>NZ_CM173596.1:0-5811713 GCF_057801335.1 Massilia sp. BAP21
TGCAGGCGCTGCGCGAGAGCGGCGCCTGCGAGTCGCACCTGGTGATGTCCTCGTCCGGCGTGATGACGGCCCAGCAGGAACTCGACATGCGCAAGAGCGAGATCGAGGCGCTGGCCGACGTGGTGCACAACGTGAAGGACATCGGCGCCACGATTGCCAGCGGTTCGTTCCGGAGCGCCGGCATGGTAGTGGCGCCCTGCTCGATGAAGACCCTGGCCAGCATCGCCCACGGCCTGGCCGACAACCTGGTGGCGCGCGCCGCCGACGTGATGCTCAAGGAACGCCGGCGCCTGGTACTGGTGGCGCGCGAAACGCCGCTCAACCTGGCCCACCTGCGCAACATGACGAGCGTGACCGAAATGGGCGGGATCATCTTCCCGCCGGTGCCGGCCTTTTACACCCGACCCGATTCGCTCGACGACATGGTCAACCATACCGTCGGACGCCTGCTCGACTTGTTCGACCTTCCCCATGATGGCCTGGTACGGCGTTGGGAAGGGATGAACAAAGCGGCCACTAACGAACATCAATAACACTCAGGAGAACAGCATGACCCAACTGAATCACCCAGCCCAAACCCTGCTCGCGGACCTCGTCAACTTCCGCGTCGAGATCGACGCCGAGCGCCAGCGCGCCGACATCGTGCTCTCGAACGGCCAGTTCAACATCATCACCATGCCCCAGCGCGAGCAGCTGCGCCTGGTGTTCGAGGCGCTCGACGCCGACGAGCGCGTGCGCGTGATCGTGCTGCGCGCCGAGGGCCAGCACTTCTCCAGCGGCGGCGACATCCGCGGCTTCCTGGAAGCGAGCCCGGAACACGTGTCGAAGCTGGCCTGGAACATCGCGGCGCCGACCCGCTGCAGCAAGCCGGTGATCGCGGCGAACCGCGGTTTCTGCTTCGGCGTGGGCTTCGAGATCTCGCTGGCCTGCGACTTCCGCATCGTCACCGACACCACCTTCTACGCGCTGCCGGAACAGAAGCTCGGCCAGATCCCCGGTTCGGGCGGCTCGGCGCGCCTGCAGAAGATGGTCGGCATCACGCGCACCAAGGACATCGTGATGCGCTCGCGCCGCATCCCAGGCCAGCAAGCCTTCGACTGGGGCGTGGCCACCGAGATCGTGCCGGATGCCGAGCTGGAAGCAGCCACCGACCGCCTGGTCGACGAACTGCGCTTCTTCTCGCCGCTGGCCCAGCGCACGGCGAAGAAGCTGCTGAACGACACCGAGGACTCGCCGCTGTCGGTGGCGATCGAGCTGGAAGGCCACTGCTACAGCCGCCTGCGTTCGTCGAACGACTTCCGCGAAGGCGTCGAGGCCTTCCATGCCAAGCGTCCGCCCGTCTTCAACGGCAGCTGATCCGGACCATGGGCCTGCTTAACGCTCTCAACTACATCGACGGCCAGTGGCAAGGCGCGGCCGGCGGGGCCAGCGGCGAAAGCCGCAATCCTGCCGACGGCAGCGTCATCGGGACCTATGCTGCCAGTGGCGTGGCCGAAGCACGAGCCGCCATCGTGGCGGCGCGCCAGGCGTTCGAGACTTCGCTGTGGTCGCACGATGCGCGCCTGCGCCAGATGGTGCTGTTGCAATGGGCCGACCGCCTGGAGCGGCGCGCCGAACTGGCCGCCCTACTGACCCAGGAAAACGGCAAAGTGCTGGCGCAGTCGCGCGGCGAGATGGCCGGCGCGATTTCCGAGATCCGCTACTACGCGGGCCTGACGCGCCATATGCCGGGCCACTTCATGGAAGTCGAACCGGGGGCGTATTCGGCCACCCTGCGCGAGGCGGCCGGCGTGGCGGGCCTGATCATTCCGTGGAATGCGCCGGTCGTGCTGCTGATCCGTTCGCTGGCGCCGGCCCTGGCCGCTGGCTGCACAGTGGTCATCAAACCGGCGCACCAGACCGCGCAGATCACGACCCAGGTGCTGCGCGAACTGGCGGCGGTCGAGTCGCTGCCGCGCGGGGTGCTGAATCTGGTGCTCGAAAACGGCAGCGAGGTGGCGCAGGAGCTGGTGGCGTCGAACGACGTCGATGTGCTCAGCTTTACCGGTTCGAACCTGACCGGCCAGCGCATCATGGCAGCCGCCGCGCCGACCATGAAGAAGCTGTCGCTGGAACTGGGCGGCAAGTCGAGCTGCCTGGTGTTTCCGGATGCGGACTTCAAGCAGGTGGCGCAGCGGCTGGCGACGGCCGCCACCATCATCTCGGGCCAGCAGTGCACGGCCGCACGGCGGGTGCTGGTGCATGCGTCGCGCTATGACGAGATGAAGCGGGCGCTGAAGGCGGCGCTGGAGGCCATCATGGTGGCGCCGGGTGATTCGCCGGGCGCGGGCATGGGGCCGCTGATCGACGGCGAGTCGCTGGATCGCGTGTCGAACGACGTCGAGCGTGCGCTGGGCATCTGCGACGAGGTCGTGCTGCGCGGTGGACGCGGTGTGGGCAAGCTGGCAAACGGCCACTTCCTGACGCCGACGCTGGTGGCGCATGCGGATGCGAATGCTTTCTTTACCCAGGACGAGATCTTCGGGCCGTTCGTGGTGCTGGAACGGTTCGAGGACGAGAAGGAAGCGGTGGCGCGCGCCAACAATACCGTGTTCGGGCTGTCGGCCAGCGTGTGGACGGCGGACGGCGACCGCGGCATGCGCCTGGCGCGGGCGCTGCGCAACGGGACGGTGTGGATCAATGACCATAACCGCTTGTTTGCGGAGGCAGAAACCGGTGGCTACCGGCGCAGCGGGATCGGGCGCCTGCATGGCTACGAGGGCCTGGCGGACTTCCTCGAGACCAAGCACATCTTCCGCAACGCCGGGTTGGTATAAGGCCAGCACGGCGCAGCGTTTGGACTAGACCGCACCGCCAATCGTAGGGTGGGCCGGGCCGCGCAAGGCACTCCGTGCCCACGCGGTACGCACATCTTCGCAGTCCGCAGCAGCGAGGCATCGCTCGCACAAGCTGCAACGGCCACGAATCCGCATTACATGGCCTGGCTCGGCGCAGGTGGGCGACAATTCACCGCACGTAGTGCAAGGACGAACACGTACCGCGTGGGCACGGAGTGCCCACCCTACGAGTTATCGCCCTGTGCACCCGGCGCGCGCAAGCGCATATTCGCCGCCAGCATTGATATAAACAATTTCGTCGCCGGATTCAAGGGCCGCCTTGGATGCGACACGCTCACCACCCGCCGCACCAGACGTGGCGACACGATCGGATACGCCCGCAGCGCCCCACTCGCCAACTGCCGGTGCACCGCCACGCGCGGCACAACGGTCGCCACCTGATTACGCTCGACCAGGTTCACCGTGGCCACTAGCGAATCGATCTCGAACTTCGGCACCAGCTCGATGTTCTCGCTCTCGGCAAAGCTGTCGATATTGCTGCGCAAGCCATGCCCACGGCTCGGCAGCACCAGGTCCAGCCCCAGCGACGGCAACTGGCGCAACGTGAGATTCGCCGGCAGGCTGGCAGCAAACCCCGGCCCGGTGATCAACACCATCTCCTCATCGATGATGTGCTCGACGTCCAGCGCCAGCGGCCGGCGCGGCTTGTTGACGATGGCCGCGTCCAGGCGTCCGCCGGCGACCCAGTCGGTCAGGGTGCTGGTATAGCCGTCGCTCACCGTCACACCCACTTCCGGGTACTTGTTCGAAAAATCGCTCAGCGTATCGACCAGCACGCCCTCGGTGATCGAGGCGATCATGCCGATGTTGACGTGGCCGCGGATCTCGCCCTCGCTGCTCAGCATCTGCGCCTGGGCGTTCGAAAAATCGCGCATGATCGGCAGGAACAGGCGGTACATCTGGCGCGCGGCGGCGGTCGGCACCATGCCTTGCTTGGTGCGTTCGAACAGCTTCTGGCCGAAGTGTTCCTCGAGCTTACTGATCTGCATGCTCAGGGCCGGCTGCACGATGTTCAGCCGGTGCGCGGCGCGCGTGACGGTGCCCTCTTCGTACAGGGAGATGAAGTAGTGAATCTGGCGAAATTCCATGCAGGGATGGGCAAGATGAGCAACGCACCATCTTACCCCATGGCGAGGCCGGCAGCGATCGACCGGCCCCGTCCGGTGCTTATTTGCCCGGCTTCAGCACGACCTTGGTCCAACCGTCGGCGCGCTTGTCGAATTGCTCGTAGGCCTTCGGCGCCTCGTCCAGCGACAATTCGTGTGAAATGATGGCCGACGGTTTTGCTTTGCCAGCATGGATCAGCTTGGCGAGATGGCGGTTATAGTGCTTGACGTTGGCCTGGCCGGTGCCGATGCGCTGGCCCTTGAACCAGAAGTTGCCGAAGTCGAAGGCCAGCTTGCCCTCTTTCGCCAATTCGTCGTGCGCGCCGGGGTCCTGCGGCAGGAACACGCCGACCACGCCGATGCCGCCGGTCGCCTTGACGGTCTGCACCAGGTTGTTCATGGTGAGGTTCGGCACTTCCTTGCCGTGCTTGTCGCAGCACTGGTAGCCGACGCACTCGCAGCCGCAATCGGCGCCTTTGCCGTCGGTCATGTCGAGGATCTGCTGCACGCCGCCGCCTTCGGTATCGTCGATCGGGATCGCGCCCAGCTTCTCGGCCAGGGCCAGCCGGTCCTTGTGGGTATCGACCACGAACACCTGGCTCGCGCCCTTGATGTTGGCCGACATCGCCGCCATCAGGCCGACCGGCCCGGCGCCATAGATGACCACCGACTCGCCCGGCTTGACGCCGGCCAGTTCGGTGGCGTGGTAGCCGGTCGGGAAAATATCCGACAGCATCACGTAATCGTTTTCCTTTTCCTTGGCGTCCGGCGGCAGCACCAAGCAGTTGTAGTCGCCGTAGGGCACGCGCAGCAGCTCGGCCTGGCCGCCGCTGTAGGGGCCCATGCCGGCAAAGCCATAGGCGCCGCCAGCGGTGCCGGGATTGACCGTCAGGCAAAAGCCGGACAGGCCGCGCTCGCAATTCTCGCAAAAGCCGCAGCCGATGTTGAACGGCAGGCAGACGATGTCGCCCACCTTCACGCGGTCGACGGCGTTGCCGACCTCGATCACTTCGCCCATGTTCTCATGGCCGAGGATGCGGCCGGTTTCCATGCTGGTGCGGCCTTCGTACATGTGCAGATCCGAACCGCAGATGTTGGTGGTGGTGATGCGCACCAGCACGTCTGTCGGCTTTTCGATCCGGGCGTCGGGCATGTCCTTCACCTGCACGTCGCAGGGACCGTTATAAACGAGCGCTTTCATGTATTTCCTTTCCTGGTGGATTGGCTTCAAGGACTCTTTGCGAGCTGATCCGCAAAAAGACGGTCCAGTCTGCACCCAGGAAGGGGATGGGACTGTTGGTTACCTAACAGTCGCGGATGAATGGCCAGGAAAGGATGCGCTTGGCATGCAGGATGATGCGGGCGGCAAGGTAGGCGATGGCGAAGCCGAAGGCGAGCAGGCTGTACGCATCGTGTAGGACGGCAAGCCAGACGCCGGCCACGGTGGCGACGGCAACGAGCAGCATCAGTGCCAGTTCGATGCTGAGGAAAAAGGCGGCGGCTTCGCGCCAGACGCGCAGGGTCAGGACGACGATGTCCTTGAAGCCAGGTGGGTTGCGGCGGGTACTCATATCGGCGATCTTGTAGCGAACCCGGCAATGCGGTGGGCGCCGGCAGCGGCGTGCCCTGGCATGCGGGGAAATGTATGCGCAGCAGCGGAGCGGCTGCGCGGCTGAAAAGGGGAACCGGCAAGCTTAGCAGGACAGCCCGGCCGCGGCAAGGTGCAGGAAGGCGCGCGAGATCATCTCCCCTGGCGTCTGTCAATTTCTCCAGCGTGTCTCCTCGGCGCGCTGCGTATCATCTTTACCACACTTCTTTCCACATCTTCAATTTCTACCTGTGCTGCTGGCGCCAGATTTAATATCGCGGATGAGCCCAAGTTTTACTAAGGAAAAACAATGAAAACAAATCTCAAGGCAGGTGCGCGCGCCGTTCGCGGCCTGCTGCTCACCGGCGCCTGGACCCTGGGCAGTACGCTGACTGTCCCGGCATTCGCCCAGGATGTGACTGCAACTGAAGTTACCGCAACCGCACGCGAGATGCCGCGCGTGGAAGTCACCGGTTCCGCCATCCGCCGCGTCGAATCCGAGACCGCGCTGCCGGTGCAGGTGATCTCGCGCGAAGAGATCGAGAAGACCGGCATCACCACCGCCGCCGAACTGCTGGGCCGCGTGTCCGCCAACGTGAATGGCCTGACCGACGGCGCCAGCATCAACGTCGGCGGCGACCAGCGCGGCTTCAACAGCGCCAACCTGCGCGGCATCGGCACCTCCTCGACCCTGGTGCTGCTGAACGGCCGGCGCATGGCCAACTTCGCCTCGCCCGGCGACGACAGCGGCGTCGACCTGAACAACATCCCGGCCGCCGCGCTGGAACGCGTCGAAGTGCTGCTCGACGGCGCCTCGGCGCTGTACGGCACCGACGCCATCGGCGGCGTCATCAACTTCATCACGCGCAAGGATTACCAGGGTGTGGAAATCGGCGGCTACGTCGGCAAGACCGACGAAGGCGGCGCCGGCAAGCGCACCCTGAGCATCAGCGCCGGCACCGGCGCGCTCGACGCCGACGGCTACAACGTGTTCGCGGTGGCCGACTTCCAGCGCACGAACGCCCTGAACACCTCGCAGCGTTCCTTCATTCCGAACCTGCGCGTCGAGGAACGCCTCGGCCACCTGCTCTCCGGCTACACCAGCCCGGCGAACATCCGCCTGACCTCGCTGCAGCGCGACCGCCTGCAGGAACTCGGTTTTACCATCAACGGCCAGCCGATCACGAACCGCCTGATCAATCTGTCGGTGCCGGACTGCGACCCGCCGGCGAATGTCTACCTGCCGGCCGGTACCGGCGGCGTGGATGCCTGCACCTATAACTACATGGGCGACACCGAGCTGTATCCGAAGTCGGAAAAGGCCAGCCTGCTCAGCCGCGGCGTGGTGAAGCTGGGCGGCGGCCACCAGGCCTATGCCGAGGTGGCGCTGAGCCGCGCCAAGACCTGGTACACCGGCTCGGCCGCGCGCGTGACCGGCTACATCGACTACAGCCGCGTGCCGCAACTGGCCGGCACCGGCCTCGATGAACTCGACGACGATTACCCGGGCGAACTCGAACTGCGCATGCGCCTGAACGAAGCCGGCCAGCGCACCAGCGAACTGACCAGCGAAGGCGTGCGTTTTGTCGCTGGCATCACCGGCACCCTTGGCGGCTGGGACTACGACGCCGCCGTCAATCACAGCGTCAACACGGTCAAGGACAAGGATACCCACGGCTACGTGCTGTACAACGAGCTGCTGGAAGGGATCTACGATGGCCGCATCAACCCATTCGGCCCCTCCAGCGCCGAGGGCCGCGCCCTGATCGACAGCATCCAGGTGAACGACGTGGTGCGCCGCGCGCGCGGCACGCTCGATTCGGTCGACTTCAAGTTCTCGCGCGCGCTCTCGAAGATGGACGGCGGCGACCTGGCCGTGGCCGTCGGCGGCGAAGCGCGCCGTGAACGCAACCGCTTCACGCCGTCCGAGCTGCTCCTGAGCGACAACATCAACAACGACGCCGCACCCGAAGGCGGACGCGCCACGGGCGACAGCCGCAAGGTGGCGGCGCTGTACGGCGAAGTGCTGCTGCCGTTTGCCAAACAGTGGGAAGCCCAGCTGTCGGCACGCTACGACCATTACGAGCAGGTCGGCGGCGCGGCCAGCCCGAAGATCGGCCTCTCCTACCGCCCGCAAGCCGGCGTGCTGCTGCGCGCCTCGGCCGGCCGCGGCTTCCGCGCGCCGACCATGACCGAGCTGCACCGCCCGACCGTCTACAGCGCCACCGCCACCCTGCCCGATCCGGTCTACTGCGCCACCGTCGACAACAATTATTCGGACTGCGCCGACAACTGGGACACGCGCCGCTACAGCAACGAGAACCTGAAGCCCGAGCGCAGCCGCCAGTTCTCGCTGGGCGCGGTGGCCGCGCTGGGCAGCCACGTGAACGCCTCGCTCGACTACTGGAACATCAAGCGCACCGACTTGATCAGCGAGATCGGCGACGACATCATCCTGGGTAACCTGGCGAAATACGGCGACCTGGTCTACCGCGACGAGGACGGCCTGATCGACTACATTGAGCTGCGTAAGGAAAACCGCGGCGCCCAGCTGGCGCGCGGCCTCGACCTGGCGGTCACGGTGCGCGGCGTGAACACGCCCTACGGCCACTTCGGCGGACGCCTGAACGGCACCTATGTGCTGTCTTCGAAGATCCAGAACGCACCGGGCGACGCCTTCGTGAGCAACCTGAACCGCTTCGTCACCGACGGCGTGGTGCAGCGCTGGCGCCATAGCCTGAGCCTGGACTGGGACCAGGGTCCGTTCTCGGCCAATTTGCAGAACACCTGGTCGAGCGGCTACGAAGACCAGAACACGGCGATCAACATCGACGACGGCAGCGTGGTGGCGGCCAACCGCGTGAAGTCGTATTCGCTGTGGGACCTCTCCGGCGCCTATGAATTCGATCCGAAGCTGAAGCTGCGCGTCGGCGTGCAGAACCTGTTCAACCGCGCTCCGCCCTACTCGAACCAGGCCTATTACTTCCTGTCGGGCTACGATCCGAGCTACACCGATCCGCGCGGCCGGCGCTTCTACGCCAGCGTGAACTACACCTTCCGCTGATCCGGCGGTCCTTGACCAAACCGGCGCCCGCCCTGGCGCCGGTTTTTTTTGGTCTTCCCGATCCTGCCGCCATGGCAGTGGGCCGGTGGCCTGCCGTTATAATCACGGCCTTTCGCCGCGGCCCTGGTGGCCAGGCGTCCTTACACCTTTCTCCTGACATGAGCCGATCAAGCGACCCATCCCGCCGGCGCCGCAGCGTGCTGGCGGCCACGGCGGCCTCGCTCCTGCCCTGGCGCGCCGGGGCCGACGACCGCGCTGGCCCGCACGCGCACGCGTTCACGGCCGCAGGCAAGGACGTGCTGACCGTGATCGGCCCCTGGGAAATGACCGGGCTCGACCCCTCGCGTGCCGGCTACATGTTCGCGCGCATGGAGGTGGTGGAGACCCTGCTCGACGTCAGTAATCGTGGGCGCCTGCAGCCGCGCCTGGCCACCTCGTGGCAGGTGTCGAATGACGGCTTGACCTGGCGCTTCCGCCTGCGCGGCAACCGCCGCTTCCACGACGGCAGCGAGATCACACCCGAGGCCGTGCTGATGTGCCTGCGCCGTGCCCATGCCCGGCCCGGCGTGCTGCGCCTGGCCGACATCCGCGCCATGTCAAGCGACGGCGGCGACATCGTGATCGCGCTGAACCGGCCGTTCGCGCCGCTGCCCTACCTGCTCACGCACTTCTCTGTGCAGATCCTGGCGCCGGCCTCGTTCGACGCCAAGGGCAACGTGGTGCGCATCGTCGGCAGCGGGCCGTTCAAGATCGTCTCGATCTCGATGCCGCAGCAGTTCGACGTCGAGCGCTTCGACGGCTACGGCGGGCTCGCGGTGCCGGGCCAGGTGCGGCGCGCCCGCTACATCAGCGTGGCGCGCGCCGAAACGCGGACCCTGCTGGTGCAAAGCGGCCAGGCCGAACTGGCGTTCTCGCTCGACCCGCCCAGCATCCGCGCACTGCGCACCAGCCCGAAAGCGCTACTCGTCACGCAGATGCTGCCGCGTACCACCTTCCTGAAATTGAATAGCGGCCATCCCCTGCTGGCCGACGTGCGCGTGCGCCGCGCCATTTCGCTCTGCGTCGAGCGCGAAGGCATCGCCCGCGCGCTGCTGCGCGACGCCGACCTCGGCGCATCGCAGCTGTTCCCGCCGTCGATGCGCGGCTGGCACGACCCGGCGCTGGCGCCGCTGCGCACCGACCCGGCCGCGGCGCGGCGCCTGCTGGCCGACGCCGGCTGGCTACCCGGGCCGGACGGCATCCGCTACCGAAAGGGCCAGCGCCTGGCGCTGAGCCTGACCACCTTCGTCGACCGCCCCGAACTGCCGCTGATCGCCGCCGCGCTGCAGGAAGAGATGCGCCAGATCGGCATTGCCGTACGCGTCGTCATCGGCAACTCCAGCGACATCCCGGCCGGCCACCGCAGCGGCGGTTTGCAGATGGGTCTGGTGGCGCGCAACTTCGGCAATTTACCGGACCCGGTGGCCACCCTGCTGCAGGACTTCGGCCCCGATGGCGGCGACTGGGGCGCCATGGGCTGGCGCAACGCCGAGGTCCCAAGCGCCCTGGCGCGCCTGGCGGCGGCAACCCAGGCCGACCCGGTACAGGATGCCGCCGCACGCGCCCGGGTGGCTGCCGTGCTGCAGGCCGAGCTGCCGGTGATCCCCGTGGTCTGGTACCGGCAAGTGTGCGCGGCCAGCCGCCGCATCGCCGGCGTCAGCATCGACCCTTTCGAGCGCAGCTACAGGATCTCGCAACTGCAATGGACATGACAATCTTCCGGGCACAGGCATGGCGCCGTATCTTGCCTGCCCTCGCTCCCGCCCTGGCGCACCGCCTGCTGCAGGCCGTGCTGGTGGCGCTGCTGGTCGGCACCCTGTGCTTCTTCATGACGCGCATGCTGCCGGGCGACATGGCCTACCGCATCGCGGCCGGCCGCTATGGCTACGACATGGTCACCACGGCCGCCGCCGAGGCGGTGCGCCTGGAGCTGGGCCTGGACCGGCCCTGGCCGGCGGCCCTCGTCGAATGGTGGGGCCAGCTGCTGCGGTTCGACCTCGGCGTATCGCAGGTGACGGCGCAGCCGGTGGCGATGGAAATCGCCTGGCAGCTGGGACCGACGCTGAACCTGTCGCTGCTGGCGATGGCGCTGTCGCTGCTGATCGGCCCGACGCTCGGCGTGCTGGCCGGCCTGAAGCCGGGCGGCTTCCTCGACCGTTTTACACTTGCCGTGTCGACCGTGCTGCGCGCCCTGCCCTCCTTTTTGCTCGGCCTGGTGCTGGTGCTGCTGTTCTCGGTGAAGCTGGGCGTGCTGCCGGCCGCCGGGCACGACGACCATGGCAGCATCATGCTGCCGGCGCTCACCCTCGCATTGGGCATGGCCGCCGTTTCCTGCCGCGTGGCGCGCGACGCGATGGTCGAGGTGCGCGGCTCGGCCTACTTCGCCTTTGCCCTGACCAAGGGCCTGAGCCTGCGCCAGGCGCTGCTGCGCCACGGCCTGCGGAATGTGGCCGCGCCGGTGGTGGCCTACCTCGGCGTGCAGCTGGTGTACCTGGTCGAAGGCGTGGTGCTGGTCGAGACCATCTTCGCCTGGCCCGGCATCGGCCACGCGCTGGTGCACGCCATCTTCGGGCGCGACGTGCCGATGATCCAGGGCACGGCGCTGGTGCTTGGCCTGATGTTCGTCCTCTTTAACGCACTGGTCGACGCGGCCTGTGCCTTCATCGACCCGCGCCGCCGGCCATAACCATAAACATGCATTCGCTTTCTTCCGACGACTTCATCGACACCGCGCCGCAGCGCCGCCTGGGCCGCGCGCAGCTGGCAGGCATGGCACTGCTGACGGCCATCGGCGCCTTTGCCCTGCTCGGTCCCTGGCTGGTCGGCATCGACCCGGCCGCCCAGCAGCTCGATCGTTATCTGGAAGCGCCCAGCCTGGCGCACCCGCTGGGCTTCGACCAGCTCGGACGCAGCGCGCTGGCGCGGCTCGCCCATGCGGCGCAATTGTCGCTGGCGCTGGCCCTGGTCAGCGTGCTGTCGGCGGCGATTCCCGGCACGCTGATCGGCCTGCTCGCGGCCTGGCGCGGCGGCTGGCCCGAGCGCGTGCTGGCGGCGGTTGCCGATGCCGTGCTGGCCTTGCCCGGCCTGCTGCTGGTGCTGCTGCTGGCGGCCTTTGCGCCGGGCGGCTTCTGGCCGCTGTACGTCGGTATCTCGCTGGCGCTGTGGGTCGAATACTTCCGCGTGGTGCGCGCCGCCACGCGCATCCTGATGGCCAGCCCGCACGTCGAGGCGGCGCGCCTGCTCGGCTTCGGCCCGCTGCACATCGTGCGCCGCCACCTGCTGCTGGAACTGCTGCCGCGCCTGTTCACGCTGATGCGCTTCGGCTTTGCCGGCGCGGTACTGGCGATGTCGGCCCTCGGATTCGTCGGGGTCGGCCTGCAGCCGCCGACGCCGGAGCTGGGCGTGATGATGATCGAACTGCTGCCCTATTACGGCGAAGCGCCCTGGCTGGTCGGCGCGCCGGTGCTGACCCTGTTCCTGACGCTGCTCGGGCTGTTGCTGCTGTCGCCGGAAAAGGAGGCGGCATGACTGCGCCTGGGGTGCCGCCGGCCCTGGCGGTCGACGAGCTGACCGTACTGCACGGCAAGCAGGCGCTGGTGCGCGGCGTGTCGTTTGCGATCCCGCCCGGCGGCGTGCTGACGCTGCTGGGCGAAAGCGGCTCCGGCAAGTCGCTGCTGGCGCAGGCGATCATGGGTAATCTGCCGTCTTCGCTGCGCTGTACCGGCCGCGTGGCGATCGCCGGTAACGCGAACGACGCCGCCGATGCGCGCAGCCGCCATGCGCTCTGGGGCCGGCGCCTGGCCCTGCTGCCGCAGGAACCCTGGCTTGCGCTCGACCCGACCATGCCGGTACGAGCCCAGGTGGCCGAAACCTATGCCCTGGTCGGCGCCCCGGCCGCTGGGCGCGGCGGCTGGCGCGCGCGCTTCGCGGAGGGAAAGGCGCGCGCCGACCGTGCGCTGGCAGCGCTCGGCCTGGGCGACGCCGCGCACAAGTACCCGTTCATGATCTCGGGCGGCATGGCGCAGCGCGTTGCCTTCCTCGCCACCCGTGCGGCCGGCGCGCCGCTGATGATCATCGACGAACCGACCAAGGGACTCGACGCCGACCGCCGCGGCGAGGTGCTGGAACTGCTGCGCGCGGCCCAGCGCGAGGGCATGAGCCTGCTGTGCATCACCCACGACATCTGGCTGGCGCGGGCGCTGGGCGGGCAACTGGGCGTGATGCTGAAGGGCGAAGTGATCGAGCAGGGCGAAGCGGCAGCCGTGCTGGCGGCGCCGCAACAGGCCTACACGCAGCGCCTGCTGGCGGCCGATCCGGCCTGCTGGCCGGCGTCCCGGCCGGCCGCTGCCGCCAGCGGCGCCCTGGTGCGCGTCGAGGGTGTCGCCAAGGCCTTCGGCCAGCAGACCCTGTTCTCCGGCATCGATGCCGTCATCGCTCCCGGCGAGATCGTCGCGGTCAGCGGCCCCAGCGGATCGGGGAAAACCAGCTTCGGCAACATCGTGCTCGGCCTGCTGGCACCAGGCGCGGGCCGCGTGACACGCGCACCCGGCCTGGCGCCGACCGCCTTCCAGAAGATCCAGCAAGACCCGGGGGCGGCCTTTGCGCCGCGGATCACCCTGCGCCAGTCGCTGCGCGACCTGGTCAAATTGCACCGCCTCGACTGGGCCGAGCTGGAAACGCTGCTGCAGCGCATGCGCCTGGCGCCCGCCCTGCTCGACCGGCTGCCGCACCAGGTGTCGGGCGGCGAGCTGCAGCGCATCGCGCTGGCGCGCGTGCTGCTCATGAAGCCGGCGCTGATCTTCGCCGACGAGCCGACCTCGCGCCTGGACCCGGTGATCCAGCAAGAGGTGTTCGCGCTGCTGCTGGAGCAGGTGCGCGCGAGCGGCTGCGCCCTGCTGCTGGTGACGCACGACGCCGACATCGTGGCGCGTGTGGCCAGCCGCCGCATTGCGCTCGGCTAGGCCGCGTCTCCCGGAAGCGGACTAGATCGTCCGCTTCAGCTCCTGCAGCCCGTTCCCCTTGCGCCGGTACAGGTCGGGCGCGCGATGCTGGCCGCCCTTGCGGCGCTCGCCGGTCGGCTCGATCATGTCTTCGTCCAGCACCTTCTTGCGGAAGGCCGCGATGTTGGTGGCCGAGCCGGTCACCTGCTCGTATACCGCGTGCAGTTCGGGGATCGTGAATTCCGGCGGCAGCAGGAAAGTCAGCAAGGACGAATAGGTCGACTTGCTGCGCAGGCGGCGAATCGCCATGGCGGCGATGTCGTTGTGGTCGAACGGCAGGTCGGGAATGCGATCGGCCGGCACGAACTCCAGTCCCTCGACCTGCGTCTGTTCCAGCACGCTTTCCGGCACCAGCGAGTAATACGCCACCGACAGCGACCAGCGGCGCGGATCGCGCAGCCGGCCCGAGAAGGTGTAGAGCTGCTCCATGTAGGGCGGATCGAAACCGAGCTTGGTGCGCACGACGCGGCTGGCGGCGTCCTGCGCGTTCTCGTCCTCGTTGGTGTGGATGACGCCGCCGGGCAGCGCCAGGGCGCCGAAATATGGCTCGTCCCGATTCTTGCGCGTGGCCAGCAGCAGCGACAGCCGCCCTTCACGGATGGTAAAGAGCGTGACATCGACCAGAGCCAGCGGATCTTCGTATCGTTTCATGATGATTGTCAGCTGCGATAAACGTGAAGATCATACGATACCTCGTCATTGTTGCAATGAAGAATGAATAGCGGGCATGTTAGTTGTTAGTTGCGTTTTACGATAAACATGCTACTATCCCTTCCATCGCCGGAGGAACACGCATGATCACCGATCTCTCGAACCTGTCCGCAGCGAGCCTGCTGGCCATTCCCGAGCACAGCCCGGAGCGCCTGTTCGGCGGCGGCGCCGACGACATCAAAAAGGCCTTCCGCCTGCTGGCCATGAAATGGCATCCCGACCGCAACAGCGAAGCCGGCGCGCACCGGGTCTTCCAGCACATCAAATGCCTCTACGAGAAAAGCGAGGAAAGGCTGGAGGCGCGTCGCGGTGGCGTCCTGCAGCTGGCCGCGGTCGACGGCAAGCACTACGAGATCAACTACCTGCGCTGCCACCGCTTCGAACTCGGCAGCATGTACGTGGCCGGCACGGTGGCCGCCTTTGTCATCGATCTCGCGCACGCCGACCTGGTGGAAGCCGCCGAGCGCACGATCAGGAACCTGGACTACGCCGACGACAGGATGCGGCAACAGATCGCGCCGCACCTGCCCGCCTGCCCTTTCGCCGGCGCCTTCCGCACCGCCGACGCCTGGGTGATTGTGATGCGCAAGACGCCCGACCTGCTCCTGCTGCGCGACGTGCTGGATCACTTCGGCGGGCGCCTCGATCCGCGCCACGTGGCCTGGGTGGTCAGCTCGCTGCTCAACCTGTGCTGCTACTTCCAGCATGCCGGCATCGCGCACAACGCCCTCTCGCTTGACACCTGCTTCCTGTCGCCGCCGGATCACAGCGTGGCTGTGCTGGGCGGCTGGTGGTATGCGGCGCGGCTCGGCGAACGCATGACCGCGGCGCCGGCCAGCACCATCGAATGGGCGCCGCACGGCCTGCTGGACAGGAAGCGCGCCGACATCCGCACCGACCTGGAACTGGTGCGCGCCATCGGCCGCGCACTGCTGGGCGACATCGGCGGCAGCCGCCTGGAACGCGACGGCGCCGCACCGCAGGCCATGATCGACTGGCTGCGCCTGCCCGCGTCAAGCAGCCCGATCGACGAATACCGGACCTGGCGCACCCAGGTCCTGCATGACAGCTTCGGCGCACGTCGCTTCGCCGAACTGCCCCTCACGCAAAGCGACATCTACGCAGTTGACCCGCGGTAGAACCGCAGTTGACAATCAAGGAGAACATCATGGGTGGAGCACGTTGGGACGAAGACGACTGGAAGCGCACCGCAAAGGCAACCGTCGGCAAACGCACCGAGGACATCTTCACGTCGTCGGGCATGCATCCGAAACTCAATCCTTACGACGTGGTGCGCGAATCGCGCGACTCGCTGGTGAATCCGGATTCGAACGCAATCATCATCGGGCTCGACGTCACCGGTTCGATGGGCATGATCGCCGACGCCATGGCGCGCGAAGGTCTCGGCACCCTGGTCGAGGAAATCCTGAAGCGCAAACCGGTGTCGGACCCGCACATCCTGGCCTGCGGCATCGGCGATTCGTACCACGACGACGCGCCGCTGCAGATTACGCAGTTCGAAGCCGACATCCGCATCGCCGACCAGCTGAAGATGATCTGGCTCGAGAAAGGCGGCGGCGGCAACAGCCACGAAGGCTATCACCTGCCCTGGTACTTCGCGGCCCAGCACACGCAGATCGACTGCTTCGAGAAACGCGGCCGCAAAGGCTATCTGTTCACCGTCGGCGACGAGGAACCGCCCGAGGAACTGCTGGCAAAGCATGCCCGAGCAATCTTCGGCGACACACTGCAGCGCAATCTGTCGATGGCCGAGCTGCTGACCATGGTCTCGCGCATGTACCACGTGTTCCATGTCGTGGTCGAGGAAGGCAGTTATGCGCAAAGCTGCCTGCCGCGGGTGCTGAAGAAGTGGAAGGCGCTGCTCGGCCAGCGCGTGCTGCGGCTGAAGGATTACCGCCGGCTGGCGGAAGTGGTGGTGTCGGCGATGGAAGTCAACGAAGGCCGCGACCGCGACACGGTGGCGAACAGCTGGTCGGGCGATACCTCGGTGGTGGTAGCGCATGCGCTGGGCTCCCTGCCCGCCACGCGCATGGGGGCACTGCGCGAACTGGTGCGTTTCTGATCCGACCGGGGGAGACACCATGCGGTACACCGCCAAGGCCGTCATCGGCGCCAACTACGGCGACGAAGGCAAGGGTCTGATGACCGATTATCACATCGCGCCCGCTGGCAAGGACGGCATCGTGGTGCGTTTCAACGGCGGCGCCCAGGCAGGCCACACCGTTACCACGCCGGGCGGCCTGCGGCATGTGTTCTCCCACTTCGGCAGCGGTACCCTGGCCGGCGCGGCAACCTACCTGTCGCGCCACTTCGTCTGCCATCCCTCGCTGTTCCTGAAAGAGGCGCACGCGCTGACGGCCATTGTCGCCAATGCGGGCGTGGCGCTGCCGCCGGTGTTCGTCGACGAGCGGGCGCCGGTCTCCACGCTGTACGACATCCTGCTCAACCAGGTCGTCGAACGGCACCGTGGCGCTGGCCGCCACGGCAGTTGCGGGATGGGCTTCGGCGAGACGATCGAACGCAACCTCGACCCCGCGTTTGCGCTGAGCGTGGGCGACCTGCGCCAGGGTTCCGCCTATCTGCTGAACCGGCTGGCGGCGATTCGCGCCGGCTATGTGCCGCGCCGCCTCGCCGCGCTCGGGATTCCCGCGCTGGACAGCCAGCCCGCCGAATGGCTCGCCAGCGACGAGGCGCTGCAGCGTTATGTTCACGCCGCGATGACGTTCCGCCGTGCGACGCAGTGCGCGCGCCCCGACGTGCTGCGGGACAGCGCGCAGGTCGTGTTCGAAGGCGCGCAAGGCTTGCTGCTCGACCAGGAGCGCGGCGCCTTTCCCTACGTGACGCGTTCGCACACGGGCATCCGGAATGCGCTGGAGGTCGCGGGTGAAGCGGGAATCGGGACACTCGATATCACCTACGTCACCCGCGCCTATCTCACGCGCCACGGCGCCGGGCCGCTGGCCGGGGAACTGCCGGGCAAGCCGTATGCCGGGATCGAGGACCCGACCAATGTGCCGAACGAATTCCAGGGCAGCTTGCGCTTCGCCCACCTCGACTTGGACCTGCTGGTGCAAACCATCCGCGCCGACTTCGCCGATGCCCTGGCCTGCCCCGTCGTGCGCGCGACGCTGAACCTGACGGTCAGCTGCCTGGACCAGGTGGGGCCGGCGGTATCGTATGTCGAGGACGGGCAGTTGCAGAGCGCAACGCCGGGCGCATTGGCGGCGCACCTGGCGCGGCGCCTGGATGCGGGGGTGCTGTACACGGCATGGGGGCCGAGCCGGGCGTCGGTAAAGACGGCGCCGATCGGGGCTTCCTGAGTATCCTGGGCGTGCTGGCCTGTGCGTTTGTGCTGGCGACGGTTGCATGAGGCAGCGCACAGGTCCCGGCGGGCGATTTTCCGGACACAGGCCTCTGCCCGGCTCGACCACCGTGTGCGTCTCGTGCACCCTGCCTGCTACGACGTGTCCTGGCGATGGAAAGTCCGGTCGTGACGCCGGACTTCCACCATTGGCAGCACGAGCGGCGACCATTTTTTGAATCCGGTGCGCCTCGCCTCAGGCGCGCCGCTTCAGCTCGATCACCTGCTCGCCACGGTAGATGGCCATCAGCTTCGGCCATTCGGCGTCCAGCCTGTCCATCGCGGCCAGCTTGATGTGGCCGTAGCCGCGCACCCCATCCGGCAATTGCGCCAGCTTCAGCGCGGCCTCGCGGTTGCCAGGGCTCAGGCTCGTCGCCAGCGTCTCCACGAAAGCCAGATAGCGTTCGCGCAGCGCCCGTTCGCGCTTGCGTTCCTCGGTATAGCCGAAGACGTCGAGCGGCCCGCCGCGCAGGGACTTGAATTTGGCCAGTATGCCGAATACCGGCATCATCCAGCCGCCCAGGCGCATCTTGGCCGGTACGTCGGAACCCGGCTTGCGGCGCGCCAGCATCGGTGGCGCCAGGTGGAAGGCGAGCTTGTAGTCGCCCTCGAACTGGGCGGCGATCTGGGCGCGGAAGGCCGGGTCGGCGTGCAGGCGCGCCACCTCGTATTCGTCCTTGTAGGCCATCACCTTGAACAGATTGCGCGCCACCAGCTTGCTCAGCTTGCGCGAGCCGGTGGGGTCGATCTCGGCTTCGCGCCGTTCCACCGCCGCTATGGCCTGCGCGTAGCGTCCGGCGTAGGCCGCATCCTGGTACGCGGTCAGGAAGTCCGTGCGCACGGCAACCGTGTCCGCCAGCGGCTTCGGCGCGCTGAACTGGATCACCTTGCGCTCGCTGCGGTCCAGGCGCTCCAGCGCACTTGCATCGGCCGCGGCCAGGCGGCCCAGCATGAAGGCGCGCTTGTTCATGTCGATCGCCACGCCATTTAGTTCGATCGCGCGCAGCAGCGCCGGCAAGCCGACCGGCACCAGGCCCATCTGCCAAGCGTAACCCATCAAGAGGATGTTGCCGCCGATCGGGTCGCCCAGGAAGCGCGCCGCCGTCTCGTGCGCGTCGAGGCGCACCAGGTTGTCCATGCCGGCGGCCAGGCCGAGCTTTTCCAGCAGGCCTTCCTTGTTGATCGAGGCATCGCGCTCGCGCGTGAAGTCGGCGGTGGGGATCTCGCGGTCGTTGGCGACCACCTTCGTGTGCCCGGCGCGCATCACCGACAAACTGTCGGGCATGGCGGCGACCACCAGGTCGCAGGCGAACACGGCATCGGCCTGGCGCAAATCGATGCGCACCTGGTTCAGGCGCGCCGGCGACGAAGCGACGCGCACGTGCGACAGCACTGCCCCGCCCTTTTGCGCAAAGCCCATGAAGTCCAGGGTCGAGGCGCCCTTGCCTTCCAGGTGGGCCGCCATGGTGATCAGCGCGCCGACGGTGACGATGCCGGTGCCGCCCACGCCCGCGACCAGGATTTCGAAGGGTTTGGCCAGCGCCGCCGGCGCCGGTTGCGGGTAGGCCGCCAGGGCCTGTTCGATATCGGCCAGCGACAGCGTGCTGACGGCCGGCTTGCGCAAGGACCCGCCCAGCACCGAGACGAAGCTCGGGCAGAAGCCCTCGACGCAGGAATAATCCTTGTTGCAGGACGATTGCTCGATCTGGCGCTTGCGGCCGAATTCGGTCTCCAGCGGCAGGATCGACAGGCAGTTCGACTGCACGCCGCAGTCGCCGCAACCTTCGCACACGGCCGGGTTGATCACCATGCGGCGCGCCGGGTCGGGGAAGACGGTCTTGCCAGGCTTGTTCTTCTTGCGGCGGCGACGCTTCTCGGCGGCGCAGGTCTGGTCGTACACCAGCACCGTCACGCCGGGGATGACGCGCAAGTCGCGCTGGATGACATCGAGCTCGCTCCGATGGTGCACGGTCACGCCGTCGGGCAGCTTCACTTGCGCATAGTTTTCCGGCTGGTCGGTGACGACCACGGTCTTGCGCGCGCCTTCGCTCACCACCTGCTGCACGATCTGCGGCACGGACAGGGTGCCGTCCACCGGCTGGCCGCCGGTCATCGCGACCGCGTCGTTGTACAGGATCTTATAGGTGATGTTGGTGCGCGCAGCCACGGCCTGGCGGATCGCCAGCGAACCCGAATGGTAAAAGGTGCCGTCGCCCAGGTTCTGGAACACGTGCGGCTCGTCCACGAAGCGCGAGGACGCGACCCAGCTGACGCCTTCGCCGCCCATCTGCGACAGGTAGTTGGTATCGCGTTTCATCCAGGTGGCCATGAAGTGGCAGCCGATGCCGGCATAGGCGCGGCTGCCTTCCGGCACGCGGGTCGAGGTATTGTGCGGGCAGCCCGAGCAGAAGTACGGCGTGCGCTTGACGCCGTCGGCACCGTTCGAGGGCAGCGCAGCGGCGCAGAAGTCCGGCAGCATGCGTGCCAGGTCGAGCTGCGGGAAGCGCGGCGCCAGCCAGTGCACGAGGGCCGGCGCGATGCGCGAAGGACGCAGCTCGCCCAGCGCCGACAGCAGCGGGCTACCATCTCGCCCGGCCTTGCCGACCACGGCGGGACGGCTTTCCGTGGGCAGGTTATAGAACAGGTTTTTCACCTGTTGCTCGATGACCGGGCCCTTCTCTTCCACCACCAGGATTTCCTCGAGGCCGGCGGCAAAGGCGGCCAGGCGGGTACGCTCCAGCGGGAAGGTCAGGCCGGGCTTGTAGACGCGTACGCCGAGTTCTTCCAGGCGCGCCAGCGGCAAGCCCAGGCGTTCGAGCGCCTCGACCAGGTCCAGGTAGGCCTTGCCGGCGCTGATGATGCCGATGCGCGCCTGCGGCGCGGCCACCGCCAGGCGGTCGATCGAGTTGGCGCGGGCAAAGGCTTGTACCGCTTCGAGCTTGGCGTCGAGCCGCACTTCCAGCGCCAGGCCCGGCAAATCGGGCCAGCGGTTGTGCAGGCCGTCCGGCGGCGCCACGTAATCCTGCGGCGTGCTGAACGACGGCATGGGCGGCAGCTCGACCACGGCGCCGCCTTCCACGGTTTCCGAGATCGCCTTGAAGCCGCACCAGGCCCCCGAGAAGCGCGACAGGGCCCAGCCGTACAGGCCGAATTCCAGGTATTCCTGGATGTTGGCCGGATTGATGACCGGCATGCTCCAGGCGATCAGCGCCTGCTCGCTCTGGTGCGGCATCGACGACGACACGCAGCCGTGGTCGTCGCCGAGGATGACCAGCACGCCGCCGTGCGGCGAGGAACCGTAGACGTGGCCGTGCTTCAGGGCGTCGCCGGCGCGGTCCACGCCCGGGCCCTTGCCGTACCACATGCCGAATACGCCGTCGACCTTGCGCGTCGGGTCGGTCTCGACCTGCTGCGAACCCATCACGGCGGTGGCGCCGAGTTCTTCGTTAATCGCCGGCAGGAAGTCGATGCTGCGTGCTTGCAGCAGGTCTTTCGCGCGCCAGAGTTCCTGGTCGACCGCGCCCAGCGGCGAGCCGCGGTAGCCGCTGACAAAACCGGCCGTGTTCAGGCCCTGGCCTTCGTCGAAGACTTTTTGCATGCACAGCAGGCGCACCAGGGCCTGCGTGCCGGTGAGAAAGACGCGGCCGCTTTCGCGGCGCAGGTTGTCGTCGAGGGCGTAGTCGGGGTCGGCCAGCAGGGCTGGCGGAATGGTCATGGAATTCATTGTCTCGTTATGTTTTTGTAAGCAGACAGGATATGCCGCACGGGGAGAAAGATTTTTTCTATTTCTTCCCTCCCAGCGATTAGACTGGCAAGAATCTTTCTGAAACAGGGGCAAAAAGTGAAAAACACACCGCTCGACCATGCGTCGATCAAGATCCTTGCGGAACTACAAAAGAATGGCCGGGTGTCGTCGAACGAGCTGGCGGAAAAGATCGGCATGTCGGCCAGCCCCTGCTGGCGGCGCCAGAAGGAGCTCGAGGAGAACGGCTATATCCTGCGCTACACCGCCCTGCTCGACCGCCGCAAGCTGGGGCTGGCCGTGGTGTGCCTGCTGCATGTATCGCTGGCGCGCCATGCCGAGGGCGTGGTCGAGCAGTTCGAGGAAGCGATGCGGCTGCGGCCGGAAGTGGTGGAATGCTACGAGACGACCGGCAGTTCGGACTACATGGTGAAGGTGGTGGTGGCCGACATGGATGCCTACCACGACTTCCTGCACAACGTGCTGGTCAAGCTGAACGGGGTGGCGCAGGTGAATACCAGCGTGGCGCTGCGCGAGGTGAAGTACGAGACGACGCTGCCGCTGTAGTCGAGGCAGAAAAGAAAATCGCCGGCATGGAAGCCGGCGATGATTCCTAAGGTTGGGACAGGAGAACGGTCCCGGCGCGCATTACAGGTTCAGGGTCACGCTGCGCGGGCAGTGGTCGCTGGTGTCGATGCGCTGGCCCGGCGCCTGCACGACGGCCGTCTTGCGCGAACCGATATCCGGCGCCTGGCGCGCCGCCAGGGCGCCGCTCAGCACGATGTGGTCGAGGCCCGTGAAGCCGCGGCAACCTTCTTCGATGCCGGTCAGCGGCACCTGCTTGAGCGAGCGGCTGCCGTCGTTCAGCTCCTGCCACAGGTAGCGCGTGGCGACCTTGCCGTTCGCATCCTGGGGCGGCACGCCGGCCGGATTGCTGCCGTCGACGCGCACCTTCTCCACTGGGATATTCGCGGCGGCTTCTTCGTCGATGCGGCGGTTGAAGTCGCCCAGCAGCACGAAGTCGGGGCTGCGCGCGGCCACGCTGTCGAGCCAGCGTTCGATCGGCGCGACCTGGCGGTTCAGCACCTGGCAGGCGGGATTCGGATCGTCGAGCAGGCGCGCCTGGTAGATCGGGGTCGGCACGATGTTCGCGCAGCTCGATTTCAGGTGCACGTTCAGGAAGCTGACGCGGCGCCCGGCCCACTCCAGTTCCAGCGTCAGGCCGGGACGCACCTTGCGCGCATCCTTGGCGCCCGGGTTGTCGCTGACCGCCAGGTCCTCGTTCACGCTGCATTTGGCGCCGGTCTCGCCCATGCTCTTGTCCCAGGCAAAGGCCGTGGTCTGGAAGCCGTCGTGCGGCGCGTCGCAGGTGCCGAAGCGGTCGGCATGCTTGCCGAGCAGGGTCTTGATCACCTCGGCCGAGCGCACTTCCTGGAAGGCGATCACTTTCACGCCCTGCTTCTCGATCAAATTGGCGATCGTCGTTTGCAGGCCGGCCAGCTTGGCGGCGTAGTCGGCGCTCGTCGGCGGCGTGGCGTTGTCGCGGCCCAGGTAGGCGTTACACGGCACCATCATCCCGGCTTTCTCCGGGCCGCCGGCCAGGCGCTCGGTATTGGCCACGCACTGGCGCGCCGCCTGCACGGCTTCCTCGGTCGGGCGCGACTGGCCCTTTTCGCGCTTCGGGCGGGTATCGCACCAGTTCACGGCCGTGCAGACGGCGGCATGGTGGTCGAAGTCCTGCTGCGAACCGGCCCAGGCCAGGTTGAACGAGGCGACGCTGATCTGGGCGGGCGGCGTCGGCGCTGCCGTCGAGGCCGGGCCGGCGGTATGGGCGCAGGCGCTCAGGAGCAGCGGCGCCAGGAAGGCGGTGGACGTGAATGTCAGTGTGCGGAACGGGTTTGTCATCGGTATGGGGCGCCGGCCAGGCATGCGATCGGCGAAGGGTAACGGTTGGCGTCCGGAATGGGCGCAAGCCCGGATTATCGCGGAGTTTGGCAACGCCAGCAATGCCGGGCCGGCGCCGGCCCGGCGCCGCCTCAGTAGATCTCGGAAGCCGCCAGCCTGACCTGCCGCAGCAGCAGCTCGGCGCCCGGCGCCAGCAGGTGGTCCTGTTGCCGGATGATGCCGAAGGCGTCCATCTTGCAGGGCAGTTCGATCGGCAGGACGCGCATCACGTTCAGCGACGCATAATACTGCGCCACCTCCAGGGGCATCACGTGCAGCGAATCGGTCTGCTGCAGCAGCGTGGTGACGAGCAGCAGCGCGGTGGTATCGACCACGTTCGCCGGCGGCTGCAGCCCGGCGCGGCGAAACATCATGTCGAAGCGGTGGCGCAGGATGCTGCCGGGCGGCGGCAAGATCCAGGGCCGGTCGGCGATGTCCTCCAGGCGCAGGTCCTTCGCCTCGAGCAGCGCATGGCCGGGGCGCACCACGGCGCAGGCCGGTTCCTCGGTCAGCTCCTCGTACACCAGGCCGCTCGAATCTTCCTTCTCCAGGATGCGGCCGATCATGAAGTCGAGCGTCCCGCGCTGCAGCTTGTCGAGCAAAACGTTACTGGGTTCGAGGTGCACGCCGATCCGCAGCAGCGGCGCCTGCTCCTTGATGCGTGCGATCGCGCGCGGCAACAGCGCCATCGCCGGCGACATGATGACGCCCACCTCCACCTGTCCGGACAGGCCGGCCTTCAGGGCCACCAGGTCGTCGTGCGCCAATGCCAGGCTGGTGAGCGCCATGCGCGCATGGCGGATCATGGTCTCGCCGTAGATGGTCGGCTCCATCCCGCGCGGCAGGCGCTCGAACAGGCGCACGTCCAGCATCTCTTCCAGGTCCTTGATCTGCTTGGACGCCGCCGGCTGCGTCATGTGGAGTTCCTCGGCCGCCCGGTGGATGTTGCGGTAGTCGTCGAGCGCGATCAGGAGCAGGAGCTGGCGCGTCTTGAGGCGCGCCTTCAGGAACCAGTTCGGGTTTGTTGTATCCATCGGAAAATAATATCAGTATCGATATCACTTCGATAGGAAAAGCTGGGCGCAGGCTATCACTGGCAGCCCGGCGCAGGATTGGCGGCCGGGCCTTGCGCTGTTTGCGCCACCGGCAGGATCTGGCCGTCGGGGCCGTAGTGCAGTTCCTCCACGGCGACCGAGCGGCGGAATTCGCCGCCTGTCGGCAGCTTGCCGTTGTGGTAGAAGATGTAGGACTTGCCGTTGAACTCGACGATGGCCTGGTGGATCGTGTTGACGTTGCTGTTCTTCTCCATGATCACGCCGCCGAAGGTCCAGGGGCCGGTCGCCGTCGGGCCGCTCATGACCACGGTCTCTTCCGGGAACTTGCGCGAGTACGAGAGGTAGTAGGTGCCCTTGTGCTTGTGCAGGTAGGCCGCTTCGGTAAAGGAGTCCAGGCCCACGGTGTGGATCGGACCGTCGATCTCGATCATGTTCGGCTTGAGCCTGGCGTACTTCAGCACCGTATTGCCCCAGTACAGATAGGCCTGGCCGTCGTCGTCGATGAAAACGGCCGGATCGATGTCGTCCCAGGGAATCGGGGTTTCCTTCGTCATGTCGTTGGTGACCAGCGCGGTGCCGCGCGCGTCGACGAAGGGCCCGGTCGGGCTGTTTGAAACGGCCACGCCGATCGCCTTGCTCTTGAGCGCGGCGTGGTCGACGGTCGAATAGAAATAATACTTGCCGTTGCGCTTGACGATGTCCGAGGCCCAGGCATCGCGGCCGGCCCACTTGAAGGTGCTGTAGCGCAGCGGCGAGCCATGGTCGACCCACTTCTTCATGTCGCAGCTGGAGTAGACGCGCCACTCGTTCATCACGTACTCCTTGCCGCCGACCGGCGCTTCATCCTTGCCGACGTAGACGTAGACACGGCCGTTGTCGACCAGGGCGGCCGGGTCGGCCGTGAAGATCTCCTTCACGATGGGGTTGGCAGCCAGGGCCTCGGGTGCCGCCCATGCAGCCGTCAATGCGGCGGCCAGTCCGGCCACCAGTACGGACATCTTGTTCATCACCTCTCCTTATATTTCGCTTGTATTTATTAGCTTTGCTTCTGACGGAAACCCATCAGGCGCTGTACCACGCAGAACACGAACAACAGGGCGCCGATCACGATCCTGGTCCACCAGGAACTCAGGGTACCGTCGAAGGCGATCAGGGTCTGGATGGTGCCGAGCACCAGCACGCCCGACAGCGCCCCCAGCACATAGCCATAGCCGCCGGTGAGCAGCGTGCCGCCGATGACGACGGCCGCGATGGCATCGAGTTCGGTGCCCTGCGCATGCAGCCCATACCCGGACAGCATGTAGAACGAAAACAGCAGGCCGCCGAGCGCCGCGCAGAAGCCGCTGAATGCGTAGACCAGGACCTTGGTGCGCCCCACGGCCAGGCCCATCATCGCGGCCGACCCCTCGTTGCCGCCGATGGCGTAGACCGCGCGTCCAAAAGCCGAATAGTTCGCCACCCACACCGCCAGCAAGAGCATGCCGATCGCGACCAGGGCGCCAGGCGACAGGAAGCCGCCGAGGAAGGGCAGCTGGGTCTGCGACATGGCGACGAACAGCGGGTCGGTGATGGTGATCGACTCGACGCTGATCAAGTAGCACAGGCCGCGCGCCAGGAACATGCCGGCCAGGGTGACGATGAAAGGCTGGAGGCGGAACACATGGATGATGGCGCCCATGCTGCCGCCAAAGGCCGCGCCGCCCAGCAGCACCGCCGCGATCACGGCCGCCGGCGGCCACTGCGCCACCTGCAGCAGCCAGGCCGCGACCATGGTCGCCAGCGCCAGCACCGCACCCACCGAGAGGTCGATGCCGCCGGAAAGAATGACGAAGCCCATGCCGATGGCCAGCACCAGCAGAAAGGCGTTGTCGATCAGGAGATTGAGCATCACCTGCAGCGACAGGAAGCCGTCGTAGGCCTGGCCCCCGGCCAGCAGCATGGCCGCCAGCAGGACCACGGTGGCCGCCGAGGTGAACCAGGGGGCGGAAGTCAGGTGCTTGTTGAATGCGTTCATGCCGCCCTCCTCTTTCCCAGGCTCTTGAAGCGGTCGGACTGCGAGATGCAGACCAGGAAGACCACGATTGCCTTGACGACCATGTTGACCTCGGGCGGCACGCCCAGCGAGTAGATGGTATAGGTGAGTGTCTGGATGATCAGCGCCCCGATGATGCTGCCCACCAGCGAGAACTTGCCGCCCGCGAGCGAGGTGCCGCCCAGCGTGACCGCCAGGATGGCGTCCAGTTCCAGCAGCAGGCCGGCGTTGTTGGCGTCCGCGCTCTTCACGTTCGAGCTGATCATCAGTCCCGCCATGCCGGCGCAGGCCGCGCTGAACACGTAGACGAAGACGACCAGGGCCGCGGTGCGGATGCCGGCCAGGCGCGCCGCGACAGGATTCACCCCGACCGCCTGGATAAACAGGCCGAGCGCCGTGTGGCGCAGCAGCAGGCTGGTGACCGCGAACACCGCCACCACCACGAACAGCGCGAACGGCAGGCCGAGCAGATAGCCGCTGCCCAGGAAAAAGAAGGGCTGGTAGTAGACGGTGACGATCTGGCCATCGGTGAGCAGCTGGGCCAGGCCGCGCCCGGCCACCATCAGGATCAGGGTGGCGACGATCGGTTGCAGGCCCAGGCCGGCAACCAGCGCGCCGTTCCACAGCCCGCACAGCAGGG
This sequence comes from Massilia sp. BAP21, assembly GCF_057801335.1. Taxonomy (NCBI): domain Bacteria; kingdom Pseudomonadati; phylum Pseudomonadota; class Betaproteobacteria; order Burkholderiales; family Oxalobacteraceae; genus Massilia; species Massilia sp. BAP21. Next base: position 27,201 of record NZ_CM173596.1, read on the forward strand.
CGACGCCGAGGGCGGCCAGCAGCGCCAGCACCATCGGCGTCTGCGCCACGTACTCGGGCACGCCGTCGTTGATCACCATGGTGCCGCCGATGAGCATGGCGGCCACCGTCCCCGACAGGGCCACCACGGCGCCGACCGAGATGTCGATGCCGCGCGTGGCAATCACGAGGGTCATGCCGATCGCCGCCAGCATCAGCGGCGCGGCGCGGTTGACGATGTCGACCAGGCTGCCGTACAGGTGGCCGTCCTTGATCTCGAGGCGGAAGAAGCCGGGAATCAGCAGGAAGTCGACCAGCAGCAGCAGGGCCAGCGCCGCCAGGGGGCGGAACAGGGGATGCTGGAAGACGGTCGGCCCGGCCGGCCCGGCGCTCTGGAGCACCGCATCCTTGACGGCGGCGTTCATGCGCAGCCCTCCCCGGCGATCACGTGCAGCACAGTACTGTCGTCCAGCTCGCCGCGGCCGTACTCGCCGCAGGCCTTGCGGTCGCGCATGACGACCACGCGGTCGCTCACGCGCAGCACCTCGGGCAGTTCGGACGAGATGAACAGGATAGCCATGCCCTTGCGGCACAGGGTGGTAACGTAGTCCATGATTTCCTGCTTGGCGCGCACATCGATGCCGCGCGTGGGTTCGTCGAGGATCATCAGCTTCGGCTCGGTGGCCAGCCAGCGCGCCAGCAAGACCTTCTGCTGGTTGCCGCCGGACAGGAGGCCGATCGGCGTCTCGATACTTGCCGTCTTGATCCCCAGTTGTTTCACGTAATGGGCTGCAAGCTCCTGCTGGCGCCGCATCGGGATCGCGCGCAGCAGTCCCTGGCGCGCCTGCAGTGCCAGGATCAGGTTCTCGCGCACCGACAGGGCCAGGATCGCGCCCTCGTGCTTGCGGTCTTCCGAGCAGAAGCCGATGCCCTGCGCAATCGCATCGCGCGGGGTGGAGAACATGCGGCTGCGGCCGCCGATCTCGATGGCGCCGCCGTCGGCCTTGTCCGCGCCGAACAGCAGGCGCGCCGTCTCGGTGCGGCCGGAACCGAGCAGGCCGGCCAGGCCGAGCAGCTCGCCCTTGCGGATCTCGAGGTCGACCGGGTTCAGCACGCCCTTGCGCGCCAGCGCCTTCGTGCGCAGGAAGGTCTCGCCCTGCGTGCCCGCCTCGGCGCAGGCGCTGCCCGTGTCGGCTTGCGCATCGGCCGGCGCCCCGATCATCTTGTTGACCAGGGCCAGGCGCGACAGCTCGCTGCACAGGTATTCGCCCTCGCGCTCGCCGTTGCGCATCACGGTGATGCGGTCCGAGATGGCGTAGGTCTGGTCGAGGAAGTGGGTCACGAACAGGATCGCCATGCCCTGCTCGCGCAAGCCGCGCAGCACCGAGAACAGCAGCTGGACTTCGTTCTCGTCCAGGCTGGAGGTGGGCTCGTCGAGGATCAGCACCTTGCTCGAGATGTTCAGGGCGCGCGCGATCGCGACCATCTGCTGGATGGCGAGCGGATAGTGCGACAGCGGCTTGCCGACGTCGACGTCGATCTGCAGGCGCTTCAACAAGTCAGCGGCCTGGCGCCGCATGCCACGCCAGTCGATCATGCCGAAGCGGCGCGGGTAGCGGCCGATGAAGATGTTTTCGGCGACGGACAGGTTCGGGCACAGGTTCACCTCCTGGTAGACCGTGCTGATGCCGAGTTCCTGCGCGTCCTGGGTGGAAGTGGGCGCGATCGCGCGGCCGGAAAGGACGATGCTGCCACGCTCGGGCTGGTAGACGCCGGTGAGGACCTTGATGAGGGTCGACTTGCCGGCGCCGTTCTGGCCCATCAGCGTGTGGACTTCGCCGGGGAACAGGCGCAGGCCCGCGTCAAGCAGCGCCTTCACGCCCGGGAATTGCTTGTGGATGCCGGTCACTTCCAGGACCGGCGCCACGGTGGTCGAGGCGAGCATGGCCGCCTCAATATTTACGGTTCGGGAATTCCTTGGCCGCGACTTCAGCTGGGAATACGCCCTCGTTCACGGTAATGCGCTTCGGCACCGGCTTGCCCGCCTTGACCGCCTGCGCGGTCTGGATCAGCTGCGGCCCGAGCAGCGGGTTGCACTCCACGGTGACGTTGAGCTTGCCCTGCAACATGGCCTCGAATGCGCCGCGCACGCCGTCGATCGACACCACCAGGATGTCCTTGCCCGGCTTCAGGCCCGCTTCCTCGATGGCCTGGATCGCGCCGATGGCCATGTCGTCGTTGTGCGCGTAGAGCACGTTGATGTTCTTGCCTTCGGACTTCAGGAAGGCTTCCATCACCTCCTTGCCCTTGGCGCGGGTGAAGTCGCCGGTCTGCGAGCGGATGATCTTCAGCTTCGGATTGCCGGCGATGACTTCCGCGAAGCCCGCCTTGCGGTCGATCGCCGGCGCCGAGCCGACGGTGCCCTGCAGCTCGACGATGTTGTAGCTGCGGTTCGGGTTCTTGTTCTGGTGCTCGCCCAGCCAGCGCGCGGCGCGGCGACCCTCTTCCACGAAGTCGGAACCGATGAAGCTCACGTACAGCGACGGATCGCTGACCTTGACCGCGCGGTCGGTCAGGATGACCGGGATCTTGGCCGCTTTCGCTTCGCGCAGCACGGTGTCCCAGCCGGATTCGACGACCGGCGAGAAGGCGATCACGTCGACGCGCTGGGCAATGAAGGAGCGGATGGCCTTGACCTGGTTTTCCTGGCGCTGCTGGGCGTCGGCGAATTTCAGATTCACGCCGGCCTGCTTGGCGGCGCTCTTGATCGAGGCGGTGTTGGCGGTGCGCCATTCGGATTCGGCGCCGACCTGGGAGAAGCCGATGGTGAGGGGTTTCTGGGCGTAGGCTGGCATCGTGAAAGCGAATGCGCAAGCGGCGGCGCTACCCAGGAGGGTTCTGCGGGTGAGGGTCATTACCTTGTCTCCGGTATTGTTATTAATTAATCGTAAGACAAAGTCTGATGCTCATCCAATCAATTTTTAGTGGAAACCGATATCGGAAGCGATATCGGACTACCACTGATCACGGCCGCCTGCCGCCCAATGCATGAGCAGCGTGCTTTAGCGCAGCAGGCGTAGACCGTACAATCCACCCGCCACCGATCCCGGCTTGGCCACGAAGCGCACCGACAGCGTGTGCGGCTTGGCCTGCAGGATGGATGCCGGCAGTGGGTAGTCGACACTGTAGAACTCCGGGCCGCCATCGCTGGCGAGCGCCACTTCCGCCACCGGCACGCCATTGACCTCGATATCGAAGCGTCGCCCGGCATCGGCCTGCGCAAAGGTCAGCTGGAGCAGCTTCGCCTCCCCTTTCGGATCCTTCAGCTCATAGCTGAACCACTTCGTCGCATGCCGCCAGTGCCTTCCGCCGTTCACGCCCGCATCGATGCCCTCACCCTTGAAGAAGTGATCCGACTCCGGCTGCTGCTGGCCCGGCGCCACCTGGTCGATGGTGCGCGCATCCAGCGCCAGCCGCTCGGCTTCGCGCGCCGCGTTCTCCGCCCGCATGCGCTCGAAATTGGCCGGCGTCGCGTGCTGCCAGTACATCGTGTAGCGCGACTCGTGCAGGCGGAAGAAGGGAATGAACTCGGTTGCGCTGCCCGCCGCGCCATGCACCAGCCCTGGCGCCGTGAAGGTCAGCGGCTTGCCCTTCACCGGCTTGAAGCGGCGCAGGAACGCAAGCGAATCGCTGACCAGCATCGGCGCCGCCTCCAGCGGGCACACCGGCCCGCCCGCGATATGGCCCATGCGCGACTCGTCGGCCAGGAAGTTCAACTGCTCGTCGCCGAACAGGCGCGTCTTCGCGGCCAGCACGATGGGGCCGTGCAGCACGGCGTAGTAGTTCGACTTGTCCGGCATCTGCTCCAGGCGCGTCGTCATCGGCAGTTGCACGTCGACCCGGTCGCCCTTCTTCCATGCACGCGCCACGCTCACGTAGCCGCCCGGCGCGGCGTCGAGCTGGACCACCCTGCCGTTGACCTTCACCACCATCTTGCCGGCCGCGACCCAGTCCGGATAGCGGATCTTCATGGTGAAGCTGCCCGGCGCATCCACCGTCAGGCGCGTGCTGCCCTCGTCCGGGAAGCGCGTCGACTGGGTAATCTGTACTCCCCCTTTGCCCATCCTGCGCCAGTGCAGCGTCGAGGGAATGAACAGGTTCACGAACAGCGCGTCGCCTTCGTGCGCGTAGATGAATTCGCCGTACTTGGCATGGCTCTCGATGCCCGAGCCGACGCAGCACCACATGCCCTTGTCCACCTGCGAGTACACCCGGTAGTGGTTCGGCCGCACCGGCGTGAAGTAGACGAAGCCGCCGCCCGGGCGCTGCGAAGACAGGATGTGGTTGTACAGCGCGCGCTCGTAGTAGTCGCCGTAGCGGCCCTTCTGCTCCGTCTGGAACAGCATGCTGGTGAGCTTGAGCATGTTGTAGGTGTTGCAGGTCTCCGGCCCCTCGACCTCGCCGATCATCGGGCCGAAGTCCTGGGTGTCGTGGAAGTGCTCCTTGACGCTGTTGCCGCCGATGGCCACCGAGCGGCGCTCGACCACGGTTTGCCAGAAGAACGCCGCGGCCCGGTCCAGGTCCTGGCGCTTGGTCATGTCGGCGATGCGCTTGAAGCCGATCACCTTCGGGATCTGGGTGTTGGCGTGCAGGCCGGTCAGCTTGTCCTGCCCCTGCGCCAGCGGCTGCAGGATTGCCTGGTGCGAGAATCGCAGCGCCAGGTCGAGGTACTTGCGCTCGCCCGTCATCTGCGCCACGTCGGCGAAGATCTCGTTCATGCCGCCATGCTCGGCGCGCAGCATCTGCTGCATCTGCTCTTCGCTTAAGTGGCTGCTCAGGCGCAGCGCCCAGTCGGAAAGGGCGACCAGCATGGCGCGTGCATCGGCATTGCCCGCATGGCGGTGGGCGTCGCGCAGGCCCGCATATACCTTGTGCAGGTTGTACCACGGGACCCACTTGCCATTGACCGAGAAGTTGTCGGCCTCCAGCTTGCCGGCGGCGACGTCGCGCCAGGCCTGGCGGCCGCCGGGGATGCCGCCCAGGTAGCCGTCGCCGTTGGCTTCCTGCGCGCGCTTGAGCTCCGCCACGAAATGGTTCAGGCGGCGCAGCACTTCCGCGTCGCCGGTGGCGGCATACATCAGCGCGAGCGCGGACAGGTAGTGGCCGCCCATGTGCCCGTCCAGCCCCGTCGACTCCCAGTTGCCGTAGCCCGGCTGGCGCGGCGCCAGGCCGGCTTCGCGCAGGAATGGCGCCAGTAGCCGGTCCGGCTCCATCGCCATCATGTAGTTCAGGTCGGTGGTCTGGGCGTCGAGGAAGGGGCCGGGCATCAAACGCACGTCGGCCAGGGGGAAGAGCTCGGCCGCCTGGGCCCAGGCCGAGGATACAAACAGCGCCAGGGCGGCGAGCCTGCGCCTCATGGCAGCTGGACGCTCTGGTAACGGTTGAGATCCGCCGCGTCGACGATCGGCCAGCCCTCGGCATCCCACTTCATCTCCAGCACCTTCAGCTTCTGCTTGTAGCGGTCGGCGCTCTCGTAGGCGTGCAGGACCATGAAGTCCCTGCCCTCGAAGGTGTAGGCGCTGTTGTGGCCGAGGCCCTTCCAATCGCGGTCGCCCCCGATCACAAGCGAGCCGCCGCCCTTGGCCATGTCCACGCCCTGGCGGTCGAGGTAGGGGCCGGTGACAGCCTTTGCGCGGCCCACCACGACCTTGTAGGTACTGTCCTTGCCCTTGCAGCACAGGTCCCAGGAGGCGAACAGGTAGTACCAGCCGTTCTTCCTGAAGATGAAGGGCGCTTCGATTTGCGCCGGCCCCGCTTCGCTGTCGGCTTCGAAGGCCGGGCGCTCGCGGCGCGCGATGGTGTGCCACTCCTGCGGTTCGGCCAGCCTGGTGCGGCTGGCGTCGAGCTTGACGAGCTTCAGGCCGGACCAGAAGGAGCCGAAGGACATCCACGGCGTGCCCTGTTCATCGTCGATCACGTGCGAGTCGATCGCGTTCCACAGGTCGCGGCCGGGGATCGACTGCAGGACCATGCCCTGGTCTTCCCATTTGTAGCCTGGAGAGCGCGGGTCGAGCGTGGTGTTGGTGGTCACGCCGATGCCGGAAGTGTTCTTGCCGAAGCCGGACACCGAGTAGTACAGGTAGTACTTTCCGTTGTGGTGCTGGATGTCCGGCGCCCAGATATGGTCGTTGAAGGTCGGCGCCGCCCGCTTGGCCCAGCCGGGTTCGCCGGCGAACACGCGGCCCTCGGGCTTCCACGACCGCATGTCGCTCGAACTGTAGAAGGTGATGCCGGGGCCGGTGCTGAAGAGGTAGTACCTGTTGCCCTCCTTCGCCATGACGGGATCGTGGACTTCGACCTGGGCGGCGAAGGCGGGCAGCGCGGCCGTGAGGGCCAGTATGCCGGCGCAGAGACGAGAAAACAGAGACATGATGGACTCCTGAATAGTCGCGAACCGTAGGGCGGACGGGTCTTCCCGTCCGCGCGTTCAACCATCGCGTGCGGGCCGATCGATACCCGCAGGTCCGCGAGCGGGATGTGAACGCGCGGACGGCAAAGCCGTCCACCCTACCGTTTACGCGTCGACCGCGACGACGACCACCGACTTGGCCGGCACCTTCAGCGTCAGCTTGCCGTCCACCGCCCTGGCGCTGTACGGCGCCGGCTTGATCGCCTGCGGCTTGTCGAAGGTGTTGTGCGCATCCATCGCCTCGGCAGTGAGCACCTGACCGGTGGCGCCCGAGACGGCCTGGCCCTTCAGGTCGATGCTGACGTCGCTGGCCCGGTGCGGATTGGTGTTCACCAGGGCCAGGTAGACCTTGCCGTCCTTGCCGCGCGCGCTCGATGCGCTGATGCCCGGGACGCTCTTGTTGCCGCTCGAGTAGGCCACGTCGTTGTTCACGGCCGTCGGCAGCGAGGTCGCGTCCTGGAACGGGATGTACATCTTGTAGGCGTGGTAGGTCGGCGTCAGCAGCATCTTCTCCTTGTCGGTGATGATCATCGCCTGCAGCACGTTAACCATCTGCGCGATCATCGTCATGCGCACGCGGTCGGCATGGCTGTGGAAGATGTTGAAGTTCAGCGCCGCCACCACCGCGTCGCGCAGGGTATTACGCTGGAACAGGAAGCCCGGGTTGGTACCCGGCTCGACGTCGTACCAGGTGCCCCATTCGTCCACGTAGAAGCCGAGCTTCTTCTCCGGATCGTTCTTGTCGAGGATGGCGACGTTGCGGCGGATGTGGCCATCCATGCGCAGGGTCTGCTGCATGGTCGAGAACCATTCGGCTTCCGGGAAGCCGGTGGCGGCGCCCTTCTTTTCCCAGACGCCGGTGGGCAGCGTGTAGAAGTGGAAGCTGATGCCGTCGGTGCCCCGGGCGGCTTCCTTGCTCAGCACCTCGGTCCAGCGGGTGTCGTCGTCGTTGCCGCCGCTGGCGATCATCTTCGGACGCGCGTTCGGCGGAGTCTTGAGGAAGGTGGCGTAATGGTTGTACAGGTTGGCGTAGTATTCCGGCTTCATGTTGCCGCCGCAGCCCCAGGCTTCGTTGCCGATGCCGAAGTAGGCCACCTTGTACGGCTCCTTGCGGCCGTTCTTGCGGCGCTGCTCGGCCAGGGTCGACTTGGTGTCCGAGGTCATGTATTCCAGCCACTCGGCCATCTCCTGCGGGGTGCCGGAGCCGAGGTTGCCGTTGACGTAGGCCTCGGTACCGAGGATCTCGACCAGGTCGAAGAACTCGTGGGTGCCGACCGCATTGTCCTCGGCCACGCCGCCCCAGTGGGTGTTGACCTTCACCGGGCGCTTGTTGCGCGCGCCGATGCCGTCGCGCCAGTGGTATTCGTCGGCGAAGCAGCCGCCCGGCCAGCGCACCAGCGGCACCTTCAGCTCCTTCAGCGCGCCGACCACGTCCTTGCGCCAGCCGCGCGTGTTCGGGATGCGCGAATCGGGGCCGACCCACAGGCCCTCGTAGATGCCGGTGCCGAGGTGTTCGGCGAACTGGCCGTACACGTTCTTGTTGATGACCGGGCCCGGGCGGGTGGTATCGATGCTGACGCTCACCTGGGCAAAGGCCGGTGCGGCCAGGATGCTCAGGGCGAGGATGACGGGTTTCAATGCTTTCACTGGGGGTCTCCTGTTATTGTGGCGGTATGCGTGAAAGTGCCTGTCGTACCGGCGAGGGCCGGAACGAGGGAACCTGGGATCGTGGTGGGGCCGTGGCGGGGTCGTCGCGGGCCGCGCCGGGCCGCCGGCGCTTACGTCCAGCCGGCGTCGACGACGAAGTCCTGCGCCGTGCACATCCTGCTGTCGTCGGCGCCGAGGAAGAGCACCATGGCGGCGATATCGTCGGGCATCAGCTTGCCGGGCAGGCACTGGGCCTTCTTGATTTCGATCTCGGCAGCCTCGTCGACCCAGAGGTCGATCTGGCGCTGGGTCATGACCCAGCCCGGGGTGACGGTGTTGACGCGCACGCCGAAGGGGCCGAGGTCGCGCGCCAGGCTGCGCGTGAGGCCGATCACGGCCGCCTTGGTGGTGGCGTAGACCGGATAGCCGGCGCCCTTGGCGTGCCAGGACATCGAAGAGAAATTGATGATGGAGCCGCCGCCCATCTTCTTCATGCCCGGCAGGACCGCCTGCGCGGTGAAGAACATGGGGCGCTGGTTGATGGCGATGCGCTCGTTCCAGTAGTCGAGCGAGACCTTGTCGATGTCGTGGCGCTGGTCGTTGGCCGCATTATTGACCAGCACCTCGAAGTCGCCCAGCTGCTCGGCCAGTTCGGCCATCGTGCGCTGCAGCGCGGGAATGTCGGTGATGTCGCAGTAGCGGAACACGGGTGCGGTCCGGCCAGGCACGTTAACGTCGGCCAGTGCCGCGCACAGCTTCTCGCTCGCTTCCTGCGCGATGTCCACGAAAGCCACCACCGCGCCCTGCTCCACGAAGGCGCGCACGATCGCTTCGCCGATGCCGGTGCCGCCGCCGGTCACGAATACCCGCCTGCCCTGCAGGCTGGGATAACGGGCCATTTGCTGCCCTGCCAACTTGTTCATCTTTGTCTCCATCGTTTCTTATTCTGATGTCCGCCTACTCTTTGGTCAATGCGCCGTCCTTGCGGCGCCAGATCCCGCGCGGGTTGCCGTCGCGCAGCGCTTCCGGCAACAGGTCCTGGGGCAGGTTCTGGTAGCACACCGGGCGCAGGAAGCGTGCGATCGCACCAGTACCTACCGAGGTGCTGCGCCCGTCGGCCGTGGCCGGGAAGGGGCCGCCGTGGACCATCGCGGTCGAGACCTCGACGCCGGTCGGGAAGCCATTGGCCAGGATGCGGCCGACCTTGCGCTCCAGCAGCGGCAGCAAGGCGGCGGCGTCGGCATGGTCTTCCGGGTCCAGCTGCAGGGTGGCGGTGAGCTGGCCTTCCAGCATGTCGGCGACCGCGCGCAGCTCGGCGGCGTCGCGGCACACCACCACCAGCGAGGCCGGGCCGAACACTTCATCGTGCAGTTCCTGGCGTTCGCGGAACGCCTCGGCGCTCACGCGGAACAGGGCGGCCGCGCCCCTGCCCTCGCCGTGTTCCAGGCGCGCCAGCGTGGCCACGGCCTCGTTGGCGGCCAGCGCGTCGACGCCCTTGCGGTAACTCTGCGCGATATTCTCGTTCAGCATCACCGCCGCTTCGGTCGCGCCCAGGGCGGCCGAGGCGGCCGTGCAGAAGGTGTCCAGGCCGGGACCGTCGATCACCAGCACCAGGCCGGGGTTGGTGCAGAACTGGCCCACGCCCAGCACCAGCGAGGCGGCAAAGCCCTTGCCGATTTCCTCGGCACGGTGCGCCAGCGCGTGCGGCATCAAAAATAGCGGGTTGATGCTGCTCATCTCGGCATACACGGGAATCGGCTGCCTGCGCGCCGCGGCCACCGCCATCAGCGCCGTGCCGCCGCCGCGCGAGCCGGTAAAGCCCACCGCCTGGATCGCCGGATGGCCGACCAGCGCCTGGCCGATGCGGCTGCCGGTGCCGGTCAGGAGCGAGAACACGCCGGCCGGCAATTCGCACTGCCGCACGGCCGCGCTGACGGCGCGCGCCACCAGTTCCGAGGTGCCCGGGTGGGCGGAATGCGCTTTCAGCACCACCGGGCAGCCGGCCGCGAAGCTCGATGCGGTATCGCCGCCGGCAACCGAAAAGGCCAGCGGGAAGTTCGATGCGGCGAACACCGCTACCGGGCCGACGCCGATCAGGTGGTAACGCAGGTCGGGACGCGGCGGCGTGCGCTCGGGCAGCGGCGTGTCCAGGCGCGCGTCGCGCCAGGAGCCTTCGCGCAGGAGCTCGGCGAACATGCGCAGCTGGCCGCAGGTGCGTCCGCGCTCGCCTTCCAGGCGCAGGCGCGGCAGGCCGGTTTCCAGCATCGCGCGTTCGATCAGCTCTTCTCCCAGCAGCATGATCTGCTCCGCCACGGTATCCAGGAAGCGTGCGCGCGCTTCGTCCGAAGTGGCGCGGAAGACGTCGAAGGCCTCGCCCGCCAGCCGGCAGGCGCGGTCGATCTGGTCCGCGTCGACCATGTGGAAGGCCGGTTCCAGGTAGTCGCGCCGGGTCGGGTCCCAGGCCTTGAACGATCCCGCGGTGCCGCGCTCGTGCGCGCCGCCGATGATGGCTTCGCCGCTGATGGTCATAACGCCTCCACTTTGGCAAAAACGGTCGCGTGCACGGCCAGGCGGTTGCGCAGGGCCGGGCCGAACTGCGGCGCTTCCACTTCGAAGGTGTCGCCGGGCGCGACCTCGATGCTGTCGGCGAAGCTCAGGGTGGCGGTGCCGAAGAAATGGATGTGCACGTCGCCCGGACGATTGAACAGGCCGTACTTGAAATGGTGGTGCTCGAGGTTCTCGATGGTGTGCGACATGTTCTGCTCGCCGCTGACGAACGCCTTTTCCCAGCGCACCTGGCCGTCCTTGCCGAGGATGCGCGAGGTGCCGGCCACGTGGCCGGGGAGCTCGCCCACCAGCAGCGCCGGACCCAGGCCGCAGTTGCGCAGCTTCGAGTGGGCCAGGTAGAGGTAGTTCTGGCGCTCGGTGACGTGGTCGGAGAACTCGTTGCCGATGGCGTAGCCGAGGCGGTAAGGCCGGCCGTCGTCGCCGATCAGGTAGAGGCCCGCGATCTCCGGCTCTTCGCCGCCGTCGAGGGCGAAGTCGGGCATCTCGATGTCCTGGCCGGTGGCCCGCACGATCGAACCGTCGCCCTTGTAGAACCATTCCGGCTGCACGCCGGCCGTGCCCGCGGACGGCTTGCCGCCTTCGACGCCCATGCGGAACATCTTCATCGAGTCGCTCAGCGTGTCGACGTCGCCGCCGATCTTCTTGTGCATGGCGTCGCGGGTGTCGGCGCTGCCCAGGTGGGTCAGGCCGGTGCCGGTGACGTAGCAGTGGGCGGCGTCCGGATGGTCGAGCGGGGGCAGGATGCGGCCGGCGCGCGCCACCTCCTCGTAGTCGAGATGCTCGCTGGTGGCGGCGCTGTCGGCCAGTTGCGCCAGGCCGGTGCCGGCGGCGATGGCGGCGCGCGCCAGCTCGCGGGTCGTGGCGTAGCCGCCCACGACGCGGATGGTGTTGTCATGCAGGATGCCGATGCGGCGCTCCCGGGATTCGGTGATGAATTGTACGAGCAGCATGGCCCGGTCTCCGGTTTGGTTATTTGAATGGCGGTTCGGCTGTTCCGACGCAGCTTGAACGCGTGGGCGGGAGACCCGCCCACCCTACAGAATCGCGGTGTCCGTAGGGTGGGCGGCTTTGCCGTCCACGCGTCCAACTCTCCGCGGATCAGTGGGAATGCTTTGGCACTGCCGAGCCCCGGCAGCCGAGCAGGAAGTCGAAGTCGCAGCCTTCGTCGGCCTGCAGCACGTGGTCGAGGTAGAGCCGCTGGTAGCCGCTGTGCTGGACCGGCTTGCTGTTCTCGGCGCGATCGGCCAGGCGCTGGCGGATCTCGTCGTCCGACAGTTCGATGTTCAGGCCGCCGCCGGCGCAGTCGAGCTGGATCCAGTCGCCGTCGCGCACGATGCCGAGCGGGCCGCCGGCCATCGCTTCCGGCGCCACGTGCAGCACCACGGTGCCGTAGGCGGTGCCGCTCATGCGCGCATCCGAGATGCGCACCATGTCGGTGATGCCCTGGGCCAGCAGCTTCGGCGGCAGGCCCATGTTGCCCACTTCCGCCATGCCCGGGTAGCCTTTCGGGCCGCAGTTCTTCATCACCAGGATGGAGTTGGCGTCCACGTCCAGCTCGGGGTCGTTGATGCGCTGCTTGTAGTGGTCGAAGTCCTCGAACACGACGGCGCGGCCGCGGTGCTGCATCAGGTGCGGCGAGGCGGCCGATGGCTTGAGCACGGCGCCGCGCGGCGCCAGGTTGCCGCGCAGGATGCGGATGCCGCCGTCCTCGATCAGCGGGGTGTCGAGCTGGCGGATCACCTCGTCGTTGTAGATCGGCGCGTCCTGGCAGTTGTCCCACAGGGTCTTGCCGTTGACGGTGAGCGCATCCTTGTGGCGCAGCAGGCCGCCCTCGCCCAGGCGGCGGATCACGCCCGGCAGGCCGCCGGCATAATAGAACTCTTCCATCAGGTAGCGGCCCGACGGCAGCAGGTCGACGATGGTCGGGGTGCCCTTGCCGATCGCCGTCCAGTCTTCCAGTTCGAGCGGTATGCCGACGCGGCCGGCAATCGCCTTCAGGTGGATCACGGCATTCGTCGAACCGCCGATCGCCGCGTTCACGCGGATCGCGTTCTCGAAGTTCTCGCGCTTGAGGATCTTCGAGAGGCGCAGGTCTTCGTGCACCATCTCGACGATGCGGATGCCTGACATGTGGGCCAGCACGTAGCGCCGCGCATCGACCGCCGGAATCGCGGCATTGTGCGGCAGCGAGGTCCCCAGCGACTCGGCCATGCAGGCCATCGTGGAGGCGGTGCCCATGGTGTTGCAGGTGCCGGCCGAGCGCGAGTGGCCGGCCTCGGCGGACAGGAAGTCGTGCATCGTGATCTTCCCGGCCTTGGCTTCTTCGTGCAGCTGCCAGACGGCGGTGCCGGAGCCGATGTCCTTGCCGTTCAGCTTACCGTTGAGCATGGGGCCGCCGGTGACGACGATGGTCGGCAGGTCGACGCTGGCCGCGCCCATCAGCAGCGCCGGCGTGGTCTTGTCGCAGCCCACCAGCAGCACCACGGCGTCCATCGGATTGCCGCGGATGGATTCTTCCACGTCCATGCTCGCCAGGTTACGGGTCAGCATGGCGGTCGGGCGTAGGTTCGATTCGCCGTTCGAGAACACCGGGAACTCGACCGGGAAGCCGCCCGCTTCCAGGATGCCGCGCTTGACGTGTTCGGCCAGCTTGCGGAAGTGGGCGTTGCAAGGGGTCAGTTCGGACCAGGTGTTGCAGATGCCGATGATCGGCTTGCCCTGGAATTCATGGTCGGGGATACCCTGGTTCTTCATCCAGCTCCGGTACATGAAGCCGTTCTTGTCCTGGGTCCCGAACCACGCCGCCGAGCGCAGCGTGGTCTTTTTCTTCGTCTCGGACATGCATTCTCCTCGTCTCGTTGGCCGCTGCGGAAGGCTGTGGGCCTCCTCTCGGTATGTCGTGCAGCGCTTGTTGTTCAGCAATGAGGGAAGTCTAGAATCCCGCCAGATAACTTTCCAATCAATTATTTCGCAATATTGATATCGGAATGGTTATCGGAACGCTGGTCAGACTGCACCCAGGAACCGCGATTCCGGCAGCCCGCGCACATCCAGCGCTTGCCGGAACAATGCCCCCGACAAGGGCGCACGCGCGCGCCCGCCGCTGTCCATGCCGAGGAAGGCGCTGGTCGCATACAGGGTGTCGAGCCCGGCGCCGCCAAAGGCCGGGCAGCTCGGCTGCGGCGCATCGAGCGCCAGTACGCGGTCGAGGCTGCCGTCGGGCGCGAAGCGCATGATCTGTCCCGCGCCCCAGCGCGTGCTCCACAGGTAGCCGTCGGCATCGATGCAGGAGCCGTCCGGTTCGCCCGGGGCCGCATCGGCGCCAACGAAGACCCGCGCGGCGCCGATGCTGCCATCGGCACCGTAGTCGCGGCAATGGATCGCGCGCGTGGCCGAGTCGGCGTAGTACATGCGCCGCCCGTCCGGGCTGAAGCAGATGCTGTTGGCGATCGCCGCGTTCCCGATGGGCAGGCGCTCGAGCCTCAGGTCGGTGCCCAGGCGGTAGAAGCCGCCGAGCGGCCGCTTCGGCCCGTCTTCCTGGTTGAACATGCCGAACACGAAGCGGCCCTCGCGGTCGCAGCGCCCGTCGTTCAGCCGCGTGAAGGGAATCTCCGGCTCGACGTCGGCGATGCGTTCCACCGCCCCGCTGGAAAAACGGAAAAAGGCCAGGCCCGAGGCCAGGCCCAGCAGCAGGCAGTCGTCGCTTGCCGTCAGGGCGAAGCAGCAGAGCCGCTCCGGCATCGGCCAGTGCATGCTGCGCCCGGTCGACGGCGAGTACGCCCACAATTGGCAGGCGGGGATGTCGGTCCACAGCAGGCGCCCGGTGCGCTCGCACCACAGCACGCATTCGCCCAGTTCGTGCCGGTTGTCGAGGAAGGCTTGCATCATTCGTTCGCGCCCTGCACCGAGAAGCGCCAGCGCGATTCGGACTCGTACACCTGGCCCGGGCGCAGGATCACGTTGGGAAAGCGCGGCCGGTTCGGCGAATCCGGAAAATGCTGCGGCTCCAGGCAGAAGCCGCTGCGGTGGCCATGGCTGCGGCCCTTGCCGGCGAGCGAACCGTCGAGGAAGTTCCCGCTGTAGAACTGCAGGCCGGGCTCGGTGGTGAACAGCTCCAGCACCCGTCCCGAGGCGGGGTCGAGCACGTGGGCGGCGCGCCGCATGGCCTGGCCCCGCGCCATGCCGTCGGGCTTGTTGAGCACGAAGTTGTGGTCGTAGCCGCGGCCGTGGCGCAGCTGCTTGTCCGGCTGGCCGACGCGCTCGCCGATGGGGCGCGGCGTGCGGAAGTCGAAGGGCGTGCCGGTCACCGGCGACAGCATCCCCAGCGGGATGGCCCCGGCATCGACCGGCACAAAGGCGTCGGCGTCGATGGTCAGCAGGTGATCCAGGATCTGCCCTTCGCCGCACAGGTTGAAGTAGCTGTGCTGGGTGAGGTTGACCGGCGTCGGCTTGTCGGTGACGGCGCGCAGGCGCAGCACCAGCTCGTTGTCGTCGTTCAGGGTATAGCTTGCCTCGACATCGAGGTTGCCGGGGTAGCCCTGTTCGCCGTCGGCGCTGCGGTAGGCCAGCACCAGGCTCTCGCCTTCCACCCTGGCCTGCCACAGCACCTTGTGGAAGCCGCCGGGCCCGCCATGCAGGTGGTGCCCGCCGTCGTTCGCGGGCAGCACGTAGTCCTGGCCGTCCAGCGTGAAGCGGCTGCCCGCGATGCGGTTGCCGTAGCGGCCGATCAGGGCGCCGAAATAAGGGCTGTCGCCCGCGTAGGCATCCAGGGTGTCGAACCCCAGCACCACATCGCCCGGGCGGCCGTCGCGGTCGGGCGCATGCAGCTCGGTGACGATGCCGCCGAAATCGAGGATCTTCGCCGTCAGGCCGTTGGCATTGCCAAGCGTGAAGCAGGTGACGGCGGCGCCGTCCGCCAACTGGCCGAACGGTGCGTGCGTGATGGGGTTGGGCACCGATGTCCTCACAGGGTGGATGGCCGGCCGAACACCGGCATGCCCTGCTCGTCCCAGCGCAGGGGTTTCACGAAGGTGTGGCGGTCGGGATTCCAGAGCGGATCGCCGACGATCTCGGTATAGGTGCGCGCGTGGTACACCAGCATGACGGTCTCGCCGTCTTCGGCATAGGTAAAGCTGTTGTGGCCGGGACCATAGATGCCGTGCTCGTAGCAGGTGCGCAGCACCGGCTCGCGCGACTTGGTCCACGCGGACGGGTCGAGCAGGTCGGCATCCTCGTCGGCCCACAGCAGCCCCATCGCGTAGTTCTCGTCGGTGGCGCTGGCCGAGTAGCTGATGAAGATCCTGCCGCCGTGGCGCACGACGGACGGGCCTTCGTTGACCCAGAAACCGCGCGTCTCCCAGTCGAATTCGGGTTTGCTCAGCATGACCGGCCTACCCTCGATCTGCCACGGCGTCTTCATGGGGGCGATGTAGAGGTTCGAATTGCCCTCGATGGCGGCGTCCTTCTGCGCCCACAGGTAGTACAAACGGCCCTTGTGGGTGAAGGTGGTGGCGTCCAGGCAGAAGCTGTCGATGCCGGTGTCGACCTGGCCCATGAATTCCCACTCCCCCTCCAGCGGATTCGGGTTGCGGTTGCGGATCGCGTACATGCGGTGCTGGAACAGCTTGTCCTTGATCTCGCGGCTCGGCGCCGCGGCAAAATAGATGTACCAGGCGCCCTCGTTGAAGTGGATCTCCGGCGCCCACACCAGTTCGCAATACGGTCCGGTGTCGGGCTTGGTCCAGACGTCGATTGTCTGCGCGCCGGCCAGTCCGGCGATGCTGGTTGCGCGGCGCAGTTCGATGCGGTCGTACTGCGGCACCGAGGCCGTGAAGTAATAGTAGCCGTCGCCATGCCTGTAGATATAGGGGTCGGCGCGCTGTTCGATCAGGGGCGCGAGGACGGTTTCCTGGATTGCTGCTGCTGTTACTACTGTTGCTGCTGCTGCTTGCTTCATCGTGTTCTCCGTTAGCCGGCGGCGTAGCCGCGGGTAGCCATGTCGGCCTTGACGCTGTCGTAATACTGGTCGCTGATGCGGTACTTGAACATCAGGACGCCCATCAGGAAGTGGAAGAAGCCGGGGATCACCGACAGCATCAGGGCGATGCCCTGCAGCGCCAGCGCCGACTGCTCCTGGTTCGGCTGGTAGTGGAAATAGTCGAGCAGGATGCCGACCATGCCGCCGGCGATCGCCATGCCGGCCTTCTGGCAGACCGAAATGCCGCCAAAGGCGAAGCCCGACACCCGCTTGCCGGTCTTGACCTGGCCGTAGTCGATGGTTTCGGCGATCGCCGACCAGAACACCGGAGCGTGCAAATCCACCACCAGGGACAGGATGAAGTACAGGACAAAGGCCAGCACGAAGTCGCCCGGCTGCACCAGGAAATAGATCATCAGGCTGATGACGGCGACCAGGATCTGCGAGTTGCGGAACAGCTTGACCTTGCAGTAGAACTTGGTGGTCCAGGTGGACACCACCATCGCCAGGATCGCCGCCGCCACACCGGTCGACAGGAAGGCCGAGACCGTGGCGGTGCTGCCGCCGAGGTAGTACTTGGCGTAGTAGATCGCGACCGAGCCGCGGATCACGTAGCCGATGGTACCGGTCAGGCACACGGCGCACAGGATCAGCCACTGGTCGTTTTGCATCAGCACGCGCACCTGCTCGATCAGCGGCTGTTTCTCGACCTTGTGGATGACGCGCTCGGTGGTGGTGAAAAAGCACAGCAGGAACAGCAGCACGCCCATCGCGGCCATCACCGCCATCGCGGCCTGGTAGCCGGTGGCCGGGTTGCCGGCATCCCACCAGCTGGCCAGCAGCGGGACGATGATGGTCACCATGAAAGCGCCGATCTTGGCGAAGAACAGGCGATAGCCGTTGGCCGACAGGCGCTCCTGTGGGTTGGACGTCAGGCCGCTGATCAGCGAGATGTAGGGGATGCCGACGCCGGCCGTCATCAGGGTCATCAGGATGTAGGTCGAGTAGGCCCAGAGCAGCTTGGCGTCGTAGCTCCAGTCGGGCGTGGTGAAGACCAGGAACACGCTCAGGCCATAAGGCACGGCGAGCAGCAGCAGCCAGGGCCGGTAGCGCCCCCAGCGCGTGAGGACGGCATCGGTCACCTGCCCCATCGCCAGGTCGGCGACGGCGCCGATCACCTTGACGGCCACGAACAGGGCCGCCAGGTCGGCGGTGCGAATGCCGTAGATGTCGGTGTAGAAGAAGGTGATGATCAGCATCATCGACGAGATCACCACGTTGAGCGCCATGTCGCCGGCGCCGAAACCCGCTTTTTCGAGGGTGGAGAGGTGTTGTGTGTCTTGTGTGCGCATGGCGCCTCCCATCAGGACGGGTCGGCGCCGGATGGGCGAGGGCTGGCCGCAGCGCAGCCGGTTGGGGTGCGTTTCATATGTCTCCTGTGACGCTGTCATGATTGCCGTTGTGTCACGGCTTGCTTTTGTACAATTAAATTTGATAATAGGCCCTGGACCGAGATCAATCCAATCAATTTTTTGGGTAGTTCAATATCGTTTTGCGTATCGGCCCTGATGCGATTGCCCATGCCGATGCCGATACGGATATCGGGCCATGGTTTTATGTGATTGGAAAAAACACAAGAAACGCATCACGCTGTGCATGCCTGCCACAGGCCCAGCCGGACCGTCCTGCGTCCGGCCACGACCACGATAATCACGGAGACATGCAATGAAAGACACCCTTGCGCTATGGGGGCTGGGAGCGCTCCTGGCCTCGTCCCTGCTCTCCCCGAATGCGGCCGCCCAGGCCGGATTCACCCCGATCACCTTCCGCAACGCCTCGGTCCACGATCCTTCGGTGATCAGGACGAACGACGGCTGGTATGTGTTCGGCTCGCACCTGGCCGCCGCCAGGAGCACCGACCTGATGAACTGGCAGCAGATCGCCAGCGGTGTCAGCGCCACCAATCCCCTGTTCCTGAATGGCTCGGCCAACGTGCTCACCGAACTGGCCGAGACCTTCAGCTGGGCGCAGTCGGACACCCTGTGGGCTGCGGACGTGAAGCAGCTTGCCGACGGCAGGTTCTACATGTACTACAACGCCTGCAAGGGCGACTCGCCCCGCTCGGCGCTCGGGATCGCGGTGGCCGACCGCGTCGAGGGTCCGTACGTCGACAAGGGCATCATCCTGCGCTCCGGCATGTGGGGCCAGGCCAGCCACGACGGCACGGTCTACGACGCGATGCGGCATCCGAACACGGTCGATCCGCATGTATTTTCCGACAATGCCGGACGCCTGTGGATGGTCTACGGCTCGTATTCGGGCGGCATCTTCATCATGCAGATGAACCCCAGCAATGGCATGCCGCTGGTGGGCCAGGGCTACGGCAAGCGCCTGATGGGCGGTAACCACAGCCGCATCGAAGGCGCCTACGTGATGTATAGTCCGGAGACGTCCTACTACTACCTGTTCACCTCGTTCGGCGGCCTGGACGCCAACGGCGGCTACAACATGCGCGTGGCGCGCTCGCTCCGGCCGGACGGCCCCTACCTGGACGCCCAGGGCAAGGACATGGCCGAGGTGCGCTCGGATCCGGCCAGGCCACTGTTCGACGACGCCTCGATCGCGCCGCACGGCGTCAAGCTGATGGGAAACTTCCTGTTCGAGCGCAAGCTGGGCGAGCCGGGCACCGGCATCGGCAGCGGCTATGTGTCGCCCGGCCACAATTCGGCCTATTACGACGCCGCCACCGGCCAGTACTTCCTGCTCTTCCATGCGCGCTTTCCCGAGCGCGGCGAACAGCACGAGGTCCGCGTGCACCAGATGTTCATGAATGCCGACGGCTGGCCGGTCGTCGCGCCCTACCGCTACGCGAAGGAAAAGGCGGCGCCCGTGCGCCGCGAGTTTGTCGTCGGCGACTACCTGTACGTCAACCACGGCAAGGACATCTCGGCCGCAGTCAAGAAATCGCAGGCGATCACGCTCGGCACCGACGGCAGGATCACGGGGGCGGTGACCGGGACCTGGCGCCTGGCCGGGGCCAACCAGGTCGAACTGGCGGTGGCGGGCGCCGCGTCGCCGTTCAAGGGCGTTTTCCTGAACCAGTGGAATGAAACGGCGCAGAACTACGCCATGACGTTTTCCGCCCTGTCGCGCGAAGGCGTGGCGGTGTTCGGCAGCCGCCTGGTCCCGCGCACCGATGCGCAGGTGGTGAACGCGGTCCATGCGGAGCTCAGCCTGGGCAACACTGCGGCGGTGAGCGCCAACCTGGACCTGCCGACCTCGGGGGCGCGCGGCGCCGTCATCACCTGGACCTCGTCCAACCCCGCGGTCCTCAGCCACACCGGTGTCGTCACCCCGGCTGCGAATGACGTCACCGTGACCCTGACCGCGCGCATCGCCAAGGGCACGGCCAGCGTCATCAAGACCTTCACCGTCACGGTGCGCAAGGCCGGCGGCCTGCTGGCGCATTACGCCTTCGAGGGCAGCCTGCTCGACAGCAGCGGCCTGTTCGGGCCGGGCACGGTGGTCGGCAGCCGGATCGACAGCGCGGGCGGCAGCATCGGCTTCGAAGCGGGCGTCAGGGGCAATGCCGCCGTCTTCAACGGCGCCAGCGGCATCCGCCTGCCGAACGGGCTGATATCCAGCAACAACTACACGGTTGCCCTCTGGCTCAAGCCCGCGCAGCTGACCGCGTTCACGACCACCTTCTTCGGCGCCAGGACGCCTGACTCCTGGATCAGCCTGCTGCCGAAGGGGCATGACGCCGTGGGCGGCACCTCGATGCTGTGGTCCGGCACCGCCTGGTACGACGCGGGACTGGGCATGACCATCCCGGTCGGCCGCTGGTCGCACCTGGCGGTCACGGTCCGCAATGGCGCCGTGAATGTCTACGTGGATGGGGTCAGGCGCTTCAGCGGCGCCAACTTCCCGAACGTGTTTACGACCACGAGCGGCGTATTCGCCCTCGGCGTCAACTGGTGGGACACCCCTTACAAGGGCTCCATGGACGAGCTGCGCATCTATGGCACGGCCCTGAGCGACGCCGACGTGCTCGCCCTGGCGCGCTAATCAACTCCACGATTACAGGATACCAACATGAAGAACCTGGTTTTTTCCCTTTTGATGCTTGCCTCGGCGGGCGCCTCTGCCGGCGTGATCGGTTTCGATGACCTGCCGGGCATCGAAACCGAGCCCATCGCCAATGGCTACGCCGGTTTCGACTGGAGCGGGCTGGGCGCGATCCGCGCCGATGCCTATCCCGGCAGCGGCTATGCCGCAGGCACGGTATCGTTTGCGAACACGGCGTTCAACCTCGACGGCGGCACCGCCGCGATTTCCAGGGCGGGCGGATTCGACTTCGTCGGCGCGTTTTTCACCTCGGCCTGGCTCGAGCAGGAACTTGCCTTCGAGGGCTGGCGCGACGGGGTGCTGGTGTATACCAGCCCCGCATCGTACGTGATCGATACCGCCAACCCGCTGTGGATCGGCCTTGGCTGGTCCGGCATCGATACCCTGCTGATCTATAACAGCAGCGGGACGCAATGGGCCATGGATGAATTCACCGTTCCGGAACCCGCTTCACTGTCGCTGCTCGGTGCGGCGCTGGCGGGGATGGCGCTGGTGCGCAGGCGCAGGCCGCTCGCATCCGCTCCGGCAGCGTGATCGGCGAGGTTTCGGCTTTGCTGTCAATGAGATCGTGAAACAGGAATGGCCCCGTCGAGGGGCCATTTTTTTGAGCCAGACCGGTCGTTACCGTGTCGAACCCCGCCAGCGGGAACAGCGGCTCGTCCAAGCAGTCTTCCTTGATCAGACGCATCAACAGCTCAAGCTGACAGCGCCAATGAAAAAGGGCGTTGCGGTCACTGACCGAGCAACGCCCTGTCCGGCTAACGGGTCGATTGACCCGGGACTTACATCTTCCAGCGCAAGGCGGCCGAGACCGAGCGGCCGACCTGGACCGTGCCGAAGTTGGTGATCTGCTGGTTACCCGCCTCGCCGAAGTGGTAGTACTGGCGCTGCATCTCGTTCGTCAGGTTGATGGCGCCGATATCGACCGACATCCTGTCATTGACCTTGTACGAGATTTGCATGTCCACGCTCTTTTCCGGTTGACGCCAGATACCGATCGGATTTGCAAACAGGGCGGCTTCGTTGGCGGCCAGGAAGGCCGAGCGCCAGACATACGACAAGCGCGCGCTGACCGGACCCTTTTCGTAAGCCAGGGTGGCGTTGTACGAACGGTCGGACACCCCGAAGAACGGCGTTTCGAGCTGGGCGATGATCTCACCGGCATTATTCGCCTCGGGAACGTTCTGCGACGAGCTGAGTCGGGTATAGCTGGCCTGGACGCCCAGCCCTTCCAGTGGCCCCGGCAGCCATTTCGGGAAATAGATCAAGCCGAGCTCGACGCCTTTGATCGTGCCGTCGGAAGCGTTGACCGGCGAGTTGATGACGTAATCATAGCCGTTCGTATGGTCGCCGCCCGAGGTCGAGTTGCGGAATGGGTCGTCCGCCGGGTCGACGTGAACCCTGCGGCGCAGGGGCACGACCAGGCCGTCGATCTTGCGCTTGAACAGCGTGCCGTAGAGTGCGCTGTCTTTCTGGAAGTACCATTCACCCGTCAGGTCGAAGTTCTTGGAGAGCGTCGGCTTCAGGTCCGGATTGCCGCCGGTGCCCGAGCCATAGCCCACCCGCGACACGTCGTCGGCAAGCTGCAGGACGGGATTCAGGTCGCCGAAGTTCGGGCGGCGCAGGGTTTTACCGAAGTTGAAGCGCACCACGACGTCCTTGGTCGGATCGTAGGTCAACGTCAGGCTGGGCAGCAACTTGCTGGTCGACTTGCTGGCGCCGGACGGCGTGACCGCCCTGGTAGTGGCATCGACCTGATAGAAGGTCATGTCCGTATCAACCTTGGTATAACGCACGCCGACGTTCGCGCGCAGGCGATTGCCGAACAGCTCGCTCTGGAAATTCCCCATCAGGTAGAGATTGCTCGTCTTTTCCTCGACCTCGAAGGTCTTCTGCAGGCGCAGTTGGTCCGTGGTCAGGAAATTGCTGTTGACCGAGTTGTAGAGCCTGCGCCAGTCGTCGATATTGTCGCGGATATAATAGGCATTCGGTTCCACCCATGAGCGCGGAACGTCCGAGATGTCGGTGCCGAAGTTCGAATTGATGTGGGCATACTCCGGACCGAGCGTGGCGAGGTTACGGCCCAGGAAGGCCGATTGCGTCCGGTTCGCTTCCGACGCCTTGCGCACGTCATGGCGTGCGCCGAACTGGAGCGTTTCCAGCGCGCCCCAGGCGGCATCGAAGACACCCGACAGGCTGGCCGTCGCGGCGCTGCCCTTGTTGCGGTTGGCGTTATCGTAGAACTCTGCCACGTTCCACTTGGTCGGGTCGACCAGGTCGGCATTGTTATTGAAACGGAACGCCGTATCGCCGTTGCCGTCGTTGAAGTCGACGTCGATGGAAGGTGCGACGCGATCGATCCGGGTGGCGGTGAATTGCGTGTCGAACTTGCTCGTCTGGTAAGACAAATCGCCGTCCAGCTTCAGGCGACTGCCAATATTCCACTTGCCGTTCAGGGCATACACGAAGGAATCTGTTTTCGACGTGGTGTAGTCGCCGCTGTTGAAGCCATACACGTTATTGACGGTGCGGCTCTTGATGACGTTCGTTCCGGGGAAGGTCGTGATCGTCCCCGCCGGGTTGCTGCCGAGGTCGCCCCACCAGTCGACAAAGCTGAACAGCAGCTGGTTGAAGGCCTTGTCGCGATAACCGTTGTACATCGATTCGAAGGTGTAGACCGCATCGCTGTTCGGCTTCCACTGCAAGGCGACCGTGGCGGCAGGACGCTTGCGTTCACCCTGGACGTCGCTCTGGAACACGGCGTCGCGCGCCAGGTAATACGGATGCGCCTGGCCGTTGAAATTCAGCGTCGAGCCCGCTCCCATCGGCAGGCCGGTACGGGTACCGGGCGCCCAGATATTATTGTCGGTGATGCGCTGCAAAGGGATATAACCCGCTGGAACTTCGGCCGGGTTCGCGCTGGTAAACGGGACCATGGCCCCCGGCGTCACGCTTTCATTGCGGTATTTCGTCTGGGCAGCTGCCAGGTTGACCAGGGCGCCGACTTCGCCGATGCCGGTTTCCCAGCGGTTGCTGAACATGGCGCTGAGCTGCGGATTCCATTTTTCCGCAGGATCGAGATAGGTTTCACGCGCCGACAGCGACACTTTCGGTCCCTTGAAATCGAAAGGCCGCAGCGACTTGACGTCGATCTGGCCTGCAATCCCGGTTTCCAGCTGGCTGGCGTCGCGCGTCTTGTAGACGTCGATCTGGCGCACCAGGGTCGAGGGGATGTCCTGCAGCGCGACCTGGGTGCCGGACGCGGTAAAGATATTCCGGCCGTTCCAGGTGGTCTGGACGTCGGGCAGGCCACGGATGGATAGGGTACCGACTTCGCCGCCGGCGCGGTTGGTGACCTGGATCCCCGTCACGCGCTGCAGCGCTTCGACCACATTGTTGTCGGGCAGCTTGCCGATGTCTTCGGCAACGACCGATTCCACGACCTGGTCATTGTTGCGCTTGAGCGCCAGGCTCTTGATGAGCGATGCCTTGACGCCGGTGACGACCACGGTCTGCATGTCACCCGACTCCTTCGTCTCGGCGATCGTCTCGGCAGTTGTCTGCGCCCACACCGAGGCGCTGCTGAGCAGACCTGCGCCCATCAGCGCAGTCACGGTCCGCTTCAAGGCTAATGGACGTGCTGATGCTTGCGATTTCATACGTCTCCTGTATTTTTAATTATGTGAAATTTTCTTTTTAAGTTGGCATTGCTGTAGATCATGTTAGAGACCCAACACTGATCGAGCTAATGATTTTTTCTGGGTTTCCAATACCGGTTTCGGTATCAGCTCAGCGTTCCGGGCAACAAAACCCAGGGCGGGGCCGGCTACCTCTGCCCCGGCAGCATGGCGGCGTTGTCCTGTGCGGTCCGGTGCCGATGGACTAAGCGATGTGGGAGTGGTCAAACTGGAATACAAAGCAAAACGGGCCTCAACAATGAGGCCCGTTCGGATGTAATGTGGAGGCGAGGACGGGAGTCGAACCCGTCTAGACGGCTTTGCAGGCCGCTGCATAACCGCTTTGCTACCTCGCCAGAGGATATAGTGCACTTGAGCGATGCGAACGGTTATGAGCCGCATCAACAAGGGAAGAGCTTGTCTTCCTGAATTCTGGAGCGGGAGAAGAGTCTCGAACTCTCGACCTCAACCTTGGCAAGGTTGCGCTCTACCAACTGAGCTACTCCCGCATTGGAGTCCTGCTATTGACACTCGCTTACTGGAGCGGGAGAAGAGTCTCGAACTCTCGACCTCAACCTTGGCAAGGTTGCGCTCTACCAACTGAGCTACTCCCGCACGGAGTGTACTGCCAACTACTTCACAACTTTACTACCAGTATTCCTGAATGGAGCGGGAGAAGAGTCTCGAACTCTCGACCTCAACCTTGGCAAGGTTGCGCTCTACCAACTGAGCTACTCCCGCATTCTGGAGACACGCATTATCGCAGAAATCGTTTCAACTTCCAAGACAACTTGTTACTACCGTATTACATCCGACATCTTGCAAACTTTGGAGCGGGAGAAGAGTCTCGAACTCTCGACCTCAACCTTGGCAAGGTTGCGCTCTACCAACTGAGCTACTCCCGCTTTGTCTTTCGTTTGCTGCGATGTCGTTCGCAACAGGCAAGCATTATAGATGATCTGATCCGTACGTCAAGGATGACAGAGAATTAATCTTACAAATTCCCGCTTTTTTCCTTAATCAGCGGCCACGCACGGCGCAGATAGTAGAACATCGACCACACGGTAAGCAGGCCGGCGATCCACAGGAAGACCTGGCCCCAGTAGTACATGTCGATGCCCAGCAGCTTTTCATGGAACAGCAGCATCGGGATCGCGGCCATCTGAGCGGCTGTTTTCACCTTGCCGATCGAGCTCACGGCAACCGACTTGCGCGCGCCGATTTCGGCCATCCACTCGCGCAGCGCCGAGATGGTGATCTCGCGGCCGATGATGATGAAGGCGATGATGGCGTTCACGCGGTCGAGCTGGATCAGGACCAGCAGCGCGCCGGCGACCATCAGCTTGTCGGCAACCGGATCGAGGAAGGCGCCGAAGGCCGAGGTTTCGTTCCAGCGGCGCGCCAGGAAACCGTCGAACCAGTCGGTGACGGCGGCAATGATGAAAATAAGCGTGGCGGCAAGGTTTTGCTCGGGGCGCGTGAGCCAGTGATCGGGCAGGTAGAAAACGCCGACAACGAGGGGAATCAGGGCGACACGTAACCAGGTCAGGAGAATCGGGATGTTGAAAGGCATGAGGGCGTGAACTGGCTTACCGTTAAAAAGGGGGCGCCGCTAGTCTACATGGGTATTGCAAATTGGACTAGGTGAGCTCAGCGGTAACGGACGGGGTTTGCCTTTGTAGGGTGGGTTCTTGAACCCACGCGGTACCACCGATGAGTGGTCGAAGAATAGAACAAGGCCAGGCGTCAGATCCAAACGATTATCAGCTGTCCAGTCCGCTAGGCGAATGGTAACGAATGGTCAGCTGCCGTACCGCGTGGGCTCAAGAGCCCACCCTACGGGTTTTACGCCAACAATGTTGTTCATTGTTGGCGGCAGGCGAAGGTTTTACGCCAACAATGTGGTTCATCGTTCGCGGCAAGCGAGGTTTTATTCCAACGATGTGGTTCATCGTTGGCGGCACGCGAGCCGGATCAATGCAGCTGTCGATAAATCTCTTCCGCCAGCGCCGTCGAAATGCCCTCGACCTGGCACAGGTCTTCCACACTCGCATCGATCACGCCGCGCAGGCCGCCGAAGCGGGCCAGCAGGCGCTGGCGGCGCTTGGCGCCGATGCCTTCGATTTCCTCGAGGCGCGAGGCCTGGCGCGCCTTGGCACGCTTGGCGCGCATGCCGGTAATCGCAAAACGGTGCGCTTCGTCGCGGATCAGGGCGACCAGCATCAGCGCCGCCGATTCCTTGCCCAGCTCCTGGGCCGCGCGGCCATCGGCGAAGATCAGGGTTTCCAGGCCCACGCGGCGCCCCTCCCCTTTCGCCACGCCGACGATCAGGCCGATATCCAGCCCGAGCTCGGTAAACACCTGGCGCGCCATTTCCACTTGCCCCTTGCCGCCGTCGACCAGCACCACGTCGGGCATGACGCCGTCGCCGCTGGCGACCTTTTCGTAGCGGCGTGTCAGCACCTGGCGCATGGCCGCGTAATCGTCGCCCGGCGTGATGCCGTTGATGTTGTAGCGCCGGTATTCCGCGTTCTGCATCGCGTGGTGGTGGAATACCACGCACGATGCCTGCGTCGCCTCGCCTGCCGTGTGGCTGATGTCGAAGCATTCGATGCGCAGGGATTCGAGATCGGCCGCGTCCAGCGACAAGGTCTCGGCCAGCGCGCGCGTACGCGATTGCTGCGACCCTTGTTCAGACAACAGACGGGCCAGGGATATCTCGGCGCCCTTTTGAGCGAGCTCAAGCCACTGGCGGCGCTGGCCTTGCGGCTGGAAGATCAGGTTGATGCGGTGCCCGCACTGTTCGGTGAGCGCCACCATCAGTTCCGGCTGGTCGAATTCGATGTTCAGGATCAGCGTGCCCGGGATGAAGCTGCCGGTGTAGTGCTGGACCAGGAAGGCGGCCAGCACTTCGCACTCGATCGACTGCTCGGCAATCGCCTCGTTCACCTGGGTCGGGAAGTAGGCGCGGTCGCCCAGGTGGCGTCCGCCGCGCACCATCGCCAGGTTGACGCAGGCGCGCCCGCCCTGCACCACCACGGCGATCACGTCGACGTCGGCGTCGCCGGTCGTTTCCATGCTTTGCTGGTGCAGCACGCGCGACAGCGACTGGATCTGGTTGCGCACGCCGGCCGCCTGCTCGAACATCAGCTTTTCGGCAAAGCCCTGCATCTTTTGCTGCAGGTCGTCCATGACTTCGTTCTGGCGCCCACGCAGGAACTTGGCGGCGTTCTCGACGTCTACCTTGTACTCATCCTTGTCGATGAGGTTCACGCAAGGCCCGCTGCAACGGCCGATCTGGTGCAGCAGGCAGGGGCGCGTGCGGTTGGTGAACACGCTGTCTTCGCAAGTGCGCAGCATGAACACCTTTTGCAGGATCTGCATCGACTCCTTCACCGCCCAGGCGCTCGGGAAAGGGCCGAAGTACTGGTTCTTGCGGTCGAGGGCGCCGCGGTAATAGGCCATGCGCGGGAAGTCGCCGTGCGTGATCTTCAGGTACGGATAAGATTTGTCGTCGCGGAACAGGATGTTGTAGCGCGGCTTGAGTGCCTTGATCAGGTTGTTTTCCAGGATCAGGGCTTCGGCTTCGCTGTGCGTGATCGTGGTTTCCAGATTGGCGATCTGCGAGACCATCATCGCGATGCGCGGGCTCGACAGGTTTTTCTGGAAATAGCTCGACACGCGCTTCTTGAGGTTGCGCGCCTTGCCGACGTACAGCACATTCTGGTTGGCATCGAAGTAGCGGTACACGCCCGGCAGGTCGGGCAGCTTGGCCACCGTCGCCAGCACTTGTTCACGCGCAGTGGCGCTCGGCTGCACGGGGCCGGCGGCGTCATCTTTCAAGGTGGCGTTCAGCTCTTCCTTCATGGCTTGGCGCGAATCCGGACGCGGGCGTGCGGCCGGCGCGGCGTCGGCCTTGGCGGCGCGGGTGCGTTTCGGCTTGTCTTCGACAGGATGGCGCACCGGCAAGGCGGCGCCGTTCGCCGCCACGTAGGCCACTGGCGCTTCGGCAACCTGGTGCTCGGCGGGCTGCTGGAACGATTGCTCACCGGGCTGCTGAGTTGTCTGCTCACCGGGTTGCTGCGCCGGTTGCCCGGTTGGCTGCGCATGCGCCGGCGTCACCGGCTGGTCAGGGGATGGCACTTCCTTGGTCACTGGTATCGCTTGCTCGCTGTTCGGTTGGGGTTCGCTCGTCGCGGGTCACGATCACGAAGGCGACGCCATAGTCGGCCTCGTCGCTGATCGTCACCTGGGCGCTCAGTTGGTTCTGCTGCATGAATTCGGCCAGGGCGCCGCTGCACACAATCACTGGCTTGCCGCTCGGGTCGTTCAGCATCTGGGCCGAGCGCCAGGTCATGGGCATGCGCATGCCGAGGCCAATGGCCTTCGAAAACGCTTCCTTGGCCGAAAAACGCGTGGCCAGGAACCGCAGGCCGCGCACCTCGCTGCGGGCGCGGCGCGCGTGGTATTTCTCGAGTTCCTGGGGACCCAGGATCTTTTCGGCGAAGCGATCGCCATTGCGTGCGAGCGCTGCCTCGACACGCGAAATCTGGACGATGTCGGTGCCGATGCCGTAGATCATTGTGCCCCCAGGGAAACGCCGAGACGGGCCGCGACCATGATCGCCTTCATCTCGCGCACCGCGTTTTCCCAGCCGGCAAACAGGGCGTGGGCAACGATGGCGTGGCCGATGTTCAGTTCGGCGATGTCCTTGATGGCCGCGACCGGCTGCACGTTGGTGTAGTGTAGGCCGTGGCCGGCATTCACCACCAGCCCGTGCTTCACGCCGGCGGCGACGCCGACCTTGATGCGCTCCAGTTCGCTCGCCGCTTCGGCGCCTTCGGCCTCGGCATAGCGCCCGGTATGCAGCTCGATCACGGTCGCACCGGTCTTCGCGGCGGCTTCGATCTGCTGCGCATCGGCATCGATGAACAGCGACACGCGGATGCCCTCGCCTTTCAGCTGCTTCACCGCCGCTTCCACTTCGTTGAAATAGCGGATCACGTCCAGCCCGCCTTCGGTCGTCACTTCCTCGCGCCGCTCAGGCACCAGGCAGACGTCCTGCGGACGCACCTGGCAGGCGAAATCGATCATCTCGCGGGTCACGGCTGCTTCCAGGTTCATGCGCGTGGCCAGTTGCGGGCGGATGGCGAGCACGTCGGCATCCTTGATGTGGCGGCGGTCTTCGCGCAGGTGCAGCGTGATCAGGTCGGCGCCGGCCTGCTCGGCCAGCAGCGCGGCGCGCAGCGGGTCCGGGTAGACGGTGCCGCGCGCATTGCGCACGGTGGCGATGTGGTCGATGTTCACGCCCAGGTCGATGACGGGGCCGACGGGTTGGAGGAAGCTCATGATGTTCTTTTCTTATAACTGCATCAGGTCAATCAAAATCTGCCGGGTATTCAGCGGCGCGCCATTCAAATGGTGGGCCAGCAGGAAACGCATCAGCTGCTTGCTCTGGCTCTGCGTCACCGGGTCGGCATAATCCTCGCGCTCCATGTCCAGCAGGGTCTTGCCGGACACCACGGGCCAGACATCGGACATCAGGGCTTCGCGCGCACCGCGTTCCGGGTCGACCACATAGCGCTCGCCGGGGTCGACCGCCTCGCGCGTCGTGGTCGAGCGGCCGAGGTTGGCAGCGACGCCTGTTTCCTTAAGTAAGGCCCTTTCGAATTTTCGCAAGACGATTTGTGCAGGTTCGTCGTGCGCCAGTTCGTTCAGGGTGGACACGTAGTGGTCGAACAGGGCCCGGTGCGCATCGTCGCGCGCCAGCAATTTCACCAGCAGTTCGTTCAGGTAGAAGCCGCACAGCAAGGCGGTGCGCTCGATCGGCAGCATGCCGCCCACCCACTCGGCGTCGATCAGGGTGCGCAGCTCGGACTTGCCGCTCCACGACACCGACAAAGGCTGGAAAGTCTGCAGCACCCCGCGCAGCTTCGACAACGGCCGTTTCGCGCCCTTGGCCACGACCGCGATGCGGCCATGGTCGCGCGTGAACAGATCGACGATGAGGCTGGTTTCCTTGTAGGGATAGCTGTGCAGCACGAAGGCGGGCTGGCCATTGACCCGCGTTTCGCGGATCGGGGTGCGGCTGCGGCGCACGGCCGGCGGCGGCGCATAGGCCGGGCTCGCTTCTGCGACTCCCAGGACGGGCGGCTGCATCTCTGTGATGCGCAGTTCCGCCACCGGCATGTCGTTGACGGCCGGAGACGCTGCCGGCGCCTCCGGCACATCGGGCGCCGCCGCAGCGTGGTCGGGATCGTGGTTGTCGAGGCTCGTCATGCGTGGGAGGCGAACCGTGCAGGCTTATTCGTAGCCGTAGGCGCGCAGGCCGGCTTCGTTGTCGGCCCAGCCGGATTTGACCTTGACCCAGATCTCCAGGTACACGGGGCCGTCGAACAGCTTTTCCATGTCCAGGCGCGACTGGGTCGAGATTTCTTTCAGGCGCGCGCCCTTGTTACCGATGATCATCGATTTATGGGTATCGCGTTCGACCAGGATGGCGGCAAAGATGCGGCGCAGATTGCCTTCCTGGATGAACTGCTCGATCACCACGGTGCTGGTGTACGGCAGTTCATCGCCCAGGAGGCGGAACACTTTCTCGCGCACGATCTCGGCAGCCAGGAATTTCTCGCTGCGGTCGGTGATGTCGTCCGGCCCGAAGATCGGTGGATTCTGCGGCAGGTGCGAACGGATTTCGCGTTCCAGCGCGTCGACCTGGAAGCGCAGCTTGGCCGACACCGGCACGATGGCCGTGAAGTCGCGCAGGGCAGCCACTTTTTGCGCGAACGGCATCAGCGTGGCCTTGTCCTTCATGCGGTCCGACTTGTTGATCACCAGGATCACCGGCACGTTCTTCGGCAGCAGATCCAGCACTTGCTGGTCGGCCGGGCCGAAGGTGCCGGCCTCGACCAGGAACAGCACCACATCCGACGCCGTCAGCGTGTTCGAGACAGTCTTGTTCAGGGTTTTGTTCAGTGCATTCGCATGACGCGTCTGGAAACCCGGTGTATCGACGTAGATAAACTGGGCATCGTCGTGGGTCTGGATACCGGTGATGCGGTGGCGCGTGGTTTGCGCCTTGCGCGAGGTGATCGACACTTTCGCGCCGATCAGCACGTTCATCAGGGTCGACTTGCCAACGTTCGGGCGGCCGACGATGGCGATATAGCCACAGCGGAAGTTTTCTGGCGTGCCGTCGTTGCTGTCGGCGTCGTCGTGTGGGAGGTCGGTGTTCATATCAGGATGCTTGTTGGGTGTTTGCGCCATCGGCAGTGCCGTCGCCTGCGTTGTTGCCGGCGTTGTTGTCTGCATTGTTATCTGCATCACGGCTCTGGACGGTGGCGATGCCGGCCAGCTTCAGTTGGGCCACGCGTGGCTTGGCCTTGCGCGAGGCGGCGGGGGTCTTGCGCAGCGCCAGTTCGGCCGCTTCGAGCGCCAGGCGGGCAGCGGCCTGTTCGCCGGCGCGGCGGCTGCCGCCGCGGCCGAAGACCTGGATGCCGAGTTTCGGCACCAGGCATTCGATCTCGAATTCCTGGCTGTGGGCGGCGCCATGGGTGGCGATGACGTTATAGGTCGGCAGCGAAATCTTGCGGCTTTGCAGGAATTCCTGCAGCAGGGTCTTGGCGTCCTTGCCCAGGGTGCGCGGGTCGACCGTGTCGAGCAGCGGAATGTAAAAGGCGCGGATCACGCCGCGCGCGGCCTCGAAGCCGGCGTCGAGGAAGATCGCGCCGAGCAGGGCCTCGAGGGTGTCGGCCAGGATCGACGGGCGGCGGAAACCGCCCGACTTCAGCTCGCCCTCCCCTAGTCGCAAAAACTGCGAGAGTTCCAGCTTCTGGGCGATTTCGTAGAGCGACTGCTGCTTGACGAGGTTGGCGCGCAGGCGCGACAGATCGCCCTCGTCGAGGTTGTTGAAACGCTCGTAGAGGATCGAGGCCACCACGCAGTTGAGGATCGAATCGCCCAGGAATTCCAGGCGTTCGTTATGCAAGCTGCTGTGGCTACGATGGGTCAGGGCCTGTTGCAACAGGCCGCTATCCCGAAACGTGTAGCCCAAGCGGGTTTGCAATAACTGTAGATTCATTGTTTATTTTTCGTAGTACAGGCCGGTTCCAGAAATGCCGCAGCCGAAACACCGAGGATACCGGCATTTCGGCTTCCGGCGCGCATGCCGGGCTTTGCGTTGACGGCAGGCGACAAAAGCGCCTGTCCGATGCTGCCAAATGATACGGGCAAATGCGGCCGGCAATCAGTCGGCGCTGGCAGCCACGACGCCGCTCGGGTCGGTCGTGCCGTCGTAGTCGATGACCAGGCTGGCCTTTTCGGTCAACGCAATGCGTTTCTGGTAGGCGAAACTGATTTCAGGCTCGCCGCCGTCCTTGCTGATGATGAGGTCGCGTCCCTTCACGGACTCGACGTTGTTGATGTCCGCAAACTTGTCGAAGGCGCGCTGCATCTCGGGCACGGTGCCGCCTTCCGCCTTGACCCGGACGATGCCGTCCTTGATCGAGCGGTATTCCAGCCAGGACGGGAACACCTTGATGCCGACCACGGCCACCAGGCCGACGACGATCAGCACCAGGATCACGCTGGTGAGCGAGACGCCCTCTTGCTTGCCGAGATGAGTGTTGCGGTGTTCCATCCTGCCTCCTTTGCGAACCGGCCTTACTGGATGCCGCCGATGCGCTTCGGATCACCGAAGTTCATCCACACCAGGAAAGCCTTGCCGACGATATTTTTGTCCGGCACAAAACCCCAGTAACGGCTGTCCGCACTGTTGTCGCGGTTGTCGCCCATCATGAAGTAGTTGCCTTCCGGTACGATACAGGTAAATTTGTCGTACGAATAGTCGCAGGCTTCGCGGTTCGGGAAGTTCTCCACGCCGTCCAGGTTGAACGAACGCGCCGGCTCGTCGTTCAGGATGCGGTGCTCGCTGCCCGGCAGCTTTTCTACGAACTGCTTGTGGTACACCGGCCGTTCTTCATCGAGGTAATCGTCGAGCGGGGTGTATTCCACCGCCTTGCCGTTCACCGTCAGGCGCTTGTTTTCATAGGTGATCTTGTCGCCAGGCACACCGATGACGCGCTTGATGTAGTCCTGGCTCATGTCCTTCGGATACTTGAACACCATCACGTCGCCACGCTGCGGATCGTTCAACTGGATGATCTTCTTGTTGATGATCGGCAAGCGGATACCGTAGGTGTACTTGTTCACGAGGATCAGGTCGCCCACTAGCAGGGTCGGCACCATCGAGCTCGACGGGATCTTGAACGGTTCCCACAAGAAGGAGCGCAGGATGAAGACCAGCGCGATCACCGGGAAGAAGCTGCCCGAATACTCGACCCAGGTTGGCTGGCGCAGGTGCGCCGCCTCGATGGCGGCGCGGTTGCCGTTCGTGTCGACCTTGATGCCTTCGCGCGTCAGCTTGGCATTGCGTTCGTCGTACTCGGCCAGGGCAGCGTCGGCCGCGGCGCGGCGCCCCTTGGCCAATACAAAGACGTCCAGGCACCAGATGATGCCCGTGACCACCATGAGCACGAACAGGATGAGCGCGAAATTCCCCAGGATCGGTTGCAGGTTCATTTATCTTCCACTTGAAGGATAGCCAGGAATGCTTCTTGTGGAATTTCCACCGAGCCCACCTGTTTCATGCGTTTCTTACCGGCTTTCTGTTTCTCGAGCAGTTTCTTCTTGCGGCTGACGTCACCGCCGTAGCACTTCGCCAGCACGTTCTTGCGCAGCGCTTTCACGTTTTCGCGCGAGATGATGGTGGCGCCGATGGCGGCCTGGATCGCCACGTCGAACATCTGGCGCGGGATCAGTTCGCGCATCTTGGCCGCCACCTGGCGTCCGCGGTAAGGGGCATTCGCGCGGTGCACGATGATCGCCAGCGCATCGACCTTCTCGCTGTTGATCAGCATGTCGACTTTTACCACGTCGGCGGCGCGGTTTTCCTTGAACTCGTAGTCCATCGAGGCATAGCCGCGCGAAGTGGACTTCAGGCGGTCGAAGAAGTCGAGCACGATTTCCGCCATCGGGATTTCGTAGTGCAGCTTCACCTGGCGGCCGTGGTAAGCCATGTCCATCTGGATGCCGCGCTTGCCGTTACACAGCGTCATCACCGCACCGACATATTCCTGCGGCATGTAGAGGTTGACGTCGACGATCGGCTCGCGCACTTCATTGATCTTCGAGGTTTCCGGCATCTTCGACGGATTGTCGACGCGGATGATGGAACCGTCGCGCATCTCGACCTCGTACACCACGGTCGGGGCCGTGGTGATCAGGTCCATGTCGAATTCGCGCTCCAGGCGTTCCTGCACGATTTCCATGTGCAGCAGGCCCAGGAAGCCGCAGCGGAAGCCGAAGCCCAGCGCCTGCGACACTTCCGGCTCGTACATCAGGGCGGCGTCGTTCAGCTTCAGCTTTTCCAGCGAGTCGCGCAGGGCGTCGTACTGGTTCGCTTCCACCGGGAACAGACCGGCGAACACCTGCGGCTGCACTTCCTTGAAGCCCGGCAGCGGCGCGGCGGCCGGCTTGTTGGCCAGGGTCACGGTGTCGCCCACTTTTGCGGCGGTCAGTTCCTTGATGCCGGCGATGATGAAGCCCACCTGCCCCGCGGTCAGTTGCGGCAGCGACACCGAGCGCGGCGTGAAGACGCCGATGTTTTCCACCAGGTTCACCGATTCGGTGGCCATCAGCAGGATCTTGTCCTTCGGACGCAGGGTGCCGTTGACCACGCGCACCAGCATCACGACACCGACATACGGGTCGTACCAGGAGTCGACGATCAGGGCCTGCAGCGGCGCGTCCGGGTCGCCTTGCGGCGGCGGCACCTTGGCGATCAGGGTTTCCAGCACGTCTTCCACGCCGAGGCCGGTCTTGGCCGAGCACACCGTGGCGTCGCTGGCGTCGATGCCGATGACGTCCTCGATTTCCTTCTTGGCATTGTCGGGATCGGCGTGCGGCAGGTCGATCTTGTTCAGGATCGGCACCACTTCCACGCCCAGGTCGAGCGCGGTGTAGCAGTTGGCAACGGTCTGCGCTTCCACGCCCTGGGACGCATCGACCACCAGCAGCGCGCCTTCGCAGGCGGACAGCGAGCGCGAGACTTCGTAGCTGAAGTCGACGTGGCCGGGGGTGTCGATCAGGTTCAGGTTATAGGTCTGGCCGTCGCGCGCCTTGTATTGCAGGGCCGCGGTCTGCGCCTTGATGGTAATGCCGCGCTCGCGCTCCAGGTCCATCGAGTCGAGCACCTGCGCGTCCATTTCGCGGTCCGACAGGCCGCCGCACAACTGGATGATGCGGTCGGCCAGGGTCGATTTGCCGTGGTCGATGTGGGCGATGATGGAGAAGTTACGTATGTTGTTCATTAACAAAGCTCAAAACCAAAAAAGGCGAGGCAGGTTACCAGGCGGTGACCGGCGCCGCGATGATGCCAGCGCAATACGAAAAAAGCGCCCCGTGCGGACTGGTCCGTCCTCAGGCGAGCGCCTTATCGCTACATGAGAAGCTGATGTGCTATCGACAGAAGCTTTTCCAAACGGGGCATTTTACCGGATTTCAGGGTAGAAAGCCCGGTTTGTGAGGGAAATTGGCATTGGAGAGGCCGATGTGAGCATCGCAACCGGAGCCGGCGGCAGGAACCGTACGGTGGGCACGCCGTGCCCACGCGAAACGCCGATCAATGTTGGCAGTTGTTCGGCGCGTAAAACGGTGTGTGTTGGCGACGTCTCCACGTGCGTTTCGCTGGCGTTTCCATATGTAGTGACGTTTTGGGGCGAATCATCACGGTTGCAGGCCAACCGGATACGCACGTAACAGCGTGGGCACGTCATCGATTCCCCCGGAATCGATGACCCCACCGTACGTTTCAAGCCGCGTGCCGCGTTTGGCGCTCGACGTAGGCGCGCACCGCGGCTTCGTCGAGGAAGTAATGGCATAGCTCCGGCTCCGCAAGATCGCCATACAGCACCGGCACCAGCTCGTTGAAACGCGCCTCCAGCGCCGGGTCGGCATCGACATCGATCACCTCGACGTCGAACGCCTGCCCGGGCTGTTCGAGAGTGCGCAGGGCCGCCAGCATGTCTTCGCACAGGTGGCACCAGCTGCGCGAATAGAGCGTGAAACGGATCACTTCGCGGCAGCCGGCTTCACGACCAGGTACTGGGTCACGTTCTCGCGCCGCACCAGCACCGCCACGCTCTTCTTCGGATCGAGCTTGCCAGCCAGCGCATTGAACTGGGCCGCATCCTTGATCTCGACATTGTTCATCTGCAGGATCAGGTCGCCCGGACGCACGCCGGCCGTGGCCGCCCTCCCCTCGCTCGAATCGACCAGCACGCCGCCTTCGATGCGCAGTTCGCGGCGCTGTTCAGGCGTCAGGTTCGACACGTGCAGGCCGAGCGCATTCGGGGCCGGCCCCGGCGCCGGCTTGTTCGGTGTCGGCTTTGTGGAGGCGGTCTTCTCGTCCTCGAGCTCGACGATGGTCACCGGCACGTCGAGCTGGGCGCCGCGGCGCCAGACGGTGACGATGGCCTTGGTGCCCACCTTGCTGGCGCCGACCAGGCGCGGCAGGTCGCGCGTGGTGTCGATCGCCTGGCCGTTGAATTTCAGGATGATGTCGCCGACCTTCACGCCGCCCTTCTCGGCCGGGCCGCCCGGCTCGACCATCGAGACCTCGGCGCCGCGCGCCTTGCCCAGGCCCAGCGACTCGGCGACGTCGCGCGTGACTTCGCTGATCTGCACGCCCAGGCGCCCGCGCGTCACGCGGCCGGTTTTCTTCAGCTGGTCGGCCACGCGCATGACTTCGTCGATCGGCACCGCGAACGAGATGCCGTTATAGGCGCCCGACAGGGTGGCGATCTGCGAATTGATGCCGATGACTTCGCCGCGCATGTTGATCAGCGGGCCGCCGGAATTGCCCGGGTTCACGGCCACGTCGCTCTGGATCAGCGGCAGGTATTCGCCGGTGTCGCGCGACTTGGCCGAGATGATGCCGGCGGTGACCGTGTTGTCCAGGTTGAACGGGGAACCGATCGCGATTACCCATTCGCCGACCCGGATCTTGCTCGAGTCGCCGGTGCGCAGGTAAGGCAGATTGGTAGCGCCGACCTTCAACAGGGCGACGTCGGAGCGGCGGTCGGCGCCGAGCACCTTGGCCTTGAATTCGCGGCGGTCGGTGAGCGTGACCGTGACTTCGTCGGCGCCTTCGACCACGTGGGCATTGGTGAGCACATAGCCGTCGTCGGAAATGATGAAACCCGAGCCGACGCCGCGCTCGACTTCTTCTTCCTGGGGCTGCTGCTGGGGCGCGCGGCGGCGCGGGATGGGCTGGCCGAAGAAGCGGCGCAGGAATTCCTGCATTTCTTCCTCGCCCGGACCGCCCTGCCCCAGGCGTACCTTCTCGGTGGTGCGGATATTGACCACCGCCGGGCCGGCCTTGTCGATCAGGTCGGAGAAATCGGGCAGGCCGGTCACGACCGGGGTCGGCACCGGGGCCGCGGCCAGGGCCGTGTTCGTCAGGGACAGGCCGGCGCCGGCCATCAGCAGTGCAGAGAGGACAACGCGAAGGGATTTGCTTGTCATGGGAGTGGGGACTCAGGTCAGGAATTGACGTTATGGTAAGCCAAATCCTGCCGTCTTGTCGCGCAGGCCGCCGCGGGGCGATGAAAGCGGGACGCGCCCGGCAAGCGAAACGCTGCAGCTTGCCCCCAGCGGGCGACGACGCAGAGGTACGTGGATGCGGCGGACACGCAGCGCGCGCCGCCGCGGCGCATCCGCCTCGACCGGCTCAGGACGAGGGCGCCGCGGCCGCGAGGGCTGCCGGCTTGCCCACATCGAGTTCCGCGCCGCTGCTGCGCCGCCCATGCAGGGGCTCGGCCGCCAGGCGTGCGGCGAGACGGCTCGCGAAGCCGTTCGAGAGCGGCGGCGTCTCAAGCGCGCGCAAGGTGTCGCCGATCAGGTGGTAGACTTCCCAAGCTGCGGCCCCATCGGCTGTGCGCAGGGCCAGGCCCGCCAGTTCCAGGTCTTCTTCCGGCAACGCATCGTCGCTGAGCGCGGAGATGTGTTCGCGGTTTTTCTTGTTCGTATCCATCGGTAATTCCGTCACGGTAGTCGTGTGATCCAAAAAGTTAAACAGGTTGTGGTGCAATCATCGCTACCGACGTTTATCACCTGAAATATCGAGCAAAGGCTTCAATTTTTCGACGATGACTTCGCGCGCGCGGAAGATCCGGCTGCGTACCGTGCCGATCGGGCAGGCCATCACTTCGGAGATTTCCTCGTAGCTCAAACCCTCAATTTCGCGCAGGACGATCGCGGTCCGCAGTTCCAGCGGCAGCGCTTCCATCGCGGCATTCACCGTATACGCGATCTGCTTGCTCGCTAACACGGATTCGGGTGTGTTAATGTCGCGCAAGCTGTCCGCATCGTCAAACGCTTCAGCACGTTCCGTATCTGCCTCGGTCGAGGTTGGCGCGCGCCTGCCCTGTGTGACGAGAAAATTCTTTGCCGTGTTGATGCCTATCCGGTACAGCCAGGTATAAAAGGCCGACTCGCCGCGGAAGTGGCGCAATGCGCGGAAGGCCTTGATAAAGGTTTCCTGCACCACGTCTTCGGCCTCGGCGGGGTCGTGCACGAGGCGCGACACCAGCCGCATCAGCCGGCGCTGATACTTTGCCACCAACAAATCGAACGCCTGCCTGTCACCGGCCTGGACGCGTTCGACCAGCAATTGATCACCCTCGCGTTCTGTTGTCACTGACCGCTTCCCGTTCAGCTCGCAACCGGGCAAGCTGGCTCAATCGACCTGCGCCGGACTGGCGGCCTGCGCTGCGCGCCCTGCCAGCTGCGCCCTCGCCTGCTACCGTCCGATCCGCTATGGTTTCTTGAACCGCCTCTCGCTTAAGAGTTGGCCCGCTGCAATAAGTTCAAAGTATTTCGATGCCTGCTGCGGAACGCGCCACCCGTCCATCGAGGACGCCGAGCGCGACGCGCAGGCGCCGGTATTCGGTGGGACTCAGGCTGTCGCGCAGCACCGGCACCGTGTGCGTGGCGCCACCCGCATCGCCCAGGCGCAAGAGCATGAGTTGCGGCCATAACAGGCTCCCGGGCAACAGGCTCACGGCGATGTCGGTAGCGGCCGCAGGGCCGGTTCCCAGCTTCTGTTGTACCGTCAGGTGCAGGGCGCCGGTTCCAGATACATCAATCCGGTGCGTCTTATCGGGACGGGTGCATCCGTGCAGCAAGAAGAGCGCTGCAATGAGGAAAAACAATGCGCATACGGAAGAGAAAAGCAGGCGCTGTGGCAAGACCACGAGGCAGAGCCAACTTGCGCCGAGATGGGCGAACGCATACACACCGAGCGTAATCCGCAAACGGCGTGAGGGAAGGACGAGCGCACTGACGGCGATCGAAGACATGAAAAAGGGAAAATAAAACGGAACGCCTGCCGCGCGCGGGGTGCGGCAGGGTCAGGCGCCCGTTCCGTTAGACAGGAACGGGCGCGGCAGGTTCAGACTTTGGCGAAGATCAGGGTACCGTTGGTACCGCCGAAACCGAAGTTGTTCTTCACGGCGTAGTTGATCGTCATGTCGCGTGCGGTGTTCGCCACGAAATCGAGATCGCAGGCCGGATCCTGGTTGAACAGGTTGATGGTCGGCGGCGACACCTGGTTGTGGATCGCCAGCACCGTGAACACCGACTCGAGGCCGCCGGCGCCGCCCAGCAGGTGGCCGGTCATCGACTTGGTCGAGTTGACGACCAGCTTGTGGGCATGGTCGCCGAAGGTGCGTTTGATGCCCTGCACTTCGGCCAGGTCGCCCAGCGGCGTCGAGGTGCCGTGCGCGTTGATGTAATCCACCTGGTCGGCGTTCAGGCCGGCATTCGCCAGTGCCGAGACCATGCAACGGCTCGCGCCGCTACCGTCTTCGACCGGCGCCGTGATGTGGTTCGCATCGGCGCTCATGCCGAAACCGAGCAGCTCGGCGTAGATCTTCGCGCCGCGCGCTTTCGCGTGCTCGTATTCTTCCAGCACCAGCACGCCTGCGCCCTCGCCCAGCACGAAGCCGTCACGGTCGCGGTCCCATGGACGCGAGGCCGTGGCCGGATCGTCGTTGCGCGACGACAGTGCGCGTGCCGAGGCGAAACCGCCCAGGCCCAGCGGCGAAATCGTCGATTCCGCGCCGCCGGCCACCATGACGTCGGCGTCGCCGTATTCGATCAGGCGGCCCGCCGCGCCGATGCAATGCAGGCCGGTGGTGCAGGCGGTCACGATGGCCAGGTTCGGCCCGCGCAACCCGAATTTGATCGAGAGGTCGCCCGAGATCATGTTGATGATCGAGGCCGGGACGAAGAACGGCGAAATGCGGCGCGGGCCGCGGCCGTCGTATTCTTCCTTGGTCGCTTCGATCATCGGCAGGCCGCCGATACCCGAACCGACGATGGCGCCGATGCGGTCGGCGTTCTCCTCGGTAACCTGAATACCCGAATCCTGCAGTGCCTGGATGCTGGCAGCCATGCCGTAATGGATAAAGGTATCCATGTGACGGCCTTCCTTGCCCGGCAGGTAATCTTCGATATTGAAGTTCTTCACCTCGCCCGCGAAACGGGTCGAAAACGGCTCGGCATTGAACCTGGTGATGTTGGCAATGCCTGACTTGCCTGCCAGTGCCGCATCCCACGCTTCGGCAACGGTGTTGCCGATAGGTGAAACGCAGCCCAGGCCGGTAATGACGACGCGGCGGTTGCGTGAACGACTCAAGCGATTCTCCCGAAAACTAAAGACAGCTTAGGCCTTGACGTGCGCGGTTGCGTAGTCGATGGCTTGCTTGACGGTGGTGATCTTCTCAGCCTGCTCGTCAGGGATTTCCATTTCGAACTCGTCTTCCAGGGCCATCACCAGTTCAACGGTGTCCAGGGAATCTGCGCCGAGGTCGTCAACGAACGAGGACTCGATTTTGATGTCGGCTTCTGCAACACCCAGTTGCTCAGCGACGATTTTTTTAACGCGTTGTTCGATATCCGACATGTTATGGCTCCATTAGGTATGTGTTGCGGAAAGTGCGCGCATTTTATCAGGTTTGCGCGCCGAAAAACTATTTTCGGCGTCTGACGCTATTTCAGCCGAAACTCCTGCTAAAAGATGAGAATTCGCCGGGTAATTAAATCACGCTACGCATAGAAAACGTCGCACCCGGCACTTTCCGCATCAATTCATGTACATGCCGCCGTTCACGTGCAGGGTCGTGCCGGTGACGTAGGCGGCAGTCGGGCCTGCCAGGAAAGCCACCGCGTTCGCGATGTCTTCCGGCTGGCCGAGGCGGCCCAATGGGATTTGCGTGAGCAGCGCTTCGTGCTGGCTGTCGCCCAGGCCTTTAGTCATGTCGGTGTCGATGAAACCGGGGGCCACGCAATTGACAGTGATGTTGCGGCTGCCGATCTCGCGCGCCAGGGCGCGGGTCATGCCGGCCACGCCGGCCTTGGCGGCGGCGTAGTTCATCTGGCCCGGGTTGCCGGCGGAACCGACTACCGAGGTGATGTTGATGATGCGGCCTTGTTTTGCCTTCATCATGCCGCGCAGTACCAGGCGCGACAGGCGGCCGACGGCGGTGAGGTTGGTGGTGATCACGCTGTCCCACTCCTCGTCTTTCATGCGCATGGCCAGGTTATCCTGGGTAATGCCGGCATTGTTGACGAGGATGGACAGGCTGCCGAAGGTCTTTTGCACTTCGTCGACGACGGCGGCGCAGCGCTCGGCATCGGTGACGTTCAGGACCACGCCCTTGCCGCCGAATTCGGCCAGGTAGGCGGTGATCGCTTCGGCGCCGGATTCGCTGGTGGCGGTGCCGACGACTTTGGCGCCCTGGCGGGCCAGCTCGAGGGCAATGGCCTTGCCGATACCGCGCGAGGCGCCGGTGACGAGAGCAACTTGGTTCTGCAAATTCATCTAGTTCTTGTCCTTATCTAAGTACGTAATGCTTCACGCGCCCTTGATCGCTGCCAGCACGCGCTCGAGCGAGGCCTGGTCGACCAGGGCTTCGCCAACCAGCACCGGATCGATACGTTTGGCCATGCCGATCAGGGTCTTGCTCGGGGCGCACTCGATGACCTGGGTCACACCCTCGGCGGCCATCTTCTGCATGGTTTCCACCCAGCGCACGGCGCCGGCGGCCTGGCGCACCAGCGCATCCTTGATTTGCTCCGGATCGTTCAGGATAGCGACATCGACGTTGTTGATCAAATCGATGCGTGGCGCGTTGAACGTCAGGCCAGCCATGTACTCGCGCAGGCGGTCCGAGGCAGGCTTGAGCAGCGAGGAGTGGAACGGCGCCGAGACGGCCAGTTTCATGGCGCGCTTGGCGCCCTTGGCCTTGGCGATCTCGCAGGCGCGGTCGATCGCGGCGGCGTGGCCGGCGATCACGATCTGGGTCGGCTCGTTGAAGTTGACGGCTTCCACGACTTCGCCCTGGGCAGCCTCAAGACAGACGGCGCGCACGTCGTCGGCCTGCAGGCCCAGCACGACGGCCATGCCGCCCTGCCCGACCGGCACCGCTTCCTGCATCGATTGCGCGCGGAAGCGCACCAGCGGCACGGCGTCCTTGAAGTCGATCACGCCGGCGGCAACCAGGGCCGAGTATTCGCCCAGGCTATGGCCGGCCACCAGCGACGGCACCGGGCCGCCGGCCGCGATCCAGGCGCGGTAGACGGCCACCGCGGCGGTCAGCATGACCGGCTGGGTATTCGTGGTGAGGTCCAGGTCTTCCTTCGGGCCTTCGGCGATCAAGCGCTTGAGGTCCATGCCCAGCGCTTCCGAGGCCTCGGCCACGGTTTGCTCGACGACCGGGTTGCCGGCGAAGCCGTTCAGCATGCCGACCGCTTG
The DNA here is from genome assembly GCF_057801335.1 of Massilia sp. BAP21. Taxonomy (NCBI): domain Bacteria; kingdom Pseudomonadati; phylum Pseudomonadota; class Betaproteobacteria; order Burkholderiales; family Oxalobacteraceae; genus Massilia; species Massilia sp. BAP21. Next base: position 70,522 of record NZ_CM173596.1, read on the forward strand.
TGCGCCCTGGCCGGTGAACAGGAATGCGAATTTGCTCATCTTTTTATTTTCCCTATTTAATTACATGCGGGCCAGGATGGCGCCCCAGGTGAAGCCGCCACCCACGCCTTCCATCAGGATATTGTCGCCCGGTTTGACGCGGCCATCGCGCACGGCAATGTCGAGCGCCAGCGGAATCGAAGCGGCCGAGGTATTGCCGTGCTCGTCGACGGTGACGACCATGCGCTCGATCGGCAGGCCCAGCTTCTTGGCGGTGCTCTTCATGATGCGGATGTTGGCCTGGTGCGGGATCAGCCAGTCGACGTCGGATGGCGCCATCTGCGCCGCGTCCAGCACTTCGCCGGCCACCTGTTCCAGCACGGTCACGGCCAGCTTGAACACGGCCTGGCCATCCATGTGCAGGAAGCCGGCATTCGCCGCGGCCGGGCCGCCTTCCGGGTGACCGGGGATCGACAGGATGTCGGCATGGGTGCCGTCGGCGTGCAGCTTGCTCGCCAGGATGCCGGGCTCATCGGATGCCGCCATGACCACGGCGCCGGCGCCGTCGCCGAACAGCACGCAGGTGGTGCGGTCCTCGAAATTCAGGATGCGCGAAAACACTTCGGCGCCGATCACGAGCACGGTCTTGTGCATGCCGGCCTTGATGAAGGCGTCGGCGGTGGACACCGCATAGACGAAGCCGCTGCATACGGCCTGCACGTCGAAGGCGGCGCTGTTGTTGTTCATGCCGAGTTTACGCTGGACGATGCAGGCGGTGCTCGGGAAGCTGCCCTGGAAATCGGGCGTGGAACTGGCGACGATCACCATGTCGATGTCCGCCGGGGTCTTGCCGGCCATCTCGAGCGCGCGCTTGGCCGCTTCGACACCGAGGTCGGAAGAGTTCTGGCCGACAGCGGCGTAGTGGCGCGCGGAAATGCCGCTGCGCGAACTGATCCACTCGTCCGAGGTTTCGATGCCCTTGGCGGCCAGTTGCGCGGTCAGGTCCGCATTCGTGACCCGGCGCTCCGGCAGGTAGCTGCCGGTGCCGATGATTTTGCTGTAGACAGTCATTGCGTCTCCACCTTGTTCCGCTTGTAGGTCAGACCTGGCGCGTGGCGTCAGGCGTATCTGGCATCAGTTCGGCTATCATCGCCGACAATTGCTCTTGTACATTGTATTGTGCTGCATCGTAGGCGCGTTTGATCGCCCACTCGAAAGCGTAGGCATTTGCGCTGCCGTGGCTCTTGAACACCAGGCCTTTCAGCCCCAGCAGGCCGGCGCCGTTGTAGCGCTCCGGGTTCAGTTTCTTGAGCGCGCCGCGCGCGATCAGGGCGCCCAGCATCGACAGCAGGCTCGACTTGAAGACCGACTTCATGTAGCGCGACAGGCCTTCGATCGCCTTCAGGGTCACGTTGCCGACGAAACCGTCGCACACGACCACGTCGGTGGTGCCCTTGAAGATGTCGTTGCCTTCGACATTGCCGTAGAAATTCAGCGAGCCGCGCTCGTGGTCGGCGCGCAGCAGGGTCGCCGTGTTCTTCACCACTTCGTTGCCCTTGATCTCTTCGGTGCCGACGTTCAGCAGGCCGATGGTCGGCTTTTTCACGCCTTCCATGGCCGAGAACAGGACCGAGCCCATGATGGCGAACTGGTGCAGGTGGTGCGGCGAGCAGTCGACGTTGGCGCCGAGGTCGAGCATGTAGGTCGGGCCGTTCTTCTGGTTCGGCAGGATCGAGCAGATCGCCGGACGGTCGACGCCGGCCATGGTTTTCAGCACGTAGCGCGAGACGGCCATCAGGGCGCCGGTGTTGCCGGCCGAGACGCTGGCATTCGCCGTGCCGTCCTTGACCAGCTCGACCGCCACGCGCATCGAGGAATCTTTCTTGCGGCGCAGGGCAACCTCGACCGGATCGTCCATCGCCACCACTTCGGAGGCGTGTTTCACGGTCAGGCGCGGATTCGCGTCGGCATGGTGTTTTTTCAGTTCCGCGCGCAGCACGTCTTCGAGACCGACCAGGATCAGTTCGGCTTCGGGCTGCTTCTTCAGGAAGGAAATTGCTGCAGGGATTGTCACGGAAGGACCGTGGTCTCCGCCCATACAGTCGATGGAAATTTTAATTGTCATTTTGGGAATACGAGCCGCGACTCAGGAGCGAGCGGCAGGATACAAGCCGGCGGGGCGCCAGGCCAGGGCAATGACGGTGCGGATGGTGCAGCCGGGGACAAAGAAAAAGCGGCGCCACGCACTCATCATACGTTGCACCGCTTTCATGGTACAGAAAAGCAAGACGGCGATTACTCGTCGTTCTTGGTCTTCAGGACTTTGCGACCACGGTAGAAGCCGTTCGGGCTGATGTGGTGACGCAGGTGGGTTTCACCGGTGGTCGGCTCGACTGCCAGGTTAGGGGCAACCAGGAAATCGTGCGAACGGTGCATACCGCGCTTCGATGGGGACTTCTTATTCTGCTGAACTGCCATGATGACTCCTAATACTAAAGTTCTAAAATTCTAACACATTCGATTTGCAAAAACATGCGCATCGAGTATCCCACCGGCAATCCTCCGATTGCCGACTCTGTATGAAACGCTGCCCTGACATACTCGACTGTGCACGCGTTTGACACGTTCTGACGTACTACAACTGCTTACTACTTATTCGGATTTCAGGTTCTTCAAGCCGGCGAACGGCGATACCTTTTCGGACTTCAGTGCATCCAACAGCTTGGTGTCGGGGCACACATCGTGCTTCGGCGACTGCGGCAGGGCCAGCAGGGCTTCGTCTTCGAGCAGCTGGAGCAGGTCGCACTCACGGCTGCCGACGATCACGTCGATGCTTTCATCGTCGAGGACTTCCTCGATCCCGTCGGCTTCCTCGTCGTCGACGCCCAGCACCAGCTGGGTGGACGAGTCGATCTCGTAGCCGAACGGTGCCAGGCAACGCTGGCAGGACAACTGGACTGGGCCCGCCACCGACAGGGTCATCGTCGGATAACCCTCGGGCGTGGTGCCGCCCTGGATGGACCAGGTAATATCGCCGCTGGCATCTGCGCAGTCGGCGGCCAGGCGGGTCATTTCCGCCACTGGCGTGACACCTTCGCGATAGCCATGGTTGCGGCAAAATTCAAAGGCGTCGATGACAAAAGCGCTCATTGCAGAAAACGTCCCCGGAAAACCTGCGATAATAACAGGCTTGTCCTCGTGCAGTCAAAGACTTACGCGATTTTTCGGGATGGCGGCGGCGCACTGTTGCACGATGTGCCTGCCTGGCCGCCCTGTCTCTGCGTCATTGCCGATGAACTATCAGCTTTGCTTGCCAGGACCAGCCATCTATCTGTTTTGCTTATACTTCCCGCTTTATATCTCGACAGCGCCGACATGATACCAAGTTCTGCCCCGCCGCGCCTCATTCTCGCATCCAGTTCCAGCTACCGCCGCGAATTACTGTCTCGCCTGCAGCTGCCGTTCGAGGCCATCGCGCCGCACATCGACGAGACGCCGCGCGCCGGCGAGGCGCCGCAGGAGACCGCCCTGCGCCTGGCCCGCGCCAAGGCCGAGGCCATTGCCCGGCTCCACCCCGGTGCACTGGTGATCGGCTCGGACCAGGTGGCCACGCTCGACGGTGCCCAGATCGGCAAGCCCGGCGACCATGCGCGTGCCCTGGCCCAGCTGCAAACGATGCGCGGGCGCGAGGTCGTGTTCCATACGGCGCTGTGCCTGTGGGATGGGCGCGCGGCCGATCCTGCGCAAGCGGCGCAAATCGAGAACGTGCAGGTCTTCGTGCGTTTCCGCGACCTGCCAGACGCCGAGCTCGACGCCTACCTGCGCATCGAGCAGCCCTACGATTGCGCCGGCAGCGCCAAGAACGAGGGCCTGGGCATTGCCCTGCTCGAGCGCATAGAGTCGTCCGACCCGACTGCCCTCACCGGCCTGCCCCTGATCGCCCTGACCGGCATGCTGCGCCGCGCCGGCGTTTCCTTTTTTGGCGTTTGATTTTTTCCTACTGACGATATGCCCGGTACCCTTTTCCTGATTCCCAATACCCTCGGCCCCACCGAAGCCCACACCGGCGCCCTGGACGGCGTCCTGCCCGGCCAGGTGCAGGCGATTACCTCGCAGCTCGGCTATTTCGTGGCCGAGAACGCCAAGACGGCGCGCGCTTTTCTGAAACTGGTGGCGCTCGACCATCCCCTGTCGCGTCCGCTGCAAGAGATCCGCATCGCCGAGCTGAACGTGAATACGCCGGCGGCGGCCTTGTCGGCCCTGCTCGAACCCTTGCTGGCGGGCGAAGATGCGGGACTGGTGTCGGAAGCCGGCGTGCCGGCGGTGGCCGATCCGGGCGCCGACCTGGTGCGCCTGGCGCATGGGCACGGGATCACGGTGCGGCCGCTGGTGGGGCCGTCATCCCTGTTGCTGGCGGTGATGGCAAGCGGGCTGAACGGGCAGAGCTTTGCCTTCAACGGCTACCTGCCGACCGATGCGGCGGCGCGCACCAAGCGGATTCGCGAACTGGAATCGCGCTCGCGGAGCGAAAAGCAGACGCAGTTGCTGATCGAAACACCGTACCGGAACGGGCAGATGCTCGACGCGCTGGTGGCAAGTTGCCAGCCGGGCACGCTGGTGTGCGTGGCGACGGATTTGTCGCTGGCGAGCGAATCGGTGCGGACGATGACGGCGGCGAAGTGGAAGGCGCAACTGGCGGCGGGCAAGGCGCCGGATTTCCACAAGAAGCCGACGGTGTTCCTGTTCCTGGGGCAGTAAGCAGGGTTTCGGTTTTCGTAGGGTGGGCTCTCGAGCCCACGCTGTCTCACCGGTTGATCAAATGCGACGTCGGCAAAGGGTTGCCACCGCCGCCGATCGCTGGATAAGCTGCGTATGATCCGTCGATGAGTCCACGTGTGCACAAGTGCCTACGCCGGCCGCGCCCACCCAACCAAAATCGCCGAACGCCTACGCCGCTTCGCAAGCCAGCTCACGCACCCAATCAAACGCCTCCAGCTCGATCTCGCGCACCTGCTTCGCGGTCAGGCCCAGCCGCTTCAGCGCCGCGGAGAACACCGGCCCCGTATCCGCTTTCTCCAGGCGCTCGACCACATCGAGCATCGCCCCGAACGTGCCTTCACGCTGCAGGAGCGCGGCGCGCACGTCGTCGGCCAGTTCCACATTCTCGAGAATCTCGCCGATCGGCATCGAGAACAGCGCATCGGCCAGCGACATGATGCCCACCGTGAAAGCCCGCTCGGCGCACACGGCATTGTCCCCATGCACATGCAGCGACATCAGTTCGAGCAGCTTGCCACGGGTAGTGGCCAGCTGCAGCAGCGGCGAATGCAGTTCCGCCGGGCTGCCCGAGGTGGCGTAGAGCAGGATTTGCAGCCAGCGCCGCAACTGCTTGCGGCCCAGCTTGGCAATCGCCTCGCTCACCGTTTCGATACTCCGCCCGCTGCCGGCGCGGCTGTTCACCAGGCGCAGCAAATTCAGGCTGGTCAGGGCGTCGCGCTTGACGGCGGTTTCGATGGCGGCGTCGTCGGCCTCGGCCTGCAGCAGTTCCAGCAGCCGCAGGATCACCATCTCCGACGGCGTGATCTTGCGTCCGCTGAGAATCACGGGACGCGCAAAGTAATAGCCCTGGAAGTATTCGAAGCCGAGTTCCATGCACAGCTTGAATTCCTCCACGGTCTCGACCTTTTCGGCGAGCAGTTTTTTGTTCGCCGCGCGCAGCGACGCGGCCAGCGCCGGCAAGGCATGGCGTTCCACGCCCTTCAGGTCGATCTTGATGACGTCGACCAGGCCCAGCAGCTTGTCGACCTCGTCGGTATGGTCGATCACGTCGTCGAGTGCGAACTTGAAGCCGAGCTCCTTGAGCTTGGCCACACGCGCCAACAACGGCTCAGTCGGCTTGACGGTTTCCAGGATTTCGAGGATAACTTTACGCGGCGGCAGAAAACGGACGAAATCGCTCATCAGCACGTCTGCATCGACGTTGATGAAGGCCAGTTGCTCCCCGACCACCTGCTCGAGGCCGAGCTGCGATGCGTGGGAAATGACGGCCGCGGTGGCAGCGGCGCCGTCGGTCAGGCGCGCATCCTCGTGCTCGCCGGCGGCGCGGAACAGCAGTTCGAAGGCAACCAGATGCTGGTCGCGCCCCAGGATAGGCTGGCGGGCCAGGAAGAATTCGTCGGACGGCATGGATGAGACTGCCGTTGCTTCGGCATGCATGTAAAAACTCCCGGAAACTTTTGAAGTGCGGCTACGCGCAGCACGCGGCCCACGCGCACGCGAGCCTTTGCCGACTATACTACAGAACGTAAATATTTATATTTTTACATCGAAACGTGCGCGATGCAGGTGCATCGGGGAGACGTGACGCAGTTGCGTTACGGGGCTGCGTGATCGAGCTGTATGACACAGCTGCATGACACCGCTACGCCACACAGCGGCCCGAGGCCACTGCGTCACGTCCTTCATCGCGCATCCGCCTCAGCCGCGACCGCCGCTGCGCGGCCGCCCGTTTGCGGGGCGTCCGGGGCGAGCACCCTCGCCGCCTGGACCGCCTTCGCGGCGCGGGCCGGCGCTCTTGCCGGCGCCGGCGGGACGGCGCTGGTCGGCATAACGCGGCTGGTTGTCGCCGCGCGAAGGGTCGAAGCGTTCGTCGGGACGCGCATTGCCGCCGGCTGCATTGTCGCGCGAACGCGACACCGGACGGCCTTCACCACGCTCAAGCGCCCCACCCTCCGGGCGCGAGAAGCGCTTCGCACGGCTGGCCGCGCCCGCCTTGGCGCCCGCCGCAGCGTCCGTTGGCGCCTTCTCGGCCGAACGCTGCGGCATCGCCTGGCCCGGCAGGCGCAGGCTGCCCGTGCCCGACAGCGGGCTGGCGCGGCGCGCATTCCCGACCGGCACACGTGGGCCGTTGCTGTTGCCCAGGCGCGCCGCCGCCGCGCCGGTCACCTGGGTGCCGGTCTCGATGACGAAGCTGGCACCCGCATCCTTGCCCAGCACCTGCACCAGGTAAGGCATGACTTCGCGCAGCATCGGCTCCAGCGTGTACGGCGGGTTCAGGATGAACATGCCGCTGCTGTGCAAACCGAAGCCATCCGGACCCGGGGTCGACACGGTGAGCGTGACGTTCAGCCATTCCTTGGCCGGCAGGCGCTTGAGCCTGTCGGCGAACTGGCGCGATTCCATGCGCTGCAGCACCGGATACCAGACCGCATACATGCCGGTCGGGAAACGGCCCAGCGCTTCTTCCAGCGCATCCTTGACCTTGCGGTAATCGTCCTTCACCTCATAGGGCGGGTCGATCAGCACCAGGGCGCGGCGCGATGGCGGCGGCAGCAGTGCTTTCAGGCTATTGAAACCATCGCCGCGCTCGATGATCACGCGGCGGCCGCGGGCGCGCTCGCCCTGCTCGGCGCGGTGCGCCTCGGCCTTGCGGAAGTTATCCGCCAGGATCTTGCTGTCGGCCGGGTGCAGCTCGAACAGGCGCAGGCGGTCTTCCAGGCGCGTCATCTGGTCGGCGACATACGGCGAACCCGGGTAGTAGCGCATCTTGCCGCTCGGGTTCATGCCCTTGACCAGGTTCAGGTATTCGGCCAGCGCCGGCGGCACGTCGCTGCGGCTCCACAACGGGCCGATGCCGGTATCGAACTCGGCGTTTTTCGTGGCGAAATTGCTGTCGAGCGCATACACGCCGGCCCCCGAGTGGGTGTCGATATAGGTATAGGCGGCGTCCTTCTGGTTCATGTACAGGTGCAGTTGCACCTGGACGAAATGCTTGAGGACGTCGGCATGATTACCCGCGTGAAAGGCGTGGCGGTAGCTCAACATAATGGGAATCCTAAAAATCAAAGCGCCGTTCGGGCGAACGGCGGTAACAGGCGTCATTATCGCCTAGAAAGCCCGGACTGCCCAAATCGGCGGCATCGAAACGAAAAAAAGCCGCGGGACAACTGCCCGCGGCTTTTGCCAACCAGCCGAATCGAATCGGCTGGATCAGGTGCGCCGGATCAGGCGACTTTCTTTTCGTCGAAGAACTGTTCGTCTTCAGTCGAGCCGTGCAGCGCCGTGGTCGAGCTCTGGTTCTGCTGGATGGTCTGGGTCACGGCATCGAAGTAGCCGGTGCCGACTTCACGCTGGTGCTTCACGGCGGTGAAGCCCTTCTCGGCGGCGGCGAATTCGGCTTCCTGCAGTTCGACGAAGGCCGACATCTGGCGGCGTGCATAACCGTGGGCCAGGTTGAACATGCCGTAGTTCAGGGCGTGGAAGCCGGCCAGGGTGATGAACTGGAACTTGTAGCCCATCGCGCCCAGCTCTTTCTGGAACTTGGCGATGGTGGCGTCGTCCAGGTTTTTCTTCCAGTTGAACGAAGGCGAGCAGTTATAGGCCAGCATCTTGCCCGGGAACTTGGCGTGGATGGCGTCGGCGAACTGCTTGGCGAATGCCAGGTCCGGCTTGCCGGTCTCGCACCAGACCAGGTCGGCGAACGGCGCGTAGGCCAGGCCGCGCGAAATCGCCTGCTCGATGCCCGGACGGGTTTTGTAGAAACCCTCGACGGTGCGCTCGCCGGTGCAGAAGGCTTTGTCGTTGTCGTCCACGTCCGAGGTCAGCAAATCGGCCGCTTCGGCGTCGGTACGGGCCACGACCAGGGTCGGGGTGCCCATCACGTCGGCCGCCAGGCGCGCTGCGGTGAGCTTTTCCACGGCTTCGCGGGTCGGCACCAGCACCTTGCCGCCCATGTGGCCGCATTTCTTCACCGAGGCCAGCTGGTCTTCGAAGTGCACGCCGGCGGCGCCCGCCTCGATCATCGACTTCATCAGCTCGAAGGCGTTCAGCACGCCGCCGAAACCGGCTTCGGCATCGGCCACGATCGGCGCGAAGTAGTCAATGTCGTCCTTGCCTTCGGACCACTGGATCTGGTCGGCGCGCTGGAAGGTGTTGTTGATGCGGCGCACGACCATCGGCACCGAGTTGGCCGGGTACAGCGATTGGTCCGGGTACATTTCGCCGGCCAGGTTGGCGTCGCCGGCGACTTGCCAGCCCGACAGGTAGATGGCTTTCAGGCCGGCCTTCACCTGTTGCATGGCCTGGTTGCCGGTCAGGGCGCCGAGGGCGTTGACGAAAGGCTCTTCGTTGACCAGCGTCCACAGCTTGTCGGCGCCGCGCTTGGCCAGGGTGTGCTCGATCTGGACCGAACCGCGCAGGCGCACCACATCTTCAGCGGTGTAATTGCGCACGACACCTTTCCAGCGTGGATTGGTGTCCCAGTCGTTTTGCAGTGCGGCGATTTGCTGTTCACGAGTTGCCATGTTGTTCTCCTGATGAAAGGTTTAGCTGATTGCGAAGTGAAATCCGTTAGATGAATCATAAACCTGTTTGTGCAGAGCACAATCACTCTTATATAAGACAGCAAAAGATTTTTTTATCTAATAGAATCAAATACTTGATAACTGCATTCCATGATACGAAATGAAATTTCTTAGAATGAGAGATGCGTCAAGGATGAGCCGGCGCAGGCTTTTCACTGGATGATATGGCTATTTCATGATGTGAAATTTAGTCAAGCCAGACCCGTCCGGTAACGCTGCATCTTCGCCCTCGCCGCGTTTTTTGAATTGAGTACGGGCAATAAAAAAACGCGCGTGCTGTGCAGCGACGCGCGTCCTTCTCCTGTCGCTCGCAGGCAGGACGATTTATGCCTTGTGCGCTAGCGGTGCGCGGCGGCTATTGCCTGCCCCAACAGCCGTGGCAATCGCCAGGGTCTGGAACAGGGCCACGCCGATGAACACCGACGCCGGGTGCCCGCCGTCCATCAGCATGCCGAACAGCAGCGGGCCGACCGACATGCCGGTGTCTAGCCCCGAATACACGACGCCGAACACGCGTCCGGTGGCGTTCGGCGGCGCCGCGGCGCGGATCAGCAAATCGCGCGAAGGGCCGGCCACCCCGGTGGCGAAGCCGATCGCCCCCATCACCAGCACGACCAGCGGTCCCGGTACGACGCTGGCGGACAGCACCAGCGCCAGCGCGGCGGCAAACAGAAAGGCCACCGTGATGGTGCGGTCGTGGTTGCGGGCGCGCGCCGCCAGGAAGCCGCCCGCGATCATGCCGCCGGCCGAGGACAGCATGAAGGTGGTATAGGCGGTGGCGGCGGTGGCGAAGGTGATACCGTACAGCGCCACCAGGCTGGTCGACGAAAAGGCCTGGATGCCGCCCAGCGCAACCGAGGTCAGGAAGAAAAAGCCGAAACACATCCACACCGCCCGCAGGCGCAGGAAGCCGAAGGCACTGCCGCCCTCCACGCCCGGTTTGGCCACGGTGGCTTCATTCGGCAGTACGGCGCGGTTCAGGAACAGCACCAGCAGCATCAGGAAGGGAATCGCGCTGGCCGAGAGCAATGCGACGCGCCAGCTCGAGAGCGTGGCAACGCCGGCCAGGAAGATCGGCGCCGTGGCCCAGCCGATGTTGCCGGAAATGCCGTGCACCGAGAATGCGTAGGCCAGCCGGTCTTTCGAGACGCCATGGTTCAGCAGCGTGTAGCCGGCCGGGTGGAACACCGCGTTGCCGCAGCCGGCGACGAAGGAACCGATCACCAGCACGGCATAGCTCGGCGCCGAGGCCAGCACCAGCGCCCCCACGCCCAGCAAGGCCTGGCCGGTGAACAGCACGCGGCGCGCGCCGACCCGGTCGACCACGAAGCCCGACAAGGCCTGGCCGACACCGGAGACCACGAAGAACACCGTCATCAGCAAGCCCAGCTCGGAGTAGGACAGCCCGAAGGCTTCCTTCAGCCAGGGAAACAGACCGGCCAGGATCAGGTGGTAGAAGTGCGACACCCCGTGCGAGGTGCCGACCAGGCCGATGACGCGGGCGTCCTGGCGCAAGCTGCTTGTGCTCATTGAACTGACCGGAAAGAGGAAGAAGCAGCCAGTGTAGTCAAAAGTGCCAGGCTTTGCCGGGCAACGGCATTTGCCGCCGCCCGGATATCGCGTTATTGACAGTGCACTCAGTCGAAGCTGACTCGGTTAAAGCTCAGTTAAAGCTCAGTCAAAGTTCACTCAGTTAAAACTCATGCTGGCGCTATCCGCATTTCCGATCTTCTTGCCCTTCAGGTCGATCGTGAAGCGGTCGCTCGGCTTGCCCGAACCCAGGCCCTTGAAGATGGCGAACACCTGCTTGAACTGGTTCTGGTATGCCACCTGCACGGCATTCTGGTCCGAGACCTTGTCGCCGATGCGCACGACCGGCGCCGGATTGGCCGGGAAGGCACGCATCAGGAGCTTGTACTGGTTGACGCGCTCCTGGCCCATGTCGCGCAGCGCCAGCTCGCCGGCGTACACGGTACGGTGGAAGTCGCCATAGAAGTCGTAGGGCGTGATCTTGGCGAAGTCGTCCAGCTTCAGTCCGGCGCCGGCGGCCAGCAGCTCGGCGCGCACCGTGGCTTCGCGCCAGTCGGTCGTCAGCTGGGCGGCGGCAACCGCCGTGCCCGATGGCGTACCCGTGGCGGCGCAGTTTGCCGTCAGCGGCACCACGCCCGGATTGTCCCTCAGCTGGGCCAGGGTCACGCGCGTGTCCAGCTGCGACATGATCAGCATCTGCCTGCCGTCCAGCGCCATCGCCGCTTCCTTCATCTCGCACGGCCAGTATTCGTCCATGAAGCGCAGGCGCGAGAGTTCGCCGAAGTAGGTGTGGGTGAACTCGCCGTACGAGCGCGTATCGAGGATGCCGCGCTCCCAGCGCTTGGCCACGTCGGCCGGCAGCACGCTGCCGCGCAGGTAATCGTATTCCACCTGGTAGTAGGGGAAGAGCTCATTAAAACGCGGTACCGACTTCAGGGCCACGGTCTGGACGTCGACCGTATCCAGGTCCTTGTAGGTGATGATCTTGTAGGCCGCGCCATACACCGCCAGCGACGGCGATTGCACGTTCACCAGGTAGTTGCCGTTGGCATCGGCGAAGTCGTTGGTGCCGTTGAAGTGCATATGGCCGCCCACGTGCCAGCGCAGGCCCGTGGCCGCCACGCCGGCGGCGGTGGCCGCATCGGGCACGCGCGCGGTCTGGAAGGCGCCCGGCTTGAAGGCCGCCTTCATCGCCTCGGTCTGGTTGGCGTAGAAGTCCATGGTCGGGTAGTGCGAGTAGGCCATCAACTGCTTGCCCTCGGCCTTGGCGCGCGCGCTCACCGACTTGATCCATTCGACCAGGTGCAGCTTGTGGGTCAGGACCTTGTTCCAGCCGGCGTTGCCGGCGCCGTCGTAGCCGCTGAATTTCTTCGGATTGGCCGGGTCGAACTTCGCATTCGGGATGAAGACGTTGGCGTCGATCGCCAGCAGCCACAGGCCTTTCACCGGCTCGACCAGGTAGCTGCTGTCGACCATGGCCGTGCAGCGCGTGTACGACTTGCCGAGCTTCGCTTCGCCGGCCGCCTTGTACGCGCCGCCCGCACCTTCGGCGCAGATCTCGAATTCGCGCTTCGCTACCGCCGACTGGGCCACGGCTTCCTCGTAGCTGTACTTGCCGCCCGTGTACTTGCTGAACGGGGTTTCCCAGTGCAGGTCGGCCTTGTTCGGGTTGAAGCCGAACTCGCCCAGCTTGGCCATCAGTTTTTCGTAGCCCTGCTCCATCAACTGGTCGGTGCAGACCACGCTCGGGTCCTTGGCCACGCAGGCGGCGTTCGAGGTGGCGTAGACCTTCTGCTCCTTGCCGTCCTTGGTGAGGAAGTCGTTCTTGCCGGCTTCCAGGTCGTCGTAGGGCTCGACCGGATCGTGGTTGCCGGGCGCCAGGAAGAAGCGCATGCCCTTGGCTTGGTATTCCTTCAGCACGGTGGCGATGCCGTCGACGTTCATCGGCTGGGCGTCGTCGGAATAGTCGCCCGGGAAGGCGACGATGCGGATGCCCTTGGCGTAGGCGTCGTCGAGCGCGGTGCGGAAGGCAAAATAATTTTCGTTGAACAGGCGCGTCGAGGTCAGCTGCGCGTACATCGTGCGGATGGTCGCGTTCTTGCCGTCCTTGGTGGGGATGCCCGCGAACTGGGTGCTTTTCAAGTCGCCGTAGACGTCGTGGAAGTGGACGTCGGACATGAAGGCGACGCTGGTGTTGGCGGCGGCTGCCGGCGGCGTGGTCGGCGCCGGCTGCTGGCCTACCGGTGCTTGGTCTAGCGTGTCGTCATGGTCGCTGCCGCAGGCGGACAGCAGGGCCAGCGCAGCGATTGCGGTACCGGCGCACGAGACGAGGGAACGGGACATGCATATCTCCAGTCGATGAAAGTGCCGGCATGGTGGCACCCGTGCATGACTGGATCATGACAAAAGCTTACTGCGAGATATGTGGAACAGCGAGGATTCGTAGGGGGGACGGCTCTGCCGTCCACGCGTCGATCGTTGGGAGCAAGATCATCCGGTACACAAGCGGAGCAGATAGCGATCGACGCGTGGACGGGGAACCCGTCCACCCTACATTTTATTTCGCCAGCTCGACCGCAGGCTCCTCGCCGAACACCAGCTGGCCGCCGCGCACGCGCACCGGGATGGTGTCCTTCGGCCCGAACTGGCCCGACAGGATCGCCTTCGACAGCGGATTCTCGATCTGCTGCTGGATCGCGCGCTTCAAAGGACGTGCGCCGTACACCGGGTCGAAACCGGCTTCCGCGATCTTTTGCAGGGCCGCGTCGTCGATGTCGATCGCCATGTCCATCTTCGCCAGGCGCCCTTCCAGGTTGCGCAGCTGGATGCGGGCGATGTCGCCGATGTTGCGCTCGTCGAGGGCGTGGAAGACCACGATCTCGTCGATGCGGTTGATGAACTCGGGGCGGAAGTGTCCGCGCACCTCGGCCATCACGGCCAGCTTCACCACCGCCGGCTCGTCGGTGTCCATCGACTGGATCTTGTGCGAACCCAGGTTCGAGGTCATCACGATCACCGTGTTCTTGAAGTCCACCGTGCGGCCCTGGCCATCGGTCATACGGCCATCATCCAGGGCCTGGAGCAGCACGTTGAACACGTCCGGATGCGCCTTCTCGATCTCGTCTAACAGGATCACGCTATAGGGCTTGCGGCGCACGGCTTCGGTCAGGTAACCGCCCTCCTCGTAGCCCACATAGCCCGGCGGCGCGCCGATCAGGCGGGCGACCGAATGCTTCTCCATGAATTCGCTCATGTCGATGCGGATTAGGGCTTCCTCGGTATCGAAGAGGAAGGCGGCCAGCGCCTTGCACAGCTCGGTCTTGCCGACGCCGGTCGGGCCCAGGAACATGAAGGAGCCGTAAGGACGGTTCGGGTCCGACAGGCCGGCGCGCGAGCGGCGGATCGCGTCCGACACCGCCTCGATGGCTTCGTCCTGGCCGACCACGCGCTCGTGCAGCTTTTCCTCGATGTGCAGCAGCTTGTCGCGCTCGCCCTGCATCATGCGCGAGACCGGAATGCCGGTCGCGCGCGAGACCACTTCGGCGATTTCCTCGGCGCCGACCTGGGTGCGCAGCAGCTTCGGTTTTTCCGCTTCGCCTTCATTGCGCGACGCGGCTTCCTCGGCGTGTTTCAGCTGGGCTTCGAGTTCCGGCAGGCGGCCATATTGGAGTTCGGAGACCTGCTGCCAGTTCGACTGGCGCTTGGCTTCCTCCATCTGGTGGCGGATGCGCTCGATCTCTTCCTTGATGTGAGTGGTGCCCTGCACCGCCGCTTTCTCGGCTTTCAGGATTTCCTCGAAGTCGTTGTACTCGCGTTCCAGGCGCGCGATCTCCTCGCCGATCAAGTCGAGGCGGCGCAGCGAGGATTCGTCGGTTTCCTTGCGCACGGCTTCGCGCTCGATCTTCAGCTGGATCAGGCGGCGCTCCAGCTTGTCCATCACTTCCGGCTTGGAGTCGATCTCGATCTTGATCTTCGAGGCCGCCTCGTCGATCAAATCGATGGCTTTATCAGGCAGGAAGCGGTCGCTGATGTAGCGGTGCGACAGCTCGGCCGCGGCAATAATCGCCGGGTCGGTGATCTCCACCTGGTGGTGCAGCTCGTATTTCTCCTGCAGGCCGCGCAGGATGGCGATCGTCGCCTCCACGCTCGGCTCGTCGACGATGATTTTCTGGAAGCGGCGCTCGAGGGCGGCGTCCTTTTCCACGTACTTGCGGTATTCGTCGAGCGTGGTCGCGCCCACGCAGTGCAGCTCGCCGCGCGCCAGGGCGGGTTTCAGCATGTTGCCGGCGTCCATGGCGCCTTCGGCCTTGCCGGCGCCGACCATGGTGTGGATCTCGTCGATGAAGACGATGGTCTGGCCTTCGTCCTGGGCCAGTTCCTTCAGCACGGACTTCAGGCGTTCCTCGAACTCGCCGCGGAATTTCGCACCGGCCAACAGGGCCGCCATGTCGAGCGACAGCACGCGCTTGCCCTTGAGCGAATCGGGGACTTCGCCGTTCACGATGCGCTGGGCCAGGCCCTCGACAATGGCGGTCTTGCCAACGCCCGGTTCGCCGATCAGCACCGGGTTGTTCTTGGTGCGGCGCTGCAGCACCTGGATCGCGCGGCGGATTTCGTCGTCGCGGCCGATCACCGGGTCGAGTTTGCCCAGGCGGGCACGCTCGGTCAGGTCGAGCGTGTATTTTTTCAGCGCCTCGCGCTGGCCTTCGGCGTCCTGCGAATTCACGGATTCGCCGCCGCGCACGGCGGCAATCGCCGCTTCCAGCGCCTTGCGGGTCAGGCCATGTTCGCGCGCCAGGCGGCCGGCGTCGGATTTATCTTCGCTCAGGCCGAGCAGGATCATTTCGCTCGACAGGAACTGGTCGCCGCGCTTTTGCGATTCACGGTCGGCCAGGTTCAGCAGCGACATCAGTTCGCGCCCGACCTGGGTTTCGCCGCCGGTGCCCGAGACTTTCGGCAGGCGTTCGAACGCGCTGCGCAGCGCGTTGGTGAGGCCGCCCACGTTCACGCCGGCGCGCTGCAACAGCGAGCGCGCGCCGCCGTCGTCCTGGTTCAGCAGGGCGGTGAGGAGGTGGACCGGTTCGATGTACTGGTTATCGTTGCCGACCGCCAGGCTCTGGGCATCCGCCAGCGCTTCCTGGAGCTTGGTCGTCAATTTGTCTTGCCGCATGGTAGTGCTCCCTAGAGAGGTGTTCTTGGATGGAAAAGAAAATTGGGATGCGGACGCACTTTTCAAGATCGTCTAGCACGAAGCGCAACACATGCCGCCGATCCTTCGAAAAAACCTGAACGATACTCAAGGAAACCTCGGTTTCTCATTTGACTGCGGACACTTAAGCTGGATCCGTCAATAACAACCGAGTGAGAACACCATGCGATTCTGTGCTACCGATAGTCCCGACGCCGTCTGCCGCCTGCTGGCCCTGTCGATGATCGTGGACGGCCACCTGGCCCCATCCGAAATGAAGGCGCTGCACCACAGCGCCATCCTGGAACGCCTCGGCGTCGATGCCGACCGCTTCGACGACGCCGTCGTGGCCCTGTGCGACGACTTGCTGGCGGGCGCGCGCCGCCATGGCCGCGAGGACATCGAGATCGACAACGCCACCCTCGACCGCCTGCTCGACGACGTCGCCGACCCGCTGCTGCGCATGCACGTGCTGAAGGCGATGCTCGACATCGTGCATGCCGACCGCCAGATCGACAGCCGCGAGCATTTGCTGCTGCAGCGCGCCCAGCGCAAGTGGTCGACGCCGGCGCCGGCCGGCGCCCTGATGGAGGCGTGATGCCATGGACTTCCTGAGTGTCGTCTGGCTGGGCGCACCTGTATGGATGTGGCTGGTGTTCCTGGCTGTCGTCGTCCTGCTGCTGGCCTTCGACCTGGGGGTCCTGCACCGTGACGACCACGTCATCGGCGTGGCCGAGAGCCTGAAACTCTCGGCCCTCTACCTCACCGCCGGCCTGACCTTCGGGCTGTGGGTCTGGCACGGTTTCGGCAGCGAAAAGGCGCTGCAGTTCTATACCGGCTTCCTGATCGAGAAGAGCCTGTCGCTCGACAATATCTTCGTGATCTCGCTGATCTTTTCCACGCTTGCCATTCCGCCGCTCTACCAGCACCGCGTGCTGTTCTGGGGCATCCTGGGCGTGATCGTCACGCGCGGCATCATGATCGGCGCCGGCTCGGCCCTGGTGGCCAGCTACTACTGGGTGCTGTACATCTTCGGGGCGATCCTGGTCGTGACCGGCATCAAGATGCTGTTCGTGTCGGAGAACCCGAACCAGGTGCGCGACAGCGCCCTGCTCGCCTGGCTGCGGCGCCACCTGCGCGTCAGCCCCACCACCCACGGCCACAATTTCCTGGTGCGCCTGCCGCATCCGAACCAGCCGGGGCGCAAGCTGCTGTACGCCACGCCGCTCTTGCTGGCGCTGCTGATGGTGGAATTCACCGACGTCATCTTTGCGGTGGACAGCGTTCCGGCGATCTTTGCCATCACCAGCGATCCTTTCATCGTCTACACCTCGAACATCTTCGCCGTGCTGGGCCTGCGCGCCCTGTACTTCGCGCTGGCGGACGTGGTGCAGCGCTTCCGCTACCTGAAGTATTCGCTGGCGGCGGTGCTGGTGTTCATCGGCTCGAAGATCTTCCTGGGTGACTTCGTGTTCGGCGGCAAGGTGCCGGCCAGTTTGTCGCTGGCGGTGACGGTGGTGCTGATCGGCGCCGGGATTGCCTACTCGCTGTGGCGCAGCAGGGGCGAAGCGAAAGGGGAAGCGGCGTAGGGGCAAATAGAAAGCGGCAGTCCGCGTGTGGCGGGCTGCCGCTGTCGACCCTGCAAGTGTTTACAGCTCGCTCTACAGCTCGCTCGAGCGGACCGCGCTTGCGCTGTCCGGCTCGAGACTGCCCAGGTCACGCACGTTTTTCTGTACCGCCACCACGGCAAACAGGCTCAGCACGAAGGACATGGCATAGAAACCTTTTTCGCTTGGCGCCAGGGTGGCGTTCCAGAGCCCGATCGTCAGCAGGGTCATCACGGCGATCAGGGAAAACCAGCAGATGCCGAAATACAGGCCGGTGACGGGAATGCCCTCGCTGCGGTCGCGCACCGACTTCTGCAGCGAGATCGCGGAAAACAGGCCGTACAGCAGCAAGGTGAAGTAATAACCCTTTTCATTCAGCGGCATCGTTGCATTCCATAAACCCCAGAGGAAGGCGATGGCGCCGATCAGCAAGGCACCCCAGGAAGCGCCGACAAACGCGGCGGTCGGTCGTTGAACGGTGGTCA
This sequence comes from Massilia sp. BAP21, assembly GCF_057801335.1. Lineage (NCBI taxonomy): Bacteria > Pseudomonadati > Pseudomonadota > Betaproteobacteria > Burkholderiales > Oxalobacteraceae > Massilia > Massilia sp. BAP21. The sequence goes on from NZ_CM173596.1 coordinate 88,673, forward strand.
CGGCGGGCTCCAGTTGTTTGTTTGGCGGCAAGTCTAGCATCAAGATAATCGCCTGGCTTGCGTAATTGCCGGTTACTCACGTCGTATCGCGCGGCGCTACCCGCGGGTCAAGCGCGCAGGACGCGCCAGGTTGCAAAGCCGGCAATGCAGAGCAGGATCGAGCCGACCAGGTGCAGCAAGGTATGCCCCAACGCCCAGCCGTACGCGCCACGCTGCAGGAGCGCAACCGATTCGCCGGAAAAGCTGGAAAAGGTCGTCAACCCGCCCAGGAAGCCGGTGACGATGAACAGGCGCCATTCTGGCGACAGGTGCGGGTTGCTGGTAAAGAAGCCGAGGGCGATGCCGATCAGGTAGCCGCCGGCCAGGTTGGCCGCCAGGGTGCCGGCCTGGACCTGGGCGTGGACGTTCGCCAGCCACAAGCCCAGTCCCCAGCGCAACCAGGCGCCGATGGCGGCGCCCGCCCCCACCGCCAGCCAGCTCAGGGGGTTGCCCACTTGGCTTTCGCGGAGTCGTCCGAGAGACGCGCATCGACCCAGCGCGCACCCTCGGGCGTCTGTTCCTTTTTCCAGAACGGGGCGTCGGTCTTCAGGTAGTCGATGATGAACTCGCAGGCAGCAAAGGCTTCGCCGCGGTGGGCGGCGCTGCAGGCGACCAGCACGATCTGCTCTAGCGGCGCCAGCGGGCCGACGCGATGGATCACCAGCGCGTTGTACAGCGGCCAGCGCGCCTCGGCCTGGGCGACGATGTCTTCCAGCGCTTTTTCCGTCATGCCGGGATAGTGCTCCAGCTCCATTTCCGAAACCGAAGAACCGTCGTTCATGTCGCGCACGGTGCCGACGAAACTGACCACGGCGCCCACCCGCGCATCGCCTGCACGCAGGCGCGCCAGTTCCTGGCCGAGGTCGAAGTCGGCGGTTTGTACCCGCACCTTGCTCATGTTACTTGCCCTCCCGCGCCGTACGCATGAGCAATTGTTCGATGCGCAGCGCGGTGCGCTCGTCGACCAGGGCTGGCAGCGCGCACAGCTGGCGCAGGCCGCTCGTCTTGTGGCCTGGCTTTTCGCCAGCCTTCAGCGTCGATTGCAGGGCCTCGACCTGCAGTTTCAGGCGCTCGCGGGCGAACTCGGCGCCGCTGTCGATGCCGGCCGCCACTTCCTGGCGCAGCAGTTCCTGCAGCAGGGTGGCGCGGTTGGCCTCCAGCAAGCGCGCATAGCCGGCACGGTCGCCATCGGCGGCGTTCAGTGCCGCCTCGAAGCGGGCGTCGAGCACCGGGTCGTATTCGGCGCCGGCCGGCAACAAGGCTGCCCAGCGCGCACGCCAGTCGGCGGCGCTGATCGTCTGTCCCGGCTGGGCCAGCGAATCTTCCAGTTCCTGGCAGGCGCGCAGCTTGTCGCGCAGGGCGCCGGCCAGCGCCAGCCCGGCGGCGCGGCGGGCCAGGTCGGCGTGGTGCTGCACCTTGGCCACGGCCTCGTGATAACGCTTTTCCACGCGCGCCTCGTGGGCACGCGGCACCGGACCGATGGCATGCCATTCGGCCGCCGCTTCGCGCAGCAGCTTGCCGGCAGTGACCGGCGTGGCGTCAGGCGCTGCCGCTTCCAGGCGCGCCGTGATCGCTTCCTTGGCGGCCTCGTGGGCACGGCGCTCGGCGTCGGCCGCATGCGCGCTTTCCTTGCGGGCGGCAAACAGTTCGTCGCAGGCGGCGCGGAAGCGCTGCCACAGCGCCTGCTCGGCCTTGCGTTCGAGCGGCAGCGCCCGCGCATGCTCTTGCCAGCGGGCCTGGATATCGCGCAGGCGGTCGACGGCGTGGCGGTCGTGCGGGTCGATGCTCGCCACTTCGTCGATCAATTGCTCGCGCCCGGCCATCTCTGCCTTGCGCTGCTCTTCGAGCGGCCCCTGCAGCGTGGTCAGGGCGGCGGCAAACTGCTGGTCGAGGCGCTTCTTGTCCTTGCGGTCGATGGCGCCCAGGTGGCTCCAGGCCAGGCGCATGCGCTGGACGGTGCCGGCCACGTGTTTCCAGTCGGCTTCACCCGATTCCAGCCTGGCGATCTCGGCCTGGGCCTCGGCCACCAGGGCTTCGCCGCGCGCGGCGTTGGTGTGGCGCTCGTCGGCCAGGTGCTTGAAGTGGGCCGCGGCCGGGGCATAGGCCACGGTGCAGGCGTGGTCGAAGCGTTCCCACAGGCTTTTCGGGGCGGCGCCGGACAGGCTGTCGAGCGCCTTCCAGCGATCGCGCATGCTGCCGACCTTCTTGGCCAGCTCGGCCATCGGCAGGTTCTGGGTGGACAGGGTTTCCACGGTCTTGATGAGTTCTTCGCGCGAAACGTTGCCGCCCCAGCGCGCCCAGTCCGACAGGCGTTTCAGTTCGGCGCGCAGGTGGCTCAGGCGGTCGGCCTGGGCAGCGGAGAGGCGCATGCCCTTGCCCTTGGTTTCTTTCAACGCCTTGTCGAGTTCGGCGGCGGTGCCGAGCGAACCTTGCTGCAGCGCTGCCTCCAGCGCATCCATGGTGTCGATGAAGCCCTGGTCGGCGCCTTTTTGTACCGGCTTGACGGACTGCGCCGTGGCTTGCACGGCCGGCGATACCGGCGCCTTGCGCACGGGTTGCGGCAGCGTTCCCAGCAGGGCATCGAAGCTTTCCTGCAAGGCGGCAGCGGCGGCGCCCTGCGGCAGCGCCGGCAATTTCTGCCAGGCCTGGCGCAGCTTGTCGGCTTGCAGCTCGGCAACGGGCTGGGCCTGCCACTCGGCGAGCGCGGCTTCACGTGCGGCCAGGGCGGCCTGGGCCTGTTCCAGCGTGGCGAGGCTGGCGCTCAGGCGTGCGTGTTCGTTGACGAACTCGGCCGGCAGCGCACGCGGCAGCGTGGCGTGTTCCGGCGCGGCCAGCGCCGCGTTCTGCTCCTGCTGCAGCGCGTCCAGGCGCGCGGCCAGTTCGGCGGCGTTCAGGCCTGCCGTTTCCAGGGCGCGCAGGCTGGCCACGCGGTCGATCATGGCGCGCTGCAGCTGCACTTGCGCTTCCAGGCGCTTGCCCAGCTGGGCACGCACGGACGTGAATGCGTCGGCCAGCTCGGGAGCGGAGATGACCGCCCATTTACGGTCGAGCTCGGCAACGTGGTTCGGGGTAAGCAATTGATCTTGCAACAGGGAGCGTGCCTGATCCAGGGTGGCCTGGCCGCGCGCCAGTTCGGCGTCGTGGTGGCGAATCGCATCCAGGCGCGACTGCATCAGCTTGGCGACGCGGCGGTCGACGTTGCGCATCGCAGCATGCACGCGCTCCAGGGCTGTGCGGCTATGGACATGCTCGGCCGCGGCCAGGCGCAGTTCGGAAAAATCGGCTTGCAGGATGAATTCCACGGCGCGCGTTTCATCGCCGTCGAGCTGGCGCAACGCTTCGGTCTGCTGTTCGCGCCCCTGCTGGGCCGGCCTGGCCTGGCCTGGCGCGCCCTGCGCTGCGCCGGGCGCGGACGGCGCGGCCCCGGCTGCAGGCTTGGCGCCCTTGTCGGCAGACTTGCCGCCTGCCGCGGCCGGCGCATTGCCGGGTTTGTCGCCCTGGCGCTTGAATAGGAATTCGAACATGATGAAATCGCACTTCCAAAACCCCCATCATAACAAAGAACCATGACAGTTTTGGGCGCACTCGACAGGCGCGCGGGCCGTTGCCGGGTGCTGGCAGCGAAAGCTTGCCGCCAGGTAGGACGCTTGAAGTCGGGCCGGCTGCCGGCTCGGGTATGGCTGCCGGCCTGTCCCGACCTCGTGCAGTTGGCGCAGGCCGGGGCACCAGATGCGCAAGCCCCAGGCAAGCGCGCCGCGCGTTGCCGGCACGCAGCCGGGTTCGCTCTTTATTCAGTGCACATACGACACCGGCGGCGCCTGGCGGTGGCTGTGCTCGACGCGGGCCGCCCGGCTGGCGGGCGGAGTGACCAGGTGCACCCGGTGTTCCTCGCGGTAGGCATCGTGCGCCAGCATCTGGTGCGCCATTGCAAACCAGGTTTCACCGGCAATCGCCACGCGCGCCACCGGGAACAGTTCCAGCTCCTCGCGCTCGAAACGCAGCGTCAGCGCCGCGCAGAAGCGCTCGACGGCTGTGCAGAAGGCTTCCACGCCCTCTTCGCTGTCGATGCCGCCCTGCAGCAGGCCGTTCGCCGTGGCCAGGGCCTCGACCGCGTCGCGGCTGAGCTGCTCGAGCTCGGCCACCAGCGCATCGGCATTCGCGCTGGCGCGGCGCAGGGCCGGCAGCAGGAAGCGGTCGAGCTTGCGACGCTGGCAGCTTTCGTAGAGGCCGCGCAGGGTATCGCAGACGTATTCGGCCTGCCCGGTCGTCAATGCCGTCTGGCGTGCATAGCTTTTCTGGACGAGTTGTTGGACAGCGTGCAGGCTGACGCGCATATTCGTTTGTTCAACTGACAAGGCCACGAGCGTGTAGGTAGCGGTAAGCATTCGGTCTCCTCTCGATTTCTCCAACGCAAGCGCATGCTCCGCAAGGGAGCGCGGCATGGCGGGAAGTCTGGTTTTGGACAGGCTGTGCTTGTTGTGTTTTTCTTCAGCCCGAAAGAACTCGTAGTGTAAGGAGCGCACCCTGGCCGGCGTTTGATCTGGGTCAAACTCGGACCGAAGGACACGGAAGCGACAGTCAACCATACGAAGCCTGCCGCGTTGGCGAGCGCGGGCGCTGAAGCGGCCCTTACCAGCGTGCCCGGTAGTCTTCGGCCAGGCCGCTCAGGCCCGTCACCGCACGTTTTGGCGCATCGGCCGAGGCCCGGACCCAGCCGTCGAAGCGGCCCAGGTGCTGGCGCAAGTGACTGCTGGCCAGGAGCAATTGCTTGTCGTCCTGGCGCGTACCCTCGGGTGTGAAGCGCAGGGCCAGCAGGCCGTCGGCGGTAGTCATGGTCCAGGCGCCGTCGGCCTCGATGCGGCAGTCCAGCGCGCCGAGCGCGATCAGTTCGCCGTCCAGCCAGAGCGCGTTCTCGGCGTCGCCAAAGTATCCGCTCTGCAGATTGACGCCCAGCCCGCGCCCATGCGCCGAGATCCAGCGCCAGGCACTGCGCCGGCCCAGCAAGCCGTTCGAATAATCGTAGCTGGCCACCCCGCCGTCGAGGCGGAAGCGCCTCCCGCCGGCGTCGGCCGTGCCGTGCAGCAGCAGGCCGGGCGACTTCTGCGTGCTGTGCACGGCGCCGCCGTCGAACACCGGGCCCACCGCCAACAGGCGCGGCGCCGCGCCGCCGTATTCGGCGTCGATGCGGAAATTGCCGGCGCGCAGGCGCAAACGGTGGCCGCATGCGCCATCGGCCTCGATGACGATGCGCCGGCCCGGCATCGCAAAGCGCGCGCCCGCGGCCACGGTGGCGCCGACCTCGGCCGTCAAGGCCGGCAAGCCGACGGGAGAAAATGCCTCGACCACCTCCCCCAGTGTACGGTCGAAGGCATAGGCAAAGGCGCTGTTGTTCCAGCCGATGTCGATCACGACCAGGCCGACGAAGAGTTCGTCGGTGACCAGCGACACGAAATGCCAGCGCTTGTGGTGCAGGCGCCGCCACAAGGCGCCGCGCGCGAACGGCGGCGCCAGCCGCTCCCAGCCCGGCGCACCGGCCAATCCCTGGTAACGTCCGCACAGCGGCAGCCCGTCCGCGCCCACCACGTCCAGCGGGGCGGCGGGCAGGCTCATGCGGCTGCCTGGCGTGGCGCCGCGCCGCCCTCGAGCGCCAGCGCCAGCCGCCCCGCCATCTCGCTAGGTTCGGTGCGCCCAAGCACGACCTGGGCGCAGCCATGCCAGCGCGCGCAGCGCAGCAAGGCGCCGGCGACTTCGCGCAGCAGGGCGTCGCTGGCGCGCAGGCCGGGCTCGAACAGGGCCGCCTTGACCTCGAAGATGCCGGCGCGGCGGTGCGCCTTGGCGTCGATGCGGCCGACCAGCGCGCCGCGGCGCAGGATCGGCAGCGTGAAGTAGCCATAGCGGCGCTTGGCGGCCGGCGTATAGCATTCGAGGCGGTAATCGAAACCGAACAGTTCCAGCGCGCGGCGCCGGTCCCAGACCACCGGGTCGAAGGGCGAGAGGATGGTGGTGAGTGTCGGCGCCAGCGAGCCATCGGCTGCGCGCCGCGCCAGTTCGGCATGGTCGGGATGGATGTAGACCGGGTCGGCCCAGCCTTCGACGCTGGCGCGCAGCAACAGGCCCTGCTCCGCCAGCGCGGCCGGGTCGACGTGCGGGCGCCGGGTGCGGTGGTAGTCGGGAATCCAGGCGGCGCGCGCCAGGCCCAGGGCCTTGACGGTCCGCAGCGCAAAGCTGCGGCGCACCTCGGGCAGCGTGGGCAGCTGCGCATCGTCCCAGCCGGGCAGCACGCGCTCGGCCAGGTCGTACACGCGCTGGAAGTTGTGGCGCCGGGCGATCATCAGCGCGCCCGAGGTGAACAGCACTTCGAGCGAACGCTTTTCCGGCTTCCACTCCCACCAGCCGCCGCTTTTTCCGTCGGTGCGTTCGAAGTCCGAGGAACGCACCGGCCCTTCCCGGCGGATGTGCGCCAGCAACGCCGCCACCTCGCCGGCGCGCTCGCGCATCCAGGTGGCCGAATACTTCCAGCCCATCGCCGCCGGATCGAGCATGCGGTGGCGGTAGAGGCCGTAATCCTCGATCGGCAGGAAACAGGCTTCGTGGGCCCAGTATTCGAACAGCTTGCCTTCGGCCAGCAATGCGTCCAGCCATTCCGGCGGGTAATCGCCGAGCCGGCTCCACAAGACGAGATAGGGACTGCGCGCCACGACGTTGATGGTGTCGATTTGCAACATCTCCATGCGGCGGATGGCATCGAGCACGTCGGCCTTGACGGCCTTGCGCCGGCGCGGCTGCAGCAAGCCCTGGGCCGCCAGGTGCAGGGCACGGGCGCCGGCTATAGTTAAGTGCAACTTATTCGCGTCAATACTCATGCAATTATTCTAATGAAGTTTCGGCATTGCCTGCCGCGCCGGCCGGACATTTTTTTGTGGACGCGCGCCAGCTGCGTTATAGTTCAGCCGATTCTTCCCTCTCCCCCATTTCCGATTCCCCATGCGGCTGTTGCACACTTCCGACTGGCATCTCGGCCAGACCCTGCACAATTACGACCGGACCTACGAACACCAGTGCTTCCTCGACTGGCTGCTCGACACCATCGTGAGCGAAGAGGCCGACGCCCTCCTGATCGCCGGCGATATCTTTGACAACGCCAATCCGTCGTCGGCCGCCCAGCGCCAGCTCTACGGTTTCTTGCAAAGGGCGCGGGCGCGCACGCCGCACCTGCAAATCGTCGTCATCGCGGGCAACCACGATTCGCCGGGCCGCCTGGAAGCGCCGGGGCCGCTGCTCGAAGCGCACGGCACGGTCGTGATCGGCAACGTGGTGCGCGGGCGCGACGGCGCCATCGACCTCGAACGCCTGCTGGTGCCGCTGCAGGACAAGCATGGCGCCACCCGCGCCTGGTGCCTCGGCATTCCCTTCCTGCGCCCGGGCGACGTGCCGCGCGTGGACGCCGAGGGCGACGCTTACCTGAACGGCATCGCCGCCCTCTACCGCCAGGCCTTCGAGCTGGCGGTAGCGCGCCGCGAAGAAGGCCAGGCGATCCTGGCGATGGGCCACTGCCACATGGTCGACGGCCAGTCTTCGCAAGACTCGGAACGCCGCATCGTGATCGGCGGCACCGAGGCGCTGCCGGCCTCGATGTTCGACCCCGAGATTGCCTACGCCGCCCTGGGCCACCTGCACCTGGCCCAGCGCGTCGGCAAGAAGGAACACCTGCGCTATTGCGGCAGCCCGCTGCCGCTGTCGTTCGCCGAAGTCGGCTACCAGCACCAGGTGCTGCGCATCGACCTCGAGGGTTCGGTGGCGCGCGAAGTCACGCCTATCCTGGTGCCGCGCGCGGTGGACATGCTGCGCGTGCCGGCGAAACCGGCGCCGCTGGTGGAAGTGCTGGCCGCGCTGGAGTTGCTCGAACTCGACCCCGACTTGCCGCCCGCCTGCCACCCCTACCTGGAAGTACGCGTGCTGCTCGACGGCCCGGAACCGGGCCTGCGCGCCCAGGTGGAAGCGGCCATCGCCGATAAACCGGTGCGCCTGGCGAAGATCGAGCCGACCCGCAAGACCACCGCCGGCGAAGCGGCCGAGGCGCTGACCCTGGACCAGCTGGCCCAGCTCCAGCCCGACGACATCTTCAGGCGCCTGTGGCAGCAGCGCTATGGCGAAGATGCGCCCGACGACCAGCTCTCGGCCTTTGCCGAGCTGATGCTGCCCGGCGACCGGGAGGGTGCATGAAGATCCTGCGCATCGCCGGACGCAACCTGGCTTCGCTGGCCGGGGATTTTTGCGTCGATTTCGAGGCTGAACCGCTGGCGTCGAGCGGCCTGTTTGCCATCAGCGGCCCGACCGGCGCCGGTAAAAGCACCCTGCTCGACGCCCTCTGCCTGGCCTTGTATGGCAACACCCCGCGCCTGCCGCGCAGCGGCGGCCGCGGCGGCAGCGCCCTGCCCGACGCCGGCGGCGACACCGTCTCGACCTTCGATCCGCGCAACCTGCTGCGCCGCGGCACCGCCGAGGGCTATGCCGAAGTCGACTTCGTCGGCAACGATGGCCTGCGCTACCGCGCGCGCTGGAGCGTGCGCCGCTCGCGCAACAAGGCCAGCGGCCTGCTGCAGCCGCCCGCCATGAGCCTGCACCGCCTGCCGGAAATGGTGGCGCTGGGCGCGACCAAGACCGAGGCGGCGCAGGAGATTGCCCAGCGCGTCGGCCTGTCGTTCGAGCAGTTCACGCGCTCGGTGCTGCTGGCCCAGAACGAGTTCTCGGCCTTCTTGAAAACCGACGAGAACGAGCGCGGCGAGCTGCTCGAAACCCTGACCGGCAGCGCCGTCTACAGCGAAATCTCGAAGCGCGCCTACGAGCGCTACAAGCTGGAGCAGGAAAACGTGCGCCGCATCAGCGCGCGCCTGGCCGACCAGACCCCGCTGGCGCTGGAGGCGCGGGCCGAACTCGACGCCGCCAGAACCGCTGCCGAAGCCGCCCTGCAAGCAATCGACGTCCAGCGCGCGCTGCTGGAAACCCAGTTACGCTGGCACCAGGAACGCGACAAATTGCGCCGCAACGAGCTCGATGCGCAAGCCCTGCTGGCCCAGGCGCGGGTGGACTTCGAGGGCGCCCGCGAGCGCCGCATCCGCCTGGCCACGCTCGACGTGGTGCAGGACGCGCGGCCGCTGATGGCCGACCTGGTGCGCTTCGAAAAGGAACGCGTGGAGGCCGAGACGGCGCTCGCCAACGGCCAGCGCGACCTGCAACGCGTGCAGGACGCAGCGCGCCAGGCGGTGCAGGACGTGACCCTCGCTACCGATGCGGTCCACGCCGCCGAGGCCGCCCAGCAGGGAGCCGCGCCGCAGCTGGACGCGGCCAAGGCGCTCGACGCCACCATCACGACCCTGCGCGAGGCCCACGCGAACCTGACGGCCCAGCGCGACGAAGCGGCAGGCGCCGCCGCCCAGGCCCAGGCCGCGCTGGCGCAGGCCGGCCAGCAGCTGGACGCCACCCGCGCGCAAGAACAACGCAGCGCGGCCTGGCTCGACGCCAACCGCCGTTTCGAAGCGCTCGCTGCGCAATGGCCGCGCTGGGACAAGCTGTTCGGCCAGCTCGATAGCGCCGCCCAGGCCAGCCGCGCGAATGCCACCCGGCTGGCGCAGGCCGAACGCGCCCTGCTCGACGCCACCGCCCGCGCCACGGCCGGCAAGGAAGCGGTGCTGGCGGCGTCCACCCGCATCGAACAGCAGGAAAGCGCACGCGCGCAGGCCGTGCAGGCGCTGGCCCAGTTCGACCTCGACGGCCTGCTGGAAGGCCGCGCGGAAGGGGAAGCGCGGCGCGATGCCTTGTCCGCCGCCGAGAAAATCTGGCACGGCCTGGCAAGCGCCCGCCAGCGCCTGCAGCGCATCGACCAGGAGCTGGAAAAGACCGCCGCCGCGCGCCGGGCCGCCGACACCGCGCTGGCCGCCGCCGCCGACGCCGCCCCGGCACTGAAGGCTGCCGCAGCCCAGGCCCAGGCCGCACTCAGCGCCGCCGAACTGGCCTGCGCCGCCAAGGTCGAGGACCTGCGCGGCCGGCTGGTCGAGAACGAACCCTGCCCCGTGTGCGGCAGCGAAGCGCACCCCTACGCCCACCCCGACGTGCGCCTGCACGCCGTGCTCGACACCCTGCGCGACCAGCTCGACGGCCTGCGCGCGCAGGTGCAGGCCAACCTGTCGGCCCAGGCCACGCACCGCGCGGAACTGGCCGCGGGCCAGGAGCGCCTGGAACTGCTGGGCGAGGAACGCGCCGGCCTGCAGGACGACGTCCAGGAACTCGACAGCGCCTGGAATGCGCATCCGCTGGCGCTGCAAGCCCCGTCCGAGGCGGCGCGGGCCGACTGGTTCGGCGCCCAGCTGCTCGAGGTGCGCGAAGCCTTGCGCGCCAACGACCTGCAGCAGGGGGCGGCGCGGCGCGCCTTCCAGGCACGCGATGCGGCCCAGGCGGCGTTTGACGCCGCCAATGCGGAACTCAAGCGCGTGCAGGACGCGGCGCAGCTGGCGTCGGCCGCGCAGCTTGAAGCCCAGCATGCGCAGGCGACGCTGGCCGCGCAGGCCGAACGCGACGCGGCAACGCTGGCCGCCCTGCTGGCCGAACTCGACCCAAGCATGTGCGCCTCCTGCGGCGATGGCTGGCAGACAGGCTGGCGCGCCGATCCCGCCGGCTGGCACCGGGACCGCGCGAGCGAGGCGCAAGCCTGGACGGCGCAAACGGCGCAGCTGGCCGAGCAGCGCGCCGCACTCGGCAGCGTCGAAGCCAGGGCCCGCGAAGCCGGCGTGCGCGCCGAGCATGCCGCGCAAGCTGCGCAAGCCGCGCAGGAAGCCTGGGCGCGCAGCGAGGCAGCCCTGCGCGAGCGCCGCCTGGAACGCGCCGCCTTGTTCGAAGGGCGCGCGGTGCAGGACGTCGAGGCAAGCTTGCGCCAGAAATTGACGGCCGCACGCGATGCCCTCGCGGCGCGCCAGCTGGCCGCCAACAAAGCGGCCCAGCAGGAAACCCGCATCCGCGCCGGCATCGCCCAGGCCGGCGAGCGCATCGCCACCCTGCAGGGCGATGCGCGCGATGCCGCCACGCGCCTGTCCGACTGGATCGAGGACTATGCCGCCCGGCATGCGGACCTGGAGCCGGTGGAGAACGGGGCGGCCCTGGCCACGCTGCTGGCCGTCGGCGCGCAGTGGATGTCGAACGAACGCGCGGCCCTGGGCGAGATCGACGGCGCCGTTGCCAGGGCGGCCGCCGTGCTGGCCGAACGCAAGAACCAGCGCGCGCTGCACGAAGCCAGCGCCGATCCGTCATCGGCCACGCAGGATGCCGACGCGGTCGCCGCCGCTTTGCAGAAGGTGCTGGACGAACGCCAGGGCCTGCACGAGCAGGCCACGACGCTGCGCCTGCAAGCCGCGCAGGACGACGAACGCCGCGTCAAGGCGCAGGCGATGCTGGCCGAGATCGAGCGCCAGCAAGCCATCGAGGCGCGCTGGGGACGCTTGTCGGAGCTGATCGGCTCGGCCGACGGCAAGAAATTCCGCAATTATGCCCAGCAGTTCACGCTGGAAGTCCTGCTCGGCTACGCCAACAGCCACCTGGCCCACCTGGCCAAGCGCTACCGCCTGGAGCGCGTGGACAACGCCGGCGCTCCGTCGCTGGCGCTGATGGTGCGCGACCACGACATGGGCGGCGAAATCCGTTCCGTCAATTCGCTGTCGGGCGGCGAGTCCTTCCTGGTGTCGCTGGCGCTCGCGCTGGGCCTGGCCTCGCTGTCGTCGAACCGGGTGCGGGTGGAATCACTGTTCATCGACGAGGGGTTCGGTTCGCTCGACAGCGACACCCTCACGGTCGCGATGGATGCGCTCGATGCGCTGCAGTCGATGGGCCGCAAGGTTGGCGTGATCTCGCACGTGCACGAGATGACGGAGCGGATCGCGGCCAAGATCCAGGTGCGGCGCGCCGGAGGCGGGAGCAGCGCGGTGACGGTGCTGTAACGATGTGCGTCAAACGGGACGCGGGGCCGGGCGCCGATACTGGCCGTTTACTTCAGGAGAAATGAACATGCCGCGCTTGCCCGTCTTTGCCGCCCTGCTGCTGTTATCCGCCACCGGCACGGCCGGTGCCGAACCACGCGCCGAACCACAGGACCTGGTCGCAGCAGCCCGCGAGCAGATCGGCGTCACGCTGCATTACGATCCGGCCTACGTCAAGCTGGCCTACCCGCGCGGCGACGTCCCGATCGAGCGCGGCGTGTGTACCGATGTCGTGGTGCGGGCGTTCCGGCGCGTGGGCTACGATCTGCAGGAACTGGTGCACCGCGACATGAAGAAGGCCTGGGCGGCCTATCCGCATCCGGCCAACTGGAAGCTGAAACGGCCCGACACCAACATCGACCACCGCAGGGTGCCGAACCTGGCCACGTTCTTCGGCCGCCATGGCGTGGCGCTGGGCGTGAGCAAGGATGCCAAGGATTACGCGGCGGGCGACATCGTCACCTGGCGGGTGCCGCCGGGCCTGCCGCACATCGGCCTGGTTGCCGACGTGCGCACGGCTACCGGCGTGCCGCTCATCATCCACCACATCGGGAACGGCACGCGCATGGAAGACTGCTTGTTTTCATACACGATCACCGGGCATTACCGCTTTCCGCACCCGCGGGCGCGCTCAAACCGCTAGCGATTCTCGGCACCGGCTTCGCAAGGGGCGCCGTCTTGCGTGCTTCATGGACCGCACGCAGATACCTGCCATAGGTGTCGCCCGCAGCATGCCACTGCGGCGGCTCGCCTTCCCGCCCGGATGTGCGTTCGAACGTGAACTCCGCCTGGAGGATACCGAACGACGCCCTGACGCCGCTGCTCGGTGGCTTGCCGAGTTGGAGCATCACGTTGCAAGCGTAGCGTTGGCCGCCTCCCGCGGCGCGGCAGGCGCCCAGCGGTTCCACTTGCGAGATCGGCGCGCCGGTCGTGAACAGGTGCGCCGAATCGAGGGTCGCGCGCAGGGTGCGCTCGACGTTGTCACGCCCGACCGGCTCGGCCTTGTTGCCGAAATCGCCGTCGCGGTCGAGATTCCCGAACCGTGCGGCGACGAGCAGTGGGTGCGCCTCCGTGACCTCGAACTTCACTTTCCTGCCATCGCGTGGCGAGACAATGTAGGCATAGGTAAGCAGTTCTTCTCCTGCGCGCACGGTCGCAACACAGCCACGCTCGCGGCGCGCGCTGGCATGTCCGATCTGCTCCGCCTTTAACACTGTCGGGAGCGCAGGCACCACGCTTTCGTCCATCGCGCGCAGCGCATCCCAGGCCGACAACGCGATCGACTCACGGACCGACCCGGAGGCGCACCAGGGAATCGCGTTATACCAACTGAAAAGAAGGTAGGCGCCGCCCAGCACGGCCGTATAGACCGCGACCGTCTTCAGGCGGCCGAGATGGTGCGACGCGGCCGATGTGCTGATCGATTTGTTCATGATTGTGCGTTTCATGTTACCCCGCTAGAAAATTCTCAGAGTAAATGTACCGTCCTGCCAACGCCGCTGCACCACATTGCGCAAGCTTCAGGCCCGGCCTGGAGGGGCGGAGGGGACGGAAGGCTTTGCATCCTTGTACAATGCGCGCTTTGCATTCCACACCTTTTACCGACCATGAAACCCGCCCGCACCCTCACGTTCAAATGCGCCAAGTGCGCCAAACCCGTTACCGTCTACCTGCAGAAAGTCTCGGCCTGCTCGCACATCCAGCCTTACCAGGGCATCTGCGGCTGCGGCGAAGTCAAGCTGCACGCCACCGGCAGCGCCGATGCCGTGAAGTCCTTCCTCGACTCGAACGGCACCAACTGGCACCACCACCATTAATATGACGCAGATCGAATGGGTGGAAGGCGGCCAGCAACGCTCGGCGCTGTGGCGTTCGGAAAGCGGCTGGCCGGCGCCGAAAAAGGTCGTGCTCGCCGACGACACCATGTCCGCCGATACGGCTTACCGCCTGGCGCTGGACGGCACCGCCCTGCTCTGGCGCGGCGACTTCCAGAATGCGCGCCAACTGGTGCAGGCACTGGCGCGCCGCATCGACCACAAAGGGTCGCACTCCAGGCGGGCGAAAGCCGGCAAGGCTGCGCCGACGCCGACCGAAGGGTTCCATCGCCACCGCCTGTCGCAGCTGCAGCGCGCGCGCACCCTGGCGATGCTGCTGATCCCGTTCGAGGCCGACTACACGATCCCGCTGCGCCGCGCGCCCGAGGTGCAGGAAGCCTGCCGCGAAGCCTGGGGGCCCGCCATTGAACCCAGCGTCGCCTCGCTGCGTGAGCTGCTGGGCCTGATCGGCGCCCACGAATGGCGCCGCAAGGGCGTGCACATCGCGGCGCTCGACGGCCGCATCCACCCCTGGTACGGCGTGTTCTCGCCAGTGCGCGGCGAATACGTCGACCTGGTGGCGCAGGCCCCGCTGCCGGCGCATGCGAAGCTGGCTTTCGACATCGGCGCCGGCACCGGCGTGCTGTCGAGCGTGCTGGCGCGGCGCGGCCTGCAGCGCGTGGTGGCCACCGACATGGACGAGCGCGCCCTCGGCTGCGCCCGCGAGAACGTGGAGCGCCTGGGCCTGTCGAAGCAGGTCGAGATCGTGAAAGCCGACCTCTTCCCCGAAGGCCAGGCCGACCTGGTGGTCTGCAATCCGCCCTGGCTGCCGGGTAAGCCGAGCTCGGCCATCGAATACGCGATCTACGATCCGGACAGCCGCATGCTGCGCGGCTTCCTCGGCGGCCTGAAGGCCCACCTGGCCGAACACGGCGAAGGCTGGCTGGTCATCTCCGACCTGGCCGAGCACCTGGGCCTGCGCACGCGCGAGCAATTGCTCGACTGGATAGGCGCAGCGGGCCTCGCAGTGGCGGGACGGCACGACGTGCAGCCGACCCACGGCAAGGCCCAGGATGCCGACGATCCCTTGCACGCGGCGCGCTCGCGCGAAGTGACTTCCTTGTGGCGCCTGCGCGTCGCCTAGAAGCAATCCCAAGCGGCATTTGCGTCAGGCCGCCAGACGCGGTACAATGCTTGCCTCAGACGCGGGGTGGAGCAGTCTGGCAGCTCGTCGGGCTCATAACCCGAAGGTCACAGGTTCAAATCCTGTCCCCGCAACCAAACACTTAGCACGAAACGAGCCCGACTCTTGTAGCCGGGCTTTTGTTTTCTGGGGCACCAACACCAGATACGCCGATGAGAGACAAGAAAGACAACGCGACGTTCGACCTGCCGGGTTTTGAGGCGGCCGCACCGCTCGAACCCAGCGTTGTCGAGCCGAAGCGCGCTTCCCGTCCTCGCCGTGCCTCCATGAAACAGGAGCAGCTCACCCTGCTCGAAGAAACCGACACCACCGGCCTGCCAGTCTGGCGCCGCGACGACAACCTCGATTTGACCGGTCTACCGGTCTGGGCGCCGGCGACTCCGGCCTGAGCGCGTGAAAAATCGCCAGGGCTGCGTTGCGTCGTCTCGCCGTACGTTTGTACTGTCTTCGCCGACGCGCCTTGCCCTGGCGTTTTTTCACACGCTCCAATCGCTGGATATCTGATGACCCATCCTTTCTCCGCGCTGCCGCTGGCACCGCAATTCCTGTCCAACCTCGACACCCTCGGCTACCGCGAGATGACGCCGATCCAGGCCGAAAGCCTGCCCGCCGTGCTGGAAGGCCGCGACCTCATCGCCCAGGCCGCCACCGGCAGCGGCAAGACGGCGGCCTTCGGCATCGGCATCCTGCAGAAGCTGAACCCGGCGTGGTTCGCGGTGCAGGGCCTGGTGATGTGCCCGACGCGCGAGCTGGCCGACCAGGTGGCTGGCGAACTGCGGCGCCTGGCGCGGGGCGTCGGCAACGTCAAGGTGCTGACCCTCACCGGCGGCGTCGCCATGCGTCCGCAGATCGCTTCGCTCGAACACGGCGCCCACATCGTGGTCGGCACCCCGGGCCGCATCCGCGACCACCTGGGCCGCAACACGCTCGACTTGTCGAAGGTGCAGACCCTGGTGCTGGACGAAGCCGACCGCATGACCGACATGGGTTTCTACGACGAGATCGCGAACATCGTGCGCGCCTGCCCGGAACGCCGCCAGACCCTGCTGTTCTCGGCCACCTACCCGGACGACATCCGCCACGCCACCTCGCACTTCCTGCGCGATCCGCTGGAAGTGGTGGTCGAGAGCCAGCACGACGAATCGACCATCGAGCAGCGCTTCTATGAAGTCGGCTTCGACAACCGCGACGACGCGGTGGCACGCCTGCTGAGCCACTACCGCCCGGTCTCGGCCCTGGCCTTCTGCAACACCAAGGCCCATTGCCGCGAACTGGCCGACTCGCTGCGCGCGCAGGGCTTCTCTGCCCTCGCCCTGTACGGCGAACTCGAGCAGCGCGAGCGCGACGAGATCCTGATCCTGTTCGCGAACCGCTCCTGCTCGGTGCTGGTGGCAACCGACGTCGCTGCACGCGGTCTCGACATCTCGAACCTGGAAGCGGTGATCAACGTCGACGTGTCGAAGGACGCCGAAGTCCACGTGCACCGCATCGGCCGCACCGGCCGTGGCGGCGAGTCGGGCCTGGCGCTGTCGCTGTGCGCGCCGAACGAAAAGAAGTGGGTGCGACTGATCGAGGAATACCAGAACGCGCCGGTCGCCTGGCACAAGCTGGACGAGCTGGGCGACAACGACCTGGCCGCCGATCCGGCGCCGATGGTGACGCTCGTCATCTCCGGCGGCAAGAAGGACAAGCTGCGTCCGGGCGACGTGCTCGGCGCGCTGACCGGCGACGCCGGCTTGCTGAAGGAACAGGTCGGCAAGATCAATGTGTCCGAGTTCCAGACCTATGTGGCACTCGACCGCCGCGTGGCCCACGATGCCTTTGACCGCTTGAATGCCGGCAACCGCCTGGGCCCGGATTTCGGCACCATCAAGGGCCGCAACTTCAAGATGCGTTTCCTCGACGTCTGACACGCTCCAGGCTGGGTCGGCCGCGCACGGTTGACTCAGCAGCGACACGCTCGCGCCAAATCTGGCATAGTTTTGCTAAAAATAAACGGTTAGCAAAATGACCAGCCAAAACACAGTCCTTTACACGCCATTCGCAGGCGGACGCACGGTCCGCGACATCGTCGAGCACAGCCCCGCGCTCGCGAGCGAAGCGTGGTGCCGCCAGATCGTGCAGCACATCCTGCAATCGCTGGAGCAGCAATACGCCAGCCATGCGCCGCACCGCATCATCACGCCGGACACGGTGGCCGTGCTGGAAAGCGGCGAGGCCCTGCTGCTGCCCTCGCCCGATGGGCTCGCCTCTGACGAAGCCGACAGCGCGCAGGACATCCACGCCCTGGCCCTGGTCATCCACTATGCCATCAGCGCCGAATTCCCTCCGGAAGGCCCGCTCGGCCCGCGCCTGTATGACAATTACAGCGATGAATTGACCCGGACGATAGACCGCTGCCTGGGTCCGAACCTGCGGCTGCGGCCGAAAACCATCTCCGAGCTGCGCGCCATGCTCGGGATCGATGCCGCTGCGGCCGAGCCTGCGCTGCCTGCCGGTGAAGCAGTCGTTCCCGCGCCCGCACCCAAGATTGCGCAGGCCGGGGAAGCGCCGCCAGGCATGCCGGTGCCGGCCGCACCGGAAGCGACACCCGACACGGCGCCCCAGCTGAGCAAGACCGAAGAGCCGGAGCTTGTTACGCCGACGCCGGCGCCGGCACCGGCCCACGAAGCGCAAGCGGACCAGCCGATTGCAGCCACGCCGCGCAAGCCCTCGGCCCATTCCGCGGCCGCGCCTGCAACCACTTCTGCAACGGCTACTGCGGCACCAGCGCGTCCGCCAGCCGGGACGCCGCCCCAGCCCACCCGCAAGAAAGCCGGCGTCGAGCGCTGGGCCATGATCGCCGGCGCCGCCATCGTGCTGCTGGCGGCCGGCAGTGCGCTGTACGCCCACCTGAACCAGGACAATTCCGACGATACCCTGGCGCTCTCGTTACCGCAGGAACAGGCCGCGCAGGGACTGGACGCCGGCGAAGCCGTGCTCACGCCACCGGCCGCAAGCGCCGGCGCCATGCCAGGCGGCACTCCGGCCGCAGCCCTGCCGGCTGCCGGCACCACGGATGCAGGCGCCGCGTCCGGTGCGCTGCCGGATGCCGGCAACACCACCGCGCCGGCCGCCCGCCAGGCCGACGCCGTCGTCAACGGCACCACCTATAAATTGCTGATCAAGCCCTGGGGCACGGTGTACGTGAACGGTGTCGACCGCGGCGTCAGCCCGCCGGTCAAGCGCCTGACGCTGGGCCAGGGCCAGCACACGATCCGCATCGTCAACCCGAACTTTGCGGAGCACGTGATGACCGTCAATGCCGGCGCCGCGGAAAGCGCGACCATCGAACACGATTTTGCGGCGCAAGCCGAAGGAGGCCAATAAACGATGAACCGAAACACTTGCCATCGCTTGCTGCTGGCCATCCTTGCCGGAAGCGCCCTGGGCGGCTGCGCCCAGATCGCGCCCCTGCTCGAGCGCAATCCGTCGAGCCAGCATCCGAAAGCCGAGCCGCGCCCCGAGCCGCGCAGCGAAAGCCGTCCACGCGCCGATACCCGTCCCGACGCGTCGAGCGGACGCGAACAGCTGGCCCTGCGCGAAGGCATCCGCCTGTACAACGAAGGCGACTTCAACGGCGCCATCAAGCGCCTGAATTCGAACGATATCCGCAGCGGCGCCCCGCTGCAGACCCGCACCACGGCCCTGAAATACACGGCCTTCAGCTATTGCGTCACCTCGCGTCCCAAGCAATGCCAGCAGGCCTTTGAAAAGGCCCTGAAGATCGACCCCGGCTTCTCGCTCGAGCCGGGCGAACAGGGCCACCCGCTGTGGGGCCCGGCCTTCGAGCGCGCCAAGCGCGGCTGAGCGCGCCTGCAGGCTTACACCTGGACGTTCACCGTGGCCGGGAAGCTTGGCGCGCGGCGCCGCTGCGAAGCCTGCTCGTAGGCATAGGCCATGCCGATCAGCGTGGCCTCGCTCCAGGCCGTACCGACGAAGGAGAGCCCGACCGGCAAGCCGCGCGTCTGCCCGGCCGGCACCGTGATGTGCGGATAGCCCGCCACCGCCGCCGGCGAAGAAAAACTCATGCCGTAGTGGTCGCCGTTGATGTAGTCGGTCAGCCAGGCCACGCCGCCGGTCGGGGCCACCAGGGCGTCCAGGCGATGCGCGCGCAGCACCAGGTCGATGCCCTCCTCGCGCGCATAGCGCAGGTTGTTGGCCAGGGCCTCGCGGTAGACCTTGGCGTCCAGCCCGCGCTTCGCATGGGCGGCAATCAAATGCTCCTGGCCAAAATACGGCATCTCGCGCGCCGCCTGCTTTTCATTAAACGCAATCACGTCGGCCATGTTCTTCACCGGCGCATGCGGGGCATAGGCCGCCAGCCAGGCCTTCAGGTCCGGGGCGAACTCATGCAGCAGCACCTCGATTTCGGTCTCGCCATACTTGTCGGTGTTCGGAACCGTGACGTCGACCAGCACCGCGCCTTGCGCATGCAGCAGCGCCAGTTCCTTGTCGACGATCGCGTCGATTGCCGTGCTGCCGCCAAAGAAATTGCGCGCCACACCGATGCGTTTGCCGCGCAGGCCGTCAAGCCGCAGTGCCGCCGCATAATCGGGGACCTTGCCCTGGCTCTCTTTCGTCACGCTATCTTCGGTATCGACGCCGGTCATGGCGGCCAGCATCAGGGCGGCATCGGCCACACTGCGCGTCATCGGCCCGGCCGTATCCTGGGAATGGGCGATCGGGATGATGCCGCTGCGGCTGACCAAACCGAGGGTCGGCTTCAGGCCGACGATGCCGCAGCTCGAGGCCGGCGAGACGATCGAGCCGTCGGTCTCGGTGCCGACTGCCAGGGTCGCCAGGCTGGCGGCGATGGCCGCACCGGAACCGGAACTGGAACCGCTCGGGTTGCGGTCGAGGGCGTACGGGTTGCGGGTCTGGCCGCCGCGCGCGCTCCAGCCGCTCACTGAATGGGTCGAGCGCATGTTCGCCCATTCCGACAAATTGGTCTTGCCGATGATGACGGCGCCGGCCGCGCGCAGGCGCGCCGCGACAAAGGCGTCGCGGCTGGCGCGCACGCCGTCGAGCGCCAGCGAACCGGCGGTGGTGCACATGCGGTCGCCGGTGGCGATGTTGTCCTTGAGTAGCACGGGGATGCCGTGCAGCGGGCCGCGCAGCTTGCCGCCGGCGCGCTCGCGGTCGAGCTCCTGGGCAATCTTCAGGGCTTCGGGATTGGTTTCGATGACCGCGTTCAGGCGCGGGCCGGCCTTGTCGATGGCGGCGATGCGCGCCAGGTAGCGCTGCACCAGGACCTGGGACGTGATGGTCCCGGCCGCCATCGCCGCCGACTGTTCGCGCACGCCTGCTTCGAGGATGTCCGATTCGGCACGCGGCCTGGGCTTGGGCGTTACCGCGGAAGCCGCTCCTGCCGCGCCAACGAATGCGCTGGCGGCCATGCCGATCCGAACAAAGTCCCTACGATCCATTTCCGCTCCTTTATATTGTTAGAGCAATAGAATAGCAGCGCCACGGGCCGAAGACGCTCCTGCCGCGCCGCGCAGGGACGAAAAAAAACGCTGCCGTGAGGGGCAGCGTTTTTCTCGACAGCGTGATCGATCAGTTACGAACGACCTTCTTGTATTCGTTGGTGCGGGTATCGATCTCGATGACGTCGTCCTGGCTGACGAACAGCGGCACCATCACGGTGTGCTGGTGGGCTTCGATGGCGTTCTCGATTTTCGCTTCTTTCAGGACGTTGCCCGAAGTGTTGCCCTTGACGGCTGGCTCCGAGTACACGATCTGGCGTGCGATGATGGTCGGCAGTTCGACCGAGATCGCCTTGCCGTCGTAGAACACGGCTTCGCATTCCATACCGTCTTTCAGGTAGTGCAGTGCGTCGCCCAGGTTCTCTTCTTCGATTTCGAACTGGTTGTACTCTTCATCCATGAAGACGTACAGCGGGTCAGCGAAGTACGAGTAGGTCACCGGCTTCTTGTCCAGCACGACGACGTCGAACTTGTCATCGCCACGGAACACGTTTTCCAGCGGAGCATTCGTCAGAAGATTCTTCATCTTCCACTTGTAGGTGAAGCCCGTGCGGCTCGATCCGTTGACATCGGAACGCAGCACGATAAAAGGCTTCTCGTCAACCATGATGATGTTGCCGACACGGATTTCTTTTGCGGGTTTCATATGAATTATGATCGAAAAAAGGGGTTGCAGTAACCGAGCATCATATCATGTTATGTGCGGCGTGCCTAACGAAGTGAAGCGGCAAAGCCGAGCAGGTTCGACGTTACGTCGCCGTTCTCCAGCATTTCCGCTTCCCACGTTCCTGCCCGCCCGGCAATGGCAGGCAGTTCGGCTTGCAGCGCCAGCCACAGCGCCTGCCAGTCCTGCTCTTCGGCCAAGCCCGGGCCGGCGCCGTTCCAGTGCAGGGAAACATCGCGCAAACTGTCGAGCCCCTGTGCATACCGGTCAAGGAAAGCGCGCAGTTTCTTGTGGTGCAGATTCTCGTCCTGCAAATAGATATGCCAGACGAAGGGCCGGTTCGCCCATTGGGCCCGGACCCAGGAATCCTCGCCGCGCACGAAGTTCAGGTCGCAGGCCCAGAGCAGGCGGTCGTAATCGGGCTGTGCCACGAAAGGCAGCACGCGCACGGTCAGCGCCCCGCGCGTGGCGCAGTCGCCGGCCTGCGCGGCCCTGCCGAAAAAGGCGGCCACGGCATCGGCTGCCACGCCTTCCGGTACCAGGCAGGCGACCGGTTCGGCATTTCTTTCCCAGGCCCCGAACAGCGCGGCCACCGGGGCGAACGGATAGCAGAACAGCGACACCTTGAAGGCAGCGATCTCGCTTTCCCCCAGTCCCAGCCCGCGCAGGAAGGCTTGCGCCCGGCCCGGTTCGGACTGGAAGGCGCCCCGCTCGGCGCTGAGGGCGCGCTCGCGCAGCAGGCCGCCGGTCCGGTTCGTGAAGCCGGGGAAGAAGAAATGCTTGGTCAGCTTCAGGCGCGGGTGCATCGACGGCAAGCGGTGGCAGCCCTCGACCCACTCCTCGGCGCTGAGACCCTCGTAGTTCAGCCAGACCGGGCGCGGGCTGCGTTGCGCCATCGCCTCGACATACCCCGGCGGCAGCTCGCAGCCGAAGAACTCGATGACGATGTCGTCGACCTCGGCGGGCGTGTAGCCGCCTTCCTGGCCGAGCCAGTGGCGCACCCGCACCCCTTGCACCTCCTGCTGCGCGGCGTCGACATCCACCTCGGGGCAGATGCGGCGGAAACTCTTCAGGTCGTCCACCCACAGGGTGACGGCCACGCCGTGCTCGTGCCGCAGCTGGCGGGCCAGGCGCCAGCAGATGCCGATATCGCCATAGTTGTCGACGACCTTGCAGAAGATGGTCAGGGTGGTCTGGGGTGGATTCTGAGACATGTTCAAAGAGGAATACGGAGGGGTTACTGCGGGAAAGCGCGCCATTCTAACCCATTCATCGGGCCTGACTGCCGCTTGTCTGCGCCAGCGCAAACCACTCTCCGCAAACCGGGCATGGTGCCGAATCGCCTCAAACTTCATGGAAGACACCCGGTCCAATCCATACCCGCAGGAAGGCGGACACCGATTCGTCCCCTGCCCTTTGTCCACGCACCGGCCCCATGCGGCGCGCGGACTCCACGTACGCGGCCGCTTGCAACGCGTGAGCGAGGAAAATCAACATCAGCCAGGCACGCCGTCGCGTGCCCACCGCCGGCGTCGTTGCCGGCAGCCGCATTCCCTACAAGGAGTCAAGCATGAACGAATTCCAGCAGTTCGGATATGGCCAGCCCGAGATCGCCCCGCAATCCCTGTTGGGCGGACTGATCGGCGCGCCGGCCGGTGGCGCCGTTGGCCGCGGCGTCGGCGACATCTTCGGCAACCCGAATCTGGGCAGCCGCATCGGCCAGTTTGCCGGGGGCCTCATCGGCAGCCTGTCTCCGTTCGGCGCCGATCCAACAGCCGCCTACGGCCAGCAGCAGGACCCGCAGCAGGCCCAGCAACTACAGCAACTGCAACAGCTGCAGCAGCTACAGCAGTTGCAGCAATTGCAGCAGCAGGGGCAGGCCGACCAGTTTGCCCCGCAAGGCCTGGGCAGCTGGGTCAGGAAACTGGCCAAACCCGCCGGTGCCGTGCTCGACCAGGTGACCCGCAATCCCTCATTGGGCGGCATCGTCGGCGGCGGCCTGCAGAACATCGGCGGCTTCCTGCCGCAATCCGTCGACGCCCAGGGCGGCATGCAGCAGCAACAACATCCACTGGTCCAGCAGCTGCAGAAACTCCAGGCCCAGCAACAGCAGCTGCAGCAGGCATTGCAGCAAGTGCAGCAACAGGCCGTGGCACTGCAGCGCCAGCTGTCGGCCCAGGCGCAGGCCCAGGTACAGGGCGGCGGCCAGATTGCACCGCAGAGCTGGCTGAGCGACCTGACCGGCCTGGCTGGCCAACTCGCGCAGCCGGTTGGCGGCCTCATCGGTGGCGCGTTCGGCAACCAGCAGCTGGGCAGCCAGATCGGCGGCATCGCCGGCCAACTCACCGGCCAGTTGGGCCGCATGTTGCCGCAGTCCGTCGACCCGTACACGGCCTATGCCCAGCAGGCACAGCAGGCCGGCGGCCAGATTGCACCGCAAAGCTGGCTGAGCGACCTGACCGGCCTGGCTGGCCAGCTCGCGCAGCCGGTTGGCGGCCTCATCGGTGGCGCGTTCGGCAACCAGCAGCTGGGCAGCCAGATCGGTGGCATTGCCGGCCAACTGACCGGCCAGCTGGGCCGCATGTTGCCGCAGTCCGTCGACCCGTACGCGGCCTATGCCCAGCAGGCACAGCAGGCCGGCGGCCAGATTGCACCGCAGAGCTGGCTGACCGACCTGACCGGCCTGGCCGGCCAGATCGCACAGCCGCTCGGCGGCTTCATCGGCGGCCAGCTCGGCAACCAGCAGCTGGGCAGCCAGATCGGCGGCATTGCCGGCCAACTGACCGGCCAGCTGGGCCGCATGTTGCCGCAGTCCGTCGACCCGTACGCGGCCTACGCCCAGCAGGCGCAGCAGGCCCAGCTGGCGCAAATGGCGCAGATGGGCGGCCAGCAGACCATGCATTAACGCTTGCCGGCGGCGGCGGAAGTGGCCAGGTGTCGCGTCCGCCACTCATTGCAGCCAGGCTGACGGGCGCCTCCCGCCTGCGGGCGGGAGGTTCGAACAGGAGGACATGCCGATGCCGAGTTCCGCAGGACCGGGTAGCGCAGGACCGAGAAGCACAGGACCAACCCGCGCAGGACCGGTCCGTTACATCGTGCGCGCAGCCAACGATGACGGCGCACTCGCCAATTTCGTCGCCAGCATCCGCAACGACCCGGCGGTACGCCTGGTCGACACCATCGGTCCCAGCGCCGGGCCGCCGCACACCGTCGTCGTCGAAACCGACCCGGCGACCGCCGAAGAATGGAAGCAACGCTCCCGCAACCAGTTGATGTTCGAACCCGACAGCCCACTGTCGCTGTTCTGATGCGGCCAAGGCGGCTGGTCAGGACGGCCGGCCAGGAGGCCCCGAAAAAAAAACGAAAGAAAGGAAAACGACATGCCGAAAACTCCTCAAGGCGGCCCCGGCGATACTCCCGAGCACGGCGGCCAGCCGAATGGCCCCGACGGCCCAGCCGGCGTCGACGGCGCAGCACGGGAACCGCGCGGCCGCAGCGTGGCCGAACGCAAGAAGAAATACCTGGTCGCGCCGCGCCAGCCGCTGGGCGGCTTCGGCACCCTGGGCCTGGAGGCCGCGGGCCTGGCGCCGCTGTCCCTGTCGGCCATCGAGCGGGCCCTGCAGGCCAGCCCCGACATCGACGTGGTCGACAAGATCGCCCCGCGCAGCACCCTGGAAGCGTCCGGCATCGACGGCGGCGGAACCGAAGGCGTGCTGGTGGCGCGCATGACCGACCGCCAGGCCGCGGACCTGCACGGGCGCGGCGGCGGACGCCTGCTGGTCGAGCGCGACCAGCACCTGCAACTGCTCGACCCGATGCTGCGCCGGCCCGACCTGGTGTCCTCGCTGACGCCGTACAGCGGCCCCGCCGTCGACGTCACCATTTCCGTGGCGGGCCAGGACGGCAAGCCCCTGCCCGAGGCGGAAGTGTCCCTGTTCGGCGGCATGCTGCCGGCCTCGGGCGTCACCGACACCAACGGCATGGTCCAGCTGCGCCTGTACGGCGACGATCCGCGCACCATCAGCGGCCTGTACGTGAAGCCGCGCGTCGACTACTGGAGCTTCTACCAGCGCGATCCCGACCTCAGCATGGACGAGCCGAACCTGGTCACCCTGCATGCGCTGTCCGAATCGCCGTCGCTGCAGGGTTTCCCGCGCCAGAACGCCCTCGGCTGGGGTGCGCGCGCCATGCGCCTGGATCAATTACCGCCCCATTTCCGCGGCCAGGGCGTGAAAATCGCCGTCATCGACTCGGGTGCGGCGCTCAGCCATGGCAACCTGAACCGCATCCGCGCCGGCTTCGACATCATCAACAAGCGCACCGACCCGGGCACCTGGAGCGAGGACACCCTGGGCCACGGCTCGCACTGCGCCGGCGTGATCGCGGCCAGCGACCCGGCATGGGGCATCCGCGGCTTTGCACCCGAGGCCGAGATCCATGTCTGCAAGCTCTTCCCCGGCGGCCAGGTCAGCCAGCTGATCGAGGCGCTCGAATACTGCATCGAACACGGGATCGACGTCGTCAACATGAGCCTGGGCGGCGGCGCCCCGTCCGAAGCCCTGGAACGCCAGATCGTGCGTGCACGCCAGGCCGGCGTGGCCTGCATCGCGGCCGCCGGCAATTCCGGCGGGCCGGTGCAGTATCCCGCCGCCTCGCCGAACGTGCTGGCCGTGGCGGCGCTGGGCAAGCTGGGCGAGTTCCCGACCGACAGCTATCACACCGAAACCGTCAGTCCCGACGCCGATGGCCAGGGTTACTACAGCGCCAAGTTCAGCTGCTTCGGGCCGCAGGTCGACGTCTGCGCACCAGGGGTGGCGATCGTCTCGTCGGTGCCGCCGAATAACTTCGCGGCCTGGGACGGCACCTCGATGGCGGCGCCGTACATCACCGGGCTGGCGGCCCTGATCCTGGCGCACCGGCCCGAGTTCCAGGGCCTGGGCGGTGCGCGCTCGCCGGACCGGGTCGACCGGCTGTTCCAGATCATCCGCCTCAGCGCACGCCGGGTCAGCCTGGCCGACCAGTCGCGCATCGGCCACGGCATGCCCGACGCGCTGGTGGCGCTGGGCCTGCCCTTGCACCCGGGGCAGCAGCCGGGCATGTGGCCTGGACTGCTCGGCAATGTCGCGCTCGCTAACATCCCTGGGCTGGCCGGCATCGGTGCGCCTGGAGCGAACGCCGCACTTGGTGGCGTTGGCGGACTGGGCGGAAACGGGAATGGTGGCTTGGTGGGCGGCTTCGCGCCCGGACAGCAGTTCTTCGGCCAGTCGCCGCTGGCCTTGCAGATGCTGCAGTATGGATATTCGCTGAACGGCTTGCCGCCGCGCTGGTGAAGAGAACCAGGCGGATTTCCGCGCCTGGAAAAGCAAAAAGCCGCTCAAGGCGGCTTTTTGCACTATTTGGCGTCCCCACGGGGATTCGAACCCCGGTACTCACCGTGAAAGGGTGATGTCCTAGGCCTCTAGACGATGGGGACCTAAAACTGTTCCGATACTACTTTACTGCCTTGCAGCTTGACTGCTGCCAAATTCTTGGCGTCCCCACGGGGATTCGAACCCCGGTACTCACCGTGAAAGGGTGATGTCCTAGGCCTCTAGACGATGGGGACCCTGGACTGCTATAACGTGTTTTCCGACGTGGTGGAGGTAAGCGGGATCGAACCGCTGACCTCTTGCATGCCATGCAAGCGCTCTCCCAGCTGAGCTATACCCCCTACGGGAAAACAACACTATAACATACTGCTTTTACTTCTACTACTGCTGCCGCTGGCGCAGCTTCTTTACTACCAGTTGCCAATCGCTTGGCGTCCCCACGGGGATTCGAACCCCGGTACTCACCGTGAAAGGGTGATGTCCTAGGCCTCTAGACGATGGGGACCCTGGAACTACACACTACAAACTACACTTCAGAGTGGTGGAGGTAAGCGGGATCGAACCGCTGACCTCTTGCATGCCATGCAAGCGCTCTCCCAGCTGAGCTATACCCCCGTTTTCACTGTCTCACCTTGCTGCTGTGTTACCGTGTGCTGCTGAAGTGCGAGCATTATAGCGGGGGTTCTTGCATTTCGCAAATGCCGATTTGCGTGCGGACAAACCTTGTTCGAAAGCCTGTCCGCGACGCGCATGCGCCCCCGCCTTTCAAGACCGATTACAGGCCTTTGTTCACGCGCGCCAGCACGGTCTCGCGGCCGAACAATTCCAGCACCGCGTCGATGGCCGGCGTCTGCAACTGGCCGGTCACGAGCAGGCGCAGCGGCATGGCGATCTGCGGCATCTTCAGGCCATGCGCAGCCAGCACTTCCTTCAGCATCGCGGCCAGGGCCGCCTTGTTCCACTCCACCGTCGCGCAACGCTCGGCAAACGTCGCCAGCGCCGGACGCACGGCATCGGTCAGGTGCTGGGTCAGCAGGGCCGCATCCGGCTGCGGCTGGCGGTAGAACAGCATCGCCGCGTCCGCCAGCTCATTGATCGTGTTGGTGCGTTCCTTCAGCAGGGCCAGCACGGTCGGCAGCGCCGGGGCGCCGTCGAATTGCGCGCCCTGCGCTTCCATCTTCGGACGGACCAGGCCTGCCAGGCGTTCGTTGTCGGCCAGCTTGATGTAGTGGTTGTTCAGCCAGGCCAGCTTTTCCGCGTTGAACTGGGCCGCCGAGGCGGTCAGGTGTTCCAGGTTGAACCACTCGGTGAACTGTTCCATCGAGAAGATCTCGTCGTCGCCGTGGCTCCAGCCCAGGCGCGCCAGGTAGTTCAGCATCGCTTCCGGCAGGAAGCCCTGCTCCGGGTATTGCATCACGCTCACCGCGCCATGGCGCTTCGACAGCTTCTGGCCGTCCGGACCCAGGATCATCGGCAGGTGGCCGTACTCCGGCAGCTCGGCGCCGAGTGCGCGCAGGATATTGATCTGGCGCGGGGTGTTGTTCACGTGGTCGTCGCCGCGCAGCACGTGGGTGATCTTCATGTCCCAGTCGTCGACCGAGACGCAGAAGTTATAGGTCGGGGTGCCGTCCGGACGCGCGATGATCAGGTCGTCGAGTTCCTTGTTGGCGATGGTGATCGGGCCCTTGACCACGTCGTTCCAGGTGACTTCGCCGTCGAGCGGATTCTTGAAGCGCACCACCGGCTTCACGCCTTCCGGTACGGCAGGCAGGGTCTTGCCCGGTTCCGGACGCCAGGTGCCGTCGTAGCGCGGCTTTTCCCCTAGAGCGCGCATGCGCTCGCGCATCGCTTCGACTTCGTCCGGCGAGCAATAGCACAGGTAGGCGGTGCCGGCTTCCAGCATGCCCTTCACCACCTCGCGGTAGCGGTCCATGCGCTGCATCTGGTAGAACGGGCCCTCGTCGTGCGACAGGCCCAGCCATTGCATGCCGTCCAGGATGGCCTGCACCGCTTCCGGCGTCGAGCGTTCGAGGTCGGTGTCCTCGATGCGCAGGATGAAGGTGCCGCCGAAGTGGCGGGCGTAGGCCCAGGAATACAGCGCGGTGCGCGCGCCGCCGAGGTGGAGATAGCCGGTCGGGCTGGGTGCGAAGCGTGTACGAACAGGGGTGCGGACGGTCATGGCAAAAAGCGAAATGGTAAAGCAGCTATTTTACCCCGCCACCGGCGGCGCGCGGCACCGGCCGTCGCGGGCGCGCCACCTTTGCCGCATGCGCCCGGCCCCGGCCCGCGGCGGCCCGCCTCCTTTGCCCTACCCGCGCGTCATGCCTCGCGCCGTTCGCCCCGCTGCTCATCGATGTACGCCGCCAGCGCGCGTACCGTCGGGTAATCGTAGAGCAGCTCGGCGCCCACCCTCACCCCGCTGGCCGCCTCGATCTCGAGCGCCAGCGGCACCGAGGCCAGCGAATCGATGCCGAGGTCGCCGAACGCGGCGTCGATGCCGACCTCGATCTGCGGCTGGCGCGGCGTGCCGGTCGACAGCTGCACCGCGCTACCATCGAACGGTTCGGCAGCGCTCTCGCGCAGCCATTTCAGCAGGCATGCGCGCACCAGTTCGACCGAGGACGCCGATCCGGGCTGGATCACCGGCGCAGACGCGGGTGCGGACGCGTGTGGGGGCGCCAATGCGGCTCCCTGCCCAGCAGGATCGACAGCAGCAGCGGTGGCAGCAGCAGCGGGGACAGCGGCAGCGGCAGCGGTCGCCCGCCCCGTCTCGGGCGCCTCGCGGCCCAGCAGCGGATCGAGCGCATATGCTGCGCCGGGCAGCGTCTGCTCGACGTCGCCGATCGCCAGCGCATAAGCCTGCACGCGCGCCAGCAGCGCCGCCGGGGATGGGCAGGCGCCGGCGGCCAGCCGCTCGGCCGCAATCGCGTCGCGCAGGGCGTCGAGCCTGCGCGCCGCCCAGGCCGCCGCCTCGCCGCGGGCGGCCGCGGCCAACAGGGTCCAGGCCGCGAACTCGCCGTTGCGCCAGTCCTGCCACTGGCCCTGCCCGGCCGCCGGCAGGCGCGCCAGGCTGTCGGCCAGGGCCGGCGCGCCGAATAGTCCGGAAATGATGCGCGCCAGCGGATTGCCGGGCGTGCGCACCAGCGCGCCCAGGTGGGCATACAGCGCTTCGCTCGGCCCTTCGAGAATGCGCAGCACGCGCGCATCGCGCAGCAGGCGCGCGGCGATGTTGTTTTCCAGGTAGCCGCGTCCGCCCAGCAGCTGCATCAGGCTGTCGGCGGCGCTCCACAGCAGTTCGGACAGGACGCACTTGCAGGCGCTGCAGGCATCCTGGAGCGCCGCATTGCCCCCCGTCGCCCCGCCGTCCGCACCGTCCGCCGCGTCCACCGCGTGCGCCAGCGCCTGCACCAGCGCCCCGGCGGCGCCGATCGCGCAATCGAGTTCGTGCAGGCGCAAGGCGGTGACCGGGTTGTCGAGCAGCCGCCCGCCGGCAACGTCGCGCCGCGCCGCATAGCGCGCCATCAGCTGGGCGCAGCGCTGCATCGCGCCCACGCACAGGGCGCCAATGCCGAGCCGGGCAAAGGCCATCGCGTCCTGCGCCACCTCCATGCCGGCGCCGGGCACGCCCAGCACCTGCTCGTCGGGCACGAACACGTCGTCGAAGCGCAGCGCGTTCTGCACCATGGCGCGCATGCCCATGGTCAGCGCTTCCGGCCCCTGCACCAGCCCCGGCGCGTCTTCCGGCACCAGCAGCGCCACCGTGCCGAGCGCCCTGCCCGCCGGATCGAAGGCGCGTGCGAATACGCTCAGCACGCCGGACCAGGCGGCCAGGCCGATCAGGTGCTTGTCGCCGCTCAGGCGCCAGCCGCCGTCCACGCGCAGGGCGCGGGCGCCGATCGCACGCGGATTCGAGCCGGCCTGCGGCTCGCTCATGGCGAACGCGGCCAGCTGGCGGCCGGCGGCCAGGGCCGGCAGCCAGCGGCTGCGCAGCGGCGCGCCGGCAAAGCGCAGCAGCGGACGCAGGCCCAGGCCATTGTGCACGCCGACCACGGTCGCCAGGGTCAGGTCGATGGCGGCCAGCTGCGCCATCACCCGCACCAGGTCGGCGCTGGCCAGCGCCTGGCCGCCAGCTTCGAGCGGCGCCTGCAGGCCGAACAGGCCGTGGTTGCCGAGGTCGAGCAGCAGGTGCGGCGCCATGGCGCGGCGCTCGTCGTCGATCGCCGAATTGATGCGCCGCGCCGCATACTGGCGCAGCCAGGCGATGATCGTGTCGGCACGCGCCGCGCTGCCCGTGTCCGCCATCATTATCGCCACCCCCTCCTTCCCTGCCCTGTCCTGCGCGCGCGGCTGCACGGGCGCCAGCGCGCCGGCCGCCAATAAAGCCTTGCAGCGCGCGCGCTGGACCTTGCCGCTGGTCGTGCGCGGAAAGGCGCCCGGCGCCACGAATGCCAGCGTATGCAGCCCGATACCCAGCCCGGCCGTCACCGCGCTGCGGATGCGCCGGCCCAGCGCTTCGACGTCGCCGCTGCGCGCCAGCGCACGGCTGGCCTCGACCACCACCGCCAGGCGTTCGCCGGCGCCGTCGTCGATGCCAAAGGCGGCGCAGCAGTTCGGCGCCGCCATCCCGGCCGCGCGCTCGACCAGTTCCTCGACATCCTGGGCATACAGGTTGCGGCCATTCACGATGATGAGGTCCTTGCGCCGTCCGGTGACGAACAGTTCGCCTTCGTGCAGGAAGCCGAGGTCGCCGCTGGGCAGCACGGCGCCGGGCGCCGCCTGCGCTGTCGCCACGCTCACGTGCCCATGGTAGCCGCGCGACACGCCCGGCCCGCCGATCCGGATTTCGCCCACCAGGCCGGCGCCAACCGCGGCCCCGCTGTCAGGATCGGCGATCGCCACCGTGACGCCCGGCGCGAGCGGGCCGCAGCTGACCACGGCCCGCCCCATCGCCTCGCCCGCCGCCGCGTGCACCTGGCCGCGTTCGAGCGCGGCGGCGTCCAGCACCAGGACGCGCGGCCCGCGCCCGAGCGGCCCGCCGGCCACCAGCAGCGTCGCCTCGGCCATGCCATAGCAGGGAAACAGCGCGCCGCGGCGCAGGCCGCAGGGCCCGAACGCGGCCATGAAACGCTCCAGCGTTGCCGCGCGCACCGGTTCGGCGCCGTTGTACAGCACCTCCAGGCACGACAGGTCGAACTGCGCCGCGGCCTCGGGCGCGATGCGGCGCACGCACAGGTCCCAGGCGAAGTTCGGGGCGCCGCTGCAGGTGGCGCGGTAGCGCGTCACCGTTTCCAGCCACAGCGCGGGCCGGCGCAGGAAGGCGCCGGGCGACATCAACACCGAGCGGAAGCCCAGCGCCAGCGGCGCGGCGATGCTGCCGACCAGGCCCATGTCGTGGAAGGGCGGCAGCCAGCTGACCATCACCGTCCGCGGCCCGAAGCCGAAGGCCTGGCCGA
The DNA here is from genome assembly GCF_057801335.1 of Massilia sp. BAP21. Lineage (NCBI taxonomy): Bacteria > Pseudomonadati > Pseudomonadota > Betaproteobacteria > Burkholderiales > Oxalobacteraceae > Massilia > Massilia sp. BAP21. The sequence goes on from NZ_CM173596.1 coordinate 120,767, forward strand.
TGGCGGCGACGTTGGCGGCCAGGTTCGCATGCGTGATCTCCACGCCCTTCGGCTGCGCCGTCGAGCCGGAGGTATATTGGAGAAAGGCGAGCGCGCCGGCGTCCGGCAGCATCGGCTGCGCCGCATCGCCCGCGGCGGCTGCCGCATCCACGACAGAAGCCCCTGCCTCCCCCACGTCCACGCACAGCAGCGGCGCCGTGCAGCCGGCGCCCGCCAGCGCCGCGCGCGTGGCTTCCTCGGCATCGAGGGCGCCGAGCACGATGGCCGGCGCGGCGTCGGCCAGCAGCGCCGCCAGCCGTTCGGCGTCGCGCCGGCGGTGCGCAGGCGCGGCCGGCACCGCCACCACGCCGGCCGCCAGGCAGGCGAAAAACGCGACCACGAAGCCGCAGCCCGGCGGATACAGCAGCAGCGCGCGGGCGCCCGGCGCCACCCGGCGCGCCAGCAGCGCGGCCAGGGTGGCCACGCGCGCGGCCAGCTGGCGGTAGGAGACATCGGCGGCCTCGCCGTTCTCGTGCAGGAAGGTATAGGCGACGCGCTCGGGCGTGCGCGCCGCGTGCTGTGCGAGTCGATGGAGCAGCGTGGCGCCGCCGGGGTCGGCGGCTTCAGCCACGGCTGCGCTCCCGGCGCCAGGGGCCGCGTTCGGGCTCCACGCCGAGCGCGGCGCCGGCGCCGTTGACGGCGGCGCCGACCAGGCGTGCACCGTGGCGCAGCTGTTCGCTCTCGTGCGCGGCCATCACCTGCAGGCGCAGGCGCGCCGCGCCCAGCGGCACGCCCGGGAATTCGACCGCGTTCACGTGCACGTTGGCGCGCGCCAGCGTGCGTCCGGCCAGGCGCGCCACCGGTTCGCTGCCGATCCACACCGGCACGATGGCCGATGGCAGGCCGAGGCAGCGCAGGCCGGTTTCCGCCAGCGCGGCGCGCAGGGCGACGGCATTGCGCAGCAGGCCGGCGCGCAAGCCATCGCCTTCGCTGCCGCCGGCGATGCGCAGCGCTTCCAGCACCGTGGCCGCCTGCACCGGCGAGAGCGCGTTCGAGAACAGGTGCGGCCCGGCGAACAGCTGCAGCTGGCGCTTCACGGCGCGCGAGGCGCAGGCGACGAAGCCGCCGTTCGAGGCAAAGGTCTTGGAAAAGGCGCCCATCACGATGTCGATCTTGCCCAGCATGCCCTGCTCGCCGATGCTGCCGCCCCCGCCCGGCCCCAGCGCGCCCAGGTCGTGGGCCACGTCGACCAGCAGGGTGGCGCCGTATTCGCGGCACAGGTGCTGCATCAGCGGCAGGTCGGGCACGTCGCTGTCCATGCTGAACAGGCCTTCGGTGACGACCAGGATGCCGTTCTCCGGGTCGCGCAAGCGGATCGCCGCCAGCAGTTCGCGCACGTGGCCGGTGTCGAGGTGGCGGTGCAGCGCGACGTTGCGCGTGGCAGCGCTGGCGCCCTGGCGCAGCGAGGCATGGGCCAGGGCGTCGACCACCACGTAGTCGCGCGGCCCGACCAGCGCCGTGACCAGGCCGTAGGCGGCGCCCCAGCCGGTCGGGAACAGGGTCACGTGCTCGCAGCGCAGCAGCGCGCCCAGGGCCTGTTCGAGCGCCAGCGAGGCGCTGCTGTTGCCGAGCAGGACGGCCGAGCCGGCACTGTGCGGGCCGGACTCCAGCAGGGCGCGGCGCGCCGCCTCGCGCACCGCCGGATGCGAGGCCAGCGACAGGTAATCCTGGGAGGCGAAGTTAAGGCCGGGCGCCGCTTCGGCAAAGGCGGCCGCGCCCTCCTCGCGCACCCGCGCCGCGGGACCGGGCGCGCCGTCCACCGCGCGCGCATATTGCCAGAGGCCGTGCGCGGCGCGCAGCGCGCACCAGGCGTCGAGCGCCTCGGTGCGGCGGATCAGGTCGGGGCCGCGCGGCTGCGCGAACTGGGCCACGTTGCCGCGCAGGGCGCCGCAGGCGGTCAGCCCGGCGATGTCGTCGGCCCGCCCGAAGTCAAGCGTTTCTTCATGCACGATGTGCTCCTGGAAGGTGATTGGTAGAGTCGGGGAAGATCAGGCCAGGGCCGGCAGGGCGGCCGGGCTGCCATGCAGGCCCTGCTGCGCCAGCAGCGCCGCCACCTGCTCGGGTGGCAGCGGGCGTGCGAACAGGTAGCCCTGGGCTTCGTCGCAGCCCATGGCGTCGAGGTCGGCCAACTGCTCGTTCGTCTCGACCGCTTCGGCGATCACCTTCAGGTCGAGGCTGTGGGCCATGCCGACGATGGCGTCGGCGATCGCGTACGGACGCGCGCGCGGGTCTTGCCCGAGGCGGCGCACGAACAGGCCATCCATCTTGAGGATGTCCACGGGCAGTTCGGACAGGTAGTTCAGGCTCGAGTAGCCGGTGCCGAAGTCGTCGATCGAGACCAGCACCCCGGCCGCGCGCAGCGCGCTCATGACGCGCCGGTTGCCGTCGAGGTCGTCGATCAGCACGCCCTCGGTGATCTCCAGTTCCAGGCTGCCGCGCGCCAGGCCGCTGGCGGCCACGATCTCGAGCACGCGCGCGGCGATGTCGGGGTGGCGCAGCTGGCGCGCCGATAAGTTCACCGCCGTCTTCACGCCTGGGAGGCCGGCGTCGCGCCAGGCGCGGTTCTGGGCGCAGGCGGTGCGCAGCACCCAGTCGCCGATCGGCACGATCATGCCGGTTTCCTCGGCCAGCGGGATGAAGCGGCCCGGGTCGATGCGCCCGTAGACCGGATGCTGCCAGCGCAGCAGCGCCTCGACGCCGACGATGCGGCGCGTGGCCAGGTCCCATTGCGGCTGGTATTCGAGGACCAGCTGGCCGCGCGTGAGGGCGTCGCGCAGGCCGTTCTTCAGGGCCAGGCGCTCGCTCTGCGGCGCGGTGGCGGCGCTCGAATACAGCTGCACGCTGTTCTCGCCCCAGGCGCGGGCGCTGCGCATGGCGATGTCGGCGCGTTTCAGCAGCGCGTCGAGGTCGCAGTCCTCGGCCGGATACAGGGCCACGCCCACCGACAGCGTGATGAAGCATTCGCGCCCGCTGGCCGCCAGCGGCAGGCCGAAGCGGTCGAGGATCTTCTCGGCCACCTGGCGCGCATCCATCTCGGAACCCAGGTCTTCGAGCAGCGCCACGAACTCGTCGCCGCTCCAGCGCGCCACCGTGTCGCAGTCGCGCAGGCAGCCGCGCAGGATGCCGCCGGCCTGCACCAGCAGGGCGTCGCCGGCCTCGTAGCCGAGGGCGTCGTTAACCTCCTTGAACTTGTTGATGTTCAGGAGCAGCAGCGCCACCAGGCGCCGGTTGCGGTCGGCGCGGTCCATGGCGTGGCGCAGGCGGTCGCGCAGCAGGCGCCGGTTCAGCAGGCCGGTGAGCTGGTCGCAGTGCATGCCGTCGAGCATGCGGCCGATGCTGGCGCCGAGGTCGCGCGCGGGGGAGCCATCGGCGCCGGCGTCCTGGCGCACGCCCTCCTCCGCCAGGCCATCCACACCGTCGAGGTCCTGGCCGTGGCAGACCACCCGGTTGCGCCCGCTCGACTTGGCCAGGTACAGGGCCTCGTCGGCGCGGCCGATGGCCTGGGTGATGGTCTCGCCCATGCGGTATTCGGCCAGGCCGATCGAGACGGTGAGCGCGATCTCGCTCGGGCCGTCGCTGCAGCGCAGCCTGTCGATCGCGGCGCGCACGCGCTCGGCCAGCACCCGGGCGTCGACGGCCGGGGTCTCGGGCAGCATCAGCAGGAATTCCTCGCCGCCGTAGCGCCCGAAGCAATCGCTGCCGCGCACCAGGGCCTGCACGGTCTGGGCAAAGGCGCGCAGCACGGTGTCGCCGGCGCTGTGGCCATAGGTGTCGTTGATGCGCTTGAAAAAATCGATGTCGAGCAGGCACAGGCAGAAGGCGCGGCTGCTCCTGTCGCTCCTCTCCTTTTCGCGCTCGATCAGGCTCATCAGGTAGCGGCGGTTGTGCACGCCGGTCAGTTCGTCGCGGATGGCCAGTTCGTTGATGGTGCGCACGGCCTGCTCCAGCTTCACGAAACCCTGGGTCTTGGTCAGCTCGAACAGCAGGGCAAAGGCCAGCACCACCACGAACAGGCCGAGGTGGCAGACCAGGTAGAGCATGGCCATGTCGCTCACCGCCTGCACCGGCAGCGCGTGGCCGGCGGCGGCCAGCAGGTAGATCAGGGCGGCGGCCGCGCAGCTCATCGCCAGCCAGAACAGCGCGCTCCAGATCCCGCCGAGGAAGGTGGCGACCAGCGGGCCGGTGATCAGCCAGCTGGCGGTGGGGGCGCTGATGCCGCCCAGGTTATAGCTGAGCCAGGTGAAATTGAAGAACAGCGCGCACAGGAACAGTTCGCGCGCGGCGCCGATGCTGCCGGTCACGCGCAGCAGCAGCGGCGAGGCCAGCATGACGGCGCAGCACAGCAGGATCTCGGTGGCGGCGCCGTCGAAGCCCAGCAGGTAATAGGCCAGCGCGTAGAAGGGGCCGGCGGTGGCGGCCAGCAGCGCCGCGCTGATCACGTTCTCGGCGCGCGTGAGGACCGCCGCTTCCTGCTGCAGGGCGGCGGGGATGAACCAGTGGGTAGCGGCCAGGTAGCGGCCGCTCCAACGCGCGCTGGTAGGGTTCATGGAGGTGGGCGGCGCAGGGCCGCTTGGAGAGTGAGTCCAATCGGCAGTTTATGCAGGAAATTTCCTACCGGACTTATTCTGGCGCAAAGCGGCCTCCGTCTGCCCTCACCTGCGGTGCATACGCGACAGGCCTGCCTCCTGCCCCTGGGAGCGGTGCGCCGCGACCGTTCCCGCGGTGCTAGCCGTCGACCTCGCCCAGCTCCAGCACGCGGGCCAGGCTGGTCTTGTTCTTGACGTTCAGCTTGCGGTACACGCTGCTGAGTTGGTTGCGCACGGTGCTCGGCGACACCAGCAGGCGCCCGGCGATCTCCTTGTATTGCAGGCCCTGGGCCGCCAGCACCGCGCAGCGCCGCTCGGCCGCCGTCAGGCCGTGCGCGCTTTCGCTGCGGCGGGTGACCGACAGGGTCAGCACCGCCCCCTCGAGCCTGGCGCGGACATGCAGGCGCTGCCCGGCATACTCCATGCCCGGATGGCTCCTGAGTGCAGCCAACAGGGCCGCCGGCAGGAAGGGCGGCGACCACTGCGGCCATTCTTCCTGCATCAGGGCGATCGCTTCCTCGACGGCGAAATACAGCCGCCCATGCGTAGAGCTGAGCAGCGTCACCGTGGCATGGCGCTGCAGGCGCGCGGCGTTCAGGCGCACATTGATCTGGCGCGCCTGGATCAGATGCGGCAAGACCAGGTTGGCAAGCTGCTCGGCGTTGCCGAGGAAGGCCTGGCGGCGCTGCGCGCGCCAGAAGGAAATCGCCGTGATCCTGTCCTGCACCAGGCGGTCGGAGACCCAGGTCAGCGAATGCGCGGTTTCGTACTTGCGGCAGTAGGCCAGGATGTCCGGATCGACAGTGGTGCGCGCGATATCGGTGGCGATGCTCTTGCCGCGCCGGCGAAACGAGGCAGCCAGCGCCGGATCGCTGGTCTTGATCGTGCCGTTGACGAGGATCAGTTCCTCGCCCATCGTGCTTTGCCGGGCACTGATGCGTTCCGCCGGCATGTTGTGCAAGTGGGCGCCAGTCGGGACCAGGCGATCGCCGAAGACGCCCAGGTCGCCGATCAGCGCCGACTCGAAAGACAGGTCTTGCCGGAAGCGGCGCAGTATCTCGCCGTTGCATGCGGCAGCCGCGCTTCCCTGGGCGATGTCGTAGATATCGAGGATGAGCTTGCTTGAATTGTCCATCGTGGCGGGGCGTGAGAGGCGGAATCCACAGAGCGTTATCCTGAGGTCAACATTGATTGTATTCTAGATAAGTTTCCACGGCAACTTTTGGTTTGTCCATAGGCCAGATGTACTATGGATATTGCATGGATGACATTGAATAATGTTCGGGACGAATCACCAACTCTTCCCACTATCCATGACCTCGATCCGACTTTCGACCTTCGCCCTCGCCGCCCTGCTGCTTACCCTCGCCGCCTGCGGTAAAAAAGACAATGCCGACAACGCGGCGCCTGCCGCGCAGGGCAGCGAACAGACCGACCGCAAACTCACCAGCAATGGCATCGAAATCGAGGAAGGCGGCGGCCTCCTGCTGCCGCGCCAGCCGCTGCTGCCGTTCGAGCGCTATACCGTGCTCGACCAGTCCAGGAACTTCCGCACGAAGGACCAGGCGGAAACGACGCAAGTCGAAAAGCTGTACCGGAACGTATTCTGGGCCGGCGCCGTGCGCGACGACGACCTGCTGGCCTACGACTTCCTGCCCGAGGTCCGCGCCGAAAAGGACGCGTTCAAGCGCGCCGACATCGTCAAGGCAAAACGCGCCGAGCTCGACACCGCCTATGCCGAAGCCAGGAAACAGAAGCACTACGCGCTGTACCTCGACCGCGACTTCCTGATGAGCATCGGCCCCTACGACGCCCAGAAGAAGGGTTTTCCGGTAAGCACCGGTATTCGCGGCGACATGGCCTATGGCTGGTCGAAACCGAAGGAACATGCGCACAACGAACACGCGAGCTGGATGATCGAATTCGCCGGCTCCGACCTGCCCGAGAACCTGGGCTGGTACATCCCCAGGGATGAAGCCGAAGCCCGCCAGCTCGAAGCCAGCCTCAGCAAGCTGCGCAGCAATCCCTCGAGCACGGTCGATTTGCCGGGCTATTACTTCGGACACATCGCCGACCTCGCTTCACGGCCGCAAAAGCAGCAGTACAACGCGCTGCTGGTGGTCGACGGCATCGCCGTCACCGACCCGGCCACCCGCCAGCCCCTGCTGACGATGGACTTCCACGCGCTGCAGCCGAAGGCCGTCGTGCACGAGTCCAGCATCAAGGAGGCCCTGCAGCCTGAGCCGAAGCCGGCGTCCTGAGCCGGAAAGCCAAGGATGCTCAACCTGACTTTCCCTGCCCGCCCTGTGGCGGCGGCGTGCCTGGCCCTGGCCCTGGCCGGCTGCGTGGCGCCCGGCATACCTGGCCAGGCCGGCACGGCCGCCGCGATCGGCGCGCCCGCTGCCGGTTCCTCGGTGCCCGCCGTCTTCACCGTCGGCGGCAACGTCACGCTGCGCCGCGCTGCCGCGGCACGCCACCCGCGCTACCCTGACCTGCCGGCCATCGAGTCGGCCGCCGAGTGGCAAGCCCTGGACAACCTGGTGCGCACCCTGTTTGCCCGTGCGCGCCAGGGCCTGGTCAAGAACGATGCCGATGCCTTCTGGGCCCAGTACGATGCCGGGCAACGCCTGGCTGCCTATGCCGTCGACATCACCCTGGCCTCGAACCAGGTCTTGCAGGGCATGCGCGACAGTGGCAGCGGCAAGATCGTGTCCACCCTGCCGGCCGACAGCATGGCACTGCTGCCGATCAGCCCGGCGGTCGGCGCCCTGCCCCTGGGCCTGCCGCCCGCCAGCCTCGGCGCGCAGGCGGCGCCGGAACCCGTTACCATCAACAGGCTGCTCGGCATCGTACCGCGCCAGCCCGGACAGCAGCCGATCACCCAGACCGTCAACGGCCTGCCTTCGCTGCGCGAACTGCCCGAGGACCAGCCGGTCGCGCTGCCGAACGGCGTGCTCGCCACCCGCAAGGGCGAGCTGCTGGTGCTGGTCAACCCCACGCGCCAGGCGCAGCCGCTGCCGCTGTCGGACATCGGCTATGTCTTGCCAGCCGGCGCCGAGGTCACGGTACAGGACTGGGCCCGCATCGCGCTGGCCATTTCCCAGAACAAGACCAACTATTTCTGGGACAAGGTCGCACGCAGCGGCGGTGCCCAGACCACCTTCCGCTGCGACATGGCCCGCCCCGGCGCCCTGCAATGCACGGACGGCGACCTGAAATGGTTCCGGCCCGACGGCGGCTGGGCCATGACCCAGGCCGACGCCGACGCCACGGCGCACGCCCATGCCCAGCCCGGCAGCGCCTGGCGCCGCGCCCTGGACCAGGTGGTGCGCGGCGGCGCCGGCTACGAACCCTTCCACCAGCGCTGCACCAGCAACCTGGGCGCGGGCCAGGCGTATGCCGACCTCGACGAACTGTCGGGCGCCGGCGCCGACTTCGTCACGTTCAGCTGCTGGCGCGCGGACCGCAGCACGGGCGCGGCGCCGCAGTTCTACCTGCTGCATTCCCAGCAATACCGCCTGGCCGAGAACGGCACCCGCCTGCAAACCGAGGCCAGCCTGCTGAACGATGCGCGCGTACGCGAGCGGCTGTACCGCTGGCAGCGCGAAAAGGAGTTGATGCAATCGATCAGCGCCCTGGTCCCGGTGGCCGGCCAGCTCGACGCCCTGGCGCGTTGCGCTCAGAATCCGGATTTCGCGCCGACCGCCTTCCTGGCCGATTATCTGCAGCGCCGCAAGAAAAGCCTCACCGCACGCGACTTGCAGGCGGCCAGCCTGGTCGGCTACCAAACGCCGACGAACGGTGTCGGCGGCACCATCGCCGATTGCGGCGGCGTGCTGTTGCCGATGCTCTCCGGCGCCATGAAGGGCCGCAATGCCGCAGGGAACGCCAAGTCCATGCTCGAGAACTGGCCCAGGGTGCGCGCCGCCATCGAGGGCGCCAGGCGGCAAACCAGCGCTGCCCTCGCCTCGGACGCCACGGCGCTGCAAGCCATCCAATGGGTTGGCAAGGACGGGCTGTTGCTTAGTTTCAAAACCGGGAAGATGTTCGGCTACCTGGACTGGTATGCCGGGGAGGCGCGTGCCGGGCGGGCGCGTCAAACCGGTCCTTACCAGACCGTGCTGAAGGATCTTGAGCAATGAGCACGCTGCCGTGCCACGGAGCCGCGCCTGCCCTGCCTTTCATCGTGCGACAACCATGATCAAGTTCCTGCTCCAGCTGGCCGTCGCTGCCGGCCTTGGCTACTACGCCGGCACCTATGCCGAGATGCATGCGCTGTACGACGGGCCGCCGCGCGACATCGTCGCGGCCTTCGTTCTTCCCTTCCTGCTTTACCGTGCCGTGGCGCACTTTGCCGGGCCGGTCGTCGGCCGCCTGGCCGTGCTGGCCCTCCTGGTGGTCGCCCTGCGCCTGGCCGGACTGGCCTTCGTCGGCGACGTGCTGTACTTCAGCGACTTCGAATGGCTGGGCCTTGGCATCCTTGCCTTGCTGGCATTTGTGTTGCCCGGTAAATCGAGCTACGGCAAACTGCAGACCGGGGCCAGCAAGACGGCGATCGCCAGTGGTGAGGAATGGGCCTGGGAGGGCAGGCGTTTCGCGCTGCACATCAATTTCAAGGCGGCGACGGTGCGCGTGATTGCGCGCAAGCCGCTGCGCTACTGGCGTAGCGGCGGCGACCCGAAGGCGCCATGGCGAACGGCGCGCCGCTTCGACGACACCTGGCCGCTGCACCAGTTCGAGCTTGGCGAAATTTTCCAGCGCATGAAGTCCAGCTTTACGCCCAACACGGCAAGCACTTGGGTGAATGGCCAATTGATCAGTGTAAGCCTGCCTGGCGGCACATCAAACTCCTACCCGTCCGGTGTGACCGACATCACGCTCAAGCACCGCGGCGCCCACGAAGCACCCTGCGATCGTGCGGGACTGAAGGTCGCGGACGGCGGGCCAGAGAAGGTCACGCTCTGCATCGAGGGTGTCAGGAATCACGAGATCGAGCAGTTCAAGGCGCAGTGGAAGAGCATTGCCGCGCGCGTGGAGGCAGCCCGTTCTGCCTTCAATGGCGAGATCGAGGCGCGTGCCCAGGCCGCGCGCCAACAGGAGCGCGAGCGGAAGGCGGCCCTGGCGGCACAGGCCGAGGCGGCGGAAAAGGAACGCCTGGCCGCGCTGCATAGTCAGGTGGAAGCACACATCACGGCCTTGCTGGACGAAGCGGGCATGCGCGGCGACTTTCGCGCCGGCACCCACAAGGAAGGCCGCCTCAACTGGCTAGTTGCCGCCGACCGCGACGGGCGCGGCCTGGTCATCGGCGACGCCGGCAACTGGCAAGGCAGTTTCGCTGGCGCAGGCGCCAGGATCGTCGCCGGCAAGGAGCGCTGCCTGGAAATCGAACTGCAAGACAGCACCTACGAGCGCGAGCATCTGAAGAAACACCGGCTGCGCGTCATGCAGGGTGCGGGCGAAGACACCCTCCAGGAATGGTGCGACCGCGTCACGATCCTGGGCAAGGGGACAGCGGCAAGCTGACGTCCTCCAGATATGCAAAGGCGCCATGAATGGCGCCTTTATTTATTGCAGGATTTTAATGAATCAGTCGTTCCGCACCACGATGCTCGGGAACTTGCTGCTCATGTCCTTCGCACGTTCGGCCACCTTCACCGCCACCTTGCGCGCGATTTCCTTGTAGACCTTGGCAACCGGACCGTCCGGATCGGCCACCACGGTCGGGCGGCCGGAATCGGTCTGCTCGCGGATCGACATGGTCAATGGCAGTGCGCCCAGGAAGTCGACGCCGAAGTCCTTGCACATCTTTTCGCCGCCGCCATGGCCGAAGATCGCTTCGTTGTGGCCGCAGTTCGAGCAGATGTGGGTGCTCATGTTTTCCACGACACCGATGATCGGGATGCCGACCTTCTCGAACATCTTGAGGCCCTTGCGCGCGTCGAGCAGGGCGATGTCCTGCGGCGTGGTGACGATCACGGCGCCGGTGACCGGCACTTTCTGCGACAGGGTCAGCTGGATGTCGCCAGTGCCTGGCGGCATGTCGACGATCAGGTAATCGAGTTCGCGCCAGTTGGTCTGCTCCAGCAATTGCTGCAGCGCCTGCGTGACCATCGGGCCGCGCCAGACCATCGGCTCGTCGGGGTCGATCATGAAGCCGATCGAGGACACCTGCACGCCGTGGTTTTCCAGCGGTTCCATCGACTTGCCGTCCAGGCTTTCCGGACGGCCGTTGATGCCCAACATCATCGGCTGCGACGGGCCGTAGATGTCGGCGTCCAGCACGCCGACGCTGGCGCCCTCGGCGGCCAGGGCCAGGGCCAGGTTGACGGCGGTGGTCGACTTGCCGACGCCGCCCTTGCCCGATGCCACGGCAATGATGTTCTTCACGTTCGGCATGACCTTCAGCCCGCGCTGCACGGCGTGCGACAGGATCTTGGTCTGTACGCTGACGCTGACGTTGCCGACGCCCGGGATCGCCTTGACGGCGTTCACCACGGCAGCGCGCAGCGAGGCGACCTGGCTCTTCGCCGGATAGCCGAGTTCGAGGTCGAAAGCGACATCGGCGCCCTCGATCTGGATATTCTTGACCGATTTCGAGGACACGAAGTCTTTGCCCGTATTAGGATCGACCAGCTTTGACAAGGCGGTCTTGACGTCGTCTGCAGTGATGCTCATGTATTTCTCCAATGTGATGGGCGCAGTGTAGCAAAAAACGGCCTCGCGCCTCGGGTCCCACCCTCAAATCCTGCCAAAACCGGGCAACACCCCGGAATACCCCCTGAGCGTTTGGGGCCATCCGCTGGTAAAATGCTCTCTTTCATCCATTCCTTAGCGTTTCGACCATGACCCGCAAGCTGTTCGTCACCACTGCCCTGCCCTACGCCAACGCCGCCTTCCATATTGGCCACATGATGGAATACATCCAGGCCGACATCTGGGTCCGTTACCAGCGAATGCAGCGCGATAGCGGCCAGCCGCGCCAGGTGCACTTCGTCTGCGCCGACGACACCCACGGCACCCCGATCATGATCGCCGCCGAAAAGGAAGGCATCACCCCGCAGGAATTCGTGGCGAAGATCGCCGCCGGCCGCCCGCAATACCTGGACGGCTTCCATATCGCCTTCGATAACTGGTATTCCACCGATTCGCCGGAAAACGTCGAACTGTCCCAGGGCATCTACCGCAAGCTGCGCGACGCCGGCCTGATCGTGACGAAAACCGTCGACCGTTTCTACGATCCGGTCAAAGGCATGTTCCTGGCCGACCGCAACATCAAGGGCGAGTGCCCGACCTGCCACGCCAAGGACCAGTATGGCGACAACTGCGAAGTCTGCGGCGCCGCCTACCAGCCGACCGAACTGATCAACCCGTTCTCGGTGTTCACCGGCTCCACGCCTGTCCTGAAGCCGTCGGAACAGTATTTCTTCAAGCTGTCCGATCCGCGCTGCTTCACCTTCCTGAAGGAATGGCTGAACACCCCGGGCCGCCTGCAACCGGAAATGGTGAACAAGGTGTCGGAATGGCTGGGCGAAGCCGGCGAGAAGCTGGCCGACTGGGATATTTCGCGCGATGCGCCCTACTTCGGCATCCCGATTCCCGATGCACCGGGCAAGTTCTTTTACGTATGGCTGGACGCGCCGGTCGGCTACCTGGCCTCCCTGAAGAATTACTTCGACAAGAACGGTCTCGACTTCGACGCCTTCCTGAACGACCCGAATGCCGAGCAGGTGCACTTCATCGGCAAGGACATCGTGTCCTTCCACCTGCTGTTCTGGCCGGCGATGCTGAATTTCTCGGGCCACCCGATCATCGACAAGCTGAAGGTTGCCGTCCACGGCCACCTGACCGTGAACAACGAAAAGATGTCGAAGTCGCGCGGCACCGGCATTTCGCCGCTGCGCTACCTGGAACTGGGCATGAACCCGGAATGGCTGCGCTATTACCTGGCCTTCAAGTTGAACGCGAAAGTCGAAGACCTGGACTTCAACGGCGACGATTTCGTGGCGCGCGTGAACAGCGATTTGATCGGCAAGTACGTGAACATCGCCAGCCGCTGCGCCGGCTTCATCGCCAAGAAATTCGACGGCAAGCTGGCGCCGGAACTGTCGGACAACGCAAAAGGCTGGATCGCCAAGGCCTTGACCGCGGATGGCGCCGAGCGCCAGGTGTCGATCGCCGCCGCCTTCGAAGCCCGCGAATACGGCCGCGCCCTGCGCGAGATCATGGAAATCGCCGACGTCACGAACCAGTTCGTCGACGAGAACAAGCCATGGCTGCTGGCCAAGGACGAGACCAAGGTCACGGAGCTGCACGACGTCTGCACCACCGCCCTGATCCTGTTCCGCCAGCTGACCGTGATGCTGTCGCCGGTGCTGCCGCAGGTGGCCGCGCGCGTGGCCGAGTTCCTGGGCGACGCCGGCTACACCTGGGCTGACACCGAAGGCGACGCCGTCTACAGCAGCATGCTCGGCCGCAGCATCGGCGCCTATAACCACCTGATGCAGCGTGTCGACGCCAAGATGATCGAGAACCTGTTCGAGCGTCCGGGCGTCGCCACGCCGGCACCGAACCCGGCATCGGATGCCATGCCGGAACCGGCGGCCGCCGCCGTTGTCGAGGCAGCCCCGGCAGGCAACGATATCGAGGAACTGGCCCCGGAAATCAGCATCGACGACTTCCTGAAGATCGACCTGCGCGTGGCGAAAATCGTCAACTGCGAACACGTGGAAGGCGCCGGCAAGCTGCTGCGCCTGACCCTGGACGTAGGCGAAGGCCGCCACCGCAACGTGTTCTCGGGCATCAAGTCGGCCTATAAACCGGAAGACCTGGTCGGCAAGCTGACCGTGATGGTGGCAAACCTGGCGCCACGCAAGATGAAGTTCGGCGTATCGGAAGGCATGGTGCTGTGCGCATCCGCCGCCGACGAAAAGGCGAACCCGGGCCTCTACCTGCTCGATCCGATGCCGGGCGCGACGCCAGGCATGCGCATCCGCTAAGGCTCGACACCCGACAACAAGAACCGGCCCGATCCGCGCTATAACAGGGCCGCTCGCACACTCCTCGGCCCCTGGGAAAGCAGTTTCCATGGGCCGAGGCGGCGTTATAATGCCGTGTTTTTATTCAGAAACTTCGCGCCTGAGACGCCCCTACAAACTCTTTTGATAGGCAGATAATAAAATGACCGAATTGAATCCCCTCCGCCATATCCCCGAAGCCAACGTGTTCCGCAAGGGCGACGTCTTCGTTCTGTTCGGCGAACTGTTCGGCCGCGGTTATGTGAACGGCCTGATCGATGAGGCGCGCGCGGCTGGCATGACCATCGTCGGCATTACCGTCGGCCGCCGCGACGACAGCGGCGCCCTGCGCGCCCTCACGGTCGAGGAACACGCCGAAGCCGAGGAAAAACTGGGCGGGCGCATCATCAACGTGCCGCTGATGGCCGGCTTCGACATGGACGCCCCGGCCGGCGAGCAGAACCCGACCGAAATGCTCTCTGGCATCACCCTGAAGAGCTGGCAGGAAGACAAGCTGGACTGGGAAAAGATCGAGCGCTGCCGCGAAGCCGGCGTGCGCCGCTTCACCGAGTCGGCCGCTGAAGTCATGGCCCAGATCGACAAGCTGGTGCCGGAAGGCGCGAACGTCTTCTTCGCCCACACCATGGCTGGCGGCATTCCGCGCATCAAGGCCTTCCTGGCCATTGCCAACCGCATCTACAAGGGCCGCGGCGAGCGCTTCATGTCCTCGCGCGCCCTGCTTGACAGCGACCTGGGCAAGCTGATCCTGATGAACTTCGACGAAGTCAGCGCCAACACGCTCAAGTACCTGATCGATGCCTCGGCCCCGATCCGCGAGCGCGTGACGAAGGCCGGCGGCGAAGTGCGCTACACGGCCTACGGCTACCACGGCACCGAGATCCTGATCGGCGGCGAATACCAGTGGCAGACCTACACCAACTACACCCAGGGCTACGCCAAGATGCGCCTGGAAAGCATCGCCGAAGCTGCCTGGAAGTCGGGCGTGACGGCCACCGTGTTCAACTGCCCGGAAATCCGCACCAACTCGTCGGACATCTTCGTTGGCGTGGAACTGTCGCTGTTCCCGCTGCTCACCGCATTGAAGAAAGAAGGCGGCGGAGCATGGGCCGAGCAGCAATGGCAGATCTGCCAGGACCTGCTGGGCGAAGGCACCTCGCTGCAATCGCTGCTCGACACCATCGAGCAATACAACCAGGACGCCACCAGCGCCCAGTTCCGTAACTTCGAAGCCTGGCCGATGGACAACACCCCGGCCCTGGCCGAGGTCATGATCGGTACGTCGGAAGCCATCACCAACCTGCACAAGGACAAGAAGGCCCTGATCACCGATCACCTGTCCAGCCTGGTGCTGGAAGGCGCCGGCCCGCTGATGTTCCACGGCGCGTCGGAAAAGATTGCACCGGTGCTGTGGCTGAACCACGACATCATCGCCCGCCAGCTCAACGCGCTGCATCCATAAACCTTGACGCCGGGATCGCTGGGCAGAACAATCTGCCTCGCCGTCCCGGCTTTCTTTTTATAGAGCAAGACAATGCCTAAATTCACCGGTTACGTTTCCGATCACACCAAGTTCATCGAAGAACTGAAGTCCAAGACCCCTGGCATGGAACAGCGCCAGCAAGAAGGCCGCAACCTGCTGTGGGACAAGCTGCCGATCTCGCTGGACGAACAGGCGCGCGTCGAAGAATCGCGCCTGCGCCAGCAGGCCTACCCCTACCAGACCAAGTTCTAAGGCCAAAGGTCCAGGGGACATGACAGCGCACGCGGCCGGCCAGGACGCACCAGCCGAGGCAGTGCCGGACGCGGCGCCGGATAGCGCACCGGCGACCGAAGCCGCGCTCGACGATGCCGCCGCGGCCGCCATTGCGCGGCTGTACGGCGAGCCGCTGCTGCGCATGCCCAACGACCTGTACATCCCGCCCGACGCCCTCGAAATCTTCCTCGACGCCTTCGAAGGCCCGCTCGACCTGCTGCTCTACCTGATCCGCAAGCAGAACTTCAACATCCTCGATATCCCGATGGCGCAGGTGACCCTGCAGTACCTGGACTACGTCGAGCAGATCCGCAAGAGCAACCTGGAACTGGCCGCCGAGTATTTGCTCATGGCGGCGATGCTGATCGAGATCAAGTCGCGCATGCTGCTGCCGAAGCGCCAGGACGATCTGGTCGAAGACGCCGGCGACCCGCGCGCCGAACTGGTGCGCCGCCTGCTGGAGTACGAGCAGATCAAGCTGGCTGCCGTGCGGCTGGGCACGATCCCGCAGGAAGGGCGCGATTTCCAGCGACCTTCCCTGCCGGTCGAGCAAGGCCTGGCCGTGGTGCTGCCGAAGGTCGAGCCGCACGACCTGCAGCGCGCCTGGCTCGACGTGCTGCGGCGGGCGAAACTCACCCAGCACCACCGCATCGGGCGCCAGGAACTGTCGGTGCGCGAGCACATGTCGGCCATCCTGCGTACACTGCAAGCGCAACGCTTCGTCGAATTCGGCGAACTGTTCGCGGGCCAGGAATCGGTGCCGATCGTGGTCGTGCACTTCGTCGCCCTGCTCGAGCTGGCCAAGGAAACCCTGGTCGAGATTACCCAGGCCGAACCGTTCGCGCCGATCTACGTGCGCCTGGCGTATTCGCCGGCCTGATGCACCACCACTTACGCATTCACACACCATGAAAATCATTTCCACCATTGACGAACTGCGCGACCAGCTGCGCGGCCAACTGCGCACCGCCTTCGTGCCGACGATGGGCAATCTGCATGAAGGCCATCTGTCGCTGATGCGCCTGGCGCGCAAGCACGGCGACCCGGTGGTCGCCTCGATCTTCGTCAACCGCCTCCAGTTCGGCCCGAACGAAGACTTCGACAAATACCCGCGTACCTTCCAGGCCGACGTCGAGAAGCTGGAAAAGGAAGGCGTGTATGTTTTGTTCGCGCCGACCGAGAAAGACCTGTACCCGGAACCGCAGGAATACCGCGTCCAGCCGCCGGACATGCTGGGCAATACGCTGGAAGGCGAATTCCGCCCCGGCTTCTTCAATGGCGTGTGCACGGTGGTGACCAAGCTGTTCTCCTGCGTGCAGCCGCGCGTGGCCGTGTTCGGCAAGAAGGATTACCAGCAGCTGATGATCGTGCGTAACATGGCGCGCCAGTTCGCCCTGCCGACCGAGATCATCGGCGCCGAGACCTTCCGCGCCGAAGACGGCCTGGCCCTGTCCTCGCGCAACATGTATCTGTCGCCCGAAGAGCGCGCCGAAGCGCCGGCCCTGTACCGGGCCCTGAACTTTGTCGCCGGCGAAATGCGCGCCGGCCACCTCGACATCTTCTCGGTCGAGCGCGACGCCATGGCCCAGCTGGCGCAACGCGGCTGGAAGCCCGACTACATCTCGATCCGCAAGCGCATCGATCTGCAGCCGCCCTCGGCCGGCGACCTGGCGCAAGGCACGCCGCTGGTGGTGCTGGCGGCGGCCAAGCTGGGCACCACGCGCCTGATCGACAACCTCGAGATCTGAGCGGCACCCGCTGTGCGACTTCGCCACCGGCGGCATCGGCATGCACGCCCCGCCGGACACGGCGCGCCGGCTGCATGTGAGGCAGAAACTTAAGAACGTGCGCCTGCAACCGGGGCCGGCACTGGCGATCGTGGCCGGCCTCGAGGTGCGCATGCCGCGGCCCTTCCGCAGCTATCTGCTGGGTGAACAGGTGCAAGTGGGATGCCGTTACGGCCGGATCGGGATGGAGATGCGGTAGGGTGAATGTTGACGTTGTCGCCGACGTTGCGGTTGTTGTAGTTGTAGTTGTAGGGTGGGCACCTGTGCCCACGCGGTTTCACCGCTTGCGTACACGCGGATGACGCACAACATGGTATGCATGCGCATTGCGTCTGGAAATGTGGCCTCTGCGGTCCCGCTGTACCGCGTGGGCTCAAGAGCCCACCCTACGAAACCCCGGCAATTAGGCAGTAACAGCCTGCGCCCAGGCCAGCGCACACAGATGCGCCTTGTTCACTTCCAGCGGGCTCAGGTTCAGCCCGGCCGCCAGCGACCCCACCAGGTTCGAGCTCAGCTCGCAGGCTTCGGCCAGGGCCAGGTAAGGCCCGTACATCCCCTCGCGCGCCAGCAGTGCCTTGACCACTTCCGCCGGCAGCGGAATCGTGTCCAGCACTTCCTTCATCGGCAAGCCCAGCAGCCGGTCCAGCAGCGAGAACATCCCCGCCACGAACAGGTTTTCGCCCTCGGCCTTCGGCAGCGCGTGCAGGCCCAGCAGTTCGGTCAGGCGCCCGCGCACCACGGCTGTTTCCATCAGCACCGGCGAGTAGCCGCTGCTGCTGGCGCCCGCCAGCAGCAGGGTCAGCCAGCGATACAGCGGCGCATAGCCCATCAGGGCAATCGCCTGGCGGATCGACTGCACCTCGCGCCCGGCGCCGAAACCGGCCGAGTTGATGTTGCGCAGCAGCTTATAGGTGAGCGCCGGGTCGCGCTTGAGCACGCCTTCGAGCCTGGGGATGTCCTCGTTGTTCTGCACCATCTGCATCAGCTGCAGGATGATGGCCTGGGTCGGGTTCAGCCCTTTGACCCGGTTGCCCGGGCGCGGGGTCAGGTGCAGCTTGCCGACAAAGGCGTCCAGGCCGAGGGTGGCGCAGGCGTCGTAGTCGATCCAGTTGCTGACCGGGCGCCCGACCATGCGCAGGCTGGCGCCCTTGGCGGCGGCATAGGTGCGCGCCTGCTCGGCCACGTTGATGCCGGCAAAGCGCATCTCGACGTGCGAGGCGTAGGGCGCGAGCGCCCTGGTGATGTGGCCGACTTCCAGGCCGCGGATCGAGATGCCGATGCCGCCGGCGCGCACGGCCTGCACGGCGGCGCGGGTGTCCGGGTCCATCAGGGTGCGCGCCTGCAGGCTCAGCACGGTGCGCTCGGGCGGCAGCGCGAACAGCGCGTCGGTCGAGAGCATGGCCGGCACGGCATCGAGGAAGAGGAGCTTGTCGCGCAGCAGCCAGCCGTGTTCTTCGTCCTGGACATGCTCGGCCACGAAGCCGACCAGTTGCTCGAGATCGGCATCGAGGACGGGCTGGCCGCCCTTTTGCTGCCAGAGCAGTTCGTAGCCGATAACGCGCTGGGCGGCATCGAGCAGCGGTTCGCGAACAATGTAGTTTTTGTGGTGCATGGAATCGGTCGCGATGTAAAACGTATGCTAAAAGCAAGCGTCCGGGTGGTGCGTGCGTGCGTTCGTCGAACGCGTGGACGGAGAATCCGTCCACCCTACTAGAACCCGAGGCTGTCGAGCAGGTCGTCGACCTGGCCCTGGTTGGCCACGATTTCCGTGTTGCCTTCGGGCTTGATCTGCGGGCCGTTCAGCAGGCCGGTGTCGAGCTCGCGCTTGATTTCGCTCGGGGCAAAATCGATCAGCACCTGCACCAGCTGCTTTTCCAGGTCTTGCGCAATCGAGGTGATCTTGCCGATCACCTGGCCGGTCAGGTCCTGGAAGTCCTGGGCCATCATGATGTCCATCAATTGGCCACGCGTGGCGACGGCCGCCGCCTCGGACTCGGCCAGCGCGGCCATCGTGCGTTCGGCCAGCGCGCGCCAGTCGGTGTCGCCGGCGCCGCCCTTGTCCAGCAGTGCCTGCCATTCGCCGCGCAGCGCGCTGCTGCGGTTTTCGATGCCGTCCTGCAAAGGACCAGCTGCATCGGTGGCATCGAGCACACGCTTCGCGGATTGCTCCGAGAGGCGCGCAACGTAATCGAGGCGATCGCGCGCATCCGGGATGTCGCTGGCGGCCTTTTCGATCAGTTTATCCAGGCCCAGGCCGCGCAGGCTGTCGTGCAGCGCGCGCGTCATGTGGCCGATGCGGCTCAGGACCTCTTCGTTCGAAGCTGCCGCGTCCAGCGGGTGCTCTGCCATGTCAGGCCTTTACCATCTTCTCGAAGATCTTGTTCAGCTTCTCGTCGAGCGTGGCGGCCGTGAACGGCTTGACCACGTAGCCGCTGGCGCCAGCCTGGGCGGCGGCGATGATGTTTTCCTTCTTCGCTTCCGCGGTCACCATCAGCACCGGCAGTTTGCTCAGCGCCGGGTCGGCACGGATGTGCTGCAGCATGGTCAGCCCGTCCATGTTGGGCATGTTCCAGTCCGAAACGACGAAGTCGAACTGCTCGCTGCGCAGCTTGGTCAGCGCCTCGGCGCCATCTTCCGCTTCGTCGACGTTGGCGTAACCCAGTTCTTTCAACAGGTTCCGGACGATGCGGCGCATCGTCGAGAAATCGTCAACAACCAGGAAACGCATCTTTGGGTCAGCCATGAATTACTCCGTTGATTCTTTTACTATGGTTAGTGTGGCTTGAGGCGCTCCAACAAGCAACCTCAAGGATAGCATTTTTGTTGCCGTACGGCGACAAAACCGGCGGAAAAGCGGAGAAAGCGAATCAAACCCGCAACGCCCGTCCACCTTGCGCCGCCAACTGCCCGAGCACCAGGCCGGGCAAGGCCTGCAGGGGCGCCACATCGTGTACCGCACCGATGGCAATCGCTTCGCGCGGCATGCCGAACACCACGCAGGAAGCCTCGTCCTGGGCGAAATTGTGCGCGCCTGCGTTTTTCATATCAAGCATACCAGCAGCGCCGTCTTTTCCCATGCCCGTCAGGATCACGCCGACCGCGTTCTTGCCGGCCGCCACGGCTGCCGAGCGGAACAGCACGTCCACCGAGGGCCGGTGCCGGTTCACCGGGTCGGTCTGCTCGATCCTGGTCATGTAGTTGGCGCCCGAGCGCGTGAGCAGCAGGTGCGAGTGGCCCGGTGCGATGTAGGCATGGCCCGGCAGGATACGCTCGTTGCCGGCCGCTTCCGAGACGCTGATCCGGCACAGCGAGTCGAGCCGGCGCGCAAACGAGGTCGTGAAGCCTTCCGGCATGTGCTGGGCGATCAGGATGCCCGGGCAGTCCGAGGGCATCTGCATCAGGAATTCGCGGATCGCTTCGGTGCCGCCGGTCGAGGCGCCGATGATGATCAGCTTTTCCGAGGAAATCAAGGGGCTGCGCAAGGCTTGCAGGGCGGAAGGCGTGGCTTGTTGGTGCACGGTACGGGCTTTCACGCGCGCACGTGCGGCGGCGCGGATCTTGTCGGTAATCAGCTCGGTGTACTCGCGCATACCGGTCTGGATCGAGATCTTGGGCTTGGTGACGAAGTCGACCGCGCCCAGTTCCAGCGCGCGCATCGTGATTTCCGAGCCGCGCTCGGTCAGCGACGACACCATCAATACCGGCATCGGGCGCAGGCGCATCAGTTTTTCCAGGAAATCGAGGCCATCCATCTTGGGCATCTCGACGTCCAGGGTCAGCACGTCGGGGTTGTGTTTCTTGATCAGTTCGCGCGCGACCAGCGGATCGGGCGCGGTCGCCACGACTTCCATGTCGGCCTGCGAATTCACGATCTCGCTCATCACGCTGCGGATCAGTGCCGAGTCGTCGACGATCAGTACCTTGATTGTCATCGTCTTTCCTTTCGGGGTCAGAACAGGTCGATTTCGCCGCCAACGGGCTCGACCTTGAGACGCTTGGCGTAGTCGAGCTCGCGCTTGGCCAGCGTATCGTTCTGGGTTTGCATCAATTTCTTTACTAACACCTTGCCCGTCTTCGGGAAGAAATACACCTTGCGCGGGTAGATGTCGTTCAGGTCCTCGGCCAGCACCGGAATGCGTTCCGTCTTCAGGAACTGCATCACGAAGGCGGCATTGCGTTCGCCCACGTTCATGGCCGTGAAGCCGCGCAGCACGGCGCCGCCGCCGAAGACCTTGGCTTCCAGGTGCTCGCGCCGCGCCCCGGCCTTCAGCAAGTCGTTGATCAGGACTTCCATGGCAAAGGTGCCGTAGCGCATCGAAGCCGAGACCGGGCTGCCGCTGTCGCCGCCGCCATCGGGCAGCATGAAGTGGTTCATGCCGCCCAGGCCGCTCACACGGTCGCGGATGCAGGCCGACACGCAGGACCCGAGCACGGTCACGATCAGCATGTTCTTGCCGGTGTAGTAATACTCGCCCGGCAAGATCTTGGCCGCCTCGACGTCGAAGGTGCGGTCATAGTAGACGTTGGTGGCGAAATGGCTATTCGAAGGCATGGGGTTTCCGAGGGTGCGCGCGCATCAGGCGCGGCGGTCGTTGAGTTCGTAGACAGTCTTGCCGCGCAGGCGCAGCGCGTCGGAAACGTAGAGGAAGTTTTCGGAGTGCCCGGCAAACAGCAGCGCATGCGGCTTCATCAGCGGCACGAAGCGCGCCAGAATCTTGCGCTGGGTCTCCTTATCAAAATAAATCATGACATTCCGGCAAAAGATGGCGTCGAACTGCCCGCTCACCGGCCAATGATCCGCCAGCAGGTTGAGCTGACGGAAGCTTACCAGCTGGCGCAATTCGGGGCGCACGCGCACCATGCCTTCGTGGCGGCCCTTGCCGCGCAAGAAGAAACGCTTCAGTCGCTCGGGCGCCATCTTTTCCACGCGGTCGTCGCCGTACACGCCTTCGCTGGCCGTGGCCAGCACGTTGGTGTCGATGTCGGTGGCGATGATCTGCACCGGCGGCGTGAGCGAGTTGAAGGCTTCGCACAGGGTCATGGCGATCGAATACGGCTCTTCGCCGGTCGAGCTGGCCGAGCACCAGATCGTCAACGGCTCGCCGGGCCGGCCGCGCAGGCGCGCCACGTGCTCGGCCAGCAGCGGGAAGTGGTGGGCTTCGCGGAAGAACGAGGTCAGGTTGGTGGTGAGCGCATTCGTGAACGACTCCCATTCATCGCTCATGCGCCCCGCTTCCAGGTCGTCCAGGTATTTCGCGAACGACTGGATGCCGGTCGCGCGCAGGCGCCGCGCCAGGCGGCTATACACCATTTCCTGCTTGGAATCGGCCAGCGAGATGCCAGCCTGGCGGTAGATCAGGGCGCGCACGCGCTCGAAGTCGCCGCGCGTGAAGTCGAATTCCTTGACCGTGTCGGATTTGTGTAACGGCACTTGCCTTACCTTCTAATTGGTTGCAGGCACGCAGCCCGCGTCATGCGCTGCCCGGTGCCGTTTCGGAATTTACGCCGCCAGCTTGTCGATCAGGCCCATTTCCGGCGACGACATCAAACGATCGATGTCGACCAGGATCAGCATGCGCTCGTCCACCGTGCCCAGGCCGATCAGGTAATCGGTGCTGAAGGCGCTGCCCATGTCCGGCGCCGGCTTGATCTGGTCCGGGCTCAGGGTGGTCACGTCGGAGACGCTGTCGACCACCATGCCCATCACGCGGCCACCGATGTTCAGGATAATGACGACGGTGAACTGGTCGTAGGTCGGCTCGCCGAGCTTGAACTTGATGCGCATGTCGACCACCGGGATGATGATCCCGCGCAGGTTGATCACGCCCTTGATGAATTCCGGCGCATTCGCGATGCGGGTCACGGCTTCGTAGCCGCGGATTTCCTGCACCTTCAGGATATCGATGCCGTATTCTTCCGAACCCAGGGTAAAGGCCAAGTATTCGAGACCGGCGTCGTTGCCCTGGGATTGGACGGCTTGGGTAATGGACATATTGTTTCCTTGTTATTTGGTTGTATCAGGAGGCCAGCGCCTCGTCGGCCACCTGGCGCGAGGAACGCACCAGGGCGGCCACGTCGAGGATCAGCGACACGCCGCCGTCGCCCAGGATGGTGGCGCCGGAAATGCCGCTGACCTTGCGGTAGTTCGCTTCCAGGTTCTTCACCACCACGTGCTGCTGGCCCACCAGGTCGTCGATCAGCAGCGCGGCGCGCTTGCCTTCGGATTCCAGGATCACCACGATGCCGTCGGCCGGGTCGCCGGACCTCGGTTCGATATCGAACACGGCGTGCAGCGCGATCAGCGGCAGATATTCGCCACGCACCTTCAGCACTTGGCCGCGGCCGGCGATCTCGCGGATGTCTTCGCGGCGCGGCTGCAGCGATTCAACGACGTAGCCCAGTGGAAGGATATAGATTTCTTCGCCGCAGCGGATGGTCATGCCGTCCAGGATGGCCAGGGTCAATGGCAGCGAGATCGAAATCGTGGTGCCGAAGCCACGCGCGGAGCGGATATCGACCGAACCGCCCATGGCCGTGATGTTACGTTTGACAACATCCATGCCGACGCCGCGGCCCGAGACATCGGTGACGATCTCGGCCGTGGAGAAGCCCGGCGCGAAGATCAGTTGCCAGACTTCGCTGTCGCTCATCGTGTCCGATACGGCCAGGCCGTTCTGCGCCGCCTTGGCCAGGATGCGCTCGCGGTTCAGGCCGGCGCCATCGTCGGCCACTTCGATGACGATATTGCCGCCCTGGTGGCCGGCCGACAGGAACAGGCGCCCCGCTTCGGATTTGCCGGCGGCGGCGCGTGCCTCGGGCATCTCGATGCCATGGTCGATGCTGTTCCTCACCAGGTGAGTCAGCGGATCGACGATGCGCTCGATCAGGCCCTTGTCGAGCTCGGTCGCGGCGCCGTGGGTAATGAAATCGACTTTCTTGCCGAGCTTGCCGGCCAGGTCGCGCACCATGCGCGGGAAGCGCGAGAACACGAAGTCCATCGGCATCATGCGGATCGACATCACCGCTTCCTGCAGCTCGCGCGTGTTGCGGGTCAGCTGGCTGACAGAAGACAGCAGGCGCTCGTGCATCATCGGGTCCAGCCCGCCGCTGCGCTGCTCGATCATGGCCTGGGTGATCACCAGTTCGCCGATCAGGTTGATCAGCTGGTCGACCTTTTCCACCGAGACCCGGATCGAGGACGATTCCCCGGCTTTTGATTCCGCGTCCTTCTTCGCCGCTTTCTTGTCGGCCTCGTGATCGACCACGGCCACCGCCACGGCAGGCTTGGCAGCCGGCGCATCGATGCCGGCCAGCGCGCGGATCTGCTCGATCGGCTGGAAGAAGCCATAGCCGCGCTCGTCGTCGGACTGCTCGTCCGAGACCGCCGGCACCTCGTCGGCCGGGTCGAAGAAGCCATAGCCCTGCTCTTCCTCGATGCGGGCGCGCTCGGCGGCCTCGATGGCGCGCTGCTCGAGCGTCAGCGGCGGCGCCTCGAAGATTTTCAGGTCATTCGGGTCGAGCACGAACGAGCAGATGGCGACGACGTCGTCCAGGCTCTCGTGGGTGGTGATGACCAGGGCGCTGCGTCCCCCCTCGATCGGCGTCACCGAGACCCGGCCCATCAGGCCGAGCTCGTCGACCAGGGCGTTGACGTCGCGCTGGGCGACGCTCGGCAGCTCGATCTTGTAGCGGTGCGCGCCTTCGCCGGTCTGCGCCTTGGTTTCGGCATGCAGGAAGGACGGGGCGATGATCGAGGCCGCCGGCACCAGGCCTTCGGACAGGTCGTGCAGCATCATGCGCACGTTGGCCACCGTGTCCTGGTCGACGGCGGCGCCGTTGCGGTGGCCGTCGAGCTGCATCTTGAGGGTATCTTTCGCGGCCAAGAAGGCGTCCACGTGCTGGCTGGTGAGCGCCATTTCTCCCTTGCGGATGCGGTCGAGCAGGGATTCGAGCACGTGCGTGACTTCGCTCATGTCGGTGATGCCGAAGGTCGAGGCGCCGCCCTTTACCGAGTGGGCGGTGCGGAAGATGGCGTTCAGGTCTTCGGCGTCGGGCGCGGCCACGTCGACCGCCAGCAGCAGCCGTTCCATTTCGGCGAGCAGCTCTTCGGCCTCGTCGAAAAAGACCTGGTAAAACTGGCTGATGTCGATCGTCATGACAAATTCCGTTGCGGTGGGCGATGCATGCGCATCAACCGATCACTTTTTTGACGACCTCGATCAGGCGCTGCGGGTCGAACGGCTTGACCAGCCAGCCGTTGGCGCCGGCCGCACGGCCTTTCGACTTCATTTCGTCCGAGGATTCGGTGGTCAGCATCAGGATCGGCACCTTCTGGTACTCGGGCAGGCCGCGCAGCTGCTTGATCAGCGACAGGCCATCCATGCGCGGCATGTTCTGGTCGGTCAGGACCAGGTCGACGACCTGCTGGCGCGCCTTGTCCAGGCCATCCTGGCCATCCACCGCTTCCACCACCTGGTAACCGGCCGCCTTCAGGCTGAACGCCACCATCTGGCGCAGCGAGCTCGAATCGTCGACCGCGAGAATTGTTTTAGCCATGTTTTGCTCCTGCTGTTTTATACGCCCGGGGCATGCCGGGAGATGGTTATATTGGAAACGAACTGTCAGAACAGCTCGATGTCCCCGCTTTCGAGATGCTTTTGTTCGACCGACTTGCGCAAGACGCTGCGCAGTTCGAGCGACTGGATTGCCAGCGCCATGCTGACCTTGCCCAGGCGATCGACGATTTCCTCGCTGCCCGTTTCCGGGTGGATATCGGAACCGTGTTCGTCGAGCGTGCCGAGGAAGTCGCGCAGGCCGGTCACGCGCTTCAGGGTGCGCTCGATCAGCTGGCTGGTCATGTCCTGGAACTGCATGCTGGTCACCGCCGTGTTGACGTGGCTGCCGATTTCGTTCGACATCGCGGCCAGGGCGGCAATGTCTTCCTTGCTCGGTTCGCCGCCGGCCAGCAGGCGGTCGATCGCGGCCTGCCGTTCGCCGACCGCGCTATGGATGGCCAGGAAGCTGCTGGTCAGCTTCTCGATGGCTTCTTCAAGCAGCAATTCGGTCTGCAGCAGGTCGGTCTCGACCTCGCTGAGGTGGCGCCGCCCATGGGCCGACACGCCGGAGAGCAGCCGCTTCACGTGCGAGCCGAGTATCTTTTTTCTTGTCATTATGGTCCTCCTGTCCTGTCGCGGGCGGCTTATTTGGCGGCTGCGCCGGTGGCCGCAGTGACCACCTGCGCAGCGGCCTTGCCATCTCCGGCCGGCACGTCGAGCGTGGCGGCGTCGCGCATCACGGCGTCCTCGGTACGCTTGTTCATCACGATGATGCTGATGCGGCGGTTGATCGGGTTGAACGGATCGGCACGGTCGAGCGGCGCGGCCGCGGCCAGCCCCACCACGCGCAGGATCTTGTCGTCGGCCAGGCCGCCCTGCACCAGCGCGCGGCGCGAGGCGTTGGCGCGGTCGGCCGAGAGTTCCCAGTTGCTGTAGCCGGCGTCGCTGTAGTACGGGGTCGAATCGGTGTGGCCGGACAGGCCGATGCGGTTCGGCACGTCGTTCAGCACCATGCCCAGCACGTGCAGGATATCGTCGGTGTATGGCTGCAGCGTGGCCTTGGCCAGCGCGAACATCGGGCGGTTCTGCTCGTCCACGATCTGGATGCGCAGGCCTTCGCTGGTGATGTCGAGCAGCAGCTGGTTCTTGTATTTCTTCAGCGTTTCGTTGGCGTCGATGATCGACTCCAGCCTGGCCTTCAGGCCGCGCAGGCGCTCGCCCTCGGCGCGCTCGACCTGGGCCTTGGCGGCGTTCAGGTCATAGGTCTTGTGTTCCGGCGGGGTGTCGCCCTTCTTGACCTGGCCATTGCGGCGCGTCAAATCGGTGCCGCCGCCCTGGATCACCGACGAGCTGTCGCCCGAGCCCGAGCCGCCCGACATCGCCACCTTCAAGGGGGTCTTGAAGAATTCCGAGATGCCATCGAGGTCGCCCTTGGCCGTCGAGCCAAGCAGCCACATCAGCAGGAAGAAGGCCATCATCGCCGTCACGAAGTCGGCGTAGGCAATCTTCCAGGCGCCGCCGTGATGTCCGCCAGCGGATTTCTTGATCCGCTTGACGATAATCGGGCGCATTCCTTCATCGGCCATGGGTATTCGCTTGGTTCAGGTTAAAGGGTGGAGGGGACCTGCCCGGTCCCGCTGGATTGGAGTCTTACTTGCCCTTGGACTTCTTGATGTGCTCTTCGAGCTCGGCAAAGGTCGGGCGCTCGGTCGAGTACAGCACCTTGCGGCCGAATTCCACGGCCAGGGCCGGGGCGTAGCCGTTCAGGCTGGCCAGCAGGGTCACCTTCACGGTCTGGAACATCTTGGTCGATTCTTCCAGCTTCTGTTCGAGTACGCTGCCCAATGGGCTGACGAAACCGTAGGCCAGCAAAATACCAAGGAAGGTACCGACCAGCGCCTTGGCGATCAGGATACCGAGTTCCGCCGGCGGAATGCCGACCGACTCCATGGTGTGCACCACGCCCATCACCGCCGCCACGATACCGAAGGCCGGCAGGCCGTCGCCGAGTTTCGCGATCACGTGGGCCGGCACGTGGCCTTCCTGGTGGTGGGTCTCGATCTCGTTGTCCATCAGGTTTTCGATCTGGAAGGCGTCCATGTTGCCCGACACCATCAATCGCAGGTAGTCGGCCATGAATTCGACGATGTGGTGGTCGGCCAGCACCAGCGGGTACTTCGAGAACAGCGGGCTCGCTTCCGGCGATTCGATGTCGCCTTCGATCGACATCAGACCCTCCTTGCGCACTTTCGACAGCACGTCGAACAGCAGCGACATCAGTTCCATGTACATTTCCTTGGTGTACGCGGAACCCTTGAACACGGTCGGCAAGGCCTTCATGGTCGCCTTCAGCGCCTTGCCGTTGTTACCGACAAACATCGAACCTGCCGCCGCACCGCCGATCATCAGCAGTTCCAGCGGCTGGAACAGTGCCGCCATGTGACCGCCGCTCATGACGAAGCCGCCGAACACACACGCGCAGATAACGACGTAACCGATAATGACTAACAAGACACTGCTCCAGAAAGCGCCCGGGCGGGCTTGACGATCCACGCATTCCGAGACTTTGTATCTCAGAAAAAATATTTACGCAGGGAACTACAACAGCTGGAACAATAGCGGGAGAATGGCCTACGGGCAAGGAAAACAGCGGCGATTGTCGCCTAAAAGTGCCATATGTAGAGAGTTCGACTAGTGTTCGGTAGATAGACAGATAAGGTCGGTGTTGATTCGCTAATAGCGAACTCGTAACTCATCAACATACTGCCGGGCCGCATTTCCTTTTTGGCCTTGCGCCAGAGGGCGGTCATGGCGGCCGGCGACAGATAGGCGAAGACGGCGTCGTAGTGCGCGAAGTCGAGGCGCTCGTAGTCGCCGCGCAGAAAAACGGCGCGACTGTTGGTCAACCGGGCGCGCAGCCAGCTGGCGAGCCAGGGCAGCGGCGCCAGCTCGATTCCCGTTGCCTGAACGTCGGCGCGCCGGCTTGCCAGGTCCATTACCAGGCCGCCGAGGCCGCTGCCGATGTCGATGAAGGAAACCGGCCTATCCTGGGGCAAGTGTTCGGCCACGGCATCCCAGGCCGCCTTCCCTGACGGGTAGTACGGCACCTGGGTGCGGAAGGTCGACCAGTACAGCACCAGCATGAACAGGAAGATCACCAGGAACAGCCAGGGCGGAATGGCGAACTGGCTGGCGCCGAGCAGGGCCAGCGGGAACACGAAGCCGATCGCCAGCCACCAGCACGCCAGGCGCCGCCAGGCGGTCAGGGCGGCGGCAAACAGGCCCTGGGCAAGCGCGACAATGAAATACGAGGGAGAGGCGCCGGCGCGCGCCAGCAGGAAAACGGCCAGCAAGGTCAGGGGAAAGGCGGCAAGCTGGCACAGCAGCGCCTGCACGGCGGGTGCGAGCAGGACGCGTGGCGCGCTCACCGCCCGCCTCCGGCCTTGGGTTCGATACGGGAAGACACCCGCTCAGGCGTCGGATTCGCTGCCGGCCTGCTCGGCATCGAGGGCGGCCTGCTGGGCGGCGTCCTTGGCCTTGCGCGTCTTGCCGGCGCGCGAAGGCATGTGGCACAGGCCGCACAGGTAGCCGCTGTTCAGGTCGAGCGTGTTCACCACGAACTTGCCCTTGCACTTTTCGCAAGGCGCGAGCTTGAGCATGCCGCTGCCGAAGAAGCGCACCAGGGTCCAGGCACGGGTGAGCGACAGCAGGGGCTCTTCGCCGGGCGAGGCCGGCATTTGCTCGAGGTAGAGCTGGTAGGCTTTCATCACCGCCTGGATGCCGCTGGCGCCGGCATTATCGACCAGGAAGTTATGGATGTTCAGGAACAGCGAGGAATGGATGTTCGGCTGCCAGGTCAGGAACCAGTCGGTAGAGAACGGCAGCATGCCTTTCGGCGGCGATACGCCCTTCAGTTCCTTGTACAGCTTGATGAGGCGCTCGCGCGACAGCGATACCTCGGTTTCCAGCAGTTGGAGCCGCGCTCCCAACCCGATCAGCTCGATGGCGAGCTGGATTTCTTGCGCTTCCGATACGACGCTTTTTTTGGTCATCCTACAGCTCCGGCAACAGTCCCGGCTATCCTACACCATAGGACCGGCGCGGAGTAGCGCATCAGGCGATTTCTTCGGCCGGCTGGCCGGCCATCAGGATGGCGGCGTGCGACTGGGCCAGGGCGCGGTCCTTGGTATGGCTGGTCAGCATCGAGAGGATCGCGGTGTCGTCGAAGCGGAAGCGGGCCAGCATCATGTTGCCGCCGGCGAGCTTCAGGATCTGCGCGTTGCTCATGCCTTCGATCAGGTCGGCGATGTCGG
Organism: Massilia sp. BAP21; assembly: GCF_057801335.1. NCBI lineage: Bacteria > Pseudomonadati > Pseudomonadota > Betaproteobacteria > Burkholderiales > Oxalobacteraceae > Massilia > Massilia sp. BAP21. The sequence goes on from NZ_CM173596.1 coordinate 150,835, forward strand.
CCGAGATGCCGAGGCGGAAAATCGCGGTGACCTTGTCGGCGCGGATCATCTGCTGCGCGAGCATCAGGTAGCTCAGGTTCGCGTCGCGGATTTCAGCCATCATGTCGTTTGCAGTCATTTTCCACTCTCCGTTGTCTAGTTCTGGCAGCAGTGTGTGTTGCCAGTGAGATAGATTCTGACTGTAGAGAAACATTTGCGGAATCAGAGGGACACTGTATTTTGTGTCCTCCAAAGACGACAGCATCCGTAGGAGTTTGTCTGACAAACCCTGGCGAATGGGAGATGCGCTCCTATGAAAAGGAGGCTTTCGGATTGTTGTGCGGCATGCTGTGTCGCAACGTTTTCGTGTCGCAACTATTTTTGCTTCCGTTGCGCTTTCGCAGCGCTCTGACTCCTTAACGGCAGCGTTTTCGAGAACTTTAGGGTTGCCGGCAAATATTTTTGAAATATTTTTGGCCATCTTTTTCGGCGCTCTGACTCCTTTACGGCAGGGCCTGGCAGAACTTTAGGGTTCGAAGCAAAAAAATTTGAAATATTTTTCCCGGGGTTCTTGCTACACTGCCCGCCGAACAGCCATCTGCCTATACAACCGACACTTCATTACCATGAGCGAACCTACCCTCACCCGCAGCGACTGCCTGGCGCGCGACGCGCAAGACCCGCTGGCGCCGCTGCGCGAGCGCTTCGACCTGCCTGCCGGCGTCATCTATTTGGACGGCAACTCCCTCGGCGCCCGTCCGCGTGCGGCCCTGGCCCGCGCCCAGGACGTGGTGGCACGCGAGTGGGGGCAAGACCTGATCAAGAGCTGGAACACGGCCGGCTGGTTCGACCTGCCGAAACGCCTGGGCGACCGCCTGGCCCCGCTGATCGGCGCGCAGGCCAGTGAAGTCGTGGTCACCGACACCACCTCGCTGAACCTGTTCAAGGCCCTGGCCGCCGCCGTGCGCATCCAGGCTGAAGGAGCGAGCGCCGCGCGCCGCGTCATCGTTACCGAGCGCAGTAACTTCCCGACCGATATCTATATGGCAGAAGGATTGACGTCCTGGCTCGAACGCGGCTACAGCGTGCGCCTGGTCGAATCGGTGGAGGAACTGCCGGCCGCCATCGACGCCGACTGCGCCGTCGTCATGCTGACCCACGTGAACTACCGCACCGGCTACCAGCACGACATGGCCGCCCTCACCCGCCACGCGCACCAGAACGGCGCCCTGATCGTCTGGGACCTGGCCCACTCGGCCGGCGCGGTGCCGCTCGACCTGAACGGCGCCGAAGCCGACTTCGCGGTCGGCTGCACGTATAAATACCTGAACGGCGGACCGGGCGCCCCGGCCTTTATCTGGGTGCCGCAGCGCCACCAGGCCCGCTTCCAGCATCCGCTGTCGGGCTGGTGGAGCCATGCCCGGCCGTTCGCCATGGCGCACGGCTTCGAAGCCTGCGACGGCATCGGCCGCGCCCTGTGCGGCACCCAGCCGGTGGTCTCGCTGGCCATGGTCGAGTGCGGATTGGAGATTTTCGAGGAAACGGGTATGGCGGCGATCCGCGCCAAGTCGCTGGCCCTGACCGATCTCTTCATTCAACTGGTCGAAGCGCGCTGCGCCGCTCACCCGCTGGGGCTGGTAACGCCGCGCGAGCATGCGCGCCGCGGCAGCCAGGTCAGCTTTACCCATCCGCACGGCTACGCGGTGATGCAGGCGCTGATCGCGCGCGGTGTGATCGGCGACTACCGCGAGCCGGAGATCATGCGCTTCGGCTTTACGCCTTTATATACCTCGTATGCGGACGTATGGGACGCCGTCGAGATCCTGAAGGATATACTCGACCGCGAAGATTACGATGTCAGCGCCGAACGCGGCGCAGTGACCTGAGGCGGCTTGAGCATGAGCGACATGAAAGACAAGCCGGCCGCGTGGCACGGCGCCAAGATGGACTTCAAGGAGTCGATGAGCTACGGCGACTACCTGGGCCTGGAGCAGATCCTGTCGGCCCAGCACCCGCTCTCGCCCAACCACAACGAGATGCTGTTCATCATCCAGCACCAGACCAGCGAGCTCTGGGTCAAGCTGATGCTGCACGAGATGCAGGCCGTGCGCGTGGGGCTGCGCGCTGGCGAGCTGCCGCCCGCCTTCAAGATGCTGGCGCGGGTGGCGCGCATCATGGACCAACTGGTCCATGCCTGGGACGTGCTGGCCACCATGACGCCCTCGGAATACACGGCGATCCGGCCCTATCTCGGCGCCTCGTCCGGCTTCCAGTCGCACCAGTACCGCGAGCTCGAATTCATCCTCGGGAACAAGAACGCGAATTTGCTGGCCGTGCACGAGAAGAACCCGCCGGCGCACGCCATCCTCGACCGTGAACTGCGCCTGCCTTCGGTCTACGACGAAGCGGTGATGCTGTTGGCGCGCGGCGGTTTTGCCATCGCGCCGGAGCGCTTGAGCCGCGACTGGACGCTGCCGACCGAACACGACGACTCGGTGAAGGCGGCCTGGCTGGCGGTCTACCAGGACCCGGAGCAACACTGGGCGCTGTACGAACTGGCCGAAAAGCTGGTCGACCTGGAAACCGCCTTCCGCTTCTGGCGCTTCCGCCACGTGACCACGGTGGAGCGCATCATCGGCTTCAAGACCGGCACCGGCGGCACGGCGGGCGTGAGCTACCTGCGCAAGATGCTCGACGTGGTGCTGTTCCCGGAGCTGTTTGCCCTGCGCACCGCGCTCTGATCCGACGCCTCTCGTAACAGACGCGTAGAATGGTCTGAACGACAAGCAGCGGAGGCGACATGGATTGCGACGTTCTGACCCTGGCGGGCCTGTGGAATTCGGGTCCGCAGCACTGGCAAACCCTGTGGGAAGCGCGCCACCCGCAACTGCGGCGCGTCGAGCACCGCGACTGGAACAACCCCGGACGCGACGAATGGGTGGCCGAACTCGATGCCGCTGTCGGCGCCAGCAGCGGCGCGCCGATCCTGGTGGCGCACAGCCTGGGCTGCATCCTGGCGGCGCACTGGGCGCATTCCGGTTCGCCCCTGCGGGCGGCCGGCGCCATGCTGGTGGCGCCGAGCGACGTCGAGGCAGCGTCCTATCCGATCGACGCCAACGGCTTCGCGCCGGTGCCGATGACCAGGCTCCCCTTCCCCTGCATCGTGGTGGCCAGCAGCGACGACCCCTTCGTCACGCGCGAACGGGCGCGCGCCTTTGCCGATGCCTGGGGCGCGCGCTTCATCGAGATCGGCGCCGCCGGCCACGTGAACGCCGACAGCGGCCATGGCGACTGGCCCGAGGGCGAACGCATCCTGCTCGACTTCTGCGCCGAATTACGCAGCTGAGTGCGCGCCTGAGTCTGCCGCGCCCCTGACTGCCCAACAGGCGCCCCGATGGCCACCCACCGCGCACCCCTCGACCGTCCGCTGTCGCTCTACCTCGACTGCTGCCGCTTGCTGGCGGCGGTGCTGGTCGTGGCCAGCCACTACGGGCCGTACGGCGTGATCACGCGCAGCGCCGGCGGCTGGGTACCAAACCTGGGGCGCGAGGCGGTGATCGTGTTCTTCGTGCTGTCCGGCTTCGTCATCGCCTACACCACCGAGCAGAAGAACCCCTCGCTGCGTGCGTATGCCATCGCGCGCTGTACCCGCATCTATTCGGTGGCGCTGCCGCTCTTGCTGTTCGCGTTCGCCGCGGCCACGGCCCTGGCCTGGTCCGGGCGGGTGCCGGCGCGCCAGCTGTACGAGGTGGCCAAGCCCTGGCTGTACCTGCCGCTGCACCTGCTGTTCATGGGCGAGCTGTGGACGATTTCCGAGCCACCGCCGCTGCTCGGGCCGTACTGGTCGCTGGGGTACGAGGTCTGGTATTACGTGTTGTTCGGGGCTGCGTTCTACTTGCGCGGCGCCGGGCGGGCGGTGGCGCTGGGTTCGCTGCTGCTGTTCGTGGGGCCGAAGCTGTGGCTGCTGCTGCCGGTGTGGGCCAGCGGGGTGTGGCTGTATCACTGGCAGAAGTCGCATGTCATCGGGCGGCGCGCGGCGCTGGCGGGGTGGGTGGCCAGCTTTGTTCTGCTGGCGCTGTTCAAGCTGAGCGGGAGCGACGTCTTCCTGCGCATGTGGGCGCGCGAGGCCTGGCCGTTTCCGGCGCTGCCGCTCAGGAGCGCGGACCGGTTCCTGGCGGACTATGTGGTGTGCGTGCTGGTGCTGGCGAATTTCTGGTGTGCGCGCTGCGTGGGGTTTGCGGGCTTGTTGCGTTTCGAGCGGGGGATACGGGGGCTGTCGTCGTACACCTTTACGCTGTATCTGGTGCATGCCCTGGTGATGAGTTTGTGGCTGGCGCTGGTCCGGCATGATCGGAACAGTGCGGTCGATATCGCGGCGTTGACCGTCTTGATCGTTGCGGTGACCTGGATGGTGGGGCAGTTGACGGAGCGGCGCAAGCATTGGTTCCAGGTGGGGTTCGAGCGCTTGGCGGCGTTTGTGCGGCCGGTGCGCGCCGGGGCGCGGTTGTAAGACCGGCGTTCAGCGGTTCGTGGCGCTGTTGCGTGGACCGTTATTGGTGTGTTAAATCCGCGTGGGCACGGAGTGCCCACCCTACGGTCACCGCTAACGGCGAGATCATACGAAACCCGGATACGCAGCGTGTCCCGTAGGGTGGGCCGGGCCGCGCTAGGCACTCGTGCCCACGCGGATCGAACTCACCAATACCGTCACAGGCAACAGCCCCATTACCCGCCGATCACACCGCCGTATAAACGAAAAAAGCCGGGCACGCAGCCCGGCTTTCACTTCACACCACCGCGCGAATCACTTCGCCAGCAGCATCTCATTCAAACGCTTCACGAACGACGCCGGGTCCGCCAGGCTGCCGCCCTCGGCCAGCATCGCCTGGTCGAACAGGATATGCGACCAGTCGCCGAAGCGCGCACCTTCCGCATCCTCGTACTTCAAGCGCGTCACCAGCGGGTGGTTCGGATTGATCTCGAGAATCGGCTTCGACTCCGGCGCATTCTGGCCCGCGGCCTTCAGCATGCGCACCAGGTTCGCCGACAGCTCGTGCTCGTCCGCCACCAGGCAGGCCGGCGAATCGGTCAGGCGGAAGGTCACGCGCACGTCCTTGGCTTTGTCGGCCAGCGCGGTCTTCATCTTCTCGACCAGTTCCTTGTACTGGGTCTCGGTCTCTTCGTGTTCCTTCTTCTCGGCTTCGTCTTCCAGCTTGCCGAGATCCAGCCCACCCTTGGCCACCGACACCAGTTCCTTGCCCTCGAACTCGGTCAGGAAGGACAGCATCCACTCGTCCACGCGGTCGGCCATCAAGAGCACTTCGACACCCTTCTTGCGGAAGATTTCCAGGTGCGGGCTGTTCTTGGCGGCGCTGTAGCTGTCGGCGGTGACGTAATAGATCTTGTCCTGGCCTTCCTTCATGCGGCCCACGTAGTCCTCGAACGACACGCTCTGCTCGCCCGACTCGTCATGGGTCGAGGCAAAGCGCAGCAGCTTGGCGATGCGGTCCTTGTTGGTCGCGTCCTCGCCGATGCCTTCCTTCAGCACCTGGCCGAATTCCTTCCAGAAGGTGACGTACTTGTCCTTGCCTTCCTGCTCTTCCGAGTTCGCCATTTCTTCCAGCATGCCCAGCACGCGCTTGGTCGAACCCTCGCGGATCACGCGCACGTCGCGCGACTCCTGCAGGATTTCGCGCGAGACGTTCAGCGGCAGGTCGGCCGAGTCGATCACGCCCTTCACGAAGCGCAGGTAGGTCGGCATCAGCTGCTCGGCGTCGTCCATGATGAAGACGCGCTTCACGTACAGCTTGATGCCGCCGCGCTTGTTGCGATCCCACAGGTCGAACGGCGCGTGGCTCGGCACGTACAGCAGCTGGGTGTATTCGCTGCGGCCTTCGACGCGGTTGTGGGTGTAGGCCAGCGGCTCCTGGAAGTCGTGCGAGACGTGTTTATAGAACTCGTCGTACTGTTCCTTCGTGATGTCCGACTTCGAACGGGCCCACAGCGCGCTGGCCTGGTTCACGGTCTCGAACTCGTCCTTCAGGACGGTCGCTTTCGCTTCCTCGTCCCACTCTTCCTTCTGCATCAGGATCGGCAGCGAGATGTGGTCCGAGTACTTGCGGATGATGCCTTTCAGCTTCCAGTTCGACAGCAGCTCGTCCTCGCCTTCGCGCAGGTGCAGGATGACGTCGGTGCCGCGCCCGGTTTTCGCGATGGTCTCGACGCTGTACTCGCCCTCGCCGCCCGATTCCCAGCGCACGCCTTCACTGGCGTCGGCGCCGGCGCGGCGGGTTTCGACGGTGATCTTGTCGGCGACGATGAAGCCCGAATAGAAGCCCACGCCGAACTGGCCGATCAGGGCGGCGTCGGCCTTCTGGTCGCCCGAGAGCTTGCTGAAGAATTCCTTGGTGCCCGACTTGGCGATCGTGCCCAGGTGCGAGATGACCTCGTCGCGGCTCATGCCGATGCCGTTGTCCGAGATCGTGATGGTCTTCGCGTCCTTGTTGAAGGCGACGCGGATCTTCAGCTCGTGGTCGTTGCCGTACAGGGCATCGTTGTTGATCGCTTCGAAGCGCAGCTTGTCGGCGGCGTCGGAAGCGTTCGAAATCAGTTCGCGCAGGAAGATTTCCTTGTTCGAGTACAAGGAGTGGATCATCAGTTGCAGCAGCTGCTTTACTTCGGCTTGAAAGCCAAGGGTCTCTTTTTCGGCGACAGCCATCTTATTCCTCTTGGAAATACAGGTTGAACGGATTGCTGCGATATGGGGATGGCAACATGCATTTCAAGAGGCGTTTGCAAACGGATATCGGGAAGGCTCAGCTGCGCGCCGCCGAAGGTGTGGCCACGGCCGGCGCCGCCAGCATGCGCCGCGCCGCCACGTGCACCACCAGTGCGCAGCCCAGCGCCAGGCCGAAGGCGGCGCCCAGCCCGCTCTGGCGCAGCTGCATCGCCAGCGTCACGCAGAACACGGAAAAGCCGAAGAAGCCGCAGACCATCCCGCGCAGCAGCGCCACCGCGCTCGCCCGGCCGCTGCCGGCATGGGCAAAGCCGACCAGCACCGATCCCATCACCGGGAACATGGCGAAAAAACCGGACAGGCGTGCGCCCATGTGCGCCGCGCCTGCCGTCACCAGCAGCACCAGGGCCGCTGCGGCCAGCATGCGCCAGGGCAGGTCGTTGCGCCGCGCGCCGGCGGCCGACGGCGCCACGGCCGGGAACAGGCGCAGCGCCAGCAGCAGGGCACACCAGACCAGCACGAAGGCCACGCCTAGCGGCAGGCGCAGGGTCTGCAGCACGGCCACGGCCAGGCCCCAGGCCGACAAGGCCAGCAGCATCGACCCGGCCACCTGCAGGCGGCTCGCCGCCCAGGCGTACACCACGCAAAACACGAGGATGGCGACCACCGACAGCAAGGTGCCCTCGGCGGCGCTGGCCGCAAACGGCACGCCCTGCTCCAGCGCCAGCGTCAGCAGGATCGGACCTGCGACGATCGGAAAGGCCGACAGCCAGCCGGCCACCGACGGCCCCCAGCGCCGCCCGGCCAGCGTGACCAAGTAGATCAGCAGCGGCACCAGGGCGAGTTTGAGCGCGAGCACTGCTGTCATGTCCTGTCCCTCATCTGGCACGCCGGTCATCGGCAATCCGTTATGATAACACCAAGAAATATTCTCCGGGCCTGGCAAGGTGCACGCTTGAATCCGCGCTTTCGCGCGACCACCGAACACCGTGTCGTCAGCGACAGCCATGCTTATCCGGACTACCACGGGAGTGCGGGCCGCCGCGTGATCGTCGCTCTCAAGCCCATGCGCGACTCCGCTTCTGGATAAAAAACACTCCGATTCCGCAATGAAGACCCATCCATCCGTACCGCATGCGACAGGCGAAATGGTGTCTTTCACAGCTGGCAAGTCGTACAATACCGGTCTCATTCACCGCAACAGGAACACCCATGTCCGTCTACGACAAACTCAAGGAACTGAACATCACCCTGCAATCGGCCCCTGCCCCGGCCGCCGCCTACGTCATGTTCGTCCAGACCGGCAACCTGGTCTTCATCTCGGGCCACATCGCCAAGAACGCCGACGGTTCGGTCAACGCCGGCCAGCTGGGCAAGAACAAGACCCTGGAAGAAGGCCAGGCCGCCGCGCGCGCCATCGCCATCGACCTGATGGGCACCCTGCAGGATGCCTGCGGCGGCGACCTGACCCGCGTGAAGCGCATCGTCAAGCTGATGAGCCTGGTGAATTCGACCCCGGACTTCACCGACCAGCACCTGGTGACCAACGGCGCCTCGGAACTGTTCGGCGAAGTCTTCGGCGACGCCGGCAAGCACGCCCGCTCGGCCTTTGGCGTGGCGCAGATCCCGCGCGGTGCCTGCGTCGAAATCGAAATGATCGTCGAAGTGGCCTGATCGGCCAGCGTTTCACGGCCCGGCCCACCCGGCCGGGTCTTCACCGCAGCCTACCCGGCGCGCGCCTTTCAACAACCGCGAGACCAGCATGAAAATCGAGAATCCGAATCCCATCCAGTGGCAGTTTTCCGAGCGCGCGCAGGGGCTGCAAAGCTCCTTCATCCGCGAAATCCTGAAGATCACCCAGCGTCCGGAGATCATCTCCTTCGCCGGCGGCCTGCCCTCGCCGGCCACCTTCCCGGTCGAGCGCATGAAACAAGCCTACGACCGCGTGCTGACCGAAACCGGCAAGGTGGCCCTGCAATACGGCCCGACCGACGGCTACGGCCCGCTGAAGGAATGGATCGCGCATTCGCTCTCGACCGAAGGCACGAAGATCCTGCCCGAGCAGATCCTGATGGTCTCGGGCTCGCAGCAGGCGCTCGACTTGATCGGCAAGGTCCTGATCGACGAAGGCAGCCGCGTGCTGGTGGAAACCCCGAGCTACCTGGGTGCGCTGCAGGCCTTCTCGGTCTACCGCCCGGAATTCGGCTCGGTGGCGACCGACGACCACGGCCTGGTGCCGTCCTCGGTAAAGAGCGTTGCCAAGGGTGCGCGCCTGCTGTACTCGCTGCCGAACTTCCAGAACCCCACCGGCCGCTCGCTTTCGCTCGAGCGCCGCCGCGAACTGGTGGAAACCTGCGCCCGCCTCGGCCTGCCGCTGATTGAGGACGACCCCTACGGCGCGCTGTCGTACAAGGGCGAGCCCATGCCGAAGATGGTCGCCATGAACCCGGAAGGCGTGATCTACATGGGCTCCTTCTCGAAGGTGCTGACGCCCGGCATCCGCCTCGGCTACGTGTGCGCGCCGCTGCCGCTGGTGCGCCGCCTCGAACTGGCCAAGCAGGCGGCCGACCTGCACACCGCCCAATTGACGCAAATGGTGGTCTACGACGTGGTCAAGGACGGCTTCCTCGACCAGCACATCCCGACCATCCGCACCCTGTACGGCAACCAGTGCCAGGCCATGCTCGACGCGATGGACCAGCACTTCCCGAAGGAAGTCACATGGACCCGCCCGGAAGGCGGCATGTTCATCTGGGTGACCCTGCCGAAACGGATCGATGCCATGAAGCTGCTCGACCAGGCGATTGCCGCGCGCGTCGCCTTTGTGCCGGGCGCGCCCTTCTACGCCACCGATCCGGAAACGAACACCCTGCGCCTGTCGTTCGTGACGGTGCCGCCGGAGCGCATCCGCGAAGGCATCGCGATCCTCGGCCAGCTGATCGCCGCGGCCTTGTAAAAGGTTGCAACTTCGCCACGAAATGGACGCCATGTGCGTCCATTTTTTTCGTTGGAAGCTATTCAAAAGCATGAACAATCCAGCAGAACACTCTACACGGACAGAAAATCTATCCTATCGGCAACAAAATTTACCGCTTTCGCCGAGTTCGGCGTAGAATTTGAACAACATCAAAACTGGCCCACCTGCACGTCCATGCCCACCCTCGCCCAGGTCTCCGCCGCCGCTCCACGCCAGGCCGCCGTCCTCGTCGTCGATGACGCCCCCGCGCACCTGGGGGCGCTGCGTTCCATGATGTTGCAGCAGGGTTACCAGACCTTTGTCGCCAATTCCGGCGAACGCGCGCTCGGCATCGCCCAGCGCGCCCTGCCCGACCTGGTCCTGCTCGACATCAACCTGCCCGGCATGGACGGCATGGAAGTCTGCCGCCGCCTGAAGGCCCATCCGGTCACCTGCAACATCCCGGTGATTTTCATGAGCGCGCGCACCGAGACCGAGGACATCGTCGCCGCCTTCGACATCGGCGCCGCTGACTACATTCCCAAGCCGCTGCGCCTGGCGGAAGTGTGCGCCCGCGTGCGTGCCCAGCTGCAGTTCCGCCGCACCAGTTTGTCGCAGCAGGAACAGGCCGAGCGCCTGCGCCTGATCGTCAACAGCATCGACGAAGGCCTGATGATCATCGAGGCCAGCGGCCGCATCCAGTATGCGAATCCGGCCTGCGACCGCTACCTCGGCTACGGCCCCGGCGAGCTGGCGGGCGTTCGCCTCGACAGCCTGCTGGCGCCCTCGGTGGCCCAGGAATACCTCGACATCTTCAGCCGCAGCCTGGCCGGCGCCGCCAGCCCGCCGTTTGCGCGCGACTGCCGCGGCGCGCGCGAAGTGCTGATCCGCCAGCGCGACGGCATCTTGCGCGCGATGGACTTCACGCTCACGCCGATGCTGGCCGACCAGCCGCTGTTCGTCGCCCTGCTGCACGACATCACCCACCACAAGCAGTCCGAGACGGCCCTGCAGCGCGCGGCCCTGGCCGACCCGCTGACCAAGATCCCGAACCGGCGCCACTTCGACACCTTCCTGGAAAAGGAATGGCAGCGCGCGGTGCGCAGCAGCCAGCCGCTGTCGCTGATCGTGCTCGACGTCGACCACTTCAAGGGCTACAACGACAGCCTGGGCCACGCCGCCGGCGACGCCTGCCTGCAGCAGGTGGCGATGGCACTGCAGTCGCACGCGCTGCGCGCCACCGACATCGCGGCGCGCTACGGCGGCGAGGAATTCGTACTGCTGTTCGCCGAAACCGGCTTCGAGGCCGCCGCCACGCTCGGCGAAACCATCCGCGCCCACATCGAGTCGCTGCACATCCCGAACCCGGGCTCGACCACTTCGGAATGGGTCACCGCCAGCCTGGGCGTGGCCACCATCGTGCCGACCCAGCTCGACGATTTGAAGAGCTTTTTTATTGCCGCAGACCGCGCCATGTACGCGGTCAAGGATGCGGGGCGCAATGGGGTGCGCGCGGTGCGCACCGGGAGCGCGCACCTGGAGCCGGCGCTGTCCTGATCAAAGCTGCCGCGGATAACCGGTAATGTCGGCGATCCGCTTGTACAGCGGCTGCAAATTCCGGTACATCTTCCTGTAGACCTCCCTGTAGAGCCGGTCGTAGACGGCGCGATTGCCTTCGATCGGCTCGAACACCCGCCCCACCCGCGTCATGCCCGCCACCGCGCTGGCGAAATCAGGATACAGCCCGAGCCCGACGGCGGCGTCGATGGCCGCGCCCAGGCCCGAGGTTTCGTACACGTGCGGACGCGCGGTCGGCAAGCCGAAGATGTCGGCCGTGAGCTGCATCGCCGCGTCGCTTTGCGAGCCGCCGCCGGATACGCGCAGCGCGGTGATCGGCACGCCGCTGCGCCGCTCGATGCGCTCCTTCCCTTCGCGCAGCGCATACGCCAGCCCTTCCAGGATCGCGCGGTACACGTGGGCGCGCGTGTGCACGTCGCCGAAGCCGATGATCGCGCCCTTCGCTTCGCGCCCCGGCACGCGGATGCCGGGCGTCCAGTAAGGCTGCAGCATCAGGCCCATGGAACCGGGCGGCACCGAGTCGGCCAGTTCGTCGAACAGGGCCTCGGGCGCCACGTCTTCCAGCAGCGCGCGGCTTTGTTCCATGTGGCCGAACTGCTCCTTGAACCAGTTGACCATCCAGTAGCCGCGAAATACCTGCACCTCGGTGCTGTAGGCGCCGGGGATCGCGGCCGGATACGGCGGCACGAAGGGCGTGACCTCGACGTACTTGCGGCTGGTGGTGTTCACGGTGGCCGTGGTGCCGTAGCTCAGGCAGCCGACGTGCGGTTCGCTGCAGCCGGCGCCCAATACCTCGCAGGCCTTGTCGGCGGCGGCCGCGAACAGCGGCGTGCCTTCGGGGATGCCGGTAGCCCGGGACGCATCCGCATCGACCGCGCCCAGCCGGGTGCCGGGCGGCGCCAGCGCGGGCAGCATGCGCGCTTCGATCGCCAGCGCCTGCCACTTCCAGTCGCGGCTCGACGCCCAGCGGTGGCGCCGGTAGTCGAATGGCAGGTAACCGACCTGCGCGCCGCTGGAGTCGATGAAGCGTCCGCACAGGCGCCAGTTCAGGTAGCCCGACAGCAGCAGGAACTTGTCGGTGGCGTTCCACACGTCCGGCTGGTGGGCGCGGATCCAGTTGATCTCGGCCTCGCCGCGGAAGTAGTCGATCGTGTTCGACACCCGCGCCAGGCGGAAGGCGCCGCGCCAGAACGGGCCGATCGGCGGCACGGTATCGGTGCGGCGCTGGTCGAGCCAGGTGATGGCCGGGCGCAGCGGCCGGCCGTCGCGGCCGAGGTTGACCACGGTGCCGCGCTGGGTGGTGACCGCCACCGCGCGCACGGCAGCGCGCTCGGCGCCGGGCTGGGTCCACAGGCCCTGGCAGGCGCGGCACACGGCCTGCCAGTAATCGTCCGGCTCGTGCTCGGCCCAGCCGGGCTGCTGCGAAAAATAGGCTTGCAGCGGCACCTGGCACTTGGCGACGATATCGCCGCGCAGGTCGAACAGCAAGGCGCGTACGCTCTGGGTGCCGTTGTCGATGGCGAGGATCAGGGGCTCGCGCGTCATGCCGGCTCACTCTCTTGAGTGGCGCCCGGCAAACTGTAGTGGCGGGCCCAGAGCGCGGCGTAGGCCGCCTGCTCCCTCTCCCAGCGCGCATCGTTCCAGGCCAGCTCCGCCTGGCAGATGGCGCGGATGCGCTCCATGTGGCCGGCCCCGCCGCCGCGCAGCAGCAGGCCGATGCGGGTGCGGCGCAGCAGCAGGTCGTCCAGGTGCTCCACGGCCTCGGCGCGCGCGGCCCAGCGCAGCTCGGCCCACAGCGTGTCGGTGCCGGGAATCTGTTCGAGTTCGCCGTCCTGCGCCGCATCGACCAGGGCCTGGGCGTGCGGACCGTGGCGCCCGGCCAGGCGGCGCAGCAATGGCGCCGGCATGCGCCGCGGCGCGGTTGGCAGGGCGACGGGTGCGTAGATCGTGCAAGGCGCCAGCGCATCGTCCCAGCCGGGCAGCTGGCGCCGCGCCTGGCGCAGCACGTCGAGGGCGATCGCGCGGAAGGTGGTCAGCTTGCCGCCGGTGACGCCCACCAGGCCCTTGCCGCACCAGACCGCGTGTTCGCGGCCCAGCGTCGACGGCGCATCGCCTGTGCCGCTGTCGACCACGGGCCGCACGCCGGCATAGGTGGCAATCACGTCTTCTTCGCCCAGGCCAAGTTCCGGGAACTGCGCCTGCAGGGCGTGCAGCAGGTAGTCGAGTTCCGGGCGCGTGATCGCGGCTTCAAGCGCCAGGCCGTCGCGATGGTCGACGTCGGTGGTGCCGACCAGGGTCGCGCCTTCCCAGGGAAAGGCGAACACGGGACGGCCGTCGCTTGGGTGCATCAGGCTGATCGCCTGCGCCAGCGGCAGGCGCCAGGCCGGCAGCAGCAGGTGGCTGCCGCGCAGCGGACGCAGGCGCGGGCCGCCCGTGGCAAGCTGGCCGGCCCAGGCGCCGCCGGCGTCGATCACCAGGCGCGCACGCAGCTCGAACAAGCCGGCGCCGCCGGCCTCGTCGCGCAGCACGGCGCCCGTTACCTTGTCGCCCTCTTTCAGCAGCGAACGCACGGCCAGGTAGTTGACGGCGGCGCCGCCGTGGCGGCGTGCTTCCAGCAGCGTGCGCAGCACCAGGCGCGCATCGTCGGTCTTGGCATCAAGGTACACGATGCCGCCGGCCAGCCCTGCGCGCGCCACGTTCGGCGCCAGCAAGGCAAACTCGCCCGCGTTTTGCCAGTGCCGCTCGCGCCGTCCGGCAAACAAATCGTACAGCGCCAGGCCGGCCAGCATGGTGCGGCGCTTGCGGCGGCTGGCGCCGTAGTCGGGAAAGGCGAAGCGCTGCGGCTCGACCAGGCCCGGCGCATCGCGCAGCAGGGCTTCGCGCTCGCGCACCGCTTCGCGCGTGAGTTTCACGTGGCCCTGGGCCAGGTAGCGCAGGCCGCCGTGCACCAGCTTCGAGGAGCGGCTCGAGGTGCCCCAGGCGAAGTCGCATTGCTCGACCAGCAGCGCGCGCAGGCCGCGCCGTGATGCTTCGAGCAGGATGCCGGCGCCGGTGATGCCGCCGCCGACCACCAACACATCCCACTCGCGCGCCAGGAGTTCGGGCAGCGCGGTGCGCCAGCCTGCCGGCCAGGCCGCGCTCATGGCAGCACCAGCTTGCCGGGGTTCATGCGCCCTTCCGGGTCGCATTCGCGGAACAGGGCGCGCATCGCCGCCAGCCCCAGTTCGCCCTTTTCCGCCGCCAGCCAGGGCGCGTGGTCCGCGCCCACGCCGTGCTGGTGGCTGATGGTGCCGCCGCTGGCGACGATGGCGTTCGATACGGCCCGCTTCAGGTCGCGCCAGCGCGCCAGGTCGGTCTCGAAGTCGCCCGCCAGGCGGTACACGAAGGTCGAGTACACGCTGGCGCCTTGCGGGTAGATGTGCGACAGGTGGGAGTAGGCGTGCACGCGCTCGCCGTGGGCGGCAAACGCTTCGGCCGCCGCGGCTTCGACCGCATGCATGGCGCGCGTCACGCCCGGCCAGTCGACGGCCGTTTCCACCGTGTCGATGGCATAGCCGCGGGCCCAGGCCGTGTTGCGCAGGTAGACGTTGCGGAAGCGCCCGTGGCGCCAGCGCTCGCCCAGCGCGCGGCCGATGTGCACGCCGCCGGCCAGTTTCAGGGCCGCGCGCAGGGCCGCCCTGCTTTGTGTCCGATCGCCGGTCGCGCCGATCATGAGCATGCATTTGTCCGGCCCGCAGCCGCGCCAGCGCAGGTAGCGTTCCAGCAGGCCGACCTGTTTGGCGTGGCCGGCCAGCGCCAGCATGGTCGTGGTCTCCACCGCATTCGACAGGCGCAGCATCGACAGCGGCAAGCGCGCCTGCGACAGTGCGCGCACGGCCCGTTCGGCGCGCTCCCAATCCGGGAAAAACACGGCGTGGAAGGCTTCGTACCCGGGCAGGCGCGAGACGCGCACCGTGGCCTCGGTGAGGATGCCGAGGCGCCCTTCGGAGCCGAGCACCATTTCGCGCAAGTCGATGCCGGCGGCCGAGGCCGGGAAGGTCGGGATCTCCAGCGTGCCGTTCGGCGTCTCCACCCGCCCGCCGGCGAACAGGCCCTCGATGCGGCCATAGCGCAGCGACTGCTGGCCGGACGAGCGCGTGACCACCCAGCCGCCCAGGGTCGAGTATTCGAAGGATTGCGGGAAGTGGCCGAGCGTGTAGCCATGCGCGCGCAATTGCGCTTCCAGGTCGGGGCCGGTGACGCCGGCGCCGAAGGTGGCCAGCTGCGCCTCGCGGTCCAGCGCAATCAGGCTGCGCATGCGCCGCATGTCGATGCACAGCGTCGGCTGCGCAGCATCGTGCACATTCACGTGGCCGGCCACGCTGGTGCCGCCGCCGTAGGGAATCACGGCCGCGCCGCACTGCCTGGCGTGCAGCAGCAACGCGCGCACCTGCCCGGCGCCGTCGGGAAAGGCGACGCCGTCCGGCACCGCGCCCAGGCAGCCGTGGCGCAGGCGCAGCCAGTCGGGCAGGCTCTGGCCGAGCGCGTGCAGGGCGCGCGTGGCAGGCGTGTCGTCGACTAGCGGATGCGGCGCCAGGCGCCCAGGACCGATCGATGCGCACGCCTGGTCGAAGCCGGCATCGATCGGCGCCCTACCGCTGCCGATGCGTGTTTGCAGGAAGGCCAGCGCCTCCGCGTTCAGCGCCACGTCGACCGTGTCGTCGCCCCAGCCATTCCACCGTTTCATGCAGGTTTACCTTTATACTCTTTCAACATCCGCAAAGCGTAAGCGAGAAGCCAGCCGCCGTATTGCTCCTTTATGACAAAGCCTTGTTCGATTGCGCCAGTCGCCGCCAACCCGTCGCAGCGGGTGACCGGGTCCTACCTGCAGCCGCTGCTCGACGCCGCCGCCGCACGCGGCGTTGTGCCTGCAGACCTGGCACGCGCCGCCGGACTGGCGCCCGAACGCCTGGCGCCCCTGCCCGACTCGTTGTCCGCACCCGACTACATCCGCCTGCTCGACGCCGGCGCGGACCTCGCCGGCGATCCGCACTTCGGCCTGCACGTGGGCGAATGCGTCAAGCTCGGCAGCTACAGCGTGTACGGCCTGGTGCTGCTGGCCTGCCGCGACATCGGCCAGGCGCTGGAACAGACCATGCGCTACGAGGCGCTGGCCCATGACCTCGGGCGCTCGCAGGTGACGGTGAGCCGGGCAACGGCGCGCTACGAATGGATCAGCCACTACCCGCACGCGAGCCGCCACCTGGTGGAAAGCGTCTTTGCCGGCATCCAGACCTTCGGCCGCTGGCTGGCGGGCGGCGTGCTGCCGGTGGCGCAGGTCACCTTTGCGCACGCGGGCGATGCCGGCATGGACGAGTACGAGCGCGTGTTCGGCAGCCGTCCCGTATTCGATGCGCCGGCCAACAGCGGCGCGTTCGATGCCGCCCTGCTGGCGCTGCCGGTGCCGAACGCCGACGTCAACCTGTATCCGGTGCTGCAGCAGCATGCCGAGCGCCTGCTGGGCCAGCGCAAACCGGGCGCGCCGGCGATCGTGGCCCAGGTGCGCGCCGCCATCATCCGCAACCTGGCGCACGACCGGGTGCGGCTGGCCAGCATCGCCCAGGAACTCGATTTGTCACCGCGCACCCTGCAGCGCAAGCTGGGCGTGGCCGGCGCCAGCTTCCAGGGGCTGCTGGACGGCGCCCGTTATGCCCTGGCCCAGGACTACCTGCGCCAGCCGGGGCTATCGCTGGCCGACATCGCCTTCCTGCTCGGCTACCAGGAGCAGAGCGCCTTCACCCACGCGTTCAAGGAGTGGTCGGGCACGAATCCGGGCGCGTGGAGAGAGCGGCTCTTGTAACAGGACACCGGCCGCAGCGCCTTTTTTATCGGCGCTATAATGGTTCTTTTCGCATTGCCCCCCGGGACCGCCGTGAATCCACATCTCGACAAACTCCACCCCTACCCTTTTGAGAAGCTGCGCGAGCTGTTTGCCGGCATCACCCCGCATGCCGACTACGCGCCGATCAGCCTCGGCATCGGCGAGCCCAAGCACCCGACGCCCGCCTTTATCGAAAAAGCCCTGACCCACGCGATTGCCGGCCTGGCCAACTACCCGAGCACGATCGGCAGCGAGCCGCTGCGCGCGGCGATAGCCCACTGGCTGGAGCGCCGCTATGCGATTCCCGCGCTCGACCCGGCCACCATGGTGCTGCCGGTGAACGGCTCGCGCGAGGCGCTGTTCGGCATCGCCCACGCCGTGATCGATGCCAGCCGCCCCGACCCGCTGGTGCTCAGCCCGAACCCCTTCTACCAGATCTACGAGGGTGCAGCCTACCTGGCCGGCGCCTCGCCCTGGTTCGTGAACTCGGACCCGGCGCGCAACTTCGCGCCCGACTTCAGTACCGTACCGGACGATGTGTGGACGCGCGTGCAGCTGCTGTATATCTGCTCGCCGGGCAACCCGACCGGCGCCGTGCTGTCGCTCGACGACTGGCGCGAACTGTTCGATTTAAGCGACCGCCATGGCTTCGTGATCGCGGCCGACGAGTGCTATTCCGAGATCTACTGCGGCTCCACGCCGCCGCTGGGCGCGCTGGAAGCGGCGCACGCGCTGGGGCGCAGTTCGGGCGAGCGTCCGTACGCGAACCTGATCGTGTTCTCCAGCCTGTCGAAGCGCTCGAACGTGCCGGGCATGCGCTCGGGCTTCGTGGCCGGCGACCCGGCCGTGGTGAAGAAGTTCCTGCTGTACCGCACCTACTGCGGCGGCGCCATGTCGCCGCCGGTGCAGGCAGCGTCGATCGCGGCCTGGAACGACGAGACCCACGTGCAGGACAACCGCACGCTGTACAAGGAAAAGTTCAACCTGATCACCCCCATGCTGCGCCAGGTGATGGACGTCGAACTGCCCGACGCCGGCTTTTACCTGTGGGCCGATGTGCGCAGGACCGGGCTTTCCGACACCGACTTCGCACGCCGTCTCTACGCCGAATATAATGTGACGGTTCTGCCCGGCAGTTATCTCGCGCGCGACGCGCACGGGACCAATCCGGGCCGCAACCGTATCCGCATGGCGCTGGTGGCAGGCGTGGACGAAGGGCTGGAAGCAGCCACGCGCATCGTCCAGTTCTGCCAGAACTTGCGCACTGCATCCTGAAACAGAGAGCATTCAATCATGACCCAACAACTCCAGAACATCATCGACACCGCGTGGGAACAGCGCGCGGACTTCAGCCCATCGACCGCCCCTGCCGACGTGCGCGATGCCGTCGCCCAGGTCCTGGCTGGCCTGGATGCCGGCACCCTGCGCGTGGCCCAGAAAGAAGGCGGCGAGTGGATCGTCAACCAGTGGATCAAGAAGGCCGTGCTGCTGTCGTTCCGCCTCGAGAATAACGTGCCCGTGTCTGGTGGCGGCGGCATGCAGTTCTACGACAAGGTCCCGACCAAGTTCGCCGACTACAGCGCCGACGACTTCGCCAAGGGCGGCTTCCGCGTGGTGCCGCCGGCCGTCGCACGCCGCGGCTCCTTCATCGGCAAGAACGTGGTGCTAATGCCGTCGTACGTCAACATCGGCGCCTACGTCGACGAAGGCACCATGGTCGACACCTGGGCCACCGTGGGTTCGTGCGCCCAGATCGGCAAGAACGTCCACCTGTCGGGCGGCGTCGGCATCGGCGGCGTGCTCGAACCGATGCAGGCCAATCCGACCATCATCGAAGACAACTGCTTCATCGGCGCCCGTTCGGAAATCGTCGAAGGCGTGATCGTCGAAGAGAACTCGGTGATCTCGATGGGCGTGTACATCGGCCAGTCGACCAAGATCTACAACCGCGAAACCGGCGAAGTCACCTACGGCCGCGTGCCGTCGGGTTCGGTGGTGGTGTCGGGTTCGCTGCCGTCGGCCGACGGCAAGTACAGCCTGTACTGCGCCGTGATCGTCAAGCGCGTGGATGCGCAGACGCGTTCGAAGACCGGCATCAACGAGCTGCTGCGCGGGATTTGATTCTCGCTTCGCGGCTGAGTTAAGGCTGGCTGGACGCGTGGACGGGGAACCCGTCCACCCTACGTAGGGTGGACCGGGCCACGAGAGGCGGCTCTGCCGTCCACGCGTTCAACCGCCATCTGATCATTCGCACCACCACACTGCACCACTGGGGGAAAACCACCATGGCCATGGACCGCCTGTTCCAACTCATGAAGGAAAAAAACGCGTCGGACATGTTCTTCGCGGTGAACTCCCCGGTCCACATCAAGATCAACGGGAACCTCATCCCGATCAACCAGAACAAGCTCGACCCGAGCAACATCCTCTCCCTGCTGTCGGAAGTCACCACGCCCGAGCAGCGCGAGGAACTCGAGCGCAACAACGAACTCAACATGGGCATCTCGGTGCCCAACCTGGGCCGCTTCCGCCTGTCGGCCTTCCGCCAGCGCGGCAGCATCTCGGCCGTGTTCCGCTTCGTGCCGGCCACGATCCCGCCCTTGAACGAACTCGGCCTGCCGCCGGTGCTGTCGGAACTGATCATGGAAAAGCGCGGGCTATTGCTGGTGGTCGGCGCCACCGGCTCCGGCAAGTCGACCACCATCGCCGCCATGCTCGACTACCGCAACGAGCACCGCACCGGCCACATCCTCACGCTCGAAGACCCGATCGAATACCTTTTCAAGAACAAGAAATCGATCGTCAACCAGCGCGAGATCGGCAGCGACGCCCACGATTTCAACATGGCCCTGCGCAACTCGCTGCGCCAGGCGCCCGACGTGATCCTGATCGGTGAAATCCGCGACCGCGAGACCATGACCGCGGCGCTGGCCTATGCCCAGTCCGGTCACCTGGTCGTGGCCACCCTGCACGCGAACAACAGCTACAACGCGCTGAACCGCATCATCAGCTTCTACCCGATCGAAAACCGCGCCGCCCTGCTGCAGGATTTGGCCTCGGCGACCAAGGCGATCGTCTCGCAGCGCCTGGTGCGCGCAGCAGCCGGCGGCACGCGCCAGCCAGCGGTCGAGATCATGCTGAATACCCGCTACATCGCCGACCTGATCGAAAAGGGTGAGCTTTCCGGGATCAAGGAAGCGATGGACAAGAGCCTGTCGCCGGGTTCGCAGTCCTTCGAGGCGGCGCTGCTGGCGCTGGTGCAGGCGAATCTCGTGACGCAGGAAGAAGCGCTGGCGAATGCGGACTCGGCCACCAACCTGCTCTGGCTGATGAACAATGGCCCGGCCAAGGATGCGAACGAGCCGGGCAAGAAGGACGAGCCGGAATCGCCGACGTTTACCGAGTTCACGCTGAATAGTTAAGCGGGATCGACGGCTGCTAATCCAGGAACGTAGGGTGGACCGGGCCACCCTACGCCTGGGGCCTGAACTACCGGCTGCCCCCCCGCATTTCCCGGCGATATCAACCTAACAGGCTGCCCTCGCCTGTGCTATCCTCGCCGCTTCCCGATTTCCGCCACACCGCAAGCCTGCCTTGCCTCGCACGATTACGCCCATGACCATCACCCTCTACGGTATCCCCAACTGCGACACCGTCAAGAAAGCCCGTACCTGGCTGCTCCAGAACGGCCACGACTTCAGCTTCCACGACTTCAAGAAGGCAGGCCTGCCGCGCGAACTCGCGGCGCGCTGGCTCGAACAGCTGGACTGGGAAGTCCTCGTCAACCGCAAGGGCATGACCTGGCGTAACCTCTCCGACGAGCGCAAGGCCGCCATCACCGACAAGGCTGCCGCCCTGGAACTGATGCTGGAAAACCCCTCCGTCATCAAGCGCCCGGTGCTGGAAGGCGCCGGGCCACTGTCGGTGGGCTTCTCCGCCGACCAATACACCCGCATCTTCGCGGAGGCCGCATGATCGCCAAGCCTTCGCGCACCCTCGACCTGGCCCAGGAACTGATCGCGCTCGACTCGATCACGCCGAACGACAAGGGCTGCCAGCAGCGCCTGGCCGAGCTGCTGCTGCCGCTGGGCTTTGTTTGCGAGACGGTCGAATCGAACGGCGTCACCAACCTGTGGGCGCGCAAGGGGACCGAATCCCCGGTGTTCGTGTTTGCCGGCCACACCGACGTGGTGCCGACCGGCCCGGTGCACCAATGGAGTTCAGCCCCGTTCGAGCCGACCGTCCGTGACGGTAAACTCTATGGCCGCGGCGCCGCCGACATGAAGACCTCGATCGCGGCCATGGTCATCGCCTGCGAAGAGTTCATCGCGGCGAACCCCGACCATCTCGGTTCGATCGCCTTTTTGATCACCAGCGACGAGGAAGGCCCGGCCGTGGACGGCACCGTGGTCGTCTGCGACATGCTGGAAGAACGCGGCGAGACGCTCGACTACTGCATCGTCGGCGAGCCGACCTCCAGCCACATCCTGGGCGACATGATCAAGAACGGCCGCCGCGGCTCGCTCTCGGGTCACCTGGTCATCAAGGGCATCCAGGGCCACATCGCCTACCCGCACCTGGCGCGCAACCCGATCCACCAGGCCGCGCCGGCGCTGGCCGAACTGGCCGCCGAAGTCTGGGACGAAGGCAACGAATACTATGCGCCGACTTCCTGGCAGGTTTCGAACATCCACTCGGGCACCGGCGCCACCAACGTGATCCCGGGCGAGATGACGGTCGACTTCAACTTCCGCTTCTCCACCGCCTCCACGGCCGAGGGCCTGGAAGCGCGCGTGCACGCCATCCTCGACCGCCACGGCCTGGAATACCAGCTCGACTGGACGCTGTCGGGCCAGCCCTTCCTCACGCCGAAGGGCACGCTGTCGGACGCGGTGTGCCAGTCGATTCGCGAAGAGACCGGCGTGACGACCGAACTGTCGACCACCGGCGGCACCTCCGACGGCCGCTTCATCGCCCGCATCTGCCCCCAGGTGATAGAATTCGGCCCACCCAACGCCAGCATCCACAAGATCGACGAACACGTCGAACTGCGCTTTATCGATCCCTTGAAGAACGTCTACCGCCGTACGCTGGAACACCTGCTGGCCGCCGCATAACCACGCTAACGCGAGAGAACACCATGACCACCACGCCTTTCAGCACCCCGCGCGACCTGCTGCGCTACGCCGTCACCCGCTTCAACGCCGCCAAGCTGTTCTTCGGCCACGGCAGCGCCGAAGCCTTTGACGAAGCCGCCTACCTGATCCTGCATACGCTGAAGCTGCCGCTCGACCGCCTCGATCCTTTCCTGGATGCGAAGCTGCTGCCGGAAGAAGTGCTGCAGGTGCTGCAGGTGATCGAGCGCCGCACGAGCGAGCGCGTGCCGGCCGCCTACATCACCAACGAAGCCTGGCTCGGCACCTACGCCTTCTATGTGGACGAGCGCGTGCTGGTGCCGCGCTCCTTCATCGCCGAACTGATCCCGAACTTCTTCAGTCCGTGGGTGACGAACCCGTTCGAGGTCGAGAACGTGCTCGAACTGTGCACCGGTTCCGGCTGCCTGGCCATCATGATGGCCGACGTCTACCAGAACGCCGTGGTCGATGCGGTCGACATCTCGACCGACGCGCTGGCCGTGGCCGAACGTAACATCCGCGACTACAAGCTCGAAGGCCGCGTGAACCCGATCGAGTCCGACCTGTACGAGAACGTACCGTTCAAGAAGTACGACCTGATCGTCACCAATCCGCCGTACGTGAATGCGTCGTCGATGGCCAAGCTGCCGCCGGAATACCTGCGCGAGCCGCAGATCGCCCTGCATGGCGGCGAAGACGGCATGGACCTGGTGCGCAAGATCGTGGCCGGCGCCGCCGAACGCCTGACGCCGGAAGGCATCCTGGTGGTCGAGATCGGCAACGAAGCCGAGTACGCGGAAGCCGCCTTCGGCCACTTGGGCCTGACCTGGCTGACCACGAGCGCCGGCGACGACGCCGTGTTCCTGCTCACCGCCGAACAACTGCAAGCACAATAAGAACGACATGATCCGCTTCCTGAACGTCAGCCTGATGCGCGGCACCAAGCCGCTGCTGGAAGGCGCCGACCTGACCCTGAACCCTGGCGACAAGATCGGCCTGATCGGCGCCAACGGCGCCGGCAAATCCAGCCTGTTCGCCATGCTGCGCAACGAGCTGCACCCGGACGGGGGCGAGATTGACTTCCCCGCCAAGTGGCGCATGGCCTACGTGGCACAGGAGACGCCGGCGCTCGACCGCCCGGCCCTCGACTACGCGATCGACGGCGACGTGAATCTGCGCCGCCTGCAGGCCGAGCTCGAGGCGCTGGAAGCGGCGCCGCACACCGAGGAAAACGGTATCGCCATGGGCAACGTCCACAGCGCGCTGATGGATGCCGACGCCTACACCGTGCAGTCGCGCGGCGAACAGCTGCTGCTGGGCCTGGGCTTCTCGCTCGACCAGATGCAGCAGCCGGTGGCGAGCTTCTCGGGTGGCTGGCGCATGCGCCTGAACTTGGCGCAGGCGCTGATGTGTCCTTCCGACCTACTGCTGCTCGATGAACCGACCAACCACCTGGACCTGGATGCGATCATCTGGCTGGAAGACTGGCTGAAGCGCTATGCCGGCACCCTGATCATCATCTCCCACGACCGCGACTTCCTCGACGAAATCGTGAACGTGGTGGTGCACATCGACGAACTGAAACTCAAGCGCTACTCGGGCAACTATTCGTCGTTCGAGCGCCAGCGCGCCGCCGCCATGGTGCTGGCGGCCAGCGCCCTGGAAAAGCAGCAGCGCACCCGGGCCCACTTGGAATCCTTCATCAACCGCTTCAAGGCCCAGGCCACCAAGGCGCGCCAGGCGCAGAGCCGCATGAAGGCGCTGGCGAAGATGGAAGAACTGGCGCCGCTGCGCGCGGCCGCCGAGTTCTCGTTCGAGTTCCGCGATCCGCTGGCCGCGCCGAATCCGCTGCTGGTGATGGAAGACGTCGACGCCGGCTATCCGATCCTCGATGCCCACGGCGACAAGGTCGACAGCAAGACCATCGTCAAGCGCGTGAACTTTTCGCTGCAGATCGGCCAGCGCATTGGCCTGCTGGGTGTGAACGGCGCCGGCAAGTCGACGCTCATTAAAACGATCGCCGGCGAACTGGCGCCTGTGAACGGCACCGCCACCGTCGGCAAGGGCCTGTCGATCGGCTACTTCGCCCAGCACCAGGTGGAGATGCTGCGCCACGACGAGTCGCCGCTGTGGCACCTGGCGAAGATCGCGCCGAGCGTGCGCGAGCAGGAACTGCGCAACTTCCTGGGCGGCTTCAACTTCCCGGGCACCATGGTGACCAGCCCGATCAAGCCCTTCTCGGGCGGCGAAAAGGCGCGCCTGGCGCTGGCCCTGATCGTCTGGCAGCGCCCGAATTTGCTGCTGCTCGATGAACCGACGAACCACCTGGACCTGGAAACGCGCGAGGCGCTGACGCTGGCCCTGGCCCAGTTCGAAGGCACGCTGGTGGTGGTCTCCCACGACCGCCACCTGCTGCGCGCCACCACCGACCAGTTCATCATCGTTGCCGAGGGCAAGCTGCAGCCCTTCGACGGCGACCTCGACGACTACAAGGACTGGCTGTTCCAGACCAAGCTGGGCAAGGGAACGGTGGGCCTGCCGATGGCCAAGGAGAGCAAGCCGGCTCCGGTGGCCGTGCAGGCGGCCGCTGCGCCGGTGCCGGCGGCCGACCGCAAGGAACAGAAGCGCCTCGACGCCGAAGAACGCCAGCGCGTGGCGGCCCTCAAGAAGCCGATCGAGAACCGCATCAAGCGCGTCGAGGAACAGATGGCCAAGCTGAATGCGAAGAAGGCCGAGATCGATGCGCGCCTGCTGGAGCCGTCGGTCTACGAGGCGGACAAGAAGGATGAACTGAAGAACCTGGTGGCGGACCAGGCCTTCTGCGTGCGTGATTTGGGAACGCTGGAGAACGAGTGGCTGGAGTTGCAGGAGCAGTTGGAGGGCTTGGCGGCTTGAGCGGCGTTCCGGTCGTGTGACCGGGTTGTTTCCGCTGTGCGGTGGGTACGAGTACCCACCCTACGTGTTCTCGACCGATCTTGCGTGGTACCGCGTGGGCTCAAGAGCCCACCCTACGTAAAACCCGGGTTTCGTAGGGTGGGCCGGGCCGCGCTAGGCACCTGTGCCCACGCTGTCTGACCGGATGATCAAAGGCAAAGCCAGCAATCAAGCCACCTGCCGCCGCGCCCCGTTATTAATCGACATCAGCCTGTCGATATCCACCAGTATCAGCCGACGCCCTTCCGTCACCCCCAGCCCGATCAGGTAATCGATCGCGCTGCCGTCCGCGCCGGGGATCGGCGAAATCTGTTCTGCCGCCAGCGTTACCACATCGGTCACGCCATCGACCACCATCCCCATTACGCAGGTCGAGAGTTTCAGGATGATGACGTCGGTCGTCGGTGTGGTGGCCACCGGGTGGCCACAGAAGGCCGCGCGCATGTCGACGATCGGCATGATGACGCCGCGCGAAACGGCCACGCCTTCGACGATCTCGCTCCCTTCGGCGAAGCGCTCGAGCGACTTCAGCACGCGTAGTTCCTGCACCTTGCCGAAATCGAGTCCGTATTCCAGGCCGCCGAGGGTGAAGCTGAGGAAGTTCGCCCCGGTCGGGCGGTGAAGCATGATGTCCTTGTGCATGATGGTCCCCTGTCGAACAGCCACCATGCTAAGCCGTGCCGCCCGCCCTCTTGTTGAGAGCAGTCAACATTTCCTAAAAACATTTTTCTAAGGCATTAACTCGCTGGCCCGGCCGCACCATCTTGCCACTCGTAGCTGCCGCCCGCGCCGGCATGCAGCCGCGTGCCCTCGGCCCCGCGCAGGCGCAGCTTGATCTCGCGCGGCGCCAGGTGATAGAAGCAGGCGCCGTCGGGATCGTAAGGCAGCCTGCGCACCTGTGTGTCGCCGTCCAGGTGGCCGATGTGCAAGCGCGTCGAGACGGCGCGTTCGGCGCGCTGGGCCTCGAAGCGCGCCAGCAGGGCCTGGCCCTCGGCCTGTTCGGCCTCGGCCGCCTTGCGCGCATTCGAGACTTCGCCGATCTTCTGCAAATCCGGCGCCACCACCTGCCCCATCTGGCGCAACTGCGCGTTCTGCGCCGGGGTCAGGCTCATCTCGCCGCTGCGCACCTTGCCGGCGATCTCCAGGTACCTGCGCACCTCGGGACGGGCGCACAGTTGCGCCAGTTCGGCCTTGTGGTGGTTCACGACGCCGGCGATCTGGGCCAGGCGCGCGCGTACCTGGCCCAGTACCTCGTCGATGCGGCCGCAGTCGGCGGCCATGGCGTACACCAGCATCTCGCTGTCGCGCCAGGGCGCGGTGGCGTCGATGCGGACCGTCCGGGCGGCCAGCGCGCAGCCGTCGGCGCGGCCGACGTGCAGTTCGTCGGCGATGATCTCGCAGTTCACCGCGTGCGCGATGCGCACCCGGGTCGCGGAGATCACGCAGTTCTCGGCTCGCTGCAGGGAGACCGTGCCGGCCAGGGCCTGGATGTGCGCCGACGAGGCCACGCCGTCGACCACGATGTCGCCGGCCTTGTTGGTGGCGCGCCCGCCGACCAGGTTGGCGCACAGGCGCACGGTGCCGCCGCGCGAGACCAGTTCGCCGTACACGTCGCCGTGCACGGTGATGCTGGTGCCTTCGATGACGCGCTTTTCCTGGACGTCGCCGAATTCCTCGTAGTCGCCGGTCAGGTTCAGGTTGCCGGTCGTTCTTGCGCTGACGCCGTCGCGGCTGACGATCTTGTCGCCCACCGAGATCTGGCGCGTCGTGGCGTCCACGTTCAGGAAGCCGGCCCGGGTCGCGACCAGGTATTCGCCGTCGCGGCCCTTGTCGATGCCGGTGCCGTCACCGGCGTAGGTGGAAAAATCGAGGTCGCGCGGCGGCGCCGGCTCGATGCGCAGGCCGGATATCTCGAAGCCCGCCGTGCCGACCCTGGGCGGCAGCTTTTGCAGCAGGCGCGTGCCGCCCTTCACCTGCGGGAAGCGGTTCTGAAAGCACATCAAATCGAGCTTGCCGTTGGCCAGTTGGCGCGGCGCGTTGCTGCGGTGGATGTCCTCGGAGACCTCGATCACGTTGGCATCCTCGCCCGCCACCGGTTCCAGGCGCCGCGCAACCACGATGCGGCCGGCATTCCCGCTGGCGATGGCGCCGCGCACGGCGCCGATATCGATACCGAAGCGGATACCCTTGAGCCACATGTCAGCCACGAATTCGTCGACGTCCAGGCGCGCCGGCACCTCGGGCTGGCCATCGCTGCCGCCCAGGTGCACCGGTTCGAACACGTATTCGGCCTCGGCGCCGGCGATGCGCACCGCGCGGTACAGGGGGCGGCGCTGCAGGTTGAAGGGCACGATGTCGTCGCCCAGGCGCACCAGCGGCACGCCGTCGGGGCCGAGCGGCAGGTCGGGGCCGCTGTCGAACAGGGCTTTCAGCAGGACCGGGTAGTTCAGGCCGGTGAAGTAGCGGCCCGAGCGCAGCACGCTGTCGACGGCGGCGAGGATGGTGGTGCCGAGCACGGCGGGATCGGCGAAAACGCCGTCGGGCCGGCGCTCGAGGCAATGTTCGGGGCCGCTCGATGCGAAGCGCGTCACTGGCGCGACGGGAGAGGTGGCAACAACGGAATCGGACACGTTTGCGCTCCAGGTGAAGAACCCGCCCTTAACAAAGCGTCAAGGGTAAAGCGCAAAGCCTAACATGTTGTTAGTCATTAATAAATAACAAATAGCAATCTTTATGATGGCGAATAGCAATGTTTCGCCTAAACACAACATCGGGCGCCCGGTCAATACGTACTGACCGCAGCAATGGCGGCCCGGTGCAGCCGCGCCAAAAATAAAAAGCCGGGCAAGCCCGGCTTCGTGTGTAATGAGTCCAGCCTCAGCGGCGGCGCGCATTCGGATAGATGTCCGCCCCGGCCTCGTTGATCTGGCGCCGCAGGTCGCGCCGCTCGTCGGGCGTGAGGCGCCCTTCGCGCCGGCCCTCGCGCGACGACTGTTCCTGCATCTGCTGGCGCCGCTGCTGCTGGTCGTCCAGCATGCGCTGCTGCTCGCGCTGCTGGTCGCGCATCTGGTCATATCCGCGCTGTTCGCGCCCGTCGATCTGCGGTGCGGGATAGCGCTCGGCACGTGCCGGAGGCGGCAGTTGCATGTCGTCGCGGCGTCCGTGGCTCTGTGCATGCGCGGCGCCGAGGCCGACGCAGGCAAGCATGCAAACGGCGAGACCACGGCGCGCCAGGCGGGCAAACCGCTGGCCCTGGGCCAGGGCTGCTGCATTGGTTTTGGTGAGCGCGTTTGTCATGGTGTTCCTCTTCCGCGATGCCGGATAAACAGATAAGCTTCGATGGGTCCCAGTGTATGTGGAATGCCTACCGGGTATAAGACCAATTGGGTAAAGTTTGTAACACAATGTAATGCCCCGCCCGTAACACCGAAATTCGAAGCGCAGAGAAGTTACCATAGCGATACGAATCTGACAAATTGACAGCATATGAATACATCTTCCAACCCGAATCCCGCCACCCCAGTCAGCAGCGGCGGCCATAGCGCGAAGATCATGGTGGTCGACGACGACGTGCGCCTGCGCGACCTGCTGCGCCGCTACCTCACCGAACAGGGCTTCCAGGTCGTCACCGCCGAAAGCGCGCCGGCCATGAACAAGCTCTGGCTGCGCGAGCGCTACGACCTGCTGGTGCTCGATTTGATGCTGCCGGGCGAAGATGGCCTGTCGATTTGCCGCCGCCTGCGCGGCGCCGGCGACCAGACCCCGATCATCATGCTGACCGCAAAGGGCGAAGACGTCGACCGTATCGTCGGCCTGGAAATGGGCGCCGACGACTACCTGCCCAAGCCTTTCAACCCGCGCGAACTGGTGGCGCGCATCGGCGCCGTCCTGCGCCGCAAGGGCCCGGACGAAATCCCGGGCGCGCCGTCGGAAACCCCGCAGACCTTCGAGTTCGGCCAGTTCGTGCTCGACCTCGGCACGCGCACCCTCAAGAAGAACGGCGAGACCGTGCCCCTGACCACCGGCGAATTCTCGGTGCTGAAGGTGTTCGCGCGCCACGCGCGCCAGCCGCTCTCGCGCGAAAAGCTGATGGAACTGGCGCGCGGGCGCGAATACGAAGTCTTCGACCGCTCGCTCGACGTGCAGATCTCGCGCCTGCGCAAACTCATCGAACCCGACCCATCGAGCCCGCTCTACATCCAGACCGTCTGGGGCCTGGGCTACGTGTTCATCCCTGAAGGACAGCCGCGCTAGTGTTTGCTTCGTTCCTGCAGCCGCGTCCGGGCCGCATGCCCTGGACGCGCAGCGGCCTGTTCTGGCGCACCTTCTTCCTGATGTCGCTGCTGACCGCATTGTCGATGGGTTCGTGGATCGGCATGCTGAACGTGTTCCAGCGCGGCCCCCAGGTGCAGCAGACCGCCGAACTCGTGGTCTCGGTGGTCACCATCACCAAGGCGGCGCTGACCCACTCGGCGCCCGAGCTGCGCCGCGAGCTGCTGTTCGAACTGGTGTCGAACGAAGGCATCCGCATCTTCACGCTGGAAGACTCGGACCAGGTCGACCCGCCGCCGGCGAACGCCCTGATGCCCGACATCGCCGCCGCCGTGCGCGACAAGCTCGGCCAGCAGACGCGCTTTTCCAGCCGCGTGAACGGCATGGCCGGCTTCTGGGTCAGCTTCAATATCGACGACGACCAATACTGGCTGATGCTCGAACGCGAGCGCCTGGCCGGCCTCACGCGCATCCAGTGGCTGGGCTGGGCCAGCGTGGTGGGCTTGCTGTCGCTGCTCGGCGCCGCGCTGATCTCGAACCTGATCAATTTGCCGCTGGCGCGCCTGACCGCGGCCACGCGCGCCTTTGCCAAGGGCGAGAAGCCGGCGCCGCTGCCGGAAAAGGGGCCGCAGGAGATCATCGAGGCGAACCGCAGCTTCAACCAGATGGTCGAGGACCTGGCCCAGGTGGAGAAGGACCGCGCCGTGATTTTGGCCGGCATTTCGCACGACTTGCGCACGCCGCTGGCGCGCATGCAGCTCGAAGTCGAGATGGCGAATCTGTCGCAGGACGCGCGCGAAGGCATGCAGTCGGACATCGCCCAGATGGACGCCATCATCGGCCAGTTCCTCGACTACGCCAAGCCGACCGAGGCCGCTACGTTTGTCGCCGTCGATCTTTCCGGCCTGCTGGCCGACAGCGCCATGCACGCGGCGCGCATGCCCGACGTGCGCACCAGCACCGACATCGATGAAGGCATCGTCGTGCTCGGCAACGAGACCGACTTGCGCCGCGTGTTCAACAACGTGGTCGAAAATGCGCGCCGCTACGCGCGCACGCCGGATACGGACCATACCGACATCGATTTCGCCTGTCACGTGCGCACCACGCCGCAAGGCCGGCGCGCCGTGGTCCAGATCGGCGACCACGGCCCCGGCGTGCCCGAGGACCAGATCAACCAGTTGCTGAAACCCTTCACGCGCCTCGATACCGCGCGCGGCCAGGCGAATGGCGCCGGCCTTGGCCTGGCCATCGTCGAGCGCGTGGTCAGCCGCCACAATGCCGAACTCACGGTGCGCAACCGCGAAGGCGGCGGGCTGCTGGTGCAGCTGGCCCTGCCGCTGGCTTCCTGATTTCTTTTACTTCACACTGCCATGACCACTACCCTGCAGTACAGCGACGTCGAACAGGCCGGCGCACGCCTCGAAGGCGCCGCCCACCGCACGCCGGTGCTCACCTCGACCACCTTCGACGCGCGCGCGAATGCGACCGTGTTCTTCAAGGCCGAGAACTACCAGCGCATGGGCGCCTTCAAGTTCCGCGGCGCGTATAACGCCATCGCGCGCTTCACCGATGCCCAGCGCGCCGCCGGCGTGCTGACCTTCTCGTCGGGGAACCACGCCCAGGCGATCGCCCTGTCGGCGCGCCTGGCCGGCATCCGCGCCACCATCATCATGCCGAAGGACGCCCCGGCGCTCAAAGTGCAGGCGACGAAGGAATACGGCGGCGAAGTGATCTTCTACGACCGCTACACCGAAAACCGCGAAGAGATCGGGCGCCGCCTGGCCGAAGAACGCGGCATGACCCTGATCCCGCCCTACGACCACCCGGACGTGATCTGCGGCCAGGGCACGGCGGCGAAGGAACTGTTCGAAGACGTCGGCCCGCTCGACGTGCTGCTGGTGCCGCTCGGCGGCGGCGGTTTGCTGGCCGGCAGCGCGCTGGCCGCATCCGGCCTGGCGCCGGACTGCAAGGTGATCGGCGTCGAGCCGGAAGCCGGCAACGACGGCCAGCAATCGCTGCGCAAGGGAGAAATCGTGCACATCGGCGTGCCGGACACGATTGCCGACGGCGCCATGGTCACCCACGTCGGCGAACACAATTTCGAGGTCATTCGCCGCCGCGTGGACGACATCGTCACCGTCAGCGATGCGCAACTGGTGGAGACCATGAAATTTTTTGCCGAGCGCATGAAGATGGTGGTCGAGCCGACCGGCTGCCTGGGTGCGGCGGCGGCCCTGCATGGCGTTTACCCAACGGCCGGCAAGCGCGTGGGCGTCCTGATCAGCGGCGGGAATGTCGACCTGTCGCGCTTCGCCCAACTGGTGGGCGCCTGATCAAGGCATCCGCCCTGCCGCGCCGCTACCGGCCGGGCTAGCTCATCCGTGGTTTTTTTGACAATTTTTTACCCACGGTGAGTCACCTAACAGAGACAGGCGGCCCCAGCCGGGAGAATGGCTCCATCGAACAAGGAGCCAACCATGAGAATCCTGGCCTCTCTCAGCATCAGCCTGGCGGCCCTGGCGGCCGCCCCCGCCGCACTCGCCGGAACCGAGATCCTGAAATGCGTGGACAGCGCCGGTAACGTGACGCTGACCGACCAGCCCTGCGAGAGCGGCGCGCGCGCCACGCGCATGACGGCCGCCGCCCCTGCCCTGGTGCAGGATGCCTCCATGCAGGGTACGTCCGTTAGCGATGCCGCACCGGAGGCCGGGCAGCCGCAGCCGATCCAGCGCTTCGCCGGGTCGCCGCGCATGCAGCAGCAGCACGACTGGCGCCCGCGCATGCCGCAGCGCGACCGTCCGCTGGCGCGCGACGTCGCCACCCTGAAGGCGGCGCGTGCCCAATTGCTGTTGCTCGACTCGGACCGCACCCAGCTGGTAACGAGCCGGTAGGGTGGTCGGCTCTACCCTGCCGCGTGCACTCACGCGGCCGTAGCGCCGCCCACGCGTCGATCGTTAGCGGCGCGTTCATCCGGAACGATCACGAAGCCGGCAAGTGGTGGCAAGATCATCGGCACCAGTCATGCGCGCGCCGGCAATCGACGCGTGGACGGGGAACCCGTCCACCCTACGTGAATCCGAAGCCAGACACACTGGCTTGCACGGCCGCCCTAGCCCATGCGCATGAAACCGCGCAAGTCCAGCGCACTGGCCGCCCCCAGCGTCGGCAGCATCTCCAGCAGTTCACCGTCCTCGATGAAGCTGGCCGATGATGGCGCCCCCAGCATGCGCTCCGGCGCCAGCGAGCGCGACACGGCCCAGCCCTGCACGTAATCGACGCCGATCTCGGCCAGGGTCTGCACCGTGGCTGCATCTTCGGCCCATTCGGCAATGGTCTTCATGCCCAGGTTCACCGCCAGGTTGACGATGGCCTCGACGATGGCTACGTTGGCCGGGTGCGCGTTGATGTTGACGATGAAATTGCCGTCGATTTTCAGCACGTCGGCCGGCAGTTCCTTCAGGTAGGAGAACGAGGTATAGCCTGCGCCGAAGTCGTCCAGCGCCACCTTCACGCCGAAGTTGCGCACCTGGTCGATGAAGCGGCGCGTGTTGTCGAGGTCGTGCAGGGCCACGCTTTCGGTGATTTCCATGCACAGGCGGCTGGCCACGTGCACGTGGCGCGCCAAAATCTCCAGCGTGTCCTGCACGAAGCGCTCGTCGTTCAGCGAGGCGCCGGACAAATTCATGCACACGAAACGGGTATGCGGCAGCTTCTGCACGTTCTCGGCAATCCAGACCAGGGTGCTCGACAGTACCCAGCGGTCGATCACGCCGGCGCGCCCGCATTTCTCGGCCGCGCCGATCAGCGGGCCGGCCGGCAGCACGCCGCCATCAGGCCCGCGCATGCGCAGCAGCACCTCGAAGTTGAGCGAATCGTGCGGCGTCTTCAGCGACATGATCGGCTGCATCTCGAGGAACAGGCCGTCGGTGGCGTTCGGCCCCTGCAGTTTCGCCACCAGGTTCAGCTCGGCCTCGCGCTCGTGGAAGGCGCGCGCATTGCGCTCGTACACCACCAGACCGTCGCTGGCTTCCTTGGCCTGGCGGCAGGCGCGGTCGGCGGTGGAAATCGCGTCCTTCATCGGCATGCCGTGCGAGACCTCGATCAGGCCGACCGAACCGCGCACATGGAAAGCCTTGTCGCCGACGCGGTAAGGCGTGCCGCCGATGCGGTCGACGATGCCGCGGCAGATCAGCGAGGCCAGCGGGATCGCCGTGTCGGGCATGACGATCACGAATTCGTCGCCGCCGACGCGGCCGATCTGCTGGCCGCCGGCCAGCATCATCGCCATTCGTTCGCACACCTGCTTCAGGACGTCGTCGCCGGCCGCGTGGCCGAACAGATCGTTGATCAGCTTGAAGCGGTCGAGGTCGATGTAGGCCACCGACAGGGGCTTGCCCGAGGCCAGCGACACCGCCGCATGCTCGAAGGCTTTTTCGATGCCGCGGCGGTTGAAGACCTTGGTCAGCGGATCGTTGTTGGCCATGAAGCGCAATTGCTCGGTGGCCTTGGTCTTTTCCGTGATGTCTTCCAGCACGCCTTCGATGCGGCCATGGGCCAGGGTGGCGCGCACCAGGAAGCGGCGCTCGCCGTCGCGGCTGGCCAGTTCCATCTCGACGTTCGTCTGCAGGTGCACCTGGTCGCGCAGGTGGAACCAGGAATTGTCGTCGAAGAATTGCTGCCACAGGATACGGCTGCGATCGGCCTGCGTACCCGAGTCGAATCCGGAAGCCGAGGCCGACCCGGGCAGCGCGCAATCGAGCATGCGGCACAGGGCCGGATTGGCCGACAGGAAGGCGCCGTACAGGTCGAGCGTGAACAGGCCCACCGGCATCGCCTCGTAGGCATGCTCCAGCTCGGCCTGGACCGCAATCCGTTTTTGCGTCTCGAGACGCATCTGCTCGGCCACCGCCAGCGCCGCCAGCAGGCTCGAGGCCAGGGCGGCGGTGACGCTGTTGACCACGCCCAGCATTTCACGCAGGCCGACGGCGGCGGAAATGACCTCGGCCAGGGTCGACATGAAGGTCACGGCGAACGAGGCCGCGAACCACATCGCCACCCGCGCCTGGGCGTTGCGCATGATGCCGAACAGGCCAACCGTCATCAGGGCCAGGCCGGGCGCGACCAGCACCCACATCGCCGGCAAGTAAATGCTGAAAGGCAGCAGCAGCGCCATCGGCAGCAGGCACAGGCACAGGCCTTGCGCCACTCGCAGCGGCACCGCCAGGCGGCTGCGCGCGAGTTCCGCGCCGAACAGCTTGAAGTACAGGGCCATGGTGGCGATCCCGTACAGGGCCGTGGTCACGGCGCGGCTCGGCGCCAGCCAGGCTTGCGGCAGTTCCTGGCCCAGCCACTGGATGTCCCAGCCGGCCGAGATGGCACCCACGCGCAGGTTCAGGATCAGCCAGACCGCGAACTGCAGATACAGCAGCTGGCGGTTGATCAGGGCCGTGACCAAAATGAACAGGCTCAACACGATCATGCCGCCGTCGAGCAGGCCGGACTTGCGGTGGAATTGCTGGACCGAGAGGGTCATCTCGGCGGCCGGCCATTGCACGGCGCTGACCCGTGCCGGGCCGGTGAAGCGTGCGCGGCAGATGAGTTCGGCCGGCATGGCCTGGGGCTTGAGCACAAAACCGGCCTTGGCCGGGCTCAGGGCGCCGCTCGAGGCTTCATGCGAGGCAAAGCCCAGGGCTTGCCCGGTGGCGCCGTCCCAGCAGCGGATATCGATGGCATGGCGCGAAGGGAATTCGATGACCTGCGGCCCCTCGCCCTGGACATGCGGACGCAGGGCGAACCAGAGCGGGGCTTCGGACAGATGGGTGTCGTAGCGCTCGACCGCATGGCGGTGGCCCAGCTGGCGCAGGGCTTCGTCGGGCGCCAGCGCGGGGCCGTGCTCGGCCAGCACGCGCAGCGGCAGCACCACGTCGCCGCGGGCGACGTAATGGCTGTTCCAGGAAGCCAGGGCCAGGATCGACACCAGTGCCACGCCGATCGGCACCAGGTAGACCGACAGCAAGTGCATGCCCGCCGTGAACAGGCGGTCGAGATACACGGATAACGAAGGTCGTGCGGGCGTGGACGGCTGGGGCATAGGCTGGACGAATCAGGCTGACAAACGCCAGCCTGCTGCCAGCGCGCTTCACCGTTTAGGATACAGCCTGAACTACATGCCGTCATGCAATATTTGGTCAGGCAGCGGCCAGTTGGTCCAGCGGGGTCGAAATCGGCGCCTGCGGCGCGACAGGTGTCGCCTGCGCGCCACGGCCGGTATTGACATCGCTTGCCGTGGTGCGTGCCTCAGCACCTGCGACGCCAACATCGATGTCCGGGTGATGGGTATGGCGGAAGAACTTCAGCAGCGGGTGTTTCGCGGCGGTCCAGCGCGCTTCGCCGCTGGCGATCTCGAAGGCCATCACGCGGTGTGGCATGTTGCCGGCATGGCGCAACGGCACCATTTCCTTGTCGCCGAAGACGTCGGTGAACAGCAGTTGCTCGTAGTGGCGGTCGACCGGGGCGCGGCCGGCGATCACGGCGTATTCGATGCCGGTCTTCTCGAAGTACTCGAAGAAGGCTTTCACCAGCGCCACCTTCACCATGTGGCCGATGCGGCCCTCGCCCACGCCGAGGCGCTCGACCTCGCCCAGGCTGCGGCCCTGCAGCCACTGCGGCAGCACCACCGATTCCTCGATATGCAGCGGGTGGTGGATGTTGGTGCGGATGCGCGCCGTGCCCAGCGGCGTGCCGTCGAGGCGGGACTCGGCCAGCAGAACCACGGTGTCTTCTTCATAGTCGCAGGCTTCGGGCAGGGCCAGCGAGCGGGCGAACTCGGGCACGTGGCGCGCATAGGCGGCGTGGCGGATGGCAACGGCTTTCTTCAGGCTGTCCTCGTTCTCGACCCGGCGGATCGTGAACGGCAGGCGCTCGGTCGGCATTTCCGAGCGCGCAGGAGTTGCGGAGAACATTGCTGGGGGACGCATTTCCATGACAGGACATTCCTTGAAAAATGATGTTGGCTAACGGCTGTTATTGATCATTATCAATCTTCTGAATGTAATCAAAACGCTAATAAGAGGCACTTTTTGCCTTCTATTCATCATCCTTGGAATGCCTGTGCTAACGACCTGGCAACATCCACGCTCAGCAATACTCGCGCACCGCGTTTTACATGGAACGCGCCGTACCCGACACGCGAATCGATCCGCCTGGGACGCCATCGAAACTGGCGCGCAGGCGCGAACGCATGCCCATGTCCTCGCCCTGCACCACGTCGATCTGTCCGCCGGTTCCCTGCCCGCCTGTCCAGCCCAGGTCGCGCAAATAGCCGGCCAGGGCTGCGGTGCCGGCGCCGGTGGCCGGGTCTTCATAAACGCCGCCGGCGGCGAAGGGATTGCGCGTGTGTAACAGGGTGTCGGATTCTGCCCAGGCCAGCACCACGGTCACGATGCCGAGCTCGCGCATGAAGGCGCGGCCGGCGTCCAGCTCGTACTGCATCGCCGCCAGCAGCGCGCGGCTGCGCAGGGCCAGCACCAGGTGGTCGGCGCCGCCGTGGGCCAGCGCCGGCGGGATGCGCGGGTCGAGGTCTTCCTGGCGGTAGCCGAACAGGGCCAGGGCGCGCTCGACGACGTGTTGCGGCGCGGGTGCGCTGCGCGTGGGCGGCGATTGCAGGGCGGCCGAGACCAGGCCGGGTGCGGCCTGGGCTTTCCCGTCTTCCTCGCCATCGCCGGGCTTGCTGCTCTTGCCATCCCCTTCGGCATGGCGCCGGCCTTCGACCGTGATGCGGGCGTCGTTCAGTGTCAGCGCATACACGCCGTCGCCATGCGCGGCCGCCAGTGCGGCGCCAAGGGCGATGGTGGCGTGGCCGCAGAACGGCACCTCGGCTTCGGGCGAAAAGTAGCGCACCCGGTAGCCGCCCTGCCCTTGTCCGGCCTCGAGCGGCGCGGCAAAGGCGGTTTCGGAAAAGCCGATGGCGTGGGCGATGCGCGCCATCTCGGCCGCGGACGGCAGCGCGGCACCGATCCAGACGCCGGCCGGGTTGCCGCCTTCGAGACCGTCGGAAAAGGCGGCGATGCGCTGCACGCCGGAGACATCGGCCGGGTCCTGGTTCTGAGCGGAGTGTTCGGAAAATTGCATGATTGACTAATCAGGGTGGAGTGAAATGCTGCCTTTATGCCATTGTGCGGGTGCGTTCAGGGATAGTGCACCGGCTTGCCCAGCGTGTCCGGCAGCGGGATGAATTCGGTTTCGCCCGGCACCTGCGGGAAGGCTCCGTTGCGCCAGTCCTCGCGCGCCTGTTCGATACGCTCGGCGGAACTGGCGACGAAGTTCCAGGACAGGTAGCGCGGGCCGTCCATGGGTTCGCCGCCGAGCAGCATGGCGCGCGTTGGTCCCGGCCCGGGTGCGCGCAGGATGACTTCGGCCCTGGGTTTGAGCACCACCAGCTGCCCGGCTTCGAACACGCCATCGCGGCCGAGGTCGATGCTGCCTTCGACGATGTACAGGGCCTGCTCGTGGTACTCGGCCGGCATGGCGATGCGCGCGCCGGGCTGCAGGGTCAGGTCGACGTAGAACATGTCGGAGTGGGTCGGCACCGGTGCCTTCTTGCCCCAGTAGCTGCCGGCCACTACGCGTGCGCTGACGCCGCCGTCTTCGATGAAGGGCAGTTCGTTGACACCGACGT
Source organism: Massilia sp. BAP21 (assembly GCF_057801335.1). NCBI lineage: Bacteria > Pseudomonadati > Pseudomonadota > Betaproteobacteria > Burkholderiales > Oxalobacteraceae > Massilia > Massilia sp. BAP21. The sequence continues at coordinate 188,965 of NZ_CM173596.1, forward strand.
GGGCAAAGGCGGGATCGCTTTCTTCCACGGCGCGCGGCAGCGCCACCCAGCATTGCAGGCCGAACAGATCGGAACCCGCCTGGCGGCGTTCGGGAGCGGTGCGCTCGGAATGGACGATGCCGCGCCCGGCCGTCATCCAGTTGACCGCGCCGGGCTGGATGGCTTGCACGACGCCCAGGCTGTCGCGGTGCAGGATTTCGCCGCTGAACAGGTAGGTGACGGTGGCCAGGCAGACGTGCGGGTGCGGGCGCACGTCCAGGCCCTGGCCGGCCGTGAACACGTGCGGTCCCATCTGGTCGAGGAAGACGAAGGGACCGACCATGCGCCGCTGGCGGCTGGGCAGCGCGCGGCGCACCTTGAAGCCGTCGCCGAGGTCGTGCGTGGGCGGAACGATGACGATGTCAATGTCGTGCATGCCGCTGTCGTGGTCCATGGTGTCCAAGCTGCCTCCTGTGGATCGGTGGATGGCATACACGGAGATATGCCGCTTGCCGCACAGTCTACGCGTTTCACTATTCTCTTGTGCAAATGCCCACATTCCTGCTGTACTGCCGAGCCGGGGCCTCGGTTATAATGTCGGCGCCCATTGGGGAGTAGCCTGCTTCCTCCCAGGAAGTTCCCGTATCAACATACTCGGCCAGCAAACACACGCGGCCGTGGTACGGGCAGCCAAGCGCGCGCGTTCAGCATCTTGTGTGTGAACCCGCGCCCTGTTCGGTTGGCAAGACCTTTGGCAAGCCTGCGTGCGGAGTTCGGGCCGCGCGGGCCTGCCTTTGCGTTCGCCCGACAGAAAGCGTTCCATGAATTTCGCCGCCACCGCCTCGCTTGCCCTGGCCATGTCCACCGATGCCTTTGCCGCCGCTGTCGGCAAGGGCGCCGCGCTGCAGCGGCCGCAATTGCGCGAAGCCTTGCGCACCGGCCTGATCTTCGGCGTGATCGAGGGCCTGACGCCGCTGCTCGGCTGGGTGCTGGGCAATGCGGCGGCGCCCTACGTCCAGGCCTGGGACCACTGGATCGCCTTTGTCCTGCTCGGCCTGCTCGGCTTGCGCATGATCCGCGAAGGTTTCAGTGCGCCCGACATCGACGACGATAAACCCTCCAGCCACGGCTTCTGGCGTTTGGCCATCACCGGCGTGGCCACCAGCATCGACGCCCTGATCGTCGGCGCCGGCCTCGCCTTCATCGACGCCAACATCGTCGTCACCGCAGCCGCCATCGGCTTTGCCACCTTCGTGATGGTGACGATCGGCGTGATGCTGGGCCGCGGCCTCGGCGCGCTGGTCGGCAAGCGCGCCGAGATCATGGGCGGCCTGGTGCTGATCGTGATCGGCAGCCTGATCCTGTATCAGCACTTGAGCGCGACCTGAGCGCTACATGAGCGCTACATGAGCGCCGCCGCAATCAGAGTCCGGACGGTCAGGCGCACATGTTCTTCATGGCCTCCTGCATTTCTTCTTCCGACACGTCGCGCACGTGCTGGGCCAGCGACCAGCGGTGCCCGAACGGGTCTTCGATCTGGCCGTAGCGGTCGCCCCAGAACTGGTCGGCCAGTTCCATCTTGACGGTTGCGCCGGCGGCCACGGCCTGCTCCCACACGGCGTCGACATCGGGCAGGGCCAGGTGGATGTTGACCGACGAACCTTTCAGCGCCAGCGGACCGAAAGCGCCGTAGTCGGGAAACTCGTCCGCCAGGAACAGCGGCGAGTCGCCGATGCGCAGCATGGCGTGGCCGATTTTTCCGTCGGGCATGAGCGAGCGCATGACCTCGCGCGCGCCGAAGGCCCGCTTGTAGAACTCGATGGCCTCGTGACAGTTGGCGCAGGTCAGGTGCGGGGTGATGGTGTGCATGCCCTCTTCGACGGGTTTGACTTCCGAACTCATGTTGCGCGCTCCTTTCAGGATGGGTGACCGCTACGGCGGGTTCTTGTACTGCTGTTCGAGCGTAGCGCCGGCTTGAAGTTCGTGCAACCATCGGCTGTGCTGCGCTGCGCCAAACGAACGCGGCATTCTTCTCGCGCGCAGGCTAGTTTTCGAGCAGCGGCGCCAGTTCGCGTGCCAGGAAATCCACCAGCGCCGTCACCCGCGGCGCCAGCGCGCCCTGCCTGTAGAACACGGCCCACACCGGCTGGTCCCAGGGCAGCGCCGCGTCAGGCAGCACCGGTACCAGGCGGCCGGCCGCGATGTCGGCGCGCGTGAGGAAATCCGACAGCGAGGCGATGCCGGCGCCGGCCAGCGCCAGGTGGCGCACCGTCTCCCCACTCGACGCGGTAACGGCGGGTTCGATGGTATAGCCCTCGGCGCCATCCCGGGCCAGCGGCCAGGTGTTCAGCGAGGCCGGCTTCGAGAAGCCCAGCAGGCGATGTTGGGCCAGCTCGGCCACGTTCGCGGGCGTGCCGTGGCGCGCCAGGTAGCCGGGCGCCGCCAGCACGCGGATGCGGCTGCTGCCGAGTCGGCGTGCGTTCAGCGTCGAGTCGGGCAACTGGCCGATGCGGATCGCCAGGTCGGCACGTTCCTCGATCAGGTCGACCACGGTTTCGCCGCTGGTCAGTTCCAGCTGCACCAGCGGATAGGCGTCGAGGAAGGCCGGCACCAGCGGCGCCAGCAGGTGGTCGAGCGCGGGCGTGGCCGCGTTCACGCGCACCAGGCCGGACGGTTGCGAGCGGCGCGCCGACGCTTCCAGCTCGGTGTGTTCGAGGTCGGCCAGGATGGCGCGCGCACGCTCGAGCAGCCAGGCGCCCTCGTCGGTGAGCTGCAGGCGGCGCGTGGTCCGGTGCAGCAGGGTCATGCCGAGGTGCCTCTCCAGCCGCGCAATCGTGCGCGAGACACCCGACGGCGTCTGCCCCAGCCGTTCGGCGGCACCGGAAAACGATCCCGCATCCATGACTGCGGAGAATGTAATCAATGCCTCCACGTCGATCATTCGTGACTCCCAGTCAAAAGTGTATTGTAGGGCAAAGGATTTTTCTGGTGGCCTGTTTCGCTCACACTGCAGCTCTACTTTTCAACATTGGCTGCAGGAGAACACTATGCCACTCGCACTATGGGCGCTCACCCTGAGCGCCTTTGCCATCGGGACGACGGAATTCGTCATCGTCGGCCTGATTCCCGACGTTGCCGCCAGCCTCGGCGTCTCGCTTCCCTCGGCCGGCCTGCTGGTCAGCCTGTACGCACTGGGCGTGGCGGTCGGCGCCCCGGTGCTGACCGCCCTCACCGCGCGCGTGCCGCGCAAGCGCCTGCTGATCGGCCTGATGCTGCTGTTCACGGCCGGTAACCTGGTGGCCTCGGTGGCGCCCGGCTATGCCGCGCTGATGGCGGCGCGCGTGCTGACCGGCCTGGCGCACGGCGTCTTCTTCTCGATCGGCTCGACCATCGCCACCAGCCTGGTGCCCAGGGACAAGGCGGCGCGGGCGATTGCCCTGATGTTCACCGGCCTCACGGTGGCCCTGGTCACCGGCGTGCCGCTCGGAACCTGGATCGGCCAGCAATTCGGCTGGCAGTCGACCTTCCTGGCCGTCGCCCTGCTCGGCGTGATCGCCATGGTCGGCAGCATGCTGCTGGTGCCCTCGTCCATCGGCGCCGGCAAGCCGGTCAGCCTGGCGGCGCAGTTCGCGGTCCTGAAAAAGCCGCGCCTGCTGCTGGTGTATGCCATCACCACGCTCGGCTATGGCGGTTCGTTCATCGCCTTTACCTACCTGGCGCCGATCCTTCAGGACGTCGCCGGTTTCGCGGCCTCGAGCGTGGGCCTGGTGATGCTGGTGTATGGCGTGTCGGTCGCCGCCGGGAACATCTGGGGCGGACGCCTGGCCGACCGCAAGGGGCCGGTGCGCGCGCTGCAGGTCGTGTTCGCGCTGCTGGCCATCGTGCTGGCCGTGCTCACCTTTACCGCGCCGCATCCGGTGCTGGTCGTGGCCACCGTGCTGGCCTGGGGCGCGGTCGCCTTCGGCAACGTGCCGGGCCTGCAGCTGTACGTGGTGCAGCGCGCCGAGCGCGATGCGCCGCAGGCGCTGGACATGGCCTCCGGCCTGAACATCGCCGCCTTCAACCTCGGCATCGCGCTCGGCGCCTGGGGCGGCGGCGTGATCGTCGAACAATTGGGCCTGATGGCGACGCCGCCGATCGGCGCGCTGGTCGTGCTCGGCGCCCTGGCCCTGACCACCCTGGCCGGCCACCTCGACCGGCGCGATGAACGGGCTCAAGCGGCCCGCAAGGCGCAAGCACAGCCTCAGCTACAAAACCCGGCAGAACTTGTTTAATTCAACAAAAGGAAATCACATGAACATGCCCAATATCGGCGCCGGCACCTTCCGCTTGCAAGGCAAGCAGGCCATCGACAGCGTCGCCAACGCCCTCGACCTCGGCTACCGCCACATCGACACCGCCCAGATCTACGGCAACGAGGACGAAGTCGGCCAGGCGCTTGCCGCCAGCGGCGCGGCGCGCGGCGAAGTCTTTGTCACCACCAAGATCTGGACCGAACATCTGTCGCGCGACGCCCTAATTCCCAGCCTGGAAGCGAGCCTGCGCAAGCTGAAGACAAGCGCGGTCGACCTGGCCCTGATCCACTGGCCCTCGCCCGGCGCCGCCGTTTCCGTGGTCGAGTCGATGGAAGCGCTGATGGCGGCGCGCGAACGCGGCCTGACCCGCGCCATCGGCATCTCGAACTTCACGATCCCGCTGATGCGCGAGGCCATCGCCGCGGTCGGCGCGCAGAACATCGCCACCAACCAGGTCGAGCTGCATCCCTATTTGCAGAACCGTGCGGTGGCTGCCTTTGCCCGCGAACACGGCATCCACGTCACTGCCTACATGCCGCTGGCCTATGGCAAGGCGATCGACGAGCCGGTCATCCGCGCGATTGCCGCGCGCGTGGACGCGACGCCGGCCCAGGTGACGCTGGCCTGGCTGCTGGCCAAGGGTCATGCCGTGATTCCGTCCTCGACCCGGCGCGCCAATTTGGAAGGCAACCTGGCGGCCGGCAGCATCAGGCTCGATGCGGGCGACATCGCCGCCATCGATGCGCTGGAACGCGGCGAACGCCTGGTCAGCCCGGACTTTGCGCCGCAGTGGGATTGACCGGACTCAGGTGTCCAGTTCCGGGTAATGCCGGAAAATGCCTTCCTCGTTGAACGGAATGCGCCGCTCGGACCCGAGATAGGCGGCGATGCGCGGGCGCTCGGCCACGCGCTGGCGCAGCGCCTCCAGCTGCGGATGCTCGGCCAGCACGCGCGCCGTCGCCTTCGGGAAGGCGTAGTTCAGCCCTTCCAGCACCTGGAACAGCGATAAATCGGCGTAGGTCACGTCCTGTCCCAGCAGGTAGTCCTTCTGGTCCAGCACATGGGCGAAATAGCCGAGGAACTTGGGGATGCGCGCGGAGGTAAATTCCTGCGCGCGGCGCAAGGCCTCGGGCTTCTGGTCTTCGTAATACACATTCATGCCGGCCGGATGGTGGGTCTCGTGGGCTTCGGCCACCACGTCGGCAATCGTCAGCTGCAATTGCTGGGTCCAGAGCCGCCCTGCCATATCCTGGGGCGCCAGGCCGTGGCGCTCGCCGAGGAACATCAGGATCGTCGAGGTCTGGCCGATCGTCAGGTCGCCGGCGCGCAAATAAGGCGGCGCGAACGGGGGCGTGGGGCCTTCCTTCATGGCCGCCATCAGCTTGTCGACGCCGTGCCAGCCGCGCGCCACATCGGAATAATCGACGCCCGCTTCCTCCAGCGCCAGCCGGACGAATTCGCCGCGACCCTGCAGGCTGGGCCAGTAATACAGTTCGTAAGCCATGGTTCTCTCCGTGAGTGAACCGGCAGTATCGAGCAAATTCCGGAGGGGGCGCGCGCGGCTCATGTTATTCTTGTAAGAAACATGTCATTACGTTTGACAAGAATCAGAGCCGAAGGAGCATAACCGTGTTCGCTATTTCCCGTCATGGCGTCGGAAAGATTGCCTCAAAGAATTTATTTCCCTTGAGCAATCTCACCGCCCGTAGAAGGCAGCTGAGCCACCATGAGTTTGCCTGACACTGCCACTTACGGAACGCGACCATGATCTTCGCCCACCTCGCCAAGCACTGGACGGCCCGCCGCGGCCAGCTTTCCTTCACCTCGCGCCTGATGGCGGTGCTGCGCAGCGCGCGCGCGCTGCGTTACTGGCAAGATCATGCCGCGCTGTGCCAGCTCGACGTGGTGCGCAACTACGTGGCGGCGCCCGCCAACACCGACCTGTTCCACCACCTGAGCCACCGCCATTACCTGGTCAAGGGTTTGTCGGCGCGCCAGCGCGTGCAATGTGTGCTGTCGCATTACCGTTTTGAGGAAACCAGTTTCAATGCCGCCTACAAGCAGGCCGTGTACGCCGGCGGCGGGCTGGCGCTGTGGCAGCACGAGGCAGGCGGCAGCCAGTTCCTGATCCGCCTGGAGATGGGCTCGCGCATGAATGCCGAAGGCGACCTGACGATCGCCCTGGTCGCCGACGGCAAGGTGCTGCACCGGCTGTCGTTCTCCTGGGTCGACGGCGCGGTGGCCGGCCTGCCGCCGGGGCTGGTGCCCTTCGTGACCCGCAACCAGGGCCGCTGGACCGATTCCGGCGAAGCCTTCGAGGCCTTCGAGAACGCCTTCCCCAACAACTCGCCGAGTTTCTTCTGCTTTGCCGCCATGCAGGGCGTGGCCCAGGCCGTGGGCATGGAGCAGGTGGCGGGCGTGAAGTGCACGGCGCACCCGGCCTACGACCCGCTCGACGCCAAGCACTTCGCGAATGCCTACGACGGATTCTGGAAGATTTTGGGCGGGGTCGAGCTGCCGGGGGACACCTGGCTGATCTCGCTTCCCTTCTACCTCAAGCCGCTGGCCGACATGCCATCGAAACACCGCAAGCGCGCGGCGCAGCGGCGCGACTACTGGCGCGCGATCGAGACCTCGGCCAAGTCGACCCTGCAGCGGCATCTGCTGCATGCGCGTGCGCACCATGAGCATGCGGCGCCGGTGCGCGAGGCCGCCGAAGTTTGAATATCGGCGTCTTGCTGTTGTAGGGTGGGCACTTGTGCCCACGCGGTCGTACCCATAAACACCGCACCGTTTCACGCATTGCGTCCGATCGTGCGCTGAGACCGCGTGGGCACAAGTGCCCACCCTTGTATCTTGACCGAGTTGGTGGTTAGCTACTGCCAGCAGAGGTGAAGACCAGCTTGGGCCCACCCTTAAGGCTCGACCTTGGAAGGTAGATCAAGCCCTTCACCTCGTTCCCACACCATGCCAAACACTGGACGGTAGCCAAGGGCAATGACCCTGTATGCACAAGGAGAGTGGGTGTGTTGATCGAGGACGCAAGGAGAATTTATGTTTTATCTAGGTGTAGACGTTGCCAAGAAAAACCTTGACTGCATGCTGCTCGATAGCGAGACCGGCAAGCTCAAGTCGAAGAGTAATATTCCAAATACAGCTGCTGGCTTTGTGGAGTTGCTTGACTGGCTGAACGAAAAGAAGGCGTCCAATCCACACGTGGTGATGGAGCCGACAGGGATGTATCACGAAGCCGCTGCATTGGCCCTGGCCGATGCTGGACTGGTCGTATCGCTGGTTAATCCAGCTCAGCTGCGCGCTTTCGCGCAAGGACTGGGGGTGAAGAACAAGACCGATAAGCAAGACAGTGCGGTGCTGGCTCGCTTCGGCATGGCCCAAAATCCTGCACCATGGCAGCCACCATCGCCGTCAGCACGTCACCTCAAAGCCCTGCTGGCGCGCCGTGATGCAGTCGCCGACGATCTACAGCGCGAACGCAATCGCAAGGAAGCAAACGACTTTAGCTCGGTACCAGAAGCTGTAAGCGCCTCTATTGCAGAATCAATCGCTTTTCTGCAGGCCGAACTGAAGCGGTTGGAAAAGATGATTGCCAAGCACATCAATGACGACCCGGACCTGCGCAACAAGAAAGAACTACTCGAAACGATACCTGGTGTCGGTCCTCGTGTTTCGACCCATATGACGACGTTATTTGCTGGTCGAACGTTTGAGAGCGCCGAGCAGCTGGCAGCCTATCTGGGGCTCGTGCCAGTTGTATGGGAGTCAGGATCTTCGGTACGTGGCCGGCCGCATATGTCGAAAGCCGGCCCTGCTTACTTACGCAAAGTGCTGTACATGCCTGCCGTCGTGGCAACACGCTGTAATCCGCATATTAAGGCGCTGAATGAGCGACTGCTCGCCAAAGGTAAAACCGCGATGGCCGCAATTGGAGCCGCTATGCGCAAGCTGGCACACTTGTGTTTTGGTGTCATCCACTCCGGCAAGCCCTACGACCCAAAATTTGCATGTAGGGCTTGACGGGTAAGACGGTATCTACGGAAAACCACCATTCCCGCATTGACAAAAGCGCCATACGCCGTGCTACACTCGCGCCTTCGCTAGGGGTCCTGGAATTCGCGTTCCGGGTGAGAGATACCCTTCGTACCTGATCTGGATAATGCCAGCGAAGGAAAGCGCAACGCAGTTCCCCATTTGTTTGCCCTTCCCCCACGTTGGCTCCGGTTTTTCCAAAAGCGGCGCCCGTGCGCCGCTCGAATCCGAGCACACAATGAAACCAGTCTTGCAGCACACCCTCCTCGCCTGCGCCGTGGCCCAGGCGTTCGCCGTCCCGGCATTTGCACAAACGAACGACGCCATTCCCTCGGTCGTCGTCAGCGGCAGCAAGTGGACCACGAGCGACCGCGCCAGCGTCGGCGGCTTTGCCGACATGCCGATTGTCGACACCCCGGTCTCGATCAGCGCCTTCAGCCGCGCGCAGATGCAGGATCTGTCGATCCGCAGCGCCAGCGACGCCCTCGCCTACGACGCCTCAGTCGGCGACGCCTACAACGCGGTCGGCTATGCCGAGCAGTTCTCGGTGCGCGGCTTCATGCTGAACAATAACTCGGGCTACCGCAAGGACGGCATCGCCATTCCCGCCGACGCCCAGATCCCGTTGGAGAACAAGGAACGCCTGGAACTGCTGAAGGGCGTGGCCGGCATGCAGGCCGGCCTGGCGGCGCCGGGCGGCATCCTGAACTTCGTCACGGAGCGCCCGACGGACACCGACCTGCGTTCCGTCACGGTCGAAGCGCGCGAGCGCGGCACCCTGTACGGCGCCGTCGATGTCGGCGGGCGTTTCGAGGACAAGCGCTTCGGCTACCGCGTGAACGCCGCCGCCGAGCGCCTGCGTTCGTATGTGGACGGCGCCGATGGCAAGCGCCAGTTCGTATCAAGCGCCTTCGACTGGCAGATCAGTCCGGACGCCCTGCTGCAGCTGGATGCCGACTTCCAGCACAAGGAGCAGATCACCGCGCCCGGCTACCAATTGATCCGCGGCGTGGAACTACCGCGCGGCGTGAACCCGAAGACCCTCCTGAATGCCCAGCCCTGGACCAGGCCGGTCGACACCGACAGCGCCAACTTCGGCCTGCGCTTCGACTACCGCTTGAACAGCGACTGGCGCGCCACGGTTACCGCCAACAAGCACTGGTTCAAGCGCGACGACTACACCGCTTTCCCTTACGGCTGCAGCAACGAGGGCGACGGCTACTATCCGGGCTATTGCTCGAACGGCGACTACGACGTGTACGACTACCAGAGCGTGGGCGAGCGCAAGACGCCGTTCGGCGTGCAGGCGCAGGTGCAGGGCCGCTTCGCCAGCGGCGGCGTGCGCCATGTGCTCACCGCCGGCATCGGCTACGCCGAGCGCCACAACAGCTACGGCGACTACGTCTACGACTACGCCGGCTACAGCAACATCTACGCCAACCTGGCCGTCGACCCGGCGCCGGGCAACCCGAGCACCGGCCCGGTCAGCGAGCGCTTTACCGAGCGCGAACGTTCGCTGTTCGTGCAGGACATCCTCACGCTGACGCCGGAACTCGCCCTGCACGCCGGCCTGCGCTACACGAAGATCGACAGCACGCAAACGCCGGAACTGGCACTCGGCCCGACGGCGAGCAAGGGCAGCTGGCTGCTGCCGAGCGCCTCGCTGGTGTACAGCGTGACGCCGGGCTGGAACGTGTACGGCACCGTGGCCCATGGCTTGCAATCGGGCGGCGTGGCCGAGATGGAAACCACTAACCAGAACCAGGACCTGGGCCCGAACCGCTCGAAGCAGTTCGAGCTCGGCGCCAAGGGCCGCCTTGGCGACATCGGCCTGACGGCGGCGCTGTTCCAGATCAGCACCGGCCTGGAATACGTGAATGAAGCGAACACCTTTGTCCGCAACGGCGAGCAGATGCACCGCGGCGTCGAACTGGCGGCCCAGCGCAGCAGCGGCGCCCTCACCTACGGCGCAACCCTGATGGCCTTGCGGGCCAGGCAGCAGGACACCGGCGACGCCCTGTACGACGGCAAGCGCGCCACCAACGTGCCGGAACTGAAGACCACGCTGTGGGCCGACTACGCGCTGCCGGCAGTCGCGGGCCTGAAGGTAAGCGGCCAGTGGCAGTACGCGGGCAAGAAGGCCTTCGATCCGCAGAACACGGTGTATGTGCCGGGCTACCACGTGTTCGGCCTGGGCGCCGCGTATGACATGAAGATGGGGTCGCAGAACGTAACGCTGCGTGCGCGCGTCGATAATTTGTTCGACAAGTTCTACTGGCGCGACGTCACCCAGCAACTGGGCGGCTATTTGCTGCCGGGCGCGCCGCGCACCTTCCGCGTGTCGGCGCAGTTCGACTTCTAAAGCGCAGCCAGCGCATTCTCCACCTGCCGCAGGCGCTGCGGCAGGTCTCCGCTCACCAGCAGGTACGGGATGCCCCGTTCCCGCAATTCCGCCAGCACCATGCGGTGCACCAGCTCGCGCACTTCTTCCGATTCGCGCTGCAGGCCATCCGGCGTCCAGGGTGTGTCGGTGGCGGTCACCAGCGTCAGCGCGTAGTCGTGCGTGCGCGCCAGTTCCGTCAGCTGCGCATCGACGCGGCCCCAGTACACGCGGCTGTACAGCGCCGTCATCAGGGGCGTGGTATCGCAAAACAGGTAGTCGCGTGCCTGCAAGGCCGCCGCATCTTCGCGCGCGCGCTGGGTGCGGGCGATGCCGAACTGGTCTTCCTCGAAGGGCACGCGCCCCATCGTGTCGACGAACTCGCGCAGGTATTCGGGCACCCACACGGTGCCATGGCGCCGCGCCAGCGCCTCGCACAGGGTCGACTTGCCCGAGGACTCGGCGCCGAGGATGGCGATGCGCTTCATCGGTCCACCCGCGCGATGTTGCCCCATGCGCGCAGCCCACGCGCGGCCAGCAGCACGAAGACCGCATACAGCACCGCCGTCACGTGCAGGTCCTTGAACAGGTAGAGGCCCACGTACAGCACGTCGACCACGATCCACACGACCCAGTTCTCGACTTTTTTACGCGCCAGCAGCAGCTGGCCGACCAGGCTGCCGGCGGTGAGGAAGGCGTCCATGTGCGGCACGTCGGTATTCGTGTAGGTCTTCAGGAACCACGACAGCAGCAGGAAGCCGAGCGCCCACCCCGCCAATGCCCAGGCCCAGCCGGCGCCGTGCAAACGCGTGACCACCAGGCGCGTGTCTCCTGCCCCGCGCAGCCACTGGTACCAGCCCCACACGGACGCGGCGATGAAGACCAGCTGCAAACCGCTGTCGCCATACAGGCGCGCGTCGAAGAACACCACGGCATAGGTGGCCGACGAGGTGATCGAGAACAGCCAGGCCCAGTGGTTCTGGCGCACGTTGAGCAGCACGGTGGTCACCGCGAGGGCAAGCGAAATCAGTTCGAGCGGCGTGGTGGGAAAGCCGAAGATGGCGAGGGTATCGTTCATTGGGACGGTTCTGCGCAAGCTGCGCATCGGGTGCGCAGGCGGCGCGAACAGGTCAGCAGGCGATTATGCGAGTTACCACGGGAATGCGCAAGGATAAGCAACTGTCCGGAACCGGACACCAGTGTTCGCAGGCGGTCAGCGGGCGCCGCCACAGCCCGGTGCGTACGGGGCAAACCGGGCTGGCACGGCCCTTGCAATAAGGAAGACAAGACCAAGCACACCTTCACCATGGACCAGGCCCTCGCTCCCGATTTCATCCGCCGCCGCCGGCGCATCCGCATCGCCCTCGGCATCCTGCTGCTCGCCGCCATCGTGGCCGCCTGCTGGGGCATCAACCGCCTGCTGCGGCCGAGCGTGGCCGCTGCCGACATCATCGTCTCCACCGTGCGCAAGGGCGACGTCGCCAGCACCGTGAACGCCTCCGGCATCGTGATCCCGGTGCACGAGGAAGTGGTGGCCAGCCCGGCCGCCAGCCGCGTGGCCAAGGTCCATGCGAAACCGGGCCAGCAGGTGCAGGCCGGCCAGCTGCTGCTGGAACTCGACGACCGCGAAGTGCGCCTCGCCCTCGAGGCCTTGCAGGAGCAGCTGGCGCAGCAGGAAAACCGCGTCGCCCTGCTGAAGGTGGAACTGGACCAGAAGCACAAGGCGCTCGCCAGCAGCATCGAATTGCTGGAACTCGACCTGCTGTCGGCCAGGGCGCGCCAGGAACGCAACCAGAAGCTGCGCCAGAGCGGCCTGGTCTCGGGCGAGGATTTATTGGCCTCGGAACTGAACGTGAAGCGCACCGAGATCCAGCTGCGCCAGCAGCGCGAGCAGATCGCCGACAGCCGCCGCGCCACCGCTGGCAGCATCGACGCCGCCAACCTGCAAAAGGCGATCCTGGCCAAGCAGATCGCCCAGCAGGAACGCCGGCTGGCGCAGACGAAGGTAGCCGCACCCTGGGCCGGCATGCTGACCTCGCTGGTGCAGGAAGAAGGCGCCAGCGTGGCCGCCGGCCAGCTGCTGGCGCGGGTGTCCGAGATGAACAACTACCGCGTCGAGGCGACCTTGTCCGACTTCCATGCGCGCCTGCTGGTGCCCGACCAGAAGGTGCGCGTCGAGCAGAACGGCGAGGTGCTGGCGGGACGCGTGCACACGATCCTGCCCGAAATCCAGAACGGCACCGTCAAGCTGCTGGTCGACCTCGATCAGCCGCACAACCCGCTGCTGCGCAACAAGATGCGCGTCGACGTCAACATCGTCACCGAACAAAAGACCGGCACCCTGGTGCTCGATGCCGGCGCCGCCTTCAACGGCAGCGGCCCGCAGCCGGCATTCGCAGTGCGCGACGGCGTGGCGCGCAAGACCACGCTGCAGCTGGGTGGCGGCGACGGCAGGCTGGTCGAAGTGCTGTCCGGTGCGCGGCCGGGCGAGCGCTTCATCGTGTCCGACACCAAGGCCTTCAAGGATCTCGACAGCATCCGCATCACCAACTGAATTCAAACGAGGGACAACCATGATCCGACTGAACAAAGTCAGCAAGACCTACCGCACCGACAAGGTGGAAACCCTGGCCGTGAAGGAAATCGACCTGCACGTGCAACAAGGCGAATTCGTGGCCATGATGGGCCCCAGCGGCTGCGGCAAGAGCACCCTGCTCAATCTCATCGGCCTGCTGGACCGGCCGGGCGCGGGCAGCATCGAGGTCGACGGCATCCCGATCACGCGCTACCGCGACAAGCAGGTGGCCAAACTGCGCAACAGCACCTTCGGCTTCATCTTCCAGAGCTTCCACCTGATCCCCGATTTGCGCGTGATCGACAACGTCGAGCTGCCGCTGCTGTACCGGTCGATGCCCGCCGGCGAGCGCCGCCGCCTGGCCGAGGAAGCACTGGAAAAGGTGGGCCTCGGCGCGCGCATGGACCACTTCCCGAACCAGCTCTCGGGCGGCCAGCAGCAGCGCGTGGCGATCGCGCGCGCCATCGTCGGCCAGCCGCAGGTGCTGCTCGCCGACGAGCCGACCGGTAACCTCGACAGCAAGATGGGCGCCGAAGTCATGGACATCCTGCTCAAGCTGAACGCCGAGGGCACCACGGTGGTCATGGTCACCCACGACGAGCACGAGGCGCGCCGCACCAGCCGCATCGTGCGCGTGTTCGACGGCCAACTGGTCGCGTAAGGAGTCGCCATGCTTCGCAACTACCTGCTCACCGCGTGGAAGGTCTTCATGCGCCGCAAGCTCTTCACCGCGATCAACCTGGTCTGCATCGTGCTCACCCTGGTGGTGCTGATGGTCGTGACCTCGCTGCTGGAAACCGCCTTCCGCCCGTCCGGGGTCGAAGGCAAGAGCGATCGCTTCCTGCAGATCGTCATGATGCGCCTGGACAGCCCGGACGGCAACCGCGTCAGCACCATGCCGCTCGGCTTCAAGCTGATCGAGAAGTACCTGAAGCCGATGCCGGGTGTCGAGCGCGTGGCCGCGGTGACCCTGCCCACCGGCGCCGCGGTCTACCAGGGCGAGCGCGTGAGCGAGCTGCAGATGCGCCGCGCCGACGCCGACTACTGGAAGATCCTCGATTTCACGCTGCTGGCCGGGCGCCTGCCGAACGCCGCCGACGATGCCGCCGGCCGCATGATCGCGGTGCTGAACGCGAGCACGGCGCAGCGCCTGTTCCCCGGTGCGCCCGCGCTTGCCATCGGCCAGCGCATCGACGTCAGCGGCCAGCACTTCGAGGTCGTGGGCGTGGTCGAGGATGCGATGCACGTGAACGCCTTTGCCGACATCTGGGCGCCGATCAGCACCTATGCGTCCTCGGACTACCGCAACCAGATGAGCGGCATGTTCGTGGCCCTGATCCTGGCCGAGCGCGCCGCCGACCTGCCGCGCATCCAGCGCCAGGTGGAGCAGATCGCGAAAAGCGTCGTCCACGACGACCCCAAGCAATGGAAGAGCACCCGCTTCTGGGCCGACAGCAAGCTCGATGTATTCGCACGCATTACGGTCGGCAACAACGAGACCTTCGATTCCGGCGCGGGCAAACTGCTGGCCCTGATCGTCGCGGCGATGCTGGTCTTCATGCTGCTGCCGGCCCTGAACCTGGTCAACCTGAACACCGGCCGCATCATGGAGCGGCGCGTCGAGATCGGCGTGCGCAAGGCCTTCGGCGCCACCAGTTCGCAGCTGGCGATCCAGCTGGTGGTGGAAAACGTGCTGCTTTGCCTGGCCGGCGGCCTGCTGGCCCTGGCCGCCACCGCCGGCGTGCTGGCCTGGCTCGAGCACATCCAGCTGATCGACTACATGCGCTACGACCTGAACCTGGCCGTGTTCGGCTGGGGCATGCTGATCGCCACCGTCTTCGGCCTGGTCTCGGGCGTGCTGCCCGCCTGGAAGATGTCGCGCCTCGACCCCGTCCACGCCCTGAAGGGAGCCATCTGATGTTCCGCCATCTGCTGAAACTGACCTGGAAGCGCAAGTCCAGGAACCTGATGCTGAGCCTTGAAATCCTGCTCGCGTTTGCCATCGTGTTCGGCGTTGCCGCGTTCGGCGCGCGTTACCTGCAGCTGTACCGCATGCCGCTCGGCTTCGAGGCTAACGACGTCTGGTCGGTGTCGATCCAGGCCGCCGACAACGGCAAGGAGCGTTTCGACGCCGCCGTCTACGACACGCTGCGGCGCGGCCTGGCCGAGCTGCCGGAGGTGAGCGCCAGCGCCTTTGTCAACCACGAGCCCTACGCCATGTCGACCTATGCCGGCGACATGCGGCGCAGCGCCGGGGCGCCGCAAATACAGACCGAAATGATCGAGACCGACGATGCGCTGGCCGGCGTGCTCGGGCTGCGCCTGAGCGAGGGGCGCTGGTTCTCCCAGCTCGACAACGGGAGCGCGGCGCGGCCGGTGGTCATCAACCGCCGCATGGCCGACGCCATGTTCCCCGGCGAACGCGCGCTCGGCCAGCAGTTCATCGACGGCGAAGGCGACAAGCCGGGCACCAGCTACCGCGTGGTCGGCGTGGTCGAGGATTTGCGGCCCAAGGGCGAATTCGATGCGCCGGTCAACTTCGCCTTCCTGCGCTTCGAGCCGGGCAAGAACGAGGGCGACATCCGCACCATCGTGTTGAAGGTGAAGCCGGGCACCGGGCGCGATTTCGAGAACCGCCTGGTGCGCCGCCTGAAGCTGATCCGCAACGACTGGGCCTACCAGGTCACGCCGCTGGCCACGCTGCGCAAGACCATGCTGCACACGCGCGCCACGCCGCTGGTGCTGGTCTCGGTGATCGCCGCCTTCATGCTGGTGATGGTCGCCTTTGGCCTGTTCGGCGCGCTGTGGCAGAACACCACCGCGCGCATTCCCGAGATCGGCCTACGTCGCGCGATCGGCGCCAGCGCCGCCGGCATCTACCGCCAGATCGTGCTCGAACAGTTCATGCTCAGCTCCATCGCGATCGGGCTCGGCCTGGCCCTGCTGGTGCAGTTGCCGCTCACCGGCGTGCTCGGCGAAAGCCTGAACTGGGCGGTCTTTGCGGCGGCGGCCGGCCTGTCGATGGCGGTCATCTATCTGCTATCCTTGCTGTGCGCCCTGTACCCGGGCTGGCGCGCCAGCCGCCTGAGCCCGACCGAAGCGCTGCACTACGAATAACAGAAAAGAGACTCACCGAGATGGAAGCATCACGCACTCCGCGCATCCTGGTCGTCGACGACGATGGCGCGGTCCAGGTGTCGCTGGCCCTGCTGCTCAAGCAATCCGGTTTCGACGCCGCCTGCTGCGACGGGCCGGCGCCGGCCCTGGCCCTGCTGGCGCGCGAACCCTTCGACCTGGTCCTGCAGGACATGAACTTTTCGCTGCAGACCAGCGGCGCCGAGGGCCTGGCCCTGCTGGAAGCCATCCGCAAGCAGCATCCGCAGCTGCCGGTGCTCCTGATGACGGCCTGGGGCTCGATTGCGCTGGCGGTCAATGGCATCAAGGCCGGCGCGGCCAACTTCTTCACCAAGCCCTGGGACAACGCCCAGCTGGTGGAACTGGTGCGCGCCACGCTCGACCTGGCCGGCGCCCCGGCCGGCGGCCCCACGCGCGCGGCGCTCGACAGCGGCTTCGACTTTTCCGCCATCGTCGGCGAGCATCCGAAGCTGCTGCGTGTGCTGGCCACCATCGGCCAGGTGGCGAAGACGCGCGCGCCGGTGCTGATCCTGGGCGAAAGCGGCACCGGCAAGGAGCTGGTGGCCGACGCCATCCACCGCAACAGCCCGCGCGCGGCAAGCCCCATCGTCAAGATCAACATGGGCGCGATCACGCCGACGCTGTTCGAGAGCGAGATGTTCGGCCACGTGCGCGGCGCCTTTACCGATGCGCGCAGCGATCGCAAGGGCCACATCGCCGCGGCCGAAGGCGGCACCCTGTTCCTCGACGAGATCGGGGAACTCAATCGCGGCGACCAGGTAAAACTCCTGCGCGTGCTGCAGGACGGCCGCTACCAGCCGGTCGGCGCCAGCCGCAGCGAGCAGGCCGACGTGCGCGTGGTCTCGGCCACGAACCGCGAGCTGGCCGAGCTGGTGGCGGCCGGAGAATTTCGCGAAGACCTGTTCTACCGCCTGAACCTGATCACCATCCGCCTGCCGCCGCTGCGCGAACGGCGCAGCGACATCCCGCTGCTGGCGCGCCACATCGCGGCGAGCGTGGCCGACAGCTATGGCCTGGGCGAGGTCGGCCTGAACGCCAGCGCGCTGGAGTGGCTGGGCGCCCAGCCCTGGCCCGGCAACATCCGCCAGCTCAAGCAAACCCTGGAACGCACCCTGCTCCTGGCCGGCAAGGCGCAATTGACGGGCGCCGACTTCGCGGCCGGCCAGCATGATGAAACGGGCAGTCCAGGATCGACAGCGCGCCTCGGCGTGGACGGCATGACCCTGGAACAGGTGGAGCGCCACATGATCGAGCAGGCGCTCGACCAGCACGGCGGCAACATCACGCGCGTGGCCAAGACGCTGGGCCTGTCGCGCACCGCCCTGTACCGGCGCCTCGAACGCCACGGCCTGGCCGAACCCGGCGCCGAGGACGGCGCGTGACGCTGCGCCTGCGCCTGGGCGCGTATCTGCTGGCGCTGCACCTGCTGCTGTTCGGCGCCGCGGCCTGGCTGCTGATCGGCCGTCCGGTGTGGTTCGTCGCCGCCGAAGCGCTGCTGCTGGGCAGCCTGGTGCTGGGCTTTGCGCTGCTGCGCCGTGCGCTGGAACCACTCGGCTATACGCGCCGCTTCCACGACCTGCTGCAGGACGGGCACTACGCGAACCGCCTGGCGGCTCCTGGCTCGCGCGAGCTGGAAGAACTGGTCGCCATGTTCAATACCATGCTGGCGGCGCTGCACCGCGAACGCCTGGCCGCCGGCGAGCAGCAGGGTTTTTTGGATCGCCTGCTGGAAGCGACGCCGGGCGCGGTGCTGGTCTTCGATTTCGACGGCGCCGTCAGCCTGGTGAACGCCAGCGCCCTGGCCCTGCTCGGCATCGAGCGGCCGCAAGGCCATGCCCTGCCCGACTGGCTGGCCGGCGCCGCGCCGCTGGCGCGCGGGCTGGATGCGCGGGCGCGCGAGCGCAGCCTCGACCTGATCGCCCAGCTCGACGCCCTGCCCCTGGGCGACAGCCGCCTGCTCACTGACCTCGAAGGCCGTCGCTACCGCGCCCAGCGCGGCCAGTTCTACGACCGCGGCTTTGCGCGCCACTTCCTGATGGTCGAGGAACTGACGGCGGAACTGGAAGACTCGGAGCGCGCCACCTACGCCAAGCTGGTGCGGGTGCTGGCGCATGAGGTGAACAACACGGTGGCTGCTACCCGTTCCGTGCTCGATTCGCTGCTGTTCTACCGCAGCCAGCTGAACGAGTCGGATGCCGCCGATTTCGCCACCGCCATCGAGGCCGTGAAACGGCGCAACCTGAGCCTGGGCGAATTCATCGACCGCTTCACGCGCGTGGTGAAGATGCCGGCGCCGGAGCTGCGGCCGGTGCGCATGAAAGAGATGGTCGACGACATCCTGTGGCTGAACCGCGAGCAGTGCGCCAGCCGCGGCATCACGCTGCGCTGGCGCCGCTGCGACGAGGTGCCGCCGGTGGCGCTGGATGCGCAGCTGATGGAAGGTGCGCTGCTGAATATCGTGAAGAATGCGATCGAGGCGGTGGCGGCAAGGCAGGCG
Organism: Massilia sp. BAP21; assembly: GCF_057801335.1. Classification (NCBI taxonomy): domain Bacteria; kingdom Pseudomonadati; phylum Pseudomonadota; class Betaproteobacteria; order Burkholderiales; family Oxalobacteraceae; genus Massilia; species Massilia sp. BAP21. Next base: position 207,894 of record NZ_CM173596.1, read on the forward strand.
GCCGGGGTCGCGGGCGGGCATGTGGAGCTGTCGCTGGAACGCGATGGCGACGGGCTGGTGCTGGCGGTGTTCGACTCGGCCGACCTGCTGGGCGAAGTGCCGCCGCGCCAGCTGTTCACGCCCTTCTTCAGCACCAAGCAGGGTGGCCAGGGGATCGGGCTGATGTTCGTGCGCGAGGTGTTGATGCGGCATGGGTTTGCTTACACGCTGGCCTCCACGGGCCATGGCGAGACGCGCTTTGCGATCCGTTTTACGGCCCGGGACGTGTGACTCGGGCCCGGGACATGTGACGTACGGTGGGCACCCCGTGCCCACGCGGTACGCACGTATCCTTGCACCGCTGGCGGCACCGACTCGCTCGCGACATGTGCAACGGCCACGACATTTGTTCGATTGCCGTGTCCATCGCATACTTCGCGAGCGAACATTCACCGCTAGAGGTGCAAGGACACGCGCGTAACCGCGTGGGCACGGGGTGCCCACCGTACGGGTTAGTGTCAACCCATGAAAAACCGCGGCGGGATTGCTCCGGCCGCGGTTCTTGAACACTCAATCCCGGATTACTTCTTCGGGTACTTGATTGTCATTTCCTTGAGCAGGTTATCCGCTCCGTCGACTTCCTTCATCACCCACAGCATGTAGCGGATGTCGACGTGGATGGCGCGCGTGATCGCGGTGTCGAAGTACCAGTCCTTGGTGATCGACTCGTAGGTCGAGTCGAAGTTCAGGCCCACCAGCTCGCCGCGCTTGTTCATCACCGCCGAACCGGAATTGCCGCCGGTGGTGTCGGCGCTCGACAGGAAGTTGACCGGCACGGTGTTCAGCACCGGGTCCTTGAACACGCCGTAGCGCTTCTCCTGCACCGCCTTCGTCAGCGCCGCCGGGACCAGGAACGGGTCCTTGTCCGTGGCTTTCTCGACGATGCCCTCGACCGTCGTGAACGGCCCCTTGACCAGGCCGTCGCGCGGCGAATACGGCGACACGGTGCCGTAGGTCACGCGCAGGGTCGAGTTCGCGTCAGGGTAGACTGGTTTACCCTGCGACTTCTTCCAGGCGATGACGGCGGCCATGTATTGCGGGATGGTGCGGTCCAGGTTGCCGTCGATGTCCTTGCGCGCGTCTTCCAGCTTGGTGGCGGCGTCGTTCAGGCGCACGGCCAATTGGATGAACGGGTCGTTCGACTTGCGGAAGGCGTCCACGTCCTTGCCGATCCAGGCCAGGCGCTTGGCGGTGTCGGCCAGTTCGGTGTTCTTGTAGAAGGCGTCCAGGCTGTCGGCCTTGGGCATCACCGCGTGCAGGCCGGCCGGGCGCAGCGTCGCGTCGTCCTTCATGACCGGGCTGGCGGCGGACCAGCGCGTCAGGCTGGCGCGCCAGCGGGCCTGGTCCACTTCCGGCACGAAGGATTGCTCCAGGCGGGTCAGGCGCGCCTTGATGAACGACAGGTCGCGTTCCTGGTAGCCGGATTCACGCTGGGCGTCCGGCTTCTGGCGCTCCAGGGCCAGGCGGTACAGGGTACGTGCGCTTTTCAACAGGTCGCTGTTGGTGGCTTCAAGATATGCCGCTTCGTTGCGCGAGAGGTTCATGTCCATCTCGATCCAGGTGTCGAGCTGGCCGAGCAGGTCGGCGCCGCTGCCGTTCTTCGCGTACCAGGCGCGGAACTCGGCGTCCTGCACGTCCTTGATGGCGGCGATGTCCTTGCGCGCGAAGCCGTCGAGCAGGCCCTGCGTTTTCTTGAGCACGTTGTTCAGGCTCTTGGCCACGCTGGCGTAGCGCACTTCCCAGGCGGCGTTGCCGCGGGTAGCGGCGGCGATCACGTCGAGGTCGGCGGTGATGGTCTTGACCTTGGCCGGATAGTCGACGTCGCGCGCGAAGCGGATTTCCGACGGCAGCTTGTAGCGGCTGGTGCGGCCCGGGTAGCCGGCCAGCAGGATCGGGTCGCCGTTCTTCAGGCCTTCGGCGGACACCACCAGGAAGTCCTTCGATTTGTACGGCACGTTATCCGGCGAAGGGTCGGCGGGGCGGCCATCCTTGCCCACGTACGCGCGCAGGAAAGTGTAGTCGCCTGTCTGGCGCGGCCACTCGTAGTTGTCGATGTCGCCGCCGAAGTTGCCGATCTTGTCCGACGGCGCGTACACCAGGCGCACGTCGCGGATCATCAGCTGCTTGATGCGGTAGTACTCGAGGCCGCGGTGGAAGGCCGGCACCGAGCAGCGGTAGGCCTTGTCGCTCTCGCATTCGGCGATCAGGGCCTTGATGCGCGAGGAAATCGTTTCGCTGCGTTCGCGCCCGCTCATGTTCGCGCCCAGGTCCTTCAGCACGCGGTCGGTCACGTTCTCGACCTTCTCGGTCACGTAGACCAGCGAGTTCGGGCCGCCCGGCAGTTCCTCGGCGCGGGTCTTGGCCAGGAAGCCGTCGACGATGTAGTTCTTTTCCGGGGTCGAGTTGCGCTGGATGGCGCCGTAGCCGCAGTGGTGATTCGTGACCACCAGGCCGTCCGGCGACACGAAGGAGGCCGAACAGCCGCCCAGCGACACGATGGCGCTCATCGGATGCTTCGACAGATCGGCCAGCTTCTCGGCCGGGATGGTGATGCCGATGCGTTTCAGTTCGGATTTCAGCTGCGGCAGCTGGTGCGGTTGCCACTGGCCTTCGTCGGCGACGGCGTGTGCCGCGACGCCAAGCAAGGCGACCGGCAGGACGATGGATTTGAACAAGGTAAGACCCCGGTGAATGAAGACAAGCGGCGAGTATAGCTCGGCTGTCGGAGGGCGAAAACGGTTTTTTTTGCGGTCAATACGGGCTCCGTGCGCCGCGTGCCTGCGCCGGGGCCGGCTCGCACGCCTCAGCCACAATCTGGCTAGAATAGGCGTTTGGCCTGGGGCCGGCATCACGAAAGACCGACATGGGACGCGTCAAGACCCTCCTCTCCTCCACCGCGCACAAGCTCGCGATCGAACCCTACACCGTGGCCCTGCTCGGCATGGTCGTCCTGGCCAGCTTCCTGCCCGCCAGCGGCGGGGTAGCCGACGCCCTCGGGAATGTCACCACCTTCGCCATCGGCCTGCTGTTCTTTCTGCACGGCGCCAAGCTTTCGCGCGAAGCGATCGTCGCCGGCATCCTGCACTGGCGCCTGCACCTGCTGGTGCTGGCCTCGACCTTCGTCATGTTCCCGCTGATGGGCCTGGCCATCAAGCCGCTGGCCCTGGGCCTGCTCACGCCCGACCTGTATCTCGGCATCCTGTTCCTGTGCGTGCTGCCGTCGACCGTGCAGTCCTCGATCGCGTTTACCGCCATGGCGCGCGGGAACGTGGCGGCGGCCGTGTGCAGCGCCTCGGCCTCGAACTTCCTCGGCATCTTCGTCACGCCCTTGCTGGTGGGCGCATTCATCGTGCAGGGCGCGGGCGACGCCGGCTTCGGCTGGTCGCAGGTGTGGGCGATCGTCGAACAGCTGCTGCTGCCCTTCCTCGCCGGCCAGTTGCTGCGCCCCTGGATCGGCGCCTTCATCGACCGCCACAAGCCGGTGCTGCGCTACGTCGACCAGGGCTCGATCCTGCTGGTGGTGTACACCGCGTTTTCCGAGTCGGTCACCGAAGGCCTGTGGCAGCACATTTCCGGCGCCACGCTGGCCGCGCTGCTCGGCGTCTGCGCGCTGATGCTGGCGATCGCCCTGGGCCTGGCCACCTGGACCAGCCGCCGCCTGGGCTTCTCGAAAGAAGACGAAATCACCATCGTGTTCTGCGGCTCGAAGAAGAGCCTGGCGACTGGCGTGCCAATGGCGAAGGTGCTGTTCGCACCCTCGGCGCTGGGCATGATCATCCTGCCGGTAATGCTGTTCCACCAGATCCAGCTGATGGTGTGCGCGGTGCTGGCGCAGCGCTGGGCGCGGCGGGCGGAACAGCCTGCCGCCGTTCCCGCGGAAATGGGCTGATGGCGGCGCAGGCAGGCCGGCACAGCGCTGCCCGAAAGCGACAAGTTCGCTGGTTCACACCAAGAGTTCCGGTAAAAGAGCGGCCAGATCAAGGTTATTGCTTAATGACCTGAGACAGCGCAAAGAGGCTTTTGAAGTAAATTGTCATGTAGGCGAAATCTGTCAGGCTTCAGCGAAGGTGCAGGCCAGATGGAGGCTGTCATGCCAAGAGAACTTGATACTGAGGCAACGCGGGAAGAACGTTTCGCGGTCGTGACGCGCCGCGTGTGGTACGCGGTCTGGAAAATCGTGCTGCCCGGTGCGATCCTGGGCGTGGTCTTCATGCTGCTGGGCGAGGTGACCAAGCCGCACATCGAGGTCATTCCCGCGCTGCTGGCCGAACTGGGCACCGGTTTCATCGTCGCCTGCATCGCCGTGTTCGGCTACGAGTACCTGCGCGACGTGTCGGGTGTCATCGAGGAGCAGGACGAATTCCGCCGCCAGGTGGCGCTGTTCAAGGAAATCAACGAACGCGCCGCCGACCAGGCGCTGAACGACGACCTGCTCAGGGTGCTGAACCATCCGAAGCTGACGGGCGAACTGGTGGCGACCGTCCAGCAGGCGGTCGAGATCAATGCCCGATCCCGTGCCATGCATGCCGAGCCTGACCGGGCCGGCGCTGCGGGACCGAATATCCTGCACAGCAACGCCTGCCTGAATCTGCTGGCGGACCTGACACACGACTCGCTGACTTTTGCCGAGACCCTGAATCTGTTCCACGAAGACGTTTCCAACCGCTATGTCTCGCCGGGCGGCCACGACTACAGCCTGCCCGACCCGCGCGAAGTGGCGGGCAAGGTGCTCAGCACGCTGCTGTCTTCGCTGGAGAGCGGCGACCATTACAAGTCGGTCGCCAACGTCCTGTTCTACGAACATACGCTGATGGCGATGTTCGAACACGCCGCCGCGGCCGCGTGCGACAGGGGCATCGTCATCCAGCGCCTGTTTAACGTGAGCAATTTCGAACAGGGCGCGCTCAGTGCGCAGCGGTTCCAGGCCTGCCGGAACATCATCCGCGCCCATTGCTCCTTGCAGAGACGGATCGAGGCGAAGCATCCCGGCGGCTACCAGATCCGGTTCTACGGCAGCGCGCTGGGCGACTTCGTCCACGAACAGTACAACCCGGTGAACTGCCCGCACCTGGCCGCACTCCCACGCTCGTATTTCGGTTTGTTCTGCAAGAATAAGCAGAACGCGACCCTGCTGTTCTTTGCCCGGGAACCGCAGCGCGCCTCGCGCGTGTGGCTGGCCTACCGCGACCAGAGCGACCCCTCCGAGGCCTATTTCGACCAGATGTGGAAGGTCGCCGCAACGGCGCCGAACCCCTTCGCCGGCGACCAGTTCGATCCCGGCTGGCTCGCCCCCACCGTCGCCCGGCTGCAAGCCGCCCGCGACCAGGGCGAAGCGGCCGGCATCTGAACAGCGGGGATCAAGTCCGACATCCGGACACGAGCCCGGCCGTCGATACAGGCTGGCGGCCTAGACCACGTATCCGGCGCCGCAATGGATGCAGGCAAAGCGCTTCCTGCGCACCACGCTCGTCACCACGCCGGCCCACCCTGCCGCGCGCGATTGCGAAAGCGAGGCCGGGTGCGGCGCCGCAAAGCCCTGGATCGTCGGGTGCTTGCCGCAACCCGGACAGCGGTGCAGCAGGGCCAGGACAATGTGTACCGCGCCGGCCAGGAACATCCCCCACAAGGCCAGCCGCGCGGCGCCGCCAAGCGCAGGGGCCATGAAGGCGCTGATCCACCAGAGCAGCACCGCCGCGGCCATGAACGACCAGGTCACGACGACGCTGGCGGCGTCGGCACGCAGCAGGCGTGCCTGCGGATACAGTGGCAAAGTATTCATGAGTAATTTCAATAAAATTGGGCGCTGATTCATTACTGGCGGAACTGAAAGCCAGGGCTCTGCGCATGCCTGGCTCGCCGCGCTTCATCGAGGAAAACGCCACCGCTCCACCCGGACGGCGCTTCCTTCCCCGGCCATGTCGCGTCGGTTTTCGGTTTCGCGGCGCACAAGGCATTTGCCACGAATTTTCCGCTCGGGAGCGCTCTGGCGTGCAGCGCTTTCAAGCGTTTTTCCTTTCAAAGCGAGGTCGGCGGACCCGTTCGTGCGTCCGCCATCGCGTCGCCCCAGTATAGTCGAGAGTAAATTGATATCAAAAAGAAAGGCCTTCATGCGTAAGCCACTATTACTTGGCATGCTCGCGCTGTTGAGCGCATGTTCGAAACAAGCACCGCCTGCCGCGCCTGCCGGCACTGCAATGCCGCAAGAAACACCGGTCGCAGCGACACCCGCGCCGGCGAATGCGTCGACGAGCTTGCGCGCGGATGGCGTCGGCGCCATCCGCTTCGGCATGACGCTGGAACAGGCGCAGCAGGCCGCCGGCAGCAAGGCCGCCTTGCCCGAGCCTTTCGACCCCGCCTGCAGCATGGTGCGCTTCGCGTCCCTGCCCAAGCTGCGCTTCATGGTCGAAAACGATGTCGTGACGCGGGCCGACGCCGAACCCGGCATCGAGAACGCCGTCGGCGTGCCGTTCGGCGCCACGCTGGCGCAGATCCGCGCCAAGCATCCCGCGGCCGAGGTCACGCCGCACAAGTACGACGAAAGCGGCCACTACGTGAGCTTCCCGGGCGCCGACGGCCGTTCCGCCATCATCCTGGAAGTCACCGGCGACAAGGTGACGAAGATGCGCGCCGGCCTGCAACCGGCAGTCGCCTACGTCGAAACCTGCGGCTAGTCCGGCGAAACGGCGTGGCCGGGCAGGACACCCCAGCCCGGGCGCGGCCTCGTCCACCCGGCCCATGCGATCGGCACAGGCGCTGCCGATGATGGCGCTACAGCAGAGGCCGTGTCCGGATGTCGCGACCTGCCCCCGCTGTGTTCAGTCGATACTGACTTCCTTGCGGTTGTCGCGCGACACGCGGTCGATCATCTTGTTGTACGGATCGACGCCGACTTCGAAGGGCTGCTCCTTGACGGTCACGGTCACCACCGGGTCCTCGCCAGAGAGCGCACGCTTGTCCAGCAGCAGTACTTTCTCGTCGGCTTCCTTGGCCCCCTTGGCGCGGGCGAACACGCCGATTTCCACGGGCTCGTCGTAGGCGCGCACGGTTTCCTTGCCCTTGCCGTCGGCTTCCATCTTCGCCAGGTGCAGCTTCATCGTCACGTCCCACTGGCCGTCGCTGCGCTTTTTCGCGCTCGCTTCGAGCACGCGGTTATCGTAGAAGACGATCTTCTCGAACAGGTCGGCGATCAGCGCGTGCTTGGCGGGCGGCGCTTCGGCGCGAATATAGTCGAGCAGTTCGGCGGAGGTGGTGAACGGCGACTCCTGGTAGCCCTTGTCCTGCAGGAAGCGCTTCAGGGCGCGGTTCAGCGCTTCCTCGCCGATCTCGTCGCGCAGGCGGTAGAACACCAGGCTGCCCTTGCGGTAGTGGATGTAGGCCTGGTTCTCCACGCGCACGAGCGGCAGTTCCTCGATCAGTTCGCCGCCGCGCGAGCTCAGGTAGCGATCGAGTTCGTAGCGCAGGAACTGGCGCATCTGGCCGCGGCCGTATTCCTTCTCCATCACCATCAGCGCCGAATACTGCGACAGCGATTCGATCAGCATGCTCGCGCCCTGCACGTTGGCGGCCGTCACCTGGTGGCCCCACCACTGGTGCGCCATCTCGTGCGCCGTCACGTAGAACACGTAGTCCAGGTCTTCCTTGTCGCGCAGGTCGGCAATGAAGCCGATCGATTCCGAGAACGGGATCGTGTTCGCGAACGACTGGGCGAAGCTCGCGTAGTTCGGGAACTCCAGGATGCGCACCTGCTTGTGCTGGTAAGGCGTGAACTGGGTCGTGAAGTAGTCCAGCGCCTTCTGGGTGCCGGCGATCATGCGGTCGACGTTGTAGGCGTGCTTCTTGTCGTGGTAGATCTCGATCGGGATGCCCTTCCATTCACCCTTCTTCACCTGCCAGTCGGCCGACAGGTAGGCGAAGAACGGCATCATCTTCCGGTCCATCTTGTACCGGTAGTAGTTGCGGCCGTTTTCGGTCCAGGTCTTTTGCAGGTAGCCCGGCGCCAGCGCGATCTGGCTGCCGGTCGTCGACACCGTGGTCTCGAAGTTGATCCAGTCGGCGTCGGCCCCGAACATCGAGTTGGCGCGCGCCGCCTGGTCTTCCAGCTTGGCCATGCGCTCGGGTTCGCCCAGGCCGCGCTTGCGGCGCTCGTTACGGTCGGTCAGCTCGAAGTCGCTCTGGTAGCCGACCAGCGGGAAGAAGGCGCGGTTGTTGAAGAAGGTGCCGTTCAGGTTGATCGTGTCGGGCGTGCCGCCATTGGTGAAACCCGGACGGCGCACGTCGACCACGAAGTCCAGCGGCAGGCGTCCACCGGGCGGCAGGGCCTGGGCCAGCTTGACGATGCGGAAGCCGAACTTCCTGTCGTCCAGCTCGACCTTGTGCGCGGGCAGGCTTGAAAAGGTGGTGCTCACGTCGGCGTTGGTTTGCAGGCGCAGGGTGTCGAGCGGCCGGTCCGTCTTGTTCTCGAGGAGGTAGTGGCCGCGGATCGCGACGCGGCGCTGTTCAGGATAGATGTCGACGTCGGCGCGCACGTCGGTGATCTTCGCGTGCGGCAGGTCCTTGTACTTGCGGTAGGTCTTCTCGTAGTCGGCCTGCTTGTCCATCGCCACGTCGCCGGCTTCGTAACGGGCCAGGGTGTTCGTGTTGTGGAAGATCCAGGCACCGACGCCGGCAAAGGCGATGCCGCAGGCGGCCAGTGCCGCACCGGATGGCCCTTTCAGGCGGCGGGCCGCGGTGCGCACGCGGGTACGCCAGTCGAGCGACAAACCGCGCACCCAGAAGGCCTGGGCCACGATCAATGCGCTCACCACGAACAGGGTCCAGTACAGCGCAAACCAGGCCCAGCCCGTGAGGAAGTGGCCGTAGCCGTTCATGTCCGAATACGGCGTTGCCGGCAGGCCGGCGATGTTGTACAGGTTGTGGTCGAGGTGCATGACGCCGGCGACGACCTGCCACACCATGAACACGATCATCAGGCCGTAGCCGATGAACTTGTTGTCGGTGACGACTTGCAGGACGATGGCGATCAGGCCCATCAGGATGAAGGGAACGCCTGAAATCAGCATGCCCTTGACGTACAGGCCGGATTCGACCGGCGCGCCGCCGCGCACCAGCTGGATCGCGATTGCGGCCAGGATGCCGGTGAACAGGAAGGCCAGCACCACGCCGACCAGCGCCAGGCACTTGGCCACCAGCGGCGCCCAGTTCGGCACCGGCATGGCGTCGTTCACGTCCGCGATTTTTACTTGCCGTTCCTTGAAAATCAGTTCGCCCGCATAGAAGGTGACGATGATCAGGAGCAGGAAGGTGAAGCTGCTGTTCAGGACGTCGAGCATCATGGCGGTCGTCGCATACACGTCGGTGCCGAAGATGCGCCCCATCTGGCTCGCACTGCCGACCATGTTCAGCACGCCGAGCAGCAGCATGACCAGGAAAGGCACGCTCCTGAAGACGGCGGCGGCGTCGAAGGCGAAGATGTGCCAGCACTGGGTCCAGCGCGTGGCGGCCGTGAAGCGTGGAGTCGTGCGTGGCAGCGCCAGGTGGGTCGGCAAGGGCGCGCTCGCCGCCGGCGCTTTCGCCTTGCCGAACAGGCGCTTGCCGGTGCCCGCACGCTGCGGCTTGAACAGCACCAGGGTCAGGCCGAACAGCGCCAGCGCCACGCCCGCCCACAGCACGCGATTGGCGAGGATGTAGCCGCCGAAGTCCGGCAGGCCGGCGTTCGCATCGGCGGTGGAGAAGTAGCGCGTGGCACGGCTCAATGCGCGCACGCCGAAGGGGTCGGTGAGCACCGCGATCCACTCGTTGTCGATGTTCGAGGTGAAGCTGCCGGCCACGATCCACAGCACGAAAAAGGCCAGCACGCCCACGTACACCATCAGGATCGAGCGCGTGGTCGCGGCCAGCAGCATCAGCAAGGCGCCGATGAAGAACAGGTTCGGCACCACGATCACGCCCAGCGACCAGAGGTAGGCGCCGCCGGCAAACGGCCCGACGCGCGCGGCGTCGACCCAGGGCATCAGCGGGCCGAGCATCATGCCGCAGATGATGATGGCGAAGATGAACAGGCAGGCCACCAGGCCGGCGACGAAGCGCCCGCCCAGGTAGTCGTGCTTCTTCATCGGCGTGGCGAACAGCATGTCGGCAATGCCGACTTCGCTGTCGCGCAGCACGGTGCCGGCAATGAAGATAGTGACCACGAACATCGAGATCAAACTGAACACGCTGAGCAGCTGGGCGATGACCAGCGGCGCATTGCGGTTCACGTTGCCGATGGCGCCGCCGACCTGGATGGCGTCGGTGGTGGTGGCGCCAAAGGCGAATGCGCCGAACAGCAGTGCGCAGACCCAGAGCAGGGGCTGGCGCAGTTGCGTGCCCAGCTCGAAGGCAAAGAATTCCCTGAACATGGCCGCTCCTTATGCCGTGACCGCTGCATTGGCCGCCGGCGCGGCGGCCTTGGCCTGCGCGGCGCGGCCGGCATTGCGGATCTGGAGGAAGTACACGTCTTCCAGGTCCGGCTCGACGCTCGTGAAGCCGTCGTCGGGCTGCGACTCGGCATACACGTTGATCTGCGGGCGGCCGGCCACCAGGCGCGTCGACAGCACGTTGAAGCGTTCCTGGTATTGCGCCAGCGCGTCCTGGCTGACGGTGCGGCGCCATACCCGGTTCTTCAGCGTGTCGATCGCGGCTTGCGGCTCGCCCTGCAGCAGCACGGTGCCCTTCGCGATCATCGCCATGCGCGGGCAGAGGTCGGTCACGTCCTCGACGATGTGGGTCGACAGGATGACCACCACCTGCTCGCCGATCTTGGCCAGCAGGTTCAGGAAGCGGTTGCGCTCGTCGGGGTCGAGGCCGGCGGTCGGCTCGTCGACGATCACCAGGCGCGGCGCGCCGAGCAGGGCCTGGGCGATGCCGAAGCGCTGGCGCATGCCGCCGGAATAGGTGCCGAGGGCGCGCTTGCGCGCGTCCCACAAATTGGTTTGCTGGAGCAGCGCCTCGACCGCCTCCTTGCGCTCGCCCTTGTGCGTCAGGCCTTTCAGGACGGCGAAGTGGTTCAGCAGCTTTTCCGCACTCACCTTGGGGTACACGCCGAAGTCCTGCGGCAGGTAGCCGAGCTGGCGCAGCAGCCCCTCCTTGTCCCGCAAGACGTCGATGCCGTTGAAATGGATGCTGCCGCTGTCGGGGTCCTGCAGCGTGGCGATGGTGCGCATCAGCGAGGACTTGCCGGCGCCGTTCGGTCCGAGCAGGCCGAACATGCCGTTCGGGATCTCGAGACTGACATCGTTGATGGCCTTGACGCCGTTGGCGTAGGTCTTGTTGAGCTGCTTAATTGATAACATCGTTGATAGCATCGGCGATGACATCGGCTGTTTCTCCAGGTAGTTTGGTCGTTCGGCGCCCTGCTCCGCCAGCGCGGACCGGGACTATGTTTTGTTATCGATAATGTAGCGTTAATAAAATGCAAGGTCTGGGGATTGTGACGGGCTGCACAAAGGCGCAGCTGAGCCGCAGAAATCGCGGAATATGCACGCCTGCGCCTGGATAGTCCGGCGTCAAGGCAGTCCAAAATCTTTCTTGACGAAAAGGAAAAGAGATCTTAAAGTGATATCACTTTTAGATCACATCGGAGACCCGGATATGTCCACCCAAGGAATGGCATCGCACAAGCGCCAGGAAACCCCGCTCGCCTCGCTGAACGGCTACATGGCATTCGCCGGCGGCCTGCTGGCCATTGTGGCCGGCGGCCTGCTGCTGCGCGCGGCGGGGCCGATCGGCATCCTGCTGGTGCTGCTGGGCATCGTCGTGCTGGCCGGGCTGTACATGCTGCAGCCGAACGAAAGCGTCGTGCTGACCCTGTTCGGCCGCTACGTCGGCACCGACCGCAGCGAAGGCCTGCGCTGGGCCTTCCCGCTGTACCGCAAGCACAAGCTGAGCGTACGGGCGCGCAACCTGAACATCCCGACCCTGAAGGTGAACGACAAGCGCGGCAACCCGGTCGAGATCGCGGCCGCCGTGGTGTGGCGCGTGCGCGATACGGCGCAGGCCATGTTCGAGGTCGACAGCTACGAGCGCTACGTGGCGGTGCAGGCCGAAGCGGCGCTGCGCCACCTGGCTTCGCAATATGCCTACGACGAAGGCGAAGACCTGGCGCCCGGCGAAATGACCCTGCGCGGCGGCGCGGCCGAGGTGGCGCTGGCGCTGCGCACCGAGCTGACCGAGCGCTTCGAGGCGGCCGGCGTGGAAACGGTGGACGCCAAGCTGACCCACCTGGCCTACGCCCCGGAGATCGCGCAGGTGATGCTGCGCCGCCAGCAGGCGCAGGCCATCATCAGCGCACGCGCCCAGATCGTGCGCGGCGCGGTCGGCATGGTGGAAGAAGCGTTGAAGGGGCTGGCCGAGCGCGAGATCGTCGAACTCGACAGCGAGCGCAAGGCGGCGATGGTGAGCAACCTGCTGGTGGTGCTGTGCTCGGACCGCGAGACCCAGCCGATCGTGAACACCGGCACCCTGTATCAATAAGGCCTGGGGCAAAGCAAAGGCAAATCGGATGGCAAGTCCCGGCAAAAAATCCTACCCGCTGCGCATCGATCCCGCCCTGTGGGAGCAGCTGCAGCGGCTGGCCGCCAACGACCTGCGCAGCGTGAACGCGGAGATCGAGTTCCTGCTGCGCGAAGCGCTGGCGCGGCGCGGCATCCGCGTCACGCCAGTCGCACAGCAGGACGACGGCGAATAACAGTCAGGTCAGAAGCGGACCTTGACGAAGGCCGATGGGCCGGTCAGCTTCAGGTCGAGGTCGGCGCTGCGCTCGCGGTTGCGGTGCAGGTCGATCTTCTGGATGCCGTAGTCGGCGACCAGGCTGACGTTCTTCGCAAAGGCCCATTCGACGCCGGCCGAGCCGTTGTACACGTGCCCTTCCACCGAGCCGCCGTTCTTCTTGATGCCGCCGGCTTCGGCGAACAGGCGCACCTTGTCGTTGAGGGCATGGCGCCACGACAGTTCGACCGTCGGCGCCCAGACGTTGTCGCTGGCCGAACCCGAACCGCTCCAGGAATAGTTCTCCACCGGCGCCGCGGCGCTCACGTTGGCCTCGCCCGAACCCGAGATCTTGGCGCGCAGGTAGGCGGCGCCCAGGCCCACGCCAAAGGCGTTCTTCTCTTTCCCGAACCAGTATTTGTAGGCCAGGCGCGCCATTTCCACGCGCAGCTTGGCGTTCGCGGTGATGGTGCCGCTGACCGGACGGCCCTCGTACTCGGTGTCGCCATCGACCGTGGCGCCGTAGCCCTTGCTGAAGCGGAAGTAGTCGAACGAGAGGCCGTGGCTGTCGCCGAACAGCAGCTCGGCTTTCACGCGCGGCAGGGTTTCGTGACCGATCTTCTCGTCGGGCGTGTCGACGCGGCCGTAGCGGGTGTCGCCGCCCAGGTGGATCTTCGGCTCGGCGTAGAAGGCGCCGGCCGACAGGCTCATGCGGTCGAGCGCAGGCGACATCTGCGCCTGGGCCATGCCGGCCGCGGTGGCGCCGAGCAGGATGGCGGCTTTCAGGATGGTCAGGGATGGACGGGCAGCAGGCGTGACGAGGCGGGACATGGATTCTCCGATGAATAAAGTGTTGTTCAGGTTTGCCCGCCAGACCATGTCTTGACGCGGCAGTACTTTATTATCGCCAATGTCACAATAACAACGCACACGATTGCTGACTTGAGGGTCAGTAGACCGTATCACGGTCGCGTTCGTGACCGAATATCAGACCCGATCCTCGCTCTTCCTCGCGCCTGGTCGATCAAAGCGTGCGACCAATAATCCGCCATGTAGGCACCATGCCCTGCATGCGTTTTGTTTCTGTCCAGCTTATGCCCGGCGGCAATGTGGCCGGCTACACCATCCGAGAAAGGACCACACGATGAATCAGAAGAACCTGCGCGTCGTTATCACCGGCGCGTCCAGCGGCATCGGCGCCGCCACCGCGATTGCCTTTGCCCGCCAGGGCGCACGCCTGGTGCTCGGCGCGCGCGGCAAGGCGGGCCTGGAAGACATCGCCTGGCGCTGCCGCGAAGCCGGCGGCATGGTCGAGACCAAGGTCGTCGACGTCACCGATGCCGATGCCGTGGTGCGCTTCGCCGCCAGGGCGCACGAGACCCTGGGCAGCATCGACCTCTGGTTCAGCGACGTCGGCATCGGCGTGGTCGGCAAGTACCACGACGTGCCGCTGGACGACCACCGGCGCGTGGTCGAGACCAACCTGCTCAGCCACATGCACGACGCCCACGCCGTGCTGCCGATCTTCCGGCGCCAGGGCCACGGCATCTGGGTCAACATGATCTCGGCGGGCGGCTTCATCGCTTCGCCGTATGCGGCCGCCTACTCGGCCAGCAAGTTCGGCCTGCGCGGCTTCAGCGAAGCGCTGCGCGGCGAACTGCGCGACCAGCCGCACATCCACATCTGCGACGTGTACCCGACCTTCGTTGACACGCCCGGCTTCGAGCATGCCGGCAATTACACGGGCGCCCGCCTGTCCTACCCGCCCGGCGTGCTGGACCCGGAAACCGTGGCCGACGCGGTCGTCAAGCTGGCCCACAAGCCGCGCGCCACCACCGTGATCGGCGCGCCGGCCTCGATGCTGAAACTGGGCGAACTGGCCTCGCCGGCTACCAGCTCGCTGATGGGCCGCTTCCTCGATTCCTGGAGTCGGCGCGCGGACCGCACCAATAACACCACCGGCAGCATGTACAAGCCGCCGCGCAGCGCGGACGGCATCCACAGCCACGGGCTGCGGCCGCAGCCGCAGGGGCATGCGAAGCTGGCTTTGGGCGCGGCGCTGGTGGCGGCGGTGGTCGGGGTGCAGCTGGCGCGGCGGCGGTCCTGAGCTAGGTTTTTGTCGTAGCGTCCGTGCCTGCGGTTGGCGGCACGGGCGCCGGTTCTGCCCTGGTGTCTACCACCAGCACGGTCGCCTGCGGTTTGGCGGCCTGCTTCTGCTGCACGACCTGCACGGCGACGGCGCGTCCATCGACGACCGGCCGGGGATGGCGGAAATTGAACATGGCAGACTTTGCGTTGAGTGAATGTCAACGCAAGGTGGTCATGAGGCCGCGCTTTTCAAGGCTTTGTAGGGTGGGCTCTTGAGCCCACGCGGTGCAGCGTGTGCATAGCGTTACGGTGTGCATAGGTACGACAGCGTGGGCTCAAGAGCCCACCCTACGGTAAACCACTGGTCCTCTTACGGCTGATCGCCCACTTGCCAGCCGCCCCCCAGCGCCTGGATCAGCGACACCGCCACCGTCTGCCGATCCGCCTGCACCTGCAGCAGCGAGCGGCGCGCGTTCAGCGCCGTCACCTGTGCCTGCACCACTTCCGTATAGCTGACCTGACCCGCCTTGTACTGGTTCAGGATCTGCTGCTCGACCAGGTTGGCCGCTTCGGCCGCCTGGCGGCGCAGGTCCTGCTGCTGGGCCAGCACGCGCGTGGCGGTCAGCTGGTCCTCGACGTCGGCAAAGGCGGTGAGCACGGTCTGGCGGTAGCGCGCGGCTGCCGCCTGCTGGCGCGCCTCGGCGCCGGCCACGCTGGCGCGGGTGGCGCCGGCGTTGAAGATGGTCTGCGCCGCCGACAGCCCGAAGGACCAGGCCGCGCTCGATGCCGAGAACAAATCCGACACGCGGCTGCCCACCGTGCCACCGGACGCCGACAGGGCGATGTTCGGGAAGTAGGCCGCGCGCGCGATGCCGATGTCGGCGTTCGCCGCGGCCACGTCGCGCTCGGCGGCGGCGATATCCGGACGGCGCTGCAGCAGCGTCGACGGCACGCCGACCGGCACCTCCGGCACCTTTACGCGCCATTCGGGCAGCGGCGCCAGCGTGAACTCGGCCGGCGCCCGGCCGAGCAAAATCGCGATCGCATGCTCGGCCTGGGCGCGCTGGCGCACCACGCTCAGTTCGTCGCTGCGGGCGCTGGCCAGCTGGGTCTCGGCCTGCAGCACGTCGGTGCGCGCCACGATGCCGACGTTGAAGCGGTTGCGGGCGATCTGCAGCACGCGCTCGTAGCCTGCCACGGTGTCCACCAGCAGTGCGCGCGTGGCGTCGAGCTGGCGCACGGCGAAGTAGTTGGCGGCCAGTTCGCCCTGGGCCGACAGGCGCGCGCTGGCCAGGTCGGCCGCCGTGGCGGCGGCGCTGGCCTCGGCGCCGGTGACGCCTGCGCGCAGGCGGCCCCAGACGTCGGGCTCCCAGCTGCCGCCCAGGTTCAGGCGGTAGCCGGTATCGGCGCCCTGCCCGCGCACGCCGGAACGGTCGCCGCTCAACTGCAGGTTCAGCGACGGGAACAGCGCCGCGCGCTGCTGCGCCACCAGGGCGCGCGCCTGCGCGTAGTTCGCCACCGCCACCGCCACGTTCTGGTTCGAGACCTCGACGCCGGCGGCCAGTTCGTTCAGGATCGGGTCCTCGAACAGCTGCCACCACGGTCCCCGTTCCAGCGTGTCGGCGGGCGCCGCCGGCACCCAGCCGGCCAGTTCCTTGAAGGCCGCCGGCGCCGGCGTACTCGGCACCTGGTAGGCGGGGCCGACGCTGCAGCCGGCCAGGCTGGCGGCAAGCATCAGGAGGGACAGGCGGAGGAGCTTCGGTTGTCGCATAGGCTTGGTCATTTCGATGGGGACGGAACAGCTTCTTCTTCTTCGAGCGGATGACGGGTCAGCTCGCGTTCTTCGGGGGTGCGGCGGCGCAGCTTGTCCATCAGGACGTAGACCACCGGCGTGGTCAGGAGCGTCAGCAACTGGCTGGCGATCAGGCCACCGATGATGGCGATGCCGAGCGGCTGGCGCAGCTCGGACCCTTCGCCGAAACCGATCGCCAGCGGCAACGCGCCCAGGGCCGCGGCCAGGGTCGTCATCAGGATCGGGCGGAAGCGCAGCAGGCAGGCTTCGCGCACGGCTTCCACCGCGTCCAGGCCGCGCGCGCGCTCGGCTTCCAGCGCGAAGTCGATGATCAGGATCGCGTTCTTTTTCACGATGCCGATCAAGAGGAACACGCCGATCAGCGCGATGATGGAAAACTCCATGTTAAACAGCAGCAGGGCCAGCACCGCGCCGACGCCGGCCGAGGGCAGCGTAGAGAGCACCGTCACCGGGTGCACCAGGCTTTCGTACAGGATGCCGAGCACGATGTAGATGACGACGATGGCCGCCAAAATCAGCAGCGGCTGCTCCTTGTTCGATTCCTGGGCCGCGCGCGCCGTGCCTTCGAAGCTGCCGCGCACGTTGGACGGCATGGCGATGTCGGCTTCGGCCTGGCGCACGGCGGCCTGGCCGTCGGACAGATTGAAACCTTCGGCCAGGTTGAACGAGACGGTCGTCGCCAGTTCGCCATCCTGGTGGTTCACCGAAGTCGGCGTCGAGCTTTCGGCGAAGCTGGCGATGGCCGACAGCGGCACCATGTTGGCGGCAGTGCTGGACAGGGCCGAGCCGCTGGAGGCGTCGCGCGTGGCGGTGAGACTCGATGCCGGCGTCGGCGTGCCGTTGGCGCTGATGGCGCCGGTGGCCGAGACGCCGGAGCCGGTGCCCGTCGATGCCGCCGACGCGGTCGACGTACCGCTGCTACTGCCGGTTCCGGTGGCGCGCGCCGGCACATACACATCCTTCAGCGCTTCCGGCGACTGCGCATACTTCTGCGCCACACCCATGATCACGTGGTACTGGTTCAGCTCATCGTAGATGTTCGCCACCTGGCGCTGGCCGAAGTTGTTGTACAGGGCGTTGTCGACGTCGCGCGTGCTGATGCCCAGGCGCGCGGCGCTTTCCTTGTCGATGGTGACGAACATCTCGACGCCGTTCTCGGCCTGGTCGGTGTCGACATCGACCAGCGCTTTCTGGCTCTTCATGGCGTCGGCGAGTTTCGCCGCCCACACCTTCAGGTCGGTACTGCTGTCGCTCTTGAGCGTGTACTGGTAGGTCGAGTTCGACGAGCGCCCGCCCATGCGCAAGTCCTGCACCGGGTTCAGGAACAGCGATACGCCGGTCACTTTTGCCAGCTGCGGGCGCAGGCGCGCGATCACGGCCTGGCCCTTGACGTCGCGCTCCGAGGCCGGCTTCAGGTTGATGAACATGAAGCCGCCGCCAGCGCGCCCGCCGCCGGTGAAGCCGACCACCGTGTCCACGGCCGGATCGCGCTTGATGATGTTCACCAGCTGGCGCATCTTGGCCTGCATCGCCTGGAAGGAGATGCTCTGGTCGGCGCGGATGCCGCCGTTGATCTGGCCCGTGTCCTGCTGCGGGAAGAAGCCCTTCGGCGCCGCCGAGAACAGGTACACGTTCAACGCCACCACGAAGGCCAGGATCAGCATCACCAGGCCGCGGCTGGCCAGGGCCCAGTCGAGCGCGTGCTCGTAGCTCTTCAGCAGGCGGTTGAAGCCGTTCTCGGACCAGCGCGCGAGGCGACCCGGCGGACGCTCGATGGTGTGGCCCTTTTTCAGCAGCCAGGCGCACATCATCGGCGTGGTGGTCAGCGAGATCACCAGCGAAATCATCACCGCGCTTGATAACGTGACGGCGAATTCGCGGAACAGGCGGCCCACCTGCCCGCCCATGAACAGCAGCGGAATGAAGACCGCCACCAGCGACAGGCTGATCGAGAGCACGGTGAAGCCGACCTCGCGCGCGCCCAGCAGCGCGGCCTGCATGCGGTCCATTCCCTTCTCGACGTGGCGCGCCGTGTTTTCCAGCACCACGATGGCGTCGTCGACGACGAAGCCGGTGGCCACCGTCAAGGCCATCAGCGACAGATTGTTCAGGCTAAAGCCCAGCATCCACATGACGCCGAAGGTGCCGAGCAGCGAGACCACGGTGGCCACCGCCGGGATCACGGTGGCGCGCACGCTGCGCAGGAACACGCTCACCACCAGCACCACCAGCAAAATCGAAATGAGCAGCGTGAACTCGATCTCGTGCAGGGACGAGCGGATCGAGTTGGTACGGTCCGAGGCCACCTGCAGCGTGATGTCGCCCGGCAGCTGCGACTGCAGGGTCGGCAGCAAATCGCGCACGCCATCCACGGTCTCGATCACGTTCGCTGCCGGCTGGCGCGTGATCAGCACGATCACGGCAGGCTCGCCGTTGAACAAACCGAGCGTATTGATGTTTTCCGGACCGTCGATGACATTCGCCACGTCGCTCAAACGCACGGCTGCGCCGTTGCGCCAGGCCACCACGAGGTCGCGGTAGTCGGCGGCGCTGCGGCCGTTGCTCGGGGTGTCGGCCTGCGAATAAATTTGCAGGCGATTGCCGCCGCCTTCGATCGCGCCTTTCGGGCGGTTCGGGTTGCTGGCCTGGATCGCGGCGCGCACGTCTTCGGCCGACACGCCCAGCTTGTTGAGCGCGTAGGGATTGAGTTCCACGCGCACGGCCGGTAGCGAGCCGCCGCCGATCTCGACCTCGCCCACGCCCGGCACCTGGGCCAGGCGCTGCTGGATGATGTTCGAGACCGCGTCGTAGATCTGGCCAGGCGAGCGCGTCTTGGAGGTGAGCGCCAGGATGATCACCGGCGCATCCGACGGGTTCACCTTGCGGTAGGTCGGGTTGCTGCGCAGGGTAGACGGCAAGTCGGCGCGCGAGGCGCTGATTGCGGCCTGCACTTCGCGCGCGGCCGAGTCGATCTTGCGGTTCAGCTCGAACTGCAGATTGATGCGGGTCGAGCCGTTGCCCGAGTTCGAGGTCATTTCGTTGACGCCGGCAATCACGCCCAGGCGCCGTTCGAGCGGCGTGGCGACGCTGCTGGCCATGGTTTCCGGGCTGGCGCCGGGCAAGGAGGCCGACACCGAAATGGCCGGGAAGTCGACCTGCGGCAGCGGCGACACCGGCAGCACGAAGAAGGCGGCAATCCCCGCCAGCGCCAGGCCGAGCGTCAGGAGGACGGTCGCGATCGGGCGCTGGACGAAGGGTTTCGACAAATTCATGCGCCGACCTCTTTCGGCTTGGCCGGGGCTTTACCCGACCACCGACGCGCGGTGCGGTCGAACGCCAGGTAGATCACCGGCGTGGTGAACAGCGTGAGCAGCTGGCTGACGATCAGGCCGCCGAAGATGGCCAGGCCAAGGGGCCTGCGCAGCTCGGCGCCCTCGCCCCAGCCGAACATCAGCGGCACGGCGGCGAACAGCGCGGCCAGGGTCGTCATCAGGATCGGGCGGAAGCGCAGCAGCGCCGCCTGGCGGATGGCGTCCAGCGGCGACTTGCCGCCGTCGCGCTCGGCCTCGATGGCGAAGTCGATCATCATGATCGCGTTCTTCTTGACGATGCCGATCAGGAGGATGATGCCGATGATGCCGATCACGCCCAGGCCCTGGCCCGTGACCCACAGCGCCAGCAGCGCGCCGACGCCGGCCGACGGCAGGGTCGAGAGAATGGTCAACGGGTGGATGTAGCTCTCGTACAGCACGCCGAGCACGATGTAGACGCAGACCACCGCCGCCAGGATCAGCCACAGCTGGTTCGACAGCGATTTCTCGTAGGCGCCCGAAGCGCCGAGGAAGGTCAGCGTCACCGCCGGCGGCAGCTTGATGTCGGCGGCCGCAGCGCGGATCGCATCGACCGCCTGGCCGAGCGAAGCGCCATTGGCGGTGTCGAAGCCGATGGTGGTGGCCGGGTACTGCGCCACGTGGGTCACCTGCAGCGGCGCTTCCTCTTCGCGGATGGTGGCTACCGCCGACAGCGGCGTCGGCTCGCCGGAGCCGGTGCGCAGTTGCAGGCGCCCGAGGCTGGCCAGCGACATCGCCTCGTCCTGCTGGGCTTCCAGGATCACGCGGTACTGGTTGGTCTCGGTGAAGATGGTCGAGACGATGCGCTGGCCGTAGGCGCTGTACAGGGCGTCGTCGATGGCGGAGGCCGTGATGTTCAGGCGCGAGGCGGTGTCGCGGTCGATGTGGACCACGGCGGCCGCGCCCATGGCGCCGGCGTCGGTGGTCACGTTGCGCAGCTGCTTCTGCTGCGCCATGCGGTCGACCAGCTTGTGCGCCCATTCGGTGACGGTGGCGTTGTCGGCGCCTTCGAGCGACACGCGGTACTGGGTCGGGCCGCTTTCGGCGTCGATCGTCAAATCCTGGGTCGGCTGCAGGTACAGGGTCAGGCCGGCCACATTCGCCACGCGGTTCTTCAGGCGCGTCATGATCTCGTCGATGTCGCCGTCGCGGTCGCGCTTCAAATTGATCAGCATGGTGCCGGCGTGCAGCATGGTGTTGTTGGCGGCGTCCACCCCCACGTTCGAGGACAGCGATTCGACAGCCGGATCGTCCAGGATCTGTTTCGCCGCGGCTTGCTGCATCTCGGCCATGCGCGCATACGAGATCGCCTGGCGCGCTTCCACGCGTGCCTGCAGCTGGCCCGTGTCCTGGATCGGGAACAGGCCTTTCGGGATCACCACCCACAGCAAGGCAGTTAATGCCAGCGTTGCCAGCGCCACGATCAGGGTCAGGCCCTGGCGCGCCAGCACCCAGTCCAGGCCGCGGTCGTATTTTGCGATCACGCGATCAAAAAAGGCCTGGGTTTTCACCGCAAACTTGCCCGGCTTTTCTTCCTCGTGGCTGCGCAGCCAGCGCGCCGACATCATCGGCACCAGGGTCAGCGACACCACGCCGGAAATCAAAATCGTGATGGCGAGGGTCACCGCGAATTCGCGGAACAGGCGGCCCACCACGTCGCCCATGAACAGCAGCGGAATCAGCACCGCGATCAGCGACACCGTCAGCGAGATGATGGTGAAGCCGATCTGGGCCGCGCCCTTGATGGCGGCGGCCATCGGCTTTTCGCCTTCCTCGATGTAGCGCGCGATGTTCTCGATCATGACGATCGCATCGTCGACGACAAAACCGGTGGCGATCGTCAGCGCCATCAACGACAGATTATTCAGGCTGTAGCCGAGCAAATACATCACGCCGAAGGAACCGATCAGCGAGATCGGCACGGCCAGGCTGGCAATCACCGTGGCGCGGATGCTGTGCAGGAAGGCGAAGATCACCAGCACCACCAGCACCACGGCCAGCAGCAGCTCGATCTGCACGTGCTCGACCGAGGCGCGGATACCGGTGGTGCGGTCGCTCAGCACGTCCAGGCGCAAGGAGGCCGGCAGGCCGGCCTGCAGCTCGGGCAAGCGTTCCTTGATGGCGTCCACCGTGGCGATCACGTTCGCGCCTGGCTGGCGCTGCACGTTCAGGATGATCGCCGGCTTCAGATTCGCCCAGGCGCCGAGGCGCACGTTTTCCGCGCTATCGACGACCTGCGCCACGTTTTCCAGGCGCACCGGTGCGCCATTGCGGTAGGCGACGATCAGGTTTTTATAATCGGGGACGGTCACCAGCTGGTCGTTGGCGTTGATGGCGTAGGCGCGCGAAGGGCCGTCGAAACTGCCCTTGGCGCTGTTGGCGTTCGCCGCCGTGATCGCGGTGCGCAGCGAGTCCAGGCCCAGGCCATAAGACGCCAGCGCCTCGGTATCGGCCTGGATGCGCACGGCAGGTCGCTGGCCGCCCGACAGCGAGACCAGGCCCACGCCCGAGACCTGGCTGATCTTCAGCGCCAGGCGGGTGTTGACCAGGTTCTGCACTTCGGTCAGCGGAATCGTGTCGGAGGTAATCGCCAGGGTCAGCACCGGCGCATCGGCCGGGTTCACCTTGGCGTAGACCGGTGGCGCCGGCAAATCGGCCGGCAGCAGCGAGCCGCCGGCATTGATCGCGGCCTGCACTTCCTGCTCGGCCACGTCCAGGGTCTGGCCCAGGCCGAACTGCAGGGTGATGACCGAGACGCCGGCGGCGCTGGTGGAACTCATGCGCGAGAGGCCCGACATCTGGCCGAACTGGCGCTCCAGCGGCGCGGTAACGGTGCGCGACATCACCTCGGGGCTGGCGCCCGGGTACAGGGTCTGCACCTGGATGGTCGGGAAGTCCACCTGCGGCAGCGCCGACAGGGGCAGGAACTTGTAGCCGACCAGGCCGGCCAGCACGATCGCCAGCATCAGCAGGGCCGTGGCGACCGGGCGGCGGATGAATGGGCCGGATGGACTCATTGCGTTACCTCTTGCATACGGGTGCCTGCGGCATTGGCGGTATCCCCGTAGGGTGGACGGCTCTGCCGTCCACGCGTCCAGCCATCTGTAGCGCCATCGCGACGACATGCCGAACCATATAAACCATGTGCAGTTGAACGCGTGGACGGGAAACCCGTCCACCCTACTAGCCTCATCATTGCGCGTTTCCTTCACGCTGGCGGCGTGGACGCTCACCTTGCGCACCTTGCGCACCTTGCGCGCCTTGCGGACGCTCGCCCGGCAGCGTCACCTTGGCGCCATCCTTCAGGCGGTCGGCGCCTTCGGTGATCACGCGCTCGCCGGGCTTCAGCCCTTCGAGCACCTGGATCTTGTCGACCGTCGCCTGGCCGCGCTTCACGCTGCGCATAGCCACGGTTTTCGCCTGCTCGTTCAGCACGAACACGAAGTCGCCATTCGCGCCATGGCGCAGCGCGTTCACCGGCACCACGACGGCATTCTCGATGGTGCGCACCTGCAGGCGCAGGTTCACGAACTGGCTCGGGAACAGCTTGCTGTCCTTGTTCTCGAAGCGGGCCTTGGCGCGCACGGTGCCGGTCTGCACGTCGACCTGGTTGTCGAGCGCGGCGAAGCGGCCCTGGGCCAGCTCGTTGGTGCGGGTGCGGTCGAGCGCGACCGCCGGCAGCGTGGCGTTGGCGACGATGCGGCTTTGCAATTCCGGCACGCCGTCCTGCGGCACGGCGAATTCGACGTCGATCGGCGAGAACTGGGTGATCACGGCGATGCCGTTGGCGTCGCCGCTGCCGACCAGGTTACCGATGTCCACGGTGCGCAGGCCGACGCGGCCGGCGATCGGCGCTTTCACCTGCGTGTAGCTGAGGTTCAGGCGCGCCTGGTTCTCGGCGGCGCGGTCGGTGGTGATCGCGCCTTCGAGCTGCTTGACCAGGGCCGCCTGGGTATCGACTTCCTGGCGCGCGATCGAGTCCTGTTCCAGC
Organism: Massilia sp. BAP21; assembly: GCF_057801335.1. Lineage (NCBI taxonomy): Bacteria > Pseudomonadati > Pseudomonadota > Betaproteobacteria > Burkholderiales > Oxalobacteraceae > Massilia > Massilia sp. BAP21. The sequence continues at coordinate 231,919 of NZ_CM173596.1, forward strand.
AGGGTGCGGTAGCGCGACAGGGTCAGGCGCGCGCTTTCGAGCTGGGCTTCGTCGCGCTGGCGCTGGCCGGTGGCCTGCAGCAGTGCGATCTCGAAGCTGCGCGGGTCGATGGTGGCCAGCACCTGGCCGGCGCGTACGACCTGGCCTTCGGTGAACTTGATCTCCTGGAGCACGCCCGAGACTTGCGGACGCACGGTGGCCACCGCCGCCGGCACTACGGTGCCCAGGGCTTCGAGCGTGACCGGCAGATCGACCTGCTCGGCCGTGGCCACGCCGACCGTGGTGGCCGGTCCGCCGCGTCCGCCGCCAGGACCGCCCGGCCCCCTCGCGCCCTGCCCGCCCGCTGCACCCTGGCGCGCACCGGCGCCGGCGCCGCCGGGGCCGCCCGCACCTTCCGGCGTGCGGTGGGTGAGGTACCAGGCCAGGGCACCCAGCGCGATCATGGCCAGGATGGCGACGATGCTGCCGACCAGGCGGCTGCGCTGCGGACGTGGCTGAGGCTGGGTAAGGGCTGGCTTGTTGGGCGAAACGGGAGAATCCATGCTTATCCTTGTTGTACGGGGACCTGCTGACAAATGCACAATGAATCAGCTTGGAATGTAGCATGGAGCAGTGCAAATGAATGTTTCGTAACGTACATGGCTCAGCGTATCCAGGCGTCGCACCAGGGTGTCAATCGGCGCCTGCGCAGCCCTCCTTTCTTTTGTCTTTACGCCGTTTAACACAGATCGCCGAACGAAGCGCGAAGTTAGCCGCAGGCGTAAACGAAAACGGGCGCTGGAACCTCCAGCGCCCGCTTCCGCCATTTGTAACAGCCGTTACAAATTCACTGCGTAGCCCGCATGATCATGGCAGTTCGCACAGGCAGTGCGTGACTGCGGCAAACGGTTTCTTGCCGTCGGCCAGCTCGTTCAGCCAGCCCAGGTCTTTCGCCACGCCGGCCACCGCGCCGGCCGGCAGCGCGTCCGGCAGCATGCCCAGTTTCACCTGGATGTTGACGGCGGTCTGGGTCGAGGCGCCCATCATTTCCAGGAAGCGCTCGAACTTCGAGCCCGGACGCTCGACGTAGGAGATGCGGAAATCGTCGCCCAGCTTGGCGCGCTTGGCGGCCGAGCGCAGTGCGTCGCCGTAGCTGCCCAGGGTATCGACCAGGCCGCGTTCCTTGGCCTGGGCGCCGGTCCAGACCCGGCCCTGCCCCACTTCGTCGATCTTCGCGGCGCTGGTCTTGCGCGCCACGGCGGCCTTGGTGGTGAACTCCTTGTACACGTTGTTGATGCTGGACTGGATCAGCTGGGTGAAGCGCGGGTCCATCGGGCGCAGCGGGTTGTAGGCGTCGGCCAGCCAGGTGGTGGTGTAGCCGCCGGTGCGCACGCCCAGCTTGTCGGCCACCTTGTCGGCGGTCGGCAGGATGGCGAACACGCCGATCGAGCCGGTGATGGTGGCCGGATCGGCAATGACTTCGTCGGCCGCCATCGAGATCCAGTAGCCGCCGGAGGCCGCCACGTTGCCCATCGAGACCACGACCGGCTTGCCGGCGGCGCGCGTGAGTTCCAGTTCGCGCCGGATCAGTTCCGAGCCGTAGGCGCTGCCGCCAGGGGAATCGACGCGCAGCACCAGCGCCTTGATCGCGTCGTCTTCGCGCGCGCGGCGGATCTGGTTGGCGGTGGAGACGCCGCCGATCACGCCCGGGCCGCCCTGGCCGTCGGTGATCTCGCCCTCGGCCACGATCACGCCGACCGCGTCGCCCAGCACCGGCTGCGGGTTGCGCCCCAGGTAATCGTTGAACGAGACCTGGCGGAAGGAATCGATCGAGTCGTCGAAGGCGCCGCGCTTGATCATCATGGCGCGCACTTCGTCTTTGGTCTTGATGCCGTCCACCAGCTTCTGGTTCAGCGCCACCTGGGCGGCGCTGCCGCCGGCCGCTTCCATCAATTGCGGCAGCTGGTCGATGCCGCGTGCGATGCTGCCAGCCGCCAGCTTGCGGTTCTTCTCGACCTGGGCGGTGTAGTTGTTCCACAGGTCGCCGTACAGATAGGTGTCGGCTTCCAGCGCCGCTTGCGACGGCGCGTTGGAGATATACGGCTCGGCCGCGCTCTTGTAGGTGCCGACCTTGATCAGGTTGACCGTCACGCCCAGCTTGTCGAGGGCGTCGCGGTAGTAGTTGCGGTGGCGGCCGAAGCCTTCGATCATTACCATGCCCATCGGGTGCACGTAGACCTCGTTGGCGTGCGAGGCCAGCAGGTAGCGCTTCTGGTCGTACATGCCGCCCCAGGCCACCACGCGCTTGCCGGCCGCTTTCACGCGGTCGATGGCGGCGCCCACTTCGCGCAGCTGGGCCAGGCCGCCGCCGTCCATTTCGTCGAGCAGCAGCACCACGCTGCTGATGTTGTCGTCCTTGGCCGCCGCGTTCAGCACGGTCAGCAAATCGCGCAGCTGGATGGTGCGGCGGGTTTCGCCGCCGATGCTGCCGACCAGGGTATCGCTGAAGCTGCCGGTGTTCTGCTCGGCCAGGTCGCCGCGCAGTTCCAGCACCAGCGAGGTCTTGGCCGCCAGCGGCTTGGCGCCGCCGCTGAAGATGGCGACCAGGAGCAGGATCACGATCAGCAGGAAGAACAGGTTCAGCACGAAGCGGCGCGTGGCGTCGAGACCACGCCAGAGCACGCCGATACCGCGGCGCAGGGAAGACAAGGGCTTGAAGGACATCGGGACTCCGCTAAAAGGGTTGGACGTGATGCGTGTGTAACAGGTGCGTGGGCCGTGCGCCTGGACCTCAGGCGGCGACAACGGTGTTGTTGATTGCCTCTTTCCGGGAAATGGCGAACAAACCGGCGAATACGAGTATGCCATTCAGGATCAGCAGTTCAAGGCCCAGGCGATAATTGCCCAGCAGATACTGTTGATAGTGCTCAAGCAGTGCACAAAGAAGCGGGGCGCCGATCGTCACGTACGGCACCAGGCGGTCGACCAGTGTGCGGCGCGTGAGCATGCCAAAGGCGAACAGGCCGAGCAGTGGGCCATAGGTGTAGGCCGCCAGCTTCAGGATGATCACGATCATGCTCGGCTCGTCGATCCACTTGAAGCCCATCACCAGCACCAGGAACAGCGCGGCAAAGCCGAGGTGGACGTGGCGGCGCAGCTGTTCCTGGCGTTCCACGCTCAGGTCCGGGCGGCGCTTGATGCCGAGGATGTCGATGCAGAAGGTGGAGGTGAGCGCGGTAATGGCGCCGTCGGCGCTGGGGAACAGGGCCGAGACCAGGGCGATCAGGAAGATGATCTGCACCGCGGCCGGGAGGTGGCCCATCACCACGGCCGGGAAGATCTTGTCGCCGGTCGCCAGTACGCCGACGCTCGGCGCATACAGGTAGAGCAGGCCGCCCAGGAACAGGAAGGCGGACAGCACGACCACCAGCACCGCGGTCAGGCTCAGCAGGTTCTTCTGCGAATCCTTCAGCGTTTTCACGGAAATCGTTTTCTGCATCATTTCCTGGTCCATGCCGGTCATGGTCAGCACGATGAAGATGCCGGCCACGATCTGCTTCAGCCAGAAGTTCGGGCTGTCGACATCCAACGTGAAGATGCGCGCCAGGCCTTGGGACTGCATCGCGTTCAGGCTCTCGGTCATCGACATGCCGAGCTGGTCGAGCAGGAACCAGACGCAGGCGAACAGGCCGAACAGCATGCAGCTCGTTTGCAGGGTATCGGTCCAGACGATGGTTTTGACGCCGCCCTGGTAGGTGTACATCAGGATCATGCCGAGGATGACCAGCGTGGTCAGCCAGAATGGGATGCCCAGGCTGTCGAGGATGATGGCTTGCAGGATGTTCACCACCAAATACAGCCGCGCGGTGGAGCCGAGCAGGCGCGAGATGATGAAGAACCCTGCCCCGCTCTGGTAGGCGCGGCGGCCCAGGCGCACATCGAGATAATGGTAGATCGAGGTGAGTTTCAGGCGGTAGTAGAGGGGCAGCAGGATGTAGGCGACGGCAATGTAGCCGATCACGTAGCCGATCAGGATCTGGCCATAGCCGAAGGCATCCTTGCCTACCGCACCGGGCACGCTGATGAAGGTGGCGCCGGACAGGGTGGTGCCGACCATGCCGAAGGCGACCAGCATCCAGTTGCTGCTTTTGTTACCGATGAAGAAGCTGTCGTTGTTGGCGTTGCGGGAGGTTGCCCAGGCCACGCCGAGCAGGAGCGCGAAATAGCCGATCAGGATGCAGAACAGTAGAGCCGGTGACATGTGAATCCAGGGTGTTGTCGTTTCGCCCAGCAATATACACCTAGATCTATCAGCTGGTCACTCTAGCCTTTGCTTTTGTAGGGTGGACACCTGTGTCCACGCGGTAGAACGCGTGATCAATCGAAAAGCCGCGAAAAGCTTACGTAGGGTGGGCTCTCGAGCCCACGCGGTATCACCGGTTGGTACACGGCGCGCATGATCTGGTGGCAATCGATGATCAACCGTTGTACCGCGTGGGCACAGGTGCCTTGCGCGGCCCGGCCCACCCTACGAACGGCAAGGTCGGAAACCTTACGCCTCTTCGCCCTCGACCCGCTCGAACGGCCCGATGCAGGCCTCCATCGACTCATCGGTACACATCAGGAACAGGCCGCCGGACGGATGGAAGCGCACGAAATTCGTGGCCCGGGTCCCGACCTTCATGATTTCGCCGGAACAGTCCTTCTTGCCGTTGTCCTTCACGATGCGGTCTTCGAGCTTGTAGAAGCCTTTCTCGCTGGGCTTGTCGGGAATGCTGAATTCGCTTTCCGACACTTCCTCGGCGCTGGTGACGAGCGTGGTGCCGTCGCCGCGGAAGCGGTAGGTTTCGGAGCAGCGCAGGGTGGGCAGCGAGAGCTTCCAGATGCCGAGGATGGGATGCGAAGGCGCCGGCGGTGCGGCCGATGCAGCCGGCGCGGCGGCAAGGAGGGAAACAGCGAACAGGGTCGGGAAACCGGCAAGTACACGCATGGCAGGCCTTTCACCGCGAACGAACAAGGTTGACCACGGCGCCGCACCGGGTTGCCCCGGTGCGGCGCCACCATGCCGTGGCCCGCCCTCTTACGCGTTGTCCGCCTTCGGCTTGGCCGGACGGCGGCTGCGCGTGGCCGGCTTGCGGGCTGGCGCCTTGTGCGCGGGCTTGGCACCCTTCTTGCGCGCAGGCTTGGCGCCGTCGGCCGTTGCGTCGGCCTGGTTCGCTTCCACAGCATTGTCTCCATTCTCGCCGATTGCCGGAATCGCTGCTTCGGGCAAGAGTGCGCCCAGTGCCTCGGCGGCTGCGCCTTCCGCTGGTGGCAATTCCTGTGACAATTCCTGCGCTGCGGCCGGGGATGCGGCGGCATCCTGCGCCACGCCCAGCGGCGCCAGCTCGGCGGCTGCGGCATCGCCTTCGGCAGCGGCGACCGCCTTCTTGGCGGCCGGCTTGCGCGGCGTGCGGCGGCGTTCCTTCAGCGGCTTGGCCGGTGCTTCCTCGGCCGGCGCCGCTTCTGCCGTCAGATCCGCTGCCGGCTCGGCTGCCGGCTCGATGGTCAAAGCGGCGTCGGCCGGCGCAGCAGGGGTTTCGGCTGCCACCGGCTCGGCCGGCACGAGCGGTGCAGGCTCGGGCCATGCCTGCGCACCCGCTTCCAGCTGGGCGACTTCGTCCGGCGTCACGGCCACCATCGGCGCCTCGTTGCGCGCCGGGCCCTTGCGGCCACGGCCGCCACGGCGGCGGCCTTCGCCACGGGTTTCTTCCTGTGGAGCAACCGATGCGACCGTTTCGCCGGCCTGGGCAGCCAGGTCCAGCGGCGCGGTCTCGGCCGGCGCCGCCACGTCCGGGGCGGCCGGCGTGGCGCCGCTGCTGCGGTATACATAGGTGCCCGACTTCTCGTCGCGGCCGAATTCGAACAGGCCGCGCACCTGCGCTTCTTCCAGCAAATTGCCGAAGGTACGGAAACCGTAGTACACCTCGGAGAATTCCGGACGGCGGCGCTTCAGGGTGTCCTTCAGCAGCGAGGCCCAGATCTTGCCGGTGTCGCCGCGTTCCGACACCAGGGCGTCGAAGGTCTCGACCACCATTTCCAGGGCTTGCACCTTGCGCACTTCGAGTTCTTCCTTGCGCTTGTCGTCGCTCGGGCGGCGCGATTGCGGCTGGGCCTTGCGCGCTTCCGATTCTTCCTTGCGCTTGGCGGCGGCGCGGCGCACTTCGCGCACCAGGTCGTCGTAGAAGATGAATTCGTCGCAGTTGGCCACCAGCAGGTCGGAGGTCGACTGCTTCACGCCCACGCCGATCACCTGCTTGTTGTTTTCGCGCAGTTTCGATACCAGCGGCGAAAAGTCGGAGTCGCCGCTGATGATCACGAAGGTGTTCACGTGCGACTTGGTGTAGCAAAGGTCGAGCGCGTCCACGACCAGGCGGATGTCGGCCGAGTTCTTGCCGGACTGGCGCACGTGCGGGATTTCGATCAGCTCGAAGTTCGCTTCGTGCATGGTCGACTTGAAGCCCTTGTAGCGTTCCCAGTCGCAGTAGGCTTTCTTGACGACGATGCTGCCTTTCAGGAGCAGGCGCTCGAGGACCGGCTTGATGTCGAATTTTTCGTAGTTCGCATCGCGCACGCCGAGGGCGACGTTCTCGAAGTCGCAGAACACGGCCATGCTGATGTTGTCGGAAGATGAAGCCATGAATTGTTGATTTCTAAAAATTGATGAATAGCTTCGCGGATTATACGCACAACAAGCCCCCTTTCCGCACGCATGTCAAAGCAGCCATGCCGGCGAATATTTTCCAGGCCTTAACGAAAACTTCACGCGCATGCCGATACACTCGCCGCCGAAAAAGAAATTTCCCCTGTTGCAAGCTTGAGCCCGAGTCCGCATGAACCCTCCGCAGCATGTCGTATTTCGCTCCCGTTTCCGCTCCGGTCCATCTCCCGACCAGACCGCCCCCGGCCAGCCGCGCCAGATGCTGAAGGCATCCCTGCCCCTGCTGCTGCCCTTCCTGGCGCTGCTGGCCGCGGTCCATGCCGGCCATGCCGGCGCCCGCGCCTGGCAAGTGCTGGTGCTGGCCCTGCCCGGCTGGTTCTGGCTGTGGTGGCCGCTGCGCAGCGCGCCGCGGCGCCGCCTGCAGGGCTGGCTCTGCCTGGGACTCGGCCTGGCGTTCGTCGTCGACGGCGCCGTGCGTGGCTTCCTGCTGGCCTGTTACGACGCCCTGCCGAACAGCTCGATGGTGCTGAGCGCCGTTGCCAACACCACGCCGGGCGAATCGCGCGAATTCGCCGCCATGTACTGGCGCGACATGCTCGAATGGTCGCTGTTCGCCCTGCTCTGTTCAAGCCTGCTGGCCTGGGGTATCCGCCTCTGGTGGCGCCATCCGCCGCGCCTGCCCGAGCCGCGCGGCTGGCGCATCGCGATTGCCGTGCTGATGCTGGCGCTGATCGTCGGTTCGCTCGCCAGCAAGCCCTGGCGCCGTCATCACCCGCTCCTGTTCTGGCCGCAGTGGGCCCAGGACATCGGCGACTTGCGCCGCGAATGGGGGCAGATGGACGCCCAGCGCCAACGCCTGCTGGCGGCGGCAAAGCGGCTGGCCCCGACCCTGGCCGCAGACAGCCCCGACACCCTGGTGCTGGTGATCAGCGAAAGCATGAACCGGAATAACATGAGCAGCTACGGCTATGCGCGCCCTACCTCGCCGACACTGTCCGCACGCCAGCGCGAACTGGGCGAGCGCATGGAAGTGTTCCGCCACGCCTGGTCGGTAAACGCATCCACGGTGCCGGCCCTGCGCAATTTGTTCTATTTCGGCGCGCCCGAGTCCAGCCGGCGCGTGCACCTGCTGGCGCTGGCGCGTGCCGCAGGTTACCGCACCTGGTGGATCAGCAACCACAACGACCTCGCCATCGAGCAGGAACATGCGCGCCTGGCCGACACCGTCGAGATCCTGAACCGCAAGCCGGGGCGCGGCTCGGAAGCGCTCGACGAGCACGTGCTGCCGGTAATGCGCACCGCCCTGGCGGACAAGGCGCCGCGCAAGCTGATCGTGGTGCACATGCTGGGCCTGCACCCGGACTACGCGATGCGCCACCCGGCCGGCATGCGGCCCTTCCTCGATGCCGCCGACGGCATCGACGCCCGCCTGCGCCAGCAAGGCCGCCCGGCCTGGCTGCGCGCCATGCGCAACCAGTACGATTCGGCGGTGCGCTACCACGACGCCACGGTGGCGGCCACGCTCGACCTGAGCCGCCACGCGCCGGGCAAGCAGATGTGGGTGTACCTGTCGGACCACGGCCAGGAAGTCGGCCACACGATCGACCGCGCCGGCCACAGCGCCACCACGCCCGACGGCTACCGGATTCCGCTGATGGTGTGGAGCTCCTACCAGGACACGGCGCCGGGTTCGAGCCTGACGCTACCGGTACGCGGCGACTGGCTGGCGCACAGCCTGACGAATTTGCTCGGCATCGAATGGCAGGGCGACCAGCCGGGCCAGGACGTGTTCGACGCCCGCTACCGCTGGCAGCCGCCGCGGCTGCCCGTTCGCATCGACTTCAATACGTAAAAACATTTACACGCGCGCCATCGTCGCCGGATCGGCCTCGCCATCGAAGAAGGTGTCGAGGCAGGTCTGGAACACGGCTTCGTCGGGCGCCACGTCGGCGAACAAGGTCATCGAGGAATGGAACTTGCGGTCGTCCGGGCTGCCGAAGATGTCGCCGATGTCGCGGTCGGCATGGGTGGCGACCAGGCGCGCGCATTCGCGCAGGCGCGGCCCCAGCACCGGGTGCGCGAGATAGGCGGCGGCTTCGTCTTCCGAGCGGATCGCGTACCTGCGCGCCATCTCGCTGCTGCCCAGCCCCTCGATTTGCGGAAAGATGAACCACATCCAGTGCGTGTGCTTGTGGCCGGTGCGCAGCTCGGCCAGCACGTCGGAATAGACCGGGTCTTGCGCGGCGACGAAGCGGTCGAGGTTGAAATCGGTATCCATGGCAGTCTCCCAGTAGTTTTAATGCTACATCTTCCAGAGCAGATTTGCTAAAGTCCCGCCACCATGAAACCTGAACACCTGTCCCTGCTGCTGACCCGCGAGATGCCCTACGGTAAATATGAGGGCCGCAAGATCGCCGACCTGCCCGGCCATTACCTGGGCTGGTTCGCGCGCGAAGGCTTTCCGCGCGGTGAACTGGGCGAATTGCTGGAACTGATGTACGAGCTCGACCACAACGACCTGCGCGGCCTGCTCGATCCGCTGCGCCAGCGCCCACGTACCTGACCTATAGTCATCGCTGTACATGGCCTCTGTCTGTACCGGCCCGCAGTACGCTTCGATATAACTGCTCCTGCCAAAGATTTCCGATCCAGCAGACCGCCTCCTAGCGCCAGCATCCTCGTCGTGAAGGACGGCGAACATATCTCCCAGGTTCTGCGCTTCATGCTGGAATGCGCTGCGAAGCCAACGAATCCTTGAATGAGGCGGCGCGCTGCGCCGGCATCTATGCACGCCCCTCGGAAATGAGAAATAGACCGTCTATTTCTCGCAACACCTATCTCTTGATCAAGTTAAAGCAAATGCTGAGTAGCAACTGCGCGAACTCGCCCGACTGACACAATCGGTGCTTTGTTGCTTACCGTATCTATCACGCAGGTATTCGCTGCGCCTGGTTTATTCAATCGTTGCGCGCAGCGCCTTCTCGATCATTCATCACGAGATAAGGTTGCCCTTCCAATGGCTGATCTACACAAGTCTCAATCCCTTGGTCAAGCACTCATCGCCCAACAAAACCGGCTCCTCAAATTAACTACGCCGCTCGGACACGACATTCTTTTGCCACAGCGGGTGCTCGCCAATGAGGGACTCGGCAGAGGCTACGAATACACGCTCGATCTCGTGTCTGTACGCGCCGATATCGAACTGAAGAAACTGATTGCCCAACCAGTAACGCTTTGGATACGACAGGGGGCTCATGGCTACCTTCCAGTCAACGGGTATGTCCACACCATTAAACGCTTGGGCAGCGACGGCGAATTGACGTTCTGCCAGATGTCGTTCGCTCCATGGTTGCACTTTCTGAAATTTCGGAAGGATGCCCGCATATGGCAAGACAAACGCGTCGACGATATTTTGGCGGACGTGTTCTCCGAGCATTCTCAAGCCCGAGGCAATTTTCGCTTCGAGTTAAGTGAGCCGGTTCGTCCCCGCTCCTACTGTACGCAGTTCGAGACCGACGGGCATTTCGTGCACCGCCTGATGGAAGAAGAAGGCTGGTTCGGCTATTTCGAGCAGAAACCCGACGGCACGGGTCACACCCTCGTCATTACGGATACGTCATATCGATGCAAACCGATGGCGCAGCAGCAGATCGAGTTTCACGGTACGAGTACCGATGACGAACTCGACAAAATAGCGCATTGGAGCGCGAGCCGGTGCCTGGCATCCACCCAGCTTACAGTCCGAACTGACGACTATAAGTCGCCACATTTCCAAAAACAAAGCACAACCTCGGTTCTTCCTGAACATGGCAATCTGCCGAGCCAACTGGAGATGTACGAATATACGGGCGCCTACACCTTTCCAACACTCGAACAAGGAAATAGACAGACGCGTATTCAGATAGAAGAATGGGAATCACGCATGAAACGCTTCCATGGCGTATCCGGGGTGCGTTCCATGCGGGCAGGAAGCTGGTTCACTCTTGAAAACCACCCGGCGCATCGCAGCGACAAGGCCGAGGATCGGCAGTTCCTTGTCATCGCAGTCGAATATGGCATCGAGAACAACTTGCCATTGTCGAACAATGGCAGGGATTTCCCTGGCAGCCTAGCGTCGCAGTTGGACGCATTCAAAGCTGCGATCGCTCGCAACCGTCCCGGTGGAGCATCCGGCGGTGGTGAGTCGCCCAGCAGTGTAAATGCAGGCTTTTGTTTCAACCACTTTGAAGTTCAACGACGTAAGGTCCCTTTTCGCAGTCCCGCTGAGCATCCCAAGCCGGAACTGCATCCGCAGACCGCGATTGTCGTCGGTCCTGCAGGCGAAGAAATCCATACCGATCACCTCAACCGCGTCAAAGTCCAGTTCCGTTGGGATCGGCAAAACCCTGGCGACGCTCGGGCCTCATGCTGGCTACGTGTCAGCTATCCGAATGCAGGCCAGGGATGGGGAGCCCTGAATGTACCTCGTATCGGTCAAGAAGTCATCGTCACCTTCCTGGGCGGGAATGCCGACCGGCCAGTAATCACGGGCCGGCTCTACAACGAAGCCCAGAGTCCTCAATGGCATACCGACGGCAAGCTTTCAGGCTTCAAATCCAAGGAGTACAAAGGCAGCGGATTCAACCAACTCGTCCTCGACGACACGACCAGCCAGAACAGGGTGCATTTGTATAGCACCAATACGCATGCGCAGCTCAACCTGGGCTATCTGGTCACGCAAAGTGGGAATGACCGAGGTCGCTTTTATGGATCGGGCTTTGCGCTGAGTACCGACGCCTTCGGTGCGATCGTCACCAACAAAGGCCTGTATCTCAGCACGTTCGGCCGTCCTGGTGCACAGGGTACTCAGCTGGATGCGACAGAAGCTACCACCCAATTGAAGGCAGGCGCATCGCTGACCAAGATACTGTCCGACACAGCGGCAAAAGCTGGAGCGGAACCACTTGATGGGCAAGAGGCCCTGAACCACTTCATCGGCGCGACAGCAGACCGATATGAAGGCGCAGGCGAACAAGGTGCAAACCGGTTCAAAGAGCCGGTACTGCTGCTCGGTTCACCATCCGGAATCGGTCTCGCCAGTGGCGAATGCGCGCACGTACACGCCGGGGCTGAGGTCACGCTGTCGTCCGGGAAAGACACGAATATCGCAGTCGGTCGGAGCCTGATTGCCAGCGTCGCCGAGAAGATCAGTCTGTTTGCCGGAAACGCAGGTCTCAAACTGTTTACGGCAAAAGGCAAGGTCGATATCCAGGCGCAAGGCAACGATCTCGACATCATTGCAGAAAAGGTCGTGCGCCTTCTTTCCACCACATCCCGTATCGAAATCCACGCCAAGGAAGAAGTGGTGATCTCTGCGGGCGGCTCTTCCATAAAAATCAATGGCTCCGGTATTACCGAATCCACGCCAGGAAAGTGGACCGCGCAAGCATCGATGCACCTGATGCCGGGACCGGCGAAGGCTCCTTATGTGATGCCACATCTCCCCAAAGCCGAACTGGAAAAGACAGACCTGGAATTCCGCCATCTGACGAACTGGGGAGAACCCCTGGCAGGCGCTGCGTACAAAGCGATCTTAAGTGACGGCAGCATTCGTAAGGGAACACTCGACGCATTAGGTGTCGCTCGTATCAGTGACGTACCGGCAGGCGGCGCTGCAAAGATCGAATATGACTACAAGCCGATGCAGGCCAGCTCCACCGTTACCACGGAACTGGATGAGGAAATTCATGAACTGCTGAACTGGACTCTTGGCAGCGCCGGGAAGAAAGGTGACGTATGAGCGGGAAACCTCCACAGTCTGGCGAAGACAACACACTTGAACAGGCATGGAACGACGTCGTCGGAGGCATGACCTGGCTCCAATCCGTCCTGCTAGGCGAGTTTAACGACAACCGATCACGCTCGGCAATTATTGCCGACATGTTGGTCAGCTTCGTGCCCGGTGTGGTCATCGTCACGAGTGCGCGGGATGCAGTCGCAGTGATTATCCGATTGGCTATCCATCCAGAGAAACGGGAAGAGCTCATGGAATGGGTGCTCTTGAGTGCCTGCCTGATTGTCATTGCACTACCGATCGCCATGGCTGCCGGCGGCGCAGTCGTAGCAGGCGCTGGCGCGATTGTAGGTGGTATCGCAGGTTCCGAACTCGGTGCGGCCCTGCGCGCGGTGATGCTCATGCTAATCAAAGAGGCAAGCAAGCTTGTCGAGCTAGTGCAGTTTTTACAAAAGTTCCTTAAAGGAGACCTCTTCAAGTTTCTTCGTGCTATCAAGTTCGTTAAATACGAAAAAGCGCTGATAGAAACCATGAACAAAATCATTGGTTCGCTCGTGGATATTGTTAGGTCCTTGCGCTCGCACTTGGAAAATCTCAGGTACCTCGACAGTGTAAAAGCTACGATTGTCAAGCTCGCAGAGTGGGAGGGAAAATTCTATAAGGTGCAGCAAGATGCGATAAGACAGATGCCAAAAGCGCTAGCGGAACTCGATGCCCGACTGGCAAAATTGATGGCGGAGACTGCACCGAAAGAAGCACATAGAGTCTCTGCTGGGGTTCGAACCGAGCAATCCATACCAGCGCCCCTGACTAAGCAGAGAGTACGGGACACGCCGGGGAAGGTACTGGCGAAGGTCGAAGAGACGGTGCCGGAAGGAAAAACCACACCGAAGGGAGAGTCAAAATCCAGTCTAGGATCAGAGGGAACAACAAAGTCAACCAAATTCCCATTAAAGGACAGCCCAGAACCCGCGAAACCGCCTGATGAAGGGCCCAACACAAAAAAGCAAGCAGCACTCGACGCTGAAACAGCTGCTACTCGGGAAAAATCCGCAAAGATTACGGAGAAAATTGGACTCGACATTAAGAATCATCCTCTTCGGCAAGCGTATGAAGCAGAAGTAGCGGGTTTGAAGGAGGAGTCGAAGATAATGGCTAAAGCCGGTGCTACTCAGGAAGAAATTGCTAGGAAAATGTGGGAGCGCCGCCGAGAAATTGGCGTCAAGTATAAGAACGTAACTCCAGAACCACTGCGCGACTATATCTACGAGGTTAATAAAGCTAGATACAACGATCCGTTGGGCCCATCTTTTGAAAGCCTTGTTAAGTCCGCCAAGAAAAAAATGACAGAACCATACCAAACGATAATCGAATCTTCTTCCAGGCCGAACGGCGATGTTAACGGCTTATTGGCAAAATTTGAAAACTGGTTAAATCAAAAAGACCTTGCGTATTTAGATGAGGCACTGAAGAAACTAGGAGATTGAAATGCAGAATAAATTTGCAATAATTAGCCAATTTGACAACGACGTAAATTTATTGAAATTGAATTTATCTACGGGCACTGGACAAGTGATATCGAGCGAAAATATCAATGAAGATCAAATCAGCTTTGGAATGTTCGAGATCGAAAATCATGAGCTACATATAGATCTTATTGCCCTGCTCGCGACTCCTGATGGCCCTCTGCTATTCCTAAACGGGAATCAGTATCGTCCTGAAATAGGAAAGACAAAAATTAGCATCAAGGACGAGGAAAATTTATCACATTTCTTGATTTCACACGAGAGGCACCCTATTTTCGGGATATTTTATGAGAAGAAATTCGGGATAGGCTTACACCCGTATAACAAAAACAGGGAGGATATCGACTTTTACTACTGGTTATGCAAGAAAATTTCAACCCCGGCGCTTTACAAAGTGTACACTAAATCTATTATCTATATAAGCTGACGTTAAGAAGCCGGCTTGACGATAAAAATGGTTCACAATGAAGCGTAGCATTACGGCAGTGGTGTGACGTTTGTCCTCTTAAATATCTCACTTGCTAGCAAAGCTTATTGCTTACCCGTACTTTGCTGTAGCTAAATTGGCGATCAACAAACAACTACAGGCATATTCGGTGGCCATGCAAGCTACCAATATGCCCGCTAAACGAATAGGTGACTACCCCTCCACAATGCTATTAATGCCATGTCCGATATTGGGCGCGTTATCTTGTCGCCCACGCGTGCGATGCCGATCACGCTGCAACTGTCGATAAATTTTTTCGGGTAAATAACATGACATTGGCATTTGAAAATTTTTTAAAACAGCATAATGCGGAAGGGAGCGAAAAAGCTGACGGGTATAGCACTAGTCTATTGACAGAGCTAGACGTAAACGAAAAGGAAATGGCCTTCGAGCTATTAGAGTCTAAGCTTCCATGGTCAATTGAATGGCTTTTTCTTCTTGACAGGGACAAAGCGTTATCCACAGCAAAAGAAGAAGAAGCGAAGAGACGTGGTGATTCTTATGCGGATGTTTTCATGCTTCAGCAGCAAATTGTTGAGCACTCTGGCGACTTAGCGTATCAGGAGCGTATGATTGAAGACTACTTTCACTATATCGACGGCAAAAAACCTCTTGTAATCGATGCGATCAGCCGCACACCAGTTACTGAAGCTGCTTTAAACTTTTTCAAAAAAATAATTTTAGTTGAGACAAATCGTAGCGCAGTGGCTCGCGCGAGCCGTCATATTCTAAATACGACGAGGATTTCTCGCTCTAAAGATTCAGAAAAAAACTATATGATCGGCTGCTTAGCGACTTAAAGAGTGACCATGATGCAACAAAGAAAAGATCTCTTGTCGAAGTCGATAGATATCGCCAGTAAATTGCATCAGATCAGCAACCTTAGTTATCCGTAGGATGCCGAACCTAAGCTAGATATTAGCGTACACCCACAGACACACCGGTGACCATGCAGCGCGACCATACGCCCGCCAATCAAATAAGTTGCCGCGCCCTCCACAATGCTATTGATACCATGCCCAGCGATTGGGCATGTTACCTTGTCGCCTACTCGCGCGATGCCGATTCCGCTGATTAGGTGTGTGCTGGATGCCGAGATGACCTGACCGCCGTGCGATGTGAAGTCACCCAAACGGATTATCGGTAGCGCCATGATTGTTCCCCACGTTTTAGACGAAGAAAGAACCTGAGATTAACTGGGTAAAGAGGCTTCAGATTTCGGCAAGGTCAATGTTTGCGAGTAAAAATCAGCGCCACAGGGATGGCCTCGATGATTGAAATTGGTGAGGCTTGAGACCGCTGGACGAGCCCTGTGGACTAGTCGCTACCACCAAATTTTCTGGTTATCGCACTGCGTTTCAGCGTAGTCATACGCTATATTCAGCCGTCCACCAGCGGCAAATCCACGATGAACGTTGTCCCTGCCCCCGCCGCCGTCTCGAACCCGATCCGCCCCCCATGCTCCCCGGGCGCCAGGTCGCGGCGCTGGGCCAGCAGGCGCACTCCGCGTTAGCACTCGAACTGCCGCGGTCAAGCTTATCGGCCGTTTGCAGAGCCCGTTCGCGCAAGCCGTGGCCGATGCTGGCTTCCTCCTGCCCGGTAGCGGTGATGTCGACGACTTTCACCAGTAGCAGGGCCAGCACGATCGACAGCAGCGAAAAGGCCAGGGCCAGTCAGGTGCCGGACGAGCGACGGCGGCCGCACGGCGTGCGCACTGCTGAGAGGTCCTTCGTGACGCGGTCCACGAGTCCCGAATGTCACCTGTCTTGCAAACCTCATACGGCGCGAATGCGGTCGGCGACAGCGGCCAGGCCGCGCCGGGTCCGTCTACCGCACGGGAAGGCGGGAAATCTCTTATACTTACCGGCTACAGCCATTCGCACCAAGACCCAGCAATGTCCAACCACGCACAGCCTGCCACTCCAGCCACCACCGAACCGCTGCTCGACTACGTCACGTCCTGCGCCTTGCCAACGCCCTGGGCCCAGTTCACGCTGCACGCCTTTGTCGAGCACTCGACGGGCAAGGAGCACCTGGTGATGGCGCTCGGCGACATCGGCAACGGCGAGCCGGTGCTGGCGCGCGTGCACTCGGAATGCCTGACTGGCGACGTGCTGTTCTCGCAGCGCTGCGACTGCGGCGCCCAGCTCGAAGGCGCGCTCAAGCGCATCGCGGCCGAAGGCCGCGGCGCACTGCTCTACCTGCGCCAGGAAGGCCGCGGCATCGGCCTGGTAAACAAGATCCGCGCCTACCGCCTGCAGGAAGCCGGGGCCGACACGGTCGAGGCCAATTTGCAGCTCGGTTTCCATGCCGACGCGCGCAACTACGAGCTGTGCCGTCCGATGCTGGAACAGTTCGGCATCAAGCAGGTGAAACTGATGACGAACAACCCGCGCAAGATCGACGCCCTGACCCGCCTCGGCATCGACGTCACCGAACGCGTGCCGCTGCTGGTGAACCGCAACGCCTTCAATAACAGCTACCTGAACACCAAGCAGGCCAAGCTCGGCCACATGATGACGTGGCCGGAAGCCGTGGCCGAAGATGGCGAATTGTAGAATTGTAAGGTCCTGCACTTCGCCTGGTCTGGTGGCAGAATAGCTTCACCCTAGCCACCATTTGATGCGCGTAGGCAGAGGCCCGCTTGTCGGCTGCTGCCGGCGCCGACAGCCATGCGACGCGCCGCCAGCTTTTTCCTGCTGTCCTGCCTGAGCACGTCCCTCGCCGCGCCCGGCGACCGGCCCACTGCGCCCTCGAAAAATACCCTTGCGCAGCCGCCGGCCAAGCCGGAAACGCCGCCGTCCGCACCGCCACTGGTCACCCCGCCGGCCACGCCGCCCGCCGCTACCCCACCCGCACCCGGCCCCGGCGAGACCGACACCACCACGGCCCTGCCCCAGCCCTCTTCGGCAGCCCAGGAACTGTATTCCTCGGCCCAGGGCGATTTGCTGCAGATCCGCATGCTGCTCAGGAATGGCCGCACCCAGTCCACGGTCGGCTCGGGCTTTTTGGTGGGCGACTCGAACCTGGTGCTGACGAATTACCACGTGGTGTCGCAGATGGCGCTCGACCCGGCCGTCTACACCGGGGAATACGTCGATACCGACGGCAACCGCGGCCCGATCGAGTTGCTGGCAGTCGACGTGCTGCACGACCTGGCCGTGGTGCGGGTCAACCGGCAAGGCAGCGGCTTCTTCATCGTGCCCGAGAAGCCGGTGAAGCTGATCCAGGGCCAGCCGCTGTACTCGCTCGGCAATCCGCTCGACCTCGGCTTTGCCATTTCCGAAGGCGCCTACAACGGCGTGGTCAGCCGCAGCTTTTACGACCAGCTCATTTTCAGCGGACCGATCAATTCCGGCATGAGTGGCGGGCCGAGCGTGACCGCCGGCGGCACCGTGGCCGGGATCAATGTCTCGAAGCGGCGCGACGGCGAGGCGGTGAGCTTCCTGGTGCCGGTGAAATATGCGCAGGACTTGCTGAAGACGGTCGCGCTGCAGGGTGCGCCGCCGAAGGACTTCAATCCCCTGATTGCCGCGCAATTGCTGGCGCACCAGCGCGCAATGGTGGCGCGCCTGCTCGATACGCCGCTGGCCATCAAGAACATGGGGCCCTACCGGGTGCCGGTGCGCGAATCCGGCCAGGTGCGCTGCTGGGGCCGCTCGAACGTGAAGGCCGAGACCTCTTACAGTGCTGACACCATGAGCTGCGCGATGGAATCGGCCATCTACGTATCCGATACCCAGCAGACCGGGCACGTGTCGATGACCCACCAGTACCTGCGCTCGCCTTCGCTGCACCCGCTGCGCTTCGCGGCCCTGGCCAGCAGCCAGTTCCGCATCGACCGCCTGGGCAGCACGCGCGACACGCGCCTCACCGGGCCGCTGTGCAGCGAGCGCTTCGTGCATTCGAACACCCTGCCGCTGCGCGCCGTCACCTGCGTGCGCGCCTACCGCAAGTTTCCGGGCCTGTACAACTTCACCCTGCTGACGGCCAGCACCGACAATCCGCAAGCCAGCCTGCAGAGCCGGCTCGACGTCACCGGCGTGTCCTACGACAACGGCATGCGCGTCACGCGCGCCTTCCTGAATGCGCTCGGGCGCAGCGGGAAACTATGACGGGCCCGTGGTTCATCGAAACCCTGGCGCGCAACGGCGACGTGCTGCACCGCCACCGCGTCGACACGCTGCCGATCCGCATCGGGCGCGGCTACGACAACGACACCATCCTCGACGACGCCTACGTGGCGCCGCGCCACGCGCAGGTGGAAGCCGACGGCAAGGGCGGCCTGCTGCTGCGCGACCTCGGCACCCGGAACGGCATCGTGTATCGGCGCAAGCGCGTTGCCACCCTGGCGCTGGGCAGCGACACCGTGGTGCGCCTCGGCCACACCAGCCTGCGCGTGCGCGCGGCCGACTGCGTGGTGGCGGCGGAAACCCTGGACCGGACCAAGCACGGCTGGGAAGGCATCCTGCCCGGCCTCGCGGGCACGGCGCTGATCGCGCTGGTGGCCCTGTTCACGATGTGGCTGGCGGACACCCAGCCCTTCCGCCTGTTCCGCTACCTGGCGGCGCTGGCCTACGGCATCGGCGCCGGGCTGGTGTGGGCCGGATTGTGGGCGCTCGGCAACCGCCTGTTCGGGCGCCATGCGCGCCTGGGGCGCCACTTGTTCATCTTCGGCTGCGGGGTGGCGGTGCTGATGCTGTTCCGGCTGGTCTCCAGCGCCATCGGCTACGCCTGGTCGATCGAGGTGTTCACGCGCTACGGCTCGCACGTGGCGATCGTGCTGGTGGCGGGCATGGTGTACTTCCACCTGACGACAGTGGCGCCGCGCCCGCGCAAGCGCTTCACGGCGATCTGCGCGCTGCTGGCCCTGCTCGGGTCCGGGCTGGTACTCATCAGCAATGAACAGCGCAATGGGCGCCTGGCCGACGAGCTCTACATGTCGGTGCTGCTGCCGCCCGACATGCGCGCCACGCCCGATGCCTCGGTGGACGACTTCATGGAAGACGTGGCGGCGATGAAGGCCGAGCTGGACCGGGAGCGGGCCGAGGACGAGGACGCGAAGGCGGATGCAAAGCAGGAGACGCCCCCCGGCGCCGGCGGCTGAGCCTTTGACAACTTGCTGAAAATCACTGATGCCCCCCCCCGGATTAGAGGGCTCGTTCATCACGGGGATCGTTCATGCCAGTCAACCGCTCGACCCGGGTCGTCTTTTGCGCCTGGTACCTGTTCTGGGCGCTGATGGTGCTGATCGCTGTCCAGGAATACCGCCGCAGCGGCGGCACGGCCCTGTGGCAGCCGCTGGTCTGGGAATTGTCCTCGGCGCTGGTGCTGAGCGCGCTGTGGCTGGTGCAGCAACGGGCAACCACGCGCCATGCGGCCCTGGTCGACCGCCCCTGGCGCTGGTTCGCCCTGCAGGCGGCCTGGCTGCCGATGTACTGGATCGCCTTCGTGCCGCTTGCCTTTGGCCTGCGGCACGGCGCGTACGCGCTGGCCGGCGCCAGCTACCACCACGATCCCTTGCCGCAACTGTTCCTGTTCGAGGCCTCGAAGATTTCGCTGTTCGTCTGCCTGTTCATCGTGATCCGTTTCGGCTTGCTGTCGTGGCGGCGCATGGTCGAGGAAAGCCTGCGCTCGGAACGGGCGAACGCCCTGCTGCGCCAGGCCGAACTGCAGCGCCTGGCGCAGCAGGTGCAGCCCCACTTCCTGTTCAATGCACTCAACACCATTTCCTCGCTGATGCATACCGACGTCGACAAGGCCGACGCCACCCTGGTGCAGCTGGCCGCCCTGCTGCGCGCGACGCTGCAGGCGGGGCAAGCCGAACAGGCGACGCTGGCCGCGGAACTGGCGCTGGCGCGCAGCTATGCCGACGTGATGGCGGCGCGCTTCGGCACGCGCGTGGCGCTCGACTGGCAGGTCGGGGCCGATCTGCTGGCGCTGCGGCTGCCGGCCATCAGCTTGCAGCCCCTGCTGGAAAACGTGTTCAAGCACACGGTCGAGCAGCGCCAGGGGCGCACCGGCATTGCGGTGTCGGCGCGGCGCGAAGGGCGCGAATTGGTGCTGCGCGTGGAAGACGACGCCGGCGTGCTGGCGGCGCCGGGAACGCGGCCGGGCGATGCCGGCCTGGCCGCGCCCGGGATGGAACGAGGCGCCACCGGCCCGGCCGCGCCAGACCCGGCGCCGCCCGGAGTCGGGCTGGCCAATTTGCGGGCGCGCCTGGCCAGCCTGCACGGCGCGGGCGGCACGCTGACGCTGTCGCAGCTGCTGCCGGCCGGCGTGCGCGCGGAAATGCGGGTTCCATGCGCGCCCTGATCGTCGACGACGAGGAACCGGCGCGCGCCCGCCTGCGGCGCCTGCTCGAAGGCGCCGGGGTGACCGTGGCCGCCGAAGCGGCCCACGCCGGCGACGCCCGGCGCCAGCTCGCCGCGCATGCACCCGACGTGCTCTTCCTCGACATCTGCATGCCCGGCATGTCGGGCATGGCGCTGGCGGCAAGCCTGCCGCAGCCGGCGCCGCCGGTCGTCTTCACCACCGCCCACGACAGCTACGCCCTGCCCGCCTTCGACACCGGCGCCGCCGACTACCTGCTGAAACCCTTCGACGCGGCGCGCCTGGCCCGCGCCATCGAGCGCGTCCGTCTGCGGCTGGCAGCGGCGCCGCCGGCCCGGCATGTGGCCCCGCGTCTGGCCCCGCCTGTGGCCCCGCATCTGGCCCAGCTGCTGGTGCCGGAACGCGGCGGCACCATGGTGCTGCCGGTGCGCGAGATCGGCTGGATCGAGACCGCCGACAATTACCTGATCCTGCACACCGCCAAGGGCCAGCCCCTGCTGCGCAAGACCATGGTCGCCCTGCTAGCCGAACTGGGGCCGGGCTTCGTGCGCTGCCACCGACGCGCGGCGGTACAGACGGCGCGCATCGAACGCGTGCTGGCGCGCGCCCACGGCGACTGCGAACTACTGCTCGACAGCGGCATGCGCGTGCCCTGCAGCCGCCAGTACCGGGCCGTGGTGATGGCGGCGCTGGGCTGAGCCAGGGCCGGCGGTAAAAAACCGCACCAGCATCAGCCTCCCATCCGCATTCCACAGCGGGCATGCGTTTCGCCCCAGCCTCGCTGCAAATGGCCACATAAGGCTGGCCCCGGCCACGGTGGACCACTAGTCTGGCGCTTTTCCACCGTCCAGGCTTTCCATGCACACCTGCGCCCACCCGCCGCGCCTGCTCTTCCTCGACTGGCTGCGCATCCTCGCCTTTTTCATCCTCGTGCTCTACCACGTGGGCATGTACTACGTCAGCTGGGACTGGCATGTGAAAAGCGATGCGATCGTCCCCGGCCTCGACGCCTTCATGCTGCTGTCCGCGCCCTGGCGCCTGGGCCTGCTGTTCCTCGTAGCCGGTGTGGCCGCCGGCATGGCCCTGGCCCGCCTCGGCGGCGCCGCCTTCCTGCGCCGGCGCAGCGTGCGCCTGCTGCTGCCGCTCGCCTTTGGCGTGCTGGCCGTGGTGCCGCCCCAGTCGTACTTCGAGGTGGTCGAGGATGTCGGCTACGACGGCGGCTACCTGCACTTCCTCGGCCTGTTCCTGCGCGGCTATAGCGGCTTTTGCGACCACGACGGCTGCCTGTTCATGCCGACCTGGAACCACCTGTGGTTCCTGCCCTATCTGTGGGCGTATTCCGCGGTCCTGGTGGCCGTCGCTGCCCTCCTGGGTGCACGCGGCCCTGGCCTGGCACGTACACTCGGCAACGGCCTGCACGGCTGGAAACTGATCGTGCTGCCCGCCGCCGGGCTGGCGCTAGCGCGCGTCACCCTGCTGCGCCGGTTCGGCGAAACCCACATGTTCGTCGACGACTGGTTCAACCACGCCACCTACCTGTTCCTGTTCCTGCTCGGCGCCGTGCTGGCCCACATTCCGGCATGCTGGCCGCGTTGCAGCGCACTGCGCTGGCAGGCGCTGGGCATCGCCGCCACCGGCTGGGCCGCCATCGTTGTGTGGCGTACCCTGCTGGGGCGGCAACTGCCTGGCGTAGACGCGTTCGCATGGTTCCCGCTGATGGCGGTGGTGCACGCCACGACCGCCTGGTGCGCCATGGTCGCCGCCTGCGGCTTTGCGGCGCGCCATCTCGAGCGCGACGGTCCCGCACGGCGCTACCTGGCCGCCGCCGTGTTCCCGGTGTACATCGTGCACCAGACCCTGATCGTGACGCTTGCCCACTACGCCAAGCCACTGCGGCTGGCCCCCGTCATCGAGGCCGTGCTGCTGACCGTGCTGACCCTGACGCTGAGCTTCGGAGTGTTCGAATGCGTGCGCCGTGTTCCCCTCCTGCGCCCCTTGTTCGGCCTGCCGCCGGAGCTGGCGCCAGCCCGGCCAGCCGGGGACTCCTGCGCCGGCCGGGCATGCGGCGGGGCCGGATGAGCCGGCCCGGGCCTCAGGCGCCCTGCGCGCCGCGGCCGGCCTGGGAACCGGCCGGATTGCCGTCGCCACGCTGGATGCCGGCGCCCTGGCCGGCCTGCGCGTGGGCGCCGCCGTTAGCCTGCGACGCTTGCGCATCGCTGCCGGCGCGGCGCGGCTCGGCCTGGCCATTGCCGGTATAGCCCGAGCGCACGAACGGATCGGTGAAGCGCTGCACGGTTTCCTGCTGCTTGCGCAGGCCGCGTTCGGTTTCTTCGCTTGCCGTGCGCGACACTTCGTCGGCCAGGGCGCGGGCGGTGCGCGAGGTGTTCTGCACGTGCTGTTCGGTGACGCGGGCCAGTTCGACCTGGGCGTCGGCCGCCAGGCGCGAAATGCGCTGCTGGTAGGCGCGCAGCTTTTCGCTGGCCGGCTGGGCACGCGATGCGGCGGCGCTGATCACCTCGCTCTGGCGGTCGGCAGTGATCAATTGCTGGCCGGCGATGGTGCTTTCTTCGAGCATGGTTTGCACCAGCTGGATGTTCAGGTCGCACATCTGCTGGAAGGACTGGAAGAAGGATTTCGACACGTCGTTCAGGAAAGCGGTCTGCGCGTCAAGGTGGGTGCGCACGGCCGGGTGTACGGACTGGGAAAATGGATACATTCTTCGCCTCATGATGGTTTGGTTGTAGTCGATGTTCCCCATGCGGTAGGTGGCGCCGCACGCGGGAAAGCCGTGGGAAGCGGGCTGGTCTTTCCCGACCGGGGAAAGCCGCCCGTCACACGAGCTACAAGGCTAAGGGGGCACCAACCTGCGCGTTTGCGGCTTGTCAAAAGTGCGCGGCTGAGGCGGAGAATGAAAAATCGCCGGCATGGGCCGGCGATATGGGAAACAGCGGCAGGCGCCGCTCAGGCGCTGTGCTTCTCGACCCAGCCGGCAAAGGTGTCGACGAAGGTTTGCAGGAAGTCGCGCAGCGAGTCGTCGGTGAGCTGGTCGCCGTCGAACTTGGTGGCGATGCCGCCGAGATAGGCTTCCGGCGCCGGCATGGCCGGCATGTTCAGGAAAGGCAGCATCTGGCGCAGGTGGTGGTTGGCGCCGAAGCCGCCCAGCGCACCCGGCGACTGGCTGACGATGGCGCAGGGTTTATTTGTCCAGGCCGCCTTGCCGTAAGGGCGCGAGCCGACGTCGATCGCGTTCTTCAGCGCGCCCGGCACCGAGCGGTTGTATTCGGGCGTGATGAAGAGCACGCCATCGGCGGCGCGGATCTGCTCGCGGAAGGTCGTAAAGGCCGGCGGCGGCGTCTCGGTGTCGTCGTCCTGGTTGTACATCGGCAGGTCGCGGATCTCGACGATTTCCATATCGAGCTTGCCTTGTGCGAGGCCGATCATGGTTTTCGCGATCTTGCCGCTGAACGAGTCCTTGCGCAGGCTGCCCACCACGATTGCGATTTTCTTGGTTGCCATTTACTCCCCTTTCTTTTTCGTTTGCAAAGTCCCGATAGTAAACATTTTTGTATCGGGACGTGCGCAGCGACGAATTGGGGATTCAGATGCGTCCGCGGCGGAAGGCGGCAAGAAATTTCTTGGCCTTGGCGGCACTCAGCACCTGCACCGGGTCGCCGTGCCAGGCGTAAAGGAAAGGCTCGCCGCCGAGGCGGTCGGTGAGCTTGGCTTGGAGCAGGAAACGCGTACCCGCCGGATACTGCTCGGGGTCGCTCATGGCGCGCGCGCACTGCACCCGCATCGAGGGTGCAAAGGCTTGCCCTGGCATGGGGCGAATGCGCAGCTTGCCGCTGCGCGGGTCAATCACCGAGTGCACGGCCACCTCGCGGTAGGCCCAGGTATCGCGCGCCACGCCTATGCCTTCGCCAGGGCGCCGCCGCGCGCCACCGGGGCCTCGCGGATCGGCAGGTTGACCAGGGCCGCGGCCAGCGCCAGCGCGATGTCGGCGTACCACATCCAGCTGAAGTCGCCGAAGCGCACAAAGGCCAGCCCGCCCAGCCAGGCGCCGAAGAAGCCGCCGATCTGGTGCGACAACAAGGTCAGGCCGAACAAGGTCGCCAGGTAGCGCGTGCCGAACAGCTTGCCGACCAGGCCGGCGGTGGGCGGCACCGTGGCCAGCCAGGTGAAGCCGAGGGCGGCGGCGAAGATGTAGAAGGTCAGCGCGGTCTTCGGCGCGAGCAAATAGATGCCGATGATGACGGCGCGGCTGAAATACATCAGCGCCAACAGGTTCTTCATGCGGTAGCGCGTCGACAGCGCACCGGCCGTCAGGCTGCCGGCGATGTTGAACAGGCCGATCAGCCCCAGGGCGGTGCCGGCCACGCCGACCGGCAGGCCGCACAGGGCGACTTCGCCCGGCAGGTGGGTGACCAGGAAGGCGATGTGGAAGCCGCAGGTGAAAAAGCCGGCGTGCAGGAACAGGTAGCTGCGGTCGCGCATCGCCTGGCGCAATTGTTCGGTGAGGCCGATGCCGATGACCGGCGCCGCACCGGCCGCTGCCACGGTCGGCGCCGGAGCGCGCTTGCCGCGCAGGGGCCAGGCCAGCGGGATGGTGAGCAAGGTGGTGGCAGCCATGGTGAGCATGGCGAGAATCCAGCCGGGACCGGCGATCAGCACCTGCATCAAGGGCGCGAACACGAACTGGCCGAACGAGCCGCCGGCATTGATGAAACCGGAGGCGAACGGGCGGCGCGCGGCGGGCAGGCGCTGGGCGGTGGCGCCGATCAGGATCGAGAAGCTGCCGGCCCCGGCGCCCGCGGCGGACAGGATGCCGAGCGTAAGCATCAGGCCCCATTCCGAGCTGACGAAAGGCGTGGCTGCCAGGCCGGCGGCAAGCAGCACGGCGCCGAGGACGATCACGCGCGCGGGGCCGTATTTGTCGGCCACGGCGCCGAACACGGGCTGCGAGGCGCCCCACATGAACTGGCCGATGGCCATGGCGAAGCTGATGCTGGCAATGCCGAGGCCGGTAGCGGTGTTGATCGGCGAGAGGAACAGGCCGGTGGTCAGGCGCGCGCCCATGGTGATCATCAGGATGGCGCTGGCGGCCAGGATCAGCGCCCAGGCGGCGCGGGGGGACATCTCGGTTGTCGTTGTCATTGTTTTCCCCGGAATGGACGCGTTGGACACGCGTGGGTCAGGGGTGGGATTTTAGCAACGATGCGGGACGTTTGCAGGGGGTGGCAGTTTTTGCCGCCGGTTTGACGGTTGCGTCACCAGAGGCGGTGGGGTTTGCATGAGCACGACCGCGTGGGCACAAGTGCCCACCCTACGGTATCGGGTTTCGTAGGGTGGGCTCTCGAGCCCACGCGGTACGGCGCATGCGAATCGAAACGCCGGTTTAATCGGCTGACATCTTCATCAATACCAGCCCGCACACGATCAACAGCGCAGCAATGATCCGCGTCGGATTGACCTGCTCGCCAAGCACCACGATCCCGACCACGAACGCCCCCACCGCCCCGATCCCGGTCCAGATCGTGTACGCCGTCCCCAGCGGTATCGAACGCATCGCAAACGACAGCAAGCCAAAGCTCGCCCCCATCATGACAATGGTAATGATGGACGGAACCAGCCGCGTAAACCCTTCCGACTGCTTCATCGAATACGCCCAGACAACCTCCAGCAACCCGGCAACGAACAACATGATCCAAGCCATACGGCTCTCCTGGAAGAGCCGGGCCGTCCCGGTCGTGTTCCCCGATTGTGGGCGAGGTCGTCCTCGTGAAAAGGATGGGCAGCCTCTGGCCGCCCCGCGCAACTTATGCCGCGGCGCGAATCAGCATCGCCACCGCTTCCGCCGCCATGCCTTCTTCGCGGCCGAGGTAGCCCAGCTTCTCGTTGGTCTTGGCCTTGATGTTCACCTGCTGCGGCGACACGCCCAGGTCTTCGGCGATGCGCGAGACCATTTGCGGGATGTGCGGCGCCATCTTCGGCTGTTGCGCAATGATGGTCGCGTCGACGTTGCCGATGGTGTAGCCGGTCGCCACCACGCGCGTCGCCGCTTCACGCAACAAGGTACGCGAGTCGGCCCCGGCAAACATCGGGTCGGTATCCGGGAAATGCTTGCCGATGTCGCCCAGCGCGGCGGCGCCGAGCAATGCGTCGATGATCGCGTGCAGCAGCACGTCGGCGTCGGAGTGGCCGAACAGGCCGAGGCGGTGCGGGATGGTGACGCCGCCGACGATCAATTTGCGGCCTTCTACCAGGCGGTGGCAGTCGTAGCCGGTGCCGATGCGAAACGGTGGGGTCGGGTTGTAAGATGCAAGTGCCATGGTTCGATTACAGGAATGCGGGTTGGGTCGTTGCCAGGTACATCTCGGCAATGCGTACGTCGCCGGGCAGCGTGACTTTCAAATTGCGCGGGTCGCCCTCGACCAGTTTCGGCGACAGGCCCAGCGCCTCGACGGCGGAGGCGTCGTCGGTGATCTGCTTCATGTCGCGCGCGGCGGCCAGGGCTTCGCGCAGCAGTTTGTAGCGGAACATCTGCGGCGTCTGCGCCAGCCACATGCCTTCGCGCGAGACGGTGCCGACCTCGCCGGCGATGCAGCGTTTGACCGTGTCGACCACCGGCAGCGCGAGCACGCCGCCGACCGGGTGTTCGCCGGTATGGGTAATCAGTTTCTCGATCAGTGCTTCATCCAGGCCCGGGCGCGCGGCGTCGTGCACCAGCACCCAGTCGTTTTCGCGCAGGGTGCCGTTCAGGGCGGCCAGGCCGTTCTGTACGGATTCGGCGCGTGTTGCACCGCCGCATCGGAGCACGGTCACACCGTGGCTTGGGACGATGCTGTCGATGACGGGATCGTCGGGGCTGACCACGACGTAGGTGTGGGCGATCAGTTCGGAGAACAGGAAGGCGTCGATGGCGTGGCGCAGCATCGGCTTGCCGCCGATTTTCAGGTATTGCTTCGGTCCGCTTGCGGCCATGCGCGCCCCGACGCCGGCGGCGGGGATCAAAGCGAAGTAACGTGGAGCTAAGGAATTCATGTGTTGTTTTTTCGTTTTGCCGGTCTAATAAGAGACTGTACCTCACCTGCACAAACTTTGCCGAGACGCGCGTATTCCTGCGGAGTATCAATTGCTGCCTGCAAGGCCTCGACCTTTGCCATCTCGTTCTTGATGAAGCGCATCCAGCCAGTATCGATTTCGCGCTGCAACAAATTCCGGGCCTGGCCGGCCGGCGCGTACAGCGGCTTGCCGGCGAAACGTCTTTCCAGCGCTGCGCGCACCACCTTTTCCGCACGCGGCAGGAAATCCATGTAGGTGTCGAGGTGGCGCATCTCGTGCGCCAGGATTTCCCTGTAGGCGCAGGTGCCGGGCGCGAACTCGCGGCCCACGTAGACGATGATCGGGAGGTAGGTGAGATTGACTTCGAGGCGCGGCGCCACGCATTCGTAGCCGGTTGCGGGGTCGGACAGCATGCGCCCCTTCACGGCGATCGACACGCGCGACTCGGCCCGCGTCAGCCCGAGCACATAGCTGCCCGGGGAGCGATTACCCTTCAGCTGGGTCAGGCCGTGGAAGGAATAGGAATTGTCGACGCGGTAGCCGTTCTGGCGCAACGTGAACACCGAGATGCTCTCGCCGATGGTGTCTTCGCACCGCGCCTGGAACGGCGTGCGCGCGCTCGCGGGGGCCAGCGCGAACAGCAAAGCCAGCGCGAGCGCGATCTTCATTTCGAGCGGCGGCGTCTCAGGCGGCCGGGTTCCAGGTCCCGTTGACGATTTTCTCCAGCCAGAAGGCGCCGATGATGGTCTTCACGTCGGTGATCTCGCCGCTTTTTACCATCGCCAGCAGTTCGGGCACGGTGACCGTGAAGGTTTCCAGGAATTCGCCTTCGTCGAGCTTCGGCGTACCGGCGGTCAGGCCGCGCGCCAGGAACAGCTCCAGGTGCTCGTCGGAATACGCGATGGCGTTGTGGATGGTGCAGACAAAGCGCCAGTCGCTGGCCGTATAGCCGGTTTCCTCTTCGAGTTCGCGCTGGGCGCAGGCCAGGTGCGCTTCGCCCAGGTCGATCTTCCCGGCCGGGAATTCGATGAAGACGCGATCGTTCGGGTAGCGGAACTGGCGTTCGAGCAGCACGCGGCCATCGTCGAACAGGGGCAGGATGCAGACGGCGCCGGGATGGCGGATGTACTCGCGGTGGGTGACTTTACCGTCGGGCAGCTGGATGCGGTCGCGCGAGACCTTCAAGAACTTGCCGTCGTAGGCGACTTCGCCGTCCAGGCGAACTTCCTTCAATTGCGATTGCGAATCCATTGGACTCCCAGGTTGACCCTACGTTGACGATCAGCGGCGCTTGCGCAGGTAACGTAGGACAAACCCTGGAAACGCCAGCACGACGAACAGGCAGCCCGTGATCGCATAGAACTCCCACCCTTGGGCAAACACGTTGCCGATGGCGTATTCCAGTGCGTAGGCCAGTGCGCCGACGATGAAGTATAAGACAAGCAGCTCGAGCAGGCGCACGAAGAAGGGTTTCGTGCGCGCCTGCCCTGCCGGGGGAGACACCTTCCCGAAGGAAGGCAGGGGAACAAAGCCGAACAGACGCTCGTTCGCGAACGGGAGGTTGGCGGCGGCCAGTGCCACCACCACCACCAACCAGCCGGCCAGCGAAACGTCCAATTACGCCGCCAGGGTGGCGCGGATCGCCTGCAGGCAGGTGCCCAGCAGTGCGCCCGGCACGATACCCAGCACCAGCACGGCGATGCCGTTGATCGACAGCGCCAGGCGCATGTCGGCCGGGGTGACGATCGGGCTGGTGTCGACCGCTTCGTCGAACCACATGGTCTTCACGACACGCAGGTAGTAGAAGGCGCCGATCAGCGAGAACAGCACGGCCACGACGGCCAGCCAGATCATGCCGGTGTTGGCCACGGCCTGCAGGACTGCCCACTTGGCCATGAAGCCCATCATCGGCGGCACGCCGGCCAGCGAGAACATCAGGACCGTCATGACGATGGCGAACCACGGGCTGCGGCGGCCCAGGCCCTTGAAGTCGGCGATCTGCTCGGCCTCGAAGCCCGCACGCGCCAGCATCATGATCACGCCGAAGCTGCCCAGGGTGGTGAGCACGTAGGTGATCGACGAGTACATGGCGGCGCTGTAGGCGGCTTCCATGTTGCTGGTGTCGCCGCCGACCACGCCGGCCATCATGGCCAGCAGGACGAAGCCCATCTGGGCGATCGACGAGTAGGCCAGCAGGCGCTTGATGTTGGTCTGGGCAATCGCGGTCAGGTTACCGATGGCCAGCGACAGCACGGCCAGCACCATCAGCATCTGCTGCCAGTCGGCGGCCATGCTCGGCAGGCCTTCGACCAGCACGCGCATCAGCATCGCGAACGCGGCCAGCTTCGGCGCACCGCCCAGCAACAGGGTCACCGCGGTCGGCGCGCCCTGGTAGACGTCCGGCGCCCACATGTGGAACGGCACCGCGCCCAGCTTGAAGGCCATGCCGGCCACCACGAACACCAGGCCGAACACCAGGATGGTCGAGTTCGCACCGCTTGCAGCGCGGGCGGCGATTTCGTTGACGTCCAGCGAACCGGTGGCGCCGTAGATCATCGAGATACCGTAGAGCATGAAACCCGAGGCCAGTGCGCCGAGGATGAAGTATTTCATCGCCGCTTCGGTCGAGGTCGAGTGATCGCGGCGCAGCGCCACCAGGGCGTACAGCGACAGCGACATCAGTTCCAGGCCCAGGTAGATCGACAGCATGCTGTTACCCGAGATCATGATCATCTGGCCCAGCATGGCGAACAGCGCGAGCACGTAGAACTCGCCGCCCAGGTTACCCGAGAGCATGCCGCGCTCGGTGGCGTACTGGCGCGAATACACCAGCGTGATGCCGACGGCCAGGTAGGTGAACAGCTTGAGCAGGTTCGCCATCGGGTCCGACACGTACATGTGGTTGAACGTGTAGACGGTGGTGCCGTCGACGAAGTCGGCGCCGCTCAGTACGGCGCAGCCGATTACCGTCAGCAGCGACAGGTAATAGGTCACGTTGCGGTTCGACTTCTTCAGGTAGAGGTCGATCAGCAGGATCGCGGAAGCCGCGATCAGCAGGAAGATTTCGGCATAGACCGGCACCAGGTTGGTGTCGGCCGCCGCGAGCAATGGGTTGGTCATCTCGTTCATATCGATTTATTGAGGCAGCTTGGACACGGACACGTGTTGCAGCAGGTCGGCAACCGACGTCTGCAGGGTGTCGGCGATTGGCGCCGGGTACAGGCCCATGTACAGCGTGGCAATTGCCAGCACGGCCAGGATGGCGAACTCGCGCTTGTTCAGGTCCACCAGCTCGGCCACGTGCTTGTTGCCGATCGGGCCGAACACGACGCGCTTGACCATCCACAGCGAGTAGGCCGCACCCAGGATCAGGGCGGTGCCTGCCAGCAGGCCGGTCCAGAAGTTGAACTGCACCGCGGCCAGGATGACCATGAATTCGCCGATGAAGCCCGAGGTGGCCGGCAGGCCGGCATTCGCCATCGAGAACAGCACGGCAAAGGCAGCGAACTTCGGCATCGTGTTCACGACACCGCCGTAGTCGGCGATTTCACGCGAGTGCATGCGGTCGTACAGCACGCCGATGCAGAGGAACATCGCGCCCGACACGAAGCCGTGCGAGATCGCCTGCATGATACCGCCCTGCACGCCCATCTCGTTGAAGATGAAGAAGCCCAGGGTGACGAAGCCCATGTGGGCGATCGACGAGTAGGCGACCAGTTTCTTCATGTCCTTCTGGACCATGGCGACCAGGCCGATGTAGATCACGGCGATCAGCGACAGCACGATCACGACCGGGGCCAGGTAGTGCGAGGCGTCCGGGGCGATCGGCAGCGAGAACCGCAGGAAACCGTAGGCGCCGAGTTTCAGCATGATCGCGGCCAGCACGACGGAACCGCCGGTCGGCGCTTCCACGTGGGCATCCGGCAGCCAGGTGTGCACCGGCCACATCGGCACCTTCACGGCGAAGGCCATGAAGAAGGCGATGAAGATCAGGATCTGTTCCTTCATGCCCAGGATCTGGGTATGCCACTTCTGGATCTCGAAGGTGCCCGAGACGTTGTACAGGTAGATGATCGCGATCAGGGTCAGCAGCGAGCCGAAGAAGGTGTACAGGAAGAACTTGAAGGCTGCGTACACGCGGTTCGGGCCACCGAAGACGCCGATGATGATGAACATCGGGATCAGGGTCGCTTCGAAGAAGAAGTAGAACAGCACGCCGTCCAGGGCCGCGAAGACGCCGATCATCAGTCCCGACAGCAGCAGGAAGGAGCCCATGTACTGGGCCACGCGCTCTTCGATGACTTCCCAGGCCGCCGCCACCACGATGATGGTGATGAAGGCGGTCAGCGGGATGAACCACATCGACAGGCCGTCGACACCCAGACGGTAGAAGATGTTGAAGCGCTCGATCCACGGCGCCACTTCATAGAACTGCATGCCGTGTGCGGCGTTGTCGAACTGCGTGATCAGCGGGATCGTCGGCAGCAGGCTGACGACGGCGCCGACCAGCGACAGCACGCGCACGAAGCCGCGGTTGCTGTCGCGGCCCACGGCGAGCACGAGCGCGCCGAACAGGATCGGGAGCCAGATTGCAAGGCTCAGGTAATGAGAGGAGTTCTGCATCATTTGTCTTTTTCTTTGCCTGTGATTAGCGCCAGAACGGGAAGAAGTACAGCAGGGTCGCAGCGATACCCGCAATCATCACGAACGCGTAGTGGTAGATGTAGCCGGTCTGGCCCTTGCGGGTCAGCAGCGCGAACCAGCCGACCGCCTTGGCCGAACCGTTGACGACCAGGCCGTCGATCAGCGCGCGGTCGCCCACTTTCCACAGGCCGCCGCCGATGGCGCGTGCGCCGCCGGCAAACACTGCCTGGTTGAACTTGTCCATGTAGTACTTGTTGTCCAGCAGCGTGTGCAGCGGCTTGAACTTGGCGTAGAACCAGGCCGGGACGCGCGGGTTGACCATGTAGCAGTAGTAAGCCACGACCACGCCTGCCAGTGCCAGCCAGAACGGTGCGGTGCTCAGGCCGTGGATCGCCATGCCGACGGCGCCATGGAATTCCTCGCGCAGGGTTTCCATCGCGGTGTGGTTCTCGCCGACGAAGAT
The DNA here is from genome assembly GCF_057801335.1 of Massilia sp. BAP21. Classification (NCBI taxonomy): domain Bacteria; kingdom Pseudomonadati; phylum Pseudomonadota; class Betaproteobacteria; order Burkholderiales; family Oxalobacteraceae; genus Massilia; species Massilia sp. BAP21. The sequence goes on from NZ_CM173596.1 coordinate 264,886, forward strand.
CACGCCGTTGAAGAAGTCGCCGTGCAGCATTGGGCCGATGGCCAGGTAACCGATGATGACCGACGGGATCGCCAGCAGGATCAGCGGCAGGGTCACGACCCATGGCGACTCGTGCGGCTTCTGGCCCGGGGCCAGGCCGTGGTGGCCGTGATCGTCGTGCTCTTCCTCGTGGTGCGCGTCCGAATCGTGGGTCGCGTGCGGGTCGCTATGGCCGTGGCCGGCAGCAACAGCCTGCTTGTGGTCGTCATGCGCATGGTGGTCGTGCGCATGGGCCTTGCCGAAGCGCTCTTCCCCGTGGAACACCAGGAAGTACATGCGGAACGAGTAGAAGGCAGTCACGAAGACGCCGGCCAGCACCGCGAAGTAGGCGAAGCCCGCACCCGGGATGTTCGAGGCGTGCACCGCTTCGATGATCGAGTCCTTCGAGTAGAAACCGGCGAAGAACGGCGTACCGATCAGGGCCAGCGAGCCCAGCAGCGAGGTGATCCAGGTGATCGGCATGTACTTGCGCAGGCCGCCCATGTTGCGCATGTCCTGGTCGTGGTGCATGCCGATGATGACCGAACCGGCGCCAAGGAACAGCAGTGCCTTGAAGAAGGCGTGGGTCATCAGGTGGAACACGGCCACCGAGTAGGCCGACGCGCCCAGGGCGACGGTCATGTAGCCCAGCTGCGACAGGGTCGAGTAAGCGACCACGCGCTTGATGTCGTTCTGGATGATGCCCAGGAAGCCCATGAACAGTGCGGTAATCGCGCCGATCACGATGATGAAGGACAGCGCGCCATCCGACAGCTCGAACAGCGGCGACATGCGCGACACCATGAAGATGCCGGCGGTAACCATGGTCGCGGCGTGGATCAGTGCCGAGATCGGGGTCGGGCCTTCCATCGAGTCAGGCAGCCAGACGTGCAGCGGGAACTGCGCCGACTTGCCCATCGCGCCGATGAACAGGCAGATGCAGGCGGCGGTCAGCAGCGGCCAGCCGATGCCCGGCACGAACATGCCCGACAGTTTCTCGGCCTGGGCGAAGGTTTCGCCGTAGTGCATGGTGCCCGACGCGGCCAGCAGCAGGCCGATACCGAGGATGAAGCCGAAGTCGCCGACGCGGTTGACCAGGAAGGCCTTCATGTTGGCGAAGATCGCGGTCGGACGGGTGTACCAGAAGCCGATCAGCAGGTACGACACCAGGCCCACCGCTTCCCAGCCGAAGAACAGCTGCAGGAAGTTGTTCGACATGACCAGCATCAGCATGGCGAAGGTGAACAGCGAGATGTACGAGAAGAAGCGGTTGTAGCCTTCGTCCTCGGCCATGTAGCCGATGGTGTAGATGTGGACCATCAGCGACACCGAGGTCACGACGCACATCATCATGGCCGACAGGGTGTCGATCTGGAAGCCGACCGCCAGCTTGACGGTGCCGACCGTCATCCAGGTGTAGATATCCTGGTTGAAGGTGGCGCCGTCGAGCACGGCCATCAGGGTCTGGACCGAGATGATCAGCGCGATCAGGACGCCCAGGATGGTTGCCGTGTGGGAGACCTTGCGGCCGACCACGTTACCAAGAAACTTGGTACCGAGCAGGCCGGCGATTGCCGAGCCTGCCAGCGGCGCCAGAGGCACCGCCAGTAACATTGAGGAAGAGAGTTGCCCCGCCATGTTGAACCTTAATCGTTATTAATTATCAGCCGAGACCGGATCAGCCCTTGAGGCTGTCGAGGTCTTCCACATTGATCGTGTCCAGGTTACGGAACAGGACCACCAGGATCGCCAGGCCGATCGCCGATTCGGCGGCCGCGACGGTCAGGATGAAGAACACGAAGATCTGCCCTGCCGCATCACCGAGGTAATGCGAGAAGGCGATGAAGTTCAGGTTCACTGCCAGCAGCATCAGTTCGATGGCCATCAGCAGGATGATGATGTTCTTCCGATTCAGGAAAATACCGACGATCGAGATCGCGAACAGGATCGCGCCCAGGACCAGGTAGTGTGCAAGCGATAAAGTCACGGGTTTTGCTCCTTGTTCTGCGCAGCTGCTGCTGCAGCAGCGGCCACGTTGGCTTCGTCGATGGCGCGCTGGTTGACCACGTCCATCTTGACGATGCGCAGGCGGTCGTTACGTTTCACGCGCACGGCGGCGCCCGGGTCGATGGCCTTGCTGTCCTTGCGGCGGCGCAGGGTCAGGGCGACGGCGGCGATGATCGCCACCAGCAGCACCACGGCGGCGATTTCGAAGCCGTAGATGTAGCGGGTGTAGATCAGCAGGCCCAGTTCCTTGGTGCCGCCCAGGTTCAGGGCAGCCGCCTCGGTGCTCAGGCCGACGTTGTTAAAGCCGTTCCACAGCACCAGTGCCATTTCCAGCACGATGAAGGCGCCGATGAACAGGGCCATTGGAAGATAGCCCCAGAAACCTTCGCGCATGCGGTTGACGTTAATGTCGAGCATCATGACGACGAACAGGAACAGCACCATGACGGCGCCGACGTAGACCAGCACCAGCACGATGGCGAGGAATTCGGCCTTCAGCAGCAGCCAGATGCCGGCCGCGTTGAAGAAGGCCAGCACCAGGAAGAGCGCGGCGTGGACCGGGTTCTTCGAGGTGATGACGAGCAACGAGGACACGACCATGACGGCCGCGAACACGTAGAACAGGATCGTTGGAAAAATCGTTGTAAGTTCCATGACTGACGGGGACCTTTTTCTTGTTAACGGTGCATCAGCGGTACTTCGCGTCAGCCGCGCGGGCGGCAGCGATGTCGGCTTCGTAACGGTCGCCCACGGCCAGCAGCATCTCTTTGGTGTAGTAGAGATCGCCACGCTTTTCGCCGTGGTATTCCAGTACGTGGGTCTCGACGATCGAGTCGACCGGGCAGGACTCTTCGCAGAAGCCGCAGAAGATGCACTTGGTCAGGTCGATGTCGTAGCGCGTGGTGCGGCGGGTGCCGTCCTCGCGCTGCGCCGATTCGATCGTGATGGCCATGGCCGGGCAGACCGCTTCGCACAGTTTGCAGGCGATGCAGCGCTCTTCCCCGTTCGGGTAGCGGCGCAGCGCATGCAGACCGCGGAAGCGGTTCGACATCGGGGTCTTTTCTTCCGGGTACTGCACGGTGATCTTGCGCGAGAAGGCATACTTGCCGGTCAGCGCCAGACCCTTGAACAGTTCGGACAGCATCAGGCTGCCGAGGATATCTTTAATTCGGTTCATGTGAATACGCTCTCTTACTTCCAGATATTCCAGGACGTCTGCATGATGCCGGCGATCAGCACCAGCCAGACCAGGGTCACCGGGATGAATACTTTCCAGCCCAGACGCATGATCTGGTCATAGCGGTAACGCGGGAAGGTGCCGCGGACCCAGACCATGGCCGAGACCATCAGGAACATCTTCAGGAACAGCCAGAAGAAGCCGCCGAAGGCGCCGCCGAATTCCAGGAAGCCGAACGGTGCGCTCCAGCCGCCCAGGAACATGATCGAGGCCAGGGTGCCGATCAGGATCATGTTGGCGTATTCGGCCAGCATGAACATGGCATACGACATGCCCGAGTATTCCACCATGTGGCCGGCCACGATTTCCGATTCGCCTTCGACGACGTCGAACGGGTGGCGGTTACATTCGGCCAGGCCTGAAATGAAGTAGATGAAGAACAGCGGCAGCAGCGGCAGCCAGTTCCACGACAGGAAGTTCAGGCCGTGCGAAGCGGCCATGCCGACCTGCTGGCTCTGGACGATGTCGGTGAAGTTCAGCGAACCGGTGATCATCAGCACGACGACCATCACGAAGCCCATCGGGATTTCGTAGGAAATCATCTGGGCCGAGGCGCGCATCGCGCCCATGAAGGCGTACTTCGAGTTCGACGACCAGCCGGCGATGATGATGCCGTAGACTTCGATCGAGGTGATCGCCAGCAGCAGCAGCAGGCCGGCGTTCACGTTGGCCAGCGCCGCGTCCGGGCCGAAAGGCACGACCGCCCAGGCGGCCAGGGCCGGCATGATGGTCATGATCGGGCCCAGCACGAACAGCTTGGTGGTCGCTTTTGCCGGAATGACGATTTCCTTGACCAGCAGCTTGACCGCATCGGCGATCGGCTGCAGCAGGCCGGCGGGACCCACGCGGTTCGGGCCGAGGCGGATGTGGATCCAGCCGATCAGCTTACGTTCCCACAGGGTCGCGTAGGCAACCAGGCCCATCAGCGGCAGCAGGACGCACAGGATCTTGATCAGCGTCCAGAGGACTGGCCAGACCGGCGCGATCGGGCTGGTAGCGCCGAGCTCGTAAAAACTATCGATAAAACCGGGCGTTGCCATTACTTGCCCTCCCCTGCTTTTTCTACGTTGATGGTGCCGAACATGGCGCCGAGGGTGGCGACGGCCGGGTGAGCGGCAGCAACGCGCACGACGTTCGCCGGCAGGCGCTTGTCGATGTCGGCCACCAGGATGGCCGAGCCATTGCCCTGGGTGACTTTCACGGTATCGCCGGCTTTCACGCCCAGCTGTTCAGCCAGTTGCGACGGCAGGCGCACCAGCGGTGCGTTGGCGTCGGCCGTGCGCAGCAGCGGTTCCGAACGGCGCGCGATGGCGTCGGCGAAATAGATCGGCACGTCGGCGATACGCTGTAGTGCGCCCGAACCTTGCGAGCCCGACTCTTCCGAGCGCGATGCAGCCGATGGGCTCAGCTTGGCGATGTTGTTCAGCTTGTCCGAATGGTCAAGCACACCCTTGCCCAGCGCTTCGTCGCGGATCGATTCTGCGGTGTCGTAGTCGAAGCCTTGCAGGCCCAGCAGGTTGCCGATCACGCGAAGCACTTTCCAGGCCGGACGGGTTTCGCCCAGCGGCTTGACGGTGCCGTTGAAGCTCTGCGTGCGGCCTTCGCAGTTCACGAAGGTGCCGGCGGTCTCGGAGAACGGCGAGATCGGCAGCAGCACGTCGGCGTAGTCCATGCCATGCTTGAACGGCGACATGGCAACGACCATCTCGGCGCCCTTCAGCGCGGCCAGGGCTTGCTGCGGATTGGCCGCATCGAGTTCCGGTTCCGCGTTAAGCAGCACATAAGCTTTCTTCGGTACGCTGAACAAATCAGTGTTCGAGGTCGCGCCTACCAGGTGGCCGCCGACGGTGTTCGCCGCTTCGACGAAGTAACCGAACTTGGCGCCGGTGGCGTTGGCGATCCACTGCGCAAGGGCGTGAATCTTCGAGGCTTCAGGATGGTGCAGGACCGAGTTACCCAGCAGCACAGCACCAGCGACGTCGCCGTCGATGGCGACCAGCGAAGCGGCGATGGCTTTCGCAGCGTCACCGGCTTGCACGTTCTCGAAGCCGGCAGGCGCGGCGGTCTCTTTCGAGGCAGCCACGGCCGACACGATCTCGCTCAGTGCGGCCAGCCAGTCGGTCGGCGCGGCGATGATCTTGTTCGCGGTCGGGATCAGGTTGTCTTCGTCGGAACCGTGCAGGATCGACAGCTTGGCGCCGCCCTTCACTGCCTGGCGCAGGCGGGTCGCCACCAGCGGGTGGTCCTTGCGCAGGAAGGAGCCGATCACGAAGGCGCGCTTCAGGTTCGACAGTTCCGCGATCGGCATGCCCAGCCATGGGGTCACGCTGCCGTCCAGGGCGAAGTCGCTCTGGCGCAGGCGGAAGTCGATGGCGTTCACGCCAAAGCCGCGCATGGCCTTGTTCAGCAGGTACAGTTCTTCCACGGTCGAGTGGGCAGTCGCAACAGCGGCGATGCTGTCGGCGCCGTGCTCGTGGCGGATGTTACGGATGCCGTGGGCCACGTATTCGAGCGCGGTCTTCCAGTCGGTTTCGATCCACTGGCCACCCTGCTTGATCATCGGGTTGATCAGGCGGTCGGCGTTGTCCAGGGCTTCGTACGAGAAGCGGTCCTTGTCGGACAGCCAGCATTCGTTGATGTTCTCGTTTTCCAGCGGCAGCACGCGCATCACCTTGCCGCCCTTGACCTGGACGATGAGGTTGGTGCCGAGCGAGTCGTGCGGTGACACCGACTTGCGGCGTTGCAGTTCCCACGGGCGGGCCGAGTAACGGAAAGGCTTCGAGGTCAACGCGCCGACCGGGCACAGGTCGATCATGTTGCCCGAGACTTCCGAGTCGACCGTCTTGCCGACGAAAGTCGTGATTTCCGAGTGCTCGCCGCGGCCCAGCATGCCGAATTCCATGACGCCGGCCACTTCCTGGCCGAAACGCACGCAACGGGTGCACTGGATGCAGCGGCTCATCTCTTCCATCGAGATCAGCGGGCCGGCTTCTTTCGGCGTGACGACGCGCTTTTCTTCGTCGTAGCGCGATTCGCCCTTGCCGTAGCCGACCGCCAGATCCTGCAGCTGGCATTCGCCGCCCTGGTCGCAGATCGGGCAATCCAGCGGGTGGTTAATCAGCAGGAATTCCATGACCGACTTCTGCGCGGCCACGGCCTTGTCGCTGTGCGAGCGCACCACCATGCCAGGCGAAACCGGCGTGGCGCAAGCCGGCATCGGCTTCGGCGCTTTTTCCACTTCGACCAGGCACATGCGGCAGTTCGCTGCGATCGACAATTTCTTGTGATAGCAGAAGTGCGGAATGTAGGTTCCGAGTTTGTTTGCGGCGTCCATCACCATGGAACCTGGTGCGACTTCGACTTTTTTGCCGTCTAATTCAATTTCAACCATTTGATCGTTACCTGACCTGGCTTAAAGGTATTCGGGCACGCAGCATTGCTTGTGCTCGATGTGATGAATGAATTCCTCACGGAAGTTCTTGATCATGGCTTCGACCGGCATCGCGGCGGCTTCGCCGAGTGCGCAGATCGTGCGGCCCTTGATGTTGAACGCGACGTTGTTCAGGAGTTCGATATCTTCTGGACGGCCCTTGCCATTCTCGATACGGTGCACCATGCGGTACAGCCAGCCGGTGCCTTCGCGGCACGGCGTGCACTGGCCGCAGGACTCTTCGTAGTAGAAGTAGGACAGGCGCAGCAGCGACTTGACCATGCAGCGGGTTTCGTCCATGACGATGACCGCGCCCGAACCCAGCATCGACCCGGCTTTCGCGATCGAGTCGTAGTCCATGTTGGTTTCCATCATGACTTCGCCGCGGATCACGGGAGCCGAGGAACCGCCTGGAATCACGGCCTTGATCTTTTTGCCGCCGCGCATACCGCCGGCCAGCTCGAGCAGGGTCGCGAACGGCGTGCCCAGCGGGATCTCGTAGTTGCCCGGACGCTCGACGTCGCCCGAGATCGAGAAGATCTTGGTGCCGCCGTTGTTCGGCTTGCCCATGCCCATGTAGGCTTCCGGGCCGACGTTGAAGATGAACGGCACCGCGGCAAAGGTCTCGGTGTTGTTGATCGTGGTCGGCTTGCCGTACAAACCGAACGAGGCCGGGAAAGGCGGCTTGAAGCGCGGCTGGCCCTTCTTGCCTTCCAGCGACTCGAGCAGCGCGGTTTCTTCGCCGCAGATGTAGGCGCCGTAGCCGTGCGCGGCGTGCAGCTGGAAGCTGAACGTCGAACCCATGATGTTGTCGCCCAGGAAGCCGGCGGCACGCGCCTCTTCCAGCGCTTCTTCGAAGCGCAGGTATTCCTGGAAGATCTCGCCGTGGATGTAGTTGTAGCCCACGGTGATGCCCATCGCGTAGGCGCCGATGGCCATGCCTTCGATCAGCGCGTGCGGGTTGTAGCGGATGATGTCGCGGTCCTTGAACGTGCCCGGCTCGCCTTCGTCGGTATTGCAGACGAGGTATTTCTGGCCAGGGAACTGGCGCGGCATGAAGCTCCACTTCAGGCCGGTCGGGAAACCGGCGCCGCCGCGGCCGCGCAGGCCCGAGGCCTTCAGGTCGGCAATGACCTGTTCCTGGGTGATGCCGCCTTCGAGGATCTTGCGCAGGGCCGAATAGCCGCCGCGCTTGACGTAGTCTTCGAGGTGCCAGTTTTCACCGTTCAGATCCTTCAGGATCAGCGGATTGATGTGACGGTCGTGCAGGCTGGTCATTGCTTCACTTCCTTCAGTTCATCGACCAGGGCGTCGATCTTCTCGTTGCTCATGAACGAGCACATGCGGTGGTTATTCACCAGCATGACCGGCGCATCGCCGCAGGCGCCCATGCACTCGCCTTCCAGCAGGGTGAACTGGCCGTCTTCGGTGGTGCTGCGGAAATCGACACCGAGTTTCTGTTTCAGGTGGTGGGCGGCGCGCTCGCCACCCGACAGGGCGCACGGCAGGTTGGTGCACACGGTGATCTTGTGCTTGCCGACCGGACGCAGGTTGTACATGTTGTAGAAGGTCGCCACTTCCTGCACGGCAATCGCCGGCATGCCGATGTAGTCGGCGATTTCCTGCATGGTTTCGGGCGACAGCCAGCCCAGTTCGACCTGGGCGTGGGCCAGCGCGGCCATCACGGCCGATTGACGCTGGTCGGCCGGGTACTTGCCCAGCTCGCGGTCGATTTTTTTATAGCACTGCTCGGATAACAACATAATATTTTTTCCTTCGGACTTATCGAACGCGCGCGTCACCGGTCAATAGAGCCGAAAACGATGTCCTGGGTACCGATGATCGTGACGGCGTCGGCGATCATGTGGCCACGGGCCATCTCGTCCAGGCTCTGCAAGTGGGCATAGTCGGGGGTGCGGATCTTCAGGCGGTAAGGCTTGTTGGCGCCGTCCGACACGATGTAGATACCGAACTCGCCCTTCGGGTGCTCGACCGCGGCATAGGCCTCGCCCGGCGGGACGTGGAAGCCTTCGGTGAACAGCTTGAAGTGGTGGATCAGCGATTCCATGTTCGACTTCATTTCTTCGCGCGCCGGCGGCACCACCTTGTGGTTGTCGACCATGACCGGGCCCGGGTTCACGCGCAGCCAGGCGATGCACTGCTTGATGATGCGGTTGGCCTGACGCATTTCTTCCACGCGCACCAGGTAACGGTCGTAGGAGTCGCCATTGGTGCCGACTGGGATGTCGAAGTCGAGCTTGTCGTACACGGCGTACGGCTGGGTCTTGCGCAGGTCCCAGGCCACGCCCGAGCCGCGCAGCATGGCGCCGGTGAAGCCCATGGCTTTCGCCGCTTCCGGCGACACCACGCCGATGCCGACGGTACGCTGTTTCCAGATACGGTTATCGGTCAGCAGGGTCTCGTATTCGTCGACGTAGCCGTCGAAGCGCTTGGTGAATGCTTCGATGAAGTCGAGCACCGAACCCTGGCGGTCTTCGTTCAGCTGGGCGATCGCCTTCTTCGAGCGGATGATCGATTCCTTGTGCTGCGGCATGCTGTCCGGCAGGTCGCGGTACACGCCGCCCGGGCGGTAGTAGGCCGCGTGCATGCGCGCGCCCGACACCGCCTCGTAGACGTCGAACAGGTCTTCGCGGTCGCGGAAGGCGTACAGGAAGGGACCCATGGCGCCGATGTCGAGCGCGTGCGCGCCGAGCCACATCAGGTGGTTCAGCAGGCGGGTGATTTCGTCGAACATCACGCGGATGTACTGCGCGCGGATCGGCGCTTCGATGCCCAGCAGCTTCTCGACTGCCAGCACGTAGCCGTGTTCGTTGCACATCATCGACACGTAGTCGAGGCGGTCCATGTAGGGAACCGATTGCAGGTAGGTGCGGGTTTCCGCCAGCTTCTCGGTGCCGCGGTGCAGCAGGCCGATGTGCGGGTCGGCGCGCTGGATCACTTCGCCGTCCAGCTCCAGCACCAGGCGCAGCACGCCGTGCGCTGCCGGATGCTGCGGACCAAAGTTCAGGGTGTAGTTCTTAAGCTCAGCCATTATTTCATCCCGTAGGTTTCTTCGCGGATCACGCGCGGGATGTTCTCACGCGGCTCGATCGTCACGGGTTGGTAGATCACGCGCTTCTGCTCGGGGTCGTAGCGCATTTCGACGTAGCCCGAGATCGGGAAGTCCTTGCGGAACGGGTGGCCGATGAAGCCATAGTCGGTCAGGATGCGGCGCAGGTCGCCGTGCCCGTCGAACAGGATGCCGTACAGGTCGAACGCTTCGCGCTCGTACCAGTTGGCGCCGCGCCAGATGCCGGTGACCGATTCGACCAGCGGCATCTCGTCGTCCGGGCAGAACACGCGCACACGCACGCGCCAGTTATGCTCGATCGACAGCAGGTGGGAAGTAACCGCGTAGCGCAGGCCATCCCAGGTGCCTTCCCCATATTGGGAATAATCGACGCCGCACAGGTCGATCAGTTCTTCGAATTTCAGCGACGGATCGTCGCGCAGGGTCTGCATCGCGGCCAGGTAATTGGCGGCCTTGACCACCACGGTCACTTCGCCGAGCGCAGCGGAAATGGCAGCGCCCTCGCCCAGTGCTTTTTCCAGGGCGAGTTGGAGGACTTCGAGTTTTGTCGTCATGGTGAATCCGGCTGGTTTAACGCGCGATGGTGTTGGTGCGCTTGATCTTGTTCTGCAGCTGCATGATGCCGTACAGCAGTGCTTCAGCCGTCGGCGGGCAGCCCGGAACGTACACGTCCACCGGCACGATGCGGTCGCAGCCGCGCACCACCGAGTACGAATAGTGGTAGTAGCCGCCGCCGTTGGCGCAGGAACCCATCGAGATCACCCAGCGCGGCTCGGCCATCTGGTCGTAGACCTTGCGCAGCGCCGGCGCCATCTTGTTGCACAGCGTGCCGGCCACGATCATCACGTCGGACTGACGCGGCGACGGGCGGAACACGATGCCGAAACGGTCGAGGTCGTAGCGGGCAGCGCCCACGTGCATCATCTCGACCGCGCAGCAGGCCAGGCCAAACGTCATCGGGAACATCGATCCCGTGCGCGCCCAGTTGATCAGCTTATCGGCTGTGGTGGTAATGAAACCTTCGTTTAATACGCCTTCAATAGCCATGGCTTATTCCCAATCAAGGGCACCTTTCTTCCAGATGTACCAGAAACCAACCACGAATTCGGCGATGAACACCATCATCGTGATGAAACCGGTCCAACCCAGCTCGCGCATCGAGACGCCCCATGGGAAGAAGAATGCCGTTTCCAGATCAAACAAAATAAACAGGATCGCCACCAGGTAGTAGCGAACGTCGAACTTCATGCGGGCATCTTCAAAGGCTTCGAAGCCGCATTCGTATGGGGAGAGTTTGGCCGCATCGGGACGGTTCGGTCCGAGCAGATAGCCGAGCACCTGGGGAGCAACGCCGACACCGACGCCAACCAGGATAAAGAGAAGAACGGGGAAGTAATTTTCGAGGTTCACGATGGAGCCTATTTGAACGATCGGTTAGTAAAACCACTGCATTGGATGCAGCGCCGTATCGCGCAATCCTGGCCTCGTGCCTGCCACCAGGACCGTACGACTGATCCTCGTAAAAAAGCCAGCTCAGGCTGGAGAGCGGTTGCTCATCGCCCTTGCTGGCTTTCTTTAATATCTTGGTGCCGACGGCGAGACTCGAACTCGCACAGCTTGCGCCACTACCCCCTCAAGATAGCGTGTCTACCAATTTCACCACGTCGGCTGGAGACCAGTATTATACCCTGCCTTAACACCTTCTTTCAATGCACAAATTGAGGTGTCACAAGGAAAAGTAAGCTTTTTCTCAAACTTTCTATAGGATCAAGCCGATGCGCGATCCTAGCAGCTTGGAGAAACCGATGGCGCGCAAATCGAACGCCATCGTGCATACTGGGGAACTGCTGTAAAACATTTCTGTAGGGTGGACGGCTTCGCCGTCCACGCGTTCAACGAACGCTTGCGCCCCACATGCGCCTGACGGCTGCCACCCCATCGGGCGCGCGGCCGCATGAAACCATGATTACTGCTGGGTCGCCGGAGCAGCCGGTGCCGGGGCTGCCGGTGCAGTCGTCGCCGGCGCCGCAGGCGCTGCGGCCGCAGGCACATCGCTTGCCGGCGCCGCTGGCACGCCGGCGGTCGGCGCCGGTGCTTCGGCCGGGGTGGCGTTGGTGGCCGGTACGTTCGCACCAGGCGCCGTCGGCACGCCGTTGGTCTGGGAAGTCGCACGCTCCATCACGCCGCCGCCGGTGGCAACGGTACGGTTGTTGCTCATCGAAGCCAGGCCCAGGGTCGACGCGAAGAAGATCGCAGCGGCGACGGCGGTCGACTTCGACAGGAAGTTCGACGAACCGCTGGCGCCGAACAGGCTGCCCGAGGCGCCCGAACCGAAGGCGGCGCCCATGTCGGCACCCTTACCGTGCTGCAGCAGCACCAAGCCGATGATGACCAGGGCCGAAATCACCTGCACGACAACTACGAGATTGAACAACACGTTCATTACAGTTCCATTCCAAGTTTATTAACTACGTTGCAAATTCTATTCAGGCCAGGATCAGGCCGCGGCGCCGATGATCGCCAGGAAGTCGGCCGCCTTCAGGGCCGCGCCGCCGATCAGGCCGCCGTCGATGTCATCCTGCGCCATCAGCTCGACCGCATTGTCCGGCTTCATGCTGCCGCCGTACAGGATGGCGACGCATTCGGCCGCTTCGGCGTTGCGTTCACGCAATTGCGCGCGCAACTGGGCATGGACTTCCTGCGCCATGTCCGGGGTGGCGGTCTTGCCGGTGCCGATTGCCCATACGGGTTCGTAGGCGACCACGATACGCGCCACGCTTTCCACGTCAAGGACTTCGAGCACGGCCGACAATTGTTGGGCGACAATAACATTTGTTTGGCCGGCTTCGCGCTCGGCCAGGGTTTCACCCACGCAGACGATCGGGGTGATGCCGGCATTCAGCGCGGCCAGCGCCTTCTGCGCCACGGTCTCGTTCGTTTCGCCATGGTAGGCGCGGCGTTCCGAGTGGCCGACGATGGCGTACTGGCAGCCGAAGTCGACCAGCATCGAGGCTGCGACTTCGCCAGTGTAGGCGCCGCTCACGTGTTGCGACACGTCCTGCGCACCCCAGGCCAGCGGGCTGCCGGTCAGCGTGTCGACGCATTGCTGCAGATAGGGAGCCGGAACGCAGACGGCGCATGTGGCCTGTGCGTTGTCCAGGCCAGCGACAATACCGGCCAGCAGCGACGCATTCGCCGCACGGCTGCCGTTCATCTTCCAGTTACCTACGACGAGTTTGGGACGCATATTACCCCACAGTCAAATAACCCGCTATTCTAGCCGCCGTTCCGGGGGTGGTCAAACAATGGCTGAGCGGGAGTGTTAAAAACGTGGCAATAAAACCTTATATTGGTTTGCTATTGTTTGTTGGACGCGTGAAAGGCAGAGCCTTCCACCCTACGGACACTGTAGGGTGGACGGGTTACCCGTCCACGCGTTCAACGATCACGTGCACATTCGGTCCGGATTAGTTCGTAGGATGGGTTCTCGAACCCACCTGCCTGCACCGCCCGAATCAAACCACTTGCAACACAATCTTCCCGACATGCGTGCTCGACTCCATGAGCGCGTGCGCCTCCGCCGCCTGCTCAAGCGGGAACGTCTTGTAAATCACCGGCTTGATCTTCCCCGCCGCAAACAACGGCCACACCTGCTCGCGCAGCTTCTGCGCAATCGCGCCCTTGAACGCCACCGGCCGCGGCCGCAGCGTCGAACCGCCGATCGACAGCCGCCGGCGCAGCACCTGCCCCAGGTCGACGTTCGCCTTGGCCCCGCCCAGCAATGCGATCAGCGCGATCCGCCCGTCGTCTGCCAGGCAATCGATCTCGCGCGCCACGTAGTCGCCGGCCACCATGTCCAGCACCACGTCGACGCCCTTCCCGCCCGTCAACGACTTGACGACGTCGACGAAGTCCTCACTCCGGTAATTGATCCCGCGCTCGGCGCCAAGTTCCTCGCAGGCGCGGCATTTCTCGTCGCTGCCGGCGGTGGCGAACACGCGGTGCCCCAGGGCCGTGGCCAGCTGGATCGCCGTCACACCGATGCCCGAGGTGCCGCCCTGCACCAGCAGGGTCTCGCCTTCCTTCAGGCCGGCGCGGTCGAAGACATTGGTCCAGACGGTGAAGAAGGTTTCCGGCAGCGATGCCGCCTCGACCGCGCTCAAGCCTTGCGGCATCGGCAGGCATTGCGCCAGCGGCGCCGCGCAATACTCGGCATAGCCGCCGCCCTGCACCAGCGCGCAGACCATGTCGCCCTTCCGGAAGCCGCTGTTGTTGAGCTCACCGAGGTCGCCATCGACGATCTCGCCCGCCACTTCCAGGCCCGGCAGGTCGGAGGCGCCCGGCGGCACCGGATAGTGGCCCAGGCGCTGCAGCACGTCGGGCCGGTTGATACCGGCCGCGTGCACGCGGATCAGCACTTCGCCCGCTTTCAGTTCCGGCTGCGGCCGTTCGCACAGTTGCAGTACCTCAGGCTTGCCCGGTTGGGTGATTTCGATTGCGCGCATTCCGGCCTCCTTAAGAAAACGGCAATTGTACGCCAGCCCTTGCGCACGCGTTGGCGGCCCAAAGTGTTGCTCGCAAGAGAATGTATTTCTTATTTGCGTGCTCAAGCGCAAACAAATTCTTCAATGCATGAGCTTTTCACGGAACTTTTAAGCTGGCACAACGAACTCGTCCGTAGCCATCTTGTCCGACCCCATGCGCGCCGCATAGATTGGAAACGCGAGCTCAGCCAGACGAGTCGTTTCCACTAATCAAAAGGAGCACGATCATGCACCTGATGCCGACTGCCCTGTTCAATTTCGCGCGCCGCAAGAAGTCCAGCCTTCCTCCCGCGCTGCCCCGTCCCATCCCAACGCGCCGTTCGCGCTTCGGCGTCGTGCTGGCGGGCGCCGCCCTCGCCGCCATCCTGGCCCTGCCCGGGCACGGCGCCAACGCCCAGGGCTGGAACAACGAACGCTGGACCGGCACCTGGGGCACGGCCCCGGCCGGTCCGCCGGCACCCGCCAGCCTGCAAACCTTCACCGACCAGACCCTGCGCCTGATCGTCCACACCAGCATCGGCGGCAACCGCGTGCGCATCCGCGTGTCGAACGAGTTCGGCGCCGTGCCGCTGCGCATCGGCGCGGCCCGCATCGGCGTGCGTGCCAGCGGCTCCGACGTCGCGCCCGGCACCGACCGCGTGCTCACCTTCAGCGGCCGCTCCTCCATCGTGATCCCGCCCGGCGCGCCAGTGCTGTCCGACCCGGTCGAGCTGAACGTGGCGGCCCTGTCCGACCTCGCCGTCAGCCTCTACCTGCCGGGCACGGTGGACGCCACTACCATCCACAACACCGGCCTGCAGACCAACTACGTGTCGCTGCCGGGCGACTTCACGGCGTCGGCCACCCTGCCGGTGCAGCGCACCATCACGGCCTGGCCCTTCCTCACCGAAGTCGACATCGACAGCGCCGGGCCGAGTATCGTGACCCTGGGCGATTCGATCACCGACGGCACCCGCAGCACGGTCGACACCAACAACCGCTGGCCCGACTGGCTGGCGCGGCGCCTGCAGACCGTGCGCGACCCGGTGCTCGGGATCAATGGCCGCCTCGGCGTGGTGAACCGCGGCATCAGCGGCAACCGCCTGCTCACCGATTCGCCGAACACCCTGGCCGGGCGCAGCATCCAGGAGCGTTTCGACCGCGACGTGCTCGCCACCGCAGGCGTGCGCTACATGACCCTGCTCATCGGCATCAACGATATCGGCAACAGCTCGGCCACCAATCCGGTCACGGCCGACGACCTGATCGCCGGCTACCGCCAGGTGATCGCGCGGGCGCATGCGAAGGGCATCGCCATCTTCGGCGCCACGCTCACGCCCTTCGAGGGTGCGGGCTATTACTCGCCCGAGAAGGAAGTCGTGCGTCAGGCGGTGAACAACTGGATCCGCTCCAGCGACGAGTTCGACGGCGTGATCGACTTCGACGGGGCCACGCGCGACCCGGCGCACCCGACGCGCTTCCTGGCGGCCTACGACAGCGGCGACCACCTGCATCCGAACGACCTCGGTTATCAGGCGATGGGGAACGCGGTGTCGCTGACCCTGTTCCGCTCGTTGGGCGTGGCTGCGGCAAAGCCGGTGCCGGCGCTGGAACGATAGATCCGGTCCTGCCCGCCGCCGACCGGCATGGGCGCGGCGGCGGGCATCTTCGGGACAGGCAAGGTCCATCCAGGCACAACAGGCTGGCCAGCCCGGTAGGATGGGCGGACGGCGAGGTAGTCATCGCCTTCATCCTCGCTCAAGCGCACGATACGGCACGATTCCGCACGATTTGCTCACGAAAGCGCACGACACGCCTACGAAAACGCACGATCTGTTGATGCAAATGCACGATGGGCGCACGAAAGCGAACGATACGAAAGCTGAATGTCTAACCGTCTGTACAGCCGTCACCGTGATCGCTTGAAAGCGTGCGCGCATCGTGCGGTTTCGCGGGACTATCGTGCCAAATCGCGCGCCTGTCGTACATTCTCACACCCATATCGTGCGATATCGTTCAATAACGTGTGAAAGCGAGCCTATGAAGACGACACCTGCTCCGGCTTCCGCCATGCCGATCCCGATACCGCTGGAACTGCACCAGCAACTGCTGCTCGCGTCGATCCAGTCCGGCTTCACGCAAGAAGTATGGGAAATCGGCGCCGCCGCCATTCGGGACTGGCTGGCTCGCAATGCGCCGGAATCGTTCGCCATGCCGGTGACGTCGGGCTATCAATGGAAGCATGTCTTCCTGCCCAAAGGCACAGTGCTCAGGACAGTATTCGACGGCAAGAACTTCCATGCACACGTCGATGGTGACCGGCTACTGTACGAGGGCGCCGCCATCACGCCGAGCCGCTTCGCCAATGCCGTGGGCGGCGTGCGGCGCAATGCATGGAAAGTGATCTGGGTGCTGTTACCGAACGCGCCGACATGGAAGCTTGCCGATGAACTCAGGCCGCGACGGACAGCCGCCAGGGCGCAAGGGAGAACACCTTTGGCGCCGCTTGCAAGCCAACGCAAGCCGAGGCGTTGAGCCTTATGGCCACACCCGCATTCCCGGCCACATCACTATTCCGGTCGCGCCCGATACACACGCTGCCATGTCGACGACGTATCGGGCATCGGCCGTGCCGACGCGCGCCGGCTGGCGATCGTCTTCACCGCCAGCGCGTCATGCACGCGTTGTACACGCTCGACCTGACAGTCGAATACCGGACAACATGTGCGGATTGTCACGCTGGCCCGTCGACTCCGGCGATACACGAAGCGAACGCCTTCTGTCTCAATCGAACGGCATCACGACGTCGACCAGTTCGAAATGCAGCGTCACCAGCTCGAAGTCGTCATGCAGCACCAGCGGTGCCAACGCCCGCACGTGGACTTCCCTGAATTCCCCGGCACTGGCAAAGGCCTCGCCGCGCCACACTTCTTCCGGCACGTCGCCGAAGCGGATGTTGTAGACCTTCGTTGCGCGAATGCGGCAGCGTAGCCGCTGCTGCTGGTCGTACACCTCGATCAGGTCGCCGGGCGCATAGCTGCCGTCCCCGTATTCGCCGTAGGGCCGGTAGTAGGCCTCGACCGTGTCGGCGGTGACGGTCTTGCGTCCGGCGATCACGCTGCGCGGCAGCGAATCGTCGTACTCGTCGGCGCCCCAGAAGGTCAGCCGCTTGCAGCGCATCGGCATGTTCCCTTCCGCGCTCATCCCCCACCCGTCTTCGACTGCCCCGGCAGGCTGGTGCCCACCTTCCAGGTGCGCGACAGCGCCTGCGCTTCCTCGATCTGCCCCTGGCTCATCTGCTTGGCCATGGCCGCGCGCTGGTTGATGGCGTTCTGGTTGCCGCTCGCGGCGGCGAGATTCATCAGCATGTAGGCGATCACCGGGTCGCCCGGCACGCCGGCCACGTGGTAGCGGTACATCAGCCCGAGCGCGTGCTGGGCTTCGGCATGGCCCTGCTCGGCCGCCTTGCGGAACCAGGTGACCGCGTGCTTCTGGTCCTGCGGCACGGCGTTGCCGGTGTAGTACATGGCGCCGACCACGTACTGGGCGTCGGCCTTGCCCTGCTGGGCTGCCTTGATGTGCCAGGCAAAGGCCTGCTTGTAGTCGCGCGTCACGCCGCGGCCCATGTAATACATCAGGCCCAGCAAATGCTGGGCATCGGGATTGCCGGCGCGCGCCAGCGGCGCGATCTCCTTCATCGCCAGCGCGTAGTTGCGCGCGTTGTACGCGCTCGCTCCCTCGGGAAAGCCCGCCTGCGCCGCCCCGTGCAGGCCGAGCGCGAGCAGGATCGCTACGGTAATTTTTTTCATCGTCTCGTGCGTGGAACCGGTCTTTGCCTACCTTGTTGTTCTCGCGGCGGCCGCTGCCGCCTTCCCACTTATTGCATCGCCTGTTCGAGCCCGCTTATCTCCAGCTGACCTTGCCCAGCCCGTCCACGCTCACCTTGCGGTTGAGCGGCTTGCCGTAGATCGTGGCCGAACCCATGCCGGACAGGTTCAGGTTCGCGCTGCCGTTCGCGGTAACGGTGGCATTGCCCAGGCCCGACAAATCGAGCGTCACGCTCTCGGCCGTGAACTGGCGCGCATCCAGGCCGCCCACGCCGCTCAGCTCGGCCCGCAGCAGGCGGCTGCGGCCGGCCAGCATCACATGGCCGGCGCCGTGCAGGTCGAGGTCGATGCGTTCGCTCTGCACACCGTCCAGTTGCATGCTGCCGACGCCGCCCAGGCTGGCGCTGATCAGGCGGTAGCGCACGTTCACGGTCATCGAACCGGCCCCGTCGAGCGCCAGCGCGAGTTCCTCGCCGCTGAAGCCGCTGATGTCGGTGGCACCCAGGCCTTCGGAACTCACTTCACGCAGCGTCGGCAGCACCAGCTCGGCGCGCACCGGGTCCTGCACCAGGCGCAGGCCGCGCCGGCCGCCGCCGCCGATGTTGATGGTGTCGCCGCGCTGCAGGATCGTCAGCCCGGCCAGCCAGCGCGGATCGCCGCTCAGGATCAGCATCGCCGGGCTGCCCTGGCGGATGCGCAGGTCGACCGCGCCGTCGAGCTGGACGCGGGCCACGCGCGCATCCACGCTGCGCGTTTCGCTGGCGGACTCGGGCGCGGCGCTGGCCAGGCGCACCAGCGCCAGCAGGCCGAGGGCCGTCACCGCCAATTTCAACAGCTTGTGCATGCAATCATCTCCATGTTGGATTCGTGTTTCGTGTTCTGGCAATATCGACACTATAGCGCGGCGGTGGCGGCCACCGGCCGGGAATGCGACAGACTGCACCAGGCGCGGACAGGACGCAGAACGGCGCCGTCTTTTTCGAACTACATGCATATGCAAAAGATTACTTTTTGGCATGACCATGCGTTAAGATGGGCTGCGCCGCGTCTGCCGCGGCTGTTTTTCGTCCCAGTCATCCTTTGAGGTCATCCATGCGCATGCGCCAACTCCCCGCCCTGCTGGCCGGGCTCGGCTTGTCGATGTCCGCCTTCGCGGCGAGCAGCGACAAGTGGGACCTGCCGGTCCATGTGAAGAAACTCGACAACGGCATGGTCGTCGTCGTCTCCGAAGACCACAGCTCGCCGACGGTCGGCGTCTCGGTCGTGTACCACGTCGGCATGCGTCTCGAGCCGAAGAACCGCACCGGCTTCGCCCACCTGTTCGAGCACCTGATGTTCCAGGGCACCCCGAATGCGCCGAAGGGCGTGTTCGACAAGACCATCACCGGCGGCGGCGGGCGCAACAACGGCTCGACCCGACCCGACTTCACCAACTACATCGAGACCGCGCCGGTGTCCTCGCTCGAGCCCATCCTGTGGCTGGAGGCGGACCGCATGAAGACGCTCGACTTCAACGAAAAGACGCTGAAGAACCAGCAGGACGTGGTCAAGGAAGAGATCCGCGTCAACGTGAAGAACCAGCCTTACGGCGGCTTCATGTGGATCGACATCAGCCAGCACGCCTTCCAGAAGTGGGAAAACAACCACGACGGCTACGGCAGCTTCCAGGACCTGGAAGGCGCCAGCCTGGACGACGTGCGCGCCTTCCACCGCGACTACTACGGCCCGAACAACGCCGTGCTGGCGATCTCCGGCGACGTCACGCCGGACCAGGGTTTCGCGCTGGCGCAGAAGTACTTCGGCGGCATTGCGGCGCGCCCGACGCCGAAGAGCGGCGACTTTACCGAGCCGCTGAACAAGGCGGAAAAACGCGTTGAGCAGACCGATGCGTTGGCGCAGGTGCCGGCGATTGCCGCCGCCTGGAAGATTCCCGAGCGCGGCAGCCGCGACCAGGCGCCGATGGCGGTGCTGGCCGAACTGCTGGCCGGCGGCGACGCCTCGCGCCTGTACCAGGGCCTGGTGAAGGGCCGCGAGATCGCGCTGAACGTCGATTCGCTGTTCGGCCTGGTCGACCCCTGGACCTACGACGGCCCGACGCTGCTGACCGTGTTCGCGCTGTACAAGCCGACCAGCAATGCCGATGCGGTGCTCACCGCCATCGACGAGGAAGTGGCGCGCATTGCCAAGGAAGGCGCCGACGAAGCGACGCTCATGCGCGTCAAGACCCGCATGCTGGCCGACTGGAACAACTCGCTCGAGTCCTTCATCAACCGCGCCGACACCCTGGCCAAGCTGCAGACCCTGTGGGGCGATGCACATGTCGTCAACAAGATCCCGGGCTGGATCGAGGGCGTGACTTCCGAAGATTTGAAACGCGTTGCCGCCACCTACCTGGTGAAGAACAACCGCACCGTCATTGACCGCAAGCCCGTCGCAAAAGAAGCGGCACCCGCCCCTGCCCCTACGCCTGCCCCCGCGGCTGGCGCCAAGAACTGAGGAGCGCATCGATGAAAAAACTGATGCTGACACTGGCCGTCGCGATGGCCATTACCCCGGCAGCCTTTGCTGCCGATGCCCCGGCGGCGAAACCGTCGCCGATGCCGGCCTACGGCAAGGACAAGCCGATCCCGACGCCGAAGATCGCCAAGAAGACGCTGGCCAACGGCATGACCGTCTGGGTCGTGCCGCGCGACGGCCTGCCGCGCGTCGACTTCGTGCTGGCCGTGCGCGGCGCCGGCCTCGCCGCCGACGACAAGGCGCATCCGGGCTTTGCCAGCCTGCTGGCCGGCATGCTCAACGAAGGCACAGCAAAACGCGACTCGCGCGCGATCGCCGAAGCGGCCCAGGGCATGGGCGGTTCGGTTGCCGCCAGCCCGGCGAACGACGGTATCCTGGTCTCGGCCAACGCCCTCACTTCGCACGCGGCCGACATGATGTCGTTGCTGGCCGAAGTCACGCGCGCGCCTTCCTTCCCGGCCAAGGAAGTCGACCTGGCCAAGGCCAACGCCCTGCAGGCGCTGCGCGTATCGGAAACCACGCCGCGCTTCCGCGCCGAGCGCGCCATCAACCAGGCCATCTATGGCGAGCACCCTTACGGCCACACCGAGCCGACCGTCGATTCCATCACCTCGGTCACCCAGGACATGCTGCGCGCCGAGCACGCGAAGCGCTTCCGCCCCGACCGCGCGCTGCTGGTGATCACCGGCCGCCTGGATGAAGCCGAGGCCATGAAGCTGGCCCAGGCCGCCTTCGGCGACTGGAAGGCGCAAGGCCCGGCCCTGGCCGAGACGGCGCCCGCCCCCGTCAACGCCAAGCCGGCGCGCATCCTGCTCCAGCGCGGCGGCAGCGTGCAGTCAACGATCCGCATCGGCGGCCCCGGCATCGCCGCCAGCGCGGGTGATCAGGTGCCGCTGCGCCTGGCCAGCACCATCCTCGGCGGCGGCTTCTCGAGCCGCGTGAACATCAACCTGCGCGAGGAAAAGGGCTATACCTATGGCGCCTCGGCCGGCGCGCGCATGAGCCGCGCGGGCGGCGCCATCGTCGGCGGCGCCGACGTGCGCAACGAAGTCACGGGCGCCGCGCTGACTGAATACTTCAACGAGTACAAGCGCATCGGCAGCGAGGCCGTGCCGGCCGACGAAATGACGATGAACAAGCGCTACGTCGCCGGCGGCTATTTGATCAGCAACCAGCTGCAACGCGCCGTGGCCGCCACCCTGGCCCAGAACTGGCTGGTCGGCCTGCCGCCGGAATTCCTCGGCCAGTACGTGCCGCTGATCGAGAAGGTGACGCCGGCCCAGGTGCGCGCGGTTTCGGCCAAGTATTTCGCGCCAGAGAAGCAGTCGATCGTGGTGGTCGGCGACCCGGCCGCGGTGGGCGAGCAGCTGAAGCAGTTCGGCAAGTTCACCGTGACCGACAAGTAAGGACGTTTTTGTCCGCATGTCGGATGGATGCAGCGCCCGCCTCGTGCGGGCGTTTTTCATGGTGCGGTCTGCATGGACACGAAAGACCGCGTGGGCACCAGTGCCTGCGCGGCCCGGCCCACCCTACAACGGCCGGGTTTCTTAGGGTGGACACCTGTGTCCACGCGGTATGACACCGCCGATCATGCGCGGCGCCGAACAACATTCACGACTCCTTCGACGACTCCTTCGCCGCCCATTCCCTCACCTTCTTGCGCAAGGCCTTTTCCTTGCGCTCGAGCTGGCGCTGGTCGTGCTGCATGGTGCGCCACAGCGACCACACCATCAGCACGATCACCAGCGCGAACGGCAGCGCAAACACGATGGTCGCCGTCTGCACGCCTTTCAGCCCGCCGGCTAGCAGCATGCTGATCGCGATCCCCGCCACCAGCACGCCCCACACGATCTTCACCCGCGGCGCCGGGTTAGGATTGCCGCCGGAACTCATCATGCCCAGCACCAGCACCGCCGAATCGCCCGATGTCACAAAGAACACCAGCACCAGCACGGTCGCCACCACCGACATCACGGTCCCGAACGGCAGCGCATCGAACAGGGTGAACAGCGCGGTCGAGGCGTCGGTTTTCACCGCTTCGCTCAGCGGCACGTGCTGCCAGATCTCCATGAACAGCGCGGTGCCGCCGAAGATCGAGAACCACACGAAGCCGGCCAGCGACGGCGCCAGCACGGTGCCGATGATGAATTCGCGGATGGTGCGCCCGCGCGAGACGCGCGCGATGAACAGGCCCACGAACGGCGACCACGCGATCCACCAGGCCCAGTAGAACACGGTCCAGGCGCCGACCCAGTTACTGTCGCGGAAAGGCGTGGCGCGCAGGCTCATGCGCACCAGTTCGCTCAGGTAGCTGCCCAGCGTGGTGCCGAAGGTGTCGACGATCGCCACCGTCGGCCCCACCAGGAACACCGCCAGCGCCAGCAGCCCTGCCAGCCCCATGTTGAAGTTCGACAGGTACTTGATGCCGCGGTCGACGCCGCTCACGGCCGAGGTCACGAACAGCATGGTGGTAATCACGATGATCGCCACCTGCGACAGCGGCGTCGTGTCGATCCCGAACACGGCCGCCAGGCCGCTGTTGATCTGCAGCGCGCCCATGCCCAGCGAGGCCGCCACGCCGAAGGCGGTGGCCACCGTCGCCAGCCCGTTGAAGGCGCCGGCAAAGCGGCGCAGCGGCGCCCAGGGCAGCGCGCGGATCGATTCGCTGATCAGCGCGGCGCGGCCGTGGCGGTACTGGAAGTAGGCGATCGCCAGCGCCACGATGCTGTACACCGCCCACGGGTGCAGGCCCCAGTGGAAGAAGGCGTAGCGCATCGCCGCCCCCGCCGCCTCGGGCGTGGCCGCCGTCAGGCCCGGCGGCGCGGTGGTGAAGTGCGAGATCGGCTCGGCCACGCCCCAGAACACCAGGCCGATGCCCATGCCGGCGGCGAACAGCATCGAGAACCAGGTGGCGTTCGAGAACTCGGGCTCTTCGTCGTCGTCGCCGAGCTTCAGGTTGCCGTAGCGGCTAAAGGCGAGGAAGCCCGCGAACAGCACCAGGCCGAGCACCAGCCACAGGTAGAACCAGCCGAAATTGCGCGTGATGGAGGCCAGCAGCAGGTCGAACAGGGCCGCCATGCTGGCCGGGGAAAAGATCCCCCAGAGGACGATGAGGAAGATGAAACCGGTTGTGAGGAGTAACTGCATGCGAAGGAGTCGGCACCGAAGCCTTGACAGAAGATTATCACATCCTACGCCTTTCGTGCCTGACTGTCAGTTGCAGCGCGCCAGCCGTGCGCGCCTCAGTGGCGCAGCGCAATGCCGGGTTTGCGCCGCAGCGCGCTGAGCACCTCGCGCACCGGCAGGTGCCAGTTCAGTTCCGTGTTCGTGTGGTGCCAGGCATTGCGCGGCCGGTACTCGACGCTGATCGCCATGTTCGAATTCATCTCCCCGAACCAGTCGACCTCGCCCATCACGTCGATGATGTTGCGGTAGCGCGGCGGCATGGCGATCGCCGCCGAGATCGTGACGATGGCCAGGTCGCCCAGCTCGTCGTCGCGGTGCTCGTCGTGCAGTGCGTACAGCGCTTCCGAGATCACCAGGTTGCCCTTCGAATGCCCGGTCAGCAGGCCAAAGCGAAAGCGGCGGTCGGTCAGCAGCTGGCACAGCGTGCGCGTGTCGAGGCTGGCGCGCGCCATGTTCATCGGCTCGGCCGGCCAGCTCATCTCGAAGCGGTTGCCGCGCGCCAGGTCGTCGATCTGCTCGTACAGGTGGCGCATGCGGTTCAGGGCGCCGAACCAGAACCAGCCGCCGAGCGCCTCGGTCATCATGTCGGCCAGGCCGTAGCCCGACACCAGCGCCGCCACCGGCTCGCCGAAGGCATCGGCCACGTTGCGCGCAAAGGCCGCCGTGCCCAGCGCCGAACTGCCGACGCCGGCCACCGCGAGGATGCGGGTATGGATGCCGCCTTTCGCCGCGAATGCATCGATGTCGGCGCACTTGGTCAGCGCGCCGTCGCCGGACGGCGGCACGATCAGCAGCGCGCCTTCGCGCGCCGGCCACGGCGCCACCTCGGCCGCCTCGTCCGGCGTGACCACGCCGACGTCGTAGAATATCGCATCGAGCACGGCGTTGCGGCGCCGGTAGCCCTCGAGCGTCGCCTCGCGCAGCGGCGCCTTTGCCTGCACCACCTCGGTCGCCGTATTGCGTTTCAACTGGACGGACGCCAGCACCAACGGCGTACTGTTCCTGTTCTCCTCAGCCATGACCGACCTCCCATCGGGCATGCGGACCGCACGCGATGCGCGGCCCTACCCGCGTAAGAGAGCATGTGCGGCGCAAAGTTCACCGTCGGGGCAGCATGAGCTGCCTGCTGGCTTGCGTGAACCTGCAGCGTCGACCGTACGGTGGGCACTCCGTGCCCACGCGGAAAGTCGCCCAGTGTTGGCCAGGTTTGAATGTGGTGGCCCGCCCCGAGACACTGTGTCTGAATGAAGGCACTGCGGCTTTAACAAGGCCAACATGACGCACCGTTCCGCGTGGGCACAGCGTGCCCACCGTACGGTTACGGCCGCAGGCCGGAGACGATCCGATCACGGCCGCAGGCCGGAGACGATTCGATCACGGCCGCAGGCCGGAGACGATCCGATCACGGCCGCAGGCCGAAAACGATTCGATCACGGCCGCAGGCCGGAGACGATCCGATCACGGCCGCAGGCCGAAAACGATTCGATCACGGCCGCAGGCCGGAGAGGATCCGATCACGGCCGCAGGCCGAAAACGATTCGATCACGGCCGCAGGCCGCAGACGATTCGGTCACGGCCGCAGGCCGGAAACTATTCGACCACGGCGCAAGCCGATGGCGATCGCCCTAACCGCGCAGCGCCTTCTCCAGATCGTCCAGCTCCGCCGGCTTGACCAGATGCGCATCGAACCCGGCCTCCTGCGCCTTCCTCCGGTCCTCGGGCGAGCCGTAGCCCGTGTGCGCCACCAGCCGCGTATGCTTGAGCTCCGGATGCGCCTTAATCATGCGCGCCAGTTCATAGCCGTCGGCGCCGGGCAGGCCGATATCGAGCACCATCACCTGCGGCTGGTGTTCCAGCGCCAGCGGCACGATCTGGCTGGCGTCGTGGGTGGTCCAGGCCTGGTGGCCCATCTCGGCCAGCAGGAAGCCCATCATTTCCATGGCGTCGATGTTGTCGTCCACCAGCAGCACGCGCAGGCCGCCGGCCGGCGCCGCGGCGGCTTGCTGGGCCGCCTGGTCGGCCGCGGCCCCGGTCACGCGCAGCACCGGCAGCTCCACGGTAAACGTGGACCCCATGCCGATGCCCGGGCTCTCGGCGCGCAGCTGGCCGCCGTGCATCTCGAGCAGGCGCGAGACCAGCGACAGGCCGATGCCCAGGCCTTCCGGCGCGCGGTCCGGCGGTACCGCCGCCTGGGCGAACATGCCGAAGATGCGCGGCAGGCTGTCGGCGTCGATGCCGATGCCGTTGTCGATCACGGCAATGCGCACATGGTCGCCGTCGACCTTTACCTCCAGGCGAATCCGGCCGCCCTTGGGCGTGAACTTGGCGGCGTTGTGCAGCAGGTTGCCCATCGATTGCGCCAGGCGCACCGGGTCGCCCGCCACCCACACCTGGCCGTCGGGCTGCTGCACGTCGAGCTGGTGCTCGCGCGCCGCGATCAGTGGGCCGGCGGTCTCGATGGCCTGGGCAATCACCGCACCGAGGTTGACTTCCTCGCGGCGCAGCACGATCTTGCCTTCCGAGATGCGGGCGACGTCGAGCAGGTCGTCGACCAGGTGCGCCAGGTGGTCGACCTGGCGCAGGATGACTTCGCGCGCGTGCGCCTGGCGCTCCGAGGCGTTTTCGCCGGCGATGCCGAGCAGCGTGGCGGCATTCCGGATCGGGCTCAGGGGATTGCGCAGCTCGTGCGCCAGCGTGGCCAGGAACTGGTTCTTGTTGGCGTCGGCCGCGCGCAGCAGCGCTTCCATTTCCTTGCGCGCGCTGATGTCGCTGGTCACGCGCGCCACGCGGTAGACCTCGCCGCGCGCATTCCTCACCGCGAACACGCGGTCGCGTACCCAGCGCGTGACGCCATCGGGCAGCTGCAGGCGGAATTCCTCGTCATAGTAGGGTTGCGTCGCCAGCGCCGCCCAGCGCCCGGCCAGGCGCGCGCGGTCTTCGCCGTGCACGGCTTCCAGCCAGCTGCCGTGCTTGTTACGCAGCGACTCGGTGCTGCGGCCGAAGATGGTGGCATACGCCGGGCTCACATAGGCCAGCACGCCGTCCGGCGCCGAGAACATCCAGAATACGTCTTCGATGTTGTCGGTCAGCTGGCGAAATCGCTCCTCGCTCTCGCGCAGCTCGTCCTGGGTCTGGCGCATGCGCAGCAGCGCATTCACGTTGGCGATCAGCTCGTCGGCCTCGATCGGCGCGGCCAGGTAGTTGTCGGCGCCGCCTTCCAGGCCGCGGATCTTGTCGGCGCGGCCGGTCAGCGCGGCCGAGGTCTGCAGCACCAGCACGCAGTTGGTGTCGGGGTCGGCCTTGATGCGGCGGCAGACCTCGATGCCGTTGATGTCGGGGAGCTTGACGTCGAGCAGCACCAGCGCCGGGTCTTCTTCGCGCACCATCGCCAGCGCGTCGGTGCCGTTGGCCGCTTCCATGACGCGGAAGCCCGCGCTTTGCAGGATGCGGGTCTTGGCGTAGCGGGCGCCGTCGTTGTCGTCGACGTTGAGGATGAGTGTCTGGTTCGCGGTCATGATTCGGTGTCGTCTGCGCTGCCGATCAGCGCGGCAGGAAAGCGGCGCGGCAGCGTGAGGGTGAAGGTCGAGCCGACGCCGGTCCGGCTGACCACGTCGACGCGCCCGCCGAGCAGGTCGGCCAGGCGCCGGCACAGCGGCAGGCCGAGGCCGGTGCCCTTGATGCGGCGCTGCAGCGGGTGCTCGACCTGGGCGAATTCTTCGAAAATCAGTTGCAGGTGGTCGGGCGCGATGCCGATGCCGGTGTCGGTCACGGCAAACACGATGTCATCGGTGTCGGCCTCATACGAAGCCGTCACGCGTACCGAACCCTGCTCGGTGAACTTCAGCGCGTTCGAGATGAAGTTGCGCAGGATCTGGGAAATCTTGCCTTCGTCGGACTCGAAGGCTTCCTCCACGCCGCCGTTGTCGAACACCAGTTCCACGCGCTCGGACGTCACCAGCGGACGCAGCATGCCCTTCAGGGCGCGGAACAGGTTGTCCACGACCACCGGCGCCAGGTGGGTCTCGACCTTGCCGGCCTCGATCTTGGCCAGGTCGAGCAAGTCGTTCACCAGCTCCGACAAATCGGTGGCGGCGTTCTCGATGAAGCGCACCTGCCGCTCCTGCTCCGGCGTCAGGTCGCCGTCCATGCGGTCGAGCAGGAGTTTTGAGAGCGCGCGGATCGAGGACAGCGGCGTGCGCAGTTCATGGCTGGTGTTCGACAGGAAGCGCGACTTCATTTCGTCGGCCTTGCGCAGGCGCTCGGCCTTGTCCTCGATCTCGGCGTACAGCGCGACGATGCCGCGGTTGGTGTCTTCGAGTTCGCGCGTCAGCGACAGCAGGTCTTCCTGACGCTCGCGCAGTTCGGCCAGGGTTTCGACCAGTTCGCGGTTCTGCTGCTGCACTTCCTGCCAGGTATTGGGCGTGGGCGCGGCCGCCAGTTCGGCGCCGATCTGGGCCAGGCGCGCGCTGTTCAGCGGCGGCTGCGGCGGCAAGGCCTTGCGCATCACCACCGCCGTCGTGCCGGCGCCGTCGGCGATCTCGCAGGCGTCCATCAGGCGGTGCGCGGTGACGATCGCCGGGTCGCCGGCCAGGCTGGCCTCGACGCTGCCGAGATGGGCGCCGGCGTTGATGCTCACTTCGAGCTGCTGGGCGCCGCGCCCCTCGGCCAGGCAAAACACGGCGCGCGCGCCGGGGCCGCCGAGCGAGGCGGCGCGCGCCACTTCGGAGACGGCGGTGGCGATGCGCACCTGGTCCTGTTTCGAGAAGCCGAGCAGGTGCGAGACCTGGCGCGCACGCTGGCGCACTAGCACCACGTCCTGGTCGCTCTCCAGGGCCACGTTCAGGATACGCTGGCTCATGAATGGTCTTCCCTTCTGCGCACCACCAGCACCATGGCGTCGTCGCGGCGGCGGATGTAGTCGCGCATCAGCACTGCCGCGATCAGCGCCGGGCTGTGCCCGAGCAGGCCCGGGTATCGATCGAGGTCCCACTGGGTCTGGATGCCGTCCGAATGCATGATCACCAGGGCGCCCGGCGGGCAAGGCACGCTGAACTCCTGCACCTTGCGCACGTTGTGGCCGACGATGCCGTTGTGCGAGATGAGCGCGCGCCGCGCTTCGCCATCGATCACGTAGGCGCCGATGTTGCCGATGCCGGCAAAGCGCAGGGTGTCGCTCTCGAAATCGATGCGCGCCGCTGCCAGCGCCGCGCCGCGCGTGATGCGCAGCGCCTGGTGGGAGGCGTCGACCAGCTGCGCCGGCTCCGACGCCGGGCGGTGCTGCAGTTCGGCGATGGCGGCGTGCGCCGCCGTCGCCGCTTCCGGCCCGTGGCCGAGGCCATCGGCGGCGAGCAGGGTCGCCCCCGCGCCGTCGCAGGCCACGCCCCAGCCGTCGCCGCAGGCATCCTCGCCGGCCAGCGGCACGCTCAGGGCGCCGACTTCGACCCGGCACAGGCCGGGCGCCGCCTCGTCGCGCCACAGCCGCATGAAGAACAGCGCGCCCTGCCCGGGGCAGGAGTACACGTCGAATTCGCTGGCCAGGCGGCGCAGCGCGCCCAGGCCCGTGCCCGCGGTGCCGGCGGTGGACATGCCGTCGCGCAGGCAGGCGTCGAGATCGACGATGCCGGGGCCGTTGTCGACCGCCAGCACATCGATCCCGGGCACGCCTTCGGCCTGGGCCAGGTTCAGGTAAATGGTGCCCTCTTGCGCATGCTTGAGGAGATTGGTGCCGGCTTCGGTGACGATCAGCGCCAGCTGGCCGGCGCGGGTTTCGTTGAAACCAAGGTCGACCGCCAGCCGCTGCCCGGCGCGGCGCGCGGCGGCGATGTCGCTGGCATGGGTGATGGCAAACGACAGCTGGGTATCCAGCGACGAAATCAGCGTTTCCATTTCACGACCGCGACCGCGGTGCCCTCTCCCACGCGGGTGTCGATCTCGAACTCGTCGACCAGGCGCTTCGAGCCGCTCAGGCCCAGGCCCAGGCCGCCGCCGGTGGTATAGCCGTCGCGCAGCGCCAGGTCCAGGTCGGGGATGCCGGGCCCGTTGTCGACGAACAGCAGGCCGATGCCGTTGCGGAAACCGTCGGCCAGCTTGTCGAGGTGGCAGGCGCCGCCGCCGCCGTACTTGATGGTGTTGCGTCCGAGCTCGCTGGCGGCGGTGACCAGCTTGGTCTGGTCGACCAGCGACAGGCCGATGGCAACTGCGCGCTCGCGCACCTGCTTGCGCAGGCCGACCACGTCCTCGTCGCCGCGCAGCGGCAGCGTGACACGGTCGACGCGCAGCCGGGCGTTCAGCTCCAGCAGCCCGGTATCGAATTCAACTGCGGTTGCAGCATTCATCTAGTCAGGTTCTTTCCGAGCAGGGCCATGCCCTTTTCGACGTTCAGCGCCGTCTTGACTCCATGCAGGGTCAGGCCCAGCTCCACCAGGGTGATCGCGACGGCCGGCTGCATGCCGACCACCACGGTCTGGGCATCGAGCACGCGCGCCATCGCCGCCGTATTGCTGATCATACGCCCGATGAAGGAGTCGACCAGGTCCAGCGCCGAAATATCGATCAGCACGCCCTTGGCGCTGTCGCGCACGATGCGCTCGGTCAGGTCGTCCTGCAGGGTCATGGCCAGGCGGTCGTGCATGTCGACCTGGATGGTGACCAGCAGCAGGTCGCCCATCCGCAGAATTGGAATGCGTTCCATCGTTTATGCCTTGGCAACCAGCGCGGTACCGGTGCGCTCCAGCGCCACCACGAAGGCGTCGGCCAGGGTGGCCTTGGTCATCACGTCTTCCAGGTTCACGCCCAGGTGCACGATGGTCTGTGCGATCTGCGGGCGGATGCCGCTGATGATGCAGTCGGCGCCCATCAGGCGCGCAGCGGCGATGGTCTTCATCAGGTGCTGGGCGACCAGGGTGTCGACGGTCGGCACGCCGGTGATGTCGATGATGGCGATAATGGCGCCGGTGTCGACGATCTTTTGCAGGATGTTTTCCATCACCACCTGGGTACGCGCCGAGTCCAGGGTGCCGATCAGCGGCAGCGCCAAGATGCCGTTCCACAGCTTCACGACCGGGGTCGACAGCTCCAGCAGTTCCTGCTGCTGGCGCACGATGATCTGGTCTTTCGCCTTCTGGAAGACTTCGATGGTGTACAGGCCGAGCTTGTCGAGCAGGCTGCTGACCGACCACGAGGCGGCGGCCAGGGCTTCCGGCTCGCCTGTGAAGCCGGCGGTCATCTGGGCGAAGATCGGCTGCTTCAGCGAGAAGACAAACGTGGCGGTTTCGCTCGGGGTCGAACCCGACTTGGCGCGGCTGGACGAAATCTCGGCCAGCAGGTCGCGCACTTCATCCCACGAACGGTGGTCGACGTTTTCCAGTTCGCCGGCGCGGGTGGCGGCAGCGAATGCAGCCAGGAACTGCTGGCAGTGGCCGCGCAGTTGCGCCTTCGAGCTGGCAGTGCCGCGCACGGTCAGCGCCTCGAGCTGCGCAATCCATTGCGAGCCGATCTCGGCTTCGTGTTCCTGGATGAGCTGGCTGATGCGGGCGGCGTTGTCCTTCGTGGTCATCTCTTCGTCCTTGGTCGGTTTTTTGGAGTATTGGTCCGGGTCGTGTGCGCCGGTTGGACGCACCGCTCCCATGATTGGAAAAATGGCCAACTATAACACCTATTCAACTTTCACCACGGCACGCTTGTGCATACGAAAAGCGCGGAGATACACAATTGACAGGCTGTTTTTTATTCCGTGGCAAGCGCGCTCAGGGTGGCTTCATCGGGGAAAGCGGTGACGCGCCAGCGCGGCAACTGGAACCCCTCCTGGCGCACCATCAGGTGGCCGGCGGCGGCAACCAGGTCGGCCCAGGCCACGTTCCAGCGCCGCCCTTCCCGGCCCGGCTCGTCGGGGTAGCCGAGGACGATGCGGTCGGTCTCGGGCAGCAGCGCCTCGACGCCGGCGGTCCAGGTCGACACACTGAAGATGCGCTCGCCCTCGCCTTTCACCAGCATGTAGGTGGCGACGAAGACATCGGTTCCGTCCTTCTCGTAGCGCTGGTCGAGCAGGGTTTTCTGCTCGGCGTAGTCTTCCTGCAGCGCCATGCGCCGCAGGTCGGCCAGCTTGCGCGCCACCTCCTCGTCGGCCGGCAGATACCGGACCGCCTTGCCGTCGACGTACTCGTACATCAGGGTCGACACGCGCCGCCCTTCGGTCTGGATCGCCGACTGCGCGTAGGTCACCAGGGTCAGCAGGTCTTCGCGGTCGTGCGAGGCCGACAGCAGCATGCGCCCGCGCGTCGGGATCATCACGATCGGATGCTGGCCGGCCACGCGGTGCACCAGGTCGGGCAGCAGGATGCGCGAGGAATCGTAGGCGTCGTTCCAGTCGCTGGCGTACAGGTTGGCGCCCAGCTGGATGAATTGCTCGGCCGCCAGGTCGCGCAAATTGTCGAGGGCGATGGCGTTGGCGGCTTCCTTCGTCACGCCCCATTTGTCGAGCTGGCTGGTGTCGAGGATGCGGGTCAGGTGCTCGGTGTCCCAGGCCAGCAGCATCACAGTGTCGAGGCTGAAGTCGCTTGCTGCGAAGCCGGTGTTCAGAGCGGCGTCGGCTATCGGGCCGAGCTGGGCGGCCTGGAGGAAGGCGCCGGTGCGCAGCACAGGCAGCAGCTTGCGCTTTGCGCCCTCGAAGGTGTCCGGGATATCGGCCTGGACGAACAGGTTCGAATACTTGTCGACCACGGCGCGGCGGCCGGCGCGCGAGGCCTGGCAATAGTCGTGGTAGAAGTTGTGCAGGTTGACGGCGCCGCCTTCGGCGCCCGGCATCAGGATGCGGAAGTTGGGGGCGTCGAATTCCATCGGGCCCTGAAAACCGCGCTCCCTGGCGGCCTGCATGGCGATCTGCGCAAATTTTTCAGGTGAGGGCTTGCGGAAGAAAAGGTCGAGGATTCCCACGGTGTGCTCCGAGATGGCGATAGCTCGGCAGTGTAGAGGGACGGGAGCATGGCGTCCATTGATCAATCGTGTGTGCTCAGCTCCGAACCATTCGCAAGGCTGCGGGTTCCGGATCAATCGCGCTGCAACCCGTACGGTGGGCACCCCGTGCCCACGCGGTTACGTGCGCGTCCTTTTGCCGGCGGCAGCGACTATTCGCCCGCCGGCTCGAAGCCTGGATGCAAGCGCCGGCAAGACTCTTTTTGATGCGCCGCGAAGACGCAGCAATATCGATCAAATCGGCGCCAACAATAAACATCGTTCCGCGTGGGCACAGGGTGCCCACCGTACGGTTGCGGCCAACGGCTTCGGACACGTTTGCACAATCGAGACGACCAATAAAAAACCGCCAGGCTCACGCACTGGCGGTTTTTGCTATCTCAGCGGCAGCGCCGCCCGACAACTGATTACTGCGCCGCAGCCTCAGCCGGATCAGCCGCCTTCATCGACAGCTTCAGACGACCACGCTCGTCGGTCTCCAGCACCTTCACGCGCACCTGCTGGCCTTCTTTCAGGTAATCGGCAACGGCGTTCACACGCTCGTTGGCGATCTGCGAGATGTGCAGCAGGCCGTCTTTACCCGGCATGACTTGCACGATCGCGCCGAAGTCCAGCAGCTTGAGCACGGTGCCGTCGTAGGTCTTGCCCACTTCGACCGATGCGGTCAGCTCTTCGATGCGGCGCTTGGCTTCCTGGCCGGCGGCGGCGTCGACCGAGGCGATGGTCACGATGCCTTCGTCGGTGATGTCGATCTGGGTGCCGGTTTCTTCGGTCAGCGCGCGGATGACGGCGCCGCCCTTGCCGATCACGTCACGGATCTTCTCAGGGTTGATCTTGATGGTGATCAGGCGCGGTGCGAAGTCCGACAGCTCGGTCTTCACGGTCGGCACGGCTTTCTGCATCTCGGCCAGGATGTGCTGGCGGCCTTCCTTGGCTTGCGCCAGCGCCACCTGCATGATTTCCTTGGTGATGCCCTGGATCTTGATGTCCATCTGCAGCGCGGTGATGCCCTGCGCGGTGCCGGCGACCTTGAAGTCCATGTCGCCCAGGTGGTCTTCGTCACCCAGGATGTCGGTCAGGACGGCGAACTTGCCGCCTTCCTTGATCAGGCCCATGGCGATGCCGGCGACGTGCGCCTTCATCGGCACGCCGGCGTCCATCAGTGCCAGGCAGCCGCCGCAGACCGATGCCATCGACGAGGAACCGTTCGATTCGGTGATTTCCGACACCAGGCGCACCGAGTACGAGAACTCTTCCGGCGATGGCAGCGCTGCAACGAGTGCGCGCTTGGCCAGGCGACCGTGGCCGATTTCGCGGCGCTTCGGGGTGCCCACACGGCCGGTTTCGCCGGTGGCGAACGGAGGCATGTTGTAGTGCATCATGAAGTCGTCGGTGTACTCGCCCATCAGCGCGTCGATCTTCTGGCTGTCGCGCGCGGTGCCGAGGGTGGCGATGACCAGCGCCTGGGTTTCGCCGCGGGTGAACAGGGCCGAGCCGTGGGTACGCGGCAGGACGCCCGTGCGGATCGAGATCGGACGCACGGTGCGGGTGTCGCGGCCGTCGATGCGCGGCTCGCCTTCCAGGATCTGCGAACGCACGACCTTGGCTTCCATGTCGAACAGGATGTTGCCGACTTCGGCGGCGTCAGCCTGCACGCCCTGCTCGCCCAGGGCGGCCAGGACTTCGTTTGAGAGCGACTTCAGCTTTTGCTGGCGTGCCGATTTTTCGCGGGTCTGGTAGGCGTCGCGGATTTTCGCGTCGGCCAGGGCAGCCACTTGGCCGATCAGGGTTTCGTTCTTGGCCGGGGCGGTCCACTCGACTTCCGGCTTGCCGCCTTCGGCCACCAGGTCGTGGATGGCGTCGATGACGGCCTTCATCTGGTCGTGGCCGTAGACGACCGCGCCCAGCATGATTTCTTCCGACAGTTGCTGGGCTTCCGATTCCACCATCAGGACGGCGGTTTCGGTACCGGCAACGACCAGGTCCATCTGCGAGGTCTTCAGCTGGGTGGTGGTCGGGTTCAGGATGAACTGGCCATTCGCGTAGCCGACGCGGGCGGCGCCGATCGGGCCGCTGAACGGGATGCCCGACACGGCCAGGGCAGCCGAGGCGCCGATCATCGCAGGGATGTCCGGATCGATTTCAGGGTTGACCGACAGCACGTGGATGATGACCTGGACTTCGTTCAGGTAGCCTTCCGGGAACAGCGGGCGGATCGGACGGTCGATCAGGCGCGAGGTGAGGGTTTCCTTTTCGGAAGGACGGCCTTCGCGCTTGAAGAAGCCGCCCGGGATTTTACCGGCTGCATACGTTTTCTCGATGTAGTCGACGGTCAGGGGGAAGAAGTCCTGGCCCGGCTTCGCGTCTTTCTTTGCGACCACGGTAGCCAGCACGACGGTGTCTTCGACCGACACCATGACGGCGCCGGATGCCTGACGGGCGATTTCACCAGTTTCCAGGGTGACGCTGTGTTGGCCGTACTGGAAGGTTTTCGATACTTTATTAAACATGGGTAATCCCTTTCTATTTGCCGACAGATTTTCAGGAGCTGTCGTTCACCTCATTACTGACGCCCGGAAAGCGGCGTATTTACTTCGATGCTGCAAACGGCTGAAACAAAAAATGCCCGCGTCAGTGAGAACTGGCGCAGGCATTTCATGGCTAAACCGGCTGGCGCAAAAATTACTTACGCAGGCCGAGTTTGGCGATCAGGTCACGGTAACGGTTCAGGTCTTTGGCCTTCAGGTAAGCCAGCAGGCTCTTGCGACGGTTGACCATACGGATCAGGCCGCGGCGCGAGTGGTGGTCTTTCTGGTGGGTCTTGAAGTGACCGTTCAGTTCGTTGATGTGTGCGGTCAGCAGTGCAACTTGGACTTCCGGCGAGCCGGTGTCGTTCTGGCCACGAGCGTTGTCCGCGATGATCGCGGCTTTGTTGATGTTTTCTACGGACATGATGTTACCTTTCACATGCGGTGCAAGAGTCGCAACCCAACGCACCGTGATTGTTCGAAATTCTGCCCAAAACGGACAGACCCGCCAGTATATGCGAAAACAGTTGGCGTCACCAGCGTTTGCCATCGCAAAGCTGGGGCATCATGGCGTTCATGGCAATGATGCGAGGTGAATGATGCACAAAATGATAAAAATGGCAACGCTGTGTGCGGCAATCGTGCTGGGCGGCTGCACCGGCCCTTTCCTGCGCGAGGCGCCGAATGTGGGCGAGCCGGTGGCGGCCGTTACTGCCAAGCTGGGCCAGCCGACAAGTACCTACCCCGCCGCCGACGGCGGCCAGATGCTCGAATACGCTACCGGGCCGATGGGCCAGTTCACCTGGATGGCCCATATCGGGCCGGACGCGCGGTTGCTGTCCTACGAGCAGGTACTCACCGGCGAGAAATTCGCGACGATCAAGATCGACAAGGCGACCAAGGCCGACGTCCTGCGCACCATCGGGCGCCCGGCCGAACGTTCGGGCGTCGCCATGCACAACTACGAGGTCTGGTCTTACCGCTACAAGGAAGCGGGCGTGTGGAATTCGCTGATGCACGTGCACTTCGACCAGGCCGGCATTGTGCGCCTGATGCAGAACGGGCCCGATCCGATGTTCGAGCCGCGCGAACGCTTCAGCTGGTAATTCAACTGCTCATTCAAATCGTCAACCGCGCCTAACGCGCAGCAGCCTGGCGCCCGCCGTCGCTGCGCACGAAGTCGTCGATGGCGTCGAGCGTCGGCGCCAGCGTGTGCAGCGCGCGCGACAGCGAGGCCACCAGGGTGGCGTGGCTGACGCCGTCGTAGTACAGCTCGCGCACCGGCACGTGTTTTTCGCGCAGGCGCATGGCCAGGGCACCGGTGTTGCGCACCGGGTTGACGGTCTTGTCTTCGTAGGCGGCAATCAGCAGGGCCGGCGGCGCACCGGCGCTCACGTGCCGCACCGGCTGCGAATCCGGCGGCGTGTCCGGGTAGTTGAATACCGGGCGCGTGGTCTTGTTCTGCACCGGCAGGAAATCGTAGGGACCGGCCAGGCCGATCCAGCCGCGCAGCGCATCCGGCCGGACACCCTGCTTGCCGAGCCAGCGCTTGTCCAGCGCCAGCATGGCCGCGTTGTAGGCGCCGGCGCTATGGCCCATCACGAACACGCGCTTCGGGTCGCCGCCGTACTTGGCGATGTCGCGCGTGGTCCAGGCCACGGCCTGGGCGGAATCGTCAAGGAAGTCGGGATAGCGCGCTTCCGGATACAGCCGGTAATCGGGCACCACCACGACGTAGCCGCGTTTCGCCAGCGCCTGGCCGACGAAGGCATAGTCCTCGCGCTTGCCGCTTACCCAGTTCCCGCCATAAAAGAAGACGATGACCGGCGCTGCTCCGGCCTGCGCTGCCGGCTGGTAGACATCGAGTTTCTGGCGCTCGCCATTGCCGTAGTGGATGGCACTGGTGGCACGCGCATCGCCATCGGGCGAGACGGCATTCACCAGTTTCAGGGGAGAACAAGCGGACAGGCTGGCGGCCAGGACTGCCAGGGCCAGGACGGACAGGAAGGTCAAGGGTCGGAACATGGCGTCTACGTTGCAGGAAAGATGAGTCCAGTATATCCGGCTGGCATGCTTTTTTTGCATATGACAGCCCGATATTTGCGGTTCAGGCATACAAATGATTCAGGCGAATGTTCCAGCCCTATACTGTTACCTTATGGATAACACATACGCTTCCCTGCACCGGCCGCGCCAGGCTGCCGGGATCGGTATCTCGCTGGCCGTGCACGCCATGCTGCTGGCCATGTGGCAATTGTCGCGGACGACGCCTGCACTTGACACCACGACGCCCGAGGCCATGGTGGTGCGGCTGCTTTCCACGCCCTCCTCTGCCCCCTCATCAGAGCCAGCCCCTGCCGGCCCGGCGCGGGAAACCATGCCGTCACTGCGGCGCGGCGCCACGCCGGCAGCGGCACAGCAGCCGCCCGTGCAGGCGGCCGGCATGGCCCCGCCTGTAGGAAAGGTGACCGCGGAAGCGCCTGCGGAAGCAGCCGCCGCCGAAGCGGCGCCAACGGTAGCCAGCGACGTCCCTGCCCCCGCGGCATCCGGCAGCATGCTGGAACGGGCGCGCGCTGCCGCCGGCGGCGCCGACCGCGCCCTGCGCAAGGAGAATCCGACGCGCGGCATCGTGGCGCCGGTGGTCACGGCGCAGATGAAGCTGTCCAAAGGCATCGCCGAGGCCGCCGACCTGGTGCCGAACAAGTGGTATGAAGCGCCGAAGGTCACGGAAGTGCTCGACCCGGGCGGCTACGGCCGCAGGCGCTACCGCGTGGTCGGTGCAGCCGGCACCTATTGCGTGACCTACGAATCGAACCACGCGCCGGATGGCCTCGACACCATGCGCGACGGCATCAAGCCGAAAAAGACCACCTGCGACCCCGACTGGGGGCCAGCGACCATCCAGAAATGGGATTGAACGTTTTGAAATAAAAACGGCGCGTGCCGCACGCGCCGTTTTTATTCCAGCCTGAACGCTCAGCGCAGTCGCGTGTCGTCGATCGGATCGTCGTCGGTCGGGATGATGCTGACCGGCTTGCCCTTGGCGCGCTGCAGGACATACAC
Source organism: Massilia sp. BAP21 (assembly GCF_057801335.1). Taxonomy (NCBI): domain Bacteria; kingdom Pseudomonadati; phylum Pseudomonadota; class Betaproteobacteria; order Burkholderiales; family Oxalobacteraceae; genus Massilia; species Massilia sp. BAP21. Next base: position 303,283 of record NZ_CM173596.1, read on the forward strand.
CGCATAACCCGACAGGCCGTACAGCACGAAGATCGGCCACAGCACCTTGGTCGGGTCGCTCGCCACCAGCGCAAAGGCCAGCACGATCAGGAACACGACGATGAAGGGCACCGACTTGCGGAAGTTCACGTCCTTGAAGCTGTAGAACGGCACGTTCGAGACCATGGTGAGGCCGGCGAACACGGCGATGCACCAGCTCACCCAGTCGACCTGGCGCGCGCTGATGTTGATGTCCGGGTCGGTCATGAACATGATGAAGCCGACCACCAGCGCCGCCGCCGCCGGGCTGGGCAAGCCCTGGAAGAAGCGCTTGTCGACGACTTCGATATTCGTGTTGAAGCGGGCCAGGCGCAGCGCGGCGCCGGCGCAGTACACGAAAGCCGCGATCCAGCCGAGTTTACCGAGGCCGCGCAGCGACCATTCGTAGATGACCAGGGCCGGCGCTGCGCCGAACGAGACCATGTCGGACAGCGAGTCATACTGGGCGCCGAACTCGGACTGGGTATTCGTCAGGCGCGCCACCCGGCCATCCAGGCCGTCGAGCACCATGGCCACGAACACGGCCCAGCAGGCATAGTCGAAGCGCTGGTTCATGGCCATCACGATCGCGTAAAAACCGCAGAACAGGGCGCCGGTCGTGAATGCATTCGGCAGCAGGTAGATGCCGCGGCCGCGCTGCTTCTGCTTGTCCTCGGCCCGGCGTCCGAAGCGCCTGAGGCGGGAGAATCGTGGCGCGCGCGGCGCCCCTCCGTTTTTTTTGCGTCGTGGGAAGGCTGGCATAGTTGTCCGTATTCAAAGCTGCGCGATCGAGCGCCGTTCCCCGCATTATAGAGGCGCGGACGGCTTGTTAGCGAACGGATACTATTAGGAATGTGCTCATGCAGGCGCCGGCCCGTGCCGGCGCCCCTTGGCATGGGCGGCTCACCTGCGTGTTACTTGAACTTCACCTTGCCGACCAGGCGCATTTGCAACGTGGTTTCGCCCGGTTCGAAGCTCGGCTCAGGCATCTCGCTCGACACGTCGCGCTTGGAACGCGACATCATCATCGGGGCCGCAGCTTCCTGCTGCACGTAATTGCCCGAGCCCTCGAAGTCGACCACGTCCAGCGTTGCGTCGCCCGGCTGGCGGCCCATGGCGCGCGCGATCGAAACGATGCGCTCGTTCAGGTTGCGGTAGGTTTCGGCGATGCGCTGGTCATCCAGGCGCTTTTCCAGCGCCGGGCTGAGGCCGAAGCTGATGTTGTTGATCGACAAAACCTTCTGGGCGGAGGCGACGGTTTTTTCGAGCGTGGCGAGATTGGTCGTCTTCACTTCCAGGTACTGGCCGACGCGCCAGCCGATCGGCACCGGCTGCACCGGGGTGCGCGTGGCTGGCAGCGGCTGCACCGGCGGTTCCGGATAGACCGGATAGGTGAAGTAGCCCATGGTCTTGAGCTCGGCCTTCGGATCGGCGCGGCGCACGATCTCGGTGCCCTCTTTCATCTTGCGGTTGACGCGGGCGGCGGCGGCCTGCTTGTCCTTGTCGTGCTCTTCCACAATGAAGCTGACGATGGCCTGGTCGTTGGCGGCGCGCACTTCGCCGGTGGCGGGCACGACGACGACCGTGCCGCTTGTTGCGGGCATGCTGGTCGCGGGCGCGGTCTGCGCTTGTACGTGGGACGCCATCATCAGGCTGGCCAGGAGGATCATTTTTGGAAGGGACATCGGTTTTCTCCTATAAGAATGCATGTGTGCATGACTTATACGATACCGTCCCGTTCCTAGATAGAGTGATTTTGTAATGGAAAGTTGCAAATGGATGTTTGAGCGGTCGCGCCGTGCGCTTAAGCCGCACCGGCATCCGTACGGTGGGCACTCCGTGCCCACGCGGTTACGTGCGCATCCTTGCACCGATAACGGTGACTACTCGCCCGCGAAAATCAACAACGGCCACGACCCAATAAAGGGTTCGTGGCCGTTGCATGCACCGCGAGCGAGTCGGGTCTGCCAACGGTGCAAGGAAACGTGCGTACCGCGTGGGCACAGAGTGCCCACCCTACAGGATCTGCCAGCATAGACCAGCGGATCACACCCGCCGCAATCAGTTCTTCGACTGATCCACCAGCTTGTTCTTCGCAATCCACGGCATCATCGCGCGCAGCTTGGCGCCGACTTCCTCGATCTGGTGCTCGCTCGTCAAACGGCGGCGCGAGATCAGCGTCGGCGCACCGGCCTTGTTCTCGAGGATGAAGCTCTTCGCGTACTCGCCGGTCTGAATGTCCTTCAGGCACTGGCGCATCGCATCCTTGGTGGCCGAGGTGACCACCTTCGGACCGGTCACGTACTCGCCATACTCGGCGTTGTTCGAGATCGAGTAGTTCATGTTGGCGATGCCGCCTTCGTAGATCAGGTCGACGATCAGCTTCAGCTCGTGCAGGCACTCGAAGTAGGCCATTTCCGGTGCGTAGCCCGCTTCCACCAGGGTCTCGAAGCCGGCCTTGATCAGTTCGACGGTGCCGCCGCACAGCACGGCCTGTTCGCCGAAGAGGTCGGTCTCGGTCTCTTCGCGGAAGTTGGTTTCGATGATGCCGGCGCGGCCGCCGCCGTTGGCCATGGCGTACGACAGGGCGATGTCGCGCGCGGCGCCGGATTTGTCCTGGTAGACCGCGACCAGGTGCGGCACGCCGCCGCCCTGTTTATAGGTGTTGCGCACGGTGTGGCCCGGGGCTTTCGGGGCGATCATGATGACGTCGAGGTCCGCGCGCGGCACGACCTGGCCGTAGTGGACGTTGAAGCCGTGGGCAAAGGCCAGCACGGCGCCCTGCTTGGCGTTCGGCTCGACGTTTTCCTTGTAGACCTGGGCGATGTTTTCGTCCGGGAGCAGGATCATGATGACGTCGGCGTTTTTGACTGCCTCGTCGACTTCGGCGACCTTCAGGCCGGCTTGCTCGACCTTGTTCCAGGAAGCGCCGCCGCGGCGCAGGCCAACGGTGACGTTGATGCCGGACTCGGAGAGGTTTTGCGCGTGGGCGTGGCCTTGCGAGCCGTAGCCAATGATGGCGACGTTCTTGCCTTTGATGAGGGAGAGGTCGCAGTCTTTGTCGTAGAAAACTTTCATGGTCATTTCCTGTATTTGGGTTCGTTGTTTTTGCCAGAGTGGGTGGCTGTTCATTTGTGCGGCAAGTGGCTGATCATCGTTCCGCGTGGGCACGGGGTGCCCACCCTACGGACCGTGGCTCCGATCAGGGTCGGTGGCCAGCGGGCCGTGGCTTCGGTCGCGATGCTGGCCGTTCGTTAAACCTTCAAGATCCGCTCGCCGCGGCCGATGCCGGAGCCGCCGGTGCGGACGGTCTCGAGGATGGAGCTGCGGTCGATGGCGTCGATGAAGGCGTCGAGCTTGCTCTTGGCGCCGGTCAGTTCGATCGTATAGGTCTTTTCCGTGACGTCGATGATGCGGCCGCGGAAGATGTCGGCGGTGCGCTTCAGCTCTTCGCGCTCCTTGCCGACCGCCCTCACCTTGATCAGCATGAGCTCGCGCTCGATGTGCTGGCCTTCGGTGAGATCGACCACCTTCACCACCTCGATCAGGCGGTTCAGGTGCTTGGTGATCTGCTCGATGATGTCGTCCGAGCCGGTGGTGACGATCGTCATGCGCGACAGGGTCGCGTCTTCGGTCGGCGCCACGGTCAGGGTTTCGATGTTGTAGCCGCGTGCGGAGAACAAACCAACGACGCGAGATAAGGCACCGGCTTCGTTCTCAAGAAGAACCGAGATGATGTGTCTCATTTACAGGTCCTCCGAGCCGAGCAGCATTTCAGACAGGCCCTTACCCGCCTTGACCATCGGCCAGACGTTCTCGCTCTGGTCGGTGATGAAGTTCATGAACACGAGGCGGTCCTTCATGTTGAATGCATCCACCAGCGCGCCCTCGACGTCGCCCGGCTTCTCGATGCGCATGCCGACGTGGCCATAGGCCTCGGCCAGCTTCTCGAAGTCCGGCAGCGAATCCATGTAGGACTCGGAATAGCGCGAACCGTAGTCGATCTGCTGCCACTGGCGCACCATGCCGAGGAAGCGGTTGTTCAAGAGGATGATCTTTGGCGTCAGGTGGTATTGCTTGCAGGTGGCGAGCTCCTGGATGCACATCTGGATCGAGCCTTCGCCGGTGACGCAGGCGACCGTCGCATCAGGATTCGCCATCTGCACGCCCATCGCATACGGCAAACCGACGCCCATCGTGCCCAGGCCGCCTGAATTGATCCAGCGGCGCGGCTTGTCGAAGGGGTAGTACTGGGCGGCCCACATCTGGTGCTGGCCGACGTCGGACGTGATGAAGGCGTCGCCTTTCGTGACCTTCCAGAGCTTTTCGACGACCGATTGCGGCTTGATGACGAGGTCTGAATCCTCGTACTTCAGGCAGTTGCGGCCGCGCCATTCGTCGATCTGCTTCCACCAATTGCGCAGCGCGTCCGGGTTGGCGCGTACGCCGGCGGTATCGAGCTGGGCCAGGAATTCCGTTAATACGTCCTTCACGTTGCCGACGATCGGGATATCGACCTTCACCCGCTTCGAGATCGACGACGGATCGATGTCGATGTGGATGATCTTGCGCGGATGGGTGGCGAAGTGTTTCGGGTTGCCGATGACGCGGTCGTCGAAGCGGGCGCCGATGGCGATCAACACGTCGCAGTGCTGCATTGCCATGTTGGCTTCATAAGTGCCGTGCATGCCGGGCATGCCGACGAAATGCTCGCTGCTCGAGCGCGAGCCGCCCAGGCCCATCAGGGTGTTGGTAACTGGCGCGCCGAGCTTGTCGACCAGGCGGTTCAGTTCGGGCGAGGCATTCGCCAGGATCACGCCGCCGCCCGCGTAGATCATCGGGCGCTCGGCCTGTTGCAGCAGTTGCACGGCCTTGCGGATCTGGCCGGCATGGCCCTTGTCGACCGGCTTGTACGAGCGCATCTCGATTTCGCGCGGGTAGTCGTAGGCGCACTTGTGCATCGAGATGTCCTTCGGGATGTCGACCAGCACGGGGCCGGGACGGCCGGTGCGGGCGATGAAGAAGGCTTTCTTGATGGTGGTGGCCAGCTCGCGTACATCCTTGACCAGGAAGTTGTGCTTGACAACGGGGCGGGTGATGCCGACGGTGTCGCATTCCTGGAAGGCGTCCTGACCGATCGCGTGGCTCGGCACCTGGCCGGAAATCACGACCATCGGCACCGAATCCATGTAGGCGGTGGACAGGCCGGTAACGGCATTCGTCACGCCAGGACCGGAAGTGACGATGGCAACGCCGACGGTGTTGGAGCTGCGCGAATAGGCATCGGCCGCGTGCACGGCTGCCTGCTCGTGGCGGACCAGGACGTGCTGGAACTTGTCCTGGTTGAAGATGGCGTCGTAGATGTAAAGGACTGCGCCGCCGGGGTAACCGAAGACGTGCTTGACGCCCTCCTCGGCCAGACAACGGACGACGATTTCAGCGCCGGTGATCTGATTGGATCCCTGGCCTGATGCTTCGTTATTCATGAATCGTTCCTTTCAAGACCCATAGGGAGATTGATCGGATGCTCGTTCCTAACGAAATACGGTTTGCCCCACAGCGCTCCAGCTTCCCTTCTTTCTGCGCGCACGACGTTCGATCCGGGTATCGGCAGATACCGTTCACAACGACGCAAAACGCAACTCGTTTGGCTGAGTGTCTGTAGCGGCTCGACGCATCTCTCGCGCTTGTGGCGCGGGTTGGAGCAAACTGCCTACAAATGAAAGCGTGTCAAACAGTCCGACTTTGTGTGCCGGAAGGGATGACGGTGAAGCTTCGGGGGTGCAAAGCGTAAGGAACACCTTACTGCGTTGCACCATTTTGGTCAAGATAAAAAGAAAGAAACAATTTGCCGAGTAGAGGATGTGCTCGGTTGTGGAATTGGGTGCACTGGGATGGTGCGCTGCGGGGTTGTGCGTGCGTTTAGAATGGTGGGTTCAAGAACCCACCCTACATGCGTTCGCCGATGTTCTTAAGGTGAGACAGCGTGGGCACAAGTGCCCACCCTACAACGGCGGCGATTCCGTAGGGTGGGCACTTGTGCCCACGCTGTCGAACTCACGCACACCACAACCGTAGGGTGGGTTCTCGAACCCACCACTGCGAGCCCTGATTAACGCTGCATCCCCCACCGCCGCACCGTCACCCGCTCCAGCGTCTGGAACACCACCTGCTCCACCGCCAGCCCGATGATGATCACCGCCGCCAGCCCCGCAAACACCTTGTCCGTGAACAGCTCATTGCGGCTCTGGAAAATGAACCACCCCAGCCCGCCCTGCCCCGAAGTCGTCCCGAACACCAACTCCGCCGCAATCAGCGTGCGCCACGCAAACGCCCAGCCAATCTTCAACCCCGACAGGATCGCCGGCAGTGCCGCCGGAATCAAAATCTGCAGCACCAGCCGCAAACCTCCCAGTCCATAGTTCCGCCCCGCCATGCGCAGCGTCTCCGGCACCGCGCGAAAACCGGCACAGGCATTCAATGTCAGCGGCCACATCACCGAATGCATCAGCACCATGATCAGCGAACCCTTGCCCAGCCCGAACCACAGCAGCGCCAGCGGCAAGAGCGCAATCGCCGGCAGCGGATTGAACATCGAGGTCAGCGTCTCGATCAGCTCGCGCCCCACGCGGTTCGACACCGCCAGCCAGGTCAGCAAAAAGGCGCCGGCAATTCCCATCACATATCCTTGCGCCAGCACCGCGAACGACACGCCCACGTAACCGAACAGCTCACCGCTCAGGATGCCGTCGACCAGCGCCCTGCCCGTGGCCAGCGCCGTCGGCAGCAACAGATCGTTGTCGTACCAGCGCGCCAGCGCTTCCCAGAGCGCGGCCAGCACCAGCAGCAGCGCCGCCTTGCGCAGCCAGGCCAGCTCGCCAAAGACAGGCCGATGGGCAGGCGCGGGTTGGGCGGACGGCCCGAGCGGCGCGCCACCCAGGCTGGGCAGCGGCAAGGCCAGTTCGTATTCGGGACGGATCGGCGGTTCGCGGAAAGCGCTCATGGGTGTGCGTAGGCGGGAATGGAAACGGTGGATCGGGAAGCGTCATCGCCGAACAGCAGACGGTGAATCCGTTCGTTGGCCGCCTGGAATTCAACGCTGCCGGCACTGCCGAGGTCGAACTGGTGGCTGTTGAGTTCCGCACGCACGCGGCCGGGATGCGGCGACAGCAGCAGGATGCGATTGCCCACCACCAGCGCCTCCTCGATCGAGTGGGTCACGAACAGCATCGTGAATCCGATCTCTTCCCACAGCACCTGCAACTCTTCCTGCATCTTGCGGCGTGTGAGTGCGTCGAGCGCGGCAAAGGGCTCGTCCATCAGCAGGATTTCCGGCTGCATGGCCAGCGCCCGCGCAATCGCCACCCGCGCCTTCATGCCGCCCGACAGCGTGTGTGGATAGGCGTCGGCAAAGCGCGCCAGCCCGACCTTGCCGAGCCAGTGGCGGGCACGTTCGCGGGCCTCCGGCTTATTCATGCCGCCCGCCAGCAGCGGAAACATCACGTTCGCTTCCACCGTCTTCCACGGCGGCAACTGGTCGAATTCCTGGAACACGACGATGCGGTCCGGCCCCGGCGCCGTGATGGGTTTACCGCCCAGGCGCAGGCTGCCTGCGCGCGGCGCGATGAAGCCGCCTACCGCCTTCAGCAAGGTCGACTTGCCGCAGCCGGAAGGGCCCAGCAACACGAAACGGTCGCCGCGGTGCACGTCGAAACTCACGTCCTCGGTGGCGCGCACGGTGCCGTGCTCGCCGGCGTACTCGATCGTCACGTGCTCGGCGCGCAGCAGCGGGCCTTGCGGAACTACTTGCAGGGTGGGCAGGTTCACGTCAGCTCCCCTTGTCCAGGGCCGGATGCGTGAAGAAGTAATCGCGCCAGCTTTCCGGCTTCTTGCGGATCGCGCCCACCTGGTGCAGGAACTGCGCCAAGCCCAGCGTGTTCTGCGGTGCCACGCTGAACTGCACCTTCGGGTTCTTGATCACTTTCACCAGCAGCGCGCGGTCGATGCTGTTCTTGTTCACGCGCAGGTAGGCGTCGGCAGCCGCCTCCGGATTGGTCGACGCCAGCTGGGCCGCTTCCACCAGCGCATCGAGGAAGGCGCGGTAGGTCTTCGGGTTCTCCTTGACCCACTTCTCGGTGGCGTACAGCACCGTGGCCGAACTCGGCCCGCCCAGCACCTGGTAGGAGTCGAGCACGATCTTCGCATTCGGATTACCGGCCAGTTCCTGCTCCTGGAACGGGGGATTGGCGAAGTGGGCGTTGATCTCGGTCTTGCCCGCAATCACGGCGGCGGCGGCGTCCGGGTGCGGCAGCGCCTGGGTCAGTGGGTCGAGCTTGCGGAACTGGGCCTCACCCCACTGCCTGGCGGCGGCCATCTGCAGGATGCGCGCCTGCACCGACACCGTCACGGCCGGCAGAGCGATCCGGTCTTTCGGCCCGAAGTCGGCAATCGACTTCACGGCCGGGTTGGTGCTGATCAGGTAATACGGAAAGCTGCCGAGCGAGGCCACGGCGCGCACGTTCTGTTTACCTGCGGTGCGGTCCCAGACCGTGAGCAGCGGGCCGAGCCCGGCGCCGACCACATCGACCGAATTCGACAACAGCGCATCGTTGGTGGCCGCGCCGCCGGACAGCTTGATCCAGTCGACGTCGATGTCGACGCCCTGCCTCTTGCCGTGCTTTTCGATCAGCTTCTGGTCCTGCGCCACGTTCAGCAGCAGGTAGACCACGCCGAACTGCTCGGCAATGCGGATCTTGCCTTCGGCCCGCGCCGATGCGGAGGCAACCAGGGACAGGGCCGCCAGCACGGCGGCAAACTTGGTCAGGCGCTTCATGGATTCTCCTGGTCAGAACGGGACGTCGCCCGCGATCGTCGTGCGGTACAGCTTGCGGCGCTGGTCGGGCGGGCAGCCGGCGGCCAGGTGCATCAGCGAGCGGTTATCCCAGAACACCATGTCCCCGGCTTTCCACTGGTGGCGGTAGATGAATTCCGGCCGGGTGCTGTGCTCGAACAGGGCGTCGAGCAGCGCGCGGCTGCGCTCTTCGGGAATGCCGACGATGCGCGTGGTGAAATGCTCGCTGACGAACAGCGCGCGGCGCCCGGTTTCCGGATGCGTGCGCACTACCGGGTGGCGCACCGGCACCACTTCGTCGATCTGGGCTTGCGTGAGTTTGGGGCGCCAGGGGTTCAGCTTGCGCAGGTCTTCGTAGCGCGCCAGGTAGCTGTGCTCGGCCTGGGCATGCTCGACTTCGCGTTTCAGCCAGCCGGGCAGCGTGTCCCAGGCCAGGTGCTGGTTGGCGAACAGGGTGTCGCCGCCATCGGCCGGCAGCTCCTGTGCGTGCAGCATCGAGCCCAGGCTGGGCGTGGCTTTATAAGAGAGGTCCGAGTGCCACAGGTGGCCGGCGTCGCCCAGGCCGATCGGCTCGCCGTTTTCGCGGATGTTCGAGATGACCAGCACTTCCGGGTGGCCGGCCAACTGGAACTGGCGCAGCACGTGGATCTGCAGCTCGCCGAAGCGGCGGCTGAAGTCGACCTGCTGGGCCGGCGTGATATTGGTATCGCGGAACACCAGCACGTGGTAGTCGAGGTGGGCGCGGTGCACGCGGGCCAGGTCGGCGGTGCCGATCGGGCGCGAGAGGTCGAGGCCGAGGACTTCGGCGCCGAGCGGGGCGTTCAGGGGCCGGATGTCAAAGTCCTGGCGCTGGGTGGTGTCGAGTGGCATGGCAGTCAAGATGAATAATCGTTCAACTCAGCTTAGCCACGCCCCCTTGGCGCGACAACGAATCATTTCGACTATCGTCATGCAGTTTTTGACAAGACAGCACGCCTCCTGAAAAGGCTGGACTGAGCAATTCCGCTGCATGGCCGGTGGTTTTTTGCTAGGATTCGACAGTTTTCCATAAAGCACAGGCCAAGTACCTGCGCGCATCACCCCCTTTCATCGCATGGCGACAGACAAAGAACTCAACGACTTCCTCGAGAATGTCGAACGGCGCGCTTTCAAGCAAGCCGTGTACGCCGTGCGCAAGGACGAGGCCGCGCTCGACATCGTGCAGGACGCGATGATCAAGCTCGCCGAGAAATATGGCGACAAGCCGCCCGCCGAACTGCCGATGCTGTTCCAGCGCATCCTGCAGAACACCATCCTCGATTACTTCCGCCGCGAAAAGGTGCGCAACACCTGGGTCAGCCTCTTTTCGGGCTTCGGCCGTAAGGATGAGGGCGATGAGGACTTTGATATACTCAACGCGTACGAGGCGGAAGAAGGGTCGGCCGCGGCCGAGTCGAGCATGGACCAGGTCGAGCGGGCGCAAACCTTGCGCCTGATCGAAGCGGAAATACAAAAGCTCCCAACGCGTCAACGCGAAGCCTTCCTTATGCGTTACTGGCAGGATATGGACGTGGCCGAAACGGCCTTAGCGATGGGCTGTTCCGAGGGCAGCGTCAAAACGCACTGCTCGCGCGCGACACATGCGCTTGCCGATGCCCTGCGGGCCAAGGGAATTAAACTATGAATACCGACGACATCAACCTGGCGTACAAGCTGCGCCACGCCTTGAACGAGAATCTCGACGCGCTGCCGGCTTCCACCACCGAGCGCCTGGCCGCCGCACGCGCACTGGCGCTGTCGCGCAAGAAGCCGGATGCCGCAAGCACGGCGCCATTCGCGAAAAAAGACTGGCGCCGCAGCTGGTTCGATGTCAATTCGCTGTTTTCGAATGCCGCGCTGGGCCGCCTGGCGGTCGCGGTGCCGCTGCTGGCCCTGGTCGTCGGCCTGGGCGGCGTGTATCAGTATGAACAACAGCAGCAGATCGCCGAACTGGCCGAGCTCGACGCCGCCGTGCTGGCCGACGAGCTGCCGCTGACCGCCTACCTCGACCACGGCTTCAATGCCTACGTGGAGTCGCAACAGCGCCGCCAATGACGAAACGCACCTCCAAACCCCGCCGCGCCTGGATTGCAGTCGCAGCGGTGGCGGTGGCCATCATCGCGGCCTGGGCCATTTCTGAACGATGGAGCATCGTCTCCCCAGACGCGGCGTCGGCCAGCACCGCGGCAAGCGCCGGCGCTGCCCCGAACGCAGGCAAGAGCGGCCCCCTGATCCTCGACAAACCCCTGTGGCGCGACCTGACGCGCGCCCAGCAGCTGGCGCTGGGGCCGCTGCAGGCCGAGTGGGACGAAATGGACGGTGCGCGCAAGCGCAAATGGCTGGAGATGTCGCGCCGCTTCGCCTCGATGAACCCGGAAGAACAGGGCCGCGTGCACGAGCGCATGCGCCAGTGGATCCGCCTGACGCCGGAAGAACGCAACCTGGCGCGCGAAAACTATAGCAAGGTACGCAAACTCGCACCGGGCGAAAAGGCCGCCAGTTGGGAAAGCTACAAGCAGCTGAGCACCGACCAGAAGCGGCGCCTGGCGCGCACGCCGGTACGCAAGCCCGATGCCACGCCGACGCCGTCCGAACCGACCATCGTGGCGCCGACCAGTTGCCCGCCCGGCACCACCCGCCGCGGCGCGTCCTGCATCTCGCTGCATGCGCCGGGCACGCTGCCGAACGCGCCGGCGCTCACGCAGCCAGCCACGCAGCCGGCGCCCGCATCTGCTCCCTCCTCTGTTCCCGCCCCCGCTCCTTCCGCTCCGGCACCGGCTGAACCGGCGGCGCCGGCGCCCACCTCGCCGGCCGCGCCGGCAGTAACCGCGCCCGGCACGAGCGTCCAACCCGCAACCAATTCCACCGTATCGAATGCAAACGGCTAATCCATCCGCGATCGGCACGCCCACCGTCAAGCGTCGCCTGATCGCGATGGTGTACGAGGCTTTCCTGCTCACCGCCATCGAGGCGCTTGCCGTTTTCATCTTCATCTTCGCCACCGGCAACCGCCAGGAACCGGCCTGGCGCGCCGGCCTGATGGCTTTCCTGTTCCTGGTGACCGGCGCCTATTTCGTGCATTCCTGGCGCGGCGCCGGCTTCACGCTGGCCATGAAGACCTGGCGTATCAAGGTGGTCAAGGTGGGACATGCGAAAGTGCCGTTCAGGAATGCGGCAATCCGCTACCTGCTGGCCTGGGGCTGGTTCGCGCCGGCACTGGCCATCGGCGCCCTGCTCGATTTGCATCATTTCAAGGAATGGGCGATCCTGCTGTCGGCCGGCATGGTGGCCTGGGCGCTGACGGCCTTTCTCGACAAGGACCGCCAGTTCCTGCACGATCGGATCGCGGGCACGCGCCTGATTGCGTTGCCGAAGGCGCAGAAGGTTCAGAAGGCCCAGGCGAAGTAGCCGACCAGGAACAGCATGCCGGCCAGGGCGCACAGCACGCCGCCGAGCGTGACCTGGTAGCGGCGCGTGAGCAGGCTGGTCCAGGAACCGACCGGATCGCCCTCATACCAGTTCGCGCGCCAGGTCGTGAGCGCATACAGGTGCAGCGCCATCGACGCCGCCAGCAAGGCAATCGGTTCGCTTTGAACGGCAAGGACGACCGCCGCCAGGACCAGGCAAAACGATGCAGCTTTGCATTGCGTTTTCATACTCAGTTCCGCCCGCTTCACAGATGCCGGTTTTAACGATCGCGCCAGCACGGATATCAACAGGAACAACAAACGTCACAACTCATTGACTGAAGTTAATTCAATCAATTACGTGAGTCTATTTCTTTTGGGTGAAGTGCTGAGGCAGATCAAAGCGATCTCTGCCATCAAGACTGGCGGTCAGCGCAGCAGGCGCGCAGATGGTGAGACAGCGTGGGCTCGAGAGCCCACCCTACGAAAATCGGATTCCCGTAGGGTGGGCTCTTGAGCCCACGCGGAATGGTACCGCTGAAAAACCACAAAAGCGACCGAAGTCGCTCCTGCAGATCAAAAACGCTCATACTCCGCCAGATAGCGCCACTGGCCCTCAGCCAGCCCCGCCATCGGCATGCGCCCCACGCGCAGGCGCTTCAGTTCCGTCAGCGTCAAACCGACTTCCGCACACATGTGCTCGATCTGCCCCGGCACCACGCCCTTGGCGGCGAAGCGCAGGCGCCCTTCGCTCTGCCAGCTGACCTTCATCGGCGCGATCGGCTTGCGGTTGAAGGTCAAGCCATGGTTCAGCAGCGCCAGGCCGCCGTCCTTGATGCCGCCGTCGACCTCGGCCACGTATTCGTATTCCACACGCACCGCATCGTCGACCAGCTTGCGCGCGACGCGGAAGTCCTGGGTGTAGACGACCAGGCCGCTGGCATCGGTCTCCAGCGGCGTGCACAGGGTCAGGCGCGCCAGGTGGCGCTTCAGGAAGCGCGGCGCGCCGTGCGTGGCCACCAGCGATTCGGCCGTCACGCACTCCAGCGCATTCGCGCCACGCATGCCGACGCCGGCATTCGCGCCCGAGGGCTTGTGCAACAGGATCGTTACCGGCGCCGGTTCCTCGGCGCGGGCGTTCGGCAGCAGCACGACCTGCTGGCCCGGGTTCACGCGCGTGGCCGGGTCTTCCTGCACCACGCCGTCGACGCTGACCCAGCCGCCGGCGATGTAGCGCTCGGCCTCGGCGCGCGAGCACGGCACCAGTTCCGCCACGCGCTTGGCCAGGCGGATGCCTTCCGCGGACTTCTGTTCAACCATCACGCCTGCCAGTTCTTAAAGAAGGATTTGAAGGCGCCGATCGTGCGGTCGACATCGGCGGCCGACACATCCAGATGCGTCACGATGCGCATGCGCGGACCGACCGTGGCGCGGATGCCCGCTTCAAGCAGGGCTTTGCGCAGCGGATCGCAGGCGGCGGCCGGCACGTCGAGCCAGAAGATGTTGGTCTGCGGCGTGCCCACGTTCAGGACTTCGATCTCGGACAGGCCACGCGCCAGCGCGGCGGCGTTGTCGTGGTCGTCGGCCAGGCGCTGCACGTTGTGCTCGAGCGCGTACAGCGCAGCCGCGGCGATGACGCCGGCCTGGCGCATACCGCCGCCCAGCATCTTGCGCCAGCGCTTGCCCTGCTCGATGAAAGCCTTCGGTCCCAGCAGCACCGAACCGACCGGCGCGCCCAGGCCCTTCGACAGGCAGACCGACACGGTGTCGAAACCGAGCACCGCTTCGCGCAGGCCGATGCCTTGCTTGACGGCGGCGTTGCAGATGCGCGCGCCGTCGAGGTGGGTGGCCAGGCCGCGCACGTGCGCCAGCGTGGTGGCGGCGGCGACGTATTCCTGGCTCAGCACGCGGCCGCCGATGGTGTTTTCCAGCGCCAGCAGGCGGGTGCGCGCGAAGTGCATGTCGTCGGGCTTGATGTAGGCCTCGATGTCGGCCAGCGCGATCGAACCGTCCGGCCCGTTCGCGATCGGCTGCGGCTGGATCGAGCCCAGCACGGCGGCGCCGCCGCCTTCGTACTTGTAGGTATGCGCTTCCTGGCCGACCAGGTATTCGTCGCCGCGGCCGCAATGGGTCATCAGCGCGATCAAATTGGTCTGCGTGCCGCTCGGTGCGAACATGCCGGCTTCATAGCCGAACAACTCGGCCGCGTGTTCCTGCAGGCGGTTGACGGTGGGGTCGTCGCCATAGACGTCGTCGCCGACGTCGGCTGCCGCCATCGCGGCGCGCATGGCTTGCGAGGGTTGGGTGACGGTGTCGCTGCGCAGGTCGATCGGGTGTTGTTCGCTCATGGTGTTCAATTGTCGGTTGTTACAGCTGCTTCAGATTGGGCTCGCTCTGCCTGCGAGGTATAGAAACGCTGGCCCATCTCTTCCAGGCCGAGCGTGGACAGCACTTCCTGCAGGCGCTCGCTCGGGCGGCGGCGCGGCAGGTTCTTGTACGTGGCGACGATCAGCTCGTTCTTCATCGAGTGCTCCCAGCCGACCAGCTCCGTCACCGTCACCTGGTAGCCGTGGGCTTCCAGCTGCAGGCAGCGCAGCACGTTCGTCACCTGGCTGCCGAACTCGCGCGTGTGGATCGGATGGCGCCAGATTTCGGTGAGCGCGCTCTTGCCCAGGTCCTTGCCCTTGTTCTTGCGCAGCACGGTGGCTACTTCGGCCTGGCAGCACGGCACCAGCACCATGTGCCTGGCCTTCTTCTTCAGCGCGAAGTCGATGGCGTCGTCGGTGGCCGTGTTGCAGGCGTGGAGCGCGGTGACGACGTCGAGGGTCTCGGGCAGCTCGCTCGAGGTGGTCGATTCCGCCACCGACAGCGGCAGGAAGGACATGTTCTGGAAACCCAGGCGCGCCGCCAGTTCCGTCGATTTCGCCACCAGCTCTTCGCGGGTCTCGATGCCGTAGATGTGCGAGGCGTCGTCCAGCGTTTTGAAGAACAGGTCGTACAGGATGAAGCCGAGGTAGGACTTGCCGGCGCCATGGTCGACCAGCGAGACCGTGCCCTTCTCGGCGCGCACGTCGTTCAGCAGCGGCTCGATGAAGTTGACCAGGTGGTAGACCTGCTTGAGCTTGCGGCGGCTGTCCTGGTTCAGCTTGGCGTCGCGCGTGAGGATGTGCAATTCCTTCAGCAGCTCGATCGACTGGCCGGGGCGAACCTCGGGAGGGAGCTCCGGTGCTGCCGGGGCCTTGGTGGTGTTGTGCTTAGCGTGCTTCATCGATCCATGCTGCCTGAATGGCTTCCAGTACGCGCTCGCCGCCGCGCGTGCGGTCGTCGTCGAAGCCGTCCAGCGCGACGACCCAGTTGTGCAGGTCCACGAAGCGCACCGTCGCCGGGTCGACGTCGGGATACTGTTCGTAGAGTGCTTCGGCGATGCTCGTGACGTCGGTCCACTTCATGGCAGATCCTGTCAGTGGTGTATTAATGGTTCTTTTCGGCTGCGTGGTTGATCGTGTATTTCGGGATCTCGACGACCAGGTCTTCCTCGGCGATGATCGCCTGGCAGGACAGGCGCGAATTCGGCTCCAGGCCCCAGGCCTTGTCGAGCATGTCTTCTTCTTTTTCTTCCAGCTCGTTCAGCGAGTCGAAACCTTCGCGCACGATCACGTGGCAGGTGGTGCAGGCGCAGACACGGTCGCAGGCGTGTTCGATCTCGATGTCGTTCTCGAGCAGGACGTCGCAGACGGACTTGCCGGCCGGGGCTTCCAGGACGGCGCCGTCGGGGCAGAACGTCGGGTGGGGCAGGATGACGATTTGTGGCACTTTGTTACCTCGTAAATTATTTATACTATATTTGACTTGGGCGCAGGATCTCGCCAGGGTCGCTGACCGTAGGGTGGGCACCCTGTGCCCACGCGGAACGACGCGCTAACGAGACGTTTTTCCACGCGCGAACAATGCGCAGAGTTTGCAGTTCAAAAAGCGTCACCGCGGCGCATGCTTCCGCGTGGGCACGGAGTGCCCACCCTACGGTCGCCGCTGCGTTTCATTTCATACGGCTGCAGCCGATCAAACCTCGTCCAGCGACTTCCCGGCCAGCGCGCTGCGCACGCTCTTGTCCATGCGGCGCGCGGCGAATTCCTCGGTGCCGTGGGCGAGCGCCTGGACCGCATCGTGCAGCGCGTTCTGGCGCGCGCCCGGCTCCACGTCGGTGTCGTTCGAGCGGTGCACCGCGTCGCGCACGCCATGGATCAGCTTCGCCACCGCATCCTGCTCTTCAACGCTGAGCAGATCGGCATCCGAATCCAGCGCCGACTGCGTCGCCAGCAGAATCCGCTCGGCCTCGACCTGCTCTTCGCGCAGCGCGCGCATCTGCATGTCGACCTGTGCCGAGCTGTACGAATCCTGCAGCATGCGCGCCACTTCGTCGTCGCCCAGGCCGTACGACGGCTTGACCGTGATCGAGGCTTCCACGCCCGAACGCGTTTCGCGCGCCGACACCGACAGCAGCCCGTCCGCATCCACTTGATAGGTCACGCGGATACGCGCCGCGCCGGCCGCCATCGGCGGAATGCCGCGCAGCTCAAAACGCGCCAGCGAGCGGCAATCCGACACCAGCTCGCGCTCGCCCTGCACCACGTGCACCGCCAGGGCCGTCTGGCCATCCTTGAAGGTCGTGAACTCCTGCGCACGCGCGCACGGAATCGTCGAATTGCGCGGGATGATCTTCTCGACCAGGCCGCCCATGGTCTCGATGCCGAGCGACAGCGGGGTCACGTCCAGCAGCAGCCAGTCGTCACCTTCGGCGCGGTTACCGGCCAGCAGGTTGGCCTGGATGGCGGCGCCCAGCGCCACCACCTTGTCCGGGTCGATGTTCGCGTGCGGGATGGTGTGGAAGTAGTCGCCCACCGCGCGGCGCACGTGCGGCATGCGCGTCGCGCCGCCGACCATCACCACGCCGTCGACGTCTTCGACCGACACGTTGGCATCGCGCATGGCCTTGCGGATCGCGTTCATGGTCTTGGCCACCAGGTGTTTGGTGATCTCGGCAAAGGTCGCGGCAGTGATCGTCACGTGGACGATCTCGCCCGAGTTCAGGATGGCGTCGATCGTGGTGTCGTCGTTGGTCGACAGCAGTTCCTTGGCCTGGCGCGCTTTCACCATCAGGGTGGCCGTGTCTTCGTCGGACAGCGGGGCCAGCTTGGCCTGCTCGTTGATCCAGCAGAACAGGCGGTGGTCGAAGTCGTCGCCGCCCAGGGCCGAGTCGCCGCCGGTGGACAGCACTTCGAACACGCCCTTCGAGAGCTTCAGGATCGAGATGTCGAAAGTGCCGCCGCCGAGGTCGTAGACGGCGTAGACGCCTTCCTTGCCGTGATCGAGACCGTAGGCAATCGCCGCGGCGGTCGGCTCCGACAGCAGGCGCAGCACGTTCAGGCCGGCCAGCTGGGCCGCGTCTTTCGTGGCCTGGCGCTGGGCGTCGTCGAAGTAGGCAGGCACGGTGATGACCGCGCCGACCAGTTCGTCGCCGAGCGAATCCTCGGCGCGCTGGCGCAGCGTGGCCAGGATCTGGGCCGAGGTCTCGACCGGGCTTTTCACGCCGGCGACGGTCTTGATCTGGACCATGCCTTCGCCGTCGACGAAGTCGTAGGGCAGGTTCTCGGCGTGGGCGATGTCCTTCAAGCCGCGGCCCATGAAGCGCTTCACCGAGACCACGGTGTTCTTCGGGTCGGTGGTCTGGTGGGCGCGCGCCTTGTGGCCGATGTGGGCGTGGCCGTTCGGCAGGTAACGCACGATCGACGGCAGCAGCGCGCGGCCGTCTTCGTCGCTCAGCACTTCAGGGCTGCCGCTGCGCACCGTGGCGACGAGCGAATTGGTGGTGCCCAGGTCGATGCCCACCGCCAGCCGGTGCTGGTGTGGCGCGGTCGACATGCCGGGTTCGGAAATCTGCAAAAGTGCCATTGTGTGTTACCTGGTTGTTATTCTTGGGGTGCGTGACCTGTGCCGTGAACGTCTGCATGGCGATGGTTTCGTAGGGTGGGCACTTTGTGGTGCTGGCATTTAGCCAGCCCCACTGCCCACGCGGAACGATGCGCTAACGCGGCTCACTTTCATACGCGAACGCTGCGCGGAGTTTGCGGCTCAAGGAGCGTCAACGCGACGCATGCATTCGCGTGGGCACAGCGTGCCCACCGTACGGTCGAATTCGCGGCCGATTCATTCGGCACGACATTTCACCCGCCCATTGTACTAGTGGGCGGCATTTGCCGCCCACCTCATATCCCTCCGGCGCCGCGCGCCGCCACTTACGCCTCGATCGCCTCGAATGCGTACTGCACCTCATCGCCGAACTTGTCGAGGAACATCAGCGCGCGCACGCCTTCGGCCGCCTTCCCGTACTCCCCCGCATCGATCTGCGAACCGACCTGCGCCAGCATCGCCTTGCGTTCGGCGCGCACCTGGGCATCGAGCTCGTCCAACGCCGACGCATCCTTTGAAGCACGCGCGTCGCCAAGTGCTTCACGCCACTCCATCTGCTGCATCAGGAAGGCCATCGGCATCGCCGTGTTCGACTCGGTCTGCAAATCGACGCCGTTCAGCTCGATCAAATACTGCGCGCGTTTCTGCGGGTTCTTCAGCGTTTGGTAGGCCTCGTTGGCCCGCGTCGCCCACTGCATCGCAACGCGCTTCTCGGCGTCGGTGGCGTTCACGAAGCGGTCGGGGTGCACGCGGCCCTGCACTTCGCGGTAGGCCGCATCCAGCGCGGTCAGATCGACATCGAAACGCGCAGGCAGCCCGAACAGCTCGAAATGGTTCTGCATCAGACTCAGATCCGGAAGCTCTCGCCGCAACCGCAATTGTCCTTGACGTTCGGGTTGTTGAAGCGGAAGCCTTCGTTCAGGCCCTCGCGGGCGAAGTCGAGTTCGGTGCCGTCGATGTAAGGCAGGCTTTTCGGGTCGACGAAGACCTTCACGCCAAAGGACTCGAAGATATTGTCCTCATCCGCTGCTTCGTCGACGTACTCCAGCTTGTAGGCCAGGCCGGAGCAGCCGGTGGTGCGCACGCCGAAACGCAGCCCGAGGCCCTTGCCGCGGCGCTCGATGTAGCGGTTGACGTGCTTCGCCGCTTTTTCGGTCAGTGTGATTGCCATGTGGTTCCTCCAGCTAGTTCTACTGTGTACAACTGAGTGCTTACGCGCTCGGGTGCTTGGTCTTGTAGTCGGCGACGGCGGCCTTGATCGCGTCTTCGGCCAGGATCGAGCAGTGGATCTTGACCGGCGGCAGCGCCAGTTCTTCGGCGATCTGCGTGTTCTTGATGGCCAGCGCTTCGTCGAGGCTCTTGCCCTTGACCCATTCGGTCACGAGCGAGCTCGATGCGATGGCCGAACCGCAGCCATAGGTCTTGAACTTCGCGTCTTCGATCAGGCCCTGCTCGTTGACCTTGATCTGCAGCTTCATCACGTCGCCGCAGGCCGGTGCGCCGACCATGCCGGTGCCAACCGATTCGTCGCCCTTTTCAAAGGCGCCGACGTTGCGCGGGTTTTCGTAGTGGTCGAGTACTTTGTCCGAATATGCCATGGTGATGCTCCTGTATTCTTTGAATGCGTCTGTAAATTAGTGGGCTGCCCACTGGATCGAATTGAGGTCGATGCCGTCCTTGAACATGTCCCAGAGCGGCGACAGTTCGCGCAGCTTGCCGACCTTGGACTTCAGCAGTTCGATCGTGAAGTCGATGTCTTCCTCGGTCGTGAAGCGGCCGATGGTAAAGCGGATCGAGCTGTGCGCCAGTTCGTCGCTGCGGCCCAGGGCGCGCAGCACGTACGACGGCTCCAGCGAGGCCGAGGTGCAGGCCGAACCCGACGACACTGCGATGTCCTTGATCGCCATGATCAGCGACTCGCCTTCGACGTAGTTGAACGAGACGTTCAGGTTGTGCGGCACGCGGTGTTCCATGTCGCCGTTGATGTAGACCTCTTCGATCTCCATCAGGCCCTTGGCCAGGCGGTCGCGCAGTGCTTTCACCTTGACCAGCTCGGCGTCCATCTCTTCTTTCGCGATGCGGAAGGCTTCGCCCATGCCCACGATCTGGTGGGTCGGCAGCGTGCCCGAACGCAGGCCGCGCTCATGGCCGCCGCCGTGCATCTGTGCTTCCAGGCGCACGCGCGGCTTGCGGCGCACGTACAGGGCGCCCACGCCTTTCGGGCCATAGGTCTTGTGCGCGGTGAAGGTCATCAGGTCGCACTTGGTTTTTTCCAGGTCGATGTGCACCTTGCCGGTTGCCTGGGCAGCGTCGCAGTGGAAGATGATGCCCTTCGAGCGGCACAGCGCGCCGATCTCGTCGATCGGCTGGATCACGCCGATCTCGTTATTCACCAGCATCACCGAGACCAGGATGGTGTCCGGACGGATCGCCGCTTCCAGCTGGGCGATGGTGATCAGGCCATTGTCCTGTGGCTCGAGGTAAGTCGCCTCGAAGCCGACGCGCTCGAGCTCGCGCACCGTGTCGAGCACGGCCTTGTGCTCGGTCTTCACGGTGATGATGTGCTTGCCCTTCGTTTTATAGAAGTTGGCAGCGCCCTTGATGGCGAGGTTGTTCGATTCGGTCGCGCCCGAGGTCCAGATGATTTCACGCGGATCGGCTCCGACCAGGGCGGCCACATTCGCGCGCGCTTCCTCGATCGCCGCTTCGGCGGTCCAGCCATACATGTGGCTGCGCGATGCCGGATTGCCGAACTGCTCGCGCAGGAAGGGAATCATTTTATCGGCGACGCGTGGATCGATCGGCGTGGTGGCCGAGTAGTCCATGTAGATCGGGAAATGCGGCGCAGTCACGAAGCTCTGCTCGATTTTTTTGTCCAAAGGCGCGTTCATCAGTTCACTCCAGTTTGCTGTGCTTCAGTTTTGTTCAGTTCTGCTCGACTGCCGGGGCAGTGGCAGCTGCGGCGGCACGGTGCACCACCACGACGTTTTGTTCTTTCTGCTTTTGCTGGTCGACCAGGTCTTGCAGGGACACCGAGTCCAGGTAGTCGACCATCTTGGCGTTCAGCGTGGTCCACAGCTCGTGCGTCATGCAGCGCGTGCCGCTGGCGGCATCCGCCCCGTGGCAGTTTTCCTTGCCGCCGCACTGCGTGGCATCGAGCGGCTCGTCGACCGCGATGATGATGTCGGCCACGGTGACTTTTTCGGCTGGACGGGCCAGGCTGTAGCCACCGCCCGGACCGCGGATCGATTCGACGATCTCGTGGCGGCGCAGCTTGCCGAACAGCTGCTCCAGGTAAGACAGCGAAATCGCCTGGCGCTGGCTGATGCCCGACAGCGTGACCGGACCATTGCCCTGGCGCAGGGCAAGATCGATCATCGCAGTAACAGCAAAGCGGCCTTTGGTGGTCAGACGCATCACAACCCCGGTTAATGTTAAAATATTGCTCTTGTTCACTAATCCCATCGGCACCAACACTTCGTTGCTGCTTCTTAAAAACCGGATTAGTTGAACGATTTAGTCAAGTATAGCAAATTCCAGGGGCCTTGTCTTGGCACCCCCAAAAACCGCCGGAGGCCGATCAGCGGCCCATCCGCCGCAGTCTGCGGCCGTGACCGTAGGTGGACAGCTCCACCGGTAACACCAGATCATCCGCTGCGTGAGCGCTGCCCACGCGGTGATACGCGACGTTCGCCCACCACCGCACGCGCCGGTACCCGCTTTAACGTTTCCGCAACAAGCGCATCGGCCCGAACAAGGCCTGCATCCCTTGGTTGGCAATGAACGTCAAGTTATAAGGATGCTCAGCCACCGCCTGCGGAAACCTCCCCGTCTCCGGCAGCTTCCTTAACTCCTCCGCAATCTTCCCCCACAACACCAGCGTCGGCGGCGCGGCCTTCTGCGCCAGCACCTCGAGTACGACTTGCAGGAAAGGCAACCAGGCCCGCGCATCGATCACTGGCTTCACATGCGCCCGGAATACCAGCGACGCATTCAGCAGCAGGAAACCTTCGCCGGTCAAATTCGCCTGCAACTCCGGCAACGTCTGGATCGACCCATTCGACATGGCGGCAGCCGCCACCGGCGCCATCGCCTCGCCCCCGGTGGCGTCCGGCTGGAGTTGCCCATCCGCCACCAGCAGCATTTTCATGAAGTTGCGCAGCGAAGTGGCGCGGTTCACCGGCTTCGACAGCCCGCCTGCGCTCCACAGCGCGCCGACCGCGCCATCCATGAAGCAGACCCCGGTCGCACTCTCGGCGCGCGGATACGGCCCCTCCCCCACCAGCACATAGCGCACCTTTTCCAGCGGCTGGGCAAATGCGGCGAACAGGCGGCCTTCGGTGGGCAGGTAGCTGTCGACGGCCAGCGCCGGCAGGTAGCCCGGGTTGGCCTGCGCCACCGCTTCCAGGCCGCGCAGCAGATGCGGGCGCCAGGAGGCATCGGCAAGGTCGAGGGCATTCAGGATGGCGGCGGGAACAGTGGTCTCGGTCATCGTGTCGGTCATATCATGCAAGCGCGAAAAAAGGAAACGGATTGTAGCCCAGCATGCAGGTGCGGGGCGCCAGGGCGAGCCATGATTCCGCGCTTCAATCTGGCGCAGCGCGGCGGCGATTCAGGGCAGGATGTCCTTCCCGCGGCCTGGCCCGCCAATCGACTAGAAGGAGCGCAAGGATGCAAACGATTCAAGAGGTGATGACGCGTGACGTACAGACCATTTCCACGCAAGACAGCGTGCAGCGCGCAGCCCAGCTGATGGACGAGCTGAACGTGGGTGCGATCCCGGTCGTGGACGACGGCAGGCTGGTCGGCATGATCACCGACCGCGACATCACCGTGCGCTCGGTGGCCGTCGGCCAGGACCCAACGGGCACCCGCGTCGGCGACGTGATGAGCACCGACGTGCGCACCTGCACGGTCGACCAGGGCGTGGAAGACGTGCTGGCGCAGATGGCCGACGTGCAGATCCGGCGCGTGCCCGTGGTCGACGGCAACGGCCGGGTGATCGGGATCGTGTCGCTGGGCGACGTGGTGACCAAGGCGCCGGTCGAGGTCGAGCAGACGCTGGACGAGATTTCGACGCCGTCGGAGCCGGACCGGTCGTGAACCGGGTTGGATCGGGCCGCGACCGGATGGCAGTGCGTGCGGGGCCGCACAAGCGGCAGCGATCGACGCGTGGGCGGCGGACCCGGCAACGATGATCATCGTACCGGGTGGAGCCGACCACCCTACCGATTACTCCGCATCGGGCTGCTTCGAAGGATGGGCGGCGTCGAAGGCCGGCAGCGCGATGCAGTGGGCGTGGATGCGCGCGATGTTCGGATAATCGCTTACCTCGATGCCGAAGCGCTGGGCATTGAAGACCTGCGGCACCAGGAAGCAGTCGGCCATGGTCGGCGAGGCGCCGTGGCTGAAGGGGCCGGCAGCCGGGTCGCGCGCCAGGTGGGCTTCGAGGCCAGCCAGGCCTTCGCGAATCCAGTGCTGGATCCACTCGATCTTGGCTTCCTCGCTCAGTTTCAGTTCGCCCACCAGGTGGCGCAGCACGCGCAGATTGTTCAGCGGGTGAATGTCGCAGGCGATGATCTGCGCCAGCTCGCGCACGCGGGCGCGGCCCGGGGCGTCGCTCGGCATCAGCGGCACGGCCGGGAAGCGCTCGTCGAGGTATTCGATGATCGCCATCGACTGGGTCAGCGTGATGCGGTCGTCCTGGAAGGCCGGCACCAGGCCGCTCGGATTGATCTTGCGGTATTCCTCCTGGCGCTGCTGGCCGCCGTCCTTAAGCAGGTGCACCGGCACCGCGTCGTAGGTCAGGCCCTTCAGGTTCAGCGCGATCCGCACCCGGTAGGCTGCCGAGCTGCGGAAATACGTGTAGAGCTTCATTCCTTCCTCCCGTGGTAGTGCGCGACTTCGTGGTCGATGGCGCCGAAGATGCTGGCACCGGTGACGTCCAGCATCTCGATGCGCACGCTGTCGCCGAAGCGCAGGAACGGCGTTTTCGGCGCCCCGTGTTCGATGGTTTCGTACATCCGCACCTCGGCCAGGCAGCAGTAGCCGACGCCGCCGTTGGCAATGCTCGATCCATGCAAATTGCCCTGCTTGTTCGACACCGTGCCGGAACCGATGATGCTGCCCGCGCCCAGTTCGCGCGTCTTGGCGGCGTGGGCGATCAATTGGGCGAAGCTGAAGGTCATGTCTTCGCCGGCGTTCGGCTTGCCGAAGAGTTGATCGTTCAGGGTGACGCGCAGCGGCAGGTGCAGTTTCGAATCGGCCCAGGCCTCGCCGAGCTCGTCTGGCGTGACGGCGACTGGCGAGAAGGCGCTGGCCGGCTTCGACTGGTAGAAACCGAAGCCCTTGGCCAGTTCGCCCGGAATCAGGTTGCGCAGCGAGACGTCGTTGACCAGCATCACCAGGCGGATCGATTCGGCTGCCTGTTCGATGCTGGCACCCATCGGCACGTCGCCGGTCACGACCGCCACTTCGGCTTCCAGGTCGACGCCCCACTCTTCCGACAGCACGGCGATCGGGTCGCAAGGGCCGATGAAGGCGTCGCCGCCGCCCTGGTACATTAGCGGATCGGTATAGAACGAAGCCGGCACCTCGGCGTTACGCGCCTTGCGCACCAGCTCGACGTGGTTGATGTAGGCCGAACCGTCGGCCCACTGGTAGGCGCGCGGCAGCGGCGAATGGCATTCCATCTCGATAAAGGAGTCGGCCGCGTCGGCCGTGCCGTCGTTCAATTGATCATAGACAGTTTGCAGTTGGGGGGCGACGCGGTCCCAGTCGTCCAGGGCGGCCTGCAGGGTGCGGGCGATCTCCGGGACGGCCTGGCAGGTGACCAGGTCACGGCTGACGACCACCAGCGTACCGTCGCGGCCGCCGGATTTGAGAGTGGCGAGTTTCATGGCGTTCCTTTGTTTTGCATTGTTGCCGCCATTAAAGATGAAAACGGACTATCATACAAACAATATTTTCCGGCTCATTTATCGGATTATCTTATGAATCCCACCCTGCGCCAGATGCGGGCCTTCGTCGCGCTCGCCAAGACAGGCAACTTTACGCTGGCGGCGCAATACATGCACGTCACGCAATCAGCATTGTCCGGTTTGATCAAGGAACTCGAACAAACCCTGAACGCCCGCGTGGTCGACCGCTCCACCCGCAAGATCACCCTGACCGACATCGGCCGCGAGCTGTATCCGCTATTTAGCCAGATGATCGACGATCTCGACGGTGCGCTGGCGAACGTGGCGGACCACACGCAGCTGCGAAAAGGCATTGTCCGCATTACCGCGCCGCAACTGATGTGCTGCACCCTGCTGCCCGAAGCCATCGCCGCCTACCGGACCAATCAGCCCGACATCGAAGTGCGCATCGCCGACAGCGAGGTCGACGGCGTGATCGCGCGCGTGCTCTCGGGCGAATCCGACATCGGCATCGGCCCCGAGCGCGAACCGCTGCCCCAGCTGGAAGCACGCGAACTGTTCGAGATGCCGTTCGCCCTGGTCTTTCCGCAAGGCCACCCGCTGGACGCCGCCGAGCGCGTGACCTGGCAGGACGTAACGCGCTACCCCTTCATCGCCCTGCAAGGGCAATTTACCGAGCGCCTGCTGGCCGACATGCATGCCGTGCTGCGCGAAGTGCCGCTGAAACCGGCGAACGAAGTCACTTTCATGACCACCGCCCTGGCGATGGTCAGCGCCGGCCTCGGCATTACGGTCTGCCTGCCCTACGCCGAGCCACTGGCGCGCCTGTACCAGCTGCGCATGCGCCCGCTCGAGGAACCGGTGCTGACGCGGCGCTTCTACGTCTACACCCGCGCCGGGCGTTCGCTGTCGCCGGCGGCGGAAAGTTTCATCGATTTCCTGTTTCCGTATGTGGCGTCGAAACGCCGGGCCGTCGGGGGCGGCTGACCAGCCGCCTGCCCGCTTTTCCCAGCTGCGCTAGAATCGGGCGATCCTCTTTACCAGGTTCGTACCGATGTCGCACAACACCATCGCCATCAACCAGCGCATGGACAGGTTCAACAGCCACGCCAGCGTCTGGCTGTTCGGCTACGGCTCGCTGATCTATAAAGCCGACTTTCCCTTCCTCGAACGCCGCCCGGCCAGCATCACGGGCTGGACGCGCCGCTTCTGGCAGGGCTCGCACGACCACCGCGGCACCGAAGCCGCCCCCGGGCGCGTGGTGACGCTGGTGCCGGATGCGCAGGCCATCTGCCACGGCATGGCCTACCTGGTCACGCCCGAGGAATTCGCCCACCTCGACCACCGCGAAAAGAACGGCTACCTGCGCCTGGCCACCGAGATCCGCTTCGAGGACGGCAGCAGCGCCGAGGGACTGGTGTACATCGCCACCCACGAAAACGCCGCCTTCCTTGGGCCGGCCAGCGAGCAGGCCATCGCGCGCCAGATCGCTGCCTCGCGCGGTCCGAGCGGGCCGAACAGCGAGTACCTGCTGGAACTGGCCAAGGCCCTGCGCGAGCTGGGCAAGGACGATCCGCACGTGTTCGAAATCGAGCGGCACCTGATGAAACTGGCCCCCTCTCCGGTGAAGGTTGTCGCGCGAACTTAAGTGTCCCTTTCCTGCTCAAAGCAGAGTAGCGATTGCACTCTGCCGCAGGTCTTTCGGGGAACATCGTGCGCAAATGGATCATCAGCGTGTGCTTGCCGCTGGCTTGCCTGCCCGTGCTGGCGCAGGACGGCGCGAGCGGCATGAGCAGCAGCCGTCAACTCGAATCCGCCGGTAACTTCCGGGTGCTGGTGCCGAAGGACCTGCCTGAGGAAAATCGTGAGGAAACGAGACGGCTGCTCAAGCAACTGCAGCAAGCTTGCCCTTCCTGCTCCGACGGCGGCACGGTTGGCACCACCGGCGGGGGCGTCATCATTGGCCCTGGATTGAACCGCCAGCCAGCCAGACCGTTATGGCCGACCGGCAGCGAAACAGCAAAGGACACTTACCTCACACCCTACGTCACCATCCCGCGCAGCGAATACCGGGAACTGAGAGCGACCGCCGACAAATACAACGCCTTGCTGAAAAAGCTGGAGACTGCGCCATGAAAGCCGCTCACTTCCTCGCCATCCTGCTCCTGGCGCCGCTGTTTTTCTGGCTGCATCCGGCGCAAGCCCAGAACCCCTATGTGGAATACCGGGCGCGCACCTATGCCATCCAGGAAGCCTACCTGAAGCGAGTGACCGAGCATCAGGTGCGGGTGATGGAAGACTTCGAGAAAAAGCTGGAACAACAGAAGTGGCAAACTACCGTGGTGTCGATCATGGTGGTCGTCATGGTCGGCTGCGGCGTGGCCCTGAGCGCACTGCAGTTCTATTCCGACTTCCGCAGCCGGGGCCAATCCAGCATGACCCTGAAGATTGGCTCCGGCAGTTTCGAATTGAGCAGTACGGTCATCGGCCTGGTGATCCTGGCAATGAGCTTCTGGTTCTTCCAGACCTACATCGATCGCGTGTATGCAATCAACATTACCACCCTGCAGCCGCTGGATGTGACGACGTTCGGGCTGAACGGGTAAGGCAGCCAGGCCGCGTGCCACACCCACCGCTTTACTTACCTTCGCTCAGTGCCCGGACTGCTTTTTCGAGCGCGCGCACCTTCTCGCGCATGCTCGACAAATTGCGCACCAGCACCGCATTGCGTTCCCACTCCGCATTCCTGGCAACCGGGAAGTAACCGGTATAGCGACCCGGCTCGGTGAGCGAATTCGGCACCATGGTGGCGGCCGTTACGTGGACGTTGTCGACGATCTCGATGTGGCCATTGATCATGGCCGCGCCGCCGAAGGTGCAATGCTTGCCGATGTTGGCGCTGCCGGCCACGCCCACGCAGCCGGCCATGGCCGTGTGTGCGCCGATGCGGCAGTTGTGGCCGATCTGGATGAGATTGTCGAGCTTGACCCCGTCTTCGATGACGGTATCGTCCAGCGCGCCGCGGTCGACCGTGGTATTCGAGCCGATATCGACGTCGTCGCCGATCACCACGCGCCCGGTTTGCGGAATCTTGATGTAGCTGCCGCCGTCCACCGCAAAGCCGAAGCCGTCGCCGCCGATGACGGCGCCCGAGTGGACGATGCCGCGCGCGCCGATGATGCAGCGGGCGTGGAAGGTGACGTTGGCAAAGAAATGCGTGTCTTCGCCGACAACCGCCTCGCGCCCGATGTAGCAGCCGGCGTCGATGACGGCGCCGGCCTTGACGATGGCTCCCGCCTCGACCGTGACATGGGAACCGAGATGGGCGCTGGCGTCGACCCGGGCGCTGTGGTGCACGAAGGCCGTCGGATGCACGCCGGGCTCGGGCGCAGGCGTGCCCAGGGCCACGAAGAATTGCGCCGCGCGTGCGAACCAGGCATACGGATTGGCGGTGACGATGCGCGCGCCCTCGTAGCTGGCCGCCACCTCGGGCTCGTCGCCCGGCGCGAGGATGAGCGCCGCAGCCCGGCTGAGCGCCGCAAGGGAACGCAGCTTGCTGTTGCTCAGGAAGCTGATCTCGGATGCGCCGGCACGGTCGAGCGGCGCGATGGCCGTGACTTCGATGCCGGGGTCGCCTGTCAGCTGGCCGCCGAAACGTTCGATCAGTTCGCCCAGACGGATAGCCATGTTGTTCGCCACGGTCACGCTCCTCGCAGATGATCGTCGATCAATCCGGATTGGACACCCAGCCCAACCCGGCAGTTCCGCAACTGGCCAGGCGCATCGGTCTGTCAATCATCGGCCGCGCATCAGTTCGACCTCAGCCAGGCACCAGCTGTGTCAATATAGAACGCTGATCAGAACAAGTCCAGCTGTCCAGCTCCCGATTTAGCGCCTTTTGCAACGCCCTTTCCAGCGCCCTTGCCCGCCGCCGCCGGCACCACCAGCGGCCGCCGGAACTGCGACGTATCGAGCCGCTCGAAGCGCCCGCGCAACGCACCCAGCCCCATGCGCTCGACGGTTTTATTGAAGCGCTGGCGGATCAGGTCGGACCAGACGCCCTCGCCATGCATGCGCCTGGAAAAGTCGGCATCCTAATCCTTGCCGCCGCGCATGTCGCGGATGCGGTTCATCACGCGCCCGGCGCGCTCCGGGAAGTGGGTCTCCAGCCATTGCTGGAACAACGGGTTGACTTCCCAGGGCAGGCGCAGCACCGTGTAGTGGGCGCTGACGGCGCCGGCGTCGCGCGCCGCCTCCAGGATGCGTTCGATTTCCGGTTCGGTCACGAAGGGGATGATCGGCGCCACGCTCACGCTGACCGGAATGCCGGCATCGGTGAGCGTGCGGATGGCGCGCAGGCGCCGCGCCGGGGCCGCCGCGCGCGGCTCCAGGGTGCGCGAGATGTCGGAATCGAGCGTGGTGAGGGTGATGGCGGCGCAGGCCAGCGAACGCTCGGCCATCGGCGCCAGCAAATCGATGTCGCGCTCGATCAGCGCGGACTTGGTGACCAGCCCGACCGGATGCCGGCATTCGTGCAGGACTTCCAGCACTTCGCGCGTGAGGCGGCGCTCGCGCTCGCAGGGCTGGTAGGCGTCGGTGTTCACGCCGATGGCGATGTGCTCGGGCTTGTACCCGGGATGCGCGAGTTCGCGGCGCAGCAGCTCGGCCGCATTCACCTTGGCGAAGATGCGGGTCTCGAAGTCCAGCCCGGGCGACAGGCCGAGGTAGCTGTGCGTCGGCCGCGCAAAACAATAAATGCAGCTATCTTTTATGTGGACATTAACTGTTCACCGCAGTCAGCCCGTCATAAGTGAAAAATGGCTAAGCGAAGGGAAACAATGTTCATGAACACTCGGGCCCGCAAACTGTACTTGACCGTCTCCGCCGCAGGCGTACAACGAGACTCAGGTAGCTGTGCTATGGGGTCACGTAGCGACTGCCTTCTGACCCGAAGTTGCTCTAATTTTTGGAGCGATGTGGTCCGAACATTGCTACTTGTTCCTCCAGCCAGACCTCGACGTCAGCGCGACGCCATCGAAGCATCTTGGTGCCGGGGATGTGCATTTTGGACGGAACGTTTCTCGCAGCAAGCCTGAGATTTCGTCGGATGGTGGTCGAGCTGGTTCCAAGCAATTCGGCTAGCTCATCAATATCAAGGTAATTCGGCATCGCAATAGATTCCGCAGCGCTAAACTGTCAGCTTCCACGACAGTATTTTTGAAAACTCGTATAGCGCATGCGTTTATACCTGCGAACAAATATGTTTGGGAACGAATAATGCGTTTTCCAACTTAAGCCTCTGTGTGACGCGCTGCTTGAGCACGTACCAGGCCTACACCCCAACCACGAAACCTGAATACAAATGGCGAAGGGCCAGAGAAACAACGCTTTGCCTCATGCATCCCAGTGGCTACGTTGTACCTCATTGTTCTTTTTCGAACACCGTTGTAACCATTACTGCATCTGGTCGTTCTGTGCTATATTTCCTGGCGGTTTCACCTTAACCTAATTGAAGAGTGAAGAAATGCCGACATACAAGGACTATCAAAAACAAATCGCCGAATTGCAAACGCTTGCTGAGCAGGCCCGACAAGCCGAGATTGCGGAGGCGAAAGCGCGTATTAGAGAACTAATGGCCGCCAACGGATTAACCGCCGAGGATTTGCAAGAATCGAAGGGTGCGCCTGCCGTAAAGAAGGGCGCCGTCGAGGCAAAATATAAAGACCCGGCGTCGGGCCAGACATGGACAGGCCGCGGTCGCGCTCCTCGTTGGCTTGATGGCAAAAACAAAGAAGAATTCCGAATTCAAAACGCAGGATAAGCGGGCTGATGCTGAGCGGCTGCTGCTATAGGAGAGCTTCTTCCAGTCGCTTCTAGCCTCGGCTGGCGTTCGATTAGTTTGATAGCAAATAGGTTGCGCCAACAAGACCGACTATCGTCACAATAAAGAGCTCGCGGTGTTGCTACCGCGAGCTCTTTAGTTTCCATACTTGCACTCTTCGTGCAAAAGCCAGACTACAGTTAACGTTTGTTGTCGTTTTTGTGAATTTGGCAACTGGCCTCAGCATGCCATTCAAGTGAACCGCTAAGCGTTTGAGTAAACGCACTCAGCAAATTTCGGCAAACTGGCTGAAGTAAAATCCGCAAATTTCTGCCCGCTTTAAAATGCGCTTCAGCCTAACGAGTGAACTGTTGCGCCCAACTTATTGGGTTCACGGACCTGCATGGGTGGCCGGCAAGCAGTATCCTCGCAATAACTTTGCGAGGTACTCCCTCACGCGCGAGAAGGTTTTCGGCTTGGCGTAAGTCAAATTGCTTGATAACTAACGCCGCATTGACGTAGGCGGCATGCACATGATTGCGCCTGCGGCAGCTAGTCGGATGATTGGCTTCCATGAGCTCATCATGAGCCGCATCGCTCTCAAAGACAACTAGGTTTAGCCAATGCTTCGCCTGTACAACATTATCGGGCCAGCTGCTTCCTAATGGCTAGCTGCTCAGTTCGAGTCAGGATGCCTAGACCTCTCAGACGCTCTTGGCCTACCGCTGGTATCGTCGTTCCTGTGCACAACACAGCATAAGAGTATCCGCACGTCCGCTTTTGTCCGCGCCCCCTGCTCATCTCATCAGTAGTGTTGGATAGGCTTCCATCGATGGACGTAACCGAGCACGAAGTGATGTAGGAACGTTTACTCGTGTAAAAAGGTCGTTGAGAGTGTTCGCTACTGCATCTACCAATGTCGGCCGGTCGTTCTCGTTGGCAGCAAAGTCCGAACCTACACTCGCACTACCTCTGCGGTGTGTTGGAGGTTGTCGAGTGATGGGAGCGGGGTCCCGAACTCGATTTGAGAAAACATCTTCGATGTCAACTGTCGCGTCTACTTGCCCTTGAGTCACCCCCGGCCGAGTTCCCGCTCCAAGCTTCGTACGGCCAATCCGAATGCTCAAAACAGGCCGTCAATGGTTTCGACGTCTTGACGCGCGTTTTCTTTCATGAAGACAACGTAGTCAATCTCTTCGCCTCAGAGAGTATGACGCAAAACGATAAATATGTTGATGTGATATGCCGTCTAGCGTAAGATGGCGACCTGGTAGCGTCCGACCATGAAAGTCCTTCGCTGCGCAAAAAAGCTAGCGCGCAGATGCTTCTCCGTCCCCTTCGCGCGACCTTGAAGCTGCCTGTGGCTCGGCCTGCTGTCTGGACTGTACTTACGGACGTCGGAAGCACTGTCAAGGTTGCGCTGACCGGTCGACAGCACGCACACGGGCTTACGACAAAATTTTCACGAAATGCAACTACTGTGTAAGCACAGTCATGAACAAGATGGCGCCCCAATCAGAAGCAAAACCGCAACGGCACAAGCGGTCGAAATACTCTTCGCCAAAGAAATTGTTCGCCTTCGCTAACGCCAAAATCGTTGGCATCTACAAGTGTTCATGTAATTGCGTTCACTATGGAATAACCGAGCAAGATGCTCTCGCTTACGTAGCCAGCACGAACGCCTATTTGTCGTCGCTTGATGACATGGAACTCCGCGTTTCATCTGGTGCTCGCTCTATCTCGGTAGAACGTTTTAGACGATGCTTTTTTTGCTCTGCCCAGGCTAGCGAAATGACCCTCATATCTCAAGACGAGGAACTTTATTCGGTCTCTCATCAACCAGTCATTGTCGACTCGGTGCAAGACGAGATTGTTTAAACCGCAAGCCCAGTTTGTGAATGCTATGGCTTTACGGGCGGGCTTAGACATCTAAGCGCCGCCATCGCCAACGTCGCCGGGCCTAGAAAGCGACGTAGGCGAGCTTTGCTTGCACCGTACTACAAAGGATTCTTCTGTTGGGCACGGGCGGTCGAGCGCGCCGCCGCGTGCTTCCTCACCCGAAAATGCGTCACCTTCTGGTTGACGCTCAGAGTCTGTACGTTCGAACGAAGGCTGCGAACCTGTGTTTATCGCACATAGTTTGTAGACGGCACTTCGTTGCCAGTCTATATCGTCACCAATACTCCGGCAGCGATTACAGAAGCTCACTGTACATCGGATGACACAATCCGATGACGATGCTCAATCCAGCAACGGCGCTCTACACATTTTTGTGCCTTAGCTAGAAGACGCCACAAGCCATCGACGCAACACTAAATTTCTGAGAGGCACAGACACGAGACTAGCAAACTCAGTGTCCTTGTCTCAACTTTTTTGCGACACAAAGTGATTCATGCACAATCCGCAGTGACTTTGCCTCTAGTCGGCTAAACACACAGCACAATCTGAGTAACTTTGTCTTCATCCGCGTCTACGTTACAGTAGCGCTCATGCACAATTTGGCAGTTTTTTCTATCTTTGGACGAAAAATCAGCAGGAATTTGACGAATTTGCTGCTCTAAAATGTGGCATCTCGCGTCTATCAGCGCTCAGCTCGCTTATAGCTAAACCAGCACAAAATTAGTGACTTTGCGTCTCCGCTCACCCTGTCGTCGAAGACCAGCTCGGCATCTGCATAGGACGTTAGCCAGTCAGTAGCCGGCGCAGGGTTGCCTGGCAGTTCTACAAGTGGAATGTTTGCACATGCACTGTAGAGCTTAGTTCGCCGACCGTAGTAGGCGTACAGCTTCGTCAAGACCGTTACTTTATCCGCAGCAGTTCGCCGCCAGAACAGATTTTGCATACGCGCGTACTGGGTGCATGTACAGGTAGCGCATCCAGGCTCTGAGCCCCAGGTACGTGAAGACGCCAAGTCAACGAGGTTCGATGCTAGCACCTCGTGTAACCACGAAGAGCTCGCCGTCTGGTCGTTTCTACGGCGACGACGGATTGCTGTGTTGGTTTTACCCTTCTATTCTCAAGAACAAATTTTTCCTATGGGAACTATCATCTCAAGTAGGTAGAATCGACGTTGCCGCGCGCCGAGATGGGAAAATGACTAAAAATGAAGCAAAAATGCTGAGAAAATCACTGAAGTTTAAAGCAACCTTGTTGGTCGTGCTAATAACTGCCGTAGTAGTAGTCGCTACCGCGTTGGAAATATTTCTAGATTACCGCGACACGGAGCAACGTAGTTATGAGACCGCAACCGATATCACTCGCGTTGTAGAGCGGCAAACACGTGACACAATTACCTATGTCGACCACGGCCTCGAAGCTGTTTCCAACCTGGTTCGCGCGCCTGGAGGCTTAACTGCAATTCGGCAACCGAGCACTTGGAAAGTTTTACGCGCCTACTGCACGACACTCATTGGCTGTAACGCAATAGGAGTCATCGACGCAAATGGCAAAGTCATTACACAAACCCGCAACATAGACGCTGATATCCACGATGTGTTGGACCGGGTATATTTCCAGCGCGCGAAAGCCTCAGGTGGACGCTATATCGATACAGCAATTGTTTCACGCCTTCCTGGTTCCCCTATCCTTTTTACTATCTCCAAACCGGTGTACGGTCGCCACGGCGAACTTCTCGCAGTGGTCGCTATCGGCATGGAAACGAGTCAACTCACATCTTTCTATTCGCTTTTTGGCTTTTCAGTCGCGCCAACCGTTGCTGTGTATAAAGGCGACGGAGGCTTAGTCGCCCGAAATCCTGGTATGGCTAAATATGTTGGAAGAAGCAATGCGAAAAGCAAAATTTTCACAACGCTTTTGCCAATTGCGCCGTTCGGCCCTTTCGACTCGTTGTCTCCAATAGATGGGAAACGACGACTAGCTGCCTACCGTTCTCTTCCCGACTTGGACCTCGTAATATTCTCGGGTATAGAAAGACCTGCAGCATTTGCGCCATGGGAGGCGCGTACTATGCGCAGACTAGCGATTGTCGCAGGGGTTCTGCTTTTGACATGGAGCGCACTTTTTGCTGCATACCGGGTCATTGCCGAGCAATCTCTTTTGCGTAAGGAGAACAGGTATTTAGACGACTTGGTATTTAGGGACCCGCTGACAGGTATCGGCAATCGACGACTTTTCGAACAGACGCTCAAACGTGACTGGGGTAAGCACTGTCGAAGTGGTGCCTCCCTATCAGTCGTGCTCATCGACGTTGATTACTTCAAGTCGTTCAATGACCATTATGGACACCAAGCGGGAGATGAATGCCTGCGCGCGGTCGCAGAAGCTCTCCAAGACAGCCTGCACCGTGAAGGTGATTTGGTGGCTCGCTACGGTGGCGAGGAGTTTGTTGCTGTGCTTGATTGCGACCATGACGGCGCACTCCTCATGGCTGAAAGGATGCGGCATCAAATAGAATCGCTCCAAATTCATCATGCCTGCTCGGAGATTAGTTCAGTGGTCACAGCGAGCTTCGGCGTAGCGAGCACACAGAACACTCGAATGCAAAACGCCGAAACACTCCTGGCCGCAGCCGACGACGCACTTTACGCAGCAAAGAAAAGCGGACGAAACAAGGTTCTCTCTGCGGAGGCGTCGTCTAGCCACCTCATCGCAACTCCTCGCAATACTTGACATTCTGACAGTATGTGAGATGCTGCAATCAATACTTGAGTAACCGAACTTCATTTTTTTGCGCTCTCGCCACGCATGCAACAACTTATTGGTCTCGCCGCCTTAGTTTTCGGCGCCTCGTGGTTAATGGACGGCCGTCGGGAAAAGATGCCTGCGATACAAGCATCCTTCGAACGCTTTCACGACCGCATACGACTTGGCGAAGAAGACGCGAAAGCAAACTTACGGGAGAAGCGGCACATCATCCTTGATGCCCTGCGGAGTCACCTTGCCCCCGAGGTTCCAAACTTTGAGTATTTTCATCAAGGCAGCTATGCCATGCATACGGGTACGGTCCCGCCAGACGGTGACTACGACATCGATGTAGGGCTTGCCTTCGATTGCGCGGCGTCGAAATATCGCGACCCGGTTGCTTTAAAAGTAGCAGTCCGGGACGCACTCGCGAGGAACGGCCGAACCGTGAGCATCCGAAGGGCTTGCGTCACAGCTTATTACTCGCTCGGCGGTCAGCCCAATTACCACGTCGACTTGGCGGTATACATGAAGCGTCCCGACGGCTTGCTTGATATTGCGAAAGGCAAAGAACACTCACGAGCTGAGCATCGATTCTGGGAGAGGTCTGACCCCAAAGGGCTCACGAAGGCTCTCGGGAATCGATTCCAGGATGCAGAACTGCGTCAGTACCGGCGGTGCATCCGTTACTTGAAACGCTGGCGAGACCTCCAGTTTTCATCCGGGGCACCAGTTAGCATCGCTTTAACGGTAGCAGCGTATCGATGGTTTAAGCCTTATCATCATTTCGTCGGCGGAGCCCCACAGGACCTGCTCGCCTTACGACATTGGACGGGTACGATGCTGGACCAGTTCGCAAGCGTTACAACAGCAGAGGGTACGCACAAGCGTTTGCGTGTTGTGTTACCTGTTGAAACTAGGGTCGACGTACTCGAAAAGATGACAAAAATTCAAATGGCTCGCTTTCAGGTTTCGCTGGTTTCGCTACATGAGGCTTTGAACCAGGCCTATGACCAAGCAAAGACGGAAGACTGTTTGCACATTCTCGCTGAGCAGTTTGGCACTGATTTTTTCTGCGACGTATAACAATAATTCCTCGGCCTTCAGTTAGTGCTAAGCATCGGCCTCCTGCGCGGTTGGCAACGTCATTACGATAGCAAGTGAATACTCTTATCTCATTGTAGATTCAACAATGGCTCATCCAAATATCCAAAAACGAGTACTCATCATAGCTAGCAATACTGAGGCAGCAGAGATTTTAAGCATCCTTCTTCGGGCGCACGAATATGATGTCGTGGTGGAGCACGCCGGGTTAAGCGGTTTAACAGTTGCCAAGTCGTATTATCCGGACGCCGTCATCCTTGACTTAGAAACGTCCGCCACGGACAATTATGAAATAGCTGCACGATTAAGGTCAATGTCGGAATTGCGCCGTGTTTACTTAATATCAGTATCAAATAGTAGTAGCGCACCATCTCTAGACGGTGTGTCTCGAATCGATTCCCACTTAAACAAGCCTATAGGGTATAAAATGATTCCCGTACTACTTTCACATCATTTTTTAAATCGAGAAATCGGATAGAGCAAATAGCCTCACTTCAGCACGAAGTCGGTTGTGACCTCGCAGGTTTTGCAAAGAGCGTCTGTGACACAAACAAGGAGAAATCGTGAAGTTGTTACCCGAGTCAGTTCGATTCTATAAAAGCACCCCGGAATTTAACGAAACTAGCGTTCCCGCAGCCCTTCAGCGCGACCATACCACGGCGGCAGGGGTATGGGCAAAGATAACAATCCTCGAAGGCAATCTTGAGTATTGCATAACCGAACCTGCTCCGGAGCAACATCTTTTGAGTGTCGGAGTTGAGGGAATCATTGAACCGCAGATGAGGCACTACGTGAAGATTTCCGGACCAGTGCGTTTCCGTGTCGACTTCTATCGCTGAGCTAAGCGCAGGTGGTTCAACCGGCCACGCCTGGATGGGAAGACGCAATTCTCAAAGACATTCAACCGCATCTGGCGGACACGGCCAACCCAGCATTTCAGCCGCTCTACGGATTACCCATCTCGCCTCGGATTCTGACGTCCAACGAGTCTGGATTAGCCGTGGAAGGTACTGAGCAAGAATTTCGACTTCGGTCATGTGTGAGCGCTTGCCATTCTTTGATTCGACGGAGCTAGCTGACAGTTGCCTGGCGAGGTCTTCACAGATATCCCATCTTTCGTACAACTCGGGAGGAGTTTGTCCAGGAACGTAAAAATGTCCATTCCACTTAGTCATCAATAGTTTCGGTTGCGCTCCCGGTACCGCACCATGGTACTCAGGTTTTGGAAAATCTCGCGGCACCTTAGAGAATAACGCGAGCTCTTCGTCTGGAGCAAAGTCTTCCATATCAGGTGAGATTAATGATTGTTCATTCCGCTACCGTACCGTCACGACGTATTTCAGTCAACAAGAATAATTACTACGGTTAGCCACGAACAATGGGAATATCTAGCTGGCATATCCTCGCTTGCAAAAAATGCTGGCTTTACTGTGCAAAATTATGAATTGCATATTTTACTGTGCATCGAACTTCTATTCTGGTGGACACTTCTCCTTATATTTGGTTAAGTATTGCTGATAAATACGACAGCTGCAGACCAGCGTGCACGCACCGCATCCTACTTCTATATAGAAGTTGCTTCTTTGGACCAAGTTGCCCCATACACTTCGCGCTCACCGCGAAGTTCGCATCTCAGCCCAAAGAGACATGCTAAATGTCACTCGGACATCTCGGTTCACGCAAATGTGCCGAGATTCCAGCCAGACTTCAGGCGGATTTGCCCGCCCCTACCTCACCTCTAGCTGCTTCCCAGTGTGCGTCCGTGGTATCCCGCTTGACGCGCTTACAGATTTTCGGCAGCGGGGTATCGAGCCCTCTCCTCCGATGTAGCGTATACAACGTCGATTTAGCCTTTTGTTTCGTTTACGTCAGCCTCTGTCGCCCTATCGAAGAAGAGCTGAGGCGGAAAGTATCGTACATAGTCAAACGCGCGCTTCATGTCGGTGGCGCCCGCCAGGGTCTCGTCGTCATACGGCGCTCGACGAGTTTGTACAGGGTGTAAGCCGAACAGCCACTGCGTATCTGTCACGTTCTTCAATGGGACTGCGTAGCCTTCATGAGCACAAAGTGCAGCGAGTTCACGCGATATCTTTCAGCCGCCGTAGGCTCCGCATAACGGGCCAGCGATATTGCATCGACGTAGAGGTCTCGCGCTTTTTTCGGCTCTCGGGAGAACACTGCAATACGCGCGTGCATTGCCTTGACTTGATACTCAGCGATGCCATTGTTCGCTTTGACGAAATGCTTGAGCTCTTCAAGTGCTGACAAAGCCTTCTCACGGTCGTCCGACGCCCTTGTGGTCGACTGCCTGCATAGCAGAAGGTCTAGGATAGTGAACGACTCCGGCACGCCCAAGTTTGTGATACGGCTGTTGGACAGTTCTATAAATGGCCGTCTTGCTGTAGCGAGGTCAAAGCCGCGTCCCAAACATGCTGCAATCTCTCGCCGAAACTCGGGCCCGGCCTCTTCTAACAGCAGTGCAATCCAAAACCAAAGCCGATAGCGCGTGTTTTGGTTCATGCCATACAGGTCCCTAATCAGTGGCAATGAGTCATGACGCGGCCTGCTTCTGTCGTTTTCCCATCTGTCCATCAGCCCCTGCACGTCAACAGGGTCTCTGCCTGAGGCTACTGCGGCTTTTGCAACGGAATGTCCTTCAAGCTTTCGAATCCATCTCAACGCTGTTGCAACTGGACTATAACTCCGAGTGCTAGAGGCATCTGGGGACTTCGGAAGCATACGCGACAGGAGGCCCACACCCCACCGTTGCTCAAGCCAGCTCAGGTCCACCGCGATGCGCTGGGCAAAGAAAATCGGGCGGAGAATAGACATAACTTCGCGAGTCTCAATGTTTGCTGCCGAGATAGCTCTGACGAAATCCTCTAAGTAAGAGCGAATATAGTCAGCAAGTCTCTTTGCTACTTCCGCGGCGATTTCCGGTGTCGCCCATGTTCGAGCCAACTCCTTCTCTAGTGCCGAGGCGACGCTAGGCAAATCTTTGGCATTGTTTTTACTCGCATCCGATGGGCTATCCCAATACCTGTAAAAGCGTCGTTTCCCAGTAGCTAGCTGCCTTATGTCGGCATACATAGGGGCCGATTTCGGTATGAGCTTGCTGGCCCTGACGAAGGCTAGAACAAGCGTTTCTACTGAAGGATACCCATAACTGGTCTTCTCCCTGTCCTTCACTGAATCCATCGCTACTTGGTTCCCCTACGATTGTTTTCATTCTTCATTGCTTTCGACATCGCGTCTGCAGCGAACGATTCTTTCTTCACAGTGCCGTCCCCATGCCTCGCAGTAGCGCTGGCCACGCGGCTCGCCGCTTCTATGGTCCAGGGCGTCGTCCACTTCCCCTGAGCTGATTTAGTACTTGCTTTACCGCTGCCATTCTTACCCACGCTTGTATCGTTTGCCGTTGCTGGATGCGTACTCGCTACCGTGCCGCGGACCTGTTTGCCGGCGCCAGGCGGAGTATGCGATGGCCTGGTGGCCTGCACAGTTGGCGCGACCTTAGCCAGGTTCGCTATTGGTCGTTGTGCTGTGGCTCCGGAGGAGACGGCTTTCTTCGCCGTAAGGATTGGTGGTTTGTTATGGCTATGACGGCCGGGTGTTTTGGTAGCGGACATTCGCTTCTCCAGTATAGGGTCGATGAACTCACGCGTCAGTTCGGTGAGGTGTCTGGCCGTACTATAGGATTACGCAACGGGGTCGGATACCGGCAAATCGGGGAATTCTTTTTGTTTTTGTCCGCGAGACAGGCGCTGTGCGACATTGGCCATTCATCGGTGGAAACGACTGGATAGTACGACCGAACGCTCGCTGCTTGTAGAGCACCTTCAAATCGACTTGCCATTTGGGCTCGTACGGTTCGAACTTGCGCTAGGGTGAACCGCGCGGTGGCATCA
The DNA here is from genome assembly GCF_057801335.1 of Massilia sp. BAP21. NCBI lineage: Bacteria > Pseudomonadati > Pseudomonadota > Betaproteobacteria > Burkholderiales > Oxalobacteraceae > Massilia > Massilia sp. BAP21. The sequence continues at coordinate 343,938 of NZ_CM173596.1, forward strand.
AGCTGGACCAACGAGCATTTGGCCGTCCCGACGTTTTCGGTTAGCCGACCTGCTGCAAAATTTTTCCAACCTGATTTTGAAGTGTTGCAACGTCTCAGCCAGTGGCATGTTGCACTGGCGCTTTAGAAGGACCGTCCCGTGATTGCTCACGGAGACGGTCGTTAGAAAATGCTCAGCTCGAGACTTCAGGCTCTGGCGAGGACGCTACGGTTTCTTGGACAACAGGAAGATACTTCTCAATTAATCTCGCCAAGGCTTGAGATTCATCTGGAGCCGGAGGTGGGAAGGGGCATTCTGTTGAGAGGCGATTGCGCTGGCTGTGCATGCGACTAATCAAGAGTAGCTCTGCCGCGTGCATGTCCAAACTTTTGCATACGACATAGCCACCGGATACACGGAGTTCGCCTGATGCTCGCACCTCATAGTACTCGAACATCGCTTGGAGCAGTTGCGACAAACCCTCGTACACAGCTCCAAAAGCCGAGTTGGTCAGGCCTGCCTTGGTAAGAACTTCGTATGCTTCTAGGTGCTCGCGGACATTTTGCAAGAGCGCCTGTGCCGCGCCTTTCGTTGCCGGCGCTTGCTCAAAAAAACCTTTGCTAATAAGGGTGTCGAATTCGACTGGTCGTTGCATATATGTCCTCACTATAGAGCAGCTAGGCCTTGCGACCTTAAGCTGTTGTTGTCGTATGAGCAGCTTAAAAGCTGCCAGCTGCCTCATGTAGCGAGTCAATTTATATGCGGCGCCATTGCGCGAACCTGGCCTGCAGTACCTAAGAGGCATATTTCGCGGCGTCGAATTCGTTGACATAGCAGAAGCGACCGCCCTACCCTAACACTCTATCAACATTTGTTATTAACACGGCATCACATACAGACCAACGTGCTCAAACATTTGCCGGGAACCAACACCATCGGGGCACCGAAGCACAGCGTCTTGACGACGATTTTCCCGATGTGTATATTTGTTAGCACTCTCCCTCGACGAGTGCTAATGCATCAAAGCTCGAGGTCTTTCGGCCGTATGGCTGCATCTACTTTGGGCTCAAAATGGCCGCTATCCAGACACAGTTCGAACATTTTCACGCTAGCATCAAGCTCGGCGAGAACGACGAAAAAGCTAACCTCAGGGCGAAGCGCGACACGTTGATTAACGCGCTCGCAGCTCGTCTCCCAGACGACGTACCGGACTTCGACACCTTCCACCAGGGCAGCTATTCTATGCATACCGGGGTGCGACCACTCGACGGCAACTACGATATCGATATAGGCGTAGTGTTCGATTGCACACGTGATACGTATCCCGACCCCGTCCAGCTGAAAAAGAAAATCAGAGATGCGTTGGACACTCATGGCCGAAGCGTCAACATTCGTCGGCCTTGTGTAACTGTTAATTACATGCGCGGTGGCGAAATTGATTACCACGTTGACCTGGCTATCTATGCCAAACGTGCGGACGGGTTCTTGGACCTGGCCAAAGGCAAAGAGCACTCGACGGCCGAGAACCGGGTGTGGGAGGCCTCTGACCCTGAACAACTGACCGAGCTCATCTGCACTCGATTCGAAGGTGCCAATGTGAAGCAGTATCGCCGTTGCATTCGATACCTCAAGCGCTGGCGCCAAGTTCGTTTTTCGTCCGGCGGACCGCTCAGCATTGCTCTTACCGTTGCCGCATACCGCTGGTTTAAGCCTTACCAAACAACCTCTGGAACGATGGTCGACATCGTTGCTTTGCTCGATTGGGTGAACACGATGCTGCAACACTTCTCGTACGTTCTGACCGATGAGGGGTTTTACCCGCGTCTCACTGTCACGCTGCCAACGACCCCATATTCGGACCTGATGCAAGCGATGACCAAGCTTCAGATGGAGAACTTCAAAGCGGAACTCGAGGGACTGCGAGACGCTCTTCAAGCCGCATACGAAGAGACGCTCCCGGAAGAAGCCGCGAAAAAAATGGTAAAGGTTTTCGGTGACGACTTCCCTGTCCCGAGCAAAGCCTCAACCGCCAAAGCTGTCGGAACCGCGTTCATCGGCACCGGGAACTCCGCCTAAATGGACGTGGTATCGCAGTCGCTAGCAGAATGCTTCGCCAAAACACAGGAGCTGTGCGGCGCTGTAGGAGCTAGCGTTGTCGAAGTGACCTCGAGCCGCAACAATTCGTTAGGACTTGACGTCTCGAGGAACGGCAACCAATGGAAGTTGACTGTCGTCTGCGATTGGCCGCCGCTCGGCTCCCTACCCGCGGTGCACCTGGTGGACAACGAGCAATTGTTAGCCCACGTTTCGTGCACGGGCTGGGTTTGCGTAAACGATTCAGAAGCACTTTCAATCGACCTTTCGCGACATGCGGATACGGTCGCTCAAACCGTGGTCGCCACGCTCGACTTGCTGGAGCACTCGTTAGATGACATCAGCCAGGGATACGTCGAGTTCTTCAACGAACTAGAAGGTTACTGGAGCAACCTCCCGGAAACGATTTTGGGGAAGACCGCCGTCGAGGTCGACGAGTGCTCGAGGGTGGTCAGCTCCTACTCCGAGACGGAAGACATCTCCTCTATTCCGTATTTCTTGGAGGTTTCCGCTAAGAAGCCTATTGAGTTCCCCAAAGAGGAAACTTGCGTTCACCGGGCTATTTATGTCGCGCTGGCATCGCCGGTGTTGCCACCGGCGCCGAAGCAATCGCTGACCGTCGACTACCTGCAGAAACTTGCTGATGGGTTTGACTCATCTCAACAGTCTCTTTGGAACACACTGCTCGGCAATAGCCCAGAGGCAGAGCGAGTGGCGCTGCTTGTTTCGATGCCACGCTCGGCCGGCGGCCGCTCACTCATCGGATTTACTTTCGGCGTGATGAATGGTCAGCCTACCCCCGATTCGCCGATTGTCAATTTGTTGATGGTCAGGCATACAGTTAGTCACATGCGGGAGCGAGGTGGCGCTGATTTACGGCTGGGCAGTCGTCATGTAGCGGTCTTCGGCTGTGGCTCAGTAGGTTCAGAAGTTGCTGATGCTTTGGCTACGAGCGGCGTTGGCAAACTTACGTTAGTGGACCCACAATTATTTGCTTCGGATAACGTATTTCGGCATGCGCTTGGGCCCTTTTGGATTGGAACACCCAAGGCCCGAGCGCTTCAAGCTACGCTCCTGACAAGGTATCCAGGAGTTGAGGTCGAGGCTGTTGCGGACAGTGCTTACCGATGGCTGTTATCCAACACGAAAACAGATGTTGACGGCTTTGTGGTCGCCTTGGGTATGCCAACGTTGGAACGTCAGTTAGCTCGAGCACTACGGCAATGCCATCCAAGTGTTCCGGTAGTGCACACGTGGCTAGAACCCCTCGACTTGGGTGGGCACGCGATATTGGTGAACTCGAGCGGTCGTGGTTGCCTAGACTGCTTATACCGTGACGACGAAGGCATTGACTCGCTCTCTTGCAGGACCTCGTATTTGGAACCAGGTCAGACTTTGACTCGCAATTTAACTGGGTGCGCGAGCACCTTTACTCCCTATGGGGCAATCCAGTCACGCCGCACCGCGCTCCTGGCAGCCGAGCAGATGTTGGAAGCTCTCAACGGCGCCGAAATGCCCCAGTACGCTTACTGGACGGGAACAGGTGCCGCAGCTGCCGCTCATGGCTTACGTGTCACTGCGTGGTGGCGCAAAGCAAAGTCGAACAACGCCCCGGATATGACGAGGTCGATGTTCGGAAGCGGCTGCAAGCACTGTAGGGCAACTACATGAGGTTGACTTTTGCGATTACTGCGGACCAGCGACTCATCATCACTGAGGAAGCAGCTGCTCAGATGCGCGCGTTTGCGCAACACTGCTGGTATCAAAGCGAGGCAGGGGGCGTGTTACTTGGACGCCATCTCCTCGAGTCGGAGGACATAGTAATTGATGAGGTTACTACTCCGCAGCGCAAAGATAAGCGCTCCAGATTCGGGTTCTTCCGGTCGACGAGTCATCATCGGTTGGCGCAGGAGAAGTGGAAGCTTTCTAACGAAACGCTTGCATATCTCGGCCTCTGGCATACCCACCCTGAGGATGACCCTTCGCCCAGCGGAGTAGACCGACACGACTGGGAAAAGGCGGTCGAAACACATGCCTTCCACGGTGACCGGCTTTTCTTTCCTATCGTTGGACGAGAACACATCAGGGTCTGGACCAAAAGCAGAACAGAACCGATTCGCGAGCTGACTGTGCTAGCCTAGCCTGCGCGATTCTTCGGTGACGATGTCCACGTCACGGAGCGGCTCGTTATACGACCGTCGAGCTGACCAGACACTCAGGGGGAGGTATGCGCCTCGTTGCATTCCTTGAGGACGGACGCTTAGACAGTTCAGGACGAGGATACAGAGCGCGCCTTATAGACACGCGCGGAGCGCCTGCTTGCTGGAGCTGTTCGCATGCTGGCGGAACCACTCGAACGCAGGCGAATAGTGCCGCGTTACCGGGCCCGGCCTACCTAAACGCGCAAGGCACAGGCGTAAGAAGCCGGGCTCTAAGGCGCGTTTCGTGGCACCTAAACTATGCGTGTGGCTAAATCAACGAAAAGCAAAAAGGCGGCATGTATGCCGCCTTTTGAAGTCAGCTCAAAGCTCTACTTCATAAGGGAAATGGCCATAACAGCGACAATCAAGCCGACGGCCATGGTTGCTACCGAAGCTTCGATGAGCACTCTCTGTGCCCGGTCCTCATCTTTAAGAAATTCTCGAATCAAACGAGCCATTTTGAGTTCCCCTCCTTGCTAGATACATCATTTTGAGTGTTTTGGCACGTTGCCGCAACCGGGCGAGGCTCCCAGTCTCCCGGTTCGCTACAGTTTGAAAGCTAGGCCGTTTCGACAACACTTGCTTGCGGTTTGCCATGGGACGGCACATGCAGGCCCCAGGGATATACCGGCCTAAGTGACCGCTCGTACTGGTACACGATAAGGTCTGGGTGCAGCCGGCGGTCGTAAGACATCCCCATGCGGATTGCCAAGCTTGACGGCGCCGCCAGGAGAAGGTGAATGCGCTTGACGCCTGTGTTCAACAGATGCTGTACAGCATCTCTAAATTCGACGACGAATGCTACCTGTTTTTCCTCAGACCAGAATCTGTCGGTGAGCTTCTCTTCGGCGTCGAGACGAACGACAGGAAAGCTAGGAAAAGCATCAGCAACGTCTTGCTCATCGATATTGTAAGAGCACGAGACAACTAACACGACCTCCGAGCTCGGTATGTTCACGTTCGACACCATCGGACGAAAACGCTTGCCGTCGTCGAGGCCGCGGGGTACCTGCCAAGCCTTAAAATCACGCTGCCAATCAAAGATTGTGACGTTGGATTCGTCGTCTAACAGGACCCCGGCAAGGAAGAGCGCAGGCACTGCAGCGAGTCCACCAACCGCTACAAACACATCGGAGGAATCCCGACCTGCCGAGTGGCTTTCAATCATTGTCATCAAGGTGGCGAGCTTCTCCAGTACCAGTTGCCTGTCAACGAGGTCACCACTTCGCTTTGGACGAAAATCAAGAATTATCGAATGACGCTGCCCCAAAAAATCGCGCATGACGACGTCTCTTGCAGGGGTGTCGGGCCCCCCATGAAGACCCTTTAGCTCCACTACTAACAGAAGCTGACGCCGCTCCTTCTTGATATCCAGGGCAACCTGACGTACCAACAAGGCAACACCCAGAAAAATCAACCCAGCTCCAAGCAAGTATGCCCCGTTTACAGCAAGCGCAGGCAACCCTCCAGATGTGCCCACATGGACATTGAAAGATGAGTCATCACTTTTGTATTCAGCCCCGAAAACGATGTCCGCGCCGAGTGCAGTCACCAGGATTGCTGCACCATACTTCAAGAGTTGTAGGCCAAGTGAGCGAGGCCGAAAGACCCACTCTATGCCGCGGTCGACGAATTTGTAAAACAGCTGAATCATGTTGATGCTCGAGTGCAGGCCAGAGAGTCCGTAACTCTGCCGTAGGCGTCTCGTCCTGACAAGCACATTATGCTGTTGAGAGCTATCCTCACCTCACAAATCGCCTTCACCACTTCGTACACCCCATGTCATCAGGCAGAAGCGTGCGTAACCTCGTCGAACCTAAACAGGGGAACTTGCCGCTACATGCGCGCTACTGTTGGAAGGATGCAAGAATTGAGCTCGACATTACGTTGACTCTTGTCAAACCACCAAACGTCTGACGCTTTTCTGTTCACGCAAAAAAAAGAAAGCCCTGGCAAGAGCTTTCAAAGCGGAACGAATGGATAGAAACTGAATGGTGAAGGTCATTGTGCCTCACAACAGACAGAGCGTCTACCGTTCGCAGGCTATGCGCTACGCAGGGTTCTATTTCATTCTTGACGTACCAAAGCGCCTAATGATGGAAACATAAATGTGATAAAAGAAAGACGAACTGGAATGTATGCACAACCAATTGTGCGCTATCAAAGTCAGGATATACTCAACGCAATGATTTCAAAATGACACTCTTCGTCACAAGTTGCCAACGAGCATGAACCTTTATCGCATTGATGCTTTCGGGCAAAAGTGTTTGATGTAGGCTCTTCTGTGGAATCGCGAGCATATTTATGAAATTAATAGCAACGTCCTGTTTGGGAGCATTTCTTCTTTGTATAGTCTGGTCTGCCCATGGACAAATACGGACTTCGGACGCTACCCCCGCTTTCAAGAAGCTAGACTCTGTAGAGGCACGCGTCCAAGGTTGCGTGACGTGCCACGGCCAACAGGGACAAGGAACCGCAAATGGCTACTTCCCCCGAATTGCGGGTAAGCCCGCAGGATATCTCTACAATCAGCTCATCGCCTTCCGTAATGGCACCAGGAGCTATCCGCCGATGAATTACCTAGTGGCGTATCTTCCGGATGCTTACCTCAAAGAAATGGCCGAACACTTTGCTGCTCAGAGACCTGCCTACAACAATCAAGAACGACCTGTTCAGGATGCTGCTGCGGCCGCACGTGGGCAGATGCTCGTCACCACTGGAGACGCGAAGAAGGGATTACCCGCCTGTATTGCATGCCATGGCGCGAATCTGACAGGGATGGAACCGGGCATTCCAGGCTTGGCCGGCCTACGTCCAGCATACGTCGTGGGTCAACTTACTAGATGGAAAGTCGGTGAGCGCCGGGCAGCGGAGCCGGACTGCATGAAACGCATTGCGTCTCGCCTTACCGACGAAGACATCTCTGCGGTAGCCGGCTATCTTGCGCAAATAACGCCGCCGGCTAATGCGTCGCCGGAACCCTCCAATTTAGTCCGAATGCCATTTGCATGTGGCAGCCAACGGTAGGTGTCTATGCGTAAAAGTGCTCGTATCGCTCTCATACTAGGTGCTGTCGCTCTTGCTGCGGGAGGCGCGCTTTATTTGCTTCGACCGGGGCCACTCCACAAAGACAGCGCGGCCTTGCGGCTCGATGCATCGACCCAACTCATCAACAAAGGCGAGTATCTCGCTCGTCTTGGCGATTGCATAGCATGTCATACCGAGCCCAATGGCCCTGCTTTCGCTGGCGGCCGAGCTATGCCGACTCCGTTTGGAGCACTTTACGTTCCAAACATTACGCCTGATGATGAAACAGGCATCGGACAATGGACTGCGGATGAGTTCTATCGAATGATGCACACTGGCATCACGCGTGACGGTTCTTTGATGTATCCAGCAATGCCATACCCGTCCTATACGCAGGTGACTCGAGAGGATTCCGACGCGATTTATGCGTATCTAATGTCCATAACGCCGGTTAAGCGGAAGAACCGCGAGCATGAGCTGCGGTTCCCCTATAACAACCGCGACCTGCTCATTGGCTGGCGAACCCTTTATTTTAAGGAAGGGGAATATCAACCCAACCCTAAGCAATCGGCAGAATGGAATCGTGGTGCCTACCTAGTCAAGGGATTAGGACACTGTGCAATGTGTCATACGGCTGTCAACGCCCTCGGCGGCTCAAGTGAAGCGAAGGCGTTTGAAGGTGGAATGATTCCAAACCAAAACTGGTACGCCCCTTCGCTCACGTCAAATAGAGAAGCTGGGTTAGGAAACTGGACCATTAAAGAAATTACTGACTTACTGCAAGCAGGTGTTTCGCACCGAGGAACTGTCTACGGGCCAATGGCTGAGGTTGTATTCAACAGTCTGCAGTATATGACTGACGAGGATGCGAAAGCGATGGCCGTCTACCTAAAGGCTTTGCCACAAAAGGATAGCTCTCCCCCTCCGACGAGTCAGGCTCGACTTGTAAGTCCTGAAACCATGGAACTGGGCAGAAAAACCTATGTCGCTCAGTGCGCCATGTGTCACGGCGAGGATGGGCGCGGCCATCCGCCGGACTACCCCCCCTTAGCGGGGAACCAATCGATAACGATGGAATCCCCCGTCAACTCGATTCGCATGGTTCTCAACGGAGGTTATCCGCCTGGTACGAAAAAAAACCCGCGTCCGCATGGGATGCCGCCCTTTTCGCACATCTTGAACGATGAGGAAGTCGCGGCTGTAACGACCTATATCCGCGTCGCATGGGGCAACAGTGGGACTCCAGTAAATGCAAAGCAGGTCAACGACCTGCGAACCTTACTGCCGGAATGAGGAGAAAGCATGCTTACACCTGAAGAAAACGACGACGAGCTTGGGAAACGAATAGATGAGATTGTTAGTCGCGGCCCCTCGGGCGCTTTCGCAGTGGCGGGCGTCGCGACCGCCATCGTGGTCGCAATGTTCTTTCTCTTCTACTTCGTCGTCTATCTTCCTCGAGGCACTGTTCAATGACACCACTAAATCCTGTCGACCAGAGTGATGATAGACACCACGCGTCCGAGGTCATTGCTAACGCGGCAGAACGCCGTTGGGCCATTATTGTTGTTCTAATTATTGGTTCCTTGATTGCGATGATGGTCTTCACGGGCGTTCACTGGGCGTCGATGCCTCCATCGCGAGTGGAGACAGTGGATGTGAAGACTCTCCATCTAAAGGGTGAATTCGTCGAAAACAACTTGGGCACCTCGATTGAAAAGGACGGTCGAGTCATAGTGAGGCTCATCGCACAGCAATATTCCTTCGCCCCACAGTGTATCGTCGTTCCTGCTGGTATATCAGTGACATTTCGGGGAACTAGCACTGATGCAATTCATGGTTTTGTTGTCGGTCGCACCAATGCCAACACCATGTTGATTCCAGGCTTCGTGTCGACGTTCACGACATCATTCCCGAAAACAGGTGAGCAACTTATGCCTTGCCACGAGTATTGTGGCACTGGTCATGAAGCTATGTGGGCTAAGGTCCAGGTCATTCCTCCCGATGAGTTCTTTGCCAAAGCAAAAGCGGCAGAAAGGTTGAGCTGTGTTCCTCGTTAAGAGACTGGTTCTAGCGCACTTCTGGGTAGCGTTTATCGCCTTTTTTGCCGCTATCCTCTTGGGTGAGTGGCAGATGTTCGTTCGTAGCCCACTGTCGCCGTGGGTGAACAACCCTGAGCATTATTACCGCTCAGTTACGGCTCACGGCACTGTGATGGGTTACGTGCTCCCCACCTTGGTTGCCATGGGTTTCGGTTATGCAATCTCTGAATTGGCGTTGAAGCGTCCGTTAAAGGGTTTGCGATGGGCCTGGGTGGGATTCTGGCTGGTAATCGCCGGGACGCTGATGGCGGCTACGACGACTGCAATTGGCAAGTCATCGGTGCTGTACACCTTTTACCCTCCAATGATTGGAAGCACGTTCTACTACCTGGGTGTGGTGTTAGTCGTTGTGGGTTCGTGGATTTGGGTCGCACTCATGTCGATAAACCTTTATGCATGGAAGAAGGACAATCCAGGTGCGACTGTTCCACTGGCCATGTACGGTAACGTTGCCGGTGCCTACCTTTGGGCGTGGACGTCCGTGGGCGCAGCCGTCGAGATTCTGACGCTCATCCTGCCTGCTTCCATGGGGTTTACTGACACAATTAATGCCGGTCTGGCCCGCGTGTTCTTTTCATGGACGCTGCACGCCATTGTCTACTTCTGGCTCATGCCGGCTTACATCGCCTTCTATACCCTCTTTCCTCGCGCCATCGGCGGACGACTCTACAGCGATACCATGGGACGGGTAGCGTTCGCGCTCTTCCTCGTTTTCTCAATGCCAATCGGTATTCACCATTTGTTCGCTGACCCTCAGGTGGGTGCAGGCTTCAAGTTCGTACACGCTGCCATGACCGCAATGGTGTCCATACCAACTCTGTTGACCGTATTCACCATTGTTGCGACGGCAGAGGTTGTTGGGCGTCTTCGGGGTGGAAAAGGACCGTTCGGATGGGTAAAGGCATTGCCTTGGGATAACCCGATGATGCTCGCGGTGACGTTTGCCTTCATCATGCTCGGATTCGGTGGAGCTGGTGGCATCATCAACATGAGTTACCAGCTCAATGAATCCATTCATAACACGCAGTGGGTTACTGGACACTTCCACCTGATTTTCGCCGGCGCTATCGTAATCATGTATTTCATGGTCGCGTACGAACTGTGGCCTCAACTACGAAATTCAGGTCCGTTGTCTGCAAAATTGGTTAAGACGCAACTGTGGCTCTGGTTCTTGGGGATGATGATTCTGACGATGCCGTGGCACCTCGTTGGCCTGCTTGGAGCTCCGCGCCGCATGGCCTACTACGACTATACCCATCCAGCACTGGAACCCCAAGCGATAACGGTAACGATTTCGACGTTCGGTGGACTGCTTCTTGTAATCTCTGCGGCACTGTTCTTGTTCATCCTGGCGACAGCCAAGCGACAAGCTGCTCCGGTCTTAAGTTTCGCGTTCAGCAAGGCAGTTCATCCGGATACAAAACCTCCTGCTGTTCTCAACTCGCTAGGCTTATGGGTTGCGATGATGATAGGACTTACAGTCGTTAATTATGGCTACCCTATCGTACAGTTAGCACTAACGCCAGAAGCTTTAGTTCCTATCATTCCAGTCGGAGGGCGGTGATGCGAGAACAAGGATTTTTCTCCCGGACGAACAGATGGACATGGGTCAGCGTCGCGGCCCTTGTAGTGTTGACTGTTGCATCAGTCCTAATCGGCTTTGGGCTGTTGCCATCTGCTCAGGCGGACTTCCGAGCGCAGGGTCTCTGGGACAGTATTTGTCGCGCTGCTGGTGTGCCGAGCAAGTGGCTTGACACGACTGAACAGAAATCGCCGATAGTCTCTACAAATGTCGTGCTCTTGCCAGAAATGGCGAAACAAGCGTCGTCCGCTTCTATCGGTCGTGGCGCCACTCTCGCGCTGAACTGCACAATGTGTCACGGTGCACAAGGTATGAGTCGGTCAGACGCTCCGAATCTTGCCGGTCAGTATCCGGAAGTAATCCGCAAACAGCTTTTGGATTACAAAAACGGGGACCGTGCTAATCCAATTATGGTGGCCCTTGCGAAGGGACTTACAGAAGAAAACATTGCAGACCTGGCAGCCTACTACGCTAGTCTTCCAAAAGCGCGTACGGCACCGACAACTTACGACGAGTCCCTGCCAGCTCTTGTACGCGTTGGCGACCCGTTGCGGAACATTGCACCATGTATTTCTTGTCATGGAGGAGTCGACCAAAAGCTCGGTGCACCCTGGCTCGAAGGAATGCCTAAGGAATACTTGGTTCAACAACTGCAAGCGTTCAAAGAAGGGTACCGTCGCAACGACCCGCAACAACAAATGCGAAACGTAGCACGTCCCATGACTGCCGAGGAAATCGATGCTGTCTCGACTTTCTACGCCAGGAAGGCTGCTATCGCTGGGCATTGAACTGTTGACAGGATAGAACACAGCAAAGTTTAACGCTTCGCTGTTTGATTCGAGGTAACGCTAACGGCCGTTACTTTTTCATCCCCGGACTTCAGTGCAAGAACTTGTGAGGAGGTTTGTCGATGTCGATTGTCGAAGTTCCATGCTGTTTTACGAAAAGCGCTAGTTTCTTGCGCTCTTTAATTCTATCCAGCAGCGAGAGCAATACATAAATACTAACCGGCTTCAAAAGATATTTATCAAAACCTGCTACCGCAATTTTTTCCTCGATGGCATTTTCCGAGTGTCCGGTCAGTGCCACAATCATCGTGGAAGCGGTTTCGGGCATTGCCCTTAACCGGCGACAGAGTTCAAACCCATCCATATCTTTAAAGACAATAGAGCTGAAAACAACATCAGGCACCTGCTGTTTTACCATGTCAAGTGCCTCGACCGGTTCACACGCAGCACTGACCGTGCATTCTGCGCCTTTGAAAAGAGTTATAAACAATTTACGGACTTCGTCATCTTGTTCGATGAGAAGAATGTGTACGGGTGCGGCTATGCTCAACTGCATTTTATGTTCACCATGTTAAATGGCTAATGGAGACCAACCATAACTGTACCAAAATTTCTCAGGACGTGAGGCCGCCAACTTTCGGACGAAGCGTTTACAGAACGCGTTTGGGTGGTGGAGCTGAAGGGCCTGGCACAACCGTGCTCTGCTCAGCATTACTATCCATCTCGAGGCTGCCGTCGTGACTTGCTGATATTGCTCGCACATACGGAAGGTCTATGGCCCGGCCTTGCTGACGTGCCAGCTGCGGTTTACTACTCATCTACAAATCCGGAAAGTACTATCCAACTAATACTTATCAATAGGTTCTTTGTAGCAACAATCTGTGATATGCGCGCTCCCTGCCCTGCTTGCCCGCCCGTTTCGATGAGGGCTGCATGGGTTAGCTTTCTCGCGTTTTTTAATCTGTTGCGCACCCTAGCCCCCCCCTCCTGGAAGGACGGCCCCGCGAATGTCAAATACTCGCTGTGAGCGCAACGATAGTCCTTCATGCTCTGATTTCTGGTCAGTTGCCAAGGTCATAGAATGGGTCCTAAGAGCGACTGGAAGCTAGTCCGTCTTCCGAGACTAACTGTAAGTGGACTCCGGGACAAACGGCTGAGCGTTTTAGATGGAGGATTCTGCGCCTTTTACAAGGCTAACGCGTCCGCTCTTCGTTACCACCTTGTCCGTAAAGCCGCGTGCCCAATGCTCCTAGCCACACCTTATCTAACGCGCAGGAGGGAGCCTGCGACTCCGGTACGAAACAACGGTGGTAGCCGACTGCTGAGCCTGCAACGCAGCTATTGGAGCCTGTCTGTAGACGTCGAATTGCTTAGATTCGTGCAGAACCTGTCGCCAACTACTGCAGCCGTAACGGCTAGGCGTTTGTTCAGGAACACGTTGCCCCATCCATACAATAGCAGAGCTTAAGGAAGTCCAGCCATCTTGCGCAAGCTCCGCCTCGGCATCTCGAAGACCTTGGACAATACCACTCACACTCCAGTGCACTGTGCCGTCAGGAGCAATGCCGTCGGAGATAAAGTTTTGGAATGTGGACGACTCAAAAACAGAAGCTATTAAAGTCTGAACCTCAGCCATTGTTTTTGCCCACTGTTTAAGCGTCGAGAAATGGTTATCAATGCTTCGGTAACTGCTCTCCAAGAAGGCATCTGCTGCAGCGCAACTGTCAATGCAAGTGATATCGAATCTTTCTACGAAATGGTGAGCTAGCTCATTCCGCAGGCCCACTAAACTTTTGAGATTCGATTTAATGGACTCGTAGCATCCGACATCGAAAACTAATTGGGTTCGGCTACTAAACCATACGATGTCGCTCTCTTTGGGAAGGCTGTGGTTTAGATGTGGGGAATCTAATATGTCTGGCTGGAGGTATGTCTCGGTTAGCATACCTACCAGAGTCCCCAACGTTCTATTTCTCAAAGAACGGCTTGCCTCATCTATCAGAGCAGGCAGTTGTGCGGGTTGGCCGGAGAACGATGCGTAAGGAAGCAGGCGTTTAAGCATTGCTTCGTACTGTTGCAATCGAAGCATGCAGCGCCCCAATTTACGTTGCACTGAGTGCTGCATCTCGCTTAAACGAGAAGAAAATTCGTCGGTTTGTGATTCATCCATTTGAGGCACACCACCGCTAAATGAGCTGATATTTCCTTATCACGTCGTTAAGGATTGAAACACAGCAGGGCTTAACCACATACCGATGAAATCCCGCCGCAAGCGCTTCGAACTGAATATCGGGCTGACTGTACCCCGAAAGCGCAACGAAGTAAGTAGATTGCAATGCAGGTATCGTTCGAGCCTGACGCACCATGTCACAACCGCTTACGCGCGGCATGGCGATGTCGATGATTACGATGTGTGGTAAGTAGTCACCAATAATTTCAAGCGCGGCAATCGCACCGTACTCGACATGCGTTTCGTGTCCTTCTGAACGGAGGAACATCCCGAGCAGGTCGGCCGAGTCAACGTTGTCGTCAACTACCATAATGCGCAACGGCTTCGTCAAACCCGGCACACCTATGGCTCCGTTGGAAGTCGATTCGATATACGTCGCTGGGCGCGGTACCACAAAATCATTCATGCACCCCAATCTGTAAATACAAGGCTCGAACGCAGTGAGGACATTAGTCTGTGGTTCGAACGCTAGCATAACACCTATGCAAGGCATCTGCGGAATGAGAGGTGCAAATACACGAATGAATCATGACTTACAACGAGCGCAAGCCGCAGTTAAGAATATGGGACTGGCGTCACCCAACTGTTCAGTAATACCACAATCTAGGAGAAATTTTCTTATCATTTGCGAAAGACGAGGACAAACATTCGTTGAACGATATCGAACTGCTTGACTATCCACTGCGCGACGCAAGTCGAATCTCCACTGCGAGAACCGCAGTCTACCGCGGAATGCCTACTCTATCTTGTTGTTAATACCGCTTGTCAATCCAGCATGGACGTGAAATTTCAAGGTCGAAATGGCCGCATGGAAATCCGTATTGCTGTAGCATATCGTTTGGCACCGACGTCCGGTACCGTTGATGATTGTGCAACCGAAAAGAAAGGCGACACATGACTACTTTGCAATCCGCACCAACTGCATCAGTAATCGTTGGGGCGCCAAGTTCTTTACTTGTCACTATCCCGTCGCTTTGGGATGGCGAGTTAGCTTCTAAATTTCGCACCATTCTTGCGGCCGGGAGTAACGTATTGTTCGTCGCGAACAAGTTCAAGGTTGCGATGTTCGAGAAACCCAGCAGTGCGCAAGCCTGGGTGCTTGTTGCAAGCGGAGAGTTTGGTGATGACTGCATCTCCGCTGTGACCGCAAGCGCGAGTACGAAGCGCGTGTATTGGGATGCGACTATGCTTGCTGAGCCGCAGTCCGTAGACCTGTCTATTGTTACGCCAGTTCTCGTCAAGAAACCGCTTATCGCTAGCTGGGCCAAGGTTGCAGACCAAATTACCGGTCGGCTCGGCCATGTATCTCCTGAAGTGAAGAAGGAAGTGGCATACCTCGCGGCGAACCACTGCCAGTTCCCGGGCTGCGGGAAAGACCTCGGCAAGCACGCAGTTACTGGCGAAAAAGGTGTCTTTAGCTATTTCGCTCATATTGTTGCCGCGTCCGCTGACGGACCGCGCGGGGACACGGTGCAGTCGCCGCTGCTTGTTGATGAGCCATCCAATTTCTTATTGCTTTGCGATGAGTGTCACCGACTCATCGACAAGGCAGAACCCGAAAAGTATACGGTCGAAGTGTTGCGAGAGATGCGTACCCAATCCGTCCGCGAAATCAAACGTCTCCTGGGAGCTCTTCGCTATCCGGAGGCTGATGTGCTTTCGTTCCTGGGTAATGTGACCGGGCAGGTCCCGCACATTAGTGACCGCGACATGGACGAAGCGCTTTGGACGGCCGGTTTGCGTCGTTCTAGCAAGAATCCAGAGTCCTGCTTCGCGTTCGGGGGGCAGCATCATGCGCCTCATGAAGCCAGCTACTGGAGCGCTGCCTTCAGCGCATTGAAGTTCGACCTGCCTGCCCTGCAGGCGAAGCTCAACGGCGTACGCACTGGCGGTGGCCCCCGGCCGCGCCTCGCGATTTTTCCGTTCCACGGCACCTCGGTGTTGTTGCTCGCCGGCCGTCTTCTCGGCGACATGGCTGGAACTCATGTGTTCCAACCGCACCGGAACAAGGTTGGAGAGACTTGGGGCACGCGATGGGCATGGCCAGATGATGCCGTGGTGCCGACTCAGGAGAAATACCGGGTCAAGACCTTGAAGGACCACACTGGTGCAGAAGATGAGGCTAATCTCATCGTGTCGCTCACGTTCCCTGTGCCGACTGCAAGGCTCGCTCCGGCTTCGGCAACTGATGGCAATCTAACTCTGCCTACCCTGGAAATCTCGGTTGAGAATTTCGGACACTCGACCGTTCGTCACCCTTCAGATTTGACGCTGTTCGGCGCCGCTGTGGACGAGGCCTTGAGGTGCTTGCAGAACGTGTGGAACGTGAAGACAGTACACCTCTACGTTGGTGCCCCGGCCGCTGCAGCACTGCTCGTCGGTCAAAAAATGCAAGCTCGTCATCACGCGACGTTTGTCTGCTACGAGTCGCTGCCGGGTAATGGCCCGTTCGCTCCGACCATCGAGATTTCGTCGCAAGAGATACGTGCAGTTGACCAAAACTTGGCGGTATCCCTTCAGACCTGAGAACTAACATGACTTCATCGCTAACATTGTCGAAACGAATCGTCGATTCGCTTATCGCCCGCCAAGACGAACAGCAGTGGGAACAGCTCATCACCACGCTCCTGAAGCGGCTCGAACTCAACGCCGCAGATAAGGCTGATGCTGAGCGCGAATACAAAATCCTCGGCGATTCAATCGCACAGAAACTGAAGCTGCCGCGTCACGACGTCATCGTGTCGCCGCAAGGGTCCATGCGCACGCAGACCACCATCAGCCAACGGTATCCCGTTAATTTTGACATTGACATCTTTGTCGAGCTCGCTGGCCCTGGGTACGACACGATGGCTCCGGAGGTGATGTTCCACAGTTTTGGGAAAGCCCTCGAAGGTAACGAATCCGTTACCGGCGAGCGGAAGGAAAAGCGCCGGTGCTGGCGGCTGGAATATCCTGGCAAACCGTTCTATTTCGACGTCACCCCTGCGGTGCGCGGTACTACCTACGCCGGTGGAGTTTTGCGCGTTCGCGACCGCGACACCCAGTGGGCCCCGACCAATCCTGGTGAATTCGCTGAATGGTTTTGTGCTAATGCTGCTCAACGGTTTGTCTTCACAACGCCACTGCTGAAAAGTGAAGGTGTCATCGCACGCTCGGGCGTCGAACCGCTTCCTAGCGAACCTGTAGGACTTGACGACATCTTGCGTCGCACGGTCCAGTTGATGAAACTTCATCGCGATAACATGTACTGGTTTGCAGAAGAGAAGCGTAAGGAGGCGCAGCCGATTTCAATCATCATCGTGACGCTTGTAACGCACGCCTACGCTGAACTCATCCGCACGCAACGCTCGGCATTCCGTTCACCGTTGGAAGTTGTGCTCAAGCTCGTCGAACTGATGCCTGACTTCATCGACTCTCGAAGTGGCAAGTACAGTGTGCCAAACCCGATGCTGCCACTTGAAAACTTTGCAGACCGCTGGAACAGCGATAACGGCGCGCGGGCTGCTGAGTTCAAACGTTGGCACACCAGGCTTGAGAAAGACCTCGACAAGTTGCTCCATAATGCCGCCAAAACGGCCCCGGAAGCTGACATCCGAGAAGTCTTCGGCAACGTTGGCGTCGAAGCGTGGAAAGCGAGCCGCCCCAAGGCCAACGTACTAGACGGTTTGATTTCCAGCGCCGGCCCCCTCTCGAACCCGAAGGCACCAATCAAACCTGGTTCTTCAGACACACTCGGCTAATCCTGCGTGTCGTCTTTCCGTTTCCCCGCCGCCGTACGTACCGTCGAGTCTTGGCTTGACGGAACAGCGAACTCGTTTGCAACGAAGCTGACGCGTAATAGAACATCCACACGCTTGGAATGGGAGCTGGACCTACGGGGACAAGGCTATCCTATTCAAACTGTTCGTCTGCGCTTGGATGCCCTGTTCCCAGCTGTGCCATGTGAGCTCTACGTTTCAGTTGACCTTTGCTTGCAGCTGCCTCATGTGGAAGAAGACGGACGAGTCTGTCTTGGCGAAGAATGCCAGCCTGCAGACTTTGACAGACCCATTGAGGCCGTCGTCAGGGCAATCACGCGATTTCGCACCGAGCTTCTTGAACGCTCGGCGAACCTCGAGTGGTGTGAAGCTGAGCTGCATGCGGAACGACTCTCATATTGGAGCCGGTTCTGCGACCAGCGGCAGATGTCTCCTCGCGGACGCCCAAGGCCACGTACGACGCTTGTCAGCATGGATAAATTCGATAAGTGGGCGCAGGGTCAAATTGCTGCGTTCATCCCGAAGAACAGCCGGTACCATCGTATTCAAACGCAGGTCGTTACGTTAGGCCAGGCTGACCCCAGTGAACTTGCGCGTCGACACGGGTTCACTCCTGGCACCCTCCTTCGAGGTGACGCGGCATTCGTACGGTTGCCCGACGACCTTAAGTGGAGTCCGCTAACATGGCCGAAAAATTTCATAGAGCTCGACCACCTGGTCTGCGCTGTCACGACAAATAAGCATTCGGTTGTGCATTGGCTGGAAGGGCGCGGTTGGAGCGATGGCGCCGCCGAAGCTGAAAAGATATCGAAAACTGATAAGGTCGTAATCGGTCTAAAGCCACTGCTCGTCGTCCTTTGCCATGGCACCGAGCTCTACGGCTACCAGATTACTCAGCCAACCGTTTCCTTGGTTACCCCGCCTCATGCGGCGCCAATTAAACTGAAGCGCATTGACCCCACCTGGGCGCTGACGCGCGACCATGCGACGACCATCTTCAATCAACGACAGGAAAAACGAATCCTGGTGTTGGGCGCCGGCTCCTTGGGGAGCCCGATAATTGACGTGCTTGCCCGCGCGGGCGTCGGTACCATCGACATAGTCGACTCGCAAATTTTTGACTCGCCTAACGTCTCCCGACACTTGCTTGGGATGTCGTCCCTCTTACAGAGCAAGGCGAGCGCTATCGCTACTCGCCTGCGAAAACAGATACCCGGCCTTCAGGTACGAGGCTTTGCCGATGACGCCCGCCGCTGGTGTGCTGAGAACTGCACGCCAGGTAAATATGACCTCGTTGTTGACCTGACTGCCGAATCGTCAGTCCGAATATTTCTGGCCCATACGCGCACGGTATTGTTCGGCCATTGTCCGGTGATTCACGCGTGGGTCGAGCCATATTGTGCTGCGACGCACGTGGTAGCGACAACGTCGAGCGCTCCTTGGCCGGCAACCGACCCGGCCGGAGCAAGAGTAAACGTTGCTGACTATTCTGCTGCGCAGGTCCGCGTCAATCTTCCAGCCTGCAGCGATGGCTTTCATCCATACGGGAGCGCAGACATCCTCCAGGCAGCGGGATTTTCCGCAGAGCGGATTCTCGACATTGTCGACAACGGGCTTCTAGAGTCAACCGTGTGGAGTTCTGTCCGAACACGTGCATTTTTCGATTCGCTCGGCCTGCCGATAACTACGCAGCCCATCGTTCCTGCCACCGGCGGACCGCGTGATGGAGTCATGCTCACTCGCCTGCTAGAGGAAGTACTTCGTGACGAATGAATGCATGAGATTTCGTCTCGACGGCGCAAGCTGGGACCTCGAGTTCGACCCAGGCGCAACCTCAGTGATGTACGCCAACGCCCAAGTCAAGCCGACTTCGGCCGAGTCCGTCGGGCAGCTCTACACTCGCGACCTGACAACCTCAACCGTCCTTATAGAACACGCTAGCCTGCTGAAACCGCAGCGCGCCAGTCGGGGCCGCGTCCAGTTCGACCCCAAGACCGCGTATGCCGAACGTGTTACGCTCTTCAAGCAAGGCCTGCATTGCGTCGGCATTTGGCATACCCATCCCGAACCGTACCCGTCTCCATCTGGCGAAGATAAGTTGCTGGCGCGTGACTATGCAGCTGCTGCGAAGCCTGCGCTCACTGGTATCGTTTTCGTAATCGTGGGGACGCTGCCGCCACCAGATGTATTCAGAGTCTGGGTGGATAACGGACAACAGCTGAGGATTGCGGAGTGTGTCCCTTAGCTTTGCTACCAGTCCTTCCCCCGCGTAGTTAGCTTAATCTTCGGCGTTCGTGGCACAGGCTTGCTCGGTGGGCAGTACGTCGTACAACACAGAAGAAGTAGTCGCTTATACAGTCCCGCCCAGAGTTGCTCTTGGGAACTCAAATCTGCGTACTGTGACTTCCAGGAATTTCCGGTTGAGCACTATAAATCTGGTTTACTCACGTCATGAGCGCCAAGAATACCCAATATTTGACCTTATTTCCTATACCGCTGGAGCGTGAACTTTGACACTGCCAAAGAAGCCAAATTGTAGACTATCGGCAATTCGTTCAGCCACTTGAACTGGCTCCTTCGCATCTTCGTCGCCGAAGACTTCAATCGCCGTTTTCCTGAACAGCGCGAGCCAATGGGCAAAGTGTTCTTTTTCGATACCGCTCAAAACCATGTGCTTTCCAAAAACGTTGCCTTGAAACTCACCGGTTCCTAGTAGAACTTTCGTCCAAAATGCGTACATTCTTGGCATATGTTCATGCCACCTGCCTGCCAATTTATCTTCAAAAACCGGCGATAGCACAACATCCTCTCGGACCCGTGCATAAAATTCATCGACTAAACGTACTATTGATGATTGCGTGATAGCGGCGGTCATGGTTTTCCTCTGTGCAGGTGCTCGTGCAAGGAACGATGGTCTCCCAACAGCAGTCAAAGGAAGAGCATGTTTCCACCAACAGCACAATTCTATCAAAGTTGCGTTTCGAATGCATGTTAATGCTGCCGTTAACTCACACGATAGTCTGCTGGCTCAAGGCAGCAGTTCGCATGTCCAAGCCTCGTCACAGACACAGAGCTAGAGCCAGGTCACGAAAACTGCGTCGCTACATATAGTCCTTCTTCAGTTTGCTGCCCGGGGCACCATCAGTCAGCTGCAAATAGCCTTCACCATCGAGTAGGTCTTCTCTGCAGTTAGTTGCAGTCAATTTATGCAACGGAGCAGATGGAAGACTCAATTTGTTAAGCGGGTGTCGCTATACATGGCAGAGCCAAACAAAGGAACTGACATGCAAGAGTTTATTATTAACGCCGGTATCATTTTCGCCCTCTGCTCACCGACTATCGCAATCATTGCATTTAGCATCTACAAAGGAGATTTTGCGCAAACTAGGGAGGCACCGCTGCCGCCAGACGAACTTGAGTTGCGTAGAAGAGAGAACGAAACCATGCTTCGCCATGAAAGAAGAGCGGCTCATGAGCGTCACTTCAACAACCTTGCGAGGCAACAGATGTCGGCATTCGAAAAGTGATTCAAGCCCCTTGAGCAACCGCTCGAGGGGTTTTTTCCAAGGGTTCAGTAAGCCGGTTGACCAGAGGTCAGCAGGCCCGTCTCGCGCCCCAGTCGAGGGAAGCGGCCGACCGTAGGTCTACTAGAATCAGTAGTTTCGGTTGTCTGTGTTCACATCTCGAACCCGGCGCCCTGATGCTCCGGACTTTCGCCGGAAACCAACAACGACACGCTCCTCATACCCGGTTTTATAGCTTCAACGCTCATGAGCGTGAGACAATGTCCGCACAGAAACCTTTCAGCCCGTTGATGAATCTGCTTGCACAATTGCGGAAGTTGAAGCCTGCACCCTATTTCGTGATTCCCGCGTTCGCCACAGAACGCGGTCAAGCTATCGCACGTCTTTGCTGGGCCCCAGCCTTCGCCACGTATTTGTCTATGCATGTCGAACTTAGAGACACGCCACAGTACACGACAGCATGGATGCTCACAGTCGCCCACCTCGTCTTCGCCCTTGTGACATGGAGCTTGGTGTTCAAGAATTTTGGAAGCAGTCATGTGCGTAGAGCAATCGTCGCGGTTTTGGACCAATTGCTGATTGCAGCAACGCTCTATCTCACTGGGGAAGTTGCAGCTCCTTTCATATTGATGCCTTTGTTGCTCACATTTGGAAGCGGCTTACGCTACGGTAGGACTTATGCCATTTTCTCCAAAGTACTCAGCTCGACATTGACCTGTGCGGTACTGCTACACTCACCCTACTGGAGGCAATTTCCACCAATCCAAGCTGGGTTAGCAATTGCGATTGCCCTCCTCCCCTTCTACGTCTTCCGCTTGACCGATGCGCTTGCTTTAAAGATGCGCACTGACTCGCTGACCGGTCTGCGCAATCGGGTCAGCTTCGATGAACTACTGGACGATGTTTGCCGCGGCGCCGCTACAGCAAGCCGCGGCAGTGCTGTCGTGTTCCTCGACTTGGACGGGTTCAAACAAATTAACGATGTTCAAGGACACGATGGCGGCGATTTGGTGCTCAAGCATGTAGCTCACTGGCTTAGCGTTGAGTTAAGCCCGTTCGGAGTTGCCGCCCGGTTCGGCGGTGACGAATTTGCAGTCATTGCCAGCACGCTAAATGCAAGGGAAGAGCTAGAAATCGCGTTAACCCGATTCCTGAAGCGGACAGTCGATGTGGGCGCGCTTTTCGACAGTCCATTAGGGGCGAGCATCGGGGTCTACTACATTGAGCCGGCCACAGCTACAACTCCAGGATTTGTTTCCAAAGCAGCCGACCAGCTGATGTACAAAGCAAAAAAGCTGGGGAAGAGCCAATTTGTCACCTCGACAAATCGCATTTTCACCAAGGACGGCGAGTTGATTGAGAAGATTGCGATGTCGCTAGCTGTAGAAAAAGATGGGCTCGCTGCCGCCCACTCGGTGCTTCTAGACAACCGACTTGACGACCTGGTGCGTTCACAATTGTAGGACCATATCGCAGAAACGGTCGCCATGGCACCAAGCAGTCAGGTCAAGGCACCCAAATGGCTGTCACTCTGTTCTGCTATTCTAAGTCGACTAGTGTATCCACTAAGGTCGAAATCTTTAGCGTACGAAAGGTTGACCTACCTCCATTTCAAGTTTCCTGATATCACGGCCGGTAACGGGTGAGCCTCGTCTTAAGTACAACCGCTGAGTGTGCCGATTGACAATCCGCTGATGAAGTGTGGCATAGTTCAATCGTGAGTTGCATTTCAATCAGAAGCACTCATAAATTGTTCATGCATGTGAGCGCGGCCTCAAGAACCGAGACCGCTGCTTAATGGTGTCACCTATCGCTCGCATTTTGACTGCGCTCCTAGGTGTCAACTAACAAAATTCTCGAAAAGCGTCGGGACGTGCGAGTTGCGAAAGCCATAGTCCTCTCATCATTTCACTGGCCACCTTCACTTTCGCAATGTCTGGAGGAATAGTACGTCCACATTCTCATCCACATGTACGCCGCCCCATTCTTACCAGAAGTTACGTCCAGGCGACCTTGCTGATGTACACTTAGTCTCTACTCAGAAATTGCATTCGTTCCAATGTAGCAAATCAGGGAGCATACGCATGGACGACTCAACCGCTGTAAACGCATTGTCTGGTGCGGCTGATGTACCTGACCGCCTTTTCGGATTGCGCGACGTCATCTTCAATCGTTGGCAAGATTGCGTTCGCCATACAATCCCTGAAGCATCTAGCCTTGATGACAAGATTCTTACAAATGCACTAAAGCGATTCTTTGACGAACTAGTCTTTGCCATAAGGAAGGGTGCTCCTTATTCCGTTGGAACGTCCGGGGTTGGCCCAAGCGCTTCACATGGCCGGGAACGAGCCAACTCAACTGCATATGGACCAGAAGAAGTACTGCTAGAACTACAATTATTCCGGCAAACCCTTCTCGAGGTCGCCGACGCTAATCACGTGATATTGAATCGAACTCACCGGTCTGTCATCGGACGGTCTATTGACACAGCGATGCGTGATGCAATCAATGCTTTTGCAATTGTTCAGAAAGAGGCCGGAGAAACTTTTATCACCTCTCTCTCTCATGACCTACGCAATCCACTTCATGTTGCAAACGCTTCTGCGCAACTAATTCAACTAAAAACGCATGATGACAGTGTGTTGACCTTAGCTCGTCGAATAAGAAAAAAATTAGCTGATGTTGACGAAATGATTGAAACACTGCTTGATGCAGCATTTATTAAAGGAAGAAAGAAATTACGTTTAGTCATACATCAATTTAATATGGCTGCACTCGCCAAAGAAGTTTGTTCTGATATGTCTTCCGATGAGCGTCCAATACAATGCACTGGAGAAGACGTTGAAGGTTATTGGTGCTCATCGTCAATGAGAAGAGTTTTCGAAAATTTATTATCGAACGCAATAAAGTATGGTTATGCAAACACATCCATCGCCATAAACATAAAACAACTTGACGGGATTGTTTGCATCTCGGTCCATAATGAGGGCCACCCAATCCCTGAACATGAGCGCCATCTATTATTTAGCACATTTCACCGCTTTGAAGATATCACTGTAACTGGATGGGGACTAGGTTTGCCCTTTGTTCGGTTAGTAACAGAAAGCCACGGCGGTGTAATTACTGCAAAGAGCACTGCGGCGGACGGGACCACATTTTGCATCAACATGCCAATTGATTGCCGCTCATATAACGCAAGCAGCTGATAGGTGTGTTTAGCTAACAGAACTTGAAGCTCCGATAGCAATTCTTTCCAAACCTCATCTAGTTACAGCAACTCCGCGATAACTTTGGTTATTCTCTATTTCTAGTTTAGCTTCGATTGTTACCACAACAGCGGTCGGTGCGACAGTTTGTGTCTTGTACCAGTACTGTCATGGTAAAGTTCAGTGTACGCAACCGAGGCTTGGTCTCATCTTCTGTCGTGCACTCGTTTGCTTATGACAAGCAGCCTGCATCTGGAGCCTTGCTTCCTAAAATTTGTACTTGAGAGAGTTTGATGACCTTTGGGACCGACCAAAACAGTAACAATGGTGACCTGTCGGCAACGTCTACGCAGTTCCTAGCTATAAAAGACGCTGTGATGATTCGATGGGAAGCTGAGACGCGTCTACGAGTAAAGGGAGCCGACATATTATTGAGTCCTATGCTGACAAATACACTGCCCGCATTCTTGGAAAATATCGCCGAATCGTTAAGCGCGAACTATCCACGCAATCTTGCGACAAGCAACACAAACGCTGCGGCCGTGCATGGCGGAGAACGTGCTCGTACCACTCATTATGGCCCAGGTCAGGTAATTCAAGAGTATCAGATTCTACGTGAATCGATTATGCTAGAGGCAACTGGGAAGGTAATGCTGACTACGTTAGATTGGGCAATTATTGACGAATCTATCAACTCGGCTGTGCGCGAAGCCGTTCAGGAGTTTTTTACTCAGCAAGACAAGCTTCGCCGAACAGTTGCGGCAGCTCTTTCGCACGACATGCGTACGCCTCTCTCAGTGGTGTCACATGGTGCTCATCTAATACAAACGTCAACAGATATAGCGCTTGCTCATCAAATAGCGGGGAAAATTTCGTCCAGCGCTACTCGACTTAGCGAAATGATGGGCGAGTTACTAAACGCATTAACAATCAATACTGGAGAAAAGCTTCCGTTAAATCTAAGTGAATTTGATATGTCCGACCTTACACGTGAGGTTTGTCTCGAATATAGTAAAGACACCGGTGCGGCAGTCGAAGCCAACGCAGAATCCACCCGCGGCTATTGGTGTCGGAGTGCTGTAAGAAGAGCACTTGAGAACTTATTGAATAACGCAATCAAATACGGCGACGGCAATTTAGTCAATATTGCATCCAAACAGCAGCGCGGCAGACTTATTTTATCGGTTACCAATACCGGCAACCCAATCGAAAAATCTCGAATAGAAACTTTATTTGAACAAAGGTTTCGCCCTGGAGCAAGTCATTCAAGCGGCGGATG
The DNA here is from genome assembly GCF_057801335.1 of Massilia sp. BAP21. NCBI lineage: Bacteria > Pseudomonadati > Pseudomonadota > Betaproteobacteria > Burkholderiales > Oxalobacteraceae > Massilia > Massilia sp. BAP21. Next base: position 369,705 of record NZ_CM173596.1, read on the forward strand.
GGGAATTGGGTTACCTTTCGTCAAACGTGTCGCAGAGAGCCATGGGGGAAGCGTCGCAATCGATAGCTCTGAAGCAACCGGTACGGCTGTGCTAATCGACATTCCTGTAGACTGCAGACCGTTTGTACATCCAGTATAGTTTTCAATCCTCTCTACAAGCATCTCACCTCAATTTTACTTTGTTGGTAGCTTCCCGCTCCTTTCTCTCTTTGAATTCAATGCTTAAGCGCAAATATTTCAAATAGCCTTTGAATTGCTATTGGTTTCACAAGGTGATAACTAAAACCTTCAGATGCTGATTTTTTTAAATATGCCTCAGAGCCATATCCTGTATGTGCGGCATACACGGCATTACATGTATTGGGTTTTGCACGGAGTTGCGCTGCGAGTTCATAACCATCCATCTGCGGCAATCCAATATCAAGTAAACAAAAATCAAAAACTTTTGTATCGGCGCATTCTAACGCCGCTTGCGGTGTGTGCTCAACTAATACATCGTGTCCAAGATGACGCAGAAGCGCAGCAGTCGTTACCGCTAAATCTACGTTATCATCTACGACAAGAATGCGCAGAGGAACTAATTTAGTTTCGTGATTTTCGCCCAACATGGCTTTAACCCCTTGGCCGCAGCCAATAAACTTGAAACGCATACTTTGCACAATTGAGCCGCGACAGTTGTGCGCACTTCGGCAACTAGGTGAACTGCAGAGATAAAATTTCAAAAGCTGTGAACGCCCGCACGCTCAGCGACGATGTTCATTTAAACCTATACCGCATTGTACGCTTATAATGCGGTGACAGGTGTTCAGAATGCGTCGTTCGCAGCTGAGTGCTCAACTTTCCAAGATATGAGTGGCTCAAAAGCCAATTTGAAGTGCTATTTTAAGCACGCTCGGTGACACTTGGTCGCCATGAAAAGGCCAGTAAGCGAAAACACGAGTTGAGAGATTGATGGAATCAACATCGATTGACTCCGGAAGGCTTCGGAGTATGGACTTTTGGTGCGATGATGTATGGCCCAGGACTATCTCAATACTGTAATCCAGCGTCTACAAAGGCGGGGGCTGGGTGCGGTCGGGTGCGTCGATGCTCGATGGTAAAAAACAAGGGGAATTCCGCACATATATTGAAGTGTTCTAGCACCCGTCAGCGGCCCCTACTGCGCTTGGAATTATTGTATGAGACCGTGTTCGGCTTTCAATTACAAAATCGTTTTGCGGACCACGTAGTTCGAAATCGTTAAATTGAACTAAATATCAGATTGCGATAAATATTTCGCGAGTTCACGCGACGGGCAGCAACAACCCAGGAACAATATAGATTATTTTTTTAATGTCGCTCTTATACCTGGCAAATGTGGAACGCAAACGCACACGTTCGCGTTTAATTTGTCAGCAGCGACTTTGTCGAAGATATAGAAGGCAGGTCACGATGCCTGCCAAATTTAAAAATTACCGATTTCCGTCATTCTTATGACTTTGGCGCCCTGCCTCGGCGTGTTGCTCAGGCGTACCGCCACGGGTTCCGGAACCTGAGTTGGCAGAACCTGATTGCTGGCTACCTGTATTTTTGTGGCTCTGACGCCCTGCTTCAGCGTGCTGTTCTGGAGTGCCGCCACGGGTATTGGAACCCGAGCCGCCGGAGCCAGACTGTTGACTACCATCATTTTTGTGGCTTTGACGACCAGCTTCAGCGTGCTGCTCCGGAGTGCCCCCGCGGGTACCTGACGATTTGTTACCGTTGTTTGAGCTCATTTCAACCTCCTAAGTTAATTTCGCTAAAATCTGAATGTGAACGCGTAATGAACACCATCCATTCCGGCATGATGCGCTCGCTTGCGCTAAGCCGGCGTAGGCGCATACGCTGCTGCCTTGTAGGAGTAATTCACACCTACCAGCAAGGATTTTCTGGTCATCCCGAGCCAGTTGATGAGGGCTCTGGGTACTACGAAACAACAGAGTGATAGTGACGGGTGACGTCACTGACCGCTCATCTTGCACTCCTACCTGAACGGTGGTACTGGAATCCGCGAGCTCACTTCGGTAGCGTTTGCTTCCTTGAACCGCACAGCACGACATGTCAATCGCGCGGGTTTCATGTACAGTCTGTTTGCCTGTTCTAGGTCTGTACGCAGCCACAAGCGGCAGCTTTCCCGCAATTTCGTTTTCGAACACCATCCATGGACCTGTCAGTCTACAAAGCTATCTTCCGGTGCTCTCCGTACCCATATCTTGTTATGGACACAAACTTAACAATTCTTGGCGCCAGTGGAGCTTATCTTCGCTCTGTCGGAAGAACTGAGGTGGAACTTGTAGGCAGGTATGCGTTTGACGCGTTTCCTCCTAACCCTGCAGACCCAGGGTCAACCAATATGGAAGAGGTGAAAGCGTCGATTGCTCGTGCGTTAGCCAAGGGACAGCCCGACACCACGCCATTTCTTAGGTATTCGGTTCCGGTTCAGACGCCAACGGGTACAAAGTTTGAGAAGCGTCACTGGAGCACCGTTCATACTCCTGTGATGGACGAGTATGGCAAACCATTTTTGTTGCTTCAGAATGCCATTGACGTAACGACGTTATATCACGTTGATGAAGAATCAAATGAAGTCGTACTAAAAGAGAAACCTTTCAGCAGTAATCAAACTGAAAACTTCAATCAGGCTCAGATGCATGAGGCCCTCTCACGCATTTTAAATAATGAACGCGAGCACTTGCGTAGTTTATTCGACCAAGCCCCAGGCTTCGTTGCTGTTCTCATGGGCCCCAAACATGTATTTGAGCTTGCTAACAAAGCTTATTATCAGCTCGTTGGTCATCGAGAAATCGTCGGGAAGCCTGTCTGGGAAGCATTACCAGAAGTTGCCGGTCAAGGTTTTGAAGAATTCCTTGAAAGAGTCTACTCATCAGGTGAAACTTGGGAAGCTCGAAATGTACCGATTTCTGTACAGAGGGAACCAAATGGACCTATTACACAGAGATACGTAGACCTTGTTTACGAACCATATCGAGACAAAGACGGCCAAACGATTGGTATTTTTGCTCAAGGATATGATGTCACCTCGGCAGTTGAAGCTGAGGTTGCGCAGCGTGAAAGTGAGGAACGTCTCAAAGATGGATTGGACGCAGCCAAGATGGTAGTGTGGGACTGGAATTTGACATCAGGTGACCTGGAATATTCTGACAATGTTGCTAGCGTCATGGGCTTCACACCAAAGAAAATGGGAGTGGTTGCGGACAATATCCATCCGGATGACCGCGAAATCATCCGAAGAGCTCACGAGAAAGCACTATCTCATGTTGGGTCTTATCAAGTCATCATTCGTTTCGTTCGTCCTGACAATGGCAAGCAAATATGGGTCGATAGCCGAGGACGAGTGCGGTATGACGCTCAGGGCAAGCCTATCGGCATTCGCGGTGTGACCGTCGATATTACTGAACGTCATCGAGCCGAGCTCGACTTACGGGAAAGTAATCGGCGCAAAGACGAGTTCTTGGCAATGCTTGCACACGAACTTCGGAATCCGTTAGCACCTATTTCATCCGCGGCCGAGATGTTGAAGTTTGTGGCGCATGGCGATGCGAAAATCACTCGAGCTAGCGAAGTAATTAATCGTCAAGTTAAACACATGAGTGCACTTGTTAATGATTTACTCGATGCATCTCGCCTCACGCGCGGCCTTGTAGAAATCGAAAAGAAAGTAGTTGACATTCAATCGGTCATAGACAGTTCCGCTGAACAATCAAGACCCCTAATCGAATCGAAAAAACACTCACTCATTATTTTGAATAACGCTCACCATTGTTTAGTGCTAGGAGACCAGACTCGCCTGGTTCAAATCATTACAAATCTTTTAAACAATGCCGCCAAATACACTCCGAACAACGGCGAAATAATTCTAAAAGTTTCGACAGAAAACCAGCGAGTGCGCATTGAGGTAAATGACAACGGAATTGGAATTGATGAAGATTTGCTTCCACATATATTCGACCTCTTCACTCAAGCAGAACGTACCCCTGACCGTTCTCAAGGCGGACTTGGCATAGGATTAGCGTTAGTAAAGACTATGGTGCACCTACATGACGGAGAAATAGAAGTCACTAGTAATGGTCTCGGACGAGGAAGCAAATTCACGGTTCTATTACCCCTTGTGAATTAAGTGCCGCGCCACTTCTCGCCAATCGAACTTATACTTGTGAGATGGTCAGCCTTTTCTATTAGATGTGCATTGTGTTCGCAAGAGAGGAGCATATTCATCACCTCTCTTGTGCCACTATTACTATGAAGTTACTTCAATTTCGAACTGTTGTTGGTGCTGATGCGGGAGCGCAGTTCCGCTAGGCGCTGTGCGACAGCGGCGCAGTCAGCTGCTTGAATGAGGCCTTGGCTGTCCGCCTGATAGAACGGGTAGCGCAGGGTGTAATCGCGCGCGAAGCCGGTGAAGCAAGCAGATTCCATCAGGAAGTCCGGCACCAGGTACTTGCGAACGTACTCGTTTAACCGGGGTGCCGCCAGCGTCCCGTCCGAGCCCGCAACCTTCTGCGAATCCGGGACCTTTGCGTCCATCAGCGCCTTCAGCGTCGTCGGCGCGGCCGGGTCGAAGGTTGCGGCCGTCCAGGCGCCGGCTACGATAGGGGCGCCGCTGCCGTCGACACCTGTCGCGGCATAGTCGCTCTGCGCCGAAGCACCGAGCACGCGCGTCACGTCCTTCGCTGGCAGGTCGAACATCACGCCTAAGGCTTCCAAGCCCTGGAGCAGTTGGCCAGCGTCCAGCGACTGCATGTCGTAGTACTGAACGTCGCTCTTGACCGCGCCCTGGAGCAGGTTCAGGTATACGGTACTGTCCGACAGCAGCGACAGGTTCGCGGAATCCAGTTCGAGCACGTTGCGGGCGCCAGCCGAGAAGGCATTTGCCAGGGTTTCACCCTTTCTGGCGCGGCTTGCCATTGCACTCGCGGCGATGTCGGTTAGCGGCGAAACCTTAAAGTTGTTGTAGCTGGTCGTGACGAACGGAGCCACCAGCTGCTGAGTGCCCGCCGGCTGGGTGGTGTTGTCCAGCGCACGAACCGTAGTGCCGCCGGTTGCCACCAGTCGAATCATGCCCATCGGGGCTTCGTTCGTGTTGACCGTGAAGTAGCCGTCTTTGTCAGCAGTGACCGCAGCACCCAAGGCGGCGCCTGAGGAGCCGTTCGCCTGCACCGCATATGCAGTGACGGTCGCGCCAGCCGCGGCAGTGCCGTGGATGACTTTGGTTGGGCTACCGGGTGCGGCCGTGCCGGTCAGCGGGTTAGTGATGGTGGTCGGGGTCGGAACCGGTTGGGTGGGGTTCGTGCCGCCAACAGGAGGAGTCGGGGTAGCGCTGGTTGAGCTCCCTCCCCCGCCTCCACACCCGGCCAAAAGTGCTAAAAACGCTATCCCTAACGATTTATTTCGTGCATTCATTATTCTACGTAAATTCCGGAGGGGCGCCAGCTCGGCACTGGCACCTTTCATGGATGAGAGAAGTCACACAGCCATATGTACAAAGACGTTCTTGGCACATGAATGTCTATGGACTGACGAAGCAGAATGGCGGCTCAGATTGCTGAAGCAGCAGGGAGCGGCGACCGTCTGTCTTTGTGCGTGCGTCATCTGCAAGATGTTTCGCACCAGCAACTCTACGGCAATTATCGTATTACATCAAGTTTCTTGATGTGTTATGCCATTTGATTTGTGTAGGTAACAGTAGACGATGTTGCATTTTTGTGAGGTCTACATGTCTAGAGTGCCTAAGGCAGCTAGTGGTACCGCCCTTGGCGTTCGAATCGGTCAGAACATAAGGTCTGCTCGCATGGAGATGGGCTTAACTCAGGGTCAGCTTGCAGAGGCGTTGGACATTGAGAACGTGACCATGTCCCGCATTGAAACCGGCGCGCAGATACCATCCATCACTCGACTTCAGCAGGTTGCGGATATACTTGGGACTACGCTTTCAATGCTGGTTGCAGAAACCGGCGAAAATAGCGATATTGCGATACTGCTCGCAGACGTCATCGTCGGATTGCCATCCAGAGAACGAGACTTTGTACGTGATTTTGTTTCGACCTACGCTCGTCATTGGAAAACTGGCCAGCCGAACTAGAGGTTGAGCAATCACTGCGAGCGGTCAGAACTACTCACTCAAACTGGCTTGTTGCTGCGGTATGCTTGCACTCTACGAGCACACACTACGCCAGACTAACGGATTCGAGAAACGCTGCTGACCTGCGCCTGGCTCGAGTGAGGCGACGCAGCGTAAGAAATGAAGTAGGTAGCTTGTTAGTTGCGCTACAACTGCACTCGAAAGAGCGTTAAGGTTTTTGAGCACACAGAGCCGATAGTTTAGCTTGGAGCTCTTCAGCGATACCGGGCTCAGCGAGGCCAAGTAGCCGGTCGACGGGCGCCACGACCCGGTGCAGCTCGTTCTTCGGCCAGCAGTACAGGTCGTCGTCCAAAGCGAGCCATCGTTCGAAGCCCCGCTCTTCTGCGTCAATTTGAATACAATAGTATCGCGCAGGCGGCTGAAAGCGCATGCCTGGGCGCCAAGTTGCGCCGATGACCCGCGCCCGTAGGTTTGGCGTCAGCTGCTCGAGCGCAAACTCTTGACCGAACTCCCTGACCCAAGACGTTGCGAGAATGATGCGTAGCGCTGGAAACGGCTGTAAGAGAGACTCAAGCAATTCGACATGCTCAAAAAGCGGATGAGATGTCGGCTTTCCTCGAATATAGACTTGTGGCCAGCGCAGCGCGTCGGTCGTGACTCGAACATCAGCTGGATGCAAGACGCCGTCATAGTCGAGGTAGAGTACAGTTTCATTGGTCATCTGTCCGAGTATACGCCATCGTTGGTACACTATCTCAATCACTTACAAAATTACACTGAGGCAACCAATGAAGCGCTACATAGACGGATTTTTAGAAAAATACATGTTCACCGTTGCCGGACGCATCAAAGTAATTCAAGCACTAGGGAATTTCGGCGTCGTTGGCGGAATAATTGTGACAGTTTTACTTCTATCAGCGACCTTCCTCTAACCTTCCTTTTTTCACACAATTACGTCGCATGAATACAGTAGAGAACTCTAAAAAAATCGAGTTGGATGACGCTTCATGCGAAACATTACCTAAACGCTTGCGAGGTAGACCAACATTCCAACCTGGATACGTTTATCATGTCACTCGTGGAACAAACCTTCCGAATATCAAACGATGCGGCTTGATTGCGCAAGACAAATCTGAGCATCATTATCCTTCGAAGAAAAATTGGTTCTCACCAAACTTGAGGCAGGCATATAAACTCTACGGCATCGATATAGTATATTCGAGGTATCGCTTCTTCTCATTTTTCGGTGGGAGCAAGTTTTCCGAAAACTATTTTCAAGGTATTGCAGTTTTGCGTTGCCGACCTGCACATCTTCTAGCACTCGACTACGTAGTCGACCGTCAATTGTCATTAGTTGGAGAAAAAAGAGTCGGACCGCAAACCATGGAATTATTTATTGACGGGCGCTGGATGTGGCTCAATAGAGTTAATTTCAAGTGGACTTTGTGGCCAACACTTCATAAGTGTACGAAATTTCTAAGAACTAGACCTTAACTCGAAGATTGCGCCTGACTGTCACCATAAGAACAACGCCAATACTCTCCAGTGCGCCTTGTCAACAGCGCTTGATATGCTTGACGCGTGAAGACACAGTGCCATGAAGACACAGTGCCAATTTGTGTGTTAGCCGCTGACCTCTAGTCAGCGGTTTTTTTTGAATTTATGGATGAGATTACGTCAATGACAAATGATTATAAGAATCGACAAGACTACCGCGCTCAAAATTGACCTTGTAATCAATTTGATGGCATCTCATGGCATATTGGCTGCAGCGCGTTTTCTCGGTAAAAATGAAATCCCACTCGACGTTTCCCTTCGAATACTTGGGCAGACACAGGGCGAGAAGCGCAAAGTCATCAGTTCGGCGTCGAGGTGAGAAAGATTTTAGTCCGTTTGACAGGGTTCGTGTCGTGTTTTGTCAGTGTTCGGTTTTTGAAAATACAGCGAGCACATCGTCGAGCATCACAGGTTTAACCAAAAAGTGGTCAAAGCCGGCATCGCTTGCGCGCTCTCTGTTTTCAGTTTTTCCGTAACCCGTTAACGCAACGAGCGTAGAGAACGCCGTGGCTGGATGCGCGCGCAGCCGACGCGCCAACTCATATCCATCGATATCTGGTAAACCAATATCTAAGAAAAAAACAGCCGGCGCTATTTTGTCAGCGATGGCCAGAGCATCCTGCGCGTTATAAGCAATAGCAACATCATGACCAGTGGCCTCCAACACCAATTGGAGCGTTTCTGCTGCATCTTTGTTGTCATCGACAACTAGCACTTTTGTGGTCATTAACGATAGCGGAGAAGATTTTTCTTCGTCAGATTGTTGAGCTGAATCAACAGGCGAAGCACGGGGCAACCATACGGTAAACCGACTGCCCTTTCCCATTCCGTCGCTATAAGCAGAAACTTTCCCGCTTTGCAGCTCAAGCAAACTCTTCACAAGTGAAAGCCCTAGCCCTAGCCCACCTTGCGCGCGGTCAGGAGTTCTTTCTGCTTGAGTGAATAAATTGAAGATATAGGGTAACAAAGTCGAGGAGATACCTACACCGTTGTCTTCAACAACAATCGTAACCTGGGCATCGTCTGCAACAACATTTAACGCTATGTGACCGTGTTCAGGCGTGTATTTTGCAGCGTTGTTTAAAATATTTGAGAAGACCTGAATCAGACGAGTCTTGTCACCACTCACGAACCACTGTGTATCAGGCACTTGTATGGCCAAGCTCTGCTTCTTCGCCTCGATGAGTGGGCGCACTTGCTCTACAGCCCCATTTACAAGACTACTAATGTTCAGTATTTCTTCCTGTAATGTTACAAGACCTCGAGTGACACGTGAAACGTCGAGCAAGTCGTCGACCAGCTCAGTCATATGCTCAACTTGACGAGTGATGACGTCACTACTCTTTCGCACACGCTCCTCATCAGAAGAGCTCAACTTGAGCAATGCAGCGGCAGTCGCAATTGGAGCGAGCGGATTGCGGAGCTCATGGGCAAGCATGGCAAGGAACTCGTCCTTTCGACGACTTGCCGCCCGTAGTTCATTTTCGCTATTCCGTAATGCTCTGTGGGCCGTCACCGTCGTAGTGACATCGCTGCCCTCTACGAAAATACCGGTAATGCTTCCGCGGTGGTCACGTGTCGGCTGATAGATGAAATTAACGAATCGTTCCTCAAGAGCGCAATTCGATTGACGCTGCAGCATGACCGGAACTTCGTTGCCGAAGTATGGCTTTCCCGTTTCATACACTTCGTCTAGGATTTCGTAGAATCCCTGGTTATAGAGTTCAGGAAGCGCCTCACGAATCGGCTTTCCAAGAATATCGCGACGTCCAACTAGTGACATATATGCATCGTTGGCGATGTCAAAAATATGATTCGGCCCTCTCAAAACCGCGATAATGCCTGGAGCCTGCTGGAACAACTGCTCAAGCCGCGTGATTTCCGCAGCACGATGGCGTTCAGCCAAGACTTGCTCCGTCGTTTCAGTGCATGCGCAAAACATACCGGCCACCTGGCCGCTTTCATCACGTACAGGCGAGTACGAAAAAGTGAACCAAGTCTCTTCGTCGTGCCCCGTCCGGTTCATGGTAAGGGCTAGGTTTTCATGGTAGACGGCCTGTCCACCCATGGCCTGCTCAATGATGGGAAGGATGTCGCTCCAAATCTCTGACCAAATGGTTTGGAAACGGCCACCCAGTGCCTTGGGGTGCTTTGCGCCCAAAATTTCCGCATAGGCATCATTGTATAAAAATCCTAACTCTGCTCCCCAAGCCAGGAACATCGGGAACTTCGAGTTAAGCAGCAATCCCACAACCGCGCGCAATGATTGTGGCCACGAATCGGGAGAGCCAAGAGGAGACGTCGACCAGTCGTGGGCTCGCATCAGAGCACCTACTTCTCCACCGTCGACTAGAAAAGTGTGGATTGGCACAATCGGGGAACCCATGCTGTTGCAACCTTTTTGACGAAACTGCGAGTTGAGAGACCCGAAGTATAGGGGAAGTAGCACGTAAAAAGTACATACTGTTCAGCTCAAACTGGACAAATCCACACAATTTGATGGTGGCTCGGCGATAGCCGCGCCGACGAAGCAATGCCCGCTCCCGTGCCAGCTTGCAGACCATTGGAAGTAGGTTAGCACGAGCTGCGTGCGAAGAAGAGAAGACTGCTCTTGCCTTCAAACAACGACGAACGTGGTGTCGACGGACCTCTGCCGCTTGTCAGAAGTGAAGCAGCTGGGTGAGACGCTCAAAGCGATTGCTACACAAAGCACACCTGCAAAATGCAAAGCAGCACTGTCGGCAGTTGGCGGCCACGGGCGACGGTTAAGAAGTGAGACACTGGGCAGCACGGGTACGTGTTGGCCTAACTCAGCTGCTCTTGGGTCAGCATTGCAACAACGGCTCGTTCTGAGGGAGTGTGTAGGAACTAATGCTCTGCCGAAGAAAAATCGAAGCCGCGAGGTACCTCGTGAAATGTACTTCAGCAGTTGCAGGTAACGCTTGGCGGCGTCGTAACTACAGGTATGGGAAAGAGTATTCCGGCCAGAGCGTATGACGTGCTCGCTAACGGCCGCCTAAACGACGTGTAGCGTTCCAGCCGCTGCGCGTTAGATGACCCTTAATCTTCTTCTCATGCCTTCGGCTAGCATGCTGCAAGGAAGTCGCTAGCTACTTGCTCGAAGACTGTAAAGGCTTCTTGGAAAGAAGGCGGCTCAATATCGTACACAAGTGGCATCAGGTGCTTAGTGTACTGCTCGTCCAGCTTGCCGTTAGTCTTAGCAGCAACGAGCGTGCGTTTGAGAACGCTGGCAGGGTCTGCATCAAACTCAGGGTTTTGCCCTTTAAACTCGTCCCGGTCGCTCTGCACTAATTGTGGGAAGATAAGGCGAGCGTCTTCAAGAGAGGTACCAGAGCTCTCGGCAATACGGGCCACATCGTAGACATGGCGCACCAGCGCTGGGTCCATGTCCCCCTTCGTCTGGTGGCCGTCCCACTTGTACGCGCAGCGGCGCAGTAACGAAAGAACCTTTTCTGCAGCCGTCTCTGCGATGGAAATGCAGTCAATTTCCAATGTTGCGGTAGGTTGCAAATTAGCCAGAGACTCGTAGAGGTAGCCAAATTGACGTCGCTCCACCGGCAACAACGGCTTACGCTGAATAAGCTCGAGTTTGAGCTCAGGACGTAAACTAGGAAACTCTCCGTATGCGCTCTGGTAGCCGGCACCGACGACATAGTAACGATGCCCATCCCGAATGCGCGGATTGTCTGCACCGTCAGCATACTCGAGTAGCGGAAAGCCCAGTTCTTCGAAGAGCTGAGGGATGCGCTCATGCAACGCCTTGAGACGCATTCGGTCGCCCCGCCCCTTCTTCAGAGGCTTCTCTGGCGGTGTGAGGATAACTTTGATATCGATGTCTTCCGACATCCGATTGATGAGACCATGAGCCTTGGAGAGGCACGTACCTCCTGCGAACACCAGTTGAATCCCCTGGTCATGCCGAGTCGTCTGTCCCTTACGCGCGTCGAGGTCACTGAAGTGGTCGTGATGGACCTCGAGTTTGCTCAGTCCTCGGAGTAGCTCAGTGATGTGAATGTCTTTTTCAGCGGTCTGGACTGGAAGGCCGCGTAGAAGGCCTTCTGCGGATAGGTCTTCAAGCGATTGCTTCTGTTCGGCTGAAATTGTTCTCATACTTCACTGAGCGGCCTCCTACCGCAATTTTCCTACTGATACGACGGTTCCCAGTGTTTGCAACAAAAGCACCAGGTAACTGTGTTGTCCGACCAGTGTTGTATGAGACGGCTGCCTGTCCTGCACTAACCTCGACTCCCATTTTTTTGAGAGCTTCTGAAGCTAGCGTTTCCAAGCTTCCTGCTGGGATAGTAGCTCCTGTCACCGAGCTCTTACGTGTCTTGGCATACACACCAGTTCCGATGCGGACAATCACACCGGTCTCTTGAAGGGTCTTCAGCGCTTCAGTGACCTGGCTAGCACTACCAAGCTTTGACACTTCTGCCCGAAGAATAACATTGCCGTTTCGTTGCTTGATAGACCGCAACATTCGCTCTATGAGTTTCATGGTGTAGCCTCCATAGTGTAAGGAGCAAAGTATAGCAACATGGTTTGGTTTGTCAAACATTACCCTTGTAAGACAATGACTTACATATACAAACCTTGCCGGCTACGGGGCAACTTGTGCATGAGGAACGATGCTTGCACATCGCCTTCGGCTGTGTTGATGAGACTGTCCGATGCAATAGTTGCTCTCAACGATTTGACCTCGAAGGAAGAGCACCAGGCCCAACCTCCCTCCAACGCTTGGCGCGGTAGCCAAGACTACCTGCTGGACTGTTAAGCAAGTGACAAAGAACTGTTCAATAAGAGGTCAGTCATGCCCTGCCCTCGCATCGAACAATGAACGTCACCAGGAGTCAGGACGACGACGAGCATGAATGGCGGACGTGCACTCCCACGCTGGCAAACCTCACATCGCAGCAACTTCCTCCACTGCTGCGTCCGTTCCGATTTCGTGAGCTTAGGTAGAGAGGCCGCAACCAGAGAAGGTATCGGCCTAGCACTCATGCCTCGTTAGAGTCCCGAAGCAGATTGAGGCCAGCTAGAGCATCGCGATTCACTGCCTTTGCTTCCAGCATCGTTCTCACGATTTCCGGTCTGAGGACCACTCGGTTGATGAGGCTAGATTTGCCTCATCGAAAATCCCGTTATGCAGAACCATGATTGCGACATCGCTAAACGTCATCTGCAATTGCTGAAGACATATTCACACGCAGTCTCACACCTGCGTTACCCCTTCAGCAGAACATTGAGTCCCATACGCAACTCCCTCACGAGGCTCGTTGCAATACGGGGCCAAGGGATGCTGTATTCATGATTCAAAATTTCAACCCATCACCGACTTGTATTATTTCGTTCGTCCAAGCGATTAAAAGACAAAGACCCAAATTTTTGACTCCCCATTTTCGGTACTCATCGCCCGCGTAACCGCCATAAATTTGGTTAAGCCGAGCTTCGTACTCTTCTCGCGCACCCTCATAGATATTAATCAGCGAAACATCAAAGTCTTCACCGGCTCGCTCTTGAAGCATCTCGACAACACGCTCTTCGTCTATAGCACGATGAACGTCCGAAATCGAAATATCCGAGTATTTCCCTGAATCTACAAGCTTATTCAATTGGAGAATCATTAGAGTCAAAGCATGAATATGCATCGCAATCCTTGTAAAAAAATTTAGCCACAAAATTTATAAGACACGAAAAATGAATTGAAGCAAACCGATTTGCTCGACTCAAGCCTTTTAATGGGACGCCTACTTTTAATAAAAAGCCTCACCTCTACTGAGCACACTCAGAAATTAATCTGAATATGAAAAAGTCGTCATCTGAAGGGAACTGGGCAACTGCGGCCAACGCCTCTGAAGTAGGTGGGATAGCGAAGGATACGCCGCTTTCCAAATAAACCAAAGTAATTCCTCGGCGTCGAATTTCTTGAGAAATAGCTGAGACGCTCGCACTTGAAAATATTACAGTGTCACTGACTGATAAACTGGCCAGCTGCTTGCCGCTGTCTTGCCGGAAAGATAGATAAGCGCTCTTATACAGCTTCATGGCATCGCCCTAAATTTACTAAGTCAACTTTATATCTAGTCAATAGATTGCAAGCATCATTGTCATCAATTTCCCTGGCAGCAAAGACTACTAAACCGAACTTTGCTCCATTTCCTCTCAACGGTAAACACATAGAAGAGTTTCATTAACCTTAAGAAGCCGGAGTGCCATGAATTTTCTCGGCCGGCGGGCAGGCAGCAGTTTTTTTGTGCTGCGCTCGCTTCAAGATATCATCTTCTCGTCAATAATACGCCACATTGAAACAAATTAGAGCACAGGTGACACTGGATTTTCCGAAAGACAATTAGAGCACGAACAGTCGCAAAGGCCGAGCAATATCATGTCAGTAAGTCTACTTACGAAAGACCTCAACCAACCAACGAGATGCCATCAACATTGCCAGTTGAACACTACAAATTATCGTTTCGAACGATGCTGGCAACTTTCCCTAGGTCAGCCAATTCTTTTACGAGTTTCGCATTGGCAGCGTTGGCAATCGCGGCCGCCTTTTCTGCTTTCACCCGTGCTGTGAAGTTTTCAAGAGCCTCGGATTTGTAGAGATTAAGCTGGCGGGACAGTTCTTTCTTATCCGCTCTTAGCGCGACAATAAGCTCAGTATAAGTAGTTGGTAAAGTATTCTTCGCAACCTTTGCCTCTTCAATTTTCTTTCTGACGCGAGGGTAACGGCAATCCTTCTCTTTACCTATCAGAGTTCTTGAGTGTCCTGCTTCAAGCGATACAGTCGATGGGTTAAGTGCCAACGCCTTGCGGGCCGCACGTTCTTTTAATCCTTTATTTCTTGGCTTTCCCTCTTGTATCCGAACAATTGCGTCAAGGAAGTCTTGTTCTATGGCGTCGATAGGTGGTTCAGTTATACGTTTCTTAGGCATCCATCTTCTCCAATTCGCGTGCAAGCTTGGAATCTATGTCCTCCATCTCCACGCCTATTTTTTTCAGAATTGCGAGCGCTTGATTCGCACGAAACTCGATTACACGCAGCTCTGGCGCAAGGCTACCGCGCTGTTTCCGCTCGACCGCTAACGAAAGAGCGTAGCCGACATATCGGTTGACCCAAAAATCTTTATGGCTTCTGTCCATGACCGCGTTCGCGCAACCAGCACATAAACTGGGCTCGCGGGTTTCGAGGTTCGGCTGATGCCGGACCCAAATTGGCGTTTCGGTCTCGTCGTGACACCGCATTTCGCTACGTTTGAGCGGTGCACACGTTGCGTACGGAGAGATAAACATCTTAATCTGGTTTTCGTCTATCCACTCTACGGTCTTGCTCCATCGCTCCGAAACAGGTAACCCATCCATTCTCTCTCGTAGCTTCTGAGCCTCGTTTTCGAGATGCTCGCCCATTCGACCAGCAAAAACGGAATGCTGATTGATTAAATCGAAAATGCCGTGATTGGTCCGCTGACGACTAATTGAGTCGAGAGCGTCGACAAGGACAGGATTCTTACCAATATACCCGCCTTCCGTCATCGCCAAACTGACGTGATGGAACTGCATTTGAATAACTGGCAGCAGTCGCGAATCACATGCCAACGTAAAGTTGGCCCAGCTTTTGCGAAGCATATGCGTTGTGAATATCGCTCCCTTGCTTTCACGCCAACGTACCAAGTCGTTATCGCTAATTTTGCGCGCGCTCTCGTCAGGCAGGTTGGACAGGTCGACGCAACGCTCCAGGAAGCGCTTCATGACCCTGCGTACACCGTCTCCCTTAATATCAGTTAGCGACGTCGAAGGCCGCGGTAGCGTCATGCCTGCGCGAGCGGACAAAATCAACTTCGTAGTCTTCGCCGCCTCTCGCCAGGGAGCGAAAAGCTTGTTTAGAATTATCAGCGCCCGCACAGCCAGTGGAATTTCCGCGCTTCCCATTGGTCGCATGCCCACTACCCAGTCAACTTCGTGGGGCGCCCCTTCCTTGGTCTTAGACAGTTCGGTCCGGATGACAAACCATTCGTACAAGCCCGTAAGGCTTGCTTCCAAGCGAACGCCTTTGGGAAGTCCCGTATTCTCGTCGATGCCTTCTTCAATGCCACATAATTCGCTAACACGCATACCCGACATGCCTTGCACAATGATAGCTGCAGCGTCGCGGACGGAATCATAGATTTCACGCATCTCGACCATTGCGGCACTATTTTTGACAGCAAGCGGCTTACGCCACGGTTGGGATTCTCCCGCCTGTATCGAAAATGAAAATTCGCGCAAAAATCTATTTTCCGCCTTCAAACGGTCTTTCTTCGCTTTCCCTTGCTCCCGGTCGTCTATGCCTGATACTTCGAAAACCTCCAGAAGTCGAACTACGTCATCGGCCGGAGCACCGAGCCAACGAGTCGCTGAATTAAAAAGAGGAATAGCCACCTCATCGGGCAAGGGCATAATCCAGCCTTGAGCCTTTGTCGCCAGCTTCAAAGCAATCGAATGCGCGCCCTTGCCGTCAAAAGGATGGTGGGGCAGTGGCTCAACATTAAAAAGTTTGAGGTGCTCACGCTGGTCCCACAAGCGTATTAGCGGCGCGAGCGCCCTATCGAAAACTGCAACACCGATACCCTCGTCATCTGCATCTTCATAGTGCTCGCGGGCTGAAACAAAAGCAGGAAGCTCGCTGATGTACTGCTCAATGATAAGCGGTGAGAGCTCATCGGGAGTCTGAATCCCTCGTGCGGACATCCATGACAGGAAGACGTTTAGCTCATTTTGAATTCCACCAACTGTGCCTGGACTAGGTGCCCTCCCCTTCGCAGGCAACGTAAGGAGCGATAGCATCAGTATTTTGGCCCAAGCAAGCCGAATCCTGTGTCGCTTATCGGTCAGCTTTGACTCATCAAACAGAGTCATTGCCCAGTTGATAGTACTGGTAGTGTTCCTGGAACCATTGGTTAGATTCGCAAATACCCACCGTACATCTTTAAACTGGCTGTGTTCGCTCACCCAATGGTCTGCCAATTCTTCCTGCGTCAATTCGTGCAAGTTTATTGGCTTCGGATGGACCAGCGTGCTGCTGGCCACCACTTCCAGGCTCTTTCTCATCGAACGTCTTTCCTTTATCCAACAAGCGGCAGTCGGACAACTACCTGCTGCGACCGCAAGAGAACATCTTCTGGGACAAGAGCAAGCAACGCTCGAAGGTCGCTCAGAACCGGCGCCCAGCGCCTAAGCCAAGTTTGCGAACTCATAATCGCCTGACTTTTGAAAATCGAATCGACAAGTGCGTTATAAAATGCAACGCTATCCGGGTCTTGAGGGAATGCACCCGCAAGAGGACACGCAGGACAGCCGCCATAATCGCTGCATAGTCGCCCAGGTAACTGATTAGGCCGCGGACTAGCAAATGGGTCTACGCACATGAAGCCAGGGGTTGCCGCTCCCTTATCTGCCTGTGCCGTCCGGATACGTGGGTCCACCCGGCCCTCGCTATCAAACCACCGGTCTCGCAGCAAGAGAATCTGTCCGATACGTTCGCGATATTGTTTCCTAACCCCGTCACTGGTGTAATGGGTCCAGGTAGTTCTCACGCTTCCATGATTTCCGACGCGAGCCGCAGCTTCTAGGCTGCCATCAAGAGTTTGAACGAGATTGAGCACTGTTGGTCGCAATTGTGACAGCGTAAAGCGTTTAAGGTTGTTTTGCTCAACAAAGCTCTTCAGACTAAACTGCCAAACGGAGTCGTTACTTGGCCCCTGAAAGGTAGAGCCCAACTTACCCCAACTTTTGGGATTCTTAATGCCAGTACTTTGTAAGAATATAAAGATGAAGTCTTCATGTCCTTTGCTTACAAAAGGCCGCATGCGCGCTGTGTAATTACGCAACAACGTAAGCAGACGAGATAGACTTATTGAAGAGCTCACACCGGCGTTCGGGTCCAGAAGCCGCACAAGGTTATCTGTCGCGCGTTCTTTGACTCCGATTATTTCTATCATAGGAACGCCGGCGACATCTTTTTGCATATCGATATTATTCCATTTAAGCCATAGAGCTGTGTCCGGGTTAAAGACGGCCGCTATGGTAATTAGGATTGCAAATGGAACCAAATCATGACTGGATGGATGAAAGTATCTCGAAAGGTCAAGGCCATGCTTTCTTGCTAATCGTCTCATTGACAAAGAGAGGCTCTTGTGCTCATCGGCAACAACCGATATCTCTGGAATTACTCCGGGATACAGTTCATCCAACGTCGCGAGCGCGGTATCGAGTTCAAATGAAGTTCTATGTGAATAACCAGCAGATGCCTCGACATAGGCTAGTTTTCGTTTACCAAAATCAATGAGCTCCGACCCTCGGAGGTACCGAGCTTCCACAGCCAACACTTCCTTTTCGGCTGCCTCCATGATTCTTAACAACTCGTCGAGCGATAATACTTCTGTAGGGATAATCGTCTTAACACGGCCGATGGGTCCGGCAGGTACGCGTCTTGCTATTCGTTTTCCAAGATTAGCCAGAGGTTCATTTGTTAGCGAAGCCAAAACGTTTCTCAACGAACCAAGATAGTCCGCGATTGTTCCGCCCGAAAGCGCTCTACCGCTTCTTCCTTTTTCAAGATTGAGATGAGAACGATAAGCCAATAGGATTACATCATCAATTTCTTCGGGATGAAGGCGTTCACCATATCTTAGTCGAACGAACTTAAAAAAACCGAGTTTCAAACTTCCTGCTACGGCGCGGTAGGTTCCCGCCTTCTGCCCGGAACAGTATGCGAGAAATGCTGGCCCGAACAACGGCAACAGATTAGGAAATTCCAGCATGAAGCTGATATCGATACGAATCGGCTCGAACCCACCAGGCTGTGGAAGGACAGCATGGTAGGTAGGGCGGCCGGTCTTCGAATGAACACCGTGTTCCAGGCGCCTCATCGGCAACTCTGGAATATGGCCCCTAGCTTCCTTTCGCCGAGCTGCTTGAACGGCTACGCTGGCGCCGGCGCTTACCTTTGACGTCTTCCTACTCATGCAAGGCCTAGTGAACGGTGCAGACTAAACAGACCCGGTTGCGAGTTAAAGATTTGCACATGAGCCAAATACGTATTGATTGTGGTTTTCAATCTAGCATGGCCGAGCTGAGCTTGAATTTTCTTCCAAGGTTCAGAAATGCCATCTTTAACCGCGATGTGATAGGTATAAACTGCATAGGTATGGCGAAGGTCGTGAATACTATACCGAGCCACTTTTTGTAGGTATTTCTCACCTGTGTCAATGTCAGTTTTTTCGTCAGTGTCAACCAGGCCAATAGCAAGACACGCACGCTCAACCATTTTTTGGATTGCGCCCCTCGTTATCGGAACACCTTGTCCATTATTCGAATTTAGATTACCTAGAAGAAGCTGAGTAGAAATGCCGCGATGAGTCTTTTTTCGATTCGCAAGAGCTTGTTCGCGCTCGGTATGAATATACTCGAGCGCATCAAGCACAAGCCAAGCTGGGATTGCGACTTGTCTAACTACATTCCCTTTCCCGCAGATTGTCAATTCAAAGGAAACGTAAGGCTTTGCTGGGTCAGGATTAAGATTGAGGAATTGTAGCGTTGTGAGCCTAGCTATCTCGGCAACCCTGAGACCTACGTACACACCGATATCAAAAATAAGCCGGTCTCTACAGTTACGCATATCGCCGTTACGTCGAGTGGCTTGCGGACCAACGTAATTCAAAAGTGCTCTGAGGTCATCAATTCTAAGGCAACGAATCTTTTGATTTCTACCGACTTTTGGAAGTTCCCGGTCCCGTAACCTGGTTTTAGCTATGCGTGTATGAGCTAATGCATCTTCATCGGCTCTGGGATTGCTGGTCTCAATGTCATCGAATACGTCACTGCCGTTTCCGATATCACCGAAATACCAACGCTTGCGAGCTGCATATGCGTAAAATTCCCTCACGACCACCATCGTGTCGCGAATGCCTTTTGGCCCATAGAGTTCACCAGTATGAGGAGATATAGCGCTTTCGAAGTCGTCTCGAAAGTCTGTTCGGTCCACAGACGTCGCGCTTCTCCAGTCTTTCCCAAGTGCTTGGCAATATTGAAACCAGGTCTTGAGACAGTACGCTGCCTTTCCCCATGTATGGGTCGAAGGAGATGAGCCCGCGTTGACAAAGTGCTCGTAGAGGAAGGTGGTCGGCTCCTCGAACAGCTTGACGTCTTCGTCAGTCAGCAAGAAGAAGCCGGGCTGGCCTTTGACAGCCGTCGGACGGTAGCCACGTTCGATGAAAAGCTCGATTTGACCATGTAAAAAAGTGTTCACGGACACTTCCGCCCCTATCAAAAAAACTGAACAAAGTTCAGCCAACCCAAGACACTGCTCCCCTATGAAATCAAAGAGCAAATGAACACTTCTTCATGTCCAAATTTAACTCATACATTGTAGGGTGTCAACTTCAGGCTTAGAAGGAAGATGAGGCTATCTTCTATGTCTACATAACGTGCTCGCAGCCGCGGTAGGGATTCAGCGAGACATTGAAGGGGATGTCGGGCGAGGTATTGCGCGACAGGATGGACTTGGCGATCTCGTCGGTGACCACGGTCTTGACCGGCGCCGCGGCGCTGTCTTCTACAGTCCAGCCGTCGTCGAAGCGCTCGCGCCCCTTCAGTTCGTAGCGGCCCTGGAGGTTGGACACCGCGCCGTGCCCCTTTGTCGCGGCGAGCGGACGCGGCAGGACGATTTCTTCCGCACTGTATTCGCGGTCGACAGTTCGTTCGGAGTAAGCCATTCGGCACCTCATACTGTATATTTATACAGTATGGTACGCCGCTCTTCCCGCCAATTCAAGCGCAGCCGCGTGCGTGCT
The DNA here is from genome assembly GCF_057801335.1 of Massilia sp. BAP21. Lineage (NCBI taxonomy): Bacteria > Pseudomonadati > Pseudomonadota > Betaproteobacteria > Burkholderiales > Oxalobacteraceae > Massilia > Massilia sp. BAP21. The sequence goes on from NZ_CM173596.1 coordinate 390,231, forward strand.
CAGGCCGGCGGCAAAGGATGTGGTAAATAAGCAGCCTGTTGCCCGACGAAACCGTCGAAAGCGGCAAACAAGGGAGCGTAGCGCGCCGCATCGCCCTCGATCTGCCCCAGGGCATGGGCGCCGGCTTCAAGCGTGGACAACTGGTCGGGCGCGTGCGCCTTGCGGATGCGGTAGTGCGAGGCTGGCATGTCGCTCAGCGCCAGGCGCGGCAATTGCCGCAGTACTGGATTCAGGTGCAGCATCTTGCGGCTCTTGCGCCAGGTGGCGTCGAGCACGACCAGGCGCAGGCGTTCAGGTAGCGGCAGCGGCGCTGCGGCCGGCGCGGCCGGCGTGGCGACGCCCGGCGTAGCGACGCCCGGCGTCTCGGGATACAGCAACACCGGCGTGCGCCCGCCGGCATGCAGCAGCGTACCGAGCGCGTCCGCATCGAAAGCCTCGCCCACGGCCAGCACGCTCCCCGCCACGCTCAGGTGCAGCAGGCGCGCGCTGTTCTTGGCGTTCGCCACTTCCAGCGGATGCTGCAGGATCAAGAGTTCGACGGGCGAGACGAGCGGCCGCACCCAGCCGCAGATGCAGGCCGACTGCGCGCGCAGGCAGGCGGCGCAGGTGGCGCGGCGGGGAGGCAAAGGCTGGTTCATCGGCGGCTCGGCAAGGAAAAGGCGCCGATTGTAGCAGCCGCGCCAATGCCTTCAGTCGGCCCCCTTGCGCAGCCCCGCCAGCGCGCCGCTCCAGGCTTCCACCTGCTCCAGCATGGCGTGCACCGATTTTTCCTGATGGGGCGCCGGCTTGAAGGTCGTCATGTTCTCGAAGTCGGTGAACAGCGACAGCATCACCTGGGCGCGCACGTCGGCCACCATCAGTTCGCCCATCACCAGGCGCAGGTTCTCGATGGCGCGCGCGCCGCCGACGCTGCCGTAGCCGACGAAGCCGGCCGCCTTGTTGTTCCATTCCTTGTACAGGAAGTCGATGGCGTTCTTCAGCGCGCCCGAGGTGGCATGGTTGTATTCGGGCGTGACGAAGACGAAGCCGTCGAATTCGGCGATCTTCGCGGCCCAGGCCAGCGTGTGCGGTTGCGAATACTGGCCCATCGAGGGCGGCACCGGCTCGTCGAGCAGCGGCAAGTTGAAATCCTGGATATCGACCAGTTCATAGCTGGCGCCGCTGCGTCCCTGCGCCGTGTTCATTACCCAGCGCGCCACGTCGAGCGCCTTGCGCCCCGGCCGGGTGCTGCCGACGATTACCGCGATCTTGACCATGTCCCTCTCCTGTCGTGTGTCCGCAATAAACCCGGACCCATTCTAGTCAGCGGTGAGGGAAAGGCGCGCCGCCTTGCAACGCGACAAAAACCGGCCTGCCCGCTCAGCGCCGTCCGCTCAAGCGTCCCAGCAAGCCGATCAATTGCTCGACGTCATAAGGCTTGGCCAGGATTTTGACGCCCGGAATCGACACGCGCCGTTCGGTGTAGCCGGTGGCCAGCACGACCGGCAGCGCGGGCCAGCGTTCGCGCACCGCCGCGGCCAGGTCGATGCCGCTGACGCTGCCCGGCATGACGATGTCGGAAAACACGATGTCCACCGCCTGCCCGGCCTCGAGCTGGGCCAGCGCATCGTCGCCGCTGACGGCCACGCGCACCGCGAAGCCGGCCGCGCCAAGCGCCTCGACCACGGCCTCGCGTACCAGTACGTCGTCTTCGACGAACAGCACGCTCACGCCGGCTGGCGCGGGCGCCGCATCCGCTGCCGCCGGCTGGTAGGGCGGTGGCGCGACCACGTCCGGCGCCGTTGCGCCTGCGGAGGCGCCGGTGTTGGTGCCAGCCTGGGCGGTGCCTGGCGCGGCGGCATCGGCGCCGTGCGCACGCGGCAGGTAGATGTGCACCCGGGTCCCCTTGCCCGGCGTACTGTGCAGGGCCAGCAGACCCTGCGCCTGGGTGGCAAAGGCATAGGCCTGCGGCAGGCCGAGCCCGGTGCCCTGCCCTGGCGACTTGGTAGTGAAGAAAGGATCGAGGGCGCGCGCCATTACCTCGGGCGCCATGCCCACGCCGTCGTCCCTCACGCTCAGCTGCAGGTAGTCGCCCGGCGCCAGGCCTTTGGGCGGCGCGTCGGGCGCGGCCAGTGTGAGATTCCGGGCGCCGATCCGCAGCCGGCCGCTGCCGCCCATCGCATCGCGCGCATTGATCGCCAGGTTCAGCAGTGCCAGGTCGAACTGCAGGGGCTCGACCCGGACCGGCCACAAGCGGCTGTCGAATGCGGTCTCGATGACGATGCTGTCGGCCACGGCGCCACGGATCAGTTGCAGCGCGCTGTCGAGCTGCGCAGCCGTATCCACCGTCACCAGGCGCCCTTCCTGCACCCGTCCGAAGGAGCCGAGCTGGCCGGTGAGCGTGGTGGCGCGCGTGACGGTGCGCTTGCAGGTGTCGATCAGGCGCTGCAGCTTCGGTTCCGTCGCCTGCATCGCGGCCAGCTGCAGCGCCGTGGTGAGCGTTTGCAGCAAATTGTTGAATTCGTGCGCGATGCCGGCCGTCAGGCGCCCCAGCGACTCGAGCTTCTGGCTGCGCAGCAGGGCGCCTTGCGCCTGTTCGGTGGCGAGAATGGCTTCGTTGACGCGGTGCTCGAGGTCGCGCGTCGAGCGGCGGATCTGCTTGCTCGCCTCGACCATGCGCCAGGCCACGGTGTCGATTTCTTCCAGTCCGTGCGGGCGGTAGGGAATTTCCTCGCCGTCGGCCAGGCGGTCGGCGCAGCGGCCCAGGTATTCGATCGGCGCCACCGCGCGGCTGGCGAACCAGCGCCCGGCGGCCACCGCCAGCACCAGCAGCACGGCCATCATCCCGGCCAGCAGCGCGGCCGCTTCCATCGGCACGCGGCGAATCTCGGCGCTCGGGATGGCGATCAGGACCTTCCAGCCGGAATTCGGCACCGTCGTGATCTGGGCCCGCACCGGAACCCCGGTCAGGGTATGGCTGGGGAAGACCAAGTCGCGGTCGGTGGTCGCCGCCAGCTTGCGCGTGCGTTCGCGCAGCAGGGTGCCGACGTAGTGCTTCGGCTCGCTGGAGCGGGCGGCGATGCGGCCGTTGCGGTCGAACACGGTAGCAATCCAGGCCTGCGGGAACTGCTGGCGCTCGAGCAGCCGTTGCAGGATGCCCACATGCATGCCGAGCGTCAGGTGGTAGCGCGGCTTGCCGTCGACCAGCACCGGCACCTGCATCATGAAGTCGTAGCGCTGCACCGGGGGGGCGTAGAACACGTCCAACACCAGGGTGCGTGCCGTGCCGTAGCGTTCCATCAGCGCCGGCAGGTTGGACGGGTCGCGCCCCGTCAGCGCCACGCCCAGCGGGCGGCGCGTATTCAGGATCGGCTTGCCGTCGAGGTCGTACAGCACGGCTACCGCATCCACGGCCTCGGCCGCGCCCCGGGCATGGCGATAGAACTCGCCGAAGTCGCCCGCCGCCAGCGCCGGCGACGCGGCCAGGGTGCGCAGGATGCCTTCCTGGTGGCGCATCTCGTTATCGATCAGCAAGGCAAATGCGCGGCCGGTCTCGGCGATGCTGCGCTCCTGGTCCTTTTGTTGTTCGACATAGACATAGGCGACCGCCAGCGCCGCGCCGATGAACGAAGGCACGAGCAGAGCGACAACAAGGATCAATAGCCGGTTCCGGAAACGCATCGGTGCTGGGTCCTCCTGCTTGGCGGTGAGGTTGCAAACAAGTGCCGCAGAAAAACCGGCTCAAGCGATTATACAAGAGGCAAGCTTGCCCACCTGCTCATACATTTCGCTGTGCTTTGGCCAACATTTTGAACGTTCGCTATTGATATACGTAAGCATCTTTACCACACACAAAAATTTACCTCTGGAATTGCGTAAACGGATATTGCTCTCAGTGTTTTCGGTGCCTAGAATCAATTTATTCCTTCAAGCAATGCTGTCGCACCGGCAGACACTTTTCCAGAGTCGCCCATGTTCCGAGTTCGCACCGCCGCAGTCCGCAAGACCGTTACCGCCTTCCTTGCCGCCCTCGTCATGTTGCCGGGCGTGGCAATCGAACAAGAGCTCCAGCTCGACTACCGCATGAACGAACGTGTCGTGCAGGTTCCTGCCGGCCGCGACAACCGCGCCATGCTGGAAACCACCGTGTTCCAGCCGAACGGCCAGGGTCCCTTCCCGCTCCTCATCATCAACCACGGCAAGGACCCGGGCAGCCCGAGCGCCCAGCCGCGCGACCGCTTCTACTACATGGCCGCGGCCTTCGTGAAGCGCGGCTACGCCGTGATGGTGCCGATGCGCCAGGGCTTCGCCAACTCGACCGGCCGCTACCGCGACCGCGGCTGCGACATGACCACCAACGGCTACCTGCAGGCCGAGGACATCCGCTCGGCGGTGGAATACGCACGCACCCAGCCCTGGATCGACAGCGGCCACATCGTCGTCGCCGGCCAGTCCTACGGCGGCCTGGCCACGATGGCGCTCGGCACCGAACAGCTTGCCGGCGTGCGCGGCCTGATCAACTTCGCCGGCGGCCTGCGCGACGACAGCGCCGGCTGCGGCTGGCGCTCGTCGCTGGTTTCGGCCATGGCCGAGTACGGCGCGAACAACAAGATCCCGAGCCTGTGGATGTATGGCGAGAACGATTCGCTGTTCGGGCCGGACCTGGCCAACCGCATGCACGAAGCCTATGTGGAAGCCGGCGGCAAGGGCCGCCTGGTCGAGTTCCCTTCGTTCAAGCGCGATGCCCACGGCATGCTGGCCAGCCGCGACGGCGAAAAGATCTGGCTGAAGGACACGATCGCCTTCCTGAAGGGCATCGGCATGCCGACCGAGGTGATCTACAACGTGCCACCGCCGCCGACCCCGGCGCGTACCAACTACGCAACGGTGGACGACATCGAGGCCGTGCCCTTCCTGTCGGAAAACGGCCGCCGCGCCTATGCCGACTATCTGACCAAGATGACGCCGCGCGCCTTTGCCGTGTCGCCGAGCGGCGCCTGGACCTGGGCCGAGGAAGGCGAGGCGCCGGAAGCGCGCGCCCTGGCCACCTGCTCGGCCAAGAGCAGCCAGCCCTGCAAGCTGTACTCGGTGGACGACTACGTGGTCTGGAACGGCGAACGCATCGACGCCGCAGAACGCGCCACGATGATGGCATCGTCGTCCGTCGCGGCCCCGGCCGATCCGAACGCGCCGGGCGCGGTGGGCAGCACGGTGCCGGCGGCATCGGCCCAGCCACAGCCGGACGCATCGGCCAACGCATCGGCCAATGCAGTGGCAAACCCGTCGGTTTCCGAAGCGCACTGATTCAATCCAGCACCCTTCGTCAAGCCATCTGCGCACGCTCCCGGTGCGCAGATGGCTGCTAACGCATCCGCACACGACCTGGCGCAAACCGGCGCCGCTGTCCCGCTCCGACAATGTGGCAAGCGACCTCCCGGACCTTGCCATGCCACGCTTTATCCCCTTCCTGTTTTCATTGCTGATGCTGGCCCTGCTGCCGTTCGGGCCTGCGCGCGCCGCCAACAACGATCCGGTGGTGCTGGTGCACGGCTTCCTCGGCTTCGGCCCCGAACAGTTTCCCGGCACCGGCTACCTGTACTGGGGCGGCTACCACGACATCGCCTCCCACCTGCGGGTCTATAAAGGCCCGCGCACCGTGGTTACCGCCACCGTCGGCGCCATCAGCCCGAACTGGGACCGCGCCGCCGAACTCTACGCGCAGATCAAGGGCGGCTGCGTCGACTATGGCGCCAGCCACGCGCGCACGCCTCCCGTACGCGAGCAAAAGCCGCCCGGCAAATGCTGGGCCGCCGACCACGCCCGCAATCCCGAGGGCTACCCGCTGGCGCTGTATCCGGCCTGGGACGCCGATCACCCCATCCACCTGATCGGCCACAGCCAGGGCGGCACCACCATCCGCGCGCTGGTCGAGCTGCTCGAGCACGGCGCGCCCGACGAAGGCGACGGCGATCTGTACGCGGGCGGCAAGACCGGCTGGGTGCGCAGCGTCACCACGCTGTCCTCCCCGCACAACGGCACCACCCTGCGCGACGCCGTGCTCGACATCCTGCCCCAGCTGCGCTCGCCGCTGCGCGACTGGTTCCAGGCCGGCATGTGGAGCTGGGAACTGGCGCCCGACGGCGCGCGCAGCTTCAACCTGTGGGCGCGCACCTCGCCGCATGTGGTGTACTTTTCCCTCGGCACCCAGGCCACCGAAGCCGGCGCCTGGTGCTGCAACGGCACCGACCGCGCCATCGCCCCGGTCCAGGCCTCGAACTACCAGTACCCGCGCATCGACATGTTCCCGTACTACAAGACCTATGCCGGCGAATGGATCGTGCCCTCGCTGCGCCAGCACGGCATGGGCGGCTACACGCAAAGCGCGCCGGGCCGGGTGCGCATCGACAGCGAGTGGTTCGCCAACGACGGCGTGGTGAACACGGTGAGCATGCGCGCACCCGCGGGCCACCCGGTGCGCGACTACGACGGCACGGCGGTGCGCGGCAGCTGGAACTATCTCGGCACCTACCGCGGCTACGACCACTTCGACATCCTGAACTGGCCGAACAAGGGGCCGTCGGCCGATCCGATCTACGAGCGGATCAGCGACATCATTTTTGGATTGTGATCGGGCAGGCGGCTACGCCGCCGACCGCAAGGCCCGCGCCAGGTCCGACAAGCGATACGGCTTGTTCACGAACGCGAATTCGCTCAGGTTGTTGTGCTCGAGCTTGAGCGCCGGCAGCGGATAGCCCGAGGCCAGGATGATCTTCATGTCCGGATAATGCTTGCGCGCATAACTCGCCAGTTCGACCCCGTTCATCCCGTTCGGCATAATCACGTCGGTGAACAGGATGTCGATATGCCGGCTCGCCAGCAGCGCCAGCGCTTCCTGCGCGCCGGACGCCGTCAGCACCTCATAGCCCATGCTGATGTACAGCGCCGAGGCCACGTCCATCAGATCCGGTTCGTCCTCGACGATCAGGACCATCTCGGTGGAGTCCTGCTGGGCCGGCGCATCCTGGCCCGGCGCGGCCGGCAGGTAGATGGCGATGGCCGTGCCTTCGCCCGGCGCGGTGCGGATCTTCACCTCGCCGCCCGACTGCTTGATGAAGCCGTACACCTGCGACAGCCCGAGCCCGGTGCCCTTGCCCACTTCCTTCGTGGTATAGAAAGGCTCGAAGGCGCGCTGCGCGGTTTCCGGCGACATGCCGGTGCCGGTGTCGGACACCGTCACCTGCACGTAGCTGCCCGGCGCCAGGCCGTTGACCTCGCGCTCCTTCAACTCCACGTTGGTGGTCTCGATGCGGATGCGCCCGCCCTCGGGCATGGCGTCGCGTGCATTCACCACCAGGTTCAGCAGGGCCGACTCGAAGCGCGCGCTGTCGATGACGGTGGAGCGGATTTCCGGCGCCAGGTGCACCTCGAACTCGATGGCCGCGTGCACGGCGCGCCGCAGCACCGACTCGAAGCCCGACACCAGGCGGTTCACGCTGTGGGTTTCCGGCTGCAGCGGCTGCTGGCGCGCAAAGGCCAGCAGTTGCTGGGTCAGCGTGGCGCCGCGGTCGATGGCGCGGCGCATGCTGTCGAGGGTCTTCACGTCGCTCACCGCGCCGCGCAGGGTCAGCACCTCGAGGCCGCTGGACAATACCGAGAGCAGGTTGTTGAAGTCGTGGGCGATGCCGCCGGTAAGCTGGCCGATCGACTCCATCTTCTGGGCCTGGAACAGGGCCGCGTTCGCCTCGGCCAGGGCGTCGGCCGCCGCCTTCTTTTCGGTGAGGTCGCGCGTGACCTTCGCAAAGCCGATCAGTTCGCCCGACTCGTCGTGGATGGCGTCGATGATCACGTGGGCCCAGAAGCTGGTGCCATCCTTGCGCTGGCGCCAGCCCTCGGCCTCGTAGCGGCCTTCGCGCACCGCGGTGCCGAGGGCGCGTGCCGGCAGGCCGCTGGCGCGGTCGGGCTCGGTATAAAAGCGCGAGAAATGCTGGCCGACGATTTCCTGCTCGGAATAACCCTTGATGCGCTGGGCGCCCACGTTCCAGTTGCTGACCACGCCCTCGGGCGAGAGCATGTAGATCGCATAGTCCGACACGCCCTGCACCAGCAGGCGGAAGCGCTCTTCGCTGGCGCGCAGCGCGTCCTGCGCCTTTTTCTTTTCGGTGATGTCGCGCGTGATCTTGGCATAGCCGAGCAAGGCGCCGTGCTCGTCGTAGATCGGGTCGATGATCACGCTGGCCCAGAAACGGGTGCCGTCCTGGCGCACGCGCCAGCCCTCGGCCTCGTACTTGCCTTCGGTGAGCGCGGTGGCCAGGGCGCGCGCCGGCAGGCCGTTTTCCCGGTCTTCGGGCGTATAGAAACGCGAGAAATGCTGGCCCAGGATCTCCGGGGCCTCGTAGCCCTTGAAGCGGCGCGCACCGCTGTTCCAGCTGCTGACGTGGCCATCGGTGTCGAGCATGTAGATCGCGTAGTCGCGAATGCCGGAAATCAGGTAGTGGAAACGCTGTTCGTCGGTCAGGTCGTGCCTAATGGAAATTTTATTATTCATGGACGGTGACAGAGCGCGGCACAGGAAGCAGGATCAAAAACGTCTTATGATAACTCCAACTTCCACTCTGCTGCCACGCACACCCGCGCTGCCGCGCCGCACGCCTGCCAGGCTCGTCAATATCCATTCGGCTCGATCGCTTTGCAGATCGTTCCAGCGCATTTCCGGCTGCCCTGTTTCTCAGGAAAATGGCGCCTTCTTCCGGCTCGCTGCATGTCTTTCAGGCTAAAATACCGGTTCCGTAACCTTGCCGTGCCTGGCTCGCATCGATCCCAGGCCTCCACATGACTTCAGGACCCACCGTACCGCTCGACCTGTCCAGCTGCGACAAGGAACCGATTCGCACGCCCGGCAGCATCCAGCCGCACGGCTTCCTGATGACCCTGTCGCCGCAGCTGACCGTATTGCAGGCCAGCGCCAACCTCGGCCGCTGGCTCGGCATCGAGGCCGATGCCGCCATCGAACGCCCGCTGACTGAGGTGATCGGCGAGACCGCCGCCGCCCGCCTCGCGCCCGCGCTCGAAGGCGGCAAGCTCGGCAACCGGCCCTTCTACCTCGGCACCGTCACCGCCGCCAACGGCCAGCACCTCGACGTCCTGGCCCACGCCTGGGACAGCGTGCTCATCGTTGAATTCGAAGCCGTCGAGCGCGACGCGCCGGCCGGCTTTCGCGAGCTGTATCCGCTGCTCGGCGACTTCCTGCTGAACGTCAACGAGCGGGCCTCGGTCGAATCGCTGGCGACGCTGGCGGCCCACCACGTGCGCAGCGTCACCGGCTATGGCCGCGTGATGGTCTACCAGTTCGACTCCGACGGCCACGGCCACGTCATGGCCGAATCGAAGGAAGATGAGTACGTGTCCTATATGGGCCAACGCTTCCCGGCCTCGGACATCCCGGCCCAGGCGCGCGACCTGTACACGCTGCAGCACATCCGCCTGATCCAGGACGCCAACTACGTTCCGGCGCCGCTGGTGCCGGCGCGCAACCCCGTGACCGGCGCGCCGAACGACCTGTCGTTCGCGGCCCTGCGCAGCGTTTCTCCGGTGCACCTGCAATACATGCGCAACATGGGCACGCTGGCCTCGATGTCGGTCTCGCTCATCGTCAAGGGCAAGCTCTGGGGCCTGATCTCCTGCCACAACGCCGGCCCGGCCCCGCTCGAATTCGAAAAGCGCACCGCCTGCGAACAGCTGGGCCAGGTGCTGGCGCTGTGCATCGAGTCGCGCGAAGACGCCGCGGAACTCACCTTCCGCCTCGAGGTGCGGCGCACGATGGTGGAAATGCTCGGCAACCTCACCAAGGGCGCCGACATCATCGACAACATGCGCGGCGTCTTCCCCGAGCTGCTGCGCTTTGCGCGCGCCGGCGGGGTCGCCATCGTGGCCAACGAGCGCGTGCTGACCTACGGCGACACGCCCGACGACGAAGCCATCGACGCCATCGTCGGCTGGCTCGAACAGCAGGGCCACGGCGCCGAAGTTTTCCAGACCGACGCCCTGGGGGCGGTCTGCCCCGCCGCCGTCGGCCTGGAGCGCAATGCCGCCGGCCTGCTGGCGATGCCGATCTCGCGCGTGCACAGGCATTACCTGCTGTGGTTCCGCCCCGAGCGGGTGCATACCATCGAGTGGGCCGGCAATCCGCGCGGCAAGGACAGCGCGCCGACGCCGGACGCGCCGACCCAGCTCAGCCCGCGCCTCAGCTTCGACGCCTGGCGCGAGGAAATCCACGGCGTCAGCCTGCCCTGGCACGTGGCGGAAGTCGAACTCACCGGCGAGTTCCGCAGCGCCCTGCTCGGCATCGCTCTCGAACGCGCCGAGCAGATGGCGGAACTGGCCGAGGAACTGGGCCGCGCCAACAAGGAACTCGAAGCGTTCTCGTATTCGGTGTCGCACGACCTGCGCGCACCGCTGCGCCACATCGTCGGCTTTTCCGACCTGCTGCTCGAATCGAGCGGCAGCGAAGACCAGACCCTGCGCCAGCGCTTCCTCACCAACATCAAGGAATCCGCCCGCCTGGCCGGCAAGCTGGTCGACGACCTGCTGAGCTTCTCGCAAATGGGCCGCGCGGCCCTGCGTCCGGTGGAAGTCGACATGTCGCACCTGGTCACGTCCTGCATCGACAAGCTCGGGCCCGACCTGCAGGGCCGCAACATCGACTGGCAGATCAAGCCGCTGCCGCGCATCGTCGCCGACCCCACCTTCCTGCACCTGGCCATGCTCAACCTGCTGTCGAACGCAGTGAAGTTCACCGGCGGGCGCGACCCGGCCGTGATCCGCATCTGGGCCGAGCAGGATGCCGTCGAGACCGTGTTCCACGTGGCCGACAACGGCGCCGGCTTCAACATGGACTACGTGCACAAGCTGTTCGGCGTGTTCCAGCGCCTGCACCGTATGGAAGACTTCCAGGGCACCGGCATCGGCCTGGCCAACGTGCGCCGCATCGTCGAGCGCCACGGCGGCCGCGCCTGGGCCGAGTCGGTCCAGGGACAGGGCGCCACCTTCTCCTTCAGCATCCCGCGCAAACTTGCATTACCTTAAAGACATACCATCATGCTAAAACCCATCCTGCTGGTCGAAGACAATCCGCACGACCTCGAACTGACCCTGGTGGCGCTGGCGAAAAGCCAGCTCGCCAACGAAGTCGTGGTGGTGCGCGATGGCGCCGAGGCGCTCGACTACCTGCTGCGCCGCGGCGAATTCGCCGAGCGCCCCGAAGGCAACCCGGCCGTCACCCTGCTCGACCTGAAACTGCCGAAGGTCGATGGCCTGGAAGTGCTGGCCGAAATCCGCAAGACCGGCGCGCTGAAAAGCATGCCGGTCGTGATGCTGACCTCGTCAAAAGAAGAACAGGACCTGGTGCGCAGCTACGAACTGGGCGTGAACGCCTACGTGGTGAAGCCGGTCGACTTCAAGGAATTCGTGCGCGCGATCGCCGACCTGGGGATTTTCTGGGCGGTGCTGAACGAACCGCCGCCGGGCTCGCACCGCTACGTGCGCCCGGCCTGAGCCGGGCGGCTCAGGAAGCCCGCGCGCCGGCGGCGACTGCGCCGGCGCTCCTGCCCGCGCCGCGACCTGGATTACGGCGCAGCAAATGACGGATGCGCGCGCTGAGCGCGTCCGGATGATATGGTTTCTGCAACAGGTGCACCGAAGCATTCAGCTTCCCCTCGTGCGCCAGCACCCCTTCCGCATAACCCGAGGTATACAAGATCTGCGCGTCCGGCAGGTGGCGGCGCAGCACTTCGCCCAGCTGCAGGCTGCTCACCGGCCCCGGCATGATCACATCGGAAAACACCAGGTCGATGTGGCGCCCGGTTTCGATCAGCGCCACCGCCGCGGCGGCATCGCCTGCCTCCAGCACGTCGTAGCCGAGCGCGGACAGGATCGCGCAGGTGGAACTGCGCACGTCGGCCTCGTCCTCCACCACCAGGATGGTTTCCAGGCCGCCACATAGCGGCTGGTGCTCGGCCGGCGCGGCGACCACCGCGTCGGTCTTGCTGCGTGGAAGGTAGATGCGCACGCTGGTGCCCTGGCCGACCTCGCTGCGCATCAGGATCTCGCCGCCCGACTGCTTCACGAAACCGTAGGCCATCGACAGCCCCAGGCCCGTGCCCTGCCCCACCGGCTTGGTGGTGAAGAAGGGTTCGAAGGCGCGCTGCAGCACTTCGGGCGGCATGCCCTTGCCGGTGTCGGCGATCTCGATCATCACGTAGTCGCCGCCCGGCACCTCGGGCGGCACGGCGCCGTCGGTGCGCACGTTGAGGGCGCGAATGGTGAGCGTGCCGTTGCCGTCCATCGCGTCGCGCGCATTGATGGCCAGGTTCAGCAATACGTTATTGAGCTGGTTCGGATCGGCCAGGGTGCTGCCCAGCGCGGCGTCGATCTCGGTGACGATGCGCGCGCCGGGGCCGATCACGCGGCGCATCATGTCGTCCATCTCGCGCAGCAAATGGCCGGGGTTGAGCACCACCGCCTGCAGCGGCTGGCGCCGCGCGAATGCCAGCAGGTGCGAAGACAGCTTGGCGCCGCGCTCGACGCCGGACAGCGCCATTTCCACGCGGGTGCGGCCGGCATCGTTCAGGCCGCCGACCAGTTTCAGCAGCTGCAGGTTGCCGCCGATGATCTGCAGCACGTTGTTGAAGTCGTGGGCGACGCCGCCGGTGAGCTGGCCGATGGCTTCCATCTTCTGCGCCTGGTTCAGGGCCATCTGGCTGGCGGCCAGCTCTTCCTGGCTGCGCCGCAGCGACACGAAGGCCTGGTCGCGCTCGCGCCGGGCGACGCAGGCGGCGCTGTGGTACTGCACGCGCGCCACCAGCTCGCGCGCGTCGGGCCACTTGACCATGTAGTCGTTGGCGCCGGCGGCAAAGGCGCGCGCCTTGATCTCGGGATCGTCTTCGGACGAGAGCAGGATGATGGGAACGTGTTCGGTTTCCGGATTGGCGCGCATCAGGCGGGTGAATTCGAAACCGTCGATCTCGGGCATGCGCAGATCGACCAGCACCACGGTGCAGCCGATCTCGGCCGCCAGGCCGACGGCGCGGCGCGCATCCGACTCGTAGCGCAGCACGTGCCTGACGCAGGTACGCAGTCCATGCTCGATGATCTGCTGGGCGAACGGCTCGTCGTCGATCAGGAGAATGGAGCAGCTACTGGTTTCGTCTTCAATCATCCGTACGACCTTATCAGCTTTCAGGGTCCTGTTTTCTTGTTGCTTTTCGTGAAGCATTAATTTTACACCAAGGGGCCTGCCCCGGCTCATCAGAATCGACAATTGTGCGGCGCACCCTTGTATGCGGCTTTTTCGCCAATACATTGTATTGACTATGTTTTTTGGATTCCCGGAGAACGCATGACAGAGCCGGTATGCCCCTTATGTCCTCTATGCGGCCGCGAACTGGGCACGGTCAACATCGACCGCCATCACCTCGTGCCGAAGAGCCTGAAGGGCAAGGAGCAGTTCCCGATCCATAAGATCTGCCATCGGAAAATCCATTCGGCATTTACCGAGCGCGAGCTGCTGCGCAGCTACCATACCTGGGATGCCTTGCGCGGCCATGACGAGATCCGCGCCTTCATCGAGTGGGTCGCGCGCAAGCCGCCTGAGTTCTATACACGCACCTTTACATCGAACGCCAAGAAGCGCAAGTAAGAAATTTCTCCTTATATTCAACTTGGCAATAAATTTGACGAATTTATTGCATAATGGATAGAACCCTTGAGGAACTGTCCATGCATTTCACCGAATACCTGCAATTCGACGCCAGCGCGCTGGCCCAGGCCGTTGCGCGCGGCGAAGTGAGTCCGGGCGAACTGCTGCGCCTGGCGCTCGAGCGCAACGCCGAGGTTCATGGCCGCATCAACGCGGTGTGCCGCCTGCTGGAAGCCCAGGCGCACGCGCAACTGGCACGTCCCCTGGGCGGGCCGCTGGCGGGCGTGCCCTTCCTGATCAAGGATGGCGTGCAGGACTATGCCGGCGTGCCGACCAGCTTCGGCAGCCGCGCGATGCGCAACTATGTACCAACCGAGCACGCGGCCGTGGTGCGACGCTACCTCGATGCCGGCCTGGTCGTGTTCGGCAAGACCAACCTGCCCGAATTCGCACTGAAGGCGGTCACCGATCCGCAGCTTTACGGGCGCAGCAGCAATCCCTGGAACCTGGACCGCACGCCGGGCGGATCGAGCGGCGGCGCGGCGGCGGCCGTGGCGGCCGGCATCGTGCCCATGGCAGCCGGCAACGACGGCGGCGGCTCGATCCGCATCCCGGCTGCCTGCTGCGGCCTGTTCGGGCTACGGCCCTCGCGCGGGCGGGTCTCGAGCGGGCCGGCGATCGGCGAAGTCTGGTTCGGCGCATCGAGCGAAGGCGTGCTCTCGCGCAGCGTGCGCGACTCGGCGCTGGCGCTCGACATCCTGCAGGGCGCCGAGCCGGGCGATCCCTTCGTCATCGCGCCGCCGGCGGGATCCTACGTCGAGCTGATGCGGCGCGATCCGGGCAGGCTGCGCATCGGCTTCAGCACCGCGTCGCCGATCGGCACGCCGGTCCACCCGGAAGCGGTGGCGGCCGTGCGGCGCGCCGTGCAGCTGCTGCGCGGCCTCGGGCACGAGGTCGAGGAAGCGGCGCCCGAGATCGACGGCCAGGCGCTGGCGCAAAGCTACCTGCACGTGTATTTCGGCCAGGTGCCGGCGATGGTGGCGCGCGCCCGGGCACTCGGCGCCAGTGCGCGCGACGTGGAGCTGATGAGCCGCTTGCTGGCGGCGCTGGGCGGCGCGGTATCCGGCGCGCGCCTGACGGCGCAGCTGGCCCAGTGGAACGCATTCGGTCGCGGCCTGGCACGCTTTCATGCGCGCTACGACATGCTACTGACGCCGACGCTGGCTGCGCCGCCCTTGCTGCATGGCGCGGGCGACCCGCCGCGCGGCGAACGCATCGTACTCGACCTACTGGAGCGCAGCGGCGTGCTGGGGATCGTGGCGCGGCTTGGCTTGCTGGAAGGGACAGTGAACCGGCTTGCGCGCGACAGTTTGCGCTTCGTGCCGTTCACGCAGCTGGCCAATTTAACGGGCACGCCGGCCATGTCGGTGCCGCTGTACTGGACCACCGACGGTCTGCCGCTAGGGGTGCAGTTCGTGGGGCGGTTCGGGGCCGAGGACCAGCTGCTGCAGCTGGCGCACCAGCTGGAAGGGGCGGCGCCGTGGTTCGACAGGTTGTCGCCACTGGCGCGGGAGGGAAGCGCCAGGCCGGAGTCCGCAACAACCTGATATGGCGCAACCCGTAGGGTGGGCTCTTGAGCCCACGCGGTCTCATCGCATGATGGAATGCGGCGCGTGAAAACGGATGCGCACCGCGCGGCTCCGTATTGCAATTCGACCCGCAACGGTGCCATACCGCGTGGGCACAGGTGCCCACCCTACAAACCCACCAATTTGGCGATTGCGTCACCCACTTCAACGGTGGTCGCCTTGCCACCCAAATCCCCCGTCCGCGGCCCGCTGCGCAGCACTTCCTCGATCGCCCCGACAATCGCATCGTGCGCCTCGCGCAAACCCGTCGGCGCATCCGGCGCATCGGCCAGGAAGCCGAGCATCATCGCCCCCGACCAGATCATCGCGATCGGATTCGCAATCCCCTTGCCCGCGATATCCGGCGCCGAGCCATGCACCGGCTCGAACAGCGACGGGAAGGTGCGCTCCGGATTCAGGTTACCCGACGGCGCCAGGCCAATGGTGCCGGTGCAGGCCGGCCCCAGGTCCGACAGGATGTCGCCGAACAGGTTCGAGGCCACCACCACGTCGAAGCGCTGCGGCTGCAGCACGAAGCGCGCGGTGAGGATGTCGATGTGCTGCTTGTCGACCGTCACCTCCGGGTAGGCCGCGCCCACCGCATCGGCGCGCCCGTCCCACCAGGGCATGCTGATCGCGATGCCGTTCGACTTGGTCGCCACCGTCAGGTGCTTGCGCGCACGCGACTGCGCCAGCTCGTAGGCGTACTTCAGCACGCGGTCGGCGCCGTGGCGCGAGAACACCGATTCCTGGATCACCACTTCGCGCTCGGTGCCCGGGAACATGATGCCGCCCAGGTTGGTGTACTCGCCCTCGGTGTTTTCACGCACCACATAAAAGTCGATGTCGCCCGGCTTCCGGTTCGCCAGCGGGCAAGGCACGCCCTCGAACAAACGCACCGGGCGCAGGTTGATGTACTGGTCGAATTCGCGGCGGAACTTCAGCAGCGAACCCCAGAGCGAGATATGGTCGGGCACCGTAGCGGGCCAGCCGACCGCGCCGAAATAGATCGCGTCCATGCTTGATAACTGCGCCTTCCAGTCGGGCGGCATCATGTCGCCGGTCTGCAGGTAGTAGTCGCAGCTAGCCCATTCGAACTGCGTGAATTCGAGCGTGATGCCGAAGCGCTGCGCGGCCGCTTCCAGGACTTTCAGGCCTTCCGGCAGGACTTCCTTGCCGATACCGTCGCCGGCGATGGCGGCGATCTTGAAACTGCGTGTCATGTGAGACTTCCCTTCGGTAGAAAGGATGATCGTAGCAGTCTTTCCATGCCCTCGCAGACGAGCGGCCGATCCGGCAGGCGCAAACGAAAAAGGCCGCATCTTTCGATGCGGCCTCTTCAGTATTCTGGCTCCCCGACCTGGACTCGAACCAGGGACCTGCGGATTAACAGTCCGTCGCTCTACCGACTGAGCTATCAGGGAATTGAGGCAATATTATAGCCGGCCATTTCCAGTTTGACCAGTCCCGTACGAATATTCCAATCTTGCCCGGTTTGCACCTGCTGCACGGACCTTTGCTATAGTCCCACCACCTTGGCCACCGGCGCCAGCTCTTCAATACAAAACCATGACGACTTCCCGCATTCTCGGCACTCCCCTCTCCCCTTCCGCCACGCGCGTGATGCTGCTCGGCTCCGGCGAACTCGGCAAGGAAGTGATCATCGCGCTGCAGCGCCTCGGCGTCGAAGTGATCGCGGTCGACCGCTACCCGAACGCGCCCGGCCACCAGGTCGCGCACCGCGCCCACGTGATCGACATGACGGACGGCGACGCCCTGGCCGCCCTCATCGCGCAGGAGCAGCCCGACCTCGTGATCCCCGAGATCGAGGCGATCGCCACCGACAAACTGGCCGAACTCGAAGCAGCCGGCGCCATCACCTGCATTCCCACGGCGCGCGCCGCCCAGCTGACCATGAACCGCGAAGGCATCCGCCGCCTCGCCGCCGAGGAACTGGGCCTGGCCACCTCGCCCTACCGCTTCGCCAGCAGCCTGGCCGAGCTGGAGACGGCCTGCGCCGCCGTCGGCTTCCCCTGCGTGGTGAAGCCGGTGATGTCTTCGTCCGGCAAGGGCCAGTCCAAGCTCGACAGCGCGGCCGACGTGCACGCCGCCTGGGACTATGCCGCCGCCGGCGGACGGGTCGACAGCGGCCGCGTGATTGCCGAAGGCTTCATCGACTTCGACTACGAGATCACCCTGCTGACGGTGCGCTCGCTGGGCACCGATGGCCAGGTCGAGACGGCGTTCTGCGAACCGATCGGCCACAAGCAGGTGCAGGGCGACTATGTCGAATCCTGGCAGCCGCATCCGATGAGCGCGCTGGCATTGGCGCGTTCGCGCGAGATCGCGGCGAAGGTCACCGGCAACCTCGGCGGCCTGGGCGTGTTCGGCGTCGAACTGTTCGTGAAGGGCGACATGGTGTGGTTCTCGGAAGTGAGCCCGCGCCCGCACGACACCGGCATGGTGACCATGGCAACGCAAGTGCAGAGCGAGTTCGAGCTGCATGCCAAGGCGGTGCTGGGCCTGCCGGTCGACACCACCCTGCGCGCCCCGGGCGCCTCGGCCGTCATCTACGGCCAGCTCGACGAAAAAGGCATCGCCTTCGAAGGCGTGGCGGACGCACTGCGCGTGCCAGGCGCGGATATTCGCCTGTTCGGCAAGCCCGAGTCGTTTGCGCGGCGGCGCATGGGCGTGGCGCTGGCGACTGCGGGCGACATCGACACGGCGCGCGAACGCGCACGCGAGGCGGCGGGCAAGGTCAAGCCGGTCAGCAACAAGAAGTAAGAACCAGGGCGCATTCCTTCCGGCGCTGGCAAAGCTGGCGCCGCCTACATCCACCCGGCCTGGACATACATCCCAAGCGCACGGAATCCGATTCCGCCAGAGCGCACAGGCCGACAAGCTTGTAGGCGCAATCCTGATATCGGGCACCGTCCGCATGCGATGTAATAGTCGTGACCGATAACAGGATAGCGACAGGGTGGGAACGTGGACTTCAAGTGGAAGAAAATAATGGAAGCGGTGGGACCAGCGGCGGCGCTGGCGTTTGCCGCATGGCTGCTCCAGCACATGCTCGAACAGCGCTATTGCGCCGCCCGCGCGCGCTACCGCGACCTGGTCGACGCATTACGCGTGGGCACGCAAGGAAAGCGCCGCGAAGTCATCAGGGAAGAAATCGACATGTGCCACAGGCGCGCCATGGTCATGCTGCACGCAACGCGTATCGGCATGGCGGCGGCAATCCTGCTGCTGCTTTCCCTCATCATCAGCGCACTCGACACCGCACTCAAGGCAGACTGGCTGAAAATCCTGGGCGCACCGGGCATCATGTTCGGGCTGGTGCTGGCACTTCCCGCCGCGCTGTTCGTGATCCTGGAAAACGTGCTGCGCAAGAAACCGGGCCATGCCGCACTGGCCGGCGCTGCAGCGCTCGACAGCCAGCTGCAGGCGGGTGGCCATCCTCATGGATGATGCCGCCCACGATGCGGCAAGCAGCTTCGCACGGGACTGAAATGAAAAAAGGCCGCATCGTTCGATGCGGCCTTCTTCGTATTCTGGCTCCCCGACCTGGACTCGAACCAGGGACCTGCGGATTAACAGTCCGTCGCTCTACCGACTGAGCTATCAGGGAATTGATGGATCGAATTATAACTGCTCAGCAGCATTCCGCAAAGGGCTGCAAACTGAATCGTGCGGGAGCGACGAAGCATCGGCCCCTTTACGTCAGGCCTGCGGCTGCAACCGTACGGTGGGCACCCTGTGCCCACGCGGAACTTTGAACAGAGTTAGCTCACGAAGAGATCGAAACCGACGCGTTACCGGAACGCTTCTGAGGCGCAGTCGAAACGCATCACACGCAGTCCAAATAAGGCCAACATGATGCCGGCTTTCGCGTGGGTAGTGGGGCTGGCTAAATGCCAGCACCACAAAGTGCCCACCGTACGGTTGATGTTCCGGGCCAGAAGGCAGAATACCTCGACACAAACAAAAAAAGGAGTGCCGATCACTCGACACTCCTTTTCATATTCTGGCTCCCCGACCTGGACTCGAACCAGGGACCTGCGGATTAACAGTCCGTCGCTCTACCGACTGAGCTATCAGGGAATTGTGCTGCTCTTCAACTCAAACCAAGCTGCTTTCAAGTCCGAAGAGCCAAGATTTTAGAGGACTTTGGCGATTGCGTCAACGACGAGATCGATATTCTTCGAATTCAGCGCGGCAACGCAGATGCGGCCGGTGTCCACGGCGTAGATCGATTCCTCGCGCAGCTTGCCGACCTGCTCCTTGGTCAGGCCCGAATACGAGAACATGCCCACCTGCTCGCGCACGAAACCGAAGTCGCGGCCCGGCGCCTTGTTGGCCAGCTTTTGCACCAGCTCCTCGCGCATTGCCTTGATGCGCACGCGCATGCCGGCCAGCTCGTCTTCCCACAATTGGCGCAGTTCCGGCGTGGACAGCACGGTCGCCACCACCTTGCCGCCGTGGATAGGCGGGTTCGAGTAGTTGGTGCGCACCACGCGCTTCAGCTGCGACAGCAAACGCGCTGCTTCTTCCGAAGACGAGGCCACCACCGACAACGCCCCGACGCGCTCGCCGTACAGCGAGAACGACTTCGAGAACGAGTTCGACACCAGCAGCGGGCCGCCGGCTTCCACGAAGCGGCGCACCACGGCGCCGTCTTCCGCGATGCCTGCGCCAAAGCCCTGGTAGGCCATGTCGAGGAAGGGAACCAGGCCGCCTTCGGTCACGGCGGAGATTACCTGGCCCCACTGCTCCTGCGTCAGGTCGGCGCCGGTCGGGTTATGGCAGCAGGCGTGCAGGACGACGATGGAACCGGCATCCATCTTGCGCAGCGAGGCCAGCAGGCCGTCGAAATCGACGCCGTGGGTGGCCGGGTCGTAATAGGTGTAGTTGTTGACGATGAAACCGGCCGACTCGAACAGCGCGCGGTGGTTTTCCCAGCTCGGGTCGCTGATGAAGACTTCCGCTTCCGGCGCAAAACGCTTGAGGAAATCGGCGCCGATTTTCAGGGCGCCGGTGCCGCCGATGGCTTGCACGGTAATCGCGCGCTTCTCTTGAATTACGGCGCTGTCGGCCCCAAATACAAGCTCCTGCACCGCCTTGTCGTACGCGGCCAGGCCTTCGATCGGCAGGTAGGTACGCGGCGCTTGCTGCTCCATCAACTTCGCTTCCGCCTGCTGCACGCACTGCAGCAGGGGCACCTTGCCATTGTCGTCGTAATACACCCCGACACCCAGGTTGATCTTGGCCGGATTGGTGTCGGCGTTGAATGCTTCGGTAATGCCCAGGATCGGGTCGCGCGGGGCCATGTCGATGGCGCCGAAGAGGCTGGCGGAGGCTGTGGAAGTCATCGTGATAAACTGAATTGTCGGTGGGTTCGCAGCGGTTGTAGAGATAGCGGCACGGATGCTGCAGTGCCGCAAGCGAATTCCCATTCTAGCAAAGGTCTGAGAACATGGCAGATAAATCCAGTAACCTCGCCATCGCAGCCGGTCCCGAACCGACTGTGATCACCTACCCGAATTCGCCCTTCAAGCTGCACCAGCCCTTCCCGCCGGCAGGCGACCAGCCCACGGCGATCGAAGGCCTGGTCGAAGGCATCGAGGACGGCCTGATGTACCAGACCCTGCTCGGGGTCACGGGTTCCGGCAAAACCTATACGATGGCCAACGTGATTGCCAAGGCTGGCCGTCCGGCGATCGTGTTCGCGCCGAACAAGACCCTGGCGGCCCAGCTGTATTCGGAGTTCCGCGAATTCTTCCCGCAGAACGCGGTCGAGTATTTCGTGTCCTACTACGATTACTACCAGCCGGAAGCCTACGTGCCGCAGCGCGACCTGTTCATCGAAAAGGACTCGTCGATCAACGAGCACATCGAGCAGATGCGCCTGTCGTGCACCAAGTCGCTGATGGAACGGCGCGACGTGATCATCGTCGCCACCGTGTCGGCGATCTACGGTATCGGTAATCCGAACGAATACCACAAGATGATCCTCACGCTGCGCCACAAGGATAAAGTGGCCCAGCGCGACATCATCGCGCGCCTGATCCAGATGCAGTATTCGCGCAACGAGATGGACTTCGGCCGCGGCACCTTCCGCGTGCGCGGCGATACCATCGACATCTTCCCGGCGGAACACGCGGAACTCGCGATCCGGGTCGAGATGTTCGACGACGAAATCGAATCGCTCCAATTGTTCGACCCGCTCACCGGCCGCGTGCGCCAGAAGATCCCGCGCTTTACCGTGTATCCGGGTTCGCACTACGTCACGCCGCGCTCGACCGTGCTGCGTGCGATCGAGTCGATCAAGGCCGAGCTGAAGGACCGCCTGGAAGAATTCCGCCAGCAAAACAAGCTGATCGAGGAACAGCGCCTGGAGCAGCGGACCCGCTTCGACCTCGAAATGATGGCCGAGATCGGTTTCACGAAAGGTATCGAGAACTACTCGCGCCACCTGTCCGGCGCCATGCCGGGCGAGCCGCCGCCGACCCTGGTCGATTACCTGCCGAAGGACGCGATCATGTTCATGGACGAGTCGCACGTGCTGGTAGGGCAATTGTCCGCCATGTACAACGGCGACCGTTCGCGCAAGACGAACCTGGTCGACTACGGCTTCCGCCTGCCGTCGGCGCTGGACAACCGGCCGCTGAAGTTCGAGGAATTCGAAGGCAAGATGCGTCAGACCATTTTTGTTTCCGCCACGCCCGCCGAGTACGAGAAGGCGCATGCCGACAACGTGGTCGAGCAGGTGGTGCGCCCGACCGGCCTGGTCGACCCGGTGCTGATCGTGCGCCCTGCCCTGTCGCAGGTCGACGACCTGATGAGCGAGATCAACGACCGCATCAAGAAGGACGAGCGGGTGCTGGTGACCACGCTGACCAAGCGCATGGCCGAGCAATTGACCGAGTATCTGTCGGACCATGGCATCAAGGTGCGCTACCTGCACAGCGACATCGAGACGGTCGAGCGCGTGGAGATCCTGCGCGATTTGCGCCTGGGTACCTTCGACGTGCTGATCGGGATTAACCTGCTGCGCGAGGGCCTGGACTTGCCGGAAGTGTCGCTGGTGGCGGTGCTCGACGCCGACAAGGAAGGTTTCCTGCGTTCCGAGCGCTCGCTGATCCAGACCATCGGCCGTGCGGCGCGTAACCTGAACGGCGTGGCGATTTTGTACGCGGACCATGTCACCGATTCGATGCGCCGCGCCATCGACGAAACCGAACGCCGCCGCGCCAAGCAGATCGCCTTCAACGAAGCCAACGGCATCACGCCAAAGGGTGTGCAGAAGAAGATCAAGGAGCTGATCGACGGCGTCTACAGCAACGCCGCGCAGAAGGCCATGGTCGAGGGCGTGCACGAGGATGCGGCGACGGCCAAGGTGGAATCGATGAGCGAGAAGCAGATCAGCAAAGAGATCAAGCGCCTCGAGAAGCTCATGGTCGACCACGCCAAGAACCTCGAGTTCGAAAAAGCGGCCCAGGTGCGCGACCAGTTGCATGTGCTCAAGCAGCAGGCGTTCGGGGCGCCAGGGGCGGACAACGTCGTTTCTATGTTGGGCAAGTAAGACGAACGGCGCCGGTGGCGCCGTTTTTTGGCTTCAATGCTTTCGCCTCGCTTCAAGCGATGAGACAGCGTGGACTCGGGAGCCTTTCGTGGCCCGGTCCACCCTACAACATCGGTTTTCGTAGGGTGGACTCCCGAGTCCACGCTGTCTCACCGGCTGATCAACCGCACCGTCGCTTTGACCGGTTACCGCTTGAACATCCTCGGATCAAACCTGAACGACCGCGCCACGCTCAGCTTCACCCCCTCGTACGCATGGTGCGCCGGATTGATCACCAGGTTCACGCCCTCCCCCACGATCACCGACGGCACACGCATGTAAAGGTATTCCCGCTTCTTCAGGAAGGCCGTCCCGAACGCGGTCGCGCTGCCGCCATCCTCGAGCGCATCCCAGCCCTCCGGCAAGTCTTCCGCCTTCACATCCAGCCCCAGCCCGGGATCGTCCGGCAAGTCGATCGCCACCAGCACCAGCGGCTGCTCGTCGATTTCCTCGGTGTGCACGAACTTCTCCAGCACCGCCAGCTCTACCGTCATCGCCGCGTACAGTGCCGGTTGCCCCTCGCTGTGCCAATGCCCGCCGCTTGCGCGCGCCCCCTTGCATTCGCGGTCGAGCGCCGCCTTTTCGATTGCAATTCGCCAAGTTCTCATGGGTACTGTCGTATAGCCAAGTAACGGCTTCAGCATACAACGAGCCCGGCACGCCGCCGAGCACGTATGCAAGGAGGAACATACCCTGCCGAACCGACCATAAAACAAGAGCGGCCCGCAGGCCGCTCTCGTTTTATGCTCTTGCTTCAGGTTCCGGCAAACGCGCCGGACCGGATTATTTCTGCTTGCGGCGGCGTGCTGCGCCACCCAGCATCAGCGCGCCCAGGCCCAGCAGTGCAACGCTGGTTGGTTCCGGCACCAGGGTGATCTTGCCGCCGGTTGCGGTGTACAGGAAGTCCTTGTAGCCGCCCATGATGATGCCGCCGAAGTAGGTACCGAATTGGCCTTCGCCGTACGGCAAGTTGGTGAAGCGGCCGCTGAAGGTGTTGTTCGCCACCAGCATCAGTTCGCCGTACATTTCGATGAACGATGGGCCGCCCGAGTCGCCGCCGCCGATGCCCGATTCGCGGTCGTTCGGCAGGATCGGGGTGCAGACGCCGAAGAAGTCGCAGAAGGTGTCGCGGCCGTCGCCGTCGAAGTCGGCGTAGTAGACTTCCTGGTTGCCGCCTTCAAAGTCCTGCTCGTCGTCCAGTTCGATCAGGTCGACGACGTTTTCGCCGCTGCGCTTGATCGAGAACGATGGGCTGATGTAGTAGCCGTTGGTGCCATCGCCCGAGGTGCCGTAGCCGACCATGGTGATGTGGGTGCCGGCGTTGATCGGGTTGACGGCGACCTTGTAGATCTTGGCGCTGTCCGGTGCATCCTGGCCCAGGGTGATCACGGCGACGTCATCGTTCACGCAGCCGCGGGTGCCGTCCGGGCAGTTATTGAAGCCCTGGTAGTCCTTGTGTACGGCAACTTGCGTCGCGGTGATGATATTGGCGGCAGGGTTGGTGTTGTAGTTGCCGTTGCTGTTGAACAGCACGCGCACGTCGGTGCCCGGCTTTTTCAGGTCGACGTAGGTACCGTTGCCCGTGGTATCGACGCAGTGGCCGGCCGAGACCACCTGGCGCTTGCCCACCAGGGCGCCCGAGCAGATGTAAGATTCGCCGTCGTAACGGATGTTAATGCTGACCACGCCCGAGAACTTCGACGACGGGACGTTCGGATCGACGTGTGCACCCGGGGTGTCCGGCAAGGCGCCCGAAGTGATAGCTGGGGTCACGATCGAGCCAGGCCTGGCGGCGATCGAACCTGCGTGGGCCGCGCCCATGCCAAACATGAAGCCGGCTGCAACCATACCACCAGCGATTTTCTTGAACGACAGATTCCGATTCAGCATTTGTTTTCCTTTTAGTTGACTAGATCTTCTCTTACGGTCGGTCCCAACTCACCGTGTATAAACTGTTTAGCAGAAACTATGCCAGAAGGAAAATAATTCATGGATTCAATATGTTAGCCACCTAACATATCGAAATTGTATCCTGAATGTAAAAATTTCCGACACTCATTATTGAGTGCCGGAAGCGTTTATTTACTGTCTTTCACGTCGACCAGTTCGACGTCGAAGATCAGGTTGGCATTTGGCGGAATCGGACCCGAACCGCGGGCGCCGTAGCCCAGCGGCGACGGGATGATCAGGGTACGCTTGCCGCCGACCTTCATGCCGACCACGCCCTCGTCCCAGCCCTTGATGACCGCGCCCATGCCGAGCGGGAAGGTGAATGGCGCGCCGCCCACCGAGGTGTCGAACTGCGGGCCATGGCCCTGCGGCACCTTGGGCGAGTACAGCCAGCCGGTGTACTTGACGGTGACGGTGTTGCCGCTGGCGGCCTGTTTGCCTTTGCCGACGACGGTGTCGATCTTCTGCAACTGCATGGGCGCCGGGGCGTCGGCCTTGGGTGCCGCGGGCGTCGCGGGCGCCGCCGCGAGGGCCGGTGCGGCGGCCAGGGCGCTGGCGGACAGGGCCAGGGCCAGGCCCAGCACGCGAATGGATGAAGTCATGTGGATTGCCTTTGTAGGGATGGTCTGCACAATTGCTCGGTCAGTCGCCGTCTTGCCTGCTGGCATGGGCGACCGTGTGGGCAGTATTCCCTACTCAGGGGTTTCGCACAAGCTCAGCGTTTTGCCTCCTGAACCTGGGCCAGGATCTCGGTTACCCGGCCGAGGTCGGCGGGTTTCACGAGGTGGTGGTTGAACCCGGCCTCTTCGGCCTGGCGCAGGTCTTCGGGCTGGCCATAGCCGGTCAGGGCCACCAGCACGGTGCCGGCCAGCTCGGGAATGGCGCGCAGCTGGCGCGCCAGCGCATAGCCGTCGGTATCCGGCAAGCCTATGTCGAGCAGCATCACCTGCGGCGGCTCGCGACGTGCCCGCGCCAGGGCGCCGCGGCCGTCGTACTCGACCGACACCGCATGTCCCAGCACTTCCAGCACCGAGCCGAGCAGCTCGGCGGCGTCGCGGTTGTCGTCGACCACCAGCACCCGCAGTTGCGCCTGCTGCTGCGTCTGCTGCGCCTCTTCTGGCGGAGCGGCGGCAGGCTCTCCGGCGTCGCCCATCAGGCGCGGCACGCAGATCTCGAACTCGCTGCCGCCGCCCACGGCCGCGCGCGCATCGACCGTGCCGCCATGCAGCATGATCAGGCTCTTCACGAGGGCCAGGCCGATGCCGAGCCCGCCCTGGGAACGGTCCGGGGTGCGCTCGGCCTGGGTGAACAGGTCGAAGATGTAGGGCAGGACGTCGGGCTCGATGCCGATGCCGTTGTCGGTGACGGTGACCGTCACGCGGTCGCCGTGGGCGGTCACGCGCAGGGCGATCTGCCCGCCCGCGGGCGTGTACTTGGCGGCATTGTTCAGGATATTCGACAGCACCTGCACCAGGCGCGTGCGGTCGCCCAGCACCTGTACCGGCTCGCCCGAGAGCTCCATTGTCAGCGCATGGCGCCTGGCCTCGATCAGCGGGCGCACCTGCTCGAGGGCGCCGGCCACGACCTCGTTCACGTCCAGCTCTTCCTTCTCCAGCGTGACCAGGCCGCGGGTGACGCGCGACACGTCCAGCAAGTCGTTCACCAGGCTGGTCATGTGCTCGGCCTGGCGCGCGATGATCTCGCTGGCGTTGCGCACGCCCTTCGCGTCCAGCGTCCCCATCTTCAGCAGGTGGGCGGCGGTAGTGATCGGCGCCAGCGGGTTGCGCAGCTCGTGCGCCAGCATCGCCAGGAACTGGTCCTTCTGGCGGTTCGCGGCGCGCAGTTCGTCTTCGATCTGCTTGCGCGGGGTAACGTCGCTGCCTTCCACGAAAATGCCGACCACGGTGCCGAAGGGGTCGCGGATCGGTTGGTAGACGAAGTCGACGTACAGCTGTTCGGGCGGCGCGCCCGGCGCACGCACCAGCGTCAACGGCACGGCGTGGCCGACGAAAGGCTCGCCACTGGTGTACACCTGGTCGAGCAGCTCGAAGAAGCCCTGCCCTTCGACTTCCGGCAAGGCTTCGCGCGCCGTCTTGCCGACCAGGTTGCCGCGTCCGATCAATTCGAGATAACTTTTGTTGGTAATCTCAAACACATGTTGAGGACCGCGCAGCACGGCGATGATGCCCGGCGCCTGCTCGAACAGCGTCACCAGGCGCTCGTTTTCTTCCTGGCGGTAGCGCTCGCCCAGTACCTGCTCGGTGGCTTCGACGCAGGCGCAGTACACGCCGCCCACCGCGCCGCTGTCGTCGCGCACGGCCGAATACGAGAAGGTGAACCAGGTCTGCTCGTCGTAGCCGTGGCGGTTCATCAGGAGCGGCAGCTTTTCCCACCAGGTGCCCTCGCCCTGCAGCGCACGCTCGACGATGGGGGCGATGTCGTCCCAGATTTCGCCCCATATCTGTTTGAACGGCGCACCCAGCGAGGCCGGGTGCTTGTCGCCGAGAATTTCGCTATAGGCATCGTTGTACAGGAAGCCGAGCTGTTCGCCCCAGGCCACGAACATCGGGAACTTCGAGTTGAGCATCAGCGCCACCACCGTGCGCAAGGCCTGCGGCCAGCCGGACGGGTGGCCGAGCGTCGAGCGCGACCAGTCGTGGGCGCGCATCATGGCCCCTGTTTCGCCGCCACCGCTGAGGAACATCAGGTCGCGCGCGTCCGGCGCGGCATCCGGTGCAGCGGCGGGCATGAAGGGGGTGCGTGGGTCGCTCATAGGGTCTGGACAAATTCGCGTATGCCGCCGAGCAGCATCTCGACCGACATCGCCGTCAGGATCAGGCCCATCAGGCGCTCGAAGGCGGTCATCACTTGCGGCCCCAGCTTTTGCTGCAGGCGCTCGGCGCTCAGGAACACCGCCAGCCAGACCACGCCCACGGCCGCCAGGGCCGCCACGTGGACCATGGTTTCCGACACCGTCTCCGAGCTGAACAGCAGCACCGTGGCCAGCGCCGAGGGGCCGGCCAGGGCGGGAATTGCCAGCGGCACGATGAAGGGTTCGCCGTGCTCGCTATGACCGAGCACACCGTCCGGATGCGGGAAGATCATGCGGATCGCGATGATCAGCAGGATGACAGCGCCACCGATGCGCAATGCGATCGGGCTCAGGTGCAGGGCCGCCAGGAAATGCTGGCCGAAGAACATGAACACCAGCAGCAGGAGGAAGGCAATCGCGCATTCGCGCACCACGATGCGTGGGCGGCGGTGCAGCGGTGTGTCTTTCAGAGCGGTGGCGAACAAGGGAACGTTGCCGAACGGGTCAGTGACGAGGATGAGGAGGATGAAGGTCTGGAAGAAGCTCTGGGTCATGTTTGTTATTGTTTGTGACGTTCCGGGTGACGCGGTCGAGGCTTTCGTAACAATCTTAACCGATCTGCACCGAGGATATTACCTTGATAACGTGCGGTAACGAATGGGGCAAGAAAAAAGCCAGGGCATCCTGCGACACCCTGGCTCTCTGTCATGCGCAATGACATGGCGGCCCGAGAGCTGCCTCCTGCGATTACTTTTCGAACTTCTTCAGCCACGCCGACAATTGGTGCGGACGCAGGCCGTCGTAGTCTTCGAACGGCTGGTGGATCCACGGGTTGTGCGGCAGGTCTTCCAGGTGGTAGTCCGGCTTGAAGGCCGAGGTGCCCTTTACCCAGATCACGGCCGACTTCACCTCGGTGACGTCTGCGTAGTTGTCGGTCAGGTGCTGGCGTACTTTCTGCAGGGTGACGCCGGAGTCGGCCAGGTCGTCGACCAGCAGGATCTTGCCTTGCAGCGGGCCCTTGGTCATCGTCATGTACTTGGCGATGTCCAGGTTGCCCTGCTTGGTGCCGGCTTCTTCGCGGTAGGAGCTGGTCGACAGGATCGCCAGCGGCACGTCGAAGATGCGCGAGATCACGTCGCCCGGACGCACGCCGCCGCGCGCCAGGCACAGCACCATGTCGAACTTCCAGTTCGATTCATAGACTTGCAGGGCCAGGCGCTCGACCAGGCGGTTGTACTCGTCCCAGGAGACCCACAGGTCCTTGTCGGTCGATGCAGGAGTATTCATTTTTTGATCCTATTTTTATATGGTGCTTACGAAGCAAACGGATGGCGCAGGACGATGGTTTCTTCGCGGTCCGGACCGGTCGAGACCATGTCGACCGGGATGCCGACCAGTTCTTCGATGCGCTTGATGTAGGCGCGGGCATTCGCCGGCAGCTCGTCCATCGATTTCGCGCCGACGGTCGATTCAGTCCAGCCCGGCATTTCTTCGTAGACCGGCTCGCACAGGGCGGCTTCTTCGGCGCCGACCGGGAAGATGTCGACGTCGCGGCCGTTGATCTTGTAACCCGTGCAGAGCTTGAGGGACTCGATACCATCCAGCACGTCCAGCTTGGTCAGGCACATGCCCGACACGCCGTTGATCTGGACCGAGCGGCGCAGCAGCGCGGCGTCGAACCAGCCGCAACGGCGCGCACGGCCGGTCACGGTGCCGAACTCGTGGCCCACGCGCGACAGGTGCTCGCCGACGCCTTCAGCGGTCGACAGTTCCGACGGGAACGGACCCGAACCGACGCGGGTGGTGTAGGCTTTCGTGATGCCCATGATGTAGTGCAGCATGCCAGGACCGACGCCGGCGCCGGCAGCGGCATTGCCGGCCACGCAGTTCGACGAGGTAACGAACGGATAGGTGCCGTGGTCGACGTCGAGCAGCGAACCTTGCGCGCCTTCGAACAGCAGGTGGCCGCCGGCCTTGTGCGCGGCGTACAGTGCCGACGACACGTCGCCAACCATCGGACGCAGGCGCGGCACCAGGGCCATCGCGTCGTCGAAGGTCTTCTGGAAGTCGATCGCTTCGCCGCCCAGGTAGTTCACCAACACGAAGTTGTGGTATTCCAGGTTTTCCTTCAGCTTCTCGGCGAAGCGCTCTTCGTTGAGCATGTCGGCGATGCGGATGGCGCGGCGCGCGACCTTGTCTTCGTAGGCCGGGCCGATGCCCTTGCCGGTGGTGCCGATCTTGTTCTCGCCGCGCTTGGCTTCGCGTGCCTTGTCGATGGCGACGTGGTAAGGCAGGATGACCGGGCAGGCTTCCGAGATTTTCAGGCGCGAGGCGACTTCGAGGCCGGCGGCTTCGAGCTTGTCGATTTCGCGCATCACGTCCGGCACCGAGACGACGACGCCGTTGCCGATGTAGCAGGCCACGCCTTCGCGCATGATGCCCGACGGGATCAATTGCAGTGCGGTTTTCTGGCCCTTGATGACCAGGGTATGGCCGGCGTTATGGCCGCCCTGGAAACGAACGACGCCGGCCGCATGGTCGGTCAGCCAGTCGACGATTTTGCCCTTGCCTTCATCGCCCCACTGGGTGCCGATGACGACGACGTTCTTTGCCACGGTAGTATTTGACATCACTTAACCTAAGTTTTTGAGAATCCAATTTCCATCTTCGAGGACGAGCACGCGGTCGCACTCGAACTCGTCCTGAACATTATCGTGACCCGGCATGGACTGGATCACGACTTCGCCTGCCTTGCGCAGGTCAGCGATTTTTTCGCGCAGCTCCGGCGCGTTGCCCCAGGGGGCGCGGATCGAATGCTTGCGCTCGGCCGTCGGCAGCAGGCGCGCGAGTTCGCGCAAATCCAGCGAGAAGCCGGTGGCCGGACGCGCGCGGCCGAATGCTTCGCCCACGTGGTCGTAACGGCCGCCGCGCGCCACCGCGTTCGGCAGGCCCGGCACATACAGCGCGAACATGGCGCCGCTTTCGTACTGGTAGCCGCGCAAATCGGCCAGGTCGATCGCGACCTCGGCGCGGCCAATGGCGCCAGCGGCCAGCGCCGCCAGTTCGGCCAGGGCGCGGGTGATGCCGGGCAGCGCCGGCAAGACCTCTTTCGCGCGCGCCAGCACCTCGACGTCGCCGTACAGGTTCGGCAGCGCGAGCAGTGCGTCGCGGGTGGCGGGTGCGTAGGCGCGGGTCAGCTCGGCCAGGCCGGGCACGTCTTTCGCGCGCAGCAGCGCGGTGATCTGGGCTTCGTCTTTTTTCGCGGCCGCGTCTTCTGCCAGCAGCGCGCGCAGCACGCCGACGTGGGCCATGTCGAGGCGCACGTCAAGGAAGCCGGCCAGGGCGACCGACGCCAGCGCCAGTTCCTGGATCTCGGCGTCGGCTTCCAGGCCGGCGTGGCCGTAGATCTCGGCGCCGATCTGGATCGGCTCGCGCGTGGCGTGCAGGCCCGACGGACGGGTGTGCAGCACGCTGCCGGCATAGCACAGGCGCGTGACCGAATTACGGTTCAGCAGGTGCGCATCGATGCGGGCGACTTGCGTGGTCATGTCGGCGCGCAGGCCGAGCAGGCGGCCGGACAACTGGTCGATCAGCTTGAAGGTGCGCAGGTCGGTATCCTGGCCGGCGCCGGCGAGCAGCGACTCGACGTATTCGAGCATCGGCGGCATCACCAGTTCGTAACCGTACAGGCGGAAGGTGTCGAGCATCGTGCGGCGCAGATCTTCGATCTTGCGCGCTTCGGACGGCAAGACGTCGGCGATATTCTCGGGCAGAAGCCAGTTCGGCATGGGCAACAGCTAGTGGATTGTTAAGAATGAGGCAATATGGCGCGCTCGAACGTGCGAAGTCAGCGCCGAATCGGCAATTTTACCCGAAAATGCGGCGGGGCTGGCGGTTGATGTTGCTCGATGGGCTTGCGAAGCCTGCGATGTGTTGGCGGATGAGCTAGTCGAGGTGGCTACCGTACGGTGGGCACTCCGTGCCCACGCGAATGCGTGCGTCCCGTTGACGCATTTGGAGCCGCTACCTTGGCTCAATCGCGGGCGGATGCAATAGCGTCGCGTTGGCGCGTCGTTCCGCGTGGGCACGGAGTGCCCACCGTACGGGAAGCCATAGCGCTATGCAGCGGCCACGAAAAAAAACGCCGCGGAGTACGCGGCGTTTTTTTGAGACTGATGGCTTACTTGCTACCCGGATTCTTGAAATACTTGAAGTACTCCGAATTCGAATCGATCACCATCACATCGCCCTGCGCCTTGAAGCTGGCACGATAAGCTTCGAGCGAGCGGTAGAACTTGTAGAACTCCGGATTCTTGCCAAACGCTTCGGCATAGATCGCCGAGGCTTTCGCATCGCCCTCGCCCTTGATCTTCTCGGCTTCGCGGAAGGCTTCGGCCAGGATCACGGTGCGCTGGCGGTCTGCATCGGCGCGGATCTTTTCGCTTTCGGCAGAACCGGTCGAACGCAATTCATTGGCCACGCGAACCCGCTCGGCGCGCATGCGGTCGTAGACCGAGTTGTTGATCTGGTCGATGTAGTCCACGCGCTTCAGGCGTACGTCGACAATGCCGACGCCGATCTGCTTGGCCTCGGCCACGACCTTGTCGCGCACCGCATCCATCACGCGGCCGCGCTCGCCGGAAATCACGTCGCGCACGGTGCGCTTGGTGATCTCGTCGTTCAGGGCCGCCTTGACGATCTGCGACATGCGGTTGCGCGCGGCGCGCTCGTCGCCGTTGAAGCTGACGTAGTACAGGCGCGGCTCGACGATGCGCCATTTCACGAAAGCGTCGACCAGGATGTTCTTCTTCTCGGACGTGATGAAGCGGTCGGCATCCGGCGTATCCAGGGTCAGGATGCGCTTGTCGAGATAGATCACGTTCTGGAACGGTGGCGGCAGCTTGAAGTGCAGGCCCGGCTCGGCGATCACTTCACGCACTTCACCGAGGGCGAAAACGATCGCGAAGCGGCGCTGGTCGACCACGAACACGGTCGAGGACAGCAGCATCAGGGCAATGAAGCCCGCCACGAAAATGGTTACGAGGCGGCTCATCAACGGCTCTCCCTGTCACGTGAAGTATCGCGGCTGCGCGAGTCGCGCTGGCGCACCGCTTCGATGTTTTGCATGACTTCCTGCGAAGTCGACGAGGTTTCCTGCGTGGTCTGCGGCTGCACCGGACCCGAGTGCGCGCGGCCGACATTCGCGTCGTTCGCGGCCACCTGGGCCACCAGCTTGTCCAGCGGCAGGTACAGCAGGTTGGAGCCCGACTTGGCGTCGACCATCACCTTCGTGGTGTTGCTGAAGATCGATTGCATGGTGTCGAGGTACATGCGGTCACGGGTCACGCCCGGGGCCTTGGCGTACTCGGCCACCACCTGGTTGAAGCGCGAAGCGTTACCGGTCGCGTTTTCGATGACCATCGAGCGGTAGGCGGAAGCGTCTTCCAGCAGGCGGTTGGCGGCGCCGCGGGCACGCGGGATCACGTCGTTGGCATAGGCCTGGCCTTCGTTGCCGGCGCGTGCGCGGTCCTGGCCGGCTTTCACGGCATCATCAAAAGCGCTCTGCACCTGCTCCGGCGGCTGCACGTTCTGCATGGTGACGTTGGTGATCAACACGCCCAGCTTGTAGCGGTCGACGATGGCCTGCATCATGGTGTGCACGTCGACGGCCACCTTTTCGCGGCCTTCGTACAGCACGAAGTCCATCTTGCTCTTGCCCACCACTTCGCGCACCGCCGTTTCGGCGATCTGGTGCACGCTGGTGTCCTGGTCGCGGTTGTTGAAGACCCAGGCAACCGGGTCCTTCAGGGTGTACTGCACCGCGAACTGGATATCGATGATGTTTTCGTCGTCGGTCAGCATCAGCGCTTCGGCCGGCTGCTTGTTGCGCACGTTGTCGCGGTAGCCGATTTCGGCGGTGCGCACCTGCGAGACGTTGACGGTTTCGTGGGCCTGGATCGGGGCCGGCCAGCGCCAGTTGAAGCCGGCGCCGGTGGTATGGCTCAGGCGGCCGAAGGTGGTGACCACGCCGACCTGGCCTTCCTGGACGATAAAGGCGCCGCTGGCGAGCCAGATCAGCACGACGATGAAACCGATCACGGTGGCCGTGATGCCGGCGCCCCGCCCTTCCGAGCGGTACGGCCCGCCGGCGTCGCCGCCGTTGTTGCCGCGCCCGCCGAACAGGCGGTTCAGGCGCGCATTGAAGTCGCGCCACATCTGGTCGAGATCGGGCGGACCTTCACCCGGACGGCGGCCCTCCTGGGCCTTGGGGTCGCGCTTGGGATTGTTGCCCCAGCGTGGATCGTTCAGCGACAGTTTGACGCCGAAACGTTTAAGTAAGGAAACGAGCATAGGCTTTATTGGGGCCCGACAGGGGTGGAGGTTGGAATACGGTCGCCGAGGTCGTCGTCGGAATCGTCGGGGGAGTCATCGTCGGATGCATTCGGCACGGCATCGTCCTGCTCTTCGTTTTCAGGGCTCGAACCGCGCGCGGAGCCTGCCGCCTCGACGATGGCATCGCGCAGCAAATCGAGGCCGGCGCCACTGCGGGCGCTGATAAAAACGCGGCTGATTTTATCATATTCATCACGTTCGACCCCGGGCTGGAGGTCGGCCGCATCAATCTTGTTCCACACAAGGATTTGCGGAATATGGTCGGCGCCGATTTCGCGCAGGACGTCGTTGACCTGCTCGATCTGCTCCATGCGCACCGGCGAGGAACCGTCGACCACGTGCAGCAGCAGGTCGGCGTGGATGGTTTCTTCCAGGGTGGCGCGGAAAGCGGCCACCAGCTGGTGCGGCAGTTCGCGCACGAAGCCGACGGTGTCGGAAATCACCACGCTGCCGACCTCGTCGTTGAGGTAGAGGCGGCGGCTGGTGGTATCGAGCGTGGCGAACAACTGGTTTGCCACATACACGCCGGCCTTGGTGAGCGTATTGAACAGGGTCGACTTGCCGGCATTCGTGTAGCCGACGAGCGAGACCGAGAAGGTCTGGTTGCGGCCGCGCTGGCGGCGCTGGGTCTCGTGCTGCTTGCGCAACTTGACCAGCCGGGCACGCAGGGCCTTGACGCGTTCGCCGATCAGGCGGCGGTCGGTCTCGAGCTGGGTTTCGCCGGGACCGCGCAGGCCGATACCGCCCTTCTGGCGTTCCAGGTGGGTCCAGCCGCGGATCAGGCGCGTGGCCAGGTGCTGCAGCTGGGCCAGCTCCACTTGCAGCTTACCCTCGTGGCTCTTGGCGCGCTGGGCGAAGATGTCGAGGATCAGGCTGGTGCGGTCGATGACGCGGCGGTTCAGGCGGCGTTCGAGGTTACGCTGCTGGGCAGGCGACAGGGCGTGGTTGAAGATGACGATGTCGGCATTGTCGACGGTCGCCGCCTGGGCGATTTCGTCGGCCTTGCCGCTGCCGACAAAATAGGCAGGATCGGGGGCGGAGCGTTTTGCGGTGATCGTGGTGATCGGCTCCGCGCCGGCCGAGCGCGCCAACAAGGCGAGCTCTTCGAGACTGGCGCTGAAGTCGACAGCGCCAAAATCGATGCCGACCAGCGCGGCGCGCATGGTACTTGTACCGAGGGCGTCAGCCATCGGCCTTACTCAGCTTCGGAATCGAGGTTGAGATTGACGGCGCGAGCCGGCACGACGGTGGAAATGGCATGCTTATAGACCATTTGGGTGACGGTGTTGCGGAGCAGGACGACGTACTGGTCGAAGGACTCGATGTGGCCCTGCAGTTTGATCCCGTTGACCAGGTAGATCGAGACAGGGACGTGCTCTTTGCGCAAGGCATTGAGGAATGGGTCTTGTAACAGTTGCCCTTTGTTGCTCATAACAGCTCCGTAATGTTGTTGTAGTTTAAAAATTGGAGGCTAATGCCGCCTTTTCAAGTGGACGGGGCAAGATTCAGCTGTGCGAACGATGGCCTGCAGTTACTGTAACCTGTTTTACCCTTTTTTGTCGTACTGCTAGGCTTAAGAAAACATTAAACCCAGCAATACGTCCGCATGGAAAGGCGATTATCCGGAAAGGATTATCCTTCGCGCTTATCGAAAGGATTTTTACCGCTGCGCAGTTCGATGCGCAGTGGCGTGCCGATCAGGCTGAAGGTGTCGCGGAAGTGCTTTTCCAGGTAGCGTTTATACGGTTCCGTCACGCCATCGAGGGCATTGCCGTGGATGACGATGACCGGCGGATTCTGGCCGCCCTGGTGGGCGTAGCGCATCTTCGGACGGGTGCCGCCCTTGCGCTTCGGTTCCTGCTTCTCGATCGCTTCTTGCAGCGCGCGGGTCAGGCGCGGGGTCGACAGGTTCGCCGTGGCCGCCGCGTAGGCCGCATCGACCGATTTCATCAGCTGCGACACGCCGCTGCCCTTCAGCGCCGAGATGAACTTCATGTCGGCAAAGCCGAGGAAGTCGAGCTTGCGGTCGATGTCGTTCTTCACCTGGTCGCGCTGGTCGCTGGTCAAACCATCCCACTTGTTGACGGCCACCACCAGCGCCCTGCCCGACTCCAGGATGAAGCCGGCGATGTGCGCATCCTGCTCGGAGATGTCTTGCTGGGCATCGAGCATCAGCACGACCACGTTCGCTTCCGACACCGATTGCAGGGTCTTCACGACCGAAAACTTCTCGATGGCTTCGAACACCTTGCCACGGCGGCGGATACCGGCGGTGTCGATCAGGGTGTACTGCTTGCCGTCGCGCTCGAACGGCACTTCGATCGAGTCGCGGGTGGTGCCCGGCATGTCGAAGGCGATCACGCGCTGCTCGCCGACCAGGGTGTTGATCAGGGTCGACTTGCCGACGTTCGGACGGCCGACCAGGGCGATCTTCACGCCGCGGTCCGCCGGCTCCAGTTCTTCCTCGTCGCTTGGGCGCTGGGCAAAGGCCATGTCGAGCGCTTCGTTGACCAGGTCGGTCACGCCGTCGCCGTGGGCCGCGGAGATCACATACGGATCGCCCATGCCCAGCTCGTAGAACTCGGCGGTGACCGAGGTGTACTTCATGCCCTCGGACTTGTTAATGACGAGCATGACCTGGCGTCCGGACTTGCGCAGGAAGTCGGTAATGGTCTTGTCGTGCGGGGTCAGGCCCTGGCGGCCGTCGACGATGAAGACGACGATGTCGGCTTCGGCCACGGCCTGCTTCGTCTGCAGGGCCATCTCGTGCATGATGCCTTCCTTGGCCACCGGCTCGAAACCGCCGGTATCGATGACCAGGAAGGGCCGCTCGCCGATACGCCCCTCGCCGTAGTGGCGGTCGCGCGTCAGGCCAGGGAGGTCGGCCACCAGCGCGTCGCGCGAACGGGTCAGGCGGTTGAAGAGGGTCGACTTTCCGACGTTCGGGCGACCAACGAGTGCAATTACCGGCTTCATGTATTTATTCTATTCGACCGCGATGGCGGCCACAGTTCCATTTTGTGTTTGAAAAATCAGGTTACTTCCGGCCACCAGGGGCGTGCCGCTGACGGCGCCGCCGTCGAGGGCCAGACGCGCCAGCATGCTGCCTTCTTCGCGCGACAGGAAGTGGATGTAACCCTGGTAGTCGCCGACCGCGACCGCGCGGCCGTAGGACAGCGGAGTCGACAGGCCGCGGAAGGCCAGCTTGTCGTTCTTCCAGACGCTGGCGCCGCTGTCGCGGGCGAACGCATGGACGGCGCCCTTGTCGTCGGCGGCGAAGACGAAGCGCTGGTCCACGGCCACGCCCACTTCCGAGGACAGGTCGCGGTTCCAGCGCGGCGAACCCGAGGCCAGCTCGAAGCAGGCCACGCGGCCCTGGTAGGACACGGCGCAGACGTCGGATTCGAAGATCACCGGGGCGCCGCCGATGTCGGTCACGCGTTCGAGTTCGGTGGCGCCGCGGGCGACGCCGACTTCGACTTCCCAGCGCGGTGCGCCGGTGGCCAGCAGGAAGGAAGTGAGCTTGCCGGCCGGCTGGGCCACGACCACGTCTTTTTCGTACACCACCATGCCCGGCGCATTGCGCAGGGTCAGCGGCGGCGACGGACGCTGCACGGTCCATTTCTTTTCGCCGGTGGCGGCGTCGATGCCGACCACGCGGTTGTCGATCGAGCGCGCCACGACCATGCCCTGGCCGACGGCCGGTGCGGACAGGATCTCGCTCGACAGCTGGGTCTTCCAGAGCGCCTTGCCGTCCATGTCGAAGGCCATCAGCACGCCCTTGGCGGCGCCGACGACGATCACGTTGCCGTCGGTGCCGACGCCGGCGGTCAGGTCCGAGCCGGCCTTGATGCGCCACATCGGGCGGCCGTCGGCCGCCTCGACGCGGGCGATGTTGCCCTCGGCGCTGGCCACGACCAGGGTGTTGCCGGCCAGCGCAGGCGAGAACTGGTAGCCCTTGGCCTTGCCGATGTCGAGCTTCCATGCGGTGCGCACGGCCATCGACGCCTTCAGTTCTTCCAGCTTGGCCGGCTCGTTGGTCTTGTCCTTCGAGGAGAAGGGATTGAGCGAACTCAAGGTCGAGCAGCCCGTCATCAGGGCCAGGACACCGACACCAACCAGCTTACGGGTAATACGCATATTCTTTTAGCCTTGTTCTTAGTCTGAAGTCTGAACTGTATAAAGCCGCAAAGCCCGCCCCCGCCAGGAAGGCGGACGCGGGCCGTATCCGACGACGATTACGCTGCTGCCTTCGGCGCTTCCGGAGCGGTGCCGCCGATGGCTTCGAGCTTGATGCGCACCAGCTGGCTGCCCGG
Organism: Massilia sp. BAP21; assembly: GCF_057801335.1. NCBI lineage: Bacteria > Pseudomonadati > Pseudomonadota > Betaproteobacteria > Burkholderiales > Oxalobacteraceae > Massilia > Massilia sp. BAP21. The sequence continues at coordinate 428,626 of NZ_CM173596.1, forward strand.
ATGCTTCGGCCCCATGGCGGCCAGGGCGGCAACGTAGGCATTGCGCGCGTCGGCGATCTTGTTCTGCGCGACCAGCACGTCGCCCTTGCGATCCTGCACTTCGGCGGCGAATTGCGGCAGGAACTTTTCGTTCAGCAGCTTCATGGCGCCGTCGTAGTTCTTTTCGTCCAGCAGCACGCCGGCCAGGCGCAGCTTCGCAACCGACTGGTACTCGTCGTTGCCATTGTCGACCACCCATTGCAGCTGGGTCCTGGCGGTCTTCAGGTCGTTCGCCTCGAAGGCGGCCTTGGCGGCGGCCAGGGCGCTCATCTGTGCGTAGGCGGTGCGCTTGAACTTGTCCTGGATGTCGGCGGCGATGCGCTGGGCCTTGGCGTTGTCGTTGGCGATGACGGCCTCGGTCAGGGTGTCGTACAGGGCCGAGGCTTCGACCGACGACTTGCGCTGATGCTGGTTCCAGAAGTTATAGGCGGCGAAAGAGCCGAGCGCGATGATCAGCACCCAGGTGATCAGGTTGCCGTACTTGGACCAGAAAGCCTTGAAAGTGGCTATCTGTTCTTGTTCTTCGAGGTCGTATGCCATGGTCGTTCGTCTGTCTGATAGTTATCGATGGATGACTGCTTCGCTACTGCTTACGGGTGGTAATGCACGTGATCGTGGTCGTGGTCATGCTCGCCGATGATGGCGTCGACCACGTGGTCGACCACGGCGTCGAAGGCGACGCTGGCCTGCTGCTGCTCGCCGGCTGCCCCGCGCAGCGACTTCACGGCTGCCACGTTGTTGGCCACTTCGTCTTCGCCGAGGATGACGGCAAAGGCGGCGCCGCTGGCGTCGGCCTTCTTCATCTGGCTCTTGAAGCTGCCCGCACCCGCCGGCGTTGCGCAATGTAGCACAACATCCAGGCCGGCATCGCGGAATCGTTCGGCCAGGATGAAGGCCTGCACCTGCGCTTCTTCGCCCTGGTGCACCATGTAGACGTCGCACTGGCTCGGCGTGGCCGGCTCGCCCAGGCCTTTCATCAGCTCGACGATGCGCTCGATGCCCATCGCGAAACCGACGCCCGGCGTATGCTTGCCGCCGAAGGTTTCGATCAGCGGATCGTAGCGTCCGCCCGCGCAGATCGTGCCCTGCGAGCCCAGCTCGTCGGTGACCCACTCGAAAACGGTGCGGTTGTAGTAATCGAGGCCGCGCACCAGGCGCGGGTTCACGGTGTACTGGACGTTGTTACGGTCGAGCAGTTTTTTCACGCCGTTGAAGTGGGCCAGCGATTCTTCGCCAAGATACGACAGCAGTTGCGGCGCGCCGTTCACCATCTCCTGCATGGCCGGGTTCTTGGTGTCGAGGATGCGCAGCGGGTTGCTGTGCAGGCGGCGCTGGGCTTCGGCGTCGAGCACGTTGCTGTGCTGTTCGAAGTAGGCGATCAAATCGGCGCGGTGGCGGTTACGCTCGTCGGCATTGCCGATCGAGTTCAGTTCCAGGCGCACGTTCTGCAGGCCGAGGTCATCCCACAGGCGGCGGCACAACATGATCAGTTCCGCATCGATGTCCGGGCCGGCAAAGCCGACGGCTTCGGCGCCGAACTGGAAGAACTGGCGGTAGCGGCCGCGCTGCGGACGTTCGTGGCGGAACATCGGGCCCTTGTACCAGAGACGCTTCGGGCCTTCGTAGACCAGGTTGTGCTCGATGACGGCGCGCACCACGCCGGCCGTGCCTTCAGGACGCAGGGTCAGCTGGTCGCCGTTCATCGAGTCTTCGAAGGAATACATTTCCTTTTCGACGATGTCGGTCACGGCGCCGATCGCGCGCGCGAACAGGCGGGTTTCCTCGACGATCGGGGTGACGATCTTCTGGTAGCCGTAGCTTTTCAGGATCGTTTCGGCGGTGTTCTCGAACAGTTCCCACAGCGGTGCGTCGGCTGGGAGGATGTCGTTCATGCCTTTGATGGCATTGATTTTTTCTGGTTTGGACATGTTATTTTGCTCTGCTATCCGCGCTACCGCGGTGGGTTCTGCTTTTGTAGGGTGGGCTCTTGAGCCCACGCGGTACGGCATGCGATCTGTCGAACCGCCTCACATGGTGCGGTATTCAACAGTACGACCGCGTGGACACAGGTGTCCACCCTACGTTTTAGCCAACGATTTCGGTTTGTTTGCCGTAATTCTTTTTCACGTAATCCAGCACGATGGTCTGGAACTCATCGACGATCCGCTCGCCGCGCAGCGTGGCAACCTTCTGCCCATCGACGAACACCGGCGCCGCCGGCGATTCGCCGGTGCCCGGCAAACTGATGCCGATGTTCGCGTGCTTCGATTCGCCCGGCCCGTTGACGATGCAGCCCATCACGGCCACGTTCATCGCTTCCACGCCCGGATACAGCTTCTTCCATTCCGGCATCGAGTCGCGCAGGAAGGTCTGGATGTTGTCGGCCAATTCCTGGAACACGGTCGAGGTGGTACGGCCGCAGCCCGGGCAGGCGATCACCATCGGCGTGAACTTGCGCAGGCCCATGGTCTGCAGGATTTCCTGCGACACCACGACTTCCTTCGTGCGGTCGCCGCCCGGTTCCGGCGTCAGCGACACGCGGATGGTGTCGCCGATGCCTTCCTGCAGCAGCACGGACAAGGCCGCGGTCGAGGCGACGATGCCCTTGCTGCCCATGCCGGCCTCGGTCAGGCCCAGGTGCAGCGGGTAGTCGCAGCGGCGCGCCAGTTCGCGGTACACCGCGATCAGGTCCTGCACCGCCGACACCTTGCACGACAAAATGATCTTGTCCTTCGCCAGGCCGACTTCCTCGGCGCGCACGGCGTTCTCGATGGCCGAGGTGATCAGGGCTTCGTACATCACGGCCTGGGCGCTGAACGGGTTCGCGCGCGCGGCGTTCGCATCCATGATGCGCGCCAGCAGGCTTTGATCCAGGCTGCCCCAGTTGACGCCGATGCGCACCGGCTTGTCGTGCTTGATCGCGACTTCGATCATCTGGGCGAACTGGGTGTCGCGCTTGGCGCCCTGCCCCACGTTGCCGGGATTGATGCGGTACTTCGACAGCGCGGCCGCGCATTCCGGGAAGTCGCGCAGCAGGATGTGGCCGTTATAGTGGAAGTCCCCCACGAGGGGGACATCCACCTCCATCCTGTCGAGCTGTTCGCGGATCGCCGGCACGGCGGCGGCGGCTTCCGGCTTGTCGACGGTCAGGCGCACCATCTCGGAACCGGCGCGCGCCAGCTCCTTGATCTGGATGGCGGTGCCGATCACGTCGGCGGTGTCGGTGTTGGTCATCGACTGCACCACCACCGGGGCGTCGCCACCGATCCAGACCTTGCGCGCGCCGTGCTGGACCAGCACGCGGCGGCTGGCGCGGCGCGCCATCGGACCGGAAGGAATAGGCAAATTCATGGCGTTCATGCTGTGTTCCCGATTATCTGTTCAGTACTTATTTGATCGTAACGCGCGAAATCGTCTTGCCCGGCACCTGCGGCAGCGCGACGGCGGCGCCGCGCAGCGTGGCCGTGACGGCGCTCGGATTGCCGACCACCAGGGTTGCCGTGCCCGGCACCTCGACAGTCTCGGTGCTGCCGGCCTTGACCAGGCGCGAAATCAGCGCGCGGCCACCTTGCGGACGCACTTCGATCCAGGAATCCTCGCGCACGCTCAGCACCAGGGTGTTGGCGCCCGCGGCCGCGACAGGAGCGGCGGCGCCAGGCGCCGTGACGACTGCCGCAGGCGCATTCGCGGCCGGCGCGGTCGCGGCAGGCGCCGCCGGTACATTCGCTGCGGGCGGCGTGGCGGCATTCCCGGCCGGCGCGGTTGCCGGTGCAGTCGCGGGCGTATTCGCCGGCGCTGCGCCGTTCGCATCGCCCGGCGCCGGCACCGAGATCAGCGGCACGGCCGGGTCGTGGGCCGGGGCGACAGGACCGACGGCGCCGTCGGCCGGCACGGTCGGTACGGCGTCGGCCGTGGCATCGCTGCCAGGCAGCTTGATCAGGCCGAAATTCCAGGCGGCGCCGGCGGCGGCAGCCACCACGACGACGGCGGCGATCCAGCCCAGCGGCAGGCTGGAGCGCTTGCCATGGGTCGGGAAGCGCGAATGCGAGAACGAGGTCGGACGCTCGCGGCGCGCGGCGGCGTCAGTGTCCGCGACAACCGGTTCGTCGATCTTGACCATCGCCACCAGCGGCGCCGGGTCGAGGCGCACGATCTTGGCGTAGGCGCGCACGAAGCCGCGCGTCACGGCGGGGCTGGGCAGTGCGGCATAGTCGCCGGCCTCGATCGCCACCACCTGGCGCACCGCCAGCTTGAGCTGTTCAGCTACCTGCTCGACGCTCCAGCCCATCGCTTCGCGCTGTGCGGCGAGGGTGGCGCCAGGATGGCTGTGGTGGTTGGCCGGCGTGGCGCCCTGGTCTGCGCGCTCTGAAGTCATTGTCGTCTCACTCATCGAATGCCCCGCGCTCGTACGCCGCGAATTCGGGCGAGCCCGGGAAGCGCCGCCGCAGCTGCGCCAGCAGGCTGGCTTCGTTCGCGCGTTCGCCGGTCTTGCGGCCGACCCGGATGGCCAGCCACAAGGCGTCGGCGGACAGGGTGTCGAGGGTCGACACGTCCGTCAGGCGGTGTATGAAAAAACCGGCGCGTTCGTAGTCGCGCCGCTCGTAGTACACCCGCGCCAGGCCGGCGCTGGTGGCCGGCAGGTTCGGGTTGTAACGCAGCGCATTGAGCAGGTAGCGCTCGGCCGCGTCGATATTATTTGTCTTCAGGCTGCACTGCCCGGCGTTCACCATGGCGCTCACCGGCGTGCGGTAGGCGGGATTCGCGATCGCGGCCTCGAAATGGCGCATCGCCTCGGCCGGGCGGTTGGCGCGCTGGCACAGGAAGGTGCCGTAGTTGTTGGCGAGCTCGGGATTGCGCGGCGCGAGGCGCAGCGCGTGCTGGTAGTTTTCTTCCGCGAGCGGCAATTCGTTCATCGCGGTGTAGATCAGGGCCCGTACGCCATAGGCGTCGGCATAGTCGCCGTTGGCGGCGATCGCCTTCTTGATCTCGTCGAGGGCGATCTCGTACTTGCCGTCCTGGTAGTACTCGACCGCCAGCTGCAGGCGGATCGCAGCGCGCTTCTCGGCCTGGGTCTGGTCGGAGGCGGTTTTCAGTTCCGTCGTGGAGCCGCCATTGCTTGTATTTGCACAGGCCGTCAGCAGGCACAGGGCAAGCGCAGCCGCCATGCGGATGCCCCCTGCCCTGTTCATGCCCGCGCCTGCCTGTGCGCCGATCAAGAAGGAATCTCCACGATGCGGCCGAAGTCGGCGCCGAACTTCTTCTGGTACTCGGCCATCTTTTCCATGCGCTCGGCCACGCGGGTGCGGTCCTTGACCTCGCCGGCCAGCTGGCCGCAGGCGGCGTCGATGTCGTCGCCGCGCGTCTTGCGCACGGTGGTCACGATGCCGGCGTTCATCAGCACTTCGGCAAAGGCCTTGATGCGCGGGTTCTTCGAGCGGAACAGGCCGGATTCCGGGAAAGGATTGAACGGAATCAGGTTGAACTTGCAGTTCACGCCGACTTCCGGATCGTTGACCAGGGCGATCAGTTCGCGCGCATGCTCGTCGCTGTCGTTGAAGTTATCGAGCATGCAGTACTCGAAGGTGATGAAGTCGCGCGGTGCGAATTCCAGGTAGCGCTTGCAGGCGGCCAGCAGTTCGCGCAGCGGATACTTCTTGTTCAACGGCACCAGGATGTCGCGCAGCGCGTCGTTCGAGGCGTGCAGCGACACGGCCAGGGCCACGGGCACGTCTTGCGCCAGCTTGTCGATGTTCGGCACCACGCCCGAGGTCGACAGGGTCACGCGGCGGCGCGACAGGCCGTAGGCGTTATCGTCGAGCATCAGCTTGAGCGCGGTGGCGGTCGGCTCGTAGTTCAGCAACGGCTCGCCCATGCCCATCATGACCACGTTGGTGATCTGGCGTTCGCCTTTCGGGCCGGGCTCGATGCCCTTGGTGCGGCGCAGCTCGAACTCGGCCATCCACAACTGGCCGATGATCTCGGCCACGGTCAGGTTGCGGTTGAAGCCCTGCTTGCCGGTCGAGCAGAAGCGGCAGTTGACGGCGCAGCCGGCCTGGGTGGAGATGCACAGCGTGCCGCGGTTTTCTTCCGGGATGAACACGGTTTCCACGGCGTTGCCGTTGCCGACGTCGACCAGCCACTTGCGGGTGCCGTCGCTCGAGGTGTTGTCGCTGATGATGGCCGGCGAGCGCACCTCGGCGCGGGTTTTCAGTTTTTCGCGCAGCGACTTGGCGAGGTCCGTCATGTCGTCGAAATTGCTGGCGCCGAACTGGTGTATCCAGCGTTGCAACTGCTTTGCGCGGAACGGCTTCTCACCCAATTCAGCGCAGTAAGCGACGAGTTGCGCGGGATCGAAGTCCAGCAGGTTGGTGAGAGTCGTCATGGTGTTCTGGTGTACTGTATGAAAAATAAAACGAACCCCGCTCGCCGGGCCTGAGGCATGGGCGAGCGGTGCTTGGTGCCGACAGCGATTACTTCAGTTCTGGGAAGAAGTAAGCGATTTCGACTTGTGCGGCTTCGACAGCATCCGAACCGTGCACGGCGTTGGCATCGATCGAATCGGCGAAGTCGGCGCGGATGGTGCCTTTTTCAGCTTTCTTCGGATCGGTCGCGCCCATCAGGTCGCGGTGTGCCAGGACGGCGTTCTCGCCTTCCAGAACCTGGATCATGACTGGACCCGAGACCATGAAGGTGACCAGGTCGTTGAAGAAGCCGCGCTCCTTGTGGGCAGCGTAGAAGCCTTCAGCCTGCTCGCGCGACAGCTGGGTCATACGGGCTGCGACGATCTTCAGGCCAGCGTTTTCGAAACGGCTATAGATTTGGCCGATCACGTTTTTTGCAACTGCGTCTGGTTTGATGATCGACAGGGTGCGTTCGATTGCCATGTAAAAACTCCAATAAAAAGAAAGGTTTAAATCGAGAAGTTGAGAACTCAATCAACCTTTGATTTTACCATACATGCGTCCATATAACCCAGAATGCGGCGGGGTGGGTCAAAGTGGCGGAATCGCGTTGGAAAAATGCCCGGTCGAGCGAGGCCGGTAGCTTGCGGTACGGAACTTATGAATAACTTAAACCGGCGGCCTGTCCATACTCTGCATGGCCACCGCATGCTATGCTGGCACCGAATTATCCTACCAACGGAGGCACACCCATGAACCCTATCCTGCAAAAGCAACCCGCGTACGACGTGGCGGTCGGCCAGGTCACGCGCAACAAGGTCCTGCGCAACACCTTCTGGCTGCTGGCCCTGTCGATGATCCCGACCGTGCTCGGCGCCTTCGTCGGCGTCACGATGCAGCTGCCGATGCTCGGCGGCGCGATGGGCTTCATCATCTTCCTGGCGGTTGCCTTCGGCTTCATGTTTGCCATCGAAAAGACCAAGGATTCCGCGGTCGGCGTGTTCGTCCTGCTGGGCTTCACCTTCTTCATGGGCCTGATGCTGACCCCGCTGCTGCGCCACACCCTGGGCTACAGCAACGGCGGCACCCTGATCATGACCGCCTTCGGCGGCACCGCCTGCGTGCTGGCCGTGATGGCAAGCATCGCCACCACCACCAAGCGCGATTTCTCGGGCATGGGCAGCTGGCTGATGGCCGGCGTGGTCGTGCTGCTGCTGGCGGGCTTCGCCAACATCTTCCTGCAGATCCCGGCGCTGACCATCGTGTTCTCGGTGCTGGCCGTGGCGATCTTCTCGGCCTTCATCCTGTATGACGTGCAGCGCATCGTCAACGGCGGCGAAACCAACTACATCAGCGCGACCCTGGCGATCTACCTCGACGTGTACAACGTCTTCACCAGCCTGCTGCGCCTGCTCGGTATCGCCGGCGGCGACGACTGATCTTTACGCTGAAACACAACAAGCCGGCCCGCGTGGCCGGCTTTTTTTCGCCCATTGCACATAAAAACAATTGCGCTCGGGCACGTAACTGACGTTGTCACGTATGATCGGTGCTTTCCATCATACCAACACGCATGGACGCCGCCCGCCTTTCCTACGACCTGCTGGCCAGCCCCGGCGCCATCCGTGCGGGCTACGCCGCGCGCGACTGGTCGAACAGCCCGGCCGGCCATCCGCACACCTGGGGCCCGGTACTGCGCAGCGCGGTCGGCATGATCCTCGATTCGCGTTTCCCGATCTTCATCGCCTGGGGCCCGCAGCTGGTCATGCTCTACAACGAGGCCTACGTCGAGCTGCTGGAAGCCAAGCACCCGGCCGCGCTCGGCACGCCGCTGCGCACGGTCTGGCCGGAACTCTGGAACGGCGTGCAGCCCTTGGTCGAGCAGGCAATTGCCGGCAAGCCAACCTATGGCGAGGACGTGCCGCGCATGATCCTGCGCGACGGCCAGCCTTTCGAGGCCTGCTTCACCCTCGCCTATTCGCCGCTGCGCGACGAGACCGGCGCCATCGGCGGCGCCCTGTGCGTGATCAACGAAACCACGGCCCGGGTCGCGCTCGAGCGGCGCCAGGCCCTGCAGTTGCAGCTGGCCGACCGCCTGGGCGGCCTGCTCGATACCGACCAGATCGCCGAGGTCGCCAACGAAGCGCTCGGCCAGTACCTGGGCGCCGCGAACATCTTCCACGGTGTGAACGACGACACGCGCGGCAGCTTCCGCATCCGCGCCCACTGGACTCCGCAGGGCAGCGGCGACCTGGTCGGGCGAGAAGCCCTGCATGCAGACTTCGGCCCCGAGGTCATGGCCGACCTGCGCGCCGGCCGTGCGCTGGTGGTCGAGGACGTCAGGACCGATCCGCGCACCGCCCCCTTCCTGGCGACCTATGAAGGGCTCGGCATCGTGTCGCTGCTGGTGCAGCCTTATGCGCGCAACGGCCGCCTGCTCGCCGGCCTGAACGTGCTCGACCATCGTCCGCGGCGCTGGACGACGGAGGAATGCAAGCTCGCTTCCGACATCGGCGAACGGGTCTGGAACGCCATCGAACGCGCCGACAGCGCACGCGCCCTGCGCACGGCCGTGGCGCGCCAGTCCTCGCTGCTGGCGATCTTCGAATTCCAGCTCGGCCTGGCTGACTTGCTGCGCCGCCTCGACGACGCCGACGCCATCCTGCGCGAGACCAGCGCCCTGCTCGGCCGCTTCCTGAAGGCCAGCCGGGTCGTCTACGGCGAGTACGACGCCGAGCGCCGCCAGGTGACGTTCCAGGCCAACTACGTCGATGGCGTCGACGCGCTCCACGGCAGCATGGCTACCGGGGACTTCGGCAGCAATTTCGCCACGCTGGAACGCGGCGAAACCTGGGTGGCCGACGACCTGGAGCACGATCCGCGCACCGGCGCACCCGCAACCTGGCCGGCCTATCGCGCACTCGACGTGCGCGCCGGCGTCGCCGTGCCGCTCAGCCGCAACGGCGCCCTGATCGCTTGCCTGTTCGTCAGCCAGGCCACGGCGCGGGCCTGGAGCGAGGACGAGCTGCGCGTCATCGGCGACGTCGCCGAGCGCGTCTGGAGCGCCATCGAGCGGGTACGCGCCGAGGAAGCCCTGCGCGCCGCCGACCGCCGCAAGGACGAGTTCCTGGCGATGCTGGCGCATGAGCTGCGCAACCCGCTGGCGCCGATCGCGGCGGCGGCCCAGCTGCTGAATCTCGATCCGCAGGACAGCGCCCGGGTCGCGCGCACCAGCGGCATCATCAAGCGCCAGGTGGCGCACATGACCGGCCTGATCGACGATTTGCTCGACGTCTCGCGCGTCACGCGCGGCCTCGCGGTGCTGGAACGCGCGCCGGTGGACCTGAAGGCGGTGGTGGCCGATGCCGCCGAACAGGTGCGCCCGCTGGTCGAGGCGCGCCGCCACGAGCTGACCCTGCAACTGGCGCCGGGGCCGGCCTTTGTCGAGGGTGACCACAAGCGCCTGGTGCAGGTGCTGGCCAACCTGCTGAACAACGCCGCCAAGTACACGCCCGAAGGCGGATGCCTGGGTCTGGCGATGGCCGTGGATGCGGGCCAGGCGACGATTGCCGTGACCGACAACGGCATCGGCATCGCGCCCGATTTGCTGCCGACCGTGTTCGATTTGTTCTCGCAGGCCGAGCGCACGCCGGACCGCTCCCAGGGCGGGCTCGGACTGGGGCTGGCGTTGGTGAAGAGCCTGGTCGCGCTGCATGGCGGCAGCGTCACGGCGGCCAGCGCCGGGCGCGACTGCGGCAGCCGGTTCACGCTGCGCCTGCCGCGCATCGCGGCGCCCGTCGCGTCCCCGGCCGCTCCGGCCGGGATGGCGGGCGACATCGCTGGCGCCGGCTTGCGGGTGCTGGTGGTGGATGACAACGTCGATGCGGCCAATACCATGGCGATGCTGCTGGAAGCGGCCGGCTACCGCGTGACGGTGGCGCACGATCCGCAGGAAGCCTTGACGCGGGCGCAGGCGGATGCCTTCGACGCCTGCCTGCTCGACATCGGGCTGCCGGGAATGGATGGGCACGAACTGGCGAGACGGCTGCGTGCCTTGCCTGCCACTGCCAGTGCGCTATTACTGGCGGTGACCGGGTATGGACAACCGGAAGCGACGCAGGCCGGCACGTCGGCGTTCGACGCCTACCTGCTCAAGCCGGCCGACCCTGTTCAGCTGTTTGCCTTACTCGTGCAACGTGCCAACTCCGACGGCAGATTGTAGGGTGGACGGATCGTCATCCAGGCCCCCAGCCTGAATGACTCCACGCGTTCAAGCGACATCATCAAAGCCATCACGTTCACCATGCGAACGTTCGTTGAACGCGTGGACGGCAAAGCCGTCCACCCTACTACTCAACAGCCTTGGCCTTGGATTTCCGCCAGCTCGAACACGCCGATCGACTCGACGTGCGAGGTGTGCGGGAACATGTTCACCACGCCCGCCTTTTTCATCACGTAGCCGGCGCGGTGCACCAGGATGCCGGCGTCGCGCGCCAGCGTCGACGGGCTGCACGACACGTACACGATGCGCTGCGGCAGGTAATCCGTGCGGCCGCTTTCGCGCAGTTCGGCCAGGGCCAGTGCCAGCGCGATCGCGCCGTCGCGCGGCGGGTCGATCAGCATGCGGTCGAAACGGCCGAGCTGCACCAGGTCGTCCGGCGCCACCTCGAACAGGTTGCGCGTGTAGAAGGTGGTCTTCGCGTCCAGGCCGTTGGCCTTGGCGTTTTCCAGCGCGCGCGTGGTGAGCACGGTGCTGCCTTCGATGCCGACCACTTCGCGCGCCTGGGTCGCCAGCGGCAGCGTGAAGTTGCCCAGGCCGCAGAACAGATCGGCCACGCGGTCTTGCGGCTGCACTTCCAGCAGGGTCAGCGCCTTGTGCACCAGGGCGCGGTTGATCTGGTGGTTCACCTGGGTGAAGTCGGTCGGCTTGAACGGCATGCGCACGCCGAACTCGGGCAGCGTGTAGTACAACTCGCGGTCGAGCGGGTAGAACGGATACACGGTGTCCGGCCCCTTCGGCTGCAGCCACCACTGGATGCCCCATTCGTCGGCGAATGCCTTTACCAACTCCTCGTCCTTGGCGCTGAGCGGCGCCATGATGCGCAGCACCAGGGCCGTGGTTTCCTCGCCGACGGCCACTTCGATCTGCGGCATCTGGTTGTAGATCGACAGCGAGCCGACCAGTTCGCGCAGCGGCATCAGCATGCCGCCCAGGTGCGGCGGCAGGATGTGGCAGTAGCGGATGTCGGCCACATACGACGAGGCGCGCTCGTGGAAGCCGACCAGCACCGTGCCCTTCTTCTCGACGTGGCGCACCGACAGGCGCGCGCGGAAGCGGTAGCCCCAGGTCGGGCCGTACATCGGGCGCATGATGTTCTCGGCCTTCACCTTCGACAGGTGCCAGAGGTTGTCTTCCAGCGTGCGCTGCTTGATCGCGACCTGGGCGCTCGGCTCGAGGTGCTGCATCGAGCAACCGCCGCAATAGCCGAAATGCTCGCAGCGCGGCTCGACGCGCATCGACGAGGCCTTTTGCAGCGTGACCATGCGGCCCGCTTCCCAGTTTTTCTTCTTGCGCTTGACCTCATAGCTGACGCGCTCGCCCGGCAGCGCATCTTCGACGAAGATCACCTTGCCCGGGGTCCCGTCCTCGTTCTCGAGGTGACCGACGCCGCGCGCATCCGCGTCCAGCGATTTAATATCGATAAAAATTTCTTGCATGGATAAAAATGAGGTAACGCGAATCGGAGGGACGTACGGTGGGCACTCCGTGCCCACGCGGAACGATGAACATTGTTGGCGGATCAAACGGCAAACCGTTGGCCCCGTTATGCCCCGCGGCCGACGATCAACGATCGAATACCACGGACAAAAAAACCCGCCGCATCATAACAAGGAATCGCGCACGACGCCACGTGCCGCCATCGCCCGCTTCAGCTTCACCAGCGCTTCCTGCTGGATCTGCCTCACCCTTTCTCGCGTCACGCCCATCTCTTCCGCCAGGGTTTCCAGCGTGGCCGGATCGTCGTTGTCCAGCCCGAAGCGCCGCATCACCACCACCCGCTGCTTCTCGGGCAGGCGCGTCAACCAGTCGCGCACCAGCAGGGTCATCTCGTGCTGCTCGGCGCGCGCATCCGGGCTGTCGTCGTTTTCCCCGGGCAGCATGTCCATCAGGCTGGACCCCGGATCGTTGTCGAGCGGCGCATCGAGCGAGGCGGCATGTTCCGACAGCGCCAAAATGTCCTGCACTTCTTCGGGCGGGCGCCCGAGCAGGCTGGCGATGTCCTCGACGCTGGCGTCCTTGCCGTCGTGGTGCTGGGCTTCGAGGTGGTACTTGGCGCGCAGCACGGCGTTCAGCTCGCGCACCATGTGCACCGGCAGGCGCACGGTGCGCGCCTGGTTCATGATGGCGCGCTCGATGCTCTGGCGTATCCACCAGGTGGCGTAGGTGGAAAAGCGGAAACCGCGCTCGGGCTCGAACTTGTCGATGGCGCGCATCAGGCCGATGTTGCCTTCCTCGATCAGATCGAGCAGCACCACGCCGCGGTTGATGTAGTGCTTGGCGATCGAGACCACGAGCCGCAGGTTATGCTCGATCATGGTCTGGCGCGCGCCGAAGTCGCCGTCCTTGGCCAGGGTGGCGAAGTGCGCCTCCTGCGTGGCCGTCAGCAGCGGGCGCGTGCCGATCTGGTTCAGGTAATGCTGGGTGGTGTCGGTGGAGAGCTCGGCGGCCAGCACCGTCTTCAGTTCGTCGACGCCGTCGGGCTCGGCGCCGGCGCCGGGCAGCACCGGGGCGCCGTCGCCCCCATCGGCCACCCCTTCCGGCGCGTCCCCGGGATAGCTGCAGGCGCCGCCCGCGCGAGACGCGCCGTCCCCCTCCAGCTCGTCAGGCAGATCGTCCGATACGTCTTGATCCCGGGAGTGCGGCGGCAGCGTCATTGGCCCTCTCTAGCGGCTGGGCAGGAACCTCGACGGATCGACCGGCTTGCCCTGCTGGCGAATCTCGAAATGCAGCTTTACGGTGTCGGCATCGGAATCGCCCATTTCGGCAATGACCTGGCCCTTGGCCACGTTATCGCCTTCCTTGACGACGATGGCGCGGTTGTGGGCGTAGGCCGACAGCAAGCTGTTGCTGTGTTTGACGATGACGAGGTTACCATAACCCCGGATGCCACTGCCAGCGTACATTACTTTGCCGGCGCCGGCAGCCATGACTTGCTGTCCGGCGCGGCCGGCGATGTCGATGCCCTTGTTCTTGCCTTCGTCAAAGGTGGCGATGATGCGCCCGTCCGACGGCCACATCCAGCTCAGCTTCTCGTCGTCGGTGGCGGTGACGGTGGCGCCGACGCGCGAACCGGTCACCGCGACGGCAGTCGCACCTGCGCCGGCGTTCACGACATTTTCCGCCTTGTCGCCGCGCTGGGCCTCGGCCACGTTGTCTTCGCTGTACGGTTTCTTGTCGGCGCGCGGCGTGGTCTTGCGCGGCGGCTGGGAACGGCTCTCTGGCGGCATCGGCACCGGCTGGGTCACGGTGCCGTTGCCGGCCACGCGTTCGCTGCCGGGCGGGTTCACGCGCAGTACCTGGCCGACCTTGATGTCGTCCGGGTTGGCCAGGTTGTTCCAGGCGACGAGGTCGCGGTAGCTCTGGCCATTGTCGAGGGCGATGCGCAGCAGGGTGTCGCCGCGGCGCACGGTGTAGTAGCCGCGCGCGTCCTGGCGCGGCTCCTCGGCGCGCGGGGCCGGCGCCGGACGGCTATGCGGTTGGGACACGGGACGCTCGACGACCGGCGCGCGGCGGGTGGCGGTATTGCAGCCGGCCAGCAGGCCGAGCATGAGGGTCAACAGGAGTAAAGGGTGACGGGTACGGATGCTTTGTTTCATTCTTTTCTAATACCTATTACAGACTGGCAGCGCTCAAACGGTGCCGGGGCGCAAGGGGACGAAATGGCAGGATTCCAGCGTCTCGCTGGCCCATTCGGACTTGCCGGTACGGGTGATCCGCTCGAGGCGCTGGACCTGGCCCCCGACCGGGGCCACCAGGCATGCGCCGATGGCAAGCTGCTCGAGCAGTGCGCGCGGCACTTCCAGGCCGGCCGCCGCCAGGATGATCCCGTCGAAGGGCGCGACCTGCGCGAGCCCGAGCATACCATCTCCGTAGTGCAAGCGGAGATTGGATATGCGCAGCGGCCGCAGGTTGGCCTTGGCCAATTCGTGCAGCGGCTTGATGCGCTCGATCGAATACACTTCCTTTGCCACCCGCGACAACACCGCGGCCTGGTAGCCGCAGCCGGTGCCGATTTCGAGCACGCGGCCGAGCGGGGCATCGGCGCCGGACTTGCCGGCGCGCATAGCCTCGATCATACGCGCAACGATATAAGGCTGGGAAATAGTTTGATTGTGCCCGATCGGCAGCGAGGCGTCGATATAGGCCTGGCTCGACAGCGCCGGCTCGATGAACAGGTGGCGCGGCACCGCCTCCAGGGCCGCCAGCACGGCGCCGTCCTTGACGCCCTGGGCGGCGACCCGCGCCACCATGGCGCGCCGGATCGCTTCGGTGGCCATCAAATCCGAACGCTGGGCCGCGGGGGCGCTTTGCGTTGCCTGCGGCGCATAGCCGGGCGGCTTGGGTCCGGGCGGCGGTGCCTTGGGCGGCTGGGCCGCGCCGCCGAGTGCGCGCGCGGCGTTCTGGGTGGCGGTCTGGGGCGTGGCCACCGGCGCCGGCGCGCCCGGCTTGCGCGCGCCCCCGGTTACCGAGGACAGCGGCAAGGGAAAGCGTTTGCCTTCCGGGGCGCCGGACCGGTCTGTCATGGCCGCCCCTCGCCGGGTGCACTCCCCGCTTCGTCCGCCAGGGCATGGGCCAGCAATTCCAGTTGCGGCCGGTGGGTGAGATCGATCTGCAGCGGCGTCACCGAGATCCTGCCTTGCGCCGTGGCGTGGAAATCGGTGCCTTCGCCGGCGTCGCGGCAGGCGCCGGGCGCGCCGATCCAGAAGATTTCGCGCCCGCGCGGGTCCTGCGAGCGGATCACCGGCTCGGCCTGGTGGCGGCGGCCGAGCCGGGTCGGCGTCAGCGGACCGAGCTGCTCGTAGGGCAGGTTCGGGATATTCACGTTCAGCAGGAAGGGCGCGGGCAGCATCTCGAAGCGGCGCAGCACCACGTCGCGCGCGGCGCGGGCGGCGGCATCGATGTGGGCCCAGCCCGAATGCACCTGGGAAAACGCGATGGCCGGGATGCCGAACAGGAAAGCCTCGGTGGCGGCGGCCACGGTGCCCGAATACAGGGTGTCGTCGCCCATGTTCTGGCCATTGTTGATGCCGGAAACGACCAGGTCGGGCGGCGCTTCCTGCATGCCGGTCAGGGCGATGTGCACGCAGTCGGTCGGCGTGCCATTGACAAAATAGAAACCGTTCGCGGCCTTGGTGACGGACAGCGGACGGTCGAGCGAAAGCGAGTTGGACGCACCGGAGCGGTTGCTGTCGGGCGCGACAACGATGATCTCCGCCACCGCAGCCAGGGCGTCGGCGAGGGCGTTGATGCCGGGGGCGAGGTAGCCGTCGTCGTTACTGATTAGGATTCGCATCACGCGATTTTACCTGAAGCAACTGCCGTATCGCGCACCGTCGGTACATAATTTCTGGCTCCCGGGGAGAGCCCGCAGGAGCGCCGTTGTCGCCGGACGACGCCCCGCCACCCCTTGCAAATCCGGCAACATCAAGCGGGAAGCACTAGCGCAAAGCCATCGAACGTCCGCCCGCCGCCTCGATCAGGGCCCCTTCGAGCGACGCCACCTCGTCTTCGGTAAACGCGAGCAGGGCATCCTTGTCGCCGTCCTCGAGGTAGACCTGCTTGATCAGGGTCACCCCGCGCCGCCGCAGCGCCTGCGCCACGCCGGGCCGCAGGATCGTTTCGCGCAGGCTGTCGGCCAGGGCGCGCGCTTCGCGTCTGCGGCGCGTGTCGGCCAGCCTTTGCAGTTGCGACAATGTGTGGTCGAGATGTTCGTGCGGCGCCTGCGCGGCCTCGTGCCCGCCGGCGCCGCCACGCGTGCCGTCGCGCCCTCCTTCGTGCGCAAGGCCGGCGTGCGCGAGCGCGGCACGCGCCACGGCGCCGTTGCCGGGCGCTGCCAGCCCGCCGGCGCGCGGCGCGCCATGGCCGCCCGGGCCGGCGGCGCCCGGATCGCGCACGCTGCGCGCGGCGCCGGCGTCAGGGCCGAAGCCCGGGCCGGCGGCATCGTGCGGCCCCGCCGACATGGCGCGGATGTTGAGCAGGCGGCTGCTGCCCTCTTCCACGCTGGCCTCGAGGCGCCGCGCCGCCTGGCTGTCGCCCTGGCTCGACAGGGTCCTGGCCAGCATCTGCTTGCTGCGCAGGGTTTCGTGGTCGTCGCTGCCGTGCAGGCGCTCGTGCAGGTTCACCACGTGCTGCTGCAGGCGCCGCGCTTCCTCCAGCTCGCCCTGCTCCGACAGCGTCGAGGCCAGGCGCAACAGGATGCTCAGGGTGTCGGGATGCTCGGAGCCGAGCCGGCGCTCGCGCGCCGTGGCGAGCGCCTGCTGCATCTCGCGCACCGCAACCAGGTCGCCCTGGGCGGCGAAGATCTCGGCCAGCGCCTCGCGCGCCTGCAGGGTGGCGGCGGCGTCAGGCCCGGCCTGGCGCTCGCGCACCCGCACCACGCCTTCCTGCAGCTTGCGCGCATTGCCGAGGTCGCCCATGTCGCGCAGCAGCGTTGCCAGCTGCTGGGTACAGCGCAGCGTGTCCTCGTGCTCGGTGCCGAGGATGCGCTGGCGCCCTTCCAGCACGCGCTCGTAGACCATGCGCGCGCGCGAATATTCTCCCTGGCGCGCCAGGGTGCGCGCCTGCCCGGCCAGGGCGTCGAGGGTGGCGATGTGGCCCGGGCCGTAGAGCCGCTCGCAGGCCTCGACCACGGATGCGTGCAGCGCCAGCGCGCGCGGGAATTCCTCGACCTGGGCCAGGGTGGCGGCCAGGCCTGAGCGCGCGGCCAGGGTCTCGGCATGCTCTTCGCCGGCGCCGAGCACGCAGTGTTCGAGCAGCAGTTCGTACTGGGAGCGGGCGTCGCGCAGGCGGCCCGTCTCGCGCAGCAGCGACGCCAGCGCCGAGCGGCTGGCGCGGGTGTCGGGGTGGGTGTCGCCGAACAGGCGCTGGCGCAGCGCGGTGCTCTCTTCGAAGCATTCCTGGGCCTGGGCCATCCGCCCCTGGGCACGCTGCAGCTCGCCCAGGCCCAGCAGGTCGCGCGCCAGCGGCGCCGCGTTCGGGTCGGGGGCGCCCGGGCCCGGCAGGCCTGCGCCCTGCCCGCCGGCGGCCAGCGCCCTGCGGCTGGCGCCGATGGCATCAAGCAGCGCCAGCTCGGCGCGCGACTGCCAGGGGAAATGCCCCCCCTCCAGCCAGCCCAGCAGGGCCGCCACGCTGCGCGCCGGCGCATGGCAATCGGCATCGCGCCCGGCGCCCGCGGCGAAGGGTTCGCCCGGCGCGCCGGGCGCCATCGAAGCCGCCGCGGCCACCGAGGCCAGCAGCGGCACCTCGTCGAGGTAGCTGTCGAGCGAAAGCTGGGACAGGCCGTAGCAGTTGCGCAGCAATTGTTCGAGCGCCGGCTGGTAGCCCCCGATGCCGCGCTGCGGGTCGCCGCGCCGCCACAAGGCGCGGCGCTCGGCGTCGGCGCCTTCGGGGATGCAGGGCAGCGGGTAGACCAGCAGCGGGCGCTGCTCGTCCTCGTGGCTGCAGCGGTACTCGACGGCGCGCGTCACCACGCCGGCCAGTCCTTCGAGGCTGCGACCGCCCGGCGTGAACAGCCCGACCAGGCGCCCCGGCAGCAGCGTGGTGCAGACGCTGACGGCGGCCGAGCGCCCGCCACGCGCATCGACCAGCACGTGGCGGAAGTGGCGCGCCAGGTGCGCGGCAAAGGCGCGGTACAGCGCCGGGCAGGCTGCGAACAGGCCGTCCCAGTCCATGCGGTCGGCGCGCTCGCCGTAGCTGTCGTCGAAGCGGCCGGCGCGCATCAGGTACAGCGAGCGGCTCTGGTCGACCCGTTCGACGTAGGCTTCCCAGTCGATCGCTTCCAGCACCAGGCGCGCCCTTTCCTCGTGGTCGAGGTCGGCGCCGGCGCGGCCCAGCGACTGCAGCTGTTCGCGGCAGGCCTCGAAGTATTCGAGGAGTCCGGGCCGGGCCGCGTCAGGCCGGGCGCCGGGACCCATGCCGGGGCGCAGGTCGCTGCGCGCGCCGGGGTGCGTGTCGAGCCGCATGCCGGGCCGGACCTCGGGCCGCGGGTCGGCGAAACGCTCGTCGCACGCCGGGAAATAATGGTGCAGGCCGGGCGCCTCGGTATCCCAGTCGATCATCAGCACCGGCACCGTGGCGTTCTGCCCGGCCGCCAATTGGACGGCGGCATGCGCCAGCGCGGCGCTGCGCGCGGCGCCATGCTCGAAGGAGTAGAAGGTGGTGACTTCGCCGGGCCGGGGAATCGGCGGCAGCGTCAGGCGGTTGATTTCCATGTAGCTCCTCATTTTTTCGGGAAAGTGAGATCCGGGATGGCGCGCCACTCGGGTGGGACATCGGGGAGCACGAATTGGTTGCAATCATGACCAGGCGGCGTATGGCGCTTCTGGTACTGGTAATGGGTGGCGATGCGCTTGACCATCTTGTTGATGTCGGGGAGGAAATCGGGATTCGATTTCAGGTCGGCGGTCGCCATGGTGAAATGCGAGAAGTCGACGTAGAAGCTGGACGACGCGATCTGCGGCGGCAGCCGGTCGGGGTGCTGGGTCATGATGACCGGGATGATCAGGTGGCTGGGCAGCGTGTACCAGGTGCTGCGCTCGGCCTCGATGAGGCGCATGGCCGCGTATTCGCGGCGCGTGTAGGCATGCGCCTCGTACTTGGGCGTGTAGATGAGGATCATGCAGACGCTTTCGCACATGGCGCGCGCGATCCTGCCGTCGAGGTCGTCGCCGCCGCCGAGCTGTTCGGTGTCGACGAAGAGTTCTTCTTCGTTGTCGAAATACGGTTCGAGATAGCATTGCAGCGCGTCGACCAGCGCGGCCTTGAAATGCTGCATCAAGCCGTGGCGCCCATGGGCGTAACTGAAGAAGCAGCCGTACCGGATTGCCATTCGATTCCCCTGTTCAATACGCCCGCGGCGCGCACGCGCATCCACCACTCTAGCGCCGCATACCCCCGTCGCTTTGCGTGCGAACAAACCTGCCCGGAGCAGGCCCGGGCCAACACCGGATCGTTCACTGAGGCATAATTGGCAAGATTCGCGACCATCAACACAACAACAGGAGATGCAATGAAAGCGATCGTATGCAAGGACTGGGGCCCGCCCGACAGCCTGGAACTGCAGGACCTGCCCGACCTCGTGCCGCAAGCCGGCGAAGTCGTGGTCGAGGTGCGCGCGGCCGGGGTCAACTTCCCCGACGTGCTGACCGTGCAGGGCAAGTACCAGTACCGTCCCGAACTGCCCTTCACGCCGGGCAACGAGTTCGCCGGCACCGTGCGCGCGGTGGGCGAAGGCGTGAGCCACTTCAAGGCCGGCGACCGGGTGATCGGCTTTGCCCGCAGCGGCGCCTTTGCCGAGCAGGTGCGCGCCCCGGCCGACGTCTTGATGCCGATGCCGCCCGACATGGACTTCGACATCGCCGCGGCGATCACCCTCACCTATGGCACCTCGCACCATGCGGTGGTCGACCGCGCCCAGCTGAAGGCCGGCGAAACCATGCTGGTGCTGGGCGCGGCCGGCGGTGTCGGCCTGGCGGCCATCGAGATCGGCAAGGCCCTCGGTGCGCGCGTCATCGCGGCGGCATCGAGTGCCGAGAAGCTGGAAGTCTGCCGCGCGCATGGCGCGGACGTGCTGATCGATTATTCGAAAGAAGACCTGCGCGAGGCACTGAAGGCGGCGACCGGGGGCAAGGGTCCGGACGTGATCTACGATCCGGTCGGCGGGCCGTACACCGAGCCGGCGTTGCGCTCGATCGCCTGGCGCGGGCGGCACCTGGTGATCGGCTTTGCGGCGGGCGAGATTCCCAAGCTGCCGTGGAATCTGATGCTGCTGAAGGGTGCGTCGGTGGTCGGCGTGTTCTGGGGCGAGTTCGCAAAGCGCGAGCCGAAGGCAAACGTGGCCGCGATGCGCGAGATGCTGGGCTGGATGGCCGAAGGAAAACTCAAGCCGCTGGTGTCGCAGCGCTATGCGCTGGCCGAGACGGCGCAGGCCTTGAACGACATGGCCGATCGGAAGGTGACCGGCAAGGTCGTGATCGTCCCGTAATTGGTAGGGTGGACGGCTCCGCCGTCCACGCGTTCAACCGGCGCTTGATATTGTGGGGGGTCTTTGATGCCGGGGGCATCAACAACATGCCCACGCATGAACGTCATTCATTGTTGGCTTCTACCGGGATCGTCCACTGCTCACGCTTTACGCGTGGGCACAGGAGCGCCCACCCTACTTATTTAAACGCTGGCTGAACGCGTGGACGGGGAACCCGTCCACCCTACGAATCGACGACTATTCGGCGTCCGGCTTGAAGAACCTGATCACGTCTTCCTGCACGCGCGTACGCTTGAACGGCGGCAGGCTCTGCCAGATGCGCCGGCCATACGGCCTGCTGATCAAACGCGGATCGCAAATCATCAACACCCCGCGGTCATCGACGTCGCGGATCAGGCGCCCGGCGCCCTGCTTCAGCGTAATGATCGCTTCCGGCAACTGGTGGTGCATGAAGCCGTTCAGCCCCTGCTTTTCCATCACCTCGATGCGCGCCGCCAGCACCGGATCGTCGGGCGGAGCAAACGGCAGCTTGTCGATGATCACCAACGACAGCGCATCGCCGCGCACGTCCACGCCTTCCCAGAAACTCTGGCTGCCGACCAGCACCGCATTGCCCGCGTTGCGGAAGGAATCGAGCAGTTCGGTGCGCCCACGCTCGCCCTGCACGAACAGCGGGAAGTCGAGCCCGCGCTCGGCAAACTCGGTGCGCAGGCGTTCGGCCACCCGGTTCACGGCGCGGATCGTGGTGCACAGGAAGAAGGTGCGCCCGCCGGCCGCCTCGATGACCGGCAGCGCGTGGTCGACCACGGCATCGGTGTAGCCCATCGAGTTCGGTTCCGGCAAACCGGTCGGCACGTACAGCACGCCCTGCTCGCCGTAGTTGAACGGGCTCGGCCAGGTGCGCGCCGGTTCGCCGGTCAAGCCCATCTGGTCGGAGAAGTGTTTGAAGTCGTTCTTCACCGCCAGCGTTGCCGAGGTAAAAATCCAGCTGCGCGGATTACCCTCGCGCTGGTTCTGGAAGATCGGCGCGATCGACAACGGCGTCTTGTGCAGCTGCAGCGAGGAATTGAAAGCCTCGACCCAGAGCACGGCCTGTTCGGCCTCAGCACCCTTGGCCTTCGGGTCTGCCTTCCAGGCATCGTAGGCGGCTTTCAGCTCGACCGCGCGCACGCGGCAGGCTTCCAGGGTTTCGGCACGCTCGGCCTGCTCTTCGAGCACGTCGATCAGGCCATCGAGTTCTTCCTTGAGCTTGACCAGCGCCGGGAAGAAGGCGGAGGTCGGCAACACCTGGGGCAGCGACAAACGGGTGCTGCCTTCCGGGAAGGTCAGGCGCAGATCGCGCGCGGCCTTTTCGACCACGGTGACGATCTTGGCCCAGTCCGGACCGCGCGCATGCGCCAGGCCTTCGGCCAGCACGTCGCGGCACAGTTCCAGCACCTGCGAGGTCGACACCGACTGGCCGAAGAACAGGGTCGCGGTATCGGGCAGCTGGTGCGCTTCGTCGAAGATGATGGTGTTGGCCGACGGCAGCAGTTCGGCCACGCCGGTGTCCTTCAGGGCGACGTCGGCGAAGAACAGGTGGTGGTTGACCACGACCACGTCCGCCTGCTGGGCTTCGCGGCGTGCCTTCATGACGAAGCAGTCCTGGTAATACTGGCACTCGGCGCCCATGCAGGTGTCGCGCGTGGACGTGACCAGGTTCCAGACCGAGGCGTTTTCCGGCACCTTGGCCAGTTCCGCCTTGTCGCCGGAACTGCTCATCTTGATGAAGCGCGAGATTTCGCGCAGGTGGCCGACGTCGTCGCGCGAGGTCAGGCGCCCGTTCTGCAGCGTGCGCTCCAGGTGGAAATGGCAGAGGTAGTTCGAGCGGCCCTTCAGCAGCGCCACCGATACGGGGGCCTTCAGGGCTTTGCGGATGGTCGGAATATCGCGCAGGAACAATTGATCCTGCAAGTTCTTGGTCCCGGTCGAGACGATGGTCTTGCCGCCCCACAGCAGCGCGGGCACGAGGTAGGCAAAGGTCTTGCCGGTGCCGGTGCCGGCCTCGGCCATGAGCACTTGCTGGCCGTCGATGGCGGCGGCGATGGCTTTCGCCATTTCGGTTTGCGACTGGCGCGGCTTGAAGGTGCCGACAGCGGGCGCGAGCGGGCCGCCGACGCCGAACAGGCGGTCGATTTCTTCGTCGTACTTGCCGACCGGAGCGGCAGGCGCATCATCGGGAACGGCAGAGGACGAAACAACGGCGTCGGCAACGCCGGGCACAGGGAGGTGATCGGTCAAAATAGGCGTTTCAAGGAAGTGTAGGCCTCAGGCCGGCACATCCGGCACGAGTTGCATTTTCAGCAAGGTGATATGGTCTTTCAGCTGCAGTTTACGCTTTTTGAGGCGGCGCAATTGTAACTGGTCCGCGTGGCCATCCGCTGTCAGCATCGCGATGACCGCGTCGAGGTCACGGTGTTCCACGTCGAGTTCGATAATGCGGCGCTGGATGTCTTGGACATCGGTCATGATGGCGGTTCCAAACAGGTTTTTCAACAGGCGGGGCGGCGGCGGGACTGCGGGCTGGCGTTGCACCGGATGAAGCTTGCAACACGGAGGCTTCTCGGTGCATAGTTTAATCTACGGCGACGTTGCCGCCAACAAAGATTGGCCGTCCAGCCACGGAAAGCATCAAAGTTTATGAATCTCTTCAAGATCGAAGCGGGAACTGCGCAACACATCGGGAACCGCCCGCGGCAGAACGACCGGGTCGCCATCCTGACCGGCGCCCGCGCGCCCGGCTATGTGCTGGCCGTGCTGTCCGACGGCATCAACGGCGTCGGCGGGGCCGAGCAGGTGCTGCACACGGCGCGCCAGGTGTTCGACAATTTCAAGCCCGCCGAGGGCCCGAACCCGGAGCGCCTGGCCCAGCTGCTGCGCGACATCGTGCACGAGACCCACATGGTGATCAAGATGAATGCGGTCACCACCGGCGAGGAAGCGCACGCCAGCTTCGTCGGCCTGTTGCTGTCACCGCACGGAGAGGCGGTGTGGGCGCACGTGGGCGATTCGCGCCTGTACCGCTTCGAGGATGGGCAGTGCGTGCTGCGTACCGGCGATGCGGCGTATATCGAGCACCTCGTGGCCGACCGGCTGCCGCTGGAATCGGCGCGCAACCACCGGCGCTCGAAGCTGTTGCTGAATGTGCTGGGGAACAGCCGCAAGGAGCCGTTCGTGACGGTTGGCATGCACACGGGAGCGGCGGCCGGGGATCAGTTTTTGCTATGCACGGATGGCTTGTGGCATTTCTTCACGGATGCCGAGCTCGGCGCCGCGATCGTGCGGGCGACCCCGCGCGAAGCGTCGGAACGGCTGATCAACAAGGCGGCCGAACGCTCGCAGGGCAAGTGGGGGAATTGCTCGATGGCCATCATCAAGTTGACAGCGCCGAACGGAGAGCAATAACGTAGGGTGGGCACTTTGTGGTGCCGGCATTTAGCCGGCCCCACTGCCCACGCGGAAGCCGGCATGGTGTTGGCGTCACAAACGGCATTGCGTTAGCGCCCGTTCCGAACACGATTGGGTCGGGATAGGCACGAAAAAGGCCGGTGGGCACGAGTGCCCACCCTACGAACGGCGACGCCGTGATTTATTGAGCGGGCGCCGGCTGCTGCCCCGCCGCCTTCTCCTGCTCCGCCTTCACACGCTTGGCTTCGCGCTCGGCCTTGCGCTGGGCGACCAGGCGCTGGCGTTCTTCGGACTTACGGCGCCGTTCTTCATACGCCGCGGCGTTCGCGGCGCGCTTCGGTGCATCGGCCGCTTCCTTCGCGGCATCTTCCTGGGCTTTCTGGTCATGGCGCGCCATGCGGCCGGCGACCGGCGACGGACGTGGCGGCGGCACGGCGGTCGGCACCTTCGGCGCGGCTGGTGGCTGGGTGGCGGCGCGCGCTTCCTCTTCCCGGTAGCGGGCCTCGGCCTCGGCCATCTGGCGGTCGCGTTGCTCGACCTTGAACTTGCGCTTGAAGTGCTCGGCGTCGATCTCGATCGCGCGCTGCACGGCCTCGGCGCTGCGGCGGCGTTCCTTGGCTTCGTCCAGGCAGTTATTCACGAAGAATTTGTCGTAGCAGACGGCTTCGCGCGCGGCGTAATTGGCGGCGATGGCGGCGCGTTCGGCGGCCACGGCGGCCAGGCGCTCGTCGGCCTGGGCCACCGAAGTGGTCGGCGAGGACGGCGCCGGCGGCAGCGCCTGGCGCTCGCTGGCGCAGGCGGCCAGCAGGGCCAGGACCAGGGTGGCGGCGGCGCTGCGCAACATGGACTGTGCTTTGTTTGTCATCTTGTTCCCGATGGTGTTCTGTGTGGTCAGGCGATGGCGTCGGCCGCGCCGCGCCGTTCGGCGAGCATGTACTCGCGCGACTGCATCTCAATGATACGCGAGACCGTGCGGTGGAATTCATTTGCCAGCATGCCCTGGGTGTAGAGCTCTTCCGGCTCGCCCGCGGCCGACATCACCAGCTTGACCTTGTGGTCGTAGAACACGTCGATCAGCCAGGTGAAGCGGCGCGCCTCCGACGACTGGCCGGCCGACATCTTCGGAATCGCGGACAGGATCACGGTGTGGAAGCGCGTGGCCAGTTCCAGGTAATCGTTCTGCGAGCGCGGGCCGCCGCACAGGGTGGCGAAGTCGAACCAGATCACCCCGCCGGCGCGGCGCAGGGCGCGGATCTCGCGGTTCTCGATGTGGACGATGGGGCTTTCGTCGGCGGTGTCGGCCACCTTGGCGTAGGCGTCGCGCAGGGCGTGGTCCGAGGCGGCGTTCAGCGGCGTGTAATAAGCCTGCACCTGTTCCAAGGCGCGCTTGCGGTAGTCGTTGCCGGCGTCGACGTTCAGGATGTCGAGCTTCTCCTTCAGCAGCGCGATGGTCGGCAGCATTCGGTCGCGGTGCAGGCCGTCCGGGTACAGGGTGGACGGCTCGTAGTTCGAGGTCATCACGAAGCTGACGCCGTTCGCGAACAGGGCTGAGAGCAGGTTGTACAGGATCATCGCGTCGGCGATGTCGGAGACGTGGAATTCGTCGAAGCAGATCAGGCGGTATTTTTTCGCGATGCGCTTGGCGACTTCGTCGAGCGGGTTGGCGACGCCTTTCAGTTCATCCAGTTGGCCGTGCACGGCGCGCATGAATTCGTGGAAGTGCAGGCGCGTCTTGCGCACCACCGGCACCACGGAATAAAAGGAGTCCATCAGGAAGGACTTGCCGCGCCCTACCCCGCCCCACATGTAGACGCCCTTCGGCACGTCGGGACGGTTGATCAGGCGCTTGAAAGCGGACGACCGCTGGGCCTTGTACTGGACCCAGTCGTCGTACGCCTGCTGGAGACGGTCGACCGCCGCCTGCTGGGCAGGATCGGACTTGAAGCCGCGCTCGGTCAGGGCGTGCTGGTAATACTCTTGGACGTTCATGTAATGCAATCGTAAAAACGTAGGGTGGACGGCTCTGCCGTCCACGCGTCCGACACACGTTCGCAAGCCAGATAGCGGGCCGGCAGACGTGAGGTGAACGCATGGACGGGGAACCCGTCCACCCTACGGTCCAGAGAACGATGCCGGCGGCAGGAGTACGTTCCCCCGTTCCGCGGCACCATAACCCGATTAGAAGTTCAGCGAACGCTTGTCGACAGCCAGCGCGGCTTCCTTGACGGCTTCCGACAGCGACGGGTGCGCGTGGCAGATGCGGGCGATGTCTTCCGACGAGGCCTTGAATTCCATCGCGACGACGGCTTCCGAGATCAGTTCCGAAGCGACCGGGCCCACGATGTGCACGCCCAGGATTTCGTCGGTGGTGGCGTCGGCCAGGAATTTCACCATGCCCGAGGTGTCGCCCAGCGCGCGTGCACGGCCGTTGGCCATGAACGGGAAGGTGCCGGCTTTATAGGCCACGCCTTCGGCCTTCAATTGCTGCTCGGTCTTGCCGACCCACGCGATTTCCGGCGAGGTGTAGATGACCCAAGGGATGGTGTTGAAGTTGACGTGGCCGTGCTGGCCGGCGATGCGCTCGGCAACCGCAACGCCCTCTTCTTCCGCCTTGTGCGCCAGCATCGGGCCGCGCACGACGTCGCCCACCGCCCACACGCCCGGCAGGCTGGTGCGGCATTCGTCGTCGACGACCACGAAGCCGCGCTCGTCCAGCTGCAGGCCGACGGCTTCGCCGTTCAGGCCATTCGTGTTCGGCACGCGGCCGATCGAGATGATCAGGCGGTCGAAGGTGGCGGTCTGCTCGGCGCCGGTGCTGTCAGCGTAAGCCACGGTGACGTTGTTCTCGCCCTTGGTGATCGCGCCGATCTTGCAGCCCAGGTTGATCTTCAGGCCCTGCTTGGTGAACAGCTTGTGCGCTTCCTTGGCGATCTGCTCGTCGACGGCGCCCAGGAAGGTCGGCAGGCCTTCGAGCACGGTGACGTCCGCGCCCACGCGGCGCCACACCGAGCCCATTTCCAGGCCGATGACGCCGGCGCCGATCACGCCGAGTTTCGACGGCACGGCTTCGATCGCCAGCGCGCCTTCGTTCGACAGGATCAGTTTCTCGTCGAATTCCGCGCCTGGCAGCTGGCGTGCGTTCGAACCGGTGGCGACGATCACGTTCTTCGCGGTCAGGGTGGCCGTGGTCGGGCCGCTGACGTTGATGGTGTAGCCTTCGTCGGCCTTGCCGCCGAACGAACCCAGGCCGTGGAAGAACGAGACCTTGTTCTTCTTGAACAGGAACAGGATGCCGTCGTTGTTCTGCTTGACGATGGTGTCCTTACGCTTGAGCATCTGCGGCAGGTTCAGTTCCAGGCCCGAGACGTTGATGCCGTGCTCGGCGAAGGCGTGGCCGGCGTGCTCGAAGTGTTCCGACGATTGCAGCAGCGCTTTCGACGGGATGCAGCCGACGTTGGTGCAGGTGCCGCCTGGTGCAGGCTTGCCTGCGGCGTTGCTCCATGCATCGATGCAGGCGGTCTTGAAGCCCAGCTGGGCTGCGCGGATGGCAGCGATATAGCCGCCAGGACCGCCGCCGATGACGACGACGTCGAATTGATTCTCGTTACTCATGAATAGATCCTTATTTATTCTTCTGGGACAAAAATCCACATCAGCAGATAGACGAGCGCCCCGAACCCCGATGTGACGAGGGCGAACAGGACAAAGACAAGCCGCCAGACCCAGGTTTCCAGGCCCAGTACGCCGTTCAGGCCGCCGCAGACGCCGCCGAGCCAGCGGTCGCGCCGCGAACGGCGCAGCGCGCGCAACTGGGCTTCGAAGGCATTCGCACCGGCCTCGAATTGGGCGCCTACACCCGGTCCGGTGTTCGAGCCGTGATTCGGCCGATCCTTGTGCAGGTTGACCCGCTCGCCGGCCAGCACTTTCGCCTTGGCCTGTTCGAATTCGGCGTCGCTCAGCGCGCCGGCCTGGTGCAGTTCGTGCAAACGCCGGATTTCATCGGAGATCATGGCATTTCCCTACTGTGATGTGGAAGAAGGCGCCCCACCTGTGCCGGGGGACGCCCTTGCCTTCAAATTACAGGTCGAGCAGCAGGCGTGCCGGATCTTCCAGCGCGTCCTTCATGGCGACCAGGCCCAGCACGGCTTCGCGGCCGTCGATGATGCGGTGGTCATA
Source organism: Massilia sp. BAP21 (assembly GCF_057801335.1). Classification (NCBI taxonomy): domain Bacteria; kingdom Pseudomonadati; phylum Pseudomonadota; class Betaproteobacteria; order Burkholderiales; family Oxalobacteraceae; genus Massilia; species Massilia sp. BAP21. The sequence continues at coordinate 456,953 of NZ_CM173596.1, forward strand.
CGACATCGCCAGGTAGTTCATCGGGCGGATGACGATCTGGCCGTTTTCGACGACAGCGCGGTCCTTGGTCGCGTGCACGCCCAGGATGGCCGACTGCGGCGGGTTGATGATCGGGGTCGACAGCATCGAGCCGAAGGTGCCGCCGTTCGAGATCGAGAAGGTGCCGCCGGACAGATCGTCCAGGGTCAGCTTGCCTTCCTTGGCCTTGGCGCCGAATTCGCCGATCTTCTTCTCGATCTCGGCGATCGACATCTGGTCGGCGTTGCGCAGGATCGGCACCACCAGGCCGCGCGGCGAACCGACGGCGATACCGATGTCGAAGTAGCCGTGGTAGACGATGTCGTTACCGTCGACCGAGGCGTTCAGGATCGGGTACTTCTTGAGTGCGGCAACGGCGGCCTTGACGAAGAAGGACATGAAGCCCAGCTTGACGCCGTGCTCTTTTTCGAACTTGTCCTTGTACTTGGCGCGCAGGTCCATCACAGGCGCCATGTTGACTTCGTTGAAGGTGGTCAGGATCGCGTTGGTCGACTGCGATTGCAGCAGGCGCTCGGCGATACGGGCGCGCAGGCGGCTCATCGGCACGCGCTCTTCCGGACGGTCACCCAGGGCGACAGGGGCCGGTGCCGACACTTGCTGCAGTGCTGGCTTGGCGGCTGCTGGTGCAGGCGCGGCGGCTGGAGCGGCTGGCTTGTTGGCAACAGCGCTCAGGGCGTCGCCCTTGGTCACGCGGCCGTCGCGGCCGGTGCCGGTGGCATCCGATGCGCTCATGTTGTTGTCGGCCAGGATCTTGGCGGCGGCCGGCATGGCGACGTCGCCTTTCGAGCCGGTGCTGGCGGCTGCAGGCGCAGCGGCCGGAGCCTGGATCGATGCGCCTGGGGCAGCCGAAGGAATCGCCTTCACTTCCAGCGGGCTGGTCTGTGCCGAAGCTTCGGTGTCGATGATGGCGATGACTTCGCCGGCGACGACGGTCGCGCCGTCGGCCTTCAGCAGTTGCACGATCACGCCGGCGCCAGGGGCTGGCAGTTCCAGGACCACCTTGTCGGTTTCGATGTCGATCATGTTCTCGTCGCGCGAGACCGGCTCGCCGACTTTCTTGTGCCACGACAGCAGGGTTGCTTCAGCAACCGATTCCGACAACTGGGGGACCTTGACTTCGATTTGTGCCATGTAAAACTCCGTTTGATTATTCTGTTATCTATCTGCAAGAACGCTAAAAAACCGGACGCCTTGCGGCGGCCGGTTTGCGCTGAACATTTACTTAGTCAGGATAAAGCCCTTGAGCTTCGAGAATGCCGTGTCCAGCAGTTCTTTCTGCTGAGCCACGTGTTTGTCCGAGTAGCCGACAGCCGGAGCCGCCGAGGCCGGACGGCCGGCGTAGGCCAGGCGCTGACCTTCGTCCATGTTTTCGAAGATGTTGTGCTGGATCTGGAACCACGGACCCTGGTTCTGCGGCTCGTCCTGCGCCCACACGATCTCGATGGCGTTGCTGAACTTCTTCAGTTCGGCAGCGAAGGACTTGTGCGGGAACGGGTACATCTGCTCGATGCGGACGATCGCCACGTCGCTCGAACCGCGGGTCTTGCGTGCGTTGACCAGGTCGTAGTACACCTTGCCCGAGCAAACGATCACGCGCTTGACCTTCGAGGCTTCGATCTTGTCGTCGCACTCGCCGATGACGGTCTGGAAACCGCCCTTGGTCAGGTCCGACAGCGGCGAACCGGCGTCCTTGTTACGCAGCAGCGACTTCGGCGTGAAGATCACCAGCGGCTTGCGGAACTGGCGCACCATCTGGCGGCGCAGCAGGTGGAAGATCTGGGCAGCGGTGGTCGGCTGCACGACTTGCATGTTGTTGTCCGCGCACAGTTGCAGGAAGCGCTCGATGCGGCCCGACGAGTGTTCCGGACCCTGGCCTTCGTAGCCGTGCGGCAGCATCATGACCAGGCCCGAGGCGCGGCCCCACTTCACTTCGCCCGAGGCGATGAACTGGTCGATGACAACTTGGGCGCCGTTCACGAAGTCGCCGAACTGGGCTTCCCAGATGGTCAGCGTGTTCGGTTCGGCGGTCGAGTAGCCGTACTCGAAGCCGAGCACCGCTTCTTCCGACAGCACCGAGTCGATGACCGTGAACTGTGCCTGGTTGTCCGACACGTTGGCCAGCGGCAGGTAGATGCCCTGGTCCCAGCGCTCGCGGTTCTGGTCGTGCAGCACGGCGTGGCGGTGCACGAAGGTACCGCGGCCGGCATCCTGGCCCGACAGGCGGATCGCGTAGCCCGAGGCCAGCAGCGACGCGAAGCCCAGGTGTTCGCCCATGCCCCAGTCGAGGTTCATTTCGCCGCGGCCCATGGTGGCGCGGTCGGCCAGCACTTTTTCGACCAGCGAGTGCGGCTTGAAGCCTTCAGGCACCTTGGTGATGCGTTCGGCCAGGCGCTTCAGTTCGGTCAGCGGCACGGCGGTGTCGGCGGCGTCGGTCCACTTCTTGTTCAGGAACGGCGCCCAGTCGACGGCGTACTGGTTCTTGAAGTTGGTCAGCACCGGATCGACCGTGTGCTTGCCGGCGTCCATCGCGTCGCGGTAGGCGGCGACCAGCTTGTCGCCTTCGTCGGCGGCGATGGTGTTTTGCGTGGCCAGCTTCTCGGCGTACAGCTTGCGCGTGCCTGGGTGCTTGGCGATCTTCTTGTACATCAGCGGCTGGGTCAGCGCCGGGGTGTCCTGCTCGTTGTGGCCCAGCTTGCGGTAGCAGATGATGTCGACCACGACGTCCTTGCCGAACTCGACGCGGTAGTCGAGGGCGATTTGCGTCGCCAGGACCACGGCTTCAGGATCGTCGGCGTTCACGTGCAGCACCGGCGCTTCGATCATCTTCACGACGTCCGAGCAGTACAGCGTCGAACGGGCGTCGCGCGGGTCGGAGGTGGTGAAGCCGATCTGGTTGTTGATGACGATGTGGACCGTGCCGCCCGTGCCGTAGCCGCGGGTCTGCGCCAGGTTCAGGGTTTCCATGACCACGCCCTGGCCGGCGAACGCGGCGTCGCCGTGCACCAGGATCGGCAGCACCTGCTTGCCCTTGCGGTCGCCGCGGCGTTCCATGCGCGCCTTGACCGAACCTTCGACGACCGGGTTCACGATCTCGAGGTGGGACGGGTTGAAGGCCAGCGACAGGTGGACCGGACCGCCAGGGGTCGAGACGTCGCTCGAGAAGCCCTGGTGGTACTTGACGTCGCCCGACGGCAAATCGTCGGCGTGCTTGCCTTCGAATTCCTCGAACAGTTCCGACGGGGCCTTGCCCAGGGTGTTGACCAGCACGTTCAGGCGGCCGCGGTGGGCCATGCCGATGACGATTTCCTGGATGCCCTTTTCACCGGCGCGCTGGATGGTTTCGTCCATCGAGGCGATGAAGGATTCGCCGCCTTCGAGCGAGAAGCGCTTGGCGCCGACGTACTTGGTGTGGAGGTAGCGTTCCAGTCCTTCGGCCGCGGTCAGGCGCTCGAGGATGTGGCGTTTCTTTTCGGCCGAGAAGGTCGGGGTCGAGCGGATCGATTCCAGGCGTTCCTGGATCCAGCGCTTTTCGGTCGGATCGCTGACGTACATGAACTCCGCACCGATCGAGCGGCAGTAAGTGTCGCGCAGCATTTGCAGCAGGTCGCGCAGGGATGCGCTCTCGCCGCCGAAATAGGTATTGCTGATGTTGAACTGGGTGTCGAGGTCGGCGTCGGTGAAACCGTAGAACGACGGATCGAGTTCACGGATCGGTGGACGCTCCTGGCGCTGCAGCGGGTCCAGGTTGGCCCAACGCAAGCCGAGATTGCGGTAAGCGGCGACCAGCTGGGTGGCGGCAACGCGCTTGCGTGCCATTTCAGGATCGACTTCGCCGGCGGCGGCGGTCACGGTACGGATCGGGCCCTGCTTGGCGCGTTCCGCGAACGAGGCGATGACGGACGAGTGAACCACGTCCGGGCGGTTGCTACCGTCGACGGCAGGCACGTGCTGCATGTTGTCGAAGTAGGCGCGCCAGTTGTCCGGAACCGAGCCCGGGTTGTTCAGGTAGGCCTCGTACAACTCTTCCACGTACGGCGCATTACCGCCGAACAGGTAGGAGTTGGCGTTATATTGTTGCATCATTCTTGCTCACCTTTCTTCGCGCTTCGCGAGTTTGGCGGGTTGGGTTAACCTTCCGCGGCACGGCCTGACCGGTTAGCGGATCGCACTTACAAGACATCAAGTTGTGGGGGAAGGACTGTTGTTGCGACAGAGATAGTTAACTTCGCTGACTTGGCACAATAGCGGCAGGTATTGTAACGCAACATCCGGGTGGCATAGGCGCCACTCTTACTTTTTGTGACATGTCGGGCCGATATGGCGGTAGGGTGGACGGCTCTGCCGTCCACGCGTCCAAATTCCTGCTTGCGCCCCGACATTGCATGCTCTGGCTGAACGCGTGGACGGCGAAGCCGCCTCTCGTGGCCCGGTCCACCCTACGGCGTTTCCGCCTTTCCTGTTGACCGTCTAAATGATAATCGTTATCATTTGCATCGTTCACTCAACAGGAAACTTGCATGTCCGTCCAGAATCCGCCGCGCACCGCAACCGCACCCGCCGCCCTACCCGGCGCAAAGCGCGCGCTCTGGCTAAAACAATTGCACCAGTGGCACTGGATCAGTTCGGCCATCTGCCTGATGGCCATGCTCCTGTTCAGCATTACCGGCTTTACCCTGAACCACGCGGCCCAGATCGAATCCAAGCCCCAGGTTACCCGCCTGTCCGGCACGGTGCCGGCCGCCCTGCTGCCCGAACTGCAGGCCTATGCCGAGCAGCACGCCGACGCCGAGGCGCCGGTCCCGGCGAAACTGGCCGAATGGGCGAACGGCGCCTTCCCGGTCGACCTGCGCGGCAAAGCGGCCGAGTGGAGCGAGGAGGACGGCTACGTCGCCCTGCCCCGCCCCGGCGGCGACGCCTGGCTGCGCATCGGCGTCGATGGCAAAGCCGAATACGAGAAGACCGACCGCGGCTGGATCTCGTGGCTGAACGACATGCACAAGGGCCGCAACACCGGCGCCGTGTGGAGCTGGTTCATCGACATCTTCGCGATTGCCTGCATCGTCTTTTGCATCACCGGTTTCCTGATCCTGAAGTACCACGCAGCCAACCGGCCGTCGACCTGGCCCGTGATCGGCTTCGGCATCGTCCTGCCCATCGTCCTCGCGCTGCTGTTCGTCCATTAATTAAAAACGTTCATTAATTCACCTACTTATATAAGAAGGCACTGCATGAAACTGTCCCCATCGCTCGCCGCCCTGTCCCTGCCGCTGATCTCCAGCGGCGCGGTGGCTGCCGACCTGTCCGTCAAGTTCGAACTGCCGCAAATGAACGTGGCCGAGTACCACAAGCCGTATGTCGCGATCTGGATCGAGCGCGCTGACCAGACTGTTGCTTCTACTCTTGCTGTGCTGTACGACGTCAAGAAGAAAGACAATGCCGGCGAGAAGTGGGTGAAAGACATGCGCACCTGGTGGCGCAAGGCCGGCCGCGAAGCCACCCTGCCGATCGACGGCGTCTCCGGCGCCACCCGCGCCGCCGGCAGCCACACCATGAGCTTCGGCCCTGCCCGTACCGGCATTGACAAGCTCCCCGCCGGCGACTACAAGCTGGTCATCGAGGCGGCGCGCGAGGCGGGCGGCCGCGAACTGGTGCGCGTGCCCTTCACCCTGCCGGCCAAAGGCAAGGTCGCGGCCAGCGCCAGCGGCAAGGAAGAGCTGGGCGCGGTGTCCATCGAAATCAAATAAATAAAACGGAGTCGAACATGCAAACCAACCTGATCAAGCACGGCGTCCTCGCCCTGATCCTGGCCGCCACCGCCGGCGCCGCCAGCGCCCACCGTCCCTGGATGGTGCCGACCTCGACCATGGTCGAAAGCAAGAACGCCTGGGTGACCGTGGACGGCGCCATTTCCGATGGCCTGTTCGACGTCGACCACATGCCGCTGCGCATGAACGGCCTGAGCGTCACCGCCCCGGACGGCACCACCGCGCCGGCGCCCGAAGCCGTGATGGGCAAGATGCGCACCAGCGTCGACATCCCGCTGCCGCAGGACGGCACCTACCGCATCGCCCTGGTCAGCACCAACGTGATGGGCAGCTACAAGGTCGGCAACGAGGTGAAGCGCTTCCGCGGCAGCGAGGCCGACTTCAACAAGCAGTTGCCGGCCGGCGCCACCGAGGTAAAGAAGACCATCACCAACCAGCGCATCGAGACCTTTGTCTCGGCGAATAAAACCAGCGATGGCGCGCTCAAACCCACGAATGCCGGCCTGGAGATGATTCCGCTCTCGAATCCGAACGATTTGCGCAGCGGCGAAACCCTGCGCGTGCGTTTCCTGCTCGACGGCAAGCCGCTGCCGAAGCTGGACTTCAGCATGGTGCCGGGCGGCGTGCGCTACCGCGGCGTGCTGGGCGAAGTGCGCCACACCACCGACGCCAACGGCGAAGCCACCATCAAGCTGCCGGCCCCGAACATGTACTGGGTAAATGCCGTGTATCCGCCGGCACCGGCCAAGGGCGCGCCGCCATCGGACGCACCGGAGACCCGCCGCTCGGCCTATACCGGCTCGCTCGAAATCTTGCCGGAATAAGCCTGCCCGAGTACATCCACCATGCTGCACCGGGCGCCGCCGCGCCCGGTTTTCCTGCCACGAATGCGCCACGTCCTCGTTCCCCTCGACATCGACCCCAGCCCGCCTCCCGCCGCCAGCACCCTGTTCGAAGCGGCCGGCTCGACCATGGGCACAAGTTGGTCGGCGCGGCTGATGCTGCCCGCCGGCGTGCGCAGCAAGCTGGGCGAGCGGATGCAGGCCGAACTCGACGGCATCGTGGACGAAATGAGCCACTGGCTGCCGGAGTCGACGCTGGGCCGCTACAACCGCGCCCCGGCCGGCAGCTGGACCGACATCCCGCCGCGCTTTGCCGAAGTGCTCGACTACGCCCTCGGCGTGCTCGAGGCCAGCGGCGGCGCCTATGACCCTTTCGCCGGCACCCTGGTCAATCTGTGGGGCTTCGGCCCCGAGCGCCGCTACGACCAGGCCGGCTTCTATGCCCCGGCGCCGGCCGCCGTGCAGGAGGTGCTGGCCCAGCGCGCCAGCCTGCACCCGGAATTCGACCGTGCCGCCGCGCGTCTGCTGCAGCCGGGCGGCGCCCTGCTCGACCTGTCGTCGGTGGCGAAAGGTTACGCCGTCGATCGCCTGGCGTTTTGCCTGGAACAGCACGGCGTGCGCCATTACGTGGTCGAGATCGGCGGCGAGCTGCGCGGCGCCGGCACCAAGCCCGACGGCCAGCCTTGGTGGGTGACCCTGGAAGGCGTGCCGGGCGCAAGCAGCGTGGAAACCGTGGCCGCCCTGCACGGCCTGGCGGTGGCCACCTCGGGCGACTACCGGCGCTATTTTCAGCAGGGCAATCGCCGCGCCTCGCACACGCTCGACCCGCGCACTGGCTACCCGATCGCCAACGACATCGCCTCGGCCACCGTGCTTGCTTCCACCTGCATGGCCGCCGACGCCCTCTCCACCACTATCACCGTGCTCGGCGCCGAGGCCGGCCTCACCTTTGCCGAGGAACGCGGCCTGGCCGCGCGCCTGCTGCTGCGCCGCTCTTACCACCCGGGCCTGGAAGAAATCACCACGAGCGCCTGGCGCGCCATGCTGCAATGATGACCATCGATCCCATGCGCTGGGGCAGTGCCCTGGCCCTGCTGGCTGCCTATGGCGGCCTGTGCGCCACCCTGCTGCGCCGCCCGAAAGCCGTGCCCGCGCCTGCGCTCGAAGAAGGCGACTGGCTGGTGGTGTATGCCAGCCAGACCGGCAATGCCGAATACCTGGCCCAGCAGACCGCCGCCACCCTGAACACCGGCGGCCTGCAGGCGCGCGCCGTGTGCATCTCCAGCCTCGATCCGGCGGCCTTCACCGGCGCCACGCGCGCCCTGTTCATCGCCAGCACCTACGGCGAAGGCGACGCCCCCGACTCCGCCGCGCGCTTTGCCGGCGTGACGATGGGCAGCGACGCCGACCTCTCGCAATTGCACTACGGCGTGCTGGCCCTGGGCGACAGCAGCTACACGAATTATTGCGGCTTCGGCCGCGCCCTCGACGCCTGGCTGGGCGCGCGCGGCGCCACCCCGCTGTTCGAACGCATCGAGGTCGACCGCGTCAACGGCGAGGCGATCGCCAGCTGGCAGCACCAGCTCAGCCATCTGGCCGGCACCAGCGACGCGCCCGACTGGGAAGCGCCGGCCTACGGGCAGTGGCGCATCCTGGAACGCACGCAATTGAACCCGGGCAGCATCGGTGCGCCCCTGTACCGCCTCGCCCTGGCGCCGCGCGCGGGCGCCCTGCCCGACTGGGAAGCCGGCGACCTGGTACAAGTGTGCGCACCGCGCGACCCGGACCTGCCGCGCGAGTATTCGATCGCCTCGATCCCGAGCGAAGGCAAGCTGGAACTGCTGGTGCGCCTGCAGCGCCATGAAGACGGCAGCGCCGGCGCCGCGTCGGGCTGGCTCTGCCTGGATGCCACGTTTGACGACACGGTGGCCCTGCGCGTGCGTACCCATGCGCGCTTCCGCCTGGGCGAGAACACGGCGCGTCCGCTGATCCTGGTCGGCAACGGCACCGGCCTGGCCGGCCTGCGCGCCCACCTGAAGGCGCGCATCGACGCCGGCATGGCCGACAACTGGCTGGTGTTCGGCGAGCGCCATGCCGCGCACGACTTCCTGTGCCGCGACGAACTGCTGGGCTGGCGCAATGGCGGACAACTGGCGCGCCTGGACCTCGCCTTCTCGCGCGACGAAGGTGGGCCGCGCTACGTGCAGCACGTGCTGGCCGAACGCGGCGACGAACTGCGCACCTGGATCGCGCGCGGCGCGGCGGTGTATGTCTGCGGCAGCCTGCAGGGGATGGCGGCGGGCGTGCATGAGGCGCTGGTAGGCGCCCTCGGCATGGAAACGCTCGACGAGCTGGCGGCCGACGGTCGCTATCGGCGCGACGTCTATTAGAAGGTTGGCTTATTGCCCCGGTCCGGCTCCGATACGGATGCCACGCCCGACAGCTTTTCCACATGAATCAGCAGCGGTGCCACATCGATACGGTTGCGTTGTGTCCTGCCATCACACCGTTATGTTCTCGTCTTCGTGATGGAATGCCATGTGCGCCAGCTTCAGTTCCAGCGCGGCGAAATCATACGCCCTGACCACACAACGCCCTCGATATGCGCTAGACATAACGCATGAAAATGCGTTGACGCTGATCAAATAACGCGCGGCATCATCACGATAACGTGACCTCTGAACCTTTCCAAGTGTTCTACGGCGAAAGGCCATTGGAGGCAATTAATGGGTGAAATCCAGGCAGTCGTGGCCGGCGCCGCGCGATCGGCATTCAGCGGCGAATCGCAACACAAGCGGCTCATGCGGCTCGACTTTCCGTTCAAGGACGGGCCATCCGCAATCCTCTTGCCTGACAAGCTGCTCGCGCATGAAGAAGTCTCGCGCAGTTTCCGTTTCGACGTCGAGCTGCTGTCGGACGACCCGGGCATCCCGCTGAGAACAATGATGGGCCGAATGGCGACCATTTCCCTGGTGCGTGAAGACGGCTCGCTGCGCTACTTCAACGGCTATGTCACCGAATTCAGCTTCCTGCGCAGCGACGGCGGCTTCGCCTTTTACCGGATGCTGCTCGAGCCCTGGCTCGCCTTCGCGCGCCTGCGCAAGAACTGCATGTCCTTCCACAACAAGAACGTGCTCGAGATCACCCAGGAAACCTTAAGGCATTACAGCCAGGCCAACTGGCAGATGGCCAAGGTCGACGACACAAAACTGACGGTTGCTAACCAGTATAACGAGACCGACTACAACCACCTGCACCGGCGCTGGGAAGCGCTTGGCCTCCATTACTGGTACGAGCATGCATTCGATGGCCACAAGCTCATGATTTCGGACAACAGTTTTCTCGCCAAGCCGATCGACGAGCAAGCCTGCGTGATCTCGTTCCACGACCAGGGCGGCTCACGCGAGGACGATGGCATTCATGCGTGGACGGCAATCCGGCGTATCGGCTCGGGCAAGACCACGCTCGCTTCGTTTAACTACAAGAGCCCTGGAGCACAACGCGTTGAAGCTGCTTCAATGAACCGGCAAGGCGATGTCTTTCCCTACGAAATCTTCGAGGACACCGGCGCCTATGGTTTTCGTCGGTACGCCGACGGCGTACAGCTCGCAGGGCGGCGCATGGACGAGGCGGAGAAGGACACCCAGTACTTCGAGGCGGCTGGCAACGAACGGTGCGTGCTGCCTGGGCGCACATTCAAACTGGGCGGTCACTTCAGTGCCGAATCGCATTCGCGTCGATACGACGCCAAACAGCGCAGCAGCATCAGGGACCGCTACTACCTGATCCTGTCTGCCGACCATGAGGTTTCCAATAATTACCAAGCTGGTCCAGATAAGCCGTCAGAGTACGAAAACCGCTTTACTTGCATCCGCCAGGACATCCGCTGGCGCCCTGGCCGCAACTACAACAGCGAGCCTTGCATCTACACGGGGCTGCATACTGCCATCGTCGTCGGGCCGGCAGGCGCCGATATCCACACGGACGGCCTTGGACGCGTCAAGTTGCAGCTTCACTGGGACCGGCTGGGCAATTACGATGAAAAGAGCTCACCCTGGATCCGGGTATTGAGCCCTGCGGCCGGCAGCGAATTCGGCCATATCCGCTTGCCGCGCGTCGGCGAGGAAGTCGCCGTGGTCTACCCCAACGGGAATGTCGATCACCCGCTTGTACTCGGCGCACTTTACAACCAGCATCACATGCCGCCGTGGGCGTTGCCTGAACAACAGGCGCTCGCTGGCTTGCGCAGCCGGGAACTCGGTGGCGCAACGCGCGGCAACCACCTCGTCCTTGACGACACGAAGGAAATGATCCAGGCGCAGCTGAAGAGCGATCACCTTTGCAGTCAGCTGTCGCTTGGTCACATTTCCCGAATCGAGGACAACGCAGGCCGCAAGGATGCGCGCGGAGAAGGCTGGGAACTGCGCACCGATGGCCACGGCGTGGCCCGTGCGGCCAAGGGCCTGTTGATCACCACCGAGGCGCGGCCTTCCGCGCGCGGACCGATCAAGGACATGGACGAAACGACGAAACGGCTGAATGCCGCGTACAAGCTGCACGACAACCAGGCGACAGCCGCGCTGCAGGGCCTGGCCCAGGAAAGCGGACAGCAGCATGATGTGGCCGATGTGCTGAAAACACAAAACAACAGTTTAGAAGGCACTGGTGAACAGTTTCCTGAGCTTTCTGATCCCCACCTCGTCCTGGCAAGCCCGGCCGGGATTGAGACGACCTCAGCACAATCGACCCATATCGCGAGCGGTGAACATACGGCCCTGACGACGGGCAGCCATCTCTCGATAGCAACGGGCGACAGCCTGTTCGCGAGCATCAAACAGACTTTCCGCCTCTTCGTCCACAAGGCTGGCATGAAGCTGATTGCAGCATCGGGCAGGATCACTGTGCAGGCACATGAAGACGATATCCAGGTCATCGCGAACAAGGTCCTGTCGCTCATCAGCCAAACCGACTGGATCGATTTGAAGGGAAAAAAGGGCGTTCGCTTGCACGGCCCTGAGTGTATGGTCGAAATTACCGACCGCTTGCAAGTCTTCGCGCCCAAGCCGGCGCTATTTCACGGCAACCTCGAAACCCTCGCTTCCCAGAATCGGCCCCAGCCATCGGCCGAGCACAAGATCAGCATTGCAGAGCCAAAGACGCCGGATGATCCGAAGCAGCTTCTCTTCATGCTGCAAACCCATTCCGAAAACGGGCGCCCTTTTTCAAACGTTCCTTACACCCTCTTCAAAAACGGCAGCCAGGTTGACGAAGGCATCACCGACGACCTTGGTCGTATCGCTATCGAGCATACGAGTGGAACGCCGGGTTATACAGTGGAACTTGCGAACGGCGAGAAATTCGAGCTCAAGGCCTGGGAAAAGTTCGATCCAAAAGACAAAGCCTTGTATAGCGAGCAGGTCCTGTCGAACCAGGGGGCGCGCTCGCTCGATGGCTCGGCGGAAGGCCGCACTTACTCCTGACTTGTCAGCAAACACAACGGGAACCTCATGCGCCCTGAAAAAAACTTGCGAACCGAACAGGTTCATATCGACGAAGCCAGCAGCAAAGCGACTTCTACCATCCAGTGGTTTGCTGAAGAGAAGAACAAAAAGGGAAATGCGACCCATCCCATCACCCACAACAACAGGCTCAGCGTCCATATTTGCGGAAAAGATGGTTTCGCTGCCATCGCCAGGGACATCGCGGAGGCAAAGGAGAGCATCGACCTGGTATGTTGGGGATTTGATCCGGGAATGGAATTGGTCCGCGACGGACCGGTCTGGCCGCGGGCGGAAACCTATGGCGATCTCTTGATTGCGGCGGGGAGGCGCGGCGTGCGGGTTCGTTTGCTGGTCTGGTACAGCGTCAGCGGCGGCGCGATTCAAAAGCACATGCCAGGCCATACCCATGGAAAAAATCCTTGGCACATCGCGCGAAGCGATCTGGAAGTCCAGCAAATGAGTGCCCAACACAGCATGGATCGAATACGCGAGCATGCTCGGAATAACCGCCATAAAAAGGAATGGAACATTTCGGGCGACAAGCTTGCAGCCATGGCAAGGGAAGAATATTGCTACAACTGGTACAGGGCCGCCTTCGCGGGACGGTTGGAGGGCATCCGCATCCGTACCCGCGACGGCGATTCCAGCAGCATCGGAAATGCGCTTGAACTGGAGACGAGAAAACCCGATGCCAGCGAGCGCGCGCTCTTTACATTAGGCGGCACCCATCACCAAAAGCCGATCCTGATCGACTTCGCCTATAACAAGGGCAAGAAGGCCGTCGCCTACGTCATGGGCCTGAATTCACTGACCGATTATTGGGACACTCCCGAGCATTTCGTCGAGAACCCATTGCGCGAGCAAGGCGCAGCCAAAACGAAGCAGGAGCATGCGGAAGGCGTCGACGGCAATTTCGATTTCGAGACCCTGAAGCCGTATCGCGACTACGCTTGCCGCATCGAGGGCGGCCGGGCTTTGATACCGGTTCACGAAAATTTCGAAGGGGCCTGGGAACGTGCGGCCGGCGCTGGCTCGCCGAAGCCGTACGTGTGCGGCACACCACCCTCCGCCTTGCTGCGCAAGGCCGGCTCCGCGGACTCGACGGTGCAGATCGTCAGAACGCAGCCCGAGGAAAATGACTTCACGATCAAGGAAATCTACTTCAACGCGACCCGCGTCGCCGCTGCTGGAACAGGCTACCTGTACATGGAGAACCAGTATTTCCAGTACCAGGACTGGGCCGAACACCTGCTGGCGGTTCGCAAGAAGGTCATCGCCGGCTGGAACCGCAACGCCGCAAAGATCGGCAAAAGCAAGGAAGATCTACCGATCATGCATGTCTTCGTCGTCATTCCGGCGCCAGAGAAAGCGCAGATGGTTCCGCGCACCTACGACACCCTGGCCACGCTGGGCCAGCAGGACGGCATGACCGGGCAGGTAAAGATGATCGACCGGGCCAATAAGGATGCGAAGATTCAGCAGGCCGCGTCGAAACAATTCTTCGGGGACGCTGCCGACAGGCGGGCAAGCGTGCCGAACCTCGTGACGGAAGTCGTTGTCTCCGCTGCAAACAAGATCGACAAGCCTACCGCGCTGCTTCTCGAAGACTTGTACGGCCTAAAGGTGTGCGTGGCCGTGCTCAACTCATGCGAGTTCAACCAGGCGAGGCGCGAGTGGCGCTACCGCGAAATTTACATCCATTCCAAGCTGCTGCTGGTCGACGACGGCTTTTTCACGCTTGGCAGTGCCAATTTGAACCAGCGCAGCATGGCGGTGGACAGTGAGATCAACCTTGCCACCAACGATCCACGCCATGCAACTGAACTGCGAAAGCGGGTCTGGTCGCAGCTCGCGACCAAAAAAAATGACGGCGGAAATGCGACACCGCAGGAAATCAAGGAAACCTTTGCCAACTGGGTAAAACTCATGAAAAACAATAAGGAGAAGCAGAAGTCGAAGTCTACCGCACCGAAAATGAAACAAATGGAAGGCTTCATCGTCCCACTGGACGATGGCCGGAGCTCGACGATACGCTTCGGTTAAACCATGGGTACCCTTGCTGTGATTTGCCTAGTGCACTGCCTCCGTCTGGCAATCATCCTGCTCACGTTCTTTTTGCTAACAGCCTGCGACATGGACAAGACAAAACGCCCCGGATACCTGCAAGAATTGGCTCCCTTCGATCCGCACATTACTTCCTTCGAATGCCAAACCGAAGCTAGCAAGGCTCCTCCTATAGATGCTCAGGCTGATGACTGGTTCCTTGAGGCGCGTGCCTTGGAAGATCGTACGACTTTCTACGAAGACCGCGATTACAAGAAGATCGTCAACCTAACCAGGCTGGCCGCCGAGCGACATCATTGGAAGGCGATGCTGAACCTGGCTAGTTTGTACGTCGAAGGACACGATCCGCTCAATGGCGAGGATGCGGCGCTGATGCTAGTGTCACAGGCTGTCGAACTGGGCATCCCGGCCGCTTATGATCGCATGGGTACCTATTACCTCAACGGCACAGGCGTATATGGCGATCACGACCGCGCCTACGCCTTTTTCCAAAAGGCTGCCGCATTGGGAAACCCACGGTCGATGCACTTCCTGGGTGAGAAAATGGATGCCGGTGCAGACAACCTAAAACCGGGCTATTGGGGTAATATCCCGATCGCGATAAAGATGTTCGAATGCGCGCTGGCCCAAGGTTATGGCCCCGCTGCCGAAGAACTTGAGTATATGTATCGCGTACCAAGGGCGCCAGATGGGTCAGAGCTTGGTGAAGTGACTTCGGAAGATCGTGCGCGCGTGATGCGCGCCCTGCACGAGGGCGTGAAAGGTGGCTGCCAGCAGTGCGCGAACAGCTTGCGCTATGAGTTCAACAATCCCGACGACCTAGCAAACATGTTCGTGCCCTTTATCGACAAAGCGCGCGCCCAGCGCTACAGCATGCTAATGGACGCACTCAGCTTCAACCCTGACCGCCGCTTTCCCAACCTCGACAAGATCCTCCCCCTGCCGCCTGCCGTGCTGCCGCCCTGGGACGGCACACGCGAAAGCCTGCTCGCGGCGGCCATGGCCGTCGTGCCCGCACCAGCCACACCGGCACCGACCGAGGCTTCGTTGAGAAAAGGCCGCTACTTCCTCGACAGCGCCTACGCCTTTCGGCCGCTCGCGGAAACGACCGATGCACTGCAGGCGCCGGTCGCTGGCTACTGGCAGCCGACCGCGCCGCAGGAAACGGCCGAGGTGCGCACCTTCATGGCCAAGATCGCGCCCGGCCTCTACGGCAAGGGCGAAGCCTTCGAGCAGCCACGCGCTCCGGACGGCATGGGTTCGAAAGCCATCAACAGCATCGTCTGGCAGCGCGTGCTCACCGTGCGCAACGACGGCGGCGCGGTCGCACCGCGCACCGCGCTCAGGCTGTCGCGTCAGGTCAAGTGGCCGTCACCGCAGGTGGAGTGCACTGGTAATAAACAATGTGCCGTGACAGGCACGTGGCAGCCATGGCTCACGCCGGGCCATCCACTCGAACAGGAAGTCAATCATGCCTGGCGGCAGCGCTGGCTGACCGCTGGACAACCCTTTCCCGATCCGAAGCGCGACTGGATGCTGCCGCTGGACAGTGCGGAACTGAAGTGGCATCTGCTGGAGGCGGAGACGCCGAAGCAAAAATAGTCTGTGCGACCGCGCCGGACGACTTTATTTCGCAAATAACGCTGTTTCTTGCTCAGTGTAATTTTCAACATCCAGATAGCAGCTTTGCTCGACGAGTATCGTAGCGGGCAGGCCTGGCACTTAACAATGAAAGGCTAACGAACATGAAGCATGAAGGACGTGGCGTCATTCGGATGAATGACAAGACGGATCACGGCGGCCAGGTCATCTCGGTTTCATCAGGCACCGTGGTGATGGGTACGGAAGCAGCCCTGGCCGATGACATGACCTTCTGCCCCCAATGTAAAGGAAGGTTTTCCATTAAACCGGATGGTGCCGGTGCCAGGCACGCAGGACAGTCCTATGCGTATGACAACGATCTCACCGCCTGCGGTGCTAAGTTGATTTCCTCTATTTAGAGAACCATAAAGGAATCAATCTTGAACAAAAAAGTCGGGATGCTCAATTCAGAGGCGGCCTGCAAATATTTCTTAAAATCAAAGGCTTAATTCATCACATTAGTAGTGACGCACAACTTTATCCACAGTTTCTGTGAAGAACTTGGCTCTTGACAGCGTTATTCCAGCATGGCGACACAAAAGCGCGCGCTGCGGCATAGTATGGCTGAGCTTGCAACCAAGAGTCGTTTTCCAGTCCGCGTCGCCCAACCGTGAGGCCCCATGCGCTTGATCCCTAAACTCGTCCTGGCCAGCGCCTGCCTCCTTGGCAGCATGGCCGCCACCGCCGCCGAAGCCAACGACCCCATCGGCCACTACTACCTGAGCGGCATGACCGAAGTCGGCTCCGAACTGCTGCTGAAGAAGTCGGGCGAATTCGAATGGGTGCTGATGTACGGCGCAACCGACATGGCGGCGCAAGGCACCTGGAAGCGCGAAGGCCAGCGCATCGTCCTCACCCCGCATACTCCGCGGCCCGGGAAATTCCGGCTCTTCACGGAAGCCGAACTCTCGATTAAGAAAGACCCGCGCCAGGGCATCTGGGTGGCGATTGTCGGCGTGCCGGCGACCGGCCCGGTGGCCGGCATCGAGGTCCGTTTCGAAAGTGCCTCCGGACGCAAGGCCAGCGCGGTCAGCGGTCCGAACGGCGACGCGATCGCCCAGATGCCTGCGGGCGAAACCTGGAAGCGCGCCGGCCTGCGCCGTGCCGACAGCAAGGACGAGTGGACCTGGTTCGACGTGCCGGCCGAGCGCGCCAGCAAGCGCATCGCCGGCTTCGTGGTGCTCAATCCGGGCGAACTGCAGGCGGCGCCGTTCAAGACCCTGAGCCTGTCTTCCAGCGAGGGCCGGCTGAGCATCGACGAGAATCCGATGGGCCTGCGCGGCACCTATGCCAAAGCCCCAGGCAAGGCGGCCTCTACAGACTGAAATTGCCGGCGCTGCACGGCGCCTTCCGAGCATGCGGCCGGAAGACTCCGATACTGGCCCGTCCTTGATACAGCTCGTCTTCTGCGGCCAGGCGACTGCCTACATTGGCCTGACGCCATGCACCACGCATGCGCGAAAACCATGAGAGGCTCACATGCATATCCTGAGAAGCAAGACGCTTCGTGCGGCAGGCGGACTGGTACTCGCCGCACACCTGGCGGGATTCGACGACGGCACCAGGGCCGCGGCGCCAGCGAACGGCGCGCAAGGCGCCGGCGCGCTCCACGCCCCAGCCGACGTGTACGGCATCGTCAATCTGGTGCCGTCCCAGGCCCTGGTAGCCCACATCAACGCCAGCGGCCAGGCCGCCTTCGAGTACATCGGGCTCGACTACAATGCCCATGTCGGCTTCTTCGATGGACAGCGTGTCATCCACCCTATCACGCCAAGCAACACCGTCTCGTTTCTCGGCGCCCTGAACGACCGCGGCGAGCTGGCCTTCGTGTCGCGGTATGTCGACCCCGACGATCCCTGGTCGACGAACCTGCAACCGTATCGCTGGTCGGCGGCCCGGGGGCTGGCCCGCCTGCCCTCGCTCGGCGCCGCTGGCGACAGCTGGATTCCCGCCATCAATAACAACGGCATCGTCGTCGGGGCCTCGTACACGGGTTCCGACCCCGCCACCGGACGCGGGGTGCGCTGGAGCGCGGCCAACCGCTTGACGGTGCTGCCCAGGCCGCCCGGCTTCGACCTGAGCTATGCCTTCGACATCAACGAGCGCAACGTCAGCGTCGGCAGCGTTACCGACGCCGGCGGCATCAACCACGCCGCGCGCTGGGACAGCGCCAACCGGCCCACGGTACTCGGCACCCTTGGCGGCGTACGCGGCGCCATTGCCATGTACAACAACGAACGTGGCGATATCGCCGGGATGCTCGATGGCGGTACGCCGGATGCGCGCGCATTCCTGTGGAGCCCGTCACGGGGCGTGGCCACCCCGGGGCCGAACGCGGTGGTGGTCGGCCTGAACGAGGCAGGCGAAATCGCCGGCCGCATCGTTTCCCCGGACGGCGCCAGCCGCGCCTTCCTGTACTCGCGCGCACGCGGACTGGTCGACCTGCACCCCGCATCGCTCGCGGTGTCCGAAATAAACAGCCTGAACGATGCGGGCGTCAGCGTCGGCGTCGCCTGGGCCAGCCAGGGCGAGCGCCGCGCCTACCGCTGGTCGCGCACGGGCGCGGCCGTCGACCTGAACACGCGCCTGCTCAATCCGCCGGCGGGACTGACCCTCGCTTCCGCACTCGCCATTGCCGCCAATGGCGACATCGTCGCCGAGTCGAGCGCCGGCCTGGTGCTGCTGCGCCGCGGCGGCGGCGGCACCGACGCGCCGGTGCTGGGGCCAATCAACTTTCCCGAGACAGCACTGAACCGCCCGCTGCCGCTTACCCTATCCTTCCGCGACCACAACGTCGGCGACCGCCACAAGGCGACCGTCGACTGGGGCGACGGCCTGGGACCGCAGCCGGCCGTGGTGCGCGCAGCGCGCGGCAGCGGCGAGGTCAGTGCCCGGCATACCTTCACCACGGCGGGCGCGCGCAACATCATCGTCCGTGTCACCGATTCGACCGGCAGGAGTACCGTGCAATACATGGAGGCCCTGATCGGCTTCCGCACGGCACCGGCGCCGCGCGCAGCGCCGGCGCGGCCATACGGGCGCTAGTCGACATACACCCCGGCCCTGCGGACGCGATTGACCAGCAGCGTCCCGGGCCGGGATTCGGGGAGTGCTTGTCGCTCGAATGCGCCACTTGCGACAGCCTGCTCATAGGTGTTGAACCTGTGCTCGGCGATGGGGCTCGGAAAGATCAACAGAGCGAGCACAAGCACGGCAACCAAACCCAGGATGAGCCAAACGAGCCACTTGGCAAATGTTCGCATTACCTGGATCACCTCATGGACCGATGTGTTCAATGAGCGATTCTGGTCGATTACGTCCGTACAGCGTACTCGTTCGACCCCAAGCGAACATCCGGTATCGCGGATCGATTTCCAGATACGTCATCGTTACGCGTCCATGCTTGATTCGTCCCTATCAAGCCCATTCTGCACAAAATGCAGTTCAGGATCCAGCTTCAGCCCGTCTGGATCCTCGGCAATCTGCGAATATTCCGATAGTGCTCGTGCTGGTTTCGGTGGTGGTGCCGGCCCCATGCCCGCAAATGCGGCCATCATCAGTACGGCGAGCCAGCGATATCGCTCTTTCCAGGGCCGCCGCTCAAGAATCGCATTCGAGGAAGGCTCTTTGTTTTCGTCATCCACTGAGAAGATCACTTTCGTTTAAATGCTGTCACGTACCGACCGCTTTGCCGTTCATGTACAGCACACAGGCAAACGGTATAGGCCACTGATTTAGCCCGGTCTACGCCTTCATGCATATATTTTCGATCGCAGGATTCAGCTTTTTCATGGGAATGGCTGTACAGCGATTAATCTGGTGATTTTCTAAACCATTTCAATGGTGAAACAGAATTGAATCATACGACTGCATGATCTCCATTCAGGTTAACAGAACGCCGATCGTTGTCCGTCCTCGAATAACTTGAGGTGACGATTGAACGTCCGCCATTGGCCGATAGTGGGCGGTCGGCATGATCCAGTATACGTTCTGGTTGTTACCTGGACCAATCGCCAACTCGCTGCAGGCCGTGCTTGTTGTAGTAGACCTTATTGTTTTATGGCGATCTTTTATTAGCGTCCCGTGTATCCCAGCAAACCTATACAAGCGAGCCTTCCCGCTTAAGCGTGTAAATGCCGACCGCTTTGCCGTATATCTCAGTCTCCGCTTCATACATCAGGCCGAGGCGCCTGGCAACGCGCAGCGACGATGCATTGCTTGATGCGATGAGCGCCCGGACTGTGGGTTCACCTCGGATGTCAAGCGCATAATCCAGCGCTGCTGCCGCCGCTTCGTTTGCGAATCCCCGGCCCCAGAACGCACGATAGGTATTCCAGCCTAGCTCCATCACCGTGGATTCCTCGCGAAAAAACGCACCAACAGTCCCGACGACTTGACCCGTTTCCTTTTCCTCGACAGCCCACCATCCGGCGCCATCGATGAGCCATAGTCCTGCCTGTGAACAGAAGATTCGCCACGCCGCATGCCGGTCGGCCGAACCCAGGTGGGCCGCGCTGACAGGATCGGCGAGATGCGCTGCAAATGCGGCGAAGTCCTGCCGTTGATATTCACGCAGCACGAGTCGCTCCGTATGCAGGTATGGAACACAAGTGACGAACTCGCTATGCATACGCTTGATCCCCTGTACTGGTGCCGATTGCGAACGATTGTAGCGTTTGCAATTGAGCCATAACGGTCATCGCCAGATTATTTCTTTGATACCAAATGCGCATCCGGCGCATACAATCTCAGCTTTCCTCAACAAACAAGCCGGGGCCCTGTGCAAGAACTCTGGAATTATTATGAACAACTGGCAGCGCGCTTGCCGTCACACGGCCCGGGTTTCAGCGTAGCCATCCTGCGCGATGGAGAAACCGTATTCGAACGCCACCACGGGTTGGCTTCTCTCGAACTGAATGTGCCCTTGTCGCGCGACTCGGCCTATTACCTCGCATCGGAATCGAAGCAGTTCACGGCCGCGTGCATCATGGCCCTGGTGCGTGACGGCCTGATCGGCCTCGATGACGACGTATGCCCTCATCTGCCCGAGCTGGCACGATTCGAACAGGCTTTCCCGTTACGAAGCCTGCTGAATCACAGCAGCGGCATTCCGGATTATTTCCAGTTCCTGCAATGCCAACTGGGGCGCCATGAAGCCGACTACTTCAACAACGACACCATCCTGCAACTGATTGCCCGCATGGACACGGTCGAGTGTCCGGCACAGACCGGGCACCGTTACAGCAACAGCAACTACATCCTGCTTGCCGCGCTGGTTGAACGCCTGAGCGGGCTATCGCTGACGAAGTACGCCAGGAAGATCCTGTTCGAGCCGCTCGGTATCCATCGCCTGGGCTTTGATGACGACCGGTTCAATGTGATTGCACATCGCGTGTTCAGCTACGACGTGGACCCGTCCCGCCCCTTCGGCTACAAACAGCACCTGGGTAACGCCAACACGGTCGGCGATGGCGGCATCTACGGCAGCATCGCCGATTTGTTGCGTTGGGAAGTGGAATGGCACCGCCAGTGGTCCGACAAGTCGAGCCTGCTGCACGCCATGCTGCAACGTTCTCCCTTCCTGGACGGCACGGTGCCTGACTACCGGTTCGGGTTGGAACTGACGCACAGGTTCGGCCAGGACGTCGTGTTCCATAGCGGTGGCCTGTGGGGCTTCAACACCTTGATTGTCCGGCTACCGCAAAGCCGTACGTCGATCATCCACCTGGCCAATTGCGAAGATGCGGGGCCGGAGATGGATCGCATACTCGCCGCCGCGCTCGCGTAGAAGCCGAGCAAGCGGCACGATCAGCCGCTGCAATGGGTCCGTTCAGGCGATGGGCAATTTGGTGTGGGCCCGGCACAGTTCATCGTGCAGCTGCCGCACCGCTTGCGCGGCCGGAACGCTGGCGCCCTTGCCGAGCGACTCGATAAAACGGCAGGCGGCAAACCCTGCGGCGGCGTGGTCATAGCGCTCCAGCCACGCACGCCGCTCCGGCAGCCGCTCGGGCGAGACCGGCCAGGTGCCGGGCCGGGCCGGGTATGGTCTCCGATGCCGATGCGCCAGGGTTTGGCAGACACGCGTGCCCTGAAGCAGTGCTGGTTCAGGCACATGGCCGCGTACACTGGATCAGCCGCCAATGCCCGGAAACACTCGGCCACCTCGGCTTCCAGCGGATCGAACAGGCGATGGGTAGCGAGCAGGCGCAAGCCGGCGGGCGTTCGGTAGAGATGGACCAGCCAATCCGGACGCGTGCCCATGAAGCGCAGGATGTTTGCGCGCGCCACCGCCTCCGGACCACCCCGGGCCTGGACGGCCAGGCGATGGGCACGGTTCGCAATGGGGAACGACAACACCAGGGTCAGCAGCACGCCGATCACAGCCGCGGCCAGCAGGCTGCCAGGGCCCTTGCCGGCTGCCGCCATCAGATACAGCATCACCGCACCGGCTGCGAGCAGGAACAGCGCGCTGCCCCAGACCGTGCGCTTGCCAGGGCCGACATTGAAATCGATATCGACGAACAGCACGTTCGGCGTATTGATGCAGCGTGCGCCGTAGGCGTTGCGGGTGATGACGGTCTCGCCGACGCGGTCGACCACCTCCTCCCGGATCGGTAACCCGTCGCCGCCGTTGTACGGCACTTTGCGCTCGCGTCGCGGCAAGGTTTCGCCGGCGACGGCACGCGCCAGCGCTGCGTCGACACGCCGCTGGGCATTGTGCTGCGCATCGTCCTGGCTGGCGTCGGACCAGCCGAAACGCCTGACAGTGATCTGCTTGCCCTTGCGGCGATATTGCGCCCGGGCTTCTGCCCAGAAGCTGGGAACGATCATCATTTGCCGGCCCGCCAGAGTGTTTGTCGATTCGATGTCATCGTGTGCGTCGTTGTTTCCGAAGAGCTGGCGCCGGCGAGATGCCTTGGCTACCAAACGGCCCGGATCGCAGGCCGGCCGCACGGCTGAGTGTACGAAATTGTTGCCCTCCTGACAAACGAGTTAGCGGCCAGGCATCCACACCTGTTGTTGCACTTCTACCACGCTCCCATCTCCGCGTTTCGCTGCGCGCCTGTCCTGACACAAGACTTTTTGCCCGTGCCGGGTAAATACTCAACCATGCGAACGCGAATGATAACAATTCTCATTTACAAATGTAAAAATGCTTACTAGAATGTTGACCAGTGCACAAAACCGCGCCTCATTCCCCTGATGGCGCTTCCATAAAAACCGAGAGAAGAACAGGAACAGACATGCAAGCAATCAAGAGCCGCAAGCACGGGCACAGCCGTTTTCAACAACACATGAGCGCCGCGCTGGCGACCATGCTGCTGCCGCTTGCGGCCCAGGCTGCCGATACCGTGCCGCCGGCGCCGGACGACGTTTCCGCCCTGCCCGTGTCGAAGGTGGAAGTGGTCGGCAAGACCGAGAACGACTTCAAGGCCGAACGCGCCTCCTCGCCGAAGTACACCGAAAAGCTGGTCGACACCGCGCAGACCGTGCAGGTCATCAAGAAGGAACTGATCGAGCAGCAAGGCGCCCTGACCCTGACCGAAGCACTGCGCAACACGCCCGGCGTCGGCGCCTTCTTCCTCGGCGAAAACGGCAACACGAACACCGGCGACGCCATCTTCATGCGCGGCTTCGACAGCTCGGGCAGCATCTATGTCGACGGCGTGCGCGACGTCGGCTCGATCTCGCGCGACGTCTTCAACTTGGAACAGATCGACGTCGTGAAGGGCCCTGCCGGAACCGACAACGGCCGCAGCTCGCCGACCGGTTCGGTGAACCTGGTCACGAAAAAGGCCCGCCTCGACGACATCTCGAGCGTTTCGCTCACGGGCGGCAGCGCGGAGCAGAAGCGCGTCACGGCCGACGTCAACCGCGTCATCAACGCCGAGCGCGGCATCGCGGCGCGCATCAACGTGATGGCCCAGGATTCCGGCCGCGCCGCGCGCGACGTGGTCACCGACAAGCGCTGGGCGGTGGCGCCGAGCATCGGCTTCGGCCTGAACGGCCCGACCCGCGTGGTGCTCGACTACCTGCACGTCAACCAGGACAACATTCCGGACGGCGGCGTGCCGACCGTCGGCCTGCCCGGCTACACCAGCCCGGACCGCGTCAATAAGCCGGAACTGTCGACCGCCCCGGCCGTCGATCCGAAGAATTTCTATGGCTCGAAGGGCGACTACGACAAGGTCAAGGCCGACATGGCGACCGTGCGCGTCGAGCACGACTTCTCGCCGAACTTCAGGCTGCACAGCATCTCGCGCTATGGCCGCACCAGCCAGGACTACCTGCTGTCGGCCTTCCTGGCCAGCGGCGCCAACGTCACGCTGGTGAACCGCGCCGACCCGTCCACCTGGACCCTGGTGCGCAACACCCGCACCGTGAAGGACCAGGAAAACAAGATCCTGACCAACCAGACCGCGCTGACCTCGATGTTCGACACCGGCTCGCTGCGTCACACCCTGGTGACCGGTATCGAGTTCACCAGCGAAAAGCAGATCACCTATGGTCTCACCGGCCTCGGCACCCTGCCGGCCGCGAACCTGTACAACCCGGACGCCGGCGTCGCCGTCAGCGGCCTGGCGCCGCGCCGCACCGGCGCCTTCAACGAAGGCGAGATCGACACCCAGAGCGCCTACGTCTTCGATACCATCAAGATCGGCGAGAACTGGATCGTCAACGGCGGCATCCGCGCCGACCACTTCAGCGGCGACTACACCGCGGTGACGGCGGCCACGGCGAACAACGTGACCACCCTCACGCCGACCCACTTCAGCATCGGCGACACGGTCTACAACGGCAAGCTGTCGGTGCTGTACAAGCCGACCGCCTACAGCAGCGTGTACGCGCTGGCCGCCAGCTCGAAGCTGCCGCCGGGTTCGAACTTCACGGTCTCGGGTAACGTCAACAGCGCCCAGAACCCGATCTACGATCCGCAGGAAACCCTGACCTATGAACTCGGCGGCAAGCTCGACCTGTTCAAGGGCAAGCTGGGCCTCTCCGCAGCGCTGTACCGCACCGAAGTGAAGAACGAAGTCGAGCAGGACCCGGTCGACCTGACCTGGTCGCAGACCGGCAAGAAGCAGGTGCAGGGCGTGGAGCTGGGCGTGACCGGCGAACTGGCGCGCAACTGGCTGGTCAGCGCAGGCTACACCTACATGGACACCAGCATCGAGTCGGGCCGCCTGCTCACCGCCAATGGCGATAATTCCTTGACCTATACGCCGAAGCAGTCGTTCAACCTGTGGACCTCGTACCAACTGCCGATGGGCGTCAAGATCGGCGGCGGCGCGCGCTTCAACGACGGTCTGCTGCGCGGCACCGACGGCGCCGTCGGCACCCCGGCCTACACGAAGTCGTACTGGGTCTTCGACGCCATGGCCTCGTACGCCATCACCAACAACATCGACCTGCGTTTGAACGTGTACAACCTGGGCGACGAGGAGTATGTGGCCAACATCAACAAGAGCGGCTACCGCTACACCCCGGGCACGCCGCGTTCGGCCAGCCTGACGGCGAACTTCCGTTTCTAAGCGACTTCACGCTTTACAAGTACAGCAAGCTCCTTGCTGGTTTGACGCCCTCGCCCTCGCGGCGCAGGGCGTTTTTTTTGTCCAGTGCCCAAGCGATGGCCTAGAATGGCCTGCTTTCACTCCTGATACGGCTCTGTCTTGAAGATCTCGATCGGCCTGCGTCTATTCCTCTCGGTCCTGCTGGCCATCCTGGCCGTGACGGCGAGCGCCGTCTGGCTGCTGCGCCAGACCGTGCTGGAAGGCTTCGGCGATTACGCGGTGCAGATCGAACTCGACCGGCTGGAGGGATTGTCGAACGAGCTGGCGCGCCGTTATGCCGCGGCCGGCGGCTGGCGCTTCGTGCCGCGGCGCGATACGGCGCGCCGCGCCTGGCTGCGCGACGAGCTGGCGCGTTTGCAGGAGGTCCGCAGCGCCGCCATCGCACTAGCTGCACCAGCTGCACCGGCCGCCCCCGCCTTGCCGGCTGCTCCCGCCGCACCTGCCGCGCCTGCATTGCCGGCTGCTCCCGCTTCGCTTGCAGCGCCTGCGTCTCGCATGGAACCCGTCGCGCCACCCTCGCCTCCTGCACCGGCCCCGCCCGCGCCGCCCGCCGCGCCGCTGCCGCCCCTGCCGCCGCCCGCGCCAGGCAGCGCAAGCCTGCAGGACCGTGTCACCCTGCTCGACGACAGCGGCGCCTGGCTCGCGGGCCGTCCGCCCGGTGCGCTGCCGCTGGTGCGCCGTCCCATCCTGGCCGATGGCCGCACCGTCGGCTACCTGGCGGTCGCGCGCAGCCAGGGGCCGACCGACGCCCTGGCCTACGCTTTCCTCGAAGGCCTGAGCGCCAGCCTGTGGCCGATTGTCGGCGCGGGCGTGCTGCTCAGCGCCCTGGCGGCCAGCCTGCTGGCGCTGCACTTCCGGCGCCCGATCGGCCGCCTGGCCCTAGGTGCGCAGGCACTGGCCGAGGGCCGCTTCGACACGCGCCTGGCGGTCGAACGCAGCGACGAACTGGGCGAACTGGCCCACCACTTCAACCTGCTGGCGGCGCGCCTGGACGACGCCGAGCGTTCGCGCCGCCAGTGGGTAGCGGACACCTCGCACGAACTGCGCACGCCGCTGGCCGTGCTGCGCGCGCAGCTGGAAGCGATCCAGGACGGCGTGCGCCAGGCCGACCCGGAGCACGTCGCCGCCATGCTGCGCCAGGTGCTGGCCCTGAACCGCCTGATCGACGAACTGTACGCGCTAGCGCGGGCCGACGTCGGCGCACTCGAATGCAGGCAGGAGCGCGTCGACCTGTGGGCGCTGGCCGAGGAAGAAGCCACCGGCTTCGGCAACCGCTTCGCCGCTGCCGGCCTGGCGCTCGACCTGCAGCCGCCACCGTCGAATACGCTGGTAGTCGCCGACCCCGACCGCATGCGCCAGGTGCTGCGCAACCTGCTGGAGAACAGCCTGCGCTATACAGGCGCCGGCGGGCGCGTGGCGCTGTCGGCGCAGACGGCCGGCCGCCGCCTGGTGCTCGCCGTCGACGACAGCGCGCCCGGCGTGCCCGACGACGCGCTGGCGCGCCTGGGCGAGCGCTTCTACCGGGTCGATGCCTCGCGCAGCCGCGCCGGCGGCGGCGCGGGCCTGGGCCTGGCCTTGTGCCGGCGCCTGGTCGAAGCCCAGGGCGGCACGCTGGGCTTTGCGCACTCGCCCCTGAAAGGCCTGCGCGTGACGATCACCCTGCCGCTGGAGGCGGCATGAACCGCATCTGCATCGTCGAGGACGAGCCGGAACTGGCGGCGCTGGTCGCCGACTATGTGCGCGCCGCGGGCTACGAGCCCGAAGTCTTCCACGATGGCGCAGTGGCGCTGGACGCGATCCGCCGCGCGCCGCCAGCCCTGGTGGTGCTCGACCTGATGCTGCCCGGCCTGGACGGCCTGGCCCTGTGCCGCGCCTTGCGCGCATTCTCGCAGGTGCCGGTCATCATGGTGACCGCGCGCGTGGAGGAAATCGACCGCCTGCTCGGCCTGGAGGCGGGCGCCGACGACTACCTGTGCAAGCCCTTCAGCCCGCGCGAACTGGTGGCCCGGATCAAGGCCATCCTGCGCCGCGCGGCCATGTCGAACTACGCGCCGGCGCCGGCCCTGGTTGTCGACATCGATGCACGGCGCGCACTGGTGCACGGCCAGGCGCTGGCCCTCACGCCCAGCGAATTCGAGGTGCTGGCGGCGCTGGCGCGGCGTCCGGGCCAGGTGTTCACGCGCGCGCATTTGCTGGACCTGCTGCGCCAGGACGACCTGGACGTGACCGAGCGCGCCATCGACAGCCACGTGAAAAACCTGCGCCGCAAGATCGATGCCGCCGCGCCCGGCCTGGAGCCGATCCGCTCGATCTACGGGCTGGGCTACCGCTACGACCTGTAAGCTCCATTTTTTCTCCACATTGCGCAGGCAGGATGAGGTGGTCGCTTCATCACCCAAGGAGAAACCATGTTCCAGCCACGTTCGATCATCCTGCTTGCCTTGCTGTCTTGCGCCGGCGCCAGCCATGCCGGCGTCCACATCGAATGCAAGCCGGCCAAGACCGGCCCCTGCGCCGAGATGCCACCGCCACCGGCGCCCCCGGCCCCGCCCGCGCCGCCCGCCAGGCCCGCACCGCCGCCTCCACCACATGCCCATGGGCTGGCCATGGCGCCCCTGCCTCCGGCGCCACCGGCTGCCCCTGCCGCACCTGCGGAACCGGCCGTCCCGGCGCCACCTGCGCCACCCGCGCCGCCGCCCCTGCCCGCCATCCCCGACGAACTGCACGCAGCCTGCGCCGGCAAGCAACCCGGCACGCGCCTGAGCCGGACCCTCGCACCGGGTGAAACCATGAGCGGCTTCTGCGAACGCAGCAAAGGGACGATGGTGTTCCGCATGCGCAGCTACCACCGCGAATGACGTGTTTGCCGCGTCGAACCGAGCGGCACACTGTTAATAAAATAATTAGAATCGCCCCATCAACGTGCATTCGGGGGTGGCGATGTTCGACATGGATCTGCCGTGGTGGGAGTTCATCGTGCGCGGGGCGGTGGTCTACCTGGTCCTGCTGTTGATGGTGCGCATCTCGGGCCGGCGCACCGTGGGACAATTCACGCCCTTCGACCTGCTGGTCGTGATGCTGCTGTCGGAAGCGGTGTCGAATTCGCTCTCGGGCGGCGACGATTCCCTGAGCGGTGGTTTGATCATCGCCGCCACGCTCATCGTGCTGAACACGGCGGTGGCGATGATATCGGCCTATAGCCGGCGCATGTCGGTGCTGCTGGACGGCACAGCGGTCCTGATCGGGCGCGATGGCGTCTTCTTCGACAAGGTGGTGCAGCGCTGCCGCATCACCGCCGAAGACCTGGACCAGGCCCTGCGCGCCGCCGATTGCGAGCGCTCGGACATGGGATGCGCCTTCCTCGAGGCCGATGGCGAGATCACCATCCAGAAGAAAAAATAGTCCGCATCGCTTGTTGCAAAAATGATTCGATTTTTGTGGCGTATGCCCCGTAGCTGAATCATATTCCGCGAACTTTTCCCGACGAGATAGCACCCGGACCTGCTCTTATTGCTCAGCAGCCTTTGCCCATCCGTACCGTGTGTATACCCACGAGCCAACGTGCTAGTTTTTTGCGCAGCGTCACGCCGTGACGCGCTGGTTTCTTTCCTGATCAGGAGGTATACCATGAAACGCAGCTTGTCCATTCTTGCCCTGGCCGCCGCCGCGGCCTGCGCGCCAGCCCTGGCGCAGGCCCAGGACGGCATCATCCGGGCCGTCGCCAGCGGACCGGCCGAAAGCCCGCCGAACGGCTCGCCTGGCTCCAGCGTCGCCACCTTCGACATCGAAGGCGACATCATGACCGCCGACGTGCCCTTCCGCGACCTGTTGTCCGGCACCACGATGGCCCACATCCACTGCTGCACCACGGCCGCGTTCACCGGCGTGGCGCCGATCGCGATCCCCTTCACCGATTTCCCGCTGGGGGTCACGTCGGGCAGCTATAGCGCATCGTTCGACCTGAGCGACGCCACCATCTACGACCCGGCCTTCCTGGCGGCCTTTGGCGGCACCCCGGCCTCGGCCGGCGCCGCGCTGATCGAGGCCATCGCCTCGAACGAGGCTTACCTCAACATCCACACCTCGCAATACCCGGCCGGCGAAATCCGCGGCTTCCTGGTGGCGGCGCCGATTCCGGAACCGGCCACCTGGGGCATGCTGGGGATGGGCCTGGCCGGCCTGGGGATGATGACGCGCCGCCGCCGGGCTTAACCGGCTTGAGGAGCACGCCCCTCCCGCTCGGCCAGCATGGCTGACCAGGCGGGAATCGCCGCACGCCAGAAGCTGGCGAGCGAGTCGGGGCGATTCACATGCAGGCCGAGGAAGCGCGCGGCATCGAGCAGCGCCTGAATAGCGGCCGGCTCGTCGCCCGGCTGCACGGCGAGCGCGCCGGTCTGCTTCGACAGCTTTTCGCCATCGGCGTTGCGCACCACCGGCACATGCAGGTAGCGCGGCGTCGGCACCCCGAGCAGGGTTTGCAGGTAGATCTGGCGCGCCGTCGAGTCGATGAGGTCGGCGCCGCGCACGATATCGGTCACGCCCTGGTCGGCATCGTCGACCACCACCGCCAGTTGATAGGCCCAGTAGCCGTCGGCGCGCTTCAGGACGAAGTCGCCGGAATCCAGGGCCAGGTGCTGGGTCAGCGTGCCCATGAAGCGGTCGGTGAAGGTGATGGCGTCCACGCCTTCGTCAGGCACGCGCAGGCGCAGGCTGCGCATGCTGCGCCCCGGCGCCAGGCCATGGCGGCAGGTGCCCGGATAGATCGCCGCCCCGTCCGGCGCCACGCCCAGGCGCGAATCGAGGATCTCGCGGCGGTTGCAGCCGCAGGGATAGACGTGCCGGCCGAGCTGTTCTGCGGCGGCTTCGTACAGGGGCTTGCGCCGGCTCTGCCACACAACCTCGCGGTCCGACACCATGCCGAGGGAAGTCAGCAATGTCAGGATCGCCTGGTCGGCGCCGGCCACGCTGCGGCCTTCGTCAATGTCTTCGATGCGCACCAGCCATTCGCCGTGGTGGGCACGCGCATCGAGGTAGCTGGCCAGCGCCGCCACCAGCGAACCGGCGTGCAGCGGGCCGGTGGGCGATGGGGCGAAGCGGCCCACGTAGGGACGAGAACGAGGACTGGTGTTGCTCACTGTTGTTACCGAATGCATGCTCGAGGGGCATCACAATAACATAGCGCCTTGTCAGCGCTTGCTGGCCTTCCAGCCATCCTTGGCCTCGAAATCCTTGATCAGCTTGGTCACCTGGCCGCCAACCTCGTTCGGCACCGCCATCGACAGTTGGTAATGCACGATCTCGAAGCTGTCGCCCTTGCGCCGCATGATGCCGCTGGCCTGGCACACGCCCATCTGCGTGTCGAGCAGTTCGTCGAACCAGACCATGGAGCCGTCACTGGAAGAATAGACGTGGCGCTTGATGGCCTTGAAGGCCCAGGCCGATTTGCCCTTGAAATAAGGCCGCGCCCAGGCCTTGAACTCGTCGCGGCGCCAGCGTTCGGTCTTGTCGGTGCCGATGTAGATGCCATCCTTGGCGATCTTGTCGAAGTAGGCGGGACGCGCATGCGCCGCATCGTCGTGCCAGCGGTCGACAAAGGCGTCGACCTGGCGCTTCAAGCTGGTATCCGCTTGCGCGGCCAGGGAGCAGAACAGCAGGCAGCAGGCGAGCAGCAGGCGTTTCATGGCGACGTTCCGTTGACTGAAAGTAGCAATTGTACACAGCCATATGCTTGCTGGATTGCCATTTCAGCACGGCCCGCCAACTTCGTGTACATTAGGCAACGTTCCGTCTGTCGAGCCGTTCATGCGCCCTTTCGCTACCTGCCTGCTCTGTCTGTCCCTGGCCGCCCGTGCCGAACCGCCGCCTGTGGTCCAGTCCGAATTGCTACCTGCAGCACAAGCTGCAACACCGCCGCCACAGCCGGGCGCCACGCTGCGCAGCCGCATCAGCGACGACACCATCCGCAAGGCGGTCAAGGAAACGCTGGACACGACCTGGGAAAACCCGCGCCGCTACGAGAACGACACGATTTCCGCCACGCCCTACGAGGGTTTCGGGCGCGAGTTCTCGGAAGCCAGGGTGCCGGACTGCCTGCACCCGGACGGCCTGAAGCGGCAGCCGACCTTCTTCCTGAGCGGCCTGTTCGCCCTGCCTTTCGTTGCCGTGGCCAAGCTGCGCGGCAAGTGTAACTAGTTAGCGGTGCAGTTCGCCCGCGCGCTCGGGCTGGTACACCACCTCGACCACCCGCACCTGGCAGGGCGCGCCGTCCGGCCGCGTCCAGGCGATGCTGTCGCCTGCCTTCAGGCCCAGCAGTGCATTGCCGATCGGCGTGAGCACCGACAGCTTGTCGGCCGCACCGTTCACGTCCTTCGGGTAGGCCAGCGTCATCTCAATGGCTTCAGGCGCGTCGTCGAGAATGAAGCGCACGCGCGAATTCATGCTCACCACGTCCGGCGGCATGGCGTCGGGTTCCACCAGTTCGGCGCGCGCCAGCTCGTCCAGCAGGGCGGCGCAGTTGTCGGCCTGGGCGGCCGGCAGCGAATCGATCAGCGCTTCCAGGCGCTCCATGTCCAGCGACGATACGACGATGTTCGGTCTCATGTTGTTACTCCTTATGTGGCCGCGTCCAGTGCGGCCGAATGAATGGCCATCGCCCGCGGATCGGGGCGAGGTTCGTTACGATGGAGTGGCTCGGGAGGACGGCCGGCGTGGCGCCGGGCGGATGATCCTCACCGAGCCCGGGAGGGCCAGGCGATGTCTTTCGCGGAGGGCGAGAAATGGGAAGCGGAGTTGTGACGACCAGGCGTGCAGACGCCTCCCTCGTTCAGGGATGAACCGCAATGCATGCATGTGCTGTGATGGTTCATGGTATCGGTAGGGTGGATTCTCGAACCCACCAAGAGTTCGGCAGATCGTCCGCACAAGGCGCAAGGGCCCAGTATAACCACCCTGCCCGTTTCGTCAATGCATGCGGACCGCCAATAAAAAAAGCGGGCCGCAGCCCGCTTCCTGGGTACATCGAAAACCGATTAACGCTTGTCGATCGACGGCACGTCGCGTACCGGCGAACCGACGAACAGCTGGCGCGGACGGCCGATCTTCTGCTCTGGATCGGCAATCATTTCGTTCCACTGCGCAATCCAACCAATCGTACGGGCCATTGCGAAAATACCGGTGAACAGCGAGACCGGGATGCCCAGTGCCGACTGCACGATGCCCGAGTAGAAGTCGACGTTCGGGTAGAGTTTACGCGACACGAAGTATTCGTCTTCCAGGGCGATGCGTTCCAGTTCCATGGCCAGCTTGAACAGCGGGTCGTCTTGCAGGCCCAGTTCTTCCAGCACTTCGTGGCAAGTTTCGCGCATCAGCTTGGCGCGCGGGTCGAAGTTCTTGTACACGCGGTGACCGAAGCCCATCAGCTTCACGCCCGAGTTCTTGTCCTTGACCTTCTCGATGAAGGCAGGGATGTTCTCGACCGAGCCGATTTCCTTCAGCATGGTCAGGGCCGCTTCGTTGGCGCCGCCGTGGGCAGGGCCCCACAGGCAGGCGATACCGGCAGCGATACAGGCGAACGGGTTCGCGCCCGACGAACCGGCCAGGCGGACGGTCGAGGTCGATGCGTTCTGCTCGTGGTCTGCGTGCAGGATCAGGATGCGGTCCAGGGCGCGCACGAGCACGTCGTTGACCTTGTACTCTTCGCACGGGTTCGAGAACATCATGTGCATGAAGTTCGCGCTGTACGACAGGTCGTTGCGTGGGTACACGAACGGCTGGCCGACCGAGTACTTGTATGCCATGGCGACCAGGGTCGGCATCTTGGCGATCAGGCGGATGGCGGAGATTTCACGCTGTTCCGGATCGTTGATGTCGAGCGAGTCGTGGTAGAACGAAGCCAGCGCGCCGACGGTGCCGACCAGGACCGACATCGGGTGCGCGTCGCGGCGGAAGCCACGGAAGAAGAAGTTCATCTGCTCGTGAATCATCGTGTGACGGGTCACGGTGTTCTCGAACTTGGCTTTCTGCTCGGCGTTCGGCAGTTCGCCGTTCAGCAGCAGGTAGCAGGTTTCCAGGAAGTCGCAGTTGACTGCCAGTTGCTCGATCGGGAAACCGCGGTACAGCAGCTCGCCCTTGTCGCCGTCGATGTAGGTGATGCTCGAGTTGCACGAGGCAGTCGACATGAAGCCCGGATCGTACGTGAATTTGCCAGTCTGGCCATACAGCTTGCGGATGTCGATGACGTCCGGGCCGATCGTGCCCTTGTAAATCGGCATGTCGACCGATGGGCTGCCGTCGGAGAACGACAGGGTGGCTTTGGTATCAGAGATATTCATGGCACTTCCTTCTTGGGAGTGGATCTACAAAATGTAAAACGAATACGAAATTCGCTCACGCTTGGCGCAGGCGCGCCACCAGGGCGCGCACGTGCGGCAGGTCGGTTTCGCCCTCGGGCTCGGCGCGGCCCAGCAGCAGGTCCATCAGCGGATTGTCCGCCAGGTCCAGCAGGCGGGTCAGCGCGTCGACTTCCTCGTCGCTCAAGGTTTCCTCATGCGCATCGAGGAAGCGCGTGAGGATCAGGTCGTTTTCAAGCAGGCCACGGCGTGCACGCCAGCGCAGGCGGGCACGGTTGGTCGGGTCGGATTGATGCGCAGCTTGCTGCGGATTGTGCTGTGTTTCCACACTAGAGTCCGTTGTTGGGTCAACACTATACTCCGGCTGCCGTTATTCGGCAGTACCGTACTTTTACTGTATTTATTGCAATACTTTGGACGCAATCAGGCGGAGGATATCCGATTTTTGCGACACGGGACGGACGGTAAGTTGTTCGTCGGGTTCTGCTTACGTACGCGGACGGATGTGTCCGTTTGCGTGCGGTATTGCTTGCTTTACGCGTGGGCACATTCGTAATTGAGGCCATTGGCCTCAATTACCCCACCCTACATGTTCAACCGTTTGTTGAACGCGTGGACGGCGGAGCCGTCCACCCTACGGTTGACGTTGTAGGGTGGGCCGGGCCACGAATGGCACCTGTGTCCACGCTGTTTCACGGCCGGCGTTACGGCGCCCGCCGTTTACAACCAATACCTTAAATTGCCCGGCGAACCAGCATTTCCTTGATCTTGCCGATCGCCTTGTTCGGATTCAGGCCCTTCGGGCACACGTCCGTGCAATTCATGATCGAGTGGCAGCGGAACAGGCGGTACGGGTCTTCCAGGTTGTCCAGGCGCTCGTTGGTGGCTTCGTCGCGCGAGTCGGCGATGAAGCGGTAGGCTTGCAGCAGGCCGGCCGGACCGACGAACTTGTCCGGGTTCCACCAGAACGACGGGCACGAGGTCGAGCAGCAGGCGCACAGGATGCACTCGTACAGGCCGTCGAGCTCTTCGCGCTCTTCCGGCGACTGCAGGCGTTCCTTTTCCGGCTTGATCGAGTCGTTGATCAGGAACGGCTTGATCGAGTGGTACTGCTTGAAGAAGTTGGTCATGTCGACCACCAGGTCGCGCACCACCGGCAGGCCCGGCAGCGGACGCAGAACGATCGGCTGGGTCAGCTCGTTCAGGTTGGTGGTGCAGGCCAGGCCGTTCTTGCCGTTGATGTTCATCGCGTCCGAACCGCACACGCCTTCGCGGCACGAGCGGCGCAGGGCCAGCGAATCGTCGACGTCCGACTTGATGCGCTGCAGCGCGTCGAGCAGCATCTTGTCGGTGTCTTTCAGTTCGACGGTGACGTCTTGCATGTAAGGCTTCGTATCCTTGTCCGGATCGTAGCGGTAGATCTTCAGTTGGACTGTGCGTGCCATTTGTTTGCCTATTCAGTCGGGACAGGACCTGTGCCCTGCCCTCATCAATATGTTGTCGTGGATTAGAAGGTACGTGGCTTCGGTTTGAAGGTATCGACCGTCAGCGGCTTGGTCACGACCGGCTTGTAGTCCAGGCGGTTGCCTTCCGAGAAGAACAGCGTGTGCTTCATCCAGTTTTCGTCGTCGCGCTGCTCGTAGTCGCTGTGGGCGTGGGCGCCGCGCGATTCCTTGCGGGCCGCTGCCGAGACGACGGTTGCCTTCGCCACTTCGATCAGGTTGTCGAGTTCGATCGCTTCGATACGCGCGGTGTTGAACACCTTCGACTTGTCCTTGAACGAGATGTGCTTGCGGCGCTCGTCCAGCTGCATGATTTCCTTGACGCCTTCGTCCATCAGCGCTTGCGTACGGAACACGCCGCAGTGCTTCTGCATGGTCGAGCGGATGGCGTTGGCCACGTCCTGCACGCGCTCGCCGCCGGTCGAGTTCTCGAGGGCGTTCAAGCGGCCCAGGGCGTAGTCGGCGAAGTCCTTCGGCAGCGCGCGGTTGCCCTGCGCCTTCAGGTTCTGGCCGACGATGTGGTTGCCGGCCGCGCGGCCGAAGACCACCAGGTCGAGCAGCGAGTTGGTGCCCAGGCGGTTCGCGCCGTGCACCGAGACGCAGGCGCATTCGCCGATCGCGTACAGGCCGTTGACGATCTTCTGGCCGCCGGTGCCGTCAGGAGCGACGACCTGGCCATGAATGTTGGTCGGGATGCCGCCCATCTGGTAGTGGATGGTCGGGACGACAGGAATCGGTTCCTTGGTCGCGTCGACGTTGGCGAACTTGTGGCCGATTTCCAGGATCGACGGCAGGCGCTTCTTGATGGTGTCGGCGCCGATGTGACGCAGGTCCAGCAGCACGTGGTCCTTGTTCGGGCCGACGCCGCGGCCTTCCTTGATTTCCTGGTCCATCGAACGCGAGACGAAGTCGCGTGGCGCCAGATCCTTCAGGGTCGGCGCATAGCGCTCCATGAAGCGTTCGCCGTTCGAGTTGATCAGGATACCGCCCTCGCCGCGCACGCCTTCGGTGATCAGCACGCCCGCGCCGGCCACGCCGGTCGGGTGGAACTGCCAGAACTCCATGTCCTGCAGCGGCAGGCCGGCGCGTGCCGCCATGCCCAGGCCGTCGCCGGTGTTGATGAAGGCGTTGGTCGAGGCGGCAAAGATACGGCCG
Organism: Massilia sp. BAP21; assembly: GCF_057801335.1. Taxonomy (NCBI): domain Bacteria; kingdom Pseudomonadati; phylum Pseudomonadota; class Betaproteobacteria; order Burkholderiales; family Oxalobacteraceae; genus Massilia; species Massilia sp. BAP21. The sequence continues at coordinate 493,382 of NZ_CM173596.1, forward strand.
GCGCCGCCGGTGGCGAAGATGGTGGTCTTCGCTTGCAGCATCATGACGTCGCCGGTTTCCATTTCCAGGGCCACCACGCCGAGCACGTCGCCGTCGCTGTTACGCACCAGGTCGAGGGCTTGCCATTCGACGAAGAAGTGGGTGCGCGAGCGGACGTTGCGCTGGTACAGGGTGTGCAGCAGGGCGTGGCCGGTACGGTCGGCCGCGGCGCAGGCGCGCTGCACCGGCTTTTCGCCGAAGTTGGCGGTGTGGCCGCCGAACGGACGCTGGTAGATGGTGCCGTCAGGGTTACGGTCGAACGGCATGCCGAAGTGTTCGAGCTCGTAGACGACCTTCGGTGCTTCGCGGCACATGAATTCGATGGCGTCCTGGTCGCCCAGGTAGTCCGAACCCTTGACGGTGTCGAACATGTGCCAGTACCAGTCGTCTTCGCTCATGTTGCCGAGCGAGGCGCCAATGCCGCCCTGGGCCGCCACGGTGTGCGAACGGGTCGGGAACACTTTTGAGAGCACGGCGACGTTCAGGCCGGCTTCGGTCAGTTGCAGTGCGGCGCGCAGGCCGGAACCGCCGGCGCCGACGATGACGACGTCAAATTGGCGGGTAGGGATTGCAGAATTAAATGCTGCCACGATTAAACACTCCAGAGAATTTGCACAGTCCACACGGCATAGGCCAGCAGTGCGAGCACGGTGGCACATTGCAGGAACAGCTTGATGCCGGCGTTCTTGACGTAGTCCATCCAGATGTCACGCAGGCCGACCCACACGTGGTAAAACAGGCCGAAGAAGGTGACTGCCGAGAACAGCTTGAACCATTGGCGCGAGAACAGCGCCGCCCAGCCTTCGTAGGTGAAGTTCTGTGCGGTCAGGAAGGTGCCGAGCAGGATGACGGTGTAGACCACCATCAGGATGGCGGTGACGCGTTGCGCCAGCCAGTCGCGCACGCCGTAGTGGGCGCCGACGACGAGGCGGCGCTGGCCGATATTATTCTTGCTTGCCATGATTAGAAGACTCCAAACAGTTTCAGGCCGACGACGACGGTCAGGGCCAGGCTGATTACCAGCACCCAGCGTGCGGTTTTCTGTGCTGCATCCTTGTCCAGGGCCAGGTGGTTATCCATGAACAGGTGGCGGATGCCGGCGGTGAAGTGGTGCAGGTAAGCCCACGACAGGCCGAGCAGGATGACCTTGACGAACAGGTTGTCGACGATCCCGGCGAAATGGGCGAAGGAAATCTCCGAGCGCAGGCTTTCCTGCAGCAGGTAGAGCAGGAAAGGCAGCAGCAAGAACATGCCAAATCCGCTGATACGGTGCAGGATCGACACAATCGCCGACGGCGGCTGGCGATACTTCAGCGTAATGTCTCCAATGTTGACATTACGAATCGGCTGTCCCCTCTTTTGCTGCTTTGTTATGGCTTCGGACATACAACACCTCCTTGACTGACAAAATGTGATTAACCCTTAATTTTCGCCGATTTTTTGATCCGCACCAATATCCGTTTCCAGATTATCGGTCAGTCGCGCGGGGAACAGGGTTTTGTTCGGCGCATTCTAAAAACCAACATATTTTAATCGCGTGAAGCGATTGTTGCAGGGCCCGACCTGGGCCTTGCAAATTCCTGTAAAACAGCCGCGCTTGCGCCCGCTGCGCTTCCCGTACGGTGGGCACCCCGTGCTCACGCGAAACGTCGCGCCAACGAAACGCTTATGCGAATGTTGGCCGATGATCATGTGTTCCGCGTCGAAGAGAGCAGCCACAATGCACACATTCGCGTGGGCACGGAGTGCCCGCCGTACGGTAACCGCCGCCATCCGATCAACCGGCACGACAATGCGCCGTCCGACATACTTTCAACCGTTACGACAACTCATTCTGATAGTGATGTTTCGCCGTCGAATACAACCCGCGCCGCAACTCCACCGCCTTGTCCCCATAAGTAAACGACACCCGCTCCGCGCACAGCAGCGGCGTGCCTTCGCTCACCCCCAGATATTCCGCGGCCGCGCTATCGGCGCCAACCGCGCGGATCTTTTCGGTCGCGCGGATCATGCGCGTGCCGAACTCCGATTCGAACAGGCCATACATCGGTCCCTTGTATTCCACCAGCCGCTCGGCCGTCAGCCCCTTGAACAGTTGCCCCGGCAGCCACAGCTCTTCCAGGATCGTCGGCGCGCCGTCGAAGGACTGCACGCGCTTGATGTAGACGACCGCGTCGCCCGCCTTCAGCTCGAGCAAACGGGCGACCTCGGCCGGGGCGCGGATGCGCTTGACCTCGATGACGCGGTTGTCGGGATGGTGGGGTACGCCCTCGTCGGGCATCAGTTTCAGGAAGCGGAAGTGGGCGCGCTCTTCGTGGTGGGTGGCAACGAAGGTGCCCTTCCCTTGCCGGCGCACGACCAGGTTTTCGGCCGCCAGCTCGTCGATGGCCTTGCGCACCGTGCCCTGGCTGACCTTGAAGCGCGCGGCCAGTTCGACCTCGCTCGGCATCAGTTCGCCCGGCTTCCATTCGCCCGCCTGCAGGCTCTGGGTGATCAGCGCCTTGATCTGCTGGTACAGCGGCCGGAACGACGGCGAACCGTTGCCGACTGTGCCGTCGCTGTTCGGGTTGGACGAATGGGGATTCATAGACCGCTATTTCACCACGAAAGCCCTTCCCCGTCCAGTGTACACATGGCAATGACATGTGTCTTATATAAGACATATGATATCAATTGACAGGTGGAAGTGGCGAGGAATACACTCGCGGTCGATTGGAAGCTTGCCACCCCGCGGGCAGCCTGCTACCGGCAAGGTAAACAGGCCCCGTCCGGCTGCGAGCATCCACTTGAATACGTGCCGCTTTTGGTATCATTGCAGTTTTCCCAAACAGGCGTATTCTCGGCGTCGACCGTTTTCATTCCCACTTTTGGAGATTCATCATGGCTAAAACCCCACTGCGCGTTGCCGTTACCGGCGCGGCCGGCCAGATCGGCTATTCCCTGCTGTTCCGCATCGCCAACGGCGACATGCTGGGCAAGGACCAGCCGGTCATCCTGCAACTGCTGGAAATCGACAACGAAAAGGCACAGAAGGCGCTCAAGGGCGTCATGATGGAAATCGATGACTGCGCATTCCCGCTGCTGGCCGGCATGACCGCCCACAGCGACCCGATGACCGCCTTCAAGGACGTCGACTACGCCCTGCTGGTCGGCGCACGTCCACGCGGCCCTGGCATGGAACGCAAGGACCTGCTGGAAGCGAATGCCCAGATCTTTACCGTGCAAGGCAAGGCGCTGGACGCCGTCGCGTCGCGTAACGTGAAAGTCCTGGTCGTCGGCAACCCAGCCAACACCAACGCCTACATCGCCATGAAGTCGGCTCCTTCGCTGCCGAGCAAGAACTTCACCGCCATGCTGCGCCTGGACCACAACCGCGCCCTGTCGCAAGTCGCTGCAAAAACCGGTAAACCAGTTGCCTCGATCGAGAAGCTGGCCGTCTGGGGCAACCACTCGCCAACCATGTACGCCGACTACCGCTTCGCCACCATCGACGGCCAGTCGGTCAAGGACATGATCAACGACGACGTCTGGAACCGCGACACCTTCCTGCCGACCGTCGGCAAGCGCGGCGCCGCCATCATCGAAGCACGTGGCCTGTCGTCGGCAGCCTCGGCAGCCAACGCCGCCATCGACCACATGCACGACTGGCACGTCGGCACCAATGGCAAGTGGACCACCATGGGCATCCCGTCGGACGGTTCGTACGGCATCCCGGAAGGCACCATGTTCGGCTTCCCGGTCACCATCGAAAACGGCGAGTACAGCATCGTCCAGGGTCTGGAAATCGATGAGTTCTCGCAAGAGCGCATCAACCTCACGCTGAAGGAACTGACCGAAGAGCGTGAAGGCGTGGCCCACCTGCTGGCCTAAGCCCGAGTCGCGGCGCCATGGACCCGGCCAAGCCGACCGTGCGCCGCAGCCGCCGTACCCCTTCAACGGGGCCGGCGGCTTCTTCATTTTCCAACGGACCATCTGCTTCCACCGAAACACACATGCATCCTTCCGAGGTTTTATTCCAGGGCAAACGCCAGCCGCTCCTTCTTCCCGCCTGCGATCACTATTGCGGCTCGGAGAAACTGATGCGCAAGTCGATGGCCCTGCAACAAGAGCTTGGTCCCGTCTTCGACATCACCTTCGACTGCGAGGACGGCGCCGCCGCCGGCAACGAAGCCGCGCACGCCCGGCTGGTGGCCGACCTGGTCAATAGCGAGGACAACCGGCACAAGCGCATCGGCGCGCGCCTGCACGACATCGACAGCCCCTTCTTTGAATCGGATGTGACGACCATCGTCGGCGCCGCCGCCAGCAACCTGGCCTACGTGGTGCTGCCAAAAGCGAACGGCGTGGCCGACGTGCGCCGCGCGCTGGAAATCATCAACCGGGTGGCGATTCCCGCCGGCCGCGCCGCGCTGCCGGTGCACGTGCTGGTCGAGACCCACGGCGCCCTGCGCGAAGCCTGGGACATCGCCGCCCTGCCCCAGGTCGAGTGCCTGTCGTTCGGCATCATGGACTTCGTGTCCTCGCACTACGGCGCGATTCCCGCCAGTGCGATGCGCACGCCGGGACAGTTTTCGCATCCTTTGGTTGTCCGCGCCAAGCTGGAAATGGTTGCGGCATGTCATGCGCACGGCAAGGTCGCCTCGCATAATGTGACGACCGAAATCAAGGACAGCGCGGTTGTGGCGAACGATGCACAGCGCGCTGGGGCCGAATTCGGCTTCACGCGCATGTGGAGCATCCATCCGGACCAGATCAAGCCGATCATCAAGGCGTTCACGCCAAGGCTGTCGGAGGTGAACGAAGCCACCAACATCCTGCAGGAAGCGATGGCGGTAAATTGGGGACCGATCGCTCAGCATGGGCGCTTGCACGACCGCGCCAGCTACCGATATTATTGGACCGTTTTGCAGCGCGCGAAGCTGGCCGGCCTGGCGCTGCCTGAATCCGCGGCGGCAATCGTCAACCAAACGGAAATCCACTAATGGCCACCCCAGTCAAACAATTCCTCGCCGCCGGCACTTTCATGCTCGCGGCCCTCGGCCTGTGCGCCGCTCCGGTAGCGACCGCCGCGGCCTCGGCAGCCCCTGAAAAGAACCATCCAAAAGCCGCCGATGTTGTAAAAAAGGCGCAACCCAAGAAATCGTCCAAAGGTAAAAAAGCGGCCGCCGTTGCAGCCGCAGCCGGCGCCGGCTCCGCAGTCGCAGCCACGATCGATGAACCGGAACCGGACATCACCGACACCAAGGTCACCGACTACGCCTGCGAACTGGGCAACGCGATCACGATCTACACGAACGAAAAAGACGACGCGCACATCGCGCTGCGCTGGAAGAAACGCCTGCACCGCCTCGAGCGCGTGGGCACGACCACCGGCGCGCTGCGCTTCGAGAACAAGAATTACGGTCTGATCTGGATCGGCATCCCGGCCAAGGGCATCCTGCTCGACTCGAAGCTGAACCGCCAGCTGGCCAACGAATGCAAGAACGCGGAGCAGTCCAAGCCGCTGGTGACCGCCGGCCTGGAAGAAAAGAAAGGCTGATGCAAAGTGAAAGCCGGCCCTGCGCCGGCCGATTTCCTTGCTCATGCTGATTATTAGTTTAGTAGCAATAACAAGAGACCCCTACTGAAGGAGAGCTTATGTCTCGCAACACCCTGAACACGCTGAAGGACTTCCCGCTCGCGGGCGGCCAGTCCGGCCAGTTCTATTCGCTGCCGGCACTGGGCGAAAGCCTGGGCGTGAACCTGTCGCGCCTGCCGGTGTCGATCCGTATCGTCCTCGAATCCGTGCTGCGTAACTGCGACGGCAAGAAGGTCACCGAAGAGCACGTTCGCCAGCTGGCGAACTGGGGCGCGACCGCCGAGCGTACCGACGAGATTCCTTTCGTCGTGGCCCGCGTCGTGCTGCAAGACTTTACCGGTGTGCCGCTGCTGGCCGACCTGGCCGCGATGCGTAACGTCGCCGCCAAGACCGGCGCCGATCCGAAGAAGATCGAGCCGCTGGTGCCGGTCGACCTGGTGGTCGACCACTCGGTCACCATCGACCACTTCCGCGAGCCGGGCGCGCTCGACCTGAACATGAAGCTGGAATTCTCGCGCAACAACGAGCGCTACCAGTTCATGAAGTGGGGCATGCAAGCCTTCGACACCTTCGGCGTCGTGCCTCCGGGCTTCGGCATCGTCCACCAGGTCAACCTGGAATACCTGGCACGTGGCGTCATGAAGAACGGCGACACCTTCTACCCTGACACCCTGGTCGGCACCGACTCGCACACCACCATGATCAACGGCGTCGGCGTCGTCGGCTGGGGCGTGGGCGGCATCGAAGCCGAAGCCGGCATGCTGGGCCAGCCGGTCTACTTCCTGACCCCGGACGTCATCGGCGTCAACCTGAAGGGCAAGCTGCGCGAAGGCTGCACCGCGACCGACCTGGTGCTGACCATCACCGAACTGCTGCGCAAAGAGAAAGTCGTCGGCAAGTTCGTCGAGTTCTTCGGCGAAGGCACCCGTTCGCTGTCGACCACCGACCGCGCGACCATCGGCAACATGGCGCCTGAATACGGCGCGACCATGGGCTTCTTCCCTGTGGATGAAGCAACCGTCGACTACTTCCGCGGCACCGGCCGTACCGAAGAAGAACTGACTGCCTTCGAGAACTACTACAAGGCCCAGGGCATGTTCGGCATCCCGCAGGAAGGCGAGATCGAGTACACCCGCGTGGTGACCCTGGACCTGTCGACCGTGACCCCATCGCTGGCCGGTCCGAAGCGTCCGCAAGACCGTATCGAGCTGGGCCACGTGAAGAACACCTTCACCGAACTGTTCAGCAAGCCGACCACTGAAAACGGCTTCAACAAGTCGGCCGACGACCTGTCGAAAGTCTACGAGACCACCAACGGCGTGCGCGTGAAGAACGGCGACGTCCTGATCGCCGCCATCACCTCGTGCACCAACACCTCGAACCCGAGCGTGCTGCTGGCTGCCGGCCTCTTGGCCAAGAAAGCCGTCGAGCGCGGCCTGACCGTGGCTCCGCACATCAAGTCCTCGCTGGCTCCTGGATCGCGCGTCGTCACCGAGTACCTGACCGCCGCCGGCCTGCTGCCTTACCTGGAAAAGCTGGGCTTCGGCGTGACCGCCTACGGCTGCACCACCTGCATCGGCAATGCCGGCGACCTGACCCCGGAACTGAACGCCGCGATCGTCCAGAACGACATCGTCGCTTCGGCCGTCCTGTCGGGCAACCGTAACTTCGAAGCACGTATCCACCCGAACATCCGTTCGAACTTCCTGGCCTCGCCACCGCTGGTCGTCGCTTACGCGATCGCCGGCAACATGACGCGCGACCTGATGACCGAACCGGTCGGCAAGGACAGCAACGGCGTCGACGTCTACCTGGGCGACATCTGGCCTAGCTCGCAGGAAGTGGGCGAACTGATGCGCTTCGCGATGAACTCGGAAGTGTTCAAGAAGAACTACGCCGACGTCAAGGGCAACCCTGGCGCCCTGTGGGAACGCGTGTCGTCGACCGAAGGCCAAGTCTACAACTGGCCTGAATCGACCTACATCGCCGAACCGCCGTTCTTCAGCGACTTCGAGATGACCCCGAAAGCAGCCGCCACCGGCATCCAGGGCGCGCGCGCACTGGGCGTGTTCGGCGACTCGATCACCACCGACCACATCTCCCCGGCCGGTTCGATCAAGGAAGACGGTCCTGCCGGTAAATGGCTGAAGGACCACGGCGTGCTGAAGGCCGACTTCAACTCCTACGGCTCGCGCCGCGGCAACCACGAGATCATGATGCGCGGCACCTTTGCCAACGTGCGTATCAAGAACAAGATGATCCCGGCCAAGGCCGACGGTTCCGCAGTCGAAGGCGGCATCACCATCCACCAGCCGACCGGCGAACAGATGTCGATCTACGACGCGGCCATGAAGTACGTGGCCGAAGGCACCCCGACCATGGTGTTCGGCGGTGAAGAGTACGGCACCGGCTCGTCGCGCGACTGGGCAGCCAAGGGCACCCAGCTGCTGGGCGTGAAGGCCGTCATCGTGCGCTCGTTCGAGCGTATCCACCGCTCGAACCTGGTGGGCATGGGCGTGCTGCCGCTGCAATTCATCGGCAACGACAGCGTCGAGACCCTGGGCATCACCGGCAAGGAAACCTACGACCTGAAGGGCCTGGAAGGCGAGATCAAGCCACAGCAACAGGCGACCCTGGTGATCCACCGCGAAAACGGCGAATCGCAGGAAGTGCAAGTGCTGCTGCGTATCGACACCCCGATCGAAGTCGACTACTACAAGCATGGCGGCATCCTGCCGTTCGTGCTGCGCCAGCTGCTGGCTGCGTAATCGACTGAGCGCGCAATACTGCGCGCTCAGGTAAGCCGAGGGCCGGTTCCCGCAAGGGACCGGCCCTTTTTCCATCTTGCGACTATCTCGCTGCCATGATGGTTAAACCTATCTCAACAGTAATCTTTGTTACTGCTGAGATCGGAAATTCTTACATTCTTGCGTCACCATTTCACAGACGTATTGACAAGCCCTTGATTCGCAAGGCTATCTCGACACGGGTATGCAGTTTGCTTGACCACTCATGCGGTGGCGGCACCGCTCAACCATTGACAAGGATGCGATCATGAAATTTCTGAAGAAATTGGCCCTCGGCACTGCACTGGCAGTCTCGATGGGAACGGCGCAGTCGCAAGAGGTGTTGAATAACTGGGTATTCAATCCGAACGGAGGCGGCTACGAAGCCGGCGTGCGGGTCAACGAATACCTGGACGTGAATGGCAATGCGTTCATCATCCTGAATTCAGAAGAAGGCGAGACCAGCTTTACCTTCCGTGAATATGCCGTGTTTAACCTGGTCCAGGCGGACTCGAAAGGCGCGCTTTTCCCTCTCAATTACCCTGGTGGAAACATCTCCGCCATTTTTGAAGGCGTCGGCACGGGGGAACTGGGCGGCGCATTTACCTTTACCGGCGGCACTATCCGGATGTACCAGAATCCGATCGACGACCAGTACGGCACCAATGTGGGAATCTATGGTGCCGACCAAGGCAACCTGATCGCGACTTTCAACGTGCTCAGGGGAGGCGGTCAGGTCGATGAATTCGGCAACCCCATAGAGAACGGCAGAGTCAGTGTGTTCGCAGAAGCCTCTGCCGGTGACTTGGAAGATGGTTATTTCTTCCGTAGCAACGGCAACGACTTGTCGCAGGAAGACATCCTGGCCTTTGCCTTCACTAATGCGAATGCCATCGCGCAACCGGACGACACGCTGGTAGATGAAGTTGCCTGCCAGTTCGCGAATTTCGGCGGCCCCGGATGCGATGAGAGCGCCGATGAGTACGAGAACCAGCCGGGCCAGTATTTTTTCATTGGCGGCAGTGGGCAGTTCAAGCTGGACGAAGCCGAGGGCGAAGTGCCTGAACCCGGTTCGCTGGCCCTGTTCGGCATCGCCATGCTGGGCGCGGGCCTGGCGGCGCGCAAACGCAGCGGCAAGGCATAAGTGTTATTGACGGCGCCGGAAGAGCGGGCTTGCCCGCTCTGTGTTCGCACGCAGGCATGCATATTCGATTTTGATTGAAAAATAATCAATAACCCGGAGAATGATCGCGACACCTCAACCGGGAGCCGCGATGCGTACCAACGTCACGATGTCGATCGCCATGGCCATGGCCCTGCTGCTCGCCTGGCAGCATGTGCATGGCGGCGTGCCCGCGCACCACCTGCTGGCCGACCCCGGCCTGCCGACCGTCTCGAACTGGTGGGGCCTGCTAACGCTGCCCCTGCTCGCCTGGTTCCTGCTGGGGCGCATTGAGGCCAGGCGCAAGGCCGATCCGGCCTTTGCACCGCGCATCATGGCCGCCTTCGGCGGCGCCCTGCTCTACGGCGCCGCGCTCGCCGCGCTGTTCACCGCCGGCTACACCAGCGTCACGGACAGCATGGCGCTGGCCATCTTTGTGCTGGCGCTGTTCCTGCCGGTGTACCGCGCCGAATTCGTGCTCGGCTTCGTGCTCGGCATGACCTGGAGCTTCGGCGCCATCCTGCCGATGATCGCCGCCGCGATCTTCGCCGGCGCCGGCGCCGCAATCCATCTCGGCGTGCGCTTCGTGTATGCGCGCATGCTGATGCTGCGCCGCTGATCCCCGGCCGCCTGCGCGGCCACATCACCTATCCCCGCACGCCCCTGCATGTCAAGCAACATTGCCGAGTGTATCAGCGCGACCACGTTTTCCATGCAGCATAACTAAAGCTTGCCAATAGATAACGTTTAGTTATGATGGTTTGTCGGTACAAATGACACACGAATGCACTCGATGGCGTAACAAACATTCAGGGGACAAGAACAATGAAGAAACAAACGCTACAACGCGCGCTGCTGGCTTCCGCAATCCTCGCCGCTTTCGCGCCGGCGCAGGCGCAGGAAACCGAGCCGCTGCAACAGGTGATCGTGCTCGGCTCGCGCACCCAGGCCAAGACCGCACTCGACACCTCGGTGCCGGTGGGCCTGGTGAACTTGAAGGACATGCAGTCGACCGGCATGCAGGAACTGGGCAAGGTGCTGCAGGACCTCGATCCGTCGTTCAACTTCACCACCACCTTCATCAGCGACGGCACCGACATCATCCGCCCCGCCACGCTGCGCGGCCTCGGCCCCGACCAGCTGCTGGTCCTGATCAACGGCAAGCGCCGCCACCAGCAGGCGCTGGTGAACGTGCAGCAGACCATCGGGCGCGGCTCGGCCGGCACCGACATCAACGCCATTCCCCTGTCCGCCATCCAGAGCATCGAAGTGCTGCGCGACGGCGCCGCGGCCCAGTACGGCTCGGACGCGATTGCCGGCGTCATCAACATCATCCTGAAGAAAGGCGCGGACCTCGGCCAGTTCAGCGCCAACGTCGGCACCACCGATGAAGGCGACGGCGATACCTATTCGGCCAGCATCCACAAGGGCTTCGCGCTCGGCGCCGACGGCGGCTACCTGAACCTGTCGCTCGAAGGCCGCAAGCGCAACGAGACCAACCGCGCCGGTGTCGACACCCTGCGCGTCGACCCGCCGCGCGTGACCCAGCGCATCGGCGACAGCAATGCCAAGGACGCCTACCTGTGGCTGAACGCGGCGCTGCCGGTGCGCTCGAACGGTGGCGAGTTCTACGTGTTCGGCGGCGCCTCGAAGCGCAAGGGCGACTCCGGCGGCTTCTTCCGACCTGCCGAGGATGCGCGCACCGTGCCCGAGATCTACCCGAACGGCTTCCTGCCGAACATCGTCACCACGGTCAAGGATGCGTCGCTCGCGCTCGGCTATCGTCACGAGCTGGGCAACGAGTGGAGCATCGATGCGAGCGTGAACCATGGCCGCAGCGAGCTCGACTTCCACGAGCGCAACTCGATCAACGTCAGCTACTACTACGAAGACAACCGCCGCGAATCGCCGACCGAGGCCGATACCGGCGCCCTGAAATTCAACCAGACCACGTTCAACCTCGACTTCAAGGGTCCGGTGCAGGTGGGCGGCGCGCCGCTGTACGTGGCTACCGGCTTCGAATGGCGGCGCGACGGCTACGAGATCGTGGCCGGCGACCCGGTCTCCTACCAGTACGGTCGCACCAACAATCCAACCAAGCTCATCCTCGACCGTTTCGGCGGCATCGCGGCCTCCGGCATCCAGGGTTTCCCGGGCTACACGCCGTCGAACGAAGTCGACGATGCCCGCCACAACATCGCGCTTTACCTCGATCTCGAACGCAAGTTCGGCGAGCAGGTGAACGTCGGTGCGGCCGTGCGCCACGAGCGCTATTCCGACTTCGGCTCGACCACCACCGGCAAGCTGAGCGCGCGCTGGGACCCGTCGCCGACCGTCGGCGTGCGCGGCAGCGTCTCCACGGGCTTCCGCGCCCCGGGCGTGCAGCAGAAATTCTACAGCTCGGTGTCGACCAACCTGAACCAGGACGGCACGCTGACGGAAACCCTGACCGCGCGCGAGAGCAGCGCCGTGACCCAGGCCTTCGGCATCTCGCCGCTGAAAGAAGAAAAGTCGAAGAATGCCAGCATCGGCCTGATCCTGCGCCCGAGCAAGAACTTCTCGGTCACGGCCGACCTGTACCGGACCAACATCGACGACCGCATCGTCTTCTCGAGCGTCCTGCAGGCCGAGGACGGCGCCTGTGTCGATCCGGTGCGCTGCCCGATCGGCGCCCTGCTGGTACCGCTGCGCGTGGGCCAGGCCCAGTTCTTCACGAACGCCATCGACACCAGCACCGACGGCTTCGACCTGACGGCCCAGCACACCACGCGCAACGCGGGCTCGACCCTGGTGCTGTCCGGCCAGTTGGGCTTCAACAAGACGAAGGTGAAGGACCGCCATTCGCAGTCGCCGGTGCTGACCGGCGAACAGCTGTTCGACAATGCGCAGGTGGTGCTGATCGAACGCGGCCAGCCGCGCCAGCACCACGTGCTGGCGGCCGACTACACAACCGGCCCCTGGAACGCGACCGCCCGCGCCAATTACTTCGGCAAGGTACAGGGCCAGGGCTTCACGCCGGACGTGCAGACCTGGGACGCGAAATGGATCGTCGACCTGACCGCGCGCTACTCGTTCAGCAAGGCGCTGAGCGTGTCGGCCGGCATCAACAATTTGTTCGACACCTACCCGACGCGCTGGCAAGCCTCCGACACCAATCCCTTCCCGGCGATGGGCTTTACCCACTGCTGGGAAACCTGCCCGTTCGGCATCAATGGGCGCTCGATGTATGCCCGGGTCGACTACTCGTTCTGATCCAGGGGTGTAGCCAGGCCTGGGAGGCAGGAGAGCGCCTCTGTAAACCTGTCTCGTTTGGGGAGGAATAGCTGTCGCGTCCTGTCTTTTCTTGTCGCGTTATTTTCCGCGACAAGACGAGGCAGAATGCGACACGATGCACAGGCTGAACGAGACAGGATTTCAGAGGGGCGCGGCAAAGCCTTCCTGCCCTCTCCTGCCCATTGGTTTAACTCAAAACAATTGCTCTGGCGCCTCGCAAGGCCTGCAAGGCGCGGTTTGCCGCAAAGCGCCGCGTCCTCAGACTTCGGCCCACATCCTGAGCAGGTTGTGATAATGCCCGGTCAGCCCGACCGTGGCGTCCGACTCGCCGTGGGCGCCGCGCAGCGCCTGGATGTTCGTATCGAGCTCGAACAGCATCGCGCGCTTGCCATCGTCGCGCACCATGCTCTGGGTCCAGAGGAAGGAAGCGACCCGCTCGCCGCGCGTCACCGGCAGCACCTGGTGCACGCTGCCCGAGGGATACACGATCGCATCCCCCGCAGGCAATTTCACCTCGTGCGTGCCGTAGGCATCGACCACCACCAGCTCGCCGCCGTCGTACTCGTCCGGGTCGCTCAGGAACACCGTGGTCGACACGTCCGCGCGCAAGGCCGGCATGCCCGGGCGCTGGGCGCGGATGGCGCCGTCCACGTGCAGGCCATAGTGCTCGCCGCCGCCGTAGCTGTTGAAATACGGCGCCAGGATGCGCAGCGGCAGCACCGAGGAAAAGAACAGCGGATTGGCCATCAGCGCCGCGCTGACCGCGTTCCCCAGCTCCACGGCCAGCGGCGAACCCTCGGCCAGCTGGCGGTTGCGTTTGACTTGCGCACCCTGGGCGCCGACGCTGGCGCGGCCGTCGACCCAGTCGGTGTCGTTCAAGCGTTGGCGCATCTGCGCCACCTGCTCCCGGCTCAGGACGCCGGGGATATGCACCATCATGTTCGTATTCCTTTTCTAGAAAACAAAACGGCCCTCCCCGCCGCCAGCAAGGAGGGCCGCGTGCACCATGCCTGTCTTAGAACTTCAGGTTGGCGGTCAGGGTTGCCGAACGGCCGGCGCCGACACCCGCGTAGTGCGGCGACGACACGCGGTCGAAGTAGACCTTGTCGCCCAGGTTCTGCACATTCAGCTGGAACGATACGTTCTTGTTCAGCACATAGCTGGCCATGGCGTCGAAGCGGGTGTAGCTCGGCGCGTACTTCGTGTTGTTGACGTTGGCATACACGCGGTCGACGTAGTTCATGCCGACGCCGGCGGTGATGTTCTTGCCGAAGGCATAGGACGTCCACAGCGAGGCCGCGTTCTTCGGCGTGGTCGGGAAGGCGTTGCCGTTGTACGGCGAGGCGCTCCAGACCGGCGCGGCAGCGGTGCCGGTGTTCACGAAACCATTGTCCTCGACCGTCGCATCCAGGTAGGTGTAGCCACCAAACACTTGCCATGCATTCGACAACTTGCCCGAGAAGCCCAGCTCGACGCCTTTCAGTTCCTTCTTGCCGACGTTTTGCGTGCTGCCGTCCGGCGCCGTCACGCGCGCGTTGTTCATCTTGCTCTGGAAGATGGCGGCGTTCAGCGACAGGCGGTTGTTCAGCACTTCCCACTTGGTGCCCAGCTCAACATTCTTGCTGGTCTGCGGCTCCAGGTTCTGGATCGCCACCGTCAGGCCATCGAGGCCGTCGCCGCCATCGTTGCCCGGCGGGGTAGCCGAGGTGGCATACGACAGGTAGATGCTGCCATTGGTCACCGGCTTGAACACCAGGCCGGCCTGGTAGGTGTCGAAGCTGCTGTCGACGCGGGCACGCGAAGCTGGTGCATTGCTCACGTTCAGTTCGCTCGAGAAGTCGTCCCAGCGCGCGCCCAGGTTCAGCAGCCACTGCGGATTGAATTCGATGGTGTCGAAGCCGTAGACGGCGCGGGTGCGGGTTTCGATGTCGGTGCGGGCCGGCGACAGGGTGCGCGTCGTCACCCATGGGTCGTAGGGATTCGGGTTGTTCAGCGGCGCGCAGTTGTAGCCGGTGGCCGCGCCCGAGGTCGCGCAGACGGTATTGTTGGTCAGCAGGTTGTTGGTGCCCGGCGTGAACACGTAGCTGCCGCGCTCGGTCGTTTCGCGGTTGAACTCGACGCCGACGTTGTAGCTGTGCTTGATGCCGGCGGTGGTCAGCTTGCCGGACAGGCTGGTGGCATTCGCCGCCGTCTCGGTATCGGTAACGCGGGTGTTGGTGCGGCGCCAGACGGTGCCGTACAGCAGGACGTTGCCCTTGGAATCGTCGGGCTGGGTCCAGACGTAGTCGTTCTTCGTCTTGCCGTAGCGCGTGACGTTGCGCAGCACCAGGCCGCCGCCGAAGTCGTGGCGCAGGTCGACGGTGCCGATGTCGGTCTTCGTGTCGCGGAAGTCGCGGTTCACCAGGCCGTAGAAGGTCGAACGGTCGACGCTGACCGGGGTGCCGTTGCCGTTCAGGCGCACGTTGGCGCCGCTCGAGAACGGGTTGTTGAACGGGATGCCGGTGTCCGGGATTTCGCTCGTCTTCAGGTGGTAATAGCTGAGGATCGCTTTCGTCGGACCGTTCAGGCCGAAGGTGACGGTCGGCGCGATGCCCCAGCGGTCGCCGCCGACCACGTCGCGGCCGGCCACGTTGTTTTCGTGGGCCATCACGTTCAGGCGGAAGGCGCTGTCGTTGCCGAGCGTGCGGTTCAGGTCGCCCGTGACACGGCGGTAGTCGTGGCTGCCCAGGCCCACGGTGGCGTTCGAGAAGTTCTCGAGCTGGGCCGATTTGCTGACCAGGTTGATGCCGCCGCCGGCCGAGGAGCGTCCGCCGTAGGCCGAGTTCGGGCCCTTCACGACTTCCACCTGCTCCAGGTTGAAGATCTCGCGCGACTGCGAACCGGCGTCGCGGATGCCGTCGACATAGGTGTCGGTCTGGGCGTTGTAGCCGCGGATGAAGACGTTGTCGCCGACCGGGTTGCCGCCTTCGCCGGCGCCGATGGTGATGCCCGGCACGGTGCGCAGCGCGTCGGCCAGCGACACGGCGGCGGTTTGCGCGATCACTTCCTGGCCGATCACGGTGACCGACTTCGGCGTGTCCAGCAAGGGCGCGGTGAACTTGTCCGAGCTCGACACCACCGGGGCCTGGACGTCGCGGCGGTTGACGCCGGTGACTTCGACCACCGGCACCGCTGGGTCGATGTCCTTGTGGCCGGTATCGGCCAGGGCTGCCGGCGCGCCCAGCGTGGCCAGCACGGCCAGGGCGGAACCGGTGAGAACGGGCGCGTTGCGTACGTGCTTGCGGCTGCGGATGAAGGGAGTGGTGGTCTGGCCTGCTGGCGCTGCTTTGCTATTCATGTCGTCGGGTCGTTTTTGTTATCGCTATGTCGTCGCTGGACACGCGTTATACGTAAATATAATGAGAACGATTCGCATTATGATTTTTATTGCAGTGTTTGGCAAGACGGAAGGATGGCTCCCCCGTATTTCTACGGTAGCGAACATGGACGGGCGTGCGCTTTTCGCCACAACTGTTGAGATAGAACGCTGGTACTCCACACTCGGCGGCGCCGAACCCTTGTGTTCATGGCATGTGGCCGAATCAACTACAATACCGGAGATATGGGTTTATCATGACCCCCTTGGACTTTCGATCCTCACCCATTTAAACAAGAGACTCCCTAGCGCCATGCGTCGTCCTTCCAAAGATTCATCCAACAAACTCTCCGCAGAAAGCCAGCGTCTCTCCAGCATTACCCAGGCCATCGTGCAGTCCGCCAGCCGCGTCGAAGAACGGATTTGGGAAAAGCAACTGGACACGCAACTGCAAAAACTGCTCAAGACCAATCACCAGGACAGCATCGACGCCGCACTCAACGCCTTGTTCAAGGACGAGCTTGCCGCCTACGACGTGCTGATGGATGGCGTCGAGGCGGTCAGCGAATCGTCGACGATGGTGGAACAGCAGGACGGGGCCGAGGTCACCTGGCAGGCCCTGCTGGTAGCCGCGCCCATCCTGGCCTGGACCCGCTTTTCCATCGGCTCGGGCACGATCCCGCCGGACTTGCTCTCCACGCTACAGGCGCACTTCTCGGCCCACCTGCTGGCCGAGGGCGCGCGCATCGCCATGGCGCCGACGCTGTACGCCATCGACCAGCTGCCGCGCACCCATGCCGAGACCTACGCACTCACCCACAAGCTGGCCGCGGCCGCGCACAAGGGCGGCAGCGTCAAGCCGGCCGTGCGCGCCCCGGACACCGCGCCCTTCCTGGCCGACACGCGCTACCTGCTGGTGGCCATCGTCGCCCCGGCCGGCGCCCCGCTGTTCCGCTGGCAGGAGGCCCAGCACCAGCTGAACTTCGCCACCGAGCGCAACAATGCATTGAGCGCCTGGCGCGACCAGGCCACTGCCAACGTGGCGCGCCTGCTGCCGGGCTGCGGCGTCGAGCTGCTGCTGCCGGAAGCGTATTACGTGGCCTGCCGCGAAGCCGATAAACTGATCCGCCCGGTGTCGATCCGCGCCGCCGTCCATTACCTGACGAATACCCTCGACCTCGAACCGTCCGACCTGCGCGCCGTGATCGCCGGCTTCGGCGAGGAAGCGGCCGATGGCCAGGTCGACGAATACCGCGTCGGCTTCACGCTGCGCCAGAGCCCGGAAGTGGTGTACGGCATCGTCTGGCCGCTGTATGGCCAGGAAGACGAGGAAGGCACGCCGATGGAGGGCGGTTTCGGCGGCGCCCTGCCGCCTCCGCTGACCCCGGTCAACGAAATCATCGCTTACCTGAACGAAGCCGGCGTCACCCACGTCAAACGCATCAACGAACGCTACGTGGTCGAGTATTGCGACGACTGCGGCGCGCCGCTGTTTGCCGATCCGTCGGGCGAACTGGTGCATGCCGAAATGCCGGAAGACGCCCCTGCGGGCAGCGAGCACTTCCACTAAAACGCCGGTCTGGAAATGCGTTCGCCCGCTACTGCCTCGAAGGCGGTAGCGGGCGATGTTTTTTGCGCGGTTCTGGCTTAGCGAATCGCGGCGATCACGCGCTTGGTGAACTCGGCCGGATTGCCCGCATGCCAGCGCCACACCACCACCAGGTCGTGGTCCGGCGAGACGACGATCGTGTTGCTGCCCGCGCCCAGCGCCGCATAGGCATTCGCTGGCAGGCCCGGCAGATTCTTGCCTTTCGTGTTCAGCCACCACAGGTAGCCGTAGTCGGGGCCGTTGGCGCTCGGCGCCAGGGCTTCCTTCACGTAGGCCGTCGGCAGCACGGCGCGGCCATTCCACTGCCCGCCGCGCAGCCACAGGTAGCCGAAGCGCGCCATGTCCCAGGAATTGATCCACATGCCGCCGCCCCAGCGCGTGCCGCCGCTCACCGACGGCGCCAGCTTGCCGTTCAGCTCGACGTAGCTGTTGGTGTAAGGCACCCACTTCCAGGTGTTCGAGGCGCCGATCGGGTCCATGACCTGTTCCTGGAACACTTCCGGCACCGGCTTGTCGAACACGCGCAGCAGCGACAGCGCGAAGCGGTTGATGCGCACGTCGTTGTATTCGTAGTGGGTGCCCGGCGCCGCCAGGGTACGCGGCTTGCGCTCGCCCGCGCCGAATTCTTCCTTGCCGACGAAGTCGGCGTTCTTGCCCCACAGGCTGCCTTCCCACTCGGTTTCCTGTTGCAGGTGCTGCTTCCAGGTCACCTGGGCATTGCGCGCCGAGGCGTAGCCGCCGTCGTTCACGCGCCTGGCCACCGGCTCGTCGAGCGGGCCGATGCGGCCATCGCGCACGGCCACGCCGGCCACCGTCGACAGCATGCTCTTCGCCACCGAATAGGTCGGATCGACAAATTGCGTGTCGCCGAACTCGGCCACCACATAGCCCTTGTAGATCACCACGCCGTTGGTATGGGCGCGGCGCGTCGGCATCGAACCGAGGCGCTTGCCGAAAGTCTTGTCCTGGTCGGAAAAGTCGAGCGCGCGTTCGGTTTCGTGCGTCTGCGCATACTGGACCGCCGCGGCCAGCGCCGCCGGGTCCATGCCGAGTTCGGCTGGTGTCTTGCGGGCCCACTCGCCCACCGGCGGGAAATAGGCAGGCTTGTCCGCCGGCTTGTCGGCAGCCCCGGCAACCGCCGGCAGCAACAACGCGAGTCCAAGGGCGAGCGCAGTGCGCCGGGTGAATATGGTCATGCCGGGTCCTTCCATTGCGAATAAGGATGGAAAATCAGTCGGGAGTTGAAATAGCGCGCATCGCCGGTCACTTCGCGGCCGATCCAGTCGGGCTTCTCGAAGGCTTCGTCCTCGGAGCCCAGCTCGATCTCGGCCACCACCAGGCCGGCGTTCGCTCCCAGGAATTCGTCGACTTCCCAGGTATGCGGCCCGCTGGCGATGCGGTGGCGGACTTTCTCGACCAGCGGCTGCTGGCACAGGCCGTCGAGCAGTTCGGCGGCCTCAAGCACGGGAATCGGGTATTCCCACTCGCCGCGGCTGGCGCCCACGCTCTTGCCCTTGATGGTGATAAACGCCCGCTCGCCATCGATACGCACGCGCACGGTGCGTGCAGGGTCAAGGCTGAGGTAACCCTGGCGCAGCAGGGTCGATTGCCCCAGCGTGCGCCAGGCCTCGCCTTCGACCAGGAACTTGCGCTCGATCTCGACGCCCATGCCCGGTTTCCTTTCCTAGTCCAGCGTCTGCAGGATAGGCTGCAGGATGGCCGCGCCCAGGGCCGCGCTGCGCGCACCGTTCCAGCCGGTGTGCGGGTTCGGCAAATCGGCGTTGTCCTTGAACGGCATCTCCAGCGTCAGCGACAGGCACTTGAAGGTGTGGCCGATGTACTTCGAGGCCAGGGTCAGCAGTTCCTCGTTGTACTTGCTGGCCGCATAGCCATACACGTTCTGGAAGTCCGGGCTGGCCGCCATGTAGCGCTGCACGAAAGCATCCTGGCGCGCCTGGCGCTCCGGGCCGAAGTCGGACAGCATCTCGTTGCCGGCCACGAAGTTGTACGGCAGTGCCTCGTCGCCATGGATGTCGAAGAACATGTCGACGCCGGTCTCGTGGATCTTGTTTTTCACGCACAGCACTTCCGGGCTGCGTTCCGGCGTCGGCGTCATCCATTCGCGGTTCAGGTTGGCGCCGGCGGCGTTCGTGCGCAGGTTGCCGCGCACCGAGCCGTCCGGGTTCATGTTCGGCACGATGTAGAACACGGCGCGCTGCAGCAGCTTGCGCGCAACCGGGTTGGCGTCGTCGAGCAGCGCATCCATCATGCCCTCCACGTACCACTCGGCCATGGTTTCGCCCGGGTGCTGGCGGGCGATGACCCAGATCTTTTTCTCGGCGTTCGGGTTGCCGATCACGACCAGGTTCATGTCGCGGCCGTCGACCGTGGTGCCGATATCGAGCACGCGCGCGATCGGGTTCTCGGCGACTTCGCCCAGCAGGCGCAGGTGGCGTTCCCAGGTGTAGGGCTCGAAGTAGGCGTAGTAGACGCTGTCGAGTTCAGGGGTGTGGTTGACGGTCATGACCTGGCCGTCGAAGCTGGTGGGCACGCGGAACCAGTTCTCGGTGTCGTAGCTGGCCGCCACCTGGTAATCCTCGAAGCCCTTGGGGTAGGTTGCCTGCCCGGCATTCAGGAAACGGATCGTGCAGGCCTGGCCGCGCGCGCCTTGCAGGCGGAAGTGGAACCACTGGTGGATGTCCGCGTTGTTGTCGCGGCGCAGGTTCAAATCGATCTGTTTCGCGTTCTCGGCCGACACCACCTCGATGGCGCCGGAGTCGAAATGCTGGCTGATTTTAATAGGCATGGCTGATCCCTTTTTGGCCCGTTCACAAAGTGGAGCATGATACTGGATTCGGCAGCGCCATGCCCTCTCCTGCCGAGCAGCAGTGGCAGCAGCAGAAACGCGCGGTCGGCCTGCTTATGCGTCGAGGTCGATCAGCTCGCGGCTGTACATGATCAGGATCTGGCGCATCAGTTCGACGTTGCCGCGGTCGAGCACCAGCACCAGGTCGGGCTTGCGGTCGAGGTTGAACTGCATGCGCAGCTTGCCCGGCAGTTCGCGGCAATTCAGGCTGATGACGCGCGGGTTGTTCGGGTTTTCCCAGTCGAACTGGGCGATCTGCGGCGGCGCCGGCGGCGGCTGCAGGGTCGGGTCCTGGTTCACCGGCAGGTGCTTGTTCAGCCAGAACACGATACTGGCGGGAATATGCAGGGCAACGTCGCTGGCGCCGTGGGCGGAGAATTTCGCGAGCAGCGAATTGCCCACGCGATCGCAGGACATGGACATGCTCTTGACTTGACGAATGACCGCTTCTTTCACGACGAGGTTCCTCAGGTTGGGTTGATTTGCTTGGAAAAAGGCGCAGCGATTCTACCTGATCCCACCGTCGAATTGTGTGTATTCAGAAACTATCCCGGAAAGAAAACGGGGAGCACGCGGCTCCCCGTTCCCATCCATCACCCATGTGTTTGCCAACCGCACCATCGACGGCTGGAGATGCGTAGCATCATCGCTGCCGCGCGCTTGTTCGCTGCTTGTTCGCTCGCTTACTTCGTGCTGCGGCTCTTCGACGACGTACGCGAGCCGCTGGCCGAACCGGCGCTGGCGGACTGGCGATTACCGTGGCTCATGCTGCCTGCACGGCGTGCTTCTTCCGAAGTGAATTCGTGTGCGGTGCCTTTCTGGTGCGCTGCCTTGCCTCCCTGGCTGGCGATTTCGCGTTGGCGTGCCGGATCCATCGAAGCGAAGCCGCGGTTGCGGGTGCCGCTGCTCTGGCTGTTGGACTGGTTGCCGCCCTGTTTGTTACCTTGATTGCTCGAAGCCATGATCGTGTTCTCCCTGTTCACTTGTGGAAACCGCCGCGTCCTGCGGCAGGCTACCGCCCAGTCCCATCCGCCAACGCCGATGAGTGTTCGGTTGAAACCATCTTAGGCAGGGCGATTGGATGAGGGTATAGGACGTTTTCAGATGACTTTGTAGGACGACACGCAAGAGAAAATGCACTTACGAAAGGTAGTGTCAATAGGCAAAAATGCCCATCAGTTGTAGTCCTACACACTACCGCAACGTCTTCCTATACTGGACATCGGACAGCGCGCGCATCATGGCAGAATCAGGCGGCGCCAGCGGCGAATGGCCGGGCGGCCGCGCCAGCAACCAGTCTTGTGAAAGGAAACGTCATGGACGCGAATCAACGCAGCGAAATGAACAACCAGACCAACAATGGCGGCAACGAAAAGTGGAACGCGAATGCCAAGGGCAAGACCGCTCCCGACGCCCCGCTCGACCACACCTATCCGCAAGGCGCCTCGCAGCAGCAGGGCCGCCAGGGCATCGACCAGATGGGCACCCAGCAAAGCGGCATGGGTCCCGGCCCCTGGACCGAGGAAAGCAGCCGCTGGGACCTGCCGGGCGGCTCGATGCAGACCCAGCAGAGCGGCGGCAGCGGCCCGACGCAGAGCATCACCGACAGCCACCAGCGCCAGATGGAGCAGCGTTCCCAGGCCTATGGCCAGATCGAGCAGCCGGTCGGCGGCCGTTCCGGCGACAGCGGCACCGACCTCTTGCACCGCGAGGGCCAGCATGCCGGGAATACCCAGGCGACCGAGCGCATGAATCCGCAAGATGCGCGCCAGCCCGAACTGCAGGGCGGCTCGCTCGGCCACCACCATGGCGCCGCCCAGCCGGTGTACGGCAGCCAGTCGATGCAGTCGGGGCAGCAAGCCCCGTCGGCGCAAATGGCATCGCCCCAGCAAGGCAACAGCCAGCGTGAAGAAGCCTTGCCGCGTTCGCCTGCGCGGGAAAGGCAGGACAGCACCGACCGCGCCGGCTCGCAGACCGGCGAACAGGGCCGCGAACAGGGCGCCGACGTGCACCAGTCGAACGACGTCGCGGGCGGCCTGCCGCGCAGCCCGGGCAACGCAGGGCCGCGTACCGAAAACCAGGAATGGCAGCCCGGCGCCAGCATGAAGGACGAACCGAATCCGGTGCACCAGTCGAACGACGCCGCCGGCGGCTATCCGAAGAGCCCAGCCGGCGCCAACCGCCTGGCCGGCGACCGCAAGATGGACGACGACACCGGGTTCTCGCGCAAGTAAACCCGATTCACCAGCTCCCATAAGCCCCGGCTCCGGCCGGGACCTTGACCGGCTGCCGCAAGGTGGCCGGTTTTTTTATGCGCACATCGGCGCCGGGCTTACCCGCGGCAAGTTTTCATGCTGCTTGAATCACAGCTGAGCCCGACATTCCAGGCTGTCGGTGTAGGACTAATCTCTCTCACTCGAAGAAATATTGTGAAATGATGTGCGTGCTTGTGCACGTCGCAGCCCGCTGATATGGCGGCTTTGCGCAACAGTGCCGACCTTCTACCGCGGTTCTTTTCTGGTCAAAACGCGCTGCGGCTCCCCACGCCCGTCGGAGTACGCGGCGTGAACATTTCCGGCGGCGAAAAGCAACGCACCGCGATCGCTCGCGCCGTCCTGAAGGGCCCGCCAATCCTGATTCGACGAGGCGACGTCGGCCCTTGATTCAGATTCAGAACAGGCCATCACGCAGGAACTCGGCCGTTTGTCGCGGAATCGAACCACCCTGATTGCGCACCGCCTCTCCACTAGCGTCAATGCCGGCCTCATCGTCGTCATGGACCGCAAGGCGAAGGCTGCTGCAACAGCGGATGGACAAGGACATGGCGCCGCACTGGCTGCGCCGGGTCGATGCGGACCGCCGGATCAATCAGGCAGGTTGAATCAGGCAAGTCGGTCTTTCAACACAGGGAGGCGAGCATGCACGAAACAAATGCGGGAACCGTCGGCACCGGTGTCGGGCCGCCGCTCGGGATGGCGGTTGCCGTCTCGGTCGTGGTGCCCACCTGCGGCCGCATGGACCTGCTCGACCGCTGCCTCGACGCCCTCAGCCGCCAGACCCTGCCCGCGGCCAGCTACGAAATCATCGTCGTCGACGACGAACCGAACCACAACACCCTGCATCTGGTGGCGGGCTGGCGCGCCCGCACCGTCGAGCGCGGGCCGCGCCTCGTGTACATCGCCAATTCCGGCCAGCACGGCCCGGCGGCGGCGCGCAACCTCGGCTGGCGCACGGCCCAGGCCTCCATCATCGCCTTTACCGACGACGACACCGTGCCCTCGCCCACCTGGCTGGCCCAGGGCCTGGCCGCCTTCGGCGAACACGTCGACGTCCTCTGCGGGCGCGTGGAAATGCCGCTGCCGGCCACGCCCACCGACTACCAACGCACCGCGCGCCAGCTCGAAACCGCCGAATTCGTGGCCGCCAACTGCTTCTGCCGCAAGAGCATCCTCGAACGTCTCGATGGCTTCGACGAGCGCTTCACCGAACCCTGCCGTGAGGATTCCGACCTGCACTTCCGCCTGCTCGGCATCGAGGCGCGCATCGTGCGGGCGCCGCAGGCGCTGGTGGTGCATCCGCTGCGCCCGGCCCCCTGGGGCGTGAGCCTGCTGCACACGCGGCGCGCCGTGTTCGACGCCCTGCTCTACAAGAAGCATCCCGGCCTGTACCGCGCCAAGGTGGAACCGGCGCCGCGCTGGGACCATTACCTCGCGCTGGCGGCCCTGCTGCTGGCCCTGGCCGGCTGGCTGGCGGGCAGCGCGGTTGTGTTCGGCGTGGCCGGCCTGGCCTGGCTCGGGCTCACCGCGCGCCTGTGCCTGCAGCGCCTGCGCGGCACCGCGAAAACCGCCTCCCATATCGCCGAGATGATCGTCACCTCGGCCCTGATTCCTCCGCTGACGGTGTTCTGGCGCCTGGCCGGCGCCGTCCGTTACCGCGTCCGCTTCACCTGAGGTGTCTATGCGCCGACTCAAGGTCCTGACCTGGCATACCCACGGCAGCTATCTGTACTACCTGTCGCAGGCGCCGCACGACTTCTACGTCCTCTCCATGCCGGGCCGCCCGCCCGGCTACGGCGGCCGCTGCGGCCACCTGCCCTGGGGCGACAACGTGCACGACCTGCCGGTGGCGCAGGTGCGCGGCCAGGAATTCGACTGCATCCTGTTCCAGGACGACCACCAATGGGAAAAGGACCAGTACGCCTTCCTCACGCCCGCCCAGCGCGCGCTGCCGCGCATCTACCTCGAACACGATCCGCCGCGCGCCCACCCCAGCGACACCCCGCACCCGGTCGACGACCCGAACGTGCTGCTGGTGCACGTCACGCCCTTCAACGAGCTCATGTGGGACAACGGCCGCACGCCCACCACCGTCATCGAGCACGGCGTGCTGGTGCCCGACAACGTGCGCTACCGCGGCGAGCTCGAGCGCGGCCTGGTCATCAGCAATCACCTGGGCCGGCGCGGGCGGCGCATGGGGGCCGATTTGTTCCTGCGCGCGCGCGCCGAACTGCCGCTCGACCTGGTCGGCATGGCGGCCGAAGAGCTGGGCGGCATCGGCAACATCCCGCATGCGCAGTTGCCGGCCTTTGCATCGCATTACCGCTTCCTGTTCAGCCCGATCCGCTACGCCAGCCTGGGCCTGGCCGTGATCGAGGCCATGATGACCGGCATCCCCGTGGTGGCCTTTGCCACCGCCGAAATGGCCACCGTCATCGAGGACGGCGCCAACGGCTATTCCGACACCCGCTTCGCGCGCCTGGCCGAATGCATGCGCGAGCTGCTGCGCAGTCCTTCGCTGGCACGCGACATCGGCCAGGCCGGCCGCCGCCGCGCACAGGAACGCTTCTCGATCGAGCGCTTCAGCGCCGACTGGGACGCCGCCCTGCGCCAGGTCACCGGCAGCTAGCGCGAGGCTGCGTGCCCCAGGTCCACCCGCATTCGCGAAACGCCCAATGATGAGGAGCAGACATGGCAGTGATGCAGGAAAAGACGCAAGAAGCGGCGCTGTTGACGATGAACGACACCACCTGGCCCTGACATGAAAGCGATCTTTCTCGACAAGGACGGCACGCTGATCGACAAGCTGCCGTACAACGTGGAACCGCGCCGCATCCGCCTGGCCGCCGGCGCCGGCCCGGCATTGCGCCTGCTGGTGAAACTCGACTACCGCCTGTTCGTGGTCAGCAACCAGTCCGGCATTGCCGAAGGCCGTTTTCCGGAAGATGCCATGCATGCGGTCGGCGACCGTATCGCCGACCTGCTGTTCCGCGAAAACCTGGTGCTCGACGGCTTTTACTATTGCCCGCACCATCCCGGCGGCACGGTGGCGCCGTATGCCATCGAGTGCCACTGCCGCAAGCCATTGCCGGGCTTACTGCTGAAAGCGGCAGTCGAGCACGGCGTCGATTTGCGCTCGTCCTGGATGATCGGCGACATCCTGCACGATGTCGAAGCAGGCAACCGCGCCGGCTGCCGCACCATCCTGCTCGACAACGGCAACGAAAGCGAATGGCACCTCGGTCCGCGCCGTATCCCCACCCGCATGGCGCCCGACCTGTACGCGGCCGCCGTACTCATCGCCAGCCACGAGAACGAATGACACACCTCTGGACCCAGGCCCGGCACGTGCTGTGCGTGCGCCTCGACGCGCTCGGCGACGTGCTGATGTGCACGCCCGCCATGCGCGCGCTGCGTGCCCAGCACCCCGAGCGCCGCCTGACGCTGCTGACTTCGCCCGCCGGCGCGGCGCTGGCGCCCTACCTCGACGATGTCGACGCCGCCATCGCCTACGAGGCGCCGTGGATGAAAAGCAGCGCCGACCTGCGGCCCGAACAGCACCGAGACTGGATCGCCACGCTGGCCGGGCAAGGCTTCGACGCTGCCGTGATCCTTACCTCCTATAGCCAGAGCGCGCTGCCGGCCGCCTTGCTGTGCCAGCTCGCCGGCATCCCCTTGCGCCTGGCCTATTGCCGCGAAAAGCCGTACCAGCTGTTGAGCGACTGGATCGCCGACCCGGAACCGGGCGCCATGGTGCGCCACGAAGTGCAGCGCCAGCTCGACCTGGTGCGCCACGTCGGCGCCGAGATTGCGGACGAGCGGCTGGCGTTCACCCCCGTGCCCGCCGACATCGATGCGGTACGCGGCAGGTTGCGGCAAGCCGGCATCGATCCGGATGGGCGCTGGCTGGTGCTGCATCCCGGCGCCAGCGCCCCGTCGCGCCGCTATCCGCCGCATCACTGGCAGACCCTGGTGCGGGAACTGGGCGAACGCGTCAAGTGTCCGCTGGTCTTTACCGGTGCGCCGCACGAGGCCGCGCAGATCGCGCAGATCGTGGCGCCCGCCAGGGAGTCAGGCGGCGCCCCGGTCCACTCATTCGCCGGGCAATTGCATATCGGCGAACTCGGCGCGCTGCTGTCCCAGGCCTCGCTGGTGGTGAGCAACAACAACGGCCCCGCCCACCTTGCCGCGGCGGTCGGCGCCCCGGTAGTCGACCTGTGCGCGCTGACCAATCCCCGGCACACGCCCTGGCGCGTGCCGAGCCGCGTGCTGAACCACGACGCCGACTGCCGCCACTGCGAACGCAGCATCCGCCTGCATGGCCACCACGACTGCCTGGAAAAACTGGCGCCAGGTCAGGTGGTGGACGCGATCGCCAGCCTGCTCAAGCAGACCGAGCCATATCGGCGAAAGGAGATGCGCATGGTTTCATGATCCTCGGGCCCTTTGCCCGGCGCACCGCCAACGCCTGGTCACGCCACCTGCCTGCAGCGCGTATGTGCGCGTATGTGCGCGTAAGTGCGCGTACCTGCGCATATTCAGGCCGTATGCGGGCTGCACATCCCGACCGCGTATCCCGGGCCGACTATTTGCGCAGCTTCTGCCCGGCCGGCGCCAAAGCCGCCCCGCTCGAACGGAACAACTCGAGCGGAATCGCATTCGCCATCGCCTGCATGCCCAGGTCGTTCGGGTGCAGGTGGTCGCCGCTGTCGTAGGCCGGCAGCATGCGCGTCGGGTTGGCCGGGTCGCGCACGGCGCGGTCGAAGTCGATCACGGCGTCGAATTCGTCGCCGCTGCGGATCCAGTTGTTCACGGCCTGGCGCACGGCTTCCTTCTCGGGCGAGTAATAGCCGGGGAAGACCGTGCCCTCGAACGGCGTCAGCGTCGCGCCGTAGACCGGAATGCCCTTGGCATGGGCGCGCGCGATCAATTGCCGGTAGCCGGCGATCAGGTCCTGCGCCGTCACGGTTTCCGTGACCGGGATGGTGCCGGTGCCCGGATGGCCGATGTCGTTGATGCCGATCAGGACGATCAAATGGCGCACGCCGCTGGTGGCCAGTACGTCGCGGTCGAAGCGCACCAGGGCAGCGCGGCCGAACAACGGCTGCTCGCCGGGATCGCGCAGCAGGCGGTCGCCGCCGATGCCACGGTTCACCACGCCCAGGCGGCTGTTCAGCGCGCGCAGTGCCGGCGCCACGGCGCCCGGTATGGCCTGGACGGCGCCCTTGCCTGCGTTGGTATTGGCGCTGGCATTCATGCGCGTGCTGGCACCACTATTCATGCCTGCGGCGGTATTTGTGCTGGCGCCGCCGGTCGCGGCATCGCGCGTGGTCTGCAGCCGCAGCGCCAGCAGGTCGGGCCAGCGGCGGTTGGCGTCGACGGTGGTCACCGCGCCATCGGTAATCGAATCGCCCAGGGCAACAATCGCGCCGGCACCCGGGGCGCTGACGTCGACTTCGGTCAGGAAGGGCCAGGAGGTGATGGTGCGCTGGGTCGGCAGCGTGGCCGCGGCAGTGAAATTGCCCGGCAGCGAAACGTAATTCGTCTGGAAGGCCGAGCCGTGGATGGTGGTGGCCTGGACTTCGCCCGGCAGGTAAAGGCTGACGGCGAGGTCGCCCAGGGCCGGCACGTCGAGGTCGACCGGGTCGGACAGCACTGGCGCCCCGGCCGGCACCGTGATCGAGGTCGATCCGCTAAAGGTCAGCGCACGGTCGCTACCGGCCACGATGTCGGCGCCGGCCTGGCGCAGTGCGATGTGAGCGGCGCCGATGCGCAGGGGCGTGCTGCCGAGTTCATTCGACACACGGATGCGCACCTGCTTGCCGCCGATGCTGGTGTGCACGATCAGGCGCAGGGTCTGGTCGGTGAAAGTTTGCGTTTGCGCCGGCAGCGGCGGCCCGGCCGGCGCCGTGCCCCAGGTGCCGACCCATTGCTGGCTCGGGTCCCACAAGCCCTGGTCGGCCTGCGCGCCCAGCGGCAATGCCAGGCTGGCCAGCGCCAGCGTGCCGGCGGCCAGCAGGGTGCGCATCCGGGTGAACAGGCGCGTCGATGGGAGAACGGGGTCGGACAAGTTCAGTGAATGCATGTTTGCTCCTCGTTGTTGGGTGCGCCGCCAGCACCGCGAACGCGGCTGTTTGGCGGAACGCCCAATCTAACGAGCTTAACCGTTGCAAACAAGGTACGCGCGGAGAGCAACATTGCGCGATGTCGAAACCCGCGCAAAAAACCGATGAGTTAAGGGAACTTTATTGAAGCGGCTAAATAATCACCGTTTCCACCCAGTCCGCATCAAGCCCGCCGTTCAGCTTCGGTTTGCCTTGCGCGCATTCGGCAGGAAGGCCGTCGCCAGGCCCAGCAGCGGCAGGAAGGAAATCACGCCGTACACCCAGACGATGCCGTGCTTGTCGGCCAGCTCGCCCAGCCCGGCCGCGCCGATGCCGCCGATGCCGAACATCAGCCCGAACATCAGGCCCGACACCATGCCCACGCGTCCCGGCACCGCTTCCTGGGCATACACCACCAGCGCGGCAAAGGCCGACGACATCGCCAGGCCGATGGCAATCGCGAGTACCGCCGTCCAGAACAGATTCGCGTAAGGCAGCGCCAGCGCGAACGGCGCCACGCCCAGGAAGGAAATCCAGATCACCGCCTTGCGGCCGATGCGGTCGCCCACCGGTCCGCCGGCAAAGGTGCCGGCTGCCACGGCCGCCAGGAACATGAACAGGAACATCTGGCTGTGCTGCACGCTCAGATGGAAGCGCTCGATCAGGTAGAAGGTGAAGTAGTTCGTGAACGAGGCGATGTAGACGAATTTGGCGAACATCAGGATGCAGATCACGGCCACCGCGCGGATCACGCCGGCACGGTCCAGGCCCGCGCCCTGGCCCTGCGACAGGCTTTTCGCCTTGGCCGCGCCATGGTGGCGGCCCCAGTTGCTCAGGCGCGTCAGCACCAGGATGGCGACAATCG
This sequence comes from Massilia sp. BAP21, assembly GCF_057801335.1. NCBI lineage: Bacteria > Pseudomonadati > Pseudomonadota > Betaproteobacteria > Burkholderiales > Oxalobacteraceae > Massilia > Massilia sp. BAP21. The sequence continues at coordinate 523,295 of NZ_CM173596.1, forward strand.
CCACCACCAGGAACCAGGCCACCGCCCCCTGGCCGTGGGGAATGATGATCGCCGCCGTCAGCAGCGGGCCGATCGCGCTGCCGGAGTTGCCGCCGACCTGGAAGGTCGACTGCGCGGTGCCGAACTTGCCGCCCGAGCCCAGGCGCGCGATGCGCGAGGCTTCCGGGTGGAAGGTGGCGGAACCGATGCCGATCACGGCCGCCGCCACCAGCAGCATGTGGTAGCTGTTCGCCGTGGCGAGTAAAGCAATGCCGACCGCCGTCATCACCATCCCGGAAGGCAGGAGCCAGGGCTGCGGATGCTTGTCGGTGTAGATGCCGACCCAGGGCTGCAGCAGCGAAGCCGTGATCTGGTAGACCAGGGCCAGGATGCCGATCTGGCCGAAGTCCAGCGCGAAGCTGCTTTTGAGCATAGGGAAGATCGCCGGCAGCATGGCCTGGATCATGTCGTTGAGCAGGTGGGCCACGGCCGCGCCGCCGACGATGGGCAGCAGGAAGCCGTGGGGCTTCTCGGCAGTCAGGGACGTCGGCGCAGCATCCGGCGTACCGAGTTGGGAAGGTTTGGCAGTCATGAAAGATCGAAGTATGAACGGCGCCCTGCCCGGCTGATCCAGGGGAAGCTAGCGCAATCCTGAAGCATAGGGCAGCCGGCGGTGACCGTCTCCCGCTAAGCTGCCACCACCTGTAGAATTCCTGCCATGGCCAGTTCGAACAAACCCTTGCACCCGTCCGAAAAACATCCGCACTTCGACCACCTGCCCCGCCCGCTCGTGGTCATGGAAAACCGCTGGCCGGCGGGTACCTCGACCGGCTGGCATACCCATCCGACCGGGCAATTGCTGTATGCGACCGAAGGCGTGATGCTGGTGAACACCGATGCCGGCTCCTGGGTCGTCACGCCGAACCGCGCATTGTGGATGCTGCCGCGCCTGCGCCACAACGTCACCATGTCCGGCGACGTCCTGATCCGCACGGCCTACATCGACGTGGCGAAAGTGCCGACGCTGCCGCTGGAAAGCTGCGTGATGAACGTCTCGCCGCTGCTGCGCGAATTGCTGGTCGAAGCCGTGCACATTTCACCAAGCGAGGAACCGCAGGGCCGCGACGCCCGCCTGATCGATTTGCTGCTCGACGAAATCCGCATGTCGCCGGTGCTGCCACTGCACCTGCCGATGCCGGATGAAGGACGGCTAAGAAAGCTGTGCCGCGCACTGCGCGACAACCCGGCGGCGGACAATAGCGCAGCCGAATGGGCGGCATCGATCGGCGTTGCCGAGCGCACGCTGCACCGCATGTTCGTGAAAGAAACCGGCATGACCTTCGCCACCTGGCGCGAGCAGGCGCGTCTGTTGCATGCGCTGCAGCGGATCGCGAACGGCGACAAGATCATCGACGTCGCGCTTGATTGCGGCTATGCCAGCCCGAGCGCGTTCGCGGCCATGTTCAAGCGCCATTTCGGCGTGACGCCGACCAGGTTTTTTGCATAAACACCCAGGGATAGCGAACAGGCGATAAAGGTGACTACCCAGCGTGGCGCAGCCTGATTCCAAGTTGACACAAAGACCTGAACGGCTGCTAACGACCCAAAGCGGACTCTGTTCATACGACGGGATAAGGCCTTTAAGTAGATACTTCCCGTCGGGCGAAAACCGCTCGCTCGTCGTCGCGCATGGGGACTGGTTGTGGAGCATCGTGCCGCTCACAGACCAACGAAATATCGTGGTTCGGGAAGCTGGCCATCATTTCGGTCTCAACCTCAAGCATGACTTCTGCGTCGTCCTCACGGATAGGACCGTTGAAGACAGCGCGAACCCGAATTTCGCTCGCATTCCATCTGCACAGAACCTTCCGAACATCAGGTCCAACCGCTCCCAGAAGCGCCACCTGCATTGTGAGCAACACGCCTACGCGTAAATCATTATCTTGCATCGTGACCTCGTCGCGTCTTAGATTCCATTTGATTGCCTACGTTAAGGTCTGCTTATGGCCGGTAGCAGTCGGTCAGCCAGCATAGCAAGTTGCCGAGCTGACAAACTCTCAGACTGTCACGAGGATCGTCTCCCGACCCGATGCGGAAGTCTATGTCCTAGGCTGAGCCGTCGCAGATCGTACATTCGTTCCGTACCGAGCTAGAGGACGCTTTCTGCCCGTTTAAACCGTATGTAGATTGTCTCAATTAGGGCGTGCTTGCCTACAAGTTCGGGATGGTTTGGCCAAGCTGTCACCACCACCCGGACGTATCGCCAGTCGATCAGGTCCAGTAGATCCCAGTCAAAGAAGGAAACAAACGAAAGTACCGCGTCGGCTGTGAACTCGGTTTGCGGATGGTCCCAGTAGCCTGAGGCCGTTTCTCGATTTAGCATCCAGGGCGCGAATTCGCCATGTGCCAATATGAGCGAGATTTGCGTTTGTGGCTTTCCGTAAGCGCCGCATGTCAGTCCAGCCGGCATGGCGACCAGCGCATCGAATAGATGCGCTTCGAGAAGCGAGAAACGCTCTTGAGCATTCCAAGCTCCGTCGTCGTCCTCGCCCGTTCGGAAATAGTTGTTAAACAGTTCTCGACTAGCCAAGCGAAATCTCGCCATCGCTGAGTGAATGTTGAATTCAGAAACTACGAAATTGGTCATGTCGGCGCGCCTCAGTTCTTCAATCAACTCGTCAGAAAACACACCTGCACGACTGTCCGCTCCTGGCCGATTGCGGACATTAGAATGGCCCAGTGTACGATGGTATTACTTGGACAACAAGAATCGAATGCCGTACGCCACGGCGCTACCTTGCAAAGATAAAACTCAGAGGTAAAAACTGTAAGGTGAATGTACGGCAAACCGGACCACAAAAGAAAAAGGCCAATCCGAAGATTGGCCTTTTTCCCTGATTCTTTGGTCGGGGCGAGAGGATTCGAACCTCCGACCCCGTGCACCCCATGCACGTACGCTACCAGGCTGCGCTACGCCCCGACTAGTCAACAATTATACCAGAGACAGGAAAATGTCTTAGGTTTTTGTCACAGTCGAGTCATGTTCCAAACTCACTTCCAGTCTCCGCGCAGCGCGCTCACCTGTTCGTACAGGTACTCCGGCGTCGCCTCCTGCGGCGGCACCGGTGCGCCCACCGCCAGCGCCAGTTTCGAGCGCAGGCCGCGCGTCAGCGAGCGCTCGAACACGTTCCCCGGATCGCGCGTGAACACGCTGCCCCACAGCCCGCGCAGCGCCATCGGAATCACCGGCACCTTGCTGCGCTCGACGATCTTCGAAATCCCGCCACGGAATTCACTCATGTCCCCGGTGCGCGTCAATTTCCCTTCGGGGAAGATGCAGACCAGGTCGCCCTGGTGCAGGGCTTCGGCGATGTCGATGAAGGCGCGCTCCATCAGGAAAGGATCTTCCTTGGCCGGCGCAATCGGAATCGCCTTGGCGGTGCGGAAGATCCAGCCGAGGAAAGGCGTCTTGAAGATGCGGTGGTCCATCACGAAGCGGATCGGGCGCGGGCTGGCGGCGCCGATCACCAGCGCGTCGACGTAGCTGACGTGGTTGCATACCAGCACGGCCGGGCCGTCGTCCGGAATCCGGTCGACGTCCACGGTCTTGACGCGGTGGATGGTGTGGATCAGCAGCCAGGCCAGGAAACGCATCAGGAATTCCGGCACCAGCGAGAAGATGTACAACGCCACCAGGGCGTTCAGCAGCGCGGTGACCAGGAACATCTGCGGAATCGTAAAGCCCTGCCCCAGCAGCAGGATCGCCACGCCGGCGGCGGCCACCATGAACAGCGCGTTCAGGATGTTCATGCCGGCGATCGTGCGCGACACGTGCTTGGGGTCGCAGCGGGTCTGGATCAGCGCGAACAGCGGCACGATGAACAGGCCGCCGAAGACGCCGATCAGCACCACGTCAGCCAGGATGCGCAGCGTGCCCGGCAGCGCCAGCAGGGCCGCCGCGCCGACCGTCGCGGTATTCGTGTACGCCAGGCTGGCAAAGTACAAATCGATGCCGAACACCGACAGGCCGATCGCACCGAACGGCACCAGGCCGATCTCGACCTTATGGCCAGACAATTTTTCGCACAGCAGCGAGCCGGCGCCGACGCCCAGCGAAAACACCGTCAGCAGCAGCACGAATACGCTGTTGTCGCCATGCAGGTAATCCTTGGCATACAGCGGGAATTGCGACAGCACCAGGGCGCCGTAGAACCAGAACCAGGAATTGCCGAGCATGGACAGGAACACGGTGCGGTTCTGGGCCGAGAAGCGCAGGTTGCGAATCGACTCGGCAATGAAATTCTTGCTGACCTGCAGTTCTGGCGCCGGCGCCGGCGAGGCCGGGATGCGCCAGCTGGTCGCCAGGCCGAGCAGCGCCACCGCGAAGCTGGCGCCAGCTACCAGTTCGATGCCCCAGGGCTTGTGCACCACGAGCAGGGCGCCGAGTACCTGGCCCAGCAGGATGCCGACAAAGGTGCCCATTTCGATCACGCCATTGCCGCCGACCAGCTCTTCCGGCTTCAGGTGCTGCGGCAGGTAGGCATACTTTACCGGCCCGAACAGGGTCGAATGCACGCCCATGCCGACCACGGCGGCGATCAAGAGCCACAGCGTGTGGGTCATCCAGCCGATGCCGGCCACCAGCATGATGCCAACTTCGAGCAGCTTGACGAAGCGCGACAGCCTGCCCTTCTCGACCTTGTCGGCAATCTGGCCGGCGGTGGCGGAAAACACGACATAGGGCAGGATGAACAGGCCGGGTATCAGGTTGTTCAGCAAGCCGGGTTCGAGCGTGGTCCAGGACAGGGCGTCATAGGTGAGCGCCACCATCAGCGCCGTCTTGAACAGATTGTCGTTGAAGGCGCCCAGGAACTGGGTCCAGAAGAACGGCGAAAAACGGCGTTGGGACAACAGGGAAAACTGGCTCGATTGGCTCATGCTTCGGTCTCGTAGGCGTCGGTGCGGATGGCGGTGTGTAATTTACAATACCTCGCCAGGCTTGAATACAACTATTTCCCGTGTAGCAATTCAGCCGCTGATAGTAATACTTCTGGTAGCAGCGCGCGATACCGCCGCCACGGTGTCGAACGCGGTCATTGAGGTCGAGCAAGCGCAGCGTCGCCAATCCATGTATCCGGCTCAAGGTATGGCGCAACACTAAAAAGAAGTTCGGTTGACGGCGCCAAAACGCGTTTGAGACAGCGCAAACGCCCTCCCCGTCCACCTTGTTGTGCAGTGCAGCGTGAGTAGAATGCTCGGATGAATTCTCCCAAGCTCCCCAAGCTCCAGCAGCGCGCACCCGATGCGCTGCTCGACGATATCGAGCAAGACCTGCTCGACCTCGCCACCGCCTCGCTCGACGACGACGGCGCCTCGCCCCCCACGGTTACCACCAGCGTCGACGAGTTCGATAACGAATTCCTGGCCGAGCTGAGCCTGACAGACAGCGGCCGCCCGCCCTGCTAGGACGCGGCGGCCTGGGCAAGCCAGCCGCTCAGCTCAGCGTCTCGAGCCTGATCCGGATCACCTTGCCGACCACCGAACCCAGCGCCTCGATGCGCGCAATGGCGGCGTCGACGTTCTTTTCGCGCGTCTGGTGCGTGATCATGATGATGTCGGTGCGGGCGTCGCCGCGGGTTTCCTTTTGCAGCACGGCGTCGATCGAGATGCCGGCGTCAGCCAGGATGCGGGTCAGGTCGGCCATCACGCCGAGCTGGTCGTTCACGTACACGCGCAGGTAATAGCTGGTCGTGATTTCCGACATCGGCAAAATCGCCACATCGGTCATCTGGTTCGGCTGGAAGGCCAGGTGCGGCACGCGGCAGTAAGGGTCGACCGTGGCCAGGCGCGTCACATCCACCAGGTCGGCGATCACGCTCGATGCGGTCGGTTCCGAGCCGGCGCCCTTGCCGTAATACAGGCTGGCGCCGACGGCGTCGCCGTGCACCAGCACCGCGTTCATGGCGCCTTCGACGTTTGCGATCAGGCGCGTGGCCGGGATCAGGGTCGGGTGCACGCGCAGCTCGATGCCCTCGACGCCATCGGTATGCACGCGGCGGGTGATGCCCAGCAGCTTGATGCGGTAGCCCAGTTCCTCGGCGTAACGGATATCGTCGGCCTGCAGCTGGCTGATGCCTTCCACGTGGGCCTTGTCGAACTGCACCGGGATGCCGAAGGCGATCGCCGACATGATGGTCAGCTTGTGCGCCGCGTCCACGCCTTCGATGTCGAAGGTCGGATCAAGCTCGGCATAGCCGAGTTCCTGCGCCTGCTTCAGGACGGTCGGGAAATCCAGGCCCTTGTCGCGCATCTCGGACAGGATGAAGTTGGTGGTGCCGTTGATGATGCCGGCCACCGATTCGATGCGGTTGGCGGTCAGGCCTTCGCGCAGCGCCTTGATGATGGGCACGCCGCCAGCCACGGCCGCCTCGAAGGCGACCATCACGCCCTTTTCCTGGGCGGCGGCAAAGATCTCGTTGCCGTGCAGGGCCAGCAAGGCCTTGTTGGCGGTGACCACGTGCTTGCCGTTGGCGATGGCGCGCAGCACCAGTTCGCGCGGCAATTCGTAGCCGCCGATCAGTTCCACGACGATGTCGATGTCGGGATTGTCGACCACCAGGAAGGGATCGCCGACGATCTCGCAGCGGCCTTCCGTCAGGCGCTCGGCGCGTTCGAGGTTGCGCGCGGCAACCATGGTGATTTCGATGCCGCGGCCGGCGCGGCGGCGGATGTCTTCGCCGTTGCGTTGCAGGACGTTGAAGGTGCCGGCACCGACGGTGCCGATGCCGAGGAGGCCAACTTTGATGGGATTCATGAGCAGTGTGTCAGTTTCAGCGCGCGTGGCGTCGTCGGTAACCGTCGAGGAAGCGGGCGATACGGCCGCAGGCATCGGTCAGGTCGTCGGAGTTGGGCAGGAAGACCAGCCGGAAATGGTCCGGCGTAGTCCAGTTGAAGCCGGTGCCCTGCACCAGCAAGACCTTTTCCTCCGCCAGCAGCTCGCAGATGAACTGCTGGTCGTCGGCGATCGGGTACATCGCCGGGTCCAGGCGCGGGAACATGTAGAGCGCCGCTTTTGGCTTGACGCAGGACACACCCGGAATGTCTGTCAGTAACTTGTACGCGAGATCGCGCTGCTTCAGCAGGCGCCCGCCAGGACGCACCAGGTCGTCGATGCTCTGGTAGCCGCCGAGCGCGGTCTGGATCGCAAACTGCCCCGGCGCATTCGCACACAGGCGCATCGAGGCCAGCATGTTCAGGCCTTCGATATAGTCCTTCGCGTGGCGCTTTTCGCCCGACACCACCATCCAGCCGGCGCGGTAGCCGCAGGAACGGTAGTTCTTCGACAGGCCGTTCAGGGTGACGAACAGCACGTCGTCGGCCAGCGCGGCGATCGACTCGTGCACATGGCCGTCGTACAGCACCTTGTCGTAGATTTCGTCGGCGTAGATGATCAGGCCATGCTGGCGCGCCAGCTCGATGATCTCGAGCAGGATTTCGCGCGGATACAGGGCGCCGGTCGGGTTGTTCGGGTTGATGACGACGATCGCGCGCGTGTTCGGCGTGATCTTGCGGCGCATGTCGGCGATGTCCGGCATCCAGTCGGCCTGCTCGTCGCAGATGTAGTGCACCGGCGCGCCGCCGGCCAGGCTGACGGCGGCCGTCCACAGCGGATAATCCGGGGCCGGCACCAGCACTTCGTCGCCATTGTTCAGCAGGCCCTGCATGGCCATGACGATCAGTTCCGATGCGCCATTACCCAGGTAAATGTCGTCGATGCTGACACCCGCGACTTTCTTTTGCTGGGTGTAGTGCATGATCGCCTTGCGCGGCGCGAACAGGCCCTTGGAATCGGTATAGCCGGCGGCGCCGGACATATTCCGGATCATATCCTGCATGATCTCGTCGGGCGGATCGAAACCGAAGACGGCCAGGTTGCCAATATTGAGCTTGATGATCTTCTGGCCGTCGTCTTCCATCGCGCGCGCTTTTTGCAGTGCGGGGCCGCGGATCTCGTAGCAGACATCGTCGAGCTTGTTCGATTTCAGAATCGGTCGCAAATTGTCACCTTTAATTGGCCCGCATGTTGCAGTGCGAAAAATACCATTCTGCCGAAAGCGCCAGATTTACGCAATACGCATCCGGGAGCAGGCGAAAAGAGCGGGAGGGACGGAAGGCTTATAATGGGCGGCTCTTTTGCTTATCTTTCCGACGCCATGAAGCTGCATTCCGACGACAACCAACAATACCAGACCGTGACCGGCTACGATGCCTCGGGCGTCGAGATCAATGCCGAGCGTTTCAACTACAGCCTGCTGGTGATGCCGGAAACGCCGCCGCGCGCCTGGGACGTGAAGCGCTTCGAAGACCTGACGGCCGCCCATTTCGAGCAGATCGCCGCGGATCAGCCGGACGTCGTCATCCTCGGCACCGGCGAGCGCCAGCGCTTCGTGCATCCGCGCCTGATCACTAGCCTCACCGACAAGCGCACCGGCGTCGAAAGCATGGACAGCCAGGCCGCCTGCCGCACTTATAACGTGCTGATGGGCGAAGGCCGCAAGGTGACCCTGGCCCTGATCATCGACCCGGCGTAAATCCGTGTAAATCCTGCCGGGCGCCTCGGATAGCCGGTGAACGATATTTGCATCGGCGGTTCTTCATGCAAATATCCTTTGCATCGACGTTCAATCGAACACCCCTCCTTTGGCCCCGTCGTGTAAATTCCAACTATTGTGGTTGAAAGGCAATCTTTCGCCCCCATCTGGCGCATCGAGCACCGCCCGGGTGACGTATCAGCACTACCACCCGGCAGCGGCGCAGATTATGATGAGGGCTCCAAGTCCAGCCCAATACCAGTCCAGGAGAATTCACGTGGCCGACAGCCCAAGCGCAGCATCCGTAGAGAACTTTAGCGCCGCCATGACCGGCGACCAGACCTTCCAGCTTGGCGGCCGTCCCGCGAAGTACACGGTGCTGTATTTCTACCCCAAGGACAACACCCCCGGCTGCACCACCGAGAGCATCGCCTTCCGCGAGAAGTACGACGAATTCCTGGCCGCGAATACCGAGATCTACGGCATCAGCCGCGATTCGCTGCGTTCGCACGAAGGCTTCAAATCCAAGCTCGGCCTGCCTTTCGAACTCATCTCCGACCCCGAGGAACTGGTGTGCAACCAGTTCGGCGTCATGAAGATGAAGAACATGTATGGCAAGCAAGTACGCGGGGTCGAGCGCAGTACGTTTGTCGTTGACGCTCAAGGCCGATTGGTGAAAGAATGGCGTGGCGTGAAAGTTGCCGATCACGTCGATGAAGTGCTGGAATTTGTGAAGAGCCAGCCTTGAACGGATGGCTCCAGTCGATCAACCTGCTGGACCCTTATCGCTTATTTTGAGTCGCACCGCTTCATCTCAGCATCATTCCAATCTGGCTGCCTGCCAAGGCGGTTTCCCTACTCCCTTGGCCCGCGCCCCCGCAACATTTTTCCAGTGCATAGAACCCGCCCGGCGGCGCGCCCTTCATGGTGCGCTGGCGCGAGCGTCCTCCACTTTTTTAGATTGAGAACCTGATGCCACTACCAAAAATTCCTAGCAAACCGGCCACGCTGCTGCCGGTAAACGAATACCCCAAGGCCGAACCCGGCAAGTCTCCTGTGCGCGCCGTCGCTGCGCCGGTCGAGGCCGATCCTGTCGAAGACCTCATCAGCGGCAAGGCCGTCCCTGCCGCCAAGTCCACCCGTGCCCGCAAGGGCAAGGCCACGCCGCTCGCAGCGGTACCCGCACCCCAGGCTGCACCCGAGCGCCCATCGCAGCCTGCGACCGTTGCCAAGCTCAAGGAAACGGACATGGACGAGCCGCATCCGGCCAAGCACAAGCCGGTCGAGGTCAACGTCAAGTCCTCCACCAGCCGCAAGGCCGACCGTGCCGGCAAGACCAAGGTCTTCGTGCTCGACACCAACGTGCTGATGCACGACCCGACCTGCCTGTTCCGCTTCGAGGAACACGACGTCTATCTGCCGATGATGACGCTCGAGGAACTCGACGACCACAAGAAAGGCATGTCCGAGGTTGCCCGCAATGCCCGCCAGGTGTCGCGCACCCTGGACGCCCTGATCGCCGACATCGACGACGACACCATCGAAGCCGGCATCGAGCTGGCCAAGCTGGGCAACAAGGACGCCAAGGGCCGCCTGTTCTTCCAGACCAAGCTGCAGAATGGCCCCACCCTGCCGGAAGGCCTGCCGGTCGGCAAGGCCGACAACCAGATCCTGGGCGTCGTGAAAGCCCTGGCAGCCGAACAGCCGGACCGCGCCATCGTGCTGGTGTCGAAAGACATCAACATGCGCATCAAGGCACGCGCCCTGGCCTTGCCGGCAGAAGATTACTTCAACGACCATGTGCTGGAAGACACCGATCTGCTGTACTCGGGCATCGTCCAGCTGCCGGACGATTTCTGGGACAAGCATGGCAAGAACATGGAGTCGTGGCAAGACACGCGCAACGGCACCACCTTCTACCGCGTGACCGGCCCCTTCATCAACAGCCTGCTGGTGAACCAGTTCGTCTACCTGGAGTCCGACGATTCGCCCTTCCAGGCGCAGGTAAAAGAGATCAACGGCAAGACCGCCGTGCTGCAGGTGCTGCGCGACTATAGCCACACGAAGAACAGCGTCTGGGGCATTACCGCGCGCAACCGCGAGCAGAACTTCGCGCTGAACCTCTTGATGAATCCGGAATGCGATTTCGTCACCCTGCTCGGCCAGGCCGGTACCGGCAAGACCCTGCTGGCCCTGGCCGCGGGCCTGGCGCAGGTGCTGGAAACCAAGCAGTACAACGAGATCATCGTTACCCGCGTGACGGTGCCGGTGGGCGAAGACATCGGCTTCCTGCCGGGCACCGAGGAAGAAAAGATGTCGCCGTGGATGGGCGCCTTCGACGACAACCTGGAAGTGCTGAACAAGTCCGATAACGACGCCGGCGACTGGGGCCGCGCCGCCACGCAAGACCTGATCCGCTCGCGCATCAAGATCAAGTCGCTCAACTTCATGCGCGGCCGTACTTTCGTGAACAAGTTCCTGATCATCGACGAGGCGCAGAACCTGACGCCGAAGCAGATGAAGACCCTGGTCACGCGTGCCGGTCCTGGCACCAAGATCCTGTGCCTGGGCAATATCGCCCAGATCGACACGCCTTATCTGACCGAAGGGTCGAGCGGCCTGACCTATGTGGTCGACCGCTTCAAGGGCTGGTCGCACAGCGGCCACGTGACGCTGGCGCGCGGCGAACGTTCGCGCCTGGCCGACCACGCAAGCGACGTGCTGTAAGCGGTTTGTGCTTTGATAAAAAACCTGCGCGCCTCGCGGCCCGCAGGTTTTTTTTCGGCCATGCGTTTGTAGGGTGGGCACTCGTGCCCACGCGGTACGGCGGCTGATACGCAATTGTGTATGCAAACAAATGGATGGCGTGCATACCGATTTCCATTCGACGCCGCCGCGTTTCATGCGATGAGACCGCGTGGGCACGAGTGCCCACCCTACGACGTCAACATCAACGGCAAAAACAAAAACGCCCGGCACATTGGCCGGGCGTTTTTCATTTCAATGCGCGCAGCGCACTCTTACATGATGTGACGACCAATCCACCAGGCAATCGCCGCCACGAAGGCCGCTGCCGGGATGGTGAAGATCCACGCCCACACGATGTTGCCCGCCACGCCCCAGCGCACGGCCGAAGCCTTTTGCGAGGCGCCCACGCCGACGATCGCGCCGGTGATGGTGTGGGTGGTCGAGACCGGGATGCCCCAGAAGCTCGCCATCAGCAAGGTCATGGCGCCGCCGGTTTCGGCGCAGAAGCCGCCAACAGGCTTGAGCTTGGTGATCTTCTGGCCCATGGTCTTGACGATGCGCCAGCCGCCGAACAGCGTGCCGAAGCTGATTGCCGCATAGCAGGAGATGATGACCCAGGCCGGCGGGTGTGCATCGGCCGCGTTGGTGTAGCCGGCGGCAATCAACAGCATCCAGATGATACCCATGGTCTTTTGCGCGTCGTTACCACCGTGGCCCAGCGAGTAGCCGGCCGCCGACACCAGTTGCAGGCGGCGGAACCAGACGTCGACCTTGCGCGGCGTGCTCTTCACGAACACCCAGGACACGATCAGCATGATGATGGAACCGAGCACGAAGCCCAGCAGCGGGGCCAGCACGATAAAGGCGACCACTTTCCACAGGCCGGCTGAGATCAGCGCGCCGGTGCCCGACTTGGCCACTGCCGCACCGACCAGGCCGCCGATCAGGGCGTGCGAGGACGACGATGGAATGCCGTAGTACCAGGTGATCACGTTCCAGACGATGGCCCCGACCAGGGCCCCGAAGATCACGTAGTGGTCGACGATGTGCGGGTCGATGATGTCCTTGCCGATCGTCTGCGCCACCTTCATGTTAACGACGAAGATCGCGACGAAGTTGAAGAATGCCGCCATCGCGACCGCCGACTGGGGCTTCAGGACGCCGGTCGAGACGACGGTGGCAATCGCGTTCGCCGAATCATGAAAACCGTTCATGAAGTCGAAGATCAGTGCGAGCAGCACCAGCATACCCAGCACGTAAATGCTGATGGTGAGATGTTCCATAATTATTTTTGTTCTAAGGAAGCTTACGCGTTCTCGACAATGATGCCTTCGATGATGTTGGCCACATCTTCGCAGCGGTCGGTGACGGTCTCGAGGATCTCGTAGATCGCCTTCATCTTGATCAGGTTACGGACGTCCGGCTCGTCGCGGAACAGCTTGCTCATCGCGGCGCGCATCACGTGGTCGGCGTCGGATTCGAAGCGGTCGATTTCTTCGCAGATGGCGACGATCTTTTGCGCGTTGCCCATGTCGTGCAGCAGGGCCACGGCTTCCTGGACCTTCTGGCAGGCCGACAGGCACAGCTCGGCCAGGCGCTTGGCTTCCGGGGTCACGGCGTGCAGGTCGTACAGGGAAATGGTTTGCGCGGCGTCTTCCATCATGTCGAGGATGTCGTCCATGCGCGTGATCAGCTTGTGGATGTCGTCGCGGTCGAGCGGGGTGATGAAGGTCTTGTGCAGCAGGTCGACGGTGGCGTAGGTGATCTTGTCCGCCTGTTTTTCGATGCTTTCGACGGCGTGGACGCGGTTTTCCAGGTCGTCGAAGTTGGTCATCAGGCCAACCATTTCTTGCGCACCCTTCACGCACAGCGCGGCGTGCTGGTTGAACAAATCAAAAAACTTGCCCTCGGTGGGCATCAGGCGTCCAAACATGTATTTCTCCGTGATAAAACTCTTGGGACTGCGAAGTCCGCTGCGGTGTCGGGTACCGGGCAGCGGCGCAATATCGGCTTAATCGCCCTGGTAGACGGCGAGGTTGCCGCTGTAATTGCCAAACTTGGTGTACTGACCGATCCAGGTGAGGCGGATCGCCCCGATCGGACCGTTACGCTGCTTGCCGATGATGATCTCGGCGGTTCCCTTGTCCGGCGAATCGGGGTTGTACACCTCGTCGCGGTACAGGAAGATGATGACGTCCGCATCCTGTTCGATAGCGCCGGATTCGCGCAAGTCGGACATGACGGGCCGTTTGTTCGGGCGTTGTTCCAGCGAGCGGTTCAGCTGGGACAGCGCGATGACCGGGCAGTGGAGCTCTTTCGCCAAGCCCTTCAGCGAACGCGAGATCTCGGAAATCTCGGCGGCGCGGTTGTCGCCCGGCTGGCTGCCCTGCATCAACTGCAGGTAGTCGACGATAATAAGGCCGAGCTTGCCACACTGGCGCGCCAGGCGGCGCGCGCGTGCCCGCATCTCGATCGGGTTCAGCGCCGGCGTTTCGTCGATGTAGAGCTGGGCGTCGTTCATCTTCTGGATCGCGTGCGTCAGGCGCGGCCAGTCCTCGTCGTTCAGGCGGCCGGTACGCAGGCGGTGCTGGTCGAGCTGGCCGACCGAGCCCAGCATACGCATGGCCAGCTGGGCGCCGCCCATCTCCATCGAGAACACGGCAACCGGCAGGCCCGCTTCGATGGCGACGTTTTCGCCGATGTTCACCGAGAATGCGGTCTTGCCCATCGACGGACGGCCGGCCACGATGACCAGGTCGCCCGGCTGCAGGCCCGAGGTCATGCGGTCGAGGTCGATGAAGCCGGTCGGCACGCCGGTGATTTCGCCCTGGTTTTCGCGCGAATACAGTTCGTCGATGCGCTCGACCACTTGCGTCAGCAGCGGCTGGATCGGATTCCAGCCCTGGGCGCCACGGGCGCCCTGCTCGGCAATGGCGAAGATCTTCGATTCGGCTTCGTCAAGCATCTGCTTGACTTCCTTGCCTTGCGGATTGAACGCGTTGCCGGAGATTTCGTCGGCGACGGTGATGAGTTTGCGCAGCACGCCGCGGTCGCGCACGATCTCGGCGTAACGGCGGATGTTGGCGGCCGATGGCGTGTTTTGCGCCATGGCGTTCAGGTACTGGAGGCCGCCGACGTCCTCGGCCTTGCCGAGCGACACCATGGCCTCGTAGACGGTGATCACGTCGGCAGGCTTGCCGCTGTTGATCAGGCGCACCATCTGTTCGAAGATGATGCGGTGGTCGTAACGATAAAAATCGTCCGCGTGCATGAAGTCGGCAATACGGTCCCACGCCGCATTATCGCGCAGCAGGCCGCCGATGACGGACTGCTCTGCTTCGATGGAGTGCGGGGGGATGCGCAGCGATTCGATTTGCGGATCTGCGGGGGTATTCATGGCGGGCATTATACCTGCTCCGGTCACACGGCTGAAATAATTGGCGACTTTTGGGTCATAAAAAAAGCCGGGCGAACCCGGCTTTTTCCAGAATACAACAACTGATTATGGCTTCATAAGCAGCTGTTATTCAGCTTGACTTAGGCAGCTTCGCCCACGACAGCGATCGTGATTTCCACGACGACGTCGGTGTGCAGCGCGACCGCAACCGGGTGTTCGCCGGTGGTCTTCAGCGGGCCGGTCGGCAGGCGCACTTGCGCCTTTTCGACTGCGAAACCTTGCTTGGTCAGGGCTTCGGCGATGTCGAAGTTGGTAACCGAACCGAACAGACGGCCATCGACGCCGGCTTTTTGAGCGACGGTGATGGTCATGCCGCCCAGCTTTTCGCCTTGGGCTTGCGAAGCAGCCAGCTTTTCAGCAGCAGCTTTTTCCAGCTCGGCGCGCTTGACTTCGAACTCGGCCACAGCGGCCTGGGTTGCGCGGCGGGCCATTTTTTGCGGGATCAGGAAGTTACGTGCGTAACCGTCCTTAACCTTGACGACGTCGCCCAGATTGCCGACGTTGACGACTTTTTCCAGCAGGATAACTTGCATATTATTCTCCAGTATTTACTTGTGCTCGTTGCCGTGGCGACTTAAGCGTTGTGCAGGTCGGTGTACGGCAGCAGGGCCAGGTAACGTGCGCGCTTGATCGCGGTGTCCACTTGACGCTGGTAGTGCGCCTTGGTACCGGTCAGGCGTGCCGGCATGATCTTGCCGTTTTCCTGGACGAAGTCTTTCAGGGTGTCGACGTCTTTGTAGTCAACTTGTTCAACGCCGGCGGCGGTGAAGCGGCAGAACTTCTTGCGCTTGAACAGCGGGTTCTGCTGTTTGCGCTTCAGTTTTTCCTTGGCTTTGTTTTTGTCGAACTTTTTACCGAATGCCATTTTGAGGCTCCTGTATATCTAAAAGGTGGGCCGCTGAATTATTTAAGCGGCGGCACTGAAATCAATGATGTGAAACACCAGGGCTTTGCTGTTGCGGTTCTTCTTGGCCAGGAATCCCGTGAACCGGTGGGCGGCGCCCAACTCGGCGCTAGCGAAGCGGCCCGAAATTTCTCCCGCGGCGAACGCGGCTATTTCGAACTCCACCAGCCTTGCCACCCCTGCCTCGACCTGCTGCGAACTGTGCAGCAGGATTGCCGAAACGATCGGCACGCCGGCCGGGGTATAGCGCAGTACGTCGCGTTCAGCGATGGTGGCGACGACTTGTAGCTGGTTCACTTCACTTCGGGCTCACGCCCGTTCACGAATCCTGGGGAAAGAATTTAGGCAGCAGCAGCTGGGGCAGCAGCAGCCGCTGGGGCTTCTGCGCGGTGGCTCTTGGCTGCGTCTTCGCGCTGGACCGACTTCATCATTGGCGATGGAGCGGTTTCAGCTTTCTTCATCTTCACGGTCAGGTGACGCAGCACGGCATCATTGAACTTGAATGCGGTTTCCAGCTCGACCAGGGTCTCGTTGTCGCATTCGATGTTCATGCAGATGTAGTGTGCCTTCGGCAGCTTCTGGATCTGGTAAGCCATCTGGCGACGGCCCCAGTCTTCCACGCGATGGATGTTACCGCCGCGCGCGGTGACGCTGGCCTTGTAACGCTCGATCATCGCCGGGACTTGCTCGCTTTGGTCCGGGTGGACGATAAAAACGATTTCATAATGACGCATGCAACACTCCTTGAGGACGTTTAAACAAATGCCCACCTCGGCGTCAAGACGAGTGTGGGAAGGGAAAGCCGGCAATTATAACGCGAAGCCGGCGGCATGGCAATCGCGGGGGTTTGTACCGCTCTTGCGACAACCCGGCAAGCGAAAAGTGGGATTTATTTGCATTTACCCTTGCATTATGCGAAGCACTGTACAAAAATACAGTCTGAATCGATAACCAGTGGTATACCCATGCTCAAGCTCACTGCAAGGCAAGAACAGATCCTCAACCTGATCAAGGAAGCGATCGACAACACCGGCTTCCCGCCGACCCGCGCCGAGATCGCGAAGGAATTGGGCTTCAAGTCGGCCAACGCGGCCGAGGAGCACCTGCAAGCCCTGGCGCGTAAAGGCGCGATCGAGATCGTGTCGGGCACCTCGCGCGGCATCCGCCTGATCGGCGCCTCCAGCGAACCGGCGCTGCCGGTCATCCCGCCTGCCCTGCTGATGTCGCTGCCGCTCGTCGGCCGCGTGGCGGCGGGTTCCCCTATCCTGGCGCAGGAACACGTGGAAGCGACCTACAACGTCGACCCGGCCATGTTCGCGGCCCGTCCCGACTTCTTGCTGAAGGTGCGCGGCTGGTCGATGCGCGACGCCGGCATCATGGATGGCGACTTCCTGGCCGTGAAAAAGGTCGACAGCGCCAAGAACGGCCAGATCGTCGTTGCGCGCCTGGGCGAGGATGTGACGGTGAAGCGCTACCGCAAGACGGGCGAACTGATCGAGCTGCTGCCGGAAAATCCGGACTTCAAGGTGATCCAGGTTGCGCCGGGCGACGAGTTCGCGCTGGAAGGCCTGGCGGTGGGCTTGATGCGCAGCTGGCACTGATTTTGTGCTGACGTAGAAAAGGCCGCTGACGCGGCCTTTTTGCTTTTCGTAGGGTGGGCTCTCGAGCCCACGCGGTAGAACGCTTAATCAGTCGAAACACCTTGCGTCGCACCGTACGGCAATCCTGACGGGATTTTGTTCGACATGCAGGTGTCGTACCGCGTGGGCTCAAGAGCCCACCCTACAAAAGCGTTACTTGCGCTTGCTCGAGATCGAATCTTCCTTCGGCGCCTTGTTCACGATCGCATTGTGCTCGGCGATATAGGCCTCGGTCGCCGAACGCCACACCGCCACGTCCGCCAGCGTCATCTTGGCGCCGACCTTGGCTTCTTCCGACACGTTCTCCTGCACCTGCGCCAGGTGGGCCTTGGCCTTTTCCATCTCGGTCGCGTTCATCAGCTTGGCCACATCGGCCGGAATCCGGTTCGACAGGGGCGACACCGCATTCAGGTTCTGCACGAAGCCGTTGTAGCAATCCTGCCATTTGTTGATCGCATTCGCGACCCGGTCGATCTCGTCGCTCTGCTTCGAGATCGGTGGCACGCGCGGCGCCGGGCAGTGGAACTTGCCGGACTTCAGGTCTTCGCCATCGTACTTCGACACCCAGTAATCGATGTCGGCACGGCGCGCGACGCGCTGCTGCATGATCACCAGCGAATCCGCAGCCACCTTGTTGCCCTTGGCCGCTGCCTTGGTGAACCACGCCGTGGCCTTGGCCTCGTCGACCTCGCCCGCTTCGCCATACCAGTACATCTGGCCCAGGCTCTGCTGGGCCTCGACGTTGCCGGCATTCGCCAGCTTGGTGTACAGCTTCATGGCTTCGGGATACTTCTTCTGCTCGAACAAGGCCTTGGCGTCTTCCAGCTCGCCCGCGTGAACAAATCCTGCCAGCAGCAGGCCGGCAAACAGCAGCGCAGTTTTCTTCATGTTGTCGCGTCTCTTCAGTATGGATTACGCGCCAAGTGCCGCGCGGAAGTCTTCCAGCAAGTCCTCGGTGTCCTCGATGCCCACCGAGACCCGGATCAGCGACTCGGCAATGCCCATGCTGGCGCGGCGCTCGGCGCCCATCTCGAAGAAGATCGTGTGCGCCACCGGAATCACCAGGGTACGGGTATCGCCCAGGTTACTCGCCGGGATGGCCAGCTTCAGGCGGTTCAGGTAATCGAAGCAATCGATGCCGTCCTTCAGCTCGAAGCTCAGCAGCGAGCCGCCGGCGCGGAACAGTTCCGTCGTCACCCCATGCTGCGGGTGCGATGCCAGGCCCGGGTAGTGCACGGCTGCCACGCGCTCGTCCGCTTCCAGCATGCGCGCCAGCGCCAGCGCATTGCCCGTGGTGCGCTCCATGCGCAGCGCCAGCGTTTCGGCGCCGACCGCGATGTGGTGCGCAGCTTCCGGCCCGAGCGAGGCGCCGAAGTCGCGCAGGGCCTTCGCGCGCAGCTGCGCCATGCCCTGGTTGGCGGCCGGCTGCTTGCGGAAGTTGTCGGCGATATTCGGATAGGCGCTCCAGTCGAACAGCCCGGTATCGGTCAGCGCACCACCCAGCGCAATACCGTGGCCGGCAATCGACTTGGTCAGCGAATTCACGACCAGGCCGGCGCCCACGTCCTTCGGGCGGAAGAGATACGGCGTGGTCATGGTGTTGTCGACCACGTACAGGATGCCGCGCGCACGGCACAGCTCGCCGATGCGCTTGAGGTCCGCCACCTGGGTGCGCGGGTTGGCAATCGTCTCGACGAACACGAAGCGCGTGTTTGGCGTCAAGGCCGCTTCCACGTTGGCCACGTCGGTGGCGTCGACAAACGACACGTCCACGCCCTGCCCTGCCACCGTCTGCCACAAGCTGTTGGTGTTGCCGAACAGGAAGCTCGACGAGACGATGTGGTCGCCCGCCTTCAACAGCGCCTGGAACAGCGCGCCGATGGCCGCCATGCCGGTGCCGAAGCACAGGGTGGCGACGCCGTCTTCCATCTTCGTGACCTTGTCTTCCAGCGCGGACACGGTCGGGTTGCCCTGGCGGCCGTAGCGGAAGCCCGGCTCCTTGCCCTGGAACACCGAGGCCAGCTGGCGCGCATCGTTGTAGCCGAATGCCACCGAGGTGTGCACCGGCTTGTGCAGCGAGCCCTGCTCGATCGTCTTGCGGCGATCGTTGTGCAGGATGGTGGTGGTGAAACCGTAGTTCTTTTTATCGCTCATGGTGCACTTTATTCCGCGGCGACCGGTGGGTTCAGGTTCAGCTGGGTACGCACGGCATCCTCCGCCGGCGCCGGCTTGCCGCCGTTGTGGCGCGCCGATTCCAGGTTGTCCAGGTAGGCCGGGGTCACGTCGCCGGTCACGTACACGCCGTCGAAGCACGAAGCCTCGAAGTTGGTCAGTTCCGGGTTCACGTCCGAGATCGAGCGCTTCAGCGCATCGATGTCCTGGTAGACCAGGCGGTCGGCCGTGATTTCCTTGCACACTTCCTCGACCGTGCGGCCGTAGGCGATCAGCTCGTCGCGGGTCGGCATGTCGATGCCGTACACGTTCGGGAACAGCACCGGCGGCGCCGCCGACGCGAAGAACACCTTGCGGGCGCCGGCTTCGCGCGCCATCTGCACGATCTCGCGGCTGGTGGTGCCGCGCACGATGGAGTCGTCGACCAGCAGCACGTTCTTGCCCTTGAACTCGGAGCCGATCGCGTTCAGCTTCTGGCGCACCGACTTCTTGCGCATGCCCTGCCCCGGCATGATGAAAGTACGGCCGATGTAGCGGTTTTTAATAAAACCTTCGCGGTATTCGACGCCGAGTTTGAGCGCCAGCTGGATCGCAGCGGGACGCGAGGAATCGGGAATCGGCATGACGACGTCGATTTCCTCGACCGGGATTTCCTTGCGGATCTTGTCGGCCAGGTATTCACCCATTTTCAGGCGGGTGGCATACACCGAGGCGCCGTCGATCACCGAGTCCGGGCGCGCCAGGTACACGTATTCGAAGGCGCAGGGGTTTAGCGATGGGTTTTCCGCGCACTGGCGCGCGTGCAATTGGCCATCGTCGCCGATGAACACGGCTTCGCCCGGCGCGATGTCGCGCACGAAACGGAAGCCGATGCCTTCCAGCGCCACCGATTCGCTCGCCACCATGTATTCGATGCCGTGCTCGCCCTCGTTCATGCCCAGGCACAGCGGACGGATGCCGTAGGGGTCGCGGAAGGCCAGCATGCCGTGGCCGGCGATCTGGGCGACGACAGCGTAGGCGCCGCGCACGCGCTTGTGCACGATGCCGACCGCCTTGAACAGGGCCTCGGCGTCGAGCGAATAGCCATTCGCCGCGACCTGGATCTCGTGGGCCAGCACGTTCAGCAGCACTTCCGAGTCGGAATTGGTATTGATGTGGCGGCGGTCGTTACGGAACAGCGCGTCTTTCAGCTCGGCCTGGTTCGTCAGGTTGCCGTTGTGGGCCAGGGTAATGCCGAACGGTGCGTTCACGTAGAACGGCTGCGCTTCTTCCTCGCTCGACGAACCGGCGGTCGGGTAGCGGCAGTGACCGATGCCGGTGTTCCCCTGCAGCGAACGCATGTTACGGGTGCGGAACACGTCACGCACCAGGCCGTTGGCCTTGTACATCGAGAACATGCTGCTGTGATTGGTTGCAATGCCCGCCGCATCCTGGCCGCGGTGCTGCAGCAGCAGCAATGCGTCGTACAAGAGCTGGTTGACGGGAGTTTGCGAGACGACGCCGACGATGCCACACATGGTGTGCTCCTAAGAACTGAATGCAGTTACAGAAAGATCAAAACTGAACATGCTGCGCCAGGGCAGCGGGAAGGAAAGGCTTGACCGTGCGTGCACCGGTCTCCGCCAGGGGCGATAAAAGCGCTTCTTTCCAGAATGCTTGTTGGGGAATGGAAGTCATCGAACACAATATGACGGCGGCCAGCACCATGACAATACCGCGCGCCAGGCCAAACAGTCCACCGAGGCCGCGGTCCGCCAGGGTCAGCCCGGCCGCCTCGATCAGCGAACCGAGCGCCAGCGCCAGCAGCCCCATCAGGATGCGCACGCCTAGGAATAGAGCAACAAAGGCCACCATCAGGCGCACCGTATCGCCGGGAATCATTTCCGGCAACAGCGGCGCGAGCTGGGCGCCGTAGGCGTTCGCCACCACGAAGGCGACGACCCAGCCCAGCAGCGACAGGATTTCCTTCACCAGGCCACGCATGGTGCTGATGATGACGGAGGAAATCAGCACGAACAATACCAGATAATCGAAAATCGTCACGCTGCCCCGACCACGCTTACACCGGAACCAGGAAACCGCTGAAGCCCTGGCTGCTCAATTTAGCACGGGCTTTTTCCGCTTCTTCGCGGCTGCCGAAGGGCCCCACCTGGACCCGGATCAGCTCGCCCGACTTGCGGGTATGGGCGCTGACGCCGGCGGCGCGCAGGCGCGCCTGCAATTCGGCCACCTTGTCCTGGCTCGCCAGTGCGGCTACCTGGACTACGAAGCGCCCGCTGCCCTCGGGCTTGGCGGCGGCCGGCTTCTCGGCCTTTTCAGCCGGCTTGCCTTCGAGCAGGGCCAGCGCACGCGCGGCGTCCTGGTCCTTCGCACGCGGCTTGTCCTCGGCCTTCTTCTCTTCCGCCTTCTTCGGCTCGGGCTTTTTCGGCTCCGGCTTCGGCTCGGGTTTCTTCGGCTCGGGCTTGTGCTCGACAGGCTTGGGTTCGGGCTTCTTCGGCTCGGGTTTTACCTCAGGCTTGTGTTCCACCTTGGGCGCCGGCTTCGGTTCCGGCTCGGCATACACCAGCTCTTTCGGATCGAACTTCGGCGCCTGGGCCATCCGCACCGGCGGCGGCGTCGTTCCCTGGTTCGTAGCTGGATTCGTACCTTGCGTGGCGGCAGGCGGCGCCGGCGGATCGATGATTTCCTCGTCCCCATCGACGCTGTCGGCAGCCGGCACCGGGTTTGATGGCACCGGCAGGGCCGGCGCCTTGTCCTTGGCCGGGATGTCGATGGCGATGTCGCCTACCAGCGGACGCGGTTCCGAGTCGAGCAGCATCGGCAGGCCGACGGCGGCGGCCAGCGCCAGCGCAATCGCGCCTACCAGGCGGCGCCGTGCGCGCTTCTTTTCGGGCAGCATGGGGTCGCCACCGCTGCGGCTGCGGCGCGAGGCGCTGGCCGCTTCGCCCGCGTAGGCAGCCCGCTTGGCACGGGCGCGCTCGGCAAGATTGTCGTCGTCGCGGGAGAAATGGCCACTGTCCTGGGCAGTGTTTTCTTGCTTGTTTTTACTAAAGATCGAGAACAAGCCCATGCGTCTTAATCAGTGAAGAGAGTTTTTTCGGGCCGCCATCACGCCGGCGACGGTATAGAACGAGCCAAAGACCACAATTCTATCATTCTCCCCGGCACGGCTCACCGCATTTGCGAATGCGGCGGCGGGATCGGCGAAGGTGGTGACGGAAAAATCCTCTTCTTTCGCGCCGCCAGGCTTCAGGGCACCCACTTGTGCAGCCAGTTTTTCGCCCTTTGCCGAGCGCGGCGACGGCAGGTCGGCCAGGCACCAGTGGTCGATCAAACCGGCCATGGGGGCCAGCACGCCCTCGATATCCTTGTCTTCCATGATGCCGAACACGGCGTAGGTGTAGCGATGGAAACCCATGTTGCCGAGGTTCTGGGCCAGGGTGGCCGAGGCATGTGGGTTATGCGCCACATCGAGCACCGTGGTCGGGCGGCCCGGCAGCACCTGGAAGCGGCCCGGCAGTTCCACCAGCGCCAGGCCCGTGCGCACTTCCTGTGCGCCAGCCGGCAATTGCATGCGCAGGGCCTCGAGGGCCGCCAGCGCCGCCGAGGCGTTCAGCAACTGGTTCGCGCCGCGCAGGGCCGGATAGGCCAGCGAATTGCGGCGCATGCTGCGCCCGCCCCAGCTCCACTGCTGCTGGTCGCCCTGGTAGTTGAAATCGCGGCCGATCAGCCACAAGTCGGCGCCGATGTCCTCGGCGTGCTTGATCAGCGTGCTTGGGGGCACCGGGTCGCTGCAGATCGCCGCCTTGCCGGCGCGGAAGATGCCGGCCTTTTCGAAACCGATGGCCTCACGCGTGTCGCCCAGGTAGTCGGCGTGGTCGATGTCGATGCTGGTGACGATGGACACGTCGGCGTCGATCACGTTCACCGCGTCCAGGCGCCCGCCCAGGCCTACTTCCAGGATCGCCACATCGACGCCGGCCTTCGAGATCAAGTGCATGATGGCCAGCGTGGTGAACTCGAAATACGTCAGCGAAATGTCGCCGCGCTGGGCTTCGACATAGGCAAAGGCGTCGACGATGGCCTCGTCGCCCGCCATCTCGCCATTGATGCGGGCGCGCTCATTGAAGTCGAGGAAGTGCGGCTTGATGTAGAGGCCGACGCGGTAGCCGGCGTGCAGCAGGACCGATTCGAGCATGGCGCAGGTTGAGCCCTTGCCGTTGGTGCCGGCCACCATGATCACCGGGCAGTTGAAGGCCAGGCCCATGCGCTCCTTGACGGCGCGCACACGGTCCAGGCCCATGTCGATATAGGTTTCGGCGTGGCGCGACTCGATCAGCGCCAGCCAGTCAGGCAAGGTGGTGGGAAGGTTTTGCATGGAATTGAACACGGGGCTGTGAAGAGGAACGGCCGGCGGCCCGCTAGGCGGACGGCCGGCCGTCAGGATGGTTCGATCTTGCGCCGGGTTGACTCGGAGCTTACTCGGCGACGACTTCCGCAGCCTGGTTCTGCAGCAGGGCCAGCAGGCGCGCAATTTCTTCGCGCATCTTGCGGCGGTCGACGATCATGTCGACGGCGCCCTTCTGCACCAGGAACTCGGCGCGCTGGAAGCCTTCCGGCAGCTTTTCGCGCACGGTGTTTTCGATCACGCGCGGGCCGGCAAAGCCGATCAGGGCCTTCGGCTCGGCGATCACGACGTCGCCCATGAAGGCGAACGAAGCCGAGACGCCGCCCATGGTCGGGTCGGTCAGCACGCTGATGAACGGCAGCTTTTTCTCGGACAGCTTGGTCAGCATGGCCGTGGTCTTGGCCATCTGCAGCAGCGACAGCAGGCCTTCCTGCATGCGCGCGCCGCCGGTGGCGGTGATGCAGATGAACGGCACTTTCTGTTCCAGCGCGACCTGGGCGCCGCGGGCGAAGCGTTCGCCGACGACCGAGCCCATCGAGCCGCCCATGAATTCGAATTCAAAGCAGGCAACGACCACCGGCAGGCTCATGATCGAGCCGCCCTGCACGATCAGCGCGTCGGTTTCGCCGGTGGCGTCCATGGCGGCCTTCAGGCGGTCCGGGTACTTTTTGCTGTCCTTGAATTTCAGGGTGTCGACCGGCAGCGCTTCCTGGCCGATTTCATAGCGGCCGCCGGCGTCGAGCAGCGCGTCGAGGCGCTCGCGGGCGCGGATGCGCATGTGGTGGTCGCACTTCGGGCAAACGTGCTGGTTCGCGTCCAGGTCGGCGCGGTACAGCACGGCTTCGCACGATGGGCACTTGACCCACAGGCCTTCCGGCATGGTCTTGCGATTGGCGGCATCGGAGCGCTGGATCCGTGGGGGCAGCAGTTTTTCCAACCAACTCATGTTATCTCCTTTGCGGCGTGTCTGAAGTTGGGGCGTAGTGTAGCCGCTAGCGCCGGGCTTGTCGACCGCTTGGCTTTCTGACAATCGGTCCGCAGCCCGCTTATTGACTGACCTCGACCGTCGTGAACTCGAAACCGCCGATGCGGGCCGCGATCACGTTATACACCCAAGCGCCGACCAGCGTGAACACGAATCCGATCAGGGTATAGAGCAGCGGCATCAGGACCAGCATCACGAGCGAGAAACCGGCGCCCTGCCCCTGCCCCATCATGGTCGGGATGACCATCAGCAGCGTGAACGGGAGCGAGATGGCGAAATACAGGGCCGCCATCACCTTGGCGTTCTGCAGGATGGAAACGCTGACGACTTGCTTTTTCATGGGAGAGCCCGTTCGTACGAGAGTTGTAGTTGACGTAATGTAACGTACGCGATGACAACTGGACAAGTCATCAAATGCAGTCGTTTTGTCTTCGACGCCTGGGGAACAGGATCGGTTCAAGCCGATGCGCAGGCAAGGCGGCGATAAAAAAACCGGCGGCAGACATGTCTGGCGCCGGCGTGCATGTGATCCGGGCGAACCCGGAAGGTGCGCCTGGCTCAGGCCGCGTCGAGCGCCGTGCGGATGCCGCCGACGAAATCGCGCACCGCCGCCACCGCATGGTCCGCGCCGACGTTCTCGATTTCCTGGATGATGCGGCTGCCGATCACCACCGCATCGGCCACCGAGGCCACTGCCCTGGCCGTTGCCGCGTCGCGGATGCCGAAGCCGACGCCGATCGGCAGGCTCACGTGTTCGCGGATCGCGGCCACGCGGCGCGCCACGTCCTCGGTGTCGATGCTGCCGGCGCCGGTGACGCCTTTCAGCGACACGTAGTAGCTGAAGCCGCTGCCATAGCGCGCCACCTGGCGCACGCGCTCCGTGGTCGAGGTCGGCGCCAGCAGGAAGATCAAATCCAGGCCGGCCGCGCGCATGGCGTCGGCAAAGGCTTCGCACTCTTCCGGCGGGTAGTCGACCACGATGGCGCCGTCAGCGCCGGCTTCCCTGGCGCAGCGGATGAATTCGTCGGGGCCGATGCGCTCGATGGGGTTGGCGTAACCCATCAGGACCACGGGCGTGCTGGTGTCGGTCTTGCGGAACTCGCGCACGAAGTCGAAGACGTCGGGCAGGCCGATGCCGAATTTCAAAGCGCGTTCGCAGGCGCGCTGGATGACCGGGCCTTCGGCCATCGGATCGGAGAAGGGAACGCCGAGTTCGAGGACGTCGGCGCCGCCTTCGACCAGCGCGTGCATCAGCGGCACGGTAAGGCCGGGACCGGGATCGCCGGCGGTGATGAAGGTGACGAGACCGGTTTTATCTTGTTCGCGCAGGGTCGCGAAGGTTTGTTCGATGCGGGACATGGTTTTTATCCGATAAGTTTGTGGCGGTCGGGTTTGCATGGGACGGTTGAACGCGTGGACGGGAAACCCGTCCACCCTACGTAGGGTGGTCGGCTTCGCCGCCCACGCGTTCCGCAACAGTCAGCTAAAATCCAAGCCCATTCGTTGCGCCACCGTGTGCATGTCCTTGTCCCCGCGCCCCGACAGGTTCACCAGGATGATCTGCTCCTTCGGCAGCGTCGCCGCCAGCTTCACGCCGTAGGCGATCGCGTGCGAGGACTCCAGCGCCGGAATGATGCCCTCGATGCGGCAGCAGTCGTGGAAAGCCTGCAGCGCCTCGTCGTCGGTGATCGACACGTATTCCGCGCGCGCCGAATCCTTCAGCCAGGCGTGCTCGGGCCCGACGCCCGGATAATCCAGGCCGGCCGAGACCGAATGGGTCTCGATGATCTGCCCGTTCTGATCCTGCAGCAGGTAGGTGCGGTTCCCGTGCAGCACGCCCGGGAAGCCGGCCGACAGCGAGGCCGCGTGTTTGCCCGAGGCTATGCCCTCGCCCGCCGCCTCGACGCCGACCAGTTTCACGCCCGGCTCGTCGATGTAGGGATAGAAGATGCCCATTGCGTTCGAGCCGCCGCCGATGCAGGCCACCACGTAGTCGGGCTGGCGGCCGGTCATTTCCGGCATCTGCACGCGGCATTCCTCGCCGATCACCGACTGGAAGTCGCGCACCATCATCGGGTAAGGATGCGGGCCGGCCACGGTGCCGATGATGTAGAAGGTATTTTCGATGTTGGTGACCCAGTCGCGCATCGCTTCGTTCAGCGCGTCCTTCAGGGTCTTGGAACCCGACTCCACCGGCACCACGGTCGCGCCGAGCAGCTTCATGCGGTACACGTTCTGGGCCTGGCGCTTGACGTCCTCGGCGCCCATGTAGACGATGCACTCCAGCCCGAAGCGGGCGCAGATGGTGGCCGTGGCCACGCCGTGCTGGCCAGCGCCGGTCTCGGCGATGATGCGGGTCTTGCCCATGCGCCGCGCCAGCAGGGCCTGGCCGATCACGTTGTTGATCTTGTGGGCGCCGGTGTGGTTCAGGTCTTCGCGCTTGAAGAACACTTG
Organism: Massilia sp. BAP21; assembly: GCF_057801335.1. Taxonomy (NCBI): domain Bacteria; kingdom Pseudomonadati; phylum Pseudomonadota; class Betaproteobacteria; order Burkholderiales; family Oxalobacteraceae; genus Massilia; species Massilia sp. BAP21. Next base: position 550,633 of record NZ_CM173596.1, read on the forward strand.
CGCGCCGCCGGCCAGCTCGGACCAGCGCTTGGCGTGGTAGACCGGCGACGGACGGCCGACGAAGTGGGCCAGCTCGTAGCGGAATTCTTCGAGGAATTCAGGGTCGTGCGAATAGCGCGCGTAGGCCTCGTTCAGTTCGGCCAACGCGTGGCTCAGCGTCTCGGCGACGAAGCTGCCGCCGTAGGGGCCGAAGTGGCCGCGCGCGTCGGGAAACTGGTACTCGGTGGTCTGGAACAGGGCGTTAGCGCCGCGCTCAGTTGCTGCTTCAATGAGGGGTTCCTGGGCTTCCAGGGCGACTTCCTGGATTTCTTTCATGGTCATGATCGGTCTCGCTATGGGTGATGGCATCGGCTGCCCGCACCGCGGCGACAAAGGCCGCGATCTTGCGGGCGTCCTTGATCCCCTTCGCTTCCTCGACACCACTGCTGATGTCGACGGCGTAGGGGCGTACGCGGACCGTTGCGTCAGTCGCGTTTTGCACGCTCAAGCCACCACTCAAAACGACCCGAGGCGCGAGCTCTTTTGGAATAAGAGACCAATCGAAGACCTTTCCTGCGCCGCCATACACATCCACGTGGGCATCGAGCAACAGGCTCGAGAACCAGGGACTGGCAGCGCGGTATGCGAGTTCGCATTCTAGCAGTTCGGCATGCGCCGTGTCCGGCTTGACGCGGAAGGCACGCACGAAGGGACGTTTCACCACAGCCGCGATCCGCGCGCATTCCTCAGGCGTTTCGTCGCCGTGGAACTGCAGCAGCGCGACCGGCGCCGCATCGATTACCGCCTTCACCTCCTCCAGCGTCGCATTCACGAACAGGGCGGTGGCGCTCACATACGGCGGCACCAGCCGGCCCAGTTCGGCGAAGCGTTCGGGGGTGACATAGCGCGGACTCTTCGGGTAGAACACGAAGCCGAGGGCGTCGGCGCCGGCATTGACTGCCGCGTGCAGGTCTTGCTCGCGGGTGATGCCGCAAATCTTGATGCGGGTGCGTTTCATGGTGAACCTTACAGCCAGGGCAAAGGCGAGACCGCCTCCTGCGGCAGCCCCCACTTCGGATCGTAATCGATTTTGGCGAAGTACAGGCCGTCCGGCATGAAGGTCGGCGCGGCGGCGTCGCGGTTGCGCGCAGCCAGCACCTCGGCCATCCAGCCCGGCTCGTTGCGGCCGGTGCCGACATACACCAGGGCGCCGACGATGTTCCGTACCATGTGGTGCAAAAAGGCGCTGGCGCGCACGGTGAACACGATGATGTCGCCGCGGCGCTCGATGCCGATGTGCTGCATGTCCTTGATCGGCGTATTCGCCTGGCAGCCCGAGGCACGGAACGACGAAAAATCGTGCAGGCCGATCAGGTGGCGGGCCGCTTCGCGCATGCGCTCGACGTCGAGCGGACGGAACACCCAGCCGGCGCGCCCGGCCAGCAGCGCCGACGGGTTGGCGTTGTTGTACAGGACATAGTGGTAGGTGCGGGCCCGTGCCGAAAAGCGTGCGTGGAATTCCTGGCCTTCGGGGTCGGGCGCCACTTCGTGGGCCCAGCGCACCGTGACCGAATCGGGCAGGAAGGTGTTCGTGCCGCGCACCCAGCTCTGCATTGAGCGATCGAGTTCGGTGTCGAAGTGGACCACCTGCTCGACCGCGTGCACGCCGGCGTCGGTGCGGCCGGCGCAGGTGGTATGCAGTTTCGTGGTGGCGAACTTCTCGAGGGCGATCTCGAGGGCGTCCTGCACGGTGTCACGGCTCGGCTGTTTCTGGTATCCATTCCAGCCGGTGCCGACGTACTGGAGTCCTAGTGCGATGCGCCTCACGCCAGCTGTGCACGCATGGCGCTCGCGCGGGTGGCCTGCTCGCTGCTGCCGCCCTTGATGACTTCGTCGAGCAGCTCGCGCGCGCCTTCCTTGTCGCCGATTTCCTGGTAAGCGATTGCCAGGTCGAGCTTGGTTTCCATTTCCATCTGGGCCGGGGTGAGTTCGCCTTCGGAAGCAGGCTGCGTGGACTCGGCAAACTGCGGCGCGGCGCCGGGCTCGCCGGCCGGCAGGTCGAGGTCGAAGCTGTCCATGTCGAAGCGCGGCACCGGGGTGCCCGGGTTCGGGATGGCAGGCACGTCGTCGAGCGCGAACGGATCGTCCGTTGGTGCGGCAGGCGCGGCCGGCTGGCCGAAGTCCAGAGTGTCGAGGTCGAACAGCGGGTCTTTCGCCGGTGCCGGCGATTCTGCCGCCGGCGTGGGCGCGAAGTCGAGGTCCAGGTCGTTCGCGAAGTCGAGGTCCTGGCTTGGCGCTGCCGGCGTGGCCGGGGTCACCGGGGTGTCGTCGGCCAGGCTGAAGTCCATGGCATCGAGGTCGAACAACGGGTCCTTCAGGTCCGACGCGGCCGGGGACTGCGGTACTTCCGGCAGCGGCGGCAGCTCGAATTCCTTGGCCAGTTCGGCCATGTCGATATCGGTGGCCGGGCCGTTCTTCGACAAATCGAGCACGAAGCCGTCGTCGTCGTCCAGCGGCGCCAGGGTCGCCGACTGGGTGCCGTCCTGGCGGTCGAAGTCCATGTCGAAGGACAAATCGTCCAGGCTGCTGGCGGCGACGCTGCCGGCCGGGGTGGCGTCCGGTTCGAGCGGCGCGAACGGCTCCATGTCGAACTCCAGGTCCGGCACGGCGGAATCGACGGCCGGCACGGCGGTGATGTCGTTGCGGCCGAACGAGGCCGGCTCGCTGGCCGGGACCGGCTCGAAGCTCAGGCCACCCAGGTCGAAGTCGAGGAGATTGTCATCCTTGGCGTCCTGCGCCACGGCGGTCTCGGCTGCCTGCGGCAGCGCGGTGGCGTTCTTGTCAGGGCTCACGCTGCCGAGGCCGAAGCCGGTGTCAAGCGGCGCGCCGGTGAGGGCGTCGGTGGTGGACACCGGCTCGATGAAACCGGTGTCCTCGGCGCGGCTGCGGAAAGCCTGCTCCAGCTGCTGCGACAGCAGGGTCTGCGGGTTGTTGTCGTCTCCCGCGGCAATCGCTCCGGCGGCGATGCCGGCCGCGCCCGCCGCCACTGCGCCGGCGCCAATGCCGCTGCCGGCCGCCGCGGCGTACATCGGGTTGGCCGGATCGAGGGCCAGGCCCATGCTGGCCGCCTGCGCCCATTCGTCACCCTTGCCGCCGGTGAGGCTGTACAGCTCGGTGGCCTGGGTCTCGAAGGCGCGCACGTCCTTGCGCGCGGCGTAGATTTCCAGCAGTTTCAGGCGCACCGGATGGCGCAGCGGATCGTTGCGCAGCGCTTCCTTGAGGATGTCCTCGGCCTGGGTGTCGAAGTTATAAGCCAGGTACAGCTCGGCTTCGGCCAGGGGATCGACCTCGTTCGTGTCGAGCTGGCTGGCCGAAGGCGCGAAGCTGGAATTGAAGACGCTGTCGTTGGTGTCGACGCTCTGGCCGCCGGTCTCGGCGTACAGCGATTGCGACGACGATGGCTGGGCGGCGGCGCCCAGGATGCTCGGCTCGGCGGCAGGAGCGGCGGCGCCCTTGCCTTTCGCTGCCGGCTTCTGCTTGCGCCGCTGCGACAGGCCGAGGGCGGCCAGCGCCAGCACGGCCACGCCCGCGCCGATGTAGGTGATGTTGTCCATCAGCGTGTCGAGCAGCGACTTTTCCGGCGGCGGCGCCGGCTTGGCGGCCTTGGGCTTGATCTTCGGTGCCGGCTGGGCAGGCGCCTCGTTGGCCGCCTCGTCTGCCGGCACGAGCGGCTTGATGCCTTCGGCGGCCGCACCGGCAGCGGCGGCGCCGGCGCCGTTCTTTACCGTGATCAGCTCTTCGAGCTTGTTGACGTTGGATTCCAGTTCCTTCACGCGCTGCTGGGCGTCGGCCAGTTCCTTTTCGCGGGCGACCATTTCTTCGGTATTGGCGCCGGTGGCGTTGGCGCCGCCGGCGGCGCCGGACGCCGGGGCCGGCGTGGCCCTGGACAGGCGCAGCTGGTCCTGCGATTCGTTGGCGGCGGTCGGGCGTTCCTGCACCCTGGCCGTGATGCGGCCGGTGGCGCTCTGCCCTGCCGCCGTCTCGCGCGCCGGGGTGCTGGTGGCCACCTGGCCGGCCAGCTTGGCGCGGTAGGCGTCGAAGTCGGCCGCATGCGCGACCACGGTGCCGCGCGCTTCCTCGGCATCGCCGCCGCGCAGGGCGTCGCCGGCGGGCACGTTCAGGATCTGGCCCGACTTCAGGCGGTTCATGTTATTGCCGATGAACGCGTCCGGGTTCGCGCGGTAGAGCGCGACCAGCATCATGTCGAGCGAGACGTCGGTGGGCTTCAGGCGCACAGCGATGTCACTCAGGGTGTCGCCGCGGCGGACGCGGTAGCGCGAGGCGGCGTTCGGCGAACGCGGGGCGCTTTCGGCGGCGGCGGCGCGCTCGCTGGCGCGTGCGCCGGCCAGTTCCTCGGCGCGTTCCTGGGCGCGCGCGGCGCGCTCGGCACGGCCGGCCGGCGCTGGCTGGGCCAGGGCCTCGGCTGCAGGCGCGGCGGCGCGCTGGCGTCCGGCGGCGGGCGCAGCGGCCACTTGCGCCGGCTGCGGCGCGCGCAGTTCGGCCGGGTCGAGCAGGAAGGTGTATTCGCGCACCAGGCGGCCATTGTCCCAGGCCAGTTCCAGCAGCAGGTCGACGAAGGGCTCGTTCAGCGGCTGCGTCGAGCTGATGCGCACGAACTGGCGGCCGCCCCGCTGTTCGACATTGAAGCGCAGCGACAGCAGCGCCGGGTTGAATTCGATGTTGGCGGCGCGGTAGGCATCAGGCGATGCCAGCTTGGCCACCAGGCCGCTCGCCTCCTCGTTCGACACCGCGGTCAGCTCGATCTCGGCGCGCAGCGGCTGGCCGAGGGCGGACAACACCGTCAGCTTGCCCAATCCCGCTGCCGACGCCGCCGAAGACAGAAGCACTGCACTGGCGACCGCGGCGGTGAGTGTTTTCAGCGCGGACGACAGGATCTGAGGACGGCGGTTCAGTGGCATAGTGGGGATGGGTAGGTTAGCTGGGAAAGGACGGATTCCCGGAAGTCTGAACATATCATCATGCACTAGAGCATGCAAGCGCTGCGGGGCGTAGAGGGGTGTTTCTGTGGGGTAAAAGCGTGTTTGGTAACGATTCGATATCGTTACGCGAGGCGGAAAATTAGTGCGGGGATAACAGGTGTGAGCGCGGAGATAACGTTCGTGAAAATGGGTGGGGGGGGGTCGTAGGGTGGGCTCTTGAGCCCACGCGGTATGGCGCCGTAATGGATCGAAACGGCATATCGACCAATCAAGCATGGCACCGCGTGGGCTCAAGAGCCTTGCGCGGCCCGGCCCACCCTACAAATGCGAACGGCTTACTTCTCCAGCACGATACGCAGCATGCGGCGCAGCGGCTCGGCGGCGCCCCACAGCAGCTGGTCGCCGACGGTGAAGGCCGACAGGTACTCGGGGCCCATCGACATCTTGCGCAGGCGGCCGACTGGAATCGTCAGGCTGCCGGTCACGGCGGCAGGCGACAGATCATGCACCGACGCTTCGCGCGTGTTCGGCACCACCTTCACCCACTCGTTGTGCGAGGCGATGATGTCGTTGATCTCGTCGAGCGGCACGTCCTTTTTCAGCTTGATGGTCAGCGCCTGCGAGTGGCAGCGCATGGCGCCGATGCGCACGCACAGGCCGTCGACCGGAATCGCCGCCGAACCGAAGGCTTCGCCCAGGCCGAGGATCTTGTTGGTCTCGGCGCCGGCCTTCCACTCTTCCTTCGACTGGCCGTTGCCCAGGTCCTTGTCGATCCACGGGATCAGGTTACCGGCCAGCGGCGCGCCGAACTGCTTGATCTCGTCAGGGCCATAGCCATGCTGGGTGGCCAGCACGGTACGGTCGATTTCCAGGATGGCCGAGGCCGGGTCGTCGAGCAGCGGCTTGACGGCCGCGTTGATCGTGCCGAATTGCGTGAGCAGTTCGCGCATGTGCTGCGCGCCGCCGCCGGATGCCGCCTGGTAGGTCATGGAGGTCATCCACTCGACCAGGCCCTGCTCGAACAGGCCGCCCAGGCCCATCAGCATGCACGACACGGTGCAGTTGCCGCCGATGTAGTTCTTCACGCCGCGCGAGAGCGCATTCTGGATCACGTCCTTGTTCACCGGGTCGAGCACGATGACGGCGTCGTCGTTCATGCGCAGGGTCGATGCGGCGTCGATCCAGTAGCCGTTCCAGCCGGCGGCGCGCAGCTGCGGGTACACCTCGGTGGTGTAGTCGCCGCCCTGGCAGGAGATGATGATCTCGCACTTCGACAGCTCGGCGATGTCGGTGGCGCTTTTCAGTTTGGTTTCGTTCTTCGCCATCTTCGGGGCGTCGCCGCCCGGGTTCGACGTCGTGAAGAACACCGGTTCGATGTGGGCGAAATCGCCCTCGTCCTGCATGCGCTGCATCAGGACCGAACCGACCATGCCGCGCCAACCAACCAGGCCTACTAACTTCATTATTTTCCTTTAGGGGTTATTCATTGATACGTTAACGATGACGAGGGCGTATTGGTGGACATGGGAGCCAACAATGCCCGGCGTTCACGCGTGGGCACAGAGTGCCCACCTTACGATTCGTTGCGAGCACACGCGTTAGGGGTGTGCGAATTGCGCCATTAATTGAGGGCGCGGACTACCGCGTCGCCCATCTGGACGGTAGAAACGCGCTGCGTGCCATCCTCAAATATATCCGGTGTGCGCAATCCTTGCTGGAGGACGCTCTTTACGGCGTTCTCGATGCGGTCGGCCTGTTCGGCCTTGCCGAGCGAATAGCGCAGCATCATCGCGGCCGACAGAATCGTCGCCAGCGGATTCGCCACGCCCTTGCCCGCGATGTCGGGCGCCGAGCCGTGCGAAGGTTCGTACAGGCCCTTGTTGTCCGCGTCGAGCGAGGCCGAAGGCAGCATGCCGATCGAGCCGGTCAGCATGGCGGCGGCGTCGGACAGGATGTCGCCGAACATGTTACCGGTGACGATGACGTCGAACTTCTTCGGCGCGCGTACCAGCTGCATCGCGGCGTTATCGACATACATGTGTTCGAGCGCGACGTCCGGGTACTCCTTGTGCACATCGGTGACGATGTCGCGCCAGAACTGGAAAGTCTCCAGCACATTGGCCTTGTCGACGCTGGTCACGCGCTTGTCGCGTTTCTGCGCGGCCTGGAAGGCGACGTGGGCGATGCGGCGGATTTCGCCTTCGGCATAGCGCATCGTGTCGAAGCCTTCGCGCTGGCCCTTGAAGGGGCCGTCGGGGCATTCGCGCACGCCGCGCGGCTTGCCGAAATAGATGTCGCCAGTGAGTTCGCGGATGATCAGGATGTCCAGGCCCGACACCACTTCCGGCTTCAGGGTCGAGGCGCCGGCCAGTTCCGGGTACAGGATCGCCGGGCGCAAATTGGCGAACAAACCGAGCTCCTTGCGCAGGCCGAGGATGGCCTGCTCTGGGCGCAGCGCGCGCTCCAGGGTGTCGTACCGGTAGTCGCCCACGGCGCCGAACAGCACGGCGTCGGCTTCCTTCGCCAGCTTCAGCGTCGTTTCGGGCAGCGGGTGGCCGTGGGCCGCATAGCCGGCGCCGCCGACTGGGGCCCGTTCCATTTCAAAGCGTTCGCCCAGCGCGTCAAGCACGCGCACGGCCTGGTCGATGATTTCGGGACCGATGCCGTCGCCCGGCAGGATTGCGATCTTGGTCATGCGTTCTTTCAGATGGTGTTGGCCAGCCAGGGCTGGCGCGCCAGGTGGCGTTCTTCAAAGGCGCGAATCTCGTCGGCGTGGCGCAGGGTCAGGCCGATGTCGTCCAGGCCGTTCAGCAGGCAGTACTTGCGGAAGTCGTCGATGGGGAATTCGAAGCCGATGCGGCCGTCAGCCGTGCGCAGCACCTGGTTTTCCAGGTCGACCACCAGCCTGAAACCGCTGAAGGCTTTCACTTCATTGAACAGCTGGTCGACCCGCGCTTCGCTCAAGACGATCGGCAGCAGGCCGCTCTTGTAGCAGTTGTTGAAGAAGATGTCGGCGAAGCTCGGCGCCACAATCGCGCGGAAGCCGTACTGCTGCAGCGCCCAGGGCGCATGCTCGCGCGAGGAACCGCAGCCGAAGTTCTTGCGCGCCAGGAGGATCGAGGCGCCCTGGTAACGCGGCTGGTTCAGCACGAAATCCGGGTTCAGCGGGCGGCGGCTGTTGTCCTGGCCCGGTTCGCCGTGGTCGAGGTAGCGCCATTCGTCGAACAGGTTGGGGCCGAAGCCGGTGCGGCGGATCGACTTCAGGAACTGCTTCGGGATGATGGCGTCGGTATCGACATTGGCGCGGTCGAGCGGCGCCACCAGGCCTTCGTGTACGGTGAATTTATCCATGTGCTGTTCCTGATTCGCCGAAAGACGGCTTGTTCGAATGTGCTTATTTGCCGCCGGCGCTGGTAACGACCTGGCCGACCTTCTGTACATCGCGGCCGATGCCGGAAATGGTGTTGCAGCCAGCCAGAACAATGGCGACGAGGGTGAGTGCGAATGCTTTTTTCATGGTGATCGAAAGAGTCAAAAATCTGGATTCTACAATGCGCGCACATCGACGAAGTGGCCGGCGATACCGGCGGCGGCGGCCATCGCCGGCGACACCAAATGGGTGCGGCTGCCCTGCCCTTGCCGGCCTTCGAAGTTGCGGTTCGAGGTCGAGGCGCAGCGTTCGCCCGGCTCCAGGCGGTCGGCGTTCATCGCCAGGCACATCGAGCAGCCCGGCTCGCGCCATTCGAAACCGGCGGCCTTGAAGATGGCATCCAGCCCTTCGCGCTCGGCCTGTTCCTTCACCAGCCCGGAACCCGGCACCACCAGCGCCAGCTTCACGTTCGAGGCGCGCTGGCGTCCGCGCACCACGGCGGCGGCGGCGCGCAAGTCCTCGATGCGCGAATTCGTGCACGAGCCGATGAAGACCTTGTCGATGCGGATGTCCTCGATAGCGGTGTTCGGTTCAAGCGCCATGTAGGTCAGCGCCTTTTCCATGGCGTCGCGGCGCACGGCATCCTTTTCCTGCTCGGGATCGGGCACGCGGCCGTCGATGGCGATCACCATCTCGGGCGAGGTGCCCCAGGTGACTTGCGGGCGGATGTCATCGGCGTTCAGGGTCACGACCATGTCGAACCTGGCGCCCGGGTCGGAATGCAGGGTGCGCCAGTAACTCACCGCCTGCTCCCACTGCGGGCCGACCGGCGAGAACGGGCGGCCCTTCACGTAGTCGATGGTGGTGTCGTCGACCGCCACCATGCCGGCGCGCGCACCGGCCTCGATGGCCATGTTACAGACCGTCATGCGGCCTTCCATCGACAGCGCGCGGATGGTCGAGCCGCCGAATTCGATGGCGTAGCCGGTGCCGCCGGCGGTACCGATCTTGCCGATCACGGCCAGCACGATGTCCTTGGCGGTGACGCCCTTCGGCAGCGCGCCGTCGACCTGCACCAGCATCGATTTCGACTTCTTGGCCAGCAGGGTCTGCGTGGCCAGCACGTGCTCGACTTCCGAGGTGCCGATGCCGTGCGCCAGGCAGCCGAAGGCGCCGTGGGTCGAGGTGTGCGAGTCGCCGCAGACCACGGTCATGCCCGGCAAGGTCGCGCCCTGCTCCGGCCCGATCACGTGGACGATGCCCTGGCGCTTGTCGTTCATGTTGAAGTAGGTCAGGCCGTAGCTCTTCGCATTCGCATCGAGCGTCTCGACCTGCAGGCGCGAGGTTGGATCGGCGATGCCGTCGCGGCGGTCGGTGGTCGGCACGTTGTGGTCGGCCACCAGCAGGTTGGCGGCGTTGCGCCAGAGCGGACGGCCGGCTTCGCGTAGCCCCTCGAAGGCCTGCGGGCTGGTGACTTCGTGTACCAGGTGACGGTCGATGTACAGCACCGTCGTTCCGTCGGCATCGGCACGCACGACGTGGGCGTCCCAGAGTTTGTCGTAGAGGGTCTTTAACATGCGGTTTCCTGTGGCAGGCGCTTTAAAAAGGGGAAGCGTTTTTTGATTATGCCCACAATTGTGCAGTGCGGCAAGCGCCCCCATTTGCACGATTCTGCCAATAACCGCCTATGAATGCAAATTTCGTTTGCACGTAAATACCGGAATGCAAATAAAAAAAGCCTGCGCAGGGAATGCACAGGCTTTTTGTTGCAAGAGCCACGGTGGGCCCTCTTCACGGGTTTGGTGCGTTGTTACGCCGCCATGCGCACCGTGCTGCGGCAGCCATCCATCAGGAAGGACAGGCCGACCACCAGCACCAGTTCGCCTTCGGCCGAACGCGCGGTACCGGTGATGCCTTCGACGGTCAGCGCCGTCATCGGCTTGATCACCAGGTCGGCCGTGCCGTCGACTGCTTCCACTGCCAGGATATACGGCTGCGGGGCGTTGATGACGATGCCGACGCGTTCCGGCGCTTCCTCGTAGCCGAGCGCGCCGGCCAGCGAACGCACCGGCAGCGGACGGCCCTGGTCCTTCAGCACCGGGGCGCCGCCGACCATCGAGAACTCCTCCGGCAGCTCGACCACGCGCTCGACCACCGCCATCGGCAGCGCCAGCGAGGCGCCCGAGGTGGAGACCAGCATGGTCGGCACGATCGACAGTTCGATCGGCAGGCGGATCGCGAACTTGGTGCCGGAACCCAGCTGGGAATCGATGCGGATCGCGCCGCGGTTCTTTTCCACCGCGGTCTTGACCACGTCCATGCCCACGCCGCGGCCCGAGACCGAGGAAGCGACTTCCTTGGTCGAGAAGCCCGGCAGGAACACCAGCTGGTAGGCGTCTTCGTCGTTCGGGGCGCCGTTCTCGCTGATCAGGCCCTTTTCGAACGCTTTCTTGCGCAGCTTGGCCGGGTCCATGCCCTTGCCGTCGTCCTGCAGCACGATCATGACGCTGTTGGCTTCCTGCCAGGCTTTCAGCAGGATGAAGGCTTTCGCAGGCTTGCCGGCGGCGACGCGGTCTTGCGGCGATTCGACGCCGTGGTCGAGCGCGTTGCGCAGCATGTGCACCAGCGGGTCGTACAGGCTGTCCACCACCACGCGGTCGACTTCGGTCTCGGCGCCTTCGATGGTCAGCTCGACGTCCTTGCCCAGGTCTTTCGCCAGTTCGCGCACCAGGCGCGGGAATTTCTGGAACAGGCGGCCCACCGGCTGCATGCGGGTGGCCAGCGTGGCGCGCTGCAGTTCGGCCGAGTAGCGCGAGGCGCGTTCCAGGGTTTCGGTCAGCGTGGCCATCAGGGTGGCGGCCTGGCCCTCGAACTTGAACTGCGACAGGCGTTCCAGCAGCACGGCGGCCTGGTTGGCGGCCTGCACCGATTCGCCGGCCACTTCCAGCAGCGCGTCCAGTTTCACCGCATCGATACGGATGCTTTCGTCTTTCGCCGGCGCGGCGGCGGCGCGGGCGTCGGCCGCCTTGTTGTCACCACGGCGCTCGACGCCGTCCCAGCCCGACTTGGCGCCTGCGGCTGGTGCAGCAGGGGCGGCAGCAACCGGGGCAACTTCGGCCGGTGCGGCGGCAGCCGCGGGTGCGGCGGCTGGCGCAGGCGCGGCGCTCACGGCGATCGCATTCGCGGCCGGCACCACGGCGTTGTACATCGCGGTCCAGTCGAGGCCATCTTCGCCAGCGGCTGGCGCGGCAACCGGAGCGGCTTCGACAACCGGTGCGGCCACCGGTGCAGGCGCGGCAGCGGGCGCAGGTGCAGCAGCGGCCGGTGCGGCCTCGGCCTTGCCTTCGATCGCATCCATCAGGATGCGCTCCAGGTCCTGCGGCATGGGCGCGAGCTGTTCCGGCGCGGCGCCGTTGTTCAGGTCGTTCAGCTGGTCGGCCACGAAGCCCGATGCCTGCAGCGCCGCTTCGATCGACAGCGGCGTGACGGGCGCGGCGCCGGTGCGCAGCGCGTCGAACAGGTTTTCGGTCAGGTGGCAGGCCGCGACCAGCGCGGGCAGGCCCATGAAGCCGGCGCCGCCCTTGATGGTGTGGAACGAGCGAAACACCGCATTCAGCGTTTCCTTGTTCTCGGGGTCGCGTTCGAGGCGCAGCAGGTGCTCTTCAACATTGACTGCCAGATCCATCGCCTCGACGACGAAGTCCTTGAGCATATCGTCCATTAGAATCCCAGATCGGCAAGAAGGTCGTCGACATTGTCCTGGTCCAGCGCCACGTCAGGCACCGACGGGCCTTGCATCAGCGGCGCCGGTGCGGCTTCTTTCTCGGCCAGCTTGGCGCGGGTTTCAGGCGGCGCATTGTCGCGCAGCAGCTGGGCCAGCTCGTTTTCGACGGTCTTGGTGATGGTGACCACTTTCTTGATCAGCTGGCCGGTGATGTCCTGGAAGTCCTGGGCCATCATGATGTCGAGCAGGCGCGCCTTTTCGGCTTCGGTAGCCACCGACACGGCCTGCGCGAACTGGCGCGAATCGCCGGCCAGGGCCTTGAATTCGTCCAGGCCGAGCTTGCCGGAGAACAGATCGTTCCAGCGCGTTTCCATGTCCTGGGCCTGCTTCGACAGCTTGTCCTGGGCCGGCATGCCTTCGTCCAGGGTGTTCAGCACCTTGTTGGCGGCCTGTTCGGTGAGGGTGGCGACGTATTCCAGGCGGTCCTGGGCGTCCACGATCTGCGACGAGGCTTCGGTCAGCGCGCGGTCGTAGCCGAGCTCGCGCAGCGAGTCGTGCAGCAGGCGCACGATGCCGCCCAGGCGCTCGTACATGTTGCCGCCCTCGCCTTCGGCGGCGTCGCCGGAAGGGACTGCGGACGCCGCCACCGCGGGGGCCGCGGCAGCTACCGGTACTGCGGCTGCCGGCGTAGCGGCGGCCACCTGGTCGAACAAGGCCTCGAGGTCGTCCTCGTCGGCGGGTTGTGTTGCGGGAGCGGCTGCGGGGGCGGCAGGAGCCGGCGCCGCGTTGGCACGCTGGGCCGCCACTTCCTCGAATAGTGCGTCGAAATCGTCAGCGGCGTCGGTCATAATCCCTGCTTCTCCATAATATAAATGTCGCGGTCTGCGTGCTTCGGTCCGTTGGTATTGCGGACTTCCGCGCGCATTACTTTCCTCGCAGGAAGCCCAAAATTCAGTTTGCGAGTGTAGCAGTGTGGTTGCCGTAGGTAAATGTCGGCGATCGCGGTACAACAAAATGGACAGGGAAACTTAATTCCGCGACAATAAAACCATGCGGTTCCTGAATCTTTTCACAAGCCAGGTGTTGTTTTGTGGTCGCGTCGATTGTGCACGGTTTTCCGGACCGGTCCGATGCTAGCGAGCTCATGTTTGAGCAAACTCAAGGACTTGCGTTATCGCAATCACACGGCTGCACAGTGAGGTAATAATACGTTGCGTCTGGGAGGACATAACCATGTACCGGAAAATCCTGATTACCACCGACGGCTCGGCCGTCTCGCAACATACGGCCTGTGCCGGCGTGAAGTTCGCGCAACAGATGGGCGCCGAAGTGCTGGCCCTGTTCGTCGCGCCCGAGTACCAGTACCCCGTCTACGTCGAAATCATCCCGCCCTCCTATCCGAGCGAGGAAGAATACGCCGAGCAGATGAAGCGCATGGGCGAGGACTACATGGGCCGCATCATGCACTCCTGCGCCAGGGCCAACCTGCAGCACAGCTGCATGACGGCGTTTTCCGACGCCACCGCCACGAAGATCGTCGAGGTCGCCGAGCAGCAGGGCTGCGACCTGATCTTCATGGGCTCGCACGGGCGCAGCGGCTGGGGCCAGCTACTGCTGGGCAGCGTCACCAACAAGGTGCTGGCGCAAACCACGCGCCCGGTGCTGGTGCACCGCCTGATCAGCGAGCCGGCGCCGGACTGAGCGACCGGACGGGTGCGCGCCGTCGTGCGCACCCGTGCACCTGCGTTTATATAAGGTGGAAGCAACCGCCACGGCTTGCCTGGAACTGGGGAGACTGCAACATGATCAGAATCGTCATCGCAGATGATCACACCATCATGCGCGAAGGACTCAAGCGCATCCTCGACGGCGCGCTCGACGTCGAGATCGTCGGCGAAGCCACCAACGGCTTCGAGGTGCTGTCCCTGGTGCGCCAGGGCGGCTTCGATTTGCTGCTGCTCGACCTGTCGATGCCCGGGCGCAGCGGGGTCGACCTGATCCGCCAGGTGCGCAGCGAGGCGCCCAAGCTCGCCATCCTGATTCTCACCATGCACGAGGAGGAACAGTACGCGGTGCGGGCGATCCGTGCCGGGGCCCAGGGTTATCTGGCTCTGGTGCAAACCTGCAGCTCAGCTAGAATGACGGCCTTTGCCTAACATGCGTAGTCACGCGAGCACGAGCGACCTGTTCAAGGGCCGACACTTCGAACAAGAGATCATCATCCTTTGCGTGCGCTGGTACCTGCGTTATAAGCTGTCGTACCGAGACCTGGTCGAGATGATGGCTGAGCGAGGCCTGCCGATCGCTCACACGACAATCCTGCGTTGGGTTCAGCGGTACGCACCGGAGTTCGACAAACGCTGGAGCCGCTTCGCGACGTCGGCTGGCACCTCCTGGCGGGTGGACGAGACCTACGTCAGAATCCGCGGCCAGTGGGCTTATCTCTACCGGGCTGTCGACTCGGCCGGCAATACCGTCGACTTCCGGCTCAGCCCGCGGCGCAACGTCGCTTCGGCCAAGGCATTCTTTCGTAAAGCCATACGTTCTCAAGGCCGGTCACCCGAGACTATTACGCTGGACGGTTATGCCGCTTCCCACCGTGCCGTTCGCGAACTTCAAGAGCAGGGACGTCTTCCTGACTTAACGAAGCTTCGCTCGTCAAAATATCTGAACAATCTGATCGAGCAGGACCATCGCAATGTCAAATCCAGACTTGGAACGATGCTGGGTTTAAAAAGCTTCACTTCCGCTACCACGACAATACAAGGTATTGAGCTCATGCATCGCATTCGCAAAGGGCAGTTCGACCTACGAGGTCTGGGAACTCAGGGGCAAACTCCGTCCGAAATCTGGGCAGCTGTTCTGGCTGCGTGAACTCAGCCGGCGCACCGGCAGGTTGGCGTACCTTTGTCCATAATTTGCACCAGAGCCCAAGCCGCCTCCTGCCGCGTAGGCCGCGATGGCCGCCTGTTCCGGCCCGAGACTGTCGAGCACCTTCGGTAGCTCATGCGGCGCATCGTGGGCAACCGCCGGCACGATCAGGGCGTCGATCTTCGCCGCTTCCAACGACGCCAGCGAAAACACCAGCCCATCGACCGCCAGCGTTGGCTCGCCGCGCGCGCCCAGCCACCGGCATTCGAAACGCAGGCGTTCCTTCGCCGGCCGGTAGCCGGTCATGGCGTTCGCGATGCGCAACACGTCGAGCGGCACCACCGCGCTGCTGCGCAGGCAGCCGGGATAAACCAGCACGCTGACCTGGATCGTCCTGGGCGGATTTTTCATGTGGCGGATTACACCATAAGATTGTCGATTTCGCTAATGGCCGGGCTGGCGCAAGGCTTTGATAATCACTCCCATCAACTACCTGGAGAACCGATGTCCACTTATCCCGCCTGGCCAGCCTTTGTCTGCGCCCTGCTCGCCCTGTTCATCAAGACTAGCGCCACCAGCGTGCTGCAGGTCGTCAGCCGCCTGCGCGCCCGCACCTTCGTGCTGCCGGAAGATGCCGCCATGCTGCGCGTGCGGCCCGTGCCCGAAGAAGCCGCGCTGGTGCGGCGCTGCGCCGCCGTCTGGCGCAACGATGTGGAGAACCTGCCGCTGTTCCTGGTGCTGGCCTTCAGCTGGACGCTGTCGGGTGCGGGGGCCTTTGAGGCCTGGCTGGCGTTCGGCGTCTATGTCGTCTTGCGTTGGCTGCACAGCGGCGCCTACCTGATGGGACTGCAGCCCTGGCGCGCGATCCTGTACCTGGGCAGCCTGGCCGTCTGCTGGACGATTGCCGTGCGCCTGGCCTGGCGCGTGATGGCTGCTTGAAGCGCCCGTCAGCGTGATGGCAGGCGGCCGAGAAAACGCTGCTCCGCCAGTCCATGCACGCCGGGGGCACATTCGGCGATGCCGTCCGCGCCCGGCAGGTACAGCGTGCCAAAGTCCGCGCCGCCGAATACCGGCCAGCCCGCGCACGCCGCCTCCAGTGGCACGGAGGGCCGGCTGCTGCCGTCCGCCGCGATGCGCTGCAGCCCCATGGCGCCCCGGCGTGCGGTCCACAGGCCGCCTTCGGCATCGACCGCCGCGCCTTCCCCGGCGCCTTCGCCGGCAAACAGCCGCGGCCGCGTGATCTCGCCGGAACAGGGGTGATAGTCGCAGCAGCGGATCGCCTCTTGCGCAGCGTCCGCGTAATACAGGGTGCGTCCGTTCGGACTGAAGCAGATGCTGCCGGCAACGCCGACCTCTTCCAGCGGCAGCCGTTCGAGCGACAGGTCGTGGTTCAGGCGCCAGAAGGCGCCGCGCACACCCTTGCCGATGCCGGCGCTGCCGAACACGAAGCGCCCCTGGCGGTCGCAGCGTCCGTCGCACGGCACCGTGGACGAGTCCACCTCGCAGATCGGCGCAGGCAGTCCAGTAGTGAGGTCGAGGAAGACCAGCCGCGATGCAAGCGCCAGCAGCAGCCGTTCGCGGCTGGCGGTAAGCGCAAAGCAGCACAGCGGCTCGGGCATGCGCCAGGATTGGCGCTGTCCCGTTGCCGGCGTCCAGGCCCACAGCTGCATGCCCCCGCCATCGGTCCAGAACAGGCGCCCCGTGCGGTCACACCAGATGGCATACCCGCCCGGCGCCCGCATGGCGCGTTACTCCACCGAGAAGCGGAAGCGCGATTCGGTCTCGTAGACCTCGCCCGGTCGCAGGATCGTGTTCGGAAAGGCCGGCTGGTTCGGCGAATCCGGGAAGTGCTGGGGCTCCAACGCGAAGCCGCTGCGGTGGCCGTAGGTCTGGCCCTTGCCGCTCAGCGAGCCATCGAGGAAGTTCCCGCTGTAGAACTGCACGCCCGGCTCCTGGGTGATCAGTTCCAGCACGCGCCCCGATTGCGGGTCGACCACGCGCGCGGCCACCCGCATCGCGCCTTCCAGCGGCTTGTTCAGAACGAAGCAGTGGTCGTAGCCGCCGCCGTGGCGCAGCTGTTCGTCGTCTGCCTCGATGCGTTCGCCGATAGGGCGCGCTGCGCGGAAGTCGAAGGGCGTGCCGGCCACCGGCGCCAGCGCGCCGAAGGGAATCAGGTCGGCGTCGATGGCGATGAAATGGTCGGCGTCGATGGCGATGCGGTGCTCGAGGATGGAACCGCCGCCGGCCAGGTTGAAATAGCTGTGCTGGGTCAGGTTGACCGGGGTGGCGCGGTCGGTGGTGGCGTGGAAGTGCACCGCGAGCTCGTTGTCCTCGTCAAGGCTGTAGCGCACGGTGGCGTCCAGGTTGCCGGGGTAGCCCTGCTCGCCGTCCGGGCTGCGGTAGGTGAGCACCAGTGCCTGCCCGTCGATGCGGGCCTGCCCGTCGATGCGGGCCTGCCACTTCACGCGGTCGAAGCCGGGGACGCCGCCGTGCAGGTGGTTCTTGCCGTTGTTGACCGGGAGCGTGTATTCCTGGCCGTCGAGCGTGAAGCGGCCGCCGGCGATGCGGTTGCCGTAGCGGCCGATCAGGGCGCCGAAATACGGGCTGTCGCCGAGGTAGGGTTCCAGGGTGTCGAAGCCGAGGGCGACATCCGCGAATACGCCGTCACGGTCGGGGACGTGGATTTCGGTAATGATGCCGCCGAGGTCGAGGATTTTCACCGTCATGCCGGCGGCGTTGGTCAGGGTGAAGACGCTGACTTCTTCGCCGTTGGGGAGAGTGCCGAAGGGGGCTTGCTGGATGGGGGCTTGCACGGGGATCGGATCCTGTGGTGATGGTGGATCGATCCTAGCATGGAGCTGGCGGGGGATTGCGCAGCTTTGCCTTTGGGTAATGCAGGGCTGCGGGTAACACGTAGGGTGGGTTCTCGAACCCACCTGGCTGTACTGGCGCCTGGCGCGGTGCACTTTACGAAAACCGGGCAGTGGCGGGGGCCGGGTTATGCAGGCTGTGCAGTGGTGGGTTCGAGAACCCACCCTACCGTTCTGATTCCTTCCCAGGAATCAGAACTCTTCCCAATCGCCGTCGGCGCTGACCTTGGCGGACGGCTTGGCCGCGGTCTTGCGTGGTGCAGGCGCAGCCGCACGCGTCGCGGGTTTGGCCAGGGCCGGGCGTGCCGGCGCTGCGCGAACAACCGGCTGCACGGACGCCTCGACCGGCGCCACTGCCGAACCGTCGATGCGGAACACGCTCACCGCTTCCGCCAGCTTGGCGGTCTGCTCCTGCATCGAGGCCGAGGCGGCGGCGGCCTGCTCCACCAGCGCGGCGTTCTGCTGGGTCACCTGGTCCATCTGGGCCACGGCTTCGTTGATCTGCTCGATGCCGGCGGTCTGCTCGCTGCTGGCGGCGGTGATTTCGCTCATGATGTCGGTCACGCGGCGCACGCTGTCGACGATCTCGCTCATGGTGGCGCCGGCGTCGTTCACCAGCTTGCTGCCCGCTGCCACGGCCTCGGTCGAGTCGCCGATCAGGCCCTTGATTTCCTTGGCGGCGGCGGCCGAGCGCTGGGCCAGGTTACGCACTTCGGTGGCGACCACGGCGAAGCCCCGGCCCTGTTCGCCGGCGCGCGCTGCTTCGACGGCGGCGTTCAGCGCCAGGATGTTGGTCTGGAAGGCGATGCCGTCGATGACGCCGATGATGTCGGCGATCTTGCCGGCCGAGCTGTTGATGCGCTCCATGGTGCCGACCACTTCGCCGATCACCTGGCCGCCGCGTTCGGCCACGCTCGACGCCGCCTCGGCCAGGGTGTTCGCCTGGCGTGCGTTGTCGGCGTTCTGCTTGACGGTCGAGGTCAGTTCTTCCATCGACGAGGCGGTTTCTTCCAGCGAGCTGGCCTGCTGCTCGGTGCGGCTCGACAGATCGAGGTTGCCGGCCGCGACTTCGCCCGAGGCGGTGCCGATGGTCTCGGTACTCGTGCGCACGGTGGTCACGGTGCGCACCAGGTTTTCGTTCATGGTCTTCAGGGCCTGCAGCAGCCTGCCGGTTTCGTCGCGCGAGGTGACCTCGATGCGGCTGGTCAGGTCGCCGGCGGCAACTGTGTTCGCCACGTCCAATGCACGCGCCAGCGGACGGGTGATCGAGCGGGTATTCCACCAGGCGACCAGGATCGCCACGGCCAGCGATGCCAGCGACAGCGCCAGCATCAGCAGGCGGGTCGATGCTTCGGTGGCGCGCGCGTCGTCGGCGCGCCTGGTCGCGATCTCGCGCTGCAGCGCCAGCTGCTCGTTGACCGCGCCTTTCAAATCGCCCAGCGCCGGGCGCATCACCTCCGTCAGGAAGGCGCGCGCGCCCTGCTCGTCGCCGGCCTGGATGCGCTTGATCAGCTCTTCCTGGCCCTGCACGTACTTGTCGTTGGCGGCCAGCATGCGGTCGAGCACCGCCAGGGTGTCGGGCCTGTTCAGGTTCTTGCGCAGCTGTGCGAGCTGCTCCTGGCCGGCCTTGCGCGAGGAAGCGATTTCCTCGAGCTGCTTCTGGCGGTCGGCCGGATCGGCATCGAGCATCATGTTGCGCAGGGCAACGGCGACGTCGTTGATTTCCGCCAGCACGGCGCTGGTGGCATTGATGTTCGGGATGCTGCGGTCGGCCAGTTCGGCCGTGCCGGCGCTGACGCGCGACACCATGGTGATGCCGAAGGTCTGGCTGCCGAGCAGCAGCACGCCGATGATGCCGAAGCCGGCGGCCAGGCGCTTTGCGATATTCATGTTCGAGAGATTCATGGAAATTTTTCTTGAAAAAGGTCAGGCCGCGTCGGCCACCGTGGCCACCAGGCCCATCTCGGGCGAGGCCATCAGGCGCTCGATATCGAGCAGGATCAGCATGCGTTCGCCCACCGTGCCCAGGCCCAGCAGGTGGTCGGCATCGATGCCGCCGCCGATGCTCGGGGCCGGACGCACCTGCTCGGGCGCGAGCGTGATCACGTCCGACACGCTGTCGACCACCATGCCGATGACCTGGCGGCCGATGTTCAGGATGATGACGACGGTAAAGGCGTCGTACCCGGCCTGGCCGAGCGCGAACTTGATGCGCATGTCGACGATCGGCACGATCTGGCCGCGCAAATTGATCACGCCCTTCAGGAAGGCCGGGGCATTGGCAATGCGCGTCACGGCGTCGTAGCCGCGGATCTCCTGCACCTTCAGGATGCTGATGCCGTACTCTTCCTTGCCCAGGCGGAAGGACAGCACTTCCATTTCGTTGTTGCTTGCTTCGCTCACACTCACTCCGGTATGCATTAAGTCACTGCGAGGGCATAAATTGCCGCACGGAAAGTAGATTACGGCCTCCCCGCACGGAACTCGATGGAGAACTGTTAAGTTCGCGAAAAAAAATGTGAATCCGACGGATGTGATTGCCGAAATGCGACAGTCCTGATCGAAATGGCAACGGCGGTCCGGCGCTGCCTGCCTGTGTTTACGCGAGACAACTGCCGAGCGGGGCAACGGCGCCAATCTGCTACAGTGAGGGTGCGAATGTACCAACAACGTGACAACATGGTGTCCGCCCGCGCCGGACGCCGGACGCCGGACCAGGAAACCATGCCCGCAGCCGCTTATCCGCCCAACGAAGCCGAACGCCAGGAACTGCTCGATTCGCTCCGCCTGCTCGACACCGAAAACGAGGAGGTATTCGACCGCATCACGCGCCTGGTGGCGCGCCTGCTGAAAGTGCCCACGGCCCTGTTTTCGCTGGTCGACGCCGACCGCCAGTGGTTCAAGTCGCGCGTCGGCCTGGACGCGCTTGAAACCCCGCGCGAACAGGCTTTCTGCGCCCACGCCATCCTGCAGGACCAGCCGCTGGTGGTGCCCGATGCCACCCACGACGAACGCTTCGCCGACAACCCGCTGGTCACCGGTGCACCGAACATCCGCTTCTATGCCGGCGTGCCGATCCGCTCCTCGGGCGGCCTGCCGATCGGCACCCTGTGCGCCATCGACGACCACGCGCGCGTGCTCAGCGCCGACGAGCTGTGCATCCTGATCGACCTGGCCGACATCGTGCAGAAGGAAGTGCAATACCGCGAGCGCCTGGCCGTGGCCGGGCGCCACCTGGAGCATTCGGAGGCCGTGCTCGACGCCAGCGAGGCGCGTTTCCGCACCATCTTCGACCTGGCCAGCATCGGCATTTCCATGCTCTCGCCGCATGGCGGCTGGCTCAGCGTGAACCGCGCCCTGTGCGGCATTGTCGGGTATACCGAAGAAGAACTGATGTGCAAGACCTTCCAGGACATTACCCACCCCGACGACCTCGACATCGACCTGGCCCAGCTGGAACAGCTGCGCGCCGGCGCCATCTCCCAGTACCAGCTCGAGAAGCGCTACATCCGCAAGGACGGCGCCACGGTGTGGGTGAACCTGAACGTCAGCGCCAAGCGCGGCGCGGGCGGCGCCATCGACTACCTGATCGCCGTGGTCAAGGATATCGGGGCCCAGAAGGAAGCGCAGGCCGCGCTCGACGAACTGCATGCCGACCTCGAAATGCGTGTTGCCACCCGCACCAACGAATTGCGCGAGCGTGAGGCGGAACTGCGCAGCGTAATCGAGAACGCCAACGATGCCTACATCGGGCTGAACGAAAAAGGCGCGGTCACGGTCTGGAACCGCGCCGCCGAAGAAACCTTCGGGTTCTGCGCCCTGGAAGCAGTGGGCCGTCCGCTGGAAGCCCTGATCATTCCACCGGAACTGGTGCACGCCCACCAGGGCGGCATGCTGCGCTATGTGACCAGCGGCGTCTCCACCGTGCTCGGCAAGCGCCTGGAACTGCCGGCCGTCCGCAAGGACGGCTCGCGCCTGACAGTGGAAGTGCGCATCAACGAACTCGAGGTGCGCGGCCAGAAGATGTTCAGCGCCTTCCTGCACGATATCACCGAGCGCAAGCAGGCCGAGGCCCGGCGCGAGTTCGAATCGCGCCACGACATGCTGACCGGCCTCCTGAACCGGCGCGCCCTGATGGAAACCCTGCCGATCGCCCAGTCGCGCGCGAACCGCAGCGGCCGGAGCCTGGGCCTGCTGTTCGTCGACCTGGACGGTTTTAAAGCCGTGAACGACACCCACGGCCACGAAGCCGGCGACCGCCTGCTGAGCGAAATCGGCACGCGCCTGCGCGGCGTGGTGCGCAAGACCGACAGCGTGTTCCGCCTGGCCGGCGACGAATTCACCGTGCTGCTCGAAGGCCTGCACGACACCGGCAGCGCCTACGTGGCGGCCTCCAAGATCATCGAGGACGTCAGCCGTCCGGTGGCCGTCGATGGCGGCCAGGCCCGGGTAGGGGCCAGCATCGGCCTGGCCCTGTTCGCCCCGAACGACGGCGCCAGCCCGGAGGCCTTGATCAAGGAAGCCGACGAGCGCATGTACCAGGCCAAGCGCGCCGGCAAGGGGCGCATCTGCCCGCCGGCGCCTTGACTGTCATCGCTTGACGCTGCCGAACGGATCGCCCTTCTTCCAGGTCGGCATGGCCGGCGCGTTGGCCACCGCATAGCCCAGATTCAGGGTGAACTGGGCCTGCTGCAGCATGCCCGACAAATCCCACTCCGGACGGTACTCGTCGCTCACCTGGTGGTAATCCTTCTTGAAGCCGACCATCTGCGCGCTGGCGTGGGCCTGGTCGTGCTCGAAGGTGAAGTGGCCGTCGCCCGAGAACACCGCCGAGCCGACGTTAAACGCCGGCACGCCGGCCTTGGCGAAATTGAAGTGGTCGGCGCGGAAGTAGGCGCCCGACAGGTCGGGAATCGTCGGTGCCAGCTTGAGTCCCATCTTCTTCGCCACCACGGCCGCCGTGTCGTACAGGCTGCTGCGCTCGGCGCCGGGCACGCCGATGTCGCGCGTGCGTCCGACGAAGTTCAAACTGTCGAGATTCAGGTCGGCCGCGGTCTTCGCCAGCGGCACCACCGGATTGGCCACATACGCGGCGCTGCCGAGCAGGCCCTGCTCCTCGGCCGCCGGCCACAGGAAGACCTGGGTGCGGCGCGCCGGCTTGCGCACCGCCTCGGCCGCCATTGCCAGCAGGGCCGCGGTGCCGGTGGCATTGTCGATGGCCCCGTTGAACACGTGGTCGCCCTCGCTGCCCAGCTTTTCGTCGATGCCGAAGTGGTCCCAGTGCGCCGAGTACACCACCGCCTGGTCTTTCAGCTTCGGATCAGTGCCGGGCACGATGCCGACCACGTTGAACTGCTCGACCTGGCGCACGGCCGACTTCATCCGCACGCTGACCTTCGTCTTCAGGTCCACCGGCTGGAAGTCGCGCCGCTCGGCCTGGGCGCGCAGGGTGTCGAGATCGAAACCGGCGGCGGCGAACAACTGGCGCGCGGTGTCTTCCTGCAGCCAGCCCTCGACCCCGTTGCCCGGGCTGGCCAGGCGGAAGCGCTCGTGCGAGAAGCTGTTGGCCGGCACGCTCCAGCCGTAGGAGGCCGAGGGCGTGGTGTGGATCAGCAGCGCGCCGGCCGCGCCCTGGCGCACCGCCTCCTCGAACTTGTACAGCCAGCGGCCGTACCAGGTGTAGGCCTTGCCGGCGAAGCGATTCGGTTCCTCGACGGTGGGCTGCGGGTCGTTGACCATCATGACCAGGATCTTGCCCTTCACGTCCTGGCCCTTGTAGTCGTCCCATTTTTCTTCCGGCGCCGAGACGCCGTAGCCGACGAAGAGCAGCGGCGCATCGAACGCCACGTCCGCCTTGCCGCTGCCGGTGCCGAACACGATTTCCTGGCCCGGCTTCGGCGCGATGCGCTTGCCGCTGGTATCGAAGCTGACCTCGCCCGACACCAGGCGCGTGCCGACGATGGGCACCGGCTGACGGTAACCGCCGCCCGGCATCGGCTGCAGGCCGATCGCGGCGGCCTGGGTTTCCAGGTAACGCACCGTCAGGTCGCCGCCACGCTGGCCGGTGCCGCGGCCTTCCAGCAGGTCGTCGGCCAAAAAGGAGAGGTGGGCGCGCAAGGCCGGCTCTTTCAACAGCGGGGCTTCCTGGGCAAACGCCGGGCAGGACAGGATGAAGGCGGCGCAGGCCGTCGATACCGAAGTGCGAAGACGCATCGTGATGGTTCCATGGGGTGATGAGAATCACAACATGTTACCGCAGGTGGGTGGACACGGTCGGCCGGGCGCAGGCGTATCGACAATCACGCGCCGTACCGCGTGGACACAGGTGTCCACCCTACGAACCCCGCCTTGGTAGGGTGGACCGGGCCACGCAAGGCACCTGTGTCCACGCTGTCTCACCATGTGATCATCGCCCATCATTCCACTCAATTGGAACGCTTGTACACCCTTACCCAATCCACCAGCATCCTTTGCGGCAGCACCGTCGTCTGGTCCGGATACCCCGGCCAGTACCCGCCTACCGCCAGGTTCAGGATCACATAGAAAGGATGCTCGAATACCCACTCCCCCTTCACCTTGTCCGGCGTGGCCGTGTGGTACAGGATGCCGTCGCGGTACCAGCGAATCTGCCTTGGCTCCCACTCCACCGCATACACGTGGAAGTCGTCGGCATACGCCCCGCTCTCGAGCTTCGACGGCGCGCCAAAGGCGTGCTCGCCCGAATAGCCCGGCCCGTGCAGAGTGCCGTGCACGATGCCCGGCTCCTTGCCGATGTTTTCCATGATGTCGATCTCGCCGCAGCGCGGCCAGCCGACTGTCCTGATATCGGCGCCCAGCATCCAGAACGCCGGCCAGATGCCCTGGCTGCGCGGTATCTTGATGCGCGCCTCGTAGCGCCCATAGGTGCGCTCCTGCAGGCCGGCGGTCTTGATGCGCGCCGAGGTGAATTCCTTGCCGCCGTAGGCTTCGCGATGCGCTTCCAGCACCAGCATGCCGCCGGCCACGCGCAGGTTCTCCGGGCGCTCGGTATAGAACTGCTTTTCGTTGTTGCCGTTATCCTGGCCGCCCGGCTCGGGCACCCACTTGCTGCGGTCCAGGGCCGTGCCGTCGAACTCGTCGTGCCAGTCGATGGCCCAGCCGGCGGGAACCAGGATCGGCTGCGCCGGTGCCGGGGTCTGTGCCTGCCCTGCGCCGCCACTGAATGCCAGCACTGCGGCCAGCACCGCCGCCAGCGCCATCCACCTTTTTCGCATCCGCTCCTCCTGTTGTTGGAAACGTTACCAAGCACCTGCGGGAAATGTAACACCCGGCTGTTTCGGGTGTCAACGCACGCCGTGTTGTTGCGCCTAGCACCCAGGCCCCCGCCCCGAAGAATATTCCGTTGACAATTTTTTTTCCTAAGCCTAATATTCAATCAGAACATATGGAAACGTTTCCACAGTTTCCAAAAAAACGCCACGAAAAGCCAGGTGGCATGGAAGGAATGACGAAGCGCCGCTGCTCCGGTTCAGGGATGCAGTCGGCCTTTCGTGTTGGGCAGCGCGGCAGCAAAGACAAGGCAACGAGACAGCGGCAGGTCGGCAGACCGGGTGCGGAGACCCGGGAAGGTGTGGCTGACAATCAAATCTATAAGAAAAGAGGAGAACACATGCACTACCCTTTGGCAAAGCAGAAACTCATCAGCCTGGCCGTCGCCGCTGCCTGCGGCGCCTTCCTGGCGCCGGCATACGCCCAGGAAGCCGGCCAGCCCGCCACCAGCACCAGCGGTAGCGAAACCGGCACAAGTTCCGGAACCAACGCCGACCAGGCCAGCGGCGCCAGCCCGAATTCGGGCGTCGTCGCCGATGCCACCGCCGCACCGCAGGTGGTCCTGGTCAAGGGCATCCGTCAGAGCATGGCCTCGTCGATGAACATGAAGCGCAACGCCACCGGCTTCGTCGACGGCATCGTCGCCGAGGACATCGGCAAGTTCCCCGACACCAACCTGGCCGAATCGCTGCAGCGCATCAGCGGCGTCTCGATCGACCGCAGCATCGGCGAAGGCTCGAAGGTCACCGTGCGCGGCGTCGGCCCCGACTTCAACCTGGTGCTGCTGAACGGCCGCCAGATGCCGACCTCGAACCTGGGCGACCGCAACGGCCGCGCCTTCGACTTCGCCAACATCGCCTCGGAAGGCATCTCGCAGATCCAGGTGTACAAGTCGGCGCGCGCCGACACCCCGACCGGCGGCATCGGCGCCACCCTGAACGTGATGACCGCGCGTCCGCTCGAGCGCAACGGCCAGCAGGCCAGCATCGGCATCAAGGGCGTGCACGACACCTCGTCCGACAACCTGCCGGACGACGTCAAGCGCGGCAACAAGAAGGTCACGCCGGAAGTGTCGGGCATCTACAGCACCGCCAGCGCCGACGGCAAGTTCGGCGTCGCCATCAGCGGCAGCTACCAGGAACGCCACCTGGGCTACAACCAGGCCGCGGTGCCGGGCGGCTGGCGTGGTCCGATCCGCGCCGGCGATCCCAACGCCTGGGGCGCAATCCCGCAGGCGAACACGCCGGGCGGCGCCAACATCGTCAACCGGCCGTCGGGCGACACCATCTACTCGGTGCCGCAGAACCTGAACTATTCGATGAACGGCGTACAGCGCGAGCGCACCAACGGCCAACTGGTCCTGCAATACGCGCCAAGCAAGGCCCTGACCACGACCCTCGACTACACCTATTCCGAAAACAAGATCCACACCCGTCGCCAGGACATGTCGGCCTGGTTCAACTTCGGCCCGTCGACCAGCAGCTGGGGCAATCCGGTGGGCGGCGTCGCGCCGCCGCTGGTGTACAGCGAAACCATCGAGCCCTACCTCGACGAAGAAACCGGCCGGATCGTCCAGCCGTCGAGCGACGTGGCAATGGGCAGCGGCGACTTCGCTACCCGCACCCGCAACAAGTCGCTCGGTTTCAACGCCGTGTGGAAGGTCAATCCCGACCTGCGCCTGGAATTCGACGGCCATAAATCGACCGCCGAATCGACGCCGAACAGCCCGTGGGGTTCATCGAATACCCTCGGCACCGCCAGCTTCAGCCGCGGCACCACGACCGCCGACTTCACCAAGGACTTCCCGGTCCTGGGCATGCAGTACGTCGACTTCGCCCGCGCCGGCCAGCAGGTGACCGGCTCGACCTTCCAGAACGGCTACATGAAGGGCGAAGTCGAGCAGGCACAGGTGAAAGGCAGCCAGAAACTGTTCGAGGCATCGGAACTGAACTTCGGCCTGGGGCTGACCGAGGTGAACAACCGCTCGGCCTTCTCGAACCAGCAGCGCGAAACCTGGGGCGGCGCCACCAGCGCGGCCGACTACCCGAGCAGCCTCTGGCACCAGGAAAGCCTGCGCCAGTACTTCGACAAGATCAACGGCAGCAACGATCCGAACCTGTTCAACACCTTCTACACCTTCGACTTCGGCCAGGTGCGCCAGATCGCGGCGAATGCCTCGGGCCAGCCGGAACTCTACCTGCCGAAGACGACCTACGACACCGACCAGCGCACCCGCGAACGCTCGAAGAGCCTGTACCTGCAGTTCAATACCGACTGGGACTTCGGCCTGCCGGTCCACACCGGCATCGGCGTTCGCTACGAAAACACCCACGTGGTCTCGACCGCGCTGGTGCCGATCCCGAACGGCTACAGCTGGGACTCGAACAACGAATTCAAGGCGCAGTTCGGCGAGAAGAACTTCACCACCCTGACCGGCAAGTACCAGTACTTCCTGCCGACGGTGGACGCCGACGTCGACCTGCGCCCCGACATGAAGCTGCGCTTCGCCTATGGCGAAACGATCGGCCGTCCGCGCTGGGACCAGATCGCCGGCGGCCAGGTGATCCTCGAACTGGGACGTGTGATCGGCGGCGACGGCTCGCAGGGCAATCCTTCGCTGAAGCCGGTCCATTCGAAGAACACCGACCTGTCCTATGAATGGTATTACGGCAAGCAGAGCTTCTTCTCGATCGGCCACTTCCGCAAGAACCTGAAGAACTACGCCGGCACCTCGCAATTCGTGGCCCAGCCGTTCGACGTGCACACCCCGGTCGGCGGCGCCTTCTGGAACGAAGCGATCGCCAGCGGCTGCGGCAACGCCGACACGACCTGCATCCGCAACTACATCTTCCGCAACAAGGCCGGCCAGCCGGGCGTGACCCCGCAGGGTGTCGACGCGAGCGGCAACTCGACGGGCAAGATCGCCGGCCAGCCTGGCGACCCGGTGGCCAACTTCACGATCACCACGTTCTCGAACGAGAAACGCGCCATGTTGTACGGCACCGAACTGAACGTGCAGCACATGTTCGGCAACAGCGGCTTCGGCGTCCAGGCGAACTACACCTTCGTCGACTCGAGCCTGCGCTTCAACAACAGCAGCCTGGGCGAACAGTTCGCGCTGCCGGGACTGAGCGACTCGGCCAACCTGGTGGGTATCTACGAAAACGACAAGTGGACGGTGCGCGCGGCTCTGAACTGGCGCGACGAGTTCCTGGCGGCCACCTTCGACGATGCCGGCCCGAACCCGCAGTACCAGGAAGCCTACAGGCAGTTCGACCTGTCGATCGGTTATGCGGTCAACGACCGCCTGAGCATCCAGTTCGAAGGCATCAACCTGACCAACGAAACCCAGCGCTCGCATGGCCGCACCAAGAACCAGGTGCTGTTTGCAACGCAGAGCGGACCGCGCTACATGCTGGGTGCGCGGTACAAGTTCTGATGA
The DNA here is from genome assembly GCF_057801335.1 of Massilia sp. BAP21. NCBI lineage: Bacteria > Pseudomonadati > Pseudomonadota > Betaproteobacteria > Burkholderiales > Oxalobacteraceae > Massilia > Massilia sp. BAP21. The sequence goes on from NZ_CM173596.1 coordinate 579,197, forward strand.
GGTGAGTTGAAAGGCCACGGCGGAATATCGCCGTGGCCTTTTGCTTGATCATCCGATGGTATGCGTCGGATTGCGATGTCAACCGTAAGGTGGGCACTCCGTGCCCACGCGGAACGTCGCGTTCAGTTGACGCTCTTGCTGTCACAGAGGCGAATGCTTGTTGACGCGTCCAAATGATCATTCGTGACGCTTCGATACATACCGGGTGTGTATTCAAAAAAAGCGCCAACATGGCGCCACCTTCCGCGTGGGCACAGCGTGCCCACCGTACGGTTCACGCCGCAGGCCAGAAAAACGCCAGAAGCTCTCTGCTTTTCGTGGTTTTTTTGGCTAGACTGCAATAAACTTCAAGCAACTTCAGTTTTTTGGAAACCATTCCATGGCGAGCAGCACCATCCGCCACGTGGTCATCGTCGGCGGCGGTTCGGCTGGCTGGCTGACCGCCGGTTTGATCGCGGCCGAACACCGCGCCAGCGTGCCGGACGGCCTGCGCGTGACCCTGATCGAATCGCCCGACGTGGCGCCGATCGGCGTCGGCGAAGGCACCTGGCCCTCGATGCGCGACACCCTGCGCCGCATCGGCGTCTCCGAGTCCGATTTCTTCCGCGAGTGCGACGCCGCCTTCAAGCAAGGCTCGCTGTTCGCACGCTGGAGCAGCGACCAGGAAGGCGACTATTATTTCCACCCCTTCTCCCTGCCGCAAGGCTACGGCGAGACGGACCTGGTCGAACGCTGGCAGCAAGCCCACGCCCAGGTGCCCTTCGCCGATCTGGCCAGCTACCAGCCACACCTGTGCATGGCCGGCCGCGCGCCGAAGCAGGCGGCCACGCCCGAATTCGCAGCGGTGGCCAACTACGGCTACCACCTCGACGCCGGCAAGTTCGGCCTCTTCCTGAAGAAGCACTGCCTGGAGCACCTGGGCGTGCACTACGTGCCCGACCACGTGCTCGGCATCGTGTCGCACGAGAATGGCGACATCGCCGCCCTGCGCACCCAACACCACGGCCTGCTGGCAGGCGACCTGTTCGTCGACTGCACCGGCATGCGCTCGCTGCTGCTCGGCCAGCACTACGGCGTGCCCTTCCTGTCGCAGCAGCACGTCCTGTTCAACGACACCGCCCTGGCGGTGCAGGTGCCCTACGCGCGCGAGGACAGCCCGATCGCCTCGCAAACCACCTCCACCGCCCAGCAGGCCGGCTGGATCTGGGACATCGGCCTGCCGACCCGGCGCGGCGTCGGCCACGTGTACTCCAGCGCCCACACGAGCGACGAGGAAGCCGAACGCGCCCTGCGCGCCTATGTCGTTGCCAGCGGCGGGCCCCGGGATTGCCCGGCTCCTCGAAAGATCAGCTTCCAGCCCGGCTACCGCGAACGCTTCTGGCACCGCAACTGCGTCGCCGTCGGGCTCTCCAGCGGCTTCATCGAACCGCTGGAAGCCTCGGCCCTGGCCATGGTCGAACTCTCGGCGGCGATGATCTGCGACGAAATGCCGGTCACGCGCGAACACATGGATGTCGTCGCGCGCCGCTTCAACGAGACTTTCCGCTACCGCTGGGAGCGCGTCATCGACTTCCTGAAGCTGCACTACGTGCTGAGCCGGCGCGAGGACAGCGCTGATTGCAGCTCTTATTGGCGCGACAACCGCACGCCCGAATCGGTGCCCGAACGCCTGCGCGAACTGCTGTCGCTGTGGCGCTACCGCGCGCCGATGCGCGGCGACTTCCCGCGCATCGAGGAAGTCTTCCCGACCGCCAGCTGGCAGTACGTGCTGTACGGGATGGGCTGGCGTAATGATGCCGGCGCCACCCGCCGCGCCGACGGCGCCCTGGCCGACCGCTACTTCCGCGAGGCGGCCGACCTGACGCGGCGCATGCTGCCCGCCCTGCCCGCCAACCGCGAGCTGCAGTCCCACATCCGCGCACACGGCCTGCCGCGGACCTGACAATCACAACAAAGAGACAACCATGCCGAATCCGGTCTTACTGAACAATATCGACCACGCCGCCATGCGCGTGATCGCCACCCGCGGCGCCGCCTACGGCGACAACGTGATGTCCGCGCTGACTTACCCGGACGAGTTCCGCACCTTGCAGGCGCACTACCCGATCGTCTTCCAGCAGAACGGCGCAGGCAGCTACGATGCGCTGGCCCTGTTCGGCTTCCAGCCGGGCGAAAACCTGTTCCTCGACGGTGCGCACTGGGACGCGTCCGAGATTCCGCTGTCGATCCAGCGCCAGCCCTTCCTGATCGGCACCGACGGCGCCGAACTGGTGGTCCACGTCGACCTCGACAGCCCGCGCCTGAGCCGCGACCAGGGCGAGCCGCTGTTCCTGCCACAGGGCGGCAACACCGAGTACACCGAGCGCATGGCTTCGGTCCTGCGCGCGATCCACCTCGGCCTGGAGGGCGCGCGCAGCTTCACCGCCGCCCTGCTCCAGCACAATCTGCTCGAATCCTTCTTCCTCGACATCACCCTCGACGACGGCTCGGACAACCGCCTGGCCGGCTTCTACACCATCCACGAGGAGCGCCTGGCGGCACTCGACGGCGCGGCCCTGGCGAACCTGCACGCCGCCGGCCACCTGCAGGCGATCTACATGGTGCTCGCTTCGCTGTCGCAGTTCCGCGCCCTGATCGACCGCAAGAACCGACGCCATGCCGGACAGCGCTGAACCCATCCGCGAGATCGACGCCGGCGGCCCCGGGGTCCTGAGCGATGCGCTGTTGACCTCGACCGAGCCGGTGGTGCTGCGCGGCCTGGTGGCGCGCTGGCCGCTGGTGCGCGCGGCGATCGCCTCGTTCGACAGTGCCGACGCCTACCTGCGCCGCTTCTACCGCGACGCCACCGTCACCGCCATGCTCGGCGCGCCCGACATCGGCGGCCGCTTCTTCTACAACCAGGATTTCACCGGCTTTAATTTCGCGCCGGTGCGGGCGCGCCTGGACACCGTGCTGGCCGAGCTGCGCGGCCACCTGCGCGACGATGTTCCGCCGGCGATCTACGTCGGCTCGACCACGATCGACACCTGCCTGCCGGGCCTGCGCGCCGAGAACGACATCGACCTGGGAAACCGCGACGCCCTGGCCAGCATCTGGATCGGCAACCGCACCCGCATCGCCGCCCACTACGATTTACCGGACAACATCGCCTGCGTGGCGGCCGGACGCCGCCGCTTCACCCTGTTCCCGCCGGAGCAGGTGGACAACTTGTACATCGGCCCGCTCGACCTGACGCCGGCCGGCCAGCCGATCAGCCTGGTCGATTTCCACCAACCGGACCTGGCGCGCTTCCCGAAGTTCGCCGACGCCATGCGCCACGCGCGGGTAGCCGAACTGGCGCCGGGCGACGCCCTCTTCATTCCGAGCATGTGGTGGCACCACATCGAGGCGCTGTCCCCGTTCAACGTGCTGGTGAACTACTGGTGGCGCCAGTCGCCGGACTACATGGACACGCCGATCAACGCGCTGATGCATGCGCTGATGAGCGTGCGCGACCTGCCGCCGGAGCAGCGCCGCGCCTGGCAGGGGCTGTTCAAGCGCTACGTGTTCGAGGCCGACGCGGAGACCGCGGCCCATATCCCGCCGCACGCACGCGGCGTATTGAACCCGCTCGACGATGCCGCCGTACGCGCCCTGCGCGCCCAATTATTAAAGCGGATGAACCGCTGAGGAGACAAGCATGGAGACGCACGTGAATAACAAACCCGTCCGCCGCGTGGTGATCGCCGGCGGCGGCACGGCCGGCTGGATGGTCGCCGCCTGCCTGAGCAAGTCGCTGGGCAAGCGCCTCGACATCAAGCTGGTCGAGTCCGACGAGATCGGCACCGTGGGCGTGGGCGAAGCGACCATCCCGACGCTGCAGAACTTCCACCACCTGCTGGAGATCAACGAGCAGGAATTCATGGCCGCCACCCATGCCACCTTCAAGCTGGGCATCAGCTTCGAGAACTGGCGCGACGTGCACCAGGACTACATCCACTCCTTCGGGAATACCGGCATCGACCACTGGACCGCCGGCTTCCAGCACTTCTGGCACAAGGGCCGCGAGCGCGGCCTGGCCGGCGACTACGGCGACTACTGCCTCGAACACCGCGCGGCCCAGCTGAACCGCTTCGCCCACCTGCCGAAGCAGATCATCAACTACGCTTACCACATGGACGCCGGCGCCTATGCGCGCTTCCTGCGCCGCTTTTCCGAGCACTACGGCGTGCAGCGGGTCGAGGCGAAGATCGTCGACGTGGTGAAGGACGCGCAGGCCAATACGATCCGCTCGATCAGGCTCGATTCCGGCACCGAACTGGAAGGCGATCTGTTCATCGACTGCAGCGGTTTCCGTGCGCTGCTGATCGGTGGCGCGCTGGGCGTGGAATACGAGGACTGGTCGCACTGGCTGTTCAACGACAGCGCCGCCGCCGTGCAGACCGCGTCCAGCGGCGAAGCCGTGCCCTACACCCGCTCGATCGCGCGCGAAGCCGGCTGGCAGTGGCGCATCCCGCTGCAGCACCGGGTCGGCAACGGCCACGTGTTCTCGAGCCGCTTCATCGACGACGAAGCGGCGATTGCCACGCTCAACCGGCACGTCACCGGCGAGCCGCTGATGCAGCCGCGCGTGATCCGCTTCCAGCCGGGGCAGCGCAAACAGGTCTGGGTCGGCAACTGCGTCGCCATCGGCCTGGCCAGCGGCTTCCTGGAACCGATCGAATCGACCAGCATCCACCTGATCCAGCGCGGCATCGTGCGTTTGATGCAGATGTTCCCGTCGAACGGCATCCGCGCCAGCGACGTGGCCGAATACAACCGCCAGGCGGCGGACGAGATCGCGCACATCCGCGACTTCATCGTGCTGCACTACAAGGTGACGAATCGCCGCGACACGCCCTACTGGCGCGCCTGCGCCGAGATGGACGTGCCGGCCTCGCTGCAGCACCGCATCGATCTGTTCCGCGAGACCGGGCGCGTGTTCCGGGCGCCGAACGAACTGTTCGCCGAGAACTCGTGGATCCAGGTGATGCTGGGACAAGGGATCATGCCGGACGGGCATCACCAGACGGCGGACTTGATGGGGGATGCGGAGCTGAAGGGCTTCCTGGACAACATCAGCGGGACGGTGAACCGGACCGTGGCGCAGTTGCCGCCGCATGAGGCGTACGTGCGGCAGTATTGCGGCGTCGCCAAATAAAACCCGCGGCTTGAACCGTATGGTGGGCACTCCGTGCCCACGCGGAACGTCGCACAGCGTTACAGCATGTTCGTGGCATAAAGAAAGCGCCGCGTTATCGCTTCAGAAGCGGTAACGTGGCGCTTGTTTTTCGGCCGGATCAAACGTCAACATGACGCGACGTTCCGCGTGGGCACAGCGTGCCTAGCGCGGCCCGGCCCACCGTACGGTTGACGCTACAGACTCCGGTTACTGCGCGGTGCCTTCGCGGTGCAGCCCCGCATACTTCACCCCGAAGAACAGGATGAACAGGTAGCACGCCGCCGGCACCAGGAAGGAAATCTGCAGCCCGATGCTGTCCGCCATCCAGCCCTGGATGAACGGCACGATCGCGCCGCCGACGATCGCCATGCACAGGATGCCCGAACCCTGGCCGGTGTGACGGCGCAGCCCATGCAGCGCCATGCTGAAGATGGTCGGGAACATGATCGAGTTGCACAGGCCGACGGCGACAATCGCCCACATCGCCACCGAACCTTGCGTGAAGGTCGCCAGCAGCACCAGCGCGATCGCACCCAGCGCGTTGAAGGCCAGTGTCTTGCCCGGGCTGACGTAGCGCATCACGGCAAAGCCGATGAAGCGGCCGATCAGCGCGCCGCCCCAGTACATGCTGACGTACTTGGCCGCCGCCGCGTGGTCCAGGCCCGCGATGTGCGACTCGCCCAGGAAGTTGACCAGGAAGCTGCCGATACTGACCTCGCCGCCCACGTACACGAAGATCGCCACCGCGCCCAGCACCAGGTGACGGTAGCTCCAGGCCGAACCCTTGCCGGCCACGGCGGCCGCCGCAGGACCTTCTTCATGGTTGATCTTCGGCAGGCGCGCCAGTGCGAACAACACCGCCAGGACCGCCAGCGCCGCGGCGAGCGCCAGGTAAGGCCCCTGCACGGTAGCCGCTTCCTGCGCCTTGTAGGCTGCCTGCTCGGCCGCCGTCATGGCCGCCAGCTGGTCGGCGCCGACCGCGGCCGCCGACAGGATCAGCATGCCGCCCAAGAGTGGGCCGATGGTGGTGCCGAGCGAATTGAAGGCCTGCGTCAGCGTCAGGCGGCTGGACGCGGTGCGCGCCGGTCCGAGCACGGTGACGTAAGGATTGGCCGCCACCTGCAGGATCGTGATGCCGCTGGCCAGCACGAAGAAGGCGAACAGGAACAGCGCATAGCCGCTCTGCGCCGCCGGGTAGAACAGCGCGCAGCCGCTGGCGGCGATCAAGAGGCCGGTCACGGCACCGCGCTGGTAGCCGATGCGGCGGATCAGGCCGCCGGCGGGAATCGAGACGATGAAGTAGGCGCCGAAGAAGCAGAACTGCACCAGCATCGCCTGCACATAGGTCAGCGTGTAGATCGATTTCAGGTGCGGGATCAGGACGTCGTTCAGCGAGGTCAACAGCCCCCACATGAAGAACAGGATGGTGACGATGACCAGCGGGCCGGTGTTCGATTTGAACTCGCCCTCGTGTGCGGCAGCGGCGCCCTTGTCGATGCGTGGACTGCCTGCGGTGTGTTCCATGTTGCCTCCTTCAGTGCTTCTTTATTGTTGGTTGGCGATGTGCGCGGACAGCATGGCCGCCACGCCTTGCAGCGCCGGGTAAGGTTCGGTAATCAGCCAGGTCGGAATGCGCGCGAGATAGGGCGACAGGCGCCCCTTGTCTTCGAATCGCCGCCGGAACGAAGACTGCGCAAACAAGGATCCCAGGCGCGGCACGATGCCGCCGCCGATGTACATGCCGCCGGTGGCACCCAGGGTCAGGGCGACATTGCCGGCAACGCTGCCGAGGATACCGCAAAACGTCTCGACCGTACGAATACAGGCGTCGCATGAACCGTCCAGTGCCTGGCGCGTGATGTCGGGTGCGGCCAGCGAATCGCCCGACAGCACTCGGTGGATCGCTTCCAGGCCGGAGCCGGACAGCAGGCGCTCGGCCGACACATGGCCGTATTCTTCCTGCAGGCGTTCGAGGATGACGAACTCGTCGCGCGTGCAGGGCGCAAAGCTGGCGTGCCCGCCTTCGCCCGCCAGCGCGGTCCACTGGCCACCGGCCGGGATCACGCCCGACACACCCAGGCCGGTGCCGGGGCCGACCAGGCCGATCGGACGTCCGCTCAGATCCATGCCGCCGCCCGCATCCCCTCCTATACGTTCGCGCTGGTACGGCTGCAGATAAGGCAGCGACATCGCCAGCGCCGCGAAGTCGTTCACCACCAGCAGCGTCGCCAGAGCACGCTCGTCGCGCAGGCCGGCAATCGAAAAGCTCCAGTGGTGATTCGTCATGCTGACCCGGTCTTCCTCGACCGGATTCGCGATCGCGATCGCCGCGTGGCGGATGCCGTCCACGGCAAAGCCGCGCTTCCCCGCCGCGCCAAGGTAGCTGTGCATGGCGCCGGCCAGCGTCGCGTGGCCGGCGCAGGGCAGCACCTCGATGCAGTCGAAGCGGCCTTCGTGATGCAGGGCGAAGCGCGCGTTCGTGCCGCCGATGTCGGCGACCAGGCTGGGCATGTTCATTTCAGTTCCTCGCAGCGCACGGCATCCGCCTCTTTCGCGCCGCCGCCCAGGATGTCGATGTTGGTGAACGAGGCCGTGAAGGCAGCGCTGCTGCCCACCACGAACGGCGCCTCGACCCGCGCCAGGTTGGCGCCGCGCGCGCTGAAGCAGGCCAGAGGAATCTTGACGGTCTGCTTGCCCTTGCCGGCCAGGCGCGCGAACAGCGCGGTGGCGTCGAGCGGCGTGCCGCAGGCGGCGTTGGCGCCGCAAGCCATGGCAACCGTCACCTTGCCCGCCGGCGCGGCGCTGACGATGGTGTCGAAGCGCAGCGCGCCATCCGCCGCAGCGGCAGGCGGCAGCACCATGGCTTTCGTGCCGCGCGCCTCGATGCTGGCAGGCCCGGTCCAGGTGACCTGCTTCGCATCCTGCTGGGTGTTGATCTGCGACGTCTGCACGCTGACGTTCGGCAGCGTGAACGTGGCGTTCAGGTCGGCGCCGAGCGGCTTGAATTCGCCGCCGCTCCTGATCGCCAGCGGGAAGCTGGCGCGGTCGGCCTGGCCATACACCGGGAAGCTGTTGCTGACGCCGCAGCCGCCGGCCGAATAATTCGCATCCAGTTGGCCGAGTTGCGAGCGCGTGCCCGTACGCAGGCCGTAGCCGAGCTTGAACAGCGGATCGTAATTGGCGCTGCCGGCGTTCAAATCGGTCTGGCAAACGGTCTTCGGCCACGAGAACGACAGCGTACCGGTGAAGTCATACCGTTTCGGCCCCGCGACCAGCAAATCGGCCACGCCCTTGCCTTCGCTGCCCGGCAGCCAGGCGGCGACAAAGGTGTCGGACAAATTCATCAGGTCGTTGACCCAGAGCGGGCGCCCGGCCACGAACACGGTGACCACCGGCTTGCCCTTGCCGGCAACCGCCCGCAGCACGGCCAGGTCTTCCGGATGGCGGCCGCTGTGGCGCAGCGTGCCGGTCGGGCCGATGTCGCCGTCGCCTTCGGCATACGGGGTTTCGCCGATCACGGCCACCACCGCGTCGAAGTCGGCCACGTTCACCCCCGCCCCATCGGCGCTGTAGCTCACGTTGGCGGCGCCGGCTGCTTCGCGGATGCCGGCCAGGATGCTGTCGGCGTTCGGGAAATCGGCATTCGTGTTGGCCGTGCCCTGCCAGGTGAGCGACCAGCCGCCGGTCTGGTTCGAGATGCTGTCGGCGGTCTTGCCGACCACCAGGATTTTTTTACCTTTCGCCAGCGGCAGCGCTGGTCCCTCGTTCTTCAGCAGCACCAGCGACTGGCGCACGGCGCGGCGCGCCAGGGCGCGGTCTTGCAATGCCGCGTCCTTGCCGGCATAGGCGTTGGTCGAAGGCCGCTTGCCGAACAGCCCGGCGCGCAGCTTCACGCGCACGATGCGGGTCACGGCGTCGTCGATGCGCGCCATCGGGATTTCGCCGCTTTCTACCTGTTTGGTGGTGTTGGCGATGAAGGCCTTCCAGTCGTCCGGCACCATGAACATGTCCATGCCGGCGTTCACGGACTGGGCGCAGCTGTCGTTGCGGCAGCCCGGCACTTCGGCGATGCCGTTCCAGTCGCTGACGACGAAGCCGTCGAAGCCCATCCTATTCTTCAGGATGTCGGTGATCGCCACGCGGCTGCCATGCAGCTTGCCGTGTTCGGTGTTGGTAGCAGTGTCGGTCCAGCTGTTAAACGAGATCATGACCGTCTGCGCGCCCGCCTCCAGGCCGGGATAGTAACCCTGGCCGTGGATGTTCATCATCTGCTCGGCGCTGGCTTTGGTGACGCCGCGGTCCTTGCCCTGGTCGGTGCCGCCGTCGCCCATGAAGTGCTTGATCGAGGCAACCACGTTCGCGTCCTTGTCGAAGCGGCCCTGCAAGCCCTTCACGTAAGGACCGGCATAGCTTTTCACCAGCAGCGGGTCTTCCGAGAAGCTTTCGTAGGTGCGGCCCCAGCGGTCGTCGCGCACCACGGCCACCGTCGGGCCGAAGACCCAGGCCAGGCCGGTGGCGCGTACGGCGCGCGCGGTGGCGGCGCCGATCTCGCCGGCCAGCTTCGGATCGTGGGCCGCGCCCAGGCCGATGTTGTGCGGGTAGATGGTGGCGCCGACCACGTTGTTGTTGCCGTGGACGGCGTCGATGCCCCAGATGACCGGCACCTTGATCGCCATGTCGGTGGCCATCGAGGCGTCGTAATAGGCGTTGGCCAGCGCCAGCCAGTCGGCGGCAGTGCCGTGCTTGTTGTTGTTCGGCCAGCTGCCGCCGCCGTTCAGCACCGAGCCGAGGTAGTAGCGCTTGACGTCGTCAGGCGTGGCGGTCTTGATCTCGGCCTGGGTCATCTGGCCGATCTTCTGGGCCAGCGTCATCTTGCTCACGATCTCGGCGACGCGCGCTTCCAGTTTCGCATCCTTCGCGATCGCGCTTTTCGGCGCGGGCCAGTCGGTCAGCGCCGCCGTGGGTGCGGCAGTGGCGGGAAAGGCAAAGGCGACGGCCAGGGCCAGTACAGACAGGTGCAGCTTCTTGTTCATCTCGTCTCCGTGTTTTTATCGTGCGTTAGTCCTGGCGCAGGAAGCCGCGGTACCACTTGCCGCTGTCCTTGAGCGTGCGTTGCTGGGTGTCGTAGTCGATGTGCACCAGGCCGAAGCGGCGGCCATAGCCCTCGGCCCACTCGAAGTTGTCGACCAGGCTCCAGGCGAAATAACCCTTCACCGGGACGCCGCCGTCAATCACGTCGCGCAGCGCCGCCAGGTGGCGCTGCAGGTAGCGGCGGCGCTCGGTGTCGTTGACGCTGCCGTCTTCGCCCACCACGTCGTCGTAGCAGGAGCCGTTCTCGGTGATGTACATCGGCCCCGGATGATAGTCGTTCTCGATGCGCGCCAGCAGTTCGGCCAGGCCCTCGGGCGCGACTTCCCAGCCCAGGGCCGTGGTCTCGACGTCTTGCGGCGGCAGCACGCGCACCGACAGCGGGCCCTCGCCCGGCGCATCCTGGATGGTCTCGGGGAAGTAGTAGTTCACGCCCAGGAAGTCGGTCTGCACGGCGATGGCGTCCAGGTCGCCCGGGTGCACTGCCGGCGCCGCATCCTTGATGAGATCGAGCGTGGCCTGCGGATAGCCGCGGCCGTACAGCGGGTCGAGGAACCAGCGGTAGCGCAGGCCGTCGTGGCGCAGCTTGGCCGCCTGGTCCTCGGGGCTGTCGCTCGCTGCCCTCAGCGGGTGCAGCGACAGCGACAGGCCGACCTTCGCATCCGGCACATTCGCGCGGATCAGCGGCACCGCCTTGCCGTGCGAAAGCAGCACGTGGTGACAGACCTGGAGCGCGGTGGCGAAGTCGGTGTGGCCCGGCGCATGCAGGCCTTCCCAGTTGCCGATGAAGGCGGTGCACCAGGGTTCGTTGTGGGTGATCCAGTGCTGCACGCGGTCGCCCAGGCGGCGCGTCATGGCATCGACGAATTCGAGATACGCGTCGACCGTGCTGCGCTCGGCCCAGCCGCCGCGGTCCTGCAGGAATTGCGGCAAGTCCCAGTGGTAGAGCGTGGCCCAGGGCTGCAGGCCGCGTTCGAGCATGCCGTCGACCAGGCGCGAATAGAAATCCAGGCCTTTCTGATTGGGCTTGCCGCCGACCTCGGAAAAGATGCGCGGCCAGGCGATCGAGAAGCGGTAGGCGTTCAGGCCCATGTCGCGGCCGATGTCGAAGTCCTCGGGCCAGCGGTGGTAGTGGTCGCAGGCCACGGCGCCGTTCGCGCCGCCCTTCACCTTGCCGGGGGTGGCGGCGAAGCGGTCCCAGATCGACTCGACGCGGCCGTCTTCGAAGCCGGCGCCTTCGATCTGGTAGGACGAGGTGGCGCAGCCCCAGAGGAAGTCGGAAGCGAATTCGCTGCGCGCGGGCGGGTGCTGGTCTGTGCTGTTCGTTGTCGTCATGGTCTCGGTTCGGTGGACAATAGTCGAATGTTTTGGAAAGCTTTCCATATTCATCTCAAAAAAAAGCGCCAGGCCGGCGCCTTTTCCGTCTGTTCGTGTTCATGCGGCCTTTGGGCGGCGTGCGCGTTTGGCCACTGCGCCCACCTCGCCCGCCTGCGCCAGCGAGGCGCGCAGCGTTACCGACACCGGGAAGCTGCGCTCGACCGGGCGCTGCAGGTCGTAGCAGCGGTTCAGCAGCGCGTTCAGGCCGTTCAGGGTCATTTCACGCCAGGGCATGCGTACCGAGGTCAGGCGCGGCGCAGAGAACTCGGCGCTCGGGGTGTCGTCGTAGCCGATCACGGACAGATCGTGCGGCACGCGGATGCCCGCTTCCTGGAAGTAGGACAGCGCACCGACCGCCATCTCGTCGTTAGCGCAGAACAGCGCGCTGCACGGGTTGCCCGATTCGATCAGGGCCTTTGCCGCGGCCCAGCCGCCGGCCGGCGAGAAGTCGCTCTCGGCCACCCACAGCTTGCCGGTGACGATGCCGGATTCTTCCAACTCGGCCTTGAAGCCTTCCACGCGCTCGACGTTGTCGATCAGGCTGGCCGGGCCGGCGACAATCGCGACGTTTCGGTGGCCGTGTTCGAGCAGCGTGCGCGCCGCCAGGCGCCCGCCGAGGCGGTGGTCGACCATGAAGCACTGGTCGGGGATGCCGGCGAAGCTGTGGTTCAGCGCCACCAGCTGGCGGCGCTTGGCGCCCAGCGCGGCAATGTCTTCTTCGAGCAGGGCGCCGGTCATCACGATCAGCCCGTCGCAGCCGCGCTCGAGCAGGAAGTCGATGCCGTCGATCGCCTGGCGCCGGGCGTCGCCCAGGCCGACGCCAAAGGCGACCACCATGTGCAGGCCGGCGGCGCGCAGTTCGGTGTCGATGATCTGCAGGATGGGCGTATAAAAGGTGCCGGAGAGGACGGGAATGTAGACGCCGATCATGCGGCTGGAGCCGGACAGCAGCGCGCGCGCGGCGTGCGAGGGCCGGAAGCCCAGCTCGTCGATCGCCTTTTTCACGCGCTCGAGCGTCGCCGGCGAGACCGAACCCTTGCCGCTGACCACGCGCGACGCGGTTCCCAATCCCACGCCTGCCAGGCGCGCTACGTCTTTGATCGTTGCCACTTAATTCCTTCGTCTATCGTTGTTGTCGTCAGCATGAAAGCATACTCCATGCCTGCTTATCTTTACAGCCGCCTGCCATCAGCCGGGTCGAACAGCGACACGCGCGCGGCGTCGATCCCGAAGCGCAAGGCCTGCCCTGCCGTGAACACGGCCGGCCCGTGCACGATGGCCGACAGCACCTGGCCGCCGCAATCGAGCCACAGCACCTGGTGGTTGCCCATCGGTTCCACCAGGGTCACAGTGCCGGCCAGCGGACCGTCCGCATCGATGTGCACGTGCTCGGGCCGCACGCCCAGGGTGGCCGCGCCGGTCGGCACGGGTTCCTGCAGGGCCAGCGCCAGGCTGCGCGAACTGAAGCGGTTGTGCAGGTCGACCTCGCCCTCGATGAAGTTCATCGCCGGCGCGCCGAGGAAGCTCGCCACGAAGCGGTTCGCCGGACGCTCGTACACCTCGGCCGGGGTGCCGATCTGCTGCACCACGCCGCCTTGCATGACGACGATGCGCGAGGCCAGCGTCATCGCTTCCACCTGGTCGTGGGTCACGTAGATCATCGTGGAACCGAGGCGCGCGTGCAGGAGCTTGAGTTCGCGGCGCAGTTCGGCGCGCAGCTTGGCGTCGAGGTTCGACAGCGGTTCGTCGAACAGGAAGACGCCGGCTTCGCGCACCAGGGCGCGCCCGATCGCCACGCGCTGGCGCTGGCCGCCCGACAGCTGGGCGGGCTTGCGCGACAGGAGTGCGTCGAGCTGCAGCATCTCGGCGGCGCGTTCCACGCGGCGTGCGATCTCGGCCTTCGGCGTGCCGGCCATTTTGAGGCCGAAGGACATGTTGTCCTTCACCGTCATGGTCGGGTACAGCGCATACGACTGGAACACCATGCCGATGCCGCGTTCGCTGGGATCGGCCAGGGTCATGTCCTGGCCGCCGATCTCGATGCTGCCGGCCGTCGCGTCGATCAGGCCGGCGATGCTGTGCAGGAGCGTGGACTTGCCGCAGCCCGAAGGCCCGAGCAGCACCAGGAATTCGCCCGGTTCCACCTGCAGGTCGAGCTCGCGGATGATGGGCTTGCCGCCGAGCGTGATGGAGAGTTTGCGTAAATGGACGTTCGCCATGCATCAGCCTTTCACGGCGCCGGCGGCGATACCGCGCACAAACCAGCGTCCGGAGAAGAAGTAAAGCGCCAGCGGCACCAGGGCCGTGAGGATGGTCGCGGCCATGTTCACGTTGTACAGGCGGGTGCCGGTGGTGGTGTTGATCACGTTGTTCAGCTGGACCGTCATCGGCAAATTGTCGCGCCCGGCGAACACCAGGCCCAGGATGTAGTCGTTCCACACGCCGGTTACCTGCATGATGGCCGCCACCACGATAATCGGCACGGACAAAGGCAGCACCACGTGCAGGAAGATGCGCCAGAAGCCGCCGCCGTCGATGCGCGCCGCGTGGAACAGTTCCTGCGGCAGGCTGGCGTAGTAATTCCGGAACAGCAGGGTCATCACCGGCATGCCGAAGATCAGGTGCACCAGCACGATGGCGGGCAAGGAACCGAAGATGCCGGCGCCGGCCAGCAGGCGCACCAGCGGATAGATCATCACCTGCACCGGGATGAAGGCGCCGGCCAGCAGCACGCCGAAGAGCAGATGCGCGCCGCGCGGACGCCAGAAGCTCAGCGCGTAGCCGTTGATGGCGCCAATCAGGATCGGCAGGATCGTGCTCGGCACCGTGATCGCCACCGAATTCCAGAAGCCGCCGCGGATGCCTTCGCAGGAGGCGCCGGTGCAGACCTGGCTCCAGGCCTGGCGCCAGGGTTCGACCGTCCATTCGGTCGGCAGCGCCAGGATGGAACCGGCGCGGATCTCGTCCATGCCTTTCAACGAAGTCACGAGCATCACGTACAGCGGCAGCAGGAAGAACAGCGCGGCGCCGAACAGGAAGACGTAGATGCCGACGCGCGCCGGCGTGAAGTGGCGGCGGCGCGCACGGGCCGCAACGGGCGCATGCACGGCGGGCGTGCGCAAGGCGGTCTGCGCCATCATGCCCTGCCTCGTTCACGACTGCGGCGGCTGCGAGCATAGACATAGGGCGCCAGCAGCGCCACCACCGGCACCAGCAGCATGATCGCGCCGGCCGAGGCCAGGCCGATGTTCGAGCGCAGGAACAGATGGTCCATGATGAACTTGGCCGGCACTTCGCTGGCGGTGCCGGGGCCGCCCTGGGTCATGGCGACCACGGCGTCGTACAGCTTCACGACACTGGTTGCCAGCAGCAGGAACACGGTGGCGACGGTCGGCCACAGCATCGGCAGGATGATGGAGACATACACGCGCCAGGCCGGGATGCCGTCCAGGCGCGCCGCCTTCCAGATGTCGCCGTCGATGCCACGCAGGCCGGCCAGCATCAGCGCCATCACCAGGCCCGCCGATTGCCAGACGGTGGCAATCACGATCGTATAGATCGCCATGTCCTGGTCGACGATCCAGTCGAACACGAAGTCGGGAAAGCCCAGGCGCGCGATGGCGCCGTCGATGCCGGTGCCGGGCGTGAGCAGCCATTGCCACACCAGCCCGGTGGCCACGAAGGACATCGCGTACGGATACAGGAAGACCGTGCGCAATACCCCCTCGCCGCTGACGTTCTGGTCGATGAAGACGGCCAGCAGGAAGCCGATCACCAGGCAGGCCAGGATGAACAGCAGGCCGTACACGGCCAGGTTGTTCAGCGAGAGCATCCAGCGCTCGTTGTCGAACAGGCGCGTGTACTGCGTCATGCCGATGAACTTATCGGACGGGAAGGTACGCGAGGCGGTAAACGAGGTGCGCAGCGTCCACGCCATCGTGCCGAGGTAGGCGACGATGACGGTGAGCGCCATCGGCAGCAAAGCCGCGTAGGGCATTACTGCGGGCGTCGCTGCGCGGATCGGACGGGCGAGCATCTTATTCCTGCAGCGCCGCGGCGAGGTTCTTCTGCGCCTTCTCGACCGTCATGTTGGTGTTCCAGTAGGCGGTCAGCACGTCCTGCATGGCGCCGTTCTGGTCCGGGGTCAGGTAAACCTCGGACACGCCCAGGTGGCGCGAGCGGTCCTTCATGATGGCGATGCCCTTCTGCGCGCAGGCGTCGGCCTGGCTGGCGTCGACATCGGAGCGCACCGGCACCGAGCCTTTCAGTTTGCTGAAGGCGAGCTGGGTATTCGGCGCCACCACCACGCTGGCCAGCAGCTTCTGCGCCTGCACCGCCCCGGCGTTGCGGGTTTTCGGGAACACGAAGACGTCGCCCTGCATCAGGTAGGGCGCGTTCGGCGCCAGGCCGGCGATGCAGCCGAACTGCTGGTCCGGCACCTGTTTCGCGGCGGTGAACTCGCCCTTGGCCCAGTCGCCCATGATCTGCATGCCGGCCTTGCCCGAGATGAGCATGGCGGTGGCGTCGTTCCAGTTGCGGCCCGGCGAACGGGCGTCGACATAGCTTTGCAGGCGTTTATACGCCAGCAGCACGTTGCGGAAGGCCGGCGAGGCGATGGCCTTCGGGTCGCGGTCGCGCAGCACTTTCAGGTAGAGGTCCTTGCCGCCCAGGTTGGACAGCATGGCGGAGAACAGGATGGTCTCTTGCCAGGCCTGGCCGCCGTGGGCCAGGGGCACGATGCCGGCCGCCTTGAGTTTGTCGAGGGCGGCGAAGAATTCGGGGACGCTGGCGGGTTCCTTGGCGATGCCGGCCTTCTGGAACGCCGCCTTCGAATACCAGATCCAGGTCTGCATGTGGATGTTCAGCGGCACGGCGTAGTAATGGCCGTCGACCTTGATCACGCTGACGATGGGTTCGGGCAGCAGCTTGTCCCAGTTCTGGGCGCGCGCCACGTCGTCGACGTTGTTCAGCATGCCCTGCTCGATGATGTCGAAGAACTGCTTGGAGGTGTTGAACTGGGCGGCGGTGGGCGGGTTGCCGCCGACGATGCGGTTGACGGTGACGGCGCGCGACTGGTCGCCGCCGGCGATCGCCGTGTCGACCCAGACGCCGCCGGCGGCGCGGTAGGCCTGGGCCACCTGCTTGACGGCAGCCGATTCGCCGCCCGAGGTCCACCAGTGGATGACTTCGGCGCGGGGCGCCGAACCGGCTGCCGCCGCGCCGGCGCCGGCTGCAAGCGTGTTTGCGCTGGCGAACAAGGCCGCGCAGGCGCAGGCCAGCGCCCTATTCTGTGCTTTATACATCGTGTCTCCGATCCATCGCCTGTCCTTGTCGGTACGTTTTTGGAAACGTTACCAGCGGCTTTGTCCGACTATAGCATCACGCGATTTTTTGTGTCAATTGATAACTTTTTTGTTTCCTGAACAGTCGATCGCTGTTCTTGCAGAAACGTTGTGGTATCGTTTCCAACGCCTTCTTCCCTTGCAGTCAATACGGCGCCGGCTTACCATAAAAAAATATCTGGGAGACATTATGCACACAGCCATGGGGACGACCGAGATCTTTTTGATCGCAATGCTCGTCATCTTTACCCTGCCCTACCTGATCTGGCGGCTGGGGAATACCGACTATTGGGCGCCGCTGGTCGTGGTGCAGATCATCACCGGCGTGCTGCTCGGCCCCGGCATCCTCGGCCGCGCCTACCCCGAGTACTACAACTTCGTCTTCAACCCGCAGGTGATGGCCGCCATGAACGGCATCGCCTGGTGGGCCGTGATGCTGTTCGTGATGATCGCCGGGATCGAACTCGACCTGAAGAAGGCCTGGGAGCACCGGCGCGAAAGCATGATCACGGCCTCGCTGGCGCTCGGCACCCCGCTGGTGTTCGGCTGCATCGCCGCCGTGGGCGTGCTCGGCTACGCCGGCTGGAAAGGCGCCGAGGCGCACGACTGGCAGTTCGTGCTGGGCGTGGGCATGGCCTGCGCGGTGACGGCGCTGCCGATCCTGATCCTGCTGATGGAAAAGCTGGAGATCCTGCGCGAGCCGATCGGCCAGCGCATCCTGCGCTACGCCAGCCTGGACGACATCGCGATCTGGGGTGTGCTGGCCCTGATCCTGCTGGACTGGGACCGCGTCGGCCGCCAGCTCGGCTTCTTCCTGGTGTTCGCCATCGCCACCCTGCTGTTCCGGCGCCTGATGGCCTGGCTGGAAGAGCGCGACCGCTGGTATGCGATGCCGGTCTGGCTCGCCCTGTGCGCGCTGGCCGCCGACTGGGCCGGGCTGCACTTCATGGTCGGGGCCTTCCTGGCCGGCGCCGTGAGCGAAGCGTCGTGGTTCGACCAGAAGCGCCTCGACGCCCTGCGCCAGCACCTGCTGCTGACCTTCATGCCGGTCTACTTCCTGAGCACCGGCCTGAAGACCAACTGGGCGGTGGGCGGCTCGGCCGTGTTCGTGGCGGCGGCGGTGCTGCTGCTGGCGTCGGTGGCGGGCAAGCTGGCCGGCACCCACCTCGCCGGCCGCATCCTGGGCTGGAGCCGCACCGAATCCTCGATCATCGGCTGGCTGCTGCAGACCAAGGCGCTGATCATGATCATCTTCGCCAACATCCTGCTCGACAAGGGCGTGATCACCAACGAAACCTTCACCGCCCTGCTCCTGATGGCGATCGGCAGCACCATGCTGACGGTGCCGGTGGTGTATCCGAAGCTGCGGGCGGCGGCGCAGCTGGTGTTTAAGACGAGTTGAGGCAGCAAGCGCCTGCGTGTCGATGCTTCACACCGGCACGCAGCGCCTCCCGTACGGTGGGGTCATTGATGCTGGGGGCATCAATGACAAAGTGCCCACGCCGTTACGTGCGCGTCCTTTTTGCGTTGGCTGTGGAACGTCGCTCGCGAAATATCCGATGAACGAAGGGCCAGGCATGGCGTCGGGCCAGGCTCCACGTCATGGGGCGAAAAGTCGCCGCACGTAGTGCAAGGGAACGCACGTAACCGCGTGGGCACGGAATGCCCACCGTACGGATTAAGGCCGCGGGCCGGGCGTACGGTCGCGCCTCACAACCCCACCCGCGCCACCGCTTCCTTCAACGCCGCGAAGCAGCGCGCGTCGAGCGCCGTGCCGACGGTCTTTTCCATCATCGCCAGCGCCTCCAGCGGCGGGATCGCCCTGCGGTACGGCCGCTCGGCGGTAATCGCGTCGAAAATATCCGCAGTGGTGATGATCCGCGTTCCAAGTCGATCTCGTCGGCCACCAGGCCGCGCGGGTAGCCGCCGCCGTCGAGCCGTTCGTGGTGGGCGCCGGCGATGCGGCCCAGTTCGGCAAAGGCGGCGATCCGCGACAGGATGATCTCGGTGAACTCGGCGTGGCGGCGCACGGCCGCCCATTCGTCGCGGTCGAGCGCGCCCGGCTTGTCGAGGATGCTGTTGCTCACGCCCAGCTTGCCGACGTCGTGCAGCAGCGCGCCGCGTTTCAGCCAGCGCCGCCGTTCGGGCGACAGGCCGAGCGCCTCGCCGATCATGTCGGTGTACAGCGCCACGCGCGCGCTGTGGCCGCCGGTATAGGGGCTCTTCGAATCGACCACCTGGCCGAAAGCGGTGGCGATGTCGTCCAGGTAGTCGTCGTCGATCGGCATGGTGTGCTCGGCTGGCTCCATGGCGAACACGGTCGCATCCAGCGCCGGGTCGGCCAACATGGTCCAGAAATCGTCGCTGGCGGCCACCGTGTCGAAGCAGCGCACCAGTTCCGGGTCGAGCCAGGTGCCGTTGCGGTGGCGCAGTTCGGCCAGGGCCGCGGCCTTGCCGCCGGCGGTGTGGAACACGTCGACCAGCTGGGCCAGCATGGCGATGCGCGCGTACACGGGAATCGCCTCGCCCTTCAGGCGCGCCGGCTTGCCCTTGCCGTTGTAGTGTTCATCGAGGCTGTAGATGCCGGCCGCCACGGATTCGGGAAAGCGCAGCAGGCACGCGATCTCGGCGCCGCGCAAGCAGCGCGTGACGATCAGTTCCTGGGCCGTGCTGCGGCCTTCGCGCAGCATGGTCAGCACGGCGCGGAAGCGCTCGGACAGGCCGGCCTTCAGGCCAGTGTGCTTGAGGACAAAGGCGATCAGGTGCGGCGTGCTGTCGCGCACCGCCTTGAAGTCGCGCTTGAAGCCGAGGTCGTCGGTCAGGTACAGCTCGCAGATGCGCGCCGCATTGCTGCTGCAGCCGACGTCCTTGAGCAGCAGGGTGTAGTAGAGCTCCCACAGCTGTTGCCCGTTCAGTCCGGCCATGGCGCCGACGCGCATGCCGATCCAGCACGAGCGCACGCAATGGCCTTCGGACTGGCCCTCGGTCAGGTCGAGGGCGTAGCTGAGCGACCCGATCAGCTCGGACAGCTTGAGCGAGCCGGCGCCGGTCTGCACCAGCGCCTCGGGGAATCGGTCCATGACGGTGAATTTCTGCGTGGAAATAATTAATTCTACGCGACACGGGCTGTGCGCACGATTGGCAACCTCTACTGTCAACAATACTGGACGAAGCGTGCTGTTTTGCCCCCCAGATGCGCCACGGTTTATTGTAGAGCTTGCCAGCTTGCGGTATTCCGATGCGACCGTATTTGCGTGAATATGGTAAATTGCTGGATTATCAATATCGCGTTGCCGCCATCGCCGGCCGGCGCAACAAGGCACGCGCGCATGCTTCGGCAACCGGCGGCGCGCCCATCCCGCCCTCCTCTTGTACTGACTGGACCACCTTGAATTCGCCACACAGCTTTCTCGCCGGCGGCGGCGAAATGGGCGCACTCATGCGCGAACACGACTGGCGCCGCCACCCGCTCGGCACGCCGGATACCTGGCCCTCCACGCTGAAGACCCTGGTTCGCCTCCTGCTGTCGAGCAACCACCCGATGTTCATCTGGTGGGGCGAAGACCTGGTCCAGTTCTACAACGACGCCTACCGCCAGACCCTGGGGCCGGAACGCCATCCGCAGGCGCTCGGCGCGCCCGGCCGGCAATGCTGGGCCGAGGCCTGGCACCTGATCGGCCCCGACATCGAGCGCGTGATGGCAGGCGGATCGACCTGGCACGAAGACCGCCTGGTGCCGCTCACCCGCAACGGCGTGCGCGACAATATCTGGTGGACCTATGGCTACAGCCCGATCGAGGACGAAGCGGGAATCCGCGGCGTGCTGGTGATCTGCAAGGAAGTCACCGAGGAACACCTGCTGCGCGAGCGGCTGGAGCAGACCAACCACGCCCTGATCGAGACCATGGACGAAGGCTTCTGCCTGATCGACATGGTGCGCGACGAAACCGGGCGCGCCGTCGACTATGAATTCGTCGAGGTCAACAAGGCCTTCTCGCAGCAGACCGGCCTGCGCAATTGCGTGGGCCGCCGTGCGCGCGAGCTGGTGCCGGGGCTGGAACAGCGCTGGATCGACATCTACGACGAGATCGCCGTCACCGGCGCAGCGCGCCGTTTCGTCGAGGGCTCGTCGGCGATGGGCCGCTGGTTCAGCGTCTACGCCAGCCGCATCCGGCATCCCGGCGGACGCCGCGTGGCCCTGCTGTTCACCGACATCACCGAGCGCAAGCAGACCGAGGAAGCGCTGCGCGAGAGCGAGGCGAAGTTCCGCACCATCGCCGACGCCATGCCGCAAATGATCTGGTCGGCCACGCCCGACGGCCGCTTCGATTACGCCAACGAAGGCTGGCGCGAATTTGCCGGCGTGGCGCCTGAGTCGCTCCACGGCGCCGGCTGGAAAGTCCTGGCCGATCCCGCGGAACTGCCGGCCCTGCACGCAGCCTGGTGCGCGTCGCAGGACGGCGGCGCGCCCTTCGAGATCGAGCACCACGCGCGCCACCGCAGCAGCGAATGGCGCTGGGTGCTGACGCGCGCGCTGCCGGTGCGCGACGCCGAAGGGCGCATCCTGCGCTGGATGGGCACCATGACCGACATCCACGAGCAGAAGACGACTTCCGAGGAACTCAGGCTGGCGAACAGCCGCAAGGACGAGTTCCTGGCGATGCTGGCGCACGAACTGCGCAACCCGCTGGCGCCGATCAGCACCGCGGCCCAGATCCTGAAATTGTCGGGCAGCGACCCGAAACGCCTGGCGCATGCGAGCGACGTGATCGGGCGCCAGGTGCGCCACATGGTCGAGCTGGTCGACGACTTGCTGGACGTGTCGCGCGTGAACCGCGGCCTGGCCGAACTGGAACGGGTCGAGGTCGACATGCGCACCATACTGCATGGCGCGCTGGAACAGGCACGTCCGCTGATCGAGCGCCAGCGCCATACCCTGGTGGAGGAAGTGGGGCCGGGCAGCGCCATCGTCATCGGCGACAGCAAGCGCCTGGTGCAGGTGCTGGCGAACCTGTTGACGAACGCCGCCAAGTACACGCCGGAAGGCGGACGCATCGCGGTCGCGCTGTCCACCACGCTTGATGAAGTGCGGCTGTCGGTGCGCGACAACGGCATCGGCATCGAGGCGCCCTTGCTGCCGCACGTGTTCGACCTGTTCACCCAGGCCAAGCGCACCCCGGACCGCTCGCATGGCGGCCTGGGCCTGGGGCTGGCCCTGGTGCGCAGCATGATCGTGCTGCACGGCGGCCGCGTGGAAGCCGACAGCGCCGGCCTGGGCCAGGGCAGCTGCTTCACGGTGATCCTGCCGCGCCACGCTCCGGCGCCGGCTGGCGATACGGGCGGCGCTGGCGCGCCGCTGCCGGCGCAGGCGGCCGGGCAGCCGGCGCCGCTGCTTGTGCCGCGGCGCGTGCTGATCGTCGACGACAACCGCGACGCCGCCGAATCGCTGTGCGTGGTGCTGAACGCGGTCGGGCACAGGGTGGCGGTGGAAACGACGCCCGAAGCCGCACTGGCGCGCGCGGCCGCCGAAGCCATCGACGTCTACCTGCTCGACATCGGCCTGCCCGGCATGGATGGCCACCGCCTGGTCGAGCACCTGCGCGCCATGCCGAACGCCGCCGCTGCGCGGATGATCGCGCTCAGCGGCTATGGCCAGGCCCAGGATATCGCGGCCTCGAAGCGGGCCGGCTTCGACGCCCACTTGGTAAAACCAGTCGAGCTGCCGCAGCTGCTCGCCCTGCTGGCGGCCTGAAGCGCCGGCGCCGCCCGCCCGGCAGTGACCGCGCTGCCGGCGGCGCCATACCGGATGCACGAAAACGCTTCCTGCGCCCCGCAAATCCGGTACTGCCGGGTAGGCGTATACCTACACAGATTACTTGTCGTTCTTGCGGCTTTGCGCGCCTGCCTTGGCATGCTGTTCCGGCGTACCGCCGCGCGTGGCATTGCCCTGGCCGCCCTGGTTATTCGCCTGGTTGCCGCCGCTTTGCCGGCTGCCGCCGGCCCCGCTCTGGTTGTTGCCGTCGTTCTTGTGGCTCATCGAGCCGGCGCGGCGCGCCTCTTCCGATGTGAATTCATGCGCGTTTCCCGATGCATGCGCCGCACGCCCGCCTTCGCTGGCGATCTCGCGCTGGCGTTGCGGGTCCATCGATGCGAAGCCACGGTTGCTGGTGTTGCCTGCCTGCTTGTTGCCCTGGTTGCCCCCGTTGCCCTGGTTGCCGTTGTTACCGTTGTTACCGCCCTGGTTGTTCGATGCCATGGTGAGCTCCTTGTTCGGTTGAACTCAGCCCGTGGTTGGCTGAGACAGGTACATGGTAGACACCTCACCGCTGTGAAGGCACAGCCTGCTGGCCGTAGGCCTGTAGGAGCGGTCCGATAGCTTTGTCGGCCCGGACTGTCGCATTCTGGACAATCTTTTCAGATGAAACCGAACGCTTCAGCGTTCCCAAT
The DNA here is from genome assembly GCF_057801335.1 of Massilia sp. BAP21. Taxonomy (NCBI): domain Bacteria; kingdom Pseudomonadati; phylum Pseudomonadota; class Betaproteobacteria; order Burkholderiales; family Oxalobacteraceae; genus Massilia; species Massilia sp. BAP21. The sequence continues at coordinate 602,651 of NZ_CM173596.1, forward strand.
ACCGGCCCCGGGCGCCGCCGGCGGCGCTGCGTTCCTGCACGCCGCGCCCGCGCGCACGGGCGATATCGCGCAGCAGCAGGCGCAAATCGCCGCCTTTTACCGGCTTCACGAAGTGGTAGTCGAAGCCGGCCGCCAGCGCCGCGCGCTGCGCCTCCTCGCCGCCATAGCCGGTAACCGCAACCAGCACCGCACCGGCCCCGGCCGCCTCGGCGCGCAGGCGCCGCGCCAACTCGTGGCCGTCCACGCCCGGCAGGCCGATGTCGAGCAGGTAGACGTCGGCCGCATGCAGGCGCGCCTGGTCCAGGGCCTCGCCTGCCGTGTGGACGGTGCGTACCGCGTGGCCGAAATGCCGGACCATGATGCCCAGCATCTGGGCGGCGTCGCGGTTGTCGTCGACCACCAGCACCTCGAGCGCCTGGCCGGCGGCGGCCGGAAGCTGGGCCGCCTGCGCGCCGCCGGCGTGGGCCGCGCCGGGCGCTAGCGGCAGGGTCAGCGTAAAGCAGCTGCCCTGCCCCGGCCCGCCGCTGTCCACGGCGATCTGGCCGCCGTGCAGCTCGACCAGGCGGCGCACCACGGCCAGGCCGATGCCGAGCCCGCCCTGGGCGCGGTCGGCATCGCGCTCGGCCTGGGCGAACAGTTCAAAGGCGCGGCCCATCAGCTCGCGCGTCATGCCGATGCCGTTGTCGCTCACGCTCAGGCGCGCGCGGCCGGCCTCGGCCTGCGCCGCCAAGCGGATGCGGCCGCCCGGCGGCGTGTACTTGGCGGCGTTGTTGAGCAGGTTGGCCACCACCTGCACCAGGCGCTTGCGGTCGCCGCAGACGGTGAGCGGCGCCGCCTGCACGTCGAGCGCGAGGCTGTGGCCGCGCGAGGCCACCAGCGGCTGCACCTGCTCCACCGCTTCGGCCACCACCGTGCCCAGGTCGAGCGGCGACTTGTCTATCACCGCCAGCCCGCGCGTGATGCGCGACACGTCCAGCAGATCGTCGACCAGGCCGGCCAGGTGGCGCGCCTGGCGCCCGATGATGGCGCTGGCCTGCTTCACGCCGGCCGGCGCGGCGGCGTCCTGCACCAGCAGCTCGGCCGCCGCCATGATCGGCGCCAGCGGGTTGCGCAGTTCGTGCGCCAGCATGGCCAGGAATTCGTCCTTGCGGCGGTCGGCGTCGCGCAGCGCGTTTTCGGCGCGCAGGCGCTCGGTCATGTCGAGCAGGACCACGACGGCGGCGTCAACCTGGCCGTCATGCCCGCGGATCGGCGCGGCCGAGCACACCACGATGCGCCGCGCGCGGCTGGCGCCGAAGGTCTCGATCTCGATCAGGTGGTGGGCGCTCGGTTCGCCGCGCAGGGCCGCCGCCAATGGCCACTCATCGACTGCCAGCGCCTGGCCATGGCGCGCCGAGCCGTCGGCCCACCAGCCCTTCCATTCGGAAAAATCGAGCGGGGCCGCGCCCGGCTCGCAGTGGCGGCACCAGAGCGCATCGTGGGCCGCGTTCGCGTCGATCACCTTGCCGCGCGTGTCGGCCAGCACGATGCCGACCGGCGCCGCCTGCAGCACGGCGCCCAGGCGCGCCCGCTCCGCCTCGGCCTGGCGCGCGGCGTCCAGGGCCTCGCGCTGGCTCAGCAGCAAGGCTTCTTCCGCCTGCTTGCGCGCGGTGCCCCCGATGCTGACGTGCTGGATGCAGCGCAGGCTGCCGTCGGCGCCGAAGATCGGCGTATTCGTCATGCTCCAGAAGCGCTTGACGAAGACTTCGCGGCCATCCGGCAGGATGCTGCGGATCGGGTAACGCTGGGTGGTCAGGGATTGCGGCTCGCCGCTGGCCAGCACGCGCGCCAGCGCATTGCGCAAGGCCGTCACGCCATTGCTGTACGGATCGTCGGGATCCCCGGGCGCGGCGGGCAGCGCGGCAAACAGCAGGTGGCCGACGAGTTGTTCGCGGGTATGGCCGACATCGCGCAGGAAGGCGTCGTTGACGTCCAGGATCACAGGGTCGGCGCTCGCGGACAGCACGATGGTGCCGATCGGCGACCGGGAGAACATCGACTGGTAAAGAGTGGCGTCGAGCATGGTGCGGCTTCCTGTGACTAGCGAACGAGCTAGCCTAGCCCAGCCATGCGAAGTTGCCGGTGCGGTAATTAACGGTTTGCCATATTTAACGACTTCCGGCCCGCCTGGGGGCCGGACATGGCGCGCTGCCGCAGCGGACAGCCAGCCCGGTCAACTGCCGAAACGGAAGAAGATGCCGACCGCCAGTTCCGCCCACACGTAGATAAAGGCCAGGCCCAGCAGGCCCACGCCTGCCAGGCGCTGGCGCCGGTTCGGCAGGCGGCGCAGCAGCAGCTCGAGCACGCTGCCGGCGCCCAGCAGCAGCACGGCGGCGACGAGGAAGTCGCTGCCGGTCCAGTTCACTTCGTCCGTGAAGCGCATCGCCACCAGCGGCACCAGCAGGATCGCCGCCGTCCCGAGTACGACCCGCAGCCAGCCCTTGCCGTTGCCGTGTGCATTGCCGCCATGTCCGCCGATCATTGTGCTCATTGTTCTTCTCCAGGCCGTCGCTGTGGGTGGATGGCCAGTGTGCCATGATTGGCCCGGGCGTTCAACATATGCTGCCTTGTGCGCCCGGCGCGCGCAAGGGACGTAAAAAAAGCGGGCCGGGCCCGCTTTTTTTGTTGCAGCAGCAAGGACCCGATCAGGCCTTGTTGTTGCGGCGGCGCACTGCCACGCCGGCGCCCAGCATGGCAATGGCGAACAGGGCCAGCGAACCTGGCTCCGGTACTTGCGCATCGTCCTCGGCCAGCTTGAACTGACCGTTGCCGCCGATGAAGAAGTACTGGTTGTTGCGGTTGCGGTAGGCGTTGCCATTGCAACCGTTACCCGTGAAGCCGGCGAATTGGCACACGATTTCGCTGACCTGGGTCGCGTCCGGACGGCCGATGGTGTTGGCGTTGGTAAAGGCGAACGACAGGATCGATTCTTCCGACAGGTCGGCACCATTCGAACGGAAGAAGAAGCCGCTGTCGAGCATGCCCGGCGCGGCGCTGGCGAAGACGCTCACCTGGCCATTGTTGACCGGGCTGCCGTTGGCATTGACCATGCCGCCGCCGCCTTCCAGCACGTTGAACTCGGCGATCTGGTTGCCGAGGTTGGCGCCGTAGAAGCCGGCGGTCGTGGCGTATTGGTCGTTCGTCGGGTTCTGGTACATGCGGATGGTGCCGCCCGTAAACGTAAAGGCGCCACCGAGGGTACCGGTGCCTTGCGCCGTGAACGTGGCGGTGATGTTACCGCCAGGATACCGCAAGGGGAACAGCTTACCGTTGCTATCGGCTTGCGTGATGTTGAAGACGGCCGTTTCCGTGAAATTGAAATTGTTGTTGCCGGTATCCGTCAATCGGATAAAGGCATTGCCGTTGACGTCCAGGTATTCGTTGATGACCTGACCGCCTGCAAAACCGCCACCAGTGGGGTTGAAGACCCAATTGTTGAGGACTGGACCAGCGTTTGCGGCACCAGCCGTCGACAGGGCTACCGCCGTCGCGCAGATGAGTTTCTTGAAGAGTTTCATGTTCGGTTTTCCGTGATGAGTGGCTGTTGGTAACAACCTGAGCCTTGGAAAAGCAATCACCGTGCCATCACATCCCGGACCCGAAAAATCAAGGGCTTACGCCATTCAAGAAAGATGCGTGTAAATACGTGTAAGAATTTCCGACACTTTTGGTAGAGGGAAAACTCGACTGTATAGCATTGCCCGGAAACGCCGCGTCCGGCGCGACCGCATGCGCCGGCATGGACAATATGTCCACCCAATGGAACATGCAGTTTCCGGGCCAGCTCCTATAATGCGCTCATGCACAGGATGACGAGACACTGGACCGCGTACGCCTGGATCGCCGCCCTGGCCATCCTGTTCAACGCGCTCGCCCCGGTCGTTTCGCAATCGCTGAGCCTGGCGTCCAGCACGGCGCGCCAGGTCGAAATCTGTACCGCGATGGGCATCGAGATGGTGCCGATGGCGGACGGCGCCTCCTCGTCTGCACCTTCCTCCGACGCCCTGCTCAAGGGGCTCATGCACTGCGCCTACTGCGCGCCGCATGCGGGCGCGTTCGCCCTGCCGCCGCCGGCCGCCACAGTGGCCGCCGTCGTGACCGGCCACGACGCCTATCCCCCACTGTTCTATCGTGCGCCGCAGCCGCTGTTCGGGTGGCTGTCCGCCCAGCCGCGCGCCCCGCCCGCGCTGGCCTGACCCGCACCCGCCCTTCCAGCCGCCTGCACGCGCCGCCGTTCACCGAATTGCGGCGCCAGCCTGAGAACCCTGCGCACCATGCCGGTGGCGCGTGGTCTCACCCATGGCGGCCGGCATCGACTACCGGCAGCACGAACAGAACATCACCATGACAACGCAGTTCCCCAAGCAAGCATTCGGGCATGCGGCGCAGCCGCGCCTGGCCCCCACGCTCATCCACCTCGCCTGCCTGCTCGCGATCGGCACCGGCAGCGCGGCCACTGCCTCGGCCGAGGAAGCCGCCATCCCCACGGTGCTGGTCACCGGCAGCAGCCAGGACGGCAAGCTGAAGGGCGACACCTCGACCGGCTCGAACCTGGGCCTCTCGCGCCTGGAAACGCCGGCCAGCGTCGACGTCATCACCCGCAGGCAGCTCGAGGAGCGCGGCGACGCCAACCTGGTTGAGGCGATCACGCGCGCGCCCGGCATCAGCAACATGGGCCACCCGGGCAACGGCAGTTCCTCGCTCAGCGCGCGCGGCTCCACCGACACCGTCTCGGTGCTGCGCCTGTACGACGGCATGCGCCAGTACGGCGGCGCCGGCATCACCTTCCCCTTCAGTACCTGGGCGGTCGAACGCATCGAGGTGCTGCGCGGCCCGGCCGCCGTGATCTACGGCGAAGGCGCGATCGGCGGCGTGGTCAACATCGTTCCCAAGGCGCCAACGCGCGGCGCGGTGCAGAACGAACTGCAGGCGGCGCTCGGCACCGAAGGCACGCGCCGGCTCGCCGTGGGCAGCGGCGGCGCCATCGGCGAAGGCTGGTCCTACCGCCTCGACGCCAGCGGCGAGGAATCGAACGGCTGGGTCGAGCGCGGCGACGCCAGCAACCGCGCCTTTTCCGGCGCGCTGCGCTACGACGTGTCGCCCGAGCTCGACGTGCGCCTGAGCCTGGCGCACGGCCGGCAAAAGCCGATGCGCTACTTCGGCACGCCGCTGGTGGACGGGCGCCAATTGGCGGCGCTGCGCGAAAAGAACTACAACGTGGGCGACAGCCGCATCGCCTACAAGGACAGCTGGGCCGACCTGCTGGCGAACTGGCGCCCGAACGGGGGCGTGCTGGTGCGCACGCGCCTGTACCATGTGGACAGCGAGCGCCACTGGCGCAACGCCGAGGCCTATGTCTACAACCCGGCAAGCGGCCTGGTCGACCGCTCGGACAATACCGAGATCCTGCACGACCAGCAGCAGACCGGCATCACGACCGACGCCGCCTTCAAGGGGCTTCTCTTCGGCCTGGAGAACACGCTGTCGCTGGGCTTCGACGTCAACCGCGCCGAGTTCACGCACACGAACAACACCTATGTCGGCTCCTCGGGTGCGGTCGATCCGTTCGAACCGGCGCCGGGTGTCTTCATCAGCGACGTACCGACGATTCTGCGCTACCGCACCGAAGCGAAGCAGTATGCGCTGTTCATGGAGGACCGGCTGGCCCTGACGCCGCAATGGTCGCTCGTCGGCGGGCTGCGCTACGACCATGCCGATGTCGAACGCCACAACCTGGTGGCGGGCAGCCTCGCCTTCGACAAGACCTTTGCGAACGTCGGCTGGCGCCTCGGCAGCGTGTACGCGCTGACGCCGGACCTCAGCGTGTACGGCCAGCTGTCGAAGGCGGCCGATCCGGTCAGCGCGCTGTTCTTCCTGTCGCCGGCGAACAGCAATTTCAGGAATGCCACCGGGCGCGGGCTGGAAATCGGCGTCAAGCAGGCCTTGCCGGACAAGCGCGGCGAATGGACGCTGGCCGTGTACGACATCAACAAGGACAATCTGTTGACGCGCGACCCGGCCAATCCGGCGCAGAGCATCCAGGTAGGCGAGCGTTCCTCGCGCGGCATCGAGGGCACGCTGAACCTGAACCTGGCGCAGGGCTGGACCCTGGACGCGAACGCGGCCCTGCTGCGCGCGCGCTTCGACGACTTCCAGGAAGCCGCGGCCGGCGTGCTGGTGTCGCGCGCCGGCAAGCGCCCGCCGGACGTGCCGCAACAGACCGCCAACCTCTGGCTGCACTGGGACTTCCAGCCCGGCTGGAGCGCCGGCGCCGGCCTGCGCCACGTGGGCGCGCGCTACGCCGACAACGCGAACACCCTGGAGATGGCCGCGTACACCACCACCGATTTGTCGCTGCGCTGGAAGGCGACGGCGCAGACCAGCCTCACGCTGCGCGGCTTCAACGTCTTCGACAAGCGCTACTACACCACCGCCTACTACACGCCGACGCAATGGCTGGTGGGGCCGGACCGCCGCGTCGAGCTGGTGCTCGACCACCGTTTCTGAGCGCGCCGTGGGCTTTGCTACACAAGCCAAGCGCATGACCTTCCTGGTCCATCGCTGGACCGGGGTGTTGATGTGCGTGCTGATGGCGCTGTGGTTCGTCAGCGGGATGGTGATGCTGTTCGTCGGTTACCCGAAGCTGACGCCGTGGGAGCGGATGGCAGGCCTGCCGGCCCTGCCGGCCTCCGGCTGCTGCATCGACGTAGCGGCCGCGCTGGCGCAAAGCCACGATGCCGGCGCCGTGAAAGGCATCGTGCTGACCTCGGTCGCCGGACGGCCGCATTACGTGCTGCAGGAGGGCGACGGCAGCCGGGTGGCGCTGGACGCCGTCGACGGCACGCGCCTGGCGGCCGGCCCCGGCCGGGCCGTGGAATCGGCGCGCGCCTTCCTGCATGGCGCGCCTGCCAGGTATATGGGCTTTGTCGATGAAGACCGCTGGACGCATTCGCGTTCGCTGGCGCCGCACCGGCCGCTGCACGTGGTCGAGATGGGCGACGCCGATGCAACGCGCCTCTACCTGTCGTCGGCCACCGGCCAGGTGGTGCTGGATGCGCCGCGTGCCGAGCGGCTGTGGAACTTCGCCGGCGCCTGGCTGCACTGGCTCTACATGTTCCGCAACCAGCCGCTTGATCCGGTGTGGAGCTGGACGGTGATCGTGTTGTCCGGCATCGGCGTGGTGTCGGCCCTGGCCGGCGCGCTGAACGGCATCTGGCGCTGGCGCTTTGCGGGGACATATAAAAGCGGGTCGAAGTCGCCGTTTCGCGAGGATTACCTGCGCTGGCACCACATCCTCGGATTGTCGTTCGGCGCGCTGCTGCTGGCCTGGATCTTCAGCGGCCTGATGTCGATGAATCCGCTGGGCGTGTTCGATGCGAAGGGGCCGCGGCCGGACGTGGCGGCTTTCGAAGGCGGCAGCGCGGCGTCGCTGCGCCTGCCCTTGCCGGCATCGGAGGCGGTGGCGCTGCTGGCGGCGCAAGGCTTCCGGGCCAGCGAGCTGGAATGGCGGGTGCTGGCCGGCCAGCCTTTCATCCTGGCGCGTGACGGGCGAGCCCGAACCCGGCTGATCGTGTCCGAACACGGCGCCTATGCCGTGCGCGAGCGCTGGCCGGAAGCCGTGCTGCTCAAGGCGGCGCGGCGTCTGCTGGCGCAGCCGATGGTGAGCAGCGCGACGCTGGCCGGCTACGACGCCTATTACTACCAGCGCCAGGAACAGTCGATGTACGGCGCCGACGACAAGCGCCTGCCGGTGCTGCGCGCCGTCTTCGACGACCCCGGCCGCACCTGGGTGCACCTGGACCCGTACACCGGCCAGGTCGAATCGAGCCTGGACAGTTCGGAGCGGGTCGGGCGCTGGCTGTTCAACTTCCTGCACAGCTGGGACTTGCCGGCCATGCTGGCTGCGGTATGGTGGCGCGAGGCCGTGCTGATCCTGCTGTGCATTGGCGGCGTGCTGCTGAGCGTGACGGCGGTGGTGCTGGGTGTGCGCCGGCTGCGCAAGTCAGCCGCGAAGATCGCGACACGCTGATCGGTGCGGCTGCGCAAACCGTACGGTGGGCACTCCGTGCCCACGCGGAAGCTTGACTGGTGTTGACCGCGTTGGATGCGCGCATGTGGCCCAAACGTAGCGCCAACAAATGATCATTTGTTAGCGCTACATCGGTGCGTGCACTGCGGCTCTGTCATTAGCCAACACGACGCACCGTTCCGCGTGGGCACGGAGTGCCCACCCTACAGTACCGGGTGCGCCAGTTGCGCAAACGATGTCACACGCTAGCCTTGGGCCCAATCCCCAGCGTCGCCGCGAAATGCACAATCAAGGCCTGCACCTTCGGCACGTGCTGGCGTGTTCTCTGCCAGACCAGGTGCAGCGGCAGCCCGCGCGTGGCCAGCTGCGGCAGCACCTGCACCAGCCGCCCTTCGCGCAGTTGCCCCTCGACCAGCCAGGTCGCCAGCTGGGCTATCCCCAGGCCCGCCTCGACCGCCGCCACCTGCGCCTCGGCCTGGCCCAGCACGATCCGCCCTTCCACATGCTGGCGCGCCAGTGGCGCCCGGCCATCGTCGATCAGCCACGGACTGGTACTGCCATCGGCGCGCCCATACAGCACCGCCGCGTGCCGCCACAGTTCATCCAGCGATTGCGGCGCGCCATGCAGCGCGACGTAAGCGGGCGATGCGCAGAACACCAGTTCCTCGTGCCCGAGATAGCGGTAATCAAGCGCCAGCGGCCAGGTGTCGCCGCCGCCAATGCGCACCACCAGGTCCAGGCCATCCTCGACCGGGTCGACGAAACGGTCGGTGAACGACACTTGCGGCATCACTTGCGGATAGCGCCCGGCAAAGTCCAGCAAGGCGGGCAAGGCATGCATGCGGCCGAAGGTGGCGGGCAAATCGACCCGCAGCCGGCCGGACGGCTCGATCTCGTCGGCCGAGATGACGCGTTCGGCTACCTCGAGTTCTTCCAGCACGCGCACACATACCTTGTAGAAGACCTCGCCGGCATCGGTCAGTTCCAGGCGGCGCCGGCTGCGGTCGAACAGCGGTTGGCGCAGGCGCTCTTCCAGCCGCGCCACCGCCTTGCCGACCGCCGAGTTGGTGAGGTTCAGGCGCGCAGCCGCCGCCGTGAAGCTGCCGGCTTCGGCCACGGCGACAAAGGTCGCCAGGCCTTTCAGGCGTTCCGAAGGGGTCATTTTTCTTAAAGAATTTAATTCCATTTATATGGCGAATTTATATCCAACAGGAGAATTCTATTCTTGATTACGATGCACGGTCTATTTCTGGAACCCTGCAATGACCACAACAACCATTTCCCCTTCCCTGCCCCGCTCGGGCGGCGCCGCGATTCCCATCCTGGCCGTGGCCGCCTTCGTGATCGTGACGACGGAATTCCTGATCGTCGGCCTGCTGCCGGCGCTCGCGCGCGAGCTCGGCATGGCCGTCTCGACTGCCGGCCAGGTGGTGACGATGTTCGCCGTCGTCGTCATGCTGTGCGGCCCCTTCCTCACCGCCTGGCTCGCCAACGTCGACCGCAAGCGCCTGTTCGTGGCGATCCTGGTCCTGTTCGCCGTATCGAATGGCCTGGCGGCGCTGGCGCCGAACATCTGGGTGCTGGCCATCGCGCGCCTGCTGCCGGCGCTGGCGCTGCCGGTGTTCTGGGGCACCGCCAGCGAAACGGCGGCGCAGATCGCCGGGCCGGAACGCGGCGGCAAGGCCGTGGCGACGGTCTACCTCGGTATCTCGGCTGCCATGCTGTTCGGTATTCCGCTCGGCACCCTGGCCTCGAACGCCATCGGCTGGCGCGGCGCGTTTGCCCTGCTGGCCGTGCTGTCGCTGGTAATCGCGGTGCTGATCCAGGCCAGCATGCCGGCCGTGCGCGCCGCCCGCAAGGTCGCCATCGGCGAACAGGCGGCAATCCTGAAAAGCCCCTTCTTCCTGGCGAACGTCGCCTTGTCGGTGCTGGTGTTCACGGCCATGTTCGCGGGTTACACCTACCTGGCCGAGACCCTGGAAAAGTCGGCCGGCATCGCGCCCGGCCAGGTGGGCTGGTGGCTGATGGGCTTTGGCGCGGTCGGGCTGTTCGGCAACTGGCTGGGCGGGCGCTGGGTGGACGGCAAGCCGCTCGCCACCACCGCCCTGTTCAGCGCGCTGCTGGCGCTGGGCATGGCGGCAAGCATGTCGCTGACCGGCGCGCGGCTATGGTTCGCGCTGGCGCTGGCCGTGTGGGGGATTGCGAATACCGCGCTGTATCCGATCTGCCAGATCCGCGTGATGAAGGCGGCGGCCAAGGCGCAGGCGCTGGCCGGGACGATCAACGTGTCGGCGGCAAATGGCGGGATTGCGTTCGGGGCCATGATCGGGGGCTTGAGCGTGTCGCACTGGGGAGCGGGTTGCGTCGGCTATGTATCGGCGGGGATCGCGCTGCTGGCTGTCGTGGGCAGTGCGCTGGTGGCGAAGCTCAGGCCCTCCTGACCGGCTGGGCAGCCTGGCGGCTCATGGCTTGATCCCGAGCGCCGCTAGGCGCGCCTCGCTTTCGCGCGCATCGAGATCGGCCTGGCGCTGCTCGCGCGCATCCTTGCGGCGCATGTACAGGGCGTTCATGGCGAAGGTGAGGATGGCAGTGCCGATGCCGACTGCGACGCCGACATCGGTGAGTGTCAGCGATGCACAGACTGCGCTGATGGCGCCGGCATAGCTGCTGAATTCCGGTACGGTGATCTTGCTCATTGTGTGCCTTTCGATCGGGCCGTGACGACAGCGCCCGGAAGCGGCCGCCGCCCAGCGCCGGCAGTGGCCAGATCAATCAACGACGGCGCGCGTGGGCGATGTACTGCAGTAAAAATCGTCCCGCTTTTGTGCTCGCTCAAACGCCTGCTGTGGATGCATATTAGTCTGACTAATCAAAACGGTCAACAGTCTGACTAATTATCTTGTTTAGTAGTCAGACTAATCGTAGAATGGGATTTTTCACCACGAGTACCGCGCATGCCCGCCCTACCACTCACCCCAGCGCAGCTCGACGACGCTGCCCGCCTGAAGCAGCGTTTCGTCGAGTGGCAGAAGCGCCAGAAGGATGCGGGCCAGCCGGCCTCGCAAGAGGCGGCCGGTGAACTGCTGGGCTTTAACCAGAGCGCGCTCAGCCAGTATCTGAACGGACGCATTCCCCTGAACGTCGGCGCCGCTACCCGGTTCGCCTCGGTCATGGGCTGCACTGTGGCGGATTTCAGTCCCCGTTTGCAGGAACAGTTAAGCGATTACGTGTCTGCTGCCATGCCGGATGGCGTGGCGGCCAACGATGGCATGCTGGCCAGGGCCAGGCGCGTGCTTCCCTGGGAAGACTCGGACACGGTTGGGGTCCGGCTGGTCACCCTGAAACTGCGAGCCGGCGTGGCGCGTTTCGGCACCGAGCCTGTGGTCGAGGACAGCGGCAGCATCAGGATTCCCCGCGCGGACATCGAGCGCGGCAAGCTCAATCCGGACAAGCTGATCGCGATTCAGGTACGCGGCCAGAGCATGGAGCCCCTGATGTTCGAGGACGACGTGATCGTGATCGATCCGACGGACAAGAAACTGGTCAATCGGGAACTGTATGCCTTGAACTTCGACGGCGATTGCTGCGTGAAGCAGATGGTCAAGCGCAATGGTGAGTGGTATCTGCATTCGGTGAATCCGGATTTCGGGCCGGTGAATGCGCGCAGCGGAGAGTTCAGCGTGATCGGGCGGGTGGTGTATCAGCCGGGGCGGTCGCTGACAGGAAGGATGTAGTCAAGCCGACGCTTCCGTCGTCGCCACGGCCGTGCCGGAGACGTCGGCTACCATGTCAACATCCCAGCTCGGCGGGACTGATGTTCGTGAAGTAATGATCGTAATCGATTGACGTCACATGCCGCAGGCCGTATTCGCCCAGCAGCGAGAAGACCTCTGCGCGCGACGACTCGTAGGCTTCGATCTGGAGCAGCACCTGGTTTTCCCGTAGGGTCTGTTCCATGCCTCGCAAGGCATAGGGTTCATGCCCCTCGATGTCGATCTTGATTGCGATATGGGTGCCGCGCAGGTTCAAATGCGAATCGATGGTCACTGCCCTGGTTTCGAACTTGTCGCCCTGGTGATCCGGAAGTGCAAACCCCGTACCGCCCCTGTTTCCGTCCGGATGCTGGGTACTGTCGAGGATGTGCACGGTTCCATCCTGATCGCTCACCGCGAGATTTTGCGCAGTAATGGCGTGGGTAGCATGGTTCAGGAACAGGTTGGCCTGGAGTTGGGCGAAATTGTGCGCGTCCGCCTCGAACGCCACAATCCGGTGAAACACGCCCGTCCTCCACATCAAGAATGAATAGACGCCAAAATAAGCGCCGATGTCCAGGAAGACCGGCTCTCCTTTACCCCGGAAACCTGCGACAGCCTTGGTCAGGAAATCCATCTGGCGCGGCTCCCAGCGATTCATGACGATGATCTTCCGGTCGACATGGGAGCGTCCATCGAGCAAGAATCGAAACCCGAGGCGGCGGTAAACCTTGGGCGTGACGCCTTTCCTGTTCATCAAATGACGCAGCAGGCCGTGCCCGACTATCTTGGCTTTATCGACCAGGCTGGATTTGCCGTGAGCGGAAAACAGATTCATCTGTAAGACCTTGTTGCAGTAGGCATGCACCAGTGATTCCGCCTTCTGGCGTAGCCGGGTCAATGTGCAAACCGGATTATCGAAACCGGATACAACTCAGCCATCGTTGAAGCACCAACAAAAAAAGCGCCATTCACTAAGCCAGCCGTCGACTCGATTACCGAGCTGGACTGGGTGAAAAGCGCTTTCAGAACAACTAATGACAGCAACGTACAAATTCTTGGCGGAGAGAGGGGGATTCGAACCCCCGATAGGCTATGAACCTATACACGCTTTCCAGGCGTGCGACTTAAACCACTCATCCATCTCTCCTGATGGGTTCCGCGCATGCGTTCACGCGAAGCCGCCTATTATAACAAGGTTTCTCGGCTGTACAAGAGCATCTTGGCAAGCGTCGCGCCGCTAGCTGGATTGCGCCAGGTTCGCAGCGCCAGCCGATCCACGCGGCTGTCAACGTAATCCCTCCCCTGCCGTTGATGCAGGAGTGCCGTCTGCCGGCAGACGGCGACACAACAGGAGAACACCATGGAAATGAAGAACATTAACGCCGGCAAGCTGCGCGCCATCGGCTACGACGCCCGCGAGCGCACGCTGCGCGTGGAATTCGACGACGGCAGCGCCATCGACTACGCCGCCGTGGGCACCGAAGTCTGGCGCAAGCTCTCCACCTCGGGCTCGCCCTGGAGCTATTACCGCGACAATATCGAAGAAGAATTCACCGGCCGCCGCGGCCGCGCCGCCGTGTCGACCGACAAGAAAACCCTCGACCGCGAGGCCCTGATGAAAGCCTTCGGCGGCGAGCCGGACGGCGCTTAAGACAACGGATAAGACAGCACACATGAAACAACGCCGCCCTGTCGAAACAGAGCGGCGCCGGCACGCATCGATTCAGGCGCCCCAGCCGGGCGCCTGTCACATCAGGACGCTTCCTTCAACTGCTCCAGGATCGCCGGATTCTCCAGCGTCGACACGTCCTGGGTAATCGTTTCGCCCTTGGCCAGCACGCGCAGCAGGCGGCGCATGATCTTGCCGGAACGCGTCTTCGGCAGATTGTCGCCAAAGCGGATCTCCTTCGGCTTGGCGATCGGCCCGATCTCCTTGCCGACCCAGGTGCGCAGCTCGGCCGCCAGCTTCTTCGCTTCCTCGCCCGTCGGCCGCGCCTGCTTCAGCACGACGAACGCGCAGATCGATTCACCCGTGGTGTCGTCCGGCTTGCCGACCACGGCCGCCTCGGCCACGATCGGATTGGCCACCAGCGCCGACTCGATTTCCATCGTGCCCATGCGGTGCCCGGACACGTTCAGCACATCGTCGATGCGCCCGGTGATCGTGAAGTAAGCCGTGTCCTTGTTGCGGATCGCGCCATCGCCGGCCAGGTAATACTTGCCGCCCAGTTCTTCAGGGAAGTAGCTCGTACGGAAGCGGTCCGGGTTGTTCCAGATGGTGCGGATCATCGACGGCCACGGACGTTTTACCACCAGAATACCGCCCTGCCCGTTCGCCACATCCGCACCGGATTCGTCGACGATCGCCGCCATGATGCCCGGCAGCGGCAGCGTGCACGAGCCCGGCACCATCGGCGTCGCGCCCGGCAGCGGGGTGATCATGTGGCCGCCGGTTTCGGTCTGCCAGAAGGTGTCGACGATCGGGCAGCGTTCCTGGCCCACGTTCTTGTAGTACCACATCCAGGCTTCCGGATTGATCGGCTCGCCCACCGAACCGAGCAGGCGCAGCGAGGACAGGTCGTAGTTCTTCGGATGGACTTTTTCGTCCACATCCGAGGCCTTGATCAGCGAGCGGATCGCCGTCGGCGCGGTGTAGAAGATCGACACCTTGTGCTTGGCGATGGTCTCCCAGAAGCGGCCGGCGTTCGGGTAAGTCGGCACGCCTTCGAACACGACCTGCGTGCCGCCCACCGCCAGCGGACCATAGGCGATGTAGCTGTGGCCGGTTACCCAGCCGATGTCGGCGGTGCACCAGAACACGTCTTGCGGCTTGATGTCGAACGACCATTTCATGGTCAGGGCGGCCCACAGCAGGTAGCCGCCGGTCGAGTGCTGCACGCCTTTCGGGGTGCCGGTCGAGCCCGAGGTGTAGAGGATGAACAGCGGGTGCTCGGCGTCGACCCATTCCGGTTCGCATTCGGCGGACTGGCCTTCGACCAGGTCGGACAGCGCCATGTCGCGCCCCTCGACCCAGGCGATGTTCCCTCCCGTGCGCTTGTAGACGATCACGTCCTTCACCGACTCGCAGCCGCCCAGGGCCAGCGCTTCGTCGACGATGGCTTTCAGGGGCAGCGACTTGCCGCCGCGCTGCTGTTCGTCGGCAGTGATGATGGCCACGGCGCCGGCGTCGATGATGCGCTCCTGCAGCGACTTGGCCGAGAAGCCGCCGAACACCACCGAGTGGGTGGCGCCGATGCGCGCGCAGGCCTGCATCGCGGCCACGCCTTCGATCGACATCGACATGTAGATGATGACGCGGTCGCCTTTCTTGATGCCGCGGCTCTTCAGGCCGTTGGCGAACTTGCACACACGCTCGTGCAGCTCGCGGTAGGTGGCGCGGGTGACGCTGCCGTCGTCGGCCTCGAAGATGATGGCGGCCTTGTCGGCATTGCCGTTGCTGAGGTTGCGGTCCAGGCAGTTGTACGACGCGTTCAGCTGGCCGTCCTTGAACCACTTGTAGAAAGGCGCATCCGATTCGTCGAGCGTGCTGGTGAAGTCCCGGTGCCAGTCGAGGTGCTCGCGCGCCAGGCGCGCCCAGAAGCCTTCGTAGTCGCTTTCGGCTTCCGCGCACAGTTTGTTGTAGGCGTCCATGCCCGAAATGGCGGCATTGGCAACGAACCCGGCTGGTGGCGGAAACACGCGGTGTTCCTGCAAGCCATGGTTTTCCTGATTGGTCTCGTTCTCGGCCATGCTAGTCTCCATGTAGTAGTTTTGCCAGACACCATAGGCGCGCTCGCTTACTGAACGCTTACGAGCCGCGCCATCCCTTATGCGTGTGATTCTACCAACCATCGGGCAAACCGATGCGGTCTGCTGCAACGCGGCAGGAGAGGTGTAAAATGATGGGCTGAATGTTGACGGAACCCTGGAGCCGTACCCGATGTCGCAAAACCCATCTCCCCTTGCACAACGCAAGCTCACGCCTCTTAATAACCTGATTTTCGCCAGCCGCTGGCTGCAGTTGCCGCTCTACCTGGGCCTGATCCTGGCGCAGTGCGTCTACGTGTTCCATTTCTGGGTCGAGCTGGTCGACCTGATCGGCGCCGCCTTCGGCAACGCGGATTCGCTGAACCACATCCTCGAAGCCGTGGGCATGACCAACGGCCCGAAAAAGCTGACGGAAGCAACCATCATGCTGGTCGTGCTGGGCCTGATCGATGTGGTGATGATCTCGAACCTGCTGATCATGGTGATCGTCGGCGGCTACGAGACCTTCGTGTCGCGCATGCACCTGGACGGCCACCCCGACCAGCCGGAATGGCTGTCGCACGTGAACGCCTCGGTACTGAAGACCAAGCTGGCGATGGCCATCATCGGCATCTCCTCGATCCACCTGCTGAAGACCTTCATCAACGCCGCCGCCTACGATCCAAAGGTGTTGATCGCGCAAACGGTCATCCATATCGCATTCCTGCTCTCGGCCCTGGCCATTTCGTGGACCGACCGCATTACCACCGAAACGCATCACCAGCCCAAACAGCATTAATCAGCCACTAACATCACAAGAGAATTGTCATGACAGTCATCAAACAGGAAGACCTGATCGAATCGGTCGCCGCTGCGCTCCAGTACATCAGCTATTACCACCCGGCTGACTACATCCAGCACCTGGCGCGCGCCTATGAAGCCGAGCAAAGCCCGGCGGCGAAGGACGCGATCGCGCAGATCCTGACCAACTCGCGCATGTGCGCCGAAGGCAAGCGTCCGATCTGCCAGGACACCGGCATCGTCAACGTCTTCCTGAAGGTCGGCATGAACGTGCGCTTCGAAGGCTTCGGCAGCGGCTCGATCACCGACGCCGTCAACGAAGGCGTGCGCCGCGCGTACAACTTCCCTGACAACAAACTGCGCGCCTCGATCGTCGCCGACCCGCACTTCGAACGCAAGAACACCAAGGACAACACCCCGGCCGTGGTCCACATGGAGCTGGTCCCGGGCGACACGGTCGACGTGAAGGTCGCGGCCAAGGGCGGCGGCTCGGAAAACAAGACCAAGTTCGTGATGCTGAACCCGTCCGACTCGCTGGTCGACTGGGTCCTGAAGACGGTGCCGCTGATGGGCGCCGGCTGGTGCCCGCCGGGCATGCTCGGCATCGGTATCGGCGGCTCGGCCGAAAAGGCCATGCTGATGGCGAAAGAGTCGCTGATGGAAGACATCGACATGTACGAACTGAAGCAGCGCGGCCCGCAAAACAAGCTGGAAGAACTGCGTATCGAACTGTGCGACAAGATCAACGCGCTCGGCATCGGTGCCCAGGGCCTGGGCGGCCTGACCACCGTGCTCGACGTGAAGATCAGCATGTACCCGACCCATGCGGCCTCCAAGCCGGTGGCGATGATCCCGAACTGCGCCGCCACCCGCCACGCCCACTTCGTGCTCGACGGCTCCGGTCCTTCGTACATCGAACCGCCTGCGCTGTCGACCTGGCCTGAAGTGCACTGGACCCCGGACACGCAGAAATCGAAGCGCGTCGACCTCGACACGCTGACCAAGGAAGAAGTCGCGTCCTGGCAGCCGGGCCAGACCCTGCTCCTGAACGGCAAGATGCTGACCGGCCGCGACGCCGCCCACAAGCGCATCCAGGACATGCTGGCCAAGGGTGAGCAGCTGCCGGTGGACTTCACCAACCGCGTGATCTACTACGTCGGCCCGGTCGATCCTGTGGGCGATGAAGTCGTCGGCCCGGCAGGCCCGACCACCGCGACGCGCATGGACAAGTTCACCGACATGATGCTGGAGAAGACCGGCCTGATCTCGATGATCGGCAAGGCCGAGCGCGGCCCGATCGCGATCGAGTCGATCCAGAAGCACAAGTCGGCCTACCTGATGGCGGTCGGCGGCTCGGCCTACCTGGTCTCGAAGGCGATCAAGTCGGCCAAGGTGATCGGCTTCGAAGACCTGGGCATGGAAGCGATCTACGAGTTCGAGGTGCAGGACATGCCGGTGACGGTGGCCGTCGATTCGACCGGCACCTCGGTGCACAACACCGGTCCGAAGGAATGGGCAGCGAAGATCGAATCGCTGAAAAACATCCCTGTCACGGTAGCGTAAGACGTAGGGTGGACGGCTATGCCGTCCACGCGTTCAACCCACGTGCGCGTGGACACACCGCTGTCCGATCACCCGCAATGACAACACCGCTTCCCTCCCCCACCGCCCCCGTCGGCATCTTCGATTCCGGCGTCGGCGGCCTCTCGGTCCTGCGCCACATCCGCGCGCAGCTGCCGCAGGAACACCTGCTGTATTTCGCCGACTCCGGCTTCGCCCCTTACGGCGGCAAGCCCGAACACGTGATCGCCGAGCGCGTGCTGGCCGTTGGCAGCTTCCTCGTCGAGCAAGGCGTGAAAGCCGTTGTCGTTGCCTGCAACACTGCCACCGTGGCGGCCATCGCGCGCCTGCGCGAACGCTTCCCCGGGTTGATCATCGTCGGCGTCGAGCCGGGCTTGAAACCGGCAGCCGCAGCCACGCGCAGCGGCACCGTCGGCGTGATCGCCACCGAGCGCACCCTGGCCGGCGCGAAGTTCCTGCAGCTGCGCGACCAGGTCAGCGCCGCCACAGGTGCCCGCTTCCTGCTCCAGCCATGCCCCGGCCTGGTCGACCAGATCGAGCTGGGCGAACTCAATTCCGACGTCACCAACGCCCTGCTGGCGCGCTTCGTCGTGCCGCTGCTGGACGCCGGCGCCGATACCCTGGTGCTGGGCTGCACCCACTACCCGCTGGTGCAGGCCTCGATCGAAAAGGTCATTGCGCGCAGCACCGAGCGCGCCGTGACGCTGGTCGATACCGGCGAAGCGGTGGCGCGGCACCTGGCGCGTTTGCTGGCAGCTGCCGGGCTAGCGAACGGCGCCTCCGGAATGGCCCGCCTGGACGGCTACACCAGCGCCAGCGCCACGGCCTTGTCGGCGGCATTCGCCAGCCTGCTCGGCATCGATCCGCCGGTGCACGAGG
Source organism: Massilia sp. BAP21 (assembly GCF_057801335.1). Taxonomy (NCBI): domain Bacteria; kingdom Pseudomonadati; phylum Pseudomonadota; class Betaproteobacteria; order Burkholderiales; family Oxalobacteraceae; genus Massilia; species Massilia sp. BAP21. The sequence goes on from NZ_CM173596.1 coordinate 621,482, forward strand.
TCGCCTCAAACGCGTCCGGAAGAATGTTGATCGGACCTAACAATTAGATTTGCCAGTTTGCTTCGGAGTTTGTATAATCTTGTTCTGTCTTCGCAGCACTGAAGACAAAAAGCAAGACAATGGTGGCTGTAGCTCAGTTGGTAGAGTCCAGGATTGTGATTCCTGTTGTCGTGGGTTCGAGTCCCATCAGCCACCCCAAGAATTCTGCGAAAGCCCGGTCATCTGATCGGGCTTTTTGCATTCCGGGCCGCGGCAGCTTCCTTCCGCATAGGCGGGGCCAGGCATCGCCCCAGCCGGATCGCCCCGTTTCATGAACAGCCTGCACCGGCTGTTCCGCACCCGCACCCGCAGACTGCCAGCCGGTATCACACGGCGTGCAGCCCCTCCTGATGGCTGCACCACTGCACCAACTGCGCAGGCGCCAATGGCCGGCTGAAGTAATATCCCTGGCCCAACTGGCAACCGCGTTCGCGCAGGTAGTCCAGCGCCGCCTCGGTTTCGATGCCCTCGGCTACCAGTTCCAGTCCCAGGCTATTGGCCAGCGCAATGACCGCGTCGATGACTGCGCGGCTGGCGTGGTCGGTCTCGATGGCGCGCACGAACGACTGGTCGATCTTCAGCTTGTCCACCGGCAGTGCCGACAGGATGCTGAGGCTGGAATAACCGGTCCCGAAATCGTCGAGCGCGATCCTGACTCCCAGCGCCTTGATCGCATGCAGGATCCCGACCGCTTCTTCGATGTTTTCCATGAGCGAGGTCTCGGTCAGTTCAATCACCAGATGCCGGGGATGGATGCCGGTTGCCTCGATGATGCCGCGCACCTGGTCGACGAAGCCGGAGCGCCGGAACTGCAAGGCCGACACGTTGACCGAGACGTTCAGGGGCAAGCCCTCATCCTGCCAGCTCGCCTGTTGCCGGCACGCTTCCCGTGCGACCCACTGCCCGATCGGGAAAATCAGGCCGGAGCTTTCGGCGATGGGAACGAACACGCCCGGCCCGACGGCTGGGGCGATGCCGTCTTCGAGGCGGATCAGGGCTTCGACGCCATCGATCCGGCCCGAGGCCAGCGCAATGATCGGCTGGTAATGCAGGGCGAGTCCACGGCCTTCGAGCGCGCTCTGCAGCCGGCGCTCTATGCTCAAGGTAAATTGAGCCTGCTCGTCCATCGCACTCGAATAATAGGCGTAGCCCGCCCGGCCATCCTGCTTGACCTGCAGCATGGCCATGTCGGCGGCATGGATAAGGGCGCTGGCCGTGTCGCCATCCTCGGGGAAGCGGCTGATGCCGATCGACGTGCTCAGCCTGACCTCGATGTTTCCGATCGACACAGGGCTGGAAATGGTCTCGATGAGCGCGGCGGCGCGCTCGGCGGCCTGCGTGTGCGCCTGTGCGAGATCGGGCAGTATGAACAGGAATTCGTCGCCACCCACGCGCGCCAGCAGTTCACCTTCCTGCACGCAGGTTTCGAGCCGGCGCGCGATCGTATGAAGGACGCGGTCGCCAACCTCGTGGCCGTGCAGGTCGTTGACCGGCTTGAAACGGTCGAGGTCGAGAAACAGCAGGGCTCCGCGGGCCTGCCCCGCGCGCACCTGCGCCAGCGCCCGCTCGAGGAACTGGGTTGCGTGGGCACGGTTGGCCAGGCGCGTGAGTCCGTCATGGGCGGCGGCCCAGCGCAGCGCCTGCTCTGCCTGGCGGCGTTCGCGGATATCGCGCGGCGCCACATGCATCAGCCACTCGCCCTTGTGTTCGAGCACGGTCGCGGTGATCTCCACCGGAACATCGGTGCCATCCTTGCAGCGGTATACGCGCTCGAATGCCGGCGGCTGGGCTTCGCGGCACCTCGCAAACACGAATTGCAGACGGTCCGGCGTGGTGGGAAGATCGATCTGGAACAGTGTCATCGACAACAACTCGGCATTGGCGTAGCCCAGCACCTCGGAGGTCATCCGGTTCGCATAGCGGATGTTGCCCTGCTCGTCGAGCAAGAGCAGCATTTCATTCGCGTTCTCACTGAAAAACTTGAACTGTTGCAGTTCGTCGCGCTGCGCCTGCAAGGCGGCGTCCCTTTCCTGCAGCAGGCTCGCGGCGCGTGCGATGGCGTCGCCGACCTCGGCCGCTTCGCTGACCCGCACCGAGCGAATGGCCAGCGATTTCCCCTGTCCGAGGGCGCTTGCGGGTTCGATCAGGGCATGGATCGAATCCGCGATCCTGCGGCTCATGCGCCTTGCCAGGAACAGGCCGAGTCCGAACAGGGCGAACGCGGTGGCCCCGAGGTAAGCCAGCCTCGCCTGCAGGGGCTTGACGAGCTGCTCGCGCGGAATGCCGACGACCGTGGTGTAGCCCGTCTGCGCAGAGCGGTGGAACACGGCGAGGTTCTCGATGCCGTCGCGCGTGACCGTTTCCAGGCTGCCCGACGCGCTGCGCGCGATGGCCTGGCACAGATTGCCGGCCGCCTTCTGCCCGACGAACCGGTCGGCGGCCCGGGTGCGCCCGACGATCGTGCAGCGGCGGTCGAGCAAGCTTCCGAGCCAGCCTTCGGGCAGGTGGCGCGCCGCCAGGAGCGTGCTGGTGATCGTCGCCGGCACCACCACCGCCAGCACATGGCCGACCCTGCCCTGCCGGAAAACCGGTACGTAGCTGGCAACGACCGGGCGCGCCGAAACAGTGTCGACGAACAGGTCCGAGGCAAACGTGCTTCGGCCCTCGAAACCGGCCCGTAGCGCCTCTTGCTCGACGGAGCCGAGCCTTGCCGCCGTGCCTGGCGGGGCGTCGGCACGGGTGCCGTCACGGCGGTATACGAAGACCTGGCCGTTGGCGGAAAGCGCCGACATCAGGGGCGCGGCGTGGCGCGCAAAGGCTTGCATGTCGCCAGCGGCCAGTTCGTCGGACCGGGCCAGGGCACGCGCCAGCGCCTCGGTACGCCGCATCTGCTGGTCCTGGTTTTCTACCAGGGAGCGCGCGATCTGCTGGGACTCTTCGGTGGAACGCTGGCGTTCCTCACGGTATTCGTTGACCAGGAATACCAGCAAGCCTATGGCACCCGGCAACAGGCAGGCCAGCACCAGGATGCTCAGGAGGCGAGACACGGGCCGTTGTCGTGTTGTCAGAATCGAATGCTTAAATAGAGGCATGCTGTGCCAGCCGAGAATTCCTTGAACAAACGATGATACCCAATTGCATCAAGGTAACGCCACTTGCAAATTAGAAATTGTCGACAACGTGCGACAGAATGTTTACAAACTTGTCAGGAAAATAAAAAAGGCTACCCGCAGTTACTACGGGTAGCCTATCACTTTATGCTGCGTCAAGGCGGGCGCATGCCCGCGCTTATTAATAACGATTCGGATTGTTCGGACGCGCATCTGCACGGTTCGGCACGCCATCGCCGTCGCGGTCATGGCGCGGGGCCACGCGGTCGCCGTGCTGCCAGCCGCCACGCTCCAGGTACCAGCCGTTCCGGTCACGGCGCCATTCGGCGCGCTGGTACACGTAACCCGGACGCACTTTCTCGTAGTGGCCTTTCACCCAGGTGTAGCGGTTGCCCGTCCAGTTCCAGTAACCCGGCACCCATTCGAAACCGCGGCGTGCGGCCGGCACAGCTTCGCGGCGCGGCGCAGGCGGCGCCTTCTTCACGATGATGACCTCGGTACGGCCATGTGGCTGGTAGGCTTGTGCCGGGCTGAGGGCTGCGGTGCTGATCAGGACGGCTGCTGCGGTCAAGAGGATTCGTTTCATGGTAGTGCTCCTTTTGTTTCGGTGTGAGATCACTATAGCCAAAGCTTCCTGTGCGCAGTAGCACTGATGCAAGTGCTTACAATCGAAACAATTCCAGCAGGGAACGTAACAGCGGCGTAACCGCCACCGTGCCATGTGTAACAAACGCGCCCCATTTCCCTGGCCGGAAAACAGAACAGCCGGCATCAGCCGGCTGTTCACATTACCCACCCTGAACGGACAGATCAGTCCAGCTTCCAGGCGTAGTCGACCTTGGTGGTGGTCTGGGCTGGCGAGCCGTCCTTGGTGCCCGGCTTGAATTTGCAAGCCGACAGGCCTTTCTGGGCTGCCTTGTCCAGGCCTTTGAAACCGCTCGATTTTTCCAGCTTCGAATCGACGACGCTGCCGTCGGCGCCGACCACGAAGCTCAGCGAGGTCACGCCCTGCTCTTCATTCATCAGCGAAGCTTTCGGGTACTCGACCTTGCACTTGGACGGGTCGAAGGAGGCAGGCACTTCAGCGGCGAAGGCCGAGCCGGCGATCGAAGCAAAAACGAGGGTGGCAATGGCGCTCAGGTAAGGCTTTTTCATAATTAGTATTCCCAAAAAGTGAGTTAATGTGCCGCTGACTGCTTGCGGTCTTTCAGTGTGCCCGGCAACTTCGCCGTAATCAGAATTCTTCCCATTCATCGTTGCCCGCTGCAACCGGCGCCTTCTTCGGCTTGGCTGCGGCGGACTTTGCCGGCGCTGCCGGTGCAGCCGCTGCCGCCGGTTTCTTCAGCGCCGGACGTGCCGGACGCGCTGCCGGGGCGCGCACCGCCGGCACGCTGGCTGCGGGTGCCACGGCTGCCAGTCCGGCGCCGCCGTCTTCGCCTTCGATCAGCTTGAAGATGCTGACCACGCGCGCCAATTCGCCCGCCTGGTCCTGCAGGCTCTGGGCCGCAGCTGCCGCTTCCTCGACCAGCGCCGCGTTCTGCTGGGTCATGCTGTCCATCTCGATGATCGACAGGTTCACCTGCTCGATGCCGGCGCTCTGCTCGGCGCTGGCGTTGGCGATCTCGCCCATGATGTCGGTCACGCGCTTCACACTCGCCACCACTTCGTCCATCGTCACGCCGGCCTGGCCGACCAGCTTGCTGCCGCGCTCGACCTTCTCGACCGAGTCGCCGATCAGGGTCTTGATCTCTTTTGCCGCCGCAGCCGAACGCTGGGCCAGGTTGCGCACTTCGGACGCCACGACCGCAAAGCCGCGGCCCTGTTCGCCGGCGCGGGCCGCTTCCACTGCCGCGTTCAGCGCCAGGATGTTGGTCTGGAAGGCGATGCCGTCGATGACGCCGATGATGTCGGCGATCTTGCTGGCCGAGCTATTGATCTCGCCCATGGTGCCGACCACTTGCGACACCACGTCGCCGCCCTTGCGCGCCACGTCCGAGGCACTGGCCGCCAGCTGGTTCGCTTCACGAGCGTGCTCGGCGTTCTGGCGCACGGTGGTGGTCAGGGTTTCCATGGCCGAGGCGGTCTTTTCCAGCGAGCTGGCCTGCAGTTCGGTACGCGAAGACAGGTCGATGTTGCCGGCGGCGATTTCACGCGAGGCGGTACCGATGGTCTCGGTGCCGCGGCGCACCTGGCCGACGATCTTGACCAGGCTGTTGCGCATTTCGCTCATTTCCGACAGCAGGCTGCCTTTTTCGGCGGTGCTGGTGTCGATGTCGATGGCCAGGTTGCCGTGGGCGATGCTGCCGGCAATCTTGGTGGTGTAGTCAGGCTCGCCGCCCAGCTGCTTGATCAGGCCGCGGGTGATGAACCAGGCAGCGGCCACGCCCATGACGACGGCCACGACCAGCATGATGACCATGAAGTTACGGGCGTTCACGAAGGCGGCTTCGGCGTCCTGCTGGCTCTGGGCGCTTTGCTTGTCTTCCAGCTGCACCAGCTTGTCCAGGGCTTCGGTCCACTTCTTCTGGACCGGACGCACTTCCTTCACCATCACGCGGGTGGCGTTCATGGCGTCGTTGGCGAGGTAGAGTTCCGACGCCTTGGCAATCGCCGGCAGGGCGGCGGCTTCATGCTGCTTGACTTCGGCCAGCAGGGCTTTCTCGGCCTCGCTGCCGTTGGCGGCGAAAATCTGGCTGACCTTGGTCTGCGCTTCGGTGTACTTGGCGGACTGGTCCTTGAACTTCTTGAGTTCCGGTTCCATGTCGGCAGGGTCGGCCATCAGGGTCAGCACGCGCAGCGATGCCAGGCGGTCCTGCACGTTGTTGCGCATTTCGATGACCATGCGGCTCGACACGTTGTTCACGCTCACCACGTGATCGAGGCGATCCTGGATCTGGCCCATGCGCAACACGCCGACCACGGTCACCGCCACCAGCAACACCAGCACCAGGGCGAATCCCAGCCCCAAGCGCATACCGACCTTCATGTTCGATAAATTCATTTCGCCTTCCCTATTCTGTTATTCAGATTTGCCTGGAACCAGTGTGTCCGCATGATGTGCCAGTCGCAGACTTCCCTTACGGAAACTGTTTCCAGAAGGATAAATCAAATCGTGCGGCGTTACACGGAAATTTATGCATATACAAGAAACACGCCCGCAGACCGGAGTGTTTCTTTAACAAATCTTCGTTTGCTACCAGCGAAATTATGGATGGGGTCTTGCCCTAGAGCAAGCTCGGCCTTGAGATGTCTACACGAATCATTATTTCCGTGTAGCAAATTTCCTACATCTGATCAGAAGAACACGTAATTTCTTGCTATTACAATCATTGTAATTACTATACGGAATTGTATGTATCTACATGGAAATATAAATGAAGGATGCTATTGGTCTGGGCAACACGGGGTTATGGCCCTGCACGAGCCTGAACGATAGGTGCGCGTAAACGCAAAAGCGGCGCCCTGGAGCGCCGCTTTGCGGATATTGGTCTCGCTGCCGCCCTACAGGTTCCGAATTCCCGCCGCCGCCTCGAGCAACAGTTGCGGATCGGCCGTGGCCAGCTTCTTCGGGTCCGACAGCATCTGGCGGAAGGCGCGCGCGCCCGGCAGGCCGGCGGTCAGGCCCAGCATGTGGCGCGTGATGCTGTTCAGCTTCAGGCCGTACCCGCCATAGCGCGCCAACTGGTCTGCGATGTACGGCACCATCGCCGCCAGCACCTCGGCGCGGGTCCTGGCCGGGGCGTCGTCGCCATAGAAACGCGCATCCCATTCCGCCATCAGGTAGGGATTGTGATAGGCCTCGCGCCCGAGCATGACGCCGTCCACGTGCTGCAGGTGCAGCGCGATCTCGTCGTTGGTCTTGATGCCGCCGTTGATCAGGATTTCCAGCTCCGGGAAGTCGCGCTTGAGCTGGTAGGCCACTTCGTAGCGCAGCGGCGGAATCTCGCGGTTTTCCTTCGGCGACAGGCCCTTCAGGACGGCATTCCGGGCATGGACGATGAAGGTGCGGCAGCCCGCATCGGCAATCGTACCGACGAAGTCGCGCACGAAGCCGTACTCCTCGTTCTTGTCGATGCCGATGCGGTGCTTCACCGTGACGTCGATCGTCACCGCGTCGCGCATCGCCTTCACGCAGTCGGCCACCAGTTGCGGCTCGTTCATCAGGCAGGCGCCAAAGGCGCCCTTCTGCACCCGCTCGGACGGGCAGCCGCAGTTCAGGTTGATCTCGTCGTAGCCCCATTCCTGGCCCAGCTTTGCACTCCTGGCCAGGTCGGCCGGCTCGCTGCCGCCCAGCTGCAGGGCGACCGGATGCTCGACTTCGTCGTAGCGCAGGTGGCGCTCGACGTCGCCGTAGACCAGGGCGCCGGTCGTGACCATTTCGGTGTAGAGCCAGGTGTGTTGCGTGATCTGGCGGTGGAAGACGCGGCAGTGGCGGTCGGTCCAGTCCATCATGGGGGCGACGCTGAGGGTGCGGGGGCGGTAAGTCATGCGGGTATGAGAGCGCTGAAGCTGCCGGCGAGGGCATCGGCGCATGGAAAAGATGGGCAAGGGGCGCATTCTACCGGAGCCGGATGCGGGCCTCAAGCGTGCAGGAACCAGTGCTCTTCGATGTGCTACACGTCCCGCCCCGGAAGAACCACGCCCTCCGCTGCGGCGCTGCGCCGCAAGCCCTGCGCAAAGTCGACCCGCGGCCGCCAGCCAGGCGGCGGCACGAAGTCCGTCCACGCGGTCACGACGTCGCGTGGCCGGCCGGGGCGCTCGCCCCAGCCCGCTTCGACCCGCAGGCCGGTGGCCTGCTCGAACGCCGCCACCAGCTCCCTCAGGCGCAGCGGCGCGCCGGACGACACGCCATAGCGCAGCTGTACCGCGCCCGCAGTGCGCAACGCGCGCTCGGCCGCGAGGAAGGCTTCGGTCACGTCGTCGATGTAGACCATGTCGAGCAGCTGGTCGCCGGCGGACATCGACAGGCGGGTGCCGTTCATGGCCGCGTTCCACAGCGCCTTGACCAGCTTAGGCCGCGGGTCGTGCGGGCCGTAGGTGTCGAACAGCGCCAGCGTGGCAGCCGAGAATCCGCGCGCGTTGACGTAGTAGGCCAGGATCGCCTCGAAGGCCTGCTTGGTGGCCGCGTACAGGTTCACCGGGTCGTAGCCGCGGTTCTCGTAGTGCTGCCAGGCGGTGCCGGTGTTCACCAGCAGGCGCACCTCGTTGGCGGCCATGGCTTCCAGCAGCTGGGTCGACAACAGCAGGTTGGCCTGCACCAGGGTCTTGACGTCCTCCGGGCGATGCTCGGCGAGAAAGGCGGCGGCGAGGTGGAACACGGCGTCGGGCGCGGCAGCGCGCACGATGTCCACCAGCTCGGTCGTCGCGCCGCCGAACGCGTGCACGGTCAGCGCATCGCACACCCCGGCCAGCGGCGTCAGGTTCGAACCCGGCCGCACCAGGACGTGCACCGTCCAGCCGTCGTGCACCAGACGGCGCGCCAGCTGCGAGCCGAGATAACCGGAAGCGCCGGTCACGAGCGCACGGCGCCTGGCGCTGCCGGGCCCCTGCTTGTTGCTTGCACTTGCCATGATGCGATTCGGGAGAAAAGAAGGCGATTCTACCGCGGCGCCGCCGCCCCTTGCCTCCAGCGTGCATCCGCACAGGCCTTGATGATGGATTTCCGGATGTGCACGCCCGAACAGGTTCTTTCCGAGATCGTCGGGAAAGGCTGACGTCCCGTCGAATCCGTATCGGGGCCAGGCTTCTCGCGCCTGCAGTCCTCGGCCTGGTCGGCCAGCCGCCGCGCCGGTTCGCCGGGTGCGGCTTGATGGCGTCATCAGGGTGGCGCCGTTTGCGTAGAACAATCAACCGGCTGGCGGTCCCGGCCGTTCGCCGATCTGCTGGCGCCACATCGCATAGTACAAGCCGCGTGTCTCCAGCAGCGCCGCGTGCGAGCCGCTCTCGACAATCTGCCCCTTCTCCAGCACGAAAATCGTATCGGCATGCATCACCGTCGACAGGCGGTGCGCGATCAGGATCGTGATCTGGGTGGCGCGTGCGGAAATCTCGCGCACCGTGTTCGTGATCTGCTCCTCGGTCAGCGAATCGAGGGCGGACGTCGCCTCGTCGAAGATCAGCAGCGCCGGCTGGCGCACCAGGGCGCGCGCAATCGACAGGCGCTGCTTCTCGCCGCCCGAGAGCTTCATGCCGCGCTCGCCGATCACCGTGTCCAGCCCCTCGGGCGAGCGCTCCAGCAGGTAGGCGCAGGACGCCGCGCGCATCGCCGCCACGATTTCCTCGTCGCTGGCGTCGGGCGCCACGAAGCGGATATTGTCGCGGATGGTGCCGGCGAACAGATAGGTTTCCTGGGTCACGAAGCCGATCTGGCGCCGCACCCGGTTGTAGCGCAAGGCCGTGGTGGCCACGCCGTTGTAGAACACCTCGCCCTCGTTCGGCGTGTACAGGCCGACCAGCAGCTTCACCAGGGTCGACTTGCCCGAGCCCGAAGGCCCGACAAAGGCGATCGTCTGGCCCAGCCTGGCGTCGAATGAAACGCCTCCCAGCGCATCTTCCTGCGCCCCCTTGTGGCGAAAGCGCACGTCCTGGAAGCGCAGCGCGACCAGCGGACCGATCTCGACCGGGTCGGGCGGGCGGCGTTCGATCGGCTTGTCGATCAGGTTCTTGAAGTTCAGCAGCGAGGCTTCGGCTTCGCGGTGCGCCAGGATGATGTTGCCCAGCTCCTGCAAGGGCGCGAAGATGGCCACCGAGATGAATTGCATGGCGATCAGTTCGCCGGTGCTGAGCACGTCGCGGAAGATCAGCCACAGCAGCGCGAACAGGATCGCCAGCCGCAACAGGCTCAGGGTCGAGCCCTGCAGGAAAGACAGCAGGCGGATCCGCTTCACCTTCTGCATCTCGAGCGCGAAGATGGCGTCGGTCTGACTGCGCAGGCGCCGGATTTCCGGGAAGGTCAGGCCCAGGCTCTTGATCAGCTCGATGTTGCGCAGCGACTCGGTGATGAAGCCGGAGTTGCGGTTGGTCTCGCGCACGATCGAGCGCTGCTGGGTCTTGATCTCGCGGCTGAGCAGGCCGGTCAGGCCGCCCAGCACCAGCACGCCGACCAGGAACACCGGCACCAGCAGCCAGTGTTTCGTCACCGCATACCAGGCCAGGAAGCTCACGCCCACCAGCGCGGCAAAGGCCGTGTTGATGAAGGTATTGATGAAGCGCTCGCTGTCGGCGCGCACCTTTTGCAGCAGGGCCAGCATTTCTCCGCTGCGCAGGTCCTCGAACTCCTGGAATTTCAATCGCAGCAGGTGCCGCAGGCCGTCGTTGAAGATCGCCACGCCCAGCTTCTGCACCACCAGACGCGTCACGTATTCCTGCAGGGCCTTGGCCAGGCGCGACAACACGGCCACCAGCACGGCCAGGCCGAGCAGGCGCAGCACGCGCGCAACGAGTTCGGTGTCGTCGGGGCGGCGGCTGGTTACGCCGTCGATGATCTTGCCGAAGATGATGGGATCGACCAGGGCCAGCACCTGGCTGATGCCGGCCAACAGCAGGGCCAGCAGGCCCAGGCGCCAGTGCGGCTTGAGGTAAGTCCAGAGGATATGCATGGGTCCATCTTAACGGGCCGCTCCCTGGCGGCGCGCACCGATGAGCCGGACAAGACACGTGCGCCTGTCAAGCGTGCACACCTGTCGGGCTTCTGATATGGCTCAGTTGTAGCGCTGGCGCCCTCGCTTATCGTTGGATCACGCAGCCGCTGTCATTTGCTGTGCGCCTTGCCATCGATCAACCTTTAGCGCATTTTTTCGTGAGGTCCATCATGCATTTACGCAAAATCCTGTGCGCCCTTGCGCTGCTGCCGGTCCTGGCGGCCTTGCCGGCGCAGGCAGCACCGCTGTACACCGTTACCGCGCTGCCGACCGGTTTCAATTCCTACGACATCAACAACCTCGGCCAGATTTCCGGCTACGTGCAGACCGAACCCGGCGGCGCCACCCATGCCGCGCTGTATTCCGGCGGCAGCATCACCGAGCTGGGCGGGTTTGGCGGCAGCGCCGGCTTTGCACGCGCGCTCAACGATGCCGGCCAGGTCATCGGCACCGCCTCCACGGCCTCGGGCGAATTCCACGGCTTCCTCTACACGGGCGGCAGCCTGGTCGATCTCGGCGCCAACGCCAACACCCAGGGCATCAACGCGCGTGGCGACGTGGTCGGCCAGCTCTCCATTCCCGGCGGCTACACAGGCTTCCTGTACCGCGGCGGCAGCTTCACCCAACTCGGCAACTTCGGCACCGGCGACGTCCGCGTTGCCTGGGACATCAACGACCATGGCAAGATCGTCGGCGAATCGAACATCAATCCCGAACTGCACGCGCCCTTCCACCCCTTCCTGTACAAGAACGGGCGGCTGACCGACCTCGGCACCCTGGCCGACCGCGAAAACAACTCCGCGCGCGTGATCAACAACGCCGGCCGCATTGCCGGCTACAGCGAAGCCGAGGGCGGCGGCCTGCACGCCTTTGTCTATGAAAACGGCATCATGCGCGATGTCGGCTCCTTCGGCGGCCTGAACCTCGACGTGGCCGACATCAACGAGCGCGGCGCCTTTGTCGGCAGCGCCTCCACCTGGGACGGCCCGACTGTCGGCTACATCTCCTTCGGCGGCGAATTGATCGACCTGAACACCCTCATCGACCCGAGTTCGGGCTGGGTGATCGGAGGCGCCTCGGGCATCAACGACCTTGGCCAGATCGTCGCCAGCGCCTGCCGCGACTTCGAATGCAGCTCGGTGCGGCTCGACCTGGTCAGCGCGGTGCCGGAACCGGCCATGGCGCTGATGCTGCTGCCCGGCGTGCTGGCGCTGGCGGGTGTGCGCCGGCGCCGGATGCGCCAGGACGCGCGCTGAAATGGATGCTGCGGACGTAAAAAAACCCGCTGGGAGCAGCGGGTTCTTCGGATACATCGGCCAGGACGCGGACCCGGGGTCCGCTTCCGCTTCAGTTTCCGCTTCCGATTACGCGCCTTCGCGCGATGCCTTCTTGCGCTCGTGTTCCTTCAAATAGCGCTTGCGCAGGCGGATCGATTTCGGGGTGATCTCGACCAGCTCGTCGTCCTCGATGAACTCGACGGCGTATTCGAGCGACATCTGGATCGGCGGCACCAGGCGCACGGCTTCGTCGGTACCCGACGAACGCACGTTGGTCAGCTGCTTGCCCTTGATCGGGTTCACGACCAGGTCGTTGTCGCGCGAGTGGATACCGATGATCATGCCTTCGTACACCGGGGTGTTGTGCTCGACGAACATACGGCCGCGGTCTTGCAGTTTCCAGATCGCGTAGGCAACGGCGGCGCCGTCGTCCTGCGAGATCAGCACGCCGTTACGGCGGCCAGCCAGTTCGCCCTTGGTGTTGTCGACCGGTGCGTACTCGTGGAACACGTGGCTCATCAGGCCGGTGCCGCGGGTCAGGGTCATGAATTCGCCCTGGAAGCCGATCAGGCCACGTGCTGGGATCAGGTATTCCAGACGAACACGGCCCTTGCCGTCCGATTCCATGTTCTGCAGGTCGCCACGGCGGCGGCCCAGTTCTTCCATCACGCCGCCCTGGTTGGCTTCTTCGACGTCGACGGTCAGGTTTTCGTACGGCTCGTGGCGCACGCCATCGACCATCTTGTACACGACGCGCGGACGCGACACGGCCAGCTCGAAGCCTTCACGGCGCATGTTTTCCAGCAGAATGGTCAGGTGCAGCTCGCCGCGGCCCGACACTTCGAAGGTGGTGTCGTCGTCGGTCGGCGACACGCGCAGGGCCACGTTGGCCTTCAGTTCGCGCTCGAGGCGCTCGCGCAGCTGGCGGCTGGTGACGAACTTGCCTTCACGGCCGGCCAGCGGCGAGTTATTGACCATGAAGTTCATGGTCAGGGTCGGCTCGTCGACGGTCAGCATCGGCAGCGCGTCCGGGGTGTCGGCGGCGCAAACGGTCGAACCGATGCCGATTTCTTCGATACCGTTGATCAGGCAGATGTCGCCGGCGACGGCTTCGTCGACCAGCACGCGCTCCAGGCCCTTGAAGTTCAGCACCTGGTTGATGCGGCCCTTGATCGGGGTGGCGTCAGGGCCGTTCATGATGACGACGTCCTGGCCGGTCTTGACGGTGCCGCGGTTGACGCGGCCAATGCCGATCTTGCCGACGTACGACGAGTAGTCCAGCGAAGTGATCTGCATCTGCAGCGGGCCGTCCGGATTGTCGTCACGCACAGGCACGTACTTCAGGATGGCGTCGAACAGCGGCTTCATGTCGCCGTCGCGCACGTCTTCGGTCAGGCCGGCGTAGCCGTTCAGGCCCGAGGCGTAGACGATCGGGAAGTCGAGCTGCTCGTCGTTGGCGCCCAGCTTGTCGAACAGTTCGAAGGTCTGGTTGATGGCCCAGTCGGCGCGCGCGCCCGGACGGTCGACCTTGTTGACGACGACGATAGGCTTCAGGCCCAGGGCCAGCGCCTTGCGGGTCACGAAGCGAGTCTGTGGCATCGGGCCTTCCTGCGCATCGACCAGCAGCAGCACCGAGTCGACCATCGACAGCACGCGTTCCACTTCACCGCCGAAGTCGGCGTGGCCTGGGGTGTCGACGATGTTGATGTGGGTGCCTTCGTACTCGACCGCGCAGTTCTTCGACAGAATGGTAATGCCGCGTTCTTTTTCGAGGTCGTTCGAGTCCATCACGCGGGTGTCCACGGCCTGGTTTTCACGGAAGGTGCCGGACTGACGGAGCAGCTGGTCGACCAGGGTGGTCTTGCCGTGGTCAACGTGGGCGATGATTGCAATATTACGAATTGCGCGTTTGGTATTTGACATGTGATTTCAGCGTGGATTTGCGTGATGTACGGATGTGTACGGTGCTGCCAATTTCGGAAACCGACTAGTATAGCACGCGGATGTGACGTATCAATGAAAAAGCCCCGCGTTTTCAATAGCTTGCCGGGATTTCAAGGGTTTTGCGGTTTCGGGACGGCTTCAGAAGAGCAATTGCGCTTTTTCCTGTAGGAATGAATCAGGTATGTAGGGTGGTCGGCTCCACCCCGGAGCTCGTGCGCACGCAGCGTGAGCGCCGCCCACGCGTTCAAATAGCAGTAGAAATACCGGGCAGGCCTCCATGCCGGGTTTGAACGCGTGGACGGCGGAGCCGCCTTTCGTGGCCCGGACCACCCTACGGGAATTAATCAGTGTTGTACAGCGATCAGGCGCTCTGGCGCCAGGATCGCCCACTCCTGCAAATTCGCCGTCCCCAGCAGCTTGCCTTCGTGGTAGACGCGTACCCTGCCCTGCTCCGGCGGGACTGCGACCGCTTCCTTGCCGAGCGCCAGGCGCTGGCCGTTCAGGAAGCGCTTCGCCAGCTCCGCCGTCAGCTCGACCGCCGGGAAAGTCGACAGCAAGGCATCCACGGGAGCCAGCAGCGAACGCGGCTCTGCATGCGCCTGCAACGCTTCCAGCGTGATCATGCCGTCGAGCGTCAGTGCCCCAACCTGGATGCGGCGCAGCGCATTCAGGTGGGCGCCGGTGCCGAGCGCCGCACCGATGTCCTCGCCCAGCACGCGCACATACGTGCCCTTGCTGCAGGTAACGCGAATCCGCAGCATCGGTGCTTCATACGCAATCAGCTCTAGCGCGTGGATGGTTACCGGCCGCGCCTCGCGTTCGAGCACGATGCCTTCGCGCGCATATTCGTACAGCGCCTTGCCGTCGCGCTTCAGGGCCGAGTACATCGGCGGCACCTGCAGGATCGGGCCGCGGAAACGCGCCAGCGCCGCTTCGATCTGTTCGACCGTCACGTCCACCGGAAGCGTTTCGATGGCCTCGCCCTCGGTATCGCCGGTGTCCGTCTTGATGCCGAGGTGAACCGTCGCCTCGTAGGTCTTGTCCGCTTCCAGCAAGTCCTGCGAGAACTTGGTCGCCTCGCCGAAGCACAACGGCAGCAGGCCGGTGGCAAACGGGTCGAGGGTGCCGGTGTGGCCGGCCTTTTTCGCGTTCATCACGCGCTTGGCGCGGATCAACGCATCGTTCGAGGACAAACCGACCGGCTTGTCGAGCAGGAGCACGCCGTCGACGAGGTCGCGCGGCTTTTTCGGAGGGCGGGCGTTCACTTGCTGTCGTCGTCGGCGTCGGGTGCGGCGGGTGCCTTGCCGTCATCGAAGTCGGCCGCGCGCACGGCATTCGCCTGGTCGATCAGGGCCGACATCTGCAGGCCGCGCGAAGTCGAGGTGTCGTGCACGAAGTGCAGCGACGGCAGCGTGTGGATGTGCAGGCGCTTGCCGAGCATGTTGCGCAGGTAGCCGGACGCCTTGTTCAGGCCGTCGAGCGTCAGCTTGACTTCTTCCTTGCTGTCTTTCAGCAGGGTGAAGTAGATCTTCGCGTGCGCGTAATCCGGGGTGAGCTGGACTTCGGTCAGCGTGACCATGCCCACGCGCGGGTCCTTCAGTTCGAACGCGATCAGTTCCGACAGGTCTTTCTGGATCTGGTCGGCAACGCGCAGGCCGCGCTGGGGAATGTTTTTGCTGTGTTTTGCCATGTTTCTTGGTTAGGTTTGGTGACAATGGTACATCGATCGTGCGCGGACGGGCGCAAACGAAAAAACGCCACCGGCCGGGCGCGAGCCCGACTGATGGCGTTCCTGGCATCCCTGCAAATTACAGGGTACGCGCCACTTCCGTCACTTCGAACACTTCCAGAACGTCGCCGACCTGGATTTCGTTGTTGTTCTTCAGCGAGAGGCCGCACTCGAGGCCGGCACGCACTTCTTTCGCATCGTCCTTGAAGCGCTTGAGCGAGTCGATCTCGCCGGTCCAGATGACGATGTTGTTGCGCAGCAGGCGAACCGACGACGAACGCTTGACGACGCCATCGGTGACCAGGCAGCCCGCAATCGCGCCGACCTTCGACACCAGGATGACCTGGCGAATCTCGACCTGGCCGGTGATGGTCTCGCGCTTCTCCGGCGCCAGCATGCCCGACAGTGCCGTCTTGATCTCGTCGATCGCATCGTAAATGATGCTGTAGTAACGGATGTCGACGCCGTTGGCTTCCGCCACCTTGCGCGCCTGGCCGTCGGCACGGGCGTTGAAGCCGATGATGACTGCCTTCGAGGCGACCGCCAGGTTGACGTCGGATTCGGTGATGCCGCCGACCGCCGCATGGACGACCTGCACGCGCACTTCCGAAGTCGACAGCTTCTGCAGCGAGCCAACCAGTGCTTCCTGCGAACCCTGCACGTCGGTCTTGATGATCAGCGGCAGGTTCTTCACCTCGCCCTCGCCCATCTGGTCGAACATGTTTTCCAGTTTCGCCGCCTGCTGCTTGGCCAGCTTCACGTCGCGGAACTTACCTTGACGGAACAGACCGATTTCACGCGCCTTGCGCTCGTCGGCCATGACCATGACTTCTTCGCCGGCTGCCGGGACTTCGGTCAGGCCCTGGATCTCGACCGGGATCGATGGACCGGCTTCGGCGATGGCCTTGCCGTTCTCGTCGAGCATTGCACGGACACGGCCGTAAGCCGAACCGGCCAGCACCACGTCGCCGCGGCGCAGGGTACCCGATTGCACCAGGATCGTCGCGACCGGGCCACGGCCCTTGTCCAGACGGGATTCGACCACCAGGCCACGGGCCGGTGCGCCGACCGGCGCCTTCAGTTCCAGCACTTCGGCCTGCAGCAGCACTTGCTCGAGCAGGTCGTCGATACCGGTACCGACTTTCGCCGACACTGGCACGAATGGCGAATCGCCACCGTATTCTTCCGGCACCACGCCTTCGGCAACCAGTTCCTGGGTCACGCGGTCGGTGTTCGCGCCCGGCTTGTCGATCTTGTTGATCGCCACGACCAGCGGCACACCGGCAGCTTTTGCGTGCGCAATTGCTTCCTTGGTTTGCGGCATCACGCCGTCGTCCGCCGCCACCACCAGGATGACGATGTCGGTTGCCTTGGCGCCGCGGGCACGCATGGCCGTAAAGGCTTCGTGGCCCGGGGTATCCAGGAAGGTGATCATGCCGCGCGGGGTATCCACGTGGTATGCACCGATGTGCTGGGTAATGCCGCCGGCTTCGCCCGCGGCAACCTTGGCGCGGCGGATGTAGTCCAGCAGCGAGGTTTTACCATGGTCGACGTGGCCCATGACGGTCACGACCGGTGCACGCGAGGTCGACTCGAACTCGGCATGCGCGCCCTGGTCGGCCAGGATCGCTTCCGGATCGTCCTCGGCGGCAGCGAAGGCCTTGTGGCCCATCTCTTCCACCACGATCATCGCGGTTTCCTGGTCCAGCACCTGGTTGATGGTGCACATCTGGCCCAGCTTCATCAGCTGCTTGATGACTTCCGATGCCTTGACCGACATCTTGTGGGCGAGTTCGGCCACGGTGATCGTTTCAGGGACGTGGACGTCCTTGACGATCGCCTCGGTCGGCGCCTGGAAGTTGGTTTCGCGGTCGTCGCTGTGCGAACGGCGGCCACCGCTGCGGCCACCCGAACGCCAGCCGTCGCGGCCGCTCGGCGCGCCGGTGTTGCCACGGGTCTTGGCGCCGCCCGGGGCGCCGCGCTTCTTGTCGTCCGACCAGGTCGAGGACACGTTCGCCGACTTGATCGACTTCTTGTCGCCCGGCTTCTTGTCGCCCGGTTTCGCGGCGGCGCCGTCGGCCGGCTTCTTGTCGGCAGGCTTGTGCAGCGTGCCGGCAGGTGCGGCCGGCTTGGCCGCCACTGGTGCAGGCGCCGGTTCCGGCGCCTTGATCACGCGGCGCGGCTGGGCCATCATCAGCTTGATCTGGGCTACTTCGTCGGCCACGGCCTTGCGTGCACGCTCGGTGGCGGCAGCGCGTTCGGCAGCGGCCTTGGCGGCTTCGTCGGCCTTTTGCTTGGCGTCGGCGGCGGCGGCCTGCTTGGCCTGCTCGCCGGCGGCGGAGCTGGCAGCAGCGGCTGCGGCGGCTTCGCGCTTGGCCTTTTCGTCGGCATCGCGCTTGGCCTGCTCTTCGGCGGCACGGGCTTGCTCGGCGCGCTCGGATTCGAGCTTGGCCAGGCGTTCCTGCTTTTCGCGCAGGTCGGCTTCCTGGCGCGCGACGAGTTCAGCGTGACGGCGCGCCTCTTCCTCGCGGCGTGCGATTTCGGCTTCGTCGATCACGGGTGCGGCAGGTGCGGCTGGTGCGCTCGGGGCCGGGTCGTCACGTTGTACGAAAGTACGCTTCTTGCGCACCTCGACCTGGATCGTGCGCGATTTGCCCGATGCGTCAGCCTGCTTGATCTCGCTCGTTTCCTTGCGGGTGACCGTGATTTTCTTTTTCTCGGTCGATTCGCCCGCGCCGTGGGTACGGCGCAGGTGGTTCAGCAGCTTGTCCTTATCATCTTTCGACAAGGGATCTGACGTCGAACTTTTCTCGACGCCGGCAGAACGCAGCTGCGTCAGCAGCAAGTCTGCAGGCATCTTCAGTTCGGTGGCAAATTGGGCTACGTTGTTACTCGCCATTCAGTCCTCTTTTCTATGTGTCGCGGAGATGATAAAGATTTGCAAATTATGCCTTGGCCGTTTCTGCAAGGCTCCAGGCTTTCGCCTGCAGCGCCTTGGCGCGGTCGTCATATTTACTGTCGACCAGCTTCATCTCATCGTCGGTCACATCATTAAATTCGTTCTTGATCAGTTCACGGGCGCGGTCCGACGGCAGCGACAGGATGGCGCCGAATTCGTCGTATGCGAGACCCGCAAATGCTTCGACCGTCTTGATGCCGGCCAGGCCGAGCTTGCCGGCGGTGCTGCGGTCCATGCCCTCGAGGTTCACCAGCGCCTCTTCCATGCCTTCCAAACCTTCTTCGGATGCAATGGCTTCGGTCACCAGCGCGTCACGGGCGCGGGTACGCAGTTCGTTGACGGTTTCCTCGTCGAAGGATTCGATTTCGAGCATTTCGGAAATCGGGACGTACGCGATTTCTTCAAGGCTCGAGAAGCCTTCTTCGACGAGGATGTCGGCCACTTCCTGGTCAACATCGAGCTTTTCCATGAACAGCGCACGGATTGCCGCCGTTTCCTGGGCCACCTTGTTGGCCGATTCCTCGGCCGTCATGATGTTGATCTTCCAGCCGGTCAGTTCCGACGCCAGGCGCACGTTCTGGCCCGAGCGGCCGATCGCGATTGCCAGGTTTTCTTCATCGACCACCACGTCCATGGCGTGCTTTTCTTCATCGACCATGATCGAGGAAACGTTGGCCGGGGCCAGTGCGCCGATGACGAACTGGGCCGGATCGTCGGACCACAGCACGATGTCGACACGCTCGCCGCCCAGCTCGCCGGTCACGGCCTGCACGCGCGAACCGCGCATGCCGACGCAGGTACCGATCGGGTCGATGCGCTTGTCGGCCGTGTACACGGCGATCTTGGCGCGCACGCCGGCGTCACGGGCAGCCGATTTGATTTCCAGCAGGCCCTGCTCGATCTCTGGAACTTCCAGCTCGAACAGCTTCATGATGAATTCCGGCGCGGTGCGCGACAGGATCACCTGCGGGCCGCGCATGTTGCGATCGACGCGCAGGATGTAGGCACGGACGCGGTCGCCGATGCGCAGGTTTTCCTTCGGGATCATCTGGTCGCGCGGCAGGCGTGCTTCGATCTTGCCCGACTCGACGATCGCATCGCCGCGTTCCATGCGCTTGATGGTGCCGGTCACCAGCGAATCGCCGCGCTCGAGGAAGTCTTGCAGGATCTGCTCGCGCTCGGCATCGCGCACGCGCTGCAGGACGACCTGCTTGGTGTCTTGCGCGAAGCGGCGGCCGAACTCGACCGATTCCACCGGCTCTTCGATGTACTCGTCGACTTCGATGTCGGCGATCTGTTCTTTTGCTTCGAAATGCAGGATTTCCTGGTCCGGCAGTTGCAGGCCGGCTTCATCCGGCACCACGTGCCAGCGGCGGAAGGTTTCGAATTCGCCATTGTCGCGATCGATGCTCACGCGAATGTCGACCTCGCCTTCATAGCGTTTTTTGGTGGCCTGGGCCAGGGCGAACTCGAGCGCCCCGAAGACCACTTCCTTATCGACGTTTTTTTCGCGCGCGAGCGCATCAACCAGTAACAAAATTTCGCGACTCATGCTTTGCGACTCCTAAAATCCACCTGTGGCACCAGACGTGCCTTGTCCAATTCGGCCAGCGTAAATTCCAACAACGCCAGACCATCTTTACCTTCAAATTCCAGACCGATCTTGTCGCCTTCCGGCGCGACCAGGATGCCCGTATAGGTTTTCCGGTTCGCGGTGCCCGGCATGGCGACGCGCAGCTTCACCGTGCATTCGTGGCCGGCGAAGCGCTCGAAATCGGCCAGGGTGCGCACCGGGCGGTCCAGCCCGGGCGACGAAATTTCCAGACGCTCGTAATCGACGTTCTCGACGGTCAGTACGTGCGACAACTGGTGACTCACCGTTGCGCAATCCTCGACCGTGATCGGCCCCTTTTCGTCCGCGACGGCAGCGGGGAAATCGATAAACACGCGCAGGATGCCACGCTCGCCCCGTTCGACATCAACGAGGTCGTAGCCGAGGCCACCGACTGTCTTGGCGATCAAATCAAACTGCTGCACGACACTTCTCCAGGGCTTTAAAACGTTTTACCAAAAAAAAAATGGGCATCTGCCCATCTTTTTGTATTCACTACCCAACCAGATGAAAGCACTTGCACCAAATTAATACTGGGAAGAACTCCGGATTAGGCTGCAAATTATAACGTATTCGAGGGCGTGCTGCAATCGACATACCATTATATGGACGACCAAACAACAGCTGCACACGATAAATGTGGATGGGTTCCTCAACCCACCACTCGGGTGCCATCGTTTCGTAGGGTGGGCACTTGTGCCCACGCGGTTTCACCGGCTGAACATCGATACCGATAATCCAGGACACCCTACATGAGGACAGGGCGCCGATGTTCAAGAGGTGAACCAGCGTGGGCTCAAGAGCCCACCCTACAAAACCCGCGCAGCGCTCATCCGCTCAAGCGGTGGGTTCGAGAACCGACCCCACCAAACCTCAACCGCGGCGGCCGCGGCGCGGCAGGCCGTGCTCGGAACCGCGCGGGCCCTGGCCGCCGCGACGGCCACCGCCGCCGGTACCGGCAAAGCCGAACGTGGTCTGCAGCGGATCGGGCTGGCGCGGACGGCTGCTGCCGCCGTTATTGCTGCCCGGACGGCCCGACGTACCGCCGAAGCCGCCGGCGTTGCCGCCACGGCCACCCTTGCCGCCACCCTGCGGACGCCCGTTCGGAACCGTCGACAGGCCGGCGTTGCGTTGCGGCGCGCCGGCGCGTGCGACCTGCGGGCCGAACGGGTCGACGTTCTTGTTGGCGTCGGCACGGTCGATGCGGTTGCCGTCGGAACGGCGTGGATCGGCCGGCTGGCCACCCTTGGCGCCCTTGCCGCCCTGCGCACCGCCTGCGGCGCCCTTCTTCTCGATACCGAAGGCCGACATGAAGTTGCGCACGTCGTTCTCTTCCAGCTCTTCCCAGCGGCCGCGCTTCAGGCCCGACGGCAGGGTCATGGCGCCGTAGCGGGTACGGATCAGGCGCGAGACGGTCAGGCCGACCGCCTCGAACATGCGGCGCACTTCGCGGTTGCGGCCCTCGCCGATCACCACGCGGTACCACTTGTTGATGCCTTCGCCGCCGCCGTCGACGATCTTGGTGAACGCCGCCTTGCCGTCGTCGAGCTCGACGCCGGCCAGCAGCTTCTGGCGCATGCCTTCTTCCAGCTCGCCCAGGGTACGCACGGCGTACTCGCGGTCAATGTTGTAACGCGGGTGCATCAGGCGGTTGGCCAGGTCACCGGAAGTCGTGAACAGCAGCAGGCCCTCGGTGTTGAAGTCGAGGCGGCCGACGGCCAGCCACTTGCCGGTCTTCATGGTCGGCAGGCGGTCGAACACCGATGGACGGCCTTCCGGGTCGTCGTGGCTGACGATCTCGCCGGCCGGCTTGTGGTACACCAGCACGCGCGGCGGCTTGGTGTTGTTCACCTTGCGCTGGATGAGCTTGCCGTTGATGCGTACGGCATCGGTCGGCAGGATGCGCTGGCCGATGTGGGCCGGCTCGCCGTTCACCGACACGCGGCCGGCAACGATCAGGTCTTCCATGTCGCGGCGCGAACCGAGACCGGCCTCGGCCAGCACCTTGTGCAGCTTCGGCGCGTCGTCGTCGGCGGTCAGGTCGCGGCGCACCTTCGGCTTCTGCTGGCCCTGGCCGCCGTCGTTGGCGTCGAAGGCATCCGAAGTGACGAAGGAGAACACGGCGTCGGCATCGTTGCCGCCCTTGCCCGGCTTCTGCTTGCCGCCCTTGCCCTTGTTACCGTGGGCGCCGCGCACCTGCTGGCCCGGCTGCGCACCCTGGCCCGCCTGCTGGGCGCCTGGCTGGCCAGGCTTCTGGGCATTCTTCTGGTTCTTCTGCTTGCCCTTGCCCTTGCCCTGGCGCTGTTCGCGCACCGGCTCGGCGGCGCGCGCTTCTGCCGCGCCGTCGACGCCGGCTTCCAGCGCGGCAACGGCTTCAACCTGCGATGCGGCAGCCTCGGCCTGGAGCAGTTCGCGCTGGCCGCGCTGCTCGCGCATCTGGCGCGGACCGCGCGGCTTGCGCTGGCCCTGCTCCTGGCGCGGCGCGGCGGCGCCCGGCACAGCGGCCGCTGCCGCAGGCACGGCTTCGGCGGCTGCCACCGGTGCGGCCGGGGCCGCGACTGGCGCCGGCGCGCTGGCGGCGGCCTGGGCCGGCGCCTCGACCTGGACCTCGGCCGGCTTGGCCTTTGCCGCGCGCGGCTTGCGGGCGGCCGGGGCCTTCGGTGCAGGCTCGGCAGCGGCGGCAGGCGCAGCAGCGGCAACAGGCGCAGCGGCGGCGGCGCCGGCGGCATCGCCCTCGGCGGCAGCCTTGGTGCGGCGCTTCGGCTTCGCAGCCGGCGCGGCAGCGTCGGCCGGGACCGCGGCAGGCGCTTCGCTCACGGCGGGCGCTGCAGCGGCGGCAGCGGCCTTGGTGCGGCGCTTCGGCTTGGCCGCGTCGCCCTTGCCCGGCTCGGCCGGAGTGGTCTCGGTGGTGTCAGTTGGATTCATCATTCGTGTCATTGTTTTGCTGACCTGGTACCGAGCCGGCGGCCGGTTGCGGGTCATGAATCGGCACTTCCACTTGGGAAGCCCCTTGTTCGTCTTCGGCTGCCGCTCCCGCGGCTGCCCTGTCAAAATTGTCGTTCAGCGCCGCTTCCAGCGCTTCCAGCGAGCGCCCGTCGGCGGCGTCGGCGATCGCTTCGAGCGGCGGCAACCCGCCCAGCGACGCCAGGCCCAGGTCGTCAAGAAATTGCTTGGTCGTACCCAGCAGGGCGGGCCGCCCCACCACTTCGCGGTGGCCGACCACATCGATCCAGCCGCGGTCTTCGAGCATCTTGATCGTCTGCGAGTTCACCGCGACGCCGCGGATTTCCTCGATGTCGCCGCGCGTGACCGGCTGGCGGTAGGCGATGATCGCCAGCGTTTCCAGCGTCGCGCGCGAATACTTCGGCGGCTTTTCCGGCGAAATCCGGTCCAGGTAAGGCTTCATTTCCGGGCGGCTCTGGAAACGCCAGCCCGAGGCCAGGCTGACGATCTCGATGCCGCGGTCGCGCCAGTCGTAGCGCAGTTCCTCGAGCAGCAGCTTGATCGTGTCGGACCCGACACCGATGCCGAGCGGCCTGCCGTTCGCATCGACGTCGGCGAACAGCTTCTTCATGCCATGGATCGACATCGGCTCGCGTGCGCACAGCAAGGCGGTTTCGAGGATCCGCTTGGCCTCGTCAGTCTTCATTCTCGATGTTGTCAGGCTCGAAAGCTCAATATAAATACTTGGTTTGCCAGCGCACCCAGGCGCGGCAAAGATCATCGTGCAGCTGCCGCCGTGACGCGACCGGCTACAAATGCCGGTGGCCGTCGCGAACGGAACGAGGTTCACGGTACTGCTCGTCGAAACTGGATGCGTGGCCCGCGCCTGGATGGGACGGGCACAATACGGTAGCGGGACAGGACCCGGCCACAGGCTGCTCGCTTGCCAGGCGGGCAACGGGTTGGTGATCTAGCGAAACAGGCTTGCCGGTTTTGCCGGCGCACGCACGGGGCGTGAAGCCATCGTTTCTTCCAACTGCGGGTCATTGTAACCGATAAAACACGGGAACGGCCACTTGCGCAAGGGTGCGCAGTGCGGTTTAGGATCAAGCGGACAGTTTTTCCGCCAGAATCGCCGACACGCCAAGGAAAGCCGGATACTGCGCCGTGATCACGTAGGTCGGCACCTGGGACAGGTAAGAAGAGAACCTGCCCTTGCGCTCGAAGCGGCTGCGGAAGCAGGAGGCGGCGAAACGCTCGCCCAGGCGCGGCACGATGCCGCCGCCGATGTACACGCCGCCCTGGGCGCCCAGCGTCACCGCCAGGTTGCCGGCTGCGCAGCCGAGCATGCCGCAGAAGACCTCGAGCACCTCGACCGCGAGCGCGCATTCGCCGGCCATGGCGCGGCGCGAAATCTCCGGCGCGCCGATCGCTTCCGGCTGCTGGCCGCGGTAATCGGCCAGCGCGCGGTAGATC
Organism: Massilia sp. BAP21; assembly: GCF_057801335.1. Taxonomy (NCBI): domain Bacteria; kingdom Pseudomonadati; phylum Pseudomonadota; class Betaproteobacteria; order Burkholderiales; family Oxalobacteraceae; genus Massilia; species Massilia sp. BAP21. The sequence goes on from NZ_CM173596.1 coordinate 646,211, forward strand.
AGCTCGACGCCGGCGCCGGACAGGAAGCGCTCGGCCGACACGTGCTCGAACTCGCGCCAGGCAAATTGCAGGATCGCGACTTCGAGTTCGTTCGCCGGCGAAAAGCCGACGTGGCCGCCCTCGCCCGACAGCGCGGTCCAGCTGTCGCCGACCGGGATCAGGCCGGATACGCCGAGGCCGGTGCCGGCGCCGATCAGCGCCAGCGGCGCGTTCGGGCGCGCGGCGCCGCCGCCTACCTGCACCTTGTCGCTATCGGGCAAGTGCGGCAGCGAGCGCGCCAGCGCGTAGAAATCGTTCACCACCAGCAAGGTGGCAAAACCCAGTTCCTGGCGCATGCCCTCGATCGAGAATTGCCAGTGGTGGTTGGTCATGCGGACCTGGTCGCCATCGACCGGATTCGCGATGGCGATCGCAGCGTGGCTGACCGTGCCGAAGCCTGCCGTTTCCGGCGCAGCGAGATAGCTGCGGATGGCGTCGGCCAGCGTGCCGTGGTCGGCACAGCCCAGCACCTGCACCGCTTCGAATTGCCCAGGCGCCGTTTCCAGCGCAAAGCGGGCATTCGTGCCGCCGACGTCGGCCAGCAGGCGCGGTTGATCGAAACGGGCAACGGAGGAAACGATGGTGTCAGGCAAAGAAGCAGTCATTGCGGCACAGGAGGCGGGTGATCCTCCAAGCTTACTGGATTTCTTTACGGGAGCACAAGTTTATTTTGTAGTTTAGGTACAAAGCAATCTTCATACGTCTGAAGAATGGTTAAGCTTAGGCGTAGTACAGTTACGTAGGGTGGTCGGCTCCACCTATGCGTGTGCACCACGGCTGCGTGTGCGCCGCCCACGCGTTCAGGTACAGGCCGCCGGGTCGTGCCAGGAAGCGGAGGGACGGTTCGTTTTCCGAAAATTGGAAAGACGGCACCGCTTCAGGCGCGGGCTTGCGCACGCTGATTGAACGCGTGGATGGCGCAGCCATCCACCCTACGTCGGTAACGGTGTCAGCTCGGGCGGTGGTGCGGCATGGTGGGCGTGCCAGGCATCCAGCCCGCCCAGCAAGGGCCGGGCACGGTGGAAGCCGTTGGCCAGGAAGGCCTTGGCCACCTGAGCGGCGGTGACGTCGTTCGGGCAGTTGCAATACACGACGATGTGCCGGTCGCGGTCGAGCCCGGCCATCAGCTGGCCCGGCTCGCATTCGGCATACAGCAGCGCGCCGGGAATCGCGTGCTCCATCGCCTGCGCCGTGACGCTGCGCGCATCGACGATCAGGGGATCGTGGCCGCCGTCGATCAGCGTCTTCAGTTCGGCAACGCCGATGCGCGGCAAGGCCATGCTGGCGCGGTGGCGGCGCCGCTCCACATATTTATAGGCGACGAACAGCGCCAGCAGCGTCCCGACCACCATCAGCGCGGTGCTGCCCATGGTTTCCAGGCCATCGAGCACGCGGTCGACGCTGTCGTGGAAGAGCATGCCGACCGCCAGCCCGCTGCCGCCCCAGAGCAGCGCGCCGGTGGAGGCAAACCCGAGGAAATGGCGGGTACCGGTGCCGAGGGCGCCCGACATCGGCGCGGCAATCGCATTGAAGCCGGGGATGAACTTCGAGACCAGCAGCGACTTCGGCCCGTAGCGGCGGAAACGGTCCTCGGTCTGGTTAACGCAGGAATCCGGCGACAGGGAAATGCGGCACAGCAGGCGCAGCACGCGCTTGCCGTAGTAGCGTCCGGCACGGAACCAGAAATAATCGCAGATCAGGCAGGCCAGCAGCACGGCAAGCAGGCACAGCTGCCAGCTGGCGCCGCCATCCATGGCCATGGCCCCGGCCACGACCAGCACGGGAAAGGCGGGAATCGGCAGGCCGAACTGCTCCAGCAGCACCGTGCCGAAGACGAGCAGAACGCCGTAGTGCTGGATCAGGAGGATAAGTTCGGACATGCTGTGATGGTAACGGAAATCTTCCTGCCCGGCTGGCAGCGGCCGGTTTTCCACCATGGGACTGCAACACCGGCGCAACAGTCAGGCGCCACGCGGAATCGCAGCCAGCAATGCCCTGGTGTAGTCGTGCTGCGGGTTGCGGTACAGCGCGTCGGAATCGGCCATTTCCACCACGCTGCCCTGGTGCATCACCATCACGCGGTCGGCAATGTAGCGCACCACCGACAAATCGTGGGATATGAAGATGTAGCTCATCTTGTATTCGTCCTGCAGGTCCTGCAGCAGGTTCAATACCTGGGCCTGGACCGACACGTCCAGCGCCGACACCGATTCGTCGCAGACCAGGATCTCCGGCTTCATGGTAAGACAGCGCGCGATGGCGATACGCTGGCGCTGGCCGCCGGAAAACTCGTGCGGATAGCGCTGATAAGCCGCGGCCGGCAAGCCCACCCGTTCCAGTAGCGCCATCACGGTGGCGGTGCGCTCCCTGTCGTTTGCGCCGATGCCGTGGATACGCATCGGTTCCAGCAAAATCTGGCCCACCGTAAAACGCGGGTTCAGCGAGGCATAGGGATTCTGGAAAATGATCTGGATGCGGCGTTTATAGGCCCCGTATTCGCGGTCCGACATGCTGACCAGGTCCTTGCCATCGAACAGGGCGCTGCCGCCGGTGGCGCGGTGCAGGCGCAGCAGCGTCAGGCCGACCGTGGTCTTGCCCGAACCGGATTCGCCGACCACGCCCAGGGTCTTGCCGCGCGGGAGGGTGAACGACACATCCTTGACGGCGCGGAACTCGCGCTTGCCGAACAGCCCTTCGCGCAGCCAGAAGCTTTTTTGCAGGTTCTTGACCACCAACACGTTCTCATCGTCCGGCGCATAGCCGCGCGTACGCTGCGGCAGCACGATGGACGCGGCGCCCTGCCCGCGCATGAAGTCGTCGATCACCGGCAGGCGCAGCGGACGTTCGTCCAGCTTCGGGCGGCAATGCAGCAGGGCTTGCGTGTACAGGTCGCGCGGCGCGCCGAACACCTGCGCCGCCCTGCCCTCCTCGCGCACTTCGCCATGGCGCATCACGATCACGCGGTCGGCAATCTCTCCCACCAGGCCGAGGTCGTGGGTAATGAACAGCACCGCCATCCGGTGTTTCTTTTGCAGCCTGGCGATCAGCTCCATGATCTGTTTCTGGATGGTCACGTCGAGCGCCGTGGTCGGCTCGTCCGCAATCAGCAGCTTCGGTTCACAGGCAATGGCCATGGCGATCATGACGCGCTGCTGCTGGCCGCCGGACATCTGGCTCGGGTAGGCGTCGATCTTGCGCGCCGGGTCGGGAATGCCGACTTCTTCCAGCAGTTCAAGGGTGCGGGCGCGCGCTTCGCGTTTGCTCATGCCCAGGTGCAGGCGCAGCACTTCGCCGATCTGGAAGCCGACCGTGAACACCGGGTTCAGCGAGGACATCGGCTCCTGGAAGATCATGGCAATGTCCTTGCCGCACAGGCGGCGCCGCTCGGCCGCCGGCAGGTGCAAGATCTCGCGGCCATCGAACTGCACGCTCGACCCGGAGTCCACGACAGTCGTATCCGGCGGCAGCAAGCCCATCACGGCCAGCGAGCTGACCGACTTGCCGCTGCCCGATTCGCCCACCAGCGCCACGGTGGCGTTCGCCGGCACGTCGAAGGAAATGCCCTTGATCGCCTCGACCGTGTTCTTCTTGTCGGTGCGAAAGGCAATGCGTAGATCGCGCACGCGCAGCAGTATCTTGTCCTGGTCCGTCATGCCGGCCTCACTTTAGTTTCGGGTCGAGCGCATCGCGCAGCGCGTCGGTGAACAGGGAAAAGGCCGTCACCAGCAGCGCCATCGCCCCGGCCGCGGCCGCCAGCTGCCACCACTTGCCGAGGATCAGTTCATTTTGCGCTTCATTGAGCATGCTCCCCCAGGACACGGTGCCGACCGGCACCCCGAAACCCAGGAAGGACAGGATGACTTCAGCCTTGATGAAGCCGACCACCAGGATCGACACCTGCACCAGGGCCACGTGCGAGACGTTCGGGAAAATGTGCGAGAACATCTTGCGCCAGCTCGAGGCCCCGATGGCGTCGGCCGCCATCACGTATTCGCGCGCCTTGTGCTTGATGTACTCGGCGCGGATCAGGCGGTAGGGCCCGGTCCAGCCGGTCAGGCCCAGGATCAGCACGATGGTGGTCACGCCCTTTTGCTGGAGCACGGCGGCCACCGTCAGGATCATCAGGATCGAGGGAATCGAGGTGAAGATGCTGTAGAACCAGTTGAAGAAGTCGTCGACGTAGCCGCCATAAAAACCGGAGATGGCGCCGAACAGGGTGCCCAGCGCCACCGCGACGGAAGCGGCAACGAGGCCGACCACGATCGAGGTCTCGCCGCCCTTCACCGTTTTCTTGAGGATGTCGTGGCCCCATTTGTCGGCGCCGAAGGGCAGCGTCAAGGCCTTGGCCACGGGCGGATGCGTGGCCTGGACCGCGCGCTTCAGGGTGCCGAGTTCGTCGGCCAGCGGGTCGAAGGCATTCGGCGGCGTCGGCCGCTGCGGCTGGGCCAGGGCAGCCAGGGCCGGATTCGCGCCAACGAAGCCTGGCGGCGCGTAATTGACTGCGACCTCTTCTTCCCAATCGGCTGCGACCAGGCCGCCCGCAGACAGCACCAGCATCAGCAGGAACAGGCCGACCACGGCCAGGGCCACCATAGCGACGCGGTCGGCGCGCAGGCGGCGCCAGGCGAGCGCCCACAGGCCGGGCGAAACGGGGTGATCGGTCATTTGAGCTGAACGCGCGGATCGACGGCCTGGTACAGCAAGTCCGCCAGCAGATTGAATACCATGGTCGCCGCGGCCACATACACGGTGATCGCCTTAATCACTGGAAAATCGCTGCGCTCCACGGCCAGGATGACTTCGCGCCCGATGCCGGGGATGCCGAAGAAACGTTCCAGCAGAAAAGCACCAATCAGCAAGGCGGGCAGGTTCGCCATCACATGGGTGATGATGGGGATTGCCGCATTCCTCAGCACGTGCACCCAGACGATGCGCCGCTCCCCCAGGCCCTTGGCGCGTGCGGTGCGCACGTAGTCCTGGTTGGCCTCGTCGAGCACGAAGCTGCGGTACAGGCGCAGGGTCGGGGCGATCGACACCGCCAGGCCGATGATGATGGGCAGCAGCGCGTAATGCAGCAGGTTTTCTCCCAGGCTGTTGCCCCAGCCCTGGACCGGGAACAGGCCGAGTTTGTAGGCGAAGAAGTACTGGAACACGATGATGTAGACCAGGATCGAGATCGACATGCCGACCGTGCAGGCGACCGTCACGGCGCGGTCCGTCAAGGAGCCGCGCACGAAGGCGATGGCCAGCGCCAGGGCGATGCCAAGGAAGGTTTCCAGCAGCGTAAGCGGCACCAGCACGGTGAGCGAAGGGCCGAGACGGCTGGCGATGATGTGCGAGACCGGCTCGCCCGTGCTCCAGGCGTTGCCGAAGTCAAAGGTGAGGATCTGCTTCAGGAAGATGCCGAGCTGCACCCAGACCGGCTGGTCGATACCGAGCTGGGCGCGGATGTTGGCGATCGCCGCTTCATCCGCCATCTTGCCCGCAAGCAGGTATGCCGGGTCGCCGCCCACCCAGTTGAACAGCACGAACACGAGGACGATCACGCCGGCCATCGTGGGCAACATTTGCCACAGGCGCCGCAGGAGGTATGCTGCCATTCTTGTTCTCGTGTGCCCAGCCTTGGGAAAAACGCTAACGATAGCGCAAATCAATACCGCCAGGCCATGAACTTATTTTGTACTGCAATAACCGTAGGGTGGGCACTTGTGCCCACGCGGTCCCATCGACTGATCCTCGGCGCCATAAGCGATAGCTCGACGTGCGGACCCTACGGGGATTCGTTTCGACGTGCCGCCGTTCGACCGCGTGGGCTCGAGAGCCCACCCTACGAAAATCCACCACGCCACGACGCAAGAATACGCGTTACAAATCTTCGCGCAGCCGCCGCTGGCGCACCGCCGCCGCCAACCCCTCCAGCACACCAATACTGGTCTCCCAGTCGATGCAGCCATCCGTCACCGACTGCCCATAGGTCAGCTCCTTGCCCGGCACCAGATCCTGGCGCCCCGCCACCAGGTGCGATTCCACCATCACGCCCACGATCCGCTCGTCGCCGCGCGCGATCTGTGCGGCAATGTCCGCGCACACCGGCACCTGGTTCTCCGGCTTTTTGGAACTGTTCGCATGCGAGGCGTCGATCATCAGGCGCGAGGCCAGGCCCAGGCCGGCGATCTGGCGGCACGCCTCCTCGACGCTGGCGGCGTCGTAGTTCGGGGTCTTGCCGCCGCGCAGGATGATGTGGCAATCCTCGTTGCCGGCCGTGGAGACGATGGCCGAGTGCCCGCCCTTGGTCACCGACAGGAAGTGGTGCGGCTGGGAGGCCGCCTTGATCGCCTCGGTGGCGATCTTGATGTTACCGTCGGTCCCGTTCTTGAAGCCCACCGGGCAGGACAGGCCGGAAGCCAGCTCGCGGTGCACCTGCGATTCCGTAGTCCGGGCGCCGATCGCGCCCCAGCTGATCAAATCGGCGATGTACTGCGGGCTGATCACGTCGAGGAATTCGGTGCCGGCCGGCAGGCCCATCTCGTTGACGTTGCGCAGCAGCTCGCGCGCCATGCGCAGGCCGTCGTTGATGCGGAAGCTGTTGTCCATGTAAGGATCGTTGATCATGCCCTTCCAGCCCACCGTGGTGCGTGGCTTTTCGAAGTACACGCGCATCACGATCTCGAGGTCGCCAATAAAACGCTGGCGTTGCTCGGCCAGGCGGCGCGCGTACTCGAGCGCGGCCTTCGGGTCGTGGATCGAGCAGGGGCCGATGACCACCATCAGGCGGTCGTCCTGGCCGTGCAGGATGCGGTGCAGCGCCACGCGCGCATTTGCCGCGGTCTGCTCCGCTGCCGGCGTGACCGGAAACTCGCGGATCAGGTGCGAGGGCGGCGTCAGTTCCTTCATTTCGCGGATGCGTAAATCGTCGGTGCGGGGCATGCTGTACTCCGTTTCTGGTCTGGAAATAAAAAAACCGCCATCGCTGGCGGTTTCTGGTGTTCGGTCCTGGGTTGCTTGCTGTTGCGTGTACCCGCCGCTACTCCACCGCCTGAAGGCCGGAAAAGCCAAAATAAAACCAGCGGGTAAAGAAAACGGCGTTGCGCATGAGGGAATCCGAAAATGGTCGAATCGACTATAACGCCAATGCGTGAAGATTGGCAAGCCTTTTGTCCGTAGCGTAAACATCACTCCATTGACAAGCGGTTGCGACAAACGCACAGCCGCGCAAACGCCGGAATGACGTTTGAGAGATATCAGACGTGTCGTTGCCGGTGCTGCAAAAGTCAGGACAAGCCCCGGTTCAGCGGTGTTTGTCTTTATCGAGAATCAATTGCTGTGTGTTGATTGTCTGGGTGAAAGCAAACAAGCGCGACATGGACCGGAATTCCCACACGTTCTGGAGTCCGGACATGACTGAAACCCTGATATCCCGCGCCATTCGCCGCCTCTTTGCCGGCGGCGGCGCGGCCGGCCTGGTCCTGCTGGCGTTGCCCCTTGTGCAGGCGCAGGCACAGGCGCCGTTGCAAGAGCAGGCGCAGCGGCCCATCGCGCGCGTCGAAATCACCGGCAGTAACATCCGCCGCGCCGAAGCCGAAACCGCCTCGTCGGTGATCACCGTGAACCGCGCCGACATCGAGCGTTCCGGCAAGAGCACGGTGTCGGAACTGCTGCAGACCCTGGCGGTGGACAACCAGGGCTCGGTGCCGACCTCCTTCGGCAACGGCTTCGCGGCCGGCGCTTCCGGCATCTCGCTGCGCGGCCTGGGCACGGCCTCGACCCTGGTGCTGCTCAACGGCCGGCGCATGGCGCCCTATGGCCTGGCCGACGACGGCCAGAAGGTCTTCAGCGACCTGAACGTGATCCCCACCGACGCCGTCGACCGCATCGAGATCCTGAAGGACGGCGCCTCGGCCATCTACGGTTCCGACGCGATTGCCGGCGTGGTCAACATCATCCTGCGCCGCAACTTCACCGGCACCACGGTGCGCGGCCTGCTCGGCATCAGCGAGGAATGGGACGGCGAGGAGCAGAACTTCGCCATCACCCACGGCTTCGGCGACCCCGACAAGGACCGCTACAACGTGCTGCTGAACTTCGAGTTCAAGCGCAGCAACGACATCTGGCTGCGCGACCGTGGCAGCCGCGACCACATCGGCCGCGTCGATTTGCGCCGCTGGGGCTATTCGGCGCTCCAGAACCTCGGCGGCACCGGGGCCATCACCACCAACAACGCGGCCGGCAACGCCATCAACGGCAACGTGCGCAACCCGACCACCCTCGACTACTACAACCGCGGCAACCTCGACCCGGCCACCGGCTTCACCCGCTTCTTCCCTGGCGCGGCCTGCGGCAACTTCACCAACCACCCGCAGGGCGACCCCGGCGGCGGCTGCCTGATCGACTCGACCCTGGTCTACAACCAGATCCAGCCCGAGCAGGAAAACTACAGCCTGTTCGGGCGCGGCACCTACCGCCTCACGCCCACCATCGAGGGCTATGGCGAGGTCAATCTGTACAGCAGCAAGTCCTCGTCCTCGACCACACCGTCCACCGTCAGCGCCTCGGTCGGCTATCCGGGCGGCCCGGTCAGCAACGCCGCCTCGCTGCTCGGCGCGGCCCACCCCGATAATCCCTATTTCGGCACGGCCGCGCGCCTGCGCTACCTGGCCGGCGACGTCGGCCCGCGGGTGTCGAACATCGATTCCTTCTTCTCGCGCCTGCTGGCCGGCGTGAAGGGCGAAGTCGCCGGCTGGGACTACGATACCTCGATCCTGTTCTCGCGCAGCACCGTCACCAACGAACGCCATGGCCAGCTGCAGCGCGACGTCACCTTTGCCCTGCTCAATCCCGACGACACGGTGAACGTGGCCTCGGCCCTGGCCACCAGCCCGGCCTATGCGGCGCTGCCGCCCGGCACCTTCTGGCGCATCGGCGAAAACGCCGGCCTGAACGACCCGGCGGTGTATGCGGCGCTGTCGCCGATGATCCGCAATAGCGCCGAGACCAAGATCATCCAGGGCGACTTCAAGGCCACGCGCGAATTCGGGCAACTGGCCGGCGGGCCGATCGGCGTGGCCGTCGGCACCGAATGGCGGCGCGAGGAAACCGAACTCGGCCCGAGCACCGGCACCGAGCGCGGCAACGTGATCGGCCTCGGCTACTCGGCCTACCGCGGCGCGCGCAATGTGTTCGCGCTGTACGGCGAGGCGCTGGCGCCGGTGCTGCCCGGGGTCGAGGTCACCGGCGCGCTGCGCTTCGACGACTTCACCGACGTCGGCCGTTCCTGGACGCCGAAGGTCGGCGTGAAATGGACGCCCTCGCGCCAGTTCGCCCTGCGCGGCACCTTTGCCAAGGGCTTCCGCGCCCCGAGCGCGGCCGAGAACGGCGTCGGCGGCCTGGCCGCGTTCGCCACCGCCGAGGACCCGCTGCGCTGCGCCCTGGGCGTGACGGCGGCCTGCGACCCGGCGAATATCGCAGTGATCACCTCGCCCAACCCGGACCTGTCGCCGGAGCGCTCGCGCAGCTACAACATCGGCTTCATCTGGGACCCGCTGCCGCGCACCAGCATCTCGGTCGACTTCTGGAAGATCAAGCGCAAGAACGAGATCAACCAGGAGCTGACCGACGCCGCGATTGCCGCCGGCAACGTGGCGCGCGACCCGAGCACGGCCACCGGCATCCCGGGCGACCCGGGCGCCATCACGGCGGTGCTGGCGAACTACGTCAACTCGGCGCAAACGGAGGTGCGTGGCATCGACCTCGACGCCCGCCACACGCTGCGCCTGCCCGATGGCTGGGGCAACCTGCTGCTCGACGGCAAGCTGACCTACCTCGACGAATGGGTCCGTACCGAACAGGACGGCAGCTCGCGCGACTTCGCCGGCACCCACGGCAACTGCGACGTCACCAACTGCATCGGCACCCCGGACTACCGCGCCAACCTGCGTGCGACCTGGGACCGCGCCGACTGGCGCGTGTCGCTGAACGCCAACTACCGCGGGCCGATCGACAACGTGCTGTTCAAGGGCGACCCCGACGGCTGCGCCAGCCACTACGCCAACGGCGACGACGCGCCGCGCAACTGCGAACTGGCCTCCTTCACCACCTTCGACCTGGTGGTGCGCTGGAAGCCGCAGCCACAGTGGGAAGTGTTCGGCACCGTGGAAAACCTGTTCGACAAGGTGGCGCCGCTCGACCCGCTCACCTACGGCGCCCAGGCCTACAACCCGCTCGACTACCTGGGTGCGGTGGGACGCACCTTCTCGCTGGGAGCGCGCTACACGTTCTGAAGGTGGCTGAAGACGGGGGGGCGCAGCGGGGCCGGCAGCGGCAGGCCTGCCCCGCGCGCCCGTGTAGCCGATGCATGCGTTCCCTGTGGTGCGCATGCCACGGCTCCCGTCCTTGCCGCGGGTCCGGCTGGCGAATCGCCCGCCGCTTCCCGCCCCGTTTGACCGAAATCACATAAACCCGATAAAGCGGTGCAAGACTCGATTCCAGGCACCTCGGCACAACATGTGTTTATTCCTAAAAACAATTGTTTAGCAAGGAAAGACGATGTGGCGCAGCGAGGCGATCACGACACCATTCGGGAGCTGATCATGCACGAAACCATCCTGTCCCGCGCGCTGCGCCAGCTGTTCCGCGGCGCCGGCCTGGGCCTGCCCGCCTGCCTCTTCCTGTGCCTGCCCGCCGCGGCGCAGGAAGCGCAGCGCCCGCCCGAATCACCGGCCCTGCAGACGCAGCCGGCCGAACAATCCGCCGCCCAGCCGATCCAGCGCGTCGAAGTCACCGGCTCCTCGATCCGGCGCATCGCCGCCGAAAGCTCGCTGCCGATCACCACCATCCGCGCCGCCGACTTCGCCAAGCAGGGCCTGACCACGGTGCAGGAAGTGCTGAACACGATCCCGATGAACCAGACCTCGACGGTCGCCTCGTCCGCGGTCGGCTCCGGCACCGGCGGGCGCGCCGTGGCCGACCTGCGCGGCCTGGGCGGCGACAAGACCCTGGTGCTGCTGAACGGCCGGCGCCTGGCCAACCATCCCTACTTCGCCGACACGGTCGACCTGAACATCATCCCGGTGGCGGCGCTGGAACGGGTCGAGGTATTGCGCGACGGCGCCTCGGCCATCTACGGCACCGACGCCATCGGCGGCGTCATCAACTTCATTACCAAGCGCTCGGTCGAGGGCGGCGCCCTCACCTACGAGGGCTACGAGCCCTGGCGCCAGGGCGGCGGCAACGAGCAGCGCATCAATTTGTCGGGCGGCTGGGGCAACCTGGGGCGCGACGGCATCAGCATGTTCGGCGTGCTCGACTACCACCAGCAAAGCGCCCTGCGCGCCACCGAACGCGCCTTCTCGCGCACCGGCGTGCGGCCCGAGCGCGGCATGAACGAGGTCAGCGGCACGCCCTTCCCCGCCAACTTCTTTTCCGACCTTGGCGTGACCGGCAACCCCGGCTACGCCAGCGGCTGCCGTCCGCCGGATTCGCTGCCGGCGGCGGACGCCCCGGTCTGCGCATTCGACTACACCCAGTACAACGACAACATCCCGAAGACGCGCCAGCTCAGCGCCATGGGCAAGATCAACCGCCAGTTCACGCCCGAGCACCTGGGCAGCCTGGAATTCGTCTGGGGCCGCAGCACCAACGAGTCGCGCGTGGCGCCGCCGCCGATGTCGAACATCGGCATCGTCATGACCGCCGCCAGCCCCTATTACCCGGGTAACGGCGCGGTGCCGGCCTTCCCCGGCCTGAGCGGCGAAAACCTCGACATCAGCTGGCGCCCGGTGGAAAGCGGCCCGCGCAAGAACTACGACAGCAGCAGCACGGCGCGCCTGCAGGCCAGCCTCGAGGGAACGATTGCCGGCTGGGACTACAACACCGCCATCTCGCACTCGGTCGGGCGCGCGAAAAGCACCTTCCGCGGCGGCTACCTGGTGGACCAGCGCATCATCGACGGCGTGGGCGCCGGCATCCTGAACCCCTTCGGCCCGCAAAGCCCGGCCGGGGCCGACTACCTGAACAATTCCCTGCTGCTGGGCGAATACGTGCATGCGCGCATCAACAGCAGCGCCATCGACGGCCGCGTCAGCCGCGAGCTGATGACCCTGCCCGGCGGCGCGCTCGGCTTCGCCCTCGGAGCCGAGTTCCGGCGCGACCGCGCCAAGTATTTCGTCAACCGCGACCTGGCCGGGCAGGCCTCGAGTTCGGGCTATGCCGATGCCCAGAACCAGTCGGGCCAGCGCAGCATCTATGCCGTGTTCACCGAATTGAATGTGCCCGTTATCAAGGACCTGGAACTGAACTTCGCCGGCCGCTACGACCACTACAACGACGTCGGCGGCAGCTTCAACCCCAAGGTGTCGCTGCGCTGGCAGCCGACGCGCCAGCTGCTGGTGCGCGGTTCCTTCAACAAGGGCTTCCGCGCCCCGACCCTGTTCGACCTGTACGGGCCGCAATCGACCACCAACAGTTCCGACACCTACAACGACCCGGTGCTGTGCCCGAACGGCGTGCCGGTGGCGGGCGCCAACCCGAACGTCGTCTGCGGCCAGCAGCAGGACATCCGCCAGGGCGGCAACCCCGACCTCAGCCCGGAACGCTCGCGCACCTACAGCGCCGGCGTGGTGTTCGAGCCGGTGCGTGCGCTGACCGTGTCGCTCGACTACTGGAACATCAAGCTGAAGGACCAGATCAGCGCCCTGGCCGAGCAGACCATCTTCTCCAACTACCCGCGCTACCAGAACCTGTTCGTCTACAACGCGGCCGGCACCAGCCTCGACTACGTGCTCGACATCACCGACAACCTGGGCGAAGTGCGCACCCGCGGCCTCGACCTGTCGCTGCTGTACCGCATGCCGCGCAGCCCGGTCGGCAACCTCAGCGTCAGCCTCGACGGCACCTACGTCAACAAGTACGAATACCAGAACGAGCGCGGCGGCCCCTTTACCCAGAACGCCGGCCGCTACGCCGACGCTTCCCCGGTCTTCCGCTGGCGCCACAACCTGCTGTTCACCCTGGTCCGGGGCGACTACACCTTCAACCTGTCGAACCGCTACATGTCGCACTACGAGGACCAGAACACGGCGGTGGCGCCCGAGTTCTTCAACAAGGTCGGCCATTACTCGACCTGGTCGGTGTCGGCCACCTTCACCGGCAATCCGAAGTTCGAGTTCACGGCCGGGGTCAAGAACCTGTTCGACGAGACGCCGCCGTTCACCAACCAGGTGACCAACTTCCAGCTGGGCTACGACCCGCGCTACACGGACCCGTTAGGAATTACCCCTTATATGCGCCTGACGTACAAATTTTAATGACGCGGTATAACCGGGGCACGTTCGGGCCTCCCGCCCGATCGTGCCCAACACGACGTGATCGTTTCCGGTTTTGGCCTGATGCACGCTGATATTGCCTGCTCCGATCTGCCCTGATCGGCAACCCGGCTTCGTCACCCGACACGCTCATGGCTGGCATGTCACGGCGTGGCCATGCTTTGCCTGCCTATCTGCGTATGCAATCGGCGCGGCAGCATTCCCCAGCACTGTTTATCCCCTATTTGCCTGCAGACTGTGGGATACATGCTGCGCAGTCACGTATTGATTTAAATCAAGTTCTGCCTTTCAACACCACGCAACAATTACCTCTTCGGTCCACGCAATCCCGTTCGCTTTGATGCATGAGACAACGTCGGTCTCCATATGCTATCCCTCGGTACGTCATGGCCGCGGAGTAAGTCATAACGGGAACACGTAACCGGAAGCTGCTCTTTCAGAGGGCATTTACTTCACATTTCTATTCGGAGCCGAAAAATGGCAATTGATGTTCACCTGCAGATTGACGGTATCAAAGGCGAATCCCAAGACGATAAACACAAAGACTGGATCGAACTGACCTCTGCCGAGTGGGGCGTCATCCAGCCCAGATCTGCTACCGCATCGACGGCAGGCGGGCATACGGCAGAGCGTTGTGAGTTACGAAGCATATCGGTCACCAAGCTCGCTGACCTGTCGTCGCCCATACTGATGCAAACTTGTGCTGCCGGAAAAACCTTACCAAAAGCGAGACTCGAGTTCATGCGTGCAGACGGTCAGGGAGCGCGCATCAAGTACTACGAAGTCGAACTGGAAAACGTTCTTATCGGGAGCATTAATCAGGCAGCACATGAGGGCGGCATCCTGCAAGACTCTCTGGGCTTGAAGTTTTCGAAGGTAAGGTGGAAATATACGCAGCAAAAAATTTCCGGAGGTGCAGGAGGCAATACGGCTGGTGGCTGGGATGCGGCGACAAACAGGATCGCGTGAAGGAGCCATCATGCTCATGATTCAACCTAAAGATACGCGCGGTTTCTTCATGTTGCCGCAAGCCCCGCAGGATGCTGGATATTATGTTTACGGCACCCCAGGGAAAGGAGCTGGTCAATATGCCCATCCAGCGATGATGACTGTTCTGCTCTATGTCGAGCGTGAATGGCAGACGGGTGACCACAGAAAATTCGGCATTGGAAACATCAGCCTGGCCGGTGGCAAGGTTTTCGAGCCACACGATAGTCATCAAGACGGCCTCCAGGTCGATGTCCGGCCGTTGCGGATCGATGGCAATCATGTTCCGGTAAAGTATTTCCAGTCCGGCTATGACAAGGCTGCAACGACGAGGTTAATCAGCATTTTTCAATCCCATCCAATGATCAAGAAAGTATTTTTCAATGACAGTTCGATACCTGGCGTACGGCCCATGACCAGCCATGACGATCATTTCCATGTCGAATTGAAGATAACGACCAAATGAAAAATACAGCGTTGATTGTTGCAGCCACCATTCTGGTGTCGATCGTTTGTTCCATCAGCGCAGCCGAGTGGCCTGCGCCGTATCGGCAATTCAATGGCAAATACGCGATCTATTCAGGAGAACTGGGGGATCAACAAGCGCCGACGCGTACCGAAACCAAGGTGTCGTTCATCGTGGACGGACAGTCTGCGAAAGAGCTGTTCGATGCGATGTATCCCGATGACAAAGAAACCTGTGGAGGCGAAGGCGCTCGCGCCCGTACGAAAGGCAATGTTTGGTGTACTTACCACCCGGGACGAGGCTACAAGTGTTATTTCGGTTTCGATCTCAAGACGGGCAAGAGTATCGGTGGTGGCATCTGCTGACGATGTATCGCAAGCACAGGGAAACTGCCTGCCTCGGGAAGCGCCTGTATCCAGTGAGCTGTCATGCTTCTGAATGAAGAACGGCCCGGTCGAACAGTCGACCGGGCCGTCAAGATCTTGCCTCGGCTTTACGCCGTATTCAAACGTATCAGGCCGTCCCGCCCACCGTCACGCCATCGATACGCAGGGTCGGCTGGCCCACGCCCACCGGCACGCTCTGGCCTTCCTTGCCGCACACGCCCACGCCCGAGTCCAGGCGCATGTCGTTGCCGATCATGGAGATGCGGTTCATCACGTCCGGGCCGTTGCCGATCAGGGTCGCGCCCTTCACCGGGTAGGTGACCTTGCCGTCCTCGATCATGTAGGCTTCGCTGGCCGAGAACACGAACTTGCCGTTGGTGATGTCGACCTGGCCGCCGCCGAAGTTCACCGCGTACAGGCCGTTTTTCACCGAGGCCAGGATTTCGCCCGGGTCCTTGTCGCCGCCCAGCATGTAGGTGTTGGTCATGCGCGGCATCGGCAGGTGGGCGAAGGATTCGCGGCGCGCGTTGCCGGTGACCGGCATTTTCATCAGGCGCGCGTTCATGGTGTCCTGGATATAACCCTTCAGGATGCCGTCCTCGATCAGCGTGGTGCACTGGGTCGGATTGCCCTCGTCGTCCATGTTCAGCGAGCCGCGGCGGTCCTTCAGGGTGCCGTCGTCGACCACGGTCACGCCCTTGGCGGCCACGCGCTGGCCGATCATGCCGGCATACGAAGACGAACCCTTGCGGTTGAAGTCGCCTTCCAGGCCATGGCCGACGGCTTCGTGCAGCAGCACGCCGGGCCAGCCCGGTCCGAGCACGATGGTCATCGGGCCGGCCGGGGCCGGGCGCGCGTCGAGGTTCACCAGGGCCGCTTTCACGGCTTCGTCGGCATAGCGTTCCAGGATTTCGTCGTCGAAGTAGCCGTAGTCGAAGCGCCCGCCGCCGCCCGAGGAACCGGTTTCGCGGCGGCCGTTCTGCTCGGCGATCACGGTCACCGACACGCGCACCAGCGGACGGATGTCGGCCGCCAGCACGCCGTCGCTGCGCACCACCAGGACCACGTCGTATTCGCCGGCCAGGCCTGCCATCACCTGCACCACGCGCGGATCCTTCTTGCGCGCCATCTTTTCCACGCGCTCAAGCAGTTTCACCTTGGCGGTGGCGTCGAGCGAGGCCAGCGGGTCGTTCGGCAGGTAGAGCGAACGGCCGCCGGTCGGCTGGGCCATCGAGGCCACCTTCACGCGGCCAGCGCCGGCGCGCGCAATGGTGCGCGTGGCCGCCGCCGCGTCCAGCAGGGCGGACTCGGAAATCTCGTCGGAATAGGAAAAGGCGGTCTTCTCGCCGGAGATGGCGCGCACGCCCACACCCTGGTCGATCGAGAAGCTGCCGGTCTTGACGATGCCCTCTTCCAGGCTCCAGCCCTCGCTCTTGGTGAACTGGAAATACAGGTCGGCATAGTCGACCTTGTGGGTGAACATCGTTCCCAGCGTGCGCAGCAGCTTGGCTTCGTCGAGGCCGAAAGGCGTCAGCAGCACGTCGCGCGCCACGGCCAGGGAGGAAAGATTCGGTTCGAATGGGATCATTTTGCGTCTGTTTCTCGTGTGGATTGGGGCATTGTGCCATATCCGCCGGGTTTGCATCGGCGTGCCGCGGCACCCGAAGCGGGGCCGTGGCGGCGGCATTCACACCATTACAGTTTGCGGTGGCGCAGCGCCGGCAGGCTCTCGCGCACGCCGGCAAGAAAAGCCGGGTCGAGCTCGCCCACCACCACGCCCTCGCCTTCGCGCAGCACCGCCTTGACTTCGCCCCAGGGGTCGACCAGCATGCTGTGGCCGAAGGTGCGGCGGCCGTTTTCGTGGGTCCCGCCCTGGGCCGAGGCCAGCACGTAGCACTGGTTCTCGATGGCGCGGGCGCGCAGCAGCACTTCCCAGTGCGCACTCCCGGTGGTGTGGGTGAATGCGGCCGGCACCACGATCAACGCGCATTCGCCCATCGCCCGGTACAGCTCGGGAAAGCGCAGGTCGTAGCAGACCGACAGGCCGACGCGCCCGAACGGCGCCTCGAAACTGCCCACCGCCTGCCCCGGCACGATGGTGCGCGCCTCGTCGTAGGATTCGCTGCCCTTGGTGAAGCCGAACAGGTGGATCTTGTCGTAGCGGCTGATTTCCTGCCCTTGCGGATCGTAGACCAGGGTGGTGTTCATGACCTTGCCGGCATCACCCGATACCAGCGGCAGCGTGCCGCCGATCAGCCAGATGCCGTGCTCGCGCGCCAGCTGCGCCATGCATTCCTGGATCGGCCCGCTGCCCGGCTGCTCGGCCCGGGCGACCTTGTCGGCATCGCTCATGCCCATGATCGGCCAGTACTCGGGCAGGGTCACGAGAGTGGCCCCACCGGCGGCAGCTTCGCCGACCAGGCGGCGGGCGGTGGCAAGGTTGTGCGCCACGTCGGGCGTGGACACCATCTGGACTGCGGCTACGCGGGCTTGCATGTCGCTTTTCATGTCACTCCTCTCAGGTCACTCTTTTCTTGCGGTGGGCGAGCGTGGCCGCTCCGGCGGGCGGTCCGGCGGATTGTCGATCTTGGTAATCGTCGGCGATTTCCACGGTCCTGTCACCTGCATCTGGTAAGTCAGGGCCTTCATCACCGGCGCGCGCAGGAACAATTGCGCCAGGTAAGAGCCGAGGCCGATCACCGGGTTCACGGCCAGGCCATACACCAGCGGCCCGGTGCCGAGATTGAACTCCGGAATCACCACCACGCGCAGGTTGGTCGATTCGTTGGCGATGTCGGCCGTGCCGTCCATCAGCACCGTCGCCGCCACGCCGTGCATCTTGAGGTTCTCGGTGCGCACCACGCCCTTCGAGATCATGGCGTTGGCCGTGATGCCGTCGAACGCCAGGCCTTCCGAGAACACGTCGTGGAAGTCGAGTTTCAGCAGGCGCGGCAGGGCCTGCAGGCTGAGCACGCCGAGCAGCTTGGCCGCGCCCGGGTCCTGCTTCAGGAACTGGCCGCCGCCCACGTTCATCTCGATCTGGCCCGACAGCGAAGGAATGTCCAGCGCATACGGCAAGCCGTTCCAAGACAGATCGCCGGAGATCTTGCCCTTGCCTCGCCTCAGGGTTTCCGGGAAGCCGAGCCGGTCGAGCAGGCGCCCGGCATCCAGGATGTCGAGGGTAAAGTTCATGCCGGTATTGCTCTTGCCGTCCTTGGTCAGCCAGCGCCCGGTGGCGCGCAGCTGGCCGTCGGGATTGGCCAGGCTGAGACGGTCGATGCGCCATTCCTTGCCGGCCAGCGCAGGCACGTTGCTCGCCTGCAGGTCCAGGCGCCCGAACTGCTTGTTGAACAGTTCGAAGCGCTCGGCCACGATGTCGAGCGCAGGGATGCTGGCCGCGCCGGTATTCGATTCGAGCAGGTCCTTGACCTCGGCCGCCGCCGATTCGGGAATGTCGAGGAAGGCCAGGCGTGCCGTGACCTTGCCCACGCCCCCTTGCTGCTCGCTCCAGCTGAGGTAGCCGGAGGCCTGGCGCGACTGCAGATTCGCCAGCCAGACATTGCCGCGGTGGGTGGCGCCGACCACCACGTCGGCCATGCGGCGGTCGGCCACGAAGAGTTCGGTGGCGCGCGCGGCGATCGTGGTCGGCACCACGTATTGCGAGAAATTCGGCCCCGAAGCGCCTGGCGTGCCGCCCTCGACTTCGCCGTCGCCGGCAATCGCGCGCGCCGCCGCCAGCCAGGCGTCGACGTTCACCGACTTCATGTCGACATTGATCATCATGCCTTCGTCAGGCTGGGGCGCCGGCACGTTGACGCCGATGCCGCCGCGTTCCACGATCCAGGGTGCGCGCGGCTGGTGGCTGCGCTGGTAGCGCGCAAAGACGGTGTTCCCGAGCGACAGGCGCAGCTGGTCGCGGCCCACGCCCTCGACGGTCGGCTCGCCCTCGAGCACGAAGCGCAGCGGCAGCGCCGTGTCCTGCGCCTTGTTCAGCGGCGCCGGGAATTCCAGGCCCAGCCCGGCCAGTTCGGATTCCACCGTCACGTTCAGGCGATGGTCACGCACGCCGATCATGCCGCTGTAGCGGGTACTGCCCGACAGGCGCGTGGCCAGGCGCGCCACCGCCGGCGCCGGCGCACTGCGGCGCATGCCGTCGGCCGACAGGGTGCCGGCCAGGCGGATCGCGATCGCGCCATCCTTCTGGCTGCCGCCGGACAAGGCCAGCGGCCCGCCCAGGAAGCTGGCGCCGACTCCGTTCAGGTTGAAGCCGCGCTCGTTGAACTCGACCTTGCCCAGCGCCGCCTGCAGCGGCGGCAAGTCGGGAAGCAGGTTGACGTCGTTGTTCTGCAGCTGCAGGGCCCCTTGCACCCTGGTTTCGTGGAGGTCGGCCAGCGGCATCTGCAGTTTGAGGCTGAGGCCGGCATTGCCGGTGCCGCGCGTGTCTTCGGTGAAGTGGCCGATCCAGCCCAGCACCGGACTGGCCGCCACGTAGCCGAGGAAGCCCTGCAGCGGCCCGCTGGCGCTGCCGTCGATGTCGAGCACGGAATCGTGGGAACCGAGGTTCGGGATCACGGCGCGCACGTTGCGCAAGTCGAGGCCGAAGCTGCGCAGGGTGTCGCCGCGGATTTCCATGCGGTCGCGCTCGAACACGATGCTGCCGTTGATGGCCTCGGCCAGCGGCCAAGCCGGCTTGTTGTCCGGCGTGCGGTGGCCCGGGGCGTATTCGAGCACGGCACCGGCCAGGCGCCCGGCCACCCGGAATTCGCCGCGCGCGCGCTCGGCTGCGTTCTCGGCACGGAAAGGAAATTGCGACAAGTCGCCGCGCAGGCGCAGGCGCACGTCTTCCAGCATGCCGCCCTGCAGGGCCGAGCCCAGCCACTCGCGCAGGTGTTCCGGCGTGGCGTTCGGCAGGAAGCGGCCGACCTCGGCAATGCGGAAGCCCTCCAGGCTGCCGCTGAAGTCGGCCACGCCGGGGCCGTGACCGGGCCCGAGCGGCAGCTGGTGGCGCCCGGACAGATTGCCGCGCAAGCTGCCTTGCGCAAAGGCCAGCTTGTCCACTTCCACCAGCAATTGTTCTTGCGGCTCATAGCGCCAGCGCGCCTGCAGCGCCAGGCTGTCGAGCGGCATCGCCGGTTCCGCGAACCAGGCCGGCATGCGCAGCGCCAGGTCGGTCGAGTCCACGCTGATGCTGCCGCCGTCCTGGGTGGCGTCGATGCTGCCCGTCAGGTTGTCGACGCCCGGCAGGGCCGGCCTTGCTGTACCTGCACCTGCACCTGCGCCCCCGTCCACGGCCGGCCTGGCCGCCTGCGGCTGCAGGCCCAGGCCCGCCACCCTGCCCTTCACGCGGTAGCCGGCCAGTTGCGGGTAGCGGCCGTCCCAGGAAGCGGAAAAGTCGAGCAGCTGGCCGCGTGGGGCGAAATCGGCCAGTGTCTGGCGCTGCAGGTCCGAGAGCGGCAGCTGCGCCGCCAACTGGGCCAGGGCCGCCAGGTCGACCTGGCTGGCCTCGACCGCGACCCGCTGCGGCTTGCCGGCGCGCGCAGGCGTAAAGGTTTCGCTGACGGTGGCGGGCGGCAGCACGCGGCCGTCGTCCAGGGCCATCGTGAAATTTTCGATGGCCACCGTGTGGCCGTTGGCGCCGAAGCTCGGCTTGCCTTCGGTGTCGGGCAGCAGTTCCTCGTGCGCCGAGAGCCGGCCCGACACCCGCGCCAGGCGCAGCGGCGGCAGTTCCGGCGCCATGCGCGCGGCCACCCCGGCCAGGGCCAGGTCGGCGGTGAAGCCCGCCAGGCGCGCACGGTCGAGCTGCATCCAGGCGCGCAGCGAGCCCTTGCCCTGGCTCAGCTGGAAGGGGTAATCGATGTATTGCTTCCAGGCCGCCAGGTCGGCTTCGCGCAGGTCGGCATACAGCTCGCCCTTCCAGCGCGCGATGTCCGAGGCGCGTCCGCCGAAGCGCGGATGGGTGAAGCGCGCGCGCACGTCGAGCGGGCGCGCCAGCGCGCTGGGTGGCGTGGCCTTCAGGGCGACGCGGTGGGTGCGCCAGCGGTTCTGCAGCACCAGCGAGACGTCGCGCAAGTCCAGCGGCGCGGCGCCGCGCAGGCCGTCGGTCCAGGTGACCTGCCCTTCGCGGATCACGATCTCGCGCTGGCGGAACACCCAGTCGCCGCCGGCGCCGCCCTTGTCATCCTTGGGGTCGATGCGCACCCCGGCCACGTGGAACACGCCGTCGCCGGCGCGCCGCACGTCCAGCTGCGGGCGGATCAGTTCCAGGGTCTCGAAACGGGGTTCGGCGGCAAACACGCTCCACCAGGAAAAGGTGGCCGAGACCGACGGCAGGGCCAGCACCTGGCGCCCGGCGCCGTCCTTCAGGGTGACATCGCCCAGGAACAGCGAGGGATGCAGACCGCTCCAGGAAGCATAGATGCGGGAGATGGCGACCTGGTTGCCGAGCGCGCGGCTGGCCAGGCGCTCGATGTCGCCCTTGTACATATCGATATTCGGCAGGATCGCGTAGCGCAGCGCCAGGAACAGAATACCCAGCCCGAAGTACACCGCCAGCACCAGCTTGATGGTGAACCCGAGCACATGATGCGAGGCCAGGTTGGCATACCGGTAGGCGGCACGCAGCCGCCGCCAGCGCTCGGCCAGCGGCGAATGGTCCTGAGACGCCTCGGGCGCCTGCGGTTCCGGGTTGTGCATCAAAGTGCTCAAAGGCTCGCCGTAGGTTGTTTCTTCAATATCAGAGCGCTTGCTAGGTTCGCGGCGTCTACCTTACCATCGGGCATGCGAAAAAATCGCCATGGCCGCGTTGCATCGTCTCGCCGTACCCATGTACTGTCTTCGACTCTGCGTCGGTGGGCCGCAGCCCTTGCCCTGGCGTTATTTTTGCCTGCCCTTCGTGCTGACCCTGGCAGCACGGCGGGCAATTCTACCGCAAGCACGCCTCCCGGAACGCTTTTACTCATGTGCAGGACTGCCCGATGACCACCCCGATGCCAACCATTGCCGCCGCCTGCGCCTCGCGCTGGTACCAACGCTGGACCGACGCCGCGCCCGACCGTCCCGAGCGCGTCGGCAAACTGGCCCAATTATCGCTGGCCCGGCCGGATTTCGGCGCGTTATTGGACACTGAGCTGGCGGCCGGCATTCCCCTGCCGCGCGCCATGCGCCGCCTGCGCAATCTCTTGCTGGCAGGCTTGATCCGGCGCGACCTGGAAGGCCTGGCCGACCTCGACGAAGTCGTCACCGCCATGACCGGCCTGGCCGACTTCGCGATCCGCACCCATGTGCAGGACCTGATGGCCGAGCAGGTGGCGGCCCACGGCATGCCGATCGGCGCCGAATCCGGGCGCCCCCAGGAGCTGATGGTATTGGCCATGGGCAAGCAAGGCGGCGGCGAACTCAACGTGTCATCGGACATCGACCTGATCTTCGTGTACCCGGAAGACGGCGAGACCGCCGCGGGACCGGGCCAGCGCGCGCTGTCGAACCACGAATTCTTCGTGCGCCTGGGCCGCAAGCTGATCGGCGCGCTGTCGGAAGTGATCGAGGACGGCTTTACCTTCCGGGTCGACATGGCGCTGCGCCCGAACGGCAAGTCCGGGCCGCTGGCGGCCAGCCTGAACATGGTGGAAGAGTACCTGATCGTCCAGGGCCGCGAATGGGAACGCTATGCCTGGGTCAAGGCGCGCGCCGTCACCGGCGTCGAGGAAGACATCGCGGCCCTGGACGCCATCGTGCGGCCCTTCGTGTTCCGGCGCTACCTCGACTTCGGCGTGATCGACGCGATCCGCAACATGCACGCCCAGATCCGCGCCGAAGTCAAACGCCAGGAACGCCTGCACCCGGACCGCAGCAACAACGTCAAGCTGGGGCGCGGCGGCATCCGGGAAATCGAATTCCTGGCCCAGGTGTTTCAACTGATCCGCGGCGGGCGCGACCCGGCCCTGCGCGAACGCTCCACGCGCCAGACCCTGCGCCTGCTGGCCGAGCGCGAGCTGATGCCGCGCGCCACCGTCGAACGCCTGCTGGAAGCGTATACCTTCCTGCGCAACCTGGAACACCGGCTGCAATACCTGGACGACGCCCAGACCCATACCCTGCCCCCGCTCAACGCGGACCGCGAAGTCGTGGCGCACATGATGGGCCTGCCCGACGTGCCGGCCCTGCTCGCGCGCCTGGAAGAACAGCGTGCCTTCGTGGCTGCCGAGTTCGACGACATGTTCGCCGACAAGAGCGCCGCGCCCGACGAGGAACGCGCCGAACTGGAAGCGATCGCGGCCGACCCCGAGCAGGTCGGCGCGATCGAGGCCCACCTGGCGGCGCTCGGCTTCAACGACCCGGCCGACGGCGCGCGGCGCCTGGTGGCGACCTGGCAGGCGCCGCGCCTGCAAAGCCTGCCCGACGCCAGCCGCGCGCGTTTATTGTCGCTGGTGAACCTGGCCCTGCCCCAGGTCGCGGCGACCGTCAAGGAAAGCGGGGTCGGCAGCCATGGCGCGACCCTCGGCCGCCTGCTCGACTTCCTGGAAGCGGTGGCGCGCCGCTCGGCCTACCTGTCGCTGCTGAGCGAATACCCGCACACGCTCGAGCGCGTGATCCGCATGATGCATGCGAGCGGCTGGGCCGCCACCTTCCTGACCCAGCACCCGATCCTGCTCGACGAGCTGCTCGACGACCGCGGCGGCATCGACGACCCGGCGCAAGTTGCGGCCAGCCTCGACGCGCGCCTGCAGGAAGCCGAAGGCGACACCGAGCGCCAGCTCGACATCCTGCGCGAAACCCACCATGCCCAGCAGTTCCGCCTGCTGGCCCTGGACCTGGCCGGCGAACTCTCGGTCGAGCGCCTGGCCGACCATCTGTCGGCGCTGGCCGACGTGGTGGTGGCGGCCACCGTGCGCTGGGCCTGGAAGACGGTGGCCTCGCGCCACATCGAGGAGCCGCGCTTCGCCGTCATCGCCTACGGCAAGCTGGGCGGCAAGGAACTGGGCTATGTGTCCGACCTCGACGTGATCTTCCTGTTCGACGACGAGGACGACATGGCGCCCTCGAACTACGCCAGGCTGGCCCAGCGCTTCATTACCTGGATGACGGCGCACACCCCGGCCGGCATCCTGTTCGACATCGACACCGCCCTGCGCCCGGACGGCGCCAGCGGCATGCTGGTCAGTTCGGTGGCGGCCTTCGAGCGCTACCAGCGCCAGTCGGCCTGGGTCTGGGAGCACCAGGCCCTGACGCGCGCGCGTTTCTGCGCCGGCGACGCCGCCATCGGGGCGCGTTTCGAGGCGATCCGGGACGAGGTGCTGCGCCAGGACCGGACGGGCCGCGAGGCCGAGCTGAAGGACGAGGTGCTCAAGATGCGGCGCCGCATGCGCGACGCCAGCCCGAACCGCACGCCGCTGTTCGACCTAAAGCAGGATGCGGGCGGGATGATCGACATCGAGTTCATGGTCCAGTACCTGGTGCTGCGCCATGCAGCAAATTACCCGGAATTGACGGCAAATCTCGGCAATATCGCCTTGCTCCGGATTGCCGGCGAACTCAGCCTGATCGATCCCGCTCTCGCTGGCAGCGTTGGCGACGCTTATCGCCTGATGCGCAGGCTGCAGCACAAGCGCCGTTTGCAAGGTCAGGAAGCCCGTGTCGAGCATGCTCAGGTTGCCGAACAAGCAAAAAATGTCTTGCATCTTTGGCAAATTCTCTTCGTGTAAATATGCGGCACTGCAACATGACGCCGATCTTCCTTATTATTCATTTGTATGCACTGAAATGTAGCATTCTGCGCCACTCCTTGGTGCATATATGCATGCGTGCAGTGCAGCAATTTCTTTCAAAATAAATTAACCACACGAAATAAAATTTTGTGTTGTTTTTGTGTCGAAATGTTTCCTTCGATGATTGACACTCCAAGAACAAAAATGGTCTTATGTACAAATCTTGCCGCCAGTCAAACCTAGAAACGGAAAGTGTGGTAGCTGTTTTTTGCCGCATTCAAGCCGGCTTTCTGGCGCGCTCGATCATGTAGTGCAGTAGACGAAAGATTGAAAATAATTCTCTGGAGAGTCCATGCATCAACGTAAAAAAATCGCGGTAGCCGTTACCCTGGCTGTGAGCGCGATGTCTGCCTTTGCCCAAACCACGGCAACCACGACCACCACCGCTGAACCATCGCTGCAACGCGTGGAAGTGACCGGCTCGCGTATCCGCGCGGTCGATCTGGCAACTGCCCAGCCTGTCCAGGTCATGACCCAGGAACAGATCCAGAAGAGCGGCCTGGTGACCGTTGGCGACATCCTGAACACCCTGTCCTCGTCGGGTAGCCCGGCCTTCTCGAAAGGCGCCGTGCTGACCTCGAACCGCGAGATGGGCGGCCAGTTCCTCGATATGCGCAACCTGGGTTCCAACCGCCTGCTGGTTCTGGTGGACGGCAAGCGCTGGACCCAGTCGATCGGCGGCTACACCGACATGTCGACCATCCCGTCGTCGATGGTCGAGCGCATGGAAATCCTGAAAGATGGCGCTTCCGCGATCTACGGCTCGGACGCGATCGCCGGCGTGGTCAACATCATTTTGAAACGCAACATGGAAGGCGGCGAGTTCAGCGGCTACATGGGCCGCAACGAGGAAGGCGACGGCCGCACCCAGGACTGGAACATTTCGTACGGCGTGGTCGGCGACAAGGGTTCGATGATGTTCGGCCTGTCGCACTCGAAGCAGGGCGCCGTCTGGGCCCGCGACCGTGAAATCACCAGCTACGGTTATGGTCCGAATCACCCGACCGACAACCTCGGCGTCGGCCCATGGGGCCGCATCGCCGGCGTCAACCCAACGAACGGCAATGCGACCACGGCCGGCGGCGTCAACTACATCCTGAACCACACCGGCAGCTACGACGGCGTCGGCGTCGGCGCCGACGCGCGCAACATCGCCAACTACCATACCTACAGCGGCTCGAAAGTCGACGATCTCTACAACGCGACCCAGGACATGCAGTTCCAGGCGCCGAACGAGCTGACCTCGATCTTCACCAAGGGCATTCTGAACCTGACGAACGACATGCGCTTCACCACCACCGCGATGTTCGCTCAGCGTAACGCGAACACCACGGTGGCCGGCTACGGTATCAACAGCCGTTCGCAAGTCAACAACCCGGTCTACATCAGCCGCAACAGCTACTACAACCCGCTCGGCGCCTCGGTCGTCGGCGCAGCTGCCGCCCAGGACCTGTTCTTCTATCGCCGCGTGATCGAGAACCCGCGCAGCACCGACAACAAGAACAAGACCGTCCACATCGACGCCGCCCTGGAAGGCAGCGTGAACCTGGTCGGCACGGCTTGGGACTGGAGCGTAGGCTACAACCACAGCTCGGTTTCCGGCACCACCGCCAGCTCGGGTAACATCAACCTGGTGAACCTGGCCAAGGCCCTCGGCCCATCCTACCTGGGCGCCGACGGCGTCGTGCGTTGCGGCACCGGCCCGACCGCCACCATCGCCGGTTGCGTACCGTTCAACATTCTGGGCGGCCCGAACGCGGCCACGCCGGAAGCGCTGGAATACATCAACCACCGCGGCGGCGGCAGCTACGGCAGCACCGTCAATAGCGCGACCGCCGACATCAGCGGCACCGTGCTGAACCTGCCGGCAGGCGGCCTCGGCTTCGCAGCCGGCCTGGAACACCGCGAAGTGCGCGGCTACGACAAACCGGACTCGCTTGAGCAGCTGGGCCTGACCACCAACCTGGCAGCCCTCACCACCGTCGGCAAGTACACCGTCAAGGAAGCCTACGCCGAACTGCAAGTCCCGGTCCTGAAAGACTTGCCGTTCGTGCAGTCGCTGAACCTGAACCTGGCCAGCCGCTACTCGGACTACAGCAACTTCGGCGACACCACCAACAGCAAGCTCAGCCTGACCTGGAAACCGATCAACGACCTGCTGGTGCGCGGCACCTGGGCTGAAGGCTTCCGTGCTCCGGCGCTGGGCGACACCTTCGGCGGCGGCTCGCAGACCTTCGATACCTACCTCGACCCTTGCGACAGCCAGTTTGGCCGTGCAGCGCGCGATGCAACCATCGCACAACGCTGTGCCGCCGATGGCGTACCGGCAAACTTCCGCCAGAAGAACCAGGCTGGCGCCAACGTTCCTGCGGGCGGCGGCCAGACTCCTGTGGCATTCAACAGCGGCGTCGGCAACGACACCCTGACCCCGGAAACGGCAAAGACCAAGACCGTCGGCTTCGTCTACAACCCGTCGTTCGTGAACGGCCTGTCGATCGCGGTCGATTACTTCGACATCGAAGTCAAGAACCGCGTCTCGGCCATCAGCACCGCCTACACCCTGACCCAGTGCTACGTCGAAAACGTGCAGCAGTTCTGCGACAACTTCTCGCGTGACGCCACCGGCCAGATCACCCAGCTGAACCGCGGTAATACGAACATGGGTTCGCTGTCGACCAAGGGCTTCGACCTGGAGCTGAACTATCGCTTCCCACGTACCCAGTACGGCCAGTTCGCCTTCCGCAGCCAGACCTCGTACGTCGACGAGTACAACACCCAGTCGACCAACGACGCCGAAGTGCTGAACTACGCAGGCGAGTACCCGCTGTACCGCGTGAAGTCGAACGCCAGCCTGGACTGGAACCTGGGCAACTGGAGCGCGACCCTGGGCGCCCGCTACTTCAGCCCGGTCAAATCGACCGGCTGGGATTGCGATCCGGAAGCACCGATCGAGTGCAACAACCCGACTGGCCAGAGCACCGGCTTCGACGGCTACAACAAGCTGGGTTCGCAGATCTTCACCGACCTGAGCGTTGGCTACAAGACCGCCTGGAACGGCAAGATCATGGTGGGCATCAACAACATCTTCGAAAAGGGTCCACGCGTGAACTACGACGCTGGCGCTTCGTCGGCTCCTGTTGATGCAGACCTGCCGCTCGACCGCTTCGTCTGGATCCGCTACAACCAGTCGTTCTAATAGACTGGATCCCAGCCCGCGCAAGCGGGCTGGTCCCGACAATGCCCGCTTCGGCGGGCATTTTTCGTTAACGCCTGGCCGTGACCGCGTCAAGCATCATTTGCCTTCATATCACTTTGTAGTTACGCGACTTTGCAACAAGCTCAAGTTAGTAACTTCACACTGTTGACAGCGCCGCCCTCAAGTGATTCCATTGTCGCGTTGCAACATGTGCCACTTATTGGTGCGCGCTGCTTCGTAACAAAAGCAAGAGTGCTCGCACCAGGTGCGGGCATCCGATACCTCTGAGGAGTAACAAGAAATGATGGAAACAATTTTGTCGCGATCGATTCGTCTGATCTGCATGGGCGGCCTCGCTGTCACCGTCAGCGCAGCGTACGCGCAGGAAATGCAGACCCAGGCAGGCCAGAATCAGAGCGGCGCTGTTCAGCAGCAGGCCGCCGCGGCAACCGAGGCGCAAGCGCCAGCCATGCAGCGCATCGAAGTGACCGGTTCGCGCATCCGCTCGCCGAATGCCGACTCGCCATCGCCACTGCAGGTGCTGTCGGCAGCCGACATCGCCGCATCGGGCGCTACCAACCTGCAGCAGGTGCTGCTGAACAACCCGACCATGGGCAGCCCGGCAATCAGCCGTACCAACTCGGCTTTCCAGACCGCCAGCGTCGGCGTCGCCACCGTCGATTTGCGTAACCTGGGCACCTCGCGTACCCTGGTCCTGGTCAACGGCCGCCGCTTCGTCTCGGGTATCCCGGGCGAATCCGCAGTCGACCTGAACTCCATCCCGACCGATTTCATCGAACGCGTCGAACTCCTGACCGGCGGCGCCTCGGCAGCCTACGGCTCCGACGCAGTGGCCGGCGTGGTCAACATCATCACCAAACGCGAATTCCAGGGCTTGATGCTGGACGCCCAGATGGGCGAGAGCTCGAAGAACGACGACAAGAAGCGCAAGTTCTCGGCAACCTTCGGCACCAGCAACGACAACGGCTTCCTGATGGGTCACCTGGGCTACTCGCGCGAGGGCCAGGTGTGGTCGAAAGACCGTGCACGCTCGGCGGTCGACCAGCAGGCCGACGGCGTCAGCGGCGTCATCCGTCCGTTCTACTCGAGCTATGCGCCACAAGGCCATTTCTACTCTGACACCAACGACTTTACCTACGACCGCAACGGCAACATCGCCCCGTGGAACACCAACGGTACGAATGGCGGCCAGGCTACCGGCTTCAACCGTAACGAGTTCCGTTCGATCGCCGTACCGGTCGAGCGCTACCTGTTCGCCACCAACGGCGAGCTGAAGCTCAACGAGAAGACCCGCGCCTTCATGGAAGGCACCTATGCATCGTCGCACGTCTCCACCACGATCGAACCGTTCGGCCTCGCCGCGGAGGACATCTTCCCGACGACCGGCCAGGTGCCGGCCGGCTCCCTGGTCAACGGCGTCCTGGTCCGCAACCCGCTGGTTCCGCAGTACCTGCACGACCGCATCAGCGACAACGACGGCGACGGCATCCCGGACTACTACTTCACCCGCCGCCTGTCGGAAGTGGGCACCCGCGGCAGCACCGCGGAGCGCGACACCTTCCGCTTCGTGACCGGCATCAAGGGCGAATTCGACGCCTGGAAGACCTGGAACTATGAAGTCTACGGCGGCTATGGCCAGACCAAGGAAGCCCAGCAGTCGACCGGCCAGGTCAATGTCCTGAACTTCGCCAACGCGCTGCAGGCCATCCCTGGCCAGAACGGCGGCGCCCCGGTGTGCGCCAGCGCCGACGCACGTGCGCAGGGTTGCGTGCCGATCAATATCTTCGGCTTTAACACGATCTCGCCGGAAGCGCTGAAGTACGTGACCGCACCAGGCTCGCTGCTGACCCGCACCACGCAGAAAATGGCGGGCGGCCAGATCAACGGCGAAGTCTGGGACCTGCCGGCCGGCCCGCTGGGCGTGGCGGCAGGCTTCGAATGGCGCAAGGAATTCTCGAGCGCCGTGCCGGATGCACTGACTCAGGCTGGCCTGAACGCCGGCAATGCAACTCCGCCGACCTCGGGTGAATTCAGCGTCAAGGAAATCTTCCTCGAATCGCGCGTGCCGCTGCTGAAGGACGCGCCGTTCGTCAAGCAACTGGACTTCCTTGGCGCCTTCCGCCACGGCGATTACTCGTCGGTCGGCAGCACCAACAGCTGGAATGCCGGTGTCGAATGGCAAGTCGTCAACGACGTGAAACTGCGCGGCACCCGTTCGCTTTCGACCCGCGCGCCGAACATCAACGAACTGTACCAGGCGCCTAGCCAGGACTTCCCGTCCGGCCTGATCGATCCTTGCCTGGGCGTGACCGGCACCTCGAACGGCCAGTACGACGCACTGTGCCGCGCCAACGCCGGCGTGGCAGCGAACATCGCCGCCAACGGTGCGTTCACCCTGAACCAGTCCGACATCCAGGGTGTCAGTGGCTACAACCGCGGCAACCCGGACCTTCAGGCGGAAAAAGGCCGTTCGACCACCATCGGCGTCGTCTGGACCCCGCGTTCGATCGACGTGCTGAAGCGCTTCACCTTCACGGCTGACTACTTCAACATCAAGATCGCCGACGCCATCCTGTCGACCGGACGCCAGTACGCGCTGCAGAGCTGCTACAACGGCACCAACCCGGCAATGTGCTCGTTCATCACCCGCCGCCCGACCGCCACCGGCAGCAACAGCGCCGGCTCGCTGGACCTGGTCGACACCGCCGTGTCGAACACCGGCGGCTTCACGACCGAAGGTATCGACCTGACCGCGTCGTGGAACGACCGCGTCGGCCCGGGCCGCCTGTCGAGCAAGGTGTCCTACACCTACGTGAAGCAAGGCTGGGTCAAGCAGACCCCGGATGCCGACCGCGATCCGTTCGCAGGCGAAATCGGTGCGCCGAAGAACAAGGCAATGTTCGACCTCGGCTACAAGTGGAACCAGTTCAGCATCAGCGGTACCGCGACCTACATCGGCCGCTCGGCGCTCGACGACCAGTTCCTGGCCGGTCTCGACATGGCTCCGAACTCGGTCAAGTTTGGCTCGCGTACCTACACCGACCTGCAGGCATCGTACGAACTGATGAAGGGCACCGAGCTGTACTTTGGCCTGAACAACGCGTTCGACACCAAGCCGCCAGCGATCATTTCGGGCCTGCCGGGTAGCGATACCGGCGCCGAAACCGCCGCCGGCACCTACGATCCGATCGGCCGCCGCTGGTACGCCGGCATTCGCGTCAAGCTCTGATTCTTCCCTTTTCGGGATAGTAAAGCGCCGGGTTCGCCCGGCGCTTTTTTTATGTGCGGCGCTCTTCGCAGGCCCACCCGGTTATCATAGGCGGATGCCGGCACGATGGCTCGGCGATCTCACTATCAAACACATGGCAATCAAATTCAAGAACGACAAGGACATCGCGAAAATGCGCGTCGCCGGCCGCATGGCCGCCGAGGTGCTGGAAATGATCAAGGAATACGTCGCTCCCGGCGTCTCCACCGAGGAACTCGACCGGCGCTGCAACGAATACATCCGCAAGGTGCAGAAGGCGACGCCGGCGAACGTCGGCTACCACGGCTTCCCGAAGACCCTGTGCACCTCGGTCAACGGCGTGGTCTGCCACGGCATCCCGAGCGAGAAGGAAATCCTGCAGGACGGCGACATCGTCAACATCGACGTCACCGTGATCAAGGACGGCTGGCACGGCGACACCAGCCGCATGTACTATGCCGGCACCCCGAGTCCTGAGGCGAAGCGCCTGGTCGACACCACCTTCGAGTGCATGATGGCGGGCATTCGCACCGTGCGTCCGGGTTCGCGCCTGGGCGACGTCGGCCACGCAATCCAGAAAATGGCCGAAGCCGCCGGCTATTCGGTGGTGCGCGACTATTGCGGCCACGGCATCGGCCGCGTCTACCACGAAGACCCGCAGGTGCTGCACTACGGCCGCCCGAACACCGGCCTGCTGCTGAAGGAAGGCATGACTTTCACGGTCGAGCCGATGATCAACATCGGCGGCGAGGAAGTCGACCAGCTCGACGACGGCTGGACCGTGGTCACGGCCGACGGCTCGCTGTCGGCCCAGTGGGAACACATGATCGCCGTCACCGCGAACGGTTTCGAGATCCTGACGCCCTGGCCGAAGGGCTGAGTTCGCAGGCAGGAGGAACGAATACAAAAAGCCCGCCGGTTCACACCGGCGGGCTTTTTTTTCGGGCTTGCCTGCCGGGTCTTGTACGAGTCCGTGCAGGTCAAGCACAGCGTGGTCGACAGCGAACCGATTCGCCTGGTCGCTTGCGCAGGCGCGCTTCGATGTCATGCCGCGGTTGTCCCTACTACACGCACAGTAATCTGCCAAGAAAGGCAAGCAGCAAAATAAAAAACGCCTTCAAGGGCGTTTCGTTTTGCTGCATTGCGCAAATGATCCATATTGCATTGCGATGACAAAGTTAATCTATATGCAATTTTTTGAGTGAATTCTGTTGTTTTTAGGATATAAAATCACTAATTTTGTCTATACAGATCAATACAAAATTGACGTATTTACATTCTCCGTGTTTCATTGCTGATAGCCGAGGTCGCTCTGCGACGCGAGGTACCACGATTACCGACACGGGAGTTTTGTTCATGTTAAAAGAAAAAGTATTAACGCAATCCGTACGCTTGATCTGTTCCGCCGGCGCCCTGGGCGCCACCCTGCTGTCCCTTCCCGCCCACTCGCAAACTGCGCAGGACACCGCCGAGCAGCCGATGCAACGCGTCGTCGTCACCGGCTCGGCCATCAAGCGCATCGACGCCGAAACCGTGGTGCCGGTCACCGTGGTACGGATGGAAGACCTCAGGAAGCAAGGCATCAACACCGTCGAGCAGGTGATGTCGAACCTGGCCCCGGTCCAGGCCTCGCAGGGCACCAGCCAGGTGGTCGGCCTGAGCACCGGCGGCGCCTCGTTCGCCGACATGCGCGGCATCGGCGCCAACAAGACCCTGGTCCTGCTGAACGGCCGCCGCCTGGCGAACAACGCCTTCGACAGCTCGGCGCCCGACCTGAACATGATCCCGTTCGCCGCGCTCGAGCGCGTCGAAGTGCTGCGCGACGGCGCTTCCTCGCTGTACGGCTCCGACGCGGTCGGCGGCGTGATCAACTTCATCACCCGCAAGGACTTCACCGGCGGCACCGTGACCCTGGGCTACGACAAGCCGGAAGAATCGGGTGGCATCGCCAAGAACGCCAACGTCGGCTTCGGCTACGGCGACCTCGACACCGACGGCTTCAACGTCTTCGCGATCGGCGACTTCCAGAAGCAGAACAACATCAACGGCCTGCAGCGTCCGTTCAACACGCGCTACCCCGGCGGCCTGTCGCCGACCACCAGCCCGGCCAACTACTTCCAGGACGGCGACAGCTTCAACCCGGCCGCGCCGGACTGCACCTCGGCGCCGAACCTGATTCCGGGCGATACCGGCACCGACTGCTACATGACAACCTCGAGCTTCGTCGACTACATTCCGAAGAGCGAGCGCGCCAGCGGCCTGTTCAAGGGCACCCTGAAGCTGCCGCAGAACCACGAGCTGGGCCTGGAATACCTGGTCAGCCGCAGCAAGGTCGCCAGCCTGATCGCGCCGGTGCCCTACGGCGGCCTGTACATGAACCGCCTGCGCCCGAACGGCAGCCTGAATCCTTTCTTCCCGGGTAACCCGGGCGCCGTGCCGGCCGGCTTCGCAATCGACCCGACCTTTGTCGACCCGCTGTTCGCCACCACCGGCCTGCCCGCCGGCGTCCAGCCCGGTTACCTGAACGTCAAGTGGCGCGACCTGCCGAACGGCTCGCGCGGCGACCAGAACACCAACCGCCAGCACCGCTTCGTCGCTTCGCTGTCCGGCGCCGTGGCTGGCTGGGACTACACGGCGGCCCTGAGCTATAACCAGAACAAGGTCACCGAAAACCTGGTGGGCTACAGCGACGGCGGCATCATCTCGCAGGGCGTCCTGAACGGCATCATCAATCCCTTCGGCGAGCAGACCGCGGAAGGCATGACGCTAATCGAAAGCGCGGCCCTGAACGGCACCATCCAGACCGCGAAAGGCACCACCAAGACCCTGGACTTCAGCGCCAGCCGCGAGTTCGGCGACTGGGTCGGCGTCGGCAAGAACGCGGCGCTGGCAATCGGCGGCCAGGCCAGCCGCGAGAAGTTCCTGAACCGCGCGAATACCGAGTATGCGGAAAAAGTCGTGGCCAGTACCGGCATCGACCCGAACCTGCTGAACCAGGGTTCGCGCTCGGTGTACGCCCTGTTCGCCGAACTGAACGTGCCGATCCTGAGCACCCTGGACGTGACCGCCGCCGTGCGCTACGACAAGTACAGCGACTTCGGCAACACCACGAATCCGAAGTTCGGCTTCCGCTTCCAGCCCTCGCAGACGGTGCTGGTGCGCGGCTCCTACTCGACCGGCTTCCGCGCCCCGTCGCTGTACGAGATCAACGCTGCCCAGACCTACACCAACACCTCGCAGCATGACGACCCGATCAACTGCCCGGGCGGCGTCGTCATTCCTGGCAAGACGCGCGCCACCAGCTGCGCCCAGCAGTTCCAGGCCCTGTTCGGCGGCAACCAGAACCTCGATCCGGAAGAATCGAAGAACCTGACCCTGGGTGTGGTGTTCGAGCCGATCAACAACCTGACCCTGGGCCTGGACTTCTACCGCATCGAACTGGAAAAACAGATCGGCTCGCTGAACGAGAACGAAGTCTTCGACGATCCGGTCAAGTATGCGGCCCTGTACCGCCGCAACGGTGCCGGCAACCTGTCGACCGACGGCTCGCAGTGCCCGAACCCGGCCACCTGCGGCTACGTCGACCTGCGTACCCAGAACCTCGGTGGCCTGAAGACCGACGGCATCGACCTGAGCGCGGCCTACCGCATGCGCACCGCCGGCTACGGCAACTTCAACTTCGCGATGAACACCACCTGGGTCCACAAGTACGACTACCAGAACTCGGAAGGCGGCGAATGGATCAAGAACGTCGGCGTGTTCTCGGGCGTGGGTCCGGTGTTCCGCTGGCAGAACTCGGCCCAGCTGAACTGGAACCTGGGCGAATTCGGCGCCGGCCTCTCGGCCCGCTACAAGACGGGCTACGTGGATGAAGATCCGGAAAACCGCGTGCCGTCGTACACGACCCTGGACACCTATGTGTCCTGGACCCAGAAGCAGGGCTTTGGCCTGACCCTGGGCGTGCGCAACCTGGCCGACCGCGAACCGCCGCTGAGCTTCCAGCAGCAGACCTTCCAGGCCGGCTACGATCCGCGGTATACCGACGCCGTGGGCCGCACCTTCTACGTGCGCGGCACGTATACGTTCTAACTGCGCCTTCTAACTGCGCCTTCTAAGCGAGGTACAGGCAACAAAAAACCCGTGCGGCTCGCGCCGCACGGGTTTTTTTTACGCCGAACGCCGGATTACTTGGCGTTCATCAGCGCGACGGTGGTGTCGAGCATGCGGTTCGAGAAGCCCCACTCGTTGTCGTACCACGACGACACCTTCACCAGGCGGCCCGAGACCTTGGTCAGGGTCGAATCGAAGTTCGACGATGCCGGGTTGTGGTTGAAGTCGACCGAGACCAGCGGTTCGGTCTGGTAGGTCAGCACGCCGTTCAGTGCGCCTTCCGAGGCCGCCTTCATGATCTGGTTCACTTCATCGACCGTGGTGTCGCGCTTGCCGATGAAGGTCAGGTCGACGATCGACACGTTGATGGTCGGCACGCGGATCGCGAAGCCGTCCAGCTTGCCGTTCAGCTCAGGCAGCACCAGGCCGACCGCGGCGGCGGCGCCGGTCTTGGTCGGGATCATCGACTGGGTGGCCGAACGGGCGCGGCGCAGGTCTTCGTGCATCACATCGGTCAGCACCTGGTCATTGGTGTAGGCGTGGACGGTGGTCATCAGGCCGGTTTCCAGGCCGATGGCTTCGTTCAGCGGCTTGACCAGCGGGGCCAGGCAGTTGGTGGTGCAGGATGCGTTCGAGATCACGGTGTCGGTCGACTTCAGCACGTCCTGGTTCACGCCATAGACGATGGTGGCGTCGACGTCCTTGCCGCCCGGGGCCGAGATGATGACTTTCTTGGCGCCGCCCTTCAGGTGGGCCGAAGCCTTTTCCTTGGTGGTGAAGAAGCCGGTGCACTCGAGCACCACGTCCACGCCCAGCTCGCCCCATGGGATTTCGGCAGGGTTGCGCTGTGCGAACACGCGGATCGGATCGCCATTCACGATCATGTTGTCGCCTTCGACCGTCACGGTGCCCGGGAACTTGCCGTGGGCGGTGTCGTAGCGGGTCAGGTGGGCGTTCGACTCGGCATTGCCGAGGTCGTTGATCGCCACGATCTGGATGTCTTGTTTCTTGCCGCCTTCGTAGAAGGCACGCAGGATGTTGCGGCCGATACGGCCATAACCATTGATTGCAACTTTGATCGTCATGCTTTGCTCCTGATTAGAAAAAAACTTTTTTCATATGGCACATGCTGCACATGCTGAATCTGGAAAAAGGGCTGCCAAAAGGCAGCCCCTGCTGAAACTGATTAGCCTGCGATGACCGCTTTGGCCTTCGCCACGACGTTCTCGACGGTGAAGCCGAAGTGCTTGAACAGCACCGGCGCCGGCGCCGATTCGCCGAAGGTGTCGATACCGACGACCGCGCCTTCCAGGCCGACATACTTGTACCAGAAATCGGTCACGCCGGCTTCGATGGCGACACGCGGCACGCCACGGGTCAGCACGCTTGCCTTGTAGGCGGCGTCCTGGCGCTCGAACACGTCGGTCGACGGCATCGAGACCACGCGGGCGGCAACGCCCTCGCCTGCCAGCGCGTCGGCGGCCTTCATCGCCAGTTCGACTTCGGAACCGGTGGCGATCAGGATCACCTTGGCGTCGGCGGCGTCGCGCAGCACGTAGCCGCCCTTGGCGATGTTTGCCACGGTGGCGGCGTCGCGCTCCATGAACGGCAGGTTCTGGCGCGAGAAGATCAGGGTCGACGGGCCATCCTTGCGCTGGACTGCTGCGCCCCAGGCGACCTGCGATTCGGTCGTGTCGCAAGGACGCCAGTTGTCCAGGTTCGGGATCAGGCGCAGCGACGAGACGTGCTCGATCGACTGGTGGGTCGGGCCGTCTTCGCCCAGGCCGATCGAGTCGTGGGTGAACACGAACAGCGAGCGGATCTTCATCAGCGCAGCCATGCGCAGGGCATTGCGGCTGTAGTCCGAGAAGGTCAGGAAGGTCGCGCCGAACGGGATGAAGCCGCCGTGCAGGGCGACGCCATTCTGGATCGCGGCCATGCCGAACTCGCGCACGCCGTAGTTGATGTGGTTGCCCGGGATGCCCGAGCGCACGGCGACCGACTCCTTCCAGTTGGTCAGGTTCGAGCCGGTCAGGTCGGCCGAGCCGCCCAGGAATTCCGGCAGGGTCGCGGCCAGGGCCTGGATCGCGTTCTGCGAAGCCTTGCGGGTGGCGATGGTTTCCTTCTTCTCGATGCAGGCGGCGATCGCGGCGTCCAGCACCTCGTTGAAGTTGGCTGGCAGCTCACTCTTCATGCGGCGCTCGAACTCGGCGGCCAGCTGCGGGTGGGCGGCGCGGTATTCGGCGAACTTGGCGTTCCATTCGGCTTCGAAGGCGGCGCCGCGTTCCTTGGCGTCCCAGGCTTCGTAGATTTCGCCAGGAATGTCGAACGGAATCGGGTCCCACAGCAGGTGCTGGCGCACGGCCGCGATTTCCTTGTCGCCCAGCGGGGCGCCGTGGACTTTATCGCCGCCTTCCAGGTTCGGGGCGCCCTTGCCGATGATGGTCTTGCAGCAGATCAGGGTCGGACGGTCCGATTCCTTGGCCTGCGCGATCGCTTCCGAGATGGCGGCGACGCTGTGGCCGTCGATCTGGCCGATGACGTTCCAGCCGTAGGCTTCGAAGCGCTTGCGGGTGTCGTCGGTGAACCAGCCTTCGACGCGGCCGTCGATCGAGATGCCGTTGTCGTCGTACAGCCAGATCAGCTTGTTCAGGCGCAGGGTGCCGGCCAGCGAGGCCACTTCGTGCGAGATGCCTTCCATCAGGCAGCCGTCGCCCAGGAAGGCATAGGTGTAGTGGTCCACCACGTCGTAGCCCGGACGGTTGAATTCATAGCCCAGCAGCCATTCGGCCAGCGCCATGCCGACCGAGTTGGCGATGCCCTGGCCCAGCGGGCCGGTGGTGGTTTCCACGCCCGGCGTGATGCCGACTTCCGGGTGGCCGGCGGTCTTCGAGTGCAGCTGGCGGAAGTCGCGCAGGTCGTCCATGCTCAGGTCGTAGCCGGCCAGGTGCAGCATCGCGTAGTGCAGCATCGAACCGTGGCCGTTCGACAACAGGAAGCGGTCGCGGTTGAACCAGCCCGGATTGGCCGGGTTGTGGCGGTAGTGCTTGTCCCACAGCGCAACGCCGATTTCCGCCATGCCCATCGGCATGCCAGGGTGGCCGGAATTCGCTTTTTGAACAGCGTCCATCGCCAGCGCGCGGATCGCGTTGGCCATCAGGGTGGTGGTTTGCGTAGATTTCATGGAGTGCGTGAGTCTGGATTGGGAAGCGGAGGGCCTGCGGCGGGCCGTAGCCCGTTATTTTACCAGAGCCCACCTCTGCCGAATTAAAATGCAGGTTTTGCCGCTCATATAGTTTTAACAGGAACCGCATGCCCCGCTTCTATTGCCCCCAGCCGCTCGCCGCCGGCGCCACCGTCGACCTGCCCGAATCCGTCGCCCACCACCTGCACGTGGTGCGCCTGCAGCCGGGCGCGGCGCTGACCCTGTTCGACGGCCGCGGCGGCCAGTACCGGGCTACCCTGCTGGAAACCGGCAAGAAGCGGGCGAGCGCAACCGTGGACGCCTTTGACGCCATCGACGTCGAACTGCCCTACGCCGTGACCCTGGCCCAGGGTTTGCCCGAGGGCGCGAAGATGGACTGGATCGTCGAAAAGGCGGTCGAGCTGGGCGTGGCCGCGGTGCAGCCGCTGGCGGCCCAGCGCAGCGTGGTGCGCCTGTCGGGCGACCGGCTCGACAAGCGCCAGGCCCACTGGCAGGGCGTGATCGAGTCGGCTTCCGAGCAGAGCGGACGCAACCGGCTGGCGCAGCTGCTGCCGCTGGCGGAATTCCGGCGCTGGATCGACACGCCGGCCGCCGGCACGCAGCCGCCGCAGCCCCGTATCCTTCTCAGTCCGCGCGGCACCGAGTCGCTGGCAGGCTGGGCGCAGGCGAACCCGGCGCAGGCGCTGACCCTGCTGGTCGGCCCGGAAGGCGGTTTCTCGCCCGAGGAAGAAGATGCGGCGATGGCGGCCGGCGCCCTGCCCCTGACCATGGGCCCGCGCGTGCTGCGCACCGAAACGGCGGCATTGGCGGCAATGGCCATGCTGGCGGGGATCTGGGGCGGGATGTAGGTTTCGGCCTTGCAAATGAAAAAAAGCCCCGTGACTGGGACTGTCACGGGGCTTTGTGCTTCAAGCAGCGGCATGGCTGCCGCTGCGGTCCCTTCTATTAGAAGGTGTAGTTCACACCCAGGCTGTAGAAGCGGCCGACGGCACCAGCCTGGTGCAGCGACGCGTTGTACGAGGTCTGGGCGCCGGCGTTGCCGTAGGTGGCGACGTCATACGGCGGCTGCTTGTCGAACAGGTTCAGCACGGCTGCGCGCAGGGTCAGGTTCTCGCTCAGCTTGTACTGCAGGTTCAGGTTGGTCGTGGTGAACGACGGCACCTCGCACAGCCAGTCAGGCTGAGGCAGACCCTGGTAGTAGGTGCGGCCGCCGACATCGAAGCCGGTGCGCGAGCAGTCCAGGGCGTCGTGCGACGGGTCGACGGTCGAGAAGCCGCCGGTGTAGTTCACGGTTGCGGTCACGTCCAGCGGGCCGCGGGCGTAGCCGAGGGTGAACTGGGCGCGGTCTTTCGGGTTGCCGGTGGCGCCGCCGACCGACGATGGCCCCTGGGTGCCGGCCAGCTGGTAGCTGGTGCCCGCCACTGCGGTTTCATAGCCGAAGGTGTGAGCGACGCTCAGATTGGCCGTGATGGCGCCCATGTCGTTGGCCAGGCGCCAGCGGTAGCGCACGTCGGCCTCGACACCGTGGGTCTTGGTGCTGCCCGCGTTGATATAAGGCGACTCGCCATACAGGATCGGGCCGACCGATGGCGTGGCCAGCGTGGTGCCGGTGCCGCCGGTCGAGACCGTGGTAGGCACCGCGTCGCCACGTACCCAGTCAGGTACGTAGGTCGGATCGTTGCCGGCGCGGGTCACGATCAGGTTGTTGATCTTGATGTTGTAGTAGTCCAGGGTCATGTTCAGGCCGCGCAGCGGCTCGAAGATCAGGCCCAGGGTGTAGGACTTCGATTTTTCCGGCGACAGGTCCTGGTTGGTCGTCGTCTGGACGTACGGTGGCTGCTGGCCGCAGGCCGCGATGACGTTGCCGGCGGTGCTGGTCTGGCCATCCGGGCACAGGATCGGGTCATCGATCGCGTTGAACGTGAAGAAGGAACCGGCATTGCCGACTTCCGACGGATTCGGTGCACGGAAGCCGCGCGCGAAGGTGCCGCGCACGCCGAACTGCGCCGATGGCGTCCACTTGAAGTTGGCCGACGGCGTGAACGAATTGCCGTAGGTGTCGTAGTGGTCGTAACGGCCTGCGACGCCGACTTCGATGTTCTTGATCGGGTTCGCACGCAGCTCGACGAAGGCCGCACTGTTGGTTTCTTCGCCGATGGCAAAGGCCGAGGTGCTGGCCACGGCGCCGTTCTGGGTCAGGCTCGATGCCGGCGAATTCTGCTTCAGCTCGTGCCAGTGGACACCGGCTGCGATTGCGAGGGGACCGGCGCCCAGCTGCATCAGCTCGCGCGAGCCGTACATGTCGAAGTAATTCAGCTCGGTCGTCAGCGTGTTGCCGAAGGTCGGCGAGACTTCCTGGACCAGCGCCGGCGAGTTCCCGCCAAGGACGTTCCAGCGGCCGGAATTGATTGCGTTGTACAGGGCCGCGCGATTGATGTAGCCGCTGTATTCGGCATCGACCTTGACGCGGGTGG
The DNA here is from genome assembly GCF_057801335.1 of Massilia sp. BAP21. Taxonomy (NCBI): domain Bacteria; kingdom Pseudomonadati; phylum Pseudomonadota; class Betaproteobacteria; order Burkholderiales; family Oxalobacteraceae; genus Massilia; species Massilia sp. BAP21. Next base: position 687,425 of record NZ_CM173596.1, read on the forward strand.
CGCCGGCAGCAGCGCTCACATCCCAGCCATAGGCGCTACCGGTCAGGTCCACGGAGAAGCGGGTGCTCTTCGAAGTGTTGTCGGTGGTGTTGGCCGGAGCGACGCCGGGGATATAGCCGTACAGCGAGGCGGCATTTCCGAAGGTATTCGTGAGGCCGGCGCCGACTGCCGCGCCAGGCGCGAAGCGGGTGCTGGCAATGCGGTTCACGCCGCCGGTCAGGACGCCGTTCACCAGCGTGGTGCTACCGGCAAAGTTATTCGGCGAATAAGCGGCAGAGACGCCACGGTTGTTGATGCTGTCGCGCTTGAACAGGGAACCCTTGAAGGCGATTTCCCAGTCTTCGTTCAGCTTCTTGGTCATGCCGACCAGGACGTTGATGTTCTGGGTCGCTGGCTGGATATTCGAGACTTCGTCGCGCACGGCGCAGCCGCCGGCACGGTAGAGTTCATAATTGCACTTCGGATCGAGGAAGCGGAAGTTGGCCGGATTGGTCGCGCCGCCTGCGCCCGACGGGTTATACAGGAAAGGGCTGCTGGTAGCGGTCAGGCCGCCGTTCAGGTTGGTCGGCACACCCAGGGTCAGGTTATTGCCGCCGCGCGGACGCCAGTCACGGTTGGCCCAGCCGTACTGGTCGCGGTCGGCGACTTTGATCGCCTTCTGGTCGCGCCATTCGGCGGTAATGAAGGCGTTGTAGCCGTCCTGGTCGAGGTCGCCGATACCGGTGCTGATCGAGCCGCGCTTGGTCGCGCCGCCGCCGTGCTGGGTATCGCCGACTTCGGCGCTCAGGCGGGTGCCCTTGAAGTTTTTCTTGAGTTTGATGTTGATGACGCCGGCGATCGCGTCGGAGCCGTACAGGGACGAGGCGCCGCCCTTGAAGACTTCGATGTTCTCGATGGCGTCGAACGGGATCGAGGAAACGTCGACGAAGGAGCGCTGGGCGTCGTCCGACAGCGGGTACGGCGCCATGCGGTGGCCGTCGATCAGCACCAGGGTGGCGCCGACGGTCAGGCCGCGCAGCGAGATGCCGGTTGCGCCGTTGGCGAAGGCGCCGGCAAAGCCGGTGCCCAGGGTACCGGCGCCGTTCGAGGCCAGGTCGGTCAGCAGTTCGGCGACCGAGGTCTTGCCGCTCTTCTGGATGTCGGCCGCGGTCAGCACCTGCACCGGGGTCGGGGTCTCGGTGTCGGCACGGCTGATCAGCGAGCCGGTGACCACCACGCGTTGGATGGGCTGGCCTTCAGCCGGGGCCTGCTGGGCCATGGCCGGGCTCATGCCTGCCAGGGCGCCGGTAGCGGCCAGGGCCGAAATTGCGTACGGCAGCGACTTCAACTTGAACGTCATGAATACTTCTCCTTCTGGGCTTTTCTCGAGGTTGTTTATTATTGGCAACCGTACTGGTGTACGGCTTGCATGTCTCTTTCAAACCACCGCGCCGGAGCGCGTTTCCTACCCTGACGCAAAAAGCGTCATGTTTTTCTCAGGATGCTGCGGTATTACATTGACTGCGTTGCGACGATAGATGGCCGCTTTTGGGTGAATCATTTTTTCATGCTTGCCGGGTTAGGACGAGCACCCTCCATAAACGCATTTAAGGTAATAAAAACGTCGTTGGTATTTATACATAGAACCATGTGAAATATCCGGATGTCAACGAAACGCATGAAGCAAAATGTGTAAAAACAACACATTTGCAAAAACGGTCTACTTACTCCGGTGTAACTACAACGGTGCGCCAGATTTACCGAAAATGTGCCTACGGTTTTCAAGCGTTTCTTGGCCTTGTGGCGTGGAAATAACTAAGACGGCAGGATCCTCGCCCGGAGCCTGATCCGCCGCCCCGGCTGAAGTAAAATAGCGGATTGATTTGACCGCCCCCGCTGGCGCCCTACGCGAAACCTATGCTGCGAATTAACGAACTCAAGCTTCCCCTCGACCACCCCGACCACGCCCTGCGCGACGCCATCCTGGCCCGCCTCGGCATCCAGACCGCCGACCTGGTCGATTTCACCGTCTTCAAACGCAGCTACGACGCGCGCAAGAAGGCCGCCATCGTGCTGATCTACGCCATCGACGTCGAGGTGAAGAACGAAGCGGCGGTGCTGCAGCGCCTGCAGAAAGACCAGTACATCGTGCCGTCGCCGGACACCGGCTACAAGTTCGTCGACGCTCCGCGTCCGCCCGCCGGCACGCCGCGCCCGGTGGTGGTCGGCACCGGCCCCTGCGGCCTGTTCGTGGCCCTGATCCTGGCCCAGATGGGCCTCAATCCCCTGGTGCTGGAACGCGGGAAGATCGTGCGCGAACGCACCGTCGACACCTTCGGTTTCTGGCGCAAGCGCAAGCTCAACACCGAGTCGAACGTGCAGTTCGGCGAAGGCGGCGCCGGCACCTTCTCGGACGGTAAACTGTATAGCCAGATCAAGGACCCCAAGCATTACGGCCGCAAGGTGCTCACCGAATTCGTGAAGTCCGGTGCACCGGAAGAGATCATGTATGTGAGTAAACCGCACATCGGCACCTTCCGCCTGGTGAAGATGGTCGAGCAGATGCGCGCGGAAATTTTGTCGCTGGGCGGCGAGATCCGCTTCCAGACCAAGGTGGAAGACGTGGTCATCAGCGAAGAGAACGGCGTGCGCCAGGTGCGCGGCGTGGTGCTGGCTTCGGGCGAGCACATCGCCACCAACCACCTGGTGATGGCGGTCGGCCACAGCGCGCGCGACACCTTCGAGATGCTGTATAACCGCGGCGTGTACGTGGAAGCGAAGCCGTTCTCGATCGGCTTCCGCGTCGAGCACCCGCAATCGCTGATCGACGTCTGCCGCTTCGGTCCGAACGCCGGCAACAAGATTTTGGGTGCGGCCGACTACAAGATCGTGCACCACGCCTCGAACGGACGCTCGGTGTACAGCTTCTGCATGTGCCCGGGCGGCACGGTGGTGGCGGCGTCCTCGGAAGAAGGCCGCGTGGTCACCAACGGCATGAGCCAGTACTCGCGCAACGAACGCAATGCCAACAGCGCCATCGTGGTCGGCATCACGCCGGAAGACTATCCGGGTCACCCGCTGGCGGGCATCGCCTTCCAGCGCGAGCTGGAATCGCGCGCCTATGTGCTGGGCGGCGGCAACTACGATGCGCCGGGCCAGCTGATGGGCGACTTCGTCAAGGGTATCCCGTCCAAGGAATTCGGTTCGGTGATCCCCTCGTTCCGCCCGGCCGTGCACCTGACCGACCTGGCGCCTTCGCTGCCGGAATACGCGATCACGGCGCTGCGCGAAGCCTTCGTCGCCTTCGACAAGCAAATCAAGGGCTACTACAAGCACGACGCGGTGCTGACCGGCGTCGAGACCCGCACTTCCTCGCCGATCCGCATCAAGCGCCGCGACGACGACCTGCAAAGCCTGAACACGCGCGGCCTGTTCCCGGCCGGTGAGGGCGCGGGCTACGCCGGCGGCATCATGTCGGCGGCCGTGGACGGCATCCGCGTGGCCGAAGCCGTGGCGCTGGCGATGGGCATGCCCGTCCCTGCCTTGCAGGACTGAGCGCCTTGCAAGCCGCCACGCCAGCACGGACCGGCAGCGCCGTTGCGCCGCTGCTGGCCGTGGCCGGCTCCATCATCTCGGTGAACTTCGGGGCGGCCTATGCCAAGGGCCTGTTCCCGCTGGTCGGTAGCGCCGGCGTGACCGCCGTGCGCGTGGGCCTGGCGGCGATCCTGCTGCTGGCTTTCTGGCGGCCCTGGCGTGCGCCGCTGGCACGGCGCGACATCGCGAACGTCGTGGTGTATGGCCTGATGCTGGGCTTCATGAACCTCCTCATCTACGCTGCCTTTGCGCGCATCCCGATCGGGATTGCGATCGCCATCGAGGTGATCGGGCCGCTGGCGGTGGTGGTGCTGTCGTCGCGCCACCTGCGCGACTTTGCCTGGGTTGCCTGCGCGGCCGGCGGGCTGTACCTGCTGGCGCCGACGACGGCGAACGCCACCGCGCTCGATCCGGTCGGCGTGGCCGCCGCGCTCGGCGCCGCCTTCTGCTGGGCGATGTACATCGTGTTCGGCAAGCGCGTGTCGACCCTGAAAGGTGGGCATGTCGTGTCGTGGGGCATGCTGGTGGCGGCCATCTGCACGGTGCCGGTGGGGCTGGCCCAGGCCGGCAGCGCCCTGTTCGCGCCGCAGATCCTGCTCGGCGGCCTGGTGGTGGCGGTCTTGTCGAGCATCCTGCCCTACTCGCTCGAGATGCTGGCCCTGTCGCGCCTGCCGCGCCGGGTGTTCGGCATCCTGGTCAGCGCCGGGCCGGCGGTGGGTGCGCTGGCCGGCTTCTTCGTGCTGGGCGAGGTGCTGACCGCCGTGCAGTGGGCGGCGATCGGGCTGATCGTGGTGGCGACCGGCGGCAGTGCCGCGACTGCCGGCCGCAATTAAAGCCAGCCAGCCTTTTTGAACCTGCGGTACATGTAGTAGCTCACGGCCACCATCACCACGATGGCCGCCGGATACCCATATTTCCACTTCAGCTCGGGCATGAATTCGAAGTTCATGCCCCAGATGCCGGCAAAGGCCGTGAACACGGCAAAGATGGCGGCGTAGGCGGCCAGCTGCTTGTTGATCTCGTTCTCGTCGATGGCGACCATCGACAGCGTGACCTGGATCGCGGTGGCGATGGTGTCGCGGATGGTGTCCAGGCGGCCGGCGATGCGCAGCAGGTGGTCGTGGATGTCGCGGAAATAATCCTGGGCCTCGAAGGCCACCTGCGGCACGCGGCCGCCGTGCAGGCGCCCGACCGCGTCGAGCAGCGGCATCACCGCATGGCGCAGCACCAGGGTGTTGCGCTTCAAATCGTACAGGCGCTCGATGTTGTCGCGCTGGGCGCCCTTGCCGCCAAAGATGCGGTCCTCGATCGATTCGAGGTCGGATTCAAGTTTGTCGATGATGGGAAAGTAGCGGTCGACCACGGCGTCCATCAGCGCGTACAGCACGAAGCCGGAACCTTTTTTCAGCAGGTGCGGTTCGCGTTCGGCGCGGGCGCGCACGCCAAGGAAACCCTGGGCCGAGTCGCGCCGCACCGACAGCACGTAGTTGGGGCCGACGAAAATCGCCACCTCGCCCGAGCACAGTTCCTCGTGGTCGAGGTAGACCGTGCGCACGACCACGAATAGCGAATCGCCGTATTCCTCGAGCTTGGGGCGCTGGTGGCCGCGCGAGGCGTCTTCCACGGCCAGTTCGTGCAGGCCGAACTCGTGCTGCATGACGGCCAGTTCGGCAGGGTCGGGATCGCGCAGGGCGACCCAGACGAAGCAATCGGGTTGTTTCAGGTACTCGCTGATATCCTCGACCGGGATATCGGACAGTTTCTTGCCTTCCTGGTAGGCGACGCAGTTGATCAGCATGTATGTGGACGGTGAAGCGGAATGCCGTAGCTTACACCGCCGATGAGCGTGATGGGGCCGCGGCGTGGATCGTACGGTGGGCACGCCGTGCCCACGCGGAACGGCGCGTCATGTTGGCGGGTTTGAAGCTGCGGGACATGCATTGAGATGCAGCGTGCAAGAGCATGCCGCAACATCCAAACATGGCCAACACCGTATCGCTTTTCGCGTGGGCACGGGGTGCCCACCGTACGGTCCAGGCCGCAGGCCTCACTTGAAGACGCAGGCCTGCTTACGCCGCGACTACTCCTCCCGCGCCCCGTCTATCCCCAGCTCGACGATCTTGCGCGTGATCGTATTCCTCCCTATCCCCAGCCGCATCGCCGCATCGTTCTTGCGCCCGTGCGTGTGCTTCAGCGCGGTCTTGATCAGCGCCGATTCGAACTGCTTGCCGAGCGTGTCCATCACCTCGAACTGGCCGGCACTGAGCATGCTCGCGGCCTGCAGTTCCAGCAGCCCGATCCAGCCGTCCGGCGACGGCGGGGTCGCCAGCGCGGCGGGCGCCGGCATGCCGCCTTCCACGTACGCCGGCTGGACGGCGGCAACCGCCCCCTGCCCGCCCTGGGTCAAATCGCGCGGCAAGTCCTTGATCTCGACCGTCTGCCCCGGGGCCATCACCGTGATCCAGTTGCACAAATTTTCCAGCTGGCGCACGTTGCCCGGCAATTCCAGGCCGGACAGGAAACGCATCGCGCTGTCGCTCATGCGCTTCGGTTCGACGCCCAATTGGTGTGCGCTCTGCACCAAAAAGTGGCGCGCAAGCAAGGGAATATCTTCGCGCCGCTCGCGCAGGCTCGGCAGGCGCAGGCGGATCACGTTCAGGCGGTGGAACAAGTCTTCGCGGAACAGGCCGTCGCGCACGCGCTGTTCCAGGTTCTGGTGGGTGGCCGCGATCACGCGCACGTTCGCCTTCACCGGCTGGTGCCCGCCGACGCGGTAGAAGTGGCCGTCCGACAGCACGCGCAGCAGGCGCGTCTGCAAATCGAATGGCATGTCCCCGATCTCGTCGAGGAACAGGGTGCCGTTCTCGGCCTGCTCGAAGCGCCCGCGCCGCATGGCCTGGGCGCCGGTAAAGGCGCCGCGCTCGTGGCCGAAGAGTTCGGATTCCAGCAGGTCCTTCGGGATCGCCGCCGTGTTCAGCGCAATGAAGGGCTGCTGGGCCCGCGGGCTGTGCTTGTGCAGGGCGCTGGCGACCAGCTCCTTGCCGGTGCCGGATTCGCCGGTGATCAGCACCGTGACGTTCGACTGCGACAGGCGACCGATGGCGCGGAACACTTCCTGCATGGCCGGCGCCAGGCCGAGGATCTCGGGCGTTTCGGCAGGCGGCGCCTCGACGCTGGCTTCGCGCAGGCTTTCTTCCAGCGCGCGGCGGATCAGGGCGACGGCCTTGTCGATGTCGAAGGGCTTGGCCAGGTAATCGAAGGCGCCGCCCTGGAAGGAAGCGACGGCCGAATCGAGGTCGGAAAAGGCGGTGATGATGATGACCGGCAGGCCGGGATGGCGTTCCTTGACGGCCTGCAGCAGGTCGATGCCCGATTCGCCGGGCATGCGGATGTCCGACACCAGCACCTGCGGCGTATCGTGTTCGAAGGCGGCCATCGCATCGCGGGCGTTGGCGAAGCTGCGCGTTTCGAGATTTTCGCGCGCCAGGGCTTTTTCCAGCACCCAGCGGATCGATGCGTCGTCGTCGACAATCCAGATTGGTTTCATGTAGTTCGTGGCTTTCCGCAATGTGGATTCATAAGCGACCGCGGCGTCCCGCCACGACTGCCTCATTTACCCAACTAAGGCAGCGGCAGCAGGATCCTGAAATCCGTCAGTCCTGGCCGGCTTTCGCACTCGATCATCCCCTGGTGCTGTTGCACGAAGGTCTGCGCCAGTGTCAGCCCGAGGCCGCTGCCGCCCTCCCGTCCCGACACCAGCGGGTAGAAGATCCGGTCGCGGATCTCGGGTGCGATACCCGGTCCATTGTCGATGATATGCAAATCTAATGCCAGGCCGTAGCGGACCTTGGCCAGGGTCACCTGGCGCGCCACGCGGGTGCGCAAAACGATCTCGGCGTCGCCCGCCGCAATCCGGTTTGCCAGGGCCTGCGCGGCATTGTGGACGATGTTCAGCACCGCCTGGATCAGCTGTTCCTTGTCGCCCCTGAACTCGGGAATCGAGGCGTCGTAGTCGCGCCGGATGGTGAGGCCGTTCGGGAATTCGGCCAGCACCAGCGAACGCACGCGCTCGCAGACTTCATGGATGTTCACGTCGCCCACGATGTGCGGCTTGCGGTGCGGCGCCAGCAGGCGGTCGACCAGGGTTTGCAGGCGGTCGGCTTCCTTGATGATCACCTGCGTGTATTCCTTCAGCTCGCCGAGGTGCAGCGGTGGCAGCTCCAGCTCCAGCAATTGCGCGGCGCCGCGGATGCCGCCCAGCGGGTTCTTGATCTCGTGCGCCAGGTTGCGGATCAGTTCCTTGTTGGCCTGGCTCTGGTCGAGGAAGCGCTCCTCGCGGTCGAGCTTGAGTTGCTGCACGTTCTCGCGCAGCTCGATCAGCACTTCGCCGTTGTCGAGCGCGCTGGCGATGCTGTGCACGTGCAGGGTTTCGCGCCCCGGGCGTTCCAAAGCCAGGTCCTGGCGCAGATCGCTGTATTGGTGGGCGCGGGTCTGGTCGCACAGGGCCGCCAGTTCGTCGCCGTTGGTGAACAGGCTGGCCACGGTCTGGCGCGACAGCCATTTCAGCGAAGCGTCGAGCATGTTCTCGGCGGCCGGATTGGCATAGCGCACGCGGTCGTCGGGGTCGACCAGCAGCACGCTCGAGGCCAGCAGTTCGAGACCGGCAAAGCGGGCAGCTTGCGGCGGTGCTTCGTGGTCGCTCATCGGATGTTGCCGATTTCGCGGCGCAGGGCTTCGATGTTGCGCTCGGTGCGGCCGATGTCTTCGCGCATCTGGCCGACGCGTTCCTGGTACTTGGCGTAGTTGCGCTCGTTGCCGTTGCGCGGCGGTTCGCCGTTGTTGAATTCGCGGCGCTGCTCGGCCAGCTTCTGCTCTTCGGCGCGCAGTTCCTCGTTCAGGATTTCGCGGCGGTCGTTGTCGCGGGCGCGCTGCTGGCTTGTGTCGACGCGCGGGAAGTCGGACGGGCTCGGGGCAGCGGCTGCCGCATTCCCGGTCGGGCTGTTCGTGCGTGCGGCCGGCGCAGGCGCCGGCACAGCGGCGCGCGCCGGCGGCGCCGGAATATAGCCGGGCAGGTCCAGCACCTTGCAGCCCTTTTTATTCGTGTCGGTGAATTCGACCCGCCCCTGCGCATCGGTGCACTTGTAGACCTGGGTCTGCGCCTGGGCCGCGCCCGTCATCGTCAATCCGGCTGCCAGCGCCAGTTTCAGGCCGCGGCAGGTCACACTGGTTGTCATTCGCATCGTCAGAGAAAGCACGCGGGGCGCGCAAGGTGAAAGTCCAGCCGAATATACCGCATCAGAATGACAAACGCGGGGAAAGCCATCGGCTCGCCCCGCGTCCTTTACATTCGCTTACGGTTTTGATGCCGTAGCGCAACAGCCAGCTTGCAGACGAATTACGACGAGTAGTACATGTCGAATTCGATCGGGTGCGGCGTCATGCGCATGCGCTGCACTTCAGCCATCTTCAGTTCCAGGTAGGCGTCGATCATGCCGTCGCTGAACACGCCGCCGCGGGTCAGGAACTCGCGGTCCTTGTCCAGGGCTTCCAGGGCTTCTTCCAGCGAAGCGCACACCGTCGGGATCAGCTTGTCTTCTTCCGGCGGCAGGTGGTACAGGTCTTTCGTTGCCGCTTCGCCCGGGTGGATCTTGTTCTGGATACCGTCCAGGCCGGCCATCAACAGCGCGGCGAAGCACAGGTAGACGTTGGCCAGCGGGTCCGGGAAGCGCACCTCGATGCGGCGGCCTTTCGGGTTCGCCACGTGCGGGATGCGGATCGAGGCCGAGCGGTTGCGGGCCGAGTAGGCCAGCTTGACCGGGGCTTCGTAGCCTGGCACCAGGCGCTTGTACGAGTTGGTGCCCGGATTCGTGATCGCGTTCAGGGCCTTGGCGTGCTTGATGATGCCGCCGATGTAGTACAGGGCCGTTTCCGACAGGCCGGCATAGCCGTCGCCGGCGAACAGGTTCTTGCCGTCTTTCCAGATCGACTGGTGCACGTGCATGCCCGAGCCGTTATCGCCGTTCATCGGCTTCGGCATGAAGGTGGCGGTCTTGCCGTAGCTGTGGGCCACGTTCCAGATCACGTACTTCATGTTCTGGGTCCAGTCGGCGCGCTCGACCAGGGTCGAGAAGCGGGTGCCGATTTCGTTCTGGCCGGCGCCGGCCACTTCGTGGTGGTGCACTTCGACCGGGATGCCGAGCGATTCGAGGATCAGGCACATTTCCGAGCGCATGTCCTGGAAGCTGTCGACCGGCGGGACCGGGAAGTAGCCGCCCTTGACGGTCGGACGGTGGCCGCTGTTGCCGCCTTCGAAGTCCTTGTCGGTCGACCAGGATGCTTCTTCCGAGGCGATCTGCACCGAGCTGCCCGACATGTCGCTCTTCCAGCGGACCGAGTCGAAGATGAAGAATTCCGGTTCCGGGCCGAAGAAGGCGGTGTCGCCCACGCCCGAGGACTTCAGGTAGGCTTCGGCGCGCTTGGCGATCGAGCGCGGGTCGCGGTCGTAGCCCTTGCCGTCCGACGGTTCGATCACGTCGCACTGCATGAACAGAGTGGTCTCTTCCATGAACGGGTCGAGGTTCGCGGTGTTCGGGTCCGGCATCAGGAGCATGTCCGACGCCTCGATGCCCTTCCAGCCGGCGATCGACGAACCGTCGAAGGCGTGGCCGGATTCAAACTTGTCCAGGTCGAAGTGCGATACGGGAACGGTGACGTGCTGCTCCTTGCCGCGGGTATCCGCAAAGCGGAAATCCACGAACTTGACTTCGTTGTCCTTCACCATCTGCATCACATCTGCGGCGGTCTTTGCCATGCGTTTCTCCTGAATGAAAAGGGGTGGTGCCGACAGGCGGCGGGGTCGTGATCCTGTGCGACCGGTCCAGCCAACGTGCGACATACTCAAGCGAAACATATGCAGGAACCATGCCAGCAGTCCGTCATGAACAAATGCGCAATCGTTCTTTGGAAACCCGTGCGTTTAACCATAAAATCTTCGGTGTCAGCGTACAACGCCATGATGCACCCGATGCCGGCGATTGCACCATGATAGTGCATCATGAGTTGACCGCACCGTTTTGATGCGTGACGCACTGTTTTGGCCGCGATGCGGCACGATGCGGCAAGCTTGCGCTGCACTGGTGCGCACCACTTTAATTGAGGAAACACGATGAGCAAGACCGAAACGATTCTCGATGCTGCCCGCCAGCGCGCCAATGGCCAGCCGTATGCCGGCGCCGTCACGCCACAGGAAGCGTTCGAGCTGCTGCAGGGCGATCCGAAAGTCAAGATCGTCGACGTGCGCACCAATGCCGAGCGCGACTGGGTCGGCCGCGTTGCGGTGCCTGAAAGCCAACACGTGGCGGTGCAGTGGGCGACCTGGCCGGGCGGCCAGCCAAATCCCGCCTTTGGCGAGCAGCTGGAAAGCGTGGCCGGCAAGGACGAGGTGCTGCTGTTCCTGTGCCGCTCGGGCGTGCGTTCGCGCCACAGCGCGCGCGTGGCAACCGAACTGGGGTACGCGAACTCCTTCGACATCCTGGAAGGCTTCGAGGGCGACCGCGACCAGGAAGGTCACCGCAAGACGGTCGGTGGCTGGTGCAAGGCCGGGTTGCCCTGGGTGGGCGCGTGAGCCAGACCGCGCACGACAGGCTGCATGCAGCCAGGTCGATGACGCTCGAAGGCCGCCATGAGGAAGCCTTGCGCGAACTCATCTGGTTCCACGAGCACGCGCTGGAGGAGGAACCCTCGCTGTACGGCGTACGGAACTCATACGGGTTGTTCTACTGGATGGACCTGGCGCAGGTGTATCCGCCGGCCCGCGCCGCCCTCGAGACGCAGCGCGACCGGCATGCCAGCGCCCTGCTTGACGGCGGCGGTGGCAGGCAGGCATTCGGCGACCTCGCCGCGATCAACGAGCGCCTGGACTGCGCGGCGCACACCTATGGGGTGTTTTGCGAGCTGCTGGCGCGCGATCCCGACACCGCGCAAGCCTGCAGCAGTCGGGCGATGGAGGCGATCATCGCGGCCGGCGACTTCGCGCTGGCCGGACGCTTCCTGCCCGATCCGGAGCGTGTCGTGCGCAGGGCGAGCACGCTCCTGAACTGGGATGTCGTAAACCGCCGCGTGCGTCCTTTTACCATCGCGCCGCGCATCAAGGCCGGCATCTACAACTACGCCGACGAGGTGAAGCAGGTCCTGACGGTGCTGGAAGGCTGCGGGCGCCACGAGGAAGCACGGCGTATCGCGCAGCTTGCCACCGACCTGATCCCGGCCACCACGATCCGCCGTGCGGTGCGCGCCGCCCTGCTCCCCGGCGCCCGGCCCTGGTATGAGCGCAGCGCGCTGTCCTTGCGGACCATCGGCAGGAAGGAAAAGCTGCGTCATCGACGCCAGTTGGCGAAAGCGGCCCGCGCCGCCTGATCGCATAGGGTGGACGGCTCCACCCGGCTTCATGCCATCACCTGCCGTGTGCGCCGTCCACGCGTTCAAGGGCTGGGTGAGACAGCGCGGCGGTGCCAACTGTGTTGAACGCGTGGACGGCGTCCAGGCCGCCGGCAAACCGGCGTCCAGGGTAGAGCCGTCCACCCTACGACGCGAGATCAGTTCGCCGGCATCACCATCAGCTGCAAGCCCGAGGCCGCATCGGGCTGGTGGTACACGCGCTGGGTCGCCTTCACGAAGTCTTCCGGCTTCGCAGTCGGAATGCGGGTAAAGGTCTGCGGGTTCAGGTCGACCAGCGGGAACCACGAACTCTGCACCTGCACCATGATGCGGTGACCGCGGCGGAAGGTGTGGTTCACCTGGCCGAGTTCATAGCTGACCGCTTCCACCCTGTTCGGCACCAGCGCTTCCGGCTTTTCGAAGCTGTTGCGGAACTTGGCGCGCAAAGGATTGCCGCGCACCAGCTGCTGGTAGCCGCCCATCGCCAGCGGCGGCGCACCCACGTCGCTGCCACGGCGCTCGGCTTCCGGCTGCGGATAATCGGCCGGATACACGTCGATCAGCTTGACCACCCAGTCGGCATCGGTCCCGGTGGTCGAGACGAACAGCTTCGGCACCACCGGGCCGGCGATCGTCACATCTTCTTCCAGCACCTCGCTCTGGTACACCAGCACGTCGGGCCGCTTGGCGGCGAAGCGCTGGTCCGAGACCATGTATTCGCGCGGCACGCCGGTAGCCGGATAGCCGATGAAGGGGACCGGCTTCTTCGGGTCGGCCACGTATTCGTCGTAGCCGGCACCGTAGTTGGCTTTACCTTCAACAGGCGACTTCCAGTCCAGCTTGCCGCCCGCGCCGAAGTACAGCGTGCGAGGCTTGGCCTGCACCGGCGGCCAGGCCGCGTACTGGCGCCAGACGTTCGAGCCGGTCTCGAAAGCCGTCACTTCGGCAATCGCACGCGCCGGCTTCACGCCGCGCAGGTGCTGCTCAAAGAACGGGAATTGCAGGTGCTTGCGGAAGTATTCGCTCGTCTTGCTGTCGAAGTTCACATGGCCCAGGCGCGCGCCGTCGCCGCGCGCCCAGCCGCCATGCACCCAGGGCCCGATCACCAGGCTGTTGCTGGCGTTCGGATTGTGCTTCTTGATGGCGCCATAGATCGAGAAAGGCCCCTGCGGATCCTCGGCGTCGAACCAGCCGCCCACCGTTAGCACCGCCGCCTTGACGTTCTTCATGTGCGGCGTGATCGCGCGCGTTTGCCAGAAGGCGTCGTAGCTGTCGTGCTCGATGTTCGGCATGAAGTAGGTGCGCTGCGCCGGGCTCATGGCGGCGGCGATGTTCGCCAGCGTCAGGCGCTGCAGGAAGAAGTCGTAGCCGTCAGTCGTGCCGTAGTCGAATTCGGTGCGCGCCTTGGGCGGCGGCGCCGGGTTCGGCGCTTCGGTGAAGGAGGCATAGAAATCGAAGTTCGCGGCCAGCATGAAGGCGCCGCCGTGGTAGGAATCGTCGCCCATGTACAGGTCGGCAATCGGCGCCTGCGGCGAGGCGGCCTTGATCGCCGGGTGCGAATCGATGATGCTGGCCGCCGTGTAGAAGCCCGGATAGCTGATGCCGTAGATGCCCACCTTGCCGTTGTTGTTCGGGACGTGCTTCAGCAGCCAGGCCACGGTGTCGTGCATGTCCTCGCTCTCGACGCCCTCGCCCGGCACACGCTTGCTGTTGGCATGCGGCGTCATCTCCTGCCACTTCCCTTCCGACATGTAGCGTCCGCGCACGTCCTGCTTGACGAAGATGTAGCCGGCTTCCTCGAACTCGCGCGAGGGGCCGATCGCTTCCGGCATCCAGTCGACGCCGTAGCGCAGCTCGCCCTGAGCATTCACGCCGGCGCTGTAGGGCGTGCGCTGCATCAGGAAGGGGGAGCGTTGCGAGGCGTCCTTCGGCACGTAGACGACCGTGAACAGCTTCACGCCATCGCGCATGGGGATGCGGTATTCGTACTTGGTGTAGCTGTCCTTGATGCTGCGCCTGGCGGCGGGGGCGTCGGCGTCGCCGGCGGCGTGGACTGGAGCGATTGCGCCGGCGCCGAAGGCCAGCATCAGGCTGATGGAGAGGACGGACAGCGGACGGCGAAACATGGTGACCTTTGCGGATGAACGAAGCCCGCCAGTGTAATCGGATTCGCCGCCTTCTTGTTACTTTGCCAGTGCCCCGGGCTCGCCATCGAGCGTCGTCTGCACGCGCTCGCGCACGAAGTCGATATGGCTGCGCAAGCGGTACAACTCGTCCGCATACGCGAGCGGAATCGAGATGTGGTTCACGCGCGTCTCGATGTCGTCCAGGCGACGCACCAGGTCTCCACGGACGCGGTCTTTGCGCTGGCTTTCGGGCATACCCGTCGTCACTCCCTCCAGCGCCTGCTCGACCGCGCGCAGTTCGCCGTACCAGCGGTACACGCGCGAGCGCACCCGCCACACGTACAGCGGCGGCACGATCTTCGACAACGGAATGACGAGGGCGGCCAGCGCCACCACCACGACCCACAGGCGGTCGAACAAATTCGCCAGCCAGAAGCTCATGTAGCGCTGCAAGAGCGGCGGCCCGTCGCGGTAATACTTCGCCGCTTCCTGCGCCACCGGAATCTCGGTGTACTTCGGCGACGGGAACTGGCCCTGCTGCTGGAACCACCCTGCCCCGCCGTGGATCTCGCCCGCGGCCTTGACGAACAGGTCGACCAGGGCCGGATGCAGGTCTTCGCGCGCCACCAGCGTGGCTGTGGGCGCAATCAAATGGTAGTCCTGGGCCGGGATGTCGCGCCCGAGGTCGACGATCCCGCGCGGCAGGGTCACGTGGGTGAGGAAAGGCAGGCGCCGCGTATAGGCCTCGGCCTGGCTGAAGTTGAACAGGCGGATGCCCGGGGTTTGCAGCAGCATCTGGATCAGCGGCGCTTCCGGCGCGGAGCTGAACACCAGGCCGTCGATGCGGCGGGCCAGCAGCTCGACCGTGGCCGGCGTGTTCTCCAGCGCGCCGATGCTCAGCTCCTTCGGCTCGACGCCGTTCACCGCCAGGATTTGCCGGAACAGGTTCGGCACGCCGGTGCCTTCCGGCCCCAGGTTGATGCGCAGTCCGCGCAAGGCCGTGAGATTGGTCGCCTTCACGTCCTCGCGCAGGAACAGCCAGACTGGCTCGGTGAACAGACTGCCGAGCGAGGCCAGGCCCAGGCCGGCGGCTTCTTCCTCGCCGGTCGAGCCACTCTGCACAAAGGCGATGTCGACCTCGCCGCGCCGCAGGCGCTCCAGGTTTTCCTTCGAGCCGAGCGTGGGCTGCAAGGCAACCGCGATGTCGTCGCGCTCCAGCGCCTGCGCATAGCGCTTGCCGAAGGTTTCGTAGGCGGAGTTCTCCTGTCCGGTGGCCAGGCGCACCGAACGCGGCGGCGCCGGATCGACGACCAGCCAGGCGATGAAGCAGGCCACCGCCACCAGCACGATCGTCGGCCCGGACGCGACCAGCAAATCGCGCAGCGAAATCAGACTGAAGCCGCGGATGGTGGAGACGGCGCGCCGGCTGGCCCGGCGCGCACGTTCGGCTGCGCTCGCCCCTCTCAACGCACGCACTGCGTCTGTGCGGCCACGCTGCCCTGGGGCGGTTCGATCATCGGCATCAGGCTCGGCGCCAGCGTCACCAGGAGCTGCACCGGCAGCGCGCTGGTGAAGTCGTAGTTCTCGGACTGCGGGCCGTGCACATAGGCGGTCATGGAGCCGAAGAAGCGCTCGCCGATGTTGAAGACGAAGGTGGCCGAACGGTTCACGTAGCGCGACTCGATCAGGCGCCCGCCGCGTGCATACACGTCGAAGCGCTGGTCGCCGGTACCGGTCTTGCCGCCCACGGCGATCACGTTGCCTTCGGACGTGGTGAAGGCGGTCTTGGCGCGCTTGGCGGTGCCTTCCGACACCACGCCGCGGATCGCATCGGCCACGGCACGCGCCACTTCCGGCGCCAGCACCACTTCCTGCTCGACCTTGTTGGCGCGCTTGACCAGGGTCTCGTAGGGCGTGTTCTTGGCGAAGTGCAGCGAGTCAATGCGCTCCACCGGTTTGCGCACGCCGCCGTTCACGATGATGCCCATCAGCTCGGCCAGCGCGGCCGGACGGTCGGCCGAGGCGCCCAGCGTGGTCGCATACGACGGCACCAGCGAATCGAAGGGGTAGCCCATCTTCTTCCACTGCGCGTGGATCTTCAGGAAGGCCTCGACCTCGATCAGGCCGGCGATGCGCTTGTCCTGGGCGTTCTTGCGGCTGGTCTTGAACAGCCACGAGTACACCTCCTGGCGCTCCTTGGTGCTGGCGCCCACCACTTCGCTCCAGCCGGCCTTTGGATGGTCGCGCAGGTAGCCGACCAGCCAGAGTTCCAGCGGGTGTACCGAGGCCACGTAGCCGCGGTCGGCCAACGACATGTTCTGCGGCGCGTACTGGTCGTACAGCTTCTCGATGCGCTCCCCGTCGACCTCGTTGCTCGGCAGCGTGTCGTTGATAAAGGCGCCGAACTGCTGCAGGGTCGCGTTCGGGGCGATGGTGCGGTGCGCGGCAGAGAGCTTCGAGGCGAGCGGACGCACCCCGGCGAACAGCAGGGCCTGCGCTTCGTCCGGGGTCTTGCCCTTGTACTTGTTCCAGAACTTGGCAAGGAAGACCTTGCCTTCGTTGTCGGCGAAGCGCGCCAGGTAGCCGGCGCGGCGCGGGTCGTCGGCGTCGGCCAGCAGCGCCGCCGAGGAACCCGGCAGCTGGAACATGTAGTAGCGCACCACGTCGCGCATCAGGCGCACGAACACCAGGTTCGTCGACTGCTGCAGCGCGTGCTGCACCGTCATGATCTTGCCGTTATCGAGCTTGCTGAAGTTGCCGAAGTAATGCAGGCCGCCGCCGGTGAAGAAGCCCTCGCCCGGGTTGGCGGAATAGGTGCGGTTCATGGCGGCGCTGAGCATCGGCGCCAGGCCGCGGTCGGCGTTCGCCGGCAGCGCCAGGAAGTAATCGACGGCCCACTGGCTCAGGCGGTCCTTCGGGTCGATGCGGGTTTCGCGCAGCGCCTTCGGGTCCATCGCTTCGTAGCGGCGGTGCAGCTGGTCGACGATGTCGAGATAGGTGACGAGCGTGCGCAGCTTGGCCGTCGAGCCGAGGTCGAGCTTGGCCTGCTCGTTGATGTCGAGCGGCTGGTCGTAGTTATCGGTCTGCACGCGCAGGTAGTTCACGTTCTCGCCGCGCTCCATCAGGGTGAAGCTGTACACCACTTGTGCCGGGTCGCCGTTGCCGAGCATGCCCTTGCCTGTAAGGCCGGCGGCCTGCGCGGATTCGGCGCTGGTCAGCTGGCGCAGCGCGGCCGTCACGGCTTGCTGGGCTTCGGCGTCCAGCGTGGACACCACCGACAAATCCAGGCGGTCGAGGTTGTACAGGCGCGGTTCGCCCAGCAGGTAGCCGAGGTGGTTGCGCACCGCGTTCGAGGCCTTGCGCGACACGAAGGCATTCGCCGGCGGCGGCTCGACGCCGGAGCCGAGGGCCGGGTGCAGTTTCACGTTCAGCGCGGCGTCGCGCAGCTGCGGCGTGATCACGCCGGCCTGGGCCAGCACGCGCAGGTGGCTGTTGGTCAGCGTTTCCAGGTCGGCTTCGCCGGCGCCCAGGTAATAGGCCGGGCGGCGCTGCGCGATCATCAGCGACAGCGCTTCCTTGTAGGCCAGCACGGCGTCGGGATTGTCCATGCCGCCCTTCAGCGCGGCGGTGACCTTGTCGAAGTCGCGGCCGTACCAGACCCACATGCCGTCGCCGATGCCGTTCACTTCGCCGTAGCCGACCTTGGCCGACAGCGGCACCGTGTTCAGGTAGTCGAGCACGATCTGGCGCCGGTGGCCGGTGGTGTCTTCGCCGTCCTGGTAGGCGCGCAGCGTGGCCGATGCCATCTGGATGAGTTTATCTTCGAGCGAGGCGGTGCGGCCTTCCGGCGAGTGGCGGTATTTCTCGATCTGGGTGGCGAGGGTGGAGCCGCCGGCCACGCGGCTGCCGCTGCCCAGGCCGACCGAGTGCAGGGTCTTGTCGAACACCGCTTTCGAGAAGCGGTCCCATTCGACGGCCGGATTGCGTTTCGGGTAGGCCGGGTCGAGCAGCTCGCGGTTCTCGATGAACAGCAGGCTTTGCACCAGCAGTTGCGGCGCATCGTCGAAGCGCGCGTACTGGCGCTCGGGGAACTGCGAGCCGAACAGCGGCTGGCTGCGGCAATCGAGGATCTCGAGGCCGGCGCGGGTCTTTTCGCGGTAGGCGGCGAACAGGCCGCGGTCGGCCAGTTCCAGCATCTTCGGCGACATGCGCGCCTGGGCGTCGACGGCGTAGTCGCGCGTCTGCAGTTTGCTCAGGAAGGCCGGCAAATGGGAATAACCGAGGCGTGCGTCGTAGGGGCTGTCGGCCGGGAAGCGGATCGCGTTGCTCGGACCCTTCTCCATGCGGAAGCTGACTTCCTTCATCATGCCGGCGAAGATCTTCGCCTGCAGCGTGGAGGTGCGGGTTTCGTACACCGCGTAGGCGGCGCCGGCGGCCACCACCACCAGCACCAGGCCGAGCAGGATGCGCCTGGTATAGCCGCGCCCCTTCGGCGGCTCGCCTTCGCTTTCCGGCTCGCCTGCGTCTTCGGGAATGTCGTCCTGCTTGGGGTCGGTGACCAGCGACAGGTGCGGATAACTTTCGTACAGCGGTGCATCCTGCTCGGCTGCATCGGCAGCCATGACAGGCGCGGCACTGCCGCTGTCCGGGCGCCCGCGCAGGATGCGCACGGCGCGAAACACATTACGTGGCCGTTTGAAACGGCGTGTACTTTCCATGATGGCTCAACCGGTTTGAATCATTGTTCCTGCAATCCCCGCCAACCTGCTCGCCATCCTTGCTGCTGGTCTGTTCGAGTGATCGAGGTCATTGTTAGTTCGTGTCCGACGCTGTCCGGCACATTCGAATTTCACGTGCTATTCGGGACGCCGCAGCCATCATTCCACCACACCAACAGGTCTTCCATGTAGCGCTGTTCAACAAATTTGACCTGCCCAGATTATTTTCGCAAAAAAACAACGGCAGAGTTATTGAGACGGCACTAATGCCTACAAGCATCGGTATTCCTTTCCTACAAGACCTTGTTTTGTAGATAGTTCGACCGTGTTTTTCCAGGCCTGCAGGCATTAAGCCGGTACCGGTTATTGGCAAGAAGATGATGGCTGGTTCGAACAAGGCGTTGTATGCTCGACAAGCTCTCGCGTATTCGCAAAAAATATTTGAAATAGATAAAAAATGCTTAAAAAAATCGTCGTCCGCGTGTTGATGTGTGCCGGTGCCCTCGGGACCAGTGGCGCTGCGCTTGGTGAGCCGCAGTTCTCGCCGGCAGCTTGCTATAAGAAATGTACGACGCTTGCGTTTGAGGAGCCCGAAGCCTTGCATGGCCGATCTGCCGAGAAGATGAAGCGCATCCAGGCTCTTCAAAAACAGCAACAAGTCGAGCAGGACCGCGACAAGCTGAGAACACTGCGCGAGGCAGAAGAGGCGGAAACGGAAAGCCTGAAAGATGCACTTGACAAGAGCTGCTCGAAAATGTGCCAGATGGATCGTTGAGCAAGGCCGCATGCCATCCGCAGGTCCCTTCCTTCATGGGGCCACGGGAACGCTGGCCTTGGCGCGCAGGTCCTGTAGCGCCTGCAGGCAGTAATACTGGAACCACAGCCCGGTGAACAGGAAGATGATCACGTACAGCCAGGCCGACAGGATCGCCAGGAAGGGAAACAGCACCACCGACAGCACCGCGCCGCCCATCCAGGCAATCCCCGGCATGGCGCCGAGCACGCCGGAGACCATGCCGATGCCCAGCAGCGGCCAGCGCTGCGCACGCATCAGGGCCTGGCGTTCTTCCGGGCTGGCGTGGGCGGCCAGGGCATCGTAGCTCATCACGCGCGAAGTCACCCAGCCCCACAGCGCGGCCTGCACCAGCACCGCCACCGGCGGCACCGCGTACAGCGGCACCGTCACCAGCCACAGGCCGGCGAACACGATCACACTCGTCAGGTTCATCCAGACGCTGCCGGTGAAGCTGCCGCCCTCCTTCTGCTCGAGCTGCGGGTACTGGCGCCGGCTCACGTAGCGCTCGATGACCGGCATCGCGACGATACCCATGAACAGCAGCGCGCTGGCGATCATCAGCGGCAGCAGCAGGATGATCGCCATCAACGGCACCACCAGCACCTTCAGCGTACCCAGGCCGAGCGTGGACAGCATGCCGCCGCTGGAACCGAACCAGCCGTATTCGGCGAAGACGCCCTGCAGCCAATCGAGGAAGGGCTGCAGGCCGAACCACAGCAGCGCGCCCCAGACCAGCAGCGACAGCAGCAGCGGCACCAGCGACAGCAGCAGCATGCGGCGCGAGAACTGCGCACGCAGGGCGCGCGCCCAGGCGGTGGCGATACCGCTCACGCGGCGCTTCCCTGCGATTTCAGACAGCATGCTGGCATGGCGGTGCGCCTCCTGGGTTCTCGAATCCGTATTGTAGACAGAATCAGGCAGCCCGGCCGCTGGACGCACGCTTGGGCCTCGATAGCGCTTCGGCTGGTCATGCACTACAATCCCCGCTCAACTTGAACACTGAAGGAAAACCATGTCCACTACCACCACCGCTTCCGGCCTGCAATACGAAGACACCGTCGTCGGCGAAGGCGCCGAAGCAAAAGCCGGCGCTTACGTCACCGTCCACTACACCGGCTGGCTGCGCAACGACGACGGCAGCACCGGCGCCAAGTTCGATTCGAGCAAGGACCGCAACGACCCGTTCCAGTTCCCGCTGGGCGCCGGCCACGTGATCCGCGGCTGGGACGAAGGCGTGCAGGGCATGAAGGTCGGCGGTGCGCGCCGCCTGACCATCCCGGCCAGCCTGGGCTACGGCGCCCGCGGCGCCGGCGGCGTGATTCCGCCGAACGCGACGCTGATCTTCGACGTCGAGCTGCTGGCTGTGTAAGCAACGTCTATACGACGTTGTTTTGTAGGGTGGGCTCTCGAGCCCACGCTGTACCACGGTTGATCGATCGAGATGCAAGCGTTCCACCGCGTGGGCTCAAGAGCCCACCCTACTCCCTCCTCCCGGCCGCAGGCCACATCGAGCATCCCCTCTAAAATTCCCGCCAGAAGCACGTACATTCCCACCTGTTACGCTAAGATGGCCGCGCGCCTTGCCGTCCAGGCAATGCACCATCCAGCAATCCAGACAACAGGAGTTTTTATGAGCTTGCAAGACCAGTTCGCCCAGGCCCAGGCCGATTCGAAGAACCTGCCGGAGCGTCCGGACAACATGACCCTGCTGAAGATCTACGCGCTGTTCAAGCAGGCGTCGAGCGGCGACGCCACCGGCGAGCGTCCGGGCTTCACCGACATGGTCGGCCGCGCCAAGTTCGACGCCTGGGACGGCCTGAAGGGCACCTCGCAGGAAGAAGCAATGCAGCAATACATCGACCTGATCGAGGAACTGAAGGGCTGATCCTTCACGTTCCGCTGGCGCCTTGCAGGGCAAGGCGCCATCACCACAAGGGCCGCTCAGGCCGCCGCAAACACCTTGCGCATCTTGTCGCTCACCTTGGCTTCGATCGCCGGACCGAAGGCGCTCATCAGGAAGCCGAGCTTGATCCGCAGCGCCGCGCGCTGCTCTTCCAGGGTCAGGGCACCCTCCACGCCGCTACGCTCGAAGCGCAACACGTCGCCGTCCCAACGGCATTGCATGCCGAACTCGGCCGCGACCTTGTCCGCCACCTGCTGCGCCGCCGCGCGCGCCTTTTCCGGGCTCAGGCTGTGTTCCTGGACGATGTGAATGTCGGCCATCCGATTTCCTTCCTCATATAAACGCAACAGCCCGCCATGATGCCAGTTGCATCGCGGTCGTGCCAGTCCGCCATGCAATTGATCTTCGTCAAGACCGAAACCCGGCAGGGGCCGACTATCGACTGAGCTAACGCAACCACACGAGGAATCACCATGGAACAACGCGCCCTGTTGCCGGACGACCCGATCACGACCGAACGCGACCAGCCCCCGGTCGCCTTCATTCCCACGCCCAGCGCGGCCTACCGCCAGCACCGCAAGGCGGCGCAGTTGCTGGACCAGCCGGGCGCTCCGCGCGGCGCCGGCGAGCCGGCGTCCGAGGTACCCCTGCCCTACGCCTTCGGTGCGCGCGTGCTGATGTGGAAGCAGGACCCCTCGGTGCTGGACATGGGCACGCGCAAGGCTTTCCTGCCCGGCATCGTGCTGGCGGGCCCGCGCGATGCGCGCATCGCCAGCGGCACGCCGGGCATCGACGCGGTCGAGCCGAACGCCTTTGGCGACTTCGTCACCATGCCCGACACGCCCCAGTTCGACGCCGTCCACACCTTTGCCGTGGTGCGCCAGACGCTGACCATGTACCAGCGCTCGCTGTCTTCCAGCGGCGCCGAGATGCCCTTGCCCTGGCAGTGGAACAGCAGCATCGACACGGCGCCGCTGCAAGTCTTCCCCTACGGCTTGCCGAACGTGATGAACGCCTTCTACAGCCGTACCCAGAACTGCCTGAAGTTCGGCGACTTCGTACCGAGCGGGCAAAGCGAGCGCGTGTTCACCTGCCGCTCGTTCGACATCGTGGCCCACGAGACCGGCCATGCCGTGCTCGATGGCCTGAAGCCTTACTGGCTGCTGGCGGACGCCCCGCCGCAGACCGGCGGCCTGCACGAATCCTTCGGCGACCTGACGGCGATCTTCCTGGCCCTGTCCCAGCTCGACCAGTGCGAAGCGGTGGTGGCCCAGACCAAGGCGAGATTGCACGATAAAACCTTCCTGGCCGACATTGCCGAGCAGTTCGGCCTGGCGCTCGGCAGCACCACGGGCCTACGGAATGCCGACAACGACCTGACCCTGTCCCAGGCCGGCACCCAGGTGCATGCGATTTCCCAGGTCTTCACCGGCGGCGTCTACGACATCCTGGCCGACCTGTTCGCGCTGGAACGCAACCCGGCGCTGGAAGACGATGCCGCCGTGCTGCACCGGGTGGCGTCGTATTTGCGCGGGCTGGTGCTGCGCGCCCTGATTGCCGCGCCCGACATCGCCGCCACCTATGCCGACGTGGTCAACGAGATGCTGCGCCTGGCGCTCGAAGACGGCAAACCGGAGGGCTACATGGCCTCGATCCGCCAGCAATTCACGGTGCGCGAAGTGGTGGGCGGGCCTGAGGTTGCCAACGATGCGGCCAGTGATGTGCTGCCGGAAGCCACCGAAGCGCCGACGCCGATGCCCGATGGCGTGCCGCCGATGGACGCCGAACTGCCCGGCAAGCCCATGGCCCCAAGCTGCCGCGTGCACGTGCGCCTGGCGGCCGGCGTGTGCGACGTCCCCGGTGCCCAGCAGGACCGGCGCGCCTGCTGCGGCACCATGAACCTGGCCGAGTACTACAACATCGAACGCCTGCTCGACGCCGAAGCCCAGGCCCTGGCGCGCTGGTGCGCCGACCGCGGGCGCAATGGCCCGGCGGGCGAGGAGCCGGTGCTGGACGACGGCACGGCAAGCACATCATGAAGATCACGGCGAAACAGGAAGGCGGCTTTGCCGGCGGCGGGCAGTGCTTCGAACTCGACACGGCCTGCCGCGCCGACGGCGGGTCGGTCGAGGCGCTGCTGCAGCAGGTGGATTTCTTCGGGGCGGCGCCGATGTGCGTAGTGGGGGCGGATATTCCGCGCTGGGAGATCACGGTCGAGGATGCGGGACGCACGCATACGGTGGTGCTGGCGGATGATGGGTCGCTGGGGGCGACGGGGTGGCCGGCGTTGTTGGCGCAATTGCAGGGGATGGCATAAGGTCACCAAATGATCATTCGAGACGCCGCCTCGATGCATCATTTGCCATCCTGGCCAAGCCATCACGGCGCTACGTTCCGCGTGGGCACGGGGTGCCCACCGTACGGGATACGCCTCAGGTTCAATCGAAGGCCATCATTTCCACGCCAAACCCAAGCACGGGCAACACATTTGCTTATGTATATTGTGTCTAAACCCAATTTGTAGGAAAACTCGAATTGCCCTAAAATACAGTGCTTTGCCAGTTGGCGGCTCCCTCCTGCGCGCTAACGCTGCGTCACCCCACCATAGATAGGACTGTTATGACCCACGTTGTCACCGAATCGTGCATCCGCTGCCGGTATACCGACTGCGTCGATGTATGCCCGGTCGATTGTTTCCGGGAAGGCCCGAATTTCCTCGCAATTGACCCCGACGAGTGCATCGACTGCGCCGTGTGCGTGGCCGAGTGCCCGGTCAATGCGATCTATGCCGAGGAAGACGTGCCGGGCGACCAGCAGCAATTCATCAAGATCAACGCCGATCTGTCGCGCTTCTGGCCGTCGATCACCAAGACCAAGCCGGCGCTTCCCGACGCCGAAGAGTGGAAAGACGTCACGAACAAGCTGGACCAGCTGGCTCGCTGAAAATCCGCACAGCGGTGACGCGCCGGCTGTTTCGGGCCGCCGTCGCCGCACGCTGTTTTCGCTCGTCTCCGGCAGGCTCGCGTCATCCATGGCACACTAGCGGCCATCGCGTCACCGCCCCCTCTTTTACAAAATCAACAGGACCTTTGCGCATGACTATCAGTGCCACCCACGATGCGGGCAGCATCGCCCCTAACAGCTCGTTCGCCGGCGCCATCGACGCCGACGCCGTCATCATCGGTGCAGGCCCGGTCGGCCTGTTCCAGGTCTTTGAACTCGGCCTGCTCGAGATCAAGGCCCACGTCATCGATTCGCTGCCGGCCGTCGGCGGCCAGTGCGTGGAACTGTACCCGGACAAGCCGATCTACGACATCCCTGCCGTGCCCGTGTGCACCGGCCAGGAACTGACCGACAACCTGCTCAAGCAGATCGAGCCGTTCGAGCCGACCTTCCACCTGGGCCAGGAAGTGACCACCGTGCAGCGCCGCGAAGACGGCCGCTTCAACGTCGAAACCTCGACTGGCACCCAGTTCATCACCAAGACCATCTTCATCGCGGCCGGCGTCGGTTCGTTCCAGGCACGCACGATCAAGGTCGAGGGCATCGAGAAGTTCGAGAACACGCAGCTGCACTACCGCGTCAAGGACCCGAGCATCTTCGAAGGCAAGAACATCGTCATCTGCGGCGGCGGCGACTCGGCCCTGGACTGGGCCCTGAACTTCGTCGGCAAGGCCGAGTCGGTCGTGCTGGTGCACCGCCGCGAAGACTTCCGCGCCGCACCGGCATCGGTTGCCAAGATGAAGCAGCTGTGCGAAGAGTACGAGATGCAGCTGATCACCGGCCAGGTCACCGGCTACGACGAGAAAGACGGCCAGCTGAGCGAGGTGAAAGTCACCGGCGCCGACGGCGTCACCCGCCGCGTGCCGCTCGACATGCTGATGGTCTTCTTCGGCCTGTCGCCGAAGCTGGGCCCGATCGCCGAATGGGGCCTGGACATCGAGCGCAAGCAGCTGAAGGTCGTGGACACCGAGAAGTTCGAAACCAACGTGCCGGGCATCTTCGCCGTGGGTGACATCAACACCTACCCGGGCAAGAAGAAGCTGATCCTGTCGGGCTTCCACGAAGCCGCGCTGGCCGCCTTCGGCGCTGCGCCGTACATCTTCCCGGACAAGAAGATCCACATGCAGTACACCACCACCTCGCCGAAACTGCACAAGATCCTCGGCGTCGAGACCCCGGTGTTCGACTAATATTTTCGGTTCAGTTACGCAAAAACGACAATGCCCCGCTTAGCCGGGGCATTTGTTTTTATGTGTGGCGCATCACCGACGACCTGTGAAAAACGGTGCTATAAACCTTCTAAGCACAGATCAAATTCGCACGAGGGTGCGGGAAATTTCCACCCGCCAATCATTTGACCCTATAATGATTTGATCAAAATTCGTGCACGGCAGGCGTCATTGGGCGTCCCGGCGCAGCGAATGCTTCACCGAAGAAGGATTACTATGCTCTACCAATTGCACGAGATGCAACGCTCCTTCCTGACCCCGCTGATGCAATGGGCGGATGCGTCGTCGAAGTTGTTCTCGAACCCGGTTTCTCCGTTTGCCCACACCCCCTTCTCCCAACGTATCGCCGCCGGCTACGAGCTGATGTACCGGTTGGGCAAGGACTACGAAAAACCGGCCTTCGGCATCGACACCACCACCATCAAGGGCGAAGCGGTCGGCATCATCGAACACACCGCCGTCGACAAGCCATTCTGCAAGCTGCTGCACTTCAAGAAGGATTTGCCGGACGCGGCCTTTGAAGCCCTGGCACAACCGACCGTCTTGCTGGTTGCCCCGCTGTCGGGCCACCACGCCACCCTGCTGCGCGACACCGTACGCGCCCTGCTGCCCGACCACGACGTGTTCATTACCGACTGGGTCGACGCGCGCATGGTGCCGCTGTCCGCCGGCCCGTTCCATCTGGATGACTACATCTATTACGTCCAGGACTTCATCCGCACCCTGGGTCCGGACGTGCACGTGATTTCCGTGTGCCAGCCAACCGTGCCGGTGCTGGCCGCGATCGCGCTGATGGCGTCCGATAACGATCCGAAGCTGCCGAAGACCATGACCATGATGGGCGGCCCGATCGACCCGCGCAAGTCGCCGACCGCCGTCAACGACCTGGCCACCGAAAAGCCGTTCTCGTGGTTCGAGAACACCGTGATCTACGCGGTCCCGGGCAATTACCCGGGTTTTGGGCGCAAGGTGTACCCGGGCTTCCTGCAGCACGCCGGCTTCATCGCCATGAACCCGGGCCGCCACGCCCAGTCGCACCGCGAGTTCTACCAGCACCTGGTGCGCGGCGACGAGGAATCGGCCGAAAGCCACCGCCAGTTCTACGACGAATACAACGCCGTGCTCGACATGCCGGCCGAGTACTACCTCGACACCATCAAGACCGTGTTCCAGGAATTCCGCCTGCCGAAGGGCACCTGGGAAGTCGGCGGCAAGCTGGTCCGTCCGCAGGACATCAAGACGGTGGCGCTGTTCACCATCGAAGGCGAGCTCGACGACATCTCCGGCGCCGGCCAGACCCAGGCCGCGCACGAGCTGTGCAGCGGCATCCCGGACGACATGAAGCTCGACTTCGTGGCGCCGAAAGCCGGCCACTACGGCATCTTCTCGGGGCGCCGCTGGCGCGAGATCATCTGCCCGAAGATCGGCGAGTTCATCAAGGCGCACGGCTGAACAACGTCGTGATGCATAAAAAATGCCGCGGAGTCCGCGGCATTTTGCTTTTGTAGGGTGGGCACTTGTGCCCACGCGGTCTCATCGGGTGCGGAAATGCGACGGTCAACCCAGCGATAACGCAGGTCCATCGATATGGCTTGCCTTATGGATGCTCGTCGGTTCAGTCCGCGTGGGCACAAGTGCCCACCCTACAAAAACAATGCCGCGGAAGTCCGCGGCATTTTTTCATACGACCGATAACTCAAGCTGTGCTGTCGCGCCGGTCCTCGCCCCGCCCGAAATCATCGTCGATATCGACATGCGGCTCACGCCGGTCGGCGCCGCGGCGGTCGTCGGCAGCGGGTTCGGGCTTGGCCGCGGCGGCAGCGTCGCTCTCCCCGGGCCGGTACACCGGGCGCGAGGTGGGGTCGGCCGCCAGCAGGGGCGCGACAATCCATTCAGTCATTTCGTTCTCCTATAAACAGGCTGGAGAGGCGTCCCCCGCGTCGGCGGGCTGGCGCCTGCGCCAACCACTCAATTACCCAGCAAGACGCTGGCGATGACGCCGGTGGCAATCGCCGCCAGCACGTAGTCATTCCCCACCTGCACCCAATGATGGCCGCGTGGCGGCGCGCTCAGGCGGTGCGCGCGCCAGTTGTCGACCACGTATTGGCGGTGGTTGTAGTTCGACGGCAAACGGTTGCCGCGATACAGGTCATGGCGCGGGCCGGCGCCGCGGCGGGAATCGCGGTAGTCACGGCGGTCGTCGCGGCGTGCATCCCGGACATCGCGGCGGTCTTCACGGCGTTCGTCGCGGAAATCGCGGCGGTCTTCGCGCCGGTCGTCACGGTACTCGCGGCGGTCGTCACGGCGATCATGGTTCTGGGCAAATGCCGGCGCATTGGCAGCCAGCATCAGTGCGATCATGCTCTTGGCGATGAGGCGTTTATTCATGTTTTTTCCTCCTTAAAAGATGGCGCGCGTCGACGCGCAGCCTGTACCGTCAGTAAGCCATGGCGACCGCGAGGGCTCTGTACGCTGCACCACTTACTGGACGAAACATCAACCCCGGTCGCGCCCTCCGCGCTTTTGTCGGATAATGACGGCTTTACGCCGCCGCATCACCGTGACCAAGACTCTTGCCGACCAGATCGAAGACCTGCTGCCGCAGACGCAATGCACCAAGTGCGGCTACCCGGCCTGCCGGCCCTATGCCGAGGCGATCGCGAACGGCGAAGCGCCGATCAACCAGTGCCCGCCCGGCGGCATCGAGGGCGTGCGGCGCCTGGCGTCGCTCACCGGCCACCCGGTCATTCCGATCAACCCGGCCAACGGCGTCGAACGCCCGCGTCCGGTTGCCTTCATCGACGAAAGCCTGTGCATCGGCTGCACCCTGTGCATCCAGGCCTGCCCGGTGGACGCCATCATGGGCGCGGCCAAGCAGATGCACACCATCCTGCCGAGCCTGTGCACCGGCTGCGATCTGTGCGTGGCGCCCTGCCCGGTCGACTGCATCAGCATGGTCCCGGTAACCGAAGCCACCGGCTGGGCCGCCTGGTCGCAGGAAGCGGCGGATGCCGCGCGCGCGCGCCACGACTTCCGCACCCTGCGCCTGCAGCGCGAGCGCGAGGAAAACGATGCGCGCCTGGCCGCCAAGGCGCTGGAGAAAATGCGCGCGGTCACAGCCGAAGTCACGAACACGCCGGAGGAGCTGGCCGAGAAGGAACGCAAGCGGGCCATCATCGCCGCCGCCATGGAAAGGGCGCGCCAGCGCGCCGCTCCGCCCGACACCACGCCACCCGATTCGAACAAGAACTGAGCGAAGAAAAACCGAGCGATGAATCCCGCCAAACGCCTCGCAATCTTTACGCGCTTTCGCGCCGCCAATCCGCATCCGACCACCGAACTCGAATACACGACGCCCTTCGAACTGCTGATTGCGGTGCTGCTGTCGGCGCAGTCGACCGACGTGGGCGTGAACAAGGCCACGCGCCGCCTGTATCCGGTGGCGAACACGCCGCAGCAAATCCTCGACCTCGGCATCGACGAGCTGAAGAGCTATATCGCGACCATCGGTCTGTACAACACCAAGGCCAAGAACGTGATGGCGACCTGCCAGATCCTGGTGGAGCAGCACGGCGGCGAAGTGCCGCGCCAGCGCGAGGCGCTCGAAGCCCTGCCCGGCGTGGGCCGCAAGACGGCGAACGTGGTGCTGAACACGGCGTTCGGCGAGCCGACCATGGCGGTCGACACCCATATCTTCCGCGTCTCGAACCGCACGAAAATCGCGCCCGGCAAGAACGTCGACGAAGTCGAAATGAAGCTGCTGAAGTTCGTGCCGAAGGACTTCTTGCAGGACGCCCACCACTGGCTAATCCTGCACGGGCGCTACACCTGCGTGGCGCGCCGGCCGAAGTGCTGGAACTGCATCATCAACGACTTGTGCGAGTTCCGCGACAAGACGCCGACACCGGACGGCATCATCGCACCCGGCGTCACAGAATCGATTTCGCTCCCGGCAGCCTGAGCGCCAGGCGCGCCAGCAGGAAGCTGGCGACCACGCCCACGGCGCCGGCCAGGGCGAATTGGAGCTAGACCCTGGTCGAACTTCCTGTGCTTACAAGTGTCGAATAATGACCATGGAAAGCACGTTTGGAATTGGACACGCAGCGACATTCCTGGGTATTACAGTCAAGACGCTGCAGCGCTGGGAGCGCGAGGGGCGGCTAATCCCGGCGGCGCGCACCGCCAGCAACCGCCGGCGCTATACCGAGAGCCAGCTGCGCACGTTCCTGTGCCTGCCGTCGCTCACAGCGCCACGGCGGGTCGTGGCCTACTGCCGGATGTCGAGCGCAGCCCGGCGCCCCGATCTGATCAACCAGCGCCAGACGCTGGAGCAGTTCACGGCCGCGCGCGGCCTGGCCGGGGTCGAATACGTCGAGGAAGTCGGCGGTGGTCTGAACTTCGGACGCAAGCGCTTCCTGGCCCTGATGGACGCGATTGGCCGCGGCGAGGCGAGGTGGCAACCTTGGTGCTCGTGCACCGCGACCGGCTGACCCGATTCGGCTTCGACTGGTTCGCGCACTATGCGGCGTTGCATGGCGGCGAACTGGTGTTCAATCAGGAATGCCTGTCACCGGAGCAGGAGATGGTGCGGGACCCGATGACGATCGTTCACTGCTTTTCGAGCCGCCTGGATGGCCTGCGCAACTACCGCCGTCAGCTGCTCTCGGCGCTGGAGATTAACCATGCTGCTGGCGCACCGGATCAGGATAGCCCCCACGCTTGAGCAGCGCGAATACTTTGCGCGTGCGGCCGGCACCGCCCGCCGAGTCTGGAACTGGGCCCTGGCCGAATGGCAGCGCCAGGCCGCGCTGGGCCTGAGGCCAAACGCCCTGGCGCTTAAAAAGCAATTCAATGCCATCAAGTACGCGCATCCTGATTGGCTCGACGAACAGGGCCAGCCCTGGCTGCGCACGATCCACCGCGACGCCCATGCGCAGCCGTTCGCGTATCTCGCCAAGGCTTGGAGCCGTTACTTCGCGCAGCGCCGCTCCGGCGAAAAAGCCTACCCGCCGCGCTTCAAGACGAAGGGACGTTGCCGCGATGCGTTCTACCTGGCAAACGATAAATTCCGGCTCGAAGGGCCAGCCGCCGTGCTGCCGAAGGTCGGCCGCGTGGCGCTGCGCGAAGCCCTGCGCTGGCCGGGGCGAATCCTCGGCGCGAGCGTGTCGCGCGAGGCCGGCCACTGGTTCCTGTCGGTCCAGGTCGACGTGCCGGACGCTGTTGCGCGGCGCCACCGCAGCGGCGACGGCATCGTCGGCGTCGACCTCGGCGTAAACCGCGCGGCGACCCTTTCTACCGGTGAAACGATCCCCGCGCCCCGGCCCCTGAAAGCGGCGCTGCGGCGCCTGCGCATCCGCAGCCGGTGCCTGTCGCGCAAGATCGAAGCAGCGAAAACGCGGACAGGAATTGCCGGCAGCATCCCGAAGGATAAGCGGCCGCCGGCGTCGAAGAACCGCACCAAGGGGGCACAGGCGCTGGCGCGCTTGCAGGCCAGGATCGCCCGGGTGCGCCGGGATTTCACGCACAAGCTTACCACCCGGCTGTGCCGGGAAAACCAGGCTGTCGTGATCGAGGACCTGAACGTGAGCGGGATGCTGGCCAACGCGCGCCTGGCGCGCCATTGCAGACGTCGGCTTTCATGAGATCCGGCGCCAGCTGCAGTACAAGGCGGCGCGCTACGGCACGACCATTGTGCTGGCCGACCGCTGGTACCCGTCCAGCAAGCTCTGTTCGGGCTGCGGAAAACACAACGGCAGCCTGTCCCTGGGCGAACGCGCCTGGGGTTGCGTCGCCTGCGGCGCACACCACGACCGCGACGTCAATGCGGCACTCAACCTTGAACGGCTCGCCACCGCTGCCCTCGGGGCAAGTCAGGCGCTACCCGTGGCGAATCCAGCGGCGACGCCGGGCACTGCCGCCGGCTAATTGCCGGCGGGAGGCGGGAAAGTAACGCCTGTCAGGTACGAACACGGTCGGCAAGACGGTTTGGGGCAGGAAGAGAACGCTGCGCACTGTCGTGCACGTTCCCGCTAGCAGCATGTTCGGCAGCGGCAGCGCCGCAACGGCCCGAGGCTTCGGGGTGATGGCTGCTGTTCAGGCCCTACGCTGCGGCCACCGATACCCGGACGTAAAAAAGCCGCGCGGCACATGCGGCGCGGCTGCTTAGTAAGGCGAAGACCTTAGAACTCTTCCCACTCCTCGCTACCGGCCTTCGCGCTTACCTTCGAACGCACCGGCTCCTTGCGGACAGGGGGCGGCGCCTTGGCTGCCGGCGCCGTCAGCCGTGCCGGCGCCATGGCTGGGCGCAGCGGCTGCACACTCTGGGCCGCCATCGCATCGCCCTCGAGCTTGAACACGCCCACCACCTCGTTCAGCGCCACGGTCTGCTCGCGCAGCGCCTGCGCGGCGGCGGCCGCTTCTTCCACCAGCGCCGCGTTCTGCTGGGTCGCGGTGTCCATCTCGGTGACCGCGATGTTGATCTGCTCGATGCCGGCGCCCTGCTCGGCGCTGGCGGCGCTGATCTCGCCCATGATGTCCATCACCCGCTTCACGCTGGCGACGATTTCGTTCATGGTGGTGCCGGTCTCGTTGACCAGCGCGCTGCCCGCTTCCACACGCGCCACCGAGTCGCCGATCAGGGCCTTGATTTCCTTGGCCGCGCTGGCCGAGCGCTGGGCCAGGTTGCGCACTTCGGACGCGACGACCGCAAAGCCGCGGCCCTGCTCGCCCGCGCGCGCCGCCTCGACCGCCGCGTTCAGCGCCAGGATATTGGTCTGGAAGGCGATGCCGTCGATGACGCCGATGATGTCGACGATCTGTTTCGACGACTCGCTGATCGCGCCCATGGTGGTCACCGCGCGCTCGACCACGTCGCCGCCCTTCACCGCCACGTCGCAGGCGCTGATCGCCAGCTGGTTGGCCTGGCGTGCGTTGTCGGCGTTCTGCTTCACGGTCGAGGTCAGCTCCTCGATCGAGGACGCGGTTTCTTCCAGCGCGCCGGCCTGCTGCTCGGTACGCGACGACAGATCCATGTTGCCGCTTGCAATCTCATCCGAAGCAACCGTGATCGTTTCGGCGCCGCTGCGCACCTTGCCGACGATCTGCGTCAGGCTGGCGTTCATGTCCTTCAATGCCTGCAACAGCTGGCCGGTCTCGTCGTTCGACGTCACCTCGATGCGGGCGCGCAGGTCGCCGCCGGCAACCGTCTGCGCGACTTCCACGGCGCGCTCGAGCGGACGCACGATGGAACGCGATACGAACACGCCGGCCACGATGGCGGCGCCCGAACCGAGCGCCATTGCGAGCAGGCTCAGCAGCGTGGCACGCTTGCTGGCCGCTTCGGCCGCCGCGGCGCTGTCGCGGGTGGCGGCAACGATCTGCTGGCTGGCCTGGTCCAGCAGCTCGGCCGGCTCCCGGTCCTTGCCTTTGACCGCCGCATCGCCGGCGGCCGGATCGAAACCGGCGGCGGCAAACTGTTCATAGCCCTTGCGGAAGTCCTGGCCCATCTGCGCATGGGCGCGGCCGAATTGTTCGAGCAGCGTACGCTCCTTGCCCGGCGCCAGTTCGCCATTCAGCTTCGCGAGCTGGGCACCGACTTTGCGCTCGCTGTCCTGGAAAGCCTGCCAGTACTTGTTGCGCTCGGCCTCATCCTTGCCACGCAGGAGGGTGTTCTTCCATTCCTGGATTTGCGTCTTGAAGGTCGAGAGCATGGCCTCGACTTCCTCGGCATGGCTGTAGCTGACCACGGCGCGGTCGTAGGTGGCGATCGAGCCATTCAGTGCCCATAGGCCGAACAGGCCGGCGCAGGCCACGACCAGCGCAACGGCGGCAAAGCAAAGGGGAAGTTTACGACTCAGTTTCATGATGGCCCTGGTTCACGTCAATACGAGTTTTCCAGGCGAGTCTACGGGAGGTTCTATCCAGGCGGCAACAAAAAAACATGCCCTGCAATACGATGCAGACGGAATGTGTGTTTGCCACGACAGAGTTATTTTTACGCCAAGGAGAAACTTGTCGAGGCTGCCACGAACGGGCAGCCTGCGGGGGTGCCGGCTCAGGCCAGCATGGTGGTGGCGCCGCTGGCGAACGAGGCGCGCGCGATGCGTCCGTCGATGACCTCGTACACGCACAGCATCTCGACCGTGCCGCGTCCTTCCGGGAAGTTGCGGTACACCAGTTCCAGGTCGGTGACGAAATTCCCGGCCACGCTGCGTGTCAGGAGCTGGGCGCGCAGGTCCGGCTCGGCGAAGCGCGCTGCATAGCGCGGGCGGATCTGGTCATGGCCCTCGGCCAGCAGCGCGCCATGCAGCGCGAACTGCCGGGCATCCGGCGCATAGGTGGCCATCAGGGCGTCGAGGTCCTTGGCATTGTAGGCCTCTAACTGGGCCTGGACCACGGCTGCTGGAGAAGCGGACATGCGAGACGCCGTCAAAGTAAAACCAGGTTATCGCGGTGCACCAGCTCCGGTCCTTCGATGTAACCGAGGATGGCTTCGATCTCGTGCGAGGAATGGCGCATGATGCGGCGCACTTCGCTGCTGGTGTAGCTGGTCAGGCCGCGCGCGATCGGGGTGCCGTCTTCGCGTACGCAGGTGATCACCTGGCCGCGCCCGAATTCGCCGCGCACCTGGATGACGCCGATCGGCAGCAGCGACTTGCCCTCTTGCGTGAGCTTCTGCACGGCGCCGGCGTCGAGCACGACCTCGCCGGCGGTGTGCAGGTGGTCGACCATCCACTGGCGGCGCGCGGTCAGGCGCGTGGTGGGCGCGTTCAGCTGCGAGCCGATCGCCTCGCCGCCGGCCAGGCGCGTGAGCACGTCCGGTTCGCGGCCCCAGGCAATCACCGTGTGGGCGCCGGAACGGGCGGCACGGCGCGCGGCCAGCACCTTGGTCAGCATGCCGCCGCGGCCGATGCTGCTGCCGGCGCCGCCGGCCATTGCTTCCAGCGCCGGGTCGCCGGCTTCGGCTTGATCAATCAAACGTGCAGCCGGATCCTTGCGCGGATCTGCCGAAAACAGGCCGCGCTGGTCGGTCAGGATCACCAGGGCATCGGCCTCGATGAGATTGGCCACCAGGGCGCCGAGCGTGTCGTTGTCGCCGAACTTGATCTCGTCGGTGACCACCGTGTCGTTCTCGTTGATGATCGGGACCACGCCCAGGCGCAGCAGGGTCGTCAGCGTGGCGCGCGCGTTCAGGTAGCGTTCGCGGTCGGCCAGGTCGGCATGGGTCAGCAGCACCTGCGCCGTTTTCACGCCGTGGGTGGCGAAGCTCGATTCGTAGATTTGCGCCAGGCCCATCTGGCCGACGGCGGCGCAGGCCTGCAGTTCGTGGATGTCGTGCGGGCGGCTGGCGAAGCCGAGGCGCAGCATGCCCTCGGCGATCGCACCGGAGCTGACCAGCACGACCTCTTTACCGAGGCCGCGCAGCGCGGCGATTTGCGTGGCCCAGCGGGCGATGGCCTCGTGGTCGAGGCCGCGGCCTTCATCGGTGACGAGGGAAGAGCCGACCTTGACGATGATGCGGCCGGCTTGGCGAAGACAGGAGAAATGCGCGGAGTTCATGGCGAGAGAGGTTTGGCGCGCGGGCGCAAGGCCAGCAGGGCCAGCCCTGCCAGCAACTCGATCCCGCTCACGATCAACAGGGACCCATGCGGCAGGCCGATCGCGAATGCCGCGACCAGGCGCCCGGCCGGCTGGGCCAGCAGGAAGAATGCAACGAGATCGCCGAGGAAGGGCTGGTCGCCCCGCCTTGCCGCCAGCATAGCCAGTCCCGCGATGGCGAGACGGACTCCGACATAGATGGCGTAGAACTGGCTGTAGCCGTTCACGCCAACGAGAAACAGGCCCATGACCGCCGCGACCATATCGGGGTCGAGCAGGGCCACGAGCGCCGCCAGCGAACTGGCGGTGGCCACCAGCTGCAGCAGCTGGCCGCGCGCCCAGGCACGGGTGAAGGTGAACCCGGGGCGCTTGACGATGACGCGGTCCTCAGTCTTCAAGGATCTTGAAGCGTGGATCGTCGGGATCGATCGAGTTGATGCCGCGCGCTTCCTCGGTCATCTGCGTCGTTTCGTCGACGCGCACTTCGGTGGCGCGCTTTTCTTCCAGGTGCAGGTAGATCGCGTTGATCAGGTCCTGGCAGCCTTCGCGGTTCAGGGCCGAGATCTCGAAGACCGGGCCTTTCCAGGACAGCTTCTTGAGGAAGTCCTTGACCTTCTTCTTGCGCTCTTCCTCGGGAATCATGTCGAGCTTGTTCAGCACGAGCCAGCGCGGCTTGTTCAACAGGTCTTCGTCGTACTTCTCGAGTTCCTTGATCAGCGCCTTGGCTTCCTTCACCGGATCGACGGTCGCCTCGAACGGCGCCAGGTCGACGATGTGCAGCAGCAGGCCGGTACGCGCCAGGTGGCGCAGGAACTGGTGGCCGAGGCCCGCGCCTTCGGCCGCGCCTTCGATCAGGCCCGGGATGTCGGCAATGACGAAGCTCTTCGCGTGCGACACGCGCACCACGCCGAGGTTCGGATGCAGGGTCGTGAACGGGTAGTCGGCGATCTTCGGCTTGGCGTTCGAGACGGCCGTGATGAACGTCGACTTGCCGGCGTTCGGCATGCCCAAGAGGCCCACGTCGGCCAGCACCTTCAGCTCGAGGCGCAGCTGGCGGCGTTCGCCCGGCTTGCCGTCGGTCTTCTGGCGCGGTGCCCGGTTGGTGGACGTCTTGAAGTGGATGTTGCCCCAGCCGCCCTCGCCGCCCTTGGCCAGCAGTTCGGTCTGGCCGTGTTCGGTCAGGTCGGCGATGATTTCGCCGTTCACGTTATCGACGATCAGGGTGCCGACCGGCATGCGCAGGACGACGTCGTCCGCGCCCTTGCCGTAGCAGTCCGAACCACGGCCGGGTTCGCCGTTGCGCGCGGTGTGCACTTTCGAATAACGGAAATCCACCAGGGTATTGATGTTGCGGTCAGCAACCGCCCAGATCGAGCCGCCCTTGCCGCCGTCGCCGCCGTCCGGCCCGCCGAATGGGCGGAACTTTTCGCGCAGGAACGATGCGCAGCCGTTGCCGCCGTCGCCCGCGATGACTTCAATTCTTGCTTCGTCGATAAACTTCATGATGACCGCCAAAAAACTAAAAAGGCTCTACCGTGGGCAGAGCCTTTCGATGGAAGGCTTGCGCCTTACAAGGATGCGCCGCTGTGTGCGGCACTTTGCGTCAATTACGCTGCGACTGCTTCGGCAGCTGCTGCAACGACGGTCACGTACTGCTTCGAACCGACGCCTTGCTTGACGAACTTGACCGTGCCGTTCACCAGGGCGAACAGGGTGTGGTCTTTGCCGAGGCCGACGTTGACGCCTGGACGAACCTGGGTGCCACGCTGACGCACGATGATGCCGCCGGCGTTGATCGCCTGGCCGCCGTACACTTTCACGCCGAGGCGTTTGCTTTCTGAGTCGCGGCCGTTACGGGTAGTGCCGCCGCCTTTTTTGTGTGCCATTTAGTTACTCCTTGATGACTGTTTAAATAGACCGGGGCAATTAGCCGTTGATCGAAACGACTTCGATCTCGGTGAAGTTCTGGCGGTGGCCTTGACGCTTCTGGTAGTGCTTACGACGGCGCATCTTGAAAATGCGGACCTTGTCGTGGCGACCGTGGGAAACGACCTTCACCAGAACCGTCGCGCCTTCGACCAGAGGAGCACCAAACTTGATGCTTTCGCCCGCGCCAACGGCGAGGACCTGATCGATGGAGAGTTCGGAACCAATGTCTGCCGGTATCTGTTCTACTTTAAGTTTTTCGCCAGCGACAACTTTGTATTGCTTGCCACCGGTTTTTATGACCGCGTACATGATTGAAACCTCATCAAATGTTTAAAGAATTCCCACCGGCGCCATTGCGCTGAGCTGGTCTGAAGCCGGGGAACAGAGGATTATACATAGTTCGCCGCATTGCGTCAAAAGCCGGCATCATCCGTCAACAGTGTGTCATCCCAGCAACGACGGGCCTGGGCGCGGGAATGGCTGGGTATTTCCTTACAGTTGGACAAATGGCACGGCTTATGCATGCTTGTCGTATAATCGCCGCACTCAACGCCCTCAACGACTACGCAGGTTCGCCTTGTCCGCCGCTACCCAACACGCTCAACAGAACAATATTACCCAGACGATCGCCGACGACATGGCGGCGGTGAACACGGTGATCCGCCAGCGCCTGCACTCCGACGTTCCCCTGGTGAACCAGATTTCCGAGTACATCATCAGCGCCGGCGGCAAGCGCATCCGCCCCGTGCTGGTGCTGCTGCTGGCGAACGCGCACGGCTACCGGGGCACGGCGCACCACGAACTGGCGGCGGTGGTCGAGTTCATCCACACCGCCACCCTGCTGCACGACGACGTGGTCGACGAATCCTCGATGCGCCGCGGCCGCGAAACGGCGAACGCCCTGTTCGGCAACGCCGCCTCGGTGCTGGTCGGCGACTTCCTGTACTCGCGCTCGTTCCAGATGATGGTGAGCCTGGAAAGCATGCGCGTGATGCAGATCCTGTCCGACGCCACCAACGTCATCGCCGAAGGCGAAGTGCTGCAGCTGCTGAACATGCACAACCCGGACGTGACGCACGAGAGTTACCTCACCGTGATCCGCTCGAAGACTGCCAAGCTGTTCGAGGCCGCCGCCGAGCTGGGCGCCCTGGTGGCCGGCGCCAGCAACGCGCAGATCGCCGCGGCCGGCGAATACGGCCGCTCGCTTGGCACCGCATTCCAGCTGATCGACGACGTGCTGGACTACGCCGGCGACGCCGCCGAGATCGGCAAGAACGTCGGCGACGACCTGCGCGAAGGCAAGCCTACCCTGCCGCTGATCTACCTGATGGAACACGGCACGCCGCAGCAGCGCGAACTGGTGCGCACCTGCATCGAGCAGGGCGACGAGCAGCATTTCGATGCGGTGCTGGCGGCGGTGACGTCGAGCGGTGCGCTCGATTACACGCGCCGCGAAGCGGAGGCGGCGGCACGCCGTGCGGCCGAGTCGATTGCCGATTTGCCGGACAGCGCGTACAAGGACAGCCTGCTCCAGCTCTGCAGCTTTGCAGTTGACAGGAACCACTAAGAATATTTATAGTAATGCCATCCCGAGACGCCGTTTTCCCGGCGTCTCAAACCAGTCGGGGTGTAGCTTAGCCCGGTAGAGCGCTACGTTCGGGACGTAGAGGCCGGAGGTTCGAATCCTCTCACCCCGACCACAGAATTCGAAAGCCAGACCAGGCATCAGCCGGTCTGGCTTTTTTCATATCCGAGGCCATGAATGCGTAAGCTTGCCAGGCGTACTGCCCCCCTTCTCGCTGGAGTGCGCCGGCATTGAAACCGTTTATACGGCACATGCCAATTACTTCCCAGCGCGCGATGCGTACTCGCTGGCGAAGGAGCTTGCCGCGCTGCCTGTCTACTGGTTCCAGGTTCGCTGAACAGGCCCCGCAGAATGTAAAAAAGGCAGATCGACTCGATCTGCCTTTTTCGTTTTTACATGCCTGGGTCAGCGATGGAACCTGAAGCCGCCAGGATGTCTTGACGCTTATGCCAGCTCGGTAACGAACTGCGAAATCGGACGGCGCACTTTCTTCAGGTTGACGAGCCAGTCGCCTTCATCCGCACGATAGCCAACAGGCAGCAGGATCACCGAACGCAGTCCACGTTCGCGCAGATTCAGGATCTCGTCGACCTTGGCCGGATCGAAGCCTTCCATCGGCGTGGCATCCACCTTTTCCTCGGCGGCGGCGATCAGCGCGCTACCCAGGCCGATGTAGGCCTGGCGTGCGGCGTGCTCGAAATTGGTCTCGGCGTCGCGCTGCGGGTAGGTCGACAGCAGTTGCTGGCGGTAGGCTTCCCAACCTTCGTTCTTGAAGCCGCGCTCGTCGTTCACCAGGTCGAACATCGCATTGATGCGCTCGGGCGTGTAGTTATCCCATGCGGCGAATACCAGCAGGTGCGAAGCGTCCGTTACCTGGGACTGGTTCCAGGCATGCGGCTTGATCTGCTCGCGCAGGGCAGGATTGGTCACCACGAACATCTCGTACTGTTGCAGGCCACTGGAACTTGCCGTCAGGCGCACTGCTTCGAGAATGCGGTCGATCTTCTCTTTGGCGACCTTTTTGGCAGGATCCATTTTTTTGGTGGCATAACGCCACTGCAAGGTTTGCAGGAGATCGGACATGCAAATTTCTTTCTATGTGAAGTGAAGAACGCGTCATGATGCCCGACTCGGCGGATTCTTGCCGAGCAGGGCTTGATTTGCCCTCAGCAAGCACTCACTTCACACTTGGATTCGCCGCATGCACCGCTGCCTGCTTTACGCTGCAATACACATGCAGACCCAATACACTGCAGAACCAGCAGGAAAGCCGCCGCTGGCGCGGCGGCCTCTGTTTCGATCAGGCCTGCGTCTTGCGCTGGTCGTCATCCACCAGCTCGAACCACATCGCGTTCAACACCGCGAAAGCGGCCGCCAGCGGCAGGCCGAGCATCCAGGCGAAATACCACATGATCAGACTCCTTTTCTATTTCAATAATTAGTAAGCGTGGCCCTTGCCATCGCGGATGCCGTCGGCATCGACCTTGCCCCACAGGACCTTGTAGACCCAGCTGGTGTAGCCGATGATGATCGGCAGGAAGATGCAGCTACCCACCAGCATGATGAACAGCGTCAGTTGGCTCGACGACGAATCCCACACCGTCAAACTGGCCGCGCCCTGGATCGACGACGGCAGGATGAAGGGGAACATCGATGCCCCCACGCTGAGGATGATGCCGGCGATCGATACACTGCTGAACACCATGGTCAAGCCTTCCCAGCGGCGCGCCAGCCCAAGCAGTGCCAGCAGCGCGCCAGCGAAGCCCAGCACCGGCGCCGCCATCGTCCACGGATGGGCGGCGTAGTTGGCGAACCAGGCGCCGCCCTCCCCCGCTACCGTCTTGAACAGCGGGTTCGAGGCGCCGGTCGTCACGATCTCGCTGGTGATGCGGTAGCCGTCGACGAAGCGCCACAGCACCCAGCCGGCCAGCGCATACAGCACCACCACGGCCGCAGCGGCGCGCATGCCCCAGCTGCGGGCGCGCCAGGCGACGGCGCCCTCGGTCTTCAGCGCCAGCCAGCTGGCACCGTGCATCACCAGCATCGCCACCGACACCAGGCCGCACAGCAGCGCGAACGGGTTGAGCAGGCCGAAGAAGCCGCCGTCGTAGAAGATCTGCATGTCGGGTGCGAAGCGGAACGGCACGCCCTGCAGCACGTTACCGAGGGCCACGCCGAAGATCAGCGAAGGCACGAAGCCGCCCACGAACAGCAGCCAGTCCCAGGTGGCGCGCCAGCGTGCGCCTTCGCGCTTGCTGCGGTACTTGAAGCCGACCGGACGCAGGATCAGCGCAAACAGCACCGCGAACATGGCGAGATAAAAGCCCGAGAACGACACCGCGTACAGCTGCGGCCAGGCGGCGAAGATGGCGCCGCCGCCCAGCACCAGCCAGACCTGGTTGCCTTCCCAGACCGGGCCGATGGAGTTGATCACGACCCGGCGTTCCAGGTCGTTTTTCGCCACGAAGGGCAGCAAGGTGCCGGTGCCGAGGTCGAAGCCGTCGGTGACCGCAAAGGCGATCAGCAGCACGCCCAGCAGGATCCACCAGATGACGCGCAATACGTCGTAGTCGAGCAGTGTATGAAGAATCATGGTTGTTGTCTCCGAAGTGTCAGGATGGCTGCAGGCTGGCGTTGCGCGGCGCCGCGACGCGGACTTCGCCGGCAAGCGGCATGTCCGGTGCATCGTCGGACTCGGGGCCCTTGCGGATGGCTTTCAGCATCAGCTTCATCTCGACGATGATCAGGATCGTGTACAGCACGACAAAGCCGAGCAGCGTGCCGAGCACAGTGCCGATGCCGAGGTTCGACACCGCCACCGCCGTCGGCAGCACGCCCTCGATGGCCCAGGGCTGGCGGCCCAGCTCGGCCACGATCCAGCCGGCTTCGGCGGCGATCCACGGCAGCGGCAGCGACCACACGGCCAGCTTCAGCAGCCATGGGTAGGTGTCAAGCTGGCGGCGCGCCGACAGCACGAAGAACACGGCGGTAAAGGCGATGAAGTAGATGCCCAGGCCGACCATCACGCGGAAGGACCAAAACAGCGGCGCGACCTGGGGCACGGTGTCGCCGGCGGCCTGCGCGATTTGCGCGTCGGTGGCCTGGCGCGGATCGTCGATGTAGCGCTTCAGGAGCAGCGCGTAGCCCAGCTGCTGGCCGTGGGCCTCGAATGTGGCTTGCAGCTCAGCCGGCACCGGGCCCTTGCCGCCGAGCGCGCGGATTTGTTCGAGCGCGTCGTAGGCCACGATGCCCTGGCGGATGCGCGCCTCGGCCAATTGCACGAGGTCGTGGATGCCGGGGATCTGGCCGTCCAGCGAGCGCGTGCCGATCAGGCCCATCACCCAGGGGATGTGGATTGAATAATGGGTCTCGCGCGCGGCCTGGTCGGGGAAGCCGAAGGCGGTAAACGCGGCCGGCGCCGGCTCGGTGTGCCACATGGCCTCGATCGCGGCCAGCTTCATCTTCTGGTGTTCGGTCGACAGGTAGCCGCTTTCGTCGCCCAGCACCACCACCGACAGCGAAGCGGCCAGGCCGAAGGAAGCGGCCACGGTCATCGAGCGCTTGGCCAGATCAAGGTGGCGTCCCTTGAGCAGGAACCAGGCCGAGATGCCGAGCACGAAGAAGGCGGCGATCACGTAGCCGGCCGAGACGGTGTGCACGAACTTGGCCTGGGCCACCGGGTTGGTCAGCACGGCGTAGAAGTCGGTGACTTCCATGCGCATGGTTTGCGGATTGAGGGCGGCGCCGACCGGGTTCTGCATCCAGCCGTTGGCGATCAAGATCCACAGCGCCGAGAAGTTGGTGCCGATGGCGGTCAACCAGGTCACGATCAGGTGGGCGCGCTTCGA
Organism: Massilia sp. BAP21; assembly: GCF_057801335.1. NCBI lineage: Bacteria > Pseudomonadati > Pseudomonadota > Betaproteobacteria > Burkholderiales > Oxalobacteraceae > Massilia > Massilia sp. BAP21. The sequence goes on from NZ_CM173596.1 coordinate 730,168, forward strand.
GAGCCTGTCCCAGCCGAAGAAGAACAAGCCCACAAAAGTCGCTTCGAGGAAGAAGGCCATCAGGCCTTCGAGCGCGAGCGGGGCGCCGAAGACGTCGCCCACGTAGTGGCTGTAGTAGCTCCAGTTCATCCCGAACTGGAACTCCATCACCAGGCCGGTGGAAACGCCGATGGCGAAGTTAATCCCGAACAAAACGCCCCAGAACTTGGTCATCTGGCGCCAGATGGGGCGGTTGGTCATCACATAGACCGTCTCCATGATGGCAACCAGCATCGACAACCCCAGGGTCAGGGGCACGAACAAAAAGTGGTACAGCGCCGTGAGGGCAAACTGTAGCCGGGAGAGCCCGACGACATCGAGATCCATGGTGAGATCCTTTCTTTTCTTGTTGAAGTGGGTGGGTTCAGTGTTGACGCAGGCGTGCAAGCGCCGCGTCGTAGTCAGGGGTGCCGCGCCGCAGGTCGGCCACGATGCGCCCGCCCTGCATCACGAGCAGGCGTTCGGCCAGCGCGGCTTCGCGCCGCAGATGGGTGGCGATCAGCAGGGTGCGGCCTTCGCCGTGGCGGGCGAGGCGCGCCAGCACGTCGGCGGCGGTGGCGCCGTCCAGGCCTTCGGTCGGCTCGTCGAGCAGCCAGAAGGCGGCATCGCGCAGCAGCAGGCGCGCCAGCGCCAGGCGCCGCGACTGCCCGCCCGACAGGCCCAGGCCGCCCTCGCCCAGCGGCGTGTCCAGGCCCTGCGCCAGGCGGCGCACGTCCTCGGCCAGGCCGGCCGCCTGCAGCACGCTCCACAACTGGGCGTCGCAGGCTTGCGGGTCGGCCAGGCGCAGGTTGTCGCGCAGGCTGTCCTGGAACAGTTCGGTGCGCTGGGTCAGCCAGGTGCAAGGCGATGCCGCCACCCGGCCCGACTGCGGCGCCAGTTCGCCGGCGGCCAGCGCCAGCAGTGTCGACTTGCCGGCGCCGCTGGCACCGATCACGGCAACGCGTTCGCCGGCGGAGATGCGCAGGTCGATGGTGTGCAGCGCGGGCTGGGCACGGCCGGCGTGGGTGACGCCCACCCGGTCCATGCGCAGTGCTTCGCCTGCCTCGGTGCGGCCGGCAGCCTGCGTCTGCATGGCGTCTTCGCGCAGGCGCGGCGCCAGGCGGCGTGCGGCCAGCGCGCTGCGCGCCGCCTCGATGGCGCCGCGGCGCAGCGCCGCGAACGGCTCCAGTGCGGCCAGTGCGGTGAGCAGGGCCAGCGCGGCCAGCGGCGCATCGAGCCTGCCCTGCCCTGCCAGCGCACCGGCCGCCAGCAGCACCAGGGCCACCGTCGCGTGGCCGGCCACGGCGTGCAGCCAGCCGGCACGGGTCTCCAGCCGGTGCAGCGCGTCGTCGCCGCGCGCCAGGCGGGCGTCGGTCTGCTGCAGGGCCGCGCATTGCGCTGGCAAGCGGCCGGCCAGGGCCAGGTCGGTCTGGCCGGCGCTCAGGTCGATGGCGCCGGCGCGCAGGCGCTCGGTCAGCTGCACGCGGCGCAGCGCCAGCGGACGGGCGCGGCCTGCGGTCCAGGCGGCGACGCCCCAGCCGCATGCCAGCAGCCAGACACATACAAACAGGCCCAGCCGCCAGTCGAGGATGGCGAGCAGCAGGCCGGCCAGCAGCGCCGCGCCGAAGGTGGCGGCCAGCGGCACCAGCAGGCGCAGGTAGACCGCTTCCAGGGCGTCGATGTCGCCGGTCAGGCGAAACAGCAGGCGGCCAGGGCGCAGCAGCAGCGCGCGTGCGGCCTGCGGTTCGGCCCAGCCGCGGAACAGTTTGACGCGCAGCGATGCCAGCACGCCGAGAGTGGCGTCATGGGTCACCAGGCGCTCGGCATAGCGGCCGAAGGTGCGGCCAAGTGCCAGCAGGCGAATGCCGGCGCTCGGCACGAAGACGTTGAAGGCCAGGGCCGCCGTGGCCGACAAGCCGGCCAGGCCGGTCGCCGTGATGAACCAGCCGGAGACGCCCAGCAGCGCGATCCCCGCCAGCACGGTGAGGGTGGACAGGCCGGCGCCCAGCAGCAGGCGGCGCGCATCGCTGCGCATGAACAGGCGCAGCACGGTAACGAAGTCGTGGTGGTGTTTCATGCTGCTTGCTCCTGCATGGCGTGCTCACCGATGCGCACGATGCGGCCGATGCGCGCCGCGAGCGCCAGGTCGTGGGTGGCGACGACCAGCGTGCGGCCGCGCGCCAGCTCAAACAGCGCATCGACGACGCCGGCGGCGGTGTCGCGGTCGAGGTGGGCGGTGGGTTCGTCGGCCAGCAGCAGGCTGGCGTGCGGGGCGACGGCGGCGCGCGCCAGCGCCAGGCGCACCAGTTCGCCGCCGGACAGGCCGGTGCCGCCCTCGCCCAGCGCCTCGTGCGGCGCCGCATGTTCGACCTCGGCCAGGCCGGCGCGGCGCACTGCCGCCGTTACCGCCAGCGGCGTTACGCCGGCGCGGCCCAGCGCCACGTTGCCGCGCACGGTGCCGGCGAACACGTGCGGCTTCTGGCCGACCCAGGCCATGCGCGTGCGCAGGCCGGCGGCGCTGCCGTCGTCCAGAACGGCGCCGCCGATGCGGATACTGCCGCCTTGCGCCTGCGCCAGGCCGGCGACCAGCGACAGCAGCGTGGTCTTGCCGCTGCCGCTGGCGCCGACCAGGGCGACGTGTTCGCCCGGTGCGATATCGAGCGTGAAGCCATCGAACAGCGGCGCTTCGCCGGGGTGGGCAAAGCGCAGGCCGGCAATCGACAGGCCCGGTGCGGCGATGCTGCTTGCGGTTGCATCGCTGGCGTCGTGCAGGGCGCCAGGCAGGAGCGGCGCTGGCGCCTGCAGCTTGTGCAGCGCCTCGAGCGCCGCTGCGCCCGCGGCCTTGTCGTGCCAGGCCGCGGCCAGGTCGCGCAGCGGCTCGAAAAAGGCCGGCGCCAGCATCAGGATGAACATGCCCTGCTCCAGGCTCAGGCGCAGGCCCCAGCTGCCGCCGTCGATCTGGCCGAGCAGGTGGAAGCCGACGTACACCGCCACCAGGGCGACGGCCAGCGCCGAGAACAGTTCCAGCGCGGTCGAGGAGAGAAAGGCGATGCGCAGCACGCGCATGGTGCCCTGGCGCAGGGCCTGGGCGGTGTCGTGCAGGCGGCGCGCGGTGGCGTCGACGGCGCCGAGCGCGCGCAGGGTCGACAGGCCGCGCAGGCGGTCGAGCAGGAAGCCGTTCATGCCGCCGGCAAGCTGCAGTTGCGCTTCGCTGGCGGCCTTGGCGCGCCAGCCGATGACGGCCATGAAGAGGGGGATCAGCGGCGCGGCCAGCACCAGGATCAGCGCCGCCACCCACGACAAGTAAGCCACCGCCAGCGCGATCATCGGCGGCACCAGCATGACGCGCCAGCGCGCGCCCTGGTAGCGCAGCAGCCAGGGCAGCACGGCCTCGGCCTGCTCGGCCAGGATGCTGGCGGCCTGGCCCGAGGCGGGACGCGTGCGGTCCAGCGGCGTGCGGCGCGCCAGGGCGTGGGCGGCGCCGGCACGCAGGCCGCTCAGCCAGCTGCGCGCGGCGGCGAACACGCGGCGCGCGCCCCAGGCGTCGAGGCTGGCGCGGGCCAGGCCCAGCAGCAGGAAGCTGAATGCCGGAAGGATCACCGAGTCCAGGCCGGCGCCATCGGCAAGGCGGCCGACGGCCTTGGCCAGCAGTGCGGCCTGGGCGATCCACAGCAGCGCGGCAGCGCCTTGCGCCAGCGCGCCGAGGCGGCTGCCGGCGGGCTGGGAACGTACATTGTTGGCGCTGTCCTGGGCTGCAGGGGCGTGCGCGGCCGCGCCACGGCGTCTGTTCAAGAGCATGGTTCTTCTCCGGGGTTCTGGGGTGCGGCGCCTCTCGTCGAGTGGCCGCGTGTTCAGGTGTTACCGGGTCAGGGCGGCGGCGAGCAGCCGGCGTGGATGGAACAGGCGGCGTTGCCGGTCCGCCGGCTCAGGCGGGGAAGAAGGTCGGGAAGGAGCAGAGCATGGCCTTGCGGGAGCGCCAGGGCGGCGGTCCGGAAAACGGTACGACGGGTACGATGCGAATCCATTCTCTCAGCTCTGCAGTGATACCGGCCGGGACGCAGCCCGTGCCGCACAGGTTTCACAACCTGTAAAAACTTCTGAATTTTCAGAAAACATTGAAAGTATGCAGCAGAAGTTTTGTATTGTCACGAGAAGGCCAGCAACTTAGTCGGGAATTGGTGCGCCGCAGCGACCGCTGGCTGCATGACCGCACCCGGTGCGTGAGATAATCGACTTTTCCAAATTTCGAAAAGTTCTCGACCGTGACGCCATTAGTCCAGAGTTTTGTCAGCCACTTCGGCGAGATGGGTAGCCGCTGGGGCATCAACCGCACCGTGGGGCAGATCTATGCCCTGCTCTTCGTGACCGAGCAGCAGTTGCACGCAGACGACATCGGCGAAAAGCTGGGTATCTCGCGCTCGAACGTGAGCATCGGGCTGAAGGAATTGCAGTCCTGGGGCCTGGTGCGCCTGAGCCGCATTCCCGGCGACCGCCGCGAATATTTCACTTCGCTGGGCGACGTCTGGGAAATCTTCCGCGTGGTGGCAGCCGAGCGGCGCCGGCGCGAAGTGGCGCCGACCCTGTCGGTGCTGCGCGAATCGTTGCTGATCAAGGCCAAGACGCCCGAGGACATGTTCGCCCAGCAGCGCATGGGCGAGATGCATGAGTTGGTGGACCTGGCGAATAACTGGTTCGATGATTTGCAGCGCCTGTCGCCGGAATCGCTGGCGCAGCTGATGAAGATGGGGGCCAAGGTGCAGCGTTTATTGACTGTCAAGGATCGCCTGCTGGGGAACGGGAAGGCGAAAGAGGACGAGTGAACGGCTGAGTTGCGGCGCCGCAACATTATGCGATTTTCGTATCGCTGGTATCACGAACCAAAAGTTTATTTATGGACTCAAGGAATTTATACTGCACCGCAACATCACAGTATATTTACGGAGTTCACTATGAACGCAGCAACGATCACCCAGGCTCAAGAGCCAACCCTGCGCCAGGATATCGGCGCCCTGTTCATTTCGGCACGCAGCTTCTGCGAGCAGCTCTTCACCGCACACGGCGGCTGGTTCGTGCGCAATAGCGATGAGATGGCAGGCCGCCGCGAGATGATGGCCCTGGCAGCTGAATCGGATGCCCACTCGCCGAATTTGGCGGCGGAACTGCGCTATTTCGCTAACCGTTAATCGGTAGCTGGCAGGTAGTAAAGACAAAGCGCAGCTGAGGCTGCGCTTTTTTTGTGGTTGCCAGTTCAGCACGCGCCTTCTTTTTGAGCATTGACGGCTGCGTTCGTAGGGTGGGCCGGGCCGCGCAAGGCACCCCGTGCCCACGCGGAACGATGCGTCACGTCAGCGCGAGTTCTGTCCCGCTCGACGCATATTGTTGGCAGCTCAAAAGCATGTCGTTAGCGTCACCTTGCATGGATACGCCGCGGAGCGGGTCATCGCCGCCGCAGGCTCCGGACAAGCACGTAACCGCGTGGGCACGGGGTGCCCACCTTACGAGGGAACCGCCAGCAGCTTGCCGATCTCCGGTAGACACGAACCGCAATTCCCGCCAGCCTTCAGGCAGGCCGTCACCTCGGCAGTGCTGCGCAGGTTCCGTTCTCGAATCGCCGCGCAGATCGTGTTTCTCCCAACACCGAAGCAGCTGCACACCGTCGGCCCCGCATCGGCACCCGCCTGCGCCGGCCGTCCGGCTAGCAGCACCGCACGCTCTCCCGCCCCCAGAACCTCCTGCGCGAACAAGCCACCCAGCCATTCGCGCGGCGGCAGCGCCCCTGCCTTTGCCACCAGCACGCAGGCCTGCAAGCGCCCATCGACCAGATGCGCCGCCCGATACACACCCGCACTGCGGTCCTCGTACTCGATCCAGTCCGCATCATCGTCCACGGCCAGCAAGGCACGCGCCCACTCCGCCCCCACCTTGCCGCGCCCGCCAGCCTCGTAACGCAGGAAGCCCTCGCCCTGCACGCGCGTCCACCAGGTCAGCGCATCGAGCCACGGCATACTGCGGCTCAGCACAAAGGCCTGCCACTCCACCACGAAGGGCTCCACCTTCACCGGCGTGTGCTTGAATTCCGGCTCCCCCGACACCGGATCGACCACCGGATTGACAAGCGCCCCGACCCGCGCATCCGATGCCGTCGGCCCGCTCCAGTGGATCGGCACGAAGACACCGCCACGCGCAATGCCACCGCTGTGGTGCACGCGGCCGACCATGGCGCCCCAGCGGCTGCTCACGCGCGCCAGCTCTCCCTCGCGCACGCCGGACAAGAGGGCGTCGTGCGGATGCAGGTCGATGAAGGGTTCCGGCACGTGGCTGCCCAAACGCGCTGACTTGCCGGTGCGCGTCATCGTGTGCCACTGGTCGCGTACGCGGCCGGTGTTCAGGGCCAGGGGATAGTCGTCGTCCAGCGCATTCTCCGGCCCACGCGGCGTGGTCGCAACGAAGCGCGCCCTACCGTTCGCATGGGCGAAGACGCCGTCGCCGAACAGGCGCAGGCTGCCGCCAGGTGCTTGTTGTGTGACCGGCCATTGCACCGGTTCGAGCGCGTCATAGGCCGTGCGGCCCAGTCCCGCGAGGCCGGACAGGTCGAACAGGCGCGCATGGTCTCCCCCGTTGCGCCAGCTTGAGAGCCGTGCGTGCTCGTCGAAAATCTCGTGCGCTGAAGTGTAGTCGAAGCCAGCATAGCCCATGCGCCGCGCCACGTCGCACAGCGCCTGCCAGTCGGCGCGCGCCTCGCCCGGCGCCGGCAGAAAGGCGCGCTGGCGCGAGATGCAGCGCTCGGAGTTGGTCACCGTGCCATCCTTCTCGCCCCAGCCCAGCGCCGGCAGCAGCACGTCGGCGCACGCATTCGTGTCGGTATCGAGCACGATGTCGCTGGCCACCACCAGCTCGCACTTGCCGAGCGCACGGCGCACCCGGTCGGCGTCGGGCAGGCTGACCAGCGGATTGGTGCCCATGATCCAGACCGCCTTGACGCTCCCCTCCTCTACCGCCCGGAACAAATCGACTGCCTTCAGGCCGGGCTTGGAGGCGATACGCGGCGCGTCCCAGAAGCTGTGGACAAGCTCGCGGTGCTGCGCGTTGTCGAGCTCCATGTGCGCGGCCAGCATGTTGGCCAGGCCGCCCACTTCGCGCCCACCCATCGCGTTCGGCTGGCCGGTGAGCGAGAACGGTCCCATGCCGGGCTGGCCGATGCGTCCCGTGAGCAGGTGGCAGTTGATGATGCTGTTGACCTTGTCGGTGCCGCTCGACGACTGGTTCACGCCCTGCGAATAGGCGGTGACGACCTTGCGCGTGGCGGCGAAGCTTTCGTAAAAGGCCAGCACGGCGCGCGGGTCGAGGCGGCAGGCGCGCGCCACGTCCTCGATGTCGATATCTGCGGCAGCCAGCGCCGCATCCAGCCCTTCGGTGTGGGCGGCAACATAAGCCCCATCGGTCACGCCTTCGCGCGCCAGGTAGGCCAGCAAGCCGTTGAACAGCCACACATCGGTGCCCGGCTTGAGCGGCAGGTGCAGGTCGGCCAATTCGCAGGTGGCCGTGCGGCGTGGGTCGATGACGACGATCTGCAGCGACGGCTTCGCTTCCTTGGCGCGCAGGATGCGCCCGAACAGGGTCGGGTGGCACCAGGCCGCGTTCGAGCCGGCCAGCACGATCATGTCGGCCAGCTCGAAGTCCTCGTAACAGCCGGGCACGATGTCTTCGCCAAATGCGCGCTTGTGCCCTGCCACCGACGAGGACATGCACAACCGCGAATTGGTATCGATATTCGCGCTGCCGATGTAGCCTTTCATGAGCTTGTTGGCGACGTAATAATCCTCGGTCAGCAGCTGGCCCGACACGTAGAAGGCCACCGCGTCCGGTCCGTGCTCGGCGATGATGCTGGCCAGTCCGTCGGCCACGTGGCCGAGCGCCTCGTCCCAGCTGGCGCAGCGCAGTTCGCCGTTTTCACGCAGTTGCGGATACAGCAGCCGTCCCTCCAGGTCCAGGGTTTCGCCCAGCGCCGCGCCCTTCACGCACAGGCGCCCGCGGTTGGCGGCGTGGCCCGCATCGCCCGAAATGATGGGGATCGTGCCGGGCTTGACGCTGGCTTTCACGCCGCAGCCGACGCCGCAATACGGGCAGGTGCTGCGCACCGTCGATACGGGCAGGCTCATGTCCATGTGCGTCCTTTCAGGCGGCCTGCGCGCACAGGGCGCGGCCGAACAGCAGTTGCTCGCGGAAGGCCGAGACGTCGGCGCCGCGCTGGATCAGGTCGAAGTACCAGGGGCCATCGGCCACGTCGCCGACCAGCACGGCGCCCGACAGGCGCGCGCCATCGAGCACCAGGCGTTTATACACGCCGGCGCGACGGTCGCGCAGCACCAGTTCCTCGCCGCCCTCGCGCCCGGCGATGTCGCCGGCCGAGTACAAGTCGATGCCCGTGACTTTCAGTTTGGTGGCGGTGGCGGCTTGCACATAGCGGCGGTGGCCGGCGCCTGCGAGGTGAGCGGCGCAGACGCGCGCCTGTTCCCACACCGGCGCCACCAGGCCGAAGGTGGCGCGCCGGTGCTGCACGCATTCGCCGACGGCGTAGATGCGCGGGTCGTAGGTTTGCAGGGTGTCGTCGACGACGATGGCGCGTTCGCAGTGCAGGCCGGCGGCACGCGCCAGCGCCACGTTCGGACGCACGCCGGCGGCCATGACTATCAGGTCCGCCGGCAGTTCTGTACCGTCTGCGAACTGCACCGCCTGCGCCCTGCCTTTGCCGACGATGGCCGTGGTCTGGGCGTCGAGCAGGATGCGCAGGCCAGCGCGTTCCAGCGATTCCTTCAGCAGCCGGCCAGCCTCGCCGTCGAGCTGCTGGTTCATCAGACTGGAGGCCACGTGCACCACGGTCACGTCCATGCCGCGCCGCTGCAGGGCATGCCCAGCCTCCAGCCCGAGCAGGCCGCCGCCGATGACGACCGCGCGCCCACCCCGGCGCGCAGCGGCCAGCATGGTGTCGACATCGTGCAGGTCGCGGAAACCGACCACGCCGTCCAGGTCGGCGCCGGGAATGGGCAGCATGAAGGGCGTCGAACCGGTGGCCAGCAGCAGGCGGTCGTACGGTGCCGCGCGCCCCGACGCGGATACCACCACGCGGCGCTTGCGGTCGATGCGCAGAACCGGGTCGCCCGCATGCAGGGTGATGCCGCGCTCGGCGTACCAGGCGCGCGGGTGGATCATGATCTCGTCGACCGCCTTGTCGCCGGCCAGCAGTGGCGAGAGCAGCACGCGGTTGTAGTTCCCATGCGGCTCGGCGCCGAAGACGGTGATGTCGTACAGGTCTGGCGCCAGCTTCAGCACTTCCTCGACCGTGCGCATGCCGGCCATGCCGTTGCCGACCACGACCAGGCGCGGCTTCACGTCGCCACCCACACGGTGCCGTTCTCGACCCGCACCGGATAACTGGCCACCGAGTGCGCTTCGGATTCCAGGCATTCGCCGGTGGCGAGATCGAAATGCTGCTTGTAGATGGGCGACGCGACCACGACCCGCTCGCCGATGCTGCCCACCAGCCCACGCGACAGCACGGCCGCGTGCGAGTGCGGGTCGTAGTTATCGATGGCGAACAGGCGCTCCTCCCCTACCCGGAACACGGCCACCTGGCGCCCACCCAGCAATGCGCACACGCCGGTATCCGGCACGATGTCGTCGATTGCGCACACGGCGCTCCACTCCTGCAATTGACTCATTTGCATATCCCGATGCATGGCGCTCTCCTCAGGCCGACGCCACGATGGGAATCGTACAGCGGCGTTCTTCGATCGTGGCCGGGCGGATCTGGCCGCGCTCGGGCATGAACACGACGTTCGCATCCGGCGCGTCGCTGTTCACAAAAGTACGGAAGCGCTTGCGCACCTCCGGGTCCTCGACCGCGTTCTTCCATTCGCAGGCATAGGTATCGACCACGTGCTGCATCTCGCTCTCCAGCTCCGCGCCGATGCCCAGGCTGTCCTGCACGACCACCTGCTTCAGGTAATCGAGGCCGCCTTCCAGGTTCTCGCGCCAGGTGCTGGTGCGCTGCAGGCGGTCGGCGGTGCGCACGTAGAACATGAGGAAGCGGTCGACCAGCCGCACCACCGCCGCTTCATCCAGGCCGCCCGCGAGCAGCTCGGCGTGGCGCGGCTTCATGCCGCCATTCCCGCACACGTACAGGTTCCAGCCCTTCTCGGTGGCGATCAGGCCGACGTCCTTGCCCTGCGCCTCGGCGCATTCGCGGGTGCAGCCGGACACGCCGAACTTCACCTTGTGCGGCGTGCGCAAACCCTTGTAGCGGTGCTCGAGCGCGATGGCAAAGCCCGCGCTGTCGCCCACGCCGAAGCGGCACCAGGTCGAGCCGACGCAGGACTTCACCGTGCGCAGGGACTTGCCGTAGGCGTGGCCGGATTCGAAGCCGGCCGCGATCAATTCTTCCCAGATCGGCGGCAACTGCTCGACGCGGGCGCCGAACAAATCGACGCGCTGGCCGCCGGTGATCTTGGTGTACAGGCCGTACTTCTTGGCGATCTGGCCGACCGCGATCAGGCCGTCGGCCGTGACCTCGCCGCCCGGCATGCGCGGCACCACCGAATAGGTACCGTCCTTCTGGATATTCCCGAGGAAGTAGTCGTTCGAATCCTGCAGGCTGGCGTGCTCCGGCTTCAGGACGAAGTCGTTCCAGGTCGAGGCCAGGATGTTCGCCGCTACGGGTTTGCAGACTTCGCAGCCCAGGCCGGAGCCGTGGCGCTCCAGCAGTTCGCCGAAGCTGCGGATGCGCCCCACGCGCACCAGGTGGTGCAGTTCCTGGCGCGAGTACGCGAAGTGTTCGCACAGCGCCCGGCTCACCGCCACGCCCCCCTTCGCCAGCTCGGCATTCAACACCTGCGTCACCAGCGGCACGCAGCCGCCGCAGGCGGTGCCGGCGCCGGTACACTTCTTCAGGGCGCCGATGCTGGTGGCGCCGTTCGCTACCGCCTCGCACAGCGTGCCTTTCGAGACGTCGTTGCAGGAGCAGACCTGGGCGCTGGCTGGCAAGGCATCGACACCGAGGCCGCGTACCGGCGCACCCTCGGCCTGGGGCAAGATCAGGAACTCGGGCGCCGCCGGCAGCGGCATGCCGTTCAGCGCCATCTGCAGCAGCGTGCCGTACTGCGCGGCGTCGCCGACCAGCACCGCGCCCAGCAGGCGCTTGCCGCAATCGGAGACGACGATCTTTTTATACGTTTGCTTGCGCTCGTCGAGGAACTGGTAGCTGCGGCTGCCACTGGTTGTGCCATGGGCGTCGCCAATGCTGGCCACGTCCACGCCCATCAGCTTCAGCTTGGTGCTCAGGTCGGCGCCGGCAAAGCCGCCCGGCGCACCCAGCACGTGACGCGCCGCGGTGCGCGCCATGTCGTAGCCCGGCGCCACCAGGCCGAACAGCTGGCCATTCCAGGCTGCGCATTCGCCGACAGCGTAGATATCCGGGTCGGAACTGAGGCAATTGGCGTCGATGGCGACGCCGCCGCGTGGCCCCAAGGCCAGGCCGGCGGCGCGCGCCAGTTCGTCGCGCGGGCGGATGCCGGCCGAGAACACGATCATGTCGGTTTCGAGCGCGCTGCCGTCGGCGAACTCCATGCGGTGCGTGGCCTCGGCACCGTCGACGATGGCCAGGGTGTTCTTGCCCGTGTGGACGCGCACGCCGAGTTCTTCGATGCGCCCGCGCAGCACGCGCGCACCGGGATCGTCGACCTGCACCGCCATCAAACGCGGCGCGAACTCGACCACGTGCGCTTCGAGGCCGAGGTCGCGCAGCGCCTTGGCGCATTCCAGGCCCAGCAAGCCGCCGCCCACCACCACGCCGCTGCGCGAGCGTGTGCCGCACTCGCGCATCGCCTCCAGGTCTTCGATGGTGCGGTAGACGAAACAGTCGTGACGGTCGCGCCCCGGCACCGGCGGCACGAAGGGCGAGGAACCGGTGGCCAGCACCAGTTTGTCGTAGGCCAGCCGTTCCCCGCTGTCCAGCGTCACGGTGTGCGCGGCGCGGTCGATGCCGGTCACCTTGGCGTTCAGCTTCAGTTCCAGGTTCGGGCGCTCGAAGAAGCCGGGTGCGACCAGCGACAGGTCGTCCGCCGTTTTCCCGGCAAAGAATTCGGACAGGTGCACGCGGTCGTAGGCCGGGCGTGGTTCCTCGCCCAGCACCGTGATGTGCAGGTGCGGCGCTGCGGCGGCCAGGGATTCGACGAACTTGTGGCCCACCATGCCGTGGCCGATGACGATGATCTTCATGTTGCTCTCCTCAAGCGGCGCTGGCCGCCGGTGCTGCCACGGCTGCATTCCCAAACCGGGCGCCCAGCGCACACAGGCTCGACGCCGCCACCAGTACGCCCAGGATGACCAGGGTCTGGCGCAGGTCGCCCGTCCCTTTCATCAGGAAGCCCGCCAGCACCGCGCCCACGTTGCCGCCGGCCCCGACGATGCCGGCCACGCCGCCCAGCGCCTGTGGCGCCACGAAAGGCACCAGCGCGTAGGTGGCGCCGCAGGCCATGTGGGTGAACAGGCCGAAGCACAGCATGGCAACCAGAGCAAAGGCGACGCCGTCGGCGTTTGCAAACCACAGCAGGCCCAGGCCCTCGCCGATCATCAGCAGGAACAGCACGGTCACGCGGCTGTTCAGGTCTCCGCGCGCGGCAAGGCGGTCCGACAGCCAGCCACCCAGGGCACGGGCGAACAGCGCCAGCAAGCCGAAGCTGCCCGCTGCCAGCCCGGCCGCGCCGAGCGACAGGCCGAAACGCTCGACGTAGTACACGGCGGCGATGTTGTGGATGAAGATCTCGATGCCGAAGCAGGCGCCGTAGGTGACGAACAGCAGCCAGGCGCGGTGGTTGCGGCAGGCGGCGCGGAAGCTCGCCCAGCCGCCCTTGCCGCCGGACTCGAAGGCCACGCCGGCCGCCCGCAGTTCGCTGAAGTTCCCGGCCGGGCAGTCCTGCGTATAACGCCAGTAGACGAAGGCCATGACCAGCATCGCCACGCCCGGCACCACCAGCGCCACGCGCCAGCCCAGGGTTTCGCTGACGCCGGCCATGACGATGGCGCCCAGCAGCAGCGGCATCAGCGCCTGCGCCGCGCCGCCGCCGGCATTGCCCCAGCCGGCTGCGGTGGCATTCGCCGTGCCGACCACTTTTGGCGCGAACATCACCGAGGTGTGGTACTGGGTGATGACGAAGCTGGCGCCCACCGCGCCGATCCCGAGGCGGAACAGGAGAAAGCTTTCGTAGCTCTGCGCCAGCGCCACGCCGATCACGGGGATCGCGCCCAGCAGCAGCAGGCCGGTGTAGGTTTTACGTGGACCGTAGCGGTCGCACAGCGGGCCGACCACCAGCCGCACCAGGATCGTGATGGCGACGGCCGCGATGTTGATGTTGGCGATTTGCGCCATCGACAGGCCGAATTCGCCCTTGATGACCGGCATCAGCGGCGCGCAGGCGAACCAGGCGAAGAAGCAGACGAAGAAGGCCACCCAAGTCAGGTGGAAGGCCCGCATTTGCGGGGTGTTGAAGGAAAAGAGTCGGATGCTGCTTGCTTTGCTGGCCATGATCGTCCCTCGTTTTTAGACTGACAGGCGAAAATAAAAAGGCGTCCGCATTCCATGGTCGAGACCTTGGAATGCGGACGCCGTTGTCCGGGTGCCGGCCCTTCGCTGGGCTGGCTGAATGTGAAGGGATCGCCGTTGATCCTGTCCGTGGAGTTTGCAAGAGCCGTGCCAGCCAGCTTGCAGGGCATGAGCGCGTAGTGCGCGGCCGGCTCCGCCTCATTGCAGTGCACCATGCGCGAAAATGATGCGCCGCGGCGCACCGCGCTCGCCCCGAATTAGCCCGATGAGCGCAAGTCGTGGATCGCGAACGCGCGCGCGTAAGCGGCGGGGTCGCTGCCATCCCACACCCGTCCGTCGATGAGGGTCGAACTGCGCATCGCCGTGTCAGGCAGGGCCACGCCGGCCAGCTGCGCCGCCTCGCGGTACAAATCGACATGGTTGACCTGGGCGGCGACGGCGCGATAATCCGGGTCCGCGGCCAGCAGGCCCCAGCGCCGCTGCTGGGTCAGGAACCACATGCCGTCGGACAGCCAGGGGAAGCAGGCGGCGCCCTCGCCGAAGAAGCGCAGCGCCGGCCAGTCGCCCCGGCGCGGCAGCAGGCAGGCGCGCAGCAGTTCCACGCCCGTGTTGACGTAGGCGGCGCTGGCCAGCACCTCGGCCGCCGCTTCGCGGTTCACCGGCGAGGCGTCGAGCCAGCGCGCCGTGTCGAGCAGGGCCGCCACCAGGGCGCGGCAGGCGTGCGGATGCGCCGCAACGAAATCGGCGCGCGCGCCCAGCGCCTTGCCCGGATGGTCGGGCCAGACCTGGCTGCTCGGCGCCGCCAGCGCACCGGCGCCGCCCTGCAGCGCGCGCCGGCTCCAGGGCTCGCCCGCACAGAAGCCGTCCATGTGGCCGGCCTCCAGGTTCGCCGCCATCTGTCCGGGCGGTACGGTGACCAGCGTGGCATCCTTCAAGGGATCGATGCCGGCGGCGGCCAGCCAGTAGCACAGCCACATGGCGTGGTTCCCGGTCGGGAAGGTGTGGGCGAAGGTGTAGCGGCGCGGCTGCGCGTGCATCAGTGCGGCCAGTCCGGTCCCATCGCGTGCGCCGCGTTCGGCCAGGGCGCGCGACAGCACGATGGACTGGCCGTTCTGGTTCAGGTTCATCAGCAGGGCCATGGCGCGCGGCGCCGAGCCGATGCCCATCTGCAGGCCGTACAGCAGGCCATACAAAGCCTGGGCCGCATCGAGCTCGCCCGTGTTCAGGCGGTCGCGCATGGCCGACCACGAGTGCTGGCGTTCCAGCACCAGGCGGATGCCGTACTTCTCGTCGAAGCCGAGTACGGAGGCCATGACCAGCGGCGCGCAGTCGGCCAGCGGCATGAAGCCGATCCGCAGTTCCGTCTTTTCCGGCCGGTCGCTGCCTGCCGCATAGGCTCCCTGCCCGCCCTGCCCCTGCAAACCCGTCATGTCTGTCCTTTCGCAGCCGGGGCCTGGCCCAGCAAATCCTCGACGTCGAGGATGCGCTGCGCAACCTCGGCCAGTCTCAGGTTCTTGTTCATCGCCAGGCTGCGCAGGCGGCCATAGGCTTCTTCTTCCTTCAGGCGGTAGCGCGCCATCAGGACGCCCTTGGCGCGCTCGACCACCTTGCGTTCGGCCAGCTTCTGGCGCGTGTCGGCCAGTTCGCCCAGCAGCTGCTGCTCGCGCCGGAAGCGCGCCAGGGCCACGTCGAGCACGGGCCGCACGCGCTCGGCCTGCAGGCCGGCCACGATGTAGGCCGAGACCCCGGCCGCCATCGCTGCCTCCATCGCGGGGGCGCTGTGGTCTTCGGTGAACAGGACGATGGGGCGGCGTGCGTCGCGCGTGGCGATCACGATGTGTTCCAGTACATCGCGCGCATCGGATTCGCTGTCGACGATGATCAGGTCCGGCTGCAGCTGGGCCACGCGCTCGGGCAGGAAGATGTCCGGCGGCAGCGAGGCGACGATGTCGTAGCCCGACTCCAGCAGCCCGATGCGCAGCGCCGTGTTGCGCTCGTGCCGGGCGGCGAGCGCGGCATCGTCATGGCCGGATGTGTCGGCGGTGACGACGACGATGCGCAGGCTGCGGGGTGGGTGGCTGGATTTCATGCCGATGAGGAATGCAAGAAGCGGGCCACACTGGCCTGACCGCCTGCTGCATGATCTCACCGCGAAATTGACCGTACGGTGGGCACGCCGTGCCCACGCGGTACGGACGCCTCCTTTTGAACACGTGCCTCGGCTTGTCGCTCGCGAGGCATCACCCGGCCACGGTCTGCCGGCGGCTCACGGGTATTGCGCGAGCGACGCCTCTCCGCACGTAGCCGCCGGATGTGTGCGTACCGCGTGGGCACAGCGTGCCCACCTTACGTCCATCATACGTCCAGGGTACAGAGGCCTCTCGTAAGCAATCGACGCATCATGCGGTTTTGTTGCAGTCGAGATATATCAGCCGTCAATATCGCCGCGTGTGACAGGCAGCAGATCATAAGTACAGTTTATCGCGGACATCATGAACATAAAGTTTGTTTATGAATCGGATCGTTCTATACTGCAACGCAACATCGCCGTATTGACCAACCACCGCGCTGACCAGCGCAAGAAAGGTTTGACCATGATCACTCTCGAATACCTGCCAGTTGGCCTCGCCGTTCTCGCCGTCGTTGCACGCATCGCCATGTTCCTGCCGCGCCAGCCGAAGTCGCAGAACCAGGCTGCCTGAGCCACTGCAAATAGTTCAAACGCCCGTGTAAACACAGCAATACGCGGGTAACAATTCTTGCGGATTATTCATCCGCGAACTGCCCCGTCGCATGGTGGCTGAGCTAGAATGCATTCGCAATTTCTAGCCAGAAAGCTATTTCGCTAACCAACCACCATTCACGATGCGACTTCCTGTACTGACGATTCTTGCCGCGTTCACGGCCTCATCTGTCGCCTTCACGGCGGCTGCGGCGCCGACGCCCATCACCCTCGACCAGGCCATGGCCAACCCCGACTGGATCGGCAACCCTGCCGAACAGGCCTGGTTCAGCTGGGACGGCAAGCAGGTCTTCTACAAGCAGAAGCGCACCGGCTCGCAGCTGCGCGACACGTTCGAGGCCGTGCAGGGCGGCCAGCCGCGCAAGGTGGCCGACGCCGAGCTGGCAAAGCTCGATAGCCCGAACGTCGTCTATAACCGCAGCCACACGCGCGCCGTCCTGGTGCGCAACGGCGACCTGTTCGAGCGCGACCTGAAAAGCGGCGCCCTGGTCCAGGTCACGCGCGGCGTCAAGGCCGAGGACCCGCAGTTCTCGAGCGACGAGCGCGCCGTGCAGTTCCGCATCGGCCACGAGTGGTTCAGCTGGGACCGCGCCAGCCGCGTGCAGGGCCCGGTCGCCCTGCCGCGCGCCGCGAAAGACCCGGCCGCGACTGACCCGGACGCCCTGCGCGACATGCAGCTGCGCCTGATCGCCACCCTGAAACGCGCCAAGGACGACCGCGACGCCGGCCGCGCCCGCGCCGAGGAAGAACGCCGTGCCGACCCGACCCGCGCACCCGCCCCGATCTACCTGGGCGACAAGCTCACCATCGAAGGCAGCGCGCTGTCGCCCGACGGCCGCTGGCTGGTGGTGGTCACCGCGGCAAAAGGCGGCGACAAGGGCCGCGTCGGCAAGATGCCGCGCTACGTCACCGAATCGGGTTACGAGGAAGCCGACGACGAGCGCACCCGCGTCGGCCGCAACAACCCGGCGCCGCATGCGCTGAAACTGATCGACCTGGCCACGAATACGGTCAAGGACATCCCGTTCGACAGTCTGCCCGGCATCGGCACCGACCCGCTGGCCAAGCTGCGTGCCGACGCCAAGCTCGATCCGCTCAAGGGCAACCGTCCGCTGCGCATCGCCGACCGCGCCGACGCCGTGCGCTGGACCTTCGACGGCAAGCAGGCCGCCGTGATGCTGCGCGCGGTCGACAACAAGGACCGCTGGATCGCCACCATCGACCTGCCGAACGCGAAGCTGAAGCCGGTGCATCGCCTGAGTGACGAAGCCTGGGTCAACTACGACAACGCCGATTTCGGATGGCTGCCGGACAACCGTACGCTGTGGTACCTGTCGGAAGAAAGCGGCTACTCGCACCTGTACACCTCCAGTACCGGCGGCCAGGCGCGCGCGCTCACCAGCGGCAAGTGGGAAGCCGGCGACGTGCAGTGGAACTTCGACGGCAGCACGGCTTACATGCTCTGCAACCGCAAGAACCCGGGCACCTATGAAGTGTGCGCGGTGAACGCGAAAGACGGCGCGACGCGCGAAGTGACCGGCCTCGAAGGTGTGGAGCGCTTCGCCCTGTCACCGGACAACCGCAAGCTGCTGGTGCACTACTCGACCAGCTACATGCCGATCCAGCTGGCCACGGTGCCGGTGGCGGGCGGCGCAGCGGCCAAGCTGACCGACACCCGCACCGCCGAATACAAGGCGCGCGAATGGATCCAGCCCGAATACGTGGCCGTGCCGTCGAGCGATGGCGGCGACCCGGTGTGGTCCAAGCTGTACCGCCCGGCCAAGCTGGAAGCGGGCAAAAAATACCCGATCGTGATGTTCGTGCACGGCGCCGGCTACCTGCAGAACACGAGCAAGCGCTACCCGAACTACTTCCGCGAGCAGATGTTCCACAACCTGCTGGTGGAGCGTGGCTACATCGTGCTCGACATGGACTACCGCGCCTCGAAGGGCTACGGCCGCAACTGGCGCACCGCGATCTACCGCCAGATGGGCCACCCGGAACTGGTGGACTACCAGGACGGCGTGAAGTACCTGGTGCAGAACCTGCAGGGCGACGCGCAGAACGTGGGCATCTACGGCGGCAGCTATGGCGGCTTCATGACCTTCATGGCGTTGATGCGCGCACCGGAGATGTTCAAGTCCGGCGCCGCGCTGCGCCCGGTGACCGACTGGACCAGCTACAACCACGAGTACACCGCCAACATCCTGAACACGCCGGACCTCGACCCGCAGGCCTATAAAATCTCGTCGCCGATCGAGTACGCCGAGAACCTGCGCGGCAACCTCCTGATCGGTCACGGCATGGTCGACGACAACGTGTTCTACCAGGACTCGGTGCGCATGGCCCAGCGCCTGATCGAACTGCGCAAGGATAACTGGGAACTGGCCAGCTACCCGCTGGAACGCCACGCCTACACCCAGCCGGAAAGCTGGTTCGACCAGTACCGCCGCATCCTGAAGCTGTTCGAACGCACGCTGAAGAACTAAGCGTTCCATGGGCCCTGCGGGGCCCTTTTCGTTTGCCGGCCCGCGCGGCTGTCCTGCCTTGCGCAGGCGCCGGGCCGCTTTGCGTTACTCTTCGGCCTATGCATTTCCATCGACGACTGAACATGACCGCCTGCGCTTCCCCGCTCCGCTCCCGCCTTTTCCGCTCCCTCGCCCTCGTCCTGCTGTCCTGCGCCGGCGCGCAGGGGCAGGCACAGGACAAGCACGACCCGCCCGGCTTCGTGGGCCTGCCGCAGACCGGAACCATCGACGCCAGCCGGGTCGTCTCGGCGCGCCACGGCGATGCGGCAAGCGCTGCGCCATCCAGGGACGCGCCGCCGAAGGAGACGCCGAGGGCGGCGCCAGCAGCGAAGGAAGCGCCGGCGGCGCGGCCCACGCAGGCCACCGCGATTCCGCGCGGCGGCATTACCGGCATCGTGGTCGAGAGCACGGCGCGCGACGAGCAAAGCAAGGTCCCGGTCACCTTCGGCCAGGTGTTCGCACCGGGCGATTTGCCGGCCAGCGCCGGCCTGGCGGGCAAGCTGGCCGATGGCGCGGCGCTGCCCTTGCAGGTCGACGTCAAGGCCACCCACGCGGACGGCTCGGTACGGCATGCGGTGATCTCCGCGATCCTGCCGCGCCTGGCGCCGGGGCGTCCGCTCGGCATCGCCCTGGTCAGGGACGGCAAGGGCGGCAAGGCTGCAGGCGAGAAGCCGGCCGCGCGCCTGGCCACGCCCGCCACGACGGTGAGCGTGACGCTCGACGGCGAACGCTATAGCGCATCGAGCGACGCCCTGCTGAAGGAGGGCGAGCCGGGCAAGTGGCTGGACGGCCCGCTGGTGACCGAAGTGCAGGTGGCGGCGCCGCTGCGCAACGCCAGGGGCGAAGCCCATCCCCACCTGGCGGCGCGCTTCGCGATCCGTTCCTACGGCACGGCCGGCAAGGCGCGCATCGACGTGGTGGTCGAGAACGACTGGGCCTACGAGCCGGCGCCGCAGAATTTCACTTATGACGTCGAGGTGGTCGCCGGCGGCAAGCAGGTGTATGCGAAGCAGGGCCTGGTCCATTACCACCATGCGCGCTGGCGCGTGCTGGCCTGGAGCGGCGACGCTCCGGACGTGCACCTGCGCCACGACACCGCCTACCTGATCGCCTCGCGCGCGCTGCCCAACTACGACCGCTCGGTGATCGTGTCGGACAAGGCGCTGGCGGCGCTGGCCGCGCGCTACGCAGGGCCGAACGCGGAGCCGATGGGCATCGGCGCGGCCTCGCGCGGCATGCCGAGCACCGGCGGGCGCAACGACATCGGCCTGCTGCCGGGATGGGGCGCCATGTATCTGCTGAGCATGGACCCGCGCGCGCGCGAGGTCACGCTGGGCACGGCCGACCGCGCCGGCAGCTGGTCGATCCACTACCGCGACCGCCAGACCGGGCGCCCGATCAGCCTGATCGACTATCCCTACATGACCATCCTCGGCAATCCGGGCGACACGCGCAACCGCAAGACCGGCAAGCTCGAAGCCTTCCCGCGCTGCCCGAAGAGCGCCTGCAAGACGCCGTATGCGCACGACACGGCGCACCAGCCGGCCTTTGCCTACCTGCCCTACCTCGTCACCGGCGACCACTACTACCTGGAAGAACTGCAGTTCTGGGCCATGTACAACGTGTTCGCCACCAACCCGGGCTACCGCAAGAACATCGAGGGACTCCTTATGTCGCACCAGGTGCGCGGCCAGGCCTGGAGCCTGCGCACGCTGGGCGAAGCGGCCTACATCACGCCCGACAAGCACCCGCTGAAGGACGACTTCCTCGCCATTTTGAAGACCAACCTGGCCTGGTACAACGCCACCTATACCGACAACCCGCAGGCGAACGGCCTGGGCGCGATCGTGCACCGGGCCGCGGCCTCCTACCGCAAGGACACGGCCATCGCCCCCTGGCAGGACGACTTCTTCACCTCCGCGGTCGGCCACCTGGTCGACCTCGGCTTCAGGGATGCCGGGCCGCTGCTGAAGTGGAAGGCGAAGTTCCCGCTCGCGCGCATGGTCGGCGAAGGCACCTGCTGGCTGGCCGCGGCCAATTATTCGATCTCGGTGCGCGATTCGGCGACCTCGCCGATCTACAACACCATCGCCGAATCGTACCCGAAGACGGTGGGGCCGGAAGTGGCCGCCCTGCCCTGCGGCAGCGAGCAGATGGCGGCGGCCACCAAGCGCAAGCCCGGCGACATGGGCGGCTATTCGGGTGCGCCGCTCGGCTTCCCATCGAACCTGCAGCCGGCGCTGGCGTACGCGGCCGACATCGGCGGCGACGCCGGCCGCAAGGCCTGGGAGCGTTTCATGTCGCGCAGCGTCAAGCCCGACTACGGGCGCGCGCCGCAGTTCGCCATCGTGCCGCGCTCGATTGCGGCAGAGGACGGCGCGCCTTGAAGCGTTTCATGCCGGCCGCATAAAGGATTACAGGTTGTAAGCGCAGTTGCAATTCGGGCATCGCCGTTGCACCTTATCGGTATAACAAACCGAAGGAGGTCCAATCATGAGATGTCCCCCGAACACGCCCGCGCTCCTGGCGCTGGGCGCTTTACTGCTGGCCGGCTGCAGCGTGCAGTCCCCCGGCCAGCAGGAGTCGCCGGTCCTGGCCGCGCCCGAAGCGGCACCGGCGCCGCCGCCGGCTTCAGTGTCGGCTCCTGCACCGCCACCGCCGCCGTCTCCTTCGGTTTCCGCCTACGCGTCGCAGCCGAAGCAAAGCGTGGTCGTGACCGGCTCGTCGATCTCGGGGCAGTACCAGGCGCTGCGGCGCGCGCCGCCGCCGGGCTTTGTCGTCATTGCGCCGCCGCAGGCCGACAAGTTCCCCGACAAGGAAGCGAACGCCACCCAGCTGGTGGCCGAGCAGCCGGTGTCCACCTTCAGCGCCGACGTCGACACCGCCTCCTACGCCTTTGTCCGGCGCCAGCTCACCTCCGGCCGCCTGCCGCCGCCGCAGGCCGTGCGCGTCGAGGAGATGGTCAATTACTTCCCCTACCGCTACGCCGCCCCGAAGGCGCGCACCGAACCCTTCGCGGTGACGACGGAAGTCATGCCCAGTCCCTGGAAGGCAGGCAACCAGCTGCTGCATGTCGCCGTGCGCGGCTTCGACGTGGAGCAGGCCGAGCGCCCGCCGCTGAACCTGGTGCTGCTGATCGACGTCTCCGGCTCGATGCAGGGGCCCGACCGCCTGCCGCTGCTGCAGCAGGGCCTGCGCCTGTTCGCCGACGGGCTGCGCGAGAACGACCGCGTGTCCATCGTCACCTATGCGAACGGCACACAGGTGGCGCTCGAACCGACGCTCGGCCGCGACAAGCAGAAGATCGTCGATGCGCTCGACGGCCTGCGCGCAGCGGGCGGCACCGCCGGCGGCGACGGCCTGCAGCGCGCCTATGCGCTGGCCGAGCGCCACCGCGACCCGAAGGCCGTGAACCGCGTGATCCTGGCCACCGACGGCGACTTCAACATCGGCATCACCGATCCGAAGCAGCTGGAGCGCTTCATCGCCGACAAGCGCAAGAGCGGCGTCTACCTGTCGGTGTTCGGCGTCGGCACGGGCAACCTGAACGACGCCCTGATCCAGCGCCTGACCCAGTCCGGCAACGGCAACGCCGCCTACATCGACTCGCTGCTGGAAGCGCGCAAGGCGATGCAGGAAGAACTCGGTTCGACCATGTTCCCGATCGCGAACGACGTCAAGATGCAGGTCGAATTCAACCCGCGCCAGGTGGCGGCCTACCGCCTGATCGGCTACGAAACCCGCATGCTGGCGCGCCAGGATTTCAAGGACGACAAGGTGGATGCGGGCGACATGGGCGCCGGGCACACCGTCACCGCCATCTACGAGATCACGCCGGCCTCGGAAGCGGACAAGCTGGTCGATCCGCTGCGCTATGGCGATGGCAAAAAGGCGGCGCCAGCTGGCAAGGGCGATGAACTCTGCTTCGTGAAGGTGCGCTACAAGCTGCCGGGCCAGAGTGCCAGCCGCGAGACCTCGCATGCGGTGCGCGCGGCCAGTGTGCGCAAGGGATTGGACGCGGCGCCGGACGATGCGCGCTTTGCGGTGGCGGTGGCGGCCTTCGGCCAGCGTCTGCGTGGCGAGGCGCCGCTGGCGGATTATAGCTATGCCGATATCGCGAATCTGGCGAACGACGCGCGCGGCAAGGATGCCGAGGGTTACCGCGCCGAGTTCGTGCGCCTGGTGCGGATGGCGGAAACGCTGGGCAAGACGGGACCGGTCGGACAGCCGTAGGGTGGGTTCTCGAACCCACCATGACGCTGCATGGCAGTCCCTTGTTCGGTGGGTTCGAGAACCCACCCTACAACATCCGCGCCATGGTGGCGATCACGATGCGGCAACGGTTTTCGTAGGGTGGGCACCTGTGCCCACGCGGTATCACCGGTTGATCATATCGGACAGAACCGGCAGATCGACGACACCTGCCTCTCGGGACACCGTTCGACAGGCCACTGTGTAACCGCGTGGGCACAAGTGCCCACCCTACAACAGCCCCCGGCCACAGCGACCGATAACGATACGCCAACGGTGTGCTGAGCGCGGGCCTGCCTGTTATAAGATTTCGACAGACACGCCCCGTTGCACGGGCTCCACGATCCTACTATTCAAGGAAACCCCATGCGCCTGCTCATCGCCCTGATCCTCCCCTGGCTGACCTTCTTCACCATCGGCCGCCCGATCGCCGGCATCATCTGCCTGATCCTGCAAGTAACCCTGATCGGCTGGCTGCCCGCCGCCATCTGGGCCGTGTATGCCCTCAGCCAGTACAAGACCGACCAGAAGATCGAACGCTCGATGCGCGGGCGCTGATCAGGTTTCGGGGCCGGCCTTTTTGGGCCTGCCCTTGCCTGCGCCCTTGCCCGCGCTTTTCCCCTTGCCGCGCTCGGCCAGCAGTTCGTCGACCGACATGCCGGCTTCCTGCACGATCGCCATCACCTGCTCGCGCGCCTTGCGCAGGTCGTGCTTCTGGCGCTCCTTGAGTTCCTTCTCGACGTCGAACTGCAGGCCTTTCAGTTCGCCGAGGTTGTAGTTCGACAGATCGATCTGTGCCATCGCTTTCCCTCTGTTCGGTTGGAAGCGCTAGCCTATCACGAGGCAGCGCTCAGGTAGCGCTCATACAGTTCCGTTTCCGAGCAAATCGAACAGCGTCAGCGCCACCACCTTCGTTGCCTTGCGCAGGTCGTCCAGCGCCAGCTTCTCGTCGGCCTTTTTCGCATTCGATTCCGGCACCGTGCGCGGGCCGGCGCCATACATCACGGCCGGGATGCCCTGCTCGCCGTACAGGCGCGCATCGGCGTATAACGGCGTACCCACGGCCGGAATCTCCTCGCCCAGGATGGCGCGGCCGTTGCGCTGCAGGCTGTCCACCAGCTGCTCCGATCCCGGCAGCGGCCGCAAGGCATGCGACAGCAGCAGGCGCCGGATCTCGACCCGGATGCCCGGCAAGCCGCGCACCGCGTCTTCGATCAGCGCACGCACCCCGGCCTCGACCGCCGCCGGGTCTTCTTCGGGAATCATGCGCCGGTCCATTTTGAGCACCACCTTGCCCGGCACCACGTTCGTGTTGGTGCCGCCGTCGATGCGGCCGACCAGCATGGTGGGCGAATCGATGCCGGGCACGCCCGACTTGATCGTCTTCAGCTCCGGCAGCTGGCCATAGATGGCGTTCAGGATGCGCGTGGCCGCCTGCAATGCATCATGCGCCGTCTCGGGCATGGCGCCGTGCCCTGCCTTGCCGTGCACCGTGACTTCCAGCTGCAGGCAGGCGTTGTGGGCGGTGATGACCTGGTAGCTGAAGCCGGCCGCGATCACCAGGTCGGGCCGGGTCAGCTTCTGATCCAGCAGCCAGCCCGGCCCCAGCAGGCCGCCGAATTCTTCGTCGTAGGTGAAGTGCAGCTCGACGCCGCCCTTCAGGGGCAGGCCGAGCGCCTCCAGCGCGCGCACGGCAAAGATGTAGGTGGCGAAGTCGCTCTTCGAGACCGCGGCGGCGCGGCCGTACAAATAACCGTCCTCGATCTCGGCGCCGTAGGGCGGTTTGGTCCAGCCTTCGCCGGGCGGCACCACGTCGCCGTGGGCGTTCAGGGCGATGGTCGGACCGTCGCCATACGGGCGGCGCACGATCAAATTGGTGATCGACTCCATGCCGTAGCCGGCGACAAGCTCCGCCGGCACCGCATGGCGCTCGGCTTCCCAGCCAAAGGCGCGCACCATGTCCGCCACGGCCTCGGCATGCGGCGCGTTGTTGCCCGGCGGGGTGTCGGTGGGGATGCGCACCACGCCCTGCAGGAAAGCGACCTGCTCGTCGAAGTGGGCGTCGATCCAGTCGCACAGCTGTTGTCTCGCTTGCGTATCCATCATTGGCTTCCTGTCCTGGCGCCGGCTTCGAACCAGGCGCCGATCTGCGCCCGTTCGGCGTCGGTCATGTTGGTGAGATTCGCCAGCGGCATGGCTTTCAGCTGCACGGTCTGCTGGTAGATGCGCGCCGCGTTCTGGCTGATGAGTTCGGGCGATTCCAGCATCACGCCGGCCGGCGCGGTGGCAAAGCCGGGTTGCGTCGGCTTCGCGGCGTGGCAGCTGACGCAGCGCTGGTCGACGATATGCTTCACTTGTGTGAACTGGGCCATCGTATCGACACCTGGCGCCTGCGCCACCGGGGCCGATGGCGCGATCAATACCGCCAGCACGGCCAGCAGCGCCACGCCTGCCGCCGGATACTTCCACTCGATACGGCCCTTGTGGCGCAGATTGAAGAAGTGGCGGATCAACACGCCGGCCGCCATGATCACGGCCAGCACGGCCCAGGCGTGCTCGTGGCGGTAGGTCATCGCATAGTGGTTGCTGATCATGAGGAACAGCACCGGCAGCGTGAAGTAATTGTTGTGCACCGAGCGCTGCTTGGCCTTGATGCCGTAGCTGGGATCGGGCTTCTGGCCGGCCATCATCGCGTTCACCATCTTGCGCTGGCCGGGGATGATCACGTGGGCGACATTCGCCACCATGATGGTGCCGATCATGGCGCCGATGTGCAGGTAGGCCGCGCGCCCGCTGAGCAGATGCGTGAGCACCCAGCTGCTCGCCACCAGGAAGGCGAAGATGACGACGCCAAAGGCAAGGTCGCGCTTGCCGAGCGGAGACTTGCACAATAAGTCGTAGACCAGCCAGCCGACCACCAGGCTGCCCAGGCCGATGCCGACCGCCTGCCAGCTCGAGAGGTCGGCCACGCTGCGGTCGACCATCATGGCCTGCGCATTCAGGTAGTAGACGATGAACAGCAGCGCAAAGCCCGACAGCCAGGTGGAATAGGCTTCCCACTTGAACCAGTGGAGTTCCTTCGGCAGCGTCGCCGGGGCGACGAGGTACTTTTGCGGGTTGTAGAAACCGCCGCCGTGCACGGCCCAGAGCTCGCCGGCCACGCCCTTGTTCGCCAGGTCGGAACCCGGCGCGGGCGGCTTGATGGTGTTGTCGAGCCAGACGAAGTAGAAGGAGGCGCCGATCCAGGCAATCCCTGTGATGATGTGCAGCCAGCGTACGAGCAAATTCAGCCATTCGAGGCCGTAGGGAGCCAGGTATCCGAATACGTCCATGCAGGGGTCCCTCATCTAAATCGTGGCAGTATTTCAACGAAGATACGCGGTTTTCATTTTCTACGACATGAAATATGCCGTATATTCGACATAACCGAACCGATATACGTCCAACATTCCCATGGCCAGCCTGCCCCAGCACCTCGACCTGCACCTGATCCGCATCCTCTACCTGCTGCTGGTGGAGAAAAACGTCTCGCGCGTGGCGCTGAAGCTGAACCAGCCCCAGCCCTCGATCTCGGCCTCGCTGCGCAAGTTGCGCGAGCTGACCGGCGACCCGCTGCTGGTGCGCGGCGCGCGCGGCATGGTGCCGACCCAGCACGGCGAAAGCCTGCTGAAACCGGCCAAGCGCATCCTCGACGAAACCGAGAGCCTGTTCGTCAAGAAGTCGCCCTTCGTGCCCGAGGCGGCGGCGCGCACCTTCCACATCGCCGCGCCCGACTACCTCGACACCCAGTTCCTGCCGAACGTGGTGGCTTCGATCCGGCGCGTGGCGCCGAACAGCCGCGTGGCCATCCACAGCGTCGGTCCCGGCACCGACTACCTGCGCATGCTGTCCGACGGCGAGATGGACCTGGTGATCGCCAACTGGGACGAGCCGCCCGCGCACCTGCACATGTCGAAACTGTTCGAGGATCCGATCGTCTGCACCATGCGCGCCGACAGCCCCTACGCCAAGCGCACCGAGGCCGATGCCATGACGATCGAAGACTACCTCAGTTTGCCGCACGTGGCGCCGTCGCAGATGCTGCCCGGTTACCACGGCGTGATCGACTCCTTCCTGGCGCGCTCCGGGCTACACCGCAAGATCGCGGTCGAGTCGCCCTACTTCGGCCTGATCCCCTACATGCTGACCCAGACCGACCTGGTCCTCACCACCGGCCGCCAGTTCATGCGCTTCTATGAAAAGGCGCTGCCGCTGAAGACCTTCACCATGCCGATCAAGTTCCCGCCGATGCGGTTCTACCAGTTGTGGCACCAGCGCGTGCACCAGTCGACGGAACACAAATGGCTGCGCGACCAGGTCAGCCAGGCGGCGCGGGCGCTGGTCCAGAAGTGAGTATATCGGTGGCCGTATAGGCGCGGGCGCCCTCCGGCCTTATTATCGAAGGTTCGAATCATGCGAGGCCGATCATGACTACCCTCTCCAGCCTGAATACACTTGACGCCGCCGGCTTTGTCGCGGCCCTGAACGGCATCTATGAGCATTCGCCCTGGATCGCGCAGCGCGCCGCCAGCGCGCGTCCCTTCGCCTCGCTGGCGGCGCTGAAGCTGGCCTTGCAGGCGGTGGTCGATACCGCGAGCGAGGACGAGCGCCTGGGCCTGCTGCGCGCCCACCCCGAACTGGCGGGCAAGGCGGCGATTGCCGGCGAGCTGACGGCCGAATCGACGGGCGAGCAGGCGGCCTCGGGCCTGAACCTGTGCAGTGCCGAGGAATACGCCACGCTGCAGCGTTTGAATGCCGAATACAACGACCGCTTCGGCTTCCCCTTCATCCTGGCCGTGAAAGGCCCGACCGGGCGCGGGCTGACGCGCACGGCGATCATCGACACCTTTGCGCGGCGCCTGAAGAACGGCCGCGCGGACGAGATGGCCGAAGCCCTGCGCCAGGTGCATCGCATCGCCGAGATCCGCCTGAACGCCCTGCTCGGCGTGACGCCGTCGATCGGCGCGCAGGTGATGGACTGGGCGGAGATCATCGGCGCCTGGAGCGATGCCGACGAGGGCCTGACCTGCGCCTACCTGACGCCGGCGCACTGCCGTACCGCAGCCCAGATCGAGGCCTGGATGCGTGAGGCCGGCATGCAGACGCATATCGACGCGGTCGGCAACGTGGTCGGCCGCTACGCCGCGACCGATCCAAACGCGAAGACCCTGATGACCGGCTCGCACTACGACACCGTGCGCAACGGCGGCAAGTACGATGGGCGCCTGGGCATCCTGCTGCCGGTCGCCATCGTGCGTGCGCTGCACCTGCGTGGTGAGCGTTTGCCCTACCACCTGGAGGTGGTCGGCTTCGCGGAAGAAGAAGGCGTGCGCTTTCGCAGCACCTTCCTGGGCAGCAGCGCGGTCACCGGCCAGTTCGACCTGGACCGGCTCGATACCCAGGACGAGAACGGCGTCAGCATGCGCCAGGCACTGCTCGAAACCGGCCACCATCCCGCGGCGATCCCGTCGATTGCGCGGCGGCCTGAAGACCTGCTCGGCTTCGTCGAGGTCCATATCGAACAGGGTCCGGTGCTGCTGGAGCGCGGCTTGCCGGTGGGCGTGGTGACGGCGATTGCCGGCAGCTCGCGCTACCTGGTCGAGTTGCGCGGCGTCGCCAGCCATGCGGGCACCACGCCGATGGGCATGCGCCGCGATGCCGCCGCGGCCGCCGCCGAAATCGTGCTGCTGGTCGAGTCGCGCTGCAGCGGCGTGCCATCGCTGGTCGGCACCGTGGGCCAACTCGAGGTGCCGGCCGGTTCGGTGAACGTGATTCCCGGCGCCTGCAAGCTCTCGCTCGACATTCGCGCAGCCGACGACGCCGTGCGCCTGGCCGCGGTGGACGATATCCTGGCCGGCATCAGCGCCATTTGCGCACGGCGCGGCATCGACGAAAAGCTGTGGAAGATCGTGGAAGCCGAAGCGGCGCCCTGCTCGCCGCGCCTGATGGATGCGCTGGGTGCGGCCGTGGAGCGTGCCGGCGTGCCGCGTTTCGACTTGCTGTCGGGCGCCGGCCACGACGCGATGCAGATGGCGCAGATCACGGATGTGGCGATGCTGTTCA
This sequence comes from Massilia sp. BAP21, assembly GCF_057801335.1. Taxonomy (NCBI): domain Bacteria; kingdom Pseudomonadati; phylum Pseudomonadota; class Betaproteobacteria; order Burkholderiales; family Oxalobacteraceae; genus Massilia; species Massilia sp. BAP21. The sequence goes on from NZ_CM173596.1 coordinate 759,407, forward strand.
CGCGCTGCGGCAACGGCGGCATCAGCCACAACCCGCTGGAGACCATGACGGCCGACGATGCCGAGCTGGCCGGGCAGGTGCTGCTGGACTTCCTGCGCAGCCTGTCGGCTGGCGCATGATCGCCCTGCGGCCGGCACGCGGTGACGAGGTCGCCGCCTTGTGGGCGCTGCGTACGCGCGCCGTTGCCCATGGCTGCGCCGGTCATTATGCGCAGGATGTACTGGATGTCTGGCTGGCGTCTCCGGCGCCGGACAGCCTGGCGCGCCTGATTGCGGTCGGCGGCACCATCGTAGCAGAGGAGGCGGGACGCATGCTCGGTTATGCCGCGGTGGATGGAGCCGCCGGCGAAGTCGATGCCGTGTTTGTCGAGCCTGATGAACATGGGCGCGGCATTGGCGCGATGCTGCTCGCGGCGTGCGAAGACCTGGCGCGTGCGCTTGGCTGCAAGCGCCTGTATTTGTCCGCGTCGCTGAATGCCGTGCCTTTCTACCGGCGTGCCGCATTCACCGCCCTGCGCGAAGAGCTGTACCCGCACCGCTCGGGCATCGGCATTCCATCCGTGTACATGGAAAAGCAGATCGGGTGACGCCGGGTTATTGTTTTGCGCGCCCGGCCAGCACCAGCGCAATCCCGCCGAGGATCGCCACCGACGCCAGCACCAGCCGCAGGCTCAAAGGCTCGGCCAGGAACAGCACTGCGCCGAAGGCCGTGATCACCGGCACCGATAGCTGCACCGTCGCCGCGCGCATCGCGCTGAGCTCGCGCAGCGCCGTGTACCAGAGCGCATAGCCGACACCCGAGGTGATCGCGCCCGACGCCACCGCGAGCAGGATGCCGCCCACGTCGGCATGCGCAACGCCGATAAAGGGCAGCCACAACACGGGCGCCATCGGTGCGGCGCGCAGGAAGTTGCCGGCCGTGGCGCCGAGCGGATCGAGGGCGCCGCGTCCACGCAGCGAATACACGCCCCAGGCCACGCCGGCCGATGCCATCAGCACCGCGCCCACGATGGGCGGTGCGCTGACGCCCGGCAGGACAAGATAAACCAGGCCCAGTGCCGCCACGGCCAGGCCGGCACAAGCCAGCGGCGCGAAGCGTTCGCCGGCGCGCAAGGCGGCCCCGAACATGGTCAGCTGGACGGCGCCGAACAGGATCAGCGCGCCGGTGCCGGCGGCCAGGCTCACATAGGCGAAGGAAAAGAAGGCGACATAGGCGAACAGCATGGCCGCCGACAGCCAGTCGCCGCCAGTCTCGCGTGCTCCTCCCGCACGCCAGCGCACGATCAGCGCCAGCGCGATGGCGCCGGAAACGATGCGCACCGCGCCGAAGCTGGCCGGGTCGATCCCACCCTGCAACAGCGCCAGCCGGCACAGCAGCGAGTTGGCCGCAAAGGCCAGCATCGCCGCCGCCGTAAAGGCCAGCGCCGACAAGCGCGGGCGGCTGGTGGCGAGGTCACGCATGGCTGGCCACCAGCAATGCGCACCAGGCCAGCAAGGCCGCGCCCAGCGGCTTGCCGATGCGCCGGCCCCAGGATGTGTTCTTCTCGATGGCCATCACGACGGCCAGCACCAGCATCCAGCCCAGGCTGCCGGCGCCGACGGCGAACATCAGCAGCATCAGCGCCCAGCAGCAGCCGACACAGTAGGCGCCATGGTGCAGGCCAAGCAGGATGGCCTGGCGGCCATGGTTGCGGCCGCGCCAGTGCGTCATGACGAAGCCGAGCGGCGAACGGCAGCGGTCGAGGCAGGCGTATTTCAGGCGGCTGAACTGGAAGGCGCCGGCGCCGGCAATCACGGCGGCGCCGACGATCCAGCCGTTCCAGGCCAGTTGCGGCGATTGATCAAGCAGCGCCAGCAGGCCTGTGTGCAGGCCATGCGCGAGGATGCCGAAGGCGCCCCAGGCGGCCATGTAGCCGAGGCCGAGCAGCGCCAGCAGGCGCGAGTGGTCGGGCCGGCCGCTAGTCAGGCGGTCGAAGGCATCGAACAGCGGCAATGTGGTGGGCAGCATCATCGCGGCGGTCATCAGGATCCAGGCTGCAGCATACAACAGCAGCGGCACGACGATGTCGCCGGCCGGCAGCGCACGGCACAGTGCGGCGGCCGGGCCGGAGGCGGTCCAGTCGCCATGGTCGAGATAGCGTCCCCAGGGACTACCGGCCCAGATCCACAAAGTCAACCAGGCCAGCGCCGCCAGCGCCAGCAGCAGCGGCGCGAACACGCGGGTGTGGCGCCGCACCTGCGGCGCATTGGCCGCCGCGCTCATGCTTCGAACACGAAGGTGCTTTGCAGCGCGTTATGGTCGCGCAGGTTCAGGTGGATACCGAGGGTGTCGTTGCGCGAGCGGTAGACCGGCGCCTTGCCTACAAAAACCGGGGCGCCGGGCACGGTCGAGAAGATGGTTTCGGTGAGCGTGGTCGTATTGCCGCTAGGGCCGCGATAGGGTTCGAGTTCTGCGTAGTAATCGCTGCCGATGGCCAGTTCTCCCCTGCCCTCGTTCACCGTGAATGTGATGGGTGCGCGTTCGATCGACACCACCTCGCCGATCAGCTTGGACAGTTCGGCGACGGCGCCGCCGGACTTGCCGCTGTAGACCTTCAGGAGCGCGTCCATTTGTTCGTCGCTGGCGCCGTCGTCGACGAAGAACGCCACGCGCCAGTTGCCCTTCAGGATGTTACCGGGCAGATGCGACACGGCGGCAAGCGTGTGACCGCCGACGTCGATGCCGTCGATGGCGCCCTTGTCGATGTGCCAGGCGACGATGGTGTCGCAGGTGCCGTGGTCGGGGTCTTCGCCGATCCAGCACGGGCACAGGACCTTGCAGTTGCAGACTTCCAATAGCCTGCCTTCCAGACGATAGCTCATGACGACCTCCGCTTTGTCGCCGCCGGTCGCACGAACGCAGACCGGCGACATCTTTACAAGGTAGGCCGCTACATTGCCGCAGGCAAGCGCGGCAAACCGCGATCGGTATGAGCTAGATCAAGGCTTGCAGACAGCTTATTCGTCCGCCTGCGCCAGGCCGCGCCGGGCCAGCTTGCGCGAACGCAGCCAGTCGCGTCCGCCCCGGTTCAGGGCGGCGTCGATCACATTCTCCGGCAGGCTGTACACCGTGGCCCAGGTGGCGCGGCCGTCGGCGGCGTTGGCCGGGAAGCTGTGGGTCTCGATCGGCCAGTGGTATTTGCGCTTCAGGGTGCGCACGATGGCGGCCAGGGTCACGCGGCCCTGTAGCGGTTCGGCACCGGTCTGGTCTTCGTTTGACAACAGCACCGCCAGCACGGCGCCGCGCGCGGTCAGCGGACCGGGAAAGGTAGGAAGTTTGCTCGGCATGCGGCCATTCTAGCCGCGTTTGCCGGCATGCAGCGGACGCGTCCCTGCCCTCACGCCATGATCGACTGCGCGACCTTACTCCACCACCCGCGCCCGCTCCAGCATCGCATGCAGCAGCACGTTGCAACCGGCCTCCAGGTGCTCGGGCTTGGCGTCCTCGATCTCGTTGTGGCTGATGCCGTCCTTGCAGGGCACGAAGATCATGCCGCTCGGGGCCACGCGGGCGGCGTAGATGGCGTCGTGGCCGGCGCCGGAGACCACGTCCATGACGGAGTAGCCCAGCTTGTCGGTGGCGGCGCGCACGGCGTTCACGCAGTCCGGGTGGAAGGGGCAAGGCGGATAATAGGAAACGCGCTCGACCTCGATACCCAGGCCGGTCTCGCTTCGCGTCTTCGCGACAAAGGCGAGCATCTCTTCGTGCATGGTGTTCAGCAGCGCGTCGTTCACATTGCGCAGGTCGATGCTGAACTTCACCTGGCCCGGGATCACGTTGCGGCTGTTCGGGAACACCTGCACCATGCCGACCGTGCCGCGTCCGTATGGCGGGTAGCGGTTGGCAATCGCCACCACCTCCTGCATGATGCCGGTCGCCACCTGCAGCGCATCGCGGCGCAGGCCCATCGGCGTGGGACCGGCGTGCGCTTCCATGCCGCTGACCGTGCAGTCGTACCAGGACAGGCCCATCACGGCCGGCACCACGCCGATGACCTTGTCGGCGTCTTCCAGCACCGGGCCCTGCTCGATGTGGGTTTCGAAATAGGCGCCGATCGGGTGCTGGCCGGGTTCCTCCTCGCCCAGGTAGCCGATGCGCTCCAGCTCCTCGCGCACGCTTTTCCCTTCGACGTCCTTGGCGGCGTAGGCGGCTTCCAGGCTGAAGGCGCCGCAGAAGACGCCGGAGCCCATCATCACCGGCACGAAGCGCGAGCCTTCCTCGTTGGTCCAGAAGGCGACCTCGATCGGGGCTTCGGTGACGATGCCATGGTCGTTCAGGGTGCGCACGACTTCCAGGCCGGCCAGCACGCCGTAGTTGCCGTCGAACTTGCCGCCGGTGGGCTGGGTGTCGACGTGGCTGCCGGTGACGATCGGCGCCAGGCTGGCGTTGCGGCCGGGGCGGCGCATGAAGACGTTGCCGATCTTGTCGACGGTGACCGACATGCCGGCTTCACGGCCCCATCGCACGACCAGGTCGCGGCCCTGGCGGTCGAGGTCGGTCAGGGCGAGGCGCTTGACGCCGCCCTTGTCGGTGGCGCCGATCCGGGCGAGCTCCATCAGGGACTGCCAGAGGCGTTGGCCGTTGATGCGCAGGGTGTCGGGCATATCGTTCTCCGGGATGTGGGCGCGCCGGCTTTCGATGCTGGTGGTGGGCCGGTGCTGGTTGGACGCGTGGACGGCATAGCCGTCCACCCTACGGTACAGTTTCCGACTAAGCGAATGCGGGACGGTCGATGTGGCGGCCGGCGCCTTCTTCGGCGCGCAAATCGCCGCGCTCGAAGACCAGCTTGCCGGCGGCGACCGTGTGGGTCGGGATGCCGCGCACGGTGCGGCCTTCGAAGACGTTGAAGCCGCCTTTCGAGAACTGGGTTTGCGCGGAGATGGTGCGCGTGCCATTCGGGTCCCAGACCACGAGGTCGGCGTCGGCCCCGACCGCGATCACGCCTTTGCGCGGGTACATGTTGAAGATCTGGGCGGCGTTGGTGGACGTGACGCGCACGAATTCGGAGGGCGTCAGGCGGCCGCTGTTCACGCCGGCGTCCCAGACCACCGCCATGCGTTCCTCGACGCCGCCGCAGCCGTTCGGGATGCGCGTGAAGTCGTTTGCCCCCATCGCCTTCTGCTCGGCGCAGAATGTGCAGTGATCGGTGGCGGTGGTATGCAGGTTGCCGCCGGTGAGGCCATGCCACAGTGCGTCCTGGTGGTGGCGGCTGCGGAAAGGCGGACTCATGACGTGGCCGCGTGCGAAGTCCTCGTCTTCGCTTTGGTACACGCTGTCGTCGATCACCAGGTGGCCGGCCAACGCCTCGCCGTACACGCGCTGGCCCCTGGCGCGGGCGCGCACGATGGCGTCCAGCGATTCGGCGCAGGACACGTGGACGATGTAGACCGGCGTGCCGAGCACGTTGGCAATCGCGATGGCGCGGTTCGCCGCTTCGGCTTCCACCTCGGGCGGGCGCGAGAGCGGATGGGCTTTCGCGCCCGTGATGCCCTTCGCCAGCAACTCCTTCTGCAGCTGGAACACCAGTTCGCCGTTCTCGGCATGCACGGTCGGGATCGCGCCCAGCTCCAGCGCGCGGCGGAAGCTTTTCACCAGCGTCTCGTCGTCGGCCATGATCGCGTTCTTGTAGGCCATGAAGTGCTTGAAGCTGTTCACGCCGTGCTCGCGCACCAGGGTGCCCATCTCGGCGTGCACCGACTCATCCCACCAGGTGACGGCCACGTGGAAGGTGTAGTCGGCCGCCGACTTGCGCGCCCAGCCGCGCCAGGTGCGGTAGGCTTCCAGCAGCGATTGCTGCGGATTCGGAATGACGAAGTCCATGATGGTCGTGGTGCCGCCCGCGAGGCCCGCCGCGGTGCCGCTGAAAAAGTCGTCGGCCGTCACCGTGCCCATGAAGGGCAGCTGCATGTGCGTGTGGGTGTCGATCCCGCCCGGCATCACGTACTGGCCGCCGGCGTCGATCACCGTGGCGTTGGCGGGCGCGTCGATGCTGTCGCCGACGGCGACGATCTTGTCGCCGAAACAAAGCACGTCGCCGCGGAAGGCGCGGTCGGCGTTCACGATGGTGCCGTCACGGATGATCGTCGTCATGGATACGTCCCTTTCAGATGGACCCTGCCCCGGGTCTCAGGTTGGAGTATGCGGCGCCGCACGCAGTGCCGGCGCCGTGCGGCCTTTCATCATCAGCCCGTACACGACCGCCGCGATCACGACGCCGACGAACCAGGCATAGGTATAGATGGTCTTGAAGGTTTCGCTCACGTGCGGGAACGAGGCCGGCAACGCCGCGTTCAGGAAGCCCGGCAGGTTCGGCAGCACGCCGGCGGCAAAGGCGACGATGGCGGCGATGTTCCAGCCGCCCTTGTACGAATAGACGCCGTTGTCGCGGTACAGCTGGTCGACGTCGAGCCGGGTCTGGCGGATGAAGTAATAGTCGATGATCATTATGCCGGCGATCGGCCCGAGCAGCGCCGAGTAACCCGTGAGCCAAATGAAGATGTAGTTCTGGGTCGTCTCCAGGATCTTCCAGGGCATCATCGCCAGCGCGATGCCGGCCGTGATGTAGCCGCCGGTGCGGTAGCTGATGCGCTTCGGCGACAGCGCCGAGAAGTCATAGGCCGGGCCGACCAGGTTGGCGGCCAGGTTGACGCTGGCGGTGTCGATCAGCAGGATCAGCAGGGCCACCAGCACGGCGATGCCGGTCATGCGGCTGGCAACGTCGACCGGGTCCCACAAGGCTTTGCCATACAGGACGATGGTGGCCGAGGTGACGGTGACGGCCAGCGCGGCGAGCAGCGCCATCGGCAGCGGCAGGCCCAGGGTCTGGCCGACCACCTGGTCTTTTTGCGTTTTCGCGAAGCGCGTGAAGTCGGGGATGTTCAGCGCCAGCGTGGCCCAGTAGCCGATCATGGCGGTGAGCGAAGGCCAGAACACGGACCAGAACAGACCCGCTTTCGGGCCGCCCTGCACGAACTGCGAAGGCTGTTCCAACAACGGGCCGAAGCCGCCCACCTTGTCGTAGACCCACCAGAGCAGCAGGAAGCAGATCGCGATCTTCAGTGGCGCGGTATAGGTTTCGAGCTTGCGGATCGATTCCATGCCGTGCACGATGAAATACATTTGGATCGCCCAGAAGCCGAGGAAGCAGGCCAGCTGGCCGGCGTTGATGCCCAAGCCAGGCAGGTTCGGGCCGGAGATCGGCGCGCCGAGCAGCACGCCGAGCAGCGTATAGATCATGCTGCCGCCGAACCAGGTCTGGATGCCGTACCAGCCGCAGGCGACGATGGCGCGCATCAGTGCCGGCAGGCGTGCGCCGCGGGTGCCGAAGCTGGCGCGCGCCAGCACCGCGTAGGGAATGCCGTACTTGGTGCCAGCGTGGCCGATCAGGAGCATGGGCAGCAGCACGATCACGTTCGCCAGGAACACCGTCAGCACCGCCTGCCAGGCCGACATGCCGCTTTCGATCAGGCTGGCCGCCAGCATGTAGGCCGGGATGCTGATCACCATGCCGACCCAGAGGGCGGCGAAGTGGTACCAGCGCCAGGTGCGCTGGGCCGGGCTGGTGGGCGCCAGGTCGTGGTTCCAGAGTTCGTTGCTGACTGCTTGGTGTTGCGTCACGTGGACTTCTCCTATCGGTTGCGGTGGATGCAACCCAGTGTAGCGCAAATGTTTACGGGCACGGGCCGGCGGCAGCCCGCGCCCCGGTCAGGCTGGCAACTCGGCCAGCGCGGCGCTTCCATCTGTCGCGGCCGCCGTGCTCGCGGGCACCGCAGCAGCCGGCACCGCACACGACGGCGCCAGGTTCTCCGCACGCGGGTTGCGCGGGTCCTGGGTCCAGTTCATGTAGGGCTGCGTGGCCGGCTGCGGCACCATGGTGATGCAGGCCTCGACTGGACAGGTGATCTCGCACAGGTTGCAGCCCACGCATTCGGAGCGGATTACCTCATAACGGCGCGCGCCGTTCTCCGCCACCAGCTGGGCGATGGCCTGGTGCGAGGTGTCTTCGCAGGCGACGAAGCACTTGCCGCACTTGATGCACTTGTCCTGGTCGATGTCGGCGATCACCTGGTAATTCATGTCCAGGTATTTCCAGTCCGTGGTATTCGGCACCGCCTTGCGCGAGAACGCCGCGATGTTGGCGTAGCCCTGCGTGTCCATCCAGCGCGACAGGCCGTCCTTCATCTCGTCGACGATGCGAAAGCCATGCAGCATGGCCGCCGTGCATACCTGCACGCAGCCGGCACCGAGGGCAATGAACTCGGCCGCGTCGCGCCAGTTGCCGATGCCGCCGATGCCGGAAATCGGTAGCCGGCTGGTGGCCGGGTCGCGCGCAATCTCGGCCACCATGTTCAGGGCGATCGGCTTGACCGCCGAGCCGCAATAGCCGCCGTGGGTGCTGGCGCCGCCGACGATCGGGTAGGCCACCATGCGGTCCAGGTCGAGGTGGGTGATGGAGTTGACGGTGTTGATCAGCGAGACGGCATCCGCCCCGCCGGCCAGCGCGGCGCGGGCCGGGGCGCGCACGTCGGTAATGTTCGGCGTCAGCTTGACGATCACGGGCAGGCGCGTGTGCTTCTTGCACCAGCTTGTGACCATCTGCACGTATTCCGGCACCTGGCCGACGGCCGCGCCCATGCCGCGTTCGGGCATGCCGTGCGGGCAGCCGAAGTTCAGTTCGATGCCGTCGGCGCCAGTGGCTTCCACCAGCGGCAGGATCGCGGCCCAGGGCGCCTCCTCGCAGGGCAGCATCAGCGACACGATCATCGCGCGGTCGGGCCAGGCTTTTTTCACCGCCGTGATTTCGCGCAGGTTGATTTCCAGGCTGCGGTCGGTGATCAGCTCGATGTTGTTGAAGCCGATGACTTCGCGATTCTTGCCGTAGTGGGCCGAGTAACGCGACGAGACGTTCACGGCCGGCGGATCTTCGCCTAGCGTCTTCCACACCACCCCGCCCCACCCCGCCTCGAAGGCACGCACCACGTTATAGGCCTTGTCGGTGGGCGGCGCCGAGGCCAGCCAGAACGGATTCGGCGATTGGATGCCGCAGAAATCGATGCTCAGGTCGGCCATGCTGCCCCCGCTTGGAAATCGTTGTGGATGGCCAGCGCGGCCAGCTTGCCGTGCTGGACTGCCTGCACCGTGAGGTCCTGGCCGAGCGCCACGCAGTCGCCACCAGCGTAGATGCCGGGCACGCCGGTGCGCAGGGCGGCATCGACCTCGATGCGCTCGCCCTCGCGCCACAGCGTTTGCGCAAACTGATCAAGTGCGGGCGGCGCTTCGATGGCCTGGCCGATGGCCTTGAACACGGCGTCGGCGGCGATGTCGATGAAGGCGCCGGTGCGCGCCAGGCGGCCATTGTCGATGCGGGTTTCCTCGAAGCGCATGCCGGCCACGCGGCCGGCGTCGTCGAGCAGGACTTCCAGGGGCGCGGCCCAGGTGCGGATGCGTACGCCGTTCAGCTTGGCGATCTCGATTTCATGGCCGGTGGCGCTCATCGCCTCGTAACCGCGGCGGTAGACCAGGGTGACTTCATCGGCGCCGAGGCGCTTGATCTGCACCGCCATGTCGATGGCCGTGTTGCCGGCGCCGACCACGATGGCGCGGCGCGGCACCGGCAGGCGCGACAAATCGTCGGCCTGGCGCAGCGCGGCGATGTAGTCTGTGGCTGCCATCAGGCCGGGGGCGTCTTCGCCGGTGAGGCCGAGGCTGCGGCTGGCGCTCAGGCCCAGGCCCAGGAAGACGGCGTCGAAGCGGGTGTGCAGGTCGCGCAGCTGCAGGTTCTCGCCGAGGGCCTGGCCGTACTGGATGTCGATGCCGCCGACCGAGAGCAGGAAGTCGACTTCCTGCTGGGCGAATTCGCCGGGCAGCTTGTACTTGGCGATGCCATATTCGTTCAGGCCGCCGGCCTTGGGGCGGGCTTCGAACACCACCACGTCGTGGCCGAGCATGGCCAGACGGTGGGCGCAGGACAGGCCGGCGGGGCCGGCGCCAACCACGGCGACGGTCTTGCCGGTGCTGGGCGCGCGGGCGAAGGGGTGGGCGGTGAAGCCGGCGTTATCGATGGCGTGGCGCTGCAGCAGGCCGATTTTCACCGGCTCGCGCTCGGCGTAGTGGTTGCGCACGCAGGCGTCTTCGCACAGGATTTCGGTGGGACAGACGCGGGCGCAGCTGCCGCCAAAGATGTTCTGCTTCAGGATGCCGACGGCGGCGCCGGTGACATTCTGGTCGTGGATGTTGCGGATGAAGCTGGCCACGTCGATGCCGGTCGGGCAAGCCCGGGTGCAGGGTGCGTCGTAGCAGTACAGGCAGCGCGCGGCTTCGATGGCGGCCTGGCGCGCGGTGAGCGGAGGCGCCAGGTCGGTGAACTGGGCGGCCAGTGCCGTGTGCGAATCGGCTGCCGGCAGCAGGTGCTGGAGAGTCTCGATCATGTGCATCCCTTCTTGTTGTAAGGTGAAATGCTGGTGTTCGAACTGCTGGTGCGGGTAGTGCCAGTGGCGATGTTGCTTTTCGTAGGGTGGGCACCTGTGCCCACGCGGTCGTACTCCTGCACTCCGCACGGTTGATCCCGGAACGATTGTCTGCACGTCGATCATGGCGAGCTCGCCATGATCGACCATCAAACGGGGTACCGCGTGGGCACGAGTGCCATTCGTGGCCCGGCCCACCCTACGACTTGCGCGATTAGATGCTTCGGTAACGTCGGTTATTTCATCTGCGGGAACGCGAACTCGACGCCAGCGCTGGCGGTATTCGGCCAGCGCTGCATCACCGCCTTGTGCCGCGTGTAGAAGCGCACGCCTTCCGGCCCGTACGCATGGTGGTCGCCGAACATGCTGCGCTTCCAGCCACCGAAGCTGTTGAAGGCCATCGGCACCGGCAGCGGCACGTTCACGCCCACCATGCCCACCTGGATCTGGCGCACGAATTCGCGCGCCACGCCGCCGTCGCGCGTGAACACGGCCACACCGTTGCCGTACTCGTTGGCGTTGATCAGCTCCACCGCGCTGCCCACGTCAGGCAAACGCACCACGCACAGCACCGGCCCGAAGATCTCTTCCTGGTAGATGCTCATCGAAGGCTGCACGTGGTCGAACAGCGTGCCGCCGACAAAGAAGCCGTTTTCAAAGCCCTCAACCTTGTGGCCGCGGCCATCGACCACCAGCGTGGCGCCCTGCTCCACGCCCTCACCGATCAGGCGCTCGATGCGCTGGCGCGCCGCCTGCGTGACCACCGGCCCCATCTCCATGCCAGCGCTCATGCCCTCACCGATTTTCAACGACGATGTACGCTCGGCCAGCGCGGCTACCAGCTTGTCGCCGGCGTCGCCAATTGCCACCGCCACCGAGATCGCCATGCAGCGCTCGCCGGCCGAACCGTAGGCCGCGCCGATCAGCGCATCGACCGCCATGTCCATGTCGGCGTCGGGCATGACCACCATGTGGTTCTTGGCGCCGCCCAGGGCCTGCACCCGCTTGCCGTTGGCGCTGCCGCGCGCGTAGATGTACTCGGCAATCGGCGTCGAGCCGACAAAGCTGATCGCCTGCACTTCCGGGTTGTCGAGCAGCGCATCGACCGCCGTTTTATCGCCCTGCACCACGTTGAACACGCCGTCCGGCAGGCCGGCTTCCTTCAACAGGCGCGCATGCAGCAGCGACGGCGACGGGTCGCGTTCGGACGGCTTCAGTACGAAGGTATTCCCGCACGCGAGCGCCACCGGGAACATCCACATCGGCACCATCACCGGGAAGTTGAACGGCGTGATGCCGGCCACCACGCCGAGCGGCTGGCGCATCGACCAGGCGTCGATGCCGCGTGCGATCTGGTCGGTGAATTCGCCTTTCAGCAGTTGCGGAATGCCGCAGGCGAATTCGACGACCTCGATGCCGCGCGCAACTTCACCCTGGGCGTCGCTGAAGGTCTTGCCATGCTCGCGCGTGATCATGGCCGCGAATTCGTCGGTGTGCTGCTGGCACAGCTGCAGATACTTGAACAGGATGCGCGAACGGGCCAGCGGCGGCGTGGCCGACCAGGCCGGGAAGGCGGCGGAGGCTGCGAACACGGCGGCATTGACTTCGTCCACGCCGCCCAGGGTCACGCGCGCGCAGGGTTCGCCCAGCGCCGGATTGAACACGTCGGCATAGCGCTCGCCGGCGCTGTCGACCACGTGGCCGCCGATGAAGTGGCCGATGACGTTGACCGTACGATCGAGGTGATTCATGGTTTGTCTCTTCTAGTCCAGGTTTTTCAGTACGTTGGCCAGCTTGCCGAACAAATCGTCGATGTGCTGTTTCTCGAGAATGAGGGGCGGCGACAGCGCGATGATATCGCCCGTCGTGCGGATCAGGATGCCGTCGGCAAAGGCCTTCTTGAGCGCCTGGAAGGCGCGCGCGCCGGGCTTGCCCGGGATCGGTTCGAGCTCGATGCCGGCGATCAGGCCGATGGTGCGCAGATCGATCACATGCGGCAGGCCCTTCAAGGAATGCACCGCGTCTTCCCAGTAAGGCTGGATGCCCCGTGCGTGTTCGAGGATCTGCTGTTCCTTGAAGACTTCGAGCGTGGCCAGCGAAGCGGCGCAGGCCACCGGGTGGCCCGAATAGGTATAGCCGTGGAACAGCTCGATGCCGGCCGGCGCATCCATGAAGGCATCGTGGATGTGCTTTTTGCTGAACACGGCGCCCATCGGGATCACGCCATTCGTCAGGCCCTTGGCCGTGGTCATCATGTCCGGCTCGACGTCGAAATAGTCGGCGGCGAACGGCGTGGTCAGGCGTCCGAAGCCGGTGATCACTTCATCGAAAATCAGCAGGATGCCGTGCTTGTCGCAGATCTGACGCAGCTTCTTCAGGTAGCCCTTGGGCGGCACCAGCACCCCAGTCGAACCCGAGACCGGCTCGATGATGACGGCGGCAATCGTGGACGCATCGTGCAGGGTGACCAGGCGTTCGAGTTCGTCGGCCAGCTCGGCGCCGAAGTCCGGCTCGCCGCGCGAAAAGGCATTCTTCAGCAGGTTGTGCGTGTGCGGCAGGTGATCGACGCCCGGCAGCAGCGGCCCGAAGCTTTTCCGGTTCGGACCGATGCCGCCCACCGACAGGCCACCGAAGCCGACGCCGTGATAGCCGCGCTCGCGCCCGATCAGCCGGGTACGCCCGCCCTCGCCGCGCGCCTTGTGGTAAGCCAGCGCGATCTTCAGGGCGGTGTCGACCGCCTCGGAACCGGAGTTCGTATAAAACACGTGGCCGAACTTGTGGCCGGTGTAGTCCATCAGCTTTTCGGCCAGGTCGAAGGCGGCCGGGTGGCCCATCTGGAAGGTGGGCGCGAAGTCGAGCTGGCCGATCATCTCGCGCACGGCGCTGACGATCCTCGGCTGGGCGTGGCCGCAGGGGACGCACCAGAGACCGGCGGTGCCGTCGAGGATCTGGTTGCCGTCGACGTCCTTGTAGTACATGCCTTCGGCCGATACCAGGAGGCGCGGGTCGGACTTGAAGTCGCGGTTGTTCGTGAATGGCATCCAGAATGCGGACATCGATTCGGGTCTGGCTTCGTTCATGCAGGCTCTCCCTTGTTTGCAGCCCTATGGCGGACCGTCAGTCAAAACAATGATGCAAAACGATGAGGCGTCATAGCAATGTGCGCGACCGCGCCCGGAAAGTAAAGCCGGCGGCGCCAGACCCGGCAACTCCATGCATGCCGCGTTGCAAACATGCAAAAGAGTCAACCGATCCATTAATATAAACGCAGCCTGGGAACCCGTCATATGAAATTGCGTATATGCGAAGTCAGCCACGGGAACTGGACAATGCTAGTGCACTTGACTATGTGTTCGTAACAGAATGCCAAGGTGTTTGATCTAGCGCAAACCATTTAGCTTTGGAGAGCTCATGTCAGCGTCCCTGCCACCCATCCTGCGCACTGCCCGTCTGGTCCTGCGTCCGTTCGAGCGCAGCGACGCCCCGGACCTGCTGCGCGTGTTCGCCGACGCCGACGTGGTGCGCTACTGGTCGAGCGGCGCCTGGACCGACATCGCTCAGGCCGAGGCCATGATCGCGGACGCGCACCAATCCTACCTGGACGGCGGCCTGTACCGCTACGCGATCGCGCTGGCCGGCACCAACCGGCTGATCGGCATCTGCAACCTGCGTGGCCACTTCGAGCAGAACCGGCGCTGCGAACTCGGCTATGCCCTGGGACGCGCGCACTGGGGCCAGGGCTACGCTGGCGAAGCGCTGGAAGCCCTGCTCGACCACGCCTTCCATGCGCTCGACATCAACCGCATCGAAGCCGACATCGACCCGCGCAACGACGCCTCGGCGCGGCTGCTGGAAAAGCTCGGCTTCCGGCAGGAAGGCTATATGCCGGAGCGCTGGATCGTCCACGGCGAAAAGGCGGACACGGCGTTCTATGGGCTGCTCAGGCGTTACTGGGACGAGCGTGCGGCCACCCATTCATCGGCCCACGCTACCGGTTAAGCCATGAATTCAGCCATTCGTCGGCCGGGCATCGCGCGGACGCGGCCGTGGTTATACAGTGCACCCATCCGAACTTCTTTTGAAAGGAGCAGTCGCATGAAAACCACCACCTTCCGTAGCCTTGCCGCCGAACTCGAAGACGCCGCCGAAGCCTGCCTGCGCACCCTGCGCGGCGGCCTGCGCACCTTCTCGGCCCTGCCCTGGCCGGCCCTGCTGCTGGCAGCCGTGCTGGTGGCGTGCGCGATCACCGTCATCCCGCTGGCCTTGATGCTGTTTGCGATCTTCCTGGCCATCAAGTACGCCGTGCTGGCGATTAACAACGACAAGACCACACCAATCGAGGACTGAACGTGCAGGCAAGCCAGATCAACCGGACGCTCGACTTCATGCGTGAAGCCATCAGGGAAGCGAGCAAGCTCTGGTGGGCATTTTTCGACTGGCTTGCCGTCGTCGAGTGGCGCCGGCTGTATCTCACCTGGTTCCTCGCGGTCGTGTTCTTCATCATGGTGAACACGCCCGAGCCGGCCTTCTGGTACGTGTTCATCTCCTTCGGCGTCAAGGTACTGGCCGGCGGCAAGCGCCGCGCCGAACTCGTCGCGCGCGACGCCACCCTGAAAGCCGATGTCGCGACACTTGAACGGCGCCTGACCGAAGCGCAGATGGCCGCCCTCCAGGCCCAGGTCGAGCCGCACTTCCTGTTCAATACCCTGGCCCTGATCGGCCGCCTGATCGAAACCGACCCGCCAGAAGCGGCCAAGGTGCATGCGCACCTGATCGCCTACCTGCGCTCGGCCCTGCCGCAAATGCGTTCCTCGGGCGGCGCCACGCTCGGCAAGCAGCTGGAACTGTCGAAAGCCTATCTCGCCATCATGCAGGCGCGCATGAAGGAACGCCTGGCGGTGCGCTTCGAAGTGCCCGATTTCCTCGGCAGCGCGCCTTTCCCGCCGATGATGCTGCAGACGCTCATCGAGAACGCCATCAAGCATGGGTTGGAACCGAAGATCGCCGGCGGCACCATCCTCGTGCGTGCGCGGGTCGAAGGCGCGACGCTGGTGGTGGACGTATGCGACGACGGCGTCGGCATCGATTTGCATGCGGACGAAGGCGTGGGCCTGGCGAATATCCGCGAACGCCTGCAACTGTTGTATGGCGCCCAGGCCGAGCTGGTGATCGAAGCGCCGATGAGCGGCGGCGCCTGCGCCTCGGTGCGCATACCTTACAAGATGATGGAGGACGCATGATGGCGACCGGGACCACCGCGTTGATTGCGGACGATGAAGAGCCGATGCGCGAACAGCTGCGTGCCCGCCTGCTTGAGGTCTGGCCCGATTTGCAGATTGTGGCCATGGCGTCGAATGGCGTGGAGGCGGTGGAGATGGCCACGCGCTTCAAGCCGCAGATCGTGTTTCTCGATATCCGCATGCCGGGCATGGGCGGCATCGAAGCGGCACGCCAGTTGTACGACCGCTGCCATATCGTGTTCGTCACGGCGTATGACCAGTATGCGGTGGACGCGTTCGAGCAGGGGGCGATCGATTATTTGCTGAAGCCGGTGACAGCCGAGCGGCTGGTGACGACCTGCGAGCGGCTCCGCAGGCGCTTATCCCAGGCGCCGCAGGATATCGGGGCGCAGCTGGCGCAGCTGGCGCAGCTGGGCAGTTTGCTGCAGCAGCAGGGATCGGCGCCGAGGCGCAGCTACCTGCGCTGGATACAGGCACAGGTGGGCAGCAACCTGCGCATGATCAGCACGCGCGAGATTTTGTTTTTCCAGTCGGACGAAAAGTACACGCGGGTGCAAACGGCGACGGCCGAGCTGTTGATCCGCAAGACGCTGAAGGAACTGGCGGATGAACTGGATCCGGATGAGTTCTGGCGGATTCACCGTTCGACGCTGGTGCGCGTGGATGCGATTGCCGAGGTATCGCGAGATATGCGCGGGCGGCAAATGCTGAGGGTAAGGAATTATCCGAATGAGCTGGAGGTCAGCAGGAATCATTCGCATTTGTTTCAGCAGATGTGATCCCTTTGGGTAGAAATATCAGCCATGCGATTTTAGCGATGATCGAAATTTAATCCCCCTCTCCTTCTCTAACTTACGGATTTTAGCACCTTGCAGAAAGTTGAATGCAATCATCTGCACCAACATGGAAGAAGCAACGACACAGGGAATACCCCAAGCAAACATACTAAATATCGGGAATATTTTTCTCAAGTTCAAACCAGCAATCATCGACACCGCAAGTAGTACAGATAACACTGGCTCCAGCATTTTAGGCACACCCGGGATATGCATCGAAACCGAGAGAGCCAGGATCTTCCCAACCTCCTCCCATTCCAAAGCCGGACTATTTTTCTTTAGCGTTTTTTCGATGGAAGGTGCTTGTCGCTCCCATTGCTTATTAAAGTGACGCCTGCCCTTTTCAAAATTAAAAGCAAATAACAATAGGGATAGGCCGATCAATGTGAATTTTACTTGAAAGCCAAAGTCTTTCACCCAAACCAATGGCAACACTAGACTCAGCAAAAACCATATCAAAGAAAACCCACTCACCCCTCTAAATATAAATTCGCCTGATACACCTTTTTTACAGAAACCAAACACCAACACCTGCATCAAAAAAATGATGGCGGCTGCGACAGTTCCGAATTCCAAAAAATCTCGGCTGGCAGCCTCACCCACAAACATCTCAGCAATAGCCCAACCAGCAAGATTTCCAACTATTAACAAACCAAGGCATATTAGGATAGAGTAAGAAGATAGTTTTGTCATTTCATCGAGCCCACTCGGCTACATTACCCTTGATATTCAGCTTTTCATCAATCGCATCAACCACCATAGCTGCGATAATGTAGCCCGCTACGATAACAGCAACAACTGCAAAAACTGGCGCGGCGCCTGTACCCAGCAATAATCCCAACCCTGCCGTTCCAAGTGCAGCAAATGCGCTACCGAGTGCGGCTGTTGCGCCAGCCTTAGCAAGCGACACACCCGCACGCCCCAGAAACTCGGATAAATCTTTACTTCCTTTTTCATCTAGATATACCGCATTGACATCGACAATCAAATCGATAATCGTTCCAATAGCCTGGATTTTCACTCCACCTTTGAAATTTTCTGCACAGGTCATGATGATGCGTTTAAATCCTCCAAATCCAGCCTTCCCTGTTCGTCCGAATCCGCCATCAAGGAATGCCGTCTCTTTGCTACCAAGCGGATTATTAAAATGCCTCGGCTTCTTGATTGAACCAGTTATTTTTCCGTAAGTGTCAGTCAGCAGATAACCTTTTAAAGCGACGTTATATTTCCCTTTTGCTTTCGGCTCGATATGAACTTTCATTGCAACACGATTCAGCTTCGAAAAATGCTCAACAAAATAACCAGCCGTTTCCTTAAATCCGTTATTTGTTAGAAATTGATTCCCAGATATATGCTGAGCCGTTTTGATCAATGCAGTGTAAAGTAACGATGGCTCTTTGTTTTTAGGCGGTAGAAATATTTCGTTTGCAACTCCGTCAACGGTATGACCACTTTCCAATTTCGCTAGAACATGTGGTTGAATCTCATCGGAGGATGCCTCTGTAACTGCCACATACTCTTGCATCTCTGGTAATTGTTGCAAATAACTGTACTCGAATTTAGTCCCAAGTCCCTTCAAGATCGAAAGTTTTGGTTCTTCGGGAGCCATAATGGCTGACTGAGCAGCGCGAACACCAAAATTGTCCTCAGGCGTGCATATCCAGGGCGTAGATTGTTCTTTTTTCCCCATGACGATCATAAGAGGTTCCGGCTTTGACCTCGGGTCCTTCCCATAGCTTGTGCCATCCAGTTGGCTAACCTCGTAGCTACCGATTACCCGGCCATTCATCTTCAAAATGAGTTTCTCTTTAAATTCGCGTCCTATCCACAGATGGAACTGCTCACCGTCCATGAAATCAGCTGTTCTACCCAGCTTTTTAAGGAGAGGATTGTAGAATTCTCCTTTCGACTCAACTGTGTAGAGAGCGCCAGACTGCAAAGCAATGTCAAAAATGACGTCGCGGTGCTTACGCAGCACAACACGGATTTTGTCGCTTGATCGCCAACACTGCACGGTTTCCCCTGGCAGATCGATACAAACGTCTTGTGTACTTGGCTTGCCTGCCCTTACGTTTGAAGAAACCATGGATCTATCTCCTATTTGCGGCGAGGTTGTACCGCGCGAAACGGTCCCAGCGGTACTTTCTTGAGTTTCCCTATTCCGCTTCCATCCAGCGTGACTGCTCTATCGACGCCATTACTGAAGCGCAGGTCGATTGCTTCGTCTTTCAGCACATTTCCTTCTGCATCAACGTATTCAATTTCAAGGTCACGCTTTATACTCAGTTCTGAGATCTTCATTGCCATGTCAAGGCCAGCCACACTCACCGGCCCGGTCAGTTCTTTTTTAGTAGCCTTGATATCCACCTTGCCTGGCGCATGCACCTCGATATTTCCTCCCTCCAGCTTGATGTAAGCGCCCTGCGCCGTGAGCAGCACATGCTTTTTTGGCGCGCTGATCGTTACGGTTTTGGCGACACTCGCTACCATAAGCGTTTTGTCCGCCACGATGGAGGTCATTCCCGATTGACTTTGACTACTCAGCCGTCCACTTGCCGCATGCAGTTTTAGACCCGTCTCCTGGTTAGCTTTGGTTTTATTTTCTGCTTTGCCATATGTGAACAAGCTGACTCCGCCAGCCACAGTTGATGATGTGTGTCCCTGCGCCACTAGACCGATATCCTGTCCAGCGTTCAGGCTGGTTGTCATTCCACTTGAGAGAACAGCATTGCTGGGTGTGTCAACCACGATCCCGGCCGGACTCGACAACTGAACGTGGGGCTCGCTATACCCAGCAGTTCTTCCTTGCCGATCTGCTGCGGCGGCTGGCGATGTAAGCACCTCCAAAGTGTGATTGGTCTCCTTCACAGCCGGCAGCTCCGCTGCGTCAGACTCCCCCTTGATTTTCGCCTTATGTTTCTGCGCTTGCGCTGCCAAAGCGAGCTGCAACTGCCCGCTTGCTTCGATTTGAGAAGCCGCTTCGCAGGAATCGAGCTGGCTGCTATCACCGGCATTGCGTAGATCACAGGACAGCAACACACCCTGCCCAGCCCGAAGCGCAGCACTCTGCTCGCTCTTCAACTCCGCCCCAAATCCCACCCCTTCCAGCCGCCCGTTATCGCTCTGGTGCCGCAAGTGCCCCAGATTCAGCTCCGCCGACCCATCGTGCGCCTTGCCATGCCGCTGTAATACAAGCCGCGCCTGCTCCGCGCTGTCGTCGAACACCAGCTGGTTATAGGCCCCGCTCCCTCCCTGGCTGTCCTGCATCGCCTGCGACTTGATCCCCGACAGCACCGCCGGATGCGCATGCGCCCCACCCTCGCCCGGGAACCACGCCGGCGCATTGCCCGTGACCGCGCCTGCACCATACGCCATGCTGTTGTGCTGGGCATCGGCCTGCCCACGCCCGTTGTACAGCGCACCAATCACCACCGGCCGGTCGATATCGCCTTCCATGAAATCGACCAGCACTTCCTGCCCGACGCGCGGCAGCATGTTGCTGCCCCAGTTGGCGCCGGCGAGCGGCGTCATTACCCGCACCCAGGTGCCTGCTGTGTCATTGCCGGGCGCGCCGGTATGTCGTTCAGGAGACGGATGCGCCAGCCGGCTATGGCTGGCCTCTCCGCGCTGCCAGTGGAATTGCAGCTTGATGCGGTGGTCGCGGTCGGTATGGACGGTGGCGCCGGCTGCACCGACCACGATCGCCGTCTGCTGCCCGCGCACCGTGGGACGCGGATGCAGCAACTGGCCGTGCGCATCGACGCCGCTGCTGCGGTAGGGGATGCTGTCCAACAAGGCGTCGAAACGGTTGCGGTACAGGGGGCGTTCACCGATGCTGTCCCCGGCTGCGCGCATGCCGGCGTCCGCATCGAGGGTTGCGGCCACGGCGCCTTTTCCCAGCAGGGCATGCACACTGCCGTTCACCTCCGCCGACAAATTGTTGTGCATTAGGTGTACGGTGCGCACGATGGTGAAGTTGCGCCCGGCATCGTCGCGCGCCGCGTCGAAGCGGGCGTGGCCATGCAGCGCAAACGTGGTGCCGGGCGCAAAGGTGCGCACCGTCCCCGCGCCCACATGCACCTGGTGCGTGGCTTCCAGCGCCTCGATCTGCCTGGTGACGATGCGCTGCCCGTGCTCGCGCTCGGCCCAGGCATAGGTGCCGGGCGCGTCGCGGCTGCACAGGCTGGCGTCGCCGCCAACGCCGGCGGCGCTTACCTGGCGTTGGCCGGCGCTGCGGTAATCCCAGCTGACCATCTCGACGGCATCGGTGCGCAGGCGCGATTCGGTACGCCAGCGGTCGATGCTGTCGGCGCGCATCACGGCGCCGGCTTGCGTGAAGCGCACTGCCGCCTGCGCATTCGGCTGGAAGGCGCCGTTGTGGTCGGCAATCACCATCGTGTGGCAACCGAGCGAGGCGTTGCGCGGGTCGCCGCCGTGCTCGAAGAAATAGAACAGGCCTTCCTCGTGCATCAGGCGCTCGGCAAAGGCCAGGTCGCTTTCCTGGTATTGCGTCGTCAAGCTGCGCCGTGGATAGATACGGCGGTCGGCAATCTCGTAGCGCCATGCCGGCATCAGCCGGCCTTTGCCCTGGTACGCGGCAAACACGGCGTCGAGGATGTCGAAGACCGTCATGTCCTGGAAGATGCGGCTGTCGCGGCCCAGGCCGAGAAAGCTGCTCCAGGGTTGCAGGGTGAGGTGGTAGCGGGCCAGGCCGCCGTTCGCGCCGCTGATCTGCGCTGCGGTGATGTGCCCGTGAAACGGCCGCAGTGCATCGCGGCTGGCGGCGGTCAGCAGTTGCAGCAGGGCCGGCTGGCCGAGCAGGGTTTTCAAGGGCAGGTGGGCATCCTCGCACAAGGCGTCGATGCGGAAGGTGAATCCCGTGCTGATACCCTCTTCGCCGCGCACGCATTCGGCCAGCAAGTCCTCGCCGAGCGGCGTCGTCAGCCTGACCAGGCGCGTCGTCTGGGTAGTACGCGCGAACGCTGCGAGTAGACCTGCCTGGATGTGTTGCCGCATGCGCGAGCTCCCGTGAAATGCAGGCTGCATCGGCGCACAGCGGTAGCGTGCACGGCAGCCCGAACCCAGCGATTACACGCCGAGTCTGCCGTGCGGCAATTGCGCAAGATCAGGCCACTTGCCGCCGCAACATAGTTCGGCAAATCAGCAACAGTACGTCGGCGCTCGCATTCGGAAAACCACAGGCCGCGCAGTCAGAACAATCCGAACACATGTGCAGCAGACGAAAAAAAGCGCTGCTCCGCTTGCGCGGGCAGCGCTCCAGGCAGCGCGCCAAAACGATGCGACAAGCCCCGTGCCTTCCAGCGCGGCGCCCATCAACTCATCGAAACATCACTTGTTCAGGTCCCAGCTACCAAAGGCGTTCGGCAATTGTTCCGCAGCCGTGGTTTCCAGGATATCGCCCTTCAGGTTGGTGAGGACGACCGGCAACGTGTTGCCGCCCAGTTCCAGCACGACCTGGCGGCAGGCGCCGCATGGCGCGATCGGGCCGTCGGTCTGGCCGATCACCGCCAGCGCCGCGAAGTCGCCCGGCTTGTAGCCGTGTGCAATCGCCGAGAAGAAGGCGGTGCGCTCGGCGCAGTTACACAAGCCGTAGGAGGCGTTTTCGACGTTACAGCCACGGAAGATGCGGCCGTCCTTGCACTCCAGGGCGGCGCCGACCTGGAACTTCGAATACGGCACGTAGGCCAGTTCGCGTGCGGCGCGGGCTTCTTCGATTAGCTTGTCGTATTTCACGGTTTTACTCCGGACGAATGGTGCGATGGATCATCGGCTGCACGGCGGCCTTCTCGGCGCCGATCTGGTACGCGGCCTGCACCTGGCGCACGGCCTGCTCGGCGGCGGCCTGGGTGCGCGCATGCACGGTGCCCAGCGGCTGGCCGGCTTCGATCCGGTCGCCCAGTTCCACCAGGTTCGTCAGGCCGACCGCGAAGTCGATCGCATCCTGCGGACGCACGCGGCCGCCCCCCAGGGCGACGACTGCCAGGCCCAGGCCGCGGGTGTCGACCGAGGTGGCGTAGCCGGCTTGCAGGGCCGGTACCGGCACGATGATTGGTGCGGTTTCCAGGTAGGCGTCCGGCTTGTCCATCAAATCAGCCGGGCCGCCGAGGGCGGTGACCATGCGCGCGAAGCGTTCGGCGGCTTCGCCCGAATCCAGCGCGGCCTGCAGCTTGGCGCGGGCCTCAAGGTCGTTCGCGGCCAGGCCGGAAATGACCAGCATCTCGGCGCACAGCGCCATCGTCACTTCGTGCAGGCGTGCCGGACGCGATTTGCCGGTCAGGTAGTCGATGGCGACGCGCACTTCGACGGCGTTACCGGCGGCGTGGCACAGCGACTCGTCCATGCCGGTCAGGATGGCCGAGGTGCGGGTGCCGGCGCCGTTGCCGACGGCGACGATGCTCTCGGCGAGTTCCAGCGATTTTGCAGGAGTCGGCATGAAGGCGCCGCTGCCGACTTTCACGTCCATCACCAGCGCGTCCAGGCCGGCCGACAGCTTTTTCGAGAGGATCGAGCCGGTGATCATGGCCACCGATTCCACGGTCGCCGTGGTGTCGCGGATGCTGTAGAAGCGCTTGTCGGCCGGCGCCAGCTGGGCGGTCTGGCCGATGATGGCGACGCCGACTTCCTTGACCACCTTGCGGAACAGTTCCGGGTCGGGCACGGTGCTGTAGCCCGGGATCGAATCGAATTTATCCAGGGTGCCGCCGGTGTGGCCCAGGCCGCGGCCCGAGATCATCGGCACGAAGCCGCCGCAGGCCGCGATCATCGGTCCCAGCATGAGCGAGACCACGTCGCCGACGCCGCCGGTCGAGTGCTTGTCGACCACCGGGCCGGGCAAATTCATCGATTTCCATTCCAGGACCTGGCCCGAGTCGCGCATCGCCAGGGTAAAGGCGACGCGTTCGTCCATGCTCATGTCGTTGAAGTAGACAGCCATCGCGAGTGCCGCGATCTGGCCTTCCGTGACGCTGCCGTCAGGGATGCCGCGCACGAAAAACTGGATTTCTTCCGCGGTCAGGGTGCCGCCGTCGCGCTTCTTGCGGACGATTTCTTGGGGGAGGAACATGGGATGCTCGCCTCTCTAAATCAAATAGTTCAAATGGACGCGAACGTAAGGATCGCGCCGAAAACGACGTAGGGTGGGCGGGTTCCCCGTCCACGCGGTGATCGCTATCGGTTCCGGTTTCGTGTACGAACCGGCATCCACCAACGATCGACGCGTGGACGGGAGACCCGTCCACCCTACCCGTTGCATTCACACGCAACGGTTATTCATGCCATCTCAAACGCCGTACGGAATCCAGATGTTTTTCACCTGGGTCGCGTGCTGCAGCACGGCGCGGCCGCAGGCCTGCTTCGCATCGAACCAGTCGCGGCCCTTGGCGCCGCCGACCCAGGTACGCTTCAGCGTTTCGCTCGACAGGCGCTCGACTTCGGCGCAGCCTTCCGCCGAACCGTCGTGACGCCACACCGCATCGATGTCGCCGTGGGTGGCCAGCGTGCGCGCCAGCTCGTCGGCCGAACCGGTAACGATGTTCAGCGCGCCGCCCGGCAGGTCCGAGGTGTCCAGCACCTGGTACAGGTCGGTGCTCGAGAGCGGATGCGCTTCCGACGGCACCGCCACCACGCGGTTACCCATGGCCAGCGCCGGCGCCACCAGCGAGATGAAGCCCAGCAGCGGGTTCTCGTTCGGGCAGACGATGCCGATCACGCCGACCGGTTCGTTCAGCGCCACGGTGACGCCGTGCATCGGCGGCTGGTGCGCCAGGCCGTCGTACTTGTCGGCCCAGGCCGCCCAGTAGAACAGGCGCTCGATCGAGGCCTGCACTTCGCGTGCGGCGTCTTTCGAGCCGGTCTGCGCGGCGATGCGCTGCGCGAACTCGTCGGCGCGGATCGCCAGGTTCTCGGCGATGTAGTACAGCACCTGGGCGCGGTTGTGCGCGGTGGCTTTCGACCAGCCGGCCGCCTTGTGCGCCGCTTCCACGGCGTTGCGGATGTCCTTGCGGCTGCCTTCGCCGATGTCGGCCAGGAAGCTGCCGTCCGCGCCGTGGATGGCGCGGCTATAGGCGCCGTCAGGGCGGGCCTGCTTGCCGCCGATGTAGAGCTTGGCGGTGCGGTCGACGGCGAATGGGCTGTCGCCGGCTGCCGGCTTGGCGGCGACCTTGGCTGCCACGACTGGGGCGCTTGGGCGTGCGTCTTCCGACAGCGCGGTCAGGTACTCGTACATGCCTTCCTTGCCGCCTTCGCGGCCGAAGCCCGATTCCTTGTAGCCGCCGAAGCCGCAAGCGGCGTCGAACTGGTTCGCGGTGTTGATCCACACCACGCCGGCCTTGATCTGCGGCGCCACGTCCAGCGCCAGCGAGATCGATTCCGACCACACGCAGGCAGCCAGGCCATAGACGGTGTTGTTGGCCAGCTGGACGGCTTCGCCCGGGGTGCGGAAGCTCATGGCGACCAGCACCGGTCCGAAGATTTCGGTCTGGGCCACCGCGGCCGAGGTCGAGGCGCCGGTGATCAGGGTCGGCAGGTACCACGAGCCGGCTTGTGGGGCTTCGCAGGCTGGCTGCCAGATCTCGCAGCCTTCGGCGCGGGCGGCTTCCACCAGGCCGTGGATGCGCTGCTGCTGCACCGGGTCGACCAGGGCGCCGATGTCGTTCGATTTATCGAGCGGCGAGCCGACGCGCAGGTTCTGCATGCGCGCCTTGACCTTGGCGATGAAGCGGTCGTACACCGATTCCTGCACCAGCAGGCGCGAACCGGCGCAGCACACCTGCCCCTGGTTGAACCAGATCGAGTCGACCAGGCCTTCGACGGCGGCATCCAGGTCGGCATCATCGAAGACGATGAACGGCGACTTGCCGCCCAGCTCCAGCGACAGCTTCTTGCCGCTGCCAGCGGTGGCCTTGCGGATGATGCGGCCGACTTCGGTCGAGCCGGTAAAGGCCAGCTTGTCGATGCCGGGATGGTTGACGATGGCTTCGCCCACGCGGCCGTCGCCGGTGACGATGTTCACGACGCCGGCCGGCACACCTGCCTGCTGGCAGATCTCGGCGAACAGCAGCGCGGTCAGCGAGGTGAACTCGGCCGGCTTGAACACGACCGTGTTACCGGCAGCCAGGGCCGGGGCGATTTTCCAAGCCAGCATCAACAGCGGGAAGTTCCACGGCACGATCTGGCCGACCACGCCCACGGCGCGGTAGTCGGCGAATTCTTCCGATTGCAGCGCGGCCCAGCCGGCGTGGTGGTAGAAGTGGCGTGCGGCCAAAGGCAGGTCGGCATCGCGGGTTTCGCGGATGGTCTTGCCGTTGTCCAGGGTTTCGAGCACGGCGAACAGGCGCGAGTGCTTTTGCAGCAGGCGCGCGATCGCGTACATGACTTTCGCGCGGCCGGCGCCGCCCATGGCCACCCAGCCCGGCTGGGCGCGGCGTGCGGCAAGCACGGCGCGCTCGACGTCGTCGTTCGTGGCTTGCGTGATCTGCGCCAGTTCCACGCCGTCGGCCGGGTTGGTCGAGGCAAAGGTGTCGGCAGCTTCAGTCCATGCGTTGTCGATGAAGAGGCCGAAACGGCGTCCATGCTGGTCCAGCCACGCTTGTGCTTCTTTGGTGGTTTCAAGAGCGGGGCCGTAATCCATAGTTTGCAGAATCTCTTTAATTGTTGGCATGACGAATCCGTTCGGTGTTTAAGGTTGCGCGTGGCGGTGGGCGGCCGAGTAGGCGCCGGTCACGTAGTGCTCGAGCTGGCGTTCGATGTCGGTCAGGAGGCTGGAGGCACCGATGCGGAACAGGTGCGGCTGCAGCCATTCGTTGCCCAGCTCTTCCTTCATCACCGTCAGGTACTGGAGCGCGCTCTTGGCGGTGCTCACGCCGCCGGCCGGCTTGTAGCCGACCATGAAGCCGGTCTGCTCGTAGTATTCGCGGATCGCGCGCACCATCACCAGCGACACCGGAATGGTGGCGTTCACGCCTTCCTTGCCGGTCGAGGTCTTGATGAAGTCGGCGCCGGCCATCATGCAGACCCACGAGGCTTTCGCCACGTTGTCCAGCGTGACCAGGTCGCCGGTGGCGAGAATGGCTTTCACGTGCGCTTCGCCGCAGGCCTTGCGGTAGGCGAGCATTTCGTCGTACAGCGCTTGCCAGTTACCGGTCAACACGTGCTGGCGCGTGATGACGATGTCGATCTCGGTGGCGCCGGCGGCGACCGAGAGTTCGATTTCGCGCAGCTTGGTTTCCATGCTCGACAAACCGGCCGGGAAGGCGGTCGACACGGCGGCGATCGGCAAGCGGCCCTGCAAAATTTTGCCAGCCGGTTCGATCATCTCGTGGTACACGCAGACGGCGCCGGTTTGCAGCGACTCCAGGCCCAGGGCCTGCATCAAATCGGTGCGGATCGGGCGCATCGCCTTGCGGCACAGGCGCTCGACGCGGCCCGGGGTGTCGTCGCCCGACAGCGTGGTCAGGTCCATGCACTCGATGGCGCGCACCAGCCAGGCGGCCTGGTATTCCTTCTTCACCGTGCGGCGGTTCGCCAGGCTGGCGGCGCGGCGGTCGGCCGCGTTGCGGTTCACCTTCAGGCTGTTGACCCAGCCGAGGTCGAGGCCGACGGCGGTGTTACGTTTGAAGTCCAGGTTCTGGGTCATAGCAGTGCGGTTCCGTTGGAGAGGGGTTGGACGCCGAGGTGGCTGGC
Organism: Massilia sp. BAP21; assembly: GCF_057801335.1. Classification (NCBI taxonomy): domain Bacteria; kingdom Pseudomonadati; phylum Pseudomonadota; class Betaproteobacteria; order Burkholderiales; family Oxalobacteraceae; genus Massilia; species Massilia sp. BAP21. Next base: position 786,689 of record NZ_CM173596.1, read on the forward strand.
CAGCGTGGCGCCGATGTCGGAGAAGGTCGATGCGGTCGGCAGCTCCTGCGCCTTGACGTTCGGGCCGAAGAAGATCATCGGGATGTGCTCGCGCGTGTGGTCCGAGCCTGGCGCGGTCGGGTCGCAGCCGTGGTCGGCGGTGATCACGACCAGATCGCCGTCCTTCAGCTTGGCCATGAATTCCGGCAGGCGCGCGTCGAGTTCGTGCAGCGCGTTTGCGTAGCCGGCGACGTCGCGGCGGTGGCCGAAGTGCATGTCGAAGTCGACGAAGTTCACGAAGCTCAAGGACTTGGCTGGCGCTTCGTCGGCCACTTCCAGCAGGCGGTCGAACAGGGCCATGTTGTCCGGGCCCTTCACCAGGCGGGTCACGCCCTGCGCCGCGAAGATGTCGCTGATCTTGCCCAGGGCGATGACTTCGCCGCCGGCTTCCTTCACGTGGTCCAGCAGCGTCGGCGCGGTCGGTGGCACGGCGTAGTCGTGGCGGTTGCTGGTGCGCTTGTAGTCGCCGTTCGCACCCGTGAAAGGACGCGCGATCACGCGTCCGATGTTGTAGGGCTTGACCAGCTCATAAGCCGCTTCGCACACTTCATACAGGCGGTCCAGGCCGAAGTGCTCTTCGTGCGCGGCGATCTGCAGCACCGAGTCGGCCGAGGTGTAGAGGATCGGCTTGCCGCTCGCAACGTGTTCGTCGCCCAGCTCGTTGATGATGGTGGTGCCCGAGGCGTGGCAGTTACCCAGCCAGCCCGGCACGCCCGTCAGCTCTTGCAACTTGTCGGTCAGCTCTTGCGGGAAGCTCGGCACGGTCTTCGGGAAGTAGCCCCAGTCGAACAGCACCGGGACGCCGGCGATTTCCCAGTGGCCGCTTTGCGTGTCCTTGCCGGTCGACTGTTCGCGGGCGACGCCCCAGGCGCCGGTAAAGCCGTCGCGCTGATTGAAACCGGCGGCCCATTCGCCGCTGGCCTTGTGTGCGGCGGCCGCGAGGCCCAGGCGCTCCAGGTTAGGCAGCGACATCGGCTTGCCCTCTTTCGCGGCCCACTCGGCGATGTGGCCGAAGGTGTTGGCGCCGGTGTCGCCGTATTTGTCGGCGTCGGGCAGCGCGCCCAGGCCGAAGGAGTCCAGCAGGAGGATGAATGCGCGTGACATTTTTTCGCTCGCTAATTAGTTGGCGGTAGCGCGTGGCACCGAGGCCAGGCGCTCGACGAAGGAATGGATCAGGGTGACCAGGTCCTTGGCGGCAATCGCCGCGTACTTCAGGGTCTGCTCGTGCGACAGCGGGAACGGCGACAGGCCTTCGGCCAGGTTCGTGATCGCCGAGACGCCCACCACTTTCAGGCCGCAGTGGCGCGCCGAGATCACTTCCGGCACCACCGACATGCCGACCACGTCGGCGCCCAGGGTCTTGAAGGCGCGGATTTCGGCGGCGGTCTCGAAGTTCGGGCCCGGCGCTGCCAGGTACACGCCTTCGGCCAGGGTGATGTTCTTGTCAAGCGCCGTGGCCTTCACCAGTGCGCGCAGGTCGGCGTCGTAGGCGTTGGCCATGCTGAAGAAGCGCGGGCCGAAGCGGTCGTCGTTCGGGCCGGCCATCGGGCTGCCCGGCAGCAGGTTGATGTGGTCGGAGAGGACCACGACGCTGCCTGCATCGACTTCAGGACGCAGCGAGCCGGCGGCGTTCGTCACCAGCAGCATTTCGCAGCCGAGCAGCTTGAAGGTGCGCACGGCCGAGGTCATCACGTGGGCGCCATAGCCTTCGTAGAAGTGGCCGCGGCCCTTCATGCACACCACCGGCACGCCGGCCAGGGTGCCCAGCACCAGTTCGCCCGCGTGGCCGTGCACGGTGCTGATCGGGAAGCCCGGCAGGTCGGCATAGCTGATCGAGACGGCGTCAGTCATCTGCTCGGCCAGCACGCCGAGGCCGGAACCGAGGATCATGGCGACGCGCGGCTCGAAGCCCGGCTTGCGGGCGCGGATGACGTCGGCGGCTTCGAATGGGGTATTGCTGGACATGGTTTTCCTTCGTATGAATCTAATGGATAGGCGTGAATGCGGTGGCTGTCGTGAGGACGTGTCGTGGAGAGCGGCGCGGAAGAGGCAGCGCCCGAGCGGAACGCTCGACACTGATAAGCCAAAAATTATTCTAACTATGCATTATCGGCGATATGTATGGCAAATACCATTTTTCTTCAGCATTTATATGTCTGGCAAATAAATCCACGTAAATTTATGTCCGTCGCATGTTGGCTTACAGATACAATTTAGCTAACAGGACAATATTGTCGCATCAGCGTATTGACTGCGACCAAACATTTGTCTAGTATCGAACAACATTTGTTTATAAGTGCCGACCGTGACTGAACTCTCCAAGAAAGAACAGTTGTACGAGCTGATCCGTGCGAACCCCTTCATTTCGCAGCAGGACCTCGCCACCGAACTCGGGCTCTCGCGCTCGGCCGTTGCCGGCTACATCGCCACCCTGGTGCGCGAACGCCGCCTGCTCGGCCGTGCCTACGTGCTGCCGGATAACCGCCCTATCCTGTGCGTGGGCGCCGCCAACCTCGACCGCAAGCTGCGCGCCGAAGGCACGCTGGCGATGGGCACCTCGAACCCGGCCAGCGGCGTCGAGTCGTTCGGCGGCGTGGCCCGCAACATCGCCGAGAACCTGGCGCGCATGGGCGCGGCGGTGTCCCTGATCACGGCGGTCGGCAACGATTCTTCCGGACGCGCCCTGCTCGCCCACGCTGACAGCGTCGGCATCGACACCCGCGGCGCTTTCAAGCTCGACGACGCCGGCAGCGGCACCTACACCGCGGTGCTCGACGGCGACGGCCAGATGGTGGTCGCCCTGGCCGACATGGCCCTGTACGACCGCATCACCCCGGCCTTCCTCGACACGCGCCAGCAGCAGCGCACCGGCGCCTCGCTGATCGTGGCCGACCTGAACCTGAGCATGGAGGCCATCGCCACTCTGCAGCGCGACGCCGCGCGCGACGGCGTGTCGCTGATCCTGGTGGCGGTGTCCGAGCCGAAGATGAACCGCCTGCCCGCATCGCTGGCCGGCGTGCGCCTCTTGATCCTGAACGAAGGCGAACTGGCCGCCCGCGTCGGCCGCGCGCTCGAGGGCGAAGCCGATCTGGCCGCCGCCTGCCGCGAAGTCCAGGCCCAGGGCGCCGAAGACGTGGTGGTCACGCTGGGCGCACGCGGCGTGCTGTTCACCGTGCCCGGCGGCGGCGCCGAACGCCTCGATGCCCCGCCGGCCGACGTGGTCGACGTGACCGGCGCCGGCGACGCCTTTGCCGCCGCCCTGGTGCTGTCGCTGCAGAGCGGCGGCACCGACCTGGCCCTGGCCTGCCGCCGCGGCCTGCAACTGTCGGCCATGACGGTCGAGTGCCGCCAGACCGTTTGCCCGCAACTCGCGCCCGATACCTTCGGGGCCCTGATTCAAGAATAAAGGTCTACCCATGCAATCCTTCCTGCTGTTTTCTCCTGAAGTCGCCGCCGCGCGCAATGCCGGCCTGCCCGTGGTCGCCCTCGAATCGACCATCATCTCGCACGGCATGCCCTACCCGCAGAACGTGCAGACCGCGCGCGAAGTCGAGCAGATCATCCGCGACGCCGGCGCCGTGCCGGCCACCATCGCCATCATCGACGGCAAGATCTGCGTCGGCCTGAACGACGCGCAGCTGGAACGCCTGGGCACCGCGCAGGACGCGATCAAGGTCAGCCGCCGCGACCTGGCCTACGTGCTGTCGCAGAAGCTGCTCGGCGCGACCACCGTGGCCGCCACCATGATCTGCGCCGAACTGGCCGGCATCGAAGTGTTTGTCACCGGCGGCATCGGCGGCGTGCACCGCGGCGCCGAGACCAGCTTCGACATCTCGGCCGACCTGCAGGAACTGGCGAACACCAACGTGGCCGTGGTCTGCGCCGGCGTCAAGTCCATCCTCGACATCGGCCTGACCCTGGAATACCTGGAAACGAACGGCGTGCCGGTGGTGAGCGTCGGCCAGCCCGGCTTCCCGGCCTTCTTCACGCGCGAGAGCGGTTTCAAGGCCGACTTCCAGCTGGATACGCCGGAAGCGCAGGCGTCGTTCATCCGCACCAAGTGGCAGCTCGGCCTGGATGGCGGCGTCGTGGTCAGCAACCCGGTGCCGGCGGAATCGGCCATGCCGAAGGAAGAGATCGACCGCATCACCGAGCAGGCGCTTGGCGAGGCTGCACAGCAAGGCGTGACCGGCAAGCTGGTGACGCCCTTCCTCCTTGCCCGTATCAAGGAACTCACCGAAGGCCGCAGCCTGGCCACCAACATCGCCCTGGTCAAGCACAACGCCCTGGTCGGCGCGCGCCTGGCCGTGGCCCTGAACGGCAACGCGTAAATCACGCTTATGTCGATCGACCTGAAACAGCTGAAGTATTTCCTGGCCGTGGCCGAGGAAAAGAGCTTCAGCCGCGCCGCCGAGCGCCTGCACATTTCGCAGCCGCCGCTCTCGCAGCAGATCATGAAGCTCGAGTCCGAGCTCGGCGTGCGCCTGTTCGCGCGCACCACGCGCAGCTTCGAGCTGACGGTGGCCGGCAAGGCGCTGATGGCGGAGGCGTCCGAGCTGCTGGGCCGGATGCGCATGACGATCGACACCATCCGCCAGATCGACCGCGGCGAAGTCGGCCGCCTGCGCGTGGGCATCGTCGGCTCGGCGATGTGGGGGCCGATCCCGAGTCTGCTGGAGCGCTTCCAGACCGAGTTCCCGCGCGTGACCTGGACCCTGCACGAGCTGGGGCCGGACCAGCAGCTCGAAGCGCTGCGCTCGAAGCAGATCGACGTCGGCTTCTGGCGCGAACCGAGACTGGACGACGAGGAACTGAAGGCGGCGCACCTGCGCCAGCAGCTGTGCTTCCGCGAGAACTTCTGCGTGGCCGTGCACAAGGAACACCCGCTGGCGCGCCAGGAAGCGATCGAACTGATGGACATCGCCCAGGAGCCGATGCTGACCCTGCACCTGCACCAGTCGGCCGAGCCGCGCTACCTGATCCAGTGCTGCGTGAATGCGGGCTTCCAGCCGGCGATTTTCCAGGAGGCGGCCGAGCCGCAGACCCTGCTGGCGATGGTTGGCGCGCGTTTGGGCGTGGCGCTGATGCCGCAGACCACCAGCCGCATCGGCTGGCCGGGCGTGGCTTTCCTGCCGATCCGCACGAATCCGCCGTCGGCGAACCTGTACATCACCACCACCAGCCAGGACGATGCGCCGGTGGTGCGGGCCTTTTTGAAGATCCTGAATCCCGACGGGGAGTGATACGGGGCTGATGCGCCTGGCATAGGCTTGTTGAACGCGTGGACGGCGTTCAGGCAGTGTGTATTCGTCCGCCCGGGTGTAGCCGTCCACCCTACGGTCATGCATGCCGGCGGTGTTCGACGTAGGGTGGACGGCTACTCCCGACGCCATGCGTTCACGCGGCCGGTGCGCCGTCCACGCGTCCAGCCCGCGCCGGCAAGATCAGTGCGTCGCCCCACCTCCGACAACTGCATCGCCGCCACCCCGCACCGTCACCTCGACCGCCACGCGCAGCCCCTCGACGATCTCCTCCAGCGCCATCCCCGGCGCCCCGGCAAACGCCGCGGCCTGCTCTGGCAAGTAGGGCACGTGGATGAAGCCGCCGCGAATGGCGGAGCCGGCGATCCGGTGCATCAGACCATAGAACACATGGTTGCAGACAAAGGTGCCGGCCGTTTGCGACACCGAGGCGCGCAGGCCGCGCTCGCGCATTTCCGCCACGATGGCCTTGATCGGCAGGGTCGAGAAGTAGGCCGCCGGGCCGTCTTCGGCGATGGCCGCATCCACCGGCTGCTGCCTGTCGTTGTCGACGATCGGCGCATCGTCGACGTTGATCGCCACCCGCTCGACGGTGAGGTCGGCGCGCCCGCCGGCCTGGCCGACGGCAATCACCACGTCCGGCTTGATCTCGTCGATGGCGCCGGCCAATACCCGGTTGGCGAAGCCGAACACGCAGGGCAGCTGCAATACCTCGACCAGGAAATCGTCGCCGCTCCAGCCCTTGAGCGCGCGCACCGCTTCCCAGGCCGGGTTGACGCTGGCGCCATTGAAAGGCTCGAAACCGGTCAGCAGGACAGTTTTTTTCATAGTGGCTAGCGATTCATGAGGAAGTAGAGGAGGACGATGTTCGCCGCCAGCAGCGGCAGCGCGGTCGGTATCTGCGCCTTGATCACCGCGTTTTTGTCAGGCAACTCCAGGAGCGCCGCGGGGACGATATTAAAGTTCGCCGCCATCGGTGTCATTAATGTGCCGCAATACGCGCTGAACATGCCGATGGCAGCCATCACGGCCGGATCGGCGCCGTACACCTTCACCAGGACCGGAATGCCGATGCCGCCGGCAATCACCGGAAAGGCGGCAAAGCCATTGCCCATGATGATGGTGAACACCGCCATCGCGATGCAATACAGGGCCACGGCGGCAAAGCGCGAATCGACGTCGAACCAGCCCGTACTGACCTGGGCCACCGCCTTGCCGACGCCGGCTTCGGTGAACAGCAGCCCCAGCACCGCCAGCATGTGCGGCAGGGTCACCGCCCAGCTCATGGCGTCGACCAGGCGCCGCGCCTCGCGCACGCCCTGCACCGGGCTTGCCTTGGTCAGCCAGCAGGCGGCGCCGATGGCCAGCAGCGAGCCCAGGCCCAGGCTGGCCAGGGTCAGGTGCGACTGGTCGAACAGCAGCCAGTCGCCGATGTGTGCGTCCTTGAGCACGGTGGCGCCGAGCACGGTCACGATCGGGATCACCAGCGCCGGCAGGAACAGTTTATTGCCGAGGCGCGCGGCGCTGGCGCGGCGGGTCGCTTCGTCCAGGGTGCCGTGCCTGCCCTGGCGCACCAGGCTGCAGCCGGCCAGCAGCGCCATCGCGATCATCACGGCGCCGGCCGCTGCCGCCGGAATGACATCGCCGGCAAGATAAATGAAAGCGTACAGGCCCCAGAACAGCGCGCTAGTGAAGCGGCGCGGGTGGTCCCTGTCGAGCAGGGTCAGCAGTGCGACCGTACCCAGCAGCAGGCCGACAAGAACATACAACAATCCCAGCGAAAGAATCACTTGCCCTCCCCTTCGCGGCGGATCGCGGCGTCCAGGCGGCGCAGGTTCCAGCTGTGGATCAGGAAGGCGCAGACGGCGGTCGGGATGCCCCATAGCGCCATGTGCAGCGGATCGACCTCGATACCCTCGGCGCGCAGGATGGTCTGCATCAGCACGATGGCGCCAAAGGCAACGAAAATGTCTTCGCCGAAGAACAGGCCGACGTTATCGGTGGCGGCGGCCATGGCGCGGATGCGGTAGCGCAGCTTGTCGGACAGCGTGCCGTTGCGCGCCTCGGCCGCGCCTTCGGCCAGCGGCGCCACGAGGGGGCGCACCATCGACGGCTGGCCGCCCAGGCTGGTGAGGCCGGCGGCCGCCGTGGTCTCACGCAGGAAGAGGTAGACGATCAGGAGGCGCCCGGCGGTGGCCGAGCGGATCTTCGCGATGCTGGCCATTGCGTGCTCCTTCAGGCCGAAGCGTTCGAGCAGGCCGACGGCCGCCAGCGGCAGCAGCAGGACCAGCGGCAAATTACGGGTCTTGACGAAGGCCGTACCGAGCGACTCGAGCAGGTGCAGGAAGGGCATGGCGGCAGCGGCGCCGGTGACGCCGCAGGCGGCAACCACCACCAGCACGGGATTGGCGCGCAGCAGGAAGCCGGCGGCGATGACGGCCACGCCCAGCAGCGGCCATAGATTGACAGCGGTTTGCAACATTGTCTCCGGCTTGGGATGGTTAGCCGGATGAGTTTAACCGAAGCCAGGTTGCATTAGTGAAACCGCAAGACCGCGGGCGGCCGGCTTATGCGGCGGTGCTCACTGCGGCCGCACCGGATTGTCCGCCAGGTCGCCCACCCCGGTATTCCAGCGCCGCACATGGAAGGCGCGTACCAGGCCGTGCGTGACATACGGGTCCCTGGCGGCGAACAGCTGCGGCACCTGCGGGCTGTCGGCATCGAACAGGAGGACGGCGCGGTCGGCCGGTTCGTCGAAGGCGCCGGCCAGCACGATCTCGCCGCGCTCCTGCGCTTCCCAGGCCAGGCGCAGGTGTTCGTTGCGGAACTCGGCGCGGCGTTCGAGATAATCGGGAGCGAGATCATAGATGAGCAGGTAATGCACGGCGACTCCGGTGTTATGGGAAAGTAAAGAACCATAGTAACCCACCTGCGCGCCGCTGCGCAGTGCTAACGTGCACCCGCGCACGCTTGATCGCGCTCATACTTGGAGCGCCCTGCCCCACTAATCTCGATACGGTCACGAACGGCAAGCCGCCGACGTCCAGCCAAAGGAGATGCCATGTTCCCGACCATGTTTGCTCCGCTCTTGCGCTTCCTATGCCGATCCGGCGTGCGCATCGGGGCCCTGCTCCTGTCCGCCACCCTCGCCGCCTGCGGCGGCGGCGGCGTCTCGCTCGGCTTCGGCTACGTCGACTACGACGACGACTACGACGACTACCCCTACCAGCCGGGTTGGCCGGGCGGCGGCACGGCGTCCGATCCCGGCATCTTCCTGATCGCCGGCGGCCTCTGCCCCACCTGCGGCGGCGCGCTCGACGGCTCCGGTTCGGCCGCGCGCTTCGATGCACCCGAGGGCATCGTGCTCGGCCCCGACGGCAACCTGTACGTGGCCGAACGCACGAGCGGTACCATCCGCAAGGTCTCGCAGCAGGGCGTAGCCGTCACACTGGCCGGCAGCGCCGGCGCCAGCGGCAGCACCGACGGCGCCGGCAACGCGGCGCGCTTCAACGGGCCGACCCGGCTCGAAGCCGACATCGACGGCAATCTGTACGTCACCGACAGCGGCAACTCCACCATCCGCCAGGTGAGCGCGGGCGGCGCCGTCACCACGCTCGCGGGCGCCGCCGGCCAGTGCGGCAGCGCCGACGGCAGCGCCGGCAATGCGCGCTTCTGCAACCCGCAGGGCATCACGCTCGACCGCAACGGCAACCTGTACGTGGCCGACACCATGAACCACACCATCCGCCGCATCGACCGCAACAACGCCGTCACCACGGTGGCAGGCGTGGCCGGCGCCTGCGGCAGCGCCGACGGGCGTGGCAATGCCGCCCGCTTCTGCGAGCCGCGCGACATCGAGGTCGACGACGACGGCTATTTGTACGTGGCCGACACCGCCAATTCCACGATCCGCGAAATCTCGCCCGCCGGCGAAGTGCGCACCATCGCCGGCGCCGCCGGGCAATGCGGCACCGCCGATGGCCCGGGGCTGAGCGCGCGCTTCTGCAACGCCGCCGCGCTGACCATGGACGGCGCCGGCACCCTGTTCGTGGCCGACACCGGCAACGGCACCATCCGCCGCATCGGCGCCTCGGGCGCGGTGAACACCGTGGTCGGCACGCCGGGCACGCAAAACGTGGTGCTCGGCCCCCTGCCTGGCAGCCTGAACGCGCCACGCGGCATCACCGTACTGACGGGCGGCGCGCTGGCGGCCACCTCGCAAAACATGGTGCTGCGGCTGGTGCCGGCGCGCTGAGCGCGGCAGGGACTGTTGCGCAAATCATACTCTCGCGCCAGCTCCGCGATTTGCTGCGGTGCATGGCGACTTGCCGCACAGAAGAGTTAGCGCCGTGGGCGTAGACTGGCGCCATGAACACATCGAAAAAAATGGCGGCAGGGATGGCGGGATTCGCCAGCGTGTTGTGGCTGGGCCTCACGGCTGCGGTGGCAGCCAACCAGCGCCGGCTGGTGTTCAACCCGACCATCATCCCCGAGGTCAATAGCCCGCGCAGCAGCGGACATCGCACCCGCCCGATCGTCCTGCGCGCAAAAGACGGCACCCGCCTGTGCGGCTGGCTGATGACGCCGCGCGTGCCGGGCCCGCGCCCGGCGGTGCTGTATTTCGGCGGCCGCTCCGAAGAAGTATCCTGGGTGGTGCGCGATGCCGGCAATCTGTTCCCGAACATGACCGTGCTGGCGATGAACTACCGCGGCTACGGCAACTCCCAGGGCATCCCCGACGAAACCCTGATGATCGACGACGGCTGCACCCTGTACGACTGGCTGGCCGCCCTCGGCCAGGTCGATGCGCGCCGCATCGCCGTGGTCGGGCGCAGCCTCGGTTCCGGCGTGGCCGTGCAGGTGGCCAAGGAACGCGCCGCCCACTCGGTGGTCCTGATCACGCCCTACGATTCCATCCTGGCGATCGCCAAGCGCAAGTTCCGCGCCATGCCGATCGAGTACATGCTGCGCCACCGCTTCGAGTCGATCAAGTACGCGCCCTCGCTGAAGGTTCCCACCTGCGTGCTGCGCGCGGAGAGCGACGACATCGTGCCCCACTCGCACACCGACCAGCTGTGCGGCAAGCTGGCCAACCTGATCGCCGACGAGATCGTGCCCGACTCGGACCACCTGAACATTCCCTACCTGGAAGCGACCCAGGCGCGCATCGCCGGCTTCCTGACCGAGCGCTTCAGCCAGCCCCTGCCCACCCCGCAACTCCTGGAAACTGTGGCTTGAAGGAAAAAAGATGCCGAATGTTGTCGGCATTTATATTTCCTTCGAATAAATTGCCAAGTAAAATCGTATTTGTCATGCATCCATCGGCTGATGCATATTTGACAGGTTGAGCTGCGCAGGTTTTCCGATACCCGGCGCCACGCAGCGCATGGCCGGGCTACCCTCCCCGTTTGCTGTTGCGATGCTGCGACATTCGCGCGCGTAATGCATGGTTGAGCAGGCCGCGATACAAATCGTAACCCCATGAAACGTTCGGGGCTGACACAATCCGCACGGTAAAAAAATTCGTGCTGGCATGGCACTGTGCACGGCACAGCGGCATGCCGCACAGCCTTGCCTTTATGCCGCCCTTCCCAACGCAGCCGTTGCGCCGGGTACAATATCGAAATTCCAGGAGCTATTTCATGAAATTCAAGCAACTCAGCATGACGATTGCAGCACTGTGCATCGCCGGCACGGCAAGCGCAGCCAATCCGAAACTGGGCATCGTCTACGATGCCGGCGGCAAGTTCGACAAGTCGTTCAACCAGTCCGCTTTCGAAGGCGCCGAGCGCTTCAAGAAGGAAACGGGCATCTCCTATATCGAAGTCCAGGCCAACAGCGATACCCAGGCCGAGCAGGTGATGCGCGGCCTCGCGCGCAAGAAGCTCGACATGATCGCCGCCGTCGGCTTCTCGCAGACCCAGGCCGTAGCCAAGGTCGCCAAGGAATTCCCGAAAGTTAAATTCGTCCTGATCGACTCGGTCGCGCCGGGCGCGAACGTGAACTCGATCATGTTCAAGGAACAGGAAGGCTCCTACCTGGTCGGCGTCGCCGCCGCCATGGCCTCGAAGTCGAAGAAGATCGGCTTCGTCGGCGGCATGGACATTCCGCTGATCCGCGCCTTCTCCTGCGGCTACAGCCAGGGCGCCAAGGCGCAGCAACCGAAGATCGAGATCCTGTCGAACATGGTCGGCACCACCGCTGCGGCCTGGAACGACCCGGCCAAGGGCGGCGAGCTGGCACGCCAGCAATTCGACCGCGGCGCCGACGTCGTGTTCGCCGTGGCCGGCGGCTCGGGCATGGGCGCCCTGCAGATGGCCAAGGAAAAAGGCAAGCTGGCGATCGGCGTCGATTCGAACCAGAACTACCTGCATCCGGGCAATATGCTGACCTCGATGGTCAAGCGCGTCGACATGGCGATCTACGACTCGTTCATGCAGGTCAAGAACAACACCTGGAAGGGCGGCATCACCTACAAAGGCCTGAAGGAAGGCGGCGTGGACTGGGTGCTGGACAAGGACAACCGCAAGGTCGTCACCCCGGAAATCGAAAAACGCGTGAACGGCGTGAAAGCCGACATCATCAACGGCAAGGTCAAGGTCATCGACTACCGCGCAGGCAGCAGCTGCCCGGTCTGATTTCCATTTCCGTTTTAACTACAGCGCGCCGCGTCGGATTCTCCGGCGCGGCGCGCTTTTAAATGCATTGCATTACTCAATGCATTTGCTGTTAAGAATCCATTGAGTTACTCAATGCATTCATCATTTTTAAGAAAACATTTTTACTACTGATCGCTATGCAGCCAGCCGTAGAATTTCGCAACATAAGCAAGGCCTTCGGGCCGGTGCAAGCGAACGCTGACGTCAGCTTCACGATCGCCAAGGGTTCCATCCATGGCGTCATCGGGGAGAACGGCGCCGGCAAATCCACCCTGATGAGCATCCTGTACGGCTATTACCACGCCGACAGCGGGCAACTCCTGATCGATGGCCAGGCGCGCAATATCCGCACCAGCCAGGAAGCCATCGATCTCGGCATCGGCATGGTCCACCAGCACTTCATGCTGGTCGAAAACATGACCGTGCTCGACAACGTGATGCTCGGCGCCGAGGGCGGCTTCAAGCTGGCTGCGAAACGCAAGGAAGTCGAAAACAAGCTGCGCGAGATCTGCACGCGCTACCGCCTGGACGTCGATCCGCTGGCCACCATCCACGATCTGTCGGTAGGCGCCCAGCAGCGCGTCGAGATCCTGAAGCAGATCTACCGCAGCGCCAACATCCTGATCCTGGACGAGCCCACCGCCGTCCTCACCGCCCAGGAAACCGCCTCCCTGTTCGAAATCCTGCGCCTGTTCAAGGACCAGGGCAAGACCATCATCCTGATCACCCACAAGCTGGGCGAGATCATGGACATTACCGACCAGGTGACGGTGATGCGCGCCGGCCGCGTGGCGGGCGCCGTCACGACGAGCGAGACCTCGAAGGAGCAACTGGCCAACATGATGGTCGGCCGCCCGATCGAAGGCAATTTGCCGCGCAAACCCTTCAACCCGGGCGCGCCTGTCCTGAAGGTGAACAACCTGCAGCTGCAGGATGCGAACAAGGTGCAGTTGCTGGCCGACATCAACCTCACCGTGCGCGCCGGTGAGATCGTGGCGCTTGCCGGCGTCTCGGGCAATGGCCAGAGCGAGCTGATGGAAATCCTGTCCGGCATGCGCCTGCCGAGTTCCGGCCAGGTCGAGCTCGACGGCAAGCTCCTGCCCTACGCCGGCCGCTCGAATGCCGACGGTTTGCCGGCCGCCTTCCGCCAGCTCGGCATCGGCCACGTGCCGGAAGACCGCCTGCGCGACGGCGTGATCAAGGATTACTCGGTGATGCAGAACACCGTGTTCGGTTACGAAAACCGCGTGAAGAACCGCTGGGGCCTGTTTGACTTCGAGGCGATCGCCAGTCGCTGCGCCGACCTGCTGCAGGCCTTTGACGTGCGCCCGAACAACCCCGACATGCGCATCGGCCTGCTCTCGGGCGGCAACCAGCAAAAGGTGGTGATCGCGCGCGAAGTCTCTGCCCAGCCGAAACTGATGCTGGTCGGCCAGCCGACCCGCGGCGTCGACATCGGCACCATCGAGTCGATCCACACCCAGCTGCTGCGCCTGCGCGACGAAGGCGTGGCGATCCTGCTGGTCTCGACCGAGCTGGAAGAAGTGCGCGCCCTGGCCGACCGCATCGTGGTCGTATCCGGCGGGCGCGTCACCGGCGAACTGGCCATCGACGAATTCGACACCACCCGCATCGGCCTCCTGATGGGCGGCATGCACAAGTCATGAAACAGATGAAACTCACCGAACTTCCACGCTGGGCGACCGGTATCGCCCTGCCGCTCCTGAACCTGCTGTCGGCGCTGCTGGTCGCCGCGCTCGTCATCCACCTGCTGGGCGAAAGCCCGGTCGAGTCGATGAAGATCCTGATCGACTCGGCCGTCGTGAATCCCGAAGGCCTGGCCTACACGCTGTTCTACGCCAGTACCTTCATCTTCACCGGCCTTGCCGTGTCGATCGCCATGAAGGCCGGCCTGTTCAACATCGGCGCCGAAGGCCAGATGTACTTCGGCGGCCTGGGCCTGACCCTGGCCGTGCTGGCGTTTGATGCCACCCTGTCGCCCTGGCTCCTGATTCCGCTGGCCATGCTCGGCGCCGCCGTGTTCGGCGCGCTGTGGGCCTTCCTGCCGGGCTATTTGCAGGCCAAGCGCGGCAGCCACGTGGTGGTCACGACCATCATGTTCAACTTCATCGCCGCCAGCCTGATGAACTTCATCATCGTGAAGTACCTCATTCCCGAGGGCGAGCAGAACCCGGCCAGCCGCGTGTTCGCCGACAGCGCCATGCTGCCGACCCTGAACACCTGGTTCCCCTTCTTCGGCGACACCCCGCTGAACATCGGCTTCCTGGTCGCCATCGCCGCCCTCGTGATCTACGGCGTGGTGGTGTCGCGCTCGACCTGGGGCTACCAGCTGCGCGCCACCGGCCTGAACCAGCACGCGGCCCACTACGCCGGCGTGCGCATCAGCCGCATGATCATCGTCGCCATGCTGATCTCGGGCGCCCTGGCCGGCCTGGCCTCGGTGAATTCGATCATGGGTTCGACCCACTACCTGAGCCTGAACTTCCCGGCCGGCGCCGGCTTCATCGGCATCGCCATCGCCCTGATGGGCCGCCAGCATCCGGTCGGCATCTTCCTGTCCTCGGTGCTGTTCGGCGCGCTGATCCAGGGCGGCTTCGATTTGTCGCTGGAAAAACCGAACATCCCGGTCGAGACCTTCGTCTTCATCCAGGGCCTGATCATCCTGTTCTGCGGCGCGATGGAAAACCTGTATGGTCCGGCGCTCCTGAAACTGATCAACGCAACACGCAAGGGTTAAATCATGGAAGGCTTTGATATCGCCAACATCGTCGTCTCGACGATCCGCAACGCGCCGGTGTTGATGTTCGCCGCGCTGGCCGGCCTGTTCGCCGAACGCAGCGGCGTGGTCGACATTGGCCTCGAGGGCAAGATCCTCGCCTCGGCCTTCGTCTCCGCCGCGGTCGGCTACACGACCCAAAACCCGTGGCTGGGCATCGCCGCCGGCATCGCCGTCTCGGTGGCGCTGGCCATGGTCCAGGCATTCGTGTCGATCACGCAGAAGGGCAACCAGCTGGTGGCCGGCATCGCGATCAACATCGCCATGAGCGGCCTGACCTTCGTTGTCGCCCAGTACATCTTCCAGCAAGGCGGGCGCACGCCGGACCTGGGCGCGGCGCGCCTGAGCACGATCACCCTGCCGGGCGCCGAAGCCGTGGCTGGCATCCCCGTGCTCGGCTGGATCTGGAACAGCCTGCTCGGCGGCCACTCGCCGCTGGTCTACCTCGCCTTCCTGCTGCTGCCGGTCGTGCACTGGGTGGTCTACCACAGCCGTTTCGGTTTGCGCCTGCGCGCCTGCGGCGAAAACCCGCACGCCGCCGATGCCGCCGGCGTCTCGGTCGAGCGCACCCGCTACATGGCGATGCTGGTGGCCGGCGTGCTGTGCTCGTTCTCGGGCGCCTACCTGTCGATCGTCCAGAGCGGCTTCTTCCTGCGCGACATGTCGGCCGGCGCCGGCTACCTGGCCCTGACGGCCCTGGTGTTTGGCAACTGGCGTCCGCTGCAGACCGTGCTTGGCTGCCTGATGTTCGGCTTCTTCTCGGCGGTGCAGATCCAGATCGAAGGCGTCGATCTGCCTGTCGTGGGCCGGATTCCGGGCTCGCTGATCCAGATGATTCCGTATGTCGTGACCGTGATCGTGCTGGCCGGGCTGATGGCCAAGTCGGTGGCACCGAAGGCGGTGGGCAAGCCGTTCGTGAAGTCACGCTGATCGCCCAAGGCACGCAACATCGAGGCCGGAAAGCCGCTGCCCAGCGGTTTTCCGGCCTTTTTCTTTGTCTGGTGCAAAAATATCTTTCAAGGCTTGAATTATTAATCCTGACACTTCTTGAAAAAGTCAACACATTTCGTTGTACCAGAACGACGTTGCTCAAAAATTTTTCACCAGCAACTTTGATGCTGTACGGCACTTTCTTTCCTATGAGAACGAGGTAAACGAACTCAGCCGTTATGCATTTTCGCTAAAAAATGTATCCACACGGAATTAATTCCTCACGGTATTCTGAGTGCACTTGATCTCACAGACGCTCTGTCCGGAGCGCTGCACTCCATAAGGAATACCATGCAATCGATCCGTATCAGCAACATCCGCCGCATCGCTTTCGCCGTCTCCGCACTGGTGTTCGGCGCCGCCGCTCCCGCCTCGGCCGCCGTCCTCGGCGTCGGCACCGGCCAGACCTACGCCACCCCATGCAAGGCCTTTGCCGCCGCCAAGACCGGCGACACCGTCGACATCCAGGCCGGCACCTACTCGGGCGACGTCTGCGCGATTTCCGCCAGCAAGCTCACCATCCGCGGCGTGAACGGCCGTCCGCACATCAAGGCCGGCGGCAAGCATTCCGGCGGCAAGGCGATCTGGGTCGTGCGCGGCAATGACATCACGATCGACAACGTCGAGATGTCGGGCGCCGCAGTCCCCGACAAGAATGGCGCCGCCCTGCGCCTGGAAGGCACCAACTTCACGCTGCGTCGTTCCTTCTTGCACGACAACGAGAACGGTGTCCTGAGCGGCGTGAACGAAGCCAGCACCGTGACCATGGAATACAACGAGTTCGGCCGCAACGGCCGCGGCGACGGCTACACCCACAACGTGTACATCGGCAAGGTCGCGAAACTCTACTTCCGCTACAACTTCTCGCACGACGCAAACGTCGGCCACAACCTCAAGACCCGCGGCCTGTACAACATGATTGCCTACAACCGCTTCTCGAGCCTGCGCTCGGGCGAAACCGGCAGCACCGCGGCAGGCAAGCCGAGCTACGAAGTCAACGTGCCGAACGGCGGCACCACCTACCTGATCGGCAACGTGATCCAGCAACCGGCGTCGAACAACAACCCGGCCATGGTGTCGTACGGTGAAGAAGGCGTGGGCACCCGCAAGACCGACCTGTACGTGATCAACAATACCTTCGTCAACGACGAAAGCTCGCGCGGCACCTTCGTTACGATCCGCAACGCAACCACGCCGGCCAAGCTGATCAACAACATCTTCGCCGGCGGCGGCACGGTCACGGCCCAGGCCACGGCAATCCAGAAGACCAACTACCGCTCGGTGGCAGGCAACTTCGTCAACAAGGCAACGTATGACCTGCGCCCGGCAAGCAACGCGCAGATCGTGAATGCCGGCTCGAACCCGGGCAACTCGGCCGGCGGCCTGGCCCTGAAGCCGACTGCCAGCTACAAGCACACCGCGACCTACTCCTCGCGTTCGACCAAGGGCGGCACGATCGACATCGGCGCCTACGAAATCCAGTAAGCGCATACCGGCATGCGCCAGGTACCCAACCCGAAATAGATGTGTACTGAGAAACACAAAGGCCCCGGCACGACAGCCGGGGCCTTTTTTCATTCCATCCGGTACGCGGTTGTTACGGTTGCGCACCTTCCTGCCGCACCTTCCCCGCCGCATCGCGCTTGCGCAGGGCATGCGCCTTGCCCGTCATTGCCTCGTGCCAGGCCGGCAGCACACGGAAGGTCAAGGCCAGGTCGTAGTCGCCGGGGATGCTGCCGCTGTCCATCGGTACGTTGCCGGCGCGGTTCTGGAACCAGCGCAGCCATTCGACGGACCCGGGCGCCGGCGAATTCATGTAGGGCGCACCGGCGTTGGCGGCAGCGCCTTCGCCCGGTGCGGCCAGCGGCATCATGAAGGAGGCCATGCCCTGCTTCGGATTGGCCGCATTCCACTGCGCGGCGCCGTGGCAACTGAGGCAGGACGAATTCGCGGCGTTGCGGGTCAACACACGCCCGCCCTCGCCTGCCACCGAGATATCGTTCAGCGCATGGTCGTTCGGCCCCGACAGGCGCCCGCCCCAGCCCAGGGTCTCAAGGGCGTACACGGGCGCGTTCGGATTGACCCAGGTTTCCTGCAGCGCGGCGCCGGGGTTCAGCGCGCTGTTGGCCTGCGGGTCGTTGCCCCATTGCGCGCCGAGCGGCACCATCTGGTCCCAGACGCCGGCGCTGCCGGGGCGCGTATCCTTGTCGTAGACCAGGGTCGTGAACACCCAGCCGGTCTGCGGCGCCGACTGCGTGTCCTTCACCACGATGTCGACCTGCATCAGGTAGGCCTTGTCCAGCTTCGGCCTATCGTTGTGGCCGGTGGTGGCGTTCGCCGTCATCATCATCGGCCAGGCCAGCGCGCCTTCCAGGCTGGCCAGGTCGCCGGGTCGGCGGTGGTGAAGGCCAGCTTGACAGTGATCGAGCCCTCGGCGTACTGGGTCGCGCCGCCGCCCAGCACCGGGGCATTCGGGTTGCGCGCCCAGATTTTCCCCAGGGTTTGCGCGGCGGTGCGGTTGTAGTAGGTCAGCACATAGGTCGTGAACGGCTTGGCCAAGCCGCTTTTCGGGAACAGGGTGTTGTCGACCTTCTCGATCCCGACCAGCATGCCGTGCACCGGCTCGCGCTGGGCGCCCAGCCAGGGGTCGTTGTACCAGCCGCGCTGGGCGGCGTTCCAGTCCTCGTAGTCGGTCAGCAGCGTGGCCATGTCGCGCGCGATGCTGTCCTTCAGGGCCTGGGTGTAGGCCGGCGCGCTGGCGGTCGTGATGGCGCCGTTGCCGATGGCCACGCGCCAGGGCATGTAGGGCGCCGGCAGGCCGGACGGGTAGTTGTAGCTGAGCCTGAAGAGTGGCCCGGTATAGTCGGCGGGCGGCAGCTTGCCGTTGTGGTCGGCATACGGGTTGACGCTGGCAGCGAGCGCGCCGAGCGCGAGCAGGCTGCCGGCCAGGCAGAAGCATGCGTTGCGGATGAGCATGGTCGATTCCTTGTGTGGAGGGCGAACAGCTCATCTTCCGCGCGGGCGAGGGCCACGGTTTGTGGCCGGACAATGCTTACCGATTAATCGAACTGATCAGTCGCGTGCCATGGACTTCGAGCGCCACAGCGTCCACGACAAGCCGATCCCGCCCGACACGCCATTGTTCTTGCGATGCAGCGGGCTGTCGTCGTTGGCGCCGACGCCGTAGTTCTCGACGCGCAGGTAGCCGAACACGCGCAGGTCCGGGTTGACCTGGCGCGCGGCAAAGGCGCCCAGGCGCACCAGGATCAGGCCGGACTTGGCGGCATAGGCCGGGCGCTCGGCCGTCGCGTACTGCGGCGCCACTTCGTAGAAGTAGCGGTTGATCTTGCCGTCGCCGACGACGCTGGACAGCTGGGTATCGAACAGCCATTTGCCGTCGGCGCTGCGGCGCTCGTAGACCAGGCGCGGCTCGAAGGTGTAGCCCTGGTGGCGCACGCCGCTGCGCACCTCGAACACCGCGCGCAGCGGCAGCTCGGCGCGCAGGCCACTGTGGGCGTCGAAGCGCGCCAGGCGCAGTTTCAGGCGCGGGCCGAATTCGCCCAGGGCGCCGAGGTCGGTCATGCCGGCACGGGCGTCGACGTCGTCGGACTTGGCCGGCAGCGAGGCCGCCAGGCCGACGTCGAGTTCGGCGTTCTCGCTGCGGAACAGGCGCGCGCCGATGCCGGACTGGTCGGCCCGCAGGATCTTGCCGCGGTAGATGAGGGTCGGGATCGCCAGCACCCGCGTTTCGCGGTCATCGGCGCCGGGATAGGCCGGCGTGCTGATGACACCGCCGCCCAGGCCGAGTTCCCACAGCGGGCGGCCGGGCGGTTCGCTGGGCGAGGCCGCCGAATCGATGATCTGGGCGGATACGTGCAGCGAACAGGCCAGGCCGGCGAGGCCGGCAATGGCGGGCAAGATTTTGTTCATGTGAAGAGAAAAAAGGCGCGGGCGCAGGGATTGTTATTTTAGCAGCAGGATGGGCCGGATTATGCGGGTCCTGGTGGATGGCGCTTGCGTCAACAATAGGGTGGGCACTCCGTGCCCACGCGGTACGTGCGTGTCTGGAGTCACGTACGCAAACCTGTCGCTCGCACGGTATGCAACGGATGGCAAATCGGCTTCGCTCCTTGTTTCGAGCGATGGGTTACGGCAGCAGGTGCAAGGATAGGTGCGTATCGCGTGGGCACGGAGTGCCCACCCTACGTTTGATTCTTGGATAAAACGGCGGTACCGGCTCGCCAATAAAAAAGCCGCAGCTTGCGGCTGCGGCTTTTCTTCAATACGTCAACGGCGGAGCAATCAACCGTAAATTGCCTTCAACACCTCGGCCAGCTTGTAGCCGCCCTTGATCAATTGTTCCTTGGCCAACTGCGAGCTCGGCACCGGGTAGTTGTCCGGCACTTCCAGCGTGAAGGTGTAGTAGGTGTCGCCCTTCTTGCTCGTCTGTGGCACCAGCTTGCCCGGCACCACGTCGCCGTAGGCGATCTTCGACGCCACCAGGCTGTCGTCGGCCCACTGGTACGGCCAGGTGGCGAGCTCGCCAGTGTTCGCCTTGATGGCCGGCTTGCCGGCGATTGCTGCATCGGCAAATTGATCCGGGGTCCTGGTGCGGATGCGGCGGAAGGCGTAGTCGACCGTGGTGCTGTCCCAGTACGAGTGGAAAGGCTTCGTGAGCGCCTTCGGCACGCCTTCCCGGATCGGCTTCGGCTCGCCCGGCGGAATCACCGCGTCGCTCAGGCGGGTCAGGCGTTCATCATCCAGCAGCAAATTGTTGCCGCCACGCGAATCGAAGATCGCCGCTTCGTCGACTTCGGCATGGGTCTTCGGCACCACGAACTTGCCGTCCTTGCTGACGAAGGCCGCGCCCACGTGCAGCGGCTGGTGGATGTCGCCGACCATGTGGGTCAGCAAAATCAGCGCCTGGCGCTTGGTGAACTTGTGCGGGTTCAGGGCCGGGTCCGTCTTGCCCTGCAACACGGCGATGGCCTGCTTCAGCGTCTGCACGATGTCGTGCTCGCTCGTGCCCACGCGGTGGTCATGGTAGTGCTCGAGCTGGAACGGCACGTCGGTGTAGTGGTACTCGCTGTGCTTCGGGTTGGCGGTGGTGTACTCGACCATTTCCGGCGACTGCGGGCCGCAGTAGGTGCCCTTCACGCAGTCCGGCCAGTTGGCGATCGACTGCAGGGTTTCGCCCGGCTGCAGCAAGGCGGCGATCTGCTTCTCGGCGTTCGTGCCCTTCAGCAGGCGGTCGGCAATCGCGCCCACCGCGCGGTGGCCGTCGCCGCCCCAGGCAGCCGCATCAAACGACACGAAGGCGCTTGCCAGCGCCAGTACACAAGCTAGTTTTTTCATGAATTCCTTGGGATGAAGCGTTTGTTTATTGCTGCGTCGCCAGCAGGAGCGACATGACAGCCATGATCGCGGCCGCCAGGGCGCCGAGCATCAGCAGGCGCCGGCCCGGCGACAACGAGGATTTCAGCAGCAGGCGCTTGACCACGGTGACGCCGATCACGGCCAGCGCGACGGCAACGATGACAACGGTGTTCTGGTCCATGTTCAGTTCCTCGCGCCGGCTTTGTCGATGCGCACGGTCGAGGCCATGCCGGCCGCCGGTGCGCCCGCGCCCGGGTTCTTCGCAATGAAATCGCTCAGCGCGTCGAGGTCGACCAGCTGGGTATCCACGCGGTTCGTGCCCTTGGCAAATTCCGGAATATTGTCGCCGCCTTCGGCCAGGAAGTTGTTCGCGACCACGCGGTAGGTCTTGCCGTCCTCGATCGGCGCGCCGTTCAGCTTCAGGCTGCCCGGCAGCACGCGGCTGCCCACCGAGCGGCTGGCGTCCCAGGTGTAGGTAAAGCCTTGCGACACCTGCAGGATGGTGGCACTGGAGCTGCCGGGGCGGTCCCACTGCTGCTCGAGCAGGCGGCGCAGCTGGGCGCCGCTCAGGTCCATCACGACGAGCGTATTACCGAACGGCAGGACGGCCTGGGCATTGCCGAAGGTGGCCACCTGCCCGTCCGCGGTTTCCAGGTCCTTGCGGATGCCGCCCATGTTCATGAAGCCGATCTGCACGCCCTGGTCGCGGGTGGCGGCGACGATGGCGTCGGCAACCAGGTTGCCCAGCGGCGCCTCGCCGGCATCGCTGGCCTTGCGCGCCACGACCGCCGTGCCGAGTTTCCCCAGCGGACGCGCCAGCGCCGCGCGGCTGCGCTCCTTCACGTTGGCCAGGAAGGCGGCAACCCGCGGGTCGGCCGTGAACTTGGCCGGGTCCATGACCACGTTGCGCACGTCGATATCGGCGACGGCGCCGCTCTTCGGATCGACCTTCAGGGCGATGCGCGACAGCAGGTGGCCGGCGGCATCGGCCTGCGTGACCACGCGGCCGTCGACCTGGCACAGGTAGCCCTGGTGCGAGTGGCCGGTGATGACCAGGCGGATCGCCGGGTCGAGCTTCTTGACGATGTCGACCACGCCGCCGGTGAGGCCCTTGCAATTGGGCTGCTCGGGGGATTCGTCTGTGCGCCCGCCTTCGTGCACCAGGGCCAGGATCACCTGGGCGCCCTCGGCGCGCATCTGCGGCAGCGTGCGGTTGATGGCCTCGGCTTCGCCGATGAAGTCCAGGCCGGCGATGGCCGAGCTCATCGCCACCGAGGCGGTGTCCTGCAGCACCACGCCGACGATGCCGACCTTCACGCCCTTGACGGTCTCGATGCGGTAGGCCGGCATGAAGGGCTTGCCGGTGGCCTTGTCCAGCACGTTGGCGGCGAGGTAGGTGAAGCGCGCGCCCTTGAAGTCGGGCGCCAGCTTGCAGGCCTTGTTCGGACGCGGCGAATCGCAGCCGCCGTGCTGCTGGCGCAGCAGTTCCTTGCGGCCCTGGTCGAATTCGTGGTTGCCGACCGAGCTCACGCGCAGGCCGAGCAGATTCATCGCTTCGATGCTCGGCTCGTCGGCCCACATCGACGACAGCGCCGGGCTGGCGCCGATCAAATCGCCGGCGCCGATGAACAACAGGTCCTTGTCTTCCCGGCGCCAGGCGGCCAGCGCGCCGCTCAGGGCTTCGATGCCGCCGGCGCGCAGGGTTTCGCTTTGTCCGCTGGCACTGGTGTAGGTGTACTTGCTCGGCTCGAGGTTGCCGTGGAAATCGTTGATGGCGACGAGATTGAGGGTAATCGGTTCTTGCGGCGCGGTGGCGCAGCCGGCGGCGGCAAGCGCCAGCACGAGGGTGGAGAGAACGGCGCGGGCGCGCGGGGAAACGATCATGGATTACCTTTGGTCGACGAAAACGGATGCCCTCGCAGGGCGACCCGGATTATTGCACGTAGGGAGACGCGAGGCCATCCTTACAACTGCCCTACCCGCTCACGTAAACAAAAAACGGCCGGTGTCGCCACCGGCCGTTCATCACCCTACAGGCAGGGAATCAAGTATTAGAACTCGTACTTGACGGTTGCCTGGATGGCCCACTGCGACTCGCCCTTGGCTTGGCGCACGTTCAGGTCTTCCACGTTGTTACGCACGGCGTAGACGTACTTGCCGTCTTGCAGACCGACGTAGTCGACGAAGCTGCGCGCCTGGGCGCCGGCCGACTGGAAGCCGACTTCTTCGATACGGCCCCACTTCTTGTTCAGCAGGTTGCCGAAGTTCAGGATGTCGAGCGAGAAGCTGGCCTTGTGCTTGTCCGAGAAGCCAGGGATTTCCTGGGTAACTTTCACGTCGAAGCTGTTGGTCCATGGCGAGAAGGCGCTGTTACGCTCGACCACGCCGCCCTTTGCATTGCGCAGGGCCTTGTTGCCGTTGACAACTTCCCAGAAGCGGCGCTCGGCGTCTTCGCGCGCTGCGGCAGTGGTGCCGTAGAACACGACTTCGCCCGAACCCGGTGCGCTCGGGATGTACATCAGGTCGTTGCCTGCCAGGCCGTCGCCGTTCAGGTCGTTGTTGATGGTCCAGCTGTACGGCTTGCCCTTGCGGCCTTCATAGAAGACGCCGAGACGGGTGCGGTAGTTGCCGAAGAAGCGCTTCTCCCACGACAGACGGGCGTTGATACGGTCTTTCACCAGGTACGACGAGTTGGCGGCAACTTCTTCGTTCGGGTTGAAGACCGAGCGGCCGGTCCAGTTCGAGTTCGAGGTCGACGAGGTCAGCGGCGAGACTTCGGTCGCGTTGGTGTGGGTGTAGGCCACCGACCAGCCGAAGCCCTTGCGGGTCGGGCTCGTCAGGGACAGGGTCACCAGCTGTGCATCGCCCTTGTCGGTTTCCTTGGCCAGCAGCACGTTACCGTAGTTCAGGTTCGAACGTGCTTTGTTCACTACCGAGCATTCACGCGCGATGCTGACAGCATTGTTCGTGAAGCTATAGCAGCCGGCATTCAGGCCTGCAGCGTTGTAGTACAGCGCACGTCCATCGCTGCCGGTCGCGCTCGGCGCGCCGACGTTCAGGTTCTGATAGTAGATCGCGTTCTTGTTCTGGGTCGCCAGCAGCTCGGCGCCAAACACCAGGCCGTACCATGGCAGCTCATGCTCGAATGCCAGGTTGGCTTTCCAGATCGAGGGCTGCTTCAGGTTCGGCGACAGGATGTCGACGTTGGAGGCCGGGGTGACGCCAGGGACCGACTGCTGGGCGGTCACGTCAGGCGTAAAGGTGCCGTCAGTAGTCGGGCAACGGGTTGCGCTGGTGGTCGAGCAGGTGACGACACGGGTAGCGACGCCCGGGTTCGAGAACGGGTTCGACATCCACACGGTTGCGGCCGCGCCCTGGAACAGGCCGAAACCGCCGCGCAGCTGCATCGGACGGGCCGAGTCGAACTTGTAATTGAAGCCAACGCGCGGCTGCCACAGTTTCTGGCCGTCGAAGGTCTGGGTGTTGTCGTAGCCGTAGCCACCCGACTGGCGGCCGAACTGGCCGGTGCCGGCGATGGTCGGCGCGGCAACGGCGGCATTCGCCAGCGGACGGTTGTTGACGTCGGTCATGTCGACGCGCACGCCGGCGCTGATGGTCAGGTTGTTATTGACCGACCAGTTATCCTGCAGGAACACGCCGGTGTTCTTCATCTTGAACTGGGCAACGGCGTTGTCCAGCGAACCGCCGGCGACCGGCAGCTGCACGGTGTACGACGACGGACGGCCGCGCGAGAAGTTCTCGTAGAGTGCGGCGTCGATCTGGGCTGCGCTTGCGGTGGCGCAGTTGATCGAGCCGAAGGTGTACGAGAAGTTGTTATCGCACTGGAAAGTGTAGTTACCGAAGATGTTCTGCAGGAAGGCGTTGTACACCTCGTTCGAGGTGTAGTCGGCGCCGACCTTGAACTCGTGGTCGCCCCACTTGTAGTTTGCGCCCGCGTACAGGTCGAGGGTCTTGGTGCCCAGGACGTTGTTGTGGCGGCTGTTTTCGGTACCGGTGTTCAGGAAGCGGTTGCCGGTACGGGTGCCGGCAGGCGCGTCCGACGGCAGTGCGCCGCTGAACTGGAACGACATCGTCGGCAGGCGGGCGCTGTTGATCGGCACCGAGTCGTAGTCACGGGTCGAGGCGCGGAATTCGGTCGAGAACTTCTCGGTCCAGTCCGAGAACACCTGGGCAACGGCGGTCTCGATGCTCTTGTCCTGGTTGTAGAACTGCGAGCTCAGGGCCACGCCGCTCTGCGAGAAGCCTGGATAGATCGGCTCGTTCTGGGTGGTCTTCGAGTAACGGAAGCTGGCGCGGTGGTCGTCGTTGATGTTCCAGTCGACCTTGAAGGTGCGCTCTTCGGTCTTCATCTTGTTGTTCGACGGGATGTCGCTGCTGCCGATGTCGAAACCGTAGCGGTTCTGGGCGATTTCCTGGATGCGGGCGATCTGGGTCGGGCTGATGCCGACGGTGGTGCCGGTGCCCGAGCCGATGGCGCCGTATTCCGGACCGCTGCGGCTGCTTTCGTAGTTTTCAGCCAGGGCGAAGAAGAACAGCTTGTCCTGGATCAGCGGGCCGCTGACCCACAGGCCCTTGGTGTTGTCCTTGAATTCAGGCGCGTCGTTGTACTTGTCGGTGGCCTGGTCGTAGCGCTTGCCGACCAGACGGTCGTCACGGGTGATATAGTAGACGCCGCCGTGGTACACGTTGGTACCCGACTTGGTGACGGCGTTGACGTTGGCGCCGGTGTAGCCGCGCTGGGTCACGTCGTAGTTGGCAACGTTCACCTGCACCGAGGCGATGGCTTCCATCGAGATCGGCTGGCGGGCGGTCGGGCTGCCGTTGGCTTCCAGGCCGAAGGTGTCGTTGATGGCGACGCCGTCGATGGTCATCGAGTTGTAGCGCGAGTTCTGGCCGGCCACCGACATCTCGCCGCGTTCCTTGTCGGTCTGCGAGACGCGCGGATCGATACGCGCGAAGTCTTGCAGGTTGCGGTTGATCGATGCCTGGGTTTCCAGGTCGGCGCGGGTCAGGGTGGTGACCGAACCCATGGCGCTGTTCGAGAAGATTTCCGAGCGTGCGCGCGAGCCGCTGACGGCCACGGTTTGCATCTGCTGGCCCAGGGTTGCGTCGACAGCGGCGGTTTCAGCCAGCTCGACGAAGACGTTGTCACGCTTTTCGGTGATACCGTTTTTGGTAATAACGATCGTGTAAGGACCACCAACACGCAGGCCACGTGCGACGTAACGGCCTTCGGCGTCAGTCACCACGTTGCTGACGGAGCCAGACTCCGTGTGGATGATCTGCACCTGGGCGCCCGCTGCCGGCGTACCGTCCGCACCCGAAACACGGCCGCCAATGGCCGAGGTGGTGTTCTGTGCGAAAGTCGGTGCAGCCGACAACGCAATCGACAAAGCCAGCGCCAGCTTGGTCAGCCGGATCTGATGTTGAGTGA
The DNA here is from genome assembly GCF_057801335.1 of Massilia sp. BAP21. Classification (NCBI taxonomy): domain Bacteria; kingdom Pseudomonadati; phylum Pseudomonadota; class Betaproteobacteria; order Burkholderiales; family Oxalobacteraceae; genus Massilia; species Massilia sp. BAP21. The sequence goes on from NZ_CM173596.1 coordinate 813,266, forward strand.
TCATTGTTAAAACCCCAAAATAGACTTTAGTTATTTTGGACATCCGAAGATGTCCCTCTTTACAAGTACTGCAACCTGGTTGCTGCGAACCGCAGCGGCACAGCGCGCCATCCCTGGACCGGCGATTGTAGACAGGAAAGATGTCATCCCTGTTACAAGTCGCCCTTGAAAAAACTTCAAGCATATTTACTAACGTCAACAAATATGCATGAGCCCCACCGGCCAGACAAATACGTTTTTCCTTCGCCATTTATAGGCTAGGCGTCTGAATCGCCCAAAAAACGTGCATCTTGTGCACCGCAGCGAGGTTTCTCGCGCAAAATCACAAGGCGCGATTATACGGAAGGCATTCTTTGATGAAATATTTAGATAAGCATTTTCGGAAAACGCAGGGGCGGCCCTGTAAATCTGTGGTGAAGAGGCCACAAATGTTAGCTCCGCACTAACTTCCGTCTGCTCCAGGGTGGTGCAAGGCATGGTGCACTTGCAAAAACGGCAGCCTTGCGCTGCCGTTATTGAAACCATTTATTTGTTGCTTATTTGATTTTTGTGCGTGGTGCCTGCACAACGGTTTTCGCCAATCCCGCGATGTCGGCCTCGAACTTCGCATAGCGCGCGTCGAGCTGGCGCGTCAGGCGCGTCTTCTCGGCAGCGGGCAGAAAGGCGTAGCGGATGCTGTTGTACGAGGCCTTTTTCATTTCCGCATAATCCGGCTTGTAGCGGCTGGCGAACAGCACGTACTCGTGACTCAATGTGTGGCGGGTGACGCCGGCATCGTCGGTCGAGATCACGTAGGGCACGCCGTACTTGCGGTACAGCGTGACCGGGTGGTTCTCGTCCTTCAGGCCGTTGATGAAGGCGTTCGAGGTCAGGTTGATCTCGACCGGCACGTCGTCCTTGCGCATCTTTTCCATGATCGCCAGGGCATTCGTTTCGTGGGCCAGGTCGATGCCGTGGCCGATGCGGTCGGCGTTGGCCAGCACCAGTGCCTCGTCGATGTGGAACTTCAGGCCTTCCGGCGGCACGTCGCCCATTGCCAGCTCGCCGGCGTGCATGGCTACTTTCACGTCCGGGTACACCGACTTCAGGAAGCCGAACATCTTCATGTGCAGCGTGTAGTCGCGCATCGAAACGGCCGTGCTTTCCTGGCCGACGATGTTCACGCCGACGATCTTGCCGTTGGCCGAGGCCGCCTTGAAGGCGCCGATCATCGAGGAAAACACCTGCGACGGGTTCAGCAGGCGCAGCACATAGGTCTGGTAGCGCATGGTGAAGCGCTCGTCGTCGATGCCCTGCGCCGCTTCGTCGATCTTGGCGACGAAGTCACCCAGGGTCTTGTTGAAGGCAGGGTCGCGCGCCAGGGTGTCCATCCACTTGTTCAGCTCGACCTTCAGGGCCGCGTCGTCGTTCGCCAGCTGCCAGGCGCGTGCGTCGAACTCGGGGTTGGCGACGGCCGGCGCCATCTTGAACATGGTCTCGATGTAGCCGACGTTCTCGGCGATTGCGCGCTTTTTCAGCTCCTGCAGGCCTTCGGCGAAGTTGGCGTTCGAGACCGGTCCAAAGAAGCTGAAGGTCTGGAAGAACAAACGGTCCGGCGGCGGCTGGAGGGCGCCGTGGTTGTCGAAGTCCTTGTTCGACCAGCGCTGCACCAGCTCGCGCCAGGTGTGGTCGTCGGCATAGACTTCGGCGCTGGACAGGCAGTTGCGCTCCTTGGCCGGTTTCGCGCGCTCGGCGGCGATGACATCCTTGTTGGTCTCGATGCGGTAGGTCTGCTTGTTCACGCACAGGCCCTGCTTGTCGAGGAAGTCGACGTACTGCTCGGCATAGATCGAACCAGAGTAGTGGTGGTGCAGGTCCCCGCCCTTCGGCATCTGGGTGAAGAACATGGTCAGCTCGGCCAGCTTCGGCGCGCTGCCGGCGATCAGGCCGGCGTAGTGGCGGGCGGTGGCGGCTTCGTTGGCCTGGCGCGTGGCGCTCGCGGGCTCCTTGGCGGCCACGGGCGCGGCCGGGGCGGCAGCACAGGCGAGCGCGACCAGGAGGCTGCTCAGTTTCTTCTGCATCGTGATTCTTTCGTAACGGTTGGTTGGTTCGGACCGCGAAACTCTAACCGTTTTCGTGCGGGGTTGGCAATGGATGGGGTTGTGTGGGGTTTGATACGGAGGATTTGCAGGCGTTTTCGGGGCTGTTGCCTGCGCGGTTATTGGTGGGTTGAATCCGCGTGGGCACGGGGTGCCCACCCTACGAGAGATGTTCCGGGCCGAAAACACCTGGCATGGTTTTGTGGCCGAGGCACGAAGTGCCGAACCGATGCGCGTCCCGTAGGGTGGGCACTCGTGCCCACGCGGATTGGAGGGACCATTACCGTCACAGGCAACAGCCCCACTACCCTCGATTCACCGCTGGTGAACCCGCTTCCCCATCGCATACGTCGCGAAAATGGTCCGGTCATCCCCCAACAAGGCCAGCGCAAACAACTGCTCCTCCAGCGTATTGCAATGCGCGCTGCGCCTTGCCATCAAGGGCGTCGCCTGCGGATCGAGCACCACGAAATCGGCTTCGGCGCCGGGAGTAAAACTGCCGATCGTCCCTTCCAGGTCCATCGCCCGCGCCGCACCCAGCGTGGCAAGATAGAACATGCGCAGCGCCGGCAGATAGCTCCCCTTCAGCCGCGCCACCTTGTACGCTTCGTTCATCGTCTGCAGGATCGAGAACGAGGTCCCCGCCCCCACGTCCGTCCCCAGCGACAGCAGCGCCCTGGCCCCATCCGCCTTCTCGAAATCAAACAATCCGCTGCCCAGGAACAGGTTCGAGGTCGGGCACACGCTGGCCGCCGAACCCGTGGCCGCCATGCGCGCAAAGTCCTCGTCGTCGAGCCAGATGCAGTGCCCGAACAGCGCGCGCGGGCGCATCAGGCCGAAGTCCTCGTACACGCCCAGGTAGCTGCGCGACGTCGGATACAGCTCCTTCACCCAGCTGCACTCGTCCTTGTTCTCCGACACGTGGGTCTGGATGAAGGTGTCCGGATAGCTGGCCGCCAGTTCGCCGGTCAGGCGCAGCTGCGCCTCGCTCGACGTCGGCGCGAAACGCGGCGTGATCGCGTACAGCGCGCGGCCGCGCTTGTGCCACTTGTTGATCAGGGCTTCGCTGTCGCCGATCTGGCCTTCGGCGTCGCGCAGGAAGTCCGGGCAGTTGCGGTCCATCAGCACCTTGCCCGCCACCATGCGCAGGTTGCGCGCTGCGCTCGCTTCGAAAAAGGCGTCGACCGAACCCGGATGCACGGTGCAGTAGACCACCGCCGTGGTGGTGCCGCAGCGCGTCAGCTCGTCGAGGAAGAACTCGGCGGTGGCGCGCGCATGCACCGGGTCCTCGAAGCGGCGCTCGGTCGGGAAGGTGTAGGTCTCCAGCCAGGGCAGCAGGCCCTCGCTGGGCGAGGCGATCATGTCGGTCTGCGGGTAATGCAGGTGGGTGTCGATGAAGCCGGGCGTGATGATCTTGCCGCGGTAGTCGACCGGTTCCAGGCCCGGCGGCAGCGTCGCGCGCAGTTGCGCGTAGTCGCCGGCCGCCTTGACGCGGCCATCCTCGATGACGAGCAGGCCGTCCGTGTGCCAGGAATAGGCCTGCTCGACGAAAGCCGGGTCGGCGTGAAAATGCAGCAAGCTCGCACGGTAGGCTTGCACGGTAGGGTGTGCGGTGGACATCAGTAGGATTCCGGAGAAGCGTCAAGAAGGCTGGAGGCCTGGGCGGTCTCCCAGACCGTCAGCAGCTGGGCCGCGACGGCGACGGCGATCACAGCCGGGGCCTTGCCGGCAATGCCGGGCAGGCCGATCGGGCAGACCATGGCGCCGATGCGCTCGTCGGCGATGCCGCGCTCGCGCAGGCGGTGCTCGAACTGGCGGCGCTTGGTGTCGGAGCCGATCAGGCCAAACCAGTCGGTCTGTTCCAGCGTTCGAACGCGCGACAGTATCGCAATCGAGAGGCGCAGGTCAAGTGCATGACTGTGTGTCATCACCAGGAAAGAAGTGCCGGGGGCGGCCTGGGCGACCAGGGCTTCGGGCGTGTCGGTGGCTTCGACCGTCACGTTCGCCGGCACCTCGGCCGGGAACATGTCGTCGCGCTCGTCGACCCAGGTGACGCGGCAGGGCAGCTCGGCCAGCGCACGCACGATGGCCGCGCCGACGTGGCCGGCGCCGAACAGCATCAGGTGGGCGCGCGGGGCGAAGACGGCGTCGGCCAGCCAGCTGCGGCCGGTGTCGTCGGTGAAGACGTGGGTGCCGCGGGTGCGGTCGAAGTCGGGGGCGGGACCTCCGCTTAGTTGGCGGCCCGCGCCGTCCAGGAGAGCCGTAGGGTGGACCGGGCCACGAGAGGCGGGTTTCCCGTCCACGCGTTCAAGCGGTATTGGCATGTTCGAGGTGGCGCCAGCGTCCGTTGGACGCGTGGACGGCGGAGCCGTCCACCCTACGAGTCTCCAGGTATCTTCATTGCGTCGCTTGTCCAGCAGCGCCATCTGCTCGCGCTCCACGACCTCGAACACCAGGTGCGCGATCCCGCCGCAGCACTGCCCCAGGCTCGGCCCCAGTGCAAAGCGCTCGATCCGCGCTGCCCCGCCCTCTTCCAGCATGGTGCGCGCCATGTCGATCGCGCGGTGCTCGAGATGGCCGCCGCCGACCGTGCCGGCAAAGCCATCACGGGTGACCAGCATCTTGGCCCCGGGTTCCCGCGGCACCGAGCCTTCGACGATGGCGACCGTAACCAGCACGGCCGGCGCGCGCAGCGCGGCTGTCAGCCAGTCGTCCATCACGCGCCCGGGTGGGCAACCGCTTCCACCGCGGCGATGGCATCCAGGATCGCTTCGCTGGTGGCCGGCGCATTCAGCGGCGGATTCACCTTGTGCCCGCCGACGCTGGAAATCGCGTCGCGCAGTGCAAAGAAGACCGAGAACGGCAGCAGCAGCGGCGGCTCGCCGACCGCCTTCGAGCGGTGGATCGAATCCTCGACATTCCGGTTCTGGAACAGGCGCACGCGGAAGTCGCGCGGACAGTCCGACACGCCCGGGATTTTATAAGTCGACGGCGCATGCGTCATCAGCTTGCCGCCGGCGTTCCACCAGAGTTCCTCGGTGGTGAGCCAGCCCATGCCCTGGATGAAGGCGCCTTCGACCTGGCCGATATCGATGGCGGGATTGAGCGAATTGCCGGCGTCGTACAGCGCATCGGCGCGCAGCAGCTTCCATTCGCCGGTGAGCGTGTCGATTACGACCTCGGCCACCGCCGCGCCATAGGCGAAGTAGGAGAACGGCCGCCCGCTCATGGTCTTCGCGTCCCAGCTCAAGCCCGGCGTGGCATAGAAGCCGTCCGACCACAGCTGCACGCGCGCCAGGTAGGCCTTTTGCACCAGATGCTCGAAGGGGATGTCCATCCCGCCCGCGAAGACGGTATCGGCCGCGAAGCGCACGTCCTCTACCGCGCATTCATAGGTGGCGGCCGCAAACTCGGCCAGGCGCTCCCTGATCTGGCGCGCCGCATCCTGGGCCGCCTTGCCGTTCAGGTCGGCGCCGGTGGATGCCGCCGTGGCCGAGGTGTTCGCCACCTTGCTGGTGTTGGTGGCAGTCGCGCGCACGCGCTCCACGTCCACGCCCAGTTCGTGGGCGACCACCTGCATCACCTTGGTGTTGATGCCCTGCCCCATCTCGGTGCCGCCATGGTTCACCATGATGGAACCGTCGACATACACGTGCACCAGCGCGCCGGCCTGGTTCAGGTGGGTGACGTTGAAGGCGATGCCGAATTTCACGGGCGTGAGCGCCAGGCCTTTTTTCAGCACGGGACTAGTGCGGTTGAAGTCGGCAATTGCCTCGCGCCGCGCCCGGTATTCGCTCGATGTCTCGAGTTCGGCCACCAGTTCGTGGATGACGTTGTCGACCACGGCCTGGCCATAGGGCGTGACATTGCGCTCCGTCTTGCCGTAGAAGTTCAGCTTGCGGATGTCGAGCGCATCGGCGCCCAGGTTGCGCGCGATCTCGTCGATCACGTATTCCATGGCAATGGCGCCCTGCGGGCCGCCGAAGCCGCGGAAGGCGGTGTTCGACTGGGTGTTGGTCTTGCCGCAGGCGGCGCGGATATCGACGTCGCTCAGGTAGTAGGCGTTGTCGTAGTGGCAGACCGCACGCGTGGCGACCGGGCCGGACAAGTCGGCCGAGTAACCGGCGCGCGAGACCATGTCGATCTTCGCCGCCAGGATGCGGCCAGCGTCGTCGTAGCCGACTTCGTACTCGTAATAAAAGCAGTGGCGCTTGCCGGTGACCAGCATGTCGTCGTCGCGGTCGGCGCGCAGCTTGACCGGGCGCTTCAATTTGGCTGCGGCGATCGAGGCCGCCGCCGCCCACAGCGCCGACTGCGATTCCTTGCCGCCGAAGCCGCCGCCCATGCGCCGGCACTCGACCACGACGTGGTGCGAATGCAGGCCGAGCGCGTGCGCCACCACGTGCTGCATCTCGCTCGGGTGCTGGGTCGAGCACTGCACCAGCATGCCGCGGTCTTCGCCAGGGATCGCATAGGCGATCTGGCCTTCCAGGTAAAACTGTTCCTGGCCGCCGACAAACAGCTGGCCCTGCACCTTGCGCGGCGCGTTCGCGAACGCGGTCTCGGCATCGCCGCGCGCCAGGCGCATCGGCGGCACGACATACGATTGCGCGGCGTGGGCTTCCTGCGGCGTGAGGATGGCCGGCAGTTCCTCGTATTCGATCTTCGCCAGGCGCGCGGCGCGGCGCGCGTTGTCGTGGCTGTCGGCGACGACGATGAAGACCGGCTGGCCGACGTACTCCACCTTGCCGTCGGCCAGGATGGGATCGTCGTGGATGATGGGTCCGCAGTCGTTGGTGCCGGGGATGTCCTGCACCGTCAGCACCGCCACCACGCCGCGTGAGGCGCGTACGGGCGCCAGGTCGATGGAGACGATGTTGGCGTGCGCCTTGCTCGACAAACCCAGCGCCGCGTGCAGCGTGCCCGCCACTTCCGCGATATCGTCGGTATAGGTGGCTTGGCCGAGCACGTGCAGCGTGGCCGATTCGTGCGGCCGCGAGCGGCCGACCGCGCTCCACGCCGCCGCCTTGATTTCAGGTGCGCCTGCGTCGTTCATGATGCTTTCTCCTTACGCGATGGCTGCGAATGCGTTCACCGCGCCCTGCGGCAGCGGGTTGTCGAGGCGGGTTTCAAGCCAGAAGCGGCGCAGCAGGTTCTGCGCCGTCTTCATGCGGTAGCCGCTGGAGGCGCGCATGTCGGACAGCGGCTGGTAATCCTGGGCCAGCGCGGCCATGGCTTCCTGCAGCGCGGCTTCGTTCCAGGCGCGGCCGCTCAGCACCGCTTCGGCCGCGGCGGCGCGCTTTGGCGTGGCGGCCATGCCGCCAAAGGCGATGCGCGCTTCCTTGACGATGTCGCCGTCCAAGGTGAGCGCAAACGCCGCGCACACGGCCGAGATGTCCTGGTCGAAGCGCTTCGCCAGTTTATAGGTGCGGAAACGCACGCCGGCTTGCGGCAGCGGCACGCGCAGGCCGGCGACGAATTCGTCGGGCCGCATGTCCTTTTGCTGGTAGCCCAGATAAAAGTCTTCGAGCGCCAGTTCGCGTTCGCCCTCAAGGCCGCGCAGTACCAGGCGGGCGCCGAGCGCGATCAGCCAGGGCATCGAGTCGCCGATCGGCGAACCGTTGGCGACGTTCCCGCCCAGGGTGCCGGCATTGCGGATCGGCAGCGAGGCGAAGCGCTGCCAGAGTTCGTTCAGCTCGTCGGGATAGTGGCGGCAGATGGCGGCGTAGGCGTCCTGCAAGGTGACGCCGGCGCCGATCACCAGCATGCCATCGCGCTCGGTCACGCTTTTCAGCTCGGCCACATGGCCAAGATAGATGATGTCGTTCAGCTCGCGCATCTGCTTGGTCACCCACAGGCCGACGTCGGTGGAACCGGCCAGGATCAGCGCCTGCGGATTGGCGGCGCGCAGGGCCACCAGCTCGTCCAGCGTGCGCGGCGCGTGGAAGCTGCGGTTTTCGTACACATAGGTCGCACCGTTCGCGCGCTGCAGCGAACGCAGGGCGTTGGCCACGGCGGCACGGTCGAATTCGGCGCGCGGCAATTCGGTCATGCGCACAGCGGCGTCGATGATGGGGCGGTAGCCGGTGCAGCGGCACAGGTTGCCGGACAGGGCATCGTCGATCTGGCAGCGCGATGGCGCTTCCGCCCCCTTCAGGTACATGCCCCACAGCGACATCGCAAACCCCGGCGTGCAGAAGCCGCACTGCGAGCCGTGGCATTCGACCAGCGCCTGCTGCACCGGGTGCAGGCGGCCATCCGGCAGCTGCAGGTCCTCGACCGTGAACAGGGCCTTGCCGTCGAGCGTGGGCGTGAACTGGATGCAGGAATTCACCGCCTTCAGTTCCAGCTCGCCGTTTTCCAGCGAACCGACCACCACCGTGCAGGCGCCGCAGTCGCCTTCGGCGCAGCCTTCCTTGGTGCCGGTGCAGCGCAAGTCCTCCCGCAGGTGCTGCAGGATGGTTTGCGTCGGCGCCACGCCGGTCACTTCGTGGACGGCGTTGCGGAAATAGAAGCGGATCGGTTCGGCCATGGCTAGTCTCGGATTGGTCCAAGGGTGAAGAGTACCCCATCGGGGCAGCCGGCAACTATAGCAAATAAATGATATTGCTTATCACCGCAACAATATGCATCACCCTATGAAGGGATGCGTGGCCCGCCAATGGTGCGCAATGTCGATGCGGCGCGTGATCCATACGTGCTTGTGCTGCAACACGTAGTCGAGGAAACGGGCCAGCGCGGCGGCCCTTGCCGGGCGTCCGGCCAGGCGGCAGTGCAGCCCGATCGAAAGCATTTTAGGCGCGTTCAAACCATTCGGGTCGCCTTCCGCATACAGCACGTCGAAGGCATCCTTCAGGTAGTCGAAGAACTGGGTGCCGGAATTGAAACCCTGCATGGCGGCAAAGCGCATGTCGTTGGTGTCGAGCGTGTACGGCACGACCAGGTGGCCGCGTTCGTCGGGCGCGCCGTCGGCGCTTGTTACGCTGACGGTCTGCCAGAACGGCAAGTCGTCGCCGTAATGGTCGGCGTCGTAGACGAAGCCGCCGTGCTCGACCACCAGGCGCCGCGTGTTCGGCGAATCGCGCCCGGTGTACCAGCCGAGTGGCGTCTCGCCGGTGAGCGAACGCATGATCTCGACCGCCTCGCGCATGTGGGCGCGTTCGGTGGCTTCATCGGTGTGCTGGTAGGAGATCCAGCGCAGGCCGTGGCAGGCGATCTCGTGGCCCAGCTCGCGGAAGGCGGCCACCGCCTCCGGGTTGCGCTGCAGCGCCATCGCCACGCCGAACACGGTGAGCGGCAGCTTGCGCTCCTCGAACATGCGCAGCAGGCGCCACAGGCCGGCGCGCGAACCGTATTCGTAGAGCGATTCCATGCTCATGTGGCGCATCGGGAACGCCTGGGCGCCGATGATCTCGGAGAGGAAGGTCTCGGACGCCGGATCGCCGTGCAGCACGTTGTTCTCGCCGCCCTCCTCGTAGTTCAGCACGAACTGCAGGGCGATACGGGCGCCGCCGGGCCACTGCGGATGGGGCGGGTTGCGGCCGTAGCCGATCATGTCGCGCGGGTAGCTGGTATCCATGGGCTTTTCGGCAGGATGAAGGGTATATGGCCGATCTTATATTGACGAAAGTGTAAAGGTATATGATGCGAACGATAGCCACCTTCACCAACTCCGTATAGGGACCACATGGGCAAGCTCAGTACCCACGTACTCGACACCGCGCACGGGCGCCCGGCCGCCGGCGTGGCCATCGAACTGTATGCCATCGACGCCGGCGGGCGCAGGCTGGTCAAGACCGATGCCACCAACCGCGACGGCCGCTGCGACGCCCCGCTGCTCGAAGGCGAGGCCCTGCATGCCGGCCGCTACGAGCTGGTGTTCGCGGCCGGCGATTATTTCGCGGCCCAGGGCGTGGCCCTGCCGGAGCCGCGCTTCCTCGATCGCGTGACGATCGCCTTCGGCGTGGCCGACGCCGGCCAGAACTACCACGTGCCGCTGGTGGTCACACCGTGGTCGTACTCGACGTACCGGGGTAGCTGAACACGTAGCTGAGGACGCCCGGCAACACCCGCCGGTTTCGATTGCTGCCGCCCGCTCGAACTTGCTATCCTGTTCGCACACGACAGGAGACGCCCATGTCCTTGCACATCGTCCACTTCATCGGCCCGATCAACCACAATGCCGCCTGCGCGGTGCGCAACCTGTGCCTGCAGGCCCTGCAAAGCGGCGCCAGCGAAATCGAACTGCACATGTCCACCGAAGGCGGCAACATGACGGCCGGCTTTGCCCTGTACTTCTTCCTGAAGTCCCTGCCGATTCCCCTGCACACCCATAACATCGGCAGCGTCGAATCGGTGGGCGTGGTGATTTTCCTGGCTGGGCAAAAACGCTATGCCTGCCCCGGCGCGCGCTTCCTGATCCATCCGCTGCACTGGGGCTTCGGCAACCTGGTGGCAGCCGACCACGCGCGCGTGTCGGAGTGGCGCGAATGCCTGGATTTCGATGCCGAACGCTATGCGGCGATCGTCGACGAAGCCACGTGCGGTGCACCGGAAGCGGGCGACGTCCGCCCTCACCTGTTCGGCAATGCGCGCATCTACACGGCCGAGCAGGCCGTGCGTGCCGGGCTCATCCACGAGGCCGTCCAGGCCCGCCTGCCCGCGATGGGCGCCACCACGCACTGGTGGAATTAATCAACACATAAAGATTTATATTGTTTCTCTAAAGAAACTCAATAAAAGTTTTGCTCATCTGTTTCACCAAAACAACGCATTGATCTGCTGCAATGTCTCGTTTTTGGTGCAAACCGTCTTTTCCTTGTCTTTACTTTTGCTCCATGGATAGAATCGTTTCGTTCTATCCATGCCCGGTGCATGCAAACGACACAACAACTAGAAGCAAATCTAATAAACGGAAATCCTGTAATAGCTTATCTTATGAATAACAAGCACATCCTTGCCGCCATGCTGGCCCTGCCGCTGGCGCTGTCGTCGGCATTTGCACAAGAAACGCAGAGCCCGACCGTCAAGATCAGCGGCTTCGGCACCGGCGCCCTGAGCTGGACCAACACCAACGATGCCGAATTCGGCCGTCCGAACCAGGCTTCCGGCGCGAAGAAATCGCCGCGTACCGGCGTCGATTCGAACCTTGGCCTGCAGGCTGACGTTGGCGTCAACAGCTGGCTCTCGTTCGCCGGCCAGGGCCTGGTGCGCCGCGATGCCGAAGACGACTTCGGCGCCGAGCTGATGCTGGCTTTCGCCAAGGCGCGCATCAACGACGAAATTGCCGTGCGCGTGGGCCGTACCGGCCTGCCGGCATTCATGATCTCGGACTACCGCAACGTCGGCTACGCGCACACCTTCCTGCGCCCGCCCGGCGAGATGTACTCGCAAGTCCCGTTCGACAAGCTCGATGGCATCGACGCCACCTGGCAGCGCAGCTTCGGCGACACCACCGTCACCGGCCAGCTGGCCTATGGCCGCGCGGAAAGCCGCCTGGCTGGCGGCGTGATCAAGGCCGAAGGCAAGGACGTGCTGGCCCTGAACGTGGTGGCCGAACACGGCCCCTTCACCGCCCGCTTCGGCCGTGTCGACGCCAAGATCTCGGTCAAGCATTCGGCCAGCCTGGATACGCTGATCGGCGGCCTGCGCCGCGCCGGCGCCGCCCTGGCCCAGCCGCAGCTGACCACCATGGCCGACCAGCTCGACCCGACCGAAAAGGATGCCTCCTTCACCTCGTTCGGCCTGGCCATGGACTGGAACAACATCGTCGCCCAGTCCGAGTTCGCCAAGCGCAAGACCGACACCTACGTCAACGACACCACCTCGTGGTACCTGATGGGCGGCTACCGCTTCGGCAAGGTCCTGCCTTACGTCATCCACGGCAAGGTCTCGATCGACGGCCATCCGGCCAACGTGGTGCCGGCCGGCGTGCCGGCACTGGCGGCACTGCGCGCCGGCGCCGCGTCGCTGCCGTACATCGGTATCGGCCAGGGCGAGCAAAGCACCACCTCGCTCGGCGTGCGCTGGGACTTCCACAGCTCGGCCGCATTGAAGGTCCAGTTCGACCGCGTCAAGCCGGGCGTCGGCAGCGGCCTGCTGCTCAACGCCAAGCCAGGCTTCAACCGCGACGTGACCGTCGGCGCCGTTGCCGTCGACTTCCTCTTCTAAGGAGCGCAGCATGAACAAACTGATCTCCGCAGTGGTGGCCGCAGCCGCCCTGGCCGCCTCGGTGCCGGCCCTGGCCGAAGTGGTCGTGGTGGTGAACCCGAAGGCCGCCGAAGCCTCGATGACGAAGGACCAGGTCGCCCAGTTCTTCCTCGGTAAATCGAGCGCGATGACGCCGATCGACCAGTCGGAAGACTCGCCGCAGCGCGCCGAGTTCTACAAGAAGGTGACCGACAAGGACGCCTCGCAGGCCAAGGCCCTGTGGTCGAAGCTGGTCTTCACCGGCAAGGCCACGATGCCGAAGGAAGTCGCCAACAGCGCCGCCGTCAAGGCCGCCGTTGCCGCCAACCCGAAAGCGATCGGCTACATGGACAAGGCGTCGGTCGACGCCAGCGTAAAAGTGGTCTACACGGCGCCGTAACAGGGGCCGACAAGCTGTTTTCGACGATTCCCGCCCCGCCGGCCCTGCCTGCGGGGCGGTTTCATGAATAGTGAGAGACAAGACATGAGCATCAAGCGCAGGATTTGGGCACTCCCGGTCATTTCGACCCTGATCTTCGGCCTCGGTATCGGCGTGAGCGCGATGATCGCGACCGACGCCCTGAAGTCGATCAATTCCACCGAAAGCGTGGATTACCCGGTGCTGGACGCGTCCAAGGCATTGACCCTGGAAATCGGCGACGTCACCGACGCCCTGCGCGACGCCGTCACCGAAGGCGACAAGGCGCGCATCGAGGAAGTCGGCAAGCAGGCCGACAAGGTGCGCGCGCACCTGCAGCAGTTCGGCGCCATCGACGGCCAGGCTGCCAACGGCGCGCGCCTGCTGAAGGAATTCAACGACTACTATGCACCGGCCCTGTCGGCCGCGCGCATCATGCTCGAGATGGAAGAAGGCGACCCGCAGGCCGTGGTCGGCAAGATGCAGAGCAGCCTGGCCGTCCTGAGCGCCGACCTGGACAAGACCCAGGCGCAGGCGAAAGAGCAGTTCAAGGCCGGCATCGCCAACAGCGAGGGCAATGTGCGCCGCGTGCTGTGGACCATGATCCTGACCGCGCTGATCGTGATCGCCAGCCTGGCCGCGGTGTCGTGGTTCATGGTGCGCGCCATCTGGCAGCAGCTCGGCGGCGAGCCGGAATATGCGCGCGAGATCGCCCGTGCGGTAGCCGCCGGCGACCTGGCGATGGACATCCGCACCGACGCGAAAGACAGCGCCAGCCTGCTGGTGGCGCTGAAGGAAATGCGCCTGCGCCTGGCGACGATGGTGGCCGAGATCAAGGGGTCGGCCGAGACGATTGCGGTGGCCAGCGCGGAAATCGCCAGCGGCAACGCGGACCTGGCCGGCCGTACCGAATCGCAGGCCGCCAGCCTGGAACGCACCGCGCGCGCCATGGACGAGCTGACCGGCGCCGTGCGCCAGAACGCGGCCAACGCCAACGAGGCGAATGCGCTGGTGGTGAGCGCCACCGACATCGCCACCCGCGGCGGCGAAGTGGTAGGCGGCGTGGTCGCCACCATGGGCGACATCAACACCTCGGCCAAGAAGATCGTCGAGATCATCGCGGTCATCGACGGCATCGCCTTCCAGACTAACATCCTGGCGCTGAACGCGGCGGTCGAGGCGGCGCGCGCCGGTGAACAGGGCCGCGGTTTCGCAGTCGTGGCCGGCGAAGTGCGCAACCTGGCCCAGCGTTCGGCCGCGGCAGCCAAGGAGATCAAGGAACTGATCGGCGACTCGGTCTCGAAGGTGAACGCCGGCAGCGCGCTGGTCGACCAGGCCGGCGAAACCATGGGCCAGATCGTGGCATCGGTGAAGAAGGTGCACGACATCATGGCGGAGATCAGCATGGCCGGCCAGCGCCAGAGCGAAGGCATCGAGGACATCGGCCGCGCCATCGGCAGCATGGACGAGATGACCCAGCAGAACTCGGCCCTGGTCGAGGAAGCCTCGGCGGCGGCCGAATCGCTGACCGAGCAGACCGGGCAACTGACCGGGGCGCTGTCGGTGTTCAAGCTGGCCGAGCAGGGTTCCGGCCCGGCGCTCGGCAAGCGCGCGGCGCCGCTGGCCTTGCGTTGATCGGTTTGCTGACTATATAAATAGACAGGCGCCTGCGGGCGCCTGTTTTTTTTGCGCTGTAGGGTGGTCGGCTATACCCGACCGTCAACCTCCACGCGACTTGAACGCCGCCCACGCGTCGATCGCTGGCGGCTCCGCTTCCGCGCCGGATGATCTTGCCGCCTACGATAGCAACGTAGGGTGGGCACAGAGCGCCCACCCTACCTGATCACGCCGCCGGCCATTGTATGCGCCGCGTCAACGCAAGCGCCGGATACAATGCCTGATCAATCTGGTCAAACCGTCCATAACCATTGTCCGGGCATCAACAAACCCCAGCACGTGCCAATCTGTCTACGTGGCGCGCACGCATCTATCTCAATTGGATTCGCTTTACAAATTTGATGCCCATAGGCATCATCCGAAGAGATCTTCCGCGTGGTTCAGGCCCCCGCGCGGCTCTCTTGTCCTTCCTCTAACACCACAGCGCATATGGCAGCAGTCCTCCCGAACGCGACTTCAGGCACACCGATGTCGGGTTTGGCGCGCGCGTTGGTCCAGGCTGGCCGCCTGACCGCAAGCCAGGCCGATACGCTGCAAAAGAAGGCCACGCTCGAACGCGTTTCCTTCATCGACGCCCTGGTGGTGGGCGGCGCGATCGATTCGCAGTCGCTGGCCGTGTTCTGCGCCGAGACCTTCGGCTATCCGCTGTTTGACTTGTCCAGCTTCAGCCTCGACGCCCTGCCGGCGGGCGCCATCGACGCCAAGCTGATGGCGGCCCAGCGCGTAGTGGCCCTGGCCAAGCGCGGCAACCGGCTGTCGGTGGCAATTTCCGACCCCACCAACTCGCAGGCCCTGGACCAGATCAAGTTCCAGAGCGAGGCCGCCGTCGAGCCGGTGATCGTGCCGCACGACGCCCTGCTCAATTTGCTGGTCAGCCTGGCCAAGGGCGCCGAGCAAAGCCTGGCCGAACTGGCCGGCGAAGACGGCGAGATCGAATTCGCCGAGGAAGAAGCGGCAGCCGCCGCGGCCCAGCCGGAAGCGGCCAACGAGGTCGAGGATGCGCCGATCGTGCGCTTCCTGAACAAGATCCTGATGGACGCCGTGAACCTGGGCGCCTCGGACATCCACTTCGAGCCCTACGAAAAATACTACCGCATCCGCATGCGCGTGGACGGCGTACTGCGCGACCACGCCATGCCGCCGCTCTCGATCCGCGACAAGCTGGTCTCGCGCATCAAGGTGCTGGCGAAACTCGACATCTCGGAAAAGCGCGTGCCGCAGGACGGCCGGATGCGCCTGATCCTCTCGCCCACGCGCACCATCGACTTCCGCGTCAGCACCCTGCCCACGCTGTTCGGCGAAAAGACCGTCATGCGTATCCTGGACGCGACCCAGGCGCAGATGGGCATTGACGCCCTCGGCTACGACCCCGACCAGAAGGCGATCCTGCTCGACGCCATCTCGCGTCCCTACGGCATGGTGCTGGTGACGGGGCCCACCGGCTCGGGCAAGACCGTGTCGCTGTACAGCTGCCTGAACGTGCTGAACAAGCCGGGCATCAACATCTCGACCGCGGAAGACCCGGCCGAGATCAACCTGCCCGGCGTGAACCAGGTGAACGTCAACGACAAGGCGGGCCTCACCTTCCCGGTGGCGCTGAAGTCCTTCCTGCGCCAGGACCCGGACATCATCATGGTCGGCGAGATCCGCGACCTGGAAACCGCCGACATCGCGATCAAGGCCGCGCAAACGGGCCACATGGTGTTCTCGACCCTGCACACCAACGACGCGCCCTCGACCCTGACGCGCTTGATGAACATGGGCGTGGCCCCTTTCAACATCGCCTCGTCGGTGATCCTGATCACCGCGCAGCGCCTGGCGCGCCGCCTGTGCACCTGCAAGCAGCCGCTCGAGATGAGCCGCGACGCCCTGCTCGGCGCCGGCTACCGCGAGAGCGACCTCGAAGGCGACTGGAAGCCCTACGGCCCCGTGGGCTGCGAGCGCTGCCTGGGCTCGGGCTACAAGGGGCGCGTGGGCATCTACCAGCTGATGCCGATTTCCCCGGCCATCGAGGCCCTGATCCTCGCGCACGGCAACGCGATGCAGATCGCCGCCCAGGCCGAGAAGGACGGCGTGAACTCGCTGCGCCGCTCGGGCCTGTTGAAAGTCAAGCAGGGGCTGACCAGCCTCGAAGAAGTGCTCGGCTGTACGAACGAGTAACGGATAAGAAACAAGCGAAACAGGATCAATATGGCTACCTCCCTCCCCACCCGCAGCCGCGGCGGCGCACAGGTCAAGGAATCGGTCTACGCCTGGGAAGGCAAGGACAAGACCGGCAAGACCGTGCGCGGCGAGCTGCGCGCCGGCGGCGAAGCCATCGTCAACGTGACGCTGCGCCGCCAGGGCATCATGGTCACCAAGGTCAAGAAGAAGATCTACCGCTCCGGCCGGAAGATCACCGACAAGGACCTGACCATGTTCACGCGCCAGCTGGCCACCATGATGAAGGCCGGCGTGCCGCTGCTGCAGTCCTTCGACATCGTCGGCAAGGGCCATGCGAATCCGTCGATGTCGAAACTGATCCTCGACCTGCGCGCCGACATCGAGACCGGCACCAGCCTGAACAACGCCTTCCGCAAGTACCCGCGCTACTTCGACCCGCTGTTCTGCAACCTGGTGGGCGCCGGCGAACAGGCCGGTATCCTGGAAGAGCTGCTGCACCGCCTCGCCGTGTACAAGGAAAAGACGCTGGCGATCAAGGCCAAGATCAAGTCCGCCCTCACCTACCCGATCGCGATCCTGGGGGTGGCCTTCATCGTCACCGCGATCATCATGATCTGGGTGGTGCCGGCCTTTAAATCCGTGTTTTCCAGCTTCGGCGCCGACCTGCCCACGCCGACCCTGGTCGTGATGAGCATCTCGGAATTCTTCGTGCAGTGGTGGTGGGCGATCTTCGGCTCGATCTTCGCCTCGCTCTACTTCTTCTTCCAGTCCTGGCGCCGCTCGCTCAAGATGCAGCAGGGGATGGACCGCCTGCTGCTGCGCCTGCCGATCTTCGGCAGCGTGATCCGCAAGGCGACCATCGCGCGCTGGACCCGGACGCTATCGACCATGTTCGCCGCCGGCGTGCCGTTGGTCGAGGCCCTGGATTCGGTCGGCGGCGCCTCCGGCAACAACGTCTACCTGGAAGCGACCAAGCGCATCCAGACCGAGGTGAGCACCGGCACCAGCCTGACGGTGGCGATGCAGAACGCGAACGTGTTCCCCAGCCTGGTGACGCAGATGGTGGCCATCGGCGAGGAATCCGGCGCGCTCGATTCGATGCTGGGCAAGGTGGCCGATTTCTTCGAAGAGGAAGTCGACGAGGCCGTGGGTGCGCTGTCGTCGCTGATGGAGCCGCTGATCATGGTGATCCTGGGGGTGCTGATCGGTGGCCTGGTGGTGGCGATGTATTTGCCGATCTTTAAGCTGGGGTCGGTGGTGTAACACACCAGACAACTGGGATCATTTCAGGTCTGACGTTCGAACACGGCCTCAGCTCTCATACGCAAGAAGCCGGCGAGGGAGCAGAGTGCGCCCTCGTCTCGGCAGGCAGGAAGGCGGGCCTACAAAACAGCGCAAAACTCGTGTTCAAATGTCAGTATTGGCCCCGGCTATTTGGCTTACACCATGTTGATCCGTGCAATCATTGTTCCGCAGGTGCTCAAGCTGCGGGCGTCCAGTGAGGTAATTCGTTCTTGTGCGGCAGCTGATCTGCAGCCCAATCAAACATTCCGCGCGGATTGGTGCACAACTGGGCCAGTAGCGAAAACGCAGCGCGCAGTTTCAGTGCCTCCGGACCGGACTGTATCATGTCGCATGTAACGAATCGCTTGCGCTCAGCCTGCCATTGGAGAATGTTGTCTTCCTTGACCAAGAGCGGGAGCGTTTCTCCCGCCACCCTGATCGGGATATGAGGCAATATCGTAACGCTGGTGCTCTTGTAAGAGTAATCAGAATCGACAAGTCGAAAACCTCCTCCCGGCAAGCCACGGAACAGGAAATGTCGATCAATCGATTTTGCGCCACCGATACCAGCGGAGGCAGAAAAGTCACAGACACCGTCGCCATCAAAATCGGTCCAGGTAATAACGCTAACCTGACCATTCGGATACTGGAACCCATGTAAAACAAGAGCGCGCCTTGCTGTCTCTATCTCTTCATGCGTCCACGGTGTCTCGTCCGTAATGTCTTCACTTGGTTCGCCAGAAGGATCGTACTGGACTAAATATTTGGCCAGTTCCTTACGGGACAGCTGCGCTGATGCACATGTGAGCGGAGCTGCCAGCGTCAAATTCTTTCCGCTAACGGTTAGTTGTTTTTCTGTTGCATATGTTGAGCCTGGAATGCCACCTGCAGCAAGTGTCATTACATACAAGGCACCCAGGTTCAATATTTTCATTCGAAAACTTTCACTTGCTCCATACGAAGATAGCCAGTCCTTCGCCCATGAGGGCCACTTTGCGGCCAGCAACCCCTAGTCTTTCAACCCCGATCCCGGCTCGGCATCTGCAGCATGCAAATCAGCCTTCACCGTATCCGGCGCCAGGTTATTGACGATGTTCCCGATCACCTTGCTGCTCGTCATGCCGGCGACGACACGGTCCTTCCCGGCCTTCATGGCCTCGTAACCCTCTGCCGCCACCTTGCTCGGGGCCGCCTTCTCGCCCATGCCGAGCTTGTTGGTATCCATGCCGGCGCGGTGCCAGAACGGCGTGTCGACCTGGCCCGGCAATAGCAAGGTGATCGTCACGCCGCTGTCCTTGATCTCCGACTTCACCGCTTCCGCAAACGAAATCAAAAAGGCCTTCGTGCCGCCATATACCGACTCGTACGGCGTCGGCATGGTGCCCGAGATCGACGCCGTGTACAGCAGCTTGCCGGAACCCTGCGCCACCATGTCCGGCAGGATGCGTTTCGTCAGGTGCACCTGGGAGACGATGTTCAACTGGATCATGTTCAGCTCCGCTTCCAGGTCGGTGCCGCCGATGAAGTAGCCGCCCAGGCCAACACCCGCATTCAGGGCCGCCGCGGCCAGCGGCCGGCCAAGAGCGGTAACCGCAGCGTACAGCGACTCGACGCCATCGAACTTCGTCAGGTCGGCAACGACGATCTCGGCGCCGGCGCCGGTAGCGCGGACGGCTTCGGCGGTGCGTTCGAGCAGTTCGCCATTGGTCGCGGTGATGACCAGGTCATAGCCGTCGGCTGCGAAAAGCCGGGCCAGTTCATAGCCGATGCCGCTGGAGGCGCCGGTGACCAGGGCGAGCGGGCGTTCATTCGGTTGCGTCATGTGCAGGTTCCTTTATCGTGAAAGTTGAGGGCAGCCGAGCAGGTCGGCCAATTCGATGAGACTGTCGGCGACCACATCCCAGTCGTGTTCCGGTGCCAGGTCGGTGCTTTGCTTCGGGCCGTGTTCCTGGGGCCGTCGCACGAACACGGTCCTGAAGCCGCAGGCGCGCGCTGCTTGCAGGTCGTCGTTGTGGGCGGCGACGAGCGCCACCTCGTGCGGCGGCAGTCCAACCGCTTCCGCCGACTTCAGGTAGGCCTGGGGTTGCGGCTTGTAGCTCCTGGCGATCTCGGCGCCGAGAATGGCGTCCCAGGGAAGTCCGCCAAAGCGCGACAGGTGCAACATGCCCGCGATATGGCTGTTCGACAGGGCGCCGATCGGGAAGCGCTGCTTCAGCCGGGTAAGGCCTTCGACCGCATCGGGCCATGGATCGAGCCGCTCCCAGGCGCGATTGAGATCGGCCAGATCGGCACCTGCAATCGCACCGAAATCCGCACCATGCCGCGCCAGGACGGTTTCAAGATTTTCCCGTTGCAGCACATCCAGCCGCACCCACGGCCGCTCGCCTGAGCGGACGGCCTGCATCGCAGGCTGGTACAGCGACCGCCATTCGTCGGCAAAGTCGAACGGATCGACGTCGATGCCGTAGCGTTCGAGGAAAGGTTGGGCGGCACGCGCCACTCCCGACCGCCAGTCGACGACGGTGCCGAACACGTCGAAGCAGAGAAAGCCGATGTGTTGAAGCGATGTAGTCATGAGCTTTCCTTGTGGCGCTGCTGGCTCCCCGTGGAGGGAAGCGGACAGCATGTTTCGATTGCATCGAATGAAGAACAAGAATGCCTAGTCTGACTAAAATCGGCCATGGGAAGCGCATCATTGAATGCGGCTATCATGCAAATCGATGAAGGGTGTATTCCTGGATGCCGGCCTGCGTCGCGGCGTGCGTCGCTGCAGCTTGCCGCCCGCTAGCCCAGCACATTGCTCCAGATCTGCCGCGCCCACGCATCGGCATCCCTGCCCTCCTGCGCGGACGGATGGTCCGACAGCATGCCGCTGCCCTCGGCCCGCATGCTGCCGGTGGCCGGGTCGTAGCGGTACAGGGTCGAGATGTGCATCGCCTGCCTGTCGTCGACGTAGCTGTAGCAGGTATTGGCAAAGGCCGGCGCCGGATCAAGCGCCTGCCCCAGCATCAAATCCACGATGGCGCGCGCGCAGACCTTGGCCTGGGCATTGGCCATGTGCGCCGACTTGGGCAGGCCGGCGTCGATGGCATCGCCGATGACATGCACGCGCGGCAAGACCTTCGATGCATACGTGAGAAAGTCGACTTCGCACCAGCGCCGCTCCACGTTGGCCAGGCCGACCTGTTGTGCGATCCTGCCCGCCCGCTGGGGTGGAATGACGTTCAGCACATCCGACCTCACCGTATCGAAGGCGGTCCTGACGGTCTTCGTCGCCACGTCGACTTCCCTCGGTTCGCTGCCCGGCACGTAGTCGATCATGCCCGGATACAAATCGCGCCAGGCCCGCTCGAACAGCGCGCGTTTCGAGGTGATGACGGGATTGGCGTCCAGCACCACGACCTTGGAGCGGGGCTTGTGCGTTTTCAGGTAAAAGGCGACCTGGCACGCGCGCTCGTATGGTGCGGGAGGACATCGGTAGGGCTGGGCCGGCACCACGATCGTGAACACCCCGCCGTCGCGCATCGCCGCCAGCTGCCGCTGCAGGTTCCGCGTTTGCGGACCGGCTTTCCACGCATGGGGAATGCGCTCCTGCGCCTTTGCCAGCATTGGAAAATCGTCGTAGATGAAGTCGATGCCGGGCGCGACGACCAGCCTGTCGTACGACAGCCTTTGTCCTGCCATCACGATCTGCGACCGGTCGGCATCGATCGCCGTCACGCGGCCCCGCATGAACCGGACGCCATGCTCCTGCCGGAGCGCATCGTAGCCGAACGTGAGCTGCGCCAGTGTCCTTTGCCCGCCCAGCACGCGGTTGCTCACCGGGCAGGAAACGAAATCGGCGTTCTGGTCGACGAGAATGACTTCGATGCGCCCGGCGCCCAGGAGCCGCACATACCTGGCTGCGGTGGCGCCGCCATAGCCGGCGCCCACGACCACGACCCGCCCCAGGCGCCCATGCCAACCATGGCGCTTGTGGCGGACAGGACAGGCCCCCGCCGCCAGCGACGGCTGGGCCAATCCCGCCAGTGCCAACCCGAGAACATCGCGCCTGCGCATCGCCCTACTCCGTTCTTCCAGACTTACCCAAAGCTAAGCATAGTTAACTTTTCGCTGGATTCCTACTTCACAGGGGCCGGTTTCACTCTGCGCATGGAGCACAGGGCCAGCGCCTTCCCCTCCACAGGCCGACACGGTGGAACTCACCGCCATATTTCTTAGATTGATTGCTGCGTTGACGTCGCGGTCATGGTGCGTTGCGCATCCAGGGCAGGTCCACTGACGTACGTCCAGGCTGAGTGCATTGAGCTTGTAACCACAGCAGGAACAGGTCTTGCTGCTGGGGTACCAGCGATCGATGACGATGATTTGCCCACCGCGCCGCTGCGCTTTGTACACGAGCTGGCGGCGCAGTTCGGCAAAGCCCATGTCGGCAATCGCCCGTGACAGGCACCGGTTGCCGAGCATGCCCTTGACATGCAGATCCTCGATGCCGATGGTATGAAAGCGCCGGGTGATACTTGCGCTGAGCTGGTGCAAGCCGTTCGCGCGCACGTTGGCGATCCTGGCATGCAGGCGGGCCAGTTTGGCTCTTGCCTTCTTGCGGTTGCACGAGCCTTTCACCTTGCGCGACAAATCGCGTGACAGTCGACGCAGGCGATCCAGCAAGGTTCGCAATGCCTTGGGTCCGACGACTGTCTCTCCTGTCGACAACGTGGCCAGGTGCGTCACGCCGAAGTCGATGCCGACCGCGCTTTGATTTTCGGCTGGCGGCAGCTGTGTGTCGGAGGTATCGATGCTGATGCTGGCATACCATTCGTCGGCTGTGCACGAAACGGTCGCAGAGACAATCCGTCCTGTGTAGCGCAGGCTTTCACGCATCCTCAGCCATCCGAGTTTCGGAATACGGATGCGTTTGCCATCGACCTGGAACTGGTCGTTGGTCAATGTGAACCGGTCGTTGATCCCCTTGCGCCGGAACCTCGGGTAGCGTGCCCGTTTCTCGAAGAAATTCTGGAAAGCGCGGCCCAATTGCATGATCGCCATCTGTGGCGCATTCTTTGTTACTTCCAGCATCCATGGGAATTGCGTGCGCTTGATGGCGTTGAGCTGGCGCCGCAGCGCCGCTTCGTTTGGCTTGGGCAAGGCTGGGTTGCGTTTGCACGCTTCGAATTGCCGTTCCCATTCGGCCAGTGCCCAGTTGTAAGCGAACCGCGCGGTCCCGGCTGCACGCGACAGATATGTTGCCTGCACCTTATTAGGGTCGAGTCGAATACGATGGGCCAGGATCATCGCGCCTCCTTTACCCATGTTCGACACTGTCGATCAGTTATTGGTTCCGATGACTACGGCTGCCATCCAGCCTTACAAAAATATAATACAAGTGCTTTCGTGATAGAAGAAGTTGTAAAAATCCTATCCATTCTGAATAAGATTGCATATGTTTAGACAAGTTACCGATTACTGTTATCAACCCATTCCAGAACCGGGTAGAGCAGGTTGACGTTGCGCCGGTTGACGATGTCGAAGAGTTGCCAGCGGCTGCGCTCCGAGGCCGCCGCCGTGGCCATCGTGGCGGGCATGTCGGCGCCCTGCCGGATGCTGGCGCGCACGTCGTGCAGCAGGGTCGCCAGGTAGTGGCGCTGCCTGGCCAGCGCCGCCTTCCTGTCGCGCGTCACGGGGCCGTGGCCCGGGATGGTGAGCCCGGCCGGCATCTTGTCCAATCCGTCCATGGCGGCGAGCCAGCCCTGGAGGTCGCCATCGATGGCCGGCGTGCGCTCGATGAAGAGCAGGTCTCCCGTCCATAGCGTACCGCTGGCGGCGTCGAACACGCTCAAGTCGTTGTCGGTGTGCGCCTTCGGCCAGGCCCGCAGTTCCAGCTTGCGCCCGCCCAGGTCGAGGGTCAGCCGGTCCTGCACGGTCTCGCCCGGCGCCACCAGCCTGCTCGCGCCGGCCCCGGCACCGAGTTGCTGCTTCAGGTTGCGCACATAGGCATCGCCGCGCAAGGCGAGGAAGCGCGGCAGCGTGGCATGGCCGACCAATCGCGGCCGCCCTTCTCCCTCGGCGGGATCGGCCTCGATGAAGGCGGCGTTGCCGAACACATGGTCGGGATGCCCATGCGTGTTGATGACGTAGCGGATCGGCAGCCGGGTGACGGCGCGCAGCGCCTGCTTCAGGGCCATGCCGACGGCATACGAGCCGCCTGTATCGATGACCGCGACCGCATCGCTGCCGACCACGAAGCCGATATTCGCGATGTCGCCGTCGTAGCCTTCCTCGAAATCCTTGTGCTGCCCGATGTGCACATACACGCCCGGCGCGACCTGGTCGACGCGCAGCGGCGCTGCTACGGCAAGCTGCGCGGCCGCCAGCAGCCAGGCCACGTGCATCAGGCGCCGCATCTAGCCGCCCACGTCGATCGACTGGCGGAAGCTGGCGCCCTGGCTATCGCGGATCAGGACTTGCAGGGTGCCGGCCCGGCTGGGGACGAATCCAAACCCAATCGAGGGATTTTCGCTGATGCCGATCGACGTATCGGCCGTCATCACCGGCTTGCCGTCGTAGGTGATGTCGATCTTGTCGATGAAGAAAGCGGGACGGAAGCCATGCGTGGCCAGGTCGCGCTGCAAACCGGTGTACATCGGGTGCCGGATCAGGAGCCGGGCCTTGTTGAGCTCGCCGCGCCTGAATGGTCCGTCGAGTGCGATCTTCATTTTTCCCGCTTCCGCCAGCGCCTGCGCATTGTCGCCCGGGATCGTGCCGGCGCAACCGCCGGATGCCTTCACGGTAAGGCTATTCACATACAGGCGGCCGTCGCTCGACTCGGCAACGACGTGCACCGGCGAATCGGATTCGAAGCGGATCCTGGTCGATACTTCCGCCTTACCGCTCTCCGGACGAAAACGAAATACCGCCGTCAAGGGCACGGGATTGGCGTCGACGAACAGGGTGACCGACTTGATGTACTGCGTCGCCGTCATCGGATGGTCGATGCTGAACGCGAACGGCACCTGGTCGCCGCTGGCTGCGCGCGCGGGCGCCGTTAGGCGGATAAAGGAGGCCTGCTCCAGTTGCTTGCCGGGGAAGTAAGACTGCTGCAATGCCGCCCAGGGCGCATCGGCGGCCTGGGCGCTTGCCGCCGGCGGGCAGGCCAGCACTATCAGGCTGAGGAACACATGAGAGCAGACGCTACGCTGTAAACGAGTGTTCATCATGTCAGCCTTTATCCATCACGGATGCACGGTGTCATTGCGTAGACAGACTGCGCAGACTGCGCGCGGCCTTGCCGCCAGGACGACTATAGCGCGATTTTACGCCTTCGGGTAGGCGCGATGGACCAGGATCGCGCCTGCTTGCAGGCCGGAGCCGCGCTGCCGCCGTTCACAGCCGCGCGGCGGTGATGCTCATGCCTGCGCTCCCCAGATTGCAGCCATGAATACGCCAAGCCGGCGGATGGCTTCAGCGAGCTGCTCGCTACTGGCCGCATACGACAGCCGCACGTAGCGGTCCGCGCCGCAGTGCCCGAAGTCCTTGCCCGGCGTGAGCGCCACCTGCACCTCGTCCAGCACGCGCTCGCAGAACTGCCACGCCGTCAGCCCGGTCCCGCTCACGTCGAAGTAGACGTAGAACGCTCCGTCCGGCGGCACCGGCACCGGCAGCCCGATCCCCGCCAAGCCTTCCAGCACCAGCGCGCGGCGCCGCGCGAATTCCTGGCGCCGCTCCTCGCACACGGCCAGCGACGCCGGCGTAAAGCAGGCCAGCGCCGCCCCCTGCGACAGGCTGGACGCGCAGATGTAGTAATTCTGGGCCAGGCGCTCCATGGTCGGCACCAGCGCTTCCGGCACCACGGCCCAGCCCAGGCGCCAGCCGGTCATGCCGAAGTATTTCGAGAAGCTGTTGATGACGATGGCGTCGTCGTCGACAGACAGCACCGTCTGCGGCGCGCGGCCGTCGGCATCGCGGTCGCCCAGGTTCAGGTAGATCTCGTCGACGATGCGCCAGGCGCCGCGCTCGCGCGCCCAGTCGCAGATCGCGCGCAGCTCGTCCAGCGGTACCGAGGTGCCGGTCGGGTTCGAGGGCGTGGCGATCATCAGGCCTTGCGTCGCATCGCTCCAGTTGGCGCGCACGCTGGCGGCATCGAGCTGGAAGCGCGATGCGGCGTCGGTGGCCACCAGCTTCACCCGGGCGCCGAAGCTGCTCAGGAACTGGCGGTTGCAGGGGTAGGATGGGTCGCCGACCAGCACTTCGTCGCCGCTGTCGACCAGGGCGGCCGTTACCAGCAGCAGCGCGGCCGAGGCGCCGGCGGTGACGATGATGCGGTTCGGCGAGATCGTCACGCCATGCTCGCGCAGGTAGAAGCCTGCAATCGCCGCGCGCAGGGCCGGCGTGCCGAGGGCACCGGTATAGGGCAGCGGGCCGTCGACGGCGCTGCGCGCGGCGTCCAGCACGGCGGGCGGCGGGCCGAAGTCGGGCTCGCCCAGGCTGAGCTTGATGACAGCCTGGCCTGCCGCCTCCATGGCGGCGGCGCGTTTGCCGAATTCCATGGCGAAGAAGGGGTCGATGGCCTGGGCGCGTTGGGATATTTTCATGTCGGTTTCTCGGTGTTTTGGTGCGGAATGGATTTTATCTGGCCGGCGCGCGGATCACACGTTTCACGAACCACGGAAAACCCCTAAAATAGGTTGATCTACGGCACCACTGCCCGCATCGACGCCACCTAACCGGAAGCTAGCTCTTTGGAAACTCTTCTCTTTGCCGCCCCCGCATCGCTCGGCCCCACCATCGTTGCCGGCATCTTCGGCCTGTTGATCGGCAGTTTCCTGAACGTGGTCATCCATCGCCTGCCGAAGATGATGCAGCGCGAGTCCGACAATTATGTGGCGCACGAGAGCGGCAAGGAGCTGCCGCACACCGACCGCTACAACCTGATGGTGCCGCGTTCCTGCTGCCCGCACTGCGGCCACCAGATCAGCGCGCTCGAGAATATCCCCGTCGTCAGCTGGCTGGTTTTGCGCGGCAAGTGCCGCAACTGCAAGGCGTCGATCTCGCCGCGCTACCCCATCGTCGAGCTGATCACCGGCTTGCTGTCTGCCCTGCTGGTCTGGACCTTCGGCTCGGGCCTGGCGGGCATGGGCGCGCTGCTGTTCGTGTACCTGCTGATCGCCATGACCTGGATCGACTACGACACCAAGCTCCTGCCCGACGACCTGACCCTGCCGCTGCTCTGGGCCGGCCTGCTCATCAACGTCAACGGCACCTTCGTGCCGCTGCAGGACGCCGTGATCGGCGCGGCCGCCGGCTACCTGGTGCTGTGGTCCGTGTACTGGCTGTTCAAGCTCGCCACCGGCAAGGAAGGCATGGGCTACGGCGACTTCAAGCTGCTCGCGGCGCTGGGCGCCTGGATGGGCTGGGCCATGCTGCCGACCATCGTGCTGCTGTCCTCGGTGGTCGGTGCGATCGTCGGCATCAGCCTGATCGTGTTCGCCAAGCGCGGGCGCGACAACCCGATTCCCTTCGGTCCCTACCTGGCGGCGGCCGGCCTGATCGCCCTGCTCTGGGGCAAGGACCTGAGCGCCGGCTTCCTCAGCGGCCTGCTGGGCTGACGGACATGGAACCGGCGCCTGTTACTGCATTCTCCGTCGGCCTGACCGGCGGCATCGGCTGCGGCAAGACCACGGTGGCCGACATGTTCGGCGCCCTCGGCGCGACGCTGGTCGACACCGACGCCATCGCCCACGCGCTGACCGCTCCGAACGGCGCGGCGATGCCGGCCATCCTGGACGAATTCGGGCAGGACTTCGCCACGCTTGAGGGCGCCATGGACCGCATCAAGATGCGCGCGCTGGTGTTTTCCGATTCCACTGCCCGCGCGCGCCTGGAAGCCATCCTGCACCCGCGCATCCGCGACGCCACCGCCGCCGCGGCGGCCATGGCCACCGGCCCCTACACGATCTTCGTCGTGCCGCTGCTGATCGAGTCCGGCACCTGGCGCCAGCGGGTCACGCGCGTGCTGGCCATCGACTGCCCCGAGGAACTGCAGGTGGCGCGCGTGATGGCCAGGAACGGCATGACCGAACAGCAGGTACGCGCCATCATGGCGGTCCAGGTCACGCGCGCCCAGCGCCTGGCGGCGGCCGACGACGTGGTCCTCAACGACGACGGGCTGGACGCCTTGCGACCGCAAGTCGAACGCCTGCATGCGTTTTATCTCGACGAATCGCGCCGCGCTCATGCTCCATTCGGCGCCTGATCCGGACTTCTACAATCGAAGGTTTGTAATTTTGCGTCGCATGGTTCAGAATCACGAAGTTGCCTGCCAGCCCACATTCAGAGGAATGTCACTTTGATCGTCTACGAATATCCTTTCAACGAGCGGATTCGCACGTTGTTGCGGCTGGAAGACCTGTACGAGAAATTCAAGTTCTTTGTGCGCCAGGAACACCCGATGCAGCACCACGTCGCCCTGGCGACGATCTTCGACATGCTGGAAGTGGCCGGCCGCGCCGACCTGAAGTCCGACCTGCTGCAGGAACTCGAGCGCCAGAAGCAAAGCCTGCTGGCCTACCGCAGCAACCCGAACGTGGCCCCGGAAGCGCTGGACGCCGTCCTCGCCGAACTCGACCAAGTGAGCAGCGCCCTCGGCGCCGCCCAGGGCAAGACCGGCCAGAACGTGCGCGACAACGAGTGGCTGATGAGCATCCGCGGCCGCACCATCATCCCCGGCGGCGCCTGCGAATTCGACCTGCCCTCCTACTACGCCTGGCAAAAGCGCCCGGCCGAGCAGCGCCACGCCGACATCATGGCCTGGTTCGGGCCGCTCGCTCCCCTGTTCGACGCCCTCGCCCTCGTGCTGCGCCTGCTGCGCGACTCGGGCGGCCCGGCCAGGATGGTTGCCACCGGCGGCAGCTACCAGCAAATGTTGCAGGGAAAGGTGTACCATATGCTGCGCCTGGGACTCGACGAATCGCTCGGTGCGATTCCCGAAATCTCGGCCAACAAGTACATGCTGTGGGTACGCTTCACCACCCAGGACGGCGATCTGAAGCCGAAGTCGCTGGAAGAAGACGTGCCCTTCGAGCTGACCCTCTGTAATTTCTAAGTTTAAGTATTGCCATGACCGTTGTAGCCTGCCCCACCTGCGCCAGGAAAGTCGAGTGGACGGAAGCGAATCAATACCGCCCGTTCTGCTCGGAGCGCTGCAAACAGATCGACCTGGGCGCCTGGGCCGAAGAGAAGTACACCATCCCCGCCGCCGCGCCGAACGAGTCGCTGGACGACCCGCTGGCTGACGATAAACACTGATCTTGGAGCGGCCATCCGGATTCCTCGTCCGTGTGGCCCTGGCCGCGATCCGCGGCTACCAGCGTTATCTCTCTCCCCATAAAGGTTTTTCCTGCGCCTACCGCTGTGCGACCGGGCGCGACAGCTGTTCGCGCCATGGTTACCGGGTGATCGAACGGTTCGGGCTGTGGAATGGGCTGGCGCTGTTGCGGCGCCGCCTGCGCCTGTGCGGTGAAGCTTACCGCAGCCGGCGTGTCCACGTTCCCCATCCGCTCCTGCACCACCAGCGCGGCGATTGCGTGCCTTGCGATTGCGATGCGAGTTGTCTGCCGGATCTGCACTGCGATATGCCCAGCGTGTCGTGGCGCGATGCCGACTGCGTGTGCGATGCCTGCCAGTGCGTCGATTGCGCTAACTGCGGCGATCCGAAGCAGACGTGGCGCGACTGGAAGGAACGGCGCCGCCAGCGCAGGATGCGGCGCCTGTTCTCGTAAAACGGCACGTCCATATTCGGCAGTTGTCGGCCTCAACCGTACGGTGGGCACTCCGTGCCCACGCGGTTACGTGCGTTTCCTTGCACCTGCTGCCGCGAGGTGTCGCCCCCAAAATGCAAAAACGGACACGACAGGTGCGTGTCCGTTTTTGACGTTTGCGAGCGATGTTTCGCCGCAGCAGGTGCAAGGATGCGTGCGTACCGCGTGGGCACGGAGTGCCCACCGTACGGTCCCTGTCCTGGGTCGATCAGGCCGTGACGATAATCCCACCCGGCATCTGCACCGGCTTGTTACCGCTGCCATACCGGTCCATGAACAGGCCTTCCAGCCCGATCTCCGGCTGGCGGCCCGAGACCATGTCGGCCAGCACGCGCCCCGAACCGCAGGCCATGGTCCAGCCCAGCGTGCCGTGGCCGGTGTTCAGGAACAAATTGCGGTACGGAGTCGGGCCCACCACCGGCGTGCCGTCCGGCGTCATCGGACGCAAACCGCACCAGAACTCGGCCTTGCTCACGTCGCCGCCCTGCGGGAACAGATCGGTCACCGAGTGCTCCAGCGTGTCGCGCCTAGCCTGGTGCAGGGTCAGGTCGAACCCGGCCAGTTCGGCCGTGCCGCCCACGCGGATGCGGTCGCCCAGGCGCGTAATGGCGACCTTGAAGGTCTCGTCCATCACCGTCGATTCCGGCGCGCCGGATGCGTCGGTGATCGGCACGGTGATCGAATAGCCCTTGACCGGATACACCGGGATGCGGATGCCGATCTGCTTCAGCACGAAGGGCGAGTAGCTGCCCAGCGCCAGCACGAAGGAATCGGCCTTCAGTTCACCCTGCGAGGTGACCACGCCAGTGACCCGGTCGCCTTCCACGGACAGGCGCTTGATCTCGACGCCCTGGCGGAACTTCACGCCCAGGGCTTTCGCCATCTCGGCCAGCTTCTGGGTGAACTTGAAGCAGTCGCCGGTCTCGTCGTTCGGCAGCAGCAGGCCACCGACGAACTTGCCGCGCACTTTACTCAACGCCGGTTCGTAGGCTTCGCAGCCGGCCGGGTCCAGCACTTTATACGGCACGCCGTACTGTTCGAGCACGGCGATGTCGGTGGCGGCGCCATCGAGCTGCTTCTGGGTGCGGAACAGCTGCAGGGTACCCTGGCTGCGCTCGTCGTAGGCGATGCCGGTGTCCTTGCGCAGCTGGACCAGCACGTCGCGGCTGTACTCGGCCAGGCGCACCATGCGGCCCTTGTTGATCTGGTAGCTCTTGTGGTTGCAGTTGGCCAGCATGGACAGGATCCAGCGCCACTGGTTCGGGTCCATCTTGGGGCGGATGACCAGCGGGCTGTGCTGCATCATCAGCCATTTCACGGCTTTCGCGGGCACGCCGGGGCCGGCCCATGGGGACGCGTAGCCGGGCGAGATTTCGCCGGCGTTGCCATAGCTCGTTTCCATGCCGGCGCCCGGCTGGCGGTCGATGACGGTGACGTCGTGCCCTGCCTGGGCCAGGTAATATGCCGTGGTGGTGCCGATGACACCACTACCCAAGACGATGATTTTCACAGGAGTCCTTGAACAGAGGTTGACTGCTTTTTACCTTGCGTAGCGCAGCTGATCGAGCCACTCGAGCAAGGGGATGGTTGCGGGCAGGAGCGGGGTAACGCCGACTGCCCCTTGCCACGCAAAGGCCTGGCCTTCCAGGCTCTGCGGTTCGCCGCGCCAGTCGCGGCTGATATAAAAATGGAGCCGCACATGGGCGTGCTCGTAGACGTGTTCGACGCAGCACCACTCTTCGGCGCCGACGATGTTCAAGCCCAATTCTTCGACGAATTCGCGCTGCAGGGCGTTGAAAATGCTCTCGCCCGGCTCGACTTTACCGCCCGGGAATTCCCAGTAGCCGGCATATGGTTTGCCCGCCGGGCGCTGGCCGAGCAGCACGTCGCCATTCGGGCGCATCACGATCCCGACTGCCACGTCGATAGGCCTGCTGGCGGCTTGCTGCATGAGAGAGTCCGGTTGGAAAACCCGATATTGTACGCCAGGCGCGGGCGTAGAAAATCATGGGTGTTGTGTTCCCGCCGATAGAAAATTGCGTGGGGGGATAACCCGGGTGTATGGGTTCGTAGGGTGGACACCCGTGTCCACGCGGTATGGCACGGCTCCGTTGTCGAAACGATTATTCGATATGCAAACGTGGCACCGCGTGGACACAGGTGTCCACCCTACGAAAAACCAGTCAGGGTAATTTTCCGGCGTAGTCTTTTGCAAACTGCCACGCCACCCGCCCCGAGCGCGAGCCGCGCCCCAGCGCCCATTGCAGCGCCAGCGGCCGGGCCGCCTCGATCTGCTCCGGCGTGCAGCCGAAGCTGGCCAGCCAGTGCGCGACGATGCCCAGGTAATCGTCCTGGCGGAAAGGATAAAACGACAACCACAAGCCAAACCGCTCGGACAGCGAAATCTTCTCTTCCACCGTCTCGCCCGGATGCAAATCTCCATCCTCGCCGTGCCTGTAGCCGGCGTTATCCGACATCTTTTCCGGCATCAAATGGCGCCGGTTCGAGGTCGCGTAGATCAGCACATTGTCCGACTGCGCCGAAATGCTGCCGTCCAGCGCCACCTTCAGCGCCTTGTAGCCAGCCTCGCCTTCCTCGAACGACAGATCGTCGCAGAAGATCACGAAGCGCTCCGGCCGCGCCGCCACCAGGTCGACGATGTCCGGCAAATCGGCCAGATCCGCCTTGTCCACTTCGATGAGCCTGAGCCCCTGGTCGGCAAAATCGTTCAGGCAAGCCTTGATGAGCGACGACTTGCCGGTTCCGCGCGCCCCGGTCAGCAGCACGTTGTTGGCCGGACGGCGAGCGACGAACTGGCGCGTGTTCTGCTCCAGCTGGCGCTTTTGCGCATCCACGTGCTGCAAATCGGCGAAGCGGATGGTCGACACATGCGCCACCGGCTGCAGCCACGCATTGCCGCCACCCGCCCCATTCCCCCGGCGGCGCCAGCGGAAGGCGAAGCTGCGCTTCCAGTCCGGCTCGCGCGGGACCGCCGGCGGCAGCACCGCCTCGAGCCGCGCCATCAAACCCTCGGCGCGGTGCAGGAACTGTTCGAGCGGCGTCATGCCTGCTTTACGAGCGGTAGTCGGCGTTGATGCTGACGTAGTCGTGCGACAGGTCGCAGGTCCAGACCGTGGCCGTGGCATCGCCGCGCGCGAGCTTCACACGGACCAGGATCTCGGCCTGCTTCATCACGCGCTGGCCATCGGCTTCCTGGTAATCCGGATTGCGTCCGCCGGCCTTGGCGACCCAGACGTCGTCCAGGTACAAATCCAGCTTGGTGACGTCGAGGTCGTCCACGCCGGCATAGCCGACCGCGGCCAGGATGCGGCCCAGGTTCGGGTCCGACGCGAAGAAGGCGGTCTTCACCAGCGGCGAGTGGGCGATCGCATAGGCGATCTTGCGGCACTCTTCCAGGTCGCGGCCCTCTTCCACCGTGATGGTGATGAACTTGGTCGCGCCTTCGCCGTCGCGGATGATCTGCTGCGCCAGGTTGCGCGAGATGTCGGTGACGGCATCGCGCAGGGCTTCATAGTCGGCGCCGCTCGCTTCGTTCACGACCAGGCCGCCGGCGCCGGTGGCCACCAGGATGAAGGAATCGTTGGTCGAGGTGTCGCCGTCGATGGTGATCGAATTGAAGGAGCGGTCGGCCGCGTACTTCACCAGTTCGTCGAGCACCGGCTGCGCCACCTTGGCGTCGAACGCCAGGTAGCCGAGCATGGTCGCCATGTTCGGCTTGATCATGCCGGCGCCCTTGCTGATGCCGGTCATGGTCACTTCGTGGCCGCCGATGGTCACCGTACGCGAGGCAGCCTTCGGCTGGGTGTCGGTGGTCATGATCGCTTCGGCGGCGTTGAACCAGTTGTCCGCCTTCAGGTTCTCGACAGCGGCCGGCAGGCCGGCGACGATCTTCGCGATCGGCAGCTGTTCCAGGATCACGCCGGTCGAGAACGGCAGCACCTGGCCGGCTTCGCAGCCGAGCAGCTTCGCCACTTCGGCGCAGGTGGCCTGGGCGTTGGCCAGGCCGGTCTCGCCGGTGCCGGCGTTCGCGTTACCGGTGTTGACCACCAATGCGCGGATCGGCGCACCGCCATCCGTCACGGCTGCCAGGTTGGCCTTGCTCACCTGGACCGGCGCCGCGCAGAAGCGGTTCTTGGTGAACACGCCGGCGACGGTGGCGCCATCGGCCAGGCGCATGACCAGCAGGTCCTTGCGGTTGGGCTTCTTGATGCCGGCTTCGGCAAAACCGATCTCGATACCGGCAACCGGCTTCAGGTCGGCGGCGACGGGCAGGGGGGAATTCACGGCCATGGTGGTCTCTATGAAAAGATTACGAATCCAATATTGTACTGCGCACGCGGGTGCGCCGGCGCAATGCGCACAGCCAGCAACAATAAGCACCATGCATGGACGAATTTATTTACGTAAGGCATTATTGCGAGATTAAAAACATAACAACACTTGTCCATGATGAAAAGAGAATATATAGCCAGTATGTTGGCCCTTGCACTCGGCAGTGCGCCGCTTGCCCTGGCCGCGCCAGCGACGCCTGCTGCCGCACCACCCGCCGAGGCGCAGAGCAAAGTGACCGTGATTGCCGCCGACGAGGTGCCGCCATCCCAGCCTGCCGCCAGTACGAAACTCGCGGGTGCCGCGACGGCGGTCATCAAGGAAATCCAGCAGGTCCTCGACGGCAAGGAAACGCTGGTGCGCAAGCTGGAGCGCCTGACGACCTTCCGTCATACGCCCGAGACCGCTGCTGCGCTGATGCCCATCTTCGGTAACGAACGTCCCTGGTCGCTCGAAAAACGCGCCACGTCCGGCGCCCCCGCCTACCGCTGGACCCTGCAGCCGCTGCGTCTTGCCACGCCCGGCGGCAGTTTCCTGGAATGGAGCGATTTCCCGGTCGATCTGACGATCGACAAGAGCGGCAAGGGACTGCAGTTCGACGGCACCTGGACTACCCTGTCATTCGAGAGCGAATCCGGTCGCGTCGAGATGCGCGACGCCACGGTGAGCGGCGTGCAGCGCCAGGGCAGCGGGCCGTTCTGGCTCGGCACCATGGAAGGCAACATTGCCAGCGTGGCCTTCGATGTCCGCAAGCCGCAGGCGGCCAGTTTCATGATGCGCGACCTGTGGATGCGCAGCCAGGTGCAGGAGCGCGCGAAGACCGTCGAGTACGCGCAATCCTTCGGCATCAAGGCGTTCGAGGTGGCCGGCGAACAGCTGGACGACCTGGTCTTCTCCTACCGTCTCCGCAACCTCGACAAGGCGGCACTGACCGCGCTCTACCAGGCCGACCGGAAGCTGGATGCGAAGCGCACGCCGGCGGCCGAACTCGAGGCTTTCCTGCCGCT
This sequence comes from Massilia sp. BAP21, assembly GCF_057801335.1. Classification (NCBI taxonomy): domain Bacteria; kingdom Pseudomonadati; phylum Pseudomonadota; class Betaproteobacteria; order Burkholderiales; family Oxalobacteraceae; genus Massilia; species Massilia sp. BAP21. Next base: position 848,244 of record NZ_CM173596.1, read on the forward strand.
GTTCCGGCAGTTCGCGCGCACGGCGTCGAAGAACAGGACCACGCTGCACGTCGACGAGATCAGCGCCACCTACCATGGCCACAAGGCCGTGCTGAGCGGCAGCGTTGTCGCAACGGGCGTCACCGAGGCCGACCTCAAGGACATGGCCCGCTTCGTCAAGCGCATCGATGCGCGCTTCGAGCTGCGGGTACCGGTGTCGCTGCTGCGCGAAGTGGCCACGCGCATTGCGCAGCAGCAGGCCAAGGCCGCGCAAGGCGGCGCGGCGCCCGATGTCGCCAAGACGGCCCAGGACATGACCGATGCGATGGTCGGCAAGGTGCTCGGTAACGGCTACGCCAGGCTGGAGAACGGCGTGCTGGTGGCGCCGATCGCGTTCCGCGGCGGCGTGCTGCGGGTGAACGGCAAGCTAGTCGAGATGCCGAAGAAGCCGGCCCCGCAGCAGGGCAAGCTGCCGCCTGCCAAGCTGCACACCTTCATGCAGGCGCGCCGCATCAACGACTCCTGCACCCTGCCCGACTATCCGGCAGCCGTGATCGAGCGCGATGCGCCGCTGGAAGTGCGCTTGAGGTACACGGTCGATGCGAACGGCGTCCTGCGCGATGTGCAGGTGGCGCAGGCCAGTGCGGAACCCGGCTACGACGCGGCCGTGCTGCAGGCCTTCGGTAGCTGCCGCTTCATCCCTGCCCTGCAGGACGGCAAAGCGGTCGAGCACACCGACACCTTCACGCTGTCGCGCGCGCCGGGCAGCACACGCCCCTGAGCCACTCCAGGTCACGCTAGCGCCGGCGCCCGCTCAGCGCAGCACCAGTTCGACGCGGCGGTTGCGTGCGCGGCCGGCTTCCTCGTCGTTCGGGGCCACCGGCGCCAGGTTGGCGACGCCGCGCGCCGTCATGCGGTTGGCGGCGATGCCGAAGCGGGTGCTCAGGGCGTCCGCCACCGCCTGGGCGCGCCGCTGCGACAGGCCCAGGTTGTTCTCGAAGTCGCCCTGGTTGTCGGTGTGGCCGACGATGAACACCCTGGCGTCGCGCGCCGTAGCCAGGGCCTGGGCCATCTGTTTCAGCTGCTCGTCCGACTCGGGCTTCAGCAGCGCCTTGTTGGTGTCGAAGTGCACGCCGTACAGGGCGATCCTGCCGTCGCGCCTGAGCGTGTCGCCGATGGCCTTGGCGTCGACCGTGACCTTGCCGGTCCGGGCGGTCGCCGGCTCCACCACCTGTAGCAGCTGCTGCACGCGGCCGGCCGTAGCGCCCGAGCCGGAGTCGACCGACATGGCAACCTGCACCCGGATATCGCCATTCGGGCCGGCCTTGCGCGCGCTGACCAGGTTGAAGCCGGGCTGGTAACCGTTATTGAACATGCTACGGGCCAGGGCATTCTCGCTGACTCCGCGCGCCTCGCGAGGCAGGTTCCCCACCAATGGCTGGGTCCTGTCCTTCTTGCATTGCGGCTCCTCGCAGGCATAGACCACCTGGAAACCGGCCGCCTCCAGCGCCTGCCGGTAATCGCGGAACACCTCGAGCGCGCCCGTGCCTTTCGGCCCGAAATAAAAGCGGTTGGTGATGCGGCCTTCCACCTGGCGCAGCACCGGCTTGCCCGCCTCGACGTCGACCAGGCGGGTGAAGCCGAGCGGATCGTCGCCGGCCGCGCTCAGCACCGAGCCTTCGTAGCGCGACAGCAGCGGACTGTCCTTCGCGCCCGGGATGTCGCGCATCGTCTTGTCGGCGGCGCCCACGGGCAGCGCCAGCGGCAGCGCGGCGGCCAGCAGCAGGACCCTGGCAGTGCGCGAAAAATGCGCCGGGCGGCGCGGAAGCGATGGATGAATGCGGTGTGTGTTGTGCATGCGATTCGTTTTCTGGTTTGAACGGTCCGCTTCCTGTCTGCAGCCGCAGGCGGCCTGCCGGTCAGCCCTTGCAGTCGCCCACGCGGGACAGGCGCATGACCGTCTTCTGCTCGTTGCGCGCGGTACCGGCTTCCACATTGCCGTTCTGGACACGCTCGACCGACGTCTGCCAGGTCTTCGCATCGACCTGGCGCAGGTGGATCTTCATGCTCCCCCACGGGCAGGTGTGCAGCGCCACCATCTCGCCATTGACGACCTGGCCCTTGGTGGCCTTGCATCCATCGATGGCCAGGCCCTTCGGCAAGGCGCCGGGTGGGGTCGGCCCGATGCAGGTGCGGTGTGGCCCTGCGCCCGGGATCACGTTCTTCGCCGGGCTGCCGCCGTCGCGTTTGTACTCGCTGCTGATGCTGCCGCTTGCGCCATCGTGGGTATCGTTCCGTTCCAGCGTATGCGTGGGCGACTGGACCTTGAGGCCGCCGACGATGTCGACTTGGTACAGGCCCGGCGGCGGCAGGTAGCGGGTATCGGCTGCCAGGGCGGCGCCGGCCGCTCCAAGGCCGATCGCGATACAGCTCAGGATGCGTTTCATGCTCTCTCCTCGACGCACGCGCTCAGCGCACGACCATCTCGACGCGCCGGTTCCTGGCGCGCCCTTCTTCGCTGGCGTTGCTCGACACCGGCGCAAAGCTGGACACGCCGCGCGCGCTCAGGCGGGCCGCGGGAATGCCGTACTTGCCGGCGAGCGCTTCCACCACGGCCTGGGCGCGCTTCTGCGACAGCGCCAGGTTGGCCTCGATGTCGCCCTGGTTGTCGGTGTGGCCGACGATCAGCACCTTCATGGCCGGCTGGGCCTTCAGGGCATCGGCCATGCTTTGCAGCTGCGCCGCGGAATCGGCGCGCAGCACCGCCTTGTTGGTATCGAAATTCACGCCGTACAGGGCGATCTTGCCGTCGCGCTGCAGGCCGGCGCCGATGGCTTTCGCGTCGACCGTGACCTTGCCCATTTCCGCCTGGGCCGGCTCGACGATCTGGATGAACTGGCGCGTCCGCCCCGCAGTTTCGCCATCGCTCCTGGGTCCGGCCAGCGCCACCTGGACATAGGTGAAGCCGGAACCGGTCTGCTTGCGTGCGCTGATGTAATGGAAGTCGCGCTGGCTGCCGCTATTAAAAATATTCACCATCGCATCGTTGCCGACCCATTTCGCTTCGCGCGGGAGGTCTTCGATCATTTTCTGGATGCGCAGCGTTTCGCATTCGGCGGTCTCGCAGCTGAACAGCGTTTCGAATCCTGCCGTGCGCAAGGCCTGCTGGTAGTTGCGGAAGACCGCCAGCGCACTGGCGTCCTTCGGGCCCCAGTACAGGCGATTGCTGAGCCGGCCTTCGACCGGGCGCAGTACCGGCTCGCCCTTGGCGCGCTCGACCAGGCGCGCCGTTCCCAGCGTATTGCTGCCGTAGTCGTACAGGATGCCGCCTTCGTAGCGGGAAATCAGGGGATGGTCCTTGCCTCCCGGGCGCTCGGCCAGCAGGGATGAAGCCAATGCGCCGGCGGCGGACAGGGACAGCGTGACGGCAGCGAGGAATCGGGTGCCGGTCGTGAAAACAGCATGCATCAGGATAAGCTCAGCGAGTGAATCATGCTGAGCATTGTAAGGACGTTTCCGGCGCACACTTTAGCGGCTTGAAAAAAACCCGCAGCGCATAAGCACTCCATACGGCAGGCGAAAAAAAACGGCCGGATCGCTCCGGCCGTTTTTTCTTTCGCGGTTCAGCTTACGCCAGCTTGCCGTGGCACTGCTTGAACTTCTTGCCGCTGCCGCAAGGGCAAGGGTCGTTGCGGCCGACCTTCACGCCCATGTAGGTGCTGTGGTCTTCGGCGGCCACCGGCGCTTCCGAAGCGGCCACCGGGTTCGGCGCCAGCAGTTCTTCCGGCGCGGCCGACGGGTTGAAGTCGGCGTGCTGGAAGTTGATGTTTTCCAGGTGCGCCTGCTGGGCCGCCATGGCCGCTTCCGCCGCCTCGACTTCCTCGCGGCTCTGGATGCGCACGGTCATCACGGTGCGGATGACTTCGTTCTTGATCTGGTCCAGCATGCTGCCGAACAGCTCGAAGGCTTCGCGCTTGTATTCCTGCTTCGGGTTCTTCTGCGCATAGCCGCGCAGGTGGATACCCTGGCGCAGGTGGTCGAGCGCGGCCAGGTGTTCGCGCCAGTGGGTATCGACGCTTTGCAGCATGACGTTGCGCTCGAAGCCACCGAACGATTCCTTGCCGACGATGCCGACCTTGCCGTTGTACGACTCGTCGGCCGCCGCCAGCACCTTTTCCAGGATGTCGTCGTCGTTCAGGTTTGGCTCGTCCTGCAGCATCTGCTGCAGCGGCACGTTCAGGCTCCACTCGGCCGCCAGCACGCTTTCCAGCGACTTGATGTCCCACTGCTCTTCGACCGATTCGGCCGGCACGTGGGCGCGCACGACGTCGGTGAAGGTACCGGTACGCAGCGAGGCGATCAGTTCCGAGATGTCGGCCGCTTCCAGCAGTTCGTTACGCTGGGTGTAGATCACCTTGCGCTGGTCGTTGGCGACGTCGTCGTATTCCAGCAGCTGCTTGCGGATGTCGAAGTTGCGGGCCTCGACCTTGCGCTGGGCGGTCTCGATGGAACGGGTGACGATGCCCGCCTCGATCGGCTCGCCTTCCGGCATTTTGAGGCGTTCCATGATGGCGCGCACGCGGTCGCCGGCGAAGATGCGCAGCAGCGTGTCGTCCAGGCACAGGTAGAAGCGCGAGGAACCCGGATCGCCCTGGCGGCCCGAACGGCCGCGCAGCTGGTTGTCGACGCGGCGCGATTCGTGGCGTTCGGTGCCGATGATGTGCAGGCCGCCGGCATTCACCACGTGGTCGTGCAGCGACTGCCATTCGTCGCGCAGCTTCTGCGCCTGGGCGGCCTTGTCGGCCTCGCTCAGCGAAGCATCGGCCTCGATGATCTGGATCTGCTTCTCGACGTTGCCGCCGAGGACGATGTCGGTACCGCGGCCGGCCATGTTGGTGGCGATGGTGATCATCTTCGGACGGCCGGCCTGGGCGATGATTTCCGCTTCACGGGCGTGCTGCTTGGCGTTCAGGACGTTGTGCGGCAGCTTGGCGCCGTTCAGGATGCCGGACAGGAGCTCGGAGTTCTCGATCGAGGTCGTGCCGACCAGGACCGGCTGGCCGCGCTCGTAGCAGTCCTGGATGTCCATCAGCATGGCGTTGTACTTTTCCTGGGCCGATTTGTACACCTGGTCCTGGCGGTCCTTGCGCTGGGACGGGCGGTTCGGCGGAATGACCACGGTTTCGAGGCCGTAGATTTCCTGGAACTCGTAGGCTTCCGTGTCGGCGGTACCGGTCATGCCGGACAGCTTGGTGTACATGCGGAAGTAGTTCTGGAAGGTGATCGAGGCCAGGGTCTGGTTCTCGTTCTGGATGCGCACGCCTTCCTTGGCTTCGACGGCCTGGTGCAGGCCGTCGGACCAGCGGCGGCCCGTCATCAGGCGGCCGGTGAATTCGTCGACGATGGTGACTTCGCCGTTCTGCACCACGTAGTGCTGGTCCTTGTGGTACAGGACGTGGGCGCGCAGCGCCGCGTACAGGTGGTGGATCAGGGTGATGTTGGCGGCGTCGTACAGCGAGGCGCCTTCCGGCAGCAGGCCCATCTGGGTGAGGATGGCCTCGGCCTTTTCGTGGCCGGTTTCGGTCAGCAGCACGGTGTGCGCTTTTTCGTCCTTGGTGTAGTCGCCCGGGACTTCGATCTTGCCCTTGCCGTCAGGCGTTTCCTCGCCGACCTGCAGGGTCAGTTGCGGCGGCACTTCGTTGATGCGGTGGTACAGGTCGGTGTGGTTCTCGGCCTGGCCGGAGATGATCAAAGGCGTACGCGCTTCGTCGATCAGGATCGAGTCGACCTCGTCGACCACGGCGAAGTTCAGGCTGCGCTGCACGCGTTCGCGCGCATCGTAGACCATGTTGTCGCGCAGGTAGTCGAAACCGAATTCGTTGTTGGTGCCGTAGGTGATGTCCGAGCCGTAGGCCTGCTGCTTGGCGTCGTGCGGCATCTGCGACAGGTTGACGCCGGTGGTCAGGCCCAGCCAGCTGTACAGGCGGCCCATCGACTCGGCGTCGCGCTGGGCCAGGTAATCGTTGACGGTAATGACGTGCACGCCCTTGCCCGACAGGCCGTTCAGGTAGACCGGCAGGGTTGCCATCAGGGTCTTGCCTTCACCGGTGCCCATCTCGGCAATCTTGCCTTCGTGGATGACCATGCCGCCGATCAGCTGCACGTCGAAGTGACGCATCTTCAGCACGCGCTTCGCGGCTTCGCGGCAGACGGCAAATGCTTCGGGAAGGATGTCGTCGAGCGTGGCGCCGCCGGCGATGCGGGATTTGAATTCCGGGGTCTTTGCCTGAAGCTCGGTGTCCGACAGCTTTTCCATCTGCGGCTCGAGCGCGTTGATCTGACGCACGGTTTTTTGATACTGCTTGATCAGCCGCTGGTTGCGGCTGCCGAAAATCTGGGTCAGGAATGACATGCTAAGTTTCTTATAAAGACGCCGCGAAAAGAGCCAGGGATGATATCAAAAAGATACCCATCGAAGACCGCCCAAGGCAAAAAGCGACTGATTTTATCATGCGATGCGGCCACACTTGGGGCTTATAGGCCAGATAACAAGTGTGGTTCCAGAAAGAATGTTATCAAATTGCATCGCTCTGCACATGTCTGGCAGCCTGTCGTGCGTCCTGCGCTGCGCCCGGCGTGCGCTGCGCCATGCGCTGTGGTATGTTGTGGCCTTATCGATCTCCCTGAGTTCCACCAGCCTGATGCATATCTACGGCACCCGCAACAACCCGACTTCCTTCGAAGCGACCGACTTCCTGCGTTCCAACGAGCGCATGGCGCGGCTGCTGCCGGCCGCCATGCGCATGGCCGATTTGCAGCGCGACGTCGGCGCGGCCCTGCCCGCAATGGCCGGCAATTGCGACGTGCTGTCGTTCCAGGAGGGGGTATTGGTGCTCGCCGTGCCGAGCTCGGCGGTGGCGGCAAGGCTGAAGCAGCAGGTGCCCAAGCTGCAGGCCAGCCTGCTGGCGCGCGGCTGGCAGGTCAATTCGCTGCGCTTGAAGGTGCAGGTGATGCGCGCCATGCCGGAACAGGTGCAGATGCGCACGCTGGCGCTGCCGGAGCGGGCCGTCGCGGCCTTCGAGGAACTGGGGGATGCGCTGCCGGATACGCCGCAGAATGCGGCGCTGGTGGCGGCGGTGAAGCGGCTGGCGGAGAAGCGCAGGAAAGGCTGACGCGGCGTTGCTGTTCGTAGGGTGGGCACCTGTGCCCACGCGGTCTCATCGGCCGCGTCTATGCGACCTTCGAAAATGATTCCTACACTGGCGTCATCGCATTCGATTTGGCGTTGGGGTACGCATGGGTACGACCGCGTGGGCACAGGTGCCCACCCTACGAAACCCGACCCGCCGTTGCCATAGCCGCGGGAGCACTATCCTCAGGTCAGCGCCCACTCCTCGCGCATCTGGCGCACGTACGACGGCGGTGCGCTATCAACGGCGTCGAAACTCACGATCTCATACGCATCCGGCCGCGCCAGCAGCGCGCGCAGCAGCTCGTTGTTCAGCGCGTGACCCGATTTATGGGCCTCGTAGGCGGCCAGCAGCGGATGCCCGACCAGGTACAAGTCGCCGATCGCGTCCAGGATCTTGTGGCGCACGAATTCGTCGTCGTAGCGCAGGCCGTCGGCGTTCAGGATGCGGTACTCGTCCATCACGATCGCGTTTTCCAGCGAGCCGCCGCGGGCCAGGCCCATGCCGCGCAGGCTTTCCACGTCCTGCATGAAGCCGAAGGTGCGGGCGCGCGCCACGTCGTGCACATACGACACCTGGGCGAAGTCGACCGAGGCGTTCTGCATGGTGCCGTCCACCGCCGGGTGGTTGAACTCGATGAAGAAGTCGAGCTTGTAGCCGTCGTGCGGCTTCAGGCGCGCCCACTTCTCGTTGTTGCCGGAACCCTGGCGCACTTCGACTTCCTTCAGCACGCGAATGAATTTCTTCGGCGCCGGCTGGTCTTCCACGCCGGCCTGCTGCAGCAGGAACACGAACGAGGAGGCCGAACCGTCCATGATCGGAATTTCTTCGGCCGTCACCTCGATGTAGAGGTTGTCGATGCCCAGGCCGGCGCAGGCCGACATCAGGTGTTCGACGGTGGAGACGCGCGCCGCGTCCTTGATCAGCACCGAGGCCATGCGCGTGTCGCCGACCACGTCGGCGCTGGACGGGAATTCGACCACCGGGTCGAGGTCGACGCGGCGGAACACGATGCCGGTGTCTGGCGCGGCCGGACGCAGCGTCAGCTCGACCTTGCGGCCGGAATGCAGCCCGACACCCGTCGTGCGCACCAGTTGTTTGATGGTTCGTTGTTTGAGCATGGGTCGATTATATCTGCGCTTTTCAAACCCTGCCGAAGCCGGCCATTGCAATATAGAAACATCAACAATGAACTGATGTGCTAACGCGACAGCTCACGGATGCTCGGATTCGGCGTGCGTTTTCTCGTGCCGGATCAGGTACAGGCCGCTGCCGATGATGATGGCCGCGCCAATCAGCGTGTACTCGTCGGGCAGGGTCTGCCACAGCATCCAGTCGATCGCCACGCCCCAGGCCAGCGCCGAGTACTCGAAAGGCGCCACCACCGAGCCCTCGCCATGGCTGAAGGCTTCCGTGATCGCCAGCTGGCCGAAGAAGCCGCTCACCGCCAGCCCGCACAGCAGCAGGATGTGGCCGGGGTCGATGCTCACCCACTCCGGCGCGGCCAAGGCGGTGGCGCCGATCGACATCAGCAGCATCAGCCAGAACATCATCTGGCGCGTGCTGTCGGTGCGCGCCAGGATGCGCGCGGCGATCGCCGAAATGGCGTAGCACACGGCCGAACCGAGGATGGCCAGGCCGCCCAATGTGAGGAAGCCGCCGCCTTCCGGGCGCAATACAACCAGCACGCCGGCCAGTCCCACGACGATGGCGATCCAGCGCGCCAGGTTGACCCGCTCCTTCAGGAAAAACACCGCCATCGCCGTGATCAGGGCCGGCGCGATGAAGAAGATGGAATAGGCCTCGGCCAGGCTGAGGCGCTTCAGGCCATACGCGAACAGCGCCAGCATGCCGATGCCGAGCACGCCGCGCAGGACGTGCAGCGAAAAGCGCGCGCGCATCATGCTGGCGAAGCCGCCGCGCCAGGCGACGTACAGCACCACCAGCGGCAGCGAGGACAGTGAACGCAGGGCCGCCACCTGCATCGCCGGATAGTGGGCGGCGAGCAGTTTCATTGCCGTGTCCATCAGCGAGAACATGAAGACGGCGATCAGCATCGCGTAGATGCTGCGCAGGTTGCCGGAGACTTTACTCATACATCACTTGGAATAAAAAAACGGCGCCGCAGCGCCGTCGGGTGCGAAATGAAAGCGATCAGCCCAGTTGCGCCAGCAGCGCTTCGGCCTTCGAGACCTCGAAGCCGCCCTGCTCCACGTTCAGCTGCTTGACCACGCCGTCGACCACCAGCATCGAGTAGCGCTGCGAGCGCGTGCCCATGCCGTGCTTCGAGAAGTCGGCGTCCAGGCCCAGCGCCTTGGTAAAGGCGGCGTTACCGTCGGCCATCATGCGCACAGTGCCGCCGGCCTTCTGGTCGCGGCCCCAGGCGCCCATGACAAAGGCGTCGTTCACCGAGATGCACCAGATTTCGTCCACGCCCTTGCCCTTGAAGGCTTCGGCATTCTGCACGAAGCCCGGCACGTGCTGGGCCGAGCAGGTTGGCGTGAATGCGCCCGGCAGGCCGAAGATGGCGACGGTCTTGCCCTTGACCAGGTCGGCGACCTGGAAGGTGTTCGGGCCCAGGGTGCAGCCTGCGGTCTCGGTCTCGACGAATTCGGCCAGGGTGCCTTCCGGCAGGCGCTCGCCAATCTGGATAGTCATTGCGGTGTTCCTTCAGTGTTGTTGTAAGAATCCCGGCAGTATGCACTATCCCCACCTTTCCTGCACTGTCCCGCCGGCCGCCTCCTGCGCCGCCAACGCGGTTGCGCATGCCGGATCGCCCTCGGTTTTTGTCACAGAAACGCCATGCGGCACGTCTTGTGAAAAGCGGCGGGCAAGTCTTGCCAGCCGCACGGCCAATCACTCACAAAGGGAATACGAACGATGAATCGCGCAAACTGGTTTCAAGTCTCGCAGGAAGGCGCCAAGGCGCTGGGAGTGCTCCATCATTACGCGACGACGGGCACGGGCCTGGAGCCCGGCCTTGTTCACCTCGTCTTTCTCCGGGTCTCTCAATTAAATGGTTGCGCACACTGTATCGATGTTCATACCCGCGATCTCATCAAACACGGAATGTCCGTCGACAAGATCGTATTGGTACCGGTATGGGACGAGGTCGCCTATTTATTTTCAGACCGGGAACGTGCGGCCCTCGCATGGACGGAAGAGGTAACACGGGTGAGCGAAACCCATGCTTCGGACGAGGCATACTCGGCGGCCTTGACCGCGTTTGGAGAAAAGGCCCTGGTGGAACTGACGATCGTGATCGCCGCCATGAACGCGATCAATCGCATGGGTATCAGTTTCCGATTGAAACCACGTGCCAGGGCTTAGAAAAATGCGTGGACAGTACCTACATCGCCGCGAACAGGGGCACGTAGGCGCGGCTCACCGCCAGCTCGGTCTCGATGCCGCGCATGCGCAGGAACAGGCGGCTCGTTTCGTCGCGCCGGGTCCCGGCCAGGTGGGCCAGGTTGACGATGGTGGCGCGGTGCACCTGGCGGAATTCCTCGGGGTCGAGGCGCACCGCGAGTTCCGCGATCGGCGTGCGGATCAGGTATTCGTCGCGCGCGGTGCGCACCACCGTGTACTTGTCGTCGGCCTGGAAGAACAGGACGTCGCCGACTGCGATGTTGTGGACGCTGCCGCCCTTGCCCGCGCGCAGATAGCGCAGGCGTTCGCCTGCCGGCTGTCCCATCAGGCGACGCAGCGTTGCGGCCAGGCTTGCGTCGTCCGGCGGCGGCGCGATCAGGGCTGCCTGCACGCGTTCGACCGTGCGCTGCAGGCGCTCGCTGCGCAGAGGCTTGAGCAGATAGTCGAGCGCCGCGTGCTCGAAGGCCTGCACCGCGTATTCGTCGTAGGCGGTCACGAAAATGGCGCGCGTGCGGCCTTCGATGCCCTGCGCCACTTCAAGTCCGGACAGGCCCGGCATGCGGATGTCGAGGAAGGCGAGATCGGGATCGTGCTCGGCGATGAGGCGCGCAGCGTCGATGCCGTTGCTGGCCACGGCCACGATCTCGAGCGCCGGCCAGAGCTTGCCGAGCTGACCCTTCAGGTGCTCGGCGAGATGGGGTTCGTCGTCGGCGAGGATGGCACGATGCGGGACGTGGTTCATGGCGTGGCTCGATAAGGAAGTTCGATGGTGGCGTCGGTGCCCGCGGCGTGCAGCAGGGTCAGGCTGGCGCGCTCGCCGTAGCGGTGCCGCAGGCGCGCGCGGATGTTCGCCAGCGCCATGCCGGCGCCTTGTACAGCGGACGGCGCGCCGCCCCCGAGGCCGTCGTCGAGCACGCGGATGCGCAGGCGGCCATCGTCGACGGCGGCCACGATGCGCACTTCGCCGCCTTCGACCTTCGGCTCGAGGCCATGGCGGATCGCATTCTCCACCAGCGGCTGCAGCAGCAGCGGAGGCAGCAGCGCGGCGCGCGCGTCCTGCCCCGCGTCGACCGCGAAACGCAGGCGCGGCCCCATGCGGATCTGCAGCAGGCGCAGGTAGTTCGCCGCCATGTCGAGTTCGGCGCCGAGCGTGGTTTCCTGGACCCGCAACTGGCCCATGCCGGCGCGCAGGTGGTCGGAGAAGGCTTCGAGCATGGCGCGGGCGCGCGGCGGATCGGCCTCAAACAGGCTTTCGATGTTGGCCAGCGTGTTGAACAGGAAGTGGGGTTCGATCTGGGCCTGCAGCAGGCGCAGCTGGGCTTCGGCGGCCTGGGCCTGCATTGCCTGGCGTTGCAGGCGCCCGCGCCAGAAGAGGCCGGCCACGATGGCGAGGAAAGGCAGGAGCTGCAGCACGCGCAGCTGGCGCCGCAGCGTCGACGAGGCGAAGAACTCGGTAACCGGAAAGACCAGCGCCAGCAGCGCGCTGCCGAGCAGGTTGCCGAGCATCAGGCCGGCCAACAGGAGCAGGCTGACGCATGCCGCCGCGCGCCAGTCGCGCACCGGCGACAGCCGCATCAGCATCGTTTCCGGCAGCACCCCTTCGGCCAGGCGCAGCACGGCCAGCATGCTCCAGGCGATCGCCAGGAACAGCAGCAGCATGCCGGACAGCAGGCGCTGCAGGAAGCCGGCGTCGGGCACGTTCATGGTGATCACGCCGGCCAGGCCGAGCAGGCAGAGCGCCGCCCAGGCCAGCAGCGCCAGCGCGGCGGCGATGAGGACGTCCGCCCACAGGTCGGCGGCGCGGCGCTTGCGCAGGGTCCAGAATGCGCGCCAGGCCTGCGCGAGTGTAGACGAAAGGATCATCTTTCTAGTCTACAACACAGGCGCACCGCCGCTGCAAGACAGGCGACGGATCGACAGCCGGGCCGACAAACGGCAAGCTGTCACAAACGCGCTGCACCGGCCGTCTTGCATGGATCGTCAACCCAATCGAGAATGCAGCATGATCCTCCCCTCTTCTCTTGCGCCGGCCGACAGCTTCGATGCCGTGCGTCCGCGCCTGTTCGCCATCGCCTACCGCATGCTCGGCACGCGCGCCGACGCCGAGGACGTGGTGCAGGATGCCTGGCTGCGCTGGAACGGCGGCGAGCGTGCGAACGTCGCCACACCCGAGGCCTGGCTGGTGACGGTCGCCACGCGCCTGGCCATCGACCGCCTGCGCAGCCGCAAGCTGGAACGCGAAACCTACGTCGGCTGGTGGCTGCCCGAGCCGCTCATCGAGGATGCACACACGCCGGAAGCGGCGGCCGAACTGGCCAGCGATGTGTCGGTGGCCTTCTTGTGGGTGCTGGAACGCCTGGCGCCTGAGGAGCGCGCCGCTTTCCTCCTGCGCCAGGTGTTCGACCAGGATTACCCGGACATCGCCGCCATGCTCGGCAAGTCGGAAGCGGCCTGCCGCCAGCTGGTGCACCGGGCCCAGGCGCGCGTAAAGCAGGAACAGCCGCGCTTCGACGTGCCGCAGGCGGCCCACCGCGCACTGCTGGCGCGCTTCATGCAGGCGGCCGGCGCGGGCGACCGCGCGGCGATGAAGGCGCTGCTGGCCGACGACGTGCAGTTGGTGTCCGATGGCGGCGGCAAGGTCAAGTCCTTCCTGCGCATGCTGGAAGGCGCCGGGCGCGTGGCCGGGGTCTACTGGTCGGTCGAGCATGCCTTCCCGGGACGCGTGGCCTACCGCGAGGCGCTAGTGAATGGCGAGCCGGGGCTGCTGCGCTATGTCGATGGGCGGATCGAATCGGCGCAGTCCTTCATCGTGGACGCCGGGCGCATCGTGGCTGCCTTCGTGATCCGCAATCCGGACAAGCTGGCGGGAGCGCCGCAGACGATTTAGGCTGTCACAAACGGCAGCGCCGGGCCGTCTTGGGGAGAGGAGCGCGCACGGTGCGCCTCCCTTTCCTGAAAGGACCCATGCCATGTCTCACGCTGCACGCATCGATTTCTACAAGCTGGCCCATCCGAACCTGCAGGCGATGATTGCGCTGTCGGCCAGCGTAAAAAAGAGTTCGCTCGGCCCGCGCCTGGTGGAGCTGGTCAACTTGCGGGTTTCGCAGATCAACGGCTGCGGGGTCTGCATCGACATGCACTGGCGCGACCTCGTCAAGCAGGAGGCCGATCCGCGCCACCTGAACGCGATCGCCGGCTGGCGCGAGGCGCCCTTCTTCAGCGCACGCGAACGGGCGGCGCTGCGCTGGGCGGAAGCGGTGAATGCGATTCCGGGGGCGGCACCGACGGACGAGGATTTTGCGGAACTGCGTGCGCAGTTCAGCGATAACGAGATCGCGGAACTGGGCTATGCGATCGCGGTGATCCGGGGTTGGAATATGCTGAATGTCAGTTTGCGCAATCCGATTCCCGAAGTGCCGGCACCGGGGTTTTAAGCGTGTAGGGTGGACGGGTTCCCCGTCCACGCGTTCCACGATCGTTCGGCCACCCATGACGCCGTTGCGATATGCGGACGCTGGTTGAACGCGTGGACGGCAAAGCCGTCCACCCTACAAAAAAACGGGACCGGAGCAAGCCCCGGTCCCGTTTTTGGGTACGACCCCGATCGTTTAGCCGATCAGTCGGCCTGCTTGCGCAGGAAGGCCGGAATGTCGTAGGTCTCGACGCCGTTGCGCTGCATCGCCTGCACCTGTTCCGATGCCTGCTCGCGGCGCCACACGGCCGGCTGCTTCATGCCGTCGTTGCCGCCGAGGTTGCCGGCGTGGCCAGCGTGGCCGGTGTTCAGGCCTGCCGGCAGCGTGCCGGCGCCCATCATCGGGGTGTTGTAGGTGCCGGTGCGCAGGACTTGCTGCGGCTGCTGGACCAGCTGCATCTTCTGCGCCTTGCCCAGGCCGGTCGCGACCACGGTCACGCGGATCTCGTCGCCCATCGCGTCGTCGTAGGCGATGCCTTGCGCGATCGATGCGTCGGGAGCGGCAAAGGCGCGCACGGCGGCCATGACTTCCTTGATCTCCTTGCCTTTCAGGCCACGCGATGCGGTCACGTTCACCAGCACGCCCTTGGCGCCGGACAAATCGATCCCGTCGAGCAGCGGCGAAGCCACGGCCTGTTCGGCGGCGATGCGCGCGCGGTCTACGCCCGAAGCGGTGGCGGTGCCCATCATGGCCTTGCCCTGCTCGCTCATGATGGTCTTCACGTCGTTGAAGTCGACGTTGATGTGGCCCGGCACGTTGATGATCTCGGCGATACCGGCGACGGCGTTGTTCAGCACGTCGTCGGCATGCTTCATCCATTCGAGCATGGATTCATCTTCGTAGATGTCTTCCAGCTTTTCGTTGAGGATGATGATCAGCGAGTCGACGTGCTTCGACAGTTCCTCGAGGCCGGCTTCGGCGACGTCCATGCACTTCTTGCCTTCGTACGAGAACGGCTTGGAGACCACGGCAACGGTCAGGGCGCCCATGGTTTTCGCGACTTCGGCCACGATCGGTGCGGCGCCGGTGCCGGTGCCGCCGCCCATGCCGGCGGCGATGAAGACCATGTGCGCGCCGCGCAGCGAATCCTCGATGCGCGAGCGGGTCTGCTCGGCCAGTTGGCGGCCGATTTCCGGACGCATGCCGGCGCCCAGGCCGGACTCGCCGATCTGGATGATGTTGTTCGCGCTCGATGCCGCAAGTGCCTGGGCATCGGTATTCGCGGCGATGAACTCGACGCCCGAGACGCCTTTGTTGATCATGTGCTGCACCGCGTTGCCGCCTGCACCACCCACGCCGACGACCTTGATCACCGTTCCCAGTGCTGCGTTATCGACCATATCGAACTCCATGATGTGACTCCTCATCTTCAAATTGCAGCACCCAAGCGCCAAACCTCACAAGGTTATCAGGACTGGCCCATGGATACTGCTATGTATTGTAAAAATATGTGTGTTTGTATCGAATCAAAGACGCTTGTTGAGGCCGCCCATTGCTGCTCAGAAATCTACTTTGTAAACCGTTACAACTGCATTCAGAAATTCCCCAGGAACCATTCCTTCATGCGCTGCCAGACCGCCTTCACCGAACCATCCTGGCGCGTCACGATATGGCCTCGCAGGTACTGCTTTTTCGCTTCCAACAGCAAACCTAAAACAGTCGCGTAGCGCGGGCTGCGCACCACGTCGGCCAGCTGGCCGCGGTAGTCCGGCGTGCCGAGACGGGTCGGCTTGAGGAACATGTCCTCGGCCATCTCGATCATCCCCGGCATCATCGCGGTGCCGCCGGTGAGCACGATGCCCGACGAGAGCACGCCCTCGTAGCCGGACTCGCGCACCACCTGGTGCACCATCGCGAACAGTTCTTCCACACGCGGCTCGATCACGGCGGCCAGCGCCTGGCGCGAGAGCGCGCGCGGGCCGCGGTCGCCCAGGCCCGGCACTTCCAGGGTCTCGCCCGGATCGGCCAGCACCTGCTTGGCCACGCCGTAGCGCAGCTTGATTTCCTCGGCCTCGCCGGTCGGCGTGCGCAGCGCCATCGCGATGTCGCTGGTGATCTGGTCGCCGGCGATCGGGATCACGGCGGTGTGGCGGATCGCTCCATCGCTGAAAACCGCGATGTCGGTGGTGCCGCCGCCGATGTCGATCAGGACCACGCCGAGCTCCTTCTCGTCGCCCGTCAGCACGGCGTCGGCCGAGGCCATCGGCTGCAGGATCAGGTCCGACACTTCCAGGCCGCAGCGGCGCACGCACTTGACGATGTTCTGCACCGCGGACACCGCGCCGGTGACGATGTGCACGCGCACTTCCAGGCGGATGCCGCTCATGCCGATCGGCTCGCGCACGTCTTCCTGGTTGTCGACGATGAACTCCTGCGGCACCGTGTGCAGCAGCTGCTGGTCGGTCGGGATGTTCACCGCCTTGGCCGTCTCGATCACGCGCGCGACGTCGGTGGCGGTGACTTCCTTGTCCTTGATCGCGACCATGCCGCTCGAGTTGAACGAGCGGATATGGCTGCCCGCGATGCCGGCGTACACGTTGCGGATCTTGCAGTCGGCCATCAGCTCGGCTTCTTCGAGCGCGCGCTGGATCGATTCGACGGTGGCCTCGATGTTGACCACGACGCCCTTCTTCAATCCCTTCGACTCGTGCTGACCGAGGCCGATGACCTCGTGGCGTCCGTCGGACATCACCTCGGCCACGACGGCCACCACCTTCGAGGTGCCGATGTCGAGGCCGACGATCAGGTTTTTCGCGTCTTTTGTCATTGCTCGCCTGCTTTAGATATGCTTGGTTGTTTTGTTGGTTGTTTTTTTCTTCACCGTCGGCTTCACCGGCTTCGTTGCATCCGCAGGCACGGTAAGTGCCGCCGACGACAAGGCCAGGCCGTTCGGGTAACGCATGTCGATCGTGTCGATCCGGCCTTCCTGCAGCCGGGCGACCAGCTGCGGGTAGACCCCGACCAGGCGCGACACGCGCGCCTTGACGGAATTCTTGTCCTGCTCGCGGCCGAGCTCCACGCTCATGCCGTTGTCCAGCTTCACGGTCCAGGCATAGCGCGAGGACAGCGCCAGTTCCTGCGGCACCAGCTTCACCGGCGCGAACCAGGCGCGCAGTTCGGCAAAGCGCGCCAGCACTTCCTTCTCGCTGCCGGCCGGACCGCTGAACGCCGGCAGCTCGTGGTCGTCGTCGGCCTCGGCCAGGTTGGCGGTGAAGACATCGCCTTTCACCGACAGCAGCCGCCCTTCGCCCCAGGTGCCGAGGGCCTCGTGTTCCTCGACCTCGACGATCAGCTGGTTCGGCCACTCGCGCCGCACGGTGGCGCGCCGCACCCATGGCACTGCCTCGAAGGTCGTGCGCACCTGGTCCAGGTCGGTGGTGAAGAAATTCCCGCGAATCTTGCCCAATACGCTGTTCCGCACCGTGAGCTCGTTCACGTGGCGCAGGCCGATGCCGTACAGGCTCTCGATCTTCACCGCGCGCAGCGTGAACATCGGCCGCTGGCTCAGCCACCACACGCCACTTGCCACACCGGCGAGCAGCGTCGCCGCCAGCAGCGTGCTGGCGGTGGCGTTCAGGGCGCGTACGTCATGCCACATCTTGTTAGCCTTGTGCCTTCACCATCTTGCAGCGCGCCGAACGCAGGATCTCGACGCACAGGTCTTCGTAGTTGATGCCCACCGCACGCGCCGCCATCGGCACCAGCGAGTGCCCGGTCATGCCCGGCGAGGTGTTCACCTCCAGCAGGAACGGACGCATGTCGCTCTCGCGCACCAGCACGTCGACCCGGCCCCAGCCTTCGCAGCCCAGCGCGCGGTAGGCATTCACGGCGTGCTTCTGGATTTCCGCGGTCAGTTCGGCCGGCAAATCCGCCGGGCAGTGGTACTGGGTGTCGTCGGTGAAGTACTTGTTCTGGTAGTCGTAGTTGCCGGCCGGGGCCACGATCTCGACGATCGGCAGCGCGCGCGCATCCTTGCCCGAGCCGAGCACGGCGACCGTGAACTCGCGGCCGGTGACGAATTCCTCGGCCAGGATGACTTCGTCGAAGCCGGCAGCCAGGCTGACTGCGGCTTCGAATTCCTCGGCCTGTTCCACCTTGGTGATGCCGATGGTTGAGCCTTCGAGTGGCGGCTTGACGATCAGCGGCAGGCCGAGTTCGGCCACGACGTCGTCGAGGTCGTCGCCCGGCGTCACGGTGGCGTAGCGCGGCGTCGGGATGCCTTTCGACAGCCAGATGATCTTGGTCGTGATCTTGTCCATGCCGACGCTCGACGCCATGACGCCGCTGCCGGTGTAGGGAATGCCGAGCTGCTCGAGGGCGCCCTGCAGGCTGCCGTCTTCGCCGTAGCGGCCGTGCAGCGCGATGAAGACGCAGTCGAATTTCTCTGCCGCGAGTTCGGCCAGCGAACGCTCGGCCGGGTCGAAGGCGTGGGCGTCGATGCCGCGGCTTTGCAGGGCCTTCAGTACGCCGGTGCCGGACATGATCGATACGTCGCGCTCGGCGGAGCGGCCGCCCATCAGGACGCCGACCTTGCCGAAGTTGGTGAGGATAGGTGCGCTCACGATGCAACCTTTTGGGAAGAAGTTAACAAATGCGGAACACCGCTGATCGAGCCCGCGCCCATGGTCAGCACGACGTCGCCGTCACGCACCGCCTGGCGGATCGCGTCGGGCATCTCGGCGATCGTTTCCACGAAAATCGGTTCGGTCTTGCCGCCGGTACGCAGTGCGCGCGCCAGGGCCCGGCCATCGGCCGCGACGATCGGCGCCTCGCCGGCCGGATAGACTTCGGCCAGCAGCAGCACGTCCGGCGTCGACAGGACCTTCACGAAGTCCTCGAACAAATCGCGTGTGCGGCTGTAGCGGTGCGGCTGGAAGGCCAGCACCAGGCGCCGGCCCGGGTAGGCGGCGCGCGCGGCGGCCAGCGTGACTTCGGTTTCCACCGGGTGGTGGCCGAAGTCGTCGACCAGGGTGAAGCTGCCGCCGCCCTCGATCGCGACTTCACCGTAGCGGGTGAAGCGGCGGCCGACGCCGCGAAATTCCAGCAGGCCCTGGGCAGTGGCAGCATCGTCGATGCCGATCTCGCGCGCAATGGCGATTGCCGAGCAGGCGTTCAGCACGTTGTGCATGCCCGGCTGGTTCAGTACGAACTTGGTGTCCGGGTAGCCTTCCTGGCGCACGGTGAAGTGCATGTGCACGCCGTCGGCATAGGCATCCAGCGCACGCACCTGCGCGTCCTCCGAGAAGCCGTAGGTGGTCACCGGTTTCGTTACCTGCGGCAGGATGGCGCACACGTGGCGGTCGTCGATGCACAGCATCGCACGGCCGTAGAAAGGCAGGCGGTGGGTGAAATTGACGAACGCGCCCTTCAATTTCTCGAAGTCGTGCTCGTAGGTTTCCATGTGGTCGGCGTCGATGTTGGTGATTACCTCGATCATCGGCGACAAATTCAGGAACGAGGCGTCCGACTCGTCGGCTTCGGCCACGATGTAGTCGCCGGTGCCGAGTTTGGCATTCGCGCCGGCGGCGGTCAGGCGCCCGCCAATCACGAACGTCGGGTCCAGGCCGCCCTGGGCCAGCACGGATGCGACCAGGCTGGTGGTGGTGGTCTTGCCGTGGGTGCCGGCAATCGCGATGCCGCGCTTCAGGCGCATCAGTTCGCCCAGCATGATCGCGCGCGGCACCACGGGAATCTGTGCGGCGCGCGCGGCCACCACTTCCGGGTTGGCTTCGTTGACGGCGGTCGAGGTCACGACCGCGTCGGCGCCAGCCATGTTCTCGGCGGCGTGGCCGAGATACACGCGCGCGCCCAGGTCCTTCAGCCGTTGCGCGGCCGGGTTGTTCGACAGGTCCGAACCCGACACCTTGTAGCCGAGGTTGAGCAGCACCTCGGCGATGCCGCTCATGCCGCTGCCGCCGATGCCTACGAAGTGGATGTGCTTGATCTTGTGCTTCATTCTTGTTTCTTGGTTCTTATTTCTTATTGTTGGCGAGTTGTTCGAGTACGTTGGCGATCGCTTCATTCGCGTCGCGCTTGCCCACTTTTTGCGCCGCCTCGGCCATCGCCAGGCATTGCGCACGCGTGGTGTTCATCAGGAGTTGCGCCACGCGCTCGGCGGACAGCTCGCCCTGCGGCAGGTGGATCGCCGCCTGCTGCTGGTCCATCCACACCGCATTGTCGCGCTGGTGGCTGGTGGTCGATGCCACGAAGGGCACCAGCACGCTGGCGACGCCCGCCGCCGTCAGTTCCGACACGGTGATCGCACCGGCGCGGCAGATCACGAGATCGGCTTCGGCATAGGCGGCGGCCATGTCGTCGATGAAGTCGACCACATTGGCCTGCACTTCCGCTGCCGCATAGGCCGCGCGCAGGGCGTCGATGTTCTTCTTGCCCGACTGGTGGGTGACGATCGGGCGCACATTCGCGTCGATGCGCGCCAGCGCGGCCGGCACGCTGTCGTTCAATACTTTCGCGCCCAGGCTGCCGCCGACCACCAGCACGCGCAGCGGGCCGCTGCGCCCTAAAAAGCGCGCGGCGGGTTTTGGCAGATCGAGGATGGCCTGGCGCACCGGGTTGCCGGTGACGACCGCCTTGCCTGCGGCATTGCCGAAGTCGGCCGGGAAGCCGAACAGCACGCGGCTGGCCAGGGGCGCCAGGGTCTTGTTCGACAGCAGCAGCGCGGCGTCGGCATTCACCAGGGCCAGCGGAATGCCGCGCGTGCGCGCCATCATCCCGCCCGGCACGGTCACGTAGCCGCCCATGCCCAGCACCACGTCGGGCTTGCGCTGCCCCAGCACCCGCAGGCAGGTGGCGAAGCTGGCCGCCATCTTGAAGGCGCCCTTTACGGTATGGCCGATGCCCTTGCCGCGCAGGCCGGCGAAGTCGATGCTGTCCATGGCGATGCCCTGCTTCGGCACGAATTCGTTTTCCATGCCGTGGGCGGTGCCGAGCCAGGTGACGCTCCAGCCGCGCGCGCGCATGGTCTGTGCGATTGCCACGCCGGGGAAGATGTGGCCGCCGGTGCCGGCGGCCATGATCATGAGTTTTTTCACGGGCTTGTTCAAATTCGTCCTCCCCGCATCAGGACGCGATTCTCGTAGTCGATGCGCAGCAAAATCGCCAGGCCGACGCAGTTGATCATGATGCCAGTGCCGCCATAGCTCATCAGAGGCAGGGTCAGGCCCTTCGTCGGCAGCAGGCCCAGGTTCACGCCCATGTTAATGAAGGTCTGCACGCCGAGCCAGATGCCGATGCCCTTCGCGGCGAGACCCGCGAAGAACTGGTCGAGCGCAATGGCCTGGCGGCCGATGTCGAAGGCGCGCTTGACCAGGAAGTAGAACAGCGCCAGCACCACCAGCACGCCGGCCAGGCCGAGCTCTTCGCCGATCACCGCCATGATGAAGTCGGTATGCGCTTCCGGCAGGTAGTGCAGCTTCTCGACGCTGTTACCCAGGCCCACGCCGGCCAGCTCGCCGCGGCCGAAAGCGATCAGCGAGTGGGTCAACTGGTAGGCCTTGTCGAGGGCATTGTCTTCCTGCCAGGGGTCGAGGTAGGCGAACATGCGCGCGCGGCGGAACGGCGACAGCGCAATGATCGACGAGAACACCACCACCAGGATGGCACCGATGCCACCGAACCAGACCATGTTGAAGCCGCCCAGGAACAGGATGCCCATGGCGATGCAGACGATGACGCCAAAGGCGCCCAGGTCGGGTTCGAGCAGCAGCAGCATGCCGACCACGCCGACGGCAAAGGCCATCGGCATGAAGCCCTTGGTCAGCTTGTGCATGTACTGCTGCTTGCGCACCGTGAAGTCGGCGGCGTACAGCACCACCACGATCTTCATGATCTCGGACGGCTGCACCTGGAACAGTTTCAAGGACAGCCAGCGCCGTGCACCATTCACGGACACGCCGACGCCCGGCACCAGCACCAGGATCAGCATGAAGAGCGTGACCACGAACATCAGCGGCGCCAGCTTTTGCCAGGCGGCCACCGGAATGCGGAAAGCAAAATACGCGGCCACCACCGACACCGAAATGAAGATGGCCTGGCGCAGCAGGAA
The DNA here is from genome assembly GCF_057801335.1 of Massilia sp. BAP21. NCBI lineage: Bacteria > Pseudomonadati > Pseudomonadota > Betaproteobacteria > Burkholderiales > Oxalobacteraceae > Massilia > Massilia sp. BAP21. The sequence continues at coordinate 870,320 of NZ_CM173596.1, forward strand.
GTATTCGTGCTTGCCCTGCAGGTAGGAGAACTTGGGCGAATCCGGCAGCGCGATCGAGGCCGAATACACCATCACCATCCCGAACAGCATCAGGATCAGCACCACCCACACCAGCGGCTGGTCGTAGCTCATCATCTTCGACGGACGTGCGCGTTCGGCAATCGCCGCCTCGCCTTTCGGCGCCGAGAACTTGAACGGGATCTGGAAAGCCATCAGAGCTCCACTCCCCGGTCCAGCGCCACGTCACGCACGGTGTCGACGAACACCTGGGCGCGGTGCGCATAGTTGGTGAACATGTCGAGGCTGGCGCAGGCTGGCGACAGCAGCACGCAGTCGCCCGCGCGCGCCAGGCCGGCAGCGCGGCGCGTGGCCTGCGGCAAATCGTTCATGTCGAAGCACGGCACGCCGGACGGCTCGATGGCGGCCTTGATCGCGGCGGCATCCTTGCCGATCAGGAGCACGGCGCGCACGTAGCGCGACACCGGCTCGGCCAGCGGCGTGAAGTCCTGCCCCTTGCCGTCGCCGCCGGCGATCAAGACGATCTGCTGGTCGGCGCCGGCGAATGCCTTGCCCAGGCCCTGCAGCGCGGCGACGGTGGCGCCGACATTCGTGCCCTTGCTGTCGTCGTAGAAGTCGACGCCGTCGATGTGCGCCACCAGTTCCACGCGGTGCGGCTCGCCCGCGTATTCGCGCAGGCCGTGCAGCAGCGGCGCCAGCGGCAGACCGGCGGCGCGGCACAGGGCCAGCGCGGCCAGGGCGTTCGAGGCGTTGTGCAGGCCGCGGATTTTCAGGGCGTCGGCCGGCATCAGGCGGTTCACCGTGATCTCGACCGGCTCAGGGGTCTCCCCTTTTTTCAGTTTTTTCTCGCTCGGTTCGCCGGCAACGGCGGTGGCCAGCCACAGCACGCCGCGCTCGTTGACCAGGCCCATGGCGTTCGGCGCGTCAGGCTCGCCGGTACCGAAGGTCACGAACGGGGCATCGGGTGCGGTCATGCCCATCACCGTCGCATCGTCGCGGTTCAGCACGCGGATGGTGTCGGCGCCGAAGATGCGCGCCTTGTCAGCCGCATAGGCCGCCATGTCGCCATGCCAGTCCAGGTGGTCCTGGGTGATGTTCAGGACCGTGGCGGCGTCGGCGTTCAAACTGTAGGTGGTGTGCAGCTGGAAGCTGGACAGTTCCAGCACCCAGGCTTGCGGCAGCTTGTTTTCGGCAAGCGCTTCGCGCAGCACGTCCAGCGCCGCCGGGCTGATGTTGCCGGCCACGCGGGTATCGAAGCCGGCGCGGCGGCACAGCAAACCGGTCAGGCTGGTGACGGTGGTCTTGCCGTTGGTGCCGGTGATCGCAATGACCTTCGGGCTGTAGCCCTGGCTTTCCTTCAGCGCAGCGAGGGCCTGGGCGAACAGTTCGATCTCGCCCCACAGCGGAATGTTTTGCTCTGCAGCGGCCGGCGCGATGGCCGCCAGTTCGCGGTTCGGCGCCAGGCCCGGGCTGATGGCGACAAAACCCACGCCGTCCAGCAGCGCGGCATCGAACGCGCCGGCCACGAACTCGGCGCCCGGCACGGCGTCGCGCAATGCGGGCAGGCGTGCCGGCTCGGCGCGCGTGTCGGCCACGCGCACGCGCGCGCCGCAACGGGCCAGCCATTGCGCCATCGCCAGCCCGGATTCGCCGAGCCCGAGCACCAGTGCGAGTTTGCCGTTGTAGTCCATGGATCAGCGCAGTTTCAGGGTGGAGAGACCGACGAGGACCAGGATCATCGTCACGATCCAGAAGCGGACCACGACCTTGGTCTCCTTCCAGCCTTTTTGTTCGAAATGGTGGTGCAGCGGCGCCATCAGGAACACGCGGCGGCCGACGCCATAACGCTTCTTGGTGAACTTGAACCAGCTTACCTGGATGATCACCGACAGGGTCTCGGCCACGAACACGCCGCCCATGATGAACAGCACGATCTCCTGGCGCACGATGACGGCGATGGTGCCGAGCGCGCCGCCCAGGGCCAGCGCGCCGACGTCGCCCATGAACATCTGGGCCGGGTGCGCGTTAAACCACAGGAAGGCCAGGCCCGCGCCGGCCATGGCGCCGCAGAAGATCAGCAGTTCGCCGGCGCCGGCGATGTGCGGGATGAACAGGTACTTCGAATAAGTGACGTTGCCGGTCAGGTAGGCGATCAGGCCAAGCGCGCCGCCGACCATCACGGTCGGCATGATGGCCAGGCCATCGAGGCCGTCGGTGAAATTCACCGCGTTCGAGGTGCCGACGATCACGCAATAGGTGAGCGCGATGAAGCCCCACACGCCCAGCGGATAGCTGATGGTCTTGAAGAAGGGGACGATCAGGTCGGCCTTCGGCGGCAGGTCCATCGAGAAGCCCGACTGCACCCAGGCCCAGAACAGCTGGCCGACTTCCCACGGCGTCGGGGCCGAGACCGAGAACGCCAGATACAGCGAGGCGGCGATACCGATCAGCGACATCCAGAAGTATTTTTCGCCCGAGCGCATGCCTTCCGGGTCCTGGTAGACCACCTTGCGGTAGTCGTCGACCCAGCCGATGGCGCCGAAGCCGAGGGTCACCACCAGCACCGGCCAGATCAGGCGGTTCGACAGGTCGCACCACAGCAGCGTGGAAATCGCGATGGAAATCAGGATCAGCACGCCGCCCATGGTCGGGGTGCCGTGCTTTTTCAGGTGGGTCTGCGGACCCTGGGTGCGCACCGCCTGGCCGACCTTCAGTTCGGTGAGTTTGCGGATCACGGCCGGCCCCGTGAACAGGCCGAGCGCGATCGCGGTGATCGCCGCCGACACCGCGCGGAAGGTGATGAAATTAAAGATGCGCATCGGACCGATATAGTCCTGCAGGTATTGTGCAAGCCAGAGAAGCATGGTGTTAGTGGGCGTCCTTGCCAGTGTTTGTTGAACCAATCAGGTGATTGACCACGCGTTCCATCTTCATGAAGCGCGAGCCCTTCACCAACACAGTTGCATCAGAATTGCCGCCCAGTTGCTTGTCCAGTGCTGCCAATAATGCGTCAAACTGCTCGAAATACTCGGCGCCCGCCGCTGCCAGGTGGCGCGACAGGTCGCCCGTTGCCAGCACGTGCTCGATGCCGCGTGCCTGCGCATATGCGCCGATCTCTTCGGTGAATTCCTTGCCCTGGGCGCCGACTTCGCCCATGTCGCCGATCACCAGGAAGCGCGGCGCCGGATAGCTTGCCAGCACGTCGATCGCGGCGCGCATCGAATCCGGGTTCGCGTTGTAGGTGTCGTCGATGACCAGCGTGCCGTTGGCGGCCTGCTTGCGCTGCAGGCGCCCGCCCACCGGCGCGAAGCTTTCCAGGCCGCGCACGATGGCGCTCGGTTCGATGCCGGCGGCCAGCGCGCAGGCGAATGCGGCGAGCGCATTGCGCACATTGTGTTCGCCCGCGGCCGCCAGTGTCACGGCGAACGGGCCGGCCGGGGTGATGATTTGCAAATTGTTACCGAAGCCGCTGGCGACGTAGGTGGCACGCACGTCGCAGGCGTCGTTCAATCCGAACGTCAGGCTGCGGCAATGCGCAGCCAGCCCCTGCCAGACCGGCGTATAGGTGTCGTCGCCCGGATACACGGCCACGCCGTCGCCTGGGAGCGCGGTGAACACCGAGCCGTTTTCCAGCGCCACCGCTTCCACGGTGTGCATGAATTCCTGGTGCTCGCGCTGGGCGTTGTTCACCAGCGCCACGGTCGGCTGGGCGATCGCCGCCAGGCGGCCAATCTCGCCCGGGTGGTTCATGCCGAGTTCGACCACGGCCGCGCGGTGCGCCGGCTGCAGGCGCATCAGCGTCAGCGGCACGCCGATCTCGTTGTTCAGGTTGCCCTGCGTGGCCAGGCGCTCGTTCGCGCCAAAGGCGGCGGCCAGGATGGACGCGATCATTTCCTTGACCGTGGTCTTGCCGTTGCTGCCAGTGACGCCGATCAGCGGGATCGCGTACTGCTTGCGCCAGCTGTTGGCGATCCGGCCCAGGGCCGTAAGCGTATCCGGCACCACGATGGCCGGCAGGGTCCAGCCTTCCGGCAGGCGCTCGACGACCACGCCGGCCACGCCGCGCGCGGCAACCTGTTCCAGGAAATCGTGGGCATCGAAAGTCTCGCCGCGCAATGCGACGAACAGCGCGCCGGCGGGAGCCGTACGGCTGTCGGTCGAGACGCCGTTGAAGCTGGTGTCAGCGGAGAGCTGCGAGCCAGGCATCGAAGCGATCAGTTGTGCGAGCGAACCGCGCATGCTTAGTGTGTCCTCATCATGGTGAGCCGCGCCGTCAGGGCCAGCGCGGCGTGGTCTGCATCGGAGAACGGCAGCTTCTTGCCCTTGATCTCCTGGTAGGGCTCGTGGCCCTTCCCGGCCAGCAGGATCACGTCGTGCTTGCCTGCGTGCTTGACGGCCGACAGGATGGCCGCCGCCCGGTCTTCAATGGCCTGGTGGCGCGCATCCGGATTCATGCCGGCCACGACCTGGGCGATGATGGCGCCCGGTTCTTCGCTGCGTGGGTTGTCGCTGGTGACGATGACCTGGTCGGCCGCCTGGGCAATGGCGCCCATCTGCGGGCGCTTGCCCGGGTCGCGGTCGCCGCCGCAGCCGAACACGCACCACAGGGCGCCGCCGCGTTCCGTCGCCACCTGGCGCAGCGCGGCCAGGGTTTTTTCCAGCGCATCCGGCGTGTGCGCGTAGTCGATCACGACCAGCGGCGCATCCTGGCCGCCGACCTGCTGCATGCGGCCCGGGGCCGGCGTCAGGGCCTCGACCGCCTCGGCCGCGCGTTTCAGGTCCACGCCCTTGGCCAGCAGCGTGCCCAGCACGGCCAGCGCATTGCTGATATTGAAGTGGCCGACCAGGCGGGTCTTCACGAGCAGGCTGGCGCCGTCCGCTTCCAGGGTGAATTCGGTGCCGGCCGGGCGTGCGCGCTTGTGCGCGGCGCGCAGGATGGCCATGCCTTCGATGGCAGGCTGTTCGGCCTCGTTCTGCAGGGTGTAGCCGGTGACCGCCACCTGCGGCAGCTGCGTGCGCAGGTAATCGACCAGGCGCGCGCCGGCCGGATCGTCGAGGTTGACGACGGCGCTCTTCAAGCCCGGCCATGCGAACAGCTTGCGCTTGGCCGCTTCGTAATTCTCCATGTCGCCATGGAAGTCGAGGTGGTCGCGCGTGAGATTCGTGAAGACGGCGACGTCGAAATGCATGCCGTTCGTGCGGCCCTGCTCCAGGCCGATGGACGAGACCTCGATGGCCAGCGCACGCGCGCCGGCCTCGCGCACGGCGGCCAGGTTGGCGGCCAGCAGCACGGCGTCGGGCGTGGTGTAGCCGGTCTCGATGAATTCCGGTTCGGCGCGGCCGCTGAACAGGCCCACGCCGAGCGTGCCGATGACGGCGGCGGTGTCGCCGAGTTTCGCCAGCGCCTGGCCCAGCCAGACCGCGATCGAGGTCTTGCCGTTGGTGCCGGTAACGCCGACGGTGAACATGCCGGCATCGGGCTGGCCGAGGCAGGCATGGGCGATGGCGCCGGCCTGCGCTTTTAATCCAGGCACGGCCAGGTGCGGCACATCCAGGCTGTCATCCCAGGCGAAACCGCTGTCGTCATAGACCACGGCGGCGGCGCCGGCAGCGACGGCGGCGGCGATGTAGCGGCGGCCGTCCTGGGCATCGCCCGGATAGGCAAAGAAGACGTCGCCGGCCTGCACGCGGCGCGAATCGGAAACGAGTTTGCCGCCCGGTGCTGCGGCGGCAATCCAGCGGCAGATGTCTTCGAGCGGATGGATAGTCGGCGCCATCACAAGCTTTCCTCCAGGGGCTCATCGGGAATGATGATGTCGGTGACCGAGGAGTCGGGCGGCACGTTGGCCGCGCGCAGCGCGTTCGCCGCCAGGTCGGCCGCGGTTGGCGCGGCGACGCTGCCGCCGGTGCGCAGCGCGCCCCGCGGGTTGTCGACCATGACCGCGATGATGAAGCGCGGCTTCGACATCGGCGCGATGCCGACGAAATAACCGATGTTGTCGGTGCGCGAGTAGCGGCCGTTGACGATCTTCTCGGCGGTGCCGGTCTTGCCGCCCACGCGGTAGCCCGGCACCTGGGCCTTGGAGGCGGTGCCTTCCGGGCCGACCACGGATTCGAGCATGGTGCGCACTTCGGCAGCGGTCTTCGGCGAAATGACCTGCTGGCCGACCGGCTTCTCGTTCACCTTCACGAACGACAGCGGGATGATGTCGCCGTTGCGGGCGAAGATCATGTACGAGCGCGCCATCTGCAGCAGCGACACCGACAGGCCGTGGCCGAAGGCCATGTTCGCGTACTCGATCGGGCGCCACGATTTCCAGGGGCGCACGCGGCCGGCGGTCGGGCCGGGGAAGCCGAAGCGCGGCGCCTGGCCGTAGCCGAGCTTGGTGTACATCTCCCACATTTCCTGTGGCGGGATCAGCTGCGAGATCTTGACGACGCCGATGTTCGAGGACTTCTGGATGATGCCGCCCACGGTGCGCACGCCGTAGTTGTGGGTGTCGCGAATGGTCTTGCCCGTGACGACCATGCGCCCCGGCGAGGTGTCGAACACCGTGTTCGGGGTGATGCGCTTGGTTTCCAGGCCGAGCGCCACGGTCACCGGCTTGATCGTCGAGCCGGGCTCGAAGGTGTCGGTGATGACGCGGTTGCGCAGCTGGGCGCCGGTCAGGTGGCGGCGGTCGTTCGGGTTGTAGCTTGGGTAGTTGGCCATGGCCAGCACTTCGCCGGTCTGCACATCGAGCACCACGGCGCCACCGGCCTGGGCGTTGAACTTCTCGACGGCGTTCTTGACGCTGTTGTAGGCGATGTACTGGAGTTTGCTGTCGACCGACAGCACCAGGTCCTTGCCGTCGTGCGGCTCGCGCGACAGGCCCAGGTCTTCGACGATGCGGCCCAGGCGGTCCTTGATCACGCGGCGGCTGCCGGTGGTGCCGACCAGCGACTTCTGCTGCGCCAGCTCCATGCCTTCCTGGCCCACGTCTTCGACGTTGGTGAAGCCGACCACGTGGGTCATGACTTCGCCCTGCGGGTAGTAGCGCTTGTATTCCTTGCGGGTGTCGATGCCGCCGATCTTCAGCTTCTCGATCTGGGCGACGACGTCCATCTCGACCTGGCGCTTGAGGTACACGAAGGTGCGGTCGGAGTCGAGCTTCTTGCGCAGTTCGGATTCCGGCATCTCGAGCAGGCGCGCCAGTTCCGTGATTTTTTCCGGCGGCGACTGCAGCACGTCTTCGGGGATCGCCCACACGGCGCGTACCGGCAGCGAGGAGGCCAGCACCTCGCCGTTGCGGTCCATGATCTTGCCGCGCGTGGCCGGCAGCTCCAGCGTGCGCTCGTAGCGGCTCTTGCCTTGCTTCTGCAGGAATTGGGTCGACATGCCCTGCAGCCAGAGCGCGCGGATGCCCAGCGCGGCAAAGGCGGCGAACAGCACGAACAGCATCACGCGCGAGCGCCAGTCGGGCAGGCGCACGGCCAGCACCGGGCTCTTCGAAAAAGCCATGCCTTTCGAGGCGGCCACGCGGCCGGTGGTGAAGGGCTTGTCGCGCTTCATCGTGCACCCTCCGTCAGGTACTGGGTGCGGGCCGGGGTCAGCGGGGTCATGTTCAGTTGCGTGCGCGCGATCTGTTCGATGCGCTCGTTCTTGCCGAGGGTGGACTGGTCGAGCTGGAGCTGCGACCAGTCGATGTCGAGCTGGCGCGACTGCTGCTGCAGGCGTTCGAGCTCGATGAACAAATGGCGCGACTGGTAGCGCGCGTTAACGAGCGTCAGGCCGCAGGCGATCAGGCCGACAGCCAGCACGGCGTTGAGCTTGTTGCTCATCGAGCGCTACCCTTTGCTACATCGGCCACATCGGCCAGGCGCTCGGCCACGCGCAGCACCGCCGAGCGGGCGCGCGGGTTCGCGTCGACCTCCGCATCGCTCGGCTTGATCTTGGCGATCAGCTTCATCAGCGGCTGCGGCAGATCGACGGCGCGGATCGGCAGGCGGCGGTCGGGCTGGGCGACCTTGGCTTTGCTGGCCAGGAACTGCTTGACGATGCGGTCTTCCAGCGAGTGGAAGCTGATCACCGACATGCGCGCGCCCGGCGCCAGCAGGTCGTAGGCCGCACTCAGTCCGGCTTCGAGGTCCTCAAGCTCTTTATTGATGAAAATCCGGATAGCCTGAAAGCTGCGGGTTGCCGGGTCCTTGCCTTTTTCCCGAGTCTTGACCGCGTCTGCCACGATTGCGGCAAGCTGGCGTGTGGTTGAAATTGGCTCGACTGCCCGGCGAGCAACAATCGCCTTTGCAATCTGAAAAGCAAACCGTTCTTCCCCATAATCGCGTATGACCTTTTCCAAATGTTGTTCGGTGGCGCTGGCGATCCATTCGGCGGCGGAAATGCCGCGCGTGGTGTCCATGCGCATGTCGAGCGGGCCGTCGTTGCGGAAGCTGAAGCCGCGGCCGGCGTCGTCGACCTGGGGCGACGAGATGCCGAGGTCGAGCAGGATGCCGTCGACCTTGTTGATGCCGCGTGCGCGCAGGGCCTCGCCCATGGTGGCGAAACTGTCGTGGACAATGCTGAAACGCGGGTCCGTGATCTGTTCGGCGGTGGCGATCGCCATCGGGTCCTTGTCGAAGGCGATCAGGCGGCCGTTCGCGCCCAGGCGCGACAGCAGCAGGCGGCTGTGGCCGCCGCGCCCAAAAGTGCCGTCTATATAGATGCCGTCTGCGCGCTTGCCCTCGTCGAGGTTCAGCGCATCGATTGCTTCATCAAGCAGTACGGTGCGATGCTGCAGTGCTGGCACCGTATCGGGTGTAATCATCGGTGCCTCAGAAAGAGAAATTGGAAAGGACATCCGGCATGCCGCCGGCAACCGCCTCGGCCTCGTCCGCGGCCAGCTTGGCGGCGTCCCAGATTTCGAAGTGGGTGCCCATGCCGAGCATCATCACTTCCTTTTCCAGCCCGACCGCGCCGCGCAGTTCGGGGGAAATCAGGATGCGGCCGGCGCTGTCGACCTCGACATCGCAGGCGTTACCGAGGAAAATGCGCTGCCACGCGCGTGCCGACATCGGCCAGGCGGCGATCTGGTCGCGGTGGGTTTCCCAGACGGGACGGGGGAACAGCAGCAGGCAGCCGTGCGGGTGGCGGGTGAGGGTCAGGCGGCCTTCGCACTGAAGTGCAAGGGCGTCACGGTGCTTTGCCGGTATTGACATCCGGCCTTTCGCATCGAGATTGATCGCTGACGCGCCTTGAAACACGTAGGTACCTAGTTTTGGAGAGTTATCAGTCTAGTTGTTTTGCGCGCCGGGAGAACTGAATTTCTCCCACAAAACTGCACTTTTTCACACCGTTTCCCACTTTAGAGGAAGCGTTGTTGCTGGTCAAGCGAATTCCGTCCGGAAACTTTCCGATTTTGCCAATGAAACCAATGACTTAGCGCGCTTCCCTGAAGTGAGTTCCAGCCAAAATATCCCGATAAATGAAGCACTTAGCTAAAACACTGAATGTGCTACCTCATCTAGACAAGCTGTCTTTACGTTTGAGCTAGCTCAATAATTGGGCAGCATCCAGGCCATCCAGCTGGGATGCTGAGGGGCGCACGCGACAGTGCCGACAAAATTGCGCAAGCGGCGTGCACTGGGTTAGGATTTGTGCATAAAAGGAGCCGCCGTGAGCATCGCCCTTGCCCGTACCCGCCCCGTGTATGACCTGATCGACGTCCAGGATGCGCTCGAGCGCAGCCGCGGGCGCTCGCCGGAACTCGACGCGTTCTACGAACGCATGCTCGAAACCGGCCCCGAGCGCTTCGTCACCACACCCTCCTCGCTTGACGCCCTCGACCCGCTGCGCGACGAATGCCCGAATTTCGACGCGGTGCTGGACGACCTGGCGCGCTACCTGCGCCTGGCCCACGCCGGCAACCGCGGCTTCAATTTGATGCCGATCCTGCTGCTGGGCGGGCCGGGCGTGGGCAAGACCCATTTCGCAAGGCGCCTGGCGCGGGCCATGGGCACCGAGTTCGAGCTGATCGGCATGAATGCGCTGTCGGCCGGCTTCGTCATCACCGGCAGCTCGGCCAGCTGGCGCGGCGCCAAATGCGGCAAGGTCGCCGAGCGCCTGGTGCGCGGGCAGTTCGCGAATCCGGTGGTGGTGCTGGACGAAGTGGAAAAGGCCAGCGGCTCTTCGCAGTCCGATCCGCTGGCGGCGCTCTACCAATTGCTGGAACCGGAAACGGCGCAAGCCTTCCGCGACGAATACATCGACGTCGAGATCGACGCCAGCCAGATCTGCTGGGTGCTGACGGCCAATTCCACCGAGGGGATACCGGCGCCGCTCCTGAACCGGATGGCGGTGTACGAGGTGCCGGCGCCGACGCGCGAACAGGCGGCCGGCATTGCGCGGCGCATGCTGGCGGCGCTGGTGGTGGAACTGAACCTGGCGGACTTCGACGAGGGACTAGGCGACGCGGTGCTCGATAAACTGGCGCCGGTGGCGCCGCGCGAACTGCGCAAGACCCTGCTCGACTGCTTGGGCTATGCGGTAGCCGACGGGCGCCGTCACCTGACGGCCGCGGACGTGCGCCTGCGGCCGGGGCCGGGCAAGGGGCGGATCGGGTTTTGATCTTTGATGCGAGCGACAGGCGCCTTGTTTCGCGCCCCAGCATTAGAATGGCAGCAACCGTGCCAACCAGAGAGCTTTCATGACCGACTACGCCTTCACGCCGCCCGCCCTTCCCTCGCTCGCCATCTTCGGCAGCAGCGAACGCTTCCCGATTCGCCGCGTGTTCTGCGTCGGCCGCAACTACGCCGCGCATGCACGCGAGATGGGCAGCAATCCGGACCGCGAGCCGCCCTTCTTCTTCACCAAGCCGGCCGACGCGGTGGTGCCGGCCGAGGGCGCGCTGCCCTACCCGCCGGCCACGCAGGACCTGCACCACGAGATCGAGCTGGTGGTGGCCCTGCGCAGCGGCGGCGCCGACATTCCGGCCGACGAGGCGCTGGCGAAAGTCTGGGGCTATGGCGTGGGCCTGGACCTGACCCGGCGCGACCTGCAGTCCGTGGCCAAGGAAAACGGCCGCCCCTGGGACATGGCGAAAGGCTTCGACGCCTCCGCCCCCTGCTCGCCGCTGCGCCCGGTGAGCAGCTTCGGCCATCCGTCGGAAGACGCCTGCATCCGCATTTCGGTGAACGGCACGGTGCGCCAGGAAGGCACGCTCGACGAGATGATCTGGCCGATCCCGGACATCATCGCCCACCTGTCGCGCCTGGTGACGCTGGCGCCGGGGGACCTGATCTTCACGGGCACGCCATCGGGCGTTGGCGCGCTGGTGCCGGGTGACCGCGTGCACGGCGAGATCGCCGGCGTGGATGAATTCGACCTGGAAGTCGTCGAAAGGTAGGGTGGTCGGCTCCACCCTGCACGACGCGGTGACGCAACGTGTGCGCCGCCCACGCGTTCAACGCACGTTGGCACGGGCGCGGAGTTTCAAGCTCTGGCTGAACGCGTGGACGGCGCTACAGCCACGGGCTGGCGGGCGCCCGGGAATAGCCGTCCACCCTACTTGCCGCGCAGCGCCGCCAAAAACGCTTCCGGCTGCTCCACGCTCACCAGCAGCGACGGCCCAACCCGGGCCGGCAGATACACCACCTGGCTGCGATCGGTCATCACCGCGAACACCACGCCATCGCCGGCACCCTTGAAGCGGCCGGCCGTATAACCCGGCATGTGGATGCCGTTGCGGCGTGCGCCGAGACGCGCTTCCTCGATGGCGCCATAGCTGCCGACCTTTGCCGCATCGAGCCTGAAATCCGACAGCGGCCGGTCGTGCTCATAGAAATGGGCGGCGCGCAGCAGGATCTTGCCGCCCTCGACGCGCAGCGCATTGTCGTGCACCGAATACGCCAGGGTCACCGTGAACGGCAGGATCAGCAGCGCCGACAGCGCCACGTTCCTCATGCTGACGGCCAGGCCGTCGCGGCGGATCACCAGCAGCGGCGCGGCGCAGGCCAGCAGGGTGATGGCCGCCATGGTCCAGAACACACCGTTGCCCACCGGGGCGATTGCAAACTGCATCCTCTCTCCATCCAGTCAATGTTCAGCCCAGGCCTTGGCATGCGCCACCGCCCTGGCCCAGCGCGCCATCAGTTCGGCGCGGCGCTCGGCAGGCATGCCCGGCTCGAAGCGGCGCTCGGCGCGCCACAGCGCGGCAATCTCCTCGCGCGAACTCCAGAAGCCCTGCGCCAGCCCGGCCAGGTAGGCCGCGCCGAGCGCTGTCGTTTCCGTGACCGCCGGGCGCACCACCGGCACGCCGAGCAGGTCGGCCTGGAACTGCATCAGCAAGTCGTTGCGGGCGGCGCCGCCGTCGGCACGCACCTCGGTCACCGGGCAGGCGGCATCCTTCTGCATGGCGTCGAGCAGCTCCGCGCTCTGGTAGGCGATCGCCTCCACCGCGGCGCGCGCGATATGGGCGGCCGTGGTCCCGCGCGTCATGCCGACAATCGTCCCGCGCGCATACGGGTCCCAGTGCGGCGCACCGAGGCCAACGAAGGCCGGCACCAGCATCACGCCGCCGCTGTCGGTGACCGACATCGCCAGCGGCTCGACGTCCTTCGACTCCTTAATGATGCCGAGGCCGTCGCGCAGCCACTGCACGGTGGCGCCGCCCATGAATACGCTGCCTTCGAGCAGGTAGTCGGTGCGGCCGTCGACCTTCCAGCCAATGGTGGCCAACAAGCGATTCCGCGACACGGGCGCCATGTAACCGGCGTGCATCAGCATGAAGCAGCCGGTGCCGTAGGTATTCTTGACCATGCCCTTGTCGTAGCAGGCCTGGCCGAAGGTGGCGGCCTGCTGGTCGCCGGCGATGCCGCTGACCGGGATCGCGCGCCCGAACCATTCTTCCTTTGCCCGCCCCACTTCGCCGGCGCTGCGCACGACTTCCGGCAGCATCGCTTCCGGGATGTTGAACAGCGCCAGCAGGGCCGGGTCCCAGCGCATCGTGTGGATGTTGTAGAGCATGGTGCGCGAAGCGTTGCTCACATCGGTGACGTGGCGCCCGCAGAGCTGGAAGGCGAGCCAGCTGTCGACCGTGCCGAAGCACAGTTCGCCGCGTTCGGCCCGTTCGCGCGCGCCGGGGACGTTGTCCAGCAGCCAGGCCAGCTTGGTCGCGGAAAAATAGGCGTCGAGTTCAAGGCCGGTGCTGCGCTGTATCAGGCGGGCATGGCCTTCGGCGCGCAGGCGGTCGCAGGCGCCGGCGGTGCGGCGGTCTTGCCAGACGATGGCGCGGGCGATCGGTTCGCCCGTGGCGCGGTCCCAGACCACCGTGCTTTCGCGCTGGTTGGCGATGCCGATGGCGGCGATCTGCGTAGCGTCGACGCCGCCGTCGCGCAAGACCTTGCGCGCGCAGGCGAGCTGGCTGGTCCAGATGTCGAGCGCGTCGTGCTCGACCCATCCGGGCTGGGGGAAATGCTGGGGAAATTCCTGCTGGGCGCAGGCGAAGACCTGGCCCTGGCGGTCGAACAGGATGGCGCGGGAACTGGTGGTTCCCTGGTCGAGCGCCAGGATAAATTGCGACTGCGACTGCGGCATCGCTCCTCCGCGCAAAATTCAGTGTAAAGCAGGCCGATAGGCCGGATTCTGTTGGCTGGTCTCCCCGAAGGGACTCCCGCCACGACAATCATTCCTCTAGGCGCCGAATTACTCCGGCGCTCAAGCTTCCTACCCGCACGCTCCGCGAGCAACATCAACGCGTGCCTATTTGGAATTGCTCCGAGTGGAGGTTACCGCGTTTCACCGTAACTAAATACGCTCGTCTCTGTGGCCCTATTCCTCGCCTTATACCTTGCGGCTTTCGGCGGACGGCCGTTAACCGTCACCCTGCTCTGTGGAGTCCGGACCTTCCTCCCGCCAGCGCCTTGCAGCGCCAGCCAGCGACTGTCTGGCCTGCTTCACGGGCATCATTGTAACCGATGGGGGGCGCTGCTCCTAGCGTGTGCATTCCGGGCCACAGCTTCATGTCCGAGGCAAGACCTTGTTCCTGGATAATCCAGGCGACACCCGGACCAGCATGATGACCATTTCCACATCGGCCTAAAGCTGGGGGCACAATGAAATACCTTGCCGTAGTCATTGCCACGCTCTTAATGACGCATTCGCATGCCGAAGACAAGGGCACATGGACAGGAAAGAACAAACCGTTGGCGGGTGCCACCTATCTTGTCTACTCGGGCGAACCCGGTGATCGTGGGCCACCAACAAATACAGACAGGAAGCTGGCGATTGCCGTCAGGGGGCAAGCTGCCAAGGAGATTTTTGACGCGATCGGTCCGGATGCCAAAGGGGTCAGTTGTGGTCTTGAGGACGGTGAACGAATGAGGAGCAAGGGCGAGGTCTGGTGCTCTTATATGCCGAGTGATGGATACATGTGCTTTTTGGGATTCAACCTTCGCACAGGGAAGCCGCATTCAGGTGGAACTTGCTGATGCCGGTAGAACCCAAAAGCCCCCCCGCTGGGCGTTTGCCAGTCCAATCTAGCTAGAAATCAGGTCGCAATCAGCGTCCCGCCCTTGCGCGGCGGGCTGGACGGCGCAGCAGGCGGCGGTGCCTCCGGCGCCTCCTCCCGATGCTCGTTCCCGATCCGATCCAGATCCTCCAGCCCCATCAGCGGCGCATACATCAAGTCCTGCGGATCGGTCGAGCGCTTCCAGCCCAGGTGCAGTTCGCCCACCGCGCGCTTGGCCAGCTTGACCGTGCGTTCGCCGGTGCGGTCGGTCAGGCGCGGTTCGCCGTTTTCGTATTCGAACAGGCGCGCCATCGACACCACCGAGCAGTGCAGGTTCGGACTGTGCATCGAGAACTGGTAGCGGAAACCGCCAGACTGGGCATTGATGTCGCGCGCGGTAATGAACAGGCGGTAGGTTTTTGGTCCCAGCCCCGGCAAGCGGGCGCTGGCGCGCACGGCCTGTTCGAGCAGCGCTTCGGCGGCATATTGCTCCGTGCCCGGCAGCCTGGGCAGGCGCAGTGGCGGCAGCCGCATCGCGGCCCGTACCCGGATGCCGAGCTGCCGCGCCAGCGCACGGGCGACGGTCGCCGACAAGGCTTCCGGCACGTCGTCGAGCGGCACCACATACACGGCGACGGACTCGTCGCCCGACTTGAGCGCAAGCGCGGCCCCGCTGCCCAGCAGCGCAACCGCCGACAACAGCACATGACGTCTCTGCATGGACTTCCCCGGTAGGATCGATATTTAATTTTTGGCAAGTTTATCCCGAGCAAATCCCATCGTCCATGCTGATTGCATACGAGGCAAGATTGTTCGCCCAGCATTTCTGAAAATCGGTGTCGCCATTTGAAAAGCCCGGCCCCAGCCGCTGGCATAGAATATTTCGATACCCGGCCACGCTGGGCGAAACCAACAAGGACCACAGAGACATGACGCACCCTTCCCGCACCGGCGGCCAGATCCTGGTCGACGCGCTCCACGTCCACGGCGTCGAGATCGCCTTTGGCGTTCCCGGCGAAAGCTACCTCGACGTGCTCGACGCGCTGCACGATTCCAGCATCCGCTTCGTCATCAACCGCCAGGAAGGGGGCGCCGCGTTCATGGCCGAGGCCTACGGCAAGCTGACCGGCAAACCCGGCATCTGTTTTGTCACGCGCGGCCCGGGCGCCACGAATGCTTCGATCGGCGTGCACACCGCCTACCAGGATTCCACACCCATGATCCTGTTCATCGGCCAGGTCGGCAACGACTTCGTCGACCGCGAAGCCTTCCAGGAAATCGACTACCGCCGCATGTACGGCGAAATGGCGAAGTGGGTGGCCCAGATCGACCGCGCCGACCGCATCCCCGAATACATCGCGCGCGCCTTCCAGATTGCCACCAGCGGCCGTCCGGGTCCGGTGGTCCTGGCCCTGCCGGAAGACATGCTGGTGTCGCTGGCCGAGGTGGCCGACACGCGCCGCTACCAGCCGGTGCAAGCCGCTCCTTCCTCCAGCCAGATCGGCACCCTGCGCAGCATGCTGGGCGAGGCGAAGAAGCCGGTCGTCCTGCTCGGCGGCGGCAGCTGGAACGCGCAGGCCTGCGCCGACCTAGCGACCTTCGCGGAAGCGAACGCGCTGCCGGTCGGCTGCACCTTCCGCTTCCAGGACCTGCTGGACAACGCGCACCCGAACTACGCGGGTGACGTCGGCATCGGCATCAACCCGAAGCTGGCCGCGCGCGTGAAAGACGCCGACCTGGTCATCGCCATCGGCCCGCGCCTGGGCGAGATGACCACCGGCGGCTACACCCTGCTCGATTCCCCTGTGCCGAAACAGAGACTGGTCCACATCCATAACGATCCCGAGGAACTGGGCAGCGTCTACCAGGCCGAACTGATGATCGCCAGCGGCGCCCCGCAAGCCTGCGCCATGCTGGCCGCGATGGAACCGGTCGACAGCAGCGCCTGGCGCCATACCGTGGAGGAAGCGAAAGCCGATCTCGCCGCCTGGCAGGCGCAGCCGCCGATTTTCAAGGATGGCCAGGCGCCGCTCGATTTGTGGCAGGTGGTGCAGGACCTGCAGGCCGCCCTGCCGGCGGACACCATCGTCACCAACGGCGCCGGCAACTACGCGAGCTGGGCGCACCGCTTCTGGCGCTACGGCGGCATGCGCACCCAGCTGGCGCCGACGAATGGCGCGATGGGCTATGCTGTGCCCTCGGGCGTGGCGGCGAAGATCGTCGATCCGCAGCGCACCGTGGTGACCTTTGCCGGCGACGGCGAGTTCATGATGACGGGCCAGGAGCTGGCCACCGCCGTGCAGTACGGCGCCGGCGTCGTGATCCTGGTCTTCAACAACAGCATGTTCGGCACCATCCGCATGCACCAGGAAAAGACCTATCCGGGCCGCGTGTCCGGCACCACGCTGCACAACCCCGACTTTGCGGCGCTGGCGCGCGCCTATGGCGGGCACGGCGAAGTCGTCGAACGCACCGCCGACTTCGCACCGGCGCTGGCGCGCGCGCTCGAACACGCGAACGGCAAGCACTTGCCGGCGCTGATCGAACTGCGCTACGACGGCAACCTGATTACGCCGAATGCCACGCTGGAGAGCATGCGCAAGGCAGCCGAGGCGGCGAAACGCTGACCATGGCGGCCCAGGCACGAGAGGATTTTGAGAGGAGAACGATGAGCGACACGCCCGAACTTGTCCTGTGCATCCCGGGCCCCTGGAAACACCGCGACGAACTGATACAGGCCATCTCGGAATGCGACGCGGGTTATGTGTATGCAGGCCACCTGCTGCTGGAAATCGAAACCGGTTTCACCTGCGAAGTGATGTTCGAAGGCGCTGACCCGGCGCTGCCGGCGGCGTTTGCCGCGGTGGGCCCGCACTGGGCGCAATCCGAGGCGATGATGGACGTGGCGCGCCACGCCTCGGTGGTCTACCTGTCCGGCAAAGGCGGCTCGCGCGACGCCGCCGAAGCCATGATGCGGGCAGCGGCCGCGCTGATCGATGCGGGCGGCCTGGGCGTGAAGGTGGAAAGCACCGGCATCGCCCACGGCCCGGCCTACTGGACCGAGCTGTGCGAACAGCTGCACCTGCAGACCGCGCACCGGGCGCTGGTGGTCTACGTGACCGGGCGCGACGTCTACTCCTGCGGCATGCATAACTTCGGCCTGCCGGAAGCGATCGTCACGCCGCTCGATGGCGACTTGCAGGAAGCGGCCGATTTGCTGCGCACCTTTACCCATTACCTGTTCGCGCAGGGGCCGGTGCTGGAAGATGGGCACACTTTTTCGGTGAGCGAAGGCGCGCCGGTGTACCGGGTGCGCACCTCGCCGGCCATGGATTACGGGGCGGAGTCGCTGTTCAACAATCCGTATGGGGCGTGGCGGCTGGAGCCGGAAGTGCTGCAGAAGGCGGAGAAAAAGGCGGGGTGGTGGAGCAGGTTGCGGCATTGAGGCTGGCGTTTCAAGCAGTCGAAATATTCCCTCAGGGTAACAAAATTATCCTATCATCTGTCGCTATCGAAGCCTGAACGGAGCGCCAGATGAACCAGCCTGTAGCAGCAGCGCCGCGCATCGCGGTGCTGGTCGATTGCGATAACACGTCACCCGAGGCGCTGGATTATGCCTTGGGTTTGATTCCCCCGTCTGCCCGCGTCGTGGCGCGCCAAGGCTATGGCAACGGAGGCACCCTTGCCAAGCAACGCTGGCGTGAGGCCCTCAACCGCCATGCGTTTACACCCTGCCTGCAGTACCAATTCGCTCCGGGCAAAAACTCAGCCGACATAGCGCTTGCACTCGATGCGTTTGAGATGATGTTGGAAGACCGGGCTGATACCTTTTATCTTGTGACCAGCGATTCCGATTTCGCCGGCCTGTGCCGTAAACTGCGTATCCGTGGCGCTGCCGTCTCCATTATCGGGGAGGAGAAAACGCCCCCGATGCTGCAGGAGGCCTGCACCCGGTTCTACACATTCACGCCAGCGCAGGACACCGAGCGTTCCGCACCGCCAGCACCTGTACAAGCGGAGGCAATATCACAACCAGCGTTGCAGATCGAGCTCAAACCCGAACATGAACACATTCTAATCCAGGCAGTGGACGCCCTTGCCAAGGGCCGGGCTGATAGCACCGTGGGTTTGACCGAATTGGGTCAGTATTTACGCACGCACCATTCTTTTGCAGCTAAAGAAAATGGATATGGCACGCTGGTGAGAATGATCGGCAACTGCTCCTCCTTGCGAGCGACCACCAAGAACGACAAGGCCGCAGTCGTCAGGTCGGCCAGCGTGACCGCAATCCGGCGTCCTGCCAAATAGCGTCGTCTTTCGTTATCAGGCCGGGAAGTACCTCGCTTGAGCGTTCCCTCGCGCACAGCCAGGACTTGCGTATTCGTCATTACTGTGCTCTGGTAAAATACTGCGATCCTTTTCGTCGTGCCGGCACTGAATGCCGGCATGTGCATGCAGTCGCTCCCACCACATACCCATGTTTAGTTTCTTCAAGAGAAAAAAAGCCGAAGCAGAAACCCCGGCGCCGGTTGAGCCTGTCGAAAGTGCGCCTGCACCAGCGCCAGCCCCTGCCCCGACGCCGCTCGCCACGCCTGAACCAACGCCGGTCCCCTCGCCTGCGCTGAGCGCCGAACCCGCCCTCATCATCGAGGAAACCGCCGAACGCCCGACCTCCCCGGCCGAGCAAAAGAAATCCTGGATGGCGCGCCTGAAGGCCGGCCTGTCCAAGACCTCCAGCAATCTGTCGCTGCTGTTCGTCGGCGCCCGCATCGATGAAGACTTGTACGAGGAGCTCGAATCCGCCCTGCTGATGTCCGACGCCGGCATGGACGCCACCGAGCACCTCCTGAACAACCTGCGCCGCAAGGTCAAGGAAGAGAAATTGCTCGACGCTGCCGCCGTGAAGGCCGCGCTGAAGGAATTGATGGTCGAGATGCTGCAGCCGCTGCAAAAGCCGCTGGAACTCGGCCGCCACGCGCCGCTGGTGATGATGATCGCGGGCGTGAACGGCGCCGGCAAGACCACTACCATCGGCAAGCTGGCCAAGCACATGCAGCGCTTCGACCAGTCGGTGCTGCTGGCCGCGGGCGATACCTTCCGCGCCGCCGCGCGCGAACAACTCATGGTCTGGGGCCAGCGCAACAACGTCACCGTGATCTCGCAGCAGTCGGGCGACCCGGCCGCCATCGCTTTCGATGCGGTGCAGTCGGGCAAGGCGCGCAGCGTGGACGTGGTGATGGTCGATACCGCCGGCCGCCTGCCGACCCAGCTGCACCTGATGGAAGAACTGAAGAAGATCAAGCGCGTGATCGGCAAGGGCGCGGATGGCGCGCCGCACGAGACCCTGCTGGTCATCGACGGCAACACCGGCCAGAACGCCCTCGCGCAAGTAAAAGCCTTCGACGACGCCCTGCAACTGTCCGGCCTGGTGATCACCAAGCTCGACGGTACTGCCAAGGGCGGCGTGCTGGCGGCGATTGCGCGTACGCGTCCGGTGCCGGTCTACTTCATCGGCGTGGGCGAAAAGCTGGACGACCTGCAGCCTTTCAATGCAGAAGAGTTCGTTGAAGCGCTGCTGGGATAAATAGAGCCGATGATCGAATTCCACTCCGTATCCAAGAAGTATTCCGCCGATGCGACCGCCCTGCGCGACGTGTCGCTGAACATCGGCAAGGGCGAGCTGGTGTACCTGGCCGGCCCGTCCGGCGCCGGCAAGTCGACCCTGATGAAGATGGTGGCTGCCATCGAGCGGCCCAGCAGCGGACGCGTGATCGTGTTCGGGCAAGACATCGGCAAGATCAGGAAGCCCGGCATCCCTTTTCTCCGCCGTAACCTGGGACTGATCTTCCAGCACCAGCGTTTGCTGAACGACCGGAATATCCTGGCCAACACCATGCTGCCGCTGCTGGTGACCGGCGCGCCGAAAGCGCAAGCCGAGCAGCGTGCCCGCGCCGCCCTCGACAAGGTGGGCTTGCTGGAACGCGCCAAGGCACATCCGCTGGAATTGTCCGGCGGCGAGCAGCAGCGCGTGGCGATCGCGCGTGCCATCGTGAACCGTCCGCAGATCATCCTGGCCGATGAGCCTACCGCCAACCTCGACCGCGTGGCCGCCGACAAGGTGCTCGACGCCCTGCGTGCGTTTAACTCGGTCGGCGTCACCTGCCTGATCTCGACCCACGACGAGCAGGTGCTCGACGGTGCGGCGCGCGTGATCCGCCTGGAGCATGGCCAGCTGGTGTCGAGTGGTGAGCCGACCAGCCCCGCCACTGGCGAATTCGACGTCGATGCGGGAGGTGCGGCATGAGCCCGTGGTTCCGCCAACACCGCTTCGCGCTCGGCGCGGCGCTGTCCACCGTGCGCAAGGCGCCGGGTAGTTTCCTGTTCAACGTACTGGTAGTCGCGGTGGCATTGGCGCTGCCGTTTGCCGGCATCACCCTGCTCGACAACGTGCGGCCAATGTCCGAGCAATTGTCGGTCGATCCCGAGGTCAGCCTCTTCGTGAAGACCGAGGCCACGCGCGAGGAAGCCGAGGCACTCGGTCCGCAGTTGCGCCAGATCATCGACGACAGCAAGGCGAGCATCACCTTCATTCCGCGCGAACAGGCCCTCGACGACCTGAAGGCGCGCAGCGGCCTGTCCGCCGCGCTCGACACGCTGGGCGACAATCCCCTGCCCGACAGTTATGTGATGAAGCTGGCCGGCTCGGCCAGCGCGGCGGATGCCTCGCGCATCGATGCCGTGGTCGAGCAATTGCACCAGTTGCCGCATGTGGACACCGTGCAGGTGGACTCGGCCTGGGTCAAGCGCCTGGCCGCCCTGCTGGGCGTGCTGCGCCTGGTGCTGCTGTTGCTGGCGGTAACGCTGGGTGTGGTGGTGATTGCGGTGGTGTTCAATACCATCCGCCTGCAAGTGCTGACGCAGCGCGAGGAAATTGCCGTGTCCAAATTGCTGGGCGCGACAGACAACTTTATCCACCGGCCGTTTTACTATACCGGCGCCCTGCTTGGCCTGTGCGCCGGCGCGGTGGCCCTGGGCGGCGTGGCGCTGGCCCTGCAACCTCTGAACGCGGCCATTGCCGAATTTGCCCGCCTGTATGCGTCGGAATTCCAGCTAGTGCCGCTGAGTGCGCCGGAAGTCGCTGGCTTGCTGGCCATCAGCGCCGGCCTGGGCCTGATCGGCGCCATGCTGTCGGTGCAGCGTCACCTGGCGCGCCTGCACTGACGCCCTCTTCCACCGGACAGGCTACTGTTGTGGTCTGTCCGGGCGGAATCACCTTCTTCTTTTTCAAGTCCCCGGCTTGTGCGTCTACTTCCATCCGCGAAGTAGGACTTTGCCTCGCCCGATTCCGAACGCGCCCCTTTGTGAGGCAACTAACAGAAACAGGCTTCCGCGCGCCCTTACGCTGTGCCTCAAGGTCACACGCAACAGCCACACGTTTGAGATAACTCAATAGCAAAGCAACGATTCGCTCTACAGTAGACCGGGCGCAAATTGATGCTTAATTGCAATACTTTAGCCAGACTTAAACACCCCTGCCATTCCGAGGGGGTCGCTAGCACTCCCCACCGGAGAGTGCTAAACTGTAGCTCAAGTGAATGGTAAATGGGTTCGCTTGCATCCGGATTCAAGGCCGAAAAAATCATGGGGTGGGGTTGTCCCGCCGCTGAGATGCAGCAGAAATAACTCTACGAGGAAAAGATAATGTCCGCACAATCCGCATTGGTTCCGACCACCAGCAGCCGTGCCCTGGGACTTGGCTTCACCGGCAATCTCGGTAACATCGACGCGTATATTTCCGCGGTGAACCGTCTGCCGATGCTGACCCACGACGAAGAGGTGTCGCTGGCGAAGCGGCTGCGCGAGGCAAACGATCTCGACGCCGCACAAAAACTGGTCTTGTCCCACCTGCGCCTGGTGGTGTCGATCGCGCGCGGCTACCTCGGCTATGGCCTGCCGCACGCCGACCTGATCCAGGAAGGCAACATCGGCCTGATGAAGGCCGTGAAGCGCTTCGACCCGAACCAGGGCGTACGCCTGGTGTCGTACGCGATGCACTGGATCAAGGCCGAGATGCACGAATACATCCTGAAGAACTGGCGCCTGGTGAAGGTCGCCACGACCAAGGCCCAGCGCAAATTGTTCTTCAACCTGCGCAGCAACAAGGTGGGCCTGGACGCGATGACGCCGACCCAGGTCGACGAGCTGGCCAAGATGCTGGACGTCAAGCGCGAGGAAGTCATCGAGATGGAAACCCGCCTCTCGGGCCGCGACATCGCCCTGGAAGCGCCGACCGACGACGAAGACGACAAGTTCTCGCCGATCGCCTACCTGTCGTCGGACCAGCAGGAACCGACCAAGGTGCTGGAAGCCGAGCAGGTCACCCGCCTGCAGTCCGAAGGCCTGGAAACGGCGCTCGGCAAGCTCGACCCGCGTTCGCGCCGCATCGTGGAAGCGCGCTGGCTGGCGAACGACGACGGTTCGGGCGCGACGCTGCACACGCTGGCCGAAGAGTTCGGCGTGTCGGCGGAGCGGATTCGCCAGATCGAATCGGCGGCGTTGAAGAAAATGAAGGGTGCGCTGGCGGCGTACGTGTAAGCCAGAAGCAGCATCGTTGTAAAAACGGCGGTTCCTTCGGGGCCGCCGTTTTTTATTGGCGTTGCATTCATCGATAACGATGACATTGGCGCCGATTTCGTAGGGTGGACACAGGTGTCCACCCTACAACCCCTCACCGTACGCAAAAAAAGCGGCGGCCCCATTCCTGGAACCGCCGCTAAAACCTGGCCGCAAAGTCACCCACGGCCAGCCCGACACGGGGCTCTCGCCCCGTCCTGTGATCGATCAGTTCGGATCAGTAGATCGCCTTGCCCGATGCATCCTTCAGGTTGGCCTTCCACGCATCCTGCACCAGCTTGACGACCGATGCCGGCATCGGCACGTAGTCCAGCTCGGCGGCAGCGGCGGCGCCGTTCTTGTAGGCGTAGTCGAAGAACTTCACGACCTCTTTACCCTTGGTGGCGTCGGCCTGGGCCTTGTGCATCAGGATGTACGACACGCCGGTGATCGGCCAGCTGTTCTTGCCGGCGGCATCGGTCAGGATGACGGCGAAGCCCGGGGTCTTGGTCCATTCGGCGCTCGATGCGGCGGCCTTGAAGTTCTCGTCGTCCGGCTGCAGGAACTGGCCGTCCTTGTTCTTCAGCTGGGTGTGCGACAGCTTGTTTTTCTTGGCGTAAGCCCACTCGACGTAGCCGATCGAACCCTTGATACGCTGCACGTTGGCGGCCACGCCTTCGTTGCCCTTGCCGCCCACGCCCACAGCCCATTTCACGGCGGTGTTGGCGCCGATCTTCTGCTGGAATTCCGGGCTGGTCTTCGACAGGAAGTCGGTGAACAGGAAGGAGGTGCCCGAGCTGTCGGCGCGGTGGACGACGGTGATGTCGGTGTCCGGCAGCTTCACGCCCGGGTTCAGGGCGGTGATTTCCGGCGCGTTCCACTTGGTGATCTTGCCCAGGTAGATGTCGGCCACGACCGGGCCGGCCAGCTTCAGCTGGCCTGGGGCCACGCCGTCGACGTTGACCACGGTGACCACGCCGCCCATGATGGCCGGGAACTGCATCAGGCCTTCGGCGTCGAGTTCGGCCGCTTTCAGGGGCATGTCCGAGGCGCCGAAGTCGACGGTCTTGGCCTTGATCTGCTTGATGCCAGCGCCCGAGCCGACCGACTGGTAGTTCAGGCCGGTGCCGGTGGCTGCCTTGTACGACTCGGCCCACTTGGCGTAGATCGGGTACGGGAAGGTTGCGCCCGCGCCGGTCACGTCGGCAGCGAAAGCCGAAGACATCACCATTGCTGCAGCGGCGCCAGCGATCATCGTTTTGAACATGTGCTTGATTTTCATATTGTCGTAACTCGGGGTTGGTTAAGTGACGAGCGGAAGTCTAGCCAGCGAATATGACGGCTGTATGACGCGGCTGAGCCAGATCAAACAACGGCGGTTTTGCTTTCTTGCTATGCTGACCCGACCTCTTCACCTCGCCGCCTTCGCCCATGAACAAGACCCTGCTCGTTTCCACCCTCGTCTTCTCCATCGTCCTGCACGCGCCGCTCGCCACCGCAAAAACTCCGGTCGCCACCGACAGCGGCGGCGCCGTTGCCACCATCAGCGAACAGGCCTCGGAATCGGCCCTCGCCATCCTGAACAAGGGCGGGAATGCGGTCGATGCCGCCGTGGCCGCCGCGGCCACGCTCGGCGTGACCGACCCGTTCAGCTGCGGCATCGGCGGCGGCGGCTTCATGGTGATCTACCTGGCCAAGGACAAGCGCGTGATCACGGTCGACCACCGCGAGACGGCCCCAAGCGCCTTTACCCCAGCCGTGTTCCTGGAAAACGGGGAGGAAATCGATTTCGAGACGGCAGTGGCGAGCGGCGCCGCGGTGGGCGTACCGGGCACAGTGCGCGGCTGGCACGAGGCGCTGGAGCGCTACGGCACGATGGGTTTCAAACAGGTGCTGGCGCCGGCCATCGCCGTGGCCGACAAGGGCTTCACGGTCAATGAAACTTTCTCTCATTTAACGCGCGAAAATGAAAGAAAATTTCAGCAGTTTTCGACCACCAGCGCACTGTATTTGCGCAACGGGAAAGCCGTGACGCCCGGCACCCGCTTGCGCAACCCGGACATGGCCAAGGCTTACCGCGAGATTGCCGCGCGCGGCTACCAGGCCTTCTATGCAGGGCCGATGGCGCGCGCCATCATCGAGGCGGTGAACCGGCCGCCGCTAACCCAGGGCGCGAATGTCCGCGCCGGCAAGATGACGCTGGCCGACCTGGCCAACTACGAAGCACGCATCCGCCAGCCGGTGGTCAGCAGCTACCGCGGCTACCAGGTGTACGGGATGCCGCTGCCGAGCAGCGGCGGCGTGGCGGTGGCCGAGGCGCTGAACATCCTCGAAGGCTACGACCTGAAGGCCCTGCCGCGCGCGCAGGCCGAGCACCTGTACCTGGAAGCGAGCCGCCTTGCCTTTGCCGACCGCAACGCTTATCTCGCCGATCCGGAATACGTCGACGCGCCGGTGGCCGGGCTGCTGTCGAAGGAATTCGCGGCCCGGCGGCGCGCGCTGATCGACATGAAGCGTGCGGCGCCGGAGGTGGCGGCGGGCGACCCGTACGCCTTCCAAAATGATCCGAGCATTCCACTGCGCCCCAAGCAGCCACGCCCGCTGCAGAAGGAAAGCCCGCACACTACCCACCTGACGGTGTCGGACAAGGAGGGCAATGTCGTTTCCTACACCTTCACCATCGAATCCTGGGGCGGCAGCGGCATCGTGGTGCCGGGTTATGGCTTCTTGCTGAACAACGAGATGACCGACTTCGATTTTTCCGGCCCGCGCCCGAACGTGCCCGAAGCGGGAAAACGCCCGCGCAGCAGCATGGCGCCGACCATCGTACTCAAGGACAGCAAGCCGGCCTTCAGCATCGGCAGCCCGGGCGGCGCCACCATCATTACCACGGTGCTGCAGACCATCGTCAATCATGTGGACTTCGGTATGCCGATGAATGAGGCGATCGATGCGCCGCGGCTGTCCGAGCGGAACGGGGCGTCGACCTCGGTGGAGCCGGGCTTTGTCGGCAGCGACCAGGCCAGGGCATTGGAAGCTTTTGGGCACAAGTGGGAAGCGCCGGCCGAGGAGATCGGCGCGGCGAATGCCATCGTGTTCAATCCGGATGGGACGGTGACGGCGGTCAGCGAGGGCAAGCGGCATGGCGTCGGCACTGCACTGGTCCAGCGCCGCGCGCATTGAATCGGCTTACGCGGCTCTGGCGGTTCGTGTTTGGCCGTTGTAGGGTGGGCACCTGTGCCCACGCGGTACGGCGCCTACTCGTCGAAAATTTACCGACAGACCACGGAAGGCGATTGGCTCGATCGCTCCGCGGCACCATTTCGACCGATCACATGCCGTACCGCGTGGGCACAGGTGCCCACCCTACGAAAAACCGCTTACGCCAGGCGCCCCGCCGGGAAGGCATACGGCGCCGCCTCTGCACGCCGGAACGCGCGCGCGACCAGGGCTGCGGCAATCGCCATGCTGGCCAGCGCCGCACCCGCCGCGTACGGCAAGCCGCTCGCCCGCTCCAGCGCCACGCCCACCGCCAGGCTGGCGCCGAACGACAGCGCACAGCCCAGCAGCAGCCGCCAGCCCAGCAGCCCGCTGCGGTGCGCGTGGTCGCGCAGGGTGGCGGCTACCAGCGGCAGGGTCAGGCAGCACAGGCAGGCCTGCTTGAACAGGTTGGCCGCCGAGGCGCCGGTCATCATGCCCAGGCACAGCACGGCGCCTGCCAGCATCGCCCACTCGAGCAGCGCAGTGCGCAGCAGCGTGACCGCGACCTTGCGGTTGAAGGCGGAGGCGCCAGCCGGCAGCGGCGGCACCAGGCGCAGCAGGGCCTGTTCGCCCGCCGTGTCCTTCAGGCGCACATTGCGCTTCTCGGTGTCGAACACGGCGCCCAGCAGCAGCGGCAGGGCGAACAGCCAGCCGAGGTCCGCGATCAGCTGCTGCGTGTCGGGGCGGGCATTGGCACGCATGATGGACAGCGCCACGCCGGCCAGGGCCAGGATCGACACCAGCACCACGGCCCGGTTGGCCCAGTGGTTGCGCGCACCCAGCAGGTGCACCAGCAGGCGGGCACTATTGCGCGCCGCCGTGTCGCGCGCCAGGACCCAGCGGTAGAGCGAGGCATTGAACCGGTTCTGCTTGCGTTCCTTGAACTGGCCCGCGGCCGTCGTGCGTTCCAGCTGCAAGGCCTGGGCTTCGCGCGCCACGTAGTGCCGGTCGCCCCCGGCCATGAACATGTGCTGCAGCGCGTAGGCGCCGAAGGCCAGCATCAGCAGGCATGCAATCGCGAAGCCGATGCCATGCTGGATGCCCTCGACCAGTGCCGGCGGCAGGCTGCGGCTGAAGAAGAACACGCCGGCAAAGGCGACCTGCATCCAGCTGCCCCCGCGGTGCCCGCTCTGCCCCAGGCCATACGCGGCAAGCCAGGTGCCGGTGGCCAGCAGGACCAGCGCCGGCGACAGCTTGGTGCCAAGCGACACCAGCGTGGCAAACGCGATCATGCATGTCCAGGCCAGCACCGTCGATTCGATCAGGCGGCGGCGCAGGCGCGGCACCAGGCAGGCGACGGACGGCGTGTTCAGCTTGACGGCGCCGGGGACGAAGTACAGCAGCCAGCCCATCATCGCGCCGCCTACCGCCACCCGCAGCGCCGTACTGGCGGCCAGCAGCGCATCGTCCTTCGTCACCATGACCAGGAAGGCCACGAGCAGCGTCAGGAAAGCCGTGAACCCGAGGATCAGCACATCGGCGCGGGAACGGGCGCTGAGGGCCATGCGCCAGACCAGCCAGTAGTCCTTCAGCAGGGCCTTCATTGCGTCACCTCAATGAACAGGTCTTCCAGGCTGAGCGCCTCCACGCGCACGCCGCTCTCCTTGCCCAGCTGGGCCAGGCCGGCGCCGCCATGGGTGATGACGCTGACGCTGCCGTCCGCCGTGCGCTGGCGCCGCAGTTCGCCGGCCAGTTGCCTGCCGTCGAGCAGCGACGCCGGCCCCACCACGCGGCGCGCGCCTTCGAGCAGCTCGTCGAGGCGGCCCTGCAGGGCGATCCTGCCGTCCTTCAGGAAGGCGAGGTCCAGCGCCACCCGCTCCAGGTCGGACAGGATGTGGGTCGAGAACACCACCGTGGTGCCGCGCTCGATCACGCCGTCGATCAGCTCGCGCAGGAATTCGCGGCGGCCGACCGGGTCCAGCGCCGACACCGGCTCGTCCAGCACCAGCAGTTCCGGGTCGTGCGCCAGCGCGCGGATGATCGACAAACGCTGCTGCTCGCCGCCCGAGAGCTTGCTGATCGGTTTATTTTGCATGAGCTGATCGAAGCCCCAGCGCGCCAGCAGGCCGTCGACCTTGGCGCCGTTCCAGCGCGGGTACAGGGCCTTGAAATAGGCCAGCATCTGGCGCGGCGTCATCCACTCGAACAGGTCGGACTTCTGCGGCACGTAGCCGATGCGGGCGCGGGTGGCATCGCTCAGGTGGGCCACGTCTTCGCCATAGACGTGCACCGTGCCCGCATCCGCTTCGCGCAGGCCGAGCAGGCATTCGAGCAGGGTCGACTTGCCGGCGCCGTTACGGCCCAGCAGGCCGATCACCTGCCCCGGCATGACCTGCCAGTCGAGCTTGTTGAGGATGGGGACGCTGCCGAACTGCTTGCTGATCGCGGCGCTCTGGATGATGGCTGTGCTCATGCTTGTTCCTTCAGGATCTGGGTGAAGAGGGAAAGGACGGTGTCGGAATCGAGTTCGAGCTGGCGCGCTTCCATGGCGGCGCGCTCCAGGGTGGGACGTAGCAGTTCGGCGCGTTCGTGCGCGCCGGGGGCGGTGCCGGCGCGGGCAGCCACTTCCATGCCCAGGCCGCGGCGGCGGGTGAGTACGCCCTCCATCTCGAGCAGGCTGTAGGCCTTCGAGACGGTCATCGGGTTCAGGGCCAGGGCCTGGGCGACCTCGCGCACCGAGGGCATGCCGTCGCCCGGGGCCATCTGGCCGGCGGCGACCAGGCGTTTGACCTGGTCGACCAGTTGGCGGTAGATGGGCTCGGCGGAGCCGGTGGCGATGGAAAACAGGTGGGCGGCGTGGGTGGTCATGGTGTATAGCTGTATTAGTTACTTAATACAGTAGACGTTAACCAAAAGCATGTCAAGCCGATTTCGTAAGGTGGGCACTCCGTGCCCACGCGGTTACGTGCGTGGCTGGGGACACGTGCGGGGAGGTGTCGCTCGCAGTGCATGCGACGGCCAATAAAGCATCTGGCCTGGCTTGAGGTTTGGGGGCGAGAGGGCACGGCAAACGCAAAAAGGAGGCGCACGTAACCGCGTGGGCACTTTGTGTTTGAGGCCCCCAGCCTCAAACACCCCACCGTACGGGATACGCAGCAACCATTGCATATGCCAACATGGCGCGGGCATAAAAAAACCGGGGCCTCAGCCCCGGTTCTTGGCACGACACGATCCGCAGATTACAGATGCGGCGTAATCGACGGCATCAGGTCGTCAAACGTCCGCCCGCTGGCGTTCTCGCCGATCGCGTGCATCTTCCATTCGCCGTTGTGACGGTACAGCTTGGCCATCACCTGCGCGGTGTGCGCGCCCTGCACCGACAGGTCATAACGCGCGACTTCCTTGTTGCCCGACGCGTCGACCAGGCGGCAGTAGGCGTTCTGCACCTGCGAGAAGTTCTGGCCGGTGAAGCTGTTCACCGTGAACACCAGCGACTTCACGCTTGGCGGCACAGCGGACAAATCGACGTTGATCTGCTCGTCGTCGCCATCGCCGGCGCCGGTTCGATTGTCGCCGGTGTGGACGATGCTGCCGTCCTTACTCTTCAACTGACGGAACCAGACCACGTCGACCGGGCGGTTCGATTCGTCGAACATCACCACCGAGGCGTCGAGGTCGACGCTTTCGGTCTTGCTGCCGAAGCCGAGGAAGCCCTTGGTCTTGATGGCGTCCCAGCCCAGGCCCATGGTGACACGGGTGAGTGCACCGCCGCCCTCTTTCGAGAGCGAGATTTTCTGGCCTTTTTGCAGACTGACTGACATTGTGTTGCTCCTTTAATTATTTACCGGGGGTTTGCATCCAGGCCTTGAAGGCGGTGCGGTTACGCGAACACACGTAGACCTTGCCCTTGCCCGAAAAGCGCAGGACCATCCCCTCGCCACTGGTTTGGCTGTTGATCAGGTTACCCAGGAAGCCGCCGCTGGTGCCGGTCGTGATCGAGATCTCGTAGCGCAGCGTGCTGTCCCAGCACACCACGTGTGAGTTGTCGATGATCGCATCCTTGCCCGGTTCCACTTCCAGCATCGACATCGACCCGAAGCCCGACACCACCACCTGGCCCTGCCCCGTCGTCTCGGTGACGAAGAAGCCGCCGCTGTTGGCGAACAGCGCGTTGCCGAGGTTCTGGGTACGGACCTTCAGGTCCACGCCCGAGCTGGCCGCGACAAAGGCGCCGTCGCTGATGATGTACTGGTTCGGACCGCAGTCGACGATCTGCATCGCGCCCGGCAGGGTTGGCGACAGCAGGCAGTCGCCGTCGCCGCGCGCGGCTTCGATGTGCTGCTGGAAGAAGGATTCGCCGTTGGCGAAGGTGCGCATCAGTGCGCTGCCGAGCCCGCCCTTCATCTTGCCTTTCAGGTCGAGCGTCGATTCCATCATCACCATCGCGTCGGATTCGCAATAGATGGTCTCGCCCTTCCTCATCGACACGTGCAGGAAGGGATCGACGTCCCCGGTCACGGTAAAAGTTGGCATTGCTAAGCTTCCTTTCTTGGTGCGGCCCCGGTCGTGGGACCGCGAACCTTTTTAATTAAACATTCACGCCGTAGTTCTTGGCGAGTGGCCCCAGGCCGCCCTGGAAGCCCTGGCCAATGGCGCGGAATTTCCAGTCGGCGCCGTTACGATACACCTCGCCGAAGATCATTGCCGCTTCGGTCGAGCCGTCTTCCGACAAATCGTAGCGGGCGATTTCCGCGTCGCCGTTGGCGTTGATGCAGCGGATGAAGGCCTTGCCGACCATGCCGAAGTTCTGGCGGCGCGCTTCGGCGTCGTGGATGGTAACGGCCAGCACGATCTTGTCGACGTCGGCCGGCACCTTGGTCAGGTCGACCGAGACGGTTTCGTCGTCGCCTTCGCCGGCGCCGGTGGTGTTGTCGCCCGAGTGGACGACCGAGCCGTCGGCCGACTTCAGGTTGTTGTAGAAGATGAAGTCGGCGTCGGAACGCACCTTGCCGGACGAGTTCAGCAGGAAGACGGCGCCGTCGAGGTCGAAGCCGGCGCCATCGGTGGCGCGGGTATCCCAGCCGAGGCCGACCTTCAGGTTGGTCAGGCCAGGTGCTTCTTTCGACAGGTTGACGTTGCCGCCTTTTTGCAGACTGATTGCCATGATGTGTTTCTCCTAAAGTTGAGGACTACTTTTTTGAACACCGGGTTATACGCGCAGCGAGCTGGTGTTCTGCCGCTCGCCGGGCGGTTCTGTGCGGCGTGGCCGCGTTAATCTGTAACGCTGTGCTGCTTGCAATATGGTGGGTTCGAGAACCCACCCTACGTAGGGTGGACGGGTTCCCCGTCCACGCGTCCAAACAACGGACGCCCGTTCGCGATATATCAACCGTGCGTCGAACGCGTGGACGGCAGAGCCGTCCACCCTACGATCAAGCCAACTGCTTCGCTTCCGCCGCTTCCAGCGCGGCATGCTTCTTCTTGTACCGGATCGACGACCACAGCGAAGCCACAATGAAGGCCACACCCGTCAGGCCGGTGATCAGCTCAGGCACATGGACATGCATACTCACCAGCATGATCACGGCCAGGATACCGATCGCATAGTGCGCGCCGTGCTCCAGGTAGACGAACTCGTCCAGCGTGCCCTTGCGGACCAGGTACACCGTCATCGAACGCACGAACATCGCACCGATCGCCAGGCCCAGCATGATGATCACGACATCCGAGGTGATCGCAAACGCGCCGATCACGCCGTCGAAGGAGAACGATGCGTCCAGCACTTCGAGGTACAGGAAGCCGCCGATACCGCCGCGCTTGACCATGTCGCCCACGTTGCTGCTCTCATCGGACTCGCTCTTTTCCAGCAGGCTGCTGATCATGTCCACGCCGACGTAGACCAGGATGCCCCAGATACCTGCGACCAGGACAATCATCCTTTGGCCGGCATCAACGAAGGTCGATGCGAACAGCAGCGAAGCCAGGGCCACCATCACCGAGATCGACGAGACCTTGCCCAGTGCGCCGAGCTTCTTCTCGAAGTTGCCCAGCCAGTGGGTTTCCTTTTCATCGTCCAGCAGGAAGTTCAGGAAGACCAGCAGCAGGAACATGCCGCCAAAGGCCGCCACTTCCGCATGGTGCGCCGTCAGGTGGCCGGAGAAGGCCTTCGGATCGGTCAGCGCCAGGTTCCAGACTTCGGTGGCACCCAGGTCGGCCGCCACGGCCACGATCACCAGCGGGAACACCAGGCGCATGCCGAACACGGCAATGATCATGCCCAGGCCCAGGAACAGCTTCAGCCAGAATTCATCCCAGCCCTTCAGCACGGACGCATTCACGACCGCATTGTCGAACGACAGCGAGACCTCCATGATCGACAGGATGGCGGCCACGCCCACCGCGGTCAGCATGCCGGACGTGCCGCCATGGTCGTAGCCCCACCAGGCCGCGAGACCCAAGCAGATAAATGTCACGAGGAAAGATCCCCGGAAATGCTTCATGTTGTTATCCCTTCTATGTGAAAGTTGATACAGCGCAGTGTAGAGCTGGACGTCTCATGGAAAAAGCGAAGATAATCGAAGTATTACTTCGGAAAAACGGAAGAATATGAAAAACACCATCACCAATTTCCGTCACCTGCACTATTTCTGGGTGGTGGCCAAGGAAGGCAGCATCACGCGCGCCGCCGAGCGCCTGGGCCTGGCGGTGCAGACCGTCAGCAGCCAGATTACCTTGCTCGAGCAGGCCGTGGGAAAATCATTGTTCACGCAGCAGGGCCGACGCCTGACCCTGACCGAAGCCGGCCGCCTGGCCCTGGGCTACGCCGACCAGATCTTCCTGCTCGGCGAGCAGATGCAGGAAGCGCTGGACGGCGCCGGCAACCTGCGCACGCGCCTGACGGTGGGCATCGCCGACTCGCTGCCGAAGCTGACGGCGTTCCGCCTGCTGGAAGTGACCACCAAGCTGAGCACGCCGGTGCGCCTGGTCTGCTACGAAGACCAGCACGACGCCCTGCTGGCCGACCTGGCCCTGCACAAGCTCGACGTGGTGCTGACCGACCATCCATTGGCCACCGGCAGCACCCTGCGCGTGTTTTCCCACCTGCTGTTCGAAAGCGAGATGCTGGTGGTCGGCACCAAGGGGCTGGCCGCGCAATGGAGCGCGGATTTCCCGCATGGCTTGAAAGGCGCGCCGTTCCTGCTGCCTACGCGCAATAATGCCTTGCGTGGCCGGATCGACGCCTGGCTCGACGTGCACGGCGTGCAGCCCGACGTGGTCGGCGAGTTCGAGGACAACGCCCTGCTGAATACCTTTGGCCGGCGCGGGCTGGGCCTGTTCTTCGCCCCGGCGGCGCTGGCCGCCGACCTGGCCGAGCAGCTCGAAGCCGTGGTCGTGGGCCGCGTGCCGGGCGTGCGCGAGCAGTTCTATGCGATCTCGAACGAGCGCAAGATCCAGCACCCGGCCGTCGAAGCCATCCTTGCCGCCGTGCATGAAGGAATGCTCGGCGCCGCTTGAGTTGTACAATGCACATCGGCTACGCCTTTTATTCACTCACCTTTTATATGGAAAATATTTTATTTGTCGTTCTGGCGCTGTTTCTCGTTGCACTGAACGGCTTCTTCGTGGCGGCGGAATTCGGCATCGTCACCCTGCGCAAGACGCGCGTACGGGCAATTGCAAAAACCACCGGCCTGCGCGGCAGCATCCTCTCGAAAGTCCACGGCCAGCTCGACGCCTACCTGTCGGCCTGCCAGCTGGGCATCACCCTCGCTTCCCTCGGCCTGGGCTGGGTCGGCGAACCGGCCTTTGCCAGCCTGCTCGAACCGCTGTTCGCGCTGGCCGGCGTTACCTCCGAGAAAATCATCCATGGCGTCTCCTTCGTGGTCGCCTTCAGCGTCATCTCCTTCCTGCACATCGTGGTCGGCGAACTGGCGCCGAAATCGCTGGCGATCCGCATTCCCGAGTCGGTCGCGCTATGGTGCGCCCTGCCGCTCTACGGTTTCTACTGGGCCATGTACCCCTTCATCTTCGTGCTCAACGCCAGCGCCAACATGGTACTGCGCCTGGCCGGCCTGTCCGGCGCCGGCAGCCACGACACGCATTACTCGACCGAGGAACTGAAGCTGATCCTGCGCACGAATACCAGCACCGGCAAGGAAAAGTTCACCCACGACGAGCGCCACATCCTGGCGCAATCGCTGGAATTCTCGGAAATGGCCGTGTCCGACCTGATGCGCCCGATTAACGAAGTCATCGCCCTGCACGAAGATTTGACGATCGAGGAAAACCTCGACACCGTGCGCCGCAACCGCTTCTCGCGCTATCCCTACTTCGACGAGGAAGGCGAGGAAGTGCTGGGCGTGATCCACCTGAAGGATCTGTTCTTCGCCCAGCAGTCGGGCAAGGACATCACCGACCTCTCGCAATACCTGCGTCCGGTCGAGACGATTTCGGCGCGCACGCCGGCCCAGGACATCTTCCGCCGCTTCCGCACCGGCGCGCCACACTTCGCCCTGATCGGCGAAAAAGGCAAGCGCCCGGTCGGCTTCATCACGCTCGACAACCTGCTCGGCGCCATGGTCGGCGAGATCCGTGACGAATTCCGCCTCAACGAAAACGACTGGCTGCCCCAGGCCGACGGCACCTACATCGGCAAGGCCAGCCTGCCGATCTATTCGCTCGAGCGCCTGCTCGGCATCGACATCGACAACGAAGAGATGGGCCTGGACGACGTCGAATCGGTCGGCGGCCTGTTGATGGCGAAGCTGGGCGACATTCCGAAGCAGGGCCAGCGCATCGAATTCCCGAAATTCGACGTGGTGGTGAAGAAGACGAACGGCCCGCGCATCCTGCTGGTGAAGGTGATTCCGCGCCTGGATCGCGGCGGGGACGAGGATGAACACAGTTAAGCGGACCGGCCGGGCACCGGTATAATCGATCGCATCTGCCCGCTTCCGCTTCCCAGCCATCGCATGAGTGTCCGCCAGCGCAACAACGTCACGATTTCCGGCCACGGCACCCGCACCGTGGTCTTCCTGCACGGTTTCGGCTGCGACCAAACGGTCTGGCGCTTCCTGGCGCCCGCCTTCGAGAAGCGCTACCGCATCGTCGCCTTCGACCTGGTCGGCAGCGGCAACAGCGACCTCTCGGCCTACGACCGCACGAAGTACAACACCCTGCAAGGCCATGTCGACGACCTGCTCGAAGTCATCGATGCATTCGCCGACGGCCCGGTGATCTTCATCGGCCACTCGGTCAGCACCATGATCGGCATGCTGGCCGGCATCCAGGCGCCGGAGCGCTTCCTGGCGCAGGTCATGCTCTCGCCCTCGCCCTGCTATATCAACAATACCGATTACCGCGGCGGCTTCACCCGCGAGGATATCGACGAACTGCTCGACACCATGGATGCCAACTACCTCGGCTGGTCGAGCGGCGTGGCGCCGATCATCATGGGCGCGCCGGACCAGCCGCAGCTCACCGCCGAGCTGACCAGCAAGTTCTGCCGCAACGACCCGGAGATCGCGCGCCATTTCGCCCGCGTCGGCTTCACCATCGACCAGCGCGGCGACCTGCCGCGCGTGCGCGTGCCGACCCTGATCGTCCAGGCCAGCGACGACGCCCTGGCCCCGCTCGACGTCGGCGAGTACATGCACCGCAACATGCCAGGCAGCAGCCTGCAGGTCGTGCGCAACATCGGCCACTGCCCGCACATGAGCGCGCCTGAAGCGAGCGCGCGTGTTTCACTCGACTTCCTCGATGCGCTCGGCGTTGTGGGGAACTCCGCTTGAGCGGCCTGCCCGACGACGCCACCCTTTACCAGCAGGCGCCCTGCGGCCTGCTCGTCACCGACGCCGCCGGCGTCATCCTGCGCGTGAATGCCACCCTGTGCCGTTGGCTGGGCTATTCGCGGGCGGCGCTGGTAAACAAAGTAAAAATCCAGGACCGGCTGCCGGTCGGCGCCCGCATCTTCCACCAGACCCATTGCCTGCCGATCCTGCAGGTGCAGGGCTCGGTCGGCCAGCTGCAGATGGACATACGCGACGCCGGCGGCCAGCGCATGCCGGTGCTGGTGAATATCGTGCGCCGCACCGTGGATGGCCAGATCCTCGATGAATGGTCGCTGCAGGCCATGAACGAGCGCCGCTCCTACGAGCGCGAACTGCTGGCTGCGCGCAAGACCGCCGAGCAGGCCCTCGACGCGCGCCTGGAAGCCGAAGCCCAGCTGCGCAGCCTGAACGAAGAACTGTCGGACGCCGACCGCCGCAAGGACGAGTTCCTGGCCACGCTCTCGCACGAACTGCGCAACCCGCTGGCGCCGATGCGCAGCGCGCTCGAAGTGCTGAAGCTCGACGCCACGCGCCCGCCGCGCGAGAAGGGGCTGCTGGACGTGTTCGACCGCCAGCTGCGCCACATGGCGCACCTGGTCGACGACCTGATGGAAGTGTCGCGCATCACCCAGAACCGCATGGAACTGCGGCGCGAACCGGTGCCGCTGGCCGACGTCGTGCAGGCGGCGGTGGACGACGTCGGCAACATGATGCGCGCCGCCGCGCATACCCTCGACGTGCACCTCGAGGCCCCGGGCGTGGTGGTCGATGCCGACCCCACCCGCCTGGGCCAGGTGCTGGTGAACCTGCTGACGAATGCCTGCAAGTACACGCCGAACGGCGGCCTCGTGTCGCTGACCCTGCGCGTGGAAAACGAGCAGGCCGTGATCGCCGTGCGCGACAACGGCATCGGTATTCCCGAGCACGCGCTGGGCACGATCTTCGGCATGTTCTCGCAGCTGGAGCCGGCGCTGCAGCGGGCCAGGGGTGGCCTCGGCATCGGCCTGGCCCTGGTGCGCGGCATCGTCGCCCTGCACGGCGGCACCGTGGAAGCCTGGAGCGCCGGCGAAGGCTTGGGCAGCACCTTCACGGTACGCCTGCCGCTGGCGCCGGTCCAGGGCATACCGGACGGCGCCGGCAGTCTGGACACGGTGGCGCCCACCAGCGTGCTGGTAGTCGACGACAACGTCGACGCCGCCGAGATGCTGGCCATGTTCCTGTCGATGAGCGGCTGCACGCCGCAGACGGTGCACACGGCAACTGCCGCCCTGAATTTGCTGGAGACCTTCCGCCCGCAGGTGGCCCTGCTCGACATCGGCTTGCCGGATTTGACCGGGTATGAGCTGGCGCGCCGCATCCGCCTGCTGCCGGGCGGCAAAGACATGCTGCTGATCGCCGCCACCGGCTGGGGCCAGGCCAGCGACCGCCAACTGGCCTTCGAGGCCGGCTTCGACCACCACCTGACCAAGCCGATCGACTTCGACCGCCTGCGCGCGCTGCTGGCCGAACCGAAGCGGCCCTGATCCAACATGGAGGCGTAGGGTGGTCGGCTACACCGGGGTCGTTGCACTGACGTGGCGTTTGCGCCGCCCACGCGTTCAACGCAGGTTCGCATCAACCACGGGCGTTGGATAAGGTATCCGGCGGCAACGCCCAATATCGATGCACGGGGTGTCAACGTTTGTTGAACGCGTGGACGGCGCAATCGACATCGATGACCTCGTACCGCGGTAGAGCCGTCCACCCTACCGATCCGTCACCTCGTTATTCGCGCGCACGATGGGATCGCGGGTGCCGGTCCATTCGCTCATCAGCGAGTAGCCCACCGCCAGCAGCACCGGCCCGATGAACATGCCGACGAAGCCGAAGGCGATCACGCCGCCCAGCACGCCGAGCAAGGTCAGCAGGAAAGGCAGGCTGGTCCCGCGGCTGATTAGCATCGGCCGCACCACGTTGTCGACGCCGCTGATCAGGACCGTGCCCCAGATCACCATGAACACGCCCCAGCCGGTCTCGCCTTGCGAGAACAGCCAGACCGCCGCACTTCCCCACACCAGCGGCGGCCCCACCGGCACCAGCGACAGCACGAACACCAGCACCGACAGCAGCGGCACCGCCGGCACCCCGGCCATGGCGAAACCCACCGCCGCCACCAGGCCCTGGGCCAGCGCCGTGCCCAGCAGGCCGTACATCACGCCGCGCGTGGTCTGGCTGATGGTGTCCGACACCGACTCGGCGCCCTCGCCCATCACCTTGGCCATCATCACCGCCAGCACATTGATCAATGCCTTGCCGTCGCGGTACAGGAAAAAGCTGACGAAAGCGGCCAGGCTCATCTGCACGACGCCGGTGCCGAGCATCAGGCCACCGGCCAGCAGCCAGTGGCGCGCCGGCTCGATCATGCGCTGGGCCAGGGCCAGCATCTGCTCGCGGCTGGCCACGAGTTCGCGCAGGTAGGCGTCGATCGTGTCGCCGAGGAAGGGGATGTCCTTGATCCACTCGGGCGGCAGCAATTCGCCGTGCTCGAGCGCGTTGCGCATCTGGCCGAAGGTGGTGGCGACGTCGTCGGCCAGGTTGTAGGCGACGATCGCCAGCGGGATGATGACCAGCAGGGTGAGCGAGAGCGTCATGGTCAGCGCCGCCGGCGTGCGCCGCCCGTGCATGGCCGTGAGCAGGCGCAGGTACAGGGGCCAGGAAGAGATGACGACGGCGGCCGCGAACAGGATCGCCGGCAGGAAGGGCTTGAGAACGAACAGGCAGCCCAGCGACAGCAGGACGACGGTGGCGATGCGGGTGTAATTTCTTCCGATACGTTGTTCCATGCGCCCCTGCAATGATGGTGTTTACACCATCACATCATAGCAGTTGGCGCAGGTCGTGAACGATCGGCGCCGGGCCGCCGCCGTGGCGCACGAACAGGCGGATGCGGCCTTCCTTGTCGAACACGTAGCTGCCGGCCGTGTGGTCGACCGTGTAGTTGTCCGCCGTGCTACCGGGCACCTTGGACACGAAGACCTTGAATTCCTTGGCCGTCGCCGCCGTCTGCTCCGGCGTGCCGCGCAAGCCGATGAAGCGCTTGTCAAAGGCGGGCACGTAATGGGCCAGCACTTCCTGGGTATCGCGCTCCGGGTCGAGCGTGACGAAC
Organism: Massilia sp. BAP21; assembly: GCF_057801335.1. Classification (NCBI taxonomy): domain Bacteria; kingdom Pseudomonadati; phylum Pseudomonadota; class Betaproteobacteria; order Burkholderiales; family Oxalobacteraceae; genus Massilia; species Massilia sp. BAP21. The sequence goes on from NZ_CM173596.1 coordinate 909,610, forward strand.
AAGACCTGCACGTCCTTGCTCGACGGGCCGAGCTCCTTCATCACGGCGGCCATCTCGGCCATCGTGGTCGGGCAGACGTCCGGGCATTGCGTATAGCCGAAGAACAGCACCACCAGCTTGCCGCGGAAGTCGGCCAGGGTGCGCGGCTTGCCGGTGTGGTCGGTGAGGCTGAATCCCTTGGCGTAGTCGAGACCCGTGAGGTCGGTGTTCTGGAAGGCCGGCGGCGAGGACAATTTGTCGCAGCCGGCAACCAGCAGCGCCGTGGCGATCATCGCCACGCTCAAGAATTTTTTCATCGTCAGAACCTGAAGTAATGGTCGACCAGCAGCGCCGCGAACAGCAGCGAGAGGTAGAGGACCGAATAAGCAAAGGCCTTGCGCGCCACCTGGTCGGTGTAGTGCTTGTGCACGCGCCAGGCATGGCGCAGGAATTCGGCATTCAGGATGACGGCGGCCACCAGGTAGATCAGGCCGCTCATGCGCACCGCGTACGGCAGCAGGGTCGTGGCGGCCAGCGCCAGCGAATACAGCCACACCTGCTGGCCGGTGTAGGCCATGCCGTGGGTGATCGGCAGCATCGGCAGGCCCGAGCGCGCGTAATCCTCGCGCCGGTACATGGCCAGCGCCCAGAAGTGCGGCGGCGTCCACACGAAGATGATCAATACCAGCAGCCAGGCCTGCATCGGCACTTCGTTGGCGACCGCCGCCCAGCCCAGGGCCGGCGGCATCGCGCCCGACAGGCCGCCGATGACGATGTTCTGCGGCGTGGCCGGCTTCAGGTAGATGGTGTAGATGACGGCGTAGCCGACGAAGGTGACGAAGGTCAGCCACATCGTCAGCGCATTCACGAAGGCGTACAGCACCCACATGCCAAGGCCGCCGATGATGGCGGAAAACACCAGGGTCTGGTTGCGCGTGAGTTCGCCGCGCGCCGTAGCGCGCCGTGCGGTGCGGGCCATGCGGGCGTCGATCTCGGCCTCGATCAGGCAGTTCACGGCAAAGGCGGCGCCGGCCAGCAGCCAGATGCCGACTGTGCCGGCGATCAGGATGCGCCAGCCGGGGAAGCCGTCGGTGGCGAGGAACATGCCGATCACGGCGCAGAAAACGGCGAGCTGGGTAACCCGGGGCTTGGTGAGCGTCCAGTACTGGGCGATGCGGCTGGTCGGTTGGAGAGCGGTAGAGGTGGTCATCGATACGAGTTCGCAGGGACGTCCGCATTCGCGGGGCTGCGCTGCGACACTTCGAGAAGGTACTTGACCTTGTAGTTTAACATGGTCACCGTCAGTACGAGGAGAGCCGCCCCTGCGTTATGCAACACGGCAATGGCAAGAGGGAAATCAAAGAACACTGTTGCCACACCCGTGAACAATTGTGCAAGCAGGATGGCGGCGATCAGTTTGCCGGTCTTGCGCAGCTGCGGCTGGCGCATCGCGCGCCAGGCGGCCAGGCCGAGCACGAGGGTGACGATCACCGCGAAGTTCCGGTGCACCCAGTGGATCGCCACCAGGGCCGAGAACTGCAGGTAGTGGCCGGCGGCGGTCTTGCCGAGTTCGCGCCACAGCGTGAAGCCGTGCTCGAAGTCCATCTCGGGGACGAACTTGCCGTCGCACAGGGGGAATTCGTCGCAGGCCAGGGTGGCGTAGTTAGTGCTTACCCACCCGCCAAGCGCGATCTGCACGACCAGCACGGCGGTGGCCACCAGCGCCAGCGTGCGCAGGCCTTTCAGGCTGGCGATGTCGCGGCTCGGGGCCGGCGGCTTCATCAGGTAATCCTCGCGCCCGCCCAGCCAGACCAGCATGGCCAATAGCGCCATGCCCAGCAGCAGGTGGATGGTGACGATCACCGGCTGCAATTTGAGGGTCACGGTCCAGGCGCCAAACGCACCCTGCACGCAGACGAACAGGAACAGCGCCACCGGCATGGCCGGCTTGAACGCGTCCTGCTTCGTCTTGCGCCACTGGCGGATGGCCTGGAACATCAGCGCCATGATCAACACGCCGATGCCCATCGCCAGGTAGCGGTGGATCATCTCGATCCAGGCTTTCACTTTCGTGACCGGGCCGGTCGGCATCAGTGCCTCGGCGGCGGCGATCTGTTCGTGGGCGATGAAGGGATTCGCGGCGCCATAGCAGCCCGGCCAGTCCGGGCAGCCCAGGCCGGAATCGGTCAGGCGGGTAAAGCCGCCGAACACGATCAGGTCGAAGGTGAGGAAGGCCATCACCCACACGAGCTTGCGGTATTTGTTGGCGTCGGACGACAGCCAGACCATGGTGAGCGGAATACTGGCAACGAACAGGCCCATCAGGGCCAACTGGAACAGGGTAGACGGGTGCATACTTCTTTCTAGCCGATGGCCGAGGCGCGTAGCAGCTTGGCGATGTCCTTGTGGACGCGCGCCGGCTCGGGGTTCTTCGGGAAACGCATCATGAGGTTGCTGCGCGGGTCGACCAGGAAGATGTGGTCCTCGACTTTGCCGCCCTGCTCCAGCGGCAGCCACTTGGTCAATTCTTCCGGTTTCACGCGCAGGATGTGCATGTCGTCGTACATGCGGATCAGCATGGTGTCGATGGGTTGCTGGTCGGTGACTAGCCAGACGCGCTCGACGCGGTCCATGTTCTTGCCCTGCATGGTGCGCAGCTGGCGCATTGCATAGATCTGGTCCTGGCAAGCCTTGTCGCAGGCGCCGCCGCCGACCTTCACCATGATCCACTTGCCGGCGTAGTTTTCCAGCGTTTCCGGACGGCCGTCGAGCGTGGTGCTGCTCAGCTTTGGCATCGGGTGGGTGCGCTGGTCGATCAGGGTGCCGTAGTTGGTGCGCCCTTCCGGCTTGATCACGTAATAGCTCAGGTAAGAAGCCATCAGCGGTGCGGCGCAGACCAGCAGCACGGCAAACAATTTCCAACGGCCGCTGCGGCGCTGGCGCACGGCGGCGTCTTCGCGCACTGGCTCACTCAACTTGTTTTCTTCCACTGCGAAATCCTGTGATCACAAAAAATAAGGCCGCCATTGCCGCCAGCGCATACCACTGGACGGCATAGCCGCGGTGCTTGGCTATGCCGGTATCGGGCGCCGGCCAGTCGCGCACGATGGGGTCGCCCGCCACCTGCGGCCCGGTCTGCTGGACAAGGAAGGGCTCCAGGCGCAGCCCGCTGGCGCGCGCCACATCCGTCACTTCCAGGTTCTGGACGATCGCGCCCGGTTTTACGGGCGCCGCCGTCCCCAGCTGCATCACGTGCCCCGCCCCGGCAACCACGATGCCTTCCACGGTGGTCGTCCCGGCCGGCGTGGCATAGTCGGGCACGCGCCCATACTCGCGCGGATCGCGCGGCAACCACCCGCGCAGCACCAGCACGTGGCGGTCCGAACCCGCTATTCTAAACGGCATCGCCAGATAAAACCCGGCCCTGCCCGCATACGGCCGGTTATCGAGGAAAACCGGCCATGTTGGTACGAACTCGCCGGCAACCCTGATGCGGCGATAGGTAGGGTGGGCACTCGTGCCCACGCGGTCGTACCCCTGCACACCACCACGATCTCCGATGACCAACGGCGGCAACTTACCCTGTTCAACGATTGCTGCCGCCACCGCAATCTTCTCTTCCGCCCGCCTCACCTGCCAATTCCCCAACGCGATCCCGATGGCCACGACAACCACGGTCGCCAACAACGGAATCCATCCAAACCTGAACCTTAAACGCATTACAATGAATTCCTTCCCGATCCTGCGTGCCGACCATGAAAATCTTCGTTGCCATCGCCTTCATCCTGATCATCGCCAGCCTCGGCTCGGCGCTGTTCTTCCTCATGAAGGACAAGGGCCGCAGCAACCGCACGGTGCAGGCGCTGGCGATGCGGGTCGGCCTGTCGATCACCCTCTTCCTGATCCTGCTCGGCTCCTACAAGATGGGCTGGATCGCCCCGACCGGCATCCGCTGATCCACAAACAAAACGGGGACAGCCGCGCCAAGGCGACTGTCCCCGATATCAGCTTGAACTAGCCAGCCTTACAGCCAATACACGACAACGTACAGTCCCAGCCACACCACGTCGACGAAGTGCCAGTACCAGGCCGCGCCTTCGAACCCGAAGTGATTATCGGCAGTAAAGTGCCCGCGCAGCACGCGGTACAGCACCACCGACAGCATGATCGCGCCCATGGTCACGTGGAAGCCGTGGAAACCGGTGAGCATGAAGAAGGTCGAACCGTAGATGCCCGAGGTCAGCTTGAGATTCAGTTCCTGGTAGGCGTGGATGTATTCGTAGGCCTGGAAGCCCATGAAGATCGCACCCAGCAGGATGGTGGCGAACAGGAACACGGCCGTATTGCGGCGGTGGCCGGCGCGCAGCGCGTGGTGCGAAATCGTCAGCGTCACGCCCGACAGCAGCAGCAGCGCGGTGTTGATCGTCGGGATAGGGAAAGGCCCCATGGTGTTGAAGGTATCCACCGTGCCGGCCGGGCCGATGTTGCCCCATTGGGCGGCGAAATCGGGCCACAGGATCTTGTGGTCGAGGTCGGCCAGCCAAGGCATGGAGATCACACGGGCATAGAACAGCGCGCCGAAGAAGGCGGCAAAGAACATGACCTCGGAGAAGATGAACCAGCTCATCGACCAGCGGTAGGACGAGTCGATGCGCTTGCTGTACTGGCCTGCTTCCGATTCGCCGATGGCGTCGCCGAACCAGAAATACAGCACCACCAGCATGGCCACGATGCCCGCCAGGCAGACCGCCGGCCCCCAGCTGGCGCTGTTGACCCAGCCCGAGGCGCCGGCCATGGTCACCAGCATCGAGATGCCGCCGGCCATCGGCCACATCGAAGGGCCGGGCACGAAATAGTGCGGCGCGGTTTTTGACACACTCATCTTCATCTCCTAAATCATTCTTCTAATACGTTGAATTGCGAAGCTTGAAAAACGTTGTACCTGTTATTGCCGTTTACTGCGATACCGCGAACCGTACCACCATGACCAGCACCCCGATGAAGATCGCCACCCCGATCAACGCCGCCAGAATCACGTGGAAGGGATTCAGGTTGGCCGCGTCGTGCTCGTAGTCGCGGCGCTTGCGCACCCCGAAGAAGGACCAGAACACCGCCTTCATCGAGGCCCCGAAGGACGACTTGCGCGATGGCGGCGGCTGCGTCATTTGGCCGCCACCGCCCCGGCGATCTCAAAGAAGGTGTACGACAGCGTGATGTTCTTTACTTCCTTCGGCAGCGCCGGGTCGATGAAGAATACCACCGGCATCTGGCGCGCCTCGTTTGGCTGCATCATCTGCTCGCGGAAGCAGAAGCACTCGACTTTCTTGAAATGCGGCGTGGCCGATTGCGGCGCGTAGCTCGGAATCGCCTGCGCCTTGACCGCCCTGCCCTGCGTGTTCACCACCTCGTAGGTGACGGTGGCCAGCTCGCCCGGATGGACCTGGATGCTGCGCTGGGTCGGGCGGAAACGCCACGGCCCCTGGGCATTGCCGTCGAGCTCGATGGTGACCGTGCGCGTCAGGTCCACCTGCGTGTTCGCCGGGCGCTCGACCGTGCCGTCCTTTTGCGTCAGCACGTTCACGCCCAGCACCTCGCAGATCTGGCGGTACACCGGAATCAAGGCATAGCCAAAGCCGAACATCACCACCGCCACCACCACCAGTTTCTTGAAGGTGGAGCGGTTCAGGCGCAGGCGCGTGCTTTCGTCGTAGGCCATCGGTTTACAGCCAGAGCCGCTTGAGGATCACCGAGGCGAAGAAGAACAAGGCGATCGCTCCCAGGATCAGGGCGATGCGAAGATTCCCCTTCTGCGGCGGCTTGCGTTGGGCATTCATCATTTCACCAGCGGCGGGTTTTCGAAGGTGTGGAACGGCGCCGGGCTCGGCACGGTCCACTCCAGGCCCTCGGCGCCTTCCCATGGCTTGGCTTCCGCTTTCGCGCCGCCACGGATGGTCGGCAGCACGACGGCGAACAGGAAGTAGACCTGCGACAGGCCGAAGCCGAAGGCGCCGATCGACACCAGCATGTTCCAGTCGGTGAACACGCCGTTGTAGTCGGCGTAGCGGCGCGGCATGCCGGCCAGGCCCAGGAAGTGCATCGGGAAGAAGGTGATGTTGAAGGTGACCAGCGACAGCCAGAAGTGCATCTTGCCGCGGCCTTCCGGATACATGTGGCCGGTCCACTTCGGCGCCCAGTAATAGAAGCCGGCGAACAGCGCGAACAGCGAACCCGCCACCAGCACGTAGTGGAAGTGGGCCACCACGTAATAGGTGTCGTGCACCTGGATGTCGATCGGGGTCACGGCCAGGATCAGGCCGGTGAAGCCGCCCATGGTGAAGACAAAAATGAAGCCGACCGCGAACAGCATCGGGGTCTCGAAGGTCATCGAGCCGCGCCACATGGTGGCCACCCAGTTGAACACCTTCACGCCGGTTGGCACTGCGATCAGCATGGTGGCGTACATGAAGAACAGCTGCGAGGTCACCGGCATGCCGGTGGTGAACATGTGGTGGGCCCAGACGATGAACGACAGCACCGCGATCGAGGCGGTGGCGTAGACCATCGAGGCATAGCCGAACAGCGGTTTGCGGGCAAAGGCCGGGATGATCTGCGAAACGATGCCGAAGGCCGGCAGGATCATGATGTAGACCTCGGGGTGGCCGAAGAACCAGAAGATGTGCTGGTACATCACCGGATCGCCGCCGCCGGCCGCGTTGAAGAACGAGGTGCCGAAGTGGCGGTCGGTCAGGGTCATGGTAATCGCCCCGGCGAGCACCGGCATCACGGCGATCAGCAGGAAGGCGGTGATCAGCCAGGTCCAGCAGAACATCGGCATCTTCATCAGCGTCATGCCGGGCGCGCGCATGTTGAGGATGGTGACGATGATGTTGATCGAGCCCATGATCGACGAGGCACCCATGATGTGCATGGCGAAGATGGCCATGTCCATGCCCGGGCCCATCTGCGTCGACAGCGGCGCATACAGGGTCCAACCCGCTGCGGTGGCGCCGCCCGGCGCCAGGAAGGAGCCGGCCAGCAAAATCGCGGCCGGCGGCAGCAGCCAGAACGAGAAGTTGTTCATGCGCGCAAACGCCATGTCCGACGCGCCCACCTGAAGCGGGATCATCCAGTTGGCGAAGCCGACGAATGCCGGCATGATCGCGCCAAACACCATCACCAGGCCGTGCATGGTGGTCAACTGGTTGAAGAACTCGGGGCGGAAGAACTGCAGGCCGGGCTGGAACAGCTCGGTGCGGATCATCAGCGCCAGCACGCCGCCCGAGAGCAGCATGATGAACGAGAACCACAGGTACAGCGTGCCGATGTCCTTGTGGTTGGTGGCGAACAGCCAGCGCCGCAGGCCGTGCGGGTGGTCGTGCGCGTGGTCGTGGCCGTGGTGGTCGTCGTGGACGTGGTCGAGAGTGCTGGTAGTCATGTCAGTATCCTGGGAAACTTATTGCTTGCTACGTGCAGCCAGAACCTCGGCCGGTTGAACGATGTTTTCCGCGGCCTTGTTCGACCAGTTGTTACGGGTATAGGTGATGACGGCGGCAATGTCGGTGTCCGACAGCTGCGGCCACGGCGGCATGGCGCCCGGGTAGGCCGGGGTATCCTGGCCGTGCAGCAGCACGTCGATCTGGTGGCCCCTGGCGCCGTTCACGACCGCCGAACCGTCGAGCGGCGCAAAGGTGTTCGGCAAGCCCTTGCCGTTGGCCTGGTGGCAGGCGACGCAGTTGGCGGCGTACACGGCTTCGCCCTTGGTCTTCAGTTCGTCGATGGTCCAGACCTTGGTCGGATCGTCGGCCAGCGCGGCCATGCGTTTCTGTTCGCCGGCGACCCATTTGGTGTAATCCTCGCTTGATACAACGCGCACCACGATCGGCATGAAGGCGTGGTCCTTGCCGCACAGCTCAACGCAGTTGCCGCGGTAGACGCCGACCTTGTCGGCCTTGAACCAGCCGTCGCGCACGAAACCGGGAATCGCATCCTGCTTGATGGCGAATGCCGGAATGGTCCAGGCGTGGATGACGTCGTTGGCGGTGAAGACCATGCGGATCTTCTTGCCGACCGGGACCACCATTTCGTTGTCGACTTCGAGCAGGTAGTTTTCGCCGCGCGCCGCGGTGGGGGCCACGCCGGGCTCGCCGATCTGGCTGCGCGGCGTGGACAGGTTCGACAGGAAGCTGATGCCCGCGCCCTCGCCGTTCAGGTAGTCGTAGCCCCATTTCCACTGCATGCCGGTGGCCTTGATGGTGATGTCGGCGTTCGAGGTGTCCTTCAGGGCGATGACGGTCTTGGTGGCGGGCAGGGCCATGCCGATGACGATCAGGAAGGGAACGATGGTCCAGGCGATTTCGACGGTGGTCGATTCATGGAAGGTGGCGGGTTTGTGGCCGCGGTCCTTGCGGTGCTTGAACACCGAATAGAACATGACGCCAAACACGGCGACGAAGATGACCAGGCAAACGATCATCATCCAGTTGTGCAAGCTGTAGATATCCGCGCCGACACCAGTCACGGGCGTTTGCATGTTCAACTGGTGTTCTACCGGCCGCCCCGTTATTTCCTGGGCTGCCAGCGCCGGGATGCAGGCCGATACGGCGAGACCGAGCATCAAGGCGTGAAGTCGCTTTGCATATGTCATGAATTGTCCCCAACCACCCAAAATAAGAATATTTTTAAACGGTCAGCAATTCCATGAACGAACCGCCGCCGCTCCGAAACCTTGCGCAGCAAGTGGCTCCCGGACGGCACGCGATTCTGTGGACGCGCTAGTACGATAACCGTACCGCGGCCACCAGCAAAGCAAAACACACTGTGGGGCGCGGAACTTGCTGATGCTGCTTTTTATTGTTCTATTTTCAGCGCCTTTCTGCCTGATTTTTCAGCGAATACAGGGCTTGGGGCGAAAAAATAGTTATTGATTATACTCAAATCGCTAATTTTTATTCAAGGAAAATCCTTGCCATGCCGCATGCATGTGGCGCGCACGCGCATCAGCCGGCGTCACGGCTTGCGCGGCCGGAACTGGATGATCGCCTCCCCCGCCGCCGTGGTCTTCGGCACCGGCCGGAAGGCATGCCCGTAGATCACCTCGAAGCTGAGCGGAATCTTGCCGTCCGCCCCGCGCTGCGCCTCGAGCGCCGCCAGCATGCGCTCCCATGCCTTGCGGCCGACCAGCCCGCGCCGCCGCGTCGCCAGCGGATTGCCGCCAATCGCCCGTACGTCCGCCAGCAGCGCCGCGGCCGTTCCATAGGTCACGGTGATGCGCTCGACATCCATCACCGGCGTCGAGAAGCCGGCTTCCACCAACTGGTCGCCGAAGTCGTGCATGTCCACGAAGGGCAGCGTGTGCGGCGTTTCGTCGATCGCGGCGAATGCCGTGCGCAGTTCCTTGAACGTATCCGGCCCGAAGTTGGAGAACATCAGCAAGCCCTCGACCCGCAGCACGCGGCGCCACTCGGCGAACACGCGGTCGGGCTGGGGGTGCCAGTGCAGCGCCAGGTTCGACCACACCAGGTCGAGCGAGTTCGGGCCGAACGGCAGGGTGCCGAAGTCGCCGCAAACGAGGTCGACGCCGGTCTTGGCCGGCATCAAGCGGCTGAGCATGGAGCCGAGCGAACGCGGCGCCGGCGCCGGCGTGCCGGCCTGCGCCAGCATGCCGGGTGCGGCATCGAGCCCGACGATGTGGGCAGCCGGGTAGGTTTTCTGCAGCACGCTCAGGTCCGGCCCCGTGCCGCAGCCGGCATCGAGCACGCGCTGGGGCACGATCTTGACCAGTGACAGGCGCTCGTGCATGCGGCTGGCGATCTCGCGGCGCAGGAAGTCGGCCGGCGCCACACGGGCCGGATCGGCGAACAGGGCGCGCACGTGTTCCTGGTCGATCGGCGCGCTCATTTTCGACGGGGATTGGGGAGATGCCATGATTCTATTGCGTTCAAATGAGATAATGGCGGGAGTGTACATGTTTGTAGGATGTCGAGCCGATGACCGGGCGCCTGCGACTGTGGAGCTACCGCTGGCCGCGCGCCTTGATCGACGCGCTGCTGCCCTGTTCCTGCGCGCTGTGCGGCGAAACCGCCGGCGCCGTCGTCTGCCCGCCCTGCCAGCGGGACCATGCGGCCCCGGGCGGCGCGCGCTGCCCCTGCTGCGCCAATCCGCTCGGCGCCCATGAACACGCCGGCCAGCGCTGCGCCGGCTGCATCGCTACGGCGCCGCAGTTCGACGCCACGCTGGCCGCCGCCGATTACGCCGCGCCGCTCGATTCCCTGGTGCTGCGCCTGAAGTTCGGCGCCCAGCTGCCGCTCGCGCCCTGGTTCGCGGCGCGCATGGTCGATGCCGTGCTGGCCCAGCCCGCCTGGCCCCTGCCCGAGCTGCTGTGCCCGGTGCCGCTGGGACCGCGCCGCCTGGTCGAGCGCGGCTTCAACCAGGCGCTGGAAATTGCCCGGCCGCTGTCCGTGGCGCTCGGCGCGCCCTTGGAGCCGCGTCTGCTGGTGCGGGCCATCGACACGGCCGCCCAGTCCGGCGTGGCGCCGAGCGAACGCGCAGGCAATATCCATGGCGCCTTCGAGGTCGCCGACGATGCGCTGGGAAAGATACAGGGCCGCCACATCGGCGTCGTCGACGACGTCATGACCAGCGGCCACACATTGAATGAAATCGCGGCCACGCTGAAGCGGGCCGGCGCGGCGCGCGTGTCGAACCTGGTGTTCGCCCGCACGCCCCCACATTAATAAGGAGAAGCACTTGTTCCACGTCGTCCTGGTCGAACCCGAAATCCCGCCGAATACGGGCAACGTCATCCGCCTGTGCGCCAACACCGGCGTGCAGCTGCACCTGGTCGAACCGCTCGGCTTCCCGCTCGACGACGCCAAGATGCGCCGCGCCGGCCTCGACTACCACGACTACGCGACCATGAAGGTGCACAAGAACTGGGACGCCTTCCTGGCCGCTACCCAACCCGACCCGTCGCGCATGTTCGCCATGACCACCCACGGCTCCTCGCCGTTTGCGAAGGTCGACTTCAAGCCGGGCGACGTATTCGTGTTCGGCACCGAATCGCGCGGCCTCGACCCGGCCCTGCGCGAAAGCTTCCCGCCCGCCCAGCGCATCCGCCTGCCGATGATGCCCGACAACCGCAGCCTGAACCTGTCGAACACGGTCGCCGTGGTGGTCTACGAAGCCTGGCGCCAGAACGGCTACGCCGGCGGCGCCTGAACAGCCGGGGCTGTGCTGCCCAGCCGTGTCTGGTCATAAAACATTTACAGATTACAATAGCGGACCATTTTTCCGGACCGCTATGCGAACCTCGTCCACCTCCCGTCCGCGCAAATTGTTCGCTGCCATGCTGGGCAGCGCCATCCTGGTTGCCTTCCTGGCGCTCTGCCTGCCTGCGCAAGCCGCGCCGGCGCCGGTGCGCATCGGCCTCGACGCCGAGTTCGGCCTCGACAACAGCACCTCGGCCCAGGCCGTGGAACTGGGCCTGCGTACCGCCATCGGCGAGATCAACCGCGCCGGCGGCGTGCTCGGCGGCCGGCCGCTGGAACTCGTCAACAGGGACCACCGCTCGATTCCCGCACGCGGCATCCGCAACATCGAGGAATTCGCACGCACGCCGGACCTGGTCGCCGTGTTCGGCGGACGCTTCAGTCCGGTGGTCATCGAGGAACTGCCGACCCTGAAGGCGACCAAAACCCTGTTCATGGCGGCCTGGTCGTCGGCCGACATGATCGTCGATAACGGCATGCGCCCGAATTACGTGTACCGCCTGTCGCTGCGCGACAGCCTGGCCATGCCCAAGCTGCTGGGCACGGCGCGCAAGCGCGGCCTGCGCAAGGTCGGCCTGCTGCTGACGAACACGTCATGGGGCCGCAGCAACCTGGCGGCGGCCGAGCGGTTCGTCAAGACGAACAAGGATATCCACATCGTCCAGACCGCCTGGTACAACTGGCGCGACCAGACCCTGGTGGCGCGCTACCAGGCGCTGCGCGCTGCCGGCGCCCAGGCCATCGTGCTGGTGGCAAACGACGACGAAGCGGCGGTGCTGGTGCGCGAGGTGGCCGCCCTGCCACCGGCCGAACGCATGCCCATCCTCAGCCACTGGGGCGTGACCGGCGGCGAATTCACCCGCCAGGCCGGCCCGGCCCTGCACCAGGTAGACTTTTCCGTGATCCAGACCTTTTCCTTCTTCAAGGCCGACAGGAAACCGCTGGCGCGCTTCATGACGGCCCTGGCGGCGGTGTCGCCGATCCGCCGCATCGAGGATATCGACGGGCCGGTGGGCGTGGCCCATGCCTACGACATGATGCATATCCTGGCCAAGGCGATCGACCTGGCCGGCACGGTCGACCGCAAGGCCGTGCGCGACGCGCTGGAAAAAGTACGCGAGCACCGCGGCCTGATCAAGCACTACGCCCCGCCCTTCTCGCCCACGCGCCATGAAGCGCTGGGCGAACGCGAGCTCCTGATAGCGCGCTACCGGAAAGACGGCGTGCTGGTGCCGACAAGCGATTGACCATGTGGACCACGCTCCAGGCCGGCAGCCTCACGCGGCGCTTTGCGATTGCGTCGGCGATCCTGACCGCCGTGGCGGTGCTGCTGGTGGCCGCCGCGTCGCTGTGGCTGGTGAACCGCCAGCATGCCGCCGCGGTGGAGCTGCTGCAACAGCGCGAAACCGCGTTCAACGCGCGCACCGTCGGCAATACCCTCGCCACCCTGGCTTCGCGCATGAAAGACGTGGCCGACAGCCCGATCCTGGCCACCGGCCTGGTCGACAGCGCGGGGCGCGAGACTTACCTGGCGCCCTTCCTGAACAGCCTGCGCCAGATCAACGGCATTCCGGTCCAGGTACTGTTCACCGATTTCGAAGGCAAGTCGATCGCGGGGAACGGTTTCGAGCGTTTCGATAGCGAGCAGCTGGCCTGGCTGCGCACGCGCATCGACGCCGGCGCGGAAAGCGCGGCCATTTTCGACCGCCCCGGCGGCCCGGAACTGGTCGGCGTCAACCTGCTGCGCTATTCGCGCACGAACACGCCCGAAGGCGCGCTGGTCTACAAGATCCGCCTGCAGGACCTGCGCCCGATCGCTTCGTCGGTGCTGGCCTGGGAGGCGCAGCCCGGCACCCATGCGGGCGAAGTGCCGGTGCCGGCGCCGGAGGCATTCCGGCACCTCGGGCTGATGATGAAGATCGACGTGTCCGACGTCGGCCAGCCGCTGGAAACGCCGTGGACGCAGTACGGCCTGATCGGCGGCATGACGCTGGCGTTCGCCGTCATCGTGTTCCTGCTCGGCTCGCGCCTCTCGCTCGGCCTGACCCAGGACCTGCGCCAGCTCGAACAGTTTGCCGGCAAGCTCGGCGAAGAAGGCATCGGCGCGGCGCGCGCCGAACTGGCCGGCAGCAGCGAAACCATCACCCTGGCGCGCTCGATCAACCGCATGCTCGACGGCCTGCACCGGCAACAGGCGCGCCTGGAACGCGAGCACCAGCGCAAGGACGAATTCCTGGCGATGCTGGCCCACGAACTGCGCAACCCGCTGGCGCCGATCAGCAGCGCCGCCCAGCTGCTGCGCGTGCTGTTCGCCGACGTCCCGCGCATCAGGGATGTCAGCGGCGTCATCAGCCGCCAGGTCGCGCACATGACGCACCTGGTCGACGATCTGCTGGACGTCTCGCGCGTCACGCGCGGCCTGGTCACCATCAACCAGACCACGGTGGAACTGGGCGCCGTGCTGCGCGAAGCGGCCGAGCAGATCAAGCCCGTGATCGACGCGCGCAAGCACAGTCTGACGCTGGAGATCGCGCCCGAAGCACTCACTGTGTGCGGCGACCGTACCCGCCTGGTCCAGGTGGCGGCCAACCTGCTCAACAACGCGGCCAAGTACACGCCCGACGGCGGGGTACTGCACGTGTCCCTGGCGCGCCACGACGGCATGGCGGTCCTGCAGGTGCGCGACAACGGCATCGGCATCGGCGCCGACCTGCTGCCGGTGGTGTTCGATCTGTTCACCCAGGCCGAGCGCACGCCGGACCGCGCCCAGGGTGGGCTCGGACTCGGTCTGGCGCTGGTCAAGAAACTGGTCGAGCTGCATGGCGGCGCGGTCGAGGCGCACAGCGCGGGACAGGGCCAGGGCAGCACGTTCACGGTGCGCCTGCCGCTGCTGGCGGCGTCCGAGGGCGCGGTGGCGGCGCCGGCCGCCGCCGCTCCGGCCTCGCTCGGCCCCCTGCGCATCCTGGTGGTCGACGACAACGTCGACGCCGCGCAGACCCTGGGCATGCTGCTGGAAACGGCCGGGCACAAGGTGACGGTCGAGCATTCGGCGCAAGGAGCGCTGGCGCGGGCCGGAGAGGGACGATTCGACATCATCCTGCTCGACATCGGCCTGCCCGACATGAGCGGGCACGAACTGGCAGGCGCCCTGCAGCAACTGCCGAACTGCGCCGGCTGCGCGCTGGTGGCGGTGAGCGGCTACGGCCAGGAACAGGACCGCCGCCTGTCGCGCGAAGCCGGCTTCGACGCCCACCTGGTCAAACCGGTGCCGCCGGACCTGCTGGCCGACACCATCGCACGCGTTGCAAACAGCGCCCGCCGTTAATCCTGGAGCGCGCGAAGGTAAGCAGGCATCCCGGAAATCGTGTTATGGCCTGCCCCGCCGATCACGTTCATGGTCGCCACGCCACGTGGAAAGCGTGCCAGCAATTGCCGCGTACTGCTCGCCGGGATGATCTCGTCGTGTTCGGCTGCCAGCAGCAGGGTCGGCGCCGTCACGCGCGGTGCGTAGCGCCAGGATTCGTACTTGTCGCGGAGTAGCCAGCGCACCGGAAAATACGGGAAATGCGCGGCGGCGATCTCCTGCAGGCTGTCGTAGGGCGTTACCAGGATGAGTTTTTTCACCGGGCGCAGGCTTGCCACCTGCACCGCGATGCCGCTGCCCAGGCTGCGCCCGATCAGCGTTACCTCGCCGTGCTCCGCGGCCACCCGGTCGAACAGCGCCAGCGCATCCGCCACATTCGCCCCTTCGCCCGGCTTGCCCGTGCTGCCCAGGTAGCCGCGGTAGTGCAGCAGGTACAGCGCGTGCCGGGGAAAGGCCTCGTCCAGCAGGGGCAGGCTCACCGTCACATCCTCGGCATTGCCGCCCAGGTAGACGACGGCGCGGTTCCCCGGCAGGGGCCGTTCCGACACCTTCACCTCGGCGCCGGACACCGCCAGTGTCGCGGTGCGTGGCGCCGGGAACATCGGCGTAGCGGGCGGATAATAGATGAAGGAAGCCTGCATCCAATACAGCGCGAGGCAGGCGGCGCCGTACGCGCCGAGGGCAATCAGCAGGAGGAGTCCGACCATTCTTTGCATGCGGCGCTTCCATGGGTGCCAGGGCCTGCGCCGCGCCCGGGGCGCGAGGCCGGCAAGCCTTTCAGCCGGCCAGGCTGCTCAATCGTCGTCATGATCGGTCACCCACTGCGACAGATCGTCGACCGGCTGTGGCAGCCTGCCCTCCAGCCACTCGGCCGCCAGCGCAGGCGTGAATGCCGGATGGGTATTCTCGATGATCCAGGCCAGGAAATCTGCCGGCCCGCCATTCATGTAGGGTGGCGCCGATACAGGCAGGAAGCGGCTCGGCAGCGGCTCGTTGAGCGACAGGTAATTCAGTACGTGGCCGAATTCCTGGACGACATGCCAGGCCAGGGGGTGCGCGATATCGATGCCGAACTTCACCCACCAGTGCCCATCGGGATCGATGTCGCAGCCAATGCCGGGCGTAATGCCAGGCACCTTTGCCAGGAAGACCAATAGCGCTTCGAAGCGCGGATCGTGGTGTTTGTCCTGCATCGCCTAGCCCGCCCTGACCCTGGTCAGCAGCTTGGTCGTCGAGCGGTCATGCTCGAAATCGATCGCCACCGCCTGCCCGCCATAGGCCAGCACCGCCTGCCCTTCCGGAATCGCGCTCATCACATAGTCGCCGCCCTTGGCATAGATGTCGGGCCGCGCTTCGAGCACCGTTTCCAGCGCCGTGTCTTCGTCGAATTCCACCACCAGGCTCACCGATTCCAGCGCGGCCAGCACCGCCATCCGGTCGTGCAGGGTATTCAGGGGCCGGTCGTCGCCCTTGCCCAGGCGCTTGACCGAGGCGTCGGTATTTGCTGCGACGACGAGCGACGCCCCCAGTTCGCGCGCCTGCGCCAGGTAGGTCACGTGCCCGCGGTGCAGGATGTCGAACACGCCGTTGGTGAGGACGACAGGTTTCGGCAGCGCGGCCACGCGCGCCTTGAGCTCGGCGCGCGAGCAGATCTTGTTTTCAAAATTCGGCATACGGGTCAGTCAGGTTGGGTTTGCAGGGTCTTCCGGTTCTTCTTCGAGCGCCATCGACAGCGTCGGCGACTTGCCGCCGCCTTCCTCGCCCGGTTCGCGACGGTCGCCCGAGAGCTTGATCTGCAGGCGCAGGCCATTCGCCGAATCGGCATTGCGCAGCGCTTCGTCGTAGCTGATGTAGCCCTTGTTGTAGAGCTCGTACAGCGCCTGGTCGAAGGTGCACATGCCGAGTTCGCGCGACTTCTGCATGATCTCCTTGATGCTGTGGAAGTTCCCTTTCAGGATCATCTCGCTGATGGTCGGGGTGTTCAGCAGGATTTCGATGGCGGCCTTGCGGCCCTTGCCGTCCTCGGTGCGCACCAGGCGCTGCGAGACGATGGCGCGCAGATTGGCCGAGAGGTCCATCAGCAACTGATTGCGCCGCTCTTCCGGGAAGAAGTTGATGATGCGGTCCATGGTCTGGTTGGCGTTGTTCGCGTGCAGCGTGCCCAGGCACAGGTGGCCGGTTTCGGCAAACGCGATCGCGTGCTCCATGGTCTCGGTGTCGCGGATTTCGCCAATCAAAATCACGTCCGGCGCCTGGCGCAGCGTGTTCTTCAGGGCGTTGTGCCAGGAGTGGGTGTCGACGCCGACTTCGCGGTGCGTCACCAGGCAGCTCTTGTTCTTGTGCACGTACTCGACCGGGTCTTCGACCGTGATGATGTGGCCGGCCGAATTGCTGTTGCGGTAGTCGATCATTGCCGCCAGCGTGGTCGACTTGCCGGAACCGGTGCCACCGACCACCAGCACCAGGCCGCGCTTGGTCATCACCACGTCCTTCAGCACCTCGGGCAATTCCAGCTTCTCGAAGTTCGGGATTTCCGAGGCAATGGTGCGCACGACCATGCCCACGCTCTGCTGTTGCACGAACACGTTGACGCGGAAACGGCAGACGCCAGGGAGCGAGATCGCGAAGTTGCACTCCATCTCGGCCTCGAACTCGGCGCGCTGGCGCTCGTTCATCAGCGACAGCGCCAGGGCGCGCGTGACTTCGCCGGACAGGCGCTGCTGGCTCATCGGCTTCATGCTGCCCTGGTGCTTCATGCTGGGCGGGAAATCGGCGGAAATGAAGAGGTCGGAGCCGCCCTGCTGGAACATCACCGTAAGCAGCTTGTGGATATAGGCCTGGGCTTCCGCCGGGCCGAAGGGATTGCTCATGCGTGCCTTTCTGGTCTGGGCGAGAAAGCGTCAATACGATATCCGCCCGCCCGACAATTATATCGACTAAGATTACCGGTAAAATACACTTTCTGTGGCTGACTTCGCCACTTTGGCAGGATATTCATTGCAGACCTGCAATTCGACTACCATACGCCCATGACACTTACCGAGCTGAAATATATCGTCGCTGTCGCCCGCGCCAAACACTTCGGGCACGCCGCCGAATCCTGTTTCGTTGCACAACCCACTTTGTCGGTCGCCATCAAGAAGCTCGAGGACGAGCTGGGCGTGACGCTGTTCGAGCGCGGCGGGTCCGAGGTCTCGGTGACGCCGGTCGGCGCCCAGATCGTGGCCCAGGCCGAGCGCGTGCTGGAGCAGACCGCGGCCATCAAGGAACTGGCCAAGCAGAACAAGGACCCGCTGGCCGGCCCGATGCGCCTGGGCGTGATCTACACCATCGGGCCCTACCTGCTGCCGCCGCTGGTGAAGAACCTGATCGACAACGTGCCGCAGATGCCGCTCGTGTTGCAGGAGAACTTCACGGTCAAGCTGCTGGAACTGCTGCGCCAGGGCGAGCTCGACGCCGCCATCATGGCCCTGCCCCTGCCCGACCACGGCATGATGATGCAGACCCTGTACGACGAACCGTTCGTGGTGGCCATGCCGCGCACCCACCCCTGGGCGAAGCGCAAGGAAATCGCGGCCGACGACCTGAAGGCCGAAACCATGCTGCTGCTGGGCAGCGGCCACTGCTTCCGCGACCAGGTGCTGGAAGTCTGCCCGGAAATGGCGCGCTTCTCGTCGCCGGGGAACGGCATGCAGCGCACCTTCGAAGGTTCGTCGCTGGAAACGATTCGCCACATGGTAGCCAGCGGGATTGGGCTCACGGTGCTGCCGCGCGCCTCGGTGCGCGACATGGAAGACCCGAATGGCATGCTCACGTTTGTTCCTTTCTCGAAGCCGGCGCCGTCGCGGCGCGTGGTGATCGTGTGGCGCAAGAGTTTTACGCGGCGGGTGGCGATCGATGCGATCGTGAATGCGGTGGCGGAGTGCGACTTGCCGGGCGTGGATATGCTGGCGCTCGATAAGGCGGCGTGAACATCGATGGGCCTGCCGTTGTAGGGTGGACCGGGCCGCGCTAGGCACCTGTGTCCACGCGGTGCAACGGTTGCATGTCGAGTCTCATGCCTCGTCTGTTCAACCGGTGAGACCGCGTGGACACGGGTGTCCACCCTACCCCCTCCGGCAAGCCCCGCGGAACAGTGCCAGCCGTGTTCCGTTCCAAACCCGTTAAAATCGCGGTCTTGTACACAACAAGACCGCGATTTCCATGAACAAGCTGGCGCTTTATTTTCGGCTGGTCCGCGCCGACAAGCCGATCGGTATTCTTCTTCTGCTCTGGCCCACCCTCTGGGCCCTATGGATGGCAGCCGGCGGCACGCCGCCCTGGCATGTGGTCCTGATCTTCGTGCTCGGCACCGCCCTGATGCGCTCGGCCGGCTGCGCCATCAACGACTATGCCGACCGCGACTTCGACCGCCACGTCAAACGCACCGTCGACCGCCCGGTCACCAGCGGACGCATCAAGGCCTGGGAAGCGGTGATGGTCGCCGCCGTGCTGGCCATCGTCTCCTTCCTGCTGATCCTGCCGCTGAACACGCTGACCAAGCAGCTGTCGGTGGTGGCCGTGATCGTGGCCGGCACCTACCCCTATTTCAAGCGCTTCTTCGCGATTCCCCAGGCCTACCTCGGCATCGCCTTCGGCTTCGGCATCCCGATGGCATTCGCCGCCATCCAGGGCCAGGTGCCGGCGGTGGCCTGGTGGCTGCTGGCGGCGAACGTGTTCTGGGCCGTGGCCTACGACACCGAATACGCGATGGTCGACCGCGACGACGACCTCAAGATCGGCATGCGCACCTCGGCCATTACGTTTGGGCGCTACGACGTGGCCGCCGTCATGCTGTGCTACGGCGTGGCCCTGTCGATCGACCTGGTCTGCGGCTGGCTGCTGGGCCTGCGCTGGTGGTTCGTCGGCGGCGTGGCGGTGGCGGCCGGCATGGCGCTCTACCACTACACCCTGATCCGCAACCGCGACCGCCTGCGCTGCTTCGCCGCCTTCCGCCACAACAATTGGTTGGGTGCGGCCCTTTTTGCCGGTGTCGCGTTAGACTATGCATTAGGATAATATTGTCCGAAATACAAATCCCCGTTCTGCCGGCAAGGCAGCGGCCGATCACTCCCTATTACGAGGCTAAAACATGATGGAAAAAATCCCGACCCAGACCGGCGCCCGCGACCAGCTCCTGGCCGACCTGAAGACCGTGATCCTGGACGCGGAAGCCTGGCTGCGCCACGGCGGCTCGCTGACCGGTGAACAGCTCGAAGCGGCCAAGGCCAAGTTCGAGGGTGCGCTGACCAGCGCCAAGGAAGGCCTGGCCAACCTGGAAGTCGTCGAGAAATCGAAAGCGGCTGCGAAAGCGACCGACACCTACGTCAAGGACAATCCCTGGAAAGCCGTGGGCATCGGCGCCGTCGCCGGCGTCATCCTGGGCCTGCTGATCAACCGCCGTTGATGGCGGTCACCGAGACGCTGGGCCGGATCGGCGCCACGCTGCTGGCGATGGTGCGCACGCGCCTGGCGCTGGCAGCCGTCGAGGCGCAGGAAGAAGCACAGCGCGTGCTGGGCTTTGCGGCCTGGACGCTGTTCGCGGCTTTCCTGGGCGCCGGCGCCTTCATGCTCGTGGCGCTGTTCGTGATCGTGCTGTTCTGGGACACCCACCGCCTGCTGGCGATCGGCGCCATGGCCGCTTTGTTCGCCCTAGCGGCGGTGTTGATCCTGGCACGGGTGCGTGCGGCGTTTGCTGCGCGTCCACCGATGATGGCGGCCACGCTGGCGGAACTGAACAAGGACATCGCCTTCATCAAGGGCACGGGAGCGGCGCATGAACAGTGAAAAGACGCCACTGGCGGTGCGCCGCGCGCATTTGATTGCCGAATGCGCGCAGCAGCGCGAGGGTATCGCCTACGAGCTGAATCTGCTGAAGGCGCCGGTTGAACGGCTGGGCGGCGTCGGCCAGTCGCTGATGGCCAACCGCAAGGTGCTGCTGGCCGGCGGCGGCGTCGCGCTCGGGATGCTGATCGCACGGCCGAAGCCGGTGCTGGCGCTGGTGGCCACCGGCGTATCGGCGTGGAAGATCGTGCAGAATGTGCTGCCGCGCGTGATGCCGGTGGTGCAGCAGGTGATGCCGATCATTCGCGAGCGGTTCGGTTCGCGGTTCCAGTAAGCGTTGTATCCGCGTGGGCACGAGTGCCCACCCTACGGCCTGCTTTACCACTGTCGGTTGTGTTACCTCTCAATCGACATATGCGACGTTGAATGCCGCCACGGCATGATGGTTTTGTAGGGTGGGCCGGGCCGCGCAAGGCACTTGTGCCCACGCGGTACAACAATCGAACCTCGAAACGGCGGATTCAATCCGCCCCTAACTCTTCCCCCAGCTCGCGCCCGCGCGCCGCTGCCTCTTTCATGGCCGCCATGATCGCCTGCTTCACCCCCGCCGCTTCCATGCTCGTAATGGCCGCATGCGTCGTGCCCCCTTTCGAGGTCACGCGCTGGCGCAGCACCTCCAGCGGCTCGTTTGATTGCGCCGCCAGTTCCGCCGCCCCGGCAAACGTGGCCAGCGCCAGCGCCTTGCCCTGCTCCGCATCCAGGCCCATTTCCACGGCCGCCGCCTGCATCGCTTCCAGGAAGTAGAACACGTAGGCCGGCCCGCTGCCGGACACCGCCGTCACCGGATCGATCAGCGCCTCGTCGTCCAGCCACACGGTCTGGCCGACCGCGCGCATCACGCTGTCGGCCGCGGCGCGCTGGGCCTCGTTCACGCCGGGCGTGGCCACCATGCCGGTGATGCCCATGCCGATCAGTGCCGGCGTGTTCGGCATGGTGCGCACGATGGCGCCGTAGCCGCCCAGCCAGCGCGACAGGTCCACGCTGCGGATGCCCGCCGCAATCGACAGCACCAGCGGCTCCCTGCCTAGCTGCGGCGCCAGCGCCGCCGCCACGTCGCGCATCTGCTGCGGCTTTACCGCCAGCACGACCACGTCGCAGGCGCCCACGCCATCGCCGATCGACGTGGCGGTGGTCGCGCCGAACTGCGACGCCAGCTTCTCCAGCGCCTCCGTGTTCGGGTCGACCACGTGCACCTGCGCGCCGGCGCCCAGTTCCTTGACCAGCCCGGCGATCAGCGCCGTGGCCATGTTCCCGCCGCCGATGAAAGCGATCTTCATTCCGAATCCTTGTGATAAGTACGTGTGCCAAAAATGGCGCTGCCGACGCGCACGATGGTCGCGCCTTCCAGGATCGCCGCCGCCATGTCGCCCGACATGCCCATCGACAGCGTGTCGACCGGCACGCCATCCGCGCGCAGGGCTTCGCCGAGCTTGCGCAGCCTGGCAAAGGCCGCGCGCTGCAGGGCCGGGTCGGTTTGCGGTTCGGGGATCGCCATCAGCCCGCGCAGGCGCAGGTTCGGCAGGGCCGCGACCTGGCGCGCGAGTTCCGGCAATTCGTCGGGCGTGGCGCCGCTCTTGGTGGCTTCGCCGCTGATGTTCACCTGCAGGCAGATGTGCAATGGCCCCAGCTCCGGCGGGCGCTGCTCCGACAGGCGCTGGGCGATCTTCAGGCGGTCCACCGTGTGCACCCAGCTGAAACTGGTGGCGATCGGTCTTGTCTTGTTGCTCTGGATCGGGCCGATGAAATGCCACTCGACGGGCGTATTCGGTTGCGCGCGCGCCACGGCGGCGATTTTTTCCACGCCTTCCTGCAAGTAGTTTTCGCCAAAGGCGCGTTGTCCGGCTGCCATCGCTTCGAGCACCGCTTCCGCCGGAAACGTCTTCGAGACAGCGAGCAACTGGACCATGGAACGGGCCCGGTTGGCGTCCTTGACGGCGGCGGCGATTGTCGCTTCGACAGCTTGCAAGTTATCGGCGATTGTGACCATAATCTTTTCTCTGGGCAATATTCGGGACATGCGAGCACGCTGGCCGAAGCTGCGCCCCTCACGGCACAGGGATTATAAATGGACATCTCCGAATTACTCGCCTTCTCGGTCAAGAACAAAGCCTCCGACCTCCACCTCTCCGCTGGCCTGCCGCCGATGATCCGCGTCCATGGCGATGTGCGCCGCATTAACCTGCCGCCGCTCGAGCACAAGGACGTGCACGCCATGATCTATGACATCATGAACGACGGCCAGCGCAAGCAGTACGAAGAGGTGCTGGAGTGCGACTTCTCGTTCGCGATTCCCGGCCTGGCGCGCTTCCGCGTCAACGCTTTCAACCAGGAACGCGGCGCCTCGGCCGTGCTGCGCACGATTCCCTCGAAGATCCTGTCGCTGGAAGAACTGAACGCACCAAAAATCTTCGGCGAACTGGCCCTGAAGCCGCGCGGCCTGGTCCTGGTGACCGGCCCCACCGGCTCGGGCAAGTCGACCACGCTGGCCGCGATGGTGAACCACCTGAACGAAAACGAGTACGGCCACATCCTGACGATCGAGGACCCGATCGAGTTCGTGCACGAGTCGAAAAAGTGCCTGATCAACCAGCGCGAAGTCGGCCCGCACACCCTCTCCTTCAACAACGCACTGCGCTCGGCGCTGCGCGAAGACCCGGACGCCATCCTCGTCGGCGAACTGCGCGACCTCGAGACGATCCGTCTCGCTTTGTCGGCCGCCGAAACCGGCCACCTGGTGTTCGGCACCTTGCACACCTCATCGGCTGCGAAGACCATCGACCGTATCGTCGACGTCTTCCCGGCCGAGGAAAAAGAGATGGTGCGCGCGATGCTGTCGGAGTCCCTGCAGGCTGTGATTTCGCAGACCCTGCTGAAAACCAAGGACGGTTCGGGCCGCGTGGCGGCGCACGAGATCATGCTCGGCACGCCGGCGATCCGCAACCTGATCCGCGAAGCCAAGATCGCCCAGATGTATTCGAGTATCCAGACCGGCAGCAACGTCGGCATGCAGACCCTGGACCAGAACCTGACCGACCTGGTGCGCCGGAATATCATCTCCAGCAGCGCGGCCCGCTCTGCCGCGAAGATCCCCGAAAACTTCCCAGGCTAAAAATGGAACGCGACCAGGCTTCAAAATTCATGTTCGACCTGCTGCGCCTGATGGTCAGCAAGGGCGGCTCGGACCTGTTCATTACCGCCGGCTTCCCGCCCGCGATCAAGATCGACGGCCGCATGACGCCGGTCTCGAGCCAGCCGCTGACGGCCGCGCACACGGCCGACCTGGCGCGTTCGATCATGAACGACAAGCAGACCGCCGGCTTCGAGCTGACCCGCGAAGCCAACTTCGCGATCAGCCCCGGCGACCTGGGGCGCTTCCGCGTTTCGGCATTCGTCCAGATGAGCAGCGTCGGCATGGTGCTGCGGACCATCACCACGCAGATTCCGAAGTTCGAGGACCTGGGCCTGCCCGAGGTGCTAAAGGAGGTCATCATGGCCAAGCGCGGCCTGGTGATCATGGTCGGCGCCACCGGTTCGGGTAAATCGACGACGCTGGCGGCGATGGTCGGCTACCGCAACGAGAACAGCTATGGCCACATCATCACCATCGAGGACCCGGTCGAATTCGTCCACCCGCACCGGAACTGCGTGATCACCCAGCGCGAAGTGGGCGTGGACACCGATAGCTTCGAGGCGGCCCTGAAGAATTCCCTGCGCCAGGCGCCGGACGTGATCCAGATCGGCGAAATCCGCGACCGCGACACCATGGAACACGCGATCGCCTTTGCCGAAACCGGCCACCTGTGCCTGGCCACCCTGCACGCCAACAGCGCCAACCAGGCGCTCGACCGCATCATCAACTTCTTCCCCGAAGAACGCCGCCAGCAGTTACTGATGGATTTGTCGCTGAACCTGCGCGGCCTGGTGTCGCAACGCTTGATTCCTAAAAAGGAAGACAAGGGGCGCGTGGTGGCGATGGAAATCATGCTGAACTCGCCGCTGATCTCGGACCTCGTGTTCAAGGGCGAAGTCCACGAGATCAAGGAGATCATGAAGAAGTCGCGCGAGCTGGGCATGCAGACTTTTGATCAGGCGCTGTTCGACTTGTACGAGGCAGACAAGATCTCGTACGAGGACGCGCTGCGCAATGCCGATTCGGTGAACGACCTGCGCCTGACCATCAAGCTCAATAGCAAGCACGCGAAGAACCGCGATTTCTCGGCGGGGACCGAGCACCTGGGCCTGGTGTGACGTAGGGTGGACGGCTTGGCCGTCCACGTGTCCACCGGTGCTGAGATATTCGCGTCCGATCCGGCGGATGTTGAACGCGTGGACGGGAAACCCGTCCACCCTACGCCGACATGTTGGTATCATCCCGACATGAACGTTTTCGACTTCTCCGCCCCCGCCCTCGACGGCACGCCCGTCGACCTCTCGTCCTATCGCGGCCAGGTGCTCCTGGTCGTGAACACCGCCAGCGGCTGCGGCTTCACGCCCCAGTACGCCGGCCTGGAAACGCTGCACCGCGACTACGGCGAGCGCGGCTTCGAGGTGCTGGGCTTCCCCTGCAACCAGTTCAAGAACCAGGAACCCGGCACCGAAGCCGAAATCGGCCAGTTCTGCGAGCGCAGTTTCGGAGTCAGCTTCCCGCTGTTCGCCAAGATCGACGTCAACGGCGCCAACTCCCATCCCCTGTTCCGCCACCTGAAGCGCGAAGCCCCCGGCATCCTGGGTACCGAGCTCGTCAAGTGGAACTTCACCAAGTTCCTCGTCGATCGCGACGGCAAGGTCGTCAAGCGCTACGCGCCCAAGACGAGGCCGGAAGAGATCCGGAGCGACATCGAGCAGCTGCTGGCCCGCTGAACTTAGAGCCTATCCCCTCAGCGCTTGTCGAACCACGCCATGAAGGCGTCGTATTCCTTTTGCGCTTCAGGCATCGGCCGGCCATCCGGCACCAGGCTGTGGCCCGCCAGCGGTATGCGCCGCATCGTCACGTCCCTGCCCTGCACCCGCAACTGGGTGTACAGCACCTCGGTCGAGAGGATCGGCACGCTGCTGTCCTGCATGCCGGCGGCGATGTAGACGCGCGCCTTGGAGTGCGCCAGGTTGTCCATCGTCGACTGGGCAAAGAAGCTGCTCCAGCGCAGGTAGGGATGACCCCAGGCGTACTTGGTGGTGCTCGCCGGGTCGGCGGCGATGGCGCCGTAGGTGGCGTCGAGCTCCTGCAGGCGCAGCGCCTTGATCTCGTCGCTGTCGGTCGAGCGGTGGATGTTGGCGGCGAAGTCGAACAGCTGCGACGGGCCGTTCGCGCCCAGCAGCACGACGTCGGTGACCTCGGGCAGCGCCCGCGCCAGGCCGGCCGCCATCGGCGCCCCTTCGGAGCTGCCGATCACCAGCACGCGGCGCGCGTCGACTTCCGGCCGGCGCAAGGCATGGCGCACGGCGGTGGTGAGCGTTGCCAGCCAGGTCTCGTAGGAGAAGTGGGCGTTGAATTCGCCGGCGCAGCCGATGGCCGAGCCGAACGGGCCTTCCTGCGCTTGGTCGGACTGGTAGGGCTTGTCGACCGCCATCACGGCGTAGCGGCCCTGCTGGGCCAGGGGCAGCCAGGAATAGATGGTCGAGGCGCGCTTGGCGGTGCCCAGGTTCATGAACGGCGGCACGCAACCGGAGCCCTGGATGTAGAGGACCAGCGGCGACTTTTGCGCGGGCTTGGAGAGGTAGTAGCGCACCGGCGGGCCGGATTCGGCTGGTAGGGTCAGGCGCGTGATGGAGAAGGACTTGAAGTCGAAGGATTCTTCCTGGACGCCGGTGTCGGCGGCCAGTGCGCTGCCGGTAAGCAGCAGCCCTGCGAGGAAGGTGACGGAGCGTTGTACTGCGCTTGCGGCCATGGTATTCCCTAATCTGATGTCAGCCCAGATGGTGCCATGAAGCGCAAACGTAGGGTGGGCACGCCGTGCCCACGCGGTTACGTGCGCTTCCTTTTTGCGTTAGCGGTGATGTGTCGCTCGAAACGCCAAGCCAGGCTCGTGGCCGTTGCAGGCTTTGCGGGCGACACCTTGACGGCGCGGACTACGGACACGTGCGTACCGCGTGGGCACGGAGTGCCCACCCTACGGTCATGGCCGCAGGCCTCATGCAAAGGCCGCAGGCCATTCCACCGTCGAGGACGATTTCACAGCCGCAGGCTACATGCAAAGGCCGCAGGCCATATCGCCATCAAGGACGATTTCACAGCCGCAGGCCATACCCGCGCCAGAGCCGCCCCGGCCTCAATGCCCCAGCCTCAACGCGCCGGCGAAAAACGAATCGCCTGCCCGCCACCCGGCGCCAGCTGCAGCTGCAGCACGTCCTTCGCCGTCACCTTGCGCTGCTCGACCACCAGGTCGAAGCGGCGCTCGCTGCGGTAGTCGGCGGCGTCGCCGTCGCGGTAGATCTCGGCCACGTAGCTCTTGCCCGCATCCAGGAAGCTCAATGGCAGCGCCAGCGTGCGCTTTTCGCCGTCGGTCACGGCGCCCACGTACCAGTCCTGCGAGTTGCGGTCCTTGCGCGCGATGGTCACGTACTCGCCCACGACGCCATTGACCACGCGGGTATCGGCCCAGTCGGTCGGCACGTCGCGGATGAACTTGAAGGCGGCCGGGTACTTCTCGTAGTTTTCCGGCAGGTCGGCCGCCATCGCCAGCGGCGAGTAGATCACCACGAAGTTGGCCAGCTGCTTGGCCTGGGTCGAGTTGAAGACCTTGCCTTCCGCGCCCACCAGGCTCAGGACACCCGGCGTGTAGTCCATCGGGCCGCTCAGCATGCGCGTGAACACCAGCTTGGCTTCGTGGTCGACCGCGTTCGGCGGGTTGCCCCAGGCGTTGTACTCGACGCCGCGCGCGCCTTCGCGCGAGACCCAGTTCGGATAGGTGCGGCGCAGGCCGGTGTCCTTGACCGGTTCGTGGGTGTCGACCGCGATACGGTATTTCGCTGCCTCGGTCACCGCCTTCAGGAAGTGGCGCACGCCCAGCTGCGAATCATAATGCCCGTAGCGCAGCTTGCCGTCCTCGCCCATGAACTGCATGGAACCGGCTTCGTGCACATAGCCCGACTTCACGCTGTCCACGCCGTGCTTCGCATACAGTTTGTAGGCCGCGTCCATCTGCTTTTCGTAGGCCGGCAGGTTGCCGCCGGTCTCGTGGTGACCGACCAGGCGCACGCCCTTCGATTTCGCATACGCGGCCAGGCCCGGCAAATCGAAGTCGGGATACGGCTCGGTGAAGCTGAAGTCGGCGCCGCCATGGCCCCAGTCGCTTTCCCAGCCCTTGTTCCAGCCTTCGACCAGCACGCCGCGGAAGCCATATTTCGCCGCGAAGTCGATGTAGCGCTTGGTATTCGCCGTGTTCGCGGCATGCTTCGGACCGGCGTTCCAGGTGCCCGACTGCAGGTGCATCTCCCACCACACGCCGACGAATTTCGACGGCTTGACCCAGGACACGTCGCCCAGCTTGTTCGGCTCGTTCAGGTTCAGGACCAGGTCCGACATGTAGAGACCGGCCGCGTTGTCGGCAATCTGCATGGTGCGCCATGGCGTGGTAAAGGCACCGTGGCGTACCACGGCCGGGCCGTTCGGCGAGGCCACCAGCTGCGCGCGCAGCTTCTGGCCATCGACCTTGCGCAACCACATCGAGGCGTAGTCGACCAGGGCCGCTTCGTGGAAGGCGATGTGGGTGCCGTCCTCGAGGCGCACGGTCAGCGGCGTGTTGGCGGTGCCGATTTCCGAGAGCGGCGAGGTGCGGATTTCTTCTTCCAGGCCCGGCAGCTCGCCGGCCGGAATCCACCAGGCCGTGCCCTTCTGGGCGACGGCGAATTCGGTCAGCTCGTCGATGATCTCGGTGTCGCGCAGTTGTGGCTGGTCCGGGAATTCGTAGCGGAAGCCGATGCCGTCGTCATAGATGCGGAATACGATGGCCAGGCGGCGGTTGCCGCGGTTCTTCTGCTCGACCTCGACACGCAGCTCGCGATAATGGTTGCGCACGAACTGGCGCTCGCCCCAGGGCTGCTCCCAGGTCGAATCGTGCAGGCTGGCGGTCTGCTTGAGCAGCGCAAAGCCGCCGTCCAGCTTCGGCGCATTCGCCAGGTTGAAGCCCAGGCGCGACAGGCCGATGACCTGCTTGCCGTTGCGCTTCACCGCATAGCCGAGCTTGCCGCCATTCTCGATCTGGACTTCGACGTCGAGCACCTGGCCCGGCGACGCAGCCCTGGCGATGACTTGTTGGGCCCAGGCATTGACGCTGAGTGCGAAAGTTGCCGCCAGGATGGCGGCGCTGCGGCGAAGCTGCATCGGTTGTCTCCTTTTCTTCTCTTCCGGCCGGAAGTAGCAAAACTACGCTACTAACCGGGATATTTAAGGAATGATAAGACAAATAGTGTAATTCGACTACCAATGGATGAGCTATCGCCGCAGCGGTGCATGCTTACGCCAGGCCGACCGTGGCGCCGCGCGGCAGGTGCTGGCGAATCCAGTGCGTGGTATCGGCCAGCACGTCTTCCTTGCCGTAATCGTTGAGCAGGTCGTGGTAATGACCCTCGTACATCTTGAGGGTCTTGTCCGGGGAACCGGCGTGTTCATAGAAAAACTGGCTGCCCGCCGGCACGGTGGCCTTGTCGACGGTGCCGTGCATGATGAAGACCGGCAGCGTGATCCGGTCGAAGGATTTCTCCAGGCGATCGTCGGCGCGCACCAGCGCGGCTACGGTGCTGGCCGGCTGCACTTCGCCGGCGATCAGGGGGTCGCTGTTGAGCTTGCGCACCGCTTCCGGGTCGCGCGAAAAGTCCTCGTTGTGCAGCTTCAGCACCCCCGCGTGCGGCGCGATATGGCTCAGGCCCTTGATCAGCGACAGCGCGATGCCGGGCGCCGGCACCTTGAAGGCGAAGCTTTCGCAGATGAAGCCGTCGAGCTGGGCCTGGTGTTCCAGCGTATAAACGCAGGACACCACGCCGCCGGCCGAGTGGCCGAGCAGGAACACGGGCAGGCCGGATTCGCGTGTCTTGGCCAGGTCGACCAGGGTCGCCAGGTCGCCCACGTATTCGTCGATGTCCTCGATATAGAAGCGCTCGCCGCTCGACTTGCCGCGCCCGCGCAGGTCGAGCGCATAGACCACGAAGCCGCTGCCGGCCAGCTGGCGCGCCGTCCATTCGTACTGGCCGCTATGGGAATTGACGCCGTGGCAGATCACCACCAGGGCGCTGGGCGGGCCGGGAGGATGCCAGCTGCGGAAGAAGATCTGGTTGCCGTCCTTGCCGTTGACGGTCTCTTCGCTCGACTCGATATCCATGACCACTCCCCCTGAAGGTAAAGCGGCGCGCGTGCCGCCGGACCCTCAGGGTAGACCGATATTGCGCGTTTGCCGTCAACCTGCGTGCGATGCCTGATGTAGCGCAAGGAATAGTGAATCCGAGCGGTGATTCAAACACGGACGCGCACGGCAAAAAGCCCGCCGAGGCGGTCTCCGTCTTGACCGACAGGATTACTGCTGGGTGGTCGGCGTTGCCGGGGTTGGTGCGGCCTGGGTGTCGACCGGGGTCATCGGGTTGGTCGGCGGCACGGTCGAGGCCGGTGCCGGGGCCAGGCCGGTTTCGGTCGGCGCGGTGGTCGGCGGCGTCATCGGTGCCGGCGAGGTCATCGGGGCCGAGCTTGGGGTCGGCGCCATGTCGCTGCCGCTCTGGGTGGTTGCCGAGGTCGAGCTCGAACCGGTGGCGGTATTCGTCGACGAGCCGGCGGTGGCGGTGTTGTCGGTCTGGGTCGTGCCCGAGGCCGTTGCCTTGCCGCTGTCGGACTTGGCGCTGTCCTTGTGCGACTGGTGCTTGGCCTGCTTGTCGGACTTGGCCTGTTTGTCGGACTTGGCCTGCTTCTCTGATTTCTTGCTGGTCGTATCCGCCTGGGCGACGACCGTGTCGTTCTTGGCGTCGGCCTTGACGGTCGACTTCAGATCCTTGTTGTCCACCAACACGGCGGTTTTTGCATCCATTTTCTCTACGTTGACTTTCGCAACGGGCGTCGCTGGCGATTGGGCAAAGGCGGCGCTTGCGAACAGACCGGCGATCAGGGTAGCGATGGTTTTTTTCATGATGCAGCTCCTCTTGGTAGTTTGTCGGTTGACTTGATTGTCACTCCACCAAGAACGGCGTGGCGCACGGGACTGTTGACAGGATTAACATTCGCTTACAACGCTGGCATTTGCTTACATGTCGCGCAACGCCTGTTGACTGCCAACACCACAAACGGGCTTATGCCACGTTCAGCCCCATCGCCCGCACCAGCTCGGCCGCCTGGCGCGGCGAGATCGTCGCGCCCAGGAACAGTTTCGCATTCGTCAGCTTCAATCCGCCCAGGTCGGCTTCGCGCAGGTCGGCGCCATCGAAGCGCGTGTCCCGGATGTGGGCGTCGCGCAGGCCGCCGCCTTCGAACACGGCGTCGCGGAAGTCGCAGCCCGACAGGTCGGCATCGGCAAAGTCCAGGCCGACCAGCTTCATCTTGCGGAAGGACATGTGGCGCAGGTCGGCGCCGACCAGCAGCGTGTCCTCGAAGGACAGGCCGAGGTAGCTCACTTCCTCGAAGTTGGCGCCGGTGAGCTTGCAGCTGCGAAAGCTGGCCGACGCCAGTTTCGCGCGGCGCCAGCTGCTGTTGTTCAGGTCGCAGGAAGCGAAGCGGGCGTCGACCAGGTCGGCGGACTCGAAATCGGCCTGCCCGGCGCGGCAGCGCTGCCATTGCGTGCGCGCCAGCCGGGCGGCATACAGCGAAGTCTCGGCCAGCTGGCAGTGGCGGAACACCGCGTCCTGCAGGTTCAGGCGCGACAGGTCGGCGCCGGAAAAATCGCAGTTGTCGAAGACGAGGATGGCGTCGTCGAGCAGGAGTTGCTCGACACGGGCGCGGTCCGGCGTTTCGCCGGTGATGGTGATGGTTGGTCGTGACATGGAGCGCGGCGTGGTTCGGCTGGGTTGCTGGAACCCGGCAGCATACACGCTCGCCGCGCCTGCCGGAACGGCGTTTGAAGCGGCGCTCTACGCGCCGCTCAGCGGGTTTCGATGCTGGCCGTGCCGTGGATCACGCAGCCGCGGTTGACGTTCTCGAGGAAGCGGATCGCCTCACCCATCGACAGGCTGGAGGGCAGCAGGCGATTCAGCCCGGCTTCCTCACTGATACGGTCCAGGCCGTAGGCGATGCTGCGCGAGACCTCGCGCGCCGGCTTGCCGTCGCTGTTGTAGAGCGCGTCGTAGACACCGACCTCTTCCCACAGGGGCACGAAGCCGGGGCTGGTGGAATCCTCGAACACGACGGCGGGCGCGGCGCCGCCTTCTTCGCGCACGAGGCGAAATACGAAACTCATGGCTGTCCCTGGTGAATCATGGATGGGGACGGATGCTAACACGAAAAAAAAGACCAGGCCGGAGCCTGGTCTTTCGTCAAACCGGCTGTTTCAGCCGATTAGAAGGTGTAGCTTGCTGCCACGCCGAGGGTACGCAGTTGCGGCGAGGTGGTGGCCCAGCCTTCGCGCCATGCGATCGGACGCGCTTCGTTGAACACGTTGTAGACATACAGGTTCAGCTTGACGTGCGGGATGCCCGAGTAAGCCAGGGTGTAGTCGACGGTCGTGTTGTGGTCGACGCGTGCGCAGTCAGCCAGGTACTCGGCGGCCACGCGCTGGGTGGCGCAGTAGGTCGGCGACGAGACGCTGTTGTTGCTGTAGCCGCTGGCGTAGTTCCAGGTCACGCCGTGGTCGAAGTCGCCCTGCTTCACGTACAGGCGGGCCTTGACGGTCATGCGGCTGCCGAAGTCGTAGGTGCCGACATAGTCGGGACCATACGAATTATCGGTGACGCTGAAGTCCTGGTATTTCAGCACGTAGGTGCCGTCCAGCTTCACGCGCCAGTCCATGCCCGAGAACTTGAAGCGGCCGGTTGCGTCGAAGTCGAGGCCGGACACGCGGGTGCGGCCGCTGTTGACGTACGGGTTGTAGACCATGCCCAGCTGGCCAACGCCGCCGTAGTTGACGGTGTTGCTTGGGTTGTACTTGCGTACCAGGGCCAGGAACTCGTTGTCGGCGATGCTGTTGTCGACACGGATCAGCTGGCCTTCCGGCAGGTCGGCTTCGCCGCGCAGGATGTCGATGGTCGAACGGGTACCGATTTCGTTACGGCGCTCGATGAAGTAGTAATCGATCGCGGTGGTCCAGTTCTTGATCGGTTCCCACACCAGGCCCGCGGTCAGCGAGCGCGAGGTTTCCGGCTTCAGGTCCGGGTTCGACGACACGAAGCTAGGCAGGTTGGCCGAGCATTCCGAGTTGCGGAAGCTGTTGCCCTGCGCCTTGTCGGTGGTGGTGACGCCGGCCGCGTTCTGGATCATGTTGTTCAGCTGGGTCGCGATCGGGCAGCGGCGCGGATCGTTGACGCCGGTGGCAACCGAGCTGCGGCCCAGGCCGTTACCGGTCTCGACGACGTTCGGTGCACGGAAGCCGCCGGTTGCGGTGGCGCGCAGCAGCAGGCTGTCGGTGGCGTTCCAGCGCAGGCCGAGTTTCGGCGACAGGTGGGCATCCGAGTTCTGGCTCTTGTCGGCGCGCACTGCTGCGTCCAGCGAGACGGTCTTGGTCAGCGGCACGTTGGCTTCGGTGAACAGGGCGTACTGGCTGATCGAGTCGTCGACCTGCAGGCCGAACACGCCGATCAGTTCGCCGCGCAGGACGTTCTCCGAGCTCTTCATCCAATAGCCGTTCTTGCGGATGTCGGTACCGAATGCCACTTGCACAGGACCGGCCGGCAGTTGCGCCACGGTGCCGGTGATGCTGGCATCGAAGAACTTGGTGTCGGATTCGCCTTCGGTGGTACGGATCGGGAACATCGAGTCGAGCAGCGCGTAGTCGTTCTGCTGGCCGAACTTGTAGGTGCCGTTGCGGATGGCGTTGGTGTAGCCGGCGGCGCTGGCGCTGCGGGTTGCCTTGGTGGCCGAGGACTTCATCCAGCCGCCGGCCGCATTCCAGTCCCACTCGCCCACCGAGCCGCTCAGGGTCAGCATGATGCGGTGCTGGTCCGATTCGGTGCGGTTGAAGTTGAAGCCGTTGCCGGTGTCCATCAGGCGGGTGCGGAACTCGGTATCGACGTTGTACGGGTTGTTCGGATGGCCGACCGGCAGCTTCGGATAGAAGAACGGTCCCACCATGCGGTTTTCACGCACGTTGTACCAGATGCTCGACGAGGTCGTCGGCTGCAGGGCGAACGGCGCCACGATGTAGTCGCTGGTCGCGCCGGCAGTGGTGATTTCCAGGTTGGCGTCGATGTCCTTGCCAATGCGGAAGTGCGTGTTGCTGGCGATGGCGTGACGCTTGTTGTCGGTGGTCAGGCCGGTGTACGGATTGATATCGAATTTGCACAGGCCGTCCGCCGGGTCGATCGACTCGGCCGGGCAACCAGGCGCGCGCACGATGTTGGTGGCGCTGCGGTAGTAGTTACCGGTCGGCGAGTACGAGCTTGGCGCGTCGTAGGTCGAGCGGCCCGGGGTCAGGCGGTGCCAGGCCGGGTAGTATTCCTTCAGGTCGTCCTGCGAGTAACCGTCGCGCTTGTAGGCTTCGGCGGTGATGTAGGTGTTGAAGCCGTTCTCGTCGATGTCGCCGAAGCCGACGATCGCCGACAGGTTGCGGCTGCGGTTGTCCTTGAAGTGCTGGCCTTCCTGGTAGCCGCCACGGATCTTGGCGCCCTGG
Organism: Massilia sp. BAP21; assembly: GCF_057801335.1. Classification (NCBI taxonomy): domain Bacteria; kingdom Pseudomonadati; phylum Pseudomonadota; class Betaproteobacteria; order Burkholderiales; family Oxalobacteraceae; genus Massilia; species Massilia sp. BAP21. The sequence goes on from NZ_CM173596.1 coordinate 943,833, forward strand.
AAGTCCTTGCGCAGGATGATGTTGACCACGCCGGCAATCGCGTCGGAGCCGTAGCGTGCCGATGCGCCTTCCTTCAGGATCTCGATACGCTCGATGGCGTCGCTGGCGATCGCGTCCAGGTTGGTGAAGTTTTCCTGTGCGCCGTCGGCCAGGCCGTACTGCGCGATGCGGCGGCCGTTGACCAGCACCAGGGTGCTGACCTTGCCCAGGCCGCGCATGCTGACTGCCGACGCGCCGGTGGCGAAGCTGCCCGAGCTGGAGGTAGCCGAGTTCAGGTTGGTGTCGATGGAAGCGGTGCTGGTCAGGATGCCCAGGGCCGTCATCTGGCCGGTCTTCTCGATGTCGTCACGGTTCAGGATCTGGACCGAGCCGGCGGTTTCCGCTTCGGTACGCTTGATGCTCGAACCGGTCACGACCACGCGCTGCATCTGGGCAGCAGGTTCAGCCGACGTTGCGGCTTGTTGCGCGACAGCAAAGGCAGGGAAAGCCATGGTCAGGGCGACGGCAATGGCGCTTTTGTTCAAAGTACTTTTATGCTTCACAACGACTCCAGGTGTTGAACTTATTTTAATATTCGACTCACCCAGCAAGCCGTGTACTACGGTCTTGGCTAGGGGTGCGCATAAACACTTTTGCATAACATTGCTGCGTTGCAAAGGATTACCGATGAGTTTTCAAGCTGACAGTCAAATAAGCCCAAGTTTTGTCGCGTATTTGATACATTCTGTTACTGTTTCCAATCGGTGTTTGGCACAGACCGTCACAAATTCGTTTCCCTCTGGTTTTTATGCAGTTTTATTGCGAAATGTCGACTTGGCGGTTGTGGATGTGTACATATGCGCCCCAGGCTTCGGTATCGAATGTTTCCGGAAGATGACACACGAGAGACAGCGGCGTGCCGCTGCCCTGCCAGGGGCAGCTTGCCGTGCAATGCGATGGCGCAGGCTATGCCTGCCTGCTAGCAGGCCCGTTGGCCGCAGGGGAAAGCATGGCGGCCGTCAGGCAGCCGCCGGGCGCCCGGCCAATACCCGGTCAAGCAGCTCGATCCAGTGCGACACGGGCGTGCCGGTGCCGGCCTGCAGGTGGCTCACGCAGCCGACATTCGCCGACACGATTTCAGGCGCCCCGGTCGCCTCCAGGTTGGCCAGCTTGCGGCTCCGGAGTTCGTGCGCGATCTCGGGATGGAGCACCGAATAGGTACCGGCCGAGCCGCAGCACAGGTGGCTGTCGGCGCACAGCACCACATCGATGCCGGCGGCGCGCAGCACGCCTTCGACCTTGCCGCGGATCTGCTGGCCGTGCTGCAGCGTACAGGGCGGATGAAAGGCCACGCGCCGGCCGCCCTTCTGTTCCACCTGCAGCGCCAGCTGGGCCTCGAACTGGGGCAGGATCTCGGACAGGTCGCGCGTCAGCAGCGAAATGCGCGCCGCCTTTGCCGCATAGGCCGGGTCGTGGGCCAGCAGGTGGCCGTATTCCTTGACCGTCACGCCGCAGCCCGAGGCCGTCATCACGATCGCCTCCACCTGCTCGACGTAGGGCCACCAGGCGTCGATATTCCGGCGCATGTCGTCCAGCCCGCCGGCCTGGTCGTTCATGTGGTAGCGCACCGCGCCGCAGCAGCCGGCCCTCGGCGCCGCCAGCAGCTGCACGCCGACGGCGTCGAGCACGCGCGCGGCGGCGGCGTTGATGTTCGGCGCCATGGCCGGCTGCACGCAACCGTCGAGCACCAGCATCTTGCGCGCATGGCTGCGCGTGGGCCAGCGCCCTGCCGTGGGCGCCGGCTGCAGCTTGTCCTGCAGATGTTTCGGCAGCAGTGGCCGCGCCAGCGAGCCGGTACGGTGCGCCAGCTTGAACAGGCTTGTCCGGGGCAGGAATTCCTTCAGGGTGTTGCGCTTGATGCGGTTGCCCAGCGTGCGCGGCACGCGCTCTTCCACCACGCGGCGGCCGATGTCGACCAGGCGCCCGTACTTCACGCCCGACGGACAGGTCGATTCGCAGTTGCGGCAGGTGAGGCAGCGGTCCAGGTGCAGCTGGGTCTTGCGCGTCGGCTCAGCGCCTTCCAGCACCTGCTTGATGAGATAGATGCGCCCGCGCGGGCCATCGAGTTCGTCGCCCAGCAGCTGGTAAGTGGGGCAAGTGGCGGTGCAGAAGCCGCAGTGCACGCAGGCGCGCAGGATGGCTTCGGCCTCGTCGCCGTCCGGCGTGCCCTTGATGAAATCGGCGAGATTGGTTTGCATGGTCTAGACCATCCTTCCCGGATTGAAGATGTGCGCGGGGTCGAAGCTGGCCTTCAGGCGCTCGTGAATACGCGCCACGGCCGGCGCCAGCGGCTGGAACACACCCACGCGCTTGTCGCCGCCGCGGAACAGGGTCGCGTGGCCGCCGGCGGCCTTGGCGGTGGCGCGGATAACTTCACAGGCGTCGCTGCCTGCCCGCAGCCAGCGCTGCGCCCCGCCCCATTCGATCAGCTGTTCGCCCTTCAGCACGACCGCGCCGGTGGTCGACGGCAGCGACAGGCGCCACAGCGGCATGTCCCCGGCGAAGAAGGCATGCCGCTGTTCGCGCAAGGATGCCCAGAACGCCGCGCAGTCCGGCATCACCTGCCCGCCCAGCGCGCGTACCGCCGCATCCACCGCCGCCTGGGCGCCCGACAGCCGCAGCGCCAGCACGCCGGCATGCCAGCAACTGGCGGACAGCGGCAGCGGCTGGCCGCCCCATTCGTTCAGCTTGCGAATCGCGTCGATCTCGTTCATGTCGAAGCGCAGCGTGGTCTCGGCAAAGGGACGCGGCAGCACCTTCACCGACGCCTGCGTGATCAGCCCCAGCGTGCCGAGCGACCCGGCCAGCAGGCGCGAGACGTCGTAGCCGGCCACGTTCTTCATTACCTGGCCGCCGAAGCGCAGCAGCTCGCCCTGCCCGTCCAGCAGCTCGGCGCCGAGCACGAAGTCGCGCAGGGCGCCGCTGTTGGCGCGGCGCGGGCCGGACAGGCCCGCCGCGATCGCGCCGCCAAAGGTCGCATAAGGTGTGGTAACTGAGCCAAAATGCGGCGGCTCGAAGGCGAGCATCTGGTTCTGCTCGGCCAGCACGGCCTCGATCTCGGCAAGCGGCGTGCCGCAGCGCGCCGTGATCACCAGTTCGGTCGGCTCGTAGTCGACGATGCCGGTGTGTTCGCGCGTGTCGAGGATCTCGCCTTCGAATGACTGGCCGTACCAGTCCTTGGTGCCGCCGCCGCGGATGCGCAGTGTGGTGCCGCTTGCCGCGGCCGCGCGCACCTGTTCCCTGAATGTCTCGATCATCTGTGTGTTCTTAAAAGCGCGGCAAATCGGGGAAAGGCAGCACGCCGCCGCTCACGCGCATCTTGCCGAATTCGGCGCAGCGGTGCGGCGTGGGAATCGCCTTGTCCGGATTGAGCAGCATCGGCGCGTCAAACGCGCGTTTCACCGCGAAGAAGGCATCGAGTTCGAGCCGCCCGAACTGCACGCACATCGAATTGATCTTCTCCATGCCGACCCCGTGTTCGCCGGTGATCGTGCCGCCGACTTCCACGCACAGCGCCAGGATCGCGGCGCCGAATGCTTCCGCGCGCTCGAATTCGCCCGGCTTGTTCGCATCGAACAAAATCAGCGGGTGCAGATTGCCGTCGCCGGCGTGGAACACGTTGGCGCAGCGCAGGCCGAAGGTCGTTTCCATGCCCTCGATCCCGGTCAGCACCTGGGCCAGGTTCTTGCGCGGGATGGTGCCGTCCATGCAGTAGTAGTCCGGCGAGATGCGCCCCGCCGCCGGAAAGGCGTTCTTGCGGCCGGACCAGAAGCGCATGCGCTCCGCTTCGCTTTGCGACACCGCGATGGCGCTGGCGCCGGCCGCCTGCAGCACCGCCGTCATGCGCTCGATTTCCTCGGCCACCTCCAGCGGCGTGCCGTCGGCCTCGCACAGCAGGATGGCGGCGGCGTCGGTGTCGTAGCCGGCGCGCACGAACGGTTCGACCATGCGCGAAGAGGTGCGGTCCATCATCTCCAGGCCGGCCGGGATGATGCCGGCCGCGATCACGCTGGCGACCGCATTGCCGCCGGTGACCACGTCGTCAAAACTGGCCATGATCACTTGCGCCGCGGCGGGCTTGGGCACCAGCTTCACCGTTACTTCCAAAACGATGCCGAGCATGCCTTCGGAGCCGATGAAGACGGCCAGCAGATCCAGGCCCGGCGCGTCCAACGCTTCGCCGCCGAGTTCGATGACATCGCCATCGATGGTGGCCACGCGCACGCGCAGCACGTTGTGCACGGTGAGGCCGTACTTCAGGCAGTGCACGCCGCCCGAATTTTCCGCCACGTTGCCGCCGATGGTGCAGGCGATCTGCGAGGACGGGTCGGGCGCGTAGTACAAGCCGTATTGCGCCGCCGCTTCCGAAATGGCGAGGTTGCGCACGCCCGGCTGGACGATGGCGGTGCGCGCATGGGCGTCGACCTTGACGATGCGGTTCAGGCGCGCGGTGGAGACGACCACGCCGTCATGAATCGGCAGCGCCCCGCCCGACAAACCGGTGCCGGCGCCGCGCGGCACGATCGGCACATTCAATTCACGGCAGACGGCGAGGATGGCCAGCACCTCGGCTTCGCTGGATGGCAGCGTGACGATCATCGGCAGCTGGCGGTAGGCGGCCAGGCCGTCGCATTCGTAGGGGCGCGTGTCTTCGGGATCGTGCAGGACGGCGCGTTCCGGCAGCCTGGCGCGCAGGGCTGCGGCGACCTGCTCGCGACGTTCCCGTGGGGCGACAAGAGGGGCTTGGAGAGGGGCGGACATGCTGAGATTGTAAGCACAATCACATCGTTTTGTCGTATCCTCGGGCTATCTTTTTTTATGGTCTGGACATAATCATGGGCAATCGACTTTCTAAAATCGCCACACGCACCGGCGACGACGGCAGCACCGGCCTCGGCGACGGCAGCCGTACCGGCAAGGACAGCGCACGCATCCATGCGCTGGGCGAAGTCGACGAACTCAATTCCTTCGTCGGCCTGCTGCTGTGCGAAGACATGCCGCCCAACCTGCGCGAAGAACTGGTCTCGATCCAGCACGATCTGTTCGACCTGGGCGGCGAGCTGTGCATCCCCGGCTACCAGATGATCAAGGACGAACACGTGGCGCGCCTCGACGGCCTGCTGGAAAAATACAATGCCGACCTGCCGATCCTGAAGGAGTTCATCCTGCCGGCCGGCTCGCGCGCGGCCTCTACCGCCCACGTGTGCCGCACCGTGTGCCGCCGCGCCGAGCGCGCCATCGTGGCTTTGTCCAAGACGGACACGCTCAATCCGCAGCCACGTCAATACGTGAACCGCCTGTCGGACTTGATGTTCGTGCTGGCGCGCGTGCTGAACCGCTTTGCCGGCGGCAGCGACGTGCTGTGGAACCACGAGCGCAAGCGCGGCTGATTCAAGGGATTTGCATGGCGGGCGAGCACGTCTTCAAGCTGCGTTTCTACATGGCCGGTGCGAACTGGCCGACCAATCCTTTCCAGTACCGGGGCAAGGGCACGATCGAGATCGGCCAGGACTTCGTGATCCTGCGCGGCAGCCGGCATCGCTCGTTCCGCATGCCGCTGCGCGAGGAACAGCGCCTGCGCATGGTCGACATCGTCGACGTCTACGCCAGCGGCAGCGACGTCACCTTCACGCTGCTCGGCGTGAAGGAAGACCTGACGATCGGCTTCAGCGTGGAAGACGCCGCCACCGCCGACCGCATCGTCGCCCTGCTGCCCACGCGCCAGACGCCGGCCCACGCGCAAGCGCACGCCGAGCAGGAGATCTTCCATGACCGCATCGATTACTGGAGCCCGTCCACGCCGGTGATCTGGGGGCTGCTGGCGGCAAACATCGGCATCTTCGTGCTGATGTGGCTGGCCCGCCAGCGCTACCAGAGCTTCCTCGAAGGTCCGCTGCGCCAGCTGTTCGCATTGCATCCCGATGCCTCGGCCCTGCTGCATTCGCAGCAGCTGGTCGAATGGGGATCGAACCGCGGCCCCCTGACCCTGAAAGGCGAATGGTGGCGCCTGTTCACCTCGATGTTCCTGCACGGGAGCATCTGGCACATCGGCTTCAACATGCTGGCCTTGTGGCAGGTGGGGCAAGTCACCGAGCGCATCTTCGGCAGCGCGCGTTTCGCCGGCCTGTACGTCCTGGCCGGCCTGTCGGGCAGCCTGGCCAGCGTGCTGTGGAATCCGCATGTGAACAGCGTCGGCGCATCCGGCGCGATCTTCGGCATCATCGGCGGCCTGCTCGCCTTTTTGGGACGCAGGGACAGCGGCGTGCCGCCCACCGTGGTGGCCGACCTGCGCGGCTCGATGATCCCCTTTCTGCTCTTCAGTCTGTGGATGGGCTTCATCTATCCGCACACCGACAACGCGGCGCATATCGGCGGTTTGATCGGCGGCTGGCTGGCGGGGCATTTGCTGGCGCGCTCGATTCACTTGCCGGAGCGCGCATAAGGATGGCTGACCGGGCTTCTACATTGCTCTGACGGCGGCAGGGCCGCAAACTGAGCCATACTATCCGTCTCCTATCGGCCAAGTGTGGACATATTAATGCTTGAGTGAAGGAGCGACGGTGGAGTTGCTTGACGAAGTTCGACGTGCTTGGGGATGGGTAGGCATTGAGCCGGTCGAGCTTATCGATCACAACGACTTCGGCAACCTGATTTTGAAAGACGTACGCGAACAATATTGGCGCCTATGTCCAGAAGATCTTTACTGTGAAGTCGTGGCAAGCAGTCGAGAAGAACTAGATCGATTGTCAAAAGACCAGGAATTCCTGAGGGATTGGTACATGCGTGGCCCACTAGACCAGGCTTTTCAACGGCTCGGAGCGCTTGCTTCCGGGCGGAAGTATTGTCTCAAGATTCCCGGTGTGCTCGGCGGTGAGTACGGTGGAGAAAACCTGGGGACGATATCGCACGACGAGCTCATCAGAGCCTCCGGTTATATTGCTCAACAAATTGCTGATCTTCCAGACGGAGCATCGATTGAGCTATCCGTTAGCGACTGACATTAGCTGGTAGGCCATTACAAAGGTCCGCAATGGGTCGAATCTCGCCACTCGCGTTCCCCATGACATCTTCTCGGCGATAAGCTGATATCGTTTTGCGACAGGCAAGACCTCCCGACATTGATCTTTTGTCTGGAGTAACCTGAAGGCTAACGTCAATAAGCTATTACTTTCCTCGGCCTTCTACACACCTTCACCATGCGCCACCTTGCCATATTCCTGCTTACCCTCGCCACATTGGTCTCATCGAATGTGCATGCCGTTCCAGGTTCGCGCTGCACCAACGATGGCTTCCTGCTGCATCGGGATACCCTCAAGATTGCCAAGGTGACCTTGCCGGTGTTCGCACACTTCTGCTACCGCGACGATAGCGGCGATCACGTGGTGTACCTGACCGAAAGCGGCGACCGGCGCTACGATGGTAAAACCTTGTCGAGTAAAATCGGCGCGCACTTGTTCACGATACATGCTGGGCCAACCCTGACGGCCAAGGGCACGGTCAGCGATAGCGCACCGATAGAGATGGCCGGCGTGCAGTGGTGGACCAAGCTGACCGAGTTAAACGATATCGATGGCGACGGGCTGGTTGATCCGATCCTGGTGTACCGCTTCTACGCCAGTGATGAGGGAAAGATCATGGATGATGCTTTCGAAGGGCGGCTGAAGATCATCGCTTTTCACCGTGACACCAAGGCCGCCATCCGGGCAATCACGGGCGACCTCGACCTGCAACGCTCGACCACAGCCAGCGCCCCCTACTTCAAACTGCCGCCCGCCCTGCAAATGCACCTGGTGCGCAAGATGAGCCGAATGTATGACGAAGACATGTTTGGCTTCGACAATAGCCATGCCTTTAAGCCTTTGAAGTAATTTTTAAGTATCCAACTTCCGCTGGTGCATCATTCACCTGCCCACAGCACACCAAAGCCAGCCGAGTCTGCCGGACATCATGCTTCGCCCGGATGGCTTAGCATGAAGGCATGAAAACCGACCGCAAGACCCTCTTCCTCGAAGGCTCGATTCCACGCGCGCTCGTCACGCTGGCGATCCCGATCATGCTCGCCAACCTGCTGCAGACCGGCTACCAGCTGACCGACGCTTTCTGGGTCGGGCGCCTGGGCGCATCGGCGGTGGCAGCCATTTCCGTCAGCTTCCCGGTCACCTTCCTGGTGATCGCGCTCGGCTCCGGCCTGGCGATGGCCGGCGCCACCATGGCCGCGCAATACGTCGGCGCCGGGCGCCAGGACATGGTGAATCACGTGGCGGCGCAGACCATGCTGATGGTGGTGATCACCTCGATCGTGTTCGGCGCGATCGGCTTCGTGCTGGCCCCTACCCTGCTGCGTTTGCTGGGCGTGGCGCCCGAGGTCTACAGCGGCGCGCTCGGCTTCCTGCGCGTGTCGTTCGTCGGCATCCTGTTCGTCTTCATGTACGCGATGTTCCAGGCGCTGATGCGCGGCGTCGGCCAGACCCGCATTCCCCTGATGATCGTGGCAGGCACCGTGGTGCTGAACTTCGTGCTCGATCCGCTCTTTATCTTCGGTTGGGGGCCGATTCCCGGCCAGGGCGTGATGGGTGCGGCGTATGCGACGCTGATCACGCAGGCGCTCGCCGCGGGCCTGGGCATGCTGGTGTTCCTGCGCGGGCGGCATGGCATTGCGCTGTCCTGGAGCGGGTTCAAGCCGGACCCGGTGTATCTGAAACGCGCTTTCTTCCTCGGCTTGCCCGGGTCGGTGGAGCTGTCGACGCGCGCGCTGGGGCTGATGGTGATGTCCTTCCTGGTGGCCAGCTTCGGCACGCTGTCGATCGCCACCTATGGCGTCGGCTCGAACATCCTGCAGGTGATCACGATTCCGGTGATGGGGATTGCGATGGCGGTGGCGACCCTGGTCGGCCAGAACATCGGCGCGGGGAATACGGCGCGCGCCGAGCGCATCACCTGGCTCGGCACCTTTGCCAGCTTCGTCCTCCTGACGCTGCTGGGCGGCGTCGCCTGGCTGTGCGCGCCGTGGCTGGTGCGCTTCTTCATTCCCGACGACCCGGCGGTGATCGCCGGCGGCGCCCACTTCATCCGCATCATGTGCCTGGCCTGGGGCGGGATCGGCATCCAGCTGTGCATCGTGTCGGCGTTCCGCGCGTCGGGGAATATGCTCAGTGCGATGATCATCGCGATGGTGTCGCAGTGGATGATCCAGTTCCCGCTGGCCTACGTGCTGGCGAAGCACACCACGCTGGGCGCGGATGGCTTGTGGTGGTCGTTCCCGGTGACGAACGTGGCGGTAGCGCTGGTGTCGGTGGCGTGGTTTGCGCGCGGCAGCTGGAAGACGGTGCGCCTGACCGAGGACGACAGGCAGGTGGCCGAGGTGGCCAAGGAGACGATGGTGGAGGAAGGCAGCCTGCGCTAAGGCCGCTTCCGCCCCGCTCAGCCTTGCCGGCGCGGCAGGGTAAAGTGGAACGTGGTGCCCACGCCGACGCTGCTCTCGACCCAGATCCGGCCGCCCTCCTGTTCGATGATGCCCTTCACGATCGACAGGCCCAGGCCCGCGCCTTTTTCCGCGCCCACCGTGCCTTGCGTGAAGCGGTCGAAGATACGCGGCAGCAGCGCCGGGGCAATGCCCATTCCCGTATCGGCAACCGAGATGACGACTTCGCCATCGCTCTGCCTTGCCGACACCGTGATCCGTCCACCGGCCGGCGTGAACTTCAAGGCATTGCTGATCAGGTTGCCCAGCACCTGCTCCACCTGCGCGCGCTTGCAGGCGATCGTCAGGTCACTGCCATTGCATGCCACGCCGATGTCGATGCCGGCTTTCTCGGCCAGGGGCATGGCGAGATCGACGGCATCGCGGACGAGCGTGCCGGCATTCGCCAGTTGCAGGTCCGGCGACAAGGTGACGTGGTCCGACTTGGCCGAATCGAGCACCGATGTCACCAGGCGCTCGATCGTGTCGACTGCACGCATGCTACGCGCGATCATTTCCGGCGACGTGGCGGTACCTGCGGCCTGCGCCCGCTCCATGAACTGCAGCGACATTTTCAGGACGCTTAATGGATTGCGGATGTCGTGCGAGACGATATGCACCAGGGTTTCTTTTTCACCGCTGATTTTTTCGGCTAGCGCACGGGCTTCCTGCGCCTTGGCAAACGCGCGCCGCAGGTTGAACCCCAGGATGCCGGTGCGCAGCTCGGCCGCCGACTCGACCTCCACCTTTTTCCATGGCGCGGCGATGCCATTCACGACCTGTTTCCAGGAATCGAAGGAAAAGCGCGGATGCAGGCGCACGACGCCGTTTTCCACCTCGACGCGCTTGTCCGGTTGGCCGGCCCAGGTGATGGTCTTCGCCACCTCGGGCCGGAACCACAGCACATAATTGCGTTCCGACTTGAGAATCGCGATGGCCAGCAGGCCGCTGGCGATGTCCTGATAGTCGCTGGCCGGCGCGAACATGCTGCTGAGCTGGTTGCTCGCATAGACTTCCTTCGACCCGTGGACGGTAGCAAGCCATTCGACCAGTTCGTCGATCTGGGCCGCCGATGGTGTCGCACCAACGGTGATCCATGTGTTCTTGTGGAAAACCGCCGCCCCACCGCCAACAGCCCCGACCAGGTCGAGCAGGTTCGGCGTGCACTTGGCCAGTCCGCCGACGACGCTTTCGCTCTCTTCCATGAAACCCAGGAGTGCGCCGCGCGTGCGCTTCAGTTCGTTCCGGTAGCGCTGGTCCTCCAGCGATTCCTTCAACGCCAACTGGGACGACACGAGCTGGGCAATCATCTTGGTGGCCAAACGCTGGTCGGAACCGAGCGTCCTGGCGCCGAGGTGATGGCAGGCGATCAGGCCCCACAGCTTGCCGTTGTCGATCAGCGGCAGCGTCAAGGTCGCACCCACGCCCATGTTCTGCAAATACTCGATATGCAGCGGCGACACGCTGCGCAAGGCGGACATGCCAAGGTCCAGCGGTGCGCCGGTCGTCGCATTCCTTCCGGGATAAACGGCGACCGGCGTATAGGCCACGTCCGGGATCATGCGCAGCCAGTTATCGAGGAATATCTTTCTCGCCTGGGCGGGAATATCCGAAGCCGGGAAATGATGATGGAGATAAGAATGCGCATGCGGCACCCTGGCCTCGGCGACGACGTCGCCATGCCAGTCTTCCGTGAAGCGATAAATCATGACGCGGTCATAACCGCTGATCAGCCGTACCTGCTCGGCCGCGCGCCGGCACAGATCGATCAGCCTGGAAGCGCCGAATATCAAATGCACGGCATTCCGGACGAGACGTTGCAATGGCTCGGCCACGTCTTCCGACGACAAGGGTTCCAGCTCCAGGATCAGGACGCCATGGTGCAGGTGGGCTGTCACTTCCCATTCCTGCTCACGCAGCGAACCCGCATGCAGGAGCGGCACGATCAGCGGCGCCTGCTCGACCAGGTCTTGCGAATGGATGTATTGCTCGAGCTTCTGCAAGGCATCGGCCGACAGGTGCTCGGCGAGCGAGCGATTGACGAGTTCCCTCGCATCGAGGCCAAAGGCTTCGATGCAATTGACGCTGGCATTCGTGATGGTCAGTGTCGCCGATTCGACACTCAGCAAAATGCCGAATGGCTGGATGGATCCGGGAATATGAATCGGCTCATTCTCGCATTGATCGAGAGATGGCGCCGCAGGCAGGCTGGTCATGATTGGACTTTGCGAAACGACCGGAATATTTGCTGCAAGCGCAAACCTGGCCTGGGAATGTCAATACTTTGGTCATCGACCAAAGTCGCCTTTCACATTCTAATCCAGGCGCTATTGCAGAGCCAGCCTCAGAAAATACCCGATAGAATTTAATACTTCTCTTTCCAGCATTCCTTATCAGGTCATGTGGATGTGTGTTCCACTTGCTTGACGTTTTTCTTCAGAAAGAACAGCGCGGCAGCGACCGATGCAAAGAACACGGCCACGCCGACCGGGTCCACGCGCACATCCACAGTGACTTTCACATCTACGTTTTTCACAGGCTCCTCCATGATTGATCTCCGATAGAATTAATAAAACTATATCAAAGATTGTGGATGTGCCTGGTTTGGTAGGGTGGGCCGGGCCGCGCAAGGCACTTGTGCCCACGCTGTCGTACCTTTCCATACCCGACGGTATGCCGGCGCCGTACCGCGTGGGCACAAGTGCCCACCCTACGAACTACGAACAACACAGCTACCTTACTTCACCAGCACCTTGTAGCTCCACGGCGCCATGTCGAAGCTGGTCGCCGCATCCACGCGCACCGTTTCGCCGGTGGCGAAGTCGCGGTAGCTGCCGTGGTGCAGGTCCTTGCTGAAGGTGGCTTTCACGCGCTCGCCAGAGAGGTTCAGCGCCACGAACACCTTGTCCTTGGCATTCGCACGCACGAAGCTGAAGACCTGCTTCGGCGTGGCGTTCGGCACCTGCATCATCTGCGCGCCGAACTCGCCGTTCCACAGCGCCGTATTCGACTTCTTCAGTGCGATCAGCTTGCGGTACAGGTCCGCGTAGGGCGACGGCTTCCACTCGATCGGATCGCGCTCGAAGAATTCCAGGCGCTTGCGGTTGCCGGCTTCCTGGCCGTTGTAGATCATTGGCATGCCTTCGCTTACGAACGTGAACACGATGGCCGCATCGACCGCCGGGCCGAAGATGTCGAACTCGGTGCCGTCCCAGGTGTTCTTGTCGTGGTTGGTCGTGTACAGCAGGCGGTAGGCCTGGCGCGGGTAGAACTTCTGGCCCCAGGCGTAATAGGTGTACAGGCCGGTGGCGTCGCGCTTGCCCTTGGCGATGTCGTGCAGCGCGTCCCACCAGGTCCAGGCATAGCTGGCATCAAACGCCACGCGGTGCATGTCGCGGCTCTCCCATTCGGCCAGCATGAAGACCGGCTTCACGGCGCGCAGCTCACGGCTGGCGTTGTCCCAGAAGTCCTGTGGTACCAGGCCGGCGGCGTCGACACGGTAGCCGTCGATGCCGGTCTCGCGCACCCAGTACAGCATCGATTCGGTCATGTAGCGGCGCAGGGCCGGCTTGCTGTAATCGAGGTCGATGATGTCGTCCCAGTCGAACCAGGGCGTCGGGCGCGGCTTGCCGCTGCTGTCGTTCGCGTACCAGTCCGGATGGCTGCTGCGCAGGACGCTATCCCAGGACGTGTGGTTGCCGACCCAGTCGATGATGACGCGCATGCCCAGCTTGTGCGCGCCGTCGACAAAGGCGCGGAAGTCTTGCAGGGTGCCGAATTCCGGGTTCACGGCGCGGTAGTCGCGCACCGCGTACGGGCTGCCGAGCTTGCCCTTGCGCTTGAGCTCACCGATCGGGTGGATCGGCATCAGCCACAGGATGTCGACGCCGAGTTCCTTCAGGCGCGGCAGCTGGGCGGTGGCGGCCTTGAAGCTGCCCTCCTTCGTGAACTGGCGCGTGTTGATCTGGTAGATGGTGGCGTTTTTGGTCCAGTCGGCGTGCTGGAACTGGACGTATTCCTGCGGCGTATAAGGATCGGCGGCATGGGCGGCGATGCCGAAGCCGGCTGCGCACAAGGCCAGGGTCAGGCGGGCAAACGTATGCTTCATGAAGTATTCCCAAGTAATAAAGACCTGTTCGTTGTCCAGGCCAGAAAAGACCGCGACGGCGCAGTCAAGGTGCAGGTTCAGTCGTGACAGGCAGGCAAGGCCAGGTTGCGAACTTTGTTGATGCAGCCCCGGCTGCCAGCCAATCGAGCGCCAGGCGACGGACAGACACGCCCTCGACGCTGATGTCGCAGCATGATTCGCGTTCGCCGGAGGCATATGCGCTTGCGAGACGGGCGGCGGCGTCGCAGTCGCCATCGTTGATCAGGCTGGTAACCAGGGTGACGGCATAGGCTCCACGTTCCAGCTGATTAGTATGTTGGGCGACCAATGACGAGAAATCCGAGGCTTGCAAGACTTCCGTCAGAAGTGCTTGCTGGGTCACGACGACTGCCATCAAGGAGCTTGCTGCATCGCCCGGCGTAAGACAGGACTGTTCAAGCACCTCCTCATACATGGGCAGTCCCGGGCAGGTAAAGGCGCCGTTTGTGCGGAACGAAAGCGGTTCGCCCGCATTCCCCGGCATCCCCAGGATATCCCATAGAATCGGGTCCAGCGCCATGGGTTTGACGCAGTGCGTGACGTGCGTTTTTCCATCGTAAAGCGATACCGTTATACGGACCTCATGAAAAAAATCGCCGGCCTGCCTGAACAGCACCGCGCCACTTTTCCTCCACCCGGTTCCTTTGATCGCAGGACCGAGAGCGACCAGGACCGCTTTCTCGAAAGCCCGCCATTGCCTGGCACTGCCCTGCACGATTTTTCCGTTCTCGCTGCTGGAAATTGCTGTTTTCCTTACGTTTTCCGTCATCCGGCCCTCACTGTTTTGAAAGCAGGCATTCCAGACTGCCTTGAGTATATAGCAACTGTTTGATCAGGCCGCTATGAACCGCCCTGGGACAACTGGTCTTGTGTCGTCGTCTCGACAAGATAGTCGATAAACACCCTCACCTTCGGCGGCAGGAAGCGGTTCTCCAGGTAGACAGCGTATAGCTGGTCGCCTGAAAAGCCCTTTGGCGTCAGTTCGGGCAGCAGCTGCACGGCGGCGCCGCTGCGCAGGTCCTCGCCAACCACATATGTCGGCAGCAACGCAATGCCGCCGCCGCGCAGCATGGCCAGGTGCAGGGCCACGCTGCTGTTAGCGGCCAGGGCGCTGTCCACGTTCACATTTACGGTGCCACCAGCGTCTTCGAACTGCCAGGTCACCGGCGCACCGGAGGCGCCGAACGTCAGGCAGCGGTGCATTGCAAGGTCCTCGGTGCTCTGTGGCGTGCCGTGCTGTTCCAGGTAAGCCGGCGCCGCAGCCAGCACGTAGCGGATACCTGCAATCGGCCGCGCCACCACGCTCAGCGTGTCGATGCGCGAGGCCAGGCGCAGGGCGACGTCGATGTTTTCCTCGACCAGGTCAACGTAGCGGTCGGTCAGGCTGAGCACCACGCGGATGTCCGGGTAGCGCTCCATGAAGGCGGGCAGCAGGCCGGCCAGGCAGGTGGTGCCGAAGGCCATCGAGGCACTTACGCGCAGCGTGCCGCCCGGGCCGGTCTGCAAACCGGCGGCAGTGGCTTCCAGCGCGCGCGCTTCTTCCAGCAGGCGCAGGGCGTTCTGGTAGATGGCGCTACCGGCTTCGGTAAGGCCCAGCTTGCGTGTCGAGCGGTTCAGCAGTTTGGCGTGCAGGTTCTTTTCCAGGTTGGCGACCTGCTTGCTGACGTTCGCCTTGGTCGTGCCCATCTGGCGCGCGGCTTCGGAAAAGGAACCGCTATCGACCACCCTGACGAAGGTCCAGACATCGGAAAAGTCGCGCGGCTGCATTTCGCTCATCGTATCGCCTTTGGAAACAATCGGTTGCCCATTCGATGGATTGTATCGCAGCAGTATCCGGCCTAAGCTGGCAGGATCAATCTACCGGAAAAAACGATGACCACGCTCAGGCTTGCCTCACCCGCCGTTTCCACACTGGCCCGCATCACCGGCCTGGCTTTGCCCCTGCTCTTCATTGCGATGTGGAGTTCGGGCTACGTGGTCGGCAAGCTGGCCGTGCCGTATGCCGGGCCGTTCACGCTGCTGGCGATCCGCTTCGGGCTGGCCTCATCCGTGCTGCTGATCGTGGCGCTGGCGGCGCGCGCGCCCTGGCCGGCGAACCGCAGGCAGTTCGGGCACCTGGTGGTGGTCGGCCTCCTGATCCAGGCGCTGCAGTTCTCGGGCCTGTACACGGCGCTGAAGTTGGGAGTGTCGGCGGGCGAATCGGCGCTGATCGTCGGCACCATGCCGGTGTTCACGGCGCTCGGTGCGGCGGTCGTGTTCGGCGAACGGCTTGGTGCAAAACAGTGGCTGGGGATGGCGGGCGGCGTGATGGGCGTGGTGCTGGTGGTGTGGCACAAGCTGGGCATTGGAAGCGCTGGCGTCGGGGCCTACGCGGCGGCCGTGGTGGCGCTGGCCGGGGTCACGCTCGGCACGCTGTACCAGAAGAAGTTCTGCGCCGGGATGGACTTGTGCACTGGCGGCTTCGTGCAGCTGGCCGTGGCGACGCTGGTGGCGCTGCCCCTGTCGCTGTTCGTGGAAGGCTTCGATGTGCGCTGGACGCCGGCGATGCTGTTTGCGTCGGGCTGGCTGGCGACCGTGAATTCGATCGGCGCGACCAGCCTGCTGTTCATCATGATGCGCAAGGGGGAAGCGAGCAAGGTGGCCAGCCTGTTCTACCTGATCCCGGGCGTGACGGCGCTGATGGCGTTCGGGGTGCTGGGCGAAACCCTGAGCGCGATGACGCTGGCGGGCTTCCTGGCGACGGCGGGTGCGGTGTACCTGTGCACCCGCACGCGTTGAACGATTATGGAATGTCGCCGGTGCCGTCCCAGCCGTCGCACATCGCGGCGCACATGCTCATGCGGTGTCCGCAATAGTTGAGGGTGAAGTTACCGCGCGCCAGGCAATCCTCGTACTGGTCCCAGCAGGTCTGGAAGCAGGTGGCGTAGTCGGTGTCGGCATGGGCGTAGGAAGCACTCAGGCCGAGTGCGAACAGGAACAGGCCAATTTTCTTTTTCAATTCGATTCTCCCTTGGGATCGAGACGAAACAAGGCGCGGCTACCGCCATGAGGTGCGGCTGCCGCCGTTTTCCTGCTGTGGAAAGCGGGTCAAGGAATCGGGCCGTTGCCGTCCCAGCCATCGCACATCGCCGAGCAGACGCTCATGCGGCTCTGGCAGTAGTTGGGGGTGAAGTAGCCGCGCGACATGCAGTCGACGTATTTGGCATGGCAATCCAGGATGCACGCCGTGTCATCGTAGGCATAGGCGTAGGATGCACTCAGGCCGAGTGCGAACAGGAACAGGCCGAATTTCTTTTTCAATGCAATTCTCCCTTTGCGGTCAAAGACGATTTGCTGCGCGCGGCGGCTGTTGTCTGGGACGGCCGCCGGCTTTCCTCTTTTGCGGAAACCGGGCCTGTTTATTGTTGGCTTTGCGACAAAGTTATCGTGGATTGGGGGGCGGACGAACTAGTAGAGTTGAGAGGTGGATGGGTACAGTAGCCGAAGACACGTTTCGACATTCAGACGTGCTATACCGCGTGGGCACAGGTGCCCACCCTACTCCTTCGCCGACGTACGTGACTTCGGTTTGGTAGGGTGGACACCTGTGTCCACGCGGTCGTACACGTGCACACCGCACCATCGGCAAAAAAAACGGCGCCCGAGGCGCCGCTTCTTCATCGAGCCAGAACAGCGTTCAGCTCTTCACCGCCACCAGCCGCGGCTCGCCCGCGATACCGAAGCGCGCACGGATCGACGCCGCGATGCCCTTGGCATCCAGGCCCACCGACGCCAGCAGCGCCGCCGGATCGCCCTGGTCGATGAATTTGTCGGGCAAGCCAAGAATGAGCAGCGGCTTGACGATGCCCGCTGCCGCCATCGCTTCGGCCACGGCCGCACCGGCGCCGCCCATCACCGCGCCCTCTTCCACCGTCACCAGGTAGTCGTGGTCGGCCGCTAGCTGCTTCACCAGCTCGACGTCGAGCGGCTTCACGAAGCGCATGTTGGCGACCGTGGCATCGAGTTCGCCGGCCGCGCCCATGCTCGGCGCCACCATCGAGCCGAAGGCAAGGATGGCCACGCCCTTGCCCTGGCGCTGGACTTCGCCTTTGCCGATCTCGATCGAGGTCAGCTCTTCCTGGATCGCCGCACCGATGCCGGTGCCGCGCGGATAACGTACCGCCGCCGGGCCCGGATAGTGGTAAGCGGTGGTCAGCATCTGCCGGCACTCGTTCTCGTTCGACGCCGCCATGACCACCATGTTCGGGATGCAGCGCAGGTAGGCCAGGTCGTAGTTGCCCGCGTGGGTCGCACCATCGGCGCCGACCAGGCCGGCGCGGTCCAGGGCGAAGGTCACGTCCAGGTTCTGCAGCGCCACGTCGTGGATCAGCTGGTCGTAGGCGCGCTGCAGGAAGGTCGAGTAGATCGCGACCACCGGCTTCATGCCCTCGGTGGCGAGACCGGCGCCGAAGGTCACCGAATGCTGCTCGGCAATGCCGACGTCGAAATAACGCTCCGGGTACTGCGCATGGAAGCGCACCATGCCCGAGCCCTCGCGCATCGCCGGCGTGATGCCGACCAGGCGCGAATCGACGGCTGCCATGTCGCACAGCCAGTTGCCGAAGACTTCGGTGTAGGTGATCTTGCTTGGGGCGGTCGCCGGCTTGATGCCCTCGGTCGGGTTGAACTTGCCGGTGCCGTGGTACAGGATCGGCTCGGCCTCGGCCAGCTTGTAGCCCTGGCCCTTCTTGGTCACCACATGCAGGAACTGCGGGCCCTTGAGCTTCTTGATGTTTTCAAGGGTCGGGATCAGCGAATCCAGGTCGTGCCCATCGATCGGGCCGATGTAGTTGAAACCGAATTCCTCGAACATCGTGGCCGGGACCACCATGCCCTTCGCGTGTTCTTCCAGGCGGCTCGCCAGTTCGCGCAGCGGCGCCGGCAGCACGGTCTTGCCGACGCTCTTGGCCGCGGCGTAGAACTGGCCCGACATCAAGCGCGCCAGGTAGCGGTTCAGTGCGCCCACCGGCGGCGAGATCGACATGTCGTTGTCGTTCAGGACCACCAGCAGATTGCAGTCTTCCTCGACGCCGGCATTGTTCAGGGCCTCGAAGGCCATGCCCGCGGTCATCGAGCCGTCGCCGATCACGGCGATCGCGTGGCGCTGCTCGCCTTTCAGCTTGGCGGCGGCGGCCATGCCGAGTGCGGCCGAGATCGAGGTCGACGAGTGGGCGGTGCCGAAGGTGTCGTATTCGCTTTCATCGCGCTTCGGGAAGCCCGACAGGCCGTTCAACTGGCGCAGCGTGGGCATGCGCTCGCGGCGGCCGGTGAGGATCTTGTGCGAGTAGGTTTGATGGCCCACGTCCCACACGATGCGGTCATGCGGCGTCTCGAACACGTAGTGCAGCGCGATGGTCAGCTCCACGGTGCCGAGGTTGGACGACAAATGGCCGCCGGTCTTCGAGACCGAGTCGAGCAGATACTGGCGCAGTTCGCCGGCCAGCGGGGTCAGTTGCGTGCGCGGGAGCTTGCGCAGGTCCGACGGGTCGTTGATGGTGTCTAACAGGTTCATTTAGGCCTTCCGCTGCACGATCAGGTCCGCGAGTTCGCGCAGCCGCTGTGCTTGTTCTCCGAATGGCGCCAGCGCATCGTGCGCCTCGCGCCGCAATTGTTCGGCCAGCGCCTTCGAGGGCTCCAGTCCGAGGATCGACACATACGTCGGCTTGTTGTCGGCCGCATCCTTGCCGGCGGTCTTGCCGAGCGTGGCCGAATCGGCCGTCGCATCCAGTACATCGTCCACGACCTGGAACGCCAGCCCTACTGCCTTGGAGTAGGCCTTCAGGGCTTCAAGTTCCGCAGCGCCCAGGTCCTTGCCGCACAGGGCACCGAGCAGGACCGATGCGCGCAAAAGTGCGCCGGTTTTCAGCTGGTGCATGCGTTCGAGCTGTTCCAGGCTCAGGGACAGGCCCACGCTGTCGAGGTCGATCGCCTGGCCGCCGCACATGCCGGCGGAACCGGCGGCTTCGGCCAGCAGGCGCAGCATCTTGATGAGGCGCGCTGGCGGCAGCGCCTCGTCGCCGGCCAGCACCTCGAAGGCGCGCGCCTGCAGCGTGTCGCCGACCAGCAGCGCAGTCGCTTCGTCGTAGGCCACGTGGACGGTGGGCTTGCCGCGGCGCAGGGCGTCGTCGTCCATGCAGGGCATGTCGTCGTGCACCAGCGAATACACGTGGATCATTTCCAGCGCGCAGGCGGCGCGCGCCAGCGAGGCGGCATCGGCGCCGAACAAGGCGCCGCTGGCATACACCAGCAGCGGACGCACGCGCTTGCCGCCGCCGAGCGCGGTGTAGCGCATGGCTTCGTGCAGCTTGGTGGGCTCGGCATCGGCCGCGGGCAGGAAGCGCGACAGCGCATCTTCGACGTCATGCTGGACGCCTGCCATCCAGTCGGCGAACGGCGCCGCGCTCATTGCGCGCCCTCGTCGCCGCTGAACGGTTTCAGCATGTCGCCTTCCAGCACCTTGACCTGGGACTCCACCTTGTCGAGCTGGGCAGCGCAGTATTTCACGAGTTCGGATCCGCGTGCATAGGCGACCACCGAGGCTTCCAGCGGCAATTGCCCTGCTTCCATCTGCGAGACGAGCTGGGCCAGTTCGGCCATTGCCGCCTCGAAGGACTCCGGTGCTCCCACGTTTGAATTATTTGCCATAGTTACTTGTTGTGTTGGGCCAGCGATCCCGATATGACACAAGGGGTGCGCCATGGGGAAGCCTAATCGCGTATTTTAGAACAATCCTTACCCCAGAGGGGTCCGCGCGAATGCTGAGCTAATTGCACGACCGTTCACATTTTAACGCACCCACCCTGAACACCATGAAAACGATGCCTTTCCGGCAATTCCTGTGCCTCTGCGCACCACAACCGCGTGCCGGTCCGAGACTGTAGAGCTCGTTCCACGGTATAATCGCCGGTTCTGTCCGAAATACCGTATTTCCGCACACTAAATACTGGTCTTTGGATTCTTTCTCTTCTTTAGGTCTCGAATAAGGGGGGTTGGGATGTCCGATCTGGCTACCCACGCCAAGCTGGCGCGCTCGTGCGCTCAGCTTCCGGTAAATGTTTACTTTGACGATGCGCTGCTGCAGCGCGAGATCCAGCAACTGTTTCGGCAGGGGCCGCGTTACGTCGGCCATGAACTGATGGTGCCGGAGATGGGCGACTTCGCCACCCTGGCATCGGAAAACGAAGGCCGCATGCTGGTGCGTAACGCCAACGGCATCGAGGTGCTGTCCAACGTCTGCCGCCACCGCCAGGCGCTGATGTTCAATGGCCGCGGCAATGCCAACAACATCGTGTGCCCGCTGCACCGCTGGACCTACGACCTGAAGGGCGAACTGATCGGCGCGCCGCATTTCGCGGAAACGCCCTGCCTGAATTTGTCGAAGACCACGCTGCAAAGCTGGAACGGCCTGCTGTTCGAGCAGAACGGCTACGACGTGATGGACAAGCTCAAGGAGATGTCGGTCTCGAAGGACCTCGATTTCTCGGGCTATCTGTTCGACCACGTCGAGATCCACGACGTCGACTACAACTGGAAGACTTTTATTGAAGTCTACCTGGAGGATTACCACGTCGAGCCCTTCCACCCGGGCCTGGGCAACTTCGTGTCCTGCGACGACCTGAAATGGGAATTCGGCCGCGACTTCAGCGTGCAGACCGTGGGCGTGAACCGCGGCCTGCAAAAGGCCGGCTCGCCGACGTACAAGAAGTGGCAGGAAGCCGTATTGAAGTTCAACGGCGGCAAGGAGCCGAAGCAAGGCGCGATCTGGCTCACGCTCTACCCGAACATCATGGTCGAGTGGTATCCGAACGTGCTAGTGGTGTCGACCCTGTGGCCACTCGGCCCGCAAAAGACGCGCAACGTGGTCGAGTTCTACTACCCGGAAGAGATCGCCCTGTTCGAGCGCGAACTGGTGGAAGCCGAACGCGCCGCCTACATGGAAACCTGCATCGAGGACGACGAGATCGCCCAGCGCATGGATGCGGGCCGCCGCATCCTGATGGAGCGTGGCGTCAACGAGGTCGGGCCGTACCAGTCGCCGATGGAAGACGGCATGCAGCACTTCCACGAGTGGTACCGGAGCAAGATCGATCTCTAAGCAGTAAAGTAGTCTCAACCCAGGAATGTAATGCCTTCACTCTGGATGCTGTTCGCCAGCTTTGCGTTTGCCGCCATGGGCGCGGGCGTGAAGCTGGCTTCCGAGTTCTACACCACCTCCGAACTCCTGTTCTACCGCGGCCTGATCGGCGCCGTCATCCTCTTCATGATCGTGCGCCATCGCGGTGGCACCTTCCGCACGCCCTTCCCGAAAGCCCACCTGTGGCGCAGCGCGGTCGGCGTCACCTCGCTCTGGCTGTGGTTCTTCGCCATCTCGAAACTGCCACTGGCCACCGCCATGACCCTGAACTACATGGCGCCGATCTGGATCGCGGCCTGGATGTTCCTGCTGGGCTGGTGGACCAAGACCAAGCACGCCGAATGGCCGCTGGTACTGGCCGTGGGCGCCAGCTTCTTCGGCGTGACCCTGGTGCTGCAGCCGGCCGTGGAATCGAACCAGTGGCTGGGCGGGCTGGCCGGCCTCTGTTCGTCGGTCATCTCGGCGATGGCCTACATGCAGGTGCGCAAACTCGGCCAGATGGGCGAGCCGGAGTACCGCGTGGTGTTTTATTTTTCGGCGACGACCGCGGTGGCCGGGTTCGTCGGCGTGGTCAGCGGCGATGGCGCGGGCACAGGGTTAAACTTCACGCCCTTCCATAGCCACACGCTGTACGGCGGCCTGCTGCTGCTGGCGATCGGCGGCGCGGCCCTGATGGCGCAGATGGCCATGACGCGCGCCTACCGCGTCGGCAAGGTGCTGGTGGTGGCGAACCTGCAGTACACCGGTATCGTGTTTTCCAGCATGTGGGGCCTGCTGCTGTGGGGCGACCGCTTCGACTGGCACGTGTGGCTGGGCATAGCCGTGATCCTCGCGTCCGGTATCGCGGCGACGTTCTACAATACGCGCAGCACGGCGCGCGGCGCCGTCACCGAAAAGACCGATCCCATCGCCAGCGAACTGTGAGGCCTGCCATGTACACGACCCTGATTTCCGCCGCCGACCTGGCTGCGCATATCGATGCACCTGATTGGGTGATCGTCGATTGCCGGCATGACCTCGTCAACCTGGCGTATGGACGCGAAGCCTATGCGGCCGGGCATTTGCCGGGAGCGGTGTTCGCGGATATGGAAACCGAGTTGTCGGGACCGAAGCGTGGCGAGGATGGCGTGTTCAAGGGGCGGCATCCGCTGCCGTCGAAGGAAGCGCTGGTCGAGATCTTGCGTGGCTGGGGCGTGAACGCCGGCACCCAGGTCGTGGCCTATGACGCGCATGGCGGCATGTACGCGGCGCGTTTGTGGTGGCTGCTGCGCTGGCTCGGGCACGAGAAGGCGGCGGTGCTCGATGGCGGGCTGCCGGCGTGGCAGGCGATTGGTCAGCCGGTGGTCACCGACGTTGTCAGTAAGCCGCGTGGGTCGGTCGAAGTGGGTGCGCCGTTCGTGCCGACGGTGACGGTGGCCGAGGTGCTGGAGAATATCGAGAGCGCGAAACGCACGGTCGTGGATGCGCGCGCGTCAGATCGTTTTCGCGGCGAGAACGAAACGATCGATCCGGTCGGCGGGCATATTCCGGGGGCGACGAATCGCTTCTTCAAGGACAACCTGCAGCCTGATGGGCGCTTCAAGGCGGCCGAGCAGCTGCGCGAGGAATTCGGTGCGGTGATCGGCGCGCCGGCCGACGCGATCATGCAGTGCGGGTCGGGGGTGACGGCGTGTCACAACCTGCTGGCGCTGGAGGTGGCGGGCTTGAAAGGCGCGGCCTTGTATCCGGGGTCGTGGAGCGAGTGGAGCAGCGATCCGTCGCGGCCGATAGCAACGGGCTCATAATTCGTAGGGTGGGTTCTCGAACCCACCGGCGTATTCTCGGTTCACATATGGTGGGTTCAAGAACCCACCCTACGAACTAACCCGATCGAAATCGTAGGGTGGGCACTTGTGCCCACGCGGTTGTACTTTCGCATACCCCACTGCTTCGCGAAGCGCTTCGACTATCTGCCGTAGTACCGCGTGGGCACAAGTGCCCACCCTACCAACCCGTAGGGTGGGTTCTCGAACCCACCGGACGTATTCTCGGTTCACACATGGTGGGTTCAAGAACCCACCCTACGCGCGTTTGAACAGGCCGGGATACAGTTCGACCAGGCCATCATCGTCGACCCGCAGGTCTGCCCTGAAATCGCTGCCCAGGCCCTCGAAGCGATACGCGTTCATGGCGCGCCGCGTGTACGCCTGCCGCGCCTTTTCCACTTTCAGTTCGGGAATCCACACCCAGGCCACGTCGATCACCTGCCGCTCGCCTAGCGAGTCGCCCAGGCGCCGGATCGGTAGCGTGTTGGTAAAGCAGCTGGCCGTCAGGTCGATGTCGATGCAGCCGGCCAGCGCCTCGATGACTGCGCCATCCCCGCCCCGCCACTGCCCGTCGCCATCGGCAAACAGTTCGAGATGCCCGCCGCCGGCCACGTCGACGATGGCATGCCGCACGCGCCAGGCAGCGTCGCAGGCGATGCGGTAGCTGGCGCCGTAGGGTTGACCACTGCGCTCGCCGTAGCGCCCGCCGATCACCACGCCCTGCGCGATGACGCCTTCGTTCGTCTGTCGGAGTACCAGGTGTTCGAGACCGGAGCCGGTCTCGGGAATCCAACGATAGCTTTTCATGGCAAGCCCCTCGCATCAAGTGCGGCCGGGCCAGCCTCAATGCATCAGCGCCCGGTCAGGAAGAGCACAATGATAACGCCAAGCCCGATCAACAGCACCTGCGGCACCGATTCCTTGACGGTTGCGCGGCGCTGCATCTGCGGCATCAGGTCGCTCACGGCAATGTAGATGAAGCCCGACGAGGCGAACACCAGCACATACGGAATCAGCCCGCTGGCGCGGTCCAGCGTGAAGTAGCCGAGCAGGCCGCCGGCCACGGCGAGCAGGCTGCACAGGAGATTAAACACATACGCACGCATGCGCGAGAAGCCGGCATTGAGCAGCACGATGAAGTCGCCGATCTCGGTCGGGATCTCGTGCGCGACGATCGCCAGCGCGGTAACGATGCCCAGCTCCGGATTGGCCAGGAAGGCGGCCGCGATCAGGATGCCGTCGGTGAAGTTGTGCATGCCGTCGCCGATCAGGATCATCCAGCCCGACTTGCCGGCCTCCCTGGCGTCGTGGCCGTGCGCGTGGTGGTGGCCGTCGCCCTCGTGGTGGTGCGAGTGGCGCAGCAGCGCCAGCTTTTCCAGCATGAAGAAGGTGAGCAGGCCCGCCAGCAAGGTCGCGAACAGCTTCTGCGGACTCGCGTCGGAATCGAAGGCTTCCGGCAAGGCATGCAGCAGCGACGTCGACAGCATGATGCCGACGGACAGGCTCACCAGCCGCTCCACCATTTTGGAGAGCAGCGTGAAGGAGAACAAAGCCGCGGCCGAGATGCTGACGACGCCGGCGATCAGGGTCGCCAGCAGGATGTGGATGAGAATCGGGTCGATTTGAAGCCTCTTGTTCTGGACGTGCTGCGCGTAGCAAACCGGGCATTGTACCCGCACAGGCCGCTACGCGCGTTTCCAACGCCCGAACTCAGGCCACGCCGTGCTTGGCGAACCAGTTCAGCGCGCGCTTCCAGCCATCCTTGGCATCGGCTTCGTTGTAGCTCGGACGGTAATCCGCGTGGAAGGCATGGCCCGAATTCTGGAACACGACGATCTCGGAGCGGCTGTTACCCTTGGCCAGCTCGGTCTTCATGCGCTCGACCGATTCCAGTGGAATGCCGGTGTCCTTGCCGCCGTACAGGCCCAGCACCGGCACCTTCAGGCCCTGCGCCACGTCGACCGGGTGCTTCGGCGAGTTCGCCGTGGCGTCGCCCGTCAGGCGGCCATACCAGGCCACGCCGGCCTTGACCTTCGGG
The DNA here is from genome assembly GCF_057801335.1 of Massilia sp. BAP21. Classification (NCBI taxonomy): domain Bacteria; kingdom Pseudomonadati; phylum Pseudomonadota; class Betaproteobacteria; order Burkholderiales; family Oxalobacteraceae; genus Massilia; species Massilia sp. BAP21. The sequence goes on from NZ_CM173596.1 coordinate 969,495, forward strand.
TTGTGCGCCGCGTACAGCCAGGTGATGCGCCCGCCCCAGCAAAAACCCGTGATGCCCAGGCGCTCGATGTCGCCGCCGCGCTGCCTGGCCCAGTTGACCACCGTGTCGAGGTCGGACATGACCTGGGCATCCGGGGTCTTCGAGATGATGTCCTTCATCAGGTCGGCGATGTTCGCGATCTTGGTCGGGTCGCCCTGGCGCACGAACAGGTCCGGCGCAATGGCCAGGTAGCCGGCCTTGGCAAAGCGGCGCGCCACGTCCTTGATGTGCTCGTGCACGCCGAAGATTTCCGAGATCACCAGCACCACCGGCAGGTTCGAACGCCCTTCCGGCTGGGCACGGTAGACCGGCACGTCCTGGCCGTTGATGACGATGATGTGGTCGCCGGCGGACAGGCCGCTGGTATCGGTCTGGATCATGGATTGCGCCATGACCGGCAGGGTCGCGGCGGCGAAACCGCTGCCGACGGCTGCCTTCAGGAACACGCGGCGGTCGACGCCGTCTTCGAACGCGGTCTTGGCAACCAGGCTGTCGCCGTCTTGTACGAGATCCTTCATGTGCATCCCTTTCGGTCATGAGTTGTAAGGCTGACTATCTTACAGCGACTGGGCGGCTTGCGCTCTGGAACGCAATCGCGTGCGCAAACGGCCTGCGCGCCACTTTCGGCAGGACGTTTGCGCCTGGCTAGAAGGCGGGAATCCGGCATCGCCTATAGTCGCTGGCTGATCGCTTGCGCCTGCCTGGCGTGGCAGTTTTCAAGGAGAAACCTGTATGGCGTGTTTCCGCATCTTTCCGTGCGCGGGCCTGGCCGCGCTCGCCCTGGCGCCTGCTAACCTGAGCGGTTCATCGGAGACAACTGGCACGACTCCGGCCGCTTACGCCTGGGCATGCGAAGGGATGGCGGCAGACGAGCCGGCAACATCGGCCATGCTGCTCGGTGGCGCCTTGATCCTGATGATCGCAGGGCGAAGCCGGCGTTACTGACCTTCGCTCAGCCGCGACGCTGCGTGCCGACAGGCTGTTATGGACTCGGCTTCAAAGCGCCGATCCGGACGCCCACGCATATCGAAGAGGCCGAACCTGAGCGCGCAAGCTCAGTGCGCTTCCTCCCAGTTGCTGCCGACACCGGTCTCGGCCACCAGCGGCACCTTCAGCTGCGCCACGCCCGCCATCAGCTCCGGCAGCTTCTGCTTGACCAGTTCCAGCTCCGCTTGCGGCACCTCGAGCACCAGTTCGTCGTGCACCTGCATGACCATGCGCGTGCCGAGCTTTTCGCTTTCCAGCCAGCCCTGCACCGCAATCATCGCCAGCTTGATCAAATCGGCCGCCGTGCCTTGCATCGGCGCATTGATCGCCGCGCGTTCGGCCCCGGCACGGCGCGGACCGTTCGGCGAATTGATCTCCGGCAGCCACAGGCGTCGCCCGAACACGGTCTCGACGTAGCCGCGCGACTTGGCCGCCAGCCGCGTTTCGTCCATGTACTGCTTCACGCCCGAGAAGCGCGTAAAGTAGCGGTCGATGTAGTTGGCCGCCGCCGAACGCTCGATCTGCAGGTTCGCCGCCAGCCCGAAAGCGCTCATGCCATAGATCAGGCCGAAGTTGATCACCTTGGCGTAGCGGCGCTGCTCGGACTGCACCTCTTCCGGCGGAATGCCGAAGATCTCGGCGGCCGTGGCGCGGTGGATGTCCTCGCCTTCGGCAAAGGCGCGCAGCATCGCTTCGTCGCCCGAGAAGTGCGCCATGATGCGCAGCTCGATCTGCGAATAGTCGGCCGAGACGATCACGCTGCCCGGCGGCGCAACAAAGGCTTCGCGGATGCGGCGGCCTTCGGCGGTGCGCACGGGAATGTTCTGCAGATTCGGATCGTTCGAGGCCAGGCGCCCGGTGATCGCCACCGCCTGCGCGTAGTTGGTATGCACGCGGCCGGTGGACTGGTTGACCATCTTCGGCAGCTTGTCGGTATAGGTCGACTTCAGCTTGGCCATGCCGCGGTGTTCCAGCAGCACTTTCGGCAGCGGGTAATCCTCGGCCAGCTTTTGCAGCACTTCTTCGTCGGTCGATGGTGCGCCGGTGGCGGTCTTCTTGATGACCGGCAGTTGCAGCTTGCCGAAGAAGATTTCGCCGATCTGCTTCGGCGAGCCGAGGTTGAACTGGCCGCCGGCCAATTCATAGGCCTGCTGCTCGAGCTCCATCAAGCGGGCCCCGAGTTCGCGCGACTGCTTGTCCAACTTCTCGACGTCGATCAGCACGCCGTTGCGCTCGATCTTCTGCAGCACGATCTGGGTCGGCAGCTCGATCTTTTCGTAGATATGGGTCAGGCCGGCATTCTCGAGCACGTGCGGCAGCATGGTCTGGTGCAGGCGCAGGGTGATGTCGGAATCCTCGGCCGCGTATTCCTTGGCGCGCTCGAGCTCCACCTGGTCGAAGCAGATCATGTTGGCGCCCTTGCCGCACACGTCCACGAAGGGAATCGTGGTGTAGCCGAGGTGGCGCATCGCCATCGTGTCCATGTCGTGCGGCTTGTGCGATTCGAACACATACGACTGCAGCAGGGTGTCGTGGACGATGCCCTGCAGGGTGATCCCATGGTTGTTGAAGATGTGCATGTCGTACTTCAGGTTCTGGCCCAGCTTGGGCTTGGCGGGATTTTCCAGCCAGGAGCGCATGCGTTCCAGTACCTCTTCGCGCGGCAATTGCTCCGGCACGCCGGCATAGCGGTGCGCCAGCGGGATGTAGGCGCCCTTGCCTGCTTCCACCGACAGCGAGATGCCGACCATTTGCGCCGTCATTGGTTCCAGCGAGGTGGTTTCGGTATCGACCGAAGTCAACTCGGCCGCATCCACCAGGGCCAGCCATTTGTCGAGCTGCTCCCAGGTGGTCACGAGTTCGTACTCACCCTTGATGATCGGCATGCCCGGCAAGGTGTCTTGCGCGCCTTCCGGCGAGTTCAGGCCCGGGGCGGCCGGCGCACCCACGCCGGGGCCTTGCGACAGTTCGCGCAGCATGGTCTTGAAGCCATAGCGCTGGAAGAACTCGCGCAGGGCGTCCTTGTCTTCCGGACGGCCGACCAGGCTTTCCTCGATCGACACCACGTGGTTCACCAGGTCGCAATCGGTCTTTACGGTGATCAGTTCGCGACCCTTGGGCAGCCATTCCAGTGCGGTGCGCAGGTTTTCGCCCACGGCGCCGCCGATGCTGTGCGCGTTTTCCATCACGCCGTCGAGCGAGCCGTGCAGGGCCAGCCATTTCAGCGCCGTCTTCGGGCCGCACTTGCTCACGCCCGGCACGTTGTCGACGGTGTCGCCGATCAGGGTCAGGTAATCGATGATGCGGTTCGGCGCCACGCCGAACTTGGCCAGCACGCCGGCTTCGTCGAGCTTTTCGTTACTCATCGTGTTGATGAGCATGACCTTGTCGTTGACCAGTTGCGCCAGGTCCTTGTCGCCTGTGGAAACGATGGTGTTCATGCCCTTGGCGGCGGCCTGCACGGCCAGGGTGCCGATCACGTCGTCGGCTTCCACGCCCTCGACCATCAGGATCGGCCAGCCGAGGTGGCGCACTGCTTCGTGGATGGGAGCGATCTGCTTGCCCAGGTCTTCCGGCATCGAGGCGCGCGTTGCCTTGTACTCAGGGTACATGTCGTCGCGGAAGGTCTTGCCTTTGGCATCGAACACGCAGGCAATGTAGGCGGCCGGATAGTCGGCGCGCAGGCGGCGCAGCATGTTGACCATGCCGTGCATGGCGCCGGTCGGGAAACCGTCGGGGCTGCGCAGGTCGGGCAAGGCGTGGTAGGCGCGGTAGAGGTAGCTGGAACCGTCAACCAGGAGCAGGGTATTTTGCATAGGAAATTTGGTGAAGCCGGCCAGGGGCCAAAGTGGGAGCCATTATCGCAGAATCCGCCATGAAGAAAGCACAACGCTGCCGTGACTGTTCCTTCTATATGGGGACACATCCGTGGAACACACGGCACACTTTTCACAGGGAACGGTATCTGTTTGTTACAATGGTCCAAACGATACAAGGTGATCATCATGTCGCGCACAACTACCCGCTTTGCCAGTCTGTCATTCGCCCTGCTTGCCTGCGCCGGCACCGCCGTGGCGCAACAGGCCGGTGTTGGTCAAACTGCGGGGCAAACGGCACAACCGCCGGTTACCGAACGCATCGAGCCGGGCAGCGATGTGCCGTCCACGACCATCGAACCGCGCCGCGGCACCCAGATTACTGAAAAGCGCGGCAACGACGGCAACGTCACCGAGATCGAAGTGCAAAGCGGCCGCAGCAATTACATCCTGCGTCCGAACACCGCGCCCGGCAATGCCCAGCCCGGCGACGCCCAGAGCAGCGGCTTCCGCGCGCCGCAATGGAAAGTCATGGAATTCGACCTCAACGCCAAGAAAAAGGCGGCCGGCGCCGAGGCTGCCGAGGCCGCCGCAAACGACGCTACCCCGGCAAAGCCGGCCAGCGGCGCTCCTGCCGGCAAGGTACCGCCAGCAACGGTGCCGATGACCAGGCCGGCCGACATTCCGCCGCCGCCGCCCTTGCCTGCCAACGGCCGCTGAACCAAGCACCGCGGGGCGCACGACGCCTCGCACCCTCCGCATCGACCTTTTCTTGTTGCTCCCACGATGGCAGTCTTCACCGCGGTCACACTGGATGACCTCACCCAGTGGATCAAGCAGTTTCCCCTTGGCCAGGCTTTGGCGCTCGACGGCATCGCCTCCGGCATTGAAAACAGCAATTTCTTCCTGACGACCGAGCGCGGCGACTACGTGCTCACCGTTTTCGAGAACCTGGATTTCGACCAGCTTCCCTTCTACATCCAGCTGATGCGCCACCTGGCCGAGCGCGGCATTCCGGTGCCGGCGCCGGTGGCGAACGCCGACGACGAGCTGGTGGTGGCCCTGCACGGCAAGCCGGCCGCCATCGTCAGCAAGCTGGACGGCAGTTCGCAGATGGACCCGCAGCCCGTGCACTGTGCGGAAGTCGGCGCCATGCTGGCGCGCATGCACCTGGCGGCGCAGGACTTTCCGCTGAGCCAGCCCAACCTGCGCGGCCTGGACTGGTGGCGCGCCACCGCGCCGGCCGTGCTGCCTTACCTGTCCGCCGACAACGCCCGTCTCTTGCGAGAAGAAATTGCCCTGCAAGAGGAACATGCCGCCAGCCCGGCCTATGCGCGCCTGCCGCGCGGCCCGGTGCATGCCGACCTGTTCCGTAACAACGTGATGTTCGTCGGCGATAAACTGACCGGCTGCTTCGATTTCTATTTTGCCGGCGTCGACACCTGGCTGTTCGACCTGGCCGTCACCGTCAACGACTGGTGCATCAACCTGGCCAGCGGCCGTCTCGACGACGCGCGGGTGCGCGCCCTGCTCGACGCCTACCGCGCCGTGCGCCCGTTCACCGCAGACGAAGCCGCCGCCTGGCCGCTGCTGCTGCGCGCTGCCGCGCTGCGCTTCTGGCTGTCGCGCCTGTACGATCTGCACGTGCCGCGCGCCGCCGAGCTGCTGACGCCGCACGACCCCACCCATTTCGAGCGCATCTTGCGCGAACGTATTGCCAGCCCGGCGCCGGGATTGGCAGCCTGAACAATGAATAACATGCCTGCAAACACCGGCTGGATCTGGTTCAAGGAAGGCGTCGGCCTGTTCCGAAAGCAGCCCGCCGCCCTCACCACCCTGCTCTTCGCCAATATCCTGTTCGCCGCCGTGGTCGGCGTCATTCCCGTGCTGAGCGTGGCCACGAACGTGCTGATCCCCTCGCTCTCGATGGCGGTCATGATGGCCTGCCTGATGATCGAGAACGGGCAGCGCGTCACGCCCGCCGTGCTGCTGACGGGTTTCCGCCAGCCGGTGCTGCTGCGGCTGTGCAAGGTCGGCCTGATCTACGTAGCCGCCTGGCTGGTGCTGGGCTTGCTCGAACGCGTGCTCGTCGATCCCGCGATCTACCAGCAGATACCGCAGTCGCTCGAGATGAAAGACGCCCAGCAGGCGCAGGTGCCGTTCGGGGCAATGCTGACCCTCATGTTCATCCGCACGATGTACATCGTCACGCTGATCGCCCTGGCCTTTGCCGCGCCGCTGGCCTACTGGCAGCAGATGGGGCCCGGCAAGGCCGTGTTCTACAGTTTCTTCGCGGTATTCAGGAACCTGCGCGTTTTCCTGGTGCTGCTGCTGTCCTGGTTCGGGATCATGTTCGCGGTCTTCATGACCCTGCTGATCCTGCTCGGCGGCGGCAAGGCCGCATTCGTCGCCGTGACCTGGGTGGCCTTCCTGTTCATGCTGCTGCTGCAGTGCGCGCTGTACGCCGCTTACCGCCACATCTTCGGCAAGCCGGCCGACAGCGACGCCAAGCCGGTTAACCTGAGCAAATAAGCTTTTTATTCTTGTCGTGACTACAAGTACAAAGGAATGCGCATGCGTTTGCTGAGTTTGCTTCTGGCGTTGGTTCTGACCATCGGCGGCCTCTACCTCGCCATGGTGGGCGGCCACAGCGCACTCGACGCCTTCAGTGCATGGAGCGACAGCCAGCAACGCATGGCAAGCGGCGCCATGGCCGTGTTCACCGTACTCATGGTGGACATCGGCGGCATTCTCAGGCGCCGCCAGGCTGGCAGCGACGCCTGATCGATCTCCTAGACGCAGCGAAATTAGCCCAGCTTACGAAGCTGCAACAATCGTAAGCCGGGCTAATTCAGGCCGTACATGGCATTCGTTGGCCTTTAGCCTAGCGCGACACGCGCTCCAGCTTGGCCACCGACAAGTCGAGCACCTTCACGCCGGCCGGCCCGAAGTTGATCTGGGCCCGCGCCGCACCCGCCCCGCCTTCGATATTCACGATCACGCCTTCGCCAAACTTGGCGTGCGCCACGGTTTCGCCGATGCGCCAGCCCGAGCTGCCGCCCGACTTTTGCGTGATCTGCTGGGCGATCTTGTTGTCGCTGCCATTCCGGAAAGCAGCGTCGTCCCAGGCGGTGGCCGCCTTCTTGTTGGCGAACCAGTGGCCCTGCACGCGCGGCGACAGCCATTTCAGCGATTCTTCCGGCAGTTCGTCGAAGAAGCGCGACTTCATGTTGAAGCGGGTCTGGCCATGCAGCATGCGCTGCTGGGTAAAGCTCATGTACAGGCGCTTGCGCGCGCGCGTGATCGCCACGTACATCAGGCGCCGCTCTTCGTCCACGCCATCGAGCTCGCGCGAGCTGCTTTCGTGCGGGAACAGGCCTTCTTCCAGGCCGGTGATGAAGACGGCGTCGAATTCCAGACCCTTGGCCGAGTGCACGGTCATGAGTTGCAGCGCGTCCTGGCCGGCCTGGGCCTGGGCGTCGCCGGCTTCCAGCGAGGCGTGGGTGAGGAAGGCGGACAGCGGTGACATCACGGTAGGCAATGGCGCCTCGGCATCGAGCACCTCGATGCCGTCCTGGCTGACGATGGCTTCGCCGGCCTGCGGCAGCGCCTGTGGGCCGAGGTGGGCTGGCGCCGCCACGCCGAAACCTTCTTCCTGCACGAACTGGGTCGCCGCATTGACCATCTGCTCCAGGTTTTCGATGCGGTCGGCGCCTTCCTTTTCCTTTTTATAGAACTCGATCAGGCCGCTGCGCTCCAGTACCACGCCCACCATTTCCGGCAGCGGCAGTTGCTGGGTTTCGAAGCGCGCGCCTTCGATCAGCCGCACGAAGCCGCCCAGCGAGGTGCCGGCCTTGCCGGTCATGTAGGGCACGGCCGCGTACAGCGAAATGCCGTAGCTGTCGGCCGCCATCTGCAATTGCTCGATCGAACGGGCGCCGATGCCACGGGTGGGGAAATTCACCACGCGCAAAAAGGCCGAATCGTTATGCGGATTGTCCATCAACTGCAGGTAGGCAATCGCGTGCTTGACCTCGGCGCGCTGGAAGTAGCGCAGGCCGCCGTAGACGGTATACGGCAAGCCGGCCGCGAACAGCGCGTGCTCGATCACCCGGCTCTGGGCATTCGAGCGGTACAGGATCGCCACTTCCCTGCGCGGCATGCCGTCGGCCACCAGGCTCTTGGTTTCCTCGATGATCCACTGCGCTTCTTCGAGGTCGGACGAGGCTTCGTACACACGCACCTGCTCGCCCTGCCCCATGTCGGTGCGCAGGTTCTTGCCCAGGCGCTTGGCGTTGTTAGCAATCAGGAAGTTGGCGCTGTCGAGGATGTGGCCGTAGGAGCGGTAGTTCTGCTCCAGCTTGATCAGATTCTGGACGCGGAAATCGCGCTCGAAAGCCTGCATGTTGCCGACATTCGCGCCGCGGAAGGCGTAGATGCTCTGGTCGTCGTCGCCGACGGCAAAGATGGCGCCGCCGCCTTCTTCGGAATGGCCGGCCAGTAGCTTCAACAGGTTGTACTGCAAATCGTTCGTATCCTGGAACTCGTCGACCAGGATGTGGCGGAAACGCATCTGGTAGTGGTGGCGCAGCGGCCCGTTGCGCGACAGCAGTTCGTAGGCGCGCAGCAGCAGCTCGGCGAAGTCGACCACGCCTTCCTTGTGGCATTGCTGGTCGTAGAGTTCGTAGAGCTCGATCATGCGCCGCTCGATCGGATCGTTCGGCTCGAGCTGGCCGGCGCGCAGGCCCTGGTCCTTGGCGTTGTTGATGTAGTACATCAGCGCCTTGGCCGGGTATTTTTCGTCGTCGACGTTGTGCGCCTTGAGCATGCGCTTGATCAGCGACAGCTGGTCTTGCGAATCGAGGATCTGGAACGACTGGGGCAGCGCCGCATCCTTGTAATGGGTGCGCAGCAGGCGGTTGCACAGGCCGTGGAAGGTGCCGATCCACATGCCGCGCGTATTGATCGGCAACATGGTCGACAGACGCGTCAGCATCTCCTTCGCCGCCTTGTTCGTGAACGTCACCGCGATGATGCCGGCCGGCGATACCTGCCCGGTCTGGATCAGCCAGGCGATGCGCGTGGTCAGCACACGGGTCTTGCCCGAGCCGGCCCCCGCCAGGATCAGCGCGCTCTGCGAAGGCAGGGTCACGGCCGCGAGTTGTTCGGGATTGAGGTTGTGAAGGAGGTTCTGCATGCGGCCATTATACCGTTGCGGTGTACTGTATGCCCATCCAGTCGCAGCGAAAGCACTCCCATGCTGATCAAAATGTTACTGTCGAATAATTCTACATTCCATGCAGATCCTGGCCAGCGCGGCGCCGCAAGCTCGCCTGAGCCGGCCATGCTTTCCTGGAACGGCAGCCAAGGCCGCCGTTTTTATTTTCTCCAGGAAAATCAAAGGCTTCCGATAGCTCAGCCGTATCGGCATGCAGCCCTCCCGCGCGCCCCTTGTTCCGGATTTGGCTTAACTTAAGTGCAAATACGCGAAGGGATCGCGTGGACCACTACGACCCAACTTCAAGGAGGATCACAATGCTGAATCGAGTTGTTGCAGTTGCCGCACTGGCCGTCGGCGGGATGTTGCTGTCGAAAAAGATCAAAGGAAAACAGGATTCGAGCGGCAGCTCGGCCATTATCGAAGCCATCGAAGTGAACGTGCCGGATAGCGTTGCCTATAACCAGTTCACCCAGTTCGAAGACTTCCCGCAGTTCATGAAGAGCGTCAAGGAAATCCGCCAGCTCGACGACAAGCGTTTGCACTGGAAAGCGAATGTCGCCGGCGAAGACAAGGAATGGGATGCCGAAATCACCGAGCAAATCCCGGACAAGCGCATCGCCTGGCGCAGCATCGGCGGCGTGCGCAATGGCGGCGTGGTCACCTTCCACAAGATCTCGGACAACGTCACCCGCGTGACCCTGCAGATGGATTACGAACCGGAAGGCGTGCTCGAAAAGATCGGCGACGCCCTGGGCGCAGTGCGCATGGAAGCGCGCAGCAACCTGTCGAATTTCAAGGAACTGCTGGAAAAGCGCGGCTCGGAAACGGGCGCGTGGCGTGGGAAGATCAACCAGCACTAAGTGTATGGTTGAAAAAGAAAACGCCACCTGAACGGTGGCGTTTTTTTGGCCGCGCCGTTTCCCGTACGGTGGGCACTTTGTAGTGCAGGCATTTAGCCAGCCCTACTGCCCACGCGGTTACCTGCGCATCCTTGCACCGCTGGCTACGGCATATCGCTCGTATCATCGAACGAAACCCGGAACGTGTCGTCGTTGACGTTCAATACATATTTTACGAGCGACAGTTCACGGCCAACACATCAAGCATAAGCACGTAACCGCGTGGGCAGTAGGGCTGGCTAAATGCCAGCACTACAAAGTGCCCACCGTACGGTCACGGCCGCAGGCCGAGATCGGGCCCTATCACCACACCCGGCACCGCTTCACCGCCGCCATCGGCTGGCCCGGCTTGCAGTTGAAGGCCTTTTCAAACTCCGGCATGTTGATCACGACGCCATTCACCCGGTACTTGCCCGGCGAATGAGGATCGGTCGCGGCCGACACGCGCAAGTTTTCCGGCCGGTCGTTTTCGCAAGCCCATTGTGCGAAGCCGACAAAGAAACGCTGCTCCGGCGACAGCCCATCGCGCGGAGGCTGGGCCTGCTGCGGCATGCTCGCCATCTGCGTCTTCCACGCCATCCAGCCCAGGATCAGGCCGCCGAGGTCGGCCACGTCTTCGCCCAGGGTCAGCTTGCTGTTGATCTTGATGTCGTCGACCACCGTGTACTGGGCGTACTGGTCGACGATGCACTGGGCGCGCTCCTCGAAGGCCTTGCCGTCCTTCTTGGTCCACCAGTCCTTCAGATTCCCCTTTGAATCGAACTGGCGCCCTTCGTCGTCAAAGGCGTGGGTCAGTTCGTGGCCGATGGTGCCGCCGGTGTTGCCGTAGTTCGGCGCGTCATCCATCTTCGGGTCGAACAGCGGCGGTTGCAGCACGCCGGCCGGGAAGTTGATGTCGTTCATCTGCGGGTTGAAGTACGCATTCACCGTCGGCGGCGTCATCAGCCATTCGGCGCGGTCGAGCGGCTTGCCGATCTTGGCCAGCTGGCGCCGGTTCTCGAAGGTCGTGCCGCGCACCACGTTGCCGGCGAAATCATCGGGTTTCACCTCGAAGGCCGAGTAATCGCGCCAGGTGTCCGGGTAGCCGATCTTGTTGACGATGGTATCGAGCTTTTCGCGGGCGCGCTGCTTGGTTTCCGCGCTCATCCACTCGAGCGAGTCGATGTCCTTCGCCATCGCCTCTTCCACCTGGCGCGTCATGTGCAGCGACTTCGCCTTCAGTTCCGGCGAAAAGGCGCGGCTGACGAATTCCTGGCCCAGCGCTTCGCCCAGCTGGTGGTCGACCAGCTGCACACAGCGCTTCCAGCGCGGCTGTTGCTTTTCCACGCCGCGCAGGGTCTGCATGTAGAAGGCGAAATGCGGCTCGTCGAACTGCGGCGACAGGGCCGGCGCCATGTCTTGCAGCACGTGCCAGCGCAGGTAGGTCTTGATGGCGGCCAGGTCCTGGCTCTTCAACTGCTTCGCGAATTCCTTGAAGAATTTGGGCTCGGTGACATTGAAGTCGTTCACATCGGACTGGCCGACGGCGGCCAGGTAAGCCTTCCAGTCGAAGCCGGGCGTCATCGCCTGCACCTGCTTCAGGCTGGCCTTGTGGAACAGCTTATAGGGATCGCGCTGCTCGACGCGGGTCAGCGATGCTTTCGCCAACGCGGTTTCGATGCGCATCACGGTGGCGGCCGAGCGTTTCGCCACTGCCTCGCTCTCGCCGGCCAGGGCGAACATGGTGGCCACGTGGGCTTCGTATTTGCTGCGCAGGGTTTTGGAGTGGGCGTCGGTCTTCACGTAGTAGTCGCGGTCCGGCAGACCCAGGCCGCCGGCGCCGGCAAAGGCGATCACGCGGGTCGAGTCGCCGAAGTCCTGGTTCGAGCTGAAGCCGAAGAAGAAGTCGTCGCTCGACAGGCCCAGGTGCAGCGCGGCCAGCACCTGCGGCAAGTCGCGCGTCGACTGCATGGCGTCGATGCGTTCCATCCAGGGTGCCAGCGGCGCGGCGCCGCGCTTGGCGATCGCGGCTTCGTCCATGCAGGCGCCGAAGTAGTCGCCGATCTTTTGCTGGGTGGCGCTGCGGCCTTCCTTCTGTTTCGCCAGGCCGTCGAGGATGCCCCACAGGTAGCGCTGGTTGTCCTGCGCCAGCTTGCTGTACACCGACCAGCGCGCCTGGTCGCTCGGGACCGGATTGTTCTTCATCCAGCCGCCGCAGGCGTACTGGTAAAAGTCGACGCAGGGATCGGCGCTCTTGTCCATCGAGCGCACGTCGAGGCCGGGTGTGTAGGGGAAGGTGCTAGCCGGCTGCTCAGCCTGGGCGGGTTCGGAGGTTTGGGCAGAGGCGAACGCGGCGGCGCCGGCGAGCGAGATGCCCAGGGCGATACGGGTGAGGTGACGCATGGGAAGATTTTCCGAAAAGTTGAATACGCATGCTGACACATAAATATTGCCTAAGCAACATCAAACGCGGGACCGCCCCCGCGTTTTGCCGGCGCCCATGGAAAAAAGCCGCTGCCCATGCAGGCAGCGGCTTCATCGATGCTTTTCCAGCCGGCGAACAAGGCCGGCTGTTGCCCTTGTCAGGCCAGCGGATCGATCACGAAGGCCGGCATCTTGCCGTTGCCGTTCGCCGTTTCCAGGAACTTGTCGGACGTGATCAGCGCTTCGTTGATGGTGACGTCCATGTCGAGGTAACGGTAGGTGCCCAGGCGGCCGACGAAGGTGACGTTCGGCTCGTTCTGCGCCAGCTTGACGTAGCGTTCGAGCTGTTCCTTGTCGCGCGCCATGCGGATCGGATAGTAGGGAATGTCGTTTTCGCCGCACTGGCGGCTGAATTCCTTGTACAGGACCGTGCCTTCGTGCTGCTCCCACGGCGAAAAGTGCTTGTGCTCGGTGATGCGGGTGTAAGGCTGTTCGTCGTCGCAATAATTGACGACGGCATTGCCCTGGTAGTCGCCGGTGTCGCGGAACATTTCGAAGTCCAGGGTGCGGTAAGGCAGGCGGCCTTCCACATGGCCGAACCAGGCGTCGATCGGGCCGCTGTAGAACACGTGGTCGTATTCCGATTTCTGGGCCGGGTCGAAGCGGGTGTTCAGGTGCACGGTAACGTTATCGACCTTCAGGATGTTTTCCACCAGCGCGGTGTAGCCTTCGGCCGGCATGCCCTGGTACTTGTGGTTGAAGTAGTTGTCGTCGTAGTTGAAACGCACCGGCAGGCGCTTCAGGATGCTGGCCGGGAGTTCCGACGGCTGCAGGCCCCATTGCTTGACGGTATAGGTCTTGAAGAAGGCTTCGTACAGATCGCGGCCGACGAAGCGCAGGGCCTGGTCTTCGAAGGTTTGCGGGTCTTCGATGGTCTTGTCGCCCAGCTCGGCCAGGAATTCCTGGGCTTCCTTCGGACGCAGGGTCTTGCCGAAGAACTGATTGATGGTCAGCAGGTTGATCGGCAGGGTGAACACCTGCTTGTTGGTGATGGCCTTGACGCGGTTCACGTAGGGCTTGAACTCGGCGTAGCGGTTCACGAATTCCCAGGCGCGTTCGTTATCGGTATGGAAGATGTGGGGGCCGTACACGTGCACCATGACGCCGGTTTCGGCATCGCGTTCCGAGTGGCAGTTGCCCGCGATATGGGGACGCGATTCGAAGATGGTGACTTTGTGGCCGGCTGCAGCGAGCTGGTTGGCGATGACGGCTCCGGAGAACCCTGCGCCGACAATGGCGATATTCTTTGTCATTTGCTTTCCTAAATGTTTATGTGCCATCTCTTACGGCGGTATTGACCCCGGCGTCCGCATGTTGTTATTCGCCTGGCTTGCCGCTCAACAAGGAAAACTAGCGGCCCCAGCTGTTGGACGCGGCTGCCAGGGGCAGGCCGTGATCAGGACGATTATACGGAGTTGTGCATTTTTGCTATGTTCGATTGAGTACACGACGTATTTGTGCAACAGACAACATTTCGTTTTTTTGCACATGCATATGAGCAATGAAATGGTGTATGCAGGCATACTGGCGGGCATGGCATGCGCATGCCGCCTGGTGCACTGTGCAATGCATTCGAGTCCAACCGTCAAAAGGAGTAAACGTTGTCTACCCGTCCGCTGGTCCGTACCGTCCTGAGCAGCCTGGTCGCTGCCGCCCTCGCCTTCCCTGCCGCCGCCTTCGCTGCCGAACCGGCATGGGTCACCAAGAGCAACGACAACGCCAAGGTCTTGTTGAACGTGCTGGCCAAGTATTCGCCGGAAGGCGCCAGCAACCTGGGCGTGGAAGGCTACGATGAACAGATCACCGACATGTCGCGCGACCAGTTCGAGGCCACCAACAAGGACCTGCGCGCCGCTATTGCCGAATACCAGAAGCGCCTGAAAGCCGAGTCCGATCCGAAGGTGAAGCAGGACCTGGAAATCCTGATCAACAAGGCCAACGACCAGATCCGCACCGCCGCCCTCGACCGCAAGTACTTCATGCCCTTCATCGACCTGACCGGGATGATGTTCGGCGTGATGCGCGCCACGCTCGACCCGCGCATCCCGAAGGAACGCCAGCAGACCCTGCTGGTGCGCCTGGAGAAGTACGCCGGCCTGGCCAAGGGTTACCGCCCGGTCACCGACCTGGCGCACGAGCGCCTGCAGGAGCGCCTGAAAGCCAACAAGAATCTGCTCGGTCCGTACAAAGGCGAAATCGAGCAGTCGCTGAACGATGCCCCGACCCTGATCAAGGGCATGCGCGACCTGCTGGCCAAGAGCGGCCTGCAAGGCTGGGAGAAGAGTTTCGGTACGCTGGAACAACAGCTCACCGCCTACAACGCGCGCCTGAAGGCCGAGCTGCTGCCACGTGCCCGTACGGACCATCGCCTGCCGGCCGAGGTGTACGCCAACAACCTGCGCGAGTTCGGCGTCGACATCAGCCCGCAGGAACTGATCGCCAAGTCGCTGACCTCGTTCGCCGAGATCCGCAACCAGATGCAGATCACGGCCGGCCTGATCGCCAAGGAACGCGGCTTCAAGGATGCCGACTACCGCGCCGTGATGCTGCAGTTGAAGAAAGACCAAATTCCGCTCGATAAAGTGATGCCGATCTACGCCCAGCGCCTGGCATCGCTCGAAAAAGCCGCACGCGAGCAGCAGATCGTGACCCTGCCCCAGCGCAAGGCCGTGATCCGCCTGGCCACCGCCGCCGAGAACGCCCAGCAGCCGGCCCCGCACATGAGCCCACCGCGCCTGATCGGCAACACCGGCGAATACGGCGAATTCGTGCTGACCACGGGCATGCCGCCTGACGCTTCGGGCAAGACCATGGTGTTCGACGACTTTACCCACGAAGCCGGGACCTGGTCGATCACGGCGCACGAAGCACGTCCGGGCCATGAACTGCAATTTGCCAAGATGATCGAGACCGGCGTCTCGACGGCGCGCGCGGTGTTTGCCTTCAACAGCGTCAACGTGGAGGGCTGGGCCCTGTATGCGGAAGCGGAAATGCAGCCTTACGAGCCGCTCGACGGCCAGTTGTTCGCCCTGCAGGCCCGCGCCATGCGCGCCGCCCGCGCCTTCCTCGATCCGATGGTGAACCTGGGCGAGATTACCCCCGAGGGCGTGAAGGCCTTCCTGATGTCGGATGTCGGTTTGTCGGAGGGTATGGCGACCCAGGAAATGCAGCGCTACACCTTCCGCGCGCCGGGCCAGGCGACGTCTTACTTCTACGGCTACCAGCGTTTGATGGAAACGCGCCAGGCGGCCGAGGTAACGCTGGGCGACAAGTTCAATCGCCAGAAATTCAACGACTTCGTGCTGGCCCAGGGGCTGGTGCCGCCAAGCCTGTTGCGCAAGGCGGTGATGGAGGAGTTTGTGCCGGCGATGCGCAAGTAAGCCGTATAGCGATGTAATTTACATGGCCGGGTGCTTGCGCTCCCGGCCATTGTTATTTGCGGCGGCCTCAACCGTACGGTGGGCACCCCGTGCCCACGCGGTTACGTGCGTTTCCTTGCACCTCTCGCGGCTCCGACTCGCTCGCGAAACATGAGACGGACGAAACCCGTGCATGCCGTGTCGTCCGTGACAGAATTCGCGAGCGACAATCTACGGCCATGGGTGCAATCACACGCACGTAACCGCGTGGGCACGGGGTGCCCACCGTACGGGTACGGTTCAAGCCGCAAGCCAAAAAAATGATCGGGATGCGCAAGCATCCACGACCACATCGAACGAAGCCCTAGGCCGAAAAAAAGACCGGCGATGCACAAGCATCCCGGCCTTTTTCATTCAGCAGACAAATCAGCCGCGTGTCGCTACCGGCTTCGCCGTTCCATTGCGCAGCGACTCGGCAATCACGCCACGCGCCGTGCGTTCGGCCTCCTTCTGCACCCCTTCCATCTTCTTCCCGACCGCTTCCATCTTCTTGCCGGTCGCTTCCATCGGCTTGCCCGCGTCTTCCATCTGCTTGCCGATCGCTTCCATCTTGTCGGCATTGAAGGTCACTGCAGCCAGCGCCATCTTCGCGCCGAGCGAGCCCATCGAACCGCCCTGGCGGCCCATCTCGGCGCCATGCTGGCCCATCTGGGCGCCCAGTTCCTTCATCGGCGCCCAGGCCGCGTCCATGCGCTGCAGGGCAGCCGGGTCCTGCACGATGTATTCCTTGCCGCCGTCGCGGAACCACAGGAAATCGCCCTTCACACTGCGCTTCAGTTCCTTGACGCGTTTCTGGTCGGCGTCATTGCCCGTGATGACGTTGCCGCCGTCGCGTACCAGCGCAAACGGTTCGCCGCCGTCGCGGACGGTCATGGTGCGGCTGATCGTCACGTCGTTGTCGCCGCCCAGCGCATGGGCCGGCAGCAGGGGCAGCGCGCAGGCGCCGGCCAGCACGGCCAGCAGCAGCGGACGAGTCAGGGAACGGGGAGCGAAACGGGAGGTGGGCATGTCTTTCTCCATGAATGGATTGTCGATGGAGAAAGAGTAGAACAGGCGGCTGGCGCCTGCCCGCATTCTGCGACGAACGGTCGCTTTCGCGGAACAGGCGACAGAATTACAGCTGAACTACAGCGGAATCAGTACACCACGACCGAGCGGATCGACTCGCCCGACTTCATCAAATCGAAGCCCTCGTTGATGCGGTCCAGCGGCAGGTGGTGGGTGATCAGGTCGTCGATGTTGATCTTGTTTTCCATGTACCAGTCGACGATCTTCGGCACGTCGGTACGGCCGCGGGCGCCGCCGAAGGCCGAACCCTTCCACTCGCGGCCGGTCACCAGCTGGAACGGACGGGTCGAGATCTCGGCGCCGGCTTCGGCCACGCCGATAATGATCGACTGGCCCCAGCCCTTGTGGCAGCACTCCAGCGCCTGGCGCATGGTATTCACGTTGCCGATGCATTCAAAACTGTAATCCGCGCCGCCGTCGGTCAGCTGGACGATGGCGTCGACCACGTTTTCCACCTGGGTCGGGTTGATGAAGTGGGTCATGCCGAACTTGCGCGCCATTTCTTCGCGCGCCGGGTTCAAATCGACACCGATGATCTTGTCGGCGCCGACCATCTTGGCCGCCTGGATCACGTTCAGACCGATGCCGCCCAGGCCGAACACGACCACGTTGGCGCCCGCTTCCACCTTGGCCGTGAAGATCACGGCACCGATACCGGTGGTCACGCCGCAGCCGATGTAGCAGATCTTGTCGAACGGCGCGTCGTTGCGCACCTTGGCCAACGCGATTTCCGGAACCACGATGTAGTTCGAGAAGGTCGAGGTGCCCATGTAGTGGTAGATCGGCTTGCCGTCGAGCGAGAAGCGCGAGGTGGCGTCGGGCATCAGGCCGCGGCCCTGGGTCGAGCGGATCGCCTGGCACAGGTTGGTCTTTTGCGACAGGCAGAACTTGCACTGGCGGCATTCCGGCGTGTACAGCGGAATGACATGGTCGTCCTTCTTGACGCTGGTGACGCCCGGGCCGACGTCGACCACCACGCCCGCGCCTTCATGGCCGAGGATGGCAGGGAACAGGCCTTCCGGATCGGCGCCGGACAGGGTGTAGTAGTCGGTATGGCAGATGCCGGTCGCCTTGACTTCGACCAGTACCTCGCCCGCGCGTGGGCCGTCGAGTTCGACTTCCTCGATCGTCAGCGGCTGACCCGCTTTCCATGCAATCGCTGCCTTGGTTTTCATGCGTGCTTCCTATGTAAGAAAAAGAATTTTGCCATCATACCAAGCCGGCGCGAAGCTTGCCGCGCCCTGCCCTATTTGGACGAAGGCTGCATCGTCAGCCCGATCAGGCGCGCCACCACCGAGGCCAGGTACATCACGCCGACGAACATTTCGATGCTCGTGATTGCGCGCGCATGCACGGTAATCGGAATCACGTCGCCGATGCCGGTGCTCGACAGCAGCGCGAAGCTCAGGTAGTTCAGCTCGGTCCAGGTGCGCGGCAAATCGCCGTTCACCGCCGAGGCAAACGAGCCCGGCACCAGCGCCTGCACCACGATGTAGAGGTGGGTAAAGCCCCAGGCCAGCAAGGTAAAGGTGGCCCCGGCGGCGAACAGCTCGTCGCGCGTGACCTTGCGGTCTTCCAGCATGTAGGCGATCAGGCTGCCGGCCGCGTAGAAATAGAAAAACGCTTCCAGGCCCGATGACCAGGGCTGCAGGTAGGCGAGACCGAACAGCATCTGTGCCGACAGCAGCGCGATGATCGGAACGGCGAGTGTGGCGCTGATCCAGGTGTGGCCCGGCGTGCGGCGCACCATGTTGGTGGTGAAGGTGAGGATGACGATGCCGAAGGCATTGAAGGCGAAGTGGCCGAATTGGGTGCGTTCGAGGAAGGGATACAGCGCCATACCCAGCAGTTGCGCCATCAGCAGGATGGCGGACGGGTGGCGCCGGGTATGGGCAAGCATGCGGAGCAGGCGCATCGTTCTTGTTCGGTCAGGGTCGAGGTGCGCCTATTGTAAGCAAAGCGCGGCAAGATGCTGGCACGATCCGATGGCGATGCCCACAAAAAACCCGCCTCGCGGGCGGGTCTGGCATGCTGCACGGATGGGGTCAGAACTCTTCCCAGTCGCTGCCGCTGGCCACAGGCTCCTTGCGCACAGGCGCTTGCGGCCGGGCGGCGGGTGGGCGTTTGACTGGCGCCGGGGCCGGCAGCTTCGATACGGCCGGGCGCACCGGCACGGCAGCCACGCCTTGCCCTTCGGCCAGGCGGAACACGGCTACCAGCTCGGCCAGCCTTGCGGCCTGGTCCTGCATCGACTCGGCGGCAGCCGCCGCTTCTTCGACCAGGGCCGAATTCTGCTGGGTTACTTCGTCCATCTGGGCGATGGCACCGTTCACCTGCTCGATGCCCTGGCTCTGCTCGGACGTGGCCGCACTGATCTCGGACACCACGTCGGTCACGCGGCGCACGCTCTCGACCACTTCCTGCATCGTCGATCCGGCCTGCGCCACCAGCGCGCTGCCGGCGTCGACCCGCTCGACCGAGGCGCCGATCAGTTCCTTGATCTCCTTGGCGGCGCCGGCCGAACGCTGGGCCAGGTTGCGCACTTCGGAGGCCACGACCGCGAAGCCGCGCCCCTGCTCGCCGGCACGCGCCGCTTCCACCGCCGCGTTCAGGGCCAGGATGTTGGTCTGGAAGGCGATGCTGTCGATGACGCCGATGATGTCGACCACCTTGCGCGAGGACTCATTGATCGCACCCATGGTCTCGACCACCTGCGCCACGACGTCGCCGCCGCGCACGGCCACGTTGGATGCTGCCGCACTCAGGCCGTTCGCCTGGCGCGCGTTGTCGGCGTTCTGGCGCACGGTCGAGGTCAGCTCTTCCATCGAGGACGCGGTTTCTTCGAGCGAGGACGCCTGCTGCTCGGTGCGGCTGGACAGGTCCTGGTTGCCGGCATTGATCTGGGCCGAGGCGGTGGCAATCGTCTCGGTGCTGCTGCGCACCTGGCTGACGATGCCGGCCAGGCTGTCGCGCATGGTCTTCATCGCATACAGCAGGCTGCTGCGATCGCTGGCGCCGGTGTGGATCTCGGCAGCCAGGTTGCCGGCCGCGATCTGGCCCGCGACCTCGGCCGCGTAGGCCGGCTCGCCGCCGAGCTGTTTCAGCAGGCGGCGCGTGATCACGGTGGCAGCCACGATGCCGGCCACCAGCGCCAGCGCACCCAGGATCAGCATCGCATTGCGGCCGGTGACATAGGTTTCTTCGGCCGCTTCATAGGTGGTCTGCATGGTGCCGCCCTGGTGCTCGATCACCTCGTTCGAGGCGATGAAGACCGCGCTTTGCAGCTTGCGCGCGGGGCCCATCAGGTAGGCGGTGGCGGCATCGCGGTCGCCGGCGGCATGGAGCTTGAGCACCTCGTCCATCGCCGCGATGTATTCCACATACGCGGCCTTGTACACCTGCAGGTTCTGGACGCCCTTCTCCGACCTGATCAGCGTGCCCAGCTTGCCGAACATCTCGTCGGATTCCTTGCGCGCGGTGGCCAGGGCCGTGAAATTCTTCTTGTTCGCTTCCGGATCGTTCACCAGCAGCACGTCGCGCACGGTGCGCGCGGTGCGGTTGATGCGGTCGGCCAGGCTCTGCGCCAGCACCACCTTCGGGTACGCATCAAGTGCCATCAGCCGGGTGCCTTCGTTGAGCGCGCCGAGCTTGCTGATGCCGAGGACGATCACGGCCACCAGCATGGCCAGTACCAGCGCAAAGCCCAGCGCCAGGCGGGTTCCCACCTTCATCTGTTTCATCGTGTGCTCCGGCGCCGGGTCAGGATGCGATGCTGTCGATGACGCCCATTTCCTCGGACGACATCAGGCGGTCGATGTCGACCAGGATGATCATGCGCTCGTCGACCGTGCCCAGGCCGATCAGGTAATCGGTGTTCAGCGCGCCGCCCATGTCCGGGGCCGGCTTGATCTGCTCGGCGGTCAGCGAAATCACGTCCGACACCGAATCGACCACCATGCCGACCACGCGGTCCTGGATGTTCAGGATGATGACGACGGTGAACTGGTTGTAGGTCGGCGTACCCAGGTTGAACTTGATGCGCATGTCGACGATCGGCACGATGGTGCCGCGCAGGTTGACCACGCCCTTGACGTGCTCGGGCGCGCTGGCGATGCGGGTCACCGACTCGTAGCCGCGGATTTCCTGCACTTTCAGGATCTTGATGCCGTATTCTTCGTTGCCAAGCTTGAAAGCCAGGGCCTCGAGCACGCCATCGTTCATCAAGGTATTGTCCATTTGCGGTCCAGAGAAGTAAGAAGAGTCCGGGGCATTATATATTTTTGCTTTGCAGCAATAAACAAGGAATGCGCGGCCCGCTGGTTTGCTGTCTCGCCCGTGCAACTAAGAGTGGCCTCCGTGCCAACGTTTCGGTCAATGACCGTAGCTCAGCACCCGCAACAGTTTCCATTGACCGTCCTCGCGTTCCCACACCATGGAAAAGCGGTAGATGCTGCATTCTTCCTTTTCCGCCGGCGAGGGCTGGTTGCAGAAGCGGTGCTGGCCGATGTGCATGGCGTGGTTCGGACCGGCCGGGAAGACCTCGACCGTCTCGGGCATGGCGTCGCGCCGGATCTGGTTCGGCGCCCTGAAGTTCTGCTCGAAGGCGGCGATGTTCTCGGCGTAGCCGGTGAGGCCGGTGCGGTCGTGATAGAACTCGAGGCGTTTGCTGAATCCGGCTTTCATCGGCGCGATGTCGCGCTGGTTCAGTCGCGCGAACAGGCGCGCATCGGCGGCCGCGATCTCGGCTTCGAGTTGACGCTGTGCCGGCGCCTTGTCGGCAGCCCATGCGCCGCTACCGGCCGCCAGCAGGCAGGCCGCCACCATCCATCTCGTGTTCATGTCGGTTTCCTTTCTTGAAAACCCGACAATGCCGCAGCGCTGCGCCGCCTGCATCTGTAATCCGACGAAGCGCCGGCCTGCCATGACGAATGGAGCACTGGCGGGGATCAGCGGTTGCGCCAGGCCCCGGCCAGCATGTGCGCGAGCAGGTCCGCATACGACCAGCCGAGCGCACGCGCGGCAATGGCCGACAGGCTGTCCTGGTCGTCGCGGCCGGGCCGCCCGGCGCCGGTCATGTTCGGCTTCATGTTGACGTCGAAGATCAGGTAGTCGCCCTGTTCGTTGGCGCGGCAATCGATGCGGATCGCGGCCTGTGCGCCGATCCGGACAAAGGTGTCCGCACAGGCCTGCACCAGCCGCCGGACCGGCTGCGCCGCGCACTCATCAGGCGTCAAGGCGGCACTGTTGGCGGTGACGGCCACCGTGCCGTTGTAGGGAGCAATGCCGTCGGCGTGGTTGAAGCGCCGCACCGGCGGCAGCACCAGCGGCTGGCCGCCCTCGCCCGCCTGCGCCGGCAATACCGTCAGGGTCAATTCTTCGCCTGCCAGGTACTGTTCGACGATTGCGCGGTCGCCGAACAGGGCATCCTCGAACAAAGCCGCCAAGGCGCCGGTCAGCGCCGGCCAATCCGCTACCCGCGATACGCCCTGGCTGCCGCGGCCGCGCACCGGCTTGACCACCAGCGGAAACGCCAGCCCTTGTTCGCCCAGGACGGCAGGCGACAGCGCGGACAGCGCGATCGCATCGGCGCTCTCCTCTTGCGCCACCATGAGCGAGCGCGCCACCGGCAAGCCTGCCGCGTGCAGAAGCGCGTTGGTGGCGAATTTGTCGTCGACTGCCTGTTGGCGTTCGGGCGGCTGGCCGACGATGAAGTGGCTGGCCAGGAAGGCTTCGATCGGGTGGCCCGCGAACAGGACGGTGTTGGCCCAGATGATCTCCGCACCTGCTTCGGTGGCGGCCAGCAGGCCTTCCCGCGTGTCGGGGAAGACCCAGGCAAAGGCGTCGGCCGGATCGGGATCGGCTTGCGGCGTCACGATGTCGTAGCCGGCCTGGCGCAGGGCAAAGGCGATGTCGGCGCCGCTGTCGGAATAGCCGCCGGGCTTGGGGTCCTTGCGCAGGCCGTCGATGACGGGTGGCGGCAAGGCCTGGTAAATCAACGCGATACGTTGGGAACTGTCCTGTTTGATGGCTTCAATGCGCATGCTTCCCTTCCTGCTTCGTCTGATGCGGGGATGGTAGGCTTTAATCCTTCGGCCTGGCAACGCAGTTGGAAGACGCGCAGGACCAGCGGATGCTCGCCTGCCGCATCGAAGACGGCGAGGCGGCGCTTGCCGAAGCGTTTGTCAGCCAAGGCCAATGCACGGATCACCGGGTTGGCATGCCCGAGCATGTCCTCGACCGCCATGCTGAGACTGGCCAGCAAGTCCTTGTTGATTTTCTCGAGGAGCATGTGGCCGCTCGCTTCCATGATCGGCCAGGCCTGGTCGTACGCCGCTGCCCAACTTGCGCCACGATCGTTTGCCGCGCGCGCTGTTGTTGCCAGCATGGACAAATAGGTCATGGAACCTGCGCTGAAGATTCTTTCCTTGTCAAAGCTCATCCAGAACTCGCCTTCCTGGTCGTGGGAATGGCGGTAGCGGGTCTGGTTCAGGTCGAGCCTGTTGCCCAGGCCAGGGGCAAGGCGATCCCCGAGTTGCTTTCTCAATTGTGACCATTGCATTTGGGGCGCCCTTTCTTGGCACGTACTGCGACACGATCGGCAGTTTCCTGAACAGCCAGGGCTCTTCAAACCTGGGTGACACAAGTATAGATGTTCGGTCGACCTGACAAGCCGCTTATTCTGCTCTTCCTGCGAACAGCATGGAAAAGCGCCGCGCCGCGCTTTCCGGATCGGCCTCGGCATAGACACTGGTGATCGCC
The DNA here is from genome assembly GCF_057801335.1 of Massilia sp. BAP21. Taxonomy (NCBI): domain Bacteria; kingdom Pseudomonadati; phylum Pseudomonadota; class Betaproteobacteria; order Burkholderiales; family Oxalobacteraceae; genus Massilia; species Massilia sp. BAP21. The sequence continues at coordinate 993,166 of NZ_CM173596.1, forward strand.
GCCACCATATCCGCCCCGCGTGCCACCAGCGGCGCCGCGTTCGCGGGCGTCATGCCGCCGATGACGACGAGCGGCAGCGCCAGCTCCGCGCGCGCCTCGGTCAGCAGCGCCGGTTCGGTGACGAACGTGTATTTTTTCACCGGCGACGGATAGAAGCCGCCGAACGCCGCGTAACTGGCGCCGGCCGCCTGCGCCGCGCGCGCCAGCGCCAGCTCGCCGTAGCAGGAGGCGCCGACGATCTTGTCCGCGCCGAGCAGGCGCCGCGCGTGGTCGACCGCGATGTCGGTGCCGCCTACATGCACGCCGTCGGCGTCGAGATGCATGCACAGGTCGAGGTGGTCGTTGATGACCAGCGGCGTGCCATGGCGGCGGCACAGCGCCAGCAGCGCCGTCGCCTGTTCGATCCGCAGCACCGCATCGGCATCCTTGTGGCGGTACTGCACCAGCGCCGCACCGCCGCGCAGGGCCGCTTCGGTGGCGGCCAGCAGGCGTTCGGTGTCGTTCCAGTTGGGAGTAACGAGATACAGGCCTCGCATGTGGCTATCCTTTAGACGATGGGTAGAAGAAAACGGCGCGGAATGCGCTGGCCCGGGGCGATGGCGAAAGCGCGCGCGAGCGCGTCGTGGCAGTAGGCCTGGGCCGCGCCAAGGGCAGCCGCCATGGTTTCGCCATGCGCCAGGCGGCCGGCCAGGCTTGCCGCCAGCGTGCAGCCGCTGCCGTGGAATGCGCCGGGCAGGCGCGCCCAGCGCCATCGCCGCACCAGCTGACCGTGCGTGTACCAGCGGTTCTCGACCACGCTTCCTTCGCCGTGGCCGCCGGTGAGCAGCAGGTGTGCGCAAGGGAAGTCGCCCACCGCGCTTGCCTCCGGCTCATTCGGCAGCGCGATCGTGGCCAGCGGCAGCAGTTCGTTCACGATGCCGACCGGGTCGTCTTCGGCCAGCGCATCGCCGTGGCCGCTGGCGAGTACCGGGTCGAGCACGATGGGCAATTGCGGATCGCGTGCCCGCAATGCGCGCAGCAGGCCGGCAATTGCGCGTGCATTCGCGCGGCTGCCCGGTATGCCGAGTTTCACGGCGCGGATATCGACGCTGTCGATCAGCGCCTGCGCCTGGGCCAGCACGAAGGCGGCGTCGACCGCCCGCACGGCATGCACGCGGTTGTTGTCCTGCACGGTGAGCGCAGTGGCCACCGGCAGCGCGTGCGCGCCCTGCGCGGCAATCGCCAGCACGTCGGCCGCCAGGCCGGCGCCGCCGCTGGGGTCGAGCCCGGCGAAGACCAGCACGGCCGGCACGGCCCCAGGGCTCACGTGAAGCGCCCTTCGCGCGGCGAGGACGGCGAGGCGGCGAAGCGCCTCGGCATGCGTCCCGCGAGATACGCTTCGCGCCCAGCCTGCACCGCCAGCTTCATCGCACGCGCCATGCGCACCGGTTCGCGCGCGGCGGCAATTGCCGTGTTCATCAGCACACCGTCGCATCCAAGTTCCATGGCGATTGCCGCGTCCGACGCGGTGCCGACGCCGGCATCGACCAGCACGGGGACGCTTGCCTCTTCGATGATGAGCGACAGGTTCCAGGGGTTCAGGATGCCCATGCCGGAGCCGATCAGCGAGGCCAGCGGCATCACCGCCACGCAGCCGATCTCCTGCAGGATACGGGCCTGGATCGGATCGTCGCTGCAGTAGACCATGACGTCGAAGCCGTCGCGCACCAGGGTCTCCGCCGCCTTCAGGGTTTCCGGCATGTGCGGAAACAGGGTCTTCTCGTCGCCCAGCACTTCGAGTTTCACCAGCTTGTGCCCGTCCAGCAGCTCGCGCGCCATTTGCAGCGTGTAGACGGCATCCTGCGCGTTGTAGCAGCCGGCCGTATTCGGCAGGATGGTGAAGTCTTTCGGCGGCAGCACGTCGAGCAGGCTGGGCGCGTTCGGGTCCTGGCCGATGTTCACGCGGCGGATCGCCACGGTCACGATCTCGGCCTCGGCAGCCAGCGTGGCTTCGCGGGTCTCGTTCAAGTCGCGGTACTTGCCGCTGCCGACCAGCAGGCGCGAGCGGTACTGCTTGCCTGCAATGGTAAGGAAGTCATTGTTCATGTGTGTCCTTTCAGCCGCCACCGATGGCGCGCACGATGTCTACCCGGTCCTGCTGTTGCAGCAGGCGTTCGTTCCACTGCTGGCGCGGCACCACTTGCCGGTTCACGGCCAGCGCTACGGCCTGCTGGCCGATGCCTAGCTGGCGCACCAGGCCGGCCAGCGACTCGCCGGTCCGCACCTGGCGCGGTTCTCCATTCAGTTCGATGTCCACCATTCAGACCTCGCGGTACAGCTTGGCGCCGCCGCGCACGAACTCGATCGCCTTTTCCTGCATGCCCTGGGCCAGCGCCTTGTCCTCGTTGACACCGTTGGTGGCGGCGTACTCGCGCACCTCCTGCGTGATCTTCATCGAGCAGAAATGCGGGCCGCACATCGAGCAGAAGTGGGCGACCTTGGCCGAATCCTTGGGCAGGGTCTCGTCGTGGAAGGAGCGCGCTTTATCCGGGTCGAGGCCGAGGTTGAACTGGTCTTCCCAGCGGAACTCGAAGCGCGCCTTCGACAGGGCGTTATCGCGGATCTGCGCACCGGGGTGCCCCTTGGCCAGGTCGGCGGCGTGCGCGGCGATCTTGTAGGTGATGATTCCGTCCTTGACGTCGTTCTTGTCGGGCAGGCCGAGGTGCTCCTTGGGCGTGACGTAGCACAGCATGGCGGTACCGTACCAGCCGATGTGGGCGGCGCCGATGCCGGAGGTGATGTGGTCGTAGCCGGGCGCGATGTCGGTGGTCAGCGGCCCGAGGGTGTAGAACGGCGCCTCGTCGCACTGTTCCAGTTGCAGGGTCATGTTCTCGCGGATCAGGTGCAGCGGTACATGGCCGGGGCCTTCGATCATCACCTGTACGTCGTGCTTCCAGGCGATCTGCGTGAGTTCGCCGAGGGTCTTGAGTTCGGCCAGCTGGGCTTCGTCGTTGGCGTCGTAGATCGAGCCGGGGCGCAGGCCGTCGCCGAGGCTGAAGGCGACGTCGTACTGCTTCATGATGGCGCAGATGTCCTCGAAGTGGGTGTACAGGAAGGACTCGCGGTGATGCGCCAGGCACCACTTGGCCATGATCGAGCCGCCGCGCGAAACGATGCCGGTCAGGCGCTTGGCCGTCATCGGCACGTAGGCCAGGCGCACGCCGGCGTGGATAGTGAAGTAGTCGACGCCCTGCTCGGCCTGTTCGATCAGGGTGTCGCGGTAGATCTCCCAGGTGAGATCCTCGGCCTTGCCGTTCACCTTTTCCAGGGCCTGGTAGAGCGGCACGGTGCCAATCGGGACCGGGCTGTTCCGGATGATCCATTCGCGCGTCTCGTGGATGTGCTTGCCGGTCGAGAGGTCCATCACGTTGTCGGCGCCCCAGCGGATCGCCCAGGTCATCTTTTCCACTTCCTCGCCGATCGACGAGGTCACGGCCGAGTTGCCGATGTTCGCGTTGATCTTCACCAGGAAGTTGCGGCCGATGATCATCGGTTCGCTTTCCGGGTGGTTGATGTTGCAGGGGATGATGGCGCGGCCGCGTGCGACTTCCTCGCGCACGAATTCGGGCGTGATCTCATGCGGGATCGCGGCGCCGAAGGACTGGCCGGGGTGCTGGCGGCCCAGCAATTCGGCGGTGCGCGCCCCCATCGGGCCACTGTCTTCCAGCGCGGCGATGTATTCCTTGCGGCGCAGGTTTTCGCGCAGGGCGATGAATTCCATTTCGGGAGTAATGATGCCGCGGCGCGCGTAATGCATTTGCGTGACGTTCGCGCCGTCTTTCGCGCGGCGCGGCTTGCGGGTCAGCTCGAAGCGCAGGGCGTCGAGGTCCTTGTCGGCAAGGCGTTGCTGGCCATAGGTTGACGTTGGGCCGGGGAGTTCTTCGGTGTCGGCGCGTTCATCGATCCAGCTGCGGCGCAATGCCGGCAGGCCGCGGCGGATGTCGATCTGGGCCGCCGGGTCGGTGTAGGGGCCGGAGGTATCGTAGACATACACCGGCGGATTCGGTTCGCCGCCGAAGCTGGCGGGGGTGTCGCTTTGCGCGACGGCGCGCATCGGCACGCGGATATCGGGGCGGCTGCCTTCGATGAAGACCTTGGTGGAATTCGGGAAGGGGGCGATGGCGGCGCTGTCTACCTGGGCGGTGGCGGCGTCGAATTGCAGGCGGGCGTTCATGTGGCTCCTTTGCGTGAGGAGCCAGCAAAGGAGGCGGAAGATGGGCGCGTGCAGGCGCACGACCGGTATCTCGGAAGCTTCCCTTCGCTGGCATTATCCAGATCAGGTTCAGAGGGTATTTCTCACCCACGCTCGTTTGAGCGCAGGACCCCTAGCGGTGCTGCCTTGTGGCAGCGGGCGGATTATAGCCCCGTGGATTGGGTGTTGGCAAAGAAATATTGAGCGGGTATTCCGGGCTGGTAGGCTGGCGTTCGTGGCGCTGTTGCGTGGGGCGTTCGTGGTGGGTTGAATCCGCGTGGGCACGGGGTGCCCACGCGGATGATGAAAACCGATACAGGCACACGCAACAGCGCCACGTACCGCCGCATTCCGGTCTCGAAAATCCCCACCGCTCGCGACCGCACCGCCGCCCTCCTCCTCTATAATGACCCTTTTCGCCAAACACACCGCCACACATCATGGAATTAGCCAAGTCTTTCGAGCCCGCCGACATCGAGCAATACTGGCGCGCCGAGTGGGAACAGCGCGGGTACTTCGCCGCCACCCTCGACGCCGACAAACCATCGTTCAGCATCCAGCTGCCGCCGCCGAACGTGACGGGCACGCTGCACATGGGCCATGCGTTCAACCAGACCGTGATGGATGGCCTGACGCGCTACTACCGCATGCGCGGCTATAACACCGCCTGGGTCCCGGGCACCGACCACGCCGGCATCGCCACCCAGATCGTGGTCGAGCGCCAGCTCGACGCCCAGAAGATCTCGCGCCACGACCTTGGCCGCGAGGAATTCATCAAGAAGGTCTGGGAGTGGAAGGAAAAGTCGGGCAACACCATCACCGGCCAGATGCGCCGCCTGGGCGCCTCGCCGGACTGGCAGCGCGAATACTTCACCATGGACGAGACGCGCTCGAAAGTGGTCTCCGAAGTCTTCGTGCGCCTGTACGAACAGGGCCTGATCTACCGCGGCAAGCGCCTGGTCAACTGGGACCCGGTGCTGGGCACCGCCGTCTCCGACCTGGAAGTCGATTCGGTCGAGGAAGACGGTTCGATGTGGTACATCCAGTACCCGCTGGCCGACGGTTCCGGCACGCTGACGGTGGCCACCACCCGTCCTGAAACCATGCTCGGCGACGTCGCCGTGGCGGTCGACCCGACCGACGAGCGCTACCTGCACCTGCACGGCAAGATGCTGAAATTGCCGCTGACGGACCGCGAAATCCCGATCATCGCCGACTCCTATGTCGACAAGGAATTCGGCACCGGCTGCGTGAAGATCACCCCGGCGCACGACTTCAACGACTACGCCGTCGGCCAGCGCGCGGGCCTGGCGCCGATCACGATCATGACGCTCGACGCCAAGATCAACGAGAACGCGCCAGCCCAGTACCAGGGCCTGGACCGCTTCAAGGCGCGCAAGCAGATCGTCGCCGACCTCGAAGCGCTCGGCCTGCTGGAACAAGTCAAGCCGCACAAGCTGATGGTGCCGCGCGGCGACCGTACCGGCGTCGTCATCGAGCCGATGCTGACCGACCAGTGGTTCGTCGCCATGACCAAGCCGGCGCCGGAAGGCACCTTCAATCCGGGCAAGTCGATCACCGAAGTGGCACTGGAAAAGGTCGCCAGCGGCGAGATCAAGTTCGTGCCCGAGAACTGGAGCACGACCTACAACCAGTGGCTGGGCAACATCCAGGACTGGTGCATCTCGCGCCAGCTGTGGTGGGGCCACCGCATTCCGGCCTGGTTCGACGAAGCCGGGAACATCATCGTCGCGCGCGACGAGGAAGAAGCGAAAGCCAAGGCCGCCGCGCAAGGCATCACCGGCGAACTGCGCCGTGACGAAGACGTGCTCGACACCTGGTTCTCGTCGGCCCTGGTGCCCTTCTCGACCATGGGCTGGCCGGAAGAAACGCCGGACATGAAGATGTTCCTGCCGTCCTCGGTCCTGGTCACCGGCTTCGACATCATCTTCTTCTGGGTGGCGCGCATGGTCATGATGACCGCGCACTTCACCGGCAAGGTGCCGTTCGAGACCGTGTACGTGCACGGCCTGGTGCGCGATTCGCAGGGCCAGAAGATGTCGAAGTCGAAGGGCAATACCCTCGACCCGATCGACCTGATCGACGGCATCGACGTCGAGTCGCTGGTAGCCAAGCGTACGCAAGGCCTGATGGACCCGCGCGCCGCCGAGAAAATCGCCAAGGCCACGCGCAAGGAATTCCCGACCGGGATTCCGTCGTTCGGCACCGACGCCGTGCGCTTCACCATGGCCAGCTACGCGTCCTTGGGCCGCAACATCAACTTCGACCTCGGCCGCGCCGAAGGCTACCGCAACTTCTGCAACAAGCTGTGGAACGCGACGCGCTTCGTGATGATGAACACCGAAGGCAAGGACTGCGGGGTCCGACCATCCGGCCAGCCCGATCCGGCCGATCTGTCGCAGGCCGACAAGTGGATCATCTCGCTGATGAACCGCGCCGAGCTTGAGGTGGCAAAGGGCTTCGAGGACTACCGCTTCGACAACATCGCCTCCGCCATCTACAAGTTCGTCTGGGACGAGTACTGCGACTGGTACCTGGAAGTGGCCAAGGTCACGGTCCAGCAGGGCACCGAAGCGCAACAGCGCGCCACCCGCCACACGCTGTTGCGCGTGCTGGAAGTGATCCTGCGCCTGGCGCATCCGGTGATCCCGTTCGTGACCGAAGCGCTGTGGCAGGCAATCGCGCCGCTGGCCGGCAAGACCGGTGATTCGATCATGCTGCAGCCCTACCCGATCGCCAACGAAGCGCTGATCGACGAAGGCGCCGAAGGCTGGATGGCCCAGCTGAAGGACTTGACCAACGCCACCCGCAACCTGCGCGGCGAAATGAAGCTGTCGCCGTCGGTGCGCGTGCCGCTGATCGTCGAACCGGGCAATGCGGATGACCGTGCCAACATGGCCGGCTTCGCGCCCTTCATCGGGTCGCTCGGTAAACTCGCCGAAGTGCAGATCGTCGACGCCCTGCCGGAATCGCCGGCCGCCGTGTCGATCGTCGGCACCACCAAGCTGATGCTGAAGGTGGAGATCGACGTCGCCGCCGAACGCGAGCGCCTGTCGAAAGAGATCGCGCGCCTGGAAGGCGAGATCGCCAAGGCCAGCGGCAAGCTGGCTAGCGAAAGCTTCGTTGCCCGCGCACCGGCAGCAGTCGTCGCGCAGGAAAAGGAACGCCTCGCAAACTTCTCGGCAACGGTCGAGAAGATGCGCGAACAGCTGGCCAAGCTGCAGGCAGCGTAAGCGTCTGCACGGGTCCAGGCGGTATGGCGCGCGCAAGGCGCCATACCGCTTTTTTTCGCCCCGCGTTTTTCAACCCTATGTCCGGCGCGCGCGTCGCGCGAAGGCCAGGGCCGCCAGACCCAGCCCCAGCATCCCCGCATGCGCCGGCTCCGGCACCGGCGGCACGCGCGTCACGATATTGTCGATGCGCGCCCAGTCTTCGCCATAGATATCGTCCGGGTCGGGCGTGGTCATGTACCAGTTGATGTAGTTCACGTTCTGGAAGCTGGCCGGCAGCTCGACATAGGTCAGCGGCACCTCGCCCACGATATCGAAGGTCGCCCCGTTGTCGGCAATGAAGGTCGAGGTCCCGCCCAGGTACTCGAAGCCGAGCACGTCGAAGTTCAGGCCATCGTCGCGCCGGATCTGGTAGGGCGAGGACCCGTACTGGCTGTGCAGCCACAAATTGCCGCTGCCGGGATGCAGGTGGCCGCCGCCGACACCGGTTTCGAGCGAGGTGATGGTGTAGCCGGACTCGCTGTACGAGTCGATGTAGATGCCCTCGATCTCGTCGAAATCGATCACGACGATGGCGGCCGAGGCGGCACCGGCGCCAAGCATGAACAGGGCTGCAGCGGCCAGCCGTCTTAGGAATATGAGCGGGCTCATGGGATGTCCTCGATGTGGGGTTGAGAATACGCAACAATGTGTGTTTCAGCTTCCAGCATATGGACGAGCAGCACTCGTATATTGATGTGTTTCAAAGTGCGCGTTTGCGTTATCGGCCGCTTGAAACATCCGGCAACGTTTTTGTCGCCAGTTCGCGCGCACAGTTTGCTACACTGCGGCCAACGACACCAAAACAACGGAGACCCCACATGCGTACCCTGATCAAAGCCGGCCTGCTGGCCACCATGCTGTGCACATCCGCCGCCTGGGCACAAAGCCCTTCGCCGGTCGGCCTGTGGAAAACCATCGACGACGAAACCGGCAAGCCGAAAGCCCTGGTGCGCATCACCGAGGAAAACGGCGCCCTGCAGGGCAAGATCGAAAAGCTGTACCTGGAACCGAACGTCGACCAGAACCCGAAATGCGTGGCTTGCGAAGACTCGCGCAAGAACCAGCCTATCGTCGGCATGACCATCGTCTCTGGCCTGAAAAAGGACGGCAACGAATACACCGGCGGCGAAATCCTGGACCCGAAAAAGGGCAAGGTCTACAAGAGCAAGGCCACGCTGCGCGAAGGCGGCAAGCAGCTGGAAGTACGCGGCTACATCGGCGCCCCGATGTTCGGCCGCTCCCAGGTTTGGCAGCGCGAACAGTAAGCTGGTATTGTTTTCATCCGAAGCGGCCTGCGGGCCGCTTTTCTTTTTGCGAATGAATACGATGACCCTGACCCAAAGCTACCTCTTCCTCGCCCTCGCCATCGTCGTCGAGGTGATCGGCACCACCGCCCTGAAAGCCACCGACAACTTCACCCGGCTGTGGCCGAGCATGCTGACCATCGTCTGCTATGCGGCCTCGTTCTACCTGCTCACCTTCTCGCTGAAAGTGCTGCCGACCGGGATCGCGTATGCCATCTGGTCGGGCGTCGGCATCGTGCTGATTTCGATCGTCAGCTGGGTCGTCTATAAACAGAGCCTGGACCTGCCGGCGCTGATCGGATTGGGGTTGATCATTGCGGGCGTATTGGTGATCAACCTGTTTTCGAAGAGCGTGGGGCACTAGGTAGCCCGGCGGACGGCGTGCCCGTCATCCGCCGCACGGTAGCGGCCCAGAACGCCAGCGCCAGCGCGCTCACGCCGGCGCCGAGCAGGCAGACACCCGCCCAGCCGGCGGCTGCATACATGGCGGTAGTTGTTATGGCGCCGGCGCCGCTGCCAACGGCATAGAAAAGCATGTAGGCAGCGACCATGCGGCTATGCTGGTCTGGGTGCGAGCGGAAGATCATGCCCTGGTTCGTCACATGGATTGCCTGCCCGCCGAGATCGAGCAGCAGGATGCCGATGCAGAGCGCCCAGAGCGAATTGTCCAGCCAGGACAGGGGCAGCCAGGCAAGCAACAGCAGCAGCAGTGCGCCAAACGTGGTGGCTTGCCCGTAGCCCTGGTCGGCCCAGCGCCCGGCGCAGGCGGCGGCCAGCGCACCGGCCGCACCCACCAGGCCGAAGGCGCCGATCGCCGTGTGCGACAACAGATGCGGCGCTGCGCTCAGCGGCAATACCATCGCGCTCCAGAAGATATTAAAAGCGGCGAACATCAGCAGCGCCAGCACGCCGCGCACCTGGAGCACGCGGTCCTGGCGCAGCAGCAGGAAGGTCGAGCCGATCAGGCGCAGATACGGCATGCGCCGTGGCGGCGGCGCAAGACGCGGCAACTTCGCGCCTAGCAGCAGGGCCAGCACCAGCATGGCCGCCGCCGCGCACACATACACGCCGCGCCAGCCGCCGATATCGCCGATGGCGCCCGCCAGCACGCGGGCCAGCAGCAGGCCGAGAAAGACGCCGCCTTGCGCCGCGCCGACCACCCTCCCCCGTTCATGCCCGGAAGCGGCACTGGCGGCATACGCGATCAGGCCCTGGGTCATGGCCGTGCCGAGCGCCCCGGTGAGCAGCATGGACAGCAGCAAGGCCGCAGGCGACCAGGCCAGACCGGTTAAAGCCAGGACCGCCGCCAGCAGCAGTGCCTGCACCAGCATCAGCCGCCGCCGCTCGAGCAAGTCGCCAAGGGGCACGAGCAGCACCAGGGCCAGGGCGCAGCCGACCTGGGTGGCGGTCACCACGGCGCCGACCGCGGCCTGCGGGATGGCGAACTCCCCGGCCACGGCATCGAGCAGCGGCTGCGCGTAATACACATTCGCGACACTCATCCCGCTCGCGCAGGCAAACAGCAGGACGGTGCTGCGCGGCAGCGTCGGCGGCGCGGCTTGCCGGGCGGTGGACGTGATTTCTTCGGCTTGCATGGTGCCTCCAAAGTGGTTTCAAAACACAACCAGTTGGAGCGTAGCCAGATTGGTTTTAAAATGCAACCAATTTATTCAGCCTGGTATGGAAATGAACAGCCGCACAATGAAGGAAGCGCAGCCCTGCCCGGTTGCCCGCTCGGTAGACGTGGTCGGCGACCGCTGGAGCCTGCTGATCGTGCGCGACGCCTTCGATGGGGTAGGCCGCTTCAGCGACTTCCAGCGCAGCCTTGGGGTGGCGCGCAACATCCTGTCCGACCGGCTGCGCCGGCTGGTGGATGCGGGCATCCTGGCAACCCGGCCCGCCTCAAGGGGCAGCGCCTACCAGGAATATGTATTGACCGAGCAGGGCAAGTCCCTGTTCCCGGTGGTCGTGGCACTGCGCCAGTGGGGCGAACGGCATTTGTTCGCGGACGGCGAATACCATTCGGAACTAGTGGACAAGCGGACAGGAAAGACCCTGCATGCCATGGCGCCCCGGGCGATGGATGGGCAGGTGGTGTCGCCGGAAGACACCGAGGTAAGAAAACGATCGTAACGACGGCTTATCTCGGCGCCCGCCGCCGGTCCGCCTGGCGATGCCGTTCGGGCGAACACAGCAGCCGCATCGCCACGTGCCTGGGCACGCCGGCCAGCTGCATGAAGACAAACGCCGGATAGGGTCCGTCAAGGCGCAGGATGCGCAAGGCATCGTCGACCCGGGCCGCCGTGCGCGTGTTGGTCCGGGGGTCCGCTCGTTTGGTGTCTGGCATGCGAGCCTCCATCGTTCCACGAGCAGACCATCCTAGCAAACTTGCGGGCATGCCGCGCCCGCTTGCTACCTATCACTTTTGCTGGGGACGCTCCCGCACGGGCCTGCGCCTGGGTGCGCGCAGGATGGCCAGGATGACCAGCGCAAACAAGGCGCTCAGCACGGCCGTGGCTTCGCGCCCCATGCCGGCCGCGATGCCGACGGCGGCCGTCAGCCACACGCTGGCGGCAGTGGTCAGGCCGCGGATGTCGTTCTTGTCGCGCTGCTTGAGGATGGCGCCGGCGCCAAGGAAGCCGATGCCGGCGGTGACGCCCTGCAGCACGCGCGACAGGTCCTCGACCTTCATCCCGGCCTGCAGCGGGATCAGCACGAACAGGGCCGATCCGAGCGACACCAGCATGTGGGTGCGCAGGCCGGCCGAGGCGCCGGCCGATTCGCGTTCGTAGCCCAGCAGTCCGCCAAGGACGATCGCCACCAGCATGCGCACCACGATGCGCGTGATGTCCTCCACCTCGCCCAGATCCGAGAATTCTTCCTGTACCGCCAGCCAGCTTTGCTCATACCACGCCATGCGACTCCTCCCTGCCATCGAGGGGAAATGATGCCATCTCGGCAGGATGCATGGCGCATGGCTGCGCCCGACGCGGAGAAACGGTTTAGGTCCTTACGGCCAGCCGCGCATTCACAGCCAGCCCGCATCGCGCGCCAGGCGGTAGGCCTCGACCCGGTTACCGGCCCCCAGCTTGCTGATCGCCTCCGACAGGTAGTTGCGCACGGTGCCCTCGGACAGGTGGATCTGGCGCGCGATGTCGGCGCTGCTGGCGCCCTCACCCGCCAGGCGCAGCACCTGCCGTTCGCGCTCGGTGAGCGGGTCCTGGGCGCCGCTCCAGCTTTCCAGCGCGAGCTCGGGCGCGATCGCACGCCCGCCCGCGTGCACGGTGCGGATCGCCGCGGCCAGCGCGTCGGCCGGCGCGTCCTTCAGCAAAAAGCCGCGCACGCCGGCCGACAGCGCGCGCCGCAGGTAGCCGCTGCGGCCGAAGGTGGTGACGATCATCACGCGGCTGGCTGCACCGCGCGTTGCCAGTTGCGCAGCGAGTTCCAGCCCGGTCATGCGCGGCATCTCGATATCGGTCAGCACGATGTCGGGCGCATGCTGCTCGCACAGGGCCAGCGCCTCGGCGCCGTCGGCGGCGGTGGCGACCACCTCGATGTCCGGCTCCAGTCCGAGCAAGGCGGCCAGGGCGCCGCGCACCATGGCCTGGTCTTCGGCGATCAGGATGCGGATCATGCGGCCGCTCCGGCCGGCACGCGTAACTCCAGCGCCAGGCCGCTGCTGGCCGCGACGGCCAGCGCCAGCTTGCCGCCAATCGCTGCGGCCCGCTCCTGCATGCCGCTCAGGCCATTCCCCTGGCGCAGGTCGCGCAGGTCGTGCACATTGCGCAGGCGGGCGCCGTCGTCCATCACGCGCAGCACGGCATTCGCCCCTTCCTGCGCCAGCGACAGCGTGCAGCGGCGCGCGCCGGCATGGCGCACGACGTTGGTGATGGCCTCGCGCAGGGCCAGCGCCAGCACGTGTTCGGCGGCCGGCGCCAGCGTCACGCGTTCGACCCGTTCGTCGAGTTCGACGTCCGCCGCGGCCAGGCTGGCGCGCGCGCTTGCCAAAGCATGCGCCAGGCCGCTCTCGCGGTAGCCGCTGACGGCGCTGCGCACTTCGCCCAGCGCCTGGCGCGCGGTGGCTTCGATGTCGGCGATCTCGCGCCGGCACGCGTCCGGATTGCGCTCGGCCAGCTTGCCGGCCAGTTCGGCCTTCAGCGCGATCAGCGACAGCGAGTGGCCGAGCAGGTCGTGCAGGTCGCGCGAGATGCGTTCGCGCTCGGCGATGGTGGCCATGTGCTCGACTTCTTCCTGCTTGCGCAGCAGTTCCTGGCGCGAGCGGCGCAGGCGCGCATCCATGATCGAGCCGATCGTCACCGGCAGGCCGGCGGTGAGCAGGGGCAGCAGGAACAGGAAGCGCATCTGTGCCGAGGCGGCCAGCAGCGAGGCCAGCATGGCCAGCGCCAGCACGGCGCCGGCGGCCAGGATGGCGCGCCGCAGGTCCGTGAAGCCGGCCGCCATGGTGCAGGCGAAGATGAAGAAGGTGGCGGCGCCGGCGTTCCAGTGCACCCAGGCGGCGCCGAGCAGGCAGCTGCCCAGCATGCAGGCGCCGATCTGCCAGCCGCGCGCCCAGAAGCTGGCGCAATACAGCCAGACGAAGAACACGATGGTGGCGGCCAGCAGCACCGCCTCCAGCGCGCCCGGCGGCACGTAGGCGTATTTCCAGAACATGTAGCCGAGGCTGAGCAGCCAGAGATAAGGCAGCCTGCCATACTCGGCCGGAATCCATGGCCTTGCCCACCACGCCGCCACTGCCTGCCTGATCGTGTTCATCGCTGTTGTCGCTTATCGTTATTGGGTCAGCAGGCGCACGTCGACGATCTCGAAGCGATAGTCGCCCGGCTGCGGACCGGCGTTGAATCCTAACATGGTCAAGGTGGCCGGATCGATGCCTTTCAGCTCGCGCAGCGGCACCGTCACCTCGGTCCATTCGGGGCCTGCCGTAAAGGCCTTCGCACCCGGGATCTGCACGCCCTGCGACATGGCGATCATCTGGTAAGCCTTGCCGTCGCCGCGCACCTTGAAGCGCACCGCTTTCACGGTGCTGAAGTCGACGGACGCCATCGGCTGCGTGCCCGGCATGAAGGCCAGCCCGGCCCAGGCAAAGGGCAGGGCCGGCGCCACTTTCGCATCGATCGCCAGCGGCACCTGGCCGTCGGCCAGCGCCTGGCCCGGGGTCAGCGTCACGGTCGATTTGCCGCCCGCAAAACTGTCGGTCGACGCGCTCCAGCCCATGCCGATCGGGCTGGCCAGGCGCTGCGTGCTGAACTGGCTAATGCGGCCATCCGGCGGCAACGCCAGCGCCTTGCCGCCGCCGCCAGGCCGGGTCTCCTGCGCCGCCTTGGCCACGCGCTGGCGCTGGCTGTCGCGCAGGCTGTTGGCGCTGTCGCCATCCTTCCAGACCTCGACGATGCGGCGCGTGGCCAGGATGTCCGCCGCCGGGTTACCCTCGACCAGCAGCAAATCGGCCTTGTAGCCCTGCTCGATGCGCCCGCGCTTGCCCAGCTTGAACACCTGGGCCGGCACGCTGGTGGCCGCCGCCAGCGCCTGCGCCGGCGTGAGGCCGGCGTCCACCAGCGCCTTCAGTTCGCGGTGCATGCTCACACCGTACTGGGTGCCGGGGTTGCCGGCATCGGTCCCGGCCAGCACCGGCACGCCGGCCTTGACCAGGGCCGCGGTGACGGCCTTTGGTGCGGCCAGCATCTCGGCGCGTTCCTTGTTGCCGTAGCGCGCCTTCAGGGGCGCCTGCGCATCCTTGTCGAGCAGGCCGGCCAGGCTGGCGTTCGCCAGCAGGTCGTCGCCGCGCCAGCCCGCCATGCTTTCCAGGACCGTGAAGGTCGGGATCACGAAGGCGCCCTTGCTGCGCGCCAGCCGCGCCAGGCCCTCCGCGTCGGCCGAGGATGCAGGGAACAGGTGCACCAGGCCGTCGGCGCCGGCTTCCAGCACCGCGCGCGCATCCTCTTCGTTGCCGATGTGGACCACGGCCAGCTTGCCGCGCAGGTGGGCGGCATCGATCACCGCCTTCGCCGTGACCAGGCTGATCGACTGCATGCCGTAGCCGCCACCCATCACGATCTTGATGAAGTCCGAACCCTCGGCGATGCGGGCGTCGACAAAGGCCTGGGCCTGCTCCGGCCCGGTAATCGTGGGGATGGGTACGCCGAACTGGGTGCCGTGGCCGTTCGGCGCGGTAACCAGGGTGCCGGCCGAGAACAGATCGGCGTGGTCGTGGCGGCTGCCCTGCGCCATCTCCTGCTTGGCCTGTTTCATCAGGCGCACGTCGGTGAACATGTCGACCTGGGTCGTCACGCCGAACAGCACCGGCAGCTCCTGCCAGCGGAAGGTATGGGTGTGGGCGTCGATCAGGCCGGGCAGCAGGGTGCGGCCGGCGCCGCTCACGATGCGCGCCCCCTGCGGCGGCGTGCCGCGGAAATCGGCATCGAGGATGGTGGCGCCGTCGAACAGCACGGAACGGCGTTCGTGCACGGCCTTGCCGTCGAAGACGCGCACGTCCTGCACCAGGGTGGCGGCGGCCAGGGCAAAGGAGCTGGTGGCCAGGCCGGCGCACAGCAGCAGGGTTTTCAGGGCGGTGGGTTTCATCGGTCTCTCCAGGGTTGGTGTGAGACCAGTATGCAAAGTTGGCGGCAGCCGCAACAGAAGCAGCTGCCACCACTTTGAGGTGACAAATGTCAGGTGCGGGGACGCTGGCGCGCCAAATGGCGGTCGAGGGCGTTGGCAAACCTCTGGCGGTCGGCCTGGCCGAAGGCCGCCGGCCCGCCGGTGTCGACGCCGCCGCTGCGCAGTTCTTCCATGAAGGCGCGCATGGTCAGTTGCTGGGCGATGGTGTCTTTCGTGTAGAAGTCGCCGCGCGGGTTCAGCGCGAAGCCGCCCTTCTCCAGCACCTGCGCCGCCAGCGGAATGTCGCCGGTGACGACCAGGTCGCCGGCAGCCAGGCGTTCGACGATCTCGGCATCGGCCGCGTCCGCCCCGCTCGGCACCTGCAGCGCACGGATGAACTTCGAGCCGGGTACGCGCATCAACTGGTTCGCCACCAGCGTGACCTGGATC
Source organism: Massilia sp. BAP21 (assembly GCF_057801335.1). Taxonomy (NCBI): domain Bacteria; kingdom Pseudomonadati; phylum Pseudomonadota; class Betaproteobacteria; order Burkholderiales; family Oxalobacteraceae; genus Massilia; species Massilia sp. BAP21. Next base: position 1,009,062 of record NZ_CM173596.1, read on the forward strand.
TGCGTGCGCTCGGCCACCCGGTACAGGATGTCCTTGATCACGCCGGGGCAGGCGTCGGCGTCGACCCAGATCTGCATCACTGGAGATTATCCCAGAGGTCGCCGGTAGGGCTGATGCGCGGCGCGGCCACGCCGAAGTGCTGGTAGGCGGCCGGGGTGGCGATGCGCCCGCGCGGGGTGCGCTGCAGGTAACCCTGCTGGATCAGGTAGGGTTCAAGCACGTCCTCGATGGTGTCGGCCGCTTCGCCGATGGCGGCGGCCAGGTTGCCGATGCCGACCGGCCCGCCGCTGAACTTGAACAGCACCGCTTCCAGCAGTTTACGGTCCATGACGTCGAAGCCGACCGAGTCGACGTCGAGCATCTTCAGGGCGCGGTCGGCGATGTCCTTGGTGATCTCGCCGTTGCCCTTCACTTCCGCGTAGTCGCGCACGCGGCGCAGCAGGCGGTTGGCGATACGCGGCGTGCCGCGCGCGCGCATCGCCACTTCGCGCGCACCCTCTTCGTTGATCGGCGCTTCCAGCAAATGCGCGCTGCGGGTGACGATCTTGGTCAATTCCTCGACGTTGTAGAACTCGAGGCGGGCGACGATGCCGAAGCGGTCGCGCAGCGGGTTGGTCAGCATGCCGGCGCGCGTGGTGGCGCCGACCAGCGTGAACGGCTGCAGGTCGAGCTTCACCGAACGCGCGGCAGGACCCTCGCCGATCAGGATGTCGATCTGGTAGTCTTCCAGCGCCGGATACAGGATTTCCTCGACCACCGGCGACAGGCGGTGGATCTCGTCGATGAACAGCACGTCGTTCGGTTCGAGGTTGGTGAGGATGGCGGCCAGGTCGCCCGGGCGCTCCAGCACCGGGCCGGAAGTCTGGCGCAGGTTCACGCCCATCTCGCGCGCGATGATGTGGGCGAGCGTGGTTTTACCGAGGCCCGGGGGGCCGAACAGCAGCGTGTGGTCGAGCGCTTCGCGGCGCTTGCGCGCGGCGGAGATGAAGATTTCGAGCTGGTCGCGGATCTTGGCCTGGCCGACGTATTCGTCGAGCTGTTTCGGGCGCAAGGCGCGTTCGATCGCCTCCTCGTTGGGCGAGGCCGGCGCCGCGTCGATGACCCGCTGCTCGGTGAAATTATCGGTCTGGATGCTCATTGCTGGTCTTTATGCTTTGGACAACGCCTTCAGGGCGAACTTGATGCCGTCGGAAACGCTCGCGCCTTCGGGCAGGTTCTTGGTGGCGACCAGCGCTTCCTTGTCAGAATACCCCAAAGCGATCAGGGCGTTCATCACGTCGGCTTGCGTGTCGTCGCGCGGCGCGCCGCCGCCGACGATACCGATATCGGCGCCCAGCTTGCCCTTCAGTTCCAGCAGCAGGCGTTCGGCGGTCTTCTTGCCGATGCCGGGGATCTTCACCAGGCGGCCGGCTTCCTGCAGCGTCACGGCCTGGGCCAGGTCGGCCACCGACATGCCGGACAGGATGCCCAGCGCGGTGCGTGCGCCGACGCCGGTGATCTTGATCAACTGGCGGAACAGGGCGCGCTCGCTGGCGGTGCCGAAGCCGAACAGCAGGTGAGCATCCTCGCGGATCGCCTGGTGCGTGAACAGCACCACGCGCTCGCCGGTGTGCGGCAGGTTGTAGTAGGTGCTCATCGGCACATCGACTTCGTAGCCGACGCCATTGCAATCCACCAGCAGTTGCGGCGGCACTTTTTCGAGCAGGATTCCGGAGATGCGACCAATCATGTTGGACCTTTTTATTCGTTAAACAAGGCGGCCGCGTTTCATGCGCAGGCCGCTCAGCTGCGGACCGATCGAGCCGATCAGCGCCAGCGTGTCGTGGGTGTTGGCGTGGCAGATGGCCACGCCCAGCGCATCGGCGGCGTCGGAGCCGGGCAAGCCGGGCAGCGTGAGCAGGCGCGAGACCATGTCCTGCACCTGCGGCTTGGCCGCCTTGCCGGTGCCGACCACGGCCTGCTTGATCTGGGTCGGCGAATACTCCGCCACGTCGAGGTCCGCGCTGACCAGGGCGCTGATGGCCGCGCCGCGCGCCTGGCCCAGCAGCAGCGTCGACTGCGGATTGACGTTGACGAACACCTTTTCGATGGCCGCGCAGGCCGGCTGGTAGGTAGCGACGATCTCGCGCACGCCATCGAGGATGATCTTCAGGCGCGGTGGCAATGCCCCTTCCAGACCGGTCTTGATGGTGCCCGAGGCGATGTAGCGCAGTTTGCTGCCGTGCTTTTCAATGACGCCAAAGCCGGTCGTGCGCAAGCCAGGGTCGATGCCGAGAATAATCATTATCGAATGTTATACCGGCCAGCAAGGTTCGTGGGAAAAATACTGTGTATAAACACAGTTGAGATGCGGTTTGTTGTAGGGTGGACGGCTTTGCCGTCCACGCGTTCAACCGGCGTTTGAATTTTCGCACATCGATTTGCATGTGCGTGTTGGACGCGTGGACGGCGCAGCCGTCCACCCTACGAAAAATCAGTGACGGAAGTGACGGGTACCGGTGTACAGCATCACCACACCGCGCTCATCCGCCGCATCGATCACTTCCTGGTCGCGCATCGAGCCGCCCGGGTGGATCACGCAGGTCGCGCCCGCGTCGACCACCACGTCCAGCCCGTCACGGAACGGGAAGAAGGCATCCGACGCCACTGCCGAACCGGCTAGCGACAGGCCCGCGTTCTGCGCCTTGATCGAGGCGATGCGCGCCGAGTCGATGCGGCTCATCTGCCCTGCCCCCACGCCCAGGGTCATGCCGTTACCGCAGAACACGATGGCATTCGACTTGACGAACTTGGCCACGCGCCAGGCGAACATCAAATCCTGCAGTTGCTGCTGGGTCGGCTGCTTCTTGGTGACCACGCGCAGTTCGCCCAGGCCCACGTTCTTGGCATCCGGCGACTGCACCAGCAAACCGCCGCCGACGCGTTTCACGTCGTAGGCGTTCTGGCCCAGGCCCAGCGGGATTTCCAGCAGGCGCACGTTCTGCTTGGCCGCCATGATCTGGCGCGCTTCGGCGGTGAACGACGGTGCGATCAGCACTTCGACGAACAGTTTCGCCAGCGCCTCGGCCGCGCGGCCGTCGACTTCCACATTGAAGGCGATGATGCCGCCGAAGGCCGAGGTCGGGTCGGTCTGCAGTGCGCGCGAGTAGGCGTCCAGCGCATCCACGCCGATCGCCACGCCGCACGGGTTGGCGTGCTTGACGATCACGCAGCCGGCCGGTTGCTCGAAGCCGCCGAGCGACTTCACGCATTCCCAGGCCGCATCGGCATCGGCGATGTTGTTGTACGAGAGTTCCTTGCCCTGCAGCTGGCGGTAATTGGCCAGCGCGCCGTCCACAGCCGTGATGTCGCGGTAGAACGCCGCGCCCTGGTGCGGGTTTTCGCCGTAGCGCATGTCCTGCACTTTTTCAAACGACATGTTGATCGTCTGCGGGTAGCTCGAACGGGTAGCGTGCTGCTTGTCCTCGCCCAGGCTGGTGAGGTAGTTGGTGATGGCGCCGTCGTATTGCGCGGTGTGCGCGAACACTTTCTTGGCCAGGCGGAACTTGGTGTCGTAGCCCACCGCACCGGCGGTCGTGCCCGTGCCCTTCATTTCCGCCAGCACCACGCCGTAGTCGGCCGGGTCGACGATCACGACCACGTCCTTGTGGTTCTTGGCCGCCGAACGCAGCATGGTCGGGCCGCCGATGTCGATGTTCTCGATCGCGTCTTCCAGCGAGCACTGTTCCTTGGCCACGGTCTGCTGGAACGGATACAGGTTGACCACGACCATGTCGATCTGCGGAATGCCGTGCTCTTCCAGCTTGGACACGTGCTCGGGGAAATCGCGGCGCGCGAGGATGCCGCCGTGGACCTTCGGGTGCAGGGTCTTCACACGGCCGTCGAGCATTTCCGGGAAGCCGGTGTAGTCGGCAACTTCCGTCACCGGCACGCCATTGTCCTGCAGCAGTTTGGCGGTGCCGCCGGTCGACAGGATATTGACGCCGAGCGCAGACAGGGCGCGCGCAAAATCGAGCACGCCGGTCTTGTCGGAGACGGAAATGAGAGCTTGTTTGATCATGGGAGTGGCCACGGTTGATGAAAATTCTGTGCGGATTCAAGGCACGCCATACTGGCCGCGCCCGCGCACGGCCACTCGTGCCGGCAAGCCTTAGAGCAGTCCGTGCTCTTGCAGTTTCTTGCGCAAGGTATTGCGGTTAATGCCCAGCATCTGGGCCGCGTGCGACTGGTTGCCGTCGGCGCGCGTCATTACCACTTCGAGGATAGGCTTCTCGACGGTCATGACCATCATGTCGTAGATATTCGTCGGCTTCTGCTCGCCCAGGTCATTGAAATAGTCCTCGAGGCTCTTCTGGACAACTTCCTGGATACTCTCTTTGCTCATGTCTGCTGCTTCATCCTGGTTAGTGTTTGCTTCGCCGCGCATGACGGCGACGTCCCCATCGTTCTTATTCTTGTCTGACTACTTTTATGCTGCAATGGCCTCAACGTCAGGCTGCGCGGGCCGGTATTGTAACCGCTCGCCGAACGCCAGTTGAGATTGGAAGAATTTATCCACCGCATCCAGCTGTTCGCTCGTCGATTCCATCCGGTTCATGCGCTGGCGGAATTCTTCGCCGCCCGGCAAATCCTCGACATACCAGCCGATGTGCTTGCGCGCCGTACGGACGCCGACGTACTCGCCATAAAAGGCGTAATGCGCCGGCAAGTGCTCGTTCATCAGGTGCCGCACTTCTTCCACCAGCGGCGCCGGCAACAGTTCGCCGGTGCGCAAATAATGGTCGATCTCGCGGCAGATCCAGGGCCGGCCCTGGGCGGCGCGGCCGATCATCACCGCGTCCGCTCCCGTGTAATCCAGCACAAATTTCGCCTTTTCCGGCGTCGTGATGTCGCCGTTCGCCACCACCGGAATCCCGACCGCCGCCTTCACGGCGCGGATGGTGTCGTACTCGGCCTCGCCCTTGTAGCCGTCGGCGCGGGTGCGGCCGTGCAGGGTCAGCATCTGGATGCCGGCCTGCTCGGCCATGCGCGCGATGCGCAAAGCATTCTTGTTTTGACGGTCCCAGCCGGTGCGGAACTTCAGCGTCACCGGCACGTCCACCGCCTCGACCACGGCATTCAAAATGCGCTCGACCAGGTCTTCGTGCTGCAGCAGGGCCGAACCGCACCAGCTGTTACATACCTTTTTCACCGGGCAGCCCATGTTGATGTCGATGATCTGGGCGCCGCGCTCGACGTTGTGGCGCGCGCAATCGGCCAGGTCTTGCGGATCGGCACCGGCGATCTGCACCGCCTTCGGCTCCATCTCGCCTTCGTGGTCGGTACGGCGGCTGGTCTTTTCGCTGGCCCACAAACGCGGGTTCGATGCCGCCATTTCCGACACCGCATAGCCGGCGCCGAGCTGCTTGCACAGCTGGCGGAAAGGACGGTCGGTCACACCCGCCATGGGTGCGACAAAGACATTATTGCGAAGTAAATACGGACCGATTTGCACAGCGGGAACGGGGAAAGAATTTGCGGGAACCTGCTATTTTACCCGAACCCCTGCTCAAATTATCAGCAAAATTTGTCGCGAACTGTCGCGAACGGCACAATCCGTTGTAGACAGCAGGAAAAATTTTGGCTACAGCGATCCTGGCGCCGGTTAGCCGAGCTCATCCATTGCAGCCGGACGCAGGTGCGCCACCTCGCCCCAGCTCACCAGCTCCAGCTTGCCGTCGCGTACGACGAAGCGGTTGATGCTGGCATTCAAGACCTTGAAATCGCGCGGGGTTTCCAGCGGCAAGCCGAGCGCGGCGCGGTAGGCGCATTCGAGCACGCCGCCGTGGGCCACCAGCGCCAGCGACTTGCCCGGATTGTCTTCGGCCCAGCCAAGGATGGCCGGCACCACGCGGTCGTAGAACTGGCGAAAGGTTTCGCCCCGGTTTTGCCCAGGCGGCAACTCGGCATCCACGTCGCGCGCCTGCCAGGCGGCAAACTCCTTTGGAAAATGTGCCTCGATCTCGGCATACAGCAGGCCTTCGAAGCCGCCATAGCAGCGCTCGCGCAGGCGGCCGTCGATGTACAGCGGCTGGTCGCGCGATTCGCCCAGGGCTTTCGCGGTCTGGGCGGCGCGCGCCAGGTCGCTCGAAACCAGCACGTCGAAGTGTTCTTCGGCGAGCGCTCCGGCCAGTGCCTGCGCCTGGCGCCGGCCTTCATCGTTCAGGTCGATATCGAGGTGGCCTTGCAGGCGGCGTTCGGCGTTCCAGGCGGTTTCGCCATGACGGATCAGCACGATGCGGGTGGGCGTGTCGTTGGGGGTGTCGTTTTGCATGAAATAAAAAAAGCCCCGGAGACCGGGGCCCTGGGTTACCTGGACAGCGTGGGTGCGATCTGGGGATTGAGCGAGTACACGCCGAAGATCTGGGCTTCGTCGAGGATGTGGCCGCGCATGGCAAGGCGTGCTTCCGGGCCGGTGAACGTGCCTTCCAGCGGCAGCTGGGCGATGTCGAGCGCGTAGATCGTAAACACGTAGGTATGCACGCGCTCATCGTTCCATGGCGGGCAAGGACCGTCGTAGCCGAAGTATTCGCCGGCCATGTCGGGGTCGGCCGCGAACCAGCCGGTGTAGTCGTTGGTGCCCTGGCGCAGCTGGTGCTCGGTGCCGTTCTTTACCAAAAAAGGCAGGTTCGGGCCGGATTTGCCGCCCGGGGTCACCATGTCGGAGAACTGCCCTTCTTCCAGTTTTTTCAGGCTGGGCGGAATGTCGACCAGGGTCCAGTGATAAAAATCGGCGCGCTTTAGGTCTTCGGGAACGGTCTTGCCTTCCTTGTTGACGTTCGTACCGTCGGTCGGCGCATCGCCGTCGTGGCAGAGCAGCACCAGCGACTGGGTGCCGGTCGGTACGTCGTCCCAGGCCAGGTGGGGATTGCGGTTGCTCGACAGGCGCACATGGGTGGCCGGGTCGATGACGGCAAAGGCGCATTCCGGCGGAATCAGGCCGCCCTCGGTAAACGAATCACTCCAGATTTTCATCACAATCTCCCTAGTGGGACTCCTTTCTATTGACCGCCATGAGGCGGTGCGGGTTTCAGCGCTTGACGTCGACCGGATCAACACGCAGCCAGATCGTCACCGGTCCATCGTTGGTCAGCGATACTTTCATATCCGCGCCAAATTGACCGGTTTCAACTTTGCCATGCCGTGTGCATGCCTGGCGCACGAAATAATCGAACAGGCGCCGCCCGTCTTCAGGACTGGCGGCCGGCGAGAACGAGGGACGGGTGCCGGAACGGGTGTCGGCCGCCAGCGTGAACTGGGGCACCAGCAGCAAGGCGCCGCCGATGTCCGTCACGCTGCGGTTCATCTTGCCGGCTTCGTCGGAAAAGACGCGGTAGCCGAGCAGCTTGGTCAGCAAGGCGTCGGCCTCGCGCTCGCTGTCGCCCTTCTCGGCGCAAACCAGCACCATCAGGCCGGCCTCGATGGCGCCGACCGTGGCGCCGTCAACCACGACGCTGGCGTGGCTGACGCGTTGCAGCAGGCCGATCATGCCGGATCGCCGGACCGGGAGAAGTTAACGCGGGCGAACTTGCGCTTGCCGACTTGCATCACGAAATTGCCGGCCTCGACTTGCAGGCCCTTGTCGCTGACCACGGCGCCGTCGATGCGCACGCCGCCCTGGTCGATCATGCGCATGGCTTCCGAGGTCGAGGCGCACAGGCCGGCTGCCTTGAGCAGCTGGGCCACGCCCAGCGGCGCGCCTGCCACCGCCACTTCCGGCACATCGTCCGGAATGCCGCCCTTCGAGCGGTTCACGAAGTCGGCCAGCGCATCGTCGGCCGCCTGGGCCGAATGGAAGCGGGTGACGATTTCCTTGGCCAGGGCCACTTTTGCGTCGCGCGGGTTGGCGCCGCCTTCGGTGGCCGTCTTCAGCGCGGCGATGTCGTCCAGCGGGCGGAAGGACAGCAGCTCGAAATATTTCCACATCATGGTGTCGGAAATACTCATCAGCTTGCCGAACATCATGTTGGGCGCCTCGGTGATGCCGATGTAATTGTTTTTGGACTTGGACATCTTGTCGACGCCGTCCAGGCCTTCGAGCAACGGCATGGTGAGGATGCACTGCGGCTCCTGGCCGTAGTCTTTTTGCAACTCACGGCCGACCAGCAGGTTAAATTTCTGGTCCGTTCCACCTAGCTCAAGGTCTGATTTCAAAGCGACCGAATCGTAACCCTGCATCAACGGATAGAGGAACTCATGAACAGCGATCGGAGTCCCACTCTTGTAGCGTTTGGTGAAGTCGTCGCGTTCCATCATGCGCGCCACGGTGTAGCGCGACGCCAGCTGGATCATGCCGCGCGCGCCCAGCGGGTCGCACCACTCGGAGTTGTAACGCATCTTCGTGCGTTCCGGGTCCAGGATCAGGCCCACCTGGCGGAAATAGGTTTGCGCGTTTTCCTCGATCTGCTCGCGGGTCAGCGGCGGGCGCGTGGCATTGCGGCCCGACGGGTCGCCAATCATCGAAGTGAAGTCGCCGATCAGGAAGGTCACTTCGTGGCCGAGGTCTTGCAGCTGGCGCAGCTTGTTCAGCACCACGGTGTGGCCGAGGTGCAGGTCCGGGGCGGTCGGGTCGGCGCCGAGCTTGATGCGCAGCGGTTCGCCGCTTTTCTCGGAGCGGGCCAGCTTTCGTGCAAATTCGCTTTCGATCAGCAGTTCGTCGACACCGCGCTTGGTGATCGCAAGCGCTTCCTGCACCTTGTCCGACAAGGGAAGGATGGCATTACTTGCTAAATTACTATTACCTGAAGTCGCGGAGGAAGTCATAAAAATCTTGTAGGAGTTTGGCTAAAACGGTTGTAGGAGCACGTATTTTGCTATAATGCTCGATCCCATCAATCTTGCCTGCAGAAAACTTTTCAAAACAACAAGAATAAAGATGGTCGGAAGTTCAAGCGGCAAATTTTAACTGATTGCATGAACCCTATACATAAAATCACCGGCAAACGCTGGTTCGGCCTGGCCGACACGAGTCGCAAGACCCGCATCGTCGGCGCCGGCGCGGTCGCCCTGGCACTGTGCGCATTCGGCGCAGTCGCAGTGGCACCGGTCGCTCCCGACCCGGCAGACATGCCGGTCACCTCGGTTGCCGAGAACCTGGCCCTGCCGAACCTGGCCGACCAGATCGCCGCGCTGCAGGAAGACGAGCAGCAATTCATCCACCAGGAAAGTGTCCGTTCCGGCGACTCGATCGGTTCCACCTTGAGCCGCATGGGCGTTGACGACGCCGACGCACAAAAGTTCATCCGCACCGACAAACTCGCCCGCCGCGTCCTGTCCGTGAAAAACGGCAAGCGCCTGCAAGCCGAGACCGACGAAAACGGCCTGCTCCTCTCGCTGCGCGCCACCATCCCCGGCAAAGGTAACGTTCCCACGATCCTGACCATCGCACGCAAGGGCGACGGCTTCGTTGCCAGCGAGGCGCCTGCCAAGCTCGAGCGCCGCGTCGAAATGCGTTCGCGTCAGATCAATTCCTCGTCGCTCTACTCGGCCACCGACGCGAATGTCGACGGCGGCTCGATTCCGGATTCCGTCGTCAGCGAGATCGTCCAGATGTTCTCGACCAACATCGACTTCCGCAACGACATCAAGCGCGGCGACCGTTTCAACGTCGTGTACGAAACCTTCTGGCTCGACGGCGAAATGGTGAAGACCGGCCGCATCCTGGCAGGCGAGTTCATCAACCGCGGCACCAGCTACCAGGCCGTCTGGTTCGAAGACCCGGTCAGCAAGCAGGGCGGCTACTACAGCCTGGACGGCAAGTCGTTGAAAAAAGCCTTCCTCAAGTCGCCGATCGCCTTCTCGCGCGTGTCCTCGGGCTTCTCGAACCGCATCCACCCGATCTCCGGCAAGTGGAAAGCGCACAAGGGCATCGACTACGCCGCACCAACCGGCACCCCGATCCGCGCCGCCGGCGACGGCACCGTCGATTTCGCCGGTGTGGGCAATGGCTACGGCAACATGGTCGTCCTCAAGCACTGGAACAACTACAGCACCGCCTATGCCCACATGAGCCGCATCGGCGCCGGCATGCGCAAGGGCGCCAAGGTCAGCCAGGGCCAGGTGATCGGCTACGTCGGCTCGACCGGCTGGTCGACCGGCGCCCACCTGCACTACGAATTCCGCGTGGCGAATGTCGCGCGCGATCCAAACACCCTGAAAGGCCTGACCCAGGCGCCGCTCACCTCGGCAGAAATGGCGCGCTTCAAGATGGCCGCCGCCGAGATGAACCACCGCTTCTCGCTGCTGACCCCGGGCGGCAACGCGATGGCTGCACGCTAAGCCAGTCTCGCCTTCCCCGAAACGCCTTCCCTGCATTGCACGGAAGGCGTTTTTACTTGGGGCTTTCGTTTATGATGGGCAAATGATGACTTCCACTCTTTATATAGGTCTGATGTCCGGCACCAGCATGGATGGTGTCGACGGCGTGCTGGCCGACTTCCGCAACGGCACCATCCATACGCTGGAGGCGGCTTTCGTGCCGTTTCCGCCGGCGCTGCGGGCAGAACTGATGGCGCTGCAGGCGAACGGCGACAACGAGATCGAACGCGAAGCCCTGGCCGCGAACGGCCTGGCGCGCTGCTATGCCGAGTGCGTGCAGCAATTGACGCCGGCCGCGCCGGGTCCGGTCGCGGCAGTGGCCGTGCATGGCCAGACCGTGCGCCACCGGCCCGAGCTCGGTTTTACGCGCCAGACCAACAACCCTGCCCTGCTGGCCGAACTGACCGGCATCGACGTGATCGCCGACTTTCGCAGCCGCGACATTGCCGCCGGCGGCCAGGGTGCGCCGCTGGTGCCGGCGTTTCATGCGGCGGCATTCGGGAAATCGGGTACGGCGCGCGTGGTGGTGAATATCGGCGGGATCGGCAACATCAGCGTGCTGCATGCGGATGGACGGGTCGGCGGTTTCGATACCGGGCCCGGAAATGTGCTATTGGATGGCTGGATCGCGCGGCACCAGGGAAAGGAATACGACGCCGACGGGGCCTGGGGCGCAAGCGGTCGCGTGCATGATGGCCTGCTAAGCGTGCTGCTGGCGGAGCCATATCTTCATCAACCGGCGCCGAAGAGCACCGGACGCGATTTGTTCCATATGGCGTGGCTGGATGCGCGGTTGGCCGGATTTGCGGACCTGGCGCCGGAAGACGTGCAAGCCACGCTGGTCGAACTGACGGCGCGCTCGATCGCGGATGCGATCCGGCAAGAAAGCGCGGAAGTGGATGCCGTATACGTTTGCGGCGGCGGCGCCTACAACAGCGCCCTGCTGCGGGCGCTGGCAGCTGTACTGGGCGGAAAGGTGGCAGTGGAATCGACAGCGGCACTCGGCGTGGCGCCGAACCGGGTCGAGGCGCTGGCGTTTGCCTGGCTGGGTTACCGCTTCCTCGAGCGCCAACCGAGCAATATGCCAGCGGTAACCGGCGCCAAAGGACCCCGGGTGCTCGGCGCACTGTATCCAGCGTAACGTAGGGTGGGTGCTCGAACCCACCAATTGAACGCATGCGCCAAGGCGGCGCACCAAGGCGACACGCCAAGGCAACACTCCAAAAAACAAATCCGGGCATTGCCCGGATCTGCTACGACGCCCTTACTGCCGGGCTGTCAAACCAACTTACGCCGAGAACGACGAGCCGCAGCCGCAGGTGCTGGTGGCGTTCGGGTTCTTGATGACGAACTGGGCGCCTTCGAGGTCGTCCTTGTAGTCGATTTCCGCGCCGACCAGGTACTGGTAGCTCATCGAGTCGATCAGCAATTGCACGCCGTTCTTTTCCATCGTGGTGTCGTCTTCGTTGACGATTTCATCGAAGGTAAAGCCGTACTGGAAGCCCGAGCAGCCGCCGCCCTGCACGAAAACGCGCAGTTTCAGGTCTGGGTTGCCCTCTTCTTCGATCAGTTGTGCCACTTTATCAGCGGCGCTGTCGGTGAAGACGATCGGGGTCGGGATGGTGTCAAAGTCTTGCACTTCGGCCACTGCAGTCATGGGATAAACTCCTGATTGGATTCAATTTATGCCCATTATAGACGGTTCGCGCCGGTCATGCTTCGGCCCTCGCCGCTTCTGCCAGATGGAACACCGGCTCGCCCGCCGGCTGGTGCGTGAGCTTGCCGGTCACCAGGGCGCCGCCGTGCATTTCGAGCAGCTTGTAATGGACATCCCCATGTATGCGGCCTTTCGGCTGCAATTCAAGTAGCTCGGTGGAATGAACGGAACCGGCGATGTAACCGTTCACCACCATGTTGGCGCAGCGCACCTCGCCTTCGATGCGGGCATGTTCCGACACGATCAGCACGCTGTCGGGCCCCTCGCTGGCCAGCACGTTGCCATGGACCTCGCCATCGATGCGCAGGCCGCCGGAGAAACAGAGGTCGCCTTCGATGCGGGCGGCTATGCCGATCAGGCTGTCAATTTCGCTTTTCGCGTTGCGACCGAACATGGTGCCCCCCCTGTAGGTTAGTAAAAGTTGCGGCGAGTAAATCAACCAGTGCATCGGCCAATTTACCGCCCTCAATAGTTACCACCTTGATCTAGCTCTTGTCGGGTAATGCCTGTAGGAATCACCCGACAGGGGTGAAGCGATGCTTACGGCAACAGGGCGATCTGCTGCAGGCCGGTGGTCTCGTCCAGGCCGAACATCAGGTTCATGCACTGCACGGCCTGGCCCGAGGCGCCCTTCACCAGGTTGTCCTGCACCACCAGGATCACGACGGTGTTGGTGCCTTCCGGACGGTGCAAAGCCAGACGCAGCATGTTCGAGCCGCGGGTCGAGCGGGTTTCCGGATGCGAGCCGAACGGCATGACGTCGACGAAAGCCGAATCCTTGTACTCGGTTTCGAACAATTCCTGCAGCGCGGCGTTGTCGATGTCCTTCGTCAGGCGCGCGTACAGGGTGGCGTGCATGCCGCGGATCATCGGCACCAGGTGCGGGGTGAAGATCAGGCCGACTTTCTGGTCGGTATAGCGCTGCAGCTGGGCCGAGGTTTCCGGCGTGTGGCGGTGGCCGGCCACGCCGTAGGCCTTGAAGTTGTCGCTGGCTTCCGAGAACAGCGTGCCGATCTCGGCCTTGCGGCCGGCGCCCGAGACGCCCGACTTGGCATCGGCGATCAGGCTGTCGGCCTCGATCAGGCCGGCCTTGAGCAGGGGCACGAAGCCGAGCTGCATGGTGGTCGGGTAGCAGCCCGGATTGGCGATCAGGCGCGCCTTCTTGATGTCTTCGCGGTTCAGTTCCGGCAGGCCGTATACGGCTTCCTCGATCAGCTCGGGCGCGGTGTGCTCGATCTTGTACCACTTTTCAAAGGCGGCGCGGTCCTTCAGGCGGAAGTCGGCGGCCAGGTCGATGACCTTCACGCCGGCGGCCAGCAGGGCCGGGGCCTGCGCCATGGCCACGCCGTGCGGAGTGGCGAAGAAAACCACGTCACACTGCGTCAGGTCGGCCTTGTCCGGCGCCGAGAAGGCCAGGTTCACGCGGCCGCGCAGCGACGGGAACATGTCGGCCACCGGCAGGCCGTCTTCCTTGCGCGAGGTGATCGCGGTCAGCTCCACGTCGGGATGCGCGGCCAGCAGCCGCAGCAATTCCACGCCCGTGTATCCGGTTCCGCCAACGATGCCAACTTTGATCATGTTCTTTCCTTCGTAAAATAAGCGCCCAGCCGGGCCGAGGCTGCAATTTTAACAGCCTCACCGGATCGCCGCGCCCGAACGGCCGCTTGCCCGCCCGAGCACGATTGGATGCCGTTTGCAGCGCAACACGAACTCGGTAAAGATGGGCCAACCCGACTGATACCAAAGGAAATGGCCACATGAAACCTATTGCTGAGCAAGTCGTTGTCATCACCGGCGCCTCCAGCGGCATCGGCCGCGCTACCGCCCTCGCCTTTGGCCGCGAACGCGCCACGGTTGTGCTGGCCGCGCGCAACGTCGCCGCGCTGGAACAGGTAGCCGGACAGATCGAGCGCGCAGGCGGACGCGCGCTGGTGGTGCCCACCGACGTCGCCCACTGGAAGCAAGTTTCTGCGCTGGCCGACGCCGCGCTGCAGCATTTCGGCCGCATCGACACCTGGATCAACAATGCCGCCGTCAACGAACACGCCCCGGTGGCAGACATGACGATCGAGGAAATCGAACGCATCGTGCAGGTGGACCTGATGGGCCAGATCTACGGCATGAAGGCGGCATTGACGCCGATGCGACGCCAGCGCGCCGGCACCATCATCAACGTCGCCTCGATTGCCGCCCAGCGCGCCCTGCCCCTGCACGCGCCCTACGTGGCCTCGAAGCACGGCATCGCCGGCTTTACCGAGACCCTGCGCATGGAGCTGATGCACGAACGGATGCCGATTGGGGTCACGATGATCATGCCGAGCTTTATCGACACGCCGCTGTTCCTGAATGCGCGCTCGAAGATCGGCGTGCAGCCGCGCCCGGCGCCGCCGGTATATGCGCCGGAAACCGTGGCCGATGCGGTGCTGTTTGCCGCCACCCATCCGCGGCGCGACATCATCGTCGGCGGCCAGGGGGCGGCGGTGTCGCTGCTACAGCGCATCAGCCCGCCGCTGGTGGACAAGTTGATGGTAACGCGTGGCCTGATGTTCCGCGCGCAAAAGACCGACAAGCCGGACAATGGCGTCGACAATCTGTTCCAGCCGACGCCCGGCACTGGCTCGGTGAACGGCGCCTGGACCGACGAGGCCCTGCCGAGCAGCTGGTACACGCGCCACCTGGAGTATTACCCGCACCGCAAGGTGCTGGCAGCCGGCCTGATCGGCTATGCCCTGGTGCGCCTGCTCGGCTCCAGGCGCCGCTGACACGGCGCCGGAACCACGCACCGGGCCGGCGCCTCAGCCTCCGGTGCCGGTCAGGCGCTCGGCGTCATGCACCGGCACCGGGTCCATGGTCGACATCTTGCCGAGGTAGTCAAGGTTCTCTTCCAGCCAGCGCCCGGCCGTCGCCACGCCCAGCGCATGCAAGCGCAACAGGAAGGGCCACTCGGTATTGAACTTGCTCGACAAGTCCATCTGCTGCAGTTCTTCGTTGCCGCTGATCAGGTGCAGGCGCACGCCGGCTGCATGCACAACATTGCTCTCCTCGGCATCGACGATGGCGCCCAGGTGGCGGATGGCGCCCACTTCGCGCACAAAGGCGATGTTGAAGGCGATCTCGCTGGTGCGGCCCTGGATGTCGCTCATGGTCATCGGCAAGCCGTCGCGCGCGATCGGGTTGTTCTGGATGATGACGATGTCGGCCGGACCATTGTCCACCAAGGGCGAGAGCGAAGGATTGCCGACGAAGCTGCCGTCCCAATAGGCTTCGCCGTCGATCACGACCGGCGCGAACACGTAGGGCAGGCAGGCGGAGGCGGCAATCGCGCGCGCGTCCAGCTCTTCACGGGTAAAGACGCGGCCCTTGCCGGTGCGAATATTCGTGGCAGGCACGAACAGCGCGATGTCTTCGCAGGCGCGCACGCGCTCGAAATCGATCAGCGTGGCCAGCAGCGGCTGCATCGGGTTCATCGACAGCGGCGAGGCCGGCGGCGCCAGCACGCCGGCCAGCAATTGCATCAGCTGGTAGCCCGGCGAGGTTGCAAGCGTGCCGCTGCCGGTGGCCCAATCGAAGGGCGATGGCCGCACCGGGCTGACCATCGAGGCGGCCGTGCTCAGGCCATGCCAGAAACGCTGCAGGGCGGCGCGCGCGCCTTCGCGCCCGCCGCCGCGGGCATAGCCATCGGCGAGTACCGCCGCATTCACGGCGCCGGCACTGGTGCCGCTGATGGCGCCGATCTCCAGCCGCTCTTCCTGCAACAGGCGGTCCAGCACACCCCAACCAAAGGCGCCGAACGCGCCGCCGCCCTGGATGCCAAGGCTGATCCGTTTTACTCCTGTCGTCACAATCGTGCTCCTGCAATATTAATCACCGTCCAGCCTAGCTTGCGAAAACAGACGTGGCCGTGCGTTGCCGAACATTCGTGCCGAAACCAACAGTAAAAATTTTGCGGTGCACAAAAGGAGTGCGTAGCGTTTGAAAAGCAAGCAGAAATAAAAAAAGCCACCCGAAGGTGGCTTTCTTGTCCAGCAGGTCGCAACCCGAAGGCTGCAAAAGCGCGCTTCTAAACTGATTAACGCTTCGAAAACTGCTTGGCGCGGCGTGCTTTACGCAGGCCGACTTTCTTACGCTCGACTTCACGGGCGTCACGGGTGACGAAACCGGCACGTGCCAGGTCGCCCTTGAGGCCTGCATCGTAGTCGATCAGAGCGCGGGTGATGCCGTGACGAACGGCGCCAGCCTGGCCCGACTCACCGCCGCCATGGACGTTGACCTTGATGTCGAAACGCTCGACGTTGCCGGTCAGTTCCAGCGGTTGACGGATGACCATCAGGCCGGTTTCGCGCGAGAAGTATTCGTTCGCAGGCTTGCCGTTCACGACGATCAGGCCGGTGCCGGCTTTGATGAACACGCGAGCGACTGCACTCTTGCGACGGCCGGTGCCGTAGTTGTAGTTACCGATCATGTCAGTTCCTTAGAGGGTCAGTGCTTGTGGTTGCTGTGCGGCGTGCGGGTGGGTGCCTTCCGCGTACACTTTCAGCTTCTTGATCATGGCGTAGCCCAGCGGGCCCTTCGGCAGCATGCCTTTGACAGCCTTTTCCAGGGCACGGCCCGGGAAGCGCTGTTGCATTTTCAGGAAGTTGGTTTCGTAGATACCGCCCGGGTAGCCCGAGTGACGGTAGTAGGTCTTGGCGGTGGCCTTGGTGCCGGTCACGCGCAGCTTGCCTGCGTTGACGACGACGATGTAGTCACCGGTATCGACGTGCGGAGTGAATTCCGGTTTGTGTTTGCCGCGCAGTCGGAGTGCCACTTCGCTGGCAACACGTCCGAGGACCAAGTCCGTCGCGTCAATCACGAACCAGTCGCGCTGGACTTCATGGCCCTTAGCGGAAAAAGTTTTCATGTTGACTTCCTAAATAGGTAAATTGCTCAAATGGTGGTTCCGCAAGGGTTACTGCGGACTCTGCCTTATTGTCTTTTCCAGAGCAAATGGAAAGCCGACGATCATACCGCGCTTTCCACGCCAGCGTCAAGGTGGCCTGGTTCCGCTGTCGCATCCGCGCCCATCAAGCTTCGTGCCTGGTGAGCTTGCGCAAAGTCATGTTCCCTATGACAACTAGACTTGGCCGTGACATATGTATTCAAAAGTGTTCTTTAATGAAACTTTTGAGTTGACCGGCGAAACGATGCCAAATTAGTATGGATCAATTGTTAGAGGAGTTTTCGTGAAAATTCGATCCATCCTGCTCCCCCTTGCTGCACTGCTGTTGTCGGGCGCGGCCCAGGCTGCGCCGCCCGCATCACCAGCAGCCAAGGCGGCCACGCGCAACTGCCACCTGCCCGGCACCGAAGACACGCTGCGCTGCCTGGCCGTCCAGGTTCCCCTCGATTACGCCAAGCCAGGCGGCCCCGGCATCAAGATCCACGTGACGGTGGCGCCGGCCTTCCGCGAGGCCGCGCGCAACGATCCGCTGTTCGTGCTTGCCGGCGGTCCCGGCCAGGCCGGCAGCGAAGTCCTGCCCCTGCTCTCGGCCGCCTTCAAGCGCGTGCGCGCCACGCGCGACATCGTCTTCATCGACCAGCGCGGCACCGGCCTGTCGGGCAAGCTCGATTGCGAAAGCCGCCCCGAACACGAAACCATGAGCGACGCCGAGCTCGAAGCCGAGGTGCGCGCCTGCATCACGAAGAGCCGCGCGCCCTTCGGCGCCTACACCACCGCTGCTGCCGCGCGCGACCTGGAACAGGTACGCAAGACGCTCGGCTACGGCAAGGTGAACGTCTGGGGCGGTTCCTACGGCACCCGCCTCGGCCAGGCCTATGCGCGCGCCTTCCCCGACAGCGTGCGCACCCTGGTGCTCGACGGCGTGGCCGCGCCCGACCAGGTGATCCCGGCGGGCGGGCGCGACGGCACCGCCGCGCTCGACAAACTGTTTGCCCAGTGCGCCGCGAATGCCGCCTGCAAGGCCGCCTACCCGAACCTGCGCGCCGAATTCGACGCCCTCGTGAAACGCACCGAAGCCGGCATCAAGCTCTCGATCGCCGACCCGCGCACCGCCGCGCCGGTCACCTTCACCATGACCGGCCAGCGCTTCCTCGGCACCGTCCACAACATCCTGTATTCGCCGGCCGACGCGCGGCGCCTGCCCTTCCTGCTGCACAGCGCCTACAACGGCCGCTGGGAACCCTTCATCGCGCGCCACAACATCGCCGGGGACTTTGCCAGCGACGGCTCCAGCGCCATGCTGCTGCACCTGGCCGTGGTCTGCGCCGAGGACGTGCCGCGCATGACGCCGGAACTGATCAAGGAAGACAACGCCCTGCTTACGCGTCCGCTGGCCGAGCGCATCCCGAGCCTGTGCAAGGACATGAAGGTGCCGGCCGTGCCCTATGCCGCACCATCGAAGATCGCCGCGCCGGCCCTGCTGCTGTCGGGCGCGCTCGATCCGGTCACGCCGCCACGCCGCGCCGAACGCGCCGCCGAGTTCATGAGCAACGCGCGCCACCTGGTGGTGGCGAATGCCGGCCACGGTGTCTCGCAGCTCGGCTGCGCGCCGCGCCTGCTGCGCGAATTCCTCGACAAGCCGACCGAGAACCTGAACGCCAAGTGCCTGGCCGAGATCCCGGCCCCGACCTTCCAGCTCGGCAGCGCCGGGCCGCAACCCTGAATCGAGTTCCCCATGATCGAAGTACAAGACGTACGCAAACAGTTCGGCGAGGTCAAGGCCCTCGGCGGCGTGAGCTTCTCCGCGCGCGACGGCCAGATCACCGCCCTCCTCGGCCCCAACGGCGCCGGCAAGACCACCCTGCTGCGCACACTGATCGGCCTCCTGAAGCGCGACCACGGCACCATTTCCATCGACGGCGTCGACCCGGAACAGGACCCGCTCGCGGTACGCCGCAACATCGGCTTCCTGACCGACCAGTTCGGGCTCTACGAGCGCCTGTCCACGCGCGAGTACCTGGCGTATTTCGGTGAGCTGAACGGCATGGGCGGCGCCGCGCTGAACACACGCATCGACGAAGTCTCGGAGCTGCTGGGGATGGACGACATCCTCGAACGGCGCGCCAAGGGCTTCTCGCAGGGCCAGCGCATCAAGGTGGCCCTCGCCCGCACCCTGCTGCACCGCCCGCGCCACCTGCTGCTCGACGAACCGAGCCGCGGCCTGGACGTGATGGCCACGCGCGCCCTGCGCCACGCCCTCACCGCGCTGCGCGCCGATGGCTGCTGCGTGATCATGGCCACCCACGTGATGCAGGAAGTGACCCACCTGTGCGACGACGTGATCGTCATCGCCAAGGGCCATACCGTGGCCCAGGGCTCGCCCCAGGAACTGTGCCGCCGTACCGGCATCGCCAGCCTGGAAGACGCGTTCGTCAGCCTGGTCGGCACCGAGGAAGGAATCGCCGCATGAAACCCACGAATCCAAAGCCGACGAATGTGAAGCCCACGAATGCCAAGCCAAAATTCCTGGTTGTCCTGATCAAGGAGTTGCGCGAGACCCTGCGCGACAAGCGCACCTTGGGCCTGCTGGCCCTGTTCACCTTCATGTACCCGCTGATGCTGGGCTTCCTGCTGAACAAGACTATCGACCGCGCCACCAAGCCCGAGCGCGACGGCATCGAGGTGGCCGTGATCGGCGTGGCCAAGGCGCCGACCCTGATAGCCCAGCTCAAGCAGCGCAACGTCACCATCATCGACACCGGCCCGCTCGACGAAGAAGGCATCGGCGAACTGCTGCGCTCAAAAAAATATCCGGTGGTGCTGCGCCTGTCCGACAAGTTCACCGAGAACTACACGGCGATGCGTCCGGCGCGCGTGGAGCTGTGGTTCGACTCGGCCGACGAAAACTACACGCAACGGCGCGAGGTCGAGGACGTGCTGCAGGCCTACGGCGCCAACGTGGCCAGCGCGCGCCTGCTGGCGCACGGCGTATCGCCGGCGACGCTGGCGCCGATCCAGGTGCAGCGCTTCGACACCGGCACCAACGCCTCGCGCTCGGCCGGCTTCATCGGCAGCATCCTCGGCATCCTGTTCCTGCCGGCCTTTATCTGCGGGATGTCGACCGCGGTCGACATCACCGCCGGCGAACGCGAACGGCGTTCGATGGAAGTGCTGATGGCGCAGCCGGCGCGGGCCTGGGAGCTGGTGGCCGGCAAGTGGCTGACGGCCGGCGTGCTGGCCATCCTCGGCGTCACGCTGGAACTGGCGCTGGCCCATGCGATCCTGTCCTGGATGCCGCTCGAGGAAATCGGCATGTCCTGGGCCCTGGCCTGGCCCGACCTGGCGCTGGTGTGCGTGGCCTCGATTCCGCTGTGCCTGTTCGCGGCCGGCCTGCAGATCGCGCTGGCGATGAACGCCAAGTCCTTCAAGGAAGCCCAGAGCCTGCTGAGCATCGCGATGCTGGTGCCGCTGGTGCCGGGCGTGGTGATCTCGATGATGGAACTGAAGACCGCCGACTGGATGTACATGGTGCCGATGCTGTCGAACCAGACGCTGCTGCGCGAGATGGCCAAGGGCGGCGACATCGGCGTGTGGCCGGTGGCGATGACCTTCCTGTCCTCGGCGCTCGCGGCGGGGCTGGCGGTGGGCTTTGCCAGCTGGCGCATGAAGAGCGAGCGTTACGTGCTGTCGGTCTGAGCGCCGCTTCTTCCTGCAAAACCAGGCCACCCCGGCATGCCGCGGTGGCCTGTTCTACAATGTGGGCAGACAAAACAGCGGAGAAACGCACATGGAAGTCAAAGTCAGCTGGAACGGCCCGTCGGGCATGAGTTTTCGCGCCGAGACCGGGTCGGGCCATACGCTCGCGATGGATGGCGCGCCGGAAGCGGGCGGCCACAACACGGCGGCGCGCCCGATGGAACTGGTGCTGGCCGGCACCGGCGGCTGCACCGCCTTCGACGTGGTGCTGATCCTGAAGCGCAGCCGCGAAGAGGTGCTGGGCTGCGACGTGACGCTGCAGGCCGAACGCGCCGAGGTCGACCCGAAGGTGTTCACCCGGATTAACTTCCACTTCACGGTGAGCGGGAAGAACCTGAAGCCGGCGGCGGTGGAGCGCGCGGTGAAGCTGTCGCACGAGAAGTACTGCTCGGCGTCGATCATGCTGGCCAAGACGGCCGAGATCACGCACTCGTTTGAAATCGTCGAAACGGCGTAGTCCCGTAGGGTGGGCACTTGTGCCCACGCGGTACGGCAGATGCAAGTGTTTCAGTGTCCGGTAAGCCAGCGCCGCTAGCAAGATCACATTGTCAGGTATTTACAGGCACGACCGCGTGGGCACGAGTGCCCACCCTACGGTCAGCGCCAACATGCAAACGGCGGCGCGGTCCATCACACGTAATACGCGGTGGTGGTCATCACCTTCGCAAACGCCTTCATTGCCAGCTTGACCGGCACCGGCATCTCGGCTGCGCCGAGCGCCTGGGCCGCGGCGCCGTGGGCGATTTCATCGACGCGCATCTGTTCGACGATGGCGCGCGACTTGGCGTCCTGCACAGGCAGCAGGTCGAGGTGGCTGTTCAAATGCGCTTCGACCTGGCGCTCGGTCTCGACCACGAAGCCGAGGCTGTTGGCGTCGCCCAGCTTGGCCGCCACCGTGCCCATCGCATAGGCGCCGGCATACCAGAGCGGATTCAATACGCTCGGCTGCGAGCCCAGTTCCGACAGGCGCTGCGCGGTCCAGGCCAGGTGGTCTTCTTCCTCGCGCCCGGCTTCTTCGAACTGCTTGCGCATATCAAGGCTCATGGCGTGGCGCGCCTGCGAGTCGTACAGCGCCTGGGCGCAGACTTCGCCGACGTGGTTCACGCGCATCAGGCCGGCGCTGTGGCGCGACTCGCGCTCGTCGAGTTCGCAGTCGACGGCATGCGCCGCCGGGTTCGGGCGCGACGACGAGGCCACGCCGCCGACCACGCGCAGCGCCTTGTCGACGCCGACGATCAGCTGGTCGAGGGGACTGATAAAACGGTTCGCTAACATAATCATCCATTTATCGCGGCAAAACGCCATTATATGCCCGCCGCCGCCGCGCCTGCCGCGCCGCTTACGCACCCGCCCGGTCCAGCGGCGCACCCGCCCTGTCCCGCGTTTTTGCAATCTGGCCCGCCCAGTGCGCCGTGCGTCGCATCGCCCGCCCGACTCGGCCGTTATTGACTACAATGCAGGCGTCAAGAAGGCTTGGCGGAAATGCCCATGTCCGTCACGCAAAAGCCCACCCCTGGAGTCCGCATGGAATTACGCATCCGCAATCTGTCCAAGACCTACGCCAATGGCGTGGTGGCCCTGGACAAGGTCACGCTGAACATCCCGCAAGGCATGTTCGGCCTGCTGGGGCCGAACGGCGCCGGCAAGTCGACCCTGATGCGCATCCTGGCCACGCTGCAGGAGTGCGATGCCGGTTCGGTCTTCCTCGACGACATCGACGTGCTCGACGAAAAGGACGAAGTGCGGCGCATGCTCGGCTACCTGCCGCAGGACTTCGGCGTCTACCCGAAGGTCACGGCCTATGAATTGCTCGATCATTTCGCCCAGCTGAAAGGCCTGTCCCATAAACACCGGCGCCGCGAAGTGGTCGACGGCCTGCTCCAGCAAACCAATCTGTTCGAGGTGCGCCACCAGAAGCTGGGCACCTTCTCGGGCGGCATGCGCCAGCGCTTCGGCGTGGCCCAGGCCCTGATCGGCGACCCGCAGCTGATCATCGTCGACGAGCCCACCGCCGGCCTCGACCCGCAGGAGCGGGTGCGCTTCCACAACCTGCTGTCGGACATCGGCGCCGACAAGACCGTGCTGCTCTCGACCCACATCGTCTCCGACGTGGCCGATCTGTGCGCGAACATGGCCATCATCCACAAGGGCCGCGTGCTGCTGTGCGGCGAGCCGCTGCGCCTGATCGAAGGCATCGAGGACTGCATCTGGTCGCGCTACGTCGACAAGGCCGACCTGCCGCTGTTCCAGAAGCAGCATGCGGTGATCTCGACGCGCCTGCGCGCCGGCCGCACCCTGGTCCACGTGTACGACGCGCGCGATCCGGGCATGGGCTTCGAGCCGGCCCACGCCAGCCTGGAAGACGTGTACTTCGCCACCATCGCGGGCCGCTACGACGGCGCAGCCGGGAAGACCTGAACCATGGCCGCGCTGTACGCGATCGCCCGCTTCGAATTCCGGCAGCGCCTGCGCCAGCTGCCGACCTGGGTCTACTTCGGCGTCTTCGTCGCGCTGGCCATGCTGTGGACGGCGGCCGCCGGCGGCGCCTTCAAGGATACCGTGGTCGCCTTTGGGGCGCGCGTGCTGATCGACGCGCCGCGCCAGGTGGCGCTGTCGACCGCCTTCCTCGGCTGCATCGGCGTGGTCGTGATCGCCGCCGTGATGGGGCGCGCGGTGCAGCAGGACTTCGAGCACGAGATGCACCCCTTCTTCTTCAGCGCGCCGATCGGCAAGCATGCCTACGTGTTCGGGCGCTTCCTCGGGGCCTGGGCGGTGCTGGCCTTTGTCTTCGGCGGCATCGTGCTCGGCGCCTGGCTGGGCCGGCTGCTGCCCGGGATCGACCCCGACCGCCTGGGCGGCGCCAGCCTGGCGGCCTACCTGCTGCCCTGGCTGTTCACGCTGCTGCCGAACATCTTCATCTTCGGCGCGATCTTCTTCGTGCTGGCCGCGCTCACGAGGCGCATGCTGCCGGTGTACGTGGCCAGCATCGTGCTGCTGGTCGGCTACACGGTGGCGCCCTCGCTGGCGCGCGACTTCGACTTCAAGCTGCTCGGCTCCCTGATCGACCCCTTCGGCACCACGGCCCTGGTCACCCTCACCGAATACTGGCCCGCCGCCGAACGCAATGCGCACCCGGTGCTGCTGGAAGGCGTGTACCTGGCGAACCGCCTGGCCTGGTGCGGCTTCGGCCTGGCGGTGCTGCTGCTCGGCTACTGGCGCCTGCATCTCACCGGCCCGCTGGAAAACCGCCGCAGCGAGCCGCGTGCGGACAGCATTGGCGCCGCCGCCGACCTTGCATCGAATCCGGCGCAGGCCGCCGCCGTGCGCGAGCGGCCCGACTTCGCGCGGCGCAGCCTGGCGTTGCTGCTGGCGAAGCAGACCTGGCTGCAGCTGCGCCAGTCGGTCGCCACCCTGCCCTTCGTGCTGATCACCCTGGCCGGCCTGGCGATGCTGGTGGCCGGCAGCTTCGGCATCGGCACCCTGCACGGCGCCAGCACCTATCCGGTCACGGGCCAGATGGTGGAGCTGGTGCGCGACGGCTTTGCCCTGTTCCTGCTGATCGTCACCACCCTATATGCGGGGCAGCTGGTCTGGCGCGAGCGCGACGCCCGCAGCGCCCAGCTGTTCGACGCCCTGCCCCTGCCCGGCTGGCTGGCGCCGCTCTCGAAGACCCTGGCCCTGG
Source organism: Massilia sp. BAP21 (assembly GCF_057801335.1). NCBI lineage: Bacteria > Pseudomonadati > Pseudomonadota > Betaproteobacteria > Burkholderiales > Oxalobacteraceae > Massilia > Massilia sp. BAP21. Next base: position 1,033,512 of record NZ_CM173596.1, read on the forward strand.
TCGGCATGCAGGCCCTGCTGCTGGCGCTGGCAATGCTGACCGCGATGCTGTGCCAGGTCCTGCGCGGCTACTTCGCGCTCGAATTCGGCCTGTACCTGCGCACCTTCTCGATCCTGCTGCCGCAATGGGCGGTGCTGGCGGTGCTGTCGGTGACGGTGATGGCGCTGTGCAGCCGCAAATACGTCGGCTACGCGCTGCTGGTGGCGCTGCACGTGGCGGGCATGGTGACCGGGGGAATGGGGCTGGACCACGTGCTGCTCTCCGGCGCCTTCCCGGCGCTGTCCTGGTCGGGCATGAACGGCTACGGCCACCTCCTGCAGCGCGAGCGCATGCTCGAGCTGTACTGGGGCAGCCTGGCGCTGCTGCTGCTGGTGCTGACCGTGGTGCTGTGGCCGCGCGGCGTGAACGCCGAATTCGGCAGCCGCCTGCGCCTGGCGCGCCAGAACCTGAGCCGCGGCGTGCTGGCCGCCTTCGGCATCGGCCTGCTGCTGTTCGGCGCCAGCGGCGCGCTGCTGTGGTACGAACTCGACGTGGCCGGAAACTACCAGGCCACCCACATCCAGGACGCGCGCCGCGCCGAATACGAAACGCGCTACCGGCGCTTCGCCGCCCTGGCCCAGCCGCGCCTGGCGGACGTGGCGCTGCGCGTCGACCTGCACCCGCGCACGCGGATGCTGGCAGTCAGCGGCAGCTACCAGCTGGAAAACGCCGGCGCCGCGCCGCTGTCGGAACTGGTGGTCTACCAGCGCCCCGGCGCCGACCTGGCGGCGCGCCTGTCGCAGCCGGCGCGCCTGCTCGACGCCGACCGCGCGCGCGGCTTCTACCGCTACCGCCTGGACACGCCGCTGGCGCCGGGCGCGCGCCTGGCCTACGCGTTCCAGCTGAGCGCCGCGCCGGCCGGGCCGCTCGGCTTCGGCACCGACACGCCGGTGGCCGCGAACGGCAGCTGGCTCACCGACGACGACCTGCCGCGCATCGGCTACCAGGCAGCGGTGGAACTGAGCGACGAACGCGACCGCCGCCGCCATGGCCTGGGCCCGCGCGCCCAACCTTCCCAGGCCGCCGGCGGGCAGCGCATCCGCTTCGAGGCGCTGGTCACCACGAGCGTCGACCAGATCGCGGTGGCGCCCGGCGCGCTGGAACGCGAGTGGATCGCCGGCGAGCGCCGCCACTTCCGCTACCGCGCCGAACTGCCCATCCTGGCGCGCTACGCGATTGCCTCGGCGCGCTATGCGGTGCGCCACGAGCGCTGGCAGGACGTGGCCATCGACGCCTTCTACCAGCCCGGCCAGGAAGCGAACGTCGAGCGCCTGGTGCGCGGCGCCAGCGCGGCGCTCGACTACGGCACGCGCGCCTTCGGCTCCTACCGCCTGCACGACCTGCGCCTGGTGGAAACGCCGCGCAGCGCCGGCCCGGCGCGCGCCTTTCCCGGCATGATCGCCCTGCCCGAGAACGGCGCCTTCATCGCACGCGCCGACGGCGCCGAGCGCGGCGAGATCGACTATCCCTTCTACATGGGCGCCTACAACACGGCACGCCAGTGGTGGGGCCAGCAATTGACGTCGCCCAATGCGCTGCTGACCGATGGCCTGGCCGAATACACGGCCCTGATGACGCTGCGCCGCAGCCTGGGCTCGACCGCGATGCGGCGCTACCTGCGCCAGGACCTGCAAGCCTACCTGCTGGGCCGCGCCACCGCCACCGGGCGCGAGGCGCCGCTGGCGCAGGCCGGCCTCGAGTCCTGGCTGGCGCAGCGCAAGGGCGGCCTGGCGCTCTACCTGCTGCAGGACCAGCTGGGCGAAGACAGGGTGAATGCGGTGCTGCGTGCCTTCCTGGCGCGCCATGGCGCGGATGCGGGTACGGGCACAGGTACAGGTACGGCGGCGGACCTGGTGGCGGACCTGCGTGCGGCGGCGCCGGCCGACAAGGCCTACCTGGTGCACGATCTGTTCGAGGCGGTGGTGTTGTACGAAAACCGCGCCGACAGCGCCAGCGCACGGCGCCGCCCGGACGGCAAGTACGAAGTGACCCTGCACGCCAGCGCGGCCAAGCTGCGCACCGGCGGCGCGCTCGAACAGCAGCTGCCGCTGGCCGACTACATCGAATTCGGCGTGGACGACCGCGACGGCAATCCGCTGGTACGCGACAGGAGGCTGGTGCGCGAGCGTACGCTGGTGCTATCCTTTATCGTCGACGCGCAACCGGGACGTGCCGGCATCGATCCCGACCATAAACTCATCGACAAGAAACCGACAGATAATATGGTTCCTGTCGACAACGAATAATTATCGATATATCATTTAAACCACTATTTACAGTGAGGTTATGATGTCGCCCATGGTCGCCGAAATTAGCGAAAAAATTCAACTGCTGAGCGCTGAAGAAAAGAACGAACTGTTGCGCGTGCTGTTGAAGGACGTCGACGGCGCGGACGAGGATGCCGACGAAGCCTGGCGCAATGAAGTGGTGCGCCGCGTCAAGGCGATCCGGAATGGCGAAGCGGCGATCAAGGCGTTGCAGGATTGGCAGGAATAAGCGCTGCCGGATCTATTTGGATAATAAAAAACCGCGATGTCACCATCGCGGTTTTTTTTCGTTTCGAGAAAACGAATTGGTAGATATGGCCGATTACCCGGCGTGCTAACCGTAGGGTGGGCACCCCGTGCCCACGCGGAACGATGATCATCGACGCCGTTTGCTTCATCGAAAATCATGCATGCCGACGGCGTATCTAAGAGCATCTCGCTAGCGTTTCATCCATCAGTTAGGCCGCGGAGCGAATCATACCGGCTGCAGAATCCGGATGGACACGTAACCGCGTGGGCACGGAGTGCCCACCGTACGTTGATGTCAGCAGTGACCGCATGGGTCACCGGATATCAACGATCCAACGCGAAATTACTTCTTTGCCGCGGTGGCGCGCTTGGCCGCCGGCTTTTTCGCCGCGACGGTTTTCGCCGCCGCCTTGGCCGCCGGCTTCTTCGTCACCTTGGTCTCGACCGCCGCGCCATCCACCTCCGAGGCAGCATCGTTCGCCGCCTTGCCCTTGGCCGCCGGCTTGGCCTTGCGCTCCTCGAACTCGAAGCTGATCTTGCCGTCCTTGCCGCGGGTCAGGTAAGCCTTGAACGGACGGCGCGTGCGCTGCGATACGAAGCCCGGCAGCAAATCGGTCTTGCCGTCGTTCAGCAGCTTGGCCATCTGCTCGGGCAGGATTTCCTGCTGCAGGATGATGCGGCCGCTGCGGAAGTCGCAGGTCTTCGGCTTGGCGACCTGGTGTTCGCACACATAGGCCAGGCCCATCTCGTACACGCCGCCGGCGCACTTCGGGCAAGGTCCGAGCGGAGTCTGGCCGGTGAAGTCGACGCCCTCGCCTTCTTCGCCTTCGGCCGCGTCCTGGCCGAAGTCGAATTCCAGCTTGAAGTTGTTGATGTCCTCGTCGCGCACGATGCGCAGGATCGCCGCGAACGGACGGCCCATCTTCGAGCGGAAGCCCTGCAGCGGACCGATGGTGCGGTTGGCCAGCAGTTCCTCGACCTCGTTGATCTCGAACTGGCGGCTGCCCGGCGTCTTGCTCATCGAGAAGTCGCACTTGGTGCAGGCGAAGCGGCGGTAGTTTTCCTTGACCACGCCGGCGCAGTTCGGGCACGGCGTCTGCAGCGTCGCGTATTCGCCGGGAATCGTGTCGTTGTCGTATTCCTTGGCGCGCTTGACGATGATCTGCGTCATTTGCGCGATTTCGCGCATGAATTCTTCACGCGAGATCTTGCCCTTCTCCATTTGCGACAGCTTGTATTCCCATTCGCCGGTCAGTTCCGGGGCCGTGAGTTCGTTCACGCCCAGGCCGCGCAGCAGGGTCATCAGCTGCGATGCCTTCGCCGTCGGGATCAGCTCGCGCCCTTCGCGGATCAGGTATTTCTCGGTCAGCAGGCCCTCGATGATGGCGGCGCGCGTCGCCGGCGTGCCGAGGCCCTTGCCGGCCATGGCGTCGCGCAGCTCGTCCGAGTCGACCAGCTTGCCGGCGCCTTCCATGGCCGACAGCAGGGTCGCTTCCGAATAGCGCGCAGGCGGTTTCGTGACCAGACCATTTGCCGTGACTTTTTCGGTGAGTACCTTCTCGCCCTTGGCCACAGGCACCAGGGTGGCGCCGTCCTTGTCGTCGCCGGTCGTGTCCTTGCCGTAGATGGCCAGCCAGCCAGGATTGGTCATGACCTTGCCTTCGGTCTTGAACTGGTGGCCCGACACTTCGGTGAAGCGGGTCGTGACCAGGAACTCGGCCGGCGGGAAGAACACGGCCATGAAGCGGCGCGTGACCAGGTCGTACAGCTTCTGTTCCGGCTCGGACAAATTCTTCGGCGCCACGCCGGTCGGGATGATGGCGAAGTGGTCCGAGATCTTGGTGTTATCAAAAATACGCTTGTTCGGCTTGACCCAGCCGTTCTTGCTGATCTGCTTGGCGAACTGGTGGTAATTGTTGTTTTCCGCCAGCGACTCCATGGTCGACTTCACGGTGCCAACATAGTCTTCCGGCAGGTGGCGCGAATCGGTACGCGGGTAGGTCAGCACCTTGTGCTTCTCGTACAGCGCCTGGGCCAGGCCCAGGGTGTTCTTGGCCGAGAAGCCGAAGCGGCCGTTGGCCTCGCGCTGCAGGCTGGTCAGGTCGAACAGGGCCGGCGCCATCGAGGTGGTCGGCTTCGACTCTTCGGTGACCGTGCCCTGCTTGCCGCGGCAGGCGGCGGCGATGGAGTCGGCGGCGGCCTTGCTCCACAAACGTTCGGCACGCTTTTCCGGATCGTTCTCGTCCTTCTTGAATTTCTGGTCGAGCCAGCGCCCTTCGTAGATGCCGGCGGCGCACACGAACTCGGCGCGCACCTCCCAGTAATCGCGCGGGACGAACTTCTTGATCTTTTCTTCGCGCTCGACCACGATCGACAGGGTCGGCGTCTGCACGCGGCCCACGGTCGTCAGGTAGAACCCGCCCTCCTTCGAGTTGAAGGCGGTCATGGCGCGGGTGCCGTTGATGCCGATCAGCCAGTCGGCTTCCGAGCGGCAGCGCGCGGCGTCGGCCAGCGGCAGCATTTCCTGGTCGCTGCGTAATTGCTTGAAGCCTTCGCGGATCGCGGTCGGCGTCATCGACTGCAGCCACAGGCGCTTGACCGGCTGCTTGGCTTTCGCATGCTGCGCGATCAGGCGGAAGATCAGTTCCCCTTCGCGCCCGGCGTCACATGCGTTGATGAGGGTGGTGACGTCCTTGCGCTTGATCAGCTTGTTCAGCACTTTCAGGCGCGACTCGGTTTTCGCGATCGGATTCAGCGCGAAGTGCGGTGGAATCATCGGCAGGTGGGTGAAGCTCCATTTGCCGCGCTTGACATCGTATTCTTCCGGCACCGCGATTTCCAGCAGATGGCCGACAGCCGACGACAGGACGTATTCGTCGTTTTCGAAATACTCATCGTGCTTGGTGAAGCCGCCCAGCGTCTTGGCGATGTCATTCGCGACGGAGGGCTTCTCGGCGATGATGAGGGTTTTGGTCATAGGGTTTCTCGTCGTACTTATATTAGAGGTCGGGCCTGCGCATCATACATGCTCGAAAGCGGAACCTAGTGTCTTGATGGTAACAGTCTGGAATAAGCGGCCAATGATAAGCGCGTTATCGCGCAGTTCGCAAGTGGACTCTGCACCTCTGTTGTGCAGCGCAAGCAGATGCCGCGCCGAAACCGGGCGTACCGGCAAAGGCCTGGCCGGGCTCGGTGCACGAATGAAAGTGGGCGCTTTCCTACATGGGATCGGACACCATTCCGATAGAAGCGGCGCGACCGTGCGCGCATGATCGCCCTGTTGGCGGATCAACCAGCCGCCGTTTTGATGGGAGGAAATGACCATGAGCCACAAACACAAAGGCATGGTGAACGAACACGGGCGCAGCGTCTCGCGCGAAAAAATGGTGCCGGTGGCAGAAGGCAGCCAGCAGGGCAAGGCGCCGGGTGCGGTTGCCGCGTCGGCGCCGAACTCGCAGTCGTGGACGCCGAACTCGGAGCAGGGTACGGCCGGCAATTCGCAATCGGGCTCGCTCGGCGCCCAGCAACAGACCGTGGGCGGCGACCCCGATCGCGGGCGCGGTGTGGCGTCGCAGGGCGGCGGCTGGAGCGCACGCCAGAAAGGCCAGCGCATGCAAGCGCGCGCCGAGGAAGAACGGCTGGGCATGTCGCAGCAGTCCGGCTATGGCGGGCTCGAGCAGGACCAGCGCGCCGGCTCGCAGGAGTCGGCCGGCGGACCGGCGGCCTCGAAGCAGACCGGCGTGAGCGGATCGCAGAGCGGCGGCCAGCCGAACCAGCCGTCGTCGGACTACAGTAAGGGCAAGGACAAGGGAAAATAAGCGCCTCGGCCATGGGCGGCCATGCCGCCCTTTTCTCGGCCCCACAATTAAATCGCTTGCTATCTAATTTTGTGCGATGTATATTGCACACATGACGAACAAGAACGCCACCGCCAGGGACGCTTTCCTCCGGCTCGACAACCAGCTGTGCTTCGCCCTGTACTCGGCCAACCTGGCAATGAACAAGGTCTACCGCAAGCACCTGGCCGAACTTGGCCTGACCTATCCGCAATACCTGGTCATGCTGGTGCTGTGGGAAGGCGATGGCCTCACGGTGTCGGAACTGGGCGAGCGCCTGTTCCTCGATTCGGCCACGCTTACGCCCCTGCTCAAGCGGCTGCAGGCTGCCGGGCTGGTGAGCCGCGAACGCGGCGTCGAAGACGAACGGCAAGTGCTGGTGCGTCTCACGGCGGAAGGCCGGGCGCTGCGCAAGGAGGCGAAGTCCGTGCCGGAGAATGTGTTCTGCGCCACGGGTTGCCAGCCAGAACAGTTGCAGGCCATCCGGCGCGATCTCGAACAATTGCGCGCGAGCTTGTCCGAACATATGGAATAACACCCTGCCCTGCACCCAAAGCGACAGCCAGGGTGCGGCAGCAAGCGCGCGGCTAATTATATAGCGCACGATTTAATCGACAGCGATACGGTTACGTGGTCCGCCGCTGCATCTTGTCTACCACGCTTTGGAGAAAAACATGTCCGTCGAAAAAGTCCTTTACCGTGCCAGTGCCACCGCCACCGGAGGCCGCGATGGCCGCGCCGTCTCGTCCGACCAGCAGCTCGACATCGCCCTGGCCACTCCGCGCGAACTCGGCGGTGCCGGTGGCGCCGGCACCAATCCGGAGCAATTGTTCGCCGCGGGCTATGCGGCCTGTTTCATGGGCGCGATGAAGTTTGTCGCCGCCAAAGACAAGCTGGCGCTCCCGGGCGACACCACGGTCCAGGGCCATGTCGGCATCGGTCCGATCCCGACCGGTTTCGGCATCGAAGTGACACTCGATATCTCGGTTCCCGGCCTGCCACGCGAGGCAGTGCAAGCGCTGGTGGAAAAGGCCCACGTCGTCTGCCCTTACTCGAACGCCACCCGCGGCAACATCGACGTGACCCTGAACGTCTTGTAAGCACCAAAGAAAACGGCCTGCTGGAAAGCAGGCCGTTCAGGATGCGGTAGCGAGACGGGGTGTATCGGTTCAGTGGAGCAGGCGCGGCGCCTGTTCGTCGTCGGAGCCGAACCAGTCGTCGAACATCAATGCGTCGGGCTCCTTGCCCTGGCTCCACATCAGCATCAGGACGATGATCTTCAGCTTGCTCAGCGTGACCGGCGATTCGTCGACCGCGAGCGCGCGCTCGATGATGATTTCGCGCTGCACCGGGCTGATGAGACGGGCGCTTTCGAGGAACTGGATGAAGCCGATCGCTTCGCTGCCGAGTTCGAGGTATTCCTCGTCCACGTAGTAGCGGGTGCCGGTGGAGGCAACCACGTCGGCCAATTCCTCGGCCGCCATTTCGTTAAGACCCGTGAGCCAATCGATGGCCTCGCAGATCTCGAAGTCGTCGAAGCCGACGGCGGAGAGTTTGCGTGCCAGTGCAGCCGGCTCGGGGCAGGCTTCGGGACGATAGTACGTCTCGTAGAGGTAGACCAGGATGTCGAACATAGTGACGCTACTGTAGCAGCTAAGCTCGCAAGGGCACAAGCTTGCCGCGCGCGCAGGCATCGCGTGCGCGAAATTCGTCGTTTTTCGGCCTTATCGGTTCGTATAGCTGTCTGACCAATTGTCGAGTTTGCGTTCCTGTCGGACATCCAATGCGCATATTCAAGAACGCATTCACGCCACCACGCGTTGCACCTTTCCGCCCGGCAGGCGCTCGAGCAAACCGGCCATTTCCAGCGCCAGCAATTCCAGGCTGAGGGCGCCGACCGTGCTGCCCGAACGCAGCAGCAGCGTGTCGATGTCGACCGGCCCGTGGCCGAGGTGGCCGAGCAGACCGAGACAGCTTGTCTCGGTCGGCATGGGAGCGGCCAGATCGGGCGCCAGTGGCGAGATCCGCAAGGATTCGAGAATGTCGTTCGCCGAGTCCACCAGGCGCGCCCCTTCGCGTATCAGCTTGTGGCAACCCTTGGCCAGCGGCGCGTGGATCGACCCGGGCAAGGCAAACACCTCGCGCCCCTGTTCGCCTGCCACGCGCGCCGTGATCAGGGAGCCGGATTGTTCCGCCGCTTCGACCACGAGCACGCCGGCCGACAGCCCGCTGATGATGCGGTTGCGTCTTGGGAAGTTACCCGGATTGGGTGGCGTGCCGAGTGCGAATTCGCTGACCATGCAGCCGTCGCGCGCAATGCGCTCCGCCAATGCGCGATGGCGCGTGGGATAGGACAAATCGGCGCCGGTGCCGACCACGGCGATCGTCGATCCGCTGCCTTGCAGCGCGCCTTCGTGCGCGGCGCCGTCGATGCCCAGCGCCAGCCCCGACACGATGCAGACGCCCGCGCGCGACAGGCTCGCTGCGAAACTGGCGGCGTTGGCCTTGCCCTGGCTCGTGGCATTGCGGGCGCCGACAATCGCCAGCGCCGGCCGCGCCAGCAATTCGCGGCGCCCTCTAATATAAAGGAGCAAGGGCGGGTCGGGAATGTGGGCGAGTCCGTCCGGGTAGTCCGGTTCGCCCAGGGTGACGAGCGCATGCGCGGGATGGTCGAGCCAGGCCAGCGTGGCATCGCGCAATTCCATGAATGCGGCGGATGGCGGTTCGCACAAGGCGCGTGCGGCGGACGCCGATACATGCGCAGCCAGCGCCGTATAACCGGCAGCAAAAATGGCGCGTGGCGAACCGAAGGCGCGCAGCAGGATGTGCGCGCCGCGGACCCCTACCCCGTTCGCCTGTTCGAGGCGCAGCCAGTCGGAGAGGTGCGCAATGCGTTCGGCGCTGCGATGGCTGCTGCGGCTGGCGGTGATGGGGTCCGTGTCCTGCACGGTGCATTTACTCCGGTGATTTCGCCACGTCGCCGACTTCCACTGGCGCCGTTACTTGCATGATCAGGCCGTAGGAAACACGCCCGAACACTCGGAAGATGAACAGGCTGCCATACTGCTCATCGGGAAGCTTGATTGTCGACCTGCCGATTCCGAGAAAGCCCTTGCGGCCTTCCGGGTCCGGCACAGTCTTCCCGAAATGATAGAGCTGCAAAACGGCGCCGACGTCGAGTCCATCAATCGAACCACGATTGACAGTCACGACCTGGCTTTGTCCGGCGTGGGTCACGCCCGAATAAATCGACATCACGCGCGCATCGACCGGACGCTGCGGCGCATGCGGCACGTAGTTGCGCACGGCCGGCGGCGGCGCCGGCACCAGGCGGTCGCCGACACCCATTTCGCTGACCGAGCTCGATACCGTAAAGGTATGCACGTCGACGCCGGGCGTGGCCGCCTTGACCAGCGACACGGTGCCGACGTAGGTGGCCTCGTGCGCCAGCACGGCGCCGGTCTGCGGGTCGCGCAAGGGGCCGCCCGGGCGGAACACCTGGAAACTGGTGGCGCCGTTCAATTGCCCGCGCACATACAGGCGGTCGCCGGCGCCGAGGTAGACGCGGTTTTCTTCCGACGCCGCAATGCGCGGCGCGCTTGCCAGCTGGTCTTTCTCGATGATCAGGGGCTGGGTCAGGTAAGGCTCGATGACGCCAGCCGGGATCGACTGGATCGCGTCGCTTTCCAGGCCCGCGCTGCGCACCTGCGGCGACAGGCGCAGCACTGGCGGCTCGCCACGGCCGTCGCCCTCGCCCGGCTTGTTCAGCGACAGGCGCCCGGTCTTGCGGTCGAAGTAGACGATCTGGCCCGGATAGATCCAGTGCGGATTGCGGATCTCGTCGCGGTTCATGCCCCAGACCTGGGGCCAGCACCAGGGGTGTTCGAGGAAGGTCCCGGAAATATCCCACAGAGTATCGCCCTTAACGACGCGATGCTGATCGGGGGCATTGGGCTTGAAGGCGCATTCGGCTGCCTGGACGGGGCCCGCCACGACACACGCGACGAGCACCGCCGCTGCAGCGCGGGTCACGACTGTGCTAAAATTTTTCATTGAAGACGTCCGTAAAGTGCGGCATTGAGACGGAATTTGACACTGGCTGCGCCCGTCAACCCGGACAGCCGCGGCGCAAGAGACAACACGGCTGCCCCCTCCCCGACCGCCAGGCGGATCGCGGAGAGTTGCCGAACTGAATCAAATTCTGCCCATAAATCCTTGAACTAGCAAGATAAACCGCGTGCCGTGCCGGCGTGCTTCCGGGGGACCGTGTTGCATTCCTGCCCGTGCGCCGCTTATTTTTTGCCGGTGCGCCGTGCTTTGCCGCCCGCATCCCTTAATCCTTATTCAACTGTTACCCCTTACCCTCCTATGGCCCTCCTGACTATCCTGCGCTATCCCGACCCACGCCTGCATAAGATTGCCCAGCCGGTGAGCGAATTCGGCGAGCGTCTTGCCACGCTGGTGGCCGACATGGCCGAAACCATGTACGACGCGCCGGGTGTCGGCCTGGCCGCGACCCAGATCGATGTGCACGAGCGCGTGGTCGTGATCGACGTCTCGGAAACCCACGACCAGCTGCTGGTCTTCGTCAACCCGGAAATCACCTGGGCCAGCGAAGAAAAGCAGGTCTACGACGAAGGCTGCCTGTCGGTGCCGGGCATCTACGACGGCGTCGAGCGTCCGGCGCGCGTGAAGGTGCGCGCCCAGGATGCCAAGGGCGAATTTTTCGAGATGGAATGCGAAGGTTTGCTGGCAGTCTGCATCCAGCACGAAATGGATCACCTGATGGGCAAGGTCTTCGTGGAATACCTGTCGCCGCTCAAGCGCAACCGCATCAAGGCCAAGCTGCAGAAGGAAGAGCGCGGCATGGAACGCGAAGCTTCGCTGCGCGCCGCCGGCCGCCGCCACTAAGGCGCCGCGCATGAAAGTCGTTTTCGCCGGCACGCCGGAGTTTGCCGCCGTCGCCCTGCGTCAATTGATCGCTGCCGGCTTCGAGATTCCCCTGGTGCTGACCCAGCCCGACCGCCCGGCCGGGCGCGGCATGCAGCTGCAGGCATCAAGCGTGAAGCAAGTGGCGCTCGAGCACGGCATCGCCGTGGCGCAGCCGCTGTCGTTGCGCATGGACAGCAAGGACCCGCAGCGCGCGCTCGAGGCGTCCGAGGCCCACGCTCGCTTGAGCTCGCTCGATTATGACGTGATGGTGGTGGCGGCCTATGGCCTGATCCTGCCGCGCAGCACGCTCGACATCGCGCCTTGCATCAATATCCACGGTTCCCTGCTGCCGCGCTGGCGCGGCGCCGCGCCGATCCACCGCGCGATCGAAAGCGGCGACCTGGAAACCGGCGTGACCATCATGGGCATGGAAGAAGGCCTCGATACCGGGCCGATGATGCTGATCGAACGCGTGGCCATCGAGGATGCGGACACCACCGGCAGCTTGCACGACAAGCTAGCGGCGCTGGGCGGCACGATGATCGTCGAGGCGCTGCGCCGCATGGAGCGCGGCGAGCTGGCATCGACGCCGCAGCCGGAAGCGGGTGTGACCTATGCGGCCAAGATCGCCAAGGAAGAAGCCAAGCTGGACTTCGCGCTGCCGGCGCTGGACCTGTGGCGCAAGGTGCGGGCCTTCAATCCCTTCCCTGCCGCGCAAGGCACGGTGAATGGGACGGTGGTCAAGATCTGGAACGCGCAGCTGGCCGAAGGTTCCGGGCCGGCGGGCAAGGTGCTGTCGGCGAATGCGCAGGAGGGCATCGTGGTCGCCTGCGGCGAAGGTGCGCTTCGTCTGTTGGAGTTACAAAAGCCGGGCGGCAAGCGTTTGCCGGCGGCGGAGTTCCTGAAGAGCTTTTCGCTTGAAGGGCAGATGTTCGTTTGATGTGCATCGTGCATATCGTGCGGATGTGATGCCAACGTAGGGTGGGCACTCCGTGCCCACGCGGAACCTTGCATCATGTTTGCCGATGAGCGCGGCGACAACACATTCATTCCATCTCACGCGTTCGCGGCATGCCCGGGACGCCGTTAGCACGACACAAACAATCGGGTTTTAACGGCGTCAACACGGTGTCGGCTTCCGCGTGGGCACGGAGTGCCCACCCTACGGCCATCGCTAGCGCCAACCATACCGATCACCGCTGCGGCTGAGTCGACCGCCAAAATCTTTACCACCAAATGAAAAACGCGCCCTCGGGCGCGTTCGATGACAATTAATTGCCTGCTTGCGCAGCGCGCTGCGCATCCATGTGCTCGCGCAAAACTTGATTGATGCGGGTCTGGTAACCTGGACCGGCCGCCTTGAACCATTCCAGCATGTCGACGTCAAGGCGGATCGTCACGATCTGCTTCACGCCCACCGGCTGCTTCTGTGCTGCAACATGGTTTTGCACCACTGACTGATCCCAATCGGGTTCGTACTCTTTGTTCATGCAATCATCCCGTCTCTTTAAAACGTGCCACATTCCTTATGGCATTTATTTATTGTCGTCGCTGTATGTATCCGCAAAATTGCTAAATGCCCGGGTTTTGTAACGTCGTGTAACAATCGTCGGCATAAACACATAACGATACAATCTGCCCCCGCCAGCCCCGGCTGCGGGAAGCCGTGGCGCCGATGACGTATAATTTCAGACCGCCCGAACCGTGCCGCCCTTGCGCACGTCTATTGAAAGCCCGCCATGACTGCCCCGAAACACGCCCCCTCCCCGATCGAAACCCAGCTGCGCGACATCCTGTCGCGCCGCATCATGATCCTGGATGGCGCGATGGGCACCATCATCCAGCAGTACAAGCTCGACGAAGCCGCCTACCGCGGCGGACCAGGCGGCCGCTTTGCCGATTTCGCGGCGCCGGCAGGCGCGGGCAACCGCGAACTCTTCGTCAAGGGCAACAATGAATTGCTGACGCTGACCCAGCCGCAGGTGATCCAGGAAATCCACGAGCGCTACCTCGCGGCCGGCGCCGACCTGATCGAGACGAACACCTTCGGCGCGACCAGCGTAGCCCAGGACGACTACCACATGGGCCACCTGGCCTATGAGATGAACGTCGAAGCCGCGAAACTCGCGCGCGCCGCCTGCGACAAGTACAGCAGTGTCGACAAGCCGCGCTTCGTCGCCGGCGCCCTCGGCCCGACCCCGAAGACGGCCTCGATCTCGCCGGACGTGAACGACCCGGCGGCACGTAACATCACCTTCGATCAATTGGTCACGAGCTACCACGAGCAGGTGCGCGGCCTGGTCGACGGCGGCGTCGACGTGCTGCTGGTCGAAACCATCTTCGATACCCTGAACTGCAAGGCCGCGCTGTTCGCGATCGACCTGTATTTCGACGAGCACCCGGAGACGCCGCGCAAGCCGATCATGATCTCGGGCACGGTCACCGATGCCTCGGGCCGCATCCTGTCGGGCCAGACCGTGGAAGCCTTCTGGAATTCGGTGCGCCACGCCAAGCCGCTGACGGTGGGCCTGAATTGCGCCCTGGGCGCGGCGCTGATGCGTCCGTATGCCGAAGAGTTGTCGCGCATCGCCGACACCTTTGTCTGCATTTACCCGAACGCCGGCCTGCCCAACCCGATGAGCGACACCGGCTTCGACGAACTCCCTAGCGATACCTCGGCCCTGCTGCGCGAATTCGCCGATGCCGGTTTCGTCAACATCGCCGGCGGCTGCTGCGGCACCACGCCGGAACACATCGCGGCCATCGGCGAACTGCTGTCGACCGCCACGCCGCGTGCGATTCCCGACGTGCCGGTGGCGATGCGCCTGTCGGGCCTGGAGCCGTTCACGGTCGACGACGCTTCGCTGTTCGTGAACGTCGGCGAGCGCACCAACGTCACCGGTTCGAAAGCGTTCGCGCGCATGATCCTGAACGAGCAGTTCGACGAAGCCCTGTCGGTGGCGCGCCAGCAGGTGGAAAACGGCGCGCAAGTCATCGACATCAACATGGACGAGGCGATGCTCGATTCGCAGGCGGCCATGACGCGCTTCCTGAACCTGATCGCGTCGGAACCGGACATCTCGCGCGTGCCGATCATGATCGACTCGTCGAAATGGAGCGTGATCGAGGCCGGCCTGAAGTGCGTGCAGGGCAAGGCCATCGTCAACTCGATTTCCATGAAAGAAGGCGAGGAAGAATTCCTGCGCCAGGCCGTCTTGTGCCGCCGCTACGGCGCCGCCGTGATCGTCATGGCTTTCGATGAGATGGGCCAGGCCGATACCTTCGAGCGCAAGATCGAGATCTGCAAGCGCGCGTATGAGGTGCTGACGCAGAAGGTCGGCTTCCCGCCGGAAGACATCATCTTCGACCCGAACATCTTCGCCATTGCCACCGGCATCGAAGAGCACAACAACTACGCCAACGACTTCATCAACGCCACGCGCTGGATTCGCGAGCACCTGCCGCACGCGAAAGTGTCGGGCGGCGTGTCGAACGTCTCGTTCTCGTTCCGCGGCAACGACCCGGCGCGCGAAGCCATCCACACCGTGTTCCTGTACCACGCGATCCAGGCCGGCATGACCATGGGCATCGTGAATGCCGGCATGGTCGGCGTCTACGACGATTTGCCTGCGGAGTTGCGCGAGCGCGTGGAAGACGTGGTGCTGAACCGCCGCGACGACGCCACCGAGCGCATGATCGAATTCGCCGGCACCCTGAAGGCCGGTGGCGGCAAGCAGGAGCAGAACTTGGAGTGGCGCAATGCCCCCGTGGAAAAGCGCCTGGCGCACGCGCTGGTGCACGGCATCACGCAATGGATCGTCGAAGACACCGAGGAAGCGCGCCAGGCCGTGCTCGCTGCAAACGGCCGCCCGATCAACGTCATCGAAGGCCCGCTGATGGCCGGCATGGACATCGTCGGCGACCTCTTCGGCCAAGGGAAGATGTTCCTGCCGCAGGTGGTGAAATCGGCGCGCGTGATGAAGCAGGCCGTGGCCCACCTGGTGCCGTTCATCGAGGAAGAAAAAGCCGCCGAGGAAGCACGCACCGGCATCGTGGCCAAGCCGAAAGGCAAGATCGTGATCGCCACCGTAAAAGGCGACGTGCACGACATCGGCAAGAACATCGTCTCGGTGGTCCTGCAGTGCAATAACTTCGAGATCGTGAACATGGGCGTGATGGTGCCCTGCTCGGACATCCTGGCCAAAGCCAAGGAAGAGAACGCCGACATCGTCGGCCTGTCCGGCCTGATCACGCCGTCGCTGGAAGAAATGGCCCACGTGGCACGCGAGATGCAGCGCGACCCGTGGTTCCGCGAGCGCCAGATTCCGCTCCTGATCGGCGGCGCCACCACCAGCCGCGCCCACACCGCCGTGAAGATCGCGCCCCACTACGACGGCCCGGTGGTCTACGTGCCGGATGCCTCGCGTTCGGTGTCGGTCGGCCAGTCGCTGCTGACCGAAGACACGCGCGCCCAGTACATGGCCGAGATCAAGGCCGACTACGAGCGCATCCGCGTCCAGCACGCCAGCAAGAAGGCGCTGCCGACCGTCACGCTGGCCCAGGCGCGCGCCAACAAGGCCAAACTGGACTTCGCGCCGGTCAAGCCGAAGTTCATCGGGCGCCGCCTGTTCAAGAACGTCGACCTGGGCACCTTGGCGCGCTACATCGACTGGGGTCCCTTCTTCCAGACCTGGGACCTGGCCGGCCCCTACCCTGCCATCCTCACCGACGAAGTCGTGGGCGAAGCGGCGACCAAGGTGTTTGCCGAAGGCCAGGCCATGCTGAAGAAAATCATCGAAGGCCGCTGGCTGACGGCAAACGGCGCGATCGCCCTGCTGCCGGCCAACAGCGTGCGCGACGACGACATCGAAATCTATACTGACGAATCGCGTGCGCAGGTGGCCTTTACCTGGCACGGCTTGCGCCAGCAGGGCGTGAAGCCTGTCGTCGATGGCGTGCAGCGCCCGAACCAGTGCCTGGCCGACTTCATCGCGCCGAAGGAGTCCGGCGTGGCGGATTACATCGGCATGTTCGCCGTGACCGCGGGCCTGGGCATCGAAAAGCACGAGCAGCGCTTCGAAGATGCGCACGACGATTACTCGTCGATCATGCTCAAGGCCCTGGCCGACCGCCTGGCCGAAGCCTTTGCCGAATGGCTGCACGAGCGTGTGCGTACCGACCTCTGGGGCTACGCCAGCGGCGAAGACCTGGACAACGCGGAGCTGATTGCCGAAGAGTATGTTGGCATCCGCCCGGCGCCGGGCTACCCGGCCTGCCCCGAGCATACGGTGAAGAAAGAATTGTTCGAGACCCTGCAGGCCGAGGAGATCGGCATGCAGCTGACCGAGTCGTATGCCATGTATCCGGGCGCGGCGGTGTCGGGCTTCTATTTCTCGCACCCGGAATCGAAGTATTTCGTGGTCGGCAAGATCAACGACGACCAGGTCGAGGACATGGCGGGGCGCCGCGGCATGGACAAGACGGAACTCGAACGCCACCTGGCGCCGAACCTGTCGTAACGGCGCCGGTGTAAAGCCAGCGTCGGGCCGTAGGGTGGACGGCTTCGCCGTCCACGCGTTCAACACACGCACGAACTTTTTCGCGTTACGATTGCCTAACTCTTGGGACCTTGGTCCGCAAGGAGAACATCATGGCAATGCATCTTTCCACCAGGCGCTGGCAGGACCAGGCAATCCTGCTGCTGGGCGTCTGGCTGTTCGTCTCGCCCTGGGTGCTGGGCTACCCGAGCGAATCGCCGCCGGCGGTGAACGCCTTCATCGCAGGCGCCATCATCGTCGCCCTCGCCGCTTTCGATCTCTACAAGACCTACGTCTGGGCCGTGCTCGTCAACATCGTGGTGGGCGCCTGGGTGGCGGTGTCGCCCTGGCTGGTCGACGTCATTGCCGACCGCGCCATGAGCGCCAGCATGCTCATCGTCGGGCTGGCCACCATCGTGCTCGGTTTGTGGGAAATGCGCACCGATCCGGACCTGCACCAGCAGTGGATCGGTACTTAAGCTTCTGATGCGGCTTCTGATGCGGCCTCAACCTTAGGGTGGGCACTCCGTGCCCACGCTGTTACGTGTGTCTCCGCAGTCTGCAGCGGTAACGTATCGCTCGCAAACCCTGCACCAGCCACTACAGCGCGTAGCGCACCACCTTGTCGCTCCATTCAAAAGCGGCCATTTCGAGTTCGACGAGTTCATCCCCGCTGTCGGCCAGTTCGCCCAGCACCGGCAGCATCTCGTCGCCCTCTTCCATGCGCTCGAGCGATTCCGCCAGGCGCAGCAGCTCGCCAAAGAAGCCGCTGCGCTTGACCAGCGCGGCGGCCACTTCCTCGCTCACCGGAATCTGCTCGACCAGGTCGGCCATCGGCACCGAGAACAGCGCATCCATCAGCGACATGATGCCGACCGTAAAGGCGACATCGGCCACCTGCCGCTGCCCTGGGCGCAGGCGCTGGGCCAGCAGCTCCATCAGGCGCGCGCGGGTGCTGGCCAGCATCAGCAGCGGCGTTTGCGTGTGGCCGCGCGTGCCCGGCTCGGCATACAGCATGATCTGCAGCCAGCGCTGCAGCTGGCGCCGGCCTAGCACGATCAGGGCCTGGCTCAGCGAATCGATGCGCTGGCGCAGGCCGGCCGCCGGCGTATTCACGATGCGCAGCAGGTTCACGGCCAGCGAGACGTCGCGCTTGATGGCGCGCTCGATCTCGATGTTGTCGGCGTCCGAGGTCACTAGGTTCATCAGCTCCATCAGCGCCACTTGCGACGGCGACAGCTTGCGCCCGGCCAGCACCGACGGTTTGGCGAAGTAATAGCCCTGGAAGTAATCGAATCCGAGATCGAGGCAGGTGCGGTATTCGGCCTGGCTTTCCACCTTTTCGGCGACCAGGCGCTTGCCGGTGCCGCGCAGGCGCGGCACGATGGCCAGCATGCTCACCACCGGCGTCGCGCGCAAATCGATTTTCACGAAGTCGAGCAGCGGCAGCAGGCGGCCCAGGCGGCTGCCGTGGCTGGAGGCCTCGGCGGCGAAGCGGAAGCCATGCCCGGACAGCTCGGCCAGGCGCCACAGCACGGCGTCGGTCGCTTCCACCGAACCCGTCAGTTCGAGCACCGTACGTTCGCGCGGCAGGAAGGCGAAGATGTCGCTCATCAACACCTCGGTGTCGACGTTCAGGAAGGCGCAGGCATCGCCCACCGCGCGCGGCAGGCCGAGCTGGGCCGCATGGGCCAGCACGCCGGCGCTGGCGGCCAGGCCGGAATCGATCTCGGCGTTGCCATCGGCGCGGTTGCGGAACAGCAGTTCATAGCCGAACAAGGCCTGGTTGCGGTCGAGCAGCGGCTGGCGCGCCAGGTAGAAGTTGCGTAGTTGCAGAGGCTGGGATGCCTGGTCGAGGCTGGCGGTATCGGTCATCGCGTTCCCGGGAGAGGTTCAAGCCGTCCACTCTACCCGATTCTCAACAATTAGTGGATTTTTGGCATCGCCATACGGCAAAAAAAGATGCCGTAATGCCAAACTTAAAGCGCCAGGGGCGCGCCATCGACGAACACCTTGAGTTCGCCGGCCTCGAAATGCGTCCAGCTTTCGTTGTTGGTCAGCGGCTCCGTCACGATGATGGCGACCCGGTCGTTCGGCGTCGTCACCTGGGAAAAGTCGACCGACAGGTCTTCGTCGGAGAGGCAGGCGGCGGCGAACGGGTACTGGCGCACGATGTAGCAGAGCTTGGTCGAGCAATGCGCGAACAGGGCCGTGCCGTCCGACAGCATCATGTTGAAGGTGCCGTAGGCGGCGATCTCGCGCACAAGTTCCTGCAGGGCCGCATGCAGCGCGTCGCGCCCGGGCAGGCTGTCGCCGAAGCGGCGCCGCAGTTCCTGCAGCAGGTAGCAGAAGGCGAGTTCGCTGTCGGTATTACCCACCGGGCGGAAGGCGCCATCGAGTGCCGGTGCGAATTCCTTCAGGTCGCCGTTGTGGGCGAAGACCCAGTAGCGGCCCCAGAGTTCGCGCACAAAGGGATGGCAGTTCTCGAGCGCCACCTGGCCTTGCGTCGCCTTGCGGATGTGGGCGATGACGTTGGTCGACTTGATCGGGTAACGCTTGATGAGCTCGGCAATCGGCGAAGCGATCGCGGCCTGGTGGTCGACGAAATGGCGTACGCCGGAACCTTCGAAAAAGGCGATGCCCCAGCCATCGTGGTGGGTGTCGGTGCGGCCGCCGCGGTGGGCGAAGCCGGTGAAGGAGAACACAATGTCGGTCGGGACATTGCAGTTCATTGCAAGAAGTTGGCACATGGCAGGCAGCTTACCATGGGGCCTTGCGGGCAGGAGCGGCATCGGGCACTTGTGCCGGGCCGCTCCTTGGGTGTGCCGCCATCACGGGCGGCGCGTTGTGCTGGATGGACTCGCCTGAATACGCCTTAATGCAGCACCACCGGTTGGCTCATCAGGGTGTCGTAGGAACCGAGGAAATCGTCGATTTCTTCCATGGTGGGTTCGCTGGCGATGAGGTTGTTGACGTCGCGCCGGAACGATTGTGCCAGTTTGCCGCCGATGAACGCTTCGCGACGGCCGGCCTTGTCGACGATTTCGTAACCGCCGAAGCGCAGGGCTTCGAGGTCGCGATCGACGCCAAATTCGACCACGCTGTACTGTTCGCTGTTGTAGATCATGTTCATGATGACTCCTTCTCTCGGTCAGAGTGTTGGACCAGCCACGCGGCGGCGGGCGGCTGGCTTCGACTTCAGTGAAGAGGTGGGGCTGCGCGAACCGATTTCAAGTGTACCGGTCCGGCGTCAGTGATAACAATTGATCGTATGGTGAGCTACTTAACCATGATCGCAACTGACCCAGGTGTTCGCCGCTGGCCAGGCCGATGAACAGGCGTTTCGGCCGCTGGCGCAAGAGACGGTTCAATGTAACACGCATCACGAGATTTCCCGCGCAGCACAGGCAACCGGGCGCGATGCGTGCGAGCAGCAGCGTGGGAGAAGGTTCCAGCAGGAGTGTGCCGTCGGGCAGGCCTTCGAGGATGACGGCGGTTGCGCCCTCCTCCGCGCCCGGATCGAGCAGGGCGGCAATCGCCGCCTCGCGCCGGCCGGCGCCGGCGCCCGTGACGATGGTAGTCGGGATGGGAAGCGAAGCGCCGGCGCGGGCGCCGGCAGCCGTCACCCGCCGCGCTTGCCGAGCTTGCCCGGCTCGACGCCCAGTTGCTTGAGCTTGCGGTACAGGTGGGTGCGCTCGAGGCCGGTCTTTTCGGCCACGCGCGTCATGCTGCCGCCTTCGCGCCCCAGGTGGTGCTCGAAGTACATGCGCTCGAAAGCGTCGCGCGCTTCGCGCAGCGGCAAGTCGAACGACAGCGTATAGCCTTGCGTTTCGCCGTGGCCGACCACGCCCACGCGCGCGCCGTTCATCGGCGCCGGCATCGGCGGCGGTGCGTACATCGGGCTGCTTGCCACCGGCATGGCTTCCGCTACCGGCGGCGGCATCACCGGGCGCGGCGGCGGGCTCGGCGCGCGCGCCACTTCCTGGGCGCGGGTCAGGCCCTGCTGCACGGCCTTCAGCAGTTTTTGCAGTGCAATCGGCTTTTCCAGGAAATTCAGGGCGCCGATGCGGGTGGCTTCCACCGCGGTGTCGATCGTCGCATGGCCCGACATCATGATGACCGGCATGGTCAGCAGGCCGTCGCGCTGCCACTCCTTGAGCAGGGTGACGCCGTCGGTATCGGGCATCCAGATATCGAGCAGGACCAGGTCGGGTGCGCCGGCCGCGCGCGCTTCGCGTGCCTGCTGCGCGTTTTCCGCCAGCGTGATTGCGTGGCCTTCGTCTCCCAGAATTTCCGAGAGCAGCTCGCGGATGCCCATTTCATCATCAACTACGAGTATGTTCGCCATCTTTGCCTTCCGTCTCCGCCCGTTTTAACGTTCGTGATTTTATGCCTGATTTACACTTCGGCCAAGTTCGCCTCTTGTGCTAACTTTAACAGCAAAATGAATACCGACGCGCCACTTCCGTCCGGACGGTTCTGGATATCGATGCGGCCGCCGTGTTCGTCGATGATCTTCTTCACCATCGGCAGGCCGAGACCGGTGCCGCGCGCCTTCGATGTGACGTACGGTTCAAAGGCGCGCGCCAGGATTTTCGGCGCGAAGCCGGGGCCGTTGTCCATGATCGCCAGGCGCACCGCGGTGCCGGCCGTGCCGTCGGCGCCGGTGTAGTGGATGATCTCGGTGGCGACGTCGATGCGCGGGGCCGGCGCCGCCGTGGATGCATTCTGTCCGCGGTCGACCAGCGCATCCTGGGCATTCTGCAGCAGGTTGTGGATCACCTGGCGCAACTGGGTGGCGTCGCCCATCACCTGCGGCAGGTCCGGCGCCAGCGCGGCGTGGATGATGTCGGAGGCATCCTCGGCCAGGTAAAGATTCAGGATCTGCTCGATCAGCCCGTTCAAGTCGAGCGGCTCGAGCACCGCCGGCGGCGTGCGCGCGTAGTCGCGGAAGTCGTCGACCATGCGCTTCATGGCGTCGACCTGGTTCACGATGGTGGAGGTGGCGCGCGCCAGCAGGGCGGCGTCGCCGGCTTCCAGCTTGTCTTCCAGCTTCATCTGCAGGCGCTCGGCCGACAGCTGGATCGGGGTGAGCGGGTTCTTGATTTCGTGCGCCAGGCGGCGCGCCACTTCGCCCCAGGCCACCGAGCGCTGGGCCGAGATCACGTCGGAGATATCGTCGAACACCACGATGAAGCCGCTGCCCGCCCCCACCGGCAGGCGCGAGCCGCGCGCCAGCAGGGTGGTGTCGTGGTCTTCACCCGGACGCGGGATCTCGATCTGCTGCTGCCAGTGAGTACGCTGGCGCGCGCCGGCGGCCGACTGCGCGCTCTGCGCCGAAAAGGCGCGCGTCACGCAGTTGGCGAACACTTCCAGGCCGCCGATCTTGTGCAGCGGGCCGGCCAGGTTGCAGTGCTCCATCTGCAGGATGCGGCAGGCGGCGTCATTGGAATTGACCACCGTGCCTTCGGCGTCGAGCACCAGCACGCCGGCCGACATGTTGGCCAGCACCGACTCCAGGTGGGCCTTGGCGCTTTGCAGGGCCGAGCGGTTGCGCTCGACGGCGCTCCTGGCCTCGAACAGCTGGCCGGTCATGGCATTGAAGGACTGTGTCAGCGTGCCCAGTTCGTCGCTGGTTTCGACGATCGGACGCGGCGACAGATCGCCTTCGGCCACCGCCTGCGTGCCCTCGGCCAGGACCAGCAGCGGCTGGGCCAGGTTCCCGGCGATCAGCACCGCGCTGCCGATGGCGCCGAAGATCGCCAGCAGCAGGGTCAAGGTCAGGGTGCGGATGTACATCTGCTGCAGGCCTTCGCGCGCCACCGAGCGCTGGCGGTATTCGCTGAAGGCGCTGCGCAGGACCTCGGCATTCGTGGCCAGGTTCACCGGCACCGCCTGCATCATCTGCAGGTAGCGCGGCGCCATGCCGGGCGGCTCGGGCACGGCCAGCACCACGCGCAGGCGCAGGCCGGTGGCGGCGTCGAGCGCATTCGTGGTGTCGTTGCCGGCCTCGCGGAAGTCGAGTTCGATGCCGCCCTCGGGCCGCGCGTAACCGCCCGGCATGGCGGCCTGGCGCAGCATCTGCGGGCTCGGCAAGTCGGGAGTAAGGTCGGCGCGCCGGTCTTCGCTGGCGCTGGCCACGAGCTTGCCGTCGGCGTCGAGCAGCATCGCGCTCTGCATGCCGTCGATGCCGTGGATCGCCTGCGACAGCGCCAGCTGGGCGCCGAAGTCGCTCTGCCCCGACAGCGTCGCCGACACGGTCTGGGCGCTGGCCACCAGGTCGGCCTGCGCTTCGTCGAGCGCGGCGCGGCCCAGGTTCAGGCCCGAGGACAGCGCCGCCTCGATCTTGACGTCGAACCAGGATTCGATCGAGTGCGAGACGAACTGCACCGACACCATGAAGATCACCAGGCCGGGCAGGATGCCGATGCAGGCGAACAGCAGCACCAGGCGCGCCATCAGGCGCGAGCCGAAGCGCTTGGCCTTGTAGCGCGAATACAGGCGGCCGAGGGCCACCACCACCAGGATCAGCAGCAGGAAGGCGATGGTGGCGTTCAGCCCCAGCAGCCAGGAGTAGTAGCGGTCGAAGAAGCCGGAGTTGTCGGAGGCCGAGGCGAGCAGGAACAGCAGGATCGACACCACCGCCCCGCCGACCACTAGCGCGTAGCGCAGGGCCTGGTTCACGCCTGCCTCCCTTTACTCCGCACGGTAGTTGAACGTCTTCCTGTTCGAGGCAAGGCGCCAGTCGGCATTCGAAAAGGCGCTCACCTGCAAGGGTTTTTGCAGGTAGTCGCGGTCCATGAACATGCGCAGGCTGACTTCATAGGTCTCGCCATGCTTCAGGGCGCCCTTGGGGGCGATCGACCAGCGGCCCGGGCGGCGGATCTGGAACATCGCCTCGTCCAGGGTCTGGAAGGTTTGCTGGACGCTGCCCACCGCCGCCACGTAATACTGGCGCAGCAGGACGTCGTAGGAAATGCTGACCGTGCGCTTGGCGAACACGGCGCGCTCGTCGCGCCAGTACCAGCGCGGGCGCACGAGTTCGATTTCGGTGGTGAAGTAGAGCTTGACGCCGTGCTGCAGGGCGTCCTCGAGTTCGCGGCTGAGGTCGAACGAGTAGTTGGCGGCCAGGCGGTAGCCATCGTCGCCGGCCTCGATTTTCGCCATCGTGATGTCGATCCCGTCGGCCGCCTGCGCCGTTGCGCACGCGAAGACCAGCAGCAACTGGCAGGCGAGGAGGCGGAAAAATCGTAAAGTCACAGGTGGCCGGAACCTAAATTAATCGAGCGTGTTATCGAGCATTACTGCGGGAGCTTCCTACGCCCCCTTCTTGTGGAAGAGCGCATAGAACAGACCGTCATGATCGAGCCCGGCGCCACTCACGGGAAGCAGCTGGCCTGGCGCATCGAGGCGGGTGGCGTCGTTGTGGCGCGCCGCGAACGCGGCCGCCTGCGCCTCCGATTCCTGGGGCCAGAGCGAACATGTCACAAACAGCAATTTACCATCGGGCCGCAACATCTGCCAAAGATTGTCGAGTATCTCCGCGGAAAGTGTTGTAAGTTGGCGCGTGTCGGTCTTGCGGCGCAGCCAGCGGATATCCGGGTGGCGCCGCACGATGCCCGAGGCGGTGCACGGCACGTCGGCCAGGATGCGGTCGTACTGACGGCCATCCCACCAGTCCCGGGCCTGCGCTTCGGCCGCCACCAGCGTGGCCTCCAGGCCCAGGCGGCCGAGGTTATCGCCCACGCGTTTCAGGCGCTGCGGGTCGGCGTCGACCGCGGTCAGCTCGACGTCGGCCAGCTCGAGGATGTGGCCGCTCTTGCCGCCCGGCGCGGCGCAGGCATCGAGCACGCGCATGCCGCGCTCCAGGCCGAGCAGCGGCGCGGCCAGCTGGGCGCCGGCATCCTGCACCGACACCAGGCCGTCGTGGAAGCCGGGAATCTGGGCTACGTTCACGGCCTGCTTCAGGCGCAGGGCCTGCGGGCCGACCTGGTCGAAAGCCACTCCCTCTTCCCGCAGCCGCTGGCCATAGTCCTCGACAGAGGTCTTGCGCGTATTCACGCGCAGGGTCAGCGGCGGATGGGTGTTGCCGGCCGCGAGGATGGCTTGCCACTCCTTTGGATAGGCGGCGCGGGTGGCGTCGATCCACCACTGCGGGTAGTTCCACTGCGCGAACGGATCGGCCAGCGCCTGCTTCACCAATTGTTCGCGCTCGCGCAGGAAGCGGCGCAGCACGGCGTTCACCATCGCCTTGGCGTGGGCGAAGTCCGGGTGGCTGGCGGCGGCCGTGACGGCCTGGTCGACCACGGTAAAGGCTTCATAAGGCGCCTCGCCCTCGGCCGGGTCGAGCAGGGCCAGGGCGCAGCACAGCAGGCCGGACAGCTGGGGCGCGTCCGGCGCCTTGGTCGTCATCAGGCCGAGCAGGGTTTCGCTGCGCCCCATCTGGCGCATGCTGCGGTAGGCCAGGTCCTGGATCGCGCCGCGCGCCTGGGGCGTGACGGCGAAGACCGTGAAGACGTGCGCCAGGGCCTGCGGCAGCGCGGTCCCGGCGCCGACCTGGGCGATGGCGTTCGACGCGCCCAGCAGGGCCAGCGCCAGCGAATCGGCCGGCAGGTCCGGCACGTAGTCGGGCTGGAACTGCTGTTTCACTTCGTAGCTGGGTTTCAGCCTGTCCTGCGGCTGTTCGCGCGGCGGACGCGGCGGCGCGGCACGCTTGACCTCGGACGCCCTGCCCTGTCCTGCACCTGGCTTCGTGCCCTGCGCGGCCGGCTTGCCGGCGGGCTTGGCATACTGGGCCGCGGGATTGGCCGGCTTGCGCGGCGCCGGCTTGGCGGCACTGCCGGACTTGGGTTTGATGGTGAGCGTGGGGCGCTTGTCGGTCATGGTGACGGGTCAATACGGAAAGGCGACATTGTAACGGCACAGCCTTTGGCTGCGCTTAAAGCTCGCTTGCAGCCCGGCCGCCGGGCATATTCGGCGTTGCAGCAAACCAGTATAATGAACCTTGATTGCCGTGGCCGCGCGCCACCGCTCCATTCGAACTCACCGCACACCACACTATGCTCGCCCAACAAAAACAAGCGATCGTTGCCCTGTTCCAGGCCGCCCTGGCGCCGATCGTCGCCGGCACCGACCTCACTCCCACTCAACAACAGCTGAACATCGTCCTGGAACGCCCGCGTGATCCCTCGCACGGCGACGTCGCCTGCAACATCGCCATGCAGCTGGCCAAGCCCCTGAAGACCAACCCGCGCGAACTGGCCACGCGCCTGGTTGCCGCCCTGCTGGCCGACCCGCAGGCCGCCGGCCTGGTCGAAGCGGCCGAGGTGGCCGGTCCCGGCTTCATCAACCTGCGCGTGGCCGCCGGCGCCAAGCAGGCCGTGGTACGCAGCATCCTCGAGCAGGGCCAGGCCTTCGGCCGCGGCACCTCGGGCGCGGGCCACCACGCCATCATCGAATTCGTCTCGGCCAACCCGACCGGCCCGCTGCACGTCGGCCACGGCCGCCAGGCCGCGCTGGGCGACGCCCTGTCCTCGCTGTTCGAGGCGCAAGGCCACCAGGTAACGCGCGAGTTCTACTACAACGACGCCGGCGTCCAGATCGCCACCCTGGCCACCTCGGTCCAGGCGCGCGCACGCGGCGTCAAGCCGGGCGACGCCGCGTGGCCCGAGTCCGCCTACAACGGCGACTACATCCAGGACATCGCCGACGACTTCCTGGCGAAGAAAACCGTGTCCGCCAGCGACGGCGAGCCGGCCACCGCCAGCGGCGACGTCGAAGACATCGAATCGATCCGCCGCTTCGCCGTTACCTACCTGCGCAACGAGCAGGACATCGACTTGCAGGCCTTCGGCGTCAAGTTCGACAACTACTACCTCGAGTCCTCGCTGTACGCCGACGGCAAAGTGGACGAAGCTGTCCAGGCCCTGGTCGACGCCGGCGTCACCTACGAGCAGGACGGCGCCCTGTGGCTGAAGACCACGGATTACGGCGACGACAAGGACCGCGTGATGCGCAAGTCCGAAGGCGGCTACACCTACTTCGTGCCGGACGTCGCTTACCACATGCAGAAGTTCCGCCGCGGCTTCGACCAGGCCATCAACATCCAGGGCAGCGACCACCACGGCACCATTGCCCGCGTGCGCGCCGGCCTGCAGGCCGTGAACATCGGCATCCCGCAGGGCTACCCGGACTACGTGCTGCACAAGATGGTCACCGTCATGAAGAACGGCGAAGAGGTCAAGATCTCGAAGCGCGCCGGCTCCTACGTGACCGTGCGCGACCTGATCGAATGGTCGGGCAACGGCGACATCACGCGCGGCCGCGACGCCGTGCGCTTCTTCCTCATCTCGCGCAAGGCCGACACCGAATTCGTGTTCGACGTCGACGTCGCTTTGAAAACCTCGGACGAAAACCCGGTGTATTACGTGCAGTACGCCCACGCGCGCATCTGCTCGGCACTCGGCAACTGGGGCGGCGATGAAGCCGCGCTGGCGAACGCCGATTTGTCGCTGCTGACCACGCCGCACGAGGCGAGCCTGCTGTCGAAGCTGGCCGCCTACCCGGAAATGCTGGCGCGCGCCCAGGCCGAACTCGGCCCGCACCAGGTGGCCTTCTACCTGCGCGAACTGGCCGGCGAACTGCACAGCTACTACTTCGCCCACAAGTGGCTGCTCGACGACGACGAGCCGCTCAAGCTGGCGCGCCTGGCCCTGGCCACCGCGACCCGCCAGGTGCTGCGCAACGGCCTGGCCCTGATCGGCGTGTCCGCGCCGAACAAGATGGAACGCGCGCCCGCCGACGATACGCCGGCAGCCGATCAACCAGCATAAGCATAAGCATAGCGACCATGACCGCCACCATTCGTTTCCCTTCCCGCCAGCGCGGCAGCACCCTGACCGGCATCATCATCGGCCTGATCATCGGCCTGGGTATCGCGGTGGCGGTTGCGCTGATGATCACCAAGGGCGCCTCGCCCTTCACCGACCGCTCGAACAAGATGGGCCGCCCGGCCGATCTCGACCCGAGCCAGGCCAACGATCCGAACAAGCCGCTGTACGGCAGCCGCGACGCCGCGCGCCAGGCCAACAAGCAGCTGGCCGAACGCGAGGCCGCCAGGGCCGCCGCGCCCGCTCCGGCCCCGGCGCCGGCGACCGAAGCCGATCCCCTCGGCGAAGCCATCGCCGGCATGAGCGAGGCCGCCGAGCGCAAGCCGGCCACGCCTGCCGCCGCGCCGGCGCCGGCCCCCGCGCCAGCCGCCGCCGCGGCCGCACCGAATGCGGCAGGCGCCGCAACGGGCGGCGACGACCGCTACGTGTACTTCCTGCAGGCCGGCGCCTTCCGCGAAATGTCGGACGCCGAGAACACCCGCGCCAAGCTGGCCCTGCTCGGCTTCGAGGCCGCGATCAGCGACCGCACCAGCGACAGCGGCGTGCTGCACCGCGTGCGCGTGGGCCCGTTCAGCCAGGTCGAAACCGTCAACAAGGCGCGCGCCAAGCTGCTCGACAGCGGGATCGACGTCGCCATCGTCCGCAACCAGAAATAACCCTCAGGAGAATTCGATGCACATGCTTCGCCGCCTGCTCTGCAGCGCCCTCGTCCTCGGTTTTGCCTGCAGCGCGCTTGCCGCCCCGGGCCCGCAAGCCGCCCCGAAAGAAGGCGTGCAATACCAGGTGCTGCCGCAGAAACAGGAAACCCAGGCCGGCAAGGCGGTCGAAGTCACCGAGTTCTTCGCTTACTACTGCCCGCACTGCGACGCCTTCGAGCCGAAGCTGGCGGAGTGGGTCAAAAAGCAGGGCAACAACATCGTCTTCAAGCGCGTGCACGTGCCCGCCGGCCCGCGCGTGGTGCCGCAGCAGCGCCTGTTCTACACGCTCGAAGCCATGGGCCTGCTGGAGCAGTACCACCAGAAGGCCTTTGCCGCGATCCACCAGGGCCGCATGCGCTTTGCAGACGACAACGAAGTGATCGAGTGGGCGGCGAAGTCCGGCATCGACCGCGCACGCTTCACTGACACCTACCGCTCGATGGGCGTGAGCGGCAAGCTGCGCCACGCCAGCGCGATGATGGAAGCCTACCGCGTCGACCACTGGCCGTTCGTGGCGATCGACGGGCGCTTCGTCACCTCGCCTTCGATGGCCAATCAAGGCGGTTCCGACGCCCAGACCGAAGCCGAACAGCAGCAGGTGGCGCTGGGGGTGATGGACGCACTCGTCGCAAAAGCCCGCGCGGACAAGAAATGACCCTGGCAGCGGACAAGGCATGACCCTCGCGGGCCGGACGGAGCGCGTCTTCATCACCGGCGCCTCGAGCGGCATCGGCGCCGCACTGGCGCGCGAGTACGCCGCGCGCGGCGCCACGCTGGGCCTGGTGGCGCGCCGCGGCGAGCTGCTGCGTGACCTGGTCGCCTCGCTCCCCAACCCCGAACGCCACCGCAGCTACGCGCTCGACGTGCTCGACCACGCCGCCCTGGCCGCGGCGGCCGCGGACTTCATCGACGCCTGCGGTGGCGCCGACATCGTCATCGCCAGCGCCGGCATCTCGCACGGCACCCTCACCGAACGGCCGGAAGACCTGCCGGTTTTCACTTCTGTGTTCGCCACCAACGTCAACGCCACCGTCGCCACCTTCGCCCCTTTCATTTTCCAGATGAAGGTGCAGGGCACGCCCTGCCGCCTGGTGGCAATCGGCAGCGTGGCCGGCGTGCGCGGCATGCGTGGCGCCGGCGCCTATTGCGCTTCGAAAGCTGCCGTGCACGCCTACTGCGAATCGCTGCGGCTGGAACTGAAGCGCTCGGCAATCCGCGTTGTCACCATCGTGCCCGGCTATATCGATACCCCCATGACCCGCAACAATCCGTTTCCCATGCCTTTCCTGATGCCGGCCGGGCGCTTCGCCGCCAGGGCCGTGGACGCCATCGCGCGCGGCGACAGCTACCGCGTGCTGCCCTGGCAGATGGGCGTCGTCGCCAAGGTGCTGCGCGCCCTGCCGAATCCCCTGTTCGACCTGCTGTTCTCACGCGCGCCGCAAAAGCGCCGCAAGGAGGCCGCATGACGGCCTTCACGATCGCATCCATGCATGCCGCCGATATCGCCGCCCGCTCGCAGGCGGGCGTGGCCGTCGAGGTGGTCGAGGAGACCGGCTCGACGAATGCCGACCTGCTGGCGCGCGCCACGGCGCTGGACGCGCCGCTGCTGCTGGTGGCGCGCAACCAGACCGCCGGCCGTGGCCGCGCCGGACGCAGCTGGCTTTCCTCGAGCGCGGGCTCGCTGACCTTTTCGCTGGCCTGGCGTTTCGAAGGCGGCGTGGGGCGCCTGGCCGGCCTGCCGCTGGCCATCGGCGTGGCGCTGGCCGAAACCCTGGATAAACTCGGCGTGCAGGTCGGCCTGAAGTGGCCGAACGACGTGCTGCGCGACGGCGACAAGCTGGCCGGCATCCTGATCGAAACCCAGAACGCGCCCGGCGGCGGGGTCTGGACCGTGATCGGCATCGGCCTGAACCTGCTGATGCCCGACGAAACCGAGGCGCTGCTCGGCCGCAGCATCGCTTCCCTGCCCTGGCTGGCGCGCATGGACCGCAATGAATTGATGGCGGCCCTGCTCGACGGCCTGGCCGGCGCGCTGCGCGAATTCGAGCACGCCGGCTTCGGCGCCTTTTCGGCGCGCTGGAACCGGCGCCACGCCTGGCAGGGCCAGACCGTGGTCATCCTCGACGCCGGCAAGACCTTGCACGAAGGCGCCGCCGCCGGTGTCGACGACACCGGACGTCTGCTGCTCGATACGCGCGAAGGCCGCATCACGGTGCTGGCCGGCGACGTGTCGCTGCGCGTGAAAGGCGCGCTGCAGGGATGAACGGCCCCCTGCTCCTGGTCGATGCCGGCAACACGCGCGTAAAGTGGGCGCTGGCCGCTGCGCAGGCGCAGCCGGGCGACTGGGTCGCCAGTGGCGCGGCCCTGCACGACGGGCTGGATGCCCTGGGCGCCGAGTGGCGCACCCGGCAGGTGACGCGGGCCATCGTCTCGAACGTCGCCGGCGGGGCGCTGCGCGCACGACTGGCCGCCCTGCTCGGCCCCATCGAGGTCGAGTGGTTCGCATCAAACGCCGAACGGGCCGGCCTGGTCAACGGTTATCGCGAACCGGCGCGCCTGGGCTGCGACCGCTTTGCCGCCGCCATCGGCGCGCGTGCGCTGGCGCCGGGCCAGGCGCTGGTGGTGGCCACCTGCGGCACCGCGACTACGGTCGATGCGGTAACAGGCGACGGCCGCTTCCTGGGCGGCATGATCCTGCCTGGCCTGGCGCTGATGGCCGGCGCCCTGGCGCGCAACACGGCGCAGCTGCCGCAAGCGGCGCCGGGCGCGGCACCTCCTCCCCTGTTTGCCGACAATACCAACGATGCCATCGTCTCGGGCTGCCTGTCGGCCCAGGCCGGCGCCATCGCGCGTGCGGTGGCGGGCCATGGCGGCGCCCTGTGCATCCTGTCGGGCGGCGCGGCGCCGATCATCGCACCGGCGCTGGAGGTGGCGCACAAGCTGGTCGATAATATCGTGCTGGTCGGCCTGCACGCGGTGGCGCGGGCGGAGGCGGCGCATCGGGGAGCGATGGATGGGAGCTGAAGCGTGGTGAAATTCGTATTCTGGGCTTTGCTGGCGGCGAACGCGCTGCTGTTCGCCTACGGGCGCGGCATGCTGGGCAGCGCCGACGGCGAACTGCGCGAGCCGGCGCGCCTGACGAAACAGCTGGCGGCCGACAAGCTGGTGCTGCTGTCGGGCGAACAGGCGCAGGCGCTGGCGGCCGCTGCCAAGGCCGAGGACGGCGCGGCGGAGGAAGAAGCCGGGGCGGAGGAAGCGCCGGCGCCGGCGGCGCCCGCACCGGCCACGCCCACCTACGCCTGCCTCGAGACCGAAGCCTTTGCCGCGCCCGATGCGCGCCGCTTCGAAACCCGCCTGGCGCGCCTGGAACTCGGCGCGCGCCAGATGCGCCTGGCCGTGCCCTACCAGGAAGTGACCAGCCACCTGGTCTACCTGCCGCCGAACGGCGGCAAGGAAGGCGCCGAACGCCGCGTGGCCGAGCTGCGCGAGCGCGGCATCAGCGATTACTTCATCATGCAGGGCGATTCGCCGATGCGCTGGGCGGTGTCGCTGGGCGCGTTCAAGACCGAAGCCTCGGCGCGCACGCTGGCGGCCGAGCTGGCGAAAAAAGGCGTGCAGGGCGTGCGCGTGCTGCCGCGCGGGCCGCAGTCGAACCGGTTTGCCTACCGCTTCCGCGATATCGACGGGGCGATGCGGGCGCGCATCCTCGAGGCGGGGCGGGGGATGGAGGCCACGGTTCTGCATATCTGCAGATAACGGGTTCATGGTTCGCCCACATGCCATACCGCGTGGGCACAAGTGCCCACCCTACCGTAGGGTGGGCACTTGTGCCCACGCCGTCGTACCGCTGCACACCACCAACGCCGATGCTTACCGCTTCACCACGATCGGCTTGATCCCCAACCCCGCCGGCAAGCCGCGCGCCGCTTCCTGCGCCGCGGCGCGGCTCTCGAACGGTCCGCCATACAAACGGTTCACCGCCCCGCTCGGCACCACTTCGATCTCGCCCACTGCCAGGCCGGCATCGGCCAGCAGGCGGCCCATCTCCTGGGCCTTGTCGGCGCGGCTGTAGGAGCCGAGCTGCAAATAGAACTGACCGGAGGCCTTGCCCGCGGCCGTGGCGGCGGCCACGGCGGGCAGCGCCTGGGTCACGGCGGCGCTGTCGGACTGCATGCGGTCTTCCAGCATCAAGGCGGCGATTTCCGGCGGCGCATCGAGTACCGGCGCCACCCGCGCCGGCGCCGCTTGAGCGGCCGAGGTGGCGGCGCGGCGCTCGGCGGCCAGCCGTACTTCGTCGCCCGGGAACAGGCGTTCCAGCTCGACTTCGTGGCTGCCCTTGCCCAGCAGGCCGAGTTTCAGCGCGGCGGTGTACGACACGTCGACCACGCGGTTGGCGTGGAAGGGGCCGCGGTCGTTGATGCGCACCACCACCGAGCGCCCGGTGGCCACGTGGGTGATGCGCGCGTACGAAGGAATCGGCAGCGTCGGATGCGCGGCCGTCATCTTGTACATGTCGTAGGGTTCGCCCGAGGACGTCTTCTGGCCGTGGAACTTCACGCCGTACCAGCTGGCCACGCCCTTCTGGACAAAGGGCTCCTCGTGCAGGATCGGGGTATAGGTCTGGCCGAAGACGGAATATGGCCGGTTCGCCCACTTGGCGTAGGGTTCGGCCCGGACCACGGCGTCGGGCGTGAATTCCAGCCCTTCCGGGATGTCGGTGCCGGGGCCGTCGTCCTTGTAGTAGCCGCCGCGGCCGGAGTTCGCAGGCGGCAGCTTGGGATTGATCGCCCCCGGCTTGCCGGCCTTGTGCTTCCACGGCAGCGAACCCAGGCTCTTGTTGTCGCTCGTGGTGCCGCAGCCGGTCATCAACGCTGCCAACGCGATGACCACCGGGAGAATTCTCGAAGCGGTCATGCGCGCTTCCTTTCCTAGGTCTGCACCAGCTTGCGGTGCCTTTGTATGCTCATCAATATACCAGCGCCGAGCCCCAGGGTAATGAACGCCGTCCCGCCATAGCTCATGAAAGGCAGCGGAACGCCGACCACGGGAAGGATGCCGCTCACCATGCCCATGTTAACAAAGGCATACGTAAAGAAGATCATCGTGATCGAACCGGCCAGCAGCCGGGAGAACAGATTCGGGGCGTTGGCCGCAATCATCATGCCGCGGCCGATCAGCAGCAGGTAAATTACCAAAAGAAATAGGTTGCCGACAAGCCCAAATTCTTCCGAGTAGACCGAGAACAGGAAATCGGTGGTCTGTTCCGGCACGAATTCCAGCTGGCCTTGCGTGCCCTGGTGGTAGCCCTTGCCGGTCATCCCGCCCGAGCCGATCGCGATCACCGACTGGATGATGTGGAAGCCCTTGCCGAGCGGGTCCGAGGTCGGGTCGATCAGGGTCATCACGCGCTCGCGCTGGTAATCGTGCAGCATCGACCAGGCCACCGGCAAACTGGCGGCGCCGGCCACGGCCAGGCCGGCCAGCATCTTCCAGGACAGGCCGGCCAGGAAGATCACATAGAAACCCGAGGCGCCGACCAGCAGCGCCGTGCCCAGGTCGGGCTGCTTGGCGATCAGCGTGAACGGAATGATCAGCAGGACCGCTGCCACCACGAAGGACTTCCAGTCGTCCAGCCGCGCTTTTTGCTGGAAATACCAGGCGATCATCAGCGGCGTGGCGATCTTCATGATCTCCGAGGGCTGGATGTCGACACCCACGTGCAGCCAGCGGCGCGAGCCTTTCTTGATGATGCCGAACAGCGCCACCGCGATCAGTAGCGCAATGCCGAAGGTGTACACCGGCACCGCCAGGCGCATCAGCGTCTGCGGCGGCACCAGGGCGGCCATCCACATGATGAAGAAGGCCAGGATGAAGTTGCGCATCTGCGCCTCGACCCGGCCCGGGAATTCATGGCCGGCCGAGGACATGGTGATCATGCTGGTGGTGAGCAGCATGAACAGCACCATCGCCAGCGGCCAGTCGAACACGGTGAAATACGGTTTCAGGCGGCGGCTCAGCGAGCGCCGCTCGGGATAATAGGCCATCGTTATTCCTTGGTGGTGGCCGGCGCGGCCGGGTTGGCCGCAGCAGCGACCGGCCTGGCCGGCGCCAGGGCAGCCGTCGCGGCTGGTTTGGCGCCGGCCGCGGCTTTGCCGGCAGCAGGCGCGGGCGGCGCCGGGCGCTTGCCGAGCAGGTAGTAATCGAGCGCCTTGCGCGCGATCGGCGCCGCCTCGCTCGCGCCGAAGCCGGCGTTCTCGACCACGAGGGCAATCGCGATCTTCGGCTTGTCGGCCGGCGCGAACGCCGTGTACAGCGCATTGTCGCGGTGGCGCTCGTCGATCGCATGGGCGTTGTACTTCTGGCCTTTCAGGCCGATCACCTGCGCCGTGCCGGTCTTGCCGCCCGAGATATAGCCGGCATTCGCAAAGGCGCGGCGGCCGGTGCCGTAGGCTTCCTGGGTCACGCCGACCATGGCGCGCTTGATGAAGTCGATGTTTTCCTGCTTCAGCGGGATGCGCCGGCTTTCCTTCGGCGTGGTCAGCGTGCGCTCGCGCGTGGCGCCGTCCTCGATCAGCTTCACCAGGTGCGGCTTCATCACCACGCCGTTGTTGGCCAGGTTGGCCACCGCGTGCGCCAGCTGGATCATGGTGTAGTTGTTGAAGCCCTGGCCGATCGAGATCGAAATGGTGTCGCCGCCCACCCACTTCTGGGCCGCGCGGTTGCGCTTGAAGCGGTTCGCCTTCCATTCCTTCGAGGGCAGCACGCCGGTCTTCTCGTGCTCGAGGTCGATGCCGGTGGGCGAGCCGAAGCCGAACGGCGCCATGAATTTGGCGATGTTATCGATGCCCATCTCGTTGCCGAGCTGGTAGTAATAGGTATCGCAGGACTCGGCGATCGAGCGGTACATGTCCACGTAGCCGTGGCCGCCCGGCTTGTCGTCGTTGAAGCGGTGCCCGCCGAGCATGAAGAAGCCGGCGTCGCGGATGCCCTGCTCCGGGCGGCGGAAACCGAGTTCCAGCGCGGCCAGCGACATGAAGGGCTTGAAGGTCGAGCCGGGCGGATAGGTGCCCGACAGCGGCCGGTTCATCAGCGGCCGGTCGAGCGAGGTGTTCAGCTCGTTCCAGCTCTGGGTGTCGATGCCGTCGACGAACAGGTTGGGGTCGAAGCCCGGGCGCGACACATAGGCCAGCACGTCGCCGGTCTCCGGCTCGATGGCGACGAATGCGCCGCGGCGGTTGCCGAAGGCCTCCTCGACCACCTTCTGCAGCTCGATGTCGATCGACAGGATCAGGTTCGAGCCCGGTACCGGCGCGCGGCGCGACAGCGTGCGGATCGCGCGGCCGCCGGCCGAGCGCTCGACTTCCTCGTAGCCGGTGGTGCCGTGCAGGTAGCGCTCGTATTTCTTCTCCAGGCCTTCCTTGCCGATGTGGTCGGTGCCGTTGTAGTTGGCGGCGTCGTCGCTTTCTTCCAGCGCCGCCGCTTCCTTGGCGTTGATGCGGCCGATGTAGCCGACCACGTGCGAGGCGACTTCGCCCAGCGGATACTGGCGGAACAGGCGCGCCTGCACCTCGACGCCCGGGAAGCGGAAGCGCTGGGCCGTGAAGCGCGCCACCTCGTCGTCGGTGAGGCGGGTGCGCAGCGGCACGCTGGCGAAGCTGCGCGACTCTTCCATCAGGCGCTTGAAGCGCTTGCGGTCCTTGGGCTCGATGCTGACGATCTTGGCCAGCTCGTCGATCACCGATTCCAGGTTGGCCTGCAATTTCGAGGGCGTGATCTCGAGCGTGTAGGCCGAGTAGTTCTGGGCCAGCACCACGCCGTTGCGGTCGACGATCAGGCCCCGGTTCGGCATGATCGGCACCAGCGCGATGCGGTTGTCCTCGGCCTGCGCCATGTACTGGTCGTGGTGGATCACCTGCAGCCAGACCAGGCGCGCCGTGAGGATGCCGAAGCAGACGAACACCAGCACCGCCAGCGCGGTCATGCGCAGGCGGAACTGGTGGATCTCGCGGTCGCTGTCTTTGATTTCAGTCATTCAAACGAACTCAGATCGGACGGGTATGGTCCCGGTCGACGGCGCGGCGCTGCGGCGCCAGCAGCAGCCAGGAAATCACCGGCCACAGGGCCACGGCCACGGCGCTTTCGACGAAGTGCAGCCAGCCGGCGAAGCGGCCGGTGGCGAACACGTGCACCAGCGACTGGATTGCCTGGGCCAGCAGCAGCAGCGGGAACACATGCAGGGCTTGCGTCAGCACCGGGAACCACAGCACGCGGCGGTGGATCATGATCGACGCGTACGACAGCAGCGTATAGGCCAGCGCGTTCTCGCCCAGCAGGGTGGCGTCGTGCACGTCCATCAGCAGGCCCATGCAGAAGGCGACGCCGATGCCGACCTTGCGCGGCTGGTGGATGCCCCAGAAGACCAGCACCAGCGCCACGAAGTCGGGCGCGCCGATCCAGCGGCCCCAGGGCAGCAGATTGAGCATGAAGGCGCAGGTCAGGCTGAACGCGATGAACAGCGGGCTGACCGGCAGCAGGATGTAATGGGGACGGTTGGCGGGCATTTACGCACCCTCCTTGCGGACGGCCGGCTGGTTCGGTTGGACGGCGGCGGCGGGTGCGGCGCCGGGACGGGCCGCGCCTTGCGCAGCCGGCGCGGGCGCGGTTGCAGGCGCGGCCGGGGATGCGCCTGCAGGCGTCCTGGCCGCGCCGCTTGCCGGACGCTGGCCGGCGCCGTTGGCGGGCGCAGGTGCAGTCGCCGGCGCGGCGGCGCCCGGCAGCGCTGGCACGCCCGCGGTGCCGTTCGGATTCGCCGCCGGCGCCTGGGCCGGCAGCGGCGTGGCGGGCAGCGGCGGCAACGGCACCGGCTCCATCTTCGGCAGGTTGCGGCGCGCCCCGGACTGGGCCGGCACGTGCGGCACCTCGGCGGGCCTCGGCTCGCGCGCCGCCTGCGACATCACGATCAGGAGCTGGCGGTTGCGGTCGATGCCGGCCAGCGGCTGGCACACCACGCGGCCAAAGGCGCCGGCGGCCACGCTTTCCACCTGCACCACCCTGGCCACGGCCAGGCCGGCCGGATAGATGCCGTCCAGGCCCGAGGTGATCAACACGTCGCCAACCTGGATGTCGGCGTTCGGCGCCACGAAGCGCAGGTCGAGCACGCCCGAGTGGCCGCGGCCATAAGCCACGCTGCGCAGGCCCGAGCGCAGCACCTGCACCGGAATGGCCTGGTCCTTGTCGGTCAGGAGCGTGACTTCGGAGGTGAACGGGAAGACGCGGGTGATCTGGCCGACCACCCCGAGGTTGTCGATCACGGGCAGGCCGAGCTGCACGCCGTTGCGCGTGCCGCGGTCGAGCACGATGCGGCGCGTCGACGGGTCGCGCGTGTCGTACAGGATCTCGCCCATGATGGCCTGCACCGGCAGGTGTTCCCTGGCGTCGAGCAGGCGCCGCAGGTGGGCGTTCTCGGCCATCTGGAGCTGGGCCTGCTGCATGGCCTGGGCCTGGGCCACCTGCTGGTTCTTGAGCGCGACCACTTCCTTCTGCAGGCTGGCGATCGAGGAGAAATAATCGCCCATGCCGTACACGGCGTCGCGCGGCATCAGCGCGGCCATCTGCAGCGGATAGAGCACGGTGGCGGCCACCTGGCGTACGGTGCCGAGCAGGTGCATGCGCGCATCGACCACCAGCAGCACGATCGACACCAGCGCGAACACCGTCACCTTCACCCGCGCGGGGGCGCCCTGTTTGAAAAGCGGCGGAGGACTGTATTCCATGACTTTCGATTAAGACCGGGCGAACCCGATAACGGAATAGGCGAATGGGCAGGGGCACGGCGACGCCGTTCCGCTGCCCACGCTTTTTTCTCGACAACCGGCCGGTGCGGCCGCTGCAGGACGCGCTTCCCGGCTTACTCGTACGAGAAGATCGAACCCAGCTTGTCGTTGTGATCGAGCGCCATGCCCGAGCCGCGCACCACGCAGGTCAGCGGGTCTTCGGCCACCAGCACCGGCAGGCCGGTCTCTTCCATCAGCAGGCGGTCGAGGTCGCGCAGCAGCGCGCCGCCGCCGGTCAGCATCATGCCCTTCTCGGCGATGTCGGCGCCCAGTTCCGGCGGGGTCTGTTCGAGTGCGTTCTTAACGGCCGAAACGATGTTGTTGAGCGGGTCGGTCAGCGCTTCCAGGATCTCGTTGCTCGAAATCGTGAAGGCACGCGGGATGCCTTCGGACAAATTGCGGCCCTTGACTTCCATTTCCTTGACTTCGGAGCCCGGGAAGGCCGAGCCGATGGCCTTCTTGATCGCCTCGGCGGTCTGTTCGCCGATCAGCATGCCGTAGTTGCGGCGGATGTAGTTGACGATCGCTTCGTCGAACTTGTCGCCGCCCACGCGCACCGAGCCCTTGTAGACCATGCCGCCCAGCGAGATGATGCCCACTTCGGTGGTGCCGCCGCCGATGTCGACCACCATC
Source organism: Massilia sp. BAP21 (assembly GCF_057801335.1). NCBI lineage: Bacteria > Pseudomonadati > Pseudomonadota > Betaproteobacteria > Burkholderiales > Oxalobacteraceae > Massilia > Massilia sp. BAP21. Next base: position 1,072,425 of record NZ_CM173596.1, read on the forward strand.
GAGCCGGTGGCGTCCGAGACCGGCAGGCCGGCGCCAAGCGCGGCGGCCATCGGCTCTTCGATCAGGAACACCTGCGAGGCGCCGGCGCCGAGCGCCGATTCGCGGATCGCGCGGCGCTCGACCTGGGTCGAACCGCAAGGCACGCAGATGATGATGCGCGGCGACGGGCGGAAGAACTTCGAATCGTGCACCATGCGGATGAACTGCTTGAGCATTTCTTCGGTGACGGTGAAGTCGGCGATCACGCCGTCCTTCATCGGGCGGATCGCCTCGATGTTGCCCGGCACTTTGCCCAGCATCTGCTTGGCCTTCTGGCCGACCGCCTGGATCGTTTTCTTGCCGTTCGGGCCGCCTTGCTGGCGGATCGCCACGACCGACGGTTCATCCAGCACGATGCCCTGGCCGCGCACGTAGATCAGCGTATTGGCGGTACCCAGGTCGATGGCCAGGTCGTTCGAGAAGTAGCTGCGTAAAGAACCAAACATGTGTGTCCTGATGCGCGTTAGCCGCGCCTAACAATTAATCGGGAGTGTTCTTGCCGCGTCGGCCCTGCCAGCGCCCGGCGGTCTTCGTATAGCTGATTGGCCGCGCTCATTCGGCGCCGACCACGCATTAGCCCGCCATTCTACCTTATAATTTACCGATTAAACGCTGAAAACAGGTGGTTTTACCCCCTAGTTCCTGAAGCGAGATCGACGGTATTAGCAAGGTTTTATCGACCGTAGCACGCTGTTCAACATCGTGTGCCGCCATATCGTTATTCGCCCAACCACACTTTGAACGCGGCCCCGGCCGCGCCCTTTGCCATGTCCCTGACTCTTTCAGACGTAAAACGGATCGCCAACCTGGCCCAGCTCGATATGGACGACGCCCACGCCGAGACCGCGCTGTCCGAGCTGAACGGCATTTTCGCCCTGGCCGAACAGATGCAGGCGGTCGACACCACCGGCGTCGCGCCGCTGGCGCATCCGCTGGCCGCGATCCTCGCCCTGCCGCTGCGCCTGCGCGAAGACGAGGTCACGGAAGACAACCGCCGCGACGCCTACCAGGTGCCGGCCCCGAAGGCCCAGGACGGCTTGTACCTGGTGCCGAAGGTGATCGAGTAATCCCGCCGCTTCTACGAACAGAACACGCATATGCATAACAAGACTATCAAAGAGCTGTCGGCGCTGCTGCACGCGAAGCAGATCTCCAGCACCGAGCTGACCCGCCACTACCTGGGCCGCATCGAGGCCAGCGGGCACAACGCCTTCCTGCACGTCGACCCGGAACTGACGCTGGCCCAGGCCGCCGCCGCCGATGCGCGCATCGCCGAAGGCACTGCCGGTCCCCTCACCGGCGTCCCGATCGCCCACAAGGATATCTTCGTCACGCGCGGCTGGCGCACGACTGCCGGCTCGAAGATGCTGGCCAACTACGTCAGCCCCTTCGACGCCACCGTGGTCGAGCGCTTCAACAACGCCGGCATGGTCACGCTGGGCAAGGTGAACCTCGACGAATTCGCGATGGGCTCGTCGAACGAGAACTCGGCCTTCGCGCCGGTGCACAATCCCTGGGATGCGAAAGCGGTCCCGGGTGGCTCCTCGGGCGGTTCGGCCGCCGCGATCGCCGCGCGCCTGGCGCCGGCCGCCACTGCCACCGACACCGGCGGCTCGATCCGCCAGCCGGCCGCCTTCTGCGGCGTTACCGGCATCAAGCCAACCTACGGCCGCGTGTCGCGCTTCGGCATGATCGCGTTCGCTTCCTCGCTCGACCAGGGCGGCCCGATCGCCCAGACCGCCGAAGACTGCGCCCTGCTGCTCAACGACATGGTCGGCCACGACGTGCGCGATTCGACCAGCCTCACGCCGGAACAGGGCAACCTGCAGGAAGACTTCACGCGCGAGCTGAACCAGCCGCTCACCGGCCTGCGCATCGGCGTGCCGAGCGAATACTTCGGCGAAGGCCTGGCTTCCGATGTGGAAGCCGCAGTGCGCGCCGCGCTGGAGCAGTTCGTCAAGCTGGGCGCGACCCTGGTCGACATCTCGCTGCCGAAGACGGCGCTGTCGATCCCGACCTACTACATCATCGCCCCGGCCGAGGCTTCCTCGAACCTGTCGCGCTTCGATGGCGTGCGCTACGGCCACCGCGCCAGCGAGTACAAGGATCTGCAGGACATGTACAAGAAAACGCGCGCCGAAGGCTTCGGCCGCGAAGTCCAGCGCCGCATCATGGTCGGCACCTATGTGCTGTGCCACGGCTACTACGACGCCTACTACGTCCAGGCGCAAAAGATCCGCCGCCTGATCGCCGACGACTTCCAGGCCGCCTTTGCCGACAAGTGCGACGTGATCATGGGCCCGGTGGCGCCGACGGTGGCCTGGGACCTGGGCGACAAGGCCAACGACCCGGTCGCCAACTACCTGGCCGACATCTACACCCTGTCGACCAGCCTGGCCGGCCTGCCCGGCATGTCGATCCCGTGCGGTTTCGGCCAGGGCGAAAAGAACGCCAAGCGCCCGGTCGGCCTGCAAATCATCGGCAACTACTTTGCCGAAGCCAAGCTGCTGAACATCGCGCACCAGTACCAGCAAGTCACCGACTGGCACCAACGGACACCAGAAAACATCTAACGTCATTATTGGCGAACACCGTAGGGTGGGCCGGGCCGCGATAGGCACCCCGTGCCCACGCGTGACGCATGAACGGCCTGCGGCGGCACAAACGAACAGCCCGCGCCCTCAATGCGAACCGAACAGAAAAGAGAGAACACCATGCAATGGGAAGTCGTCATCGGTCTTGAGAACCACGTCCAGCTCACGACCAACTCGAAAATCTTCAGCGGCAGCTCGATCCAGTTCGGCGCCGAGCCGAACACGCAGGCCAGCCCCGTGGACCTGGCCCTGCCGGGCGTGCTGCCCGTGATGAACAAGGGCGCCGTCGAACGCGCCATCCGCTTCGGCCTGGCAGTGGGTGCAAAGATCGCGCCGCACTCGGTCTTCGCGCGCAAGAACTACTTCTACCCCGACCTGCCGAAGGGCTACCAGATCAGCCAGTTCGAGGAACCGGTGGTCCAGGGCGGCACCCTCACCTTCGCCTTCGAAAAAGACGGCAAGCTGGAGACGAAGACCGTCAACCTGACCCGGGCCCACCTGGAAGAAGACGCCGGCAAGTCGCTGCACGAAGACTACGCCGGCATGACCGGCATCGACCTGAACCGCGCCGGCACGCCGCTGCTCGAAATCGTGTCGGAACCGGAAATGCGCAGCGCCGCCGAAGCGGTCGCTTATGCGAAAGCCCTGCACGGCCTGGTGATGTGGCTCGGCGTCTGCGACGGCAACATGCAGGAAGGTTCCTTCCGCTGCGACGTCAACGTCTCGGTGCGCCCGATGGGCCAGCAGGAATTCGGCACCCGCTGCGAGATCAAGAACCTGAACTCCTTCCGCTTCATGGAAGAAGCGATCCACTACGAGGTGCGGCGCCAGATCGAGCTGATCGAAGACGGCGGCAAGGTCCAGCAGGCCACCCGCCTGTGGGACCCGGATCGCAAGGAAACCCGCGCCATGCGCTCGAAGGAAGACGCGCAGGACTACCGCTACTTCCCCGACCCGGACCTGCCGCCGCTGACGATTTCGCAGGAATGGATCGAGCGCGTGAAAGCCAGCATGCCGGAACTGCCGGCCGCTATGCGCGCCCGTTTCACCGGCGACTACGGCCTGCCGGAATACGACGCCCTGATCCTGACCTCGTCGCAGGGCATGGCCAACTACTACGAAGCCGTGGTGGCGAAAGCCGGCAAGGAAAACGCCAAGGTCATCGCCAACTGGATGATGGGCGACGTCTCCTCCACGCTGAACCGCGAGGGCGTGGAGATCACCGCCTCGCCGGTGGAAGCCTCGCAGCTGGCCCTGCTGGTCAAGCGCATCGCCGACGGCACGATCTCGAACAAGGCAGCCAAGGAAGTGTTCGCGGCGATGTGGGAAGCGAAATCGACCGACGAAAACCTGGCCGACACCGTCATCGAGCAGAAGGGCCTGAAGCAGATCTCGGACACGGGCGCGCTGGAAGCCATCGTCGATGAGGTGCTGGCCGCGAACGCCAAGTCGGTCGAGCAGTACCGCGCCGGCAAGGAAGCCGCAATCAATGCGCTGATTGGCCAGACCATGAAGGCTTCGAAGGGCAAGGCGAATCCGGCCCAGGTGACCGAGTTGCTGAAGAAGAAACTGGCGGGTTGAACGCGTCGCTGAAAACAAAAAAACCGGAGCATGCTCCGGTTTTTTTCGCCCTGTTCAAGGTCTTGGCCTTCTCGCTTCGCTCATCATGCAGACATAATCGGCCAGGGGCATGATGCCTAGTTCGCGCCGATGTGCCTCGACTTCGCGCACGCTGGCTTCGTCGGGCAGGCCGAAATGCGGCGTGGCCCATTCCTCGGGCCGGAACTGGGTGCCGTAGTACTGCGGGCGGCCATGGCCTTTCAGGACCCTGTCGGTGAACTTGGCGAACTCGCTCAGGCCCAGCTCGCCGTCGATGGCGCGCTGGCGCAGCACCGGCAGCAGGGCCGCCTGGAAATCGCGGTTGTGGTCGGCATGGTGCACCAGCATCCAGGCATGCGTCACGCCCTGCTCGCCCACCTGGGCGGCGGTGGGAAAGCCCCTGGTGGCGACCAGTTCCTTCAGCCACGTGAAGTTGCTTTCGTCGGCCAGGGTGACCTCGCGCCATGCGCGCGCGTTGTCCGGCCTGGCGACCGCTGCCGTGCGCGCCTTCTGGTCCCTGGCGAAGCGTTGCGCCAGCTCGGCGCGCAGTTGCGGGTCGGTAAAGCTGCGCGCGGCGTCGCGCCGGGCCACGGCCTCGTCCGATTCCTCGGGGTGCGCCGCTGCCCAGGCCGCCGCGCCGGGGCAGACTGTGGCGGCCGCGGCCGTCTCGCCGGCCAGCGCACAGGCGGGCAGCGCCACGCACAGCGCCGTCCAGCCGGCTTGCATCAGGCGGCGCATCGCCTCAGACCCCGTAGCGGGTGCGGTAGGCCGCCACGGCCTCCTTGTGCGCACCGAGGTCCGCCCCCGCCGCTTCGTTCGACAGGTAGCTGAACAGGTCGTCGAGGTTGGCGATCGAGATCACCGGAATGCCGAATTCCTGCGCCACCTGCTGCACCGCCGAGTGTTCCGACAGCGCGCCGTCCTTGCCCGAGCGCTCCATGCGGTCGAGCGCGATCAGCACGGCAGCCGGTTCGGCGCCGGCGGCGCGGATCATGTCGACCGATTCGCGCACCGAAGTACCGGCCGAGATCACGTCGTCGACGATCACGACCTTGCCGGCCAGTTTGGCGCCGACGATGGTGCCGCCTTCGCCGTGGTCCTTGGCTTCCTTGCGGTTGTAGGCGAACGAGGTGTTGCGGCCTTCGGCGGCCAGCGCCACGGCGGTGGCCGATGCCAGGGTGATGCCCTTGTAGGCCGGGCCGAACAGCATGTCGAATTCGACGCCGGATGCCAGCAGGGTCTGGGCGTAGAAGCGGGCCAGGCGGCCCAGGGTGGCGCCGTCGTGGAACAGGCCGGCGTTGAAGAAATAAGGCGAGAGGCGCCCGGCCTTGGTCGTGAATTCACCGAATCGAAGGACTTCGGTCTCGACCGAAAACGCAATAAACTCCTGGCGCAGATTGCTCACGCTGTTCTCCTGTATGCGAAAAGCGGTATTGTAATCTGCGGCGGGGGTGCTGGCTTCGGTAGCGGGCCGGGATGCGTGGTTTGAACGCGTGGGCGGCGCATGCGGTGCGTCGCAGCGACGTTTCCGGTGGGGCCGACCACCCTACGGCGCCGAGGCCAGCTGGGCTACCTGCTCGGGGCCGATCGGCTTGACCAGGTGCTGCGCAAAACCGGCTTCCTCGCTGCGCTGGCGGTCTCCATCCTGGCCATAGCCGGACAGGGCGACCAGGCGGCAGGGGTGCTTCCCCAGCACGCTGCGCAGGCACGTGGCCAGTTCGTAGCCGTCCAGGCCGGGCAGGCCGATGTCGAGCACGGCGAGGTCGGGCTGCAGGCGCCCTGCCGCTTCCAGCGCGGCGAAGGGGTCGTTGAAGACCGCCACCTGGTGGCCGTGCGCCGTCAACAGCTGGCCCAGCATGTCGGCCGCGTCGACGTTGTCGTCGACGACCAGGATGCGCTGGCGCTTGCCGGCCTGTTGCGGCTCCTCGGCCGTGTCCGCGGTTTCCGGGGCGGCGTTGCTGTTCTTGAGCGGCAGGCAGACCACGAATTCGCTGCCCTGCCCCAGCCCGCCGCTGTGCGCCTCGACCGAACCGCCGTGCAGTTCCACGATGTTCCTCACCAGCGCCAGCCCGATGCCGAGGCCGCCCTCGGTGCGGTCGACGCTGCGTTTGCCCTGGAAGAACAGGCCGAACACCTGCTCCAGCATCTCCGGCGCCAGGCCGATGCCGTTGTCGGACACGCCGATGCGCAGCCAGCCGGGGTCGCCACGGCGCGCCTGCAGCTTCACTTCGCCGCCCGGCTCGGTGTAGCGGGCAGCGTTTGTCAGCAGGTTCGACACCACCTGGGCCAGGCGCATCGCGTCGCCTTCCCACAGCATGCCGGGTTCGATCTCGAGCGCGAGGCGGTGGCCGCGCTGGGCCAGCAGCGGGCTGGCCATCTCGACCGCCTTGGTCACGGGCAGCGACACGTCGACCTGCTCGATCTTCAGTTCGATCTGGCCGCGCGTGGCGCGCGCCACGTCGAGCAGGTCGTCGACCAAGCGCACCAGGTGCTCGACCTGGCGTTCGATGATCTCGCGCTCGCGCAGCGCCGCCGATTCGCCGCGCATGCGCATCAGCTGCAGCGCGGTGACGATCGGCGACAACGGATTGCGCAGTTCGTGGCCGAGCATGGCCAGGAAGTCGTCCTTGGTGCGATTGGCCGCCGTGAGTTCTTCCAGCAGCTGCTCGCGCTCGGTGTGGGCGCGTTCCAGGCTGCGCCGGCTGCGCACCTGCTCGGTGACGTCGGCCGCGACCAGGATCACGCCCTGCTCTTCGCCGGCGCTGTGGTCGGGACGGTCGTTCAGGGGCTCGAGGCTGAGCTGCAGGTAGCGCTCCTCGAAGCCGCCGCCGGCGCGCGCCAGTTCGACGCGCAACTCTTCGACCGTCACCGGCTGCGCGCTGGCATAAGCCTGTTCGAGCAGGCCGGCGATGGCACTGCCCTGCCAGTGCGGGAAGGCGGCGCCGAAGGCCTGCCCTTCCAGGCCGCTGCGTCCGACCAGCTCGTGGAAGCGGCGGTTGGCCAGACGAAAGCGCAGCGCCGGCCCGGTGAGCAAGGCGGTGGCGACCGGCGCGTTGAGCAGCATGCGGTCGCGCTGGGCCAGGGCGGCGTCGCGCTGGTGGCGTTCGGTGGCGTCGCGCGTGAAGCAGCGCGTGTAGCGCAGCTGGCCATCCTCGAAGTAGCCGTTCGAATGGATCACCACGTGCTTGACCGAGCCATCCTTGCAGCACAGGCGCGCCGGCTGGTCGTACAGGGTGCCGCCCGAGGCCAGGGTAGCCAGGATGTGCTCGATGACCGGGGCGTCGACGTGGAAGTCGGCGATGTGGTGGCCGACGTATTCGTCCCAGCTGTAGCCGAGCATCTGCAGTTCGGCGCGGTTGGCCCAGACGATGGTGCCGTCACCAGCCACGCGGTGCAGGCCTTCGGCGGCGTTCTCTACGAAGTCGGCGAATTCCTTTTCGCGCCGGCGCAGGGTCTGCTCGGCCGCCTTGCGGCGCGCGATCTCGGCTTCGAGCTGCTGGTTCTGCAGCTGCGCGCTGGCCGCGCCGTGCTGGCGCATGGGTTTGTGCGTGAATGCGCTGCCCGCAGCCAGGGGCGCTGTCGGGCTGCCGCGAAACAGCGAAAAATGGTGGTCGCTGCCGAGCGCATTCCAGAGCCCCTCGAGGTCCACGGCGGCATCGTACTCGCCGCGCGCAGACAGCAGCGCCACCATCTCGGCAAACGCGTGCACCGGGCCGCCGTTCGCCCCTGCCGCCGCCAGCGCCTTGCCGACGATGGCGCGGAAGCGCCCCGCATCCGGCCGGCCGTCGAGCATGAAGGCGGCCAGTGTCGCTTCGGCGTCGAGCACGGCCAGGCGCCCTGGATACCAGCAGGCGCCGCCGTCCGCGTTGCCGAAGCCTGCCAGGCGCCGGCGCAGCTCGGCCACATGTTCCGGCGTGGCGAACAGGAGGCCAATGCCGCCGGCGCGCAGGGCCGCGTCGATGAAATCGGCGGCCTCGTCGAGCAGGGCGGTATCGCTATCGAAGAAGTGAACGGCAGGCGCAGGTCCGCCGGCGCCATGCTGCGGCGCGTCGTCGAGGCTGGTCAACACATTGGACTCCGGGGATAGTGGCAAGGGAGGCGAGCAGAGAGGTGAAGCAGGGAAATTACTTCGCATGCATACGAGTTTAACAGATTGCCGGTATGCATTTCCGGACCTTGAAAAACGGGTTACACTATTGGCCCGCCTACGTTGCGGCCAGGTCACACTCCCCCGCTTTTCCTTATTTCTCTACCAATGCCACGAATTATTTCCGCGAACCTGAACGGCATCCGTTCCGCCCACAAGAAGGGTTTTTTCAACTGGCTGGCCAAGCAGGACGCCGACTTCATCTGCGTGCAGGAACTGAAGTGCCAGGAAGCCGACATGACCGAGGAGCTGTTCAAGCCGCACGGTTACCATGGCCACTTCCACTACGCCGAAAAGAAAGGCTACTCGGGCACCGGCGTGTATAGCCGCACTGCGCCGGACAACAAGCGCATCGGCTTCGGCTGCGCGGAATTCGACGCCGAAGGCCGCTACACCCGTTGCGACTTCGGCAACCTCACCGTGATCTCGCTGTACGCGCCGTCGGGCTCGTCCTCGCCCGAGCGCCAGCTGGCCAAGTTCCGCTTCATGGAAGCCTTCCTGCCGCATTTGCAGGAACTGAAGGCCGAGGGGCGCGAAGTGGTGATCTGCGGCGACTGGAACATCGCGCACAAGGAACTCGATCTTAAAAATTGGAAAAGCAACCAGAAGAACTCGGGCTTTCTGCCGGAAGAACGCGCCTGGATGACGCGCATCTTCGACGAACTGGGCCTGGTGGACGTGCACCGCGTGGTGGCGCCGGACGCGGCCGACTATACGTGGTGGAGCAACCGCGGGCAGGCCTGGGCGAATAACGTGGGGTGGCGCATCGACTACCATGTGGCGACGCCGGGCATTGCGGCGACGGCGCATGCGGTGTCGGTGTACAAGGACGAGCGCTTCTCGGATCACGCGCCGCTGATCATCGATTACAAACTTTGAACCTTCGGCTTGCGCGGCCGTCCGTGTCGACCGCGTAGGGTGGACCGGGCCACGGAAGGCGGGTTCCCCGTCCACGCGTCGATCGTTATCGGCGCCGATTTCGTGCCGGATGATCCTGCTGCCAGCGACCGACGCGTGGACGGCGGAGCCGTCCACCCTACCTCCGCGCTGAGGCTGGGAGTCGAAGATGTCACGGCGGCCAGTCCAGCGAGCGTTCGCTCTCGAACGTTCGCATCTCCCCCGTCAGCGGATCCTCGAAACTGATCGCGCGCGCCAGCAGTTGCAGCGGCGCGCTGAAATCGTCGCCCTTGCAGGGCAGCGCCACCGGGTAGAAGGCGTCGTTCAGGATCGGCGCGCCCAATGAAGACAGGTGCAGCCGCAGTTGGTGCTTGCGCCCGGTGTGCGGATGCAGGCGGTAGCGCACCACGTCGCCGCGGCGCTCGATCATCTCCACCACGGTTTCCGAATTCGGCTCGCCCGGCACTTCTTCGCTGACGAAAAACTGTTCCGCATCCTGCATGCGGCTGCGGTAGGTGAAGGGAAATGCACGTCCCTCGATCGGGCCGGCCAGCGCCTCGTACACCTTTTTCACCACGCGCTTCTGGAACATCGACTGGTACTTGCCGCGCGTGTCCGGATTGTGCGAGAAGATCACCACGCCCGCCGTTTCGCGGTCGAGGCGGTGGATCGGCACCAGGTGCGGCAGTTCGAGCTGGGCCTTCAGGCGCACCAGCAGGGTCTCGTGCAGGAAGCGCCCGGTCGGGATCATCGGCAGGAAGTGCGGCTTGTCGACGATCAGCAGGTGCTCGTCCTGGAACAGGATGCGCTCCCTGAACGGGATCGGCGTCTCGGGTTCGTCCAGCTCGCGGTAGTACCAGATGCGCATGCCCTGGCGGACATGGCTGTCCGCTTGCAGCGGCTTGCCCTGTGCGTCGACGACTTCGCCGCGTTGCAAACGCGCCGCCCACGACTCCAGCGACACGTCCGGGAAGCGCTCGGCCAAAAAGCGCAGCATGCCGCCGGCGCGCGTTTCGGTCAGCCACAAGTAGCTGGGTGCGACGCCGTTGCGGATCGGCAGCGGAACATACGAATTGGCTTCTGCCTGGCGACCCATGGATTACTTCAGCACGACGTTGGCCCGGTAAGGCGGCAGCTGGTTCACCGTCGTGCCCTTGGCGCGCGCGTACAGCGGCAGCAGCACGTTCATGTGCTTTTCCATGTCGTGGATGCGGGTATCGCCGCCCGGGTGGGTCGACAGGAATTCCGGCGGCGCGCCCTTGTTCAGCATGGCCATCTTGCGCCACAAGACGATGCCGGCGCGCGGGTCGTAGCCGGCGCGCGCCGCGATGTCGAGGCCGACCAGGTCGGCTTCGCGCTCTTCGTCGCGCGAGAATTTGAGGACCACGCCCTGCCCGACCAGGCCGGTGACGGTGTTGGTGATACTCGGGTCGATGCCGAAGATGGCCGAGCCGAGCGCCCCGGCGCCGCGCGCCACCATCGAGGTGATGCCGGATTTCGCCGTGCGCTCGCGTCCGTGTTCGCGCAGGGCGTGGGCGATTTCGTGGCCCATGATGGCGGCCATTTCGTCGTCGCTCAGTTTCAGCTGGTCGATGATGCCGGTAAAGAAGCCGATGCGCCCGCCCGGCATGCAGAAAGCGTTCACCTGATTCGAGTTGAACAAATTGACTTCCCATTGCCAGTTCTTGGCGGATTGGTTCCAGCGCGGGGTGTGCGGGATGATGCGCTGGGCCACGGCGCGCAGGCGTTTCACTTGCGGATCGGTGGCGGCGACCAGGGCGCCCTTTTGCTGGGCCTGGGAGAGCATCTCGCGGTACTGCTGGGAGGCAGCCTCGTTCATCTGCTCTTCCGGCACCAGTACGCGCACGCGCGACAGCGGCTTGACGGCGATGCCGTCCTGGACGACCTTGTCCTGGGCCTGGACCGTGCCGACACTGGCCAGCAAGGCGGCGCAGAGGGCGATGTGTTTGAGTTTTTTCATGGCAATAAGTGGCGTGCTGTTTTTGTCAACAGCATCGTCGCAGAAATGCGCGGATGGGGTACGCACGATAACGACAAACGGGAGCCGGTGCAACTGTCGAGGTCACGCGGCCTTGCCGGAGATGGCGGCGGGGACCGTACGGTGGGCACTCCGTGCCCACGCGGAACGTCGCCTTATGTTGGCTGTGTTTGGACGTTATCGGCTGATCATTGCACACGGTAACAAAGAGATCACCTCGCGGCCCCAACAAGGCCAACGTGACGCCGGCTTCCGCGTGGGCACGTTCGGTTTAGAGGCCCCCGGCCTCTAAACCCCCACCGTACGGTCATGGCCGCAGGCCACACAAAGGCTGCAGGCGCCGCTCGATGCGCGGGTCTTTATGTGCGCTTGGCCTTTTTGCGCAACCTGAACACCGCCAGGCTCCCGCGCAGATTCGGCAGGAAGCTCACCGGTTTCCCTTCGGCCAGCGCCACGTACTCCAGCACCTCCAGCCCGCACTCCTCGGCCAGTTCCTTGAAGTCGTCGATGGTTGCATAGCGCACGTTCGGCGTATCGAACCACTGGTAAGGCAGCGTGCGCGACACCGGCATGCGGCCCTTCAGCAGGGCCACCCTGTGCGGCCAGTAGGCGAAGTTCGGGAACGAGACAATCGCCTCGCTGCCGACGCGCACGATGTCGCGCAGGCGTGCTTCGACGTGCAGCATCATCTGCAGCGAGGACAGGCAGAGCACGGTGTCGAAGGCGTTGTCGCCGAACAGGTCCAGTCCCTGTTCCATGTCGTGCTGGATGACGCTGATGCCGCGCCGCGTGCTTTCCAATACCTTGTCGTCGGCGATCTCGATGCCGTAGCCCGTGCAGCGCTTGCCGGTCTCCAGGTAGCGCAGCATGGCGCCGTCGCCGCAGCCGACGTCGAGCACGTGCGAACCCTCGCCCACCCAGTCGGCGATGAAGGCGAGGTCGGGACGCAAGGTGGTCAAGTCTTCGAATTTCATGCGCCCTCCTTGGCTTCTTCCCAGATGCGGTCGTAATAGGCCCGCACCACGCCCATGTAGCGCGCGTCTTCCAGCAAAAAGGCGTCGTGGCCGTGCGGCGCGTCGATCTCGGCGTAGGTCACCTTGCGGCGGTTCGAGATCAGGGCCTCGACGATCTCGCGGCTGCGCTCCGGCGAGAAGCGCCAGTCGGTGGTGAAGGAAGCGATCAGGAACTGGGCTTTCGTCGACGACAGCGCGCGGGTCAGGTCGCCGCCATGCTCGCGCGCCGGGTCGAAGTAGTCGAGCGCCTTGGTGATCAGGAGGTAGGTATTCGCGTCGAAGTATTCCGAGAATTTGTCGCCCTGGTAGCGCAGGTAGGACTCGATCTCGAAGTCGATGCCGAAGTCGAACTGGTAATCATTCGTCTCGGCGGCGTTGCGGAGTTTGCGGCCGAATTTTTCCGCCATGTCGTCGTTCGACAAATAGGTGATGTGGCCGACCATGCGCGCCACCTTCAGGCCGTTCTTCGGCACCACGCCGTGTTCGTAGAAGTCGCCGCCGTGGTAGTCGGGGTCGGTCAGGATGGCCTGGCGCGCGACGTCGTTGAAGGCGATGTTCTGGGCCGAGAGCTTGGGCGTGGAGGCGATCACGATGCAGTGGCGCAGGCGCTCGGGGAACAGGATGCTCCACGACAGGGCCTGCATGCCGCCCAGCGAGCCGCCCATTACGGCGGCGAACTGGTCGATGCCGAGACGGTCGGCCAGGCGTGCCTGGGCCGCGACCCAGTCTTCCACCGTCAGTAGCGGGAATGCCGCGCCATAGGGCTTGCCGGTGGCCGGATTGGTGTGCATCGGGCCGGTCGAGCCGAAGCAGGAGCCGAGGTTGTTCACGCCGATGACGAAGAAACGGTCGGTATCGACCGGCTTGCCCGGCCCGACCATGTTGTCCCACCAGCCGGCGCTTTTCGGCTGGTCGGCATAGGTGCCGGCCACGTGGTGCGAGGCGTTCAGCGCGTGGCAGATCAGCACGGCGTTGGAACGCTCGGCGTTCAGCGTGCCGTAGGTTTCATACATCAGCGTGTAGTCGCCGAGCTGGGCGCCGCTTTGCAGGCGCAGCGGCTCGGCGAAGTGCATCGCCTGGGGGGAGACGGTTCCTATGGATCCCATGAGATTTTCTTGATTGATGTTGGGCGGCGCTGAGGGCCGCCCCGGTATGGCTTAAATGAGTTGAAGCTGTTCGACCGCTTCCGCGATCTCGTTCGGCTCCATCGAGCGCATGATGCGTCGCATTCGCGGGGCGATCTGCGCCAGGTCGGCGCCGAGGATTTCCTGCTTCACCGCCAGCAGCTGGGCCGGGTGCATCGAGAATTCGCGCAGGCCCATGCCCAGCAGCAGGCGCGTCAGCTTGATGTCGCCCGCCATTTCGCCGCACACGGCCACGTCGATGCCAGCCTTCTGGCCCGCCGCGATGGTCATGCCGATCAGCTGCAGCACCGCCGGGTGCAGCGGGTTGTACAGGTGGGCCACTTCGTAGTCGACGCGGTCGATCGCCAGCGTGTACTGGATCAGGTCGTTGGTGCCGATCGACAGGAAGTCCATGCGCTTGACGAACATCGGCAGCGCCAGCGCGGCGGCCGGGATCTCGATCATGGCGCCGACTTCGACTTCCGGGTCGTACTTGATGTTCTGTTCGCGCAGCTGGGCCTTGGCCTGCTCGATCATGTTCAGGGTCTGGTCGATCTCGAAGGCATGCGCCAGCATCGGAATCAGGATGCGCACCTTGCCGAATGCCGAGGCACGCAGGATCGCGCGCAGCTGGGTCAGGAACAGCTGGGGCTCGGCCAGGCAGTAGCGGATCGCGCGCAGGCCCAGGGCAGGATTGAGCGCCGTGTGCTCGGTCGGGTCGAGCGGCTTGTCGGCGCCCACGTCGAGCGTGCGGATCGTGACCGGACGGCCTTTCATGGCCACCACGGCGCGCCGGTACTGCTCGAACTGCTCGTCCTCGCTCGGGACCTTCAGGCCGTCGGCGCCGCGCGCCATGAACAGGAATTCGGAGCGGAACAGGCCGACGCCGTTCGCGCCCGCTTCCAGCGCGTGCGGGCAATCGTCAGGCAGCTCGATATTCGCCAGCAGGCGGATCGCGGTGCCGTCTTTCGTGACGGCCGGGGTTTTCTTGAGCTTCAGCAGGCGCTTGCGGGCCTTGCCCAGCGCGGCCTGGCGCGCGCGGTACTGCTCCAGCACCAGCTGGCTCGGATTGCAGATCACCACGCCGGCATCGCCGTCGACGATGATCCAGTCGTCCTGCTCGACCAGGCGCGAGGCCTGGCTCATGCCGACTGCCGCCGGAATGTCGAGCGAGCGCGCAACGATGGCCGTGTGCGAGTTCTGGCCGCCGACGTCGGTCACAAAACCGATGAAGGAACGGTCGCGGAAGGCCAGCATGTCGGCCGGCGAGATGTCGTGGGCGACCACGATCATCTGCGGGTGATAGTCGTCGTCGCCGGCCAGGATGGGCGGCACCGAGAGGGCCGTGCCCATCAGGACCTTCAGCACGCGCTCGGCGACCTGCTGGATGTCCTGCTTGCGCTCGCGCAGGTACTCGTCCTCGATCTCGTCGAACTGGGCCGAGAGCTCGTCGATCTGCGTCACCAGCGCCCACTCGGCGTTGTAGTGGCGCATGCGGATGATGTCGAGCGGCGCTTCCGAGATCAGCGGGTCGGACAGGATCAGCGCATGGACGTCGATGAAGGCGCCCAGTTCGGTCGGCGCATCCTTCGGCAAATCGGTCCACAGCTCCTGCAGGTTGCGGTGCACGGCGGCGATCGCATCCTGCAGGCGTTTGACTTCCGCCTCGACCTGCTCTTGCGGAACCAGGTAGTGCTTGACGTCCAGCGCGGCAGGCGTGAGCAGGTGCGCGCGGCCGATCGAGATGCCGCGCGAAACCGGAATGCCGTGGAGCGTGAACGAAGCCATCGATGGTCCCGAACGGTAGCGGCCAGCGTCGGGCATTTATTCGCCTTCGCCGAATTTGTCGTTGATCAGGCCAGTCAGGGCGGTGACCGCATCGGCTTCGTCCGGACCATCCGCTTCCAGGGTCACTTTCGCGCCCTTGCCGGCGGCCAGCATCATCACGCCCATGATGGACTTGGCGTTGATGCGGCGGCCGTTACGGGTGAGCCAGACGTCGCTTTTGTATTTCGCGGCCAGCTGGGTTAATTTGGCGGATGCGCGGGCGTGCAGGCCCAGTTTGTTGATGATTTCGAGTTCTTGCTGAATCATGTTTTATCTTTTGTTCTCAAACTGCGTTCAAACCGCTACGCCAAAAAAGGACGCCTGGCGCCCTCGTCTACACGAGCGTGTGAATAAATCGCCATGGCTGCGTTGCATCGTCTCGCCGTACCCACGTACTGTCTTCGACGACGCGCCTTGCCCTGCCGATTTCTTCACACGCTCGACATCATATTAGGAACCGACGCGGATGCGGTTATCGACCCGCACCGCGCCGTTCTGGGCGCCCGCCAGCGCCATTTCCACCACCACGTCGAGCGTGTCGCGGCGGTAGGTGATCGCACGCAGCAGCATCGGCAGACTGATGCCGGCAATGACTTCCACGTGGCCGGCGTCGTGCAGCGAATTGCAGCAGTTCGACGGCGTGCCGCCCTTGATGTCGGTGATCACCAGGACGCCGTCGCCGTCGTCCAGGCGCGCGATCGCCTCCTTCGCCTTGCAATTGACGGCGCGCGTGTCTTCGTCGGCCGCCACGTCGATGGCCTCGAAGCGCTCGGTCGGTCCGCGAAACACGTGCGCGACCGCCGCAATGAATGCCTGCCCCAATGGTGCGTGAGTCAGGAGCAAAATCCCTACCATGATTATCTTTCAGTCACCTGCTGTTCGACCGCGTCGATGAACATCGCGGCCACGTCGAAACCTGTCTGGTCGGTGATCTCCTGGAAGCAGGTAGGGCTGGTGACATTTACTTCAGTCAGGAAATCGCCGATTACATCTAATCCTACCAGCAACAGCCCACGCTCGGCCAGCACCGGGCCCAGGGCCTCGGCGATCTGGCGGTCGCGCTCGGTGATCGGCTGGGCCACGCCGATGCCGCCGGCAGCCAGGTTGCCGCGCACTTCGGTGCCCTGCGGGATGCGCGCCAGCGCGAACGGCACCGGCTTGCCGCCGATGACCAGGATGCGCTTGTCGCCCTTCACGATTTCGGGAATGTACTTTTGCACCATAATGGTGCGTTTGCCGTTGTCGCTCAGGGTTTCGATAATCGCGCCCAAATTCATCGCGTCCGCCTTTACGCGGAAGATACCGGTGCCGCCCATGCCGTCGAGCGGCTTGAAGATCACATCGCCATGCTTGGCGTGGAAGGCGCGCAGGCGTTTTTCCGACGACGACACCAGGGTCGGCGAAGTGAATTCCGCAAACTGGCCGATGGCCAGCTTTTCGTTGTGGTCGCGGATCGCCGCCGGGCTGTTGAAGACGCGCGCGCCCTGCTTTTCCGCCAGTTCCAGCAGATAGGTGCCGTAGACGTACTCCATGTCGAACGGCGGGTCCTTGCGCTCGATGATGGCATCGAAACTCGACAGGCGCACTTCCTCGGCCGGGTCGGCCTTGTACCATTCGTCGGGGTCGCCGGTCAGGTGGATGCGCGTGACTTCGGCCGTGACGATGCCTTCTTCCAGCGCCATGTCGCGCTGCTGGAAGGCGTAGACCGCGTGGCCGCGCCGCGCCGCTTCGCGCATCATGGCGAAGGTCGAGTCCTTGTAGATCTTGAAACCGGTGAGCGGATCGGCGAGGAAAGCGATTTTCATGGGTATGTCCAGCTAAGGTAATGCCACCAATTTTAGCTGGAAACCCGAAACCCTGCGGCCGGGCGCCTTTCCTCGGCCAATGCTGAAAATAATGCTGCCGGGCACATAATGCCGTTGAGCAAATTGATCAGTATCGCGGCCCCGCATGAGCGCGCGCAAACCCGATGCGGATAGCCTGCGCGACGATGGCTGCATGGACGCCCAACTCGACCAACCCAGCAAGCACGAACGCGACCCGGATAACAGCCCGAATAACAGCCCGGGCAACAACCTGGACGACAGCCCCGAGCGCGAGCAGGAGCGCATCGCGCGCGTCTACCGCGGCTGGCACGGCGGCGCCGCGCTGGCCCGCTATGCCTGGCACCGGCCCGACATCGTGCTGCAGCAGGCCATGCGCGCGCGGGTGCTGTCGCGCATGCTGGCCGATACCGTCGGCACCGATCTCGCCAAGGTGCAGGTGGTGGACGTCGGCTGCGGCACCGGCGGCTTCCTGCGCCAGCTGATCGACTGGGGCGCCACGCCATCCAACCTGGTCGGCACCGAGCTGCAGCAGGACCGGCTCGACCTGGCCGCGCCGCGCACCGCCAGCGGCGTGCGCTGGCATTGCGGTTCCTTGACCGCCCTGCCCGGCGCCAGCGCCGACCTGATTGCAGCAAACACGGTGATTTCCTCGGTCCTGGACCAGGAAGTACGCCAGCAGCTGGCGGCTGACATGTGGCGCGTCTTGCGGCCCGGCGGCTGGAGCCTGGTGTTCGACTTCCGCTACAACAACCCGAAGAACCCGCACGTGCGCCGCGTCACGCGCAGCGAACTGGATGGCTTCTGGCCCGGCGAGCGCCAGCAGTACCGCACCCTGCTGCTGGCCCCGCCCATCAGCCGCGCGCTGGCCGGACTGCCGGCGCTGGTGACCGAAACCCTGGCCGCGCTGGCGCCGCCGCTGCGTTCGCACTTTTTGTACATGGTGCAGAAAAAAGCATAGGGGTAACGTGTCCGTACGATGGTCCAGGCCATGACATTAGGCGTAGGGTGGACGGCTACACTGGGCAGCATGCAATCAAACAGCAGACGCGCCGTCCACGCGTTCAACAGTTGCAAACTTGCCGCCCGGCCGCCATTAATCGCTCACGCCATGGCTTCCAGCCATATGCTTTCCCTGGGTGCTAAAACTCGTCTCGAAAAACCGCAACACGCGCTCTTCATACGCCGCCGGCGCAAACGTATGCAAGTCCTGGTGCACCGCGCCCTCTACCTCCCATAAAGCCTTCGGCTGGGCGGCCGCACCGTAAAGGCGGCGCGTCTCATCAATCGTCGTGTGCATGTCCCGGTTACCCGAGGCCACCAGCAAGGGCGCCCGGATCGCGGCCAGATGCTCGATCGGCCGCAGTTGCTGCGGCGTGATATCCAGGCGTAGCGGCAACTGCCACAACAACAGCTTCGACAGCGGCACACCCAGCGCGCCCAGGCGCATGCGCAGGCGGTCTTCCACCGCTTCCTCGATGGTCGGATACATCGATTCCAGCACCGCCGCATCCACCTGCGGGCAATCCTGGCACAGCACGAAGGACGCTGCACCAAGCGACACGCCGATCAGGCCCAGCCCCTCGCCCGGCGCCTGCTCGCGCAGGTAAGCCAGCGCCGCCTTCACGCCGGCTGCTTCGCTCAGACCAAAGGTGAGCCGCGGCGCCGCGCTGGCGCCATGTCCCGGCAAGTCGATCAGCAGCACGGAATAGCCGGCAGCGTGCAGGAAGCGCGCCCGGTCCAGCATCTGGCGCCGGTCGGCGCGGATGCCATGCAGCAGCAGGACCGCGCCCTTCCCGTCCCCGCGCAGGAACCAGCCTTCCACCGAGCGGCCGTGCCCGGTGGGCAGCGTGACCGTTTGCGCTAGCAGTCCGGCAGGCAGCGCGATCGCGTAATGCGCCCCCGCCACCAGCTTGCTTCCTGCAAGCCAACTCAGCACCAGCCCGCCCAGCAGCAACAGCGACGAACCGACTACCCATCGACGACCACGCATGCGCTTCCCCTTCAACGATGTCAACAAGACATTATTGCTGAGTAGAGAACGCGCGCGTCAAAGAAATAAAAAAGGGGCCCATCGCGGGCCCCTCGGTATCGTCAGACTCGCTGACGCATCAATACACTTCTGGATTGGGATCGGTCCGCTCCATCTCCAGCGAGGCCGCCAGCAAGCCCAGCCGCGCCACCACGCCATACACGTAGAAGCGGTTTGGCGCCGCCGTGCCCGGCTTGGCCTTCAGATCCGGCACCGCGTGCTGCTGGGCAAAGGCCAGCGGCACGAACTGCGAACCCGGCGCATTCAGGTTCTGGTCGACGCCACGCTCGGCATGCACGCGGTAGAAGCCGCCCACCACGTAACGGTCGATCATGTAGACCACCGGCTCGGCCACGGCGTCGTCGATATTCTCGAAGGTCGGCACGCCTTCCTGCACCACCAGGTCGGTCACCGCCACGCCGTCCTTGATGACCGACATCCGGGCGCGCTGCTTGAGGGTCAGGTCGCGCACTTCACTGGCATCCTTGATGGTGGTCACACCCATGCCATAGGTGCCGGCGTCGGGCTTCACGATCACGAAGGGCTTTTGCTCCTTCATGCCGTATTCCTTGTACTTCTTCTTGATTTTCGACAGCAGCGACGACACCGCATCGGCCAGCGCCTCGGTGCCCTGGTCGTGTTCCAGGTCGACGTCGCCCACCCTGGCGTGCAGCGGATTGACCATCCACGGATCGATGTCGATCAGCTTGCCGAACTTCTTGGCCACTTCATCAAGGGCCTTGAGGTGATTGCTCTTGCGGCGCAGCGCCCAGCCGGCGTGCAGCGGCGGCAGCAGCGACTGCTCGTGCACGTTTTCCAGCACCGACGGAATGCCAGCCGAGAGATCGTTGTTCAGCAGGATGGTGCAGGGGTCGAAGTCGGCCAGGCCCAGGCGGCGCCCGTTCGGCGAGCGCACCAGCGGCTCGACCACCAGCATGTTCCCGTCCGGCAGCGCCAGCGGGGTCGGCTGGGTGACGTCCGGCGACAGCGAACCCAGGCGCACGTGCAGGCCGGTCTGGCGGAAGATCTGCATCAGGCGCGCGACGTTCTGCAGGTACTGCGGATTGCGGGTGTGGGTTTCCGGCACCAGCAGCAGGTTGCGCGCGTCCGGGCAATACTTGTCGATCGCGGCCATGGCGGCCTGCACGGTAAGCGGCAGCATTTCCGTGGCCAGGTGGTGGAAGCCGCCCGGGAACAGATTGGTGTCGACCGGCGCCAGCTTGTAGCCGGCATTGCGCAGGTCTACCGAGCAGTAGAACGGCGGCGTGTGCTCCTGCCATTCCAGGCGGAACCAGCGTTCGATGGCCGGCGTGGCATCGAGAATTTTCTTTTCCAGATCGAGCAGCGGGCCGGTCAGGGCAGTGGCGAGGTGCGGAACCATGAATGGACGTCCTTAATTGGCTTCTTGGCAATGAGTCCCATTATCTTGGGGCAGTCTTGCCATTTTAAAGCCTTCCGCCTATCCGCTCCGCATACAAAAAAAGGCGCCCCGCAGGGCGCCCTCCTCTACCAGCCTGCCGCCATCACGAATGGTAGGCGCGCTCGCCGTGGCTGGTCAGGTCCAGGCCCTCGCGTTCCTGCTCTTCCGGCACGCGCAGGCCGATCACCATGTCCACCAGCTTGAAGGCGACAAAGGCAACGAAAGCCGACCAGACGATGGTGATGCCGATCGCCTCGGCCTGCACCAGCAGCTGGTGGCCGATTGAGTAGGCATCGGCGGACGGCTTGTTGGTCACGTAGTCCCAGACGCCCTGGCCGCCGAGTTGCGGCGCGGCGAACACGCCGGTCAGCAGCGCGCCGACGATGCCGCCGACACCGTGCACGCCGAACACGTCGAGCGAGTCATCCACGCGCAGCAGGCGCTTCAGGCCGTTCACGCCCCACAGGCAGACGATGCCGCCCACCAGGCCGATCACCAGCGCACCCATCGGGCCGACGAAGCCGCAGGCCGGGGTAATCGCCACCAGGCCCGACACCGCGCCGGAAGCGGCGCCCAGCATCGACGGCTTGCCCTTGGTCGCCCATTCGCCGAAGGTCCAGGCGACGGTAGCGGCGGCAGTCGCCAGCAGGGTGTTCACGAAGGCCAGGGCGGCAACGTCGCCCGCTTCCAGGGCCGAGCCGGCGTTGAAGCCGAACCAGCCCACCCACAGCAGCGAGGCGCCGATCATGGTCATGGTCATCGAGTGCGGGGCCATCGCTTCGCGGCCATAGCCGACGCGCTTGCCGATCACGTAGGCGCCGACCAGGCCGGCCACGGCCGCGTTAATGTGGACCACGGTGCCGCCTGCGAAGTCGAGCGCGCCCTGCTGCCACAGCCAGCCGGCATCGGCCGTCACGCTGGCCAGCGAAGCGGCGTCGGTGATCGCATCCGGACCGGCCCAGAACCAGACCATGTGCGCGATCGGCAGGTAGCCGAAGGTGAACCAGATCACGATGAATGCCAGCACCGCCGCAAAGCGTGCGCGCTCGGCAAAGGCGCCGACGATCAGGCCGCAGGTAATGGCGGCAAAGGTGCCCTGGAACGCAACGAAGATGAACTCGGGGATCATCGTTTCCTTGCTGAAGGTGGCGCCCATCGAGAACACGCCGGTGGCCGCGTCGTAGATGCCGTTCAGGAAGGCGCGGTCGAAGCCGCCGATGAAGGGGCTGCCGCCGGTAAAGGCCAGCGAGTAGCCGTACAGGCACCACAACACGATGATCAGCGAAAAGATCATGAAGATCTGCAGCAGCACCGACAGCATGTTCTTGGCGCGCACCAGGCCGCCATAGAACAGGGCCAGGCCCGGGATCGACATCATGATCACCAGGATGGTGGCGATGAACATCCAGGCCGTGTCGCCCTTGTTGATCGAGGGCGCGGCCATGGCCGGCAGGGCCAGGCCGAGGCCCAGGCCGGCAGCGAGGAGTTTGGACATGGTTGATTTCATTGGAATCCCCTTACAGTGCGTCGTTGCCGGTCTCGCCGGTACGGATACGGATGACCTGGTTGAGGTCGGACACGAAGATCTTGCCGTCGCCAATCTTGCCGGTGCGGGCGGCGCCCTGGATGGCGTCGATCACCTGGTCGACCAGCACGTCGTCGACGGCGGCCTCGATCTTGATTTTCGGGAGGAAGTCGACCACGTACTCGGCGCCGCGGTACAGCTCGGTATGGCCCTTCTGGCGGCCGAAGCCCTTCACTTCGGTGACCGTCATACCCTGCACGTTGATTTCGGAGAGCGCCTCGCGCACTTCGTCGAGCTTGAAGGGCTTGATGATGGCGGTAATCAGTTTCATGGTGTTGCCTCTTTCAGAAAGTTTTTGACAGTGACACGACGGCCCGCGAGCGCCCCTGGTTGCGCCCGCCCGGCACGAGATAAGCGTCGGTATTCGTCTTGACCCAGGCCACGGATGCGCTGGCAAAGCCGAAGTCCTTGGTCAGGCCGGCCTTGTAGTCGGTGTACGACAGGCTGCTGTTGTTCTTCACGCGCTGGCGTCCGACGTGCAGGTTGAGCACGAAGCCGTTGCTCACGTCCAGGTTGGCGCCCAGGTCCAGGTAGCCGCTCTGCTTGCTGTCCGCGGTGCCGAACAAGTTGGTGGTGGCGTGCGAATACTTCAGGTAGGCCGGGCCGAAGCCGAGCTGGCCGTACAGCTCGAAGGTATTCGCGTTCGGCTCCAGGTCGTTCGACGGATACCAGTAGTACAGGCCGCCGACGTCGTAGCTGACCCCGCCGCCGAGTTCGCCGCGCTTGCCGGCGTACAGATCGACTTCGACATCGCCGTCGCCGCCCAGGTCCTTCGTCCACTTGATGGTCGACAGCCAGGTGCCGGCGTAGAAACCGGTCGGCGTATGGGTATAGTCGGCGCCGCCCTGCAGGGCCGGCTGGAAGCGGGTTTGCGACAACCCGCGGTAGCGGTATTCGCTGGTGACGGTGGCGTTGTAGCTGAGCTGGTGCTCGGGCGCGGGCGTTTCGGTTGCGGACTGGGCCTGGGCCAGGCCACCGAGTCCTGCTGCCAGCGTGAACACCGCTGCGCTGATTGCCATCTTGCTTTTCATGACGATTCCCCTGTTATTGAACGATTGGTTCTGATGCGGTTTACAATCTGTCGTGTCACGGCTTAGCTTTCTCTTAGCAGATTGCGTGCCAGGCATTAACATGGCATCCGTGTGCTGCGTTTTCGGCACAGCTGCCACACTCGGGTTCAATAAACACAAACGCGCGCACTGCCGATGTGCAGGGCGCCAGAACGCACCAAAGCAGGCCGTTTTCTCGAATTTGCACCAGGCTGGTGCAGCGGCCGGAACACTAGGACTGATTGACATGAATAATTTCTTCAACGACTTGCAGGGCAAACTCAACCAGGCCATGGAAAACTCGCCTGCCAAGGACATCGAACGCAACGTCAAGGCGATGATGACTCAGGGCTTTTCCAAGCTCGACCTGGTCACCCGCGAGGAATTCGATATCCAGGCCCAGGTATTGGCCAAGACCCGCGCCAAGCTCGAAGCGCTCGAACTGCGCGTGGCCGAGCTGGAAGCCCGCCTGACGGAACAGGCGCCGAAAGTCTGATTGCTTCCGCATTCATGGAAGCTGACCGAGGGAGGCAACATGAATGCGAACGACAAGCTGCTCGGCACGACCTTACCGCCCCAGGAGGTATCAGTCGACGTGCTGCGCGAGAAATACGCGAAAGGCGAGGAATCCTCCATCGCCGAGGTACGCCAGCGCGTAGCCCATGCGCTGGCGGCACGCGAAGCGCCGGAGCAGCGCGCGGCCTGGGCCGAACGGTTCATGCAGGCCCAGGAAGCGGGTTTCATTCCTGGCGGACGCATCAACTCCGCCGCCGGCCTCGATCTGAAGGCCACCCTCATCAACTGCTTCGTGCAGCCGGTCGGCGATTCCGTGACCGGAACCGAAGACGGCCTGCCCGGCATCTACACTGCCCTGTCGGAAGCGGCCGAGACCATGCGCCGCGGCGGCGGCGTCGGCTACGACTTCAGCGCCATCCGCCCGCACGGCAGCCTGGTCCGCGGCACCCGCTCGCGCGCCTCCGGCCCGGTGTCGTACATGGAACTCTTCGACGCCTCCTGCAAAACGGTGGAATCGGCCGGCGCCCGGCGCGGCGCGCAGATGGGCGTGCTGCGCATCGACCATCCCGACATCGAACGTTTTATTGCCGCCAAGGACGCGGGCGGCCTGTCGAACTTCAATATCTCGGTCGGCGTCACCGACGCCTTCATGCGCGCACTCGAGGCCGACGCGACCTTCGAGCTGGTGCACCGCGCCGAACCCGGCGACGAAGCAGATGCACGCCAACGCGCCGACGGCCTCTGGGTGTACCGCGAACCGAAGGCGCGCGACCTGTGGGACAAGATCATGCTGTCGACCTATGACCACGCCGAGCCGGGCGTGCTCTTCATCGACCGCATGAACGAGGAAAACAACCTCTGGTACGCCGAGCAGCTGCGCGCCACCAACCCCTGCGGCGAACAGCCCCTGCCCGCCTACGGCTGCTGCGACCTCGGCTCGCTGAACCTCACCTGCTTCGTGACGCAGGCCTTCGAACCCGGTGCCGCCTTCGATTTCGACCGCCTGCGCGAGGTGGCAACAACCGCCGTGCGCATGCTCGACCTGGTGCTCGACGCCACCGAGTGGCCGCTGCCGCAACAGGCCGCCGAGGCGCGCGCCAAGCGCCGCATCGGCCTCGGCTTCCTGGGCCTGGGCAGCGCCCTCGTCATGCTGGGCCTGCGCTACGATGCACACGAGGGCCGCGCCATGGCCGCGCGCATCGCCACAGCCCTGCGCGACGCCGCCTACGCGGCATCGGTCGACCTGGCGCGCGAAAAAGGCGCCTTCCCTTTGTTCGATGCGGCGCGCTACCTGGAAGGCAATTTCGTCAGGCGCCTGCCCGAAGCGTTGCGCGAGGCGATCCGCAGCCACGGCATCCGCAACTCGCACCTGCTGTCGATCGCGCCCACCGGCACCATCTCGCTGGCCTTTGCCGACAACGCCTCGAACGGCATCGAGCCGCCCTACTCCTGGACCTACGAACGCAAGAAGCGCATGCCCGACAATACGATGCGCGCCTATGCGGTGCAGGACCATGCCTGGCGTTTGTACCGGCGCCGCCATCCGGAACCGGCGCCCCTGCCGCCGCAGTTCGTCACCGCGCTGGAGATGCGCGCCGACGACCATTTGCGCATGCTCGAAGCGGTGCAGCCTTTCGTCGACACCGCGATCTCGAAGACGGTGAACGTGCCGGCCGATTATCCGTACGACGATTTCCGCGACCTGTACCGCGAGGCCTGGCGCGCCGGGCTGAAAGGGCTGGCCACCTACCGGCCGAATACGGTCGTGGGCCAGGTGCTTGGGGCCGCGCCCCGGGAAGAAGCGCCAGCCCTGCCTGAGCAGGACCCGCTGCGCAAGCGTTTCGACAACCGGCCGCTGGGCGAACTCGATTCGGTGACCTCGAAGGTCGCGTATTCGACCCAGGAAGGCCGCAAGACCTTCTACCTGACGGTCAGCTTCATCCGCGTGGAAGGCGTCGTCGACGGCGAACAGGTCGTCATCGAACGCCCCTTCGAATTCTTCATGCCGGCCGGCCAGCGCACCGACGGCCAGCAATGGATCACTTCCTCGATGCGGCTGCTGTCGATGCTGGCGCGCGCCGGCGGCCCGATCGCCAAGGCCCTGGCCGACATGCGCGACGTGGTCTGGGAAAAGGGGCCGGTGCGCTGCGGCACGCTCACGCGCGAAGACGGCGTGCAGGTGCCGGTGTTCCACGACTCGGAAGCGGCGGCGGTCGGCTTCATGCTGCAGCGGATACTGATCAACCGCGGCTTCCTCGACGGCCAGGGCAATGGCGTGCCGGTAGCGCAGCTGGCGCGCCGGCTGGCGGCGCGGATGGAGGCGGGCGAGATGAATCCGGGCGCGCCGGATGGCGGCGATGCAGCGCTGCCGGCGCCGGCCGCGTCTTCCGCCGCCCGGTGCCCGGAATGCGGCGCCCGCGCCCTGCGCAAGCTCGACGGCTGCACCCGCTGCGAGAATTGCCAATACGTGGGGGAATGCGGTTGAGGAGTGTGCCCATCAGTCGTTCCAGCGAGCTGGTGCAGTGTTACCATAGTGCCATCCAGCAGCTTATGAACGAAGTGAATGGCGATCGAGCGAATTTCCTGCGCACCTGACGGCGGCATCAATGAAGACCTCGTGGCTGTCTTCGACACCGACGGCCTGATCGACCTCCTCGTGCTCGACGGCGCGACCTCGGTGGCCGACCGGCAGGTGGTCGACGAACGCCAGGGCGACGTCGCCTGGTTCGTGCAGGCCTTTGCCGCCGCGCTCGGCCCTGTCATCGACGCCACGCGCTCCCAGGCCGACAGCGTGCAGCTGGCGCTCGCCAGCGTCCGGCGCGCCTACTTTGACCAGACCGCCGGCCAGGATGTGCCGGTCCACGCCTGGCCGCTGGCCGCCCTCACCTGGATTCGCCTCCGTCCCGGCCCGAGCCAGCTTGCCCTGTCGCTGTACTGCCTGGGCGACTGCAAGGCCTTTGCCGTCGATGCCGACGGCGTGGTCATCGACCTCGATCCCTACATAAACCCGTTCGAGACCGTGGTGCAGGAAGCGGTGGCGGCGCTGGCGCGCGAAGGCGTCACCGATCCGCTCGAACGCCGCACGCGCCTGCTGCCGCTGCTGCGCACGCGGCGCGAAGCCCAGCATGGCGCCGCAGCCCCGACCGCCCTGTGCCTGCAGCCGCGCGGGCCCTTCCAGGCGCGCGCGTACACGCTGCACCTGCCCGCCGGCAGCGCCGTGCTGGCCATGACGGACGGCTTTTACCGTTTGGCCGACACCTACGGCCTGTACACCCAGGAAGAGCTGGTGCGCCGCTGCTGTTCGGGCGGCCTGGCCGGCCCGATGGCCGAACTGCGTGCCTGGGAGGCAGCGCGCGCGGCCGGCACGCTGGCCGTCAAGAACGCGGATGACGCGTCCGTCGTCATGTGGACGCCGGATCGCGTAGACTCGGACAACCCACCCATTCGTCCCGGCCCGGCAAGCGCCAGGACCACAGAGGAACCAGCTTGAAAACCTATACGACACGTCAAGCCTTGCTGTGGCTATGCCTGGCGCTGGGCGGCGCGCTTCCCGCGCAGGCGGCGGCGCAGGAAAACGGCCGCAACATCGCGCGCGAGGCGCGTATCGTGGTGGTGAACGTCGAGCGCCTGCTCAGCGAGTCGCCGCGTGCCCAGGCGCTCGCGGCCAGCATCGACGCCGAGTTCGCGCCGCGCCGCCAGCAGATCCAGGCCGAGGTAAAACGCCTGCGCGAGCTGTCCGACAAGCTGGGCCAGGATACGCCTAACCTGTCCGATCGCGAACACCTGGCGCGCTCGCGCGAAATAGGCGACCTCGAGCGCGCGGTGCGGCGCGACCAGGCCATCCTCCAGGAAGACCTGCTCGAGCGGAAAATGCAGGAACGCAGCCGGATGGCGGAACGCATCAACGCGATCATCGCCTCGCTGCGCACCCGGCAAGGCATCGACCTGGTGCTGACCCGCACCATCTGGCACCGGCCGGCGATCGACATCACGGACAAGGTTGCGCAAGAACTGGAGAAGTAAGCGAGCAGAATCAGGCGCGGCGTATTCCGCGCGCAACGGCACGGAACCGGGCGCGACAATTTCACCCGGGTGTTATTGCATTCGCTTTTTTATCCGGGTAATATCGGCGGCATGCGCACGCCGTGCGTCATCCATCGGAGAAGTCCATGCTGCCCTCACATTGCATCGCCTTTCTTGGCACCGAACTGCTTGCCAAGGGCCCCCTGGCCGAGGTCGTCAGCGCCGTCAAGCGCGCGCTCGACAGCGGTACCGAGCACTCCATCGCCATTCTCGACCTGGCCACCAGCCGCCCGGTCGAGATCAATTTCACCGGTACCGAAGAAGAAGTCCTGCAGCGCATCCCGCGCATGCAACCGCGCAGCGCCGGCCGCCCGAAGCTGGGCGTGGTGGCGCGCGAAGTGACCTTGCTGCCGCGCCATTGGGAATGGCTGTCCTCGCAGCCGAGCGGCGCCTCGGTGGCGCTGCGCAAACTCGTCGAGCATGCGTCGCGCGACGCACGCCAGGCCGATGCCATGCGCGAGGCGCGCGATTCCGCCTACCGTTTCATGCACGAACTGGCGGGCGACGAACCCGGCTTCGAGGAAGCCTCGCGCGCCCTGTTCGCGGGCGATGCAGCGCGGCTGGAGCAGGTGGTGGCAAGCTGGCCGGCGGGCGTGCGCACGCACTTGCTGGCGCTGGCCCAGCCGGCATTCGCGCCGCTGGCCGATGCTTCACAAGCCGATACACCGGCCGATGCGCCGGGCGCTGCGAGCTGAGCGTGGCATGGGCGGCACGGCGAGCGCCGCGCCGTCTTTGCACGGACCGTCGATAATCGTCGTACACTCACGCGCTTTACCAACACGAGGCTTTACCCAATGAACGATTTCGACAACGTCCCGCTGGAATTCTTCCAGGATTACCCGGAACCCGGCGTGAATTTCATCGATGTCGGCTGCATCTTCGACAACCCCGAGCATTGGCGCCTCGCCATCGACACCCTGCACGCGAAGACCGATCAACTTCATTTCGACTTCATCCTGGCCATGGACGCGCGCGGCTTCATGATCGCCGGCGCCCTCGCCCTCGAGCACCAGGTCGGCTTTGCCATGGCGCGCAAGGCGGGCAAGTTGCCCGGTCATTCGATCAGCATCGACTACAAGCGCGAATACGGCAGCGCCACCATCGAGCTCCAGCCGGAACGCATCAAGGGCCAGCGCGTGCTGATCGTCGACGACGTGCTCGCCACCGGCGGCACCATCGAAGCGGCGGCCTCCCTGCTGCGCCAGATCGGCAAGGAAGTCGTCGGTGCGGCGGCGCTGTTCGATATCGCCTTCTTCAGGGACAAGCGCACGCTGACCATGCCGGTGGTGTGCCTGCGCGACGTCTGACGCGTCCTCTAAGCACCTGGGATACCGCGCACGCTTGGGTGCGCTCAACAAGCACGTCCGGGAGCGGTGCCACCATCCTGCGAGTCTTCACTTCCCGGGAATCCCATGAGTCTCGCCGTCTTGCGAAGCCGCGCCTTGGCCGGCATGGAAGCGCTGCCTGTCAGTGTCGAAGTCCACTTGGCCAATGGGCTCCCGAGTTTCACGATCGTCGGCCTGCCAGACGCCGAAGTGCGCGAGGCCAAGGACAGGGTGCGCGCTGCCCTGCAAAACGTCGGCTTCGAGATACCCGCCCGGCGCATCACCATCAACCTCGCGCCCGCCGATTTGCCCAAGGAATCCGGGCGTTTCGATTTGCCGATCGCGCTCGGTATCCTGGCGGCGTCCGGTCAGATTCCGGCCAAGGAACTCGACAAGTACGAATTCGCCGGCGAACTGTCCCTCTCGGGCCGCCTGCGGCCGGTGCGCGGGGCGCTGGCCATGACCTTTGCCATCCAGCGCACTGGCCGCGGTGCAAGGCGCGGCTTCATCCTGCCGAAAGCGAACGCCGACGAAGCCGCGCTCGTGCTCGACGCCCGCGTCTACCCGGCCGACACCCTGCTAGAGGTGTGCGCCCACTTCTCCGCCGTGACAGAAGATGCGCGGCTGGAACGCTACAGCAATCCGGCGCCGGTGCAGGCGCCGAGCTATCCCGATTTTTCCGACGTCAAGGGGCAGCTCCACGTCAAGCGCGCACTCGAGATCGCCGCCGCCGGCAACCATTCGATCCTGCTGGCCGGGCCGCCCGGCGCGGGCAAGAGCATGCTGGCCGCGCGCTTTCCCGGCCTGCTGCCGCCCATGACCGACGAGGAGGCGCTGGAAGCGGCGGCCGTGCATTCGCTGACCGGACGTTTCTCGGCCCAGCAATGGCGCGCGCGGCCCTTCCGCAGCCCGCACCACACCAGCTCGGGCGTGGCCCTGGTCGGCGGCGGGAATCTGCCGCGGCCCGGGGAAATATCACTGGCGCATTGCGGCGTGCTCTTCCTCGATGAATTGCCCGAGTTCGACCGCAAAGTATTGGAGGTGTTGCGCGAGCCGCTGGAATCGGGGCGCATCACCATTTCGCGGGCGGCCAACCAGGCCGACTTTCCGGCCCGCTTCCAATTGATCGCGGCCATGAACCCCTGCCCTTGCGGCTGGTACGGCCACCCTTCCGGCAAATGCCATTGCACGAGCGAAGCGGCGCAGCGCTACCAAGACCGCATCTCCGGGCCCCTGCTCGACCGCATCGACATGCAGGTCGAGGTAACCGCCATGCTGCCCGACGCCATGGCCGCCCAGGCCGACGGCGAAAGCACGGCGGCCATCGGAACGCGCGTGGCGCGTGCACATGCGCTGCAGCTCGAACGCCAGGGCAAGGTCAACAGCCGCCTGAGCACGCGCGAGATCGACCGCTATTGCGCCCTCGACGGGGCCAGCGAGCGCACGCTGCGTGGCGCCATGTCGATGATGAACTGGTCGGCGCGGGCCTATCACCGGGTGCTGAAGGTCGCGCGCACGATCGCCGACATCACGGATTCGCCGACAATCACATCTGAGAACATGGCCGAAGCCATCGGTTACCGGCGCGGGCTACGCGATCGCTAGGCCAGCTGCGCTTGTAGCCTGCACGGCGGCGCCCTGCTACCATCAAGGCATGCGAAAAAACAAACTTGTCGTTGCATGCATTCTCGCAGCCACGCTGCTGGCCGGCTGCAATCCCACCTATAACTGGCGCGACTACAGCAGCCCGGATGCACCCTACCGCGTGATGTTCCCCGCCAAGCCGGCCAGCCACACGCGCAGCGTTGACCTGGACGGCGTCAAGGTCGAGATGACCATGACTGCCGCCGAGGTCGAAGGCGTGATGTTCGCGGTCGGCACCGGCGTGGCCGAGGATGCGGCGGGTGCGCAGGCGGCGGTCGACGCCATGAAAACAGCCATGCTGCGCAATATCGGGGCGACCGTGCAGCGCGAAAGCGCCAGTGCAGCCAGCAACGGCGATCCTGCGAGTGCACGCAAGAGCATCGACCTCGAGGCGACGGGTGCGGGGAATGGCGGACCGATGCAATTGACCGGCCACTTCGAATCGCGTGGCAAGCGTTTCTATCAGGTCATTGTGCTGGGCAAGGAAAAAGCCGTTCCGGCCGAGCAATCCGAGCAATTCATGAAGTCGTTCACGCTGCTATGAAGATGGATTCGCCTTCCCTGTTGGTGAGTGGCCTGCGCAAGCAGTTCGCCCGTCCCGCCGTCGACGGCCTGGATCTGTCGATCGCGCGCGGCGAGCTGTATGCGCTGCTGGGGCCGAACGGCGCCGGCAAGACCACTACCCTGCGCATGGTGGCCGGACTGCTGGCGCCGGATGCGGGGCGCATCGAGGTCAACGGCATCGACCTGGCGCTGGACCCGGCCGGCGCCAAGCGCAGCATGGCCTATTTGCCGGACGACCCGATGCTGTACGGGAAGCTCAAGCCCACCGAATACCTGGAGTTTGTCGCTGGGCTCTGGGGCGTGGATGCGGCCGCAGCGGAGCCGCGTGCGCGCCAGCTGCTCGACTGGCTGGACCTGAGCAAGCACGCGCATGAACTGACCGAAGGTTTTTCGCGCGGCATGAAGCAGAAGCTGGCCCTGGCCGGGGCGCTGATCCACGACCCGCAGCTGCTGATCCTGGATGAACCGCTGACCGGACTCGACGCCGGCGCCTCGCGCCAGGTCAAGGATTTGCTGCTGTCCCACGTCGCCAAGGGCGGCACGGTGATCCTGACCACCCACATCCTGGAGGTGGCCGAGCGCCTGGCCCAGCGCATCGGCATCATCCAGCATGGCCGCCTGATTGCCCAGGGCACGCTCGAACAATTGCGCACGGAGACAGCCGCAGACACGCTGGAAGACATGTTCCTGCAACTGACGGGGCAGGCGTGAGCGCCCGGCCCGGCAGCGCACTGTGGCTGCTGCGCCATGAGCTGCGCATGTTCTGGTACAACATGCTGTCGTCGAAGAACGGCAAGGAGCCGCGCGGCTTCCAGTGGAAGCTGGTGGCGGTCTGGCTGGTATTGTGGCTGTTCGTGCATGCCGGGGCCTGGTACGTGGTCGGCAAGGTAGCCGGCGGCGCTGACGAGCTGCCCCGGCAACTGGTGCTGGCGGCCAGCGTGCTGCTGGTGGCCACTTTCCTCTTCATGCTGTCGAGTGCGCTGAAGTCCAGCGTCGAGGTCCTGTTCGACCGCGGCGACATGGACTTGCTGCTGTCCTCGCCTCTGCCCTCGCGCAGTATTTTTACGGTACGCCTGGCAGGCGTCGTCATCGGGGTGGCCTCGATCTACCTGTTCTTCCTGGCGCCGCTGGCGCATGCAGGCGCGCTGCGCGGGCACCCGCGCTGGCTGGCCCTGTATCCGGTCGTGCTGGGCATGGCGGCAATCGCCTCCGCCGGCGCCATGCTGCTGACGCTGGCCCTGGTGCGCTGGCTGGGCGCGCGCCGCACCCGGGTGGTGGCGCAGGTGCTTGGCGCGCTGGCCGGCGCCTTATTGTTCATCCTGTCGCAATTGCCCAACCTGGCGGTGCAGACCGGCGCAAGCGAAGGCTTCCTGTTGCGCGCGGCCAGGAGCAGCGCAGGGATTCGCGCCGACAGTCCGGTCTGGCTGCCGGGGCGTGCACTGCTGGGCGATCCATTTGCCGCCACGGCTGTCGGCGCCGTGGCGCTGCTGGCGTTTGCGCTGACCGTGGCGCTGACGCACCGCAGCTTTACGCGCGGGCTGCAACTGGCCGCGAGCGTCGCGCCCGTCGCGCGGCGTCCTGCGGGCGAGCTGCGTTTCCGCTTCGGCCGCAGCCTGGCATCGACGCTGGTCCGCAAGGAATGGCGCCTCATCCTGCGCGATCCGCAACTGATCTCGCAGGTACTGTTGCAGCTGCTCTACCTGATTCCCATCCTGTTCCTGACCTTCAGGAAGGATGGCGCGCAGAACCTGGCGGTCGGCGCCGGCCTGACGATGCTGTGCGGCTCGCTGAGTTCGTCGCTGGCTTTGGTGGTGCTGCTGGCCGAGGATGCACCCGACCTGCTGTCCGCTTCGCCGGCCGACATGCGCACGATCCGCCGCGCCAAGGTGGCCGCCGCCATCGGTCCGGTGCTGGCCCTGGTTTGCCTGCCCGTGCTGTGGCTGACCTGGCGCGCACCGCTGAGCGGCCTGCTGGCCGCGTTCACGATCTGCGGCGTCACGCTCGGTTCCACGCTGATCGTCATGTGGGTGGGCAGGCCCGGTTCGCGCAGCGCATTCGCCCGCCGCGCCCAGGGCAACGGCCTCAGCATCCTGTTCGAGATGAGCCACCTGTTCGGCTGGGGCGGGCTGGCGTTTCTCCTGCCGTACACGGCCAGCCAATCGGAACCAGGCCTGCTGACGGCGGTCGGCATGGGCATTGCAGGCGCCGTCGCGTTTGGCGTACCCTTCCTGGCATGGATCTTCCGGCACCGTACCCGTTAAGGGCGTGCGCAGGAGGCCCATTTCGGGCAGACGTGTTATCGTTTAGTTACGAAGCCAAACAATAAGAGAATGCATATGTTAATCACTTTTAAAAGCAAAGCTTATCCTGACGTGATGATGTATCAGGAGCACGCCAAGCGCATCCTGGACCTCCTGAACAAGGAGCCGGACATTGGCGTCATCACCTCCGAGGAAGCCACCCGTGCCGTCCAACTGCTCGAGCACGAGATCGAAGAAAGCCGCAAGCACCCTTCCACCGACGAAGTCGAGCAGGACATCAAGGCCCACCGTGTGGACGAAGACGATCCCGAGCACGAGCAAGCCGAAGTGGTCAGTTTCTCGACCCGGGCTTATCCAATGCTGGAGATGCTGCGCGCGGCACGCGACCAGCAGTGCGATATTCTCTGGGGTGTGTGAATTGGCGGGCTGAGTTCCCGGACTGAGCCGGCAGCAGTGCCGCTCGGTACAGTCGATGTGATGTCGATAAAAGGAAGCGCTTGCGCTTCCTTTTTTGCTTTACGGGGCCAGCGTCAAGCCAGGCTGTTGTAGGGTGGACCGGGCCGCGCTAGGCACCTGTGTCCACGCTGTCTCACCGGCTGAACATCGGCGTTGAATGAAAACAGTCCTGCAATCAAAACAGACGCCCAAAGCAAAAAACCCCACCAGGATCACCTGGTGGGGTTTTTCATATAACTAGCCTGACGATAACCTACTTTCACACTGGTTGCAGCACTATCATCGGCGCAAAGTCGTTTCACGGTCCTGTTCGGGATGGGAAGGGGTGGGACCGACTTGCTATGGTCATCAGGCATGACTTGTACGAGCTTCGTTCGTGGTGAACGCGGCTCAGAATCTGGAGGAAGTAAAGTTCGGTAGTAACTGTCGTATCAACAAACAGCACTGTATTCTCGATTTAACTATACCTGCTAAGGTTATAGGGACAAGCCGTACGGGCAATTAGTACTGGTTAGCTTAATGCATTACTGCACTTCCACACCCAGCCTATCAACGTCCTGGTCTCGAACGACCCTTCAAGGAGCTCAAGGCTCCGGGAAATCTCATCTCAAGGCAAGTTTCCCGCTTAGATGCTTTCAGCGGTTATCTCTTCCGAACTTAGCTACCCGGCAATGCCACTGGCGTGACAACCGGTACACCAGAGGTTCGTCCACTCCGGTCCTCTCGTACTAGGAGCAGCCCCCTTCAAATTTCCAACGCCCACGGCAGATAGGGACCAAACTGTCTCACGACGTTTTAAACCCAGCTCACGTACCACTTTAAATGGCGAACAGCCATACCCTTGGGACCGGCTACAGCCCCAGGATGTGATGAGCCGACATCGAGGTGCCAAACTCCCCCGTCGATATGAACTCTTGGGAGGAATCAGCCTGTTATCCCCAGAGTACCTTTTATCCGTTGAGCGATGGCCCTTCCATACAGAACCACCGGATCACTATGTCCTACTTTCGTACCTGCTCGACTTGTCGGTCTCGCAGTTAAGCACGCTTATGCCATTGCACTATTAGCACGATGTCCGACCGTACCTAGCGTACCTTCGAACTCCTCCGTTACACTTTAGGAGGAGACCGCCCCAGTCAAACTGCCTACCATGCACTGTCCCCGATCCGGATAACGGACCAAGGTTAGAACCTCAAACAAACCAGGGTGGTATTTCAAGGATGGCTCCACGAGAACTGGCGTCCCCGCTTCAAAGCCTCCCACCTATCCTACACAGATTGGTTCAAAGTCCAATGCAAAGCTACAGTAAAGGTTCATGGGGTCTTTCCGTCTAGCCGCGGGTAGATTGCATCATCACAAACATTTCAACTTCGCTGAGTCTCGGGAGGAGACAGTGTGGCCATCGTTACGCCATTCGTGCAGGTCGGAACTTACCCGACAAGGAATTTCGCTACCTTAGGACCGTTATAGTTACGGCCGCCGTTTACTGGGACTTCAATCAAGAGCTTGCACCCCATCATTTAATCTTCCAGCACCGGGCAGGCGTCACACCCTATACGTCCACTTTCGTGTTTGCAGAGTGCTGTGTTTTTATTAAACAGTCGCAGCCACCAGTTTATTGCAACCCTTTCACCCTTCCACAGTAAAGTGGTCAAGCTACCGGGGCGTACCTTTTCCCGAAGTTACGGTACCAATTTGCCGAGTTCCTTCTCCCGAGTTCTCTCAAGCGCCTTAGAATACTCATCTCGCCCACCTGTGTCGGTTTGCGGTACGGTCTCGTATGACTGAAGCTTAGAGGCTTTTCTTGGAACCACTTCCGATTGCTTCGTGGCGCATGGCCACACGTCCCAGTCCCTTGAATTGCGCACCCGGATTTGCCTAAGTGCCTTCTATGAACCAGAAACCAGCTATTCCAACAGCTGGACAACCTTCCGCGATCCGTCCCCCCATCGCATCATACGACGGTGCAGGAATATTAACCTGCTTCCCATCAGCTACGCATCTCTGCCTCGCCTTAGGGGCCGACTCACCCTGCTCCGATGAACGTTGAACAGGAAACCTTGGGCTTACGGCGTGCGGGCTTTTCACCCGCATTATCGCTACTCATGTCAGCATTCGCACTTCTGATACCTCCAGCATCCTTTACAAGACACCTTCGCAGGCTTACAGAACGCTCTCCTACCATATCGATCTCGATGCAAGCATCAAGAAAAATATCCGCAGCTTCGGTGACTGGCTTAGCCCCGTTACATCTTCCGCGCAGGACGACTCGATCAGTGAGCTATTACGCTTTCTTTAAATGGTGGCTGCTTCTAAGCCAACATCCTGACTGTTTTAGCCTTCCCACTTCGTTTTCCACTTAGCCAATCTTTGGGACCTTAGCTGGCGGTCTGGGTTGTTTCCCTCTTGACGCCGGACGTTAGCACCCGACGTCTGTCTCCCAAGCTCGCACTCATCGGTATTCGGAGTTTGCAATGGTTTGGTAAGTCGCAATGACCCCCTAGCCATAACAGTGCTCTACCCCCGATGGTGATACTTGAGGCACTACCTAAATAGTTTTCGGAGAGAACCAGCTATTTCCAAGTTTGTTTAGCCTTTCACCCCTACCCACAGCTCATCCCCTAATTTTTCAACATTAGTGGGTTCGGACCTCCAGGGCGTGTTACCGCACCTTCATCCTGGCCATGGGTAGATCACTTGGTTTCGGGTCTACACCCAGCGACTGTCGCCCTGTTCGGACTCGATTTCTCTACGGCTCCCCTATCCGGTTAACCTCGCCACTGAATGTAAGTCGCTGACCCATTATACAAAAGGTACGCCGTCACGGAACAAGTCCGCTCCGACTGTTTGTATGCACACGGTTTCAGGATCTATTTCACTCCCCTCCCGGGGTTCTTTTCGCCTTTCCCTCACGGTACTGGTTCACTATCGGTCGATTACGAGTATTTAGCCTTGGAGGATGGTCCCCCCATGTTCAGACAGGATTTCTCGTGTCCCGCCCTACTTGTCGTACGCTTAGTACCACCGGTCTGATTTCGTGTACGGGGCTATCACCCGCTATGGCGCCTGTTTCCAAAGGCTTCCACTATCAGTCCGACTATCACGTACAGGCTCTTCCCATTTCGCTCGCCACTACTTTGGGAATCTCGGTTGATTTCTTTTCCTGCAGCTACTTAGATGTTTCAGTTCGCCGCGTTCGCTTTGCATACCTATGTATTCAGTATGCAATGACCTAAAAGGCCGGGTTTCCCCATTCGGAAATCTGCGGATCAAAGTGTGTTTGCTCACTCCCCGCAGCTTATCGCAAGCTACTACGTCCTTCATCGCCTGTAATCGCCAAGGCATCCACCATGTGCACTTATTCGCTTGTCCCTATAACGTTAGCCCCTGCTGACAACAGGGAGCGTTATAGAAATCAAGAGTACAGCGTGTTGCATGTTTGTTGATACTTGATTACTACCCTAAGTGTGCTCGCTCATCATTTCTGACTCACTCACACGCTTAAAAAAACTTTACTTCTTCCAGATTGTTAAAGAACAGAACAACAGTGATCTCGAAAAGATCAAACCTAAACCGCACAGGCTTACGTTTGAACTTTAATGGTGGAGGATGACGGGATCGAACCGACGACCCCCTGCTTGCAAAGCAGGTGCTCTCCCAGCTGAGCTAATCCCCCATTGGGTATGACTGGTAGGGCTGGTTGGGCTCGAACCAACGACCCCCGCGTTATCAACACGGTGCTCTAACCAGCTGAGCTACAGCCCCGAAACTGTGTTCTTCTTGTTCAACAGTCGATAAGTGTGAGCGTTTGGTGACTGGTCTCGAAGACCGGTGCTACTCTAGAAAGGAGGTGATCCAGCCGCACCTTCCGATACGGCTACCTTGTTACGACTTCACCCCAGTCACGAATCCTACCGTGGTAAGCGCCCTCCTTGCGGTTAAGCTACCTACTTCTGGTAAAACCCGCTCCCATGGTGTGACGGGCGGTGTGTACAAGACCCGGGAACGTATTCACCGCGACATGCTGATCCGCGATTACTAGCGATTCCAACTTCACGCAGTCGAGTTGCAGACTGCGATCCGGACTACGATACACTTTCTGGGATTAGCTCCCCCTCGCGGGTTGGCGGCCCTCTGTATGTACCATTGTATGACGTGTGAAGCCCTACCCATAAGGGCCATGAGGACTTGACGTCATCCCCACCTTCCTCCGGTTTGTCACCGGCAGTCTCATTAGAGTGCTCTTGCGTAGCAACTAATGACAAGGGTTGCGCTCGTTGCGGGACTTAACCCAACATCTCACGACACGAGCTGACGACAGCCATGCAGCACCTGTGTTCAGGTTCCCTTTCGGGCACATCCAGATCTCTCCAGACTTCCTGACATGTCAAGGGTAGGTAAGGTTTTTCGCGTTGCATCGAATTAATCCACATCATCCACCGCTTGTGCGGGTCCCCGTCAATTCCTTTGAGTTTTAATCTTGCGACCGTACTCCCCAGGCGGTCTACTTCACGCGTTAGCTGCGTTACCAAGTTAATTAAAACCCGACAACTAGTAGACATCGTTTAGGGCGTGGACTACCAGGGTATCTAATCCTGTTTGCTCCCCACGCTTTCGTGCATGAGCGTCAATCTTGACCCAGGGGGCTGCCTTCGCCATCGGTGTTCCTCCACATCTCTACGCATTTCACTGCTACACGTGGAATTCTACCCCCCTCTGCCAGATTCAAGCCTTGCAGTCTCCAACGCAATTCCCAGGTTGAGCCCGGGGCTTTCACGTCAGACTTACAAAACCGCCTGCGCACGCTTTACGCCCAGTAATTCCGATTAACGCTTGCACCCTACGTATTACCGCGGCTGCTGGCACGTAGTTAGCCGGTGCTTATTCTTCAGGTACCGTCATTAGCAAAGGATATTAGCCCCTACCGTTTCTTCCCTGACAAAAGAGCTTTACAACCCGAAGGCCTTCTTCACTCACGCGGCATTGCTGGATCAGGCTTGCGCCCATTGTCCAAAATTCCCCACTGCTGCCTCCCGTAGGAGTCTGGACCGTGTCTCAGTTCCAGTGTGGCTGGTCGTCCTCTCAGACCAGCTACTGATCGTCGCCTTGGTGAGCCTTTACCTCACCAACTAGCTAATCAGATATCGGCCGCTCCAGGAGCATGAGGTCTTGCGATCCCCCACTTTCATCCTTAGATCGTATGCGGTATTAGCGTAACTTTCGCTACGTTATCCCCCACTCTTGGGTACGTTCCGATATATTACTCACCCGTTCGCCACTCGCCGCCAGGTTGCCCCGCGCTGCCGTTCGACTTGCATGTGTAAAGCATGCCGCCAGCGTTCAATCTGAGCCAGGATCAAACTCTTCAGTTCAATCTCTGTTTTCGCCATTTCTGGCAACTTCTTTCGAAGTGTCGCTCACTCAAAATACTGACCGTCATCCCATTGCTGAGATAACGTATTTCTTTTGTGCGAACATTTGATAATTTAAGTAATCAGCTAAACAAGTCAGCTGGCACCTTCATCAAACGCCCACACTTATCGACTGTTAATTGTTAAAGAACTTATTCGGTACTACTTGCTGCGTTCCGACAAATCGTTTTGTTTGTCAGCAGCAGAGAAGTGAGATTATGCAGCGTTTCGTTTGCGTCGTCAACTTCTTTTTTCTCTTCCCTTTCGCATCTGCCGGTTTGCACTGGCGTTGCGTTGGGGAACGAGACTATAGCAAACCGCTATTCAGGCTGCAAGCGTCTTTTCGCATCCATACCAATCGATCTTTCATTGCTGGCGATAAATCCGGCGCCCTTTTGATACGAATAACGGAACTGTCCAGATCTTTTCGCGGTCGTACGCAGGTCGACCACAGCCATGCCAGTGCCCCTCGCATCTCAGAACTGGGCGGCACTTGCCTAACCGGCGGTTCCGTTAATCGGGGGGATCTCGTCGGAGGCAAGTGCATGCCCAGTCCGTGCAAACGCGAGGCCACCGGCTTGCGCCGGCGCCCCTCCCCTCCCGCAAGGGTTCGTTCCCTCAGCCCGGCCTGATCTTCAACACGTCAGGCCCTGCCTCGAGCACCTCGATCACCCGCGCGTCGCCGAGACGAAAGCGGTT
The DNA here is from genome assembly GCF_057801335.1 of Massilia sp. BAP21. Lineage (NCBI taxonomy): Bacteria > Pseudomonadati > Pseudomonadota > Betaproteobacteria > Burkholderiales > Oxalobacteraceae > Massilia > Massilia sp. BAP21. The sequence continues at coordinate 1,112,532 of NZ_CM173596.1, forward strand.
CATTCCCAGCGCCGTCATACCAGCGGCAGTCCGTACTTGCCGATCGTCCGCCCCCGGCATGCCGCTCACCACCTGGCCGGCATCGCGAAAGTCCAGGGTTTCCCGTCCTTGCCGGCTGGGCGGAAACGGAAAGGTATCGTAAGGGCGATAGACCTGCACCTCGCCCTCGTCCTCTTCGAAAGAGTGGGCCCAGGTTCCGCCGATCCCGCCCGTTTGCATGCCGCCCATCATGCGCCCGCCCCCAGCATTGGCGTTCCGGCGGGCTGCAGCGTCATTGGCATGTCGACTTTCTCTGCGCGCGTCTCTTCATCGCGGAATGCGGTAATGACGCCGCCCATAAACTCGTATCCGGTCAGCGACGGCCCCCAGGCCGAGCCGTTCCACCATTTGTGGTACAAGGCGCTGTCGGTGCCGGTGACGAAGACGTCGAGACGGTTCGGTCCCCAGGCGGCCACGCGCGGCTGGGAGGTGCAGGTGCCGCCCAGCCTTTCGTAGCCCGTGACCGACGGTCCCCAGGCCGAGCCGTTCCACCACTTGTGGTATAGCGCGCTGTCGGTGCCGATGACGAAGATGTCGAGACGGTTCGGCCCCCAGGCGACGACCTCGGGCCTGTCGACGCACACGCCGCCGAGACGCTCGAAGCCCTTGACCGAGGGTCCCCAGGCGGAGCCATTCCACCACTTGTGGTACAGCGCGCCGTCAGTGCCGGTCACGAAGATATCGAGGCGGTTCGGTCCCCAGGAGACGACTTTCGGCGGCGAGGTACAAACGCCGCCCAGGTTTTCATAGCCGGTGATCGACGGACCCCAGGCGCTGCCGTTCCACCACTTGTGATACAGCGCGCGGTCGGTGCCGACCACGAAGATGTCGAGACGGTCCGGTCCCCAGGCGGCGATCTCGGGCTGGCCGGCGCAGACGCCACCCAGGTTTTCGTAGCTCGTCAGCGACGGTCCCCAGGCCGAGCCGTTCCACCATTTATGGAACAATGCCCGGTTCGAGCCGAGCACGAAGACGTCGAGCCGGTTCGGACCCCAGCTGACGATGCGCGGATCATCGACGCACACCCCTCCCATGAATTCATAGCCGGTCGTCGACGGCCCCCACGCGGAACCGTTCCACCACTTGTGGTAGAGCGCGCTGTCGGTGCCGGTCACGAACACGTCGAGCCGGTTCGGCCCCCAAGCCACGGCCTGCGGCACGCTGGTGCAGGCGCCGCCCAGCTTTTCGTAGCCGGTAGCTGACGGCCCCCAGCCGCTGCCGCTCCACCACTTGTGGTACATGGCGCGGTCGGTACCGACCACGAATGCGTCGAGTCGGTTCGGTCCCCAGGCGACAACGGTCGACGAACTGGGGCGGATGGCGCCGGCGCTGCTGCCGATCGCACTGCGCACGCCGTCGAGACAGGCCTGCATGCGCGCGACCTGGCCGGCGGAGAACATCACCATCGCGCGATCGTCGACGTAGTCCATGTAGTTCATGAACATGTCGCCGTTCGGCCCATTGCTGCAGGATACCCGCGGGAAGCTCGGGACGCCGACGTTCGCCCCGCCCTGGTTCGGCGTGTCGGCCACGTTGTCGGTGCCGCTGCAGCCGGTGCCGTCGTCGCCCCAGATGTGGTTCAGGTTGAGCCAGTGGCCGATTTCATGCGTGGTCGTGCGCCCCAGGTTGAAGGGCGCGGCGGCCGTGCCGGTCGTGCCGAACGCGGAGTGCAGGATGACGACGCCATCGGTGCTGTCCGGGCCGCCGGGAAACTGCGCATAACCGAGCAGGCCGCCGCCCAACTGGCAAACCCATATATTCAGGTAATTGGCCGCCGGCCAGGCATCCAGGCCGCCGCTGGCCGTCGATTTAACGGCGTCGTTGTCGTTGAAGGAAGCGACCGAGGTCTGGCGCCGTTCGATGCCGGAAGTAGGCGCTCCCGCAGGATTGGCAGTCGCCAGGAAGAACTCGATGCGGGCATCGGTGGCCAGCGGCAGGAAGGGAGCGGGCGTGGTGCCAACGTCCGGGTTGGTGCGGCGGAAGTCACGGTTCAGCACCTCGATCTGGCTGGCGATCTGGGCGTCGGAGATATTTTGCGCCGGCGTGTTCCAGACCACGTGCACGACCACTGGAACGCGGGTGATGCCGGTACGCCCGATGCTGGCCCCGCCGCTCTCCAGGCGCACCGTTTCGATTTCGATGTCGTCGCGGCGGCGCGCGTATTCCGGATTGCTCGACAGCAGGCGCCGGTGCACGTCCATGGTGCCACACTTGCGTACCTTCGGCCCGCCGCTGTCGCCTCCCCCGCCGCCCGACCCGCCGCCGGAGCCGCCGTCACCTCCCCCGCCGGCGCGTTCAAGACCGGCGCTGCCGTTGCCCATGCTGCCGCTGGGCATCTCGTATTCGCTGCCACGGCCGCCCTGCTTTGCTTCCATCGCGCCGGACGGCATGTCTCCCGTGGGGTCGCGCCTGGCGAGGCCGGGCATGCCGCGTTCCTCGGGCGCCAGGTCAAGCTTGCCGTCGTTCGGCATCATGTTGCCGATGGCGCCATCCGCGTCGGACGCGCTGGAGGCGAGCCCGGCATCGCCCGCTCCGTTACCGTCGGGCATGGATGTTGCAGTCTTGGATGTCTTCGCTTTCATGTTCTTCCCCTCGTCGCCTGTGATGCAATTGCGCCCTGTATCAGGGGCATGCCTGTCCAATCGATAGCAAACTGGAAGCACGGTCTTACGTGGTAAGACAATCGACAGGAGCGAAGTTCCGGCGCTGGACAGATAAAAAATCCGCACGCAGCAAACACAGCATTTTGCCGGCGCGAGTGTCGGCTTCTGCCAACAAGCCCGACTGTGTGCGTGGCCTAACAGAACGTGTCGACCCGGCCGGGATAATGGGTCTTCCTGCAGGCAGACGAGAAAGCCCTCATGTCGAACGAACTCCCTCCGGACGACGGGTCCGACCATGGCCTGGACGATGCGCTCGCCGTGTCGCGCCGCGGCTTCCTGCAGAGCGCCGTCGCCGCAGCCGCCGTCGCGCACCTGCCCCATGCGGGCGCCGCCGAGACTCCGGCAGCAGCCGGCGCGCCGCCGGTGCCGCCGCGTCCGGTCCAGCTCGACATCAATGGCAAGCGCCATGCGCTGACGCTGGAGCCGCGCGTGTCGCTGCTGGACGCCTTGCGCGAATACGCCGGCATGACGGGCACGAAAAAGGGCTGCGATCGCGGTCAATGCGGTGCCTGCACGGTGCTGGTCAATGGCCGCCGCGTCAACGCCTGCCTGACCCTGGCGGTGATGCACGAGGGCGACCAGATCACGACCATCGAGGGCATTGCCCAGGGCGAGCAACTGGCGCCGATCCAGGCCTCCTTCCTCGAGCACGACGCCTTCCAATGCGGCTATTGCACGCCCGGCCAGATCTGTTCGGCGGTGGCCTGCATGGACGAGATGCGCGCCGGAACGGCCAGCGCCGCCAGTCCCGATGTACGCATGAAAGTCGTGCAGTTCGGCGACGAGGAAATCCGCGAACGCATGAGCGGCAACCTGTGCCGCTGCGGCGCCTACAACAACATCGTGGCCGCGGTGCGCGCCACGGCCAAGGTCTGAGGGGCCGGCATGCATGCCATCGACTACGAACGCGCCCTTGACCCGGCGCACGCGCTGCGCCTGGCGCAAGCCGCCGATACCCGCTTCATCGGCGGCGGCACCAACCTGCTCGACCTCATGAAGGGCGGCGTCGAACGGCCGCTGCGCCTGGTCGACATCACCCGCGTCGGCCTGGCGGACATTACGGAACTGCCGGGCGGCGGACTGCGCATCGGCGCCCTGGCCCGCAACAGCGATACCGCCAACCATGCACTGGTGCGCAGCCGCTATCCGCTGTTGTCCCAGGCCTTGCTGGCGGGCGCCTCGCCGCAGTTGCGCAACATGGCGACCATGGGCGGCAACCTGATGCAGCGTCCGCGCTGCCCGTATTTCGTCGACACCGCCTTCGACATGTGCAACAAGCGCCTGCCCGGCAGCGGCTGCGCCGCACGTGAAGGCGTCAACCGCATGCACGCCATCCTCGGCGCGAGCCAGGCCTGCATCGCAGTCAATCCTTCCGACATGAGCGTGGCCCTGGCGGCGCTCGACGCCACCGTCCAGGTAGCAGGCCCGCGCGGCGGGCGCAGTGTGCCGATCGGCGACTTCCACCGCCTACCGGGCGCGCAGCCGCAGGCCGAAACTACTCTGGCGCCGGGCGAGCTGATCACCGCGGTCGACCTGCCGCCGCCCGCGTTTGCGCGCCATGCGCATTACCTGAAGGTGCGCGACAGGAGCAGCTATGCCTTTGCCCTGGTCTCGGTGGCAGCGGCACTCGACATTGCCGACGGGGTCGTGCGCCAGGCGCGCATCGCCCTGGGCGGCGTGGCGCACAAGCCCTGGCGCGTGCCGGCTGCCGAGGCACTGCTGGCCGGACACCGCCTCGATGAGGCGCGTTCGCGCGAAGCGGCGGCGCTGCTGGTACGCGGCGCGCAAGGCTTCAAGGACAACCGCTTCAAGATCGACCTGGCGCAGCGCGCCACCGTGAGCGCGCTGCGACGTGCGGGAGAGATGGCATGAGCGTCGTCGGACAAGGAATCGACCGCGTCGACGGACGCCTGAAAGTGACCGGCGCCGCCACCTATTCGGCCGAGCACAAGCTGCCGCAGCTGGCGCACGCGGTGATGGTGCTGTCGACCATTCCCAAGGGGCGGATTGCTGCGATCGACAGCGCGCCGGTCAAGGCCATGCCGGGCGTGATCGCGGTCATGAGCCACCAGAACGCACCGCGCCTGGCCTTGCCGCAGGGTTCGGAGAAAAAGGAAGGCGGCGAGCAGTCGAAACCGGACCAGAAAAAGCAGCCGCCCAATCCCAAGCTGTCGCTGCTGCAGGACGACCTGGTCTGGTACAACGCCCAGCCGGTGGCGGTGGTGATCGCCGATACCTTCGAGCAGGCGCGCGACGCGGCCCGCCACCTGCGGGTGCGCTACAACGCTGAACGGGCCCAGCTCGACTTTGCGCAGGCGAAGAAAAAGCTGCGCCGCCCGGAACCGCAGCCCGAGCGGCCGCCGGACACCGGGCGCGGCAACGTGGCGCATTCGCTGGAACGCTCGGCCACGCGCTTCGACGCCACCTATACGACGCCGATGGAAAACCACAATCCCATCGAGCCGCACGCCACCATCGCACACTGGAACGGCAACAGCCTGGTCATGTACGACTCGACGCAGAATGTCTCGGGCGTGCAGCGCACGGTCGCATCGAGCTTCGGCATCGCACCGGAACAGGTGCGAGTGGTGTGCCCCTTCGTGGGCGGCGGCTTCGGTTGCAAGGGCTCGGTCTGGTCGCACGTCGTGCTGGCGGCGATGGCCGCGAAAATGACCGGGCGACCGGTCAAGCTGGTGCTCGAGCGTACCCAGATGTATGGCCCCGTGGGTGCGCGGCCGCTGACCGAGCAGCGCCTGGTGCTGGGCGCATCGACGGCAGGCAAGCTGGCCGCGGTGCGCCACGACACGATCTCGAGCACCGCCTTCCTCGACGATTTCACCGAACCCTGCACGGCTGCCACGCGCAAGCTGTATGCCTCCGACAGCCTGCAGACCTCGCAGCGCCTGGCCACGCTGAACGTCGGCGTGCCGACCTATATGCGCGCGCCGGGAGAGTCGAGCGGCAGTTTCGCGCTCGAATCGGCGCTCGATGAACTGGCCTACAAGCTGAAGATGGACCCGGTGCAGCTGCGGCTGGCGAACTACGCCGAGAAGGACCCGGAAAAGGACGTGCCTTGGTCGAGCAAGTCGCTGCGCCAGTGCTACCGGGTGGCGGCCGAACGCTTCGGCTGGGACAAGCGCGACCCGCGGCCAGGCGCGATGAAGAACGGACGCACGCTGGTCGGCTGGGGCATGGCAACCGCCACCTATCCCGCCAACCGCAAGAATGCCAAGGCTGCGGCCACGCTGCTGCCCGATGGGACGGCCGTGGTGCGCAGCGGTTCGCACGACCTAGGCACCGGCACCTATACGGTCATGACCCAGATCGCGGCCGATGCCCTCGGCCTGCCAGTGTCGAAAATACGCTTCCAGCTGGGCGACACCCTGCTGCCCGAAGCGCCGGTATCGGGCGGCTCGCAAACCGTGGCCAGCGTCGGACCGGCCGTACACCAGGCGGCGCGTGCACTGCGCGACAAGCTGGTCGCCATGGCGATTGCCGATGCGGCTTCTCCCTTGCATGGCATGGCCGCCGGCGATATCGATGTCGCCGACGGCTGGCTGCTTGCACGTGCCGCACCCGCCCGGCGCGAGCAAATGACAGCCATCGTGGCACGCGCAGGCGGCCAGCCGGTCAGCGCCGATGCCAATGCCGAGCCGGGCGACGAGAAAAAACGCTATGCCATGCATGCCTTCGGCGCGGTGTTCGTCGAAGTGCATGTCGATCCGGATGTCGGCACGATCCGCGTGCCGCGCATCGTCGGCGCTTATGGCGTGGGCCGTGTCATGAACCGCAAGACCACGCACAGCCAGCTGATGGGCGGCATCGTCTGGGGCCTTGGCATGGGGCTGATGGAAAAGACGGAAATGGATTGGCGTTTCGGGCGCGCGGTGAATGCGAACCTGGCCGACTACCACGTGCCGGTGAACGCCGACATCGGCGCCATCGATATCGTCATCGTCGACGAAGAGGACAAGCAGATCAACGAACTCGGCGCCAAGGGTGTCGGCGAAATCGGCATCACGGGCGTAGCAGCAGCGATCGCCAATGCGGTCTACCACGCCACCGGCAAACGCATCCGGGACTTACCGATCACACCCGATAAAGTATTGGTCTGACTACGCTCGCGTAACGCTTTTCGTAGGGTGGGCCGGGCCGCGTTGGGCACCTGTGCCCACGCTGTCTCACCGTTTGAACATCGGCGCTGGATGAAAACAGTCCTGCAATCAAAACAGACGCTCAAAGCAAAAAACCCCGCAGAGATCACTCTGCAGGGTTTTTCATATAACTAGCCTGACGATAACCTACTTTCACACTGGTTGCAGCACTATCATCGGCGCAAAGTCGTTTCACGGTCCTGTTCGGGATGGGAAGGGGTGGGACCGACTTGCTATGGTCATCAGGCATGACTTGTACGAGCTTCGTTCATGGTGAACGCGGCTCAGAATCTGGAGGAAGTAAAGTTCGGTAGTAACTGTCGTGTCAACAAACAGCACTGTAATCTCGATTTAACTATACCTGCTAAGGTTATAGGGACAAGCCGTACGGGCAATTAGTACTGGTTAGCTTAATGCATTACTGCACTTCCACACCCAGCCTATCAACGTCCTGGTCTCGAACGACCCTTCAAGGAGCTCAAGGCTCCGGGAAATCTCATCTCAAGGCAAGTTTCCCGCTTAGATGCTTTCAGCGGTTATCTCTTCCGAACTTAGCTACCCGGCAATGCCACTGGCGTGACAACCGGTACACCAGAGGTTCGTCCACTCCGGTCCTCTCGTACTAGGAGCAGCCCCCTTCAAATTTCCAACGCCCACGGCAGATAGGGACCAAACTGTCTCACGACGTTTTAAACCCAGCTCACGTACCACTTTAAATGGCGAACAGCCATACCCTTGGGACCGGCTACAGCCCCAGGATGTGATGAGCCGACATCGAGGTGCCAAACTCCCCCGTCGATATGAACTCTTGGGAGGAATCAGCCTGTTATCCCCAGAGTACCTTTTATCCGTTGAGCGATGGCCCTTCCATACAGAACCACCGGATCACTATGTCCTACTTTCGTACCTGCTCGACTTGTCGGTCTCGCAGTTAAGCACGCTTATGCCATTGCACTATTAGCACGATGTCCGACCGTACCTAGCGTACCTTCGAACTCCTCCGTTACACTTTAGGAGGAGACCGCCCCAGTCAAACTGCCTACCATGCACTGTCCCCGATCCGGATAACGGACCAAGGTTAGAACCTCAAACAAACCAGGGTGGTATTTCAAGGATGGCTCCACGAGAACTGGCGTCCCCGCTTCAAAGCCTCCCACCTATCCTACACAGATTGGTTCAAAGTCCAATGCAAAGCTACAGTAAAGGTTCATGGGGTCTTTCCGTCTAGCCGCGGGTAGATTGCATCATCACAAACATTTCAACTTCGCTGAGTCTCGGGAGGAGACAGTGTGGCCATCGTTACGCCATTCGTGCAGGTCGGAACTTACCCGACAAGGAATTTCGCTACCTTAGGACCGTTATAGTTACGGCCGCCGTTTACTGGGACTTCAATCAAGAGCTTGCACCCCATCATTTAATCTTCCAGCACCGGGCAGGCGTCACACCCTATACGTCCACTTTCGTGTTTGCAGAGTGCTGTGTTTTTATTAAACAGTCGCAGCCACCAGTTTATTGCAACCCTTTCACCCTTCCACAGTAAAGTGGTCAAGCTACCGGGGCGTACCTTTTCCCGAAGTTACGGTACCAATTTGCCGAGTTCCTTCTCCCGAGTTCTCTCAAGCGCCTTAGAATACTCATCTCGCCCACCTGTGTCGGTTTGCGGTACGGTCTCGTATGACTGAAGCTTAGAGGCTTTTCTTGGAACCACTTCCGATTGCTTCGTAGCGCATGGCTACACGTCCCAGTCCCTTGAATTGCGCACCCGGATTTGCCTAAGTGCCTTCTATGAACCAGAAACCAGCTATTCCAACAGCTGGACAACCTTCCGCGATCCGTCCCCCCATCGCATCATACGACGGTGCAGGAATATTAACCTGCTTCCCATCAGCTACGCATCTCTGCCTCGCCTTAGGGGCCGACTCACCCTGCTCCGATGAACGTTGAACAGGAAACCTTGGGCTTACGGCGTGCGGGCTTTTCACCCGCATTATCGCTACTCATGTCAGCATTCGCACTTCTGATACCTCCAGCATCCTTTACAAGACACCTTCGCAGGCTTACAGAACGCTCTCCTACCATATGTCAAAGACATATCCGCAGCTTCGGTGACTGGCTTAGCCCCGTTACATCTTCCGCGCAGGACGACTCGATCAGTGAGCTATTACGCTTTCTTTAAATGGTGGCTGCTTCTAAGCCAACATCCTGACTGTTTTAGCCTTCCCACTTCGTTTTCCACTTAGCCAATCTTTGGGACCTTAGCTGGCGGTCTGGGTTGTTTCCCTCTTGACGCCGGACGTTAGCACCCGACGTCTGTCTCCCAAGCTCGCACTCATCGGTATTCGGAGTTTGCAATGGTTTGGTAAGTCGCAATGACCCCCTAGCCATAACAGTGCTCTACCCCCGATGGTGATACTTGAGGCACTACCTAAATAGTTTTCGGAGAGAACCAGCTATTTCCAAGTTTGTTTAGCCTTTCACCCCTACCCACAGCTCATCCCCTAATTTTTCAACATTAGTGGGTTCGGACCTCCAGGGCGTGTTACCGCACCTTCATCCTGGCCATGGGTAGATCACTTGGTTTCGGGTCTACACCCAGCGACTGTCGCCCTGTTCGGACTCGATTTCTCTACGGCTCCCCTATCCGGTTAACCTCGCCACTGAATGTAAGTCGCTGACCCATTATACAAAAGGTACGCCGTCACGGAACAAGTCCGCTCCGACTGTTTGTATGCACACGGTTTCAGGATCTATTTCACTCCCCTCCCGGGGTTCTTTTCGCCTTTCCCTCACGGTACTGGTTCACTATCGGTCGATTACGAGTATTTAGCCTTGGAGGATGGTCCCCCCATGTTCAGACAGGATTTCTCGTGTCCCGCCCTACTTGTCGTACGCTTAGTACCACCGGTCTGATTTCGTGTACGGGGCTATCACCCGCTATGGCGCCTATTTCCAGAAGCTTCCACTATCAGTCCGACTATCACGTACAGGCTCTTCCCATTTCGCTCGCCACTACTTTGGGAATCTCGGTTGATTTCTTTTCCTGCAGCTACTTAGATGTTTCAGTTCGCCGCGTTCGCTTTGCATACCTATGTATTCAGTATGCAATGACCTAAAAGGCCGGGTTTCCCCATTCGGAAATCTGCGGATCAAAGTGTGTTTGCTCACTCCCCGCAGCTTATCGCAAGCTACTACGTCCTTCATCGCCTGTAATCGCCAAGGCATCCACCATGTGCACTTATTCGCTTGTCCCTATAACGTTAGCCCCTGCTGACACAGGGAGCGTTATAGAAATCAAGAGTACAGCGTGTTGCATGTTTGTTGATACTTGATTACTACCCTAAGTGTTTAGTTTCGCTGCTTGCGCAGCTGACTAAACGCTTAAAAAAACTTTACTTCTTCCAGATTGTTAAAGAACAGAACAACAGTGATCTCTAAAAGATCAAACCTAAGCAGCTTGTCATTGATGACTTGCTTACGTTTGCACTTTCAGTTTTCGGTACCAAGTAATGGTGGAGGATGACGGGATCGAACCGACGACCCCCTGCTTGCAAAGCAGGTGCTCTCCCAGCTGAGCTAATCCCCCAAGGATTTCATTCGCATGAAACGTGGTAGGGCTGGTTGGACTCGAACCAACGACCCCCGCGTTATCAACACGGTGCTCTAACCAGCTGAGCTACAGCCCCGAAACTGTGTTCTTCTTGTTCAACAGTCGATAAGTGCGGACGCTTGATGATGAGCGTTAGCTCCGGTGCTACTCTAGAAAGGAGGTGATCCAGCCGCACCTTCCGATACGGCTACCTTGTTACGACTTCACCCCAGTCACGAATCCTACCGTGGTAAGCGCCCTCCTTGCGGTTAAGCTACCTACTTCTGGTAAAACCCGCTCCCATGGTGTGACGGGCGGTGTGTACAAGACCCGGGAACGTATTCACCGCGACATGCTGATCCGCGATTACTAGCGATTCCAACTTCACGCAGTCGAGTTGCAGACTGCGATCCGGACTACGATACACTTTCTGGGATTAGCTCCCCCTCGCGGGTTGGCGGCCCTCTGTATGTACCATTGTATGACGTGTGAAGCCCTACCCATAAGGGCCATGAGGACTTGACGTCATCCCCACCTTCCTCCGGTTTGTCACCGGCAGTCTCATTAGAGTGCTCTTGCGTAGCAACTAATGACAAGGGTTGCGCTCGTTGCGGGACTTAACCCAACATCTCACGACACGAGCTGACGACAGCCATGCAGCACCTGTGTTCAGGTTCCCTTTCGGGCACATCCAGATCTCTCCAGACTTCCTGACATGTCAAGGGTAGGTAAGGTTTTTCGCGTTGCATCGAATTAATCCACATCATCCACCGCTTGTGCGGGTCCCCGTCAATTCCTTTGAGTTTTAATCTTGCGACCGTACTCCCCAGGCGGTCTACTTCACGCGTTAGCTGCGTTACCAAGTTAATTAAAACCCGACAACTAGTAGACATCGTTTAGGGCGTGGACTACCAGGGTATCTAATCCTGTTTGCTCCCCACGCTTTCGTGCATGAGCGTCAATCTTGACCCAGGGGGCTGCCTTCGCCATCGGTGTTCCTCCACATCTCTACGCATTTCACTGCTACACGTGGAATTCTACCCCCCTCTGCCAGATTCAAGCCTTGCAGTCTCCATCGCAATTCCCAGGTTGAGCCCGGGGCTTTCACGACAGACTTACAAAACCGCCTGCGCACGCTTTACGCCCAGTAATTCCGATTAACGCTTGCACCCTACGTATTACCGCGGCTGCTGGCACGTAGTTAGCCGGTGCTTATTCTTCAGGTACCGTCATTAGCAAAGGATATTAGCCCCTACCGTTTCTTCCCTGACAAAAGAGCTTTACAACCCGAAGGCCTTCTTCACTCACGCGGCATTGCTGGATCAGGCTTGCGCCCATTGTCCAAAATTCCCCACTGCTGCCTCCCGTAGGAGTCTGGACCGTGTCTCAGTTCCAGTGTGGCTGGTCGTCCTCTCAGACCAGCTACTGATCGTCGCCTTGGTGAGCCTTTACCTCACCAACTAGCTAATCAGATATCGGCCGCTCCAGGAGCATGAGGTCTTGCGATCCCCCACTTTCATCCTTAGATCGTATGCGGTATTAGCGTAACTTTCGCTACGTTATCCCCCACTCTTGGGTACGTTCCGATATATTACTCACCCGTTCGCCACTCGCCGCCAGGTTGCCCCGCGCTGCCGTTCGACTTGCATGTGTAAAGCATGCCGCCAGCGTTCAATCTGAGCCAGGATCAAACTCTTCAGTTCAATCTCTGTTTTCGCCATTTCTGGCAACCTCTTACGAGGTGTCGCTCACTCAAAATACTGACCGTCACTCATTGCTGAGCAACGTATTTCTTTTGTGCGAACATTTGATAATTTAAGTAATCAGCTGAACTAGTCAACTGGCACCTTCATCAAACGCCCACACTTATCGACTGTTAATTGTTAAAGAACTTATTCGGTACTACTTGCTGCGCTTCGACAAATCGTTTTGTTTGTCAGCAGCATAGAAGTGAGATTATGCAGTGTTTCGCGATCTTCGTCAACTCCTCTTTTTTACTGCGCCGCGTTTTCCGCGGCTCCTGCTACACCCGTCAACTACTTGATTTCGTTGTCGTTTTCGCGAGGGACCGAACTATAACAAAGCTGAGCGAACTCTGCAAGCGCCACTTCTGGATGCTAGTCCGCATAGCGACGTAGCGGCCACGCTGGACGCGCTTGCCCGACGACTCCCTGGAACTCAGCAAAAAATAGCCGCTGCGCGGCTACCTTTCGTGCGTTAGCAATAGAACATTTGTTCTATGGATACGCTTCAGCGCTCGCCGCATACTCTTGCGATCACATTCCAGCGCTTTCGTACACCATGAAAATTTCCTATACAAACATGCGTTACCCAAGACAGATGATTGGCATTCTCGGCCTCGCAGTCCTGATGTCGGCCTGTGGCGGCGGGGGTGACTCTGACACCTCAAACAATGGCGCGAACGCTTCGACGGGTCCAGGGACAGGCGCTACTGTCCAAGCGCCCGACGCGCAGATTGTCGCTTACCTGAAGTCCAGCAATATCGATTTCGTCCCCGGGGCAAACGGCCGGCCGGAAGGCACCTGGCGCTGGCCCGGTACCCCAGACCGGCATATTGCCGTTTATCTCCCTACTCCGGCGGCGGGCAACGCAACGGAGGCGGATTACGCAAACAAGGTCACGACCAGCGTCAACCTGCTCAATGCGAAATTGAGTGGTCTGCTGGTCCTCGACCTGACCGCCACGCGCCCTGCCAGCGGGAATTTTATCCAGGTCAGCTATCTGACTTCCTGGGTGCCGCCAGGTTCGACCGATTACGCCAGCTATTGTGCGAATGTCGCCACGGGTCCGAATACCGGGAGCATGATCATGCCCGATGCGAGCAACGGCATCTTCTCTGCCCCGGTGTATGTGAACCTCGGGAATGGCCGCTGCAATGTGACCCAGGACATCGTCACCCATGAATTCGGCCACGCACTTGGCCTGGCCAACCATTTCGCCAGCTTCGGCGATGCCCCGGCCAATGCGTGGACGACGGCTTATTTCGACGTGCTGGCTACGCTCTACGGCAATCCACCATCCACGCCAGTGGCCAATATCGTCGTCAAGCGCGCGAAGAATTGAACGGAATCGGCCCGGAAATTCCGGGTCGTCACAAATGGCATGGTGTGGCGCATGGAATGTAGAGTTGCCTGGACATCAACGATATGATTGCTCAAACAACAATCGACGAGCACCATGCGCCCGTATCACTTTGAGCCTGCAATATCGGGGGAGACCACACGATGATCGAACGCATGCTGTTCGATCTCTATTCCGGCGCACGAGACCTGCCTCTCGCGGAATTCGGTGAACTGGGATTCGGTATTGTGCGCAGTGTGCTGCCCATTCACTCCGGCATGTTCGGCCACGGCACCTATGACGCGCGCGGCTACGTCACGATCCATACCCTGCACCGCCACGAGGTGCCGGCGGAACGGCTGCTCGAGCGCGTGAACCTGCCCGGGCCAGACCCGGCCATCAGGAACAGCCTCGCGCACGCGGGCCAGACAGTACACACCCCCACCCAGGCGCACGCGCGTGACAACGCCGACCTCGGCCGCTACATCCGGCGCTACGACATCTGGAACGCGTTCACGCTGATTCCTGGCGTTCCTGCGGGCGCGCCGACAGATGGCGTGACGGTCTGGACCGGCCGGATGAAGCGCAGCATGAGTGCGGCCAAACCCATTGACAGCGCGCATCAGGTCCTACCCCACCTGCTTCTCGCCAACAGCATCAACCGCCGCCTGCAGACTGGGGAAACGGGACCGGCCTGCGCGGTCGCGGCAGCGGATGGCGTACTGCTGAGCGCTAGTCCGGCGGCCCTCGCACTGCTATCGGCGGAATGGCCCGACTGGAATCCGCCTCATCTGCCGAAGCCATTGACGGCGGCGCTGCAGGCCAGGCGCCACGTCGAGGCTGGCACGCTGAGCATTAGCGCCTCGATGGCCAATCAATTGCTGTTCATTCGATTGGCACGCCGGACCGCTCCCAGCCTGAGCCCCGCCGAGCAGCGTGTGGCCGCGATGGCCATCGCCGGCGCGGCATACAAGGAAATCGCACGAGACTGCAATGTGTCGCTGTCAACGGTGCGCAACCAACTGCATGCGATCTATACCAAGCTGGGCGTGAGCAACAAGACAGCGTTGGCAAAGGCCCTTGCCGGTCAGGGACAAATGTAGAAGCGCCTGCGCTTCAGATCGAGAAGAGGTATCCTGCAGCGCCTGGCATAGCGACGCCTCAGTGCACCAATTCTTCCGGCGTCGTGGCCTGCTCTTCGGCGGCCTTTATTTTTTTGCGGCGGCGCCAGAAAACCAGCGCGGCAAGGACAGTGAATACGCCGATGCCGGCAATGGGCGGTGGCACGGGAGACGGATCGTTTTCCGCCGGGCTCGATGGATCGCGCAACGTATCCGGGAAAGGACGCGCGTCGACCGGCACGATTTTCCAGTCGGCCTGGTCCGCAGGCACCCGCGACTGGAATTCGTCGAACGAAAATACCGGTGCCGAACCGTTTGCGCGGCTCGAAGGAATTTGCGGAATACGCACCAGGAAGATGGCGTCGACGTCGCTCCTGAGCTGCTGCTCGTAAGGCGTCAACGTACGCCCGGCCTTGCCAGTGGCCCCGACGATGTCGAGCAGGTCCAGTCCCGCCGCTTCGAATGCCACCGCCGGCAGGAGCCGGGTTTGTTCTTCGTTCAGGTAATCGTAGATCTTGCGGCCGCTTTGCAGGCTGCCATCCTTTGCAGCGATATACGCATATGCTGCGAGCGACTTCAGCGGCGCCGACGGGCCGCGTTCGGGAATATGCCAGCCCAGGGAATCGAAGACGTCGACGCTGATGCCGGCGCAATTCGCGCTCGCATGCCGGTACTGGAAATCGTGGCGGTAGAAATGGTTGAATACGCGCTGCACACCGCCCTGGTAGGCCGCCGCGGTACGCGCGTTGTTCAGCACCGCCACCAGCATGTACGACGGACGGTAATACTGCTGGCCGCTGTTCAGGTCCATCAGGTAGTTATCCATCGGGAGCGTTGCCGCGACAATGCCCTTTTCGCTGAACGAATCCAGGTTATAGAAATTGTTGACGGCCCAGTCGGCCCATTCTCCCTTGTTACCGATACGGCCGGTGGCGATCGCAAAGTGTCCGCCCAGGGACTCGTCGTCATCGCCCTGGGCGCCGTTCAGGACGAATCCGAGTACCGGCTTGTGCTTCCAGTTGCGCGCTTGGCCGGGATGCCGTTCCCATAACAGGCGTGTATCGATGCCGCGTGCTTCCTTGACCGGCGCGCGCACGAATGCAGCCAGGTCCGAGCTTGTTTGAAGCGGCTGGCTTGGCATCCTGTCCAGGTCGAAGGCGAAATCGCTGGGCCAGATCGTGCGAGCGACGAATACGTCTTTTCCGCCGGCGTTGTCGATCGCGCCGCGCATGCGCACCGTGCGGCCGGCAAAGTAGGCGGCGGTGGCGTCGTTGGCATAAGAAAGGTTGGTGGGAATCTTGGGCACGAGCCGGATGTCGTGCTCATTGCCGTCTGCAGCACGAACGCGCTGGGCGCCCGGCAGCATTACCGCGTTCTCGAGGATGCTCGGTGCGCCGATCCAGACCAGCGATGGATGGGCCAGTTTTTCCGGCTGTTGTGTAGCAGCCCATCTGGCGACATCGCTCCTGCGATCCGCTCCCTGCGTGAAGCCCGATACTGTTGCGCCGCTTGCGGGAACAGCGATCAAATCGTTTTCGAAATACCACAGGCCCTGTTTCGGGACGGTGCAGTTGCCGCACTTTCCTGTCTCCAGTCGAAAACGCTCAGCTGACAATAAGCCGATCGATTCCGATTCCAGCGCGCCTTTCAATCCAGCGGACGATGGACTTGTCGTGGCGTCGGCGGCGCCGGCAAGGCCTGCAAACGCAGCGGCGGCAACACCAAGGAGCTTTCGGGCCATGCTATTTCCTCATTCTCGGTAAGAAGAACAAACTTACCGTGAATGATGCCTGAAAAACTTGATGTCAGGCATTAACGTGGAAAGAAGAATGAAACAGCCGGGCAGGAATACGACATGGGCATCGACAAGAAACCGACACTAAGGACAGGAAAGCCCAAAAGCAAAAAGCCCACCAGTCTTAACTGGTGGGCTTCGCTTTATAACTAGCCTGACGATAACCTACTTTCACACTGGTTGCAGCACTATCATCGGCGCAAAGTCGTTTCACGGTCCTGTTCGGGATGGGAAGGGGTGGGACCGACTTGCTATGGTCATCAGGCATGACTTGTACGAGCTTCGTTCATGGTGAACGCGGCTCAGAATCTGGAGGAAGTAAAGTTCGGTAGTAACTGTCGTGTCAACAAACAGCACTGTATTCTCGATTTAACTATACCTGCTAAGGTTATAGGGACAAGCCGTACGGGCAATTAGTACTGGTTAGCTTAATGCATTACTGCACTTCCACACCCAGCCTATCAACGTCCTGGTCTCGAACGACCCTTCAAGGAGCTCAAGGCTCCGGGAAATCTCATCTCAAGGCAAGTTTCCCGCTTAGATGCTTTCAGCGGTTATCTCTTCCGAACTTAGCTACCCGGCAATGCCACTGGCGTGACAACCGGTACACCAGAGGTTCGTCCACTCCGGTCCTCTCGTACTAGGAGCAGCCCCCTTCAAATTTCCAACGCCCACGGCAGATAGGGACCAAACTGTCTCACGACGTTTTAAACCCAGCTCACGTACCACTTTAAATGGCGAACAGCCATACCCTTGGGACCGGCTACAGCCCCAGGATGTGATGAGCCGACATCGAGGTGCCAAACTCCCCCGTCGATATGAACTCTTGGGAGGAATCAGCCTGTTATCCCCAGAGTACCTTTTATCCGTTGAGCGATGGCCCTTCCATACAGAACCACCGGATCACTATGTCCTACTTTCGTACCTGCTCGACTTGTCGGTCTCGCAGTTAAGCACGCTTATGCCATTGCACTATTAGCACGATGTCCGACCGTACCTAGCGTACCTTCGAACTCCTCCGTTACACTTTAGGAGGAGACCGCCCCAGTCAAACTGCCTACCATGCACTGTCCCCGATCCGGATAACGGACCAAGGTTAGAACCTCAAACAAACCAGGGTGGTATTTCAAGGATGGCTCCACGAGAACTGGCGTCCCCGCTTCAAAGCCTCCCACCTATCCTACACAGATTGGCTCAAAGTCCAATGCAAAGCTACAGTAAAGGTTCATGGGGTCTTTCCGTCTAGCCGCGGGTAGATTGCATCATCACAAACATTTCAACTTCGCTGAGTCTCGGGAGGAGACAGTGTGGCCATCGTTACGCCATTCGTGCAGGTCGGAACTTACCCGACAAGGAATTTCGCTACCTTAGGACCGTTATAGTTACGGCCGCCGTTTACTGGGACTTCAATCAAGAGCTTGCACCCCATCATTTAATCTTCCAGCACCGGGCAGGCGTCACACCCTATACGTCCACTTTCGTGTTTGCAGAGTGCTGTGTTTTTATTAAACAGTCGCAGCCACCAGTTTATTGCAACCCTTTCACCCTTCCACAGTAAAGTGGTCAAGCTACCGGGGCGTACCTTTTCCCGAAGTTACGGTACCAATTTGCCGAGTTCCTTCTCCCGAGTTCTCTCAAGCGCCTTAGAATACTCATCTCGCCCACCTGTGTCGGTTTGCGGTACGGTCTCGTATGACTGAAGCTTAGAGGCTTTTCTTGGAACCACTTCCGATTGCTTCGTAGCACATGGCTACACGTCCCAGTCCCTTGAATTACGCACCCGGATTTGCCTAAGTGCCTTCTATGAACCAGAAACCAGCTATTCCAACAGCTGGACAACCTTCCGCGATCCGTCCCCCCATCGCATCATACGACGGTGCAGGAATATTAACCTGCTTCCCATCAGCTACGCATCTCTGCCTCGCCTTAGGGGCCGACTCACCCTGCTCCGATGAACGTTGAACAGGAAACCTTGGGCTTACGGCGTGCGGGCTTTTCACCCGCATTATCGCTACTCATGTCAGCATTCGCACTTCTGATACCTCCAGCATCCTTTACAAGACACCTTCGCAGGCTTACAGAACGCTCTCCTACCATATGTCCTAAGACATATCCGCAGCTTCGGTGACTGGCTTAGCCCCGTTACATCTTCCGCGCAGGACGACTCGATCAGTGAGCTATTACGCTTTCTTTAAATGGTGGCTGCTTCTAAGCCAACATCCTGACTGTTTTAGCCTTCCCACTTCGTTTTCCACTTAGCCAATCTTTGGGACCTTAGCTGGCGGTCTGGGTTGTTTCCCTCTTGACGCCGGACGTTAGCACCCGACGTCTGTCTCCCAAGCTCGCACTCATCGGTATTCGGAGTTTGCAATGGTTTGGTAAGTCGCAATGACCCCCTAGCCATAACAGTGCTCTACCCCCGATGGTGATACTTGAGGCACTACCTAAATAGTTTTCGGAGAGAACCAGCTATTTCCAAGTTTGTTTAGCCTTTCACCCCTACCCACAGCTCATCCCCTAATTTTTCAACATTAGTGGGTTCGGACCTCCAGGGCGTGTTACCGCACCTTCATCCTGGCCATGGGTAGATCACTTGGTTTCGGGTCTACACCCAGCGACTGTCGCCCTGTTCGGACTCGATTTCTCTACGGCTCCCCTATCCGGTTAACCTCGCCACTGAATGTAAGTCGCTGACCCATTATACAAAAGGTACGCCGTCACGGAACAAGTCCGCTCCGACTGTTTGTATGCACACGGTTTCAGGATCTATTTCACTCCCCTCCCGGGGTTCTTTTCGCCTTTCCCTCACGGTACTGGTTCACTATCGGTCGATTACGAGTATTTAGCCTTGGAGGATGGTCCCCCCATGTTCAGACAGGATTTCTCGTGTCCCGCCCTACTTGTCGTACGCTTAGTACCACCGGTCTGATTTCGTGTACGGGGCTATCACCCGCTATGGCGCCTGTTTCCAAAGGCTTCCACTATCAGTCCGACTATCACGTACAGGCTCTTCCCATTTCGCTCGCCACTACTTTGGGAATCTCGGTTGATTTCTTTTCCTGCAGCTACTTAGATGTTTCAGTTCGCCGCGTTCGCTTTGCATACCTATGTATTCAGTATGCAATGACCTAAAAGGCCGGGTTTCCCCATTCGGAAATCTGCGGATCAAAGTGTGTTTGCTCACTCCCCGCAGCTTATCGCAAGCTACTACGTCCTTCATCGCCTGTAATCGCCAAGGCATCCACCATGTGCACTTATTCGCTTGTCCCTATAACGTTAGCCCCTGCTGACAACAGGGAGCGTTATAGAAATCAAGAGTACAGCTTAATTGCATGTTTGTTGATACTTGATTACTACCCTAAGTGTGCTCGCTCATCATTTCTGATTCGCTTACACGCTTAAAAAAACTTTACTTCTTCCAGATTGTTAAAGAACAGAACAACAGTGATCTCGAAAAGATCAAACCTAAACCGCACAGGCTTACGTTTGAACTTTAATGGTGGAGGATGACGGGATCGAACCGACGACCCCCTGCTTGCAAAGCAGGTGCTCTCCCAGCTGAGCTAATCCCCCATTGGGTATGACTGGTAGGGCTGGTTGGACTCGAACCAACGACCCCCGCGTTATCAACACGGTGCTCTAACCAGCTGAGCTACAGCCCCGAAACTGTGTTCTTCTTGTTCAACAGTCGATAAGTGCGGACGCTTGATGAGCAGAGCAAAGCTCTGCGAACCGTTAAGGCCCTTGTGCTACTCTAGAAAGGAGGTGATCCAGCCGCACCTTCCGATACGGCTACCTTGTTACGACTTCACCCCAGTCACGAATCCTACCGTGGTAAGCGCCCTCCTTGCGGTTAAGCTACCTACTTCTGGTAAAACCCGCTCCCATGGTGTGACGGGCGGTGTGTACAAGACCCGGGAACGTATTCACCGCGACATGCTGATCCGCGATTACTAGCGATTCCAACTTCACGCAGTCGAGTTGCAGACTGCGATCCGGACTACGATACACTTTCTGGGATTAGCTCCCCCTCGCGGGTTGGCGGCCCTCTGTATGTACCATTGTATGACGTGTGAAGCCCTACCCATAAGGGCCATGAGGACTTGACGTCATCCCCACCTTCCTCCGGTTTGTCACCGGCAGTCTCATTAGAGTGCTCTTGCGTAGCAACTAATGACAAGGGTTGCGCTCGTTGCGGGACTTAACCCAACATCTCACGACACGAGCTGACGACAGCCATGCAGCACCTGTGTTCAGGCTCCCTTTCGGGCACATCCAGATCTCTCCGGACTTCCTGACATGTCAAGGGTAGGTAAGGTTTTTCGCGTTGCATCGAATTAATCCACATCATCCACCGCTTGTGCGGGTCCCCGTCAATTCCTTTGAGTTTTAATCTTGCGACCGTACTCCCCAGGCGGTCTACTTCACGCGTTAGCTGCGTTACCAAGTTAATTAAAACCCGACAACTAGTAGACATCGTTTAGGGCGTGGACTACCAGGGTATCTAATCCTGTTTGCTCCCCACGCTTTCGTGCATGAGCGTCAATCTTGACCCAGGGGGCTGCCTTCGCCATCGGTGTTCCTCCACATCTCTACGCATTTCACTGCTACACGTGGAATTCTACCCCCCTCTGCCAGATTCAAGCCTTGCAGTCTCCATCGCAATTCCCAGGTTGAGCCCGGGGCTTTCACGACAGACTTACAAAACCGCCTGCGCACGCTTTACGCCCAGTAATTCCGATTAACGCTTGCACCCTACGTATTACCGCGGCTGCTGGCACGTAGTTAGCCGGTGCTTATTCTTCAGGTACCGTCATTAGCAAGAGATATTAGCTCCTACCGTTTCTTCCCTGACAAAAGAGCTTTACAACCCGAAGGCCTTCTTCACTCACGCGGCATTGCTGGATCAGGCTTGCGCCCATTGTCCAAAATTCCCCACTGCTGCCTCCCGTAGGAGTCTGGACCGTGTCTCAGTTCCAGTGTGGCTGGTCGTCCTCTCAGACCAGCTACTGATCGTCGCCTTGGTGAGCCTTTACCTCACCAACTAGCTAATCAGATATCGGCCGCTCCAGGAGCATGAGGTCTTGCGATCCCCCACTTTCATCCTTAGATCGTATGCGGTATTAGCGTAACTTTCGCTACGTTATCCCCCACTCTTGGGTACGTTCCGATATATTACTCACCCGTTCGCCACTCGCCGCCAGGTTGCCCCGCGCTGCCGTTCGACTTGCATGTGTAAAGCATGCCGCCAGCGTTCAATCTGAGCCAGGATCAAACTCTTCAGTTCAATCTCTGTTTTCGCCATTTCTGGCAACTTCTTTCGAAGTGTCGCTCACTCAAAATACTGACCGTCACTCATTGCTGAGCAACGTATTTCTTTTGTGCGAACATTTGATAATTTAAGTAATCAGCTGAACAAGTCAGCCGGCACCTTCATCAAACGCCCACACTTATCGACTGTTAATTGTTAAAGAACTTATTCGGTATTGCTTGCTGCGCTTCGACAAATCGTTTTGTTTGTCAGCAGCAGAGAAGTGAGATTATGCAGTGTTTCGCGATCTTCGTCAACTCCTCGTTTGCTTCAGCTCAGTTTCCTGAGTTTGCTGTTGTTAGATCAACTACTTGATTTCGTTGATGTTTTACAGCAGCGCCGAAGCGGAGGCGAACTATAGCAAACGGCTGAGCAGTTGCGCAAGACCCCGCCGCGAACTATTTACAACAGCCAGTCGATCGGTAGGATCGACAGCACGCTCACGCCGGCGCGCTTCCAGACCGTGGTGCCCGGTTCCTGGTCGTAACGCACGAGCTTGCCGTTGCTGCGCTCGGTCCAGTACAGCTTGCCCTGCCCGTCGAGACGCACCTCATACGCGGTTTCCGGAATACTTTGGTCCAGGGTCTGGCCCAGGCGTTGCGCCAGGGCCGGGCTGTCGATGACAAACCCCATCTCGGTATTCAGGTCGATCGAACGCCGGTCCATATTGAAGGAGCCGACGAACACGTTGCGGCCGTCGACGCCGAAGGTCTTGGCATGCAGGCTCGATGCCGAGCTGCCGAAGCGGCCACGCCCGGTATCCGGCAGCTCCGGCCCCCAGCTGCGACGCAACTCATATAAAGACACGCCGGCACGCAGCAGTTCATGGCGCCACTTCGCATAACCCGCATGGACCGCGGCAACATCGGTCGCCTCCAGCGAGTTGGTCAGCACCCTTACCTTCACGCCGCGCCTGGCGATATCGACCAGTGCGTGCGCCGCCTTTTTACTGGGCACGAAATACGGCGACACCAGATCGACCTGCTGCTTCGGCTCGCCCAGCAGCTTGCCGAGGTCGGCCACCATGCGCGCATCCGGCGGCGCCTCGCCGAGCGCCTTGGCCGGGTCGTCGCTGACCAGCTCGGTCTTGCTCCACTCCAGCGGCAGGCGGCGCTGTGCCAGCTGCTCGACAAACGCAGAGGTGCGGATCGCCTCCAGGTAGCGCTGCGCCTCCGGCCTGACACGCAATTGCGCCGCGCGCGCGGCCAGGGCCTCGCGTGGCTCCGCCTCCGCCGTGTCGACCAGCCTCGCAACCGGATAGGCCGAGGCACTGTTCCAGTAGCGGTCGAAATCCTGCGACACCTCCTGCACCACCGGCCCCACTGCCATCACGTCGAGATCGACGAACAGCATGTCGCCGGCCACGCCGAAGTATTCGTCGCCGATGTTGCGGCCGCCGACGATCGTCGCCTGGTTATCGGCGGTGAAGGATTTGTTGTGCATGCGCCGGTTCAGCCGGCTGAAGTCGGTCAGGTAACCCAGGCTGCGCCAGCCGCGTGAACCGAAGGGATTGAACAGGCGTACCTCGACGTTCGGGTCGCGGTCGAGCGCCGCCAGCACCGGGTCCAGCCCGGCCGTGTTGTTATCGTCGAGGAGAAGGCGCACGCGCACGCCGCGTGCCGCGGCGCTGCGCAGGGCATCGAGCATCAGGGTGCCAGTGAGATCGTTGCGCCATATATAGTACTGGACGTCGAGGCTGCGCTCGGCGCCGCGCGCCAGGAGCACGCGGGCGGCAAAGGCGTCGCGCCCGTCCGATAGCGCATGGATGCCGGAGCGTTCGGGATGCTCGGCAACCAGCGGCGCGATGGCCTGGCCGAGCCGGGTGCCGGCGGTGTCAAGCAGCGCCGCGCTGGCGGTGCGCTCGCCCAGCGGCGGCAGCGAGGTGCAGCCGTAGGTTGCCGCCGCAGCGACAACCAGTACGCCCGCACCAATCCGCAGCGCCGCGCGCATGCCGGTTACATGCCTTCGAAATTCGCCTTGCGCTTGCCGAGGAAGGCGGACATGCCCTCCTTTTGGGCCGGCGTGCCGAAGGCGGCGTGGAAGAAGCGGCGCTCGTAGCGCACGCCTTCGGTCAGCGTGGTTTCATACGCGCGGTTGACCGAATCCTTGATTGCCATGGCCACCGACACCGGCATCTCGGCGATGGTGTTCGCCACCGCCAGCGCTTCTTCCATCAGCTTCTCGGCCGGGAAGATACGCGAGACCAGGCCGGTGCGCTCGGCCTCAAGAGCGTCGATCATGCGCGCGGTGAGCAGCATGTCCATCGCCTTCGACTTGCCGATGGCGCGCGGCAGGCGCTGGGTGCCGCCGGCGCCCGGGGTCACGCCGACCTTGATTTCCGGCTGGCCGAACTTGGCGCTGTCGGCCGCGATCAGGAAGTCGCACATCATCGCCAGTTCGCAGCCGCCGCCCAGCGCATAGCCAGCCACGACGCCGATCACCGGTTTACGCACGTTCAGGATGTGCTCCCAGTTGCGGCCGATGTAGTTGCCCGGGTAGGTGTCGGCATAGGTGTACTCGGCCATGGCCGCGATGTCGGCGCCGGCCGCGAAGACCTTTTCGCTGCCGGTGAGGACGATGACGTTCACGGCCGGGTCGGCGTCGAACGCGTACAGCGCCTGACCGAGCTCGTTCATCATGTTGTCGTTCAGCGCGTTCATCGCCTTTGGACGGTTGAGGCGAATGACAACCACCTTGCCGTGGTTTTCGATCAGCAGGTCTGCGTACTCCATGGATTCTCCTCCAGAATATGACTTATCAATATGGATTCACTGCCGCGATTGTAGCGCCTTCGCAGGCCAAAAAGGACGGTATCATTGCCGGCTCTGCCATGTCTTGCGCGTGCACGTGATCCTCCATCCCCGTCAACTCCTGCAGCGCCTCATTGGCAACAGCCTCGGCGACGGCCTGCTACGCAATGCCGACTTCCGCCGTCTCTGGCTGACCAGCGCCCTGACCCAGTTCGGCGCCCAGATCACCCTGCTCGCCCTGCCGATCTGCGCGGTGCTCATGCTGCATGCGACGCCGGCCCAGATGGGGACGTTAGGCGCGCTCGAGTCCCTGCCCTTCCTGCTGTTCGGCCTGCCCTCGGGCGTGCTGCTGGAACGCTGCCGCCGCCTGCCGATCATGATGTGCAGCGACGCGATGGTGGCCACCGCCCTGGCCAGCGTGCCCCTCGCGTGGTGGCTCGATGCCTTGACCATCCACTGGCTGTATGCGGTCGGCTTCGTACTCGGCACCGGCCTGGTGATCGGCGGCAGCGCCGAGCAGGTCTTCCTCACCTTCGTTGTCGGGCGCGAGCGCCTGGTCGATGCCCACGCCAAGTTCGCCGCCACCGAATCGGCCGCGCGCCTGATCGGCCCCGGCATGGCCGGCGCCATGGTGCAGCTGCTTGGCGCGCCGATCGCGATCCTGTGCAACGTGGCCGGCTTCATGGTCTCGCTGGCGAACCTGAAGCGCATCCGCGCGCGCGAGCCGCAGCCGGCGCCGGCGCACACGCATCCGCTGCGCGACATCCGCGACGGCCTCGCCTTTGTCTGGAACCAGCGCGTGCTGCGCACCCTGGCCTGGACTTCCGGCGCCTGGCACTTCCTGTTCTATGGCTACATGGCGCTGCACGTGCTGTTCGCCACGCGCGTGCTGGGCATGGCGCCGGGCGTGATGGGCACGGCCCAGATGCTGGGCGGCGCCGGCATCCTGGCCGGCTCGGTGCTGGTCAAGCCGCTCTCGCACCGCTACGGCACCGGGCGCGCGATCCTGGTCGGCCTGTGCAGCTGCGCGCTCGGCTACGCGCTGATGCCGGCGATTCCCACGACCCTGTTCGACAGCGCGCTCGCCAGCGCCGTCGCCTACGCCGTCGTGGTGTTCCTGCTCGATTGCGGCGCCACGCTGTTCTTCGTGCCCTACATCGCGCTGCGCCAGCGCGTGACGCCGGATGCGATGCTGGGGCGGATGGTGGCGACGATGCGCGCGCTGACGGTGGCGACGGCGCCCCTGGGCGCACTGGCGGCGGGCGCGCTGGCCGAGCGCTTCAGCGTGCGGGCCGGGCTGATGTGCATCGCGGCGGGAGGCCTGCTGCTCGCCACCGGCGCGGTCTGCGCAACCCGGCTGGGGGACGTAAAAGACTGAGCGGCCGGCGCGGCCGCTCACGTCGATGGCGGCAGCGTTAACCGCGTTTCCGGGCAGCCCGGCGCCTGGCAGGCATCCGGCAGGCTGCGCAGCCAGGCGATCACCGAGTCGACCGTGACGACCTGGATCTGGCCTGCGCGCAGCAGGGCCGGCGGCAAGTCGTCGAACACGATCTGCGCGTTGACGAAGCGCGCGCCGAAGCGGGTCAGGATGTTGGCTTCGACCTGGGTCGGCAGGTACGCATGCGCCTTGAGCCAGGCCTGGGCGCCCGGGCGGTCGGGCGCCTCGCCCTCCCCGGCATAGGCAAAGGCCAGCATCTCGAGCACCCAGCCGTTCGAATTCTGGTAGCGCGTGTCGAAGGGATAGGCCACCACGTTGTAGTGCGGCTGGTGGTAGGTCCTGGCTTCTTCGCCGAGCAGGGCGGTTTTCAGGCGGCGCTGCGCCGCGGGCGCCAGGCGCCAGATGCCGGCCTGGTAGCGGTGCGGCGCATCGGCAAAAAAATTCACCAGGCCTTCGTCGTACAGCGCCGACTTGGTGCTGCCGCAGCGGTTCAGCTTGTGCACGACCGACCAGGCTCCCGCCGGATGCTCGCGCACGGCAAACCCCATGTGCGAATAAGTCAGCCCGTATTTTTCCAGGTCTTGTCCGACGCGCGCGATGAGCACGACCTCGTCGTCGATCGTGCCGAGCGCGGCGCGCGTAACGTCGCCGAGCTGCATGCTCAGGCGCGACTTCTCGGGTTCGATCTCGCGGACTGCGCACTGCTGCCCGGCCAGCGCGGTGCATGCCATGGAAGCGAGCACCGCCGCCAGCAGCAGGCGGCGCAGGATCACGTGCGGGCCTTCGAATGCACGAGCCCGGTGTCGGGACGGGCCAGCACCACCAGTGTGGCGCCGGCTTTCTTGACGGCGAAGCCGGTCTGGCCGATCGCTTCGATGTCCAGCATGTCGTTCACTTGCACGGCTTGCGCGCGGGCGGCGGCGCTGCTCACCAGCGTATCGACCTGCGTCACGCCATCCTTGCTGCGCAAGGTCAGCGCGGTCCGGTTGCCCTGCTGGCGGATGGCGGTGACCTGCATCTGCCTGTTCTTCCCGGCGTCGCCCGGCATGGTCTTGGACAGGCTCTCGGAGACATCGGCAGATATCAGGGAGGGTGCGAGCGACAGCATGGCCCAGGCCGGCATGACTGCCTCGGCGGCGGCAGGCCTTGCAATAGCGGCGGAAAGCAACAGGGCGACAAGAGGCGCTGCACGCATCATCCGGCCCATCAGGTGCGCACGCGCGAATGCACGAGACCGGTGTCGGGACGAAGCATGACCCCCACCGTTGCGCCGGCTTTCTTGAGGGCGAAGCCGGCCTGGCCGATGGTTTCGATGTCCAGGGTATCGTTCACCTGCACGCCGTGGGCGCGGGCAGCCGCGCTACTCACCACCGTATCGACGTCGGTCGTGCCATCCTGGCTGCGCAAGGTGAGCGCGGTCTTGTCGCCCTCCTGGCGCATTGCCGCGACTTGCCACTTCTTGTTCTTCTCGACGTCGCCCGAGGTTTTCTCGGACAGGTTCTTGGCGCCTTCGGAAGACATATAGAAGGGCATCAGCGACACCACGAACGGGATGGCCCAGGACGGGA
The DNA here is from genome assembly GCF_057801335.1 of Massilia sp. BAP21. NCBI lineage: Bacteria > Pseudomonadati > Pseudomonadota > Betaproteobacteria > Burkholderiales > Oxalobacteraceae > Massilia > Massilia sp. BAP21. The sequence continues at coordinate 1,140,038 of NZ_CM173596.1, forward strand.
TCACCGCATCGGCGGCCGCCGGCGCCGCGATGGAGGCCGACAGCAGCAGGGCAAGAAGGGGGGCAAAGCGACGTGAGGTGCGCATGGTCTATCCAATCGGCTGGCCGGCATGGAGCATGCCGCCAAGTGTTATTTAATAGTAACTAAACAACCTTAGCGGATACCGGCCATCGCTGCAATACGAACCTGCTATTTCGGCAATAAAACCTACACCGCACCACGCGCTTTCATGCGCCCCGCATATTCCGCCGCATTTCCACCGAAGCCGAAGAAGAAATCCGCCCGCACCGGCCCGCGAATGGCCCCGCCGGTGTCCTGCGCCATCATCAGCCGCTGCAGCGGCGCTCCGTCCGCCGGGTGGGTCGTCGCCAGGAACAGCGGCGCCCCCAGCGGCACGACCGATGGATCGACCGCCACCGAGCGCTCCGGGGTGAGCGGCACGCCGAGCGCGCCCTTCGGCCCGACCGAGGCATCCGGCAGGCGCTCTTCCTTGAAGAAGATATAGCTCGGATTGACGTTCAGGAGTTCCTGGCGCCGCGCCGGATTGGCGGCAATCCAGGCCTTGATGCTCTGCGCCGACACGCCGTCGGCCGGCAACTCGCCCTGCTCCACCAGCCAGCGTCCGATCACCTTGTACGGGTGCCCGTTCTGGTCGGCGAAAGCGATACGCACCGTCTCGCCGGTCTCGTCGATCCGCACGCGGCCCGAGCCCTGCACCTCGAGGAAGAAGGCCTCGACCGGATCGTCGACCCAGACCAGCTCCTTGCCCTTCAGGGGCGCGCGCTCGATTTCGGCGCGGGTGGCATACGGCACCACGGTCTTGCCGACGAGGCGGCCACGCAGGCGCATGTTCTTCAAATTCGGATACACGCTGCCCAGGTCGACCGTGACCAGGTCGTCCGGTACGCGGTACAGCGGCGTCTGGAAGGCGCCGCCGCGCTTGCGCGAGCCGCGCAGCATGGGTTCGTAGTAGCCGGTGATCAGGCCGGTGTCGGCGCCGTCGGGCGTGCGCATCTGCTGCGGCACGAAGTAGGTTTCGAAGTACACGCGGATCGCCGCGTTGTCGCGCGCGTCGACCCGCGCGGCTGCCGCGCACGCCGAAGACCACTCTGCCTTTTTCGCCAGCACGCGGCAGGAGGATAGGAAGGCCGGCCAGGCCTGGCGCAGGTCGTCCTGCCGCCAGCCCGGCAAGGCGTCGAAGGAGACCGGCGTCATGGCCGGCACCGGTGGCGGCGGCGCGGTGGGCGCAGGAATGCCAATCGGCCCCACCGGCGGCGGCATCACGATGTCGGGCTGCTTCGATGATTCAGGCGACGGTACAGGCGCAGGCGCCGTGCCGCAAGCCGCCAGAAGAACGGCCACGAGGGCAATTGAAGCAGGTACACTAGGGCGGCGTATCGATTGCATGGGACGAAAGTATGTGGATCTTGATGCTGGAAGCCGGCGTGGCCTTGTTCCTGCTGGTGTTTATCGTATGGTGGACCATGTTCTCGGGCCGCCCGGAGGAGCGCAAGCGTCCGCTGCGCGACGACAGCCAGCCGCCGCGCGAGCAGGGCCAGGACAAACCCTGAGGCTCAGTGCAGGCTGCGCGGCAGCGACAGCACGAATTCGGGAATCGCCACCTCGAAGCGGTGACCATCTTCGGCCACGCAGAAGTATTCGCCGCGCATCGAGCCCTGCGGCGTGGCCAGCTGGGTGCCGCTGGTGTATTCGAACTGCTCGCCGGGCTTCAGCAGCGGCTGGTGCCCGACCACGCCCAGGCCAGACACTTCCTGGGTGCGGTTGTTGGCGTCGGTGATCACCCAGTGGCGCGAGATCAGCTGGGCCGGCACGCTGCCGGTATTGCGGATCGTGATCGTGTAGGAGAACACATAGTTGTCGCGTTCCGGATTCGATTGCTCCGGCAAGTGCTGGGTGCGGACGGTCACGGTGAAATCGTAGGCGGACATCGGCTTTCCTCTTTTCGTTATTAGTTGCCTGCGCGAATATCGCGGCCCTGGCGGCGGCGCGGATGTGCGCAAAACGACAATCATACAGGCCCGCGGAAAAGCCCGTCCGCGCGTCCACTTGCGCAGCGCAAACCCGGCTCGGCGTAAAATAGCTGGATTCCCGACCACCAACCAGTCACCGCAATGACCACCTACCGCATCGCTCCCAGCATCCTGTCCGCCGATTTCGCCCGCCTGGGCGAGGAAGTCCGCAACGTCGTCGAGGCCGGCGCCGACATCATCCACTTCGACGTGATGGACAACCATTACGTGCCGAACCTGACGATCGGCCCGCTGGTCTGCCAGGCGATCCGCCCGCACGTGCAGGTGCCGATCGACGTGCACCTGATGGTGAAACCGGTCGACCGCATCATCCCCGACTTCGCCAAGGCCGGCGCCAACATCATCACCTTCCACCCGGAAGCGTCGGACCACATCGACCGCACCCTGCAGCTGATCCGCGACCACGGCTGCAAGGCCGGCCTGGTGTTCAACCCGGCCACGCCGATGCACTACCTGGAACACGTGATGGACAAGATCGACATGATCCTGATCATGTCGGTGAACCCGGGCTTCGGCGGCCAGTCCTTTATTCCGGAAGCGCTGAAGAAGATCGCGATCGCGCGCCGCATGATCGACGAATCGGGCCGCGACATCATGCTGGAAGTCGATGGCGGCATCAAGGCCGAGAACATCGCCGCCGCAGCCGCTGCCGGCGCCGACACCTTTGTCGCCGGCTCGGCCATCTTCGGCAAGCCCGACTACAAGGCCGTGATCGACGCCATGCGCGCCGAACTGGCCAGCGTAGGCAAGTAATGCGGGCCGGCGCCGCGGCCATCAGGGCCGCCATCATCGACCTGGACGGCACCATGCTCGACACGGTGCCGGATTTCGAACTGGCCCTGAACGCCATGCGCGCCGAGTTCTCGCTGGCGCCGATCACGCAGGACGTGATCAAGCCGATGGTCGGCAAGGGTTCCGAAAAGCTGATCCGCGACGTGCTGGCGCTCGACTTCGACGCCGCCCGCATCGACGCCGTCTACAACGAGGCGATGGCCGCCTACCAGCGCCACTACCTCGCCATCAACGGCGAGCGCAGCGTGCTGTTCGATGGCGTGATCGAGGGCCTGCAAGCCCTGCGCGAACTCGGCCTGCGCCTGGCCTGCGTGACCAACAAGCCGATCAGCTTCACCACGCCGCTGCTGGCGCAAAAGGGCCTGGCGCCCTACTTCGAGCTGGTCTACGGCGGCGATTCGCTGCCGAAGAAAAAGCCCGATCCGCTGCCGCTGCTGCAGGTCTGCAGCGACTTCGATTTGCCGCCGCCGCAGGTGGTGGCGATCGGCGATTCTTCGAACGATGCCGAAGCGGCGCGCGCCGCGCGTTGCTTCGTGCTCACAGTGCCATATGGTTATAACCACGGAAGGCCTGTTCAAGAGATCGATTCCGATGGTATAGTTAATTCGCTACTGGATGCCGCGAAGCTGATTCGTGCGCACAACGGCGCTTAAACATCACTTATCTATACATGTTCTTCACCAAAAAACACACTGTCAACCAGACCGGCGCCCTTGAGGCCTGGCTGTGGCGACGCTGGCAATCCTGGGCTCACTAACCCTCTATTGATTGCTGCCGGCTGCACGCGCATCCGGCAGGTTTTTTGAACCACCGCCGCCCCACCTCCCTCCAACACGGGCGGCCCGGAGAAGAACATGACCGAACTCGAATTCCGCTCGCTGGCCAACCAGGGCTACAACCGCATTCCGCTCATCGCCGAAGCCTTTGCCGACCTGGAAACGCCGCTCTCGCTCTACCTGAAGCTGGCCCAGTCGCAGAACACCGGCAAGAACACCTTCCTGCTGGAGTCGGTGGTCGGCGGCGAGCGCTTCGGGCGCTACTCCTTCATCGGCCTGCCGGCCAAGACCCTGCTGCGCGCCACGGGCAACCTGGTCGAGATCGTCACCAACGGCGTGGTGACGGAGACGCACGAAGGCAACCCGCTCGACTTCATCGAAGCATTCCAGGCGCGCTTCAAGGTCGCGCTGCGCCCGGGCATGCCGCGCTTCTGCGGCGGCCTGGCCGGCTACTTCGGCTACGACACGGTGCGCCACATCGAGCGCAAGCTCGCCGGCAGCGCGCCGAAGGACGATCTCGGCCTGCCGGAGATCCAGCTGCTGGTGACGGAAGAACTGGCCGTCATCGATAACCTGTCGGGCAAGCTCTACCTGATCGTGTACGCCGACCCGGCGCAGCCGGAAGCCTTTGTCAAAGCCCGGCAGCGCCTGAAGGAACTGCGCGTAATGCTGCGCCGTAGCGTGGACGTGCCCGTCACCACCGGCTCGGTGCGGACCGAGGCCGTGCGCGATTTCAGTAAAGAGGACTACCTGGCGGCCGTGGCCAGGGCCCACGAATACGTGATGGCCGGCGACCTGATGCAGGTGCAGATCGGCCAGCGCATCCGCAAGCCGTATGTGGATTCGCCGCTGTCGCTGTACCGCGCGCTGCGTTCGCTGAACCCGTCGCCCTACATGTATTACTACAATTTCGGCGACATGCAGATCGTCGGCGCCTCGCCGGAAATCCTGGTCCGCAATGAAACGTCACCAGGCGGCGAACGCAAGGTCACGCTGCGCCCGATCGCCGGCACCCGTCCGCGCGGATCGACGCCGGAACGCGACGCCGAACTGGCTATCGAACTGCTGGCCGACCCGAAGGAGATCGCTGAACACGTGATGCTGATCGACCTGGCGCGCAACGACATCGGCCGCATCGCCGAGACCGGCAGCGTGAAGGTCACCGACCGCATGGTCATCGAAAAATACTCGCACGTGCAGCACATCGTCTCGAACGTCGAAGGCAGCCTGAAGGAAGGCCTGTCGAACCTGGATGTGCTGCGCGCCACCTTCCCGGCCGGGACACTGACCGGTGCGCCGAAAGTGCGGGCGATGGAAATCATCGACGAACTCGAGCCGGTGAAACGCGGCATCTACGGCGGTGCCTGCGGCTACCTGAGTTTTGGCGGCGAGATGGACGTGGCGATCGCGATCCGCACGGGCGTGATCAAGGACGGCAACCTGTATGTGCAGGCGGCAGCCGGCATCGTCGCCGATTCGATTCCCGAAATGGAATGGCAGGAAACCGAAAACAAGGCGCGCGCCGTATTGCGTGCGGCCGAGCAGGTGCAAGACGGACTGGATGGGGAGCTCTGACATGCTGCTAATGATCGACAACTACGATTCCTTCACCTACAACATCGTCCAGTACTTCGGCGAACTGGGTGAAGAAGTGCGCACCGTGCGCAACGACGAAGTGACCATCGAACAGATCGCGGACATGCGGATCGACCGCATCTGCATTTCTCCAGGGCCCAAGGCTCCGGTCGATGCCGGCGTGTCGGTCGACGTCATCAAGGAATTCGGCGGCAAGCTGCCTATCCTCGGCGTCTGCCTCGGCCACCAGGCCATCGGCGAAGCGTTTGGGGGCAAGATCGTGCGCGCCAAGCAGGTCATGCACGGCAAGACCTCGCTGGTGGCGCATACCGGCGTCGGCGTGTTCAAGGGCATCCCGAGTCCGTTCACCGTGATCCGCTACCACTCGTTGGCCATCGAGCGCGCCTCGCTGCCCGACTGCCTGGAAGTGACGGCCTGGACCGACGACGGCGAAATCATGGGCGTGCGCCACAAGGCGCTCGACATCGAGGGCGTGCAGTTCCACCCCGAATCGATCCTGTCCGAACACGGCCACGCGCTGCTAAAGAACTTCCTCGCGCGCTCATAACACTACTGGAACCTCCATGCCGATCACACCACAAGAAGCGCTGCTGCGCTGTATCGAACACCGCGAGATCTTCCACGACGAGATGCTGCACCTGTTCCGCCAGATCATGGCCGGCGAGATGTCGCCAACCATGGTGGCGGCACTGACCATGGGCCTGCGCGTGAAGAAGGAAACCATCGGCGAGATCACCGCCGCCGCCCAGGTCATGCGCGAATTTTCCACCAAGGTGCCGATGGCCGACACCAGCCGCCTGCTCGACATCGTCGGCACCGGCGGCGACGGCGCGAATACCTTCAACATCTCCAGCGCCTCGATGTTCGTGGCTGCCGCCGCCGGTGCGCGCGTGGCCAAGCACGGCGGACGCAGCGTGTCGTCGTCGTCGGGCAGCGCCGATTTGATCGAATCGCTCGGCGCCCACATCGATTTGAAACCCGAGCAGATCGCGCAATCGATCGCCCAGACCGGCATCGGCTTCATGTTCGCGCCGAACCATCACGCGGCCATGAAGCACGTGGCGCCGGTGCGCCGCGAACTCGGCGTGCGCAGCATCTTCAACATCCTGGGGCCGCTGACCAACCCGGCCGGCGCGCCGAACATTTTGATGGGCGTATTCCACCCCGACCTGGTCGGCATCCAGGTGCGCGTGCTGCAGCGCCTCGGCGCCCAGCATGCGCTGGTGGTCTGGGGCCGCGACAACATGGACGAAGTCTCGCTCGGCGCCGGCACCCTGGTCGGTGAACTGGTGAACGGCGAGATCTGCGAATACGAAATCCATCCGGAAGATTTTGGTCTGCAGATGGTTTCGAGCCGCAACCTGAAGGTGGCGAATACCGAGGAATCGAAAGTGCGCGTGCTGGAAGCGTTGCGCGGCGAACCGGGTCCGGCGTTCGACATCGTGGCGCTGAACGCCGGCACCGCGCTGTATGCGGCGGGCGTGTGCGCCTCGATCGAGGACGGCCTGGCCAAGGCGCGCGAGACCATCGCAAGCGGTGCGGCGCTGGCCAAGCTGGAACAGTTCGTGAACGTCACGCGCCAGCTGGGAGCACGCTGATCCATGTCCGACATCCTGAACAAGATTTTGGCCGTAAAAGCCGACGAAGTGGCAGCGGCGAAGAAGCACCGCGATTTGTTGAGCCTGCGTCGCGAAGTCGAGTCCGACAGCGAACTGCGCGCCGGCATCCGCGGCTTCGAGGCGAGCCTGCGCCGCAGTATTGCCGAGGGGCGCGCCGGCGTGATCGCCGAGGTGAAAAAGGCCTCGCCTTCGAAGGGCGTGCTGCGGCCGGATTTCCGTCCTGCTGCTATCGCCGAGAGTTACGCGCAAGGCGGCGCATCCTGCCTGTCGGTGCTGACCGACGTGCAGTTTTTCCAGGGTTCCGTGGATTACCTGCGCCAGGCGCGCGCCGCCGTGGAGCTGCCGGTGATCCGCAAGGACTTCATCGTCGACATGTACCAGGTGTACGAAGCCCGTGCGATGGGGGCCGATGCGATTCTCTTGATCGTCTCTGCGCTGGATCATGGCCTGATGGCCGAGTTGGAGGCATGTGCGCAGGAACTCGGTATGGACGTGCTGGTCGAAGTACATGACGGTGATGAGTTGACCGCGGCGCTGCGCCTGAAAACGCGGCTCGTGGGCATCAACAACCGCAACCTGCGCACGTTTGCCGTGTCGCTCGATACGACCATCGATCTGCTGCCGCGTATCCCAAGCGAGCGGCTGGTGGTCACCGAGTCCGGCATCGCCGTGCGGGGCGATGTCGAGCGCATGCGCGCGGCGAACGTGCATGCCTTCCTGGTGGGCGAAGCCTTCATGCGGGCGCCCGATCCCGGCAACGAATTGCGACGATTATTCGACTGACATGAACACTTCCATCCGCATCAGGGCCGCTCTCCTTCTTCTACTGGCAGCCCTGGGCGGATGCAGCACGGTCCAGCCCGTTGCTTCCACGGCCCGACGACTTGTCGAGGCCATTCTTCCCGGTTCTCCCTCTACGCCCAGCCCTGTCGGCCCGCTCGATGCGCCGGCGCCGCCGCCTTCGCGCACGCTCGATGCGTACAAGGCCGAGGTGGCGCAGCACGTCATGCGGCACAACAGCGGGCAGACGTTCAGCGGGCGCTTGCCGCCCATGCTGCCGGCCATCGTGGTGCTGAACATCACGGTGCGCGATGATGGGGAGTTAGAGGATGTAAAGGTACAGAGGTCGCGCGACGAGGATGCGTCGCAGGTGGCGTTGGCGTCGATGCGGCGTAGCGAGCCCTTGCCCAGGCCGGTGCATCTGCTGGCGGGGAGTTCGCGCAAGCTGACGTTTTCGGAGACGTTTTTGTTCAACGACCAGTACCGGTTTCAGTTGCGCAGTCTCGCTGGCCCGCAATAAGCTGACGTGTTTCGATCGGCCCGCGGCTGAAACCGTACGGTGGGGTCATTGATGCCGGGGGCATCAATGACGAAGTGCCCACGCGGAACGCCGCATCATGTTGGCTTCGTTTGAATGTTGCGGTCTGCTCTTGGATGCGGCGTCACAATGCGGGCCACGCGGCTTTAACAATGCCAACGTCATGCAGGCTTCCGCGTGGGCACGGAGTGCCCACCGTACGGTTAGCGTATCAACTCGTGCGCGCGCCGCGTGTGCATCGACACCGGGTGCCGATCCATTACACCGCGCTCGGGCGCGCAATCGTCCCGGCCTTGCGCACGCCGGCCACCGTCGACAGCGTAATGCCCGGCACCCGGTCACCCTGCAGTGTCACCTCGAAGGCCATCAACTCATCGCGCCGGAACGCATGCACCGTCACCTTGTCGCCCACGCGGTAGCGCGACAACAAGGCATCCACGTTCGACGGGTTACCGTTCACGCGCAGGCCGTCGATCGCAATCACGATGTCCAGCGCCGACAATCCTGCCCCATGCGCCGCACCGCCCTCATGCACTTGGGTCAATTTGGCGCCAAGCGGATCACGGCCGATGCCGGCGTCGAGCGACGGCTTGCCGCTGTTGCGCTCGTCCACTAGCTTGACGCCCAGCGGCGCGTACAGCTTGGCCAGCGGCAGGTCCTCGACACCGCGGATGTACTTGTCGAACAGCCCGCGCAGCTTCACGCCGCTGACTTCGTCGAACAGCGCTTCCACTTCGCGCTCGGTCACGCCGCGGCCTGCACCGGCGTAGAAGTCGCGCCCGTAGCGCTGCCACAGCGCGCGCATGATGTCGTCCAGCGAACGCGCACCGTTCGTCTTGGTGCGGATGGTCAGGTCGAAGGCCAGCGCGATCAGCGAACCCTTGGTGTAGTAGCTGATGATGGCGTTCGGCGAATTCTCGTCCTGGCGGTAGTACTTGCTCCAGGCGTCGAAGCTGGAATCGGCCACGCTCTGCTTGGTACGGCCGCTGCCGCGCAACACGCTGCCGACGGTTTTCCCCAGCAGCTTGAAGTAGGTCGGCTCGCCGATGATCCCGGCGCGCACCAGCATCAGGTCGTCGTAGTAGCTGGTGAAGCCTTCGAACAGCCACAGCAGCGGCGTGTAGTTTTCCGCCTGCAGGTCGTAGGGCGCGAACACGGCCGGCTTGATGCGCTTGACGTTCCAGGTATGGAAATACTCGTGGCTGCACAGGCCCAGGAATTTCAGGTAGCCCTCGCCCGGCTCGCCCGACTTCGGCCCGCCTACGCAGGGGAGATCGGCGCGCGCGCAGATCAGCGCGGTCGAGGCGCGGTGCTCGAGGCCGCCGTAGCCGTCGCCCACGGCCATGGTCATGAACACGTAGCGGTCGAGCGGCGCTTTTTTCGTCTCCGGCTCGAAGAAGGCGATCTGGGTTTCGCAGATGGCCTTGAGGTCGGCCTGCAGGCGCGCCATGTCCAGGTTGGGCACGCGGCCGGTGATGACGATGTCGTGCGGGATGCCGTGCGCCTTGAAGGTGGCCAAGGCGAAGTCGCCCATCTCCACCGGGTGGTCGATCAATTCGTCGTAGTCGCCGGCCACGTAGGTGCCGAAGCCGTAGCGCTTGGCGCCGAGTTCCTTCATCGCGGTGGCCACGCGCCAGGTCTTGGCGGCCGCGTCGGCGGGGCGCTGGATGTCGACCTGGTGCGCTTGCGCTTCCTGGCCAACCACGCGCAGGAAGACGCTGGTGCCGTTGAAGAAGCCGTGGGTCTGGTCGAGGTGGGCGGCGCGCACCGACAGGTCCCAGGCATAGACTTCGTAGTGCAGGGTCAGCGGACCTTCGACCGGTGCGGCCTGCCAGGAGTGCTTGTCGAGCTTGGCCAGCGCGACGGCGGCGCCATTCGCCTCGGCGCGGATGCGCACGATGTTGCGCGCGAATTCGCGGATCATGTAGCTGCCCGGGATCCAGGCCGGCAGGGCGAATACCTGGCCATCCGGCGCGGGCGCGGGCACCGTCACCGTGACGTTGAACAGGTGGCCGGCCAGGTCCTTGGGAACGATGCTGTACTGGATGGCGTTCTGCCTATTGGCCGGCTTGCTGGTGCGCCTGGCTGCCTGCGCCGTGGTTTGCTGGATGGTTTGCGGGGCGGCTTGCTGGGTGAGCAGATCAGCGGCCTGATCGGCGGTCTGCGCGGTGGTCTTCTTGGGCTGGGCGGTTTTTTTCATGGGTCGAAGGAAGGCTGCCGGGATACGTATAGTGTAAACGATTCGGCAGCGCCCGGACCCGCAGGCGCTAGAGGTCGGCCGGCGTGTCGATGTCGCGGAAGATCCCGGGGTCGTCGACCTCGACTTCGCGCACCGGCATCGACCTGAGCAGCGCACGCGCGCCGTGCTCCCCTTCCAGCGCCAGCAGCGCCGGCAGGTGCGCGGCGCCGAAAGCCACCGGGTTGCCGCGCCGCCCGGCGTGCACCGGCGTCGCGATGTCCGCGCCATCGGCCAGGGCAGCGAGCAGCGCCCGCATCGTCGCGGGAGAAACGAAAGGCATGTCGCCCAGCGCCACCAGCCAGGCATCGGCTGCGGGCAGCGAATGGCGGATGGCATGCACGAGCGAGGCCGCCATGCCGCTGTCGGCCTCGGGGCACAGCGTGACCTCGACGCCGAGCGCGCGCAGGAGAGCGGCGACGCCGCCGTCGGCCGGCGGCACCACCGCGATCACGCGCGGCACGACAGCAAGAAGCGCACGCGCACTGGCCGCCACCACCGGCTCGCCATCGGGCAGCAACTGGAGCAGCTTGTTGCGCTCGCCCAGCGGATCGAAGCGCCGGCCCCTGCCCGCGGCCAGCAGGATCCCGGCCACATTCATGGCGCCACGCACAGCGCCATTCACGGCGCCATTATGCAAGGGCCTGCGCGGCATCCTTGATGGCCGCGCGTATGCGCTGGTAGGTGCCGCAGCGGCAGATATTCCCGCTCATGGCGTTGTCGATGTCGGCGTCGCTCGGCGCCTTGTTGGTGCGCAGCAGCGCGGTGGCGCTCATCACCTGCCCGCTCTGGCAGTAGCCGCATTGCGGCACGTCGTGGCGTATCCAGGCGTCCTGCACGGCCTTGCCGACCGGGTCGCCGGCCATCGCTTCGATGGTGGTGATCTTCAACCCGGCGGCGGCCAAGATCGGCGTGATGCAGGAGCGGATCGGCGAACCTTCCAGGTGCACGGTGCAGGCGCCGCACAGGGCGGCGCCGCAGCCGAACTTGGTGCCGGTCAGGTCCAGGTTGTCGCGCAGGGCCCAGAGGATGGGCGTGGACGGATCGGCGTCGACCTGCAGGTCGCGCCCGTTGATGTTGAGTTGGACCATGCCGCCCGGCTCCCCTTCATGGCCAAACACTTGTTTGGCTCTTATAACAATTGTTTAGTTCAGCGATTCCAGTTTCGCTTCCAGCGTCTTCAGGTCGACCGCGCCCGGGATACGGCTGCCGTCGGTGAAGAAGATCGCCGGCGTGCCCTGGATGTTCAGCTTGTGGCCCAGTTCCACGACCTTGTCGTTCGGCGATTCGCAGCTGCTTGGCGCGGCTGTCGGCACCTTGCCGTTGATCATCCAGTCGTCCCAGGCCTTGACCTGGTTCGGCGAACACCAGATGTTCTTCGATTTTTCGAAGGAATCCGGCGACAGGATGTTGTACATGAAGGTGTAGATGGTCACGTTGTCGAGCTGGGCCAGCGTGGTGGCGCGCAGGCGCTTGCAATAGCCGCAGTTCGGGTCTTCGAAGACGGCGATCACGCGCTTGCCGTCGCCCTTCACCTGCTTCAGCGCCAGGTTCAGCGGCAGGTCGGAGAACTTGATCTTGTTCAGCTGGTCGATACGCTCGCGGGTCAGGTTCTTCGAGCTCTTGGCGTCGAACACCTGGCCGATGAACAGGTACTCGGCTTTCTTGTCGGTGTACAGGATGTCGCCGCCGACGCGCAGCTCGTACAGGCCGCTGTACGGCGTTTCCTTGATCGAGTCGATCTTGGCGCCGCCCAGGCGCGGCTCGATATTCTTGCGGATCGCCGTTTCGGTGTTCTGGGCATCGACGCAACCCGCGATCAGGCCCGTCGCCAGCAGTACGGCGACCTTGGTTTTTAACATCACTTTGAATTCCTTAGAAAATTACTTGCCGATGGCATGGGCCATCAGGCGCCGTTTCACGAAGGGCAGCTTGTCGAGCAAGTCCAGGCCCAGGTTGCGCACCACGCGCACGGGTTCGAGATTCGCGCCGAACAGGCGCTCCAGGCCGTCGGTGGCCAGCTGCATCAGCAGCACGTCTTCCTTGCGCGCACGCGCGTAACGAGCCAGCACCCGCTCGTCGCCGATGGCGCGGTGCTCCTCGCGCTCGCCGATCACGCGCAGCAGGTCGACCACGTCGCCGAAGCCCAGGTTCATGCCGTGCCCGGCCAGCGGATGCACGGCGTGCGCCGCGTCGCCAATCAGCGCCACGTGCGGCGCCACCAGCGCATGCGGACGCACCAGCGCCAGCGGCACCGCTTTCACGGCTTCCGGCTGCAGCGGTTTCAGGGCGCCGAGCGGCTCGTCGGCATATTCGCACAGGCGGATCGCCAGCTCGCCGAGCGATTCTTCCATCAGGGTGGCGGCCAGGGTTTCCGGCGCCGACCAGACCAGCGACACCTTGTTGCCCGGCAGCGGCAGCAGCGCCACGATGCCGTCCTTGCAGGTGAACCACTGGTGGGCCACGCCGTGGTGCGGCTTTTCGCAGGCAAAATTGGTGACGATGGCGCGCTGGTGGTAGGAGCGGTAATCGATGCCGATGTCGCACTGCCCGCGTACCCAGGAATCGCGGCCGTCGGCGCCGACCACCAGTCTGGCGTCGAGCCTGCGGCCGTCTTCGAGTTCCACTTGCGCGCCTTCCGGGCCGCAGGTGAGACGACAGGCGCAGCCGCTGACGACCTGCACGTTGTGCGCGAACTTCAGGGCGGCGTCCAGGGCTCCATTCAGGTTGCTGTCCTCGACAATCCAGGCCAGGGCGCCGGTATGCGCGCCAAAGGCGTCAAAGCCGAGCTTGCCACCGGCGTTGCCGTTTTCCTTGCCGTCGCCATTTACCGCCATCGCATCGACCGGCGCAATGCGCGCGCCGTCCATCGCGTCCCAGACCTTCAACGACGACAGCACATCGTGCGCCGTATGGTTCAGGGCGTAGACGCGCACGTCCCAGGGCCGTTCCGTTCCCGGCGCAAACGACGGGGCGGCGTCCTGGTCCGCCAGGCGCGGCGCCGGCACCAGCAGGGTGACGCTGTGCCCGGCCTGGGCAAAACCGAGGGCCGCGGTCTTGGCAATGGCGCCATTGCCGACGATGCAGACATCGCTGACGCGGGATTGTGCAGTGGAAGAATGTGGTGTCGTCATGCCAGGCATTATATAGCGGCACCAGCGCGGCACGCCGCGGGCCGCGACCGGGGCGTCAAAAGAAAGTTGCAAGTGGGACTTGCAGAGCCGCGAGGCGCTGGCTATAATCATGCCTCTCTTGGCCTGGTAGCTCAGTTGGTAGAGCAGAGGATTGAAAATCCTTGTGTCGGTGGTTCGATTCCGCCCCGGGCCACCAAGAATTCAGCATTGCGACAGCCATGCAAACAAAAACGCCACCTTCGGGTGGCGTTTTTGTTTTTCCGCTGGCACATCAGCGAGCGGTTTCTGGTGCGCCAGGAAAAACAGCGTTCGTGCTACTTTGAAAATTGGTTTGGTCTACCGACGAATATTCAATGGAGCGAGCATGTCAAAACAGGCAGGCACCGATGACGAGGACGCAGCCAGGCGCCAGACGGTCGCGGAGTTCAAGCAGGCGGTGAACATGACGCCAGCCCAAATGGAGAAGTGGCTCGATACCGACGATTCCAGGCGTGTCGGCCAGAAGCACGGGAATGCCGAATCGACCGGGCACCAATCCGGACGCCGCATCGTCGAACTACTGCACCGGCACGCCCAGGACCTGAGTGCGGATGACATCGCGCACATGCGCAAGGTAATCGGGTACATCCACCGGCACCTGGCACAGAGGCCTACCAGGAGCGATCCGGCATCGAGCGACTGGCGCTATTCGCTGATGAACTGGGGCCACGATCCCGAGAAAAAGTAGGCCCGCTATCAAAGCCTTGCGCCATTGTCCGCACGCTTTCGCCCCGGAGGATGGAAAACCCTGGTGCCGGTGATTCCGCCCCCCAGGAATGCGGCAGCGAGGCCCGGCAAAACCCACCTCCGGGTGGCGCTTCCGGTTCGGGCCAACGGTGGCGTGCACCGTGTCCACGGTCGGGTCAGTAGAATACGCAGGCAAGAACGGTCAGCCCAGGCGATCGTTTGTCCCCCAGCCCAGCGGAGCCACATGAACGCCATCCTGCCCCTTTTACTGTCGGCCGTCATCGCCCATGCGATGCCTGCACGCGCACAAGACACCCAGCCCACGCAAGCCGCGCCGGCCATTACAACGATTCCCTCCCTGGAGGTGTCGCGCTACATGGGCAAGTGGTACGAGATCGCCAGGTTTCCCAACAGATTCCAGCGCGATTGCGTGAGCGACACGAGCGCGACCTATTCCGTCTTGCCGGACGGAAGAGTAAGCGTGGTGAACCGTTGCCGCCAGGCCGACGGATCGGAAAAAAGCGCGGAAGGCGTCGCGCGCCAGCTCGGCGGCCCGACCTCGCCCAGGCTCGAGGTGCGCTTCGCACCGGCCATCCTGTCCTTCATTCCGATGGTATGGGGCGACTACTGGGTCATCGACCTCGATCCGGATTACCGGCTCGCCGCCGTCAGCGACCGCAAGGGCGACTACCTGTGGATCCTGTCGCGCACGCCGACGGTGGACCAGGCTGCCTATGACGCGCTGGTCAAACGGATTGCGGCGCAGGGCCTGGATGTGGCGAAGCTTCAGGCCACGCCGCAGCGCTGAGCCGCACCGCCGCCGACATCACGCACCCACAATGAAGGAAACGAACATGCCACAAACCAATGCCATGAACCGCGCCCTGGTGCTGCAGCAGCGCCCGCACGGCGCACCCGACGCCGACACCTTCCGCCTGACGGAAACCCCGGTGCCGCAAGCGCAGGACGGCCAGGTGCTGCTGCGCACCCTCTACCTGTCGCTCGACCCCTACATGCGCGGACGTATCAGCGCCGCCAAGTCCTATGCGGCCTCGGTCGAGCTCGGCGCCGTGATGGTCGGCGGCACCGTCTCGCGCGTGGAAGCGTCGCGCCATCCGGACTTCCAGGTCGGCCAGCTGGTGCTGGGCTACAGCGGCTGGCAGGACTACGCGCTGTCCGACGGCGCCGGCCTGAACAAGCTCGACGACGACCCGCGGCTGGCCTCGCGCGCACTCGGCGTGCTCGGCATGCCGGGCTTTACCGCCTACATGGGCCTGCTCGACATCGGCCAGCCGCGCCCGGGCGAGACGGTGGTGGTGGCCGCCGCCAGCGGCGCGGTCGGCTCGCTCGTCGGCCAGATCGCGAAGATCAAGGGCGCGCGTGCGGTCGGCATCGCCGGCGGCGCCGACAAGTGCCGCTATGTCGTGGACGAACTCGGCTTCGACGCCTGCATCGACCACCGCGTGCCCGACTTCGCCGCGCAGCTGGCCGCGGCCTGCCCCGACGGCATCGACGTGTATTTCGAAAACGTCGGCGGCGCCGTGTTCGACGCCGTGCTGCCCCTGCTCAACACCAAGGCGCGCATTCCGGTCTGCGGCCTGATCGCCGACTACAACGCCACCGGCCTGCCCGACGGCCCCGACCGTCTCGGCCTGCTGGCACGCACCATCCTGACCAAGCGCATCCGCATGCAGGGCTTCATCATCTTCGACGACTATGGTCCCCGCTACGGCGAGTTCCACGACCAGATGCGCAGCTGGCTCGACGAAGGCAAGATCAAGTTCCGCGAAGACATCGTGGAAGGTCTGGAGAACGCACCGCAAGCATTCATCGGCCTGCTCGAAGGCAAGAACTTCGGCAAGCTCATCATCCACGTCGCCGACTGACGGCGCCCTTTTACCGGAGTATTCCATGAACATTTTGATGGTCTTGACGTCGCATGCAGAACTGGGCGATACCGGCAAGCAGACCGGCTTCTGGCTGGAGGAATTTGCCGCCCCCTACTACGCGCTGAAGGACGCCGGCGCCAACATCACCCTGGTCTCGCCCCAGGGCGGCCAGCCGCCGCTCGACCCGAAGAGCGACGCACCGGACGCCCAGACCGACGCCACCCGGCGCTTCAAGAGCGACGCCGATGCCCAGGCGGTGCTGGCCTCCACCGGCAAGCTGGCCGAGGTGAAGGCTGAGGATTTCGATGCCGTCTTCTATCCGGGCGGACATGGTCCGCTGTGGGACCTGGCCGAGGACAAGGCGTCGATCGCGCTGATCGAAGCCATGGCCGCTGCCGGCAAGCCGCTTGCCCTGGTCTGCCACGCTCCCGGCGTGCTGCGTCATGTGAAGGGCGCCGACGGCCAGCCGCTGGTCAAGGGCAAGCGCGTGACGGGCTTTGCCAACACCGAAGAAGACGCGGTCGGCTTGAGCGAGGTCGTGCCTTTCCTGGTCGAAGACATGCTCAAGCAGCACGGCGGCCAGTATGCGCGCGGCGCCGACTGGGCATCGTATGTGCTGACCGATGGCAAGCTGGTCACGGGCCAGAATCCGGCCTCGTCCGAAGAGGCCGCACAGGCCCTGCTCAAGCTGCTGGCATAGCCGGCGCCCTCAGGCCGCTTTCAGGCGCCACCCTGCGCCTGCGCCATTTCCAGCGCCGGCAAGGTCACCGTCAGGAACGACGATATCTGCGCGACCAGGTCGGCCGCCTGCTGGCGCACCTGCCCCATCTGCAGGATCGACAGCTCGGCCTGGCGCACCGCCTGCTGGACCAGCGTGCGGCGCTGCGTGAGCGTATCGAGCAAGGCGGCATCCGGCGAATTGGCGGCAAGCGTGGCCACCACCGCCAGCACCGCCCCATGCAGGCCCAGGTTCTGCGCCGACGCTTCCAGCTTGCGCATGGCGGCCTCGCTGTCGGCCAGCAGCTGCAGCAGCCCGGCACGCGATGAGGTCAGCACGGCTTTATAGTGTGCAGGCGGCGGCGGGCGGCGGAACAGCTTGCCGAACATGCCGGCCGGCTCGCGGGTACTTTCCAGCGCGGCATCGAGCAGCGCCGGCACGCCCATCCGGGTAAATTTCAAAACCAGCTCGGTGATGGGCTGGAGCAGCGCGGCCTGCTCCAGCAGGGGTTCTTCCGCCCAGTCCGTGACCAGCGCCAGCTTGACCGGCAGGATGCGCCGGAACAGGATGGCGAAGCGCCCTTCCGCGTGCGCGAACAGGGTCGGATAGTCGGCGCGCGCAAGCGCCAGGGCATCGCGCACCGCCGGGTGGTCTTCGCTGTCGAACAGCGCTGCGGGCACCGCCTTTGCGGTCATGCTGGAACTTGCCGGCGCCGCAGGAACGTCGTCGAACGACAATGCCCGGGGCGGAGCGCCGGCGGGCGGCGCGGCCTCCCCGGCCTCGCCGAAGTCAAAGGCGCGCGGCGCGGCCGGCAGGCTGGCCGGTTCGGCGGCAGGCTGGGCATCGGCGCCGAAATCGAAGGCTTTGGGTTTCTGGTCGGTCATCGGTCAGTCAGCATACGCCATGCGCGCTTCGAACGAGCCGGCAGTGCATCCTCAGACGGTACCGCCCAGCTTGCGGATGAAGGTCGCCAGGTTCAGCTTGAAGCCGGCGCCCACGGCGTGGAAGCGCCATTCGCCATCGCGGCGGTACAGCGAGCCGAACTGCAGCGCGGTCTTGTCCGAGTAGTCCTCGGTCAGGTCGTACTGCGCGATCGCTTCGCCCGTCTCGTCGTTGTACACCTTGACGTAGGCGCCCGAGACACGGCCGAAGTTCTGCTTGCGCGCCTCGGCGTCGTGGATGGTGACCACGATAGGCATCTCCATGACGGCCGGGTCGACGCGGCCCAGGTCGACGGTGATGACTTCGTCGTCGCCATCCTTGTCGCCGGTGCGGTTGTCGCCCGAGTGCACCACCGCGCCATCCGGCGAGGTCGTGTGGTTGTAGTAGACGAAATGGGCGTTGCTGATCATGACCGGGTTGTCGTCGGCGTCCTTGCGGCACAGGAATACCGACGAGTCGAGGTCGAAGGCCTGGCCGTCGGCCGCGTTGACTTTCCAGCCCAGGCCGATGCGCACGCGCTTCAGGCCCGGTGCGGTTTTTTCGAGGTTGATGCGATGGCCGGTTTCGAGCATCGTCGACATGGATTCTTCCTTTTTATCGTGAAATGAGTGGGTGCGCCAAACAGCCGGGGATCAGCCCACGGCCGGCGAGAAGCGGGCGATCAGGTCGCGTTCCAGCTCCTGCAGTTTCGGAAGCTCGTCCTTGCGGCGCTGCTGGCCCTCGTGCGAGATCTGCTCGAGCTTGTCGAAGGCGGTGATCAGCTGGGCCTGCACGTGCTGCGCCGTTTCCAGGCTGACCAGCGAGCGCTGCTTGGCGCGCGCCACGGTCTCGGTATTTTCCAGCAGCATGTCGGCCTGCGCGCGGAAGGCCGCGTCGGTGGCGTCGTAGGCGGCATTTGCCACCGCCGCGCTCTGCTTGGCTTCCAGCTGCAGCAGGTAGAGCGAGAACACGTTGCGCCAGGCCGGGATCGAGACGTTGACGATGTCGGTAAAGGTATCGGTCAGGGCGCGCGCATTGTCCTGCGACAGGCGGATCTGCGGCACCATCTGCGTGGCCATCAGCATGGCGCGGCGCAGGTCGTCGATGCGCTTTTCCAGGCGCTCCAGGCGGCGCTTCAGTTCGGTCGCCTGCTGGGCCTCGAAGGCGTTCGTCGGCGCGGCCTGCTGCGCCACCGCCTGGCGCAGGCGCTCGGCCCAGGCTTCGCCCTTCTTCACGTCGGCGTCCAGGCCCTGGTAATAGGTTTCCAGGCCCTTGTACATCTCGTCGAAGTCCTGGATGCGTTTACGGTGCACGTTGGCATGGCGGGTCATTTCCCCGACCAGGGTGTCCATGCGCGACTCGACCATCTGGTACTGCGACAGCATCTTTTCCTTGACCGAGCCGAACATGCCCGTCACGCGCGACAGCAGGCCGCCCGAACGCAGCTTGGCCGGGTCCAGGCCCTTCGAGGTGGCGATCAGTTCGTTCAGCTGGGTGCCGAACACGTCCGCATCCGACGCGCGCACGGTGCCGAGCAGCTTGGCCGACACCTTGGCCACGCCGGCGCCGGTGGAACCGCCCAGGGCCTCGATGGCCTTGTCGTCGATGCCGGAGATGTCGACCCGGACCTGCGGGGCCGGCGCCGGGGCCGCCTCGGGGCGCAAGGCCGGCAGCGCATCCATGCCGACGGGCGCCGACAGCGGCGGCAGCGAGGGAGCAGGGGCAGGCGCCGGTGCGGCGGAGGCGGCGTTCGCTTCTTCGTCGGAGGAGAACAGCGGTTTCATAACATTCCTTCAGGTTGAAATGACAAGAATAGCTTACCACTGGACAACCCTCGCGGGCGAGTACCCTGCCCGGCGCTCAGGTGCTTACCACATCAGATCGTCGGGGATCTGGTAAGCCGCGTACGGATCGTCCGGATCGACCTCGGCCGCCCGCTTCACCTGCACCACCAGCGCTGCGTCGCGCTGGGCGATCTTCTCGCCGATCACGCGCGGCACCAGTTCGGTGGCGTCGCCGATGCGCACGATCACCAGGCGCCCCGCCATCAGGTGCTCTTGCACCTTGCTTGAGACGTGGATGCGTTCGATCTTGCTGTTGTGCGTGAAGTTATAGGCGATGTCGCCGTTGCCCTTGGGTTGGCGGTTCTTCTGCACCAGGTCGAGGATCTGCGCCATGACCGCCTTTTGCTGGGCGGCCGCGTCGCGCTGGGCATTCAGTTCGCGCGCGCGCTCGGCGTTCTTGCGCTGCAGCTCGGCCGCGGCCAGCTTGGCTTCGTCCACGCTTTGCGTGCCGTGCCGGCGGTCGATCTTCTGCTGCTTGCTCTTGTCCTGCTGGACCTGCTTGGCCTTGCCCTTGTTGACCAGGCCAGCCTTTAAAAATTGTTCCTGCAACGATGCCATCTGTGGCGCTCCATCAATAAACGTCCGGCCGTGCGGCACGGATCATCCATAAGCATAGCAAATTGCCAGCCCCTTGCCGCCGGTCCTTCCACGCTCCCCGGCATCCCGGTGGAACCCGCCCGGGCAGCCGGCCCCGGAGCGCATCATCGGCGCAACACCTGGCGCCGCCGCGGGTGACAAGCGATGAAAACCTGCGTTACTATGTTGCGTTGCAGCAAAGTACAGTGCCGTAAATCAACAAGCACTTGCTTGCACATGAAAGCAACAAGTGACACCCACCACCGACATTGCGCACTGGCGCACCCACATCTTTTCCCGCCTGATCACGATCGTCCTCGTGCTCGGCATTGCCACGGCCGCGCCCAGCATCGTGGTCGCCGCGCGCGAGGGCCTGTGGCCGGTCATCGCGGTCGACCTGCTGGCGATTGCCTGGCTGGCCTGCATCTGGCGCCTGCGCGGCCTGCCGTACCGCACCCGGGTGCGGCACTTCATCGCCATCGTGTTTTTCGTCGCCACCGGCATGATGGTCAACATCGGCCAGGTGGCCCAGCTCTACCTGATCGCGCCGCCGGTTTTTGCAGCGGTGCTGCTGGGCATGCGTTCGGCCCTGGCCGCCCTCGGCCTGAGCGGCGCGATCATCCTGGGCCTGGGCCTGTCGGGTATCGTGGCGGCCGACGTCGCCGGCCTGCCGCCAGACGAAGCGGTGTCCTCGCTGCTGGTGGCGATGAACTTCATGTTCGTCGGCTCGCTCATTACGGTGTCCTGCGGCAGCCTGCTGCAAAAGCTGGAAGCCTCGCTGGGCGAGCTGCGCCTGTTCGCCGACACGCTGCAAGAAGGCCAGAGCGCCATGCAGCAGCTGAACGCGGAACTGCGCCTGGCCGCGGCGGCCGTATCGCAATTGAACGACAAGGTCGTCATCGCCCGCGCCGCGGCCCCGGGCCAGCCGCAGCCGATCATCTTCGCCAACGATGCCTTCCTGCGCGCCGCCGGCTATGCGCGCCAGGAACTGCTGGGACGCAGCATGACGCTGCTGATCGGCCCGAAAACCGACCGCGCCGAAGTGGCGCGCATCACCGCGGCCATGGAGCGCGGCCAGGGCGTGTCGGCCGAGCTGATGGTGCATGCGCGCGACGGCACGCCTTATTGGGTCGAACTCGAGGTCACGCCCTTCCTCGACGGACAGGGCGCGCTCACGCACTGGGTGGCGGTGGGGCGCGACATCGGCGAGCGCAAGAAGGCCGCCGGCGCCATCCACCGCCTGGCCTATTACGACGTGCTGACCGGCCTGCCGAACCGGCGCCTGCTGGGCGAGCGCCTCGAAGCCGAGCTGGCGCAGGCACATGCGGGCGAGGCGGGGGGCGGCGCCCTGCTCTTCATCGACCTCGACAACTTCAAGGTCGTGAACGACGCGCGCGGCCATGCCACCGGCGACGCCCTGCTGCGCCAGGCGGCGGCGCGCCTGTCCGCCCTGGTGGGCGAAGCCGGCATGGTGGCGCGCATCGGCGGCGACGAATTCGTGGTCCTGCTCACCGGCCTGGGCCGGGGCGAAGACGCGGTGTCACACGCCGCGCTGGCGCGCGCCCAGGACATCCGCGCGGCGCTGGCCGAGGACATCGAGATCGACGGCCACCGCTACAATTCCTCGGCCAGCATCGGCGTGGCGCCGCTACCGCGCCCGGGCCAGAGCGCCGACGATCTGCTGCGCGAGGCCGACACCGCCATGTACCGCGCCAAGGCCGGCGGGCGCAACGGCGTGGCACTGTTCGAGGCCACCATGCGCGCCGAGGTCGAGGAGCGCCTGACGCTGGAGCGCGAGCTTGGCCTGGCGCTGGCGCGCGAGGAACTGGCGCTGCACCTGCAATTGCAGTTCGATGCCGCCGGCAGCGCGGTCGGCGCCGAACTGCTGATGCGCTGGCGGCGCCAGGACGGCAGCAGCGTCGCGCCCGACGTGTTCATTCCGGTGGCGGAAGCGACGGGCCTGATCGTGCCGCTGGGCGAATGGGCGCTGCGCCAGGCGTGCCAGGCCTGGCGCCAGCTCGATGCGGCCGGCCACGCGCTGCCGCTGTCGGTGAACGTCAGCCCCTCGCAGTTCCGCCAGCACGGCTTCGTCGATTCGGTGCGGCGCCTGCTGCAGGAGACCGGCGTGCCGGCCAGCCAGCTGATCTTCGAGCTCACCGAAGGCCTGGTGGTGGGCCAGCGCGACGGCATCATCGCGCGCATGGGCGAACTGGCCGCGCTCGGCATCCGCTTCTCGATCGACGACTTCGGCACCGGCTACTCGAACCTGGCCTACCTGAAGCGCATGCCGCTGTACGAACTGAAGATCGACAGGAGCTTCATCCGCGACACGCCGCACGACGCCGACGGCACCGCCATCGTGCGCACCATCCTGGGCATGGCCGCCCACCTGCGCCTGCGCGTGGTGGCCGAAGGCGTGGAGACGCCGGAGCAGGCGCGCTTCCTGGCCGAGCACGGCGCGCCGCACATGCAGGGCTACCTGTTTGCGCGGCCCATGCCGCTGGCCGAGGTGCTGGCGCGGCTGGCCGGCGGAGAGGCGCGCCACGCCGCCTGAGGTCGGCAACAGACCTGTTCCGCAGCAGGCAGTGCCCAGCCGCAACCGCGCTCTCGCCTGCCAGGCGACGGCCTATACTGGCCTGTAACGTCATCCTGCGAGAAACCTATGCCTCCTCACCTCGGCCTGGTGTGCATCACCGCATCGAAAGAGGTCCGCTACCGGACCGTTACCCGCAAGCGCCTGCTCGAGCAATCGCTCGATGGGCAGCGCAAGATTCTGGAAGATATTTTCCGCGATAACATCCAGACCTTCGACGGCGCCATGCGCTATTGCCAGCAGAACGGCATTTCCCTGTACCGCCTGCCGTCCTCGATCTTCCCGTTTTCCGACGAGCCGATCGGGCGCGAGATCCTGGCAACGCTGGCCCCGATCCTGGCGCGCTCGGGCGAACGCGCAACCGCCGCCGGCATCCGCCTGGTGATGCACCCGGACCAGTTCGTGGTGCTGAGTTCGGATTCGCCGGCGGTGGTGGAAAACAGCGTCAAGATCTTGCAGATGCACGCCGACATCATGGACTTGCTGCAGCAGCCGCGCTCGCCCTGGGCCATCCTGGAAATCCACGGCGGCAAGTCCGACCGGGCCGACGCCCTGGTGGCGGCGATCGGCCGCCTGCCGGAGGCGATCCGCTCGCGCCTGGCGCTGGAAAACGACGAGTATTCGTACAGCGCCGAAGAAATCTACGCGATCTGCAAGCGCGCCGGCGTGCCGATGGTGTTCGACGCCCACCACCACATCGTGCACGAAAAGCTCGACAGCTACGAGCACCCGAGCGTGGCCGAGATGCTGGCCAAGGCGCGCGAGACCTGGCCCGACCCGGCCCAGCAACTGGTGCACATCTCGAACGGGCGCGAAGGCTTCAACGACCGCCAGCATGCCGACCTGATCGCCACCATGCCTTCCTCGTATGCCGGCGCGCCGTGGATCGAGATCGAAGCCAAGTCCAAGGAAGAAGCCATTGCTGGCCTGCGCGACTGGGTCAGCGCGCTAGCCGGATGAGGTGTAAGTCCAGTCCGACAACCTGTCGGGAATTTTGACAGGTTGATGACATCTTTTTTCGTATTTGTAATTTTTCCTCTCGAAAACAAGCACCTGGGAAACTGGCACGCAATATGCGTATGCCTCCAGCGTCGGCGGAAAGCTTCCGTCGTCATGCTGGGGGTTGCGCCGAAGCTGCTCTCTCGACGCTGCCCCACTGTTCACCACTTTGGAGGCGCAACTACATGATGAAGAAAGCATTGCTTGTTCTGGCATTCTCAGGCGTCGCAGCATCGGCCCAGGCCGGCTTACTGATCAACGAAGGTTTCAACAATGTTGCCGACCTCGGCGGCAAAGGCTGGGTGATCGATAACGCCGGCACGCCCGGCGGCACGACGCCTGCCTGGTACCAGGGCGACCAGGGCATCTTCGAGGCACAAAAAGGCGAAGCCAACAGCTACGCCGCTTCCAACTACAACAACGCCGCCGCCGGTGGCGACCTGTCCAGCTGGCTGATCACGCCCGAGTTTTCCACTGCCATGAACGTGATCGTGTCGTTCTGGCTGCGCGCCGACGGCGTCGGCGGCTACAGCGACCAGATCGCCTTCGGCTTCAGCAACGGCAGTACCTCGCTGACCGACTTCACCCTCGAACCGGCCTTCACCGTTCCGACCGGCGAGTGGACCCTCTACAAGGCACGCCTGAGCCTGCAAGGCGCCGATTCGACCGCGCGCTTCGCCGTGCAGTACACCGGCCCGGCCGATGGCGCCAACTATGTCGGCGTCGACAGCCTGGCCGTGAACGCAGTACCGGAACCGGCCTCGATGCTGATCCTCGCCGGTGGCCTGGCTGCCCTGACCGCCGCACGCCGCCGCCGCAGCTGAACCGGGTGACTTTCCTTTCGGGCTGGCGTCCAACACGCTGCCCACCCTCGTCGTTCTGGAACACATCGCTACCAGGAGATCGTCATGTCACAGAAAGTAACGTCCCGCCTGCGCCTGTCGTGCGCCGCCGGCCTCGGCCTTGCCCTGCTGGGCCTTGCCAGCCTCCCGGCCGCCGCGCAACAAAGCGCGCCGGCAGCATCGAACGATAACCTGACCGTCGTGCGCGACGCCGAGACCGGCAAATTGCGCGCGCCCACTGCCGCCGAAGCGGAAACCCTGAAGCAATCCGGCAAGGTCAGCGCCATGCGCAAGGCGCCGCAAGCCACCCTGCAGAAATTCAACGCCAACGGCGCTACCGGCGTGCGCATGACCGACGAGATGATCAGCACCTCGGTCGTGGTGCGCAAGCCCGACGGCTCGCTGGAAAGCCAGTGCTTCGATTCCCACGGCGCCGCCGATGGTGCCGCCGCGGCCGGCCACGTCCATACCCTCACCCCGGTCACGGAGTAACCATGCGCTCAGTCAATCACTCGCATCTCTCCCGTTCGCTTATCGCCGTTGCCGCCCTGCTCGCCTGCGCGGCAAGCCAGGCAGCCACCATCAACATCCAGAGCCGCGATCCGGCCGGCGTCGGCTTCAACGACACCACGCCGGTGGCGCCAATCGGCGGCAACCCGGGCACCACGCTCGGCCAGCAGCGCTTGAACGTGTACCGCTACGTTGCCGACATCTGGGAACGCAACCTGCAAAGCAACGTCACGATCACCGTCAGCGCCGGCTGGGAAGCCCTGACCTGCTCCAGCAGCTCGGCCGTGCTGGGCAGCGCCGGCGCCTGGAACATCTGGCGCGATTTCCCGAACGCGGTGCCCGGCACCTGGTATCCGCAAGCGCTGGCCAACAAGCTGGCCGGCGTCAACCTGAGCGCCGGCAACCCGGACGACGGCAGCGGTTTCGGCAACGTCGACATCAAGACCCAGTTCAACATCAACCTCGGCAAGCCGGGCTGCCTGGACGGCAGCGGCTTCTACCTGGGCCTGGACGGGAATGCCGGCAGCCAGGTGAACTTTGCCACCACCCTGCTGCACGAACTGGGCCACGGCCTGGGCTTCTCGGTGCTGACGGTCCAGACCGCGACCGGCAACCGCCTGAACGCAGCCGGCTCCGGCTATGTGGCGAGTGGCGGCGTGCCGAGCATCTGGGAACGCCACATGTTCGACAACACGCTGGGCAAGACCTGGCTGAACATGAGCGCGCCGGAGCGCCGCTTCTCGGCCATCAACCCGCTGCAGCTGGCGTGGATCGGCCCGAACGCAGTGGCCGGCGCCTCGATCCTGCGCCCGATCCCGGTGCTGAAGACCCTGTCGCCTGCCTCGGGCGGCAACCTGCAGATGGACTTCAACGCCTCGCCGTTCGGCGTGGTGCCGCCGGCCGGCACGCTCGGCGCCCTGACCACGATCGTCACCCAGGCCGGCGAACTCGGCCCGGGCTGCAGCCCGTACAATGCGGCGAACACGACGGCGGTGCGCGGCAAGGTGCCGATCATCCTCCGTGGCGGCTGCACCTTCGCCGAAAAAGTGAAGAATGCGCAGAACGCGGGCGCGGTCGGGGCGGTGCTGGCGAATAACGTGGCCGGCGCCCTGCTGCCGGGCGGCACCGACGGCTCGATCACGATCCCGTCCTTCGGCGTCAGCCAGGCCGATGGCGCGGCGCTGATCGCGGCGGTGAATGCCGCCAGGGGCTACGGCACGCGCGGCCAGGCGGGCCAGGTCACGGCCGTCCTTGGCTCGGACCCGAACCGCATCGCCGGCGCCGACCGCCTCGGCCGGCCGCTGCTGTACACGCCGAATCCGCTGGTGAGCGGCTCGTCGGTCTCGCACTGGGACGTGACGGCCTCGCCGAACCTGCTGATGGAGCCGAACATCAACGCCGACCTCACCAACACGCTGGTGCCGCCGAAGGACCTGACGCTGCCTCTGCTGAAGGACATGGGCTGGTAAGATGTGAACGAAGGAACACCGGGTGGCCGGCTTGCGCCGGCCACCCGGTTTTTTATTGCTGCGGCAGATGCACGCTCATGTGCTGCGCTTGACGATCACCGCCTCCAGGTACTCGGACGGCACCACCAGCGATGCGCCGCCCGCCGTATTCGCGCCTTGCAGCATGCAGGTGATGTCGGCTTCCAGCGCGGCCTGGCCAGTGCCGTCGAGCGCTGCAAAGGCTTTCTGCACCGGACCGTAGTAATCCTTGAACACCTGCAGCCAGTGCCCCGTCGAGGCATAGCGGAACAGGAACTGGCGGCGCGTGATGCGGATGCCTGACGCCTGGTCACCGAACAGTTCGCGCAGGTAGTCCTCATTCCCCCACAGCGCCGGCGAACGCACCCCGGCCGGCGGCGGTACGTATTTGCCGATCGTCTTGAACAACTGGCCAACCAGGCCTTCCGGCGTCCAGCTTGCCACGCCGATGCGCCCGCCGGCACGGACCACGCGCAGCATCTCGCTGGCCGATCTTGCGTGGTCGGGCGCGAACATCACACCGAACGTGGACAGCGCCACGTCGAACGCGCTGTCGGCGAACGGCAGGTCCTCGGCATCGGCGACGCGGAAATCGATCTTCAGGCCTTCGGCCTCGGCCCGCGCCCGGCCCTTGTCGAGCAGCGCCGGCACGTAGTCGGTCGAGGTCACGCGGGCGAAGCGGTGCGCCGCGGCCAGGCTGGCGTTGCCGTTGCCGGCGGCCACATCGAGCACGGTCTCGCCGGCCCGGATGTCGGCGGCTTCGGCCAGGGTTTCGCCGACGATCTGCAAGGTGACGCCGATCACGGCAAAGTCGCCGCTGGCCCAGGTGGCCTGCTGGCGTTGCTTGATGGCGGCAAAGTCCGGCTGGGCGCCGGCGCGCCCCTGCGGCAAGGTTGAAGTCGATTGCGTTGGCTTGTCCATGGTGGCATCCTCCCATCTCCTAGTTGAAGATGACGAGTATCGCGCGCATGCGCAGCGGCGGCTTGCTCCAGCGTCGCGCCGGTTTGCCCGCGCATCCTGAACCGATGGGTATCGACACCTTGTCCGATGTGCTGCGCTCGGTACGCCTGCGCGGCGCGGTCTTCTACCAGCTCAGTCTGCCGACGAACTGGGCAGTGGAAGCGCCGCCCCTGCGCGACCTGGCCGGCCTGCTGTTTCCCGACGCCGAGCACGTCATGGAATACCACGTGCTCACGCGCGGCAGCGGCTGGGTCGCGGTGGCCGGCCTGGCGCCGGTGCGCCTGCAGCCGGGCGACACCATCATCCTGCCGCACGGCGACGGCCACGTGCTCTCCAGCGACCCGGCCCAGCAGCCCACGCGCATCGATCCGGCCTGGGTGGCCGCCACCCGCGACGCACCCAAGCCGATCCCGATCGTATTTCACTCGCAATACGAGATCACCTGGGGCGAGCCGGCCCAGGCGGCCGAGAACGGGGTGACCTGCGGCTTCCTCAGCTGCGACCGCCACCCCTTCAACCCGCTGCTCGGCGCCCTGCCGCGCCTGCTGCACCTGCCGGCCAGCGGCGCCAGCGCGCGCACCGACCTGGCCGCCCTGGCCGCGCGCGTGGAACAGAACCAGCCGGGCGCCGCCGCCCTGCTGGAACGGGTCAGCGAAACCATGTTCATCGACGCCCTGCGCCGCTACCTCGAGCACCTGCCGGCCGGCAGTACCGGCTGGCTGGCCGGACTACGCGACCCGCAGCTGGGCCGGGCGCTGGGCCTGATCCACCGCGCGCCGGCGCGGCCCTGGACCATCGACGACCTGGCGCGCGCCGCCGGCCTGTCGCGCTCGGTCTTCTGCGCCCGCTTCCTGCGCTTGCTGGGCCAGCCGCCGATGCAATACCTGGCGCGCTGGCGCATGGAGGCGGCGGCCGGGCTGCTGCGCGACAGCCGGGCGCCGGTGGCGTCGGTGGCGCTGGAAGTCGGCTACGAGTCGGAGGCGGCATTTGCGCGGGCGTTCAAGCGCGAGGTGGGGACGTCGCCGGCGCGCTGGCGGCGCGAGCATGTGACGACGGGTTGATGCTGCATTCAAGAAATTATGGACTTGCGGCTAGTTCATGCTAAAATTCGCCGCCTTGGCCTGGTAGCTCAGTTGGTAGAGCAGAGGATTGAAAATCCTTGTGTCGGTGGTTCGATTCCGCCCCGGGCCACCAAGAATGCCGCATCGCTGACGATGCAAACAAAACGCCACCTTCGGGTGGCGTTTTTGTTTTCGCGGCCCGCATTGACGCTGTGGATGAGCCCGGCCATACTCGCGGCTTCTCGATTGCCGAGCTGCAAGCCGGCACCGTCCCGACGCGTAACCTGGAGTCCGCATGCCACCTGCCCCCATGATCACCAACGACGCCGTCATCCTCGGCATGCTGGCCGCCATCCTCGGCGGCGTACTCTGGACCGCCTCACGCGAGGACGGATTCTGGAAGAAGTTCTACAGTTACGTGCCTGCCCTGCTGCTATGCTACCTGCTGCCTTCGCTGCTCAATACGCTGGGCGTGATTGACGGCGCGGGCTCGAAGCTGTATCCGGTGGCGCGCGACTACCTCTTGCCCAGCTCGCTGGTTCTGCTGTGCGTGGCAATCGATTTCAAGGCCATCGTCCGGCTCGGCCCGAAAGCGATCATCATGTTCCTGACCGGCACCGCCGGGGTCATGCTCGGCGCCCTGGTAGCGTTCGAAGCGATGCGCGTCATTCATCCCGAGACGGTGGCCGGCGACACCTGGCGCGGCATGACGACGGTAGCCGGATCCTGGATCGGTGGCGGCGCCAACCAGGCCGCCATGCGCGAAGTATTCGACGTCGACGCGACCATGTTCGGCCAGTTCGTCGCCGTCGATGTGCTAATCGGCAACGTCTGGATGGCGGTGCTGCTGTTCCTCGCCAGCCGTGCCCAGGTGTTCGACCGGTGGACCGGCGCCGACCTGACGGCCCTGAACCGCCTGCGCGACAGCATCGAGCACTACCAGGCGCAGCACGCGCGCATCCCGACCCTGACTGACTTCATGGTGATCCTGGCCTTCGGCCTGGGCGCGACCGGGCTGGCGCATTTCCTGTCGCAATTGCTGGTGGCGTGGGTCAATACCCTGCCGGCCGAGTGGCGCCTGCAGGACTACAGCCTGAATTCCGGCTTTTTCTGGATCGTCGTGATCGCCACCACCATCGGCCTGCTGCTCAGCTTCACGAAGGCGCGCACCTATGAAGGCGCCGGCGCCTCGCGCATCGGGAGCGCGATGCTGTACGTGCTGGTGGCGACGATCGGCATGCAGATGGACCTGAGCGCCCTGCTCGACCGCCCGTGGCTGTTCCTGCTGGGCCTGATCTGGATCGCTTTCCATGGCGGCCTGATGATCCTGATGGCGAAGCTGATCCGCGCGCCGCTGTTCATGATGGCGGTCGGCTCGCAGGCGAACATCGGCGCCGCCGCATCGGCGCCCGTGGTGGCTAGCGCCTTCCACCCTGCGCTGGCGCCGGTCGGGGTGTTGCTCGCCGTGCTGGGCTATGCGCTGGGCACGTACGGCGCCTATATCACCGGCATTACTTTGCGCGCGATCGCCGCAGGCTAGGATCGACCGTCGCGTGCCGCAGCCCGCTCGCCCCCTTGCCATGATGTGGCGGATGAGTGGAAACGAACGATCGCTTCCTGGGCTGCGCTCAAGGTCGTATGCAGCGTATGGCACGGTGCGCTGGGTCCTACACATCGTCCCACTTGAGCCACTTCGCAGCGGTCGCGCGCGTGATGCCAAAGACCTTTGCCGCTTGGCGATCAGACAGGCCGGAATCCTTGATTTCCTGCTACCTATCGTTCCAGGTGCCAGGGAAACCGGGGCAATCGGCCTTAGTCTTTCCTTTCCCTGAATTCACCTTCAATCACCGTGTCGTCGGCGCTATTGCGCGCGTTGCGGCCAGGGGCAAATCTCGAAAACGGCGATGCCAGCCGCTTGAACACGGTTCTTTTCAGCCATGGATAGCCGAGAACAAAAGCCGTCGTCAATCCTGTGAATGCTGCGGGCACGTAGTCGCCTTGTGACAGGAAGAGCAGCAAGGTGAGTGCGAGCAAGCTCACAATGAGCGGCCGGCGTGCAGGTTTCGGCAGCAGGCCAATAATGCGCAGCCTGCCATTGCTTATCCACGGAAACCGTGCGAACAAGGCGCCAAGCAGCAGGCCGGCCAGGAACCGGCTTGTGCCGAGTTGATCGGCCAACACGCCGACGACGAGGAAACCGGTGTAGGTCATCGTGCCGGCCAGGGCGGCCAGCACGCATAAGACAAGGGCAATCGTTAGCCTGGGCCTGCCGACCGCCAATCTGATGAAGGAACCGAGGATTTGTGTACTCCTGCAAATGAATCGGAATGCTGCCGCAAAATTTTAACAGCACTCCCCCGTCTCAGGGTTTCGAACCGGACCAGGCAAGGCGCGCCGCGCCGCATCTGTTCCGGCTCCGGTAGCCGAAGTGACGGTAGCAAGGATGCCAGACACCCGGCATTACTGGCTGTATCGATTCGGATTGCCTTTGTTGTACTGGTTCGCATTGCCATCCTTGAAGACGGCCGGGCCATCCAGGCTGACGCGCACATCCGCGCCATTCCAGCGCATCCAGGGCGTGTGCTCGCTGCCCGACGCCGACGTCAGCCCGGACGGCGCCAGGACGATCGTGTCGCCGTCGATGATGGCGGTGCCGATCACGTAGGTGTAGACACTGTCGTCTTTTGCCGCCGCCGAGCGGGTGAAGTCGTAGGCGCATTCGACCACCTGGTCGCCGTACTCCATGCGCATCACCGGCCTGAGCGACGCCACCGATACCGCGCCATTACCCAGCGCCGAATACACGCTGAAGACGAGCGCTACCCGGCCTCCCACGAGACCGGCAATGCCGGCATTTACCTCCACCGTTTCCGTCGCCGGCATCTTGGCCGACGCTACCGTCACGTCGCCGCAATGCAGCACATACGGCGTACGGTCCAGGGCGCCTGGCGAGGCGGGTGCGGTGACCAGCTTCATGCGGCCGTCGGCCAGCAGGATGCCGACGCGCAGGTCGAGATCGTCGTTGTCGTCGTCACCATCGCCGTTGTCCTGCCAGGTGGCGCGCACCGTGATCTTGCGTGGGGCGGCAGCGCCCTTGACCAGCGATACGGTATGCCGTTCGCCGGCCTTGGTCAGGGTGATCTTGGAGAGCGAGACCTTGGCCGGGGCAGGTGTAGGGGCTGCTGCCGGCGCCGCGGCCGGTGCCGCTTCGGTGCCGCCGAAATGGGCCAGCAGCGCGGACAGGCCACCCGCGAAACCCTGGCCCACGGCGCAGAAACGCCACTGCCCGTCGCGGCGATAGAGTTCGGCCACGATCACGGCTTTTTCGGTGTCGAAGTCCTTGCCGGAGAAGCGGAACACGGCATTTCCGATCGTCATGCTGCTCGCCCCCAGGCCGCGCATGCTGCCGGCGCCGTCGAGCGAAGCGGAAAATACCAGCCGCTCTACCGTCGCCGGCAAGTCATCGAGCCGCAGTGCAAACGTCGACGCCTGGCCGGAGGTGGACAGGACAATCGCATTGCCAGGGCTCGCCATCTGGTTGAAGAACACCATGTAGCGGTCGTCGGACAGCTTGCCGGCCGCATCCACGCCAAAGCAGGCCACATCGATGCTGCTGCCGGCCGCTGGCGCCAGCAGCAGTTCCGTCGATAGCGTCGAAGAACATCCCAGGTCGGAAAGTTTGCTTCGGTGACCGCGAACAATCTCAGCCATTGTGATGTTCCTCCAGTATGTGTGATTGAATATTTCTCCTCAGAAAATTATAACGAAAGAGCGCCGTGTTGCGGCATGCATCCTGTACATCCTTGCGCTGTTATGCCGGGCATCAAGCGGTCGTCGCTTTAACCGCCAACAGCTAGCCGTGACGACGCGGCCTACCCGCTGGCTTCAGCTTTCCGTGACTTCCACCCGGTGGCTGACGGCCGTACTGCGTCCGTCACGGTCGACCACCGTGACGACCAGCTCATAGACGCCCGGCGCCGCGTAGCCATGGCTGGCGCTGGCAGTGCCGGCGCCGCCGCTCTCGCGCAGCTTGCCGGCCTGCCTGGCGCTGCCGTCGCCCCATGACCAGTTGACGCTGCGCGTGCCGGTTCCGTCGCCGTCGAGGAAACCGACCCTGGCGTCCAGCCGCGCGCCCACCGTGACCGAAGCCGGCGCCAGGACCGGGCCGAGCAGATGGCCGCCATGGTGTTCGCCAGCATGCCCGCCACCTGGCTTGAGCAGCACCAGTCCGGCATTCGAATTCGCCACGATGATGCCGCTATCGTTGATCGACAGCGCCTGTTCCAGCACCAGGCCAGGCGGCGTACGGTGCAAGGCCCGGTTCAGGTCCAGCATGCCGCCGCTGGCGCTCCAGACGAATGCGCGCATGGCGCCGGCCCGGTCTTCTGCAAACCCGACCACCTGGCCCCGGGCATTCACATCGCGTGCAACCGAGGTCCTGCCGCCCAGGGTGCCGAGTTCGCGCATGCCGCCGGCGCGCGTCCATGACATGGCGCGCTGGCGGCCATCGGCGTAACCGATGCCGCCGGCGATGTGCAGGCCGGGCGTCATCGCGTTCACCCAGGCCGTGGTGCCGCGCCCGGTGCCGAGGTCGACCATGCCGCCCGCCCGCGTCCACAGGAAAGGCCGGTCGCCGCCGTCGTCGAACGAGGCGAGGCGGTTGCCGGCCACCTCGCCTCCCGCCCCGACTGCCACCGGCGCCGACTCCACGCTGCCCAGGGTGTCGATGGCAACCGTGCCGCCCGAGCGTGTCCAGGCAAAGGCATGGGTTTGTTCATCATCGATGGTCGCCACGCCGGCGATCAGGCCGCCATCGTTCAGCACCCGGCCGGCAGACGGCCAGGGCAAGCCGGGCGCCAGGCCCAGGTCTTCCATGCCACTTGCGGCGCTCCAGCGAAACGGTCGGGCCGCGTCGTCGGGCGTATGGCTGAACGAGCCGGTCACGACGCCGCGCCTGTTGATGGCCAGTCCGTACGAACGGCCACCGGCAGCGCCACGGATGCCGAGCATGCCGCCGCCCGCGCTCCAGACAAAGGCGTTTTCGAAACCATGCCCGTTCAGCGAGGTGCCCGCAACCTGCCCTGCATCGTTCAGGCCGCCGACATACACGTTCGCTCCGCCCAGTGAGCCGATATTTTTGACGACAGTACCGTCATAAAAGAATCCGGCCGTGCGGCCGGCACCGAGCATCGAAAAGGCCACCTGTCCGCTCGCGTTGATGTGCGGGTAGGCGGCGATCGTGCCGGGACCGAGATTGATCACGCGGTAGCCTGCATAAGGGCTGCCCGACCCACCATGCCCATCATCCAACGCCTGGGCCATGGCGGCGGCGCCCCATATCACCGACAACACAAGCAGCCAGGCCGCATGCACCAGTTTCCAAGGTGCGCGGACGGCTGACGCACCGTTTATTCGAACAACTCGCATGAACGCTCCCATCAAATTGGACCCAGCCCGCTGGTATCGCGGCGGCCGGGCAAGAGGCATCATCATGCGCTGCGAACTGGAGCGCACGGAGGGGCGCCGCGTGAAATCACGCGATCCCTTGTGCTGCGCCAATCGACTATTCACGGATCAATTGTTCGTGAACATGAAGAGAGAACCGGCGCCATGGATGTGAAAAGTGGACAGCATCAAGGGGAGCGGCTACATTGCTAAGTTGCCAACTGCGCTTCCTGGCCGTGGCGACCACTCACCGAACAGAGAAGAATCCATGCAGATTGCCGCTGTCCTGCGCCGTACCGGCGCCTTCGTATTCGCCGCGCTGGCGCTGGGCTGCTCCACCTCGCCCGCGCCGCCGCCGGCCGCCACCTCCATCCTTTTCGTTGGCAACAGCTTCATCTACGGCGACCCGGCCGGCGCACCCGCGCCGCTGGTCAAGTTTTTCCGGCCGAATACCGTGACGGACCTGAACGGCGAAGGCATCGGCGGCGTGCCGGCGCTGTTCAAGGCGATGACCGAGCAGGCCGGCCTGCGCTACGACGTGAGCCTGGAAACCATCCCCGGCGCCGGCCTGAACGCGCATTACGACAGGAAGCTGCCTGTCATCGCCAGGCCCTACGACGTGGTCCTGCTGCAGAGCTACAGTACGCTGGATGCGGCCAGGCCCGGCAATCCCGAGAGCCTGATCACGTACACCGGCCTGCTCGCACAAGCCTTGCGCGCGCAGAACCCGAAGGTCGATATCCAGCTGGTCGCCACCTGGTCGCGCGCCGACCAGACCTACAAACCGGGCGGCGCCTGGTACGGCAAGCCGATCGACGCCATGGCGCTGGACGTACGCCGCGGCGTCGATGCCGCCGCGGCCGCGCATGGCCTTTCCGGCGGTGTGATTCCGGTCGGCGAAGCCTGGAACCGCGCCATCGACGCCGGCCTGGCCGACGCCAATCCGTATGACGGCATCAAGGCCGGCCAGGTCAATCTGTGGGCGCCGGACGCCTACCACGGCAGCGCGCACGGCTATTACCTGGAAGCGCTGACCATCTTCGGCAAGGTGACCGGGCGCGATCCGCGCACGCTCGGCGCCGACGATCCGGTGGCGCGCGACATCGGCATCGATGCGGCAACGGCCGGCGCGCTGCAGCGCTTTGCGGCCGAGCAGCTGGCCGCAAAGCACAACGCAGACGATTGAACGCCGCCGGAACGGCGGCGGCCTACACGACGCTGTTCCAGGGCGCCGACAAGCGCATCGCGCAATTGATGAGGCCCACCATCGAGTAGGTCTGCGGGAAGTTGCCCCACATCTCGCCGGTAACAGGATGGGTGTCTTCGGACAGCAGGCCGAGGTGGTTGCGCGCCGCCAGCATGGCTTCGAAGACTTCGCGCGCCTCCTCCACCCGTCCGATGCGCGCCAACGCATCGATGCGCCAGAAGGTGCAGATGTTAAAGGCGGTTTCCGGCTTGCCGAAATCGTCGGGCGCTTCGTAGCGGCGCATGTAGGGGCCGTCGCACAGCGAACGTTCGAGCGCGTCGACGGTGGCGACGAAGCGCGGGTCCTTCGGGTCGATGAAGTTGATCTCTGCCATCAGCAGCACGCTGGCGTCGAGGTCGCGCCCGCCCAGGCTTTCGGCAAAGGCCTGGCGTTCCTCGCTCCAGGCTTCGCGCAGCAGGCGCTCGCGGATCATGTCAGCACGTTCGCTCCAGTAGGCGGCGCGGTCCGGCAGCGCCAGCTTGTCGGCGATCTTGGCCAGGCGGTCGCAGGCGGCCCAGTTCATCAGCACCGAGGAGGTGTGCACGCGCGCCCGGGTGCGCAGCTCCCACATGCCGGCGTCGGGTTCCGCATGCAGGCGGAAAGCCTGCTCGCCCACCGCTTCGAGCTGGCGGAACTCGGCCAGCCCGGCGCGCCGGAACAAGCGGTGGTCGAAGAAGGCCTGGGCCGCGCCGAGCACGATGTTGCCATACACGTCGTGCTGGAAATGTTCCTGCGCCTGGTTGCCCACGCGCACAGGTCCGTTGTTGCGGTAGCCGGGCAAGTGCTCGAGTATCGATTCGGGCAATTGCTCCTCTAACCCGATCCCGTACAGCGGCTGGATGTGGCCACCCTTGGCGCGCGCCACCACATTGCCCAGCCAGCGCAGGTAGTCTTCCATGGTGCCCACTTCCGACAGGCTGTTCAGGGCGCGGATGACAAAGAAGGCGTCGCGTAGCCAGCAGAAGCGGTAGTCCCAGTTGCGCCCGCTCCCCGGCGCTTCCGGAATGCTGGTGGTCATGGCGGCGATGATGGCGCCGGTGTCTTCGAACAGCGACAGCTTCAGGGTGATCGCGGCGCGGATCACCACGTCCTGCCATTCGAGCGGCAGGGCCAGGCGGCGCGACCAGGTGCGCCAGTAGCCGACCGTTTCTTTCTCGAAGCGGTGGGCGGTATCCTCGATGCCGTCGGCCAGGGTTTCGTCGGGGCCGAGCATGAAGTTCATCGGCCGGTCGAGCACGAAGAAGGTTTCGGCCAGCACGTGACTGAGCGAGGCATCGGTGTTCAGGCGCAGGGTCTGGGCCGGGCCGACGTAGCGGATGTGGTGGCTGCCCTGGGTGATCTGCGGCGGCTTGACGCCGTATTCGAAGCGCGGGCGCAGCACCACGCGCATGCGCACGCCGCTGCCGATCGGGCGCACGCGGCGCACCAGCATCAGGGGCCGGAACATGCGGTCGCGGCTCAGGAAGCGCGGCGCGAAGTCGGTGATCTCGATGCCGTTGCCGGCGCCATCGAACAGGCGCGTGCGCAGCACGGCCGTATTCGCCTCGTACTCCTGCTCGCCGTAGGAAAACCCGTCGATCTCGAAACGCCACACACTGCCGTTCTCGCCCGGATCGAGCAGGGCGTTGAACACGGGGTCGCCGTCGAAGCGCGGCAGGCAGGACCATACCACGCCGCCCATGCGGTCGACCAGTGCGCTGAAGGCACAGTTGCCGACCACGCCGCATTCGAGCGAGCCCTGGGTAGCACCGGGGCCGGCGTCTGGTCCGGACACCGCCGGGTTGCTGGATACATCGTTCATGTCGCTTCCTTTCCATTGACGGGCATGGCGGCGGCCCGCGCCAGCGCCGCGCGCAGGTCTTGCGCCGACGCGATGCGGTGATGCGCCACGCTCGGCCCCGCACCCACCTTGATGCCGGCGCCGCCGATGCCCTGTACGTAATCGAAGCCCGCCTCGTCGGTGGTGTCGTCGCCGGCGAACACCGCGCGGTGGCCGGCGAAAGGCGCCTCGGCCAGGAAATCGCGGATCGCCGTGCCCTTGCCGATACCGGCTGCCTTGACCTCGATGATCATCTTGCCCTCCATCAGGAGCAGTTCAGGACTGTAGCGGATGGCCTCGTGCAGCGCCGCACGGCAGACTTCCTGCAGCTGCGGCGCCTGGCGGTAATGCAGGGCCAGCGCGCCATGTTTTTCCTCGACCCAGAGGCCGGGATGGCGCGCGGCCAGGGCTAGTGCTTCGCCGCGCACGGCGTTGAAATCGGGCGGCGGCAGGCGCCGCAACGCGCCGTCGGCGCCGCGCCTTTCCATGCCGTGTACACCGGCAGCGGGCAGGCGCAAGGGCGCCAGCAGGGCGTCGAGTTCGGCCACCGGCCGTCCCGACACCACGGCCACCCGGCCGCCGAGCCGCTCCTGCAGGGCGGCCAGCGCCGCCAGCATCTCGGGCAGCACGATCACCTGGTCGGGCCGGGCGGCGATGTCGACCAGGGTACCGTCGAAGTCGAGGAAAAGCGCGCAGTCGGGCGCGGCCAGCAGGTCGAGGGCACTGTCGTTCGTGCTCATGGCGCCGTCCTCTTGAACTTGTCCTGGCTGAGCGAGCCGATGCGCGACATGACACGCTCGCGCTGGCGCAGGCGCGCCGCATCCTGCAGCATGCGCCCGGCCCAGCGGTAGACGTTGAAGTCGCGCACCCGGCGCCGCATGCTGCGCATGCGCTCGCCCTGCTCGTCGGCCGGCATGGTCAGCGCCCGGTACAGGGCTTCGGCGCCCTGCTCGATGTGGTAAGGATTGACGATCAGCGCTTCGTGCAGCTCGCGCGCGGCGCCGGTGAACTGGCTCAGGATCAGCACGCCCTGCTCGTCGTCGCGGGCGGCGATGAATTCCTTGGCCACCAGGTTCATGCCGTCGTGCAGGCTGGTGACGCTGCAGACCTGGGCAGCACGGAAGTAAGGGCGCAGCTGGTCCTGGCCGTGGTGCTCGGCCTTCAGGATGATCGGCACGTAGCTGTCGCGCGAGAAGCGCTGGTTGATGCGCTGGGCCAGCCCGCGCACGCGCGCCTCGAAGTTCTGGTACTCGTCGAGCGAGGAACGGGTGGGAGCAGCGATCTGCACGAAGGTGAAGCGCCCCACCATGTGCGGGTGCAGCTCGAGCATGCGCTCGACCGCCTGGAAGCGCTCGACGATGCCCTTGGTGTAGTCGAGGCGGTCGACGCCGATGCCGAGCAGGTGGTCCTCGGGCAGGCCCAGCGCATGGCGGACCTGCGCATGGCTGGCGGCGGCGTCGGGTTCGCCCGGCACGGGTTCGGGCCAGGCGATCGAGATCGGATAGTGCTCGACCTGGGTCAGCTGGTTGCCGTAGCTGACGGTCGAGGCCTCGGTTTCGATCCGGGTTTCCAGGTAGCGGTCGACGGTATCGAGGAAGTTCTTGCGGTGGAAAGGCGTGTGGAAGCCGAGGATGGTGCTGCCCAGCATGCCGTCGAGGATCTCCTCGCGCCACGGACAGATGCCGAAGGATTCCGGGTTCGGCCAGGGAATGTGCCAGAAGGTGATGATGGTCGCCTTCGGCAACACCGCGCGTACCATGCGCGGCAGCAGGGCGAAGTGGTAATCCTGGATCAGCACCACCGGGTTATCGGAATGCGCCTCGCGGATCACGGCGTTGGCGAAACGCTGGTTCACCTTCACGTACTCTTCCCAGTCCGATGAGCGGAATACCGGGCGCACGTGGGCGATATGGCACAGCGGCCACAGGCCCTCGTTGGCGAAGCCATAGTAATAGCCCTGCTCTTCTTCCTTCGACAGCCAGACCCGGCGCAGCGTATAGCTGGGGTTCTCCGGCGGCACCGGAACATGGTCGTTGCGGTCGACGGTGGCGCGGTCGGCCGAGCCGGCGCCGTGCGCGATCCAGGTGCCGGAGCAGGCGCGCATCACCGCTTCCACGGCGGTGACCAGGCCGCTGGCCGGGCGCTGCACCTGCACGCCCTCGGGCGTGGCCACGTGGATATAAGGCTCGCGGTTCGACACCACCAGGATTTCGTCCCCGGCCAGCTCGCGCTGCAACAAGGATTTCAGCGTATCGGCGTCCCAGGCCTGGCCGTTGCCGGCGGCGCCGGGCTGGTCGCGGTTGTACTCGTAGAGCAGGGCGCGCAGGTCGCTTGCCAGCGGCGCCATTTCCGGCGGCGTGGCATGCGTCGAGCGCGGCAACAGTTCGCCGCGCAGCATGGCGCGCACACCACTCACCCAGCCGCGCCAGCTTAGGTGCGCGACCAGCACGGTAATCAGCGACACGATGCAGGCCAGCGCCGCGAACAGCCAGGTGATGTATTTCTTGGTGTCTTCGCTGCGGCGCTCGATGAAGCTCATGTCGTGCACCAGCACCAAACGGCCGACGCTCGCCCCGTCGCGCAACAGTTCCTCCGAGGACACGTGGACCGGCCCCTGGGGCAGGCGCACCACCGGGTTGGCCTTGCCTGTGCGGTCCTGGTTTTGCCAGCAGCCCAGCGACAGCGGGTAGGTGCCGGTCTTGTACTGGAGCTTGCCGTCGGTATCGCAGAAACCGATCGCATACAGGCGCTCGTCCTGGACAGCGCGGTTGAACATTTCGTTGATGCGCCGCGGCGACTTTTCTTCGAGATAGCTGAGCAGGGGCTGCTGCAGCGTGCCCGACACGAACTGCGAACGCGCGTCGAGGTCGCGGACGAACCAACGCACGGTGAAACTCTCCATCCAGGGAACCGCGAAATAGCCGAACAAGGCCAGCACGACTGCCAGGGGAACGATGAACCGCATCGCTAACTGTACCGATCTGAAACGCATGGGATTCCTTCAGGGTGGGACGGTGCCGCCGATCGTTTGATTATAACTTTGGACAAATATTCTTGTCGAAAAGGCATCCAGCGCAACAGGGTCGCCTTGCGCGCCGGCACAACAGACCTGCAAGTCCGTACAATCGGCCTCATGAAAATGCGCAAGAAATCCGACCTCCCCGCCAAGCTGTGCGCACACTGCGGCCTGCCTTTCAGCTGGCGCAAGAAGTGGGAGCGCGATTGGGAGCAGGTCAAGTATTGTTCGGAACGCTGCCGCCGCGCGGGCAAGCCGGACGCCGAGCCAGGCAATCCATCCCGGTAACATCCGCGTTTCTCGCCAGGAAGCCCGTAGTCATGCCTGCCGCACAGGGTTTCATGTCGGGAAATCCGCGGTTCACCGCATTCCGAAGCGGCCCGGCACAGGGTGCGGCACGATGGCCGCATTCCAACCACCACCGCCCCCACCATGAAACGCATGCTCACCAGCATGGCAGCCGTGCTCGCCATGACCGCCAGTTCCGCCTACGCCGAAGATGTCCAGGGCATTTGGACCGGCAGCATCGCCAACTCCCTGCGCGTCACCGTCAAGTTCGACAAGACCCTTGATGGCAAGTGGGAAGCGACCATGTCGGTCCCGGCCCAGAACCTGGTGACCAAAGTCGAGAACGTCACCGTCGCCCCGGACAGGATCGGCTTCGAGCTGACGAAACTGCGCGCCAGCTACGCCGCCACCTGGAACGCGCAGGAGCAGGCCTGGACCGGCACCTGGACCCAGGGCCGCAGCGCGCCCCTGAACCTGAAGCGCACCACCGAAGAAGCCAGCAAGCCGAAGCGCCCGCAGGAAGACGCAATCGCCGCCCGTCCGGCCACCTACACCAGCACCGAGATCGCCTTCAGCAATGCCGGCGCCGACGTGAAGCTGGCCGGCACCTTCACCGTTCCGCAGGGCCAGGGTCCCTTCCCCGCCGTGGTACTGGTGCACGGTTCCGGCTCCATCGACCGCGACGGCAAGGTGTTCGGCCACAAGCCCTTGCTGGTGCTGGCCGACCACCTGAGCCGCCAGGGCATCGCCGTGCTGCGCTATGACAAGCGCGGCGTCGGCAAGTCGGGCGGCAAGCTGAAGGAAGCGACCACGCGCGACCTGGCCGCCGATGCCGAGGCGGCCCTGCGTTTCCTGCGCAGCCGTCCTGAGGTCGACGGCAAGCG
Organism: Massilia sp. BAP21; assembly: GCF_057801335.1. Classification (NCBI taxonomy): domain Bacteria; kingdom Pseudomonadati; phylum Pseudomonadota; class Betaproteobacteria; order Burkholderiales; family Oxalobacteraceae; genus Massilia; species Massilia sp. BAP21. The sequence continues at coordinate 1,181,384 of NZ_CM173596.1, forward strand.
CATCGGTGTCATCGGCCATTCGGAGGGTGGCCTGGTCGCGCCGCTGCTCGCCTCGCGCGACCCGGGCATTGCCTTCGTCGTGATGCTGGCCGGGCCGGGCGTGGGCGGCGCCCGCCTGCTGGTCGAGCAGCATGCCCTGCTGGCGCGGGCGCGCGGCGTGCCCGACGCGGCCATCGAAAAGGACCGCGTCCTGAACCGGGCCCTGTTCAGCGCCATGGCCGAGGAACCGACTCTGGCGGCGGCGCGCGAGAAGGCGGGCCTGATCCTGGCCGAGGCCGAGCGCAAGGGCGAGCTGCCGGCCGGCCGCGGCGCCGCCGCGCTGGAGCGCTTCGGCACGGACTGGTTCCGCGAGCTGCTCGCCTACGAACCGGCGCCGGTGCTGCAAACCGTGCGCCAGCCCATCCTGGTGCTGAACGGCGAACGCGACCTGCAAGTGCCGGCCGGTCTCAGCCTGCCGCCCATCCGTACCGCGCTGGCCGGCAATCCGCGCGCCGTGGTGCAGGAACTGCCGGGCCTGAACCACCTGTTCCAGACAGCGAAGACCGGCAGCATCGAGGAGTACGGCGAGATCGAGGAAAGCTTTGCACCGGCGGCGCTGGACACGATCGCCGGCTGGATCAAGACCACGGTGCAGTGAGCGCCAGCGTAAAATAGCTTTATGGAAACGATCACCACGCCGCATGACCAGCCCCTTCCGCACAGCCTGGCCACCAGGATCGCCGGCTGGGGCAGCGTCGCGCGCCAGTATCCGATCTTCGGCAAGACCTGGTTCGGCTACCGGGTGCGCTCCTTCCTGGTGCCGCTTGGCCTGCTGACCGCGGTCATGGTCCTCATCGGCGCCTTCATCCCCGGTTCCCAGGCGGCGCTGGTGCGTGGCGCCTTGCTGGCGGTCTGGCTGGTGGTGGTGCTGGCCCTGTTTCTCGGCCGGGGCCTGGCGGTGCTGGTCTGCCGGCAGCGCTGGCCGGCGCAGCGCGAAGTGGCCGGTGTCGTCTGCGCACTGCTGCTTGGCGCCCTGGTGGCGCTGCCGCTGACGCCCTACACCCGGATCAACTCGCCACCCCCGTCGATTCCGCACGCCACGCCCGAACAGGCCGAACAGCTGCGCGCCCAGACTCGTGAAAACCAAGTGGTGAACGTGATTTTCTGGGTCCTGGTACTGGGCTGGCTGGGCGGCGGCACCGACCTGCTGGCCTGGTTGCGCCAGCGCCGCCTGATGCGCGAGAACGAACTGCTCGGTGAAGTCGCGCGCTACAGGGACGAGCGCAACGAGGTCGAGATGCAGCTGTCGATCCTGGCCAGCCAGGTCGAGCCGCACTTCCTGTTCAATACCCTCTCTGGCGTACGCGCCGCCATGCTGAGCGACCCGGCGCGCGGCGTGGCCATGATCGACCACCTGGTCGACTACCTGCGCGCCACCATCCCACAGCTGCGCGCCGACCGCGCCCAGACCTTCGTGTCGCTCGGCTCCCAGCTCGATGCGGCGCAGGCCTACCTCGGCATCATCCGCGCGCGCCTGCCGCGGCTCGATGTCGCGATCGACTGCCCGCCCGAGCTGCGCAAGGTGGCGATTCCGCCGCTGATGCTGATCTCGCTGGTCGAGAACGCCGTCAAGCACGGCATCGAACTCAAGAAGGGGCCGGCGCGCATCGCGGTCAGCGCCACGCGCCGCCAGGCCGACGATGGCGCGCTGCTGGAGCTGGCGGTCGCCGACGATGGCCTCGGTTTCGGCGGCGCCACCAGCGGCAGCGGCATCGGCCTGTCGAACATCCGCGAACGCCTGAAGCACCTGTACGGCGATGCGGCGGTCCTGTCGCTGCGCGCGAACGACGGCGGTGGCGTCACGGCCGCCATCGTGCTGCCGCTGCGCGCCATGCCAGGCAAGGGAGCGTGAGCATGCCGACCGCGATCATCGCCGACGATGAAGACCTGCAGCGCAGCGACCTGCGGCGCATGCTGTCCCTGGCCTGGCCGGACCTGGAGATCGTCGCCCTGTGCGAGGATGGCAGCGAGGCGCTGGACGCGATCGCGCGCCTGCGCCCGGACGTCGCCTTCCTCGACATCCGCATGCCCGGCCTCAGCGGCCTGGAAGTGGCAGGCGCCAGCGGCGGCGCCTGCCGCCTGGTGTTCACCACCGCCTACGACAGCCACGCGCTGGAAGCCTTCGACCTGGGCGCCATCGACTACCTGCTCAAGCCGGTCAGCCAGGACCGCCTGGCGCAGGCCGTCGCGCGCCTGCAGGAGCGCCTGCATGTGCACATGAGCGGGAGCGGCGACAGTGCCGGACTGATGCAGGCCATGCTGGAACTCGACCGCCGCCTGCGCACGGCCGCGCGCGAGGAACGCATCCGCTGGATCAGCGCCAGCGCCGGCAGCACCATCAAGATCTTCCCGGTCGAGGAAATCTTGTTCTTCGAATCGGATACGCGCTATACGCGCGTGGTCAGCGCCACCGACGAAGGGCTGATCCGCAAGCCGCTGAAGGAACTCCAGGCCGGACTCGACCCGGACGCATTCTGGCAAATCCACCGCGGCACCCTGGTGGCCGTACGCGCAATCGCCCGCGCCCGCCGCGACGAACTCGGCAACATCACGGTCGAGCTGCGCGGCCACCCGCAGCAATTGAAGGTGAGCCAGACCTATGCCTGGCGCTTCAGGAGCGAGGTGTCGTTCCGCTGACAGGCACACGTCCCACGGCCCGCGATTACTCTGCCGGCAGCGCGAAGATCGCCTGCAAATCTTCCGCGCCCAGCGCCGGGGCCGCGCCCTCGCCTGCCTCGGCGGCCAGGACGGCATTCGCCAGCTCGCCCTTGCGCCGCTGCAGGTCCTGGATTTTTTCTTCCAGCGTGCCGCGCGCGATCAGTTTATAGACGAACACCGGCTGCTCCTGGCCGATGCGCCAGGCGCGGTCGGTGGCCTGGTTTTCGCTGGCCGGGTTCCACCACGGATCGTAGTGGATGACGGTGTCGGCCGCCGTCAAATTCAGCCCGACGCCGCCCGCCTTCAGGCTGATCAGGAACACGCCGACCTGCCCCTGCTGGAAGGCGGCGATCGGCGCGGCGCGGTCGACCGTATCGCCGGTGAGCAGGGCGTAGTCGACCGCGCGCGCCTGCAGCGCGTTGCCGATCAGCGCCAGCATGCTGGTGAACTGGGAAAACACCAGCACCTTGCGGCCCTCGCTGAGCAGGGTGTCGAGCAAGTCCATCAGGGCGTCGAGCTTGGCCGAAGGGGCCGCGCTGTCGGGGCGCAGCAGGCGCGGGTCGCAGCACACCTGGCGCAGCTTGAGCAGGGCGTCGAGGATCACGATCTGGCTGCGCGCCAGGCCCTTGCGGCTGACCTCCTCGCGCACGCGGCGGTCCATCGCCACGCGCACGGTTTCGTAGAGGTCGCCCTGGGCCGCGCCGAATTCCACCGGCACCACCACCTCGGTCTTGGGCGGCAGTTCGGTCGCCACCTTGTCCTTGGTCCGGCGCAGCATGAAGGGTTTTACACGGCGCAGCAGGAGGTCCTTGCGCCGTACGTCGCCCCCCTGCTCGATCGGCTTGCGAAAGCGCGCCCGGAAGGTCTTGTCGTCGCCCAGCAGGCCCGGCATCAGGAAGTGGAACTGCGACCAGAGTTCGCCCAGGTGGTTCTGCAGCGGCGTGCCGGTCAGGCACAGGCGGTGGCGGGCGTCGAGCAGGCAGGCAACCTGCGCCGCGCGCGAACGGTGGTTCTTGATGTACTGCGATTCGTCCAGGATCAGCAAGTGGTAGCGCGCCTTGCGCAGCGCCGCTTCGTCGCGCCCGAGCAGGGCGTACGTGGTGAGCACCAGGTCGGCCTCGCCGATGCGCTCGAACTGGGCGGCGCGGTCCTTGCCGTGCAGGAGCAGCACGCGCAGGCCGGGCGCGAAGCGGGCCGCTTCGGCCTGCCAGTTGCCCATCAGGCTGGTCGGCGCCACCACCAGCGCCGGCGCATCCAGCCTTCCCGCTTCCTTCTCGGTCAGGATGTGGGCCAGGGTCTGGATGGTCTTGCCGAGGCCCATGTCGTCGGCCAGGATGCCGCCGAAGCCATACTCGCGCAGGAACTGCATCCACGCCAGGCCGGCCTGCTGGTATGCGCGTAGCTGCGCCTGCAACCCGGCCGGCGCCGCCACCGGCTGGATGCCGGCGAAGTCGTGCAGCTTGCGGCCCAGTTCGCGCAGGCGCTCGCCGCCCAGCCAGCGCAAATGCGCCGCCGCTTCCAGCTCGGCCAGGCGCGCGGCGTCGGTGAAGGGCAGCTGCATGCTGTCGCCGATGCGCTCGGCAAAATACAATTCGCCCAGCGTGGACAGGATGGGCTTGATGCGCTGCCAGGGCAGGGCGACGCGTTTGTCGCCGCCCAGGTCGAGCACGATCTCGTCGGCATCCTCGTGCGCCGCCAGCGCGGCCGGGCTGAAGTTCGCCGGCGCCTCGCGGATCATCTCCAGCAGCATCGGCAACAAGGCATGGCGCCGCCCCCCGACCACGATGCCGAGTTCCAGCGCGAACCAGGGACTGCCCTCCCTGTCCTCGTTCAGGTCGGCGTACCAGTCCTGCACGTCGGCGATGTCGTAACGGTAGTTGCCGTCGAATTCGACCTGCCAGCCGGCGGCGCGCAGGCGCGGCAGCTCACTGCGGGCAAAGTGCAGCCACGCCTGTTGGGTCGGCAGGCACAGGGGCTGCACGAGATCGTCGAGCGGCGAGCCGGGTCGCGGAGGCGCAAAACCGAGTCCTGCGAGCCTGGCGCCAGCCGCCGCTTCGGCTTCCAGATCGCGCTCGACCAGTTCGACGCCACCATCGACCACGCGCCGGAACACCGGCCCCTCCTCGTCCGCCGTATTCAAGCCGTCGTATTCGAAGGAGAGCTGCGCATAGTCGTGCCAGACCCATTCGCGGCGGCGGGTATCCGGTTCGCTGTTCAGCAGCAGGCAGGGTACAGGCGCGATGTCGCGGCGCCGCTTGAGCGCCAGTTCCTGCGGCAGCGGCAGGATGCGCTCGAGGCCGAGTTCGGCCAGGCGCAGCGCCATGCCGGCGCGCTCCTCGGCATGCAGGAGCGGCGTACGCGCGACCAGGTCCAGCAAAGGACCGGCCGGCAGCGCAGCCAAGGCCTTGGGCAGCGTCAGCCGGCCCAGGATGCCATCGTCCAGGTACAGCAGCGGCTCGGTCGGCAGGATGGCGCCGAGGCGTCCGCCATCGTCGCAGCGCCATTCCAGCGCCAGCGCTTCGCTGCCGGGCGTGTCCGGATGCCAGCCTAGCACCGCCCCCAATGGCGGGCCGGGCTGGATGCTGTACAGGCGGCCGGCGCGCAGCCCGGCCAGCGTGTCGGCCCAGAACAGCTTGCCGTCCTCGCACAACTGCTCGAGCACGCGCGCGCCCAGGCGGCCCTCGGGCTTGAAGCCGCCGGCGCGCATGTTGCCAAGGCTCTGGCCGATGATCAGGCGCACCATGTCTTCGTCGTCGGGCGACACATGCGCGGGCGGCGCCATCACGAGGCCGTAGGGATCGTTGTGCAGCGTGGTGCCGCCGACGCTGCCATCCTGGCGCAGGCGCAGCTTGCACAGGTTCAGGAAAGGCTCGCCGCTGTGCGGGTCGGGCACCATCACATAGCCGAGCCGGGACGCCGAGCCTGGCCTGGGCGCGGCAGGCGCCGGTGCGGCCTGCAAGGATGCCATCTGCTGCAGCCAGTATTCGGCGGCCATCGGCAGCGCGGGCCCCTGTTCCTGCTGTTCCAGGCTGGCCAGCAGGACGGCCACGACGTGCTTGCAGTTATATGAGATCGGGCAGCTGCAGCTACCCTCGAAGCGGAAGCCGCGCGGGTCTTCCCGGAAGCGGATGGTCTGGCGGTAGAACGTGCCGCCGCTGCCGCCGACCTCGCCCTCGATGCGCTCGCCGGCGTTGCGCGCGGCCAGCACCCTGCCGTCAGCCGCATAGCCTTCGCCGCGGCGGAAGGTGCCGCTGTCGAACTGGCGCTTGATGTCGTCGTAGGTGAAATGCATGGATGGCAGCCCGGCAGGTGGAGGCGCCATTATGGCGCATCGGCCGTCACCAGGATCGTTACCTGATTACCTGCAGCTTGACCTTCTTCCCCTGCCGATACGTGTACATCGTCAGCGCCGCGTTCTTCAGGTCCCCCTTGGGATCGAAAGCGATATTGCCGGTGATGCCCTGGTAGCCGACCTTTGCCAGGAAAGGCAGGTACTTCGCCGGATCGGACGACTTGGCCTGCTGCATGGCCGTGGCCAGCACCATCACCGAATCGTAGGCATACGGCGCATAGGTCTGCAGCGGCATCTTGTAGCGCTGGCGGTAGCGTTCGACAAAGGCGTTGAACTTCGCCTCCTCGGCGCCGGTCACGCCGCCGGCCACCACGCAGATCACCTTGTCGTCGCCGAGCGCGTCGCCGGCCAGCTGCGGCAGCTTTTCCGAGCAGATGCCGTCGCCCGACACCAGCTTGGCGCGCAGGCCGAGCGCCTTCATCTGCTTGAGCATGGGGCCGGCCACGGCGTCCATGCCGCCGTAGAAAATCACGTCCGGGTCCTGGCCGCGGATCTGCGTGAGAATCGCCGTGAAGTCGCTCGCCTTGTCGTTGGTGAACTGGCGGCTGACGATCTTCGCGCCCTTGTTGGCACGCACGCTGCGGTTGAATTCGTCCGCCAGGCCCTGGCCGAAGGCGGTGCGGTCGTCGATGACGGCGATCTTCTTCGCCTTCAGGGTGGTGACCGCGTAATTGGCCAGGGTCTTCCCGATCAGCTTGTCGCTGGCGACCACGCGGAAGGCGGTCTTGTAGCCCTGGGCCGTGTACTGCGGCGTGGTGGCGGCCGGGGAGATTTGCGGGATGCCGGCGTCGTGGTAGATCTTCGAGGCCGGCACCGTGGTCCCCGAGTTCAGGTGGCCGACCACGCCGGCCACGCGCGCATCGACCAGCTTCTGCGCCACGGCGGCGCCGGTCTTCGGGTCGCTGGCGTCGTCTTCCGGCTGCAGCACCCACTTCACCTTCTTGCCGCCGATGACGATGCCTTTCGTGTTCAGGTCGTCGATCGCCATGCGGGCGCCGTTTTCGATGTCCTTGCCCTGATGCGCACCCGGCCCCGACAGCGGCGAGGCGGTGCCGATCTTCACGCTGGCCTGGGCCTGGTCTTGCGCCCGCACCGTGGGCATGGTGGCCATGATGATCAGGGACAGGACGGTGGGCGATGCTGGCATGAGCGGCTCCTCTGCGATGACGGTGCTTTCATTCTACTGCCGACATCGAAATTCTTGCCAAATAAACAAATCGTGCGCGGTATTGACGTGTGTATTGACAGGCATGCTGCATATTCGCCTGCGGTAGCCGATCAGCCACACACGCTTGAACACAGCTATCTCACGGTCAATTTTCGACCTACAATAATTCACACAGTGAGACCAAGTTTCGCTGTGCAAAACTACAATTATGGAGGCAATCCGATGAACAAGCAGCTCCGCATTTCCGCGTCGCGCCGTGCCCTGCCGCCGGTGCTGACCACGCTGGTCGCAGCCCTGACCCTGTCCGCCTGCGGCAGCGGCAGCACCGATCCCGTCCCGCCGCCGGTCCAGACCACGCCGCCGCCGGTGGCGGTCCAGCCCGAGCCGGCACGTCCGCAGGATACCCGCACCTTTGCCGTGGTCGAAGCCAACCTGCCCTTCAATGCCATGACCAATGCGCCGGACACCGACCGCTGGTGGGGCGTGCTGAACAAGGCGGGCTACCAGATCGAAGTGCCGAAGAACTGGAACGGCATGCTGGTCATGTACGCCCACGGCTATGCCGGCACCGGGTCCAACCTGTCGGTCTCGCCGCCGGCCCTGCGGCGTCACCTGATCGCGCAAGGCTATGCCTGGGCCGCGTCGAGCTACAGCACCAACTATTACGACGTGCGCGCCGGCGTCGAGGACACCAATGCCCTGGCCCTGGCCTTCAAGGACATCGCCGGCAAGAACGGCCGCACCCTGAACGCGCCGACCAAGACCTACATCATCGGCGTCTCGATGGGCGGCCACGTCACGGCCGCCGCTGTGGACGAGGAAAACATCGCCACCGCCAACAACAAGATCCGCTACGCCGGCGCGGTGCCGATGTGCGGCGTGCTGGGCGACACCGAGCTGTACGATTATTTTGCCGCCTACCAGACCGCGGCCATGGTCGAAGCCGGCATGCCGGCCACCGACTGGCCGCCATCGAACTGGGCCACGATCGGACCGCAGGTGCAGGCCAAGCTGTTCTCGAGCTTCCCGGGCGGCAGCACCCCGACCGCGCAGGCCGTGCCGACCGCCCAGGGCATGCGCCTGAAGCAGATCGTCGCCAACCTGAGCGGCGGCCCGCGTCCGCTGTTCGACTACGCCTATTCCGGCTCCTACCAGAACACCGTGTGGGGCACCTTCGGGCGCGACGGCAAGATGCAGGGCATCCTGAACGAGGACGTGGTCACGACCAAGGACATCACCTTCCAGCTCGACGCCGACCCGGCCCTGAGCGCGGAAGAAGTGGCCTACAATGCGAGCATCTTCCGCGTACCCTCGGTGATCGACGCCAACCGCCTGCGCCGCGACGGCCTGCGCTGGATTCCGAAGACGAACGCGCAGATCAAGGTGCCGGTGGTGACCATCCACACCCTGGGCGACCTGTACGTGCCGTTCAAGATGGAGCAGATCTACAAGCGCCGCGCCGACGCGCTGGGGACCTCGAATTTGCTGGTGCAGCGCGCGATCCGCGGCATTGCCCACTGCGATTTCACGATTGCGGAACAGGCCTCGGCCTTCGATGCGATGACCAAGTGGGAACAGCAGGGCGTGAAGCCGGAGGGCGACGATGTGCTCACGCCGTCGGTGGTGGCCGATCCGCAGTATGGCTGCAAGTTCACCGACAACACGCGCTCGCCGGACGACAGCAATTCGCTGCTGGCGGTGCGGGCATCGCTGCCGCAGTGCACGCCGCGCTGAGTCTGCGTCGTTGATGCAAAAGCACCAGCCCGCGGGCTGGCGCTTTTTTTTGTCTGAACAGGAGCCGGGGAACGTCGCGGCCGGCGCCTTTATCGGATGCGATACAGCGACCCGTACGGTGGGGTCTTTGAGGCCGGGAGCCTCGAAGACGAAGTGCCCACGCGGTTACGTACCTATGCGTCTTGTGTTGGCCGCGAGGTAACGCTCGCAAACATCAAGCGGAGCCGGTTCGTGGCCGACGGAAGCATCGCGAGCGACATGTCACGGTCAACGTAGGAAGCACGAGCACGTAACCGCGTGGGCACGGGGTGCCCACCGTACGTTGAGGCCATCATTCCAAAAAACGTTAGCGGCTCTCCGCGTTTACTTCCCGACCACCTTCACCTGCTTCACATCCAGCGTCGATTCGCCGAACGTTTCCTTGTCGAACTCCCCGGTCAATTCGACCATCGTGTTCTGGTCCACATTCACGCCCTGCGGGAAATACTTGGCGTCGATCTCCACCGTGATCTTGCCGCTGGCATCGGTGAACTCATAATCCTCGCCGCCCTTGTGGCTGGTGAGCTTGCCCTGCAGGCGCACGTACTGGTCGTCCTTGCCGTTGTCGAGCAGCTGCTTCGCCGTCATCAAAGGCGCGCTCGACGGCCCGGTGTAGCCGGATGCGGCCGGCTTGCTCGACGGCCCCGTATAGTTGCCCGGCTGGGCGATGGCGGCGGCCGAGCCGGCGACGAGGGCGGTGATGCAGGACAGTTGGATCAGTCGTTTCATGGTCGTTCCTCCGTTAATGGATGTTCACGCTGCCGTTCGCGGCAGGCACAGACGCATTACACCGTTCGGACATTAATCCTATCTTAAAGTGTTAGCCTCAGGCTGCCGGCAGGTCGAGCGTCACGCCCAGCCCGCGCCCGTCCAGCCCGACGCCGAATCCAAGCGTCATGCCGTGCAGCTCGGCAATGCGGCGCACGATCGACAGGCCAAGCCCGCTGCCGCCCTGCCCCTGCCCCAGCACGCGGAAGAAGCGCTCGCTCAGGCGCGCGCGGCTGGCCTCGTCCACGCCGGGGCCGTTGTCGCGCACGGCGATGCGCGCACGCCCATCACACCACCCTGCCGAGATCTCGACCCGGCTGCCCTCGGGGCAGTAACGCAGCGCGTTCTCGACCAGGTTGCGCAGCATAATCTCCAGCATGCGCGGCTCGGCCTGCACGGTATCGAGCGCGCAATACAGCGTGAGCGCGATCCCGCGCCGCCCAGCTTCCGGCAGGTGCAGGGCCAGCACACCCTCCAGCAAGGGCCCCAGCAGCACCTGCTGGCGCACCAGCTGCTCGCGCGCCAGCGGGTCGAGCCGGGCCAGCGTCAGCAAACTGTCGACCAGTGCGGTCAGGCGCGCGATGTCCTGGCGCAGCTTGCCGAAAGGCGCCGCCAGCTCCGGATGCTGGCGGCCGAGCAGCTGCACGTGCATGTGCAGCCCGGCCAGCGGCGTGCGCAGTTCGTGCGCGGCATCGGCGGTGAAGCGGCGCTCGGCCTGCAGGGCCGCGTCCAGCCGTTCCAGCACGCCGTTCAGGGCGCCCACGATGGGCAGCAGCTCGCGCGGCTGGCCGTCGAGCGCCACCGGGGCCAGGTCGCTCGGGGTCTTGGCGGCGATTGCGTTCGCGGTGCGGCGCAGGGGCTGCAGCACGCGGCCGATCAGCAGCCAGCACACCAGTGCCAGCAGCAGCAGGATGCCGGCCACCGGCAGCCACAGCGATTCCGCAAGCTCCTCCAGGATGTCGAAGCGCTTGTCCTGGCGCTGCCCCACCTGCACCTCGAAGCGGTTTGCCTCGTCGCGCACCACGAACACGCGCCAGCGGCGGCCATCGACCTGCGGGTCGGCAAAGCCTTCGTCATCGTCGAAACCGGACACGAATGCCCGCTTCGGCGCGCCCTCGGTACGCTGGATCACGCGGCCATCGGCCACGATCTGGTACTGCATGTCCACCTTGCGCACCTCCCTGGCAGCCGGGCGCGCCGGCAAGCCGCGCGCGTGCCAGTCGGTGGTGGCGGACAGGATCATGTAGCCGGCTTCTTCCAGCGCATCGTCGAAGACCTCGTTGGTTTCCTGCCAGGCGATCACGGTGACGATGGCCAGGCTGGCCAGCCACAAGGCCACGCTGGCCGAGACGATGGCCAGCACCAGGCGCCGCCGCAGCGAGGCCGGCCGCGGTGCCACGCTGTCAGCTGTCATCGTGCTTCAGCCGGTAGCCGAGGCCGCGCACGGTGACGATGCTGTCGCTCCCCAGCTTTTTGCGCAGGTTGTGGATGTAGACCTCGATGGCATTGCTCTCGACCTCCTCGCCCCAGCCGTACAGGCTTTCCTCGATCTGGGCGCGGGTGACGATGCCGTTCTTGCGCAGCAGGAGGGCGTGCAGCACGTGGTACTCGCGCGCGGTGAGGGCCACCGGCTGCCCGGCCAGCGTGGCCTGCCTGGTATCGGGATCGAGCGCGATGGCGCCGTGGGTCAAGGCGTTGCTGGCCTGGCTGGCGCCGCGCCGGGCAGCGGCCCGGATGCGCGCCGACATCTCTTCGAGTTCGAAGGGTTTGACCAGGTAGTCATCGGCGCCCAGGTCCAGGCCTTCGACACGGTCGGCCAGGGCATTGAAGGCGGTGATCAGGATCACGGGCACGGCGTTGCCGGCGGCGCGCAGGCGGGCCAGCAGCGCGTCGCCGGAGAGGCCGGGCAGGCCGCGGTCGAGCAGCACGCAGTCGTAATGGTGGGTTTTCAAGGCGGTGTCGGCCGAGTCGCCGCGCTCGACCCAGTCGACCGCATGGCCGTCCAAGCGCAGCCAGGACTGGATGGTGTCGCCGAGGGAGGTGTCGTCTTCTACGAGCAGGATGCGCATGCTTCGCTACCTTAGGCGTGGTGGATGAAGGGAATCTTAAGAAAGGGAGGCCCCCGGCAGGCAGCGGACGTCGGATTTCTTTACAAAAATTAAAAATAAGAAATCAATTTATTGCCAAGCAATTGTTTTTAAAGCTTAACTTTTGGTGGCACGGCGATTGCTATAGCAAGGACACTAACTATAAAAGGCATGTCCATGCTCAATTTTAAATTCTCCCGTTTCCTGAAACTCGCCGCTGCCAGCCTGGCCTTCGCCTCCCAGGCCGTGCTGGCTGCGCCGGTCGACTTTTCCGGCGCCCTGACCGAGTCCGATCCTGTCTTCAACCGGCCTTTCACCACCTTCACCCTGAGCACCCTGGGTACGGCCACGTCTTACGACGTATTCAATTTCCACGTGACCGCCGACGGCGTCTACTCCATGCAGACGCTCTCCGCCACCACCCGCGACGGCGACACCTTCCTGGCCCTGTATGCGAACGCCTTCGATGCATCGTCGCCACTGTCGAACCTGCTGACCATCGACGACGATGCGGGTGCCGGCTTCCTCTCGCTGATCAGCCGGTCGCTGCAAGCCGATACCCGCTACTTCCTGGTCGTGACCTCGTACTACAATAACGAGTTCGGCAGCTACACCGGCCGTTTCGACACCGTCAGCGGTGGCGGCCAGGTGGTCCTGGGCGATGCCGCCAGCGACGTACCGGAGCCGGCCACCCTGGCCCTGCTGCCGCTGGCCTTGCTGGGCATGGGCATGGCGCGCCGCCGCCAGCGCCGTTGATCCGGCATCCAATACGCACGGTGGGCGGCGCTGGCCGCCCATTTTCTTTGGTGCCGGCCCAGCTTGACATCCTGCTTGCGCGAACTAGGCTGAAGGCATCGACTATCCGGGCATGACCAACCGCGATTGTCAGTGGACAGCCGAATGTCAGGGAGAGCTGTCATGAACGCACAAGACAACAAACAGCTGGTCATGGAGTGCTACCAGCTATTTCTGAAGGGCGATATCCGCAGCCTGCTCGATCGCTGCGACGACAACGCCGACTGGGTCGAACGCGACTCGGACTGCATTCCTTTCGCCGGCACCTACCATGGCAAGGCCGAGATTGCCGACTTCTTCACCAAACTGGCCAACGGCGCCGAGGCGCTCAGTTTCACGACCAGGGAATTCATCGCCGAGGGCGACAAGGTGGTGGTCGTGGGCGAAGCGACCTGGCTGGCCAAGCCGACCGGCCGCAGCTTCGACAGCCCCTGGGTGCACGTGCTGACGGTACGCGACGGCAAGATCGCACGCTTCGAGGCCTACAACGATACCGCGCCGGCCGAGCGCGCCTTCCGCACGGACCTGCCTGCGCAGGCATCCATGGCAACGCCGATGCATCACTGAAGCGGCCGCATCGTTGAAGAAGCGGCCGCCGCAAGCCGCCACAAGCCGAAGCGTCAGGCTTTCTTGAGCGCGTCCGGCTTGTGCGCCGCCTCGGCGCCGGTCTTGTCGCTGACCACCAGGTATTCCGGATTCTCCTTCGACGCCGCCACCTCGTGACCCTTGATCGTGGTGTGCGCGGTCAGCTTTTTCTTGACCGTGCCATGTACCGTCCCCTGCGACGATTCCCAGGTCACCTTGTCGCCGGCCTTGAAGGCATTGCTCATGATTGAACTCCGTAGATGGTCGATGAGCGCCATTTGACCATAGCCGGACAGAATTTCCGCACGTTACGGAAACAGCCGGACAACGCGCCCTGGCAGGCGCGGGTATGCTGGACATCCGAACAACACTGCGCTCTCCTGCCTTGAATCGTCCGCCAACCGCGCACCTGCTGCATGCCGCCCTGCTGGCCTGTGCCCTGCCCTGGGCCGGCGCAGCACTGGCGCAGAACGATGCGCGCGTGGTGGCCGGCATCAATGCCTACCGTGCGGCGCCCGCGTCCTGCCCGGGTGTGCGCCTGGCGCCTGCGCCTGCCCTGGCAGCGCAGGCGGCACTGGCGCGGGTGCGCCTCGGACCCGGCACGTTTCCGGAATGGGCGCTTGAACAGGCCGGCTACCATACCGACAAGGCCGAGGTGATCCACGTCGGCGGCGCGCCCGACGCCGAGGCCGTGCTCGAACTGCTGCGCAAGCAGTACTGCCGCAGCCTGCTCGATGCCGCCTTCACCGACGTTGGCGTGGCGCGTAGCGGCACCGACTGGACGATCGTGCTGGCGCGCCCCACCCCGCCGCTGGCGCTGCCTGAACAGGAGGAAGCCGGACGCATCATCCTGGACCTGGTGAATGTGGCGCGGGCGCAGGCGCGCAACTGTGGCGACCGCCAGTTTGGCGCAGCGCCGCCGGTGGCCTGGAATGCGCAACTGGCCCAGGCCGCGCTGGCGCACAGCAGCGACATGGCCACCCACCGCCGGTTCAGCCACCAGGGTTCGGACGGCAGCGAAGCGGCGCAACGCGCCACCCGCGCCGGCTACCGCTGGCGCCACATCGGCGAGAACATCGCGGCAGGACAGACCTCGCCGCAGGAAGCGGTGCAAGGCTGGATCGACAGCCCCGGGCATTGCGCCAACCTGATGAATCCGCAGTTCAGCGAGATGGGGGCGGGGTATGCGGTGAGCCGCGTGCGGTTTCCGGGGTTTCCGTACTGGACGCAAGTGTTCGGGACACCGTAAAGATTGGCTACGATCAGCGACCGTACGGTGGGCACTCCGTGCCCACGCGGAACGACGATCATTGTTGGCGTTTGAAGGCGTCGCAAATGATGCTCGTTGATAGCGTATCCAGGAGCGCCTTGCCAGCGTGTCATCCATGGCGTAATCCGCGAGCGAATCATCCCCGCCGCGGACTCCTGGACAAGCACGTAACCGCGTGGGCACAGAGTGCCCACCGTACGGGATACGCCAACGCATATCGGAATACGTCAACGCATATTCGTAGGGTGGACGGGTCTCCCGTCCACGCGTCCAACCCAAGCACGTTTCGCCCCAGCACCATGAAAAAAGGAGCGCCGCAGCGCTCCTTTCACATCAGCCGAATCGGCCGGTAATTACCAGAAAATCACCCGCTCTTCCGGCGACAGATACATCTTGTCGCCCGGCTTCACGTCATACGCTTCGTAGAAGCCCGGGTGGTTGCGCAGGCTGCCGTTCACGCGGAATTCCGACGGCGAGTGCGGGTCCGATTTCACTTGCGCGATCAGTGCGGCGTCGCGCGCCTTGCCGCGGCGGGCCTGGGCCAGGCCCATGAACAGGCGCTGCTCGCCGGTGAAGCCGTCGATCACCGGGGCCGGCTTGCCTTTCAATGAAATCTTATACGCACGGCTGGCCATGATGGCGCCGGCGTTGTCGGCGATGTTCTCGCCCAGCGTCAGCTCGCCGTTCAGGTGGTAGCCCTGCACCGGGCTGTAGCCGGCGTACTGCGCCACCAGCACCTTGCCGCGCGCCGCGAACTTCTCGCCGTCTTCCTTAGTCCACCAGTTGCGCAAATTGCCGTCGCCGTCGAACTGCGAACCCTTGTCGTCGAACGCGTGGCTGATCTCGTGGCCGATCGAAATGCCGACCGCGCCGTAGTTCACCGCCGGCTCGGCGTTCGCATCGTACAGCGGCGCCTGCAGGCGCGCTGCCGGGAACACGACTTCGTTCATGCTCGGGCTGTAGTAGGCGTTCACGGTCTGCGGGCTCATGCTCCAGGCCAGGCGGTCCACTGGTTTACCCAGCTTGTTGATGCCGAATGCGTGGCCGAATTCGCGCGAGCGCATCACGTTGCCGACCAGGTCGCCGCGCACGACGTTCAGCGACGAGTAATCGCGCCATTTTTCCGGGTAGCCGATCTTGGCGTTCATCTTCGACAGCTTGATCTGCGCCTGCTTCTTGGTCTCGGGGCTCATCCAGTCGAGGGTCTCGATGCCTTCCTTGAAGGCGGTGATGAAGTTCTTCACCATCTCCTCGACCTGCGCCTTGCGCTCGGCCGGGAAGTGGCGCTCCACATACACCTTGCCCACCACTTCGCTCAGCTCGCGGTTAACCAGGGCGATGGCGCGCTTGTCGAGCGGACGGTTTTCCTTGGTACCCGACAGCACGGTGCCGCGGAAGGCAAAGCTCTCGTCGACGAACGGCTGCGACAAATAAGGGGCGTAGGCGCTGATCAGGTGGAAAGCGTAATACGATTTCCAGGTGTCGACCGGGGTGGCGGCGATGATCTTGTCCAGGGCAGCCAGGTAGCTCGGCTGGCTGACGATCAGCGAATCGACCTTGCCGGCCACGCCGACGTCCTTCATCCAGGTGGTCCAGTCGAAGCCCGGCATCAGGTCCTTCAGCTGGGCGAACGTCATCTTGTTGTAACGCTTGACCGGGTCGCGGTTCTCGACGGCGCTCCACTGCGCCCTGGCGATCTCGGTTTCCAGCGCCACGATCTTGGCTGCTTCAGCGGCGGCGTCCTTGTGGCCGGCCAGGGTCAGCATCTTCTCCACATGCACCTGGTACTTGGCGCGGAAGTCCTTCATGCGCGCTTCGTCGGCCAGGTAGTAGTCGCGGTTCGGCAGGCCCAGGCCCGACTGGCCGACGCTCACCACATAGCGGGTCGAGTCCTTGCTGTCCTGGCCGACGTACATGCCGAGCGGCGCCTCGCCGCCGATGCGGTCCATGTGGGCCGACAGTGCCGCGATGCCGCGCTTGTCCTTCAGGGCGGCGATGCGCGCCAGCTCGCCTTTCAATGGCGTGAGGCCGAGCGCATTGCGGCGCGCCTCGTCGACGTAGCTGGTGTAGTAGTCGCCCATCTTCTGCGCGTCGGAGCCCTTGGCGGCCTTGGTGTCGGCGGCGGCCTGCTCGATGATGGCGCGGATCTGGTTCTCGACGTTTTCCTGGGCCACGCTGAAGGCGCTCCAGCTGGAACGGTCCGACGGGATGTCGACGGTTTCCAGCCACTTGCCCTGGGTGTGACGGAAGAAGTCGTCCTGCGCGCGCACGCTGGCGTCCATCGCGGCCTTGTCGACGCCGGATACCGCGGCGGCGGCAGCGGTCGATGGGGCGCTGGTGGCTGCTGCGTCTTTCGCGCCGGCGTGGGCGGTGACGGCGAACAGCCCCGCGATCAGGGTGCTGCACAGGGTACGCTTCATGTGATTCTCCGTTATAGGAATGGTTGGGACCGGAGGATGCTAATGCATAAAGCCTGGCATTGCCAAGTAGAACAATGGCGTTCGCATATGCATGTGTGTTTTGCATACAGCCTGTAAGTACGGGGCGTATGCAAAATGGCGCGGGCGCTGCAAACGTCCCTGTCGCATTCCTGCCAAGCCCGTGCCGGCGCGGCGGCTCGATATTTCGCTATTGCACCTTTTCTAAGCCATAATGAATAGAATTTCATCCGTGGCCGCCCCGATGCGCCTTTCGTCCCGTCACCTGCCAGCCTGCGCCGCGGCGCCGACAGCCTGCCCTCGCGGCGGGCATGGGGCCGTGCGATGAAGCCGACCTCGCGCGTCTCGCGCCTGTACGAGGTGATGGACCTGATGCTCGACTCGGTGGGCGACCCGCTGGCGCTGAAGAACCTCGCCGCCTCGGCCAGCTATTCCTCTTTCCACTTCGACCGCATCTTCCGCGAGCTGACCGGCTTTTCGGCAGTGGAATACCAGCGCAAGCGCCGCCTGCGCCGCGCCGCCCACCTGCTGCGCCACGAGCCCGACGTGCCGGTGCTGCACATCGCCCAGGATTGCGGCTTTCCTTCGAACGCGGCCTTTGCCAAGGCCTTCAAGCAGCAGTTCGCGATGTCGGCCAAGGCCTGGCGCGAAGGCGGCTGGCGCACCTACATGGACCAGCAGGTCGGGCGCGAGAGCGACGTCAGCTTCTTTGTCGCGGAACCAAGCAACCTGGAGGCGATCCTGGCGCCCTACTGCCCGCCCGAACCCGGGAGCGTGTCGGCGCGCATCCGCGTGCAGGCCCTGCCGGCCGTCACGCTGCGCTACCAGCGTTTCTTCGGACAGTCGGGCGCGGCGCTGTCGATTGCCTGCAACAACTTCATCTGCGAGCGCGAGAGCAATGGCGACGTGACGCGCGCTACCGCCTGGTATGGTGTGTTTGACGAAGACCCGGGTTTTACCGGCGAGCGCGAATACTGCTACGACTTCGGCTTTGGCGGCGATACCAGGCCCGATCCGACGCTCGGCCTGCGCGTGCTGCCGGCGGGTTCGTACGCCATCCTCGACTTTTGCGGCGACTGGCCGCGCTTTCGCTTCATGTACGAGGACTGGCTCGACAAGCAGGCGTTCTGGCGCCTGGACAGCACGCGGCCGCATATCCAGAAGGTCGAACGCGATGGCGTGGGCAAATGGCAAGGGTGGCTCGCCTTACCCGTCAAAAAACGTTAAAACGGGCGTCCGGTTGAGAGGGTCCGACCGCTCATATCAGCCTGAGCACCGCCTTTGGCGGCCTTTTGCTGGACGAGATAGTGAAGCGCGTCGCCGAACTCGCCGTCGGTCGGATCTCAAAGATGACCGATCCAGTACTGGAAACCGAAAGCCCGTACGCCGCCCCTGCTACCTGAAGATACGGATCGACCATCACCTGGCTGACAGATCAGCTGCAACGCTTTTTCGTGACGCGTCAAAGATGCGTAAATTATCCAGCACGGAGCCGCGTTTAGTGCTTGTCAGGCCGGTGTCGAGACCGCGATTACCTCTAGTCTTTCCTCTAGTGCATTAGTGCGGGCCCATGCCTCCGGATCGCGATGGCTGGCTTCCATGCCTGCGTAGCCGGCCAGAATCTCGAGCAGCTTCCTGGCCGCCCGCACTTCGGCCTGGTCTACTGGATTCGCCGGGTTGCGCGGCAAGGTGGCATAGGGCTCCAGCAAGAAGCGCGCGTCGTCGTGAACCCAGATCCAGAACATTTTCGTATCGATCCGCCGATGCAGGTCGCAGAGCGAGTGCTCGATGTTGTTCATGATCTGCCGAAGGTCACCCCGGATCAGCGCTTTCAGGACATCGAGTTCGGACTGGGCGACGATCGAAAAGAAGTTAGGGTCGGTCTGTACAGCTCTGTCGACGGCTATAGTGGCTTCCAAGATGCGCTGGCTCTCCCAGTCGACGTCGGGACAGGCCTGCTGATCCTGAAAGTGATGGCGCAGCTTGCACATTAGGACGGCGCGCGGCGGATAGAAGGTAAAGCGTTTTTCGTCGTCCTGCGCTTGACCGGCCAACGTAAAATTTTCGCATGCAGTGGCCAGCTGCGCGAGCGATTCTGCTTTCGAATCCATCCCCTGTTCGGCAAGCCGCATGCTCAGGCGCTTGTGGGCGTGGCCAAGCAGGCTATAGCGTCGCAGCGTGCCCCCCAAGCGGTCTCCCATGACGGTCATAACGATAACCGCTTCGTTCAATTCATCGACGCTTGCCCCCGGCATGCTGAGCTGCTCCGCATAACGTTCGATGGCAGACAGGCTTGCCTTGCTATCAGAGGCGTTGCGCGCCTTCCGGAACCATTCTAGGGCCTTGACCCGGTCCGGCAGGGCCGCGTACGCATTGCCGAAAGCTTCAGCAATAGCGCCGCGTTGGCCCCATTCCCCGAACTTGTGCTCCAAGTGGGCCAGTTGCCTGCGGTACCAGGAGGCGTTGTCGGACGACGCGTACAAGATTTCAGTGGCGATGGTCTGCAGCACCAGCTCGAGCGTACTAGGCGAAGCTACGTTGGCAAATTCCGCCTCTGGCGAGGGCTTCCGCGTGCTGACCTCGTTACGCCAGCTCCAATCCGGATCGCCATAGCATTGGTATGCGGCCCAAGTGTTGCTTTCGCGCTTTGCTTCCCATGCTGCCATCCGCGCTTGCCCCACGGCGTCGATGAAACGGCACCCGTTGAAGATGGCATTGTAGAAGGCCGAGGCAAAGCGCTCGGCAGGCTGGTCTTCGACCATCCAGCCAGCGGCCACGACGCAACGGACGCCGATCCGGATCAGCTCCTCAGCCACGCTGGCGGCAAAGTCCGGCCTGTCGAAGGGCGGAGCATCGCCTTGCCCGAGATGGCAGCAGTTGATGAACACCAGTTCGGGAGTCACACGCATGGCGCGTATCTCGTTGGGCCCGAGGAAGGTCCGGCGCCCGGAGAGCACCACGCCCCCATTCGCGCCACGCATGCCATGTCCGGCTATATGGACCAGCCTGTAATTGCGGGCAAAAAGCTGGTTGATGATGGTATGGGCGTCGTCGTTGTTGTTCAGCTCTTTGACCCTGTCGCCGCCGGTTCCGAGCGATGCGCGCGCTACCCTGGCTACAGCCTCGGCTTCGTGCTTCGCGCCGGGTAGGCGCGGATAGCTTGGATCGGTCAGGGGCTCTCCGACAATCAAGACATTGTCTTCGCGTCCCGCGTCAATGACCTTGTCGCGGAAATGCTCTGTTTGCAGCTTGCGGATGATTTTGCTGCGTACCGCCCAAGGGGGCTGCGGCCCGTTGCCCGATGCCATTTTTCGGTCGGGGTCAGTATCCAGCAGCTCCCATGGCAGGGCGGCGGTGTCGCGGTCCAACTCCATCACCATGTCATTGGAGCCAGCCAGGTAGGGTTCGATCTCGACCGGCACCAGCAGATTGAATAGAGTGCGTCCGATCAGTGGGTCCACCACGGTGGAGTTCGATGCCTTTTCCACCAAGTCCCGGATTAAGGCACCTTGGGCGCGCTGGGCGCGCACTTCAGTGCGTGCGCGGCGGGTATCGAGGCTGTAGCCGATTTGCGGCTCGGCATCCTTGGCTGAGGGGGTCCGTAGCACGCTGATGAAGTCGTAGGTCGCGCCACGATAGCTGGACTCCACCGGCCGGCGCAGGTTGCCTTCAGCTTCGGTCAGCGAACGGCCAATTGCCAGCCGCCCCGGGTTACTCTGCTCCTGTAGTTTCAACACACGCCAGGCGTCAGAGGCGCGGTCCAGATAGACCTCGACGATCGTCAGCGCCCGCACCGTCGGCCAGCGCGCGCCGCCACTCTGGTTGATGTCCGCGATCTTGGCGTTCGCATCCATGATGCCCTGTACGAGCGCTAACGCGGCGTCACCGACGGAGATACCGGTACCACCGCTGCCCAGCAGGGTTGCGGCAATTTCGAAGGTGTCGTCGCTGCGTCCGCTTTCGGCAAGCCGTTCGGCATAGGCCAGGACGCCGACCCGGATCGTATAAGCATGTTTCTGACTATTTAGCTTACCTTCTTCTCCTAGCCCGACGACGACGGCGGCATTGGGCCGCGGGATGAAGCGCTGCTTTTGGCGGCGGATTTCGATCTGCGGGCCATTTTCGAATATCTGGTTGCTGCCGACATATTCTGGATACATGCCGGCACGCAAAGCCTTGCTCATACGCTGACCGACCAGCTTGTCGACGACCGCTTCGGAGCCAGACAGGATTAGCGATTGGTAATGACCGATCATCAAGGGCTGGCGCAGGAAACGCAGATCGCCATGGTAGACCTCTACCGACAGGTGCGCTTTCGCGGTATGCGCGCGCTGCTCTGCCTCTGCTACCGAGAACAATTGGCCAAGCTCCGGTGGCCTGGCGTTCGTCATCAGCCTCTGCAGCAGCCGTGCAGGCTCGTCCGCGAGCGCAGTGCCGCCGTTAGCGTGCTGGACCTGCTGGGCCGGTTGCAGCTCCTGGCTGTCGAGCAAGTGCGTCTTCCCGGCATTGAGCAAGTCCAGCAAGCCGGAAAAGGCTCCCGCAACCGCCGGCATTGCACCATGCTCGGCGTCAATCTTCCAGATGGTAAGCTGATTCATTCTCGCGCTGTCCAGGCTGACGCGGCCGTCACCGTGGCCAGTGCCGCTCAGCCAAAGCCGGCCATCGCGCATCGCGGCATGGTCCACTGTATGCTTCGCCTTGCCAGTGACGATCACGATTTTCTCGGCTTCCCCTTCGAAGGCTGCCATGTCTTTGCGCATACGATCCCAGAACAGCTTGGCATCCGTCAACAGCTGCTGGGTGGGGATCGCCCAGGCGGATGGCCCTCCATGCCACCGTGTGAGTTTTGCCAGTTCTGCACGCTGCAGCTCTTCTTGCCTTTCCCAGCCGCTGCGCAGGTCGAGTTGTAAGGCCGGATCGAGCAGCCCGGCTTGCAGCTGGATGAAGCCGGGCATCGTAGCGAGCGCTTTGCGGACCTGCAGATCTGCAAACAAAGGCGCGCCGGCGCTGAGCAGCCCGGCGAGCGCGTCGCCACCGGACAGCACCTGTAGCGGCGTCCAGCTGCCCTCGTGAGGCACCCCGAGCATGATCACGCGCGCGCCCTCGAAGGCCATCGCCTCGTCCCACACATCCTTGTGGTTCATGTGAAAAGCCCGGACCACCAAACCACCCATGCCATGCGCGAGAATGCGCAGCGGCCCACCCGCGCGTTGCTGCTGCCATTCCTGCACGCGGCTCGCCAGGCTGGCGGCCGCGTCTTCGACTGGCTTGCGCCAGTCGTATGGTAGCGGAATAACGTCATGGGTCTCGGCAAGGCGGCTGCAGAGTGCACCGTAGCAGTGCTCGACCAAGTTGTTGGAGCTGACCTTTTCCAAAGACTCGCTCTTGTCGAGGCCAAGACTGGCGAACGCGGACAGCGAGAGCTGCGACAGCCATAGGCGTCCCCGCCGTTCGTCCAGGTGGGAACCGAGGAAATCCGGCACCACGATCACGGTCGGGCGCTGGCGCTGCCTGTTGCCCGGCGCCGGAACCGCCTGCGGCGTGGCGTCGCTGCCGCGCACCCCACTGCTATCGACACCTGCCCATGACAGCAGGCCGATTGGCTCCCATGGGCGCTGAGGTGTAGTGCGGAGGGCGTCGGCAATGGCTTCACGCGTCTGCGTGAACGAAAAATAGCTGAAGTGAGAAACCTCGCCCCCGTCGCCGAGCACGAAGCGCGCCGCGCGCGACCCCGTTTTGCGCGGAACCCCTCCGTACATGGAGCGTGTTTGCACCACCAGGTCGTTGTCGGTCCAAAAGAAGGAGTCGGCCAGCAGGGTTTTAATCCAGGTAAAGAGGCTATGGCCGCTGCTGTTTCCGGCGATGACGTAAAGCTGGCTGTCGACCGCCTCCAGCGGCGCATTCAGCCACCGCACCAAATGGCTCCGGGGGTGCATGGCAGCTAATCCCGGGAAGGTCTCCGGTTTCAGGCCGGCACGGGCGACCTCCCTGAGAGCGGCTAGCATGGCGCCGGTAATCGGTAGGTGCGCCAGTTGCATCAGCCAGTGCAGAACTGACAGGTAGGCATCCAGGCGTCCGGAGGCCAGCAGCGTGCCTCGAACCGGGCATGCGACCCGGATCACGCGATCAAACTGAAGGTTCTTGTTTCGGACGAGGTCGACCAGTTCCAGCAGCAGCCTCGACTCATCGAAAGGCGCACCAGTGAAATATTGTTCGATTTGTGCCAGAACGTTCGATGAGTTTGCGGCGCGGACCAGGATTTCGGCCACCAGACCGCCACGAGAATGCGTCAGCAGATGCACCCGTGCATTCGGTGGCAGCGCTTTAGCCAGATCCAGCGCGTTTTGTACCGGGCTCGTTCCGAGAGTCGGGTGTTCGAAACCGTAGGCATCGCCTTCATAGCTGTTCAATAGCGTGTTAGCTGCTGCGTCTTTCGTCCACAGATGGCGAAACGTGCCTGCTGTGGTCGAAAAGGTACCATGCACGAGAATAAGGATCGGCGAATTCAGCCGCGCGGGCAGCTTGAGCGCTGCTATGCGATTGGCAGGGTCCATCTCGTCCGGCGGCGCACTCGACGTCAGACGGTACAGGCCCTGGCGCTCGGGCTTGTCGAATTGTTGACGGATCCAGTCGGCGCCACGCTCGGCCAGCGAATGCCTGGTTTTGCGGCGTAGGATGCCGAACCATTCGAGCGCCACATTGGAAGCCCAACTGCCAAGGCCGCGGGTAGGGCCCTCTTCGCTCCAAGGCAGGTTGGAGGAGACGCCCACGACTGCGGCATCTCTGGCATCTCTGCCATCGCGTGTTATCGGCATGCCAGCGGCGAGCAGCGCCTTTGCTGAATCGGGGTGCAGAAACAAAGTCGGGCCTGACGCAAGCTTCAGGACGACGATATCTTCGCCGGGTTGGACATCCCTGTCGACCACCCGGCCCGCACTGCGGTGCGTCTGCATCGAGAAGAGCTCGGCGTCCATGTCTCCGCCGCCGAAACCCTCGATTAACTGGTCGCGTGACATGCCCTCAATGGGGACCCCGGAAATGCGAAAGGTAAGACCCGTCCCGCTCATGACGCCTCCTGGATTGTCATGTCACAGTCGCTTTCATCGGGCGCACAAGGGCGGGCGGTACAGGTGATCTGTAGCCAGGGCTGCGCGTCAGACTCCAGTTTGAGTATAGGGCGGGTTTGTCTATATTAGCTAATAAATATTGAACAGATTTTTTGCGTGGTTCTTTCGACACATATCCGCTCTTGTCGGGTTGCCGCTGCCGCATGCGCGTCGGCGGCTCAGTCTTGCAAGCGGACTGAGATCTCGGATGGATTCCCGACGAATTGAAGATGCGGCAGGTCAGCTCGTCGAAGTGCATGGCCACGATGAATCGCCACGGCTATCGTAGATACTCCTGAGCCATTACGTAGGGTATAGGGAAAAGGCACGAGTGCCCACTCCCCGCCGAAAGTGGCTGTCTGATGGAATCGATTGGCACGCTCAATAATTTACCTTTAGGAGGGTTGCTCCAGTCAGGAATGCCAGCATTCCAGCCCAAATCTTCGCCGCGTGGCCCTGTAGATCCTTGAACTGAGCAACAGCATCCTTGTCGTTCCAGTTATCAAACAGCAGCGCGTATTCAATATAAAACCAGATGGGTGGGCCGAGTGTCCAGAATAGGGCGATTGCTGGCAGCCAGTCGCGCCGTGGGGCATCTGGTGGCCATAATGCCCATAAGCTTACAGCCGCAACTTCGATCGCTATTACCATCGCAGCTTGAGCAACTAATCTACGCTTAGGGCTATGATATATCGAGGTCATGACTTCCCCTTTGAACGGACATATCCGGTATTTGCACAGCGATCATCACTCTGAGCAGTGGCCTTTACGGAACGGTTACCTTTGGCCGAATCCAATCGTTCAAGTCAGCATAGCAGATAGATAGAAACAAACTGATGCCGCTGCCGGCCTTTAGATCTGCTCCCCGTTTTCTTCAGGCTCCAGCCGCACGAAGCGCGTCAACACCAGCACCGGCACCGCGCATGCCAATACCCACAGGAAGAAGTGACGATATCCCAGCGCCTGCTGGATATCCCCGCTGATCATCTTGAACAGCACGAAGCCCAGCTGCATGAAGCCGCTGCCCAGCGCGTAGTGTGCGGTCTGGTAGGGGCCGCTGGCGATCACCTGCATGATGAACAGGATGATGCCGACGAAGCCGAAGCCGTAGCCGAACATCTCCACGCCGAGCGCGGTGGCGATCAGCGGCAGGGACGCGGGCTGCGCGGCGCTCAAATACCAGAACACCAAGTTCGGCAAATTCATCGCCAGGATCAGCCACGGCATCGCGCGCCGCAAACCCAGCCACGACGTGAAGTAGCCGCCGGCGATACTGCCGACCAAAAAGGCGACCGTGCCGGCCGTGCCGTACACCGCCCCGACTTCGGCCGTGCTCAGGCCCAGGCCGCCGACGGCGCGCGCGTCGCGCAGGAACAGCGGGCCGATGGTCTGGATCTGCCCCTCGCTGGCGCGGAACAGGATGATGAACAGGATGCCGAGCCAGATACCCTTCTTGGCGAAGAAGGCGCGGATGACATCAAGCAGGGTGGCGCCGATGCTGCGCAGCGAATCGGTTTGCGCCGAGCGTACCGTAAGCGTGCCGGGCAAGGCCAGCGCATGGTATAGCCCGAGCGCCGCCAGCGCCGCGCCGAGCAGGCCGAACACCACGGTCCAGGCAGGCGCGGTGCCGATCCGGTCTTCCAGGTAGCCTGCCAGGATCACCAGCCCGCCCAGCGACAGGAACTTGGCCGCATTGAAGAAGGCGCCCTGCCAGCCGGCATAGGCGGCCTGCTGCCTGGCGCTCAGGCTGGCGATGTACAGGCCGTCGGCTGCGATGTCGTGGGTGGCCGATGCCAGCGACACCACCGCCAGCAGCGCGATGCACAGCGCGAACCAGCCCGGCAGCTGCAGCGCCAGCGCCACCGATGCCAGCCCTGCCCCGCCCAGCAGCTGGAAGGTGACCACCGCGCGCTTCTTGCTGCGCGCCAGTTCCAGGAAGGGACTCCACAGCGCCTTGAACACCCAGGCAAAGCCCAGCAGCCCGGTCCAGCGCGCGATCTGCTCGTTCGGCACGCCCATGCTCTTGAACATCAGGCCGGCGATCAGCGCCACCGCGTAGAACGGCAAGCCCTGGGCCAGGTACAGGGTCGGCACCCAGGCCAGCGGATGGCGCGCGGCGGGCGGCTTCGTCATGCCGACGGCGGCGGCGGTGGAAACCTCATGCATCGGATGCGTCCTTCAGGGCGATGGTGGCAACGCGGCTGCTGCGGCCGCGCGTGTCGAAGCTGGCGATGCTGAATGTACGCGCATCCGGCGCAATGCTCAACGGTGCGCTGTAGAGCGGGCTGGCCGCATGCGGCGCGCTGCCGTCGAAGCTGTAGCGCAGCGCGAGGCCGGGCAGCGCCACGTTGGCGTGGATGCGGCCTTCTTCCAGCCGCACGCCCGGCGGCGGCAGGCGGTAGGCCCAGGCCAGCGGCGCACGGTCCAGGCGCGGCAGTTCGCGCTGGCCGAGGCGGTTGGCGAACTCGTTCCAGTCGGCGTCGATGCGCGCTTCGCGGTCGCGCGGATCGGCGACCAGGCGCCAGCCCGGGTCCTGGCTCCAGGCCCGTTCGGCCAGCGCCAGCAGGCGCGGCGCGATCATGTATTCGATGCGCGCGCGCGAATGCGCATTCTCGCTCCAGAGCTGGCCCTGCAGGCCGGCGATGCGTCCGCCATCGAGTTGTTCCAGGCCCGACAGCAGCGCCTCGGGTACCGGCCGGCCCATCGGGTCGCGCGCCGGCACCGCGCCCTGGTCGAGCGGGCAAAAGGCAAAGGCCTGGCGCAGGCCGACGAAGCCGGCCCAGTAGTAGCCCGGTTCTTCCGGGTCCTTGGCGCAGGCCAGGTCGAAGTACAAATTCGCCGCGTTCGACAGCACCACGCTGTAGCCGGCATTCGCCAGGCGGTAGGCGATGTCTTCCTGGCCCGAGCCCCAGGCGTTGTTCCACACATAGGCGTGGAAGTCCGGTCCGGCAAAGCGCGGCTCCGGGGCCGGGGCGCCGCCCGTGTCGTGGGTGAGCGCGGTGTCGTCCCAGCCGGCAAAGGCCAGGCCGTGGCGCGCCAGGATCGCGCGGCAGCGCGCCACGAACTCGAAGCGCAACTGCGCCACGTCGCTCCAGCCCTGTTCAAGCATGCGCGCGCGGCACAGGGGCGAACCGATCCAGGCGCCGTTCGGCACTTCGTCGCCGCCGGTGTGGATGGCGCGCAGCGGCACGCCGGCCTGGCGAAACAAAGCTTTCACCTCGCCGACCACGGTGTCGATGAAGCGATCCACCGAGGGCAGCGCGATGCAGATCACGTTGTCGTGCCAGAGCTGCACGGATTCGTAGGTCGAGGCATCGTCGGGATCGTCGAGGCGGTAGGCCCAGGCGGCCTCAATGTCGTCGGCGGCCAGCAGGCGGTCGTGGCGCACGCGCATCGCCATCACCGCGGCGCGCGCGTGGCCGGGCATGTTGAACTCGGGGATCACCTCGATGTGGCGCGCATGGGCATGCCGCAGGATGGCGATGAATTCGTCGTGCGTGTAGTGGCCGGTGCCGGGCGAGCTGTCGATATCGGCGCCGGAACCGAAGGATGGCGGCAGGCAGGGGCTCCCGTCCGGACTGACGCCGCGCCGTGCGCCGACTTCGGTCAATTCAGGCAGCGCGGTGATCGGCAGGCGCCAGCCCTCGTCGTCGGTCAGGTGGAAGTGGAATCGGTTCAGTTTATAGGCGGCCATGCAGTCGAGCAGGCGCAGTACCGTATCGACACTGGCGAAATGGCGCGCCACGTCGAGCATCATGCCGCGGTAGGCGAAGCGTGGGGCGTCGAGCACGCGGCCACATGGCAGGTTGCCGTCTTCGTCCAGCAACTGGCGCAGGGTCTGGATGGCATTGAAGACGCCGTGGGCGGAGGCGCCGCGCAATACGACCCGGTCGGCGCCGATGTCGAGCCGGTAGGCTTCGTCGTCCGGGGCTTCCAGGGGGACGGGACCGGTCTCAAACACGACTTGCGCGGCAGGCGCGTCATTCGCCGGCAAGCTGTCCAGCAGCGTGCGCAGGAAGGCGGCTTCGTTGGCGAGTTCCGGACCATGGACGATTGCCGTGCCGGGTCCGAGCTTGCATCTGCCAGCGCCGAAGCGCGCCGAGACCGGGCGCGGCGTGATGCGGCCGACCTCCTCTTCGGGCAGCAGGTGCAGGGCTGCGTTGTCGGCATGGCGCTGGGCGGCGTTCGCGGTCGGCACCCGGTCTTCGACGTGGCGCATGCGCTGTTCGACGCGGGCGAAGGGCAGGATGCGCGGGTCGCCGAGTGTGATGACGCCATCCTCCTTCGACAACAGGTAGAAGCCGAGCGGCGCGTCGGTGAGGCTGATGACCCAAAACTGGGCCTGGTAGGTGATGTCGAAGGCTTCGTCCGCGGCCCATGGCTTGTCGACCACGGCGGTGAGGCGGAACAGGTCGCCGTTCACGTGGTCGATGGCGAAGCCGGTGCTGACGGTATCGGGGATCACCTTGCGGCAGGCGTTGAAGAACAGTTGCCAGCCGGGGGCGATCGGTTTGCCGGAGACGTTGCGCAGGTTCAGGCGCGCTTCGAAGATGCCGTTGCCGGCGAAGTTGCTCAGGCATTCCCATTCGATGGCAATGGGCGCCGTGCCTGGATGTGTGATCGGCATTGTGTTCCTTGAAAAAGCCAGGGTGTGTCCCGTAGGGTGGGCACTCCGTGCCCACGCGGTTACGTGTTGGGCCGGAGTCGGTGGCGGCTCTGATTCGCTCCGAGACGTCAGCGATGGAACGAGGCGTTAGCGGGACGCTTTAGGGACGCCGACAAGTCGCATCGTCATCGTCGAGCACAGGCGCAAACAATGATCGACGTTCCGCGTGGGCACGGAGTGCCCACCCTACGTTGCCACGCAGGTGGAAGAATCGCGGCGCGGTCCCTCATCGTCCGAAAAAAGAGCAAGGCCGCCGGCCTTGCCCAAAACGCCCCGGAGACTCAGGACCCGAAATCAGAGCTTCCCGCGCAGCCCCAGGAAGAAAGTCCGCCCGTTCGCATAAAACGCGCGCGGCCGCTCCTTGTTCTCGGCATACATCTTGATGGTCTCGTTGGTGAGGTTGAGCGCATCGAAGGTCAGGGTCAGCTGCTCGGTGAGCTTGACGTTCACCGAGGCCGCCAGCGAGGGCATGTCGTCCACATGCTGGCTGGCGCCGCGGTCCACGCCGGCTTTATAGGCCGAGCGGAAGCTGTAGGCCAGGCGCGCGCTGAAGCGTTCGTTCTCGAAGTAGCCGGTCAGGTTGTAGGTGCGCTTCGAGGAGTTCAGCAGTTCGCCGCCGTCATCGAGCTCGCCGTCGGCCCAGGTGTAGTTGGCCAGGAAGCCGAAGTTGTCGTACAGCGGCTGCTGCCAGCTCAACTCGACGCCCTTGTTCTTGCCGCCCGTGTTGAACGGCGAGGTGATCTGGTACTCGGCCGGTGCGCTGCGCTTGTTGTTGTAATAGGTGCCGGTGCTGGTGCCCTGCGCCACGATCGAGCGCAGGTCCATGTAGAACAAGCCGGCCGACAGCGCCGCCTTCGGCGCGTAATACCATTCGGCCGAGACGTCGAAGTTGGTCGAGCGCACCGGGTCGAGGTTGACGTTGCCGCCGCTGCCGCTCAGGGCGTCGTCGTTCAGCGACACCGAGCCGCCCAGCGCCGAGTAGTCGGGGCGCGCCATGGTCTTGGCCACGGCGGCGCGCACGACCAGGTCGGGGCGCACGTCGAACTTCACGTTCGCGCTCGGCAGGTAGTCGCGGTAGGTGCGCTTGAAGGTGGTCGGCGTGTAGGGGCCAAAGGCCGAACCCGTCACCGGGTTCGGGCCGCCGGGCAGGTTCACGACCGTGGTCTGCTTCGTCTGCACGGCGCGCAGGCCGATGTTGCCGCTCCATCCGTCGCCGCCCGCTTCGAGCATGCCGTACAGCGCGGCGGTCTTTTCGCCGACGCGGAATTCGTCCATCCAGTTGTGGCGCAGCGTGTAGTCGAGCAGGCGGTTGCCCGGCACCGCGCCCCAGGCACCGAGGGCCGCGCCGTCGTATTTAAAATAGTTCGAGGACAGGTTGCCGCCCAGGTCGTTCGCGAAGTCGGACGGGTACATCTGGCCGCTCCAGGCCGGCCCCGGGTTGCTGAAGCCGAGCGGGCCCGGACGCGTTTCCAGCGGGTGCTCGGCGGTGCGCTCGTGGTCGGTCACGCGGGCGCCGAAGCGCAGCGCGCTGAACATGCCGTCGCGCAGGCGCCATTCGCCGTCGACCTGCGCATACTTTTCCTGGTCCACCGATTGCGCTTCGCCGCCGCCGGCCCAGGCGGTGGAACCCGGCGCCGCGGTGTTCCCGCCGGGGTAGCTCACGGTGGCCGGCGACAGGCCGTTCAGCGCATACACCATGCCGCCGTCGACGTTGTTCTGGTAATAGACGTCGTTGCGGTCGTAGCCCACGCCGTGGGTCTTGCCCAGCCGGCCGGACAGGCTCAGGTCGTCGTTGACCTTGAACTTGCCGTTGACGTCGAGGTACCAGGATTCGCCGCCGGCGTCCGGGCGGTAGATGTTGTCGACTTCGCCGTTGTTCACCGCGAAGCCGGCGCCGACCAGGGTGTTATTGCGCACCACCGGGTTCTGCGGAATCTGGTTGGCCGTGTTGATGGAATTGGCGGGAGCGGCCA
Organism: Massilia sp. BAP21; assembly: GCF_057801335.1. NCBI lineage: Bacteria > Pseudomonadati > Pseudomonadota > Betaproteobacteria > Burkholderiales > Oxalobacteraceae > Massilia > Massilia sp. BAP21. Next base: position 1,212,062 of record NZ_CM173596.1, read on the forward strand.
GCCAGTTGGTGTTCTGGTGGCCGGCCTTCAGCTCCGAATAGAAGCCGTTCACGTCAAACGACACGCCGCGCGACGGACGGAACTCCACGTCGAAGGCGCCGCCGCTGCGCTTCTTGGTCTGCTCGAACAGCGAGGCGCCAATAAAAGTAGGCACCAGCACGCCGGCCAGCGCCGGGTTGGCGACGGCCGCCGCGCTGGTGGCGCTGATCGGAGTGTAGCCGAGGATTTCCTGGCCGTCGCGCCGCACCGCGGCCTTTTCCGAGAAGCCCTGCAGCAGGAAGCCGGCGGTGCCCGCCTCGTTCTTCATCGCCACCAGGGCCGAGACATGCGGCTCCGTCTTGCTGGACAAGTCGTTATAGTTGGCCTGGGCCGAGGCTTCGAAGGTGAGCGGCTGGCGGAAGTCGAGCGGGCGGCGCGTGATGACGTTGATGGCGCCAGAGACGCCGCCTTCGACCAGGTCGGCGGTGGCGCTCTTCTGCACCACGATCGAACCGACCAGTTCCGACGGCAGCAAGGAAAAGCTGCTGGAACGGCCGACGTTGCCGCCGATCTGGTTCAGCAGGAACCAGTCGCCGGTGCTGATCGCGTGGCCGTTGAACAGGGTTTGCTGCAGGCTGGGGCTGGTGCCGCGCAGGCTGACGCGGTCGTTCTCGCCGAAGCCGCCCTCGCCGCCCGCCGACGATTGCGTGTTCACGCCGGGCAGGCGCTGGATGGCATCGGCCACGTTCTTGTCGGGCATCTTGCCGATGTCCTCGGCCGTGACCACCTCGACCACCGAGTCGGCATTGCGCTTCTGGCGCAGCGACTGTTCCAGCGCGGCGCGCACGCCGGTGACGACCACCGTCTGCATGCCGCCTTCCTGCGGCGTGTCGGTTTGCTGGGCCTGCGCCTGCGCCTGCAGCGCGGTGCCCATCGCCAGGATCATGACTGCGGCCGCGATCGCGGTGTGCTTGTGATTATGCCGTGCCATCAACTCGTTCATGTTCTCTCCAAAACATTCGTGGTGTCGTTCGAATCAACCCGGTTTCGAATGCGGTGGGCGCTGGGCGCCTCTGCGGTTCGTATGGACGGCATTGTGTCGTTAGTTGATTGGCCATGTTTGTCAAATCTTGCTCAGCGTGAGGCGCTGTCACATTTTGGACATGCCGGTGTGCTAGGCGTTACGGGCGAAAAAAAAGCCACCCGCAGGTGGCGTCTGGCGGCGCGCCTGCATCCTCAGCGCCGGAAGAGCCAGAGGATCAGCGTGATCACGATCGATATGGCGATGCAGGTCACGATCGGGAAATGAAAGCTGAAGCCCTCGCGCACGATGTGGATGTCGCCCGGCAGGCGGCCGAACGGCAGGCGCTTCAGCCAGGGCCAGGCGAGGCCGGCGGCGAGGATCAGGAGGCCGGCAAGGATGAGCAAACGTTGCATGTCGGGGCTTTCGAATATTCCACCGGCGCATGCTACACCAGCATGCCGCACAGGGCGCGCGCGCCGCTGTTGGCATTTCGCGTAGACTTTATCTCACCGTATCGACAAGTGATGGAGGTGTTATGGAAGCAACTTGGATCGTCACCGCGAACACTGGACGCGCGCGTATTTTTGCCGATGCAAAAGGCGCAGACAAACTCGAAGAAATCAACGACATGGTCAACGACGCCGTTCGCCTGCGCACGCAGGACACGGAAACCGACCGCCTGGGCCCGACCTCGGCCACGCAGAGCATCCACAATACCGGCGGCGCCACGCCGAACAAGCAGTACGAGCCGCACCAGACCCCGGCCGAGCACCAGTCGGAATTGTTTGCGCGCAGCCTGTGCGACTATCTGCTGCAGGGGCACCAGCAAAACCGCTACAGCCGTTTGACCCTGGCTGCGGCGCCGCAGTTCCTGGGCCTGCTGCGCAAGATGCTCGACCCGCAAGTGAGCAAGCTGGTCACCGTGGAGCTCGACAAGGACTACACCCAGGTCGCACCGCACCAGCTGCGCGAGCAGATCGCCGCCCACCAGCAAAAGGCCTGACCGCTGGCCGCGCGGGTAGCGCCATGGGCCTGCCCGCATTGCAGTCTGGATGCACATCGGCATCCAGACTGCCACGTCCGGCGATGCATGACCGCCGGGCCATATCCCATTTGACCACGTCCTGCGCCCTATTCGTGCGGCCGGGTTCGCCTTGTCGGGCTACCATGGAGCAGTCGCCGCTTTAACGAGGATCCTCCATGAACCGTCGTCTCGCCCCTACCCTGGTCAAGGGCACCGTGCTCGCCTCCCTTATCGCCGTGGTCGGCATGAAAGCCTATGCCGCCGGCAAGGCTGCCGCCAGCGACCTGGAACCGATTCGCAGCCTGGACTTGGCGCGCTACATGGGCACCTGGTACGAGATCGCCCGCTACCCGAACCGCTTCGAGCGCAAGTGCGCCGGCAATACCACCGCCACCTATACCGCCATGCCGGACGGCCGGGTGAAGGTCGAGAACCGCTGCCGCCTGGACGACGGCGGCACCGACGTCGCCACCGGCGTGGCGCGCCTGTGCGGCCCGGCCGGCTCGCCGCGCCTGAAGGTGCGCTTCGCGCCGGCCCTGTTCTCCTTCCTGCCGCCGGTGTGGGGCGACTACTGGGTGATCGACATCGACCGCAACTACCAGCTGGCCGCCGTCAGCGAGCCGGGGCGCGATTACCTGTGGATTTTGTCGCGCACGCCGCAGGTGGAAAAGCGCGCGCTCGACGCCCTGCTGGCGCGCCTGTCGGGCCAGGGTTTCGACATGCGCAAGCTGGTGTACACGCCGCAGGAAGAAACGGCCTAGCCAGGTTAATTATCACGCGCAGTGTTAACTGTGAGACAAACATTCACACCATTAATATCTGGCATGGGAAATGTGAATTAGTATTTCGTCCTCCCAGCGGCCAGAATAGTCTTTTCGTCCAGCCGCTGCCGGACGCCGCGGCACCTGCGCCGCGGGCAGGCGCGCGGCCGGCAGATTCATCCTTGCCCCACGATGCGGTTTCCAGCATGAACGATTGCAGTACCAGCCTGTCCCACGCAACTGTCGAGGGGGCGGCATGATCGTCCGCGACCGCCCGAATGGCCTGCGCCTCTTTCTCACCATGCGCGGCTCGATCCTGCCGAGCATCTGGAAAAGCCTGTTCATCACCACCCTGCTGGCTGTCATCGTCACCTGGAGCCACGGCCAGCTGTGGCAGCACAAGGTGCATCTCACCATCATTCCCTTCACGCTGATGGGCCTGCCGCTGGCGATCTTCCTCGGTTTCCGCAACAACTCGGCCTACGACCGCTACTGGGAAGGCCGCAAGCTGTGGGGCGAACTGGTGCTGCGCAGCCGGAATTTTTCGCGCGAGGTGTTGAGCCTGGTGGACACGGCGCCGGGCCACGAGCACATCCGTGAACGCATGATCCGGCGCGCCATCGCCTTTGTCCACGCCCTGCGCCATAATCTGCGCCGCAGCGACCCGGGCGACGACGTGGCCCGGCACCTGACCGAAGCCGAATGGGCCGCGCTGCGCCATCGTCCTCATCTCGGCAACGCCATCATGCTCGAGATGGGCGCGGATCTCGCGCGCTGCCGCCACGCCGGCATGCTCGACAGCATGCGCGCCGTCACGCTCGATGCCACCGTCTCGGCCATGGTTGCCACCGGCGCTTCCTGCGAGCGCATCAAGAACACGCCGGTCCCGTTTTCGTACACGCTGCTGCTGCACCGCACCGCCTACCTGTACTGCTTCCTGCTGCCCTTCGGCCTGGTCGATTCGATCGGCTACCTGACGCCGCTGGTGGTGGCGATCGTCGCCTACACCTTCTATGGCCTGGACGCGCTGGGCGACGAGATCGAGGAACCGTTCGGCGTGTCGCCCAACGATTTGCCGCTCGACGCCATCTGCCGCGCCATCGAAATCGACCTGCGCGATGCGCTCGGCGACCCCGACCTGCCGCCGCCTCTGCTGCCGGTCAACAACTGGCTGCGTTAAGCGGCCCTTCAAGCAACCCTCGCAAGAAGAATCACGATGAACGACGCATACCAAGACCGAATCGGCTGTCCCCTGCTGCGCGAACGCATCACCTCCGCCGCCGACGCCGCGACCCATATCCGCGACGGCATGACCGTCGGCATGAGCGGCTTCACCCGCGCCGGCGACGTCAAGCTGGTGCCGGCCGCGCTGGCCGAACGCGCGCGGCGCGAGCCGCTGCGCATCACCCTGCTCACCGGCGCTTCGCTCGGCAACGACACCGATAAACTGCTCACCGAAGCGCATGCGCTGGCGCGCCGCGCGCCCTTCCAGGTCGACCCGGTGCTGCGCGCGGCGATCAACCGCGGCGAAGTGATGTACATCGACCAGCATTTGTCCGAAACGGTCGAGGTGCTGCGCGCCGGCCACCTGGGCCCGGTGGACGTGGCCGTGATCGAGGCGGTGCGCATCCTCGACTCGGGCGCCATCGTGCCGACGACTTCGGTCGGCAACAGCGCCAGCTTCGCGATCCTGGCCGAGAAGGTGATCGTCGAGATCAACCTGGCGCAGCCTGCCGCATTGGAGGGCCTGCACGACATCTGGATTCCGAAAAAGCGCCCGCTGCGCGAGCCGATTCCGCTGATGCATGCCGAAGACCGCGTCGGCACCACGGCCATCGCCATCCCGCCCGAGAAGATCGCCGCCATCGTGCTCACCAACCAGCCCGACAGCACCTCGAGCGTGCTGCCGCCGGATGCAGAGACCGCCGCCATCGCGCGTCACCTGGTCGACTTCTTCGGCCGCGAGATCGCGGCCGGACGCCTCACCAACAGCCTGCTGCCGCTGCAGGCCGGCATCGGCACCATCGCGAACGCCGTCATGGCGGGCTTTGTCGACAGCCCCTTCGAGAACCTGACCATGTACTCGGAAGTGCTGCAGGATTCGACCTTCGATCTGTTCGACGCCGGCAAGCTGGCCTTTGCGTCGGGCTCCTCGATCACGCTCTCGCCCGAAAAGAGCCGGCAGGTGTTCGGCGAACTGGAACGCTATGCCAGTCGGCTGGTGCTGCGCCCGCAGGAAGTGTCGAACCATCCGGAAGTGATCCGGCGCCTGGGCATCATCGCCATCAACACCGCGCTCGAAGCCGACATCTACGGCAACGTGAACTCGACCCATGTTGGCAGCACCCACATGATGAACGGCATCGGCGGCTCGGGCGACTTCGCGCGCAACGCCTACCTGTCGATCTTCGCCACCAAGTCGATCGCCAAGGGCGGCAAGGTGTCGTCGATCGTGCCGATGGTCTCGCATGTCGACCACACCGAGCACGACGTCGACATCATCGTCACCGAGCAGGGCCTGGCCGATCTGCGCGGCCTGGCGCCGCGCGAACGCGCGACAAGCATCATCGCCAACTGCGTGCCGGCGCCCTACCAGGACATGCTGCGCGATTATGTCCGCGAAGCGCAGGCGCGCGGCGGCCAGACCCCGCACGTGCTGGAGCAGGCCTTTGCCTGGCACGAACGCTACCGCCGCACCGGTTCGATGCTGCCGGAAGGCGGCTGATTCCTCCTGCGCTGCCGGCCGCCCGGCAAGCAAACCCGGCTTCGCCGCGCGAAGCCGGACTTTCCCTCTATGCAACTCAGTTATCAAAAATGCGTGGATGTCACGCCACAGTTATAACTAATTGCTTATAGGAAATTCAAGTCTGGCCTTTTTTGTTCAGAAAACCTGAGAAAATGCGCCCATTTCCACGCGGCAAGTTCACTGCCGCGTCGGCTTTCTTTTCTCCAGATTCAAGGCTTTTCATGAAACTCGATAACCTCAGAATACGTACTCTCCTGCTGGCAGGATTCGGCGCGATCCTGGCCGTGATGGTCATCCTCGTCGGCCTGGGCATCAGCCAGATGAACAAGGCCGATGCGCTGACCAAGAAACTGACCGAGGAAAGCTTCTACCGCGCCTCGATGCTGCAGGAATGGAAGGCCATCATCGACACCAACGCCGCGCGCACCCTGGCCGCGATCAAGCTGGCCGACGAAGCCGATTCGAAGTTCTTCCTGGACGCCATCAGCGTCTCGTCGAAGCGCTCGGACGTACTGCGCGAAGACATCATGAAAAGCATCGAAGGCGACCCGCAGGCACAGGCCCTGTTCGCCAACGTCGACAAGGAGCGCGACGCCTACCGCCTGGCGCGCAAGACCGCCCTCGAAAAGAAGACTGCCGGCGACCTGGAAGGCGTGCGCCGCTTCCTCGATACCGAAATGGTGCCGCGCGTGCAATCGTACAGCGCCAGCCTGAACGCGATGGTGAAGTACCAGCAGGACGCCGTGGAAGCCGATTCGAACAGCATCGAGGCCGATTTCGCGGCCAGCCTGCGCCTGCAGATCGGCCTGGCGATTGCCGCCGTGCTGGCCGGCGCCGTCTTCGCCTGGTGGATCGGCCGCCGCATCTCGGCCCCGCTGGAAGAAGCCGTGAACGTGGCCCAGACCGTGGCCCGCGGCGACCTGACCAGCCGCATCGAAGCGCAAGGCAGCAACGAAACCGGCGCGCTGATGGGCGCCCTGCGCGACATGAACGCCAACCTGGTCGACATCGTCAGCCAGGTGCGCGTGGGCACCGGCACCATCGCCGAAGCCGCCGACCAGATCTCGGCCGGCAACCTGGAACTGTCTTCGCGTACCGAGCAGCAGGCCAGCTCGCTGGAAGAAACCGCCTCGTCGATGGAAGAACTGACCTCGACCGTGCGCCAGAACGCCGACAACGCCCGTGAAGCCAACGCCCTGGCGCAGACCGCCTCGCAGGTGGCCGGCCGCGGCGGCGAGACCGTGGGCCGCGTGGTCCAGACCATGGACGCGATCACCGAATCGTCGAAGAAGATCGTCGACATCATCGGCGTCATCGACGGCATCGCCTTCCAGACCAACATCCTGGCGCTGAACGCCGCCGTCGAAGCGGCGCGTGCCGGCGAACAGGGCCGCGGCTTCGCGGTCGTGGCCTCGGAAGTGCGCAACCTGGCCCAGCGCTCGGCCGGCGCGGCGAAAGAGATCAAGGAACTGATCGGCAACTCGGTCAACAAGGTCGAGGAAGGCAGCCGCCTGGTGTCGGACGCCGGCACGACGATGCAGGAAATCGTCGACAGCATCGGTCGCGTGACCGCCATCATGTCGCAGATCGCCATGGCCAGCGCAGAGCAGTCCTCGGGCATCGAGCAGGTGAACCAGGCCGTCGCCCAGATGGACCAGGTGACCCAGCAGAACGCGGCCCTGGTGGAAGAAGCGGCGGCAGCCTCGGATGCGATGCGCGAGCAGGCGCAGGCGCTGTCGGCGCTGGTGTCGACCTTCCGCTTCGAGGAACGCGCCGTGCAAGCGGCGGTGCAGTCGCTGCGCGCACCGGCACCGGTCGGGCGCCTGGCTCTGCAGGCTTAATCCATTTGCCAGCACCGGCGCGGCCGGTGCAATCTTCAGCGCCGGGCGATGCCCGGCGTTTTTTTTGGGGCTACGATGGTTGATATGGGCCTGCGGCGCTGCTCGTACGGTGGGCACTCCGTGCCCACGCGGTTACGTGCGTATCCGGTTGGCCTGCAGTCGTGATGATTCGCCCCGAAACGCCGCCCTAGATGGAAACGTTCGCGCAACGCTATTTGCGCCGTCAACAATGCTCATCCTTTCGCGGATCGAACGATTGCCAACACTGCTCATCCTTCCGCGTGGGCACGGAGTGCCCACCGTACGGGTTGCGTATCGACCGATCCGGCAATCCCGTTGAAGCAGGCAGCACACGGTATACTTGCGGTTTCTCTTCGAGCCCCACCATGTCCCTGCCTCCCTGCCCCACCTGCCAGTCCGCCTACACCTACGAAGACGGCGCCAACCTCGTCTGCCCCGAATGCGGCCATGAGTGGCCAGCGCAAGCGCAAGATGCCGGCGCCGAGACCGCGCGCGTCTGGCGCGATGCCTCCGGCAACCTGCTCCAGGACGGCGACACCGTCACCGTCATCAAGGACCTGAAACCCAAGGGTTCGGGCGGCGTCATCAAGCAGGGCACCAAGGTCAAGAACATCCGCCTGGTCGACGCCGACCACGACATCGATTGCAAGATCGACGGTTTCGGCGCCATGAGCTTGAAAACCGAGTTCGTGCGCAAGGTATAAAAAAAGCGGCCATCACGGCCGCTTTGCACATCATCCGCAGGATCAGAACCCCGCCTCGCGCCGCAGCAGCGCTGCCAGCGAGCGCACGAAGCGCGCACCCGGCGCTTCCCATTTGCCGTCGATGACGACCTTGCCGCGCCAGGCGCGGCCCGCCAGGGCGCCGGCCGGCTCGTCCACCGTGAAGCTGACCCGGTACACCGCATGCTCCGGATACCAGGCGCCGTTGCGTTCGCGCGCCTGCACCGGGCCGCCCTGCTCCGTGGCCCATTGCGCGGCCCACGGTCCGCCCGGCAGCACGCGGGTGGCGTCGCGGTCGATGTTCGACACCTTTACTTTCAACACCGGCCCGGACAATCCCTCGGGATAGAAATGGGCGCTGTCGCCCACCGCCACGCGGCGCACGGTTTCCTCGTCCAGGTAGCTGCTCGCTTCGTGCGCGCCCTCGCCCACCAGCACCGCCACGCGCTCGTTGCGGCCGACCCAGACGCCCGGCGCCAGTTCCGGCTCGACGTCGCGCAGCACCCCGGCAAACGGGGCGCGCGGCGCATAGCGCGCTTCTTCTTCGGTGAGCAGCGCCAGCTGGGCTTCCAGCGTGGCCAGCTGCTCGCGCAGCACCGCGCTGGCGGCGCGCTGCTCGGCGTCGAAGCCGGAGGCGCCGATCTGCCAGCGCAAACGCTCGGCCTGCGCATTTAGGGCTTCGCGCCGGCTCTTCGATTCCGGCGCGGCAAAGCCGACCAGCAGCTGGCCCTGGGCCACGCGCGCACCCTCCCTGAAAGGCAGGTTTGTCACCTGGGCATGCTCGGGCGCGTGCACCGGGAATACCTGGGTCGGACGCAGCAGCGCCCCCGACTGCACGCGGGTCGGCCAGGGCACCAGGGCCAGCAGCACCAGCGCCACCAGCACGATGAAGCTGGTGCGCGCGCGGCCGCTCCCCTTCAGGCGCGGGGCCAGGCTGCGCCAGACCTTGATTTCATTGGCAATGGGGCGAATCACGAACCAGCTCATCTCGATACAGAACAACAGGATGCCAAGGAGTTTGATGAAGAAGTGGTAGACCAACACGGCGATGCCGAGGAAGAGTACCAGGCGATAAATCCAGACGGCCCACGCAAACGCGATCAAGCCCCAGTGCCGGCGCCGCGGAAAATACTCGGGCGGCGGTTCCCCTAACCCGAACAAACGCTCGCGCAGGTCCCAGCGCGCCAGCGCAAAGGCGCGCGCATGCAGGTTCGGCATGTCGAGCCAGTCCGACAGCACGAAGTAGCCGTCGAAGCGCATGAAGGGGCTGGCGTTGATGGCCAGCGTCGCGATCCAGGTGGTGGTCGCCAGCGGAAAGGCCATCGAACGCAGCAGCCCGTCGGGCAGCAGGGTCCAGGCCAGCGTGGCCCAGACCGCGATCAGCAGTTCGGTACGCACGCCGGCTGCCGCCACGCCCAGGCGCTTGCGCTTGTCCGGCAGGCGCCAGACGTCGTTGGTGTCGGTGTAGGGCACGGGCCACAGCACCAGGAAGGCCAGGCCCATGGTCGGCACGTGGCAGCCGTGGCGCTTGGCCGTCAGGGCATGCCCCAGCTCGTGCGCGCATTTCACAAAGGTGAGCGCCAGCGCATACGCCAGGATGCCGCTCGGGGTGAAGGAATCGGCCAGCGTGCTGCGGAACACGTCCCACTGGCGCCAGACCAGCACGCCGCCGACCAGCAGGGCCAGCAGCGTCAGGCGCAGGAAGCCCCTTGAGAACAGCCAGTCGAAGGACGGCGCAACGCGGTTCAGCCAGGCGTCGGGCTTCACCAGCGGGATGCGGAAGAACAGGTAGCCGTGCAGCAGGCGCGTGGCCAGGGTACCGCTGGCCGCCTTGTGACGCTCGGCCAGCGCGCGGCTGGACGCCAGCGGGTCCGGGCGCAGCAGCTGGTTCTCCTGCAGGAAGTGGAGCACGGCGGCCACGTCCTCGAGGGTGGCGTTCAGCGCCGTTTCCTCGTCCACGGCGCGGGCGATGGCGTCGGGCGCGCCCAGCTCCCAGCGGCGCAGGATCTCGAAGCTCATCCAGTCGATGCGGAAGAAACCGTTGCGTACCGGGTCTTCCAGGGTCCAGCTGGGCTCGCCGCTGGCGAGGGCCGGCCCCGGATGCAGGTTCAGTTCCTCGCGCAGCGCGGGCAGCCTGAACACGGCGGGTGGGGCCGCGGGCCTGGACGAACCCGTGGCCGAAGGAGTCAGTGCCGCAGCCATGATTTACCAGCCCAGCGTCTGGCGGATCGTCGCCAGCGGGCGGCGCAGCATCCAGTAGGCCATCGGCACCCAGGCGCCGGACAGCTTGGCCGTGCCCTTCAGGCCGACGCGCGCCGCCGTGGTCTCGGCCAGCTTGGCGCGCACGCGGTAGGCATAGCTGCCGTCCGGACGCGGCTGGGCTTCGTAGCCGACGTAGCGCACCGCGGCCGCCATCGGGTCGAGCGGGTCCGAGGCCAGGTACAGGGTAATGCCGGCGCCCGGCTCGAGCGGGATGGCGTCGCCCAGCGGCAGCCAGGCCTCGACCTCGACGTCGCCCGGCGCGGCAATGCGCATCACGCGCTCGCCGGTGGCGACCGGACGGCCGATCCATTCGCTGGGGTCGTCGAACAGGGCGATGCCGTCGCGCGGCGCCAGCACGCGGGCGCGTTCCGACTGCCCTTGCAGGAAGCCGGTTTCGGCGCGCCTTTCCTCGATCTTGCCTTGCAGGGTGGCCAGCATGCCCTTCGACTTGCCGTCGTTCAGGGCCTGCTGCAAGGCTTGGCGGTATTCGGCTTCGGCCGTGGACAGGGCCTGCTCGGCCACGGCGGCGCGGCTGGCCAACTGCGCCTGGTCGAAGTCGAACAGCGGGTCGCCCTTCTTCACGATCTGGTTCGGCTTCACATGGAAGCCTTCGATCACGCCTTCGAGCGGCGCACGGACCGCGGCCGGGTCGGCCGGCACCAGTTCGCCCGGCGCCAGGATGCTCAGGCGCACCGGGCAGCACAGCACCAGCAGCGCGGCGATGGCGCCCTGCACGGCGCGCCGGCGCCACCATGGCAACTTCGCTACACGTTCGTGCTCGCGGCGCAGGCGCAGGCGTGCCAGCAGCGCGCCCGGCGTGTAGCGCGGCGCGGCCGGACGTGCGCGCCATGCATGGCGCAGGATGTCGGCCCACTCGGCCAGCAGCGCCTGCTCATCCTCACGCCAGGGCGTCTCGCGCGCCAGCAGCAGGCCGCCGGGCGCGATCTGCTGCGCCGCGTCGCCCGCCAGCGGCAGCCACAGGGCGTAGGCCGGCAGCCATTCGCCCCACTCGGCGCCCTGCCCGGCCGGCGCATCGAGCGCCGAAACCATTGCCGGTCCGGTGTCGCCCAGCGCCGCGCACAGCTTTTCCAGCCACTGCACGTAAGGCGCATTCGCCTCGATCTGCACCACGCCGGAGAGCGCGCAGACGCCGCGGTCGGCAAACCACAGCGCCGCCTGGCGGTATGGCGCCAGCGCGTGGCTGCCGTTCACCGCCAGGAAGTCGAGTTCGACTGCTTCACCCACATGGCGCGCACGGTGCGCGAGGTCCACCAGCGCCGCCAGCGGATCGTGGGCCTTGTCCATCCTGTCCATCCAGATTACTCCAAGTTACCGCATCATGGCCGGCCGCGCAGCGTTGCCGCCTTGCCCTGGCCGGCCTTGTTCAGGCGTTCCGTCAGGCCTGCCTTGCCGCTTGCCGCCGCGTTGCCCGCTGCGTCACCGTTGGCGCGCACTTCGCCTACGTTGATGCGGAACAGCGCAATCGCTTCGCGGCCGTTCAGGTCGCGTGCGACCAGCTTGATCTTCAGTTCGCCGTTCAGGCCCTTCGGCACCTCGCCGGTGAACTGGCCGGTCTGGCCGTTGAACTGGACCCAGGTCGGCAGTGGACGGCCATCCTGCAGCACCGCGGCCAGGCGCACGATGGCCTTCGGCTGGGTGTGGGCAAAGGCGTCGGCCGGCACCGACATCGACAACTTGGTGCCGGCGTCCACGAACTGGTCGGGCACGCCCTGGAACAGCACCAGCGCCGGCTCCTCGGCTTTCGCCACCACGGTGCGGAAGCCTTCCGAACGAGTGTACACGTCCGACAGCTCGGCGGCGCCGCGCAGGGCGTCGGCGAAGTCCGGGGCCGCGGCGCGCACGCCGAAGCCGCTGCCCAGCAGCAGCGAATCGCCGCCGACCACGCTGCCCGGCGCCACCGCTTCGCGCACCAGCATCTGCGGCGCCGGCTCGGCCACCGGGGTTGGGACCGGCACCGCCGGCGTGAGCACCGGGGTGACGACGACCGGCGGCGGCGGCAGCTGCGGCACCACCGGCGCGCTGACGCTGACCACGCCCGCGGTGTCGCCGCTGCGGCTGTTGCCCGCGGCGTCGGTCACGGTGGCGATCACGTCGTAGCTGCGGCCTTCCGTCAGCGGCGCCGACGGCTGGGCCGTGGACAGGTCCAGGCTCCAGCGGCCGTCCTGCACCGGCACGATGTAATCCTGGCCGTTGACGTTGATGGTCAAGGTTTCGCCCGGGCGCACGGCGGCTTCGCCGGTCAGGGTCGGCGTGGTGCTGGTGGTGCTGATGCTGTCCACCGTCGGTGCATTCGGCCCTTCGCGGTCGAGCGTCACGTTGCGCGTGGTTTCCGGGCCCGACAGGCCGGCCGCCGTATTCGTCACGCGGGTGACGATGGTCCAGTCGGCATTGTGGGCGCCGTTGTCCTGCGCAGTCCAGTTGCCGCCGCGGACGGTGGCGTCGGTCCAGCTGGCGCCGCCGTCGAACGAGACCTGCAGCACCTCGTTGCTGCCGAGCGGCGCGTCGATGCGGCCGGTGACGGTGCGTCCTGCGCCGCCGTCGGCGGTGATGAAGTCGTTCGGCGAGCTGCCGGTGTCGCGCGTCATCAGGTCGATGCTGGCGTGCTGGCCTGGCACGGCCGGATTGCCGACCGTGATCGTCACTTTCGTGGTCGCGTCCAGCGCACCGTCGCTGCCGCGCACCAGCACCTCGATGCTGCCGAGCGCGCCGGCCGGCGGGGTGCCGGTGAAGGTCAGCGTGGCCGGGTCGAAGCGCAGCCAGGACGGCAGTTCGGCGCCGCCAGGCAGGCTGGCATCGTAAGTGATGCCGGTGCTGTCGACGTCGGTGAACGGCGCCACGGCCAGCGGCGCCATCGGCAGGCCGACGGTGGCGTTGCCGCGCACGTCAGGGCCGGCAACCGGCGCGTCGTTCACCGGGGTCACCGTGATCTCGACGGCATAGGTATTGCTGCCGCCCTGGCCGTCGCTGACGGTGTACGTGAAGCGGTCGGCGCCGTTGTAGTTGGCGGCCGGGGTATAGGTGTAGCGGCCATCGGGCGCAATGCTGACGCTGCCGTGCTGCGCGCCCTGCTCCACCGCATAGCCGACCGGGTCGCGGTCGAAATCGGTCGCTTGCGGCAGGCGGCCTTCGTGCGCCTGGTCTTCGGCGGTGACAAAGGCGTCGTTCGCGGCGAGCGGCGCATCGTTGACCGGGTTGACCGTGATGGCGACCGTATACACGTTGTTGCTGCCCTGGCCGTCGCTGACGCGGTAGGTGAAGCTGTCGCTGCCGTTGAAGTCGAGCGCCGGGGTGTAGACGTAGCGGCCGTCGCGGTCGACGGTGACCTGGCCGTGCGCCGGGCCACGCGCCAGCGCGTAGCTGACCGGGTCGTTGTCGGCGTCGCTCGCGCGCGGCAGCTGGCCCTGGTGCGCCGTGTCTTCGTTCGTCACGATGGCGGTATCGCTCCCCACCGGGGCGTCGTTGACTGGATCGATGACGATGGTGACCGTGTGCAGGGTGCTGTCCTGGCCGTCGTTGACGCGGTAGACGAAGCTGTCGCTGCCGTTCGCGTTCGCGTGCGGGGTGTAGGTGTAGCTGCCGTCGCTGCCCAGCACCAGTTCGCCCTTGGCCGGGCCGGTGGCCACCGAGTAGCTCACCGGATCGCGTTCGGCGTCCACGGCTTGCGGCAGGCGGCCCGTCACCGCCGTGTCTTCCGGGGTGCGGATGGTGGCGGGGCCGGCCACCGGCGCGTCGTTCACCGGGGTGACGGTGATGTCGACGCGGTAGATGTTATAGCCGCCGCGGCCATCCTCGATCGAATAGGTGAAACTGTCCGAACCGAAGAAGTCCTGGGCCGGGGTGTAGACGTAGCTGCCGTTCGTGGCGATCTCCACGCTGCCGTACTGCGGCGGCGATACGCGGAAGTAGTCGGCATGATCGCCGTCCGGGTCGGCGTAGCCGGGCAGCTGGCCGCGCAGGACCGTGTCTTCCGCGGTCGTGGCGCTGGCGTTGGCCGCGACCGGCGACTCGTTCAGGTCGGCGACCGACACGGTGACGGTGCGGGTGCTGGCATTCCCCGTTTCGTCGCGCGCGACCACGGTGAAGGTGTAGCTGGCCTTGCTTTCGAAGTCGAGGTTGCCCTCGGCCAGGGTCACGGCGCCGCTAACGCCGTCGATGCGCAGCAGGGATGCGTCGCCGCTGCCGTCCAGGGTGTAGCCGACCACCCGGTTCGTGTAGTCGACGTTGTCGCTGGCCTGGGCGGTGTACAGCAGGTTCTGGTTTTCGTCGGCGCTGGCCGTCGTGCCCGAGCTGAAGGCCGGGGCCACTTCGTCGATGTTGGCGACGCTCACGGTGACCAGCTGCTCGCGCGCGTTGCCGCTGGCGTCAAGCGCGACGACGGTGAAGCGGTATTCGCGCTGGCCTTCGTAGTCGAGGTTCCCGTTCTTCAGGGTCACGGCGCCGCTGGTGCCGTCGATGTCCAGCAGGCCGGCATCGAGACCCGGGCGCAGCGCATAATGCACGATGCCGTCGGTCGACTCGATGCTGTCGAGCGCCTGTGCGGTGTACAGCAGGTCCTGGTTCTCGATCGCGGTCATGTTCGTGGCGGAAGCGAACACCGGTGCCACGTCGTCGAGGTCGGTGACGTTGACCGTGACCGCCTTCAGGGTGACGTTGCCGCTGGCGTCGACCGCGCGCACGGTGAAGCTGTACCCGGTCTTGCCGTCGAAGTCGAGGTTGCCCTCCTTCAGGGTCACGGCGCCGCTGGCGCCGTCGATCTGCAGCAGCGATGCGTCGCCGCCGGCATCCAGCGTGTAGCTGACCACCCCGTTGGTGTAGTCCACGCTGTCCGTGGCCTGGGCCGTGTACAGCAGGCTCTGGTTCTCGTTGGCGCCAACGCTGGCCGGCGAGGTGAAGACCGGGCCGACTTCGTCGATGTTCGATACAGTCACGCCGACTGTCTTCAGGGTGGCATTGCCGCTGGCATCCACGGCGCGCACGGTGAAGCTGTAGTCGCGCTTGCCCTCGAAGTCGAGGCTGCCGTCCTTCAGGGTCACGGCGCCGCTGGCGCTGTCGATCTGCAGCAGGGCCGCGTCGCCGCCGGCGTCCAGCGTGTAGCTGACCACCCCGTTGGTGTAGTCGACCGTGTCGGTGGCCTTGGCGGTGTAGAGCAGGTTCTGGTTTTCGGGCACGATCGTGCTGGCCGGCGAAGTAAAGGCGGGGCCGACTTCGTCGATGTTCGAGACCGTCACGCCGACCGTCTTCAGGGTGGCGTTGCCGCTGGCATCCACGGCGCGCACGGTGAAGCTGTAGTCGCGCTTGCCCTCGTAGTCGAGGCTGCCGTCCTTCAGGGTCACGGCGCCGCTGGCGCTGTCGATCTGCAGCAGCGATGCGTCGCCGCCGGCATCCAGCGTGTAGCTGACCACGCCGTTGGTGTAGTCGACCGTGTCGGTGGCCTGGGCGGTGTAGAGCAGGTTCTGGTTTTCGGGCACGACCGTGCTGGCCGGCGAAGTAAAGGCCGGGCCGACTTCATCGATGTTCGAGACCGCTACGCCGACCGTCTTCAGGGTGGCGTTGCCGCTGGCATCCACGGCGCGCACGGTGAAGCTGTAGTCGCGCTTGCCCTCGTAGTCGAGGCTGCCGTTCTTCAGGGTCACGGCGCCGCTGGCGCCGTCGATCTGCAGCAGCGATGCGTCGCCGCCGGCGTCCAGCGTGTAGCTGACCACCCCGTTCGTGTAGTCCACGCTGTCCGTGGCCTGGGCCGTGTACAGCAGGTTCTGGTTTTCCGGCACGACCATGCTGGCCGGCGAAGTAAAGGCCGGGCCGACTTCATCGATGTTCGAGACCGTCGCGTTGACCGTCTTCAGGGTGGCATTGCCGCTGGCGTCGACCGCGCGCACGGTGAAGCTGTAGTCGCGCTTGCCCTCGTAGTCGAGGTTGCCGTCCTTCAGGGTCACCGCGCCGCTGGCGCGGTCGATCTGCAGCAGCGATGCGTCGCCGCCGGCATCCAGCGTGTAGCTGACCACGCCGTTGGTGTAGTCCACGCTGTCCGTGGCCTGGGCCGTATACAGCAGGTTCTGGTTTTCCGGCACGGTGACGCTGGCCGGCGAAGTAAAGGCTGGGCCGACTTCGTCGATGTTTGACACCGTCACGCCGACCGTCTTCAGGGTGGCGTTGCCGCTGGCATCCACGGCGCGCACGGTGAAGCTGTAGTCGCGCTTGCCTTCGTAGTCGAGGCTGCCGTCCTTCAGGGTCACGGCGCCGCTGGCGCCGTCGATCTGCAGCAGCGATGCGTCGCCGCCGGAATCCAGCGTGTAGCTGACCACCCCGTTGGTGTAGTCGACCGTGTCGGTAGCCTGGGCGGTGTACAGCAGGTTCTGGTTTTCCGGCACGACCATGCTGGCCGGCGAGGTAAAGGCGGGGCCGACTTCGTCGATGTTCGACACCGTCACGCCGACCGTCTTCAGGGTGGCGTTGCCGCTGGCATCCACGGCGCGCACGGTGAAGCTGTAGTCGCGCTTGCCCTCGTAGTCGAGGCTGCCGTTCTTCAGGGTCACGGCGCCGCTGGCGCCGTCGATCTGCAGCAGCGATGCGTCGCCGCCGGCGTCCAGCGTGTAGCTGACCACCCCGTTCGTGTAGTCGACCGTGTCGGTAGCCTGGGCCGTGTACAGCAGGCTCTGGTTTTCCGGCACGGTGACGCTGGCCGGCGAGGTAAAGGCCGGACCCACTTCGTCGACGTTGACGACGTTGACGGTGACGGTTTGCTGGCGCACGTTGCCGTTCTCGTCGCGGGCCTGGACGTTGAACTGGTAGCTGGCCTTGGTTTCGTAGTCGAGGTTGCCGCTGATCAGGGTCACTGCGCCGGTCGTGCTGTCGATACGCACCCGGGCGGCATCCGCTCCGCCCGCCAGCGCATAGAAGACGGCACCGTTCGTGAACTCGACGCTGTCGGCCGCCTGGGCGGTGTACAGCAGGCTCTGGTTTTCCGGCGCCGTGGCGACGGTGGGCGAGCTGAACACGGGCGCGGTGTCGTCGAGGTTGGTGATGTTCAGGACGACGTCGCGCGCGATCGACCAGTTACCGGCCAGGTCGCGTGCCTGCACGCTGTAGGTGCCGTTCGGCGACGCCTCGAAGTCGTTGCTGGTGCTGGCCGCGCCGATCGCGGTCATGCGGATCGTGCCGTCGGCTTCGATGCGGAAGCGGTTGTCGGCGCTGCGATCGGGGCTGGAGCCGCTGTTGGCGAAACGGAAGCCGGTGACGCCGATGTTGTCGGTTGCCTGCACCTTGCCGATGAAAGCGTCGGTGGCGCGGTTCTCGGCGTAGTCGAAGCGCTGGCCTGCGGGTACGATGGGCAGCGTGGTGTCGTCGATGAAGTCGATCACCAGGTCGGCGCGGGTGGCGCCGGTGACGGCGCCGGCGTTCCCGGTACTGAAGGCCGCGTTGCCGAAGATGACGCCGAAGTTGCTGACGTCGTTGATGTTGGCATGGGCGGCGGCACTGCCCGTGAAGCTCAGGAGCGCCGTATTGGCGCTGGTGCGCACCACGCTGGCCTGCAGGCCGGAAGGCAGGTTGCTGTAATCCACGCCGGCCAGCGCCTGGCCGTTGGTGCCGGTGAAGCTACTGTTGTTCAGCGTGATGGTGGCGCTGGTCGTGACGCTGCCGTCGTTCGATGCCGACTCATTGAAGGTAGTGGCGCTGTAAACCAGGTTGGGAGCCGGGCTGCCGATGATGTTGGTATCCGGATTCTGCCAGGGGCGGATCTTGAATTCGAGCGAGTACCAGGCGGTCGCGTTTTGGAAGGTGGAGCCCTTATAGCCGTTGGCGCCGCTGCGGATCTGGATCGAGCTGGCCGAATCGTAGTACACCTGCACGCGGTAGGCGTCTTCGTAGAGCTGACCTTGGTAATTGATTGGCGTGGCGGTGTCGTACTCGAAGCTGACCGAACCGTCTCCACCCACGACCGTCTTCAGCTGGGTGTTCTTCGACAGTTCATAGCGTGCAAAGCCTTTGAATTCCTGGAACTGGCGGTCGTTGCCGCCGCCTGCGCTGTCGATGTCGTACGAATTGACGACGAAGTTCTGCAGCGTGACCGCGGTGGTGGTGCCGGCCAGGACGAAGTCGAATTTGAAGGTCGAGCTGCCGCCTGCGCTCAGCACGGTGGTATTCGGCTGGAAGAACCTGGCGGCTTCCGCGGTGTTGCCCGGCTGGGTGGTCGAATCGTAGGTCGAGATGGTGGCACGGTCGAGGGTGGTGGTGACGATCGCGTCGATTGCCTGGCCGCCGATGTTGATCACGTCCTTGAAACGCATCACGTCGCCGCTCAACTTGCCGGTCGAGCCATTCTTCTCCGCAACGACAGTCGTGAACGAGAGCTGCTCGCGATTGGCGTTGAACACGGTGTTGGCCAGTTCGCCCTGCCAGCCGGCGCTGTCGAAGGCGCGCTCGGCGGTCTCGATGCTGCCGCTATGCGCTTCCAGGGTCCAGTTGCCGAAGCCGGCCGAACCGGTGGTGTCGCTCGATGCGGCGACGTCGGCGCCGGTATGCAGGGCCAGGCGGTCGAGGAAGTCGTTGCCGGCACCGCCGCCGGCCACGTCGCAGCCGTACAGCAGCAGGTCGCCGTCGGCCGACAGCGACTGGCCCAGCTGGGCTAGCTGGCCGGCCATGGCATCGACGTTCGTCACCGACAGGCGGGTGCTGCCCAGGTCGACCTGGCCGTTGGCGCCGTGGGTCACCAGGTGGATGGCGTCGACTTCGCGGCCCTGCAGGGCGGCGATCATCTGCTGCAGGCCGTCCTGGGTATGGTCCAGCACCACCACTTCGGCGCCCTGGCGCGCGCCCTCGGCCAGCTTCAGGTAGTCGGGCAGGTTGTCCTCGATGAAGACCACTTCGCGCCTGGCTTCCGCCTGCACGCCGCGCGCGGACGGGGCGGCCAGCGCCGCCGGGGCCAGGGTACGCTCGCCTTCGCTCGCGTGCTCACGCGCGGCGTCGGCGGCTGCGGGAGCGGCGCCGGCAGCGGCGCGCACCACCGCATCCACGGCGGCGCCGTCGAACATCACGCGCTGCTCGAGCGCCAGCGGCGCCGGGGCGCGGCGCTGCAGCGGGCGCCGCGCCGGGCGGGCGGCGGTTTCCTGCGGATTCGGGTCGAGGGCGTAGGGAAGCGGGCGAAGATTGTTCATGGCAGGACGTGTGTGGATTCTGGACTAGTGCTTTATTTTTTGATTTATTGGCCGGCCGGCGCGCCGATGGCGACCCGCCCGCTCATCCCGGCGATCAGTTCCGGGAACTTGCCGGCAATCGTGGCCGACAGCTTGACCGACTGGCTGACCGGGTCGACGCGCGCGCCGATGCGCTGCACCTTGGCCGGGTAGCTCTTGCCGGTTTCGTCGATCTGGACCTGGAAGGCATGGCCGGGCTTCAGCCAGGCCAGCCAGCGCGACGGCACGATGAATTCGAGTTCGAGGACGGAATCGTCGAGGATTTCCAGCAGCGGCTGGCCGGGCTGCGCGTACTGCTGCTCGCGCACCTTCTGCTCGGCCACGCGGCCGGCGAACGGCGCGGCGATCGCGCACTTCGACAGCAGCACGTTGTTGGCGGCGACGTCGGCCTTGGCCTTGCCGACCTCGGCTTCCGAGACTTCGAGTTCCACCTTGCCGACCGAGCGCAGTTCTTCCAGGCGCTTGTTGGCGCTGAAGGTGCGCTCGGCCCCGGCCAGCACCGCTTTCGCCTTTTGCAGCTGCGCCTGCTGCAGCGAGCAATCGAAGGCGACCAGGGTCTGGCCGGCGCGGAAGCTGGCGCCCTCGGCCACCGCGATGCGGCTGACCTTGGCGCCGATCTCGGCGGCGATGGTGGTATACCGGCGCGGCGACAGCTGGGCGCGGATATCCTGTTTTTCCAGGGCAGGACGGGCCGGCGCCGGCGCGGCCGCGGCGGCCAGGTTGATGCTGGTGACGGCGAGCAGCGCAAGCGTCGCTTGCGCCAGCACGCGGGCGGTGGTGTACATGACTTCTCCGGATTTATTTGGCAGGGGCGGCGGCAGGAGCGGCAGCGGCCGGGGTGGTGGCCGGCTTGGTCAGTGCGCGGCTCCAGTTACGCATCGAATTGCCGACTTCGCCGGTGAGCTGCTCGAGCGACAGTTCGCTGACGCTGCCGAGCACCGGCTCGAGGCCGACGGTGGCCTGCAGGCGGCTGCCCGCGCTTTGCAGCTGGGCCAGCGACTGGTAGCGGCGCAGCAGCGACAGGATGGCGGTGGTGCCGTTGGCAACCTGCTCCAGCTTGCTTTGCGCCTCGGCCGCCTCGCGGTTCTTGACGTGTTCGGCGATCTTGGCGTCGGCCTGCCAGATCTGGTCGGCGCGCAGGTACTGGCGGTAGGCGATCTGGTATTGCAGGCGCGCCAGGTGGACCTGGGTGATGACCGTCATCTGCGAAGCGACGCGGCGCTGGTCGGCCAGCGCGACGCCGGCTTCGGCCAGGCGCTTCTGGGCTGGACCGGTGAACAGGTTCATCAGGTTGTACGACAGGTGCACGCCGGCTTCGTTCCAGCGGTTGTTGATCAGGTACTTGTCCGAGTCGTAGCGCAGGTCGTAGTTGAACGACAGGTTCGGGAACATGCGCACCATGGTGCGGCGCGTTTCGTCGAGCGCGATGCGGGTGTTGTAGAAGTGCTCGCGCAGGTCGGCGTTCTGGGTCACCGCCAGTTCTTCCATCTGGCTGGCCGGCACTTCGAGCATGGTCGGGTCGGCGCCGTCGGCCGGCTCCACCACCTCGAATTCGGCGTCTTGCGGCGCGTTGATCAGGGCTGCCAGTTCGATGCGGCCGCTGGCCAGTTCCTGCTCGATGCTTTCCAGCAGGCGCAGGTTTTCCAGCAGCTGGCGCTGGTAGCGCAGGGTGTCGACCGGCGAGCGCAGGCGCTCGGCTTCGACCTTGCGCGCATCCTGCAGTGCGGCTTCGGCCAGGTCGATGGTGCCGCGCACTTCGTTACGCAGCTTTTGCGCGCTGACGGTGCGCCAGAAGGCCGAGCGCACGTCCTGGACCAGCACGTGCATGGCCTTGCGGCGGCGCTCGGCGGCGATGCCGACGCGGCTGGCCGCCTGCTTGGCGCCGTAGTAGGACAGGCCGAAGTCGAGCATGTTCCAGGTGGTGCCCAGGCTGTAGGCAGGACGGCTGCGCTCGGACGAGATGTAGGGATTGGCCAGCGACGGCAGGCCGGTGACCGAATCGACGCTACGCGTGATCAGCTCTTCGTCGCGCCATGTGTAGCCGGCATTCGCCATCACCCGCGGCAGCATGTCCAGGTTCGCGGTGTCGAGCTGGTTCATGGCCAGCGCTTCTTCCATCAGGCGGGTGCGACGGTCCAGGTTGTATTTCAGGGCGCGCGCAACGGCTTCGTCCATCGACAGCTTGCCGGCCAGCGGCGGCACGCCGGCAAAGGCGGCCTGGCGGTCGGCGGCAGCCTGCTGGCGCACATCGGTGTCGGTGAGCGGCTGCACCTGGACGGTGCCGCAGGCGCTGAGCAGCATCGCCGCGGCGGCAATCGCGCTCAGGGTGGTCAGTTTGCGGGGCGTGGCGAACGGAATACGTGGGAGGCTGGACATGTTGTGATAAAAAATGCAACGGTGCATCAGGCCGCGCGATGTGGCCTGGACATGATTTGCGGGATGGGAAAAAGGAATGACAGACAGCAATTTTAAGGTATGCAGTAACAAACGGGTGATACCTTGTGGTAACAGTCAGGTATTGTGGCAAAGGCGCGACAGTTCTTGGACCGGCCAACACGCTGGCAGAAGCTATCAAAAAAGCATGTAAACGCCAATTTTTCGCTTAAGAATTTAATAACTACTAGGCGATCGGCGAAAAAAAACACCAGCTGCAAGCTGGTGTTGTATGGATGAGCTGCCTGCCAGGGGCAGCTCGGTCGGGGTTGGCGTGGCCGATCAGTAACCGCGGCCACCGGTGCCGCCACCGGTACCGGTGCTGGTGCCCGAAGTGCCGGACGTGCCCGAAGTGCCGCTGGTGCCGGACGTGCCGCTGGTGCCCGAGGTGCCCGAGGTGCCCATCGAGCCGGAGGTACCGCTCGTGCCCATCGAACCGCTGGCGCCGCTGGTACCCATCGAGCCGGAGGCGCCGCTCGTACCCATCGAACCGCTGGTGCCCGAGGTGCCGCTGCTGCCGCTCGTGCCCATCGAGTTGTCCAGGGTGCCGCTGCTGCCGCTGCTGGTTCCCATCGAGCCGCTGCTGCCCGAAGAGCCGGTAGTGCCCGAGGAACCGCTCGTGCCCGAGCTACCCGAGGCGCCGCTGCCGCTGGTGTTGCTGCTGCCGCTGGTGCCCATCGAGCCGCTACCCGAGGTGCCGGTGCCGCCGCCCGAGGCGCCGCTTGTGCTGCTGCCCGAGGAACCCGACGAGGACCCAGCGCTGCCGCTGGTGCCGCTGCTGGAGCTGCTTTGTTTCTTCTGCTTCTTGCCGGAATGCTTGGTGCTGTCCGAACCCGAATGCTGGTCGCCCGAAGCGGACGAACCGGTCGATTGCGAAGTGCTCTGGCCGCTACCGCTGCCTGCGGTGCTGCTCGATTGAGCGTGGGCGCTGAACGAGGTTGCCATTGCCGCGGCAACCGACGCACCGAGAAGGCCTTTCAACAGTTTATGCATTTTCATGTCAATCTCCTAATGTATTGGGGGCTTAATTCCTCAACAATATCAATGACATAATTGAGGAGGCCGAGTCTAAAAAGGTCGACAAGCGAGGGGCGCGCGGTAGCCCTCCGGAAAGTTAAGCGAGCTGTGCTTCAGGGTGCCGCAGCGTGTGTTTTCGCCTCTGGTTCGCTGAGGCCGGACGCCTGCGCCGCCAGGGTGCCGAGGCGGGTGTACAGCGGCAGCACGTTGGCCTTGTCGTCGGGATAGACGCGGTTCGACAGCAGCACGTAGAAGCTGCGCGAGCCGGGGTCGATCCACAGGATGCAGCCGGTGAAACCGGTATGGCCGAAGCTGCCGACCGGGTACAGGCTGCCGCGCGGGCGCAGGGCATACGGCGAATCGATGTCCATGCCCAGACCGCGCAGCGCGGCGATACCTGGCGGGCTCTGCACCGTGACCAGGAGGCGCACGCTGTCCGGGCCCAGGATGCGCACGCCGTCCAGCGTACCGCCGCCCAGCAGCATGCGCGCAAAGCGGGCGACGTCGCGCGCGGTCGTGAACACGCCGGCCGAGCCGGCCACGCCGCCGATGCGGCGCACCGTCGGATCGTGCACCACGCCCTGCAGCAGGCCGCGGGCCGGGCCTCCGGCCACATCGCCGTGCACGGAAGCGCCGGCGTCCGCCGCGATGCGTTGGGTCGGCGCGATGGCGGCGGCGGCCATGCGGCGCAGCGGCAGGTAGCCGGTGTCGCGCATGCCCAGAGGCCCGAAGATCCGCTCCTGCGCAAAGACGTCGAGCGGCATGCCGGACACCTTGCGCACCAGTTGTCCGAGCAGGATGTAGTTGATGTCCGAATAGCGGAAGAAGCTGCCCGGCGCATGCGTCACCGCCTGGGCGCAGGCCAGCGCGTGCGCGGCGTCGTCGCCGTTCCAGGCCGGCTTGGCGGGCAGGCCGGCCGCCAGGCCCGAGGTATGGGTCAGCAGGTGGCGGATCGTGATCGCGTCCTTGCCGCCGCCCGCGCATTCGGGAAAGTAATCGACCAGCCTGGCGTCGAGATCGATCCTGCCCTCCTCGGCCAGCAGCAGCACCGAGGGCGCGGTGGACAGCACCTTGCTCAGCGAGGCGGCGTCGAACACGGTGCCGGGCGTGACCGCGGCCGCATCGGGTTCGTAGCTGAAACGGCCATAAGCCTGCTCGTACACGGCGCCGTCGCGCTCGAGGTGGAAGACGGCGCCCGGCAGGCGGCGTTCGCCGATCGCCTCATCGATGGCGCTGTCGATCTGGGCGAAGCGTGCGCTGTCGAGCCCGGCTTGCACGGAAGCGGGCGCGGGTTTTGGTGCGGCATTTTCGGGCAGGCCGGCGCAGCCCGCCAGCAGCAGCAGGCAGGCGCCGGCGAGCGCGGCCTGGCGCCTGAGCAAGGTATTCATGGGATAAAGACGCATGGGAATCCTGGTCGGAGGCAGCGCGCGCCAGCCCGGCGGACGGGGGCGCAAAAGCCTTGAGTAATAGGCAAGCATTATCCGTGGATCAAGCTCTCGGTCAATATTGACGCCGCGTGCCGGCACGCTCCGCGCCCTGGGACGGCCGCCGTTTTGACGACCCGGACAGCGAGAAAAAATTCGTCGGCGTATCATGTGCTGATGATTCCATTTTCCATACTCGACCTCTCGCCCATCGCCGAAGGCAGCGATGCGCGCGCTTCTTTCCACAACTCCCTCGATCTCGCCCAGCATGGCGAGCGCTGGGGCTACAACCGCTTCTGGCTCGCGGAACACCATGGCATGCCGGGCATTGCCAGCGCCGCCACCTCGGTGCTGATGGGCTATGTGGCGGCCGGCACCAAGACCATCCGCGTCGGCGCCGGCGGCATCATGCTGCCGAACCACTCGCCGCTGGTGATCGCGGAACAGTTCGGCACGCTCGAGTCGCTGTTCCCGGGCCGGATCGACCTCGGCCTGGGCCGCGCGCCGGGCTCCGACCACGTGACCGCACGCGCCCTGCGCCGCAACCTGGCCTCGGACGCCGATGCATTCCCGCAGGACGTCGTCGAATTGATGGATTACTTCAGCGATTCGCCGCGCCGCCAGGTAAAAGCGGTGCCGGGCGCCGGCCTGGACGTGCCGCTGTGGATCCTCGGCTCCAGCCTGTTCGGCGCGCAACTGGCCGCCGCGCTCGGCCTGCCCTACGCATTCGCCTCGCACTTCGCGCCGCAGATGATGATGCAGGCAATCGAACTGTACCGCGCCAATTTCCGTCCGTCGGCCCAGCTCGACAAACCGTACGTAATGCTCGGCTTTAACGTGTTCGCCGCCGACAGCGACGAAGAGGCAGCTTTCCAGGCGACCTCGATGCAGCAGGCCTTTGTCAACCTGCGCACCGGCCGTCCGTCGCGCCTGCAGCCGCCGGTCAAGGGTTACCTGGAATCGCTGGGCCAGGCCGAACGCGCCATGCTCGACAGCGTGCTGTCGTGCTCGGCCATCGGTTCGCCGGAAACGGTGGCGGCCCAGCTGAAGGCCTTCATTGCGCACACCCGTCCGGACGAGCTGATGATCACCTCGCAGATCTTCGACCACGCGGCGCGCCTGCGCTCGTACGAGATCACGGCCGCTATCCACGCCGCAGCGCACGCCGCGAACTGACGCAGCCCTGCCGCCGCCGGGCACTGTCCGGCGGCGTTTTCCTTCACGTCGATTGATCGCTCAGGCGTCGCCCGAGCCTGCCTGCAAGGCGTCGATCACGTGCGCCGTGCTGCGCACCTTGCCCATGATGCGGAAGGTGTTCTTGCAGGCGAAATCGTGGGCCTCGGCCGTGATGCCGCTCATCGCATCTTCCACGAACACCAGGCTGTAGCCCAGGTCGTGCGCGGCGCGCGCGGTCGACTCGACGCCGATGTTGGTGACAATGCCGCCCAGCACGATAGTCCGGATGCCGCGCCGCCGCAGCAGCTGGTCGAGTTCGGTGGCATGGAAGGCGCCCCACTGGCGCTTGGTGATCACCACGTCGCCCGCCTCGACGCCGGCATCCGGCGCGAACTGCGAGGCGTCCGGCGGCGGTGGCGGCGCGCCCGGCGCATGCAGGGGCGCGTCGGAGGGCGGCATCTGCAGTTCGTTCAGCAACACGCGCACGAACACCACCATGCCGCCGCGGCCGCGCATTTCCTGGGCCAGGGAAACACAGTTGCCCAGCACCTGCCGGCTCGAATATGGCGCCAGCTCGCGCGCCATGTTGCCGTTTTGTAGGTCAATCAGGACCAGCGCGGTGCTGGCCGGGTCCATCGAAAAATCGTCCATCGCTATGCTTCCTTCCTTGACTTGGGAACAAGCCCAGTATCGGCCAAAGCGATGGACGGCGGCGTCCGTTTCCGCTTATGACTTCTCGGGCACAATACGCAAGATCCGCGACTTGTCCTCGTCGGTCAGCACGTAGAGCTGGCCGTCCGGCCCCTGGCGCACGTCGCGCACGCGCGCGCCGATGTCCAGCGCTTCCTGGCGCACGGCCTTGCCGCTCTTGTCGAACGCGATGCGGCGCAGGTCCTTGCTGGCCAGGCCGCCGCTGAACAGGCTGCCGCGCCATTGCGGGAAGGCCGAACCCGTGTACAAGGCCAGGCCCGAGGGCGCCGGCGACGGCGCCCAGGCCACCACCGGGTCGACCATGCCCGGCACGCTGTGCTTGCCGATCGGCTCGCGCGAGCTGTAGTCCAGGCCGAAGCTCTGCAGCGGCCAGCCATAGTTCTTGCCGCCTTCGACGCGGTTGATCTCGTCGCCGCCGCGCGGACCGTGCTCGCTGGCCCAGACCTTGCCGTCGGGGTCGACCACGATGCCCTGCACGTTGCGGTGGCCGTAGGACCAGATTTCCGGCAGGGCGCCGGCCTTGCCCGCCAGCGGATTGCCCTGCGCCGCCTTGCCCTCCGCGGTGAGGCGCAGGATGGACCCGTTGTGGCTGCCCAGGTTCTGGGCCTGGTCGCGCGCCAGCATGTCGCCCACGCGCTGGGGCGGATTGCCGCCGTCGCCAATGCTCATCAACAGGGTGCCGTCGGGCAGCCAGGCGATGCGCGAACCGAAATGCTGGCCGCCGTTCTTCGAGGGCGACGCCTGGAACAGGGTCTTCACGCTGTGCACCTTCTTGCCGTCGAAGATGCCCTGGACCAGGATGGTGCGGTTCTCGCTGCTGGTGCCGTTCGCCATCGTCATGTAGACGCGCGCGTTGCTCTCCTTTCCCGCTCCCTTGTCGGCCGGGTGGATCGCGATGTCGAGCAGGCCGCCCTGGCCGCTGTCCATCAGCGTCGGCAGCTTCTCGATCGGCACCTCGGTCACCTGTTTTCCGTTCACCAGGTGCAGGGTGCCGGCCTTGCCGGTCACCAGCATGCGGCCGTCGGCCAGCCAGGCCATGCCCCAGGCGCGCGGCAGGGCATCGGTCACCGTCTCGGCACGCCAGCCCTTGACTTCCGGCGGCGCGCCGGTGGCTTGCACCTGGGCCAGGACGGGTAGCGCGGCGCCGGCCAGCATGGCGCCACCGACCAGGTAACGCAAGACTGCTTGAGGTTGACGCAATTGCATGCAATTCTCCTTTAAAAGTTGTTATCTTTCAGTCATCGTAGCGCATTTACGTCGATTTCCTGCAGAATGATCGAAACCGGGGTATCATGGCGGTCTCCTCTGAATTCGCGCAAGGATCTTCGATGAACGGACGACGCTCGTTCCTGAAAACCTCTCTCGCCCTCGCTTCCGTTGCCGGCATGCCCGCCCTGGCCAAGGCTGCCCAGGCCGCACCCGGCGAACGCACGCTGCGCCTGTACAACACCCATACCGGGGAAACCGTGAAGAGCGTGTTCTGGGCCGACGGCCAGTTCATTCCCGATGCCCTGCAAGACCTGAACAAGGTCCTGCGCGACCACCGCAACAACAAGGTCGCGGCCATCGACCCGCAACTGCTGGTGCTGTTGAACGAAGTGGGCGGCAAGTTCGGCGACAACCCGCTGATCCACGTGATTTCCGGCTACCGCTCGCCGGAATCGAACGCCAAGCTGCACGCCAACTCCAGCGGCGTGGCCAAGCACAGCATGCACATGGACGGCAAGGCCATCGATATCCGCCTGCCGGGCAAGGACCTGGCGCAGCTGCGCAAGGCCGCCATGGCCATGCACCGCGGCGGGGTCGGCTACTACCCGGACTCGCAGTTCGTCCACATGGACACCGGGCGCGTGCGCTACTGGTGAGCACCATGAGGCCGCCAATGCACACCCATCTGCGCTGCCTCCTTCTGGCCTTTGCCGCTGCTGCAAGTACTACTGCAAGCGCGGCGGCAAACGCCCAGGACACCCCGTCCGACCCCGCTGTCGCCACCGTCAAGGTCAGCACGACCCGCGATCCGGTCGACAAATCCTACCGCAAGATGATCAAAGGCATGGAACGCTTCGAACGCGAGCATGCCTATGCCCCCGCCGCCAGCCTGCGTTTCCAGCTGCTGCCGCGCACGCCCGACGTGAACATGCAGGGCATCACCCTGCGCGTGGCCGGCGACACGCTGTCGGTCAAGGTGCCGGTCGAGCCCGACAACAGCTTCGTGCTGCCGCGCAACGAGCAGGCCCTGCGCGAAGACGCCGCCGTGCTCGCCAACCGCAAGACCACCAGCATGACCTGGCGCGCCACCATCGTCACCCCCGGCTTGCCGCCGGGCACGCGGCGCCTGGGCGACATGCGCCTGGAATGCCGGGTCGGCGTCGAGGCCGGGCTGGTATCGAACAGTTCGCCGCTGTTCGGCTGGCTGTCGAATGCCCTGACGGGCGCCGACGACGTCTGCACCAGCCCGAACGGCAACTACCTGTTCTTCGCCGAACGCCCGGTGTTCGCGGTACGCCTGCGCGCCGGCGCACGCAGCGAGGTGCTGCCCTTCCACTTCCTGTATGCCGGCGGCGGCCTGCCGCGCGAGGAACTGCCCTTCTGCGACTGCCAGGTGCTGCTCGACCGCACTTACTACGTGCCGCTCTGGGACACCAGCTGGCCCGACGACACCCTGGTCGAGTTCGAGTACATGAGCGACTTGCCGGAGGCCCAGCCATGAGCGCCCGCGCCTTGTTCCCTGCCCTGGCCCTGCTCGCCGCCCTGGCCGGCTGCGCCACCAGCCCTGTTCCGCCCGGCACCCAGGTCCCGGCCGAGCGCCTTGCCGCCTCCGTCGTGCCCGGCACTACTACCCGGGCCGAGCTGCTTGCCACGCTGGGCGCCACGAAGACCGTGGTGTTCGACAGCGGCTATGAAGCCTGGCTCTACCAGTCTCCGGCCGGCAACGGGCGTTTTACCGAATTCGTGATCCTGCTCAATCCTCAGGGTGTGGTCGCCAAGACACGCCAGGGACCGACTTCCACCCCTGCTCCCTAAGGGCAGGCCGCTGCGATTGCTCTGCCGCTAGCGTGCGCTGCGCCCGCGCGCGCGCTGGCAGAATAAGCACGTGGATGTGCCTATTCCTGTGGAGACCCATCATGGTCGATCGCGCACGGAAGTTCCTGCTGTCCCTCCTACCCTTGCTGTTTTTGCTGGCCGCCTGCGGCGGCGGTGGCGGCAATGCTGGCGGCAATCCCGTGCCCGACCCGGGCGGCACCACCGGCAGCCTGCAGGTGAACATCAATGCCCTGCCCGCCGGCGTCAACGCCGCGGTGCGCGTGACCGGCCCGAACAACTTTGCGCAAGACCTGAGCGCCTCGCGAACGCTGGCCAGCCTCGCGCCCGGCAGCTATACCGTGACCGCCGCCAACGTCAGCGCCGGTAGCGCCACCTACACCGCCACCCCGGCCACGCAAACCGTCACGGTCACCGCCGGGGCCATGGCCAGCGCCACGCTTGCCTACAGCGCCGGCACCTTCACGCTGGCCCTGAGCCAGGTCGGGAACACCTTCGACAACCCGACCTTCGTCACCGCGCCGAGCGGCGACGAGCGCCTGTTCGTGGTCGAGCGCGACGGCATCATCCGCGTACTGCAAAACGGCACGGCAGGCACGCCGCTCGCCGTGCCCTGGCTCGACATCCGCGCGCGCGTCTTCACCGGCGGCGAAGGCGGCCTGCTGTCGATGGCCTTCGACCCGGACTTCGGCCGCAACGGCTATTTCTACGTGTACTACACCGATTTGCAGCAGAACATCGTGGTCGAGCGCTTCGGCACCTCGCAGTTGCCGAACGTGGCCGATGCCACCTCCGGCCTGGTAATCCTGCGCATCCCGCATCCGCAGTACACCAATCACTTCGGCGGGCTGGTCGCCTTCGGGCCGGACGGCCTGCTGTATGTGGGCACCGGCGACGGCGGTGGCGCCGGCGACCCGTTCGGCAATGCCCAGAACCTGGCCGTCATGCTCGGCAAGCTGCTACGCGTGGACGTGCGCAGTGCAAACGCCGGCCAGCCGTATGCCATCCCGCCCGGCAATCCCTACCTGAACCAGCCCGGCACGCGTCCGGAAATCTGGGCCTCGGGCCTGCGCAATCCCTGGCGCTTCGCCTTCGACACAAGCGGGCTCTACATTGCCGACGTCGGCCAGGACGAACGCGAGGAAGTAAACATCACCGCCCTGGTCCAGGCCGGCGCCAACTACGGCTGGGACATCATGGAAGGCACGCGCTGCTACGGCAGCACCAATTGCAACCGCAGCGGCCTGGTCCTGCCGGCCTTCGAATACGAGCATGGCGCCAACAATGCCAACGGCTGCTCGATCACCGGCGGCTACGTCTACCGCGGCAGCGCCCTGCCCGAGCTGGCCGGGCGCTACCTGTACTCGGATTATTGCGGCGGCTACCTGAAGAGCTTCCTGGCCCCAGGCGGCGGCGCCAGCAGTGTGAGCGAGGCGCGCGACTGGAACATCACGGGCGCCGGCCAGGTGGTGTCGTTCGGGCGCGACGGCGCGGGCGAGCTCTACATCGTGAGCGCGAACGGCCGCATCTACCGGATCGTGAGAGGACCATCGGCCTGAGAGGCGGTACAATCGTCGGATGGCACGCTTACACCTCTCCTTCCCCGAAGACCAGTACTACTATTCCACGCCGCTGACGGTGCGCGTTACCGACATCAACGGCGCCAACCACCTCGGCAACGACTCGATGATCTCGATGATCTCCGAGGCGCGGGCCCGCTTCCTGTTCGAGTTCG
The DNA here is from genome assembly GCF_057801335.1 of Massilia sp. BAP21. NCBI lineage: Bacteria > Pseudomonadati > Pseudomonadota > Betaproteobacteria > Burkholderiales > Oxalobacteraceae > Massilia > Massilia sp. BAP21. The sequence continues at coordinate 1,243,192 of NZ_CM173596.1, forward strand.
GCATCGGCGAGACCGAGCGCGACGGCACCGGCATCATCGTCACCGACCTGGCGACGACCTACCGCGCCGAAGCGCACGCGCGCGACCAGCTGCTGTTCGAAGTCGGCGTCATGGATTTCAACAAGTACGGCGGCGACATCACCTTCCGCATCACCCGCCCGCGCGACAAGACCCTGGTGGCCATGGCCAAGTCGGGCTTCGTCTTCTTCAACTACAAGACCAGCCAGGTCGTGGCCATGCCCGAGGACTTCCGCAACAAGTTCGAGCGGGTGAACTGGGTGGACTGAGCCGGGCCGCCTGACAGGCGGCAAGCCGGCCCCTCCTGAAATAGTTGGAACTTTCCGGCCGCCTGGCCGGAATATGGGTGAGAGATGCCAACATGACCATCACACCCACCACCACTGACGACGATTTGCTGCGCCGGATGCGCGCCGGCCAGGCCGATGCCTTTGCCGCCCTGTACCGGCGCCACCAGGGGCCGGTCTACCGCTTTGCACTGCTGCGCTGCGGCGTGGCCGGCACTGCCGCCGACATCGTCCAGGAATGCTTCATGGGCCTGCTCGGCGGGCGCTTCGCCTTCGACCCGCTGCGCGGCACGCTGCAGCATTTCCTGTTTGGCGTCGCACGCATCCTGATCCTCAAGCACGAGGCGGCGCGCCGGCGCGAAGCGCCCCTGCCCGCGTTCGTGGAGGACGAGGACGAGGCAGCCGAGCCGGCGTGCGAGGCAGCCGGTCCGCTGGCCCGGGTGCTGGCCGACGAGGCCGCCGAGGAAGTGCGGCGCGCCCTGGCCCGGCTGGCGCCGCATTACCGCGACGCCATCATCCTTTACGAAATGCACGACCTGTCCTACCTCGAGATCGCCGCGGTCTGCCAGGTCGACATCGGTACCGTACGCTCGCGCCTGGCGCGCGGCCGCGCCGCCCTCGCCCACTATTTGCGCGCCCACGCCGGCGCCGCCTGAACCGAAACGAGCATGGAACCCGACACCCTTCCCGAACCCGAACTGGACGCCCGCCTAGCCGCATTGCGCGTCGCCGGCAGCCGCCTCGATACCCCGCGCTGCGTGGAAAAGGAACTGATGCAGGCCTTTGCCGCCCGGTTCCCGCCCAGGCCGCCCTGGTACCGGCGCATGAACCTGGCCGAATGGGGCGCGGCCGGCGCCTGCGCCACCATCACCGTGGCCGTGCTGGCCAGCCTGCTGGCGCCGCCGGCGCCCTACGCCGGCTTCGCCAGCCACACGCCCCTCGTGCGCTTCGAGAACGGCGGCGCCTTCATTGCCCTGGACTCCTTCGAGCGCATCGAGCAGGAACCGGATCCGCAAATAGTCGAGACCGAGCTGCCGCGCACCATGCTGGCCACGCTCGGCCTGCCGGTGGCGCCGGAGCGGGCGGGCGAGCCGGTGCGCGCCGACATGCTGGTGGCGGCCGACGGCGAGCTGCTGGCGCTGCGCCTCTCCGCGATCGACTGAACGCGCCATCCACCGATTTTTTTCACGACGAGGACCTCATGCATACCAGACCTTTGCTCCTGGCCGCCCTGCTGGCCGGCTTCCTGTCCCCTGCACACGCCGACGACGACGCGCCGGCACCGCCCGCCCATCCGCAGGTCGAGATCGTGGGTGCGCACGATGTGCGCATCCAGCAGGGCTTGCGCAACGCCCTGCGCGGCCAGGACCGGGTCGTCAAGAATGCCCCGTACAGCGCGCAGGCGGTCTCCGAGCGCCTCCAGCAGCTGGCCGACGGCAACCAGATCGAGCGGCGCACGCGCACGGCCAGCTACCGCGACAGCGCCGGACGCACCCGCATGGAAGTCCAGGACGACAAAGGCAATCTGCGCACGGTCACCATCCACGACCCGGTTGCGCAAGTCACCTGGGTCCTGGACCCGCGCACCCGCAGTGCGACCCGCCTGCCGCGTGCGGAAACGGCGCGCGCCGGCGTTGCAGAACAGGCCGCCGCCCAGGCCGCAGCAGCCCAGGCCGCCACCGCGCGCGCAGCGGCCGAGGCGGCGCGCGGCGCGGCCCAGGCGCAGCGCATCCGCATCGAGGAAGGCGACGGCGCGAACGGGCGCCGGATCGTGGTGCGCCGTTTCGAGGACAAAGCGGGAGAGCAGCGCGAGACCGTACGCGTGATCGAGGTGCCGCGCCTCGCGGCAGGAGTGGGCGGCCTCGATCCGCAGGCGCTGGCGGCGCGTATCGGTCCGCTGGCGGCGGGTGCGGCGGGCGATGCCCGTTGGTCGGCCAAGGCCTCCACCCGCGAGCTCGGCACGCGCGAGTTCGACGGCGTAAAGGCCGAAGGCAAGGTGCGTAGCTACGAGATCCCGGCCGGCGAAGTCGGCAACCGCGCGCCGATCACGGTGGCCGACGAAAGCTGGTATGCGCCCGAACTACAGGTGACGGTGTACGCCAGGCGCAGCGACCCGCGCAGCGGCGACTACATCTACCGCCTGGAAGACATCCGGCGCGCCGAGCCCGACAGCGCCCTGTTCACCGTGCCTGCCGACTACAAGGTGCACGACGTCCAGGCCGCGCTCGAGCGCCGTGCCGCCAGGAAGAAAGAAGCGAAATAAGCAAGCCCGCATGGCGGCCATTTGGCCGCCATGCGGCAGCAACGACTACCCGTCGCATCGGGCGCGGGGATGGCGCCCGTGCCCCAGTCTCAGCCTCAGCGGCGCGCCGCCCGTTCGCGCGGCAGGACCGTGGCGTAGAACCAGTCATCGATCATGCGCTTTTCGTAACGCAGCGCATCGCTGTCGCTGGCACGGCCGATACGGTCCATGAAGTTCATGTCACGCAACTCGGCAGCGCCGCTGCGCAATACCTGCCCATCCTGCTCGACGGTATATTGCAGGTCGATACGCGGCCAGTCGACGCCGTTGCTGCGCACGACGCGCAGGTCGCGTACGCCGCGCGTCGGATACTCGCGCCCGGCCAGATCGACATCCTTGACGTCGACACGCAGGTTTTGCCCCGGCGGCAATTGCGCTCCCAGCTTGCTGAAGTGGTCGGTCAATTCCTTCAGCACCTCATCGCGTTCCCAGGTTGCGAACGGTACGTCGGAGAAGCGATCGGGGTCGATATAGTTCACGGTCGTGCCGGCGAAGGCACTGCCGGCGCCAAGCGCCAGCAACCCGGCAGCAGCCAGGTGGCGAATCACGTTCTTCATGGCGATCCTTTCTGTCGTAATCTTTTCACTGTTCATTTACCGTTCAAATAGTACGCCCGTATGCGCGCGCGCGGTGTCTTCGACAGGTAAATCCTGTTTCGAATTGTTAGTCCTCGCACAGCCGGGCTCGGCCTGCTCCGCCAGAATGGCACAAAGGAGGTCGATCGTGCCCGAAGGACCATCGCTGTTCATCTTGAAGGAAGACACCACCCGTTTCGTCGGCCAGGAAATCGTCGAGGCCGGCGGCAATGTGCGCGCCATCGATCCCGCACGCCTGGTCGGCCAGACCATCCTGTCCCTGCGCACCTGGGGCAAGCACTTCCTGATCGAAACGCCGGCCATGGTCGTGCGCATCCACTTTTTACTGTTCGGCACCTACCGCATCGACGAACGCCGCGACAAGCAGCCGCGCCTGTCGATACGTGTGGCCGATGGCAGCGAAATCAACTTCTATGCGTGTTCGGTCCGCGAAATCGAGGGCGAGCTCGACAGCCTGTACGACTGGAGCGCCGACGTCATGTCCGACGCCTGGGACCCGAAGCGCGCGCGCAAGAAACTGCGTGCCCAACCCGACATGCTGGCCTGCGACGCCCTGCTCGACCAGGACATTTTTTCCGGCGTGGGCAACATCATCAAGAACGAAGTGCTGTTCCGTATCCGCGTGCATCCGCTGTCGACGATGGGCGCCCTGCCGGCGCCGAAGCTGCGCGCGCTGGTCGAGGAAGCGCGCCGGTACAGTTTTGATTTCCTGGCCTGGAAAAAACAGTATGTCTTGAAGCAGCATTGGCTGGCCCACGCCAAGACCACCTGCCCACGCTGCAACATCCCCTTCAAGAAGGCGGTCCTTGGTCGTAGCAAGCGGCGCAGCTTTTCCTGCGAGCGCTGCCAGAAACGCTATGAATGAGTCTTTCGGGCAACAGTTCCGGACTTGCTGTAGTGGCTCATCTATTGCCTGTTGTTAATTAGCTAAAGACGCACTACAATCAATTTGCCTGGACGTTGATCCAGCGCAATGTCTTTTGGTTCCTTTTTTATCTGTTTGCCTCTTTTCTAGCGCCTTCAACGGTATCGGAAACGCCATGTCTTTTCTGTCTGCAGCCGCGCCCAAACTCGCCCCTTGGAAAGTTCTTCTTGTCGATGACGAACCGGACATCCACGACATCACCAAGCTGACGCTGAACCGTTTCCGCCTCGATGGACGGGCCCTTAGTTTCCTGCACGCCTACAGCGGCGCCGAAGCCAAGGAAATCCTGGCGCGCGAAGACAATATCGCCCTGGTCTTCCTCGACGTGGTGATGGAGCGCGAAGACAGCGGCCTGGAGGTGGCGCGCTGGATGCGGCAAGACCTGGACAACCAGTTCACCCGCATCGTGCTGCGCACCGGCCAGCCGGGCCAGGCGCCGGAAGAGCGCGTGATCGTCGACTACGACATCAACGACTACAAGGAAAAGACCGAGCTCGACCGGACTAAACTGTTTACCACTACCTTCGCCGCTTTGCGCGCCTACCGCGACATCATGAAGGTGGAAGATGCGCGCCGCGTCCAGCAGAGCTATCGCGAAGGCCTGGAGCGCGTGATCGCCGCCTCCAGCCACATCTTCCAGCAGCGTAACCTGAAGGACTTCGCCAGCGGCCTGCTGCAGCAGGTCGTGGCCCTGCTGCGCCTGGAACAAAGCATGCTGCTGCGTTTGAAGGGCGCGAGCGTGATTACCGGCGAGAGCCAGTACGAGGTGCTGGCCCGGATCGGCGACTTCGGCAGCGACGGCAGCGCCGACGGGGCCAGCAACGTCATCGGCCCCGAACTGCTGGCCCAGCTCGACGACGCGCGCCGCAACCGCATCTCCAAGCTGCATGGCGACACCTATGTCGGCTATTTCCCGAACAACAGCGGCAAGGCCTCCCTGCTGGTGCTGCATGGCGTGGAAGAGATTTCCGACATCGACGCCCAGCTGCTGGAGGTCTTCTGCTCGGGTGTGGCGATTGCCTTCGATAACATCTTGCTGAACCAGGAAATCACCGATACCCAGGCCGAACTGATCCTGCGCCTCGGCGACGTGGTGGAATCACGCTCGAACGAAGCCGGCAACCATGTGCGCCGCATGTCGCAGGTGTGCCACCTGCTGGCCCAGGCCTCGGGCATGCCTGAGGAGGAAGTGGCGACCCTGATGCACGCCGCGCCGATGCACGACGTCGGCAAGATCGCCACGCCCGACGCGGTACTGCTGAAACCCGGCCGCCTGACGCCGGACGAGTGGGAAATCATGAAGCAGCACCCGACGGTGGGCTTGCAGATCCTGGACGGCTCGACCCGCCCGATCCTGAAGGCCGCCGCCGTGATCGCCCACCAGCACCATGAGAAGTTCGACGGCAGCGGTTACCCGCAAGGCCTGAAGGGCGAGGATATCCACCCGTACGCGCGCATCGTCGCCGTGGCCGATGTGTTCGATGCCCTGAGTCACGAGCGCTGCTACAAGGAAGCCTGGCCGGTCGAGCAGGTAAGGGATTACCTGCGCGAAGTGGCTGGCAAGCATCTCGATCCCTACTACGTCGACCTGCTCATCAAGAACATGGACAAGGCGGTGGAGATCAATCGGCGATGGCCGGATTGAAGCGCGCACTCATTGGCCTGGTCCTTGCCGGCTGCGCTGGCATGGCTGTGGCCCAGTCGCTGCCGGCGCCATCGCGCACCATGTACAAGTGCACGGCCAACAAAGTGACGTCGTACTCGGACAAGCCCTGCCTCGGGGCCGAACGGCTGACCGTAACGCCGACGCGCGGCGTCAACAAGCTCAGCGGTACGGAGCGCATCGGAAAAGATGTACAGGACGAGCGTATCCGTGAAATGTGGGCGGATGCTTTCCAGCCTGTCACCGGCATGACGCGGGAGGAATACGAGGTGTACCGCCGGCGTTTCAAGCTGAGCACGGCTGCGAAACAGGAATGCCGCCAGCTCGATCCCGCCCTGCTCCAGCTCGAAGCCATGGAAAAGGCGGCCGACAAGACCGCAAGACCTACTATCCAGCGCGACCTATTTACCCTGCGCCAGCGCTTCACCGACCTGCGCTGCTGAGAAGCGGCCGGCAGTTCGCTTGACGCTTGCATGCAGCCGGTACTAGCATGACCAGCCATTCAAAGCCTGGAACGGCATCCGATCACGCATCTGCGAGCGACTCCATGGAACTGCTTCCCGTCCGCCTTCCGCCCGGCGCCGATCTGCGCCCTGCGCTGGAAACCCTGCTGCGCCAGCACAGGGCCGGCGCCGCTTATGTGTTGCAGGGCATCGGTAGCCTGAGCGTGGCGCAATTGCGCCTGGCCGGGCGGCCCGCTCCGACGGAACTGCGTGGCGACCTCGAAATCCTGACACTGGCCGGCTCCCTCTCGCCCGACGGCGCCCACCTGCACATGTCGGTAGCCGATGCCGACGGACGCGTCACCGGCGGCCATGCCTGCGCCGGCTGCACGGTACGCACGACCGCCGAGATCCTGGTCGCCCTGCTGCCTCAGCACCGCTTCCGCCGCATGCTGGACGACGCCACCGGGTTTCCGGAATTGTCGATCGCACGTGCGCACTCGCAGGATTAGCCAGGGACTGGCCAGGGGCTGACCGACACGCGCGTTGGTTCAACGACAACGGCGCCGATTCCGGTGTTAGCGTGGCATGCGCCCGATCGTCCTTGCCGGCTATGTCCGCTTTTTTACCTGACCTTCTCCATCATTTCTTTACAGACGATGGCTTCGCCGTCCTTGCCGGCCGCGGCAATCCTCTCCTCGAGTTCCTTATTCACCTCGGCCAGCACTTCGCGGTACTCGGCCGACTGCCGGATCGCTGTTATCCCGAACCGTTCCTCGATAGTGAAAGCCGCGAGCATTTTCTCGTATTCTCTTTGGAAGAGAGCGGGATCGAAGGAGCGGCAACGATGTTCGACTGAATCGAACAATGCCAATTGGGCCGATGCCGAATACTCCCAGACAGCAAGGGCATTCAGCGGCAGGAGTGCACAGCCAAGGAGGGTGTAGAGCAGAGCGCGCGGCATTGGTTCGCCTTAGAAAATGTTATCCGTTATCGCTTAAATGTACCCAGCCGCCCAGTGGGTCGATCGCGAACCCGCCAGGTCAGCCACAGGAGTCAGTGTAAGCTGTTTTTTTGCGGAATAGGTTCACGCCGCCAGCTTCTCCGCCCGCATGCTGCGCGGAAAACGCAATTCGTAACGCAGCCCCTGCCCCGGCGCACTCTCCACGTGCACGGTGCCGCCCAGCGCTCCGGTTACCAGATTGAACAGGATGTGCGCCCCCAGTCCGCTGCCGCCGCTGCCGCGCTTGGTCGTGAAGAAGGGATCGAACAGTTTGTCGAGCGACTCCCGGTCCATGCCGGCGCCATCGTCGGCATAGGTGAGCGTGACCGTGTCGCCGTCGAGCGCCGCACGGATCGCGATCTTGCCGGCCTGCTCGCGCTCGAAGCCATGCACGAGCGAGTTCACCACCATGTTGGTGACGATCTGCGACACGGCGCCCGGATAGCTGTCCAGTACCAGGTCGTGCGCGCAATCGACCTCCACCTGCACCGGCCGGCCCTTGAGCTTGGGTTGCAGCGAGAGCAGCACTTCGTTCAGGTAATTGCGCAAATTAAAACTGCGGATGTCGCCCGAAGACTGGTCCACCGCCACCTGCTTGAAGGAACGCACCAGGGCCGCCGCGCGCTGGGTATTCGTGGTCATGATGCGCAGCGACTGGTCGACGATGTCGAAGAAATTACCCAGGCTATCCTCGGTCATATCGCCATTGGCCAGCTCTTCGCGCGTCAGGCGCAGCTCTTCCACCAGGTGGCTGGTGGCCGTCACGCAAATGCCCAGCGGCGTGTTGATCTCGTGGGCCACACCCGCCACCAGGCCGCCCAGCGAGGCCAGCTTTTCCTGGCGCACCAGTTCCCCCTGTGCCTGCTGCAATTGCGTCAGCGCCGTGTTCAGGGCCGCGTTCTGCTCTTCCAGTAATTCCTTGGTGGCGCGCAGCTTGCGGTCGGCCTGCATGCGCGCAATCGCCACCGCAACATGGCTCGCCATGAAGGCGAGCAAATCGAGGTCGGCCTTGGTGTAGACCACGGCCGGGTCGTAGCTCTGCACGATCAGCACGCCCTGCGGCTTGTCGTGCACCAGCATCGGCGCACCCATCCAGCTGGCGATGTCGACATTGCCCAGCGGCTCCTTCACCTGCCCGCTGGCCACCAGGCGCGCAAAGCTGCCGGCATCGTGCAATTGCGCCTGCTTCGAGTGCAGCAAATAGGAACACATCGCCTTGCCGTAGGGGAAGCGCGTGACCGGCGCCTCGCTGTCTTTCTGGTCGACGAAATAGGGGATGCTGAAGTCCTGGGTTTCCGGGTGATACAGGCCGATCAGGAAATTCTCCGCCACCATCAGTTCGCCGATGATGCGGTGCAGGCTGGCTGTGAGTGCGTCGGTCTGGAGGGCACTGGCCGACAGATTGGCGATCTGGTACAGCGCGTGCTGTACCTGCTCGGCGCGGCGCCGCTCGGCCACCTCGTGCGCCAGGCGCGCGGTACGTTCCTGCACGGCGCGTTCGAGGCGGTCCATGCTTTGCAGGCTCTGCAGCGCCACCGAGACGTGGTTGGCGATCACCGAGAACAGGGCCTGGTCTTCGTCGCTGTAGGTGTGCTCGGGGCTATAGCTCTGGATCACGATGGCGCCCAGGGGCAGGTGCTGCTGGTCGAGCAGCGGGCAGCCGATCCAGTGCTCGGCCGCGCTGCCGGCGCCAAAGCTCGATCCTTCGCGTTCGCGAGCGTGGAAATCGTCGGCCGTGACCACCAGGTTGCGGCCGTTCAGGATGACCCAGGCGGTGGGCGACTCGTCGGGCGACGCCAGGCGCACCGGCTGGTTCAGCTCCGGCCCTTCGTCGGATTCGTCGACGAAGTAGACGAAGCGCACCGTGCCTTCGTCACGATCGGACAGGGCTACATAGAAATTGGCCGCGTACATGATGCGGCCCAGCGCGCGGTGCACGGCGCGGATGAATTCGGTGATGTCGCTGCAACTGGTCGAGGTCTGCCCGATTTCAAGCAGCATCGACTGGACCGCTTCCAGCCGGTCGAGACGTTCCATGGTATTCGCCTTCCCTTGAACTGTTCACGCACTGAGTAATGCACTGAGGAAATATTATCAGCAGAATGGCATGGAATGAAACTCTTTGATGACGGGATTGCGCGATGCGACGGAAAGACAACGCGCGTGCCGAACTTGCAAAGTGCCGAGCAAGGGAGCAGGATGGGTTCACCTCAGCCTAACCAACAAGGAGACCGAGCATGATCAAGGTGAGCGTAATGTACCCGAACGGCCCCGACGCCCATTTCGACGAAGCGTATTACCGGGACAAGCACATGCCGATGGTCAAGGAGCTGATGGGCGAGCACTGCAAGTCCTATTCCGTCGACCGGGCGCTTGCATCAAGCGCTTCGGATGCGAACGCGCCCTACATCGCCATGGGGCATTTGTTCTGCGAGTCGGTCGAGGCTTTCCAGGCCGGGTTCGGTCCGCATACGAAGCAAATCATGGCCGACATTCCGAACTACACCAACCAGAAGCCGGTGATCCAGATCAGCGAAGTGCTGGTGGGTTGAGTCGGCCAGAGCGCCATGATTGCCGCCGCCCTGCTATCGGTCCTTACGGTCCTTGGCCTCGGCTGGGTTCTGTATGTCAATGCGAGCGATCGCAGGAAGTTCGAAAAACAACTCGAACAGTATCTCGCCGACGATAGCGCCGGGTAGCATGCGGCACGCCGGCTGCCCATCCATACCGCTGCCGGGCGATGGCGTGTCAGCTGGCGTTGCGCTTCAGGGCGGCGCAACGCGCAACGATCCTGTCTGCATCGGCCGGCGTCAGTCCGGTGGTTGCATCGACCAGATAAAGATGTTTGCAAGATACGTCGAAGTAGGCTTCCATGTCGTCCACGATCACATATGGTTGGTCCGCGGCATGGTGTGCCGCCAGCCATGCTTCGATTTCCCGCTGGCGGATGCCTGGCACGTAGTCGTCAGGGCTGTCCATGATCGGCGTCACGCCGATGAAACGCGCCGCGAAACGCTCACCCCCGCCTGCCGTCAGCCATCCAGCCAATTCGGCAAGCGCGTATTCTTCGCGCCACGTGGACGAGATAACGACGGACAGCTCGGGAACCGCATCGAGGATCTGCCAGAGCAGCGGCACGGCTGAAAAAGGCTTGCCGGCGTGCCCAAGGGGATAAGGGTGGAGCACGCCATCGAAGTCCAGAAATAGAATCATCCGGCTCCTCCACAAGATGCCACCCGGATCGTTCAGGCTGGCTCCGTATTCTCCTGCGCTGCCGACCGGCTCAGCGCGGGGCGCGGAAATCGTTCTCGATCCAGGCCAGGGCCGACGCCGGGGTCAGCTTGAAGGTCGGCGCCACGCGCACCTTGGCCACTTCCTCGCCCATCTCGTCGGTGGCGGCCAGCATCGCGTAGGGGTCGTCATCGTCGGGGACGATGTCGAGCGTTACCTTCAGCTCGCCTCCCTCGGTCGAGACCACGGTGCTCTTGTGCAGCATCGCGTGCAAATGCTGCTCGTGGCGACGGATGACTTCCGAGGCCGTCTTGATCAGCGTGTTGAAGGCGTTGACGTCGAGCGGCTTCGGGTTCTTCTTGTCGCGGCCCATGGTCCAGGGGCCGACCAGCGCCGGCTCGCGCTCGCCATCCTTGTACATGGCGACCGCCCAGCCTTCGTCGTCTTCGTTCTTGATCACCTTCGCGGTCCAGCCATTGCCTTGCCACAGGCGCGGCTCTTGTACCGGCGCGTCGTCGTCACCCGTTTCCAGGTCGTTTACATCGTCATTCATTGCTCGCTGCTTCCATCTTGCCGGGCTCGCGCCCAAAGCAAGATCATAGAGGAAATCAGGCGAGGGGGTGCGGCCGATCGCGCTTGCCGGGCGCATCTTTTGCACGGAGGCGCATGCCGGGCAGGCGCGGCGGACGGACCGGCGGCGGCAAGGGCGTGCGCAGCGGGTCGATGTTCGGCTGGCGCGGCGCTTCGCGATTGAACGGGTTGATGATGATGGGCGGGATGGTAGGCGGCGCCGATGGCGGTCCCTTCGGCCCTCCCCCCGCCCAGGCCTGGCGGTACGGCGAGTTCATCATGGTGCTGAGAGGATGCATGAGGCCCTCCTACAACAAAAGCAGGCTGTCAGTATAGGTGGCGAGCCGCGCAATGCAAGGTCAAAAGACTGAGGTAAGGCTGAAGCGATCGTTCGCGTTTATCGTCCTTTGCCGCACTCCGGCCCGTTAAACCTGCCGTTTGTCGCAGGCCGCTCGCGGCGCCCCGGGCAGCGGCCTAGAGTGGCGCCATACCACCTGACAAACGAGGAGAACACCATGAAAAAGATCGTCCCCTATATCGTCCTGATCCTGTGCGCGCTGCTGCTCTGGGATTTGCTGTTCAGCTTTGGCGATGCCACCTTCCATATCGACGGCGATACGGTCGACGGCCCGCTCGGCGCCGCGCTGGCGCTGCTGTTCGGAGCCGGTGGGGCGATCCTCGGCGTGGTGGTGGCGGTCGTGGTGGGCGTGGTGCTGGCGGTGGTGTTTGCCGGCGTCGGCGTGGTGCTGCTGGCGGCGCTCGGTGTGGCAGGCGTGGCGGTGGCAGCGGCCATCGTGCCCTTCATGCTGCCGCTGCTGGCGCTGGTGCTGGTGTGGTATCTGGTGAGCCGGTCGCGCAAGAACCGTGTGGTGCACGCGCAGGCCGTGTGAACCCATCATCCGTAACAAAAACGGCGCCGTGATGGCGCCGTTTTGATTTATCCGCGCGACGCCTTCTCGGCCGCGTACTGTTCGTATCCCCGCGCCCGCAGTGCGCAGGCCGGGCAGGTGCCGCAACCATAGCCCCAGTCGTGGCGCGCGCCGCGCTCGCCCAAGTAGCAGGTGTGGGTCTCGAAGCGCACCAGGTCCACCAGCGCCTGCCCACCGGCCTGCTCGGCCAGTTCCCAGGTCTGCTTCTTGTCGATCCACATCAGCGGCGTCTCGACCTTGGTGCGCGTGGCCATGCCCAGGTTCAGCGCCACTTGCAGCGCCTTCATCGTGTCGTCACGGCAATCCGGATAGCCCGAGAAATCGGTCTCGCACATGCCGCCCACCAGCACGTTCAGGCCGCGGCGGTAAGCGACGGTGGCTGCCACCATCATGAACATCAAATTCCGGCCGGGAACGAAGGTATTCGGCAAGCCGTTCGCCTGCATCTCGATCGCCACATTGCTCGTCAGCGCCGTATCGGAAATCTTGCCGATCAGCCCAAGGTCGATCATGTGGTCTTCGCCCAGGCGCGCATCCCATTCGGGCGAGAGTGCACGCATCTTTTGCAGCACGCTTGGGCGGACCTCGAGCTCGATGGCATGGCGCTGGCCATAATCGAAGCCGATGGTCTCGACGCGTTGGTAACGTTGCAGGGCCCAGGCCAGGCAGGTGGTGGAATCTTGCCCGCCACTGAAGAGGACGAGGGCGGTATCGGAAGGCAGCATGTGTGGATTCTTGGCTAGTTAATCGTTCGCCAGCGTTTTTGCAATTCCGTTAAGATGACCTCAGCATTGACACTGAATGGAGAGACATGGTCCTCGCACCATCCCAGCGGACCGAAGCGGCGCCACGGCGATTGCGGATTTTGGCACAAATCGTGCTGTCCGTGTACGCCGTGCTGGGCGCCCAGGCCGCCACCGCCCAGACCCAGGGCATCAATTACAACGTGCGCATCGACGCACCCCGCCAGCTCGACGACTTGCTCGAGGACAACCTCGACCTGCTGCGCTGGCGCGGCAACGCACGCGTGGACCTCGAACAACTCCAGCGCCTGGTGCGCGACACGCCCGAGCAGGCCAAGGCCCTGATCGCCACCGAAGGCTATTACTCGCCGCAAGTGTCCGCCGGTCTGGATACGAGCGGCGGCACCCCGGTGGCGCGCGTCATCGTCGAACCCGGCGAGCCGACCCTGGTGAGCGACATCGACCTGGTGCTGCAAGGCTTCGTGCCCTTCGAACAAGGCGGCGCGCCCTACGACGCCGCGGCCCTGCGCAACCGCTGGTCGCTGCCGGTCGGCGCGCGCTTTCGCCAGGCCGACTGGGAAGGCGCCAAGCGCGACCTGCTGCGCGAAGTCGTGCAGTCGCGCTTCCCGCGCGCCCAGCTGGTGGAAACCAGCGCCACCGTCGACCCCGAAACCCGCAAGGCCTCGCTGCGCGTGGTGATGGACAGCGGCCCGGAAATGCGCTTCGGCGAGCTGCGCATCCGCGGCCTGAAGCGCTATCCGTCCACGATCATCACCAACCTGAACAAGATCAGGCCGGGCGACGAATACAGCGAAACGGCGCTCCAGGCGCTGCAATCGCGCCTGCAGGAAACCGGCTACTTCTCGACCGTGGAAGTGAGCGCCGACATGCGCGCCGTGCTCAATGCCGAGATCCAGGAAATGAAGGAAGACGGCGACGACGCCGCTGCGCCGGCGTCGTCGGCTACCGCCCAGGCTGCCGACCCGAACGCCCCCGCCGTCCCCGGCCAGGCCGCCACCGGCGTCAAGCCCCCTGCTCCCGGCCCGACGGTGCTGCCGGTGCTGGTGCGCGTCACCGAAAACAAGCAGAAGAACGTCGAAGTCGGCCTCGGTTTCTCGACCGACACCGGCGCCCGCGCCCAGGTCGGCTACGACGACCTGAACGTGTTCGGCAAGCGCATGAAGAGCGACGTCATCTACGAACAGAAGCGCCAGAGCGCGCGCGCCGATTTCTACTGGCCGACCACGCCCGACGGCTACAACGACAGCGTCGGCGGCGGCGTCGAGCGCGAGGACGTGCGCGGCGAAATCACCACCACCGCCAGCGTGGCCGCCCGCCGCGCCTGGGGCACGCCGGAACTCGAACGCAGCCTGACCCTGGAGGTGCTGGCCGAGAAACGCGAAGTCGCCGGCCTCGACACCACCTATTCGCGCAGCATTCCGCTCACCTACAACGTCACGCGCCGCAAGCTCGACAATTTGCTGCAGCCGACGCGCGGCTATGCGCTGAACTGGCAGGTCGGCGTGGCGCCGCTGCCGCTGCTGACCGATGAAAAATTCATCCGCGGCTACACGCGCGGCGTGTATTACCGCCCGGTCGGCGAAACCGGCACCCTGATCCTGCGCGGCGAAGCCGGCGCCGTCTTCTCGAAGGACAAGGACGGCGTGCCGAGCAGCTTCCTGTTCCGTGCCGGCGGCGACCAGTCGGTGCGCGGCTATGGCTACCAGCAGCTGGGCGTGCAGGAAGGCAACGCCATCGTCGGCGGGCGCTACCTGCTCACCGCCGGCGCCGAGTACCAGTACTGGTTCCGTCCACCCTGGGGCGTGGCCGTGTTCTACGATGCCGGCAATGCCGGCGACAAGTTCAGCGACCTGCATCCGAAGTCGGGCTACGGCGTGGGCGCGCGCTGGCGCAGCCCGGTCGGCCCGATCAACGTCGACGTCGCCTATGGCCACGCCGTCAAAAAGGCGCGCCTGCACTTCTCACTTGGATTTACCTTCTGATGGACAGCGTCGACAACAACTCCACCCCTTCCGCGCAAGCGCAACCGCCGCAGGCGCCCGTGCCCAAGCAGCGCCGCTGGCCGCGCCGCGTCGCCATCGGCCTGGTGGTCACCGGCGTGCTGGTCGGCAGCGCCGCCTGGTACCTGGGCCGCGAGACCACGCTGCAGATGATCGCCGAACGCGCCGCCCGCGCCACCGACGGCAAGCTGACCATGACCGGCATCCGCGGCTCGATCTACGGCGCCATGCACATCGACCGCCTGGTCTGGCGCACCGACGAGCAGCTGGTGATCGCCACGAACATCGACATCGATTGGTCGCCGCGCCAGCTGCTATCGCGCGGCATCGAGATCAGTAAACTCCACGCCGCCGATTTGCGCATGGAAACCCTGCGCGAGTCGGAAGAGCCGACCACCATGCCGGCCACGCTCGAAGCGCCATTCAAGATCGCGCTCGACGATGCGCGCCTGGCGAAAGCCACGTTCGTGAGCAAGGGCGGGAATACCGAAATCTCGAACATCCGCCTGCGCCTGCATGGCGATAAAGTGACATGGCAGCTCAGCGACGCCGTCGCCACGACGCCATGGGGCCAGTTGGCAGCGAACGGCAGCATCGGCGCCCAGCGTCCGTTCAAGCTCGATGCCAACGCCAGCCTGAGCGGCACGCCAACCGGCGGCGCCACCCCGGCGCAGCTGAAACTGCACGCCGGCGGCGACCTGAACCTGACCCAGCTCGACGCATCCGGTTCGGCCGGGCGCGCCGGCGGCCAGGCGCGCATCGCCCTGTCGCCCTTCGCCGAGATCCCGCTGCGCAGCATGGATTTGAACGCGAAGAACATCGACCCCGGTTTCTTCAATCCCGAACTGCCGACCGCCGACCTGAACCTGGTGGTGAAGGCCAGCCTGGACGACAAGCGCAACATCTCCGGCAGCGTCAACCTGGTCAATGATGGCGCGACCGGCACCATCGACCAGCAACGCCTGCCGCTGCGCGCGATGCGCGGCGCACTGGGCGGCAACCTGGATGCGATGAAGATCAGCGACGTGCTGGTCGACCTGGGCGGCGCCGGCAGCTTTACCGGCAGCGGCAGCGTGCAGCGCGGCGAAGATGAAGAGGGCCTCGGCACCGCCAACTTCGCCCTGCACACCGACCGCCTGGATTTGAAGCAGATCCACGGCAGCATGAAGCCGACCAAAATCGCCGGCGACATCGCCGTGGCCAACGCCGGCAACGTGCAGTCGCTGAACCTGAACCTGGTCGACGCCGGCCTACGCCTGGCCGCGCGTGCCAAGCTGGAAAACAACGTCGTCGACATCGAAGAAGCGCGCCTGCTGGCCGGCAAGGGCGTGATCACCGTCACCGGCAACGCCAAGCTGGCCGACGACAAGGCATTCAACGTGAAAGCCAACGCCAGCCGCTTCAACCCGGCCGCGCTGGGCGACTATCCGCAAGCCGACCTGAATGCCGACATCACCGCTGCCGGCGTGCTGGCGCCCGAGTGGAAAGTGAACACCGACTTCGCCCTGCGCCCGAGCCGCCTGTTCGACCAGCCGCTGTCCGGGCGCGGCAAACTCGCCGCCGATGCGAAACACGTGAGCGGCGTGGATGCGACGATCGCCCTCGGCCAGAACAAGGTCGATCTGAACGGCGCCTTTGGCGCCCCCGGCGAAAAACTCAACTGGCGCCTCGATGGCCGCCAGCTCGCCGCCCTGCGCGCCGATTTGTATGGCGCGGTGAACGCCAGCGGCGTCGTCACCGGCACCATGCAGGCGCCGCGCACCACCTTCGAGGTCGATGCGAATGGCCTCGGATGGGTCGCGGCCCAGCGCAAGGCGAACGACGGCAAGCTGCGCGTGAGCGGCGAAGCCTGGCTCGCCGGCAGCGAGGATGCGCGCTTCGTCGAGGTCAAGGCGAACGGCAGCATGAGCCGCTTCAACCCGGCCGCCTTTGGCAGCCCGCTCCCGGGCAGCATCAACGGCAGCTTTGCCGCCAGCGGCCGTTCCGGCGCCGACTGGCGCGGCGCGCTCGATTTGAAGGTGGAAGATTCCACGCTCTCGAAGTCGCCGTTCTGGGGCCATGCGCGCCTGAACGCCGACCGCCGCCACATCTCGAACACCGACGTCGATCTGCACATCGGCCCGAACGTGATCGCGGCCAAAGGCAGCTTCGGCGCCGGGCGCGACCAGCTCGACTGGCGCATCGACGCCGGCCAGCTCGCCGCCCTCGGCCCCGACTTCGGCGGCGCCCTGCGCGGCAACGGCACCCTGACCGGGACCATGGAAACGCCTTCGCTCACTGCCGCGCTGGAAGGCCAGAACCTGAAGTTCGCCGGCACCCACACGGTGCGCTCGCTGCGCGCCAGCGCCAATCTCGGCTCCGGCCGCGGCGGCGCCGACCCGCTGGTGAGCGACATCCAGGTGCTCGACTACGCCAACGGCGACACGCGCATCGCCGCCGCCAGTCTGCAAACGGGCGGCACCCGCGCGTCGCACACCCTGCGCGCGGCCGGCCGCAGCGACGACTTCGACGCTTTAGTTGAAGTGCGTGGCGGCTGGAGCGGGAATGCCTGGAACGGCACCCTGGCCACCCTGCAGAACAAGGGCCGCTATGCGATGACCCTGGCCCAGCCGGTGCCTTTGAAGATCGGCGTGGCACCGGGCGCCGGCGTGGCCGGCCTGGCTTCGCCCGAATCGCTCGCCTTTAACGGCGCCGTGATCAGGCTCCCGACCGGTACCGTCAACATCGCCTCGCTCACCAAGCAGGGTCCGCGCTGGAACAGCCGCGGCGCGGCGGCCGGCGTGCCGCTGAACTACATCGCCCAGTTCTCGCCGGCGCTGCGCGAAAACGTGCAGGGCAATCTGACCCTCGGCGCCGACTGGTCGCTCGATATGCGTGTTGCGAATGGCGGCGCCGCGCCTGCCCTGGCCGGCGGCGTGCACGTGTTCCGCGAAGGCGGCGACGCGATTGTCGGCGCCGACGTGCCGGTGGCCCTGGGCCTGCGCACGCTCGACCTGCGCGCGGACGTCGCCGGCAGCTCGCTGCGCACGCAGGTGGCGCTCGACGGCACCCGTACCGGCAGTGCCCGCGTCGACGGCACCGTGCAGATGCTGGGCGGGCGTGTCGACGCCGACAGCCCGCTGCGCATGACGGCCACGGCCGACATGGCCTCGATCGCCTGGCTGGCCCCGCTTGCCGGCCAGCGCGACCTGGAACTCGACGGCAGCCTGAAGGCCAACCTGACGGCCGGCGGCACCATCGGCACGCCCTCGCTGAACGGCACCGTGAACGGCGACGCCCTTGCCGTGCGCTGGCCGGAACAGGGCGTGCGCCTGCGGAACGGGCAACTGCGGGCGCAATTGGAAGGCGACCGCCTGGTGCTGCAGCGCCTGTATCTGGAAGGCGTGCAGGGCAATGCCACCGCCGACGGCTCGGTGCGCTTCGGTACGGATGGCGCAATGCAGCTGCGCCTGGTGGCGAACAAGCTGGAAGCCCTGTCGCGTCCGGACCGCACGGTGATCGTCTCCGGCGAAGCCAACCTGGTGCGCGACGCCCAGCGCTTTGCGCTGGATGGCCGCTTCAAGGCCGACCGCGCCCTGATCGAATTCGCGCCGCAGGGCCGCCCGACGATTTCCGAAGACGTGATCGTGCTCGGCCGCGGCGCACCGGCAGCGCCGCAGAAGAAGGAAGCGGAGATGCCTTTGAGCATCAACCTGGCTGCGGACCTGGGCGACGACTTCCACCTGCGCGGCCTGGGCATCGACGCCTACCTGGCCGGCAGCGCGCGCGTGCGCATGGTGGGCAATGGCGACCCGCGCGTGAACGGCACCATCCGCGTGGCCAGCGGCCAGTATGCGGCCTATGGCCAGAAGCTGACCATCGACCGCGGCGTGATTACCTTCAATGGCCGCTACGACAACCCATCGCTCGACGTGCTGGCCGTGCGCAAGCAGCCGGAAGGCACGCAGCTGAGCGAAACGAATGTGGAAGCGGGCGTGCAGGTGACCGGCACGGCGCAGGCGCCGGTGGCGAAGCTGGTGTCGACGCCATCGGTGCCGGATTCCGAAAAATTGTCGTGGCTGGTGCTGGGCCACGGCATGGAAGGCACGAGCGGCAACGAGAAGGACGTGCTGAGCGCGGCGGCCGGCGCCCTGTTGGGCGGCAAGGGCGGCACTGGCGGCATCACCTCGAAGCTGGCCAATTCGCTGGGCGTGGACGAACTCGGCGTGGGCCAGGGCCGCAACGGCGACGCCGAGGGCCTGGCGAACACGGTGGTCACGGTCGGCAAGCGGATTTCCTCGCGCGCCTACCTGAGCTTCGAGCAGGGCGCGACCACGGCGTCGAGCCTGGTGCGCCTGCGTTATAAACTGAATCCGCGCTGGACGCTGCAGTTCCAGACGGGGACGAATACGGCGCTCGACGTGCTGTATGCGTGGGCCTTCGATTGAGCGCCTGACAGATCTTGTTGAAGCCTGTCAGACGCTCCGGGTTTTAATGCAGGCTCGGCTTCGGATCGGGGACCGGGTCCTCGTTCTGGGGCGTGTGGACCGGCGTGTGGTGCGGATGCGGTGCGTCGAAGGGTTCTTGCAGCGGCTCTTCGACGGGTACTGGGTCCGGGGCACGGTGCAGGCGCAGCGGCACTGGCAGGGCTGGAATCATGGTCGGGCTCTCCTGGATAATGATGCCATTACCTTAGCATGCGCCGTTTGCGGCCGCCGTCCCGCTGGCGGCGCGCCCCGTTTGCCTCGTTTACAATGCCCGCTTCGACTCAACCGGCAGCCAACTCTTCCACGATGAACATCACCACCCTTGCCCTGCTCGCCCTGACACCCATTCTCGTGTGGCGCATTTATTCGCGCCTGAAAACGCAGATGGCGCGCCAGCGCTCGATCATGTCGCGCCATTACACGGGCATTCTCGTGTTTGGCGCGCTGATCCTGGTGCCGCTGGCGCAGGTCATGGCACGGCCGATGGAACTGGCGGCGCTGGCGGCGGGTACGGCGCTGGGCGTGTTCTGGGGCGTGTTCGCGTTGCGCCGCACGCGTTATGAAGATACGCAGGAGGGCTACTGGTTCACGCCGCCGATGCGGCTCGGGATCGTGATGGCCATGGTGCTGGTGGCGCGTATTTTGTATGTGGTGTTCGAACTGTACACGCTGCAGGGGACGGGGGCGACGGCGACGCGGTTTACCGAGAGTCCGCTGAGCATGTTGTGCGTGGGGCTGACCGGGGGGTACTTCCTGGCGTATTCGGTGGGGTTGCTGGTGTGGCGGCGCAAGTTGCGCAAGGCGATTGATTTGGCGTGATGGATTGGCGGCGCGGCGGTGCTTTTTGGTGCGGCCGCGTGATTGTTGATGTGCGTAGATGTTGTCGTGGGTTCCGTGGTCGCGTCTTCATCACCGCGTGGGCACAAGTGCCCACCCTACAAAACCGGCCGATCCGCCGTTATCATCCGGAACGGCGACCGTAAGGTGGGCACCCCGTGCCCACGCGGAAGCGCGCATACACGCGGCCGCATTCCAGTCGATATGCACGCAAACCGCCAACGTCTCGGAAGCACACCGATAACCCCACCTGGTTTGCACCATGAAAAAGGGGCCCACCGGGCCCCTTCACTCAAGCGGCTTTCGCCTCTTCCTTCCGCCTCTGCAGCACGAAAATCGGCTGCGCCCACTGCGTGTCCTTCTTCTTCTTGCTCGTGATGAGCGTCAGTTCCGAAGGGTCATACACGTCGGTATTGTGCGTCAGCGGCGTGGTCATCAAATACTGCGCATCGGTGTTCTTCAGGAACTCGCCCACCAGCTGGATGTTGCGGATATCCAGGTGCGCAAACGGTTCGTCGATGAAGACAAACCCGCCCGAGCCCTCTTCCGACTTCAGCAGGCCAATCAAGAGCACCAGCGACTTCATCACCTGCTGACCGCCCGAAGCCTCGCCGTCGTTCATGCCGATCTGGTCCTTGCCGTCGAACTTGAAGCGCACGTGCAGGCCGGCCTGCGCCAGCTGCACGTCGTCATTCTCCAGGCGCACCGGGTCGGCCTGGACGTCGATGCCCGCCAGTTCGCCCAGCTCCTTGATGTTCTTCGAGTAGGTCTTGATGGTGTAGCGCAGGCGCTCGATGTAGGCGCCGCGTGCGTTGCCGGTGGCTTCGATGGCGCGGTTATTCTGGTAGCGGCGTTCCTCGGTTTCGCTCTGGCGGCCGGCAAGCTGCTCGTTCAAACGCGCATACTGGTCGATGACGGTCGCATCCAGTTCCCAGTCGTCGCGCGCCAGTGCGTGCTCCAGCGAAGACAAGCGCAAATTCACCTGGTGCGCATTCTGGTGCTGGGCCACGAGGGCAGCACGGCGCGCCGGATTCTTCCAGTTGGCCGGAACCGTGCGCCATTCGCGGCGCATGCCCAGCAAGGCCTTGGCATGCTCGGCGCGCTGCTCGATCTGGCGGCGGTGGTTCAGGCGCAGGCCCGCTTCCGCTTCCGACAAGGCCATGCGCGCGTTCTGCCACACGGTGTCGGCGCGGGTGCGCGCCACGGTCGCGTTCTTGGTCAGGGTCTGCAGCTCGCCCAGGCGTGCGCCGACCTCCAGGCGCTCGGCCTTCAGCGGCGCGATCGAACGCGTGGCTTCCTCGAACTCGGCCTGGCGTGCCGCCAGTTCCTTGGCCGCGTCGACACCGGCGATGCGCGCCTTCAGGCCGCCCACTTCGGCGGCGAGTTTGCTGATCGTGAGCGTCAGCGCATCTTCCTTCGCTTCCAGCGCCGGGAGCGACTTCTGGATCGCTTCCAGGCGCTGGGTCTTTCCGGCCGCGCCGAAACGGTAGCGCGACGGCTCGACGTACAGCGAGCGGCCGCCGCGGCGTTCGCGGTGGTAGGCGTCCGGCGTGATCCACTCATCCGAGCCGGATTTGAAGCCGGCATCAACCGAATCCACGCGGTCGATGCGCGCCAGCTGGTCGATCAGCCACGACGGCGCGGCAGCCGAGAAGTTCACCACCGACAGCAGGCTGTCGTCCTTCATCTTCGGCGCCTCGACGCAGTCCGGCACGATGAAGTGGCGATAGCGTTCTTTTTCAGCCAGGCGGTAGGCCGCCGGCGCATCCTTGGCGCGTTCGAGCAGCACCACCGACGCATAACCGCCGAGCACACCTTCCACCGCGCCCTGCCACTTCGGATCCGTCACTTCGACGATGTCCGACAGCATGGCGTGCGGAATACCCTCGTCGCGCAGGGCGCGGCGCATCTGGCGCTGGGCTTCCGGCTCCGGCATCGCGCTCTTGCCCTGCAGGGCCGAGATGGTCTGCATCTCGACCGCGATCTTGCTCGATACCGCTTCGCGCGCGGCGCGCTGGCGCGCCAGCTCGGCTTCCTTTTCTTCCAGCTGGGAGGCCACTTCCGCCATGTCGGCGCCCGCTTCCGCCGACAGCTTCTGCAGGCGTTCCTTCTGCTCCAGCAGGTTTTCGAGGGGCTTGAGCTTCTGGTTGATCGCAGTCAGGCGCGACGCCAGGGCCGTGCCTTCCTGCTCGAGCTGGGTTTCCTGGGCCTGCGAGTCGGTCAGCGCGCGCTGCTGGGCCGCCAGCGCCTGGCGCTTCTCGGCCAGCTGGCTGTCGGCCTGCAGCATGGGTTTGCGCTGCTCGCGCAGGTGGCGGCTCATGGCGGCCGCCTTTTCGCGCGCCTCGTGGTATTCCAGGCTAGGCAGCACTTCTTCGCGCAGGGCGCTCTTTTCCTTGTTCAGGTCTTCCCACTGGTGGTAGTTGGCCACGCGCAGGCGCAGGCCTTCGAGGTTGATGCGCGAGGTTTCCAGCTCGGCCTCGAAGCGCTTGAGTTCCGTCTCGGTGTCGCGCTGGTGGCGCTTGGCTTCGTCGTAGGCGTCCAGCACTTCCTTGTCGCCGAAGACCTGGAACACCAGGTCCAGCAGCTGGCGCGGCGCGTATTCGCACAGTTTATCCGTCTCGCCCTGCTCCAGGGCCAGCACCTTCGACATCGCCGGCGACAGCCCAGCGGAAGCCAAACGCTTGCGGTAGTTCTCGACACCCAGCCAGTCGGAGGCTTCGGTGACTTCCTCGATCTGCACGTTCCCCGGGCGCATCAGGTACTGGCGCTTCCAGTCGCCGCCGTTCTTCTGCACCTGGCAGAACAGCGTCACTTCGTCGTCGGCGAAGAAGCCCGAATGGCGGAAGGGACGGTTCGACAGCTGGCGCCCGACCGGCTTGTTGTCGACCACGGCGCGCAGCCAGGCGCTTTGCTGGCCCGAGTGGCGCGCATAGTGCTTATACGTGCGGCCCATCGAGCAGTCCAGCCCGAACAGGGTGCGCAGCGCGTCGAGCAGCGTGGTCTTGCCGGAGCCGTTCTGGCCGGCGATGGTGATGATCTTGGCGTCGAGCGGGATGTTCTTGATGCGCTGCCAGTAATCCCAGTGGACCAGCTCAAGTGATTTGATGTGGAACATGGTGTCTCAGTTCGGGGTATCTAGGGATTCGGCGTCGAGGTCGGCGTCGTTCGCTGCGTCGGCGGCCTTGCGCGGCACCACGGCCAGCGGCGCGCGCTTGAACACGTCCGACAGGGCGCCGTTGATGATGCGTTCCTTCAGCAGGTCGGTGTCCATCATCAGGTCGAGCAGCGGGCCTTCCAGGATCACGTCGCCGCGGCGCTCGATGAAGCCGAGTTTCGACAGCACGCCCAAGTTCATGTCCATGCGCGTCTTCTTGCCCAGCTTGTCGCCGAAGTCCGACAGCAGTGCCGTGTAGGAGATGCCGATCGAGGCGTCTTCGGCGCGCGGGATCGGCGCGTCCTTGTCGAACATGTCGCTCTGGTCGTCGGCAAAGGCCGTGTGGGTTTCCTGGCGCTCGCGCTTGGGCAGGATGATCTGCGCCCACAACACCACCAGCAGCGCCACGCCGTCGCGCGTCAGGCCGAAGTTATTGTTCTGCCAGATGTCCTTGGCGCCGAAGATCTTCGGCTCGACGTTGCGGTGCAGCGCGATCGTCACATGGTCGGCATACACGTTGTCGAGCAATTTGAGGCCCGACTCCAGCAGGCGCTTGTCGACTTCGCCGCGGAACTGCTCGTCCGACAGCGCGCGCTTGACCATCTTGTCGTCGCGGCGCAGGGTCTGGTGCGTGAGCAGGCGGGCAATCAGGATTTGTGCATCGTCATTCATTCGGCGTGCCGCTTTCGAGATCTAGTGAGAGGGTTGCAAAGGACATGGCGGCCACTTCCGGGTCGTCGAGCGCCACCATTTCGTCGCGCGCTTCGAATTTGATCGGCAGGCGCGCCAGTTCGGCGGTGGCGCCCTGCAGGCTGGCCTCGGCGGCATCGCCCAAGAGCGGCAGCAAGGAAGCGCGGTAGGACGCCACGGCGAACGATGCCGGCAGCAAGGACTCGTGCAGCTCGACCTTCTTCGGGCCGACGTCCGAGAATTCGGGGAAGTTGCCGAGGTTTGCGAAGTCGGCCAGCTTGTTGATCCAGTCGTCGAGTTCGGCCTGCATGGCCGGGTTGTCGTCGATGGTCAGCGGCGCATCCTGGCCGCTCGGCAGGCCTTTCTGCCCCACGACCACGGCACGCTCGGCCAGCAGTTCGGTCTCGGCGACGTCGATCATCTCGGCCGGCGTGCCGAACAGCGGCACCACCGGGCGGTCGATCGCGCCTTCGGCCAGGCTGGCCAAATCGTCGTGGGCCAGCAGCCAGCGCTTGACGTCGGTGGTCGAGAGACCCGACTGGCCCAGGTGCACGCGCTGGCGTTCGATCTGGTTCAGGGCGCGCGAGAACATGCCTTGCATGTTGAGCAAGGCACTTTGCGCGCGGCCGATCGCCTGCGCCGCTTTATGGGTGGCCGAATCGGCGCGCTCGTCGGAGGTAATCGCGCGCAGGATCACGGAGCCCTTCTCGACCCAGTCGCAGGCCATGTGCCACTTCGCCTGCGAGTTGCGCAGCTTGAATTCGGAACCGGAGGCGATGGCGTCGCGGAATTCCTCGGTCAGTTCGACCAGGCGGCCCAACAGGTGCTTGAGCTGTTCGACGGTCACGCCGCCCACTGCCTGGGCGCCGGCCACCTGGGACAGCAGGAAGCCCATCTCGGCTTCGTCGTCCTCGGGTTTGCCCAGCGCCAGCAGGGTGTCGAGCGCGGACAGCACGTTACGCGCCAGTGGCGTGATGCGATAGACGGCGCTCGGCGCGTCCCAGGCCAGCAGGCCGTGGGTACGCAGGCGGTTCAGCACCGTTTCCAGGCTTTCCGGGATCAGGTAGGCCAGCTTCTGGTTGATGTCGGCGCGCGAGAAGGCCGAGCTGGCGGTGTCGGCGGCCAGTTCGCGCAGCACCAGCAGGCGCACCAGCACGCCGTCCTGGCTGCCGTGGAACAGCGCCGAAAAGGCCGACAGCATGGGCTGGGCCTTCTTGAGGTGGAAAACCTGCTCGATTTCGTCCGGCGCGATGCCGTTCTGGAAATGCACCTGGAGTGGGTCCAGCTCGTCCTGTGCAATGCCATGGGGTTCCGCGGCGAGGGCCGCCTGTGTGTCGATCATCTTGGGATACCAGTCTGCATGCGGACCGCACTGCCTGAGCAGGCAAGCCGATGTGTCCGCGGGGGGCGCCAGTATAACAGTTCAGCTAGCTTAATCGGCAGCAATATTCCCCGGCGGCTGGTGTGGTTTTGCACAAATGACACAAAAATCCGGCACCCCGTACGGCTTGCATGAACTATAAGAAATGCTTCTGAAAGGGGATTTCTTATGAGTTAAACATATATATGCATGCCGGTTTGACAGGCAAACGGCAGAGGTTGAATCTAAGCACGACCGCGGGAGCCTGAGCCCCTTCCCGGTCCCCAGCCGCTGCGACGCAACGGCGCAGCTTCACACCAATAACACCGTTGCATCATGATGAGGAGAGAGGATGAACAAGAAAATCGCCACCCTGTTGTTTGCCATCGGCTTCGGCGCCGCGGCCGCACCGGCCTTTGCCAGCTGCGAGTTCTACTGCGCGTCCGACTATCGCGCCTGCGTCGCGGGCGGTACCCCGGCAGCGGAATGCGCCGCGGAACGCACGGCTTGCCTGCGCGACATGTGCGGCTACGATTACTGATCGGCTAGCTGACAAGACACGAGCCGGCATCCTTGCGACGCCGGCTTTTTTATTTGCGCGTGATGCTCTTGACCGTCTGGTCGATGGTGTCGCGCTCGTCCTCGAAGCGGATCTTCACCGGATACCATTCCTGGCCCGGCGCCAGCCAGACTTCGACGCTGTCGCCGCGGCTGTCGCGCGGCTCGCGCTTGACGTGGATGGTGTCGAGTTCGCCCATGCCGGTGCGGATCTTTTCCTGCTTGATCACCTTGAAGGTCCAGGGTTCGGCATCGCGCCGCCCGGCCACGATGAAGGTCCATTCGCTGCCCGGCTTGAACTTCGCTTCGCCGGCCGCGCGCGCCACCGAGGCCAGCTGCCAGGTGACGGAAGCACGGTCCTGCTCGCCGCCCTTCATGACATAAGGCAGCTTGGCCCCGCTGAAGCTGATCACATTCTCGTCGCGCACGAAGGTGGTCGTCGTCGCATCCTTGCGGTAGCGCTTTTCGGTAAAGGTGTCCGGCGCCAGGCCATAGGCGTCGACCGCACCCTGGCTGCGGTATTCGTTCAGCTTGCCGAGCAGCTGCACGCGCGCTTCGACGTTCACATCGTACTTGCCGTCGCCGGCGCGCCAGGTGATCAGGGCGTCGCCCTTCAGGCCGATGCTTTTCTGCTGGGCGTTCAGGTCGTAGGCCAGGTCGGCCGAGGGCGGCAATTCGACTGCGCGCTTGACCGGGGCGGCAGGCGCGGCCATGGCTGTCGAGACGCCCAGCGCCAGCAGGCCCGCCAGCGCGGAGCACTTGAATAGGTTGCTTCTCATTATTACTTTCCTGTATCGCTTAAAGCTATATTATTCACCGTTTGCGTGGTCACTGCACCGTTGGCCTCCGTATTGCGAATCCGCACCGGATACCAGCCATGCGCCGGCGCCAGCCAGACGTCCAGGCGCGAGCGGTAGGAACCCTCTTTCGGCGGACGCGACAGATGCCAGGTTTGCAACTTGCCGAGCTTGGTGTCGATTTCTTCCTGCCCGACCACGACGAAGCGGAACACGGCGGCGTCGCGGTCTTCGCCGACCAGCATGTCTATGTTGCCGCTCAATTGTGCGACATCCCCGCGCGCGATGGCGGCCAGTTGCAATGGGACACTGGCCTTGTCCTGGGCGCCGGCCGCCAGCGGGAAACTTTTCTGCGAAGCCGAGAAGCTGATCTTGTTGCCGCCCCAGTCGAAGTGGGTGGCGGTGAGCGCCCGGCCGCGGCGTTTTTCCGTCATCTTGATCGGTGCGAAACCGGTCGCGGCCACGGCGCCGTCGCTGGTCAGCACCGCCAGGTTCACGCGCGTGAACACGACCCGGATGCCGGCCTCGAAATTGATGTGATAAGTGTCGTCGCGGTAAGTCCAGTCGAGCTGGGCCTCGCCGCTCCACTGGGTACCGTCCTTGTCGGTACGCGCCACGTCCATCGTCATTTTCGCCGGCGGCGGCATGTCGACCTTGTAGCGGCGCGGTTCCGGCTGGGGTTCGGGAAGCGGCGCGGGTTCGGGCACGGGTTCGGATTCGGGCGCGGGCGTTGCGGCCAGCGCGGGCG
The DNA here is from genome assembly GCF_057801335.1 of Massilia sp. BAP21. NCBI lineage: Bacteria > Pseudomonadati > Pseudomonadota > Betaproteobacteria > Burkholderiales > Oxalobacteraceae > Massilia > Massilia sp. BAP21. Next base: position 1,270,533 of record NZ_CM173596.1, read on the forward strand.
CCGCTTCGCCTGCGGCCGGCATGCCTTCCCCCGCGCCGCCCGTGCCCGGCGCGACCGGCGGACCGATGGCGTCGTCGGCCAGCACCGGGCCGGGCTCAGGCAGCGGCGTGGGCGGCAGTTCGGGCAGGGGCGGCGGCGGCAGCGGTGCCGGCTGGGGCAGCGGCGCGGCGTCGGGCGGGGGCGGCGCAGCCGGTTCCGGCAGCAGCCGCGTCTGCACCATGTCCATTGCCGGCGGCACGATCGTGCGCGGCAGGCCCACATGGCCGCCCATCCAGGCAAACAGCAGCGCGTGCAGCAGCACGATCAGCGTGCCCAACACCAGCGCGCGGCGCCGTCCGGCGATATAGGAAACGATACCCATGCACCATAGTGTACCCGGCCACGTGCACGCCTGCTGTCCAGCAGCTTGCGCCAGCCTTTGAACCCGCCTCCTTTATCTGCTACGCTAGGCCAACAACCAACGGAGACCAAGCATGCTCAAACCACCATCGCAGACTGTGCCCGGCATGACGGATACGCTCGAGTTCGTAAAGAATCTGTGGGGCGGCATGAACGTGCCCGGCATGGGGGCCGGCAGCCTCGGCGGCGGCCTGTCCACGGACGAGCTCGACAAGCGGATCACCGACCTGAAGGCCGTGGAAAGCTGGCTGAACCTGAACCTGTCGATGCTGCGCACCTCGATCCAGGCCATGGAAGTGCAGCGCGGCACCATCGCCGCATTGAAATCGATGAGCGACAGCATGACCCAGGCGCTCAGCGGCCAAGGCAGCCAGGGTGGCGACCAGGCGGCCTCGCTGCCGCCCTTCTCCGCCTTCTTCACCGCCAGCGGCGCGCCCGAGCCAGGCAGCAACACGCCGGGCGCCGGCGCCGGCCCGGCCGCGGGGCCAGCCGCCGGCGCAGGTGGCGCAGCTGGCGCAGGTGGCGCAGGTGGCGCAGACGCCACGATGCCTGCCGCCGTCGCGTGGTGGAATCTGCTGCAGGAACAGTTCCGCCAGGCCGTGGCAAGCGCCATGCCGCCTGACGGTTCCGCCACCGCCGCCGCCCCGGCAGCACCGGCCGCCAGGGAACAGCCTGTGAAAGAGCCCACCGACATGGGTGCCCGCACAACCCGCACGAAAGCCGATAAAAGTTAAGTCTTCCGGCGATACTCCCTGCCGTTCGCCCGGCATTTGATTTGACGGGCATCACAAGCGCCCCAGCCGTGCTGAACTGATCAGTACGGCTGGGGCGCTTGACATTCCATGCTTTCCCATCCGCATTTAATCGCACTTGATTTGTGGGAGGCAAGACATGGCCCATCTCGATTTTTCCTAACTGACGGCCGAGCAGGTAGGCGACCTGCGCCGCAAGCTGGAGAGCGCCGGCTGCACCGTGCCGCCGCGTGCCTCCACCCTGGAAGAACTGGCGGGCGCCATCGCCGCCTTCCGCAAGGCCCAGGGCATCGCCGCCAGTGGCCCGCTCGACGAAACCACCTGGCGCCGCCTTGACGCGGTCAGCGGCAGCGTGTTCGGCGAAGTCTTCCAGAACGAACTCGACCTGCTGCGCCCGCGCCCGGACGGCGACGCCACGCAGGTCATGCCGGCCTCCAGCTGCGCGCTGCTGCAGCGCTCGCACGATGGCACCCTCGCCGGACTGGCGCTCTCGGGCGGCGGCGTACGCAGCGCCACCTTCAACCTCGGCGCCCTGCAGGCCCTGGCCGAACTGCGGCTACTGCGCGACTTCGATTATTTGTCGACCGTATCCGGCGGCGGCTTCATCGGCGGCTGGCTGTCGAAATGCATCCGCGAGCGGCGCGGCGACGTGCGCCAGGTCGAGGCCATGCTCACGCAGGGCAGCGCCGGCCAGGCCGTGTCTTGCGAGCCGACCGAAATCCAGTTCCTGCGCCAGTACAGCGACTACCTGTCGCCGAAGAGCGGCACCTTCAGCGCCGACACCTGGACCCTGATCGGCACCTATGTGCGCAACACCTGCCTGAATTTGGCAATGCTGGTGGCCTGGCTCTGCGCCCTGCTGGTGCTGCCGCGCTTTGCGGTCTGGGGCGTGCACCGCATCATCGGCCCGAATGGGCGCTGGGCCGCCTGGTCCGATGCCGCCTGGCTGCTCGGCATCGCCCTGTTCCTGGTTGCCGTGTTCTGCATTGCCCTCTCCATTTCCAGCAAGCCGGAAAACTCGCGCGGGCTGCGCCGCTTTCCGCTCGAGCAGGGCGCGGTGCTGGTGTGCATCAACCTGCCGCTGCTGGCGGCGGGCTTTTTGGTCAGCATCGGGCTGTGGCGCTACGGGGGCGCGGTGCCGGCCCTCTGGGACGACGGGCTGCCGGCGCGCTTTGCCGGCTGGGGCCTGGCCTGGCTGCTGGTGCCGGGGCTGGTGTATTTCATCGTCTGGGCTTGCGGCTGGTATCTGGCGCACGACCGCACCAGCCCCTACCGGAACGCCGGCTACGTCATCTGCCTGGCCGGGGCGGGTGCGGTGCTGGCGGTGTCGCTGAAGGCGGCGCTGGCCTTCGCGCCGGCCACCGTGGTCCAGCTGATGCCGCTCGCCAGCGCACGCATGCTGGCCTGGCCGGCGATCCCGATGCTGACGGTGGCGCTGCTGATCGGCGCTTGCGCCCTGGCGCTGGAACGGCGCCTCGGGCGCTGCCGCTTTCCGGCCGACGTCTCGCGCGCCGAACTGCTGGAAGGCTTCAGCCACTTCGCCTGCGCCATCGGCGCGCTGGCGGTCGGCACGCTGCTGCTGCTGGCCGGCCTGGCCCTGCTGCCCGATCCGCAGCAGCATCCGATCCTGAACAACGCGATCGCCCTGTCCACCTTCGGCATGCCGCTGATGATGACGCTGTTCTCGGTGACGATGACGCTGATGATCGGCCTGATCGGCCGCCTGTACAGCGACGCCAGCCGCGAGTGGTGGAGCCGGCAGGGCGCCTGGTCCTCGATCTTCTCGATCGGCTGGGTGATCATGTTCGGCGTCGCCTTCTTTGCGGCGCCCCTGCTGCACTGGGCCTGGCTGACCTACGAGCCGATCGCGAATGCCGGCACCGCCGCCGGCTGGCTGGTGATGACCATCATCGGCCTGAAGGCCGGCAGCGGCAGCGCCACCGGGGCACCCGGCAGCAATTGCGCCAAGCGCGAACTCGCGGCGCGCCTGGCGCCCTACTTCTTCACGGTCGGCGTGTTCATGCTGCTCTCGACCCTGGTGCAGGCCAGCGTCGCCATGCCCGACGTGCGCTGCCCCAAGCCTGTGTCGCTGCCCTGCGTGTATGCGGCCCACGCGAACGCCACCCTGGCCACCGATGGCGCCACGCTGCTGCTGGCGTTCGCGCTCTTCCTCGGCGCCGCGCTGCTGCTCGGCTGGCGCGTCGACATCAACAAGTTCTCGCTCTACATGCTGTACCGGAACCGCCTGGTGCGCGCCTACTTCGGCGCCAGCAGCGGCACGCGCAAGCCGCATCCCTTCACCGGCTTCGACCCGGAAGACGACCCGCAACTGGCCGACATGGCCGACCAGCGCCCCTACCACATCGTCAATACGGCGCTGAACCTGGTCAGCGGCGAAGAGCTGGCCTGGCAGACGCGCAAGGCCGCCTCGTTTGCCTTCACGCCGCGCTACTGCGGCTTCGAGATGCCGCTGATGCCGGCGCAGGGACCGAAGGGGGGCCTGCGCGACGCCCAGCGCGGCGCCTACCGCCCCACGCGCGAATACGCCTCGAAGTCCGGCGCCGGCGACGACGACGCCAAGGTGCGCCTCGGCATGGCGGTGGCGATGTCGGGCGCGGCGGCCAGCCCGAACATGGGCACCCACTCCTCTCCGCCGCTGAACTTCCTGATGACGATGTTTAACGTGCGCCTGGGGCGCTGGTGCCCGAACCCGCGCAAGGCCGTGTGGACGCATTCCTCGCCGGGGATCGGCCTGTTCTCGTTGATCGCGGAGCTGTTCGGGATGACGAATGCGGACGCCAACTACGTCTACCTGTCGGACGGCGGCCACTTCGAGAACCTCGGCATCTACGAACTGGTGCGGCGCCGCTGCCGCCTGATCGTGGCGGTGGACGTGGCCAGCGACCGCGGCATGGCCTTCGAAGACCTCGGCAACGCGATCCGCAAATGCGCCACCGATTTGCACGTGAACGTGGAGATCGACGTCTCGAAGATGGGCCTGCTGCCTTCGACCAGTCTGTGCGGCGCCAGCTGCGCGGTGGGCACGGTGCGCTACAGCCACGTGGATGCGGGCGGCGTGGATGGCACGCTGCTGTACATCAAGCCGGCCATCGTGGGTTCGGAGAATGCCGATGTGCTCAACTACCGCAAGGCGCACCCGGATTACCCGCACCAGAGCACGGCGGACCAGTGGTTCGACGAGGCGCAGTTCGAGAGTTACCGGGCGCTGGGCTACCACATCACCAGGGCGGCGCTGGCGGCGGCGGCGGCGGCCTCGGAGCGGGCGGATGGGTCGCACGATGTGGCGAAGCTGTGTGCGCAGTTGATGGAGGCGCATGGGTTGGTGGCGGCGCCGGCGCCGGCGCCGGTGCCTGTGCCGCCAGCTTCGGGCAGCCGCGACGCGTTCCGGTAGGGTGGACCGGGCCACGGAAGGCGGCTCCGCCGTCCACGCGTTCATCCAGCGTGTGAGATCGTAGGGTGGGCACGCTGTGCCCACGCGGAACAATGATCATTGTTAGCGCCAGATGTCGCCGCGCATGATGCATATTCGCGGCCGTTCCAAATGCGTCTCGCCGGCGTATCCACCAATGTTGACGTTTCGGGGCGAATCATCTGCGCCGCTGACTACGGACACGCACGTACCCGCGTGGGCACGGAGTGCCCACCGTACGGTTCAGGCCTCGGGCTCCGTTGGCGGCGTCGGTGTTTCCTCAGCCGGCGCCTCTTCCACCTTCGGCACCAGCGCCGCCAGCTGCTCCATCAACTGCGCAAACCGCTGCTGCCCCGGCTGCAGCTGGTCCACATGCGCCAGCACTTCGTGCGCCTCGGCGGCCATCAGTTCGTCGTAGCCCTTTTCCTTCATGTGCGACACCAGCACCTGCGCCGCGTTGAACAAAATCCGCTGGTTGTTCGGCAGCCTGGTGCGCGCACTGCGCATCCATGCCACCGCCTCGCCCAGCTTGCCGGTCTTCCACAGCAGCACGGCCTGGTTCATCAGGTCCGACGCTTCCTTCTTCGCCGCGCGGATCAGCTCAGCGCCCTCCTCGCCCATGCGCGCCTTCTCGAAAATCGCCTGCACCTCGTCGAGCAGCACCGCGTTGTCGTGGTTGTTGCGCGCCACGTGGCACAACAGCTCGACCGGCGCATCCTTCACGCCGACGGCGAACAGCAGGGTCGCCATCTCCAGGCAGGTCGGCACATCCGGCCGTTCGGGATGCGCATTCAGCTGGGCTTCCAGCTCGTCGCCGGCCTTGCGCGCATGGCGGTAGTCGCCGCTTTCGTGGTAGACCAGGCCCTCGGTGATCTTGGCGCGCAGCGGCATGTCGGGATGCTCGGCGCCGAACTCGCGCTGCGCCGCGCCCAGCAGTACCAGCGCCTCCTTCGGATCGTTCTTCAAGCCGCACACGCGCGCCAGCCCGAAGTAGGCGTCGGGCGTCTTGCGCACCGAGTATTCGCCGATCGCGATGCACTTGCGGAAGGCCTTTTCCGCCATCCCCACGTTCCCCAGCTTCAGGCAGACCTTGCCGAGGTTGCGCTGGCGCGGCACCGAGTTCGGCGACAGCCTGGTCGCGCGTTCGAGGATGCTGCAGGCCTCCTCGTACTTGCCCATGTCCTGGTAGACCTGGGCCAGCTGGTCGTAGGCATCGATGTAGTAGCGGTTCTCCGCGATCACGCCGAGGAACATCTGGCGCGCCTGTTCGAGTTCGCCGTTCACCATGCGGATCTTCGCCAGGCCCGAGCGCGCCCACTGGTATTCACGCTCGACCAGCACGCGCTCGTAGGCTTCGCGCGCCTTTTCCGGCTCGCCGCTCTTTTCCATCAGGCGCGCCTTCATGCGCAGCAGCTCGGTCTCGTGCACGCGGCTGGCGGCGATCTGCTCGTCGCACAGGCGCGCCGCGCGCAGGTAGTCCTTCTCGGCATAGGCCTGGTCGATCGGCCGGAACACCTGCTTGCGGTGCCAGGCGCGGTTCAGGCGCGTGAGCAGCACGCCTTCGGTGATCGGCTTCACCAGGTAGGCGTCGGGCTGGTGCTCGGCCGCCCCCATCACGGATTCCACGCTCTTCTCGGCCGACACCATCATCCACACGCTCGACGGCAGCAGGAAGTTGCGCACGCGCGCTTCTTCCAGCACCTGCTGGCCGTTCTTGCCGTCGCCGAGGTTGAAGTCGCACAGCACCACGTCGTAGCGCGTTTTCGCCAACAAGGCAATCGCTTCGCCGCCGCTCGCCGCCTGGTCGATGTTCCGGGCGCCCAGGCTGCGCAGGCTTTCGCGCAGCAGCTGGCGCACGCCGATGAAGTCGTCGACCACCAGGTAGTTCTTGCCGGCCCAGTCGATCTGCTCGGCCTTGCGCTCCAGCGGGCTGTTCATGGCAGGGTCAGGATGAAGCAGCCGCCGCCAAGGCTGCCGCCATTTTCCAGGCGCACCGCGCCATGCCGGCCGCGGTGGCGGTGCATGCGTGCGACTTCGCGCGCGAAGTACAGGCCCAGGCCGGCGCTGTTGGTGCGGAAGTCGACGCCGCTGGACACGCCGCTCATCGCCTCGGCCCCGGCATCCAACAAGGCTTGCGGATAGCCGGCGCCGTTGTCCTCGACGCGGATCTCCAGCAGGTCGCCTTCCTGGCGCAGCGCCAGGCGAATCCGGTCGCGCGTGTAGTTGACGGCGTTGTTGACGGCGTGCGAGACCACGCCGACGATCAGGTCTTCGTCGAGGTGCCAGATCAGGTCCGGATCGACCTCGACGTCGAAGTCGATGCCGCGCGATTGCAGCAGCACCCGGCCCAGGGCCGCCACCTGCTCGGCCAGTTCGACCGCGGGGATAGGCTGCACGTCGAAAGGATATTCAGGCTGGCCGACCTGTTTATATAAGGCCAGCAGCTGCATCAGGTTGTCGTTCAGGCGGCGCGTCTGGTACAGCATCTGCGCCATTTGCGCGAACTGAGGGTCGGCGGTGTCGGTCTGCGGTAGAGCGCCGTCGAGCAGGCGTTCCAGGGTTCCCGAAAGCACGCTGATCGAATTCTTCATGTCGTGTGCGGTCGAGGCCAGGAACAGGGCGAGCTGCTGGGAGTGTTGGGTGTCGTCCATCGCCGGCGCCCTCCTTCCGGCGCAGAAAAGTTGCCACAAGCCAATTATACGCACAGATAACGTCAGCCCAGCGCAGCGAATACGCGGTTTATTCTGGCGCAACAGTGTGTGCGCGTCCGCTACAACCTATTTCTTGCTGAAATTGCAACAGACTCGTACACTTCAATACTGCCGGCAGCGGATTTGGACGGATTAAAGCAGGAATCACCTGCCCCTGGTCGCCATCCTCATTCACAAATTGACAGGACCCTATGCGCGCTCCCGCTTCGCTACGCTTCATGGCAGTCATTCTCCTGGCTTGCGCGGTCAACCTGGCCACTGCCGAAGAGACGGCAAACCGCGTGCAGCCCAAGCCCTGCGATAAGATCCAGTACCCTCCGGAGTCAATCCGCCTGCACGAAGAAGGCATCACCGAAATCGGCTTCCTCATTGGTACCGACGGTCTCGTCAAGAAGACAGTTATCTTGAATCCCAGCGGTTCGGCGACGCTCGACAGGGCCCCGCAAGAAATCCTGTCGACATGCGTGTTCCGGCCCGTCACATCGAATGGCCAGCCAATACCGGTATGGGCTTCAGTCTCGTATCACTGGTTTTTGGAAGATGATCCCGATATGTCCCGCGTGTCGATGCGGCTCGATCTGGTCCTGCAGAAAAAACAGGATGATGCGAACGCACTTTATTACTATGCTTTGCTGAAGCTGAAGCATCCCGCATCCATTGCCGATCGGGAGCATGCTCGGGCCCTGCTCAAACGTGCGGCAGACCTTGGTCATGTGCATGCCCAGTTCAAGATAGGGCAGTTTCACGAGCAAGGCATTGGCGGACCGGTGGATCAGGCCGAAGCCTTACGCTGGTATAAGAAAGCCGCGGCACAGGGTGACGTATTCGCCATCCAGCGTTTGGAAACCGATGCCCCGGCCCCTTGAACGACACCGTGAGGCGGGATGCGCAGACATCCAGATCGAGGTAAACCCGACAGGTTTGTCAGCCGCCCTGGGGCGCCCGGCTGTTACGTCGCGCACGCAACACGAAGCGCGCCGGATCGAGCGCATCGGCCAAGCTGGCCTCCAGCGGCAGCGGCTCGTTTTCCAGGCGCGCCGCCAGCAGCTCGGCGCACAGCGGTGCCCAGATCAAACCGCGCGATGCATAACCGAGCAGCCCGTGCAGGCCGGGATAACGCGGCACATCGCGCAAACGCTCGGTCGTGCCGGCAGCATCGAAATCGGGCAGCGCGCCGACCAGCGGCAGGCGGTCCGGCGCCACGCAGCGGAAACCCACGCGGCCCTGCAGCGGCGCATCCCTGCCCGCCTCCGGGTTCGAGACCAGCGCCTGCAGGCGTTCGATGTTTTCCTGCTGGCTGGCCGCGCGCAAGGCTGGATCGGCGTCGAGATCGTAGGTGGCGCCGGCGCAGGCCAGGCCGTTCGCAGCCGGGGTCAGGTAGGCTTCGCGGCACAGCACGTAGGGCAGCGACGGCAGCGTGGAGGCATCCAGGTGCGTAACCTGTCCGCGCAAGGCGGACAGTGGCAGGCGCGACGCCTGCGCGAAGGCACCAGAGGCCGCGCCACCGGCCAGCACCACGGTCGACGCCTGTGCAACGGCGGCGCCGTCGAGCGTGCGCACCAACCATTCATCAACGCCATCGCCAACGCGTTCCAGCCTGACGCTGCCGACGCCAAAGCGCGCCGTCAAACGGTCGCCGCAGGCCGCCATCATCGCCGCGCACACGCTGCCCGGCCGCGCCCAGCCGCCCTGGCGGAACAGCCAGGCGCCGTCGGGCGCCGGCAAGCCAAGCAGCGCCTGCGCTGCCGACGACTCCAGCCACTCGGCAAACTCGGGCGGCGTCGTCCCTGCCGCCGCGATGGCGCGCGAGGCATCGGCGTGACCAGGATCGCGCGCCAGCTGCATCACGCCGCAATCTGCCCCTTCGATCGCGCGGCCGATGCCGCCGATGCTGTCCCAGTAGCGCAGCGCGTACAGGTAGGCGGCGCGTGTCAGGCGCGTCGGGATGTTGTCGTCCTTCGAGAGCAGCGGCATGAAGATACCGGCCAGGTTGCCCGAGGCTTCCATTGCTGCCTGCGGGTGGCGCTCGACCAGGGTCACCTGCCAGCCGCGCGCGCACAGGCGCTGGGCGGCGGCGCAGCCGGCCAGGCCGGCGCCGATCACGATCGCATGGCGCGGCGGCACGGCCGGCAAAGGCTGGCGCGGCTTGCGGCTGGCGAAGCGTGCACCGCGTTGATTCTCGTCGAACGCAAAGCCCTGCGCTGCCAGCGCGGCCACCTGCTGCGCGTCGAGCGCATCGGCGGCCAGGACCGCGTCGCTTGCCACCAGCCGCGCCAAGGCGCGGGCGAAGCCGGCTCCCTGCATGCCGTCCAGCCGGACAAAGTCGATCCGTGCCGACAGCTGGCTCAGCGCAGCATCGAGCGGCGCGCACAGCAGGTCGAGCGTGACGGCATCGTCATCCTGCGGCACGCGGTGAAAACCCGGCAGCAGGCCCTCCGTCAACGCCACGATGTGCAGGCGCGCCGGCCGCATCGGATCGCGGCGCCAGGCGTCGATCAATGCCGCCACCTGGCTGCCGTCGCCATAGCGCGTGTCGAACACCGTATAGCGTTCGCGCCCCTGCCAGAACGACGATGGATTCACTTGGCGCCTGCGTAACGGAAGCAGTGCGGCGCGTGGTCGTCGACCATGCCGATGCCCTGCATGTAGGCGTAGATGATGGTCGAGCCGACGAATTTGAAGCCGCGCTTCGACAGGTCTTTCGAGAGGCGGTCCGACAGCGCCGTCTTCGTCGGCCGCGTGCCGTCGCTCCAGTCGCCGACGATGGGTTTGCCCTCGACATAGCCCCACAAATAGCTGTCCAGGGTCTGGCCTTCGGCGCGCAGCGCGAGATAGGCCCTAGCGTTGCTGATGGCGGCGGCCACTTTCAATTTATTGCGTACGATGCCGGGATTGGCCAGCAGTTCGGCCACCTTGGCTTCGTCGTAGCGGGCGATTTTTTCGGCGTCCCAGCCGTCGAAGGCGGCGCGGTAGCTGTCGCGCTTGTTCAGCACCGTTTCCCAGGACAGGCCGGCTTGCGCGCCTTCCAGGTTCAGCATCTCGAACAGGCGGTTCTCGTCATGGCAGGGCGTGCCCCACTCGTGGTCGTGGTAGTCGAGGTAGCGGGGATTGGCCGGATTGGCCCAGCTGCAGCGTGGGATCGTCATGCCTGAAGTATACGCCAGGCGAAAGCGATGAGGCAGAGGAGGAGCGGCCCCATAAAACGAAAAAAGCACCCGAAGCCCGAAGACGTCACGTGCTTTTTCAGCAATCGATCGGCCACCGCATGGCGATGGTCAATCGATCTGCCTATTTACCCGCTTACTTGCCCGCTTACTTGCCCGCTTACTTGCCCGACGTGGTGCCCGACTTGGCGGTCGGCGCCTGCTGGGCAGCTTTCAGGTGCTGCTCGACGGTCGGCTGCATCTTGGCGGCCAGGCCCTTGACGTCGGCATCCTTGGCGGACTTCTGGTTTTTCTTCAGCAGCGCCAGGGCTTCCTTGTGCGATGCCACGCCGCCGACTTTCATGTACTCACGGTCGAAGGCTTCGCCGTTCAGCTTGGCCAGCTTGTCCGACATGGCCTTGTGCTTGGCGTCGAGTTCGGTCGGCAGGGTCACGCCCTTGGCTTGCGCCACGGCTTGCACTTCTTGCAGGCCCTTGGTGTGGTCGTCGATCATTTGCTGGGCGAAGGTTTTGACTTCCGGATTCTGGCTCTTGCTCTGTGCCAGTTTGCCCATTTCGACTTCGGCCATGTTCACCATTGCCATGTCCATGATGCCCTTGCTGTCGGCCTTGCTCAGGCTCGAACCGGTGGCGCCGGCTGCGCCCGAGGCGCCCGACGACTGGTCCATGCCGGCAGCCGAGGCGCCGGTGCTGCCGCTCATGCCGTGCGCGCTGTGGGACGACGAGGACGACGACGAGCCGGTCTGGCCGGCGGTGCTGGAGCCGACCTGGGCGCTGCGGTCTTCCATGCCCTGGCTGTTGGTGTTGCTCACGGCGCCATCAGCGGCCGATTTGCCCGTCATGTTGGTGCCGGTTTGCGCACCCTGGTTCTGCAGCTCGGCTGCGGTTTGTGCGTGGACGCCATAGCTTGCGAACATGGCTGCTGCTGCCGATACGGCGAGCAGTCCTTTCAGTGCTTTGTTTTTTTGCATGATGCTCTCCTGGGGTTGGGGAAGGCGCCGGCATCATGTCTCCTGTGCCGGTTCCTGTTCAATGTGACATCGGCATCTCCGAAGCCTGCCGCACCGCGTTGGCGGTAACGGAACGGCAACGGATTCGAGCCAAATCGCAGTGTATCGCCGGGTTCAAGAACCCAGCGCGCGTTAGCCTATTGGCAATATAACGACAGGTGAAAGCAACAGCTACATTGTTCGCAGGGCTTGGGAAATGCAGCGCTGTTTTTCCAGGAAAGCCGTGTCTTTGCCGCTGCGGCGCTTCTTGAACCATCGACGCAACAGGTCATGGAACCCTGCGCGAGATCAATTTTCTGCATTCTTCGCGAACCTACAGTGGACGTTTTCCTGGAAAAGCGGAGTCGACAAATGGTAATGCGTGCCGTGATCTGCAAGGATGACCCCACCTCGCACGGCGGTGTCGTATTGGAAGGAAACGTGCGGTCGACCGCGAATGGCCGCCCGATCGCTCTGCAAGGACACATGACGTACTGCCCTCAATGCAAAGGGAATTTTCCAATTACGGAAGGGTTGAGTTTCCATGGTTACAATGGGGTCGGCACGGCCGTGGAAGGAATGAAGACCGCGTGCGGAGCGGTCCTGATTGCCACCACGACCAAGGGTTTCATGATGATCGACGACCGCTCCGAGGCCGCGGCATCGGCGGCAGCTGCCGCGGCGGCATCGGCGGCGCAGGCCATCCCGCCGAATGCCGGTTCCTTCCGCGCCGTGGACGAGCGCACCGGCAAACCGGTGCCCGGTATGTCCTACCGTATCGAACTGCCGGATGGATCGGTCCTGCGCGGGGTGACGAACGCGGACGGCCATACCGAGCGCGTGACCGGCCATGACCCGGCCACCGTCAGGCTGCACTGGGAATCCGGCACGGCAACCGATGGCAAGTAAGGCGACGGTGCACGGATGGCCGGTCCGATTCCCGACGCAAGCTGCACGCTGTCCCCGGAAGGCACCGTCACGACGGTCCTGGTCGGGCCGAAATGCAAGCTCACCTACGAGTTCGACACCAAGGCAACCAACGCGGGGCTGGCCCTGCCCTATGTGGTGGCGCTCGATGGCCAGGTGGTGCCCGAGCATGCGGACAAGCCGGGCGCGCTGCGCGACAAGCGCACCATCGACCTCATCGTGAATCCCGGCAGCAAGGTCGCCCTGTTCCTGAACAGCGACGTGCATTCGGCTCACCGCAGGAATCCGGTGTACGCGGTCCAGGTCGGCAACAACGACGTGCACGTGAAGATCACCGAACGAACGGGGCGCATCGGCCACGAACACGCCACGCTGGGGCTGCCTGCCTGCCGCGCAACGTCTACGCCGGGCAAGCGGTTGGAAGTGTACGAAGCGGCCCTTACCGGCGACATCTGGATGCAGATCTCGCACCTGTACACGGCCGCCGAAGCCGATGCGCTGCTGCCGGCCGATACCGCCCCGGCGGTGCGGGCCGCGGTGCGCAGCATCTATGCCGGCCTGGCGCGCCCGGAACTGATCGTGAATTTTCCCGCCAGCGATGCGGCGCCGAAACTGACGCTCAGGGTGGAATTTCGCGCGGAAATGCAGGACAACGTGCGGGCCAACACCACGCACTGCCCCTGGCTGACCGGCATCCTGCCGCGCACCCACCCGTGCGCCTTTGCCGCGCTGCTGAGCGAGGCGCATGCCGCCGGCGTCAGCTCGGTTGCCGTCACCTCGGCCTGGCGCCCCAGCTTCGGCTCGATCGCCCACCGCGCCGGGCTCGGGCTCGACATTACTTATCTCGAAGGCGGTGAGAAGCGGGTTTTCCTGAACCGCGCGTTTCTGATCAAAGCGGGTGGGCCGCGCAACGGCAATGTCAGCGAGCGGGAAAAGACGTTGTGGAAGGATCATCAGGATTTGAAGAAGGTGCTGGCCACTGCAGAAAGAGAACGCGATGCGGCGCAAAAACAGCTGAATAAAAACCGCGCCCCTGACAAGACGGCACAACTGGAGGCAGAGCTGGCTGATATCGACAACCGAATTGATGCGTTGAAGGCGCGTGAGATTTTGGCGAGCAAGGCATGGAACGACGAACGCAACCGCAACGAACCCGAGCTTATCCGCAAGCTGCGCGACCGGCTAGGCCGGAACAAGTCCGTGAAGCAGCTGTTCGATCCGTGGTACATGGATGCCAACACGGCGGATAACATACCGCCGGCCCCCAACGAGCAGCGGAAGACAAATCCTAACGAACTAACCCATAACAACCATCTCCACATCACTGTTCTGGAGCCGAAAATATTATGAGGCATTACCTGATCACCATACTCTCGGCCGTGCTAGCCCTGTCCACGCTGCGCGCCCATGCCGCAGGTCCTTCCAGATCGCGCGTCTGGCTTGAGCGTCCGTGGGAAATCCGCTACGTCTTGTTTGCCGAACAAGTACGCAGATTGCATTCCGAAATCAGGGTTTCGCGTGAAATTAACGTGGAAAAGGAAGCACCTGGAAGGGAGAAAATTTATCTATTTGCAGCGGCGCTATTCGAGCCGACAACCACACTCGCTGTGCCTGGAGAGGCCCCGGTCGCCGTCGTGCTGCTGGCATTCGACCGCGCTGGCCGCATCATCAATCAGCAGCGCGCACTCGGCAACATGTCAGCGAAAAAGAACATGCTTGGTGACCTTGTTCTGATCAACAACGATGCGCCCGGCGCAAGACCGTACTATTTCGCCGACTGGTCGCAAGGCATTCCAGGCGACGTCACCTTCTCGCCTGCAGTATGCAGCTCGGACGATACCCGCCGCTACGAGGCCGGCTGGGACAGCGACAGCTACACCGGCAGTTTCGGCTGCCGCGAATGGACCTCCCAACTCTACGCGCGCGACCAGCCCTACATCGACGTCACGTCCTACGCCTCCCACGGCACCTTCATCGGCGAACTGGTCGGCTGGTCGCGCTTCGAGGACCCGCCGAAGCCGGTGATCGGGCGGCATGGCAAGACCTGGCTCTGCCTGCACGAATGCCCGGCCGGCGAACGGCCCGGCGTGATCCCGAACATGAAGGCCTGGACCGCGAAACACGGCTATCCGATGCCCGAGCGCCCGCGCAAGCAGCCACTCTATCCGAATGCCGATTACCAGGATGACCTCAACGAATGAGTGGCGAGGATCTTGGGCAGAGCACGGTGCACTGCCTCCTGGATGACGCTCAGGGTAGAATTTCGCGCGGAAATGCAGGACAACGTGCGGGCCAACACCACGCACTGCCCCTGGCTGACCGGCATCCTGCCGCGCACCCACCCGTGCGCCTTTGCCGCGCTGCTGAGCGAGGCGCATGCCGCCGGCGTCAGCTCGGTTGCCGTCACCTCGGCCTGGCGCCCCAGCTTTGGCTCGATCGCCCACCGCGCCGGGCTCGGGCTCGACATCACTTATCTCGAAGGCGGTGAGAAGCGGGTTTTCCTGAACCGCGCGTTCCTGATCAAGACAGGGGCGCCGCGCAACGGCAATGTCAGCGAGAGGGAAAAGACGTTGTGGAAGGATCATCAGGATTTGAAGAAGGTGCTGGCCACCGGAGAACAGGAATTTAAAGCGGCACAAAATCGGCTGAATAAAAACCGTGATCCTGAGAAAGCCTCCCAACTGGCGCGGGAACTGGCGGATGCCAACAAGCACTTGAGCTCTTTACGCGACCGAGAGAGTGCAGCGCGCAAGGAGTGGGACAAGGAACGCAACCGCAACGAACCTGAGCTCATCCGCAAGCTGCGCGAAAGGCTGGGCCGGAACACATCCGTGAAGCAGCTGTTCGATCCGTGGTACATGGACGTCAACACAGCGGACAACATACCGCCGGTTCCCAACGAGCAGCGGAAGACGAATCCGAACGAACATACCCATAACAACCATCTCCACATCACTGTCTTGGAGCCGAAAATATTATGAGGCATTACGTGATCGCCATTGTCTCGGCCATGCTAGCCCTATTCACCCTGTCCGCCTATGCCGCAGATGGCTCTTCCAGATCGCGAATCTGGCTCGAGCGGCCGTGGGAAATCCGCTACATCCTTTTTGCCGAAGAAAAGGGAACACGACAATCTCGAACCAGGATAGCGAGGGAATTCAATGCGGAACTGGAGGCACCCGGAAAAGAGAAGGTTTACCTGAGCGGCAACGAGCTATTTTCGCCCACGGTCACGCTCTCCGTACCCGGAGAGGAGCCTCTCGCCATCGTCCTGCTAGCGTTCGACCACTCCGGTCGTATCCTCAACCAACGGTCTTTAATCGGCAAGATGTCAGCGAAAAGGAACATGCTCGATGATCTTGTTCTGATCAACAACGTTGCGCCCGGCGCAAGGCCATATTATTTCGCTGACTGGTCGCAAGGCATTCCGGGTGATGTCACCTTCTCGCCGGCAGTTTGCAGCTCGACGGACATCCGTCGCTACGAAGCCGGTTGGGACAGCGACACCTACACCGGCAGCTTCGGTTGCCGCGAATGGACGGCCCAGCTCTACGCGCGCGACCAGCCCTACATCGACGTCACGTCCTACGCCTCCCACGGCACCTTCATCGGCGAACTGGTCGGCTGGTCGCGCTTCGAGGACCCGCCGAAGCCGGTGATCGGGCGGCATGGCAAGACCTGGCTCTGCCTGCACGAATGCCCGGCCGGCGAAAAGCCGGGCGTGATCCCGAATATCAGGATCTGGGCCACGAAACATGGCTACCCGATGCCCGAGCGTCCGCGCAAGCAGCCGCTCTATCCGAATGCGGATTACGCGGACGACCTCAACGAATGAAGGCCGCAGCGCCGGGCATCAGCGGAAGCTCAGCGCCGCCGTCAGATCCCCCGGCCCGCGTGCACCGCGCGACGCAAACGCCGCATTGCGCGCCGCCAGGCCTTCCAGCAGCGGCAGGCCGTGCAGGCGCGTGATCAGGCGCAGGATCGACGTCGTGTCGTAGTAGTTGTGGTCGACCGCGCCCTTCTTCGCATGCGGCGACACCACGATGGCCGGAATACGCGAGCCCGGGCCCCAGCGGTCGCCCTGGGGCGGCGCCACGTGGTCCCACCAGCCGCCGTTTTCATCGAAGGTGATCACGACCACCATGTCTTTCCACTGCGGCGATTTTTTCAGGTGCTCGATCACGTTGGCCACGTGGGCGTCGCCCGATTCGATGTCCGAGTAGCCGGCGTGCAGGTTCAGGTTACCCTGCGGCTTGTAGAAGGAGACGGCCGGCAGCTTGCCCGCCACCGCGTCGGCGATGAATTTGTTCGAGATCGGGCTGTCGCCCAGGCCGCCGTCGCGCAGGTGTTCCTCGCGCGCCTTCGTTCCCGGTGCGAACTGCTTGAAATAGTTGAAGGGCTGGTGGTGGTGCTGGAAATTCGGACGCTGGCCGGCGCCGCGGCCGTCGATCGCCGCTTGCCAGGCGCCGCCATACCAGGCCCAGCTCACGCCCGCGCGCGACAGCAGATCGCCGATGGTGTCGTAGCTTTGCGGGGGCAGCACCGACGGGTCGCTGGCGTCGGCCACGTTCGCGTCGCCGCCCGGCGCCGGACGCACCCAGCTCGGCTGGTAAGGCGGCGCCATGGTGTTCACGGCATAGCCGTCCGGGGTGATGGCGCCGGAATGCACGAACTTCGGCTTGCCGTCGAGCGCGCTCTTCGGCGAATCCGGGGCGACGGCCAGGCGCATACCCTGCGGGCCGTCTTCCAACACGGCGATCTTCTTTTTCGCCGGGGTCTCGGCGGCGTTGAAGAATTCCGGCGTGCGGCCGCTGATCAGGAACTGGTGGTTCAGGTAAGAGCCGCCGAATGCCGCCATGAAGAAGTTGTCGCACAGCGTGTACTCGCGCGCGATCTGCCACAGGCCCAGGTGCTTGTCGGTCTCGCCGTAATGGCCCATCACCAGCGCGCCGGAGTCGCCCCAGGCAACGAAGCCGTCGTTCTTGCCGCCGTTGATCTGCATCTGGTTGTGATAAAAATTGTGCACCAGGTCGCGCGTGACCAGGCCTTCCGGCAGCGGCTTGCCCTCGCCGTCGACCAGCTTCCACGGGCCGTTCGGCAGGTTGGCGATCTTGTCTTCGCCGATCAGGTATTCCTTGCCGCCGATGTCCTGGCGGCCCGGCACCATGCCGCCCCAGATCTTCGGCAGCGTCGGCAGGATCGAGCCGTCGCGGTCCTTCTGCGGCGCGCTGGCCGGCAGCGGCGCGGCCAGGCCGGGGAAGTTGGCGAACAAATTGTTGAAGCTGCGGTTCTCGAGGTAGATCACGACCACGTTCTTGATGTTCGCCTTCAGCTTGGCGTCGAGCGAGGCCGGCCTGGCGGCGGCGCGCCTGGCCGGCGCTGGTGCGGCTTGCGCTGCGGCCGGCAGGCTGCCGGCGATCCCGGCGGCGGCGGCAGCCTGGAAGATGCGGCGGCGGCCCGGGCTGGCGGGCTGGGCGTTATCGCGCTTGTCGCTGTGATCGCTATCGTCGCGATGGTCGTGGTCTTGCATTGCTGCTCCTGTGTTCGCTAACCGGAAACGATGATTATCGTTTCTTTCTTTCCGAAGGGGAACCCACAGGCGCGGGCCGCCATGGCGTATGGACGTGGGATAACAACATCCCGCCGCCGGCAAGCGGGGGCATCGCTGGCCGCATGCCGGGGTCGGTCGGCGCCCGGTGCGCCGCAACGCGGCGCTACGGAGCTTCCTGCGCTTCCTGCGCTTCCTGCGCGATGATGTCGCCAACCGGGGCATCGGGGCCGACGTTCAGCGCGTGCAGCACGTCCTGCGTCACGGCGGCAAACACCGGCGCCGCCACCACGCCGCCGTAATGGCCGCCCACGGTGGGCTCGTCGACCATTACCGCGACGATGATGCGCGGGTCGGACACCGGCGCCAGGCCGACGAAGCTGGCCACGTAGCGCTTGACGTAGCGTCCCGCCTCGACCTTGTGCGCAGTGCTGGTCTTGCCGGCCACGCGGTAGGCCGCTACCCGGGCGCGGGTGGCGGTGCCGCCCGGCCCGGCGGCGCGTTCCATCATGGCGCGCACCTCGCGTGCGACATGGCCCGGGATGACCTGGCGCGCCGGCGGCGGGGCATCGCGCTTGAGCAGCGTCACCGGCACCATTTCGCCGTCGCGCGCGAACACCATGTAGGAGCGCGCCATCTGCATCAACGAGGTCGACAGGCCATGGCCGTACGAGATCGTGGCCTGCTCGATCGGCCGCCAGCTGCGGTAGGGCCGCAGGCGGCCGGCCACGCTGCCGGGAAAGCCCAGGTCCGGCGCCTGCCCGAATCCAAGTTCGGACAGCAGCGTCCACATGCTTTCCGGCTGCATCTGCAGCGCCAGCCTGGCGGTGCCGATGTTCGAGGACTTTTCCAGCACCTGCGACACCGTCAGCGTCCCATGGCGGCTGGCGTCGCCGATCGATGCGGTGCCGATGCGCAGGCGCCCTCCGCCGGTCTCGATCAGCGTATCCGGCGTGGCGATGCCCTGCTCCAGCGCCAGCGCGATCGTGAACGGCTTCATCACCGAACCCGGCTCGAAGGTATCGGTCAGCACGCGGTTGCGCAGCTGGGCGCCGCTCAGGCGGCGGCGGTCGTTCGGATCGTAGTCCGGCAGGTTGGCCAGCGCCAGCACCTCCCCGCTGCGCACGTCCAGCACGACGATGCCTCCGGCCTTGGCCCCGTGCCGCGCCAATGCCGCCGCCAGGTGCGTGCGCGCGATGTGCTGCAGGTTGCGGTCGATCGACAGCGACAGGTCGCGGCCATCGATGGCCGGGCGCACGCTGTCCAGGTCTTCCACCACGCGTCCGAGCCGGTCGCGGATGACGCGCCGCGCACCGGGCGTGCCCAGCAATTGCTCCTGCCGGGCCAGCTCCATGCCCTCCTGCCCGACATCCTCGATGTCGGTAAAGCCGACCAGGTGCGCTGCGATACTGCCCTGGGGATAATGGCGGCGCGTGTCCTCCCTGGCCGCGACGCCGGGAATGCCGAGCGCCAGCACGCGCCGCGCGGTGTCCATGGCGACCTGGCGCTTCAGGTAGACAAACGCGCGATCGGACGCCAGCCTGGCGCGCACCGTGCCCTCGTCCATGTCGAGCAGGCGCGCCAGTTCGCGCAGGCTGGCCGGATCGGCGCCGGCCGCCTGCCCGGGATCGGCCCACACCGCCCTGGCCGGCAGCGATACGGCCAGCACCCGCCCTTCGCGGTCGAGGATGCGTCCGCGGCTGGCCGGCAGCTTCAGCGTGCGCACATGGCGCGCCGCGCCCTGCTTCTGCAGGAAGCCGTCCGACACCGCCTGCAGCCATACCGCGCGCACGGCCAGCAGGGCGAACAGCGCGGCCAGCATGCACAACAGGAAGCGCGAGCGCCAGGCGGGCAAGGCCGGCTCCAGCAGCGGGCTGGTGGCGAACGCGAGTCCCCTGGCGGCAGCCACCCGTGGGCTGGCGCGGCTCATCGGCCTTCACCGCGGGCGGCCGGCTTGCCCTGCCCGGGAACCGGCAGCGCCAGCGACATGCGCAGCGCCGCCAGCCGCAGGTTGAATCCGGCCGCGAGCGCCGCCAGCGTGGCGACGTCGCGGTCGACCCCGTAATGCAACAGCCCCATGTAGAGCGCGCCGGTGACCAGCGACACGGTCGCGTACAAATCGCGCCGCAGCACCAGCGGCACCTGGTTGCAGACGACGTCGCGCAGCAGGCCGCCGGCTATGCCCGTGATCATTCCCATCAGGACCACCACCGCCACATGGACACCGGTTGCCGCCGCGATGTCGCAGCCGATGATGGAAAACGCCACCAGGCCCAGGGCGTCGAGCAGCAGGAAGGCCGACTTCATGCGCTGCAGCAGGCGCGCCGCCAGGGCCGCGGCCAGCGCCGCGCCGATCGTGAACAGCAGGTATTCGGGATGCCGCACCCAGCCCAGCGGATAGTGGCCGAGCAGCACGTCGCGGATCGAGCCGCCGCCCAGCGCGGTAACGGTGCCGACCAGGGCGACGCCGAACAGGTCCAACTTGCGGCGCATGGCCACCAGGGCGCCCGATCCGGCCTCGGCCGAGATGGCGATCAGGTAGATAAAATGAAGCACGTGGTTTATTCGGATGGCTGCGGGAACGCCGATTCTTGCCTACCCACGGCCTGTGCCGGAAGCTACCTGAAGAGTTTTACTGCATCCGTAATAATTCTTCGTTTGGCATGCGGCGCCAGGTTTGCCGCTACCATGATGGCTTTTCCAGAGAAGCGGTATGGATCTCGAACCCAAGCAAGCAGAAGCGTTCATGGCCGTGGCCGAAACCGGCAGCTTCGAACGCGCCGGTGCGCGCCTGAACATCACGCCGTCGGCGGTATCGCAGCGCCTGCGCGTGCTCGAGGCCTCGCTCGGCACGCCCATGATCGTGCGCAGCCGGCCCTGCCGGCCGACCCAGATGGGGCAGCGCCTGCTGCAATACCTGCGCCGCGCGCAGTTGCTCAAGACTGACTTCCAGGCCGACATCCGCGGCGGCGACGCCGGCGCGACCACCGTGTCGATGGCACTGAACTCGGACAGCCTGGGCACCTGGTTCTTTCCCGCCCTGGCCACCCTGCTGGTCAAGGACCAGTTCATCCTCGACCTGGTGGTCGAAGACCAGGACCACACCTTCGCCCTGCTCAAGACCGGCATGGTGATCGGCTGCGTGAGCACGGTGGCCGAGCCGATGCGCAGCTGCAGCGCCGAGGCGCTCGGCACCATGCGCTACCGGCTGGTGGCGAGCCGCGCCTTTTGCGCGCGCTGGCTGCCCGAGGGCCTGACGCGCGAGGCCGCGCGGCGCGCCCCGGTGGTGGCCTATACCCGCAAGGACACGCTGCAATCGAACCTGCTGCTGGAGCATTTCGGCCTGCCGGAAGGCGCCTACCCGAGCCATTATGTGCCCGGGACCGAGGCCCATTTCCATGCGGTGCGCTATGGCATCGGTTACGCGATGGTGCCGGAATGGCTGCTGCACCGCTACGACGACCGCGCCGACCCGCTGGTCGACCTGGCGCCCGCGCACCCGACCGATATCGCGCTCTATTGGCATACCTGGAAGCTGCAGTCGCCGCGCATGGAAGAATTGTCGCGGCATATCGTCAAGGCGGCGCGCGGCATGCTCGCCGGCTGAACGCAGCTCGGGCAAGCCGGACGCATGTATGGCAGCATGGCGGGCTTAGTCATCAAGGAAAACGACATGGACCTCGCATTGAAACGCCAGCTCGAACAACTCGCCGACTTCGGCAGCACGAACGATGCCGCCGTCGGCAAGAGCGGCACGCGCATGCTGAACATCACGCCGGACACCGGCGAATTCTTGTCCGTGCTGGTACGGGCGACCGTGGCGCGCCGCGTGCTGGAGATCGGGACCTCGAACGCCTACTCGACGCTATGGCTGGCCGACGCCGCCCGTGCCATCGGCGGCGCGGTCACCACCATCGAACTGGCGGCGGACAAGACGGCGATGGCGCGCGCGAACATCGCCACGGCCGGCCTGGGCGACATCGTCACGCAGGTCGAAGGCGAGGCCGGCGCCTGGCTGGCGCAGGCGCCGGACGCTTCGGCCGACCTGGTCTTCCTCGATTCGGCGCGCAGCCTGTACCTGGCCTGGTGGCCGGACCTGCGGCGCGTGCTGCGCGCGGGCGGGCTGCTGGTGGTCGACAACGCGACCTCGCATGCCCACGAGATGGCGGACTTCGTCGCCGCGGTGCAGGACGACAAGGCCTTCAACACCAGCCTGGTCCCGGTCGGCAAGGGCGAATTCCTCGCCGTGAAAGCGTCAGCGTGAACCTCAGGACTTGACGGCGCGCGCCGCCTGCGCCGCCGGCCGCAGCGCCGCCACCGCATCGACCAGCAGGCCAGGCGTGACCGGCTTGACCAGGTAGTCGGTGTAGCCGCAGGCGCAGGCGCGGTCGCGGTCTTCCTTGCGCGCAAAGGCGGACAGGGCCAGCGCCGGCACCATGCACAACTCGTTGTCCTCGATGCTGCGCACGCGCCGGATGAACTCGAAGCCATCCATGCCCGGCATGCCGATGTCGCTGATCAGGAGCTGCGGACGCTGCGCATGCAGCAGGTCGAGCGCTTCCTGCGCCGTGCCGGCCACCGCCACCTGGGCGCCGGCGCCCAGCAGGATGGTGCGCAGCACCTCGAGCGAATCGGCGTCGTCGTCCAGCGCCAGCACGCGCATGCCGGACAGGTCGGGCAAGGCGGCCGCCGCGGTCATGTCAAGCTCGCCGCCCGGCAGCGCCGGCGCCAGGCCCCAGCCGGGCAAGGCCGGCTGCAGCGGCAGGTGCACGGTAAAGCTCGCGCCCTGCCCTTCGCCGGCACTGTCGACCGCCACCGTGCCGCCGTGCAGCTCCACCAGCTGGCGCACGATCGACAGGCCCAGGCCCAGGCCGCCGTGCTGGCGCGTGGTCGAGGTGTCGGCCTGGCGGAAACGGTCGAACACGTGCGGCAGGAAGTCGGGATGGATGCCGGGGCCGTTGTCGCGCACCCGGATCGCCATCTGCTCGCCTGCGCGCCACAGCCCCACCTCCACCAGGCCGCCGCCGGGCGTGAACTTGAGCGCGTTCGACACCAGGTTCCACATCACCTGCTGCATGCGGCCGCTGTCGGCCAGCACCGGGCCGGCTTCCTCGTCGAGTTCGGCCTCGAGGCGGATGCGCTTGGCCATCGCGGTCGGGCGCAGCGATTCGACCACGGCGCCGACGAATTCGGCCGGCTTCACCGGCTGCAGGTCGAGCCGCACCTTGCCCGACAGGATGCGGCTCATGTCGAGCAGGTCGTCGATCAGCTGCACCTGCACGCGCGCATTGCGCTCGATGGTTTCCAATCCCTTGCGCAGCATGTCGTCGCCGACCCGCTCCTTTTGCGCGAGCAGCTGCGACCAGCCGAGGATGGCGTTGAGCGGCGTGCGCAGTTCGTGCGAGACGGTGGACAGGAATTCGTCCTTCAGCTGGTTGATGCGCTCGGCCTCGACGCGGGCCTCGACTTCCTGCAGGTACAGGGCCTTGCGCTCCTCGGCCACGGCCAGCGAGGCATCCAGGCTGGCGGCGCGCGCCTGCAGGCGCGCATCGAGCACCGAGAACAGCAAGGCCACGACCAGCAGGCCGACGACGACGACGGCGACGATCAGCGCCAGCTTGTGCTGGCTGATCCAGCCGGTGGCGGCACGGCAGACGCTGCCCTCCGGGAAGCCGGCGGCGGCCATGCCGGTGTAGTGCATGCCGGCGACGGCAAAACCCATCACCACGGCCGCCGCCGACTGCGCCACCCAAGCCCCGGCCGCGCCCTGGCGCAGGCGGAAGCCGATCCACAGCGCGCCGGCGGCGGAACCGACGGCAATCAGCACCGACAGCGCAAACAGCCAGGGATCGTAGTCGATGGCGGGCGACATGCGCATCGCCGCCATGCCGGTGTAGTGCATGGCGTTGATGCCCAGGCCCATCAGGAGTGCGCTCGAGGCCAGCTCGCGCGGGCGCAGCAGCGGCGCGCGCAGCTGCCACAGCGCCATGCCGGAGACCAGCACCGGCAGCAGCAGCGACAGCAGGGTCAGCGGCACGTCGTAGCCCAGCGGGATCGGCAGGCTGAAGGCGAGCATGCCGATGAAGTGCATGGCCCAGATGCCGCTGCCCATGGCCAGCGCGCCGCCGGCGGTCCAGGCCAGGCTGGCATACCCGTGCGCCTGCTTGACGCGGCCGGCCACGCTGAGCGCGGTGTAGGACGCGAAGATCGCGACCAGCACCGAGACCAGCACCAGCGATGGGTCGTAACGTCCTGTGAGCATGGGTAGTCGGGTTTCGAGTTCGGTTTGGCTGCGTCTGATGTCAATACAAACGCAGTATAGACCGGCTTCAGCCGGGCGCGTCCATTGATCGGCAATGTTTCCACAAAGATACACTTTAATCGAAATCATCCGCTTACAGTTGCTTACGAATGCATAACCGCAGCTAACAGCGCGGCGCGCCAGAATCGGTGTGAACAGAAAGGACACCCACCATGCCGCTTCGCCGCCTCGCCCTCCTCGCTTCTTTCTTTGTTTCGCTGTGCTGCGCCCCGCTGGCCCACGCCGGTGACGGCGCCTCCGTGACCCTGCCGAAGGAAGAACTCGACCAACTGATCGCGGCCTATGCCCTCGTCAAATCGCAGTACGTAGAGGCGCCGGATGAGCGCAAGCTATTGACGGCGGCGATCGGCGGCATGCTGGCCTCGCTCGATCCGCATTCCCAATACCTCGGCAAGGATGACCTGGCCGAACTGGAACGGGACAGGCTGGGCGAATACGTCGGCATTGGCGTCGAGGTCGAAGTCGAGGATGGGCAGATGCACGTGGTTGCCGTGGCCGAGGATGGCCCGGCGGCGCTGGCCGGCATCGAGCCCGGCGACACCCTCGAATCGGTGAATGGCGATGCCATCCTGCGCATGCGCGCGGCCGAATTGGAAAAACGCATGCGCGGCGTCCCCGGCACGGCGCTGACGCTGGGCGTGCGCAGCGGCGGCAAGGGCGCGCTGCGCAGCATCGACGTCACCCGCGCCGCGCTGCGCGCCGACACGGTGCGCACCCGCATGGCGGCGCCCGGCGTGGCCTGGATCCGGATCTCGTCCTTCGAAAGCCGCACCGCCGCCGACCTGGCCGCTGCCCTCACCACGCTCGACGCCGGCGCCGCGCCGCGCGGCATCGTGCTCGACCTGCGCAACGATCCGGGCGGACTGGTGGCGTCCGCCGTGGGCGTGGCCGGCGCCTTTTTGCCCGAGGGCACCCTGGTATTCTCGGCGCGCGGGCGCATGGCCGGCGCCGACAGCCAGGTGACGGTGGCCCCGCGCTGCTACCGCGGTCCGAACGAACCCGACGTGCTGGCCGGCTTGCCGGCATGGGCGCGCACGGTGCCGCTGGCGGTGCTGGTCAACGGCGGCTCGGCCTCCTCGGCGGAGCTGGTGGCCGGCGCCCTGCAGGACCATGACCGCGCGCGGATCGTCGGCACGCCAAGCTTCGGCAAGGGCTCGATCCAGACCGTGTTCCCGCTGTCCGATGACAGCGCCGTGAAGATGACGGTGGCGCGCTACTTCACGCCGCGGGGGCGCGAGATCCAGGCGCGCGGCATCGTGCCCGACGTGCCGGTGGCGCCCCTGCGCGGCAGGAGCGGCGCCGAAGGCCTGGTGCTGCGCGAGGCCGACCTGGAACACCACCTGGCGCCGACGCTGCCGGCCCAGGACGGCGCCGCCACTGCTGCCCAGGCCAGGCGCGCCGCGCCGGAAAGCACGCGCCTGTTCGGCAGCGACGACGACCTGGCCCTGGCCACGGCGGTACGCATGCTGGCGCCCGACCTCGGCCTGGCGCACGAAGCCGGCGCCCTGCTGCGCAAGCTGGGCCTCAAAATCGAAGCCTCGGCCCAGGCCGTGGCAAAAAGCCTGTAGCGTCAGCAAACTGTCACCTGGCGGTCAAACGCCTGTCACATTCATCGGCCAACATGGCGCCTGTTCACACGAACACGGCAGCTCGCCTGCCCTACCGGCGCCAGCGGTCGGGAAATATACTGGCACCAATTCCTTCCTGAAGATGATTGCTGCAGTGCGCACGGCGTTTGCCATGCCTGCGCACTGCCGGGCTCCCCGTTTGATCTGGGCCAGAAGCGGCCTCCACACCTGTCCCTAAGCTGGAACGACTGCGTTCGTCTAGCACCTATTCCTGCGTGGCATGTTGATTGAACGCACGACACTGGATCAGGAGGAACAAATGCAAGCGAGAAATACAAGCGGCAGGCTGACCCGTGCAGGCCGCAAGCCCTGGCTGTTGCGGCCCCTGGCCGCAGCCGCAGCCGCATCGGTGGCGGCAATGGCAGCGGCTGCCCCCGCCGGCGCACCCGGCAGCACCGCATCCGGCGGCACGGCGGCGATTCCGAACTACCGCGTCATCCAGCTGTCGCCCTCGAGCGCCTTTGCGGAAATCAACGTCAAGGGCCAAGTCGCGTTCACCGAATTTTCCGCCGGAACCGGCACCCGGGCCAAGTTCTACGATGGCCATACCGTGCGCGATTTGGGCACCCTCGGCGGCCCGAACGCGAACATCGGCGCGCTGAACGATTACGGCCAGATCGCCGGCAGCGCCACGGTCGATGCCGCCGGCGAGGTCTACCACGCCTACCGCTGGAGCAAGGCCACAGGGATGGTCGACATCAACCCGCCGGGTTCCGGGCGCTCGTTCGGGAATGCCATCAACAACCGCGGCTGGGTCGCCGGCGCCGTCGCCTCCGCGCCGGGCCGCTCGCCCCTGCATGCCTTCCGCTGGACGCCGGCCTCCGGCGTGGTCGACCTCGGCTCCTTCGGCAATGTATCCAGCGCCAGTGCACTCAACGAAGCCGGCACCGTCGTCGGCTACTCCGAAGGCCCGGAACTCGGCATCCTCGGCCGCGCCTTCCGCTGGACCGAGGTCGGCGGCCTGCAATCGCTGGTCAGCATCTCGAGCGTGGCCTCGGAAGGCCTCGACATCAACGAGGCCGGCAAGATCGTCGGCAGCGCCTCGTTCGACACCTCGCTCTCCGACCAGGCCTTCCTGTGGACGCCGGGCGGCGGCCTGCAGGAAATCGGCACCGCGCCCAGCTACCTCGCGTTTGCCCAGCGCATCAACGAAAAAGGCCTGGTCACGGGCCAGTACTACAGCGCACCGGTCGATCCGAACGGTTTCATCTGGAGCCGCGACACCGGCCTGCAGCTGATCGGCACGCCCGGCACCGACACCTCGAACACGGGCAACGTCAACAACCTCGGGCAGGTGGTCGGCAGCCTGAATGCGCGCGCATTCGCCTGGACGCGCGCGGCCGGCGTGGTCGACCTGAACACGCGCATCCCGGGCGCCCCGCCCGAGCTCGAGCTGTGGCAGGCCCAGGCGGTGTCCGACAACGGTTCGATCGCCGCCGTCGGCAACACCGGCCTGGTGCTGCTGGTGCCGAGCGCGGCCTATCGCCAGGCGCCGGTGGCCGCGCCGATCAAGCTCACCGGCCCCACCCGCGTGCATTCCCTGCTGTCGTTCTCGTCCTCGTTCCGCGACGTCGACCTGCGCGATACCCACAAGGCCACCTGGACCTGGGGCGACGGCGCCAGCGCCGCCGGCACCGTCAGCCAGGCGGCCGGCAGCGGCAGCGTCAGCGGCCAGTACGCCTACCGGAAAAGCGGTATCTACACGGTGCGCCTGAACATCCTCGACAGCGGCGGCCAGGGCACCAGCGTCGAGCGCAAGCTCACGGTGTGCGGCTGCAGCAGCGGCGCGGTTGCCGGCGAAGGCGCCTTCCTGTCGCCACAAGGGGCCTCGGCGCGCGACACCAAGGGCGGCGGCGTCGCCCGCTTCGCCTTCCTGTCGGAGGCGACGGGCACGCGCGCAAGACAGGGCACTGCGCTGGGCGCGTCGGAAGTCCACTTCAACACCGGCAAGCTGAACTTCCGCAGCACCGCCGTCGACAGCGTGACGGTCGACGGCAAGCGCGTGCGCTACAGCGGCAGCGGCAGCGTCAACGGCGTGGGCGGCTACCGCTTCACGCTGACGGCGCTGGCAGGCGCGGGAACAGCCAAGGACCGCGTTCACATGCGCATCACGCATGCCGACGCCCACAGCAAGGCCGAGGTGGTCGACTACGACAACGGCCTGCGCGCCGGCGCCAGGGCGGCCAGCCTCATGGCCGGCGTGGGCGCCGGTACAAGCACGGCGGCTGAAGGCAGCGCCGTGCTCGGCGACAGGGCCGTCGTGTTCGGCGGGCCGTCGGCGGGGAGTCAATGAGCAATGCGTGAGCAGGCTGGCGCGCGGTCGCGCGCCGCCCATCGGTAACCGAGGGTGCCCGGGCAGGCCGGCATGGCCAGCCTCGGGTGCCCGCATCGAATCAGGAGGAACAAATGCAATCGAACACGACAAGCGGTGCACCCCACGGCGCCGGCTGGAATCGTTGGCTGCTGTGCCCGCTGATGGGCGCGCTGTCGGCGGCGGCGCTGGCAACATCGGGCGCGGCCGTCACGGCATCTGCCGGTGTTAACGGCACAGCGACCAATACAGGGGCCCATCCAGCCGCCAACGGCCATCCGCCGGCGCCCGCCGCCACCAACTACCGGGTGGTCCAGTTGTCGGCGCTCGCCCCCGGCGTGGTGGACATCAACGCCAAGGGGCACGTCACGTTCACGGAAACCGTTCCCGGCACCGACACGCCGCGCGCCAAGTACTACGACGGCTACACGGTGCGCGACATCGGCACGTTAGGGGGCACCGGCGGCGCCGTCAGCCAGGGCATCAACGACCGCGGGCAGATCACCGGCAGCGCATCGACGCCGGGCGGGGCCTACCACGCTTTCCTGTGGAGCAAGGCAACCGGCATGGTCGACATCAATGGGCCCGGCGTCAGCATCTCGAACGCCTACGCCCTCAACAACAAGGGCTGGGTGACCGGCACCGCCGCCTTCTCCGGAACCGGGCCGTTCACCGCTTTCCGCTGGACGCCGGCCACCGGCATGGTCAACCTCGGTTCCTTCGGCAACACCTCCTACGGCTACGACATCAACGATGCCGGCACCGTGGTCGGCTACTCCGAAGGGCCCGAACTCGGCATCGTCGCCAGGGCCTTCAAATGGACGCCGTCCGGCGGCCTGCAGTCGCTGGTCAGTACTTCGAGCGTGGTCTCGTCGGCCAACGACATCAACGAGGCCGGCAAGATCGTCGGCAGCGGCACGAACGACCTCGCGCTCAACGACCGCGCCCTGCTCTGGACGCCGAGCGGCACGCAGGTCGACCTCGGCGCCGACTCCACCTTCCTCTCGTATGCCGAACACATCAACGAAAAAGGGATGGTGATCGGACAGGAAGCCTACAATCCGGTCGAGAGCCTCGGCTTCGTCTGGAGCCGCGAACAGGGCATCCTGCGCTTCGGCACGGCCGACGTCCTGCCCTCGTACGTGACCGACCTGAACAACGCGGGCCAGGTGGTCGGCCGCATCGGCGACCAGGCCATCGTCTGGACCCGCGCCGGCGGCGTGGTCAACCTGAACACGCGCATCCCCGGCGCGCCGCCCGGGTTGACGCTGTTCCAGGGCGAGGCCATTTCCGACAACGGCTCCATCGTCGCCATCGGAAGCACCGGCCTGGTGCTGCTGGTGCCGAGCGCGGCCTACCACCAGGCGCCGGTGGCCGCCCCGATCGCGCTCACGGGCGCCACGCGCGTCAATGCCCTGCTGTCGTTCTCGTCCGCCTTCCGCGACGTCGACCTGCGCGACACGCACAAGGCCACCTGGACCTGGGGCGACGGCAGCAGCAGCGTCGGAACCGTGAGCCAGGCGGCCGGCAGCGGCGACGTCAGCGGCCAGCACGCCTGGCGCAAGACCGGCATCTACACGGTGCGCCTGGACATCCTCGACAGCGGCGGCAAGCGTACCGCGGTCGAGCGCAGAGTGACGATCTGCGGCTGCAGCAGCGCCGTCACCGGCCAGGGCAGCTTCTTCTCGCCGGCAAGCGCGCGGCTGGCCAAAACAGGCGCCGCGACGCCCGGCAGCGCCATTGGCCACTTCGCCTTCGTGGCCGATGCCGGCGGCACGCGCCAGGGCGCAGTCGAAGTCACCGTGGCAGGCCTGGCCCTGCGCAGCACGGCCATCGACGCCCTGAACGTGAACGGCAACCGGGTGCAGGTCAGCGGCAGCGGCACCGTGAACGGCAAGGGCCATTACCGCTTCGCGCTGAGCACGGTCGCCGGCGGGGAGCACGGCGCCAGGGACAGGGTGCGGGTGCGCATCTCGCATAGCGAGCCGGGTACGAAAGTCCAGGTGGTCGATTACGACAATGGCGCCGGCAGCGCGAGCCAGGCAGAAGCCACACGCACCACAGCGCCTGCCGGCGGCCTGCATGCCGATGGCAGCGTGGTCGTCGATGGCGCGCTGTCGTACGGCGTGCAATAAGGTAGCGGGCGCCCCCGGGCGCAAGCAGGGGCAAGCACCGGCGCACCGCGCAGGCCTGCCCCAGGCAGCTGCGCGGTGCGGTTACATCAATCGAACTTCGAAAAGTCCGGCTTGCGCTTCTGGAAGAAAGCAGTAAACGCTTCCTTCGCTTCGGCGCCGACCAGCATGGCGCTGAACTGCTTGTTCTCGACGCTGATGGTCTCGGCCACGATGCCGGCGCGCGGGCGCTTCATGAGGGCCTTGGTGGCGCGGATCGAGGCGGCAGGCAGGGCGACCAGCTTGGCGGCCTGGCCCTGGGCGAACGCCAGCAGCTCGGCGGCCGGCAGCACGCGCGCGACGATGCCCATCTCGAAGGCTTCCTGGACGCCGAAGGCTTCGCCCAGCATCAGCTTTTCGGCGGCGCGGGTGTAGCCGGCGGCTTGCGCCACCAGCAGCGAGGAAGCGAATTCCGGGCACAAACCGAGCTGGGTGAAGGGCATCGAGAACTTGGCATTGTCCGCGGCATAGACCAGGTCGCAGTGCATCAGCATCGTGGTGCCGATGCCGACGGCAGCGCCGGCCACGGCGGCCACCACCGGCTTGGTGCAGCCTTCCAGGGCGCGCATGAACTGGAACACCGGGCGGTCTTCGGTCATGGCGCCTTCGCCGACGTTGTTCAGGAAGTCGTCGAGGTCGTTCCCGGCGGTGAAGATTTCCGGCTTGCCGGTGATGAGGACGACGCGCACTTGCGGGTCTTGTTCTGCGTCCAGCAGGGCGTCGGCCATGGTCTGGTACATGGCGCCGGTGATGGCGTTCTTGCGCTCGAGGCGGTCGAATTCGATGCTGAGGATGCCGTTTTGTTTGTTGGTCTGGATCGTCATTTTTCAGTCTCCGGGGTGTTTTGGGGCACGAAAGACAGCGTGGGCACAGGTGCCCACCCTACGAAAACCGTTAGCACCCAGGCCGACGCAATCGTAGGGTGGGCGCCCCGTGCCCACGCGGTGATAGTCGAAAGCGGCATCAACACGGAGGTCGATCTCGCCGCTTCAACGCAGGATTAAACGCGCTCGATGATACCAGCCGCGCCCATGCCGGCGCCGACGCACATCGTCACCATGCCGTACTTCAGGTTGTTGCGGCGCAGTGCGTGCACGACGGTCGCGGCGCGGATCGCACCGGTGGCGCCCAGCGGGTGACCCAGGGCGATCGCACCGCCCATCGGGTTGACCTTGGAGGTGTCCAGGCCCAGGTCGCGGATCACGGCGAGCGCCTGTGCGGCGAAGGCTTCGTTCAGCTCGATCCAGTCCAGCTGGTCCTGGGTGATGCCGGCGGCGGCCAGCGCTGCAGGAATCGCCACCTTCGGACCGATGCCCATGATTTCCGGCGGCACGCCGCGCACGGCGAACGACGAGAACTTGGCCAGCGGGGTTAGGTTGTGCTCCTTCAGGATCTTTTCGCTGACGACGATCAGGGCGCCGGCGCCGTCCGACATCTGCGACGAGGTCGCAGCGGTGACGGTGCCTTTTGCGGCGAAGACCGGCTTCAGCTTGGCCATCGATTCCATGCTGGCGTCGGCGCGCGGGCCTTCGTCGGCATCGACGGTACGGCGCTTGACCGACACTTCACCGGTAGCCAGGTTCGGCGTGCGGGTGATGATCTCGACCGGGGTGATCTCGTCCTTGAACAGGCCGGCCTGCTGGGCGGCAATCGCCCGGCGGTGCGATTCCAGGCCGAATGCGTCCTGGTCTTCGCGCGACACTTTCCACTGCTGCGCCACTTTTTCGGCGGTCAGGCCCATGCCGTAGGCCAGGCCCACGTTCTCGTCCTTGAAGGTGTCCATGTTGATCGATGGGTGGTGGCCCATCATCGGCACCATCGACATCGATTCGACGCCGCCGGCGATCATCACGTCGGCTTCGCCAACGCGGATGCGGTCGGCCGCCATGGCCAGGGCGGTGATGCCCGAGGCGCAGTAGCGGTTGACGGTCACGCCGCCGACGGTGTTCGGCAGGCCAGCCAGCACCACCGAGTTACGGGCGATGTTGAAGCCCTGCTCCGCTTCCGGGAACGAGCAGCCGACGATGGCGTCGACGATCAGGGCCGGGTCCAGGTTCGGCACGGCGGCCATGGCGCCGCGGATGGCGTGCACCAGCAGGTCGTCCGGGCGGGTGGTCTTGAACATGCCGCGTGGCGCCTTGCCGATCGGGGTGCGGGTCGCTGCGACGATGTATGCGTCTTGAAGTTGTTTGCTCATGTTGGTGTCCTGTATTCAGCCTAGTAGTTGCGCCGCGATTAGTTGCGCACCGGCTTGCCGGTCTGCATCATGCCCATGATCCGCTCTTGCGTCTTCGGGTTGTTCAGCAGTGCGATGAAGGCCTTGCGCTCCATGTCCAGCAGCCACTGCTCGGACACCACGCTGCCCTGGTCGACGTCGCCGCCGGTCACGATCTCGGCGATGGTGTCGCCCAGGTGGTAGTCGTAGGCCGAGATGAAGCCGCCGTCACGCATGTTGACCAGCTGGCCGCGGATCGTCGCCCAGCCGTAGCGGCCGGTCACGGTCACAGGGCGCTTGGCCGGGGCGCGGTAGCCGGCGTCGAACATGGCGCGCGCCTGGACTTTCGCCACGTGCAGCAGCTCGTAGGCGTTGAAGACAATGATGTCGTCTTCCTTCAGGTAGCCCATCGCCTTGGCTTCCAGTGCCGACTTCGACACCTGCGCGGTGGCCGCGTTGGTGAAACCGGTCTTCAGGAATTGCAGGATGTCGTTGCCCTTCGCTTCGGTAAAGGCGCGCACTGCCGCTTCCTTCAGGCCGCCGCCGGCCGGCACCAGGCCGACGCCGACTTCGACCAGGCCGATGTAGGACTCGATCGAAGCCACGCGCTTCGATGCGTGCAGGGCCAGTTCGCAGCCGCCGCCCAGCGCCAGGCCGGCAACAGCAGCGACCACAGGCACGTTCGAGTACTTCATCTGCATGAAGGTGTCTTGCAGTTCCTTGACGATCGGCTCCATTGCTTTCGCGCCGCCGGTCATGAAGGCCGGCAGGGCCGATTGCAGGTCGGCGCCGGCCGAGAAGGCGCCGCCTTCGGTGGCGTCGGTGTTCCAGATCACCAGGCCTTTGAAGTTGGCTTCGGCTTCCGCCAGGCCGCGCTTGATGCCTTTGATGACGCCGTCACCGATGACGTGCATCTTGGTTTTCAGCGAAATGATCAGCACGTCGTCGCCGGTATGCCACAGGCGCACCGAGTCGTCCTCGAACACGGTGGTGCCGGCGGTCTTGGCGTCTTGCGCGCCGGCGCCCAGCACCGGTGCACGGAAGGCCTGGCGCTCGTACACAGGCAGGGTCGAACGTGGCACGTAGCTGTTCGATGCGGCCGAGTACGAACCTTCGGCGGTGTGCACGCCCTTCTCGGCGACCTGGCCTTCGAAGACCCAGGCTGGCAGCGGTGCGTTCGTCAGCGCCTTGCCGGCGTCGATGTCTTCCTTGACCCACTGGGCGATCTGCGTCCAGCCGGCGGCTTGCCAGGTCTCGAACGGACCGACGCTCCAGCCGAAGCCCCAGCGCATTGCGAAGTCGACGTCGCGCGCGTTGTCGGCGATGCTGTCGAGGTGGAACGCGATGTAGTGGAAGGCGTCGCGGAAGATCGCCCACAGGAACTGCGCCTGTGGGTTGGTCGAT
Organism: Massilia sp. BAP21; assembly: GCF_057801335.1. Taxonomy (NCBI): domain Bacteria; kingdom Pseudomonadati; phylum Pseudomonadota; class Betaproteobacteria; order Burkholderiales; family Oxalobacteraceae; genus Massilia; species Massilia sp. BAP21. The sequence continues at coordinate 1,304,503 of NZ_CM173596.1, forward strand.
TCGCGCATGGCCTTGAACTTCTTGACCGGGTCTTTTTCTTTCAGGATGCGCGCGACGATGTCGGCCGCTTTCGCACCGCCGGCTACGTATTCGCCGGTGGCGAAGTCGAGGCGTTGAATTTCCTTGCCGACCTTCTTGTAGAAGCCGCCGCCGGTCTTCTGGCCCAGGGCGCCCTTCTCGATCAGCTTGGCCAGGACGTCAGGCGTCTTGTAGAGGCTGAAGAACGGATCGTCCTGCAGGGTGTCCTGCATGGTCTTGATCACGTGGCCCATCGTGTCCAGGCCGACGACGTCGGCGGTACGGAAGGTGCCCGATTTCGCGCGGCCCAGCTTGGCGCCGGTCAGGTCGTCGACCACGTCCACCGACAGGCCGAACTTCTCGGCTTCATGGATGGTGGCCAGCATGCCGAAGATGCCGACGCGGTTCGCGATGAAGTTCGGCGTGTCTTTCGCACGCACGACACCCTTGCCCAGGACCGAGGTCAGGAAGGTTTCCAGCTGGTCGAGGATGACCGGATTCGTCGACGTGGTCGGGATCAGCTCGACCAGGTGCATGTAGCGCGGCGGGTTGAAGAAGTGGACGCCGCAGAAGCGCGCCTTCAGTTCTTCGTCGAAGCCTTCGGCCAGCTTGTTGATCGACAGGCCCGAGGTATTGGACGCGAAGATCGCGTTCGGGGCGATGTGCGGAGCGACCTTCTTGTACAGGTCGTGCTTCCAGTCCATGCGCTCGGCGATCGCTTCGATGATCAGGTCGCAGCCGGCCAGGACATCCAGGTTGTCTTCGTAGTTGGCGACTTCGATCAGGGCGGCGTCATCCTTGTTGCCCAGCGGCGCAGGCGACAGCTTCTTCAGGCCTTCGATGGCCTTCAAGACGATGCCGTTCTTGTTACCTTCCTTGGCAGGCAGGTCGAACAGGACGACAGGCACCTTGGCGTTGACGCAGTGCGCAGCGATCTGCGCGCCCATCACGCCCGCGCCCAGGACGGCGACTTTCTTGACGGTGAAATTGGTCATGGTTTTTATCCCTAGAAGCGGTTAGAACAGGTCGGCGTCGAGCGCCAGCAGGTTGCTTGCGCCCGAACGTGCCTGGCGGATCAGCATCGCGGTTTCCGGGTACAGGCGGGCGAAGTAGAAGCGCGCCGTGTGCAGCTTCGATTCGTAGAACTTGTCGCCGGAATCTTTCTTTTCCAGGGCGATCTTCGCCATTTGTGCGAAGAAGTAGGAGAACACCAGGTGACCGACCACGCGCAGGTAAGGCACGGCAGCGGCACCGACTTCGTCCTGGTTGGTGAAGGCCTTCATGCCGATTTCCATGGTCAGCTTGGTGACTTTTTCGCCCAGCTCGCCCAGCGGGCTCACGAATTCCGACATCGATTCGTCCAGGCCGTTTTCTTCGACGAAGGCTTTGATCTTTTCGCCGAAGGCGCGCAGCTTGGCGCCGTTGTCCATCAGGATCTTGCGACCCAGCAGGTCCAGCGACTGCACGGTGTTGGTGCCTTCGTAGATCATGTTGATGCGCGCGTCACGCACGTACTGCTCCATGCCCCATTCGGCGATGTAGCCGTGGCCGCCGTACACCTGCATGGCTTCCGAGGTAGCGATCCAGCCGTTGTCGGTGATGAAGGCCTTGACGATCGGGGTCAGCAGCGCGACTTCGCCGGCGGCTTCCTTGCGCACTTCTTCGTCAGGGTGGTTCAGTTCGCGGTCGATCTGCAGCGCGACGTACGAGGTCAGCGCGCGCGCGCCTTCGGCGTAGGCCTTGGCAGTCAGCAGCATGCGGCGCACGTCCGGGTGCACGATGATCGGGTCAGCTGGCTTGTCCGGTGCCTTCGGGCCCGACAGGCTACGCATCTGGATGCGGTCTTTCGCGTAGACCAGAGCGTTCTGGTAAGCCACTTCGGTCAGGCCGAGCGACTGCATGCCCACGCCCAGACGGGCGGCGTTCATGAACACGAACATCGCGTTCAGGCCTTTGTGCGGCTGGCCGATCAGGGTGCCGACAGCGCCGTCCAGGTTCATCTGGCAGGTCGAGTTGCCGTGGATGCCCATCTTTTCTTCGATGGCGCCGCAGAAGATCGGGTTGCGCTCGCCGATCGAACCGTCGGCGTTCGGCAGGAATTTCGGAACCAAGAACAGCGAGATGCCTTTCGAGCCTTCCGGTGCGTCCGGCAGGCGGGCCAGCACCAGGTGGACGATGTTTTCCGACACGTCGTGTTCGCCGGCCGAGATGAAGATCTTCGAGCCGGTGATCTTGTAGGTGCCGTCGCCTTGCGGTTCGGCTTTCGAGCGCAGCAGGCCCAGGTCGGTGCCGCAATGCGCTTCGGTCAGGCACATGGTGCCGGTCCACTCGCCCGAAACCAGCTTCGGCAGGTAGAACTTCTTCTGTTCTTCGGTGCCGTGTTCCTTCAGGCACTCGTAGGCGCCGTGCGACAGGCCCGGGTACATGGTCCAGGCCTGGTTGGCCGAGTTCAGCATTTCGTAGAACGAATTGTTCAGCGAAACAGGCAGGCCCTGGCCGCCGTATTCCGGGTCGCACGCCAGCGCAGCCCAGCCGCCTTCGACGTACTGCTTATACGCTTCCTTGAAACCCTTCGGGGTGGTCACGGTCTTGGTTTCCGCGTCGAAGTGGCAGCCTTCGCGGTCGCCGGAGTGGTTCAGCGGGAACAGCACTTCCTGCGTGAATTTCGCACCTTCTTCGAGCACCTGGTTGATGATGTCGGCGTCGATTTCCTGGTATGCCGGCAAGTTCTTGAACTCTTCGGTGACGTTGAGGAATTCGTGCAGAACGAACTGCATATCCCGAATTGGCGCGACGTACTGACCCATGGTTTTCTCCTGACGAAGGTAAGATTGTTTGAGACTTGCTAGACGGGCTTAGCCCGCTTGATTGCTTTGAGTGGGATTACGGTAATTCTCGATCAGCCGCACGAAGCCGCGGTTGGCGCGCTCCAGTGCGCCGGGGACGCGCAGGAAACGCGCATCGTGGTGCAAGGCCAGGATCAGCCCGTACATCTCGTAGACCAGTTGCTGCGGGTCGGTACCCGCCCGCAGCGCGCCGACGTCGATGCTTTGCTGCACGGCGCGCAGCAGCGCTCCCTGCCAGGCACGCACCATTGCCACCAGTGCTTCGCGGATTGGACCTGGACGGTCATCGTACTCCACTGCGCCACTGATATAGATGCAGCCCGACGCAATTTCTACCGAAACCCGCTTGACCCAGCGTGCAAACATGGACTCCAGACGCGGCAGGCCGCGCGGCTCCTTGACGCTGGGGAAGAAAACTTCCTGCTCGAAACGGTGGTGGTAGAGCTTGAGCACTTCCATCTGCAGGTCTTCGCGCGAACCGAAATGCGCGAAGACGCCCGATTTGCTCATGTTCATGCGGTCGGCAAGCAGGCCGATGGTCAGGCCTTCCAGACCGTTGCGGCTGGCCAACTCGAGCGCGACGTCGAGGATGGCTGCCCGCGTCTGCTCGCCCTTGCGCATGAATTTGGCTGAAGTGTTGATGACTGTCCCCTGGGTGAATCGAAAAATCCGAACGCTCGTACTATTATCTATCGGCGGGTGAATGTCAAACGGGAACTTAGAGGTGGGGTTCTATTGTGCGGGGGTGAGGATTTGTACGGCTGCGCGAACGGTCGTTGAACGCGTGGACGGCCGAGCCGTCCACCCTACCCCCTCCATTACACGTAGGGTGGACGGCTACACCGGACAGGTTGGCGCTCATGCGGCCGTTGCGCCGTCCACGCGTTCAACGGGCACATGATCATCCACGACTAATCAACTTGTGGTTGAACGCGTGGACGGCAAAGCCGCCTCTCGCGGCCCGGTCCACCCCTACTCCCCCGCACGCGTAATCGCCCTGCGATCCCGCTTGGTCGGCCGCCCCTTGATACTGCTGCCCGGTTCCGGGAACAACCTGCGCGCTTCGGAATCGTTCTCGCGCCGCGTGATGCTTTCCTGCGTCTCGCTATATAAAGTGCGCGCGATCGGCGCGCCGCCGCGCTTGTCGGAAATCCCGAGCACGGTCACTTCCCAACGGTCCGAGCCGTTGTCGATGAATATCTTGTCGTTCAGCTTCACGGCGCGGGCAGCCTTGACCGGCTCGCCGCCGATACGCACCCTGCCACGCTCCACCGCATCGGCCGCCAGCGAGCGCGTCTTGAAGAAGCGCGCGGCCCACAGCCATTTGTCGATGCGTACACTATCGTTTTCCATTGCTTGTCCTCTCCTGGTTCAAGCACCCCATATGCTGGCGAGGAGCGGTTTTTTCGACCCCTTCCGGCCAAATCAGGCGTAGCCGATGGCAAAAATCCGCATCGCAAATTTATAGGCCAGGTAAGCCGTCCCATACAGCGCCCGGCGCACCCAGCCAAAGCCGGCGAATTCCTCCAGGTGCACCGGCACCCCGTCCGCCACGCCACGCAGGATATGCGCCCGCACCGCACGCGCAAAGCCGGCGTCGCGCACCACGATGTTCGCTTCCTGGTTCACGAACAGCGACAGGCCGTCGCAATTGCTCGACCCCACCGTGGCCCAGTCGTCGTCGACCACGGCGATCTTCGCGTGGAGTTGCGTCTTGCGGTATTCCACCACCTTGATGCCGGCCGCCAGCAGCTTCGGATAGAAGGATCGCGCCACCGCATCCTGCATCTTGAATTCGCCCACGCCGATCAGCAGCGTGACCTCGACGCCGCGGGCGGCCGCATGTGCCAATGCCTCGCGGAACTTGCGCCCCGGTGCGAAATAGGGATTGGCCAGCAGCACGCATTTGCGCGCCTGGCCAATCGCCTGCAAATAGGCGCGCTGGATGGTGCGCCGGTTGCGCAGGTTGTCGCGTACCACGAAGGCGGCGCGCATCGGCTTTGCGCCCTCGGTCGGCGGCTGGCGCCGCATTTCGCGAAACAGGCCGATGCGGCGGATCAGCGGCAGGTGGCCGGCGCGCGCCCACTGGGCTTGCGCCTCTAAATGGATCTGCGCCAGCAGCGGCCCCTGCACCTGCACCGCGAAATCCCAGCGTGGCGCCGGCAAGGGGCGGTGCGGTTCGTAGTCGCACAGCATGTCATCGTTGATATTGATGCCGCCAATGAAAGCAATACTGCGATCGACCACCGTAATCTTGCGGTGGGTGCGCGTGACGCCGCGCTTGAACCAGGGATTGAACACGCGGTAATGCACGCCGGCCGCGGCAAAGGCTTCGGCGCGGCGGCAGCAGACGCGGTGGCCGGTGCCGAACCAGTCGACCAGCACCCGCACCTTGACTCCACGCTTGGCGGCCCGGATCAGGGCGTCCTCGATGCCGCGCGCGACGGCGTCCTCGGCAAAGATATAGGTTTCGAACAGGATGTCGTGGCGCGCGGCATCGATGGCGGCGATCATCGCCGGAAACAGCTGGAGGCCGGTTTCGAGCAGGGTGATGTCGTTGTTCGCTACATAGCTGACCGGGCGCATACGCTAGGCCAGCTGGAGTTCCGCGACGATCGGTGCGTGGTCCGAGAGTTTGGCCCAGATCGGGCCGGCCATGACTTGTGCGTTATCGACCTTGAAGCCGCGCACGTAGATGCGGTCGAGGCGGAACCAGGGCAGCGCGGCCGGGAAGGTACGCGCCGGCGCCAGGCGCGGCTGGCGCCCTGCCCAGCTGCGCACCATGTCGCCCAGGGCGGACTTCGGTCCCAGTTCGTCGAACACCTCGGCCACGCCGAGGGCATTGCGCAGGCGGTCGCTCAGGGTATTGCGCCAGTCGTTGAAGTCGCCGGCAATGATCACCGGTTCGCCATTCGACGATTGCTGCACTGCCTCGATCAATTGCACGGTCTGGCGCCCGCGCCCGCCTTCGAACAGGCCCAGGTGCACCACATAGCAGTGAATCCGCCCGGCCGGCGTTTCCAGCACACAGTGCAGGATGCCGCGCTGTTCATAGGCGTGGTCGGACACGTCGTGGTTATGGCTGTTTTCAATCGGGAAACAGCTGAGCAGGGCATTGCCATGGTGGCCGTGGTCGTAGACCGCGTTCATGCCGTAGGCCGAATGGTGGGATTCGCCGGCAAAGTATTCGTACTGCGCCGTTTCCGGCCAGATACGGTGCTCGCGCTTGTGGTTGGCATAGCGCGCCAGGTTGCGATCGTGCCTGCCCTGCACTTCTTGCAGGAAGACGATATCGGCGTGGAATTCAGCGATGGCTTTCTTCAGTGCCAATACCCGGGGGGTACTACGCAGCGAGGAAACACCCTTATGAATATTATAGGTAGCGACACGAATCTTCATGGGAACATTCTACCCCCATCAGTCCGTGACATTTTGGAACGACTTCCAATCGTGCGGCATGGCGCCGCGGTACTGCAAAAAACTTGTCTTGCTGGTGCGGGGTGAGCCCAGGGCTGCACCCCGCGATGCGATCAATCGAACACGGGAGCTGCTTCCCAATCGGTGCGCAGGGCAGCGTTGCGCGGTGCGGCCAGATGCTCCGCCTCGTCCAGAGGCACGGCAATCAGGCGCGGACCGCTCAGGCGCAAGCCGCACTCGAGGTCGATGTAAAAGCATTCATCGTCCACGCTCAGGGCTTTCACCTTTTCCTCGTGCTTCGGTTGGAATTGATCCATTCTTTCCTCCAGAATCCGTTGGTTGGACTATGTTGCAATTATTAAATTTCGCTGGATGCGAATTGCTGACAATATTCGACCGATTTCTGATTGTCAACCGCAGATTCTACTGTGCGCCAGTTCACATAACGAATTTCCTGTGGGAATTTTTCCTGTAGGAACTAATTTCGTTGAGCTAATAACAAAGTTTCTTTTCAATCATTTTTTGACGCAAGATGCATATTGCGGGGCGGATGACACAATTTGCGTTCACGTTTGACGATGACGAACGAACTTTCGCTGAGTAACGTTTACCAGAAGTTAAACAGAGGAATCGAAGTATTCTGACCAGCAAAAAAAATCGCCGGTCAACGCCCGTTTGGCTATCCAATTGCTGTTGTATTGACGCTTAGCGAAATAAATTTCTTGACTTGTTTCACAAGTAGTGCAGAAACGGCAAGACAGAAAAGGGCCGCGGCAATCGGGATTTCCGGCGCCAACCGGCGACCTCGTCATGAGAGAAAGATGCGATCAGCGTTCGCCGAGCACACAGCCGAGCAACTGACGTTCCAGTGCCGCGAACGCCGCACTGCCGCGCTCGCGCGGGCGCGGCAAGCTCACCGCGACGTCGTGCGCGATGCGGCCGCCATCGACTACCAGCACGCGGTCGGCCAGGGCCAGCGCTTCCTGCACGTCGTGGGTAACCAGCACGGCGGTAAAACCCTGGCGCAGCCACAGGCTTTCGATCAGGCGCTGCATCTCGATGCGGGTCAGCGCGTCGAGGGCGCCCAGCGGTTCGTCGAGCAGCAGCAGTTGCGGCGCATGCACCAGGGCGCGCGCCAGGGCCACGCGCTGGCGCTGGCCGCCGGACAGCACGGCCGGCCACTCCTGCGCCCGCTCGGCCAGGCCGACGGTGGCCAGGGCGTCGCGGGCGCGGCCGGCGCCATCCTTCAGACCCAGGGCGACATTGTCGAGCACGCTCTTCCAGGGCAGCAGGCGGGCTTCCTGGAACATCAGCCGGGTACCGCCCTCTCCCTGTCCTGCATTGGCGCCGGCATCGACCTGCAGGGCGCCGCCATCGCGCTGCTCGAGTCCGGCGATCAGGCGCAGCAGCGTGCTCTTGCCGCAGCCGCTGCGGCCGATCACGGCCACCGCTTCGCCGGGTGCGATGTGCAGGTCGATATTGTCCAGCACGGTGCGCTCGCCGTAGCGCTTGGTGAGTGCGCGCGCATGGACCTCGGCGCCGCGACTGCCGGATGCGGCCGTGGAGCCGACGCGACGGGTTTCTTCCTGGGTAATTTGCATAAGACCTCGTGATCGACAACGGTTAGCGGTAAGCCGGATTCCAGCGCAGGAAGCTGCGCTCCAGTGCCCGCGCCGCCAGGTCGGCCAGCTTGCCGAGCAGCGCGTACAGCAGAATGCCGACCAGCACCACGTCGGTCTGCAGGAACTCGCGCGCATTCATCGTCATGTAGCCGATGCCGGACTGCGCCGAGATTGTCTCGGCCACGATCAGCAGCACCCAGACCAGGCCCAGCGAAAAGCGCACGCCCACCAGGATCGAGGGCAAGGCGGCCGGCAGGATCACGTCGCGGTGCAGGGCCCAGCCGGACAAGCCATAGCTGCGCGCCATTTCGATCAGGCCCTGGTCCGCCGAGCGGATGCCGTGGAAGGTGTTCAGGTAGACCGGGAAGAATACGCCCACGGCCAGCAGGAACAGTTTCGCCGTCTCGTCGATGCCGAACCACAGGATCACCAGCGGGATCAGGGCCAGCGCCGGGATGTTACGGATCATCTGCAAGGTCGTGTCGAGCAAGGTCTCGGCGCGGCGCGAACTGCCGTTGAGCAGGCCCAGCAGCAGCCCGAGGCCGGCGCCGATGCCGAAGCCCAGCGCCGCGCGCCACAGACTGGTGCGCAGGTGCGACCACAGTTCGCCGGATTCGGCCAGCGACCAGAAGGCGGTGAGCACTTGCCAGGGTTCGGGCAGGATGCGACTCGAGAGCCAGCCGGCGTGGGCGGCCACTTGCCAGAAGGCCACCAGCGCCACAGGCAATCCCCAGGGCGCGAGCGCCGCCAGCACCTTGCTCTGGCGGCCGGCTGGCGTCCTGGCCGGCGCGCCGGCTGCCCTGCCTGGCGAGACCGAGGACACTGCGGCGCTCGTCCCCGCACCCGGCTTGCGCGCTACCGGCGTCGCGTGTGCAGGCGCCGCAGCTTCGGCGCTCCCGCTGTCGGACGCGCCCGCCGCGCTCGCCCGCAAGACCTCGAACGACGCCATTTACGCCGCCTTTTTCTTCGGCACGATGTCGCTGGCCATCATCTCGCCGAAGGGCCCGGTCAACGACTGTTCGCCGCCCTCTTTACCCTTGCCGAGCAGCGGGAACACCAGTTCGGCGAAGCGGTAGGACTCTTCCAGGTGCGGATAGCCCGACAGGATAAAGGTTTCGATGCCGAGGTCCTGGTACTCGCGCATGCGCGCCGCCACCGTTTCCGGGTCGCCCACCAGCGCGGTGCCGGCGCCGCCGCGCACCAGGCCGACGCCGGCCCACAAATTCGGTGAGACTTCCAGTTTATCGCGCCGGCCGCCGTGCAGGGCCGCCATGCGCTGCTGGCCGACCGAGTCCATCTTGGCAAACGCGGCTTGCGCCTTGGCGATGATGTCGTCATCCAGGTGGCTGATCAATTCATCGGCGGCGCGCCAGGCTTCTTCATTGGTCTCGCGCACGATCACGTGCAGGCGGATGCCGAACTTCACGGTGCGGCCACGCCTGGCGGCGCGGGTGCGGATGTCGGCCAGCTTCTCGGCCACCGCCGCCGGCGGCTCGCCCCAGGTGAGATACACGTCCATCTGCTCGGCCGCCAGTTCGTGCGCCGGCTCCGACGAGCCGCCGAAGTAGAGTGGCGGATGCGGCTTCTGGATCGGCGGATACAGGGTCTTGGCGCCCTTCACCTGGATATGCTTGCCTTCGAAATCGTAACCGGCCGCCCCACCCTCGCCGGCCAGGCTGGCGCGCCAGACGCGGATGAATTCGTCCGAGATTTCATAGCGCTTGGCGTGGTCGGCAAACAGGCCGTCGGCCTCCAGCTCGCCCTGGTCGCCGCCGGTGACCACGTTGATGAGCAAGCGGCCGTTCGACAGGCGGTCGAAAGTGGCCGCCTGGCGCACGGCCAGGCCCGGCGTCGACAGGCCGGGACGGATCGCGACCAGGAATTTCAGGCGTTTGGTGGCGCCGATCAGCGAAGCCGCCGAAATCCACGGGTCTTCGCAGGAGCGGCCGGTCGGTAGCAGCACGCCCTCGTAGCCGAGGGTATCGGCGGCAACGGCGATCTGGCGCAGGTAATCGGCATCGACCGTGCGCGCGCCTTTCGTCGTGCCGAGGTAGCGGCTGTCGCCGTGGGTGGGGAGGAACCAGAAGACGTTCGGAGAGGTGGACATGGTGTTTCCTTAGAGTGAAGAGACCAGCGCGTCTTTCACGACGATCGGTTTCGGAATCAGTTTCAGGGCGTGGAAGGCGTCGGCGATGCGCTGCTGTTCACGCACGACCTCCGCCGACATCGGCTTCACGCCATAGGCGTAGCGGCTGGCGGCCAGGTCGACCACGTTCTTCGGCAGGCCGGTCTGGCTTGACAAGATGGTCGACACTTCGCCGGGATTGGCCTTGCCCCATTCGTCGACCTTGGCGATCTCCTCGAGCAGGATGCGGTTCAGGTTCGCGTGCTGTTCGGCGAAGCTGCGCGCGGCGAGATAAAACTGGTGGTTCGACACCAGGTTGCGGCCATCGGCCAGCACGCGTGCGCCGAGCTGCTGTTCGGCGGCGGCCAGGAAGGGGTCCCAGATCACCCAGGCGTCGACGCTGCCGCGCTCGAAGGCGGCGCGCGCATCGGCCGGCGGCAGATAGATCGGCTGGATCGCGCTGTAGGGAATCCCGGCTTTTTCCAGGGCTCTCACCAGCAGGAAGTGCACGTTCGAGCCCTTGTTCAGGGCGATCTTCTTGCCGCGCAAATCGGCCAGCGTGCGCAGGGTTGAGGTCTTCGGCACCACGATGGCTTCGCTGCCCGGTGACGCCGGCTCATGGCCCACGTACACCAGGCGCGCACCGGCGGCCTGGGCAAAGATCGGCGGCGCCTCGCCCACGGTGCCGAAATCGATGCTGCCGACGTTCAAGCCTTCGAGCAGTACGGGGCCGGCCGGGAACTCGGTCCATTTCACCGCGATCTTTTGCGGGGCCAAACGCGCTTCCAGCGTGCCGCGCCCTTTCAGCAGGGTCAGGGTGCCGTACTTCTGGTAACCGATGCGGATTTCCTTCGGCGCCTGGGCGATGGCGGGAAGGTGCAGGCCGGCGGCGATGCCGGTGGCGCCGGCGGCGAGCAGGCCGAGGGCGCGGCGGCGCGCTGGCCGCAGGGTGGAGTCAGGATGCATGGGAACTTTCCGGGATGAGAAGTCAGGCGGGGACGGCTTGCAGGTCCTTGGCGGCAACGGCTTCGGTGGCCGGGCGCGGCGCCACCAGGCGCAGCTCCGAGACCAGCTGTTCGACGCCTTGCGCCACACGCACCGCGATCGGCGCGGCCAGCGTCAAGCCGCCCTCGGCGCCGCGGCCCAGCTGGTCGGAGGTCGCATAGATGCTGGGCAGGATGAAGCGCGCCGACATCGACGCCAGCACCGGGCGCAGCGCGTAATCGAGCGCCAGCATGTGCGACTGGCTGCCGCCGGTGGCCAGCGGCAGCACCAGCTTGCCGGCCAGGCCATCTTGCGGCAGCAGGTCGAGGAAGGCTTTCAGCAGGCCGCTGTAGGCTGCCTTGTAGACCGGCGTGGCGACGACGATGGCGTCGGCCTGGCGCACCCCGGCCAGGGCACGGGCAACCGAGGCTTCGTCGGTGTCGAGCGAAAGCAGTGCGCTGGCGGACAAATCGCGCACTTCGATGCGGCTCACACGCTGGCCATGCAGGGCCAGGCGCTCGCCGATGTGCTGCAACAGGCGCGAAGACGAAGAGTGCGGCGCGGGGCTGCCGCCAAGCAGGATGACGCTCATGGTGTGTCCATTCATATAAGGATGAACACAGACTAGGGCCGCACGGCTTGCATGAAAACTAATCATTTCGCACATCCTTATGCGCCTGCCGTTTTAAGGTTTTGCGCATATCGATGACCAAATTTCTTCGTTCACGCGGCCGCAAACCCGGTGCAATACTGGTTGCCACATTCTCATCAAGGCAAGCACGATGTCTTCCACCGTCTCCCCTTTGCGCGCTGCGGAACCCGCGTCTGCAACGACTTCCTTCCCCGATCCGCTGGCCCTGGCCGAGCGCCTGGCCGAGCAATTCGCCGCCACCGCCGTCGAGCGCGACGAGGCTGGTGGCCACGCGGCGCACGAGCGTGAACTGATCCGCGAAAGCGGCCTGCTGACGCTGTCGATTCCGCGCGAATTCGGCGGCCAGGGCGCGCGCTGGGAAACGGTGCAGGCCGTGATCCGCACGCTGGCGCGGGCCGACAGCGCGTTGGCCCACCTGTTCGGCTTCCATCACCTGCAGCTGGCCGGCATCCGCCTGTACGGCACGCATGTCCAGCAGCGCAACCTACTTACCGCCACCGTCGAACAGCGCCTGTTCTGGGGCAATGCCCTGAACCCGCTCGACAGGCGCACCCGTGCCCAGGCCATCCCCGGCGGCTTCATGCTCGACGGGATCAAGAGTTTTTCCTCGGGCTCGATGGGCTCGGACTGGCTTACGCTCTCGGCCTGGGACGAGGCCGCGAACGCGCCGCTGATCGCGGTGCTGCCGACGGCGCAGCCGGGCATCCGCGTGGAAGCCGATTGGGATGCCTTCGGCCAGCGCCAGACCGATAGCGGCAATGTCCATTTCGACAAAGTCTATTTGCCGGCCGCGCTGGTGTTGCAGGCGCCGGGCCAGGCGCCTACCGCGCAATCGACGCTGCGCTCGCAGGTGGCCCAGCTGATCATGACCAATTTGTACCTCGGCATTGCCATCGGCGCCTTCGAGGCCGCGCGCGACTACACGCTGGAACAGGCGCGTCCCTGGTTTGCGTCCGGCGTATCAGACGCCAGCCACGACCCGTTCACCCAGCACCGCTACGGCGACTACTGGCTCAAGCTGCGCCCGGCCAACGTGCTGGCCGACGGGGCCGCGCGCCTGCTCGACGCCGCCTTCGACAAGGGCGCGGACGTCACGGCCCAGGAGCGCGGCGAGGTGGCGGTGGCCGTGGCCGAAGCGAAGGTGCTGTCGCACCGCGCCGCCATCGACATTTCCAGCGGTATGTTCGAGCTGCTCGGCGCACGCTCGACCTCAGGCCGCTTCGGCTTCGACCGCTACTGGCGCAACGCCCGCGTGCACACCCTGCACGACCCGATCGACTACAAGCTGCGCGACCTGGGGCGCTATGCGCTCGAAGGCCGCCTGCCCGAGCCGACCGCCTATTCGTGAACCGAGCCTGATACCGCCATGAGCACCGTTCCGACTCCCGACACGCCACAGGTGGCGATCCGCCTGGTGGACATCGCCAGGACCTTCGCCACGCCCGATGGCGGCCGCTTCGAGGCGATCCGCGGCGTCTCGCTCGACATCCTCGATGGCGAGATCTTCGGTATCGTGGGAAAAAGCGGCGCCGGCAAGTCGACCCTGCTGCGCATGATCAACCTGCTCGAACGCCCCGAGCGCGGCAGCGTAACGGTGGCCGGCGAAGAACTGACCCGCCTCGGCAAGCGCGACTTGCGCAAGGCGCGCCAGCACATCGGCATGATCTTCCAGGGTTTTAATTTGCTGCAGAACGCCACCGTGTTCGAGAACGTGGCCTTTCCGCTGCGCCTGCACGACTCCCTGAACGCGCCGCGCCTGAAGGCGCGCGTGGCCGAATGCCTGGAGCTGGTTGGGCTGGCGGACAAGAGCACCAGCTATCCGGCCCAGCTCTCGGGCGGGCAGAAGCAGCGGGTAGCCATCGCGCGCGCCCTGGCCAGCCACCCGGCGGTGCTGCTGTGCGACGAGCCGACCTCTGCTCTCGACCCCGAAACCACGCGCGCCCTGCTCGACACGCTACGCAGCATCAATGCCCAACTGGGCGTGACCGTCGTCATCGTCAGCCACGAGCTGCAGGTGCTGGGCACCCTCTGCGACCGCGTCGCCGTCATCGAACACGGCGTGGTTGCGGAGCAGTTCGCGCTCGCCGACCACAGCGTCCCGCGCCAGACCGCGCTGGGGCGCGAACTTGCCTACTACGGCACCGAGGCCTTTGCCGCCGCTGCCTGGGGAGATGCCCATGCCTGAAGCTATCGTCGCCGTCCTGCCCGAACTCTGGACCGCCTTCCTGCAGACCGCCCTGATGCTCGGCATCGGCGTTACGGCGGCGGTGCTGCTGGGCGGCCCGCTCGGGGTGCTGCTGTTCATGGTATCCGATGGCCAGGCCCTGCAACACCGGCGCCTGGCGCTGGTGCTGGGCTGGTTCGTGAACACGGTGCGCTCCTTCCCTTTCATCATTTTGATGGTGGCGCTGGTGCCCTTCACGCGGGTGCTAGCCGGTACTTCGATCGGGCCGCTGGCCGCCTCGGTGCCACTGTCGATCGCGGCCATTCCCTACTTTGCGCGCCTGGTCGAGCAGAATTTGCGCGACGTGCCGCGCGGCGTGATCGAGGCGGCGCAGGCGATGGGCGCGTCGGAACTGCAGATCGTCTTGCGCGTGCTGCTGCCCGAGGCGCGCGCCGCCCTGGTGCTCTCGCTCACGGTCCTGTCCATCAGCTTCCTGTCGTATTCGGCGGTGGCGGGCGTGGTGGGCGGCGGCGGCATCGGCGACCTGGCGATCCGCTACGGCTATTACCGATTCGAGACCGACGTGATGATCTTCACGGTGACGATCCTGATCGTGCTGGTGCAGCTGATCCAGCTGACCGGCGCCCGCACCGCGCGCCGCCTCGACAAACGCTGATCCCTACTCTTCCAATAAAAAGGACTACCATGCGCTTCCATCGCCGCACCCTGCTTGCCGCTTCCCTGTCATTGCTCGTCGCTGGCGCCGCCCACGCCAAGGACCCGAAGGAACTGGTGATCGGCACCAGCGCCGGCCCCTACGCCGACCAGGTCCGCTTCGGCATCAAGCCGATCCTGGAAAAGCAGGGCTACAAGGTCAAGCTGGTCGAGTTCAACGACTACATCCAGCCGAACTTCGCGCTGGCCGAAGGCGCGCTCGACGCCAACATCTTCCAGCACATCATCTACCTGACCCGCTTCGCCGAGCAGCACAAGCTGGCGCTGTCGGAACTGATCAAGATTCCGACAGCGCCGATCGCCATCTACAGCCACAAGCACAAGTCGCTGAACGAGGTGAAGTCCGGCACCACGGTGGCGCTGCCGAACGACCCGACCAACCAGGCGCGCGCCCTGGTGATGCTGGACCAGATCGGCTGGGTCAAGCTGAAGCCCGGCATCGATCCGATCAAGGCGTCGGAAAAGGACATCGCCCAGAACCTCAAGGGCATCAAGCTGCTGCCGCTGGAAGCCGCGCAATTGCCGCGTTCCCTGCAGGACGCCGACTACGCCTTCGTGAACGGGAACTTCGCCCTGGCCTCGGGCCTGAAGCTGAAGGACGCCCTGCGCACCGAGAAGATCTCGCCGAGCTACGCCAACCTGGTAGCGGTGCGCACGGCCGACAAGGACAAGCAGTTTGCAAAGGATATCGCCGCGGCCTACCGCTCGCGCGAATTCCTGGAGGTGACCAACCAGCGGTTCGCCGACTACGCCAAGACCGATTACCAGCTGGCCCTGGAGAAGAGCGCGAAATGAGCGACGTGACGCCGCATGCGTTGAAGCCGGTGCGCTTCAACGCCTTCCAGATGAATACGCCCAGCCACCAGTCGCCAGGGCTGTGGCGCCATCCGCGTAACGACAGCGCGGGCTACGCCAGCGCCGGCTACTGGGTCGAGCTGGCGCAGCTGCTGGAAACGGGCGGTTTCGATGCGATCTTCCTGGCCGACGTGCTGGGCGCCTACGACGTCTACGGCGGCAAGCTCGACGCCGCCCTGAAGCACGGCGTGCAGCTGCCGCTGAACGACCCGCTGGCGCTGGTGCCGCTGATCGCCCACGCCACCACGCGGCTGGGCATCGGCGTGACGGCGGCCGTCACCTACGAACATCCGTACACCTTTGCGCGGCGCATGTCGACGCTGGACCACCTGAGTGGCGGGCGGGTCGGCTGGAACATCGTCACCGGCTACCTGGACAGCGCGGCGCGCAACCTGGGCCAGGCGCGCCAGCTCGGCCACGACGCGCGCTACGATCTGGCCGACGAATACCTGGATGTCGTCTACAAGCTCTGGGAAAAGAGCTGGGACGAGGATGCCGTGCTGCGCGACCGCGAACGTGGCGTCTACACCGACCCGGCGCGCGTGCACCCGATCAATCACCAAGGCCAGTATTACACGGTGCCGGGCATCCACCTGTGCGAACCCTCGCCGCAGCGCACGCCCTTCCTGTACCAGGCCGGCGCCTCGAAGCGCGGGCTGGAATTCGCCGCGCGCCATGCCGAAGCGA
Source organism: Massilia sp. BAP21 (assembly GCF_057801335.1). Classification (NCBI taxonomy): domain Bacteria; kingdom Pseudomonadati; phylum Pseudomonadota; class Betaproteobacteria; order Burkholderiales; family Oxalobacteraceae; genus Massilia; species Massilia sp. BAP21. Next base: position 1,320,608 of record NZ_CM173596.1, read on the forward strand.
CGTTCGTCAGCGGGCCGACGAAGGGCATCGTGCAGCGTTATGTGGACAGTGCGCGCGCCGCCGTGCAGGCCGCAGGCCGCGATCCGGCCGCTCTACGCGTGTATGCCCAGGCGCTGGTGATCGTTGGCGCCACCGAAGCCGAGGCCCGGGCGCGATTGCGCGAGTACGAAGAACACATCGACATCGAAGCTTCGCTGACGCTTTTGTCGGGCTGGACCGGCGTCGATTTCTCGCGCTATGGCCTGGATGACACGGTCGAATACATCGACACCGAAGCCGGCCGCTCGGCGCTGGCCTCGCTCAGCGTGGCCGATCCGTCGCGCCGCTGGACGGTGCGCGAAGCGGCGCGCTTCATCGGCCTGGGCGGGCGCGGGCCGGTGCTCGTCGGCGACGCGGCGCAGGTGGCCGACCAGCTGATCGACTGGCTCGACGCGACCGGCATCGACGGCTTCAATCTTGCCTTTGCCCTGCCCTACGAGGACATGCAGGGCGTGGTGGAGCTGGTGGTGCCGGAACTGAAACGGCGCGGCCGCTATCGGCAGGACAAAGAGAGCGCGACTCTGCGCGAGCAACTGCTTGGCGCCGGTCCGCGCCTGGCTCTCGACCATCCCGGCCGCCAGATCCGCATTGAACCGCCCACCGACACCGCGCTGCGCTCCGCAGCCTGAACCACGAAAGAAGAAGAACATGAAACGACGAAGCCTGCTCCAGCTTGCCGCCAGCGGCGCTGCCCTCTCCGCCCTGCCCCTGGCCAGCCGCGCCGCCAATCTGGAAGAACTGCGCCTGGACTATGCCTATTACTCGCCTACCAGCCTGGTGCTGCGCCACTTCGGCTGGCTGGAAGATGCCTTCAAGGCCGACGGTACACGTGTGAAATGGGTGCTCAGCGCCGGCAGCAACCGCGCCCTCGAATACCTGAACGCGAACAGCATCGACATCGGCTCCAGCGCCGGCCTGGCCGCCCTGCTGGCCAAGGCCAACGGCAATCCGATCAAGACGCCCTACATCTATTCGCGCCCGGAATGGACGGCGCTGGTGGTGCCGAAGCATTCGCCTATCCGCACCCTGGCCGATTTGAAGGGCAAGAAAGTGGCGGCCACCAAGGGCACCGACCCATATCTCTTCCTGCTGCGCTCCCTGCAAAGCGTGGGCCTGCGCCGCAGCGACATCGAACACGTCGCCCTGCAGCACGCCGATGGACGCGCGGCGCTGGAACAGGGTCGCGTCGATGCCTGGGCCGGGCTCGACCCGCACATGGCGGCGGCCGAACTGGAAGGCGGCGCGCGCCTGCTGTACCGGAACGTGTCGTTCAATACCTACGGCTTCCTGAACGTGCGCGAAGAGTTCCTGGCCAGGTATCCGCAGCAGACCGCACGCGTGATCGCGGCGTATGAAAAGGCGCGCCTCTGGACCCGCGCCAATCCAAGCGAAGCGGCGAAGATCCTCGCAAGCGAGGCGAAAGTCTCGCTGCCGGTGGCCCTGCTGCAGGTGAAGCTGCGCAGCGACTTTAGTAATCCGCAGCCGTCGAACGAGCACCTGAAGGCGCTGCAACTGGCCGCTCCCATCCTGCGCGAAGAATCGCTGGTAAAGCCCGGCACCGACCTGAACGCAGCCATTGCCGGCCTGATCGACACCCGCTTCGCGCAGCAGCTGATTGCACGCGCTTGAACCCATGAAGCCGCAATCGACGAACCTACCCCTGCCCTTGCCCCTGCCAGCGTCCGCGCCGGCGCCGCGCAAACCCTGGCGCTTGCCGCTTGGCCTGCTGCTGCCCCTGCTGGCCGTGGCAGCGTTGGAGTTCGGCGTGCGCAGCAGCCTGGTGCCGGCCAACCTGATGCCGGCGCCAAGCGAGATCGCCACCACCCTGGCCTGGCTGGCGCAGAACGGCTTGCCTGGCCACCTGGCCAGCAGCTGCCTGCGCGTGGCGGCCGGTTTTGCCATCGGCGCCAGCCTGGCCCTGGTGCTGGGCGCGGCGGTGGCGCTGAACCCGCGCACCGAACGCCTGCTCGACCCCAGCTTCCAGGCCCTGCGGGCGATTCCTTCGCTGGCCTGGGTGCCGCTGCTGCTGCTCTGGTTCGGCATCGACGAAACGCCGAAGCTGATCCTGATCGCCATCGGCGCCTTCTTCCCGGTCTACATGGGCGCGGTGTCGGGCATTCGCGGCGTCGACCGCAAGCTGCTCGAAGTGGGCCAGCTGTACCGCCTGTCGCCGCTGGCCCTGGCGCGCCGTGTGCTGTTGCCGGCGGCGCTGCCGGCCGTACTCACGGGCCTGCGCAATGGCCTGAGCCTGGCGTGGATGTTCATGGTGGCGGCCGAACTGATCGCGGCCAGCCAGGGCCTGGGCTACCTGCTGTCGGACGGACGCGAATCGAGCCGCGCCGACATCATGCTGGCGGCCATCGTGCTGCTGGCCTTGCTGGGTAAGGTCAGCGACACGGCCATGGGTGCGCTCGAAGCGCGCCTGCTGTCCTGGCGCGACAGCTATGCGAACCGGGGCGCGCGATGACGGCCCTGCTGGAACTGGCTGTCGACGAGAAGCGCTATGGCACGCGCACGGTACTGCGCGGTTTTCATCTGCGATTGGCGCCAGGCGAAGTGGTGAGCCTGATCGGCGCCAGCGGCTGCGGCAAGAGCAGCCTGCTGTCGATTGCCGCTGGCCTCGATGGCCAGTACCGCGGCAGCGTGCGCCTGCGCGGCGGCGCGATACGCGGCACCCATGCCGAGATCGGCCTGATCTTCCAGGAACCGCGCTTGTTCCCCTGGCTGACGGTGGAACAGAACATCGTGTTCGGTGCGACGGATGCGCCGGATGCCGGCCGCGTGGCGGCGCTGCTCGAAGAAGTGGGATTGAGCGGCTTCGGCAAGTCACTACCGAAACAGCTCTCCGGCGGCCAGGCCCAGCGCGTGGCGATTGCGCGCGGACTCTACACCCGGCCGCGCGTGCTGCTGCTGGACGAACCGTTTTCGGCCGTGGATGCATTCACCCGCATGCGCCTGCAGGACCTGCTGGCGCGCGTGGCCGAGCAGCACCGCCTGAGCGTGCTGCTGGTGACGCACGATATCGACGAAGCGCTGTACCTGAGCGACCGCATCGTGCTGATGGACGGCGTGCCCGGCCCGGCGCGCGCCGAGTTCGAGATCGATCACGCACGGCCGCGCGAACGCGCCGTGCTGGCTACGTCCACCCTGAAGCCGGCCATCCTGGAAAGTCTGCACGCGGTGCACGCGATCTGAGGCCGGTCTTCCCGAGCCTGCACGCCGTTCACGCCACCTGGCCGCCAGCCACAGCCCAAGGCGCCCGGGGAGGCTAGAGGCGGCCGGCGCCAGCGTCAAGCGCCGCGCATCTGCGCCTGCGTGACGTTGCTGCCCGGCGCCACGCTTTGCGTGAGCCAGACATTGCCGCCAATGGTCGAGCCCGCGCCCACCGTGATACGGCCGAGGATAGTGGCGCCGGCATAAATGACGACGTCGTCCTCGACGATCGGATGGCGCGGCGCCCCTTTCACCAGCGCCCCGCTGTCGTCGGTCGGGAAGCGGCGCGCACCGAGGGTCACGGCCTGGTACAGGCGCACGTGGCGGCCGATGATGGCCGTTTCCCCAATCACCACCCCGGTGCCGTGGTCGATGAAGAAGCTCGGGCCGATCTGGGCGGCCGGGTGGATGTCGATGCCGGTGAGCGTGTGCGCGATATCGGCGCCCAGGCGCGCCAGGAAAGGCACGCCGAGGCGGTGCAGGCAGTGCGCCAGGCGGTGGTAGAGCACGGCGATGGTGCCGGGATAGCACAGCATGATCTCGGCCACGGAACTGGCGGCCGGGTCGCCGGCCAGCGCCGCCTGCACGTCGGACACGAGCAATGCGCGGATATCCGGCAGGCTGGCGGCAAAGGTGCGGGTGATGGCGCGCGCCTGCTCGGCCAGCTCGGCCTCGCTCAATTCCTCGGATTCCGGACTGAAGCGCAGCGCGCGGCGCACCTGCTCGACCAGGCGGTCGAGCGCCACGTTCAGCGTGTCGCCGACGAAGTAGTCGATGCTTTCGTCGTTCAGGTCTGGGCGGCCGTAATGAGTGGGAAACAGCGCTGCCGAGATGCCTTCGATCACCTGCTTCAGGACCTCGCGCGACGGCAGCTCGCGCACCCGGCCCTGGTGGCGGATGTTATGGGTGTTCTCGCGCGAATTGCGCAGCGCCTCGATGATGGGGCCGAGCTGCCAGTGGTTGGCGCCGGCCGGGGGGAAGTGATTGTCGTTCATGCATCCAGCCTACTCCAACATGCCCGCCGCACGAACGATTTTAATTACACTTCTTTATTCCAGAACAATGCCATCGCGCCTTCTTGAGGGTAGGAAATTTCTCTAACGCAGCGACATCCGCGGTGATTTTTCTATCCGCGGTCATTCTTCATATGAAAAGCGATACGGCTCCTTCGTCAGCATCAAGGCCGGCGCCGCCTTGCCCGCTTCCACCAGCACGATGTCGGTCGGCACCGCATCCTCCGGCGCGCTGGCCGGGGTCGCCTTGATCACGCGCCGCCCGCTCGACGGCAGCAGCCTGGCCGGAATCGGCACCGCCGTGCGCCCGGCCAGCGACACCAGCCAGCCGGGCCTTCCGTCCCGGACCGGATAGCGCGGGTGAATCACCTGCATGTCGATCCGTCCGTTCACGCCCAACAGGATCGGATAGCTGCCATCTTCATTGCGCAGGACAATTGGCCCCTGGGATGGATAGGTGGCCAACAGCGGCGCATACAGCGGGTTGTCGTCGGCCGGATCGGGATGGGCGATGAAGTCGACCTGCTCGACGTGCAGCGACGGCAGGCCGCTCATCCGGCGCAAGTGTTCTCCCATCAGGATCGTCTTCGGTTCGGCTTCGGGCGACTTGTGATGGTGGGAATAGCCAACCAGGACCAGCACCTTGGCATCCTTATCCTTGGCAAAGATACGATCGACCAAATTTCGCGCCTGCATCTCTTCGCGCAGACGCAGTTGCTCGGCCGGCGTCCGGACGCGGATATCCTCGAACTCGTAGGGAACGAGCGTCCAGCCATCGGCCAGCGCGGCGTTGACGAACCCGGCGAACACCGGCTCGCTCGTGTAATAACCTGTGTCGCGGGCGACATAGCGCTTTTCGTTTGCCGCCTGGGCGCCAAGGGCGTTGAAGGTCTCGCAGGCCAGGTAGGTGTAGCCGATCTTCCTCAGCTCGGCGGCCAGGCGCTGGGCGAAGGCCCGGTGCAGGGGCACATGGTGGGCCTCGTTGATGAGCACGATCCGTTTGGTGCGTGCCTCGCGTACGATCGCCGCAATCGCCTCTTCCGCCGCGGCATGTTCCAGCAGCGCCATCTGGCGCACGATGGCGGGTGAATGGCGCGGCTGGCGCCGCCGCAAGACATCGAAGGCCGCCATTGCCCCATCGGTATCGCCGACGAAGGAACGCGCCGTGCCAAGCATCTGCAGCTGGCTGCCATGTTGCAGCACCAGCTTGTCCAGGGCGGGGTCGCTGCCGTTCGGCACACCGCCCCCACCGAAAACGGCAGCCGGTAGCGGCGCGGTCGCCGCTTCCGCCGTTTTCAGGCGCTCCATATAGGTTTCCGGCAGGCGCGTCTGGGCGACAGCATGTGGAACGAAGAGACAAGCAAGCGTAGCGAGGACGACAGCACGTATCTGCATCGGAAACCCTTCTGCTTCAGTTGGCAAAATGTTTCCAAACAGTATAACCTTGCTGCCGGCAAAAGTTGACTAGCTGATATGACAGGGCAAGCGCTTACAGATTGACACTTTTCTTACAGCGAGCGCGATACCGGCAGCCGGCTTTTGCTGACACACTATAGACGTACTTACAGCGCAGACCACCATCACGCTGGCATCGTTCCACCACTGAACCCCTGGAGTAGAAAAATGCGATTCAACCAAAACATCCAACGCATCGCCCTCGTGCTGGCACTGACCGCCGCATCCTCTTCCGCCTTTGCCCAGAGCGCCGAGTACCGCCGCGGCTACGACGACGGTTATGCCGCCGGCCAGCGCGATGCGCGTGACGGTGGCCGCGGCGGCCGTGACCGCCTGATTATCGAGGAGGCAATCTATGGCGTGCGCGGCGCCATGTGCGATGCCCGCCGTGCGGTGCGCCAGGAAGCCGAGCGCAACGGTGGCGTGGTTGTCGCCGGCAACCACCTGTGCGGCGATCCACGGCGCAACACCGAAAAACGCCTGACCATCACCTACCGCTGCGGCAACGACCGTCCTACCCAGATTTCCGCACGCGAAAACGATACGCTGCGCCTGAGCTGCTGGCGCTAAACCAGCAAGCGCCGTCAGGGCTGCTTGAAGTGCCGGGGCAATTGCAGCACCGCCTCGGCATTCGACGACGAAAAGCAGCGGTCGGCCGCTTCCAGTAGCGGCAGCCACGCATACTGCACATGCTCGCGCGGACTGAGCGTGATGGCGATGTCGCGCGGCACGCAGACCGAAAACACGTGCTCGGTGTTATGCGTCACCCCTGGCGCGTAGCGGTGGCGCCAGGTCGGGTAGATCTCATAAATATTTGACAATCCCCAATCCAACAGGCGGATTGTATCCCCATCGGCAACAATCCCCGTTTCCTCGAACAGCTCGCGCGTAGCCGTCTGCAGCAGCGGTTCGTCGAGCGCATCGAGCGAGCCCGTTACCGATTGCCAGAAACCGGGCCGGTCGGCGCGTTCGATCAACAGCACTTCCAGGTCAACCGTATGGATGACAACCAGGACCGACTCGGGAATCTTGTGCACGCTCGAACACTCCGTGAAACGCATAAAAAAGGCCGGAACCCATGACAGGTTCCGGCCTCTATTCTACCCAGCCATACGGCCGGGCGTGATTAACCGACCTTCGGTTCGTTACGCAGGCGGATATGCAGTTCTTTCAGCTGCTTCTCGTCCACTTCCGACGGTGCATTGGTCAGCAGATCCTGCGCGCGCTGGGTTTTCGGGAAGGCGATCACGTCGCGGATCGATTCCGAGCCGGTCATCAGCGTGATCAGGCGGTCCAGGCCGAAGGCCAGGCCACCGTGCGGCGGCGCGCCGTATTGCAGGGCGTCGAGCAGGAAGCCGAACTTCAGCTGCGCTTCTTCGGCGTCGATCTTCAGGGCGCGGAAGACCTTGCTCTGGACTTCTTCGCGGTGGATACGGATCGAACCGCCGCCCAGTTCCCAGCCGTTCAGGACCATGTCGTAGGCCTTGGCAACGCAGGCGCCCGGGTTGGTCTCGAGCATGTCTTCGTGGCCATCCTTCGGTGCGGTGAACGGGTGGTGGGTGGCGTTCCAGCGGTCGCCGTCTTCGTCGTATTCGAACATCGGGAAGTCGATCACCCACAGCGGCGCCCAGACGTCGTCGAACAGGCCGGCTTTCTTGCCGAATTCCGAGTGGCCGATCTTTACGCGCAGCGCGCCGATGGCGTCGTTCACGACTTTCGCCTTGTCGGCGCCGAAGAAGATCAGGTCGCCGTCTTCGGCGCCCGTCAGTTCCAGGATCTGGGCGAGGACCTCGTCCGAGATGTTCTTGACGATCGGCGACTGCAGGCCGTCACGGCCTTTCGCCTTTTCGTTGACCTTGATGTAGGCCAGGCCCTTGGCGCCGTAGATGGCGACGAACTGGGTGTACGCGTCGATTTCCGAACGCGGCATCGACGCGCCCTGTGGCACGCGCATGCCGACCACGCGACCACCGGCCATGTTGGCGGCGCTGTTGAACACCTTGAACTCGACCGACTTCATCAGCTCGGTCAGTTCGGTGAACTGCAGCTTGACGCGCATGTCCGGCTTGTCCGAACCGTAGGAGCCCATGGCGGTGGCGAAGTCCATCACCGGGAACGGGTTCGGCAGGTCGATGCCGGCGGCGTTCTTGAAGACGACGCGCATCATATCTTCGAACAAATCACGGATTTCCTGTTCGGTCAGGAACGAGGTTTCGCAGTCGATCTGGGTGAATTCCGGCTGGCGGTCGGCGCGCAGGTCTTCGTCGCGGAAGCACTTGGTGATCTGGTAGTAACGGTCGAAGTTGGCGACCATCAGCAGCTGCTTGAACAGCTGCGGCGATTGCGGCAGCGCGAAGAAGTTGCCTGGGTTCACGCGCGACGGCACCAGGTAGTCGCGGGCGCCTTCCGGGGTCGACTTGGTCAGCATCGGGGTTTCGATGTCGATGAAGCCCAGGTTGTCGAGGTACTTGCGCACTTCCATCGACACTTTGTAACGCAGGCGCAGGTTGTGCTGCATCTGGTTGCGGCGCAGGTCCAGAACGCGGTGCGTCAGGCGGGTCGTTTCCGACAGGTTGTCGTCGTCCAGCTGGAACGGCACCGGCACCGACGCGTTCAGCACTTCGAGTTGCGAGGTGTTGATTTCGACCTTGCCCGACTTCAGGTTGGCGTTGGCGGTACCTTCCAGGCGGTTCACGACGGTGCCGGTGATGCGCAGGCAGTACTCGTTACGCACGTGCTCGGCGGCCTTGAACACATCCGCATTGTCCGGATGGCAGACGACCTGCACCAGGCCTTCGCGGTCGCGCAGGTCGATGAAGATGACGCCACCGTGGTCGCGGCGGCGATGCACCCAGCCGCACAGGCTGACGGTTTGGCCCAGCAGTTCTTCGGTGACGAGGCCGCAGTAGTTGGTACGCATGGAGGACATATTTTTCTCTATTCCAGGTTGGTATTTCGGTTGCACCGCTTTCGCTTTGCTATAGCGGCCTTGATGCTATTACTTATTCGGGAGCGACGACGCCCATGGAAACGATGTATTTCAGGGCGGCGTCGACCGTCATGTCCAGCTCGACGACCTTGCTGCGTTCCATCATCAGGAAGAAGCCGGAAGTCGGGTTCGGGGTCGTCGGCACATATACGCTCAGGTATTCGCCGACCAGGTGGTTCTTCACGTCGCCGCCCGGCGCGCCGGTGACGAAAGCGATCGTGTAGGAATCCGCGTGCGGATAGGGAATCAACACCGCCTGGCGGAAGGCGTTGCCCGAGGACGAGAACAGCGTGTCGGACACCTGCTTGACGCTGCCGTACAGCGAGCTGACCACCGGAATGCGTTTCAGCAGGCGCTCGCCCAGGCGCACGACGTAGCCGCCGACCAGGTTGTTTGTCAGCAGGCCCGTCAGGAAGACAATGGCGATGGTGAGGATCGCGCCGATGCCGGGGATGTCGAAGCCGAACAGGGCGCGCGGTTGCCAGCGTGCCGGCACGAACAGCAGCGACTGGTCGAGCGTACCGATGACCATGCTCAGGACCCAGGCGGTAATTGCCAGGGGAACCAGGATCAGCAAGCCGGTAAGAAAGTATTTGCGCATCGGGTTCTCGTTGTTCTTATTGCTGCGGCCCGGAGGCCGCAGGAGAATACATCAGGTCTTGCTGGTGTCGGTGCTGGCGGCCGGGGCGGCGGCTGGCGTGCTGTCGCCCGACGACGCAGCCGGGGTGGCGCTGGCGGCGCTGTCCGACGAAGTGCTCGGCGCGGTGCCGGTGGCAGGCGCCTTGCCGCCACGGAAGTCGGTCACGTACCAGCCAGTGCCCTTCAGCTGGAAGCCGGCCGCGGTCACCTGCTTCTTGAACGCAGGCTTGCCGCAAGAGAGGCAATCGGTCAGCACCGGATCGGAAATTTTTTGCAGCACATCTTTGGAAAAACCGCATTCATCGCAGCGGTAAGCGTAAATCGGCATTGGATACTCCGCAAAAATCTTCAAAACCCTGAATTATAAAGCTTTTGTCGCCCAAGTTGCCGATTCGCTGGAAAGGGCCCGTACCGGGGCAAGCGGGTGGGCCGGCATAGCATTCCCGGAGCGGAGCAGTGTTGTTTTTAATCAGCATTTAGCGTGATTCGTTTGCCGAAAATCAACTAAGGTGATTAAATATCATCTCTCAACGGGATGCGTTACCGGCAGGTCGGAAGAACCTGTCAGGTGAAAGAGTCAAGAAACAGAAGTTTGCGCGACGCGAGTCGCCGCATGGCCGTACAAGAACGATGTACTTCAAAAAGCCCGCGCATGCGGGCGTTTTTTTGCCTGGACGGTTTGCATGCTGCAACGATGCTCTTGCCTGTGCAGGCGACCGTAGGGTGGACCGGGCCACGAAAGGCGGCTCTGCCGTCCACGCGTCGATCGCCACACGCAAGATCGTCGTACACGATGACGGAGCCGATCGTGATCGACGCGTGGACAGCGCATAGGATGCGAACGCTCATCGGTCTCAGGTAGAGCTGTCCACCCTACTTTGAGGCCGCCACCGTTCAGCGGCGGCGCCAGACCATCCAGCGTTCCTTGCCGGCGAAGACGGGAATGGAATCGACGACCTCGCTGTCTTCGATGCATTCGAAATGCGGCAGCAGCAATTCATCGAGTGCGGCACGGGCGATGCCAAACGGCGGCCCCTTCGGCGATTCGCCAAAGAAAAAGAACCCAGCCAATAAGCCACCAGCGGGCAGCAATTCGGCCCAGCGCGCCGCAATGCGTGGCCACATCGCTGGCGGCATCGCACACAGGAAAGCCTGTTCGTAGACCAGGTCCAGCACACGCGGCGGCGCATAGGCAAAAAAATCCGCCTCCACGACCCTGCCCGCCCACTGCCCGACCGCTTGACGCGCCAGTTGCACCGCTGCCGGCGAGAAGTCGATCGCCGTCGCATCCCAGCCCGCATCCATCAGGAACGCCAGCTCACGCCCGCTGCCGCAACCGGGAATCAGCGTGCTCATGGACCGGGGCGTACGGGCCACGAAGTCGCGCAAGCCCTGCGGCACCCCGCCGCGCTCCCAGGGCGTGAACGCCTTCTCGAAACGCTCGTCCCAGAAACCGGGGCTCAAGGGGTCGCGGCTGGCGAAGTCTGGCACGGGCGTCGCCATCTCAGGCTGCGCCGCCGTAGCGCGTCAACAAGGCCGCAAACAAGATCCCCGACGTGATCCCGCCCGCCAGCCAGGCCAGGAAGCCGAGCAGCCGATTACTGCGCCGCACCTCCATCAGCACCTGCTGCATCATCTCGTGGTTGGTCGCGCCATGCGGATGCGAGTGGTGTTCCAGCGCCTGGTGCATCAGGCGCGGCAGTTGCGGGAAGATGTGGGAATAGCGCGGCGCCTCGGCCTTGAAGCGCTCGACAAGGCCGCGCCAGCCGACCTGCTCGGTCATCCAGCGCTCCAGGTAGGGCTTCGCGGTCTTCCACAAATCCAGGTCCGGATCGAGCTGGCGCCCCAGGCCTTCGATGTTAAGCAGGGTCTTTTGCAGCAGCACCAGCTGCGGCTGGACTTCGACATTGAAGCGGCGCGAAGTCTGGAACAGGCGCAGCAGGATCTGGCCAAAGGAAATGTCCTTCAATGGCCGGTCGAAGATCGGTTCGCAGCAGGCGCGCACCGCCGACTCCAGTTCGTCGACGCGGGTATCGCGCGGCGCCCAGCCCGATTCGATGTGGGCCTCGGCCACGCGCTTGTAGTCGCGGCGGAAGAAGGCCAGGAAGTTCTGCGACAGGTAATCCTTGTCGAAGTCGTTCAGGGTGCCGACGATGCCGAAGTCCAGCGCAATGTAGCGCCCAAAACTTTCCGGCTCCACCGAGACCAGGATGTTCCCCGGGTGCATGTCAGCATGGAAGAATCCGTCGCGGAACACTTGGGTGAAAAAAATTTCCACGCCATCGCTGGAGAGTTTTTTCAGGTCCACGCCTTCGTCCGCCAGGCGGTCGATCTGCGACACGGGAATACCGCGCATGCGCTCCATCACGATCACGCTGCTCGAGCAATAGTCCCAGAACATTTCCGGCACCATCAGCAAGGTCGAGTCGGCAAAGTTGCGGCGCAGCTGGCTGGCGTTCGCCGCCTCGCGCATGAGGTCGAGTTCGTCGTGCAGGTATTTGTCGAACTCGGCCACGACTTCGCGCGGCTTCAGGCGGCGGCTTTCGGCCCAGACTTTTTCGATCAGGCCGGTCGCGATGTACATCAGGGCGATGTCTTCGTCGATGGTCTTCTTCATGTCCGGCCGCAGCACTTTCACGGCCACTTCGCGCCCGTTCTTCAGCGTCGCAAAGTGCACCTGCGCAATCGAGGCCGAGGCCACCGGCACCGGGTCGAAGCTGGCAAACAACTGGTCGGGCGATGCACCGAGCGCCCTGGTGATCTGGGCAATCGCCAGGTCCGAACTGAAAGGCGGCACCCGGTCTTGCAGCAGCGAGAGTTCGTCGGCGATATCCGGCGGCATCAGATCGCGCCGGGTCGACAGCACCTGGCCGAACTTGATGAAGATCGGGCCGAGTTCCTCGAGCGCCAGGCGCAGGCGGATCGCGCGCGGCGTGGTGATGCGGCGCCAGAAAAAGATACCGTTGATGAGGCGGGCGGTGCGCGGCACCCGCAGGCCGGACATTGCAATTTCATCGAGGCCATACTTGATGACGACCGTGAAGATTTTAAGCAGGCGCAGGAATTTCAATATCATCAGCTATCCAGGGTAGTGTCCCCGCTGGGGCGGGTTGTCGGAATGACGGCGCCGCGCTGCGCCGGAGTCTGCACGAGGGCGTTGGCCGGAGCGACAATGACTGCCGACCCGCGCTGTTGCGCCGGATTTTGCGCCGGATTTTGCGCCAACAACTGTTCAAGCTTGGCAATGCGTTTCGCGGCGCGTTCGACGTCGTCGCGCAGGCGCACCACGCCGGCGCCGAATTCTTCCACGTCGTTCGGGCGCACCAGCACCGGCTGTTCCTCGACCAGGAACTCGGCCAGGTTTTCCGCCAGGCGGCGCCCGGTGGCGCGGGCATTCGATACCGCGCTGCGCGCGCCGCCGGCCAGGCGCATGGCGCCGATCGGGCCGAACAGGCGCTCGAGGTCGTGTTCCGGTTCCCAGCGCAAGCCCTTGCTCAGCTGCGAGACCGTGTTCGCGAATTCCGCATCACCCTCGATGCGCACATACGAAAAGGCGCGCTCGCGATTCTGGGCAATCAGCGGCAGGTCGGCCAGCTTGACGTGGATGGTAACGCTGGGCACGGCGTCCGGCTCCCCTGCTTCGAGCAGTCCGTCGGCGGCCACGCGCAGGCGCACTTGCAGGTGGCCGGTATCGATGCAGGCCAGCTTGCCGTGGTGGCGGCGCAGCGCCGCGCGCGCCCAGTCTTCCCCGGCCAGCAAATGGTTGATCGTGGCGCTGGCCGTCGCGCTCAGGGTGCGTTGCGGGGACAAAAAAGTTGAATTCCCAGACATGAATGTGTTCGCTAAAAAACAAAGCCGCCCGGCAGTGCGCGGGCGGCTTCGATCTTACCAGTTTGCCCGCCACAAACCCGGGCGCACAGGAAAGTTTGCAAAAAAAGTATTACGCGAGCTGCTGGATACCGGCCAGGACCCAGCCGCCATTGCCCGACAGCGGTTTCGACATGTTCCAGACCTCGTTCAGCGGCTCGGTCGGCGCATTCGGCGCGGTGCGGATCAGGCCGCTGAACTGCACGCTGGCCAGGTAGTCGGTCGGCGTGGTCTCGATGCCCAGCAGCTGGGCGCCGATCTCGACCACGTCGGTGTAGTCCGCGTTCGGGCCGCGTTCCTGGATCTGCATCTTCAGTTCGGCAAACACTTCCGGCGTGGTGAATTCGCGCAGGTCGTTGGCGTCGCCCTTGTCCCAGGCCGCCTGCATGCGGATGAAGCTGGCTTTCGCATGGCGCAGGAAGGCGTCGGTGTCGAAGTCGGCCGGCACGCCCCAGGCTTGCGGCGCCGGGGCCGCCTTGTTCAGCGACACATTACCAACCGGCTGCTGGGCCTGGAAGGATTGTGGCTGGCCAAGACCGGAACCGATGGCCGGGGTACCGCCTGCCGGAACCGGCTGCTGGCTGAAACCCTGGAACGATGGATTCGCCGGGGTGTCCTTGCGGCGGAACATGCGCACGATGAACAGCACGGCCAGGGCCAGCAGCGCGAACATGATCAGGCCCGACAGGAAGGACGCCATGGCGCCGCCGATGCCGAGGTGCGAGAACAGGGCGCCAAGACCCAGGCCGAGCAGCGCGCCGCCCAGGATGCCCTTCCACATGCTCGGGCGTTTCGCAGCTTGAGAAGCCGCCGCACCAGCGGTGGCTCCCGCCGCTGCCGGTGCGGCGTTCGGCTGCGTTGTCTGGCGGTTGACCGGCGCGGACGGGGCCGGCGCAGGCGGCGGCGCCTGGCGCACGGTCTGCGACTGGCGGCCGAAGGAACGCTTGCCGCCCATCGGGCGTGCGGTGGCTTCGGCGATCATGGCGGTGGTGGTCAAGGCCAGCACTGCGGCAACTAGCAACTTTTTCATCGTCTCGCTCCTCACATCTTGATGCCGGTGTGCAAGGCTGCCACACCGGCCGTCAGGTTGTAGTACTGCACGCGTTCGAGTCCCGCGTCCTGCATCATGGTCTTCAACGTTTCCTGGTCCGGGTGCATGCGGATCGATTCAGCCAGGTAACGGTAGCTTTCCGAGTCGTTGGCGATGCGCTGGCCCAGCCATGGCAATACCGAGAACGAGTACAGGTCGTAGGGCTTCTGCAGGGGCGCCGCCACCTTCGAGAACTCCAGCACCAGCAACTTGCCGCCGGGTTTCAGCACGCGGCGCATTTCCGCCAGTGCCTGGTCCTTGTGCGTCATGTTGCGCAGGCCGAAGGCCACGCTGACCCGGTCGAAATAATTGTCCGGGAACGGCAACTTCTCTGCGTCACAAAGCAAGGTGGGGGTGACTAGTCCTTTATTCAACAGACGATCGCGGCCCACGCGCAGCATCGACTCGTTGATGTCGGTGAGCCAGACTTCGCCGCTCGGCCCCGCCTGCTTGGCAAAGGCCTTGGACAGGTCGCCGGTGCCGCCGGCAATGTCGAGCACCTTGAAGCCCGGGCGCACGCCGGCCTGGGCGATGGTGAAGGTTTTCCAGATACGGTGCAGGCCGCCGGACATGAGATCGTTCATCACGTCGTATTTCGCCGCGACCGAATGGAATACCTTGGCGACTTCGTGGACCTTGTCGTCCTCGGAGACCGTTTTGTAGCCGAAATGGGTGGTGTTGGTCATAGTGCTCTGCCGGTTGATCTTGCCACATTATACAAGCGACATAGGGCGGGGAGCGCCGGGGCCCGGCAGCCAGCCGGACGCTGCTGTTTCCGGCACGGCGCTGGAGGCTGAAAACGCCGCGCCTGCACAAAATCCGTGCACGTGCAAGGGGCGCACAATACTGTTGCAGAAGTGGTACTAGCCCCGAAAAAATTTTCCTTAAAAGAAATGGTGAATCCATTTAATTCGCCTATGGCGCATGCAAATCGCATAAAGAGAGAAACGCAAAGGCGCTTAAAAACAGATTCTCACCAATTCGCACATCTTTGTTAAAAGCAATAAAGGGATTTAACAAAAGAAACTTACCTTGCATAATTTTTTTCTTACAGCCAATAAATGTCACACAAGCTCACGAGAGAAATTTCACCTTAACAATTTACTCTAGTAAATTTAACAGACGCTTAAACAGCTTCGTGCATATACCCCATTCCGTTTCGGAAATAAAATTTCACAAGTGCATGATTTAATTACGCAATTCAATTGAACCGCGGTTGAGCAGGAAAAATCGCGATGCTAGCCTTTGATCTCCATCAACTAGGAGGTCTCATGCGTACCACTTTTAATTTCTCGAAACTGCGCCTGCGCAAACAGCGCAAACAAACCGGTCAAGGCATGACCGAGTACATCATCATCGTGGCACTGATCGCCGTGTCGGCCATCGCTGTCACCCAGCTGTTCGGCACCACGGTGCGTACCCAGATGGGCGCCATCGCCAGCGAAGTCGGCGGTAACGACGCAACGACAACCATCAACAAGGCCAAGACTGCCGGTTCCACCGCCGCCACGACTGCCGGCAAAAAACGCTCGCTGGACACCTACGGCAACCAGACCGGCGCTGGCTCGGCTGGCACGCAATAAGCGATCGCCCGATTGCGCCGCACTGTTCTCTCCTCCATGCCGTCCCGCAGACGGCATGGCGGTTCCAGTTCCCCTCGCACCATGACCGACTTCTCCTCACCAGGCCGCCTGCGCCTGCCTTTGCGGCAGCGTGGCCAGGCCATGATCTTCGGCATCCTGGTCGTGCTGGGCGCGGCCGTCGCCACCTTTTTCGTGTTCAACACCGGCCAGATGACCGCGGAGAAAACCAAGCTCGTGAATACTGCCGACGCCGTGGCCTACAGTGCCGGCGTCATGCATGCGCGCGCGCTCAATTTCGATGCGTACACCAACCGCGCCCTGATCGCCAACGAGGCGAATATCGCGCAGATGGTCAGCATCTCGTCCTGGCTGCAGTATGCGCAAGGCCATATCAAGAACGTACCGCCGCTGTCCTGCTATTCCCAGTATTCCATTCCCGTCGCGCTGGCCACGGTCAAATATGTGCCGCTGTGCTATGCGCTGTCCTATCCTCCGCTATACACGCCGGTGGTGTACGCGAATAACGCGTTCAACAGCGCCAACATCGGCAACGCAATCCTGGTGCGGGCCGACATCGCCAAGACCGAGCTGAAGGCAATGCAGGCCGCGATGTTCCTGGGCTTCACGATTGCCCGCTCCGAAGTGATGCGCGACGTAGCCGACGCCAATTACCGCGGCGACGGTGACGTGGCCATCGATACCGTGCCCCTGGACGACGACTGGAATTTCTTCGAAGGCAGCGCACCGTTCATCGCCGAGCGCAAGAACAATGCACGTACCCGCATGAAAGACGTGATCGTGGCCAGCGCGCACAAGGACGAATTCGTGCGTGAGCGTAAGTGGAGCTCCAAGTCGCCCTGGCCATGCAGCATCCCGATTGGCGAAGCCTCCCGCACCGGCAAGACAGGCCTGACTGGATTCAATTCCTGGCAGGCGAACGACAGCGCCAATTTCAAGGTCCGCTCCATGGGCTTCTTCTCATGCAAGACAAACAAGACCTATGGGCTCGGCAGCGGCAGCCGGCAAGCGTCGGCGAACAGCGGCTGGCGCTACAGCGGCGTGCCGGAGTTCTACGAACTTTCCGATGCCGCACTTGCCTACTCGCCCAACAACAAGAATGCAGCCAGGCGTGGCGACCCGCGCGTGCAGTTCGCCATCCGCCTGACGCGCGCCAGGGGCCAGACCCGCACCTCGGCCGGCACGTCGGACATCAAGCCGACCGGCGAGCTTGCCGTGTTCGACGGCGCTCTCGCCAGCGGGGTGCTGGCCGCGGTGGCGACCTCCGAAGTGTTTTTCGATCATACGCAATCGAACGGCGCCACCGAACTGGGCAGCCTGTTCAATCCCTACTGGCAAGTCCACCTGGTCGGCAATTCCGCTACCTCGGTGGCTGCCGCCAGAGCGAAGCAAGGAGCAACACCATGAACTCTGTCCGCCTGTGCGCATTCCAGGGCGCACTGCTGGCGCTGTGCCTGTCCCAGGCCGCGCCGGCGCATGCCGGCACCGCCTTCGAACGGCGTGTCGATGCGGCCCCGGCGCCGCACCTGGCCGTCAAGCCGGGACCCAGGGCCGTGACCGTGCACTATGCCCACCTGAAGGACGACTACCGCGACAGCCCGGGCATCAGGTCCAATCTCGCCGACCTGAAGCAAAAGGTGGCCTTTTGCATGGATGCGAACCGGCGCCTCGGCCGGCCGGTACGTCCTCCCGCCGAGTTTCCGGACCAGATCCTGCGTGTGAACGAGTTCGAGTATTCCGCGCCGAACCGGCGCATCACCTATTCGGTGGCCTACATCGCGCGCATGGCCGACGACTGCAGCCTGATCGAAACCGAGGAACGCAACGCGGTGCTGAGCTCGGTCAAGGGCGAATGCGACATCGACCTGGTACGCAAGACCGCGCGCGGCGTGTGCGACGCCCGCGCCCATGCCGATGCCGTCGTCCCTCCGCGCGCACCGGGGCGCGCGCAGATGGACAAGACCATGGCCGCGCTCGCAGCCGATCCGCGCATGGCCGAGCAAATGGCGGTATTGCGCAAGCTGGCCGGCCCGCCAGCCGCCGCCGGCCCGACACGCAGCATCGCCGGCCACGCATGCGAGACCGTGCAGGGCATGGGCGGCATCCATGGCTGCGTCAGCAAGGCCGGCAGTTTCGTCCCCACCGTGGGCGTGGAAGGCGTGACGCTGCAGCGCACCGTCGGCAAGGAAAGTTCGACCGCGGTGGAGGCCAGGTTCGACATGAAGGCCGACCCGGCCATCTTCGCGCCTTACCTGAACGGCGGCTACACGATCACGGCGGAGGGCACATGAACCCGCGCCGCCCTGCTCCTGCCCCAGCCGTCCGCGGCCAGGCCCTGGTCGAGTTCCTCGGCCTGGCACTGATCCTGGTGCCTTTCCTGCTGCTGCTGCCGATGATCGCCAAGTACCAGGACATCGCGCACGCCACCGACATGGCCGCGCGCTACGTGGCTTTCGACGCGACCGTCCGCAACGATGCCACGGGCAGCTGGAAGCCGAACGGCGAGCTCGCCGGCGAAGTGCGGCGCCGCTTCTACAGCAATGCGTCGGCGCCGATCAAGACAGGTGACACGCCCGGCGACTTCAAGGCCCACCAGAACCTGTTCTGGCGCGACCCGTTGGGCGACGCACTGATCCGCAACTTCGACAACGACGTGCGCATCAGCTTTGGCGAAGGCGCGAGCCAGGACCCCGGGGCGGGCTTTCGCGGCGCGAGCGACGGCACTCCTTTCCTGCGCCGGAGCGCCCTGGACCTGAAGGCGCGCGGCGTCTTCCGCGGCAACGTCAGCGTGAGCGTGGCCAACCTGCCCGATTCGCTGACCGGGCCGACCAAAAGCTACGAAGGCCTGAAGGCGCTCGACCTGGTGATCCGGCGCCACGTGGACCTGGTGCCGGACGGCTGGACCGCAAAGGATCCCGATCACACCGCCAGGCGTATCGACAGCCTCGAACTCAACGCCGGCACGATGTTCGGGGATCACGGACCGTTCAAATACATCGTCCCGCTCGTGAAGGCCGGCGCAGTCATCATGGAAAGCCCGAGCGGCTGCCTCTCCGACTGTGGCCCGCAACTCGGCAAGCTCGACTACTGGAAAGAAGTCGTGCCCACCGATCGCGTCGTGCAGCCATGACGGGGCGGATGATGAACATGCCGCTGCACACCCGCCTGGCGGGCGCCCTGGCCCTGGCATCGGCGCTGGGCCTGCCGCTGCCCGCCGCCGCCGCGCCGGCTCCCGCCTGGCCGCGCGTCGCCCTGCCATCCGGCGCCGGCGCCTACCAGATCGGCGAACAGATGTCCGTGAACGGCACCCCGACGCGCATGCAGGGCTTCGTCACCCGCACCGCGCCGCTGGCCACGGCGGCCTGGTTCCGCACCAGCCTCGGCCAGCCGCTGGTCGAGAACAACGTGCAAGGCAAGCTGGTGCTGGGCCGGGCCGAGGGCGACTACTACGTATCGGTGATGCTGGAAGCCCTGCCGGGCGAACGCGGCGGCACGCGCGGCACGGTCACCGTCGCGAACCTGAAAGCGGCCTACGAACAGCGCGACGCCAACCGCGCCGTCAACGAACGCATGCTGGCGCGCCTGCCGAACGGCAGCCGCCTGATGAACCAGCTCAGTTCCACCGAACGTGGGCGCGCCACCTCCTACATCCTGGCCACCAACGGCCACAGCCAGCAGCTGAACCGCGACCACCTGGTCCGGCGCCTCGAAGCCGAAGGCTACCTCCTCGAGCGCGAAGCTGCGCCGGACCAGGCGCGCTCGCTGGGCGTGCCGGCAGAGGTGGCGAACGGCCGCACCCTGTTCTTCAAGGGCAAGGACAAGGAAGCCATGGCCGTCATCCGCCCCGGTAACGAGGCCGGCAGCAGCATCGTGGTCCAGACAGTCAACTTCGTGGAGGAACGCAGATGAGGCAGCACCGCTCTCCAATCCCGGCGCGCTGGCGCCAGCACGGCCAGTCGATGATGGAATACACCGTCGTCTGCGCGGCACTGGCCGCAGCCCTGTTCCTGCCGGTTCCCGGCAGCGACAACGGCGCCGGCTCGCGCAACACGGTCCAGATCCTGCTCGACGGCTTCGAGAAAGCCTACAAGCGCTTTACCCATTCCATCTCCCTGCCTACCTAAATCATGAACCTCGCAGCCAAAGCCACAGCCACCGTCACCCACATCCGCCGCCTGCGGCCGAACCGCACCTGGGCCCTGCTGCTGGTTGCCCTTACCATCGGCGGCCTGGCCGCGATGTCGGCGCGCAGCTACCTGAACCGCCAGATGCAGGCCATCGAAGACAGCGCCAAGGGCAAGACCATCACCGTCATCGTCGCCAAGAACGATATCCCGAAGGGCGAGCTGCTGTCGGCCGAGAACATGGCCCTGCGCCCGATCCCGGCCGAGTTCGCGCACTCGGTCGCGCTCTCGCCCGAGGACTTCGAACGGGTCGACGGCCAGCGCCTGGCCTATCCGGTGAAAAGCGGCGAAATGATCCTCTGGGGCCTGATGGAAACGGCGCGCGTGCCGACCTTCTCGGCGAATGTCGCGGCCGGGCGGCGCGCCATGACGGTGCCGGTGGACGAGATCAATTCGATCTCCGGCATGCTGGAACCGGGCGACACGGTCGACCTGCTGGCCACGGTCGACCGCAACGGCAAGAAGCTGACCTTCCCGGTGATGCAGAGCGTGACCGTGATGGCCACCGGCCAGCGCTCCCAGAACGATCCGAAGACCGGTGACGAGCGCCAGTACACGACCGTGACCATCGACACCACGCCCGAGCAGGCCCGCTTCCTGATCGCCGCCCGCGATGGCGGCACCCTGACCGCGCTGCTGCGCAATCCGCAGGACAAGATGGCCCTGCCCGGCCAGTACGACGTGGCCGCGCTGCTGGGGCTGACCAATCCGGCGCCGCAAGGCGGCGTGCGCCGCGTGCGGGCTCCGCGCCAGGTGCCGGTCCTGTACGGCGGCAACCTGAACGGCACGCCGCCGGAAGCCCTGCGCCTGGCCCCGCGCGCGGCGGCGCCCGAGCCGGCGCCGGCCGCAGCCCCGGCAACGCCCGCAGCGCCGGCCGCGCCTGCAGCGCCGCATTCCGCCCCTGTCGTCGCCCAGGCCAACGCAGCATATTGATCCCGCGCCGCGGCCGGGCAGCACGGCCGCGGCGATAACTTCCCACCAACCGCACCCATGACATCGACCATCCTGAACCACCACCGGACAACGACCGCCCCGCTGCGCAGCGCCGTTGCCATCTGCCTGGGCCTGGCCTGCTCGGGCACCGCTTCCGTCTCCACCGCCCAGGCGGTCCCGGCGCACACCTCGCCGGCCCTGGCGCCGGCGCCGATCACCGGCGCCACCACGCCCAACCCGCCCACGGCGCGGCGCGACACGGCCGGCGAGATCCTGCGCTCGAAGCCGGGCGCCGGCGCGCGCCGCGACGCGGCCAGGAACACACCCTATGCCCCGGTGAAGAATACCGACGACAGCGGCCCGGTCCCGGAAATCCAGATGTTCGTCGGCGAGTCGCGCGTGTTCCCGACGCCCGGCGTGGCGCGCATCGCGGTGGGCAACGGCGGCATCCTGTCGGCCGCCGCGCTCGACGAGAAGGAGACCATCCTGTTCGCCAACGGCGCCGGCAGCTCGACGCTGTTCATCTGGAACGAGGACGGCCGCTACCAGCGCATCAAGGTCAACATCCTGCCCGGCGATACCGCCCGCGTGGCGCGCGAAGTGGCGGCGTTCGTCTCGGGCATTCCGCACGCCAGGACCTCGGTGGTCGGCGACAAGGTGATCGTCGAAGGCGATGCCCTGTCCGACGAAGACCGCGAGAAGGTGGCCGAGCTGGCCAAGCGCTATCCGCAGATCGTGAACTTCACCAGCGCCATCGGCTGGGAAAAGATGGTCATGCTGGACGTGAAGGTGGTCGAGTTCCCGAAAAGCGAGCTGCGCGAGATCGGCCTGAAGTGGACCGCCAACGGCGGCGGCGCGCTGGGCGCGATCTGGGCGCCGGGGCGCCGCGGCCACGACGGCCCCTACACGATCGGCATCCCGGGTGGCGGCAACGGCCTGCCGATCTCGGATGCGCCGCCGCCGGGCCAGGGCGCCGGCACCAGCAACGGCACCGCTACCCTGCCCACCTCGCTGAACGTATTGACCGGACTGAACATCGGCCTGTCGGCCCAGCTGAATTTGCTGGAGCAGCAGGGCACGGCCAGCGTCCTGGCCGAACCCCAGCTGTCGGCGCGCAGCGGCTACAAGGCCAGCTTCCTGGCCGGCGGCGAATATCCGTATTCGGTGGCGAGCCAGAACGGCGTGACGATCCAGTTCAAGCAGTACGGCATCCGGCTCGAGATCGAGCCGCGCGTCGGGCGCGACGGCATCATCCGCGCCGAGATCGAATCCGAGGTCAGCTCGCTCGACCCATCGGTCTCGACGCCGAATGGCCCGGCGCTGCTGACGCGCCGCACCAAGACCGAGTTCAACACGCGCGAAGGCGAAACCATGGTCCTGTCCGGCCTCCTGCAGCGCAACATCAGCGACGACGTCGACAAGGTGCCCCTGCTCGGCAGCCTGCCTGTGCTGGGCCCGCTGTTCCGCTCGAAGCGCTACCAGAACCGCGAAACCGAGCTGGTGGTGTTCGTGACCCCGACCGTGGTCGACTCGCGCAGCCCCGGCCTGGTCGACCGCGTGCAGAAAACCACCGAGCGCCTGTCGGAACGCCTGGACCGCTCGCCCTACCTGAGCGACCCGCTGCAGCCGGGCAGCGATTCGAACCGCCCCGGCCGCTTGCCACCCGGGACGCCGCAACAATCGCTGCCGGCGCCCGCCCCGGCCCCGGCTGGCGCGCCGCGCAACACGCAGTAAGAAGGAGACACCATGCTGCAGATCGAAATCACCGCCCCGGACGGCACCCAGCGCCTGCTGCAGGCCCCGGACGATTGCGTCATCGGCAAGGGCCGCGACAACGAGGTCCGGCTCGACAGCTGGCGCGTCGGGCGCGAGCACGCGCGCCTGTTCCGCACTCCCGGCGGCGTGCTGCTGGAAGACATGGGCGCCTTTGGCGGCGTGTTCGTCAACGAGGAACGCATCGACGCCCAGCACGGGCCGCTGCGCGGCAGCGACATCATCGGCGTCGGCCCCTACCGCCTGCGCGTGCTGGAGCACGAGCAGCCGGTGCTGGTGCAGGCCGCCGCGCCGGGCTCGCGTTCGAGCGCCGCGATACACCGCAACCAGCAGGCCACCGACGCGCTGAACGAATCGCGCGCGCATGCCGCGCGCGCCCAGCAGGAACTCCTGCGTACGCCGGCCGGCGAATCGGCGCCGGCGCAGGGCTCGGCAAACCAGGGCTATCCGGTGGTGCTGTCGGCGCAGCCCATCAAGGAGCTCGAATTCGAGTGGCGCAAGCGCATCCACAACAAGCTGCTCGACATGATCGACCTGCGCCGGCGCGACGTGTCGTCGATGACCGACGCCCAGCTGCGGGGCGAAACCAGCAGCCTGATCGCCGAGATCATGCGCGAGATCGGCAGCGAGCTGCCGCGCGAACTCGACCCGGGCGTGCTGAGCCGCCAGGTGCTCGACGAAGCCATCGGGCTCGGCCCGCTCGAGGAACTGCTGGGTGACGACAGCATTTCCGAGATCATGGTCAACCGCTACGACCAGATCTATGTGGAACGCAACGGCCGCCTGCAGCGCCACCCGCTCACCTTTACCGGCGACCGCGCCGTGCTCGGCGTGATCGAGCGCATCGTGGCGCCGCTCGGGCGCCGCATCGACGAATCCTCGCCGATGGTCGACGCGCGCCTGAAGGACGGCTCGCGCGTGAACGCCATCATCCCGCCGCTGGCACTGAAGGGACCGACCCTGACGGTGCGTAAATTCGCCAAGCGCAAGCTGACTTCGAAGGACCTGGTCGATTTCGGCGCGCTGAGCCCGGAAATGGCCGCCTTCCTGCAAATCTGCGTGGAGGCGCGCAAGAACATCATCGTCTCGGGCGGCACCGGCTCCGGCAAGACCACGCTGCTCAACATCCTGTCGAACTTCATTCCCGACGGCGAGCGCATCATCACGGTGGAAGACGCGGCCGAGCTGCAGCTGCACCACGAGCACCTGATCAGCCTCGAATCGCGCCCGGCCAACGTCGAGGGCAAGGGCCAGGTCGCGATCCGCGACCTGGTCAAGAACACGCTGCGCATGCGGCCCGACCGCATCGTCGTCGGCGAGTGCCGCGGCGCCGAGGCGCTCGACATGCTGCAGGCGATGAACACCGGCCACGAAGGCTCGCTCACCACGCTGCATGCGAACACCCCGCGCGACGGCCTGGCGCGCCTGGAGACCATGGTGCTGATGGCGGGCATGGACCTGCCGCTGACGGCGATCCGCGAGCAGATCACCTCGGCGGTCGACCTGGTGGTGCAGCAGACCCGCTTTGCCTGTGGCTCGCGCAAGGTGACCTGCATCACCGAGGTCACCGGCATGGAAAGCGGCAAGATCCAGCTGCAGGACGTGTTCCGCTTCGTGCACCGCGGCTATGGCCGCGACGAGCACGGCGAGCACAAGGTGCAGGGTTACTTCACGGGTTGCGGCATGGTGCCGACCTTCTACGAGGAGCTGCGCGCCGTGGGCAATGAGCTCGACATGAAGCTGTTCACCCAGCACCCGAACGAACTGGTGGACGAGCGCTGCCATGACGAGGTGCGGCGATGATGAGTTCCACCGTCCTGCTGTCGTACACCATCGTCGTGGCCCTGGCCAGCGCGGTGCTGGCCTGGTTCGTGATCGACATGGGCACCGTCACGCTGAAGCGCTACCGCACCAGCTTCACGAAGAGCGCCGGCTTCAAGGCCAGGGAATTCTTCCTGTTCATCGATCCGCGCAAGCTGTTCATCGTCAACCTGGCCGGCATGGCGCTGGTGCCGCTGCTGGTATCGATCCTCACCGGCAGCGCGCTGCTCGGCGTGCCGGTGCTGCTGTTCATGGCGCTGCTGCCGCGCACCCTGTATGCCTGGATGCGCAAGCGGCGCATGCGCCAGTTCGAGGAACAGCTGCCCGACGCCCTGATGATGCTGGCCGGCGGCATGCGCGCCGGTATCGGCCTGAACGCCGCCATCGCCCAGCTGGTGACCGAGACCGCGGGCCCGCTGGGCCAGGAGTTCACCCTGCTGCTGCGCGAACAGCGCCTCGGCCTGCAGCTCGAGCAAAGCCTGTCCAACCTGGCGCGCCGGGTGCCGACCCAGACCACGACGCTGGTGGTGTCGGCCATGCGCATCGCCAACGAGACCGGCGGCGGCCTGGCCGAAACCTTGGAACGCACCGCGCACACGGTACGCAGCCGCCTGCAAATGGAGGGCAAGATCGGCGCCCTGACCGCCCAGGGCAAGCTGCAGGCCTGGGTGGTCGGCGCGCTGCCCCTGGCCCTGATGCTGGTGCTGAACAAGATGGAGCCCGAGGCCATGGCCTACCTGTGGCACGACCGTATCGGCTGGGCGACGCTGGCGGTGATCGGCGTGCTCGAAGGCCTGGGCATCTACGTGATCCGCCGGATCGTCGCCATCGACGTCTGATCGTCATTCGATACTTCGCCATGCAAAACTTCCTGCTCTCGCATTCGAACACCGTACTCCTGCTGCTGGCCATCCTGATCGGCCTGGCCGCGGCGCTGGTCGGCTGGCTGGCCAGCCGCGCCGTGGCCAGCGTGCCGCCCGAGGACCGCGAATACAAGGACCCGCCGCCGCTGGGCTTTCGCCTGCTGTGGTGGCCGATCCATGCGCTTGCCTACTTCATCGACCCGCTGGTGCCGGACAAGTCGCACCAGGCGCTGCAGGGCAAACTGCGCAAGGCCGGCCTCGACTTCTCGCTGGCGCCGAGCCAGTTCCTGGCCGCGCGCCTGGTCGCGGCCATCCTGCTGGCGCTGGTCTGCTGCTGGATCCTGGGTTCCTTCGACCAGCCCGGCGCCCTGGCCGAGAACATCGGCCTGGACGCCTACCTGTGGGCGGCCTGGTTCGGCGCCGTGTGCGGCTTTGTGTATCCGGCGATCTGGCTGCGCGACCGCCTGGTCCGGCGCCGCAGCGAACTGCTGAAAAGCCTGCCCTTTTACCTCGACATCGTGACCCTGTGCGTGGAAGCCGGCCTGAACCTGCAGGGCGCGCTGAGCCAGGCGGTGGCGCGCGGCCCGAAAGGCGTGCTGCGCGACGAGATGCAGCGCGTGCTGCGCGACATCCGCGCCGGCAAGAGCCGCGCCGATGCGCTGCGCGGTATGGCCGAGCGCCTCAACGAGCCGGGCGTGAGCAGCTTCACCGGCGCCGTGATCCAGGCCGAGAGCATGGGCATGAACCTGGGCCCGGTGCTGCGCGCCCAGGCTGACCAGCGCCGCAGCGAGCGCTTCCTGCGCGCCGAGAAGCTGGCGATGGAGGCCCCGGTGAAGCTGCTGTTCCCGCTGATCGCCTTTATCTTCCCCTGCACCTTCATCGTGCTGTTTTTCCCGATCGCGATGAAGTTCATCCACGACGGACTGTAAGACCATGAACGAGCGCCCCATCCTCCTGCACACGGCCAGCGGCGCCCACCCCTTGCGGGTGGCGCTGGCCGACGGTTTCCTGACGCGCCTGCGCGGCCTGATGCTGGCGCCGCCGCTGGCGCCGGACGCCGGCCTGCTCCTGACGCGCTGCGCCAGCGTGCACTGCGCCTTCATGCGCCAGGCCATCGACGTGGTCTACCTCGACACCGCCGGCGCCGTGGTCAAGTGCGTGCCGCGCGTGAAACCCTGGCGCGCCAGCGCCGCCGATCCGCGAACCGGCGCGCGCCACACGCTGGAGCTGGCGGCCGGCGCCATCGGGCGCCTCGGCATCCGGCCCGGCGACCGCCTCGAGCATCCCGGCCTGGCGCAGGCGGTGCGGCCGCGGGTGCGCGCGCACGCCCAGGGCGGCCTGGCGATGGTCGAATTCGTCGTGGTCGGCCCGATCATCGCCGTGATCGGCCTCGGCATCATCCAGTACGCGCAGCTGTTCTTCGCCAAGAGCCAGATCAACCATGCCAGCTTCATGGCGGCGCGCGCCGGCAGCGTGGGGCATGCGAATCTCGGGACCATCAAGGCGGAATACGCCAAGGCGCTGATCCCGCTGTACGGCGGCGGTACGAATCCGGCCGAGCTGGCCGAATCGGAGGGCAAGGCGCGCAACGCGGTCGCGAACAGCGATGTCGTCATCCTGAACCCGACCGAGGAAAGCTTCGCTGCCTACAATGAGCCGAAGCTGCAAGCCAGGTACAACACCAATTCCCTGCGCGTGATTCCGAACTCGCGGCTGGCCTTCAAGACCCCGTCGGTGGACAGCGCTTCCGGCCAGACCATCCAGGATGCCAACCTGCTCAAGCTGCGCATCATCCACAGCTACAAGCCCACCATCCCGCTTGCCAGGACCATCTTCAGCGCCTACCTGAAGGCGGCCGATCCGCGCAATGACGCCGCCTACACCAGGATCGTGCAGGACAACGGCATCCCGGTGGTCACCCACGTGACGCTGCACATGCAGTCCGACGCCATCGAAGGCACGCCGGTCAGTTCGCCGGGCACGGGCAACGGCGGCAACCCGACCAATCCGGGCGACCCGCCGGTGAGCGACACGCCCTCGCCGCCCTGCACCGGGATCGCCTGCAACGAGGAAGTGCCGCCCGACCCGGTGGACCCGAACGCGCCCTGCACGGGAGCGGATTGCCCGGTCTGCCCGGTGGTGTGATGGAGAAGACATTCATGCATATATCCTGCATCCGGCTTCTTGCCGCACTCGCCCTACTGCCGCTGGGCGGTCTCTCCGCCCAGGCCGCGATTCCTGGCTTCCCCGGCACGCCGATCTGCCCGCCGAACAGCAGTTGCGCGCCGGGTACGCCAACGCCGCCGGGTACCTGTGGTCCCGGTAACGCCGGCGCAACCTGCACCAACCGCGGTCCGGCCATTATCGGCGGGAGTAGCGGCATCAACCTCGGCGCAGGCAACCCGATCAACGTCATCAACGGCAACAAGTACGGGCGTGAAGTCGACATGGCTCCACTGCCCGGCACGCTGGGCCTGGAAATCATCCGCCACTACAACAGCTCGCTAAGCGGGTCCGGCGCCTCGACCAACCTGGTCGGACGAGGCTGGAAACTGTCCTACGAAACCGACCTGTACGTATCGGGCCGCACCGTGCAGATCGTGCAGGCCGACGGCAGCCGCATCATCTTCAACCGCGATCCGCGCAACCCCAGCCTGTGCGCCAGCGCCGATCCGGCCAACGGCACCGTCAGCATCGTCAAGACGAACCGCGGCGACGAATACACCTGGCGCTGGACGAATGGCCGCCAGCTGAGCTTCGACAGCAAGGGCAAGCTGGTGCAGATCCTGGCGCCGGGCGGGCTGTTCGTCAGCCTGCGCTACGACCCGGCGGGCTTGCTGACCCGCGTCACCGACCCGCAGGGCCGTAGGCTCGACCTGAGCTATCCGAGCCGGGAACAGGCCCGCGCCGGCGACGCCTTCCGCGGCGTGCAAAGCATCGCCAGTCCCGTTGGCCGCTTTACCTACCACTATGGCAGCGCCATGGCGGCCGGCGCCGACATCGACAAGCGCCTGCTGCTGGCCAACCTGGTCAAGGTGAGCATGCCGGTTGGCGCGCGCACCTACCATTACGAACAGGCCGACCGCCCCACCCTCCTCACCGGCATCAGCGAACTGGTGAACGGCAAGGCAGGCAAGGCTGCATGGCAGCGCATCGCCACCTATGGCTATGACATCAACGGCAAGGCTAACCTGTCGGTGCGCGGCTGGCCCGCCAGGCTGGCGCGCGGCGCCGACGGCAAGCCGCTGCAGCCGGCGCGCCTGGCGGACGGCACCGGCATCGGCCAGGTGACGCTCGAGTATGGCAAAGGCGAGACGGTCGTGGCCAACAGCCAGGGGCGCCAGACCGTTTTCCGCCACGCGATCCTGGCAGGCGAATACCGGCTGCTGGAAGTACGTGGCGCCGGCTGCTCGGGCTGCGGCGAGACCAATGTACGCTACGCCTACGACGAGCTGGCGCGGCTGCAGACCACCACGCGCCTCTCGGCCACAGGCGAACCCTTGTCCTCCGAACGCCAGGAATACGACCGGCGCGGACGCCTGGCTTCGGTCAGCGACATCGCCTATACACGCGGCAAGGCCCTGCCGGCGCGTTTGAAACTGCGCTACGAGTACGAGGCGGATGCCGCCTATCCCGCGCGCATCCTCCGGCCCAGCGTGGTTCCCGGCCGTTTCTACGTGACCTCGTTCGAGTATGCGCAAGGTCCGGCGCTCGCTGGTCTGCCGGTCCAGGTCAGCGAGCAGGGCTACATGCCAACGCTGGAAGGCACGGGATCCGCCGGCACGATCATGCGCACCATCCGCTACCGCTATGACCATTACGGCCAGCGCGTGGCGGCCGACGGCCCGCTGCCGAATGCGGCGTCGAAGCCGGGCCCGGCCAACAGCGACATCACCCTCACCCGCTACGATGGCCGTACCAAGCTGCCGATTCGCACCGACATGCCGGGAGGTGGCGTTACCGAGGTGCTCGAGCGCGATGCGGCATTGCGCCCAACCGTGACGCGGTTTACCGATGCTGACGGCACCCAGGTCGTACGCGTGCGATACAACTGGCGCGGGCAACCCGAGGAAATGCGGGTGGAAGGGACAGCCGCCGACGGGAGTCCGCCCTTGTCGCAAACCGTCCACTACGCCTATGATACGAACGGAAAATTAACCAGTACCACCCACCCAGGCGACATGGTCCAGCGCTTCGACTACGATGCTGCAGGACGCATGACACGCAAATGGCTACCGGACGGCGCCAGCATGGCTGCCGTGTACGACACTGAAGGACGCCGGACATCCGCGGTCATGCTCGATGCCAGCGGCCGTAGCGTGAGCATGGCCCACTACCGTCTCGACGAGGCGGGCCGCGTGGCCGGTATGGACGACAGCCTGGGCACGACGGCCGATGCAAGCTTCACCCCGGCCGGCGCCGTCGCCGAGATCAGCAATCCGCTCGGCATCGCTACCCGCTTCGACTACGATGACAATGGCATGTTAGTGAGCCGCACGAGTGCACCGGGCACGCCGGACGCCGCCTCGATCAGCTTCGCCTACGATCCCCACGGCCGCCAGATCAAGGTGATCGACGCCAACGGCGTCACCACGCTGCGCCGCTTCGACGACTTTGGCCGGCCCATGCTGGAAGTAAACCCGGACCGCGGCGTGACATTGTACTTTCACGATCCCGCTGGCCGCCTGCTGGTACGCTCTGACGGACAGGGCAACGATACCCGTTACCGCCACGACCTGCGGGGACGATTGGTTGCGGTCGGCACTACCGCCATTCCGGAACTGACGCGTTATCGCTACGTGGGCAAGCGCCTGACCGAAATCGTGGCGACGCCGGACGGCAACGCGGACCATGCCATCGAAAGAACGGGCTACCGCTACGATGCGCTCGGCCAGGTCCTGGAAGAAAAACGCTGGTTTGCACGAGCAGGCGTCAAGAACGATGCCACAGGCCTGAGTTTTGTCACGACGAATACCTATGACGAAGCTGGACGCTTGCACACGCAAGTGCTGCCGGATGGCCATCGGCTGCAATATCGCTATGCATCCCGAGGTGGCCTGAACGCGATCCTGTTCGACGAAGACACGATCGTTGCCGATATCAAACAAGGACCGGCCGGGTTGTCGGGCCTTACATTCGGAAATGGTGTCAGGCATCGCATCGAGCGCGATGCGCGTGGCCAGCTCACTTCCATCAAGGCGACAGGCATGCCGGTTGCCGGACAAGGGTGGCTGGGGCGGCTCGGCGATTGGCTGGGCCATGCTACCGCCCCAACCGAACACCTGGTCTATGCGCAGGCCAATCGCTTCGACCAGGCAGGTCGCCTGATCAGCATCAGGCGCAACCTGGGACGTGCAGGGAACCTGTCGTCCCGGCAAGTGGACGAGCAGTATGCCTATGATGTCCATGACCGCTTGATTGGCGCCGGCACGGATGGCCAGGTGGTCCGCTATGGCTACGACAAAGGGGGGAACCGCCGTATCGAGGCCAGGCCTGATCGGTTGCTGCAAGCGACGGCTGCTAATACGCAAGCAGTCCCTGGTGCGCGCGAATATTTGTACGCGGACGGCACCAACCGGCTGGTTGCGCGGGCGCGGCTGCCGTGGGGCGGTGGCAAGCTTAATGGGACGCCGTCTGGGGTGCGCGGACAACAGGGGCTTTTCGACAATGCCTGGTTGTATGGAGATAGCGGTGCGCCGTTCGCCCGGCTTGGATTCAGTACGCTCGACGCGGTGAGGACGAATACCACGCAGATCGCCGCCAGCCACCGTTTCGAGTACGACATGGCAAACCGCCTGGTTGCGGTATATGACAGCAGAGAAAACGTCATCGCAAGATATGCCTACAACGCGCATGGCGAACGCTTCGCGAAGACCCTGTATGCGGTGCGCAGTTCAGCAGGCCCCGTTGTACGTACTTCCCTGCCTACCGAGACGACACCCGCCACGACCTACAGCTTGTATCGCAATCAGCGGCTGAGTGCCGAAGCCGACAGTGAGGGACATATCACCGCACACTACATTTACGTCGATGGCAAGCCGGTGGCGAAGATCGACATGGAGCCGAATCCAAGCCTGTTTCATGCCGTATGGCGGAGTGTCAGGGGCCTGATGAAAGCTGCCGGCGAACATCCGCCAGCGGATGCAAGCCTTGCCCGGATCTATGCCATCCACACCGATCACCTCGGAACGCCGCAAGCGGTGACCGACACACGGCAGGAGATTGTATGGCAGGCCCGCACATCGCCATTTGGCCAGGCCACAGTCATGCACGCGAGCATGAGCGGCGTCTCCGGCAAACCATTCATGATGAACCTTCGGCTCCCCGGTCAGGTATTCGATGCAGAAACCGGCCTGCACCAAAATTATCTGCGCGATTACGATCCCGAGCTGGGGCGCTACACAACGCCGGACCCGAGCGGCCTGGCGGGCGGTATCAATCCATACGCCTACGTCGACAGCAATCCGCTGACGCATACCGATACCCTGGGCCTGTATCAGAGCGACATTCACTATTACATGAATATGTTTCTGGCGCTGGCTGCAGGCATGAGCCTGGACGATGCGCAAACGCTGGCACTTGCTGCGCAGTTTGTGGACGATAACGACGACACACGCCCTCTGCACCTCGATGACTCGGAAGACCACCGGCGCAGACTGCTGACCTATCATTTCACCGCAGTACCGACAACCATCGATCCAGGCACAGGATGGGTGAGAGCAGGCGTCCGCGACTACGGAACGCCGGTAGACAATACCGCTTTCGCAAATATTCCCGAGAACGCCCAGTTGCGCCGGCTGCGCCAGGCCATCGCGACCTCCAGGAGGGAAGCCAACCTCCGCAATCCTCGCTGCACCCAATTGCAACTCATGGGGGAATACCTGCATTCGTTCGAGGATACATTCGCGCACCGCGACTCGAACAATCATCCGTTCCAGCTGTCAGTCGGGCTGGGACATGGCGGGTATGGCAGCGATCCGGACTACACCTACGACCATTTGTCTCCCATTCTGGGAAATGGCTCATTTAACTGGAATCATAACGAAGAACGCACGCTGCAGATGGAGCGCGAAGTGTATGCAAAATTGCGTGCCCTGGGCGATCCGAGCAAGGCCAAACGGTTCGCCGATTTCGAAATGATTCTTGCAGAATTCAATGACATTCCCGAGCATGAGGGGGAAGGCTTCATACCGGCCGCGCCCAGCACCAGCCGCAAGCTTCTCCTGCTGCAGCAGACACTCGCAGTATGGGGTATCCAGGTCAACTGGGCAGGGCCGGGTGCAACAACGCAATATACATACAACGAAGTGCTGGGGGAGCGTAACCGGAACACGCATCTGTGCGATGCCAACGGAAACGCACTCGACCAGAAAAAATACCAGGGAACGATCCTGCCGTCATGCAACCGATAATCAAGAAAATATGGGGGGCCATGGTGGGGTATGGCGCCCTGTCGATCGCATTGGCACAGGCTTGCGAATCAGTCGAGGCAAGAGGGATCAATGGCGGGACAAGGGGCAGCGTTCCGGCTGTCGGGAATTATTGCCTTAATGTCGATCTGGATCAACCGCGAGCTTTCGATATCCATTCGATGAGCATGAAGACGTTTCAAGGCGCCGCGCTCCTGAGTATCGTCTCCCCTGAGTTTGGTGCACCACCTTCCGCCTTCATGGAGACAGGCCTCGATATTCATTTGCAGGGCCATCGGCTCGAAGCGACAGCAAAAAACATGATGGGCATAAAGGCCAATACCGCGATATCACATGTGCGTATCCACGATGGCACGATCATCGTGCCCGGCTCCGACGAGCCGAATATCGGCATCGACCTCCATATGTTGCAGAGTCCTCGTACGACCTATGCACGACTGCCCTGTGACAACGCGGACGTCAAGTGTGATCGTGGCGCGGCAACAGGCACCTGGAGCAAAGCGCCGCCTTATACCACCACGCAGCATGTCGTCAGCAAAGTAAATATCCGCGCGGGCTGGCTGGGCGTGCAGCTGGTTGGCATCGGCAACACGATTCGAGACAGCGTGATCGAAGTGGACAGCCGTAACGGTATCGCCCTCTTTGGTCCGGGTGGGACGATTGAAAACAATACGATCATTGTGCA
This sequence comes from Massilia sp. BAP21, assembly GCF_057801335.1. Lineage (NCBI taxonomy): Bacteria > Pseudomonadati > Pseudomonadota > Betaproteobacteria > Burkholderiales > Oxalobacteraceae > Massilia > Massilia sp. BAP21. The sequence goes on from NZ_CM173596.1 coordinate 1,354,203, forward strand.
TGGACAGGGCGTTCCCGCTTCCAGCGACGGTGCGATAGCACTGTGGGATGCCAATGGCACGGTCGTCCGAAACAACCGGTTTGTTTTCAAAGGCTGGTTCAGGAAAGCACCACCGGCGATCAGGCTCATCGATTCCAGTAACGTGCAACTGGAAGGAAATACCTTTGAGGGTTTCAGTCAAATTGTCGACAGGACCGGGAAAAGTTCGTTCAGCAACAGAAAATGACAACCGAATGCCGACTTCCGCACAGCGCGCCTGCGGGTATTAATCTGCTCGATTCGAAGGATGTGCGCATTGAAGGCACACATTCACGGGTTTTGAGCAGAAAGTGCGCGTCAATGGTGCCTCGACCTATATCTTGGAAATGACCTGCTTCTTACCAGTGTTCTTGCGAAAATCGCTCATCCCTGCATAACTGTCAATAACAATGGACATTTATATGATCGCACTTTCGTGCGCGCTGTTATATACCCTTCCTGATGCTCATGCTCAAGATGCCTGCCAGCCGATAAAGCAAATCGACCCCCAACAGACGGATATCACCATCACGGAACTCATCGAACAGCCTGGAGGCTATTGTTTGTCACATGACATAAAGAGCCCTCGTCTTTACGATATACACGGGGAAAAATACGCGAGCAGCCCGATCCTTCAGATAAGCTCGTCCAATGTTGAAATAGACTTGCAAAAGCATTCTCTTACTGCGGAAACAGGAGGGATGAGCGGGATTCTGCTATCACAAATTGACAGGCAAGGACAGCTACCTTCTCATGTCTCTATAAGAAATGGGACTGTTTCGACCCGGACGATTGGCGCCATCGAGATGGCATTCAGGGAAGGCAGCTTGCGAGCTGATTTCATGACGAAATACTCAGGCAACACGCGATCCTCCGGGAGAGATTACGAAAAACTCCAGAAAATCTCTGCAGGTGATTATCCTCTTACTGAGAATATCATCGATTCCATGAAGATCCAGGCAAATACCAGTGAAAAAAACTTTACAGCCGGCCTGGTTGGAATTGGAATGCGCGGCAAAGGAAACGTTGTGCGCAACAGCACGATAGAGATCAACAACGGCCATGCCTCGGTTTATCTTTTCGGACCGAATAATGTTATCGAGAACAATATCATCATATTCAGGGGGAATTCGGCTTACGAAAGCGCGGCTGCGATCAAGCTCCATCATAGTGACGGCACAATCGTCAGGAATAATGACATTGTAGTCCATGGCATTCCCGGAAGCTCTTCTGCCGCCGCGATATCGGTCATCGACAGCAAAGATGTGCTAATAGAAAACAACCGAGTCTATGGCATAAAGACCTTGACAAGAATATGGGATGACAAGAGCAGCACAACTGAGCGCAACAATGAAATCCGGAACTTGCCGGCCGCCCCATCGGCCAAAGGTGAGCCCAGTGTGCAATGAAAGGCTTCTGGCAGGGAGTGCGGCTCGATACCGGCCAGCCGGAGTGCGCGCTGAGGCATCAATGCCGACGCCGGTCGTGCCATCACATCTTACTGAAATAGCCGAGGTGTAGTAGCCATGTTCAAACGTTGGTTTCATTCCGCAGCGCTTTCGAGCGTGTTCGCATGTCTCTACGTCATGACTGCCATGGCACGTGCGCAGCTGCCGCCTATCGGCACGCCGACCTGCCCGCCCAACACCAGCTGCGCCCCCGGCATGCCGCCCGCCTCCCCGCCGGGCACCTGCGGCCCCGGTCCCGGCGGCGCGACCTGCGGCGGCGCCGGTCCGGCGGCCATGGGCGGCAGCACCGGCGTGAACGTCGGCGCCGGCAATCCGATCAACATCATCAACGGCAACAAATACCAGCGCGAAGTCGACATGGCGCCGTTGCCGGGCGTGCTGGGCCTGGAGATCGTCCGCCACTACAACAGTTCCCTGAGCGGCCCGGGCACCTCCACCAACCTGGTCGGGCGCGGCTGGAAGCTGTCGTACGAGACCGACCTGTACGTGTCGGGCCGCACCCTGCAGGTGGTGCAGGCCGACGGCAGCCGCATCATCTTCAATCGCGACGCGCGCGACCCGTCGCTGTGCGCCAGCGACAATCCGGCCGATGGCCGCATCACGGTGCGCAAGACGGCCAGGGGCGAGGAATATGTCTGGCGCTGGATCAATGGCCGCGAACTGAGCTTCGACAGCCGCGGCAAGCTGGTGCAGATCCTGGCGCCGGGCGGCCAGTTCGTCAGCCTGCAGCACGACGCGCGCGGCTTGCTGGTGAGCGTGACCGATCCGCAGGGGCGGCGCCTGCAACTGCAGTACCTCGACAAGGCGCAAAGCGCAGCGGGTACGGCTTTCCGCGGCGTGCAAAGCATCGTCAGCCCGGTCGGCACCTTCCGCTATCGCTACGGCAGCACGGCGCCGGAGGGCGCGCAAGTTGCAGCCAGCACGCTGCTGGCCAACCTGGTCAAGGTGGAGATGCCGACCGGCGCGCGCACCTACCACTATGAGAGTCCGAGTTTCCCGACCTACCTGACGGGCATCAGCGAACTGGCCACGAACGCCGCAGGAAAAGTCGAATGGCAGCGCGTATCGACCTACGGCTACGACAACAATGGCAAGGGTAACCTGAGCGTGAAGGGTTATCCGGCGCGCCTGGCGCGTGGCAACGACGGCAAGCTGCTGCAGCCGGCGCGCCTGGTGGCGGGCACCGGCGTGCAGCAGATCACGCTCGAGCATGGCGCGGGCACGACCACGCTGACTAACAGTCTGGGCCAGAAAATCGTCTACCGCCACGCCGTCATCGCCGGGCAGTACCGTTTGCTGGAAGCGCTCGGCGCCGGCTGCGTTACCTGTGGCGAAACGAATGTGCGCTATGGCTACGATGACGCAGGGCACCTGGTGGCCACGATGAAGCTGGATTCAAAAGGCACCGTGCTGTCGGCCGAGAGCACCCAGTACGACGCCCAGGGGCGTCCGCATATCGTATCGCATCACTCCTATGCCAACGGCAAACCGCTTGCCGGCAAATGGAAGATGCGCTTCGAGTACGCAGGAAACAGCGATTCCCCGGCACGGATCATCCGGCCCAGTGTCGTCCCCGGGAAAGAATACGTAACGGAAATTGTGTATGTCGAAACCGGCGCTGCACAGGGACAGCCAGCCTCGGTGACGGAACACGGCTTCCTGCCGACTTTCGAAGGCACGGGTATAGCCGGCGTCATCGAACGGCGCATTGGCTATCGCTATGACGGATATGGCCAGCGGATCGAAATCGATGGTCCCCTGCCCAATGCGGCTGGCAAGGCCGGCCCCTCGAACAGCGACATCAGCCGCACCGAATACGACACCCGCACCAAGATGCCTCTACGCACGATCGCGCCAGGCAACGTGGTCACCGAATTCCTGGCGCGCGACAGCGCCCTGCGCCTGACCGCGATGCGCACCCGTGACGAGGCCGGGAGCCAGACCGTCACCATACGCCACAATTGGCGCGGGCAGCCCGAGGAAGTGCGCATCGACAGCACCCTGGCCGACGGCAGCGGCCCGCAATCGCGCACCATCCGCTACAGCTATGGTCCGAACGGGCGTCTGCTCAGTGTGACCCAGCCCGGCAACCTGACCAGCCGCTATGTCCATGACGCGGCCGGCCGCATCACGCACCGTATCCTGCCGGACGGCAGCAAGCTGGTCGCCACCGTGGACACCGAGGGGCGCCAGCAGGAAGCAGCCATGTACAGCGCCCAGGACCAGCTTACCGGCCGGGCCCAATTCGGCTTCAATGCACGTAACCGCCTTGCGGCGACCGCAGATGGCCTGGGCGCGCAAGGAAGCGTTTCATATACCGATGCAGGGCAGGTCGCGCGGCTGACAAATGCGCTGGGGATCGGCACGCAATTCGCATACGACGCCTGGGGCCAGCTGATCAGCATGACCAGCGGCGCCGGCACGCCCGAGGCCAGCACGATCGGCTTTGCCTACGACGTCCACGGCAGGCAGATCAAGGTAACGGACGCAAAAGGCGTGACAACCCAGCGCCGCTACGATGACTTCGGCCGCAAGATGCTCGAGGTTAACGGCGACCGTGGCATCGACCTGTTCTACTACGACGCGGCGGGACGCCTGCTCGTGCGTTCGGATGGCCGCGGCGCAATCACGCGCTTTGCCTACGACGTGCAGGGGCGCATGCTGAGCGTCGGCTCCGACAAGATAGCCGGCCTGGTGCAGTACCGATACCTGGGACGCAGGCTGGTGGAAGTGCTGGCCACACCTGACGGCAAGGCCGAGCACGCAACGGAACGTACCCTGTATCGCCACGATGCCATCGGGCAGATGCTCGAGGAGCGCCGCAGCATGGCGCGCATGGACGCTGCCCCAGGCCAGCCACCGCTGCAGTTCATCACCGCCAGCGAATACGACGAAGCGGGACGCCTGCTGCGCCAGACCCTGCCGGACGGCCACAGCCTGTCCTATCGGTATGCCAAGGCCGGCGGCCAGCTGGAAGCCATCCTGTTCGATGACGAAGCACTTGTCACCGGCATCAGGCAGAGCGTAGCGGACGGCTTGACCGGCTATACCCATGCCAACGGCGTGCAGCAACGCATCGTGCTCGATGCACGCGGACGCACGGCCGAACTGGCAGCAGTCGGCGCTGCCCCTGACGCGCGCCGCTGGTGGACGCGCATGATGGCCTGGTTCGGCGCGCACGAAGCAGCGCAGCCGCGGGTGTTGTATGGCCAGGCGAATCGTTACGACGCGGCGGACCGCCTTACAGCCATCACGCGCCAGCTTGGCGCAAGCGGATCTGGCGCCGCGCAGGCACGCAGCGAAAGCTATGGCTATGACGCGCTCGACCAATTGACCACCATTGCAACCGACAGCGGCGCCACGTTGCACTACACCTATGACAAGGGCGGCAACCGCACGGCGGAGCGGGGCGAGCCCATATTAACCAAGGTGAACGCCGGCAATGCGGGCCATGCGCCAATGGCGCGCACCTACCTGTATGCAGAAGGCAGCAACCGCCTCCTGGGCGTGGCGCGCGCAGCGGATCGCCAGGACGGGAAGGCCGCCGAAACCGGCCTGTTCTACAGGCCAGGCGGCCTCCCGATGGCGCAGATCGCGTTCCCGCCGGCATCTGGCCAGCCCGATATGGCACAGCAACGCAGCCGCCGCATCGTGTATAACGCCGCGCACAGGCCGATTGCCGTTTACGGCACCGATGGCGAACTGCTTGCCGCCTATCGCTACAACGCCGACGGCGAGCGTTCAGCCAAGACGGTGTATGCCCCGCCAGTGGCGGCGACTGGCTTCGTTCGCACCGCCGCTGTGACAGGCCGCAAGAGTGTCACTACCTACAGTTTATACCGCGACCAGCGCCTGGCCGCCGAGGCGGACAGCGAAGGCCATATCACCGCCCACTATGTGTATTTGCACGGCAAACCGGTCGCCAGGATCGACATGTCCCCGAACCGCGGCTGGCTGAGCCGATTACGCACGTCGATATGGGGCGGCCCGGACAGCGCCGCCCACGTGTACGCCATCCATACCGACCATCTCGGCACACCGCAGGCGGTAAGCGACGGCGCCCGGAATATTGTCTGGCAGGCCAGTACCACTGCATTTGGCAAGGCACAGATCCTGCACGCCGACCTGTCCGCTGCCAGCGACCGGCCATTCGAGATGAACCTGCGCCTGCCGGGCCAGGTGTACGACGCCGAGACGGGCCTGTCGCAGAACTACCTGCGCGACTACGATCCCGAACTGGGACGCTATACCAGTCCGGATCCGCTAGGACTCCAGGGTGGAATCAACCCTTACGTATACGTGGGTTCGAATCCACTGACCCGGATCGATCCGCTGGGGCTGTACCAGAGCGACATCCACTATTACATGACGATGTTCCTGGGCATCGCTGCAGGACTAACCCCGGAAGAAGCTCGAATTGTGGCGCTCGCGTCGCAATATGTCGACGATAACCCCCTGACAAAACCTCTAAACCTTGAACACGGCCTCGGAAACGAACACCGAACCAGATTGCTGACCTACCACTTTACGGCTGTGACGTCTTATGTGGATCCAAACACTGGATTGATAAAAGGAGGAATATTTGATTACGGTTCAGCCCCCGACAGTACCGATTATGTGGGGCCTTCACTAAACGAGCAGTTACAACGCCTTTACGCTGCTGCCGATCTGAGTGGATTTGATGAAAACGTGGTGTGCAAACGTGGAACCAGACTGCAGTTCCTGGGTGAGTTCATGCATTCGTTCGCCGATACCTTTGCACATCGCGACGCGAATAACGTGCCATACGACCTAACTTTTGGCATGGGCCATGGCGCTAGTTTGAGTCATCCAGACTACACCTACAGGCACGGCAACTGGCAACTCAACGAAGCGCGTACGCTTGAAATGGAAAAAAGAATGTACGCGCTATTCGCCGAAATCGGTGGAACAGGCGCCGTTCATCCACTGAGCGAAATAGAAAAGCTCCTCGAAGATTTCAATAAAATCCCTGAGCACGAGGATGAGGACGATCACACTGCCAAATACCAAAAAACCGCTCCAGGTACAAGTAGGAAAATACAGCTTCTTCAATCCAAACTTAACGAGTGGGGTATCACGGAAGTCAATTGGACTAACCCTGGCCCTACGAAAGGAATCTATTCAGCTGATGCTGGGGCTGCAAATCGCAATAAATTCTTATGCGACGCTAATAATAACGCGTTGGATCAAAGGCTATACCAAGGCACGATTCTTCCGCTCTGCAACACTTCGGCGACACCAGGGCCAGACAATCTCCCCCCTGGTTTTCAAGGAACACCATGAGCATAATCAAATTCAGACAACCTATACTAGGACTGGGTATCGCATTAGGAATTCACGCTCTACAGGTAGGTGCTGTAGAGCCAACCTGTATGAAACTTTCGATTTCTGACCCACAAGGTGCTGGAGATAGGGCTTATATAGACAAGCCCGGCAGCTATTGTCTCCGGCAAAATATGTTGGCTATAAAGGTGTTCGATGTGCATGCGTTTAGCTATAAGGCTTTTAGCGGTGAAGGGCTGATCAGTATTACCCATCCATTCGACAGCAAAGCTAGCTATCCCCGGGGGAAGGATAGTTATGTAATCGATCTGCAAGGCCACCGTCTTGTCGCTGAGGCAAACGGTATGGTTGGCATAGAAAATCGTTCAGGTGGTGTAGGGGTGACGGTACGTAACGGCTATATCGAGGCACCGGGAAATAGCGAAGCAAATCGTGGCATGACACTTCGTCCTGACTGGCTGTCAACGAAAGCCGGAAAAGGATTTTGTCCATTAGAACGAGTAAGTTGCCAAGATATTCCCGCGTCCGCAACGCAGGGTGGCCCACCCTTGGGCTATGCCAAAACTGATTACCTGATCGAAGATATCACCATTCATGCCGGCTGGCGTGGTGTGGACATGGGCGGGGCCGGTAATATACTGCGCGACAGTATCATCGAAGTCGATGGTCGCGTTGCCGTCTTCCAATTCGGCCCGGGTGCTGTGATCGAAAACACGACCTTTATCATACACGGCAAGGGCGACGGAAAGCCGTTCGATGCAGCACTAAAACTGCGCGATGCACATGGCGCCATTGTTCGAAACAACACATTCATTTTCGAAGGCAGCATCTTCGCCAGCGCACCTGCGGCCATCAATCTGCTCGACTCGAAAGATGTGCTTATTGAAGGGAACACGTTCAAGGGCTTCGAGCAGAAAGTGCGCGTCAATGGTGACTCGACCTACACCCTGAAATGACCGTCTCCTTACCAGCGTTCTTGCGCACATCGATGATCGGACCATGTACAGCTTTGCTCTTGCCATACGGCGGACAAGCCCATGTGCAAAATACTGCATGCCAGCCGTTGCTGCCGGAAAAGAACAAAAATATCGCGTTGAGCCAGACCGGGAGTTATTGCCTCCAGGCCGATCTGGAGATTCGCGACTACAGTGAATTCTTTATCGATAGGCGATCGGGCCGGCCCTCCGAGGCTTTGGGCATTACCCACGACGATATTCGTGTCGACCTTCAGGATAATGCCGTTCGCATCGGCAATGCCAGCCTTGGCATCCGGATTGAGAATGGGGGCAAATCCAATTACAAGGCGGACTATAATGCACGGCAGCCAAAGCAGGTTGCAATCAAAAACGGTCTTCTGAGTACAACATCATCGGTCGGTATCTATTCCGGGTTCTATGAGCTATCGATTTTGTCGGACATGGGAGATCCACTTGAAAGAGCAAGCACAAAAGGGAAATCAAAGGAAGAACTGCGCAATTTATCCAACTCGTTCGGAGAAAGAAAGGAATGGATTTTCAAGAATCAGTTAGCTTTGCGCCCCTCGAAGGCAGCAGACTATCACGAGCGCAACATTCGCATTGAGAACATGCATATCGACGCCCGTGAGCTGAACGTTACGTCACGTGCGCACGCGGGCGCCATCAATATCCAGGGCGCAGGCACCATCATCCGCAACTGCGTGATCGAGACCGATGGCAGTACGGCGCTCTGGCTCTTCGGACCGGATGCCATTATTGAAGACAATACAATCATTGTAAGCGGCGCCAGTCCGGTCCGTGAGGCCGATGCGCCCATTCGCCTGCACCATGGCGATGGCGCGATCATTCGCAACAACCGGATCGTCATCAAGGACGGCGCCAACCGTCGCGGCATTTCGCTTTTCGACACCGGCGCAATCACCGTCAAGAAGAACACCTTTTACGGCATGACGGAGAAGGATGACGTAGCCAGGGCTTTCACGGGCAGCATGGAGATGAAAGAAAGCGGCAGCCGATTTGAGCCGGCATGGAAAGCGGTATTTGCCGGACACAAATAGAATGATCAGATCACTCCTGCTCGTTCTTGGAACAACCTCGGGACTCGCTGTCGCAGCGTCCGGTTCAGGACAGCTTGCGCCTTCGTCGCATGGTGCCTGCATACCTTTGACTTCCTCTCAAGGAACGTCATTCGAGCGCTGGTCCGTCCGCGTTTACCGGCCAGGTAACTATTGCCTCAGCCAGGATTTGAAACAGACCGAGTTACCCGCCTGGCTGCGCTTGCCTCATATGGCAGTGCCGCACGATCCTCTGATGGTCTCGGAGTCCGGCAACGTTTCGATCGATCTTGCAGGGCACAGCATGGTAACGACGACTGCTGCTGGCCAAGGCATGATGCATCTCGGCGGTGCTGCCTGGACTGATGGAAAAGAGCATCCTGATATGCAAGCCGCCCGTAACATTTCACTGCGCAATGGCAGCATCAGCACGAAATTTCAGCCTGCCGTCATCATGGCGCATCGATGGAACGGCAATAACAAGCGCTTTGATGGCAAGAAGGTAGGAGGACATTACCTGCTTGGTGCCAGATTAACCGACTCACGTGGCGACATCGACCGCTATGAGTCGACCGATTATGTGCTCGAAAACCTGACCCTGACTTCCGACCAGATCGTCGTGCTCATGCAGGGAAAGAACAACATCATCCGCCGCTGCAAGATCATCGGCGCCAACGCAGCCGTCAACCTCTACGGCCCGAATCTGGTGTTCGAAGATAACGAGATCGTCATGACGGCACGCGATCCGGCAGACGCCGGCGGCGAGCCGCAAGTTGCCCTGTATGTCGAGGACGGCTTTGGCGCAGTCATCCGCAACAACCGCTTCGTGATCAAAGGCCGGCCCGACGGAGCTGTTGCGATGGAATTCAGGAACTCTGCAGGAGTCGTTTTGGAGGGGAATACCGTTGAGGGCAAGGCCAACCTGTATCGAACCCTGGACGAGAAAAGCACCGTCGAAGTCAGGCCGGCTACCCAACAAACGCCTCTTGTGACCAGACACCCGGATCCCAGGGAGACGCAGTGAATATATTTAAAACGAGACCAGGCCGGGTGCACACGATCGGCAATGCATATTCTTCCGGCCTGGTTGGTGTTGGAATGCGCGGTGCCGGGAATATCGTACGCGACAGCACCATGGAGATCACTCACGGCCACGCGATGCGACTGTTGCTGACATTGTCCCTGCTGCTCATCGGTGCCAGTGCTGTCGCCCAGGACGCCGGAACATGCCAGCCGATCCAGCCGCGCCAGGGTGGGGGCGCGGTACTCACGCGCCCTGGCCTGCATTGCGTAACGCGCGACATGCTGGTCGACAGCCACTATCGCCCCTTTGCCCATGGCAGCGAATACAAGAACGATGACCATATCGTAATCCTGGTGGCGGGCGACAACGTGGTCGTGGACCTGCAACGGCATACGGTCGTGGCGAATGCAGCCATGCGCGCTGCCATCGACACGCCTGCCAGCGACTGGATCAACTACCCCGACGTCCATGGCCCGGTGCTGCCCGCGAACCTGACGATCCGGAATGGCAAGATCCGCGTGACCAGGCGCGCCGGTGACGCCTGGGGCATCAAGATCCTGTCCGCGCCTGGCTTGCCGCTCGACCTGCGTTCGGATATGGCCGGCCCTGGCGCGACCGGAGGGCTGCCAGCCGCCCAGATGACGGAACTGTCGGCATTCGCTGTCGGACAGGTCCGGCGTGCCCTGCCGGCACGCGCGCGCGACTATCCCGCGCGCGGCATCCTGGTTGAGAAGGTCGCGATTTCCAGCGCCGGTTGGGGTATCGGCGTGGAAGGCGCCGGAACCGTCATCCGCGATTCGACCATCGAGGTCGATGCCGGCACCGCCTTATGGATCTACGGCCCGAATGCGCGGATCGAGAACAACACGATCATCGTGCGCGGACGCGGCCGGGTGCGCGAGGCCGATGCGCCGATCCGGCTGCACCATGGCGACGGCGCCATCATCCGCAACAACCGCATCGTCGTGAAGGGCGATGGACACCCGTGGGCCGTCACGTCGTTCCGCACCGGCGCCATTACGCTCGAGGGCAACACCATGAACGGAAAGCCGATCGGACCCGAAGGCATCAAGGTGTTTGCAGACGATCTTTTCCAGCTTACCGAAACGACAGGAGTCTTGTAGCATGTCTACACCCTGGTTCCGTCCCGCAGCACTGTCCTGCGTGTTCGCCTGGCTCGGCGCCATGAGCGGCAGCGCGGTTGCCCAGCTGCCGCCCATTGGTATTCCAGGCACGCCCGCCTGCCCGCCCAACTCCAGCTGCGTCCCCAGCCTTCCGCCCGTATCGCCGCCCGGCACCTGCGGCCCGGGCAACGGCGGCGCAACCTGCGGCGGCGCGGGGCCCGCGGCAATGGGCAGCAGCACCGGCGTGAACGTCGGCGCGGGTAACCCGATCAACGTCATCAACGGTAACAAATACCAGCGCGAAGTCGACATGGCGCCGCTGCCCGGCACCCTGGGCCTGGAAATCATCCGCCACTACAACATCGCGCACAGCAAGGCCGGTTCGTCGACCAACCTGGTCGGGCGCGGCTGGAAGCTGTCGTACGAGACCGACCTGTACGTATCGGGCCGCACCGTGCAGATCGTGCAGGCCGACGGCAGCCGCATCATCTTCAACCGCGATCCGCGCGACCCCAGCCTGTGCGCCAGCGCCGATCCGGCCAACGGCACGGTCAGCATCGGCAAGACCGGGCGCGGCGAGGAATACACCTGGCGCTGGGCCGACGGGCGCCAGCTGAACTTCGACAGCAAGGGCAAGCTGGTGCAGATCCTGGCGCCGAACGGCCAGTTCGTCAGCCTGCAGCATGATGCGCGCGGCCTGCTGGTGAGCGTGACCGACCCGCAGGGACGGCGCCTGCAGCTGCAATACCTCGACAAGGCGCAAAGCGCAGCCGGTACCGCCTTCCGCGGCGTGCAAAGCATCGTCAGCCCGGTCGGCACCTTCCGCTACCGCTACGGCAGTCCGGCGCCGAAGGGCGCGCAGGTGCCAGCCAACACGCTGCTGGCCAACCTGGTCAAGGTCGAGATGCCGACCGGCGCGCGTTATTACCATTACGAGAGTTCCAGCTTCCCGACTTACCTGACCGGCATCAGCGAACTCGCAAGCGATGCACAAGGCAAGGCCGCGTGGCAGCGCGTGTCGACCTACGGCTACGACGATAACGGCAGGGGCAACCTGAGCGTGAAGGGTTATCCGGCACGCCTGGCGCGGGACGCCGGTGGCAAGGTACTGCAGCCGGCACGCCTGGTTGCAGGCACCGGCGTGCAGCAGATCACGCTCGAGCATGGTACGGGCATGACTACGCTGACCGTCAGCAGACGCGTGCAATTTACGCTGCCCAGCAGTTCAGCGCCCATACGGCGTCGACCCCAGACTGGGACGCTGCGACCCAGGCGCAACGCACTGCCTTCATGAACGGCACCGGTCTTGCGGCTGCCGCCGCCAAGCAACGCTGGAACGACATCAATCGTTGGAAACGCAATCCGACCGCGCGCTTCAACGGAGAAGCACGCGCGGCAATCGCAACCACCGTCCTGCTGTCAAACCCTACGTGAATACTTACCTGATGGGCATCTACAAGGATTCCCTGCCAGGTGGACGGCTGTCCATCGTGTCGATGGCACTCATGCGCAAGAGCTACAACAACGTACGTGGCCAAGTGAACGTTACCAATGACTACCCGCCGCTCGTCAACGGCCAGCCGAATCCGGCCTGGGTCAAACGGCAGCGCGAGATCGAGCCCAGCTTGCCATGCGCACCGCGCGCGAGCACAACGGCGATGGCGGCAATCATGCCAAGCACGGCAGTTTTGCCGCCATGCTCGAATACGACCGTACCGCCGACGGGGGACAATACGCCCGCCGCTTCGTGAATGCGTTCGAATATCCGGTCGCCCAGCCCGCCGATCCGCGGCGCCATCAACCGGTGGCCGATTATTTTGCCCTGCGCTGCACCAGCGACTTGCCGGACACGGTTCCGCGTGGCGGCCTTGACATTACTCCATTGGTCTTACCATAACAACATGAAAAAAATGCGTATTCTCGATGTATTGCAAATAGGTCTGGCTGTCTGCTTGGGACTCGTAGCTGCAGATAACACGCGTGCTGCCTCGGTGGAGGCCGACACGAACCCTTATGTGCTTGTCGACCTGGCGGCATGCAAGAAGCCCTCCCTTGCGCCCCCAGCGCTGCCGGCAACCAGCTACGAGCAATATGACGCCCGGCGCCGCTTCGTCAACCTGGACGGCAGTGGGCAGTGCGTCCTGCTGGATTTCTGGATCGAGCGTCTCGGCGGTAGTCCGAGCGCAGGCATGCGTGTGCTCGAGCACCGGTATCTGCGCTTCACTGGCGGCAAGTGGCAGCCATTCGTGGCTGCATTCACGTGGTATCCCTACGCGCTCAAGGAGCGCACGACTGGCAAGGTCTATCTCGTCGACGCACCCACCGAAGAAGACCTAGGCGACTTCATGGTGCTGAAAACCGGAGTGCCGCGTGTTTTCACGACGGCCGGCTGGATCAGCGAAAAGGGTTTCAACGACAGCCTGGCATTGCAAGAGGTAACCGCCGGGCGTGCGGAAATCCTGCTTGCACTGGCGCGGCGGCTGGAACCGCACGCAACACCCGCACGCGACCCTCGTGGAGCGGAACGTGCCCGCATTCGCATGCTCAGGGAAGCGGCAACAGGAAAGTCGCCATAAGGAAGTGGCCGACAGCGATGCATCGATAACCTGGAAAAACAAGTCGGCCGCGCCGGACACGACGCCAATCATGTGCAATGACAACCACCTCATTCCTGGCGAGCCCCGATACCTGATGAAAAAAATCTGCCTTTTTTCAAATGGACTGATCCTCGCCACCGCTACCGCCACGGCGCAGGGCGCAAGCATGCAACTCACGCTCGACATGCCGGATTGCCGCATGCCGCCCGGGAAGCCGCTGCCGGACAAATACCAGGCACTGGCCAGGAAGGAAAAAGAATTCGCCTGGGTACGGGACGCAAAGCCCGGCGATCATGCCGTGAACGGCAATGGCTGGGAAAGAATCGACGGCGCCTCGAACCACACCTGGTTTGCGTTTTCGAAGATCGACCTCGACAACGACGGCATGTGCGACTGGTACCTCCACGCGGCTTCTGCCCTGTCGAGCGGAGGCGACCGCGATTCCATCAATACGCTCTATCTCGGCCGCAAGAACGGCTGGCTGCGCGTTGGCGCCACGGTACCGGCCAACAAGCCGGATGAACTAGGCTTTGGTAACTCCGATGCGGAACAATCGCGGTATTTGTTTGGGGAAGACATTTCTGTTATCCATGACGCTGCCACCAAAACCAACTATTTCATTACTGCCTTTTACAGCCGCCATGTCAGCTATTCCTCCCTGCCTGGCTACCGGATCATGGTGTGGGATGAAAATAAGCGGAGTCTGCTCGTGTTGGACAAATGGGAACCGCAATCCAGAGCAGCCCAGGTCTATGCTTTCTTCAAAACGCATGGCGCGCGCAGACCTGCGTTGAAGACAGAACAGTCGAGTGACACGCTGGAGCAATTCGATCCCGATACCGAAACATTCGAGATTGCGCAGGCATGCGAAGTCACGGCCACACCGCGTACGCAAGCTGAGCACGGTAGCCCCCTGTCCCGGCACCTGCTGGCTCGCTGCAAACGCTGATTGCCCGGTGATATCAATTTGGTACAGGAGCGGCCAGATCATGTTCGAACACGGGATTCAAGCAGGTAGCGATGCCGGCAAGATGAATGCATCGAGACTGGCATTGGCGTGCCTCTTCCTTACGTTTCAGCCCGTGCAAGCGGAGTCGCTATCATTTTCGCACCTGAGTGTGCGCCCGCCTGTTCAATGCAAGGGCGCCGGCCGTCCAGCGCCCAGGACCAAGGAAACGATACGCACCGAAAGCGTCGCCACGCCGGCAAGCAATATCGATCTGAATGGTGACGGCTGGTGCGACTGGATCATTTCCCTACCCTATCCGACGAATACGCAATTACCCGAATACCGGGCAAGGGAAGCCATTTTGTTGGGAACACCGGAAGGCGCCAGATCTTTCGGGAACATGAAGCGCCTGGAATCGTTCTGGAAAAGGAAGCTGCCCGTCCCGGAAGGCCTGGTAATGCCAGGTGCTGTAACGGGAATGGCGCCGGTGCTTGTCGCGTATGCAGCCGAAGGCACTGTGCCTTACTTCGCCGGATTTTCCAGCGCCTATCCCGACTTCTGGGGCAATCCGGGAAGCTATCGAATTTACAGATGGAATCACGAGTTCGATATGCCTCAGGAAGTGTCAAAGCACGACTATGCCTTCGTCATGCGTTTTTGGCAGAAGGAATTCTGTCGAGGGCAGTATGCCAACCAGGATTTCCTGCGCCCCGATATAAAAAACGAAGAACATCCCCTGGAGATTTTTGTGTGCGCACCCTGGGTGCAAGCGGAAGTCGGCCGCGCCGGACACGACACCAATCATGTGCAATGAAAACCGCCTCATTCCTGGCGAGCCCCGATACCTGATGAAAAAAATCTGCCTGTTTTTAAATGGACTGATCCTCGCCGCCGCTACCGCCACGGCGCAGGGCGCAAGCATGCAACTCACGCTCGACATGCCGGATTGCCGCATGCCGCCCGGGAAGCCGCTGCCGGACAAATACCAGGCACTGGCCAGGAAGGAAAAGGAATTCGCCTGGGTACGGGACGCAAAGCCCGGCGACCATGCCGTGAGCGGCAATGGCTGGGAAAGGGTCGATGGCGCCTCGAACCACACCTGGTTTGCGTTTTCGAAGATCGACCTCGACAACGACGGCATGTGCGACTGGTACCTCCATGCGGCTTCTGCCCTGTCGAGCGGAGGCGACCGCGATTCCATCAATACGCTCTATTTCGGCCGCAAGAAGGGCTGGCTGCGCGTTGGCGCCACGGTACCGGCCAACAAGCCGGATGAACTGGGCTTTGGCAAGACGAACGAACAGCAGGCGCACTATTTGTTCGGCGAAGAGGTCAGCGTCATCCATGATGCGAAGAACAGGGTGAATTACCTGGTCAGCGCTTTCTACAATCGCCACGTGCGACGCGACAGCCTGCCCGGCTACCGCATCCTGGCATGGGATGCCGGCCGGCAGAGCCTGCGCCTCCTGGACAAATGGGAGCCCGGATCGAAAGCGGCCGAGGTGTACGCCTTCTTCAAGACGCACGGCGCCCGCATCCCCTCGGCAAAGGACGCGGTGCCGGAGGATGCGCTGGATCGCTTCGATCACGAGATCGAGGAAGACGAGATCGCGCAGGCCTGCAACCCGGACAGCCCGCAGCGCTCATCCCCCGAGCTGTACGGCGCCGTGTCGCGCTACCTGCTGGCGCGCTGCAAGCGCTGAGTATCGGCGTTCCGACAATGCGCTGGTCGATCCTGTCCCTGTCCGGCCTGCTCGGCCTTTTCCTGTTGAGCGGATCTGCGGCATCCGCGCCTGGTGCGTCGCACGCCGCCATCGGTGCGCAGGCAGCGCCGCCTGGAACCGGCCTGGTGCTGGCCGATGCAAGCGCCTGCGCGAAGCCGCGCCTGGCCGCGCCGCCGCGCCTGAAGGAATCCCACGCGCGCTACAACATCCGGCGCCGCTACATCGACCTCGATGGCAGCGGCACCTGCGTGCTGATGGAGTTCTGGGTAGAGCGGCTGAGCGGCAGCGACTCGCCCGGCATGCGCACGCTCGGGCATCGCTTCCTGCGTGCCACCGGCAAGAAATGGGCGGCGTTCGAGACCGCGCTGCAGTTATTTCCCTACCTGCTGCGCTCGCCGGGCGGCGGGCAGGCTTACCTGGTCGTTGCCCCCGACTACGACATGGACAGCATAAGCGCCGGTGGCGTCCAGCCGGAAGTGTATGTGCGCGGCGGCTGGCAGACCGGCGAGCCGGGTTGGGTCGATCGGTATGTGCTGCTGCCGGCCGGCCGGGAACGAGGCCACATCCTGCGTACGCTGGCTGGCCAACTGGCGCAGCGTACGGCGCCGGAGAAGCAGACACACGGCGAGCGCAAACGCATCCGTGCCCTGCTGTTCGCAGCGGCCGAGGCGGACAAGACAGGCGCAGCGGCGCCCTTGCCCTGACGCGCCGTCTCAGTCTGTCGGCGAAGCGGCTGCGCAGCGTCATTCCCCCCGTACGCCATACGGAAACCAGCCGGCTGCCGTTCGTCCGCTTCCAGGACCGTTCGGCACCTTTTTTCCTGCGCGGCCCGGACCGTCCCGATACTGGCGCTTCCTCAACCAACATCGATGACCGCCATGCGCCTTCGCCCTTGCCGCTTGCCTCTGCTCCTGCTTGCTGCCTGCATCACCCTTCCCGCCACCGCGCTCGACACCGCCCGCCTGGACCCGGCCACGCGCGCCAACGACGATCTGTTCCGCGCCGCAAATGGCGCCTGGCTGGCCGCCACCGCGATCCCCGCCGAACGCAGCGAAGTCTACGGCGCCGACCTGCCGGCCAGCGTCAACGCCCGCGTGCGCGCCATCGTCGACGGCCTGCGCGCGCATCCGCAAGCACCCGGCAGCATCGAACGCAAGCTGGTCGACTTCCATGACAGCGTGCGCGACCTGGCCGCGATCGACCGCGCAGGTCTGGCGCCGCTGCGCGCGCAGCTGGACGCGATCGACGCGATCCGCACGGTTGGCGACCTGGCGCGCTGGCAGGGCCAGGTACAGGGCATCCTCAAGACGCCGCTGTGGCTGTGGGGCGGCTTTGCCGACTTCAAGGACCCGACGCGCAACCGGGTGCTCGTGATGCAAGGCGGCCTCGGCCTGCCCGAGCGCGACTATTACCTGGGCCGGGATGCGCGCCTGCTGTCGGCGCGGGCGGCCTATCTGCGCTATCTGGAGACGCTGGCGCAGCTGGCCGGCGAGCCGCAACCGCAGGCGGCCGCGCGGCGCGTGCTGGCGCTGGAAACGCGCCTGGCGCAGGCCCACGTGCCGGCGGCCGAGGCGATGAACCCGGCGCATGTGCGCTCGCTCGACGCACACCAGCTTGCGCAATGGGCGCCCGGCCTGGCCTGGGATGCCTTTTTGCAGGCTTCGGCAATACCCGAAGGCCACGCGGTGAACCTGGTCCAGCCGGCAGCGGCTGGCGCCATCGCGGCCTTGCAGCGCGGCCTGCCGCTGGACGACTGGAAGCTGTACTTCCGCCTGCGCCTGCTGGATGTGTCGGCGCCGCTGCTGCCGGCGCCGTTCCGCGCCGCGCACTTCGAATTCCGCGGCAAAGCCCTTGGCGGCCAGCCAGCCCCGATGCCGCAGGACGAACGCGCGCTCGACGCCCTCACCGAGGCGCTGGGCGACGGTCTCGGTGCGCTCTACATGGCGCGTCACTTCCCGCCCGGGCACAAGGCGCGTGTCGAAGCCATGACGGCGCAACTGCAACGCGCCGCAAGCGAAGCGGTCGTCCACATCCCCTGGCTCGGTACCCAGGCCCGTAAGGAGGCGCAGGCGAAGATCGCCGGCATGCGCGCCAAGGTCGGCTATCCGGCTACATGGCGCGACTACGGCACGCTTGCCATCGAACCCGGCGACGCCCTCGGCAACCGTAACCGCGCGCGCCGCCACGAATGGCTGCGCCTCGCCGCCCTATCCGGCACCGCGGTCGAACGCGGCGCCTGGGCCATGAGCCCGCTGGAGGCGAACGCCTTCTACGATCCGATGCTCAACGAGATCAACCTGCCGGCCGCCATCCTGCAGGCGCCCTTCTTCGATGCGGCGGCCGACGATGCGTCCAACTACGGCGGCGTCGGCGCCCTGATTGCGCACGAGATCAGCCACGCTTTTGACGCAACCGGCTCCCAGTTCGACAGCCGCGGCGTGCAGCGCGACTGGTGGACAGCCGCCGACCATGCCGCCTTCGATGCGTTCGGCAAGCGCCTGGCGGCACGCTTCGATGCGCTGGAGGCGCTGCCCGGCACGCGCGTGAACGGCAGGCTGACCTTGTCCGAGAACATGGCCGACCTGATGGGCCTGCAGCTGGCCTGGCGCGCCTACCAGCATGCGCTGGGCGGCAAGCCGGGGCCCGTGATCGGCGGGCGCAGCGGCGCACAGCGTTTCTTCCTGGCCTATGCCCAGCAATGGGCGGTGAAGCGGCGCGACGAACGCACCCTGCAGCTGCTGACGAGCGACCCGCATGCGCCGCCAGCGCTGCGCGCTAACTTCCCGGCCATGCAGCTCGACGCTTTCCACGACGCCTTTAGCACCCGCCCGGGAGACGCCATGTACCTGGCGCCGGCCGCGCGCCTGCGGGTGTGGTGATGGCCAACGCTATACTGCGCCATCACCTTGCCATGACACAACAAACAACGACCATGGGCATCCGCTTCTTTCCGGCCAGCCGGCAATTCTGGTTCTATCACCTGGGCGCGGGCGCCTTCTGCATGGCGGTCACGCTGCTCACCGTCGTGCTGTGGAGTCCCCTGGCCCTGCTCGACGGGGTCTCTACCCTGCTCTGGCTGCCGCCCTACACGCTGGCCGTGCTGGCGTTTCGCTGGCTGTACCGGCGGCGCGGCTGGAAGAGCATGGGCATGGGGCGGCTGGTGCTGCTGGCGGTGGTCTACGCCAGCGCCGCGGCGGTGCTGGTGACGGCCAGCGTGGCGGCCATGACGCTGCCCTTCTTCTGGGACGACGTGGCCGTGTATTACGCGAAGTACGACATGACGCTGGACCCGTTGGCTTACCTGCTGCGCACCATCTACGGGGCCAGTCTGCAGGCGCAGGTCTTCATCTGCGCGTGGATCTTCATTTACATCAGCTTTACCGGCAGCCGCGATGCGCGCGAGGGCGCCCTGCAGACGGCGCACCTGCAGAACGCCCTGCACGAAACACAGCTGCGCAGCCTGTCGAACCAGTTGAATCCTCACTTCCTGTTCAATTCGCTCAACAACATCCGCTTCATGATCCACGAGGATGCGCAGCGCGCCGATGCCATGCTGGTCGGCCTGTCGGAGATCCTGCGCTATTCGCTGGCGGGCGACGAGCGGCGCAAGGTGCCGCTGGCCGAGGAGCGCGCGATCGTCGAGCGCTACCTGGCCATCGCCGGCGCCGGGCTGGAAGAGCGGCTGCGCGTGCGCATCGACATTCCGCCGCAGCTCGATGCCTGCCTGGTGCCGCCGCTGCTGTTGCAGATGCTGGCCGAGAACGCAGTCAAGCACGGCATCGAGCCGCTGCGCGAGGGCGGCGCCTTGCACCTGAGCGGCAGGCAGGATGGCGCGCTGCTGCGCCTGGAGGTGGTCAACGACAAGCCGGCACATGGCGGCCACGGCGGCCTCGAAACGGGAATGGGAATAGGCATGCGCCACCTCGCGCAGCGTCTCGGCCTGCTGTACGGCGAGCGGGCCTGGCATGCGTCGCACGACAGCGGCGCCAGCTACCGCGTGGCGCTGGCCCTGCCGCTGGAGACGGCGCCATGAAGGCCTTCGTGGTGGAAGACGCGCGCCTGGCGCGCCAGGGCCTGGTGCGCATGCTGGGTGCGCATGCGGGCATCGAAGTGGTGGGCGAGGCGGACCATCCGGACATCGCCTTGCCGCTGATCCGCGCCACCTGCCCCGACGTGCTGTTCCTCGATATCCAGATGGCCGGAGCCAATGCCTTCGATCTGCTGGCGCAGCTGGACACCCACCCGCGCATCGTGTTCACCACGGCGCATGCCGAGTATGCGGTGCGCTCCTTCGAGTTCGATACGGTCGATTACCTGCTCAAGCCGGTGAGCGCCGAGCGGCTGGCGCAGGCCGTGCGCAAGCTGGAGATGCGCGCCCTGCCTGCGCCGCCGGACGCGGTACAGGCTCCGCTGGAGGCGCACAGCCGCATCTTCATCAAGGATGGGGACCGCGCGCACATGGTGCCTCTGGCGTCGATTCGCTGCTTCGAGAGTTGCAAGAACCACGTGCAGGTGTATTTCGACCAGACCCATGCCTATGTGAAGAAGTCGCTTGGCAGCATCGAGGAACGCTTGCCGCGCCATCTGTTTTTCCGCGTCAGCCGCCAGCACATCGTGAACCTGGCTGCGATTGCCGCGATCGAGGAAGGGATGGAGGCAGCCTACATCCTGACACTTGATAACGGGAAGAAACTGGAGATATCGCGGCGCAACGCTGCACAGTTGAAAGAAACAATGAGCCTCTGAATCGTTGCCTTACAGATTTAATTGACTGCCGAGATGTCGTTACAACCCAACTCGGCAATAAAAGATATGCAAATTGTGCTTCACGAAAGCAAACTTATCCCTATAATAAATCTGCTTTGTTGAGTACGGCGCTAAACGTCATCCGTTCACACCAGTAGTTCAGGCAAGGCATAACAACTAATAACTTTAGGGGAGTAACAAAATGACGAGCGGTACCGTTAAATGGTTCAACGATGCAAAAGGTTTTGGTTTCATCACGCCTGACGGCGGCGGTGAAGACGTGTTCGCGCACTTCTCGGCGATCAACGCACAAGGCTTCAAGTCGCTGGCCGAAAACCAGCGCGTGACTTTCGAGATCACCACTGGTCCGAAGGGCAAGCAAGCTGCGAACATCCAGCCAGCGTAATATCGGCGATGCCGGCCTCGGCCGGCTTTGTTGAAACGAAAAAGCCAGCGCAAGCTGGCTTTTTTGTTTGGGGCGGGGATTATCGTTGGCGCTCTTATCGCGACGGCTTCAACCGTACGGTGGGCACCCCGTGCCCACGCGGAAGCATGATCAGTGGTAGATCATGTTTTTGACGCGAACGATGTACATTGTTGGCGGATTCAAAAGCGTCTCGTTAGCGCCTCAAATCATGGATACGCCGCGGAGCGAGTCATCACAGCAGTAGACAACGGATACGCACGTAACCGCGTGGGCACGGGGTGCCCACCGTACGGTCGAGGCCGCAGGCCGATGTGGCATTAGTGGTTGTGACCACACCCACTGCGCACCTTCGCCCCCGGCAGCACCTTGCCCGGCTCGCGGCCGCTGTCGCCTTCGAAACCGGCGGCATGCAGGCGCCCCATGTAGTCTGCCCACAGCGTGTCCTGCTCGCTGCCCAGCTTGTACAGATACGCCCAGGTAAAGATCCCGCTGCCGTGGCCATCGTCGAACAGCGGTTTGATGGCGTAGTTGCCGACCGGTTCCACGCCCGTCACGCTGACCTCGCGTTTGCCCACTTGCAGGGTTTCTTGGCCCGGGCCGTGGCCCATCACTTCGGCCGAAGGCGAATACACGCGCATCAGTTCGAAGGGAATCGAGAAGGTCTTGCCGTCGTCGAACGTGATCTCGAGGATGCGGGATTTCTGGCGGACGGCCAGGTCGGTTGGTTGTGGCATTGCTGTGTTCATCCTTGTTGGTTCATGCGCCGCGCAATCGCGTCGGCGAGCTCGGGCAGCAGCGCGCGGCGTGCAGCGAGCGTTTCCTGTTCGGTCTGGCGCACGGCCGCGGCCCACACGGGCGCGGGGAAGTGCGCATCGTCAGTGTAGCGCGGGATCACGTGCCAGTGCAGGTGCGGCACCACGTTGCCCAGGCTGGCCACGTTGACCTTGGTAGGCGCCATCACCTCGCGCACGGCCTGCTCGACCTGGTACACGGCTTCGTTCAGCTGCAGGCGATCCTCGCGCGCCAGGTCGCTCATCTCGCGCACGTGGTCGCGCCAGATTACGCGGCAAAAGCCGGGATAGTTGGCGTCGTCGACGATGATCACCGACAGCTTGCTGTCGGCGTACACCGTCATGGGCGCGGCCAGGTCGCACAGTTCGCAGCCCGGTTCGCGGATCGGCGTACTCGTCATACCAATACCCTTTCGATACCGCCGTTGTTGGCACGTGCCACGTAGTCCGGCAGCCAGTTCTCGCCCAGCAGGTGTTTCGCGATCTCGACCACGATGTAGTCGGCGCTGGTGCCGGCGTCGGCATTGTAGCGCGACAGGCCCTGCAGGCAGGATGGGCAGCTGGTCAGCACCTTGACCTCGCCCTCGAAGCCGTCTTCGCGCAGCTTGGCGGCGCCCTTCTGGATCTCGTTCTCCTTGCGGTAGCGCACCTGGGTGGCGATGTCGGGGCGGGTAATCGCAAAGGTGCCGGACTCGCCGCAGCAGCGGTCGTTCTTCTCGATCTTCACGTTGTCCACGGTCTGCACCAGCGCGTTCACGGTCTTCACCGAATCCTGCATCTTCATCGGCGTGTGGCAGGGGTCGTGGTACATGTAGCGCACGCCGTTCACGCCTTCGAGCTTGACGCCCTTCTCCAGCAGGTATTCGTGGATGTCCATGATGCGGCAGCCGGGGAAGATCTTCTCGAACTCGTAGGTCGCAAGCTGGTCGTAGCAGGTGCCGCAGGAGACCAGCACGGTCTTGATGTCGAGGTAGTTCAGCGTGTTCGCCATGCGGTGGAACAGCACGCGGTTATCGGTCATCATCTTGTCGGCCTTGTCGTACTGGCCGGCGCCGCGCTGGGGATAGCCGCAGCACAGGTAACCCGGCGGCAGCACGGTCTGCACGCCCACTTCCCACAGCATCGCCTGGGTCGCCAAACCGACCTGCGAGAACAAACGCTCGGAACCGCAGCCGGGGAAGTAGAACACGGCCTCGGTGTCGGCATTCGTCGCCTTCGGGTTGCGGATGATCGGGATGACCTTGTCGTCCTCGATATCCAGCAGTGCGCGCGCGGTCTTCTTCGGCAGATTGCCCGGCATTTTCTTGTTGATGAAGTGGATCACCTGCTCGCGCACCGGCGCCTTGCCGGTGGTCGGCGGCGGCGCCTTCACCTGGTCCTTGGCGAAGCCGCGCAGCAGCTTGTTGCCGAGGCGCTGGGCCTTGAAGCCGAAGCCGACCATCGCCTGGCGCGTGGCGTTGATGGTGGTCGGGTCGGTCGCGTTCAGGAAGAACATCGCCGCGCGGTTGGCCGGCTTGAAGCTGCGCTTGTCCATCTTGCGCAGCAAATTCCGCATGTTCATCGAGACGTCGCCGAAGTCGATGTTCACCGGGCACGGCGTGACGCACTTGTGGCACACGGTGCAGTGGTCGGACACGTCCTCGAACTCTTCCCAGTGGCGGATCGACACGCCGCGCCGGGTCTGTTCTTCGTACAGGAAGGCTTCGATCAGGGCGGACGTCGCCAGGATCTTGTCGCGCGGCGAGTACAGCAAGTTCGATTGCGGCACGTGCGTCGTGCAGACCGGTTTGCACTTCCCGCAGCGCAGGCAGTCCTTGATGGAGTTGGCAATCTCGCCAATGTCGCTCTGCTGCATGATCAGCGACTCGTGGCCCATCAGGCCGAACGACGGCGTGTAGGCGTTGGTCAGGTCGGCCGCCACCGCCGTGGTGTTCAGGAGCTTGCCCTTGTTGAAGCGGCCTTCCGGGTCGACGCGCTGCTTGTAGTCGCGGAATTCGCGGATTTCTTCGTCGGTGAGGAATTCGAGCTTGGTGATGCCGATGCCGTGTTCGCCCGAGATCACGCCGTCCAGCGAACGGGCCAGCTTCATGATGCGCTCGACCGCCTTGTGCGCATCCTGCAGCATCGCGTAGTCGTCCGAGTTCACCGGCAGGTTCGTGTGCACGTTGCCGTCGCCGGCGTGCATGTGCAGGGCCACGAAGACGCGCGAACGCAGCACCCGCTTGTGGATGGCGACGGTCTCGTCGAGGATGCATTTATACGCGGCGCCATTGAAGATCTGGCGCAGCGGCGCGCGCAGGTCCTGCTTCCACGAGATGCGCAGCGTGTGGTCCTGGACCACGTCGAACAGGGTCGTATCCGGGTGGCGGCCGATGCGGCTGTCGAAACCGGCGGACAGGTGGCCCAGGCCGAGTTCGTCGAGCTTGGCGTGCACGCCGCGCAGCGGCTGGTCGAGATTGGCCAGGATGAAGGCCCAGCGCGCACCAACCTGTTCCACCAGCGCCACGGCCTGCTGCGGGCGGTCGCCCATGATCTCGTCGCGCGCCACGGTGTCGCCAGTGGCGTCGTCGCTTTTTTCGAGCGGCAGGTTGCCGCCCGAGAGATAGGTGTGCAGCTGCTCGGCCAGCTGCAGCTTGTTCTTGATCGACAGCTCGACGTTGATGCGCTCGATGCCGTCTGTGTATTCGCCCATGCGGTTCAGGGGAATCACCACGTCTTCGTTGATCTTGAAGGCGTTGGTATGGCGGGCGATGGCCGCGGTGCGCGCGCGGTCGAGCCAGAACTTCTTGCGCGCTTCCGGGCTGACGGCGACAAAGCCTTCGCCGACACGGGTGTTCGCGATGCGCACCACTTCCGAGGCGGCCATGGCCACCGCATTTTCGTCGTCGCCAACGATGTCGCCGAACAGCGCCATTTTCGGCAGCGTGCCGCGCTTGGATTTGGTGGCATAGCCGACCGCGCGCAGGTAGCGTTCATCCAGATGTTCGAGGCCGGCGAGACGCAGTGTCTCGAATTCCGGCTTGCCGCTTTTCGGCAGGCTGTCGAGGTAATCCTTGATCTCGACGATCGACGGGATCGCATCGCGCGCCTGGCCGAAGAATTCCAGCGCCACGGTGCGCGTGAACTTCGGCATCTTGTGCAGGATCCAGCGGCCCGAGGTGATCAGGCCATCGGTGCCCTCTTTCTGCACGCCCGGCAGGCCGGCCAGGAATTTATCCGTGACGTCCTTGCCCAGGCCTTCCTTGCGGAACTTGCGGCCTTCAATCGTCAGCGTCTCGGTGCGGAAGGGTTCGCCCTTTGGCGCGCCTTTGGTCGACGGATGGGTCCATTCGAGCTTGAACACGGCGGTTGGCGCGTCGTGGATTTTGCCGAGGTTGTGGTCGATGCGCGTGACTTCGAGCCAGTCGCCGTTCGGGTCGACCATGCGCCAGGACGCCAGGTTATCCAGCGCCGTGCCCCACAGGACGGCCTTCTTGCCGCCCGCGTTCATGGCGATGTTGCCGCCGATGCAGGAGGCGTGAGCCGAGGTCGGGTCGACCGCGAACACGAAGCCGGCCTTTTCGGCGGCCTGCGACACGCGCTGGGTGACCACGCCGGCGCCGGTGTAGATGGTGGCGTAGTCGCGGTCCAGGCCGGGCAGGCGCGTCATCTCGACTTCGCCCAGGGCGATCAGCTTTTCGGTGTTGATCACGGCCGACATCGGGCTCAATGGAATCGCGCCGCCGGTGTAGCCGGTGCCGCCGCCGCGCGGGATGATGGTCAGTCCGAGTTCGATGCAGCCTTTGACGAGGCCTGCCATTTCCTCTTCGCTGTCGGGCACCAGCACCAGGAAGGGGTATTCGACGCGCCAGTCGGTGGCGTCGGTGACGTGCGAGACGCGGTGCATGCCGTCGAAGCGGATGTTGCGCTTGTCGGTGTAGGCGCCGAGCACGGCGCGGGCGCGCTTGCGCAAGTCGTACATGTCGCGGAATTCGCGGCCGAAGTCGTCGACGGCCTTGCGTGCGGCCTGCAGCAACTGTTCGACGGCGGCGCTGCGGCTGGCGGCCGAATCTGCACTGGAACCGGCGTCGCCTTCGCTGGCATCCACGGTGATGCGGCGTTTATCCACTTCGGCCAGGCGGTGGTGCAAGGCGTCGATCAGTTTCTGGCGCCGCTTCGGGTTGTCCAGCAAGTCGTCCTGCAAATACGGATTGCGGCGCACCACCCAGATATCGCCCAGCACCTCGTACAGCATGCGCGCAGAGCGGCCGGTCTGGCGCGCGCCGCGCAGCTCGTCGAGCAGCTGCCAGCACGATTCGCCCAGCAGGCGGATCACGATCTCGCGGTCGGAAAACGAGGTGTAGTTATAAGGAATTTCGCGCAGGCGGGCCGGCGCGTTGTCGGCGAGGAGCGTATGGATGTGTGCTGGGGCGTTCATGGATGGGATCGATGTTGGACTGGCCCGAAGGACAACCATTCTAGCTTATTGCGGCGCACAACGCTGGGCTGCGAGGAATCTGCGCAGGCCTGCTGAGCAACAAAATTTGCATCCGGTGCTGCGCATGCAAATTTCCTTTGCATGGAACGCTTCTTTGGCAAGGAAGATTAGCCTTGGAGCGATCGCGACCGTAGGGTGGACGGCTTCGCCGTCCACGCGCTCAACGCACGTTCTTGCCATGGCACTGCCATGCAGGCACTGGCTGGACGCGTGGACGGCGCACATGCAGTCACCGCCCCATCTCGGGTGGAGCCGTCCACCCTACGCTCAGCCGGTGATTTGCGTGATCAGGTCGCCGACACGCTTCCAGAAACCGTCAGGCACATACAGCAACACGACGGTCATGGTGAGGTAGCGCGCGAACTTGCCGATCGCCATGTACATCACGCTGGGCCAGAACGGCAGGTGCAGCCAGCCGGCCAGGGTGCACAGCGGGTCGCCGACGCCAGGCACCCAGGACAGCAGCATGGTCTTGGCGCCGAAGCGGCGCAACCAGCCGAACCAGCGGCTCTGGCGCTCCTTGGCAAAGGCGATTTTCGCGCGGTAGCCGATGCCGTAGTTCAGCACGCCGCCCAGCGTATTGCCGACGGTGGCCACCAGGATCGCCGGCCAGAACATGGCGGGATTCGCCTTGACGACGGCAAACACGGCCGGCTCGGAACCGAGCGGCACCAGGGTAGCCGACACGAATGCGATGAGAAATACCGACGTGAGCCCGACTGAGGGAGCGGCAAGAACCTTGAGCAGCCAGAGGACGGCGGTTTCGATCATCGGTGGCCATTGAGGAGTTAGAGCGGTCCATTATAATGAGGAAAATCTATCGCCCTCGACACGATACGGCGCGCTAACACCCCAGCGCCTTGTATCGGCTGCATGCCTGGTCATCCGCCAGGGAACACAGTCTCGCGTCACCGGAACCAGGACACTGGCCTTTGAATTGTCACTTCCCGACCATGACTACCGACTACCTCAAGAAAATCCTCACGTCCCGCGTCTACGACGTGGCCCAGGAAACCCCGCTCGATCTCGCCCCGACCCTGTCGCAGCGCTTCGCTAACCGCATCTATTTCAAGCGCGAAGACATGCAGAGCGTGTTCAGCTTCAAGCTGCGCGGCGCCTACAACAAGATGGCGCACCTGTCTTCCGAAGCGCTCAAGCGCGGCGTGATCTGCGCCTCGGCCGGCAACCATGCCCAGGGCGTGGCCCTGTCGGCAAGCCGCCTCGGCTGCCGCGCGCTGGTCGTGATGCCGACCACCACACCGCAGGTGAAGATCGACGCCGTGAAAGCGCGCGGCGGCGCGGCGGTGGAGGTGGTGCTGCATGGCGACTCCTACACCGACGCCTACCAGCACGCCCTGCTGCTCGAGCGCGAGCAGAAGCTCACCTTCGTCCATCCCTTCGACGACCCCGACGTGATCGCCGGCCAGGGCACGATTGCCATGGAAATCCTGCGCCAGCATTCGGGGCCGATCCACGCGATCTTTGTCGCCATCGGCGGCGGCGGGCTGATCTCCGGCATCGGCGCCTACGTGAAGGCGGTGCGGCCGGACATCAAGATCATCGGCGTACAGACGGTCGATTCGGATGCGATGGCGCGCAGCCTGAAGGCGGGCGAGCGCATCACGCTCCCCGACGTCGGCCTGTTCTCGGATGGCACGGCGGTGCGCCTGGTGGGCGAGGAAACCTTCCGCGTGGCGCAACAGGTCGTGGACGAGATCATCCTGGTCGATACCGACGCGATTTGTGCGGCGATCCAGGACGTGTTCCAGGACACGCGCAGCATCCTGGAGCCGGCCGGCGCGCTGGCGGTGGCCGGGGCCAAGGCCTACGTGGAACGTTCGCAGATGGGGCGCCAGCCGGTGAAGAACGAGACCCTGGTTGCCGTGGCCTGCGGCGCCAACATGAATTTCGACCGCCTGCGCTTTGTTGCCGAGCGCGCCGAGGTAGGCGAAGCGCGCGAAGCGGTGTTTGCGGTGACGATTCCCGAGCAGCGCGGCAGCTTCCGGCGTTTTTGTTCGCTGGTGGGGCCGCGCAATGTGACGGAGTTCACCTATCGCATCAGCGATGAGCGGCAGGCGCATGTGTTCGTGGGCGTGCAGGTGGGCAGCCGCGGCGAATCTTCATTGCTGGCGCGTACCTTCGAGCAGCATGATTTCCGGACGCTGGATCTGACGCATGATGAGCTGGCCAAGCTGCACATCCGGCACCTGGTGGGAGGCAAGAGTGCGCTGGCGCAGGATGAGCTGCTGTACCGGTTCGAGTTTCCCGAGCGGCCGGGGGCGTTGATGCGCTTCCTGGACAGCATGGCGCCGAACTGGAATATCTCCTTGTTCCATTACCGGAACCAGGGTGGGGATGTTGGGCGGATTCTGGTCGGGTTGCAGGTGCCGGGTGGAGAGATGGAGGAGTTCCGGCAGTTTTTGGCGACGCTGGGGTACCGATATTGGGATGAGAGTGCGAATCCGGTGTACAAGTTGTTCTTGTGATTGCTTGGGTTGAGTTGTCCTGTGCTTGAGGACGTGGGGCTGTTGCCTGCTCTGTTCGTGGTGGGCTGAATCCGCGTGGGCACGAGTGCCCACCCTACGGGACACGCTGCGTATCCGCGTTTCGTATGATCTCGCCGTTAACGGTGACAGTTCCTGTATGAACTTGCCGATAACGGTGATGGTTCCTTGTATGAACTCGCCGATAACGGTAACCGTAGGGTGGGCTCTCGTGCCCACGCGGATCATGCATACCGATAACGGCACAGGCAACAGCCCCATTACCGCCCGCATTCCCCGCCAACACCACGCCATCGCCACCCATCCCGCACTCAACCGAATCGCCCACCGATCAGCAGAAAGGTGTACGATACGCCGCTTTGCCGCCGCCGGGCCGGCAACCATTCGCGCAAGCAACAAGTCACTCGACCAACGCGCAGCACCGGCCCTTCGAGACCAGATCATGACCAATACTCCCGATCAATCGCCACTTGGCAAATCCTCCGCCTACCAGACCGAATACGCGCCGGAACTGCTGTTCCCGATCCCGCGCCAGCAAAAGCGCGACGAGCTCGCCATTAGCGGCACCCTGCCCTTCTTCGGCATGGACATCTGGAACGCCTATGAATTGTCGTGGCTGAACATGCGCGGCAAGCCGCAGGTGGCAATTGCCACCATCAGCGCGCCGGCCGACTCGCCGAACATCGTTGAATCGAAGTCGTTCAAGCTGTATCTGAATTCCTTCAACCAGACCCGCGTGGCCGGCCCCGACGCCCTCGTCGCCCTGCTGCGCGAAGACCTGTCGAACGCCTTTGGCGCCCCGGTCCACATCACCCTCACCGAAGCCGAGCACTTCGGCAAGCTCAAGATGGGCGAACTCGACGGCCTGCTGCTGGACCGCCTCGACATCGACATCGACGCCTATTCACCGGCGCCGGAACTGCTCAAGGCCAACTTCGACGAAGCCCCGGTCGAGGAAACCCTGGTCTCGCACTTGCTGAAATCGAACTGCCTGGTCACCGGCCAGCCGGACTGGGGCAGCGTGCAGATCCAGTATGCCGGCCCGCAGATCGACCAGGAAGGCCTGCTGCGCTACCTGATCGGCTTCCGCGAGCACAACGAATTCCACGAACAATGTGTTGAGCGTATCTTCATGGACGTGCTGCGCCAGTGCAAGCCGAGCAAGCTGTCGGTGTACGCGCGCTATACCCGCCGCGGCGGCCTCGACATCAACCCATGGCGCGCCAATTTCAGCACGGGTCGTCCGCATAATCTGCGTGGCGCGCGCCAGTAGTACTGTCGGTTTCAAACCACAGCGCATGACCGAAAAACAACAGCTCACACAACCCTGCTGTTTTCCGGGATCGTCCCCAGATATGGGTAAAAGATGGTGAAACGTGGCGCATGCCCCGCTTTCACCCATGGGATCGGGATTTTCGTTGCGGAAATTGCGTAGGCCCTTGCGAAAGCGCAAATCGTGCTGTCGCTACTGTCTGCCAAGGGGTCGAATCCATCCTCTGACAGGGGTAGGATACCGACGCGAAATCGAATCACACGGCCGTTAAAGCGGCCTATAATTCTGCACCGCAAGTTGCCCGCACAATTCACCCTGCTTTGTGCTGCACCACCAGAAGCGTGTTATGACCAACCTTAGCAAAATTCTTTCGCTTGAAAACGTCCAGCTCGACATTGAAGTATCGAGCAAGAAACGCGCTTTCGAGCAGGCCGGCCTGATCTTCGAAAACAATTGCGGCATTGCGCGCTCGACCGTGACGGACAATCTGTTCGCGCGCGAACGCCTCGGCTCCACCGGCCTCGGCCATGGTGTGGCCGTGCCGCATGGCCGCGTGAAAGGCAGCAAGAGCCTGAAGAACCCGATCGCCGCCTTTGTCCGCCTGGCTTCGCCGATTCCCTTCGAGTCGCCCGACGGCCGCCCGGTCAGCCTGCTGTTCTTCCTCCTGATTCCGGACCACGTGACCCAGCAGCACCTGGAAATCCTGTCCGAGATCGCGGAACTGTTCTCGGACGAAGCGATCCGCACTGCCCTGGCAAGCGATCCGGACCCGCGTTCCGTGCACGAACGAATTATCAACTGGCAACCAAGCTTGCAGGCACTGGGTTAAACTGAGGGGGTCCTTTTCCCCCTCGATTACTCGCCATGTTGCAGACTCCGCTCACCATCCAAAGGCTGTACGACGATAACCGCGACAGCCTGCAACTCGGCTGGTTCGCCGGCTTTCCCGGCGGCGAGCGGCTCATTTCCGGTGACGTGGCCTCGGCCGCCGACCAGGTCGGCCACCTGAACCTGATCCACCCGGGCCGCATCCAGGTGTTCGGCCACCAGGAACTGAACTATTACCACCGCCTGAAGTCCAGCTCGCGCACCCACGTGATCGGCGAGCTGATCGGCGGCGGCCCGCCGGCGCTGATCATCGCGCAAGGCCTGGAAACCCCGCCTGACATCCTCGCCATCTGCGACGAGCAGAACATCCCGCTGTTTTCCACGCCGCTGCCGGCAGCCCAGGTGATCGACTTCCTGCGCGTCTATTTGTCCAAGAAACTGGCGCAGCGCGTGATCATGCACGGCGTCTTCATGGACGTGCTCGGTGTGGGCGTCTTGATTACCGGCGATTCCGGCCTGGGCAAGAGCGAGCTGGGCCTGGAACTGATTTCGCGTTCGCACGGCCTGGTGGCCGACGATGCCGTGGAGTTCTCGCGCATTGCCCCGAACATGATCGAAGGCCGCTGCCCGCCGCTGCTGCAGAATTTGCTGGAAGTGCGCGGCCTCGGCCTGCTCGACATCAAGGCGATCTTCGGCGAGACCGCCGTGCGCCGCAAGATGCGGCTGAAATTAATTGTTCATCTGGTCAAGCGCGGCGTGCTCGACGAGGAAGTCGAGCGCCTGCCCTTCCACTTCCCGACCGAGGAAGTGCTGGGCCTGCCGATCCGCAAAGTCGTGATTCCCGTGGCGGCCGGCCGTAACATCGCGGTGCTGCTGGAAGCCGCGGTGCGCAACACCATCCTGCAACTGCGCGGCATCGATACCCTGCAGGAATTCATGGAGCGGCAACGCCAGGCCATGAGCAGCGACTGATACCGCTGTAACTGGCGCGATTGGCGGGTATGTACATCGATCGCCCCCGTATCCAACGATAAGCCCGACGACAAGCCGGTACTGTTGCGGTATCATCGCGCCATGCACATCGTACTCATTACCGGCATTTCCGGCTCGGGCAAATCGGTTGCCTTGAACGTCCTCGAAGACGCGGGTTACTACTGCGTCGACAACCTGCCGCCGGCCCTGCTGCCGCAGCTGGTGAAAACGGTCGATGCCGAGCGCACCGCCAGGCTGGCGGTTGCCGTCGATGCGCGCAGCGCCGAGTCGCTGGTTGAACTCCCGAATAGCGTTCGTTCGCTGAAGGAAGAAGGCCACGAGGTCAAGGTGATGTTCCTGACCGCCAGCACCCACTCGCTGGTGGCGCGCTTTTCCGAAACCCGGCGCAGCCACCCGCTCTCGCACCAGTTGCGCCCAGGCGAAAACCCAGCTTCGCGCCGCACCCTGATCGAGTGCATCGCCGAAGAGCGCGAGCGCCTGGCGCCGATCGAGCAGCTCGGCCACGTGATCGACACCTCGGAAGCGTCGGCGAATAAACTGCGCGCCTGGATCAAGGAACTGGCCGAGGTCAAGCATGCACCGCTGACCCTGTTCTTCGAATCGTTTGCCTTCAAGGTAGGCGTGCCGCTGGACGCCGATTTCGTGTTCGACGTGCGCGCGATCCCGAATCCCTACTACGACATCGCGCTGCGCCCGCTGACCGGCAAGGACGCGCCGGTGATCGCCTTCCTCGACGCCCAGCCCAGCGCCACCGAGATGCTGGAAGATATTCGCGCCTTTGTTGAAAAATGGCTGCCCTCGTTCAAGACCGACAACCGCAGCTACCTGACGGTGGCGGTCGGCTGCACCGGCGGCCAGCACCGCTCGGTGTACATGGCCGAGCGCCTGGCGGCGTACTTCGGCGAGACCGAACGCGTGGTGCTGCGCCACCGCGAGCAGTCGTAAGCGCGTTATCCGTCAACGTCGACGTAGGGCAAGCACCCCGTGCCCACCTACCCGGGATGCGCAGTCCCTGCTTCAATCCAGGTGCCGCAGCGGATGCGCATACGCCGGCCACACCGGCGCGAAGAAACCCTCCACCATCTCCGCCGTCACGTCCTCGAGCGATGCAGGTTTCCACTGCGGCGCATTGTCCTTGTCGATCACCAGCGCGCGCACGCCTTCCAGCACTTCGCCGTGCTCGAAATTACGGCGCACCAGCGAACGCTCCATGCGCAGGCAATCGGCCACGCTCATGGCCGCGCCACGCACCAGCATCTCGCGCGTCACGCACATCATCAGCGGCGAGCGCTGGCGCATCGCCTTTAACGCTTTTTGCGCAAAGGGATGTTCGTCACGGCCCAGGGATTCCATGATCGCTGCCACGGAAGCCGCGCCGAAGTGCGCGTCGATGGTGGCGCGTTGCGCCTGCAGTTCGCTCTCCCCTGCTTGATCGGCGAAGCCGGAGGCAAACGCACGGATCGCATCCGGCAACTGCGCACCGGGCGTGGCGTCGATCAGTTCGTTCAAGGCTTGCAATTGCGCACCTGGCACGAACACGTCCGCCAGCCCGACATACAGCGCATCGGCCGCGCCGATCGTCAGCCCGGTCAGGCCGAGATAGTTACCCAGCTGCCCAGGCGCATGCGACAGGAAGTGACTGCCGCCCACGTCCGGGAACAGGCCGATGTTCACTTCAGGCATCGCCATTTTCGTGCGGTCGGTCACGATGCGCAGGCCGGTGTCCGGACCGCCCTGGGCAATGCCCATGCCGCCGCCCATCACCACGCCATCCATGATCGCGATATACGGTTTCGGATAGAAGTGGATCAGGTGGTTCAGCGCGTATTCTTCGGTGAAGAAGTCTTCCAGCAGCGCGCTGCCACCCGTCGGCGTGGCATGGCCGGCCTCGTGGAAGAAGCGGATGTCGCCGCCCGCGCACAGGGCCTTTTCGCTACTGCTGGTGATGACCACGGCGTCGACCGACGCATCGTCGCGCCAGGTTAGCAGGGTGTCGGTCAGGCGCCGCACCATGTCCAGCGATAGGGAGTTCAAGGCTTTCGGGCGGTCGAGGGTGATCGTACCGGTGCCGTTGGCGATGCGGGTCTGGACGTGGTCGGTCATGGTCTGGAATGGTCGAAAAAACATCCATTCTACCCAAGACCCGTGGCGGCGGGGTATTGACGAGGGGGAGATAACAATGAAAAGGGCGCCCAGCGGGCGCCCTCGTTCAGACGGTGCTGGCCGGCCTGTCAGGCTGCGGCTGCCTCTCCGCCTTCAGGGAGACGCTTGAGTGCGTCGCGACTATGACTCTTGAGCATGTCCTTGTACTTCATCACTTGCCGGTCCAGCCTGTCCATCAACAGATCGATCGCAGCGTACAAATCTTGCGCCACACTTTCCACGTGCACGGTCTTGCCAGAGACGCGCAAGTTGATCTCGGCCTTCTGCCTTTTTTCTTTTTCGGTAAGATTGTCGATCGCGAGGATCACGTGGGAATCGATCACTTGATCGAAGTGGCGGGTAATGCGCTCAAGCTTGTTTTGTACGTATTCACGAATGGCGGGAGTAACGTCGAGGTGGTGACCGCTGATAGTGAGATTCATACACACTCCTTTGAAGAGGTGGCGGCTGCCGCGCCGCGCAGGAAGCGCGAGGGTGCCGCCGTTACAAGGATTTGCGGAGACTGACTGGAGGAATTTTCAGTGCCTCACGGTATTTGGCAACCGTGCGGCGTGCGATGACCATTCCTTGTTCACCGAGCATTTCCGCGATCTTGCTGTCGGATAATGGGTTCCTGGGGTCTTCTGCTCCTGTCAGTTGCGCGATGAGAGCCCGGATCGCCGTCGAAGATGCTTCGCCCCCCGCTTCGGTGGCGACGTGGCTTCCGAAGAAATACTTCAGCTCAAACATGCCGTGCGGGGTCAGCATGAATTTCTGCGTGGTTACGCGAGAGATTGTGCTCTCGTGTAGGCCTAGTGTATCAGCTATCTCGCGAAGCACAAGGGGCCGCATGGCAACCGCGCCATGGCTGAAAAAGTTGCGCTGGCGCTCCACAATTGCCTCGGAAACACGCAGGATGGTATCGAAGCGCTGGCGCATGTTCTTGATCAGCCACTTCGCTTCCTGCAGCTGCGCGCTCATCTGCCCTTCGCCTTTCCCGCCCTTCAGCAAGGCCGCGTACATGTGGTTCACGCGCAGGCGCGGCATCACTTCGTGGTTCAGGGTCACACCCCAGCCGCTCTTCGTTTTCCGGACAATAACGTCCGGAACCACATAGTCCGAGGTGCTCGATGCGAACGCGGCACCGGGGTGCGGATGGCACTGGCGGATCACGGCCTGCGCTTCGCGCAGGTCTTCGTCGTCGCAGTCGAGCGCCTTTTTCAGCTTGTTGAATTCGCGCTGCGCGAACCAGGTCAGATACCCTTCGACGATCTTTAGTGCCGTGCGCCGCGTCACCAGCGGCACGCCGGGCATGCGGCGGATCTGCAGCGCCAGGCATTCGGCCGCGCTGCGCGCACCGACGCCCACCGGATCGAGACTTTGAATCAGCGCCAGCGCGCAGCGCAGTTCGTCCATCTCGACCTCGAGTTCCTGCGGCAGGCGCGCGTGGATCTCGTCGAGCTGTTCTTCCAGGTAGCCATTGTCGTCGATGGCGTCGATCACCAGCTCGGCCAGGGCGCGGTCGCGCAGGTTCAGGTTGGTCACGCGCACCTGTTCCGACAGGTGTTCGCGCAGCGTGATGCCGCCGGCTTCCAGCTGCGGGCGGCCGTCCTCGTCTTCGCCGTTGCCCGAGGCCCGGCCGCTGTCGCCCCAGTCGCTGTCGGATCCACCCGGCTCGCCGTGTTCATGGTCGCCGCCGCCGTCGAGTCCTTCGGGCGCGTCGGCGCTGGCCGGCGCGCTTTCCTCGTTCGATGGCGCGGCCGGTGCCTCGCCCTGCGCGGGTGCGCTGTTGATGGCGCCGTCGGCCAGCAGGCGCACCGAGCGGTCGAGCGGATCGTCGAGCCGCTCCAGCAAGGGATTGTCGGACAGGATCTGCTC
Organism: Massilia sp. BAP21; assembly: GCF_057801335.1. NCBI lineage: Bacteria > Pseudomonadati > Pseudomonadota > Betaproteobacteria > Burkholderiales > Oxalobacteraceae > Massilia > Massilia sp. BAP21. The sequence goes on from NZ_CM173596.1 coordinate 1,390,503, forward strand.
GATTTCCTGGTGCAGTTCGAGCGTGGACAACTGCAGCAGGCGGATCGATTGCTGGAGCTGCGGCGTCAGGGCCAGGTGCTGCGATGTCCGGAGTTGCAGGGATTGTTTCATCGATTCTTACTGTTCAACTGCGGTTCAAAGCGGTGTCGTTACCTCGATTACATGCGGAAGTGCTCGCCCAGGTAGACGCGGCGCACCGACTCGTCGGCGATGATGTCGTCGGGGCGGCCCGAGGCCAGTACGGCGCCCTGGTTGATGATGTAGGCGCGGTCGCAGATGCCGAGGGTTTCGCGCACGTTGTGATCGGTGATCAGGACGCCGATGCCGCGCTCCTTCAGGAATCGCACGATGCGCTGGATCTCGATCACGGCGATCGGGTCGACGCCGGCAAACGGTTCGTCGAGCAGCACGAAGCGCGGGTTGGTGGCCAGCGCGCGCGCGATCTCCACGCGGCGCCGCTCGCCGCCCGACAGCGACAGGGCCGGGTTCTCGCGCAGCTTCTCGATCTGCAGTTCGGCCAGCAGCGAATCAAGGCGCTCGTTGATGGCGTCCTTCGAGAGCGACTTGCCGTTGTCGTCGCGCTGCAGTTCCAGCACGGCGCGGATGTTGTCCTCGACCGTCAGCTTGCGGAACACCGAGGCTTCCTGCGGCAGGTAGGACAGGCCCAGCACCGCGCGCCGGTGGATCGGCAGGCTGGAGATGTCGGTGCCGTTGATCTCGATGGCGCCGGCGTCCGACGGTACCAGGCCGACGATCATGTAGAACGAGGTGGTCTTGCCGGCGCCGTTCGGGCCGAGCAGGCCAACGACCTCGCCGCAGCCCACTTCCAGCGACACGTCGCGCACCACCAGGCGCTTGCCGTAACTTTTCTGCAGCCCCCGCACGACCAGGGTGCTGCCTGCGCTTGCTCCCATCATGCTCATTTCCCCGCCGGCGCTGGTGCCGCTGCGGGCGTGGTCCTGCGCGGCGCGATGATCAGGGTGCCGCGTCCGCCGCCCACCTTGCTTTCGCCGCTGGCGTCGTTGCGCACGGCCGCCACTTCCTTGCGGTTGTCGTAGGAGATGAAGGGGCCGTTCAGTTCATTCGTCAGGCGCCCGTCTTCCAGCTCGCGCACGGTCGCTTTCGAGAACAGCTTCACCAGTTCCTGGCGTTCGTCGTACTCGATGCGTTCGGCCTGGCCTTCGATCCACAAATTGTTGCCGCCGTCGCGCTTCTGGCGGAAGGTGGCCACGTGCCCCGGGCCCGAGGTGAGCGTGATGCTCATGTAGCCTTCCGGCGTTTCCTTGACCAGCGCGCGGTCCGACTTCATGGTGAGCGTGCCACGCGTGAGGACGACGTTGCCGGTCAGGATGCGGGTCTGGGTGACTTCGTCGAAGTCGGCCGAATCGAAATTGACGACGGCCTCCTTCAGCGAGTCGGCACGTTCGGCCAGGGCCGACAGCGACAGCAGCGAGAGGACGGCGGCGGCGAGGATGTTTTTCATATTGATGGCTGGTTCCTAGATTTTTTGGGGTCAGCGGCGGGGTCAGGGCTGGCGCGGCGGATACACGATCTGGCCGCGGCCGAGGTGCAGCTTCTGGGTCGGGTTCTCGGCCACCAGGCCGACGCTCTTCACCGTCGAGGCGCCCAGCGTCATGTCGACCGGACGGTCGGTCTTGACGATCTCCTCGTCGGCCAGCACGGTCAGCGCATCGGTGCGTGCGCGCAGCCCTTCCGAGCCTGGCGTGGCCGGGCGCACGATATCGACGTTGTCCATCAGTTCGACCCGGTTTTCCTGGTGGTGGATCTGGGCGCGGTCGGCATGCATGGTCATGCGCGGGCGGCCCGGCGCCATGCTCTCGACCACCGGTTTACTTACTTCCGAGACGTCGGTCACCGGATGGTGGGCCAGGCGCGCGCCCGACACCACGTAGCGCGGCTGGCCGGTTGGCGTCATGCGCACGAAGCTGAAGTTCTCGACGATGTAGTCGGGTTCGTTCCCGGCATTCCCGGCGCTGGCGTCGTCGTCGCCCTGCATCGCCTGCAGCAGCCAGAAGCTGCCAAAGGCGAAGAACACGGCGGTGAGCATCAGCGCCAGCAGGCGCCAGCGGTGCGAGGTACGGCGGTTCTGGAGGATTGCCATGCGTTTAACAGGATTCAGGCGAAATACGGCGCGAGCGCCTGTTCGTAGGTGCCCTGGGCGCGCATCACCAGGTCGCAGACTTCGCGCACGGCGCCGCGCCCACCCGGCGCCTTGGTGACGTAATGCGCGCGGTACTGCACTTCCGGGTGCCCGCTCGGCACGGTGACGGCGAAGCCTACCTTGCTCAGCAGCGGCATGTCGATCACGTCGTCGCCGATGTAGCCGCACTCCTCGGCCGTGACGCCGGTTTGCGCCAGCAGCTCGGCAAAGGCCACGCGCTTGTCGTGGAAGCCCTGCCAGACGTGGTTGATGCCCAGGTCCTTGGCGCGCGCGTTGACGATCGGCGACTTGCGCGCGCTGATGATGGCGGTCTGCACGCCGGTCTTTTGCAGCAGCTGGATGCCCAGGCCGTCCAGGACGTTGAAGGTCTTCGTGACTTCGCCGTCCGGGCCGTAGGTCAGGCTGCCGTCGGTCAGGATGCCGTCGACGTCGAAGATCATGACCTTGATGCGCGCGGCGCGCTGGGTATGTGCGAGAGGAGTCACCATCAGATTACCTTTGCGCGGGTCAGGTCGTGGATGTGCAGGGCGCCGACCAGCTTGCCCTCGCCATCGACCACCAGCATCTGGTTGATGCGGAATTCTTCCATGATCGCCACCGCGTCCACGGCCAGCTGTTCCGGCTGCACAGTGCGCGGGTTGGCATGCATGACGTCGCGGATGACGATGTTCGAGAAGTCCTGCACGCGCTCGATCAGGCGGCGCAAGTCGCCGTCGGTGAACACGCCGATCGGACGCTGTTCGGCATCGACGACCGCGGTCATGCCCATGCCCTTCTGGCTCACTTCCAGCAGGGCCTGGGCCAGCGGCGCGTCAGGCGATACGGCAGGCACGGCCTCGCCGCTGCGCATCACGTCGCGCACGTGGGTCAGCAGGCGCCGGCCGAGGGCGCCGCCCGGGTGCGAGCGTGCGAAGTCTTCTTCGCGGAAGCCACGGGCGTCGAGCAGGGCCACGGCCAGGGCGTCGCCCAGGGCCAGCGTGACGGTGGTGCTGGCGGTGGGCGCCAGGTTCATCGGGCAGGCTTCTTTCGCCACCGAGATGTCGAGGTGCACGTCGCTTAGTTGCGCCAGGCGCGATTGCGGCTTGCCGGTCATGGCGATCAGGGGCGTGCCCATGCGCTTGACGACCGGCAGGATGTCCATCAGCTCCGAGGATTCGCCGGAATTCGAAATGGCGATGAAGACGTCCTGCGCCGTCACCATGCCGAGGTCGCCGTGGGCGGCTTCGCCCGGGTGCACGAACATGGCCGGGGTGCCGGTCGAGGCCAGGGTGGCGGCGATCTTGCGCGCGATATGGCCGGACTTGCCCATGCCCGACACCACCACGCGGCCGGTGCAGGCGTACAGCACGGCCACGGCGCGCACCAGGGAATCGTCGGCGTCGAGGCGGTCGTGCAGGGCCCTGACGGCGTCGGCTTCGATGGCGAGGGTCTCGCGGGCCAGGGCCATTACCCGGCGCGATGCGTTCTCGTCAAAACTGTTCTGCATTGTTTTTTCATCGGTTACACTCATTCCAGAAGTATAAACGAATTGCGTAAGCAAAAAACTTGCCAGACGTATCGAACAACGCACATCGCGACAAAAACATATTTACGCATGGCATCCGGACTCGAACTGACCCTCCTCCTGCTCGGCAGCGCGGTGCTGGGCGTGGTGGCCTTCCGCTCGCTGCACCTGCCGCCCATGCTGGGCTACCTCGCCGTCGGCGTGCTGATCGGCCCGCACGCCCTGGGCCTGGCCGCCGAAACCGCCTCCACCCACGCGCTGGCCGAATTCGGCGTCGTGTTCCTGATGTTCTCGATCGGGCTGGAATTCTCGCTGGCCCAGCTGCGCGCGATGCGGCGCATCGTGTTCGGGCTCGGCATGGCGCAGGTGGTGCTGACGATCGTCGCCGCCATGCTCGGCACCCTGCTGTTCTCGATGTGGATGCCATCGCTGGCCATCAGCTGGCAGGCGTCGTTTGCCCTGGGCGGGGCGCTGGCCATGTCCTCGACCGCCATCGTCGTCAAATTGCTCACCGAGCGCCTGGAACTGGAAAGCGAGCATGGACGGCGCATCATCGGCATCCTGCTGTTCCAGGACCTGGCCGTGGTGCCGCTCCTGATCCTGATTCCCTCGCTGGCCAGGAACCCGGAAGACCTGGCCGCCACCCTGGCCTGGGCCGGCGTGAAGGCGGCGCTGGTGCTGGCGCTGCTGCTGTTCTTCGGCCAGAAGCTGATGCGCAGCTGGTTCACGATCGTGGCCAAGCGCCGTTCGCAGGAGCTGTTCATGCTGAACCTCTTGCTGGTGACCCTGGGTGCGGCCTGGATCACCGAGCGCGCCGGGCTGTCGCTGGCCCTGGGCGCATTCGTCGCCGGCATGCTGATCTCCGAGACCCAGTTCAAGCACCAGGTGGAAGAAGACATCAAGCCTTTCCGCGACGTGCTGCTTGGCCTGTTCTTCATCACCATCGGCATGCTGCTGAATTTGCGGCTGGTGCTGGAGCACTGGTGGCTGGTGCTGGCCTTGCTGGTGCTGCCGGTGCTGTTGAAGTTCGCACTGATCGCATTGCTGGCCAAGCTGTTCGGTTCCTCGGATGGGGTGTCGATGCGCACCGGCCTGGCGCTGGCGCAGGCCGGTGAATTCGGCTTCGTGCTGCTGAACCTCGCCTCGGGCTCGAAGCTGATCGACCCGTTCCTGATGCAGCTGGTGCTGGCCTCGATGGTGCTGTCGATGCTGGTGGCGCCCTTCGTCATCGCCAACTCGGACAAGATCGTGATGAAGATCGCCTCGAACGAATGGATGATGCAGTCGCTGCAGCTCACGCAACTGGCGAGCCGCACGATGGCGGCGCAGAAGCACGTGATCCTGGCCGGCTTCGGGCGCAGCGGGCAAAGCGTGGCGACCTTGCTCAGTGACGAGAAGCTGCCCTGGTATGCGCTGGACCTCGACCCGGAACGGGTGCAGGAAGCGCAGGCGGCGGGGTCGAACGTGTCGTATGGCGATGCAGGGCGGCGCGAAGCCCTGATCGCGGCCGGCATCAACCGCGCCAGTGCATTGGTGATCACCTTTGCCGACACGCGCGCGGCGCTGAAGGTGCTGCACCTGGTGCACGAGCTGGCGCCTTCGCTGCCGGTGATCGTGCGCAGCCATGACGACAGCGACCTGGAGGTGCTGCGCATGGCCGGCGCCACCGAGGTGGTGCCGGAAGCGCTGGAGAGCAGCCTGATGCTGGCCTCGCACGCGCTGGTGGTGGTCGGCGTGCCGCTGCGGCGCGTGGTGCACCGCGTGCAGAGCGCGCGTGACGAACGCTATGCGTCGATGCGCGGCTACTTCCACGGCGCCAGCGACGTCACCGACGATCCTGAGCACATGTACGTGCGCCTGCACTCGGTGGTGCTGGGCGAGGATGCCAAGGCGGCCGGCTGCCGGCTGGGGGAACTCGGGCTCGACGAACTGGGGGCCGAGGTGACCGGCATCCGCCGTGCGCGCATGCGCGTGGAGCCGGCAGCGGAGACGGTGCTGCAGGCAGACGACGTGGTGGTGCTGCGCGGCTCGGCCGATGCGGTGACGCGGGCCGAGGGGCGCTTGCTGTAGGGTGGACGGCTATGCCGTCCACGCGTCGGGTGTTATCGGTTGCGTCATCGTGCGCGATGGATCTTGCCGCTGGCGATAGACGCGTGGGCGGCGCAAGCGGCCTGGATGATCAATCGTGCGGGTAGAGCCGCCCACCCTACGACCCTAACGATTCCCAGCTAGGGAGCGCGTGCTTCTTTTTGCTCCAGGCGTAGACGCTGGCCATCACCAGGCCGTAGGCCAGGCCGCAAATCACGGTGGCCAGCAGGGCCACTGCCGGAGCGGTGCCTTCCTTGCGCCAGTTGAACAGCCACATGATGAGGGCCCAGATGGGACCGAACCAGAGGCCGCAGAAGAAGGTGGTGCGCCAGAAGGTTTCGAAATGCAGGGGCCGCACCTGCATGCCGAGGCGGCGGAACAGGCGGATGTGGGCCGGCTCGGAGCTGGCCTGGGGGATGCCTTTGCGGTTCAGGACGGCAATGGCGCGTTTGCGGCGTTCGTCGAATGTCATGTGGTTTTCGTAGGGTGGGCTCTTGAGCCCACGCGGTCGTACCGTTGCGAGCCGCGAAGCGAATTCAAATCGTTGGCCGGTGACGATACGGTTTCAACCGCTCCGCGTCAATGATCGACATGCGTAAGTAGTACCGCGTGGGCTCAAGAGCCCACCCTACGTGAAAGAAGATTTCACGATTGCAAGCCCGGTGAAATGTTATTTCAGGCCGCAGTGACCACGCAGTTGCGCCCGGATTCCTTGGCTTGGTACAGCGCCACATCCGCCTGCCCCACCAGTTGCTGGGCCACGCTTTCGATCGGGTGCTCGCGGTCGGCATCTTCCAGGGCGGCCACGCCGATCGATACCGACACGTCGAGCAGCACGCCGTCGGCCAGGTCGACTGGCGTGCCGGCCACGCTGGAGCGGATGCGTTCGGCCACGAGCGCGGCGGCCGGCAGGTTGGCGTCGACTAGCAGCACCACGAATTCCTCGCCGCCGTAGCGCGCCAGCGCGTCGGACAGGCGCAGTTCGGTCTTGATGCGGGTGGCGACTTCGCGCAGGACCTCGTCGCCGGCCTGGTGTCCAACCTTGTCGTTGACAAGCTTGAAAAAATCGACGTCGATGAACATGCACGACACCGCATACTCCTGGCGCCGCGCGCGGGCGATCTCTTCCAGCAGGCGCCGGTCGATGTAGCGGCGGTTGTAGACGCCGGTCAGCGGGTCGGTCAGGCCGATGTACTTCAGCATCTCGTTGCTGATCACGTTTTCCAGGCAGATGGCGATGATCGAGGCCATGTGCTCGATGAAGTCGGTCGCCATGCTCGCCGTGAAGCGTTGCGGGTCGCGGCTGCCCAGGTTCAGGCTGCCGATCAGGCGCTTGTTGCGCAGCAGCGGCACGCGCGCCACGCTGGCCAGCCTGCCGCCAGCGTGCGGGAACATGCTGCGGTGCTGCGCCGTGTCGAAGGGGCCAAGGCGCGGGCGCGGCGCGGCGCCGTCGATGTGCTGGAAGCCGAGTTCCACCGCATGCTCGACGAACAGCAGATCGGTCAGCGGCTCGAAGTCCACGCCCAGCTTGTGCATCACGGTGTAGATGTCGGCGTCGGCGTCGAGCAGCGCCAGCGTTACCGCGTCGAGTTCGGAAATCACGGGCAGCAGGCGGAAGATGGTGCCTACCAGCTCCTGGAAGGTCGAGGCGCCGACGATTTCGAGGTCGAAGGCCTGGTGCCGGCACATGATGTCGTGGTTACGCTCGGCCTGTTCGACCAGGTAGGCCATGTGCGCGCGCAGGGCTTCGTTTTCGGCAATCAGGTCGCGCGGCGTCGCGTCCGGCAGGTGCATGACATTCCTTTCAGCAATAGCCGTTACATTACGCGATACGTGCCCGCTTGAAAACGAAAAACCGGCGATTCCCCTTCGGCGCCGCCGGTTGCGCGGCCTTAAAACGACAAAGCGATGTCGAGCTCCTGGCCAACCCGCAGCAGGCCGCCCTCGCCGTCCGCCACGATGCAGTTCATGCCGACGCAGACGGCGCCGTCGAGAATCGCCTTGCTGCGCCAGGATTGCAGGATGTCGAGCGGGTCCGGGCCGGGGATGCCGGTGGCCTGGTCGACCGCCGGGATCGGGCAGCGCGCGCAGGGTTTCACCGGCTTGACCAGCACGTCGCCGGCACGCAGCGACTCGGTGTAATCCTCCTCGAAGGGGTCGGTGCCGTCGACCACCAGGTTCGGGCGGAAGCGGTCCATCGGCAAGGCGGCGCGCCCGGCGGCCAGCATGCGCGCATTGATCTCTTCGAGGGCGGAACTGCCGATCAGCAGCAGCGGGTAGGCGTCGGCAAAACGCGCGCTCGAGGCCGCGCCGCCGGTCCATGTGGTGCTGGTCGGACGGTCCAGGCCGGGCAGGAAGCGCACCAGGCGGCAGGCGCCGCCCAGCGTTTGCTGGAACCAGCTTGCCGCCGCGTCGCCGCAGTCGGCGGCGTCGACCACATCGTCCCAGATCTGCACGCGCAGGGTGAGCGCAGCGGCTTGCCGGGCCAGCGGCAGCTGCAGCGGCGGCATGCCGGGGGCGGTGACCACCAGCGTCGCCCCCTCGACGCGCGGGACAACCGTGGCCATGCGCGGATACTCGCGCTGGGTCAGGAACTGGCCATCGGGCGTGACCAGCATCCACTCGCGGTCGTGCACGCCTTGCGCGGACAAGCCGGAGACGCCGGCTGCCGCCTCCTTTACCGCCATGCCGGCGCAGGACTTGATCGGATACAGGATGAGCTGGGAAAGGATGGCCATGTGCCGCGTCGGTGCGCCTGCGCGCCTGTCAATGAGAAGGCCGACAGTATCGCACCGAATGCAGCATCGGTCACTGCTCAGGCGGCGGGCTTGGCCATGCGCATCTGGCCGGAATCGGCCGTCAGGTAGCCGACCGCGGAGCCGAACTTGTCCTTGTAGTTGGCGCGCAGCAGCGGGTCGAGCGTGGTCTTGACCACGTTGTGGATGCCGCCCCAGTCGCCCGCGTGCTGGAAGTTGCTCATGATGTAGGTCCAGCCGTTGATGTCGTCGACCGCGTGCAGGCCGGTCGATTCGCCGCCGGCCGGGATCGACATGATGCGGGTGAGCTGGCGCGAGTCGACGTTGTAGGCCCACAGGAAGTTGTTGACGTGCTGGCCGCTGTCTTCGCCGATGAACAGGGTGCGCATTTTTTCCGAGAACTTCAGGTTGTCCGGGTTGGCGATGCGATTCGGGTTGCCGGTGTTGCCGAGGGCGTCGGCGGCGATGTCTTCGCCCGCCAGCAGGGCCTTGATATCGACCGGCATCCATTCGCTGGCAATCGCCGCGCCGCCCAGGTCCTTCTGGCCGCCCTTCAGGTTCAGCGCCATCACCGCGCCGGCATTCAGCGCCTTCGGGATCGATACGCCGTTGCCCGGCACGTTCAGGCGCTCGCCGGCCACCATCGAGGACTGGCAGTTCTGCAGGGCCGAGTAGGCAATCTTGTCGCGCGCGTTGACGGTCGTGCCTTCCATCTTGGTAAAGCCCATCGAGGCGCCGACGAACGAGGCATAGCGGTGGGTTTCGAGGAAGGCGGCGGCCTTTTCCATGCCCGGCACCAGCTTGATCCATTCGATGGCGCCGTTTGCGGTCACCTTCTTGTACGAGGCGTCCTGCGGGTCGCTCGTGCGCACGTCCATGATGTCGGTAGGCTTCAGGGACATGGCCAGCTGGCGGATCTCGGCGCTGGTGGCCGAGCCGAGCTTGATCCAGGTGAGCGGCGCGGCGGTGGCGGCGGCCGGGTCGATCGAGAAGCCGGCGCCGACCTTGGCCACGTACAGGGTGCCCGACGACAGGTCTTTTTCCTTGTCGGCGACGAACACGAAGTAGCCGCTGTTGGTGGCGTCGTCGCCCATCAGCACGGTGCGCTGGTCCGGCATCACCTGCACCAGCTCGTGCGAGATGCGGCCCATGCAGTAGTGCTTTTTGATCGAGGCGGTGCCGTCCGGGTTGACGGTCACTTCCGGCATGTGGCCGTAGTGGTAAGGGTTGGCGGTGGTCTCGCTGCCGTACAGGTTCTTGCTGAAGGCCCTGAACTGGGCGTCGGTGGCGGCGGTAAAGGCGTTCGGCTCGTACTCTTCGCTCGACAGGTGGGTGCCCCATGGCGACAGGCTGGCGCCGCAGGTGATCCACAGTCCTTCGACGCTGGAAGTGTCGACGTTGTGGTATTTCACGAGCGTGAGTTTACCGGTGCTCTGGTCCTGGTCCAGGGTCAGCACGGCGATCGGCGACGGCAGGCGGCCATACATGCTGGTGCGGCCATCCTGGGCGTAGGTGGCGTACTCGAACTGCACTACGGCGAACACGGGTTTGCCCTTCACGCCCGGCACGCTGGCGTTCGGCACGGTCAGCAGCGAGGTGCCATCCGGCGAATCCGAGAAGAACTGGCGCTCCTTGCCGGCGACGGTGGTGTCGATGATCGGCTGGTTGCGGATGTTGTAGTAGCCGCCGGCCAGCACCGTGCCGCCGGCGCCGTTCGGGACCATGTCGCCGGTGATGAAGAAAGGCTTGTACGACAGCTTGAAGTCCATCTTGCTGGTGTCGCTGAAGTTGACCGTCATGGTCGAGCCGACCGAGGTGGTGGCCATGGCGGCGGCATCGGCCAGGGTCGGGGCGGCCATGCCGCTGAACGAGACGCTGGCGAAGGTGGCGACCGACGACGGCGGGTTGGCGCCGTACACGTCGTCGTTGTCGCCGCCGCAGCCGGCCAACAGCGAGGTGGCGGCGAAACCGCTCAGGGGCAGCATGGGCGCGGCGCCGAGCAGGCGCAGCAGGCGGCGGCGGGACAGTTCAGGGGTCGAGGTCATGCGTCATCTCCAGTGGTGTGGGCACGGCGAGTGCCGTGCTGATGGAGGCGCAGAATAGAGGAGCTGTGTTTCGTGTTGATGACAGGCCGATATGATTTGCAGCCGAAGAGAGGCAGGCCTGCACAGCTCTGCCGGCAAGGCAGGTATGCGTGCTCCTTCGGTATCGATGTCGACAGGAGAAAAGTACGTACCAGACGATATGCTACTATTCACGCCAACACGGCCCCTCTCGGTAACTCTGCTCTCGCAGGGAAACTGCTGAGGGGTTTTTTATTGGTTCTTCACGGATTTCCTGGAAACGCGGCTTTGATCTTGAGGAAGAAGAAGTCGCTTTCCCGGTAGCCGTAGGCCATGCGCTTCATCACCTTGATACGGTTGTTGATGCCTTCGAGCTGGCCTGTATGCATCGGCCAGCGCAGCCGTGCTGCGATGCCTCGCCAGTAAGGCTTGAGCTTTGCAGCAAACTTCTTTAACGGTTCGATTCCACTGTCGCGCGGCATCTGGAGCCAGTTGCGCCAGGCAAGAAGCCACTGCCAGCCGCCAGATGTCTGCCAGAGCTCCTTGAGTGCCGTCTTCATCACGTACACCGTCATCAAGGCCTGATTGGCAGCGAGCAGCTCGTCCATATTCGCCTGCTGGGCCGGCGGGACGTTTCCCTGTTGCGCAGCAACAGCCAGCGAGAGCGCTTGACGACCTGACGCTGGCGACGATCGTCCCGCAGGCGGTTTGCCTCGTCGACGCGTACCCAGTCGATCACCTCGCGGCCATATTTGGCAATGACGTGGAACAGGTCGTAGACGACGCGTGCCTTCGGACATTGCTGCTGAACCTCCAGGTCGAAGGCGGTGTTCATGTCCATGTCGACGGCTTCGATGTTGGCGCAGCGATCAGGGCAGAGCCATTCGAAGAACGGACGGATGGCCTCGCGGCTGCGGCCTTCGCCGAACCCATAGTACCTGTCGGCTGTCTGCATCGAGCACGACGGTGGCGTAACGATGGCCCTTGAACAGCGCAAACTCGTCCATGACAAGCCTCGTTGGTTGCGCTGTGGGCAAAGCGGCCAGTTGACGTTCCAGCCTGGCACGCTCGATATTGCGTACCGTCTCCCAGTGCAGTTGCGCCAGTTTGCATACATGGGCAACCGGCAGCTTCTCGCACCACAAGCCCACAAACTTGGCCAGGGAGCGGGTGATCCGGGCATGGCGATCCAGCCAAACCACGCGCTCGGTTCGGGTGCCGCATTGACCGCAGCGAAGACGCCTGAGCGGCACCCGTAGCCAGACCGGGGAGCCGAACATCGGCATCTCACGAACCACGCGGATACCGGTTTCGTGGACCTGGTGGCAGTGATGACCACAGCCGCCGCATACCATCGGCGCCGATGGGCAGCGCCGCAGATCAATCCAAACTGCGCCTGGGCGGCGCTCCAATTGATGCAATGAAGCCTTCCCAGAACGGGAGCTCAAAATTATGATTCGTCATGAAAGCGGTGAGTCGAGTCAGCTTTGTTGGTCGCACAACAAGTCTAGCTCTTCTTCACCGCTCTCTTGTTTTTTAGCTTTGCTTCCTGCTAATCCGTGAAGAACCTAAAAGGGGGACGAGTCCCCCTTTAGGTTGGCGAAACGTCTACTGCCCTGCTACTTGTGGCAGATGTTGCACGATCCGCCGCCCTCGTCCTCGCCATACAAATCATCGATGTCGATCGGTTCGTCCCACTGACGTAAAGGATTGACGGGACGACGCGCCTTTTCACGTTCCAGGCGAACCTCATAGTCCGTTTTGATCTGGATGACGCGTTCGGGCTTTTCGAGCTCGGTCAATGCCTCGCCTTGCGTCCACGTAAATGGTGAACCGCTGTCCAGAGCGGTCTTCTCGTAGCTCTTCGCCTCCTCATACGCCTCAGGGTGAAGTTCACGCAGGCGCACCCACTCAATCTTTTGCTGGAAGAAGCAGAAAGTGCAACCAGAGCGGCTCCGCCAATCATAGTACTTGGGCATGCCCACGCCGGACGACTCGAGGATCTCGATGACGCCTGCTTTGTCGATTCCCGCTTCACGGAACGGCAACAGCACTTTCAAATTGGCTTGCTTTGCCGAGTACCCTTCCCGATAGTCCTCATCCGAGCGGATGGCGACATATGAAAAGACCTTATCGCCGGCAGCAAGCATGGGCTTGATGTACTGTTCGAAAGGTGCGAGCTTTAATTGGCGGGTACACCATCGAGTCTGCGGCGACGGCAAAAAGTTGCCATATTCACGCAGCCAAAAATCGAAGTCGCGCCGCGGATTCAGTCGCAGGATCGGCTGACCGAGATACCCTTCCAAGCGCCCTAAAAACTCATAGACTTCCGGCAGTTCTTTGCCAGTGTCTGTAAAAAAATACTCGAAATCGATTTCGGGCATGGTTTGCCGAACGTACACAGCCAGCGCCGCACTGTCTCGACCACCTGACAACCCTAGAACATGTCGTTCAGCCATTCTTTGCTTCCTTCTCATACAACGCAGCGCTTGCCTTCGCCAACGCCGCGAACAACAAGTCGCCCTTCAGGCCGAGACGTTCAAGTTGCTCTAATACATTGTTTGCCGCGTCTTGCACGACTTGCTTATCGCGACGTGCAAGCTCGAAGCTCTTTGTGATCACTTGCGACGTGCCACCAGTGCCTACCACAACCGAAATCGCTTCACGCCCGAGGCCAGCGCCCTGCACATTGATGAGCGCCTCGGCTTTGCGGAACGCCAATGCCAAGTCGGATACGGCAAGCAGTGCGCTGTCGACATCGAGGTCCGTCCAATCACGTGGAGGTTTGTTCGCTGCTAAGCTCAGAATCCCTTCGATCGCCTCCAGCGAGCCGTCCCGCTTCATCAAGCGCGATGCAAAACTTTGGAGACGAAGATCTGCGCCGAGCTTGGAAACTGGCTCCGCACGTTCACGCAATTCCAAGTCCGCACCTTCGCTTGTATCAAGCGACTCGGCCATTGCCTTATCCACCCGCTGGAGCATCTGAGGATAGGCATCGAGCAACTCCTTTAACAAGGGCTTGATCACCGGACCGACCTCAGTCATTGGAACACCAAGCGTCGTCGGCAGATCAATCATCAAGAGACGATTCGGATCACTTGCGCGCAGCAGAATATCGCGCACTGACTTCGCTTGCTTCGACACATTTTGGGTGCGTTTGGCCCAAACCGGCAGAGTAAACACCAGTTTTACGAGGCCACGTGAAATGTCGAGCGGCGAGTGTCCAGCCGGTGGGAAACCACAAGCCTGCAGCGTAGCCGCGATCGACTCAAGAGCGATGATGTGGTTACTATCCTTGTCTACCCAGCGCAGATTGAAACGGCGCGCATCTTGCAGAAGCTCGTCCGCATCGACATCGGTCAATTTCGGCTCAAACATGCCATCACGGTAGACGGCGATGTGTTCCGAATGCGTCAGCGCAAACGCAAGCAGTAAGACAGGCATCAAGCCCGGTTTTACACCATACGGTGCTCGGCCCCAATTAGCATAGATCTCAGTAGCAGTGGCCCCCTTGGCACCGCCATCAACGATGGCCTGTTTAGTCGCTTCCCAAAGCGTCGACATGCGCGCTTTATCGTTTGGCAGGGGCGCTTTGAAACCCCACGCGTTCTCACCAATTTCGCCATGCAGTCCCGGTTCAGACAAGACGGTCTCGTATAAACCGCGCTCAGCTGGGAAGCCTTCGATGTCTAGGTGTTGTTGATCGCCATTGTTGACCATCCGGTGCATCAAGTCGCGACGTGCTTTAACACTATTCGTGGACAACACATCGCGGTTGATCAGTTCACTCCAAACATTCGGACACTCTTCAAAACGTGTGTCAGCCATGTCCGAAGCCAAGGCAGCAAGACTCTTCACCTTTTCGGCATTGTCACCAACCACCCAGTGGGCTTTGGCAACCGCTTCGCGTAACGACTCTTCCAGCGCGCCTTTGACCGCCAACAGCCGCGCCGCTACTTCGCGTCTTGCCACCGAGTCGCCATCGAGCTCCGGACTTGTTTCTTCGACGATGCGCAGCGATACCAGTTCTGCGCCCAGGTCAGCAACAAGCTGGTAGTTGGGTGGAACACCAAACACGACCGTTTTGTCTTCGTCTCGCTCCAATGCGGAGAGCTTCGCGATCACGTCTTGCTGGACCGATTGACGGTCGGGTAGCACCAACGCGAAACGCCCGAACTCACCGCCCTCGGCGGTATAACTATCGGCCAGGCGCTCGGCCTCTTGTAGGGTATGCAGGGATACACGCATCCACCGGAACGTACCCGTCTCGTGGTAGTGGCGTTTAGCGACGACTGGATGCAGATTTGCCATCCCAGTGAGAGTCGCAGTGTCGACGCCAGCGAAGGTCGCGCGCGCCTTCGCCACGGCTTGATCGATATCGAAGTCGCTGCCTTCGAACACCGTCCACGACGAGATGTGCTTTCTAAATACCGCAACCCGCCAATGGCTCAGTTTTTCAAGTGCTGCGAGTACTTTTTTCTCGGGCGTGCCTGGGATAGCGGTGCGCAGTACATCATCGGTTGCTAACAAACCGGACGTGCCACGGAAGATATCGACCAAAGCGAGCACCTTAGCCAGCGCCAGCTCAACAGCGTCGGCCCCCTTCGCCTCAGCGCGCTCAACCGACTCCACGGCCTGCGCCCAGCGATGGCCATCCGGCGACGCTAAAATTGCTTGCTCGAGGTTGGCTCGCAGATAATCCCAATATCGATCCGGCCCGTAGGCAGCCTGCCCATCCCAGGCCTGCAGGAAATCTTGGAAACCATGTGGTTCAAGCGAGGACAGGAAGCCGAATACACTGCGCTCATTTTGGCCAAATTGGCGACGAGATGCGGGGCCGAGCAGAGCAGCCGTAATCGGATGCAGCGGCCAACATTGGTCGAGCAGCTCCGCCATGCTCTCACCAACACTAGGGCGGCGATTCGCAATCGCTGCCCCGATAGTGCGAGCGGTATCAACGCTCTGTGGATGCTTGATGTCGCACTCGATCGCGTTACCGATCAGCTGGACCACCTCGTCACCGGTGGCAACGAACGAAATGTCCCCGTACCGCCCCTGGATTTTCGCCCACTCCTCGCGCGCTTCAATGCCCAAACGCGAAGCGTACTGACGGAACGACTGGTGCAATAAGCCGACAATGACGAGCTTGCCTTTGCAGTGCCCCGCCTTCTCTGCGAGGTCCTGGAAGAAATGAATATCCTCACCACCGGCTGCGGCCGCTTCCAAGAATTTGCCCATCTCATCCACGAGCAGGAGCACGCCATCAAAACGCGCTCCTTCAGCGATAGCCACGAGGTCCGTCGTCACTTGGCTCGCATCGTGGGCCTTGGAACGAGGAAGTGCCTTGTCCAAGCCTTTCGCGACCTCAACGGCAATGCTGCCGCGTTTACCGACGACGGGAAGAACGAGCCATCCTTTAGAAGAGACTGGAAAAGCCTTTGCAAATCCCTGTACTTTATCGGCAAGAATGTCGGTAGCGCGTGCACATACCTCACTATCGGTCGATAATGCAGATGCTAGGACCACGGCTAAGGACGACTTACCGCCGCCGTACGGTCCAGTCCAGGTGAACGCGCGATCTTTAGAACCATTGACCTGCCGGCACATAATCGACAGCGCGTTACAAGCGGTGTCAGTCAACACATAACCGTCGAGGGCCTCCGCACGTCCAATATCCGCATCGATGCGGACAGAGCGGCGATAATGACGGGCGATCTGCACTGCTTGGCCCATTTGTATTTCCGCCGCCTTATTCATACGACTTCTCCATCATAGCCCGCTTGAAATTGCCGACATCGAGTTCGCCGCGATAGATCTGACGCAGTCCCGAAGTATCAGACCACTTCAACTTACTCTCAGTCAGACTCGACAGTGCAAAAAGGCGTTCTGCGGTCGACTCTTCATCTAATTTAAACACCCTTCCAGGTGACCCCAGTCCATAAGCAATGGACTCAAAGGTCAACGAGGTTTCGCCGGGGTGATAGCGATCCCAAAAATCCAAGAGAGCCCAGGCGAAGAATGCATCGGTGAGCGACGTTTTCGGACCGCGGCGGAACGAATACACGCCTTTACGCTCTTCTTGGATGAGACCGAGTTCTGCCAGCATTGGCTCGGCTGCCTCTTCGACGGAACTCGATGCAGAACGTGGCGCATAACCGCGTACGCAGGTTTCAAGGTCGCGAGCGAGCGTTGCTTGGGAAAGCTTTTTTCCAGCCGAGATCGACTGCGCGAACACCGAGCTAAAAGAGTTCGCACAGATCTTGGCGGAACTATCCACAAGCCGTTCTCGCGATGAGTGGGTAATGGAGCTTAGTAAGCTCAATAAGGGAGAGTGCTGGGCAATCGGCCCTCATCGCATCATCGAAGGTAAACCGATGCGTAGAGAGCCCGTGAAACTCAAAATTACTTCTCTCGACGCACGATAACGAATATGACGCAACAACCAATCCAGGGTCTCCCGCCAAGCTTTCACGAGACATTCTTTCCGGATAGGCGACACCTGTCGGCGCTACTGAAACTGGCGAAAAGCGGCTACGAGGGCACGATCGACGCAATTTCCGCCGATACAGGCATCCCCACGGGAAAAAGTTCGGGAAAGGTCCTGCCGCATCTGAAATATGCGCACGCTATGGGCATTACGACAACGGCCGCCGTTCGCGATGGCGTGTGCACGCTTCAACTCGCCCCGTTGGGGCGTCTGTTTGCTGTCGAAGATCCGTTGCTGCATGAGCCCCTTACTCAACTCATTCTGCACCTGATGCTGTCACGGTCTCTTGGAGGCGCAAGCGCCTGGCACGTTTTCTTTGGGCGCTCTCGATTGGCGCTCGGACGCACTAGTACCGTCGAGGCAGCGACGAGCTTTCTCATACAAGAGCTCGGCAACAGCTCATCCCTGCCCGGCCCCCTATTTTCGACTTACCGCGAGGAAGCGAGCTTGGCGCGAACGGGCATGCTAACAGTCGACAAGGACGTGATCTCGCGCGGCTCCTTGCCGACGCCTCAGGAATTCTATTGGGCATATGCCTATTGCTGGCTGACGTACTGGGAACAGACCGCGCCCGGCGTTCAACAGTTGCCGCTTACTGAGCTGGAGACCGTTTCTAGATTCTTTGAAGGCAGTGGTTGGGCTGATCAAGCAATCGATGATTTCTTGGCGTGGACAACGGCACAAGGTATCACACGAGTCGATCGACAAACGGGAACGCCGCTAGTTATGAAAATTAAGCGTAGCGACGAACTGACTGCGCGAATCTACAGCGAACTACTGTAGAGACAACAATTAGTCACTAGGGCTCATCATGAAAATTGGCGATTTAATTGGTTTTCGTTCGGACTTGTTCTTCGATGGGGCCGTCCAGTTGCTGTGGGCGGATGATCAGATCAAGCGTGCGGACGAGGCGGCACGAAGCTTCGTGTTTCACGGCCCACGCTACCACGGGGTCAACAAAGACGCGCACGGCGATGAGATCTATCGCTTAACTGACACAGCAACGCTAACAGCAGATCTTCTTACTCGTATTGCCGACGAGACCGCAACACACAGCAATCCGTTTTCGCTCGCGATCGCCGGCTACGGCTCGGGTAAATCGCACTTTGCCTTGGCGCTCACTCGTCTGTTACGCGAGCCTCACTCAGGGTTAAGTGAGCAAATCCTGTCTAACCTAACGCTTGCCGAGCCTCGGGCGGCCGACAGCGCACGACAAGCATTAGGGAAGATCGAGAAGCCCGCCCTTGTGATCCCACTCGACGGCACCGGGAACTTCAATCTTGGCAATGCATTGAGCGCATCGCTGTTCCGCTCGCTCAAAGAGCATCAGATCGACGACCGCGCGCTGCGTGAACTGTCACCACGGTTTGATGACGCGGCGAACTTCGTACGTCGCAACCACGAACTACGAACCAGCGAGTTCATGGCCCGGTTCCCGAATCGAACGCAGCAGGACATTGTCGATTTGCTCGAAGCGCGCGACGAAGACGCCTACGCCCTAGTGGACGCGCTGTATTGGGAAGCGAACGGCGCGCACATCCCGGTATCGGGGCGCGAATCCATCCAAGATCTCATCACTGCGTTCTGTGAGACCTATTGCTCACAAGACGGCCCCTACTCGCGTTTGGTCATCGTGTTCGATGAATTCGGTCGCTTCTTGGAATACGTGGCTGAACGTCCCGCGCTCGCAGGCGACTCGGCGCTGCAACAGATCTTCCAGGGTATTCAGGACAATGCATCGCGAGCACACTTCCTGGGCTTCATCCAATATGAACTGAAGGCATATCTGGCGCGCTTAGGCAACCGCGACGCCATGCATATTCAAAAGTACATTACGCGCTTCGACGTCGCTAAGAAGTACTACGTGTCGTCGAATCTCGAAACGATCATCGCGCACCTGCTCGAAAAGAAGGACGAGGCGGTTCTTGAATCGACGCTTGGTCAACAACGATCTGCTCATCAAGCGCTGCACGTGATGATGACGGCACTGCTGCCAGGACTCAAACAACTACCAGTATGGAATGACCCGGTGGAGTTCGGCCGTGTCATCGTTCGTGGTTGTTGGCCACTACACCCATTGGCAACCTGGTTCCTGACGCGCCAGCAAGACATTGTTCAGTCGCGCTCGGCAATTACCTTCGTCAAGAACGCCGTCGATACCGCCCTCGACCGTGAAGCCAACCAAGGGCAGTACCTAACGACGATTCCGGCCAGCCGCATTCTTGCCGGCGAAATGCTGACGGAAATGCTCGCGGCGGAGCGTGCTCACGGCGGCGTTACCGTGGACAATCTCATGGCTGCGCTTGCGAAATATGACGCTCAGCTTGACGAATTGGACCGGGGCTTGCTCATCGCTATCGCCTCAAGCAAGAAGATGCGGGTGGTGTCAAGTGAACAGGACACCTACAACCGTCTCCTCGTAGAGTTCGTTGGGCGCCCCATCGATACATGTCTTTCACATCTAACGCGTCTCGAACAAGAGCTTGGCGTGATCGCGTGGAGCAAGGAACTCAAGCAGTATGAGGTCGTTACGGATGCGGCGACTCGCGGGCAGTATCAGAAAGACTTACGCGCTAAGCTCGCTCATGTCAGCCCGACAGATGCCAAAGAAATCTTCCTCACGCGTGCAAAGGCATGGAGCGAAGACCTGTTCAATGATATCTCGACCACTTTTGGGCATGAGTTCGAGATTCCCACCCTCGAGTGGAGCTTTACGGCCCAGCTCACGAATGAGCAACGTGTCGGCGTCGGTGTTCAGAATGCTTTTAACGATTGGCGCCAGGCAGTCAAGCCAAGTCAATCGAAGGGCCAGATCCTCTACTGTCTGGCTAGCCCCGATGCTGACCTGGCAGCCTTGCAACTGCAAATTCAAAGCGTCTATGGTCTGGAGCTGAAGAAGTCGGGCGCGACAGCCGCTCCAATATGGACGGTTGTACTTTCTGATCGATCGGCGCGGGTTCAGCAATACCTCGCGACCCTGTATGTCTTGGATGAGGGCTTTGACCGCAACGAGCAAGAACGTTACGCACGCTTTATTCCCGAAGAGCGCGAGCAGGCCAAGCAAGGCCTGCGGGCCGCGCTTCGCGACACCATCAAGGACCGCGTGTCGCTTGTGGCAGGAACGGAAGTCGCAGCAGGACGACTCAATGCAGAAGCGAGCGCCATCTTCAAACAGGTATACGCGCAAGCACTCCCCTTCCCCTTTGATGGGCTCAACACGCTCAACGGTAACGGCAGCGCCGATGTCGCCGTGTTGTCGCGCGCCTTGTTTGGCAGAGAAGTGTCGCAGGCCTGGCTGGCAGTGCAACAAGTCAAACTGCAAAACCGCGTTCGCACCGTCCTTGGAACCTCTTGGGGCGTCCTCTCCCGCGATGCGCAGATAAAGCCGATTCCTGACAATCCGCAGATCCGCGCAGTCTTACAGCAACTAGAGGACGCGCATAAATCGGACCGGCAGCGCACCTTGGCGGATGACCTCGCGATGCTGACCAAGCCGCCATTTGGCTGCAGTCTTGCGTCGGCTTCCCTGTTGATTGCGCTGTTTGTTGGGAAATCAGTGCCGCCGCGTGCGATTCAATACCAGCAAACCGGCATCTCTCTGAAAGAGTGGCTGGAAGCCGCGTACGGAACAAACGGCAGGTTCTTGTCGGAGGCAGCCCTGCAGAAGACGACCGTCCTATTCCTGACCGAAGACGCCTTGACCCGCTGGCAGGTCTTTATGAACGCTTGGGAAGCGGAGACCACCCTCGAAGGCAACGTCAAGCGTTGGAATGAAGCCGAGCGCATGCGCTCACACGACCCACTGCCAGAACAGCTTGAAATCAATTTCAAATTCTTGCGTCAGAAGGCCGAGGCGGACAATGAGCAGCTGTGTAGCCACACCGGCGTACTTGAGGCGCTCGAGCGTCGTCTTGAAGGCGCGCTGAGAAATAACAACGTCCAAGAATACGTTGCTGTCGCAGACAAATACCTAACAAGACGTAAAGAGATGACTGCTCAGCCGAGCCGGTGGACCGGTGAGCAGCTTGAAGAAGTAAACGTCTTGTGCACTGAGATGGCGAACCTGACTCGTGAGGCCATGCCAAAGTGGATTCCTTTGCAAGCCTGTAATGCGCTCGAACAGATTCAAGATTTCAGGACTAAATTAAACCGCGTGCAGCGGACACTGGAAGGCCTAGGTATCAGGGATCAAGCACGGGCCATGGAGCAACATACGCAGGAGATGATTGCTAACGTCCAGGAGCGATACAAATACAAGACCGCATTGGACAGCGCCGCCGATCTGATCAGGACCCCGGATCCGTTGGCGTCAACGCCCCTACGTGAAGTTAGCGACCAGATCGAAAAAGCACAGGCATTGGTTCGCCTGTTGACCGAAGCTCTCAGCACGCTCACGAAAACGGATGACGTAAACGCCCTGATCGCACAAGTTCAGGAAAAGCAGCAAAAATTACGAGACTTCCGCAAGCAGCGGCAACAACTTTATGTTGAGCTTTTTGATATCGTCCCTGCAACAACCCAGGACGCACGTGATGTTCTGCACCGACTCACCCTCGTCGGCCAGCAATTTTCAGGCACTCGTGACGCCGAGGATATACAACATCGGATTGAAACGTGTACTGCCCTCGTCAGCTTGCTGACCGAGTTCGACAATATCGCCGGCTCCGCCGACGACGTCGCGCATCTCTTGCAAATAGCGTATGCATCATCAGTCTCTAGCGTTACCGCCGCTGTGGGTGTCGATGACGACGACGAACTCGACGAGGAGCAGGAATGGATCAAAACATGTGTCACGCGCTACATCGATGCGCGTGAAGCACTTGCGAAACAGCGTTCCAGCGTCTGGACTGTTGCAGCGTTGGAGGAACTGACAGGTCTGCTGGACAGGCCAGAACAGCTTGCTCAAGAGGGGCTTCCGGAAAAATTTGCTTCGCTGCCTGCACAACTATCGACTGCAGACCGCGCTCGTGTCACCACAAAGCTCGAAGCTCTGGACACGTTACGTAGTCAAACACTCGAATACGCAAGAGCGGCCAAGTCAGCAGCATGGATCGCCCAGTTGCAAGAGCAGCTCTCTTCGCTGGCAACCTTATCGGAGCGAGCCTGCAGCGAACTTCTGTCGGCCTTACAGGCATGCCCTCCCTACGTTTCGGCGCTCGAGTATGAACAACTTGCAGACGCCAAAAAGCAAGTTGAAAGACGAATTGATGAGCTGGACATCTCTGCTCTTGTGGCTCGCATTAACGCAATGTCAGCCGAGAAACGGGCTCTAGTCTTACAAAAACTCCTCGCATTAGAACAAGTAGCAGCTTGAATTGTTCTTCGGACAGCTATACCGACGTCGACCTCCTTGCGAAACCGACGTCGGTATAGCGCACGGTATTTGACACGCCAAGCCAGTCGCTATTGCATCCTGAGAAGGCTTTGTTGCGTAAATCAGGCTCGGCCAGTGTAGAACGCCTCGGTCTGTTAGCCTGAACGGATGAAACCAGCTCCACAGAAGTACCGCACGACCAACTAGAAGGCATACAACGAAGCCCTCAAGGCACGCGGCTCGCTGCTCATCTGGCTCAATCCGAAGATGAACTGGCACGGCCAGCCGAGCGGCAAGCGCGGGCGCAGCCAGATGTTTAGCGACGGGCGATCCAGTTCTGCCTGAGCATCAAGTGCCTATTCAATTTGCCGCTGCGCCAGGCCATGGGCATGACACAGAGCCTGCTGAGCCTGGCTGGACTCGATTGGTCGGTGCCGGACTACAGCACGGTAAGCCGGCGGCAAAAGACACTGCAGGTGACCATTGGCGCCATGCCGACGACGACAGGATTGCATCTGCTGGTGGACAGTACTGGCATCAAGATGCTGGGCGAAGGCGAGTGGAAGACGAAGAAGCATGGCGCGGAGTATCGCCGCCAATGGCGCAAGGTGCACCTTGGGATCGACGCATCCACGTTGGAGATCCGGGCCATGGAGGTGACCGACAACAGCATTGGGGATGCGCCTGTCCTGCCAGCGCTGCTCGACCAAATTCCTGTCGATGAGAAGATTGCCAGCGTCAGCGGCGATGACGCTTATGACACGAAGGACTGTCACGAGGCCATCGCCCTGCGCGCCGCTCAGGCCATCATCCCGACCCGAACGAATGCCAAACTCTGGAAGGCGAACCGCTGCGGTGCCGATGCGCGTAACGAGATACTACACACGACACGCAGGCTGGGCCGGGCAATCTGGAAAAAATGGAGCGGCTACCACAGGCGTAGCCTTGTCGAAACCAAGATGCGCTGCTTCAAGCTGCTGGGCGAACGCGTCATGGCACGCGACTTCGATCGTCAGGTCGCCGAACAGCAAGTGCGAGCTGCCGTGCTGAACCGCTTTACTCGACCGGGTACCCCGGTTACGGTCCCAGTATTGTAAAACGAGCTACAAATAGCGTTAGCTCGGCCTTTGCTCGATTTGCTCAACAAAGCCTTATTGCATGCAACAAAAAGAAACAAGAAAGCCCCGATTTACGGGGCTTTCTTGAAGATTTCAGGTAGTTTTTGCAAGGTTCTGAAACCGCCTGAAATGGCTAATTCGAATCAGACGTTAAACAAGAAGTTCAACACATCCCCATCCTTGACCACATACTCCTTGCCCTCGGCGCGCATCTTGCCCGCTTCCTTGGCGCCCGACTCGCCCTTGTAGGTGATGTAGTCGTCGAAACCAATGGTCTGCGCGCGGATGAAGCCGCGCTCGAAGTCGGTGTGGATCACGCCGGCTGCCTGCGGGGCGGTGGCGCCGACCTTCACGGTCCAGGCGCGCACTTCTTTCACGCCGGCGGTGAAGTAGGTCTGCAGGCCGAGCAGTTTATAGGCGGCGCGGACCAGGCGGTCCAGGCCCGGCTCTTCCATGCCCATGTCGGACAGGAAGGCTGCCTTGTCGGCGTCATCCAGGTCGGCGATTTCCGATTCGATGGCAGCGGAAATGGCGACGATCGGGGCGTTCTGCTTCTTGGCGAATTCGGTCAGCTGGTCCAGCAGCGGGTTGTCGGTGAAGCCGGTGTCCGAGACGTTGGCCACGTACATCGCCGGTTTCGCGGTGATCAGGTGCAGTTCGCGGATCAGGAACATCTCGTCGGCGTCCAGGCCGAGGGTGCGCACCGGCTGGCCTTCGTTCAGGTGCGGCAGCATGCGCTCGCACAGGGCGACCAGCTTGGCGGCGTCCTTGTCGCCCGAGCGGGCTTTCTTGTTTTCGCGGTGGATCGCCTTTTCGACGGCGCCCAGGTCGGCCAGGGCCAGTTCGGTCTGGATGACTTCGATGTCGTCGATCGGGCTGACCTTGCCGGCCACGTGGATCACGTTCGGGTCTTCGAAGCAGCGCACCACGTTGACGATGGCGTCGGTTTCGCGGATGTGCGACAGGAACTGGTTGCCCAGGCCCTCGCCTTTCGACGCGCCGGCCACCAGGCCCGCGATGTCGACGAATTCGACGATGGCCGGGACGATGCGCTCCGGCTTGACGATCTCGGCCAGCTGGGCCATGCGCGGATCGGGCACCTCGACCACGCCGACGTTCGGCTCGATGGTGCAGAACGGGTAGTTTTCAGCCGGGATGCCGGCCTTGGTCAGCGCGTTGAACAGGGTGGACTTGCCGACGTTGGGCAGGCCGACGATGCCGCATTGGAGACTCATGGGAATTCTTTCTCTCGATGATGATGAGCTGTAATGCCACAGCTCGGAAACCCCGCATTGTAACCCGGGCAGCGTGCGAATGCCGCAAAAACAGGCGCGCGGGCCGGGTCTCGGCCTACGCTGCGCAACAGGCAAGGGCTGGCCGAAATGGCGCCGGAATGCCTGGCTTCGTGCAGCCGGAATGCGTCTTGCCGGGACCGGACTTGCGCTCGGGCCGATCAGATCGCGCGCAGGCGCGCCGGATCGGGCCGCTCGATGAAGGCGGCCAGTTCGTCGCGCAGGCGCCCGCCTTCGGCCATCGCCGTGTTCCAGGCCTGCACGCGTGCAGCGTGGTTCAAGCCGTAGAACTTGAAGTCGGCGCGGTCGGGCAGCTTGGCGCGCGGCAGGGTCTTCAAGAAATCCTGCGACGGCGAGACGATCAATACGTTGTCGAGCCAGCCGCGGTTTGGGCCGCGGGCGCAGCGGCGCCAGGGCAAGGCCTTGTCCAGCCAGCCCGGCACGATGTGCTCGTTGAAGTGCGGGTAGAGCACGATGCCGTCCGGGTCCTGCTCTTCCACGCGCGCATACGGCAGGGCCAGGTTGTAGTCGATGATGCCGCCGTCCCAATAGTAGCCTTCCGGCACGCCGGTGATCCGCGTGACCGGCTGCATGATCAAGGGCAGCGTGCCCGAGGCCAGCAGGCCGGCCGCCAGGTTTGCGCGCGTGAGGGCCGCGAAATGGGTGGTAAAGGCGTCGAACTTGTTGCGCAGCCAGGGTGCGCCGTCGCGGGTGTCGCCGATCACCACGCGTTCGAGCAGGCCGCCCAGGCGTTCGCGCGAGGCGAAATTGGTCAGGGCCGCTTGCGCGAAGCCGCGCATCTCGGCGCGCCGGTGCGTGGGCGCGGCCAGGCCGCCCTTGCCGCGCACGGCCAGCAGGTGCAGGCGGTGGTGCGGGTGCTGCACGATGTCGTCTTCATGGCCGCTGACGAATTCGCGCAGCAGTTCCTGTACCACCGCGTTGATCTGCTGCGGGCTGGGCTTGGTGCTGGTGTAGCGCTGGCCGGCGTACAGTTCGCCCAGGCGGGCAAAGGCGCGTACCGGGTCGCGCTGGCAGGCGGCGGCCATGCGCCAGGCGCCGATCGAGGAGCCGATCAGGGTGCGCTCGCGTGGGCTGGATGGGAGCCATTCGCCGAATACGTATTGGTCGAGGTCGCGGAAGATCAGGCCTTTCGGGCCGCCCGCGGCGGCGGGGACGATGGCGATGTCGGCGGCGCGCAGGCCATGGCTGCGGATGCGGGCCAGTGCACGGGGGCCGGCGTGGAAGTTGAGGGCGCTCATCGGGGGATTATCGCAGGTAGCCGGGGATCGGGTCCTGGACAATGTGCGAGCGACGGATTGCCGTACGTGGTGCAAGGAGGCGTTCGTACCGCGTGGGCACGGAGTGCCTAGCGCGGCCCGGCCCACCGTACGAGATACGGCGCGGGTCAGGCGGTGTGCAGCTGCATCGTTGCGGCGTCGAGCTTGCCTTCGACGGCGAGCGGGATGATGCGCAGGGCCTTGTCGATCGACTCTTCGATCAGGCTTTGCTCTTCGCGGCGCGGGCGGTGCAGCACGAAGTCGGCGACGTTCTGCTGCAGGTTCAGGCTACGCGGGTGGCCGATGCCCAGGCGCAGGCGCCAGTAGTCCTGGGTGCCGAGGGCGGCGGTGATGTCCTTCAGGCCGTTGTGGCCGCCCGAGGAGCCGCCCTTCTTCAGCTTGGCGACGCCCGGCATCAGATCGAGCTCGTCGTGCACGACCAGCACTTCGTCGGGGTTGATCTTGAAGAAGCGCGCCAGCGCGCCGACCGACTGGCCGGAACGGTTCATGAAGGTCAGCGGTTCCAGCAGCCAGACTTCCTTGCCGGAGATGGCGGTTTTCGCCAGCATGGCGTTGTAGCGGCTTTCGCGCTGCAGGCGGCAGCCGGGCAGGCTGTTGGCGAGGTTGTCGACCAGCCAGAAGCCGGCGTTGTGGCGGGTTTGTTCGTATTCCGGGCCAGGGTTGCCGAGGCCGACGATGAGGCGGATGGACATAGCGGTCGCGTCAGGAAAAAGAGGATTATCGCCTAAACGGCGATGGACCAGAAAACAAAAAACCCGCCGGGCGCGAGCCGCAGCGGGTTTTTCTCGTGCAGGGCTACCCGAAGGCAGCGCCGAAGAATAATTACTTGGCTTCTTCGGTTTCGGCAGCAGCTGCGCCACGCGGCACCGAGGTGGTGACGATGGTCAGGTTCTGGCCGTGGGTCAGTGCGGTCACGCCGGCTGGCAGTTTCAGGTCGTCGGTGTGGATCGAGCCGCCGACTTCCAGGGCGCCCAGGTCGACTTCGATGAACTCTGGCAGTTGACCTGGCAGGCAGGCGACTTCCAGTTCGTTCAGCACGTGCGACACGATGGCGCCGCCCAGCTTGACTGCTGGCGAGGTCTCGGCGTTGATGAAGTGCAGGGCGACCTTGGTGTGGATCGGCTGCGAAGCGTCGACGCGCTGGAAGTCAGCGTGCAGGACCAGTTGCTTGTATGCGTGCATCTGGAAGTCGCGCAGCAGGACTTGCTGGGTCTGGCCTTCGATTTCGAGGTCCAGCACGGAACCGTGGAAAGCTTCTTTCTTGAGCGCGTGGTACAGGGCGTTGCCGTCCAGGGCGATCAGGACCGGGGCTGCTGCGCCGCCGTAGATGATGCCTGGGGTTTGGCCAGCCTTGCGCAGGCGGCGGCTCGCTCCGGTGCCCTGCAGGGTGCGGTTGAATGCAACTACTTTCATGTGAAACTCCATAGGTGTGGGGCACATGCGGGACATATTCCGCTTGAACCCCGGTTGTTGCCCGTCCCCGCGACCAGGGACCGGCTTGGCTGAGCACTGACAACGTGCTCAAGAAATCCGAATTTGCTTACAGTACAACGGCGCGCCGGGCATGAAGCCGGGCGCGCCGCGAAATGATGCTTGTCTTGCTTAGTCGACGAACAGCGACATGACCGAGTCGCCCTTGACGATACGCTTGAAGGTCTCGGCCAGCAGCGGAGCACAGGTCAGCTGGCGGATCTTCGGGCAGGCAGCGGCGGCGGCCGACAGCGGAATGGTGTCGGTGACCACCAGCTCGTCCAGCGGCGAGTTCGAGATGCGGTCGATTGCAGGACCCGACAGGACCGGGTGGGTGCAATACGCCACGACTTTCTTGGCGCCACGTTCTTTCAGGACTTCGGCGGCTTTCGTCAGCGTGCCCGCGGTGTCGACCATGTCGTCCATGATCACGCAGTTGCGGCCTTCGACTTCGCCGATGATGTTCATG
Source organism: Massilia sp. BAP21 (assembly GCF_057801335.1). NCBI lineage: Bacteria > Pseudomonadati > Pseudomonadota > Betaproteobacteria > Burkholderiales > Oxalobacteraceae > Massilia > Massilia sp. BAP21. The sequence goes on from NZ_CM173596.1 coordinate 1,418,544, forward strand.
ACTTCCGACACGTTCGCCTTGGGGCGGCGCTTGTCGATGATCGCCAGGTCGCAACCGAGGCGCTTGGCCAGGGCACGGGCGCGGACCACGCCGCCGACGTCCGGCGACACGACCAGCAGGTCGTCGTAGTTCTGCTTCTGCAGGTCGCCCAGCAGCAGCGGCGACGCGTAGATGTTATCGACCGGAATGTCGAAGAAGCCCTGGATCTGGTCGGCGTGCAGGTCCATGATCAGGACGCGCTCGACGCCGGCTTCTTCCAGCATGTTGGCGACGACTTTGGCCGAGATCGCGACACGCGCCGAGCGCGGGCGGCGGTCCTGGCGGGCATAGCCGAAGTAAGGAATCGCGGCCGTGATACGGCCAGCCGAGGCGCGCTTGAGAGCGTCGACCATCAGCATGATTTCCATGAGGCTGTCGTTGGTAGGAGCGCAGGTCGATTGCAGCACGAAGACGTCTTTACCGCGGACGTTCTCGTTGATTTCGACCATGACTTCGCCGTCCGAGAATTTCGAGACGACTGCTTTACCGAGAGGAATACCGAGGCTTTTTGCGACCCCTTCTGCTAGCGCCGGATTAGCGTTGCCGGTAAAAACCATCAGGTTTTCGTAAGCCATGGGAGTCCTGAGAGAAGAGCGTTGATACTTTTGAAAAACAATCAGCCGGCTATACCGGCTGATTATGCTTTAAGGTCTGTACCGCCTGGTGCGGTACCGCCTATTTCATCCGCTGGACACATTCGTATCGACAGCCAGATAAAACGAATGGCAGGGGAACAAGGATTCGAACCTTGGTATGCCGGAATCAAAATCCGGTGCCTTAACCAGCTTGGCGATTCCCCTACGCAACTTACAGCTTGCCGCTTTGCTTGACTATTCTAACCGTCATTCGCTGCGACAGGCAAAATTTTATTCTACAACATACTGTTTTGCAAGAGCTTTTTTATCGGGTGCCGTGCCAGCGATCTCGCTTTCCACGCTGTCCACTTGCCTGGCACCTGGCCCAGCACATGGTTCGCTTCAGCTTCGCCAGGCAGCGCAACAAACACGCAGGCCCCGGAACCCGTCATCCTGGCCGCGCCATATTGGCTCAACCATTCAATCGCCTCCCCTACTGCTGGAAACAACCTGACAGCAACTCCTTGCAAATCATTTCTTCCGAAGCCGCTGATGTTTTGCGCCTCAGGAAAGTCCGCTATTCTGACGGGTTTGCTGTCTCTTGTCAAATCGTGTGCGGTAAAAATTGCTGGGGTCGGTACGGAGACGCCCGGCTCGATCACCACATACCAGCAATCCGGCCCCTGTACGGGCTGCATCGCCTCCCCGATTCCTTCCACGAACGCGGTCTCGCCAAAGAGGAAAAAGGGAATGTCGGCGCCCAGCGGCAAGCCGATCTCCATCAGTTCCTCGTCGCTGAAACCGCCCTGCCACAGATGGTTGGCCGCCATTAGCGCGGTGGCCGCATCCGACGAGCCGCCGCCGAGGCCGCCGCCCATGGGCAGGATTTTATCCAGGCGCACGTCGATGCCGCGCACGGCACGGCCGTGACGCTGTTCGAAGGCATCGGCCAGGCGGCGCAGCGCGCGCACCACCAGGTCGGATTCTTCCGGCACACCCGGTACGTCGTTGACGCGGCGAATCAAACCATCGTCGCGCACATCGAAGTGCAGGGTGTCGCCGCGGTCGATCAGTTGAAAGATGCTTTGCAGCAAGTGGTAGCCATCGGCGCGGCGGCCGACGACGTGCAGGAACAGGTTCAGCTTGGCAGGCGCCGGGCAATCGTGCAGCGATTTCATGAATTGGACGGAACGATGATGATGCGGATTTCCAGCTCGCCGGAAGCGGTGGTGCGGGCGGCGTCGATGCGCTTGGGCAGCGGGTGCGCTGCCGTTTCGTCCTGCCAGGATGCGAAGCGCAGGCGCCAGCCGTCGCGCGTGTAGACGCTGTTGTTGGCCGGCGAAGCGGCGAAGCGCTTGCCGTCGGCGCCGACGGCGTAGCCCTGCAGCCAGTCGCGCAGGCCGGCCACCGGCAACTGCCAGCCGAGCGCCTGGGCGGTGAGCGTGTCGATGTCCTGCGCTACCAGCGGTTCGCGCCCGGCCTGGGTCAGCGTGGCCTGCTGCGGCGTGACGCTGATGGCGGCGAGCTGGCTGAACGAGGACGACAGCGTGACGTCGATGCGGCCCGGCTGTTGCGACCAGGTGAAGTTGCCGGTCAGCGAATCCGGTTGGCCTTCCTTCAGGTAGTTCACCGACAGGCGGCCGCCCAGTTCGATGGTCTCGCGGTAGGCGCCCACGGTGGACTGGGACACGGGCGCGCTGGCGCAGCCGGCAAGCACAGCGGCAATGACAAGCAGAGATAAGCGTCGGGTGATTGGCATCGGTCGGAATAGAAGTTGAAAAACAAACGGCGGAACAGGTCCGCCGCCGGTCGTTAATGGTATTGAATTATTTCACAGGGACAGGCGCAGGCGCGCCAGCGTGCTGCGCAGGGTGTCGTTCTGCGGGTCCTTGGCGCGCGCTTCCAGCCACAGCTTCTGGGCATCGGCGCGCTTGCCCTGCTGCCACAGCACTTCGCCGAGGTGGACCGCGATTTCCGGATCGCGGCGCAGGCTGTAGGCGCGCCGCAGGTGACCCTCGGCGGCATCGAGGTTGCCGAGGCGGTATTCCACCCAGCCCATGCTGTCCATGATGAAGGGGTCTTCCGGCGCCATGGCCATCGCCTTTTCGATCAGCGCACGCGCTTCTTCCAGGCGGATGTTGCGTTCGGCCAGCGAGTAGCCGAGGGCATTGTAGGCATGGTGGTTGTCCGGGGCCAGGCGCATGACTTCGCGCAGGGCGGCTTCCATGTCGTCGACGCGGCCGGTTTTTTCGGCCAGCAGCGCGTAGTCGTAGAGCAGGTCGGGGTTGCCCGGGAAGCGCTTGGTGGCGGCCCCCATCAGCGTATAGGCCTGTTCGGCCTGGCCAGCGTCGCGCAGCACCTGGGCTTCGGCCGCCAGCACCTGGGCCTGGGCCACGGGCTCGCCGGGTTTCAGCGACGCGAGCAGGCGGCGCGCGGCCGGCACGTCGCCGCTTTTTCCGAGCAGCTGGGCGCGGCGCAGCTGGACGCCGAACACGGTCTTTTCGTCGCCTTCGGGCAGTTTATCGAGCCAGCCGACGGCGGCCTGCAGGTCTCCCCGCTCCTCGGCCAGCTGCGACAGGATCAGCAAGGCTTTCGAGGGGTCGCGCTCGTCGTCGGGATTGCGGCCCAGCACTTCCACGAAGCGCGAGAAATAGCGCTCGGCAGCCGGCGGGTCATTCAGCTGGGTCGACAGCACGCCCAGCGCATACAACGTGGTGACATTGTCCGGCTGCTGGCTGTCGAGCAGCAGGAACTGGCGCCGCGCTTCCTCGTACTGCTTGTTGTTGACCAGGATGCGGGCATGCGCCGCGCGCACTTCGCGCGCCTTCGGATTGGCGGCCAGGAACTGTTCCAGGCGTGCCGTGGCCTGGGCCTCGTTCTCGCTCGATTGCGCCAGGGTCAGCATGGCGATTTCGGAATCGGGCTTCAGGGCCAGGGCGGCCTGCGCCTCGCGTACACCCTCTTCCCGGGCGCCACGTGCCAGCGCCGCCTGGGCCAGCACCACATGGCCCTCGACCGTGTCGCGGTAAGGCGCGACCAAGCGCACGAGCATGGCGTTCGCCGCTTCCTTGTCCTTGGCGCGTGACAGCAGTTGCTGCACCTGGTACAGCACCACGCCGCGCACCGCGGGCGGCGAGCCGGCCAGGCGCTTGCGGAAGATTTCTTCTGCGTCGGAGATATTGTCGGACAGGATCACCATCCCCAGATAGTATTGCGTCGCTTCGTCCGACTCCGGATCAAGCTTGCGCCATTCGCGCACGGCTGCCAGGGTATCGTCGGGCTGGCGCGCGGCCAGGGCCATTTCGGCGGCGCGGCGCGCCAGGCGCGGGTCGCGCGTCTGCTGGGCCAGGGCCAGCATGGTGATGTAAGGACCTTGCCAGTCGCCATTGCGGAAGGCGAACTCGGCACGCAGCAGCTGGTTCAGCAGGGTGCTGGTGAGCTCGACCTTGGGCAAACGCGCCAGTTGCGCCGCTTTCTCGGCCTCCGCGGCGGCCTCGGCGGCCTGCTGCTCGGTTTCAGCATCTGCAGCCGGCGCGCCCTGTGCATTCGCCTCGGCCGGCGTCGCCGGCTGTGCCGCAAGCGGCGCGCCAGACTGCGGCTGTGGCGCCACAGCGCATGCCGCCAGCACACCGGAGAGAGTTACAATGACGAAAGCGTTTTTCAAAGCATGTCCATATCGGGAAGGATGTCCCGATTCTACGCCCAAGCCCCGCAACGCGTGCGCGCCCGCAACACGAATTTACAAGTATTTGTCAGATTTTCATGCCTGAACTCCCGGAAGTAGAAGTCACCCGGCGCGGTGTCGCGCCTCACCTGGAAGGCCGCGTGGTCGAGGAAGTCGTGTTCCGCCGCGAGGGCCTGCGCTGGCCCTTCCCTGCCCACATTGCCGCGACCCTGGTCGGGCAGCGCATCGAGCACGTCAAGCGGCGCGGCAAGTATCTGCTGCTGGGCTTTGCGGGCGGCACGCTGATCGTCCACCTGGGCATGTCGGGCCACTTGCGCGTGCTGCCGCCCGGTATCGAACTGAAGAAACACGATCACTTCGACCTGGTGGTGTCCGATGGCAGCCAGAGGCAGGTGCTGCGCCTGCACGACCCGCGCCGCTTCGGCGCCGTGCTCTGGCATGCGAATGACGACGGCGAGCTGGAGCAGCACATCCTGCTGCGCGGCCTGGGCGTGGAGCCGCTGGAAGACCAATTTTCCGCCGAGCTGCTGTACCGCGCCACGCGCAAGCGCAGCGCGCCGATCAAGCAGGTGCTGCTGGCCGGCGACATCGTGGTTGGCGTGGGCAATATCTACGCCTGCGAAAGCCTGTTCCGCGCCGGCATCAACCCGAAGACGCCGGCCGCGCGCATCAGCCGCGCGCGCTACGAAAAACTGGCCGTGGCGATCCGCGAGATCCTGGCCGCCGCCATCGTGCAGGGCGGCAGCACGCTGCGTGACTTTATTGCAGTAAATGGGCAGTCAGGATATTTCCAGCAGACATATTTCGTCTATGATCGAGCAGGAGTGCCGTGCAGAAATTGTGGCGCCCCGATCCGACAAATCAAGCAGGGCCAGCGCTCCACCTTTTATTGCGCCACCTGCCAGCGCTAATTCCTGAAGAGCGGGTGAGAGAGATGCAACAAATACAAGAATACGGCGCCTGGCGCGCCGCCATTGCGCGTGCGCTGGACGCTTACCGGGCCGCGCTGCAAGCGCTGGAACTGGGCGATGCGGCGACGCTGGCGCGCGTCGGCCAGGCCCAGGCGCGGGTGCGCGACGACCGCCTGTCGGTAGCCTTTGTTGCCGAATTCTCGCGTGGCAAATCCGAACTGATCAACGCGATCTTCTTTGCCGACTACGGCAAGCGCATCCTGCCTTCGGCCGCCGGCCGCACCACCATGTGCCCGACCGAGCTGCTGTACGACGCCGCCCTGCCGCCCTGCATCCGCCTGCTGCCGATCGCCACCCGCGCCAGCAAGCTGTCGACCGCCGATTACCGCGAGGACCCGTCGGCCTGGACCGTGATCCCGCTCGATCTCGACGCGCCCGACAGCATGAGCGCCGCCTTCCGCCAGGTGAGCCTGACGCGCCGCGTGCCAGGCGAGCAAGCCCAGGGCTACGGCCTGTACGACCCGCTCGACCCGGACCACGCCGACGCCCTGGGGCCGGACGGCACGGTCGAGATCCCGCAGTGGCGCCACGCCATCATCAACCTGCCGCACCCGCTCCTGAAGCAAGGCCTGGTGATCCTCGACACGCCGGGCCTGAACGCGATCGGCACCGAGCCCGAACTGACCCTGAACCTGATCCCGAACGCGCACACGGTGCTGTTCGTGCTGGCCGCCGAAACCGGCGTCACGCGCAGCGACATCGATGTCTGGCGCACCCACATCGGCGCCGGCCCGGGGCGCCTGGTGGTCCTGAACAAGATCGACGCCATGTGGGACCCGCTCAAGGACGACGCCGGCAACGAAGCCGAGATCGCGCGCCAGCAGCGCGGCGTGGCCCAGCAGCTCGGGCTGGAGATCGACCAGGTGTTCCCGGTATCGGCCCAGCAGGCGCTGGTCGGGCGCATCCACGGCGACATGGATTTGTTCGAGCGCAGTCGCGTCGGCGCGCTGGAAGCGGCCCTGCTGCACAGCCTGATCCCGCAAAAGAAGACCATCCTGGCGCGCCAGCTGCGCGACGACCTGGCCACGCTCGAAGGCGCCCTCGGCGCGGCCCTCGGCGCACGCACGCGCGACCTGGTCGAGCAGCTGCAGGAACTGAAAAGCCTGCGCGGCAAGAACCAGGCCGTGCTGGCGCTGATGATGCGCCGCATCGAGGCCGAGCGGAAGGACTTCGACGCCGGCCTCTTGCGCCTGCAGGAAGCACGCACCCGCTTTGCCGCGCTCTCGACCCAGCTCTACACCCTGCTTGGCGCGGACGGCGTGGCGCGCCAGGGCGAAAGCGTGCGCCTGGCGCTGCAGGCCTCGCGCTTCGCCACCGGCATGCGCGCCCCGGTGCGCGCCTTCTTCGACGAAGCGCGCGCGGCGCTCGATGCCTCGGAAGCCAAGGTCGGCGAGATCGCCGCCACCACCGAAGCCATGGTGCGCAGCTTCGCGGCCGAACACGGCCTGACGCTGTCGCCGCCGCCCTCGCTCACCCTGGCGCGCTACCGAGAAGAGATCGACGCCATCGAAACGCTCTACCTGAAGCAGTTCGGCACCGCGACCCTCTTCATGACCAGCCGCGCAACGCTGATGGAGCGCTTCTTCGACTCCATCGCCTCGCGCGTGCGGCGCGTGTTCCGCGCCGCGAATGCAGACGTGGAGGCCTGGCTGAAGGTGATCATGGCGCCGCTCGAAACCCAGATCCGCCAGCACAAGGAGCAATTGCGCCACCGCCTGGCCTCGATCCAGCGCATCCACGACGCCACCGACAGCCTGGAGCAGAAGATCGCCGCGTTCGAGGCGCGCCAGGGCGAGCTGGAACGCCAGCGCCGCCAGGTGCAAGACCTGGGCGCGGCCGTATGCACGGCGCTCGACGAGCCGGCCATGCTGGAGGCGGCGTGATGCGTGTGAAGGAATTCGCCCAGTTCGATGCGCTGGCCGACCCGACGTTTTCGGAAGCGGTGATCACCTGGCAGCGCGCGCACGGGCGCCATACCCTGCCCTGGCAAAACACGCGCGACGCCTACCGAGTGTGGCTGTCGGAGATCATGCTGCAGCAGACCCAGGTGGCCGCGGTACTCGGCTATTACGCGCGCTTCCTGGAGCGCTTTCCGAACGTGCAGGACCTGGCCGCGGCGCCGGTCGAGGACGTGATGACCTACTGGAGCGGCCTCGGTTACTACACCCGCGCACGCAACCTTCACGCCTGTGCACGGCGTGTGGTGGCTGAATACGGCGGCGTGTTTCCAAGCGATCCCTTGTTGCTGGCGGACTTGCCGGGGATCGGGCGCTCCACCGCTGCCGCGATCACGGCGTTCTCGAACGGCACGCGCGCGGCGATCCTGGACGGGAACGTGAAGCGCGTGTTCGCGCGCGTGTTCGGAGTCGAGCAGTATCCGGGCGAGAAGCGGGTCGAGGAAGCCTTGTGGCGGCGTGCGGATGCGCTGCTGCCGCTCGATGGGATCGAGTCTTATACGCAGGGGCTGATGGACCTCGGTGCGACGCTGTGCACGCGCTCGAAGCCCGACTGTGGGCGCTGCCCGCTGCAGGCGCGCTGCGTGGCGTATGCGACCGGGCGCACGGCGGAGCTGCCGGTGCGCAAGCCGAAAAAGGCGTCGCCGGAAAAGCGGGCGGACCTGCTGGTGGTCGTGTTCGATGGCGAGGTGCTGCTCGAGCAGCGACCGGGCAGCGGGATCTGGGGCGGGCTGTTGTCGCTGCCCGAGGTCGAGGGGCATGTGGCGCTGGGGGATGCGATGCCGGCGTCTCTTGCGCCTGCTTCGTCGGTGATGGCGGGTGCGCTGGCGCGATTTGGGGAGCTCGACGAGGTACAGGCGCTGCTGCCGCTGGTGCATGTGTTCACGCACTACAAGCTGCATGTCTTTCCGCACAAGGTGACGCCGCTTGTGCGGCCTGTGGCGCCGGCGGGGTGCGTGTGGTGGAAGCTGTCGGCGATCGAGGAGGCGGCGTTGCCGGCGCCGGTGAAGAAGCTGTTGCTGGAGTTGGGGCGGCCGAGTTTGTTTTAACGGGATTGGCGGCTGGTCCAATCTGCTTGGTGGCGAGGCTTTCGCTGGAAGTCCTCCGGGAAGCTACACGGAAGAGATTAGGACCATGCCGCGTGGGCACAGGTGCCTGCGCGGCCCGGCCCACCCTACAAATTCAGTCGAGCTGCGAGAGTTTTTCGATGATGTCTTCGTTGCGGCGTGCGGGGGTGTGGCGGCGGTCGAACTTGGGTTCGGCGAATCCTTTTGCTTCGGCGATGATTCCTTGCGCGGTTTTCAGGGTGGCTTCCATGGCGGCGGCGACTTCGCGCATCGCGATCATGGGCGATACGTTTTCCTTCCGCGGGTCTTCAATGCCGCATTCGCGCCGCAGTTGTGAGGCGATGCGCCAGCGGTCGTCGCCGGGACGCCGGACCGCGACGTCGCGCCAGGCATTGCGGCCGTTGCCTGCTGCAGCCATGGTGAACTGGCGCGGCGACACGGACTTGCCCTTGTGGAGGATGACGTCGCCGTCGACCTGGGCGTAGAAGGAGCCTGCCTCCGTGCTCATACGCAATTCGGTGCCGTGCGGCAGGAACAGCGATTTCCACTGGTAGCCGCCGGGCCGGGGCTGGGCGCAAATGTGGGCGCGCTGGCGCGATGCGTGGCCGAGATCGTCGTGGGAATTCTGACCCGACAGAAAAACGTCTTCAGTCGTCGCGATCCAGGCACGTACCGCCATCTCGATGGCTTCGATGGGCGACAGCGTGCTCTTGGTGCGGGCGAGGCTGTTCACGAGGTCTTGCAGCAAGCGAGGAGTGAGCAACGGCCCATTCACATATAACTGTCCCATCGGCGCTCCGCAGGTATCGAATGATATCTGTTGGACTCGCGCTTTTTGAATTGGTTCAGTTCGCCGGAAATCGCGGCGATGCCATGTCGAGGACAGGCTGGTAGGGCTCTGGAAGCGCCCTCTGTAAAGCTGTCTCGTTCCGGATGCCAAAGCTGTCGTTTTCTGCCGTATTTTGTCTCGATTTTTTTCAAGACAAAACCAGACAAGAAACGACAGGATGCACAGGTCAAACGGGACAGGTTTACAGAGGGCCTAGAAAAGAGCCCTCCCCTCCCCTTGCAGAGGGCGATGGCGGGTTTCCTCTACTCTCCCGCGTCGTGTCTTAGCTCAGAACAATTGCCCGCTCGCCTGCCAACCCTGGCGCCGCCTATAGCCTTGGCATCACCCGCAGCTCTGCCCACCCACTCCTTGCCAAACCGGTTTTTGCTAGCGAAAAGTCACCGCCTGACAACCACCCGATGACTTGGTCGCCGAGATCGCAGCTACAGCGTATCGAGCGAAAAAATCCTGCGATGCTCGCGGATCGCGTACCGGTCCGTCATCCCGGCGATGTAGTCTGCAATCTTGCGCGCCTGCTTGTGAACATCGCCCGCGGCCACCTGGTAATCCGGCGGCAGCAGCACCGGGTCCGTCATGAAGGCATCGAACAATTCGCGCACGATGCGGCTCGCCTTCACGCGCATGCGGTTCACCTGGAAGTGCCGGTACAGGTTCGCGTACAGGAAGCGCTTGAGCGCCGTGGTTTCAAGACGCATCCGGTCCGAGAAGCGGATCAGCGGCGGCCCCTTGCGCACGTCCTCGATGTCGCGCGGCGCCGCTTCCAGCAGGCGCGCCGCCGAGGTCTCGACCAGGTCGGCCGTCATCGCCGTGATCATCAGGCGGATCGTCTCGTACAGCGCGCGCCGTCCCGGCAGGCCCGGGTACTGCGCCTCCACCGCGTGACGGTTGCGCGCGAACAGCTCCACTTCTTCCATCTGCGCCATCGTCAACAGCCCGGAACGCAGGCCATCGTCGATGTCGTGGTTGTTGTAGGCGATTTCGTCGGCCAGGTTGGTCAGCTGCGCTTCCAGGCTGGGCTGGGTCTTGTCGATAAAGCGCTGGCCGAGTTCGCCCAGCTGGCGCGCATTGTTCAGCGAGCAGTGCTTCAGGATGCCTTCGCGCGTTTCGAACGTCAGGTTCAGGCCGTCGAAGGCTCCGTAGTGTTCTTCCAGGTGGTCGACCACGCGCAGGCTCTGCAGGTTGTGCTCGAAGCCGCCGTAGTCCTTCATGCATTCGTTCAGCACGTCCTGGCCCACGTGGCCGAACGGCGTGTGGCCGAGGTCGTGCGCCAGGGCCGTGGCTTCGACCAGGTCTTCGTTCAGGCGCAGGCTGCGCGCCAGGGTGCGGCCGATCTGCGCCACCTCGATCGAGTGCGTCAGGCGCGTGCGGAACAAGTCGCCCTCGTGGTTCAGGAAGACCTGGGTCTTGTACTCCAGGCGCCGGAAGGCGGTGGAGTGGATGATGCGGTCGCGGTCGCGCTGGAACTCGCTGCGCGAACCGGGCGCCGGCTCGTCGAACTTGCGCCCGCGCGACTGCGAGGAGTGCGCGGCGTAAGGGGCCAGGTTGCAGTCGAAGTCGATCATGCGCGCCTCCTCAACTTTGCTTGTCCTGCACGATGCAGGCCGCCAGCGTGGCCTGCAGCACGTCCTGCGGCACACTCGCGATGCTCGGGCTGCCCAGGGGCTTGAGCAGGATGAACTTGATCGCCCCGCCCTCGTTCTTCTTGTCGACTTCCATCAGCTCGATCCAGCGCGCCGCGCCCAGGTCCGGCGCCACGACCGGCAGGCCGGCCGCCGCCACCAGCTTGCGCAGGCGGTCCACGCTGGCGCCGTCGATCAGGCCCAGGCGCTGCGACAGATCGGCCGCCATCACCATGCCGCAGCCGACCGCTTCGCCGTGCAGCCATTCGCCATAGCCCAGGCCGGCCTCGATCGCATGGCCGAAGGTGTGGCCGAAGTTCAGCACCGCGCGCAGGCCGCCTTCGCGTTCGTCCTTGCGTACAACGTCGGCCTTGATCTCGCAGGAGCGGGCGATGGCATGCGCCAGCGCGTCCGGCTCGCGCGCCACCAGGCGTGCGATGTTCGCTTCGATCCAGTCGAAGAATTCGCCATCGAGGATGGCGCCGTGCTTGATCACTTCGGCCAGGCCGGCCGACAGCTCGCGCGGCGGCAGCGTGTCCAGGGTGGCGGTGTCGGCCAGCACGGCGCGCGGCTGGTAGAAGGCGCCGATCATGTTCTTGCCGAGCGGGTGGTTGATGCCTGTCTTGCCGCCCACCGAGGAATCGACCTGGGCCAGCAGCGTGGTCGGGATCTGCACGAATGGCACGCCGCGCATGTAGCTGGCCGCCGCAAAGCCGGTCAGGTCGCCGATCACGCCGCCGCCCAGCGCCACCAGGGTGGTCTTGCGGTCGCACTTGTTGGCCAGCAGGGCGTCGAAGACGGCCATCAGCGAGCCCCAGTGCTTGTGCTCCTCGCCGTCGGGCAGGACGATTTCCACCACCTCCTTGCCGGCCGCACCCAGCGGCGCCGCCACCTGCTCGAGGTAGAGCGGGGCCACGGTGGTGTTGGTGACGATGGCCGCCTTCGTGCCGCCGACGTGGCGCACGAGCGCCGCCGGATCGGCCAGCAGGCCGGGGCCGATCGAGATGGGATAGCTGCGTTCGCCGAGTTCGACGTTGAGGGTGAGCTGTGCTGCGTTCTGAATTGCCTGGGTCATCGATGCCGCCTTCGCGCGCCGGGCGCGCCCGGCTTCGAGCGCGTCCAGCTGTTCTAGGATAGTCTGGACCATCGATTGTACGTTAGGACGGCCGGTATCGATGACGAGGTGCGCGATCTCGCGGTACAGCGGCTCGCGCTGGACCAGCAACTGCTCGAGCTTGCGGCGCGGGTCGGCCGTCTGCAGCAGCGGACGGTTCTTGTCGTGGGAGGTGCGCTGGAGGATGCTGCCGATGCTGGCGCGCAGGTAGATCACGGTGCCGCGCTCGGCCAGCAGCGCGCGGCTGGCGGGGTCGAGGATGGCGCCGCCGCCGGTGGCCAGCACGATGCCGTCCTGGGCGGTGAGCTCGCGGATCATCTCGGCCTCGCGCCGGCGGAAGCTACCCTCGCCCTCGATCTCGAAGATCCACGGGATCGAGGCGCCGGTGCGCGCCTCGATCGCATGGTCGGAATCGACGAAGCGCTTGCCCAGCCGGCGGGCGATGAGACGGCCGATGGTGGTCTTGCCGGAACCCATCAGGCCGACCAGGAAGATGTTGTTACTGTACGCCTCGGGCACGATATTGAGCTCGCCTAAAAAGACAAACGGCCAGTTCAAGCCTGGCCGTTTGTTGTTACGGTCACCCGCTGCGGTTACCCGCTTATGGGCAGCTGAACGTCAGTTTAAACGGAATCGTGGTGACAACGTTACCTGGCGTGGTCACGGTGACGTTGAAGGTCGCCGTTACCGGGGCCGTGCAGCTTGCCGCGTTCGGGTTCGAGATCGAGAAGGTATGGCTGGTTCCCTGGCGACCCGACACGTTGTTGCCGGTGATATCGTCGGCGCTGTCGTTGTGCGGATAGATGTTCGGCACGGTGGCCGGCACCACGGCGGCGGCGCTTGCGTTCACTGCGTTGGTCACCTCGACCCGGGTGCCGACCGGCATCGGGTTCAGGTTGATGTCGTTCAGCTGCAGCACGAAGACCTTCGAATCGGCCGCGCGCACGGTGCCCAGGTCGGTCACGCCGCTGCCCAGCGGGTTGCCGTCCATGTACACCCTGGATGCGCTGCTGCCGCCGAAGAACAGGCCGATCTTGCTGAAGATCGTGTTGGTGCCGTCGCTGCTGCTGGCGCAGACCGTCGCCAGGCCGGCGCGGGCGCTGTCGTCGCTGACCAGCGGATTGCTGCCGGTATTGCAAGGCGTCGCGGGCTGGTTCTTCTCGTGGCTGCGCGGGTCCTGGGTACGGAAGTCGACCGAGCAGCCGCCGTTGACGGTGCTGCAGCCGCCCTTGTCGGACGAGCCGATCGAGCCCATGTTGGTCTGGAACACGACCGGGGTGCCGTCCGGGACCGGGTTGCCGAAGCTGTCGGCGATCATCACCTGCACGCGGGTGGCCGGATTGGTCGGGCTGCTGTCCTTGTTCAGGCCCTCGAGGTTGTAGTTCTCGGCGGTGAGCGAGAAGGCGCGCTGCACCGGCAGGCCGGTGGTGACGACGATCGAGTCCGAGGTGGTCGAGATATCGTCGGGACGGGTGGCGCTGGCGGTGTTCGGCAGCGTCGCAAAGACGCGGAACGAGGTCGCGACCGAGCCCGAATTGACCGTGGTGATGACTTCGCCGTTCTCGTCGGTGGTGTCGGTGGACTTGTTCAGGGTGACCGACGCCGGGTCCGACACGCGGAACGTCACTTCGCGGCGCGGCAGTGGGCTGCCGAAGATATCGAAGACGCGGAATTTCAGGGTGGCCGTCTCGGTGCGGTTGATACCGCCCTGGCCCCGGATCACGATCGACTTTTCGATCGGGTCGGCCGAGACGAACTGCACCGATGCCGCAGGCGGCGGCGCGATCTTCAGCGGCACGGTGGCCGGCACCGACACGCCGTCGGCGGTAACGGTGATGACGTCGTCGTTGGCGCAGCCCTTGTCGCGGTAGACCGTCTTGGCCACGCCGTTGTTGGTGGCGACGGTGGCGGCCAGGGTCGCCTTGCCGGCGATGACGCAGGCCGAGGTGAAGTTGACGTTGACCTGGTTCGGATAAGGCGCGCCGCCGGCCAGCACCGGCACCGTGATGTCGGTCGAGTTGTAGGCCTGGATCTGGGGCGCGCCGGTGGTAACGGTGCCGAAGCTGAGCGTGGTCGCGCCGACCTGGAAGTTGCGTTCGCCGACGATGGTGGCGCCGTTCACGCTGGCGGTGGCGGTGAGCTTGCCGGCGCCGCCCGCGGCCAGGCTGGCCGCGCGCAGGCTGATGCGGGCCACACCCTGGTCGTCGGTCAGCGCGGTGCCGGCCGACGGCGAGAAGATGGCCAGGCTGGCGTCGGTGGCAAAGGTGACCATCGCTTCCTTGACCGGGTTGCCGCTGGCGTCCTTGACCGTGGCCTGCACGGTCAGTGGCGTGGCGCCGCTCAGCGAATTGCTGGCCTGGCCGCCGGTGCTGGCCATGGCCAGGGTGACGGTCGGCGCCGCTGGCACAACTGGCGTGGTCGGCGTGGTCGGCGAGGTGCCGCCGCTGGCGTTGCCGGGTGCCGACACCGAGCCGGGATTGCCGCCGCCGCCGCCGCAGGCGCTCAGGGCCGCCGCCGCGATCAGGGTCAGGGCCGCCAGGCGCAGGGGCGAGGCGGAGGAAGAGGATTTGAAGGAGTGCTGCATCGTCGTTCCAGTTTTTCTCGATTGTTGGTTGTCGGTCACTCATGCAGCCGGCATACGGCCCGGCCCTTGAAACAGCGCAGCGACGCGTTCTGAGGGCGTCGCTGCGCGAAAATCAAACGGTTCCAGCTTGTTTCAGCGCGTTGCCGCCGCGCGCTCGGCCACGATCTTCGGGGTGATGAAGACCAGCAGTTCGGTCTTCGCGCTTTCGCGGCCCTTGGTCTTGAACAGGTAGCCCAGCACCGGCACGTCGCCCAGCAGCGGCACCTTGCTCTCGTTGCTGCGCTCGGTCTGCTGGTAGATCCCGCCCAGTACCACCGTGCCGCCGTTCTCGACCATCACCTTGGTCTTCACGTGCTGGGTGTTGATGGCGAAGCCGGCGCGGGTTTCCTCGCCCTTCGAATCCTTGCTGACGTCCACTTCCAGCACCACGTTGCCGTCCGGCGTGATCTGCGGGATCACTTCCAGGCGCAGGTTCGCCTTCTTGAATTCGATCGAGGTCGCGCCGCTCGACGACGCCACCTGGTAAGGCAGCTCGATACCCTGCTCGATCACGGCCACCATCTTGTCTTCGGTGACCACGCGCGGGCTGGAGATGATCTTGCCCTTGCCGTCCGCTTCCAGGGCCGACAGTTCCAGGTTCAGGAAGCGGTTGTCGGACGAGGAGAACAGGCTGAAGGCCAGGCTCGGCGCGTTGATGCCGCCGATCGCCGCCGCCGGCAGGTTCACCAGGGTCGAGTTGTCGAAGGTGCTGCCGGCGGCCTGGCCGGTGACGGCGCCGGCGCCGGCCAGGGTGCCGCTCAGGGCCAGGCGGTTGCTGCCGCCCACGCCGTAGCCGGCATCGCCGCCGGCGGCGTTGCGCGCATCGTTGAAGCCGATCTTGGCGCCCAGGTTGCGCGAGAAGCCGTCGTTCGCTTCCACCAGGCGCGCTTCGATCAGGACCTGCTTCGAGGCGATGTCGGTCTTCTGGATCAGCATCCGGATGTCCTCGATCTTCGAGGCGATGTCGGTCACGAACAGCTGGTTGGTGCGCGGGTCGATGATGGCGCTGCCGCGCTTGGACAGCACGCGGTTGCGGTCGCTGCCGCCAGCCGCGCCGGTGCCGGCATCCAGGCCGAACACGGTGCGGAAGGACTCGGCCTTCTGGTAGTTCAGCTGGAAGATCTCGGAGCGCAGCGGCTCGAGGTCGGAAATCTGGGCGCGCTGCTCGAGCTCGAGCTTCTCTTTCGTGAGCAGTTCTTCCTTCGGCGCGATCCACAGCACGGTGCCGTTCTTGCGCATGTCCAGGCCCTTCGATTGCAGGATGACGTCGAGCGCCTGGTCCCACGGCACTTCCTTCAGGCGCAGGGTCAGGCTGCCGCTCACGGTGTCGGCGGCGATGATGTTCAGGCCCGAGATGTCGGCCACCGCCTGCAGCGCGGCGCGCACTTCGATGTTCTGGAAGTCGAAGCTGATCTTCTCGCCGCGGAAGCCCTGCGGGCCGCCCAGCTTGTTCGGGTCTTCCTTCACGGCGCGCACGTCGACCACCAGCTGGGTTTCGCTCTGGTAGACCGACTGCTCCCACTGGCCTTGCGCTTCGATGACCATGCGCACGTTCTGGCCCTGGGCCGAGGTGGTGACGTTCGACACCGGCGTGCCGAAATCGGTGACGTCGAGGCGGCGGCGCAGCGCTTCCGGCAGCGCGGTGTTCAGGAAGTCGACCTGGACCCGGTTGCCGAGCTGGCGCACGTCGACCGCGGTCTGGCTGTTCGGCAGGTCGACCACGACACGGCCTTCGCCGTTGCTGCCGCGGCGGAAGTCGAGGTTGCGCAGCTGGGCGCGGGCGGGCGGCACGGCAGCCTGCGCTGCCCCGGCCGGCGCTGCGGCCGCAGCCGATGCCGATGCCGATGCAGCCGCGCCGTCCACGGTCACCAGGATCGACTTGCCGCTGATGGCGGCGCTGTAGCTCACCGTGCGCTTCAGGTTCAGCACCAGGCGCGTGCGTTCGCCGGCCTGGATCACGTTCACGCTGCGCAGGTCGCCCAGGTTGACGTCGTGGCTGCTCTTGCCGGTAGCGTTCGCGGTGGCGCCGAAGTCGAGGGCGATGCGGGCCGGGTTGGTGATGGCGAAGCCGAGCGGCAGCTTGGCGGGCGCCTCGCGCATGGCGATGTTCAGCACCACGTTCGGGCCCTGCTGGTTGGCGCTGATCGACTCGATGATGTTGACAGGCGTGCCTTGCTGGGCGTGGGCTACGCCAACGCCCAGTAAGGCGCTCATCACGGCCGCCAGCAGCAACGCCGCACGCAACAGCCAGCCCGGCAGGAAGCGCGCCGCGCCGCTGTTCATTGCAAATTGGGTCATTTCCCAGTCTCCTTACTTTCCTGCAACTCCAGCTTCGATATGCGCTCGACCCAATCGCCGCTAGCGTCCTGTACCATTTCCTTGATTTCCACTGCCGCCGGCGTCACGCGCGTCACCAGGCCGAAGTTCTGGCCCAGGTGCTGGCCGGCGCGCACGCGGTAGATGCTGCTGTCGACGCGCAGCAGCGCAAAGCTGGCGCCGCCCTTCTGCATCATGCCGACCATCGTCATCGTGTCCAGCGGGTAGGCTTCGAGCGCCTCGCGCGGCCGGTTCATGTCGGGCTGCAGCGCGCTGCGCGCCTGGGCCAGCAGGCCGGCCTCGGCCATCTTGGCCGGGCTGAACGGGTCCACCGCGCCTCCCTGGTCGTAGGCGAAGGGAATGAATTCCTTCGAGGCCGGCAGCGGTTTCACCTTCGGCTTCGTTTCGCTTTTCACCTGCTCCATCCAGCTGCGCACTTCGCGCACGTCGCTGTCGCCGCAACCGGCCAGCAGCAGGGCCGGCACCAACGCCAGCATGCCATGGCTCATCTTCATTTCGCGGCCCCTTTCGCCTTTTTGCTTCCTTTGCCACCGCTTTTGCCACCCTTGCCGCCGGCCTTTGCCTTCTGGCGCGCGGCCTTTTGTTCGGCCAGCTCCTCGGGATCGAGGTAGCGGAAGGTCTTGGCGATGGCTTCCAGCGTCAGGCTGCCGTCCTTGTTGGTCTCGAGCGACATGTTATTCAGCGTCACGATGCGCGGCATGTGCGCCATGTCGGCGGCGAACGCGCCCAGGTCGTGGTAGCTGCCGCTGATGCGGATGTCGATCGGCTGCTCGGCGTAGTAGTCGCGCACCACCGGCTGGTTCGGGCGGAACAGCTCGAACGCCAGGCCGCGGCCGACGCCGGCCTGGTTGATGTCCGACAGCAGCGCCGCCATCTCGGCCTTGCTCGGCAACTGCTTCTCCAGGCGCTCGACCGACTGGTCGACCTGGACTTTCTGCGCCTGCAGCGCCTCGAGGTTGACCGCCTGCGCGATCTTCTTCTGGTAGGCGGTGCGCAGCTTGGCTTCCTGGGCCGCGCCGGCGTCCTGGGCCTCGAACTGGCCCTGCCAGTAGGCGAAGTAGCCGAGCACGATCACCAGCGCCATCATGCCGGCCGCGCACAGCAGGCGCGGCGCCAGCGGCCACTGGCCGGGCGGGCGCCCCTGCAAGCCCTCGAACTGGGCCCCCAGGTCGGCGCTCCATTGTTTCAGGTCGATGTTCATGGGGTGGCTCCATCCTTTGCCGCCAGGCCTTTCTTGTTGCCGCCTTCGCTTCCCTCGCCACCCTCGCCGCCTTCGGCTTCCTCGGCTTCGCGCGGGCGCTTGATGTTCACGGCCAGCGTGAACTCGACGGCCTTGCGCGCCAGCTTGTTCTGGGTGACGGTGGCGGCTTTTACTTCGGTCAGGTCGGGCTGTTCCAGCCAGGGCGACTGGCCGGACAGATTGCGCAGCATCTCGGCCACGCGCTCCTGCGACTGGGCGTAGCCGTTCAGGGTCACGCGCTGGCCGTCCTGCTTCACCGATTTGAGGAACACGCCGTCCGGGGTCTGGCGCACCAGCTCGTCGAGCAGGTAGACCGGCTGGTTGCGGTCGCCCTGCAAATCCTCGACCGCCTGCTGGCGCGACTTCAGCGCCTCGATTTCTTCCTTCAGGTTGGCGATGTCCTTGATCTTCTTGTCGAGCTTTGCGTTCTCGTTCTTCAGGGCCAGGTTGCGCTGTTCCTGGATGGCGATGCGGCTGGCGTTCCAGCCGCCCACCAGCAGCACCACCGCGCCGCCGAGCAGGGCGCCGAGCACCAGCATGGCGACAAAGGCCTTTTGCTTGAGCTTGCGTTTCGCTTCCCGGTGCGGGAGCAGGTTAATCCGGATCATCCGAACCTCCGCAGGGCCAGGCCGCAGGCAACCAGGCAGGCCGGGCCTTCCTGGCGCAGTTGCTGTTCGCGCACGCCGGGGGCCAGCAGCATGCCGTCGAAGGGCGCCACCGGCGCCGTCGGGATGCGGGTGCGGCCGCCGATCAGTTCCACCAGGCCCGGCAGCAGCGCATTGCCGCCCGCCAGCCAGATCTGGTCGATGCGGGTATAGGGCGTGGAGGTGTAGAAGAACTGGATCGCGCGCGTGACTTCCAGCGCGGCGCTTTCCAGGAAGGGGGCGAGCAGGTCGGCGCGGAAGTTCTCCGGCAAGTCGCCGGCCTTCTTGCGCGCCTCGGCTTCTTCATAGCTCAGGCCATAGGTGCGCACGATCTCCTGGGTCAGCGTGTGGCCGCCGAAGGGCTGTTCGCGTTCATACACGGTGTCGCCGTCGAGCAGCACCGAGACCTGCGTCATGCTGGCGCCGATCTGGAACAGCGCCACGATCTTGTCCTTGCCGCCGCCATGGGCCCTTTCCAGGGCCGCGCGCGCGGCGTAGGATTCGATGTCCATCACGGTGGCCACCAGGCCGGCCGCCTCGGCCAGCGCCACGCGGTCCTCGACCTTTTCGCGGCGCGCCGCGGCCAGCATGACTTCCATGTCGTCCGGCGAATTGGCGGCCGGGCCGACCACGTCGAAGTCCAGGCTCACTTCGTCGAGCGCGAACGGGATGTACTGGCTGGCCTCGGACTCGACCTGCACTTCGAGCTGGTCTTCGCCCATGCCGGCCGGCAGGATGATTTTCTTGGTGATGACGGCAGCCGGCGGCATGCCCAGCGCCACGTTGCGGGCACGGGTGCCGCTCTTTTTCCAGATGCGGCGCACGGCCTCGGCCACCTGGTCGAAATTCTCGATATTCCCGTCGACCACGGCGCCGCGCGGCAGGGCTTCGAAGGCATGGCGCTCGAGGCGCAGCGCGCCCTTGCCGGCGTCGGCCAGCTCCACCAGGCGCAATCCCGACGTGCTGATGTCGAGGCCGGCCAAAGGCGGAATGGCCTTGCCGAACAGCGAACCCAGATTGATCACGAGCGTACTCCCTCACTGCTGTCTGCCTGGGCAGAACGATATTTGAACGCCCGCGTTGGGGAAAGAATTGCTTGAGAAGCCTTCATAAAAAGGCGATTGATTGCACATATATGAGGCAACACGTTAAATCGTAGCAATAAGGGTGCGGGCCGACAAGATATTTCTGCACAGGAACACTACAATCCGGCGCGCGCATGCCACACTCGTTACAGCCTTGGAAACAGGCTTTGTCGGACTGTTATCGGATCGTGCGCAAGAGGCTTGTCCTCTTGACTTCGTCCGCCAGAAAAGCCCCTGTTTTATAATGAGATGGATCAACAATGTGAACGCCATGAAATCCAAAACCGATTCCAAGTCTCCTCCTCCGAACAAGTTCAGCGCCAAACGCATGGTCCTGTGGGTGATCGGCGGCCTCGCCGGCCTGGCCCTGACCGGCGTGCTGCTGGTGGTATTTGCGCTGGCCATGGCCTACCCGAACTTGCCGGCCCTCGACACCATTACCGATTACCGCCCGAAGATGCCGCTGCGGATCTTCACGGCCGATAACGTCCTCATCGGCGAGTTCGGCGAAGAACGCCGCACCCTGGTGCGCTTCAAGGACATCCCCGACGTCATGAAGAAGGCGGTGCTGTCGATCGAGGACGACCGCTTCTACCAGCATGGCGGCGTCGACTACATGGGCGTGCTGCGCGCGACCCTGCACAACGCCACCAGCAGCTCGCGCCAGGGCGCTTCCACCATCACCCAGCAGGTGGCGCGGAACTTCTTCCTCTCCAGTGAACAGACCCTGAAGCGCAAGGCCTACGAGGCCCTGCTGGCCTGGAAGATCGAGAAGAACCTGACCAAGGACCAGATCCTCGAGGTCTACATGAACCAGATCTACCTGGGCCAGCGCGCCTTCGGCTTCCAGTCGGCGGCCCAGATCTACTTCGGCAAGGACCTGAAGGACATCAGCGTGGCCGAAGCGGCGATGCTGGCCGGCCTGCCGAAAGCCCCATCCGCCTACAACCCGGTCGTGAACCCGACCCGCGCCCGCACCCGCCAGCAGTACATCCTGCAGCGCATGCACTCGCTCGGCTACATCACCGACGCCCAGTTCGAGACCGCCAAGGCCGAGGAACTGAAGATCAAGTCCGACAGCACCGCCTTCGGCGTGCACGCCGAGTACGTGGCCGAGATGGCGCGCCAGCTGGTGTACGAGCAGTTCAAGGAAGACACCTATACCCGCGGCCTGAACGTGTTCACCACCATCACCAAGGCCGACCAGGATGCGGCCTACCTGGCCGTGCGCCGCGGCGTGATGGACTACGAGCGCCGCCACCCTTACCGCGGCCCGGAATCCTATATCGAGATCCCGAGCAACAAGACCGAAGCCGACGAAGCCATCGAGGCGGAACTGGCCGAAAAACCCGACAGCGACGACATCGTGGCCGCCGTGGTGCTGCAGGCCTCGCCGTCGCAGGTGACGGCAGTGTTGGCATCCGGCGAAGAGATCAAGATCAGCGGCCAGGGCTTGTCGTTCGCCTCGAGCTGGCTGTCCGCCAAGGCGGCGCCGAACCGCCGCATCCGCCGCGGCGCCCTGATCCGCGTGATGCAGGATGGCGCATCGACCTGGAAGATCACCCAGATGCCGGAAGTGGAATCGGCCTTCGTTGCGGCCAGCACCGAGGATGGCGCGATCAAGGCGCTGGTCGGCGGCTTCGACTACAACCGCAACAAGTTCAACCACGTCACGCAAGCCTGGCGCCAGCCAGGTTCCTCGTTCAAGCCGTTCATCTACTCGGCGTCGCTGGAACGCGGCCTGTCGCCGTCGACGCTGGTGAACGATGCGCCGATCTCGTTTGACGCCGGCCAGACCGGCGGCCAGGCCTGGGAGCCGAAGAACTACGACGCGCGCTACGAAGGCCCGATGACGATGCGGCGCGGCCTGACGAAATCGAAGAACATGATTTCGATCCGCATCCTGAACCGCATCGGCGCACGCTACGGCCAGGAATACGCGACCCGCTTCGGCTTCGACGCCGAACGGAATCCTCCTTATTTGACCTTGGCCCTGGGTGCCGGCGCCACCACGCCGCTGCAGATGGCCGGCGCCTACGCCGTGTTCGCCAACGGCGGCTACCGCGTCAGCCCGTATTTGATCTCGAAGGTCACCGACAGCGCCGGCAAGGTGTTGTCGGAAGCGCGGCCGGAACGCGCGGGTGTGGAAGCGAACCGCGTGATCGATGCGCGTAACGCCTTCCTGATGGACTCGATGCTGAAGGACGTGGCGCGCTACGGCACCGCGGCCAAGGCCTCGGCCACGCTGAAGCGCACCGACATCGCCGGCAAGACTGGCACCACCAACGACTCGATCGACGCCTGGTTCGCCGGCTACCAGCCGAAGCTGGTGGGCATTGCCTGGATGGGTTACGACCAGCCCAAGAACCTGGGCAACAAGGAAACCGGCGGCGGCCTGGCATTGCCGATCTGGATCAGCTACATGCAGACCGCGCTGAAGGGCGTGCCGATGGAAGAGCGCGAAGTGCCGCCTGGGCTGATCATGGCGGACGGCGATTACTACTATGCAGAGAACCCGCCGGGCACAGGCGTGCAGTCGCTCGACGTCGGCGCCCCGCCACCGCCGGCGCAGCAGAAGGCGCAGGACGCGGTGAGGAACGAGCTGTTCTGATCCAAACGCAATGGATCAATCGCGATGCCTGGGATTGGCAACGTTCGTTGAACGCGTGGACGGGAGACCCGTCCACCCTACGCACCCCGGCAAGCCGCGGCGGTTCACACCTCGGGCAAGTAGCGCCGATTACCCCAACTTCACCGGCGCCCCACCCTGCTGCGTCGCCAGGTCCGACAGCGCCGTGAACAGCTCGCTGTCATCCCGGGTATTGCGCCACTCGTCCCCCACCCGCTTGTAGTGGTAGCCGCCGGCCCGCGCCGCCACCCACATCTCCTTCAACGGCGCCTGGCTGTTGACGATGATCTTCGACCCGTTGGCGATGAATTCGATCTCCAGCACATTCCCGCTGCGCTTGCATTCGACGTCGACCACGTCCTGGTCGTTCAGCTCGTCGAAGCAGGTTTCGATACGGTCCAGCGTCGATTCGGCCAGGTCCAAAAATTCGGTTTCGGTCATGCTACACTCCAAGGTCTTGATCAAACCGTGATTCTAATCGTGAAGTCACCCATTGCGCTCTTCGTCCTCATTGCTTCCGCACTGACCGGCTGCGGCCAGACCGGCCCGCTCTACATGCCGACGCCGCCAGCCAGGCCGACACCGGCCAACGCGGCGCTGGGCGCCACGCCGCTCGCCACGCCTGCTCCAGCCTCGGCTCCGGTGCAGACGACAGCCCCGTCGCCAGGCGCAGGCACGGCGCAGCCATCGCCGACCAACGTCCCTCCTCAACAATAAGATCCCGCACCCAGATTCATGTCGCACTTTTCGTACCAAGACGGCGTCCTGCACGCCGAACGCACCGCCCTGTCCCGCGTCGCCGAGGAATTCGGCACCCCGACCTATGTCTACTCGAAGTCGGCCCTGCTGGAAAACTTCGCCGCCTACGCCGACGCCTGCCAGGGCCGCGACGCCCTGGTGTGCTATGCGATGAAGGCCAATTCCAACCTGGCCATCCTCGACCTGCTGGCCCGCGCGGGCGCGGGCTTCGACATCGTCTCGGGCGGCGAACTGCTGCGCGTGATCGCCGCCGGCGGCGATCCGGGCAAGGTGATCTTCTCGGGCGTAGGCAAGACCGAAGCCGAGATGCGCCTGGCCCTGGAACACGGCATCCTCTGCTTCAACGTCGAGTCGATTCCCGAACTGCACCGCCTGAACGAGGTGGCCGGCAGCATGGGCAAGCGCGCGCCGGTGTCGCTGCGCGTGAACCCGAACGTCGACGCCAAGACCCACCCCTACATTGCGACCGGCCTGAAGGCCAACAAGTTCGGCGTCGCCTTTGACGATGCCCTCGAAACCTACCGTACCGCCGCCGGCCTCCCGCACCTGGACGTGGTCGGCATCGACTGCCACATCGGCTCGCAGCTGCTCGACGACGCCCCGCTGCTCGAGGCGCTCGATAAGCTGATCGAACTGATCGACACCCTGGATACCGAAGGCATCCACATCCACCACCTGGACATCGGCGGCGGCATTGGCGTCGACTACGGCGCGGCCGGCGATGCGCCGCCGGTGCCGGTAGCCGACTACCTGGGCCGCCTGTTCGCCCGCATCGACGCCTGGCGCGCCGCGCGCCACGATGGCCGCGCCGTGAAGGTCATCTTCGAGCCGGGCCGCTCGATCGTCGCCAGCACCGGCGTGCTGCTGACGCGCGTGGAATTCCTCAAGCCGGGCGTGGAAAAGAATTTCTGCATCATCGACGCCGCCATGAACGACATGATGCGCCCGACCCTGTACGGCGCCTGGATGGACATGAAGGCGGTCGCGCCGCGCACCGGCGACGTGCCGGAACTGTACGACGTGGTCGGCCCGGTGTGCGAATCGGGCGACTGGCTCGCGCGTGAACGGGCATTGGCCGTACAGCCGGGCGATCTGCTGGCGATGATGAGCGCCGGCGCCTACGGCATGACCATGGCCTCGAACTACAACACCCGCGGCCGTGCCGCCGAGGTGATCGTCGATGGCGAACAGATGCACCTGGTGCGCCGCCGCGAAGAGCCGGCCGAGCTGTATGCGCTGGAGTCGATGCTGAAGTAATGACGTAATATCGTGGTGTCAAAAAAGGGCGCTCCCCATGCATGTGGGTAGCGCCCTTTTTCATTCGGCGTTCGTGGGGCTGTTGCCTGATATGTTATCGGTTCGTTGCGTCCGCGTGGGCACGGGGTGCCCACCCTACGGTCACCGCTAACAGCGAGGTCATACGAAACCCGGATACGTAGCGTTTCCCGTACGGTGGGCACTCCGTGCCCACGCGGATCCTGCACACCACGACCGGCACAGGCAACAGCCCCACTACTGTCTGCAAACCCTCAAGCCCTTACCGCCGCCCGCGCCTTGACCCGGCTCCAGTACACGCGCAGCGCCAGCAACACCGCCACGATCGCCGCAAACAGCATCGGCTGCGCCAGGTTGTTCTTGGCCGCCTTCATCCACCAGAAGTGCAGCACGGCGAGCGGCGCGACCACGTAGATCAGCCGGTGCAGCCACTGCCAGCGCTTGCCGCCCAGGCGCCGGATCATGGCGTTGGTGCTGGTTGCCGCCAAGGGAATCAGCAGCACGAAGGCAATGAAGCCGACCAGGATGAAAGGTCGCTTGGCCACGTCGCGCAGCATCGACGCGACGTCGAAGAAGTGGTCGAACCAGAAGAAAGCGATGAAGTGCAGCAGCGCATAAAAGAAGGCGAACAGCCCGATCATGCGCCGCAATTTGACCACCCAGTTCCAGCCCGTGAGCCGGCGCAGCGGCGTCACCGCCAGCGTGATGCACAGGGTGTACAAGGCCCAGTCGCCGCTCTGGTGCGTGATGTAGGCCAGCGGATCGACCGGCACGCCGGCCACCACCTGCCAGCCGCTCCACAGGAAAGGCAGCAGCGCCAGCACGAACAGCGCCGCCTTGATTGCGGTGATCTGTTTCGCCGAAGGACCCGCCGCCGCCATCAGAAGAACCTTTTCAGGTCCATGCCCGCGTACAGGGAGGCGACCTCGTTATAGCCGTTGAACATCAGCGTGTCGCGCTTGCGCTTGAAGAAGCCGTCTTCGCCGATGCGGCGCTCGGTGGCCTGCGACCAGCGCGGATGGTCGACCTTCGGGTTCACGTTCGAATAAAAACCGTATTCGCGCGGGGCCGACACGTTCCAGGCCGTCTTCGGCTGGTCGCGCGTGAAGCGGATGCGCACGATGGACTTCGGCGACTTGAAGCCATACTTCCACGGCACCACCACGCGCACCGGCGCGCCGTTCTGGTTCGGCAGCACCTGGCCGTACATGCCAACGGTGAGCAGCGCCAGCGGGTGCATGGCTTCGTCCATGCGCAGGCCTTCCACGTAGGGCCAGTCGAGCACGCCGCTGCGCAGGCCCGGCATCTGCGAACGGTCGGCCAGGGTGGTGAATTCGACGTACTTGGCATTGCCGGTCGGCTCCACCGCCTTGATGAGGTTCGACAGCGAATAGCCGACCCAGGGAATCACCATCGACCAGCCCTCAACACAGCGCAGGCGGTAGATGCGCTCTTCCAGCGGCGCCAATTTGGTGAGACTGTCGATGTCCAGGCGCAGCGGCTTTTTCACTTCGCCTTCGATGGCGACCGTCCAGGGCCGGGTGCGCAGGGTGTGCGCGTTCTCGGCCGGGTCGGTCTTGTCGAGGCCGAATTCGTAGAAGTTGTTGTAGTGGGTGGCGTCGCGCAGCGAGGTCTGCGGCTCGGTGGTAGAGAAGGTCGGGTTGGCTTTCGCGGCCAGTTTCTGCACCGGGGCGCCCTGGGCAAAGGCTTCGCGGTTCGCCATTTCCCACAGCGCGCTGCCGACGGCCGCGCCGGCGGCCATGCGCGCGATGAATTTGCGCCGCTCTTCGTACACCTCGCGCGGGGTGATTTCGGAGGCAAATGGCCGGTCCAGGCCGTTCGGGTTTTGTTTGATCAACATCGGGAACTCCGCAGGCAATCGACGTTCTACCTTACACCATTGCCTGCGGAACCGTCGGGCGCTTGGCCGATCGGTGATGTTGTGGGGTGTTTGAGATAATTTCAGGAAGCGCGGACGGTCCGACGTACGTTGAACGCGTGGACGGGAAACCCGCCTTTCGTGGCCCGGTCCACCCTACGTAGGGTGGACGGCTCTGCCGTCCACGCGTTCAACCACCGTTCGACTATCTAACGATTACAGCTCGCCGTAGGAATGCAACCCCGACAGGAACATGTTCACGCCCAGGAAGGCAAATGTGGTCACCAGCAAGCCCACCAGCGCCCACCAGGCCGCCATCTTGCCGCGCAGGCCGTTAATCAAACGCAGGTGCAGCCAGGCCGCGTAGTTCAGCCAGACGATCAGCGCCCAGGTTTCCTTCGGGTCCCAGGACCAGTAGCCGCCCCAGGCTTCGGCCGCCCACAGCGCGCCGAGGATGGTGGCCACAGTGAAGAAGGCGAAGCCGACGGAAATGGCCTTGTACATCACGTCGTCCAGCACTTCCAGCGACGGCAGGCGGTCCGCCAGGATGCCGTGCGATTTCAGGAGGTAGGCCGTGCCGACCATCGCCGCCAGGGCAAAGGTGCCGTAGCCGATGAAGTTGGCCGGCACGTGGATCTTCATCCACCAGCTTTGCAGGGCCGGCACCAGCGGCTGGATGGTGGCGGCGTCGCGCGACACCGTGTACCAGAGCAGGAAGGCCACCGCCGCCGCAATGATCAGGAGCACAAAGGCGCCCAGCTGGCGCGTGGCGTAGCGCTCTTCGTAATACAGGTAGAACAGCGCCGTGATCATCGCGAACAGGATGAACACCTCGTACAAATTCGATACCGGGATGTGGCCGACGTCCGGTCCGATCAGGTAAGACTCGAACCAGCGCACCATCATGCCGGTAAAGCCCAGCACCACGGCGGCCCAGCACAGGCGCGACCCGATGGCGGAGCCGGAACCGGAACGGCTGAGCAGCCCGATCCAGTAGAACACGGTCGAGAACACGAACAGCGCGCTCATCCACAGGATGGCAGACTGGCTCGACAGCATGTACTTGAGGAAGAACTTCTGCTCGGCCGCGGCCAGCGAGCCGTCGTACATCGAGATGGCCCATAGCGACAGCAGGGCCACCACCGGCATCAGCCAGCGCACCGGCTTCCAGTGCCAGCCGAGGGCGGCAAAGGTCGGGGCCGACAGCAGCAGGATCGCGCGTTCGTAGCCATCCATGAAGTGGGCGTAGCGGCTCAGCGCGAACAGGGCCGCGGCCAGCAGGCCGGCGCCGAACAGCCAGTCGATGACGCTCAGGCGGCGGAAATAGCCGGGCGTTTCGGTGTACACGCCGTCCTTGATCACGGGACGGGTCGGGTTGGGGCGGGATGCTTCCATGTGTTCTCCAATGCCTGCTTGTACTGGCAGCGCCAGCTTACGCCGATTGCGGCAGCTTGGCTGCCAGGTCGGCGAATTCTTTCTCGAAATCCAGGGTTTTACGCTGGGTGCTCATCGCCATCAGGGCGTGGGCGCCGTCGCCATCCTGGCGCACCCACACCCACAGGCGGCGCTCGCGGATGTAGAACATCGCAAAGATGCCGGCCACCAGCAGCACGCAGCCGAGGTAAACAATCTTCTTGCCTGGCGAACGCGTTACCTGCAGCACCGAGGCTTTTACTT
Organism: Massilia sp. BAP21; assembly: GCF_057801335.1. Classification (NCBI taxonomy): domain Bacteria; kingdom Pseudomonadati; phylum Pseudomonadota; class Betaproteobacteria; order Burkholderiales; family Oxalobacteraceae; genus Massilia; species Massilia sp. BAP21. The sequence goes on from NZ_CM173596.1 coordinate 1,446,567, forward strand.
CATGGAACTCGTCCAGCTGCAAATAGACCGGGGCGCCGTAGAAGAAGCTGTCCGACAGCGCGTTCGTCGCCAGCTGCAGGAAGCGGCCGTGCTTGTCGCTGCCTTCGATGGCCGCTTCGCCATCCTTGGCGCGCGCCACCTGCCACAGCTCCCACAGCACGCCGTTGAGCATCTTGATGAAGACATTCGCCGCCTTTTCCTGCTCGGCCGCCGGGATTTTTTCCAGGAACTGGGCCACGGCGACAAAGCCGCCCGGCGTATTGTCGCCGGCAAAGATGCCGAGCGTGCGTTCGGCAGACTGGCGCAATTGATCCGCAAAGCCGGGCTGGCTGCCCTGCCCCGGCGCCAGCGCGCGCGCCGCATAGCGTTCGGCGGCTTGCGTGCGCAGGGCCGGGTTGGCCAGCGCGGCGCGCAGGCGCATCCATTCGCGCACGCTGTAGTTGTCGTCGGCCGGGATGCGCAGGAAGCGGAAACCTTCGGACGGGCTGGTGCGCACGCCGGCCAGGAACACCTGGGAACCTTCGAGCGTCACCGGCTGCATGTAGTTCATGAATTCGCTCGCCTGGCCGGTCTGGTCGCGCAATTTATATTGCACGCTCGGGCCGACGTTCTTCAGGTCCTTGTTGTTCGCGTTCTTGCCGGCCGAACCCGAGGCCTTGCCGAGGGTGGCTGCGAATTGCTCGTTGAAGGATTGGCCCTTGGTCACGGCGCGCACGTCGTTGCCGGCCGCCGTGTTCTCGACGTTGAACGGACGGAAGCCCGACCATTCCACGGCAAAGGCGCCGCTTGGGGTCTTCAGCTCGGTGGAGCTGCCGACTTCGCCGGCCATCTCGAAGGACTTCGATTCGGTTCCGGCCATCGGGAAGCCGGTGAGTTTCAGCTTGCTGCCGCCATCCTCGAAGCTCGACTGGTAGACGGCCACGCCTTTATAAATCAGCGGCTCGTTGACCTTGATGGTGGCCGGGAAGGTCTTGCCCGCCTCGCGGTCGTGCACCACGACGTCGCTGGCGAACAGCTTCGGCATGCCGGTCGAGTAGAAATCGATGTGGAATTTCTTCAGCTCGATGGCAAACGGCAGGTCCTGCACCAACACGCCGCTGGCCTGCGGCAGGATCGCGGTGTTGCCGGTCTGGCCTTCGGCCAGCAGGGTATTGCCGCGGTAGGTCGGGTTGCCCAGGCCGAGGCGGTGCTGGGCCGGAATCTGCGCAATCACGCCGCTGCCGGCATACGGCGTTTTACCCAGGAACCATTGTTGGAAGCGGATGGGCAGTTCGGAATCGAGCATGCCGCCGACCAGGATCACGATGATCGCCGTGTGCGCAAAAATGTAGCCGAACTTGTTGCCGGCGCCCTTTTTCGCCGCCACCAGGATGCCGTGGCCCTTGTCCACCACCTTGACCTTGTAGCCGGCGTGCCCGAGGCGGTTCGCGCTCTGCTGGGCCAGGGCCACGTAGTCGAGCGGCGTGCTCCATTCGCTTTTGTGGTGGAAGTTGCGCAGCGACTCCTCGCGCACGTGGTCGCGCCAGCTGCGCATGTCGCGCATCATCTTCGGCGCGTTGCGTACCACGCACAGGCCGGTGGACACGATCAGCGCCAGCAGGATCGCCAGGAACCACCAGGCGGTGTAGACCGTGTACAGGCCCAGCTTGCGGAAGACTTCGTACCAGAAGGGACCGAACTGATTCACGTAGTTCGGCATGGCGTCGCCCTGGCGCAACACCGTGCCGATGATGGCGGCAATCGCCAGGATCATCAGCAAGCTGATGGCAAACCGCATCGATGAGACCAGCTCGACGGCTTCGGCCAGCGCGCGCCGGCGCGTCTTCAATTCAATTCCCGTGGTGCTCATTCTCAGACTTACTTTCTCATGCGGTCAGGTGCGCCGCGAGTTTACAGCAAAAAGGGCGTCAGCTCGCGCTGGACGCCCTTTCCTTACGGGTGGAGCATACCGATCAGCGCAGGCCCGCGATGTAGTCGGCAACGGCCTTCATTTCCGCATCCGACAGGCGCTGGGACAGGGTCGTCATTTGCGGGCTGTTGACGCGCGCACCGCTCCTGAAAGCGGCCAATTGCGCCAGGGTGTAATCTTGATGCTGGCCAGCCAGGCGCGGGTACTGCACCGGAATGCCGGCGCCATTCGCACCATGGCAGCTGGCGCAGGCGGCGACGCCCTTGTCGGCAATGCCGCCGCGATAGATCTTGCGGCCCAGTTCGACGGTATCCTTGTTCTTCGCGGCGCCCGGCTTGGTTTTCTGCACGGCGAGGTAGGCGGCGATGTTGCGCTTGTCTTCCTCGCTCAGCATCTTGGCGTAGGTAGTCATCACCGGGTTGTTGCGCTGCGGCGTCGTGAAGTCGACCAGTTGCTTGTGGGTGTAGGCTTCGAACTGCGCGGAGAGTTTCGGATTCGCGACAATGGTCGAGTTGCCGTTGGCGCCGTGGCAGGACAGGCAGGCCGGCAAGCCGCGCGCGGCATCGCCGCTTTCGTACAGGGTGGCGCCTTTGGCAGGATCGGCTTTGGCGGCAGCAGAAGCAGCGGCAGGCTGGGCTGCGGCAGGCTGGGCAGCGACAGCGGAACCGAACGCCAGGGTGGCAAGCAACAACGATTTCATGAACACCGCACTAGCGGACGATACAGACACACGATTCATTCGAGCACCCTGAAAAAGTCGAAAACAGTTTGATATGTACGGCGGCCTTACCGGTGGCAAACAATTGATAACCCCTTATTGTACAATAGGATTGTTTCCTCCACGCCTCATTTCCTTGCATTTTTCACCTCTCTTCCATGTCCAAACTCTGGCAAGCCCGCTTCTTCACGACCGTCAACCAACTGCGTGATCTCCCGTCCACCCGGGTTCCCGAGATCGCCTTTGCCGGCCGCTCCAACGCGGGCAAGTCGACCGCGATCAATATCCTGACGAACCAGAAAGGTCTGGCTTTTGCGTCGAAAACGCCGGGCCGCACCCAGCACATCAATTACTTCTCGATCGGCGGCGCCCACGTCGGCCAGCACCGCAAGGACCCGACCATCGTCGAGGAAATCCAGGCCCTGCTGGTCGACTTGCCGGGCTATGGCTACGCGGAAGTGTCGGGCAATGCCAAGCTGCACTGGCAAAAACTGCTGGGCGACTACGTCCAGCGGCGCGAGCAATTGGCGGCCCTGGTGCTGATCATGGATTCGCGTCGCCCCTTCACCGACCTCGACGTGCAGATGCTGGAATGGTTCGCCCCGACCGGCAAGCCGATCCACTGCATCCTGACCAAGGCCGACAAGCTGAACCGAAACGAGCAGGCCAACGTGCTGCGCGAAGCCCGCGGCATCCTCGACAGCTATGTCGACGAGGACGGCGAAGGTTTCCCGTTCACGGTGCAACTCTTCTCCGCGCTGAAGCGGATCGGCATCGAAGAGGCGGACGCCAAGATCCAGGAGTTGATTGGCCTGTCCGGCAACGATGAAGATGAGGCAGGCGACGAGGAAGAAAACCCGGTCCCCGACCAATCCTGATAGAAAGCGATCACGATGAGTTCCATCATTACCGGCCAATACCCGAACACGCGCATGCGCCGCATGCGCCGCGACCCCTTCTCGCGCGCCCTGATGCGCGAAAACACCGTTACCGCCTCGGACCTGATCTACCCGGTCTTCATCCTCGACGGCGAAAACCAGCGCCAGCAAGTGGCCTCGATGCCGGGCGTCGAGCGCGTCTCGGTCGACCTGCTGCTGAAGGTTGCCGAAGAATGCGTTAGCCTTGGCATTCCGGTGCTGGCCCTGTTCCCGGTGATCGACGCCTCGCTCAAGACCTACGACGGCGTGGAAGCGACCAATCCCGACGGCCTGGTGCCGCGCGCCGTGCGTGCGCTCAAAAAACACTTCCCTGAGCTGGGCATCCTCACCGACGTCGCCCTCGACCCCTACACCACCCACGGCCAGGACGGTTTGCCGGACGAGACCGGCTACATCGTCAACGAAAAGACGATCGCCATGCTGACCCGCCAGGCGCTGGCCCAGGCCGAAGCCGGCGTCGACATCGTCGCCCCATCGGACATGATGGACGGCCGCATGGGCGTGATCCGCAACGCCCTGGAAGAGCGCGGCTTCATCCACACCCGTTTGATGGCCTACTCGGCCAAGTACGCCTCGGCCTTCTACGGCCCCTTCCGCGACGCGGTCGGCTCGGCCGCCAACCTGGGCAAGGCCGACAAGAACACCTACCAGATGGACCCGGCCAACATCGACGAGGCCCTGCGCGAAGTGGCGCTCGACCTGGCCGAGGGCGCCGACATGGTGATGGTGAAGCCCGGCATGCCTTACCTGGACGTGGTGCGCCGCGTAAAGGACGAGTTCAAGGTGCCGACCTTTGCTTATCAGGTCAGCGGCGAATACGCGATGCTGAAGGCCGCCGCCCAGAACGGCTGGCTGGACCACGACAAGGTCATGATGGAATCGATGATGGCCTTCAAGCGCGCCGGCGCCGATGGCGTGCTGACCTATTTCGCGCTAGACGTGGCGCGCAAGCTGAAGGCTGGCGCGTAAACGTTTCCCGATATTTGGTCATAAAAAACCGTGCCTCGGCACGGTTTTTTTTATTGCCGTTGTAGGGTGGGCCGGGCCGCGCAGGCACCTGTGCCCACGCGGTATGGCACTTTCGCGTGTCGAAAATCAAAGCGCTGCAATCGCATCCAGCAAGGTCGGATCGCGATCGATCAGGCTCAACAAGATAGCCGCCTGGGCATTCGGCTTGGCCGTGCCCTGCTCCCAGTTCTTGATGGTCTGCGGTTGCGTCCGCAGGCGGCGGGCAAACACCGGCTGGGACAGGTGAAGCTTTTCCCGCACAGCTCGCACTTTTTCCGCCGTCATTTCCGGCGGGGCCTTCAGTCCCACTTTCGTCGTGCGAAGCGTAAGCTTGCCTTGCCGCGCTTCTTCCAAAGCGTCGAAGCCTTCCATCAGTTCGCCGAAAATATCGCGTTTGCTCATTGCTCCGTACTCCTTGCCTTGATTTCCAGTTCCAGACGATGTTTCAGTGCCTTGCGCTGGTCAGCACTGAGATCATCGGCCTCATCCTTGTCGTAGACCGTGAACAGCCAGAACTGGTCATCTGCGGCCTTGAAGAAGTAGATGACGCGCAGCCCGCCGCGCTTGCCTTTGCTGCGGCGTTGGTCGGCATACCTCAGCTTACGCAAGCCGCCAGTTCCCTGGATCACGTCTCCAGCATCGGGATTTTTCATCATCTCTTGCTGCAGGCGCTTGAACGATGCATCGTCCAGGTAAGCTTCACGCAAGCGCTCGAACGGAGGAAGTTCGACAAACGCGGCTTTCATTAGTGTACCCAAGTTGGGGATAGAGATGCGCTTTTTTTTAAACACCTTGTTTAAACGACAGCGGTGTAGATCCGGATTCGCGTCGGATCACATGACGGTGAACGCGTGGACGGGAAACCCGTCCACCCTACCCTCAATACACCTCGACGTTCGCCGCGACTAATTCGACATCCTCATCGTCCATGTCGTGATGCCCCATCATCGCGTGCATCGGTACCACCCGTAGCCGCAGCGCCGTGTCGTCGGATGCCGGCCCCGCCCCGCGCGCCGCGCTCAGCTTGGCGCCGAGCGGCAGCGCGAAGCTGAGTGCGCCGCAGGAGCCGCGGTGGCCGAACATCACGATCGTGGCCAGGTAGTAGGGGCTGCCGGCGTCGATGCCGTGGGGATTCTCCGGTCCGTTCATGATCACGACGTATGGGTCGCGGCAAGCCTGCGGGAAGTTCAGCGTGATGTTCGCCACCACGGTCTGCCCGGCGTCGACCGCACTCTCGAGCGTGCCCGCCGTCACTTTCACCTGGGCCGTGGCCGGCTGCGCACCGCCGACCGCGCGGCTCAGCACCGACCCGGGGAACACGCGCCGCGCCACGCGCTGTGCACGCGCCATGGCGCCAGCGGTCTTCGGCAGCGTTTCCTCGCCGCTGCCGGCTTCGTAGTCGTAGTCGAAGAAGCCGGCCGCTTCGTAGTCGCCGGCCCGGGTCTGCTGCACCGGCGCGCCCTTGGCGTCGACGAAGAACAGCAGCGGTTCGCGCGCCCAGCGGTAGTAATCGGTGGCCCTTTCCGCAGCGGACTTCTGGTCGTCCGGCAAGTCGGTGCGCAGCTCGACGCCGGCCGGCAGGATCGGCAGGCCGAGCAGCGTTTGGCGGCGCGTCCACACGTCCCACAGGCGGTCGATATTCGCGTGGTGCAGGAAGAACACCGGATCGACCGGCGACAGCATGTCGGCCATGAAGCCGCGCGTTTCCGTGAAGTTGCAGTCGCGCGAGCCGACGCAGCGGTGCACGGAATTGTGCGGCCGCGCCTCCAGCACGCCGAAGCCGGCCGAGACACTGTGATTCGCGCTTTTCGGGCTGGCAAAGGTGGGGAAGTCCGGCGCGTCGAGGGCGGCGCGGATGGTGGCCGGGGCCACCGCGTCGGATGTCGCCAGCGAGATGCCCGGCCGCTCGCGCACGATGCCGCGCGCGCCGGGCTGGTCGTAGAACATGCGCCCGGACGGGTCACGCAGGATGTCGAACATGACGTCGGCGTCGAAGCGGATGTTGCGCGCCAGTAGCTGGCCGTACTGCGAGTTGCGGGTGTAGACGCCGCCGGGCGAGGTCCAGTAGCCGGAGTTCGCCACCGCCGCGGCCAGGCGCGCCTCGAATTCGGGACCGGTGCCGGCATAGGCGCTGTGGTTCGGGTCGAGCACGCCGTCGAACATGCCCTCGGGCAGGCGCTGCTCGGCGGTCCAGTCCCAGTACGGCAGGGCGAACTGCGGGTCGCCGCTCAGTTCGCGGCAGACCTGCTCGAACCAGCCGAGGTAGCCGCGGTGCCAGGGCAAAAACCACCAGTTGCCGTGCGGGCAGTCGAGGGTGTGGACGATGGCCTGGCGGTACCAGTTGCGGGGGTCTTCGGGCGGCAGCGCCAACATGGCGCGCACGGCGCGGGCGTAGCTCTGGAGCATGCGCACGCCCATCTTCGAGCTCGTGGCCGGGCGTCGCCAGCGCGCCCGTGCAGGCGGCTGGGCCAGCCCGGCGCCGAAGGGCAGCAGGCTGGCGCCGGCGGCGAGGACGGTCGATTGCAGGATGCGGCGGCGTGCGGGATTGACGGCGTGCTGGGTCATGACAGGCTCCGGTGGCGGAAACGGCGAGATGCCCGCCTGTGGCCTGTGAAGCGAGCGCGGCGGGTCTTCTGCTCAGCCTAAGCCGGTCTGGAGCGCACGGCGCTGGTGCAGCGCAAAAGCGTGCAGCGCAATTGTGCGGAGTGCGTGCCGCCGAAAAAGAAAAGGCCACGCATCGAGCGAGGCGTGGCCAGCGGACAACGGCGGCGGATGCGTGCCGCTCAGCGCGGCGGGCTGTAATTCGGGAACATTTCCTTCATCAGGAAGGCGTGCAGCTCGGCCGTATCCTTGGGCCGCGCGCTCATCGTCACCACCTTGCCCAGGCGGTGCGATTCCCACTCGAAGTCGCCGGTCTTTTCGCGGCGGATCAGTTCGATCATCTTCTTCACCACGGCGGTCTCGACGTCCGGCTCGCTGCCCTGCTCCACGGTCACCGCGGTCAGCCAGCGGCGCTTGAAGTTCGGGTTCCAGCCGCGGAACTTCAGGTCCATGCTGTGGAAGGTCTTGTTCGAGACCGAGAAGATGCCGCCGCTTTCGTTGGCGTCGTCGCGGCCGCGGTTATTGATGGCGGCAATGTTGGCCAGCGCATTGCGGGTGCCGCGCGCGGCTTCGCTTTCCTCTTCCGACTGGCTCGGCTCGGTGGCGCCGCGCTGGGCCCGCTTGCGCGCGATGTACTCGGCCATGTCCATCGGCGGCGCTTCCTCGGGCTTGGCTTCCGGCTTCGGCTCGGGCGGCGGCGGCTCGACCTTGTCGACGATGCGCGGCTTTTCCTCGGGCAGCGTGATGGTGTCGGGCAGGCGCTCGACGCGCGGGGTCGTCGGCCGCGGTTGCGCCGGGTTCTTCGAAGGCTTGCTGGTCTTGGCCGGCGCCTGGGCCTGGGGCGGCTTCGGTTTCGACAGCGGCTGCACGTAGACCACTTCCCCGCCCGGCGGCGGCTTGGCCTTTTTCTCGGTGCGTTCCGGCTGGTAGAAGTAGAGCGCTACCAGCAGCAGGTGCAAGGCGATCGTGACCGCCAGGCCGGTGCGGCTGGGCCCCTGCCTGCCATAGGTCGGCACCACGGCGCCGGGCAGCGGCTGCCCGCAATGCTGGCAAACATCGCTGTGCTCGGCGTAGGAGTGGGAATGGTCACGCAAGATCAATAAAACTTTCCGGGAAACTGGTCAGCGCAATGCGGGGGTGAGTCGAAGTCTACCCGCGCAGTCTACCTGCTTTGGGTCTCCGGCGCACAGCCGCGTTGCGCTGCACAGCTTACAGGTCGGTTTTCCTGATAGTTGTTACATTGTGTTTCAGCCAATCTTCTGCAGCGAGACCGGCGCGCTTGCAGGCGCCGGCGCCGGCGCAGCGCCGTGGCCGGCGTCATGCATGGCTTCGTGCGCGGCGATGTCGACGTCGGTCATCGGCCCGCTGCCGCTGTACTTGTCGAGGTACAGGTAGATCACCGGCGTGATGTAGAGCGTGATCACCTGCGAGAAGATCAGGCCGCCCACCACCGCCAGGCCCAGCGGCTGGCGCAGCTCGGCGCCGGCGCCAATGCCCAGCGCGATCGGCAGCGCGCCCATCATCGCCGCCAGGGTCGTCATCAGGATAGGACGGAAACGCAGGATGCAGGCTTCGCGGATCGCCTCGACCGGGGTCATGCCGGCATTCCTTTGCGCGTCGAGCGCAAAGTCGATCATCATGATCGCGTTCTTCTTGACGATACCGATCAGCATCAGGATGCCGATCATCGCAATCAGGGTCAGGTCGAGGTTGAAGATCCACAGCGTCAGCAGCGCGCCCACCGCCGCCGACGGCAGGCCGGCGAGAATGGTCAGCGGGTGGATATAGCTTTCGTACAGCACGCCGAGCAGCACGTAGATGACGCCAATGGCCGTGATGATCAGGATCAGCTGGCTCGACTGGGTGTCCTGGAACACCGCCGCGTCGCCGCCGTAATTGGTAATGATCGAGGACGGCAACTTCATCTCGCGCTTCATCTCGTCGATGGCGGCGGTGGCATCGCCCAGCGGCACGTTCGGCGCCAGGTTGAATGCCAGCGTGATCGCCTGCAATTGCCCCTGGTGGTTGATCGCCAGCGGTCCCACGGTGCGGCGGACATTCGCAAAGCTCGACAGTTTTACCAGGTCGCCATTGCTGGAGCGCACAGACACGCGCGACAGCGCATCGTCGTAGTAGCGGTCGGCCTCGGCTGCTTCCAGGATCACGTAATAGCTGGCGGCGGTCGAATAGATGGTCGAGACCTGGCGCTCGCCGAAGGCGGCGTACAGCACGGTGCGCACGTCGGCCATGTTCACGCCCAGGCGCGCGGCCTTGTCGCGGTCGATGTCGAGGGTCGCCTGCAAGCCCTTGTTCTGCGAATCGCTGGTGACGTCGCGGAACTTCGGATCGCGCCGCATGCGTTCGAGGAACTGGTCGGCCCAGCTGCCGATCTCGCCGCCCGACACGCTTTGCAGCGAGTACTGGTAGCGGCTCTTGCTCTGGCGTCCGCCCAGCTGCAAATTCTGCACCGGCGACATGTAGACCTGTACGCCGGCCACGCCGCGGGTGGCCTTGCGCAACTCGTCCAGCACCACCGGCATGGCCGGGCGCTCGGAGCGCGGCACCAGCACCAGGAACATGCGGCCGCTATTCCCGCCGCCAACAAAAGAGGTGACGTCCTGCACGTGCTTGTTGGCGCGCATGATGTCGACCACCTTGCCCTGCAGCGCCATCATCGCCTGCGAGGAGGTGTCTTCCGAGGCTTCGACGGTGATGCGGATCTGGCCCAGGTCTTCCTCGGGGAAGAAGCCCTTCGGCATGCTCATGTACAGGATGGCGGTCAGGGCAAAGGTGCCGAATGCCAGCATCAGCACCAGGAAGCGGTGGCGCAGCGCGCCATCCAGGGTGCGCGCATAGCCGTTGCGCACGCTCGTGAACATGGCTTCGAAGCGGCGCCCGACCCAGGACATTTCGTGCGGCTCGATGTGGCCGCCGTGCTTGATCAGGCGCGAGCACAGCATCGGCACCAGGGTCAGCGACACGGCCGCCGAGACCAGCACGGCCAGGCCGACGATCACCGCGAATTCACGGAACAGCAGGCCGATCACGCCCGGCATGAAGAAGATCGGGATGAACACCGCCACCAGCGAGATCGAGATCGAGATGATGGTGAAGCCCATTTCGCGCGAGCCGACCAGGGCTGCATGGAAGGGCTTTTTCCCCATCTCCATGTGGCGGACAATGTTTTCCAGCACCACGATGGCATCGTCGACCACCAGACCGACGGCCAGCGTAATCCCCAGCAGGGAAATGTTATCCAGGCTATAGCCGAAGGCATACAGCAGCGACAGCGCGCCGAGCAGCGAGATCGGCACCGTGACTGCCGGAATCAGGGTCGCGGTCAGGCGGTGCAGGAACAGGAAGATCACCAGGATCACCAGGATCACGGTGCCGGCCAGCGTCAGATTCACGTCGTGGATCGCCTCGCGGATCGACACCGAGCGGTCGTTCACCAGGCTGATCTTGATCGAGGCCGGCAACTGCGTCTCGAACTTCGGCATCAGGTTGCGTACGGCGTCGACCACCTGCACCGTGTTCGCGTTAGGCTGGCGCTGCACCATCAGCACGATCGAGCGTTCGCCGTTCAGGCTGCCTGCGGCCTTCACCGACTGGTAACTGTCTTCGACCTGCGCCACTTCTTCCAGGCGCACCGGGAGGCCGTCGCGGGTGGCGACGATGAGTTTGGCGAAGTCGGCCGCTTTCATCAGCTGGCCGCCGCCCTGGATGGTCAGCGTCTGCGCCGGGCCGTCGAGGATGCCGAGTGGCGTATTCGAATTGGCGGCGCGCAGGGCGGCGGCCAGTTCGTCCATCGAGATATTCCGCGCGTTCATCAAGTCGGAACGGGCGCGCACGCGCACGGCGAAACGCTTCTGGCCGTTGACGGTGACCTGCGCGATGCCCGGCAGGGTCGAGATCGCCGGCGACACCACGTTTTCGGCGTAGTCGTTCAGCTCGGCCAGGCCCATCGAGGGCGAGGTCATGTGCATGAACAGGATCGGGGCGTCGGCCGGGTTGATCTTGCGGTAGGCCGGCAAGTCGGTCATTTCCAGCGGCAATTGGCGCTGGGCGGCCAGCAGCGCCGCCTGCACGTCGACCGCCGCCTTGTCGACGTCGATCGAGGTGTCGAATTCCAGGGTCAGCGAGGTGTTGCCCTGGGTACTGGTCGAGGTGATCAGCTTGATGCCGGCAATCGTCGAGAATTGCTTTTCCAGCGGCAGCGCCACCGAGGATGCCATGGTTTCCGGGCTGGCGCCGGGCAAGTTGGCGCCGACGTTGATGACCGGCGTGTTATAGCTCGGCAGCGCCGCGACCGGGATGTGCATGTAGGCCAGGATGCCGACCAGCACCAGGCTGATCGACAGCAAGACCACCATCACCGGACGGCGGATACACAGTTCGGACAGATTCATGCTCCACCACCCTTCGTCGCGGGTGCGCCTTGTGGTTTGGCAGCGGAACCGGCCTCGGCGGCGATCTTGATCCTGCCGCCCGGACGCAGGTTCTGCTTGCCCTCGGTAATCACCTGTTCATTGCCGTTCAGGCCGGTCACGGCCGCGTTCAGGCCGAAGGCATGCTGGCGTACGATCGGCACCTGGCGCGCGGTGCCGTCTTTCTCGGCAACATAGACGAAGGTGCCGTAGGCGTTGATGATAATCGCATTTTGCGGAATCACGACGGCATCCTGGATCGTGCGCACCGTGACCCGGGTGTTGACGTATTGTCCCGGCCACAGTTGGCCGTCGGCGTTGCTGAACTGCGCTTTCACGCGGATGGTGCCGCTGGTCGGGTCGACCGTGTTGTCGACGAAAATCAGTTCGCCGGTGACAGGCTTCGCCTCGCCGCCGGTGCTCGCTTCCACCGCCACCTTGCCGGCCTTCTGGGCCGCCAGCAGCGCGCCCAGCGAGGACTCGGGCAAGGTAAAGGCGACGTCGATCGGGTCGAGCTGGGTGATGGTGGTCAGCGAGGTGGTCGGCTGGACCAGGCTGCCGCCATACACATTGATGGCGCCGACGCGGCCCGACAGCGGCGCGCGGATCGTGGTGTAGCTGGCGCTGACCTGGTTCGCACGTACGGCAGCGGAGCTCGCGGCCACCGCGGCGCGCGCGGCCTCTACCTGGCTCTGCAGCGAATCGACGGCGCTCTGGGCCAGGAATTTCTGGGCAACCAGGTCCTGGCTGCGCTTGTACTGGCGCTCGAGGTCGGCCAGGTTGGCCTTGCCGCGCGCCACTTCCGCCTCGGCCTGGGCCACGGCGGCGCGGTCGCTGCGGTCGTCGAGTGAGAACATCAGCTGGCCCTTCTTGACGAACTGGCCTTCGCGGATGTGCACTTCGCGGATGGTGCTGGTGGTCTGCGGACGCAGATCGACGGTCTGCTGCGGGGTCACGGTGCCGTTGGCGGCCACATCGACGCCGACGTCCTGGCGCCGCGGCGCTACCACGTTGACGGTGGTCGGGCCCTGGGCAGCACCTGCAGCGCCGGCCGGTCCGTTCTTGCCCTCGCCTTCGGCATGGGCGCCGCGGTTCATGTACCAGGCGCCGCCGATGCCGGCTGCGACGACGACGGCGATGACTGCGAGCGTATTCTTTTTCATTCAGGTCCCTTGCCGCCAGTTCCGGCAGCTTTATCAATCAAACAATGTCTCAGGCACAAAAGCGTGGCGGGCAGTATGCCATCTGCGTGTGACAACTTACTTACATGATTCTTAACCAATGCGCTCGAGTCTGGTGCGCAGGCGCTTATTTGCCGGGATAGTACTCCGGCAGCATCAACGTGACTTCCAGCCCGCCTTCGGGATGGTTGGACAGCGCGATGCTGCCGCCGTGCTGCTCGGCGATATTCCGGGCGATGGTCAGCCCCAGGCCGGTGCCGCCGGATTCGCGCGAGCGCGAGGTCTCGACCCGGTAGAAGGGATCGAACACGCGCGCCTGCTCGGCCGGCGGAATGCCGGGGCCGCTGTCGCGTATGCGGATGCGCGCCGCGCCGTTCACGCGGTCCACGGTCACGCTCGCCTCGCGGCCGTACTTCACCGCGTTGTCGATCAGGTTGCCGAGGCAGCGGCGCAGATCGAGCGGGCGGCCGAGGATGGCCATGCCCGAGCGCCCGCTGAGCGTGACCGCCTGGTGGGCGTCGGCGGCGTCATCGCAGCTCGAGGCCAGCAGCGAATCGAGGTCGAGCATCTGCATGGTTTCGGTGGTGTCCATGCTGCGCGCCAGCTCCAGGCCCTCGCGCACCATGGCCTGCATCGCCGACAGATCGCCGATCAGGCGTTCCTGCAGATCGGCGTCGGCCACCTTTTCCAGGCGCAGGCGCATGCGCGTGAGCGGGGTTTGCAGATCGTGGGTGATGGCGGCCAGCATTTGCGTGCGCTGGAAGATGTACTGGCGGATGCGCGCCTGCATGGCGTTGAAGGCGGTACTGGCCTGGCGGATCTCGCTGGCGCCGCTCACGTCCAGCGGCGGGCGGTTGATGTCGTTGCCGAGCTCCTGGGCGGCCACCGCCAGGCGCTTCAGCGGACGGGTAGTCATGCGCGCCACCAGGTAGGCCAGGCCGGCGATGCTGAGGAAGAACAGGACGATCACGGCGCGGTAGTCGGTGTCGTCGTTGACGGCGGCCGCGCGCGGCGGCAGCACGGCCAGGCGCAGTTCCTCGCCGTCGCGCAGGCGCACGTTCAAGAATTCGCAGGCGCCGCGCCAGCGCGCCGACAGCAGGCCGTACAGCTGGGGGATGCGCGGCGGGCTGTCGCAGGCGCGCGGGCGCGAGTCGGCCGAAACGATGTGGTAGCCGGCGCCGAGCCGCTCGGCCAGGGTTTCGGCGAAGTCGCTGGTGGATTTCGCCAGCGGGCGCGGCGCGCCGACTTCGAGCGACAGGCCGGGACGGTTCGCCACTTCCAGGTAAGCCGGGCGCGCCGCGGTCGGCACGATTTCGGTGGCCATGATCAGCTGCTCGGCGCGTTCGATCAAATTCTGGTCGCGCGCATGCTCGAGCACGCGCTGGCGCTCGTTGTCGGCGAGCCACTGGGTCAGCGCGCCGGTGATCAGCACGCCGAGCAGCAGGGTAATGAAGACACGGCCCGTCATCGAGCCGAGGAAGGCTTTCACGCAGTCGGCTCCACGGTCACCTGGCCGGCCAGCACGTAGCCGCCGTTGCGCACGGTCTTGATGATCTGCGGCATGCGCGCGTCTTCGCCCAGCTTCTGGCGCAGGCGGCTGATCTGGATGTCGATCGAGCGGTCGAAGGGGTCGGCGTCGCGGCCCTGGGTAAGGTTGAGCAGCTGGTCGCGGTTCAGCACGCGGTTCGGGTGCTCGAGGAAGACGCGCAGCAGGCGGAACTCGGCGCCCGAGAGCATGATCACGATGCCTTCCGGGTTGACCAGGTGGCGCGCGGTGAGGTCGAGCGTCCAGTTCGAGAAGCGCATCTGCTGCACGTTCTCGGCCGGCGCGTTCGAGGGCATGGCGTGCGAGCGGCGCAGCACGCTGCGGATGCGCGCCAGCAGTTCGCGCGGCTCGAAGGGCTTGGGCAGGTAGTCGTCGGCGCCCATTTCCAGGCCCAGGATGCGGTCGAGCGGCTCGTTGCGGGCGGTGAGCATGATGACCGGCAGGGTCGAGGTGGCGCGCAGCTTGCGGCACAGCGTCAGGCCGTCGTCGCCCGGAAGGTTCAGGTCGAGCACGATCAGGTCGGGGCGCGACTCGTCGAGGATTTTCCACATCGCGCTGCCGTCGGCGGCGGCCAGCGCGCGGTAACCGTTCGACTCGAGATAATCGGCCAGCAGCTGGCGAATGTCGCGGTCGTCGTCGACGATGAGGATGGTAGAAGAATTGTCCATACCTGCAATTATCCTTACTTGAAGGGGCCCTGAACAGCGCATTTGTATCGGTATGTATATGGATTCAACAGGGAAACATATTGATACAAAGTGCGGGACAGGGGACACGCTGCGCTTACACTTTTTCGAGATGATGGATTCCGTGCAGAGCGCAGTTCACTTGCACGCAACGGCTGACTCACACACTGAAAGGACATCACATGAACACCCTTCGCAAGCAGATCCTGGTTGCCTTTGCCGCTGTCGGTTTCGCCGGCGCCGCGTTTGCCCAGACCACCCCGGCTGCCGCGCCGGAAGGCCGCCACGGTCATGCCGTCACGGCCGAGCAGCGCGCGGCCCACCAGGCCGAACGCCAGGCCAAGCGCGCAGAGTTCCAGGCCAAGCGCGCCGAACGCCAGGCCGCACGCGCCGCCAAGCTGCGCGCCGACCTGAAACTCACCGCGCAGCAGGAACCGGCGTTTGCCGCCTTCCTCGCCGCCGGCAAACCGGCGCAGCGTCCGCAGCATCAAGGTACGGGCAAGACCGGAGAGCGAGCCCAGTTCGCCGCCCTGCCCGCGCCGCAGCGCATGGAACGCATGGTCGAGCGCCAAAAACAACGCACCGCACGCATGGAAGCGCGTCTGGCCGCCCTGAACAACTTCTATGCCGTGCTCACGCCGGAACAGAAGAAAGTGTTCGACAGCCAGCCGATGCGCGGCGGCTTCGGCAAGCACCATGGCCACGGCGGTCCTGGTCATCACGGCGCCCGCAGCGCAGCCATGCAAAGCTAAATCAGGCAGATGTAGCAACAAAAAGGGATGCCTCGGCATCCCTTTTTTCGATAACCCTACCATGGCGAAGTTCTTGTAGGGTGGGCATTCGTAGTGCTGGCATCTAGCCAGCCGTACTGCCCACGCGGTACAACGCATGCAAGTCGAGCCGCTCCGCGTCAGCAGCCCATCAATCCAGCCTCTCCAGCGACACCAGGAACTTGCTCGCGTTCTGGTAGCCTATCACCCGGCTATCCGCAATCTCTTTGCCACCCTGGTCAAAGAAAATAATCCCGGGCGGCCCGAACAGACCAAACCGTTTCAGCATCGCCTTGTCATCCGCATCGTTCGCCGTCACATCGACCTGCAGCAGCACGGTATTTGCCAGCTTCGCCTGCACCTGCGGATCGACGAAGGTCAGCTTTTCCATCTCCTTGCAGGACACGCACCAGTCGGCATAGAAGTCAAGCATGGCGGTCTTGCCGTTCAATCGGGCGAGCGCCGCATCGAGCTCGGCCACCGTCTTCACGCGCTGGAAGTGCAGCGGCTGCTTCTGGGTTCCCGTCAGGTGCGCCAGCGGCGCCAGCGGATCGCGTCCGCCGCTGGCCACGCCGACCAGCTGCATCGCGCCGAGGATGCCGAATGCCGCGCCAAAGGCCAGTGCCGCCCAGTGGCCGCGCCGGCGCAGCAGATAGGCGCCGTAGCCGAGCAGCAGCAGCGCCCACAGGATCATCTGCGCGACCGCCGGCAGCACCGGCGACACCAGCCACAGCGCCATGGCCAGCATCAGCACGCCGAAGAAGCGTTTCACGGAATCCATCCAGGCGCCCGCTTTCGGCAGCAGCGAGCCGGCCGAGACGCCGACCAGCAGCAGCGGAATGCTCATGCCGACTGCCATCGAGAACAGTGCCGCGCCGCCGACCAGCACGTCGCGCGTCTGGCTGATGTAGACCAGGGCGCCGGCCAGGGGCGCGGCCACGCAGGGGCCGACGATCAGGGCCGAAATCGCGCCCATGGCGAACACGCCGGCCAGCTTGCCCGAGGCCTGGCGGTTCGACACGCCGCTCAGCCTTGTCTGCAGCGCGGCTGGCACCTGCAGTTCGTAGAAGCCGAACATCGACATTGCCATCGCCACGATCAGCAGGCCAAAGGCGCCCAGCACCCAGGGGTTCTGCAGCGCGGCGGCCAAGCCCTCGCCGATCAGGCCGGCCGCCACGCCCAGCGCCGTGTAGACGATGGCCATGCCGAGCGAATAGGTGATCGACAGCACCAGGCCGCGCGAGCGCTTCGCCTTGCCGCCCTCGCCCACGATGATCGAGGACAGGATCGGCACCATCGGCAACACGCAGGGGGTAAACGCCAGGCCCAGGCCGAGCAGGATGAAGGCCGGGACGATGGCCAGCAGGCGGCCGCCCTGCAGCACGGAGTCGATGGCGGACAGGTCGGATGGCGCGGCGGCGACCGATCGCGCAGTGGCGGCACCCGACGGCGAAGCGGCGACGGCGGCCGATGACGCGGGACTGGCGGCGGGCGGCGTGCCGCCCGCCGGCGTATCCGTGGCGGGTTGCTGGACCGCTGCCTGAGCAGGCGTATCGACTGCCGGCGCGCGCTCGACCGGCAAGCCGAGGCGCGCAGCAGCGCCGCCCTCGCCCTGCGGCGCCGACGACAACGGCGCCGGCGCCGCGCCATTTGCGCCGAGCGGAATGCTCGCCTGCGGCGCCGCGGCGCCGGCTGCCGTCAGTTGCGCAGTGTGTTCCTGCGGCGGATAGCACAGGCCGGCATCGGCGCAGCCCTGGCTGGTGGCGTTCAGGGTGAAGGCACCGCCCCCTTCGACCGGGATGCGGATCGTCACCGAACCATGATAGGTCTCGACTTCCTTGCCAAAGGTCTCGTCGAACTTCACCTTGCCGGCCGGGATCTGCGGCGCACCCAGGCTTGCGCCACGCGCCGTGAAGGCAAAGCGCTCGCGGTACATGTAGTAGCCGGGGGCGATGTCGTAGGTGACGACCGCGGTGCGGTCGCCGTCCATGCGCGCGGAGAACTTGAAGGCGACGGCCGGGTCGAGGAAGTCCTGCGCGCGGCCTGGCGCGGCCAGCACGGCAAGGACAATGAACAGCAGCGACAAAGCGGCCAGCAGCGGCGCGCGGATCGGACGGAGACGGAACAGGGACATGACTTCCTTTGGATGACGACAGCGCAGGAATGGTACACCGGACTGCGTACCGATGGGTAACAGGCACGATCGGCCGGCGCCATTGCTCGATGCACGCCGCGCAGGCGAAAAAAAACCAGGCGCGAGGCCTGGTTTTTTCATTCGCGAGAAGCGATTACTCGGCGGTCGGTGCTTCTTCAGCCGAGGTGACTTCCGGACGGTCCAGCAGTTCGACGTAGGCCATCGGCGCATTGTCGCCCACGCGGAAACCCATTTTCAGGATGCGCAGGTAGCCGCCGTTGCGGTTGGCGTAACGTGGGCCGAGTTCGGCGAACAGCTTCTGCACCATTTCGCGGTCGCGCAGGCGGGCGAATGCCAGGCGCTTGTTGGCCAGGGTGTCGGTCTTGCCCAGGGTCAGGATCGGTTCGATGACGCGACGCAGTTCCTTGGCTTTCGGCACGGTGGTCTTGATGGCTTCATGACGCAGCAGCGAGACGGTCATGTTGCGCAGCATGGCGAGACGGTGGGACGAGGTACGGTTCAGCTTACGGAGGCCGTGACGGTGACGCATGGTACTTCCTTTCGAGTGTATGAAATCCAGTTCTTCGATCGTTCAGGCTTGCGCAGAACGCGGACCGGTTATTAAGGGTTAGGACTATCCGGACAATGGTGTCCGGATAGGTACGACAAATTACTTTTCGAGGCCGGCTGGTGGCCAGTTTTCCAGCTTCATGCCCAGGGTCAGGCCGCGCGAAGCAAGGACTTCCTTGATTTCGTTGAGCGACTTGCGGCCCAGGTTCGGCGTCTTGAGCAGTTCGTTTTCCGAACGCTGGATCAGGTCGCCGATGTAGTAGATGTTCTCGGCCTTCAGGCAGTTTGCCGAACGGACCGTGAGTTCCAGGTCGTCGACCGGACGCAGCAGGATCGGATCGACCAGCGGAGCACGCGATGGTGCTTCGGCAGCCGCTTCCGTGCCTTCCAGCGCGGCGAAGACGTTCAGCTGGTCAACCAGGACGCGTGCCGACTGGCGGATCGCTTCTTCCGGGGTGATGACGCCGTTGGTCTCGATGTTGATGATCAGCTTGTCCAGGTCGGTACGCTGCTCGACGCGCGCCGATTCGACGGCGTACGACACGCGGCGCACTGGCGAGAACGATGCGTCCAGGATGATGCGGCCGATCGTCTTGTTGGTGTCTTCCGACAGCCGACGGACGTTACCCGGCACGTAACCACGGCCCTTCTCGACCTTGATCTGCATGTCCAGCTTGCCACCGGCGGTCAGGTGAGCGATCACGTGATCCGGGTTGATCAGTTCCACGTCATGCGGCAGATCGATGTCCGATGCCAGGACGGCGCCTTCGCCTTCCTTTTTCAGGGTCAGGGTCACGGAGTCACGGTTGTGCACCTTGAACACGACACCCTTCAGGTTCAGCAGCAGGTCGACGACGTCTTCCTGCACGCCGTCGAGCGACGAGTACTCGTGCACGACGCCGGCGATGGTCACTTCGGTCGGCGCGTAGCCGATCATCGACGACAGCAGGACGCGGCGCAGCGCGTTACCCAGCGTGTGGCCATAACCACGTTCGAACGGCTCCATCACGACTTTTGCGTGACCGGCGCCCAGGGCTTCGACGTCGATGATACGTGGCTTCAACAAACTATTTTGCATGAAATGTCCTCTTCAATACCCTCGGCTCGTTACACCGATAAGGCTGATGGCATGTGGTGAATTCTGAAAACTGCAACGCCCGCTCGGTGAGGAGCGGGCGCATGTACGACGTTTTATTAACGCGAGTACAGTTCGACGATCAGCGCTTCGTTGACGTCGGCGGCGATCTCGTTACGCTCTGGGAACGAACGGAAGGTGCCTTCCATCTTCTTGCTGTCGACCGAGACCCAGCTCGGCATGCCGACTTGTTCGGCCAGCGACAGGGCTTCGATGATACGCACTTGCTTCTTGGCCTTTTCGCGAACGGCGATGACGTCGCCGGTCTTGACGGCGTACGAAGCGATGTTCACGACGTTACCGTTGACGGTGAAGGCCTTGTGGCTGACCAGCTGGCGCGCTTCGGCACGGGTCGAGCCGAAGCCCATGCGGTAGGTAACGTTGTCCAGGCGCGATTCCAGCAGCTTCAGCAGGGTTTCGCCGGTGTTGCCCTTGCGGCGCGACGCTTCGGCGAAGTAGCGGCGGAACTGGCGTTCCAGGATGCCGTACATGCGCTTGACCTTCTGCTTTTCACGCAGCTGGTTGCCGTAGTCCGAGGTGCGGGCACCCGACTTGACGCCGTGCTGGCCTGGCTTGACGTCCAGTTTGCACTTCGAATCGAGCGAGCGGCGTGCGCTCTTCAGGAACAGGTCGGTGCCTTCACGGCGCGACAGTTTTGCTTTTGGTCCGATATAACGTGCCACGTTGAATCCTTTGATGTATTAATCACGCCCCGGAGGCATCGCGAACGATGCGGCAGGCGCTAGTCCGACCCATGTATGAGCGGACGTGGCTGAAAGAACGCCCCGGAGGATGAGTCCGAGGCGAGAATAGCCGGGCAGTATAACCCAATCTGGGCGACTGCACCGGCATATTTGATACGACGCGTTGCTTCCGCGCTGCGATCAAGGAAAAGGCGGGGGACTCCCCGCCCCTGCCTTAGATACGACGACGCTTCGGCGGACGGCAGCCGTTGTGCGGAACTGGGGTAACGTCCTGGATCTCGGTGATCTTGATGCCCAGGTTGTTCAGTGCACGCACAGCCGATTCACGGCCTGGGCCTGGGCCCTTGATGCGCACTTCCAGGTTCTTCACGCCGCTTTCTTGAGCGACCTTGCCGGCTGCTTCAGCAGCGACCTGTGCCGCGAACGGGGTCGATTTACGCGAACCCTTGAAGCCAGCGCCACCCGACGTCGCCCACGACAGGGCGTTGCCCTGGCGGTCGGTGATCGTGATGATGGTGTTGTTGAACGAAGCGTGGACGTGGGCGATGCCCTCAGCCACGTTCTTCTTGACTTTCTTGCGGACGCGAGCTGCTGCTGCGCTGCTTTGTTGCTTAGCCATGGTCGGTTCCTAGATTATTTCTTCAGCGATTGAGCGGCCTTGCGCGGACCTTTGCGGGTACGTGCATTGGTGCGGGTACGCTGACCGCGCACTGGCAGACCCTTACGGTGACGCATGCCGCGGTAGCAACCCAGATCCATCAGACGCTTGATGTTCATGGACAGTTCGCGGCGCAGGTCGCCTTCCACGACAAACTTCGCGACTTCGTCACGCAGCTTCTCGAGTTCGTTGTCGTCCAGGTCCTTGACCTTCTTGTTGGTCGCGATACCGGTCGCTTCGCAGATTTTCTGCGAACGTGGACGGCCAACACCGTAGATCGCCGTCAGGCCGATAACAGTGTGCTGATGATTTGGGATGTTAACCCCTGCAATACGTGCCATTCGTTATTCCTCTTAACCTTGACGCTGCTTGTGACGCGGCTCGACGCAGATCACGCGGACCACGCCCTTGCGCTTGATGATCTTGCAGTTGCGGCAGATCCGCTTGACTGAAGCATTAACTTTCATTTTGTACTCTCTCTGGTGAGTTTACTTAATATTTTTTACTTGGTGCGGAATACGATGCGCGCCCGGGACAAGTCGTACGGCGTAAGCTCAACCGTTACCTTGTCGCCCGGGAGGATGCGGATATAGTTCATCCGCATTTTACCCGAGATATGCCCCAGGACCACATGCCCGTTTTCCAGCTTTACCCGAAATGTCGCATTTGGGAGATTCTCGAGAATCTCGCCCTGCATTTGGATGACGTCGTCTTTTGCCATTCGGTCCATTCCTCCTGCCGCTTAACGCGACGGGATTCCGCCCTTGAAGTTAGCCTTGCGCAGCAGCGATTCGTATTGCTGCGACATGACATAGTTCTGCACTTGTGCCATGAAGTCCATGGTCACCACCACGATAATCAGGAGCGACGTGCCGCCGAAATAGAAAGGAACTTTCCAGAACGACTGCAGGAACTCCGGCACCAGGCACACGAGGGTGATATAGACCGCACCGGCCAGGGTCAGGCGCATCAGGATCTTGTCGATGTAGCGTGCGGTCTGCTCGCCCGGACGGATGCCCGGAACAAACGCGCCGCTCTTCTTCAAGTTGTCCGCCGTTTCCTTGCTGTTGAATACCAGCGCGGTGTAGAAGAAGCAGAAGAACACAATCGCCACCGCATACAGCAACGCGTGGATCGGCTCACCGGTCGTCAGCGAGGCGGCCAGGTCTTTCAGGAACCCGATGAACGGGCCGCTGGAGTCCTTGCCCCGCGTGTACCAGTCGACGATCGTCGCCGGGAACAGGATGATCGAGGACGCGAAGATCGGCGGGATCACGCCGGCCATGTTCAGCTTCAGGGGCAGGTGGCTGGTTTGGCCACCGTACACCTTGTTGCCGACCTGGCGCTTGGCGTAATTCACGAGGATCTTGCGCTGACCGCGTTCAACGAACACGACTGCATACGTAACCGCAACCACCAGGATGACGATAATGATCGCGGCGATGCTGCTGATCGAACCGTTCGAGACCAGGGTGAACAGGCCACCCAGTGCCGACGGCAGACCGGCTGCGATACCGGCGAAAATGATGATCGAAATGCCGTTGCCCAGGCCACGTTCGGTGATCTGCTCGCCCAGCCACATGAGGAACATGGTGCCGGTCAAGAGGGTCACGACCGTGACGAAGCGGAATGCCATGCCTGGTTCGAGCACGAGACCCGGCTGGGCCTCGAGCGCGACGGCGATGCCGAACGCCTGGAACAGAGCCAGTGCCACCGTGAAGTAACGGGTGTACTGGGTGATCTTGCGGCGCCCTGCTTCGCCTTCCTTCTTCAGCGCTTCCAGTTGCGGCGAGACGATCGACCCCAGCTGCATGATGATCGAAGCCGAAATGTAGGGCATGATCCCGAGTGCGAACACGGTAAAGCGGGACAGCGCGCCCCCCGAGAACATGTTGAACATGCCCAGGATGCCGTTCGAGTTTTCCTTGAACAGCGACGCCAGCGCGACCGGATCAATCCCGGGGACCGGGATATGAGCACCGATGCGGTACACGACCAATGCGCCAAGCAAAAACCACAGCCGGCCCCAGGGGAATCCGGCGGCGGCGCTTTTACCAAGTTGTGAATTAGTCGCCAATTTTTGCTCCGATCAGGCAGCGATCGCTTTACGCGACCGAACCGCCAGCTGCTTCGATGGCCGCTTTCGCGCCCGCGGTCGCTTTCAGGCCCTTGAGGGTCACCGCTTTGGTGATCTCGCCCGACAGGATGACGCGCACGTCGCGTGCCACCACCGGCAGGATGCCTGCTTGCTTCAGCACCAGGATGTCGATCTCGCCGACGGCCAGGGCGTTCAGGTCCGACAGACGGACTTCAGCCTTGAAGGTGGCGTTCAGCGACTTGAAGCCGCGCTTCGGCAGACGACGCTGCAGAGGCATCTGGCCGCCTTCGAAGCCGACCTTGTGGAAGCCGCCCGAACGCGATTTCTGACCCTTGTGACCGCGACCGGCGGTCTTGCCCAGGCCGGAGCCGATACCGCGGCCGACGCGGCGCTTCGCATGCTTGGCGCCGTCAGCTGGTTGAATGGTATTGAGTTCCATTAGTTTCTCCGTACGTAAGCCGCGGCTTACGAAACAACTTTAACGAGGTACGCGACTTTGTTGATCATGCCACGCACGGACGGGGTGTCCTGCAGCTCGGAAACCGAGTTGACACGACGCAGACCCAGGCCGCGCACGGTGGCACGGTGATCCTGACGGGTACCGATCAGGCCCTTGACGAGCTTGACTTTGACAGTGTTTGCCATGTTTGTTCCCCTTAACCCAGGATGTCTTCAACCGACTTGCCGCGCTTGGCAGCGATGTCAGCCGGAGTGCTCATTTTTGCCAGACCGTCGAGGGTCGCGCGAACCAGGTTGTACGGGTTCGACGAACCGGTCGACTTGGCGACCACGTCGGTCACGCCCATCACCTCGAAGATAGCGCGCATTGCGCCACCAGCGATCACGCCGGTACCCGGCTTGGCCGGCGACATCAGGACGCGCGAGGCGCCGTGACGACCGGTGACGGTGTGGTGCAGCGTACCGTTCTTGAGGGGCACCTTGATCAGGTTGCGGCGGGCTTCTTCCATCGCTTTTTGCACGCCGACTGGAACTTCCTTCGACTTGCCTTTGCCCATGCCGATGCGGCCATCGCCGTCACCGACAACGGTCAGCGCTGCAAAACCCATGATACGACCACCCTTGACCACTTTGGTCACGCGGTTGATCGCGATCATTTTTTCGCGCATGCCATCATCCGGCTTGTCGCTTGCCATTTTCGCTTGCATTTTTGCCATGACGATTCTTCCTTAGAACTTCAGACCGGCTTCACGCGCGGCATCTGCCAGCGCCTTGACACGGCCGTGGTAACGGAAACCCGAACGGTCGAATGCGACTTCGGTGATTCCTGCTTTCAGTGCTTTTTCTGCGACGCGCTTGCCAACCAGGGCGGCGGCTGCAGCGTTGCCGCCGGCGCCGGATTTGCCACCGAGTTCAGCGCGCACTTCTGCTTCCAGCGTCGAAGCCGAAACCAGGACCTTCGCATCCGGGCTGATCAGGTTCGCATAGATGTGCAGGTTGGTGCGGTGAATCGACAGGCGATTCACGCCCAGCTGGGCGATCTTGATGCGGGTTTGGCGTCCGCGACGCAGACGCGATTGTTTCTTGTCCATGTCAGCTCCGATTATTTCTTCTTGGTTTCTTTAAGCTTCACCACTTCGTCCGAATAACGGACACCCTTGCCTTTGTAAGGCTCAGGCGAGCGGTAAGCGCGCACTTCAGCGGCAACCTGGCCGACCTTTTGACGATCGATACCCTTGATCAGGATTTCGGTCGGGGTCGGGGTTGCTGCGGTGACGCCTTCCGGCATCGCGTGCAGCACCGGGTGCGAGAAGCCCAGCGACAGGTTCAGGGCGTTGCCCTGCACTGCTGCCTTGTAGCCCACGCCCACCAGGTTCAGCTTCTTCTCGAAGCCCTTGGTGACGCCGGTAACCATGTTGTTGACCAGGGCGCGCAGGGTGCCCGACATGGCGTTCGATTCACGCGAATCGTCCACCACGTCGAACGTCAGCGTGCCGTTGTTGTTTTCTACCTTGACCAGGCCGTTCAGCGGCTGGGTCAGGGTGCCCAGTGGGCCTTTGACCGTGATCGCTGCTGCAGTGATCGCCACTTCGGCGCCAGCTGGGACAGCGATTGGCATCTTAGCTACTCGAGACATCGTCTACTCCTTAAGCTACGTAGCAGATAACTTCGCCGCCGACGCCGGTGGCGCGGGCTTTGCGGTCAGTCATCACGCCTTGCGGGGTCGACACAATCGCCACGCCCAGGCCGTTCATGACGGTCGGGATCTCGTCTTTGCCTTTGTAGACACGCAGGCCAGGACGGGAAACGCGCTCGATGCGCTCGATGACCGGACGGCCGGTGTAATACTTCAAACCGATTTTCAGTTCCGACTTGCCACCTTCGGTGGACACGGCGAAATCCTCAATGTAACCCTCGTCCTTCAGGACGTTGGCAATGGCAACCTTGACTTTCGACGACGGCATTGCGACCGTGGTCTTTTGAACAGTTTGTGCGTTGCGAATGCGGGTCAGCATATCGGCGATAGGATCGCTCATACTCATTGCTTATTCTCCTATTACCAGCTGGCTTTGGTCATACCCGGAATTTCGCCCTTCATGGCGAATTCGCGGATTTTGGTACGGGCGAGGCCGAACTTACGGAAGGTGCCACGTGGGCGGCCGGTCATGGCGCAGCGGTTACGCTGGCGGGTCGGCGCCGAGTTACGTGGCAGGGCCTGCAGTTTCAGGCGCGCTTCGTAACGTTCTTCTTCGGTCTTCGACTGGTCGTCGATGATCGCTTTCAGAGCTGCACGCTTTGCGGCGAATTTCTCCACCAGGTCTGCACGCTTCTGTTCGCGGTTAATCAGTGCAAGTTTTGCCATGCTCTTAGTTCCTGAACGGGAATTTGAAGGCGGCGAGCAGCGCTTTGGCTTCGTCGTCGGTCTTAGCGGTGGTGGTGATCGAGATGTTCATGCCACGCAGCGCGTCGATCTTGTCGTAATCGATTTCAGGGAAGATGATCTGTTCCTTGACGCCGATGTTGTAGTTGCCACGACCATCGAACGATTTGCCGTTCACGCCACGGAAGTCACGCACGCGCGGCAGGGCCACGGTGATGAAACGATCCAGGAACTCGTACATGCGGTTGCCACGCAGGGTAACCATGGTACCGATCGGGTAGCCTTCGCGGATCTTGAAACCTGCGATTGCCTTGCGCGACTTGGTGGTCACTGGCTTCTGGCCGGCGATCTTGGTCAGGTCGCTGACAGCGTGCTCGAGCACTTTCTTATCGGCGATCGCTTCACCAACACCCATGTTCAGGGTGATCTTGGTCAGGCGCGGCACTTCCATCACCGACTTGTAACCGAATTTCTCGGTCAGGTCAGCGACGACTTTGTCTTTGTAGAATTGTTGGAGACGGGCCATGTTCTTACACCTTCACTTCTTCGCCGGAAGACTTGTAGACGCGGACTTTCTTGCCGTCCTGGTCTTTGAAGCCTACGCGGTCAGCCTTGCCGGTCGCGGCGTTGAACAGCGCGACGTTGGAGACGTGAATCGGCATCGCCTTGTCGACGATACCACCTTGGACGCCGGTCATCGGGTTCGGCTTGACGGCCTTCTTGGCGACGTTCACGCCATCGACGATGACGTGCTCGGCGTCGACGCGACGCGAAACCACGCCACGCTTGCCCTTGTCTTTACCGGCCAAAACGATGACTTCGTCGTTTTTACGAATCTTATCCATTGCGACTCCTTACAGTACTTCAGGTGCCAGGGACACGATCTTCATGAACTTTTCAGTGCGCAGCTCGCGCGTCACTGGTCCGAAGATACGGGTGCCGATCGGTTCCAGCTTGGCGTTCAGCAGTACTGCGGCATTGCCGTCGAACTTCACCAGGGAGCCGTCTTGGCGGCGCACACCTTTAGCGGTACGCACAACCACAGCGTTATAAATTTCACCTTTTTTGACACGGCCACGTGGCGCAGCAACCTTGACGGTTACCTTGATGATGTCGCCAATGCTCGCATAACGGCGCTTGGAGCCGCCCAACACCTTGATGCACAAAACTTCTTTTGCACCGGTGTTGTCGGCTACTTCGAGCCGGCTTTCGGTTTGAATCATAGTATTTTCTTTCCCAACTTAAGCCGAAGAAACCCCACGGCGAACCGTAGGCCTGCGGTCAGTCTTGGTCCCGCCGCACCGCCCCTGCTGGAGCGCTACGATTGGGTGATTGGACTTTCCAATAAACTTCGAACAGGCCGCAGTTACCGAGGGGGACAAACTGCGGCAACACATGAACGAAGCCCGCTAGTATCTCAGATACCAGCGGGCCACGCAAGACTAATTTTTACTGCTTACAGTACCTGTGCAACCTGCACAACACGGGTAACAGTCCAAGCTTTCGTCTTCGAGATCGGGCGACCTTCCGAGATCTCGACCGTGTCGCCGGTCTTGGCCTGGTTGGTTTCGTCGTGCGCGTGATACTTGTTCGAGCGCACGATGATCTTGCCGTACAGCGGGTGCTTCACGTGACGCTCGATCAGCACGGTGACGGTCTTGTCCATTTTGTCGGACACGACTTTGCCGACCAGCGTACGCTTCAGCGCCGTTTTAGTGGTGTCGTTCATTTGGCTTCCTTCGAGTTCATCACAGTCTTCACACGCGCGATGTCGCGACGTACTTTCTTGAGCTGCGCGGTATTGCCCAGCTGCTGGGTAGCGATTTGCATGCGCAGGCCGAATTGGGCCTTCAGCAGCTCATTCAGCTCCTTTTGCAGCGCTTCCTGGTCCTTGCCGCGGAGTTCCGATGCTTTCATATTCAACTCCTGTTATTGGCCGACCTGGCGCACGACGAACGTGGTAGCCAGTGGCAGTTTGGCAGCGGCCAGGCGGAATGCTTCGCGCGCCAGTTCTTCTGCGACGCCGTCCATCTCGTACAGGACTTTGCCTGGCTGGATTTCAGCGACGTAGTATTCCGGATTACCTTTACCGTTACCCATACGGACTTCGGCCGGCTTGTTCGAGATCGGCTTGTCCGGGAAGATACGGATCCAGATACGACCGCCACGCTTGATGTGACGGGTCATGGCGCGACGTGCCGCTTCGATCTGGCGCGCGGTGATACGGCCGCGGGCAACTGCCTTCAGACCGAATTCACCGAACGAGACCGCGGTGCCGCGGGTGTGCGAAATGCCGGTGTTACGGCCTTTCTGCTCTTTACGATACTTCCTGCGCGATGGTTGCAGCATGCTTATTCTCCTGCTTTCTCAGCTGGTGCAGCGGCAGCCGGGGTCGCCAGCTTGACGGCTGGACGAGCACGCACGGTCGGTGCTGCATTACCTGGGCGGGCGCCGCCAGCTGGGCGTGGGCCGCGCGATGGCTTGCCATCGTCACGACGTGGGCCGCGTGGCTTCTTCTCGTCCGGCGGGGTGTCGATGACCGGGGCTTCGCCGGTGACCGAACGGTCGCCTTTGTAGACCCAGACCTTGACACCGATGATGCCGTAGGTGGTCGACGCTTCGCTGGTGCCGTAGTCGATATCGGCGCGCAGGGTGTGCAGAGGCACACGGCCTTCGCGGTACCATTCGGTACGTGCGATTTCGATGCCGTTCAGACGGCCCGACGACATGATCTTGATGCCGACGGCGCCCAGGCGCATTGCGTTTTGCATTGCGCGCTTCATCGCGCGGCGGAACATGATGCGCTTTTCCAGCTGCTGCGAGATCGAATCGGCGATCAGCTGCGAATCGATTTCCGGCTTGCGGATTTCTTCGATATTGACGTGCACAGGCACGCCCATGATCTTCGTCAGCGACGACTTCAGCACTTCGATGTCTTCGCCTTTTTTACCGATCACAACACCAGGACGCGACGAGTAGATGGTGAAGCGCGCGTTCTTGGCTGGGCGCTCGATGACGATGCGGCCGACCGAAGCGTTCTTCAGCTTCTTCTTCAGGAAAGTACGTGCTTCCAGGTCTTCCTTCAGCATGTCGGCGAAGTTGCCGTTGCCAGCGTACCAGCGCGATGCCCAGTTACGGGTGACCGCCAGGCGGAAGCCGGTTGGGTGGATTTTCTGACCCATCGTTTGCTCCTTAGTTACCGACAGTCACGTAGACGTGACAGGATTGTTTCGAAATGCGATCGCCGCGGCCTTTTGCACGAGCAGTAAAGCGCTTCAGGATCGGGCCCTTTTCAACGTAGATCTGAACGACTTTCAGCTCGTCGATGTCGGCGCCATCATTGTGTTCCGCGTTGGCGATTGCCGACTCGAGAACCTTCTTGATGATGGTCGCGCCTTTTTTCGGGCTGAACTGCAGAATGTTGAGTGCTGCGTCAACTTTCTTGCCGCGGATCAGGTCCGCAACCAGGCGGCCCTTTTGTTCCGACAGGCGCACGCCTTTGAGGATAGCTTTAGTTTCCATTATTTTTTCGCCTTCTTGTCAGCGGCGTGGCCCTTGAACGTACGGGTCAGCGCGAACTCGCCGAGCTTGTGGCCGACCATGTTCTCCGAGACGTACACCGGCACGTGCAGCTTGCCGTTGTGGACAGCGATCGTCAGACCGATGAAGTCAGGAGTGATCGTCGAGCGGCGCGACCAGGTTTTGACTGGCTTCTTGTCTTTGGTCGCTTGCGCGGTCTCGACTTTTTTCACCAGGTGGGCGTCAACGAACGGCCCTTTTTTCAATGAACGAGTCATGATTTATCCTTATTTCTTGCCGCGGCGCGAGACGATCATCGACGAAGTGCGCTTGTTCGAACGCGTCTTCTTGCCCTTGGTCTGTTGACCCCATGGCGACACCGGATGGCGACCAGCTGCCGTACGGCCTTCACCACCACCGTGCGGGTGGTCGATCGGGTTCATGACCACACCGCGAACGGTAGGACGAACACCGCGCCAGCGCATCGCGCCAGCTTTACCGATCTTGCGCAGGCTGTGCTCGGCGTTGCCGACTTCACCCACGGTTGCACGGCATTCGATGTGAACGCGACGGACTTCACCCGAGCGCAGGCGAACCTGGGCGTAGGTGCCTTCACGGGCCATCAGGACCACGCCGGCGCCGGCGGTACGGGCCATCTGGGCACCCTTACCTGGCAGCATTTCGACGCAGTGCATCACGGTACCGATCGGGATGTTGCGGATCGGCAGGCAGTTGCCCGACTTGATCGGCGCTTCCGAACCGTTCATCACGCTGTCGCCGACAGCCATGCCTTTGGTGGCGATGATGTACGCACGGTGACCGTCGGCGTAGCACAGCAGTGCAATGTGCGCGCTACGGTTCGGGTCGTATTCGATACGCTCGACCTTGGCAGGAATGCCGTCCTTCTGGCGCTTGAAGTCGACCAGACGGTAGTGATGCTTGTGGCCACCGCCGATGTGGCGGGTGGTGATGTGACCGTTGTTGTTACGGCCAGCAGTCTTCGATTTCTTTTCAACCAGTGCTGCGAACGGACGGCCCTTGTACAGGTCGCTGTTCACAACTTTCACCATGCCGCGGCGGCCTGGGGAGGTTGGCTTCATCTTAACGAGTGCCATTATTTAGCCTCCTCGACAAAATTGATTTCCTGGCCTGGCTTCAGGCACACGAAAGCGCGCTTGGTGTGGTTGCGGCGACCGTTGAAACGGCCCGAACGCTTTTGCTTGCCTTCGCGGTTCACGGTCTGCACCGATTCCACTTCGACTTTGAACAGCAGTTCGACGGCAGCCTTGATTTCTGGCTTGGTCGCGTCAGGCAGGACCTTGAACACGATCTGCTCGTTCTTTTCCGCGATGAAGGTAGCCTTCTCGGAAATGACCGGAGCCAGCAGCACCTTCATCAGGCGCTCTTCGCTGAATTTGATTGCGGTGCTCATGCGTACATCTCCTCGATCTTGGCCAGAGCAGCTTTCGTGACCAGGACTTTTTTGTAGAACACCAGCGACATCGGGTCAGCAGCTTTAGGCTCGACAACCAGCACGTTCGGCAGGTTACGCGAGGCCAGCAGCAGGTTTTCTTCGATGGTGTCGGTGATCACCAGGACCGATTCGAGGCCCATGCCCTGCAGCTTTTGCGACAGCAGCTTGGTCTTCGGTGCTTCGATCGACAGGTTCTCGATGACGACCAGGCGGCCTTCGCGGGCCAGCTGCGAGAAGATCGAGCAGATACCTGCACGGAACATCTTCTTGTTCACTTTGTGGGTGAAGTTTTCGTCAGGCGAGTTCGGGAAGATGCGACCACCGCCGCGCCACAGTGGCGACGACGACATACCAGCACGAGCGCGGCCGGTGCCTTTTTGGCGCCATGGCTTCTTGGTGGTGTGGCTGACTTCTTCACGGTCTTTCTGCTTGCGGTTACCGCTACGTGCATTGGCAGCGTAGGCGACCACGACCTGGTGAATCAGGGCTTCGTTGTATTCGCGGCCGAAGACTTCATCGGTAGCTGCAACAGCGGCGCCGGCTTGACCTTGCTCATTCAGGAGCTGAAGTTCCATAATTAAGCTCCCTTCTTGGCTTTGACTTTGACGGCTGGCTTGACAACCACTTGGCCGTTCTTGGCGCCAGGAACGGCACCCTTCACCAGCAGCAGCTGACGCTCAGCGTCGATACGAGCGATTTCCAGGTTCTGGGTGGTGACGGTAACGTCGCCCATGTGACCGGTCATGCGCTTGCCAGGGAACACGCGGCCCGGATCCTGCGCCATACCGATGGAGCCAGGAACGTTGTGCGAACGCGAGTTACCGTGGGTCTGACGACCCGACGAGAAGTTGTAACGCTTGATGGTACCGGCGTAGCCCTTACCGATCGAGGTGCCTTGCACGTCGATTTTCTGGCCCACTTCGAACAGCGAAACGTTCACGGTGTCGCCGGTTTTGAGTTCGGCGGCTTTGGCGGCTTCGACGCGGAATTCCTTCAGCATCGTACCGGCTTCCACACCAGCTTTGGCGTGGTGACCCGCAACAGCCTTGGTCACGCGGGAAGCGCGACGTTGACCGAATGCGACCTGAACTGCGGCATAGCCGTCGGTTTCAGGAGTTTTGATTTGCGCGACACGGTTGTTCGATACGTCGAGCACGGTGACTGGGATCGAGTCCCCGTCATCCGTGAAGATGCGCATCATGCCAACCTTGCGACCGAGAAGGCCCAGGCTCATTTTTTCTCCATTCCCACCTACGATTGGGCGGGGGTTGTTTAACTACTAGGAAAAAGTACGGATTCGAAAAAGACCAATCCATACCGAAGCCGGCTAGTATAGCGCGCAAAGGGGCTTGACGCAACAAGATAATCGGGGGTATGTGAACCCTTGTTGCGCATTTTTCGCAGTAGCGTGGAGAAGAAGGAATCTGGTCTAGCTGACCAGCACAGAAAAGGCACTGTTGCGCCTTTTCTCTGCAGAACCGCGAAGGGCTCTGCGACTGTTTGAAGTGTCTTTGGTGGGCGGTGCAGGATTCGAACCTGCGACCCCTTGGATGTCGACCAAGTATTCTAACCAACTGAACTAACCGCCCGGGGAGCCGCATTATACGAAGGGTTTTCTTGGAATGCAATAGCTGAGTTTCAGAAGCGTTATGGTCATCCGTTAGTGGGGCTGTTGCCTGCTCTGTTATCGGTGCCTTGAATCCGCGTGGGCTCGAGAGCCCACCCTACGGACGAGGCCGCGGGCTCGCGGCAGCGAAAAGCAAAACCCGGTAGGCCGCAGGTTTCATCACCGCGAGCCGATGACTTGTCCCGTAGGGTGGGCTCTCGAGCCCACGCGGATCGTGCATACCAATACAAGGGCAGGCAACAGCCCCACGCACGCATGCATATATCACCTGCGAAATTCTTCCCTAAGCCTGCCATAAGCCCCCTTATGTACAATCGGGCAATTAACGCCTATATTGGCTGCCGAGGCAATCCATTCGCCACCCGGTATGCCACGGCGCAAAACAACGAGCAGTGTTAATTCAACTGAACTGAAAGGGTTTGTAATGGCAATCAGTCTGCAAAAAGGCGGCAACGTCAACCTGAGCAAAGAAGCACCGAACCTCACCAAGGTCCTGATCGGCCTGGGCTGGGACCCGCGTTCGACCGACGGCGCGGCCTTCGACCTGGACGGCAGCGCCTTCATGCTCAAGTCCGACGCCAAGGTGCGCGGCGACGCCGACTTCATCTTCTATAACAACCTGAAGTCCACCGACGGCTCGGTCGTCCACAACGGCGACAACACCACCGGCCAGGGTGACGGCGACGACGAGACCCTGCTGGTCGACCTGACCCGTGTGCCGGCCGACGTCGACAAGGTCTCGTTCTGCGTCACCATCCACGACGCCGAAGCGCGCCGCCAGAACTTCGGCATGATCGGCAAGGCCTTCATCCGCTGCGTGAATGCCGGCACCAACGCCGAGATCGCCCGCTACGACCTGTCGGAAGACAGCTCGACCGAAACCGCGATGATCTTCGGCGAACTGTACCGCGCAGGCGGCGACTGGAAATTCCGCGCCGTCGGCCAGGGCTACAACGGCGGCCTGGGCCCACTCGCACGCTCGTTCGGCGTCAACGTCTGATTCGACATCCGGACCGGATCGCAGGCGTCATGCGACGCCTGCCCTTGCCCCGCCCGCGTGCGGGGCAGCTTTTACCTGCTACAAGAAGGACTTCATGCGCGTCTGGTTCAACCGTACGTTCTCGTCCGTCTACGCCGCGATCGAACTGATCCGCCGCGACGACACCGAAGGACGCTTCCACATCGTCCACAGCAATCCCAATTCCCGCACGCCGGCCGCGCGCCTGGCCCACGAATTCCACACCGAACCGACCGGCCTGGAACCCGACCAATACGTCGACTGGTGCCTCGCCTTCTGCCGCGAACGAAAGATCGACATCTTCGTCCCGGGACGCGAAGCCACCCTGCTGGCCGGCGCCCACGACCGTTTCGAGGCCATCGGCACGCGCGTGCTCAGCACCGCCTCGGCCGAGACCCTGCAGTTCATCCACGACAAGGCCCGCTTCTACGAAGAAGCCGTGCTGCCCGAAGCCCCGGTGGCCGCGTTCCGCCGCTTCGAGAACGCCGCCGAGTTCGAAGAAGCCTACGACGCCCTGCGCCGCCGCCACGCCAAGCTGTGCGTGAAGCCTTCGCACTCGATCTACGGCCTCGGCTTCGCCATCCTCGACGAACACCGCAGCAGCGCCGAACTGCTGCTGGCCGGCGCCGAATACCATGTGTCGCTCGACGACTTCCGGCGCGCCCTGCCCGCCATGGGCCAGTTCCGCACGATGCTGCTGATGGAGTATCTGGACGGGCGCGAATACAGCGTCGACTGCGTGGGCGACAATGGCCGCCTGGTGGCAGCCGTGGCGCGCCGCAAATCGGCGCAATCGGGCAGCGGCCAGCGCATCGACCAGCGTGACGACATCCTGCAGGCCACCGCCAGCCTGGCGCGCGCCTATGGCCTGAACGGCTATTTCAATGTGCAGTTCCGCGAGGCCGCAGGAAAGCCGCGCCTCCTCGAAATCAACCCGCGCATGTCGGGCGGCATCGGCATGGCCTGCGTGGCCGGCCCCAACCTCCCGTACATCGCCCTGCGCGGCTTTGCCGACGGCTTCGACCGGGTCGAGGTGGCGCCGGTGCGCAACGGCATCCGCGTCGGCGAACTGTCCCAGGCCCTGGAGCTGGCATGAACGCGCGCAGCGATCCCGGCCTGTCGGCCAAACGCAGCGCCGAACTGCCGACCGGCCGGCTCGACGTCACGCTCACCAAGGGCGCGCACGAACTCGACGAGCTGCTCGGCTTTGCCGCGCGCGCCAACGCCAGGCGCGGCTTTCTCTTCCTGAGCAAGGTGCTGGGCAAGCACTGGCCGGTGCGTCCTTCGGCGATGCTGGCCGTGCACGAGCGCCTGGCCGCGGATATCCCCGCCAGCGAGGGCCCGGTGCTGTTCATCGCCATGGCGGAAACGGCGATCGGCCTCGGCCAGGGCGTGTTCGAAGCCTGGCTGCGCGCGAACCCGGGGCGCGAGGCGCTGTTCGTCCACACCACGCGCTACCGCGTCGGCAGCGGCGACATCATCGAATTCGAGGAAGCGCACAGCCATGCGCCGCGCCAGTTCCTGCACATGCCGGAAGGCGAGCACGAACGCGGCCTGCTGCTGGGTGCGCGCAGCATCGTGCTGGTGGACGACGAAGCCAGCACCGGCAACACGTTCGTGAACCTGGCCGCCGCCTGCCGGCGCCTGAACCCGTCGATCGAGCGCGTGCACCTGAGCGTGATCGTGAACTTCATGGGCGCCGCCGCCACCGATGGCTTGACGGCGCGCTTCGGCATTCCGACCACCATGGGCGCCCTGATCGAAGGCGAATACCGCTTCGCGGCGGCCGACATTCCGGTGGCTGCAGTGCTCAATGCCGCGCCGGCCCAGCGCTACGATGCCCAGGCCGAACGCGGCGCCAATCCCGGCTTCGGCCGCCTCGGCCTGGCGCGCCCGCTGCATGCGCCCGAGACCCTGGCCGCGCGCCTGGCGCAGGAGATCGCACAAGGCGCGAAGGTGCTGGTGCTCGGCACCGGCGAATTCATGCACGCCTCGACCCTGCTTGGCGCGGCACTGGAAGCGCGCGGCCTGGACGTGGTGGTGCAGTCGACCACGCGTTCGCCCATCCTGACCTGGGGTGCCGTGTCGCATGCCTTGACCTTCCCCGACAACTACGGCGAAGGCATCGCCAATTACCTGTACAACGTGGCGCCCGGCCAGTACGACGCCGTGCTGGTCTGCCACGAGACGCCGCCGAACGCTGCGCTGCTGGACGCGGCGCACCAGCTCGGCGCGCGCCTGTTCCATTATCAAACCGAGGACCACGTTGAAGAAGTTCCTGTTCGCTGACCTGGACGACACCCTGTTCCAGACCCTGGAAAAATGCGCGGTGCGCGAGAACCTGGAGCCGGCGGCGTATTACGCCAACGGCAGCGTCTGTTCCCTGACCACGCCGGCCCAGCGCGCGTTCTTCGCTTTCGCCAGCGAGGGCATGACGGTGATCCCGACCACCGCGCGCAGCATCGACGCCTTCCGCCGCGTGCACCTGGGTTTCAGCAGCTACGCGATCCTGAACTTCGGCGGCGTGATCCTGCAGCCCGACGGCAGCATCGACAGCGCCTGGCAAGCGCGGATGCACGAGAAGATGACGGCCGCCCTGCCCGGCCTGCAGCAGCTCGGCGCGCGCATCAACGCCCATGCCGTGCGCACCGGCTTCAAGGGCCGTGCGCGCCTGGTCGAGGATGCCGGCACGCCCTTCTTCATCGTGGTGAAGGACCCGGACAAGGTCGTGGCCAACCTGACGCCGATCGAGGACGAGGTGGTGCGCCCCTGGATCGCGGACGGCCACGGCGACTACTGCGTGCACCGCAACGGCAACAACCTGGCCATCCTGCCGACCGCGCTGGACAAGGCGAACGCGGTGGCCTACGTGCGCGAGCGCCTGGTGCGCGAGCATGGCGAGATCATCAGCTTCGGCATGGGCGACAGCCGCTCGGATGCGCGCTTCATGGCCGACTGCGACTACGCCATCATCCCGCGCCGCACGCAGCTGTCGAAACTGACCGTGGAGGCGCTGTGAACTTCTCCGGCAGCTATGCGGGCGCCGACGTCACGTTCCTGCTCAAGCCGCTGCCGCTGGCCGACTTCGTCGAGGATGTGGGCGAAAAGGAAAAACTGATCCAGTCCGGCCGGCGCCACTACAGCGAGATGCTCTCGCCCGAGCGCCTGCCCTCGCCACGCTACGAAGCCGTGTTCGAACAGGCCTGCGCCGCCAATGGCGAGCGCATGGCGCGCGACTGCCTGGTGCTGGCCGGGCTGATTGCCGCACGCCGCCAGGGGCCGGTCACGCTGGTCTCGCTGGCGCGCGGCGGCACGCCGATTGGCGTGGTCTTGCGGCGCCTGCTCGAACGCGTGCACGGCCGCAGCACGGCCCATTATTCGGTCTCCATCGTGCGCGACCGCGGCATCGACGCCAACGCCCTGCGCCACATCCTGGCACGGGGCCATGCGCCGGCGTCCATCGTCTTCGTCGACGGCTGGACCGGCAAGGGCGTGATCGCGCGCGAGCTGGCGGCATCCGTCGAACGCTTCAACATTGACAACGGCAGCGCCATCGACAGCGGCCTGCACGTGCTGTCCGACCTGGCCGGCAGCGCCGCCTGCGCCGCCTCCTGCGAGGATTACCTGATCCCGTCGAGCATCCTGAATGCGACGGTGTCGGGCCTGGTCAGCCGCTCGGTGCTGAACGAAGCCATCGGCCCGGACGATTTCCACGGCTGCGTGCTGTACAGCGATTTCGCGCCGCAGGACCGTTCGCGCGCCTTTGTCGACGCACTGGAAGAACGCGCGCTGGCACTGGCGGAAAGCGCCCCTGTCGCGGCGCAGGCCATCGACACGCAAGCCGCCGCCGAACGCTCGCGCGCCTACATTGCGGCCGCCATGGCGCGCTACGGCATCGGCGACGTCAACCTCATCAAGCCCGGCATCGGCGAAGCGACCCGGGTGCTGCTGCGCCGCGCGCCGCGCCTGCTGGTGCTGCGCGATCCCCAATCCCCTGCCACCGCGCACCTGCGCCTGCTGGCCGAAGAAAAAGGGGTAGCGGTCGAGGTCGACCCGCAACTACCCTACCAAGCTGTTTCCCTGATCAGGAGTGCATCGGATGCATAAATCGATGGGCGCGTCGCTGTACGTGCCGGCCAACCACAAACATTTGCTCGACATCGCCAACGGCGAAAAGCTGCCCGGCGTGCGCTCGCTGATCTTCTGCACCGAGGACGCCGTTGCCGACCGCGAACTGAGCTGGGCGCTGTTCAACCTGGCCGTGGTGCTGGAGAACATGCGCACGGACGTGGCGGCCGAGCGTTTCGTCCGCGTGCGCAATCCGGAAGTGCTGGCGCGCGTGCTGGCCATGCAGGGCGCGCACAAGCTGACCGGCTTCGTGATCCCGAAAGCCACGCGCCACAACCT
Source organism: Massilia sp. BAP21 (assembly GCF_057801335.1). NCBI lineage: Bacteria > Pseudomonadati > Pseudomonadota > Betaproteobacteria > Burkholderiales > Oxalobacteraceae > Massilia > Massilia sp. BAP21. Next base: position 1,484,534 of record NZ_CM173596.1, read on the forward strand.
GGAGTCGTATGTGAAGCTGGTGCGCGGCACCGACCACATGCTGATGCCGACGCTGGAGACCGCCGAGGTGTTCAGCGAAAGCGAAATGGAAGCCTTCCGCGACCTGCTGCAGCAACCCGGCATCCGCAACCGCATCCTGGCGCTGCGCATCGGCGGCAACGACCTGCTGGCCCTCCTGGGGCTGCGGCGGCCGCGCGGCATGACGATCTACCGCACGCCGCTGGGCCCGGCGATCGCCCGGCTGGTGACCATCTTCCGCCCCTACGGTTTCGCGCTGACGGCGCCGGTGTTCGAGCACCTCGACCTGCCCGCACTGCTGGACCAGGAAGTCCAGGAAGACCTGGCTTACGGCATGGTCGGCAAGACGGCGATCCACCCGACCCAGGTCGCGCCGATCGAGGCGCACTACAAGGTGAAACCGCAAGACCTGGAAGCGGCGCGCGCGATCCTCGACCCGAACAGCCCGGCCGTCTTCAAGCTGCACGAGTCGATGTGCGAAGTGGCCACGCACCGCGCCTGGGCCGAGCGCATGGTCGCGCAGTCGCACCTGTTCGGATCCGACCCCACCGAGGCGCCGGGCTGGCCGGCCGCCTTTATCGAAAAGGAAAACACATGAACACCTTTGCACGCGGCCAGAAAGGCAAGCTGGCGGACCTGGGCGCCGGCACGCGCTTCCCGGTCGAGATCGACATCAATGCGCCGGGCATGTCGGTCGACGTGTCCTGCTTCGGGCTGGACGCCGCCGACAAGCTCTCGGACGACCGCTACATGGTTTTCTACAACCAGCTGGCCAGCCCGGGCGACGCGGTGCGCCTGGCCCTCTCGGGCAGCAAGGCGAGCTTTGACGTGAACCTCGACGCCTTGCCGGCCTCGATCGCCAAATTGGTCTTCGTGGCCGCCATCGACGGCACGCAGACCATGCGTGCGCTCGGCGCCAGTTCGCTGACCCTGGGCAGCGCGCTGCGCTTCCCGTGGTCGGGCAGCGACTTCGGCGACGAAAAGGCGGTGATCGTGGCGGAACTCTACCGGCGCGACGGCCAGTGGCGCTTCGGCGCCGTGGGCCAGGGCTTCAATGGCGGCCTGTCGGCGCTGCTGGCGCACTTCGGTGGCACCGAGGCCAAGCCGGCGTCGCCGTCGCCGGCGGCTCCTGCCGCACCGGCCGCACCTGCTGCGCCAAAGGTCTCGCTGTCGAAGATCACGCTGGAAAAGCGCGGCGACAAGGTCTCGCTCGACAAGGCGGCCGGCCGCGGCTACGGCCGCATCCACGTCAACTTGAACTGGAACCAGTCGTCGATGTCCAATCCAGCCTCAGCGCCGGCGCCGGAACGGACCGGCTTCCTCGGCCGCATCACCGGCGCCCTGGGTAACGCAGGCCGGCCGCGCCGTCCGGGCGGCGGCATCGACCTGGATCTCGGCTGCATGTTCGAGCTGGCCGACGGCCGCAAGGGCCTGGTGCAGGCGCTCGGCAATGCCTGGGGCGACTACGATGGACTCCCCTACATCAAGCTCGACGCCGACGACCGCACCGGCGCGGCCACCGGCGGCGAGAACCTGTGGATCAACGGCGACCAGTTCGACCAGATCCGCCGCGCGCTGATCTTCTCCTTCATCTACGAAGGCGTGCCGAACTGGTCGGCCACCGACGGCGTGGTGACGGTGGCGGTGCCGAACCAGGCCCCGATCGAGGTACGCCTCGACCAGGGCGGGCGCCAGATGATGTGCGCGATCGCCATGATCGAGAACCAGGGCGGTCGCCTGCAGGTGACCAAGATGGTCGAATACTTCGAGCAGCAGGGCCGCACCAGCGCGCACGAGATGATGGACCAGCGCTTCGGCTTTGGCTTGCGCTGGAAGACCGGCAGCAAGGATTGAGTCGCCACCCATGACGATGGCGGCTTCTTTGCTGGCTTAAGCTGAAGGCGCGGCGCGCTGCAGGGCCGCGCTCAGCAGCTCCGGACGGTCCAGGTACAGGAACACATACGCCGGCGCCGGTTTCTCCAGCTGGTAAGTGATGATCGTCACTGGCCGCTCCCGGCGCAGGCGCAGCACCACGTTCGGCGCATCGAAAGGCGACACGGTCACCGTATCGCGCTTCGCCACGCCATGGCGCTTGCACCATTCATCCGGTTTTTCGCCGACGCTCTCCACACGCTCGATCGCACCCAAGGGAATCAGGTCAGATGCGCGTGCGCCGATCGACAAATCGAGCGCATCGCCGGTCAGCACATGCCCTTGCGCACCGCGCACCAGCCAGCGGTCAGCCGCCACATACATCAGGATCGAGGCGGCGGACAACAGCGAGCACGTGTGCAGAATGCTACGCACCCCGGGATTGTCGATGAAGAGCGAAGCAATTGCGGCATCCAGCGGCAGTTCGATGCAGGCCGAGAAGACGGCAATCGCGAGTACGGTCGTGTAGGAGCCGCGTTCGGTATAGGTCAGCACGGTGCCGGCCGGGCGCGGCGCGTGCGGCTGGCGGCGCATCCAGGCGAAGAAGGCCCGGCGCATCGCGCGCTCAAACCGGTACAGGGCCAGGAACTCGGGCGGAAAGGCCGCGCCCACGCGCTCGCGCCAGGACGTGCCCTTGCGCGCCACGCGGCGCAGGCGCCCCGTGAAATCGGGAATACCGGCCAAGTCCTTGGCCACGATCAGCAGCAGGGGCAGCATGAACAGCGGCTTGTCGAGAAAGGGCTTGAGGGCGGCGGGAAGGACGATCGACGCCAGGCGCCCGAAGATGAAGACGAGCCAGGCATAGCCCAGCATCTGCCACCAGTTGGTGTCCTGCAGCCAGGTGATCTTCCGTTGTACTGCCTGCCTTACTGCTCCCTGCCCGTCCATGCCGTTCTCCATGCGCGCCAAGAAATCATTGCATGAAGTTTAACACGCTTGGTGTTCGGCAATTTGGATCGGCCGGGGACCCATAAAGCATCGGGGCCGGAAAGTGCCGCCTGTTGGCGGACCCTTCCAGCCCCGATTATTTGTCACCGGTGGATCGCTCCACCAATGGCGAAATCTTGATTACTGCAGTTTGATTTCGACGTCGACGCCAGCTGGCAGGTCCAGCTTCATCAGTGCGTCAACGGTCTTGTCGGTAGGATCGACGATGTCCATCAGGCGCTGGTGCGTACGGATTTCGAACTGGTCGCGCGAGGTCTTGTTGACGTGCGGCGAACGCAGGATGTCGAAACGCTGAATGCGGGTTGGCAGTGGAACCGGGCCCTTGACCACAGCGCCGGTGCGCTTGGCGGTGTCGACGATTTCCAGTGCGGACTGGTCGATCAGCTTGTAGTCGAACGCTTTCAGGCGGATGCGGATTTTCTGGTTTGGAGCGGACATGCGATTTCCTTAGAAAAGAGCGAACCGGTTGTTAAGGCCGGCAATGATTTGTCAGGTGCTACAAGGTGCTACATACAGCAAAGGAGCGAAAGTATATCACCGTTCGTTCCTGGACAGAGGGGGTGGAACCGAAATTCCACCCCCTCTGTTGTGCGAACCGGACGCCCCGAAGGGCGCCCTTTTCACGATCAAACGCTATTAGGCGATGATCTTGGCAACCACGCCGGCGCCGACGGTACGGCCGCCTTCGCGGATTGCGAAGCGCAGGCCTTCTTCCATCGCGATCGGGTTGATCAGCTTGACGGTGATCGACACGTTATCGCCTGGCATGACCATTTCCTTGTCCGCTGGCAGCTCGATCGAGCCGGTCACGTCGGTGGTACGGAAGTAGAACTGCGGACGGTAGTTGTTGAAGAACGGGGTGTGACGGCCGCCTTCATCTTTCGACAGAACGTAGATCTCGCCGGTGAAGTGGTTGTGCGGCTTGATCGAGCCTGGCTTCGCCAGAACCTGACCACGTTGCACGTCTTCACGCTTGGTGCCGCGCAGCAGCAGACCGACGTTGTCGCCAGCTTGACCCTGGTCCAGCAGCTTGCGGAACATTTCCACGCCGGTGCAGGTGGTCTTCACGGTGTCGATGATACCGACGATTTCGATCTCTTCGCCGACCTTGATGATACCGCGCTCGACACGACCGGTGACCACGGTACCGCGGCCCGAGATCGAGAACACGTCTTCGACTGGCATCAGGAAGGCGCCGTCAACAGCACGTTCCGGGGTTGGGATGTAGGTGTCCAGGGCTTCGGCCAGACGGACGATGCACTCTTCGCCCATTTCGCCTGGCTGGCCTTCCAGCGCCATACGTGCCGAACCCTTGATGATTGGCAGGTCGTCGCCTGGGAACTCGTACTTCGACAGGAGTTCGCGGACTTCCATTTCAACCAGTTCCAGCAGTTCTGCGTCGTCGACCAGGTCGCACTTGTTCAGGAACACGATGATGTACGGAACGCCAACCTGACGCGCCAGCAGGATGTGCTCGCGGGTCTGTGGCATTGGGCCGTCGGCGGCCGAGCACACCAGGATCGCGCCGTCCATCTGCGCTGCACCGGTAATCATGTTCTTGATGTAGTCGGCGTGGCCTGGGCAGTCAACGTGTGCGTAGTGACGGTTTTCGGTTTCGTACTCGACGTGCGCGGTGTTGATGGTGATGCCGCGTGCTTTTTCTTCCGGAGCCGCATCGATCTGGTCGTATGCCTTGGCTTCGCCGCCGAACTTCTTCGACAGGACGGTTGCGATTGCAGCCGTCAGGGTGGTTTTGCCGTGGTCAACGTGACCGATGGTGCCGACGTTGACGTGCGGCTTGGTCCGTTCGAATTTACCTTTTGCCATTTTGATCTTCCTTTAAAAGAACGATTTTTACTTTGTGTCGTTATTGTAGCCGCGGCGGACACCCGCCACGGCACACATTTTTTATTACTTGGCTTTCGCGGTCACGATTGCATCGATGACGTGCTTCGGCGCTTCCGAGTAGTGCTTGAATTCCATCGTGTAGGTTGCACGGCCCTGGGTCGCCGAACGCAGCGAGGTCGAGTAACCAAACATTTCCGACAGCGGAACTTCGGCCTTGATGATCTTGCCGCCGCCGCCTGGGATTTCGTCCATGCCCTGCACCATGCCGCGACGCGACGACAGGTCGCCCATCACGTTACCGGCGTAGTCTTCCGGCGTTTCGACTTCGACCGACATCATCGGTTCCAGGATGACTGGCGATGCTTTGCGGCAGCCGTCCTTGAATGCCATCGAACCGGCCATACGGAACGCGTTCTCGTTCGAGTCAACGTCGTGGTACGAACCGAAGGTGACGGTGACCTTGACGTCCACGACTGGGTAGCCAGCCAGGACACCGTTGGTCAGGGTTTCGCGCACACCTTTTTCGACCGCAGGGATGTATTCACGAGGAATCACACCGCCCTTGATGGCGTCGACGAACTCGAAGCCCTTGCCCGGTTCTTGCGGTTCGATGGTCAGGACTGCGTGACCGTACTGGCCGCGGCCGCCCGACTGCTTGACGAACTTGCCTTCGACGTCGGTGACTGCCTTGCGGATCGTTTCGCGGTATGCAACCTGTGGCTTGCCGACGGTTGCTTCCACGTTGAATTCGCGCTTCATGCGGTCAACGATAATTTCCAGGTGCAGCTCGCCCATACCACCGATGATGGTCTGGCCCGATTCTTCGTCGGTACGCACGCGGAACGACGGATCTTCCTGTGCCAGGCGGTTCAGTGCCAGGCCCATTTTTTCCTGGTCGGCCTTGGTTTTCGGCTCGACTGCCTGCTGGATGACAGGCTCAGGGAAGACCATCTTCTCCAGGATGATCGGTGCCGAAGGATCGCACAGGGTTTCGCCGGTGGTCGCTTCTTTCAGGCCGACCGCAGCAGCGATGTCGCCTGCACGGACTTCCTTGATTTCTTCGCGCTGGTTCGCGTGCATCTGCAGAATACGGCCGACGCGTTCCTTCTTGCCCTTGATCGGGTTGTAGACGGTGTCGCCCGAATTGATGACGCCCGAGTACACGCGGAAGAAGATCAGCTGGCCGACGAACGGGTCGGTCATGATCTTGAATGCCAGCGCAGCGAACTTCTCGCTGTCGTCGGCCTTACGGGTGACCGGCTGGTCGTCTTCGTCGGTACCGCCGACCGGTGGAATGTCCACTGGCGATGGCAGGTATTCGATGACCGCATCCAGCATTGCCTGAACGCCCTTGTTCTTGAAGGCGGTGCCGCACATCATCGGGACGATTTCGCCATTGATGGTGCGCTCGCGCAGGGCCTTCTTGATGTCGGCTTCCGACAGTTCGCCTTCTTCCAGGTACTTGTTCATCAGGTCTTCCGACGCTTCAGCGGCGGTTTCGACCAGCTTCTCGCGCCATTCGTTGGCCTGATCGACCAGCTCGGCCGGCACGTCGACGTAGTCGAACTTCATGCCCTGCGAAGCGTCGTCCCAGAGGATCGCCTTCATCTTGACCAGGTCGACCACGCCCTTGAAGTTGTCTTCGGCGCCGATCGGGATCTGCAGAGGAATCGGGTTGGCCTTCAGGCGCGCGCGCATCTGGTCGTAGACCTTGAAGAAGTTCGCACCGGTACGGTCCATCTTGTTGACGAAGGCCAGACGCGGGACTTTGTACTTGTTAGCCTGACGCCACACGGTTTCCGACTGTGGCTGCACGCCGCCGACTGCGCAGTAAACCATGCAGGCGCCGTCCAGGACGCGCATCGAACGTTCCACTTCGATGGTGAAGTCGACGTGGCCCGGGGTATCGATGATGTTGAAGCGGTGTGGCTCGAAGTTGTTGGCCATACCTTTCCAGAAGCAGGTCGTCGCTGCCGAGGTAATGGTAATGCCGCGTTCCTGCTCCTGCTCCATCCAGTCCATGGTGGCGGCGCCGTCGTGCACTTCACCGATCTTGTGGTTCACACCCGTGTAGAACAGGATGCGCTCGGTGGTGGTCGTCTTGCCGGCGTCGATGTGAGCGGAAATACCGATGTTGCGGTAGCGCTCAATGGGGGTAGTGCGTGCCATAATTTTTCCTAAATCTTTGAATGGACAAAACCGGGCAACATTTTGAGATCAAAACGCGCCCGGCCTGAACAACAGATACTGCACGGCCAAGCCCCAGAGGAACCCAGCCATATTTTTTAGAAGCGGAAGTGCGAGAACGCCTTGTTCGCTTCCGCCATGCGGTGCACTTCGTCACGACGCTTCATCGCGCCGCCGCGCATTTCCGCGGCTTCCATCAGTTCACCACCCAGGCGTTGTGGCATGGATTTTTCGCTGCGCTTGTTTGCGGCTTCGCGCAACCAACGCATGGACAGCGCCATACGACGGACCGGACGAACTTCCACTGGCACCTGGTAGTTGGCGCCGCCAACACGGCGGGATTTCACCTCGACCAGTGGCTTGCAGTTGTTGATCGCGGCCGCGAACACTTCCAGCGGGTCCTTGCCCGATTTTTGCTGGATATGTTCAAACGCACCGTAGATGATGTTTTCTGCGACCGACTTCTTGCCGGACAGCATCAGGACGTTGACGAACTTGGCGACATCGGTGTTGCCGAATTTTGGATCCGGCAGGATCTCGCGCTTGGGTACTTCACGACGACGTGGCATTTCAATTCCTTCCTATCTTCAGTTGAGTGCTTTTTCAGCACTCGCGAAAGACCCTCATGATCTTTCACTTACTCGGCCTTCCGGCCGGCTCAACTTAACTTTTCAATGTGACCTGTCGATGACAGGGCCGCAGGATTACTTCTTGGCGCCGGCCTTGGCACGCTTCGCACCGTACTTCGAGCGAGCTTGCTTACGGTCTTTCACGCCCTGGGTATCCAGTGCGCCGCGGACCATGTGGTAACGCACACCTGGCAAGTCCTTGACACGACCGCCGCGCAGCAGGACAACGCTGTGCTCTTGCAGGTTGTGGCCTTCACCGCCGATGTACGAAATGACTTCGAAACCGTTGGTCAGGCGAACTTTGGCGACTTTACGCAGAGCCGAGTTAGGCTTCTTCGGGGTCGTGGTGTACACACGGGTGCAAACACCGCGCTTTTGCGGGCAGTTTTCAAGTGCCGGCGACTTGCTCTTCACAACCGCAGCAACGCGCGGCTTGCGAATCAGTTGATTGATGGTTGGCATCGTTCCTAATCCAACAAAGTACTACAGTTGATGACCCGAACCGCACAGGAGCGACCCGGGGACTGAAACCTAGTCCCGTTCAAGACTGACAGCGGAGGCGACGAAAGCCACTCACCGAAAAGGAGCGGCTGCGAGAGCGTATACGATTGCCAGAATAAATCGAGAACTCGCGAGTATAGACTTCCCGCAAACTGAGGTCAACCGGTTTACTGGCAGCGCAGGGGGCAGCCAGTCCAAAGCGCCGGTAAACGCCGGTATTTGTGGTAGTCCCGACACAAGCGGCGATGCCCGCTGGAAGTACCTTGCACGGCAGGAATAGCTTTCCCGGCGATAAAAATCGGATAATAGCCGACTTTCCCCTGCCGCTATTGTCGATATCCTGCCCATGCGTTTGCCCGTGCGCCTGCCGTTGCGCTTGCCTGTCCGTCCGGCCACTGTCTATCTCGTGCTGACGTATGCGCTGCTGTCGGCAATGCCTTTCTTTCCGCTGCTGCTGGGCTTGCCGGTCACGCGGCCCTTGCAGGTGCTCGGCGTCGAGGTCATGGCCTGGATCGCGGCCTGGGCCCTGTTCAAGCGTCCGGCCTGGTTCCATCCGCTGCTGCTGCCGGCCTTCCTGGCGCTGCCGACCGAGCTCTACTTATATACCTACTACGGCCAGGGCATCTCGACCCACCACCTCGGCATCATGGCCGAGACCAGCCCGCTCGAAGCCATGGAATTCCTGGGCTCCAAGGCCTGGCTGCTGGTGGGAGTGCTGCTGGGCGTGCTGGCCTGGTGGGCCAGCTGCTGGCGCGCGGCATGGAAGACCCGGCAGCTCGACTGGAACGACAGCTCGCGCTGGGTCGTGCTGGGTGTGCTCGGATTGGCGGTGGCCGTGTTCGCCTACGAAAAACAGGTGGGCGTGACGCCGGAACCCAGGCCTGCCGCTGCCTCGGCGGCACGGGTGCACCTGGTGGCCGCGGCGAAGCCTGCGGCATCCGCGACGGTTTCCGCATCCACCGATGCCTGGTCCGCGCCGCGCTTGCCGGGCTGGGCCAGGCTGCCGGTCGAGCTGGATGCCTTTGCCCGCTCCTGGCCCTTCGGCCTGGTGGCGCGCGGCGTCGACTTCTACAAGGAGCGCCAGTACCTGGCCGATCTGAACCGGCGCAGCGCCGCCTTCCGCTTCGGCGCACGGCAAAGCGACCCCGCCAACGCCCCCGACGTACTGGTGATGGTGCTGGGCGAATCGGCGCGCTTCGACCGCTGGAGCATCAACGGCTACACGCGCGAGACCAATCCGCTGCTGGCCAAGGAAGCGAACCTGGTGCCGCTGCAGGACCTGATCACCTCGGTATCGGCCACGCGCCTGTCGGTGCCGGTGATCATTTCCCGGAAACCCGCGATGCAGAGTTTGAAGGACGGTTTTACCGAAAAGTCCTTCCTGACCGCCTTCAAGGAAGCCGGCTATAAAACGTATTGGCTGTCGAACCAGATCTCCTTCGGCAAGTTCGACACGCCGGTGTCGGTGTTCGCCAGGGAGGCCGACACGGTCGAGTTCCTGAACCTGGGCGGCTTCACCACGCGCTCGAACCTGGACGAGGTGCTGTTCGATCCGCTGGAGCGGGCCTTGCGGGACCCGGCGCCGAAGAAGCTGATCGTGCTGCACACCCTGGGCAGCCACTGGAACTATGCGCACCGCTATCCGGCCCGGTTCGACAAATGGACGCCCTCGCTGCGCGGCGTCGACAAGCCGGTGGTCACCGACGACGCCATCGAACCGCAGATGAGCAATAGCTACGACAACTCGATCCTGTACACGGACTGGTTCCTGAGCCAGGTGATCGACAGGCTGAAGTCGCCCGAGAAGGCGGCGGCCCTGATGTACGTGGCCGACCATGGCCAGACCCTGTACGACAAATCCTGCGACCTGGCCTTCCACGGCCACAACACGCAATACGAATTCCACGTGCCGGCCTTTGTCTGGTATTCGGACGTGTACGCCGCGCTCTACCCGGCCAAGGTGGCGCAGCTGAAGCAGCGCCGCAAGGCGCGGCTGTCGACCGAGAACGTGTTCCATACGCTGGTCGACCTGGGCGACATCCGCTATCCCGGCGAGCGCCTGGAGTGGAGCATCGCCAGCCCGCAATGGAAGCGCCACAAGCGCTATGTCGACAGCTACGGCTGGACCGACTACGACAATGCGCGCATGCGCGGCGATTGCCGCGAGGTGATCGACAAGGGGACGCCGCTGCCCCGAAGGTGAACACCGATCGGGTGGCTCGTAGGGTGGACGGCTGTGCCGTCCACGCGTTCAACTATCCTGCGAACTATCGCGCCATGCTAGCGGGCGCTGAACGCGTGGGCGGCGCACCGGCCACGTGTCCGCACACTGTCAGGTATAGCCGCCTGCGCGGCCCGGACCACCCTACAGCACATGCGCCCCGGCTTCCGGTTGGCCTAAATACGACTCCAACCAATCGGCCACCTTCTTCGCCTTGCCCTCGATCTCCGCACCAAAACCCTGCGTCGCCAGCAGCGCAATCCCGTTGGTCTGCGCCAGCACGCCCGGCGCCAGGACCAGCCCGCCTTCGTCGTCGCGGCCGATGCACAGCGCCTCCAGCCGATGTTCCAGCACGGAGGCCAGCACCAGGTTATGCGACGACACCACTACCCTCGCCCGCGCCGCCAGCGTATCGAGCACGGCCGCGCTGGATGCCACCGACTCCACGTGGTTCGTGCCCCGGAAGATCTCGTCGATCAGGCAGATGCCCGGATGCGGCCCCTCGGCGGCGGCAATCAATTCCTTCGCGCGGCGCAGTTCGGCCATGTACAGGCTCTGCCCTTCCAGCAGCGAATCCTCGTTCTGCATGCTGGCATACACCGGCAGCGCCGGCAGCCGCGCGCGGCGCGCATGGCAGAAGCCGAACGCGCGCGCCACCACCAGGTTCAGGCCCAGCATGCGTAGAAAAGTACTCTTGCCCGAGCCGTTCGGCCCCGAGATGAAGGCGCCCTTGTCTTCCAGCGCCACCGACAGCGCGGCCGGAGACGCCAGCAGCGGATGCACGCCGGCCTCGATCTCGATTGCCCCATCGCTGCGCCCGGCCCAGCACCATGCCGGTGACGCGAGCAGCGTGCGCGCCAGCGCCAGGTCGGCTTCCAGCTCGGCGCAGGCGAGGTAACACTCGACCAGGAAGTCGCGCTCCGCGAACGCGATGGCCTGGCTGCGGTAATAGTGCTTGACGTTGGAGAGCATGAACCAGTCGCCATACGCCCCGCCATCCTGGCTCATGCGCGCGAACATCGAGCGCGCCAGGCGCCCGCCCAGTCTGGCGGCGTGCTGGGCGCCAGCGCGCAATGCGTCCGGCGCCGCCGCGTCGCGGGTGCCGACGGTGCTGCTGGCCAGGAGCAGCATCTGCAGCGTGTTCAGCGCACGCTTCCAGGCCTCGACGCGCTCGTGGTAGCGCATCTGCCCCGCGATCAGCAAATACAGCACGCCAGCCGTGGCCAGCCAGGACCAGGGCGTGAGGATGACGCCGGCAATCGAGGCCAGCAGCGCCAGCGGCAGTAGCCAGGTCCAGCGCAGCCAGGCCGGCGGCGCGGGCGCCTTCCCTTCGAACAGCAGGGCCGCCGCTTCGGTATCGGCATCGCGCAAGGGGCGCAGCGCCGCTTCCAGTTGCGTGCGGCGCGCCGGGTCGGCCATCAGCGCGCGCAGGCGCTCCGCCTGGTCGGCACATTCCGCATCGTTCGCGCCGCCGCGCAGGCGCCGGTACAAGGCCTGGCGGCCGAAGATGCTGACGCCGGCGCCCAGGCGCTCGTGGTAGCGCGGCAGCAGCAAGTCGTTCCAGGTCTGGTCGTCGAGCGCGGCATTGCCCGTGGGCGCCACCCGGTGCAGCTGGGCGATGTCGCTGTCGGCAAAGAAATAGTCGATCGGGGTCGCGTCCGGCCAGGCAAGCAGCTTGCGCGCGCCCTTCCTGAACGAGTCGAACAGCGTGGCGGCGAAGGCGGTCATGGTCGTTTCCAAGGCAAGGTCGTGAAGTATCCATGCCCCAACTATGGACAAGTTGACAAAAATCAATACGAATGTGCGTTAAGCCGGACTCATCAAATGTTCGTTCCCCCACATACCGCCGCGCGCCACTCTGGCACGATGAGCCGACCAACACTTACCCGACGATATCGACACGAAAGGACTGCACGATGAAACGCGCGCTCGCGGCTTCCCTGATGGGCCTTGCCATATCGGCTGCCTATGCCCAGCAGGGCGACGGCACCCAGTTCTCGACCAACATCAACATCTGGAAGCCGAACAAGGTCGAGCCGACGCCGGAGCGCATGCGTGCCATCAAGGCGCCGAGCGGCTTCACCGTCACGCCCTTTGCCACCGGCCTGAAGAACGCACGCATCATCGCCGTGGCGCCGAACGGCGACGTCTACCTGAGTCGGCGCGACCAGGGCGACGTGCTGCTGCTGAAGGACGCGAACGGCGACGGCCGTGCCGATGGCGCACCGGTTACCGTGGCCAACCGTGCCGGCGCCCATGGCCTGGCGATTCGCGACAACAAGCTCTACCTCATCACAGCCAAGGAGTTGTTCGTCGCCGACATCCAGCCGGACGGCCGCCTGGGCGAGCTGAAGATGCTGATCGGCGACCTGCCCGACGCCGGCCAGCACGCCAACCGGACGATTGCCTTCGGCCCGGACGGCATGCTGTACATCAGCGTCGGCAGCACCTGCAATGCCTGCAACGAAAGCAATCCGGAAAACGCCACCCTGCTGCGCGCCTCCCCGGACGGCAAATCGCGCAGCATCTTCGCCAGCGGCCTGCGCAACATGATCGGCTTTGCCTGGCATCCGCAGACCGGCGAGCTGTGGGGCTTCGACCATGGTATCGACTTCCTGGGCGATAACCAGCAGCAGGAAGAGCTGAACAAGGTCGAGATGGGCAAGCAGTACGGCTGGCCTCACGTCTTCGGCAACAACGAGGTCTACCCGCAAAGCACGCCGCAGGGAGAAATCAGCAAGGAAGAATGGAAGAAGCGCAGCACGCCGATGGTGCTGGGCTACACCGCGCACGCGGCGCCGATGCAATTCGTCTTCGCCGACAAGAGCGCCTTCCCGGCGCAGTACCGCGGCGACGCCTTCGTTACCATGCGCGGCTCGTGGAACCGCAACCCGGCCTCGGGCTACGAGATCGTGCGCGTGCGCTTCGAGAATGGGCAGCCGAAAGGCGTCGAGCCCTTCGTCACCGGTTTCCTGACCGATGGCGGCAAGACCCACATCGCGCGGCCGGTCGGGCTGGCGTTTGCGAAGGATGGGGCGCTGCTGATGGCGGACGATGCGAATGGGGTGATCTACCGGGTGGCGTACACGGGAACCGGAGCCACCGCACCGAATGGCGCGGCCGCGATGCCGCCCGCCGGGCCGATGGAGCAGCAGGCGAACAAGGGGAATGGCGTGCCGCTGGCGAACAAGCGGGCGGAGACGCAGGCATCGGGGGCGGTGACGGTGAGCTCGTCCAGCTTCCGGAATGGCGGCGCCATGGACCAGAAGTACAGCGAGTATGCCGATGGCGTGTCGCCGGCGCTGTCGTGGAAGGCGGTGCCGGGGGCGAAGTCGTACGCGATCATTGCCGAGGACCCGGACTCGAAACCGGTGGCGCCGTTCGTGCACTGGCTGGCGTGGAATATCCCGGCGAATGTCACCAGCTTGCCGGAGGGCGTGCAGGAGCAGCCAAGGCTGACCGATCCGGAAGGCGTGCTGCAGGGGCGGAACACGCGCGGGTCGATGGGGTATTACGGGCCGAAGCCGCCGGTGGGCGAGGCGGCGCATCCGTATCACTTCCAGGTGTATGCGCTGGATGTGATGCTGGACGTGCCGTTCGGGTCGGACCGGGATACGCTGCTCAAGGCGATGCAGGGGCATGTGATGGCCAAGGGCGAGATCGTCGGGAAGTATGGGCAGAAGCAGAAGCCGCAGAAGTGAGATGTTGATGAACGGCGGTGTGCAACGGTTGTAGGGGCTGTTGCCTGCTCTGTTATAGGTTTTCACGATCCGCGTGGGCACGAGTGCCCACCCTACGGTCACCGTTCTCAGCGAGATCATACGAAACCCGGATACGCAGCGTGTCCCGTAGGGTGGGCACTCGTGCCCACGCGGATTCAAAACACCATTAACGTTACAGGCAACAGCCCCACTCCCCCCCGCACACCGCGCGGGCACACCCGTGTCCGCGTACGTTCGCCCGCCCCCGAACGGACACCCGGACACGTCCGTCCGCGCCGCAGCCCCTGAAAAATCAATGACTTAAACCCTGGCACGGATCGTGCAATAACGACTGCATACAACGTCGTTACCCGCACACACCATGATCCGCGATACCTCCCACCAGGATGCCGTCGTCACCGCGCCGCCGTCCCACAAGTTCAAGCGCCCCGCCCTGCTGGCCGGGATCGCTGCGGCCCTGGCGATCGCCGGCGCCCTGCTTTTTTCCAACTGGAGCAGCGCCAGCCACTCGGTCAGCGCCAGCCGCCTGCGCATTGCCGAAGTCGGCCGCGGCACCCTGGTGCGCGATGCCTCGGTCAACGGCCGCGTGGTCGCCGCCGTCAGCCCGACGCTGTTCTCCACCGCCCCCGCCATCGTCAACCTGCAGGTGGCCGCCGGCGACACGGTCAAGAAGGGCGACGTCCTCGCCGTGCTCGAATCCCCCGACCTGTCCGACGCCCTCAAGCGCGAACAATCCACCTACGAACAGCTGAAGGCCGAAGTCGCACGCCAGCAGATCCTGTCGCGCAAACAGAAGCTGCTGGCCCAGCGCGAAGCCGACACCGCCGAGATCGACCGCCTGTCGGCCCAGCGCACCCTGGAACGCTACGACAGCGTGGGCCAGGTCGGCATCATCGCCAAGATCGACTACCAGAAAGCCAAGGACGCCCTGAACTCGGCCCAGATCCGCGCCCGCCACGCCAGCCAGGCGGCCAACCTGGAAGGCGACGACGTGGCCCTGGCGATCCGCACCAAGGCCAACGAACTGGAACGCGCGCGCCTGTCGATGGCGAACGCCCAGCGCCGCGTCGACGAACTCACCGTGCGCGCCCCGGTCGACGGCTTCATCGGCACCCTGAACGTCCAGAACCGCATGGTGGTGGCCGCCAACGCCCCGCTGATGACCCTGGTCGATTTGTCGCGCCTGGAAGTCGAGATCGAGGTCCCGGAAACCTATGTCTCCGACCTGGGCCTGGGCATGAACGCCGAGATCACCCTGCCCACCGGCAGCGCCAGCGGCAAGCTGACCGCGCTGTCGCCGGAAGTGGTGAAGAACCAGGTGCTGGCGCGGGTGCGCTTCGACGGCGAGCAGCCGAAGGGCCTGCGCCAGAGCCAGCGCGTCACGGCGCGCCTGCTGATCGAAGAGAAGCCGAATGTCGTGATGGTGGCGCGCGGCCCCTTCGTCGAGAGCGAAGGCGGACGCTTCGCCTACGTGGTGCGCGACGGCCTGGCGGTCCGCACGCCGATCCGGCTGGGCGCCACCAGCGTGTCCGGCGTGGAGATCCTGTCGGGCCTGAAGCCGGGCGACCGGATCGTGGTGGCCGGCACCGACGCCTTCGAGAACGCCGCCAGCATCTCGATCAACAACTGAACCCAACCGAAACGAGCAACCCGAAAGGACATCCCATGCTGCGCATGACCAATCTCTCCAAGGTGTACCGCACCCACATGATCGAGACCCACGCCCTGCGCGGCTTCGAGATCCAGGTCAACCAGGGCGAGTTCGTGACCGTCACCGGCCCGTCGGGCTCGGGCAAGACCAGCTTCCTGAACATTGCCGGCCTGCTGGAGGAATTCACCAGCGGCGAATACATCCTCGACGGCGTCAACGTGCGCGGCATGGACGACAACGCGCGTTCCCGCCTGCGCAACGAAAAGCTCGGCTTCATCTTCCAGGGCTTCAACCTGATCCCCGACCTGAATTTGTTCGACAATGTCGACGTACCGCTGCGCTACCGCGGCTTCCATGCGCGCGAACGCAGGGAGCGCATCGAGGACGCGCTGGCCAAGGTCGGCCTGGCCTCGCGCATGAAGCATTACCCGGCCGAGCTGTCGGGCGGCCAGCAGCAGCGCGTGGCGATCGCGCGCGCCCTGGCCGGCTCGCCCAAGCTGCTGCTGGCCGACGAACCAACCGGCAACCTCGATACGCAGATGGCGCGCGGCGTGATGGAGCTGCTGGAAGAGATCAATGCCGCCGGCACCACGATCCTGATGGTGACCCACGATCCCGAGCTGGCGGTGCGCACCCACCGCAACGTGCACATCATCGACGGCCAGGTGTCGGACCTGGTGCGCCAGGGTCCGAGCCTGGCCGCCGGCCACGCCCATCCGGCGCCGGCCGCCGTCTGAGGAGCACCCCATGTTCGGCTATTACTTCAAGCTCGGCCTGCGCAGCCTGCGCCGCAATCCCGCGCTCACCGCCCTGATGGTACTGACCCTGGCCGTAGGCGTGGCCGCCAGCGTCTCGACGCTGACCATCCTGCACATGATGTCGGGCGACCCGATCCCGCACAAGAGCGAGCGCCTGCTGGTGCCGATCTTCGACGTCCAGCCGGCCGAGGGCTACGTGCCGGGCACGCCGTCGGACGAGCAGCAGGTCACCTATATCGACGCCATGAACCTGTTGAAGAGCGGCCAGGGCATGCGCCGCACGGCCTTGTACGGCATCGCGCCCTCGGTCGAGCCGCTGCGCAAGGACATCGGCGCTTTCACCGCGCCCGGCATCGCGCCCACGCGCGACTTCTTCGCCATGTTCGAGGTGCCCTTCCTGCACGGCCAGCCCTGGAGCGAAGCCGACGACGCGCGCGGCGCGAATGTCGCCATCCTCGGGCGCCAGGTGGCCGAGAAGCTGTTCGGCGAAACCAGTCCGGTCGGGCAGCGCATCAACGTCATGGGCCAGCCTTTCACCATCGTCGGCGTGGTCGATCACTGGGAGCCCAAGCCCCGCTACTACAAGCTGGTCGGCAGCGACTACTTCGGCGTGCGCGAAGAACTCTTCATTCCCTTCTCGACCGCCGTGCGCCTGGAGGCGTCGCGCAACGGCGGCATGAGCTGCAGCGCACGCGCCGAGCCCGGCTTCCAGGGCGTCATGCGTTCGGAATGCACCTGGGTCCAGTTCTGGTTCGAGACCGCCTCCAGCGGCGAGCGCAAGGCGCTCAGGGACTGGCTCGACGGCTACGCGGCCGAGCAGCGCAAGCTGGGCCGCATGCGGCGCGGCGCCCCGTCCGAGCTGTACGACGTCATGGAATGGATCGAGCACGAGAAGGTAGTCGGCAAGGACAACAAGCTGTCCGCCTGGCTCGCCTTTGGCTTCCTGGCCCTGTGCCTGGTGAACACCGTCGGCCTGCTGCTGGCGAAGTTCTCGGTGCGCTCCAGCGAAGTCGGCATCCGGCGCGCGCTGGGCGCCTCGAAGCGCGAGATTTTCCGCCAGTTCCTCGTCGAGAGCGCGGTGATCGGCCTGGCCGGCGGCCTGCTCGGCCTGCTGCTGGCCTTTGGCGCGCTGGCCCTGATCGGCATGCAGAACGGCGAAGCCGCCGCCGTTGCGCGCATGGACCTGACCATGCTCGCCTTTACCTTCCTGCTGTCGGTGCTGGCCGCCGTGCTGGCCGGGCTGTTCCCGACCTGGCGCGCCAGCCAGGTCACGCCGGCCATCCAGCTCAAGTCGCAATAAACCAGAACGAGGACCCATCATGGAAATCCGTCCCATCCTCTCGACCATCCTGCGCAACAAGACCGGCGCCATCCTGGTCGCTCTGCAGGTCGCGCTCAGCCTGGCGATCCTGGCCAATACCCTGCACATCGTCAGCGAACGGCGCGCCGCCGCGGCCCGCCCGAGCGGCATCGCCGACGAGCTGTCGGTGTTCAAGATCGACGTCAGCCACCTGTCCAGCGACGGCCCCGAGCAGCAGCTGGCGACCATGAAGCGCGAGACCGAGCTGCTGCGCGCGATTCCCGGCGTGGCCGCCGTCACCCAGGTCAACCAGGTGCCGATGACGCAGTCGGGCTGGAACAACAGCGTCGCCATCGACCGCAGGCAGACCGAGGAATCCTCGCCTTCATCCTCCTACTTCGCGCCCGACTCGCTGGTCAAGACCTGGGGCCTGAAGATCATCGAAGGGCGCGACTTCCTGCCCGGCGAAGCCCAGGACATCGACCTCAACTCGAAAGACGAGCCGCGCGTGGTGATCCTGTCGAAAGCCCTGGCGCAGAAACTCTGGCCGGACCAGAATGCGATCGGCAAGACCATGTACTTCGGCACCGGCGAAGGCGCGATCGAAGTGCGCGTGGTCGGCCTGGTCGAGCGCCTGCAAAGCCATGGCGCCGAGGTGAGCGAACGCGGCGAACTGTCGGCCATCGCGCCGGTGCGCCTGTACGGCAGCAACCAGGCCTACACCTTCACGATCCGCGCCGAGCCGGGCCAGCGCGATCGCGTGCTGCGCGACGCCGAAGCGGCGCTGCGCAAGGCCTCGGCCACGCCGGTCATCCTGGAAAGCCGCACGGTCGAGCGGATCCGCAAGTCGCGCTACCGCGCCGACATGGCACTCTCGTGGATGCTGGTGACGGTGAGTGTGCTGCTGCTCCTGATTACCGCCAGTGGCATCGTCGGCATGGCCAGCCTGTGGGTCACCCAGCGCCGCAAGCAGATCGGCGTGCGGCGCGCGCTCGGGGCGCGCAAGCGCGACATCCTGCGCTACTTCCTGCTCGAGAACTTCATGATCACGAGCAGCGGCGTGGCGGGCGGCGTGCTGCTCGGCGTGGGCCTGAACCAGCTCCTGGTCAGCAAGCTCGAGATGGCGCGCCTGCCGCTCGAATACCTGGTGGGCGGTGCGGTGCTGCTGTGGGCGCTCGGGGTACTTGCCGTGTACGGGCCGGCCTGGCGCGCGGCGAGCATTTCGCCGGCCCTGGCCACCCGCAGTACCTGACGCGATGCTATCCTGACGCCCATGCCCACTGTACTCATCATTGACGACAACGCCGCCGTCGGCGTCGCCCTCGACGTGCTGTTCTCGCTGCACGACATCGCGGCGCTGCATGCGGCTTCGCCCGAGGAAGGGCTGGCGATCCTCGCCCGCGAACCAGTGGACCTGGTGATCCAGGACATGAACTTCAGCGCCGACACCACCTCCGGCGAAGAAGGCGTGGCCCTGTTCCGGCAGATCCGGGCGCATCATCCCGATTTGCCGGTGATCCTGCTCACCGCCTGGACCCACCTCGATGCGGCGGTCGACCTGGTAAAAGCCGGCGCCGCCGACTACCTGCCCAAGCCCTGGAACGACGAACGTTTGCTGGCCACGGTCACCAACCTGGTCGAACTCGGCCAGGCGAACCGCGCGCTGGCCCAGCGCGTAGGGCGCGAGCGGCGCGAACGGCGCGAACTGGAAAACCAGTACGACTTGCGCGGCCTGGTCTGGGCCGACCCGGCCACCGAGCGTGTGTTGCAGCTGGCCTGCCAGGTGGCGCGCGCCGACGTCCCGGTGCTGATCACCGGTCCGAACGGCACCGGCAAGGAACGCATCGCCGAGATCATCCAGGCCAATTCCCAGGTCAGGGACGGCCCCTTCGTGGTGCTCAATTGCGGCGCCCTGCCCTCGGAACTGATCGAGGCCGAGCTGTTCGGCGCCGACGCCGGCGCCTATACCGGCGCCTCCCGGGCGCGCGAAGGCAAGTTCGAGGCGGCCGACGGCGGCACCCTGTTCCTCGACGAGATCGGCAACCTGCCGCTCGCCGGTCAGATGAAACTGCTGCGCGTGCTCGAGACCGGGCGCTTCGAGCGCCTCGGCTCGAACCGCGAGCGCCAGGTGAAGGTGCGCGTAATCAGCGCCACGAACGCCGACCTGGCGGCGATGATCCGGCTCGGCACCTTCCGCGAAGACCTGTTCTACCGCCTGAACGTGATCGAGCTGCGCCTGCCGCCGCTGGCCGCGCGCCCGGGCGACATCCTGCCGCTGGCTACCAGCTTCCTGGCGCCGGGCAAGCGCCTCGAGCGCGGCGCGGAAAGCGCGCTGCTGGCCCACGCCTGGCCCGGCAACGTGCGCGAACTGAAGAACGTGATGGCGCGCGCCAACCTGCTGGCCCAGGGCGACCTGATACGCGTGGCCGACCTCGGCCTGCCGGCTGCTGCTACAGCTGCGGCAACGGCGGCGCCGGCGCTCGAAGCGGAACCGGACCGCGACGCCATCGCCGCCGCCCTGGCGCGCGCCGGCGGCGTGGTCTCGCAGGCCGCCGCCGAGCTTGGCCTGTCGCGCCAGGCCCTGTACCGGCGCATGGAACGCCTCGGCATCGCGCGCGGCGCCTGATTCGCCGGCCACCGCGATGCGCCTGTCCCTCGTCACCCGCTTCTCGGCCCTGGTCGGCACCCTGCTCGCGCTCGGCATCCTGATCGCGCTGGCGCTGGATTACTTCCTGCCGGGCCGCCCGCTGCTGGTGTTCGTGCTATGCCTGGCCTGCGTGGTGCCGCTGTCCATCATCACGGTGCGCGCCCAGGTGCAGCCCATCCTGTCGCTGTTCCGGGCACTCGAGGGCACCGTTACCAGCTACCGCGATGCCGACTTTTCCTTCAGCCTGCACTGGCCCCGCAACGACGAACTGGCCGACCTGGTGGCCTCGCACAATGCGCTGGGCGACGTGCTGCGCGAGCAGCGCCGCGACCTGGTGCAGCGCGAGCTGCTGCTCGACACCATGGTGCAGAACACGCCCGTGGCGATGCTGCTGGTGGCCGACCTGCCCCAGCGCGCCGGCACCGTGGTGTATGCCAACCTGGCTGCGCGCCAGCTGCTGGCCGCGGGCCGCAAGCTCGAAGGCCACCGCCTGGAAGCCCTGCTGGACGACGCCATTCCCGCCTTGCGCGAAGCGCTGGCGCGCGGCGGCGACGGGCTGTTCACGGCCGGCGAAGGCGAAGACGAAGAGGTGTACCACCTGGCGCGCAGCCACTTCAGCCTGAACGGGCGCAAGCACGAACTGCTGCTGCTGCGCCACCTGACGGCCGAACTGCGGCGCCAGGAAGTGCAGACCTGGAAGAAGGTGATCCGCGTGATCAGCCACGAGATCAACAACTCGCTGGCGCCGCTCGCCTCGCTGGCCCACTCCGGGGCCGAGCTCGTACGGCGCGGACAGACCGAGCGCCTGCCGATGATCCTGGAAACCATCGGCGAACGCACCCGCCACCTGGAAAGCTTCATCCTCGGCTACGCGCGCTTTGCCAAGCTGCCGGCGCCGCGTATCGACGCCTGCGCCTGGCCCGAGCTGGTGGCGCATTTGCAGGCCCAGGTGAGCTTGCGCGTGGTGGGAGACTTGCCCGAGGAGCCGGCCCGCTTCGACCGCGCCCAGATGGAGCAGGCCCTGCTGAATTTGCTGAAGAATGCGCACGAATCGGGCTCGCCGCCGGAGGACGTGGAACTGCAGGTGCGGCGCGGCCAGGACCTGCTGCGCATCGATGTCGCCGACCGCGGCAGCGGCATGAGCGAGGCGGTGCTGACCAACGCCCTGGTGCCCTTCTATTCCACCAAGCGCAGCGGCACCGGTCTGGGCCTGGCGCTGGTGCGCGAGATCGCCGAGGCCCACGGCGGACGCGTGCTGCTGGCCAACCGCGAAGGCGGCGGGCTGGCGGTGACCATGATCCTCCCTACCTGAACGGTTCACACGGAGCGCTGCATGCTGAAGATAGTCGGAAAAGCCACCTCGATCAACGTGCGCAAGGTGCTCTGGACCTGCGCCGAACTCGGCCTGCCCTTCGAGCGCGAAGAGTGGAACGACGCCGCGCATGCCGCCCTCAACCCGAACCGCATGGTGCCGGTGCTGGTCGACGGCGACCTGGCGCTGTGGGAATCGAACACGATCTGCCGCTACCTGTGCACCCGGTACGATGGCGCAGCCCTGCTGCCGCACGAGGCCGGCCCGCGCGCCAGGGTTGAACAATGGATGGACTGGCAGGCCGCGGAACTGAACACCGCCTGGCGCTACGCTTTCATGGCGCTGGTGCGCCGCAGTCCCGCCCACACCGACGCGGGGCAGATCGACGCCAGCAGCGCCAGCTGGAACAGCCACATGGGCATCCTCGACGCCCAGCTGGGCCAGACCGGCGCCTGGGCGGCCGGTCCTGATTTCACGCTGGCCGACATCGTGCTGGGCCTGTCCGCCAACCGCTGGCTGATGACGCCGATGGCGCGCCCCAATTATCCGCACGTCGCGGCCTGGCTCGGAAAACTCGACGAACGCGCAGGCTGCCGCCTGTACGGCCGCAACGGCACGCCTTGATACGGCCAGGCGCGGCGCTCTGGTAAGATCGGCCTTCACCGCCGAACGCCTCGCCATGTCCAAGCCGCTTCCCTTCGATCCCCGTTTCGCCCAGCCGGGCCACCCGCCCGCCACCATCACGGAATTCGAGGGCGTGCGCTCGCTGCACCTGGGCACCTCCTGGGAACAGGGTGCGATGCGCATTGCGCGGCCGGATGCGATCGAGCTGGAATACGTACAGATGATGATGGCCTGGCTGCTGTTCCTGGATGCGCCGCGCCACATCGTGCAGCTGGGCCTGGGCAGCGCGGCGCTGACCAAGTTCTGCCACCGCCGCTTTCCGGACGCGCGCGTGACGGCGGCCGAACTGAATCCGAACGTGATCGCCATCTGCCGCGCGCTGTTCGAGCTGCCGCCGAACGACGACCGCCTGGACGTACGCGAAATGAACGCCCTCGACTTCGTGCTCGACCCGGCGAATTGTGGCCAGGTCGATGTGCTGCAGGTGGATTTGTACGACGAGGAAGCGCGCGGCCCGGTGCTCGACACGCCGGAGTTCTATCAGGGCTGCTTCGACTGCCTGGCGCCGAACGGCATCATGACCACCAACGTGTTCGGCGACTTCGCCAGCTACGACAAGAACCTGGACGCAATGCGCGAGGTGTTCGATGCCGTGGTCTGGCTGCCTGAGGTGCACGACGCGAACATCGTGGTGATCGCCTTTAAGGACGCGCCGCAGATCGACTTCGCCGTGCTCTACGAGCGTGCCGGCGAGATCAAGCGGCGCTACAACCTGCCGGCCAAGGACTGGGTGAATGGCCTGAAGGAGTGGATGCGCGACCAGGCCGAGTAATGGCCAGGTAATGGCCAGGTAATGGCCAGGTAATGGCCAAAGTAAGCGCTAAATAAGCGCCGCACCCCGGGGGCTGGCTGGCACTCGGCCGGCAGCGCCTTCGGCACGATCCCTTCGCCGCTGCAGCTCCACGACACATTTCCCTCCTTGTCGCCATTGCACACCTTTCGCTTGCCTGTCTTAATTACAAGATAGCAACTTTATGCTATCGTTAAAAGAAAATAAATACGCAAAGTAGTAATGTTGGCAATTGCCACAAACTCGGCCGGCGTGTATTTCCAGCCATGCTGAACCAACGTTCTTATTAAAATATTTACAATTTGTATAGCGGGCATTAGGCTCGAAAAGATATTCATACCACTTGGGATGCACATGGCAGGCGCGCTACCGAACACCCCTTCCCGCAACTCCTTCATGCATTGGCTATTCCTGGCCAGCCTGCTGTGGGGTATCGCGATCTTCTGGATCGCGCCCCGCCCGCCCCTGATCGACCTGCCGCAACATGCG
Organism: Massilia sp. BAP21; assembly: GCF_057801335.1. Classification (NCBI taxonomy): domain Bacteria; kingdom Pseudomonadati; phylum Pseudomonadota; class Betaproteobacteria; order Burkholderiales; family Oxalobacteraceae; genus Massilia; species Massilia sp. BAP21. The sequence goes on from NZ_CM173596.1 coordinate 1,508,171, forward strand.
GGCCAGGTCGCCTTGCTGCGCGACCTGGTCGCCGGCGTCTCGCCCTGGTCCGACCTCTTCCGGCTCAATTTCTGGACCCCTTACCTGATCGGCTACGGGCTGGCCTTGCCGCTGAGTTTCATCATGCCGGTCGGCGCCGCCCTGCAAGTCGTCCTGTCGGCGGCGTATGCCGCCTTCGTGCTGCTGGGGACGCGCCTGCGCGCCCATTTCGGTGCCGACCCGCGTCTCGACTGGCTGTTCCTCCCCGTTTTCTTCGGCTTTGCCTACAGCTGGGGTTTCTATACCTTCCTGGTGTCGACGCCGGTGGTCATCCTGTTCGTGCTGGCGATGGACCGCTATGCGCAGCGGCGCACGGTACAAAGGGGCGTCGCGGCCATGCTGGTCGGGCTGGCGCTGCTGCTGTCGCACGGACTGGCTTTTGTATTCGGCATCATCGTGTCCGGCTGCCTGTACACGGTCCGCGTCCACGCCGGCGGCGGCGCATGGGTGAAGCGCTGGCTACGCGGCGCCTGGCCGCTGGTCGTGCCCGGCATCGCCTGCGTCTTGCTGTACCTGGTCAGCATCCGGATCCAGTCGGAATACTGGACCCACGGCAAACTGCAGGTATTCTGGGACATCAGCGTCATGCGCCTGCCCCGGCTGCTGGCGAATGCGATCGGCGACTACTACACGCCCAAGCTCGTACTCGGCGTGGCGGTGCTGGCCATGCTGGCGGCGCCCTGGCTGCTCGGCTTGCGCATCGACCGCCACCACCCAGCCACCTGGATTCCACTGGCCATCGTGTTGTTCATCCAGTTTCTCGTGCCGAGCACGATGATCAGCACCGCCTACGTCTACCAGCGTTTCGCAGTGTTTTTCCTGCCGGCCTATGCGCTGGCGTTCCTGATGCGTCCGGCCGCTGCTGCTGCGCCACGCACGCGCGCTCTGCCGAAGCTGGGGTCCGTGGTGCTGGTGGGGGGCGTGTGGTTGGCGCTGGGCTGCCATTCGCTGGAGATGTGGCGCTTCGCGAAGGAAGCCAGGGATTTCGAGACCGTGCTGGCGGCGATGGAACCGAAGCAGCGGATACTGGCGCTGACCTTCGATGACCGCAGCGAACAGGCGAACCTCGACCTCCCCTACCGCCATTACGCCACCTGGTACCAGGCGGACAAACAGGGACTGGTCGACTTCAATTTTGCCTGGTTCCCGCCGCAGATGGTGCGCTTCCAGCCGGACCGTCTCCCGGCGGTGCGGGAGGGTATCCGGGGGCACAACTTCAGCGCGCGCAAATACCCGCTCGATCCGTATCGCTACATCGTCGTCAGGCATACGGCGCCCCTGCCCGCCACGCTCTTCGACGGCGCCGACTGCGCGCCGCGCGCGGTGGCAAAAGAGGGAAGCTGGACGCTGTTCGAACGCGCCGGCTGCCAGCCCGCGCAGCATGACGGCGCGCGTGCGCGGCCGGCGCAAGGCTGAGCGCAGCGTCCCGCCCACGTCGTGTCGGGCGCGCCGTACTTACTGTGTTTGTTTCCGCACCGAACGGGCAGGTTGGCAGTCGTATGCTGGGGTCCTGACGCACACCGTAAGCGAATATCATGAAGACGCCCACCTCCGCCAGCAGCGACATCGGAACCAACCCGGACCCGGCGTCATCCGGCGACAAGCTGCGCACCGCCGGCCTGTCGCTCGCTGCATGGAAGCAGTTCGTGAATGTGGCAAAACCCTACTGGCAGGGGGATCAAAAGCGCACGGCATGGTTCCTGCTGCTGCTCCTGATCGTGCTGATGCTGGTCGAGACCAAGCTCGCCGTCATGCTCAACGACCAGGCCGGCGAAATGACCTCGGCGCTGGCGGGCAGGAACGGCGACCGCTTCTGGACATCGGTGCGGGCCTGCCTGCTGGTGCTGGCCTTTGCGGTGCCGGTGTACGCCTTCTATTACTACATGCGCGACCGCTTCGCCAACCAGTGGCGGCGCTGGCTCACCGGCCGCTTCCTCGACGGCTACCTGAAGGAGCGCAAGTACTACGCGCTCGGCGCCAACTGCGAGATCGACAACCCCGACCAGCGCATCAGCGAAGACATCAACACCTTCACCGGCCGCTCGATCCACTTCCTGCTGATCTTCCTCGGCTCGATCATGCAGCTGGTCGCTTTCAGTACCGTACTGTGGTCGATCTCGCAGGTGCTGGTCGGCGTGTTGGCGGTGTATGCGCTGACCGGGACCGTCATCGCCCTCTACGTCTTCGGCAATCCGCTGATCCAGCTGAACTTCTGGCAGCTGCGGCGCGAAGCGGATTTCCGTTTCAGCCTGATCCGCCTGCGCGAGAACGCCGAGTCGATCGCCTTCTACCGCGGCGAAGCGCAGGAGCGCGCCCACATCGACGGCAAGTTCGACAGCGTGATCCAGAATTTCGCGCGCCTGATCCGCAAGCAGTGCTCGCTGAACCTGTTCCAGCGCACCTTCAGCCAGCTCACCCTGGTGCTGCCCTTTATCATCCTGGCCCAAGGCGTGCTGTCGGGCGAGCTGGAAGTGGGCCGCGCCGTGCAGGCGGCCGGTGCGTTCACCGCGGTGTTGACGGCGGTCGGCGTCATCGTCGACAACTTCGAAAGCCTGAGCCGCTTCGTGGCCGGCATCGACCGCCTGCAGGGCTTGTCGGCGCTGGTGCTGCCCGGTGCGGCGCCTGAAGCGCCCGCCGCCGGCGGACATCCGCGCATCCGCATGCGCCCCGGCGAGCACCTGGCACTGGAAGCGCTGACGCTGCATCCGCCGCAATCGGAACGGGTGCTGATCCGCGAGCTGAACCTGGTCCTCAAGCCCGGCGACGCCTTGCTGATCACCGGCGACAGCGGCTGCGGCAAGAGTTCGCTGCTGCGCGCGATTGCGGGCCTGTGGAACACGGGCAGCGGCACCATCCAGCATCCGCCGCTGGAAAGCTGTTTCTTCCTGCCGCAGCAGCCCTACCTGCAGGCCGGCACCCTGCGCAGCCAGCTGCTCTACCCCAGCGGCACGTCCAGCCTGGGCGACGCCGAGCTGCTGGAGATCCTGGACCAGGCGCACCTCCCGCACCTGGCCGCGCGCGTCGGCGGCCTGGACGCCGTGCAGGACTGGGAAAAGCTGCTGTCGGTCGGCGAACAGCAGCGCCTGGCCTTTGCCCGCGTGCTGGTGCACCGGCCATCCATCGTCATCCTCGACGAAGCGACCAGCGCGCTCGACAGCGGCAACGAAGCCTCGCTGTATGCGCGCCTGCGCGCGAACGGCACCACCCTGATCAGCATCGCCCACCGCGCCGCCGTGCTGCGCCACCATACCCACGTGCTGCGTCTGCTGGGCGACGGCGCGTGGGAGATGCATGACGCCGAAGGGTATCAGTTCGATGGGGCGGTCGTGCCACTGCGGGGCAGCGGCGGCGGTACTGGTGCGGGTACGGGCGCCAGCCTGCAGCTGGTGACGCCGGCGCCGGTGATGGCGGCGACGGGCTAGTTCGCGGCTGGCTTCAGGCCTTCTTGTGGAACGAATGCGCCGCCCGGCCTGAGAACGCCTGGCAAGACCGTTCGCCATACCGGCAACGGATGAGCGGGCAAGCGGGCCAAAGGAACGTCTGATGTATGTCTGCTCTTCGTTCGTGTCGGATGCGTAGCCCTCGAAACGAGGCTATCGAACCTGAGGTACGCTCCACGATCCGCCGCCATCCTCCACGTCTTTTCGTCATCCCACGCCATGGTGTGATCATTGCTACGTGAGCGAAGCCCTGCGGCAGTTGTTGATGAGCCCGGAGACAAGCTGCGATAGATGCCTAAAGGTTTTCGGAAGAAGTGCGTGGGCCATGGCATGACTCGGCTATAAACACGGCCGCACTCTTCATGCTTGGACTGCGGGGATGGACGTCCACTATCGACCAAAGCAGACATCTTGCAACCGCAAAGACGCGTTATATATTCCGGGGCAGCAAGGAGAGCCAATGTTCTGTTTGAACCAGAAGTGGTTCTAGCTCTGGAGAAAAACCGTCCTCGTCATACCACTCTGCGATGTGGATTTCGCCTGCAAGCCTTTTCATTTCCTGAATAAGCACATAGGGCATTCCCTCTAAAGCACTTCCATTGCTTTCAATAATTCTCGCAAACAAACATGCAGAAATCTTGTCCGATCTTAAGTCCTGTAAGGAACCTTCGATACGTGCAATCAACGTTTCGTTAGACATGAGGCAACCGTCTTTGCGATCAGGATAAGCTGGTTAGGGATGCCGTGAACGTCCGCTTCTGGGCCGATAGCAGGCCATTCGTATAGCTCAGGGTATGAGCTTATCCCATCTGGTCAAGTAACAGGTATCGTCAGGCTCGCTTAGTCCCAGCGCCCGTCCCCGGGCTGGAAAACCACCCGGTCGGGCGTCCGGCCAGGGTCGATCGCCGCGTTGTATTCCCCGTATTCGGCGCACAGCGAGAACGGCGCGCCGCCCCGCACGTCGTAGCGGATGAACCAGGCCACCGCGAACGCCACTTCTTCCGGTTCCGGCGGCGAGCGGCGCCATTCGCCGAACGCCTCGCGCAAATCGTGGAAGTCAAAGGCGCCGGGTTCGGAAATGAACTCAAGGGTCACGATGCGGGCCTCGGGCGAGGTGCCGGGCGTATCCAGCGAAAAGTGGATCTCGTCGAACAAGGGCGACGACGCCTCCAGCGTGCCGTCGCGCTCGCCCGACATCAGGTAGTCGCGGTGGTGCTCGGGCATGGTGCCCAGGTGCCGGATCACGTCGACATACGGCTTGCCGGCACTGGCCAGTTCGAGTGCGGTACCGATCGTCTGCGCCAGTGCAAGGGCGGCCGGGCTGTTCAGGTCTGCCATGGTGTTCCAATCGCGGACGGAACCACCAGTGTAGTGAAATCCGTCGCTGCGAAATGCACGGATTGTCACGACGCGGTCAGCGCCGCTCGCGCCACCACAGGCCGAGCATGGCCAGCGCGAACACGAGGCCGAACGGCCAGCCGGGCAGCGTGCCCCGGGTTTGTTCGGCCGCCACCGGCGTACGCGCCGCATAGCGGGCCGTAGCGTCGTGCCGCTCGGCGGCCTGCCACTGCGGCCAGTCGCCCGGTGCATACACGTAGACCTGCCCCACCGCCGGCTTGGCGCCCTGCGTTTCCATGCGCAGCCAGCCCGCCTGGCGCGGCCACACGGCCACGCACGACGCGTCGACGCGATCACTGCGGTGCTGCCAGGCCAGGGTGTGGTCCAGGGCCGGGAAGCGGACCTTACCCGTTACGCCCTGTGCGCAGACTTCCACACGCTGGCCCGGCAGCGGCATTTCCTGCGGATCGAGCCAGTGCACTTCCTCGATGCGCTGCACGCCGAGCGTATCGAGCACGCCCTGCCACCACAACGCCAGCGCGCGCGGCTGCGCAATCGCCTGGCGGTGCCAGTCGGCGGCGCCGAGCCAGCCGATGCGGCCCTGGCCCCAGGCACGCGCCCACACGGCGTCCTTGCCGCTCCATGCGCCGGCCTGTGCGCCAGCCGGGTTCAGGGGCGCCGCCGTCAAGGCCAGCGAGCCGACTGTCGCATCGGCCGGCTGCGCATGCAGCGCGAGCTGCACGCTGCGCGACCAGACCGCGCTGTCGTTGGCGTTCCCGCCCAGGACCAGCAGCGCGGCGCCCTGCTTCACTTCGTCCAGCAAGGCGCTGCGCGCGGCGCCGGATGCGCGCTCGAACCAGGCGGCGTCGATCAGCAGCAGGCCAGGCTTGTCCATCTTCTCGCGCGCGGTTTCGCTACGGGTGACGGTTTTACCGAGCGCCACCTGCCAGTCGATCACGGCATGGCTGCTTCCCAAGAGTTCGTTCAGCACGCGCAAATCGAACGATGGCGCGCTGAAGCGGCCACGCACCTGCAGCGGCGGCGTTGCGCTGACGACCACCGGCACCGGACCTTCGGCCACCAGCTTGCCTCCCGCATCGAGCAGGCGCGCCTTTAAATCGAGGGTTTCGGCCAGCGGCGGCAGCCAGTCGACGGTAAGCGCGCCATCGCCGCGCGCTTCGGCCAGCACCTGGCCATTCTCGGCCAGCAGCTGCAAACGTGCCGGCGTCTTCGCGGTGCGCTGCACGGTGAGCGTGAACATGCGGCCCAGCGGCAGCTGGCGCGGGAAGTCCAGGCGCAGCGTTTCCGACGTGGGCGGCGTCCAGGACAAGGGCCGCGCCGGCAGGTCCTGCCATTGCGCGGCGCGCAGGCCGTCGCCTTCCAGGGTCAGGGCACGCACGCCGTCGAGCGTCGTGGGCGGTTTCGTCGGGTCGATCGCCAGGGTGGTGCCCAGCTCGCCGGGCAGCTTCCAGCCCGTGGCCAGCAGGAACAGCGCGCCGGTGGCAATCGCGGCCAGCAGCGCGTCAAGAGGGCGGCGGCGCCACAGGTACAGCAGCAGGCTGATGGCGCCGACGATGAGAATGGCTGCGCGCAGTTCGATACTCACTTCGGCCCTCCTTTGCTCCACGCGCGGGTGAACGGCGTCTGCGCCACCGGTTTCGCTTGCAGGATCACCGGCGCCTGCGCAATGCCGGCGCGCAGCCAGGCGCGCAGGGCCGGACGGCAGCGCAGGCAGCCGTCCGCCACGTCCTGGACCGCGCGCTGGGCGGCCAGGCGCTGTTCGTCGTCAGCCAGGCGCTCGCGCACCCAGTCGTGGGCGGTGCGCGTCCACAGGGCGGGCAGCGGTCCTTCGCTCGACAAGGCCGTCACCAGCTCGCGCAGCGGCAGCGGGATCGCATCCTGGGCCTCGCCCTGCTCGCGCCGGTAGCTGGCCGCGCCGACCACGTCGCCCGTCATGCGGATTTCTTCCTTGATCGGCGGCGGCACGAAGGCGGTCTTGTGCAGGTAGATGCGGTCGGCCTGCTGCAATTCCTTGATCGCTTCCAGGGCCTTGAGTTCGGGCGCCAGCGCGGTTTTCGGGGTGATGGCGCGCAGGGCCTTTTCGGCATCCCACATCGCTACCAGCGCACGGCGCAGGATTTTTTTCGTTCCCTCGTCGTACATCGTCGCGTTCTCGGCTTCGTCGTGGGCATGGCCGAATTCGTGCAGCACGTCCAGTGGTTTACCCGGTGCAGCGTGGTCGTCGTGGTCGTCGTGCTCTTCCTCGCCGCCGAACAGCGTCGACTCCTCGCCCAGGAACTGGCCGTAGCGGCGGCGCAGCTGGGCCTGGTCGGCGGCAATCGCCTCGCTGCGCTCGCGTACTTCGCCCGCGTTCATGCGGGTCGCCTTCATGTCGGCGATCAGCTGCTCGGTATCGATGATGATCTGGCGCTGGCTGCGCAGGCTCTGCGGCTTGACCAGCATCGGCATGGCCGAGGTCTGTTCTTCTTCGTCCTGTTCCGGCGCGGGCAGGCGCAGGGTATAGGTCGGCGACTGCACGGTGTGCGGCCTGGCGGCATTGTCGACGGCACGCACAAAGAAGTACAGCTCGTCGCCCGGCTCCATGCCCAGGTCCGCCAGGGTCCATTGTTTCGACCAATTGCGCACGCGCGGGTCCTTCGACGTCGGGATCGGCATTTCGCTGTCGGTGAACTTGATGTTCTCGCCGCTGCCGCGCGCCAGGGTCAGGTGCAGGGTGGCGCGGCGCACGGCGTAGTCGTCGCGCACCGTCAATGCCATGGCCGCGCTCTTCGCTTCAGGCTTGAGTTCCTGGATCATCTGGGTTGGTTGCGAGACCGTGATCTGCGGTGGCGCATCCGGCGTCACCTTCAGCGTGTAGCGCGCGCCGCGCCAGCGCCAGAACAGGGATTCGGTGGCGGTCAGCTCCGCGCATTTGCCGCCCACGTTCAGGGTGCGGCCATCGCTCAGTTCGAGGATGGTCTGGCCGGCATCAAGATTCTTCAGGCACCAGGTGAGCTTGCTCCCCTCCGGCAGTTCGAGGTGGCGCGGTGCGCCTTCGCTGCGCGCAAGGCCGGTGTACGACGGCGGGATGGCGGTAAGGGTCAGTTGCGGGATCACGGCCGCCCTGGCAGCCGGCACCGCTGCGCCTGGCGCTGCCGGCTGTGCTGCGCTGCCCTGCTGGCCGAAGTACCAGACGATGGCGGCAAACACCAGCCAGGGCGCGAGCCAGCTCAGGCCCATGTCCACGTGACGGCGCACGATGGCGCGCACCGTGCGCGCGTCGAGGCGTTCGGCGATGCGCGCCAGCAGGCGCTCGCGCTGCAGCCTGGCCAGCGGCGTGTCGGCATCGACCAATAAGGCGCTGCTGTCTTCCAGCTCGGGCACATCGGCGTCGAGCCAGCTCACCCAGCCATGCGATACGCGCTGGCGCAGGCGCGCGCCGTCCCACATGCACCAGGCCACCCAGGCCAGGAGGCCCGGCAGCAGGCGCAGCGACAGCCAGGGCAAGGCGCCCAGTACCCACAGCGGCAGGCGCCGCAGCAGCGCGGCACGCCAGATGCGCCCGGCGATGTCAGCGTCGGCGTGCATGGGTCAAGGTCCTCTCGAGAGCAAACAGGGCGACCAGCGCCATCATCAGGAAATCGCGCAGCGCACCGTCGGCATGCTGCGTTGCCGGCACGTTCGATGCGGCGAAGCGGTGTGCGGGCGCCGTATGGGGCAGTGGCGCGTAATGCAGGCTGCGCCAGGTTTCCAGCAGGCGGCGCGCGGCAGCCGGGTCGGCCGGCGGCCAGGCACTTGATGTCCAGAGACGGCCGTGCGCACTGCCGGCATAGCGGATGCCGTCCACGCCGGGGGCCTTGGCCAACTCGGGGAAGGCCGCCGCATTCGCGGCCCACCACAGCGGCGCACGCATCGATGGCGGCGGCGCTTCCGGCTTGTCCCAGACGATCAATTCGGTTTTCGCGCCCGGCGCGGCGTCGAACACGGCGCGCAAGGGGCCGTCCAGGGCGGCGAACATGCGGCGCCATTCGCCTGCCCGCTCGCTGACGATGGCCACGTGTACCTCGCGCGGTGCGGCGGGTTTGGCCAGCGTGCGCAGTTCGAGCGCGTGGCGGAACTGGGGCAGCGTGGCCGGCATTGGGATATCGCCTAGCACCAACAGGCGCGCGTCCGGTTTCCATTCGCGCTCATGGGCGCGGACCCAGCCCAGGGCCTCGGCTGCGGGAAGCGGCAGGCGCGCTGCATCCTCCAAGCCGGCCTGCGCGGCCTGCTGCTCGACCCAGGCGGCGTCCGTACCTTCCGCCACGACGACGGTATTCCCGCGCCACGGCAGCACGGGGTCGGCCAGCCAGGCGATCAGGCAGGCCAGCAGCAGGCAACGCACGATCATCAGGATCACGTCGGCCCAGCGCCACACGCGCATCTGGCGCGGTTCGGTGCGTGGCAGGAAGCGCGCACTGGCCAGGGGTTCCGCCGCAACCTGGACGCGCTTCTTGCGATGCCACCAGATTGGCAGCAGCAAGGTCGGTAAAGCCAGCCACCACAAACTGTTCATCGTTTACCCGCCTGGCGCAGCCATTGCCGCAATACGTCACCGGGCGCCTGTTCGATACGCGCATGCACCAGCGGCACGTCGCCGGCGCGGCAGGCCGCCGTCACGGTGGCGAAGTGGGCCTCGCGGTTGCGCAGGTAGCCTTCGCGCAGGTCGGCGCCGAAACGGAACACGCCGGCGTCCATCTCGGGGTCGCGGTAAGCCGGGTCCGCGGCGAAGCCGCCCGTGCACTCGGCCTCGGTCTGGATGCAGGCCAGGCGCACGTCGTGGCGCATGTGACGCAGGCGCAGCAGCGCTTCCGACAAGGGAGAAGGAAAATCGAGGAAGTCGCTGGCGGCGAACACCAGCGACGGCGATTGGGCAAAGCGCAGGCCGGATTTCAGCGCGGCGGCGTCCGGCAATGCGCCTTCGGCCTGCGCCGCGTTCAATCGCGCCAGCACGCGCTGCAACTGGCGCGGACCACGCGCGGCGGGCGTGAACTGCACGCGGCCACCGGACAACACCACCAGCCCGAAGGCATCGCCCTGGCGCTGGGCGATCGCCGCCACGCAGGCGAGCAGGGTACGCGCATAGGCGAGTTTATCGAGCCCGGGAATGCTGCGGCTCGGCTCCATCATCGAGGCGCTGGCGTCCAGCACCAGCCACAGCGCCACGTGGCTGTCGCGCTCGGCCTCGCGCACGTAGTAGCGGTCGGCGCGCGCCAGCAGCTTCCAGTCGACGCGGCGCCATTCGTCGCCCGGCGCATAGGCCCGGTATTCGGAGAACTCGACGCCGGAGCCGCGCTCGCGGCCGGCGTGGATGCCCTGCCCCAGCCCGGCCAGCACGTGGCGGATGACGAGGTCGAGGTTGGTCGTGTGCGCGATCAGCGCCGAGCTTATCGATGCCATTCAACAGCCAATTCAGTCGACCTTGATCTCGCGTTGCAGCGCCTGCAGGATGTCGGCCATCGCCACACCGTCGGCTTCGGCCTCGAAGTTGCGCACGACGCGGTGCGCCAGCACCGGCAGCAGCATGGCCCCAATATCGTCGCGCGTCACGGCCAGGCGGCCCTGCATCACGGCGCGCGCCTTCGAGGCCAGCACCAGCGCCTGCCCGGCGCGCGGGCCGGCGCCCCAGCCGACGTGCTTCTTCACCGCGGCCACCGTCGTTTCCTGCGGCCGCGTGGCGCGCACCAGGCGCGTGGCATAGCGCACCAGGTGGTCGCCGATCTCGATGTCGCGCACCAGCTGCTGCAGGCGCAAGAGCGTGGCCACGTCCATCGCCGCTTCGGCATCCTGCAGGCTCGAGCGGGTGGTGGCCGCCACCATCATCACTTCTTCGTCCTCGGTCGGATAGACCACGTCGATGCGCAGCAGGAAGCGGTCGAGCTGGGCTTCCGGCAGCGGATAGGTACCGCTCTGTTCAATTGGGTTCTGCGTGGCCAGCACGAAGAAGGGGCGCGGCAACGCATGGGTATGCCCGGCGAAGGTAACCGAGCGTTCCTGCATCGCTTCCAGCAGGGCCGACTGGGTCTTGGGCGGTGCGCGGTTGATCTCGTCGGCCAGCAGCACTTGCGTGAACACCGGGCCGGGCTGGAAGCGGAAGGAGCGCTGGCGGGTCGCCGCGTCTTCTTCCAGGATCTCGGTGCCGACGATATCCGAGGGCATCAGGTCGGGCGTGAACTGCACCCGGCGGAACTGCATGTCGGTGGCCTGGGCCAGCGACTTCACCAGCAGGGTCTTGCCCAGGCCCGGCACGCCCTCGACCAGCGCATGGCCGCCGGCCAGCAGGCAGGTGATCAGGAGTTCGACCACGTTTTCCTGGCCGATGATCACCCGGCCCATGCTTGCCTTCAGTGCGGCGGTCTTGGCCACCAGGCTTGCCACTTCCACTTCATTCCACGCTACCGCATCTTGTTCAGCCACTGCTCAAGCCCCTAACGCATATTGAATGATGTTCACCGCAAAGCGGGTATTGTCGACCGCGAGAAAACGCTTGTTACGGAAGTCGTAGTCCCACTCGCAGCCATAGTCCTTGTTCGAGTACAGCACGCGCACGCGCCCGCCTATCTCGATCGCCTTCAGGTATTCGTGCACCAGGTCGTCGCCCCAGCCGTTCAGCTCCACCGAGGTATTCGGCGGGCCGTCGAACTTGAAGAAGCTCGAATACACCGGATGGTTATTCGGGATCTTCTTCAAGGCCGTGGCCCCGAAGATCTTCGCCATTTCGGCCTCGAACGACTTCGCGAACAGGCCGTCGATGTCGTGGTTGCAGTCGTCCACGAAGACGAAGCCGCCGCCCTTCACGTAGCGCTCGAAGTTCTTGCGCTCGGCCGGGGTGAACTGCACCAGCTTGTGCCCCGCCAGGTAGCAGAACGGGGCTTCGAGCATCTTCGGGTCGGACAGCGACACCATCCGCTCGGCCGGGTCCACCTTCAGGGTGGTGTACTCGACCAGCGAATTGAGCACGTTACTGGGCATGCGGATATCCACGTCCCAGTCGCCCGACTCGTACATCAGGCGCGTGAAGTAAAAATCGTACCGGATCATCTCTTGATGCGATCTACACCGCGTCGGACAGCGAAGTGAAGTTGAAGTCGCGCACCTTCATCGGCGGCAGGATCATCTGGTACGGCACTTCGTCCGGCGCGATCACCTCGGGCTTGCCCAGCTCGTCGACGTTGTTGAGCAGGGTGACCGGGCTTTCGTTGAAGCGGAAGTTCTTGATCGGGTACTTGATCTTGCCGTTCTCGACGTAGAAGGTGCCGTCGCGGGTCAGGCCCGTGATCAGCAGCGACTGCGGGTCGACCATGCGGATGTACCAGGTGCGGGTGACGACCACGCCCTTTTTCGTCGAGGCGATCAGTTCTTCCAGCGACTTGCTGCCGCCGGCCATGATCATGTTGCCGTGGCCCGCAGTCGGCTTCACGCCCTGCTTCTGCGCCCAGTAGCGCGAGTACTCGAGCGAGGCGATGCGGCCGTTCTTGATGATGTCGGTGCGCTGGCGCGCCATGCCGGTCTGGCCATCCCAAGGCATGACTGGCACGTCCGGATTCCACGGGTCGGCCCAGACGTTGATGCGCTCGTCGAACAGCTTGTCGCCCAGGCGGTTCTTGCCGCCGGACTTGGTGAGGAAGCTGCGGCCTTCGTCGGCGTCGCGCGCGCTGAAGGAGCCGAACATATTGCCCAGCACTTCGGAGGTCGCGGCCGGCTCCAGGATCACGGTGTAGCGGCCCGGCTCCAGCGCTTTCGCGTCGACCGAACGCAGCGCCTTTTCGATGGCGACGCCGGCCGCCTCGCGCGCGTCGAAGCGGCGTGCATCGACCGCGGCGCGGCTGACCCAGCCCGAACCGCGGCCGTCTTCGGTGCGCGCGGTACAGGTGTAGGTGAGGTCGGTCATCTCCTGGAAGCCGAACACGCCGTTCGAGTTGGCAATCGCGTTGAAGCGGGTGTTATCGTTGAAGAAGCCGGCGGTGACCAGCTTGTTCTTCTTCGCTTCCTCGATGCTGTAGGCCGCCACTTGCGCGCGGAAGTCCGGGTCGATGTCGGCAGTGGCACGCACGAACGTCGGCGTGGCCTTGTATTCCTGCTTGCCGATGGCCGGCATGAACTCCGGGTTCTCGGGTGCCAGGCGCGCCAACTCCTCTGCCCTTCGCACCGCTTTCTCCAGCGACTTGTCGTCGAACTCGTTCAGCTGGGCGATGCCCGATTTCTTACCGAACGCCACCTGCACGGTGAGGGTCATGTCTTCGTTCAGGCCGGCGGTCGAGATGCTGTTGCGCGCGAAGCGCACGTTGCCCGAGCGGTTGCCGCTGATGTCGACGCTGCATTCGTCTGCCTTCGAGAACGAGAGGACACGGTCGCAGATACGTTTTGCTTCTTCCTGGTTCAGCTGTTTCATGTGTTCTCCTCAACCGATCTTGCGTGCGGTGTTGATGACATTGATGCCGTTGAAGCGCGTGGTGCTCGACCCGTGCGAGACCGCGCTGACCTGGCTCGGCTGGCCCTTGCCGTCGAAGAAGGAGCCGCCCATGCGCCAATCGCGTTCGTCGCAGATGGCGCTGCAGGCATTCCAGAATTCCTGGGTGTTCGACTGGTAGGCCACGTCTTCCAGCGGGTTCGTGATCTTGCCGTTCTTGATCTCGTAGAACAGCGTGCCGCCGAACTGGAAGTTGTAGCGCTGCTGGTCGATCGAGTAGGAGCCGCGGCCGATGATGTAGATGCCCTTCTTGACGTCGGCGACCATTTCGTCCGGCGTCATGCGCGCCTTGCCGGCGGCGAGCGACACGTTCGGCATGCGCTGGAACTGCACGCTGCTCCACGAGTCCGCATACGAGCAGCCGTGCGATTCCTTTTCGCCGATGATGTGAGCCTGGTCGCGCGTGGCCTGGTAGTTCACCAGCACGCCGTCCTTGATGATGTCCCATTCCTTGGCGCGCACGCCTTCGTCGTCGTAGCCGATCAGGCCGAGCGAACCTGGCGTGGTGCGGTCGGCAATGAAGTTCACGCGTTCGGAGCCGAACTTGAATTTCTTGGTCTGCCATTTGTCGAGTGTGGCGAAGCTGGTGCCGGCGTAGTTGGCTTCGTAGCCGAGCACGCGGTCCAGCTCCGTCGGGTGGCCCACCGCCTCGTGGATGGTCAGGAACAGGTGTTCCGGCGCCAGCACCAGGTCGTACTTGCCGGGTTCGACGGATTTGGCGCTGAGCTTCTCGCGCGCCTGCTTGCCGGCCAGGCGCGCATCCTCGACCACGTCGTAGGACTTGGTGTAGAGCGTGGTCACGCCGCCGGCGGCGCGTACCTTGTCTTGCGCGCGCACGTCGAAGTATTCGTAGCCCATGCTCACCGGCGCACCGAGGCCGCCGCGCGAGCGGAACTTGCCGGTGGCCTTGTCAACCGCGGTGGCGGTGATCGGCGCCCACAGGCGGTGGATGTCCTGGTCGATGTAGGAACCGTCGGTGGAAGCGAAATACTTTTGCTGGTTAATCTGGAACAGGTTCGCCGTCATGAAGCTGGCGCCCGCCTCCAGGCCGGCCTTGTTGGCGGCGATCAGCATGTCGGCCTTTTCCTTCACCGGCACCGCGCGCCAGTCCTTCTTGATCGGCGTGGCCCAGCTGACTTCGCCTACGCCCTTCACCGGCGCGAGTTGCACCGGCTCGGTTTGCAGTTTGGCGTTGGCCTTGGCAATCGCTACCGCCTGGCGCGCAGCAGCGGCCACGGCGTCGGGGTGCATGCTGTTGGTGGCGGCGAAACCGTAGGCGCCGCCGGCGATCACGCGTACGCCAACGCCGGTCGATTCGGTGTTGGTGATGTTCTCGACGTTCAGGTCGCGCGTGGTGATGAACTGGTTCAGGTAGCGGCCGATGCGCACGTCGCAGTAGGACGCGCCGGCGCTTGTTGCGGCGTTCAGGGCGGCGTCGGCCAGGGATTTCTTGAAGCTCAGCGCCATCGGGTTGAGCAGGTCTTCGGCCGCGATGGCGTTGCCGAATACCGGGACCAGCATGGCGCCAGCGGTGCCGGCGCCGATTTTCAGAAAACTACGTCGTTCCATTGTGTCTCCGTTGCGTTTGTAGGGTGGACGGCTTCGCCGTCCACGCGTTCAGCCCATGCGTGCGATTCGATGCGTGCGATTCGATATGCAAATGTGCGTGGAACGCGTGGACGGGGGACCCGTCCACCCTACAGGCCAATCACCGGTTATTGGCTGTCGGCCTGCGTTATTGCTTACACCGCGTCCGACAGCGACGTGAAGTTGAAGTCGCGTACCTTCATCGACGGAATCACCATCGGGTCAGGGCCTTCGTCGCCGCCGATCACCACCGGCTTGCCGATTTCCTCGATGTTGTTCAGCAGCGCCACCGGGCTTTCGTTGAAGCGGAAGTTCTTGATCGGGTGCTTGATCTTGCCGTTCTCGATGTAGAAAGTGCCGTCGCGGGTCAGGCCGGTCAGGGCCACCGATTGCGGGTCGACCATGCGGATGTACCAGGTACGGGTAACCAGCACGCCCTTCTTGGTGTTGGCGATCAGTTCGGCCGTGGTCTTGTCCGTGCCGCCCATGATGTAGTTGCCGGCGCCGCCGATCGAGCGCACGCCCTTTTGCTGGGCCCAGTAGCGCGAGTAGTCCATCGAGGCCACGCGGCCGCCCTTGATCAGGTCGATGCGTTCTCGCGCGCGCATGGATTCGTCCCACGGCAGCACCGGCACGTCCGGGTTCCATGGGTCGGTCCAGATGTTCACCTGCTCGTCGAACAGCTTGTCGCCCAGGCGGTTCTTGCCGCCGGCCTTGGACAGGAAGCTGCGGCCTTCGTCGGCGCGGCGCGCGTCGAAGCCGTTGAACATAAAGGCGAGCAAATCGCTGGTGGCGGCCGGTTCCAGCACCACGGTGTAGCGGCCCGGTTCCAGTGCCTTGGCATCGACCGAGCGCAGCGCCTTTTCGATGGCGACGTCGGCCGCTTCGCGCGGGTCGAATTTCGCCAGGTCGCGCGCCGAGCGCTTGACCCAGCCCGAGCCGCGGCCGTCTTCGGTGCGGATGGTGCAGGTAAAGTCGAGCGAGGTCAGGACCTGGTGGCCGAAGACGCCGTTCGAGTTGGCGATGGTTTCGAACGAGGTGGTGTCGGTCAGGAAGCCGGCAGCCACCAGGCCCTGCTTGCGGCAGGCCTCGATGCTGTAGGCGGCGGCCTGGGCGCGGATCTCGGGGTCGATGTCGGCGGTCTTCTGGACAAAGGTGTTCGACTGCCTGAACGCGGCCTTGGCCACGGCCGGCATGAACTCCGGATTTTCCGGCGCCAGGCGCGCCAGCTCCTCGGCGCGGCGCACCACGCGCTCGAGCGACTTGTCGTCGAACTCGTTGATGCTGGCGGTGCCCTGGCGCTTGCCGAAGGCGACGCGCACGGTAATCGACGTGTCGTCGGTCAGGCCGGCGGTGGAGACGGCGTTGCGGGCGAAGCGGATGTTGCCGGCGCGTTTGCCGCCGATGCTGACGATGCATTCGTCGGCCTTGGTCAGCGACAGCACGCGGTCGCAGATGCGCTTGGTTTGTTCCTGGGTCAGGATGGTCATGTGCGTTTCCTTAACCGATCTTGCGGGCGGTGTTGATCACGTTGATGCCGTTGAAGCGCGCGGTCGAGGCGCCATGCGAGACGATGGAAATCTGCGGCGGCTGGCCCTTGCCGTCGAAGAAGGAACCACCCATGCGCCAGTCGCGCTCGTCGCACAGGGCCGTGCAGGCGCTCCAGAATTCCTGGGTGTTCGCCTGGTAGGCCACGTCTTCCAGCATCTCGCCGATCTTGCCGTCCTTGATTTCGTAGTACAGCTGGCCGCCGAACTGGAAGTTGTAGCGCTGCTGGTCGATCGAGAACGAACCGTCGCCGACGATGTAGATGCCCTTCTTGATGTTCTTGACCATCTCGTCCGGCGTCATTTTCTTTTTGCCGGCGGCGAGCGACACGTTCGGCATGCGCTGGAACTGCACGTTGCTCCACGAGTCGGCATACGAGCAACCGTGCGATTCCTTTTCGCCGATGATGTGGGCCTGGTCGCGCGTGGCCTGGTAGTTGACCAGGATGCCGTCCTTGATGATGTCCCACTGCTTGCACTTGACGCCTTCATCGTCGTAGGCCACCGCGCCGAGCGAACCCGGGGTGGTCTTGTCGGCGACGATGTTCACCAGGTCCGAGCCGTACTTGAATTTCTTGGTCTGCCACTTGTCGAGCGTGGCGAAGCTGGTGCCGGCGTAGTTGGCTTCGTAGCCGAGCACGCGGTCCAGTTCCGTCGGGTGGCCCACCGATTCGTGGATGGTCAGCCACAGGTGTTCCGGCGTCAGCATCAGGTCGTACTTGCCCGGGGTGACCGACTTCGCCGTCAGCTTGCGCTTGGCGTCGCGGCCGGCGGCGCGCGCGTCCTCGACGATGTCGTAGGACTGGGTGTACAGGGTGGCGACGCCGCCGGCGGCCTTGATCTTGTGCTCGGGGCGCGCGTCCAGGTATTCGTAGCCCATGCCGACCGGGGCGCCCAGGCCGGCGCGCGAGCGGAACTTGCCGGTCGCCTTGTCGACCGCGGTGGCCGTCATCGGCGCCCACAGGCGGTGCAGGTCCTGGTCGATGTAGGAGCCGTCGGTGGAGGCGAAGTACTTCTGCTGGTTCACCTGGAACAGCATCGACTGCATGAAGTTGGCGCCGCCGTCCATGCCGGCCTTGTTGGCGGCGATCAGCAGGTCGGCCTTGTCCTTGATCGGCACCGTGCGCCAGTCCTTCTTGATCGGCGTGGCCCAGGCCACTTCGCCCACGCCCTTCACCGGCGCCAGCTGCACCGGTTCGGTCTGCAGCTTGGCGTTGGCTTTCGCGATTGCTACCGCCTGGCGCGCGGCGCCGGCGATGCCATCGTTCGTCATGTCCGAGGTGGCGGCAAAGCCGTAGGCGCCATTCACGATCACGCGCACGCCGACGCCGGCCGATTCGGTATTGACGACGTTCTCGACGTTCAGGTCGCGCGTGGTGACGAACTGGTTCAGGTAGCGCCCGATGCGCACGTCGCAGTAGGAAGCGCCGGCCTTGGTGGCGGCGTTCAGCGCGATGTCGGCCAGCGCCTTTTTCGCCGATGCGGCCATCGGATTGAGCAGCTCTTCGGCCGCGATTGCGCGGCCAGCCACCGGGATCAGCATCGAGCCAAAGGCGATGGTGCCGATGTTGAGGAAGGTACGACGTTCCATTCTGTCTCCTGAATTCAAGCTGCTTCTGGGGCGGCGTTCATACGGACCGTGCCGCGTATGTATATGGTGAACTCGTGGCTGCCGGCGCTGCGAGCGCAACGGCAAACTGCTCAACATTATCAGCAACTAAACGTTTTGAATAGGCAATCTTGGCGGCCGATACAAACTGGCTACACGACTACGCACGGCTGCTGCATGCGAGGGCGTTTTTGTATTGACACTCCCTCCGAAGGTGCGCGCGGATTCGCTTGACTGTGCGGTATGCATGCCTGATCATCGGGCGCGACGCTCAACCACAATGGAGACGCAACCGATGAAACGACTGATCCTGGCAGCAGCATTGGCCACTGGCATGATGGGCGCCGCCCACGCCGACGACGCTTTGAAAGCCGCCATCGCCGGCGAACACCGCGCCGCCACCAACAGCGCGCGCGATGTCTACCGCCACCCTTACGAAACGCTGACCTTCTTCGGCATCAAGCCGAACATGACGGTGGTGGAGCTGGTGCCTTCGGGCGGCTGGTACACTGAGATCCTGGCGCCCTACCTGCGCGACAAGGGCAAGCTGATCGGCGCCGGCCAGGCCGTCGCACCGGGTAATCGCTACGGCGAAGCCTTCAAGAAGAAGCTCGACTCGAATCCGGCGCTGTACGACAAGGTCGTGACCAGCGTGTTCGAGCCGCCGAGCCGCTACGAGATCGCCGCGCCGAACAGCGTCGACATGGTGCTCACCTTCCGCAACCTGCACAACTGGGTGGGTTACGGCGACGACTCGGTGAAGACGATTTTCAAGGAAATCCACAAGGTGCTCAAACCTGGCGGCGTGCTGGGCGTGGTAGACCACCGTCTGCCGGCGTCGATGAAGCAGGACGAAAAGGCCTCGAGCGGCTACGTGCACGAGTCGTACGTGATCAAGATGGCCGAGAGTGCGGGCTTCAAGCTGGCGGGGCGTTCGGAAGTAAATGCGAATGCCAAGGACAAGGCCGACCACGACAAGGGCGTGTGGACGCTGCCGCCGGTGCTGGCGAACAAGGACAAGGATCGCGAGAAGTACATCGCGATTGGCGAGAGCGATCGGATGACGTTGAAATTCGTGAAGCAGTAGTAAACGGGGCCGATGGCCCCGTTTTTTATCGTAGCGCCGGCATATTCGTGAGGCAGGAATGATCGGGGCGGTGACCGTACGGTGGGCACGCCGTGCCCACGCGGAAGCCTGATACGGGTTGGCTCCGTTTGATGCCGGTACTCTGCACAGCGTTAGCTGTCGTCCAAGATAAACGTTAGCGATTGTTCTTTGAGACACGTTGTCTCGATATGCGCAACGCGTCCAGAACACGGCCACCGATGACATCGCATTCCGCGTGGGCACGGGGTGCCCACCGTACGGTTTAAGCCAACAATGACGCGCGGGTCGTCGGCGCAATAAAAACGGGGCCGCGGCCCCGTTCGTTTTATTTCTTCGCTGCCGCCTTCACCGGCGTGAACAGCAAATCATGGAAGTCGTAGCTGAAGTCGGTCTCTTCCGACACCGCCTTCATCTTCACATGATCGATGCTGCCGTCATGGTTCAGCGAGAACGTCGCATATGCATCCGCATTGAAGTTGCGTTCCTTCCAGCGCACGATGAAGGTATCGTGCTGGAAGTGCTCCATCTCGCCGGTCAGATCAGGCGTCTTCGAGAACGACATCACCAGCTTGTTGCCATTGCGCTTGACGTTCATGATGCCGTACCACGGGTCCTCGTACTGCCCTTCGTAGGCCGACAGCGCCAGCGACGGCTTGGAGGTGGACGCGCGCGTGGTCGATGCCGACTTCAGACGCGCCAGTTCCTTGGCGTGCGCTTCTTCCTCGACCTCGGACACCAGCTTGATCCAGTCGGTCGGCGTGGAGCCGGTCATGTACTGGTCCATCAGGCGGTACTGCAGCGCGCTCAGGGCGCCGCCGCTTTCGGCGTTCGTCAGGATCGCGATGCCCAGCTTCGATTCCGGCACCAGCAGCACGCGCGAATAAAAGCCCTGCAGTGCGCCGCCGTGCATGGCCACCAGCTGACCCTTGTAGTCGCGCAGCTGGAAGCCCAGGCCGTAGGCGTAGAAGTTCGGCTTGGTGGACGCCAGCGGGCCTTTCGGGGTGTTGATCTTCATCGGCGTCTGCGCGGTCCACATTTCGCGCGATTGCGCTTCGGACCACAAACGCAGTTCCTTGCCGTCGGCACCCTTGGCGCCGGCCACGCGGCCGCCGTCGAGCAGCACCTGCATCCACTTGGCGATGTCTTCGGCATTCGTATTGATGCCCACCGCGCCGACGGCGTTCGCCACCGGCATCGACTTCACGGCGCTGATCTTGTCCTTGATCTTGCTGTGCGCGTTCGAGGCGTTCGGGTTGCCCGCATTCTCCGCCAGGCTGGTGGTGGTCGTGCTCATGCCAACCGGCGTCAGGATGCGTTCGCGCACCGTGTCGCCCCAGGATTTTCCGGACTTCTGGGCAATGATCTTGCCGGCCACGATGTACAGCAGATTGTCGTAGGCATAGCTGCTGCGGAAGCTCGTAGCCGGGCGGATGTAGCGCAGCTTCTCGATGATCTCGTCGGTGGTGAAACTGGTGGTCGGCCACCACAGCAGGTCCCCGGCGCCCAGGCCCAGGCCGCTGCGGTGGGTCAGCAAGTCGCGCACCGTCATTTCGCGGGTGACGTAGGCGTCGTACATCTGGAAGTCCGGCAGATGCTTGACCACCGGGTCGTCCCATTTCAGCTTGCCGTCGTCGACCAGCATGGCCAGGGCGGCGGCGGTAAAGGCTTTCGAGTTCGAGGCGATCTCGAACAGGGTCTTGCCGTCGACTTTCGCCGGCTCGCCGAGTTTGCGCACGCCGAAGCCGCGCGCGGCGATCACCTGGCCGTCCTTGACAACGGCAATCGCAATGCCGGGCACGTCGAAGGCCTTCATGGTGCGCGTGACGTCCTGTTCGAGGTCGTAGGCGCTGACGGGCGCGATGGCGGCGATCGCTGGCGCTGGCGCTGGCGCTGGCGTTTGAGCGTAGGCGCCGGTGGTAGAAAACGCGATGAGGACTGCGGCTGCAAGGTGTTTGAAATGCGGTTTCATCTGTTGCACTCTCTGGTTCCTTTTATTGTTTGGCCATCTGTTTATCGACGCTACCCTGCGTTTCAGGATGGTAGCGTTCGCGGGCGGACTTGTAGACATTCTCGGCCCAGGCTCGGTCTTCCGCATTCGCACGCAGTGCGGTGTACAGCGGCACCACGAACTTCTGGCGGCCGACGCTCATCAGGAAGGCGTTCAGCTGCGGGCGGATGTCGCGGTAGCCGGCGTGCACGGCGGCGCGGTAGAAGCGGAAGGCGACTTCGTTGTTGCCGGTCTTGGCCAGGCCGAATGCCAGGTCCAGTTCCTTCAGGCGCTTCGCATCCACCTTGTTGTCGATATCGTTCAGGAACTTCATCCACTCGGCGGCCGTCCAGCCCTTCGTATCGAGCTTGGCGGTCGGCAGTTCGCCCTCCATCCAGGCGGCGGTGGTCGCGTCCAGCGCAACCAGGCGCTGCGACTTGGCATGCTTCGCGCTCGCCGGAATGCCGGGGCCGTACAGCCATTCGTCGAGTTCGGCGTCGCTCATCACCTGCGGATGCTTCGCCAGCAGATTGGAACGCAGGTAGGCGACGAACTGGTCGGTGGTCACGCTCTGGAAGGCGTGGCTGTCGAACCAGCCGCGCAGGAAGGGATCGAACACGGCGCGGCCGGCGCGCTCTTCGAGCGTGCGCAGGAACCAGGCGCCCTTCGGATAAGCCAGGCCTTCGTCGGTGTAGGTGCTGGAGCCGGTGTCGGCGGCGCGCGTGATCAGGGCCTGCTTGGCCGGCGGGATGTCTTTCAGCGAGTCGATCGCTTCTTCCTGCTCGAGCTGCAGGTTCATCAGCGCGACTTCCTGGCCATACAAGACCTCCAGGATGCGCGTGGTCACGTAGGTCGTAAAACCTTCGTTCAGCCACCAGTGCTTCCACGAGGCGTTGGTCACCAGGTTGCCCGACCAGCTGTGCGCCAGTTCGTGGGCGATCAGGTCGACCAGGCTGCGGTCGCCGGCGATCATGGTCGGGGTGAGGAAGGTCAGGCGCGGGTTTTCCATGCCGCCGATCGGGAAGGACGGCGGCAGCACCAGCATGTCGTAGCGCCCCCAGCGATACGGGCCGTAGAGCGACTCGGCGGCTTCGACCATCTTTTCGGTGTCGGCCAGTTCGTAGGCGGCGGCTTCCATGCGCAGCGGCTCGGCGTAGACGCCGGTGCGTCCGCCCAGGGTGCGCGCTTCGAGTTCGCCGATGCCGATGGCCAGCAGGTAGGACGGAATCGGCTGCGGCATGGTGAACTTCCAGCCGCCCTTGCCGGTCGCCTTCGGGTCGTTATCGGCGCTCATCACCACGCGCAGGCCTTGCGGCGCTTCGATGCGCGCGGTATAGGTAAAGCGCACCGATGGCGTGTCCTGCACCGGCACCCAGGAGCGCGCGTTGATCGACTGCGACTGGCTGAACATGAAGGGACGCTTGCCGGACAGGGTCTGGGCTGGCGTGAGCCATTGCAGGGCGCTGGCGGTGGGGGCTGTGTGGTAGTGGATGCGCACCTTCGGCGCTTGCGCCGGCAGCTGCACGTGCAGGGCCTGGCCCTTCTCCTGGTCGAACTTGTCGAGGCTGTACTTTGCCGGGGCCCAGCGGCCCATGGCGTCCTGGGCTTCGATCTTCGAGATCGTCAGTTCGCGCGTGTCGAGGTCAAGGGTGCGGGCGGACTTGTCGAGCCAGTCGAGCGAGAGTTCGGCAAAGCCGGACAGGGTCTTTTTCTCGAAGTCGGCCTTCAGGTCCATGTGCAGGGCGCGGGTGCGCACCTGGTCGTAGTTGGCGTAGCTGAGCGGGTCGAGCGCGAGGGCCTGGGCGCTGGCCGTGCCGAGGATGGCGCACAGGGTGGCGCGCAGCAAGGTACTGGTTGTCATGGTGTCTCGTTGGTGGTGTGGCCCGGCCCTGGGGCGGGCGGAAGCAGCTGGGCAGGATAGCACTTTAGGGTGGTGTGCGAAAGGATGGGGCGCGGCGCGGCGCGGTGTTCGACATGCAAGTGCCGTACAGCGTGGACACGGGTGTCCACCCTACCAAACATGGAACCGGCGCTGTATTGACGCGCTTTCGCGGGCCTGACTCTGCTATGATCCGCGCTTTTGCACGCACCACTTTATGGATGCCTTCCTGGTCGCTACCGGCATCGTCGGCCTCGCTGAAATCGGCGACAAGACGCAGCTCCTGGCCTTTCTTCTCGCCGCGCGCTTTCGCCGTCCGCTGCCCATCGTTGTCGGCATCTTTGTCGCCACCCTGCTGAACCACGCCTTTGCCGCCGCCGTCGGCGCACTGGTGAGCGAGCTGCTGGGGCCATCGGTCATGCGCTGGGTGCTGGGCCTGTCCTTCCTGGGCATGGCGGTGTGGGCGATGATTCCCGACGAAGTCGACGAGACCGAGGCCTCGCTGGCCAGGTTCGGCGTGTTCTTTACCACCGTGCTGGCGTTCTTTGTGGCCGAGATGGGGGACAAGACGCAGGTGGCCACCGTGGCGCTGGCAGCGCGCTACAACGAGATCGTGACGGTGGTGGCGGGCACCACTTTCGGCATGATGCTGGCGAACGTGCCGGCGGTGTACTTCGGCGAGCGGATCGCGAACAAGATTCCGCTCACGCTGGTGCACGGGATTGCGGCGCTGATCTTTGCGGCCTTGGGCGTGGCGACGCTGCTGGGCGTTGGCGAGGGTTTCGGATTGTAGGGTGTAATATCAAACGCGCATTTGTTCGATGTGTGGTTGAACGCGTGGACGGGGGACCCGTCCACCCTACGGCGCAACGCAACAATTGCAAACATAATCGACCGGCGTTCAACCGGCCGGATCAAATCAACGCCAGCGGCTCATCCACTTGTCGTAGAAGCCCAGGTCGCGCGGCACGGCGCCGGTGACGGCGCAAATCGCGCCGGCGAATTCGTTGGCGCGCGTGAGCGTGACGTCCAGCGGCCAGCCGCGTGCACGGCCCAGCAGGAAGATCGCCGAGAATGCATCCCCTGCTCCCACCGTGTCGATGACGAAGGGCGGCGCCGGCGTGTCGCGGGTGTCGATCGTGGCGCCGTCGCGGCCGAAATACACCGAGCCGCGGTGACCAAGCGTGACGATCAGCGCCTGCAGGCCGAACATCTGCAGCAGGCCGGCGCAGGCCGAACGGGTTTCGTTGGGGGCCAGCGGCGGGTCGTTCGGGCCGAGCTGGAAGTACCACTGGAACAAAGCCTGCAGCTCTTCCTCGTTCACCTTCACGATATCCGCAGCATGCAGCGCGTGGAACACGGTGCGCTCGCCGTACTGGCCTTCGCGCAGGTTCAGGTCGAGAAAGCGCGTGGCGCCTGTAGCCGACAACAGCGCCTGCAGCGTGCCGCGCGAGCGTTCGCTGCGTTGGGCCAGGGTGCCGAAGTAGATGGCCGAGGGCGTCACCGACGCCATGGCCGCCAGCGCCGCCTCGCGCTCGATGTAGTCGTAGGCCTGGTTCGGCACGATCATGAAGCGGTGGCCCTTGGCCAGGCGCTCGACCAGCACGCGGCCGGTTTCCTCGATGGCGTCGCGCTGCAGGCCGGCCTGCGACATGGCGAAGCGCTCGAACTCGGCGCGCACGCTTTCGCCGTTGCGGTCTGCGCCGACGCGGGTAATCATCAATTGCGGCGCCATGAAGGCGGCCAGGTGGCGTGCGACGTTGAAGGGCGCGCCGCCCACCACCTGCTCGGTGGCGAAGTCGTCGACCAGGGCTTCGCCGAAGACGACGGTTGCCGTGTTATCCAACGGGCCGCTCACGCTTCGAACGGCACGGTGTCCTTGAAGGACGCGCGCTCGGCCAGCTTGTCGTGCAGGCGGGCCAGGTTCGGATGGTCGCCGCGCCAGTCGATTTCCGGGAAGCGGAACGTCAGCCAGCCCAGCGCGCAACCGACGGCCACATCGGCCAGCGAGTAATTCTTGCCCATGCAGTAGGCGCTGTCGCCGAGCTTTTCCGACATGACCTGCAAGCCGGCCGTTACCTTGCCCAGCTGGCGCGCGATCCACTGCGGGCTTTGCTGTTCCTGCGGGCGCAGCGTGCGTTCCAGGCGCACCAGCACGGCGGCATCGAGCACGCCGTCGGCCAGCGCTTCCCAGACTTTCACGTCGGCGCGGTCGCGGCCGTTGCCGTTGGCAGGCAGCAGCTTGCACACCGGCGTCAGGGTGTCGAGGTATTCGGCGATCACGCGCGAGTCGTAGAGGGCGCTGCCGTCTTCCATCACCAGGCAGGGCACCTTGCCGAGCGGGTTGGACAGGTGGACCTGGGTGCTCGCGGCCCACACGTTATCGAGCTCGAAGGAGTAGTCGAGCTTCTTTTCCGCCATCACGACGCGGACCTTGCGTACATAGGGACTGGTGGTCGAACCGATGAGTTTCATAGACGCTCGGAAAGGATAATTTAATAAGAGTATAACATTGGCCCTGCCGCGAAAAACCGCCGTCACGGCCGCTTTCGACGCGCCCGCAACAAGGGACGCGGGCCAGTCCAATGGTAAAATCGACGTTTTTGCACGGACGCCCGCCATGACCGCTACCGCCCCCCTTTCCTCCCTGTCGGCCCTGTCGCCGCTCGACGGCCGCTACGCCGCCAAGACCGACAAGCTGCGCCCGATCCTGTCCGAAGCCGGCTTCATGCACCACCGCGTGAAGGTCGAAATCGCGTGGCTGCAGGCCCTGGCCCAGGCTGGCTTCGACGAAATCAAGCCGTTTTCGGCTGAAGCGATCGCCCACCTCGACAAGATGGCCGCGGACTTCAGCGAAGCCGATGCCGCGCGCATCAAGGAGATCGAAGCGGTCACGAACCACGACGTGAAGGCGGTTGAATACTGGCTGAAGGAACAGGTGAAGGACGTGCCGGAGCTGGTGGCGGCGTCGGAATTCATCCACTTCGGCTGCACCTCGGAAGACATCAACAACACCTCGCACGGCATGATGCTGAAGGCCGCGCGCGACGGCGTGATCGTGCCGGCCCTGCAGAACGTGATCGCCAAGCTGACCGAGATCGCCCATGTCAACGCCGAGCTGCCGATGCTCTCGCGCACCCACGGCCAGACCGCCAGCCCGACGACGCTGGGCAAGGAATTCGCCAACGTGGTCGCCCGCCTGCAGCGCGCCGTGAAGCGCATCGCCGATGTCGAAATCCTCGGCAAGATGAACGGCGCGGTCGGCAACTACAACGCCCACCTGTCGGCTTATCCGGGCTTCGACTGGCAGGCGTTCTCGAAGGACGTGATCGAGTCGCGCCTGGGCCTGACCTTCAATCCGTACACCATCCAGATCGAGCCGCACGACTACATGGCCGAGATGTTCGACGCCATCGCACGCGCCAACACGATCCTGCTGGACCTGAACCGCGACATCTGGACCTATGTTTCGCTGGGCTACTTCAAGCAGAAGCTGAAGGCCGGCGAAATCGGTTCGTCGACCATGCCGCATAAAGTCAATCCGATCGACTTCGAGAATTCGGAAGGCAATCTGGGCCTGGCGAACGCCGTGCTGCGCCACATGGCCGAGAAGCTGCCGGTCTCGCGCATGCAGCGCGACCTGACCGATTCGACCGTGCTGCGCAATATCGGTGTCGGCTTCGGCTACGCCCTGCTGGCCTACGACAGCTGCCTGCGCGGCCTGAACAAGCTGGAAGTGAATGCAGCGCGCCTGGAAGCGGACCTGGACGCCAGCTGGGAAGTGCTGGCCGAGCCGGTGCAGACCGTGATGCGCCGCTACGGCATCGAGAACCCGTACGAGCAGCTGAAGGAACTCACGCGCGGCAAGGGCATTACGCGTGAAGCGCTGCAGGAGTTCATCGGCAAGCTGGCGATTCCGCAGGAAGCCAGGGAGCTACTGCTGGCGATGACGCCGGCGAATTACACGGGGATTGCGGCGCAGCTGGCCAAGGCGATCTGAGGATAGCCTCCGTATAGAAAAAAGCCCGCTTCAGAAATGATGCGGGCTTTTTTTATTTGGACACTCACCGCGTTATTGGCGACGTTTTTGTAGGGTGGGCACCTGTGCCCACGCGGTAGAGCTGCTGGTCAGCCGCAAAACACGCAAAGCTCCACGGCAGCAGGTCATGGAGAACATATCGACACCCATCCGTGGTACAGCGTGGACACAGGTGTCCACCCTACGCACCCCACCGCCGCATCAATTGGTCCACACAAGCTTGACGCCCACCCTGCGCTCCAGCTCCAGCCTGGTCGCCACCGCCCCGTACTCCCCATGGCTGCCGTTCAGATTCTGCCCCACCAGCGACAGCTCCAGGTTCGGCCGCAAGCGCCAGCCGAAGCGCGCATCCAGCGCCCAGTACCCCGGCACGCCAGGATTCTCGAGCGCCGCCACCTTGCGCAGCGCCACCTCCAGCTCGCGCCGTTCATCGAACGCATGGTGCGCGCGCAGCTGCAGCGTGTGCTCCGGGTCCTTGCCCGCCGTTCCCGGCCCGGCCGCGTCGTTGCTGCCCGCCTTCAGCCGCAGCCGTTCGTGCAGCGCCGTGAACCCGCCCGACAAACGCCAGGCGCGGTTGAGCTGGTAGCTGCCCCACATCTCGATCCCCGTCGCCCTGCCCTCCATCAGGCTGCCGAAGGTGAGAAAGGTAGAGGTCGGGTCGATCTCCTGGGTGCGCAGGTGGTCGTAGTCGTTATGGAACAGTGTCGCCGAATACGACAGCCCCGGCAGCGGCTGGCCGCGGTAGCCGAGCTCGAACACCTGCGCCACCTCTGAGCGCACCTGGCGTCCGCCCTGCAGCAGGTATGGTGGGCGGCCGGGGATATAGGCGTCGACATCCAGCCGGGTCGGCGCGCGTACCGTGCGCGACGCGGCCGTCCACAGCGTATGGTGCGGGTCCACGCGCCAGGACAGGCGGGCCGTGGGCAGGAATTCGTTGCCGGTGTAATCGTTGCGTTCGATGCGGGCGCCGAGCGTCAGGCTCAGGTCCGGACGCAATGCGATCTCGTCCTGGGCAAACAGGCTGGCCCAGGTTTGCCGGTCGCGCGCCGGCAGGAAGGCGATGACTTCGCTGTTGGTGACGCGGTCCCAGCTGTGACGGTAGTTGGCGCCCCATACCAGGCTGTGCGCGCCGTGCACCGGCAAGGTGTGCTGGAACTGGACATCGGCGATCGACAGCGACTCGGTGAAGGTAGGCGGCACTTCGCGCCGCGTGTGGTCGAGGTAAGCCTGCACGGCCAGGCCGCCGCTTCCGGGGAGCGCATGCTGCCAGCGCCCGGTGAGGTTGGCGCCTTCGGTGTGGATGTCGCCCAGGCGCAGCCCAAGGCCGCTGACGGAAATGGCGCCCGGCTCCGGCTGCCCGAGCTCCCCGCGCACCACGTTGCCGTTGACGCTGAAGGTATCCGCGCCGCGCTCCCAGTCGGTACGGAAGCCGATTTGCGCCTGGCGCCAGGCATCGTCCACGCGCGCGCCGCTGGCCAGCTCACCGGCGGAGCGGCGCAGCGCCTTGCCGTACACGCGCCAGCTGGCGTCCCCGCTGCGCCCGCCCTGGCGGAAAGCCAGGTCGGCGCCGTCGCTGCCCGCGCCCAGCACGGCCAGGCTGCCCTGGGTCTCGCGCGCCGAACGGGTCGTGATGTTGATCACGCCGTTCACCGCGTTCACGCCCCACATCGTGCCGCCCGGCCCGCTGATGACCTCGATGCGCTCGACGTCTTCCAGCATCACGTCCTGCATGTCCCAGAACACGCCGGAAAACAGCGGCGCATACACCGAGCGGCCGTCGATCATCACCAGCAGTTTGTTCGGTGCGCTGTTGTTGCTGCCGTTCAGGCCGCGCGCGCTGATGGCATGGCCGTAGCTGCTGATCTGCGCCACCTGCAGGTTCGGCGCCAGGCGCAGCGCTTCGGGCAGGCTGCGCGCGCCGGCGCGGCGGATGTCCTCGTGGGTGATGACGAACACTGCGGCCGGCGCATCCTGCAGGCGCTCGGGCTTCCTGGAGACGGAAGTGACCTGAATGTTCGCCAGTTCCTCGATCGACAGATCGGCGAAATCGGCTTGCGGCGCCGGCAACGGCGTTGCGGCCTGCGCGGAGGTGGCGCCCATCGCCGGCGCCGACGCGCACAGCGCCAGGCCGACCCAGATGGCCAGTGCGCGCGGACGCAAC
The DNA here is from genome assembly GCF_057801335.1 of Massilia sp. BAP21. Classification (NCBI taxonomy): domain Bacteria; kingdom Pseudomonadati; phylum Pseudomonadota; class Betaproteobacteria; order Burkholderiales; family Oxalobacteraceae; genus Massilia; species Massilia sp. BAP21. The sequence goes on from NZ_CM173596.1 coordinate 1,537,414, forward strand.
GAGAACAAGGGATGGTGCATGACTTCCTTTACACGGTGCGACGCCGCCGCGTCCAAATTATAAATTCACGCTTGCCACGATTTTACATTCGGCGGCTTCACGGCTGTGCACGTTTAACAATCCATGCTAGTGTACAGAAAGAAACAACCGCCTCTCCCACATCGACGTGGCTTTTTGTTATAGTCTGGCGCTGACCAGTACGAACACGGACAATCAACCATGCAGCGTTATTCTTCCGTCGCCATCGCCCTGCACTGGCTGATCGCCGTCCTCATCATTGCCACATTCACGCTCGGCCTGGTGATGACCGACATTCCCGGCCTCACGCCGACCAAGCTGCGTTACTTCTCCTGGCACAAATGGGCTGGCGTAACGGTACTGGCGCTGGCCGCGCTGCGCCTGCTGTGGCGCCTGCGTTCGCGCCCGCCGGCCTACCCGGCCCACATGCCCGCCTGGCAGCGCACCGTTGCCCATTCCCTGCACGGCCTGCTTTACGTGCTGATGTTCGCCGTGCCCCTGTCCGGTTACTTCTACAGCCTGGCGGCCGGCGTGCCGGTCGTGTATTTCGGCCTGTTCCCGCTGCCCACGCTCATCGAGGCCGACGCCGCGCTGAAGCCCACGCTCGGCGCCCTGCACTACTGGCTCAACATGCTGCTCGCGGCCCTGGTGGCTATCCACGTGCTAGCCGCGTTCAAGCACTTGCTGCTGGACCGCGACGGCGTGATGCAGCGCATGCTGCCCTTTTCCCGATAAGGAGTTCCCGATGACACCCCTGCGCACCCTGTTCGCTGCCGCCCTGTTCACCGCCGCCGCCGCCCACGCTGCCCCGCTGAAAACCGACCTGGCGAAAAGCAGCGTCTCGGCCACCTTCAAGCAGATGAACGTGCCGGTCGAGGCCAAGTTCAAGACTTTTAGCGCCCAGATCGACTACGACGCCGCCAAGCCGGACGCCTCGAAGGCCGCGGTCGACATCAACACGGCCAGCATGGACCTGGGCGACCCGGAATATAACCGCGAGGTTGCCAAGAAAGAGTGGTTCAATACGGCGCAGTTCCCGAAAGCGACGTTTGTTTCGACGTCGATCAGGCCAGCCGGCACGGACAAGCTGAATGTTGCCGGCAAGCTGACGATCAAGGGCAAGACTGCCGACGTGAGCTTCCCGCTGACGGTGAAAACGGCAGGAAAACAGCAGGTTTTCGAAGGCCAGTTGCCAATCAAGCGCCTGGCTTTTAACATCGGCGAAGGCGAGTGGAAAGACACCAGCATGGTCGCCGACGAAGTTGTCATCAAGTTCCGCGTTACCGCGGGCCAGTAAATCACCAAGCCAACCAAGGGATGTACACATGAAACTCAAGTTCCTCGTCGCTGCCACCCTGGCCACCAGCGCCAGCCTTGCCTTTGCCGCTGCCGATACCTACAAGATCGATCCGGGCCACACCTACCCGAGCTTCGAAGCCGACCACATGGGCATCTCGGTCTGGCGCGGCAAGTTCACCAAGACCGAGGGCACGATTACGCTCGACCGCGCCGCGAAAACCGGCAGCGTCGACATCACCGTGGACATGAACAGCGTGGACTTCGGCCATGAAAAGATGAACGAGCACGCACGCAAGCCAGACATCTTCGACGTCGCCCAGTTCCCGACCGCCACCTTCAAGGGCAATAAAGTACGCTTCAATGGCGACACCCCGGTGGCTGTCGAAGGCCAGTTCACCCTGCATGGCGTGACCAAGCCGCTGACCCTGACCATCAACAAGTTCAAGTGCATCGACCATCCGATGCTCAAGCGTGAAGTCTGCGGCGCGGATGCCTCGGCCACCTTCCAGCGCAGCGACTTCGGCGTGAACTTCGGCCTGCCGCGTTTCTCGCCGGAAGTCAAACTCGCGATTCAGGTGGAAGCCGTCAAGCAGTAATCCCGGGCACAAACGCGTAGGGTGGACGGGTTTCCCGTCCACGCGTTGATCGATATCGGCCCCGATATCGTGCACGATGATCTTGCTGCAAACTATCGACGCGTGGACGGCAGAGCCGTCCACCCTACGGGCGCGGCGGCGCCCCATCAGATAGCAAAAAGCCCCGCTGCATCACTGCAGCGGGGCTTTTTTACGTCCGGCTAATTACTTGCCGTCGCGGTCCGAGTCACCCGGAATCGCGCGCTCGACGCGGTCCCATGCGGCGCGGCTGGCGACCTTGGCGTGGTCCCACGACAGGCGCGAAGAACCCTTGCTGCTGTTCCACTCGTCCGACAGGTAGGACTCGTTCTGGTCGTAGCTGCCCGGATAGCGGCCCTTGCCGTTGTAGCCCAGCGCGTAGGCCGGTGCGTAGTCGTCGTAGGTGTAGCCCGGGGTGTAGTGCGACTGGTTCTGGTAGTTGTTGCGCCAGTAGTCGTCTTCCTGGGCCGGGTTGACCAGGCCGCCGACGCCCTTGCCGGCCATGCCGCCGACAGCGGCGCCAATGCCGGCACCCACCACCATGCCGACCGGGCCGCCCACGGCGCCGATCGATGCACCCGCCGCGGCGCCGCCGCCGGCGCCCACGCCCTTGGCCAGGTTATGGTCGTGCAGCTCGTCGCCAGGCGCCGAGTTGGCCACTTCGCCCACGCCCTTGCCGGCTGCGCCGCCAGCCAGGCCGCCGATCACGGCGCCGGCAGCCATGCCGACCGGGCCGCCGACCGCGCCGACCGTGGCGCCAGCCACCGCGCCGCCGGCGCCGCCGACGCCTTGCGCCAGGTTATGGTCGTTCAGGTCGTCGGTGGCTTTTGGATTGACCACTTCGCCCGCGCCACGGCCGGCAGCGCCGCCCGCCAGGCCGCCAACGACAGCACCGGCCGCCATGCCGATCGGGCCGCCCACGGCGCCGATTGCCGCACCGGTGGCCGCACCGGCGCTGGCGCCGACGCCTTTGGCCAGGTGGTGTTCCGACAGGTCGTCGCCGGTTTTTGGATTCACGACTTCGCCCGCACCCTTGCCGGCGATGCCGCCGGTGACTGCGCCGATGGCGGCGCCGGCCACCATGCCGACCGGGCCGGCCGCGGCACCGATACCGGCGCCAACCAGCGCGCCTGCCGTGCCACCGACGCCGGCGCCGATCACGTGCGAGCCGCCGCTTTCGGTCCACGAGCGGTGGATGTGGGCTGCATCTTCGTCGGAACGGGCGTTCACGCCCATCAGGATGCCGCCGTTCTGGATGCCTTCTTCATAGTGCTTGGCACGTTCTTCCGGGATGCCGGCGCCGATCAGCGCACCGATCAGGCCGCCGGTGATGCCGCCCGCGCCCGCGCCGGCCAGGGCTGCCGCCAGCGGACCCGCCACGACCAGGCCAACACCCGGCAGCACCAGCGTGGTGCCGACTGCGGCAATACCGGCCAGCACGGCGCCGATGGTGCCGCCGATGCCTGCGCCGATGCCGGCGCCTTCGGCCGCTTTGCTGCCCAGTTCGGTATCGGTATCGCTGAAGTGGGTCTTGCGGGTCGAATCCGACATCATCAGGTTGACGTCGTCGCGGCCATAGCCGCGGTCGGAAATCGAGCCATAGGCGCGCTCGGCGCTGGCGCGATCGGGGAACAGGCCGGTGACCATGCGCGACTGCTGGTTGTTGTTGGTGTCGTAGCTCATGATGAATCCTTTCGAAAGGGGTCTGACGCGGAATCGGGGTGCAACGCGCCCGAATATGGGGCATTGCCGGTCCATCAACGATATGCCTGCCGAGCTATTCACTTCTGTTCGCTGACGCACCCTGTTTAGGACATTCCGGGCGTCAATTAACCGCCTCTTGGTAAGCATCGGACAAAGCATTGGGCAATAGTCGAAGCGGCATCAAATCCGGCCCCGGAATACCCGCATCAGATTCGTCGTCTAACGTTACTTGCCGCACCGACCCGCTACGGTTGGAATCCGTAGACTTTTTCACATGGCCACTCAAACAATTGGCCTCAGGTAGGTTTTTTCACTATGAGGAGGAACTAAAAATGTTATTCATTATCTGGATCGTTGTCGGTGGTATCCTGGGCTGGCTTGCAAGCATGGTCATGAAGACCGATGCCGAGCAAGGCATGATTCTGAACGTCGTGGTCGGTATCGTCGGCGCCTTCCTGGGTGGCTGGCTGCTGTCGCCGCTGTTCGGTACGGGCACCATCAATTCGGACGACTTCAGCGTATCGTCGCTGCTGGTTTCCTTCTTGGGCGCTGTCATCCTGCTGGCCATCGTCAATCTGCTGCGCCGCGGCCGCGTACGCTAATAACGTGGTAAGTTCCTGATAAACCAACGCTGCTACGCGTTGGTTTTTTTTGCCCGATTTGCCAAGACTGCCCATGCGCGCCAGAATCTTTACCATCGTCCTGATCACCAGCATCGTCACCCTGCTGGCCGGCTTCCTCGCCCTGAACTTCATGCCGAGCGAAAAGCAGATCGAGACCCAGCTGACGCGCCAGTACGATATCCACGATGCCCAGTTCCGCCGCTCGATGGGCGTGCTGCTGGGGCCGCCCATCATCGAGGGCAACAAGGTCGATGTGCTGTTGAACGGCGACCAGATTTTCCCGGCCATGCTCGACGCCATCCGCAAGGCCAAGACCAGCATCACCTTCGAAACCTATATTTATTGGTCCGGCACCATCGGCCACGAATTCCGCGACGCCCTGGCCGAGCGCGCCCGCGCCGGGGTCAAGGTGCACGTGATGCTCGACTTCGTCGGCAGCATCAAGATGGACGACGATTCACTGAAAACGATGCGCGACGCCGGCGTGCAGGTGCAGCGCTACCACAAGCCGGCCTGGTGGAAACTGGCGCGCCTGAACAACCGCACCCACCGTAAACTCCTGATCGTCGACGGCCAGATCGGCTTTACCGGCGGCGTCGGCATTGCCGACCAATGGCGCGGCAATGCCCAGGACGAAGACCACTGGCGCGACACCCATTTCCGCGTGGAAGGCCCGGTGGTCGGCCAGATGCAGGCCGTGTTCACCGATAACTGGACCAAGTCCACCGGCACCGTCCTCGACGGCCCCGATTACTTCCCGCCACTGCAGGCGCGCGGCGAGATTCCCGCACAGATGTTTTCCAGCTCGCCCACCGGCGGCAGCGCCAGCATGCACTTGATGTACCTGATGGCGATCACGGCCGCGCGCAAGTCGATCCTGCTGTCGGCCTCCTATTTCGTGCCCGACGAGCTGGCGATCAAGGCCCTGGTGGCGGCCGCCAAGCGCGGCGTCGACGTGCGCATCATCACGCCCGGCAAGGACATCGATTCCGACATCGTGCGCGTGGCCTCGCGCGAGCGCTGGGGTCCGCTGCTCGAAGCCGGCATCCAGATCGCCGAATTCCAACCGACCATGTACCACGTGAAAGCGCTGATCGTCGACGACATGATGGTCTCGGTCGGCTCCACCAACTTCGACAACCGCTCGTTCAGCATCAATGACGAAGCGAACCTGAACCTGCTCGACCCGGACTTTGCCAAGGCTCAGCGCGAGGTCTTCGAAGACGACTGGAAGCGCGCCCGCCCGATCACGCTCGAGGCCTGGCGCAACCGTCCGATGACCGAAAAACTGGCCGGCGAAGTGGCGTCCTTGCTGGGGTCACAGCTGTAAAGACTGCGTGTCACGAAACGGAAATATTGGTTGACGAGGCAACAGTGGAGTATCCATACTCCGGGGTGCTCCGCGGAGCCGGACGCTCCTGATATCAACCATCCCTGACATGCGAATGAAAAAGACCCTTCTCTCGCTCGCCATCCTGACCAGCTTCGCCGCACACGCGGACGAAGGCATGTGGATGCCGCAGCAGCTGCCACAAGTAGCCCAGCAACTGAAAGCCGCCGGCCTGGAACTCGATCCGGCCACCCTGACCCAGCTGACCGAATTCCCGATGGGCGCCATCGTGAGCCTGGGCGGTTGCTCGGCTTCCTTCGTGTCGCCGCAGGGCCTGGTCATCACCAACCACCACTGCGTGTACAACAGCGTCGCCGTCAACTCGACTCCTGAGCGCGACCTGCTGGCGAATGGCTTCCTGGCCAAGACCCTGGGCGAAGAAGTGCCGGCCGCGCCGGGCAGCCGCGTCTTCGTGACCGAAGAAGTGACCAACGTCACCGACCAGATCATCGACAAGAAAGTCGCCAGGCTGAACGGCAAGGCGCGCATCGACGCGATCGAAAAGAACCAGAAGGAAATGGTTGCAGCCTGCGAGAAGACCCCGGGCTACCGTTGCACCGTGGCCAGCTACTACGGCGGCCTCGAGTTCTACCGCCTGAAGCAGCTGGAAATCCGCGACGTGCGCCTGGTGCACGCACCGCCGTCGGGCGTGGGTAAATTCGGTGGCGACACCGACAACTGGATGTGGCCGCGCCACACCGGCGACTACGGCTTCTACCGTGCCTACGTCAGCAAGGACGGCAAGGCTGCCGACTTCGCTGCCGACAATGTCCCTTACGTGCCGAAGCACTTCCTGAAACTGGCCACCGAAGGCTCGAAGGAAGGCGATTTCATCATGGTTGCCGGCTACCCTGGCCGCACCAACCGCCACCGCCTGCCGTCGGAAGTGCAGTACACCTTCGACTGGAACTATCCGGCCTTCGTGCAAGCCTCGGGTGAAGTGCTGGCCATCATCGAACGCGAAACCAAGAACGACCCGGCCGCCAAGCTGAAGTACGCCGGCCAGATCGCGGGCGTCAACAACTACTACAAGAACCGCAAGGGCATGCTGACCTCGTACGAGAACAGCGACTTCCTGCAGCGCAAGACCGCCGAACACAATGCCCTGAAGGCATGGGTGAACAGCGACGCTGCCCGCAAGAAGCAGTTCGGCGCCGACATCGAGACCGCCGAGAAGCTGATCGCCGAGCGCGATGCCCACACCAAGCAAGGCTTCTACCTGGGTTACGCCCAACCGCGCTTCCTGAGCTCGGCACGCAGCCTGTACCGCCTGGCCAACGAGCGCACCAAGCCGGACGCCCAGCGCAAGTCGGGCTACCAGGAACGCGACATGGCGCGCGTCACCTCGGTGATCACCGGCCAGGACCGCACCTACGACGAAAAGGTCGATAAGGCGCTGGTCATGAACTTCCTGACCAAGTACCTGGCCCAGCCAGCCGCCGAGCAGGACAAGGCCTTCAACGACGCCCTCGGCCTGCGCGCAGGCATGAGCCAGGACGAACTGAAAGCCGCCCTGGACAAGGCCTACGCCGGTTCGAAACTGGCCAACAAGGAAGAGCGCACCGCCTGGCTGAAGAAGTCGCCGGCCGAATTCAAGGCCAGCAACGACAGCTTCATCAAGGCAGCCGTTGCCATGTATGACGCCGACCTGAAGGACGAAGCCAAAGAGGAAGAACTCGCCGGCAAGATCCAGAAAGCCTACGGCGGCTACATGAAGGCCAAGATCGCCTACATGAACAGCAAGGGCCAGGCCGTCTACCCAGACGCGAACGGCACCCTGCGCGTGACCTTCGGCAAGATCATGGGCCGTGACCATGGCGCCGACGGCACCGGTTCGTGGACCGCGTTCACCACCGTCAAGGGCGTGGTCGCGAAGCACACCGGCGAAGGCGAGTTCAATGCACCGGCAGCCCAGCTGGCCGCGATCAAGGCCAAGGACTTCGGCAAGTATGTCGACCCTGTGCTGAAGACCGTGCCAGTCAACTACCTGGCCACGCTCGACATCACCGGCGGCAACTCGGGTTCGGCAGCGCTGAACAAGCGCGGCGAGCTGATCGGCCTGGCCTTCGACGGCACCCTGGACTCGATCATCTCGGACTGGGACTTCAACGCGGCCAACACCCGCGACATCCAGGTCGACGTGCGCTACATCCTGTGGAACATGAAGCACGTGGATAAAGCCGATAACCTGCTGAAGGAAATGAACGTGCTGTAATCCTGGGCGTTCAGTAAACGAAGCCACGCTGCCGGAAGGCGCGTGGCTTTTTTCATGGGCATGACGGCGACGTTCGCCGCAGCTCAGTTTCCTAGCATAGGCCGAATTGATGCGCCGGTTGATCGCATCCGGCCTGCTCAACGGCTTGCCGCTTCCGGCATCGGTTACCCACTGCTCAGCCTCCTGCTGGCAGCGCAGCCATACCGCCGCCGGGTCAAGAATCGTCCGATGCACGGATCAGTTGCAGCGGCGCCGCATCGCGCTTGCCTGCGCTGGCTTGCATGTGGGCAAGCACTGCGTCCAGCGCATTGCTGCTTGAACCAGTGTCGTCAAACACCTGGCAGTTGTGTTGCTGGTTCGCGATCAGGCGCGGCGGCGGGCTGCATCCGCATACGCACAAGTCATGTTCCAGTGCATATTGCTTGCCGTTGTAACGGGCATCGAGGCGAGGCGCCACGCACTCGATGCTGCCCTGTTGCCCGCAGGCCGGACAGTCGATCAGGTCGCCCTCCAGCGCGTAAGGCAAGCCCTTGTACGACATGAAGGACGTGGCGGTCCTGACCGTGCCGCCAGATGTCGTTTGCGCGCCGAGGACGATGAGATAACGTTTGAGCATGCGGTCTCCTGCGGTCGAGTCGGTTAAGAGCCTATTCCAGTAGGCACGGGGAAGCGGATGGCGTCAGCATGGCAAGCGCGGGCAAGGCGCGAGGACGCCGCATGGCCAGCCATGCAAGGACGAGCAACGCCGCCCCCGCTTGTCAGGCGCGCCAGCAGCGACTCGGGCCTACTGGGATAGGCTCTAAGCAGCCCAATCTAACGGAGGGGTAGTTGCACGCATTGAGGCGATGCAAAGCACGATGACCGCTCGCCCTCGCGATCCGGCATCCCGTCGCAAGCGTGCCCACCCGAGACCGATACAGGCTTATCCTGTGCGCTCGACTGTTCGCTCTTTGCGGAGGCGCCATGAAGAACGTCCTGCTCACCTGCCTGCTCCTGCTCGGCCTGCCTGCCGCCCTGGCCCAGGAGACCAACGACGCGAAGCAGCTTGCCCGCGCCCGCGCCGCCATCGAAGACCTGCAACGCATCGCCGCCCCGAGCGGCATCCAGGAATCGTACAAGACCAGCATCGGCGGCATCGACCAGTGGCTGAACGTGCGCGGCCAGGACCGGAGCAACCCCATCATCCTGTTCGTGCACGGCGGTCCGGCGGCGCCGATCACACCCACCATGTGGGAATTCCAGCGCCCGATCGAGGAATACTTCACGGTGGTGCACTGGGACCAGCGCGGCGCCGGCAAGACCTTGCTGGAAAGCGACCTGGACAAGGTAGCGCCGACGATCCGCATCGAACGCTATGTCGACGACGCCATCGAGGTGGCCGAGCACGTGCGCAAGCGCTACGGCAAGCGCAAGCTGATCCTGGTGGGCCACAGCTGGGGCACGGTCGTCGGCATGGGCGCGGCGCTCAAGCGCCCCGATCTGTTCCACGCCTACGTGGGCATCGGCCAGGTGATCAGTACCCGCGGAAACGAGCGCATCAGCTATGAGTACGCCGTGGAGCAGGCGAAGCTGCACAAGAACGAGGAAGCGCTGAAGGAACTGGCCTCGATCGCACCCTACCCCGGCACGGAACCCATCACGCGCGAGCGCATCATCGTCGCGCGCAAGTGGCCCCAGCACTACGGCGGCCTGAGCGCCTTCCGCAGCAACTCGACGTATTACTTCAGTGGCCCCGTGCTCTCGCCCGACTACACCGACGCCCAGGTGAAAGCCATCGACCAGGGCAGCCTGTTCACGCTCGGACGCCTGCTGCCGGAATTCGTGAAGGTCGATTTTTCGCAGGTAAAAACCTTCCCGATCCCGGTTGTGATGTTCCTCGGCCGCCACGACTACACCACGCCGACCGCACCCACGGTTGCCTGGCTCGATCAGGTAACAGCGCCGTCGAAACAGGCAATCTGGTTCGAGCATTCGGCGCACATGGTGCCATGGGAAGAGCCGGGCAAGACCCTGGTCAGCCTGCTGAACCATGTGCGCCCGCTGGTACGTGAGGAACAGTAACTATGCGGCACTGATTTACTTGAAGTAAAATTGCATTATCAAACAATTATGCATGTGAACCCCTACCCGCCACCATCCTGAGATGCTGCGCCAATTCGAGACCCTGCTGCTGGCTACGACCAAAGAGCAACTGCTCGACAACCTGCGCCGCACGGTGCACGGGCTCGGTTTCGAATCCTTTGTCTATGGCGGCAGCCCGGCCGGACGCGTGCGCGGCGAGGCGCAGACCTTCGACGCCACCGATTTCTCGGCCGGGAATATCCTCTCGGATTACCCGCTTGCCTGGACCAGCCACTACATCGCCGCCGGCTATCTCGAGGTTGATCCACTGATCGCGCAGTGCAGCCGCTCGATGGTCCCGGCGATCTGGCACCGCCAGGCCTGGCCGCAGGATGCGCGCACCGCCGGCTTCTTCGACGAAGCGCGCCAGCACGGCATCGGCTCCGGCATGACCTGCTCGGTGATCGGCGGCGGCGGCGTGCTCGGCCTGCTCAGCCTGACGCGCGAACGCACGCGCCAGCGCGACCTGCGCGTGGTCGAACAGCAGGCCGCGCAAGGCCACATGCTGATGAGCTATCTGCACGAAAGCATGCGCCGCCTGGACGCCCAGGCGCAGCCCGCCGCAGTATCGCCGCCAGCGGTGCGGCTGACGGCGCGCGAAAAGGAAGTCCTGACCTGGGTCGGCGCCGGCAAGACGTCCTGGGAAATCGCACGCATCCTGGCGCTGGCCGAACGCACCGTGATCTTCCACGTCGATAACGCCATGAAGAAGCTCGACACCCGCACCCGCTCTCAGGCAGTGGCCAAGGCCTTTGCGCTCGGCCTGATCGCGCCCTGAAACGGCGGCGGCGCATCCTGTAAGGGCTTACAGGTCACGCCGGGAATGGCGGCCCCTAGAATGGATCGGTTCATCCGTCTCCCCATCCGACTCCATTTCCAGTCCGTTCATCATGATCATTGACCTCGACGATCTCAAGCAGCAACTCAACAGCACGGTCCCCGGCGACGCCGCGCGCGCGGAAAAGGAAGCCGCCGCCCTGGCCGAGGAAGGCAACATCGAAGCCGCCGAACTGCTGGTCGGCGCCTATGCCGACGGCACCCCGGCGATCCGCGCCGACCGCATCAAGGAATTCAAGTACACGAAGATGGCGGCCGAACTGGGCTCCTCGTTCAGCCGTTTCTGGCTGGCCCACCTGCAGCGCGAATCGAAGGATTTCGCGAGCGCGCTGGAAAACGCGCGCCTGGCGCACGGCATGGGCGACATGGGCGCCACCAACCTGCTGGCGCGCATGATGCTGGCCGGCGAAGGCGGGCCGGCCAAGCCGCTCGAGGCGCTGCAACTGCTGTCGGAAGGCGCGGAAAACGGCATCAATACCGACGCCGCCCTCCTGCTGGCCGAGGTCTACCTCGAAGGCCGCCACATCCCGCAAGACGCCCAGAACGCCTACGACGTATTGCAGCGCTACAGCCGGTTCATGTCGGGCGCCACCCGCCGCGTGGCGCCGCTGGACTGGGGCCGCGCCCTCTACCTGAAGGCCGAAGCGATCCGCCTGGGCGCCACGCCGGTCGATGGCGACAACTACGCCGACCTGATCGCCGAAGCCGCCAAGTACGGAGAAAGCAACGCCGCCCAGGCCAGCCAGGGCATGCAGAACGATGCCGACGAGCGCCAGCGCCGCGCCGAATGGGACGCCATCGCCTGGTTTTCGGCCTATGGCGGCAAGTGGAAGATGTTCCCGAACATCGGCCGCCTGGTGCATTCGGAGAGCAAGAGCCATACCTCGGTATCGAGCTACAACGGCAACGTCAGCACCTCGACCACCTACTGGCGCGTGGCGACTTTCGAAACCGCCAACGGCCGCCACTTCACGGCCAGCATTCCGGCGCGCGACAGCCTGGTGCAAGGCCGCGCCTATGCGGTGCTGTTCGTCGGCCCGGCCAAGGAAGACAGCGGCGTGGCGACGGCCGTGTTCGACCTCGAGGATGGCAGCGTCACCAAGGCCAACGGCAACATCGTCACGGCCTACCCGAAGAACAGCACCAAGCTGCTACCCCTGCTGGGCGGCATGGCGCTGTTGTTCATGGGCCTGATCGGCCTGGGCCTGCTGATGAACGTGACGCCGCTCGGTGTATTGTGGCTGGGCGGCACCGGCTTCGCCGCCTGGATGCTGCGCAAGCAGCGCCGCGCCGGCTACGACGAAGCGCTGCGGCAGGCCGGCGCCTTCTTCGGCAAGCACCGGGCGGCCTTGCGCTAGGCTTTGCAATCCGCCCAAAAAAAACGCCGCGTCGACCGCGGCGTTTTTTGTTTATCCGATCAAGGCTTCCGGTTCAGCCGGCTATGCCGCACGCTGTACAGGAAATAGGTTGCCACCGCCGCCACCATCCAGATGATGAACACACGGTAGGTCGCGGCCGGCAAGTCCTTCATGATGTACAGGCAGGCCAGCACCGACAGGCCCGGAATCACGTATGGCCCGAACGGCACCTTGAAGCCGTGCTCGGCGCCCGGGCCCTGCTTGGCGCGGATCACCGGCACCGCGATCGAGACCACGATGAAGGCGGTCAGCGTGCCCATGCTGACCATGTCCCACAGGAAGGTGGCGTCAACCAGGCCGGCCACCAGGCCCACCACCAGGCAAACGATCAGGGTGTTCGACACCGGTGCGCCAGTGCGCGGGTTCACCTTCTGAAAGGTCTTCGGAATCAGGCCGTCGCGGCTGATGGCGTACAGGATGCGGGTCTGGCCATAGATCGTTACCAGGGTCACCGAGAACACGGAAATCACCGCGCCGGCCGACAGTACCAGTGCCGGCCAGGCCTTGCCCGTCACGTTCTGCAAAATCACCGACAGGCCGGCCTGCTGGCCTTCGAACATGTGCGCCGGCTGGGCGCCCATCGCCGCCATGGCCACCAGCAGGTAGAACAGGGTGACGATGACCAGGGCCGCCAGAATACCGATCGGCACGTTGCGGCGCGGGTCCTTCACTTCTTCACCGGCGGTGGCGATGGTGTCCAGGCCGATGAAGGAGAAGAACACGGTACCGGCGGCGGCGGTCACGCCGGCCATGCCGGCAAAGCCCTTGCTGTCGTCGGTATTGAAGAAAGGCGTGAAGTTGTTGGCGTCGAAACCGGTAAACGCAATCGCCGCGAAGAAGGCCAGGATCGCCAGCTTGATCACGACCATGATGGCGTTGGTGGTGGCCGATTCCTTGGTGCCGCGCACCAGCAGGATGCAGCACATGATCACCAGCAGCACCGGCGGCAAATTGAAGTTCCCGGAGTGGACCGTCAGGTTGCTGTGGTCGGATACGAACATCGGCGAACGCAGCGAAGCCGGTATCTCCCAGCCGAAGGCGTTTTGCAGGAAATTATTTAGATAGTCGGACCAGCCGATCGCCACCGCACTCCCCGCCAGGCCATATTCCAATAACAGGCAGGCTGCCACGATGAAGGCGGCGAATTCGCCGACGGTGGCGTAGGCGAACGAGTAGGACGAACCCGAGGCCGGCACGCGCCCGGCCAGTTCGGCGTAGCACAGCGCGGTCAGGCCGGCGGTCAGCGCCGCGATCAGGAACGACAGGATGACGGCCGGGCCGGCTTTCGGCACCGCTTCCACCATGGTGAAGAAAATGCCGGTGCCGACAGTGGCGCCGACGCCGATCATGGTCAGCGGGAACAGGCCCAGCGTGCGGTTCAGGCCGGCGCCGCCGTGGGCATGGCTGTCCTCGTGTGCGCGTTCGGCCGATTTGGTGCGGAACAGCTTCTGGCCCAGTGTCAGATTCACGAAAAGTCCTTTGGTCGTACTAGAAAAGGAAAACGGCTGAGCACATGTGGACAGCCAAAGTTCGCGATTATAGGGCCGTTCCACCGTTGTTGAGAAAATAGTTTTCGCAAAATATGCATTCCCAATGCGTATTTATCGGCTAGAATAAGTACGTTACTTTCTGAACAGCATCCGATGCGTCTGACCCGCTTTTCCGACATCGGCCTGCGCGTGCTGATTTACCTCGAGCGCGCCGGCGAACGCCCGCACCCGGTAACGGTGGCGGAGATCGCCACGCAATTCGACATTCCGCTGAACCACCTGGTGAAGGTGGTCGGCCACCTGGCCCGCGCCGGCTGGGTGCGCGCGATGCGTGGCCGCAACGGCGGCCTGCGCCTGGCTGCCGATCCGCAGGTACTCACCGTCGGGCAAGTGCTGCGCGAGCTCGAAGGCGACGACGAACTGGTCGACTGCGAAGGCACGAAGTGCGGCCTCAGCCTGGACTGCCAACTGCGCGGCGTTTTAAAGGCCGGCATGCGCGCCTTCTACGCCGAGATGGACCGCTACACGCTGGCCCGCATCACCGAAGGCGGTACCGGCGAGCAGATCGTGCGGATGCATAAGATGTTCTGGAGTGGCACCACCGCCGGCAACGCCTGACGCCGGCCACACCGCCTGCATGCGTGCCGGCGTTTTTTAACACTTTAAATATGCATTTCATTTGCATGAATAAGGAAACAACATGATCTCCGCCGCTTCCCGCCCCTACATCGATGCCAGCGTCCCGGTCCTGCGCGAGCACGGCCTCGCCATCACCAGCCTGTTCTACAAGAACATGCTGGGCGAGCACCCGGAACTGACGCGCCTGTTCAACATGGGCAACCAGGCGCGCGGCGCGCAGCAGCAATCGCTGGCATCCGCCGTCTTCGCCTACGCGGCGAACATCGGCACGCCGGAAGCGCTGGGGCCGGTGGTCAAGCGCATCGTGCACAAGCACGTCTCGGTCGGCATCCGCGCCGAGCACTACCCGATCGTCGGCCGCCACCTGCTGGCATCGATTGCCGCCACGCTGGGCGAAGCCGCCACGCCACCGCTGCTGGACGCCTGGGCCGAAGCCTACAACTCGCTGGCGAACCTCCTGATCGCCGCCGAAGCCGAGATGTACAGCACCGCCGGCATCGAGCCCGGCGCCACCCGCCCGATGCGCGTGACGGAAGTGAAGCGCGAGAGCGACAACGTGCTGTCGATCCGCTTCGTCGCCGACGACGGCCAGCCCCTGCCCGCCTTCCAGGCCGGCCAGTACGTCAGCGTTGCAGTCGACCTGCCGGGCGGGCGCCACCAGCTGCGCCAGTACAGTTTGTCGGATGCATTCGGCAAGGACAGCATGCGCATCTCGGTCAAGCGCGAGGATGCGCTCGACACCACGCCGGCTGGCGAAGTGTCGAACTGGATCCATGCGAACGTGGAGGTGGGCAGCGTGCTGCGGGTGACGCATCCGTTCGGCGAGTTCACGCCCGATACCGAGTCGGATGAGACGATCGTGCTGCTGTCGGCCGGCGTCGGCATCACGCCAATGGTGTCGGCACTCAACCGCATCGCCTTGGTCAACCCACAGCGCCGCGTGATCTTCGCCCATGCGGCGCGCGATGCGCGGCACCATCCGCTCCAGGCCGACGTGGCGGCGGCACAGGCCGTGATGCCGAATCTGCAGGTGGCGACGTTCTATGAGGAGCCGAATGGCGAAGCCGGCGTGCTGGCTGGTCGCATGGAGGTGGCGCGCCTGCCCGAGTGGGAGCGCGATGCGGCCGAGGTGTGGGTGTGCGGCCCCCTGAAATTCATGCAGGCGCAATGGCTGGCGCTACTGGATGCCGGCGTGCCGCCGGCGCGCTTGCACCGCGAGGTGTTCGGGCCGGAATTGCTGGATCATTTGCTGTAAGACGCGATAAGGATACGTGCGTGTCCCGTACGGTGGGCACCCCGTGCCCACGCGGTTACGTGCGTGTCCTTGCACCACGTGCCGCGGAGCGTCGCTCGCACGGCATCCAAGGGCCACGATCAAACGGCTCGCGGATGCTTTGCGAGCGACACATCCCTACACGTGTCCAAGAGAGAAGCACGTAACCGCGTGGGCACAAAGTGCCCACCGTACGGTTGAAGCCTCGGGCCATCGCATACGGAACCGAGACACCCCGTCCGCTTACATCACCTGCACGCCCCGTCCGCTGATCGTACGCTTCGCCGGCTGCCCATACACGCGGATCGGACCCGAACCACTGGCCTGCGCCACCACCGACTGGCGCACCGTGGCCGAAATCCCGCCCGAACCGCTGGTGCTCAATTCACCCTGCTCGCTGGTGAGATTCACCAGGTCCACGCTGCCCGAGCCGCTCACGCTCACGTTCAAACGCTGCACGGCGCCACCCGCTTCCACCCGCCCCGACCCGCTGACCGAAGCGCGCGCATAATCGCCGCGCACCTGGCCCACGCTCAGGCGTCCGGACCCGCTGACGCCCATCCGTGCGCTGCCGGCGCGCAGCTCGGTCGCTTCGATCTTGCCCGAACCGGCCACACTGGCTTCGAGATCGGCAACGTCGCCATACAGGCGCGTCACGCCCGAGCCGCCCTGGCGCACTTCCAGCGGGTCGCCGCGCAAGTCGCGCACGGTCACATTGCCCGAACCGCCGGCGCGCAGTTCGGTCAGGCGCGGCGTGGTGTAGATGACCTTCAGGGGCGTGGTGCTGCGCAGGCGGCCTTCGGTGCCGATATGCAGGGTCGAGCCGCGCACTTCGGTCTGCACGTAGCGCACCAGGTTGCTGTCGCCTTCGACCACCAGCGACGGCGCCGCGCCGACCCGCACCTCGACGATCATCGAACCACCCACGTTCAGGCCGGTCAGGGCCGCCACGCTGCGCACGTCGCGCGTCGCAACGCCATCGCCTTCCACCGTCTTGCCGCTGAACGGCGTGTGCACTGCATAATCGCTGCCCGGAGGACCGGCAACGATGATGCATCCGCTGAGAGTTGCAGCACAGGCGAGAGCGAGCAGAGTACGCATGGTGGGGACCTTTTCTTGTCGTGGTGGAGCGCCGCAGCGCTGATGTTGCCACTTTAGAATCTGCCCCCGCCACTGTCGCGCACCCTGCGACAGACTGCGCTTTTGCCGGGTTGAACCGTGCAATAACGCGGATCAGCGTTGCCCGAGCCGGGTGTCGCCGAACAGGTTCTTGAACTGGTGCGGCTGCGAGCGCCAGTACTGCTGCGGCGCGGCCACCTGGGCGCCGAGTTCGGCGGCGGCATGCCATGGCCAGCGCGGGTTGTAGAGCATTGCGCGCGCCAGCGCCACCATGTCGGCCTGGCCTGATTGCAGGATGTGCTCGGCCTGCTGCGGCTCGGTGATCAAGCCCACGCCGATCGTCGGCATGCTGGTCTCGCGCTTGATGCGTTCGGCAAAGGCGATCTGGTAGCCGGCGCCGACAGGGATCTTCTGCTGCGGCGACAGCCCGCCGCTCGACACGTGGATGAAGTGGCAGCCGCGCTTTTCCAGCTCCCTGGCAAAGACCACGCTTTCCTCGATGTTCCAGCCGCCCTCGACCCAGTCGGTGGCCGAGATGCGCATGCCGACGGCCATGGTCTCGGGTACGGCAGCCTGCACCGCCTCCAGCACTTCGAGCGGATAGCGCATGCGGTTTTCCAGCGAACCGCCGTACTGGTCTTCGCGCCGGTTCGACAGCGGCGACAGGAATTCGTGCAGCAGGTAGCCGTGGGCGCCGTGCAGTTCGATGCCGTCCAGGCCGAGCGCAGCGGCGCGGCGGGCGGCATCGACGAAACCCTGCTTGATGCGCTGCAGGCCATCGGCATCCAGCGCCAGCGGCACGGTCTCGCCTTCGGCGTGCGGCACGGCGGACGGCGCCACCGTCTGCCAGCCGCGCTCCTCGTCGGGCTTGATGTTGGCGCCGCCCAGCCACGGCGCCGCGCTCGACGCCTTGCGGCCGGCGTGCGCCAGCTGCACCGCGACCTTGATCGGCGAGTGCTTGCGGATGGCGGCGATGATCGGTTGCAGGGCGTCGAGGTGGGCATCGGACCACAGGCCCAGGTCGTCGGGCGAGATGCGGCCTTCGGGCGTGACGGCGGTGGCCTCGATGATCAGGAGCGAGGCGCCGGACAGGGCCAGCTGGCCGAGGTGGATCATGTGCCAGTCGGTGGCCAGGCCTTCGTCGGCCGAGTATTGGCACATCGGGGCGATGGCGATGCGATTGGACAGCTCCATCGGCCCGAGTTTGTAGGGGGAAAACAGCATGCTGCTCATGGACGGCTCCGGTCTTGTGCAAAGCACAAAGTCTATCGAAGCTTGGGAAATCGTGCTTTGGTAGGGTGGGCACGCCGTGCCCACGCGGTTACGTGCTCGTCCGTTAGCCGGCGGCGGCGACTATTCGCCCCGCGGCGTCAACGATGGAAATAGCGCTCGCCGGGCGCTCGGGAGACGCTGTCGGTACGCGACAGGCATGCCGGCATCCAGCGCCAACGATGATCATCGTTCCGCGTGGGCACGGCGTGCCCACCGTACGGGGGCCGGAACCGCCACGATATAAAAAAGCCGCGATCTCTCGCGGCTTTGGTTCAATCGATGCGCACCACCATCAGGCCGGCGCGCAGGCCGACCCGCACATCGGGATTCGGAAACACCACCATCTCCTCTTCATGGAACACGGTATACACCGTCTCCCCATCGGTGGCGATGACGTCGCCGCGTTTCAGCGAAGCGAAGTTCGGCGTCTCCTTGCTAAAGCCCATGGTGAAGGCATCCGACAGCTTGACCACTTCCTGCGCCACCTTGAACACATGCGGCGCGGCCTTGGCCGGCGGCGCCTGCACGCCGCGCAGCATGGCGTCGAGCGCGGCCGAGGCATCGGCAAACTGGGCCAGGTTGTTTTGCCCCAGCGTGCCCACCCTCCCCAGTTCCACCGTACTGCCGGCGGCGCCGTGGTGCTCGCTCGAGTAGTAGCTGTAGGTGCCGGCCGACTTCGGATTCATGATGATCGCTTGAATAGCCGCCTCGCCCAGCCAGCGGATCAAGTCCGCCTTGCGCCCGTCCGCGATCAGATCCGGCACGATCGCGAACACCGGATAGTGCGAGGCGCGGATCGCGGTGTGCAAATCCAGGTGCCAGCGCACCGGTCCCGCACCCTTGAAGAACGCATCGGTCGCGGCGATGATCTCGTCGGCCCGCGCGCTCTCGAAGGTGCCGGCCAGCGCACCGCGGTCCGCCTTGAACATGCGGTTCAAATCCGCATCGATGAAGCGTTTGCCGGCGGCGATGGCATCGATGTTGCCGACGCAGAGCATCAGGTCCACCGCCAGCACCGACGGTTCGCGCGACAGGGCTTCGATCACGTAGGCGACCATTTCGATCGGCCCGGTTTCGTCGCCATGCACGCCAACCGACAGCAATACCGCCGGCCGTACGCCGCCGGAACCCTTCACCGTCAGGATGCCCTTGGCAGGCGTCCCGACGGCGAATCCCGCGTCCGCGAAGCGCTGCGCGACCGTGCCGAAATCGGCCTCGGCCAGCGCGCGCACCGCGTCCGGCACCTGTGCCTGGTCGGGTGCGCTCATCGCTTAGGCCGCCAGCCGCTCTGGGTTCGAGCCTTCCGACAGCGCCCAGACGTCCAGCATCGCTTCTTCGAGGTCGGTCACCTGCGCATAGCCCTTCAGGCCACGCTCGGTCGTCACCGCATCGACAGCCGCCAGCGCGTCACCCGTGCCGGCACGCTCGATCACCTGCAGCAGCAGGCGCTGCTGGGTGCGGCGCAGTGCCTGCATCGCGTAGTTGCGCAGCTGTTCCTGCGACTTGCTGGTGGCCGGCAGCTTCAGGCCGCGCTCCAGCGTGTCGATGCCGGCGCGCTCGCGCAGCGCCATGCCGACCTGCAGGAACTGGGCCAGCGTCATGCCGGCCGGGCGCTGCACCGATACCGCCGCGAACAGGAAGGTAGCCAGCGACTCGATTGCCTCGACCGCCTTCCACGACGCGACGAAGTTCTTGCTCAGGCCAGCGTGGCCATCGGCTTCGGACTTGGCCGGCATCAGCTGGCGCATCTGGTCGCTGCTTGCGAACAGCGAGGTCAGTTCCTTCATGCCGTCGGCGCCTGCCGGCATCGACAGCACGCCTTCCATCACGGCGCGCAGCAGTGCGCGGGTGCGGGCGTCGACCGCGATCGACACGTCACGCGGCACGTTCAGCGCATCGGCGTCGAGTGCGTCGAAGACCGGCGCCAGTTGCAGCGCCGACCAGCCACGGCCCCAGGCCTTGACCACTTCGGCGTCGTCGATGCGGTGCTCGGCGGCCAGGTCGCGGATCATCAGCGGACCGCAGCGGTTGACCGCTTCGTTCGCCAGCACGGTGGCCAGGATGGTACTGGCCAGCGGGTGGTCGAGCGGATCGCGGGTGGCGACCAGCTGGGCCGGGAAGTAAGGACGCAGCACGGTGTCGGCCCATGGTTCGTCGGTCAGCGGCAGGGTCGCCAGGATGCGCTTGAAGCGGTTCTTCACGTTCGCCACCACGACCGCCAGTTCCGGCGCCGTCAGGCCTTCGCCTTGCGCCTTGCGGCGCTGCAGCTCGGCGTCCGTCGGCAGCTGTTCCAGCTCGCGCGACACGGCGCCTTCGCTTTCCAGGCTGGTGATCAGCGCGGCGTAGGCGTCGACCACCGAGGCGTTCGACTGGGCCTGCACTTCGCGCGTCAGCAGGTGGGTCTGCTGCGAGTTGTCGCGCAGGACCAGTTTCTCGACGTCGCCGGTCATCTCGTTCAGGATGCGGTTACGGTCGGCTTCAGGCAGCTTGCCGAGGTTGACTTCGGTGTCCAGCCAGATCTTGATGTTGACTTCGTGGTCCGAGCAATCCACGCCGGCCGAGTTGTCGATCGCATCGGTGAAGATGCGGCCGCCGTTCAGCGCGAACTCGATACGGCCGGCCTGGGTCGCGCCCAGGTTGCCGCCTTCGGCCACGACCTTGCAGCGCAGTTCGTTGCCGCTGACGCGGATGCGGTCGTTGGCGCGGTCCTTCACCTGCGCGTGGGTCTCGTTCGAGGCCTTGATGTAGGTGCCGATACCGCCGTTGTAGAACAGGTCGACAGGTGCCAGCAGGATGCGGTGCATCAGCTCTTCCGGCGCCAGCGACGTTTCCTTGATGTCCAGCGCAGCGCGCACTTCAGGCGTCAGTTCGATCGAACGGGCCGAGCGCGGGAACACGCCGCCGCCCTGCGAGATCAGCGACTTGTCGTAGTCTTCCCACGACGAGCGCGGCAGCGCGAACATGCGCTGGCGTTCCTTGAACGAGACTTCGACGTCCGGGGTCGGATCGAGGAAGATGTGGCGGTGGTCGAACGCGGCCAGCACTTTCAATTGGCGCGACAGCAGTACGCCGTTGCCGAACACGTCGCCCGACATGTCGCCCACGCCGACCATGGTGATCGGGGTCGTGCTCATGTCGTGGCCCAGTTCGTAGAAGTGGCGCTTCACGGCTTCGAACGCGCCCTTGGCGGTGATGCCCATCTTCTTGTGGTCGTAGCCGTTCGAGCCGCCCGAGGCAAAGGCGTCGCCCAGCCAGAAGCCGCGCTGCACGGCGATGCCGTTGGCGATGTCGGAGAAGGTCGCGGTGCCCTTGTCGGCAGCGACCACCAGGTAAGGGTCGTCCTGGTCGTAGCGCACGGTGTTCTGCGGTGGCACGATGGCGCCACGCTCGCGGTTGTCGGTCACTTCCAGCAGGCTGGAGATGAACATGCGGTAGCAGGCTTCGCCCTCGGCGGCCATGATTTCGCGTGGCGCGTCCTTCGGCATCTGCTTGCAGACGAAACCGCCCTTCGAGCCGGCCGGCACGATGACGGCGTTCTTGACCATCTGCGCCTTCACCAGGCCCAGCACTTCGGTGCGGTAGTCTTCCATGCGGTCCGACCAGCGCAGGCCGCCGCGGGCGACCGGGCCGCCGCGCAGGTGCACGCCTTCGAAGCGGCGCGAGAACACGTAGATCTCGCGGTAAGGACGCGGCTCCGGCGCCAGCGCCAGGTTGCTGGTGTCGAACTTGAAGATGATCTTCTCGCCGCTGTTCTGGAAGTAGTTGGTGCGCACGGTGGCCAGGGCCAGGTCGACCAGGGCCGCCATGATTTCCTCGGTGTCGGCGTGGTTCACGCTCGACAGGCCGGCCTTCAGTGCCGACAGCTTCGCGGTGCCGGCGTCATGCTCGGACTGCGACAGTTTCGGATCGAAGCGCTGCACGAAGCCGGTCACGAATTCTTTCACCAGGGCCGGCTGCATGCGCAGGGTCTCGGCCATGTAGCGCACCGAGAACTTCGAGCCCAGCTGGCGCCAATAGCTGATGTAGCCGCGCACCAGCTGCACTTCGCGCATCGACAAACCGCCTTCGATGGTCAGGCCGTTCATGCGGCCGTCTTCGGCTTCGTCGTTGAACAGCGCGGTGAACAGTTCCTCGGCCACCGGAGCGATGCCGGCCTTCACCAGCTTGGCGCCGCTCTCGTCGTCGACAGCCAGCGCGGTCACGTGGTGGCGCACGCCGTCGGCGGTGGTGATAGCCCAGGTCTGTTCGCGGTCGACGGCGATGCCGGCGTTCTGCAGGGCCGGCAGGATGCGCGACAGCGAAGGCACATTCTCGTTCGAGTACAGGCGGATCGAGGCGTCGCGCGCGGCGTTGCCTTCGCCGCTGCCCGGCTCGATGCGCACGGCCACGCGCTCGTGCTGGCCGATGTTCAGCATGGCCTGCAGGTCGCGGAAGGCGACGTCCGGCGCGGTGGCGGTGACGAACGACACCGGCAGGTTGGCGCCGAGTTTGCGCAGGTTGCTGCGCTGGGCATGCTCTTCGACGCCATTCGTCATGGCGGCAAAGCGGTCGTGCCAGCCGTCCAGCACGGCCAGCAGCGGCTGCTGGATGTCGGTTTCCAGGTCGAGCGGATTGCGCGCGGCGTGGGCGATCAGGTAGACGCGGGCCAGCGGGCCATCAGCCACCAGGGTCTGGACGCGCACGTCATGCGCGCCCGAGCTGTCTTTCAGGGCTTGCGCCAGGCTTGCTGCCACCGCTGCGCTGTAGCGCTCGCGCGGCAGGTAGACCAGGGCGTTCAGGTGGCGGCCGTATACGTCGCGGCGCGCAAAGACTTTCGGGCGCGGCTGCTTGTACAGCGAGACGACCGAGCTGCACACTTGCGCCAGCCATTCCGGATCGGCTTCCAGCGCTTCGGTGCGCGGCAGCGACTCCATGATTTCCAGGAACTTCTCGGCGCGGAAGCCTTCCTGGCGCACGCCGGCCAGGCTCAGGACCTTGGCCACGCGGCCGCGCGCGAACGGCAGGCGCGCCAGCGGGGTCGAGGTGGCGGCGCGGGTGAACAGGCCGACGAAGCAGTGCTCGCCGAGGATGTTGCCTTGCGCATCGGTGTTACGCACGCCGATGAAGTCCAGCGGCTGGTCGCGGTGCAGGGTGCCTTCGACGTCGGCCTTCACGATCGACAGGGTCTCGGCGCGTGCCGACAGGGTGGCCAGTTCGCCCGGGATGTTGGCCAGGCAGGTGCCGTAGACCGGGTGCGCGGTGTCCTTCAGGACGCCGATGCGGCTCGGGATGTCGCGCACCAGCTGCGGCTGGCCCGGCTGCACTTCGTAGTAGGCGTAGCCGAAGGGCTCGAAGCCTTCGTTCTTGGCCCACTCGAGGAAGGCGGCCACTTCCTGGCCGGCCGGGGTGCCGTGGGCGCTGGCCGCGGCGGCGACTTCGGTCATGCGGTCGCCCATGGCCACCGCGTCGCGGTGCACGGTGGCGGCGTCGTTGGCGACCATGCGGATGCGCGCGGTCAGCTTGTCGAGTTCTTCAAAGGCGAGTTCGTCGTTCAGCAGGACCAGGACGTAGGACTCAAGCGGAGAACCGGCGGCGCCGACAGCGGCGACCATGCCGGACGCATCACGCTGCACCGGCAGCACGGCGTTCATCACGCCGGCGGCCAGGATGCGCTCCTTGCGCAGGGCCATGACGAAGGAATCGACCAGGTAAGGCATGTCGTCGTTGACGATCAACAGGGCCGTGGCATTGCCGCCCTTGGTGTCGTTATAGCGCAGTTGCGCGATCTGGCAACCCTGGGTGCGCTTCGCGGCCTGCATGAAGCCGTCCCACAGGACGGGCGCCAGGGCTTGCGGCGCGATGCCGGCCAGGTCTTCTTCGTCGAGCGAGCGGATCCAGGCGGTGATCAGGGCCGTTACCGGCTCGGTCGCGCCGGCTGCCGGCTGGTTGGTCACCAGGGCCAGGGTCTGGGTGCGCAGATCTTGCGTCATGTCGTTCATTGTTGCTTCTCCAAGCTTGATGTTGTCGCTTGCGCGCGCTACGGCTTGTGGCTTTGCGTGCACCGGCGTTTGGTGGACGGGGTTGTCCCGTCCAGGTCCTTGGCTTCCTTGTCCTGGAAGCGTGTAACTCGTTAGTCGTGTCGACGATGGCGCGGTGTGCGCTTGGCGTCGGGTCTTTGCTGCTTTTTTCTATATGCTGCTGTTGTACCGCGTGGGCTCAAGAGCCCACCCTACGGTTTCTACTGCTTGCGGTGCTACGCGACGCTTTGATTGTTCCTTACTGCTGTACCGCGTGGACTCGGGAGTCCACCCTACGTTACACCGCCGCTGTAGGGTGGGCATTTGTAGTGCTGGCATTTAGCCAGCCCTACTGCCCACGCGGTTTCACCGTCCGATCATCCAACATTACAAAACCAATCGCGGGTTTCGTAGGGTGGACACCTGTGTCCACGCGGTCTCACCGGCTGATCATCGGCGATATCAACCGAAATCGTATAAACCGGGCAAACCAAGAATGCGCTCTAGCGCTTCCAGCGCCGTATGGCACTCGATCGCCAACTGCGGGTCCATCAAATCCTTCGGCTCGACCCGGTCGCGGTAATGCTTCTCGACCCACTCGACCAATTGCGCATACAGCGCCTCGGTCATGATCACGCCGCCGTGCATCGCGGCCGCCTGCTCGTCGGTCAGCGCCACACGCAGACGCAGGCAGGCAGGCCCGCCGCCGTTGCGCATGCTCTGGCGCAGGTCGAATTCGATCAGTTCGTCGATCGGCCCGCCGCTTGCCACCAGGCCGCCCAGGTAGCGCGCCACCGCGTCGTTCTCGCGGCATTCGTGCGGCACCACCAGCGCCATCTTGCCGTCCGGCTTGGACAGCAGCTGGCTGTTGAACAAATAGCTGGCCACGGCATCCGCCACCGGCACCATGCCGGTCTCCACGCGCACCGGCGCAAACTCGAAGCCTACACCCGCTGCCGTCCGGCGCAGCGCATCGATGGTTGCGGCTTCGTCGGCAAACGCCTGCTCGTGGTAGAACAACACGTTGCCGTTGCCGACCGCGATCACGTCGTTGTGGAACACGCCCTGGTCGATCACGTCCGGATTCTGCGAGGCGAACACGGTGCGCGCCGGGTCCAGGCCGTGCAGGCGCGCCACGGCTTGCGAGGCTTCCAGGGTCTGGCGCGCCGGGTATTTTTTCGGGGCCGGGGCCGACGGGTCGAACTCGACGCGGCCGTACACGAAGAACTCCACGCCTGGCGCACCATGGTCAGCGGCAAAGCGCGTATGGTTCGCCGCGCCCTCGTCGCCAAAGGCCGGCGTGGCCGGCAGCGTGTCGTGCACCACGAAGTGATCGTGGTCGGCAAAGATGTGGCGCAGCGTGCGGGTGGCCTGCACGTGCTCTTCCGAGCGGTGCAGCTTGTTGTTCAGGTTGGCGGCGGTGAAGTGCACGCGGCCGTCGCGGGTGTCGGCCGAGGGGCTGACGGTGGCGGCGTTCGCGGTCCACATCGGCGCGGCCGACCAGGCGCAGGACAGGATCACCGGCGCCTCGCGCCAGGCTTGCGCCAGCACGTCGGCGTCGGTGCCCGAAAATCCCAGGCTGCGCAGCAGGCGGAAGTTCGGACGCGCCTGCGGCGGCATCACGGCCTGGCCGAAGCCGCGCGCAGCCAGCGCACGCATCTTGGCCAGCCCCTGCAGCGCCGCCTGGCGCGGGTTCGAGGCGCTCTTCACATTGCTGAACGAAGCGACGTTGCCGAACGAGAGGCCGGCGTAGTTGTGCGACGGGCCAACCAGGCCGTCGAAGTTGTATTCGCGCGCGTTGAACATAATTAGAAGCTCAATTAAAAGCTCAGGCCAGGCGACAGCTTGGCCGGCATTTCCAGTTCGGAGGTTTCGATCGAGGCGACCGGGTAGGCGCAGTAGTCCGCCGCATAGTAGGCGCTCGGACGGTGGTTGCCCGACTTGCCGACGCCGCCGAACGGCGCCGAGCTGGCCGCGCCCGTGGTCGGACGGTTCCAGTTGACGATACCGGCGCGGGCGCGCACCGCGAAGTGCTTCCACAGCTCTTCCGACGGCGACAGCAGGGCCGCAGCCAGGCCGAATTCGGTGGCATTCGCCACTTTCAGCGCGCTGTCGAAATCCTTCACGCGCACAATCTGCAGCAGCGGACCGAACCACTCTTCGTCCGGAATACCTTGCGCATCGGTGACGTCGACGATACCGGCGGTGACGAAGCCGGCGTTCGGGTCGAGCTGGCGCATCTGCAGCAGCACCTTGCCGCCCTTCTGCGCCATTTCGGCCTGGGCCTGCACCAGGCGCGCGGCCACCGCTGCCGAAACCACAGGTCCCATGAATGGCTGCGGCTCGGCATTCGACGGGCCGACTTGCAGCTTGCTCGCCACTTCGACCAGGCGGTCGATGAAGGCCTGGCCTTCCGGCGTGTCCTGCACCACCAGGCGGCGCGCGCAGGTGCAGCGCTGGCCG
The DNA here is from genome assembly GCF_057801335.1 of Massilia sp. BAP21. NCBI lineage: Bacteria > Pseudomonadati > Pseudomonadota > Betaproteobacteria > Burkholderiales > Oxalobacteraceae > Massilia > Massilia sp. BAP21. Next base: position 1,563,905 of record NZ_CM173596.1, read on the forward strand.
GCCGAAATGAAGGCCGACATCACCGCATGGTGCACGGCAGGATCGATGTCCTTCACATCCCAGACCACGAGTGGGTTATTGCCGCCCATTTCCAGCGCCAGCATCTTGCCCGGCTGGCCGCCGAACTGTTTGTGCAGGGCGGCGCCGGTCTGGCTGCTACCGGTGAACAGCACGCCGTCGATCTGCGGCTGCGCGCCGAGCGCGATGCCGGTATTGCGGCCGCCGTTCACCAGGTTCAGCACGCCCTGCGGCAGGCCGGCCTGTTCCCACAGCTGCACGGTCTTCACGGCGGTGCGCGGCGCGTATTCGCTCGGCTTGAACACCACCGTGTTCCCGGCGATCAGGGCCGGCACGATGTGGCCGTTCGGCAGATGGCCGGGGAAGTTGTAGGGACCGTAGACAGCGAACACGCCATGCGGGCGATGGCGCAGCACGGCATTGCCGTCGGCGACCTTGGCATTCGTTTCGCCGGTGCGCGCGCCGTAGGACTGGACCGAGATATCGATCTTGTTGGCCATGGTCGCCACTTCGGTGCGCGCTTCCCACAGCGGCTTGCCGACTTCCTCGGCAATCGTCGCGGCCAGTTCTTCGGTGTGTTCCTTCAGCAGATCGCGGAAGCGCGTGCAGATGGCGATGCGTTCTTCCAAAGGCGTCAAGGCCCAGTCCTCGAAGGCGTCGCGGGCGGCTTGCGCGGCGCGGGCGACGTCGTCTTCGTTCGACTCGTTGCTGGTCCAGGTCTGGCGGCCGGTGGACGGATCGATCGTGACCAGTTCCGCGCCGCTGCCGGCGAGCCATTCGCCGTTGATGTAGTTCGACAGGTTAGCCATTGTTCTTCCTAACGTTGAGTGACAGCGTGCGCACCGTGTCGCCCGCCTCGCAATGCAGCAGCGCCAGCTCGTCGGCCGACAGCACCGCTTCCGTGCCGTCGATCGTGGCCTGCGCCAGCACCATGCGGAAATCGTGCAGCTTGGTGTTCGACACCAGCAGGCAATCGGTGTCGCCCTCGGGCTTGCCCTCGACGGCCACGCGCAGCACGCTGTCGCGCACCGAACGCAGGTCGGACACGCGGCCCTGCAGCACCGGGCCGGCATCGAAAATGTCGACGTAGCCGTCGTAGTGCATGCCTTCCTGCTCCAGCAGCTTGCGCGCCGGCAGGGTCGAGCGGTGCACCTGGCCGATCACTTCGCGCGCCGACTGCGGCAGGTAATCCACATACAGCGGCTGGCGCGGCATCAGCTCGGCGATGAAGGATTTTTTCCCGATCGCGGTCAGGCCGTCGACGTGGTTGAAATCCATCTTGAAGAAGTGGCGGCCCAGGCCTTCGTAGAACGGGCTGGTGCCGTCTTCCAGCAAATAGCCGCGCATCTCGGCGATGATCTTTTCGGTGAACAGCTGCTGGAACTGGGCAATGAACAGGAAGCGGCTTTTCGACAGCCACTTGCCGTTGTAGCCGCCGCTGCGGTAGTCCGGCTGCAGGAACAGCGAGCACAGTTCGGTCGCGCCGGTGAGATCGTTCGACAGGTACAGGGTTTCCATGCGCGTGAACACGTTCAGTTCGCGGCTGGAGTGCACCAGGGTGCCGATGCGGTAGTTATAGAACGGTTCGGTCAGGCCGACCGCACCCTTGATGGCGCAGATGCCTGCCAGGCGGCCGTTGCTCGTGTCCTCGAGCACGAACATGTAGTCGCGCTCTTCGGGCGGGATCGTCTCGGCAAACGAGGCAACGGCGCAGTCGACACGGTCGCCCAGCATCTTGCGGTCGGGCTTCAGGGTGGTCATGCCGCTGCCGACCTGGGTGGCCAGGTCGATCAGGCCGTCGAGGTCGGAGGCGGCGATGGAACGAATGACGAGCATGGTGCCTCTCTCAGATTCTGACGCAGATGACGGTATCACCCGGCGCCACGCCCAGCGCCTGCTGTGCCTCGGCCGGCAGGCAGATGGCGTCGGAGGTATCGCAGGGCGGGCAGGACACGGTGACAGCGCGGAAGCGGTCGGCACTGGTGGCCACCGCGTAGGTGACGGTGGCACCATTGCCACGCGATGCGGTCTCGACGCGGCGCTGCTGCGAGCCGCAGAACGAACGCAGCGACAGTTTATGCGCCGCCAGGATCGGGCCGCCGTCGAAGATGTCGACATATTCGTCCGCTTCGAAGCCCTCTTCCGTGAGCAGCTTGAAGGCCAGCTGGCCGCTCGGATGGATCTGGCCCATCGCCGCCTGGGCGTCGCCCGGCAGCAGCGGCACGTAGACCGGATAGTGCGGCATCAGCTCGACGATCAGGGTGCGGTTGCGCGCCCCGCCGATGATGCGCTCGGCTTCCAGGAAATCCATCTTGAAGAACTTGCGGCCCAGCGCATTCCAGAACGGCGACTGGCCGTCGCCATCGGTCACGCCCGGCAGCGGCACGAAGAAACGGTCGCCGAAGCGGTGCGGCGCCAGCGCCGCGAACAGCAGGCGCGCACGCGACAGCAGCGCAGCCTCGATGCCGGCACGCTCGCGGTCGCGCAGATTGAAACCGGCCAGCTGCGAGCAGGCCGTGAGTTCCGAGCACAGGGTCAGGGCGTGCACGCTGTGGCTGATGTTCAGGTCGCGCGAGACCTGCTGGATGACGTCGTTGCGGAAGGCGAAATAGGTGCCGTTCGAGCCGGCCGACGCGTGCACGGCGGCAGTGCCGACAACTTCGTTGCTGGCCGTGTCTTCGAGCACGAACAGGTAGGATTCTTCGCTCGGGATGTCGACCTGCGCCGCGAACGAGGCGATGGAACGCTCGACGAAGGCGGTGATCGCGTCGCGCGTGCGCGGCAGCGTGTGCACTCCCGGCGTCGTGACCGCGGCCAGGCTTTCCAGCGCGCCGATATCCGACAGTTCTACCGGACGGACAACATACATGTGAACTCCCCAAAAGACCTCAGTGCGAACGAACGGAGGCCCGCGCTGCTTTGCGGGCCTTGTTACTGCAAGCTGCTATGGCTTTCGCGGATCAGGCAGCCAGGAACTGCTCGACGGCGGCGCGCATGATGCGGTCGGCTTCGGCGATCTGCTCGTCCGAGACGATCAGCGCCGGCGCCAGGCGCACGACGTCGAAGCCGGCCACCAGCAGCATCAGGCCGAGGCCTTCGGCGACCTTGGTCAGGTCCTTGGCGCGGCCCTTGTAGCCTTCGGCCATCGGCAGGCCGATCAGCAGGCCCATGCCGCGTGCCTTGCCGAACAGCTGCGGGTAGTCGGCCGACAGCTTGTCGAGATTCGCGAAGATCTTGGCGCTGGCTTCCTTCACGCGCGCCAGGAAGGCCGGCTGGTTGATGGTCTCGATCACGTTCAGTGCGACGGTCGCGGCCAGCGGGTTGCCGCCGTAGGTGGTGCCGTGCGAGCCGACGTTGAAGTGCTCGGCGATCGCGTTCGTGGTGAGCATGGCGCCGATCGGGTAGCCGTTGCCCAGGGCCTTGGCGCTGGTCAGGATGTCCGGGGTCACGCCGGTTTCCATGTAGGTGTACAGGGTGCCGGTGCGGCCCACGCCCGACTGCACTTCGTCGAAGATCAGCAGGGCGCCGGTCTTGTCGCACAGCTCGCGCAGGGCTTGCAGGTATTCCTTGTTGCCCGGGATGACGCCGCCCTCGCCCTGGATCGGCTCGACGATCACGGCCGCCACGTCATCGAGGATGGCGGCGCGCGCCGCGTCGATGTCGTTGTACGGGATGTGGTTGATTTCCTGCGGCAGCGGCTCGAAGCCTTCGGTGTACTTCGGCTGGCCGCCGACCGACACGGTGAACAGGGTGCGGCCGTGGAAGGACGACAGGCAGGAAATGATGCGCGACTTGTGCGGGCCGAATTTGGTATGCGCGTACTTGCGCGCCAGTTTCAGGGCCGCCTCGTTCGCTTCCGCGCCCGAATTGCAGAAGAAGGCGCGGTCGGCGAAGGTGGCGTCGGTCAGGGCCGAGGCCAGGCGCAGCACCGGCTCGTTGGTGTAGCCGTTGCCGAGGTGCCAGAGGGTGTTGAGCTGCTTGGTCATCGCGTCGACCAGCACCGGGTTGCAGTGGCCCAGGCTCGAGACGGCGATACCGGAGGTGAAGTCGAGGTAGTGCTTGCCTTCCTGGTCCCACACGTCCAGGCCCGAAGCGCGCACCGGCACCATCGCAGCCGGAGCGTAGGTCGGGACGAGGACTTCGTCGAAGGTCTGCCGAGTGACAGGCCGCGTTGTGACACCCGAATCAAGCTTTGCGTTCATGACTTTTTCCTCATCCTAAGTTCGTGACAGGCGCACGGAGGGCCGGCGCCGAGTCTGGTCATTATAGGAAGGCTATCAGGCAAGTTCTTGCAGAAGTGCGACGGGGATTTTCATTTTTGGCCGGAAGTCAATGCGGTATCCGCACATCGCGCGATGAAGCACGGCAAGCTTTACACGCTGTAGAAGTATCAAATCGACCAGTCAACCTGCGGATCGCCATGCGCCCACCACACAACCGCACGAAATTCATCCTGCTGCACCAAGTTGTCGTGCTTGTACTCGGCGGCTTGCTTGCAATCGGCATTGGCTCCCCGTTTCCGCCATTTCTCCTCGCACTGGCTCCTTTGCTGGATTTGCTGGAAGCACAGCCGCACGATAAACGGACATACTGGATCAGCGTGGGCATCGCCCTGGTGGTCGTTTTTGCGGCTGCGGTGGGGATTTTCTACCTTGCGCTGACAAGCTATGCACGCGGGCGCTGGTAAATGGCTGGCGGCATGGACATCCCGGGATGCGGGGACAGGATGATTCATCCAGTCTCTTAGGTATGCAGATTTCGTATCGTTCAAATTCGTGCAGAGATCGTGTATTTGCGTCGGCAAATCGCAGGATTTCGTGAACATATCATGTGATTTCGCGCGCATATCGCAGCAAAACGTCAGGAATCGTGCGATATCGCGGTATTCTGGAGGCGCCCTCCCCTCGCGACCGGAAGGCTGATGCGGCTGCTATTCAGCCAAGCGCCGCTGCCGCTCTTCCCGCGGCGTATTTCCGAACAGCGCCCCGAACGCCGTCGAAAAATGCGAGCCCGACGAAAACCCGCACATCAGCCCCACCTGCACGATCGAGTAATTGGTATCGAGCAGCAGTTGCCGCGCCCGCGTCAGGCGCAGCTCCAGGTAATAGCGTGACGGCAAACTGCCCAGATACTGCTTGAACAGCCGCTCCAGCTGGCGCCGAGACACCCCGGCCAGCTGGGCGATCTCGTCGGTCGAGAGCGGCTCCTCGATATTCGCTTCCATCAGCGTCACCGCTTCGGTCAGCTTGGGCTGCAATGTGCCGAAGCGCGCCTGCAGGGCCACGCGCTGGCGCTCTTCCTTGCCGCGCACCCTGTCGACACACAAGATCTCCTTCACCTGCGCCTGCACGGTCGAGCCGAAAATGATGTCGATCAAGGTCAGCGCGAAATCCACGGACGCCGCCCCGCCGCAGCAGGTCAAACGTTCGCCTTCGATTTCGTAGAGGTGGGGCGTGAAGACGGCCTGGTCGGCGCGGCTGTCGGCGCCGGCGTACAGCGACCATGGCAGCGCGGTGCGCACGCCGTTCAGGGCGCCGGCCTCGGCCAGCCACAGCACGCCGGCACCCACGCCGCCCCAGAACGGCGCGGCGCGGCAGCGTTCGACCAGGGCGCGGAAGTTCGCGGGTTTCAGGCCGGCCTGGGCTTCGTCGGCGGCCAGTAGCACCAGGTGCCAGTGGCGCTGGGCGTCGCTGGTGAACTTGTCGGGGCTGCGCACGTCCACGTGCAGGCGCTCGGGGCCGAGGATCTTGGCGGCCAGGCGCAGCGGCTGGGCCAGGCCCGACCAACTCATCGTGTCCGGCTCGCCGGCATTCACGAGCAGCACGCGCAGCGGCCTCTCCTGCGCCAGGCGGGACAGTTCAGCTTGCGGCATTGAAGCGGATCGTGACGTTGTTCACTCGGGAGCAAGCGCGGCGGATGGCCGGCGTTCGGAATTCCATTGACTGACTATCATACCGGAGATCAACAGCAGGCCACCGAGCCAGCCCCGCGCCGTCAAGGCTTCGCCCAGCCAGAAGTAGCCGAAGAAGGCGGCCGCGGCCGGCTCGAAGGCATACACCACCGCCGCCTCGTTGGCCGAGGTGCGCGACTGGCCCCAGGTTTGCAGCGAGATGATGGCGGCGGTGGCGACCACGCCCAGGTAGGCGAAGTTCCAGCCGTGCTGGCCAAGCTTGCCGAATACGCCGTCGAGATAGGCGGCGCGTGCCACGGCCTCGCCCGGCAGTTCGCGCGCCAGCAGCCAGAGCGCGGCGCACAGGCCGACGGTGCCGATCTGGGCGGCGGTCACGGTGAGCAGGCGCGTGGCGCGCCGGGTCTGCACTTCCATCACCTTGATGTAGACGCCGAAGCACAGCGCGCTCAGCAGGGCGAGCGAGTCGCCGGTGCCCCAGGCGCCGCCGTCCCAGCACAGTGCGGCCAGGCCGGCGATCGACATGACAAGAGCCAGCACGATGCGGCGTTCTGGCAGGCGGCCGGCCAGCACGCCCAGCAGCGGCACGACCAGCACGTTCAGGCCGCAGATGAATGCGTTGCGGTTCGAGCTGGTCAGGGCCAGGCCCTCGACCTGGAACACGAAGCAGAAAAACAACAAAGCGCCGAGAATGGCGCCGGCACGCATGTCGGCCAGCTTGCCGCGCCACAGGAAGGGCGACAACAAGACGGCGGCAAGGACAAAACGCACGAGAATGATCCACACGGCCGAGAAATGACCGGTCAGGTCTTTCATTGCCGGGAAGGTCGTGCCCCAGACCAGCGTGACGAGCAGCAGAGCGAATATGCCGTGGAGATGGCGGGTCATGGAATGCGGCGCGAAGAAAAGCGGTATGGTACGCGCCTCGGCCATAAGAAGCTATCTCAGTAGGTCGGGGGAAGCGGATGGTGATGCCTGGCGAGCGCGGGCAAGGCGCAAGGAGGCCGCATGGCGGAGCCATGCAACGACGCGCAACACCGTCCCCGCTTGTCAGGCGCGCCAGCAGCGACTCCGACCTGCTGAGATAGCTTCTAACGGCGAACCGTCGTCGCCGAAAGGCTGCTCGCGGATATAATCTCGCTTCATGGGGGAACGATATTTAAAGAGCGTCCGCTTGCTGGCCGAATGCCTGCAGGGCTTCGAACGGTATTCGGGCGAATCCGTGCGCCAGTACGGTTTGACGCACGCGCAATTCGACATCATCGCCACGCTCGGCAATACCAGCGGCATGAGCTACAAGGAATTGGGTGAGCGCACCCTGATTACGAAAGGCACGCTGACCGGCGTCATCGAACGGCTCGAGCAGAAACAGCTGGTGCTGCGCGAACGTAGCGATGAGGACAAACGCTCGTATTTCGTGCGCCTGACCGATAGCGGCGAAGCGGTGTTTCGCGATGTGTTCCCGAAGGTGGTTGCACACGGCAAGCAATTGTTTGAAGATTTCAGCGATGCCGAATTCGACGAGGTCGACGGCGCACTGAGGAAATTGCGCGAACGGATACTCGGGGCAGGACGCCCTTCCCCTTCATTATCACAACAAAAGGAATCATCTTGAAAACTTCCCTGATCGACGGCAAGAAGCCGGCCCACTTCGACAAGCACATCATCGGCAATATTCTGCTCGACATCGCTCCGGAAGCCGAAGTGCGCGAGGAAGCCATGCTGATCGGCGTGCGCAACGAAGACGGCGAGATCTACCGCCTGATCGGCGCGACCAAACTGAGCAGCTTCATGAACGCCGTCGAGGAACTGTTCGACCTGGGCCTGGTCGACGAACTGCAGGACACCGAAGAGCCGAAGGAAGACTGCGACGCCATCTTCAGCGAGCCTTGATCGCGAGACGTTTGGCGTTGTAAAAAGATGCTTTGGAGCAAATACTCCGAAGTGTGGCTGTTCGCAGGGAGTATAATTTTTCGATGGACAGACTAGACGCCCTCAAGAGCATCGCCGCCCAGGCCATCCGCGGCGAGCTCAGCTTCCCGACCAATGTTGACGCCACGCTCAAGCTGCAGCGTGCGCTCAATGATCCCGATTGCCACGCCGATGCGGCGGCGCGCCTGGTGCAGGCCGAGCCGTTGCTGGCTGCGCGCACGGTTGCCATTGCCAACTCCGTCACCTACAACCGCGCCGGTAACGACGTGACCAGCGTGCGCGCCGCCGTGCAGCGCGTCGGTTTCCGTACGCTGGGCGCGCTGGCGGCCTCGGTGATCGTGCGCCAGCTGAGCAGCGAGATCACCGATCCGGTGCTGCGTGCCAAGGCCGATCAGTTGTGGCGCCACTCGGCCCACGTGGCCGCGCTGGCCCAGGTGATCGCGCGCCGGGTGTCGTTCGTCGATCCGGAGACGGCGATGTTTGCCGGCATCGTGCACGAGGTGGGCGGCTTCTACATGCTGTCGCGCGCGCATGCGTATCCGGGGCTGCTCGAAGGCGGCGCCGAGGATTGGCTGGAGCATGGCGAAGTGGCGATCGGCCGCGGCGTGCTGCTCAAGCTGGGCGTACCGGCGCCGGTGATGGGGGCGATCGAGGCCATGTGGAATGGCATGCGTGCGCTGCCGCCGGAGACCCTCGGGGACACCCTGTTGCTGGCGAACGATTTGTCGCCGGAGCATTCGCCGTTGCTGGAACGGCCGGGTGCGACCAGTGTGCAGGCGGCGGCGACCATTGATTTCGCGGTGGGGGATGGGACCCTGGCAAGGATCATGGAAGAGTCGGCGGAAGAGGTGCAGAGTTTGACGTCGGCGTTGTTGTAAGGCGGTCCGATCAGCGGTAATGGGGCTGTTGCCTGCGCTGTTATCGGTCCTTTTGATCCGCGTGGGCACGGGTGCCCACCCTACGGTCACCGTTATCGGCAAGTTCACGCGAAAACCGTGAGGTCGCCGTTAATAGCGAGTTCATACAAACCCATACAGTCCACCACCAGCAGCAAATCGTACGAAACGCGGATACGCAACGTATCCCGTAGGGTGGGCACTCCGTGCCCACGCGGATTCAACACACCAATAGCGCAACAGGCAAAAGCCCCAATACCGCTTGCCATCCTGCCCTTCGCAATTCCAACCCACAAAAAAAATGCCCACTCCAAACGGAGCGGGCAAAGTCCAAAACTAGGGATGTCCTGAAAGAGACAGCTCCACTATAGTTCCCGGTTCCCGCATACTCTGTGCGCCATTTCACATTCATGTGACATTTCTGTTTCATTCGCCGCGCAAGCAGACCAGGCAAAAAAAAACCCGCTCCAAGCGGAGCGGGTGAAGTCCAAAACTAGGGATGTCCTGAAAGAGACAGGTTCACTATACGGTTTGCCTCCCCCAACGCTCTGTGCGTTAACTCACACAACACCAGGAAATGTCACATATCAGCAAATTCCTTGTAAAAATCGAGGTGCGGAAATGTGTATAGAATAAAAAAGCCGCCACGGCCTTCACCGTGGCGGCTTTTTCATGCGGGCCGGCTAATTACACCACGGCGCCGTCGGTCTCGTCCTTTTCCTTGACCGGCTTGATCAGGTCTTCGCGTTTTACGCCGAACCACATTGCCAGCGCGGCAGCCACGAACACCGACGAGTAAATACCGAAGCAGATACCGATCGTCAGCGCCATCGCGAAATAATGCAGCGACGGGCCGCCGAAGAACAGCATCGACAGCACCATCATCTGGGTCGAGGCGTGGGTGATGATGGTACGCGAGATGGTGCTGGTGATCGCGTGGTCGATGACCTCGGTCACGCTCATCTTGCGCTGCTTGCGGAAGGTTTCACGGATACGGTCGAAAATCACCACCGATTCGTTCACCGAGTAACCCAGCACCGCCAGGATCGCCGCCAGCACCGTCAGCGAGAATTCCCACTGGAAGAAGGCGAAGAAGCCCAGGATGATGACCACGTCGTGCAGGTTGGCCAGGATCGCGGCCACGGCGAATTTCCATTCGAAGCGGATCGCCAGGTAGATCACCACGCCGACCACGACCATGATCAGCGCGTGCAGGCCGCTTTCGGCCAGTTCGTCGCCGACCTGCGGGCCGACGAAGTCGACGCGCTGCAGGGTCACCAGCTCGGCGCCGGCTGCATTCGCGCAGCTGGTGCGTTCGATCTGCTGGCCCTTTTCCGTCACGTTGATCTGTTTCGGGGTGCCGCCTTCCGAGGCGCAGACGGCCTTGAAGGCTTCGCCCGACACGGTCGAGCCAGCCGCGGTCTTCACCGGCGGCAGGCGCAGCATGATGTCCTGGGCGGTGCCAAAGCTCGCCACTTCAGGCGCTTCATGGCCGATCGAGCGCAGCGTCGCGCGGATTTTTTCCTGGTCCGCCGCATGCGGGTAACGCAGTTCCATCACGGTGCCGCCGGTGAACTCCACCGAGAAGTGCAGGCCCTTGGTCACCAGGAAGAACACGGCAGCCACGAAGGTCAGCGCCGAGATCACGTTGAAGATCAACGCGTGGCGCATGAACGGGATGTCCCGCTTGATTTTGAAAAATTCCATGACAGTTCCTCGTCCTTATTTCTTTTCAGCGGGCAGGCCCGGCGTCCACACCGTACCGACCGACAGCTTGGTCACTTTCTTGCCGCGGCGGCCGTACCACAGGTTCACGAAACCGCGCGAGACGAACACGGCCGAGAACATCGAGGTCAGGATGCCCAGGGTGTGCACCACGGCGAAGCCGCGCACCGCACCGGTACCGAAGATCAGCAGCGCCAGGCCGACGATCAGGGTGGTTACGTTGGAGTCGAAAATCGTGTCCCAGGCGTGGCTGAAACCATGCGTGATCGCCTGCTGCGGCGTGGCGCCGGCTCGGAGTTCCTCGCGGATACGTTCGTTGATCAGCACGTTGGCGTCAATTGCCATACCGAGGGCCAGCGCGATAGCCGCGATACCCGGCAGGGTCAGCGTTGCCTGCAGCATCGACAGCAGGGCCAGCAGGAACAGCACGTTGGCCGCCAGCGCCACCGCACTGAACACACCGAACATGTGGTAGTAGATGATCATGAAGACGGCAATCGCCACGAAGCCCCACAGGGTCGAGTGCAGGCCGCGCGAAATGTTCTCGGCGCCGAGCTGTGGGCCGACCACGCGTTCCTCGATGAATTCCATCGGGGCCGACAGCGCGCCCGAGCGCAGCAGCAGGGCCAGTTCGTTCGCTTCCTGGGCGTTGCCGATGCCGGTGATCTGGAAGGTTGAACCCAGTTCGCTCTGGATGGTCGGGGCCGACGGCACGGTGTACTTGCCCTTCTCTTTCAGCAAAATCGCCATGCGTTTGCCGACGTTTTCGCGGGTCACCAGGCGGATCTTGCGGCCGCCGTCGCCGTTCAGGTCGACCGAGACGGCCGGCTGCTGGTTCTGGTCGAAGCTGGCAACGGCGCCGGTGATGTAGTCGCCGGTCAGGATAATGTCTTTCGACACCACGACCGGGGCGCCGCGGCCTTCGGTGAACAGTTCCGAGTTCAGCGGGATCGTGCTGGAGAGCTCGGTGCCCGGGGTCACGCTGTTGTCGACCAGGCGCAGTTCCAGGGTGGCGGTGCGGCCGATCAGGTCTTTCGCACGGGCCACGTCTTGCACGCCCGGCAATTGCACGATGATGCGGTCGGCGCCCTGGCGCTGGATGACCGGCTCGGTCACGCCGAGTTCGTTGATACGCTTCGACAGGGTCGAGATGTTCTGGTTGACGCCTTCCTCGACGATGCGCTTGAGCGCCTCGGCCTTCATGGTGGCGACCAGTTTCAGTTCGGTGCCGTCGGCGGCGTCGGCCAGGGTCAGGTCGGCCATCTGCTTGGCCAGCACGTTGCGGGCGGCGGTGCGGGTCTGCTCGTCGCGGAAGTTCACCTCGATGGCATTGCCGTTGCGCTCGATGCCGGCATGGCGCACGTTGGCGTCGCGCAGGACGCTACGCACGCTGGTCTGGGTGCTCTTGATGCGGGTTTCGAGCACGGCCTTGGAGTCGACTTGCAGCAGGAAGTGGACGCCGCCGCGCAGGTCGAGGCCGAGGTTCATCGGCAGCGCGCGCAGGGACTGCATCCAGGCCGGGGTATTCTTCACCAGGTTGACGGTGACGATGTAATCGGGGTCGGCGGCGTCACGGTTGAGCTGGCGCTCGAGCGCGAGCTTGGCCTTGAACTGGGCGTCGGTGGTGTCGAAGCGGGCCCGCACGGCGGTCGAGTTGCCGGAGCCGTCGAGCGACACCTGGTTCGCCGGAACACCCTCGCGTTTCAGCACGTCGGCCACTTGCGCCGAGGTGTCGCTCGTAATCTTGACCGTCGTCTTGCCGGTCGTCACTTGCAGCGCCGGCGATTCGCCGAAGTAGTTGGGCGCCGTGTACAGCGCGCCCAGCAGGAGCGCAACAGCGATCAGTATGTATTTCCAGAGCGGATAGCGATTCATGATGTTCCAGCGTTCTATGTTGAGCGGCGTGCGGCCCGCAAGCAGGCCGCGGCGCTTGGCTTACAGGGACTTCAGGGTGCCCTTCGGCAGCAGCGTGGTCACGGCGTTCTTCTGCACCACCAGTTCGGTGTTGGTGGCGATTTCCAGGGTCACATAGGTATCGGTAACCTTGGTCACGCGGCCCAGGATGCCGCCGGCGGTGACCACTTCGTCGCCCTTGGCGAGCGCGTCCATCATCGCCTTGGCTTCTTTCTGGCGCTTCTGCTGTGGGCGAATCATCAGGAAGTACATGACCACGAACATGATCAGCAGCGGAGCGAAGGTCGTCAGGCTACCCATCAGGCCAGGATCGGCGGCTGCAGTGGTGGTTTGCGCGTAAGCGTTGGAAATGAACACAAGGACTCCGATTATGAGATGAAAAAAACAGCGCTGTATTCTAGCACCGGCGCACTGCCAGCGGCCATTCCGCCGCATGTGGGGTTGGCTGTAAAAAATGCAAGTAGGAAATCCACACGGCGAGGGTGGTATTACCGGGGCGGCATCATGTACATACCGGCTGTTGCTGTTGCCGCTGTAGGGGGGCCGGGCCGCGCTAGGCACCCGTGTCCACACAGTCCTGCCCTTGCGCACTTTACTCGTCGTGCTCGCCATGTTCGACTGATCAACCGGGGCACCGCGTGGACACAGGTGTCCACCCCACAGTGAAAGTGGGCACTCACATTTAGCCGTCTCCAGCGAAGATCCCGACGCGCGGGTATCATCCCCGTCCCGCGCCGCCAAGCTCAACGGCCGCGCCTGACCCGCTTATTTTTGCAAGAGATCCCTACCCCATGTCAGCACTTTTCACCCCGTTTACCCTCAAGGGCGTCACCCTGCGCAACCGCATCGCGGTGCCGCCGATGTGCCAGTACAGCGCCATCGATGGCTACACCAACGAATGGCACACCACCCACTATGAAAGCATCGCCCGTGGCGGCGCCGGCCTGGTGATCGTGGAAGCCACCGGCGTGTCGCCGGAAGGCCGTATCACCCCGGGCTGCCTGGGCCTGTGGTCCGACGAGCACGTGCCGGGCCTGGCGCGCATTGCCGCCGGCATCAAGGCGGGCGGCGCCATTGCCGGCATCCAGATCGGCCACGCCGGCCGCAAGGCCAGCGCCCAGCGTCCATGGGAAGGCGACGACCACATCCCAGCCACGGACCCGCGCAGCTGGGAAACCATCTCGCCGTCGGCGGTTGCCTTTGGCGCCAACCTGCCGCAAGTGCCGAAAGAGATGACGATTGCCGACATCGAGCGCGTGAAGGCCGACTTCGCCGCCGCCGCACGCCGCGCCCTGGAGGCCGGCTTCGAGTGGCTGGAGCTGCACTTCGCCCACGGCTACCTCGGCCAGAGTTTCTTCTCGGTGCACGCGAACCAGCGTAGCGACGACTACGGCGGCAGCTTCGCCGGCCGCAGCCGCTTCCTGCTCGAGACCCTGGCGGCCGTGCGCGCCGTCTGGCCAGAAAATCTCCCGCTGACCGCGCGCTTCGGCGTGATCGAGTTCGACGGCCGCGACGAAGAAACCCTGAACGAGGCGATCGAACTGACGCGCCAGTTCCGCGCCGCCGGTCTGGACATGCTGAACGTGAGCGTCGGCTTCTCGACGCCGGATGCGAACATTCCCTGGGCTTCGGGCTTCCTTGCGCCGATCGCCGAGCGCGTGAAGCGCGAAGCGGGCATTCCGGTGGCGTCGTCGTGGAACATCGATTCGCCGACGGTAGCCAATCGCGTGGTGGAAGAAGGCCAGATGGACCTGGTCATGATCGGCCGCGCGCACTTGGGCAACCCGCACTATACGTATGCGGCAGCCAAGGCGCTGGGCCAGGATAAACCGTCGTGGACGCTGCCGGCGCCGTATGCGCACTGGCTGGAGCGGTATCGCGCGGCGGAGTAATTAGTAAGAGGTGCAATGAAAAACGCGGCTTTCGAGCCGCGTTTTTTTGTGCCGTTTCGATTTTGTAGGGTGGGCTCTTGAGCCCACGCGGTAGGACATTTGCATATTGTACGGTGTGCAAAGGTAGGACCGCGTGGGCACAAGTGCCCACCCTACAACCCTTATACGCCGCGGCTACGATCCGCCGCGAACTGCAACCGGAACGCATGGAACCCATCCGCATCGATCGCATCGCGGATTTCCTGCATCAGGTTCAGGTAATAGTGCAGGTTGTGGATGGTATTCAGGCGCGCACCCAGGATCTCGTTCGAGCGATGCAGGTGGTGCAGGTAGGCGCGCGAGAAGTTGGTGCAGCAGTAGCAGGTGCACGATTCGTCCAGCGGCGCCATGTCTTCCTTATAGCGCGCGTTCTTGATCTTCACGTCGCCGAAGCGCGTGAACAGCCAGCCGTTGCGCGCGTTCCGGGTCGGCATCACGCAGTCGAACATGTCGACGCCGTTGGCCACGCCTTCCACCAGGTCTTCCGGCGTACCCACGCCCATCAGGTAGTGCGGCTTGTTCTCCGGCAGGCGCGGGCCGACGTGGGCCAGGATGCGCTTCATGTCTTCCTTCGGCTCGCCCACCGACAGGCCGCCGATCGCCAGGCCCGGGAAGTCGATGTCTTCCAGGCCGGCCAGCGATTCGTCGCGCAGGTGCTCGTACATGCCGCCCTGGACGATGCCGAACAGCGCGTTCGGGTTTTCGCCGCGGTTGAATTCGTTCATCGAGCGCTGGGCCCAGCGCAGCGACATGCGCATCGACTTCGCCGCTTCTTCGGCGGTGGCCGCGCGGCCATCGATTTCATACGGCGTGCACTCGTCGAACTGCATCACGATGTCCGAGTTCAGCGAACGCTGGATCTGCATCGACACTTCCGGCGACAGGAAGCGGCGCGAACCGTCGATCGGCGAAGCGAAGGTGACGCCCTCTTCCGTGATCTTGCGCATCGCGCCCAGCGAAAACACCTGGAAGCCGCCCGAGTCGGTGAGGATGGGCTTGTCCCAGCCCATGAACTGGTGCAGGCCGCCGAACTTGTCGAACACCTCGGTGCCCGGACGCAGCCACAGGTGGAAGGTGTTACCAAGGATGATCTGCGAGCCCACGGTCTTCAGTTCGGTCGGGTCCATCGCCTTGACCGAGCCATAGGTCCCGACCGGCATGAAGATCGGGGTTTCGATGGTGCCGTGGTTCAGTTTCAAACGGCCGCGGCGCGCATGCGACAGGCCGCTGGTGTCTTTCTTCAGGAGCGTAAATTCGAGCATCGGTAGTCTTGACGGGCTTATTTTGAGGTAGTGGTCAGCAGCATGGCGTCGCCATAGCTGAAGAAGCGGTATTCGCTGGCGATCGCATGCGCATAGGCCTTGCGGATCGCGTCGTAGCCGGCAAAGGCCGACACCAGCATCATGAGCGTCGACTTCGGCAGGTGGAAATTGGTGATCAGGCGCGTCACCGTCTTGAAGGTATAGCCGGGCGTGATGAACAGCGCGGTGTCGGCACTGCCCGCCACCAGTTCGCCCGATTGCGAGGCCGATTCCAGCGCGCGCAGGCTGGTGGTGCCGACCGCCACCACATCGCGCCCGGCCGCCTTCGCGGCGCGCACCGCATCGACCGTGTCCTGGCCGATGGTGTACCACTCGGAGTGCATCTTGTGCTCCGACAGGTCTTCCACGCGCACCGGCTGGAAGGTGCCGGCGCCCACGTGCAGCGTCACGTACGCGAACCGCACGCCCTTGGCGGCCAATTTGTCGAGCAGCGGCTGGTCGAAGTGCAGGCCGGCGGTCGGCGCGGCGACAGCGCCCGGTTCCTTCGAATACACGGTCTGGTAGCGCTGCTCGTCGAATTCGCCGGCGTTGTGCTCGATGTAGGGCGGCAGCGGCAGGCGGCCGTGAGCCTCGATCAGGTCGAACACGTCGCCTTCGAAATGCAGGGTGAAGAATTCGCCGGCGCGCTCGCCGGTGGTGACCTCGAAGGCGTCGGCCAGGCGGATGCGGTTGCCCGGTTTCGGCGACTTGGAGGCGCGCACCTGGGCCAGCACGGTGCGGTTGTCCAGCACGCGCTCGACCAGCACCTCGACCTGGCCGCCGGTCTCCTTGACGCCGAAGAAGCGGGCCTTGAGCACGCGGGTATTGTTCATCACCAGCAGGTCGCCGGCTTGCAGTTGGTCGACGATGTCAGCGAAATGGCGGTCGGTAATCTGCTCGCCATCGAGCTGCAACAGGCGCGAGGCACTGCGGTTTGGCAGCGGCAGCTGCGCGATGCGCTCGGGCGGCAAGTCAAAATCGAAATCGGAAAGCGAGTACATTCTGTTCATTTCTGGGAAAATGGGGGCTGGCAGCTTTACAATACGGGCTGCAGCGCGTGCGGCGAACCCTCTATTTTACGTCAGCCCGCGCCAAATTGCCGCAGATATGCCTTCGCCAAAACCCACTTCCGCCCCAAAAACCACAGAAAGCAAGCTCGCCCGCCTTGGCCTGCGCACCGACATGGACCTGGTGCTGCACCTGCCCATGCGCTACGAGGACGAGACAAAAATCGTGTCGATACGCGAGGCCTGCCTGCGCGGCGGCCATGTGTCGCAGGTCGAAGGGGTGGTCACGAAAAACGAGATCAGCTTCAAGCCGCGGCGCCAGCTGCTGGTAACGATTGCCGACGAATCCGGCGACATCCTGCTGCGCTTCATGAATTTCTATGGCAGCCAGGTCAAGCAATTGGCCGAAGGCGTGCGCGTGCGTGCCCGCACCGAAGTCAAGCACGGCTTCTTCGGCGCCGAGATGGTCCACCCTACTTATAAAGTGGTGAACGAAGGCGCGCCGCTGCCGACCTCGCTGACGCCGGTGTATCCGTCGGGCGAAGGCCTGTCGCAGCCTATCCTGCGGCGCGCCATCGGCGAAGCCATGAAGCGGGTCGACTGGACCGACACCGTGCCGCTGGCGATCCGGCGCCAGATGGGCCTGGGCGACTTCGAGCCGTCCGTGAAGCTGCTGCACTACCCGCCGAAGGACGCCGACGAATACGCGCTGATGGACAAGTCGCACCCGGCCTGGACGCGCATGAAGTTCGACGAGTTGCTGGCCCAGCAGCTCTCGCTGAAACGGGCCCAGCGCGCACGCCGCGACAAGGGCGCACCAACGCTGCGCACGGTGGGCGAGCTGTCGAAAGCCTTCCTGCAGGCCCTGCCCTTCAAGCTGACCAATGCCCAGGCGCGCGTGGTAAAGGAAATCAGCGCCGATTTGCGCGAGGGTTACCCGATGCAGCGCCTGCTGCAGGGCGACGTCGGCAGCGGCAAGACCGTGGTGGCGGCGCTAGCCGCCGCCCAGGCCATCGACTCGGGCTACCAGGCCGCGCTGATGGCGCCGACCGAGATCCTGGCCGAGCAGCATTTCAGGAAGATCGCCGCCTGGATGGAGCCGCTCGGCGTGAAGGTGGCCTGGCTCACCGGCAGCCTGAAGAAAAAGGAAAAGGCAGCGGCCAGCGAGATGGCGGAAACGGGCGAGGCGCACCTGGTGATCGGCACCCATGCGCTGATCCAGGACTCGGTGCAGTTCGCCAAACTCGG
Organism: Massilia sp. BAP21; assembly: GCF_057801335.1. Taxonomy (NCBI): domain Bacteria; kingdom Pseudomonadati; phylum Pseudomonadota; class Betaproteobacteria; order Burkholderiales; family Oxalobacteraceae; genus Massilia; species Massilia sp. BAP21. The sequence continues at coordinate 1,581,785 of NZ_CM173596.1, forward strand.
CCTGGTGCTGGTCGACGAACAGCACCGCTTCGGCGTCGGCCAGCGCCTCACCTTGCGGAACAAGGGCAGCGACGGCCTGGTACCGCACCAATTGATGATGTCGGCCACGCCGATCCCACGCACCCTGGCCATGACCTACTACGCCGACCTGGAAGTGTCCGTCATCGACGAACTGCCGCCGGGCCGCACGCCGATCGTCACGCGCGCCATCGACCAGAACCGGCGCGACGAAGTGATCGAGCGCGTGCACGCGGCGGCGCTGGAGGGCCGCCAGGTGTACTGGGTCTGTCCGCTGATCGAGGAATCCGAGGCGCTGCAGCTGCAGACCGCCACCGAAACCTACGAAACCCTGGCCGAAGCCCTGCCCGACTTGCAGGTCGGCCTGGTGCACGGGCGCCTGAAGCCGGCCGAGAAACAGGTAATCATGGATGCCTTTGCCGCCGGCGAGGTGCACGTGCTGGTGGCGACCACTGTGATCGAGGTCGGCGTGGACGTGCCGAACGCCTCGCTGATGGTGATCGAGCATGCCGAACGTTTCGGCCTGTCGCAGCTGCACCAGCTGCGCGGACGCGTCGGCCGCGGCTCGGCGGCCAGCGTCTGCCTGCTGCTGTACCAGAGCCCGCTGGGCCAAGTGGCCAAGCAGCGCCTGATGACGATGCGCGAGACCACCGACGGCTTCGAGATCGCACGGCGCGACCTGGAAATCCGCGGCCCGGGCGAATTTTTAGGTGCGCGCCAGTCGGGCCAGGCCATGCTGCGCTTTGCCGACCTGGAAACCGACCAGTGGCTGGTCGAGCATGCGCGCGACATCGCGGCCAGTTTGCTCGAGCACGAGACGCCGGCAAACGTGGCCATCGTCGACGCCCACCTGGCGCGCTGGCTGGGCGGGCGCGAAGAGTTCCTGAAAGTCTGATCACTGCAAGGTTTCGTCAAACCTGTGGAATTTTGTGCCATGGTGTGACAATTCGATAGACATTTGGCATCTGTTTGGAGATATCGTTGCGGCCGGAGCAATACGCCCTTGAGGGGCCTTGTTCCGTCCCGATAACAACAAACAAGACTCGGCTATGCCTTATCTCGGACTCGGACTTCACTTCCTCGTCGCGCTCTTCTTTGCGATCCACGCGGTGCGTACCGGACGCCAGATGTACTGGCTGCTGATCCTCTTTTCCTTCCCGCTGCTCGGCAGCATCGTCTACTTCGCGGCCGTCTTCCTGCCGCATTCGCAGATCGAGCGCCAGGCGCGCCTGGCCGGGCGTGCCATCGGTCGCAGCCTCGACCCGGGCCGCGAGGTGCGCGAGGCCCAGGCCGACTTCGACCTGACCCCGACCGCCTACAACCAGATGCGCCTGGCCGGCGCCCTGCTCGACAATGGCCAGAGCGCCGAGGCCGTGGCGCAGTACGACGCCTGCCTGCGCGGACCATTTGCCGCCGACCCGGAAGTGATCTTCGGCGCGGCACGTGCGAAGCTGGCGAACGGGCAGCCGGAGGCGGCGCTGGCGCTGCTGGCGCCGCTGCAGGCCAAGCAGCCGGGCTTCCGCTCCGAGGAAATGGCGCTGGAGCTGGGCCGGGCATATGCGGGCACCGGGCGCGCGGAAGAAGCGGGCGCGCAGTTCGAGACGGCGGTGGAACGCTTTGGCGGGATCGAAGGGCGCGTGGAGCTGGCCTTGTGGGCGCTGGGGAGTGGGCGCCAGGCGCTGGCCGAGCGCGAGTTGCAGGAGATCGCGCATGCGCGCAGGCATATGACCAAGCACACGCGGGGCTTGCACCAGGGTTTGTTCAGGCGGCTGGATGCGGCGGTGGGTGGCGGGAAAGGCTGATCGAGGGATCAGGCGCCGCACAGCGTGGACTCGGGAGTCCACCCTACAAAGCGGGTTCGTAGGGTGGACACCTATGTCCACGCGGTATGGAACGTATGAAAATCCGGGCGGCGGTCGGACGCTGCTATGTGCTGATCGCCGTCGTGAACGTCAACCGGTTCCCGAACGGGTCCTTCACCGACATATCCCGCGTGCCCCAGGGCATCGCATCGATTCCCGGCCGCGCATACGCGTAGTCCTTGTTCGCCAGCTCCGCATGCAGGGCGTCGATATCGTCAACCTCGATACGCATCGCCGCGCCGGGGCAGCAGTCGCCATGGTGCTCGCTCAGGTGCAGCACGCAGCCACCGCGCGAGACCTGCACGTAGAGCGGCAAGCCAGGCTCGAAGCGGTGCTCCCAGTCGACCTGGAAACCCAGGAAGCCGACATAGAATTCGCGCGCCTTGGTTTCGTCGAAGATGCGCAGGATCGGGGCGATGGCGCCCAGCTTCATTGGCCGCTTGCCGAAGCTGCGGCGTCGACACGGGTCAACTCGACCCCATCCACCGTCATCTTCCACTTGTCGCCCTCGCGGTGCGGCGGCTTGCTGACCACGAAGGTCGAGCGCACCAATGCAAAGCCGACGTCGAAGTTATCGCCATCGAAGCCTTGCAGGTCCAGGCTCAGGTCGAGCTTCTTGCCCGGCCGGTCGCGCTTGTACTTGACCTTGCCCTCCTTGTTCAGCTGAAGGCGCATGTCCTTGCCCTGCCAGTCGCCGACGTAGGCCTGCTTGTCGGCGGGGACGGGATCGGCAAAGGCAGCAAGCGGCAGCAGGAGTGCGGCGAGGATGGCGGCGCGAAGGGTATGCATGTTGAACTCCGGGTTGAGAGCACATCGAATAAACGATCCAGTATTCGATGCGCCGCACAGCTTGTCAACATGCATACGCCGCCCGGCGTGGCGCGCTTACGCCAGCCGGTCGGCGTCGTAGCGGACGCCGACCTGGCGCCGGATCTCGTCCATCACGCGCATCAGGGCCAGCGTCTCCTCGTGCGTCATGCCGGGGCTTTCAAGCAGGCCGGCGCGGAAACAGCGCTGCGCCTCCATCGCCTCGTGCACATAGCCGTTGCCGAGATAAGGCGTGTCGACCGTGCGCGTGCTGCCGTCTTCCAGCGCCACCGTCACCGAGCGGGCGCGGTGGAACATGGTGTTCATGCGCACGTGGCCGCGCGTGCCGGACACGGTCAGTTCGCCCGGCGTGCGCGCCAAAAACGAGCAGCTGCACACCGACATGCCGCCGCCCTCGTGCCGTAGCGTGAAGCCGGTCTGGACGTCGACGCCGGTGGGGCCGATCTGCGCCTGCGCATGCACGGCGCGCACCGGCCCGAGCAGGCTGGCCGCGATCGACAGCGGATAGATGCCCAGGTCGAGCAGCGCGCCGCCGCCCAGCGCCGGATTGAACACGCGGTGCTCGGGACCGAAGCTGGCGCGAAAGCCGAAGTCGGCCACCACCTGGCTCACCTCGCCGATCTCGCCCGCGGCAATGATGCGCTTGACCTCCGCCAGCGCCGGCAGGAAGCGCGTCCACATCGCCTCCATCAGGAACAGCTTCTTTTCCCGCGCCAGTGCGACCACCTGCCCGGCCTCGCGTGCATTCACGGTGAACGCCTTTTCGACCAGCGCGCCCTTGCCGTTATTGAGCACCAGCAGCGCGTTCGCCGCGTGCTGGGGATGCGGCGTGGCGATGTAGACCAGGTCGATGTCGCCGGCCGCGGCCAGCGCCTCGTAGGAAGCATAGGCGGCAGCGGCATTGAATTGAGCGGCAAAGGCGTCGGCCTTGTCCTGGCTGCGCGAGGCCACGCCGGCAAGCACGGCATCGGGCAGGTCGGCCAGTGCGGTGGCGAATGCGCGTGCGATCTTGCCGGTGCCGAGGATGCCCCAGCGCACTTGTGTGTTCATTCAGGTTCTCCGTTTCGGGCGGAACACGCCGGTGTCGGCATAGAAGGCGGCGTCCTGCCCCGGCCACCAGCCGGGCACGCCGAGCACCGGCAGCGGCGTGAAGCTGGAGGTGGCCAGGGGTTCGCTCGCCAGCTCGAACGCCACGCGGGCGTCGATCCAGGCGCGCTGTTCATCGGGCGGCAAGGCAAAGTACGCATCGTCGGCGAACACCACGCGCGTATGCGCCGTGATCGCCTTGCGCGGCGCCACCAGCTTTTCCATCAGCGCGTGGCCGAACAGCCAGACCTGGGCATCGCGGCCGAACATGGCGCGCTTCTCGAACAGCGCCGCATCCCAGCAGTGGGCGCGCAGTTCGTCGACCAGCGCGCGGCCCGCGTTCGATACGCGCACCACCAGCAGGGCCGCGTTCTCGTCGAAGATGGTGGCGGCGTCGCGCGCCGGCCCGCGCGACTGCCCCACCCCGCCGGCCGCCGCGATCTGCGCCGCCTGCAAGGCGTTCAGCTGGCGTTTGATCAGGGGGAAGGTCTGCCACACCAGGCCATTGAAGAAGTCGTGCAGGTTGTCGCGCGTGGGCACGCCGCCGGTGGCGCTGATGAATTCCTCGTAGGCCGTCCCTTCGGGCAGCGATTCCTGCGGCACGAAGGTGATCGGCAGATCGCGGTGGTTGCGCAGGGCGAGGCTGGCCGCGTTGCGGTTGAAGGCGGCGCCGAAGCCCGCCGACAAATCGTCGCCTTCGAGGCCGAGGCGCTCGAAGGCGGGGCGGACGCTGTCGTACCAGGGGTGGGACCAGTCGATCTGCGCCAGCATGCTCAAGCCTGGACCATCTTCCAGCCGATGTCCTCGCCGGCGTTCAGCGGCACCAGGCGGTCGTCGCCCATCGGCACCGTGTTCGGAATGGTCCAGTTCTCGCGTACCAGGGTGATGCTGCCTTCGTTACGCGGCAGGCCGTAGAAGGCCGGGCCGTTGAAGCTGGCGAATGCTTCCAGCTTGTCGAGCGCGCCGGCGTCGGCAAAGGCCTGCGTGTACAGCTCCATCGCGTGCAGCGCGGTGTAGCAGCCGGCGCAGCCGCAGCTCGATTCCTTGGCGCCGATGGCGTGCGGCGCCGAGTCGGTACCGAGGAAGAAGCGTTCGTCGCCGCTGGTGGCGGCAGTCACCAGCGCCAGGCGGTGTTCTTCGCGTTTCAGCACCGGCAGGCAGTAATAGTGAGGACGGATGCCGCCGCGGAAGATCTCGTTGCGGTTGTACAGCAGGTGGTGGGCGGTGATGGTCGCCGCGATCGGGCCTTCGGCCTCGGCCACGTACTGGGCCGCATCCTTGGTGGTGATGTGCTCGAAGACGATGTTCAGGGCCGGCAGGTCGCGGCGCAGCGGACGCATCACGCGCTCGATGAACACGGCCTCGCGGTCGAACAAATCGATGTCGTGGTCGGTCACCTCGCCGTGCACCAGCAGCGGCATGCCGACTTCCTGCATCACTTCCAGGGTCTTGTAGCACTTCTTCAGGTCGGTCACGCCGGCGGCCGAATTCGTGGTGGCGCCTGCCGGATAGAGCTTCACGGCGTGGATGAAACCGGTGTCCTGGGCGCGGCGGATCTCGTCCGGGTCGGTGTTGTCGGTCAGGTAGAGCGTCATCAGCGGCTCGAACTGTACACCTTCAGGCAGCGCGGCCAGGATGCGGTCGCGGTAGGCCAGCGCGTCGGCGGCGGTGGTGACCGGCGGCTTCAGGTTCGGCATCACGATCGCGCGCGCGAACTGGCGCGCGGTATGCGGCAGCACGCTGGCCAGCGCCGCGCCGTCGCGCAGGTGCAGGTGCCAGTCGTCAGGGCGGGTGATGGTGATGGATTGCGGGATCTCGATGGTGGACATGGCGGCTCTCGGAATGCGGACGGCGGTATTTTACCTGTATGAAGGATGCAGAGCGCGCTTGCGTCCTGATGCCACCTGTGCGAGACTGCATCGCAATTGCAATGCACGGAGACGCACATGAAAACCTCGACCATTCCTTCGTTACGTGTCAAACCGGAACTACGGTTGGCAGCTGAAAACGTTCTCCAGGAAGGAGAAAGCCTGTCGAGTTTCGTCGAGCAGTCCTTGCGCCGGAATATCCAGCACAGGAAAGCCCAGCAGGAATTCATTGCGCGTGGCCTGGCGTCGGCGGCAGAAGCCGAGCGTACGGGTGAATATTTCGATGCCGACGATGTCTTGCGCGAGCTGGACGTCATGCTCGAAGACGCGGTGAGAGCACAAGAATGAGCTTCAAGGTCCGCTACACCAGGGCGGCGCGGGAAGACCTGCAGCAGCTGTATGCATATCAGCTGCGGCACAGCCTGCAGTCTGCCCGGCGGGCGCGCGACACGATCGCGAAAGGTACTGAGGTACTGAAAGAGTTTCCCTTCACCTGCAGAAAGGCGGATGCGGACAATCCTTTCCTTCGCGAGCTCGTCATCCCTTTCGGTAGCGCGGGCTATGTGGCCTTGTTCAAGATCGACGACAAGGAAACGGTGACGATCCTCGCCGTGCGCCATCAGCGCGAGGATGATTATCTATAAGCGATGATCCGTGAACGGTCTCGCGTGGATAGATTTTCGCTCCACTACTACCCGCCCTTCCCGATTTCGAACATGTTTACAACGGTAGATTCATGCTCTTGGGCGTGCTTGACAGCACTAACAGTGCCTAGGATACTGCGGAACTTGCCAGGATAATCAGAACGTATTCCGTTCGCACGCAGAACCACCCCATTTTGCCCCAGCTTCGCCGGTGCCAGGACCACGAATCCCGGCGCAGGCGGGATAGAACGCAGGCCGACCACAGGACGCACATGAATAATCGAAACCGCCTTACCACTTATATCCTGATCGGCCTCGTGCTCGGCATCGTCGTTGGCTACATCGCCAACACGACCATGGCGGACCCGAAGGGCTTTGCCGACACGCTGTCGCTGCTGACGACCATGTTCCTGCGGCTGATCAAGATGATCATTGCGCCGCTGGTCTTCTCGACCCTGGTGGTGGGCATCGCCAAGATGGGCGATGCGAAGGAAGTCGGCCGCATCGGCGTCAAGGCGCTGGGCTGGTTCGTGATTGCTTCGGTCATCTCGCTGTCGCTGGGCCTGGTGCTGGTGAACTTGTTCCGTCCGGGCGACGCGATGCACCTGGCCGGCATGGCGCCGCCGGTGGACGCGAAGACCGACATCGTCACCACCGGCCTGACGATGAAGGAATTCATCACCCACCTGATCCCGGCCTCGATCGTCGACGGCATGGCCAAGAACGAGATCCTGCAGATCGTCGTGTTCTCGATCTTCTTCGGCACCGCCGCCGCCGCCGTCGGCGCACGCGCCACGCCGCTGATCGACGCCGTCGACGGCATCGCCCACATCATGCTGAAGGTCACCGGCTACGTGATGAACTTCGCGCCGATCGCCGTGTTCGCGGCGGTGGCCGGCGTGATCGCCAAGAGCGGCCTGGGCGTGCTGTCCACCTACGGCATCTTCATGGCCGAGTTCTACCTCGGCATCATCCTGCTGTGGGTGATCCTGATCGGCATCGGCATGGTCTTCCTCGGCCCGCGCGTGCTGCGCCTGATCGGCCTGCTGAAGGAACCGACCATCCTGGCCTTCACCTGCGCCTCGTCGGAAGCGGCCTTCCCGAAAACCCTGGAAGGCCTGGAGAAGTTCGGCGTCAAGAACCGCCTGGCCGCCTTCGTCCTGCCGATCGGCTACTCGTTCAACCTCGACGGCTCGATGATGTACTGCACCTTCGCCGCGGTGTTCATCGCCCAGGCCTACGGCATCGAGATTCCGCTCTCGACCCAGATCATGATGATGCTGGTGCTGATGCTCACCTCGAAAGGCATGGCCGGCGTGCCGCGCGCCTCGCTGGTGGTGATCGCCGCGACGCTGGCCCAGTTCAACATTCCGGAAGCCGGCCTGCTGCTCCTCTTGGGCATCGACCACTTCCTGGACATGGCGCGTTCGGCCACCAACGTGATCGGCAACGGCATCGCCACCGCCGTGGTGGCGAAATGGGAGGGGGACCTCGAGGAGCCCGTGCCGCACAAGGACGTTGCCACATCGCCGCTACGCTGACCGTGGAATAAGAGACACCGGGGCCTTCCAGCAATGGGAGGCCTTTTTTCATAAGAAGAGCAATCGAGGAGACAACATGAAACAGCTGGTCGCAGCGGGTTTGCTGCTTTCCCTGAACGGCGCCCACGCCGCCACCCAGACGGTCGACTGCGGCCGTTTGCTCGACGTGAAAAGCGGCACCTGGCGCGAGCGCGTCAGCATCGTGATCGAGGACGGGACCGTGAAGTCGGTAGGGCCGATGGCTTCCACACCCGTCCCGGGCCGCATCGATTTGTCGGCCAAATCCTGCCTGCCGGGCCTGATCGACATGCACGTGCACCTCACGGGCGAAACCCAGCCCGTGGTCGACGCCTATCGCGACCGCCTGACCGCCGACCCGGCCGACCTGGCCTTCCGCTCGGTGAAGTATGCCGAGCGCACCCTGATGGCCGGCTTCACCACCGTGCGCGACCTGGGCGCCGAGCAGGCCCTGAACGTGTCGCTGAAACGCGCGATCGCGGCCGGCGCGATTCCCGGCCCGCGCATGTTCACGGCCGGTAAATCGATCGCCACCGCCGGCGGCCATGCCGACCCGACCAACAACCTCTCGCACTTCCTCAGCCACGCGATCGGCACGCCGGGTCCTGCCGAGGGCGTGATCAACAGCCCCGACGAAGGCCGCCAGGCCGTGCGCGAGCGCTACAAGGAAGGCGCGGACCTGATCAAGATCACCGCCACCGGCGGCGTGCTGAGCCAGGCCGCCAGCGGCCAGAATTCGCAGTACACCGAGGACGAACTGAAGGCCATCGTCAGCACGGCGAAGGACTATGGCTTTCGCGTGGCGGCCCATGCCCACGGCGCCGAGGGCCTGAAGCGCGCCCTGCGCGCCGGCGTCGACTCGATCGAGCACGGCACCCTGATGGACGACGACAGCGTGGCCCTGTTCAAGAAGACCGGCGGCTGGTACGTGCCGACCATCTCGGCCGGCCGCTACGTGGCCGACAAGGCGAAAGACCCGAACTACTATTCGGCCCTGGTGCGCCCAAAGGCCGCCGCCATCGGCCCGCAGCTGCAGGCGACCTTTGCCCGCGCCTACAAAGCCGGCGTGAAGATCGCCTTCGGCACCGACGCCGGCGTGTTCCCGCACGGCGAGAACGCCAAGGAATTCGGCTACATGGTGGAAGCCGGCATGACGCCGATCGACGCCATCCGCGCCGCCACCATCCACGCCGCCACCCTGCTCGACCAGCCGAAACGCCTGGGGATGCTGGAGCCGGGCTTCGCGGGCGACATCGTGGCGGTGGACGGCGATCCGCTGCGCGACATCAAGCTGCTCGAGCAGGTGAAGTTCGTGATGAAGGAAGGCGTCGTTTACAAGAACCTGTAATCGGGTTCGCGGCGCCAGGTTTTTTTAGTAAGGAGAAGTGCCATGCTGTTCCAACGTTATTCCCGTTCGGCCGCCGCGCTGTTCGGCTTCCTGTTCTGTGTCGCCCTGGCGGCCCAGGCCCAGACCCAGGCTGCTGCCAAGCTGCCGAACGTGACCATCCTCGCCACCGGCGGCACGATCGCCGGCACCGGCGCCACCAGCACCACCACCGTCGGCTACACCGCCGCCACCGTGGGCATAAGGGCGCTGATCGGGGCGGTCCCGGAAATCACCAAGGTGGCGAATGTCACCGGCGAGCAGGTGTTCCAGATCGCCAGCGAGAACATGGGCAACGAGCACTGGCTGCTTCTCGCCAAGCGCGTGAACACCCTGCTGGCGCAGGCCAACGTCGACGGCATCGTCATCACCCACGGTACCGATACGCTGGAAGAGACGGCCTATTTCCTGAACCTGGTCGTCAAGAGCAGGAAGCCGGTGGTGGTGGTCGGGTCGATGCGTCCGTCCACTGCCCTGTCGGCGGATGGCCCGATCAATCTGTACAACGCGGTGATCCTGGCAGGTTCGCAGGAAGCGGTCGGGCGCGGCGTGCTGGTGGCGATGAACGACCAGATCCAGTCGGCGCGCGACGTCACCAAGACGAATACCACGACTGCCGATACCTTCAAGGCCACCGACCTGGGCATGCTGGGTTATATCCAGGGCGGCAAGCCTTACTTCTACCGCGCGCCGGCGCGCAAGCACACGGTGGAGACCGAGTTCGACGTGAGCAGCCTGTCGGCGCTGCCGCAGGTGGAGATCGCGTATGCGCATGCGAACGTGGGGCCGGTGGCGGTGGAGGCGCTGGTGGCCTCGGGCGCCAAGGGGCTGGTGCATGCGGGCGTGGGCAATGGCTCGCTGCCGGCCAAGGTGCGTCCTGCGCTGTCGGCTGCACGCAAGAAGGGGGTGATCATCGTGCGTTCGAGCCGGGTTGGGCAGGGGATCGTGGCGAGGAATGGCGAGGCGAATGACGATGAGCTGGACTTCGTGGCGGGGGATAATCTGTCGCCGCAGAAGGCACGCATCTTGTTGATGCTGGCGTTGACCAAGACCACGAATACGAAAGACATCCAGAAGATGTTCGGGACGTATTAAGGCGGTGTGCAGGAGGTAATGGGGCTGTTGCCTGCCCTGTTATTGGTGGGTTGAATCCGCGTGGGCACGAGTGCCCACCTACGGGAGACGTTACGTATCCGCGTTTCGTATGATCCGCTGTATCGGTGATGGTTTTTGCATGAACTCGCCGATAACGGTAACCGTAGGGTGGGCACTTGTGCCCACGCGGATCATGCGAACCGATACCGCCTCACGCAACAGCGCCACGTCCCCCCGCACGGGACACGACCAACCTCACTCCTCCTGCTGCAACTCCAACGGCGGCGACGCCAACTCCTCATCCGGACGCGCCAGCTGGCGCTCCCACATCTGCGCATACAAACCGCGCGCCGCCAGCAAACTGCCGTGCGTCCCGCGCTCCACGATCCGCCCATGATCGAGCACGATAATCTGCTGCGCATCCGCGATCGTCGACAACCGGTGCGCAATCACCAGCGTGGTCCGGTTCTTCGCAATCTCCTTCAGCTGCGCCTGGATCGCCTGCTCCGACTTCGAATCCAGCGCCGACGTGGCCTCGTCGAAAATCAAAATCGCCGGGTTCTTCAGCAAGGTGCGCGCAATCGCCACCCGCTGCTTCTCCCCGCCCGACAGCTTCAGCCCGCGCTCGCCGACCATGGTGGCATACCCGTCCGGCAAACTCTCGATGAACTCGTGGATCGACGCCGCGCGCGCCGCCGCCACGATGTCCGCATGGCTCGCCCCCGGCCGCCCATACGCGATGTTGTACTCGATGGTGTCGTTGAACAGCACCGTATCCTGCGGCACGATGCCGATCGACGAGCGCAGCGACTGCTGGGTCACGTTGCGGATATCCTGCCCGTCGATGCTGATCGATCCCTTGTTAACGTCATAGAAGCGGAACAGCAGCCGCGACAAGGTCGACTTGCCCGAGCCGCTGTGCCCCACCACCGCCGTGGTGGTCCCGGCCGGAATCGCGAAGTCCACATCGAACAAAATCTGCCGCTTGGATTCATAGCTGAATTCCACGTGCGAGAACGCCACGTGCGCCCCTTTCGTCACCAGTGCCTGTGCCGCAGGCGCATCCGCCACCTCGCGGTTCTGGTCCAGCAGCCCGAACAGGCGCTCCATGTCCGCCAGCGCCTGCTTGATCTCGCGGTAGATCACGCCCAGGAAGTTCAGCGGGATGTACAGCTGGATCATGAACGAGTTCACCAGCACCAGGTCGCCCAGCGACATGGTCCCGGCGATCACGCCTTCGGTGGCGCGCCACAAGATCAGGGTCACGGCGGTGGCGATGATCAGCGACTGCCCCGTGTTCAAGACCGACAGCGAAGTCTGCGAGCGCACCGCCGCGTTCTCGTAATGCTGCAGGCCGGCGTCGTAGCGCTTCGCCTCGTAATCCTCGTTGCCGAAGTACTTCACCGTCTCGTAATTGATCAGCGAGTCGATGGCCTTGGTGTTCGCCTTTGAATCGAGCTCGTTCATGGTGCGGCGGAAGTGGGTGCGCCATTCCGTCACCACGACCGTAAAGGTGATGTAGGTGGCCAGCGCGCCGGCCGTGATCACGGTGAACCAGATGTCGTAGTTGAAGGCCAGGTAGCCCAGCACCAGCGTGATCTCGACCAGGGTCGGCAGCACGTTGAACAGCGAGTAGGAAATCAGGGAGTTCACGCCGCGCGTGCCGCGCTCGATATCGCGCGTCATGCCGCCGGTCTGGCGGTTCAAGTGAAACCGCAGCGACAGCGCATGCAGGTGCCGGAACACTTTCAGGGCGATGGTGCGCACCGCGCGCTGGGTCACGCGCGCGAACAGGAATTCGCGCAGCTCGGTGAACACCGTGGTGGACAAACGCAGCGCGCCATAGGCGATCAGCGCGCCGACCGGCAGCACCAGCAGGGCCTGTGGATGGGCCGGGTCGATGGCCAGCTGGTCGATGAGTTTCTTCAGCACCAGCGGCACGCCGACGTTCGCCATCTTGGCGCCGATCAGCGCGCCGAGGGCGGCAATCACGCGCCATTTGTAGACCCAGAGGTAGGGGAACAGGGTGCGCAGCGTGGCCCAGTCGGTGCGCTGCCGGTCCTTGTTCTCGGGCGGTGGAAGGGATGAAGCAGAGGAGCGTCGCATGACAGGGGTCCGGGATTTGTGGTTCAATTCGGGTCGATTGTAGCTTTTCACGAGAATTCACGATGACCACGCCAGAAAAAGACGACACCCCGACCAACCGCCTGCCGGAAGGGAAGATTCCGCAGCTGCGGGTGATGCCGGGTGCCCCCGACGCCAACATCTATGGCGATGTGTTCGGCGGCTGGATCATGGCCCAGGTCGACATCGCCGGCTCGCTGCCGGCCACCCGCCGCGCGAATGGCCGCGTGGCCACCATTGCCGTCAACTCCTTCCTGTTCAAGAACCCGGTCTTCGTCGGCGACCTGCTGTCGTTCTACGCCGATATCGTCAAGGTCGGCAACACCTCGATCACCGTGTACGTCGAGGTCTATGCCGAGCGCAACCGCCTGCAATCGAACATCGTCAAGGTGACGGAAGCGACCCTGACCTACGTGGCCACCGGCCCGGACCGCAAGCCGCGCCAGCTGCCGCCGCTCGAATCGCTGATCCATCACCAGCAGTAATGGAAGGACTGCGCCGCGCTTTCCTGCTGGACGCGGCGCGCTTCACTGCCGCAAGCACGGCAGCCTCGGCCAGCCTCGGCTTCGCCGCCAGCGCCAGCGCAGCCGGCCCCGCTTATCCCTTCAGTCTCGGCGTCGCCTCGGGTTCGCCGCTGCCGGATGCGGTGATCCTGTGGACACGCATCCTGCACGATCCCCTGGACGCGGCATCGACGCCGCCGCTCGCCCTCACGGTGCGCTGGGAAGTGGCCGAGGACGAGGCCTTCCGCAAGGTCGTGGCCAAAGGCAGCGCGGTCGCCGCCCCGGCGCTGGCGCACAGCGTGCATGTCGACGCCACCGGCCTGCAGCCGGACCGCCCCTACTGGTACCGCTTCATGCTGGGCGACGCGGTCAGTCCCGTCGGCCGCACCCGTACCGCGCCGGCGCCAAACGCCATGCCGGCCATGCTCAAGCTGGCGGTGGCCTCCTGCCAGCACTGGGAGTTCGGCCATTACGCGGCGCACCGCCACATTGCCCAGGCCGCGCCCGACCTCGTGGCTTTCCTCGGCGACTACATCTACGAATGGGGTCCCTACCAGCTGCGCCATCCGCCGCGCGCGGTGCGGGTCGACGAATCGTTCACCCTGGCCCAGTACCGCGCGCGCTATGCGCAATATAAAAGCGACCCGGATCTGCAGGCCGCGCACCGCGCCGCACCCTGGATCGTGACCTGGGACGACCACGAGGTGGCCAACGACTACGCGGGCGACGTCGACGAACGCCTGTCCGCCGATTTCGCCAAGCGGCGCGCCGCCGCCTACCAGGCCTTCTACGAACACATGCCGCTGCGCCTGCCGGTTCCAAAAAACGGCTTCGGCTTCCTGCGCATGCACCAGCGCTACGACTGGGGACGCCTGGCGCGCTTCCACGTGCTCGACGACCGCCGCCACCGTTCCCCGCTCGCCTGCTCGAAACCCGGCCGCGGCGGCTCGAACGTTGTGCTGGCGCGCGCCTGCGCCGAGCTACGCGATCCGAAGCGCACCATGCTCGGCGGCGAGCAGGAAGCCTGGCTGGCCCAGGGTTTGTCGTCGTCGAAGGCGCGCTGGAACATCCTGGCCCAGCAGACGCTGGTGGCGCAGTCGAGCGGCGTGCCGGTGCAAGCGCCAGGCGACGGCCGCTTCTGGACAGATGGCTGGGACGGTTATCCGGCGGCGCGGCGGCGCTTATTGGCGTCCATCGCGAAGAGCGGCGCGCGCAATCCGCTGGTGCTGTCGGGCGACGTCCACACCTTTTATGCCGCCGAACTGCGGCGCGACTTCGGGCGGCCGGTCTCGAAGGCCAATCCGGTGATCGCCGCCGAATTCTGCGGCACCTCGATTACCTCGAGCTCGCGTCCGCAGGCGCGCACCCAGGAAAACGTGGAGCGCAATCCGCACATCCTGTACGGGCGCAGCGACCGCCGCGGCTACATGCTGCTGGAGATCACACCGAAGGCGGCGCAGGCGCGCTTCATGGCGCTGGACGAGGTGCGCGACCCCGCATCCAGGCAGTCGATGCTGGCCGCGTTCGCCGTCGACGATGGCGCGCCGGCCGTCCGCCGGAGCGGCGGCGCCTGAAAAACCCGGCCGTACGGCATGGACAAAAAGTTTAATGGTAACAAGTAACCGGGCCTATTTCGCTTAGAATGACCGGTCCACCGCCGTCCGTAAAGCCCCATACCATGCCAGACTCCCCTCACACCCAGCCCGCGCCCAACGACGACCTGGGATGGCTCACGGGCGGCGGCGAGATGGGCGCCCTGATCCGCAGCATGGACTGGACCAAGACGCCGCTCGGCCCGCCGGCCACCTGGCCGCAAAGCCTGCGCACCTCGGTCAGCCTGTGCCTGTCCTCGACCTTCCCGATCCTGCTTGCCTGGGGGCCAAGCGACATCCAGATCTACAACGACGCCTACCGCCCGATCTGCGGCGACCTGCACCCGCAGTCGATGGGCGGCGCCTTCAAGGAAGTCTGGGCCAGCGCGCTGCCGGTGGTGGGCGACGCCTTCGAGCGCGCGCACCAGGGCGAGGGCACCTACATCCGCGACCAGCGCATGTTCCTCGACCGCTACGGCTACCTGGAAGAAGCCTTCATGACCTTCTCGTTCTCGCCGATCCGCGATGAGTCGGGCGAGGTGGGCGGCATCTTCCACCCGATTTCGGAGGCCACCGCCACGGTGCTGAACGCGCGCCGCACCCAGGCCCTGCGCGACCTCAGCCTGGACATCGGCGACGCGCGCACGGTCGCCGACGTCGCGCGCGGCGTCACGGCCCAGCTGCCGCACATGACGCTGGACCTGCCCTTCCTGCTGCTGTACGGGATCGATCCCGACACCGGCAAGCTGCTGCTGCGCTGCCAGGCGGGCATGGATGGCCACGCCGCGCTGGCGCCGGAAGCGGCGGCGCTGGACGACGCCCTCTGGCCCTTCGCCCTGACTGCCGCCGAAGGCAAGGCGCAGCGGGTCGACGGCCTGGCGCCGCGCTTCGGCGACGGGGCATGCGGCCCCTATCCGCAGCCGCCGGGTTCGGCGATGGTGCTGCCGATCACCCTGCCCGGCCAGGAAGCCCTGTTCGGCTTCGCGGTGGCCGGCGTGAGCGTGGCGCGCGCCCTCGACGCCGACTACCTGCACTTCTACGAGGCCCTGGGCGCGGCCATCAGCACCGCGGTCGGTAACGTCGCCGCCTACGAAAAGGAGCAGCGCCGCGCCGAGGAGCTGGCCCAGATCGACCGCGCCAAGACCGCCTTCTTCTCGAACGTCTCGCACGAATTCCGCACCCCGCTGACCCTGATCCTGGGCCCGCTCGACGATGCGCTGGCCGATACCGAGGAACCGTTGGCGCCGGCCCAGCGGCGCCGCATCGACGTCACCCACCGCAATGCGCTGCGCCTGCTGAAGCTGGTGAATTCGCTGCTCGATTTTTCACGCATCGAGGCCGGCCGCGTGCAGGCGACCTATGTGCCGACCGACCTGGCGCGCCTGACGGCCGACCTGGCCGGCGTGTTCGAATCGGCCATGGCCAAAGGCGGCCTGGACTACGAGGTCGACCTGCAGGACCCGGGCCAGCCGGTCTGGGTCGACCGCGACATGTGGGAAAAGATCGTCTTCAACCTGCTCTCGAACGCTTTCAAGTTCACCTTGACCGGCGGCGTGCGCGTGACGCTGCGCGAACACGCTGGCATGGTGCGCCTGAGCGTGCAGGATAGCGGCAGCGGCATTCCGGAAGCGGAACTGCCGCGCGTGTTCGAGCGCTTCCACCGCATCGAGGGTACGCCAGGGCGCACCTTTGAAGGCACCGGCATCGGCCTGGCGCTGATTCAGGAACTGGTGCGCCTGCATGGCGGCCACATCGCCGTGCACAGCGTGCTGGGCGAAGGCACGCGCTTCGACGTCGACATCCCGTTCGGCCACGCCCACCTGCCGGAAGAGCGCATCGCCGCCGGCGAGGTGGCCGATGCCGCCGCTGCGGGTGCGGGTGCGGGTGCGCAGCGCATGGGCGCCGCCTTTGTCGAGGAAGCGCTGCGCTGGCTGCCCGACGAGGATGCGCCGGCCAGCGCGCGCCCGGCCGCGGGCTCGGCGCTGCTGCCGGCCGCCGCCCTGCCGCGCATCCTGATCGCCGACGACAACAACGACATGCGCACCTACCTGAAGTCGCTGCTGGCGCCGCATGCCGAGGTGCGCGTCTGCGCCGACGGCGAGGCCGCGTTCGCGGCGCTGCAGGCCGATACGCCCGACCTGCTGCTGAGCGACGTGATGATGCCCAGGCTCGACGGCTTCGGCCTGATCGCGAAGATCCGCGCCGCGCCGGCCCTGCGCCACCTGCCGGTGATGCTGCTGTCGGCGCGCGCCGGTGAGGAAGCCAAGGTCGAAGGCCTGCGCGCCGGCGCCGACGACTACCTGGTCAAGCCGTTCGCCGCCACCGAGCTGCTGGCGCGCGTGCAGCGCCAGGTGGAACTCGGCCGCGAGCGCAAGCTGCAGTTGCAGGTGCTGGGCATGCGCGAATCCTACTTCCGCTCGCTGGTCGACCTGGCGCCGGTGATGCTGTGGACCACCGACGACGACGGCCAGTGCACCTACCTGAGCCGGCGTTGGTCCGAATACACGGGCCGCACCTGGGAACAGGACCAGGGCATGGGCTGGTTCGAGAACATCCACCCCGACGACCTGGAACGCACGCGCACGACCTTCCTGGACGCGAATGCGCGGCGCGAACCCTTCCACATAGACTACCGCCTGCGCCACCGCGACGGCAGCTACCGCTGGTTCATCGATGCCGGCACTCCGCGCAGCGACGAGCAGGGCCGGCCGAACGGCTATGTTGGCACCGTCACCGACATCCACGCCCGCACCCTGCTGCAGCGGCGCCTGGAACAGGTGGCGCGCGCCGGCGACATCGGCGTCTGGTATGCCGATGCGCCTTTCGACGAATTCCGCCTGAACGAGCAGATGGCGGCGCACCTGGGGCTGGACGGGAGGCGCGACGTTCCCGTGGACGCCCTGCTGGCGGCGGTGGCGCCCTCGGACCGCGCGCGCGTGGCGGCGGGCATCGCGCGCTCGATGCGCGAAGGCAGCGCGCTCGACCTCGAGTTCCGCCATGTGCCGGGTTCCGACGCTGCCGACGTTGCCGGCACTGCGCCCGATGCGGACGAAGCACGCTGGCTGCGCTCGATCGGCTGGTGCGACATGAACGAGCATGGCCAGCCGCTGCGCTTCGACGGCGTCACCCTCGACATCAGCCGCCACAAGAACGCCCAGCAGGAGCTGCAGCGCCTGGCCTCGGAACTGTCCGAGCGCAACCGCATGCAGAGCGAATTCCTGTTCACGCTGGCGCACGAGCTGCGCAACCCGCTGGCGCCGATCCGCACCGGCCTGGAACTGATGCGGGTGAACCCGGCGGTAGCCCAGGCCGGCGACGTGCAGGGCATGATCAAGCGCCAGGTCGACCACATGGTGCACCTGGTCGACGACCTGCTCGACATGGCGCGCCTGTCCGAGGGCAAGGTCGAGCTGCGCCGCAGCGCCGTGCGGCTCGACGAGGTGGTGCAGGACGCGGTGGAAATGAGCATGCCACTGGTGAGCGGCGGCGGCCACCGCCTGGCGCTGCACCTGCCGCCGGCGCCGCTGCCGCTGTACGTCGACCGCCACCGCATTGCCCAGGTGCTGAGCAACCTCCTGAACAACGCCGCCAAGTACACGCCACGCGGCGGGCAGATCGACATCGATGCGGTGCTCGAAGGTGGCGAAGTGCGGATCGGCGTGACCGACAGCGGCATCGGCATCGAAGCCGGCATGCTGTCGGCGATCTTCGACATGTACGCCCAGGTGCAGGAACACGCCACCATGGCCCAGGGCGGCCTGGGCGTGGGCCTGAACCTGGTGCGGCGCCTGGTCGAACTGCACGGCGGTCGGGTCACGGCCTATAGTGCGGGGCTGGGCGCAGGCAGCCGTTTCACGGTGATCCTGCCGTACGAGGCGGTGCAGGTGGAAGACACGCCGGATGCCGGCGCCGGCGCAGCGCCTGCGGAACCGCAGCCGGTAGGCGTCGGCCTGCGCATCCTGGTGGTCGACGACAACGCCGACGCCGCCGAGATGCTGCAGGCGGTGCTGGGGATGAGCGGCCACGCGGTGGCGGTGGCCTACGACGGCAGCGCGGCCCTGGCGCGCGCCGCCAGCTTCCGCCCGGACGCCGTCTTCCTCGACATCGGCCTGCCCGACCGCAGCGGCTTCGAAGTCGCCCAGGCCCTGCGCCGCATCGACGGCATGGACCGCGCCACACTGGTCGCGCTGACGGGATGGGGCGCACACGAGGACCGCCAGCGGTCGAGCGAGGCGGGGTTCGATGCGCATCTCACCAAGCCGGCGGACCTGGACCGCGTGCACGAGGTGCTGCGCGAAGCAGCGCAAAAAGCCGGCCGATAAGGCATATTGGGGCCTGCGGCCATGACCGTACGGTGGGGGTATTGAGGCCGGGGGCCTCGATACCGAAGTGCCCACGCGGTTACGTGTTCATCCCTGGTCCATGGCCGTGATGACTCGCTCCGAGACGCTGACTGCGGCCCGAGGCGCTAACGGGATGCTTTGAGAGACGCCGGCAAGAAGCCGCGTCATCGATAAAATCAGCGCCAACAATGATCACCGTTCCGCGTGGGCACGGGGTGCCCACCCTACGAAAAGCACCATCACCTCGCCACTTGAACACATAAAAAAACCGGCATCGCAATGCCGGTTTCTCATTCAAAGCCCGAACCTCAAGCCGTCTGCTTCTCATCCCGCAACTCGCGCCGCAGGATCTTGCCCACGTTCGTCTTCGGCAGCGTCTCGCGGAATTCCACGTGGCGCGGGCGCTTGTAGCCGGTCAGCTCTTCCTTGCAGAAGGCCAGCAGCTCTTCGGCGGTCAGCTTCGGGTCCTTCTTCACCACGTACAGTTTCACGGCTTCGCCCGAGTGCTGGTCCGGCACGCCGACGCAGGCCACTTCCAGCACGCCCGGGTGCGAGGCCACCACGTTCTCGACTTCGTTCGGGTACACGTTGAAGCCCGAGACGATGATCATGTCCTTCTTGCGGTCGACGATGCGCGTGTAACCCTTCTCGTCCATGATGCCGATGTCGCCGGTCTTCAGGAAGCCGTCCGGCGTCATCACCTTCGCCGTTTCGTCGTCGCGCTTCCAGTAGCCAGCCATCACCTGCGGGCCGCGCACCGCGATCTCGCCGGACTGGCCGAAGGGCACCGGCTTGTTCGCTTCGTCGAGGATCTGCACTTCGGTCGACGGCAGCGGCAGGCCGATGGTGCCGGTGAAGGCGGTGATGTCGCAGCGGTTGGCGGTGACCACCGGCGAGGTCTCGGACAGGCCGTAACCCTCGACGATCGGCGTGCCGGTGATCTTCAGCCATTTATCGGCCACGGCCTGCTGCACCGCCATGCCGCCGCCAGGGCAGACCAGGTAAGTCGAGTGGTCCAGGCTGGCGAATGCCGGCTGGTTGACCAGACCGTTGTACAGGGTGTTCACGGCCGGGAAGACGTTGATCTTGTACTTGCCGAGCTCCTTGATGAAGCCGTCCATGTCGCGCGGGTTCGGGATCAGGACGTTCATGCCGCCCAGGCGCATGCCCAGCAGGGCACAGACGGTGAGCGCATAGATGTGGTACAGCGGCAGCGCGCACATGAATTCAAGCTGCTTGCCGGCCGGGGCCTTGCCCAGCGAAGGACCGAACCAGGCTTCGTTTTGCAGCACGTTGGCCAGCACGTTCTTGTGCAGCAGCACGGCGCCCTTCGAGACGCCGGTGGTGCCGCCGGTATACTGCAGGAAGGCGATGTCCTCGTGGCCCAGCTTCACTGGCTTGAAGGTACGGCGCGCGCCGTCGGCCAGGGCTTTCTTGAACGGGACATGGCCGGGCAGCGACCAGGCCGGCACCATCTTCTTGACCTTGCGCACCACGAAGTTGACGATCGTACCCTTGATACCGCCGAGCATGTCGCCCATGGTGCCGACCACCACGTGCTTTACCTGGGTGCCGGCGATCGCCTGCTCCACGGTATGGGCGAAGTTTTCCAGCACGACCAGCGCTTCGGCGCCGGAGTCGTTCAGCTGGTGCTGCAGCTCGCGCGGCGTGTACAGCGGATTCACGTTGACGATGGTGTAGCCGCCGCGCAGGGCGGCCGCCATGGCAATCGGGTATTGCAGCACGTTCGGCAGCATGATCGCCACCCGCGCGCCCTGCTGCAGGCCGCGGCTTTGCAGGAAGGCCGCCATCTGCTGCGACAACCGGTCCAACTCGCCGTAGGTAATGGCCTTGTCCATGCAGGCGAAGGCCTTCTGGCCGGCGTACTTGCGGAAGGATTCTTCCAGCAAATGGGTCAGGGAACGATACTGCGTCGGGTCGATTTCCAATGCCACCCCTGCCTCGTACGACTTGAGCCAAAACTTGTCCATCTCTGCCTCGCCTTCTTAAACTTTGTATCCAATAAAATGCAAAACCGCCCGGAATGCCCGGGCGGTCTTGGCCGGCCAACCTGCGCCGTACTACGGCCTCAGGCGGCTTCTTTCTGTTTCTGCTGCTGTTCGTCGCGCAGCGCACGCCGCAGGATCTTGCCGACGTTGGTCTTCGGCAGTTCGTCGCGGAATTCGATGTACTTCGGTTTCTTGTAGCCGGTGAACTGCGCCTTGCAGTATTCCTGCAGCGCGCTTTCCGTCAGGTTCGGGTCCTTGCGCACCACGAAGACCTTCACCGCCTCGCCGGAATGCTCGTCGGGCACGCCCACGACCGCGCATTCGAGCACGCCCGGGTGGCCGGCGATCACGCCTTCGAGTTCGTTCGGGTACACGTTGAAGCCCGACACCAGGATCATGTCCTTCTTGCGGTCGACGATCTTCACGTAGCCACGCTCGTCCATGATGCCGACATCGCCCGACTTGAAGTAGCCGTCGGCGGTCATGACCTTGGCGGTTTCGTCCGGACGGTTCCAGTAGCCGGCCATCACCTGCGGGCCGCGGATGCCGATCTCGCCAGTCTGGCCGAGCGGCAGGATATTCCCGTCGTCGTCGAGGATGGCGATGTCGGTCGACGGTACCGGCAGGCCGATGGTGCCCGTGAAGCCCTGCTCGTCGGCGCGGTTGCAGGTGGCCACCGGCGAGGTTTCCGACAAACCGTAGCCTTCAATGATACTCTTGCCGGTTATTTGTTTCCACTTGTCATTAACCGCTTGCTGGACGGCCATGCCGCCGCCGTTCGCGGTCTTCAGCGTGGAAAAGTCGATGCTGGCGAAGTCCGGGTGGTTGACCAGCGCGTTGTACAGCGTGTTCACAGCCGGCAGCGTGGTGATCTTGTACTTGCCCAGTTCCTTGATAAAGCCCGGGATGTCGCGCGGGTTCGGGATCAGGATGTTCATGCCGCCGACGCGCATGCCCCACATGGCGCAGGCCGTCAGCGCGAAGATGTGGTACAGCGGCAGCGCGCAGACGATGTTCGGGAACTCGACCGCCGGCGGCTGCGACAGCGCGGGCTGGGCCCAGGCCTCGGTTTGCAGCACGTTGGCGATGATGTTGCGGTGGGTCAGCGTGGCGCCTTTCGAGACGCCGGTGGTGCCGCCGGTGTATTGCAGGAAGGCGATGTCGGATGCGCTCAGCGTGGGCGCGGTGTACGGCATCTTCGCGCCCTGCGCCAGCGCATCCTTGAAGCGCACCATGTTCGGCAGCGTGAAGTCCGGCACCATCTTCTTGATGCTGCGCACCACGAAGTTGACCAGCATGCCCTTGGCGCCGCCCAGCATTTCGCCCATGCTGGCCACGACCACGTGGCGCACCGGGGTGCTTTTGAGCACCTGCTCCACGGTATGGGCAAAGTTTTCCAGCACGATGATGGCTTCGCTGCCCGAGTCCTTCAACTGGTGCTCGAGTTCGCGCGCGGTGTACAGGGGATTGACGTTGACGACGGTGTAGCCGGCGCGCAGGATCGCGGCAATCGCGATCGGGTTCTGGAGGATGTTCGGCATCATCACCGCCACCCGCGCACCCTTGGCCATGCCGCGGCTTTGCAGCCAGGCGGCCAGCCGCTTCGAGCAGGTGTCGAGCTCGGCGTAGGTGAGGAACTTGTCCATGCAGACGTACGCATTGTTCTGCGCGTACTTCTGGAACGACTCTTCCAGCAGGTGCACGAGCGACCGGTACTGGTCCGGGTTGATTTCAGCTGGTACGCCAGCTGGATACGACTTCAGCCAAATCTTGTCCATCAGATGCCCCTGTCTCCAATAGTATCGTTGTCGTTCAGCCTACATTGTCGAATTATATTTGCAAACCGAACGTGCGTGCTTATGCCTTTGCTATTGCCGCATATGATGCTATCGGGCAGCGCGCTCCTATGCAAGCGCTTTTGCCTTAATTGGAACAGGGACTCTACGGCACCCTCTTGGGCAGGCTCTACGGCATGGCTACATTGGTGCGCTGCACCATGACCGGACCGCCTGGTACTGCGGCATCGAACACCTTCAGCGCCGCGGTCCGCTCCGACTTGTCGCGCTTCGACAGCAGCGTGACTTCGCGGTAAAACTTCCGGAAATCCTTGTCACGGCGCAGCATCGCGCGGAAGGCCGGCACGTAGTCGTTATAGGTGGCAATCGACGCCAGGTGGGCATTCGAGAGCGGCTCGGCGAAGAAGCGGTCGTAGCCGGCATAGCCGCCCCACTGCGCTTTCAGCACCTGGTATTCGTCCTTCAGCCCCATGAACAATTTCGCCTTGGCGATGCGCTTGTCCTCGTCGCCGACCGGGGACGCATAGGTACGCTCGAGCTCGCGCCGGTATTTCAGCAACAGTTCGAGGAAGCCCTTGCGCCGCACCGAATAACGTTCGTAGGCGTCGCGCATGGCCGGGTTGCCAAATTTTTCCAGCCACATTTCCACGCCTGCTTCTTCGACGGCGCTGGCAAACGATTCGTTGAAGCGCGAGTCGCCCGGCACATACACCACCTGGTGGGCCAGCTCGTGGAAGATCAGGCGCGCCAGTTCGGCGTCGGGGTAATGGATGAAGGTGGAGATCAGGGGATCGCTGAACCAGCCCAGGGTCGAATAGGCGCTGACGCCGCCGACTTCCACATCGCGGCCCTGCTCGCGGAGTTCCTTGGCATAGGCCTGGGCATCGGCCTTGTTGTAATAGCCGCGGTAATTCACGCAGCCGGCCACCGGGAAGCACCACTGCAGGGGTTTGAGCGACAGCTCGGGGGTCGCCACCACGTTCCATAGCACGTACTGGCGTTTCAGGGCGGCGTAGTTCTTGTAGCTGCCGTTGTCGGGCAAGCCCATCTTCTGGACCGCGAACAGGCGGATCTGGCGCGCCGTCTCCAGACGGTGGCGCAGCGAGGTTTTCGTGGTGGGATCGGCCAACCAGTCGTCGATTGGCCTTGCATCGGAGAGGAGTTCAAGCTGGCCTTGCGCCGCCTGGGTGTAGTAATTCAGAGTAGAACAACTGGCAAGCATTCCGGCGGCAGCGCCCGCAATGAGCGCAGGCCGGAAGAGTCGGGGTAGTCTAAGAAGTAATTTCTTCATGTCCGGGTCGGGGCGCGGCCTTTTCGACCTGCACCAGGGTGTCGTAGAAAGTGGGCGCCCTGCCCATGTCGGTCAGGCGCTGGCTGGTGACTTCATTGGCGTTCTTGCCGTCGCTGGCGAGTTTCTTCCACCAGATCGACAAGCCCACCACGAGGCCCGGTCGCGCTTTCTCGGTCACGCGCGCCTTGGCAACGAAAGAGCCGCGGTCGTTGAAAATACGTGCCATGTCACCGTGGGCGATGCCGCGCGGGGCGGCGTCGTTCGGGTGCATGTCGAGGTGCGGCTCGCCCTCAGTTGCACGCAGGCTCTGTACATTGACAAACGTTGAGTTCAGGAAGTTCCTGGCTGGCGGAGAAATCATCGCCAGCGGATATTTCTTTGCCAATTGCGGGTTCGACGCCACCGACTCATACGGCGCGATATACGCCGGCAGCGGGTCGAGACCATCGCGCTCCATCGTGCTCGAATAAAACTCGCACTTGCCCGACGGGGTCGGGAAACCGCCCTCGGCAAACGGCGCGTCCGGCATGTTCAGTTTTTGCCAGCCCTTCTGCTTCAGCGATTCCCAGTCGAAGTGGATCGCGCGGACGTGGTTCTTGTCGAAAGCCTGGGCCGCGAGTTCCTCGTCACTCTCCTGGAAGCAGGGATCGTCGAAGCCCATGCGCGCGGCCAGCAGGCGGAAAATCTCGGTGTTCGGCTTGGCTTCGCCCAGCGGCGCAATCGCGGCGTTATTCGCCAGCATGTACAGGTGGCCATAGGCCAGGTGCGCATCGACGTGCTCCAGCTGGGTGGTGGCCGGCAGCAGGATGTCGGCGTAGTCGGCACTGTCGGTGCGGAACTGTTCCATCACCACGGTAAAAAGGTCTTCGCGCTCGAAGCCGGCCTGCACCTTGGCCGAATCCGGGGCGATCGCCAGCGGATTGGCGTTGTAGACGATCACGGCCTCGACTTTCGGGCCGAATTCCGGCGAGGCCTCCTTCAGCAAATCGTCGCCGATGGTGGTCATGTTGATGGTGCGGGTCTTGCGGCCGGCCAGCAGGTCCGGGCGCTGCAGCACGGCGCGGTTCGCCGGGAACGAGCCCGAGGTCGACAGCTGGATGCCGCCGGCCGCATGGCGCCAGGCGCCGACCAGCGCCGGCAGGCAGCTCATGTTGCGCACGGCCATGCCGCCGCCCTTTGCGCGCTGCACGCCGTAGTTGCAGCGGATCGCCACCGGCTCGCCGCGCTTCGCGGTTTCGCCGTACAGGCGTGCCAGGTCGATCACTTCCTGGGCGCTGATGCCGCAGGTGTCGGCGGTGCGTTCCGGCGTCCACTCGGCGGCGCGTTCCTTCAGCTGGTCGAAGCCGAGGGTGTAGCTGGCGATGTAGTCGTGGTCGAGCAGGTCTTCCTTGATGAGCACGTGCATCATGCCCAGCGCCAGCGCCGAGTCCGTACCCGGCAGCAAGGCAATGTGCTGGTGGCACTTCTCGGCCGTCAACGAGCGGTAGGGATCGATGGCGATCAGCCTGGCGCCGCGGCGCTTGGCTTCCTGGGCGCGCATCCAGAAGTGCAGGTTCGAGGCGATCGGATTGCCGCCCCAGATCAGGATCAGCTTCGCATCCTGGAACTGCTCCATGTCGGTGCCGATCGAGGCGCCGATGGTGTACTTGTAGCCGGTAAAGCCCGCGGTGGCGCAGATGGTGCGGTCGAGCAGCGAGGCGCCAAGCTGGTTGAAGAAACGCAGCGACATTGACTCGCCCTGCACCAGGCCCATGGTGCCGCAATAGCTGTACGGGAGGATGGCTTGCGGGTCGCGAGAAGCGATTTCGCCCAGGCGCTCCGCGATCTCGTGGATCGCTCGCTCCCACGTAATCTGTTCGAATTTGCCTTCACCCTTCTTGCCGACGCGGCGCATCGGATGCAGCACGCGGTCCGGCGAATAGGTGCGCTCGACGTAGCGCGAGACCTTGGTGCAGAGTACGCCGGCGGTGGTCGGATGTTCCGGGTCGCCACGCACCGCAGTGGCCACGCCGTCCTCGACGGTGACGAGGATGGCGCAGGTATCGGGGCAGTCGTGGGGGCAGGCGGCGCGGACTTGGGTGATGCTCATACTGAATCAGTTCCAGGAAAAAAACGTCGAGAAACCAATACTTTATCCGATTCCGGCTGGCTTCGTTGCGGACCGGTCCGGCTTTTCCTGCCGGGCTGGATTTCATCTGGTGACAAGGGCTACAATGGTTTTGAATAGGCTTAGTTGAACACCATGCTGCTAGGGAGAACAAGATGAGACTGGTAGAACCTATCCTCGCTTTCCAGACCGAACTGGAACAGATCCGGCGCGACATCCACGCCCATCCGGAACTCTGCTACGAAGAACAACGCACCGCCGACGTGGTGGCTGCGCGCCTGACCGAATGGGGCATTCCCGTCGTGCGCGGGCTGGGCGTCACCGGCGTGGTCGGCATCATCAAGAATGGCAACTCGCCGCGCGCAATCGGCCTGCGCGCCGACATGGACGCGCTGCCCATGCAGGAACTCAACACATTTGACCATGCGTCGCGCCACCCCGGCAAGATGCATGCATGCGGTCACGACGGTCATACCGCGATGTTGCTGGGCGCAGCCCACTATTTGTCGCGTCACCGCAACTTCGACGGCACGGTGTACCTGATTTTCCAACCCGCCGAAGAAGGCGGCGCCGGCGCGCGCAAGATGATCGAGGATGGTCTGTTCGACCAGTTCCCGATGGACGCCGTGTACGGCATGCACAACTGGCCAGGCCTGCCGGCAGGCAGCTTCGGTGTGATCCCGGGGCCGATGATGGCATCCAGTAACGAGTTCCGCGTGACCGTCAAAGGCAAGGGCGCGCACGCCGCGCAACCGCACCGCGGCATCGACCCGGTGATGGTGGCAGTGCAGATCGCGCAAGCCTGGCAAACCATCATTTCGCGCGAAAAGAATCCGCTGGAAACGGCGGTGCTGTCGATCACGCAGATTCACGCGGGCAGCGCCACGAATGTGATTCCCGACGAAGCGGTGCTGATCGGCACCGTGCGCACCTTCTCGACCGCCGTGCTGGACCTCATCCAGGAACGTATGGAGGCGATGGCGAGGGGCGTGGCGGCAGGCTTCAATGCCACCGTCGACTTCGGCTTCAAGCGCAACTATCCGCCGCTGATCAACGACCCGGAAAAGACCGCATTCGCGGTCGAGGCGATGCGCGCGGTGGTGGGGCCGGCGGCCGTGAACACGGCGGTCGAACCGACCATGGGCGCGGAGGATTTCGCCTTCATGCTGCAGGCCAAGCCAGGGTGTTATGTGTTCATCGGCAACGGCGACGGCGAGCACCGCGCGGGTGGGCATGGGCTGGGGCCTTGCCAGCTGCACAATGGCAGCTATGACTTCAACGATGACTTGCTGCCGATCGGGGCGAGTTATTGGGCGCGGCTGGTGGAGATGAGTTTGCCGGTAGCGTGACGGCGCCAGGGTTCAAGCGGTGAGATCCGATGGTACGAGTACCCACTCTACCGATGCGCTGCATAGGGTGGGTTCTCGAACCCACCGGCAGTTCAACCGGTGAGACAGCGTGGACAGTAGGGCTGGCTAAATGCCAGCACTACGAATGGCCACCCTACAACGCCGCTTTTCGTAGGGTGGACACCTGTGTCCACGCTGTCGTACTCATACTCACCTCAACGCCACACTCGGTCACATATCCGGCAACTGATCCTCGGCCAACCCCAACCTCACCCCCGGATTGACCCGCTCCAGCGCCAGCAAGGCCGCCGCGTGATCGGCCCCACCCAGCTCCGTCTCGATCGCTTCGTAACTGCGCGTCGCCGCCGCGGCCATCGGCAAGCTCACCCCCGCCTGCCCGGCCGCCGCCAGCACATTGCGCAAATCCTTCAACTGGCTCTTCACCTGCCCGCCCGGCACGAAATTCCGGTCGAGCATGCGCTGCCCATGCAATTCGAGAATCCGGCTGCCCGCAAACCCGCCACGGATCGCCTCGCGCACCGTCGCCGGGTCGGCCCCGGCCGCCTGCGCCAGCAACAATGCCTCGGCCACCACGTTCAGGGTCGCGCCAACGATCAGTTGATTGCACAGCTTGGCGACCTGCCCGCTGCCCGCCGGCCCCACCAGCCGCGCGCTGCCGAGTACCTCGAACAGCGGCAGCGCCTCCTCGAAGTCATGCAGACTGCCGCCGGCCATGATCGCCAGCTTGCCCTCCTGCGCGCCCGGCACCCCGCCCGACACCGGCGCATCGAGAAAGCGCATGCCCTGTCCGCCAAGGCGCGCATGAAAGGCCAGGGCCTCGTCGTGCCGGGTTGAACTCATGTCGATCCACAGGGTTCCCGGCGCCATTGCCGGCAGCGCCACGTCCATCGTCGTGCCCACGGCCGGCCCGGCTTCCAGCATCGAAACCACGATTGCGACGCCCCGCACCGCTTCTTCAACCGATTCGCATACGCGTGCCCCATGCGTGGCAAGCGTGCGCGCCTTGGCTGTGCTACGGTTCCAGGCGTGCAGGGGAAACCCGGCATCGGCCAGGCGCGCCGCCATCGGCTGGCCCATCAGGCCGATGCCCAGGAATGCCACGGCAGGGTAGCTGGCAGGGTCACTCATACGCCTCCTTTTGTCGTTTTGGGTCGTGCGCTACGCGTTTTCATTTACACCAGTAAAATATTCGGCGATCGCCAACATGGATTGGCGACTATTCATGAAAGCAATTATGTTCTCTAATAAAAAAATTGGCAGCCTCCTTGCTGCCGCTGTCCTGATGACGGCTGGCCAGGCCTTTGCCGCCGACAATGGCTGGGTCGACTCGGCCACGTTCGAATTCGGCACCGGATCGAAAGTACGCATGGGCCGCGTGGCCGTCCAGTCGAACTGGGACAAGCAGTGGTTCTCCTCGAACGGCCGCCACCTGGGCGGCTACTGGGATCTGTCGGCCGCCTACTGGCGCGGTTCGGCCTACCGCAATGTCGATGGCCAGCACCAGAACATCGGCGTGATTGGCATCACCCCGGTATTCCGCTACCAGCGCGACGACAAGCTCGGCCTGTACGTCGAAGGCGGCATCGGCGCCAACCTGATGTCGGAACTGTATAACAACAGCGACAACCGCCTGTCGACCGCCTTCCAGTTCGGCGACCACCTCGGTATCGGCTATGTCACCACGAATAAGTGGGACCTGGGCCTGAAGTTCCAGCACTACTCGAACGGCAGTATCAAGAAGCCGAACAGCGGCGTCAACTTCGTGATTGTCCAGGCGCGCTACCAGTTCTGAGTTCCTACCCATCAGCAAACGTCCGGTTGAAATCGGCGTTTGCTGATTTATGTAACAATTCGATCAGGCGCCGCAGCCCGCGTGCGCGGGATTGGATGAGGGCCGATTGGATAGTTCCGCTGTCAAGACTTACCTGCCATGGCTGGTCGCCACTGCCCTATTCATGGAGCAGCTCGACGCCACGGTCGTCAACACCGCCATTCCCAGCATCGCGGCCAGCCTCGGGGTCACCCCGCTGAGCCTGAAATCGGTCGTCACCAGCTACATCCTCGGCCTGGCCGTCGGCATTCCCGTCAGCGGCTGGATGGCCGACCGCTTCGGCACCCGCCGCGTCTTCCTCACCGCGATCGGCATCTTCACTTGCGCTTCGGTCCTGTGCGGCCTGTCGGTGAGCGCCGAGATGATGACCGCCGCCCGCCTGCTGCAGGGCCTGGGCGGCGCCATGATGATGCCGGTCGGGCGGCTGGCCATCGTGCGCACCTTCCCGAAATCCGAACTGCTCGGGGCGATGAACTTCGTCATCATCCCCGCCCTCATCGGCCCGCTGCTGGGCCCGACCGTCGGCGGCCTGATCGTGCACTGGACCTCCTGGCGAGCGATCTTCTTCATCAACCTGCCCTTCGGCCTGATCGCCATGTACCTGGTCTGGCGCCACATGCCCGACTACCACGGCGACGAGCGCCGCCCGCTCGACGTGCTGGGCCTGATCCTGTTCAGCACCGGCACCGCGATTTTGTCCTGGCTGCTGGAAATCTTTGGCGAACACACGCTCAGCGGCCCCACCATGGGCCTGCTGCTGGCGGTGTCGATCGGCCTGCTCGGCACGTATGCGCTGCACGCAAGCCGCATCAAGTTCCCGCTGCTGCGCCTGACTTTATTAAAAGTGCGCACCTTCCGCATTTCCGTGGTCGGTGGTTTTGTCACCCGCCTCGGTGTCGGTGGCCTGCCCTTCCTGCTGCCGCTGCTGTACCAGCTGGGCCTGGGCCTGCCGGCCTGGCAGTCGGGCTTGCTGATGATGCCCTCGGCGGCGGCGGCGATGGGCATGAAGCTGATCGCGCCCAAGGTGCTGGCGCGCTTCGGCTACCGCCAGGTGCTGGTGGCCAATACCCTGTGCATCGGCATCACGATCGCGCTGTTCGGGCAGGTCGGACCGAGCACGCCGCTGGCGGCCATCGTCTGCATCAGCCTGATGCAGGGCTTCTTCAATTCGCTGCAGTTTTCCAGCATGAACACGCTGGCCTATGCCGACATCGAGACCAGGGATTCGAGCATGGCGAGCACGATTGCCAGCTCGTTCCAGCAATTGTCGATGAGCTTTGGCCTGGCGGCGGGCTCGCTGGTGACGGCCTGGTTCCTGGGACGGGTACCGCAGACCAACCACGTGCTGGTGACCGGCGCCCTGCACCACGCCTTCGATTTCCTGGCGGGGTTGACGGTGGTATCGGCGATTATCTTCTGGCGCCTGCGCCGCGAGGACGGCGACAGCATCAGCCGCGGACGGGAAAAGGCGACTCAGGCCGAGCCGGTGGCCCAGCAGGCCTGAGCGCCAAGGTTCAGGCGGCCCTGCTGACCAGGGTCGCAAACACGCGTTCGCGGTTACTCATCACAAAGTTGACGAACATCGGTTCCTTGACGGCCAGCCGCAGCAAGCCCGGCAGCAAGGGATAGCAAAAGGTCGCCACCTTGCGCACCGCTTCGTCGTTGGCCAGCGCGGCGCGCGCCGCCGCTTCGCCGCCACCCAGCAGGGGCAGTACGCTGCTCCTGTGCTTGTCGAGAATGTCGTTCATGGGCGCCATCAATTTGCTGCCCAGGCCTGCCGCGTCGCTACCAGTCTGCATAGTGCTCTCCTCATGATAGAAAGTGGCTATCATCTCGCGGCGCTCTATGATCAGAGATGATTTTGAGCAACTAACAGTCTCCTGCTAAGCTGCCTTCCGTTAGCTTTTACGCAACGCATGCCAGCCGGGTTTGCCTAGAATAGCGGGCGGCCTTTGCCATGTTCCAAGGAGAACTTTCGCATGATAAGCACCCGTCTCGCCATTCTCGAACTCACCCACCGGCACCGGCTCGACGCGGCGACGCTCGGCGCGCTGTGGCGCATTGCCCGTCTCGGCCAGCCATCGCCGGAGCTGGACACCCTGCTGCGCCGCGCTGTCGGCATGCTGGCCGCGCTGCTTGCCGGCCTGGGCCTGATCTTCCTGGTCGCCGCCAACCTCGATGCGCTGGGGCGGCGTGAGATATTTATCCTGCTCCAGTTGTGCGTGGGAGCGGCTTGCCTGGGTGCCGCCTTCCTGCCGCGCCTGCGCACCTCGCTGGCGCTGCTCGGGCTGCTCGTCATTGGCGCGCTGTTCGCTTACTTTGGCCAGACCTACCAGACCGGCGCCGATCCATGGCAACTGTTCGCGGTCTGGGCCGTCCTGGCGCTGCCGCTGGCGCTGGGCGCCCGCACAGACATCGTCTGGAGCGCCTGGGTGATCGTCGCCATGACCGGGCTTACCGCCTGGGACGCCGCGCAGTCGGGATGGTGGCGCTTCGCCGGCCCCAACCTTGGCGCCCACATGCTGGTGGCGCTGCTGGCAAGCGCGCTCGCCGTGCTCATGAGCCAGCCGCTTGCCCGCTTTAGCGGCGCCGGCAGGGTGGCGTTCAACCTTGCCGTGCTGTTCGCAACCACCTCGCTGGGCAGCGCCGGCATGCTGGCCTTGTTCGCCTCGAGCAGCGGGACCGCGCTGTACTATCTGCTGAGCCTGGTCCTGCTTGTCGTTGCGGCAGCCCTCCTGACCCGGCGCAGGCTTTTCGACGTGACCGCGCTCAGCGTGATTGCGCTCGGCCTGATCATCCTGTTCATCGCCGGCATGGTACGTGTCATCGGCCTGGGCCATGGCGGTGAAATCGGCATGCTGCTGGTGGCTGGCTTCACCACGGTCGGACTGATGGCCCTGGCAGTACGGGGCATTCTTGCGCTGATGCGCGAATACGGCAGCGGAGGCAAACCATGAGCAAGCATCTCGACAAGGTGTTGCGTGAAGCGGTCGACCAGGGCTTGCTTGCCGCCGCCCATGCCGAGCTGGAAAGCCAGCACCGGCCATGGCCAGTGATCGTCATGATGGCCATTGCAGCCTGGTTTGCCGCGATTCCCCTCGGGGCGGTGGTCGGACTGCTGTTCCTGACGGGCGCCAATGTGTATGGCACCGCCCTTGTGCTCGGCGTTATTTTCCTGGGTGCGGCCGTGGCCCTGCTGCGCCAGCGCGACATCCCCCTGTTCCTGGAACAGCTGGCCATCCCCTGCCTGATCTTCGGGACCGGGCTATTTGTTGTCGGGCTCGGCAACATGGACTTCGCCAAAAACAACATGGGCCTTGCCATGGCCATCACGGCAAGCCTGGTGTTCGGCCTGGCCTTCCTGCTGCACCAGGTCTGGCTGCGTGTCCTGCTCGGCGCGGCGGGGGCCACCCTGGCGGCGCTGGCGATGTCGGGCGTCCCCCACATTGGCCGCGGCCTGCTCGACCTGCCCTACAGGCAAGCCTGGACCTGCCTGGCGGCCGTGTGGGTGCTCGGCCAGGGCCTGCTGTCGCAGCTGGAACGCACGCCGCTGCGCGCCGGCACGGCCGCCACCCTGGAAACCATCCTGACCGGCATCGGCGGCATGACCCTGCTGGCCCTGGCCTATTGTTCCGGCCCCACTTTCCTGCTCAGCGCCAGCCTGCCGGCCGGACTCGACGGCGGCTATGGCGGGGCGCTGCCGGACAGGTTCGATGGCGTCCTGTCCCTTGCCTGCGCACTGGGCGCGGCCGGATGGATGATGCAGCGCTGGCCCGCGCTGCGCAGCGCCTGGTTCGCGGCGCTAGGCGGCACGGCCGTGGTCCTGTGCTGGCTGGCGCCATCGATGGGACCCGTGCTGCTTATGCTGGCAATCTGCGTGACCACCGGCCGCCGCAACCTGGCCTTGCTTGCCGGAGCGTCGGCGTTGTGGATGGTCGGCGCGCTGTATTACTACCTGTACTGGCCGCTTGCGCACAAGGCCGTGCTCCTGCTCGGCTGCGGCCTGGCCCTGGGCGCCATCGTGCGCTTCGCGATGCCGGGCGCCCTGCTGCCATCGACACCGGAAGCCTTGCCCGAGCTCCAGCCGGCCCCGGCCGCCCCGGATACCAATCCACGCTGGAAACGCGGCCTGCTCGCCGGCGCCGGGATACTGGCGCTGGTCGTCGCCAACGCCGCCATCTGGGAAAAGGAGGCGTTGATCAGCACCGGCCAGGTCGTCTTCGTCGAGCTGGCGCCGGTCGACCCGCGCTCGCTGATGCAAGGCGACTACATGACGCTGAACTACGCCTTCCCTCCCGACTTCGCCATGGTCGACACGGCCAGGACGAAGCTGGTGGCGCGGCGGCCCGAACGGCGTGGTGACCTTGCTGGGCGAGCACGACGGCCGGCCCCTCGGCCCGCAAGAGATGCTGATCGAAGCGATCAGCAAGCGCAGCCGGCCCCTGATCGTGACCGACGCCTGGTACTTCAAGGAGGGCGAAGCCGAACGCTGGGCGGCGGCGCGTTATGGCGAGTTCCGGGTCGATGCGAACGGCAAGGCATTGCTGGTGGGCTTGCGCGGCCCGAAGCTGGAAAAACTATGACGACAGGCGCAGCACCCGGCTGCGCCTGTACGCCGGCAGCCATTGCAGGCACAGCAGCAGCGTGAATAGCACTGCGCAGGCGATCCAGACCGACCACAAAGTATGCGTCAGGAAGTGCGCGCCACGCAGCTGCTGCAACCAACCGACGGCGCCGCCAACAGCGAGCGCAGCCAGGAGGGCACGCAACGCGGTGCGCGGCCGCTCGGGCAGCCACAGCACGCAGAGTGACACCAGCCACAGCGCACTCGATGCATGCCCGGCAGGCAGGCAATGCCCCGGCTGCACACCGAACGGCAATGCATCGAACAGGCGCAGGTAAGGCTCGCTGCCGCCATAGCGCGCCAGGTCCCAGGGACAGTGGGCGACGCTGGCCTGCTTGAGCGAACTGGTCACCAGCGGCACCAGCAGCGCCGACAGGCCCATCACGCGCAGGCGCAAGCGCTGCAAGGGGCTGCGGCCGGGCTGCGGGCGCGCCACATCGTGCAAGGCCAGCAGGATGCAGCCGATCGCCGCCAGCGTCAGCATCATCTTGAGGATGCCGTGGCTGAAGGTCTCGGTCAGCCAGGCGTGGCGCCAGGGAAAGTCGTGCAGGCCGGCATCGTAGAAATCGTCGGCCAGCATCAGGTCGATGTCGGTGCAGCGGCCCAGCCAGAGGATGAAAGCGGCGCCGGCGAGCAGGACGGCGGCGATCCGCCATGCGCTGCGCGCGCCGATCAGTGCCGGCGCGGCCTGGTGTCGCGTGCGCTGCATCAGATACCCCGCGCGCAGCCGTGGAGCAAATCGAGCTTGGGATTGAGCACAGCCGTATTCACGTCGAGCAGGCCCAGCACCGAGTGGAACACGTTGTCGTGCGACAGCGGCTCACCGCGGCGCGCCATCAGGCAGGTGCGGTCGATGCCGAAGCGTTCGCTGAAACCGTCCGACATCCACAACATCATCGGTACCCGGGTCTGCTCGGCGGGCGCGAACAGGTAGGGCGCGCCGTGCAGATACAGGTTGTTTTCGCCCAGCGATTCGCCGTGGTCGGAAAAATACAGCATCGCCGTGTCCATGCCTTCTTGCGCAGCCGTCTGGCGCAGCAAGTCGATGGTCTTGCTGAGGAAGTAATCGGTATACAGAATCGTGTTGTCGTAGGCGTTGGCAATCGAGGAGGAGGAACACTTCTCGAACTCGTTGCTGTCGCACACAGGGCTGAACTTCCCGAAACCCTGGGGGTAGCGCTTCGCGTATGCCGGGCCATGGCTGCCCTTCTGATGCAGCACGATCACCAGGTCCTTGTCGCTGTTGCGGATCAGTTCGGGCAAGCCCGCCAGCAAGCGTTCATCGTGGCACTCCTCGTCTTCGCAATAGGGGTCGCCGGCGACGGGGCGCGACAGATCCTCGTAGCCCACGCGCGCGCATACGCCCTTGCAGCCGGAGTTATTGTCGCGCCACACGACTTTCAAGCCGGCGTGCTGCAAGACGTCGAGCAAGCCTTCCTGGCTGGCGGCCTTCGATTCGGAATACTCGTCGCGGCCAAAGGCGGAAAAGACGCAGGGCACCGAAACTGCCGTCGCCGTCCCGCACGAACTCACGTTCGAGAAATTGATCAGGCCAGGCTGGCGGGCCAGCAGCGGATTGGTCTCGCGCTTGTAGCCGTTCAGCGAAAAGTTCATCGCGCGCGCGGTTTCGCCGACCACGATCACGGTGACGGTCTTGCGCGTCTGTCCGGCCCAGGCCTTGCCCTTCATCGCATCGCGCCCCAGCGGTGCCACCACCACCGGCGTGCTCCACTTGCCGCGCAAATAGCCGTTCATCGCCTGGATGGTATTCGTCGGCGTGAGCAGGAAGCGCAGTTCGCGGTGCTCGCGCACCGCCGGCGCCAGGCTTTTGAAGAGCAACACCAGCAGCAGCACCGCCAGTAGCAGCGAGCCGCCGGCAATCCCCGCGCGCTGCAGCAGGCCGCGCCGTCCTTGCGGATACGCGACCTGGGCACGCGCGATCCAGGCCGCCGGCACCAGCCCGAGCAGGCCGACCGTCAGCAGCATGTGCCAGCTGACCAGTTCGGTCGCTTCGCGCACGTCGGTCTCGAATACGTTCTGGATCATGGCGCGGTCGATCACGATGCCGTACGCGGCAATGAAATAGCTGGCCGTCGAGGCCGTCACCAGCAGCAGGATGAAGACCGGCTTGGCGACGAAACGGAAGCTAGCCAGCGTCAGGCAGGCGTTGAAGAACAACACGATGATGAGCATGGCGCCGGCCAGCAGCGGCAGGTGCGCCAGCGTCAGCCCGCCGGCAGCCTCGGTGAAGGTGGTCCAGAACTTGATGTTGCCGGCGGTGGCAAGGAAGATCGCGACCGCGAGCGTGAGAAATGGCGCGCTGATGCGCTTTGCAAGAAGCTTGTCCAAACTGACATCCGTGCATACATGGCGGCCGGGATCGGCCACGCTTGCATCAAGGATAGAAAACAGCGCGTCAGGCGCTGGTCAGCAGAACGTTAAGAACGTGTGAAATCGCTGGGGAAGCCGATGGTGAAGCGGCTGCCGCCGCCTGCGCGGTCTTCATACGTCAACGTGGCGCCGAGGTATTCGCAGATGCGGCGCACCAGCGACAGGCCGAGGCCGGTGCCGGCCGAACCTTTCGAGGGCACCGCTGCCGGCGTGCCGCCCGGCTGGCGCAGGGTCTCGCGTACCGCGTCCGGCAGGCCGGGGCCGGTGTCCTCGACAACGACCTGCCCCTGCTGGATTTGCACCAGCACCTCGCCGCGCTCGGTGTACTGGCAGGCGTTGCGCACCAGATTGCCGATGGCGGCGGCGCACAGTTCCGCCGGCGCCTGGATGGAAAAGGCCGGCCCGTCCTGGTAGCGCAGCGCGATCGGACGGTTGGCGACCAGGGGACGATAACGTTCGGCTTCGCGCGCGGCGATGGCATCGACCTGTACCGGCGGCAGGCGGCCCAGCTCGGGGGCGCGCGCCAGCAGGAGCAGCACGGTCACGCACTCGGCGGCTTCGTGCGCGGCGCGGTAGATGCGCTCGGCCGGTGCGCGGATGGCGTCGCTGTCGGCCTGGGTCATGAGGATCTCGGCGGCGCCCATGATCACGGTGAGCGGGCTGCGCAGCTCATGGCTGACGTCGCCCGTGAAGAAGCGTTCGCGGTCGAGGAAGGCGCGCAGCTCGGTGGTGTGGGCTTCGAGCGCGCGCGCCAGGATGCCGAGCTCGTCGCCGCGGCCGGTCAGCGGCAAGGTATTGCTGCCCTTGGCGACCGCTGTGGCAAGTTCGGTGATCGGATTGACGATGCGGCGCGCCAGGAAGCGGCCCAGCACGGCGGCGAACAGCATGATGCCGAGCAGGACCGCCGCGAACATCGAGTACACGACCAGCTCCACCTTTTCGTAGTCGCTTTCGTGGTCGACCACGATATACGGGCCACTGGCATCGGTCCCGGTCAGCACGTGCAAGCCGACGCCGTCGACGTCGACTTCGGACACGCCCTCCGGCAGGCCGCGCAGCGATTGCGGAATGTCGCCGCCACGGTGGAAGCGTAGGCCGGCAGGCATGTCGGTCGGCAGGCCTGCGGTCTGGCGTGGCGAAGCCCAGCGCGCCGCTTCGGCCAGGCGATTGTCGACCAGGTGCACCTCGATG
The DNA here is from genome assembly GCF_057801335.1 of Massilia sp. BAP21. Taxonomy (NCBI): domain Bacteria; kingdom Pseudomonadati; phylum Pseudomonadota; class Betaproteobacteria; order Burkholderiales; family Oxalobacteraceae; genus Massilia; species Massilia sp. BAP21. The sequence goes on from NZ_CM173596.1 coordinate 1,619,301, forward strand.
CCTTCGATCGCCAGCGCCGCGATCGCCGCGATGAACAGCGACAGGATGATACTGAAGGAAACAAAGGCGACGACGATGCGCCGGCGCAGCGACTCAGCCGCGCGCATCGGGCAGCACCAGTCGGAAGCCGACGCCGGCCACCGTGCGCAGCATCGCGTGCGCGTAGGGTTTGTCGATCGCCTGCCGCAGCGCGTGGATGTGGGTGCGCAGGGCGTCGCTGTCGGGACGGTCCTCGCCCCACACCGCCTGCTCGAGCGTTTCGCGCGGCACGATGCGCGGCGCGGCGCTCATCAGGGTGCGCAGCAGGATGTAGCCGGTTTTGGTGAGCACCACGGGCTGGCCTTCGCGGCTCGCTTCCATGGTGTCGGGATCGAATACCAGGTCGCCGAAACGCAGCGTGTGGCTGACCGCATGCTGGCCCTCCGCGCGGCGCACCAGGGCTTTCAGGCGCACGTCGAGTTCGACCAGCGAGAAGGGTTTGATCAGGTAATCGTCGGCGCCGCTGTCGAAGCCGGCTACCTTGTCGCTCAGGCTATCGCGCGCGGTGAGCATCAGGACCGGCGTCGTGATGTTCAGTTCTTCGCGCAGCTTCTGGCATAGCTCGATGCCGTTCAGGCCGGGCAGACCGATATCGAGGACGATCACGTCGTAGGTGTGTTCCGAGACCAGCGCGAGTCCCGCATAGCCGTTGCGCGCCGAATCGAGAACATGGCCTTTCGGCTCCAGGAAACCATACAGGTTGGCCAGGATATCGGGGTGGTCTTCGACGATCAGGATGCGCATGTGCGTATTGTACGGCCAGCAAACTTTGGTAGGGTGGGTTCTCGAACCCACCACGTCACCGTTCGCATATCGGCGCCGTTTGAAACGCTCCCGCAAGGTTTTGTAGGGTGGGCACCTGTGCCCACGCTGTCTCATCGAACGATCATCGGCGCTGTCTGCAAACAATCACGTACGCAAAATGGACGCACCAAAGCAAAAAGCCCGCTAGCTTTCGCTAACGGGCTTTCGCATATAACTAGCCTGACGATAACCTACTTTCACACTGGTTGCAGCACTATCATCGGCGCAAAGTCGTTTCACGGTCCTGTTCGGGATGGGAAGGGGTGGGACCGACTTGCTATGGTCATCAGGCATGACTTGTACGAGCTTCGTTCGTGGTGAACGCGGCTCAGAATCTGGAGGAAGTAAAGTTCGGTAGTAACTGTCGTGTCAACAAACAGCACTGTAATCTCGATTTTCTATACCTGCTAAGGTTATAGGGACAAGCCGTACGGGCAATTAGTACTGGTTAGCTTAATGCATTACTGCACTTCCACACCCAGCCTATCAACGTCCTGGTCTCGAACGACCCTTCAAGGAGCTCAAGGCTCCGGGAAATCTCATCTCAAGGCAAGTTTCCCGCTTAGATGCTTTCAGCGGTTATCTCTTCCGAACTTAGCTACCCGGCAATGCCACTGGCGTGACAACCGGTACACCAGAGGTTCGTCCACTCCGGTCCTCTCGTACTAGGAGCAGCCCCCTTCAAATTTCCAACGCCCACGGCAGATAGGGACCAAACTGTCTCACGACGTTTTAAACCCAGCTCACGTACCACTTTAAATGGCGAACAGCCATACCCTTGGGACCGGCTACAGCCCCAGGATGTGATGAGCCGACATCGAGGTGCCAAACTCCCCCGTCGATATGAACTCTTGGGAGGAATCAGCCTGTTATCCCCAGAGTACCTTTTATCCGTTGAGCGATGGCCCTTCCATACAGAACCACCGGATCACTATGTCCTACTTTCGTACCTGCTCGACTTGTCGGTCTCGCAGTTAAGCACGCTTATGCCATTGCACTATTAGCACGATGTCCGACCGTACCTAGCGTACCTTCGAACTCCTCCGTTACACTTTAGGAGGAGACCGCCCCAGTCAAACTGCCTACCATGCACTGTCCCCGATCCGGATAACGGACCAAGGTTAGAACCTCAAACAAACCAGGGTGGTATTTCAAGGATGGCTCCACGAGAACTGGCGTCCCCGCTTCAAAGCCTCCCACCTATCCTACACAGATTGGTTCAAAGTCCAATGCAAAGCTACAGTAAAGGTTCATGGGGTCTTTCCGTCTAGCCGCGGGTAGATTGCATCATCACAAACATTTCAACTTCGCTGAGTCTCGGGAGGAGACAGTGTGGCCATCGTTACGCCATTCGTGCAGGTCGGAACTTACCCGACAAGGAATTTCGCTACCTTAGGACCGTTATAGTTACGGCCGCCGTTTACTGGGACTTCAATCAAGAGCTTGCACCCCATCATTTAATCTTCCAGCACCGGGCAGGCGTCACACCCTATACGTCCACTTTCGTGTTTGCAGAGTGCTGTGTTTTTATTAAACAGTCGCAGCCACCAGTTTATTGCAACCCTTTCACCCTTCCACAGTAAAGTGGTCAAGCTACCGGGGCGTACCTTTTCCCGAAGTTACGGTACCAATTTGCCGAGTTCCTTCTCCCGAGTTCTCTCAAGCGCCTTAGAATACTCATCTCGCCCACCTGTGTCGGTTTGCGGTACGGTCTCGTATGACTGAAGCTTAGAGGCTTTTCTTGGAACCACTTCCGATTGCTTCGTGGCGCATGGCCACACGTCCCAGTCCCTTGAATTACGTACCCGGATTTGCCTAAGTACCTTCTATGAACCAGAAACCAGCTATTCCAACAGCTGGACAACCTTCCGCGATCCGTCCCCCCATCGCATCATACGACGGTGCAGGAATATTAACCTGCTTCCCATCAGCTACGCATCTCTGCCTCGCCTTAGGGGCCGACTCACCCTGCTCCGATGAACGTTGAACAGGAAACCTTGGGCTTACGGCGTGCGGGCTTTTCACCCGCATTATCGCTACTCATGTCAGCATTCGCACTTCTGATACCTCCAGCATCCTTTACAAGACACCTTCGCAGGCTTACAGAACGCTCTCCTACCATATGTCCTAAGACATATCCGCAGCTTCGGTGACTGGCTTAGCCCCGTTACATCTTCCGCGCAGGACGACTCGATCAGTGAGCTATTACGCTTTCTTTAAATGGTGGCTGCTTCTAAGCCAACATCCTGACTGTTTTAGCCTTCCCACTTCGTTTTCCACTTAGCCAATCTTTGGGACCTTAGCTGGCGGTCTGGGTTGTTTCCCTCTTGACGCCGGACGTTAGCACCCGACGTCTGTCTCCCAAGCTCGCACTCATCGGTATTCGGAGTTTGCAATGGTTTGGTAAGTCGCAATGACCCCCTAGCCATAACAGTGCTCTACCCCCGATGGTGATACTTGAGGCACTACCTAAATAGTTTTCGGAGAGAACCAGCTATTTCCAAGTTTGTTTAGCCTTTCACCCCTACCCACAGCTCATCCCCTAATTTTTCAACATTAGTGGGTTCGGACCTCCAGGGCGTGTTACCGCACCTTCATCCTGGCCATGGGTAGATCACTTGGTTTCGGGTCTACACCCAGCGACTGTCGCCCTGTTCGGACTCGATTTCTCTACGGCTCCCCTATCCGGTTAACCTCGCCACTGAATGTAAGTCGCTGACCCATTATACAAAAGGTACGCCGTCACGGAACAAGTCCGCTCCGACTGTTTGTATGCACACGGTTTCAGGATCTATTTCACTCCCCTCCCGGGGTTCTTTTCGCCTTTCCCTCACGGTACTGGTTCACTATCGGTCGATTACGAGTATTTAGCCTTGGAGGATGGTCCCCCCATGTTCAGACAGGATTTCTCGTGTCCCGCCCTACTTGTCGTACGCTTAGTACCACCGGTCTGATTTCGTGTACGGGGCTATCACCCGCTATGGCGCCTGTTTCCAAAGGCTTCCACTATCAGTCCGACTATCACGTACAGGCTCTTCCCATTTCGCTCGCCACTACTTTGGGAATCTCGGTTGATTTCTTTTCCTGCAGCTACTTAGATGTTTCAGTTCGCCGCGTTCGCTTTGCATGCCTATGTATTCAGCATGCAATGACCTAAAAGGCCGGGTTTCCCCATTCGGAAATCTGCGGATCAAAGTGTGTTTGCTCACTCCCCGCAGCTTATCGCAAGCTACTACGTCCTTCATCGCCTGTAATCGCCAAGGCATCCACCATGTGCACTTATTCGCTTGTCCCTATAACGTTAGCCCCTGCTGACAACAGGGAGCGTTATAGAAATCAAGAGTACAGCTTAATTGCATGTTTGTTGATACTTGATTACTACCCTAAGTGTGCTCGCTCATCATTTCTGATTCGCTTACACGCTTAAAAAAACTTTACTTCTTCCAGATTGTTAAAGAACAGAACAACAGTGATCTCGAAAAGATCAAACCTAAACCGCACAGGCTTACGTTTGAACTTTAATGGTGGAGGATGACGGGATCGAACCGACGACCCCCTGCTTGCAAAGCAGGTGCTCTCCCAGCTGAGCTAATCCCCCATTGGGTATGACTGGTAGGGCTGGTTGGACTCGAACCAACGACCCCCGCGTTATCAACACGGTGCTCTAACCAGCTGAGCTACAGCCCCGAAACTGTGTTCTTCTTGTTCAACAGTCGATAAGTGCGGACGCTTGATGATGAGCGTTAGCTCCGGTGCTACTCTAGAAAGGAGGTGATCCAGCCGCACCTTCCGATACGGCTACCTTGTTACGACTTCACCCCAGTCACGAATCCTACCGTGGTAAGCGCCCTCCTTACGGTTAAGCTACCTACTTCTGGTAAAACCCGCTCCCATGGTGTGACGGGCGGTGTGTACAAGACCCGGGAACGTATTCACCGCGACATGCTGATCCGCGATTACTAGCGATTCCAACTTCACGCAGTCGAGTTGCAGACTGCGATCCGGACTACGATACACTTTCTGGGATTAGCTCCCCCTCGCGGGTTGGCGGCCCTCTGTATGTACCATTGTATGACGTGTGAAGCCCTACCCATAAGGGCCATGAGGACTTGACGTCATCCCCACCTTCCTCCGGTTTGTCACCGGCAGTCTCATTAGAGTGCTCTTGCGTAGCAACTAATGACAAGGGTTGCGCTCGTTGCGGGACTTAACCCAACATCTCACGACACGAGCTGACGACAGCCATGCAGCACCTGTGTTCAGGCTCCCTTTCGGGCACATCCAGATCTCTCCGGACTTCCTGACATGTCAAGGGTAGGTAAGGTTTTTCGCGTTGCATCGAATTAATCCACATCATCCACCGCTTGTGCGGGTCCCCGTCAATTCCTTTGAGTTTTAATCTTGCGACCGTACTCCCCAGGCGGTCTACTTCACGCGTTAGCTGCGTTACCAAGTTAATTAAAACCCGACAACTAGTAGACATCGTTTAGGGCGTGGACTACCAGGGTATCTAATCCTGTTTGCTCCCCACGCTTTCGTGCATGAGCGTCAATCTTGACCCAGGGGGCTGCCTTCGCCATCGGTGTTCCTCCACATCTCTACGCATTTCACTGCTACACGTGGAATTCTACCCCCCTCTGCCAGATTCAAGCCTTGCAGTCTCCATCGCAATTCCCAGGTTGAGCCCGGGGCTTTCACGACAGACTTACAAAACCGCCTGCGCACGCTTTACGCCCAGTAATTCCGATTAACGCTTGCACCCTACGTATTACCGCGGCTGCTGGCACGTAGTTAGCCGGTGCTTATTCTTCAGGTACCGTCATTAGCAAAGGATATTAGCCTCTACCGTTTCTTCCCTGACAAAAGAGCTTTACAACCCGAAGGCCTTCTTCACTCACGCGGCATTGCTGGATCAGGCTTGCGCCCATTGTCCAAAATTCCCCACTGCTGCCTCCCGTAGGAGTCTGGACCGTGTCTCAGTTCCAGTGTGGCTGGTCGTCCTCTCAGACCAGCTACTGATCGTCGCCTTGGTGAGCCTTTACCTCACCAACTAGCTAATCAGATATCGGCCGCTCCAGGAGCATGAGGTCTTGCGATCCCCCACTTTCATCCTTAGATCGTATGCGGTATTAGCGTAACTTTCGCTACGTTATCCCCCACTCTTGGGTACGTTCCGATATATTACTCACCCGTTCGCCACTCGCCGCCAGGTTGCCCCGCGCTGCCGTTCGACTTGCATGTGTAAAGCATGCCGCCAGCGTTCAATCTGAGCCAGGATCAAACTCTTCAGTTCAATCTCTGTAATGACTTTACGTCATAGTCGGACTGTTTTTAATCAGTCCTTACGCTTCCCATTGGGAAGCGTAAGCTCACTCAAAATACTGACCGTCATCCCATTGCTGAGATAACGTATTTCTTTTGTGCGAACATTTGATAATTTAAGTAATCAGCTGAACAAGTCAGCTGGCACCTTCATCAAACGCCCACACTTATCGACTGTTAATTGTTAAAGAACTTATTCGGTATTGCTTGCTGCGTTCCGACAAATCGTTTTGTTTGTCAGCAGCAGAGAAGTGAGATTATGCAGTGTTTCGTTTGCGTCGTCAACTTCTCTTTTTTACTGCGCCGCGTTTTCCGCGGTTCTCGCTACACCCGTCAACTACTTGATTTCGTTGTCGTTTTCGCGAGGGACCGAACTATAACAAAGCCTGCCGTGGCTGACAAGTGCCTTTCGCGGCAGTGCGGCAATCGCGGCGACGTTGTTCAGCCGGACATACTATGATTGCCAGCTCATCAACACACCACTTCTGCGATGCTTACCTGCCCTGCCCGCGTCAAACTTGTTCCGGCTATGCTGGCTTCCCTCACTGCGTCCGCCTTTGCCCAGGTTCCGGCCCAGCCGCAAACGCCGACCCAGGTCGTGGTCGTGACCGGCAGCCGTGCGGAGCAGGCCAGCTTCGACCTGCCCGCTGCGATCGATGTGGTCGATGCCGCGCGCATCCGCGACAACCAGCCGCGGGTCAATTTGTCGGAAGCGCTTGTTGCGGTTCCTGGTGTGGTGGTCCAGAACCGCCAGAACTATGCGCAGGACTTGCAGATCTCTTCGCGCGGCTTCGGCGCCCGCTCGGCCTTTGGCGTACGGGGAGTGCGCCTGATTACCGACGGGATTCCAGCGACCATGCCGGATGGCCAGGGCCAGGCCGCTACCTTCAACCTCGACATGGCGGAACGGATCGAAGTATTGCGCGGCCCCTTTTCTGCGCTGTACGGTAACCATTCCGGCGGCGTGGTGCAGCTCTTTACGCGCGATGCCAAAGGCCCACCGGAAATCGAATTCAGCGCGGTCGCAGGCAGCGACGGCATGCACAAGTTCGACCTGAATGCCGCGGGCCAGGCCAACGGCATCGGCTACGTGCTCGACGCCTCGCGTTTCGAGACCGATGGCTACCGCGCCCACAGCGCTGCCAAGCGCGAGCAAGGCTATGCCAAGCTGACCGTGCCGACTTCCCGCGACGGCAAGTTGACGGTCATTGCGAATTCGCTGCACCAGCGCGACACGCAGGATCCGCTTGGTATTACCTGGGCGACCTTCCAGCGCGACCCGCGTGCCGGCGAGATCGACACCAGCGACACCCTGTCGCCGCAGCGCACCTTTGCCGACCGCTACGACACACGCAAGAGCATCGACCACCAGCAGGCCGGCCTGCAGTGGCAGCAGAACTTCGGCGCCGACCGCCTGCAGCTGACCGTCTACGGCGGCAACCGCGAAGTCATCCAGTACCAGTCCTTCTCGCGCGCCTTCCAGGCGCCGGCCACCCACTCCGGCGGCGTGGTCGACTTCGACCGCGACTTCCATGGCGTCGACCTCAACTGGCGCGACGTACGCAGCCTGGCCGGCGGTACCCTGCGCACCACGCTGGGCCTGGAATACGCCAGCTCGAAGGATTCGCGCCAGGGCTACGAAAACTACGTGGGCGACCAGTTCGGCGTGCGTGGACGCCTGCGCCGCGACGAACAGAACGACCTGTCCAGCCTTGACCCGTATGTGCAGACGGAATGGGAAGGCGGCCAGTGGGTGCTGACTGCCGGGCTGCGCCGCACCTCCCTGGATGTGGACGTGACCGACGATTTCCTCGGCAACGGCAACGACAGCGGCGGCGTCGACTACAGCGGCACCGCCCCGGTGCTCGGTGTTCTCTATAAATTGACGCCGAACCTGAACGTGTATGCCAGCGCCGTGCGCGGCTTCGAAACGCCGACCCTGAACGAGCTGTTCTATTCAGGCAGCGGCAACGGCTTCAACTTCAACCTGCGCCCGAGCCGCAGCACCAACCTCGAGGCTGGCCTGAAGACCATGCTAGGTGCCGACACCCGTCTCGACCTGGCCCTGTTCCAGGTGCGTACCGATGGCGAACTGACCGTCGACGCCTCCAGTGGCGGACGCACCAGTTACCGGAATGCCGGCGAAACCCTGCGCCGCGGCGTGGAGCTTTCATTCGACACGCGCTTCGGCCCCGGCCTGAACGCGCGCGTTGCCGCCAGCGCGCTGCGCGCCGTGTACGAAGACGGCTTCGGGACTATCCCGGCCGGCAACCGCCTGCCCGGCGTACCGCGCGCCAGTTTGTACGGCGAACTCGGCTGGACAGCTGCCGACGGCAAACTGAACGCCGCGCTGGAAACCATCGCCACCGGCAAGGTGAACCCGGACGACGCCAATGCCGCCACGCCAGCACCCGGCTATGGCATCGTCAATGCACGCGTGCAGGCGCGCCAGGAAATGGGCGAATGGCGCTTCAAGCAGTTTGCACGCCTGAACAACCTGTTCGACCGCGATTACGTTGGTTCTGTGATCGTCGGCGACAGCAATCGCCGCTTCTACGAACCGGCGCCCGGCCGCAACTGGGTGCTGGGCGTCAGCGCGCAGTACCAGTTCCGCTGACAACACCGCTGTCGACACCGCTGACGACGCCGCTGTCGGCAGTGGTGTCGGGCCCAGCCGGCAGCGCGCCGAGCTTAACGCCGGGATACAGCTTGGCCAGGGTGGCGTCGGTTACCTGCGTCACCACCGGATTCACATGCTCCAGCGCCGCCTCGAGACTTGGAGCGGCACGCACGGCACGCCACAAGGCAGGCAAATCGCCGCCATGCGTCTTCAAGGCCTCCTCGACTTCCGCCTGCCAGAACGCCGGCGCCTCGCTGGCCACATAATTGCCGCGCCCCCGGCCAAAGTGGGCCACGGCCAGGTAGCGCAGCACCGCGCCCACCAGCAGCGTCTGCAGGAAGGCGTCGGCAAACTGCACCGCCGCCTCGTTGCGGTCGGCGCGCTGGTTGAAGCCCCAGGCGGCGCCAGCGGCCGTCAGTCCACCGACGAGCGCCCCGAGCAAGGCGCCGCCGCCGAGCGTAAGGCCGCCCGCCATCAGGTCGGCCGACAGCCCGGTGGCCGCGCCCGACACCACGGCGCCCAGCAGCCCGGCCTGGGCCTTGTCGACCGGCGCGCGTACGGCAAAGTTTTCGCGCACGCGAGCGTTGATCGCTTCCGCCTCGCCCGGATCGACCTTGTGCAGCACCAGCATGCGCATCGTCGTCTTGTTGATCTCCCCATTCAAGCGTTCGACCAGGGCCGCCATGGCCGCTTCCTGGCGCCGCTGCTCGTCCTTGCCCAGGCCGACGGCCTTGAGCGCGCTGCGCACCACGCCGCGCCCTTCCTCGGGTACGGGCTCGCTGTCGCGCACGGCGCTCGCAACCTGCTCGGCCGTCATGCGCAGGGCGCTGGCATAGCGCTGGCGGTTGCCGGCCTCCCATGCGGCGCGCAGGCGGAGGTAGCCGGCCTGCTTGCCCGGCTCGACCAGCGGCGCCACCGCTTCGTAGAACACATGCTCGTGCACCCAGCAACGTGCAAACGCGTCCAGCGCCAGCACTTCGCGTACCACGGGGAAGCGTGCCAGGTGCTGCTTCCACTGTTGCCCTTCCGCACTTTCTTGTGCGCCCGGGCGGGGTGGCCCCATTCCGTTGAGCAGCACGACCACCGGCTTGCCCAACCATTCGAGGATGTTCATCTCTGCTGGTAGATAGCCGGCGTCGCCCGGAGGTTCCGCTGAATTGACGAGGTAAAGCACGATATCCGCCTCATCCTTGGCCGCGCGCAAAGCCTGTTGACTCAGCCAGAACGGACGGTCGCGGTAGCGGTCGAATACTTCACGCAAGAACCAGCCAATCGGGTTGCCCGCCATGGCCAAGCGCTTGAGCAGGCGCACCGAATCGCCAAAGCCGGGGGTGTCCCACAGCAGCAGGGTGTCACCGGCGGGGCTGGTCAGCAAGGGATGGGCTTCCGCAAACGTGGTCACGTGGGCGGCGTCGCGCACTTCGCCCACGTCCACGCCGGTCATGGTGCGGGCCAGCGTGGTCTTGCCGTTATTCGTGTGCGATACCAGCGCGAACTGGATCTTGACTGGCGCTTCGTTCATCGCAGCTCCGGCAGGGCGAGGCCGGCGCCGAGTTCGATCGGGTGGCGCTCGGGTTGCAGGAGGTTCACCACCGTGGCGGCGGTGCCGTGGAAGCTGCAGAACTGGCGCCACAGGGCAATGCGTTCGGCGATGCGCGCCTCGGCGCCGCCCTGGCCGCCCGCACGCTCGAGCATGCCCGATTCGTCGAGCAGCACGGCCACGCCACGCTTGCTGTTGCGGGCAAGGTAATCGAGGAAGGCGCCGTGGTTTTCCTTTTCCGGCGTGGCGGCCAGGTTGAACAGCGCGGCGGTGACTGTGACGCCGGCTTCATCGAAGCGCGCATCTTGCAGGCCCGCCTGCAGCGCCTCCTTCGGCTCCTCGCCATACGGCACGGTGGGGCGCAGCAAAACGCGCGCCTGGGCGCCCAGCGCCATCGCGGCCACGGTCCACAAGCCGCGGTCGCGCGCTTCGTCGAGCGTGAAGCTGTAGGGCAGCACGCGCAGGACGGCCGGGGTGCCGGCGCCGATACTGTCGGCCAGCTTGCGGAAATAAGGGTGTTCGAGGTCGAGCGGGAAGCGCCGCGCCAGGCGCCGTGCGCGCAGGGCGGCGATGCTGGCTAACACGATGCGCGGCACGATCACCAGCAGCAGGATGGTGGCGCCATACAGGTGTACCCAGCGCTCACCGGCGCCGGCAGTACCGGCAACGGCGCCGGCCGTGCCGGACAAGGCCCCAGGCACTGCCGCCAGGCCCGGCACTGCACCAGTGGCCACGCCGGCGCCGGCCTGTACACCAAACTGCAGCGCCTCGATATCGGCCAGCGTGAACCCTTGCAGGAAGGGGAACACGGCCAGGGCCGGCGTGAACAGCCAGGACAGCAGGGTATGAACCTCGGTGGCGTCGAGGAAGGTGCTTTCCCAACCGGCCGCGTATTGGGTAAGCAGGCCGCGTGCGTACAGCGAGACGACGGCGCCAAGCGCGAACGCCGCCGCCGCCAAATGTACCGTGCGCGACAGGCGCAGCCGCGTCAGCGGTTCGCTCAATTGGGCCCACTCGGCCATGAAATTGCCCAGGCCCGTAGCCAGCGCCGCCGGCAGCTTGCGCGGCGCAGCCACTTTGCCCACGCTCAGGCGGCGCAGCAGGCCCGCGCCGGCCCAACCGGTCTTGCGGCCAGGAACCAGCGCCCACACCAGCAGCGCCACATACACGAGCAGGTTCCAGCCGACGATGAACAGGAGCGGCGCCGACAGCAGGTCGACCCGGTGCGGGTCGGCGATCCGGTCGAGCAGCGCGCCGGCAAACAGGGCCAGCAGCGGCAGGGCTGCCCAGAAACCGGGCAGGCCGAGGGCGCGCTTCTGGAAGGCGGCAAAGGCCGGCGTGCGCTCGGCCAGCCGCTTCAGGATCTGCTCCGAGCGCTGTTGCAGGAAATGCTCCTGCGTCACCGCGCTCTTGCTGTCGGATGCCTGCCAGGCCGCCAGCTCGCGCGCGCTGCGGCTCGCGTACTTGCGGTCGTCCTCGCTCAGCACGGCATGGCCGGCGTCGGCCGTTTCGATGGCGCGCACCAGCACGACGCGCCTTGCTACCTGTTCATTCATGCGGCTCCCATTTATTCGATTGGCAACACTCCCCCGTATTGTGCCGCAGATCGCGGGCAAGCCCCAGCACGGGCCGCAAGCGCGCCCACCTGGCGGCGAACGGCGCCCTGGCGCGCCTTCCCTCTCAAACCTGATAGCTTGCATTGCCGGCTTTTTGCGCGTGACCATCGATACTCGTCGATGTTCCCGCCGATCTGCCTGTTCCTGACGCCGGTCTGGCTTGTGCGAGGTAGGCAAGAATGCCTTCTGCGTGGGCATAAAATGACGGGACAATTCGCGTTGACACGGTGTATTCTGTAGCCGTATCGCTTGTGTTGAGTTGGTCGAGAACAGTCCAATAAAGTAACGGCGCATGACGCCAGTTACGGACCCAGGAGACAACATGTCGAGGTTTGCCGTTGAACACGTCAAGCGCGTCCGTTCGGTCGTCCAGGACCGGATCGGTACCGACCATTTGGGCACGGCCAACCGGATCACCCGGTCCTGGATCCGATGCCTGAACGATTACCAGCTCGACCCGGGCACCTGCGCCGAGCCCGAAGTCGTCGCCGCCAGCGAACTGCAGGAACGCCAGGCGCGCCTGGCCGATGTGCAGGCGGTCGCCAAGGTCGAAATGGCCAACCTCTACCAGCAGCTGGCCGGCTCCGGCTACGCCATCATGCTGACCGACCGCGAAGGCGTGCTGCTGAACTACTTCGGTGACCCTGCCTTTACCCATGCCGCCTCGAAGACCGGCCTGGCCCAGGGCGCGGTTTGGAGCGAACGGGTGCAGGGCACGAACGGCATGGGCACCTGCCTGGTCGAGCGGCGCCCGATCACCGTGCACCGCGACGAGCATTACCTGTCGCGCAACATCGGCCTGAGCTGCGCCGCCGCCCCGATCTTCGACCACGAGGGCGACCTGGTCGGCGTGCTCGACGCGTCCGGCGAATCGCGCCTGGCCCAGCAGCACACCCTGGCCCTGGTCTGCATGTCGGTGCAGATGATCGAGAACCGGGTCTTCCTGCATCAGTTCCGCCACGACTACATCCTGCGCTTTCATAACCGGCCCGAGTTCGTCGGCACCCTGCACGAAGGCGCGATCGCCCTGAGTACCGAAGGAAAGGTCTTGGCCGCCAGCCGCGGCGCCCTGTTCCAGCTCGGCTTTTCCGGCCCGGACGAAATCGCCGGGCGCGACATCGGCGAACTCTTCAACGTTACCTTCCCCGGCCTGGTCGACAGCAGCGTGCGGCGCGCCTTCCACCCGGTACCGATTTTCGAGGTGCGCAACAGCGCGCGCTTCTTCGCCGTGGTCTACCAGCCGGTCGCCACGAACGGCCTGCGGCGCGCGCCGCGCAGCCTGCCGGGCCATGGCGCCGGCCAGCAGGCCCCCACCGCGCTCGACACCGTGCAGTTCGGCGACCCGGTCATGGCCGGCCATGTCGCTACCGCGCGCCGCATCGCCGAGCGCAATGTCGCTACCGTGCTGCTCGGCGAAACCGGCACCGGCAAGGAAGTGTTCGCGCGCGCCATGCACCTGTCCGGGCCACGGGCATCCCGGCCTTTCGTGGCCATCAATTGCGCCTCGATCCCCGAGTCGCTGATCGAGAGCGAACTGTTCGGCTACCGTTCCGGTGCGTTTACCGGCGCCAGCAAGGATGGCCAGCGCGGCAAGCTGCTGCAGGCAAACGGCGGCACCCTCTTCCTCGACGAGATCGGCGACATGCCCTTCTCCCTGCAGGCGCGGCTCCTGCGCGTACTCGAGGAGCGCGAGGTGGTGCCGCTCGGCGGCGAGGCGCCGGTCAAGCTCGATATCCGCCTGATCAGCGCCACCCACTGCGACCTGGCGAAGAAAATCGCCGCCGGCGAGTTCCGCGAAGACCTGTATTACCGGCTGCAAGGCGTCACGCTGCGCCTGCCGCCGCTGCGCGAACGCGCCGACCGCCGCGCCCTGATTGCCTACCTGGCCGCCCAGGAAAGCGACGAAGGCAGCGTGGTGGAACTCGACGAGCCGCTGCTGGCGGCGCTGGAGCGCCTGCGCTGGCCCGGCAACGTGCGCCAGCTGCGTCACCTGCTGCGCAGCATGATCGCGCTGCGCGAGTCGGACAGTCTCGGCCTGCGCGACCTGCCGCCGGAATACCGGCTCGACCTCGACGACGCCGCTCCTGCGCTCCCCTTGGAGCCGGCTCCCGCCCTGGCAGCAGGCGTTTGCCCGGTCTCCGCCAGCGGCGCCGGGCAGGCCCTGACGGCGCTCGAAAGCGCGGAACGCGAGGTGCTGCTGCAGGCGCTGGACCGGCACGGCTGGAACATGAGCGGCGTGGCGCGCGAACTCAACATCAGCCGCAACACCCTGTACCGCAAGCTGCAGCGCCTGAACATCCAGCATCCCGACAAGGCGCTGTTCCACTGAGCGGGTGCGCGCCGCGTTGCCTCTCCTTCAACCTGTCCATGGAGACCACATGACCATGCCGTCGCTTCGCCGTATCCTGCCAGGCGCCCTGGCATGCCTGGCCACCCTCGCCGCAACGCTGGGTTCGCCGGCCCTGGCGGCGCCCTTTGCCTACGTGCCGAACGAAGGCAGCGGCACGATTTCCGTGATCGACACCGCCAACGACCAGGTCGTCGGCGAGATGCCGGCCGGTACCAAGCCGCGCGGACTCGCAATCGGCGCCGACGGCCGCTGGCTGTACGTGAGCGACCAGCCGAACAACAGCCTGCAGGTGCTCGACCTGAATGCGCGCAAGCCCGGCCCCGCGGTGGCCCTCGGCGAATCGCCCGAAGGCGTGTCGATCTCGCCCGACGGGCGCTGGGTGGTCGCGGCCATCGAGGGCAAGAACGAGATCGCGGTAACCGACACCCGCACCCGCAAGCTGGCATTTGCGATCCAGGTCCACGGCAAGAATCCCGAGCACGCGGTGTTCAGCCCGAACGGTCGGCTGCTGTTCGTCAGCGCCGAGGAAGGCGACGCGGTCGACATCATCGATTTCGCCAGCCGCAAGCAGGTGGCCCAGGTGGCGGTGGGCGCCCGCCCGCGCGGTATCGGTTTCCTGCCCGACAGCAGCCGCGCCTATGTCGCCACCGAGAACGCCAACGAGGTCTTCGTCATCGATGCCAAGACCTACGCCATCGTCGCCCGCATCAAGGCCGGCTTGCGCGCCAACGGGATTGCCGTGCACCCGGGCGGCGGCCAGGTCTATGTGTCGAATGGCGGCGATGCCAACGTCTCGGTCATCGATACCGCGAGCAACCAGGTGGTGGCCACGATCCCGGTCGGCCAGCGGCCCTGGAACATGGCGCTCACGCCCGACGGCAAGAAACTCTACGTGGCCAACGGCCGCAGCAACAACGTGTCGGTGATCGACACCGCCAGCCGCAGCAAGCTGCGCGACATCCCGGTCGGCAAGCTGCCCTGGGGCGTCGTGATCAAGTAAGTCAAGTAAGCCAACTAAGCCAACCAAGCCAGGCAAGCGGCACTCAGGCTTGGCCGAAGCTGTCGACATCGACGGAGACTGCGCGCCGCCGCGTGACCGGAAGCGGCGCAGCCTGCAGTGCGGCCGGGCCCTTTAGCAAGGCAATCACCAGGCCAGCCGGGTTGCAGCCAATCGACGCATGCAGGCCGGCATAGGCGGCCGTCAGGCGCGGATTTACATCCAGCACCACGGTTCCCTGTGCGCTGCGGATGAAGTCCACCCCGACATAGCCCCACAGCGTAGGCAGGGCCGCCGCAACCTGTTGCGCCAGGCCGGCCAGCGCGCCGTCGGCGTCCAGCAGGCCGTTCACGGTACTGCCCAGGAAGTGGAAGCGGTTGTTACGCACGGCCACGCGCTCGCGGTTGCACGCCAGGACCCAGGCCTTGCCGTCGCAGCACAGCAGGGACAGGCTGCCCAGTTCGCCGGGAACGAAAGGCTGCAGCACATAGTCCTGCCCGGCGTTGGCGCGCACGTGGGCCAGGGCCGCGGCGCGGTCGCTGAACAAGCGGGTGTCGAGGCAGCCGGCGCCATTGTCCGGCTTGACCACCCAGGCGCCCGGGCCTTCCGGCAGGCTCGCATGCGGACTGTAGGTGGGCACGGCCGGCACGCCGGCGTCGCGCAGCGCACGCGTCATCTCGCGCTTGCTGGCCGCAACGCGGACGGCGCCGGGCGCGCTGCCCAGCAGGACGCGCTTGCCGCGCAGGACATCGCGCGACACTCCCTCCAGCAAGCCTTCGGTCTCGAGCGCCAGCGGCCAGACGGCATCGGCCGCCTGCACACAGTCGGCGAAACGCTCGCCGAAGTCCCTGTCGCCGAAGGACTTCCCACCGAAGGATGGGGCGGGCGCCCAGGCGGCGCCGGCAGCCGGCATGGTCTGCAGTTCGACCCCGGGTACGGCGCCCAGGTCGGCCAGCAGGGCCTGGAGCAGCATGCCCCCCTGCTGTGCGAGCGCGCATGGCACAGCAGGAGCGCCCGGACCACCGGCGATGGCGTAATCGAATGCGAGAACTTTCAAGCGCGCCATGGCATCCTCCGGTGATGACGGGCCGGGCCTGCAATCGTGCCAGGCTCAGCGCTTCGGATCGGCAACCTTGACCAAGGTAAGTGTTTCTTCAAGCGAGGGAATGCTGCCTCCCCCCGCACCGGGCACTTGTGCGGTGGAGCCGGCCGTGCCTGGGCCGGCCGTACCGGATTGCGCGCGGGCAGTGCCTTCGGCCGGACGCTTGGCCACCCTGCCGTCCGCCAGCGCGCTCGATTGCACGCCAGCTGCCGCATTGATGGTCCGTCCGCTGCCGCTCGTACCCAGCGAGGTCGACAGCTGGTACACGCCGCCCGGTACGGCCTCGCTCAGGATGAAGGTGTAGGTCTTGTGCACGTAGGCTTCGAAGCGCGCATGCAGCGGGTCGTCCAGGTAGGGCTGGATGCGCACCACCTGTCCCTCATACGACTTGCCCTGGAAGTTGATCGTCTGCTTGCCCAACTGGCCGGCATTCGCCAGCGCCATGCGAATGCGCTTGCGGAAGTAGGTAGTGGAGCCCCCGGTCAGGCGTTTCATCTCCGCGATGTCGTGCTCGAGGAAGCCGAGCAGCACCGGATTGCCGTGGGCATCGTCGATGTCGGGCAGCTCGCGCTTGCGCGCTCCGGAAAGAAAGCGCAGGCGCGCATGCATCCGCCCGTTTTCCCTGGTCAGGTCGAGCTCGACCGTGTCGGTAAAGCCCGGTTCGATGTTGCTGACCTTGCGAAAGTCGTAGACCAGCGCCGCCGGCGCCCTGGTGCGCGCCAGGTGGTCGGTCTCGAACAGCAGGGTTTCGGCCGGCGATACCGGCTGGGCCTGCACCAGGCCGGCGCCCAGCCCACCAAGTGCACAGAGCATGCCGAGTGCGAAGCGCATCGACCGGGCGTGCACGCCATGCCGCGGGCCTGCGCCCCCGCCGCGCTGTTGCTGTATGCAGATCATGGCGTCCTCAAGGTGAGGAAGACTGGGGCGGCGGGAGTGCCGACAAGGGCACGCCGTATTGCTCGAGGATGGCCTGGATCTTGCCCTGATTGGTGTCGATCAGCCGGTCGATCAGCTGGCGGAAGTCCTTGTCGGCATGGCGTACGCCCATGGCGATTTCGAAATCGAATTTCATGCCCGGACGCGACTGCAGCGGGATGGCGACGATGGACGCGCCGCGCGTTCGTTTGGCGAAGTAGCCGGCGATCGGCCCCCAGGCAAAGGCAACGTCGATCTTGCCGCTGGCCAGGTCCTTCTCGACGATCTCGCCGGGGTATTGCTCGGCATCGCCGGTCTGGCTCTGGTACCAGTTCACCTGCTCCATCAAACCATTCTGCAGCAGCCACTCGGTGACCGGAGAGCCGGCAAACGCGCCGAAACGCAGTTTCTTGCGTTGCGAGGGGTCGAGCGCCAGCAGGTCGTCAAGGGTACGCACCGTGTCCAGTCCATGGTCTTTTACATAAGCCATGGCATAGCTGGAGCGGTAGTAGGAATGGGTGTTGGCGGCCAGTTCGAACCCCTTGGCGACGCCGGTGACGAGATCGCACTTGAAGCGCTCGGAATGCTCTTCCTTGGCACGCAGGGTATTGCGAATGAAACCCATGCGCTGCGGATACCAGGTGTGCTCCAGCTTCCAGCCCAGCTGCTGGGCGAACAGGGCCGCGATCTTGTTCTCGAAGCCCTCCCCGGCCCGGTTCGACAGCGGCAGGTTGTTCGGGTCCTGGCAGACCCGCAAGACCTTGTCCGCGCCGGGCGCCTCGGTCGCGGCGGACTGCGCGGCCGCCGGTGCAGCCAGGCACCCCAGCAGACTGGCCGCCAGCCCGGCCCGCGCAAGCTGCGTGACAACCCGCGTAGCAACCCGGGTGGCAACCCGTGGCGCAAGTCGCGTGGCAAGGAAGGGCCTGCGCCTCATTTGCCGATCTCCTGCAGCCGGCCCGGTTCGATGGCGCCGTCGGAACGCCCTTTCAGGTAGGCATAGAGGCTGTCGATGTTCTCGGTCACCATCTTGCTGCCGTCGAAGTTCGGCATGCCCTTTTCGATGCGGCCCTTCAGGACCGCGGTCTTGAACTGGTCCTTGCTCAGGACCTTCAGGCTGTCCACCAGCGAGGGGCCGACCATGCCTTCCTGGGCGGCGCCGTGGCAACGTTCGCAGGCCATGGCGCGCCAGGTCTTCCAGCCGCTCAGGGTCTGGGCGTCGACCTTGTTGCCTTCGGCAACCTTGTACGGCGGGGTATCGCCGGCCAGCGCGCTGCCGGGGAACGCTGTGGCGAACAGGCCCACGGACCAGCACAGGGCGGCACACAGGGCGGTACACAGGGAGGCAAGGGGCGCCCGCTTCATGAATGTCTTCATCTCGTTTCCTGGCAATGCATGGCCACGGCGGACGGCATCCTGCGCCGGCCGCCGGGTCCGGTGTTCATCGAAGTGCGCGGCAGCGATGAAGCCGCCGCGCGGCACGGCGTGGCGCGGGCTCAGCGGTCGGGCAGTGCGAACACCGTCAGCACGCCACCCAGCTCGGTATACTTGGCCAGGTCCTTGTAGCCGCCCACCGCACCCAGGCCTTCGGTGCCCTTGGTGAGCCCGGCCGCAAGGCCGATCCCGGCCCAGCCGCCGATACCCGACAGGACCCCGATGTACTGCTTGCCCTTGTATTCCCAGGTGTGGACGTTGCCGATGATGCCCGAGGGCGTCTTGAACTTCCACAGCTCCTTGCCGTTGTGATCGACCGCCTTGATGTGGCCTTCCAGGGTGCCGTAGAAGACCACGTCGCCGGCGGTGGACAGCGCCCCGCTCCAGACCGAGAATTTCTCCGGCTTGGACCAGACGATCTTGCCGGTGCTGGCGTCAAAGGCGATGAAGTTGCCCAGGCCACCGTGGCTGCCCGGCGCCGCGTACATCGAGAGCGTCGAGCCAACGTAGGGCTGGCCCGCCGTGTACTCGATCTGGAAGGGCTCATAGTCCATGCACACGTGGTTCGTCGGCACGTAGAACAAACCGGTCTTGCGCGAGTAGGTGGCCGGCTGCTGGTCCTTGGTGCCGAGCGCCGACGGGCAGATGCCCTTCGAGTTGAAGTCGGGGCCGTTCTTGTCGGTGCTGTACTTGGCCACCACCTGCGGCCGGCCGCTCTTCATGTCGACGTGTGTCGCCCAGTTGACCACCGGGTCGAATTTTTCCGCCACCAGCAGTTCGCCGCTGACGCGGTCGAGCGTGTAGGCAAAGCCGTTGCGGTCGAAGTGCACCAGGGCCTTGCGGGCCTGGCCCTTGACCTTCATGTCGACCAGGATCATTTCGTTGACGCCGTCGTAGTCCCACTCGTCGTGCGGCGTCATCTGGTAGACCCACTTGGCCTGCCCGGTGTCGAGGTCACGCGCGAAGATCGTCATCGACCACTTGTTATCGCCAGGGCGCTGGCGCGGGTTCCAGGTGCTCGGGTTGCCGGTGCCGTAGTAGACCAGGTTCAGGGCCGGGTCATAGCTGTACCACCCCCAGGTGGTGCCGCCGCCCAGCTTCCATTGGTCGCCCTGCCAGCTTTTCAGCGAGGAGTCCGGGCCGATCGGCGCCATCTTGCCATTCGTCCAGGTCATGGTCTTGGCGGGATCGACCAGCAGCTCGTTGTCGGGCCCGGTGCTATAGGCTTTCCACAGCACCTTGCCGGTATTGATGTCGTGCGCCGTGATGCGCCCGCGCACACCGAATTCGCCGCCGCTGATGCCAGTGATGATCTTGTCCTTGAACACGTGCGGGGTATTCGTCGTGGTTTCGCCGATCTTCGGATCGCCGACTTTCACTTTCCACAGCTCGGCGCCGGTCTTGGCGTCCAGCGCCACCAGGGTGGTGTCGGCCTGCTGCAGGAAGATCTTGCCGTTGGCATAGGCCACGCCGCGGTTGACCGTGTCGCAGCACATCACCGGGATCACGGTCGGGTCCTGCTTCGGCTCGTATTTCCAGCGGATGGCCTGGTCTTCCAGCGCGATCGCGAACACCTTGTTCGGGAAGGGGCTGTGGATGTACATGGTGTCGCCGATCACCAGCGGGCCGCCTTCGTGGCCGCGCAGGACGCCGGTGGAGAAGGTCCACGCCACCTGCAGGTCCTTGGCGTTCTTGCTGTTGATTTGCTTGAGTTCGCTGTACCGGTGGTTCGCAAAATTACCAGATTGCATTGCCCAGTTCTTCGGGTCCTTGGTCAATTGCTCCACATCGGAATTGGCAGCCAGCGCCGGACCGGCAAGCAGCGCCAGACACGGCAACCAGCGGATGAGTCTTGTTGGGAATGACATGGTAAGTCTCCTATGGTTTTTATCGGCGGCCGCTTCCGCTGGCCTTGCAAACCTCGACCTGGTGGGATGCCCCATCTTTTCCACAGCACAGAACGTGCCAACCGCGGACCAGTCATTGCGCCGCCCGATCCGCTGCTGCCACGACGGTCCCTGTTCAGATTCGTGACAGTCGCTGCCGCCGCTGTGCCGTCCTGCTGTGCCATCCGTGGCGCAGCACCACACTCATGCAGCAATGCGCCTGCCTCACTGCGCATACTTCAACGCTGCTGCACGTAGCAAGCCTTGTCGGCGCTGGCCTGGAGCGCCTTGTATTTGCTGGCCATTTCTTTCACCGGAACGGGATCGCGGAACATCGCGCCGCGCTCGCCGGCCATGGTCTGGTTACGCAGGGCCGTCGACATCGTCACGTAATCGTCGTAGGACATCTGCCTGGCGATGTGGTCGATGACGCAGGAGCACTTGTAGAGGTACTCGTACTTGCCGTCGTGCTTTTGCATGCACTCGAGCACATACTCCACGCGTCCGCTGGTGGGATAGTCGTTGGCTTGCGCTGCCGGGGGTGTTGCCAGCGATGGCGCCATGGGTAGGGCCAGCAGCGCCGGCAACAGCAGCAGGAACAATCGTTTCATTCGTGTGTCTCCGGTATCCGGCAGGTCGGCACGCCCGCGCTGGTGCGCCGGCGTGCGTTGCTGCTTCTTGCTTGTCCTCGCCTACGCGTCCTGCAGCACGCCGCGTTGCTTGGCGACGTGGGTCGAGATCGCATCCATCAGCGGCGGCGACAGCGCGTCGTAGGGCGGCAGGCCGATCTCGTTCAGGCGCGCACGCACGGCGCCCATGTTTTCCGGACGCGCGCCGGACTCGATGATCGAGGACACGAAGGCGGCGAACTCGGGCGGCGACCAGCCCTTTTCCTTCGACAGCTCGGTGTGCACGAAGTCGAGCCCGTAGAAAGCGTGGCCGGTGTTCTCGATGCGCCCGTACATGTGCACGCCGCAATCGCGACAGGCGTGGCGCTGGATGGTGGCGCTCTCGTCGACCACCTGCAGCTTGTCTTCGTTGGCCGTCACCTTCACCTTGTCCTTGCCGACCACGGCCACCTGCGAGAACAGCGAGCCGTCTGGTTTCCAGCACTTGGTGCAGCCGCACACGTGGTTGTGCGCCACCTGGCTGGTCAACTCCACCGTGACGGGATTGCTGGTGCACAGGCAGGTCAGGGTGCCGCCGGCAAAGCCGGGCGTGGCAGGGGGGATGCCGTTGTCGACGGCGGGATGGATCTTGACTGCGGTATTCATGTCTGTGTCGCTCATGATTGCGTCTCCATGGTTGATTGCTCCCTCAATACAGCACCACCGAGCGGATCGACTGCCCGCTCTTCATCAGCTCGAAGCCCTCGTTGATGCGTTCGAGCGGCAAGGTGTGGGTGATCAGGTCGTCGATGTTGATCTTGCCGTCCATGTACCAGTCGACGATCTTCGGCACGTCGGTGCGTCCGCGCGCGCCGCCAAAGGCCGAGCCTTTCCATTCGCGCCCGGTGACCAGCTGGAACGGGCGTGTAGAAATTTCCTGCCCGGCCGCAGCGACGCCGATGATGAAGGACTGGCCCCAGCCTTTATGGGTGCATTCGAGCGCCTGGCGCATCACGGTGGTATTGCCGATGCATTCGAAGCTGAAGTCGGCGCCGCCGTCGGTCAGTTGCACGATGTGGTCGACGATGTTCGGCACCTCGCCCGGATTGACGAAGTGGGTCATGCCGAACTTGCGCGCGATCTCGGCCCGGCCGGGATTCAGGTCGATGCCGATGATCTTGTCGGCGCCGACCATGCGCGCGCCCTGGATCACGTTCAGGCCGATGCCGCCCAGGCCGAACACGACCACGTTGGCGCCGGCCTGCACCTTGGCCGAGAACACCACGGCGCCGACGCCGGTGGTGACGCCGCAGCCGATGTAGCAGGCCTTGTCGAAAGGCGCATCTTCGCGGATCTTCGCCAGCGCGATCTCGGGCACGACGATGTAGTTGGAGAAGGTCGAAGTGCCCATGTAGTGGAACAATTGCTGGCCGTCGATGGAAAAGCGCGAGGTGGCGTCGGGCATCAGGCCACGGCCCTGGGTCGCGCGGATCGCCTGGCATAGATTGGTCCTGCGCGAAAGGCAAAACTTGCACTGCCGGCATTCCGGCGTGTACAGGGGAATCACGTGGTCGTCGCGCTTGACCGAGGTGACGCCGGGGCCGGTGTCGAGCACGATGCCGGCGCCCTCGTGCCCGAGGATGGCGGGGAAGATGCCTTCCGGGTCGGCGCCGGACAGGGTGTAGTAATCGGTATGGCAAATGCCGGTGGCCTTGATCTCGACCAGGACTTCGCCGGCGCGCGGGCCTTCCAGGTCGACCTCGGCAATGGAGAGCGGTTCTCCCGCTTTCCAGGCGATGGCTGCTTTCGTTTTCATGGTGTCCTTGCTGTGGTGTGTGTCGTCAGGCGCCCGGTCCGGTGACGGGAGCGGGCAACTGCGCCAGTTCGGCGTCGCTGAACAGGCGCGAACGCGTGAGGAAGCGCTGCCCGGTGCCGTTATCGAGCGAGAACATGCCGCCGTTGCCGGCGACCACGTCGATGATCAGCTGGGTGTGCTCCCAGTAGGCGAACTGCTCGGCGCCCATGTAGAACGGCGCGCCGCCCAGCTCGCCGAGGCGCACGTCGGTGTCGCTGACGCTGAATTCGCCGGCCGGGTAGCACATCGGCGCGCTGCCGTCGCAGCAGCCGCCGGACTGGAAGAACATCAGCGGGCCATGGCGCTGGCGCAGTTGCTCGATCAAGCCCAGCGCGGCGGCGGTGGCGACCACGCGCCCGGGCGCGGCACTTGGCTCGGCGCTGTGCAAGCCACTGTCCGGGCTAGCGTCCGGGCCGCTGCCCGCGCCGCCGCTCAGGCCGCTGTTCAATTCGTCCGCACTGTCCATGGCCGCCCCGCTCCGCTCAGAAGAAGCCCAAGGCCTTCGGGCTATAACTCACCAGCAGGTTCTTGGTCTGCTGGTAATGGTCGAGCATCATCTTGTGGTTTTCGCGGCCAATACCCGACTGCTTGTAGCCGCCGAAGGCCGCGTGCGCCGGATACAGGTGGTAGCAGTTGGTCCAGACGCGCCCAGCCTGGATCGCACGGCCGACGCGGAAGGCGCGGCTGCCGTCGCGCGTCCACAGCCCGGCACCCAGGCCGTACAGGGTGTCGTTGGCAATCGCCAGGGCGTCGGCTTCGTCGCGGAAGGTCGTCACCGCCACCACCGGCCCGAAGATCTCCTCCTGGAAGATGCGCATCTTGTTGTGGCCCTTGAACACGGTCGGCTTCACGAAATAGCCTTCCTTCATGTCGCCCTGCAGGGTGTTGCGCTCGCCGCCGGCCAGCACCTCGGCGCCTTCCTGCTTGCCGATGTCGAGGTAGGACAGGATCTTTTCCAGCTGCTCCTGCGAGGCCTGGGCGCCGAGCATGGTCGTCGCATCCAGCGGGTTACCCTGCTTGATGGCGGCCACGCGCGCCAGGGCGCGGTCGATGAACTTGTCGTAGATCGATTCCTGGATCAGCACGCGCGACGGGCAGGTGCAGACTTCCCCCTGGTTCAGCGCGAACATGGCAAAGCCTTCCAGGCACTTGTCGAAGAACGCGTCATCGGCATCCATCACGTCTTCGAAGAAAATGTTTGGCGACTTGCCGCCCAGCTCGAGCGTGACCGGAATCAGGTTTTGCGCGGCATAGCCCATGATCAGGCGGCCGGTCGTGGTTTCGCCGGTAAAGGCGATCTTGGCGATGCGCTTGTTCGAGGCCAGCGGCTTGCCCGCTTCCAGGCCGAAGCCATTCACCACGTTCAGCACGCCCGGCGGCAGCAGGTCGGCGATCAGCTCGACCAGCACCATGATCGAGGCCGGGGTCTGCTCGGCCGGTTTGAGCACCACGCAATTGCCGGCCGCCAGCGCCGGCGCCAGCTTCCAGACCGCCATCAGGATCGGGAAGTTCCAGGGAATGATCTGGCCAACCACGCCCAGCGGTTCGTGGAAGTGGTAGGCATAGGTTTCGTCGTCGATCTGGGCGATCGAACCCTCCTGGGAACGGATGCAGCCGGCGAAGTAGCGGAAATGGTCGATCGCCAGCGGGATGTCGGCGGCGGTGGATTCGCGGATCGGCTTGCCGTTGTCGATGGTCTCGGCGGTGGCGAGCAGCGACAGGTTCTGTTCCATGCGGTCGGCGATGCGGTTCAGGATGCCGGCGCGTTCGGCGGGCGAGGTCTTGCCCCAGGCAGCTTTCGCGGCGTGGGCGGCGTCGAGTGCGAGTTCGATGTCCTCGGCACCGGAGCGTGCGACTTCGCAGAAGGGCTGGCCGGTAATCGGCGTCAGGTTGGGAAAATACTCGCCCTTCACCGGCGCTACGAACTTGCCGCCGATGTAGTTGTCGTAACGCTGCTTGAAGGGATTGGCAACGCCGAGTTTGCTGATGTCCGCGAGATTCATGTCGTCCTCTTTCTGGTTTGTATTGGGTCCCCGGCTGGATCGGTATGGCCGTCCAGATCTGAAACAGTGCCACGCCGGCTGTCCTAATCTGGAACAGGTGCTGCGCCGTTTGCTCAGGCAAGTACCGGGCGGACAGCACGTGGCGTGTGCAGAGCCAAGGCTATGCAAGGGCCGTGCCATTCAGGTCCTGGCGGCCTGGCAGAGATATTGCTTCGTCAACTGCACAGAATATGGAGACATGCATGGTCCAGCTTTCCCTGCGGCGCAAGCCGCTTGCCCTGCTGTGTGCGGGCAGCACCCTGTTTGCAGGCGGCATGGGTACGCCGGCAATGGCCGGCGCGCCCTCGCCCGCAGCTGCGTCTGATGCAGCGCCGGTACCGGTGGTGGTGGTTACCGGCAGCCGCATCGAGCACGACAGCTACGATTTCCCGGCCGCCATCGACGTGGTCGACGCCACGCGCATCGGCAATGCCCAGCTGCGCGTGAATGCGTCGGAGGCGCTGGTGGCGGTGCCGGGACTGGTGGTGCTGAACCGCCAGAACTATGCCCAGGACTTGCAGATTTCCTCGCGCGGCTTCGGCGCCCGCTCAGCCTTCGGGGTGCGCGGGGTGCGCCTGATTGCCGACGGGATTCCGGCTTCGATGCCGGACGGCCAGGGCCAGGCGGCCACCTTCAACCTCGACATGGCCGAACGCATCGAGGTGCTGCGCGGACCGTTTTCCGCCCTGTACGGCAATCACTCGGGCGGCGTGGTGCAGCTGTTCACGCGCGATGGCCAGGGCCGGCCGACCGTCGAGACCACGGTGTCGGGCGGCAGCGACGGCACTTATAAAGTCGACCTGAATGCGCAGGGCGAGGCAGGCGGGATCGGCTACGTGGTCGATGCCTCGCGCTTCGGCACCGATGGCTACCGCGAGCACAGTGCGGCGCGGCGCGACCAGGGCTTTGCCAAGCTGACCACTCGCCCGAGCGCGACCAGCCGCCTGACGATTACCGCCAGCAGCCTGACCCAGGACGATACCCAGGACCCACTGGGCGTGACCTGGAACACTTTCCAGCGCAACCCGCGCGCCGGCGAGATCGACGCCACCGATACCCAGGTGCCGAACCGTACCCTGGCCGAGCGCTACGACACGCGCAAGAGCATCGACCACCAGCAGGGCGGCGCGGCCTTTGAACAGCGTTTCGGCGCGGACCGATTGCGCGTCATGGCGTATGTGGGCAAGCGGCAGGTGATCCAGTACCAGGCGTTCTCGCGTGCTTTCCAGGCGCCGCCCACCCATTCCGGCGGCGTGGTCGATTTCGACCGCGACTTTTATGGCCTCGAGCTCCAGTGGATGACGGTACGCGAGCTGGCCGGTGGCAAGCTCAGCACCACGGCCGGCATCGAATACGGCCGTTCGGTCGACGACCGCCAGGGTTACGAAAACTTTGTCGGCAGCCAGTTAGGGGTCAAGGGCGCCTTGCGCCGCAACGAAAAGGACAAGCTGTCGAACCTCGACCCCTACGTGCAGACCGAGTGGGCCGGCGGCCCCTGGGTGCTGACGGCGGGCCTGCGCCGCAGCAGCCTGAAGGTGGACGTGGACGACCGTTTCCTGGCCAATGGCAACGATAGCGGGTCCGTCGACTACAGCCGCGTAACGCCGGTGCTGGGGGCGCTGTACAAGGTGTCGGATAAATTAAACGTGTACGCCAGTGCGGCGCGCGGCTTCGAGACGCCAACCCTGAACGAACTGTTCTATTCGAGCGGCGGCGGTTTCAATTTCAACCTTGCGCCGGCGCGCAGCAAGCACCTGGAGCTGGGCGCCAAGGCGCAAATGGGCGATGACACGCGCATCAACGCCGCCCTGTTCCAGGCACGTACCGAGGACGAGATGGTGGTCGACACTGCCGGCGGCGGACGCACCAGTTACCGCAACGCCAGCTCGACCTTGCGGCGCGGCGCGGAGGTATCGCTGGAGTCGTCGCTGGGTGCCGGTTTCAGTGCGCGCGCTTCGGTGACGCTGCTGCGGGCCACTTATGAGACCGGATTCGGCAGCGTGGGCGCCGGCAGGCGCTTGCCGGGCGTGCCGCGGGCGAATGGCTATGCCGAGCTGGCCTGGACGGAGCCAAACGGCCGCCTCAGCGCAGCGCTTGAGACCGTCGCTTCGAGCAAGATCTATGCGGAAGACACCAATCTGGAGCGGGCCGCGCCGGGGTATGCGGTGGTGAACGCGCGCATCCAGGCGCGGCAATCGATCGACCGCTGGCGCTTCAGGCAATTCCTGCGGGTGAACAATTTGTTCGACCGCAGCTATGTCGGTTCGGTGATCGTGGGTGATACCAACCGCCGCTATTATGAAGCCGGCACCGGGCGCCAGTGGATGGCGGGCGTCAGCGCCGAGTACACGTTCTGAGCGGGCAGTCTGAATACGGGTTCCCGATATGTGTTCTGACTGCGCGTTTTAAATACGCATTCTGAAACGGCCGGCCGCTTGTATCGTACCGGCCGGCGTCTGGCGTTTCAGAATGTATAGCGCAGGCCGGCAACGAAGGTACGCGGCGCGCCGGGCGCCACGAAGCGCGTGTGCCCGGGTTCAACCTCGCCTTCGTGCGGACGCAATACCTGGCCGTTCGGGAACAAATCGGGCGCCACCGCGCCATAGGTTTCGTAGCGGCGGTCGAAGACATTGCTGATGCGGGCAAAAATTTCCCAGTTCGGCGCCGGCCGGTAGCTGGCGCGCAGGTTCACCAAGGCATAACCGCGCACGCGCCAGTCGGCGCGCTCGGGTTCTTCGCCCTCCTCTGGATCTTCGATCAGGCCATCCTCGTTGCCCTGGCTGAGCAGGCTGCTGGCCGCCTGCAGGTCGGCACCGAAGCGCAGCTGCGGACTGGCGTCCCAGTCCAGCGACAGCTTGCCGCTGTGACGCGGCAGGCCGGCCAGGCGCATGCCGCGTTCCACCTCGACGTTGCGCGCACCGGTGAACAGTTCGCCGTCGGCGTCGTACACGGCTTCCAGGTAGCTGTAGGCGAAATGCACATTGACAGGTCCGAACTGCCGGGCGACGGTGGCGTCCAGGCCCTGGTGGCGGGTGCGCTCGAAATTGGCGAAGTAACCCTGGCGCGATGGCGAGCTGAGGAAGAGGATGTCGTCGCGGTTGACGGTGCCGTGCAAGGACACCGAGTAATTGCCGCCGGGCAGACGACCGCGTACACCGGCCTCGATCGTACGCGCGACCACCTGCTTCAGGTAAGGGTCGGCCTGCAGGCCCACCGGCAGGCGGCAAGGGTTTTCCGGATCGGCGCAGCCGAGCTCGATGACGGTGGGCACGCGGTTACCCTGGGCGACATTCGCGAAAACCGTCGCGCCATTGCCCAGCTGGTGGGTGATGCCGAGCGAGGGGTTCAGGCGGGTGTAGGTAAAGCTTTCCCGTGGCTGGACGCCGCGTTCGTTGGTCAGGGTATTGCTCACGCGTGCGCGATTCAAGCGTGCGCTGGCAGTCAATTGGGTGCTGGCACTTGCGGCCCAGCTGCCGGCGACGTAGACACCCAAGGCACGCGCACTGCCAACCACCGACGACGAGGGCTCGCGCTCTTCGTCGGGGTCGCCGATGACTTCGCGGGCGTCGGTGACAAAGGCTTCCTGTTCGAACTGGGCGTACTCGGCTTCGCTGTGGTCGAAGCTAAAGCCGGCATCGAGCCGGTAGGCGCCGCGCCGGGTGCTGAAGGCGGCGCTGATGCCGCGGCTTTCCTGGCGCGTGCTGGTGGTGTTCAGCACGCCGGGATGCAGGGCGGCGCCTTCGGCCAGGGTGAAGCCGCACTCGTCCGATTCGAGCGGGGCGCCGCTGGCGTCGAAACCCTCCGCGCAGTCTTCCACGTAATCGTCGTATTCCTCGCTGACATCGCCGTTGACGGTGTCGCGGCGGCTGTTGCGGGCGTAAGCCGTGGCGCTCAGTTCGCTGTCCTGGCTGAAGCGATGGGTGAGATTCAATGTGCCCTGCACCAGGCGGTTGCGGGTGGTGTCGGGGTAGGTATAGACGGCGTGCCGGTCGGCTTCGTACAGGGAATCGGGCAACAGGCCATTGCCGAGCAGGCGGCTGCGTCCGCCCAACAGGCTCGCTGACCAGTCGGTCGCCCCGAGCGAACGGCCGACCTTGACCAGCACATTGCCGAGGTGACCGGAAGAGTGGTCGCGCCAACCATCGTCGTCGAACCAGGTAGCGCCGATAAAGCTGTGCCAGCCACCCGTACCCTGCCAGCCGTAGGAAGCATCGGCGCGGCGCCGGCCTTCGTCGGTAAGCGAGAACTCGAACTCGCCGCCGGGATGGCTGAGGCCAGACTTGGTGGTAAAGGCCAGCGCGCCCCCCAGGGTGTTCAGGCCATACAAAGGATTGGCGCCGGGGACCAGCAGCAGGCTGCCGATCGCGGACTCGGGCAGCATGTCCCAGTTGATGACGTCGCCAAAGGCTTCGTTCACACGCACGCCGTCCAGGTAGACCGAAATGCCTTGCGAACTGCCGAGCACCGGGGAGGCGCGGAAGCCGCGGAAGGTCAGGTCGTTCTGGAAGGGGCTGCCCGAGGTTTCATTGACGTTCACACCGGTAAGGTTGCGCGACATGTACTCGGACAAATTTTCCCCTCCAGCCTTACGGATCGTCTTTTCAGTGGCGAGCTGTACCGGATAAGGCAGCAGGTCGCGCTCGATGCCCAGACCCGGCAGCGGCGCGAAGCCGACAATCTCGACGACCGGCATCGTGCCCTCGGGTTTCTCCGGCCTTTCCGGCTCAGCCGCGGCGCAGGGAGCAAGCACGGCAGCCGCAAGGAAACAGCAGACACGTTCGGTGTGATGGCGAGGAGCGAAAGCCTGCCGGATGGATGCGCGAAGTTCCATGGAGTGTCCCGTCGTGAGCAACTCTTAATCCAACAGCAAGGGACGTGCCACGGCTCAGCCGGGGCAATACCTGACCAGGTTGCTCCAAAACAGAACAGGTTGATGTGCCAAGTGTTCAAACACGTGGGGTGGACCGGGCCGCGCTAGGCACCTGTGTCCACGCTGTCTCACCGGCTGATCAGCGGCGCGGGTTGAAAAAGGCTGATTAAACAAACACGACGCCCAAAGCAAAAAACCCCGCAGAGATCACTCTGCAGGGTTTTTCATATAACTAGCCTGACGATAACCTACTTTCACACTGGTTGCAGCACTATCATCGGCGCAAAGTCGTTTCACGGTCCTGTTCGGGATGGGAAGGGGTGGGACCGACTTGCTATGGTCATCAGGCATGACTTGTACGAGCTTCGTTCATGGTGAACGCAGCTCAGAATCTGGAGGAAGTAAAGTTCGGTAGTAACTGTCGTGTCAACAAACAGCACTGTAATCTCGATTTAACTATACCTGCTAAGGTTATAGGGACAAGCCGTACGGGCAATTAGTACTGGTTAGCTTAATGCATTACTGCACTTCCACACCCAGCCTATCAACGTCCTGGTCTCGAACGACCCTTCAAGGAGCTCAAGGCTCCGGGAAATCTCATCTCAAGGCAAGTTTCCCGCTTAGATGCTTTCAGCGGTTATCTCTTCCGAACTTAGCTACCCGGCAATGCCACTGGCGTGACAACCGGTACACCAGAGGTTCGTCCACTCCGGTCCTCTCGTACTAGGAGCAGCCCCCTTCAAATTTCCAACGCCCACGGCAGATAGGGACCAAACTGTCTCACGACGTTTTAAACCCAGCTCACGTACCACTTTAAATGGCGAACAGCCATACCCTTGGGACCGGCTACAGCCCCAGGATGTGATGAGCCGACATCGAGGTGCCAAACTCCCCCGTCGATATGAACTCTTGGGAGGAATCAGCCTGTTATCCCCAGAGTACCTTTTATCCGTTGAGCGATGGCCCTTCCATACAGAACCACCGGATCACTATGTCCTACTTTCGTACCTGCTCGACTTGTCGGTCTCGCAGTTAAGCACGCTTATGCCATTGCACTATTAGCACGATGTCCGACCGTACCTAGCGTACCTTCGAACTCCTCCGTTACACTTTAGGAGGAGACCGCCCCAGTCAAACTGCCTACCATGCACTGTCCCCGATCCGGATAACGGACCAAGGTTAGAACCTCAAACAAACCAGGGTGGTATTTCAAGGATGGCTCCACGAGAACTGGCGTCCCCGCTTCAAAGCCTCCCACCTATCCTACACAGATTGGTTCAAAGTCCAATGCAAAGCTACAGTAAAGGTTCATGGGGTCTTTCCGTCTAGCCGCGGGTAGATTGCATCATCACAAACATTTCAACTTCGCTGAGTCTCGGGAGGAGACAGTGTGGCCATCGTTACGCCATTCGTGCAGGTCGGAACTTACCCGACAAGGAATTTCGCTACCTTAGGACCGTTATAGTTACGGCCGCCGTTTACTGGGACTTCAATCAAGAGCTTGCACCCCATCATTTAATCTTCCAGCACCGGGCAGGCGTCACACCCTATACGTCCACTTTCGTGTTTGCAGAGTGCTGTGTTTTTATTAAACAGTCGCAGCCACCAGTTTATTGCAACCCTTTCACCCTTCCACAGTAAAGTGGTCAAGCTACCGGGGCGTACCTTTTCCCGAAGTTACGGTACCAATTTGCCGAGTTCCTTCTCCCGAGTTCTCTCAAGCGCCTTAGAATACTCATCTCGCCCACCTGTGTCGGTTTGCGGTACGGTCTCGTATGACTGAAGCTTAGAGGCTTTTCTTGGAACCACTTCCGATTGCTTCGTAGCACATGGCTACACGTCCCAGTCCCTTGAATTCCGCACCCGGATTTGCCTAAGTGCCTTCTATGAACCAGAAACCAGCTATTCCAACAGCTGGACAACCTTCCGCGATCCGTCCCCCCATCGCATCATACGACGGTGCAGGAATATTAACCTGCTTCCCATCAGCTACGCATCTCTGCCTCGCCTTAGGGGCCGACTCACCCTGCTCCGATGAACGTTGAACAGGAAACCTTGGGCTTGCGGCGTGCGGGCTTTTCACCCGCATTATCGCTACTCATGTCAGCATTCGCACTTCTGATACCTCCAGCATCCTTTACAAGACACCTTCGCAGGCTTACAGAACGCTCTCCTACCATATCGATCTCGATGCAAGCATCAAGAAAAATATCCGCAGCTTCGGTGACTGGCTTAGCCCCGTTACATCTTCCGCGCAGGACGACTCGATCAGTGAGCTATTACGCTTTCTTTAAATGGTGGCTGCTTCTAAGCCAACATCCTGACTGTTTTAGCCTTCCCACTTCGTTTTCCACTTAGCCAATCTTTGGGACCTTAGCTGGCGGTCTGGGTTGTTTCCCTCTTGACGCCGGACGTTAGCACCCGACGTCTGTCTCCCAAGCTCGCACTCATCGGTATTCGGAGTTTGCAATGGTTTGGTAAGTCGCAATGACCCCCTAGCCATAACAGTGCTCTACCCCCGATGGTGATACTTGAGGCACTACCTAAATAGTTTTCGGAGAGAACCAGCTATTTCCAAGTTTGTTTAGCCTTTCACCCCTACCCACAGCTCATCCCCTAATTTTTCAACATTAGTGGGTTCGGACCTCCAGGGCGTGTTACCGCACCTTCATCCTGGCCATGGGTAGATCACTTGGTTTCGGGTCTACACCCAGCGACTGTCGCCCTGTTCGGACTCGATTTCTCTACGGCTCCCCTATCCGGTTAACCTCGCCACTGAATGTAAGTCGCTGACCCATTATACAAAAGGTACGCCGTCACGGAACAAGTCCGCTCCGACTGTTTGTATGCACACGGTTTCAGGATCTATTTCACTCCCCTCCCGGGGTTCTTTTCGCCTTTCCCTCACGGTACTGGTTCACTATCGGTCGATTACGAGTATTTAGCCTTGGAGGATGGTCCCCCCATGTTCAGACAGGATTTCTCGTGTCCCGCCCTACTTGTCGTACGCTTAGTACCACCGTTTGAATTTCGTGTACGGGGCTATCACCCGCTATGGCGTCTGTTTCCAAAGACTTCCACTATTCAATCGACTATCACGTACAGGCTCTTCCCATTTCGCTCGCCACTACTTTGGGAATCTCGGTTGATTTCTTTTCCTGCAGCTACTTAGATGTTTCAGTTCGCCGCGTTCGCTTTGCATACCTATGTATTCAGTATGCAATGACCTAAAAGGCCGGGTTTCCCCATTCGGAAATCTGCGGATCAAAGTGTGTTTGCTCACTCCCCGCAGCTTATCGCAAGCTACTACGTCCTTCATCGCCTGTAATCGCCAAGGCATCCACCATGTGCACTTATTCGCTTGTCCCTATAACGTTAGCCCCTGCATGAGTACAGGGAGCGTTATAGAAATCAAGAGTACAGCTTAATTGCATGTTTGTTGATACTTGATTACTACCCTAAGTGTGCACTTTTACATGCACGCTTAAAAAAACTTTACTTCTTCCAGATTGTTAAAGAACAGAACAACAGTGATCTCTAAAAGACCAAACCTAAGCGTCATTCGCTTACGTTTGCACTTTCAGCTTTCGGTACCAAGTAATGGTGGAGGATGACGGGATCGAACCGACGACCCCCTGCTTGCAAAGCAGGTGCTCTCCCAGCTGAGCTAATCCCCCATTGGGTATGACTGGTAGGGCTGGTTGGGCTCGAACCAACGACCCCCGCGTTATCAACACGGTGCTCTAACCAGCTGAGCTACAGCCCCGAAACTGTGTTCTTCTTGTTCAACAGTCGATAAGTGTGAGCGTTTGGTGACTGGTCTCTAGGACCGGTGCTACTCTAGAAAGGAGGTGATCCAGCCGCACCTTCCGATACGGCTACCTTGTTACGACTTCACCCCAGTCACGAATCCTACCGTGGTAAGCGCCCTCCTTGCGGTTAAGCTACCTACTTCTGGTAAAACCCGCTCCCATGGTGTGACGGGCGGTGTGTACAAGACCCGGGAACGTATTCACCGCGACATGCTGATCCGCGATTACTAGCGATTCCAACTTCACGCAGTCGAGTTGCAGACTGCGATCCGGACTACGATACACTTTCTGGGATTAGCTCCCCCTCGCGGGTTGGCGGCCCTCTGTATGTACCATTGTATGACGTGTGAAGCCCTACCCATAAGGGCCATGAGGACTTGACGTCATCCCCACCTTCCTCCGGTTTGTCACCGGCAGTCTCATTAGAGTGCTCTTGCGTAGCAACTAATGACAAGGGTTGCGCTCGTTGCGGGACTTAACCCAACATCTCACGACACGAGCTGACGACAGCCATGCAGCACCTGTGTTCAGGCTCCCTTTCGGGCACATCCAGATCTCTCCGGACTTCCTGACATGTCAAGGGTAGGTAAGGTTTTTCGCGTTGCATCGAATTAATCCACATCATCCACCGCTTGTGCGGGTCCCCGTCAATTCCTTTGAGTTTTAATCTTGCGACCGTACTCCCCAGGCGGTCTACTTCACGCGTTAGCTGCGTTACCAAGTTAATTAAAACCCGACAACTAGTAGACATCGTTTAGGGCGTGGACTACCAGGGTATCTAATCCTGTTTGCTCCCCACGCTTTCGTGCATGAGCGTCAATCTTGACCCAGGGGGCTGCCTTCGCCATCGGTGTTCCTCCACATCTCTACGCATTTCACTGCTACACGTGGAATTCTACCCCCCTCTGCCAGATTCAAGCCTTGCAGTCTCCATCGCAATTCCCAGGTTGAGCCCGGGGCTTTCACGACAGACTTACAAAACCGCCTGCGCACGCTTTACGCCCAGTAATTCCGATTAACGCTTGCACCCTACGTATTACCGCGGCTGCTGGCACGTAGTTAGCCGGTGCTTATTCTTCAGGTACCGTCATTAGCAAAGGATATTAGCCCCTACCGTTTCTTCCCTGACAAAAGAGCTTTACAACCCGAAGGCCTTCTTCACTCACGCGGCATTGCTGGATCAGGCTTGCGCCCATTGTCCAAAATTCCCCACTGCTGCCTCCCGTAGGAGTCTGGACCGTGTCTCAGTTCCAGTGTGGCTGGTCGTCCTCTCAGACCAGCTACTGATCGTCGCCTTGGTGAGCCTTTACCTCACCAACTAGCTAATCAGATATCGGCCGCTCCAGGAGCATGAGGTCTTGCGATCCCCCACTTTCATCCTTAGATCGTATGCGGTATTAGCGTAACTTTCGCTACGTTATCCCCCACTCTTGGGTACGTTCCGATATATTACTCACCCGTTCGCCACTCGCCGCCAGGTTGCCCCGCGCTGCCGTTCGACTTGCATGTGTAAAGCATGCCGCCAGCGTTCAATCTGAGCCAGGATCAAACTCTTCAGTTCAATCTCTGTAATGACTTTACGTCATAGTCGGACTGTTTTTAATCAGTCCTTACGCTTCCCATTGGGAAGCGTAAGCTCACTCAAAATACTGACCGTCATCCCATTGCTGAGATAACGTATTTCTTTTGTGTGAACATTTGATAATTTAAGTAATCAGCTGAACAAGTCAGCCGGCACCTTCATCAAACGCCCACACTTATCGACTGTTAATTGTTAAAGAACTTATTCGGTATTGCTTGCTGCGTTCCGACAAATCGTTTTGTTTGTCAGCAGCAGAGAAGTGAGATTATGCAGTGTTTCGTTTGCGTCGTCAACTTCTCTTTTTTACTGCGCCGCGTTTTCCGCGGTTCTCGCTACACCCGTCAACTACTTGATTTCGTTATCGTTTTCGCGAGGGACCGAACTATAACAAAGCCACTGCAGAGTTGCAAGGGCCTTTCTGTGTGCTATCTTTGCCGCCGCCTCCACTCATCTATATAAGAACAGCGATGCGTATTCCAGAACTGGCACCACTCCGTAACGACGACCTTGCCGCCGCCCTCTCCGCCGCGATCGACAACAAGACCAAGCCGCTCGGCAGCCTGGGCCGCCTGGAAGCCCTGGCCAGACAGATCGGCCTGATTCAAGGCACGGCCACGCCGTCCATCGACTCCCCTTCGATCCTGGTATTCGCCGGCGACCATGGCGTGGTGGCGGAAGGCGTGTCCGCCTACCCGCAGGAAGTCACCTGGCAAATGGTCGAGAACTTCCTGGCCGGCGGCGCTGCGATCAATGTCTTTGCGCGCCAGAACGGCTGCGCGATCGGGGTTGTCGATGCTGGCGTGAATCACCACTTCGGCGAACGCGCCGGCCTGGTTGATCGCAAGGTCGGCCCAAGCACCCGCAACTTCGCCCATGAGGCAGCAATGACGCCCAGCGAATGCGCGCTCGCCCTGGAACATGGCATGGACCTGGCGCGTGCGCTGCCGGGCAACGTGGTCGGCTTCGGTGAAATGGGGATCGGGAACACCACCGCTGCCGCAGCGCTGATGCACAAGCTGGCCGGCATCCCGGTGGCGGACTGCGTCGGCGCCGGTACCGGCCTCACGCCGGAAGGCGTCAGCCACAAGCAGGCCGTGATCGAGGCGGCAGTGGCCAGGCATGCCGGCGTCGACGAGCCGCTCGCAGTGCTAGCCACCTTCGGCGGCTTCGAGATCGCGATGATGGCCGGCGCCATGCTGCAGGCGGCCGCGCTACGCAAGGTGCTGCTGATCGACGGCTTCATCGTTACCAGCGCACTGCTGGTGGCGGCCCGCCTGCAGCCGGCCATCCTCGACTACTGCGTGTTTGCGCACTGCTCGAACGAGCAGGGTCACCGCCAGATGCTCGCGTGTCTAGAAGCGCAACCGCTGCTGCAGCTCGACCTGCGCCTTGGCGAAGGCACCGGCAGCGCGCTGGCCCTGCCCCTGCTGCATGCGGCCGTGAACTTCCTGGCGGAGATGGCGACCTTCTCCTCGGCCCAGGTCAGCACCCGGTCCGAATAAATGCAGCAACTGCGCCTGTTCTTCATCGCGCTGCAGTTCTTCACGCGCCTGCCGATCCCGCGCTGGGTCGGCTTCCAGCCCGAGTGGTTGCAACATGCCTCGCGCTACTTCCCGCTGGTCGGCTGGGTGGTGGCGGCGGTGGCGGCAGGCGTCTACGCCCTGGCCGCGCTGGTGCTGCCGGCGCCACTGGCTGCCGTGCTGTCCACCGCCGCCTCGATCTACGTGACCGGCGCCTTCCACGAAGATGGTTTCGCCGACGCCTGCGACGGCCTGGGCGGTGGCATGACGCGCGAACGCGTGCTCGAGATCATGAAGGATTCACGCGTCGGCGCTTACGGCGCCATCGGCATCGTCTGCATGCTGGGCGTGAAGTGCACCGCGCTGGCGATGCTGCCGCCGACCAGCGCCATCGCCGCCCTGTTCCTGGCGCATCCGCTCTCGCGCCTGGCCGCCACCAGCCTGATCTGGCGCATGACGTATGCGCGCGACCAGGGCAAGTCCAAGCCCATGGCCCAGCAAATGCGCGGTGGAGAGTTCGCCATCGCCGCTGTGACCGCCCTACTGCCGGGCGTCGTGCTGGCGGCATGCGGCCTGCTCGCGCCGGCCTGGCTGGCGGCCTGCATCGCGGCGGCGGCCCTGTCCACCTTCTGGCTCGCGCGTAAATTCCAGGCGCGCCTGCAGGGTTACACGGGCGATTGCCTGGGCGCCGTGCAGCAGCTGGCGGAAGTGGCGATCTACCTCGTCATCGTGGCCAGCATCGGCCACGCCGCGCTAGCCTGAACCTGGTCTGACCACATGCGCCTGCTGCTGGTACGCCACCCGCGCCCCGAGGTCGACCCCGGCCTCTGTTACGGGCGCAGCGATGTCGCGGCCGAGGGCGCCGACCTCCTGCGCGTGCGCGCCACCCTGCCGGCCGGCCTGCCCACCTGGAGCAGCCCCTTGCAGCGCTGCGCCAGCTTGGCCCGCGCATTGAATCCGCCGCAGCTGCGCTTCGACGCGCGCCTGGCCGAGATGGACTTCGGCGCCTGGGAGCTGCGCAGCTGGGACGACATCCCGCGCATCGAGGTCGACGCCTGGGCCGCCGACCTGCTGCACTACCGTCCCGGCGGCGGCGAATCGGTACTGGATGTCGCGCGCCGCGTCGCCGCCTTCCTCAACGATCTGTACAAGGAAGGCCACGCCGAGGCACTGGTCGTCTGCCACGCCGGCACCATCCGCCTGCTGCGCGCCCTGCACACCGGCCTGCCACTGGAGGCCGCCGCGCTGGAAGCGGCGCGCACCCCGCACCGCATCGGCTACGGCGAAATCCTTGCGCTGGGCGGCTGACATCGCCGTATAATGACGCCGTTTTGGTGCTCGCGCCCGTGTTCACAGGCGCAGTTAAACGGGAAACACGAAGCTTCATCAAGCCAACGTGTGCTGCCCCCGCAACGGTAAGCAGGTACCGCGTTCACGCGGCAAATCGTCCTCCACACCACTGTGCTTCGGCATGGGAAGGTCGGACGGCTTCACCTGCCAGCCCGGAGACCGGCCAAAAGGTGGAAGCGTATCGAACAATACGCTTCTGTTCAATCTGGCCTACGGGGACGTGGGCTGGTTGTCCGACCCAGGCTTATCATGACCTTTCACGTTTCACGGCAAGCGGCCGCATCGTCGCTCGCCCTCGCCATGGCCGCGCCTTTCGCGTGCGCCGACTCCGCATCCATCGCGACGCCCGTCGACACCGTCGTCGTCACCGCGGCACGCACGCCGCAGCGCGCCGACGCCGTCATCGCCCAGACCACCGTCATCCAGGCCGAGGAAATCGCGCGCTCCGGCGCCGGCTCGGTGGCCGACGTGCTGCAGCGCCAACCCGGCATCGAGATCACGCGCAACGGCAGTGCCGGCGCCAGCACCAGCGTCTACCTGCGCGGCGCGAATGCCAACCAGGTCGTGGTGTTGCTCGACGGCGTGCGCATCGGCTCCTCGACCAGCGGCGTCGCCAGCTGGAACGCCGTTCCGCTCGAGGCCATCGACCGCATCGAAGTCGTCTACGGCCCCCTGAGCACCCTGTACGGCGCCGATGCCATCGGCGGCGTGATCCAGATCTTCACGCGCAAGGGCGAAGCGGGACTGCACGCCAGCGCCACGATCGGCGCCGGCAGCGACGCCACGCGCCAGGCCAGCGCCCGCATTGCCGGCGCCAGCGGCGGCAAGCACGCGGTGACCTACGCCTTTGGCGCCGGCCACGACGAGTCCGACGGCTTCTCGGCCACCCGGCCGGGCGCATCCGGCTACAACCCGGACGACGACGGCTACCGCCGCACCAACATCCACGGCCGCGTGGCGGTCGCCATCGCACCGGGCCATGAAGCGGGCGCCCAGTTTCTGCACAGCCGTTTGCGCGCCCAGTACGACAGCGGCGCCGGCAGCTTCGACACCAACAACCGCCAGGACCTGGACACGGCATCGGTCTTCATGTCGAACCAGTTCGCGCCGAGCTGGCGCAGCACGCTGCAGCTGGCGCGCGCCAAGGATGAACTGGGCAGCTTCACCAGTGCGGCGGCCAGCGGCGCCAGCCAGATCGACACCCGCCAGGACGAATTCACCTGGCAGAACACGATCACGCTCGGCAGCGACACCCTGCAGCTGCTGTACAACCACCGCAAGGAAGAAGTGGCATCCAGCGCCACCCGCGCGCTGGAACGCGAACGCATCACCAATTCGTACGCCGCCGCCTACGCGCTGCGCCGCGGCCCGCACCTGGTCGACCTCAGCGCGCGCCAGGACCGTTCCGTCTACGGCGACAAGAATACCGGCGCCGCCGGCTACGGCTATAACTTCGGCAACGGCCTGCGCGCCACCGCCAGCATCGGCTCGAGCTTCCGCGCACCGACCTTCAACGAGTTGTACTACCCGGGCTATGGCGTCGACACCAACCAGCCCGAGCGTGGCCGCAACGCCGAACTCGGCCTGCGCTACGACAGCCGCGCCGTGCAGCTGGACGCCACCGTTTACCGCAACCGCCTGAGCGACATGATCGTCTCGGCCAATCCCTGCCCGGACAACCGCGACGGCCGCAGCGGCAGCTGCGCCTACAACGTGGCCTCGGCCACCCTGGAAGGCGTGAGCCTGGCGGCCAGCACCCGCATCGGCGCCCTGCGCCTGCGCGGCAGCGCCGACTGGTCCGACCCGCAGGACAACGGCAGCGGCAAGCGCCTGGCGCGCCGCGCCGCCAGGCACGCCAGCTTCAATGCCGAATACGGCAGCGGCCAGTTGAAGGCCGGCGCCGAATGGGTGCTCTCGGGTGCGCGTTTCGACGATGCCGCCAACCTGCGCCGCCTCGGTGGCTATGGCCTGCTGAACCTGTACGCGAGCTGGCAGATCAATGAAGACTTCTCGCTGCTGGCACGGGTGAACAACGGCTTCGACAAGGACTACGAACTGGCCCGCAACTACAACACCGGTGGCCGCAGCTGGTTTGCCGGCCTGCGCTACGGTATCCGCTGACCAAACTTCACCATGAACCGCCCGCCCCCGCCCCTCTCTAAGCCGTTAGCACTGCGGCCGCTGCACCAGCGCGCCCTGCTGGTCACGGGGGCGATGCTGCTCGTGGCGATCGCCTGCATGCTGTATGCGGGCATGACCGGCTCGGTCGAGGTAGGGCTGGCCGACGTGCCGGCGGCGCTGCGCGAATTATTCGAAGGGCGTCCGCAAACGCTGGCCGCCTCGCTGCTGGAACTGCGCGCCGGCCGCGCCACGGTGGCCTTTGCCACCGGCGCCGCCCTGGCCCTGGCGGGCGTGCTGATGCAGGCCCTGCTGCGCAATCCCCTGGCCGATCCCTACATCCTCGGGATCTCGGCCGGCGCCTCGGTCGGCGCCCTGGCCGCACTGATGCTGATGGCGGCCATGGCCACGGTGGAACTGGCGGCCGTCGCCGGCGCCATCGTGGTCTCGCTGCTGCTGTATGCGCTGGCGCGCCAGGACCTGCGCGGCGGCGCCGGCAGCGGCGGCGGCACCTCCACCCTGCTGCTGACCGGCGTGGTGATCTCCTCGCTGTGCGTGGCATTGATCACCATGATGCTGTCGATCGCGCCCGAAGGCCGGCTGCGCACCATGGTGTTCTGGATGATCGGCGACGTCGCCGGCGCGCCGGTGCGGCTGCTGCCCTGGCTGGTGCTGGGCGCCGCCCTGCTCTACGCGCTGCGCAACGCGCGCGGCATGAACGTGCTGGCCCTGCATGCGGAAGCGGCGGTCACGCTGGGCGTACCCGTCGGCAGCCTGCGCCGCGGTTTGTTCCTGGTCTCGGGCATCCTGACCGCCAGCGCCGTCACCAGCGCCGGCTCGATCGGCTTCGTCGGCCTGATCGTGCCGCACGCCTGCCGCTTTGCCTTCGGGCCCGATCACCGCCTGCTGATCCCGGCCTCGGTGCTGGCCGGCGGCAGCTTCCTGGTGCTGTGCGATACGCTGGCGCGAACAATCGTCGCGCCGCAGCAGCTGCCGGTCGGCGCCGTCACCGCCATCATCGGCGCCCCCATCTTCCTTTATCAACTGCACCGCCTGCGCCGCCACTGAGGCGCAGCAATCCCCGGAGCCTCCCATGAACGACATGACACCCGAACAGACGGCCGCGCTCAACGAACGCCATCGCGTGCGCATGGAGCGCAAGAAAGCCATCATCGACGCCCGCATCGAGGCGGCCGACAAGCAGGTCGGCATCATCATCGTCAACACCGGCAACGGCAAGGGCAAGAGTTCGAGCGCCTTCGGCATGGCGGCGCGCGCCCTCGGCCACGGCATGCGCGTGGGCGTGGTCCAGTTCATCAAGGGAGCGATGGCCACCGGCGAAGAGCAGTTCCTGCGCCGCTTCCCCGATGAGGTGAGCTTCCACGTGATGGGCGAAGGCTATACCTGGGAAACCCAGAACCGCGAGCGCGACATGGAAAAGGCGGCCGAAGCCTGGGCCCAGGCCCGGCGCTTCCTGGCCGACCCGGCCATCGGCATGGTGGTGCTCGACGAACTGAACATCGCTTTGAAGTACCGCTACCTCGACGTGCACAGCGTGATCGAGGATTTGCTCGACCGCCCGCCGATGCAGCACGTGGTGATCACCGGGCGCGGCGCACCGCCGGAACTGGTGGCCGTGGCCGACACCGTCACCGAGATGAACGTGGTGAAGCACGCCTTTGCCGCCGGCATCGGCGCGCAAGCGGGGACCGAATGGTAAGCACCCTGCACAGCGGCGCACGCATGGTGCTGGTGGCGGCCGTCTCCTCGGGCCAGGGCAAGACCACCGTTACCGCGGCCCTGGCACGCAGCCTGGTGCGGCGCGGCCAGCGCGTGCGCGTCTTCAAGTGCGGCCCCGACTTCATCGACCCGATGCTGCTCGAACGCGCCTGCGGCGCCCCGGTCCACACGCTCGACCTGTGGATGGTGGGCCGCGACGAATGCCGGCGCCGCCTGGCGCAAGCGGCGCGCGAAGCCGACGCCGTGCTGGTCGAAGGCGTGATGGGCCTGTACGACGGCACGCCCTCGGCGGCCGACCTGGCGAACGAATTCGGCATGCCGGTGCTGGCCGTAATCGACGCCTCGGCCATGGCGCAGACCGCCGGCGCCGTGGCGCGCGGCCTGCGCGACTATGGTCCAGTGCAGATGGCCGGCGTGATCGCCAACCGCATCGCCAGCCCCGGCCACGCGCAGATGGTGGCGGGCTCGCTGCGCGACATCCCGCTGATTGCTTCCTTGGGGCGCCAGGCCGCCAGCCTGCCGGAACGCCACCTCGGCCTGGTGCTGCCAGGCGAGCAGCCGCAGATCGACGCCTACCTCGATGCCCTGGCCGATGCGCTGCAGCTGGACGCCGCCGCCTGGGATGCATTACCGTTCCTCTCACCCGCGGTCCAGGATGGCCCGGCCATCGCACCGGCACTGGCCGGCAAGACGGTCGCCATTGCGCGCGATGCCGCCTTTGCCTTCCTGTATCCGGCCAATCTCGATACCCTGCGCATCCTCGGCGCGCGCCTGACCTATTTTTCGCCGTTGGCCGACGAGGCCCTGCCGCCGGATGCCGACGCCGTCTACCTGCCCGGCGGTTATCCGGAACTGCATGGCG
Source organism: Massilia sp. BAP21 (assembly GCF_057801335.1). Classification (NCBI taxonomy): domain Bacteria; kingdom Pseudomonadati; phylum Pseudomonadota; class Betaproteobacteria; order Burkholderiales; family Oxalobacteraceae; genus Massilia; species Massilia sp. BAP21. The sequence goes on from NZ_CM173596.1 coordinate 1,662,282, forward strand.
AAGCATTGGCGCAGGCCGCACGCTGGCGTGCCTCGATCAGGGCGGCGCACGCGGCCGGCCTGCCGATCCTGGCCGAATGCGGCGGCATGATGGCACTCGCCGACGAACTCACCGACCCGGACGGGCGCTGCTGGCCGATGGCCGGGCTGCTGCCTGGCGCGGTGACGATGGGGACGCGCCTGGCCGGCCTCGGCGCCCAGGCCCTGGATACGCCGGACGGCACGCTGCGCGGCCACACCTTTCATTATTCGCGCCTGGAGACGCCGGTCGCGCCATCGCGGCACACGGTGCGCAATACTTCCGGCACCCAGGGCGAGGCGGTGTACGAGGTCGGTTCGCTGACGGCGTCCTACTTCCACGGCTACTTCGCCTCGAACCCGCAGGCGGTGGCCAGCCTGTTCACGCGGGCGGCGCCATGAGCGCCACGCTGATCCTGGGCGGCGCCCGCTCCGGCAAGAGCGCGCTGGCCGAGCGCCTGGCGCGCGAATCGGAAAAGGAGGTGGTCTACCTGGCCACCGCCCATGCGGGTGACGGCGAAATGGGCGCACGCATCGCGCATCACCGCGCGCGCAGGCCGGCGCACTGGGCCACGCTGGAAGAACCGCTGGCGCTGGCCGCGCTGCTGCGCCGCGAATGCACGGCCGGGTGCCTGGTGCTGGTCGACTGCCTGACCCTGTGGCTGACCAACCTGATGCTGTGCGGGGATGCACCCTTGCCGGAAGCCGGCGACCTGCTGCTGCCGGCGCGCTTCGATGACGAACGCGCCGCCCTGCTCGAACTGCTGGACGCCGGCCTGTCGGGCGAACTGATTTTGGTCTCGAACGAGGTCGGCATGGGCATCGTGCCGCTGGGCGCGCTGTCGCGCCGCTTCGCCGACGAGGCGGGGCGCCTGAACCAGGACGTGGCGGCGCGCGCCGGCCGGGTGATCCTGGTGGCGGCCGGCCTGCCGCTGGTGCTGAAAGGCGCGCCGTGCTGATCGGCCTGCCGCTGGTCGAACTTTCGCTGCTGCTGGTGGCGGGCGTGGCGTTTGACCTGCTGCTGGGCGAGGCGCGGCGCTGGCATCCGCTGGTCGGCTTCGGGCGGCTGGCGAATGTGCTCGAGGCGCGCATCAACCGCGCTAGCGGGCGGCTGGCACGCGGCGCCCTGGCCTGGATGCTGGCGGTGCTGCCGCCGGTGCTCGCGGCGGCATGCCTGGCATCCGTGCTGCCGGATGCTGCCACCATGCTGCTGCATGCCTTCCTGCTGTATTTCGCCCTCGGCCTGCGCAGCCTGCGCGAGCACACCATCCCGATCTTCCGCGCCCTGCGCGCCGGCCAGCTGGATGAAGCGCGCCGGTTGACCGGCCGCATCGTCAGCCGCGACACGCGCGACGCCAGCGCGTCCGACCTGGCCAAGGCCGGCGCCGAATCGCTGCTCGAAAACGGCAACGACGCCGTGTTCGGCACCCTGTTCTGGTTCCTGGTGGCGGGCGGGCCGGGCGCGCTGCTGTTCCGCCTCGCGAATACGCTCGATGCGATGTGGGGCTACCGCAGCGAGCGTTTCAATCTGTTCGGCCGCACGGCCGCGCGCATCGACGACGTGCTGAACTTCGTCCCCGCGCGCCTGACTGCACTCAGCTACGTGCTGCTGGCGCCGCGCGGCGGCCATGGGCGCGCCTGGCGCTGCTGGCGCGCCCAGGCCCCGGCCTGGAGCAGCCCGAACGCCGGCCCGGTGATGGCCAGCGGCGCCGGCGCGCTCGGCATTGCGCTGGGCGGCGCGGCGCGCTACGACGGCGTGGTCGAACAGCGTCCGCCGCTCGGTCTCGGCCGCAATGCAGCCCCGGTCGATGTGCTGCGCGCCTGGCGCCTGGTGCTGGGCACCACCTTGCTGTGGCTGGGCGCCGCCTGCACCCTTGCGCTATTCACGTGGGGAGCGGGCCATGCTTGAACACGGCGGCAACCTGCGCGCAGCCGCGCAGCGCTACGGGCGCGACGACTGGATCGACCTCTCGACCGGCATCAACCCCTGGGGCTATCCGGCGCCGGCGCTGCCGCCGGATGCCTGGCACCGGCTGCCCGAGCCCGATCCGGGCCTGGCGGCGGCCGCGTGTGCCTGGTACCGCGCGCCGGCCCTGCTGCCGGTGGCCGGCACCCAGGCCGCGATCCAGGCCCTGCCGCGCCTGCGTCCGCCCTCGCGCGTGGTGGTGGCCGCGCCCTCGTATGCGGAGCACGCGCACCACTGGGGCCGGCACGGGCACAGCCTGCGCCAGGTGGCGTATACCGATTTGGAACAGGCGGTCGATACCTGCGAGGTGCTGGTGGTCTGCAATCCGAACAACCCAACCGGCGCGACCATCCCTGCGCCGCAGCTGCGCACGTGGGCGGCGCGCCTGGCGCGGCGCGGCGGCTGGCTGGTGGTCGACGAGGCCTTTGGCGACACGGCGCCAGGCTTGAGCGTGGCCCCCGACAGCGGCCAGCCGGGACTGGTCGTGCTGCGCTCGGTCGGCAAGTTCTTCGGGCTGGCCGGCCTGCGCCTGGGCTTCGTCGGCGCGCATCCGGCGCTGCTGGCGGAACTGGCCGATCTGCTCGGCCCCTGGTCGGTCAGCGGCCCTGCGCAAACGGTGGCGCGCGCGGCGCTCGAAGACCGGACCTGGCAGGACCGGACGCAAACGCGCCTGCTGCTGGCGGGCGAGCACATGCGCGCGCTACTGGGTGCGCACGGCATCGCGGCGAGCGGCACACCGCTGTTCCACTGGTGGCCGCATGCGCGGCCGGAAGCGTTTCACGAACACCTGGCCAGGCAGGGCATCTGGTGCCGCCTGTTCACCGGGGCGGCGCGCGGCATCCGCCTTGGCCTGCCTGCCAACGACGACGAATGGCGGCGCCTCGCGCGCGCGCTGGAAAACTGGAGTGAAGGATGAGGGAAAGCATGGGGCGAGGTAGCCAACGAGGTATGCAAGGAACCGTGCGGCTCGGCGCCGTGCTGGCCGGCCTGGTGCTGGCCCAGGCGGCGCAGGCCGTGACGGTGAAGGACGACGCCGGCGCCAACGTCAGCCTGGCCAAGCCAGCGCTGCGCGTGATCTCGATGGCGCCGCATGCGACCGAACTGCTGTTCGCGGCCGGCGGCGGCGCGCGCGTGGTGGGCGCGGTCGACTACAGCGATTACCCTGAAGCGGCCAAGCGCATCCCGCGCATCGGCTCGAACCGCGAGGTCGACGTCGAGCGCATCATGGCGCTGAAACCCGACCTCATCGTGGCCTGGATGCACGGCAGTTCGGAACGCCAGATCGAGCTGGTGCGCCGGACCGGGGTGCCAATCTACCTGAGCGACCCGCAGACCCTGGAAGGCATTCCCGACAGCCTGCAGCGCCTGGCCCAGTTGATGGGCACCGAGGCGGCGGCGCAGCCGGTGGCGTCTGAACTGCGCGCGCGCCTGGCCAATTTGCGCAAGCGCTATGCGGGCCGCTCGCCGGTACGCACCTTCTACCAGGTGTGGGACAAGCCGCTGTACACCTTGAGCGGCAAGCACATCATCACCGACGCGCTGCGCCTGTGCGGCGGCGAGAACATCTTCCATACGCTGCCGGTGACGGCGCCGGTGGTGACGCTGGAAAGCGTGCTGCAGTCCGACCCGGAAGCCATCTTCGGCACCGCCGAGAAGAACTACGGCGGCGTGAACCTGTGGCGCCAGTATCCGACCATGACGGCGGTGCGCAACGAGAACCTGTTCACGGTGGACGGCAACCTGCTGAACCGCGCCGGCCCGCGCATGATCGACGGCGCCGCCGTGATGTGCGAGAAGCTGGAAGAAGCGCGCAAGCACCGCAAATAAGCGCAGATGACTTCCTTCCCCTTCCAGACCCTGATGGTGCAGGGCACGACCTCGGATGCCGGCAAGAGCACGGTGGTGGCGGCGCTGTGCCGCCTGTTGAAGCGGCATGGCGTGCGCGTGGCGCCCTTCAAGCCGCAGAACATGGCACTCAACAGCGCGGTGACCCGGGATGGCGGCGAGATCGGGCGCGCCCAGGCGCTGCAGGCAATCGCCGCCGGCATCGAGCCGCATACCGACATGAACCCGGTGCTGCTGAAACCGTCGAGCGACACCGGCGCCCAGGTGATCATCCACGGCCGCGCGCGCGCCGAGATGAATGCGCGCGACTACCACCGTTATAAAACGGTGGCGATGGCGGCGGTGCTGGAATCGCACGCGCGCTTGAAGGAGCAGTACGACTGCATCGTGGTCGAGGGCGCGGGCAGCCCGGCCGAGATCAATCTGCGCGAGCGCGACATCGCCAATATGGGTTTCGCCGAAGCAGTCGACTGCCCGGTGATCCTGGTGGCGGACATCGACCGCGGCGGCGTGTTCGCGCACCTGGTCGGTACCCTGGCTTGTCTATCCGAGAGCGAACGCGCACGCATCGCCGGCTTCGTGATCAACCGCTTCCGCGGCGATATCGGGCTGCTGGAGCCGGGCCTGGACTGGCTCGAACGCGAGACCGGCAAGCCGGTGCTGGCGGTGCTGCCCTATCTGCACGGGCTGTATCTCGACGCCGAGGATGCGGTGCAGCCGGCCCAGGCCGGACGCGGCGCCTTCAAGGTGGTGGTGCCCAGCCTGCCGCGCATGAGCAACCACACCGACTTCGACGCCCTGCGCGCGCATCCGGACGTCGATGTCCGCTTCGTGCGCGCCGGCGAAACGATACCGGGCGCCGACCTGATCATCCTCCCCGGCAGCAAGAACACGCGCGGAGACCTGTCATGGCTGCGCGAGCAGGGCTGGCCGGACGCGATCGGTCGTCACCTGCGCTACGGCGGCAAGGTGATCGGCGTGTGCGGCGGCTTCCAGATGCTCGGCAAGGTGGTGGACGATCCGCATGGCGTCGAAGGCGGCGCGGGCACGTCGATCGGTCTTGGCCTGCTCGACCTGGCGACGACGATGACGCGCGAGAAGCGGCTGTGCCGGGTGAACGGCGTATGCGCCTTCGATGACGGCGCGGCACACGTGGAAGGCTACGAGATCCATATGGGCGAGTCGCAGGGAACGGCTTTCGAGACGCCGGCTTTCCGTATCGACGGACGGCCGGAAGGAGCCTGCTCGGCCGACGGACAGATCCTCGGGACTTACCTGCACGGCCTGTTCGACCATCCGGATGCCGGCGCTGCCCTGCTGCGCTGGGCCGGCGCGCGCAGCGAGCACCGGGTGGATACTGCCGCGTTGCGCGAGGACAGCCTGGACCGGATTGCGGATGCGGCCCAGCCTTTGTTCGAGCGCTTGATGGCGTTGTCCGATAATGATAGGCAAGGCCTATCGACTCGCTTAAATCAATTTACTTTATCTCATAGATGAGAATGACTATCATTTGCTTCAGATTGTTAAGAACTGGAGCAGTACATGATCGTCGCAGCCAAACGCCTCAGCCAAGTCCTCACCCACATGGCCATCGCCTATACCCTTGCCTACACGGTAACGGGCTCGGCGGTGTTCAGCGGTCTGGCCGTGATTGCGGAACCGATCATCAACGTGCTGCTGCTGCCGTTCCACGAGGCGGCTTGGGCGAAACGCCGCCGCATGGCGCGTGACGACAAGGCGCGCTACGTGGCAATGGCCGGCGAAAAGCTCAGCCAGACTTTCCTGCACGCCGGCGTTGCCTTCAGTGTGATGTATGTGACGACCGGCTCCTGGGCGATTGGCGGCGTTGCTGCGGTGCTTGAACCGATCTGCAACGTGATCATCCTGCCGCTGCACGACCGTCTGTGGGAACACGCCGAGCGTACCAGTACGCCGGCCGTGCGCCTGCACGGCGCCTGAATCGTTCTAAGCGGGCCGGCTCAGCGCCGGCCTCGTCCGTATCCCCAGCCCCCACCGCGGTGCGACCAGCCACCGCCTCGTCCATGCCAGCCGTGCGATCGTGCGCCATGGTATTTGCCATAGCCATGGCGGTGCCCATAGCCGCCGCGATCGTAATAGCCAAATCCAAAATTCAGCGCGACCGGAGGACCGACATAGGTCGGATAGCCATAGCTCGGGTAATAGTAGGGGTCGTAGGCCGCGGCGTAAGGTGGCCCGTAGACAGCGCATCCGCCCAGGCTGCCAGCAATCACCAAGTCAACAGTAAGACGCTTCACTGCACGCATACCTGGAGTGTTCATGTCAGATCCCCGAACGCGAACCTGGTTTCATTCTAGTTCGGTACGCCAGGTTTGCAACGTGAACGTTTGGCTATAAGAGATGGGTTCCGTAGGGTGGGCACCTGTGCCCACGCTGTCTGACCGCTTGAATATCGGCACAGTGCGCAAACGGTCCTCTGCACAAAATGCGATTCCCAAAGCAAAAAACCCCGCAGAGATCACTCTGCGGGGTTTTTCATATAACTAGCCTGACGATAACCTACTTTCACACTGGTTGCAGCACTATCATCGGCGCAAAGTCGTTTCACGGTCCTGTTCGGGATGGGAAGGGGTGGGACCGACTTGCTATGGTCATCAGGCATGACTTGTACGAGCTTCGTTCGTGGTGAACGCAGCTCAGAATCTGGAGGAAGTAAAGTTGGTAGTAACTGTCGTGTCAACAAACAGCACTGTAATCTCGATTTAACTATACCTGCTAAGGTTATAGGGACAAGCCGTACGGGCAATTAGTACTGGTTAGCTTAATGCATTACTGCACTTCCACACCCAGCCTATCAACGTCCTGGTCTCGAACGACCCTTCAAGGAGCTCAAGGCTCCGGGAAATCTCATCTCAAGGCAAGTTTCCCGCTTAGATGCTTTCAGCGGTTATCTCTTCCGAACTTAGCTACCCGGCAATGCCACTGGCGTGACAACCGGTACACCAGAGGTTCGTCCACTCCGGTCCTCTCGTACTAGGAGCAGCCCCCTTCAAATTTCCAACGCCCACGGCAGATAGGGACCAAACTGTCTCACGACGTTTTAAACCCAGCTCACGTACCACTTTAAATGGCGAACAGCCATACCCTTGGGACCGGCTACAGCCCCAGGATGTGATGAGCCGACATCGAGGTGCCAAACTCCCCCGTCGATATGAACTCTTGGGAGGAATCAGCCTGTTATCCCCAGAGTACCTTTTATCCGTTGAGCGATGGCCCTTCCATACAGAACCACCGGATCACTATGTCCTACTTTCGTACCTGCTCGACTTGTCGGTCTCGCAGTTAAGCACGCTTATGCCATTGCACTATTAGCACGATGTCCGACCGTACCTAGCGTACCTTCGAACTCCTCCGTTACACTTTAGGAGGAGACCGCCCCAGTCAAACTGCCTACCATGCACTGTCCCCGATCCGGATAACGGACCAAGGTTAGAACCTCAAACAAACCAGGGTGGTATTTCAAGGATGGCTCCACGAGAACTGGCGTCCCCGCTTCAAAGCCTCCCACCTATCCTACACAGATTGGTTCAAAGTCCAATGCAAAGCTACAGTAAAGGTTCATGGGGTCTTTCCGTCTAGCCGCGGGTAGATTGCATCATCACAAACATTTCAACTTCGCTGAGTCTCGGGAGGAGACAGTGTGGCCATCGTTACGCCATTCGTGCAGGTCGGAACTTACCCGACAAGGAATTTCGCTACCTTAGGACCGTTATAGTTACGGCCGCCGTTTACTGGGACTTCAATCAAGAGCTTGCACCCCATCATTTAATCTTCCAGCACCGGGCAGGCGTCACACCCTATACGTCCACTTTCGTGTTTGCAGAGTGCTGTGTTTTTATTAAACAGTCGCAGCCACCAGTTTATTGCAACCCTTTCGCCCTTCCACAGTAAAGTGGTCAAGCTACCGGGGCGTACCTTTTCCCGAAGTTACGGTACCAATTTGCCGAGTTCCTTCTCCCGAGTTCTCTCAAGCGCCTTAGAATACTCATCTCGCCCACCTGTGTCGGTTTGCGGTACGGTCTCGTATGACTGAAGCTTAGAGGCTTTTCTTGGAACCACTTCCGATTGCTTCGTAGCACATGGCTACACGTCCCAGTCCCTTGAATTACGCACCCGGATTTGCCTAAGTGCCTTCTATGAACCAGAAACCAGCTATTCCAACAGCTGGACAACCTTCCGCGATCCGTCCCCCCATCGCATCATACGACGGTGCAGGAATATTAACCTGCTTCCCATCAGCTACGCATCTCTGCCTCGCCTTAGGGGCCGACTCACCCTGCTCCGATGAACGTTGAACAGGAAACCTTGGGCTTACGGCGTGCGGGCTTTTCACCCGCATTATCGCTACTCATGTCAGCATTCGCACTTCTGATACCTCCAGCATCCTTTACAAGACACCTTCGCAGGCTTACAGAACGCTCTCCTACCATATGTCAAAGACATATCCGCAGCTTCGGTGACTGGCTTAGCCCCGTTACATCTTCCGCGCAGGACGACTCGATCAGTGAGCTATTACGCTTTCTTTAAATGGTGGCTGCTTCTAAGCCAACATCCTGACTGTTTTAGCCTTCCCACTTCGTTTTCCACTTAGCCAATCTTTGGGACCTTAGCTGGCGGTCTGGGTTGTTTCCCTCTTGACGCCGGACGTTAGCACCCGACGTCTGTCTCCCAAGCTCGCACTCATCGGTATTCGGAGTTTGCAATGGTTTGGTAAGTCGCAATGACCCCCTAGCCATAACAGTGCTCTACCCCCGATGGTGATACTTGAGGCACTACCTAAATAGTTTTCGGAGAGAACCAGCTATTTCCAAGTTTGTTTAGCCTTTCACCCCTACCCACAGCTCATCCCCTAATTTTTCAACATTAGTGGGTTCGGACCTCCAGGGCGTGTTACCGCACCTTCATCCTGGCCATGGGTAGATCACTTGGTTTCGGGTCTACACCCAGCGACTGTCGCCCTGTTCGGACTCGATTTCTCTACGGCTCCCCTATCCGGTTAACCTCGCCACTGAATGTAAGTCGCTGACCCATTATACAAAAGGTACGCCGTCACGGAACAAGTCCGCTCCGACTGTTTGTATGCACACGGTTTCAGGATCTATTTCACTCCCCTCCCGGGGTTCTTTTCGCCTTTCCCTCACGGTACTGGTTCACTATCGGTCGATTACGAGTATTTAGCCTTGGAGGATGGTCCCCCCATGTTCAGACAGGATTTCTCGTGTCCCGCCCTACTTGTCGTACGCTTAGTACCACCGTCCAGATTTCGTGTAAGGGGCTATCACCCTCTATGGCCAACATTTCCAGGTTGTTCCACTATCTGATCGACTATCACGTACAGGCTCTTCCCATTTCGCTCGCCACTACTTTGGGAATCTCGGTTGATTTCTTTTCCTGCAGCTACTTAGATGTTTCAGTTCGCCGCGTTCGCTTTGCATACCTATGTATTCAGTATGCAATGACCCAAAGGGCCGGGTTTCCCCATTCGGAAATCTGCGGATCAAAGTGTGTTTGCTCACTCCCCGCAGCTTATCGCAAGCTACTACGTCCTTCATCGCCTGTAATCGCCAAGGCATCCACCATGTGCACTTATTCGCTTGTCCCTATAACGTTAGCCCCTGCTGACACAGGGAGCGTTATAGAAATCAAGAGTACAGCGTGTTGCATGTTTGTTGATACTTGATTACTACCCTAAGTGTTTAGTTTCGCTGCTTGCGCAGCTGACTAAACGCTTAAAAAAACTTTACTTCTTCCAGATTGTTAAAGAACGCAAACTACACTTATCGAAGGCACGCGCCTTGAATAAGTACAGTTCATTCAACAGTCGATAAGTGTGAGCGTTTGGTGACTGGTCTCTAGGACCGGTGCTACTCTAGAAAGGAGGTGATCCAGCCGCACCTTCCGATACGGCTACCTTGTTACGACTTCACCCCAGTCACGAATCCTACCGTGGTAAGCGCCCTCCTTACGGTTAAGCTACCTACTTCTGGTAAAACCCGCTCCCATGGTGTGACGGGCGGTGTGTACAAGACCCGGGAACGTATTCACCGCGACATGCTGATCCGCGATTACTAGCGATTCCAACTTCACGCAGTCGAGTTGCAGACTGCGATCCGGACTACGATACACTTTCTGGGATTAGCTCCCCCTCGCGGGTTGGCGGCCCTCTGTATGTACCATTGTATGACGTGTGAAGCCCTACCCATAAGGGCCATGAGGACTTGACGTCATCCCCACCTTCCTCCGGTTTGTCACCGGCAGTCTCATTAGAGTGCTCTTGCGTAGCAACTAATGACAAGGGTTGCGCTCGTTGCGGGACTTAACCCAACATCTCACGACACGAGCTGACGACAGCCATGCAGCACCTGTGTTCAGGCTCCCTTTCGGGCACATCCAGATCTCTCCGGACTTCCTGACATGTCAAGGGTAGGTAAGGTTTTTCGCGTTGCATCGAATTAATCCACATCATCCACCGCTTGTGCGGGTCCCCGTCAATTCCTTTGAGTTTTAATCTTGCGACCGTACTCCCCAGGCGGTCTACTTCACGCGTTAGCTGCGTTACCAAGTTAATTAAAACCCGACAACTAGTAGACATCGTTTAGGGCGTGGACTACCAGGGTATCTAATCCTGTTTGCTCCCCACGCTTTCGTGCATGAGCGTCAATCTTGACCCAGGGGGCTGCCTTCGCCATCGGTGTTCCTCCACATCTCTACGCATTTCACTGCTACACGTGGAATTCTACCCCCCTCTGCCAGATTCAAGCCTTGCAGTCTCCATCGCAATTCCCAGGTTGAGCCCGGGGCTTTCACGACAGACTTACAAAACCGCCTGCGCACGCTTTACGCCCAGTAATTCCGATTAACGCTTGCACCCTACGTATTACCGCGGCTGCTGGCACGTAGTTAGCCGGTGCTTATTCTTCAGGTACCGTCATTAGCAAAGGATATTAGCCCCTACCGTTTCTTCCCTGACAAAAGAGCTTTACAACCCGAAGGCCTTCTTCACTCACGCGGCATTGCTGGATCAGGCTTGCGCCCATTGTCCAAAATTCCCCACTGCTGCCTCCCGTAGGAGTCTGGACCGTGTCTCAGTTCCAGTGTGGCTGGTCGTCCTCTCAGACCAGCTACTGATCGTCGCCTTGGTGAGCCTTTACCTCACCAACTAGCTAATCAGATATCGGCCGCTCCAGGAGCATGAGGTCTTGCGATCCCCCACTTTCATCCTTAGATCGTATGCGGTATTAGCGTAACTTTCGCTACGTTATCCCCCACTCTTGGGTACGTTCCGATATATTACTCACCCGTTCGCCACTCGCCGCCAGGTTGCCCCGCGCTGCCGTTCGACTTGCATGTGTAAAGCATGCCGCCAGCGTTCAATCTGAGCCAGGATCAAACTCTTCAGTTCAATCTCTGTTTGTTGACACTTTCGTGTCACCGGCATTGCTGCCGGGTCGCTCACTCAAAATACTGACCGTCATCTCATTGCTGAGATAACGTATTTCTTTTGTGCGAACATTTGATAATTTAAGTAATCAGCTGAACAAGTCAGCTGGCACCTTCATCAAACGCCCACACTTATCGACTGTTAATTGTTAAAGAACTTATTCGGCACTACCTGCTGTGTTTTGCGAATCGTTTTGTTCGTCAGCAGCAGAGGAAGAAGATTATGAAGCAATTTCTGTTTCTCGTCAACCCCTTCTTTGCTTCGCCTCAGTTTCCTGAGTTCGCTGTTGCAAGATCAACTACTTGATTTCGTTGATGTTTTACAGCAGCGCCGAAGCGGAGGCGAACTATAGCAAAGCCGAACAACTCCTGCAAGGGTCGCCTGCCAAAATCAGGCGCAGACCAGGCGACGCGGTTCCCTGCGGAGTTTACCGCCATCCGTCAGAAGTGAATGATGCCGCCCAACGCGATTCCGTTCATCTTGTCCCGTGGCCCGGCAAACGCCTTGGAGCGGGTCTGGCTACCTTCCGCGACCAGGGTGATCGCATCGTTGAGCGCATAGTAGGCCCCGGCGGTGACATTGCTGTCCGACTTCAGTCCACCCGTACCAACGGTGTCGTCCGCGTTCTTGCTGTGGCCATAGCTGAGGCCGACTTTGAGTTTTTCCGACAGCTGGTAGGTGCCCTGTGCGAACACGTGGGTCGTGCGCACCCTGCCCTGGTCGGCATCGGCCAGCATGCCCAGCCCCCTGCCGCGCTGCACATTGAACAGAATGCCAATCGGACCGGACGCGTACAGCACACCCGCCTCAATGCCGCGCAAGGTCAGGTCGGGCGTTCCCGGGGCTTCCGGGTCGAGCCGCTGCGTCTTCGCGCCCAGCCAGCCCTTGATCTCGCCGACCGTCATCGTCAATTGCGCCTGGAACTGGGGCGTCGAGTCGGCCGAGTAGGCCGAACCGGCAACTACCGGCGTGTCGTCCACTGGACTCATGATCCCGATGTCGATACCTAGCCCGTGGTCGAGCTGCGGCGAGGTGTAGGCGATCTGGCCGTATTGACCGAAATAGGCGTAACCGGCGCCGATATGGCCCAGCGCGACCCGGCCGCGCTGGGTCGCCTGCACGGGGGCACCGGCGCCCATCAGCGTCATGTCGTTGAGGATGGCATTGGCACCGAAGATGCCGTTATCGCGCCCCAGCTTGAAGGTGCCGAGCGTCGCATTCCCGAACGAGAAATAGGCTTGGCGCACATCGACTTCGCTGTTCTGCGCGATGGCGCTATCAGTGGCGGCATGCACGTAGATGCCGATCAGCGCCTTGACGTCGTAACCGCCCCTGGTCGACGTGGCGGAGGTAACCAGTGCACTCGGCAGCAAGCCATTGCCAACCGTCGTGCGATTATCCTTGCCGGCACAGCCCAGCGCCTGGCCTGCCAGGGCCAGGCCGCCGACCTCGCCGCCATCGCAATCGACATAGGTGTAGTACGCGTTGACGTTGCCGCCGACGTTCAGCGTCCAGTCCCCGGCCTTGATGTCGACCGCCAATGCCGGCTGCATGCAGGCGGCCAGCGCGCCAAAGACACACATCTTCTTCATCGCCGTCTCCTTGTTGAGCTCGTGGTTATGCGCATCGGATGATGCTGAGCACAGCACTGGCAAGTCTCGTGCCTGGCAGCCGTCCTGCCGTTCATGAGGCGAAGCGAGCAGCGTTTTCCTGCTGAGCCGCGTCGAAACGGATCAGCTGTGCTTGTGCTCGCTGTGCCGATTCCGGTCTCGCAGTCTGTGCATCGATGGCGCGCGCACGTGGTTCGCGCGGTACAACCTGGCGCCAAAAGAAAAAGCCCATCAGTTTCATCTGGTGGGGGCTTATGTGTCTGGTCCTCACCCTCGCCATCGTCGTCGAATATTCGTTCGCGCCGCAGTACGGCAAGCACGATGGCCGCCACCGGTAGTTGCGCCAGCACCGTCTGCGCTTGCCCGAGCGATCGCTGCGTTCACTGCGCCGTTCGTTGAGGTTGGATTGCACTTGAGCGGCCGACCAGATCGCTGACGAATCGGTTCAGGTAATCGATCAGGCGCAGCTTGAAGGCGATCACGACCTGCACGTCGGCCTGCTGCAGCTCGATCGTACGGGCGACACCGGCCATCAAGGCCTGGGCCTTGTCGGCCAGTCCGTCGAACACGCGCACCAGGTCGCGCAAGGCAGTGTGCGCCTTGCCGGGTGAGTGGTTTAAAAGAGTGAGACGCCTAAAAACAAAAAGCCCCGACCAGTTTCCTGGGCGGGGCTTCTTTGCTTACTGCTTATTAACTAGCCTGACGATAACCTACTTTCACACTGGTTGCAGCACTATCATCGGCGCAAAGTCGTTTCACGGTCCTGTTCGGGATGGGAAGGGGTGGGACCGACTTGCTATGGTCATCAGGCATAACTTGTACGAGCTTCGTTCGTGGTGAACGCGGCTCAGAATCTGGAGAAAGTAAAGTTCGGTAGTAACTGTCGTGTCAACAAACAGCACTGTAATCTCGATTTAACTATACCTGCTAAGGTTATAGGGACAAGCCGTACGGGCAATTAGTACTGGTTAGCTTAATGCATTACTGCACTTCCACACCCAGCCTATCAACGTCCTGGTCTCGAACGACCCTTCAAGGAGCTCAAGGCTCCGGGAAATCTCATCTCAAGGCAAGTTTCCCGCTTAGATGCTTTCAGCGGTTATCTCTTCCGAACTTAGCTACCCGGCAATGCCACTGGCGTGACAACCGGTACACCAGAGGTTCGTCCACTCCGGTCCTCTCGTACTAGGAGCAGCCCCCTTCAAATTTCCAACGCCCACGGCAGATAGGGACCAAACTGTCTCACGACGTTTTAAACCCAGCTCACGTACCACTTTAAATGGCGAACAGCCATACCCTTGGGACCGGCTACAGCCCCAGGATGTGATGAGCCGACATCGAGGTGCCAAACTCCCCCGTCGATATGAACTCTTGGGAGGAATCAGCCTGTTATCCCCAGAGTACCTTTTATCCGTTGAGCGATGGCCCTTCCATACAGAACCACCGGATCACTATGTCCTACTTTCGTACCTGCTCGACTTGTCGGTCTCGCAGTTAAGCACGCTTATGCCATTGCACTATTAGCACGATGTCCGACCGTACCTAGCGTACCTTCGAACTCCTCCGTTACACTTTAGGAGGAGACCGCCCCAGTCAAACTGCCTACCATGCACTGTCCCCGATCCGGATAACGGACCAAGGTTAGAACCTCAAACAAACCAGGGTGGTATTTCAAGGATGGCTCCACGAGAACTGGCGTCCCCGCTTCAAAGCCTCCCACCTATCCTACACAGATTGGTTCAAAGTCCAATGCAAAGCTACAGTAAAGGTTCATGGGGTCTTTCCGTCTAGCCGCGGGTAGATTGCATCATCACAAACATTTCAACTTCGCTGAGTCTCGGGAGGAGACAGTGTGGCCATCGTTACGCCATTCGTGCAGGTCGGAACTTACCCGACAAGGAATTTCGCTACCTTAGGACCGTTATAGTTACGGCCGCCGTTTACTGGGACTTCAATCAAGAGCTTGCACCCCATCATTTAATCTTCCAGCACCGGGCAGGCGTCACACCCTATACGTCCACTTTCGTGTTTGCAGAGTGCTGTGTTTTTATTAAACAGTCGCAGCCACCAGTTTATTGCAACCCTTTCGCCCTTCCACAGTAAAGTGGTCAAGCTACCGGGGCGTACCTTTTCCCGAAGTTACGGTACCAATTTGCCGAGTTCCTTCTCCCGAGTTCTCTCAAGCGCCTTAGAATACTCATCTCGCCCACCTGTGTCGGTTTGCGGTACGGTCTCGTATGACTGAAGCTTAGAGGCTTTTCTTGGAACCACTTCCGATTGCTTCGTAGCACATGGCTACACGTCCCAGTCCCTTGAATTACGCACCCGGATTTGCCTAAGTGCCTTCTATGAACCAGAAACCAGCTATTCCAACAGCTGGACAACCTTCCGCGATCCGTCCCCCCATCGCATCATACGACGGTGCAGGAATATTAACCTGCTTCCCATCAGCTACGCATCTCTGCCTCGCCTTAGGGGCCGACTCACCCTGCTCCGATGAACGTTGAACAGGAAACCTTGGGCTTACGGCGTGCGGGCTTTTCACCCGCATTATCGCTACTCATGTCAGCATTCGCACTTCTGATACCTCCAGCATCCTTTACAAGACACCTTCGCAGGCTTACAGAACGCTCTCCTACCATATGTCCTAAGACATATCCGCAGCTTCGGTGACTGGCTTAGCCCCGTTACATCTTCCGCGCAGGACGACTCGATCAGTGAGCTATTACGCTTTCTTTAAATGGTGGCTGCTTCTAAGCCAACATCCTGACTGTTTTAGCCTTCCCACTTCGTTTTCCACTTAGCCAATCTTTGGGACCTTAGCTGGCGGTCTGGGTTGTTTCCCTCTTGACGCCGGACGTTAGCACCCGACGTCTGTCTCCCAAGCTCGCACTCATCGGTATTCGGAGTTTGCAATGGTTTGGTAAGTCGCAATGACCCCCTAGCCATAACAGTGCTCTACCCCCGATGGTGATACTTGAGGCACTACCTAAATAGTTTTCGGAGAGAACCAGCTATTTCCAAGTTTGTTTAGCCTTTCACCCCTACCCACAGCTCATCCCCTAATTTTTCAACATTAGTGGGTTCGGACCTCCAGGGCGTGTTACCGCACCTTCATCCTGGCCATGGGTAGATCACTTGGTTTCGGGTCTACACCCAGCGACTGTCGCCCTGTTCGGACTCGATTTCTCTACGGCTCCCCTATCCGGTTAACCTCGCCACTGAATGTAAGTCGCTGACCCATTATACAAAAGGTACGCCGTCACGGAACAAGTCCGCTCCGACTGTTTGTATGCACACGGTTTCAGGATCTATTTCACTCCCCTCCCGGGGTTCTTTTCGCCTTTCCCTCACGGTACTGGTTCACTATCGGTCGATTACGAGTATTTAGCCTTGGAGGATGGTCCCCCCATGTTCAGACAGGATTTCTCGTGTCCCGCCCTACTTGTCGTACGCTTAGTACCACCGTCCAGATTTCGTGTAAGGGGCTATCACCCTCTATGGCCAACATTTCCAGGTTGTTCCACTATCTGATCGACTATCACGTACAGGCTCTTCCCATTTCGCTCGCCACTACTTTGGGAATCTCGGTTGATTTCTTTTCCTGCAGCTACTTAGATGTTTCAGTTCGCCGCGTTCGCTTTGCATACCTATGTATTCAGTATGCAATGACCCAAAGGGCCGGGTTTCCCCATTCGGAAATCTGCGGATCAAAGTGTGTTTGCTCACTCCCCGCAGCTTATCGCAAGCTACTACGTCCTTCATCGCCTGTAATCGCCAAGGCATCCACCATGTGCACTTATTCGCTTGTCCCTATAACGTTAGCCCCTGCTGACACAGGGAGCGTTATAGAAATCAAGAGTACAGCGTGTTGCATGTTTGTTGATACTTGATTACTACCCTAAGTGTTTAGTTTCGCTGCTTGCGCAGCTGACTAAACGCTTAAAAAAACTTTACTTCTTCCAGATTGTTAAAGAACAGAACAACAGTGATCTCTAAAAGATCAAACCTAAGCAGCTTGTCATTGATGACTTGCTTACGTTTGCACTTTCAGTTTTCGGTACCAAGTAATGGTGGAGGATGACGGGATCGAACCGACGACCCCCTGCTTGCAAAGCAGGTGCTCTCCCAGCTGAGCTAATCCCCCAAGGATTTCATTCGCATGAAACGTGGTAGGGCTGGTTGGACTCGAACCAACGACCCCCGCGTTATCAACACGGTGCTCTAACCAGCTGAGCTACAGCCCCGAAACTGTGTTCTTCTTGTTCAACAGTCGATAAGTGCGGACGCTTGATGATGAGCGTTAGCTCCGGTGCTACTCTAGAAAGGAGGTGATCCAGCCGCACCTTCCGATACGGCTACCTTGTTACGACTTCACCCCAGTCACGAATCCTACCGTGGTAAGCGCCCTCCTTGCGGTTAAGCTACCTACTTCTGGTAAAACCCGCTCCCATGGTGTGACGGGCGGTGTGTACAAGACCCGGGAACGTATTCACCGCGACATGCTGATCCGCGATTACTAGCGATTCCAACTTCACGCAGTCGAGTTGCAGACTGCGATCCGGACTACGATACACTTTCTGGGATTAGCTCCCCCTCGCGGGTTGGCGGCCCTCTGTATGTACCATTGTATGACGTGTGAAGCCCTACCCATAAGGGCCATGAGGACTTGACGTCATCCCCACCTTCCTCCGGTTTGTCACCGGCAGTCTCATTAGAGTGCTCTTGCGTAGCAACTAATGACAAGGGTTGCGCTCGTTGCGGGACTTAACCCAACATCTCACGACACGAGCTGACGACAGCCATGCAGCACCTGTGTTCAGGTTCCCTTTCGGGCACATCCAGATCTCTCCGGACTTCCTGACATGTCAAGGGTAGGTAAGGTTTTTCGCGTTGCATCGAATTAATCCACATCATCCACCGCTTGTGCGGGTCCCCGTCAATTCCTTTGAGTTTTAATCTTGCGACCGTACTCCCCAGGCGGTCTACTTCACGCGTTAGCTGCGTTACCAAGTTAATTAAAACCCGACAACTAGTAGACATCGTTTAGGGCGTGGACTACCAGGGTATCTAATCCTGTTTGCTCCCCACGCTTTCGTGCATGAGCGTCAATCTTGACCCAGGGGGCTGCCTTCGCCATCGGTGTTCCTCCACATCTCTACGCATTTCACTGCTACACGTGGAATTCTACCCCCCTCTGCCAGATTCAAGCCTTGCAGTCTCCATCGCAATTCCCAGGTTGAGCCCGGGGCTTTCACGACAGACTTACAAAACCGCCTGCGCACGCTTTACGCCCAGTAATTCCGATTAACGCTTGCACCCTACGTATTACCGCGGCTGCTGGCACGTAGTTAGCCGGTGCTTATTCTTCAGGTACCGTCATTAGCAAAGGATATTAGCCCCTACCGTTTCTTCCCTGACAAAAGAGCTTTACAACCCGAAGGCCTTCTTCACTCACGCGGCATTGCTGGATCAGGCTTGCGCCCATTGTCCAAAATTCCCCACTGCTGCCTCCCGTAGGAGTCTGGACCGTGTCTCAGTTCCAGTGTGGCTGGTCGTCCTCTCAGACCAGCTACTGATCGTCGCCTTGGTGAGCCTTTACCTCACCAACTAGCTAATCAGATATCGGCCGCTCCAGGAGCATGAGGTCTTGCGATCCCCCACTTTCATCCTTAGATCGTATGCGGTATTAGCGTAACTTTCGCTACGTTATCCCCCACTCTTGGGTACGTTCCGATATATTACTCACCCGTTCGCCACTCGCCGCCAGGTTGCCCCGCGCTGCCGTTCGACTTGCATGTGTAAAGCATGCCGCCAGCGTTCAATCTGAGCCAGGATCAAACTCTTCAGTTCAATCTCTGTTTTCGCCATTTCTGGCAACTTCTTTCGAAGTGTCGCTCACTCAAAATACTGACCGTCATCCCATTGCTGAGATAACGTATTTCTTTTGTGCGAACATTTGATAATTTAAGTAATCAGCTGAACAAGTCAGCCGGCACCTTCATCAAACGCCCACACTTATCGACTGTTAATTGTTAAAGAACTTATTCGGTATTGCTTGCTGCGCTTCGACAAATCGTTTTGTTTGTCAGCAGCAGAGAAGTGAGATTATGCAGTGTTTCGCGATCTTCGTCAACTCCTCGTTTGCTTCAGCTCAGTTTCCTGAGTTTGCTGTTGTTAGATCAACTACTTGATTTCGTTGATGTTTTCATACAGCGCCGAAGCGGAGGCGAATCATAGCAAAAGAGGATGAGGTATCGCAAGGGGGTTTTTCGCTGATGATCGAGCGATGAGACCGCGTGGGCTCGAGAGCCCACCCTACAAAAGCTACAAAAGCGGCGCCCCAAATGATGGGAGCGCCGCATCGAAGGTACAGGCCGGAGCTTCTCTCTATCTATTCTTTCAAAGTGACCGTGGTGTAGTTGGGGTCGGCCTTGATCTTCGCCGGCGTGAACGGCAACACCGGCCACTCCTTGCGCGAAAAGACCTGCGTTTGGTCTGCGTACCAGGGCGACTTCGGATCGGTCGACTGGCCGTAGGTCAGCATGGCCTGGGCCACCGGGCCGGCGTCGTCGAAGGTGACGGTCTGGATATAGCTCTGGCCCCAGTGCACGCCTTCGTAGCCGCCCGCGCCCAGAGGATTACGCATGGTCAGCGAGTTGTACGAGCCGTCGAGGTTGCCGATGCCGCCGTGCAGCGGAATCCGCACGCCGTTACGCGGTTCGACCTGGTAATCGCCGAGGCGGCCATCCAGCGGAATGCCGAGACCCTGCAATTTAACAGCAGCATTCTTCAGTGCGGTCAGCATGGCAGGGACGGCAGCCGGCGCCACACCGTTTGGCGTGCGGACCGGATCGGCTGGATTGAACGGTACCGCCCACTTGTTCGGAATGCTGGCGGCCGTATTCCAGAACTCGCGGAACAGGACGGCCCCGCGGCTATCGATGTTCACGCGGCGGTCCCAGGCACTCAGGACATTGCAGGCCTGGACCAAGACGGCGTCGGCATTCCCGGCGCAGGCCGGCAACAGCTCGGGCAGCACCAGTTCGGCGGCGTACAGGCGATTGGCAAAGGCCAGTTCCTGGATATCGGTGAGCTTGAGCTTACCGCGCTGGGCGACCATTTCCTCGAACTGCAGGAAGCCGATGCGGGTGCGCAGGCTTTGCTCGACGCCCACGCGGCCGTACAACGGCGAAAAGCCGAGCGGCGCCGGGCCGGTCAGCAGGGCCTTGGGATTGCTCAGCCAATAGCTGTCGTTCGAATTCCCGACGTAATCGGTGCGCAGCAGCCAGGGGGCATTCGCCGGCGAGTAAATGCCCGGAGGCGCGCCCGCATCCTGGCCCCATCCGCAGCTGCTGCGCGAGCCGTCGAACAGCAGCGCCGCCTGCAGCAGCAGGCAACCGTTGACGAACTTGTCGGCATTCATGTGCGGCACCACGCTGGCGTCGGCATACAGGGCATTGCCGGCGCGGTCGGCCGCCACCGTGTTCACCCAGGGCAGGCCCGCCGCTCTATCGAGCGAGGTTTTCAGGGCCTGCACGCTGTTGGCGGTGCCGATGCCCAGCCATTGCTCGACCAGGCGCGTGTTGTTGCGGTTCGGGTCGGCCAGCACGTAGGCGGCACTGGCGGTCCAGGTCATGCCCGCTTCCGGCTTGACGATGACGGCGCCCTGCTTCGCAAAATAAAAGGTCTTGCTGCGCTTCTGGATGGCGCCGTCGGCCTGCAGCAGGTCCACCGTCACCGTCTTCGACGTCATCTTCTGGCGTTCGCCATCGATCATGTAGGTGGTGCCGCTGGCGTCGCCGGCGTCCAGCGCCAGCCGGAAGGTGGTGAAGTGCATCGCCGTGGTGACGGTATGGCTCCAGGCGACATCCTTATTGAAGCCGATGACAACCACCGGCACGCCGCCAATGATCACGCCCATGGCGTCGTAGCGGTTCGGCACCGTCAGGTGGGCCTGGTAGAAGCGGTCGGTCGTGGTCCAGGGATAGTGCGGGTTGCCGAGCAGGAGGCCACGGCCGTTGCTTGATAAATCCTTGCCGACCGCCAGCGCATTGCTGCCGAAGCCCTGCCGGTTCAGCTTGTCGAGCCGCGCCACCAGGAAGGAAGGGTCCAGCTTGCCCGGCGCGCGCTTGGCCAGGCTGACCGGGGCGGCCGGGGAGCGCCCTGCGGCGACGAACTCCTTGGAGAATGCCTGGCCGGAAGCGTGCAGGGCCTTTTCGGCGATCACCAGGTACATGTCGTCGACCGTCATCGGGCGTACCCAGCGGGCGGTGGCGCAGGGAGCGGGCAGCTTGCCGGCGTAATCCTTGAGGTAGCGGTTATAACCCTCGACGTAGCCTGCGAGAAGGTCGCGTGTCTCTTGGCCGCCGGCGGCATAGTTGG
The DNA here is from genome assembly GCF_057801335.1 of Massilia sp. BAP21. NCBI lineage: Bacteria > Pseudomonadati > Pseudomonadota > Betaproteobacteria > Burkholderiales > Oxalobacteraceae > Massilia > Massilia sp. BAP21. The sequence goes on from NZ_CM173596.1 coordinate 1,683,585, forward strand.
CGCGCAATTGTTCAAGGTCGAGGTAGCCCTTGAAGAAGAAGTCGCTGTCCTCGTTCTTCAGGTCCATGAAGCCGCTGGCGGCGCCGTATTCGTCGGCGCTGCGTTTTGGCGCCCGCGCTTCGCCGCCGAAGAAGGCCGAGCGCTCGCCGCGCACGGTGAGCAGGGAATCGGCGAACATGCAGACATTGTCCTGCGCGTAGGCATAGGCCAGCCCGTAGCCAAGGCTGCGGAAATCGTTGGCCTGCACGTGCGGCACGCCGTGGGTGGTGCGGGCCAGCTCGACGCTGATGCGCGAGGCGGTGGCCGGCGGCGGGGGCGGCGCCGCTTCATCGTCGTCGTCGCTGTGGTGGCAGGCGCCCAGGGTCAGGGCCAGGGATGCCGCAAGGAGGAGACGGCACGATGGATGGCTCGCGCTGTTGCTACGCTTCATAAGGACGCTTTCTGCGGCTGTGGCCGCGTAACCGGGTGGGAAAGTGAACGTACATGGGGCAGGCATGCCCCAGATTGATGCGAAGAACCAACTTGAATGCTGGCATGCACCTTATAAACTCGTCAAGCTGCTGGGCTCGCTATTCCTGCCGCGCCATGGCTTGTGTCGCTTTTATGCGGAGCTTGCCGTCATCCCTTACTTTGGAGCAACGAGCGGGACCACGGCGCGGACCGGCAGGCCCTGCTGCGCAATCGCCGCCCTCAAGGCAGCGATGCGCTCCCGCATGGCCGGGTGCGAAGCGAAATAATGCGAGCCCGGGATCTCCTCGCCCTTGTCGAGCGCCTCGAAGAATTCGGTGGCGCCGCCGGCGTGGCCATAGCGGCAGGCCAATACCTGCAGGGCGCGGGCATCGGCCGCCGATTCGCGCGCACGCGAGTAATCGGCGTCGCCCAGCTGCCGCACCGGCGCCAGCACGCTGGCCAGGGCCGAGGTATCGCCGCTGAGCAAGGCGGCAAGGCCGTACAGCACGATGCCACGCCCCAGCGTGCGCAGGTGGTCGCGGTGCGACAGGTGGGCCATCTCGTGGGCCAGCACGAAGGCCAGGCCGTTTTCCGACTGCACGTGCCCGAGCAGGGCCGAGAACACGTAGATGTTCCCGCCCGGCAGCACGACCGCGTTCGGCACCGTCGATTCGGTCAGCCTGAGCGTGGCCGGCCCGGTAAAGCGGGCGCAGCTGCGCAGGCTGTCGACCAGGGCCTGCAGCCGGGCCTCGCGCGCATCGCCCTGCCCCGGCGCGGCGATTTCGGGCGTCTTGTCGGCAAGCAGGCGCGTGAGCGAGGCCTCGGTCGAGGCGTCCATGCGGTCGACCACGGTATCGACCAGCAGGCCGAGCAGGAAAAACGCGAGCAGCCCCAGCAGTGCCAGCTTGGACAGGATAGACAGGAAATCCTTGAGCGGATGCGTGTCGCTGACGTTGTCGTTCTGGCTGGGCAAGGAGGGCTGGTACGTTGGCCGATGCGTCATACCGCGCCTGGCTCCACCATATAAATGGCGGTGGCAAAGGCAAACACCTCGACGGCGCCGATGCCGCCCCGGGCATTTTTTGAGAGCGGCGCCGTTTCCAGGCGCAGGTTGACGATCTCGTGGGCGCCGGGACAGCCTTCCTTCAGGCGCAGGATGGCTTCGCGCTTGGCGCGGTCGAGCAGGCTTTCGTACGATTTCACTGGGCCGCCGACAATGCTGCGCAGGCCGGCGGCGGCGCGCTTGAAATAATCGACCGAGACGACCACGCTGCCGCCCACCAGTTCGCTGCGCGCGACCTGCCCTTGTAGCAAGGGATAGCAGCTGGCCGTGGCCGGCAGGTGCAGCCAGGCTTTTTCGCGTTCGTGGATCGAGCGGTAGTGGCGCTTTTCGTTGAGCTGCCCGAACACGAAGCCGAGCACGAGCGGCACGACCCAGACCAGCAGCGGAAAGAAGGGAACGAAGGCTTCCATGTCAGGCGACCGTGACCGCGGTGCCGTAGACGTAGATCTCGGCGGCGCCGACCGCCACCGAGGAGGTCGAGAAGCGCACGTTGACGATGGCGTTGGCGCCCATCTGCTGCGCTTGCGCCTTCATGCGTTCGATGGCCTGGTCGCGCGATTCGTTCAGCAGCTCGGTGTAGCCGCGCAGCTCACCGCCGACGATGTTCTTCAGGCCAGCCATGATGTCGCGGCCAACGTGCTTGGCGCGCACCGTGCTGCCCGAGACAACGCCGTGACTGGCAGTGATGGTCTTGCCGGGGATGGTTTCGATATTGCTGAGGAACATGATCTGCTTTCATGGAAAATCGCGGAACATGCATTCTATGCATGATCGTTTGATAATTTCAATACGGAAAGCGTAGGGTGGTCGGCTTCGCCGCCCACGCGTTCAGTGCATGCCAATGTAATTTGATGCACGGGCACGAAGCCGGAGTTTGAACGCGTGGACGGGAGACCCGTCCACCCTACAATCTCGAGACGAAAAAAAACCCCAGCACACGGGCTGGGGTTTTTCTCTATAACTAGCCTGACGATAACCTACTTTCACACTGGTTGCAGCACTATCATCGGCGCAAAGTCGTTTCACGGTCCTGTTCGGGATGGGAAGGGGTGGGACCGACTTGCTATGGTCATCAGGCATAACTTGCTGGAAAACTGTTCCACAACTGGGCAACAGGCTTCCTGAATTCCGGAGCGCATTCTAACAGGCAATATCTGAAAAGGCCAGTGCCGCAGGAAGCGCCAGCGCGTAAAATGCCGGTTTCTCCACACAGCACCGCGCCATGACCATCCTGCTCGCCACCCTGAACGCCCGCTACGCCCACGCATCCCTGGGCCTGCGCTACCTGCTGGCGAACATGGGGCCGCTGCAGGACCAGACCGCGCTGATGGAATTCGTGATCGGCGCCAAGACCACCGAGGTGGTCGAGCGCCTGCTGGCACGCAAGCCGCGCATCGTCGGCTTCGGCGTCTATATCTGGAACGTCGAGGAAACGACGAAAATCGTCGCCATGCTGAAACGCGTGGCGCCCGAGGTAACGGTCGTGCTGGGCGGCCCGGAAGTCTCGTTCGAGACGAACGAACAGGAAATCTGCAGGCTGGCCGACTACGTCGTGACCGGCTGGGGCGACGTCACCTTCCCGAAACTGTGCGGCGAGATCCTGCACGGCCCCAAGCCGCTCATGAAAACCCACGCCGGCGTGCAGCCGCCAATGGCGGAGATCGCCCTGCCCTACTCTTTATATAGTAGCGAAGACATCGCCCACCGCACGGTCTACGTGGAAGCCTCGCGCGGCTGCCCCTTCAAGTGCGAATTCTGCCTGTCCTCGCTCGACAAGACGGCCTGGCCCTTCCCGCTGGACGACTTCCTGGCGCAGATGGAAGATCTATATGCTCGCGGCGCGCGCCTGTTCAAGTTCGTCGACCGCACTTTCAACCTGAACGTGAAGACCAGCCTGCGCATCATGCAGTTCTTCCTCGACAAGCTGGAAGCCAATCCCGACGACCCGGTGTATGCCCACTTCGAGCTGGTGCCCGACCACCTGCCGGAAGCGCTGAAGGAAACGATTGCGAAATTCCCGGCCGGCGCCCTGCAATTCGAGATCGGCATCCAGAGCTTCAACCCGGAAGTGCAAGCCCTGGTCAGCCGGCGCCAGAACAACGAAAAGGCCGCCGACAACATCCGCTGGCTGTGCGAGCAATCCCAGGCCCACCTGCACGTCGACCTGATCGCCGGCCTGCCCGGCGAAGACATGGCCAGCTTCGCGCGCGGCTTCGACCAGCTGGTGGGACTGGGCGCCCACGAAATCCAGTTCGGCATCCTGAAGCGGCTGCGCGGCACGCCGATCATCCGCCACACCGGGCCGTTCGCCATGGTCTACGACCCCTACCCGCCCTACACGGTGCTGGCCACCAGCACGGTCGACTTCCCAACCATGCAGCGCCTGGTGCGCTTTGCCCGCTACTGGGACCTGGTGGCGAACTCGGGCCGCTTCGCGCATACGGTCAAGGCCTTGCTCGGTGACCAGCCCTTCGAGAACTTCATGGCCTTCTCGGACTGGATCTACGGCCGCACCGACGCCACCCACCGCATCGCCCTCGACAAGCTGGCGAAACTGGTGGGCGAGTGGCTGGTGGAGACCGGCATGGACCGTGAGGAAGCCGCGCGCCTGCTGGCCAGCGACTACGCCGGCAAGGTCGACGCCAGGGCACACAGCGCGCCGCAACCGGTCGCCGCCCCGGTGCGCCAGGTACGCCATTTGGCAGCCTGAACACTCTACAGGAGCGCGTCCGAGCAAATTTGGCCGATTCCTTTTACACTGCAATAATGCAGATTGATAATGCGCCAATATTAACTATCCAGAAATCCGCCTCCGGCGCGGGGCAATCTGTCATGGCGAGCGGCGTCTGGCAGGTGCATGCCCTCACCGCCAGCGGCAAGCTGAAAGGCATCAACCGCAGCCTGGCGGCCCTGAAGAAGGGCGGCACGCTGGAATGGGACCTGACCGAAGTCGACAGCATCGACCACATCGGCGCCCAGATGTTCTGGAATGCCTGGGGCAAGAAGCGCCCCGCACAGCTGAAGCTCGACCCGCGCCAGGAAGAACTCTTCGCGCGCATCGAGAAAGCCACCGAGATCAGCATGCCGCGCCCGCGTACCAGCGCGCTAAACTGGATCATCGTGCTCGGCCAGGGCCTGCTGACCTTCTTCGAGCACCTGCACGGCTTCGTGGAACTGATCGGGCGCCTGGTGCAGGACTTGGGGCGCTTCGTGCGCCGCCCGAACACCGGCCCCTGGCGCGAAATCTCGGCCAACATCTACCACTCGGGCTTCCAGGCCCTGGGCATCACGGCCCTGGTCGGCTTCCTGATCGGCGTGGTGCTGTCCTACCTGTCGGCGCAGCAGCTGCGCCAGTTCGGCGGCGACGTCTACCTGGTCGATATCCTCGGCATGGCCGTGATCCGCGAACTCGGTCCGCTGCTGGCGGCAATCCTGGTGGCCGGCCGTTCCGGTTCCTCGATCACGGCGCAGCTGGGCGTGATGCGGGTGAACGAGGAACTCGACGCCATGCTGGTCATGGGCATCTCGCACGGCTACCGCCTGATCATGCCGAAGGTGATCGCGCTCGGCATCGCCATGCCGCTGCTGGTGGTCTGGACCGACGCCATGGCCCTGCTCGGTGGCGCCGCCTCGGCCAAGCTGGAGCTCGGCCTGTCGTTCCGCTACTTCCTGCAAAAGCTGCCGGACGCGGTGCCGATGGCGAACTACACAATCGGCCTGTTGAAAGGCATGACCTTCGGCATGCTGATCGCGCTCGTCTCCTGCCACTTCGGCCTGCGCATCAAGCCGAACACCGAAAGCCTGGGGCGCGGCACCACCACGTCCGTAGTCACCTCGATCACGGTCGTCATCCTGGCCGACGCCGTGTTCGCCATCATCTTCAGCGGGGTGGGTTTCTGATGGCCGAACAAAAGCAGCCACGCCAGCAGCAGCTGAACCGCAAGCCGGAAGAAGACGTCGGGCCGCCGGTGGTCGAGATCCGCAATTTGTGGACCAAGTTCGGCAAGACCGTGGTGCACCAGGACCTGAGCCTGGAAATCTATTCCGGCGAAATCCTGTCCATCGTCGGCGGCTCGGGCACCGGCAAGACCGTGCTGCTGCGCCAGATGCTGGGCCTGGAACGGCCGACGCGCGGCTGCGTGCGCGTGTTCGGCGAAGACATCAGCGAGGCCGGCCCCGAGCAGCTGCAGCGCATGCGCAACCACTGGGGCATGCTGTTCCAGCAAGGTGCGCTCTATTCGGCCCTGACGGTGTTCGACAACATCGCCCAGCCGATGCGCGAGCTGCGCGCCCTGCCGGAAGACGTGATCCGCGACGCCGTGCTGCTGAAGATGGACATGGTCGGCCTCGGCGCCGAGCACGCCAACAAGATGCCGTCGGACCTGTCGGGCGGGATGGTCAAGCGCGCCGCACTGGCGCGCGCCCTGGCGCTGGAGCCGCGCCTGCTGTTCCTGGACGAGCCGACCGCCGGCCTCGACCCGGACCTGTCGGACGCCTTTGTGTCCCTGATCCAGGCCCTGCACCGGGAACTGAAACTCACCGTGGTGATGGTGACCCACGACCTCGACACGCTGTTTGCGCTTTCCTCGCGCATCGCGGTCCTGGCCGAGAAGCACGTGCTGGCGGTCGGACCGTCGCGCGACGTGCTGCGGGTCGACCACCCGTTCATCAAACATTTCTTCCTCGGCCCGCGCGGGCGCCGTGCACTCGAAGTGCTCGACGAACGCGACGAAGCCGCCGAAGACGAAGCGAAGGAGTGACATGGAAAACCGATCCTATGCCCTGATGACAGGCGTGTTCACGATTGCCCTGTTGGTGGCCACCGTGCTGGTGGGCCTGTGGCTGAACCGCGATAAAACCGAACTCGCGCCCTACGAGATCGTCACCACCCAGTCGATCCCGGGCCTGAACCCGCAGGCCACGGTGCGCTACCGCGGCCTGGAAGTCGGGCGCGTCGACGAGATCGTGTTCGACCCGAAGGTCACCGGCCAGATCCTCATCAAGCTGTCGGTGGAAGAAGGCTCGCCGATCACCACCACCACCTTCGCTTCGCTGGGCTACCAGGGCGTGACCGGCATCGCCTTTATCCAGCTCGACGACGAGCGCACCGGCTCGCCGCTGCTGAAGACCGAACAGGACCACGTGGGCCGCATCCCGCTGCGCCCGGGCCTGCTGGACCAGCTGGAAAAGCGCGGCCTGGCCATCCTCGACCGCACCGAGGAAATCACGGCGCGCATCAACAATCTGATGAGCGAAGAGAACCAGAAGACCATCATCGGGGCGTTCGACAACATCAGCAAGGCCGCCGCCGCCTACGGCGAGATTCCGCAAAAGCTCGGCCCGACCATCGACCGCCTGCCGGCCCTGGCCGAGAAGATCGACCGCAGCGCCGATTCCTTCGGCGCCTTCTCCGACAGCGCCAAGGCCACCGCCGAGAATTTCGACCGCCTGGCCACCGGCCTGCAGGCGCCGGACGGCCCGCTGAACCGCCTGAACGGCGCCATCGATTCGCTTACCGGCGTCACCGCCGACCTGGAAGCGGAAACCCTGCCGCACGTGGTGCGCATGACCGACGAGGCGCGCACCGCCCTGCGCTCGGTGCGCCGCACCGCCGATTCGCTCTCGGACCGCCCGCAAAGCATCCTGTTCGGCGCGCCCGACGCCACACCCGGCCCCGGCGAACCGGGCTTCGTCGCCCCGACCAAATGAGGACCACCATGATTTCGCCCCGTATTCTCGGCGCCGCCACCCTTGCCATGACGCTTGCCCTGGCCGGCTGCGCCTCCTCGAGCAAATCCAGGGCCAACAACGACCAGTTCGACTTCGGCCCGCTCGGCGCACCTGTGGCCCAGATGCCGCAGGCGCCGATCGCCGCCGTGGTCGTGATGGACGTCACCGGCTCGCCTGCGCTCGAGAACGAGCGCATGCTGTACCGCCTGAACTACGCCGACCCGCTGCAGGCGCGCACCTATGCCAACAGCCGCTGGAGCGCGAACCCGCTGATCCTGGTGACCCAGCGCATCAAGGCGCGCCTGGCCCAGGCCGGCGTGAAGGTGCTGTCGGCAACCGACACCATGAACAACGTGCCGATCCTGCGCATCGAGCTCGACGACTTCACCCACGCCTTTGCCAGCACCGCCCAGAGCGAGGGGCAAGTCGTGTTGCGCGCCTCGGTATTCCGCGGCCACACCCTGCTCGACCAGAAAACCATCAGCCGCGCCGCGCCGGCGCCGAGCGCGGATGCCGCCGGTGGCGTGCGCGCCCTGGCCGCCAGCACCGACGCCGCCGCCGCCGACATCGCCGCCTGGCTGGCCGGAATCGATACCCGGGCAAAATGACCGGCAAAGAAGTAAATGGAGATGGGTCCGGCAGGGAAATGCCGGGCGCAAGGACGCCCGACACGTCCCTGCCTCGCCGTGGTTCGCCCGTGGCGCGCGCGGCCCTGCTCGCCTACTTCCTGTTGATCGTCTACGCCAGCTGGTATCCGTTCACCGGCTGGCGCAACAACGGCCTGCCGGTGTTTTCCTTCCTGAACCTGGTGAAGCAGCGCTACTGGACCGGCTTCGACGTGATGGTGAACATCGTCGGCTACGTGCCCTTCGGCGTGCTGCTGGTGCTGGCCCTGTATCCGTTTGTGCGCGGCATCTGGGCGGCGCTGCTGGCCGCCATCCTCGGCGTGCTGGTTTCCGGCGGCATGGAAGCGGTGCAGAACTTCCTGCCCAGCCGCGTGCCCTCGAACCTCGACTTGCTGACCAACAGTGTCGGCTGCTTCGTCGGCGCCTGCATCGGGCCTTTCCTGGCGCGCGGCCTGCTGCAGGAGGGGCGCCTGCAACGCCTGCGCCAGCGCTGGTTCGCCCCGCATGCCAGCCAGGGCCTGGTACTGCTCGCCATGTGGCCGCTGGCCCAGATCTATCCGCAAAGCTTTTTGTTCGGCCATGGCCAGGTGCTGCCCATGGTCTCGGAATGGCTGTCGGGCTGGTTCGAGGAAGACATCGACCTGGTCGCCATGCTGCGCCCGGGGCCTGCCATGGGCGTGGAGCAGTACTGGCTGTCGGAAACCATCATCACCGCCTGCGGCATGACCGGCGCGGCCTTGACGCTGCTGTGCCTGCTGCGCCGCAGCGCCCCGCGCTATACCCTGGTGATGCTGATGCTGTTCGCGGCGCTGGTACTGAAGACCCTGGCCAGTTCGCTGCTGTTCCGGCCGGATAATGCCTTTGTGTGGGTGACGCCGGGCGCCGAGGGCGGTTTCCTGATCGGACTGATCATGCTGGCCGGCCTGGCCTTTGCGCCGCAGATCGCCCAGCGCCGGCTGGCGGTGGTGACCCTGGTGCTGAGCCTGATCGTGGTGAACACGATTCCGGCGAATCCGTATTTCACCTCCACGTTGCAGGGCTGGGTGCAGGGCAAGTTCCTGAACTTCAACGGGGCGGCCCAGTTCCTGTCGATTACCTGGCCATTTTTCGCGCTCTGGTTCCTGCTCCTGCCCTCGCATAAGTTAAACCGGCATTAGAACGGCGCATCCTCGTAGGGTGGGCACTCCGTGCCCACGCGGTACGCACGCATCCAGAGGCCGATAACGGTAAAGCGTCGCTCGAAACGCATGCGGCGGCCAGCGGCTGGGCTCGATGTTTGCGGGCGATGTTTCGCGGCTCGTGGGGAAAGGATACGCACGTAACCGCGTGGGCACGGAGTGCCCACCCTACGAAGCGGAAACGCCGCAGCATAAAGAGCGCGTATCATGGCGCATAGCCTCTGCATTGGATACGATATGAACGACGAGAAACCCTTCTACGAACACCACGTCTTTTTCTGCATGAACGTGCGCGAGGGCGAGAATTGCCGCCAGAGCTGCGGCAAGGCCGGCGCCGAGATCGCGCAAAAGCATGCCAAGAAACGCATCAAGCATCTCGGCCTGAACCAGCCGGGCAAGGTGCGCATCAACCAGGCCGGCTGCCTGGAGCGCTGCGAAGAAGGCCCGGTGCTGGTGGTCTACCCGCAAGGCACCTGGTACACCTATGTCGACACCAGCGACATCGACGACATCATCGACACCCACATCCTCGACGGCCAGGTCGTCGAGCGCCTGAAGATCTGAACCGCTTAGCTACATGAACAAGTTTTCGAAGAAGTTTTACCTGACCGGCCTGGCAGGCAAGATGGAATGCCTGCTCGATTTGCCCGAGGATGCGCCGCGCGGCATCGCCCTGGTGGCGCACCCGCACCCGCTGTACGGCGGCACCATGGAAAACAAGGTCACGCAGCCGCTGGCGCGCACCTTCGTTTCGCTCGGCTACGCCACGGCGCGCTTCAACTTCCGCGGCGTCGGCGAATCCGAAGGCGAGCACGACCGTGGCCACGGTGAGGTCGACGACATGCAGGTCATGCTGAACCACATGCGCGAACAGTATCCGGGCCTGCCGGTGGCGCTGTCAGGTTTCTCCTTCGGCACCTTTGTCCAGGCCCAGCTGCATGCGCGCCTGGCCGCCGAGGGCAAGGCGGACGCGATCGAGCGCATGGTGCTGGTCGGCACCGCGGCCGGCAAGTGGCCGATGCCGGCGGTACCGGAAGACACCATCCTGATCCACGGCGAGCAGGACGACACCATCACCCTGCAGATGGTGTTCGACTGGGCGCGTCCGCTGGAAATCCCGGTGGTGGTGATTCCGGGCGCCGACCACTTCTTCCACCGCCGCCTGAATCCGATCAAGAACCTCGTCACCCAGATGTGGCGCCGCACCTGATCCGGTGCAAAGGCGACATGAACACTGCATGATGGACACAAATTAAGGCTCCGTTAAGAATGCGGGCCGGAAGCCTGTAGAGTTGGCTCCGGCACTGGCCTATAATGGGTCTCTTCTTTTTCTCCGGGCAATGTCTTTACGGGCAATGCCCGCGCTTCACCCATCCACTGAACAGACTTACGCTCCCATGAAAAAACTGATTGCGGCTATTGCCGCCAGCCTGCTGGTGGTATCGGCCAGTGCGCAAACCGTTCCCGCACCCCAGATTGCAGCCAAGTCCTGGCTGCTGCTCGACGCCACCAGCGGCCAGGTGATCGCGGCCCAGGATCCTGGCGTGCGCATCGAACCGGCATCGCTGACCAAGATCATGACGGCCTACGTGACGTTCGAAGCCATCCGCGACAAGAAGCTGGCCCTGAACACCATGGTCAACGTCTCGACCCGCGCCTGGAAAGTCGATGCCAGCAGCTCGAAGATGTTCATCGACCCGGCCACCCCGGTCAGCGTGAGCGACCTGCTGCACGGCCTGATGGTGCAGTCGGGTAACGACGCCGCCGTGGCCCTGGCCGAAGCCGTGGCCGGCGACGAAGGCACCTTCGTCACCCTGATGAACCGCGAAGCCCAGCGCATGGGCCTGAAGAACACCCGCTTCGCCAATCCGCACGGCCTGCCGAGCCCGGACAACTTCTCGACCGCGCAAGACCTGGCCACCCTGGCCAATCGCGTGATCCGCGACTTCCCCGAGTTCTACAAGATCGACTCGGTCAAGCAGTTCACCTACAACAAGATCACCCAGCAGAACCGCAACCGCCTGCTGTGGCTGGACCCGACCGTGGACGGCATGAAGACCGGCCACACCGAATCCTCGGGCTACAGCATGATCGCCTCGGCGCGCCGCCCGAACGGCAACAGCGGCGAGCGCCGCCTGATCTCGGTGCTGTCGGGCGCCAGCTCAGATGGCGTGCGGACCCAGGAAAGCCAGAAGCTCCTGAACTGGGGCTTCCAGAACTTCGACACGGTCAAGCTGTACTCGAAGGGCCAGGCCGTGGCGACTCCGGAAGTGTGGAAGGGTTCGCAGTCGAACGTGAAGCTGGGCTTCACCAACGACGTGCTGGTGACGGTGCCGAAGGGCGTGGCCGGCAAACTCAAGCCTGTGCTGGAGCGCAAGGACCCGCTGGTCGCCCCACTGGCGCGCGGCGCCCGCGTGGGTACGCTCAAGATGATGGTCGACAACAAGCCGCTGCTGGCGCTGCCGGTGGTGACGCTGGAAGAAGTGCCGGAAGCCAGCATCTTCGGCCGCGCGTGGGATTCGATGCGCTTGTGGATGAAGTAAGCGCGTAGCGCTTCCAACAATGCCCGCCCGGCCTGTGCCTCGCGGGCATTTGTTTTGTAGGGTGGACGGCTCTACCCGGAAATGTGCATACCCACGGCGGGGATGCCGTCCACGCGTTCAACCGGCTGATGAACCACCGCGACCTGCCACCCTTTGCTCGAACGCGTGGACGGCGCACACGCTCTCACCGCGCATCGTCGCGGGTGGAGCCGTCCACCCTACAATTTCCGCCACGGCTATAATTGACCGTTACCGTTCAAGCAAGAAAGTCTTCATGATCCAGCCCGCCCGCCCCTGCCCCCGCATCGCCACCCGCCAGGGCGGCCTCGACCTGTCGCGTATTGTCGCCGGCATGTGGCGCCTGGGCGAATGGAACATGCCGGTGGCAGCGCGCGTCGCCTTTATCGAGGAATGCATCGCCCTCGGCGTGACCACCTTCGACCACGCCGACATCTATGGCGACTACGGCGTCGAGACCCTGTTCGGCGAAGCCCTGCGCGCCCAGCCCGGCCTGCGCGAGCGTATCGAGATCGTCAGCAAGTGCGGCATCAAGCTCCTGTCGGGCAAGCGCCCGGCGCACACCATCCAGCACTACGACACCAGCTTCGACCACATCGTCGCCTCGGCCGAGGCATCGCTGCGCCAGCTCGGCACCGACCATCTCGACCTGCTGCTGATCCACCGCCCCGACCCGCTGATGCATTTCGACGAAGTCGCCGAAGCCTTCACCCGCCTGCAGCAGGACGGCAAGGTGCGTCACGTGGGCGTGTCGAACTTCACGCGCCACCAGTTCGAAGCGCTGAACCGGCGCGTGCCGCTGGCCACCAACCAGGTCGAGTTCTCGCCGCTGCACGTGGCGCCGCTGTTCGACGAAACCTTCGACGGCCTGCAAGACCTGGGCGTGGCGCCGATGATCTGGTCGCCGCTGGGCGGCGGGCGCCTGTTCACCTCGGACGAACCGCACATCGCCGGGCTGCGCGCCACCATCCAGGAAATCGCCGACCGCCTCGGCCAGTCGTTTGCCAGCGTGGTGTTTGCCTGGATCATGGCCCTGCCGAGCCGGCCGCTGCCGCTGACCGGCAGCGGGCGCATCGAGGCGATCTCGGCGGCAGTCGCCGCCACCGGCTTCACGCTCGATCGCAGCGACTGGTTTGCCATCCTGCGCGCCGCGCGCGGGCACGAGGTGGCGTAAGCCATGGCCGAGCAGCTGAAGATCGTCGAGGGCAGCGCGCTCACGGCCCAGCAGAAGAAGGACCTGCTGAACCGCCTGGCGCGCATCGAGGGCCAGTTGCGCGGCGTACAGAAGCTGATCGCCATGGCCGCCGACCCGTCGGATTGCGATGCGGTGGCCCAACAGATGGCGGCGGCGCGCAAGGCGCTCGACCGGTCCTTCGTCCAGCTGCTGATGGCAACCGTCGTGACCGGCAGCGAGCAGGCCGGCAATGTGGAAGAAGCGCGCGCCACGGCGGCGCGGCTAGCGGCCTTGCTCGACAAGTTTGCCTGAACGCCTACACGTTCACACCCCGGCCGGTTCCTCTTCGTCATACACCTTCGGCGGCGCAATGCCGCGCCAGCCGCCCTGCCAGGCGATGTTCAGCAGCAGGGTCGCGCAGATGTACAGCAGGAAGAACAGCACGAAGAAACGCGTCTGCAGTATGACCAGCAACAGCACCGCCACCGCCAGCACGATGTACAGTCCCTTGGTCAATTTTTGCTTGCTGCTAGGAAAGCGTACGGTCGAGACCATCAGGGTGCCGACGGCCACCATCAAGGCCATCACGGCAAATGCCTGGGCCATGTTAACCACCGGATCGGGCCAGGCGACGACCACCGCCGCCACGCAAGCAGCGCCGGCCGTAATCGGCATGCCGACGAAGTAGCGCGGGTCGGTCTTGCCGACCGAAACATTGAAACGCGCCAGGCGCAGGGCGCCGCAGGCAACGAAGATGAAGCAGGCCAGCCCGCCCATGCGCACGATGGTGGGATGTGCCGCGCCCAGCTGGGCGAAACCGTAGCAGTACAGCAGCAAACCCGGTGCGCAGCCGAAGTTCATCACGTCGGCGATCGAATCGAGCTGGACGCCGAAGCTGGACTGGGTGTTGGTGGCGCGGGCAACGAAGCCGTCGAGGGCGTCGAACACGCCGGCCAGCACCAGCAGGATGGCGGCCAGCCGGAAGTCGCCCGGCGCGCCGACCTGGGCATTGTCGACCGAGATGACGATGCTGCCGAAGCCGCAGGCGATCGACAGCAGGGTGACAAAACTCGGCAGGGCAAACTTGGCGCGCGCCAGGCGCTTGGGTCGGGGCTGGTTCAATTGGTGTCCGCAAGAGAGGTGGTTGGGCGTATTCTACCGTGGCGGCCAGCGCACGGTCGCGCACGCCCACGCGGTCATGCATTCGGGATTTGCCCTAGAATGTGCATCCACAGACATGATTGACATCGGGAGTGACGGATGAGCGAACTGCTTCGCGCGAGGACGATTCTGGCGGGATGCGTCACCGCCCTGGCCCTGGCTGCCTGTGGCGGCGGCGGTGGCGGCAACGACAGCCCGGCGCCGACCAGCCCGCCGACCGGCAACGCGCCGAACCCGAATCCGGCCACGCCCACGCCGGACCCGGGCGCGCCGACCACGCCGGCCCCGCAGCCGACCACCCCTACCCCGGACCCGAGTCCGCCGGTCCTGCCGAACCCGCTCACGCCGAGCCCGCCCGTGCCCGATACGCCGGCCGCCCCGGGCGCGCCCGCCGTCACCGGCAACATCGCCGTCGATGGCCGCGAATGGCTGAACTTCCGGCGCAGCCAGATCGGCATGTCCACGCTGAACCAGAACAGCACGATCAACATGGCCGCCCAGAATCACTCGGATTACCAGCGCCTCAACAACACCATCACGCACGACCAGGTCGCGGGCCGCCAGGGCTTTACCGGCGTTACCGTGAGCGACCGCCTGACCGCAGCCGGCTACGTGTTCAACACCAGCGCCGCGCGCGCCTATGGCGAAGTGATCTCGGCCACTTCGAGCGGCACCGGCCAGTACATGGCCGAGGAACTGATCACCGCCATCTACCACCGCTTCGTCATCTTCGAGCCGGTGTTCAAGGAAATCGGCACCGGCGCCGCCACCGCCACCAACGGACGCAGCTACTTCACCGCCAACTTCACCGCCAACAACGGCTACGGTGCCGGCCTGGGCCGCGGCCAGGTGGCGGTCTGGCCCTACGATGCCCAGACGGCCGTGCCGCGCAACTTCTTCAGCGATACCGAATCGCCGGACCCGGTCCCGAATCGCAACGAAGTCGGCTACCCGATCAGCGTGCACGCGAACATCAACGTGCCGGTCACGGTGACGAGTTTCACGGTGCGTCCGCGCGGTGGCGCCGACCTGGCCACCCGCCTGCTGAGCAACGCCAACGACAGCCATACCGGACGCTCGTCGGCCGCCATCGTGCCGCTGCAGCCGCTGGCGGCGGGCACCACCTACGACGTCACTTTCACGGGCACGGCCGACGGCGTTGCGGTCACCCGCAGCTGGTCCTTCACGACCCGCTGAACGGAATGGAGAAGCCGCCCGCGGCTGGGAGTGTCATGCCGGTGCCGGCGGCAGCGGGCAAGGCGCCTGCGCCGCTGGTCGATGTCGAGGCCGGCGTCGAGCGCCTGATGGGCAACCGGCAGGTTTATTTGCGCGCACTCGCGCGTTTCCGCCACGATTACCGCAGCGCCGGCGCCGCCATCGGCACGGCCCTCGAGACCGGCAACCCGGCACTGGCCGGGCGCCTGGTGCACACGCTCAAGGGCGCTGCCGGGATGATCGAGGCACGTTCCCTGCATGCGGCCGCGCTGGCGCTGGAAACGGCGCTGCGCACGGGCGGGCCCGCTTCCGCATCTGCTGCCGATCCTGCCCAGGTGGATGCGCTGTTCGTGCGCCTGGATGCCGAGCTGGCCCACGTGCTGCGCGAACTCGACGGCATGGCGGACCTGAGCGAGGCCGTCGTGGCGGCGCCGCGCCCGGTGCGCCCGAACAATGTGCTGGAGCGCCTGCGCGCCCTGCTCGACATCGGCGATGGCGAAGCGGTCGACCTGGCCGAGCAGGCGCAGGACGAATTGATCGTGCAATTGGGGGAAAGCGATTACCGCAGCTTCAGCGCCGCGGTGGCGGAGTTCGACTTCGAGCGCGCGCTCGCGCTGCTCGACCGGCCCGGGTGGGCCGGCACGGCCGGTTAGACGGGAACGGCTGTCAGCGCGTGTACTCGGCTTCTTCGTCGAACGAGTCGGTGCAAGTCTTGCCGCAGAAACGGCGTACGCTGTCGAGCGGCTTTTCGCAGTACCAGCAGGAACCCTTGGGCGGCAAGCTCAGGCGCGTAGGCCTGGCTTGTGCGGCAGCCGCTGCAGCAACCATGGGTTCGGCCATTGCGGTTTCGCCAGTCAAACTTTCTTGTATCGTTTCCAAGATCACCTCCAACCAGCAGCACGTCAATCCGTAGAGCAAGATTACTTCAGCGGAACATTCCAGGCATGACAAAACGCAATCCGTTCGTCTGGCCAGGCACCTGCGTGGCAGTGTGTTCCGCAAGACCGCAACAGCCGTTTCGATAAGCCAGTGTGCGCCGAACCCGGCGCCTCTGCAATGTCATCCACGACCGACTTTCGTTGTTGCGGCAACAGAACAACACCTTGTCGTTTTCCGTGGGCGCTGGATGCGGCAGCGTTTCCAGCTGCGGAAATCTTAGCAGTATTGACAACAATTTCAGCACGATTCCAATCGTGCGCACTGCTTTTGGGGAGGAAATTTTGTAACGGCGTTCAGCGCTTTGGCTCGGGTTCAAGCGAGACGCGCAAGCCGTTCGCCGTGGTCACGATGCGGGTTGGGACGTACTGCACGCCGGCATAGCGCAGGTCTTCGCTGCGGAAGGTGTAGACCGGAATGTCGAGCACGACCTTGTCCATCAGCCCGTTCGCGGCGCGCGCCAGCTGGCGCTGCACGGATGGGTCGATCCCCCTGATCTCGAAACGCTCGATGCGCGGCTCGGCCATGAAGACGCCGCTGCGCGCCGCGTCGATGTACAGGCGGCCGGAGAAGGCCAGGCTGCCGGCCAGGGGCTGGCGCAGGAAGGACTGGGCCACGGTGGCGTCGACGCTGAGCGACACGCGGTCGCCTTCGTGGACGGCCAGTTGCGGACGCGACAGGCGCACGTCGAACAGTTCCAGCATGCGGTTGTCCATGGGGAAGCGGCGGTCGAGGCTGGCCTGGAGTTTCGACAGCGGCAGGTCGACTTCGCGCGGGCCGAGCATGCTGGCGCAGGAAGAGAGCAGGACGGCGCCGGAGACGGCGGCAAAGCTGGTCAACAATCGGCGGCGGGTGATGGTCATGCAAACTCCTCGGGGTTGTAGGTTGCAGGTTGTAGGGTGGGCTCTCGAGCCCACGCGGTACGGCGTATGAAATTTGATGCGCGTCTGGCGCATGCCCCGTTATCAGCAGTCCAACGGTACGGCTTGACGGTGACGGTGCGACTGATTAACCGGTGAGACCGCGTGGGCACAGGTGCCCACCCTACGAACGGCAAGATTCAACCGTAGTCGTCCGTAAGACCCAGGTCGATTATTTACCGATACAGAAGCGGCTGAAGATCACCCCGAGCAGATCATCCGGCGTAAATTCCCCGGTAATGCTCGACAGCTGGTCCTGCGCCAAACGCAACTCTTCGGCAAACAGATCCAGCGACTGGTCATCCTGCGCCGCATGCTGCCCCGCCACGTCCAGGTGCGCACGCGCCGCGCGCAAAGCGATCAAATGCCGCTCGCGCGCCAGGTACAGCGATTCGCCGGTCTGCTGCCAGCCGGCGATGCGCAGCAGCTCCGCGCGCAGCAAATCGATGCCGGTCTTTTCGTTCGCCGAGAGATAAATGTGGGTGGCATCCGCCGCCCCTTCCACCGCCGCGCGGTGCCCCGACAAGTCGATCTTGTTCCAGATGCGCAGCACCGGCACGCCCTCGGGGAAGGCGGCGACAATCGCCTCGTCGGCCGCGCTCGGCCCCAGGTTGGCGTCGAGCAGGTGCAGGATCACATCGGCCTTGCCGACCTCCCCCCAGGTGCGCTCGATGCCGATGCGCTCGACCACGTCGATGCCTTCGTCGATGGCGCGGATACCCGCCGTGTCGATGATATTCAGCGGAATACCCTCGATCTGGATGGTTTCGCTGACCTTATCGCGGGTGGTGCCGGCGATCGGCGTGACGATGGCGACTTCCGCCCCGGCCAGCGCGTTCAACAGTGAAGACTTGCCGACGTTCGGCTGCCCCACCAGCACCACGTTCAGCCCCTCGCGCAAGAGCGCACCCTGCGCCGCCTGGCGGAACACGTGTTCCAGCGACTCGACGATACCGGCCAGCTGCCCGCGCGCGTTCGATTTCTCCAGGAAGTCGATTTCCTCTTCCGGGAAGTCCAGCGTGGCCTCGACCAGCATGCGCAAATTGATGGTCTGCTCGACCAGCCGGTGCACGACTTGCGAGAACGCGCCCGACAGCGACTGCGAGGCGGACTTGGCCGCCGCTTCGGTCGAGGCGTCGATCAGATCGGCCACGGCTTCGGCCTGGGCCAGGTCGAGCTTGTCGTTGAGGTAGGCGCGGCGCGTGAATTCGCCCGGCTCGGCCAGGCGCAGGCCGTGCTCGGCCCCGGCTTCCAGCACGCGCGCCAGCAGCATCTGCAAGACCACCGGGCCGCCGTGGCCCTGCAGTTCCAGCACGTCTTCGCCGGTATAGGAATGTGGCGCCTTGAAGTACAGGGCCAGGCCCTGGTCGAGCACCGTGCCGTCGGCGGACTTGAAGGGGATGTAGGTGGCGTTGCGCGGCGCCAGTGTCGTGCCGGGGAACAGCGATTCGATCAGCGGCCCGAGCGACTTGCCCGAGGCGCGGACCACGCCGATGCCGCCGCGTCCCGGTGCGGTGGCAATGGCGGCGATGGGAGAGGTATCAAGCTTCATGCGGAAATTGTAATGGATAAAAAAAGCCCGTGACGTGCACGGGCTTTTTGGAAAGAAAGCGCTTGGCTTACTTCATGGTCGCAGGTGCGAGCTTCTTGGTAATGACCCACTGCTGCGCAATCGACACCAGGTTGTTGACCACCCAGTACAGCACCAGGCCCGACGGGAAGAACACGAACATGACCGAGAACGCCAGCGGCATGAACAGCATCATCTTCGCCTGCATCGGATCGGCCGGCTGCGGGTTCAGCTTGGCGGTGATGAACATCGAGATCGCGTACAGGATCGGCAGGATGAACCACGGGTCTGGCTGGGTCAGGTCGGTGATCCAGCCGATCCATGGCGCGCCGCGCATCTCGACCGAGGCTTGCAGCACGTAGTACAGCGCCAGGAAGACCGGCATCTGGATCAGGATCGGCAGGCAGCCGCCCAGCGGGTTGATCTTCTCGGCCTTGTACAGCTCCATCGTGGCCTGCTGCATCTTCACCGGGTCGGCTTTATAACGCTCGCGGATCGCCTGCATCTTCGGCGTGACCACGCGCATCTTGGCCATGCTGCGGTAGCCGGCGGCCGACAGCGGGAAGAAGGCCAGCTTGATCAGGATGGTAAAGGCGATGATGGTCCAGCCCCAGTTGCCGAGCAGCTGGTGGATGTGGTCCATGATCCAGAACAGCGGCTTGGCGATGATCGCGAACATGCCGTAGTCCTTCACCAGCTCCAGGCCCGGGGTGATGGTTTCCAGCTTCTTCTCGTCCTGCGGGCCCGAATACAGGCGCGCGGTGTTCGAGACGGTGGCGCCCGGCGCCACGCTGCCCAGCGACTGGGTGGTGCCGATGGCGTACATGTTGGTCGCCAGCTTCTTGGTGTAGATGTCGCGCGCGGTGTTATCGGCCGGAATGAAAGCCGACACGAAGAAGTGCTGCGAAATCGCCACCCAACCGCCGTTCGACTTGGTCGAGTGCTCGGCCTTGTTCTTCTCGATGTTCTCGAAGCTCAGCTTCTGGTACTTGTCTTCCGGGGTCCACAGGGTCGGGCCGGTGAAGCTCGGCGTGAACCAGGAATCGCCAGGCGGCTTGTTGCCGTCGTGCTGGAGCTGCAGGTACAGGGCTGGCTGGACCGGCGCGGCCGTCAGGTTGGTCACATCGTGGCGCACGTCGATGACGTAGTCGCCGCGCTTGAAGGTGAAGGTCTTGGTCAGGCGCACGCCGGCCTGCTCGGCTTCGAGCACCAGTTGCACCTGGTTGTTGCCTTCGATGGTGCGCACGCCTGGCTTGGCGACGAAGGTCGTGTTGTGGTTCGGCAGCACGCCGGCCGGGGTCGTACCGATCAGGCCGGTCTGGCCCAGATAGGTGTTGTTGCCAGCAACGTCGAACAGGACCTGGTTCTTGGTCTTGTCGAAGTGGTCCGGGTAATGCAGCAGCTCGAGACGGCGGATCACGCCGCCCTGGGTGTCGACTTCGGCCTTGACCACGTCGGTGGTGATGGTGATGCGCTCGGCGCGCACCGGGGCCGGAGCGGCAGGCTGGCCAGGGACGGCCGGTGCGCCAGCCTGGGCCGGTGCACCCGGCACGCCGGTGGTGTTATGGGTGTTGGCTGGCGCCTCGGCGACCTTGGCTGGCGGCGCCGGCGAGAACATCGACTGCTTTCCGTTCGACACCATCCAGTTGTTCCACAGAACGACTAGCGAGACGGCGAAGACAATCCACAGAATGGTACGTTTGTTGATTTCCATTGAGGTATTCGTCAGGAGTGGTTGCAACCGCAAGCGGCTGATGAGGAATGCTTGTGCCGCTTGGGCGGTACGGGATCATGCCCGCCCGCGTTCCAGGGATGGCAGCGGCCGAGGCGGCGCACCGTCAGCCAGCTGCCGCGCAGCGCACCATGGGTCTGGAGCGCCTCGATGGCATAGCAGGAACAGGAAGGATAGAAACGGCAGTTCTGCCCGAGCATCGGGGACAGCACGAGCCGGTAGGCTCGCACGATCCAGATGAGCAGGATTTTCATGGCGAGGACGGCGACGGCTGCACGGCAGCCGGAGGAGCCGCCACTTTCGCCGGCGGCGCCGGCTTGCGCGGACGCTGCGAAGCGAGCAGGCGCGACAATTCCGCGTGCAACAGGCGCTTCAGGGCGCTGTTGGTCGCGGGGCCTTGTTTCGTGTTCACCGGACGCGCCAGGCGCACGATGCAGTCGACGGACTGGATCTGGCTGGTGCGGAACAGCTCGCGCGTGATGCGCTTGATGGTATTCCGGGTCACCGCGCGCGGCGCGAAACGCTTGGCCGCAACGATGCCCAGCCGCGCATGCGGCAGCGGGCTGGGCCGGGTATAGAGCACGAAATGCGCGGATTTTTGCGTGGGCCGCAAACGAAAAACGGATGAAAATTCATCCGTTTTCAGAATGCGCCGAGCGCGCGCGAAGTCGTGCGAACCTTCGCCTGTCATGTGACCGCGGTCAGCTGGTGCGGCTGGCTTAGACAGCCAGACGCTTGCGGCCCTTGGCGCGGCGTGCGTTCAGAACCTGACGGCCACCACGGGTAGCCATACGTGCGCGGAAGCCGTGCGTGCGCTTGCGACGAACGACGGAAGGTTGGTAAGTACGTTTCATGGTGGTCTCGCTTAAAGCAAATAAGTATGCAAAATCGGGTCTGACGTCTGTTCGTCAGGAATCGGCGCCAATGACAGTTCGCTTCGTTAAGCCAGCGTCACGCCACAGCTAGTCCGTGCATTTCTCGACCATCAAACGAAGGCTGAGCAGGCGGGCGGACAGGGAACCCTGAATTAGACCCTA
Source organism: Massilia sp. BAP21 (assembly GCF_057801335.1). NCBI lineage: Bacteria > Pseudomonadati > Pseudomonadota > Betaproteobacteria > Burkholderiales > Oxalobacteraceae > Massilia > Massilia sp. BAP21. The sequence continues at coordinate 1,704,938 of NZ_CM173596.1, forward strand.
CTTGACAACCCTCTGTCAAGAAGCCTGTTGTTTTCGACGGCTGGTGATAACTTTACATTTATCCCCAGCCCGTTACGAAAATCTGTGGCTCACCTGTGGATAACCTTCGCGAAGACAGGTAAAATAGCGTGTTACGTATCACTAAGCCGCACACAATGGATAACTTTTGGCAGACCGCTTCCGCGCAGCTGGAGCTCGAGCTGACGCCGCAACAATATAGCGCATGGATCAAACCGCTCGTCGTGCTCGACTACGAGGACGGCAAGCTGCGCATTGCGGCGCCGAACCGCTTCAAGCTCGACTGGGTCAAGACGCAGTTCGCCAACCGCATCACCGCCCTCGCCTGCCAGTTCTGGGAAGCGCCGGTCGAGGTGCAATTCGTGCTCGACCCGAACAACGCCCCAAAAAAACCGGCCGAGGTGCGCCCGGCTCCGGACAATTCCCCGATGCCGGGAGAATTGCGTCCGTCGGTACCGGCGCAAAGCATCGAGCCGCAGGCAAACCTGAACATCGCCAACTCGCCGAAGCGCGAGCAGAGCCGCATCAACCCGGACCTGACCTTCGACAGCTTCGTGACCGGTAAGGCCAACCAGCTGGCGCGCGCCGCTGCGATCCAGGTGGCGAACAACCCGGGCGTGTCGTACAACCCGCTGTTCTTCTACGGCGGCGTCGGCCTCGGTAAGACCCACTTGATCCACGCGATCGGCAACCAGGTGATGGTCGACAACCCGGGCGCCCGTATCCGCTACATCCACGCCGAGCAGTACGTGCGCGACGTCGTCACCGCCTACCAACGCAAGGGCTTCGACGACTTCAAGCACTACTACCACTCGCTCGACATGCTGCTGATCGACGATATTCAATTCTTCGGTGGCAAGAGCCGCACGCAGGAAGAATTCTTCTATGCGTTCGAGGCCCTGATCGCGGCCAAGAAACAGATCATCATCACCTCGGATACCTATCCGAAAGAGATCACCGGCATGGACGACCGCCTGATCTCTCGCTTCGACTCCGGCCTGACGGTGGCGATCGAGCCGCCGGAACTGGAAATGCGCGTGGCGATCCTGCTCAAAAAAGCGCAATCCGAAGGCGTGGTCCTGTCGGATGACGTCGCGTTCTTCGTGGCCAAGCACCTGCGCTCGAACGTGCGCGAACTGGAAGGCGCGCTGCGCAAGATCCTGGCCTACTCGCGCTTCCACGGCAAGGACATCACGATCGACATCGTGAAGGAAGCCCTGAAGGATTTGCTGTCGGTGCAGAACCGCCAGATTTCCGTGGAAAACATCCAGAAGACGGTGGCCGACTTCTTCAACATCAAGGTCGCCGACATGTATTCGAAGCGCCGTCCGGCGAACATCGCCCGGCCGCGCCAGATTGCCATGTATCTGGCGAAGGAACTGACGCAAAAGAGCTTGCCGGAAATCGGCGAACTGTTCGGCGGGCGCGACCACACCACCGTGCTGCACGCGGTGCGCAAGATCGCCAGCGACCGCCAGAAGAATGCCGAGTGCAACCACGAATTGCACGTGCTGGAGCAGACCCTCAAGGGTTGATTGGTCATCGGCTACGTGCGTTGACTGTAGGGTGGACGGATCTCCCGTCCACGCGTTCAACGAACAGAACCAAGCCACAAAAACGTATCAACATGCAAACACCTGTTGAACGCGTGGACGGACAAGCCGTCCACCCTACGGAAGTTTGTATTTGTACCCAGCACACGGCAAAATAGTGCTGTAGCAACAATTTCACTGTATTAACACTTATCCGAGGATAACTATGCAACTGGTCAAAACCACCCGAGACACGCTTCTCCGGCCACTGCAGATCGTGAGCGGTATTGTCGAGCGTCGGCACACCATGCCGATTCTGGCCAATATCCTCATCCGCAAGGACGGCGAGAGCGTCTCCTTCCTGTCGACCGACACCGAAGTGCAGATCACCACGCATGCCAACATCGGCTCCGGCCCGGACGTGACCGGCACCACCGTGGCCGCGCGCAAGCTGCTGGACATCCTGCGCGCGCTGCCGGAATCCGGCGACGTGACCATGACCCTGGCCAACAAACGCCTGGCCGTCCAGAGCGGCAAATCGCGCTTTGCCCTGCAAACCCTGGCCGCCGAAGAATTCCCGACCGTCTCGGTCGCGGAAAGCCACAACGCCTCGGTCGTCCTGCCGCAAAAAACGCTGAAGCACCTGTTCAACATGGTGCACTTCGCGATGGCCCAGCAAGACATCCGCTACTACCTGAACGGCCTGCTGCTGGTGTTGGACGGTAACAAGGTCATCGCGGTCGCCACCGACGGCCACCGCCTGGCGTTCTGCCAGGTCGAAGCCGAGCAGACCTTCGAGCGCCAGGAAGTCATCATCCCGCGCAAGACCATCATCGAACTGCAGCGCCTGCTGGAAGAAAGCGACGAGACCGTCCAGCTGGACATCGCCGCCTCGCAGGTCAAACTCACCTTCGCCGACATCGAACTGGTGTCGAAGCTGGTTGAGGGCAAGTTCCCTGATTACACCCGCGTGATCCCGAAGGGCTACAAGAACGACTTCACGATCAGCCGCGAAGAACTGCTGCGCTCGCTGCAACGCGCCGCGATCATGACCAGCGATAAGTTCAAGGGCGTGCGCTGCATCATCACCCCGGGCAGCATGAAGATCAGCTCGACCAACGCCGACCAGGAAGAAGCGGTGGAAGAACTGGAAATCGACTACGGCGGCGACGCGATCGACATCGGTTTCAACGTCACCTACCTGCTCGACGTGCTGAACAACCTGAAGTGCGACCAGGTGAACATCGCCCTGGGCGATTCGAATTCGTCGGCCCTGATCTCGATTCCCGACAATGGCGACTTCAAGTATGTCGTCATGCCGATGCGTATTTAAAAACGCATCGGGGGCCGCGCCTTGTTTTATGCGGGTTGCGGCCCGAACTGAGCAGTCTGAATACACCGTTTTTTGAGAAAGCAGTCCATGTCCGAGAACACCAATCCAATGCCGGAAACGCCGAAAACGCCGGACGAATACGGCGCCGCCTCGATTCAAATTCTGGAAGGCCTGGAAGCTGTCCGCAAGCGTCCGGGCATGTACATCGGCGACACCTCGGACGGGACCGGCCTGCACCACCTGGTCTTCGAAGTGCTGGACAACTCGATCGACGAAGCACTGGCCGGCTACTGCACCGAAATCCACGTCACCATCCATTCGGATAACTCGATCTCGATTACCGACAACGGCCGCGGCATCCCGACCGGCGTCAAGATGGACGACAAGCACGAGCCGAAGCGCTCGGCCACCGAAATCGCCCTGACCGAACTGCACGCCGGCGGCAAGTTCAACCAGAACTCGTACAAAGTCTCGGGCGGCTTGCACGGCGTGGGCGTGTCCTGCGTAAACGCGCTGTCGAAACTGCTGCGCGTGACCGTGCGCCAAAAAGGTAAAGTCCACCAGATGGAATTCGCGCGTGGCGTGCCGCTGAACCGCGAAATCGAAATCGTCGACGGCTTTGAAGTCTCCCCGATGAAAGTCATCGGCGAAACCGACAAGCGCGGCACCGAAGTGCATTTCTGGGCCGACGAAGAAATCTTCACCACCGTCGAATTCCATTACGAGATCCTGAGCAAGCGTATTCGCGAACTCTCGTTCCTGAACAACGGCGTGAACATCAAGCTGAGCGACCAGCGCACCGGCAAGGAAGAAATCTTCGCCTTCGAAGGCGGCACCCGCGGCTTTGTGGAATACATCAACAAGGCCAAGGCCGTGTTGCATCCGACCGTGTTCCAGGCTACCGGCGACCGCGTGTCCGACCAGGGCACGAATATCTCGGTGGACGTGTCGATGCAGTGGAACGACTCGTACAACGAACAGGTGCTCTGCTTCACGAACAACATCCCGCAGCGCGACGGCGGCACCCACCTGACCGGTTTGCGTGCGGCGATGACGCGCGTGATCAACAAATACATCGACGAGAACGACTTCGCCAAGAAGGCAAAAGTGGAAATTTCGGGCGACGACATGCGCGAAGGCCTGACCTGCGTGCTGTCCGTCAAAGTGCCGGAGCCGAAGTTCTCGTCGCAGACCAAAGACAAGCTCGTGTCGTCGGAAGTGCGCGGCCCGGTCGAGGAAATCGTGGCGAAGACGCTCACCGACTTCCTGAACGAAAAGCCGAACGACGCTAAGATCATCTGCGGCAAGATCGTGGAAGCCGCCCGCGCCCGCGAAGCGGCGCGCAAGGCACGCGACCTGACCCGCCGCAAGGGCGTGATGGACGGCCTGGGCCTGTCGTCGAAGCTGGCCGACTGCCAGGAACGCGACCCGGCACTGGCCGAGCTGTACATCGTCGAGGGTGACTCGGCAGGCGGCTCCGCCAAACAGGGCCGCGACCGCAAGTTCCAGGCGATTTTGCCGCTGCGCGGCAAGGTATTGAACGTGGAAAAGGCGCGCTTCGAGAAGATGCTGTCGTCGGAGCAGATCACCACCCTGATCGCGACCCTCGGCACCTCAATCGGCCCGGACGAATTCAACGTCGACAAGCTGCGCTACCACCGCATCATCATCATGACCGATGCGGACGTCGACGGCGCCCACATCCGTACCCTGCTGCTGACGCTGTTCTACCGCCAGATGCCGCAGCTGGTCGAGCGTGGCCACATCTACATTGCCCAGCCGCCGCTGTACAAGGTGAAAGCCGGCCGCGACGAGCGCTACCTGAAGGACGACGTCGAGGAAGCGAGCTACATGATGATGGTGGCGCTGAACACCGCGTCGCTGCTGCCACGCGAAGGCGCCGACCCGATCACCGGCGAAGCGCTGTCGGAACTGGTGCGCCAGTACAACCTGGCGAACGCCATCATGATGCGCCTGACCCGCGTGATCGACCGCGCGGCGCTGACCGCGATCGTCGCCGGCGGCGTGACCCTGGACCTGACCACCCTCGACAACGCGCAAGCCTCGGCCAGCGCGATGGCGGCGGCAATCGGCGACCCGAGCGTGACGGTGAGCGTGCGTTCGGACGAGCTGAGCGAGAAGCACGCGCTGCGCATCGAGCGGATTCGCCACGGTAACGTGCAGGTGACCCAGATCGATGCGGACTTCGTGGCCAGTGCCGATTATGGCGTGCTGGCGGGTTCGGCTGCGACCTTCAAGGGGCTGATGGGCGAAGGCGCCATCATCCGCCGCGGCGAAGGCGAGAAAATGAAGGAATTCGCGGTGACCGACTTCCACACGGCGATGCAGTGGCTGCGCGATGAAGCGGAGCGTGGCGTGTCGAAGCAGCGTTATAAAGGTCTGGGTGAGATGAATCCGGAGCAGCTGTGGGAGACGACCATGGATCCGACCGTGCGCCGTCTGCTGAAGGTGCAGATCGAGGATGCGATTGCGGCGGATCAGATCTTTACGACGCTGATGGGGGATGAGGTGGAGCCGCGCAGGAACTTCATTGAGTCGAATGCGCTGCAGGCGGGGAATATTGACGTTTAAGCGTGCACGTACCTAAACATGAAACGCCGTCCAAAGGACGGCGTTTTTTTGCTGTCACACCCGTAAATACATTTCAGCAATCATGTGGTCTAGCCCAGTGAAATTATTGTAAAGATATTGAACAAAAAGTAGACTCAGCTGTTTCCAGTGATCTACTGCAAATGTCCGACTTACAAGAATCTGCGCAGCGCCCACAAGCCTGGAGCGACACCGAGCTAAGCAGCTCGGTACAAGCCTACCTTCTAATGCTCCGACTCGAGCTGGCCGGGGAGCGCTATAGTAAAGCGGAAGTCAATCGGCAGCTACGGGAGGGCCCCCTGGTTACACGGAGCCAAGCGTCTGTCGAGTTTCGCATGCAGAATATCTCAGCCGCGCTGTATGAGCTGAAGATGCCTTGGATTACAGGCTACCCACCAGCTCGAAACATCGGTAGCGCGGTGAAAGAAAAGATCTTGCATCACTCTTCGAGGAGGGCATCGATTTTCTAGATGCCTATATCGCAACATCCCATGTCGAAACTCTTCATACCAGGGTTTCCGAGCTTCGACAGCACCACCTTGGTAGAAAGCCACTCGGATCGTCCAGACCGTTGACCGAGACACGCACTATGACCACTCATGTTCGTGATCCAGCAGTGAAAGCCTGGGTCTTGCAACTGGCCGATGGTGTTTGTGAAGGTTGCAGACACAAAGCACCGTTTATAGGACAGGATGGGTTGCCCTATCTAGAGGTGCATCACGTAATGCCCTTAGCCTGCCACGGCTCTGATACGCCATCGAATGCCGTAGCACTCTGCCCCAATTGTCATCGCCGCTGCCACTACGCGCTCGACCGCGATCAATTCAAGCTTGAGCTTTACGAGAATATTCCGCGGTTAATCCTCGAAGTACCCGAACCAGTACCATCAGATATGGATGTGTTTATCAATCCGGATGTTGCATGAGTTTCTAGCTATTTGATTTCCATAAGATCGTACTCCTCGTCATAGCTGGCCTTTGTTTTGTGCAAAGGCTGCGCTCAGCGCGTTGATCGCTGGGTTCATCAGCCCAGATACTCAATACCTAGCAAAAGCCATCATCCGTATCGCCATATTCAAGCGGTTTCACGCCCTCCTCCATCACCAGCATGGGGTAGTCCTGCCCCTCCAGCGCCTTGGTCTCCCGCCCCTTCCTGACAATGTGAAATTTCCAGTCCGCCCCCAAGTCGTAGCGGTAGTACAGCTTCTTGTTATGCCCAAGCGGGTAGATATCGCATAGCCGGGCCTGCGCAGCGTCCGCATCTTCTTCCGGGTCGCCAAGCCATATCGACCATGCTCGCTTGCCGTGCGGCGTATTCGCCACGTAAAGTTCGGAGTAATGGTCACCGTCGAAACCGAGCACATCGAGGATGCATGCTGCGAGTTCCTCCAGGGTGGAATCGGCCTGCAAGGCAAGCACGAAGCGATAGTCTCCAGCAAGATACGCACCGGAGATGCAAGTAATCGACAGTGTCAGGACAGTATTCATTGCTCAGCCCGGCGCCGGTCGGCGCGGTGGATGATGGGGTCGGATGTGGGCGGCAGGCCTGCCAGGCCAAGCAGGCGATCGATGTTCCGGTCATACAGGGGATCGGCCAATTCCTTCGCAAGCGGAAGGTTGAGTGCGGAAAACACCGGCACCCAGGCGTCAACGCCGTCGGCGCCCGGCCGGCGCAGCGAGAGCGCGGGATTGAGCTGGTAGACGCCGGTCGCCACGCGCTGGAACAGGTGCCGGTTGTAAGCGTAGTCGCGGTCGATTTCGTTGCGCGCCAGGATACTTGAAATGTAGGCGCGCTTCTTGCGCTCCGGCGCCAGCACACTGGCCGGCATGCGTTCGTAGGCGGCGAGCAGGGTACCGGCATCGAAGCCGCCGCGGTCGGTGCGATCGGCATTGCCGAAGCAGGACTTGAACAGTACCCACATTATTTGCAGCATCAGGTATTCGGCGTGGCGCGCGTCGAGGCGTACCAGGCGCTCGCCCGCCATCAGGTCGATATGCGAGGGCGCCACCAGACGGTAGACCGCACCGAACGGACCCTGCGCATAGTCGGGATCGCGCAGCGCGGTGGCGATGGCCCAGTGCAGGGCATTCCGGCCCAGGTGGTCGACCGCGCGGGTGTCGGCGCCACGTTGGAGCAGCGCCTCGACCAGGGCCACGTTGCCGGCCGCTGCGGCGGCCATCAGCGGCGTCTGGTTCATCGGTGTGCGGTGCTCGACACCATGCTTGTCGCACAGTTTCAGGATGTCCTTGAAATTGCGTGCGAAATAAGGCAAGTAGTGACGTCGGCCGTAGACGGCGCCATGCACCGGGAACGCGCGCGCCTGTTCATAGCCGGCATCGTGCGCCAGGAACCAGGCGAGGACCGGCTCGTCGAAGCAGGTGGCGTAATCGTAGAGCTGGCCCTTGGTCTTGTTGCCTGGCGCTTTTTCGAGGAAGACCCTGGACAGTGTCTCGCGCAGCCTGACTTCGTCGAGCACGGGCCACGGAACGGGCGCGGTTTTCAGGATCATGCGTTCGATCGCATCGGCCTGTTCCTGCTTGCCTTGCAAAGCCAGCTTGCGCGCTTCCTTCTGCCACTCTTCCATGCTCGATGCCTGCGCGGCCACCTTTTCCGGCGCGCTCAGCTGTGCGATATCGAGCAGGCGCAGTAACGGATGCCCACTGTCCGATTCGACGAGGTAGACGCTGCGAATGGCGCGCGTCAAGGCCACATACAAGGCGTTGACGTAGAACTTGTAGATTTCGAGGGACTTGTCGCTTTTGTCTTTGGCACGGCTGTATTCCAGCTCATCGCCCGCGACATCGTCCGTGCCAACTCCTTCCGCGATCTCCGAGAAGGGAGCGCGGTTGTCGGACACGAAGCGGTACAGGACGATGCTGTCGTACTCGAGGCCCTTGGCTTCGTGGACCGAAAAAATCAGGGGGGTGTCGAAATGCTTGCGCGCTTCGGCTTTGTCCTCATCGCGCAGCACCAGCACCGCAAAGCGGGTCGAACGGCGCGTCTGCGCATTCAGGTCGCGCCGCACGGCCTCGCTGTCGGAAAGCAGGCTGACGGCGCCGGCATCCTGGTTGACCGCATCGACTAGAAAATTGCTCTCGCGGTCAATCGAGCCGAAGCGTCTGTGCTTGATTTTCAGGAGCGTGTTGGCGATTCGCGTGACCTGCTGCCCATTTCTGAAATTGGCCCGAAGGACTTGTAATTGCTGCCTTTCGGCGAGTTCGGGATCTTGCCAGAACAGGCTCTTGACTTTGCCCCAAGAGAAAAAGTTTGGGTGAACAATCTGGTTAGAGTCGCCGCACAGCAAAAACTGCCCTGGCTTGTTGAGCATGCCAAGCAGCAGCGCCAATTGGACCGGCGTCAGGTCCTGCACCTCGTCGATGACAATGAAATCGTAGCGCGGCCGCGCTTGCTGCCGCCATTCGTGGGACACCAGATTCAGGTCGAACAGACAGGCTTCCCGCAGCCACGCCTGGTACTTTTCAAAGAGGTCGTACAGGGCGTCGCGCTCGCCGGAGGCGAAGATCGACTGGCGCGTGCCGAGCGCAAGGTATTGCTCGCGGGTCAGCACGCCGTTGGCGTTTGCGGTGATCACGCCGCGGATTTCCTCAAAGGCCTGGTGGGCGTCGATCCCCTTGAATTGCTGGCGCATGCGCGCGAACCAGGCGGCAAAATCGGGCCAGCCCGCCTCACGGCCGGCGGGAACGCGCAGCGATTCGAGGACTTCGCGGAAGGAGAGAAAATCAGTTTCCTGCCCTTCCCGTTCAAAGCCGTGCGCGTAGTACAAGTCGCGTGCGGACTGGGCCAGATACGCCGACAGCGTCACATACAGGACATGGCCTTGTGCCTGCTTCATTTTCTCGAGCGTCAGCGCGGTTTTGCCGCTGCCGGCGCTGCCGACGATGATCAGGGGGGCGGCCTGCAAATAGACATTTTGCTGGGCATCATCGAAGGAAATGATCTTGTCGAGCCAATGCACCCGAGGCTGGCTGGGATTCAGGTAGCCGATCGGCTGGGCTTCGCCAATGGCTTCGCCCGGGTCGGCTGCCGGGATTTTTGCATCGTCGATCAGGGCGCCGCGCATGAAACGCGATTTATCGTAGGCGTGCTGCTCGATCACTTCCAGCATTAGCGCATAGGCTTCGCCGTTATAACGGACGATGGAGAACAGCAAGCGGTCGGCGTAATCCAGTTTCGCCCGGTAGAACTTGCCATGACTCAGGTTCGATAGCTTCTTGACATCGGCCGCCCGGAAATCGTCACGCTCGATCGCTTCACGTACCCTAGCATACAGGTTCTTGTTGCGTGGCGGAGAGAACTCAATGTATTCGAGAATTTTCATGGAAAGCAGCGTGCGTGCTGGCAAAGGATTACTGATCGATAACGACCGCCACTGTCGGCTGCTTGAGCGAAAAGGTCAACCGCCAGATGCGCTTGTTGGACAATTTTGTGCACGCGAATGCTCAGCGTCGATGTGAAATCCTGTGACCCGTCCTTTGCCAAGTGCAAACCAGCGGCCTAAAGGGCGCTCGACCCATCGATAAAACAGTGCGCCGGCGAGCATACTGGCCGCCCAGGCACTGCACACCCCGATCGCTTGCATCCCGGGCCGGCTATCGATAAAGCGGACAAAAACGGCATTCATGACCAGGCAAACCGGGAAATGAACCAGGAAAACGGAGTATGAGGTATTTGCAGCAAACTGCAATACGGATACTGCGAGCGAACGTGCTGTGGACAGGGTCGAACGTCCGAACATGAACAGGGAACATGCAACGATCAATGCCAGGGCAATGCGCTCCCTGAAGTCCACTGCGAGCGCCGTCAGTGCGGGGACCAGCATCATGCCGAGCAAGATTGTTACCGTTTGCGGTGATCGTTTTGCGTCGCCCGCCCACCAGGCCAAAGCGCCCAGCCCGTAGCTGCCGAAGAAATAAAGCGCCGAAATATCCCAGCTGGACTGACGATTGAAAAAGAAGAGTGAACTGCTGACTGCCGCCAGGATTATCGTGGGCACCAACCAGCTTGGTAGTCGGCCGGGCGCCAACCACCGGGAACCCCACAGCAGCACAGTCATCAGAAAATACAGCTGAAAGTCGATCGCCACATACCAGGCGCCGGCGGACAACGCTTCATAGCCAAGTACATCGTGCAGCAGCAGCGCATGCGCACTGAATTGCGCAAAGCTTGGTGGCGCAGAGATCGACGGATGCATCATCCACAGGCTGGCGAGCGCAGATGCGCTAATCGCTAGCAGCATAGCGACCAAAAACGGCGGGGCTAACTTGAGGTAACGTCGATAAATCGTTTGCAAGGGATTGGCGATGCCAGGCAAGCCGTGCGGAGAAAGCGACTTCGCAGCGAGGAAGCCGCCGATCACCAGGAACACCTGCACCGCAATCCGCGCATCATCCGCCAGCCAATCGAACACCGCCGGCACCAGCACCCGCGCATGATCCGCCATCGGCCCGTAGAACGCCAGGTGATGCAGCACGATCAGCTGCGCCGCCACGGCTTTCAGTAAATTAATCAGTACATACTGTTTATCTTGCGCCCCTGCTGAACCGGGCGTTGCTGCCACTGCTCCACTCATCAGAACTCCACCTGCTTTACCTCCAACATGCCCGCTCGACATAACCAGAGCAAAATGTTGTCGATACTGCCGGCGGGCCGTCATCATAGCCGAGCCTGCAACTTTGTGTCGCCAATACGGATGAGCTTGCAATACTGCTCCCGTAAGTGAAAGTTGCTCACCAGTGCAGTGTGGTACCCTCGGCGCATGCGCATGCGCAAGTGCACGATGCACGCCAGGCACAGGCAATTGGTCCGCGCATTGTTTTCGTAACCCAAGCGTGGCGTCACCTGATGAAATTCGAAACAAAAATCAAAGCCGCGGCAGCCGCCATCATCCTGGTGATGTCGACGGTGGCCATCCTGCCAATGATCGTGAACCGCCAGGTCACGATGGTAATGGATGAGCTCGACACCGCCGCGAATGTCGAACGCCTGCAGCTGACCTTGCTGGAAATGCTGCTGAACGCCGAGACCGCCCAGCGCGGCTTCGTCATTACCGGAAGCGAACGCTTCCTTGAGCCCTACTATTACGCCGTCAACACCATCCCTTCCACCCAGGTCGCCCTGCGCAAAGAGATGACAGGCAGCGTGGAAATCGCGCGTGCCGAGGCGATCGAACAGGCCACCGCTGCCAAGCTGCGCACCGTGACCGAAACGATCAACCTGCGCCGCGACCAGGGCTTCGCTGCTGCCTCCGCCTTCATCACGGGCGGCACCGGCAAGGCGCAGATGGATATACTGCGCAAACTCATCGGCAACGAATTGTCAGTATCCGCACAGCACCGCAGCGAAATCACCGCGCGCCTGCGTGCCACCTCGAACTCGGCGGCAAATGCCAGCCTGGTCGCCACGCTGACGAATATCCTGTTCCTCGGCGCCATGCTGATCGCCGGCCAGCGCGTGCTGCGCCAGCGCAACGCCGCCGAGCATAAAGCCCAGGCCGCCGCCGAGCAGGCGGAAGTGACGGCCGGGCGCATTTCCACGCAGAACGACCTGCTCTTCCGTAGTGCCGAGCTGATGCATTCGCTGGAGCTGGCGGAGTCGGTCGACGAATCGGCCGGCATCATCGCCAGCTACCTGCCGCGCCTGCTGCCTCGGCTGTCGGGCAGCCTGTATTTGTATAACAACTCGCGCGATATCCTCGAGCGCAAGGTGGGCTGGGGCAGTTTCGACGGCGAGCCGGAGATCATCGAGGCGCTCGACTGCTGGGCGCTGCGGCGCGGCAGTCCGCACCTGTTTGCCGGCGGTGACGGCCTCGTTTGCCGGCATGCGGCCGATGCCCAGGTCGACCGCCTGTGCCTGCCGTTGGTCACGCAAGGCGACGTCATCGGCTGCATCACCGTCACCGGACAGGAACTGGCCGGCAAGGAGGAAAGCCAGCGCGCCTGGATCGGGCAGGTGGCCGAGCAGCTCGGCCTGGCGGTCAGCAACGTCAAGCTGCGCGTGTCGCTGCGCCAGCAGTCGATCATCGACCCGCTCACCCAGCTCTACAACCGCCGTTACCTGGACGAGGTGCTGAAGCGCGAGCTCGCACGCTCCAGCCGTAGCGGCACGCCGCTGAGCGTGCTGGTGCTCGACCTCGACCACTTCAAGCGCATCAACGACACCTATGGCCACGAGGGCGGCGACGCCATCCTGCGCAAGGTAGCGCAGGCGCTGCGCGAGAACATCCGTTCGGGTGACGTTGCCTGCCGCATGGGCGGCGAAGAGATGGTCGTTCTGCTGCCCGAGTGCGACACCGAGGACGCCGTCAAGCGCGCCGATGCGCTGCGCCTGGTGATCGCTGCCGGCGACGTGCTGCACAATGGCCAGCGCATCGGTGCTACCGCATCGATCGGGGTGGCCTCCTATCCCGCGCATGGGCACAACGTGCAGACGCTGGTGCATGCGGCCGACCTGGCGCTGTACGAGGCCAAGCATGAGGGGCGCAATTGCGTGCGCGTGGCGCAGACCAGTGCATTGCTTGAACTGGGTGAGCAGGATTTTGCCGCGGACAATAAAGAGCGTCGATCCAGCTAAGAATTTTCTTACCTCGGCAGGAATTCAACAGTAACTGCTAGCGTCAAACCGGCGAGCTATTCAATCAGCTCGCCGTCTCTTTTTCTTATCCGCTCATCAAACTCTCCAGCAATTGCCAAGCGCTCCCGGCGTTGACCTTCCTTAACGTCGGCCAGTAATCCTGGCTCCACAATCTCGGCTGTTCGAATCGCTTGCAGTGGCCTGCTCGCGTTCACGAGCACCCCATTTAACAACTGGATTGGAGCGAACATGGCTATCGATGCGTATCTGCAAATAGACGGGATTAAAGGTGAGTCCCAGGACGATGGGCACAAGGGTTGGATCGAATGTCTCGATGTGGACTTTGGCGTGACACAGCCGCGCAGTGCAACGGCATCCACGGGTGGCGGCCACACTGCGGAGCGTGCCGAGTTCGACGACATCCTGCTGTCGAAGATGACGGACCTGTCGACACCCATCCTGCTTCAGCACTGCGCGATGGGCAAGACCATTCCAAAGGCGAAGTTCGAATTCATGCGTGCGGACGGCGATGGCAAGCCGATCAAGTATTTCGAGATTGAGCTTGAGAACGTGCTGATTGGCATGTGCAAACCAGGCGTTCAACCCGGCACTGGAATGACCGAGAACCTCTGCCTCAAATTTTCGAAAGTGAAATGGAAGTACACACAGCAGAAGATCGCTGGCGGAACGGGAGGCAGCACGCTTGGTGGCTGGGACTTGGCAGTGAATAAAGTGGCAGCGTAGGGGTACGCATGCCGCTCGATACCGAAAAACTCGCGAAGCATTTGCGCGACAAGGCGGTGGAAAGAAGTCGAGGCCAATGCGCGTACTACGTTCGACTTGCTTTACAGGCTGGTGGTGCGAACCTGGAAGGTCATCCCAAACATGCTAAAGACTACGGACCTACCCTGCGAAGAATTGGATACAAGGAAATCGCAGTGGCGAACCCGGCAAGCTATAAATTCATGAAAGGCGACATTGTTGTGCTCCAGCCCTACGCGGGAGGGAATAAGTCCGGACACATTGCAGCATATGACGGAACGCAATGGATTTCGGATTTCTTTCAAAAGGACTTTTGGTCCGGTCCAAACTATCGAAAGCACAAACCCAGCCATGTATTTTACCGCCCTTAGCCGCCTTGTTTCGGCAGCCACTCTGGCGATGGCCACGGCCAGTTCAGTTGCAGCACTGCCATCTCCTCGTATCCTGAGCGAACCGGTCCTGGGCCTTCGCTACGAAGCGGCTCGAGTGAAATTCGAACCACTGCCCAAGCATGTAATTGCGAACTGTGAAAATATGGACGGTAACGCCGAGTGGCAAAGTGTATGGTTTATTTATGCACAAGCCACAACGCCATCAGGCAGAACGTACTATGCTACCGGCGGCTATGAGATTGCCAGGAATTCATCTAGCAAACCTGGCTTCACGACCGGCGATGCGGGTCTTATCCTGTTCACGGACCGCGGCACCTGCACCACCCTCGAGCAAGTGCGCGACACATTCGATGCCAGATTATTCGATGACGAGATAACGGAACCTGTTCTCAAGCTTCTTGCAGGAGATTATGCAAAAAGACTGGAGCGCGCCTTTGGAAGCAAGGCAAAGGTTCGAGCAGAAATACGGAATCAACACATCGACGAAGAATCGCTGTCGATCGAGCTGAAACAGGCGTTAAAACCGTATTTTTCGAAATAGGACATCATATTCGTCGCTAGCGATTTATAGCGAATAGGCCTCAACGGGGTGGTATCGGCAACGATACCGCCCTTTTAACCAACTTAGCGGCAACTTGGCTAAGGCTCCTTCGCCAGCATCCTCTTCGTCTTCCGGCTGATCACCTTCCCCGCCACCATGAACTCCCCCGCCCCCGTGTAATGCAAGGTCTCCGGATGCTTCGGTGAGCGCGCCACCCGTGCCGCCACCACTTCCCAGATAAAGAAGTTGTACTTCCCAACCAAACTGTCGTCATGCAGCCGGCAGACAAAATTCGCGTAACACTCGCGAATCATCGGCGTATCGAACCCATCCTCGACCGTCAGCCCGAAGCGCTCGAACTTGTCGACCTCGCTTCCCGAACAGGTACCGATCCCCACCACCGCATCCACCAGCGCCGCGGTCGGCACATTGATCACACACTCCCGACTCCGTCGCACCAGCTCGAAGCTGTGATTCGACGCCGCAATCACGCACCCCACCAATGAAGGCGAAAACTCCATCACCGTATGCCACCCCATCGTCATCACATTCCGCTCACCCGCATGCGATGAACTGAGCAGCACGATTGGCCCCGGCTCCAGGACACGCCGCACCTGCTCCAACGGCAAATCGACCTTGTCGAAGCGGCATGTCACGTCACCGCCTCGCTGCGGTCCAGCACCTGAAGCGACGCCCGGTCGCTCATCACCATCACCAGCTTCAATCTGGCCCGCGTCATGCCGACGAAGAGTTTACGCAGCACCAGGTCGTTCATCTCTTCGAAATCGATCTCGGTAAAGATCAGGCAAGGCGCGCTCTGTCCCTTGAAGCGGTAGACCGACTCCGCCAGCAACCCACCCTCGCGAAACACCGGATTGCCAAATAAATCGTAGGCGCCGGTGAACGAGCGCAGCGTGTGCGCATCGCTCAATTTGTCCATGTTCAGGATGGTCGACTTCTCGCGTCCGCGGAACGAGCAAATCGCGATGTCCTGGCGCTGAAAGCCGGCCTGCAAACACAGTGTCACCGCGCGCCGGGTCTGGGCCAGCATCGCCTCGACATCGCCCTCGGGATAGGTCAGCTCCTCGATCTCGGCGCCCTTGAACGGGCTGCCCGCCTCCACCGGCTGGCGCGCCGCGCCGAGCGACTGCAGCATGCTGACGATCTGGCGCGGACTGCGGTAATTCGTGTTCGAGTGCAGCACCACCCAGCCCGGCAGCGGCACCATGGCGCGGCCATACAAATTCTGGTCCGGGTCCTCGAGCCAGATCGCACGCCCGTTTTCCTTCAGCATGCCGAGCACGATGTCGCGCCAGGCCAGCGAAAAATCCTGGCCTTCGTCGACGATCAGCACGTCGAACTGCCAGGTCTCCGGCAGCGTGGCGGACGACAGCGCGCCTTCGATCTTGTCCCAGACCTCGGGTGCGCCGTAGTCGGGCGTTACGTCCTGGGCGCGCATCCAGGCGTCGCTCAGCATGTGGAAGGTGGCGACGCGTCCGCCGGCCGGCACCAGGCGCTCGATGTGGTCGGCCAGCGGCCGGTTGAAGCACACGTACAGCGGGCGCAGCCCGGCGTCGATGGCGGCGGTGTATTCGGCCAGCGCCAGCTGGGTCTTGCCGCTGCCGGCCGTGCCCACCACGCGCAGGCGGAACGGGGAGAATTCCAGGCGCCGCGCCCAGGTTGCCAGGCCGCCGGACAGGCGTGTCACCATCTTCACGGCCGAGCCGATCATGGCGCTCGGGTCGGGGCGCAGGCTCAGGGTGTCGCCCAGGAAGCGCGTCACCTTGTCGAAGTCCTCGGTCTTCTCGGTCAGCGGCAGCGCCTCGCGGATGGTCTGGGCCAGGCGGCCCTTGCGCGTGGAATCGATGATGTGGGCGGGGTCGATGCCGGCCAGGTGCGGGTCGCGCACGATGTAGTCGGGGCAGTACAGCAGGTAGTCGATCGACAGCTCGCCCTGGTAGCGCCGGGTCAAGCCTTCGATGGTGTGCAGGATCTGGGTGCGGATCTTCCGTGGTTTACCCTGGTAGTTCTTGACCAGGCCGTCGCGCGTTTCGTTGAGGAAGCCGGCGACCTGCTCGATCAGCAGCATGCGCCCGTTCGGTGCGACCACGATGAAGTCGACGTCGCCGTACACCGAGTAGCCTTGCTCCACGTTGGTCCAGTGCACGCCGTGGTAAATCACGTAAGGATCGTTGACGAAGCGCTTGTCGAGCAGGGCGAGGGTTTCGATCTCGCGCGCGGCGGCGCCGGTGACCGACATTTCGCGCCAGCCAGTAGGGTGGATTTGGGCCATGGTGGTTTCCAGCATCTGCCGTGACGATGATGACAAGATTGTAATGGTGTTCGGGCGAAGCAAACACACGGTTGGCAAGGCCGTTCCCAGGGGCGCACGCCTCGTTTGCCGAGCGCCTATGCAATTGCCATAAGCTACAATCGTGTAGGCAATTACACCCACGACCGGACACACACATGAGGCCACACGCAGCAGGCTTGGATTTCGACGGACTGAAGAATGTCCTGTCGATCGCGGTGCGCGGTGCGCCCTATGAAGACACCCTGCAAAGCCTGCTGGGCGAGGTGCGCCGCCTGATCGGCGTGCCGTCCTGGGTCGCCAACTACCTGGCCGGCGACGCCGGCACCCGGCTGCGCCTGGCCGCACATGATGGTTTGCCGCCGGCATTCGCCGAGGCGCTGGCGCTGCTGCCGGTCGGCCCTGCCGAGGCCGCCTGCGGACGGGCGGCGCACTCGGGCCAGATCGTCGTCGTCGACGACGTGCTGACCGAACCGCTGCTCGAACCCTATCGCCCCTTGGCCGCCAGCCACGGCGTGCGCGCCTGCTGGTCCTTCCCCCTGCATTCGCCAGGCGGACGCGTGCTCGGTACCCTGGCCTTCTACCTCCCGGCGCCCGGCGCCCCGAGCGTCGCACTGGCCGGCGAGATCGCCTATTTCGCCGACCTGGTCGCCCTGCTCACCGAGCGCCACCTGCGCGAACAGGAAAACGAGGCGCGCCACGAACATGCCCAGCGCGAGCTGGCGGCGATGGTGGCCGCATCCGAACGCGAACGCCGGCTCTACGAGGCCGTGCTGTCGAACACGCCGGACCTGGCCTACGTGTTCGACCTCGATCATCGCTTCACCTATGCCAATGCGGTGCTGCTGCAGATGTGGGGCATGACGCGCGAGCAGGCGCTCGGCAAGAACTGCCTCGAACTCGGCTACCCGGACTGGCACGCCGCCATGCACGGCCGCGAGATCGAACAGGTGAAGGCGACCCGCGCCCCGATCCGCGGCGAGGTGCCCTTCCACGGCACCTTCGGGCGCCGCATCTACGAGTACATCTTCGTGCCCATCCTGGGGCCGGACGGCGAAGTCGAGGCGGTGGCCGGCACCACGCGCGACGTTACCGACCGCAAGCGCTTCGAGGAAGAGCTGCGCGACAGCGAACTGCGCTTTCGCACCATCACCAACGCCATGCCGCAGATGGTGTGGACCGCGCTGCCGGATGGGACGATCGACTACCACAACGAACAGTTCTACGAATTCGTCGGCCTGCAACCCGGCGAGGCCGAAGGCACGACCTGGGCCGAGGTCCTGCTGCATCCCGACGACCAGGCAGCCTCGCACGCGCGCTGGATGCGCAGCGTCGCCAGCGGCGAGCCGCACGAGATGACCTTCCGCCTGCGCCACCATTCCGGCACCTACCGCTGGGTCCTGGCGCGCGGCCTGGCCCTGCGCAACGAGGCCGGCGAAATCGTCAAGTGGCTGGGCACCGACACCGACATCCACGAGAACAAGCTGAACCAGGAAGCGCTGCAGGAAGCCAACCACCGCAAGGACGAATTCCTGGCGATGCTGGCGCACGAGCTGCGCAACCCGCTGGCGCCGATCAGCGCCGCGGCCCAGGTACTGCGTACCGCGCCCGGACAGCCCGACAAGGTGCGCCAGTACAGCGAGGTGATCACGCGCCAGGTGAACCACATGACGACGCTGGTGAACGACCTGCTCGACGTCTCGCGCGTCACGCGCGGCATGGTGCAGCTGGAGATGGCCGAGGTCGACCTGAATGCGGTGGTCAGCCAGGCCGCCGAGCAGGTGCACCCGCTGATCGAGGCCGGCCGCCACACGCTGCTGGTGCAGCCGGGCGCGGCGCCCGCGCTGGTGCGGGGCGACCGTGCGCGCCTGATCCAGGTGACGGCCAACCTGCTGGCGAATGCGGCCAAGTACACGCCGGCCGGCGGTCGCATCGTGCTGTCGGTGGAAGCGCTCGGCGACAAGGTCAGGATCGACGTCGCCGACAACGGCAGCGGCATCGAGGTCGCCCTGCTGCCGCAGGTGTTCGACCTGTTCGTACAGGGCAAGCGCACGCCCGACCGCGCCCAGGGCGGCCTCGGTCTCGGCCTGGCGCTGGTGAAGAACATCGTCGGCATGCACGGCGGCCAGGTGGCGGCGCGCAGCGACGGGCCGGGCCAGGGCAGCACCTTCACGGTGGAGTTGCCGCTGCTGGCGCGGGCAGGGGCCGTATCGGCTGCGCCCGCGGCTGCCGTGGCGTCGGCACCGGCCGTGGCGCCGCGCGTCGCGGCCGCCGCCACGCGGCGCCTGCGCATCATGCTGGTGGACGACAACGTCGACGCCGCGCAGACCCTGGCCGCGCTGCTGGAAGGCGCGGGCCACCTGGTCCAGACCATCAACGAACCGCGTGCGGCGCTGGCCGCCGCCACGGCCCAGGCGCCGGACGTGTTCATCCTCGATATCGGCATGCCGGACATCGATGGCCACGCGCTGGCACGCCAGCTGCGCGCCCAGCCGGCGCTGGCCGGCGCCGTCTATCTGGCGCTGACCGGGTACGGGCAAGCCAGCGACCGCGCCAGCTCGCGCGAGGCCGGGTTCGATCATCACCTGGTGAAGCCGGTGGATGCGGGGCAGTTGCTGGCCTTGCTGGATGAGCGGGCGAATGCGCCTGCACGCGACGTGGCCTGAGCACTGCGCGTTGCCGCGCTGCTTCCGGTTGTCGAAACGGTGACTGTACGGTGGGGTCATTGATGCCGGGGGCATCAATGACGAAGTGCCCACGCGGAACGTTGATCATTGTTGGCCTTGATCGATGATGGGACGCTGGCCTACCGGTAGCGCATCCAAATGATCATCCGCATACGTCACGTCTTGGCGGCACGCGCGATTAGAAACCTAGTCAACATCACGCATGCATTCGCGTGGGCACGGAGTGCCCACCGTACGGTCACGGCCAACGCAGTGATCTCCCGCTAACGAATCTCGGTTTTTACAACGCCCGCCCCACTCCGCCCATTTTTGTACTATCATAAGTTACATGAGACGCGACAGCAAACTATCCTCGGTCCTGCACCTGCTCCTGCACATGGCCCACAGCGACCGGCCGCTCACTTCCGACGAGCTGGCCGGCTTCCTCCACACGAACCCGGTGCTGGTGCGCCGCACCCTGGCCGGCCTGCGCGAGCGCGGCTATGTCGGCTCGGGCAAGGGCCACGGCGGCGGCTGGCTCGTCACGGCCGACCTGCACCAGGTCACCCTGCGCGACATCTACGAAGCCGTCGGTGCGCCGACCGTGTTCGCGATGGGGAACCGGGTCGAGGAGCCGACCTGCCTGGTCGAACGGGTAGTCAACCAGTCGCTCGCCTCGGCCTTCGACGACGCTGAAGCCCTCCTGATCAGCCGCTTCGCCGACGTCACGCTGGCGGAGCTGTCCGAACGCTTCAACGCGCAATACGCCCAACATTCCCAATATCGAGGAGCACACCATGTCCACCATCCAGAACGGGATTGAATTCGACGCCATCGTCATTGGCGGCAGCTATGCCGGCCTGTCCGCCGCCATGCAACTGGCGCGGGCGCGGCGCCGCGTGCTGGTGGTCGACGCCGGCCAGCGCCGCAACCGCTACGCCGACCGCTCGCACGGTTTCCTGACGCAGGACGGCACCAGGGCCGCCGACATCGCCGCCCAGGGCCGCGCCCAGTTGCTGGCGTATCCGACCGTGCGCTGGCTGGAAGGCAAGGCGGTGCAGGCCGTGGCCGAGGGCGAAGGCTTTCGCATCGTGCTGGCAGACGGCGCCGCCGTGCACGGCCGGCGCCTGGTGCTGGCCACCGGCGTGACCGACGACCTGCCAGCCATCGAGGGCCTGGCCGAGCGCTGGGGCAAGAGCGTGTTCCACTGCCCCTACTGCCACGGCTATGAGCTAGATGAGGGTGCGATCGGCGTCATCGCGACCGGCGAGCTGGCAATGCACCACGCGCTGATGCTGCCGGACTGGGGGTCGGTGACGCTGTTCCTGAATGGGGCGTTCGCGCCGGATGCGGCGCAATTGGCGGCGCTTACCAAGCGTGGCGTGGCGCTGGAGCGTACGCCGGTCGCGCGTATCGAAGGCGAGGCCGACGTGGTGCTGGCGGACGGACGCACGCTGCCGATGGCGGGACTGTTCGTGATGTCGCAGATGCGCATGGCCAGTCCGGTCGCCGAGCAGCTCGGGTGCGCGATGGAGGATGGCCACGCCGGCCAGTTCGTGCGCACCGATATGATGAAGGCGAGCAGCGTGCCGGGTGTGTTCTGCTGCGGCGACATGGCGCGCGCGGCGGGGAACGTGGCGATGGCGGTGGCGGATGGGGCGATGGCCGGGGTAGGAGCGCACCGGTCGTTGATCGAGGCGTTCAACGTCCCGGCTTGACGGGCCACAAGCAGCAACCGTACGGTGGGGTCATTGATGCCGGAGGCATCAATGACGTGCCCACGCGGAACGTCGATCATTGTTGGCATTGATCGATGATGAGACGCCGGCCTACCGGTAGCGCATCCAAATGATCATTTGCATACGTCACGTCTTGGCGACATGCGCGATAAAAACGTAGCCAACACTCCGCATACATCCGCGTGGGCACGGAGTGCCCACCGTACGGTCAGCGCCGCCGACGTCATCATGCGCTGCATGAACGCACGCCACGCAACCTGAACACGTTCCCCACCCTCCTGCCGCGTTCCCATTGGTGCTAGACTGCACGCGCCGACCGACTTCCGCCGCCCCAGCATTCGATGCCCGATTCAACCCTCTTCAAACACCTTACCGCCAGCACCATCGTCACGGCCACCTGCGTCCTCGGTTTGCTGTATTTCGGCCGCGACGTGCTCGAACCGCTGGCGCTGGCCTCGATCCTGAGCCTGGTGCTCGCGCCCCTGATCCGCACCCTGCGCCGCGTCGGCCTGCCGCAGCTGCCGGCCACGCTGCTGTCGGTGGTCCTGGCCGGTACCTGCGTGGTCGGCATCGGCACCATCCTCGCTTTCCAGCTGGTGGCCGTCACGCGCGACCTGCCGCAATACCGCGCGGCGATCAAGTCGAAAGTGGAAAAGGTGCGCGAGATCACAGAGCGCCCCTTTGCCCGCCTCGAGGCCGAGCTGAGCGCGGTCACGCCGCAGTTCGCGCCGCCGCCGGCGCCGCCGGTAACGGTCAAGCGCGGCACGCTGACCACCGCCGCGAATCAACCGCTGCCGGTGGAAGTGCGCGCGCCGCGTCCGACCACGCGCGACGCCCTGGCGCGCATCCTGTCCTGGGTGCTGGGGCCGATCGGCGAGGCCGGCCTGGTGCTGGTGCTGCTGGTCTTCATCCTGCTCGAACACGAATCCCTGCGCGACCGCGCGATCCGGCTCGCCGGCCAGGCCGAGATCGGCCGCACCGTGCGCGCCCTGGCCGACGCCACGCGCGGCGTGTCGCGCTTCTTCCTGTCGCAGTTCATCGTCAACCTGACATTCGGCGCCCTGATCGGCGCGGTGCTGTGGGCCTTCGGCGTGCCGCACGCGCTGCTGTGGGGCGCCCTGAGTGGCCTGATGCGCTTCGTGCCCTACCTCGGCATCATGGCCGCCGGCGCCATGATTGCCGTGTTCGTGGCGGCCATCGACCCCGGCTGGACCCTGGCCCTGTCCTGCCTGGCCGTGTTCGTGGCGCTGGAACTGCTGGTGGCGAACGTGATCGAGCCGAAGGTATACGGCCATAGTTCCGGCCTGTCGCCGCTGGCGGTGATCGTCTCGGCGCTGTTCTGGGGCGCGCTGTGGGGGCCCATCGGCCTGCTGCTCTCCACTCCGCTGACCCTGTGCCTGGTGGTGGCCGGGCGCCACGTGCGGGCGCTGGAACCGGTCGCCATCCTGCTCGGCGAAGTGCCGAACGTGACCCACTCGCAGCGCTTCTACCAGCGCGTGCTGAGCGGCGACCGCCGCGCCATCATCGAGGACGCACGCGGCTACATCGCGCGCCATGGTTTTGCGCGCTATTGCGACCAGGTGCTGCTGCCGGGCCTGGTGCTGGCCGTGGCCGAGCAGCGCGGCAACCAGCTCGACAGCGCGCAAGCCGAACATATCCGCGCCACGATCGCCGACGTCGCCACTGCGCTCACCCCGGTCTCCGCCTTCCCGGGCAACCGCCGGCGCCAGCGCGTGTCGCTGCTCGACGCGAACGTCGGCGCCCACCTGCGCAAGATGCGCGAAGAAAAGCTGGGCCGCTGGCAGGGGTCGCTCGACGTGCCCGCGCGCTCGGTGGTGCTGTGCGCGGGCCTGGGCACCGAGCGCGACGACATTCTCACCGAGCTGCTGGTGCGCACCCTGCGCGAAGCCGACATCGATGCGCGCAGCACGGTGGTCGGCGCCGAGCAGGAAAGCCCGGGGCCGGATGCGGCCGACCTGATTTCGACCGTGTTCATCACCTACCCGGTGGAAGCGACGCTGGCGCAGTGGCTGGACGCGGCCAAGGACCTGCACGCGCGCCTGCCGAACGTGCTGCTGGTGACGATCCGCCTGCCGTTCGGCGAAGCCTCGGTCAGCCAGGCCGTGGTGCAGGAGCACGTGGACATGGTGTTGCGCTCGTTCGAGGAAAGCCTGGCCTTCGTGGCGCCCGAGCGTACCGCCCAGGCCGCCTGACCCTGGCGGAACAAGGCCTGCGGGCGCTCTTGTGTATCATGCAAGTGCGCCCACCGACCTTCCGCCAGCATGACCTACCGTCTCGCCATCTTCGACTTCGACGGCACGCTCGCCGATTCGTTTCCCTTCTTCCTCAGCGTGTTCAACCAGATCGCCGACCAGCACGGTTTCCGGCGCATCGACATCACGCAGGTGGAGCGCTTGCGCCACTACGAACCGCGCGACATGATGCGCCACGTCGGCATGCCGCCCTGGAAGCTGCCGCTGGCCGCCGCCAGCTTCAAGGCCCTGATGAGCGAGAACGCCGGCCAGGTGCGCCTGTTCCCGCAAGTCGACCACGCGCTGCGCGAACTGGCGCGCGGCCATCTCGAGCTGACCATCGTGTCGTCGAATTCCGAATACAACGTGCGCCAGGTGCTGGGGCCGGAACTGGCTTCGCTGATCAGCCAGTATGAATGCGGGATGTCGATCTTCGGCAAGACCTCGCGCATCCGCAAGGTGGTGAAGCGGGCGATGGTGGAACCGTCGGCGGCGCTGTACATCGGCGACCAGGCCACCGATGCCGAGGCCGCGCGCAAGGCCGGCGTCGACTTCGCGGCGGTGCACTGGGGCTATGCGCCAATCGAGGTGCTGCGCAAGGTCGATCCGGAGCATGAGTTCGATATGCCGGCGTCGCTGGTGGCGATTTCTACGCTGCAGGCAAATCGCTAGACGTAGGGTGGACGGCTTTGCCGTCCACGCGGTGATAGTTAGCAGCGAGATCATCCCGTACGAGATCGGAGCCGATACCGATCGACGCGTGGACGGCAAAGCCGTCCACCCTACAAATCCGCCCACCGCCTGCAAAAAAATACTTCGCATGCTAAACTTTAGTACTCAAATGAATTCCCGCACAGCATGAATCCCCTCGATCAAACCCTGATGCAACTCACCGCGACGCTGACCCACGCCTCGCGCGCCTACAAGGCCATGGCCGACAAGGTCGCCTCGCAATACAGCCTGTCCCAGGCCACCGCCCTGCCGGTGCTGATCCTCGGCCGCCTCGGCCAGGACGGCGTGCGCCCCGGCGTGCTGGCCGAGGCCCTGGGCCTGGAAGCGTCTTCGCTGGTGCGCGTGATCGACCTGCTGATCGAAAACGGCCTGGTCGAACGCCACGAAGACCCGCAGGACCGCCGCGCCAAGCTGCTGCAGCTCACCGCCGATGGCAAGACCCGCGCCGCCCAGATGGAAGCAGCGCTGATTCCCTTCCGCCGCAATCTGTTTGCCGAGTTCGACCAGGCCGACATCGAGACCTGCCTGCGCGTACTGACCGGCCTGCAATCGAAGATCAAGCCTTGCGAACAACAGCCTGGGGACAAGCAGGCGTGAAGCTCTTCAGCAAGGCCGAAGTCCTGTTTTCGGTAAAAAGTTTCACGGCAGCGATGCTCGCGCTTTACCTGGCGATGCGCATCGGACTGCCGCGTCCATTCTGGGCGCTGATGACGGCCTACATCGTCGGCGCCCCCTTCTCCGGTCCTACCCGCTCGAAAGCGCTGTACCGTTTCGGCGGCACTTTCCTTGGCGCCTTTGCCACCGTCTTGATCGTGCCGGCCTTTGCCAACTCGCCCGAACTGCTGTCGCTGGCCCTGGCGCTCTGGGTCGGCGGCTGCCTGTACGTGTCGCTGCTGGACCGCACGCCGCGCTCCTACGTCCTGATGCTGGCCGGCTATACCGCCGGGCTGATTGCCTTCCCGGCAGTGAATGACCCAGGCACCATCTTCGACATCGCCCTCGCGCGTGTCGAAGAGATTTTGCTCGGGATCACTTGCGCGACTGTCGTGCACTCGCTGGTGTTCCCGCAGAGCTTCGGCCCGGTGATGCTGGCGCGCCTCGACAACGCCCTGCGCGACGCCCGCAACTGGATCGCCGATGCGCTGGCGCCCGCCGGCGCCGAAAAGAGCAGCAGCGACCGCCGCAAGCTGGCCGGCGACATCACCGAACTGCGCATGATGGCGGTGCACCTGCCCTTCGACACCTCGCACCTGCGCTGGACCGGGAACGCCATCCACGCCCTGCAGGAACGCCTGGCGGCGATGGTCCCTATCCTCTCCGCCATCGAAGACCGCCTGCTGGCGCTGCGCCAGCAGGGCGCCCTGGACGAGAGCGCGCGCTGGCGCACGCTGCTGGCCGACATCACCGCCTGGGCCGGCACCCGCAAGGACGCCACGCCGCAAGACCCGCAAGGTTTGCGCAACGCCATCGACGCCCTGGCGCCCCAGCCTTCGCGCAACAGCAGCTGGCTGGAACTGGTGCAGCTGAACCTGGCCGCCCGCCTGCGCGCCCTGGTCGACGCCGGCGCCGAGGCGCAAACGCTGCGCCGCCACATTGGAGCGGGTGCGGCGGGCGCCTTGCCGCCGGAAGCACGCCACCTGCCCGGCGTGCCGGCGAACGCCCTGCACCTGGACCGCGGCATGGCCGTGGTGTCGTCGCTGGCGGCGATCATCGCCACCCTCGCCGGCTGCGCCTTCTGGATCGCCACCGGCTGGCCTTCGGGCGCGGCGGTGCCGATGATGGCGGCCGTGATGTCCTGCTTCTTCGCTACCCAGGACGACCCGGTCCCTTTTATCAAGGGCTTCCTGGTGTGGACGATCTATTCGGTGCCGCTGTCGGCCTTTTACCTGCTGGCGGTGCTGCCGGCCATCCACAGCTTCGAGATGCTGGTGCTGGTCTGCGCCCCGGCCTTCCTGGTGCTGGGGGCGCTGATCGCGCGGCCCGCCACCTTTGGCCGCGCCATGCCCTTCCTGTTCGGCATCGGCGGGACCCTGGCCCTGCAAGACACGAATACCGCCGACGCCGCCTCCTTCATCAATGCGACCCTGGCGCAACTGGCTGGGCTGGCGCTGGCGGTGCTGGTGATCGGGATGTTCCGCAGCGTCAGCGCCGGCTGGACCGCGCGCCGCCTGCTGCGTGCTGGCTGGAAGGAACTTGTCACCATGGGCGATGGGCGCCAGGCGCCGTCAGTGCCGGAATTCTCGGCGCGCATGGTCGACCGCATTGCCCTGCTGACGCCGCGCCTGGCCATGGCCGGCGCCCAGCAGGACCTGCAGGCGGCCGACGCCCTGGTCGACTTGCGTATCGGCCTGAACATGACGCAATTGCTCGCCGCGCGCCACGAACTCGGCCGCAGCCAGGCCGCGCTGTGGGCGCTGCTCGAACATTTATCGCAGCATTTCGATGCACGTCCGCATGTGGACACTGAAGAAAATGCGCACCTGCTGGCCTCGATCGACAACGCCTTGCGCTCGGTCAGCGCGGCGCAAGCCTCGACCGCACAGCGCGACGCCCTGGCGGCGCTGGCCGGCATCCGCCGCGACATGTTCCCCGAGGCGCCACCCTATCAACCCTCGCCCGTACTGGAAAAGGAGATCCGATGATCGGCGAAGTCAGCCTTTATGGCATCTATGTTCCACCGCTGCTATTGCTGGCCCTGCTCGCACTCGTGGTCTCGCGCCTGTTCAACTGGGTGCTCGCGCGCACCGGCTTCTATCGTCACGTCTGGCATCCGGCGCTGTTCGACTTTTCGCTGTTCATCATCGTGCTCGGCGCCCTGGTGTTCTTTGGTTCCAATCTGTTCTGAATTTGTCCTGAATTTACTTTGATCATGTTCAAGAAATTTTCTCTTCCGGCAGTGGGCCGGGTCGGTATCACCCTGATCGCCGCCGCCGGCGCCGTGTATGCGGGCTGGCAGTTGTGGCGCCATTACGAAGTCGAACCCTGGACCCGCGACGGCCGCGTCAAGGCCTACGTGGTGCAGGTCGCGCCCGACGTCACCGGCCAGGTAACGAAGGTCTATGTGCACGACAACCAGCAGGTGGACGCGGGCGATCTGCTGTTCGAGATCGACCGCGCGCGTTTCGAACTCGCCCTGCGCCAGGCCGAGGCCGCCGAGCAATCGGCGCAGGCAGCGCTGAACCAGGCCCAGCGCGAATCGCGCCGCAACGTCCAGCTCGACGACCTGGTGGCGGCAGAGACCCGCGAGCAAGGCCAGTCGCGCGTGGAAACGGCGCGCGCCGCCCTGGCCCAGGCCGTGGTGAACCGCGACACCGCCAAACTGAACCTGGAACGCACGCAGGTGAAATCGGTAGTCAACGGTTTCGTTACCAACCTCGACTTGCGGCCGGGCGCCTACGTCAGCGCCAGCCATCCGGTGATGGCCCTGGTCGACCGCGCTTCCTTCTACGTCGAAGGCTATTTTGAAGAAACCAAGCTGCCGCAGATCCACCTCGGCGACCGGGTCGCCGTGTCGCTAATGGGCGCCCAGCAAAAGCTCGGCGGCCACGTGGAAAGCTTTGCCGAAGGCATTTCCGACCGCGACCGCACCACCGGCACCAACCTGCTGCCGAACATTAACCCGACCTTCAACTGGGTCCGCCTGGCGCAGCGCATTCCGGTGCGCGTGGCGCTCGATCCGGTGCCCGCCAACGTGCGCCTGGTTGCCGGCCAGACCGCCACCGTGCAGGTGTTGCCGGGCGCGGCCAAGCCGGCGGCGCGCCCCCAGGCACAGGCGATGGCGGCGCCGAGTTCGCTGAAAAACTAAGCGGTGACCATAATGGACTATCGAACTTTTTCCTTGAAAGCGGGAGCGCTGGCGGCCTTGCTGGCCGTAAGCGCCTGCAGCACCACCGTCGGCCCGAACTACCATGTGCCGGACGAAGCCGTGATGAAGCGGCCCGACGCCGCCGCGCCCTTCGTCGGCAGTGCGGAAAAACCGTTCACGCCTGAACCGCTGCCGAAGCAATGGTGGCGCCTGTACCACGACAGCACGCTGGACGGCCTGGTCGATAAAGCCTTTGCCGCGAACACCGACCTGCGCGTGGCCGCCGCCAACCTGGCGCGCGCCCGCGCCGTGCTGTCGGAAGCGGAAGAACTGCGCCGGCCGGAAGCGAGCGTCTCGGCTGCGCCGGCTTATGGCCGCGCATCCGGCGCCGCCAACGGCTTGCCGGGTTCGATGGCAGACCGCGCCACCTACGACACCGGCCTGCACGTGTCCTATCAACTCGACTTGTTCGGCAAGATCCGGCGCGCCATGGAAGCGGCCGGCGCCGATACCGAGGCCGCCGAGGCCGCGCTCGACCTGACCCGGGTGACCGTGGCCGCCGACACCGCGCGCGCCTACGCCGAGGCCTGCTCGGCCGGGCAGCAGATCGCGATTGCCCAGCAATCGGTGGACCTGCAGCGCAAGTTTGCCGAGTC
This sequence comes from Massilia sp. BAP21, assembly GCF_057801335.1. Taxonomy (NCBI): domain Bacteria; kingdom Pseudomonadati; phylum Pseudomonadota; class Betaproteobacteria; order Burkholderiales; family Oxalobacteraceae; genus Massilia; species Massilia sp. BAP21. Next base: position 1,733,877 of record NZ_CM173596.1, read on the forward strand.
CACCGCCCAGCGCGTGAAACTGGGACGCGGCACGGCGCTCGACAACAGCCGTGCGCTGGGTCAATTGGAGCAACTCCGCGCAGCCCTGCCGCCGCTGGAGGCACAGCGCCGCACGGCCCTGTACAGGCTGGCGGTGCTGACCGGCGAAACACCGGGCAATTTCTCGAAGGAGGTGGCGCAGTGTGTCAGGGTGCCGCAACTGGCGGCGGCGATTCCGGTGGGCGATGGCGCGGCGCTGCTGCGTCGGCGTCCGGATATCCGCCAGGCCGAGCGTTCGCTGGCGGGCGCGACGGCGCGCATCGGCGTGGCCACCGCCGAGCTGTATCCGCAGATCAGTTTGGGGCTGACGGCGGGCAGCACCGGCGGCTTATCAAGCCTTGGCGAAGGCAATACCTTCCGCTATAGCCTGGGGCCGCTGATTTCCTGGACGATTCCCTCGACCGGCACGGCGCGCGTCCACATCGAGCAGGCGGAGGCGAGCACGGCGGCATCGCTGGCGCGGTTCGACGGCGTGGTGCTGAATGCCTTGCGCGAGACCGAGACTGCCCTGACGGCGTATGCGCGCGAGCTGGACCGGAATGCGGCGCTGAAGGCGGCGCGCGACCAGAGTGCGCTGGCGTCGCAACAGGCGGCCCGGCTGTACCGGTTCGGGCGGACGGACTTCCTGACCACGCTGGACGCGGAGCGGACGCTGGCGTCGGCGCAGGCGGCAGTGGCAGCGTCGGATGCGAAGCTGGCCAGTGACCAGGTGGGGCTGTTCCTGGCGCTGGGTGGGGGTTGGGAAAAGGCCGGGGAATAACTGAGACGTTATCGTTTCCCGTACGGTGGGCCGGGCCGCGCTAGGCACCCCGTGCCCACGCGGTTACGTGCGTATGCGTGCGGCCGGCGGCGGTGAATCGTCGCCCGCGAAACATGCAAACAAACGCGATGCAAACGCGGGCGACTGGCGGTGATGGCGCGAGCGACATTTCACCTTTAACAGCTGAAGGAGACGCACGTAACCGCGTGGGCACTTCGTCATTGATGCCCCCGGCATCAATGACCCCATCGTACGGTTGAGTGCGTAGGTGCCGCACCGGCTATCGCCATGCGCGCACCCATTGAAACCAACAGCTTACAGCAACTTATCGAGCGTGATCGGCAACTCGCGTATCCGCTTCCCGGTCGCGTGATACACGGCATTCGCCACTGCCGCCGCCACGCCCGTAATCCCGATCTCGCCGATCCCTTTCGCCCCCAGCGGATTAACATGGGGATCGTCCTCATCCACCACTTCCACCTCGATGCTGCCGATGTCGGCATTCACCGGCACGTGGTATTCGGCCAGGTTGCCGTTCACGGCCCGCCCGTCGCGCAGGTCGAATACCGTTTCCTCGAACAGGGCCATGCCCAGCCCGAAGACGATGCCGCCCATTAGCTGGCTGTGCCCGGTCTTGGCATTCATCAGCTTGCCCACGCCATACACGCCGACCACGCGCGGCACACGCACCGTGCCCAGCGCTTCGTCGACGTGCACCTCGACGAACACCGCGCCAAAGGCATGCATCGAATACTTCTTGCTGGCGTCGCCGGGATCGGCTTCGGCCCGGGCCTCGATGGCCGCGCCTCCATGGCGCACGACGATGTCGGTCATCGATTCGCCTTTTGCCGCATCGCCGCGCAGGAACAATCGGCCGCCATCGATCTCGACTTCATCGGCCAGCGCACCGTGCAATGGCGAGCGCTCGTCGGCGACGGCGATGCCGACCAGCTTGAGCTTCAGGGCATGCGCCGCAGCCTTCACCGCCGGCGCCACGCTGGCCACCGTGGTCGAGCCGCCCGAGACCGGCGCCTCCGGCAAACGCGAGTCGCCCAGTTCGAAGCGCACACGGTCTACCGGCAAGCCGAGCGCCTCGGCCGCCACCTGGGTCATCACGGTATAGGTGCCGGTGCCGAGGTCCTGGGTGCTGGAGCGCACCACCACCATGCCATCCGCATCGATCGTGGCCGAGGCCGCGCCTTTCGAGCGGTTGGTCGGGTAGGTGGCCGTTGCCATGCCCAAGCCGACGAGCTTGTCGCCTGCGCGCATCGAACGCGGTTGCGGGTTGCGCCGGCTCCAGCCGAAGCGTTCGGCGCCGACTTCATAACACTGGCGCAGGGACTTGCTCGAGAACGGCAAGTCCTTGCCGGGGTCGCGCTCGGTGTAGTTCTGCAGGCGCAGTTGCAGCGGGTCGATGCCGAGCTCGCAGGCGAGCTCATCCATCGAGGACTCCAGCGCGAACGAACCCGAGGCTTCGCCCGGCGCGCGCATGAAGGTCGGCGTGCCCAGGTTCATGCGCGCCAGGCGGTGCGTGGTTTCCTCGTTCGGCACTTCGTACATCATGCGCGTCATCAGGCCGCAGGGCTCGATCCAGTCCTCGATCATCGAGGTGTAGGCGACGGTGTCGTGGGCGGTAGCGGTGAGCCGGCCATCAAGCATCGCGGCCAGGCGCATGCGCTGGTCGGTGACCGGTCGCGCACCCACCGGGCCGAACATCTGGTTGCGGTCGAGCACCAGCTTGACCGGGCGCCCCGCGCCTTTCGCGGCCATCGCCGCCAGCACCACGTGCGACCACACCGAACCCTTGCAGCCGAAGCCGCCGCCCACATACGGGCACAGCGCCGTGACCTTGTCTTCCGGAATACCGAGCGTGCCGGCCACGGTGCGCTGCACGCCTTTCATGTACTGGGTCGAGTCGTACAGGGTGAGATGGTCGCCGTCCCAGGCCGCGATTGTCGCGTGCGGCTCGATGGGGTTGTGGTTCTCGACCGGCGTGCGGTAGCTGGCGTCGATGCGCGCGCTGCCCGACAGCAGGCCGGCTTGCAAGTCGCCGCGCTGGGTATCGGGTTTCTGGGTCAGCACCTTTTCCGGCGGATGGGTGTGCTGCTTCGCTTCCTCGAAGTCGAGCTGGGCCGGCGTGCGTTCGTACTCGATGCGCAGCCGCGCCGCAGCCTCGCGCGCGGCCTCGAAGGTCTCGGCCACGACCACGGCAATCGGCTGGTTGTTGTAGTGAACCTGATCGTCCTGCAGCAGCGACAGCACGCGGCCGATCGGCGGCGAGACCTTCCCCTCCTTCGTTTCCTGCGGCAGGCGCAAGGCGTTTTCGTGCGTCATGATGTAGAGGACGCCCGGCACGCCCTCGGCCTCGCCGGCGTCGATGCGGGTGATGCGCCCGTTCGGCACCGTGCTGGTGACCATGACGGCATGCGCAAGATTGTCTACGGGATGCTCGGCCGAGTAGCGGGCGCCGCCGCTGACCTTGGCCCAGGCGTCGACTCGATTGATGGGTGCGCCGATGATGCTCATGCCGATTCTCCTGCCTGTTCCGTTGCAGCCGGTCCGGTGATGCCTGCGGCCACCTGCAGCGCCCGTACCACCGCGCGCTGCGCCAGTGCGATCTTGAATCCGTTATGGGCCTGCGCCTGGGCGCCGGCAACGGCCAGCTCGCCCGCGCGGCGCAGGTTTTCCTCGCTCAAGGACTGGCCGCGCAGCGCATCCTCGGCCTCCTGCGCGCGCCAGGGCTTGTGCGCCACGCCGCCCAGTACCAGGCGCAGGTCGCGCACCATGCCATCCTGGATATCCAGTGCTGCCGCCACCGACACCAGGGTAAAGGCATAGCTGGCGCGGTCGCGCACCTTCAGGTAGTGCGACTGCGCGCCGAAGGGCGACGCCGGCAAGTCCACCGCCGTGATCAGCTCGCCGTCTTCGATGACGGTATCGAACTGCGGCGTGTCGCCCGGCAGGCGGTGGAAGTCGGCGATCGGCACGCTGCGTTCGCCGTTCGGGCCGGAGAGACGCACCGTGGCGTCGAGCGCCGCCAGGGCCACCGCCATGTCGGACGGGTTGGTGGCGATGCAGTCCGGGCTGGCGCCGAGGATGGCGTGGATGCGGTTGAAGCCGTCGATGGCGGCGCAGCCCGAGCCCGGGTCGCGCTTGTTGCAGCTTTTAAAGGTGGGGTCGGTGAAGTAATAGCAGCGCGTGCGCTGCAGCAAATTGCCGCCGACGGTGGCCATGTTGCGCAGCTGGGCCGAGGCGCCGTTCAGGATCGCTTCCGACAGCACGCGGTAGCGCCCGCGCACCAGCGGGTGGTTCGCGGCGGCGGTGTTGCTGGCCATGGCGCCGATGCGCACGCCTCCGTCGGGCAATTCTTCGATGGCATTCAGCGCCAGGCGGCTGACGTCCACCAGCCGCGTCGGGCGTTCGACGCCGCTCTTGTACAGGTCCAGCAGATTGGTGCCGCCGCCGATGAACTTGGACCCAGGCGCACGCGCCAGCTCGACCGCGTGGGCGACGTCGCGCGCCCGCTCGTAGGAAATCGAATGCATGGCCTCTCCTCAGTTGACCGGCGCAGCCGCCGCGGTGCGGATCGCAGCCACGATGTTCTGGTAGGCGCCGCAGCGGCACAGGTTGCCGCTCATGCGTTCGCGGATCTCGTCCTCGTCCAGCCCCTGCGGGCATTCGCCGCGGGTAACCGCGCTTGCCTGGCCTTCGGCGATCTCGCGCAGCAGGGCCACGGTCGAACAGACCTGGCCCGGCGTACAGTAGCCGCACTGGAAACCGTCGTGGTCCATGAAGGCCTGCTGCACCGGATGCGGCTGGCCATCCTGGGCCAGTCCTTCGACGGTGGTGATCTCGCGGCCGTCGTGCATCACTGCCAGGGTCAGGCAGGAATTGATGCGCTGGCCGTCGACCAATACCGTGCAGGCGCCGCACTGGCCGCGGTCGCAGCCCTTCTTGGTGCCGGTCAGGTGCAGGGTTTCGCGCAGCGCGTCGAGCAGGCTCACGCGCGGCTCGAGGTGCAGTTGATGCTCGCTTCCGTTGATGCGCAGCGTCAGCGGCTGCGGTGGAACATACGGCGCCGCCACGGGCGCCAGCGGGGTCAGTTCGTCGTCTGGCATCGTCTACTCTTCGCTAAGGTTATTGGGGTGGTTCCATCCCTGGCTTCAGCCCTTCACGCAGACGATCTGCTTCAGGGTATGCACCACTTCCACGAGTTCGTCCTGGGCCTGCATGACGGCGTCGATGTCCTTGTAGGCCATCGGGATTTCATCGATCACGCCGTCGTCCTTGCGCGATTCCACGCCCTGCGTGGCACGTTCGACGTCGGCGCGGGTGAAGCGGCGCTTGGCTTCGGTGCGGCTCATGGTGCGTCCTGCGCCATGGCTGCAACTATTAAAACTTTCCGGGTTGCCCTTGCCGCGCACGATGAAGCTTTTTGCGCCCATCGACCCGGGAATGATGCCCAGTTCTCCGGCTTTTGCCGAGACCGCACCTTTGCGGGTAATCAGCACATCGCGGCCGAAGTGGCGTTCCTGCTGCACGTAGTTGTGATGGCAATTGACTGCCTCTACGTGGGTCTCGAAAGGCTTGGTGATCACGCTGCGTACCGCGTGGACCAGGTTCTGCATCATCACTTCGCGGTTGGTGCGGGCGAACTTCTGGGCCCAGCCGACCGCCTCGATGTAGTCCTGGTAGTGTTGGGTGCCTTCTTCCAGGTAGGCCAGGTCCTGGTCGGGCAGGTTCACCATGTGGCGCCGCATGTCCTGCTTGGCCAGCTCGATGAAATGGGTGCCGATGGCATTGCCCACGCCGCGCGAGCCGGAATGCAGCATCAGCCACACGAAATTGTCTTCGTCCAGGCAGATTTCCACGAAGTGATTGCCGCTGCCCAGGGTGCCGAGGTGCTTGTAGTTATTCGTGCCGCGCAGCTTGGGCCACTTGCGGCACAGGGCGTCGAATTCGTCCTTCAGTTTGGCCCAGCCGGCGTCGACCGGCGGCGGCGGACGGTCCCAGGAACCGACGTCGCGCCCCTTTGCATTGCGCGTCTTGTGCGACATGCCGTGCGGGATGGCCTGCTCAATGGCGCTGCGCAGCTTGCCCAGGTTGTCGGGCAGGTCGGTCGCGCGCAGGGTGGTCTTGGCAGCCATCATGCCGCAGCCGATGTCGACGCCGACGGCAGCCGGAATGACCGCGCCGAGCGTGGGGATCACGCTGCCGATGGTCGATCCCTTGCCGAGATGCACGTCGGGCATGACGGCTACGTGATGGTAGATGAAGGGCAGCTGGGCAAGCTTGCTTAATTGCTCCCTGGCGGCTTCCTCGACCGGCACGCCGCGGGTCCACATCTTGACCGGCTTGGCGCCGCGGGCTTCCAGCGTTTCGTATGCGGGCTGTTTCATGGATGCGCTGACTGGTGAAATCGACAACGGCTTCATCATGGCCCAAATCGCCGGAGCGGGGAGTCCGGGAGGATTCGACTGCGCAGTTGCGGCGCGCGGAGAGGCCGTTCTATACTGGCTGAGGCGCTATGTCGCGCCGGACCATGGAACCTTGCATGCGAAAACTTCTCCTGTTGACTCCCCTGCTGCTGGCCGGCTGCGTCGACGACTCGGCCACGTATTACATCGAGGGCAATACGCACGCGCTGACCGTGCGCGCGGTGCAGGAGCAGTTCTGGAAGAAGGAAGTCACGCTGGACCTGATCGCGGCGCGCATGCCTGATTGCCAGCGCCGCTTCGAGCTGGCCACGCTGCCGGTGTCGGATGTGGAACTCGAACTGTTCGGCTCCGGGGATAACGTCTACACGATCCGCGCCGGCGACACGGCCTGGCGCTTCGAGACCGGGGGCTGCAGCCAGATGGAAGAACCCGAGCAGGTGACCGGGCAGCCGCTCGGCCTGTTCCACTTCGACGAAAACAAGCAGCTGGTGTTCGAAGAGGCGGAAGCGCCGACCGAGTGACCTGGTGCGCTAGGGGCGCAGCCAGCCGCGGGCGATCGGCGTTTTAAGTACGCGCCGATACACTACCTGCATCTGCGGCACCACCAGCGCCGCCAGCGCCTGGCCGGTCCTGGTATTCACCAGCAAAGCCGCCACACTCGAGGTGACCAATGCCCCGGCCATGTCCAGCGGCCAATGCACACCCAGGAACACCCGCGCCCAGGCCACCACCACACCCAGCGCCAGCAAGGCGATGCCGAAGCGGCGTGCTTCGCGCAACGGTCCGAACGCCAGTGCCAGTGCCACCGAGAACATGCTGGTGCCGTGGTCGCTCGGGAAGGACGAGTCCGGCGCATGGAACATGAAGGTCTGCCCGACCTCGGCCATGAAAGGGCGCGGATGGAACCACGCCAGGCCGATCATCTTGTTGAGCGTTAGCGCGATCACGGCGGCCAGGAAGGCGCGCACGGCGGCTTCACGCCCGGCGGTATCGCCGTTTATCCACATCAGCACCAGGCCGAGCGGCAGGATCATGATCACCCATTCGGCGGCAAACACGGCACCGTGCAGGCGCCAGCCTTCCAGGCCGGGTGCGGAATTGATCAGTGAAAACAGGTACAGGTTGAGTTGGTCGAACATCGGGGCGCCGGCGTGAAAGAAAGACAATAGCTCCAGCGTAGCTCAGCCGTTCGGCGCGCACGGCTTGAAATCGCAACAGAATGTGACAAGGCAGGAACTGGCTGCACGGCACAGGCTGTTATGATCGCTGTTGTTATCAGTTTATACAATTCCAGCGCAAACGCGCCACACGGCTGAGCGCACTCAGCTCGGCCGCATCAGCCGCTGCAGCTGGGCCAGCTCGACGTCGCGCCCGAGCGTGTCGAGCGTTTGCTCGAGCAGCGAGCGCTCGCCGTTGCGCAGCATGGTCCATTGCGTGAAATATTCGTGCACGGTGCGCCAGGGTGGAAACTCGCGCGGCAGACTGCGCCAGGCAGCCCCCGTGTGCAGGAACCAGAGGACGGCGCAATACACGTCGTACAAATCGTGCTTGCGCGGACGCGTCTTGCGGCGCGCCGCTTCAAGTGTGTCGCGCACGAGCTCGAACTGCTCGCGGGCTATATCGCTGGGAAATTCGGGCCGGGCCATGACGTTCGCCCCCTAAACCTCCTTTGAGGGCGAAGTTAATGAACAGGTTCCCGGCGGGCCGGGTTGGCCCCTGATTTAGTCGCGTGCGAGCGACAGGAACTCGGTGCGCAGCGCCAGGTTCGGCTGCAGTTCGCCCAGCATGCAGGAGGTGATGGTTTCCTCGCCCTGGGTGCGGATGCCGCGGCTTTCCATGCACATGTGGCGGCACTTGACGACCACGCCCACGGCTTTCGGTTCCAGCACTTCCATCAGCGCATTCGCGATCTGCATCGTCATGCGTTCCTGCACCTGCAGGCGCTTCGAGAAGATGTCGACCAGGCGGGTCAGCTTCGACAGGCCGACGATCTTCCCGTTCGGCAGGTAGCCGACGGTGGCCTTGCCAAAGAACGGCGCCAGGTGGTGTTCGCAATGGCTGTAGACCGGGATGCCGCGCACCACGATCAGTTCGTTGTACTGCTCGGCGCCATCCTCGAAGGCCTTCAGGACTTCGACCGGGTCCTGGCCGTAGCCGGAGGTCCAGTGTTTCCAGGCCTTGGTGACGCGCGCAGGCGTTTCGTGCAGGCCGGGACGGTTTGGATCTTCACCGAGGCTGGTCAGCAGACGGCGCCAATCCTGTTCGGTAAATGCTTCTTTGTCAGACATGACATACCCTAAAAAATCGATTGCCGCCAGTATATAGAAAATGCGCCGAGCCTTCCGGCGCCTGCCGATTTCTTGAGCAAAACGGACTCCTCTGTTGCGCCGATGCGCTAGCGTGGACAGGTTTTCTTGCGAAAGGGAGGCGCTATGTTCGGAAGTTCGGTACTGGAATTGGCAATTGGCTTGACCTTCTGCTACGGCACCGTGGCGCTGATCGTCGCCACCTTGCAGGAAGCGCTGGCGGCGGCTTTCCGGCTGCGCGCCAACACCCTGCTGGCCGGCATCAAGAGCATGCTCAACGACCCGCGTTTCGACGCCCTGGCGCAGATGGTCTATGCCCATCCCCTGGTCAACCCGCACAGCAACGGCACGCCGGTCGACGAGCGCCACCTTGCGGCCCGCCCATCCTACATCGAACCGGCGCAGTTCGCGATTGCGCTGATCGACAGCATACAGCGCGTTCCGGGCGACTTCGCGCGCCTGGGCGCCGACATCGACGGCATCGCCGATCCGCAGGTGCGGCGTGCACTGCACGCCCTGTACGCGCGCGCCGGCGGCGACCTGGAACGCTTCCAGGCGCTGGTGGCCGGCTGGTTCGACAACGCCATGGAGCGCGTGTCCGGCGCCTATAAACGGCGCCAGCTGCTGATCTCGCTGTTGCTGTCGCTGCTGCTGGCGATCATGTTCAACATCGACAGCATCTCCCTGTTCCGCACCCTCTGGCAGCAGCCCCAGCTGGCGGCCCACATCGATGCCGTGCCCGGCGCCCTCGACGCTGCCACCCTGAGCAAGCTGTGGGCGCTGCCGATCGGCTGGACGAGTTTTCCGCCGGTGTGGGATACCGCCTTTGCCCTGCAGGCGGCCGGCTGGCTGATCACGGCGGCGACCACCCTGTTCGGCGCGCCGTTCTGGTTCGATTTATTGCAGCGCGCGGTGCAGTTGCGCGGGACCGGCGCGCGGCCGGAAGAAGCGCCGCGCACCATGCCGGCTGCTGCGGTAGCCGTGGCCCCGGCCGTTGCACTGCTTCCGGCACGCAGCGCGCCGGCGTTACCGGCGGCGACCGAAAGCTGAGCTGTTATTTTCCAGGCGGCCGGTGCGCGTCCACCAGCACACTCGACACCGAGATGTGCGGCACGCGCTCCGGCCATTCGTCGTTTGGTCCGAACCAGCGCGCCTCGGCGATTTCGCTGGCATCCACGCGGATCTCGCCGCCGGTGTAGTCGGCGGTAAAGGCGATCATCAGCGAATGCGGGAAAGGCCATGACTGGCTGGCGAAATACTGCAGGTTCGTCACCCGCAAGCCCACCTCTTCCATCACTTCGCGGTGGATCGCTTCCTCGATCGATTCGCCCGCCTCCAGGAAACCCGCCAGCGGCGTGAAACGCTTCGCCGCCGAGGCATGGTGCAGCGCCAGCAGCACCTTGTCGTCCTTCTTGATCAGGACCATCATCGCCGGCGAAATGCGCGGGTAGGCCAGGTGGCCACAGTGGGTGCACTTGAAACTGCGTTCGTGCATCAGGCGTTCCATGCGATGCGCGCAGGCGCCGCAGTAACGGTGGGTACGCGCCCATTCGGCGATCTGGGCCGCGCGGCCGGCCACGCCGAGCCGTTCCTCGTCCATGTCGCCGAACAGCGAACGCAGGCCGCGCCAGGCGTGGCCCGGCGGCGCCGCTTCGCTTTCGCTCCATCCAGCCTGGCAATAGCGATCACCCAACAGGCCGACCGGCTGCATGTGCGCCGGGTCGAGGTCGAGCGTGGCCAGGGCCGCGGCGTCGGGCAGCGCCAGGTCGTGCTCGCGCACCAGCAGGCGGCCGCCGTGGAACAGGAAGGTGAGCGGAGCGGGATGGGCTTGCGGCGCCATCAGCGCCGTGAAAGTGGAAGGCGTATGCAGCATGGACAGTGGTCGAGGCTCGGATGAGAAGATGTTTTTCATGATACCGCGAGCCGTGCGCGCCCGCCCGCGCCTGTTTGAAAACCGTGCCGAACTAATCGCTGTGCATCGCGCTCCAAGTAGGGCTGGAACGCTCATCCAGACGACCAGAGAACAGCGCGTCTGATTCCTTGTCCTTTCCGCGAAGCCGTAGATCGTCGATGGCCGCCGTTGCGATTCCGGCGGGCTGGCATGCGCTGTCGGCCGAGCATGACCTGCCGCGTTGCGCTGCCAGGATAGTCATTGATGGAGGAAACCGTGCAACGCCGTCCGCTTTTCCACCGGCTCGACATCGATTCCGTGGCCGTGTTCCGCGCCCTGCACCTGGGCGACATGCTGTGCGCGGTGCCGGCCCTGCGCGCGCTGCGCACGGCGCTGCCGCATGCGCGCATCACCCTGGTCGGCCTGCCCTGGGCCAGCCAGTTCGCCGCGCGCTTTCGCCACTACATCGACGATTTCCTGCCCTTTCCCGGCCATCCGCTGCTGCCCGAGCAGCCGGTGCGGCACGCGGAACTGACGCCCTTCTACGCCAGCATGTGCGCGCGGCGTTTCACGCTGGCGCTGCAGCTGCACGGCAATGGCGGCATCAGCAACGAGATCGTCGCCGGCTTCGGCGCCCAAGCCGTGGCCGGCCACTGCCAGGGCAAACCAATTGCCACCGAGCGCACTGTGCTGTTTCCCTACCCCGAAGTCGGCGCGGAGTCCGAACGGCTGCTGCACCTGGTCCAGCGGCTGGGGGCCAGCGCGGTCGGCGACTACCTGGAATTCCCGCTGGCCGCGGAAGACCGGCAGGAACTCGAAGCGAGCGGCATCGCCACGGGCCTGCAACCCGGCAGCTATATCTGCGTGCATCCCGGCGCGCGCAAGCGCGACAAGTGCTGGCCGGCGCGCCGCTTCGCCGACGTGGCGGACCGCCTGGCGGCCGAATTCGGGGTCGACGTGGTGCTGACCGGTTCGGCAGACGAAGCCGACCTGGCCGCGGAAGTGGCAAGCCACATGCAGGCGCGCGCCGTGAATGCGGCTGCGCCGATCTCGATCGGGGCGATGGCGGTGTTGATGAAGCAGGCCCGGCTGCTGGTCTGCAACGACACCGGCGTATCACACATGGCCGCCGGCCTGCGCCTGAAAAGCGTGGTCATCTTCAGCAAGGCCGACATCGCGCGCTGGGCCCCGCTCGACCGCGACAACCACCGCTGCATCTGGGACCCGGACGCCCAGCGCTCGGCCGCCGTGCTCCAGCATGCGCGCGCCCTGCTGGCCGGGACCGCCCCCGGCCGGCAGCGCAGGGCGGGAATGTGGCCGTACTGGTAGGCGAATGCTACAGGCCGATCATCGCTCGCCCTTCACGGCGCAGCCCGCCCGGAGTTGCGCGCTTGCCCGTACAGGCAGGGCTTGTAAAAGAATGAGGGAACATGTTCAAGTATGCGCAGTCGTACGCATTATGAATAAAGTCGTCTCCATCAGTTTGGCTGCAAAAGCACTCGGTGTCTCGACCAGCACCTTGCGGCGCTGGGAGGCCCGCAGCCAGCTGGTGCCGCTCAGGACCGAGGAGTTGGTGGCCGATGTACTCGAGATCATCACCGTGTTTTCCGCCCGCCTGTACGGAAGCCGCGGTCACCGTAATCAGAAACTAATCGACGGCATGGAGCATGCGATAAAGGAGACACAATGTTCCTAGCCCACCGTATCCGTCTCGATCCCAACAATCTCCAGGCTACGTATCTGGCACGTGCGGCCGGAACTGCCCGGTTTGCCTACAACTGGGCCCTAGCCGAATGGCAGCGCCAGTACACGGCGTATAAAGCCGACCCAGCCTTGCCGAAGCCAAATGAAGCGGCATTGCGGCGCCAGCTCAACGCGATTAAACGTCAGCAGTTTCCGTGGATGCTGAAGGTAACGAAGAGCGCACCGCAGATGGCAATCATCCAGCTCGGCCGTGCTTTCCAGAATTTCTTCGAAAAACGGGCACGCTACCCGCAGTTCCGACGCAAGGGCCGCGATGACCGGTTCGCCTTGACCAGCGACCAGTTCCGCGTCGAGAACAAGCGCATTCGACTTCCGAAACTCGGCTGGGTAAGAATGCGCGAAGCCTTGCGCTTTACAGGGAAAATTCCCTCAGCCTCGATCTCGCGCACGGCCGATCACTGGTATGCCAGCATCACAGTCGACATCCCGGAAGTACCGCTACCGCACGCTGAAAACGGAGGCGCGGTAGGTATTGACCTTGGTGTGACGCATTTGGCGACTTTATCGACCGGAGAAACCGTAGCCGGACCGAAAGCATTGCGAACTTTATTGGATCGTCTGCGGCGCTTATCACGCAATCTGTCGCGCAAGGTGAAGGGCTCACGCAATCGCAGCAAGGCGAAAACCAAGCTGGCGCGCTTGCATGCCAGGATCGCCAACGTGCGTGCCGACAGCTTGCATCAGCTCAGCACAGCTATCACCCGGCGCTTCCACACCATCGGCATCGAAGACTTGCACGTCAAGGGCATGCTCGCCAACCGCTGCATGTCACGTGCTATTGCCGACATGGGGTTTGCCGAACTACGGCGTCAGCTCGCGTATAAGGCACAACAGCGTGGCAGTCAACTCGTCATCGTGAACCGCTGGTATGCCAGCAGCAAGACATGTTCAGGCTGCGGACATCAGCTCGACGTGCTCGATCTGGGAACACGCCAGTGGTCCTGTCCGGCGTGTGGGGCGCTGCACGACCGCGACATTAATGCAGCAATCAATTTGAAAAACATGGCGGTGAGTTCCACCGCATCGGCCTGTGGAGGAGAAGGCGCTGGCCCTGTGCCTGAGGCGCAGGGTGGAACCGGCTCCAGTGAAGCAGGAAGCCAGCGCAAGAGCTAACTATGTGTAGCTTTTGGTAAGTCTGGGTGAACGGGAACGGTCGTTGTACATCTTGTACTGCCGGTACACCTTGAACCAGGCGCGCCCGATTTCCGCCTCGCGCAGCAGGCGTTCCAGGCAGCCGGCCAGGTCGGTGCGCTGCTGCTGCAGGCGCTGCAGGCGGGCGGCGCAGGCCTGGACGTGGGCGCTGCCGGCGTCGACGCGGCGGGTCTGTTCGCGCATGTGGTGGATCTTCAGGGCCAGGATGGACAGGCGGTCGATCATGGCGCCCGCGGTTTCGCTCGACAGCCAGGCGCCGGGAGCGGGTACGACGGCGGCCTGCGCCAGCGCGGCCAGGATGGCTTCGTCGATGGATTCGACGGCGTCGTTGCGCTGCTGGTTGTAGGCGTCGATGTGGCGCTTGCTGGCGGCGATTTCGCTCGCGGCTACGTCGCGCCGGCGTGCCTTGTCTTCTTCTCGCCACAATAGCAGATTAAATTCGTGGTTCGCGGCGATGGCCGGCCAGGCGCCGCGGCCCGTGATCGGCACCGGCGCGTCGGTGGCGGACAGCCGCAATACCGCGTCGTGATACTGGGTGATCGAGCGTACATCGGGTTCGTGCAGCATCGCCGCCTCCTTGTCGCGAGCAGGTTTGCTCGGCTCATCATTGGAGGCAGGTGGGGGCTTGAAAGTTCTGCGCCATTGGAGTGTACTTTACGAGAGCGCAAATACGCAGTGAATACCGCATTCCGCCCCTCCCCCACCCTGTTTTCACGACCATCATGCAAACGTTTGTAGACCCCCGCGCGCACCACCCGCGCCCCCAAATGGTGCGCCAGCAATGGGCCAGCCTCGACGGCTGGTGGGAATTCGCTTTCGACGACCAGGACGCCGGCCTGCACGAGCGCTGGTTCGACGGACGCGCGCTTCCCCGGCAGATCCTGGTGCCCTTCCCCTATCAATCCCAGGCCTCCGGCATCGGCACCCGCGACATCCACGAGATCATGTGGTACAGCCGCAGCTTCGAGGTGCCCGAAGGCTGGGACTACGGCGCCCTGCTGCTGCATTTCGGCGCTTGCGACTACCGCGCCGATGTCTGGGTCAACGGCCGCGTTGCCGGACGCAACCGCGGCGGCCACGTGCCGTTTTCCTTCGACATCGCGCCCTACCTGAAGCCGGGAGCCAACCGCGTCACCCTGCGCGTGGAAGACCGCCAGGACCCGTATCAACCGCGCGGCAAGCAGTCGTCCTCGGGCACGCCGGTGCGCATCTATTACTACTGCACCAGCGGCATCTGGCAAAACGTCTGGCTGGAACCGGTACCGGCGCTGCGCATCGACCACCTGCGCATCCACGAAGCGCACCCGGACGGCACGCTGGCCCTGACCGTCCACCTGCACGGCCCCGCCAGCGAATGGGAAGCCGAGCTCGACGTACTGGAGAGCCTGGACTCGGAACAGGTCTGCGCCACGGCGCGCGTTGCCAGCCGCGGCGCCAGCCTGGACCTGCGCACCCAGGTGCCGGACCCGCGCCCCTGGTCGCCCGCCTCGCCGCACCTGTACAAGCTGCGCGTGCGCCTGCTGCATCGCGGCCAGCCTGTCGACACGGTCGAGGCCTACGCCGGCCTGCGCTCGATCGAACTGAAGGACGGCTTCTTCCACCTGAACGGCAAGCGCACCTTCCTGCTGATGGCCCTCGACCAGGGCTACTGGCCCGACACCCTGCTGGCTGCGCCGTCCGACGAAGCCTTGCGCGCGGATGTGGAATGGGCGCGCCGCTTCGGGTTCAACGGCGTGCGCAAGCACCAGAAGATCGAGCACGAACGCTGGCTCTACTGGTGCGACGTGCTGGGCCTGATGGTGTGGGAAGAAATGCCGAACGCGCGCTCCTGGTCCGAGGAGTCGGAAGAGCGGCTCGAGCTGGAATGGCTGCGCGCCGTGCTGCGTGACGCGAATCACCCGGCTATCGTCGGCTGGGTGCCGGTGGTGGAAAGCTTTGGCTTCCCGGAACTCACGCGCCACCCGCACCAGCACGATTTCTTGGAACGCATGGTGGCGCGCACGCGCATGGTCGATCCGTCCCGCCCGGTGATCGACAACGACGGCTGGCAGCACACCGACGTCACCGACATCTGCACCATCCACGATTATTCGCATCCGGTGGAAAAGCTGCTGGAGCGCTATGCCGGCACCCTGCTCACCGGCCTGCCGCCGGAAACCGGCTGGCACAAGGCGCGCGAACTCTTTTTGGCCGGCGCCCAGTACCGTGGCCAGCCGATCGTGTTTTCCGAAGTCGGTGGCTACCTGCTCAAGCCCGATGGCCCCGAGCGGCGGCGCGACCGCCTGTACGACCACTACGGCAACGTCGGGGATGTCGACGAGCTGGGCCAGCGCTACCGCATGCTGATGCAGGGCCTGGGTTCGCTCTCCTTCCTGGCCGGACTGTGCTACACCCAGCTCACCGATGTCGAGCACGAGCAGAACGGCTTGCTGACGGCGCAGCGCGAACCGCGCCTGCCGCCGGAGCAGGTGGACGCCCTGCACCGCAGCCTGTGGCCGGACGCCTGGTGATTTAACGGATTTGATGAAAAGAAGCAACGCATTGTCAGGATTTTTATCCTGAAGGCACGGAAAACTGGCAATTCGCTTTCCAAGACTTAGCAAATCGTCCAGAATAGATAGGGAATTCGTCAAATTCTCATTTCTATGGACAAGATCTCGTCGCTGGTGGGCCGTTATTCGTTCCGTGCACGTGTGTTTTTCAACGGCGTCTTCTGCGACGCCAACGCTTTTCCGGAAGACCCGGCCGCGGGCCAGCTGCACCTGGTCCGTTCCGGTACGGTCGTTTTCCGCCAGGACGGCGCCGAGCCGCTGCGCGTGGACGAGCCGGCGATGGTGTTCTATCCGCGCGGCAGCGCGCATACGCTGGAAATCCCCGACGGCGCCGGCGCCACCCTGCTGTGCGCCCACATCCGCTTCGAGGATGGCGGTGCCAACCCGCTGGCGCGCGCCCTGCCCGACCGCCTGTACCAGCCGCTGAACGAGATGGGCGCCCTGCGCCAGACCCTGGAACTGCTGTTCACCGAGGCGGCCAGCCCCAGCCAGGGTCGCGAGGTGATCCTCGACCGCCTGTGCGACGTGCTGATGGTGCAGGTCTTGCGCAATGAGTTCGACAAGGGAGAGATGTCGGTCGGTTTGCTGGCGGGCCTGGCCGACCGCCAGCTGTCCCTGGCCCTGGCCGCGATCCACGAACGTCCCCACGAACCCTGGCAGCTGACCTCGCTGGCGCGCCTGGCTTGCATGTCGCGCGCCCGCTTTACCGAGCACTTCCGCAACGTGGTGGGCATGCCGCCCGGCGAATACCTGACGCGCTGGCGCATCGGCATGGCGCAGAACCTGCTGCGCAAGGGCCTGCCGGTCAAGGTGGTCAGCGCCCAGGCGGGCTATACCAGCGCACCGGCATTCACGCGCGCGTTCACGACAATGGTGGGCATGTCGCCACGGCAGTGGCTGAAAGAAGCGGCGCCGGCCTGAGATTGCTCTCAGCCGGCGCCGTGGGGTACTGCTTCAGGAAGATTGACTGCTTATTTGAGCAGCTTGGTGCGGCTTGCAACCAGGGCGATCACGATCGACAGGACGCCGACATAACCGATGGCCATCTGCATGCCGACGTGGCTGGCGATGGCGCCGATCACCGGCGGGCCCATCAGGGTGCCGCTGTAGGCCATGCTGGCCACGCCTGCCAGGGCGATCGGGCCCTGGGCGCCGGCGGCGCTGAACACGAACGGGAACAGCAGCGACAGGCCGAGGCCGGCGACCGCGAAGCCGCCCAGTGCGGCGTGGGCGCTCGGCGCCATCACCGCGAAGAACAGGCCCATGGCCGAGACGACTGCGCCGACGGTCACCAGGCGCTGGGCGCCGAAGCGGGTCTTCAGTTTGTCGCCAACCAGGCGCGACAGCAGCATCATGACCGAGAAGCACGACAGGGCCAGCGGCGCCAGGCCGTCGGTGGCGTTGAAGTGTTCTTTCAGGAACACGCCGCTCCAGTCGGCGATCGAGCCTTCCGACATCGAACCCAGGAAGCCCAGCAGACCCAGCAGTGCCATCGGACCGCGCGGCAGGGCGAACTTCTTCTTTTCCACTTGCTCGGCTTCGTCCGCGATGTTCAGCACTTGCGAGGCAGCCCACAGGATGGCGGCCATCGGACCGGCGACCATCATGAAGTGAATCGCAGGCGCGATCTTCATGCCGGCCATCACGCTGCCCAGGGTGGCGCCAGCCAGGCCGCCGGCGCAGGCCAGGCCGTGCAGCATCGACATTTCCGACTTGCCGGTGGCTTTTTCGCGCTTGCTGGCGGCGGCGTTCATGGCCACGTCGTAGGTGCTGGCGGTGATGCCCAGCATCAGGACGGCGCCCATCACGCTGGCGACGGTCGGGGCGATGCCGATCGCCACCAGCACGGCCAGCAGGGCCAGGCCCGAGTACAGCATGGTCTTGCGGGCGCCGCAGCGGCGCATCAGGAAGGACGAGACCGGGAACGACAGCAGGGCGCCGACGCCGCCGCACAGCAGCACCATCGACAGCGACGAGTGCGAAATGTTCAGGCGTGCGGCCATGGCCGGGATACGACCGGCCCACGAGCCCATGATCACGCCGAAAATGGTGAACATCACCGGCAGCGACAGGTTCTGGATCTGGGCGAAGACTTTGCTGCGGCGCGAGGCGACGACAGTGCCGGCGGCGCTTGCGGTGTTCAGGGTATCAACGGCTGGAACAGTAGTTTGCATTTGGTATGAATCTAGTTGTAAGAGCCTGTGGCTACAGGAGTTTCTTAAGAGTGCGATCCAATCGGAAAGTTTCCGCCTGGAAGAATTTTTTTCAGCTGCTCTGCCATTCGTAAAAGCTTGCTAACTGGGGCAGAAAAAACAAACGCCAACCGAAAAAGTTGGCGTCAGGAAGCTGATGGGAGGCAATTTTACGCATCTGGCCGCGCTTTTGCATTTTCCATGCGGAAAAAAATTATGCGCGTTGCGTGGTGTTCACAGTCAACTTTTTAACTGTTAACAGAGGGTTACGAGGTGTGATTCGTCTTGCATGTCGGCAAGCTACTTTTGCTCACTCGAATGTAAGAGAGTGTGACGAAGGCTTGCAGAAACGGCGACACATTGTTCTTTTTCGCAGGCATAAAAAAGCCGGACAAAGGTCCGGCTGGCGCGATTTTGCTGCAGAGCAGCAGATGAGTTAGCCGGCCTCGCCGGTCTTGCCGGCCTCGCCCGCTGTGCGCATCTGCGCCTTGAACGCCGCGATGTACTCGCGGTAGGCAGCGGCAATCGGCGCAAACAGCGGATCGTCGCGGTGCGCCAGCATGACTTCGCTGAACAGCTTCATGCCCAGTGCCAGCGCAGCCGCTTCGTCGTGTTCGAAACGCCCCGCAGCGCGTACCCGGGCGATGATCTCGAAGATGTCGTCGTGGTTGCCGACCTCGAAGGAAAGCGGCGCCGGCGGATCGGCTTCCTTCTTGCCGCCTGTGTATTCGAGGGTGATCCGGAAATTGTGCGCACTCATCAATGCTCCTTCCTGGTCCATGTTCAAAGGAACATGATGCCGCAGGCACGCCACACACTGCGCCCGGGTTGGCCGTCTTGCGCCATATCACAACTCCTGTGCATGGCTCACGGTAGCGTTGAAGCTTCCGACTGGAAACTTCGATTGGAAACCTTTAACCCGACACCGAGGAGAACGCGATGACGCACGCATCCTGGCCCCTGCTGCTGGCACTGCTCCCGGCACTGCTCCGGGGCGGCGCCAACGCCGCCGCCGCGCCCTACCCGAACGTGTATGGCGCGCCACCGGAGGTTTTGCGCGGGAGCGACTGGTACCGCCAGTGCCTGCGCGTACGCGCCGAAAAGCCGCGCCAGCCGCCGCCGGCCGCCACCGAATCCGGCCGCTGCGATGCCTCCGCCCTCTACTACGATACCCTCGGCGCTCCCGATGCGCGCGAGGCCGACTGGCGCCGCGTGCACGCCTGCGCAGCGCGCACGAACGCCCACGGCGTGCTGATGATGCTGTATGCGAACGGCCACGGCGCCAGGCCGCAGCTGGCCCTGGCCACGCGCCACGCCTGCAGCATCCAGAGTCCGGTGAATGAAATGAAGAGCCGGGTCCAGCACCTGCAGCGCGTGGCCGCGAACCGCGAGCCGGGGCCGGTCGATTTGTGCGACGACGTGGCCAGCGCCGAGATGCGCGGCCAGTGCGGCGCGGTGCGCGAGCGCCAGCGCATGCATCAGAACAAGCGACAGCGCGCCGCCCAGCTGGCCACCCTGTCGCGCGGCTGGACCGAAAAGGAGCAACTGGGCCTGGAGATGGCGAGCAAGGCGGCGCAGTATTTCGCCCAGCACCGCATGGATTACGAAACCGACAAGGACAGTGGCGCGGCGCGTTCGCTACAACTGGAAACCCAAACTGCCGAACTCGATACCTTTGCCGCCGACGTGCTGGATTTCGAGGCGGGCCGCGGGCCGCGTTTCTCGGAAGCGGAATTCGCCAGCCTGGAAAAGAAGATGGATGCGCTCTACCGCCAGTTCATGCTGAACCGCCCGGCGAGCGGCGCCTATCTCGGCTCGATCCGCAAGACCGGCGTCGAAAAGACCCAGCACGCCTGGCTCGCCTACCGCGATGCGATGGAGCTGTTCGGCGCGATCCGCTACCCGGCGCTGCCCGGTTCCGGCCTGCGCGCCCTGCTCACCGCGCGCCGCATCAGGCAGCTGACGGAACTCGACAACGCCGCCGCCGGAAGGTAATGCATGTAGGGTGGACGGCTCCGCCCTGCACGCGGCATGGCGGCAATGCCTGCGCCGTCCACGCGTTCAACCCACGCCCACGCCCACGCCCACATACATGCGTCACGCCTCCAACCTGAACAGCGCCGCCGCATCCGCCGGCAGCTCCCCGCAACTCAGCATCACCAGCCGGTGGCTGGCCCGCGTCATCGCCATGTACAGCTTGCGCGCATCGGCTTCCTGTCCGGGCGCGCCGTCGAACAGCAAATCCTCCATCCCCAGCAGGAACACCACCGCGCCTTCCAGCCCGGTGGCCGTTTCCAGGTTCGCCAGGCGCAGGTAGTCGGGGCCGTAGCCGGCCGGCGGCTGCTTCTTGTCCTTGTTCAGCCACCAGATCCGCTGCGATCCCAGCGCGCGGCACAGGCGTTCGTAGAGCAGCTTCTTCGGCGTGCCGGCGCCGTAGATCACCAGGAAGCTCGACAGCGGCAGCTTGTGGCGCGCGGCCAGCGCCACGATCTCGTTGACGGCGCGGTCGACCGCATCCTGGGGCGAGGCCACGCGCAGCAGGATCGGCGGCGCGCCCTGCTCCATGCCGGCATAGTCGGGCGCCAGGTAGTGCTCGGGATCGTCCTGCACCGTGCGGTTCAAGAGCGTGCCGGCCGTGTGCAGGATCGCCTGCGTGGTGCGGTAGGAGCGCAGCAGCTTCTTGGTGCGGCCGGTGACGTCCAGGCCGGCGTTGCGCCAGCTGAGGCGGCTCTTCATGAAGCCCTGGTTCGGGTCGGCGCACAGGAAGAGGCGGCCTTGCGGGCGCAGCGCCAGCTTCACGGTGTGGAACCAGGACGGCGCGAAGAACTGGGCTTCGTCGACCAGGATGTGTTCGTAGCGCTCCAGGGCCGCGTGGTCTGGCGCGCGGCAGATGTCGGTGGCGACCGCGCTCCACAGGCGCAGGCCCTGTTCTTCCAGCGCGGCCGTGGTGGCCGTGAACAGCTGCCAGACCTCGCTGCGCTCCCTGGCCCGCAGCGCGAAGCCGCGGCCGGCGCGGCTGGTGTCCATGTACTCGGCTTCGCTGGCCACCAGCATCTCGTTCAGGAAGTCGAACTCCTCGATCAGCTGGGCATCAGGCAGCTTCAGCTCCGGCCAGCCTGTTCGCAGGCGGCGCAGCAGTTGCGGCAGGTGCGTCGGGTCGGACGGCATGGCCAGCGGCGCGCGGTACAGGCGGCGCCACTGGCGGTGGGCCCAGGCCGAATACGTGGTGATCTCCAGGTTGCGCGGCAGGCTGCCGTTGGCGCGGTGCAGGCGCTCGCGGATGTCGGCCACGATCGGCGTGTTGTGGATGAGGATGAGCACGCGCTCGCGCGGATGCAGGCGCGCCAGCAGCAGCGCGCGGCTGAGCGCAATCAGGGTCTTGCCGCTGCCGGCCACGCCGTTCACCAGGCGCACGGCGAAATCCGCGGCGGCGGCGGCCTGCTCGTCGGGCAGGGCCAGCTCCTGCTCGAGATCGAGATCGAGATCGAGCTTGGAAGCCCATTCCTGCTGGGCGTCGAGAAAGAGCTGCGCCTGGTTGTTGCGCAGGAAGCGCCGCCGCGCCACCGAGGCCAGCGCAATCGCGGACTCGGGGAAGAAGCGGGTGCGCAGGCCTTCGTCTTCCTGCGGCGAGACGGGCCGCTGCAGCGCCGCCAGTGCTTCCGCGCCGCGCGCCAGTAAACCCTCGCGCGCCAGCAGGTGCAGGGCCGGCTGCTCGCCCAGCTGGCGCGCCAGGGTGTGCGCTTCGTCGTCGCTGCAGGCCCACAGCAGCACCAGAAGCGGCAAGGCCGGCGGCAACGCGGCGCGCCAGGCTGCCAGCTGGGCCTCGAAGGCGGCGCGGGTGTCGTTCGCGAACAGCTGGGCGCCGTCGAGGGCGTCGAAGGGCGTGTCGACCACGGCCAGCGCCAGCCAGCCGCGCTCGGGATGCTCGATGAAGAGCTCGGGCGTACCGGTCTCACCGCGCTGTGGCTTGCGCAAGGGTTGTCGAACGACGCTGGCTTCGTCGAGCGCGTTCAGCACGCGCTTGAGCTGCAACTGGTGGCCGCTGGCGCGCGTCCATTCGGGAATGAAGAGGGCCATGCTTATAACTCGATGCGCCGTGCCTGCGCCAGCAGGCTGCGGTACAGGTCCAGCCAGCGCGCCATTTCGTCGTCGATGGCCTGGAATTCGGGCGGCAGCTCGGGGCCGATGATGATCAATTTGGTCATGGCGCGCGTGACCGACACGTTCAGGCGCTCGGGCTGGAAGAAGAAGCCGGCCACCGCGGCGAGAAAGCGCAGGTTGCCGGCGGCAAGCGACAGGATCACCAGTTCGCGCTCCTGGCCCTGCATGCGCTCGACG
Source organism: Massilia sp. BAP21 (assembly GCF_057801335.1). Classification (NCBI taxonomy): domain Bacteria; kingdom Pseudomonadati; phylum Pseudomonadota; class Betaproteobacteria; order Burkholderiales; family Oxalobacteraceae; genus Massilia; species Massilia sp. BAP21. The sequence continues at coordinate 1,756,309 of NZ_CM173596.1, forward strand.
GTGTCGGCCACGATCTGTTGCGCCGTGTGCCAGCCCAGGTGTTCGGCCAGCACGCGGCGCACCGTGCGGCCCTGGGCGCGGAAGGGTGTGACGATGCCGATGTCGTGCGGCGCCAGCCCGCCGGCAATCGCCGCGGCGCACAGGCCGGCCACCCGTTCAGCGTCCTGCGGGTTGCGGCTGCGCGCCGTCGGGTCGGTGGTCGGGATGAAGACGGCGCTGGCCGGGTCGCGCAGTACCGCGTCGAACACGTCCTGGTTGGCGCGTTCGGCCAGCACCAGCCTGCGTTCGCGGTTCGGCCCCGCCGCGCGCAGGCGGCCACCGTAGAAGGACTTGCTCGGCCAGGCGGTCAGTTCCGCGTTCAGGCGGTAGGTATCGGTCAGCATCACGCTGTCGACGTTGTGCGCGGTGAGCTTGGCGAAGATCGAGCCCGGGATATCCTCGAGCACCGAGCGCGCCAGCAGCACCGGCGGCAGCTGCTTCTGGTCACCGATGAACACGAAACGGCTGCCGCGCCGCATCGCCATCAGCGCCATCGGCAGCGTCACCTGGCTGGCCTCGTCGAAGATCATGGTGTCGAACTCGCAGTTCTCCAGGCGGTAGGTGCAGGTGGCGAACGGCGTGGCGCCGACCACGTAGCCGCCTTCGGGCCGCCCATGCCATTCGGCGAAGCTGTCGGCGCCACTCACACCCTCGAGGCCGAGCGCTTGCGTGCCACGCCCGATCTTCGCCGTCTTCACGCCCTGGGCCGCGATCTTGTTCAGTGCGTTGTTGATCGCCATGTGGGTGTGCGAGGTGACCAGCACGCGCTCGCCGCGCTCGACCAGCAGGCGCGCCGCCAGCGCCAGCACGCGCGTCTTGCCGGTGCCGGGCGGGCCCTGGATGCAGGCCACCTGCTCGGCCGCGAGGATCTTGCCGACCGCCTCGGCCTGGGCGGCGTTCAGGCCGGCGGCGAGGGCGGCGGCTTCGGCTTCCTCGAAGTCGCGCGGGTCGAAAGCGTCGCTGATGCGTCCGTCCAGCAGCGGCATTAGCGTGTAATGCGCGCGCGAGGGCGGGATCGCCTGGCCGATGTCTTCCAGCACCTGGTCGTAGTATGTCGACAGGTCGAAGTCGTCGGGGTCGACGTAGCAGGGCGTGTCGCCGAATTCGCGCACGATGATGCTGGCCTGGCGCACGCGCAGCAGCCAGCGGTCTTCGTCCTCGGCCTCGAAGGCGGCTTCGCGCGCGATCATGGCCGTCAGCGGCGAGCCGCCGTGCAGGCAGACCAGGTCGCCCTGGCGGAAACGCGAGTCGGTGCCGTCGGTATAGGCCCAGACGGTGCCGGTGTCAGGGCCGTTTTCGAGTTTCAGGAAGCGCTGGCACAAGCCCTTGGCCAGGCGGTCCGCCAGCGGCTGGCGCCAGACCTCGAACAGCTGTTCCTGGGCCGCCTCGCGCTCGGCCTGCACGAACGCGCGCAGGCCGTCGAGCAGGCGCGCATAGCGGTGCGACCGCTGGCGTGCACGTTCGGCTGTTGCGGCTGCTGCGGCGGCTTTGTCGGCTGGGTCGGTCATGGATGGCTTGTACGGTGAAGCATGGCTTATAAGACGGCGCAGGGCTGGCGTCAAGCACGGGCGGCCGCCACGCATGAGCAGGTGGCGCCAGCGTGGTTTTCCGGGGCGATGTAGGATGGTGTCTTTGCCACTTCAGGATACCGACACATGAGCGCCAACCTGTACGACATTCCCCTGCGCCGCCTCGAAGGCCAACCCGCTTCGCTCGACGCCTACCGCGGCAAGGTCATGCTGATCGTGAACGTTGCTTCGCAATGCGGCCTGACTCCGCAGTACTCGGGGCTGGAAAAATTGTTCGAACAATACGAAGAGCGCGGCCTGGTCGTGCTCGGCTTCCCGTGCAACGATTTCGGCGCCCAGGAGCCGGGCAGCGAAACCGAGATCGCCGACTTTTGCCAGCGCAACTACGGCGTGCGCTTCCCGATGTTCGAGAAGATCGAAGTCAACCGCGAGGGCCGCCACCCGCTCTACCGCGAACTGATCGCCGAGCAGCCGCAGGCGCAGCAGGCCGAGGGCAGCCAGTTCGGCGAGAAGCTGGCCCAGCATGGCCTGAGCCCGAAAAACCCGACCGACGTGATGTGGAATTTCGAGAAGTTCCTGGTCGGCCGCGATGGTAAAGTCATTGGCCGCTTCGCGCCGGACATGAAACCGGACGATCCGGCACTGGTGTCCGCAATCGAGGCTGCGCTCGGGTAAACCGTATTCCTTCGATATGCCGGTTTAGACATACGTCAGGCCCGGCGCGGGCCCCAGGATTTTTTGCTTGTCGATGAGGTCTGAACAGCACCTTTACAGCGAGGAGAACATCATGGCGTATGTCGATGGTTTCGTGATTCCCGTTCCAAAGAACAAGCTCGATGCCTACCTGGAGATGGCGCGCAATGCCTCCGCCATCTGGCGCGACCATGGCGCCATCGAGTTCCGCGAATGCGTGGCGGACGACGTCAAGCCCGGCCAACTAACCTCCTTCCCGCAGAGCGTGAACCTGCAGGACGGCGAAGTCGTCATCTTTTCCTGGATCGTCTACCCCTCGCGCGAGGTGCGCGACGCCGCCAACGACAAGGTCATGCACGACCCGCGCATGGCCGAGTACATGAAGCCGGAAAACATGCTCTTCGACGGCAAGCGCATGATCTACGGCGGCTTCGACATGCGGGTCGATTCCTAGTTCGCCGGCCTCTTCATCGCCGGCGCTGGGCCATGCACCGGGTTGCCGCCGTCCCGGCAGCCCGCGCCCGCGCACGTCCGCTCCACGGCGTCGGCCACGGCTTCCACGAAGAATCCAACAATTGTTTTGAATGGCAGACAATTGTTGAGATACGACACGCATGCCGGCCTGGACACCCCTTATCAAGTCAACAATGGTTTCACGAGGCTAACGCGTTGCCGCAATCCATGTAAAAACAGTACAGTGAGGCTGGTCTTTGTCCAGTCCTGTGCGGAGGTTTGCGTGAACGAAGGGTACGATGCGTCACAGCCACGGAAGTTGTTGCTCGCCACCGATCTGAGTGCGCGTTGCGACCGTCCGCTCGAGCGCGCCAAGGCGCTGGCGGCGCAATGGAATGCGCAGCTGACGCTGCTGACGGTGCGCGAGGGTCCACAGGTGCCGGCGGAAGTCGTGCAATGGCTGGCCGGCAGCGAAGCGGGCACCGAAGCGGAATTCGTCGCGCGGCGCGACATCGCCCGCGAATTCGAGAACGCCGGCTTTCCCGTCAGCCTGCAGTTTGCCGACGGCGACGTGGCCGACGCCATCCTGGCGGCAGCCGCGCAGACCGACAGCGAACTCGTCATCGTTGGTGATGCGCGCATCAATACCCTGGGCGAAATCTTGCTCGGCTCGACCGTGGAGCAGGTAGCCCGCGACCTGGCGCAGCCCTTGCTGGTGGTGCGCCAGCGCGCCCGCGCTCCCTACGCGCGCATCCTGGTCCCGACCGATTTTTCCCCGGCCGCACGCCTGGCGCTGGAAACCGCCGCCCGCCTCTTCCCCGATGCGCAATTGATCGTCTTCCATGTCCACGAAGCGGGGCTGGAAGGCCTGGCCGACGGCTCACGCAGTGCGAACAGCAGCGCAATCCGGCTGCGCTGCGAACAATTTATCGACAGCTGCACGCTGGCGCCGGGAATACGCGCCCGCATCGCCATCGACAGCGCCGCTGGCGCGCCGGAATTGCTGACCGCCCGCTACGCCCTCGAACACGGGATCGACCTCGCCGTGCTCGGCCTGCACAGCCAGTCCGGCATGCTGCGCCTGTTCATGGACAGCAAGGGCGAACAGGTGCTGCGCGGCCTCGACTGCGACACCCTGCTGGTCAACACGGGAGCACGCGATGGGGACCGCTGACATGCACACGCCGGGTCGAACGCGTCCACCACGCCAGGCAGGATAGCCCATGCTCGAACTCCTGGTCCTCCTCCCCTTCCTCGGCGCCTTCGTGGCCGGCTGCATGCCGGACGGATCGCGCAACCGGCCCTTCGGCGCCGCCGCCCTGGCCACAGGCCTGGCGCTGGCGCTGGCCATCTCCCGCTTCGACGACGTTGCCGCCCGCGACACCCTGAAGGTCCACTACGAATGGCTGCCAGCCTTCGGCCTCGACCTGGTGCTGCGCATGGACGGCCTGGCCTGGGTGTTCACCGTCATGGTGCTCGGCATCGGCCTGCTGGTGCTGCTGTATGCGCGCTACTACATGTCGCCGCGCGACCCGGTGGCGCGCTTCTTCGCCTACATGATGGCCTTCATGGGCGCCATGCTGGGCGTGGTGTTGTCGGGCAACCTGATCCAGCTGGTGGTGTTCTGGGAACTCACCAGCCTCACTTCCTTCCTGCTGATCGGCTACTGGCAAAGCCGCAACGATGCCCGCCGCGGCGCGCGCATGGCCTTCACGGTCACCACGGTCGGCGGCCTGTGCCTGCTGGCGGGCGTGCTGATCCTCGGCCACATCGTCGGCAGCTACGACCTCGACCTGGTGCTGGCCGCCGGCGACCGCATCCGCGCCCACGACCTGTACCTGCCGGCCCTGGTACTCGTTGTCCTGGGTGCGCTGACCAAGAGCGCGCAGTTCCCCTTCCACTTCTGGCTGCCGCACGCGATGGCCGCGCCCACGCCGGTGTCGAGCTACCTGCACTCGGCCACCATGGTCAAGGCCGGCGTGTTCCTGCTGATCCGCCTGTGGCCGGCCCTGTCCGGCACCGAGGCCTGGACCTGGATCCTCGGCACAGCCGGCGTCTGCACCCTGCTGATCGGTTCCTTCTTCGCCATCTACCAGAACGACATGAAGGGCTTGCTGGCCTATTCCACCATCAGCCACCTGGGCCTGATCGTCGTGCTGCTCAGCATAGGCACGCCCCTGTCGGTGGTGGCGGCCGTGTTCCACGTGATGAACCATGCCGTGTTCAAGGCTTCGCTGTTCATGGCGGTTGGCATCGTCGACCATGAAACCGGCACGCGCGACATGCGTGTGCTGCGCGGCCTGCGGCAAGCCATGCCCTACACGGCGGCCCTGGCCATCGTCGCCAGCGCGGCCATGGCCGGCGTGCCGCTGCTGAACGGCTTCCTGTCGAAGGAAATGTTCTTTGCCGAGACCATGATCGTCGGCGGCACCGAGGACTGGTCGATGTCGGTGGCGGCGGTGCTGATGGGCGTGTTCAGCGTGGCCTATTCGCTGCGCTTCATCAGCGTCTTCTTCGGCCCGCTGGCGAAGGACCTGCCCAAGCACCCGCACGAGCCGCCGCGCTGGATGCGCTTCCCGGTCGAATGCCTGGTGGTGCTGTGCATTGCCGTCGGCGTGATGCCCGAGCGCGTGGTCGGGCGTGTGCTGGAAGTGGCCACGCATTCCGTGGTCGGCCCCGACATGCCCGAGTACGACCTCGGCATCTGGCACGGCTTCAATCTGCCGCTGGTGATGAGCATCATCGCCCTGCTCGGCGGCCTGGCCTTCTATGTCGTGCTGCGGCGCCGCTTCAACCTGGCCGAGCGCGACCGGGTGCCGGTGCTGCACCGGGTAAAAGGCGCGCAAGCCTACGAGAACGCCCTGCTCGGCCTGTACGCCGGCGCCGCCTGGCTGCTGCGCCGCGCCGGCACCCTGCGCCTGCAGCCGCAGCTGCTGGTGCTGATGCTGGCGATGGTGGCGGTGCCGCTGCTGCTGGTGCGCCCGCTGCCCAGCCTGGCCTTGCCCGGCCTGGCCGACATCGACATCCTGTTCGCCCTGCTGTGGCTGATCGGCGCGGCCTGCGCGCTGGGCGCCGCCTGGCAAGCCAAGTACCACCGGCTGGTGGCGCTGATCCTGGCCGGCGGCGTCGGCGTCGTGGTCAGCCTCACCTTCCTGTGGTTGTCGGCGCCCGACCTCGCGCTCACCCAACTGATGGTGGAAACCGTGACCACGGTGCTGATCCTGCTCGGTTTGCGCTGGCTGCCGCCGCGCCTGCCGCCGCCCGGCCTGGCCCCGCGCGTGCCCCGCAGTACCTGGCTGCGCCGCGCGCGCGACGGCTCGATCGCCGCGGCCGGCGGCCTGGGCCTGGCCGCCGCCACCTGGGCCCTGCTGACCAGCGAGCCAACCAAGACCATCAGCGACTTCTACCTGCTGCGCGCCTTGAGCGAAGGCGGCGGCGCCAACGTGGTCAACGTGCTGCTGGTCGACTTCCGCGGCTTCGACACCATGGGCGAGATCACCGTGCTTTCCGCCGTGGCGCTGACCGTGTACGCCCTGCTGCGCCGCTTCCGCCCGGCGCCGGAAAGCGTGGCGATTCCCGTGCAGCAGGCGTCCGACGTCGACCCGGCCGTGGCCCAGGCGCCCGCCGTGCAGGCGCGCAGCGGCTACCTCGCCATCCCGGCCGTCTATTTGCGCTTCCTGCTGCCCTTCATGGGCATGATCGCGGTCTACTTCTTCATGCGCGGGCATAACCTGCCGGGCGGCGGTTTCGTCGCCGGCCTGATCTTCGCCACCGCCCTCATCGTGCAGTACATGGTGGCCGGCACCGACTGGGTCGAATCCCACCTGCGCCTGCGCCCGCACCGCTGGATCGGCTTCGGCCTGCTCACCGCCTGCCTCACCGGCATCGGCGCCTGGTTCTTCGGCTACCCCTTCCTCACCAGCCACACCGCGCACGTGACGCTGCCGCTGCTGGGCCAAATCCACATCCCGAGCGCCTTCGTGTTCGACCTGGGCGTGTTCCTGGTGGTGGTCGGCACCACCATGCTGATCCTGGTCGCGCTGGCGCACCAGTCGCTGCGCAGCCACCGCATGCCGCCCGGCGCCACCCGCCACGCCATGCCGCCCACCAAGGAGATCGCCTGATGGAACTCGTCATCGCCCTGGCCATCGGCATCGTCTTCGGCTCCGGCATCTGGCTGCTGCTGCGTCCGCGCAGCTTCCAGGTGCTCACCGGCCTGATGCTGATGTCCTACGCCGTCAACCTCTTCATCTTCATCATGGGCCGGGTCTGGCTGGATAAAGCCCCGTTCACCCCGGCCGGCACAGCCGTCGACCCCAGCCAGCTGGCCGACCCGCTGCCGCAGGCGCTGGTGCTGACCGCGATCGTGATCGGCTTCGCCACCACGGCCCTGTACCTGGTGGTGATGATCGGCGCGCGCGGCCTCACCGGCACCGACCACGTGGACGGGGAGGAACCCGAGGTATGAGTTTGTCCCTGAGTTTTTCGCAGCACCTGGTAATCCTGCCGATCCTGCTGCCGCTGATCTGCGCCGCCCTGCTGGCGCCGTTCACGCAAGGCAGGCATCGCCTGAAGTTCGGCCTGGCCTATGCCTCGGTGCTCGGCCAGCTGGCGATTGCCGTGATGCTGATGCTGCAGACCGACCGCGAAGTCTGGCAGGGCGGCATCGGCGTCTACCTCGCCGCCAACTGGTCCGCCCCCTTCGGCATCGCCCTGATGGCCGACCGCCTGTCGGCGCTGATGCTGCTGCTCACCAGCGTGCTGGCCCTGGCCGCCCTGCACTACGCGATGCAGCGCTGGAGCCGCATCGGCGTGCACTTCCACCCGCTGTTCCAGATCCTGCTGATGGGGATTAACGGCGCCTTCCTGACGCACGATCTGTTCAACCTGTTCGTGTTCTTCGAGGTGATGCTGGCCGCCTCGTACGGCCTGGTCCTGCACGGCTACAACGCCGAGCGCCTGCGCGCCAGCATGCAGTACATCGCCGTCAACCTGGCCGCCGCCCTGCTGTTCCTGCTCGGGACCTCGCTGATCTACGCCACCACCGGCACCCTGAACATGGCCGACCTGGCCGCGCGCATCGCCGCCATGCCGGCCGAGAGCAGCGGCCTCCTGAAACTCGGCGTGACGGTACTGGTGCTGGCGTTCCTGGTGAAAGGTGCGATGTGGCCGCTGGGCTTCTGGCTGCCCACCACCTACGCCGCCGCCTCGCCGCCGGTGGCCGCCATGCTGGTGTTGATGACCAAGGTCGGCGCCTACGTGATCTTGCGCCTGTGGCTGCTGCTGTTCTCGGAAGGCTCCAGCGCCGGCTTTGGCTTCGATGCCCTGCTCTGGGGCGGCATGGCGACCATCGTGTTCGGCGCGGCAGGCATGCTCTCCACCGACACGGCCGGGCGCATGGCCGGCTACAGCGCCGTGATTTCGTCCGGCACCCTGCTGGCGGTGATCGGCTATGGCCAGCCCTCGCTGGTAACGGCCGGCCTGTACTACCTGATCGGCTCGACGCTGGCGGTGGCCGCCTTCCTGCTGCTGATCGAACTGATCGACCGCATCCGCACCCCGAGCGCGGCCATGCTGGCCCTGACCATGGAAGCCTGGGCCGTGGACGACGAGGAAGCCGACGACAGCCCGAACGAACCGCGCGGCAAGGGCGTGCCGGCGGCAATGGCCTTCCTGTCGGTGAGCTTTGCCGCCTGCGCCCTGATGATCGCCGGCCTGCCGCCCTTGTCCGGCTTCGTCGCCAAGTTCGGCATGTTCCATGCCCTGCTCAATCCCGAGGGCGAGGCCGTGCGCAATGCCGGCTGGACCCTGATGGCGCTGATCTTCGTTTCCGGCCTGATCGCCATCATCTCGATGCTGCGCTTCGGCGTGCGCACCTTCTGGGCCACGCCCGTGGTCACGCCGCCGCGCCTGCATTTGTCGGAAGTGGCGCCGATCACGGCGCTGCTGCTGCTGTCGGTGGCGATGACGGTGCAGGCACGGCCCCTGTTCGACTACCTGGGCCGCGCCAGCGCCGACATCCACCGCCCGGCCAACTACATCGAGCGGGTCTTGCAGGAGCCGGCCGTTCCCAGCCCGGCCGCCAGGGGAGACGCGCCATGACACGCTGGCTTCCCTACCCGCTGGTGTCGCTGGCCCTGTGCATCCTGTGGCTGCTGCTGAACCAGGCCTTCGACCCTGCCAGCATCCTGCTCGGCGCTGTGCTGGGCATCGTCGTGCCGCTGCTGGTGCGCAACTTGCAGCCGCTCGGCTACCCACGCCTGCGCGCACCGCTCACTTTTATCCGCCTGATGGGCATGGCCGGGGTCGAGATCGTGCGCTCCTGCTTCAACGTCAGCCGCATCATCCTGTTCGCCGACTACGGCAAGGTGAATTCGCAGTTCATCCGCATTCCGCTGACGATGACCGACCCCTATGGCCTGGCGATGCTGTCCTGCCTGATCAACATGACGCCGGGGACGGTCTGGGTCGAGATCCTGGAGGACGGCTACCAGCTCTCGCTGCACGTGTTCGATTTGCACGACGAGCAATGGTGGATCGACACCATCAAGACCCGCTATGAACAACCCTTGATCGAGATTTTTGAAACGGAGGCAGCCCGTGGCGACCCTGCTTGAGTTATCCGTCGGCTACGCCCTGGTGTGCGTGCTGGTGGCGATGGTGTTCTGCGCCGTGCGCCTGCTGCGCGGCCCCTCGGCCCACGACCGCGTGCTGGCGCTCGACACGCTGTGGATGACCGGCATGCTGTTTGCGCTGGTGCTGGGCATCCGCTTCGGCACGCAGGTGTATTTCGAGGTGGCGGTGCTGATCGCGCTGATCGGCTTCGTGTCGACCATCGCCATGGCCAAGTTCCTGATGCGCGGGGAGATCATCGAATGAGCGGCGTCGAGGATTTGCCGGGTTGGGCGGCGGCGATCGTGTCGCTGCTGTTGATCCTGGGCGCCAGCATCGTGCTGATCGGCGCCCTCGGACTGCTGCGCCTGCGCACCTTCTACCAGCGCATGCACGGGCCGGCGATCACGATCACGCTGGGGGCGGGCTGTTTGCTGATTGCGTCGATGGTGTTCTTCACCGTGGGGCAGTCGCGCCTGGTGGTGCACGAGGTGATCATTTCGGCTTTCCTCCTGATGACCGCGCCGGTGGTGTCGATGATGATCATCCGCGCGGCGGTGTACCGCGATTTGCGGGCGCGGAAGGGCGAAAGCGGGGCGACGGCGGGCGGGGTCTACACCATCGTCGAGAACGAGGTGCCGAGCAGCCCGGCGCCGGGGGAACGCTAGCTGTCGCGTCCGGTCTGGCGGTAAAGCGCAGCCAGGCGTTCGCGTGTCTCGCGCAGGCGCGGATGGGTGGGCAGCATCAGCTTCGTCCGGATTGCCAACGCGCGCTGCAAGAGCGGCTCGGCCGCAACGGTGTTCCCCTGTGCCAGGTACAGGCTACCGAGCTCGTGCGCAGTGCTGGCGACCTGGGAATGGTTGGCGCCCAGGTAGCGTTCGCGCAGCTTCATCGCACGCTCGAGATAAGGCCTGGCCTGCGCATGCTCGCCCTGGCGGGCCAGGATCGCGCCGATTTCATGCAGGCTGAACGCGAGATCGGCGTGATCGGGGCCAAGCATTTCCTCGCGTATTGCCAGCACTTCTGTGCATAGCATGTACGCTTCCTGGTAACGGCCCATCTCCTTGTACAGCGCGCCAAGGTTATTCCGGAACACGGGCAGGAGATTGCGGTCATTGCCATTGACTGCCACCTGCATCTCGATCGCCTTCTTGAACGCCGCCTCGGCCTCGCCAAACCGGCCCTGCAGCTGGTAGATCGACGCCAGCTCGTTCAGGCTGACGGCAGTATGGATTTCGCGCGACCGGAGTCGCAGCTCGGACAGGGCAAGTACGCGTTTGGCCAGGGTCTCGGCCTGGCCCAGCTCTCCATGCAGGGATGCAACAACAGCCAGTTGTCCCAGAGCGCGGTTCAGATCAGGGTCATGCTCGCGCTGCCGTTTCGCCAGCAAACCCAGCTGACGCTGCAGTATCGCTTCCGCCTGCGCCAATTGCTCCGATTTAACATACAAGGATGCCAAAGCCGCAAGGGCATCCACCAGTTCCGCATCATCGGTGCCAGGCGCCTGCTCGGCCACCAGCAGGGCCTCGCGATAGAACGGCTCGGCCTCGCCAAACCGGGCTCGCTGGAAGTAATTTTCTCCTACGCTAAGCAGGTGCGCTTGCAGCTGCGCAGGCGTCACATCCTTTGCCTTGCGGGCCACTGCAAGCCTGCGTTCCAGATAAGGAAGCATCTCCTCGAAACGGAATTGTCGCTCCAGGCTTTTGACCAGCAAATCGAGTATTGCCTGCTCCTGGCGCGGCGTGACAGCAGCCTCGCGTCCGGTCAAGGCCAGGGCACGCCGCGAAAGCGCCTCGGCCTGTGCGGGTTTGCGCAGCGCAAAATAGAGTTCGGCCAGGCTGAAGATCTGGTCGACGTCACCGTCCTGTTCCGCCTGCGCCAGGCGTGCCTGGGCTTCCCGCTTCCTGGCCGGGCCTGCCACGCCGTCGAGATACAGCCGCGCCAAATGCAGGCTGGCCTGCTGTTGCCCGTTCGCTTCAGCCTGTTCGAACAATGGCAGGGCAGCCTGCTCGTCCGGCGGCTGGCCACAGCCCTGTTGAAGGCAGGAAGCCAGCAGGAATTGCGCGCGTGGCTGCGCCTGCCTGGCCGCCTGTTCCAGCAGCGTCCGTGCCTGGACCGCATCTTGCGGAAGACCCTCCCCGAGCAGATACAGGTTGCCCAGCATGGTCTGGGCAAGCGGCTGGCCCTGCGCCACGGCCAGGCGATACCATTTGATTGCTTCGCCGAGGTCGCGTTCCGTGCCCAGACCTTGCATCAACGATATGCCGAGGTGGGCTTGCGCATCCGCGTCGCCGTTCTCGGCGGCTTTCCTGAACCAGGCGTAGGCCTGCGTTTCGTCGGGTTCGACTCCCTTGCCGTAGCGGTACATCAGGCCCAGGTTGTACTGCCCGATGGCATTGCCCTGCTCCGCGGCCCGGCGATACCAGCGCTGTGCCTCTGCCGGGTCTTGCCCGACGCCCTCGCCCTGTTCATACAGGCGGCCGAGATTGGACTGGGCCTGGGAATGGCCCTGCTCGGCAGCGGCGTGGTAAAGGCGTGCAGCCTCGGCGACATCCTGCGGCACGCCATTTCCGGTCTCATAGGCATGGGCAAGCTTGTACAAGTCCTCGAGCGCAGCAGGGGTGCGGCTCGCCGGTATCGCCTGGTGCGGCAAGGGGATGTCGGCGATTGCCGGATTGCTCAGCATGGCGGCGGCCAGCATCAGCAGGACAGTCCTGGTGTGCATCTTTTTTCTCGTGGGTTTGCCGCGGTTTTGCCGGCGCGCGTTAAAGTGTGCTCGGAGGCAATGCTCCGACATGCGCTGTCATTATTGCATTGTTAGAACAATAATGCATTAAAGAAATATCGGAACAGCTTCAGTCGCAACGGCACGTAGCGCCCATAAAAAAACCCCGCCGTTCGGATGCGCGGCGGGGTTTTCAGATCGATGCCGTACGGCGCGGATCAGAATGGAATATCGTCGTCCATGTCCGAGAAGTTCGGTGCCGGACGCTGTGGCTGCGGACGGGCTGCCGGTGCCGGAGGCGCCTGGCGTGGAGCTGGGCGCTGTGGCGCGTCGTAGCCGCCGCCGTCGTCCATGCCCATGTCGCTGCCGCCGCCCATGCCCGAGCGACCGCCCAGCATCTGCATGTTTTCAGCGACGATGTCGGTAGCGTAGCGCTCGATGCCGTCCTTGTCGGTGTACTTGCGGGTTTGCAGGCGGCCTTCGACGTAGACCGACGAACCCTTCTTCAGGTACTGGCCGACGATTTCAGCCAGGCGGCCGAAGAACGAAATACGGTGCCATTCGGTCAGCTCTTTCTGTTCGCCGGTGTTGCGGTCCTTCGACTTGAACGAGGTGGCGACCGCGATGTTCGCGATGGCGTCGCCGCTCGGCATGTAGCGGATTTCCGGATCGCGGCCGAGGTTGCCGACGATGATGACCTTGTTGACTGATGCCATGGTGTGACTCCTTCAGGATGTGTGAGCCCTGGCTCTGCTTGCAGACTAGGCGCCAGGGAACTGGGGTGATGCAGCTCGCTATTATGGGGCCACTAGCACTTCAATAAAAGGGTAAATTTTGGGGTCCCTCAAGCCAGTTTGGGGGCTTGGTCAGGACACCTGAATGCACATTGTGGTTGGACGCGTGGAGTAGTTCAGGCTGGGGGCCTGAACTACGAGCCGTCCACCCTACGAACACAGCCGCATGCCCAGAAAACGACGCGTTATCAAAAATTTTTTTCGGATTCTGAACGCTTTGCCATTGAAGCGGCCTTGAAACGGCACATATGCATCCGGAGCGGTCGCGTGCGTGAAGAAGTACTTTCCAGTGCGACATGCCAGCTTGCCATCGCTGGTACACCACCACTGGATAAACGTACAGCCGCAGCGAAAAAGCGCTAAACTAGCAGATTCCCCCCGATTGGCCCGCCCACCGCGACAGTATCGTGCGCGGCCCGCACAAACTTATAGAAAGCCTGCCAAAAAACTAATGGAAGAAATTCGTATTCGTGGTGCCCGCACGCACAATCTGAAGAACATCAATCTCGACCTGCCGCGTAACAAGCTGATCGTCATCACCGGCCTGTCGGGCTCGGGCAAGTCCTCGCTCGCCTTCGACACCCTGTACGCCGAAGGCCAGCGCCGCTACGTCGAGTCGCTGTCGGCCTACGCGCGCCAGTTCCTGCAGTTGATGGAAAAGCCGGATGTCGACCTGATCGAAGGCCTGTCGCCGGCCATTTCCATCGAGCAGAAGGCAACGTCGCACAATCCGCGTTCGACGGTGGGCACCGTGACCGAAATCCACGACTACCTGCGTCTGCTGTACGCACGCGTCGGCACGCCTTACTGCCCGCAGCACCCGCACGAGCCGCTCGCTGCCCAGACCGTGTCGCAGATGGTCGATGCCGTGCTGGCCATGCCGGAAGGCACCAAGCTGATGATCCTGGCGCCGGTCGTGGCTGGCCGCAAGGGTGAGCATGGCGATCTGTTCGCGTCCATGCAGGCGCAAGGTTTCGTGCGTTTCCGTATCCAGAGCGGCGTGAATCCGGCCAAGATCTACGAGATCGACGAGCTGCCGAAGCTGAAGAAGACCGAGAAGCATTCGATCGACGTCGTCATCGACCGCGTGAAGGTGAATGCCGAGATCAAGCAGCGCGTGGCCGAGAGCTTCGAGACGGCCCTGCGTCTGGCCGATGGCCGTGCTGTTGCCTATGAAATGGACACCGAGAAGGAAACGGTGTTCTCGAACAAGTTCGCCTGTAACGTCTGCGGTTACTCGCTGCAGGAACTCGAGCCGCGCCTGTTCTCGTTCAACAACCCGATGGGCGCCTGCTCGGAGTGTGACGGCCTGGGCCACATCGAGTTCTTCGATCCGAAGCGCATCGTTGCCTTCCCTAACCTGTCGCTGGCCTCCGGCGCCGTGAAGGGTTGGGACCGCCGCAACCAGTTCTACTTCCAGATGCTGTCGAACCTGGCGGCCTATTACGACTTCGACCTCGACACGCCGTTCGAAAAGCTGCCGAAGACCGCCCAGGAAGCCGTGATGTTCGGCTCCGGCAAGACCTCGATTCCGTTCACCTATGTGAACGAGCGCGGCCGTACCGTGATCCGCGAGCATACCTTCGAGGGCGTGGTGAACAATTTGCAGCGCCGCTACCGCGAAACCGATTCGATGGCGGTGAAGGAAGAGCTGGCGAAGTTCATCAACGAAAAGAAATGCCCGGCCTGTGAAGGTGCGCGCCTGCGTACCGAAGCGCGTTTCGTGAAGATCGGCCAGGGCGCCCAGCAGCGCGCGATCTATGAAGTGTCGGACCGTCCGCTGCGCGAGACGCTGGCTTATTTCGAGTCGCTCGAACTGACCGGCGCCAAGCGCGACATCGCCGAGCGCGTCATCAAGGAAATTACCGCACGCCTGAAGTTCCTGAACAACGTCGGCCTGGATTACCTGTCGCTCGACCGCAGCGCCGATACCCTGTCGGGCGGCGAAGCCCAGCGTATCCGCCTGGCGTCGCAGATCGGTTCCGGCCTGACCGGCGTCATGTACGTGCTGGATGAACCGTCGATCGGCCTGCACCAGCGCGACAACGACCGCCTGATTGCGACGCTGAAGCATTTGCGCGACATCGGCAACAGCGTGCTGGTGGTCGAGCACGACGAGGACGCGATCCGTACCGCCGACTACATCGTCGACATGGGTCCGGGCGCCGGCGTGCATGGCGGTGTGGTCATTGCCGAGGGTACGTTGGACGAGATCATGGCCAACGAGCATTCGGTGACTGCGCAGTACCTGGATGGCCGCCGGAAGATCCACGTGCCGAAGAAGCGTACGCCGGCGAATGAAGAGCGCCAGCTGGTGATCACGAATGCGACCGGCAACAACCTCAAGAAGCAGACCCTGACGCTGCCGGTCGGTTTGATGACCTGCGTGACGGGTGTGTCGGGCTCGGGTAAATCGACGCTGATCAACGACACGCTGTATCCGGCCCTGTCGCGCCACCTGTACGGCTCGCAGACCGAACCGGCGCCGCACGATGCGATCTTTGGCCTGGAGCATTTCGATAAGGTCATTTCCGTTGACCAGGCACCGATCGGCCGTACTCCGCGCTCGAACCCGGCAACCTACACCGGCGTGTTCACCCCGATCCGCGACTTGTTCGCGACGGTGCCGACGGCCAAGGAGCGTGGCTACAGCGCTGGCCGCTTCTCGTTCAACGTCAAGGGCGGCCGCTGCGAAGCCTGCCAGGGCGATGGCGTGATCAAGGTCGAGATGCACTTCCTGCCGGACGTGTATGTGCCTTGCGACGTCTGCCACGGCAAGCGCTACAACCGCGAGACGCTGGAAGTGCAGTACAAGGGCAAGAACATCACCGAAGTGCTGGAGATGACGGTCGAGGATGCGCACGAGTTCTTCAAGCCGGTGCCGGTGATTGCACGCAAGCTGCAGACCCTGCTGGATGTGGGCCTCGGCTACATCAAGCTGGGCCAGAGCGCGACCACGCTGTCGGGTGGCGAGGCGCAGCGCGTGAAATTGTCGCTGGAACTGTCGAAGCGCGATACCGGGCGTACCCTGTACATCCTGGACGAGCCGACCACCGGTTTGCACTTTGCCGACATCGACTTGCTGCTGAAGGTGATCCACCGCCTGCGCGACCAGGGCAACACGCTCGCGATCATCGAGCACAACCTGGACGTGATCAAGACGGCGGACTGGATCGTCGACCTGGGGCCGGAGGGTGGCGCGGGTGGCGGTACGATCGTGGCGACCGGTACGCCGGAAGAGGTGGCGGAAAATCCGAACAGTGTGACGGGCAAGTACCTGAAGCCGTTGCTGACGCAGTAAGCGTCAAGCTTGGGTGACGAAAAGGCAGAGCTGCGGCTCTGCCTTTTTTGTTGGCTTTCGGTTTGGCTTTTGTAGGGTGGGCTCTTGAGCCCACGCGGTCGACCAGTTGAGCAGCCCTAACATTTGCACGAGGTCGCTACGGTTGAGTCCGCGTGGGCACAAGTGCCCACCCTACAACCCGACGGTTCAACAGTTGAGTAGCCATAACAGCTTTTCGAGACGCGACAGCCGAATCCGCGTGGACACGGGTGTCCACCCTACCACCCCGGTTTGTGGTGGGTTCGAGAACCCACCCTACGTTCGATGCGGCTTTTGTAGGGGTGGGTTCTTGAACCCACCGGTTTTACCTTGACACGCTGACAAGACAAGCAGACATTGAACACACCTTCACTGTCGAGCACTTGTCATGACCGATCTCCTGCTGGCCATTCTCCACCACCTGATCGTCTTCGGCCTCGCCGCTGTGCTGGCCGCCGAACTGGCCCTGATGCGCTCGTCCACCATGTCGCCGCAAACGGTCAAACTGCTCGGCCGCTTCGACTTCTTCTACGGCATGCTGGCCATCGCCATCCTGGTCGTCGGTTTCATCCGCGTCTGGTACGGCGCCAAGGGTCCGGACTTCTACCTGCACAATCACGCCTTCTGGGCCAAGGTCGCCGCCTTTGCCGTGGTCGGCCTCATCTCGATCAAGCCGACCATGCGCATCCTGGCCTGGCAGAAGTCGCTGAAGGCGAACGCCACTTTCGTGCCAACGCTGCCGGAAATCGCCAAACTGCGCCGCTGGCTGCTGATCGAACTCCACGTGTTCGCGCTGATCCCGATCTTTGCCGCGATGATGGCACGCGGCGTCGGCTACGGCGCCGGCTGAGCGCGTAAGGTCTGCATCGCCGCGCGGATGAAATCGCGCATGCGGTCGTCCACCATGCCGCCCTGGCGCAACGCGGGTTCGTTCTCGAGCGCCAGCCGGATCTTCTGCTGGGTCGCCGGATCGTCGCCGGCAAACGAGCGGAACAGGTCGAACCACTGCACCGCCAGTGCCTTGGCCGTCGATGAATCCGGCGCGCAGCCCTCATCCATGGCCGTGCGTACGCGGGCGATCAGGGGCGGCCACTCGGCGTCGCGCTTGCCGAGGTTGGCGCGCACGAAGGCCAGCTCGTCGGCATCCAGGTATTTTTCGTAGACGGCCAGCTGGTTTTCCTTCACCGCAGCCAGCACGAAGGCCATCACCTCGAGCGTGATGCCGGTACGCTGCTGCACTTCCGGCTCCTGTTCATGCATCGTGTTCAGCTTGGCGAACAGGACCGGGTTGGCGCCGGTGTCGCGGCCTACCATCGTCATCCAGCGTGCGGCCAGTTCGCGTACCCGCGCGTCAAGCGGGCTGGCGCCGCCATCCATCAATTGCCGCACCTCTTCCACCAGCGCCTTCCACTCGGCTTCGATCTGTTTGGATGGGGTGTACAGCGGCAGTTGCTGCAGTTCTTCCTGCGAAAAATATTTCTCGTACATGGTCATGTGCTCCA
Organism: Massilia sp. BAP21; assembly: GCF_057801335.1. Classification (NCBI taxonomy): domain Bacteria; kingdom Pseudomonadati; phylum Pseudomonadota; class Betaproteobacteria; order Burkholderiales; family Oxalobacteraceae; genus Massilia; species Massilia sp. BAP21. Next base: position 1,773,975 of record NZ_CM173596.1, read on the forward strand.
GGGTGGTCAGCCAATCGGCCAGGTCCGGTTCCTGCCCTTCCGCCAGCTGTCCGCGCAGGCCTTGCAAGCGGCTGCGCAAGGTAGCGGCCTGGTCGATCTGGCTCGTCAGCATCGCGATCTGGCGATCGACGACATCGATGAGCGGCAGGTCCGGTCCGGTGAGATAGGTGCCGATGTCGGCCAGGCTCATGCCGAAGCGGCGCAGCGCCAGGATGCGGTGCAGGCGGGCGATGTCCGTTTCGTTATAGAGCCGGTAGCCGGCATCGGAACGCGCCGAAGGAGAAAGCAGCTTGATGTCGTCGTAGTGGTGCAGCGTGCGCACGGTCAGGCCGGTGCGTTTTGCCAGTTCTCCGATTTTCAGCATGAATTCTTCCTCAATCAACGTGGGCACAAGATGGAGCCTCACCTTGCGTGAGGGTCAAGCACTTCATGGAACGCGTTAATATTAATACTTCAAGGAAATGAGGCTGGGAAGAATATGCGCGTACTCATCATGGGCAATTCGGGATCGGGCAAGTCCTACCGGGCGCAGGCACTGGCGGCGCAGCATGGATTGGCGCACCTGGACCTGGACACCATCGTGTGGGAGCCGGGGCTAATCGCCGTGCCGCGTGCGCCGGAACAGGTGCGGGCGGAGTTGCTGGCTTTTGTGGAGGGCAACGCAAGCTGGATAGCGGAAGGTTGCTATGGCGATCTGGTCGAGGCAGCATTGCCCTTTTGCTCGGAGCTGGTGTTCATGAATCCGGGGCTGGAGGTGTGCCTGGAGAACAACCGCCGGCGTCCGTGGGAGCCGCACAAGTATGCGTCGATGGAGGCGCAGCAGAGCAAGCTCGCTTTCCTGCTGGAGTGGGTGGCGGGATATTACACGCGGGACGATGCGATGTCGTATGCAAGACACCGACAGATTGTTGATGGCTTCAGCGGGAACAAGACAGAAGTGAACGCATTGTAGGGTGGGTTCTCGAACCCATCGGCATGCATTCGCAACGTTGTGGTGGGTTCAAGAACCCACCCTACAACATCGCGCAATCCGGAAGAAAAAAGGGCAGGACCACACGGCCCTGCCCTCTTTCATGTGACGGCGCTCAGCACGCGCCGTCCCTCCTCAGAAACTTGACTCAGCCCAGCTGCTTTTCCAGCTTCTGCTTGGCCGCCACCAGCTCTTGCGGCAGGTGGTAGGACAGCTTCTCGAACAGCTCGGTGTGCAATTTCAGCTCTTCGCGCCAGGCGTCCTGGTCGATCGAGGTGATCTGCGTGAACTGCGCCTCGGTGAAGTCCAGGCCGTCCCAGTTCAGGTCGCCATAGTTCGGCGAGGTGCCGAACAAATGTTCGCTGCCGCCGGCCTGGCCTTCGGTGCGTTCCAGGATCCACTTCAGCACGCGCATGTTGTCGCCGTAGCCCGGCCACACGAAGTTGCCCGACTCGTCGGTGCGGAACCAGTTGACGCAGAAGATCTTCGGCAGCGCGGCGCCGTTCTTCCCGGCGACTTTCTTGCCGAGATCGAGCCAGTGCTGGAAGTAGTCGCTCATGTTGTAGCCGATGAAAGGCAGCATCGCCAGCGGATCGCGGCGCACCACGCCCATCTGGCCGGCAGCGGCGGCGGTGGTTTCCGAGCCCATGGTCGCGGCCATGTACACGCCTTCGACCCAGTCGCGCGCTTCGGTGACGAGCGGCACGGTGGTCGAGCGGCGGCCGCCGAAGATGAAGGCCGAGATCGGCACGCCGGCCGGATCGTCCCAGGCCGGGTCGATCACCGGGTTCTGGGTCGCAGCCACGGTGAAGCGTGCGTTCGGGTGGGCGGCCTTGGTGCCGGACGCCGGGGTCCAGTCCTTGCCTTGCCAGTCGATCAGGTGCGCAGGGGCTTCCTTGGTCATGCCTTCCCACCACACGTCGCCGTCGTCGGTCAGCGCGACGTTGGTGAAGATCACGTTCTCGCGCAGCGAGGACATGCAGTTCGAGTTGGTCTTGTCGTTGGTGCCCGGGGCCACGCCGAAGTAGCCGGCTTCCGGGTTGATCGCGTACAGCTTGCCGTCCGCGCCCGGCTTGATCCAGGCGATGTCGTCGCCGATGGTGGTCACTTTCCAGCCGTTGAACGAGGTCGGCGGGATCAGCATGGCGAAGTTGGTCTTGCCGCAGGCCGAAGGGAAAGCGGCGGCGACGTATTTCTTGTCGCCCTGCGGGGACTCGACGCCGAGGATCAGCATGTGTTCGGCCAGCCAGCCGGTGCCGCCCTGCTGGGCTTCCTGGTAGCCCATGTTCGAGGCGATGCGCAGCGCGAAGCATTTCTTGCCCAGCAGCGCGTTGCCGCCGTAGCCCGAGCCGAAGGACCAGATTTCGCGGGTTTCCGGATAGTGGACGATGTACTTGGTGCTGTTGCAAGGCCAGCGCACGTCTTGCTGGCCCGGGGTCAGCGGCATGCCGACACTGTGCACGCATGGCACGAACTCGCCATCGTTGCCCAGCACGTCGTACACGGCCTTGCCCATGCGCGTCATGATACGCATGTTCACGGCAACATAAGGCGAGTCGGACAGCTCGACACCGATGTGGGCGATCGGCGAACCCAGCGGGCCCATCGAGAACGGCACCACGTACATGGTGCGGCCGGCCATGCAGCCGTCGAACAGGCCGTTCAGGGTGGTGCGCATCTCGGCCGGGTCGGTCCAGTTGTTGGTCGGGCCGGCCTGCTCTTTCGTTGCCGAGCAGATGAAGGTGCGGTCTTCCACGCGCGCCACGTCCGACGGGTCGGAATGGGCCAGGTAGGAATTCGGACGTTTTTCCGGGTTCAAGCGGATCATCGTGCCGGCGTCGACCATCTGTGCGCACAGGCGGTCGTACTCTTCTTCGGAACCGTCGCACCAGTAGATGGCGTCAGGCTTCGTCAGGGCAGCAATGTCTGCCACCCAATTGATGAGCTTTTGATGGTTGATGTAAGCTGGGACGTTCAGGGCGGCGACGCCGCTCATCACGGGCTGGTTCATGAGTACCTCCAATAAAGAATTCTGGTCATGTCCCGGCAGATCGTCGTGGGCCAGGGACTGCGCTTCGGAATCCCTTTGCTCGCATGAGAGCACGGCGTACGGCGGTCGTGTCGACAGCCTCGTTCGCGAGGCTGGGTGGAACGGAGCTGCTGGGCCTGTGTGATATACACAATCGTGCTGTCAAACCCTCAATATTCGGGCGATTGTACACCCCTGAAAATCATGCACAAGCTCTTCGGGGCTAAAAATGTAGGAAATATAGTTGACTAAAGTAGTGGGCTACTTTCGATTTTCCGGATCATGTACTTCCTTTACGCGCTCATCAATAACTTCGTTCAACTTCGATGAAAATTGCCATTCTTGACGATTACCAGAACGCCGTGCCCGGTCTCGACTGTTACAAAATTTTGGACGGCCATGAGGTCAAAGTGTTCAATACATCGGCGCGCGGGGTGGGCCAGCTGGCGGTCCGGCTGGCGCCCTATGATGCGCTGGTGCTGATCCGCGAGCGCACGCATTTTCCCGCCGCGCTGCTGAACCGGCTGCCGAATCTGAAATTGATCTCGCAGACGGGCAAGGTCAGCGGGCATATCGATGTGGCCGCCGCCACTGCGCGCGGCATCGCCATTGCCGAGGGCGTCGGCTCGCCGCTGGCGCCGGCTGAGTTGACCTGGGCGCTGATCATGGCGGCCAGCCGCAAGATCGTTCCGTATGCGAACAACCTGCGGGAAGGCGCGTGGCAGATGGCGTCGGTCAATCCGCGGCTGAACGGCCTGGGGCGGGTACTGCATGGGCGCACGCTGGGGCTCTGGAGTTACGGCAAGATCGGCAAGCTGGTGGCGGGGTATGGCAGGGCCTTTGGCATGAACGTGGTGGTGTGGGGGAGCGAAACCAGCCGGGCGCAAGCGGTGGCGGATGGGTTCACTGCGGCGGCGTCGCGCGCGGCCTTGTTTGCCGATGCGGATGTGCTGAGCCTGCATTTGCGGCTGGCCGACGCCACGCGCGGCATCGTGACTGCCGAGGACCTGGCGCGCATGAAGCCGGATGCCTTGTTCGTGAACACGAGCCGGGCGGAACTGGTGGCGGAAGGGGCGCTCGAAGAGGCTTTGCGGCGCGGCTACCCTGGTGGGGCGGCGGTGGATGTGTTCACGAGCGAGCCGCTGGCGCCGGATGCGCCGTTATTGAAGATACCGACCGTACTGGCAACGCCGCACTTGGGATATGTCGAGCGGGACAGTTACGAGATGTATTTCAGGGCGGCGTTCGATAACATCGTGCGCTTTGCGGCTGGCGAGCCGGTCAATATATTGAATCCGGAAGCGTTGAAACTGTAAACGTGAATGTATGCGGCGACATCGACTGTACGGTGGGCACTCCGTGCCCACGCGGAACTACGCACAGTGGTAACACTGCACAGACAACCCAAGCCAGCCATTCATCAACGTTTCCAAATGATCATTTGAGACGTTTCGATTATGTGAAAGTCACGGGTGTAACGTGCGCTAACATGAAGCATCGTTCCGCGTGGGCACGTGTTTGAAGCCCCCGCTTCAAACACCCCACCGTACGGTCACGGCATCGGGCTGGATTAGCCCAGCTCCGGCTCACCCGTCAGCTTGATGCGCCGCGCCGGCATCACATGCCTGCCGGTCCACAATCCCGCCCAGCCCGGCGGCCAGCCGATGTCCGGCCCGGCATACGGTTTCACCCCGGCCCGCACCGGCACGATCGGCACCGGCGGCGCCTCGATCAATCCTCCACCAGCGGGACGCTCCATGTTCAGGCTGTACATGTACCCCGGCAGCAGCAGATCGCACACATCGGCAAACCACGCCGTGTGATCCTCGTCGCGCCCCAGCGCCTGCGCCAGGCCTTGCGGGTCGAATTTGGCCAGCGCATGGATCAATTCCTCGGTCGTGGCGCCGGGCGAATCGCCCCAGCCCAGCACCGGATTGTTGTTGTACTCGGCGCCCGAGCCATACCAGCCTTCGCGCCAGGAGCGCTGCATCCAGTTGCGCTGGCCGGTGAACAGATGCCAGCGCCAGTGCAGGCCGGATGGCTTCGGCCAGGAATACAGATACAGCTTCTGGTAGCCGGCCTGGTGCAGCTCGCGCACCACGGCCATCAGGCGCGCGTGCGGCATGCGGTCGGGCGGGGTGCGGCGGAACAAAATCGGCTCGCCGTCCGCGTGCTGCACTTCGTCGCTCGACAGATTCAGGTCGAGGGTGCGCGCTTCATTGCCGAAACGCGCGGAAATCCACCCGGTCAGCAGGTTGACGTGGGTGATCACGCCATACCCGCGATGACGGTGAAAAATAACGGTTCCTGGTGCAACGGCTTTCATGTTCTATCGTAGGCAAGTGCCTGGCAAAAAGAGGAGTCTACTCATCCGATCCGGCTGATTCTAGCGCAGTCACATAGGGATACACTACGGTTTGCGGCTATCATTACCCACCTTTTTTCACTGCCTTTACAAACCGATATGACTTTGCGCCTCATCGCCACCGGCGGCACCTTCGACAAACATTACAATGAACTGAACGGTGTGCTCGGCTTTGCCGACAGCCACCTGCCGGCAGTCATCGCCCGTGCCCGCATGACGATTTCGGTCGAGCTCGAAGTGCTGCCCCTGCTCGATTCGCTCGACATGGGAGACGAAGACCGCGCCCGCGTGCTGGCCTCGTGCCAGGCCTCGCCTGAAAAAGCCATCGTCATCGTCCACGGCACCGACACCATGCGCGAAACCGCCGGCGTGCTCGGCGCTGCCCCCCTCGGCAAGACCATCGTGCTGACCGGCGCCATGATCCCCTACGAAATCGCCAACTCCGACGCCCTCTTCAACCTCGGCTTTGCCTGCGCCGCGGCGCAAACCCTGCCGGCCGGCGTCTACGTGGCGATGAATGGCCAGGTGTTTGCCTGGGACAACGTGACGAAAAACCGCGCCGCCGGCGTTTTCCAGCCGCTGTAAGAGGCTGCGTTTTTCCGCAGGGCAGCCGGGCGCTGCCCCCTGGAGGAACTTCCTATACTTTTCTCTCAATGTGTCCAGAGAGGAGAGTTTCCCATGTCAGACCGTCCCATCCTGACCACGCGCCAGGGCCATCCCGTGCGCGACAACCAGTCGCTGCGCTCCGTCGGTGAGCACGGCCCGGCTACGCTCGAGAACTACCAGTTTATCGAAAAGATCACCCACTTCGACCGCGAACGCATCCCCGAACGCGTGGTCCATGCGCGCGGCACCGGCGCCCACGGCTATTTCGAGGCCTATGGCAAGATCGGCGACGAACCCGCCTCCAAGTACACGCGCGCCAAGGTACTCACCGAAGTCGGCGTCCAGACGCCAACTTTTGTCCGCTTCTCGACCGTGATCGGCGGCAAGGAGTCGCCGGAAACGGCACGCGACCCGCGCGGCTTTGCGGTGAAACTGAAAACCGTCGAAGGCAACTGGGACCTGGTCGGCAACAACCTGAAGGTCTTCTTCATCCGCGACGCAATCAAGTTCCCGGACATGATCCACGCCTTCAAGCCGGACCCGGTGACCAACCAGCAGGAACCATGGCGCTTCTACGATTTCATTGCGAACCACCCGGAATCGCTGCACATGGTTACCTGGGTCAAGAGCCCATGGGGCATCCCTGCCAACTACCGCGAGATGGAAGGTTCCGGCGTCAACACCTATAAGCTGGTGAACGACGAAGGCGTGGCCCACCTGGTGCGCTTCCACTGGCAACCGCGCCAGGGCGTGCGCAATCTCACCACGCAACAGGCGGCCGAGATCCAGGCCCACGACACCAGCCACGCCACGCGCGACCTCTACCAGGCAATCGAACGGGGCGACTATCCGGAATGGGAATTCTGTATCCAGATCATGGCCGACGGCGAGCATCCCGAGCTCGACTTCGATCCGCTGGACGATACCAAGCGCTGGCCGGAAGACCAGTTCCCACTGCTGCCGGCGGGCCGCATGGTGCTTGATAAAAACCCGGACAACGTCTTCGCGGAAACCGAGCAATCGGCCTTCGGTACCGGCGTGCTGGTCGACGGCATCGATTTTTCCGACGACAAGATGCTGCAGGGCCGCACCCTGTCCTACTCGGACACCCAGCGCTACCGCGTCGGTCCCAACTACCTGCAATTGCCGATCAACGCACCGCAGGAACGGGCGCGCGCCAAGACCAACCAGCGCGACGGCCAGATGGCGTATTACGTCGACGATGGCGGCGAGAGCAAGCACATCAACTACGAGCCGAGCCTGATGGGCGGGCTGCAGGAAGCACCGCAACCGCAGCGCGACTACCACCAATATGTGGAGGGCCACCTCGGCCGTTACCAGACCACCTCGACCGCGGCCGACTACAAGCAGGCCGGCGACCGCTACCGCACCTTCGAGGACTGGGAGCGCGACGACCTGGTCAACAACGTCGGCGGCGACTTGAAGCAGTGTCCGGAAGTGATCCAGCTGCGCATGGTGTGGCACCTGTGGCATTGCGACGAGGATTACGGGCGCCGTGTGGCGGAGATTGCCGGCATCGACCTGGAAAAGGCCAAGGCCCTGCCGCCGCTGCCGGGCAAGCCGGCGCCGCACGAGAACCGCCAGGGTGCGACCTATACCGACGGCAAGGCCGAGGAGCCGGCGACCAGCGAGGAAGTGGCGGCCAAGTAAGCGTCTCTACTAAAACAAAACGGCCCGGTTTCCCGGGCCGTTTTTCATGCGGCCATCATGTGGATGGCTGGCAAGCTCAGCGCGTTACCAGATAGTAGCGAATGCCCGAGGCGTTCTGCTGGTCGCTACCGGTCTGCACCAGGGTGACGTGGTTGTCGTTGGCGCTGTGGAAGATATTGATGCCATAACTCTGCTGGCCGTTTACCAGCGGCAGCGCGATGCTCGTATCGGGCAGGAACAGGGCGCCCATGAAGCGCTGGTAGCTTGCCTGGTAGGTCACGGTGCCGTTAAACGAATAGCTGCCCTGTGGCGAATAGCTGTTCGACAGGACAAGCGCTTCGTCCGCCGCCGCCGAATGACTCATCGACAGCAAGGGACCGTTCATCGACAGGCGCCCGGCATACTGCAGCGTGTCGGTGCGGAAGAAGGTGCCGCTCGACGTGAACAGCAGGTCTTCGTTCCCGCTCAGGTAGAACGGCAGATTCATCGCATAGTCACCGTGATACGGCGAATCGCCGGTGCGCACCAGGGCGCCGGAGGCCGGATCGACGTCGAAATAACTGATGTCGGATGGCGACAGGCCATTCGACATGACGAAACCCTTGTTCTTGCTGGCCGCGAACACGCCGCGCATGGTGCCGTAGTAGGAACCGCCGTAATACCCACTGGCATTACTCAAATCGGCACCGGTACGGCCATTCAGGATCCAGACCGAACGATCGACCCATTGGCCACCCGATTGTCCTACCAGGTAGATCAAGCCGGCATTGGTCGGGAAAGCATCGGTTTGCGACCCGCCGGTCAACGAAGAACGGACCAGCGTGGCCGAGGCGATATCGACCAGGCTGACGATGCCTTCGTGCAGCACTGCCGCCAGCTTGCCGTCGGCGCTCAGGTTGAACGATTTCACGCCCAGCGGCAGCGGCACCGTACGCGTGGCGCCGTTGAATGGATCGACGATGTACAGCGCATTCGGATTGGTGGCAATCGCGACGAACTGGTCGAGGCCGCGGCTATAGCGCATTTGCAAGGGTGCGAAAGACAGCGGCACGTTGCTGGTTACGCTGGACAAGGCCTTGATCGTCATATAGGTCACACTGGCATTCTTGCCGTCGCTGACGGTCAGCGACGCGACATAGGTGCCGGCCGTGTCCGGCGTGAACGCCAGCTGCACCGCATTCGGCGCCGCAATCGTGGCAACCGAACCGGCCGGACGCGCGTCGATCGCCCAGCTGTAGCTGAGCGCATCGCCATCGTCGTCGTAGCTGAACGAGGCCGAGGCGCCGATGGCGTTGCCGGCCAACACCGACAGCCGGCTCTTGTCGATCACCGCGGTCGGTGCGGTATTTCCGCTGTTGATGCTCAACAGCCTTTCGGACCAGGCGCCGGCCGTGTCGGTCACGCGCAGGCGCACCTGGTAGCTGCCCTCCACGTCGGTGGTCAGCTGCACGGTGGCGCCGCTGTTCGACGACAGGGTCGCCGTGCTGTTGGCCGGCTTGTCGGCGAAGCTCCAGGCATAGGTCAGCGTGTCGCCATCGGCATCGGTGCTGGACGTGCCGCGCAGGGTCAACGTGGTACCGACCGGCAGGCGCACGGCCGGGCCGGTCGGCAGCGCCTGCGGCGTGGCATTGCTGCCGATCACGGCTTGCGGCGGACGGTTGCGTACCGATACCGTGGTCTGGTAGCTGCTCGATGCGCCGCTCGGATTGGTCGCGACCAGGCGCACGACATAATCACCCATCAGGTCGGGCGTGAACTGGCTGAAGGCGCCATTCACTACACTCAGCGCAGCCGTGCTGCCTGCCGGACGCGACACCAGGCTCCAGGCATGGGTCAAGGCGCCGCCATCGGGATCGCGGCTGCCTTCGCCGCTGAGCGCAACCAGGTAACCGATCGAAGCCTGCACGGTGTTCTGGCCCGAATCGCCGGTGACGTTCGTCACAGTGCTGGTAATCACAGTCTGCGGAGCATCACCCAATGCCTCGATCGGATAGACCGTTTCGCTGTAGGCGCCGGAAGGATCGGCGGCGCGCGCACGGATCTTGTAGGCGCCGACCGCGTCGGCCACGAAGCGCGCGGTCTTGCCGACGATGGTCAGGCTGGCGCGGCTGGCGGCCGGGCGTTCGATGAGGTCGAAGGTGGTAGTGACGGGATCGCCGTCGGCGTCCTGGCTGGCGCTGGCGTCGACCAGGATGACGGCGCCGAGGGTAACGCTTTTCGTCGCCAGGGTGGTCGGCACGGCGCTGTAGCTCACGCTCATCGACAGGGTCGTGACCGGCGCATTCGTGTTCGCCAGGATCGTTACCTGCTTGTCGGCGTAGGCGCCGCGGCTGTCGGTCACGCGCACGCTGGCCACGTAGGTGCCGGCGATGTCGGCCTTGAAGGCAGCCTGGGCGGCCGTGCCCGGCAGCACGAGTGTACTGCCTGCCGGTTTCGACACCAGGGTCCAGGCATAGCTCAGCTTATCCCCATCGGGGTCGGTGCTGGCGCCGGCGTCGAGCGTGACGCTGCTGTTGGTGAAGGTGGAAATGTCGGCGCTGCCCGCACCGGCGCCGACCGTCCCGGACATGGCAATGGCCGGCACCGGCGCCTTGTTGGCAACCGGCGGCGTCACGGCGACCGGCGTGTCGCCACCGCCGCCACCGCCGCCGCAGCCGGCAAGCAGGCCAAGCAGCAGCAAGGCCGCGCCTGCACGGGCGCACCATGCGCGTGCTGTCTCTTTTTTCATCAGATCATCCCAATAATAATTTTATTATTGAAATAATATCTGTAAATATTTGTAAAAAGAAATCGGGATAGGGGCAGTCAGCATGCTGACCGGCCCCTCCCACACCACCCGGCATGCGGGTCCGCACCGGGCGGTTCGAGTAGTTGAGGTTAAGTGAAGCGAGGCATGTCGAGACGGTCGAAGTAGGCAATCGTCAGCACTTTATTGAGGCCAAGCCTGCTGTTATGCCACCATCGGCAGCTATTACATGCCACCTGTAGCGCAACGTTACGCGTCGCCCCCAGTTTCAGCAGCTCACGACAAATTCTTGGTCCATGCCTCCAGTGCTTGAGGTGGATTGCGCGCATCCGGCGGCGCATCCATTCGTCCAGTCTATTCAGGACACCCGGGGTTTGCGCCAAGCCGAAATAGCCTTTCCATCCCAGTACATAAGAACGCAGGCCTTCAATCACCTCGCCGATGCTGCGCCCGCCAGATCGGCGAGTGAGTTGCCTGATCTTTTGCCGGAACGCTTCCAGCGCTTTCTTCGACACCGCGCGTTTGACCTCGCCTCTCGGGGCCACCCATAATTCGTAGCCCAGAAATTTGCGGCCAAACGCTCGGCTTACTGCGCTTTTCGATGCATTGATCTTCAAGTGCAGCTTGTCGTATCGACGCTTGAGTAGAGCCATCACCCGCTCGCCTGCCTTCTGACTGTGCACGTACACGTTGCAGTCATCGGCGTAGCGGGCAAAGCGGTGGCCCTGTCGTTCCAGCATCCGATCCACCTCGTCAAGAAGCACATTGGCCAACAGCGGCGAGAGCGGTCCGCCTTGCGGCGTTCCTTCTCCCCGCTCGACCACCACACCACCATCCATGATGCCCGCGTTCAGGTAGGCGCGTACCAGCCGGATGACTCCAGCGTCGTTCACGCGTTTCTTTAGACGGTCGATCAGGATGTCGTGGTTGACCCGGTCAAAGAACCTCGACAGGTCGACATCGACCACGGTGCGGTAGCCCTCCTGCACGTACTGCTGTGCTGCAAGCACGGCATCACGCGCACGCCGGCCGGGCCGGAACCCGTGGCTGTGCTCACTAAAAGTGGGATCGATCAGCGGCTGCAGCACCTGCAATAGTGCCTGCTGAATCAGACGGTCGGTCACGGTGGGTATTCCCAGCTCACGCTCGCTTCCATCCGGCTTCGGAATGCCGACGCGCCGTACCGGCATGGGCCGGTACGTGCCATTCATCAGTTGCTGCCTGATGAAAGGCCAAGCGTGCTTCAGGTGCTGTCCGGTCTGGGCAATGTCCAGACCATCGACGCCTGCGGCTCCCTTGTTCGCCTTCACGCGTTTCCACGCGCGTTGCATGTTCTCCCTCGCGAGCGCTTGCGCAAGCAAGTCTCGCCCTGTGCCTGCCAAGTCTTGTCGCGGGAACCTTGTTTCATCGCTGATCGCTTGGGATGAGGCTTCACCCCGCCTTGCCGCGACCCGCCCCGCTGTTGCGGGCATCTGATGCCTTACACGATTCATCGACAAGTTGTTCGACACTCCTACTCGTTCAGCCCTTCGCTAAAAAAAAACTCAGCTACTACGGCCTCTGCTGACTTCTCGCTCCGATTTTTTTTTCTCGTCGCCCTTTCAGGCACAAGGCGAGATCTCCCCAGGTAAGAACGCACTCCTTCACTGCACAACCGCCGGATTTACGCCGCTTCGCCTTGACCACAAGAACTTCGCGGTCTCATGCCCGCTCGTCCTGCTCGGCAGCGCCTTATATCCGATTCTTGTTCATCGGCTCGCAGTTTCGCTCCACACTTCCTCCCCACACTCGGTCACCCTCATGCAGTTGTGCTTCGCTTCGCTCGCTGTGGTCAGCTTGCGGCGGGACTTACACCCGCAAGAGTGCGCCCATGCTGGGCGCACACAAAAAAGCCCGGCAGCTGCTCGCTACCGGGCTTGTCGCAGAGGCGCATTGAGACGCCGGCGTCCGAATCAGGCCTTGGCTTCGCCGCCCAGTGCTTCCACCACGTCGGCCAGCATCTTCGACAGCTCACCTGTCATCAGCACGATGTCGTTGTCGAAACGCTCGTCGTCGCTGTAGGTCACGGTTTCGCCTTCCTTGATCACGTCCAGCGGCTTGACGCCCTTGATCGCCAGGGTTTCGGTCAGCACGAACGAGACGCGGCTGTTCCAGGTCATGGCCAAACGGGTGCATTGCTTGCCCGAAGCGATATGGCGGCGGATGTCTTCCGGGTCCAGCGAGTGCTTCACATAACGCACGGCGGCGCGGCTTTCGCCGGTGGCGCGCAGTTCGGTGTCCTGGTCGATCGTGAAGTTGTACGGCGCTTCGTCGGACTCGAGCCAGCCGGTCATCACGGCCACCGGCGAGCGCTGCACGCGCAAGGACTCCAGCGGCATGCGGTCGACGGCTTTCAGCAGCAGCTTGATGACTTCGTCGGCCTTGGCCGGGCTGGCGGCATCGATCACGAGCCAGCCGTTGACCGGGTCGATCCAGGTCCAGGTGTTGCTGCGGATGGTAAAGGCGCGCGGCAGCAGTTCGTCGGCGACACGCTCCTTCAGTTCCTTCATCGCCTTTTTACCAGGCGGGAAACCTTGCTGCTCTTCCAGTTCGGCCGCCTTGGCCTTGGCCACCTGGTTGATGACCGAGCTCGGCAGCAGTTTCTTTTCCGTGCCCAGCATCATCAGCATCTGCTTGTTGACCACGTGGACCAGCTTGCCGTTCGGGCGCGGTGCATCCCAGCCCTGGCGCAGCAATTCATTGCTGCTGGCCGGCGTAAAGGCCTGCGACTGCAGCGCCTCTTCCATTTTTTCAGGCGCGAAATCCCAGTTGGTGGGCAGGCGGTAAATCTGAAGATTCTTGAACCACATAGTTGCTTTCTGTTGTCTCAGTATTTCAGGGGAACGACATTCTACACGCTGAAGCTGGCCTATTTTCGGCTGGCAACAGAGGGTTTTTCAATGTGTTGCGTGTTCGTCAAACAGGCTGAGCTGCTCGACATTTTCTGTTTCGCCAAGGCGTACACCCACGCCCAGCAGGCGCACCGGGCGGCTGGCGCGGGCCCAGCCGATTTCCATCAGCCGGGCAAAGGTCGGCAGGTGTGGCGTGTAACCGACACACTCCACCGTGGTCTGCTGGAAGTCCGAAAACTTGATCTTCACGAACAGCTTGTTGATGAATTTTTCGGCAGCGTTGCGCTTGATGCGGCCCAGCAGGTGTTCGTGCAGGTCGGGCAACAACGCCAGGCAGCCCGCCAAATCCGGGATATCGGGCGTGTAGGTTTCCTCGGTGCTGATCGACTTGCGCTCGCGCTCGGGGCTCACTTCGCGGTAATCGATGCCGCGGCACAAATCGTGCAGGCGCGCACCGAAGCTGCCGAAGTGCTCCTGCAGCTTTTGCAGGCTCCAGGTGCGCAAATCGGCGCAGGTCTGCAGGCCCAAGTTGTTCATCTTGGCAGCGGTGACCTTGCCAACGCCGTGCAATTTCTTCACCGGCAGCGCGGCGACAAAGGCATCCACCTCGTCCGGGCGCACCAGGAACAGGCCGTCGGGCTTGTTCCAGTCACTGGCGATCTTCGCCACAAACTTGTTCGGCGCCACCCCGGCCGAGGCGGTGATGCCAACGGTCTCGAAAATACGGCGCCGGATTTCCTGGGCGATCAGGGTCGCGCTGTTCTTGCAGTGCGGCGAGTTGGTCACGTCCAGGTAGGCTTCGTCCAGCGACAGCGGTTCGACGAGGTCCGTGTAGTCGCGGTAGATGTCCATGATCTGCCTGGAGGCGATGCGGTACTTTTCCATCGCAGGCGGAATGATCAGCAAGTCCGGGCACAGCTTGACGGCCTGGGCCGTGGCCATGGCCGAGTGGATGCCGTAGCGCCGCGCCTCGTAATTGCAGGTCGCCACCACGCCGCGTTGATCCTGGCGCCCACCGACGGCCAGCGGCCGGCCGCGCAAGGACGGATCGTCGCGCATCTCGACCGACGCGTAGAAGCAGTCGCAGTCGCAATGGATGATTTTACGTGCGGGGGCGTTCACTCGGGCGGCGGCGGAGGCCGACTACTGTCATTCCATACAGTATCTCGTCAATTCGGGATTGGTGCAAGGTCCGAAGGTGTTTCGTGGATGGGATTCGATGCGGGGGCCACAGACATCGACCGTACGGTGGGCACCCCGTGCCCACGCGGAATGTGGCACCGTGTTGGCTGCAGTGCTCGCCCCAAACCATGAAGATCGTTGACGTCTCCAAGAGAGCAGCCGCTAACACCTCTCTTTTGGATACTCATCAACATGCCACCGCTACCACTATCACGCCAGCCGCCGATGACGCATCGTTCCGCGTGGGCACTTCGGTCGAGAGGCCCCCACCGTACGGTTGCGGCCGCATGTCACCGAAACGTACGTGGTACATCCCAATAAAAAAGACGCGCGGCAAGCCGCGCGTCTTTCACCCTTGGTACTCGACTGTTTTACGGAAACTTACCAACCCAACTTCAGCGTGTACTTGCCGTTGGTCGCACCCGTACCGCCGCTGTAGTACTTGACGCGCACATACCGTGCGGCGGTGGCGCTGGTGGTGTTGGCCACCGAAGCGGTGTCGGTCGCGCCGGCGCCGTTTTCGCTCAGCGCCAGCTGGGTGCCGGAGCTGTTGTAGATGTACACGTCGTAGTCGGCGGTCGACGAACCCGGCGTCATGGTCGCGGTGAGGGTTTTACCGGCCGGCAGCTGGACCACGAAGTAGTCGCTGTCGGTGCTGGAACCCATGTTGCCGGTCACGGTCGTGTTGGCGGTGCTGACGACGTCGGCGGTGGCGATCGTGTTGTTCGATTCGCTTTCGGCGATCGTCGGGCCGGTCGGCGTGGTGCCGCCGCCGGAGGTAGCCGAAGCCACGGCCGCTGCCGCGTCGACGATACCCGTGCCGCAACCCGAGCAGGTGGCCGGGAAGGCGCGCGCCGTGCTCTTCAGCTTCGACTCGATCTGGTCCGGCGTCAGCGCGCCGTTTTTCGCCAGCATCAGGGCAGCCACGCCGGCCACGTGCGGGGTGGCCATCGAGGTGCCCTGGTAGGAGGCGTAGGTGTCGGCGCCAGGACCGTTGGTGCCGCTGTTGAGCGTCGACAGCACGCCGCCGCCGGTGCCGCCGCCAGGTGCCGCCACGTCGACCACTGTGCCGTAGTTCGAGTAGGAAGCGCGGCCGCCGGCCTTGGTGGTCGCGGCCACGGTCACCACGCCCGAGCAGTTGGCCGGGCTGGCGTTCGAGGCGTTCTGGTTCTCGTTGCCGGCAGCAACGATCACGACGGTGCCGCGCGAGCGGGCGCTGTTGATCGCGTTCTGGGTGGTGGTGTCGCAGGCGCCGCCGCCGCCGAGCGACATGTTGATCACGTGGGCGCGGGCCGCGATGTTCGGCACGCCGCTGACGCTGCCGCCCGAGGACCAGACGATGGCGTCGGCGATGTCCGAGGTGTAGCCGCCGCATTTGCCGAGCACGCGCACCGGCACGATTTTCGCGCCAAAGGCGACGCCGGCCACGCCGACGCCGTTGTTGGTGGCGGCGGCAATGGTGCCGGCCACGTGGGTGCCGTGCCAGCTCGAGCTCGATGCCGGCGAACCGGCGTAGCAGGCGCCGGCGGTGACGGCGTCGCCCGGGTCGGAAGCGTCGCTGTCGCGGCCGTTGCCGTCGTTCGAGACGGCGGTGTCGGAGATGAAGTCGTAGCCTGCCAGGAACTGGCCGGAGAGGTCGACGTGCGGACGGTAGCCGGTGTCGATGACGGCCACGCGGATACCGGCGCCGGTCGAGTTATCCCAGGCGGCCGGCAGGCGCAGGCCGCCGGTCGCGTCGAAGTAGTGCCACTGCTCGCTGTAGCGCGGGTCGTTCGGCGTCATCATCTTGGTCATGATGCGGTCCGGTTCCGCGTACTCGATCTGCGGATCGCGCGCCATCATTTCCTTGGCCAGCGCGCGCGCTTCGGTCAGCGCCATCTTGCGGCTCAGCTTCATGACGTTGGCGCCGGTGGCGATGCCGTGCAGGGCCTGCAGCTTGACGCCGTAGTCCTGGCCGGCGCGGTCGGCAACCGACTGGCGCGCCGCCGTCACGGCCGGCACCATGGCGCGGCCGTTCACGACTTTCGCATCCTTGTACTTCACGATCATGCGGTCGGTATGGAGGATGTATTGCTGCTCCGTGGCGGCGCCGGGAACGGCGTCGGGAACAGCGGCCGAGGCGTGGAGCGGGCCCACGACGACGGCCAGTGCAGCGGTGACTTTCAACAGGCTCGGATAAAGCGATTGCATCGACTTCATGGTTCGTCCTTTTGTGTAGTTTTCCGTCAAGGCGAGATGCCTTGTTTATGTATCTCCGGTCATCTTCTACCGGAGTTGCCCTCTGCTGGCGGCTTGGAAAGACTACTCTCGAGTAAATATGCATGAGGGGAATTTCCAATCGTGTGAGGCACTTTCACAACGTTTTCTGTGCTTGACTTAACAAAAACATGGAATATTTGCCACATTCGTATGTACGTCAAATAACATATGGCCCATTTTCATTATTAAGTGACAACATCAATTACCTTGCGCATAAGACAAGATATTTCCTCTCCCAACATGCATAAAAAAAGGCCGCGATCGCTCGCGGCCTTGTGCTGTGTCAGGTTCCTGTAATTAGAAGTTACCCTTGAATTGCACACCCCAGGTGCGCGGTTCGTTGGTGAAACCGGTCAGGTTGTTGAAGTCGATGGCGCCGGTAATGCGGCGTTCGTCGAGGATGTTGCGGCCGAACACGGCGGCTTCGTACTTGCCGTTGGCCCAGGTATAACCCAGGCGCAGGCCGCCTTCGGTCAGCGGCTTGCCGGTGAACTCGGCGGCTTCGTACAGGAAGAAGTTGACCTTGCTGCGGTACGACCAGTCGGTGAACACGAAGAATTCGCCGTCGGCGACCGGCACGCTGTAGCGCGCGGTGGCGTTCACGATCCAGCGCGGCGCCTGCGGCAGCATGTTGCCGTCGACGAAAACGCGGCCGGCGGCGGCGAGCGGATCGCGCACCGTGCAGGCGGCGCTGCAGCTGGCCACGACCAGGGCGGCGTCACGGATTTCCGTGAAGTTGTAGCTGGTGCTGGCGGTCAGGCGCAGCGACGGGCTGATCGCCGCTTCAACGTCGAGCTCGACACCACGGCCCTTGGTCTTGTCGGCATTCAGCAGCTGGTTGGCGTTCGAGGCGCCGCCGACGGCGGTCAATTGCTGGTCCTTGACGGTGTAGTCGTAGACCGAGAAGGCGACGCGGCCGCGGCGGTCGAACAGATCGGCCTTCACGCCGGCTTCGACCGAGGTGATGGTTTCGGCATCGGCCACGGTGATCGGCACCGACGCCGAGGCGGCGGCGATACTCGGGGCGCGGAAGCCGGTGGCCACGCGGCCGTACACGTTGACGTCGGGCGTGAGCTTGTAGGTGCCGCTCAGGTCCCAGCTGATCTTGCCCTTGCTGGTGCTGACCGAGGTGGCGCCCACTTGCGGCGAGTTCACGGCGCGCACGGTGGCGAAGTCCTTCTCGTCCTTGGTGTAGCGCAGGCCGGCGCGCAGGTCGAAGACTGGGGACACCTGGTAGGTGGCCGAACCGAACACGGCCCAGGCTTCGTTTTCCTGGCGACTGGCCAAGCTGGAAATGCGCGCGCCGGTGGCGCTGTTGAAGCCGTCGCTGCCGCCGGTGGCGCTTTCCTCGAACCAGTAGACGCCGGCCTGCCAGTTCAGCGGCGCCGCGTACTGCGATTCGATGCGGAATTCCTGGCTGTACTGCTCCAGGCGGTCGAGGTTACTCGCGGTTTCGACCTGGAACGGAACGCGGCCCGGGCCGGCCGGGATCCCGCCGTCGATGTCGCCACGGCTGAAGTACTCGCCCACGGTCTCGTAGCCGGTAACCGAATGCAGGCGGTAGTCGCCCAGGTTCCAGCTCATGCGCACGTTGGCGCCGCGCGTGCCCAGGCGCTGGTCGTTCAACGCGTTGGTGACGATGCGGTCCAGGTCCAGGCCGTCGGCGATGTCGTTGCTGCCCTGGCGGATCAGGTTGGCGCGGAACAGGCGGGCGCTGCCGGTGGTGCTGCGCTGGTGGATGTTGACCAGGGCGTTAAAGTCCGCGTCCGGCTGGTACAGGAACTGCACGCGCTCGGCGTGTTCGTTGTAGCCGTCGAGCTTGCCGCGATACTGGGTCTGGGCCAGGTCGCCGTAGTTCTTGACGTAGTCGTCGCGGTGCTGGCGCAGGGTCGACACGCGCATGGCGACGGTGTCCGACAGCGGCACGTTGACGGCGCCTTCGACGTTCACGGTTTTATGGGTGGCGATCGAGGCGTTGTAGTAACCCTCGGTCTTGCCCAGGCGCGGCTTCTCGGATTCGAACTTCACGACGCCGGCCGGAGTATTGCGGCCGAACAGGGTGCCCTGCGGGCCGCGCAGCACCTCGACGTTGGCCACGTCGAAGATCGGGAAGCCTTTCAGGATCGGGTTTTCCTGCACCACGTCGTCATAGATCAGCGAGACCGGCTGCGAGGCGAAGATGTTGAAGTCGGTGTTGCCGTAGCCGCGGATGTAGAAGCGCGGGAAGGTACGGCCGTTCGACGATTCCACGTTCAGGCTCGGCAGTTTGCCGGCCAGCAGGCGAATGTCCTGGCCGCCCGAGTTCAGCACGTCGAGCTTTTCGCCGCGCAGGGCGCTCACGGCCAGCGGCACGTCGCGGATGTTCTCGCTGCGGCGCTGGGCCGTCACGGTGACGGTCTGCAGCTCGGCTACGGGTGCGGCCTGTGCAGGCGCAGTCTGTGCAGCCGGGGCCGGCGTTGCGGCGTCGGTCTGGGCCAGGGCCGGCAGGGCGGCCAGCGCCAGCATGGCGGCATGTGCCTGCACCACGCGGCGATGCATCTTGGACATCTTGATCATGATTGTTCTTTCGTGAGTAGTGAAACCGCGATGTCCACTCTTTCCTCCATGCGCCGCTCGTCGTGAAGCAGCAAGGCGGTTTGCCCGCCGCGGCACCTGCATCTTGTTGATGTCTCAAGGTTGCCGTCCAACAAAGGCGTGATTGTTCGCTATACGATTTTGAATATCAAGTGAATATTCATATGCAGATGTCAAATAACAACAAATGTGCTAGGACGATGCAATAATGATGGCGCGGAAATCGTTGACGTTGGTGCGGGTCGGCCCCGTGACGACCAGGTCGCCCAGTGCGGCGAACAAACTGTAGCCATCGTTATCGCGCAGCATGGCGGCGGCATCGAGCCCGCCTGCCGCCGCGCGCGCCAGCGTGTCGGGGCGCAGCAGTGCGCCGGCATTGTCTTCGGTGCCGTCGATGCCGTCGGTGTCGCAGGCGATCGCGTGCACGCCTTCCAAACCGCGCAGGGCAAGCGCCAGCGCCAGCAGGAATTCGGCATTCCGCCCGCCCCTGCCCTTCCCGCGCACCGTGACCGAGGTTTCGCCGCCGGACAGGATCACGCAGGGCCGCTGCAGGGGCTGGCCGTGCTCGATCACCTGGCGTGCAATTGCCGCATGGACGATTGCCACCTCGCGCGCCTCACCCTCGATGCTGTTCGACAGGATCAAGGGCGTGAATCCGGCTGCGCGGGCTGCCTCGGCTGCCGCATCGAGTGCCGCCTGGGCGGTGGCGATGACGACCGTCTTGTTGCGCGCCAGGCGCGGGTCGTCCGGACGTGGCGCGGCCAGGGCCGGGTCGGCCAGCACGGCGCGCGCCGCTTCCGACACGGCAATGCCGTACTGCTGGAGGATAGCGAGGGCATCGGCGCCGCTGCTGCCGTCGGGCACGGTGGGGCCGGAGGCGACCACGGCCGGATCGTCGCCCGGCACGTCGGACACCACCAGCGTCAGCACGCGCGCCGGGTAACACGCCAGCGCCAGGCGCCCGCCCTTCACCGCCGACAGGTGGCGCCGCACGCAGTTCATCTCGCCGATCGGCGCGCCGCTGCGCAGCAGCTGGCGGTTGATGTCGCGCTTCTCCTCCGCCGTGATGCCGGGCGCCGGCAGCGACAGCAAGGCCGAGCCGCCACCGGACATCAGGCACAGCACCAGGTCGTCCTCGGTAAGCCCCTGCACCAGTTCCAGCATGCGGGTGGCGGCGCGCACGCCGGCTTCGTCCGGCACCGGGTGGCCGGCCTCGACCACCTCGATGCGGCTGGTCGGTGCGCCATGGGCATAGCGCGTGACCACCAGGCCGCTCAGTTCGCCCTGCCAGTGCGCTTCGACCGCTTCCGCCATGCGCGCGGCTGCCTTGCCGGCGCCGATCACGATCGTGCGTCCGCGCGGCGGCGGCGGCAGGTGCTGCGCGATCAGCTTGGCGGGGTCGACGGCGGCGAGGGCCGATTGGAACAGATGGCTCAGGAACTGGCGGGGATCGAACGCTTCCAAACGGTTCTCCTGGGGTGGGATGGAACGATATTGACATAAAACCAAGGCAACGGCTCAGCTCACGCGAAAAAACGCTTTTTGCATATTTTTCAGAAAAACCCTTGCGCAATCGCTAGGGCTTAGCTATGATTCGGGCCTCTTCAGACGCAATGACAAGCGTTAGACGAAACGAATAAAGTGAGCGGGGCGCTTAGCTCAGTTGGTAGAGCGGATCCCTTACAAGGATTAGGTCGGGAGTTCGAGCCTCTCAGCGCCCACCAAGTTCAGTTTCAGAAAACGAAGAACCGATCAGTTAAAACGGAGCGGTAGTTCAGTTGGTTAGAATACCGGCCTGTCACGCCGGGGGTCGCGGGTTCGAGCCCCGTCCGCTCCGCCAGCATCAAAGAAAAAGGTCCGATTCGTCGGACCTTTTTCTTTTTCCGCACAGGAGTTCTCCCCCTGCGGGGAGTAATTCCGACCAATGGGAGGAATTACGTATTGGGGCTCGAAGGGATTCCCCTGCAAGGGAATCCGCGGCCCGCGGAACGTGGGCGAGCCCCGTCCGCTCCGCCAGCATCAAGAAAGAAGGGTCCGATTCGTCGGACCCTTCTTTCGTTTACGGCTCCATATAAGCAGCGCTTTCAATGGCCTGCGGCTGAGACCGTACGGTGGGCACCCGTGCCCACGCGGAACGACGCGCTAACGGAACGCTCGGGCGAACGTTGGCCAATGATCATGTGATCCGCGTCAAAGAGAGCGGCCACGGTGCATGCTTCCGCGTGGGCACGGGGTGCCCACCGTACGGTCGCCTTATCGATCAATCCCGCCTGAATGGCTTATTCACGCCATCCGGCGCACCGCCTCCCCCAACTCCACCCGATTGCGCCCATTGCGCTTGGCCTGGTACAAGGCGCGGTCCGCGCGCGCGAGCGCGGCCGGCAACTCCTCGTTGGCCTCGATCACGACCACGCCGATACTCACCGTCATCTCATAACTGTTGCCGCAGCTGGGCAGGCAGATCGCCATGGTGGCCTGGCGCAGGCGTTCGGCGGCCTGCAGGGCGCCTTCCAGGTCGGTGCCCGGCATCGCCAGCGCGAATTCCTCGCCGCCCATGCGGCCCAGGATGTCGTGCTCGCGCAGGGAGCCGCCGGCGGCGCGGGCAAACAGCACCAGCGCCTCGTCGCCACTGGCATGGCCAAAGCGGTCGTTGAGGCGTTTGAAGTGGTCGATGTCGATCATCAGCAGCGTGATCGGCTTGCGCAGCCGCAGCGCCAGCAGCCGCGCCTCGTTGGCACGGGCCAGGAAGGCGCGCCGGTTCAGCAGGCCGGTGAGGTCGTCGAGGGTCGCCAGGCGCTTCAAGACGGCATCGTTGCGCTGCTTCGACATCAAAAGGAAGCCGAAGCCGTTCACGATCATCAGCATGTAGCCGGAGATATAGCCCGCCATTTGGTGGCCATCGGCTTCGGTCATGTTCAGCTCCCCACGCAGGAAGGCGCCGACCGCCCAGCTCGCGATCGCCGCCCCGAACACGCCGTTGTTCACGCCAATGATCCGCTGCAGCAGCGTAGGATTCTTCAACCGTGGACTGAGCAGCACAAAGGCAGCCGAGATCGTTGACAGGGCGAACACGCAGGCCACCAGCCCCACGAGTTCGCCATAACTGGTCATTTCCAGCGGCACGATGCAGGCGGCCGCCAGCAGCGCCAGGCCGGCGATCGGAATGGCATAGCGTTTCCAGTTGCGCACTTCGAAGAAGGTGCAGAACGCGGCCACTTCCAGCGCCCAGCCGATGAACCAGCCCAGCGCTTCGACCAGCGCCAGCACTGGCAGCCCCAACTGCGGACGGGCAAAGGCCAGCAGCTGGGTGGCGCCGGTCACCAGGCGCGCACAGGTCCAGAAACGCAAGCCGGGGCTGGGTTCGGTGTCGCGGATGTACGCAACCATCAGCACGGCAAACGAAATGTTGCCGATGCCGAGTGCCAGCATATAGGTATGGATATCGATCACTGCATTCCTTGCGGGAGCATCAGCATGACGAAAACATCAAATTTGTCTGCGCAACGCTATAAAAATGCTAACAACTATTTCCCAAAGGAATCATATTACCGTCTTTTGCCCTTGCTGTTCGCACGATTGGGCGATTTAGATACCAGTCTCGCGTCGCGCGGGGCAAGTGCCGCATGACAAGGACTGATGCAATGTCGTGCATACACAACAGGAATGAAAAGGCCAGCCACGCATCCCTGCGCGGCTGGCCTTGATCGGAACCGACAATACGCTTACTTGCGCGGCGCCTTCGGCTTGGTCTTGATGGTCGACAGGATCGACGGCCGCGTCTTTTCCGGCGCGGCAGCAGCGGCGCGTCCGCCGGCACCGGCACGCTCGGGCTGGCGCTTTGCCGCGGCCTGGGCATTCACCACATGCGGAGCCGGCATGCCATTGCCGCGCTTGGCCACCGGCGCCGGCGGCGTACGGGCGGCCGGCGTACGGGCAGCCGGCGTACGGGCAACCGGCTGGCGTGCCGTACGCGCACCGGTCTCGCGCACCGCGGGCACGGCGCCCTCTTCCGACGGATGCCAGGCCGGCACCAGGTGGCGCTCACCATTGCCGATCAAATCGCCGCGGCCCATCTTGACCAGGGTCTCGCGCAGGATCGGCCAATTCTCCGGGTGGTGCCAGCGCAGGAAGGCCTTATGGGCCTTGCGCATCTTGCCGCTGCGCGCGGTTTCCACGACTTCCGAGTCTTCCGTCACCTTTTTCAGCGGATTCTTGCGGCTGTGGTACATGGTCGTCGCCATCGCCATCGGGGTCGGCGTGAAGGTCTGCACCTGGTCCAGCTTGAAGTTGTTCTTCTTCAGCCACAGGGCCAGGTTCAGCATGTCCTCGTCGGTCGAGCCGGGGTGGGCGGCGATAAAGTAGGGAATCAGGTACTGCTTCTTGCCGGCCTCGATCGAATACTTCTCGAACATGCGCTTGAACTCGTCGTAGGCGCCGATGCCCGGCTTCATCATCTTCGACAGCGTGCCCTGCTCGGTGTGCTCGGGTGCGATCTTCAGCAGGCCGCCCACGTGGTGGGTGACCAGTTCCTTCACGTATTCCGGCGAGCGCACGGCCAGGTCGTAACGCAAGCCCGAGCCGATCAGGATCTTCTTCACGCCGGGAATCGCGCGCGCCTTGCGGTACAGCGAGATCAGCTTGCTGTGGTCGGTACCGAGGTTGCTGCAGATGGTCGGGTACACGCAGGAAAGGCGGCGGCAGGATTCCTCGATGCTCTTTTCCTTGCACGCGAGGCGGTACATGTTGGCCGTCGGGCCGCCAAGGTCGGTAATGGTGCCGGCGAAGTTCTTGGTCGTGTCGCGGATCAGCTCGATCTCGCGCAGGATCGACGGCTCCGAACGGCTCTGGATGATGCGGCCTTCGTGCTCGGTAATCGAGCAGAAGGTGCAGCCGCCGAAGCAGCCGCGCATGATGTTCACCGAGTAGCGGATCATTTCCCACGCCGGGATATGGGCCTTGCCGTAGCTCGGGTGCGGCGCGCGGGCGTACGACAGGTCGTAGACGTTGTCCATCTCGTCCATGGCCAGCGGCAGCGGCGGCGGGTTCAGCCAGACGTCGCGGTCGCCATGGGCCTGCACCAGCGCGCGGGCATTGCCCGGGTTCGATTCCAGGTGGAACACGCGCGAGGCGTGGGCATACATCACCGGGTCTTCGCTGACGGTTTCAAAGCTCGGCAGGCGCACCACGGTCTTCGCCGCCTTTTCGCGGGCGGCGGCCTGGCGCTGTTCGCGCGTCATGATGATGACCGGTTTGACTTCCGGCTCCGGCGCGGCATTGTCCAGCGCGCAGGCTTTCGGGTCTTCCAGCGCCATCGCATACGGGTTCGGCTGCTTGTCGATGCGGCCCGGCACATCCACGCGGGTGGAATTGTGCACAGACCATTCTTCGTCCGGCAGCCAGCCCTGCGGCACCAGGAAGGCGGTGCCGCGCAAGTCGCGGATGTTCTTGATGTTCTCGCCCGCGGCAATGCGGCGCGTGACGTCGACCAGGGCGCGTTCGGCGTTACCGAAGATCAGCAGGTCGGCTTTCGACTCGAACAGCACCGAGCGGCGCACCTTGTCGGACCAGTAATCGTAGTGGGCGATGCGGCGCAGCGAGGCCTCGATCGAGCCGACGATGACCGGCACGCCGGGATAGGCTTCGCGCACGCGCTGGGCATACACGGTGACGGCGCGGTCCGGGCGTTTATTGGGCTCGGCGTTCGGGGTATAGGCGTCGTCGGAACGGATCTTGCGGTCGGCCGTGTACCGGTTGACCATCGAGTCCATGTTGCCGGCGGTGATGCCCCAGTACAGGTTGGGCTTGCCCAGCGCGCGAAACGGGTCCACCGAGGTCCAGTCGGGCTGGCTGATGATGCCGACCTTGTAGCCTTGTGCCTCTAACAGACGCCCGACCAGGGCCATGCCGAAGCTCGGGTGGTCGATGTAGGCGTCGCCGGTGACGAGGATGATGTCGCAGGAATCCCAGCCGAGCGCGTCCATTTCGGCGCGGGTCATCGGCAGGAAAGGCGCGGCAGGTGCGCGGCTGGAGCGCTTGGGCACGCTCGCGAAGAGATTGGCTGGGGAGTTCATTGGCCGGCATTGTACCGGAATTCCCCTTTTGCGGCTGCTCCCTGCCCGGAAAATTGCTTACATTTCAATGACTTGTGGCTGAGCAGCCTCTCTTTTCGGCGCTTCAGATGCCCATGTTCGACAGGATGCTGCCGAGTTCGTTCAGCGTGGTGGCCACTTTCGGGTGGCGCGCAGTGAAGCGGGCGCTCAGTTCCTGGGTGCGCGAGCCGAGGCCATAGGTGTTGGCGTCGAGGTCCTGGTCGGCGCGGCGCTCGAGCACCTGCTTGATGTCGCCATCGAGCTGGCGCAGCAGCATCTGCAGTTCCTCGTCGACCTCGTCGGTTTCCGACAAGCTGCGGTGCAGGGTCTTCAGGCGTGTTTTCAGGTCCGGATCGTTCTCGTTCAGCATGGCATTCTCGCTAGTTGGGGAAGCGGGTCTCGAGATACAGCTTCTCGACCTCTTCGCGCGCCCAGGGCGTGCGGCGCAAAAACTTTAGGCTCGACTTGATGCTCGGATCTTTCTGGAAACAGTTGATATCGATCCGGCGGCCGAGTCCGTCCCAGCCGTAGTGCTCGACCAGGCGGGTTAACAGCGATTCTAAAGTAATACCGTGGAGGGACTGAACACTCATCGCTTGAGGGGATTTTTCGTTGTGGGAATCGAGGTGTTTATACACCGGATTCGGTGGGCGGTGGGGTATTCATGGACACGAAAAAAGACGGTGGGCACGAGTGCCCACCCTACAACATCCGAACCGTCGCAGGCTTCGGTTTTGTAGGGTGGGCTCTCGAGCCCACGCGGTACATCATCGGATCAATCGAAATGTTGCCGGCACGGCCATGCGTGCCGGCATATCAACGATTACTCCCCGGTCAACCCACGACGCTCCAGCAGCGGCTGCACCTGCGCATCACGCCCGCTGAAATTACGGTACATCTGCATCGCATCGAGCGTGCCGCCCCGCGACAGCAGGGTCTTGCGGAAGTGGTCGCCGTTCTTGCGGGTCAGGCCGCCATTTTCCTTGAACCAGTTGACGGTATCCGCGTCCAGCTTCTCGGCCCACAGGTAACCGTAGTAACCAGCCGAATAGCCGCCCGAGAAGGTGTGCGAGAAGTAGGTCGTGCGGTAGCGCGGCGGCACCGGTGCGAAGTCGACGCCGGCCTTCTTCAGTGCCTCGGCTTCAAACGCCAGCACGTCGGTCGGGATCTGCGATGGGCTCAGCTGGTGCCAGGCCTGATCCAGCAGCGACGCGGCCAGGTACTCGGTGGTGCGGTAGCCTTCGTTGAATTGCTGCGAAGCCTGCACCTTGTCGAGCAGTTCCTTCGGCATCGGTTCGCCGGTCTGGTAGTGCTTGGCGTAGTTGGCCAGCACTTCCGGCCAGGCCATCCACATCTCGTTCACCTGCGACGGGAACTCGACGTAGTCGCGCGGCACGCGCGACAGGCGCGGGTATTTCACTTCCGAGAACATGCTGTGCAGCGCGTGGCCGAACTCGTGGAAGGTCGTGCGCACTTCGTCGTAGGTCAGCAGGGTCGGCTCGCCGGCGGCCGGCTTGGCGATGTTCAGGTTGTTCGCGATGACCGGCTTCGTGCCCAGCAGCTTGCTTTGGCCGACGTGGGCATTGGCCCAGGCGCCGCCGCGCTTGTTGGCGCGCGCGTACGGGTCGAAGGTGAAGATCGCCAGCTGCGAGCCGTCGGCGTCGAACACGTCGAAGGTGCGCACGTCTTCCACGTAGGTCGGCAGGTCCTTGCGTTCCTTGAAGGTCAGGCCGAATTCCTTGTTCGCGGCGAAGAACACGCCGTCCTGCAGGACGCGGTTCAGCTCGAAGTAAGGACGCAGCTGCGAAGCGTCGAAGGCGTAGCGCTGCTGGCGCACCTTGTCGCTGTAGAAGTTCCAGTCGTGGGCGGCGACCTTGAAGCCACCCTTCTCGGCATCGATCACCTTCTGGATCTCGGCCGCTTCCTTCTTGGCGTTGTTCACGGCCGGCTTGGCGAATTCGGCCAGCAGGCTGTTGACGGCGCCGGTGGTCTTCGCGGTCTGGTCTTCCAGGTTGTAGGCGGCGAAGTTCGGGTAGCCCAGCAGCACGGCGCGTTCGGCGCGCAGCTTGGCGATTTTGAGGACCACGTCGCGGTTGTCGAACTCGCCGCCGTGCGAACCGCGCGCCAGCGATGCGGCCAGCAGCTTCTCGCGGGTGGCGCGGTTGGTCAGCACCGACAGGCCGGCTTGCTGGGTGGTGTTCACGACCGGGATCACGAACTTGCCGTCCAGGCCGCGCTTCTTGCCTTCGGCGGCGGCGGCGTCGATCTGCTTGTCGGTCATGCCGGCCAGTTCTTCGCGGGTGTTCACGACCAGGGCCGAAGCGTTGGCTTCCTTCAGCACGTTCTGGGCGAACTGGGTCGACAGTGCGGCCAGTTGGCTGTTCATCGCCTTCAGCTTCTGCTTGTCGGCCTCCGACAACTGCGCGCCGGCGCGCACGAAGTCGGTGTGGTAGCGCTCGAGCAGGTACTTCGACTCGGCGTCCAGGTTCAGCTTGTCGCGCTTGTCGTACAGCGCCTTGATGCGCGCGTACAGCTTGGGATTGAGGCGGATCGCGTCGTTGTGGGCAGCCTGTTTCGGCGCCAGTTCCTTGGCCAGGGCTTGCAGGGTGTCGTTGGTGTAGGAGCCTTGCAGGGTGCCGAAGGCCGCGCCGACGCGGTCGAGCAGGCGGCCCGAGCGCTCCATGGCGACGATGGTGTTCTCGAAGGTCGGCGCCGCCTTGTTGTTGGCGATCGCTTCCATCTCCGCCGCTTCCTGGCGCATGCCTTCTGCGAAGGCCGGCGCGAAGTGCTCGTTCTTGATCTTGTCGAACGGCGGGTACTGGTACTGCAGGGTGCTCGGCTTGGCGAACGGGTTCGAGGCTTCCAGCATCGAAGCAGGTTGGGCATAGGCCAGGTTCGCGACGGCGACGCTGGCGGCGATCAGCAGGAGTTGGGGACGGGTCATGGGGTCTCTGTTTCTAGTGTGGTGCGGTGAAAAATTCAGGGTTCCGTGGTGGCGTCGTTCCGCGTGGGCACGGAGTGCCCACCCTACGGTCAACGCTATTGGCAAGGATCGGCGACGCTTGTGTTCAAGCGATCTGAACCGTACGGTGGGCACTCCGTGCCCACGCGGAACGATGATCATTGTTGGCGGTGCTCTCGCATACCGCCAACGCCAACCATCACTGCGTCAAACCACGACGCTCAAGCAGCGGCTCGATGATCGGATCGCGCCCGCGGAAGTTGCGGAACAAATCCATTGCATCGGCCGTGCCGCCGCGCGACAGCAGGGTCTTGCGGAAGTGGTCGCCGTTCTTGCGCGACAGGCCGCCGTTCTCGGTGAACCACTGCACCGTATCCGCGTCGAGCTTTTCGCTCCACAGGTAGGCGTAGTAGCCGGCCGAGTAGCCGCCGTTCATCGAGTGCGAGAAGTAGGTCGTGCGGTAGCGCGGCGGCACCGGTGCGAAGTCGACGCCGGCATCCTTCAGCGCCTTGGCTTCGAACGCCAGCACGTCGGTCGGCACCTGGGCCGGGGTCAGCTGGTGCCAGCGCTGGTCGAGCAGCGAAGCCGACAGGTATTCGGTGGTCACGAAGCCCATGTTGAACTTCTTCGAGGCGACCACTTTATCGAGCAGCTCCTTCGGCATCGGCGCACCGGTCTTGTGGTGCTTGGCGTAGTTGGCCAGCACTTCCGGCCAGGTGGCCCACATCTCGTTCACCTGCGACGGGTACTCGACGAAGTCGCGCGGCACGTTGGTGCCCGAGAAGTGCGGGTACTTCACGTCCGAGAACATGCCGTGCAGCGCGTGGCCGAACTCGTGGAAGGCGGTGCGCACTTCGTCGTAGGTGAGCAGGGTCGGCTCGCCGGCGGCCGGCTTCGGAATGTTCAGGTGGTTGCCGACCACCGGGTGGCGGTCCAGCAGGTGCGACTGCGACACATACTCGTTCATCCAGGCGCCGCCCTGCTTGTTGGCGCGCGCGTACGGGTCGAAGATGAAGATCGCCAGCTGCTTGCCGTTGGCGTCGATGACGTCGAAGGTGCGCACGTCCGGGTCATACACCGGCAGGTCCTTGCGTTCCTTGAAGGTGATGCCGTATTCCTTGGTGGCGGCGAAGAAGACGCCGTTCACCAGCACGTTGTTCAGTTCGAAGTAAGGGCGCAGCTGGCTTTCGTCGAAGTTGTACTGGGCGGCGCGCACTTTATCCGTGTAGTAGGCCCAGTCGTGGGCCGCGATCTGGAAGCCGCCCTTTTCGGCGTCGACGATCTTCTGCATCTCGGCCGCTTCTTTCTTCGCGTTGTTCACGGCCGGCTTGGCCAGTTCGGCCAGCAGCTTGTTCACGGCGGCCGGGTTCTTCGCGGTTTCCAGTTCCTGCGAATAGGCGGCGTAGTTCGGGTAGCCCAGCAGGACGGCGCGTTCGGCGCGCAGCTTGGCCAGGCGCAGCACCAGGTCGCGGCTGTCGAATTCGCCGCCGCGGCTGCCGCGCGCCATCGACGCCGCCTGCAGGCGCTCGCGCACGGCGCGGTTGGTCAGGCTGGAGAGCGGCGGCTGGATCGTGGTGTTGACGATGGCGATGACGTACTTGCCGTCCATGCCGCGCTTCTTGGCTTCGGCGGCGGCGGCGGTGATTTCGGCATCCGACAAACCGGCCAGTTCTTCGCGGGTGTTGACCACCAGCGCCGAGGCGTTGGCTTCCTTCAGCACGCGCTGCGAGAACTCCGATTGCAGCGAAGCGATCTGGCCGTTGTAGGCCTTCAGCTTTTCCTTGTCGGCGTTCGAGAGCTTGGCGCCGGCGCGCACGAATTCCTTGTAGTAGCGCTCGAGCAGGTGCTTGGCTTCGGCGTCCAGGCCGAGCGTGTCGCGCTTGGCGTGCAGGGTCTCGACACGCTTGAACAGGTTCGGGTTCAGGTAGATGGCGTCGCCATGCGCGGCCAGCTTCGGCGACATCTCGCGGTCGACGGCGTCCAGGCGGTCGTTCGTGTTCGCGGTCTGCAAATTCGAGAAGGTGGCGGACACACGCGACAGCATCTGGCCCGAGCGCTCCATCGCGACAATGGTGTTTTCGAACGTCGGCGCCGCCTTGTTGTTGGCGATGCTGGCCACTTCGCGCAGCTGCTCGCGCATGCCGGCTTCAAAGGCGGGCAGGAAGTGCTCGTCCTTGATCTTGTCGAAGGCCGGGTAGTTGAACGGCAGGGTGCTGGGCTTGGCGAAGGGATTCGATGCATCCAGGGCAGTGCCGGAACCGGCCGGAGCGGCGAAAGCGGTGCCGGCGAACGCCAGGCTGGCCGCGATGATGAGCATGGTTGGGCGTTTCATTGTCTCTCTCACGAATTCGACTTGGGCTGCCCGCGGGATCGCCGCGCGGCAGGTGCGCCGGAGATCATAACAGGCTTTGTTTCCGTATCGTCACAGTGAAACAAAGTGCTAACAAACGCGCAGGGACAGGGGTATTGACGGTGTTTACACGCAGCTTGACGCCTATTTTTCGAAATTTTTGCGGTATTCGGCGAAGGGTTCCAGGCCCATGCTGGCGCGGCGTTCGTCGATGTGTTCGAAGTCCTCGACCGGCAGCAGGAAGGTCTTGCCGTCCTGGTTGGTCTGGAACTGGCTGCCGTAGATCTGCTTCTGCTGGTCTTGCGTGAGCACGCGGTCGATCGACAGCGCCAGGTGGTTCGGTGTGATTTCACCGTCCGCCGCCGCCGCTTTCATCAGCACCAGGCAGCGCTTCAGGAAGTCGTCCGTGCCATGCTGGGCGATCAGCCAGGCGGCGTTCGCGGCCCGGTGTCCAACCTGGGAGATGCGCGGCCAGCCCTTTTCGGCAATGATCCGGGCCAGGCGCTCTTCACGTACGCGGTCGTTCTCCTGCCAGCGTTTGATGAACGCCGCGTCGGGCTGCCTGGGGATGTTCTTGCGAAAATCCTGGTCTTCTTCCCCCATGCGAAGCAGCTCGGCCGCCAGTTCCGGCTCGGGCAGCTTGGCCGGATACAGCAGGAAGTCGCGTGCACCGGTGGTCTGCGGATCGAAGACGAGCTTCGGTTCGGCTTCCCAGCCGGGTGCCTGCAGGCGCACGCGGTACATGCCCGGGCTCGGCAAGTCGATACGGTAGCGGCCATTCTCGACGCTGCCGACAAGGACAGTCTTCTCGCCGCGCCGGTCGGCTTCGACTTCGATGGACGAGGGCAGCGTGCCGGTCGAACTGCGGATCAGGCCGCTGAACTCGACCGCCTGGGCGGCAGTGGCCAGCAGCGGCAGGGCAAACAACAGGACGCGTGGACGAAACGCCATGGCAGACTCGATTAGTTTTAAATTGGCAAGATTCTCGCACAGTTCCCGGTTGGATTGTCAGGATGCCATGCCTGTTGCCAGGCAGTGAAGAAGCAGCGCTGCGTGCTAGCATCCGCCTGTCACGATCGCCCTTTTCCTTCATGCTTCCCAAGCTGCATCCCTCATATGACGCCGTCGTCGCCGGCAGCGGCCCTGGCGGCGCCAGTACGGCGCGCGAACTGGCCCGCGCCGGCATGCGCGTGCTGGTGCTGGAACAGGGCAGCGCCGCCCCGCTGACCGGTACGGTAACGCAGATGGCGGCGATGGCCGCCGTTCCCGGCAAGGGCGCCTGGCTGCACCGCGACGCTTCGCTGCTGGTCGGCGGCGTCACCCTCGGCGGCAGCTCGGCCATCAACTTCGCCACCGCCGCCCCGCCACCGCAGGCCATGTTCGCGCGCCACGGTATCGACCTGGCGCCGGCCCTGGGCGCATTGCGCGCCGAACTACCGCTGGCGCCCCTGCCCGATTCGCTGGTCGGTCCGATGGCCGCGCGCATGATGGCGGCCGCCCGTTCGCTCTCGCTCGACTGGCGCAAGCTCGACAAGATGATCCGCCCCGCCGCCTGCCGCAGCGGCTGCTGGCGTTGCGTGTATGGCTGCCCTTACGGCGCCAAGTGGACGGCGCGCGACTTCATCGACGAGGCCTGCCGCGCCGGCGCCCGACTGGTGGACCGTGCCCGCGTGCTGCGTGTGCTGGTGCAAGATGGCCGCGCGGCCGGAGTCGAGGTCGACATGCAAGGCAGCGTGCAGACGATCTCGGCGCCGATTGTGGTGCTGGCTGGCGGCGGCATCGGCAGTCCGCGCATCCTGCACGCCTCAGGTCTCGGCCCGCGCCGCGTGCCCTTCTTCAGCGACCCGGTGGTGGCGGTGATGGGCACGGTGGACGATATCGATGGCGGAGCTGAAGTGCCAATGGCGGCCGGCCTGCACCTGCACGACGAGGGCGTCGCGCTGGCTGATTTGACGCTGCCGCAACCGATGTATGCGGCATTCGCGGCGCAGGTGGGCCGGGTCGACCGTTTGTTCGCGCACCGCCGCACCCTGTCGATGATGGTCAAGATCCGCGACGAGATCGGCGGCAGCGTCGGTCCGCGCTGGGCCGACAAGACGCTGCAGGCGAGCGACCGCAGGAAGCTGGCGCATGGGGTAGCGATGGCAAAGGCGATCCTGCGCGAGGCGGGCGCGCATCACATCTTCAAGTCCTGGCATTTCGCCGCGCACCCGGGCGGCAGCGTGCGCATCGGGGAAGGCGTCGATGCGGATTTGCAGACGCCGACGCCGGGCTTGTTCGTGTGCGACGCGTCGGTGATTCCCGAGCCCTGGGGCTTGCCGCCGACCTTGAGCTTGCTGTGCCTGGGCAAGCGCCTGGGTGAGCGGCTCGGCGCAGGTTCGTAGGGTGGACACCTGTGTCCACGCGGTCCGGCTTTTGCAGGTCGATCAACATCCAGAGCCGCGTACGGTGGGTCGGTCCGCGTGCGGCTCGAACCCACCTAGGACAACACGATCAGTAATGCGGCGGACGCTCGTTGATCGGGTTCTGGCCCGCCTCCTGCAGGTTGCGGATGTGCTCGGCCAGCTTGGCGACCATGGCTTCGAGCTGGTCGATCTTGCGCGCCTGCTGGTACACGGTCTGGTTCAGCGTGTCGACCAGGTCTTCCTGCAGCGCCAGCTTGATTTCGATATCGACAAAACGGTCTTCGTGGTCCACGGGGGTCTTTTCAGAATACAGATTAAGGAGCCGGCATTATGCCGGGTTTCGTAGGGTGGGCACTCCGTGCCCACGCGGTACAGGCGTGTCCTTGCACCTGCGGCGGTGATCGATCGCTCGTACCGTTTCGGCGATTACGTACGCTTGAATATCGCCCTTCGAATACTGTGCGAGCGATTCATTGCGGCCGCAGGTGCAATCACGAACACGTAGCGCGTGGGCACGGAGTGCCCACCCTACGGAAAACGGCGGCGATGCATCAGCCTACCGGGTAGCGCTAGAGGTGATCACGCCACCGGATTCGGCGCGTCCGGCTTCGGCGTCGCCAGCAAGGCCTTCAAACTGGCCAGCCGGTCCTTCGGGCTGATGATTTCGCTTTCCTTCGGTGGCGCATCGCCCTCGTCCAGCGCCATCTCCTTGATGAAGCGCGAGGGGTCGCAGTGAACCAGCTCGCCCGCGCGCTTCCTCTTCTTGCACCAGGTGATCTGCAAGGTGCGCTGGGCGCGCGTGATCCCCACGTACATCAGGCGCCGCTCTTCCTGGATGCGTGCGGCGATCTTCTCGATCGGGTCGTCCGGGTCGCCCTTGTGCGGCAAAATCCCCTCTTCCACGCCCACCAAAAACACGTGCGGATACTCCAGCCCTTTCGAGGCGTGCAGGGTCGACATGCGCACCGCGTCCGGCGTTTCGTCCTGGCCCTCGAGCATGGACATCAGCGCCACCATCTGCGTCAATTCGAGCAGGTTCTTTTCCTCGCCATCGCGGTCACGCCCGCCACGGCCGCGTTCCTTCAGCCAGTTGGTGAACTCCAGCACGTTCTGCCATTTACTTTGCGCCGCACGGTCGTCGAAGTTCTCGTACAGGTAGTGCTCGTAGTTCATCTCCTTCATCATGTCGTCCAGCACCTCGGCGGCATTGTCGCCGCTGCCGGACGGGCCGGGCCGCGTGGCACGGTCCTCCAAGTCGTCGATGAAGCGGCAGAAGTCGCGCAGCGGGTGCAGCTGGCGGTCCTGCAATTTGGCTTCGATGCCGCCCTTGCCGGCCGCCTCGAACAGCGAGCAGTTCCACTGGCGCGAGAATTCGCCCAGCACTTCCAGCGTGGCCATGCCGACGCCGCGTTTCGGCGTGGTGACGGCGCGGATGAAGGCCGGGTCGTCGTCCTGGTTCGCGATCAGGCGCAGGTAGGCGATGATGTCCTTGATCTCGGCTTTATCGAAGAAGCTCTGCCCGCCCGACATCGTGTACGGAATGCGTTCCTTGCGCAGCGCCTGCTCCATCACGCGCGCCTGGTGGTTGCCGCGGTAGAGGATGGCGTAGTCCGACCACTTGTTCTTGCGCTGGAAGTGGTCGGCCGAGATCATGATCGCCACCTGGTCGGCTTCCTGGTCGTCGTTCTGCATGCCCATCACCTTGATCGGCTCGCCCAGGCCGTGTTCCGACCAGAGCGACTTCTCGAACAGCTTCGGGTTATTGCCGATGACGGCATTCGCCGCCTGCAGGATGCGCGTGGTGGAGCGGTAGTTCTGTTCCAGCTTGATGACGCGCAGGTCGGGGAAGTCGACCTGCAGCGTCTTCAGGTTTTCGACCGAGGCGCCGCGCCAGGCATAAATCGCCTGGTCGTCGTCGCCGACGGCCGTGAACATCGGCTTCTTGCCGATGCCGGTGACCAGCAGTTTCACCAGCTCGTACTGGCAGGTATTCGTGTCCTGGTACTCGTCCATCAGCAGGTAGCGCAGGCGGCGCTGCCAGCGGTCGCGGATCGGGTCGTTATTCCGGAACAGCTCCACCGGCAGGCGGATCAAGTCATCGAAGTCGACTGCCTGGTAGGCCTGCAGCGTGGCCACGTAGCTGCGGTAGACGCGCCCGGCCTGGGCTTCGTCCTCGTCCTTGGCCTGCTTGATCGCGTCGTCCGGGTCGACCAGGCCGTTCTTCCACAGCGAGATGGCGTTCTGGATGCGGCGGATTTCCTGCTTGTCGGTGGTGAGGCCAAGATCGGAGACGATGGTGTAGCAATCGTCGCTGTCCATGATCGAGAACTTGTCCTTCAGGCCGACGCCGGCCGCTTCCTGGCGCAGGATCTTCACGCCCAGCGAGTGGAAGGTCGAGACGGTCAGCTGCTTGGCCTGCTTCGGCTGTTTCAGCAGCTTGGCGATACGCTCCTGCATCTCGAGCGCGGCCTTGTTGGTGAAGGTGAGCGCGGCGATCGTGCGCGGATCATAGCCGCGGTCTTCGATCATGTAGGCGATCTTCTGGGTGATCACCCGCGTCTTGCCCGAGCCGGCGCCGGCCAGCACCAGGCAGGGGCCGTCGAGATAGAGCACGGCTTCGCTTTGCGGCCCGTTCAGGCCGAACTTTGGTGCATTGGACATGGGGATGCAATCGTGAGGACAGCTGAGTATTGTAGCGAAGCCGGCGCGGCTGTGCGCGGCGAACTTGGCGCTTTCTGGCCGCTTCCCGGGAGCGCCCTGGTCGATCCGGCAATCTTGCTGTGCAAATCTGCAACGCTGGCGGATGAGCACGGGCGCGCAGGTTGAATTCCGCCAGGCTGGCGGCATATGGGCTGCTTCGGGCGCGATCGGTTACCATCGCCCCATCGCGCCCCGCGCCCACTGCTACGAGCTGACAACAATGAAATTTGAACACCTGATCGAAATTAACGACCCGCTCAACCCGCTGATCGACACGATCACCCGCGAACAGCTGTGGCGCGGCCTGGTCATCCGCGCCGAATCGCCGAAGCTGTTCGTGCCGCACCTGGACGAGTGCGAGATCGGCGAACGCGAAAGCGGCAGCTTCCAGCGCCGCCTGCGCTACGGCGACCTGGTGGTGCACGACACCGTCATCCTGACCCCGCTGCAGGAAGTGCGCTATGAGGTGCCGGCCCAGGGCGAAATCCAGGCATCGCTGCTAACCATGACCATCGAAGCGCCGGACTCGGCACGGCTGTACGTGCGCTTCGCGTACGACGACGGCACCGGCGAGCACAGCGATCCGGCCAACAAGATGTACGACGATTTCAAGAAATCGGCGTATGAGGAGGCGGATATCGATACGGTGCGCATCCTGCGGCAGATGGCGGCCGAGGGGAAGCTGGATGCGAGTTACCTGAACTGAGTTAGCGTGTCTTGAGACGTTGGCGTCACCCGTACGGTGGGCACTCCGTGCCCACGCGGAACGCCGCGTCGCGATAACCCCTGTTCGGTCGATCCGGACGCGTCTTACTGACGCGTCTCAATGATCATCCACACCGCCTCCCGTGCGATGGTGAACGCGCCCTACAATCCGCGCCACCATGTCCCGCTACCGCCGCGCCCGTGATGGCCAAACCTACTTCTTCACCTTGGTGTCGTACTGGCGCCGTCCCATTCTCTGTTCGGTCCCGATCCGCACGGCCCTGCGCTCAGCCCTGATCGAGGTACGCCAACGCCGCCCTTTCGACATCGATGCCTGGGTCCTGATGCCGGATCACCTGCACACCATCTGGACCCTGCCGCCGGATGATGCCGACTATTCGACACGCTGGGCCCTGATCAAGCGTCTCGTTTCCCGTTCATGCGCGACCCAGTTCGAAGATGGCTGGCAACCGTCGGCATCACGCATCAAGCACCGCGATGCGAGCATTTGGCATCGCCGCTTCCACGAGCACAGGATTCGCGACGAATGGGATTTCGAGCGGCATGCGGATTACATTCATTTCAATCCGGTCAAGCATGGGTATGCTGCAAGCGCGGCGGTGTGGCCGTTTTCGACGTTTCATCGGTATGTGCGCGAGGGTGTGTATCCGGCGGATTGGGGTGGGACTGTGCATGCGCAGCGGGTGGAGTGGGATTAGTTCGCGTGCGTAGCCGGGGTTGAAGCCGCGGAGCGAATCATTGCGGCAGCGGGGATAAGGAGGCGCACGTAACCGCGTGGGCACGGAGTGCCCACCGTACGGTCATTTTTTCGATCCTTGATCAGTTACCGATGACTTACGTCCCCGGCTCCGAATCGGCCGGGTCGGTATGGTTCACCCCCTTCGCCAGGTTCGCCGCAAGGTCGCGCAGCGCCGTGCGCACGCCCTCCTCGATCACAGGATGATAGAACGGCATCTCCAGCATCTGCGGCACGGTCAGCCGTGCCTGTACCGCCCAGGCCAGCAAATGGCTGATGTTCTCGCCGCGCGGCGCGATCATCTCGGCGCCCAGGAAGCGGCAAGTGCCGTACTCGGCATACACCCGCAGCATGCCCTTGTTCTGCAACATCACCCGGCTGCGCCCCTGGTTCTCGAACGAGACCTGGCCGATGGCGAACTTCGGCCGGCCGCCTTCGCACAGGGCTTTGTAGTTCTTGCCGCAGGTGGCGATGTTCGGCTCCGTGAACGCGATCGCCAGCGGCGTGCGGCGCAGGCCAGGGCGCACGTCGGGGAAGCGGCCCGCGTTCTCACCGGCGATCTTGCCGTGGTCGGCCGCTTCGGCCAGCAGCGGCAGTTCGTTGTTGGCGTCGCCGGCAATGAAGATGTGGCTGTTCCCGCATTGCATGGTGCGGCTATCAAAAGCCGGGATGCCGTTCGGCTGCAGCTCCAGCCCCGTTTCTTCCAGCCCCATGCCGTGCACGTTCGGCGTGCGGCCGGTGGCCAGCAGCACGTACTGGAAGCGCTCGCTCGTCTCCTTGCCGAGTGCGTCGCGCGTGGTGAGCAGGACCTCGCCGCCCTGCTGCTCTGCGCGCACGACTTCGGTCTGGAAGCGCAGGTCGAGGTCCTGCGACAAGGTACGCGTGGCCGCGCGCAGCACTTCCGGGTCGCTCAGGTGGGCGACGCTGCCGCCGCGTGCGAACAAACTCACGCGCACGCCAAGGCGCGTCAGCGCCTGGCCGAGTTCCAGTCCGATCACACCGGTGCCGATCACCGCCACCGAGCTGGGCAGATCGTCCCAGTAAAACACGTCGTCGCTGGTGACGATGCCGGGGCCGACGTCCTTCAGTTGCGGCAGCACGGTCGGCGTCGAGCCGGTGGCGATCACAACTGTCTTTGCTTCGATCTCGGTATGCTCGTCCACGCGCAGCGTGTGCGGCCCGATGAAGCGTGCCCGCCCCTGGATCTTGTCGGCGGCCGGAAAACTCTCGACGCTTTCGAGCACGAAGCCGACGAAGCGGTCGCGCTCGCGGCGCACGCGTTCCATCACGGCGCGCCCGTCGACGCGCTTGCCCTCGGGGTGCACGCCGAAGCCCGGTGCCAGGTCCAGCACGTGGGCCGCATCGGCGGCGGCGATCAGGAGCTTGCTCGGCATGCAGCCGACGCGTGCGCAGGTGGTGCCGTAAGGGCCGCTTTCGATGGCGACCACGCGCGCCCCTTCGGCACGGGCGGCGCGGTAGGCCGACATGCCGGCGGTGCCGGTGCCGATCACGGCCACGTCCACATTCATTTTGTTCATTGTTGTCCTCGTCGTTCTGGCTCCGAGAGGTTACGCTTTTTTTGCCGCTCTTGCCCGTTGCTGGCGCCTGCGGCGTGCTCAGATGTCGAGCGGATCGACCTCGAGCGACCAGCGCACGCGCGTCTTCAGCGCCCGCAGCAAGCCCACCCACTCCTTCAGGAAGGCCTGCAGCGCCGGACGCGAGCTCGACTCCACCAGCAGCTGGGCGCGGTCGACGTTGTACACGCGCGTCATGGTCATCGGGATCGGGTCGTTCAGGGTCACGGCATCGCTCGGCAGGATGTCGCGCGTCTCTTCCAGGAAGGCGATCGCGGTGGCCAGTTCCGGCGCCTCGGCGCGCAGCAGCGCCTGGTACATGTAGGGCGGCAGTGCGGCTTGCCGGCGCTCTTCCAGCAAGCTGCCGGCATAGCGGTCGTAGTCGTGCTTGACCACCGCCGCGTACAGCGGATGCTGGGCATAGCGGGTCTGGATCAGTACTTCCGACGCCAGCCCGGCGCGCCCGGCGCGGCCCGCCACCTGCATCAGCTGGGCGAACAGGCGCTCGCTGGCGCGGTAGTCCTGCGAGAACAGGGCCGTGTCCGGGTTCAGGATGCCGACCAGGGTCAGCTTCTTGAAGTCGTGGCCCTTGGCGACCATCTGGGTGCCGATCAGGATGTCGACTTCGCCGCGGTGCACGGTGTCGAAGGCTTCCTGGGCGCTGCCCTTCTTGCGCGTGGAGTCGGCGTCGATGCGCAGGATGCGCGCTTCCGGGAACATCGCCGCCAGCCCTTCCTCGAAGCGCTGGGTGCCGCGCCCCAGGGGCTGCAGATCGACGTTGCCGCAGGTCGGGCAATGGCGCGGGATGCGCAGCTCCAGGCTGCAATGGTGGCAGCGCAGGCGGTGCTCGGGCTTGTGCAGCACCATGAACGAAGTGCAGCGCGTGCAATTGCTGATCCAGCCGCAGGATTCGCAGGTGATCACCGGCGCATAGCCGCGCCGGTTCAGGAACAGCAGCGACTGTTCGCCGCGTTCGAGGCGCCGGCGCAGTGCGGCCAGCAGGCCGGAGGTGAGGCCTTCCTTCGGCTTGTCGCGCTCCATGTCGAGCAGGCGCACGGTGGGCAGCACGGCGTCGCGCACGGCGCGTTCGCGCAGTTCCAGCTTGCGGTAGCGGCCCGTCTGCGCGTGGTGCCAGCTTTCCAGCGAGGGCGTGGCTGAACCCAGCACGATGGGAATGCGCAGCTGGTGCGCGCGCCACACGGCCAGGTCGCGCGCGGAATAGCGCAGGCCTTCCTGCTGCTTGTACGACGGGTCGTGCTCTTCGTCGATGACGATCAGTTTCAGGTGCGGCAGCGACGCCAGGATCGCCAGGCGCGTGCCGAGCACGATGCGCGCCTGCCCCCCATGCGCGGCCAGCCAGTGCAGCATGCGCTCGCCTTCCGACAGGCTGCTGTGCAGGGTGGCCAGGGCCAGGCCCGGGAAGCGCGCGCGGATGTTCCCTTCCAGTTGCGGCGTCAGGTTGATCTCCGGGACCAGGATCAGGATCTGCGCCTGCGGGTCGCGCGCCAGCACCTGGGCGCAGGCTTGCAGGTAGACCTCGGTCTTGCCGCTGCCGGTCACGCCGTACAGCAGCAGCGGCTTGAAGCCGATCGCGCCGCCGATGGTATCGGCCGCTTCGCGCTGCTCCGGGTTCAGGGGCGGCATGCCGGACGGGGTGGCATCTGTTGCGGCATCGAGCTTGGCCAGCTTTTTCAATGCGCGGTCGAGCGCCACGGTTTTCGGGATGCGCAGGTTCTTCGGCAGGCCGGGCAAGGCCACTTCGCCGAGCGGACGCTGGTAGTAATCGGCCGCGAAACCGGCCAGCGCCAGCCACTCTTTCGACAGCGGCGCGAGCTGGCTGCGCACTGCCAGTGCATCCTTGAGCTTTTCGGGCGGGACGTCGGTCTCGTGCTTGACCGCGACGATCAATCCCATCACTTCGCGCCGCCCGAAGCTCACCAGCGCCAGCTGTCCGACCAGGGGCACGGCGCCTTCCTCATGCGG
Source organism: Massilia sp. BAP21 (assembly GCF_057801335.1). NCBI lineage: Bacteria > Pseudomonadati > Pseudomonadota > Betaproteobacteria > Burkholderiales > Oxalobacteraceae > Massilia > Massilia sp. BAP21. The sequence goes on from NZ_CM173596.1 coordinate 1,814,793, forward strand.
CCAGCCGTAGTCGAACACGCTGTTGAGCGGTGTGTCGAGTGCGATTTCTAGGATGCAATGCGGCAAATTTATCCTTGTCGTACAGGCTGTGGAAAACTTTGTGGAGAATGGAAGGCTTGACCGGTGGAGAAGTTTACGTTAAGTCAAACGATACGTAGATACACGGAAATACAAGAAAAATAAGCCCTGTATATTCAATCACTTACGCCAGCCAAAGTAGTCCACAGCAACTTGGTTCCCGCTCTGCAATGATTGTGCATAACCTCCGTTTCCACGCTAAGGCATGCAACAAAGTAATGAAGATTTAAACAATAATCTACGAAGCTTTGTCTAAGTATCGGTAAACACGGAAGTTTTTATAGCCGAGCTCAGCGTGCTGTTGATAACTTTGTGAACAAGGAAGTGAAAAGCACTGATTTCGCTGGGAAAACTCGCTTTCGTACCAGCAAGCCAATCGACTAAACAAAGAAAAACTCTTTGAATTCAATAGCTTGCTGTTTACGCTAACCCAGCCAATTGTCCACAGCCTCTGGACTTGCATTTTTGAAACTTGTGAACAAGTGTGATTTTGCTGCGCCGCGGTGGACATTTTGTCCACCCTGCCTGGCAAAAATCAGCCGGCGCGCTGGCGGCGGCTGAAGCTGTGCACAGCTTCCACCATGGCGCTTACCGATTCCGGCGGCGTGAACTGCGAAATGCCGTGGCCGAGGTTGAACACGTGGCCCGAACCGGACGACGGTGCACCATAGGCGGTGAGCGAACGTTCCACCTCGGCGCGGATCTGGTCCTGCTCGGCGAACAGGATGGCCGGGTCGAGGTTGCCCTGCAGGGCCACGCGGTCGCCGACCAGGGCGCGGGCGCGGCCCAGGTTCACGGTCCAGTCCAGGCCCAGCGCGTCGGCGCCGATGTCCGCCATTTCGTCGAGCCAGATACCGCCGCCCTTGGTGAAGACGATTGCCGGAATGCGCACGCCATCCTTTTCGCGCTGCAGCTGGCTGACGACCTGCTGCATGTACTTCAGCGAGAACTCCTGGTAGGCGCCGTCGGCCAGCGCACCGCCCCAGGAATCGAAGATCATCACGGCCTGGGCGCCGGCGTCGATCTGGGCGTTCAGGTACTGCGCCACGGCGGTGGCGTTGATCTCCAGGATGCGGTGCATCAGGTCCGGGCGCGCGTACAGCATCTTCTTGATCGTGTGGAATTCGCGCGAGCCCTGGCCTTCGACCATGTAGCAGGCCAGCGTCCACGGGCTGCCCGAGAAGCCGATCAGCGGCACGCGGCCGTCGAGCGCCAGGCGGATCGAGGTGACGGCCTTGAACACGTAGTCGAGCGCGTCCATCTCCGGCACGCGCAGCGCCAGCACGTCGGCCTCGGTGCGCAGCGGACGCTCGAACTTCGGGCCTTCGCCGTCGGCGAAGTACAGGCCCAGGCCCATCGCGTCTGGCACGGTCAGGATGTCCGAGAACAGGATCGAGGCGTCCAGCGGGTAGCGGTCGATCGGCTGCAGCGTGACTTCGGTGGCGTAGTCCGGGTTCTTTGCCAGCCCCAGGAACGATCCGGCGCGCGCGCGGGTGGCGCGGTATTCCGGCAGGTAGCGGCCCGCCTGGCGCATCAGCCAGACTGGCGTGTACTCGGTCGGCTGGCGCAGCAGCGCGCGCAGGAAAGTATCGTTCTTGAGCGGGGCAAATTGTGGCATGGCTGACAATAAAGGCGTCGGGAAGAGGGTTATTATCGCATTCTTGAGGGGTCTTGGCATCTGGTTGGGCGAGAATCAGAGGCGCTTGCCGGGTTTGTAGGGTGGGCACTCGTGCCCACGCGGTACGCCGCTTGTGGAGTCGAAGCACCACCGCGAGTTGCGGATCGTGAATCCGCGTGGGCACGAGTGCCCACCCTACGAAAACCAGGCTAACTCTTATAATGCTGGTTCATCTTCCTGAGCTAACCGCCATGACCGACTCGACCCGCCCACAGGCCGCGCCCTGCGGCACCTGGACTTCCCCGATCAGCGCTGCCGTGGTCGCCGCTGGCGCCATGCCGCTGTCCCAGCTCGCGCTCGACGGCCAGGACGTGCTGTGGCTGGCCGGTCGCGCCAGCGAAGCCGGCCGCACCACCCTGCTGCGCCGGCGCGCGCACGACGTGGCCGAACTGACCGCAGCGCCGTTCAACGTGCGCACCCGCGTGCACGAATACGGCGGCGGCGCGTATGCGGTCGACGGGGGCACGGTCTGGTTCTCGCACCACGCCGACAACAAGCTGTACCGCGTGGAAAACGGCGGCGAACCGGTGCTGATGACGAAGGAAGACGCCGTGCGCTACGCCGACTTCGTGCCGGACCGCGCGCGCCAGCGCCTGGTCGCCGTGCGCGAAGACCACCTGGCCGGCGAAGCCTACCCGGTCAACACGGTGTGCGCGGTCGGCTTCGACGGAACAGAGACCATCCTCGTCGACGGCAACGACTTTTATGCCGCCCCGCGCCTGTCCCCCGATGGCAAGCAGCTGGCCTGGCTGTGCTGGGACCACCCGCGCATGCCCTGGCAAGGCACCGAGCTGTGGGTGGCCGACGTCGGGGAAGACGGCAAGCTGGTCGACGGCCGCCTGGTCGCAGGCGGCATGGATGAATCGATCTGCCAGCCCGAGTGGTCGCCCGACGGCCTGCTGCACTTCGTGTCCGACCGCAGCGGCTGGTGGAACCTGTACCGCTTCGAGCACGGCGTGGTGCACGCGCTCTGCCCGCGCGAGGCGGAGTTCGGCGGCCCGCACTGGAGCTTCGGCGGCTCGATGTACGGCTTCCGCTCGGAAGACGAAATCGTCTGCACCTATATCGAGGACGGCGTCAGCCGCCTGGCCAGCCTGTCGACGCGCGGCTGCGCACTCACGCCCATAGCCACGCCCTACCAGGAAATCCGCGAGCTGCGCGTAACGCCGCAAGCGGTGGCGGTGCTGGCCGGTTCGCCGACCATCGCCCTGGAACTGGCCCTGATCGACCCGACCACGGGTGCGCGCGAAGTGCTGGCGCGCTCGATCGAGGCCCTGCCCGACACCGGCTATTTGTCCGTCCCGCGCAGCATCCGCTACGCTAGCGCGAACGGCCGCAGCGCCTATGCCTTCCACTACGCGCCGACCAACAAGGATTACGCGCCGCAGGACGGCGAGCTGCCGCCCTTGATCGTGATCGGCCACGGCGGCCCGACCGGCATGGCCACCAGCACCCTGAAACTGGCGACGCAATTCTGGACCAGCCGCGGCTTCGCCGTGCTCGACGTGAACTACGGCGGCAGCAGCGGCTTCGGGCGCAGCTACCGCGATTTGCTCAAGGGCCAATGGGGCGTGATCGACGTCGAGGATTGCGTGGCCGGCGCGCGCCACCTGGCCGAACAAGGCCTGGCCGACCCGGAGCGCCTGCTGATTCGCGGCAGCAGCGCCGGCGGCCTGACCACGCTGTCGGCCCTGGCCTTCCACGACGTCTTCAAGGCCGGCGCCAGCTACTATGGCGTGTCCGACCTGGCGGGTCTCGACGCCGACTCGCACAAGTTCGAGTCGCACTACAACGAATACCTGATCGCACCAAAGGCGCAGGCCGATGCGGTCTACCGCCAGCGCTCGCCGATCCACCACACGGCTTCGCTCAAGCGCCCGATGATCTTCTTCCAGGGCCTGGACGACAAGGTGGTGCCGCCCCAGCAGTCCGAGTCGATGGTGGAGGCGCTGCGCGCCAGCCGCGTACCGGTGGCCTACATCACGCTCGAAGGCGAAGGCCACGGCTTCCGCAAGGCCGACAGCGTCGTGAAAACGCTGGAAGCGGAACTGGTGTTCTACCTGCGTGTGTTCGGCATGCCGGTGCCCGCCGGCCTGCCCGAAGTCGAGATCGAGAACCTGGCTGCATGACGTCGATCGACCTACGCCACGTCATCTCCGGAATCGCAGACGAATTCAAACGCCCGCTCGGCCTGCTCGCACTGGCGGGCGAGCCGATGGGCCGCAAGCGCATCTTCGACTGCCTGAAGCTGCTGTACAAAGACGGCTTTACCGAAAGCGCGTCGAATGCCTGCCTGACCACATTACGCGAACATGGCTTCATCCAGGAAGTCACGGGCCGCGGCTTCATCATCGCGCCCGAGGCCTCCTGGCCGGCGCTGAAGGCGGTGCTCGACAACGGCGAACTCCAGGAACTGGCAGCATGCTACATGCACGACATGCCGATCCGGATGGACTGGCAGGGCCGGCCGGTGCTGCGCAGTTACCGCCAGGGCGTGGCCCTGCTGCGCCTGGCCCTCATCACCGGCAAGGACCAAGCGTATATCGCGCCGGCGCTGGCCGCCTGCCTGGCCTGCCACGAAGCAGCCTATTCGCCGCCCTTCGTCGATATCTGCGCGCGGCCTTTCGAACCGGAACTGCTCGACCACATCCACCCGCATGTGCGCGAAGGCGTGCTGGCGGTGCTGATCCACCACGCCCAGCGCGAACCGGAGGTGGCGGCGGACATTCGTGCCTACACCGAGCGCCACGTGGCCCAGGGCGGCGCCTCGATGGGCCTGCGCGTGGCGCTGGCCGAGCACCTGATCCTGTGCGGCCGCCTGGACGACGCCGCCGAGCTGCTGGTCGACCTGGACGACTCCACCGCCCTGTTCTACCGCAGCGTGATCCTGCTGCTGCGCGACGGGCTTGACGAGGCCCTGGCCGGCTTCGACGCCGCCCTGAAACTGCTGCGCCGCGAAACCGGCAGGCGCAAGGCTGTCTTCCCCGGCATCGGCGGCTATTTGTATGTTACGGCCATGCTGCGCCGCGACGACGCCAAACTGCATAAAGCCCTCGACAGTTACCTCGACAGCGCCACGCGCGCCGTGCAAAGCTTTGACACCGCCGTCTACCAGCAACTGAGCATGCTGCGCCAGATCCGCGGCGGCACCGTCGACGCCAACGTGCTGCCATCGCGGAACTGGGAAACCGCGCTGCAGCCGGTACTGTTCCGCGCCCTCATGCACTGGTGGCTGGGCATGCCGCAGCTCGCCAACCGCAGCGAACTATTGGAAGAAACCCTGGCCCTGTCGGAAGCGGCCGGCTTCGACCTGGTCAGCGCCCAGCTGGCCGGCGTGCTCGGGCAGATGGGCAGCATCGCCCATGAACAGCGCGCCATCGCCCTGCGCCGGCAGCACCGCCTCACCGACATAACGCTCTGGTTCGAGCGCGAGCAGGCCTGGGAGCGCCAGCTGAACGCCCTCATCAACCTGCAGCCGGCCGTGAACGTGGAAGTGGTGAAGGAATCGCGCCTGGTCTGGCTGCTGCGCTACGACGCCCAGTACGGCGTGCAGGAAGTCGAGCCGCGCGAACAGAAGCGCGATGCGCAGGGCGCCTGGAGCCGCGGCCGCCCGATGGGCCTGAAGCGCCTGCTCGAAGACGCCGCCTCGCTCGACTTCGTCAGCGCGCAAGACCTGCAGGTGGTGGCCAGCATCGGCGCCCAGCGCCAGCAATACAGCAGCAACCTGCGCTACGACTTCGACCTCGACAAGGCGGTGGCCGCGCTGGTCGGCCACCCGATGCTGTTCTGGATGGATTCACCGGGCACGCGCGTGGAACTGCTGCCGGGCGAACCCGAACTGCTGGTCAAAGCCGACCGCGACAACGTGACGATCTCGCTGCGCCCGCCCCTGCACCGCGGCGCCGGCGACGTGGTGGTCACGCGCGAATCGCCGACGCGCCTGCGCGTGGTGCGCGTGCGCGACGAGCACCGCCGCATCGGCGCCATCGTCGGCGAGTCGCTGGTCGTGCCCCTGGAGGCCGAAGTGCGCGTGCTGCAGGCGATCGGTGCGATTTCGTCGATCGTCACGGTGCAGTCGGACATCGGCGCCAGCTCTGCGGATATCGAACGCATCGCCGCCGACCCGCGCCTGCACGTGCACCTGCTGCCGTATGGCCAGGGCCTGCGCATCCGCATCCTGGTGCGGCCGCTGCCGGATACTGGCGCCTATTACGCACCGGGCAGCGGCGCCGAGCGCGTGATCGCCGACGTCAACGGCGTACGCACCGAAGCCAAGCGCGACCTGAATCTTGAGCGCGAAAGCCAGCGCCAGCTGCTGCTTGAATGCCGCGCACTCGAAGGCGCGGAAGAAGAACACGGCGAATGGCTGCTCGGCCAGCCCTTCGCCAGCCTGGAACTGGTCAGCGAATTGCAGGAACTGGACCCGGCGCGCGTAGTCATCGCCTGGCCCGAGGGCGAGCCTTTCCGCGTCAGCAAGAAGGTCAGTTCGAAATCGGTGCGCCTGAACATCAAGCGCGACAAGGACTGGTTTGCCGCGAATGGCGAAGTCGTGGTCGACGAAAACCGGGTGATGGACCTGGTGTCGCTGCTGGAAAAGATGCGCGGCAGCGAAGGCCGTTTCATTGCCCTGGGCGACAACCAGTTCCTGGCGCTGACCAACGAACTGCACCGCAGGCTCACCGACCTCGCCGCCTACACCGATGCCAACGGGGACGCGCTGCGCGTGCACCCGCTGGCCAGCTTCGCGCTGGAAGAACTGGCGCTTGACGCCGGCAACGTGGAATTCGACAAGGCCTGGCGTACCCACCTGAAGAAGATGGCGGACAACGCCGCCTATGAGCCGCAGCTACCGTCGACCCTGCAGGCCGAGCTGCGCGACTACCAGCGCGAAGGTTTTGAATGGCTGGCGCGCCTGGCCCACTGGGGCGTGGGCGCCTGCCTGGCCGACGACATGGGCCTCGGTAAAACCCTGCAGGCGCTGGCCCTGATCCTGCTGCGCGCACCGAACGGCCCGACCCTGGTGGTGGCGCCAACCTCGGTCTGCACCAACTGGATCGCGGAAGCGGCGCGCTTTGCGCCGACGCTCAACATCAAGCTGTTCGGCACCGGCGAGCGCGCAGGGATGCTGGAAACCGCCGGCCCCTTCGACGTGATCGTCGCCAGCTATGGCCTGCTGCAGCTGGAAGCGCCGCTGTTCGCCAAGAAGACCTGGCACACCATCGTGCTGGACGAAGCACAGGCCTTCAAGAACGCGGCCACGCGCCGCTCGCAGGCGGTGATGGCGCTGCGCGGCGACTTCCGCATGATCGCCACCGGCACGCCGCTGGAAAACCACCTGGGCGAACTCTGGAACCTGTTCCGGTTCATCAACCCGGGTCTGCTGGGTACCGCCGACCAGTTCCAGCTGCGCTTTGCCGGCCCCATCGAAAAGGCCCAGGACAAGCGCGCCGAGGCTGGCGCGCGCACGCGTTTGCGGCGCCTGACGCAGCCCTTCATTTTGCGCCGCACCAAGAGCCAGGTGCTGACCGAACTGCCGCCGCGCACCGAGATCGTGATCCCGGTCGAGCTGACCGAGGAAGAAACCGCGTTCTACGAATCGCTGCGGCGCGAAGCGCTGGACAAATTGTCGGCACTCGAAGCGCCGGAAAGCCAGAAGTCGATTGCGATCCTGGCCGAGATGATGCGGCTGCGCCGTGCGGTCTGCAATCCGGAGCTCGTCGCCCCAGGTCTCGGCATCGCCAGCAGCAAACTCAATACCTTTGCGCACCTGATCGACGACCTGCTGGAGAACCGCCACAAGGTGCTGGTGTTCAGCCAGTTCGTCGACCACCTGACCCTGATCCGCAAGCTGCTCGACGAACGCGGCATCGCCTACCAGTACCTGGACGGTTCCACGCCCATGCAGGAGCGGAAGAAACGCGTCGACGCCTTCCAGGCCGGCGAGGGAGACCTGTTCCTCATCAGCCTGAAGGCGGGCGGCGTTGGCATCAACCTGACGGCGGCCGACTACGTGATCCACATGGACCCGTGGTGGAACCCGGCGGTGGAAGACCAGGCCTCGGACCGTGCGCACCGCATGGGCCAGCAGCGGCCGGTGACCATCTACCGCCTGGTGGCGCGCCACACCATCGAGGAAGGCATCGTCGAACTGCACGGCCACAAGCGCGACCTGGCCGACAGCCTGCTCGAAGGCGGCGACATGGCGGCGCGCATGTCGCCGGGCGAGATGCTGGCGATGCTGCAGCAGGGACTGGCGCGCTGAGCCCATCCATGTGATCATTGCCGCTTTTGCAAGCGCAGCCGCATGCGAAGGGGCCGGCGCAGGCTGGCGCAAAACGTGACGTATTGTTTCAAGCACCCGCAAGCAACCTGAATGGTGCTACGCTGGCGCGCTGGCCTGCGTTCTCGTTGCGCCCGGCGCCCCGATTCATACTCCACAGGGCCGATCAAGATGATGAAAACGAAACTCGCGCTGGCGGTCATGCTCGCCAGCCTCGCGCTGGCGCCCGCCAGCGCCAAGCAAAGCAAGAACGCCAAGCCGAAGGCGTCGAAAGTCGTCAAATCCAAGGCATCCAAAGCCAAGGCGCCCGCCGCCAAGGGCAAATCGAAAACCAAGGCCGCTGCGGTTGCAGCGGCGGCAACCGGTGCTTCGCTCGCAGCAGCCAAGTCGACCGGTCCGGAAAAGCGCCTCGACCGCCGCGCCGATTCGTACAGCATGCAGTACCTGACGGCGCTCTGGCGCGTCGATCCCGAAGGCGGCATCTCGGTCGGCAAGTTCGACGCCGCCGCGAATCTCACCATTCCCGACGACGCCACGCGCGCCAAGAAACTCACGTTCGCCAACGAGTGGCTGGAAAAATTCCGCAAGCTCGACCAGCGCCAGATGTCGCCGCGCCAGCGTACGGACGTCGCCCTCCTGATCAACAAGCTCGAGACCGACCGCTGGCGCCTGACCACGCTGCGCGAGTTCGAATGGAACCCGTCGCTGTACAACGTGGCCCAGCCGCTCGACCTGATCCTGAACACCGACTACGCGGCGAAGCCGCAGCGCCTGCGCACCATCCTCAGGCGCCTGGCCGACGTGCCTGCCTACTACCAGGCAGCGCAGGCGACGATCAAGAACCCGACACGCGAGCATACCCAGCTGGCGATCGCCCAGGCGCCGGGTACCCTGGCGGTGCTGGCCGACCTGGGCCAGGCGGCCCAGGAATCGATCCTGAACGCCCAGGAAAAGGCGATCTTCGCGCAGCGCATCGCGAATGCCGGCACTGCGGTGCTGGGTTACGTGGACTATTTGGAAAAGACGGACAAGACCCTGGCCCAAAGCGGACAGGCGCGTCCGTTCAGGCTCGGCAAGGCACTGTACGAACAGAAGTTCGCGCTCGAGATCCAGTCGGCCAGCAGCGCCGAGCAGACCTTCCGCAAGGCCCTGCGCACGCGCGAGGAACTGCTGGCGCGCATGGACACGATCTCGGACGAACTCTGGCCGCGCTACATGGCCGGCGTGAGCAAACCGAACGACCGCTTCAAGAAGATCGGCCTGCTGATCGATAAGCTCTCCGCACGCCACGTCGCGCGCGAGAACTTCGTGTCCGAAATCCGGCGCCAGATTCCGGAGCTGCAGGACTGGGTGATCAAGCACGACCTGCTGACCCTCGACCCAAGCAAGCCGCTGGAAGTGCGGGAGACGCCGATGTACCAGCGCGGCGTGGCCGGCGCCAGCATCGACGCGCCGGGCCCTTACCGTCCGAAGGACCGCACCTACTACAACGTGACGCCGCTCGACGGTCTGTCGGCCGAACAGGCCGAGAGCAGCCTGCGCGAGTACAACGAGTGGATCCTGCAGATCCTGAACATCCACGAAGCCATCCCCGGCCACTACGCCCAGCTGGTGCATGCGAACCGTTCTCCGTCGCTGGTGAAGTCCCTGTTCGGCAACGGCGCCATGGTCGAAGGCTGGGCTGTGTACGGCGAGCGCATGATGCTCGAATCGGGCTACGGCGGCAACGCGCCGGAAATGTGGCTGATGTACTCGAAGTGGAACCTGCGCAGCGTGACCAACACCATCCTCGACTACTCGGTGCACGTGCTCGGCATGCGCCAGGAAGCGGCGATGGACCTGCTGGTGAACCAGGCCTTCCAGACGCGCCAAGAGGCGACCGAGAAGTGGCGCCGCGTGCAGCTGTCGTCGGTGCAGCTGACCAGCTACTACAGCGGCTACAGCGAGATCATGGAACTGCGCGAGCAGCGCAAGCAGGCGCTTGGGGACCGCTTCAACCAGAAGCAATTCCACGACCAGTTCCTCAGCTACGGCAATGCGCCGGTGAAGATGATCGCCGAACTGATGCGCAACTGAGCATCGCCGCATCCACGACGACCGGGCCACGCGCCCGGTTTTTTTTCTGTCGTTCGCTGGCGTGAAACTTGCATATTTACAAGCTCACCTGACGCGGGGAGGGTTCGCCGTATGCTGCTGCGTAACGATCTGCTGGACTATGCCGGAGGCCGGCCGCATACGATCCGCATCCTCTGGATCGACAGCGGCGCGACCCTGGCCTATATCTATGCATTGAAAGTGGCCGACGCCCTGCCGCGCGCGGTGGCGCTGGCGGACCTGGTGGACGACGTGCGCCAGGGGCGGGCGCGCCTGCTGGCGGACGATCCCTGGCGCATCCCGGCCGATGCCGCCAGGCTGCCGCCGAAGTACCTGGCCCTGCGCGACCAGGCCTGGGCCGTCGTCGGCGACCTGGTGCACGCGGAGCCGGCCCTGTTCGACGCGCGCAGCCGCGGTCCGCTCGTAGCGGCCTGCGCCCTGGCGCACGGCGTGTCGCATCCCACGGTGTACCGCTACCTGCGCCGCTACTGGGCGCGCGGCCAGCATCCGGACGCCCTGCTGCCGGACTACGCCAACTCCGGCGCACCCGGCAAGACACGCGGGACGAATGCCAACGTCAAGCGCGGCCGCCCCAGCAAATCGGGCGCGGTCGGCCTGAATGCCGATGCGACTGTGCGCGACATCATCCGCGCCGCCGTATTGCGCCACGCCGCCATGCATCCCGTGTTTTCGCGCCGCGCGGCCTACCGCCAGATGATCGCGGACTACTTCGACGCCCGTCCGGAAACCGCCCCCTCCTACGGCCAGTTCTGCTACTGGATCGACCGCGACAGCGATCCTTCGCAAGCCGGCTGAGCTCTTCGGCCGCACGCATCGCCCGCTGCGCGTTCGTGATGCGTTATGTCAAAAAAATCCTATTGCAGTGCATGCCTGCTCAATTTGGTGCGGCGCATCAAATTTGCCTGGAATGGCTGCGTGCCGTCCCTTCTTTGCCTGTCTGAACAGGACGAAAAATAATGTTTGCACATCAAAATAATGTGTGTTTCCCGCTTCCAGTGATCGATCAAGGCCTTGCCAGCACCATGTAAAGACATTGTTTGTGCAGCGCATCACAAGTGACGCTTCCGCGCCGAAAACACATTGTTTTCAGCGTCGAGTCCCAGCTTTTTTCCTGCATCCCAGGCACAGCGCTTGCTATCCGTTGCATATCGACAACAAACAAGGAGCAGCGCATGGATGGAGCGAAGGGAACATGGACGCGGCGTGACTTTTTGTACCGGGCCGCGGCAGTGGGCGGGTCGGCGCTGCTGCTGACGACGATGAACGCCTGGGGCATGGGCATCGCCTCGCGTGCCAGTGCACCGCCAGCCTTGTCGGGCAGCGGCAAGGGCAAGCGGGTATTGGTGCTGGGCGCCGGCCTGGCCGGCATGACCGCCGCCTTCGAGCTGGGCAAGCTGGGATACGAGGTGCAGGTGATCGAGGCACGCGACTTCGCCGGCGGGCGTTGCCAGACGGCGCGCAAGGGTTTCCGCTTACAGGAGCTTGGCGGCGACGTGCAGGAATGCCGCTTCGACGAGGGCCACTACATCAACCACGGCCCCTGGCGCATCCCGATGCACCACCAGTCGACCCTTTATTACACGCGCCTGTTCGGCGTGCCGCTCGAAGTGATGGTCAACGATAACGACCAGGCCTGGGTCTACCTGGAGAACGGCGGGCCACTGGCAAAACAGCGCCTGCGTCCGGCCCAGATCAAGTCCGACCTGCGCGGCCATGTGGCCGAGCTGCTGGCCAAGTCGGTGAACGACGGCCAACTCGACCGCCAGCTCGGCGCTGCCGACAAGCAGAACCTGCTCGACTACCTTGCCAACGAGGGCCACCTGGACGCCGGCGACCTGCGCTACAAGGGCCGCAGCGGGCGCGGCTTCAAGGTCAACCCGGGCGCCGGCATGGTGCCCGGCGCCGGCCAGGCGTCCGACCCGCTCGGCTTCGGCGAGCTGCTGGCCTCGAAGATGGGCAAGGTCTACAGCGCGGTGCAGGACTTCCCGATGCAGAACACGATGTTCCAGCCGGTGGGCGGCATGGACCGCATCGCGCGCGCTTTTGAGGCGCGCGTAGGCCGCCGCATCCGCTACGGCGCCGAGGTGCAGACCATCCGCCAGGACGCTGGCAAGGTCACGGTGACGGTGAAGGACAAGGCCAGCGGCAAGCTGTCTTCCTTCAGCGCCGACTACTGCCTGTGCACGCTGCCGCTGTCGGTGCTGCGCCACGTCGACACCGGCTTTTCGCCGCGCCTGCAGGAAGCGGTGAAGGCGGTCGCGTATATGCCGGTCGGGAAGATCGGCCTGCAGATGCGGCGCCGCTTCTGGGAAGAGGACGACGGCATCTACGGCGGCCACGTGCTGACCGACCTGAAGGGCATCAACACGATTTCCGTACCGTCCTCGAACTGGCAATCGAAGAAGGGCGTGGTGCTCGGCTACTACAACTACATGCTCGATGCGATCGAGGTCAGCGCCATGACGCCGCCCGAGCGCGCCGAATTCGCCCTGGCCGCCGGCCAGCAAATCTTCCCCTCCTACCGCTCCTCGTTCGAGAGCGCCTTTTCGGTGGCCTGGCACCGCGTCCAGTACAACCTGGGCGGCTGGGCCGAGTGGACCGAGGAAAGCCGCAAGGCCGCCTATCCGGTCCTGCACGAGGGCGAAGGCCGCATCCTGCTCGCCGGCGAGCACCTGAGCTACCTGACCGGCTGGCAGGCCGGCGCCATCGAATCGGCATGGCAGCAGATCGAACGTCTCCACGCGAGGGCCCAGGCATGAACTTCCGACTCTTGTTTATCGGCGCACTCTGCGCCGCTTCCGTGCACAGCGCTGCCGCCCAGGACATGGACGGCAAGGCCCTGTTCCTGAAAAACTGCGCGGCCTGCCACCAGGCCAACGGCAAGGGCATTCCCGGCGCCTTTCCCGCGCTGGCCGGGAGTGCCCTGGTCCAGGGACCGGCGGCGGACAGCGCCACGGTCCTGCTCAAGGGGCGCGGCGGCATGCCGGACTTCAGCGCCAGCCTGAACGACGCCGACATCGCCCGCGTGCTCACCTATGCCCGCACCAGCTGGGGCAACGCCGCCGCGCCGGTGCCGGACGCCGAGGTCGCGGCCCTGCGTACGGCGCTGCAGGCTGCCAAGGCCGGCACCGGCCGCCTCAGTAACAAACATTGATCCCCACCCACAAGGAACCCCCATGAAACCAGGCTCGCTTCCCCTCCTCCTCGCCCTGCTGGGCGCCGCCCTGCCCGCCGCCGCCCAGGACATCGTGCGCCACAAGATTCCCGGCTCGGACTTCCCGATCGCCCAGGCGGTGACGTTGCCGCCGAATGCCACCATCCACTTCATCAGCGGCCAGGTGCCGCCGGTGGTCGACAAGAACGCGCCCGGCGATTCGCTGGCCGCCTTCGGCAACACGAAGCAGCAGACGGTCGGCGTCCTCAACAAGATCAAGGAGATCCTGGCCGGCATGGGCCTGGGCATGGGCGACGTGGTCAAGATGCAGGTCTTCCTGGTGGGGGATCCGGCGCGCGGCGGCAAGGGCGACGTGGCCGGCTTCATGGAGGGCTATACCCAGTTCTTCGGCGGCGCCCAGCCGAATTTGCCGGCGCGCGCCGTGATGCAGGTGGCGGCGCTGAGCAACCCCGGCTGGCTGGTCGAGATCGAGGTCGTCGCCGCCAAAAAATAAGAGCGCAGTCCTTTTCATAAAAACCCGTACGCCAACCAATAACAAGGGATCACCATGCTCAAGGCCAAACTCACCAAAGGCGCCGCCGCCGTCTTCATGCTGTACTCCGGTCTGTCGCACGCGCAGGAAACGCCGCCTACCCAGGTCGCGATGGCCGACGTGCCGGCGCCCGCCAATATCGATGCCGGGCCGGTTACCAGCGGCGTCGTGATCGTCACCGGCACCCGTGCCTCGGGCCTGAAGGTCGAGAACAGCGCCTCGCCGATCCAGGTGCTCGACGCCGCCTCGCTGAACCGCACCGGCCAGGCCGACCTGCGCCAGGCCCTGGGCCAGAACCTGCCCTCGTTCACGATCCAGGCCTTCGGCTCGGACATGGCGGCGATGACGCTGTCGGCGCGCCTGCGCGGCCTAAGCCCGAACAACACCCTGGTGCTGGTGAACGGCAAGCGCCGTCACGGCACCGCCAACCTGGCCGTGCTGGGCGGCGCCTTCCAGGGCGGCGCGGCGGCCGACCTGAACTACATCCCGCTGGGCGCGATCGACCATGTGGAGGTGCTGCAGGACGGCGCCGCCGCGCAGTACGGCACCGACGCCATCGCCGGCGTGATCAACATCATCCTGAAATCGAACGGCAGCGGCGTGAGCGGCAACGTCAACGGCGGCGGCTACGACGACGGCGGCGGCCACACGGGCAATGCCAGCGCGAACCTCGGCCTGACGCCCTTCGATTCGGCCTACCTGAGCCTGACGGCGGAGACCAAGTACCACGGCTTCAGCAACCGAGGCGGCATCGACCCGCGCGTGATCGACCCGGCCACGCTGGCGGCCCAGCCGCAGCTGCTGCAGGCGCCCGGCTACCCGCACCTGAACCGCATCCAGGGCGACGCCCAGTACCGCCAGCACGTCGGCGCCGCCAACTTCGGCTTCGACCTCGGCGCCAATGCGAGTTTCTACAGCTTCGCCACCTACGGCGAGAAAAAGGCGCGCGCCTACGAGAACTACCGCATGCCGAACCGCATCCCGGCCGTCTACCCGCTCGGCTTCAGCCCCCTCGAGACCTTCGACGAGACCGACTACGCGCTCACCGCCGGCGTCAAGGGCAGTCTCGGCGCCTGGCGTTGGGACCTGTCCAGCACCTACGGCAAGGACATCACTCGCCTGGGCGTGGACGATTCGGTCAACGTCTCGCTGTTCACCGATACCGGCTTTTCGCCGACCACCTTCAAGGCCGGCGAATTTCGCGCCAGCCAGTGGACCAACAACCTCGACATCAGCCGCGAGTTCGACATCGGCTGGGCCGCGCCGCTGAACGTGGCGCTCGGCCTGGAGCAGCGCCGCGACACCTACGAGATCGTGGCCGGCGAACCGGCCTCGCGCTACAAGGAAGGCTCGCAGTCCTATCCCGGCTTCCTGCTCACCGACGCCGGCAAGCACGACCGCGACAACGAAGCCGTGTACATCAACTTCTCCTCGCAACCGGTGACCGGCTGGACGGTCGACCTGGCCGGACGCTACGAGCACTTCAGCGACTTCGGCAACGCCAAGGTCGGCAAGCTGACCTCGCGCTACGACTTTTCGCCGGCCTTTGCCCTGCGCGGCACCTTCAGCAACGGCTTCCGCGCGCCGACCCTGGCCGAGTCCTATTATTCGGCAACGAATGTCTCGCCGCGCAGCGCCTTCGTGCAGCTGGCGCCCAACTCGCCCGGCGCGCGCCTGGTCGGCATCGACGGCCTGAAGCCGGAGAAGTCGACCAACCTCTCGGCCGGCCTGGTGCTGAACCCGGCCCCGGGCGTCACCGTCACCCTCGACGCCTACCAGATCAAGATCCGCGACCGCATCGTCGGCAGCGGCGCCTTGTACGGCTCGGGCGGCGCGGTGAATTCGCCGGCGGTGACGGCGGCCATCCTCGCCAACGGCAACGTGCTCGATCCGACCGTGGTTGAAACCGGCATCAACATCTTCTCGAACGCCATCGACACGCGCAGCCGCGGCCTGGAACTCGTGGCCACCAAGAGCAGCAACTACGGCAACTACGGGCGCGTCGACTGGTCCGCCGCCGCCAACTACAACACTGTAAAGGTCACCAAGATCAACCAGGCGCCGAGCCAGCTGCAGCCGCAGGTGCTGCTCGACGCCACCGCGATCTCGGACATCGAGACCGCCTCGCCGAAGATGCGCGTGAACCTGGGCGCGCTGTGGCGCAGCGGCGCGTGGACGGTGAACCTGCGCGAAGCGATCTACGGCAAGTCGTCGGAGATGCAGTCGCCGGACGGCGGCGCCACCTACTTCAAGAGCGAGATCGGCACCCTGGCCGTGACCGACCTCGAAGTGAGCTACCGCCTGAGCAATGCCTGGACCGTGTCGGTGGGCGCGAACAACCTGTTCAACAAGTATCCGGACCAGGTGAACGCGGAGGTGCTGCGCATCCAGCGCGAGAACCTCGACAACGGCGCGGTGACGATCTACCCGTCGTTCTCGCCGATCGGGATCAACGGCGGCTATTACTACGCGCGCGCCAACTTCAAGTTCTGATGCGGTAAAACGGGCCGGCAGTACCGGTCCTCCTGCCTTCGTGCTGTGCAACGGCGCACAAGCGGCGTGCTTGTGCGCCGCTTGCATGCCGGCACTCCCTGCCTGCATTCGGCTTGCGACATCGTGTCGCGATAACCATACCGACAGCGGACTCGCACACCGCCGCCGGCGACGTCATCGACAGCACAGGCGACAAGGGCTACACAGCATCGCGCTCTCCGTAATGTTGTCCGATTGCACATAACGATAAAGCCTGACGCCGCGTCAGGGTCAAGCATGTTTGCTGAGCAGGTATGATGGTGTTTTTATCGGACGACAACCAGCATGAGCACTGACGGACAGATCACGACCGACGCCATGGCCGCCCTGCGCGCCCGCTTTGATGCGCAGTCGCGCAAGGCGCAGGTGTATTACGCGGTCATGCACGAGATGAAGGGGATACTCGGCAAGGACGAGGCGGCCAGTGCCTGGATGGATGCGCCGCTCGAGGCTTTCGGCGGCCAGACGCCAGCCCAGCTGGTGGCGGCCGGGCGCGAGCAGGAGGTGCTGGCGCATATCCGCGGCGGCGCACAGGCGAAGCCGGGCAAATAATCACGGGACGTAAAAAAACCGGAGCGCGCTCCGGTTTTTTGTTGGCTGCTTCCCCGCTTACGCCTCTTCCGGCGCCTGCGTCATGCGCACGAACATCGGCGCCACCAGCAGGCCCAGCTCGAACAGCAGGCACATCGGAATGGCCAGGGCCAGCTGGCTGACCACGTCCGGCGGCGTGACGATGGCCGCGATCACGAACGCGCCGACGATCATGTAGGGGCGGATCGACTTCAGCTTCTCGATGCTGACAATCCCCATGCGCACCAGGATCACCACCACCACCGGCACCTCGAAGGTGGCGCCGAAAGCCAGGCACATCGACATCACGAAATCGAGGTAGTTCTCGATGTCCGGCATCACCGCGATCGTCGAGGGCGCGAATTCGGCAATGAAGTGGAACACGCGGCCGAACACGAGGAAGTAGCAGAAGGCCACGCCGCCGATGAACAGCAGCGAGGACGAGATCACCAGCGGCAGCACCAGGCGCTTTTCGTGGGCGTACAGGCCGGGGGCGACGAAGGCCCAGATCTGGTAGAACACCCAGGGCAACGCGATGATCAGGGCGACCATCAGCGTCACCTTCATCGGCACCAGGAAGGGCGAGACGACGCCGGTGGCGATCATCTTTGCACCCGGCGGCAGCGATTGCAGCATCGGCTCGGCGAGGAAATCGTAGACCTCCTTCGGCCCCGGCCAGATCATCAACGCGATGCAGACCAGCGCCACGCCGATGATGGCCTTGACCAGGCGGTCGCGCAGCTCGACGAGGTGGGAGATGAAGGTTTCTTCGACTGGCGCTTCTTCGGTCGTCATCTAGAAAAAGGAATTATTGGAGGATTTCACGCCAGGGCGGAACTTGCGCACGCGCGCGGCGCCCGACAATACCCGGGTCTTGCCGCCATGGCGGTGCTTGTACCAGGCGGGGATGGCCGACGAGCGCACCAGCTTCTTGCGCCGGAAGTCGCGCGCCTTGCGTTCGAGGTCGTCGAGCGTGGCCGATGGCGCGGCAGGCGTGGCGATGGTCGGCTGGATATCGCCCTGCCAGGCCGACTTGACGTCGTTCACGGCGCCCGACATGTGGTGCTCGACGTCGGATTGGAACTCGGCCGCGCTGTCCGCCACTTCCTTGTGCAAATTGCGCAATTCGTCGAGCTGGATCTCGCGGCTGACCTCGGATTTCACGTCCTGCAGGTAGCGCTGGGCGCGGCCGTACAGGGTGCCGGCCATGCGCGCCACCTTTGGCAGCTTTTCAGGGCCGATCACGATCAGCGCCACCACACCGATGATGGCGATCTTCGACAGTCCCAGGTCGATCATGGGGCGAGCGAATTACGAACGGTGTTTTTCGCGGGTTTCGACGTCGATCGTCGACTTGTCCGCCACCTGTTGCGTCGGGCTGGCAGGGTTGGCCGGGTTCGAAGCCGACTTCTCTTCTTCACCCTTCACGCCATCCTTGAAGCCCTTGACGGCCTTGCCGATGTCCGAACCGACATTGCCCAGTTTTTTGGTACCGAACAGCAGCACCACCACCACCAGCACGATTACCCAGTGCCAAATACTCATCGAACCCATCGTTATCTCCTTCGCAGACGCTTGCGCCTGAAATTGGTGCAGTCAAACATACCGTGCCAGTATAAGCCATGCGGCCCGACTTGACCCGGCCAAAAGAAACTTGTCAAGAGCCAATACCACAGCGTGCCTCATTGGGAACGTTGCTATGGCTTGGCTGCCGCCCGTACGGTGGGCACTCCGTGCCCACGCGGTTACGTGCGCGTGCGGTTTGTGCTGGCGGTGAAACATCGCCAGCCAGCCCCAAGCGAGGAGACGCACGCGTCGCTTTTCATTGCATATGTTTCGAGCGATCGATCACGGCCAGCGGTGCATGCATGAACACGTAACCGCGTGGGCACGGAGTGCCCACCGTACGATATCGGCCGCAGGCCGCCATTTACGATCGCCCGCTTCCGATGTTAAGTACCCAAACCCCGCCACGGCCGTTCGCCGCCGTACATGTGCAGGTGCAGGTGATACACCTCCTGCCCGCCGTTCGGACCGCTGTTGATCAGGGTCTTGAAGCCGCCGCTGCGCTGGCCGTTGGCATCCGTGGTCACGCCCACGCCCTGCTCGGCCGCCAGCCGCGGCGCCAGCGCCAGCATCTTGCCCAGCACCGCGGTGTGGTCGTCGGTCACGTCGGACAGGGTCGCCACGTGCACCTTCGGGATCACCAGCAGATGCACGGGCGCAGCCGGGTTGATGTCCTTGAAGGCCAGCACATCGTCGTCCTCGTACACCACGTTCGCGGGAATCTGTTTCGCGACGATCTTGCAGAAAATGCAGTTATCCATGTTGTCTCCTTGTGTCCGGCATACTAAGCGCAAACCATGACGGCGCCATGACGCAAACGGTTTCTATGCTTCCTTGCGGGCGGCCTTTTCTTCCAGACCCGACACGCCCTCGCGCCTGGCCAGTTCGTCCAGCACCTGTTGCGGGTTCAAATCGAACTTCGCCAGCAGCAGCATCGAATGGAACCACAGGTCGGCCACTTCGTACACGATTTTCGACGTGTCGCCCGACACGCGCGCGTCTTTCGCCGCCATCACGGTCTCAGTGGCTTCTTCGCCGATCTTTTTCAGGATGGCGTCGTCGCCTTTGGCGAACAGTTTGGCGGCGTACGACGTCGCCGGGTCGCCGCCGTTCTCGGGCTTGCGGCCTTCGATGGTCGCGGCCACGCGGGCCAGGATCTCGCTCATGGGGTCTTCTTCGTATTCGTGTAAATCGTTTCCGGGTCCTGCAGCACCGGCTCCACCGCCTGCCAGTCCTCGCCATCGAACTTCTGGAAGAAGCAGGAATGGCGGCCGGTATGGCAGGCGATGCCGCCGGCCTGCTCGATCTTCAGGAGGATCACGTCTTCGTCGCAATCGAGGCGCATTTCCAGCACCTTCTGCGTGTGGCCGGACTCTTCTCCCTTGTGCCACAGCTTCTTGCGCGAGCGGCTCCAGTAGACGGCTTCGCCCAGTTCCACCGTGCGCGCCAGGGCGTCGCGGTTCATCCAGGCGAACATCAAAATGTCGCCCGTGGCGGCTTCCTGGGCGATCACCGGCACCAGGCCGTTCTCGTCCCAGCGCACTTTTTTCAGCCACTTCGCGTTCGAAGCGGCGTTCGCATTGGTTGGCGTCATCTTCAATCCAGTCGCATCGGAATGCCGCGTTCGGCCATGTAGCGCTTGGCTTCGCCGACCGTGTGTTGGCCGTAGTGGAAGATGGATGCCGCCAGCACCGCATCGGCATGCCCTTCGAGCACGCCATCGGCCAGGTCTTTCAGCCCGCCGACACCGCCCGAGGCGATCACCGGAATGCCGACCGCATCCGACACGGCGCGCGTCAGGCCCAAATCAAAACCGGACTTGGTGCCGTCGCGGTCCATGCTGGTGAGCAGCAGTTCGCCGGCGCCCAGTTCCTGCAGTTTGATCGCCCATTCCACCGCGTCCATCCCGGTGGCATTCCGGCCGCCATGAGTGAACACTTCCCATTTTCCGGGCGCAGTCTGCTTGGCGTCGATCGCCACCACGATGCACTGCGAGCCGTGCTTTTGCGCGGCGTCGAACACCAGCTGCGGGTTCTGCACGGCCGAGGTGTTCATGCTCACCTTGTCGGCGCCGGCATTCAGCAGGCGGCGCACGTCCTCGACCTTGCGCACGCCGCCACCGACGGTGAGCGGAATGAACACGGTCGAGGCAACGGCTTCGATGATCGGCAGGATCAGGTCGCGGCCGTCGCTCGACGCGGTGATGTCGAGGAAGGTGATTTCGTCGGCGCCTTGTCCGTCATAGCGGCGCGCGATTTCGACGGGGTCGCCGGCGTCGCGCAGCTCGGTGAAATTGACGCCCTTGACGACGCGCCCGCCCGTCACGTCCAGGCAGGGGATGATACGTTTTGCCAGCATGGGGTTAAGCTTCTTCGCCCTCGGTCAGTTCGTCGGCGCGGGCCTGGGCCGATGCCAGGTCGAGCGTGCCTTCATAAATCGAACGGCCGCAGATCACGCCTTCGATGCCTTCGTCCTGCACCGCGCACAGCGCTTCGACGTCGGCCAGGTTGTGCAGGCCGCCGGAAGCGATGATCGGGATGCGCACCGCCTGCGCCAGGCGCACGGTGGCTTCGATGTTCACGCCGCCCATCATGCCGTCGCGGCCGATGTCGGTGTAGATGATGGATTCGACGCCGTAGCCTTCGAACTTCTGCGCCAGGTCGATCACTTCGTGGCCGGACATCTTGCTCCAGCCGTCGGTGGCCACTTTACCGTCTTTCGCGTCCAGGCCGACGATGATCGAGCCAGGGAAGGCGCCGCAGGCGTCGTGCAGGAAGCCAGGGTTCTTCACGGCCGCGGTGCCGACGATGATGTAGCTGATGCCGTCGTCCAGGTAACGCTCGATGGTGTCGAGGTCGCGGATGCCGCCGCCCAGTTGCACCGGGATTTCCTCGATGCCGTTCTCTTCGGCGAACTCCTGCACGACTTGCAGGATCGACTTGATGGCCGGCTCGTTCTTCGGTTTACCGGCAAAGGCGCCGTTCAAATCGACCAGGTGCAGGCGGCGCGCGCCACGTTGCAGCCAATGCAGGGCCATTTCGGCGGGGTCTTCGGAGAAGACGGTGGCGAGGTCCATATCGCCTTGTTTCAGGCGAACGCAGTGACCGTCTTTCAGGTCGATGGCGGGGATCAGCAGCATGGTCGTGGTCGGTAAAGGAACGGAGGAAGTGAGCGGAAGAGTGAACGGATGTTCAAGGATTCCAGTGGATGAAATTGCGGTACAGGCGCAGGCCGGCGGCTGCGCTCTTCTCGGGGTGGAACTGGGTGGCGACGAGGTTATCGCGTGCGACGGCGCAGGTGTACAGGCCGCCGTAATCGGTTTCGCCGATGGTGTCGCTGGCTTCGTCGGGCGCCACGTAATAGCTGTGTACGAAGTAGAAATAGCTGCCGTCGGCCACGCCTTCCCACAGCGGGTGGGCGCGGGTCTGCTGGACGCGGTTCCAGCCCATTTGCGGGACCTTGAAGCGCGAGCCGTCGGCCTGGGTCTTGCCATCCAACTGGAAGCGCACCACCTTGCCCGGCAACAGGCCGAGGCCCGGGGTTGTTCCACCCTCGCCGCCATTTTCTTCGCTTTCGTCGAACAGCATCTGCTCGCCCACGCACACGCCCATCACCGGGCGGGTGGCGACGGCGCGGCGCAGCGCGTCTTCGGCGCCCGAGGCGCGCAAGCTGTCCATGCAGTCGCGCATGGCGCCCTGCCCCGGCAGCACGATGCGGTCGGCCGCGTCGATGTCGGCGGCGCTATTCGAGACCAGGATGTCGGCTTCCGGCGCGGCGGCGCGCAGGGCCTGCGCTACCGAGCGCAGGTTGCCGAGGCCATCGACCACTACGATCTTGTTCGCCATGGTGTTTACAGGCTGCCTTTGGTCGAAGGGATGATGCCGGCGGCGCGCTCGTCTAACGTGGTCGCCATGCGCAGCGCGCGGCCGAAGGCCTTGAAGACGGTCTCGCACTGGTGGTGGGCGTTCACACCGCGCAGGTTATCGATGTGCAGGGTCACGCCGGCGTGGTTCACGAAGCCGCGGAAGAATTCGCCGGTGAGATCGACGTCGAAGGTGCCGATCATGGCGCGCGTCCAGGGGATGTGCATTTCCAGGCCAGGACGGCCGGAGAAGTCGATCACCACGCGCGACAGCGCCTCGTCCAGCGGCACGTAGGAGTGACCGTAGCGGGTCATGCCCTTCTTGTCGCCGACGGCCTTGGCGATCGCCATGCCGAGCGTGATGCCGGTGTCTTCGACGGTATGGTGGGCGTCGATGTGCAGGTCACCCACGGCCTCGACTTCCAGGTCGATCATGCCGTGGCGGGCGATCTGGTCCAGCATGTGGTCCAGGAAGGGCACGCCGGTGTTCAGTTTCTGGCGGCCGGTGCCGTCCAGATTGAGCGCGACGCGGATCTGCGTCTCGTTGGTGTTGCGGGTGATGTCTGCGGTGCGGGTCATGAAAAGGTGCTCGTTTGGCTCAGGCGGAGGCTGTTGGGAGGGCCGCCTTCAGGCCGTTCAGGAATGCGGAGTTTTCTTCCGGCGTGCTGACCGTCACACGAATGCAATTGGCCAGCGATGGGTGCATTTTACTCAAATTTTTGATCAGCACCTTCTCGGCAAGGAGTTTAGTGCAGACAGCGGCGGCGTCCGCTACCCGCAGCGAAATGAAATTCGCCGCCGACGGAAATACTTCGACTCCCGGCAGGGCCGCCAGTTCGGCCGCCAGGCGCTCGCGCTCGGCGTTGATCGAGGCGGCCTGGGCATCCAGCACCTCGACGTGATCCAGCACGAACTCGGCCGCCACCTGGGTCAGCACGTTCACGTTATACGGCGGGCGTACCTTCTCGAACTCGGCCAGCAGGGCTGGGGCGGCCGTCATGTAGCCCAGGCGGATGCCGGCCAGGCCCAGCTTCGATACGGTGCGCATCACGACCAGGTTATCGAATTCGCCGAGGCGGTCCATGAAGGTCTGGCGCGCGAACGGTTGATAAGCTTCGTCGAGCACGGCGATGCCGTTGTCGCCCAGGGCGCGCAGGATGGCTTCGATGTCCTCGGTGGCGAACAAATTGCCGGTCGGGTTGTTCGGGTAGGCCAGGAAGACCACGGCCGGCTGGTGTTCTTCAATCGCCGCCAGCATCGCCGGCAAATCCAGCGTGAAGTCGGCCTTCAACGGCACGCCAACGAAATCGGCGCCTGCGAACTGGGCCGAGCGCGAATACATGACAAAGGCCGGCACCGGCGCCATCACGACGGCGCGCTGGTCCGTGCTGGCGACCGTGGTGGTGACGATCTGGATCAGCTCATCCGAGCCGTTGCCGAGCAGGACACCGTAGCCGTCCGGGATGCCCAGCTTGGCGCTGACCTTGTCCTTTAGCGTGGCATACGACGCCACCGGGTAGCGGTTCAGCACCGCGTCGGCCAGGCGCGTGGCCAATTCCTGGCGCAGCGCGTCGGGCAGCGCGTACGGGTTTTCCATCGCGTCCAGCTTGATGTAGCCGCTCGCATCGGGCACGACATAGGCGCTGTTGGCGCGGATGTCCGCGCGGATGACGTTGGCGATCAGGTTCTCGATGGGCATGCTCATTCCTCGGTGGCGGTGGCTGCTGCGCGACTCTTGCGCGCGATACTCTTGCGTTGCTTGATGGTGGGTTCGGGATCGGGCGAGGCCAGGCGCGTTTCGATGATGGCGCAATAGGCCGGGTTCAGCTCGAAGCCGGCGAACTGGCGCCCCAGGCGCTTGGCGGCAATCGCCGTGGTGCCGCTGCCCATGAAGGGGTCGAGCACGACGCCGCCCGGCGGGCAGGACGCCTTGATCATGCGCTCGATGATCTCGAGCGGCTTTTGCGTGGGATGGTCGGCGCGCTCCGGGTGCTCGCGGTGCAGGCGCGACACGCTCCACAGGTCTTTCGGGTTGTAGCCGACTTCGAGCCACTTGGCGCCCACGAAAATCGAGCGCGTGCGTGCCTTCTTGGTCGCTTCGTCGTAGGGCACGCGGACCGCATCGAGATCAAAATAATAATCCTTGCGGTTCACGAAGAAGCCGATGGTGTCGTGTACCGACGAGAAGCTGCGCACGCTGCCGCCCATCGAGGGCACGCGGCGGTCCCAGATGATCTCGTTCATCATCGTCATGCGCTTTTTCAGCATGACGAAGATCTCGGGCGCGAAGCGCCAGGTCAGGAAGATATACAGGCTGCCGTTGGCCTTCAGCTTGGGCAGCGCCGCATTCACCCATTCCTCGGTCCAGGCAAGATAGGCCTCGACGCTCTGCTGGTCCGAGGCATTGCCGTAGTCCTTGCCGAGGTTGTAGGGCGGGTCGGTCAGGATCAGGTCTACCGAACCGTCGGGGATGCGCGCCAGCCCTGCCAGCGCGTCCTCGCAGAAGACCTGGTTGACCCAGTCCGTCATGACTGTTTGATACGCAGTTCTGCGCTGCGGGCGTGCGCCTGCAGTCCCTCGCCATAGGCCAGTTCGGCCGCGACACGGCCCAGCGTCTGGGCGCCGGCTTCGCTTACCTGGATGACCGACGAGCGCTTCTGGAAGTCGTACACGCCCAGCGGCGACGAGAAGCGCGCCGTGCGCGAGGTCGGCAGCACGTGGTTCGGGCCGCAGCAGTAGTCGCCCAGCGACTCCGACGAGAAGCGGCCCAGGAACATGGCGCCGGCGTGGCGGATCTGCTCGGCCCACTGCTGCGGGTTCTCGGCCGAGATTTCCAGGTGCTCGGCGGCGATGTCGTTGGCGATCGCGCAGGCTTCTTCCATGTCGCGCACCTTTACCAGGGCGCCACGGTCGGTGAGCGAGGTCGTGATGGTCTCGGCGCGCGGCATGGTTGGCAGCAGCTTGTGGATGCTGGCCTCGACCTGCTTGATGTAGTCCGCGTCCGGGCACAGCAGGATCGCCTGCGCCAGTTCGTCGTGCTCGGCCTGCGAGAACAAGTCCATCGCTACCCAGTCCGGGTCAGTGGTGCCGTCGCACAGCACCAGGATCTCGGAAGGACCGGCGATCATGTCGATACCGACCACGCCGAACACGCGGCGCTTGGCGGCGGCGACATAGGCATTGCCGGGGCCGACGATCTTGTCGACCTCCGGAATGGTCTCGGTGCCGTAGGCCAGCGCGCCCACAGCCTGGGCGCCGCCAATGGTGATCACGCGCGTCACGCCGGCAATCGCGGCGGCGGCCAGCACCATCTGGTTTTTGACGCCGTCCGGGGTCGGGACTACCATGACGATCTCTTTTACACCGGCCACCTGCGCCGGAATCGCGTTCATCAGCACCGACGATGGATACGCGGCCTTGCCGCCCGGGACGTAGATGCCGACGCGGTCCAGCGGCGTCACGCGCTGGCCCAGCACGGTGCCGTCAGGCTCGGTGTAGGTGAAGCCGTTCAGTTCCTGTTTCTGGCGCTCGTGGAAGACGCGGATGCGCTCGGCCGCGGTCTGCAATGCGGCGCGCTGGGCGTCCGGCAGTGCGGCCAGGGCGGCTTGCAATTCGTCCTGGGTCAGGTCGAAGGCGGTAATGCTGGTGGCGTTCACGCGGTCGAAACGGTTCGTGTATTCGAGCACGGCCGCATCGCCGCGCTTCTTGACGTCGGCGAGGATCTTTGCCACTGCGGTTTCGATTGCATCGTCGGTCGCGGCCTCGAAAGCCAGCAGCGTATGCAGTTGCTGTTTGAAGTTGGCGTCGGTGGAATCGAGGGTGCGGATCTGTACTGCCATGGTTCAGCCTTGTAGTCTGGATGCCTTGTCGAAGGCTTCGATAATCGGTTGCAGGCGCTCGCGTTTGAGCTTGAGCGCGGCCTGGTTCACCACCAGGCGCGAGGAGATCTCCATGATCTTCTCGACTTCGACCAGGTTGTTCGCGCGCAGGGTGTTGCCGGTCGAGACGACGTCGACGATGGCGTCGGACAGGCCGACCAGCGGCGCCAGCTCCATCGAGCCGTACAGCTTGATCAGGTCGACGTGCACGCCTTTCGACGCGAAGTGCTCGCGCGCGGTGTGCGTGAACTTGGTGGCCACGCGCAGGCGCGCGCCCTGGCGCACGGCGGTTTCGTAGTCGAAGCCGGCGTTCACCGCCACCGACATGCGGCAGCAGGCGATGTTCAAATCCACCGGCTGGTACAGGCCTTCGCCGCCATGCTCGAGCAGCACGTCCTTGCCGGCCACACCGAAGTCGGCCGCGCCGTACTGCACGTAGGTCGGCACGTCGGTGGCGCGCACGATCAGCACGCGCACCAGCGGGTCGTTCGTCGCCAGGATGAGTTTACGCGACGTCTCCGGGTTTTCGGTTACGGTGATGCCGGCCGCCTCCAGCAGCGGGAGGGTGTCTTCGAAGATGCGGCCCTTGGACAGCGCCAGGATCAGGCCCGGCTCCGTCGATTGTGTTGCGATGCTCATGAACTTGTTTACCCGATCGATTACTTGATACGCACGATGTCGGCGCCCACCGCCGACAGCTTCACTTCCATGCGGTCGTAGCCGCGGTCGAGGTGGTAGATGCGGTCGATCAGGGTCGTGCCTTCGGCGGCCATGCCGGCGATCACCAGCGAGGCCGAGGCGCGCAGGTCGGTTGCCATCACCGGCGCGCCGACCAGGCGGTCCACGCCCTTGATGAAGGCGGTATTCCCTTCGGTGGAAATGAAGGCGCCGAGGCGGTTCATCTCCTGCACGTGCATGAAGCGGTTTTCAAAAATGGTCTCGGTCACGCGGCTCGGGCCGGCGGCGATGGTATTCACCGCCATGAACTGGGCCTGCATGTCGGTCGGGAAGCCCGGGTATTCGGTGGTACGGAAGGACACCGGCTGCGGACGGCCATCCATGCGCGCACGGATGGTGTTGCTGCCCACTTCCATCTGCAAACCGACTTCGCGCAGCTTGTCGAGCGCGACGTCGAAGATGTCGGTGCGGGTATTCGTCAGCACGATATCGCCGCCGGTGGCAGCGACGGCGCAGAGGAAGGTGGCCGCTTCGATGCGGTCCGAGATCACGGCGTGCTTGGCGCCATGCAGTTCCGAGACGCCCTGGATCACCAGGCGGTCCGTGCCGATGCCCTCGATCTTCGCGCCCATGGCCACCAGCAGGTTGGCCAGGTCGGTGACTTCCGGCTCGCGCGCGGCGTTTTCCAGCACGGTCTCGCCTTCGGCCAGGGTCGCGGCCATCAGCAGGTTCTCGGTGCCGGTGACCGTGATCATGTCGGTCAGGATGCGCGCGCCCTTCAGTTTCTTGGCTTTGGCGTAGATGTAGCCGCCTTCGATGGTGATCTCGGCGCCCATCGCACGCAGGCCCTTGATGTGCTGGTCGACCGGACGCGAACCGATGGCGCAGCCGCCCGGCAGCGAGACCTTGGCTTCGCCGAAACGCGCCAGCAGCGGGCCGAGCACCAGGATCGACGCACGCATGGTCTTCACCAGCTCGTACGGCGCTTCCAGGCTGGTGATGTTGGCGCCGTTCAGGGTGACGTTTTCATCGTCCTGGTTCACGCTCAAGCCGGTCTGGGCCAGCAACTTGAGGATGGTTTTCACATCGTGCAGGCGCGGCACGTTGGTCAGTTCGACGTCGCCTGCCGTCAGCAGGCCAGCGCACAGGATCGGCAGGGCCGCGTTCTTCGCGCCCGATACCGAAATCTCGCCGTTCAGGCGCTTGCCGCCAACAATCTGGAGCTTGTCCATGCTTATCCTTGGTACTCGTCCGGGGTCAGGGTCTTCATCGACAGCGCGTGGATTTCCTCGCGCATGCGGTCGCCGAGCGCGGCGTACACCAGCTGGTGGCGCTGGATCGGGCGCTTGCCGGCGAATTCAGGCGAGACGATCAGGGCCGAAAAGTGCCGGCCATCGCCCTCGACCTGCAGGTGGGTGCATTGCAGGCCCTTTTCGATGTAGCTGTGGATCAGTTCTGGGGTGGTCGACACGATAAATCCTAAATAATGTATTAGTGGCGCAGCTTGTAGCCGTGCCGGAGCAAATTGATCGCAATGGCCGCCAATACCGCGAAGAACACGGAGACGATGGCCAGGCTGGTCCAGGGCGAAATATCGGACGTGCCGAAGAAGCCGTGGCGGAACCCGTCAATCATATAAAAGAACGGGTTGAAATGCGAGACCGCCTGCCAGAAGCCGGGCAGCGAGTGGATCGAATAGAACACACCGGCCAGGAAGGTGGCGGGCATGATCAGGAAGTTCTGGAAAGCCGCGAGCTG
The DNA here is from genome assembly GCF_057801335.1 of Massilia sp. BAP21. Classification (NCBI taxonomy): domain Bacteria; kingdom Pseudomonadati; phylum Pseudomonadota; class Betaproteobacteria; order Burkholderiales; family Oxalobacteraceae; genus Massilia; species Massilia sp. BAP21. The sequence continues at coordinate 1,843,495 of NZ_CM173596.1, forward strand.
GTCGAACTTGTCGGCCCAGATACCGGCGATCACGCCCAGGGTACCCAGGATGGCCGCGCCCAGCACGGCAAACACGATGATCCACAGCGGCGCCGCAAAGCTCAGGTGGGCGAACCAGGCGGTGATTGCGAACACGCCGGCGCCGACCACCAGGCCGCGCACCACGGAAGCGGACACATAGGCCAGCAGGATTTCCCAGTGCGACAGCGGCGGCAGCAGGATGAACACCAGGTTGCCGGTGATCTTGGACTGGATCAGCGATGACGACGAATTGGCAAAGGCGTTCTGCAGCACGCTCATCATCACCAGGCCCGGCACCAGGAAGGCGGTGTAGCTGACGCCCGGGTAGACTTCGACCCGGCCTTCGAGCACGTGGCCGAAGATCAGCAAATACAGCATGGCGGTCAGGATCGGCGCGGCGATGGTTTGCGTCGCCACTTTCCAGAAACGCAGCATTTCTTTGTAGAACAGAGTACGGAAACCCACGGAAACGAAACTCACAGTGCACCCTTTCCGGCTTTGGCATCGCCCATGATTTGCAGGAAGATGTCTTCCAGGTCGGCTTGCTGGAGCTGCATCTCGTCGACCACGGCGCCGCTTTCGCGCAGGCGCGCCAGGATGGCCTCGACTTCGCCCGGCGCATTGATGCGCAGGCTGTAGCGGTTGCCCTTGCCATTTTCCTGTTCGTCGTGCGAGACCAGCGGACGCAGGCCTTCGGGCAGCGTGCCTTCCTTCAGGTGGACGATGAGTTGCGAGCCGGACACGCGGCGCAGCAGGCCCTGCATGCTGTCGAGCGCCACCACTTCGCCGAGCTTCAACATGGCCACGCGCTGGCACATGGCCTCGGCTTCTTCCAGGTAGTGGGTGGTCAGCACCACGGTGTGGCCTTCGCGGTTCAGGCGCGAAATGAATTTCCACAAGGTCTGGCGCAGCTCGACGTCGACGCCGGCGGTCGGCTCATCGAGCACGATGACGGGCGGCTTGTGCACCAGGGCTTGCGCCACCAGCACGCGGCGCTTCATGCCGCCGGACAGGGCGCGCATGTTGACGTCGGCTTTATTCGTGAGATCGAGGTTGTGCATGACCTCGTCGATCCAGGCGTCGTTGTTCTTGATGCCGAAGTAACCCGACTGCAGGCGCAAGGTTTCGCGCACGGTGAAGAAGGGATCGAACACCAGTTCCTGGGGCACCACGCCGAGGTTCTTGCGCGCATTGCGGAAGTCGGTGACGACGTCGTGGCCGTGGATCTTGACGCTGCCGACGTCGGGCCGGATCAGGCCGGCGATGGTGGAAATCAGGGTCGTCTTGCCGGCGCCGTTCGGGCCCAGCAGGCCGAAGAATTCGCCTTGTTCGATGTTCAGGGAAACGCCCTTGAGGGCCTTGAAGCCCTTGTAGCTTTTCTCGACGCTGTTGATCTGGATCGCTGTCATTGTTCTTGGGAGTGGCCGTGGCGCAGGACGCGCGCGAGCCGAGCGGGGAAACGACCCATTATAGGGGAAATCGGAAATGCAAGAGCTTGGGGGAATGAGAAGCCAAGAATGCCGGCTTATAGGAGGTGCCGAAGGAATTGGCGAACTCAACCGTAGGGTGGGCACTCCGTGCCCACGCGGAATGTCGCGTCATCGGCGGCGGTCGTGGCAGAGGCAAAATGTGGAAGCCAATCAGGCTCCGGAAGAGAGTCGATAACGCATCAGGCCAAAATGGGCGTTATCGAAACGCCCCCATGGGATGAGCCGCGGGCCTGCATGCTTCACGCGTGGGCACGGAGTGCCCACCCTACGGTTCACCGTCGCGGCCATTTATGGCTGCAGCGGCACACTTACGACCGCTCCAGCACCCCATCCAACCCATACAAATTCGCCAGCGCATCGATATTCGCCGGCACATTGATGAACGTGAGCTTCTGCCCCGCATCGCGTGCGCGGCGCTGCCAGGCCAGCAACAAAGCCACGCCCGAGGAATCGGCGGCGCGCACGCCGCCCAGGTCGAACACGGTCTCGCCGGCGCGGATGGCGGCGATGCCCTGCTCCAGGGCCGCATCGGCGGTCTCGAAGGTCAGGGCGTCGAGTGACAACATAGGATTTGCTTCGGCCATTATTTCTTCGGCGTGTTCAGCGGCTTGCTGGCCAGCTGCTTGTTGCGTTCGGCCAGGCGGTTGATCAGGCCATCGATGCCGGACTTGTTGATCTCGGCGGTGAAGGTGCCCTTGTAGGTTTCCACCAGCCAGGCGCCCAGCACGTTGATGTCGTAGATCTTCCAGCCGCCGTCGCCCTTGGCCAGGCGGTAGTTCAGGGTGATCGGCTCGCCGCGCGACACGTTCACCTGCGAACGCACTTCGACGTCGGTGTCGGTTGGGCTGGCACGCATCGGCTTGAACTCGACGGTTTCATTCTTGATCGTCGACAGCGCGCCCGAGTAGGTGTAGACCAGCAGCGTGCGGAATTCTTCCGACAGGCGCTTTTGCTGTTCCGGGGTAGCCTGGCGCCAGAAGCGGCCGGCTGCCTGGGCGGTCATTTTCTCGGCATCCACGTACGGCAGGATCTTCGAGTTGACCAGGTCCATGATCTTGTTGCGGTTACCGGCCTGGATGTCCTTGTCGGACTTCACGGTGTCGATGACTTCGGCGCTGATGCGCTTGACCAGCACGTCCGGTGCTTCGTTGGTGGCAGGCGCCGGCGCAGCGATGACGCTGGTGGCAAAGGCGACGGAAGCAACGGTGGCAATGAGGTGGGCGATGGGTTTCATGGGCTCTCTCTTTTCTGTTCGTTGTAGGTTCCGGCTGGGGCGCCGCGTCAAGCGGGGCGACAGCCGGTTCCCTGGACTGCGCAGTGATTACTGCGTCTTCGCAGGCGTTTCCGCCGCGGCAGGTTCGGCCGGCGCCGGCGATGCCGGCAGCGGCACTACCTGGCTGCTGGAGGCCGGCGCATCGTCGCCGTCGTCTTCGGCCGCGGCACGCGGCACGTTGCCGTCGTACACCTGGCTCTGGCGGCGCTGCAGGTAACCGTCGCGCAGGAATTCGTAACGGTCGAGTGCGGCTTCTTCCAGCAGGTTCGATGCATCCAGCAGCGAAGCGCGCTGGTCGATCACACGAATACCGCTGCCGATGTTGCGCCAGTTGTGCGGGTCCTTGTACTTCCATGGATCGCCCCAGCGGTCCGCCGGCAAGGCGGTGGTGTCACGGATCGTAGATGGGCCCAACAGCGGCAACATCAAGAAGGGACCCGAAGGAACACCCCAATAACCGAGGGTTTGGCCAAAATCTTCGTTGTGCTTCTGCAAACCGGCTTCCGACGCGATGTCGAGCAGGCCCAGGATGCCGAAGGTCGAGTTCAGCGCCACGCGGGTAACGTCGGTCATGCCGGCTTCGCCCTTGCCCTGCAGCAGGTTGTTGACGGCGCTCCAGGCATCCGACAGATTGCCGAAGAAATTGCCGACGCCGGTCTGGACGAAGCCCGGGGTCACGTTCTTGTAGCCGGTGGCGACCGGCTTCAGCACGGTGCGGTCGACCGCGTCGTTGAAGGCGAAGCTTGCGCGGTTAAACTTTTCCAGCGGATCCTGCGGGTTGGCCGAGGTAGCGCAACCCGACAGCACGGCGCAGGCGGCCACTGCCAGGGCCAGGCCACTCAGTCGCGGCAGGGTAGTCATCTTCTTGCTTTTCATTCGCTGCCATCCTTTCCTTCGGCGGCCTTGCTGTAGATGAACTGGTTGATCAGGTCTTCCAGCACGGTGGCCGATTGCGTACGGTTGATTCGATCGCCGTCGACGAGGTTCTTGGTGTCGCCGCCCGGTTCGATGCCAATGTATTGCTCGCCCAGCAACCCTGCGGTCAAAATCTTGAGCGACGAATCTTTCGGGAACTGATAGTTTTCGTCCAGATCCAGGGTCACATTCGCCTGGAACGTTTTATCGTCGAAGCTGATGTCGCCAACGCGACCCACCACGACACCGGCGCTCTTGACTGGCGCCTGCGGCTTCAAGCCACCGATGTTGTCGAATTTCCCTGTCACGACGTAGGTGTCGGTAAAGGAAAGCGAGCTCATGTTACCGGCCTGGAGGGCCAGGAACAGGACAGCGGCCGCGCCCAGCAGAACGAAGAGGCCGACCCAGACGTCGATGATTTTACGGTGCATAGTAATTCCTAGTAGTCAGGCCATCTGTGCGCGGCCAAACGAAACGGTTCTGATTTGTTGAGTTGTTTATTTGTCGATTACTGCGTGAACATCAGCGCGGTCATTACGAAATCCAGGCCCAGCACCAGCAGCGACGCGATCACGACGGTGCGGGTGGTAGCACGCGCCACGTCGGCCGGGGTCGGCTTGGCGTTGTAACCCTGGAACAGCGCGGTGAAGGTCACGGCGATACCGAACACGAAGCTCTTGATAATGCTGCTCATCACGTCGCGGTTGACGTCGACGCCGGCCTGCATCTGCGACCAGAACGCGCCTTCGTCGAGGCTGAGCAATTTCACGGCCACCAGGTAGCTGCCGACGATGCCGACCGCCGAGAACACGGCTGCCAGCACCGGCATGGCGATGACGCCGCCCCAGAAACGCGGCGCGAGGACGCGCTGCACCGGGTTGACTGCCATCATTTCCATGGCCGACAGCTGCTCGCCCGCCTTCATCAGGCCGATCTCGGCCGTGAGCGAGGTGCCGGCACGGCCCGCGAACAGCAGCGCGGTAACGACCGGGCCGAGTTCGCGGATCAGCGACAAGGCCGTCAGCGAACCGAGCTTTTCCTCGGCGCCGAACTGGATCAGGTTGACGTAGAACTGCAGGCCCAGCACCAGGCCGACGAACAGGCCGGAGACGATGGTGATGACCAGCGAATAGTTACCGATGAAGTGGACTTGCTCGGAAATCAGCGAGGGACGGCGGAAGGCGCCCGGCGAAAAACGCAGCAAATTGAAAAACGCGCGCGTGGCAAAGCCCAGGGCTTCGACGCCTTCGCGCGCGGTGCGGCCGGCCGCTTCCAGGAAACGCACGATCATCGCTTCGCTCCCAGGCCCAGGTCGTCGCCGAGCGACTTGCCGGGGTAATGGAAGGGCACCGGGCCGTCCGGTTCGGCGTTCACGAACTGCTTCACGTACGGGTCGGTCGAGACGCGCAGTTCTTCCGGCGTGCCTTCGGCCACGATTTTGCCGGCCGACATGAAGTAAACATAGTCGGCAATAGCAAAAGTTTCCTTGACGTCGTGCGAGACCAGGATCGAGGTCGAGCCGAGCGCGTCGTTCAGGTTGCGGATCAGGTTGGCGGTCACGCCCATCGAGATCGGGTCGAGGCCGGCAAAGGGCTCGTCGTACATGATGAGTTCGGGGTCGAGCGCGATCGCGCGCGCGACGGCCACGCGGCGCGCCATGCCGCCGGAAATCTCGCCCGGCTTGAGTTTATGGGCATTGCGCAGGCCGACGGCATTGAGCTTCATCAGCACCAGATCGCGGATCAGTTCTTCGGACAGATCGGTATGTTCGCGCAGCGGGAAGGCAACGTTGTCGAAGATGGACAGGTCGGTAAACAGGGCGCCGAACTGGAACAGCATGCCCATGCGGCGGCGCAGGCGGTACAGGCCGTCGGTGCGCAACTCGTGCACGACCTCGCCGCCGACCCGCACCTGGCCGCGCTGCGGACGGATTTGTCCGCCGATCAGGCGCAACACCGTGGTCTTGCCGCAGCCGGACCCGCCCATGACGGCAATAAGCTTGCCGCGCGGGAAGTCCATGCGCAGATTCGACAGGATCTTGCGGTCGCCGTAGCCGAACTCAAGATCACGTATTTCTACTAAGTTAGACACAGGGGGTAATTAGATTTGGGGAATCTCGTATTGTAGTGCAGAAACGGCAACCGCTGCTTGAGGCCCCTCGGTTTCCACCCATTGTACGACGCACAATTACAACACAAATAACTCGAAAGTCAGCTATTTAATGTTGTAAGTAATTGTTTTTTCTAGGATATGCATATAAGACAATATTTCTATTTGTTGTCTTATATAAACATTACTCTGGAGAAGCGCGAAAACTGGATGACAAGATGGGGCCGCTTTCAAGGAAAGCAAGAGTGATCGTTTGCGGCTCGAAAGAGATCGAAAAACCGGCGGGGAGGCAGAGGTTTGACTGGCGTTTTGGCGGGAAGTTGACCCTTCCCGCCGGTTCCTTCTCATTAGCGCGGCAGTACCGACGAACCCATCAGGAACTCATCGACCGCGCGTGCGCATTGGCGCCCTTCCCGGATCGCCCATACCACCAGCGACTGGCCGCGGCGCATGTCGCCGGCGACAAACACTTTCGGCACCGAGGTCTGGTAGGCGTTTTCGCCCTCGACCGTGGCCTTGGTATTGCCGCGTGCATCTTTCTGCACGCCGAAAGCGTCCAGCACCTGCTGCACCGGCGACACAAAGCCCATGGCCAGGAAGACCAGGTCGGCCTTCAGTTCGAATTCCGAGTCCGGCACTTCGGTCATCTTGCCGTCTTTCCACTCGACGTGGCAGGCGACCAGTTTTTCCAGCTTGCCGTTCTTGCCTTCGAAGCGCTTGGTGGCCACTGCGAAATCGCGCTCGCAGCCTTCCTCGTGCGAGGACGAGGTGCGCAATTTCGTCGGCCAGTAGGGCCAGACCAGGGGTTTGTTTTCCTGTTCCGGCGGCATCGGCATCAGTTCGAACTGGGTGATCGATTCGGCGCCGTGGCGGTTCGAGGTGCCGACGCAGTCGGAACCGGTGTCGCCGCCGCCGATCACGACCACGTGCTTGCCGGTGGCCTTGATCTGGTCTTTCAATTTGTCGCCAGCATTCACGCGGTTCTGCTGGGGCAGGAAGTCCATGGCGAAATGCACGCCCTTCAGCTCGCGGCCCGGCACCGGCAAATCGCGCGGCTGCTCGGCACCGCCGGCCATGACCACGGCGTCGAATTCGGCGGCCAGGTCTTCGGGGAAGATGGTGTCGCGCGCCATGTTGCTGACGGCGGCCGGGAAATCCTTGCCGATCAGGACGCCCGTGCGGAAAGTCACGCCTTCCGCCTGCATCTGTTCCACACGACGGTCGATCAGCGTCTTTTCCATCTTGAAGTCGGGGATGCCGTAGCGCAGCAGGCCGCCGATGCGGTCGCTCTTTTCAAACACCGTCACGTCGTGGCCGGCGCGCGCCAGTTGCTGGGCGGCGGCCAGGCCGGCGGGGCCGGAGCCGACCACGGCGACTTTCTTGCCGGTTTTATGCGTCGGTGGTTGCGGCACGACCCAGCCGTGTTCCCAGGCGGTGTCGGCGATCTTGCGCTCGATCGACTTGATGCCGACCGGATCGTTGTTGATGTTCAGCGTGCACGAGGCTTCGCAAGGGGCCGGGCAGATGCGGCCGGTGACCTCGGGGAAGTTGTTCGTCGAGTGCAGGTTGTCGATCGCGCCGCGGTAGTTGTTGTGGTAGACCAGGTCGTTCCAGTCAGGGATCTGGTTGTTGACCGGGCAGCCGGTGTTGCAGAACGGGATGCCGCAGTCCATGCAGCGTGCGCCCTGGACCTTGGCTTGCGGGTCGGTCAGTGTGAGGACGAATTCCTTGTAGTTCTTGATACGGGTGGCGGGATCGAGGTATTGCTCTTCCTGCCGTTGAAATTCCATGAAGCCAGTGATTTTGCCCATGTTGCTGTTCCTTTGTTCTTTGCCGGATTCACGTTCCGGTCGTTCGCGCGGCAGAGCACGCCATGTTTGAACTTGATCGGCTCCGCTTTCGTGTGCGGCGGAGCGTGCGGTGGTTGAACGCGTGGACGGCAAAGCCGTCCACCCTACGCCGCGAGTTCGATCTTGTCGTTGGCTTCTTCCATGCTGCTGTTGTGCATTTCCTCGAGCGCGCGCTTGTAGTCGGTCGGGAAGACCTTCACGAACTTGGCGCGGCTGTTGGCCCAGTCATCGAGCAGGTTGCGCGCGCGCGTGGAACCCGTGTGCTTGAAGTGGCGCTCGATCAGGCGGCGCAGGATGATCTCGTCCGACTCGCGCTCGCCGCCGCGGGTCTGGCTGTGCCAGCCGGCTACGTCGCCCTGCTCTTTCGTCGACACCACGCGTTCCAGGTTCACCATGGTCGTGTTGCAGCGGCTCTCGAATTCGTTCTTCGGATCGTAGACATAGGCCACCCCGCCCGACATGCCGGCGGCGAAGTTGCGGCCAGTGTCGCCCAGCACCACGACGGTGCCGCCGGTCATGTATTCGCAGCCGTGGTCGCCCAGGCCTTCCACCACGGCGACGGCGCCCGAGTTACGGACCGCGAAGCGTTCGCCGGCCACGCCGTTAAAGAAGGCTTCGCCGGCAATCGCGCCGTACAGGACCGTGTTGCCGACGATGATGTTGTCGACCGCCCAGCCACGGAACTCGGTGTTCGGACGCACGATGATGCGCCCGCCCGACAGGCCCTTGCCGACGTAGTCGTTGCCCTCGCCCACCAGGTCGATCGTGATGCCGGCTGCCAGGAAGGCGGCGGCGGACTGGCCGGCCGTGCCCTGCAACTGGATGTGGATGGTGTCGTCCGGCAGCCCGGCATGGCCATAGCGCTTGGCAACCTCCCCCGAGAGCATGGCGCCGACCGTGCGGTTGACGTTCTTCACCGGCGAGATGAAGGAGACGCGCTCGCCCTTCTCCAGCGCCTGCTTGGCCTGCGCGATCAGTTTGTGGTCGAGCGCGCGGTCCAGGCCGTGGTCTTGCGCATCGGTATGGAACAGGTTCGCGCGGGCATCGGTCTTCGGCTGGTAGAAGATGTTGCTGAAGTCCAGGCCCTGCGCCTTCCAGTGCGACACCGCCTTCGATTTGTCGAGCAGGTCGGCGCGGCCGATCAGTTCGTCGTAAGTGCGGATGCCGAGCTGGGCCATCAACTGGCGCGCTTCTTCGGCCACGAAGAAGAAGTAATTCACCACGTGTTCCGGTTTACCCTGGAACTTGGCGCGCAGCACCGGGTCTTGCGTCGCGACGCCGACAGGGCAAGTGTTCAGGTGGCACTTGCGCATCATGATGCAGCCTTCAACCACCAGCGGCGCCGTGGCAAAGCCGATCTCGTCGGCGCCAAGCATGGCGGCAATCACCACGTCGCGGCCGGTCTTCATTTGGCCGTCGGCCTGCACGCGGATGCGGCTGCGCAAGCCATTCAGCACCAGGGTCTGCTGCGTTTCCGCCAGGCCCAGTTCCCACGGCGTGCCGGCATGCTTCACCGACGACAGCGGCGAGGCGCCGGTGCCGCCATCGTGGCCGGCAACGACCACGTGGTCGGCCTTGGCTTTCGAGACGCCGGCGGCCACGGTGCCGATGCCCACTTCCGACACCAGCTTCACCGAGATCGAGGCGTTCGGGTTCGTGTTCTTCAAATCGTGAATCAATTGCGCCAAATCTTCGATCGAATAGATGTCGTGGTGCGGCGGCGGCGAGATCAGGCCCACGCCCGGCACCGAGACCCGCAGAGAGGCAATGTATTCCGTGACCTTGTGGCCAGGCAGCTGACCGCCCTCGCCCGGCTTGGCGCCCTGCGCCATCTTGATCTGGATCTGGTCGGCCGAATTCAGGTATTCGGCGCTGACGCCGAAGCGGCCCGAGGCCACCTGCTTGATCTTCGAGCGCAGCGAGTCGCCGTCTTCGAGCGGGATGTCGGCAGCCACGCGATCCGAACCCAGCACCGAAGCCAGGGTTTCGCCCTTGCTGATCTTGATGCCCTTGAATTCGTTGGCGTAGCGGCGCGGGTCTTCGCCACCCTCACCCGTGTTGCTCTTGCCGCCGATGCGGTTCATGGCAATTGCCAGGGTCGCGTGCGCTTCGGTCGAGATCGAGCCGAGCGACATGGCGCCGGTGACGAAGCGCTTGACGATCTCCTTGGCCGGCTCGACTTCGTCGATGGCAATGGCCTTGCTTGGATCGATCTTGAACTCGAACAGGCCGCGCAGGGTCAGATGGCGGCGTGTCTGCTCGTTGATCAGTTGGGCGTACTCTTTATAGGTGCTGAAGCTGTTGGCGCGCGTCGAGTGCTGCAGCTTGGCAATCGCGTCCGGCGTCCACATGTGGTCTTCGCCGCGCACGCGGAAGGCGTATTCGCCGCCGGTATCCAGGGCATTCGCCAGCAGCGGATCGGCGCCGAAGGCCAGGTTATGCAGACGCAGCGCTTCCTCGGCAACTTCGAACAGGCCGATGCCTTCCACGGTCGACGAGGTGCCGCGGAAATATTTATCGACGAGCGACTTGTTCAGGCCGACTGCTTCGAAAATCTGCGCGCCGCAGTAGGACATGTAGGTGGAGATGCCCATCTTCGACATCACCTTCAGCAAGCCCTTGCCGATGGCCTTGGTGTAGTTGGTCATCGCCGTTTCCGGCGCCATTTCGTGCGGCAGGTGCTGGGCCAAATCGGCCAGGGTTTCCAGCGCCAGGTAAGGATGCACGGCTTCCGCGCCATAGCCCGCCAGCAAGGCGAAGTGGTGGGTTTCGCGGGCCGAGCCGGTTTCCACGACCAGGCCGGTCGAGGCGCGCAGGCCGCGCATCACCAGGTGCTGGTGGATGGTGGAAGTGGCCAGCAGGGCCGGAATCGCCACCATGTCGCCGGACAGCGCGCGGTCCGACACCACCAGGATGTTGTGGCCGGATTTCACGGCGTCCACTGCCTCGGCGCACAGCGAGGCCAGCGAGGCTTCGATGCCCTCCTTGCCCCAGGCGACCGGGTAGCAGATGTTCAGCTCATACGACTTGAACTTGCCGCCGGTGTGCAGGCTGATGTTGCGCAGGCGCGCCATGTCGTTGAAACCGAGCACGGGCTGCGACACTTCCAGGCGCATCGGCGGATTCACGTTGTTCGTGTCGAGCAGATTCGGCTTCGGACCGATGAACGACACCAGCGACATGACCATGCTTTCGCGGATCGGGTCGATCGGCGGATTGGTCACTTGCGCAAACAATTGTTTGAAATAATTGTACAAAGGTTTGAGCTTGTTCGACATCACCGCCAGCGGCGAGTCGTTGCCCATGGAACCGGTTGCTTCCTCTGCCAGAACCGCCATCGGCGCCATCAGGAATTTCAGATCTTCCTGGGTGTAGCCGAAGGCTTGCTGGCGGTCCAGCAGTGTGATCGCGGCTTTTTCGCCTTGCGCCGGGGCCGCATGGGCGTACCCGTCCTTCACGCGGTGTTGCGCCAGCTGCGATTCGGAGAGCTTGATTTCGTTCAGCTTGATGCGCACCGACTTGATCCAGGCTTTATACGGCTTGGCGTTGGAATAGGTGTCTTTCAGTTCCTTGTCGTCGATGATGCGCCCTGCTTCGAGGTCGATCAGGAACATCTTGCCCGGCTGCAGGCGCCATTTCTTGACGATGCGCGATTCCGGGATCGGCAGCACGCCGGACTCCGAAGCCATGACCACCAGGTCGTCTTCGGTCACGACATAGCGCGCCGGGCGCAGGCCGTTGCGGTCCAGGGTACCGCCGATGTGGCGGCCATCGGTGAAGGCCATCGCCGCCGGGCCATCCCAGGGCTCCATCATGGCCGCGTGGTATTCGTAGAAAGCCTTGCGGTTGTCGTCCATCGAGGTGTGGTTTTCCCAGGCCTCGGGGATCATCATCATCATCGCCTGGGCGATCGGGTAGCCGGCCATCACCAGCAGTTCGAGCGCGTTGTCGAAGCAGGCGGTGTCGGACTGGCCTTCGTAGATCAGCGGGAACAGCTTGTTCAGGTCCTCGCCCAGCACGGCCGACTTCATCATGCCTTCGCGCGCACGGGTCCAGTTGAAGTTGCCCTTCACGGTGTTGATTTCGCCGTTGTGCGCGATCAGGCGGTACGGGTGGGCCAGCGGCCATTCCGGGAAGGTGTTGGTCGAGAAGCGCTGGTGCACCAGGGCTAGTGCCGAGACGCAGCGCGGGTCTTGCAGGTCCTTGAAGTAGACGCCGACCTGGTCCGCCAGCAGCAGGCCTTTATAGACAATCGTACGCGCCGACATCGAGGGCACGAAGAATTCCTTGCCGTGCAAGAGTTTCAGCGCCTGGATGGCGTGGCCGGACGACTTGCGGATCACGTACAGCTTACGCTCGAGCGCGTCGGTGACCATGATGTCCGGGCCGCGGCCAATAAAAATCTGGCGGATCACCGGTTCCTTGGCGCGCACGGTGGGCGACATGGGCATGGCTTCGTCGACCGGCACGTTGCGCCAGCCCAGCACGACCTGGCCCTCGATGCGCACGGCGCGCTCGATTTCCTGTTCGCAGGCGATGCGCGAGGCGTGTTCCTTCGGCAGGAAGACCATGCCGACGCCGTATTCGCCGGGCGGCGGCAATTCGACGCCTTGCTTGGCCATCTCGTCGCGGAAATACTGGTCGGGAATCTGGATCAGGATGCCGGCGCCATCGCCCATCAGCGCATCGGCGCCGACCGCACCCCGGTGGTCCAGGTTCTTCAGGATCATCAACCCCTGGTCGATGATGGAATGGCTCTTGTTGCCCTTGATATGGGCGATGAAACCGACGCCGCAGGCATCGTGTTCATTGGCGGGATCGTACAGACCTTGGGCAATCATACTCGGCTCTCCACAGCTTTTTCAGGGGGTGAAGGCCGAGAATAGTGCAATGCAGCAGACGCATCAAGCAGAACAATTAGGGTCGGAGTCGAATTAAATGATGACTTACCCTCTTAAATTTTAATTGGGGACATGTTCGTTAGGTGGTCATCAGGCGGTTTTTGGCCGATCTTTATTTGAACGGCTGGCTTTCCTGCGGCAGGAAATTGCGGATGCCGTTTTTCTCATCAGTCCGCAGAAACCGATGCAGCCTGCTTGGCAGGCCGGCCCCGCTTGGCAGGCAGGATGCGGCGCCCGCTCTTCTGTTCGAGCCTGATCTTGAAGGCTTGCGTGCCTAGCGGCTGGCCTTTCTGGACGCTGGAGGCGATCAGCGCCAGCTCGTCGGGCGCGATGCCTTGCCCGACCAGTTCGGTGTAGGCCGCTTCGCGCTGGAAAGGCGTATTGCCGAGGGCCCAGAACAGGGCATGGTCGGTAATCGCCGGGTCGGGGTGCAGGCCGGCGTGGTGGGAATAGCTCGACCACACGTAGTGGGCCGGTTCCATGGCCTGGCCTTCGCGCACGGGCGCCAGTTCGATGAAGCGGCTGCACATCAGGAAATGGCGGTCGGTATCGACCACGGCGGTGCGGAAACGTCCCTCGAACAAACCGCCGGCGCGGGCGTATTTGGCGTTGTACCAGGGAACGTAGAGGCGGCCGATCTTCTGCATCATGGCGGCCAGGCTGTCTTCGTCGGGCGGAGTGGCGAGCAGGTGCAGGTGGGTCGGCAGCAGGGCGTAGGCGTGAATTGCCACCTTGTAGAAGCGCGACGCTTCCTTCAGCCAGACGAGGAATTGCGTGTAGTCTTCGTCGGCGCGGAAGATCAGCTGCGGGTCGTTGGCACGCTGGAGGATGTGGTGCGGTTGCTTGGGGAGGATGAGGCGGGGTTGGCGGGCCATGGCAGGGGCGGAAACGATTTGGATAGCGTATTTTACTGCGCCCTCGCCGCTCTGTCCCTCATTATAAAATCGGGTCGCTCAATTTGCGCATACTCTGTCCCGCTTTTGTAGGGTGGGCCGGGCCGCGCTAGGCTCTTGAGCCCACGCGGTACCCTGGTTCCGTGGTCGAAAACGCGTTTCGACCGACATGCAATCTACAGCGTGGGCTCAAGAGCCCACCCTACAAAACCGCGCGTCTGCTTAGGGTGGGTTCTCGAACCCACCCTACCATCAGGCCAGGGTAAATCCGGCCGACAGGCTGTACCCTTCACCGTAAGCACTGCGCAGCGGCAAATCCTGCCCCAGCCCGGTACGTGCTTTCTTGCGCAGGCGGTACACCAGCATGTCCACGCGCCGGCTCGCATCCGGGTCGTCCCCGCCCATGCCGGCAACGATGGTCGCGCGCGGCACCGGCCGGGTGTTGATTGTCAACAGATGCAGGAAATTGAATTCCTTCTCGGTCAGATCGATCACCTTGCCGCCCAGCTCGAGCTGGCGGGCGCTGACGCGCAGGGTCCACTTGCTCGGCAGCGGCGCCGGTTCGCTCGGGCGCACGCGGCGGCCCAGGGCCTCGATGTGGGCGGCCAGTTCCGGGAACTTGATCGGCTTGGTCAGATAGTGATCCGCTCCCAGCTGCAGGCCGAGGATGCGGTTGTCGAAGGCGACGCGCCCGGTCAGCACCAATAGTCCGATCTCGGGATACAGCTGGCGCATGCGCGGAATGACGGTAAAGCCGTCTTCGTCGGGCAGGCCCAGGTCGAGCACCACCACGGCGGCCGGGGTGCGCGTGAGCGCGGCCCACATTTCGCTGGCGGAGGTGGCCACCGTTACGTCGTGGTCGAGTTCGCGCAGGAAGTCGGCCATGTCGCCGGCATAGTCGCCGTTGTCTTCAACAATCAGTATCTGGGTCATGGGTGGGCCACGTTCATTGTTTTACTTGTGCCTGCCTGTTGCGGCAGGGTCGTCGCCCGCGGGTTGCGGGGGAGGTTCGCTACCGGGCGCCGGCCGGGACAGCGTTTTCCCGGCGCCGGCAAGCGGCAGCCAGATGCGGAATTCGGCGCCGCCGGCGGCCGGCGATACCAGGTTCAGCACGCCGCCATGTACTTCCACGATCGAGCGCGCCATGTACAAGCCCAGGCCGCTGCCGGGCAGGCCCTCGGCATTCCGGCCGCGGAAGAACTTGTCGAAGAGGCGCGCCTGTTCCTCCAGCGGCACGCCGGCGCCATGGTCGCGCACCGCCAGCTCGATGCCGCTGGCCGCCAGGCGCCCGCGCAGCAGGATGGGCGTGGCCTCGGGCGAAAACGCAATCGCATTGTCGACCAGGATCTTCAGCGCCAGGCGCATGCCGTCCGGTTTGCAGCGCAGGGCGTCGGGCAATTCGCCGACCTCGACGCTGGCGACGCGGCCGGCGGCGCGCACCTGCGCCGCCGCTTCGTCCAGCAGTTCGCGCGGCGCCACCGAGGTCGGCTTGCGCTCGACGCCGATCTCGGCCATGCGATCCGGCGACAGATAGTCGTCGAGCATGGCGATCAGGCGGTCGGTGGCCAAGGCAATCTTGCGGTAGCGCTGGCGCGTCGGCTCGTCGGCATCCTGGCAGGTTGCTTCCAGGCGCTGCACGGCGCCGTCGATGGTCGACAGCGGGGTGCGGAATTCGTGGTTCAGCATGCTGGCAAAATGCTTGCGCTCGGCTTCGCGCTGGCGCCGCGCCGACAGATCGCGCACCTGGCCGACCAGCGTTACCGGTTCGCCTGCGGCGTCGCACAGCAGGGCCGAGATGACCTCGACCGGCACCATGTAGCCGTGCGCGCCGCGCAGTTCGGTTTCGCGCACCAGGCGCAGGCGGCTGCGGTCGCCGCCGCGCAGGCGCCGGATCCGCGCCGGCATCCCGGCGCACAGCGCGGCCAGCGCGCTGCCCGGGTCGCCGAGCTGGGCGGCGATGTCGGCAGGGCTGTATCCCAGCAATTGCTCGATTGCGGGGCTGAGGTAGCGCAGGGCGCCGCTGGCGCAATCGATGCTGAACGCGATGTCGCCGCCGATCTCGGCGATAACACGGAACTGCTCGGCCAGTTCCGCACCGGCCGCGCCGGAACAGTCAAGGCTGGCACTGCAATTCATTCCATACCATCCAATCAGAGAGTCATGCACGAGGGCAATATCGAGCCCGCGAGCGAGTATATCGCTGCAACTGCTTGTTTGTATAGGTAAGCGTTGTAGCGCTATCGTTTAACTAAAATTGCCGATTTTTTAAATTGATTAAATATTGTTAAATCAAGGTCCCTTGCTGCCGAATCCTATTCGCTTTGCATAGCTTTACCTGCCTGAATCATGCAAACACGCCGTTCCAGTGAAAACGCCCGCTGGCAGCGGGCGTCTTCATCTACTTCTGGTTGCTTACTGTTCGTCGAGCGGCGCGAAGATGGCTTGCAGGTCTTCCTGCGTCAACGCCATCTTCTGCGATTCGCCTTCGGCCAGGATTGACTGCGCCAGCTCCGACTTCTTCTGCTGCAGCTGCTGGATCTTTTCTTCCAGCGTGCCCTTGGCGATCAGCTTGTACACGAACACCGGCTTGTCCTGCCCGATGCGCCAGGCGCGGTCGGTAGCCTGGGCCTCGGCCGCCGGGTTCCACCACGGGTCGTAGTGGATGACCGTATCGGCCGCGGTCAGGTTCAGGCCGACGCCGCCCGCCTTCAGGCTGATCAGGAAGATCGGCACCGCGCCTTGCTGGAAGGCCGCCACCTGGGCCGAGCGGTCGCGCGTTTCGCCGGTGAGGATGGCGTAGCGGATGCCGCGCGCCGCCAGTTCTTCCTCGATCAGGCCGAGCATGCTGGTGAACTGCGAGAACACCAGGATCTTGCGGCCTTCTTCCAATAAATCGTCGACCATCTGCATCAGGTCGGTCAGTTTGGCGGACACGGCGGCCGTGTTCTTCTTCGACGGCATGGCTTTCACCAGGCGCGGGTCGCAGCAGACCTGGCGCAGCTTCAGCAGCGCCTCCAGGATCACGATCTGGCTGCGCGCCACGCCCTTGCGGTCGATTTCCTCGCGCACCTTCTTGTCCATCGCCAGGCGCACGGTCTCGTAGAGGTCGCGCTGCGGGCCGGACAGTTCGATGCGGCGCACGACTTCGGTCTTTTCCGGCAGTTCCTTGGCCACATTGTCCTTGGTACGGCGCAGCAGGAAGGGACGGATGCGGCGGTTCAGCAAGGCGCGGCGCACCGGATCGTCCTGGCGCTCGATCGGGTGGCGGAACTGGGTATTGAAGGTCTTTTCCTCGCCCAGCAGGCCTGGCAGCAGGAAGTGGAATTGCGACCACAGTTCGCCCAGGTGGTTTTCCAGCGGGGTACCGGTCAGGCACAGGCGGTGGCGCGCATTCAGCGAACCGGCCGTCTGCGCCGCCTTCGAGCGCGTGTTCTTGATGTAGTGCGATTCGTCGAGGATCACCAAGTGGTACTCGTGCTCGCGCAGCTTTTCCTCGTCGCGCGGCAGCAGGGCGTAGGTGGTCAGCACGATATCGGCCTGCTCGATCTGGTCGAACATGTCCATGCGTTCCTTACCTTGCAGCAGCAGCACCTTCAGGCTGGGGGCGAAGCGCGCGGCTTCTTCCTGCCAGTTGGTCATCAGGCTGGTCGGCGCGATCACCAGGGCCGGGCGGGTCAGGCGGCCGGCTTCCTTTTCGGTCAGGATGTGGGCCAGGGTCTGCACGGTTTTACCGAGACCCATGTCGTCGGCCAGGATGCCGGCCAGGTCGTATTCGCGCAGGAACTGCATCCACGACAGGCCGTCGAGCTGGTAGTCGCGCAGGGTGGCTTGCAGGCCGGCCGGGGCGGCGACCTTTTTCACGGCGCCGAACTGGCTGAGCTTGCGGCCGGTTTCGCGCAGCTGCTCGCCGCCGAACCAGCGCAGCTCCACGCTGCGCGCCAGTTCTTCCAGGCGGCTGGCGTCCAGCGTCGACAGGCGCACGCGCCCCTTGATCTTGTCGTTGAAGTAGAGCTCGCCGAGCGTGGACAGGATGGGCTTGACGCGGTTCCACGGCAAGGCAACCCGCACGCCTTCGGGCAGGGTGGCCAGCATCTGGTCAGCTTCGCCATGGGCGGCCAGCACCGCCGGGTCGAAGTCCATCGGCGCGTTGCGGATGAGTTGCACCAGCACCGGCAGCAGCGGCACGCGCTTGCGGTTGACCACGATGCCCAGTTCCAGCTCGAACCAGGCCTTGCCCGCTTCTTCCGGCTCGTCGATCTCGGCGTACCAGTCTTCCACCGCGACCACGTCATAGCGGTATTTGTTCGATTTTTGCAGGTGCCAGCCGGCATCCGACAGGGCGTCGAGATCGTTCTCGGCAAAGCGCAGCCAGTGCGCCTGGCTATCGAGCTGCAGGGCGCCGGCCACGCCCGACAGCGGGGTGGTGGCGGGCTTGCGGAAACCGAGCTCGGTCAATTTATCCAGGGCCGCCGCTTCAGCATCCAGATTGCGCTCGATGATTTCGGTAACGTCGCCGATCTGGCGCACCACGCGCTGGGCCGGATCGAAGGAAACGCGCTGGCCATCGTAATCAAAGGAGAGCACGGCGAAATCCTGCCAGCGCTGGGTGCCGGTATCGGCCAGGGCCACGGAATCGAGCAGCAGGAAGGGTTGCGGCGCGACGTCGGTGCGCAGGCGCTGGGTCAGTGGCTGCGGCAGCGGCATCAAGGTTTGCAAGCCATGGGCCAGCAGCAGTTGCGAGACGCGTTTTTTATCGTTGCCGGTGAGGATGGGCGCCTGGGCCACCAGGGCTTGCAGCTCGGCCAGCGAAATGTCCACGCCACCACGGTTCAGTTCCAGTGGGCCGCAGGACAAATTATCGATGTACCAGGGCGGATCGGTCGGCAGCATGTAGTCGATCAGGTCGGCGCCGGGGTGGGTGGCGCCGTTGGCCGGTTCCACCGACCAGCCCAGCTTGGCCGCACGGCCTTCGTCGCGCCAGGCCAGGTTCGCCTGCCGGGTCGGACCGGCTTGCAGCGGATACACCAGCCCGTTCGACATGTCTTGCCAGGAATTGGCCCACAGCAGTTTGCCCTGTTTCAGCAGCATGTCGAGCAGGATGGCGCCGACCTTGCCCTTGGGCTCGGTGGCGCTGGTGCTCTGCGAGGCGCCGCTGCGCATGGCGATGAAGAAGCGCACCAGGTCTTCGTCCTCGCCTTCGAGATAGGCGGGCGGGGCCGACAGCAGCGAGAACACCTCGTTCACCGGGCTGGCGGCGGCCACGTCTCCGTTCGGACGCAGGCGCGCCTTGCACAGGCAGACGGCCACATGGCGGCCGCCGCTGGTCGGGGCCATGACGTAGACAAACTTGTACTGGACTGCCTTCGGATCGGCGAGCTCGACGGTCAACTTCGGTTGCGGATGGGCGGCTGCCTCGACCCTTTGCAGCCAGGTTGTCACGGGTGCCGGCAAGGCGGGCGCGCGTGCCGGCGTCGCACGCGGCGCGGGGGCATCGCTTGCGTGTTCGCGTGGGTAATCAACTGTGTGCATGGGTCTCTGGATGGTGTGTGAAAAAGAACAACAAACGACATTATCTCTCATACGGACGGTTCAGTTTTGTTCGGAATCGCACGTAGTCGGGAAATCTTTACAGTATGAAATTTTAAGAATCTTTATTCCAACACTGATTTAGGTATCATTCCCGCTTGACCCACGGATTCCCGCACCATGCTGCCTTCTATCGAACAACGCCTCGCCACTGAACTTGCCGCCAAGCCGGCCCAGGTTGCCGCCGCCATCGCCCTGCTCGACGAGGGCGCGACCGTTCCCTTCATCGCGCGCTACCGCAAGGAAGCCACCGGCGGCCTCGACGACATCCAGCTGCGCCTGCTGGAAGAACGCCTGCGCTACCTGCGCGAGCTGGAAGACCGGCGCGCGGCGATCATCGAATCGATCACCGAACAGAACAAGATGACGCCGGCGCTGCTGGAAGCGATCGCGCTGGCCGAGGACAAGACCCGCCTCGAAGACCTGTATTTGCCGTACAAGCAGAAGCGCCGCACCAAGGCCCAGATCGCGGTGGAAGCCGGCCTGGCGCCGCTGGCCGATGCGCTGCTGGCCGACCCAATGCTGAACCCGGAAGAAGTGGCAGCGCACTACCTGCGCGAGGCCTTCAGCAATGCCGACGGCGTGAACAACCCGGGCGTGCCCGATACCAAGGCGGCACTGGACGGCGCGCGCCAGATCCTGATGGAGCGCTTTGCCGAAGACGCGACCCTGCTGCAGTCGCTGCGCGAATACGTGCAGGAGCACGGCGTGGTCGATTCGAAGGTGGTCGACGGCAAGCAGGACGAAGGCGAGAAGTTCGCCGACTACTTCGATTATTCCGAGCCACTGGCGAACGTGCCGTCGCACCGCGCGCTGGCCCTGATGCGCGGGCGCCGCGAAGGCATCCTCGACGTCACCCTGCGCCTGGACACCGAGCCTGAAAAACCGAAGTGGGATGCGCCGCATAACCCGTGCGAAAGCCGCATCGCCGCGCGCTTCGGCATCAAGGGCCAGGGCCGCCCGGCCGACAAGTGGCTGCTCGACACCGCGCGCTGGACCTGGCGCGTGAAAAGCTTCATGTACATCGAGACGGAACTGATGGGCGCCCTGCGCGAGAAGGCCGAGCAGGATGCGATCGGCGTCTTCGCGCGCAATTTGAAGGCGCTGCTGCTGGCCGCGCCGGCCGGCCAGCGCGCCACCATGGGCCTGGACCCAGGCCTGCGCACCGGCGTGAAGGTGGCCGTGGTCGACGCCACCGGCAAGGTGGTCGACACCGCCACCATCTACCCGCACCAGCCGCGCAACGACTGGGACGGTTCGCTGCACGTGCTGGGCCAGCTGGCGGCGAAGCACAACGTGTCTCTCATCTCGATCGGCAACGGCACCGCCTCGCGCGAGACCGACAAGCTGGCGCAGGACCTGATCAAACAACGGCCGGAACTCAAGCTGACCAAGATCGTGGTGTCGGAGGCCGGCGCCTCGGTGTACTCGGCCTCGGAATTCGCGTCGCGCGAACTGCCGGACCTGGACGTGTCGATCCGCGGCGCGGTGTCGATTGCGCGACGCCTGCAGGACCCGCTGGCCGAACTGGTGAAGATCGACCCGAAATCGATCGGCGTCGGCCAGTACCAGCACGACGTCTCGCAGACCCAGCTGGCGCGCTCGCTCGACGCCGTGGTCGAGGATTGCGTGAACGCGGTCGGCGTGGACGTGAACACGGCCTCGGCGCCGCTGCTGGCGCGCGTGTCGGGCCTGTCGTCGAGCGTGGCGCAGAGCATTGTCAGCTACCGCGACATGCAGGGCGCGTTTGCCTCGCGTGCGGCGCTCAAAAAAGTGCCGCGCCTGGGCGAGAAGACCTTCGAGCAGGCGGCGGGCTTCCTGCGCGTGATGGGCGGTGACAATCCGCTGGACGCGTCGGCGGTGCACCCGGAATCGTATCCGGTGGTGCAGAAGATTTTGGGCGACGTCGGGCGCGAGATGAAGGCGGTAATCGGCGACACCTCGCTGATCAAGACCCTGAATCCGGCCAAGTATGCGGATGACAAATTCGGCGTGCCGACCGTGACTGACATCCTGAAGGAACTGGAAAAGCCAGGCCGCGACCCGCGTCCGGAATTCACCACCGCCACCTTCAAGGAAGGCGTGGAAGAGATCTCGGACCTGCGGCCGGACATGATCCTGGAAGGCGTGGTCACCAACGTGGCGGCGTTTGGCGCCTTTGTCGATATCGGCGTGCACCAGGATGGGCTGGTGCACATCTCGGCGCTGTCGAACACCTTCGTAAAGGACCCGCACACGGTGGTCAAGGCCGGGCAGGTGGTCAAGGTAAAGGTGCTGGAAGTCGATCCGAAGAGGAAGCGCATTGCGCTGACCATGCGCCTGTCGGACAGCGCGCCGCAAGCCGGTTCGCAGCCGCAGCAGCGCGGCGACCGCGACGACCGCAAGCGCGTGGCCCAGCACCAGAACCGCCAGGAACGCACGGCGCCGGCAGCCGGCAACAATGCGATGGCGGCGGCGTTCGCCAAGCTGAAGAAGTAAGCGATGGTGGCCTGCGCGCCTGTCGATCCGGATTGCGATGCGGCGCGCGGACTGATCGCGGAACTCGACGCGGCACTGGCAGCGATCTGCGGCGACAGCGGCGCGCAGTCGTTCGATGCGAACGATGTGCGCGGGCCGAGGTCGGTGTTCCTGGTGGCGCGCGATGCGGCGGGCCTTGCTGTCGGCTGCAGTGCGCTGCGGCCGCTCGAGGGCGATGTGGCGGAAGTGAAGCGGATGTATGCGCGGCCCGGGAGCGGGGCGGGTGTGCAGCTGCTGGGCGAGCTGGAACGGCGGGCTTTACAGTTCGGTTACCGCGAAGTCTGGCTGGAGACGCGACGCGTGAATGTACGCGCGGTGGCGTTCTACGAACGGCACGGGTACCGGGTTATTCCGAATTACGGCAAGTATGTCGGGCGCGAGGATGCCGTTTGCCTCGGCAAGGTGCTGTAGGGTGGGCCGGGCCACGCAAGGCACTTGTGCCCACGCGGTCTCACCCTTTGCTATCCGCCGGCGCTGTTTCGACCACTCAAGCGTGGTACAGCGTGGACTCGGGAGTCCACCCTACAACACCCGGCGCGATGCAACAGGCGCAAACCGCCGATTCATCCCCCAAAGAACTGCGCCAGCTCCGGCACCCGCTTGACCATCACTCCCACGAAGTACAGCGCCAGGCACCCCAGTCCGATGGTGTTGATGCGCCGCCGCGTCATGGCCGGCACCCCGGTCTTCTTGATGTGCAGGGCGTCGCGCAGCAGCACGGCGGCATAGATCGCCAGTGCCAGCCCGGTCAGGAACACACCCAGGCCGTCGCCGCGCACGCCGCTGACGAGGTCGAATATGCCGATGAAGCCGAGCACCACGGCCAGCACGAAATTGAAGCCTGCCGAAGGCCCGGCGGAGGGACGTTGTTGTTGCATGTGCATGAAGGAAGAAGTGAAATCCGGGCGATCATACCGCAAGCTGTCGCGGCATCGGAACAGGCGCCGCCAAACCCGGCCCCGGCCCGCACCGCGACAGTGGAATTCTTATAGAATGTCGCCATCTCACCCATTTCTTTCCGAAGGCAGAATCACATGAGCGACGTACAAACCTGGATCAAAGACACCGTGACCAACACCCCGGTCGTGCTGTTCATGAAGGGCACCGCGCAGTTCCCGCAATGCGGCTTCTCGGGCCGCGCTATCCAGATCCTGAAAGCCTGCGGCGTCGATAACATCGCCACCGTCAACGTGCTGGAAGATCCGGAAGTCCGCCAGGGCATCAAGGACTACTCGAACTGGCCGACCATCCCGCAGCTGTACGTGAACGGCGAGTTCATCGGCGGCTCCGACATCATGAACGAGATGTTCGATTCGGGCGAACTGCAAGCGATGTTCAAGAAGTAAGTGAACCCATCCAGACCGCGCCGGGTCGCCGGCCGCCGCATCATCGTCGCCATCACCGGCGCGACCGGCGCGGTCTACGGCGTGCGCCTGCTCGGGCGCTTGAGTGCCGTGCCCGGCGTCGAGACCCACCTGGTGATGTCCGACGCCGCCTCGCTCACCCTGCACCAGGAAGTCGGCCTGCAACGGCGCGACGTCGAAGCCCTGGCCCATGTCGTGCACAAGAACCGCGAAATCGGCGCGACGATCGCCAGCGGTTCGTTCCAGACCGACGGCATGGTGATCGCTCCCTGTTCGATGAAGACCCTGGCGGCCGTGGCCCATGGCCTGGCGGACAACCTGGTCGCGCGCGCGGCCGACGTGGTCCTGAAGGAACGCCGGCGCCTGATCCTGATGGTGCGCGAAACGCCGCTCAACTTGGCGCACCTGCGCAATATGACGGCCGTGACCGAAATGGGCGGCATCGTGTTTCCGCCCTTGCCGAGCTTTTACCACCGGCCGGCGAGCATCGAGGAGATGGTCGACCATACCCTGGACCGGGTGCTCGACCTGCTCGGCATCGAGAACCCGCAGGCTGCACGGTGGCCCGGCATGCGCGGCGCCGACAGCGGCGCGTAGCGCTTTAACGAAGCGTCTGACAAAGCCTTCAGGGCAAGGGATACGGCCTACCGGGGCAGAGTCGAAGACGGTACGAACGTACGGCGAGACGCTGCAACGCAGCCATGGAGGCTTTGTCCAGACGCGCTCGGCTAGCGTTTGCTGCCGTAGCTGCTGTCACCGGCTTTCTTCAACTCCCTTGCTTCCTCCAGCATCCTGCGCTGGGCGATGCGCTTGCGCATCACCTCGGCGTGACGGGCCGCGCTCATCGGCGGTGCCGTCATCAGTTCCTTCAGCTGGGCAGTGTTCACATAATTGCTTTTCATAGGCAGGCACGATCCTCGGCTGTGACGAGTTCGATTATGCGCCAGTGCAAGCGGTTTGTACTGCCTGATTCGGAAGAAAATTTGTAAGCGGGAAACCTAACGCGAGGAAGGACCAGGCTTACTTGGACTGGGGCTGATGGTTGACGCGGACCAGCATGCGGATGAATTCGCGCGCCAGCTGGCGATGGTGCTCGTCCAGGCGCTGCAGGTCGGCGATCAGCTTGACGTCGGCCGATTCGAAGCGGGCGGCATTGCCGGTCTCGACCGCTTCGCCCGGCGCTTCGGGGCCACCGAAACGCAGCCAGTCGGCAGGCACGCCCAGCCATTGCGCGATCATGCGCAGCTTTTCCTGTGTGGGAATGGCTTCGCCGACCAGCCACTTGCGGGCGGCGTGGACGGTGATGGGCCGCCCTTCGAAGCGAATGTTAAATTCACGTGCCAGTCGAGTCGGGCTGTCTGGTGAGTAGTGGGCGTTCTTCAGCGCCTGTTGGAGACGCTCGCTGAAGCTCTCCCGTTCATTCGTGGAATTCATGATGGCACTATTTCATGCTGGACTATAAATGTCAGTCTCTTGTCCGTACAGACCAGTTGTGACAGTTTACGAACAGATAAGTAACAAAGAAGTGTGAAGTGAGAATGTGAGAGTTTGTGACATCATGCCACAAAATTTCCGCACAGAATCGACATATTCACCGTGAATAACATTCGTACAAATGTTTTGTCGCATGAATGCCACGCACATTCGGTTACTCGCCCCCAAGCGCCTGTTGCGGCAGGTTCCGAGTCGGGGCCGGGCGGGCTGGGGAAGCCCGCGAGAATCCGGCTCTGGTTCGTCAGTTCAGTTGGAAACGAATGATCCCGTCGGCGCCAGTTACACGCTCCAACATACCATCATTCCAAAGTTTGTGCAGGTGTGCGAGTGCTTCGCCGAGTGCAAAGCTGAGCTGGTGGGCATCGAGCTGGCGCCGGAACATGATCGGCACGATGTCGACCGCGCTGCGGGCTTGCTTGCAGGCTTCGAGTACCTCGTCCAGCCGCTCCACATGGTGCTGGCGCAGCTGCGCGATGCGGGTATGCAAACCGCGGAATGGCTTGCCGTGCGAAGGCAGCACCAGCACGTCGTCGGGCAGGCCGGCGAACTTGTCGAGCGAGTCCAGGTACTGCTGCAGCGGGTTGCCTTCCGGCTCGATCGCGAACACCGAGACGTTGGTCGAAATGCGCGGCAAGACCATGTCGCCCGAGACCAGGACGTTCAGTTCCTGCGAGTACAGCGAGGCGTGTTCCGGCGAGTGGCCGAAGCCGGTAATCACGCGCCATGCCGTATTGCCAATCGTGACATACTGGCCATCCTGCAGGCGCGTGTAGGCCTCCGGTACGCCCGGCACCAGCGAGGGATAGTAATTGCGGCGGCTGCGCATCTGCTCCAGCATGGCCTGGTCGGCCAGGCCGTGGCGTTCGAAGTGGGGAATGGCCGAGGGGCCGTCGACGCCGGGCAGGGCCGCCGCCATCATGCGCGCAAAACCGTATTCGCCGGCGGTCAGCCAGAAGGGTGCGCCGAAACGTTCGCACAGCCAGCCCGACAGGCCTACATGGTCGGGATGGCTGTGGGTGGCGATCACGCGCACGACCGGTTGATTCTCCAGCGGCCCGGCCAGCACCTGCTCCCAGGCGGCGCGGGTGGCGTCGGTGGCCACGCCGCAATCGATCACGCTCCAGCCCTTGCGACCTTCGCGCTCGTCCCGCAGCACCCACAAATTGATGTGGTCGAGGGCGAATGGCAGCGGCATGCGCAGCCAGCCGATGCCGGGCGCCACCTCGCGCACCGTACCAGGGGCAGGCAGTTCGTCGGCAAAGGGATAGGTCAACTGGGCTTCAAGCGGATTCATGTTCAGCAATCTTTCGTATTCCATGCAAGACGGGCGCGCTACAATGGGTGACGTTAACGTAAACGGCAATGCCGGATACCGATTCTAGCCGTTTCCTCCAGCTCTTACCCGCATCTGCTTTTTTTCATGGCCACCACCTATACCATCGCCGAACTGGCGCGCGAATTCGACATCACCGCGCGCGCGATCCGTTTCTACGAAGACCAGGGCCTGCTCAGCCCGAAACGCGAAGGCGTGGGCGGACGCAACCGCGTGTACACCCCGCGCGAGCGCACGCGCCTGAAACTGACCCTGCGCGGCAAGCGCCTGGGCCTGACGCTGTCGGAGATCAAGAGTATCGTCGACATGTACGAGTCGCCGAAGGACACGGTGGCGCAGATCAACCGCTTCCTCGGCGTGCTGGCGCACCAGCGCGAGACGCTGGAACAGCAGCGCGCGGACATCGAGATGGCTCTGGAAGAAATTTCCGCGCACGAGGAAGAATGCCGGCGTTTGCTGGGTGAAGAGCATGTGCCGGGCACTGCCGCAAAAGCGCTGCACAGCGCCGGCGACGTCGCCTGAATCACCGCGCCGCAGTGGTACACAAACGCGGCGTAAGCGCGCCTGCTGCTTGACGTTTACGTTAACGTCACACGCGAGTATGATGCCGAGAGCTTTTAGAGCGCCTAACAAAACCTTCAGGGCAAGGCGCGCCGTCGAAGACAGTACGTGTCTGTACGGCGAGACGGTGCAACGCCGCCATGGAGGTTTTGTTAGGTGCTCTTCATTTCACGTTCACCGAGAGGACGATATGCTGCATCTTCCAGGCTTGACCTTTGACCATGGCGAAGACATCGCCGCGCTGCGCGAAGCAGTGCAACAATTCGCGGCCAGCGAAATCGCGCCGCGCGCGGCCGAGATCGACCGCACCGACCAGTTCCCGATGGACCTGTGGAAGAAGATGGGCGAACTCGGGCTGCTGGGCATTACCGTCGGCGAGGAATACGGCGGCGCCAACATGGGCTACCTGGCCCATATCGTGGCCATGGAAGAAATCTCGCGCGCTTCGGCCTCGGTCGGCCTGTCCTACGGCGCCCACTCGAACCTGTGCGTCAACCAGATCAAGCGCAACGGCACCCAGGAACAAAAACAGAAATACCTGCCGAAGCTGATCTCGGGCGAACACGTTGGCGCACTGGCGATGTCCGAGCCGAACGCCGGTTCCGACGTGGTGAGCATGAAGCTGCGCGCCGAGCTGAAGGGTGACCGTTATGTGCTGAACGGCACCAAGATGTGGATCACCAACGGCCCCGATGCCGACACCCTGGTGGTCTACGCCAAGACTGACCTCGAGGCGGGCCCGCGCGGCATGACCGCCTTCTTGATCGAAAAAGGTTTCAAGGGCTTCTCGATCGCGCAAAAGCTCGACAAGCTGGGCATGCGCGGCTCGCACACCGGCGAACTGGTGTTCGAGGATTGCGAAGTGCCGGTCGAGAACGTACTGGGCGGCGTGGGCAAAGGCGTGAACGTGCTGATGTCGGGCCTGGACTTCGAGCGCACCGTGCTGTCGGGCGGTCCGCTGGGCATCATGTCGGCCTGCATGGACGTGGTCGTTCCCTACATCCATGAGCGCAAGCAGTTCGGCCAGGCCATCGGCGAATTCCAGCTCATGCAGGGCAAGATCGCCGACATGTATTCGACCATGATGGCGTGCCGCGCCTATGTGTATGCGGTGGGCCAGGCCTGCGACCGCGCCGAGAACCCGGCTGCCGTGCGCGCCCTGCGCAAGGATGCCGCCGGCGCCATCCTGTACAGCGCCGAAAAGGCCACCTGGATGGCGGGCGAAGCGATCCAGACCCTGGGCGGCAATGGTTACATCAACGAGTATCCGGTCGGTCGTCTCTGGCGCGATGCGAAGCTCTACGAAATCGGCGCTGGTACCAGCGAGATCCGCCGCATGCTGATTGGGCGTGAATTGTTTGGTGAGACGGCGTAAACGTCAGGCGACCGAAAAGCAGCCGCGGCGTTCTTGATGCCGGCGGCTGCAACCGTACGGTGGGCACCCCGTGCCCACGCGGAAAGCGATATTGTGTTGGCCGTGTTTGAATGTTGCGATGTGCATTGGCACACGGTGTCGAAATGCGTGCCACGCGGCCTCAACCGGGCCAACATGATGCGACGTTCCGCGTGGGCACGGAGTGCCCACCGTACGGTTGTTGCCGCAGGCCATTTTGCTGCCAACACGTTTACATTGCATTGCAATAAAATACCCGCTCAACCGACCCACGCGCGAACCGAACGATGACCCAGGTGACGTTCCCCAGATTGCTGTCTTCGCAGATTGCATTCGACATCGCGCGCGCCATCGTCGACGGCTTCGACAAGCATTACCGCCTGTTCCGCGCCGCCAGCCAGCAGGCGCGCCGGCTGTTCGAACAGGCCGACTGGCCCGCCGCCCAGCAAGCCGCGCGCGAACGCATCGATTTCTACGACCGCCGCGTGCAGGAAGCCGTGCAGGCCCTGGAACAACGCTACCCGCCCGCCGACCTGACCGACAACGTCTGGCGCGAGGTCAAGCTGCACTACATCGGCCTGCTGTCCGATCACAAGCAGCCGGAACTGGCCGAAACCTTCTTCAACTCGGTCAGCTGCCAGATCCTGCACCGGCGCTATTACCACAACGATTACATCTTCGTTCGCCCGGTGGTCTCGACCGAGTACATCGAGACCGAGGAACCGCTGCCGACCTACCGCGTCTACTACCCGGCGGCCGATGGCATGCGCTTCGCCCTGAAACGCATCGTCGGCAACTTCCAGCTCGAACGCCCCTTCGCCGCGCTCGACCGCGATACCGGCCTGGTCGAAGCACGCATGATCGCGGAATTCGGCCTCGACCAGGCCGAACCGAACCTGCAGTTCCACGTCTTGTCGAACCTGTTCTTCCGCAACAAGGGCGCCTACATCGTCGGCCGCGCCATCAACGGCGCGCGCGAACATCCTTTCGTGATTCCGGTCCTGCACGACCAGCACGGCGAACTGGTGCTCGACACGGTGATCACCGACCCGGACCAGGTTGCCCTGCTGTTCTCGTTCACACGCGCCTACTTCCAGGTCGACATGGAAGTGCCGTCGGCTACCGTGCAATTCCTGCGCAGCCTGCTGCCGCGCAAACCGCGCAGCGAGATCTACACCGTGCTCGGCCTGCAAAAGCAGGGCAAGACCCTGTTCTACCGCGACTACTTGCAGCACCTGAAGCACAGCTCGGACAGGTTCCGCATCGCCCCCGGCATCCGCGGCCTGGTAATGCTGGTGTTCGAGCTGCCATCCTTCCCTTACGTGTTCAAGGTGATCAAGGACTGGTATCCGCCGCCGAAAGACACCACGCGCGCCCAGGTAAAGGAAAAATACCTGCTGGTGAAGCACCACGACCGCGTCGGACGCATGGCCGACACGCTCGAATACTCGGACGTCGCTTTCCCATTGAACCGCTTCGGCGAGGAACTGCTGGCCGAGCTGCAGCAGCACTGCCCCTCGCTGGTCGAGATCGAGGGCGAGCGCCTGATCGTCAAGCACCTGTACATCGAGCGGCGCATGGTGCCGCTGAACATGTACCTGGCCGATGCCCAAGCGGCAGGCGACGACGGCCGGATCGAACACGGCATCGCCGAATACGGAAATGCCATCCGCGACCTGGTTGCGGCGAACATCTTCCCCGGCGATATGCTGTACAAGAACTTTGGCGTCACGCGCCAGGGCCGGGTCGTGTTCTACGACTACGACGAAATCGAATACCTCACCGATTGCCAGTTCCGCGACATCCCGCAGGCGCGCAACGAGGAAGACGAGATGGCGGCCGAGCCCTGGTACCCGATCGGCAAGCACGACGTGTTTCCCGAACAATTCGGCCGTTTCCTGCTTGGAAACGCGACGATCCGCCACCATTTCATGCAGTATCACGCGGACCTGCTCACGCGCGCCTGGTGGCAGGCGCACAAGGACCGCATCCTGGAAGGCGAAGTGGAAGACGTCTTTCCTTACCCGCAGCACATCCGCTTCCACCAGACCATCACCCCTTTGGCGCAACCAATACCTCACCCAGCGCCATCCTCTTTGGAGACCTTAGAAAATGAATGATCCAGTCGTTATCGTTGGCGCCGCCCGTACCCCGATGGGTGGCTTCCAGGGCGATTTTTCCTCGAAGTCGGCGAGCGACCTCGGCGCGGTGGCGATCCAGGCGGCAGTCGAACGCGCCGGCGTCGATCCGCAAACCGTCGAACATGTCTATTTCGGCAACTGCCTGATGGCGGGCCAGGGCCAGGCACCTGCACGCCAGGCCCTGATCAAGGCCGGCCTGCCGCTCTCCACCGGCGCCGTGACCCTGTCGAAAATGTGCGGTTCGGCCATGCAGGCCGCCATCTTCGCCCACGACCAGCTGGTGGCCGGCAGCGCCGACATCGTGGTGGCCGGCGGCATGGAGTCGATGACCAACGCCCCTTACCTGATTCCGAAGGCACGTGGCGGCTACCGCATCGGCCACGCGCCGATGTTCGACCACATGATGCTCGACGGCCTGGAAGACGCTTACTCGCGCAACGAAAAGACCGGCGAAGGCCGCTCGATGGGCACCTTTGCCGAGGAATGCGTGGCGACGTACCAGTTCACCCGCGAAGACCAGGACAACTTCGCCATCGAATCCGTGAAGCGCGCGCAGGCGGCCAACAACGATGGTTCGTTTGCCTGGGAAATCGCCCCGGTCATGCTGGCCACCCGCACCGGTGAACTGATCGTGGAAAAGGACGAAGGCCCGATGAAGGCCAAGATCGACAAGATCCCGTCGCTGAAACCCGCGTTCAAGAAGGAAGGCACCGTTACCGCCGCTTCGTCCTCGTCGATCAACGACGGCGCCGCCGCGCTGGTAATGATGCGCGAATCGAAGGCGAAAGAGTTGGGCTTGAGCCCGATCGCACGCGTGATCGGCCACGCCACCCACGCCCAGGAACCGAACCTGTTCACCACCGCTCCGATCGGCGCGATGAACAAGCTGTTCAAGAAGACCGGCTGGATGCCGGGCGACGTCGACCTGTTCGAGATCAACGAAGCCTTTGCCGCCGTGCCGATGGCCGCCATGCGCGACCTCGACATCCCGCACGAGAAGGTCAACATCCACGGCGGCGCCTGCGCCCTGGGCCACCCGATCGGCGCCTCGGGCGCGCGCATCATCGTCACCCTGCTGGGCGCGCTGAAGAAGACCGGCGGCAAGCGCGGCGTGGCGTCGCTGTGCATTGGTGGTGGTGAAGCCACCGCGATGGCGATCGAGATGGTGTGATGTCGGTGACCGGAGAGCCGGACCGTTGAGGTTTCCGTTTTCCGGTTACGATGGTTGTTTGGATACGTTGTACCGTGTTCGTAGGGTGGACGGGTCCCCCGTCCACGCGTCCAATCAATGCATGCGTCGTTGAACGCGTGGACGGGAAGACCCGTCCACCCTACAACACGCCATCACGCCACCCGAAGGAACAATCACCATGCCAACCGCTTTAATCCTCGGCGCCTCGCGCGGCATCGGCCACGAACTCGCACGCCAATACCGCGCCGAGGGTTGGCGCGTGATCGCCACCGCCCGCAAGCAGCAGGACCTCGACGAACTGGCCAGCCTCGGCGCCGAACCGCACGCGCTCGACGTCACCGACCCGGAAGCCATCGCCGGCCTGGGCTGGAAACTCGACGACGAAAAGATCGACACCGCCTGGCTGGTCGCCGGCCTCTACGGCCCGCGCCACGACGGCTTCCCCACGCAACAGGACTTCGACGCCGTGATGCACACCAACGTGCTGGCCGCGATGCGCCTGCTGCCCATCGTCGCCCCGCTGGTGGCCAACACGCGCGGCAAGCTCGGCGTGCTGTCCTCGCGCATGGGCTCGATCGGCTCGCGCACCAGCCCCGGCGGCTCGCTCTACCGTGCCAGCAAGGCCGCACTGAATTCCGTCCTCACCGACACCGCGCTGACCTACGGCCCGCAAGGCGCCACCTGCATCGCCTTCCACCCCGGCTGGGTCCAGACCGACATGGGCGGTGATGGCGCGGCGATCAGCGTCGAGCACAGCGTGCGCGACCTGCGCGCCACCCTGGCGAATGCCAAGCCAGATGCGAATGGCAGCTTCCTGAACCACGACGGCGACCCCATCCCCTGGTAAGCCGCCACGATAAAAACACACACGAGACACCATGATCCTGACCGAAGAACACCAGATGATCCGCGACGCCCTGCGCAGCTATGCGCAGGAGCGCCTGGCCCCGCAAGCCGCCCGCTGGGACAAGGAACACTACTTTCCGAAAGCCGAACTGAAGGAACTGGCGCAACTGGGCGCCTTTGGCGTGGCCGTGCCCGAGCAGTACGGCGGCGCGGGCCTCGACTACGTGTCGCTGGCGCTGGTGCTGGAAGAGATCGCGGCCGGCGACGGCGGCACCTCGACCATCATCTCGGTCAACAACTGCCCGGTGTGCTCGATCGCCATGATGTACGCCAGCGAAGAGCAGAAGCAGCAATGGCTGGTGCCGCTGGCGCAAGGCGACATGCTGGGCGCGTTCGCCCTGACGGAACCGCACACCGGCAGCGATGCCGCCGCCCTGCGCACCACGGCCACGCGCGACGGCGATGACTACGTCATCAACGGCACCAAGCAGTTCATCACCAGCGGCAAGCACGGCGACGTGGCCATCGTCATGGCCGTCACCGATAAAGCCGCCGGCAAGAAGGGCATCAGCGCCTTCTGGGTGCCGACGAATACCCCCGGCTACATCGTCGCCGGCCTCGAACACAAGATGGGCCAGCACTCCTCGGACACGGCGCAGATCGTGTTCGAGAACTGCCGCGTCCCGGCCGCCAACCTGATCGGCGAAGAAGGCATGGGCTACAAGATCGCGCTGTCGGGCCTGGAGGGCGGCCGCATCGGCATCGCCTCGCAATCGGTGGGCATGGCGCGCGCCGCTTTCGAGGCGGCGCTGGCCTATGCGAAAGAGCGCACCAGCTTCGGCAAGGCCATCTTCGAGCACCAGTCGGTGCAGTTCAAGTTGTCGGAAATGGCAATGAAGATCGAGGCGGCGCGCCAGCTCATTTTGCACGCGGCCTCGATGAAGGATGCCGGCTTGCCCTGCCTGAAGGAAGCGGCGATGGCCAAGCTGTTCGCTTCCGAGATGGCGGAACGCGTGGTGTCCGATGCGATGCAGGTCTTCGGCGGCTACGGCTACGTGGCCGACTTCCCGATCGAGCGCATCTACCGCGACGTGCGCGTCTGCCAGATCTACGAAGGCACGAGCGACATCCAGAAAATCCTGATCGCGCGCGCGCTGTGATGGCGGCGCCGGCGATCATCCCGCTCACCCAGCAGGACTTGCCGGCGCTGTTCGTCTACCTCGACGACCACCTCGGCGACAACGGCCGCAACGGCACGCCGCTGTTCCAGCCGATGCCGCGCGCCGCCTCCTTCTTCCCGGTCGAGAAGCGCGCCGGCTTCGTGCTCGGCCTGGGCACCGCGCTGGATGCGCCCGGCTGGCGGCGCGGCTGGCTCGCCATCGATGCCAACGGCGCCATCTGCGGCCACATCGACTTGCGCGCGCGGCCCGAACGCACGGCAGCGCACCGCTGCCTGCTGGGCATGGGCGTGCACCGCGATTATCGTGGGCAAGGGCTGGGCGCGCGCCTGCTCGACACGGCCCTGACCTGGGCTCGGCAGCAGGGCCTGGCCTGGGTCGACCTCGAAGTCCTGTCCAACAACCTGCCGGCACGCCGCCTGTACGCACGCAGCGGCTTCGTGCAGACCGGCGAGATACCCGACCTGTTCCGCATCGATGGCGAGCAGCACGGCTATGTGTTCATGAGCCTTGCCGTTGGGAAGCGATAAGGCAGATTTTTTCCCGCTTTTTCCTTTAACGACGCTTAAGTGCGCCGCAAGTGTGCGGGAAGTGTGCATTACCTAACAAACATCGCGCATCGACTCTGCCAAGGTAGCCGAAGTTGCACAGCCCGCCGACATGGCGGCTGCATTGCAAGTTCACATCCACCTTACCGAAGGAGAGATTCATGACGACGTCTGCAGAAGAACATCTGAACGACTGGCTGCGCGATGCGCACGCGATGGAACAGCAAGCCGACAAGATGCTGAACGCGCAAGCGGAACGCCTGGAACACTATCCGGAACTGCGCGCCCGCATCGTCCAGCACATCGAGGAAACCCGCTGGCAGCAACAACAGCTCGACGCCATCCTGGCCCGCCGCGGCATCAGCAACTCGGTGCTGAAAGACCTGGGCGGCAAGCTGGCTGCCTTCGGCCAGGCAGTCGGCGGCATGACCACCTCCGACGAAGTGGTGAAGGGCGCGATGGCCGGCTATGTGTTCGAGAACCTGGAAATCGCCAGCTATACCTCGCTGATCGGCGCCGCCCAGGCTGTCGGCGACACCGCCACCGCCGCCGCCTGCGAGCAGATCCTTGCCCAGGAAAAGGCAATGGCCGCCTGGCTGCTGGAACACCTGCCGCAAGTCACGCAAGCCTTCCTGGTGCGTTCGGAAACGCCGGGCGCCGAAGCCAAGGTCTAAGTCAGGCAGCATTGCCTGCGCGGTCGGCCGGCGCAGCTAGCTGACCGCCGCTTCCAGCAAGGTCACCGTCTGCCGTTCGGTATCGAGGGTGGCCTTGATCCCCATCGGGATCGTGAACTGGTTGCGGATGTGGCCGATCGAATAGCCGGTGACCGCCGGAATCGCCAGCGGCTGCAGGTGGAGGTCGAAGGTCTGGTCCAGCGTCAGCGACACGTCCTCGTGCTCGGGCCCGCAATCCTCGCAGATGCCGATCATCAGCGCCGCCGCTTTCCTGAAGCCGACCGCCAGGTCGAGCTGGGTCATCCAGCGGTCGATGCGGTAGGGCGCTTCGTTCACTTCTTCCAGGAACAGGATGGCATCGCGGAAGTCGGCCGCATACGGCGTGCCGGCCAGCGCTGCCACCAGGCTCAGATTCCCGCCAATCAAGGGTCCGGTAGCACTGCCGCCGTGCACGGTGCGCATGCCGAAGTGCGGTTGCAACACGGCGCGGCGGCTGTTGTCCAGCGCCATCGGAATCGTGTAGGTCGGCTGCGGATTGCCCAGCACGGCCAGCATGTGCTCGCGCGCATAGTCCGACAGCGTCGACGAGGCCACCGGGCCGTGGAAGGTCACCAGCCCGGTCTCCTTCAGGATCGCCAGGTGCAGGGCGGTGATGTCGGAGTAGCCGAGCAGGATCTTCGGGTGCCGGCGGATCAGGCCGTAGTCGAGTTCCTTCAGCAGCGAGATGCAGCCCGAGCCGCCGCGGATCGGCCACAGCATCGTCACTTCCGGGTCGCTGAACATGGCGTGCAGGTCCGACAGGCGCTGCTCCACGGTGCCGGCGTAATTCCCGTTCACTTCGCGCAGGTACTGTCCTTCGCGCACCTTCAGGCCCAGGCTCTCGATATTCGCGCGCGCCTTGGCGATCGATTTTTCGCTGGTATAGCCGCCCGGCGCGATCAGGCCGACGGTGTCGCCACGGCGCAGGCGCGGCGCTTTGATCAGGGGTTTCATGGAACGTTTCAAATCAGGTTTGCGCGTGCGCGGCCTGGCCGCCTCGCTATGGACAGGAAGAAGGGCTGCGGCGGCAAGCCAGGCGGCAAAGGCGCGCCGGCTGATTGTCATGCTGGACATGCGTTCGGTGTCAATGAAAAACGGCCCGCGCCGTGGAGGCGCGGGCCTCCTTCGGCTGCGGGCCGCAAACGAAGCGGCAAATCAGAAGAACTTGTACTTCATCGACAGCGAGAACGAACGGCCACGCGGGCTGGCCACGCGTGGGTCCCAGCCGGCGCCTACGACTTCGTCGACGTTGTGCGCGGTGAACGGCGGGTCGCGGTCGAACAGGTTCTGGATGCCGAAGGTGAGCG
Source organism: Massilia sp. BAP21 (assembly GCF_057801335.1). Lineage (NCBI taxonomy): Bacteria > Pseudomonadati > Pseudomonadota > Betaproteobacteria > Burkholderiales > Oxalobacteraceae > Massilia > Massilia sp. BAP21. Next base: position 1,879,120 of record NZ_CM173596.1, read on the forward strand.
AGGCGTTCTGGATGCCGGTGTACTTGGCCGACAGGCCCCAGGTGGTGTAGCTCGACACGGTCGGGTCGAAGCCCGGCGGCGGCGCGCCGATGCCCTTGTTCGGCACCTGGTCGTTGTAGCCGCTGGCGAAGTTGTTGCTCAGCGTGCCGCTCCAGTCGCCACGGGCAACGGTGAAGGTGGCGTTGTGCTTCCAGCGCAGGTACAGGTCACGCGTGTAGAAATTGCCCACGTATTCCTTGTAGGCCTGGCCGGCCAGTTCGGCGAACTGGAAGTGCTGGGTCCAGGTGCCGTCCAGGCCGGCGCTCCACTTGAAGTCGCCAAACTTGCCATCGCCACGCAGGCCGAGGTCGGCGCCGCGCGTCTTCACGCCGCCGGCATTGATCCAGCCTGCCTGCACGTAGTTAATGGTGCCGGGGTTGCCGTCGTTGTTGCGGATCACGTTGGCCGAGAGGCCGGGCTGGTTGGCCAGGATGATCTGCGGCGTGCGGTTCAGGATCTTGTCCTGGGTGTTGATCATCCAGTAATCCACCGATGCCGAGAAGCCCTTGAACGGCTCGACTACCACGCCCAGCGTGCCCTGCTTCGAGGTTTCCGGCTTCAGGTTCGAGTTGCCGCCGCTCTTGTAGTCGAGGCGGGCGATCGCGCAGTAGGCCGGGTCGCCCGGATTCAGCGGGCAGCCGACCGGGTCGATCACGCCGTTCGGCAGTTCCTGGTCGAGCGAGGCCGAATACAGCTGGGTGAAGCTCGGCGCCAGGAAGCCCTTGTTGGCCGAACCGCGCAGCAGTAACCAGTTGGCCGGCTGGTAGCGGAAGGCGACCTTCGGATTGGTGGTGGCGCCGATCACGCTGTAGTGGTCGCGGCGCAGGGCCAGCTGCAGCTCCAGGTCCTTGACGACCGGCACGATCAGCTCGGCGTACACGGCCTTGATGTCGCGCTCGGCCTTTTTCAGGGCGGCATTGCCCGGCGCCAGCCAGATCTGCGTGGCGTCGGCGTCCTGGCCGTAGGCATAGCCCTCGCGGCGCAGGTCGAAGCCGACCGCGGCGGCCAGCGGGCCGGCCGGCAGGTCCCAGATCTCGCCCGACACCGAGCCGTCGAGCTGGGTCAGCGTGGTGCGGCCATGCTGCAAATCGCCGCGGAACTTGGTCGACTCGATCAGCGCCATCGCTTCCGGCGTCTGGCTCTGGCCCGGCTGCAGCCACGGGTTGATCAGGCCGGTGCCCAGCGCCTGGTACATCGGCGTGGTGTAGGCATAGCCGTCGGTCAGCGTGGTCTGGGTCTTGCTGATCGCGCGCGACAGGCCCAGCTTGTAGTCGTACTTGCCGACGTTGCCTTCCAGGCCCACCAGCAGGCGCGCGCCGTCGGTGGTGTTGTCCATCGTGCGGTTGCCGAAGTCGGCCGCGCGCCACTTGTAGATGATCGGCAGGTTGCGGTTGAAGCTGGAGATATAGGGCGACAAATCCTGGTAGTAGGCGCCGCCGACCGGGTAGGCGCTTTGCGTCGCCAGCGAGGTCGAGATCTGCATCGGCGTCAGGATCGAGGTCACTTCCGAGCGCGAGGCCAGGCCTTCGACGAACAGGCGGTGGCCCGGCGCGATCTGGAAGGCGCCGCGCAGCAGGGCATTCGCGCGCTCGACCGGCGGCGACATGACGTAGTCGGCGCCGTAGTCATAGGCGCAGGAATAGCGGCTGCGTGTCACCGGGGTGACGTCGGGCCAGAGCTGGCTCTGGTACTGCGACATCCAGGGGATCGAATCGCATTTGCCTTGCAGGCTCAGCAGGTTGGCCTGCAGGTAGCGCGTGGCGTCGCCCGGCATCTGGAAGTTGGCGCCCAGGGCGGTGCCGGCGCCGGTCAGCTGGTTCGCGAACGGGGTGCCGGTGGTGTCCGGCGACAGGCCGCGCTCGGGCTGGAAGCCGTTCGCAAAGCTGCGCTGGTGCGAGTGCAGCATGTTGTTCTTGTCGACCGTCAGCGAGGCCATGATGTTGTAGCGGTCGCTGTCCAGGTCGCCCGTGCCGGCCAGGATCGAGGCGCGGCGGGTCAGGCCGCCGCCGGCTTCGGTGGCGTTCACGTTGGCGCTGGCCTCGAGGCCTTGGTAATCCGTCTTCAGGATGAAATTGACCACGCCGCCGACGGCATCGGTGCCGTAGATGGCCGAGGCGCCGTCCTTCAGGATCTCGACGCGCGCGATGGCCGCCAGCGGAATCGAGTTCAAATCGACCGCCTTGCCGCTGCCGCCGTGGGTGGCGATGCGGCGGCCGTTGAGCAGCACCAGGGTGCTGTTCGGACCCAGGCCGCGCAGCGAGGCAAACGAGGCGCCGCCGCTGACACGGTCGGCATCGGCGCCGAACACGTTGTTACCCGAGGTCATGTTGTCGGCGCCGGTACCGTTGGCGGAAATGGTGCGCACCAGCTCTTCGGTCGTGTTGATGCCCTGCTTTTCGATGTCGTCGAAGGTGATCACCTGCACCGGCAGCGCGCCTTCCTTGGCGATGCGCTTGATGCTGGAACCGGTGATCTCGACGCGTGCCATCGGTGGCGATTGCACCTGCTGTGCGACCGCCGGGCTGACGACGCCGATCAAGGCAATGAGATGGGCCAGTTTTTTTAATTTCACGCGTCTCTCCTGAGGGGTGTGGACGATGCGGGCCCGAGCGGCCGATCGCTGTTTTCCGTCGTCCTGTCCAGGCACTGCGGGTCGGCAGCGACTTGGCAAGACGTTATGTTTGATTTGAGGGTAAGCCTGATGATTTGGCATGAGCCAATGAAATAAGCACCGGGAAGTATAACTTCCAGGAATGTTTATAGTTGGAAAACAACTATGTACTAGGGGCGCTGTCTTGACGAGCGTGCCCTTTGCGCAACATCGACGTCCAGGTAACGCCAGTTGGTGAATTCGACGGGGTGGCGCTTGTAGTTTTTTAGCCACGGCTGGCGGATGTCCGCCGACAGCACATGGGTCAACGGCACCCAGGGGTTGTAGGCGTGGATCAGCTGGTTCATCTCGAAGTAGAGCTTCTGGCGCGCCGGGCCATCGGCCAGTGCGCGCGCCTGTTCGTAGCGTTCGTTATAGGCCGGCAAATTGAAGCGCGCGTAGTTGGCGCGGCCGGCGTTCGGGCCGTAGAGCAGCTGGTAGAAATTGTCGCCGTCGGGGAAGTCGGCGATCCAGTTACTTTCGAACATGGTCACCTTGCCCAGGCGCGAGGCCTTGATGATCTCGGTTTTCTTGTCCGACTTAAACACCACGCGCAGGCCGATGGCGTTCAGGCATTTGCGCCACAACTCGTCGCGCAGGCGCCCGCCGACCGTGGCTTCGCTGTGCATGGTCAGCGTCAGCGGCTTGCCGTCCGGCGCTTTCCTGAACCCTTCTTTGTCGCGCTTGCCGTAACCGTGGCGGTCGAGCAGGGCGTTAGCCAGCGCCGGGTCGTAGGGCACGGGGCTGCGGTAGGCGGGGTCGTAGCCGAGCACGTTCGGCGGCAGCGGCGACTCGGCCTTGATCGCGAAACCCTTTTTCAGCAAGGCGATGTCTTCGGCGCTGTTGTAGGCCAGCGAAATGGCGCGGCGCAGGGCGATCCGGTCTTTCGTATAGCCGCCCAGCAACGGATCGTTCATGTTCATCCACATGTAATAGGTCTGCAGCACCGGGAAGCGCGACAGCTGCATGCCGCGCGCCTGCAGCTCCGGCTTCAGCGCGCCGTCGCGGATCACCATGTCGGTCATGGATTCAGGCACCTGCTCAAGGTAATCGTATTCCCCATTCAGGAAGCCGAGCATGCGGCCCTGGAATTCCTCGGCGATTTTCACCTCGACGCGGTCGACGCGCGGCAGGCGCTTGCCTTCCAGGCTCTTTGCGATGGCTTGTGCTTCGGGGTCGGCGCCGGGGCTGGCGTGGAAGACGGCGGTTGAGTAAGGATTGGCTTGCAGGACAATGCGGTCGCTGCGTTTCCACTCTTTGACCAGGAAGGGGCCGGTGCCGATTGGGTGGTTGCCGGCCTGGCCGGGATAGGCCTCGATCACTTCGCGCGCCACCACGCCGGAAGCTGGCGTGGCCATGTAAAACAGGAAGTTGTTGTCGGGTTCTTTCAGGCGGATGCGCAGGGTGTGGCGGTCGGGGGCTTGCAGGCCGCTGACCGGCGTGTCGATATCAAAATTGTTCTTGAGCGCTTCATCGCCTTCGATCTTGCCGTCGAACATGTAGGACCATGGGGATTTCAGGGTCGGGTCGTACAGGCGCTTGATGCTGTAGACGTAGTCTTGCGCGGTCATTTCGCGCCGCTTGCCCTTGAAGGCGGGGTCGTCGGTGAAATGGATGCCGGGGCGCAGGCGGAAGGTGTAGGTACGGCCATCCGGGCTTACTTCAGGCATCTGGGTGATTGTGTTCGGACGCAGTTTCAGCGGGCGGGCGAGGTAGTCGTAGCGCAGCAGGGGGTCGAAGATGTTTTCCAGCAGGGATAGCGTGGCGATGTCGGAGGCGGCGGCGGGGTCGAGGCCGGTTTCGCTGGTGGAGAGGAACATGCGCAGGACTTTTTCCGGGGCTGCGCTTGATGGCGCCGTTGGGGCCTGGGCGGCGGCAGGGAAAGCAAAGACGCCGGATGCGAACAGCAGCGCGGGCAGGGCGGAGCGTAGTTTCATTTGTGCATGTCCTGGTTGAGCGTTCGTATCATAGGCGGGGTGGTGGAGTGATGCAAACGGAGACAATACCGGCCGAGTACCTGCTTCTTCATCGGAGCCGGATGCATCAACCGTACGGTGGGCACCCCGTGCCCACGCGGTTACGTGCGTCATCTTTCACCTGCGGCGATGACGATTCGCTCCGCGGCTCAACCATGGATACAGAGGGTAGCGGGACGCTTTTGGACACGTCGCCGAGATGCGCGATGTTTGATAAAAACGAGCGCCAACCACGATCATCGTTCCGCGTGGGCACGGGGTGCCCACCGTACGGGAGACCGCCCGGCCTAATGGAACCTACCGGCCAATCGGCGTCCACCATAACTTTTGTGCATGGCGCCGCTGCATTCTTTCATCTTTGCAGCTTGCTGTGCGCCTATACTCTCAGCTGCACAATCGTGCGCAGGAATGCCGTGATTCCACATCCGCGGCTGGTGAACGCGTGGCGGCGCCGTATCGGCATCCGCCCTTTCGGACTGAACATGGCATTAAATTACATCTGGACCGGTTTCTTCCTCGTTGGTTTCGTCGCAGCTCTTGCACAGTGGCTGTTCCTCGGCGATACCGAAATCTTCAAGCGCATCATCGACGGCACCTTTTCCTCGGCCAAGATGGCAGTCATGGACATCGCCCTGCCGCTGGCTGGCGTCATGACCCTGTGGCTGGGCATCATGAACGTGGGCGAAAAGGCCGGCGCCATCAATTTGTTCGCGCGCATCATCGCCCCCTTCTTCTCGCGCATCTTCCCCGAAGTGCCGCGCGACCACCCGGCCAACGGCCACATGGTGATGAATTTTTCGGCCAACATCCTGGGGCTGGACAACGCCGCCACGCCCTTCGGCCTGAAGGCGATGGAAAGCCTGCAGACGCTGAATCCGCGCAAGGATGAAGCCAGCAACGCCCAGATCATGTTCCTGGTCATCCAGACCTCCGGACTCACCGTGATTCCGCTCGCCATCATGGCCCAGCGCGCCATCCTCGGCGCGGCCAATCCGGCCGACATTTTCATTCCGACCCTGATCGCGACCTTCTGCTCGACCCTGACCGGCATCGTGGCCGTCAGCCTGCGCCAGGGCATCAATTTGCTGCATCCGGTGGTGTTCGGCTGGATCGGCGGCCTGACGGCAATCGTCGCCGGCATCGTGTTCTACCTGACGAACTTCCTGGCCAAGGCCGAGATCGAGCTGGTCTCGGTGGTGGCGGCCAACCTGATCCTGTTCTCGATCATCGCCGCCTTCATGGTCGCGGCACTGGTGCAGCGGGTGAACGTGTTCGAGTCCTTCATCGAAGGGGCCAAGGGCGGCATCGAGACCTCGCTGAAGATCATCCCCTATCTGGTCGGCATGCTGGTGGCGATCAGCGTGGTGCGCAACTCCGGCATCCTGGGCATGATCGTGAACGCCTTTGCCTGGGTGTTCACCCAGCTCGGCCTGCCCACCGATTTCGTCGGCGCGCTGCCGACCGCGCTGATGAAACCGCTGTCGGGCAGCGGCTCGCGCGCGATGATGATCGACGCCATGACCACCTACGGCGTCGATTCCTTCGTCGGCCGCCTGGCCTCCATTCTGCAGGGCGCGGCCGACACCACCTTCTACATCGTCGCCCTGTACTTCGGTTCGGTCGGCATCCGCAAGACCCGCTATGCGATCGGCTATGGCCTGATCGCCGACCTGGCCGGCGTGATCGCCGCCATCTTCGTTGCCTACCTCTTCTTCGGTTAAGGATGCCCATGCCACGCCGCCTCGCTCTCGCCACCGCCGTCCTTGCCTGCCTGTCCGCTTGTGCCCAGGTGGAGCGGGCGCCCGCCGCGCCGTCGGCATCCGTCCCTGTGCCCCGGGCCTCGGCCCCTGTGCCGCCTGTAGCGCAGCCTTCCGCGGCTGTGCCGCAAGCGTCCGCCATGCCGCAATTGGTGGACGGCACGGCCCTGCCAGCGAACAGCCTGCCCCAGCCGGTGATGACGCTGCTGGCGGCGAACGGCATCGCGCCGGCATCGCTCAGCGCCCTGGTGCTGCGCGGCGGCCAGACCGTGCTGGCGCACGGCGCAGGCCGTCCCATGCAGCCGGCCTCGACCATGAAGCTGGTGACGACCCTGGTGAGCCTGGAGCAGCTGGGCCCGGTGTTCCGCGGGCGTACCGAGCTGCTCAGCAATGGCGAGGTGAAGAACGGCGTGCTGCAGGGCGACCTGGTGCTGCGCGGCGGCGCCGACGCCGATTTCTCGGGCGAGGCGCTCGACACCATGCTGCGCGCGCTGCGACTGTCGGGCATCGAACGCATCGCCGGCAACCTGGTGCTGGACCGCAGCCTGTTCAATCCGGCGCGCCAGGACCGCGGCCTGCCGCCCTTCGACGAGTCGCCGGAAGCCTATTACAACGTGATTCCCGACGCGCTGCTGGTCAACAAGAACATGCTGCAAATCGACATGCGCTCGACCGGCAAGCGCCTGACACTGACGATGCAGCCGGAACTGGAAGGCGTGCGCGTGGTGTCGGAAATGACCCTGGTCGACGCGAATTGCGCACGCTGGGAAGATGGCTGGAAATTGCCGGAAGCGGTAAAAGGCGCCGATGGCCGCGTCAAGGTGGTGCTGCGCGGGACCTTCCCGAAGAACTGCGTCCAGACCAACAGCATCAACGTGGTCGACCGCGACGATTACCTCGACGGCCTGGTCCGCATGAAGTGGAAACAGCTCGGCGGCACGCTCGATGGCAAGACAATGGAGGGCATTGCGCCGCCGGATGCGCGCCTGCTGGCCCTACACAGCGCGCGCGCCCTGCCGGAAGTCGTGCGCGATACGAATAAACCGTCGGACAATGCGCTGGCGCGCACCCTGTTCCTCAGCCTGGGCGCGCTGGAAGCCGATCCGGTGCTGGGCAGCCGCCCGCTGCCGCTGGTTCCGGGCCAGAGCACCTACACCCGCGCCGATGGGGTGGTGCGCAACTGGATGCGGGCGCGCGGCATCGACGACAGCGGCTTCGTGATCGAGAACGGCTCGGGCCTGTCGCGCATCGAACGCATCAGCCCGCTGCAGATGGGCGGCCTGCTGCAGGCTGGCCTGCGCAGCAACTGGGCGCCGGAATTCCAGGCCAGCATGCCGATTGCCGCCGTCGACGGCACCATGCGCCGCCGCCTGCATGGCAGCCCGGCGGCCGGCCGTGCGCGCCTGAAGACGGGGACGCTGCGCAATGTGGTGGCGGTGGCCGGCTATGTGCCGGATGCCAGCGGCGTGCAGAACGTGGTGGTGGCGATGGTGAACGACGAGCGCGCTGGGGAAGGCCGTGGCCGCGCCGTGGTCGATGCGCTGGTGGACTGGGTGGCGCGCTCGGGCGCGCCGGCGCAAGTGCCGGCGCCGGCGACGGTGCCGAATACAGTGTCTGCGACGATGCCGGCCATGCCCCCTGGCTCGGACAGGACTACCGCCGCCCCGGGAACGCCGGCCCTGCACTAGCCGCACCCGGTATCGCCGGGCGATACGTTTGCGTCAGTAACACAATACTCCGCAGGCCCCGGTTGGCCTGCAGCCGCGATTTCGAGATGATGCTTGCACCTGATCAAAGGAGCATCTCATGAAACGCCTTGTGCTGTCCTCCCTGCTCGCATCCCTCCTCAGTCTTTCCTGCGCCACGGCGTCGGCGGCCGGACAGTCCGCGCCGTCGCAGGCCAGCGCCAATCTGTCCGGCGTGGTCGTGTTCGGTTCCGTGCTCACCGTGGCGGCGGCCGGCAGCGTGGTCGTCGCCAGCGTCAAGACGATCGGGGACGGACTCGAAATCGTGGTCGAAAGCCTGGCCGACGGCAGCCGCGCGACGCTGCGCCTGTCCGGTGCGGTGGCGGGCGGCCTGTCGGTGGCGGCCGGCACCTCGGTCGAGGTGGTAACGGCCTCCACCGGCCACGTGCTGGTGTTGGCGGGCAAGGCGATTGCCTTTATCCCGAACGAAGTGGGCAAGGCCCTGCTGCACCATGCACGGGTGGGCTGACATGCGCCGCCATGCATTCGCCGCGCTGGCCGTCTCCCTGGCCATCTCCCTGGCCACTGCGTCCCCCGCCCAGGCTGGCCAGGCCTGCGCCGACAAGCCGCTCACGCCGACCGAGGTCGTGATGTCGATGGACCTCGCCCAGCGCACCGTGCAGGCGCTCGACGCCAGCGGCGCGAAGGTGGCGCTGGTATCGCGCGCCGGCCAGGACCTGAGCCGCTACCGCCTGCGCTACTCGCACATGGGCGTGGCCGTGCGCGACCACCCGGCCGGGCGCTGGACAGTCGTGCACGAGCTGAACGAGTGCGGCACGGCGGCCTCGAACCTCTACAACGAGGGCATGGGCAATTTCTTCCTGACCGATCTGTACCGGCACGAAGCCCAGCTCGTGATTCCGGGCCCGGTCGCACAAGAGCGCATCGCGCAGGTGTTCGCCACCCGCACGCCGCAGCGCATGCACGAAGGGCACTACAACATGCTGGCCTACGTGTACTCGACCAAGTACCAGAACTCGAACCAGTGGGTGCTCGAATCCCTGGCCGCCGCCATGGCGCCGCCGGGGCAGGTGGAAACCCGCGGCGAGGCCCAGGCCTGGATGCGCTCGCTCCGCTTCCAGCCGCTGACAGTGGAAGTGCCGGCCGCAACGCGCCTGGGCGGACGCATGTTCCGCGCCAACGTCGCCTTCGACGACCACCCTTTCGATCGGCGCATGGCCGGCCAGATCGATACCGTGACCACCGATTCGGTCGTACGCTTCGTGCGCATGACCGATCCGGATGCGAAGACCATGGTGGTCGACTAGCCTTGGACGGGGCGGATTCCTGGTGAAAGATTATTTCATGCTGACTCTCCCGGTGAAATAATATTTCAGGCATCAAAGGGTTGAAGCATCAAGGCTTCGAGGTCTGGCTGCTACGCGGCGCCACGCCCGAGGGTTCGAGCCAGGGTGCGCCCGCCACCTCGGGCCTGGCTTCCACCAGCGCCACCTGGGCATTCGTGGTTTCGCGGATCGTGCGTACGATGTCGAGCATGGTCTTCTCGGCGTACTTGTCGGGCGTGCCGAACACGTAGCCGGTGGCGCGGCGCGGCCATTCGAGCCAGCCGCCTTCCTTCTTGGTGAAGCCGGCGTACATGTCGAGGTGGTAGCCGCCCTTGTAGGGGAAGAGGCAGGCGACGATGTTCATGTCCTGGCTGCCGCGCACGTCGGGCGTGGCCTTGGCGGTCCAGCTCGCGCCTTCGCAGCTGGGGCCGCGCGCGGGGATGGTGCCCGGCGGCGCGCCAGCGGGATCGGCCAGCTTGAAGCGGCCGGGCTGGTCCTGCACCTCGGCGCTGTCGGGCACCGGCGTGGCCAGGGTGGCGTTGCTGATGTTGCGGCTGATGCCTTCGCTGGCGGCGCGCGTGACCATGGTGCCGGCTGCGTCGGTCCTGATGTCGAAGACGCGAATGTATTCGACCGCCGTGTCGCGCGAGGCGAACATGTTACCGCTGCCGGTGCTGCAGCCTGCGAGCGCGGCGGCGACTGCCACGGCCATCATCGAAGCTTTCATGACTTACCTCTCTTGTCCGTTGGAGATGGAATCGTTCTCGCGGAAGAAGCGGCCTCGAGCGTCAAGCGGGGGCGTCAAATCTTCCGTCGGTATGGAACGATTCTCCGGGGCGGATGAAGGGGAAGGATGAGAAAGCTCAAGTGTGCGCGTGCGTGTCGCGGTGGCGTGTTTGATGGAAGGGTGGTAGACGGGAGTCCGGGCGCGGAGCGGAGAATGCGCCGTTTTTCATGTGGTGAGACAGCGTGGACTCAGGAGTCCACCCTACGAAACCCGCCTTGGTAGGGTGGACATTCGTGGTGCTGGCATTTAGCCAGCCCCACTGTCCACGCTGTCTCATAGCCAAATAAACGGCGAAATCACATCACGCGCCGGAACGTCGAGCGCACCACATCACGGTCGCCGCAATCGAAATGCCACCATTCGGTACGAATCCCCACGAACCCGGCCCCGAACATGGCGTCGCGTAGCAGCCGGCGGTTCGCCACCTGCTGCTCGCTCAATTTGCCCGCAGCGAGAAACCCTTCCTCCAGCGCCGGATGCGACAAATCCGTCATGTCGTCGAAGCCCGTGCCCATGTCGAGCTCGCGGCCCTGCGGGTCGAGGATGGTGATGTCGAGCGCCATGCCATACGAGTGGATCGAGCCGCGCGCCGGGTCGGCCAGGTACATCTGCAGGCCGGTGCCGGCCAGCGCGTCCCACAGCTGCTGCTGCACGCGCTGCGGGCGCAGGGCGTCGAGCACCAGGGCCGTGTGGCCGGGCGCGTGTTCGGCCAGCCAGGCCACGGCCCGCTCCAGCGCCGCGGCGGCGTCGCGGTGCAGCCAGGCGCAGTCGTAGGGCGAATACAAGTCGCGGCCGACGAAGTTGTTGGCGCTGGCGTAGCGCAGGTCGACCCCGATACCCGCAATCGACGACAGGTGCCGGAATTCAGGGCTGGCGGCGATGTCTTCGCTGGCAAGCATTGCGCCGGGAACGAGACTCATGCACTTCCCCGTGCGAGACAGGCGCGCGCGGTGGCGGCGATGCAGTTGGCCAGTTCGCGCGCGCCGTGCGACAGCGGGGCGTGGCTGGCCGAGAGCAGATACATCTGCACCGGCATTGCCGGCGCCCACTGGCGGCGCTGCACCTTGCCGGGCGCGGCCGAGGCCGCCGTGAACGGGTCCAGCACGGCGGTGCCGGCGCCGGCTTCGACCAGCGAACGCGCGATCTGGTAGGTCTGGACCACGGTGCGGAAAATCGGCTGCACGCCCTGGGCCTCGCAGGCGGCCACCACGATTTCGCCGAGCGGGTCGTTGTCGGCCAGGCCGATCAGTTCTCCCGTGAGGCCTTCGGCGCCGATCGGCTGGGTGCATTCGGCCTCGGTCCAGGTGCCGGCTGGCGCCATCACGGTCAGCATGCCTTGCGCGATGGGTTCGGCGACGATGCCGGGGTGGCGCGGGTCCTGCAGCGACAGGGCGAGATCGGCTTCGCCCAGGCGCAGGGCGTTCACGATTTCGCTGGTGTGGTGGGTGGCCAGTTCGCAGCGGGTCTCGGCGAAGTCGCGGCGCCACAGGGTCATGGCCTCGGGCAGCACGCCGATGGCGAGCGTGGGCGTGGACACCAGGCGCACGGTCTCGAGCGCGCGGCCCTTCAGGCTGGCGGCGAGGCGGCGGATGCCTTGCAGGTCGCGGTTCAGCTTTTCGGTTTCGGCGAACAGGCGGTGCGCTTCCGGCTTCGGATACAGCTTGCCGCGCACGCGCTCGAACAGCGGCATGCCCAGCTGCAGTTCGGCGTGCTGCAGCACTTTTGTCACCGCCGGCTGGGAGATGTGGAGAACCTGGGCGGCACCGCTGATGGTGCCGACCTGCATGATGGCGTGGAAAACTTCGATGTGGCGCAGGCGCATTGCTCAATCCTTCAGTGGAACGCCCGCGCCAGGCGCGGGTCGGTCGAAGGATACAGGTTAAAAGTGGGCACGGCGATGCTTACTGTTGGGTTGGTGCAACTGGCTGCACGGGTTGCACGGGCTGCACGGGTTGCACAGGCTGAACCGGCTGCACAGGCGGCACCGCCGGCGCCGGCGGCACGGCCTGGACCGGCGGCACGCCCGGCACCGGGACCGGCGTTCCCGGCACGGCAGGCGAAGTGGGCAACTGCGGCAGCTGCGGCGCAGGCGGCACCGGCGGCAGCGGTGCATTCGCCGGCGTGGTCAGCACTTCCAGCATGGCCGCGGTTTGCGCATCCGGTTCGCCGGCAATGTTCGACGGACGGTATTTCATCTGGAAGGCGCCAATCACGGTGCGGGTCTGCTGGTCCAGCACGCCGGTCTGGGCCAGCGCGAAGCCATGGGCGGCGAGTTTCTTCTGGAACCAGGCGGCGTCCGGCACCTGGATATCGAACACCTGGCGCACGGCGGCCACGCGGTTCGCATCCGGCCACACCACCAGGCCGGCCTGGGCCAGCTGATGCCACGGGAACAGCGGGCCCGGGTCCTGCTTGCGCAGCGGCGCGATGTCGCTGTGGCCGAGCACGTTTTCCGGCGCAATCTTGTGGCGCGCGATGATGTCCTTGATCAGCGGCACCAGCACGTCGATCTGCGACTGCGGGAAGGGCGCGAACACGCGGCCCTGCGGCGTGTCCTTCCAGCCGGCGTTCACGATCTCGATGCCGATCGAGCTGCTGTTCAGCTGGGTGTAGCCCTTCCAGCTCGAGATGCCCGCATGGTAGGCGGCGCGGGTCTCGTCGACCAGGCCGTAGATCGTCGGCTGCGGATCGTCGGTGACGAGGTAGTGGGCGCTGACCTGCTGCTGGGTCAGGATCTTGATCGAGGCCGGCTTGTCGGCCACGGTGTAGTGCAGCACCAGGAAGCGCACGCGGCTGGCCTGGCCGGTGGCGCTCAGGCTTTTGTCGATGCGCGGGCCGGGGGTGGTACAACCGGCCAGCAGGGCAATCATGAAGGCAGCAAGGATTTTTTTCATTGGTAGCGTGAATAGTGAATGATCAGGAAGCGGCGGCGGCCAAACGGGCGGCAGCATGGTGGGCGCGCGTGGTGCTATGCGTCAGGATAGTGCCGGGCGGCAGACTGGCGCGCATGCTTGCCGCGATTGCCGGGTGCAGCCCGGCGGCGCGCCCGCCCAGCGCCACCGGACGCGGCCCGAAACGCGCGAGCAGGGCCTGCGCCAGGCGCGCCAGTTCGCGGCCAGCGTCTTCCAGGATGCGCAGCGCCGCCGGGTCCTGTTCGGCGCTGGCGGCAACGGCCAGCGCCAGCTTGCCCACGGTCCCGCGGTCCTGGCCATAGATGAACTGGCGCGAAAACGCCCAGTCCGCGCCGCCGACGTGGGCGAACACGGCATGCGCCATGGGCGAAGCTTCCCAGCGGCCCGGGCATTCGTCCTCGTTGCGCCAGATGTGGCGCAGGGCTTCGCGCGCGATCCAGAAGCCGCCGCCGCCATCGTCGAGCACCACGCCGCGTCCGCCGGCGCGGTGGAAGGCGCCGCCGGCGTCGATGAAGGCGCCGATCGAGCCGGTGCCTGCATACACCAGGTAGCCTTCGCCGGGTGCGAAGCTGGCGCGGTAGGCGATGTCGATGTCGTTGCAGAGGGTAATGGCGTCGGGGGCGATGCCGAGCAGGCCGGCGAGCCACTGCTGGAGTTGCCCGCCGTCGCCGCCGAAGCCGGTGAGGCCGGCATGCACCTGCTGCGGCTGCGCCACGTTCAGCACCTGCCGCGCCAGTTCGACGAAGGTGGCGTGCACGGCATTGCGGCCATCGTTGCTGGCCATTTGCAGGGCCGACAGGCCGGCGACGGCGCCTTCGGACAGCAGCGTGCCGTCGGCCGTGCACAGGGCCCAGCGGGTTTGGGTGCCGCCGGCATCGATACCGAGGCCAATGGAGTGATGAGTCGACATAAGACGAGAACGTTGATTCGTAGGGTGGGCGCCCTGTGCCCACGCGTGACGTCCGAATTGTGTTAGCGTGAAGCAGGCCAACAATGTGCACAGTTCACGCGTGGGCACGGGGCGCCCACCCTACGTTCGCACATGTTGCAGTTATTGCTTGCTCCACACGCGGATACGGTCGCTCTCGTTCCCGAGACGATCGACGGCGCTCACGAACACGGCATCCGCCGCCCCCAGGCGCCCATCGTCATTCAGCGTCCAGTCCACTTTCGAGGCCGGCACCACGTGGAACTTCCATTCGTTGCCGTGGCGCTCCCACACCGTGTACAGCGCGTTCGCCTTGCCGGCGGTGAACTTCAGGGCCATGCCGCGGGCCAGGCGCGTCGCCTTTACCGTCGGCAGGCCGGGCTTGGTGCTGCCCAGCCAGGGCGTGGCCGGCACCAGCGCCGGGCCCGCATACGACTGGGTGCGCAATTGGTCGGCGATGCCCTTGCGGTTCTGCATCAGCGCAACCATGCTGAAGTGCACGTGGCCGCCGGCCTGCGGGCGCGAACGGGTGACGCTGATCTGGTCCAGGATCTCCTGCGGCTGGTAATCCTTGGTCGGCGCGCCGATCCGGCTGGTGAACAGGCCCGGCCAGATGTGGCGGCCCATGGTGTTCTGGCCGATCCAGTAATCGAGCAGCACGTCATACGACTGCGCCTTCTGCGAACGGGCCCAGTACAGCTGCGGCGTGAAGTAATCGAGCCAGCCTTTCTGCAGCCAGAGTTCGGCATCGGCATACAGCTTGTCGTACTGCGAGAAGCCGGCAATGCCCGGCGGGCGGCGGTCGGGGCGGCCGAGACCGAACGGGCTGATGCCGAAGCGCACCCAGCTCTTTTCGCGGTGGATGCCCTTGTACATGTCCTCGATCAGGTGGTCGACGTTCTGGCGGCGCCAGGATGCGCGGTCGAGCCTGCCGCCGCCGGCCAGGTAGCGTTCCCAGGCCGGCGTGTCCGGGAAGTCGAGCTCGGCCTTGGTGGCGGGCTTGCCGTCCAGCGCCGCCTGGTTGCCGGCCACGGCCGGGGTCGCTTCGATCGGGTAAGGGTAGAAGTAATCGTCGAGGTGCACGCCGTCGATGTCGTAGCGGCGCACCACGTCGAGGATCACGTCCAGGGTCTGCTTCGATGCCGACTCCTCGCCCGGGTCCATCCACATGAACTTGCCGTAGCGCTTCACCGCAGCCGGATTGGTGCGCGTGATGTGGTTGCTGGCCGCCGGCGAACGGGCGCCGTCGTGGCGGGCGCGGTAGGGGTTGAACCAGGCGTGCAGCTCCAGGCCGCGCGCGTGCGCTTCGGTGACCCAGAACTTCAGCGGGTCGTACCAGGGCTGGGGCGGCTTGCCCTGCGCGCCGGTCAGGTATTCCGACCACGGTTCGATGGTCGAGGCGTAGATGGCGTCGGCCGACGGGCGTACCTGCAGCACGATGGCATTCATGTTCATCAGCTTGGCGCGGTCGAGGATGGCAATCGCCTCGGCCTGCTGCTGGGCCGCGCTCAGGTTCTGCTTGCTCGGCCAGTCGATGTTGGCCACCGTCGACACCCAGGCGGCGCGGAATTCGCGCGGCGCGGCCGGCGGCGTATCGCTGCTGCCGATGATGCTGCCGTCCGGCAGCGTGGCGTGTTGGGTGGTCGGCGTCGAGCAGGCGCCCAGGAAGCCGCCCATGGCCAATGCGCCCACCATGCCGGCCAGCGTCAACGCGCGTCGTTTCTTATCAGCTTGCACTACCAGTCCCCTTTATTCTTTCCAGTGTTTCGAGTTCTATACTTTGACAAACCACTTCCGGCGCCACATGAACCAGGCCACCGCGAACATGCAGGCATTGAACAGCAACGCATGCAGCAGCGAGCTGTTCACGGCCCCGATCGGCAAGTCGCGCAGCGGCGCATACAGCGCCCGGCCGAGCGACACCGCGCCGCCATCGGCCGCCGTCAGCTTGATGAAGCCGAGCATCTTGGCCAGCAGGCCGGACAAGGCGAAAATGAACAGCGCATTCATGCCGTAGATCTTGAACGGCCTGGCCCAGCGCGCCGCCGCCTCGCGCAGCGCGCGGTAGGGGTTGGCGTCGAGCAGCCAGAAGAAGGCGCAGAATAGTAACAAAGCCCAGCCCGTCATCAGGAAACAGTAGGACGGTGTCCACAGGCTTTTATTGATCGGCATGAGGATGGCGTCGAGCACCACGCCCAGCCACACGAACAACAGGCCGGCCAGCAGCATCCAGACGATCTGCTCGGTGCGGTCCAGTTTCGTCAGCAGGAAGCGCCCGGCCAGCACGCCGAACAGCTGGCTGCACAGGGCGGGCAGGGTGCTGAACAAGCCTTCCGGGTCCCAGGTTTTCGATTGCACCCACATGTGGCCGTCGAGCAGCATGCGGTCGAGGTACGCGCCGAAGTCCTGGCCCGGTTCCAGCACGCCGGCGCCGATGCCGGGCACGGGATAGAACAGCATCAGCGCGCTGTACAGGGTGAGCAGGAAAGCGATGATGGCCAGCTGCATGCGCCAGCCGCAATACACCACGATGGGCGCGGCCAGCAGGGTGCACAGGGCGATGCGCTGCAGCACGCCGGGGATGCGCACGGTGGCGAGGTCGAAGCGGGGAATGAAATTGAGCAGGAAGCCGATCAGGAAGATCAGGCAGGCGCGCCTGGCGAGTTTCAGCAGCAGTTGCGGCCTGTCGGCGCCAGCGGCGGCCAGGCGGCCCAGCGACAGGGCCATGGCCATGCCGCCGATGAACAGGAAGAAGGGGAAGATGGTGTCGGTGAAGGTCCAGCCGTGCCACTTGGCGTGGGCCAGCTGGGAATACAGGTTACCCCAGTCGCCGGGATTGTTCACCAGCACCATGGCGGCGATGGTGAAGCCGCGGAAGGCGTCGAGCGCATCGAGTCGATTGGGGGCGTCGCGCATTGGCGGCGGGGTCTCCATGTATTGTGATGGTTCGATTTGCGGACGTGCGTTGAACGCGTGGAGTCATTCAGGCTGGGGGCCTGAATGACGACCCATCCACCCTACTTTTTGCCGAACTCGGGATCGATCTTTACCAGCGCCGCCATGATGAAGGCCGGGATCGTGGCCAGGCAGGTCCAGATGAAGAAGTTCTTGTAGCCCAGGAATTCCTGCAGGGCGCCGCTCCACATGCCCGGCACCATCATGCCCAGCGCCATGAAGCCGGTGCAGATGGCGTAGTGCGCCGTCTTGTGCTCGCCCTCGGCCACCATGATCATGTACAGCATCATGGCCGTGAAGCCGAAGCCGTAGCCGAATTGCTCCACGGCCAGGAAGGCCGAGATCAGGTAGAAGTTGGTCGGCTGCGCCTGCGACAGGTACACGAACACCAGGTCGGGCAGGTGCACCGCGAACACCATCAGCCACAGGCAGCGCTTCAGGCCCAGGCGCGAGATGAGGTAGCCGCCGGCCAGCCCGCCGATGGTCAGGAAGATGATGCCGATGGTGCCGTAGGCGATGCCGTACTCGGCCGTCGTCAAGCCCAGGCCGCCCTGTTCGATCGGGTCTTTCAGGAAAGGCGCCACGAGTTTCAGCAGCTGCGACTCGCCCAGGCGGAAGGTCAAGATAAAACCGAGGATCAGCCAGATGTCGCGCTTGCCGAAGAAGGCGCCAAAGGTGCCGAAGAATTCGCGCAGCGGGTTTTCGCCGCGCGCCACGGCGTGGTCTTCCTTCGGGCGCGGCAGCAGCATCTGGTGCCAGGCAAAGGCCAGCGCAAAGAAGCCGGCCAGGATGAACAGCACGATCGACCAGGCCTGGTGCGCATCGCCCAGCGACACCGCCAGGTAGCCGGCCAGTACCACCAGCGGGCCTTGCCCGGCCAGCGTCGCCAGGCGATAGAAGGTGCTGCGCACGCCAACAAACGCGGCCTGGTCCTTCTGGCGCAGGCCCAGCATGTAGAAGCCGTCGGCGGAAATGTCGTGGGTCGCGGAACTGAAGGCCATCAGCCACATCACGGCCAGGCTGACGCTGAAGAACGCCGGCAGGTGCAACACCGCGCCCACTGCCACCAGCGAGGCGGCAATCACCAGTTGCAGGCATACCGTCCAGCCGCGCTTGGTGCCGAACATGTCGACCACGGGCGACCACAGCGGCTTGATGACCCAGGGCAGGTAGAGCAGGCTGGTGTAGAAGGCGATGTCGGTGTTCGAGATCCCCATGTCCTTGTACATGATGACCGACAGATACATTGCCACCACGTAGGGAATGGCCTGGGCAAAATACAGCGAGGGCACCCACAGCCACGGACTTTTCGCTTGCGAAGTTTGCATAACTCTTTCGTGATCGGGTGAAGAGAACCGCTGTGCCCGGCAACGGTCGCGCCGGCCTGCTCTTACCCGGCCAGGGCTTGCCGCACGCTGCCGCGCGCCGTTTCCAACAAGGCGCGTGCTTCCTCGACACCAGTTTGTTTGGACAAGGCCACGATGGCGGTCTTGACGTGGAAATCGCACTGTTCCAGCACGGCGCGCGCGGCCTCTTCATCGGCGCCGGTGGCGAACGAGGTCAGGCGGATGGCGCGGCGTACCAGCTTGGCGTTGGTAGCCTTCAAGTCTACCATCAGGTTCCCGTAAACCTTGTTCAAACGCACCATCAAGGCACTCGAAAAACTGTTCAGGGCAATCTTTTGCGAGGTGCCGGCTTTCAGGCGCGTGCTGCCCGAAATGATCTCGGCGCCGGTGTCGAGGGTGATGCCGATCTCGGCCTCGAGGGCAACCGGCGCATCGGTGTTGTTGGCAAAGCCGATCGTCAGCGCCCCGGCCGCACGCGCGGCGCGCAGGGCGCCCAGCACATAGGGCGTGGCGCCGGAGGCGGCGATCAGGAGCACGACGTCGTCCGCCATCACCTCCACCGACTGCAAATCGGCCGCGCCCTGGACGATATCGTCTTCGGCGCCTTCGACCGCCACGAACATGGCATCGCTGCCGCCGGCCAGCAGGGCCACGGCGCGGCCATGCGGCCAGGAAAAGGTGGGATACAGTTCCACGCTGTCGAGCAGGCCCAGGCGGCCCGAGGTGCCGGCGCCCACATAGATCAGGCGTCCGCCCGCTTCCATGCGCGGCACGGCGGCGGTGACGGCGGCGGCCAGGCGCGGCGCAGCGGCGCGCACCGCGTTCACCGCGTTCAGCTGGTCATCGACCAGCGCATTCACCAGCTCCGTGGTCGGATACTGGTCGAGCTGGGCATGGTCCAGGGCGGGTGTTTCGGTCTTGAGCATGGTCGCGGCCGTTTGGCGGGATTGTCGATAAAACCAGTGTAATACCAATTACGGACGCCTTCCCATGAAAGGAAAGGCCGTCATCATTCCGAAAAGTTATGCGGCCATCAATTGGGCGCGCGCCGCAGTTCGGCCACGAAATCGTAGTAATCGCTGCGGCAATACGAATGGGTCAGCTCGACCGCGACGCCCGATTCCAGGTAGCCGACGCGGGTAATGAACAGCACCGCCTGTCCCTCCGGCACGCCCAGGCGCTCGGCCAGTTCCTTCGGCGCGTTCATGGCGCGGATATGCTGCAAGGCGCGCACCGGCACCTGGCCGCCGCGCTCGAGGTGGGCGTACAGCGAGTGCGACACGTCCTGCGGCTGCGGCAACACCGAGGCCGGGATCACGCTGGTTTCGTAGGCCATCACCACCTCGTCGGCCAGGCGCAGGCGCTCCAGGCGCGCCACGCGGGCGCCCGGCGACAGGCCCAGGGCCAATTGTTCGTCGGCGTCGGCGGCCACCACCTCGCGTTTCAGCCAGTGCGAGTTCGGCGTGTAGCCGCGCTGCTGCAATTGCTCGGAAAAACTCGACAGGTTCGACAGCGGCTGCTCGATGCGCGGCGCGATATAGTTGCCCGAGCCGCGGCGGCGCACCACCAGGCCCTGCTCGACCAATTGGTCGATGGCCTTGCGCGCGGTGACCCGCGACACATCGAGCGTTTCCGACAGGGTGCGCTCGGAAGGCAGGGCCTGGTCGGCCTGGTAGCGGCCCTCGCGCACGTCCTGCATCAGCTTGCGCGCCAGCTGCATGTACAGGGGAGAATTGTCGTTCAGGTCGATCCTGAAGTCGTTGAAAGACTGGTTCATGCGTTCAAGTGTAAGCCAGCGCTGCGCTCACAGCGGCGATTTTGTCGAGTTGTGCGCAAGCGCCATAGCGAAAACGTATGATGCAGCCACGGCATTTCATTGGCGAGCGGGGCAATCGCTGCCTATGCTCGAACCACTACTTGGAAAGGACAGGCATGAACCAGGGCAGGCGAACGGTATTGGGAATGGCCTTGTTGGGCGCGCTCGAACCCGTGTGGGCGGCAGCGCCGGGCGCCGGCTCATCGCATGCGGCATTGGACCGGGCGCTGGCGGCCATCGCCGCCGACTCGGCCTGCGAGCTGGCCAGCCTGTCGGTGCTGGCGATCCGCGACGGGCAGGTGGGGTACGAAGGCGCCTTTGGCCGACGCAGGATCGGTAATGGCGCTACGGCGGACCTGCCGGCAACATCAAGCACCCTGTACCGCATCGCCTCGGTCTCGAAGCTGATGACCACGCTCGGCCTGATGCGGCTGATGGAAGCGGGCAAGTTCGAGCTCGATGCCGACGTGTCCGCCTACCTCGGCTTCACGCTGCGCAATCCGCACTTCCCGGAACGCGCCATCACCCTGCGCCACCTGCTGACCCACACTTCCTCGCTGCGCGACGAGGCCGGCTATTCCTTCCCGGCCGGCACCTCGCTGCGCAGCGTCCTGGTGCCCGGCGCAAGCGCCACGTATGCAAAGGAAGCCGGCCCCGGCGACTGGTTCACCTATTGCAACCTCGGCTGGGGCCTCATCGGCACCATGATGGAGCGCGCCACGGGCGAACGTTTTGATCGCCTGATGCGGCGCCTGCTGCTCGATCCGCTGGGCCTGGACGCCGGCTACAACCCAGCCGAGCTGCCGCCGGCGGCGCTGGCCAACCTTGCCACCCTCTACCGCAAGCGCACAATCGATACCGAAGTGTGGAATGCGGACGGCCCCTGGATCGCCCAGGCCGACGATGTGCGTCCGCCGGCGCCGCCGCCCGGCCTCGACCGCTACGTGATCGGCGAAAACGCCACGCCCTTCAGCCCGACCGGCGGCCTGCGCATCTCGGCGCGCGGCCTGGGCGTGGTCATGCGCATGCTGATGGACGGCGGCATCCACGAGGGCAAGCGCATCCTGCAAGCCGCGACCCTGGAACGCATGTTCGCGCGCCAATGGACGGCGAACGGCAGCAATGGCGACAGCATGAACGGCTTCTTCAACGCCTGGGGCCTGGGCAATGCCCAGTTCCCGGACCAGCCGGGCATGCGCCTGGTGGAAGGCTTTGATGCCGTCGGCCACCTGGGCGACGCCTACGGCCTGCGCTCGGTGTTCGCGTTCGACCGCAAGCGCCGCAATGGCCTGGTGGTGCTGGTGGGCGGCACCTCAAGCGACCCGGGCACACGCAAGGGACGCTACTCGGCACTCGCCAGCTTCGAGGAAAACATTCTTACGAGCATGTTTCAGCATGCCATCGCCAGCTGAGACAGGGGGCGCATGCATCTTGCATGGGATGCATGACTGCCGGTTATGGCGTGGCTTGTCACTTTCATTGGCTTGGAACCGGGCCGAGCGCCTAAGCTCTTCCCTTATGTCAGCAAATAAAAGTGTGGCGGGATGCAACAAGTAATTGTCATCGGCGGCGGTGTCGTCGGCCTGACCTCGGCCTGGTGGCTGCTCGAGGCCGGCTACAAGGTGACCCTGGTCGACCGCGCGTCCGACGTGGCGAGCGGCGCCAGCCATGGCAATGGCGGCCAGCTGAGCTACCGCTACGTGTCGCCGCTGGCGGACGCCGGCGTGCCGCTGAAGGCCATTGGGTGGCTGTTCCAGGAACACGGCCCGCTGCGCTTCAAGCCTGAGGCCGACCTGCGCCAATGGACCTGGCTGGCCAGCTTCCTCGGCCAGTGCACGGCCGCCGCGAACCGCCGCACCACCGCCAAGCTGCTGGAACTGGGCGAACTGTCGCGCACCGGCATGCAGCAGCTCGGCGCCATCATTTCCCCCGACGAATTCGACTGGCGCGATGCCGGCAAACTGGTGGTGTACCGCTCCTCGAAGATCTTCGAGCAGGCCGCCGGCAAGGCCACCGCCGGCGAGATCTGGACGGGCGCCGAATGCGCCGCGCGCGAACCCTCGCTGGCGGCGGCGCGCAGCCTGCTGGCCGGCGGCATCTACAACGCCGGCGAAGCGGTGGCCGACTGCTACGCCTTTTGCGTGGCCCTGGCCGAACGCGTGCGCAGGCATCCGCGCTTCGGCGGCTTCGTCCATGCCGAGGTGCGCGGCCTGGCCGTTGCCGGCGGACGCGTGAGCGGCCTGGACACCAGCATCGGTGCGCTCGGCGCCGACGCCTATGTGCTGGCGGCCGGCATCCAGAGCCGCGCGCTGGCCGAATACGCCGGCATCAGGCTACCCCTGTATCCGCTCAAGGGCTACAGCCTGACCGCGCCGATCCGCCCCACCGATACCGGCCCCCAGATCAGCGTGACCGATTTCGAGCGCAAGGTGCTGTACGCGCGCATCGGCAACAAGCTGCGCGTGGCGGCGATGGTCGACATGGTGGGCGAAGACCTGACGCTGGACCCGAAACGCGTGGGCAGCCTGACGCGCCAGGTGCAAGAAACCATGCCGCATGCGGCCGACTACAGCCAGGTGACTGCCTGGGCCGGCCTGCGCCCGGCCACGCCGAACAGCGCACCCATCGTCGGCGCCACGCCGTTGTCGAACCTGTGGCTGAACGTGGGCCATGGTCCGCTCGGCTTCACCTTTGCGGCCGGCACTGCCCAGTTATTGAGCAGCCTGATGCAGGGGAAGGCGCCGCCGTTCGCGCTGGAGATGCTGGCGCTGCGGCGCTGATTTTCCTCGGCTGCTCGGCAGTACAATGTCCGGATCGCCAAGCGGACCGCCCATGACCGAACCCGTTTTCTTTGCTACCCCCGCCGCATTTCGCGGCTGGCTGGAAGTGCACGCCGCTACAGCGAGCGAATTGCTGGTCGGCTTCCACAAGGTCGGCAGCGGACAACCCAGCATGTCCTGGTCGGAGTCGGTCGACGAGGCGCTGTGCTTCGGCTGGATCGACGGCCGGCGCCGGCGCTTCGACGACACGGCCTATTCGATCCGATTCACGCCGCGCAGGGCCGGCTCGATCTGGAGCGCGGTAAACATCGCCAAGATGGACGCATTGCGTGCCGCCGGACGCATGCGGCCCGAAGGCGAGCGCGCCTTTGCGCTGCGTACCGAAGCGAAATCCGGCATCTATTCGCACGAGCAGGCACAGGCGGCCGAACTGGCCGAATCCGAACTGCAGGCATTCCGGCGCGACGCCACTGCCTGGGCCTATTTTGAGAAGCTGCCGCCGGGCTACCGCAAGACCGTTCTGCACTGGATTACCACGGCGAAGAAGCCGGAAACCCGGGCGGCGCGCCTCGCGAAGCTGGTACAGGCCTGCGCCGCCGGCGTGCGCCTGCCCTGAAGCTGCCCAGCGGTACGCCAGGATATCGGGCCAGGCATGTGCTGCCGCACCAACATTTGTTTGGGCCATAAACATTTGTTTATAGGGCAAACATTTGTTTGTCCGGTCATCGGCCGCGCAGCCACGCCGAGTGCGCCGCTCCATGGAAATCGCGGATAATCCGCGCATGCCTACTTCGAAAAAATCGCCTGGAACCTGCCCCTGCGGCGGTCCAACGCTTGCCGCCTGCTGCGGCCCCTACATCGCCGGCGACGCCTTGCCGCCTACTGCCGAAGCCCTGATGCGCTCGCGCTATACCGCCTACACCCAGCGCAACGAGGATTACCTGCGCGCCACCTGGCACCCGAGTACCCGGCCGCAGGACGCCATTCTCGATAAAGACGAGCACCTGCGCTGGCTCGGCCTGGAGATAAAATCTGCTTTACGTTTACGTCAACGTAAAGCAGAATTGCCGGATCATCCAGATAGCAGTCCAGATAGCGACACGGTCGAATTCGTCGCCCGCTTCAAGGTGGGTGGCCGCGCACACCGGCTGCATGAAACCAGCCGCTTCCTGCGCGAGCCCGACCCGGCCATCGGCGGCACGCCGCGCTGGTTCTACCTGGACGGCACCTTTCCCGAATAATTAAGAGAGACGGCAATGCCCCATATCGAGAGCAAACTCAACCCGCGCGGTGATGACTTCAAGGCGAATGCCGCCGCCATGCAAACCATCGTCGACGACCTGCGCGCCAAGGTGGCGGCGATTGCCGAAGGCGGCGGCGAAGCGGCGCGCGCCAAGCATGTCGCGCGTGGCAAACTGCTGCCGCGCGACCGCGTGCAGATGCTGCTCGACCCGGGCACGCCCTTCCTCGAGTTTTCCCAGCTGGCCGCCTACGAGATGTACGACGGCGCGGCGCCAGCGGCCGGCATCATCACCGGCATCGGCCGCGTCGCCGGCCAGGAAGTCGTGATCGTCTGTAACGACGCCACCGTCAAGGGCGGCACCTACTACCCGATGACGGTGAAAAAACACCTGCGCGCCCAGGAGATCGCCGAGCAAAACCAGCTGCCGTGCATCTATCTGGTCGATTCGGGCGGCGCCAATTTGCCGAACCAGGACGACGTCTTCCCCGACCGCGACCACTTCGGCCGCATTTTTTATAACCAGGCGAATTTGTCCGCCAAGGGCATCCCGCAGATCGCGGTCGTAATGGGTTCCTGCACTGCCGGCGGCGCCTACGTGCCGGCCATGAGCGACGAATCCATCATCGTCAAGGAACAGGGCACCATCTTCCTGGGCGGCCCGCCGCTGGTGAAGGCAGCCACCGGCGAAGTGGTGAGCGCCGAAGACCTGGGCGGCGGCGACGTCCACACCCGCTTGTCAGGCGTGGTCGACCACCTGGCGCAGAACGACTTGCACGCGCTGTCGCTGGCGCGCACCATCGTCTCGAACCTGAACCGGGTGAAACCGGTACAGGGCGCGACGCGTGAAGTGGTGGAACCGAAGTACGCGTCACAAGAACTGTACGGCGTGATTCCCGTGGACACCCGCAAGCCCTTCGACGTGCGCGAAGTGATCGCGCGGGTAGTCGACGGCAGCGAATTCGACGAATTCAAGGCGCGCTACGGCACCACCCTGGTCTGCGGCTTCGCCCACATCTACGGGGTAAAAGTCGGCATCATCGCGAATAACGGCATTTTGTTCTCGGAGTCGGCGCTGAAGGGCACCCACTTCATCGAACTGTGCTGCCAGCGCAAGATTCCGCTGGTGTTCCTGCAAAACATCACCGGCTTCATGGTCGGCCGCAAGTACGAAAACGAAGGCATCGCGCGCAACGGCGCCAAGATGGTGACGGCTGTCGCTACCGCCTCGGTGCCGAAGTTCACGGTCATCATCGGCGGCAGTTTTGGGGCCGGTAACTACGGCATGTGCGGCCGCGCCTTCTCGCCGCGCTTCCTGTGGATGTGGCCGAACGCGCGCATTTCCGTAATGGGCGGCGACCAGGCGGCGTCGGTGCTGGCGACCGTCAAGCGCGACGGCATCGAAGCCAAGGGCGGCCAGTGGTCGGCGGAAGAAGAGGCCACGTTCAAGCAGCCGATCAAGGAGCAGTACGAGCACCAGGGCCACCCGTATTACGCGTCGGCGCGCCTGTGGGACGACGGCGTGATCGATCCGGCCGATACGCGGATGGTGTTGGGTTTAGGTTTGTCGGCTGCGCTGAACGCGCCGATCGAAGAAACGAAGTTCGGCGTCTTCCGCATGTAAGGAATGGATATGGAATATCAGACTCTCAGCATTGCCATCGCCGACAAGGTCGCCACCGTCACCCTGAACCGCCCCGAGCTGCGCAACGCCTTCAACGAGCAAGCGATTGCCGAACTGGCGCTCGCTTTCGATGAACTCGGCCGCAACGAACTGGTGCGCGCCATCGTGCTGGCCGCGAACGGCCCGGCCTTCTGCGCCGGCGCGGACCTGAACTGGATGAAGAAGATGGCCGGCTACTCGCACAGCGAGAACGAGCTTGATGCCGCGCGCCTGGCCGACATGCTGCGCACGATCTACCTGTGCCCGAAGCCGACCGTGGCCAAGGTCCAGGGCGACTGCTACGCCGGCGGCATGGGCCTGGTTGCGGCCTGCGACATCGTGGTGGCCGCCGAAGGAGTAAACTTCTGCCTGTCCGAAGTGAAGCTGGGCCTGATCCCGGCGACGATTTCTCCCTACGTCATCAAGGCGATGGGCGAGCAGGCCGCGCGCCGCTACTTCATCACCGCCGAGCGTTTCGACGCCGCCGCGGCCGCGCGCATGGGCTTTGCCCACGAAGTCGTGACGATGGAGGCGCTGGACACGACCGTGGCCGGCATCGTCAAGTCGCTGGTCTCGAACAGCCCGCACGCCGTGGTGGAAGCGAAGAAGCTGGTGCGCGAGGTCGTCGGCAAGCCGGCCGACGAGGCGATGGTGCTCGATACCGCGCAGCGCATTGCGGCCATCCGCGCTTCGGACGAGGGACGCGAAGGCGTTTCTTCCTTCCTGGAGAAGCGCAAGCCGTCATGGCTGAACTAAAGAAGTATTGGATTCATTTTGAAGCATCAAACATCGTCCGACTGGATCGCACGCAGCCTGCGCAGCGTGTGGCACCCCTGCACGCAAATGCAGCACCACGAGGAAGTGCCGCTGATCGCGGTCAGCCACGGCAAGGGTCCGTGGTTGTACGACCACGAGGGTAAACGCTACCTGGACGGCATCAGCTCCTGGTGGGTGAATTTGTTCGGGCACGCGAACCCGCGCATCAACGCGGCATTGAAAGACCAGCTCGACAAGCTCGAGCACGCGATGCTGGCAGGCTTCACCCACGAGCCGGTGATCGAACTGTCGGAACAACTGGCCGCCCTCACCGGCCACGCGCTGGGACACGCCTTCTACGCCTCCGACGGCGCCTCGGCGGTCGAGATCGCGATGAAGATGAGTTTTCATACCTGGCGCAATGCCGGTTATCCGGCCAAGCAGGAATTCGTCTGCCTGCAGGGCAGCTACCACGGCGAGACCATCGGCGCCCTGTCCGTGACCGACGTGCCGCTGTTCAAGGACGCCTACGGCCCGCTGCTGCGCGCTTCGCACGTGGTGGCCTCGCCCGATGCGCGCAATGCGACTGAGGGTGAATCGAGCCAGGACGTGGCGCGCCGCGCGCTGAAGGACGTCGAACAACTCTTCGAGGAACGCGGCGACAAGATCGCCGCCATCATCGTCGAGCCGCTGGTGCAATGCGCCACCGGCATGGCGATGTACGACCCGCTCTACCTGGAACTGCTGCGCGAGCTGTGCGACCGCCACCACGTGCACCTGATCGCCGACGAGATCGCGGTCGGCTGCGGGCGTACCGGCACCTTCTTCGCCTGCGAACAGGCGGCGATCTGGCCGGACTTCCTGTGCCTGTCGAAAGGCATCAGCGGCGGCTACCTGCCGCTGTCGCTGGTGCTGTGCACCGACGAAATTTATCAAGCCTTCTACAGCGAAGACATCACGCGCGGCTTCCTGCACTCGCACTCGTACACCGGCAACGCGCTGGCCTGCCGCGCCGCGCTGGCGACGCTGCAGATCTTCCAGGAAGACGACGTCTTGAACCGCAACCGCGAGCTGGCAACCAGGCTGACCGTGGCGCTGGCACCGCTGGCCGAGCACGAGCGCGTGCGCCACTTCCGCCAGCGCGGCATGATCTTCGCGTTCGACGCCATCGAGCCGGATGCCGCGCGCGCCTCGACCTTCTCGCGCCGCTTCTTCACCGAGGCCACCGAAAAAGAATTGCTGCTGCGCCCGATCGGCCGCACCGTCTACATGATGCCGCCATATGTCTTGAGCGACGAGGACATCGAGCTCCTTGCGATCCGCACGCAGAGCGTGTTCGAGTCGGTGATCGGGTCGTGAACATGGACCTGATCGACAAGGTCCAGGGCAAGCTGGCGGCGCTGGAAGCGCAGAGCCTGACGCGCCGGCGCCGCATTGCGGAATCCGCCTGCGCGCCGCAGCAGCTTGTCGATGGCCGCGCCATGCTGGCATTTTGCAGCAACGACTACCTGGGCCTGGCCGCGCATCCGCGCGTGGTCGAGGCCCTGGGCGAAGGCGCGAGCCTGTACGGCGCCGGCAGCGGCGCCTCGCACCTGATCAGCGGGCATAGCCGCGCGCATGCGCTGCTGGAAGAGCGCCTTGCCGCCTTCGTGGCGCCGAACCTGGTCGATGCACGTGCCCTGTATTTCAGCACGGGCTACATGGCCAATCTCGCCGTGCTCACCGCGCTCGGCGCGGAACCGGATGCGATGATCTTCTCGGAAGCGCTGAACCACGCCTCGCTGATCGACGGCGCCCGTTTGGCGCGCGCCAATGTGAGCGTTTATCCGCACGGCGACGTGGCCGCGCTGGCGGCCCAGCTGGAAGCGAGCAGCGCATGCACGAAGATCGTCGTCACCGACAGCGTCTTCAGCATGGATGGCGACCTGGCGCCGCTGCCCGCACTGCTGGCCCTGTGCGAACGGCATGGCGCCTGGCTGGTGGTGGACGATGCCCACGGCTTCGGCGCACTCGGCGCACACGGCCGCGGCGCATTGGAACACTTTGCGCTGCGTTCGCCGAACCTGGTCTATGTCGGCACGCTGGGCAAGGCGGCCGGTGTGTCGGGCGCCTTCATTGCCGCGCATGCGAGCGTGATCGAACTGATGATCCAGCGCGCGCGGCCCTACATCTACACCACGGCCTCGCCGCCGGCCATCGCGCATGCACTGCTCACCAGCCTCGACATCATCGAAGGCGAGGAGGGCGCAAGCCTGCGTGCCCACCTGGCCGCACTGATCGCGCAGCTGGACGACGAACTCAGGCTGACGCGCTGGCAGCGCCCGGTCTCGCACACGGCGATCCAGCCGATCGTCATCGGCGCGAATGACGAAGCATTGCGCGTGGCGGCCAGCCTGCATGCGCAGGGCCTGTGGGTGCCGGCGATCCGCCCGCCCACCGTGCCCGCGAACACGGCGCGCCTGCGCATCACGCTGTCGGCTGCCCATACCCCCGAACAGGTCACGCAACTGGCGCAGGCCATCAACCAACTGGAGGCCCTGTGAGCCGCAACCTGAACGAACCCCAGGAACCGGCGGTCGAAACCGCCATCGCGCCGGTACTCGCGCAACCAAAACCCGCCGATGCACCGGCGCTTGCCGTGTCGGAAGCGCTGGCCGCCGAAGGCATTCCTTCGCGTTTCGCCTGCTTCGTCACCGGCACCGACACCGAGATCGGCAAGACCCTGGTCTCCGCCGCGATCCTGCACAAGCTGGTGGAAAGCGGCCAGCGCGCCTGCGGCATGAAACCGGTTGCCGCAGGCGCCGCGCTGCGTGACGGCGAACTGCACAACGACGACGCCGACATGCTGATCGCCGCGGGCAACGTGCACCTGCCACAGAACATCACCACGCCCTTCATGCTGCGCGAACCGGCAGCGCCACACATCGCCGCCGCGCTCGAAGGCGTGACCATCGAAGCGGTGCCGATCCTGGCCGCCTACACCGAGATCCTGGCCGCCTCCGATTCGGTGGTGGTCGAAGGCGTGGGCGGTTTCCGCGTGCCCTTCAACGACACCTTCGACAGTGCCGACCTGGCCGCCCAGCTGAACTTGCCGGTGATCCTGGTGGTCGGCATGCGCCTGGGCTGCATCAGCCACGCCCTGCTGACGGTGGAAGCCATCGTCGCGCGCGGACTGGTGCTGGCCGGCTGGGTCGCCAACACGGCGGACCCGGACATGCGCTTCTTCGACGAGAATGTCGAGGCTTTGGCGGCGCGCATCCCTGCGCCCCTGCTGGGCGTTGTGCCGCGCCTGGAACAAGCCACTGCCGCGAATGCGGCCCCATTCATCGATCTCGCGGGACTGCCGGGCTGGCCGTCGCCGCGGGGCTCTGCTTCAAAATAAGGAAACATCATGAACGCCCCAACCAACACCGTCGCCCTGCACCGCCCAACCGCCGCCATCAAGGAGCGTCCCGACGCCACCTGGCCGCTGGCCAACGTCCTGGCCCTGTTCGAACTGCCGTTCAACGACCTGATGTTCCGCGCCCAGCAGGCGCACCGCGCCCACTTCCCGGGCGGCGACGTCGAACTGGCCACGCTCCTGTCGATCAAGACCGGCGGCTGCGAGGAAGACTGCGGCTACTGCCCGCAGGCCGCGCGCTACGACACCGGCGTCGAAGCCAAGAAGATCCTCGACATCGACACCGTGCTCGACGCCGCGCGCCAAGCCAAGGCCAACGGCGCCACCCGCTTCTGCATGGGCGCCGCCTGGCGCAGCCCGAAAGAGCGCGACATGGACAAAGTGGAAGAGATGGTGCGCGAGGTAAAAGCGCTGGGCATGGAAACCTGCGCCACCCTCGGCATGCTGGAAGAGGGTCAGGCCGAGCAGCTGAAGAACGCTGGTCTCGATTTCTACAACCACAACATCGACACCGCGCCGGACTTCTACAACAACGTGATCTCGACCCGCGAATACCAGGACCGCCTGGACACGCTGGGCCGCGTGCGCAACGCCGGCCTGAAGGTGTGCTGCGGCGGCATCGTCGGCATGGGCGAAACGCGCGAACAGCGCGCCGGCCTGCTGGCCCAGCTGGCCAACTTGAACCCGTATCCGGAATCGGTCCCGGTGAACCACCTGGTGCAGGTGGAAGGCACGCCGCTGCACGGCCTCGATCCGCTCGACCCGCTGGAGTTCGTGCGCACCATCGCGGTGGCCCGCATCATCATGCCGGAAGCGCGCGTGCGCCTCTCCGCTGGCCGCCGCCAGCTGGGCGAAGCAGTGCAGGCGATGTGCTTCATGGCCGGCGCCAATTCCATCTTCTACGGCGACAAGCTGCTCACCACTGGCAACCCGGAAGCCGAAGACGACCGCGCGCTGCTGGCCAAGCTGGGCCTGAAAACCCGCTCGGCCACGCTGGAATCGGCGCCGAAGGAAGCCTGCGGCTGCTAAGCCGCTTCGGCCTGCGCTAACCCGATCAACATCAAGAATATATAAAGCGAGACAAACGCATGTTCACCAAGATCCTCATCGCCAACCGTGGCGAAATCGCCTGCCGTGTCGCCGCCACCGCGCGCCGCATGGGCATCCGCACCGTCGCCGTGTATTCCGAAGCGGACGCCGGATCGAAACACGTGGCGGTCTGCGATGAGGCGGTGTTGATCGGGCCGGCCCCGGCCAAGGAAAGCTACCTGCGCGGGCCGAAGATCATCGAGGTCGCGCTGGCCACCGGCGCCCAGGCCATCCACCCGGGCTACGGCTTCCTGTCGGAGAACGCGGAGTTCGCCGAGGCCGTCGAGGCGGCCGGGCTGGTCTTCATCGGCCCGCCGGGCTCCTCGATGCGCGCCATGGGCTCGAAGTCGGCTGCCAAGCAGCTGATGGAAGGCGCGAACGTGCCGCTGGTGCCGGGCTACCACGGCGAGAACCAGGACCCTGAATTCCTGCGCGAGCAGGCCGACCGCATCGGCTACCCGGTGCTGCTGAAAGCCAGCGCCGGCGGCGGCGGCAAGGGCATGCGCGTGGTCGAGCGCAGCGAAGATTTCGTCGCCGCGCTCGGCTCCTGCAAGCGCGAAGCGATCAGCTCCTTTGGCGACGACAAGGTGCTGGTCGAAAAATACCTGACGCGTCCGCGTCACATCGAAATCCAGGTGTTTGCGGATAAGCTGGGCAACTGCGTCTACCTGCACGAGCGCGACTGCTCGGTGCAGCGCCGCCACCAGAAGGTGCTGGAAGAAGCGCCGGCGCCGGGCATGACGCCCGAGCGCCGCGCAGCCATGGGCGAAGCGGCGGTGGCCGCGGCGCGCGCGGTCGGCTACGTCGGCGCGGGCACCGTCGAATTCATCGCCAACCAGGACGGTTCGTTCTACTTCATGGAGATGAACACCCGCCTGCAGGTGGAGCATCCGGTGACGGAAATGATCACCGGGACCGACCTGGTGGAATGGCAGCTGCGCGTGGCGTCCGGCCAGCCGCTGCCGAAACAGCAACACGAATTGGCCATCCACGGCCACGCCATCGAGGCGCGCATCTATGCCGAGAACCCCGAGAAGGGCTTCCTGCCGTCGATCGGCACGCTGCGCCACATGGATACCCCTGGCGCCGTCAGCTTCGAGCTGGGCGGCACGGCAGGCGTGGAGCCGGCCGCGGTGCGCATCGATTCCGGCGTGCGCGAGGGCGATGCCATTTCCCCGTTCTACGATCCAATGATCGCCAAGCTGATCGTCTGGGGCGCGGACCGTACGCAAGCGCTGGCGCGCCTGTCGCAGGCGCTGAGCGAATTCCAGATCGTCGGGCTGGCGACCAACATCGCCTTCCTGAAGCGCCTGGTCGAAGGCCAGGCCTTCTCGACGGCCGACCTCGACACCGGCCTGATCGAGCGTAACCAGGAGTCGCTGTTCCCGGCCTCGAAAGCAGCGCCAGCCGGCGCGCTGGCGCTGGCAGCGGTGGCCCTGACCGAAGCAGAAAAGAACCAATCGCGCGGCGCCTCGCGCGTTGCCGCCGACCCGTGGGGCCAGGCCCAGGGCTGGCGCCTGAACGGCGACTACCGCCGCTTCCTCTCGTTCACCGACGAGCATGCGGCCGGCCAGGATGGCGGCGCCTACAACGTCGGCCTGGTGTACCACCCGCAGGGCTGGGAGCTCGACATCGAGGGCAACAAACAGGCATTGACCCTGCTGGCGCACGCAGGCGCGGCTTACTCGATCCGCCTGGGCGAGCAGTCGATGCACGGGAATGTGCGCCGCGACGGCGAGCTGTTCCACGTGTTCACGAACGGCGAGCACCACACGCTGTCTTACCAGGACCCGATGGCCCACGCCGGCGAGGCGGAAGCAGCGGGCGGGCGCCTGACCGCGCCGATGCCGGGCAAGGTCGTGGCCGTGATGGTCGAGGCCGGCCAGGAAGTGAAAAAGGGCGAGCCGCTGGTCATCATGGAAGCGATGAAGATGGAGCACACCATTGCCGCGCCGTCGGATGGCCTGGTGGAAGAAGTGTTATATGCGGTCGGCGACCAGGTAGCGGACGGCGCGCCGCTGCTGGCTTTCAAGGCTGCGTAATATGACGTCCGCTGTACGCATCCTGCTGTACCGCGGTGATGGACAGACCGGGCCCTGGGCCGAGGATTTCGCACGCCTGCTGCCGGGCGTCGAGACCGTCAGTTGGCGCGAGGGCGAAACGCTGCCCGCCTGCGACTATGCGGTGCTGTGGAATCCGGCGCCAGGCCTGCTGCCGCAGCTGTCAGGGGTCAAAGCCATCTTCCTGATGGGCGCCGGCGCCGATGCGGTGCTGAAGTTCGGCGAGGCGCTGCCGCAGGTGCCACTGGTGCGCCTGGGCGACGCCGGCATGGCGGTGCAGATGGCCGAGTACGTGGCGTATGCGACGCTGCGCTACTTCCGCCGCTTCGACGAATACGAGGAGCAGGCGCGCCACGGATTGTGGGCGCCGCTGCCGGCGCACGAGAAAAAAGACTTCACGATCGGCGTGATGGGTCTCGGTAAGCTGGGCCTGCGCGTGGTGGAAACCATGCGCGGCTTCGGCTTTCCGGTGCGCGGCTGGAGCCGCACCGCCAAGGACTTGCCGGGCGTGGAGTGCTTCGCCGGCATGGCGTCGCTCGATGAATTTTTAAGCGGCACGCGCGTGCTGGTGTCGCTGCTGCCGCTCACGGCGGAAACGAATAACCTGCTGGACCGCCGGCGCCTGGCCACGCTGCCGAAAGGCGCCTACCTGATCAACGTCGCACGCGGCGCCCAGGTGGCCGAGCCGGATCTGCTAACGCTGATCCGCTCCGGCCATATCGCCGGCGCCACGCTCGACGTGTTCCGCAACGAACCGCTGCCGGCGCCGCACCCGTTCTGGGAAGAGCCGCGCATCACGATCACGCCGCACATCTCCGCGCTCACCGTGCGCGAGGATGCCGTGCGCCAGATCATCGATAAAATCGCCGCCTTCGAGGCGGATCAACCGGTCGCGGACATCGTCGACCGCCAACTGGGATACTGACACCATGAACAGCCAAGCCACCCTGCCGAAGAAGGTCAAGATCATCGAAGTCGGTCCGCGCGACGGCCTGCAAAACGAAAAGGAAACCATCAGCGCCGACGTGAAAATCGAGCTGGTCGACCGCCTGTCGCGCGCCGGTTTCGCCAACGTGGAAGCGGCGTCCTTCGTGTCGCCGAAGTGGGTGCCGCAGATGGCGACCAGCACCGAGGTGATGGCGCGCATCACGCGCCTGCCGGGCACGATCTACTCGGCGCTGACGCCCAACATGCAGGGCTTCGAAGCGGCGCTGGCGGCGAAAGCCGATGAAGTCGTGATCTTCGGCTCGGCCTCGGAAGCCTTCTCGCAAAAGAACATCAACTGCTCGATCGCCGAATCGATCGCACGCTTCGAACCGGTGGCGAAAGCCGCCAAGGCGAACGGCATCCGCCTGCGCGGCAGCATCAGCACGGCGTTCGGCTGCCCCTACCAGGGTGAGGTGCCATTGGAGGCCGTGGCCGACGTGGTGCGCCGCATGCGCGACCTCGGCTGCGATGAGATCGACATTGCCGACACCATCGGCGTCTCGACGCCGCGCAAGACCCAGGAAGTGATGCTGGCGGCAAGCCGCGAATTCCCGCTGCAGCAACTGAGCGGACACTTCCACGACACCTATGGCCAGGCGCTGGCCAATATCTACGCCAGCCTGGAAGTGGGCGTGCAGATTTTCCATTCTTCGGTGTCGGGCCTCGGCGGCTGCCCGTATGCGAAAGGTGCGACCGGGAACGTGGCGACCGAGGATGTGGTCTACATGCTCAATGGCCTGGGCATCGAGACCGGGATCGACCTCGACCAGGTGGTCGATGCGGGGCAGTTCATTTCGCAGCAGCTGGGGCGCAAGGGCGCAAGCCGTGTCGGGAATGCCTTGCTGGCGAAGCGAGCGGGGTGAACTAACCGAAACGCTGCGGTTGACCGTTGCATCGTAGGGTGGACGGCTATGCCGTCCACGCGTCGATCGCCGACGGCACCGTGTTCGTGCCGGATGATCTCGCTGCTAACCATCGACGCGTGGACGGGGAACCCGTCCACCCTACAAACAACATCGCCACAAAAACAGCCACGTAAACGAAAAAAGCCGACAACTTTCGCTGTCGGCTTCTCTCTTAATACTGGTCGGAGTACAAGGATTCGAACCTTGGACCCTCTGGTCCCAAACCAGATGCGCTACCGGGCTGCGCTACACTCCGAAGACATCAATAATACCGGTCCCCAAGCTTTCGGTCAAGTTGATGTGGGAAAATAGATGATCTTTCCGGTTTTTCGCGCAACAGGAGCAGGGATGGTGAATGTGGCACTGACAAGATTCGAAGCAATGTCCGCCGAGGACAGCCGCCGCATGCAGCGCGTGGGCTTCGGGATTGTCTTGTCGATCCTGGTACACACGGCGCTGCTGACGATGTGGCGCAGCGCGGGCCGTCCCGACGACGTGCCCGAGCCGCCGCGTTCGATCGCGGTACGGATCCAGCCGCCCCCGCCACCGCCGCGTGTCGAGGCCCCGGAACCACCACCACCGCCTGCACCAACGCCCAGGGCCGAGCGGCCCTCACGCGTGAAGAAACCGGCTACGCCACGGCCCGTCATCGCCGTCCCGCCCGACACCGGCAAGGCTGCGGAACCCGATCCCTTCGTTGTCGAACAGCCGCAGACGCCGGCGGCGCCAACGGAGACGCCGCGTTTCGACCTCGACGCCGCCAAGCGCAGCGCCCGCTCCCTGGCCAACATGCGCGATCCGGCAAAGGAGGGCACGGCCGTCGGCCAGTTCCCCGAGAAACCGCTGGAAACGGAAACCAAGGCGGCACGCATGATTGGCGCTGCGAAACGGCGCAATTGCAAGGATGGCGTGCCGGGCGGCTTGCTGGCGCCGCTCTTCCTTCTGGCGGACAAGAAGGACAGCGGTTGCAAGTGGTGAATGGTAAGGCAGTGCAGGCGGTGATTGAACGCGTGGGCGGCGCGCGCGTTACGTTAATGCACATTATCGGGTGGAGCCGACCACCCTACGTTCGGTAGGGTGGTCGGCTATACCCGAACGTATGCATGCCGCCTGCCTGTACGCCGCCCACGCGTTCAGCAAGCGCCCGCACAGCCCCACCGGCAAGCGAACGCCTATTCGCCCCTGATCTGCAAGGCGCGCTCATACAGCGCATTCTTCTTGCGCCCGGTAATCTGGGCCGCCAGGTTCGCCGCCTGCTTCACCGAGCACTCGGTTAGCAAAATCTGCAGGATACGCTCGGCTTCGGCATCGGCCGCATCGGTCTCGAGCGTCGCGCCTTCGACCAGCACCACGAATTCGCCGCGCTCGCGGTGCTGGTCAGCCTTCACCCAGGCCAGCGCCTCGCCCAGCGGGCAGCGGTGCACTTCCTCGAACAGTTTGGTCAGTTCGCGCGCAAACACCACCTGGCGCGTCGGCTCGAACACGGCCAATAAACCTTCCACGCAATCGACGATGCGGTGCGGCGCCTCGTAGATCACCAGCGTGGCCGGCTCGCGCACCAATGCCTGCAGGGCCGCTTCGCGCTGCTTGGCCTTGGCCGGCAGGAAGCCGACGAAATTGAAACGGTCGTTCACCAGCCCGCTGGCAGACAGCGCCGTGACCGACGCCGACGCGCCCGGCAGCGGCAGCACGCGCAGCCCGGCCTCGCGCACGGCGTCGACGATGCGCGCACCCGGGTCGGAGACGGCCGGCGTGCCGGCATCCGAGACCAGCGCCACGCGCTCGCCGGCCTGCAATCTTGCGATCAATTTATCTGCCGCTTCGCGCTCGTTGTGCTGGTGCGCGGCGACCATCTGCTTGTTCAAGCCGTAACGGGTGAGCAGGGCGCCGGTTTTGCGCGTATCCTCACAGGCGACCACGTCTGCCAGCGCCAGCAGGTGCAATGCGCGCAGGGTGATGTCGGTTGCATTACCGATCGGGGTGGCCACGACGTACAGCGTTGCGGTAGGATAGGACTGCTGAGCTGCCTCGGCCATTACTGGCAGTTTGGCAATGTCGATGGACTGGTTGTCGGTCATGTTGGAGATACGATGCTCGTGAATTATCTGAAAGGCCTGCGCGTGATTGCCACTGCAGCCGCTGCCGCCGCCATGGTGGCCGGCTGCGCCAGCACGCCCCTGCCACCCGATCTGGGATGCGGCGTACCGGGCGGATTGTGCGCGCCCGCAGAGCCAAACACAAGTGCGCCACGCCCGGCGCCCGCTGCCGAACCCGCCCCTGCGCCGCGCTCGGAAACCCGTACGATACCGATCGAGCTGTACCCGCGCGAGGATGGCGCCCAGGCCGCCGTGCCCGGCGCACGGGCGCGCGTGGCCCTGCTGCTGCCGCTCGAATCGAACGCGCTGGGCAAGGCCGCCGAGTCGGTGCGCGCCGGCTTCATGGCCGGCCACGAGCGCGACGGCGCTGGCATCGAAGTCCAGGTCGTCCCCAGCGGCAACTCGGCCGAAGACACGCTGCGCGCCTATGCCCGCGCCGCCGAACAGAACGACATCGTGGTCGGCCCGCTGGCCCGCTCCGCCGTTGCCGCCGTGGCGTCCAGCAATGTCGTCACCAAGCCAACCGTTGCCCTGAACCATCCGCAGATCGACCGCCCGCTGCCGGCGCAGATGCTGGTGATCGGCCTGTCGCTGGAAGAAGAAGCACGCCAGGTGGCCGACTGGGCCGCCCAGGAACAGCCGGGCGGCCGCGCCCTGGTGCTGGGCGGCAGCGCCGCCTGGCAGCAGCGCGTGGTCGGCGCCTTCACCTCGCACTGGGCGCGCCTGGGACGTAACAATGCCACGGTCGACTTGCCGGTGCTCGACGGCTACGTCGATGCGAACGCCCTGTCCGATTTGCGCAAGCGCCTGGAAATCGACCGCCCCGACCTGGTCTTCGCCGCACTCGACGCCAATCAATTGCGCCAGGTACGCAGCGCCATCGGCACCTCGCTGCCGACCTATGGCGTGTCGGCCGCCAATCCGGGCCGCAGCGCCAGTTCAGCTGGCGGCTGGCCCGAGCTCGACGGCGTGCGCATGCTCGATCTGCCCTGGACCATCCAACCCGAACATCCGCAAGTGATGGTGTATCCGCGTCCGGTGGATACCGACACCCTCGACATGCAGCGCCTGTACGCGCTCGGCATCGACGCCTTCCGCGTGGCGCGCGAAGTGGCCCAGCATCCGGGCAGCGGTTTCGAGCTCGACGGCGTCACCGGCCGCCTGTCGGTGCGCATGAACAATGGCGCGTATGCCGTCAAGCGCCAGGAAGCGGCCGCCATCTACCGCGACGGCCTCGGTTTCGAAGCGGTGGCAACCAGGCCATGACATGCCGACGCGCCTTTCCCCAAAGCAGTCCCAGGGCCGCGACTGGGAGCAAACGGCGCTACGCTACCTGAAACGCCAGGGCCTCTCATTCATCGAGGCCAATTTCACCTGCAAGGGCGGCGAGATCGACTTGATCATGCGCGACGGCGACACCCTCGTCTTCGTCGAAGTGCGCCAGCGTGCCGACAGCAAACATGGCGGCGCCGCCGCCAGCATCACCCCCGCCAAGATCCGCCGCCTGGTGCGCGCCGCCCAGGTGTATCTGCTGCGCTTCCCCCGTGTGCCTCCCTGCCGCTTCGACGTGATCGCCATCGATGGCGACCATCTCGCATGGCTGCGCAACGCCATAGAAGCTTAAGCCTGCATGAAATGTAAGCAATTTTAAAAACGGTTTGTCCGTCCCCCCTTTCCACTGCACTATAATCCCCGGCTATGAACACTCAACGCATCCTCGCTCACTTCCAGGAGAGCGCCGATCTCAAATTGAAGTCGGCCGCGGCCCTGTCTTCCCCTATTTCGCAGGCGATTGAACTGATGTTCAGCGCCCTGTCCAACGGCAACAAGATCCTGGCTTGCGGGAATGGCGGTTCCGCCGCCGACTGCCAGCATTTCGCTGCCGAACTCGTTGGCCGCTTCGAGCGCGAGCGCTTTCCGCTGCCCGCCATCTCGCTGACCACCGACACCTCGATCATGACGGCGGTTGCGAACGACTACAGCTTCCGCGAAGTGTTTTCGAAGCAGGTGCAGGCCTTTGGACAGGCCGGCGACATCCTGCTGGCGATCTCGACTTCGGGCAATTCGGCCAACGTGCTGGCCGCCGTCGAAGCGGCGCTCGAACGCGAGATGCGCGTGGTGGCGCTGACCGGCAAGGACGGCGGCGCGCTGGCCAAGCTGCTGACCGATGCTGACGTGCATATCAACGTGCCGCATAGCCGTACCGCGCGCATCCAGGAAGTCCACCTGGTCGCGATCCATTGCATTTGCGACGGCATCGACGTTGCGCTTTTCGGAGGAGACGAGAATGAGTAAGACTGGCCAGGCCCTGAAGGGGTCGTTGACCAAAGTAATGCTGGGCGCCGCCCTGCTGGGCGCGCTGCAGGGCTGCGTGCCGCTGGTCGTGGGCGGCGCCGCCTTCGGCGCGGCATCCACCATGGACCGCCGCACGCTGGGCGCGCAGACCGAGGACAAGTCGATCACGGTGAAAGCCGAAGTGCAGATTCCGAAGATCGTCGGCGACGCCGGCCACGTCAACATCGCCAGCTTCAACCGCAAGGTGCTGCTCACCGGCGAAGTGCGCGACGAAGCCATGAAGGCCAGGGTCGAGGCCGAAGTGCGCCGCATCGAGAACGTGGTGTCGGTCATCAACGAATTGGCGATCGCCGGCCCGTCGAGCTACACCTCGCGCTCCTCGGACGCGCTGATCACCACCAACGTCAAGGGCAGCCTGGTCGAGATGAAAACGATCTCGGCCACCTCGTTCAAGGTCGTCACCGAGCGCGGCACCGTGTACCTGATGGGCCGCGTGACCCAGCGCGAAGGCGACCTCGGCGCGAAGATCGCCCAGAGCGTGTCCGGCGTCCAGCGCGTGGTGAAGATCTTCGAATACATCACCGAAGAAGAACTGCGCACCCAGTACCCGCAATCCTCGTCGGTTGCCCTGTAAGACCATGACCACCGCCGCCCGCTCCTGGATCAAGCCCGCTGCCGCCGCGGCGGTCGTGCTCGCATTGGCGGGCGTCGGCTACGCCACCTTCAGCAGCAAGGAAACGGCGCCCGACGTCACTTTCATCAGCATTGCCGGCGACAAGATCAGCACGCAGGGCTTGCGCGGCAAGGTGGTGATGGTCAACTTCTGGGCCACCTCGTGCACCACCTGCGTGCGCGAGATGCCGGCGATGGTCGACACCTACAACAAGTTCAAGGGCCAGGGCCTGGAATTCGTGGCCGTGGCCATGCAGTACGACCCGCCGAACTACGTCGTCAACTTCACCGAAACGCGCAAGCTGCCCTTCATCGTGGCGCTCGATTCGGGCGGCGACATCGCCAAATCCTTCGGTGACGTGACCCTGACGCCGACCACCTTTGTGATCGGCAAGGATGGCGCCATCCTCAAGCGCTACGTGGGCGAACCCGACTTTGCCCAACTGCATACCCTGCTGCAAAAAGCACTCTAAGAACCTTTCCCGGTAGGGAATGCGCCGGCTCGCGGCCGTGCTCGCCTTGCCGCTCTTCTTCTCCCTGAGTAAACTGGCGCCTTGGACGATCTATGCGCCAATGCCACAGCACGCCTGACTTAGCTCAAGCCTGGAGCACTCGATTGGTCCAAGCTTGATGCGGTCGCAAGCGCCTGGACGGGCGCGCAGGCTCGCAAAGGAGTTTCAATGGGTCACTTACTTCGCAGGATAAGCAGCATTGCCGCGCTCTGTGCGCTGGCCGGGTGCGCAGGACAGGCGCGCAAGGCCGATGCTGTCCTGCATTACCAGCACGTGGCCAATGCGCACGAAATCCACTTCACCAACCCGATCGCCCTGTCGGCGGCGCTGTACCGGGTGGGCTACCTGGCGCCGGTGGATTCGCAGGGGTTCTGGGCGATTTTCTTGCTGTGCAATGTCGACGTCGCCGAAGGGGCGGGGCGCGGTTTCCAGTACAACGTCGAGCAATTCCGCGTCATGTACGAGGGGCGCGAGTATGGCGGCTTGCCGCCCTACAGCCTGCGCTACCAGGGCCAGGCCGACCTGAACAATGCCGGCGACCGGCTGCCCATCCTCGACGCGATTGCCGCCGAAATCCAGGAAGGACCGCCCGCCCAGATTTTCCACAGCGGCTTTTATGCCAAGCTGAATTACCGCTTCGCCGTGTTCATTCCGAAGGCACTGGACGGTTATGCGGGCGAGCAATTGCAGCTCAGTTACAAAGGCCAGCCGGCGATCTTGGTCGGCAACGGCAAGTCGCCCTCGGACCTGCCGGCCGTGGGCGGCACGGCGGCCGGGGTGGCGGCGGCCTGCCTGCCGCCCTGATCAGGCGCCTGCCGCGGCAGGCTTCAGGCCGCTTTCGGATACAGGATCATCTGGGTGCAGCGGAACAGGGCGATGGTCTTGCCGTTCGCCTCGTCGGTGACCGTCACGTCCCAGACCTGCGTGGTGCGGCCCAGGTGGGCCGGCGTGGCCACGGCCGCAATGGCGCCTTCGCGCGCGGTGCCGAGGTGGTTGGATTTCAGTTCGATGGTGGTGAAGCTGTGCGCGCCTTCGGGCAGGTGGGCCATGCAGGCGTAGCCAGCGGCGGTGTCGGCCAGGGTGACCACGCTGCCGGCGTGCAGGTAGCCGTTCGGCGCCAGCAGTTGCTGGCGTACCGGCAGGCGGGCCGATACGCGGTTCTCGGCGATTTCCAGGATTTCGATGCCCAGGTAGCCGGGCAGGGTGTTGGCGCCGCGTTCGTTGAAGACGTCGGGGGTGAGCTGGTTGTTCATGGTGTGTGATGACGGATGAGAATTCGTCATCGTACACCGCGCGTCAGGCCTGCGGCGGAAACCGTACGGTGGGCGCGGCCGGCGTGGGCACTCCGTGCCCACGCGGAAGCGTGCGTTACGTTGGCGTTGGTTGGAGCCGCGTGGCCCGCATTCTGACGCCGCATCTCAGAGCAGACAGCAACATCCAAACGAAGCCAACACCGTGCGACATTCCGCGTGGGCACGGAGTGCCCACCGTACGGTTGAGGCTGCGTGCCCTTTACGCGCGGCGCTTTTGCTTGCCGCTACCTCCACCCGCATGCCGCTTTCGCGTCGCCGAATTCTGCTGCTGCAGCATCGAATCGACCCGCTCCGCCGCTTCGCGCGCCAGCTTCTGCGCTTCCTCGATGCTGGGGAAGAAGTCCGGCTGGCGGTAGCCCAGCCAGGCATAGGCCGAGTACATGCGGCAGGTGTCTTCCACCTCCTGCAAGTTCATGAAGAACAGTTCCTGAGTATGCGGCTGCAGCTTGCAGATCTTCTTTTTCGCCAGCGACAGCGACCAGTGCTCCCAGGCGCTTTGCAGGACCGGCACCTTGGTCGAGATCGGCACCAGCGACAGCATGAACTTCTCGGCCACCGACAGGGGCAGGGTATCGAGCCATTCGGCACGCTCGTTCTGCTCTTCCGTAATGCGCGGATAGAAAAAGCCGTCCGGCACGTCGATGTTGTGGACGAAGCGCTTCAGCAGTTTTACCAAAGACGTTTCCCCGGTCACCGACGAAATCCGGTGCAATTGTTCCAGCGATGGCGCCACCGCGAAACCGCTGGCCGGCACCGGCGGAATCTTTTCCTTCATCAGCGCGCGCATCACCTCGTGGGTGTCGTCGTCGTAGCCGGCAACGAAACCTTCCTCGTGCACGCC
Organism: Massilia sp. BAP21; assembly: GCF_057801335.1. Taxonomy (NCBI): domain Bacteria; kingdom Pseudomonadati; phylum Pseudomonadota; class Betaproteobacteria; order Burkholderiales; family Oxalobacteraceae; genus Massilia; species Massilia sp. BAP21. The sequence goes on from NZ_CM173596.1 coordinate 1,921,926, forward strand.
ATAGCGCCCCGCGCGACCGGCGATCTGCTTGGCCAGCGCTGCCGAAATCTCTTCTTCCTCGTAGCCGTTGTACTTCACGGCGGTGGTCATCACGATGCGCGCGATCGGCATGTTCAGGCCCATGGCGAGAGCGTCGGTGCCGACCACGATGTCGGCCTGGCCCTCGCGGAAACGCTCGGCCTGGGCGCGCCGCACTTCGGGCGACAGATTGCCGTAGACCGTGGCGACCGACAGGCCCTTTTCGGTGATCATGTCGCGCCACATCAGCACGTCGCGCCGCGAGAAGGCAATCACGGCGTCGCCGCGGCGCAAGTTGCCGAGCTTGCGCACCGGCGACGGTTCCATCGCCAGCGGCGCCATGCGTTTCAGCACATGCACTTCCAGTGGCACTTCGAGCCGTTCGGCCAGCGCCTCGATGGCGCGCCGTGCTTCCGGCGCCCCGACCAGGTAGACGGTGGTCGCCGGCGCGCCGCAGACGGCGGCGGTCCAGGCAGCGCCGCGGTCGCGGTCGGCCAGCATCTGGATTTCGTCGATCACGGCCACTTCCACCGCCTTCTTGGTATCGAGCATCTCGACCGTGCTGGCGACGTGGGTGCTGCCCTCGGCAATGCGGCGTTCCTCGCCGGTGATCAAACTCACCTTCAATTCCTCGCCGTGCGGACGGGCCGCCTGCAGGCGCTCGTAGTTTTCCAGCGCCAGCAGGCGCAGCGGCGCGAGATACACGCCGCTAGCGGCTTTTGCCAGCGCTTCCATCGCACGGTGGGTCTTGCCGGAGTTGGTCGGGCCGAGCAGGGCGATGAACTTGCGCGGCATGCGGCTGGCGACCTCGAAGGATTCCGGGTACTCGGCCAGGTTGATGCTTTCCTTGGTACGGGCGGCGTGGCGTTCTTCCTGCTCGCGCTCGATGGCGTGCTCCACGCGCTGGCGGATGCGCTCGAACACGTATTCGGCCGGCTCCGAGGTTTCCAGCTCCTCGAGCACGCCCAGGAAGACGCGCGGGTCGAAACCGGCATCGTCGGCCTGCTCGGCGATCTCGGCCACGAACTCCTCGGCATCCATCTGGAGTTCGGCCAGGGCCTTGTCGCCGGTGCGTTCCTCGATCAGGTCGCGCCGCGCCAGCGGGTCCATCTTGCGCCACTTGCTCGGCTTGGCCAGCACGCCGCGCGCCGGCACCAGGGCGTAGCGCACGCGCAGGCCGTGGTATTTCACTTCGCCGGAAAAACGCAGGAAGACGCGGCCTTCCATCTTGACCAGCTCGATGCCGCGCTCGGCCAGTTTCAGGTCCTGTACAAGGAAGGCGTCGTCGCCGCTGTCGGAATCGTTATCGGAATGGTCGTTGCGAAAATTACTCATGTGTGAAAAGACGCTGTCTGGTTGTTACCACTATATCGCGGATGCCGGCGTCGACCCGTTCCGAAACCCGCCTGGCGCGCCAGTGCACGGGCTCTGTGCATACAAATGTGTTGCAGCCGGCTCAAATATTTGACCAGTTCACATTTGCGTGCAGAATGTTATTTTCCTGCAAGAAATTTTCAACTATAGTCTAGCGCTTTAGACCTACCGCATTCCGTTTGCCGTTCTCCACGGCCCCAAGGACCGCCCCACCATGAAAAATAACCGGATCGGCCTTATCCTCGTCGTTTCCTCGCTGGCCGTCATCGCGCTGGTGGTCTCCCTGCTGCTGAAACGCCAGCATACCGAGCAGCTCGAGCAGCTACGCGCCCAGGGCCTGGGCACGGTGCGCTCGCTGGCGGTGCTGCCGGCGGACGTCCTGCTGCCGCCCCAGGGCCAGCCGGGCGTGCTGGCCTCGCTGCTGGCCATGCGCGGCAATCCCGATGTCGCCTACGCCGCCATCAGCGGCGAGGATGGCCGCAACCTGATTGAGATGGCCAGCCCCGGCGCCATCGTGCCGCCGGCCGCGCCGCTGGCCCTGGCCAGTTTCGACGAGCGCGGCGTGGCCGCCGGCCAGAACGCGCGCGCGATCCGCGAATTCCGCGGTCCGCTCGCCAGCCAGGACGGGCGCCTGCAGCTGCGCATCGGCTACTTCGAGCCGCAGGGCCCCTTCGACCTGAAGGACTTGCCGTTCTACGCCTTGATCGCGCTGGCCGTGTTCCTGCTGGTGCCCCTCATCTACATCGTGATCAAGCGCGAGATGGCGCCGCTGGCCGCCCTCGGCGAACAGCTGAAGACCCTCGGCGCGGCCCAGGCCCAGGCTGCGCCCGAGCCGGACGCGGGGCAGGACGTGCGCGGCCTGGCCGGCAAGCTCAATCGCTACCTGGACCACACCAGCGCCCGCATCCGCGAGCTGGAGCAGGACAGCATCGCCAGCATGGCCAGCGGCCGCCTGCTCGAATACGGCAGCAACAAGATGCAGGCGGTACTGCAATGCCTGCCCGACGGCCTGCTGGTGCTCGATCCGGCCGGCGAAGTAACGTTTGCCACCGGGAAGATCGAACCGCTGCTTGGCGTGCCGGTGGCCGATGTGCTGTCGCAGCCGGTGGAGGCCTGGTGCCGCGACCCGGAACTGCGCGCGATGCTGGCGCGCTTTCGCGGCGCCGGACAGGATGCGCGCAGCCAGATGACGATCGAATTCAATCCGCTCGGGGTGCCGGGCAAGCGCCTGTGGGCCACGGCCCAGGCCCTGACCGGGCATGCGATGGCCTACGGCACCCTGGTGGTGCTGCGCGACGCCACCCGCGAACACCTGGCGCGCCAGGCCGGCAACGACTTCGTGGCCCACGTGGCGCACGAGCTGAAGTCGCCGCTGAACGTGATCGGCATGTATGGCGAGATGCTGGCCGACGTCGGCAACGACGACCCGGCTGTGCGCGTGGAAGCCATCAACGTGATCCAGGACGAGGTCGAGCGCATGACTTCGCTGGTGAACAACCTGCTCAACGTGAGTAAACTCGAGATGGGCAGCATGCGCCCCGAGCGCCACCGCGTAAAACTCGACGATCTGCTGCGCGACGCCTGGCAGCAGGCGCGTTCGCGCGCCGACGCGAAGAACATCCGCCTCGACCTGCAGGTGGCGCGCGACCTGGCCGCGGTATCGGTCGACAAGGACATGTTCCGCATCGCCCTGAACAATTTGCTGAACAACGCCATCAAGTACAACAGCGCCGGCGGCAACGTGACCCTGAGCGCGGAAGAAGGCGACAGCGACGTCGTCATCGCCGTACGCGACAGCGGCATCGGCATGACGCCGGAAGACCGCGAGCGCGTGACCGAGAAATTCTTCCGCGTGCGCGAGACGGGCGACGAGCAGCGCGGCGGCCACGGCCTGGGCCTGTACCTGAGTAACCAGATCGTCGAACTGCACCACGGCCGCCTGACCATCGAGAGCGAACTCGGACACGGCAGCGTGTTCTCCATCTACCTGAAGAAAATGCCGGCACTGGCAGAAGAAAGCCAAGTCCTATGAAGAAATCGATCTTGCTGGTGGACGATGAACCCCACGTGATCCGCGTGCTGCGCCTGATGCTGGAACGCGAAGGCTTTGAGGTGGCCAGCGCCAACGACGGGGTCGAGGCGCTGGAAAAAATGGCCGCGCGCCGCCCCGACGTGATGGTAAGCGACATCCAGATGGCCGGCATGGACGGCCGCGAACTGTGCCGCACCGCGCGTGCGCGCTATCCCGACGAACGCTTCCCGATCTTCGTGATGACCTCGATGACGGCATCGCAGGAGCGCGAATGGGTGCGCGAACTGGCGAACGTCGAGTTCCTCGAAAAGCCGCTCAGTCCGCGCCAGCTGATCGCCCGCCTCACCACCTACTTCACCAACGCGGCCACGCAGGAGAACCCGCATGCATGATGTCCTGAACGATCTCGACTTTTCCCGTCACGCGCGCTGGCTGCGCCGCACCACCGGCGTCGACTACGACTTTGCGGTCTGCGGGCCGGATGGCGCCGTGCGCTGGCAGCAGCAGGCCGGCAGCGACATCGGCGCCTGGATCGCCGCGAGCATGGCGGCCGGCCTGTCTTGGGCCCAGGACGGCGACGGCATGCAGCGCCACGACCGCGACGGCGCCACGCTGCTCTACATGGCCATGCACGGCAAGACCGGCCTGCTCGGCTACCTGGCGGTGCGGGTCGATGCCGTGGCCGAGGCGCCCACCGCCTGGGACGCGCTGGCCGAAACCTTCGAGGACATCGGCGCCGGCATCGCCGACGAAGTGGCATCGCGGCGCGAGCTCGACTCCATGGCGATCGAACTCTCCGAGCGCTACGAAGAACTGCACCTGGTGTACGCCATCGACAAGACCGTGCAGCAGCTCGAACCCGGCGCCGACCTGTTCCAGCGCCTGTTGCAGAGCTGGGCCGAGCACATGGACGCCGACGTCGCCGCCTTCGTGAAACCCGGCGAAAACCTGTGCGTGCACGCGACCAACCTGTCGGCGCCGATCCACAACCTCGATTTGGTGCTGGTCGAGATGCGCGGCGACTTGTACCGCTTTACGCATTCGGCGCGCGCCCCGATCGTCATCAACGACGTCAACGACCCGCGCCGCGCCTACATCTTCACCGACCTGCCTTTCAAGCTGCTGTGCTGCCCGGTGATCCACGACCGCAGCGTGGTGGCGATCCTGGTGCTGGCGAACCACCTGGCAAAACCCGATTTTTCGAACAGCGACCGTAAACTCGGCGAGCTGCTGGCCAACCAGCTCTCGGGCCTGTCGAAGATGTACGGCATGCTGGCCGAAACCCGGAAGTTCAACGACCAGATGGCGAACGCCCTGATCGAAGCGGTGGAAGCGAAGGACCCGTACACGCGCGGCCATTCCGAGCGCGTGCACTACATCACCATGGAGATCGGCAAGGCGATGAACCTCGGCACGCGCGACACCGAAGACCTGTTCTGGGGTTCGCTGCTGCACGACGTCGGCAAGATCGGCATTCCCGACGCGGTGCTCTGCAAACCGGGCCGCTTAACAAGCGACGAGTTCACTTTCATCAAGGTGCACCCGGAGCGCAGCTACGAAATCCTGCGCCACATCGACCGCCTGAAGGGCGCGGTGCCGGGCGCGCGCCACCACCAGGAAAAGTACGACGGCACCGGCTACCCGCATGGCCTGAAGGGCAACGACATTCCGCTGCATGCGCGCATCATCGCCGTGGCCGACACCTATGACTCGATCACCAGCTCGCGCGCCTACCGCGCCGGCCGCAGCCACGAAGTGGCGATGGCGGAAATCGCACGCGTGGCCGGCAGCCAGCTCGACCCGACCATCATCAAGGTGTTCGAGGAAGTCTGCGCCGCCGAGCCTGAATGGATCGCGCGCTTCAACATCGCCCGCGATTTACCGCAGCAGGCGGCATAAGGCATGAGCGACGCCGTCACCCGCAGCCGCATCGGCTCGATGACCTACCTGGCGCCGTCGATGGCGCTGGTGGCCGCCGACGCCGTGGATGCGGTCGACAACGCCATCAACGAATGCATCGCCCAGCACCAGGTCAGCATCGTGCTCGACCTGGGCAAGGTGGCGCTGCTCTCGGGCCGTGCGCTGGAAATGATGACGCGCGCCGCCAACCGCCTGGGTAGCCTGGGCGGCTGGTTGAAGCTGGCCTATCCGAGCCCGCTGCTGCTCGACATCCTGAACGTGACCGGCGTGTCCGACAAGGTGGCGCTGTACGACGCGCCGCAGGCGCCATCGAAAGCGCCGCGCGGCGCCGGCCAGCCGAAGCTGGGCGACATCCTGGTCGAACGCGGCGTCGTCACCGCCGCCCAGGTGGCGGAGGCGGCGCGCCTGCAGGAGCAGACCGGCAAGCGCATGGGCCTGATCATGGTCGAGAAGAAGTGGCTCACCGAAGCGGCGCTGTTCCAGGCCCTGGCCGAGCAGCTCGATTTGCCGTTCGTGAGCCTGCGCGCGGGCCTGTACGACCCGGTGGCCGTGTCGCTGCTGGAACGCGACGTGGCCAAGCGCCTGAACGTGATTCCGCTGTTCGTGGTCGAGAACACGCTGACCCTGGCCACGGGCGAGCCGCAGGCGGTGCACAGCATCGACGAAATCCGCGCCCGCACCGGCTGCCGCATCCGCGTGGCGATGGCACCGCCGGCGGACATCAACCGCGTGCGCGACGATGCCTACGGCGGCACCATGCCGGATTTTATTCACAGCGAAGCGAACGACCTGGAACTGGTGGACAGCCAGATCCCGGACGACTACACGCAGATCGACCAGATGGCCGGCGCCAGCCCCGTCATCAACATGGTCAACGCCGTGATCCAGCGCGCCATCCACGACAACGCCAGCGACATCCACATCGAAATCTCGCGCAACAAGTCGCGCATCCGCCTGCGCATCGACGGCATCCTGTACGAAGTGATGTCGCCGCGCGTGGAGCTGCATCCGGCCATCGTCTCGCGCTTGAAAGTCATGGCGCATCTCGACATCGCCGAACGACGACTGCCGCAGGATGGCCGCATCCAGGTGATGACCCAGGGCCGCACGGTCGACCTGCGCTTCTCTTCGCTACCCGGCATCTACGGCGAAAAGGTGGTGCTGCGCGTGCTGGATAAAAACCAGTCGATCCTGGATGTGGACAAGCTGGGCATGGAGCGCGGCACGGTCGAAACCTTCAAGCGTTTGCTCGGGCGCAGCCACGGGCTGATCCTAGTCACCGGCCCCACCGGCAGCGGCAAGACCACCAGCCTGTACGCGGCAATCAACTACCTGAAAAGCATCGAGAAGAACATCGTCACGATCGAAGACCCGGTCGAGTACCAGCTGGACATCATCAACCAGAACCAGGTGAACGATGCGATCGGCCTCACCTTCCCGAAGATCCTGAAGCACGTGCTGCGCCAGGACCCGGACATCATCATGGTCGGCGAGATCCGCGACCGCCAGACCGCGGAAATCGCGGTGCAGGCGGCGCTGACCGGGCACCTGGTGCTCACCACCCTGCACACCAACGACACCCTGGGTGCGGTGGCGCGCCTGGTGGAGATGGGCGTCGAGCCGTATTTGCTGTCGTCGGCGCTGATCGGCGTGATGGCGCAGCGCCTGGTGCGCCGCATCTGCCCGGCCTGCAAGACCGGCTACCTGGTGCCGCCCGGCGCGGCCCTGGCCTACGGCTGGAAGGGAGAGGGCAACCTCAAGCTGCAAAAGGGCCGCGGCTGCCCGTCGTGCTACGACTCGGGCTACAAGGGGCGCCTGGGGATCTACGAACTGCTGGAAGTGGGTTCGGATTTGCAGCGCATGATCGTGGCGAATGCCAGCAAGGATGCGCTGGTCCAGCACGTGGCCGGCAAGGGTCACCGCGATCTGTACGCCGACGGCATGGAGCGCGCCTTTGGCGGCGACACCACGCCCGAGGAAATCGCACGCGTCGTGCATTCGCTGTAAGGGGAACCAGGCATGGCAATCGAATGGGATGACGCGGGGGCCGCATCTTCGTCAACGCCGGCATCGGCATCGACAGCGGCGCCGAAGCGCGCCGCCTTTGCCTTTGGCGGCGACGCCCGCATCGGCAGCGCCGACCGCGTGCTCTTCACCGAACGCCTGGTGCTGCTGCTGGAAACCGGCGTCGCCCTGCACGACGCCCTGCGCGCGCTGCACGAGCAGAGCGACAAGCCGCGCCTGAAGGCCATCATCGGCCAGGTGGCGGACGACATCGTCGGCGGCGAGCGTTTTTCCGAGGCGCTGGCCAAGCACCCGGAACTGTTCCCGTCCACCTACATCAATTTGATCGGCGCCAGCGAGGCCGGCGGCTTCCTGCCCGAGGTGCTCGAGCAACTGGTCGACATGGACGAGAAACAGGAAAGGCTGCGCAGCACCATCGTCTCGGCGCTGTCCTATCCCGGTTTCCTGATTGTGTTCTCGGTGCTGGTGGTGCTGTTCATCCTGGTGGTCGTGTTCCCGAAATTCTCGGTGATGTTCGGCTCGATCTACGCCGAGCTGCCGTTCACGACCAAGATGTTTATCGGCGCCAGCAACTTCCTGATCCAGCATGGCGTGGTCTTCGGCGTGCTTGTCCTCGGCCTGGCCGGTGCGGCGCTGGTGGCCCTGCGCCGCCCGGATGCGCGCGCCTGGCTCGACCGCGCCAAGCTGCGCCTGCCCTACGTAAAAGACATCTTCATCAAGATTTACCTGACGCGCCTGATGCGCGTGATGGGCATTTCGCTCGAACGCGGCGTGACCATCCTCGATACGCTCGGCGCCTGCCGCAACGTGATCCCGAACGCCGAGTTCCAGCGCTTTTTGGGCGAACTCGAGGTGCAGGTGACCGAAGGGCGGGGCATTGCCGCCGGCTTTCGCGACAGCCCGCTGATTCCCAGCAGCGTGAAGCAGATGATCGACACCGGCGAAGCTACCGGCTCGTTGGGCAAGGTGATGGCGCGTGTCGCCGACTTCTACGAACGCGACCTGACGCGCCAGCTGAACCGCCTGGCGAAGATGGCCGAACCGGTGATGTTGATGGTGATGGGCGTGCTGGTGGGGACGATTGTGACGTCGATCATTCTGCCGATTTTCAAAATGTCACGAGCGGTTCACTGAAAAGCAACAATCCGTAAAAGTTAATGCGCAGTGGCAATTAAAATAGCTGTTGTTCATGTTACTCTTCGTTGCCACATGTTAAGAATTTGCTATACAGCAAACCTTCCTTAACCCATCCACTTACTAAAATGACCACTACCATTCGCCATTACGCCGCCAAAGGCTTCACGCTCATCGAGCTCCTGATTGTCGTGATCATCATCGCCATCCTGGCGGCGATCGCGATTCCGCAGTTTTCGAATACCTCGGGCGACGCCCAGGAATCGGCGCTCCAGGCCAACCTGACCACGATGCGCTCGGCAATCGAACTGTACCGTGTGCAGCACCGCAATGTCTTGCCGGGCGTGGCTGCGGCCGACGCCACCGCTGCCGAAACCGCGGCGTGCACCGGTGCGGGCGGCGTCATTGTGGAGCCGGCAGCGGGTGCAGACACGTTCACCGCTCACATGACCAGTTCCACGAGCGCGAATGGCGTCGTCTGCTCGGTGTCCACGCCGAACGGCCTCTTCAGCATGGGTCCTTACCTGCGCGCGATCCCGGCCGACGGCATCACCACCCCGGCCAACGACGACGTGGTCATGGTGGCAGTCGCCGGCAATGGCGCTGCGCCGGACCCTAACGCAGCTACCGGCGGCTGGCAGTACGACCCACGCAACGGCAACATCCGCGTCAACAGCAACGCGACTGGCCGCCGCGGCGTCCCGCTCTTCCAGTACTAAAGACCCATCCCCGTGAAGCTCGCACTGAACGCTCTTCGGGGCCAGGCGGGCTTCACGCTGGCCGAGATGGTGACCGTCGTCGCCATCGTCGCAGTCGCCGCCGCGATTGCCATTCCCAAGGCCGATCCGCAATCGGCGCTGGCCGCCGACGCCGCCGCCGGCGAAATCGCCCGCGCCGTCCGCTTTGCCCAGCGCGAGGCGGTCCGCACCGGCATCTACCACACCATCAGCATCGATCCCGCCAGCCAGGTGCTGCGCATCCAGCGCCCGGCGCCGTCCGGCAGCGGCAGCATCACCGTCACCCACCCCGTCGACAAGCGCGACTACCAGATCAACTTCGCCGACGACGGCATGCCGCGCGCGCGCATCGTCGGCGCGCTGTTCCGCTACCAGAGCAACGCCGTGACGAACGGCACGATCTTCGGCCCGGATGGCGCACCGGTCGACGTCGCTCCATCCAAGTTCCTGGGCCTGCCGATCGGCATCGTCCTGGGTACGAAGGAAATCTCGCAGCTGAAGGAAGACGCGCAGATCACGGTCCGCTACGGGAACGTCGAACGCGTGGTGCGGGTGGCGCCGGTCACCGGGCGGGTGAGCCTGTGATGGGCCGGTTTGTCACCGTGCGCGCGCATGATGCCGGCTTCTCGTTCGTGGAAGTCATGGTCGCCGTGCTGCTGCTGGCGATCTGCGCCGTGCCGATGATGGAGGCCATCCGCAACGGCCTGTCGGTATCGAGCGCCGGCGCCGACAAGGCGCGCGAACTGCGCTGCCTGAAGAACACGATGGAAGCCGTGCTGGCCGAACCCTACCAGACGCTGTGGCTGGCGGCATCCCAGGACAATGCGGCCAGCTACGTGCTGCCGGAAGACGCTTCCTGCGCCGGCGTCAACCGCCGGCTCGCCATTTCGCTGTGCGAGCAGACCGGCTCGACCACCGTGTTCCTGAGCTCGGGCAGCGCCCAGAACCGGCGCGAGTCGGCCATGCTGTACATTGCCCTGAGCGCGGACAAGGGCTATTCCTTCACGACGATGGTGGCGCGATGAAGGCAGGCCGCCTGCTGCGCATCCGCACCGGGGGCCTGAGCCTGACCGAGCTGCTGCTCGGGCTGGCCATCGGCGCGCTGGTACTGGCGCCGCTGGCGCCGATACTGCAAAGCGCCGGCGCCAGCGCGCGCGTGGCCGAGGACCAGGTCGCCCTCGAACGCGAAGCCGACTTCGCCCTCGAACGGATCGCCGCGAGCATCCGCAACACCGCCGTGCCACCCGACCTGGCAGACAAACCGGCCAGGGACTGGCTGAAACCCGCCGTCTACAGCGTCACCGCCGACGGCATGCTGGTCGAGCAGCAGGGCAAGGACAGCTACGTGCTGGCCGAATCGGTGAGCGACTTCAGCCTTGCCGCAACGGTCCCGGAATCCGGCCAGCCGCTGGTCAAGGTCAGCCTGAGCCTGACGCGCAACACCGGGACCGTCGCCACGGCGACCGCCACGGCCAGCGTGCGCCTGGGGTCTGCGCTGTGAGCGTCCGCACCGCCAGCCAGCGCGGCATCCTGCTGCTGCCCGTGGCGCTCACACTTGCCGTGGTCGGCATCCTCGCATACACGATGGCGCGCGAAGGCAGCATGCAGGTCTCCGCCGTCGACGACCAGTACGACATCGAGGTAACGCGCTACCTGGCCGCCAGCGGCCTGGAAGTCGCCAAGTGGCGCGCCTCGAAGGACGACTGCGACGAGGACGAAGCCGAACTCGGCACCCTGCGGCTGCCCGGCGGCAGCGTCACCGTCGCCAGCGCCAAGGAGAGCCGCGGCATCCTCACCGTCACCCTCACCGCCACCAGCGACCGCGTTCCCGTCGGCGCCAACGGCAAGAAGACGATGACGACCGTCACGCGCGCCATGCAGCTCTACGACCTGGACGAAGTGCGGGCTGCGACTCTCATCGGCAAAGGCGAAGAAGACACGACGATCGTCAAGAACGGCACGGCCAACCTGGTGAACTCCGATACGCTCACCGCCACCGAAGGTACGGCCCACCCGCTGATCCTGTTCAAGCTGCCCGGCGATCCGGACCGCAGCTCGATCATCCAGGCCGACCTGAAACTCACCAAGAAATCGGGCAACAACAGCCAGCCGGGCCGCCTGCTGTCCGTGCACCGCCTCACCCGCGAGTGGAACAAGAACGCAAGCTGGACCAGCCCGCGCGGCGATGCCACGCCCTGGACGACCCTGGGCGGCGACTACGTGGAAACGCCGGCCGCCAGCGTCGTCATCGACCCGGGCAGCGGCGCCTACAACGGCACCTACACCTTGCGCATCGATACCCTGGTGCAGGGCTGGGCCAGCAATGCCAGGACCAACTACGGCCTGCTACTGAAACCGACCGCGCTGTCGAACGTCCCTTTCATCAGCTTCGACGGTTCGAACAAGCCCGAACTGTCCCTGCGCTATTACAAGCGCTGTACCTGATCCACACCACTGGCCATGAATACACCTGCCTTTAACCTCGCCGGCAACGTCGCCAGCGCCTGGTCCTGCCGCGATATCGGGGCGCCGGAGCTGCGCGCTCATGCCGCTCCCGTCATCACCCACGAAACCCGGCGCGGCGTGGCCCTGCTCGGCCTGGTCGCCCTGCTGCTCCTGCGCGTGGCGGCGGCAACCACCGGCGGCACCGCGATCCGCGGCAGCATGGAAAGCGGCACCGCATGAAGGCCTGGCTCGCATCGCTGAAGGAGCGCGGCGCCGCGGCGCCGGCACCAATCGGGCTCGACTTCGCGGCCCAGCGCCTGAACCTGCTGCAGGCCATGCCGTCGCCGGCAGGACCAGGCGTGCGCGCAGCCGTCTCGCTGCCCTACCCGGTGGAGCGTGCGCAGCTGCTGGCCGATGCGCCGCGCCTGAAGCGCTTCGTGCGCGACGCCCTGCACGCCGCACCTTTCGCCGGACGGCGCGTGGTGTCGGTGCTGGCGCCGAGCGAAGTGCGCATCCTGCCGCTGACGGTGCACGTGCAGAACGGGCAGAACGAAGGGCAGGCGGTGGCCAAGGCCGTGCGCGAGCAGCTCGGTGCGGCCGCCGCCGAATCGGTGGTCGATTACTACCAGGTGCGCAGCGTGGAGGCGGCGGGATCGGAACGCCAGGTGCTGGCGGCGGTGGCGGCGTCGAAGAACGTGCTGGCCTACCTGGACACCCTGCGCGGCGCCGGCCTGGAGCCGGTGGCGCTCGACATCGGCCCGGCCGCGATCGCGCGCCTGCTGGCGGCGATGCAGGAAGACTTCGACCAGTCGGTCCTCCTGATTAACTTCGGCGCCAGCAAGAGCTATCTGACCGTGATCTGGGGCCGGCGCCTGATGCTGGACCGCGAGATCGACTTCGGCGAGCAGCAGCTGGTCGAGCGCCTGGCGCGCGCGCTGGGGCTGGACAACGAAGTGGCGCTGGCGCTGCTGCGCGAGCACGGCATCGGCACGCCGGCCGGCTCTCCCCAGGGCGGCGGCGCCCAGCCCGACATCGGCCGCACCGTGCGCGAGATCCTGTACCAGGAATTCGCGGCGCTGGCCGAGGAGCTGGTGCGCACCCAGGTGTACGTGGCGTCGCGCACGCGCGGCAGCAGCATCAGCCGCGTCTACCTGAACGGCAGCGTGGCGCGCTACCGCCACATTGGCGAGCGCATCGGCGAACTGGTGCGCCTGCCGGTCGAGCTGCTCGATCCGTTCAAGGCTTTCCATGGCGCGCCGGGCGCCGCGGTGGGCGAGGCGCACGCCATCGCCCTGGCCGCCGGCCTGGCGCTGCGGGGAGGCGCCCGTGGCTGATATCGACATGATCCCGCGCAGCTGGCGCGAAGGCCTGCGCGTGCGCCGCACCCTGGCCGCCTATGGTGCGGCGCTGGCGGCGCTGCTGCTCGTGGGCGGCGGCGCCAGCGCCTTCTTGCACTGGCGCCTGGCGGTGGAGACGCCGCGCCTGGAGCAGGAACGCGCCGCTTCGCTGCAGGCCAACGCCATGCGCACCCAGCTCACGGGTGCGCAGGCACGCAAGGATGCGCTGGCCGAGAACCTGGATGCGCTGGCCGGCCTGCGCGGCACCGGCGAAGTGGCGGCGCTGGCAAAGGTGCTCGACCACGCCCTGAACGAGCGGGTCTGGTTCCAGACCCTGCGCCTGGCGCGCACCCAGGAAACCCTGCAGGCGCCGCCGTCGCCGCTGCCGCCGGGGACGGTGCAGGCACGCGCGCTGCAGAACGGCACACCCCAGGCCTGGCGCCTCGGCACCCAGGTCGAGATCACCGGCGGCGCGCTCGACGACGCGGCGATGACGGCCTTCCTCGCCGCCCTGGCCGCCGACCCGGCGCTGTCCGAAGTGCGCTTCCTGAACAGCAGCACCGCCGCGGAAGAAGAGGGCGGCGCCGTCGGCTTCAGCGCTTCCGCATCGCTCGTCAAACGCCAGGAGGCGCCATGAATCCCGACTGGATCCGCAAGGCCGCCGCGCTGCCGGCGCGCCAGCTGCACCTGGCCGGCGCCGGCCTGCTGCTGATCGCCGGCGCCGCGCTCTGGTTCCATGCGCTGCGCGCGCCGCTGACGGCCCTGCGTGCGGTACGCGCCGAACAGGCGCAGCTGGCGCAGGCGGCCGGCGACCCGCGCCTGCTCGCGGCCCAGCTGGCCGCACTCGCCGCCGACAGCCGGGAACTGGAAAAACGGCTGGGCGCCGGACCAGGTCCGGCATCGACACAAGCGTCGGCCCAAGCCCAGGTGCGCCTGGTCGGCAGCCTCGGCGCGCTGGCGCGCGAACAGGGCGTGACCGTGCACGGCGTCGCGCCGGCGCCCGACGAGATGGCGCTGGCTTTCGTGCGCCTGGGCTTCGACATCGATGCCAGCGGCCCGTATGCGTCGCTGCTGGCCTGGATGAACGCGATCGAGCGTTCGCAGCCTAACCTGTCGATCGCCGGCTTCGACATGCGCACCGGCACCGCGCCCGGCCAGGTGACCATCCGCATCCGCATCGCGGCGTACCAGACCCAGGAGACCGCGCCATGAAGCGCTTCCTCTTCGTGATCGCCATCGCCTGCCTGCCGCCGTTGCAGGATGTGGCGCAAGCCCAACCGCCCCGCGATCCATTCGCACGCCCGGCACGGGCGGCACAGGCGCCGGCCGCCGCCGAGCCGGCGCAGGAACCCGCGCCGCCGCCAGCGCCCCGGCTGCGTGCCGTGATGGTCACGCCCGGCCGCGCGCTGGCAAACATCAATGGCCAGATCCTCGCCAGCGGCGAGTGGTTCGGCGACTATCAACTGATCAAGGTGGAGGAACGCGGCGTCACGCTGAAAAAGCGTGGCGTGACCAGCGTCCTGCTGCTGGACGAGAGCCGCAAATGAAGCACATTACACACACAGGCATGGCCGTTCTGCTCGGCGCCGCCGCCCTGGCTTTGAACCCCGCGCACGCCGCGCCGCAACGCACGCCGGCACAAACGCCGCCCCAGCCGGCTACCGCGGTCTCGTCGACGGTGGCGCCGCTCGGCGCGCCGACCTCCTTCGTGTTCCGCGACACCCCGATTGCCGAGCTGTTCGAGATGATCTCGCGCCACGAGCGCGTCAACATCATGCTCGGCAAGGGCGTTACCGGCAACGTGGCCGTCAGCCTGTACGACATGACACCGCGCCAGGCGATCTTCGCGATCGCCGAGGCGGGCGGTTACCAGGTGCTGACGCGCGAGAACGGCTACATGATCGTGAACCCGGCCGACGGCGCCGCGGCCGGCGCGCCGGTCTCCGCCAACATGGAAGTGCGCGCCCTGAAGGTGCTGTATTCGGAGCCGCAGCTGGTGGCCGACATCCTGTCCAAGCACGTCAGCCGCGGCGGCAAGGTGACGGTGCTGCCCTCGCGGCGCACGCTGGTGGTGGAAGACACGCCGGAAGGCATGGCGCGCATCGTGGCGCTGCTGCGCGAGATCGACACCCAGCCGCAGCAGATCATGATCGAGGCGAAGATCCTCGAGATCACGCTCGACGAAAACGAGAACTTCGGCATCGAGTGGAACAAGGTCTTCAGCGGCGACGGCGTGAACCGCATCGGCACCAGCCGCCTGCTCGAGCGCACCACGCCCGGCCTGGTGTTCAACTTCGTGAACAATAACGTCGACGTCTTCCTCAACGCGCTGAACAACAAGGGCCGGGTACGCACCCTGGCCACGCCGAAGCTGCTGACCCTGGAAAACCAGGAGGCGACGACGAATATCGGCGACAAGCTGGGCTACCGCGTGACCACCACCATCAACAACGTCACCAGCGAAACCATCGAGTTCCTGGAGACCGGCGTGATCCTGCGCGTGACGCCCTCGGTCGACGCCGATGGCCGCATCGCCCTGCGCGTGCGGCCCGAAGTCAGCTCGGGCACCCTGCTGGGCGGCATCCCGTCGAAGAAGACCACCGAGGTGAACACCCAGCTGGTGGCCGACAACGGGCAATCCATCCTGATCGGCGGCCTGATCAAGGCGACCGCGGGCCAGCGCCGCATCGGCGTGCCGCTGCTGGGCGACGTGCCCGTGGTCGGCAAGCTGTTCTCGAACAACGAGCACTCCGGCACCTCGACCGAGACCATCGTCCTGATCACGCCGCGCATCGTGCCGACCCGGCCAGGCGGCGCCGATGTGCAGGAAATCGAACGGGTGCAGCAAGCCGAAGGCGAGATCCAGGGTGCGTTCCAGGGGCCGGCAAAGCTGAAGGCCCGGTAATACAACCGCTTATTCCTCGGGATTGTGCCGGCACATCGACCGGCACATCTGCTCGCGATCATCCTTGCGGATATCCATTTCTTCCTCTTCGGCCTTGTCCAGGGGCCTCAGCTTTTCCGGATCGGTTTCGTTCTTGCGCGCCTCGTGGATGCGCAGCAGTCGTTCCTTGTGTTTGATAGTGACGGGAAGCGCAGGAAAATCGACTTTGCTGTCGCTGGAATTGCAGCGGCGATTGCACTCCTGTTTCGTGGTCGGTTTCAGTTGCGCAGCCGCGTGAAAGGACAGTGAAGACAGCGTGCTTGCCAACAAAAAGAGGAAAAGGTTTTTCTTCATATGCAAAGTCTTCATGGCGGTTTGCAATCGGGTTCCGGACGACGTCCCCTTCATAATTTTGTTTCGAAGCGGACCGTAAAACGTGCGTGATGGTCGCTGTCGGTCAGCCGTTGTACGAACGTGGACGAACCCATGTACTCGTCGATACGCCGATTCGTCTGCGGGAAAAGGTTGTCCAGGTTGAGCGTGATACGCGCGTCGGCGTTGATTTTCCAGTTGGCGTTGGCATTCAGCGTGAACCTGCTGTCCTGGTAGAGGCGCTCGCGCAGATTGCTGCGCACCCAGTCGGCAGGCAGCAGATTGGCGTCAAGACCCAGCTTCAACGGTGTGGCCGCCAGGGTATAGGTGCCGCCGAATTTCGCACGCCAGGGAGTTTGTCCGGCGACGCGGTTATCGGGACCGGACAGTTCGCTCAATGCCGAACGCGCGAAGCCCAGGCTGCCGTAAAGTTGCACGTTCGGCGCACCCTTCCAGGTATTCCGGACGGTCCAGCGGCCTTCCAGGTTCACGCCGCGCACCGTCGCTTTTCCCAGATTGGCCGGACGCGACAAATAGCGCGGGGTATTCGCCCATGCCACGTTTTCCAGCACCAGCTCGCGTCCGATCTTGTCCTGAATGTCGCGCGAATAGAGTTCCGCAACCAGCTCGCTGTCTGCGCCGAGGCCATGCGTGTACGACAAATTCAGGCCAAGCGCGCGTTCGGGCCGGAGATACGGGTTGCCGGCACTGTCGGCATCCTCGATGCCATTGGCGCCGCACAGGGCCGCGCCGCCGCATGGAGCAAACGGATTGATCCACGGATGGACCAGCATCTGGTCGATACCTGGCGCCTGGAAACTGCGGGCCAGCGAAACGCGCAGTTGCCGCTTGTTGTCACCCTTGATTTTCTTCGACAGGTGCACCGATGGCGACCACATCGTGAAGCGCGCCCGATTATCGACCGGTCCCTCGTTGAAGCTGTAGCGGCGATTTTCAGCCGAGGAGCCCAGGTTCATGGCCAGGCCCCTGTCGATCCGCCATTCGTCCTGGATGAAGAGCTGGGCGCTCTCCATCTGCGCCGCGTTTTCGCGGCCAAAGACGGCCAGACTGGGATCCGGCAAGCCATTGACGAGGTCGGCATAACGCCTGTGCGCATCGTTGCGTACCAGTTTCACACCGGCCGAGATGACATGACCGCTGTTCGTCTCGGTATTCAGGTCCAGGTTGAGATGATAATTCTTCTGGTCCTGCGCCATGCCGTTCCTGCGCCGCAGTCCAAGCCCGTCCGACGGGGTATCGATGCGGGAGAAATCGGTATCCAGGCGGGTGCGACTCATACTCAGTTGCAAGGTGACGCTGCTGTCCTCGTCGACTTGCCAGTTCCAGCGCACCGGCAGCGAATAACTGCGCATCGGCTGGTCGTTCAGCTGTTCTACCGCCAGGCTGCGCATGCCGGGCCAGCGGCGCTGCTCCGTACTGCTGTCGGCAATGACCACCTTTCCGGCATCCGGACTGAAGCTCAGCTTGTGGTTCGCGTCGATGGTCCACATGAACTGGCCACTGGCCGTCAGCATCCGGAAGTCGCTCGATGAGGCGAGATCGCCCTCGAATTCGCCTTGCGCAGGGGCGCCGTCCGCGCCCTGTAGTTGTCGATAGCGTGTACGGCCAGGCGTCGGCTTGCGGCTGGCCGACAGCATCAGGTTGTAGCTCAGCGGAGTGTCGGACGCGAGCTGGTTACTCGACCAGGACAGGTCGCCGCCCGCATGCCCGTCCATTGCATTCGCCCCCAGGCGCAACTGGGTAGATGCCTTGCGCTCGATTTTTCGCCTGATGATGTTGATGGTGCCGGCAATGCTGATCGGACCTGTCGCCGCGGTGGTCGACTTGATGATCTCGATCCGTTCGATATGGACGAGATCGATAGAGAGCGGATCGCCTTGAAAAGGCAGGCCGTCAACCAGGACCTGGGTATAACCGGGCATGCCGAGCAGGCCGAGGCGGCCGTCTTTGCCGATGCTGACGGCAGGTTCGCGGCGCAGCAATTCACCGGTATTCTGCAGGCCGCTATCGGCTACGCGCTGGCGCCCGATAATGATTTTACCTGCGACGAAATCGCGGCTGGCCTCGACGTCGGTGCGGGCGCCATTCACGATGACCTGCTGCGGCAAGGGTGCAGGTGTTTCCGGATCGGCCAACGCTGGTGCGGCAACGCACATCAGCAACAGATGAAAACGCGTACGCATCGATTACTGCAAAAAGCGACAGATCATTTCGCTCCGCGGATGAGTATTTAAGGAAAGAAACATTATGAGTAATGTGTCTTTCCGTCAATTCATATCGGGTATTTCCAGTTTCAATGAAGCGCGGCTTCAACAGCCCTGCATGGTGCGGGTACCTGTCCAGGCAAATAAAAAAGCCGGGCCCCGATGAATCAGGACCCGGCTTACTTCAGGCTCGCTTACGAAATACGGTTACGCCGCCACACCTGCATTATGCGCCTGCTGGTCCGCGTGGTACGACGAGCGTACCATCGCGCCGACCGCCGCATGCACGAAGCCCATTTCGTAGGCCGCTTCCTCGAACTTTTTAAATTGGTCCGGGTGCACGTAGCGGCGCACCGGGAGGTGCGAGTTCGACGGCGCCAGGTACTGGCCGATGGTCAACATGTCGATGTCGTGCTCGCGCATGTCGCGCATTACTTGCAGGATTTCCTCGTCGGTTTCGCCCAGGCCGACCATGATGCCCGACTTGGTGACGGCGTTCGGATACATCTTCTTGAAGTCGCGCAGCAGCACCAGCGAATGCTTGTAGTCGGCGCCCGGGCGCGCTTCCTTGTACAGGCGCGGCACGGTTTCCAGGTTGTGGTTCATCACGTCCGGCAAGCCGTCGGCGAAGATGTTCAGCGCCTTTTCCAGGCGGCCGCGGAAGTCCGGCACCAGCACTTCGATCTTGGTATTCGGCGACAAGGCGCGCGTCTTGGTGATGCACTCGACGAAGTGGCCGGCGCCGCCGTCGCGCAGGTCGTCGCGGTCGACCGAGGTGATCACGACGTACGACAAACGCAGGTCGGCGATGGTCTTGGCCAGGTTGCCCGGCTCGTTCACGTCCAGCGGATCAGGACGGCCGTGGCCGACGTCGCAGAACGGGCAGCGGCGCGTGCACTTGTCGCCCATGATCATGAAGGTGGCCGTGCCCTTGCCGAAGCATTCGCCGATGTTCGGGCAGCTGGCTTCCTCGCAGACGGTGACCAGGTTGTTCGCGCGCAGGATGTCCTTGATTTCGTAGAAACGCGAGGAGGCGGTGGCGGCCTTGACGCGGATCCAGTCCGGCTTCTTCAAGCGCTCGGCCTCGGCGATCGGCACGATCTTGATCGGGATGCGCGAAGTCTTGCTGGCGCCCTTCTGCTTGTCGCTGGCGTTGTAGGCGGGAGTGCTGGCAGGATTCAGGACGGTATCGGTTTCGGTAGTCATGTCGCTCATGCCCGCAGGGGCTCAATTGAATTGTTCGGTTCGGCAGGATCGGCGGCCAGCTGGCGTACCAGTTCGCGCGCCAGGGCTTGCTGCACGTCGGCGAGGGGCGCCTCGACGCCCATGGTGCGCATGTCGACGGTGGCCAGGCCCGAGTAGCCGCAGGGGTTGATCCACGAGAACGGCGCCAAGTCCATCGCCACGTTCAGCGAGACGCCGTGGTAGGTGCAGCCGTTGCCGCGCACTTTCAGGCCGAGGGCGGCGATCTTGGCGCCGCGGCGCGGGCCTTGCGCGATATAGATGCCGGGCGCGCCGGCCACGCGTTCGCCCCCGAGATTATACGCCGCCAGCACCTCGATGACCGCCTGTTCGATTTTTGCCACAAATTGTCGGGCATACAATTTACCACCCGGCTTGTTGCGGCGCAGGTCCATCAGCAGGTAGATCACGACCTGGCCGGGGCCGTGGTAGGTGACTTCGCCGCCGCGGTCGGTCTGCACCACGGGAATGTCGTGCGCCGGGACGCCTGGTCCGGCCAGCAGGTGCGCGCGGTCGGCGCCCAGGCCCAGGGTGAACACCGGCGGGTGCTCGACGATCCACAACTCGTCGGGCGTGTCGGGCGTGCGCGCATCGGTGAACGCGCGCATGGCGGCAAAGGTCGGTTCGTAGTCGGCGCGGCCGAGCTCGCGGATGAGCGGGCTGGCGGGGCGGGTCGGTTGCATGGGAGTCTGGTCAGGGATGGTGACAGCCCCGACATTATATGCCAGTGCCCCCGGCATTGCCGGGGCCTCGGACAGTGTTTCGTTACAGAACGATCTTGACCATCGGGTGCGACGACAGGGTGCGGTAGATGTCGTCGAGCTGCTCGCGGCTGGTGGCGCGCACGATGCAGGTCAGGCCGGTGTAGTTGCCCTTGCCGGAAGGACGCACTTCCATGCGGCCGTGGTGGAAGGTCGGGTCGAAACCGGTGACCACTTCGACGATGGTGGCGGCAAAGGCGTCGTGCGTCGGGCCCATTACCTTGATCGGGAAGTCGCTCGGGTATTCGATGAGGGATTCTTTCGGGTCCATTGTTCAATTCCTGTGCAAAAGCACATTGTAGCCAAAGCGCGCAGGCGGCGTATCGTTCCCGCCGCGATTGCACTGGCGCAGGCGAAAAAAGGCCGGCACGCGGGCCGGCCCGGATGGTTCAACGCTCCATCTGGCGTGCGGGGCCGCGGCGGCCGCCGCCATCGTCGGCATTCCTTGGCTGGGCCGCGGGTGCGTGACGGCGTTCCGGAGCCGCCGACGGCGCCGGAGAGGGCGCAGGCGCCGCGATGGCCGGGGCCGGAGCTGGCGGAGGCGAAGGCATGGCGCGCGGCGGGGGTGCGGAGATGGCGGCCGGCACCGGACGCGCCTGCTGCTGGGCACGCGCCGCTGCGGCAGCCGCCGCCGCTTCCATGGCGCCGGCGCTGCCGAAGCGCGGCGACTCCCTGTGGACATCGCGCGCTGCGTCCCTTTGCGCTTCCCGCTGCACCTCGCGCTGTGCATCTCTCTGCGCGTCCCTTTGCGCATCGCGCTGCACATCGCGCGACCAGTTGCGCTGCGGCGCAGGCTGGGCGCTCATCACCGGCGCCGGCTGGCCGCTGAGTACCGGCACGGCCGAACGCGGGACCTGGACCTCGTTTTCGGCGCGCTGCTGGTAGCGGTTGCGGCGTCCGTCCTCGGACCGGGCACGCAAATCCTGGTACACACGGTCGTCGCGGTCGCGCTCGCGGCCACCGCCGACAATCACGGGCACGCTGCTGCCGATCACGGCCGCCTGGGGCGCCGCCGGCAGGGGGCTCGCGGCCGGCGCCGCCGACACTGCCGGGCTTGCCGGAACGGCGGCTGGCTGGCTGCCGCGCCCGGCATAGTCGGGACGCCCATCCGGACGCGCATCAGGACGCCCGTCGCGGTTCCAGTCGCGGCGCTCATTGCCGCGTCCATCGCCACGTCCATCGTTACGGCCGGCGGCGCGCGCGGCATCCTCGGCAACGGCGCGCGCCGCATCGCGCACGTTCGCGCCCTGGCCGATGCTGCCGAACTTCACCGGCGGCGTCGGCGGCAGCGCCACCGGCGCGCGCGCCCAGTTGGCCGGCGGCGTGGCGCGCGGCTCGCGCGGCACCACCACTTCGCGGCGCCCGCTGAAGCGGTCCTGCGGCACCACGGTCAGGCCCTCGCGCCGGTAGTCGCGCTTCTTGCCATCATGTTTGCCATCCGGCCTGGCGTCGCGCCCGCGCGCGGCTTGCCAGGCCAGGCGCCGCAGATGGTCGTCGGACAGCCGGTAGCCGGGCACGAAGCGCTCGTGCGGCGCCAGCGGATACCAGCCTTGCCCGGCCGAGGGACGCGAATTGAAATTCAGGTTCCAGCCGGCGCCGCCGACCCAGCCGACCAGGGCCGGTGCCCACACCGGGCGGCGCTCGTGGTGGCCAGGCGCCCAGGCCCAGCGCCGGTTCACCTGCACCCAGCGGCCATAGTGGAAGGGCGCATAGCCCCAGGGCGCATTGTCGACCCAGGTCCAGCCCCAGGGAGCGATCCAGGTCCAGCGCCCGTCGCGGTAGGGCACCCAGGTCGACGACACCGAAGGTATCCAGAGCGTGCCGTATTCGCTGTCGTTGCTCCAGCTGCCATAGCGGTCGAGGTCTTCATAGCCCGTCATTTCGCGCGGGATGTAGCGCGTGGCGAGGGCCGAGTCGGCCTGGCGGTCGCGCTCCAGCGCCCAGTCGTCGAAGGCATCGCGCACGGCCTGGGCGGTGCGCAGGTCGGGTCCGGTGATGTCGGCGCGGCGCCCGGCGCGCACGGTCAGGCGCTCGCCGCCGCCTTCGACGATGGCCACGCCGTCGAACACGTTGATGCTGCTGGTGTCGGCGGCCAGTTCGGCGTCCACGCGCAGGCGGCCCGCTTCCTGCATCAGCACCCGGCCCTGGGGCGTGGACAACTCGAAGCCGCCCAGCACCTCGGGATTCACGATGCGGATGTTGACGCTGCCGTAGTACAGGCGCAGGCGCAGGTTGTCGTCGTCGAGCTGGATCACGTCGAGGCTGGAGTCGCCGTCGAGGCGGATCGCGCTCGAGCCCACGCGCAGCTCGGTGCGTGCGCCCGGCGCCGTGGTGACGGTATTGCTGGAAGTGACAGGCCAGTTGACCAGGGCGGTGCTGGCGGCGTCTCCTTGCCCGGCGCTGATGCTGACCTGGCCCTGGGTGAGCGCGATCCGCCCGACCTGGGCCGGCGGATCGTCGGCCAGCGCCAGCGTGGAGGACACAGCCAGCGCCAGGAGCGCTGCGGTTTTCATCAGAAAGCGTGGTTTCATCGAAGGCTCCAGGGGTAGAGGATGTGAAAAAAACGTCAGGGCAAGGCGCCGAGTCGAAGACAGTACAAGCGTACGGCGAGACGAGGCAACGCAGCCATGGCGATTTTTTCGCATCCTCTTAGGGACGGAAGGCGTCTACCTGATTACAACGCGCGAGGGCACGCGCGGACAACGCGGGTTACAGACGGTTTCAACTTGTGCATGAGCGAAACATACACCGCCTGTGCCAAACGCTTAGTTCGCTCCAGCTCGCTTCACGAAGAACAGCATCGAACCGACGACGACCAGCACTGCGCCGAAGAACCGGTTCTGGATACGCATCGCACGCGCATCGCGGAACAGGCGCTGCATCGACGAGGCAAGAAAGGCGTAGCCGTGCATCACCAGGCTGTCGATGGTGACCATGGTCACGCCCAGGATCAGCAATTGCGGCAGCAGCGGCGCATCCTTGGAAATGAATTGCGGCAGCACCGCGACCATGAAGATGATGCCCTTCGGATTGGTGGCGTTGGTCAGGAAACCGGTCAGCACGCGCTTTTTGAAGGGCGGATGGGCGGCCAGGCCGGCGGCGCTGGCCGTCGGGCCCGCTTCCGCCTTCGAACGCATCTGCGAGATGCCGAGATAAATCAGGTACAGCGCGCCGATCACCTTCACCACGGTGAACGCGGTTTCCGAGGCCAGCAGCAGCGAGCCGACGCCGGCGCCGGCGATGGCCAGCACCATGATCAGGCCCAGCTGCAGGCCGAGCACAGTGGCGCTGGCTTTCTTCACTCCGTAGGCGAGCCCGTGCGACATCGACAGCACGGCGCCCGATCCCGGCGAAATGGCGATGACGGTGCCGGCGATGACGAAGGCAAACCAGGTGGCGAAAGACATGGAGGAACTCGGAAGGGAAAAGAGGAAGAACGGGAATACTGACACAGCCGGCGCGGGGACGTGGGCCGCCGCGCCTGCCGTGGGAAAGACGGGATTACTTCTTGCGCGGGTTGACGGCGGCCTTCAGGGTCGCACCGGCAGCGAAACGCGGGGTTTTCGACGCGGCGATCTTGATGACTTCGCCGGTTGCCGGGTTGCGGCCTTTGCGGGCTGCGCGCTTGGTCACCGAGAAGGTGCCGAAGCCGGTGATACCGACGGTGTCGCCTTTTTTCAGACGTTCGGTGATGATCTCGATGATGGTGTTGACCGCGCTGTTGGCCGCGGTACCGGACATTTCGGTACGCTTGGCAAATTCAGCGACCAGTTCGCCTTTTTTCATGGTGCCTCCGGGGTTGAAAGAGCGGAAAGATTAGCATAAAAAATTCTCAGCTGTAATCTTTCACACGGCCGTGCGCGACGGCCGCGTTTCCCGGCGTGCCTGAAAATACGGGCGTTCTGCGAAAGTAGGGTGGACGGGTTGCCCGTCCACGCGGTGATTGTTACCGCAATCCAGTCGCGCAGGATGATCTTGCTACGTCAGACCAGTCCAACATCCGGCTTGGCGCTCGCCAGGCGGGTACGCAGCGCCGCGTTGATCAGCGTCTGGTAACCGGTGCCCGAGCGTTCCGACAGGGTGCGGAACTCGTTGAGCACCTCGTCGTCGAGGTAGATGGTGATGCGGGTCTTGCGTTTCGGCGGACGGGTGCGGCGCACCGGCGCGGCGGCCTGGGGCATGGCTTGCGATACGGCTGGGGTCATGGTCGGGTTCATCGAGGTCTCCTTCGTCTGGGCGAAGCTGCCGTAGCGCAGCTTTGACGATGACTATACGTATGCCCTGCACGAAATACCGGCGAAAGCGACGAGTTGCAGTTTTCCAGGCCTGAAATGCAAGAAAAACGCGCTGAACCGTGTGCCCGCGCGGCCTGCGCTCGGTTAAGATGCTGCCATATTGACATCTTGGGAGTAGGTTCATGGCTGCAGGCAGTTTGCTGGCATTACTAGACGATATCGCCAGCGTGCTGGACGATGTGACGCTGATGAGCAAGGTGGCGGCGAAGAAAACCGCCGGCGTGCTCGGCGACGACCTGGCCCTGAACGCACAGCAGGTGAGCGGCGTGCATGCCGAGCGCGAACTGCCGGTGGTGTGGGCAGTGGCCAAGGGTTCGCTGGTGAACAAGGCGATCCTGGTGCCGGCCGCGCTGCTGATCTCCGCGTTCATTCCCTGGGCCATCATTCCGCTGCTGATGATCGGCGGCGCCTTCCTCTGCTTCGAAGGCTTCGAAAAGCTGGCCCACAAATTCCTGCACAGCCCCGAGGAAGACGCGGCCAACGAGGAACGCCTGGCCACGGCGCTGGCCGCCAGCCAGGTCGACCTGTGCGCGGTGGAGAAGGACAAGATCAAGGGCGCGATCCGCACCGACTTCATCCTCTCGGCCGAGATCATCGTGATTTCGCTGGGCGAAGTGTCGAAGATGCCGGTCAGCCAGCAGCTGGCGGTGCTGGTGATCATTGCGCTGGTGATGACGATCGGCGTGTACGGCCTGGTGGCGGGCATCGTCAAGCTCGACGACGCCGGCCTGTACCTGAGCAAGAAGACGAGCGGCTTCGCGCGCGGCCTGGGCCGCATGCTGCTGGCCGCCGCCCCGCGCCTGATGAAACTGCTGACCATCGTCGGCACCGCCGCCATGTTCATGGTCGGCGGCGGCATCATCGGCCACAACTGGGAACCGCTGCACCACTTCGCGCTGGAATCGGCCGAACGCATGGCCACGGTGCCGGGCGTCGGCAACGTGCTGGGCGCGATCACGCCGACCGTGATCGATGCGCTGGCGGGTGTGATCGTGGGTGCGCTGGTGCTGCTGGTGGTGACGGTGGTGAACAAGCTGCGCGGGAAGAAAGCGGTGCCGGCGCACTAATGGTGTTTCGATTGTTCTAATGCCGTACCGCGTGGACACAGGTGCCTGCGCGGTCCACCCTACGAGAATCGATTTTGTAGGGTGGACCGGGCCGCGCAGGCACCCGAGTCCACGCGGTACAACGTCTCTCCATCGAAACGCCTTTACACCGCAGCCACATCCCTCCGGCGCATCGCCGCCACCCCATCCCGCACCGCCCAGATCGCCGACAGCACCGACATCGCCGTCAGCACCCAGCTCGCCCATCCGTAATCCACGCGCACCAGCTGCGCCGGCCCGCCATGCCACCAGAGCAGCGCATGCGCCACCAGCGTGATGGTGATCCCCAGGTTCACGAACATCAGCAGGTGCAGCACGCGCTCGGACACCGGCAGCACGCGCGTGTCGCCTTCCACGATCACGTCCCAGGACGAGACGCACACTTCGCACAGCAGCAGCCCGGCGATCCACCACACCAGCACCCCGTGCCACTCGAACCAGGCGAGCGAGGCGAACAGGCAGGCGAAGATGGTCTCGCGCACCGCGTGCAGGCCTTCCTCGTGCGAGGAATCGCCGCGCGCGGGCAGTTTTTCGAGCAGCTCGTGGTTCACGATGATGTCGATGAAGCCGAGCACACCATGCAGCATCAGCACATAGACAAAGGGCGGCACGTTTTCCCTGCCTGCTCTAGACTGGTGGGCGGTTGCGGCGCAGGACAATCGCGCCGATCGCCATGCCGACGGCAAACGCGGCGTACACACCGGCCAGCGATTTCTTCGACAGGCGTTTTTCGTAGCCCGGCTGCAGGCGCTGGGGCGTGAGCTTGTAGTCGGCAAAGCAGGCAAGCGCCGACGTGGCGGCCGAGGTGGCAAGCGTCACGCGCAGGTCCTTGCGGTCGAGCTTTTCGCCGGCCAGGTGCTCGAACAGCACCGACCAGAAGGTGGCGCTGAGGTGGTGGATGACGTAGCCGGTGATGGTGTACTTCAGCGAAAAGCCGTCGTGTTCGGCCGCCTCGTCGCCCCAGATCCAGTGGCTGACGGCGTTGGTCGGGGCATAGGCGCTGCCCGTTTCGCCACGTCCGACCAGGACCAGCGCCGCGGTCGATACCAGGCTGGATGCGGCGCCCGACACCAGGCCGCGCTCCAGGGATGTAGTCCAATCTGCCATCTTCATTGTCCTCGCTGAATCGAATGAAAGGAAATGCATGCGGATCTTGCTGACGGGCGCCAGCGGCTTCATCGGGCAACACCTGCTGCCGGCGCTGCTGCGCGAGGGCCACGACGTGCTCTGCGCGGTGCGCACCCCCAAACACAGCGACGATCCGCACCTGCGCTACGTGCAGGCCGACTTCGTCCACGATACCGAGAAATCCGTGTGGGCGGCGCGCCTCATTGGCGTCGACGCCGTCATCAACCTGGTCGGCATCTTCCGCGAATCCGGCAGCCAGACATTCGAACGCCTGCACCTGGACACGCCGCGCGCGCTGTTCGCCGCCTGCGCCGACGCGCCGCAGGTGCGGATGGTCGTCCAACTGTCGGCACTCGGCGCCGACAGCGAAGCGAATACCCCTTATCACCTGACCAAGAAGGCGGCCGACGATGTCCTGGCGGCGCTGCCCCTGCAGGCGTATATCGTCCAGCCCTCGCTCGTGTATGGCAAAGGCGGGGCCAGCGCGCGCATGTTCAAGACCCTGGCCAGCCTGCCGTTCGCGCTGCGTTTCGGCAGCGCGCCGCAGCCCGTGCAGCCGGTACACATCGACGATGTGGTGGAAGCCATCCTCGGCCTGTTGCGCGGGCGGCTACTGCCTTCTCCAGGCATGACCGCCCAGCGCGTGCCCCTGGTCGGGCCGCAGGCACTCTCCTTTACCGATTACCTGGCGGCGCTGCGCAAGGGGATGGGCATGGGCCGCCTGCGCGTGCTGCCGCTGCCCGGCGTACCGGCGCGCGCCATGGCCAGATGCGGGCGCTGGCTGCCGGGCGGCCTGCTCGACGAAGACGCGCTGCGCATGCTCGACCGCGGCAATGCCGGCGACCCGGCGGCCATCACCCAGCTGCTCGGCCGCGCCCCGAAGCCGATCAGCGAATTCGTCACCGACCCGCAGGCCGAGCGCACCCTGGCCAAGCTGGCCTGGCTGCTGCCGGCGCTACGCTGGAGCATCGTGGCGGTGTGGCTGGCCACGGCCATCGTTTCCTTCGGCCTGTACCCGGTCGAGGCCAGCTACGCACTGCTGGCGCGCAGCGGCATCCCGCCATCGCTGCAGCCCTTGATGCTGTACGGCGCGGCCGGCTTCGATTTGCTGCTCGGCCTGGGCATCGCTTTCCTGCCGCGGCGGCGCCCCCTGTGGCTGGCACAATTGGGCCTGATCGGCTTCTACACGATCGTGATAGCGTGGAAGCTGCCTGAATTCCTGCTGCATCCCTACGGTCCCCTGACCAAGAACCTGCCCATGCTGGCGGCCATCTGGCTGCTGTACGAACTCGAGGAAACATAGATGGATTACGTTGTCGTGAAGTGGCTGCACATCCTGTC
This sequence comes from Massilia sp. BAP21, assembly GCF_057801335.1. NCBI lineage: Bacteria > Pseudomonadati > Pseudomonadota > Betaproteobacteria > Burkholderiales > Oxalobacteraceae > Massilia > Massilia sp. BAP21. Next base: position 1,950,302 of record NZ_CM173596.1, read on the forward strand.
GTCGACCTTTTTGTTCGGCACCGGCATCGGCTCGGCCTGGTACATGCTGTTTGCGAACATCAGCGGCGACGTGCGGGCGATTGCCGTGGTCGCGCGCAACGTGGTCATCGCCGACTGGGTCTTTACCGCTACCACCGCCGTCATCCAGCCGGCCACCGGCTTCTACATGATCCACCTGGCCGGCTACCCGCTGGACAGCACCTGGATCAGATGGTCGATCGCCCTCTACGTCCTGGCCGGCGCCTGCTGGCTGCCGGTGGTCTGGATCCAGATGCGGCTGCGCGACCTGTCCGCCGAAGCGGTGCGCAACGACACCGACTTGCCGCCGCAATACTGGCGCTACTTCAAGACCTGGGTGGCGCTGGGCGTGCCGGCGTTTGCGGCGTTCATCGTCATCTTCTGGCTGATGGTGGCCAAGCCGATGTAGCGAACGAACCCTGCGGTTCGTCCGCAGTAGAATGACCGCGCCTTTGATGACCAACCATGGAGAACGAGATGCGGGCTTACCAGATACTTCCCGGCAGTAACATCGACGGACTGCAGTGCGTGGACTACCCCGAGCGCGAGCTGGCGCCGGGCGAAGTACGGATGCGGGTGCATGCGGTATCGCTGAACTACCGCGATTTGATGGTGGCCAGCGGGAATTACCTGGTGAACGTGGACGACCCGATCATCCCGTGCTCGGACGGCGCCGGCGAAGTGCTGGCCGTGGGCAGCGGCGTGACGCGCCTGCAGGTGGGCGACCGCGTGGCCGGCTCCTTCTTCCCGCACTGGCACGAGGGCCGCACCGCGCCCGAGAAGATCCGCCACGCCCTGGGCGGCGACATCGACGGCATGCTGGCCGAGGAAGTCATCCTGCACGAAGACGCGCTGGTGAAGATTCCGCCGCAGCTGAGCTTTGTGGAGGCCTCGACCATGCCCTGCGCCGGCGTCACGGCCTGGAATGCGATTTTTGTCTCGAGCAACGCCATCCAGCCGGGCGACACCGTGCTGCTGCTGGGTACCGGCGGCGTGTCGGTGCTGGGCCTGCAGCTGGCGAAAGCGGCCGGCCTGCGCACCATCATCACCTCCTCGAGCGACGAAAAGCTGCAGCGTGCGCGCGAACTGGGCGCCCACCACACCATCAACTACCGCAGCACGCCGGAGTGGCAGGAAGAAGTGCTGCGCGTGACCCACGGGCGCGGCGCCGAGGTGGTGCTGGAAGTCGGTGGACAAGGCACGGTGAACCGCTCGGTGGCCTCGGCGGCGATGGGCGGCAGCGTGGCCATCATCGGCGGCGTGTCGGGCTTTGGCGGCGAGGTGAATCCGGCCACGCTGCTGGCCAGCGCCAAGCGCATGGTCGGGATTTTCGTCGGCAGCCGCAAGATGCTGGAAGACGTGATGCGCTTTGCCGCCACCACCGACATCAAGCCGGTGGTAGACCGCGTGTTCACCTTCGACCAGGCGAAGGAAGCCTACCGCTACATGGAATCGGGCTCGCACTTCGGCAAGGTCGTCATCGCGGTCACGGCTTAGGTTTTATCTGCCTCTCATCTGCCTTCAAAGCGGACCAGCTCGATCTCGAATAGCTTCGGCCAGAACTTGCCGGTGACGTACAGCCGGCGACTCTTGCCATCCCAGGCGATGCCGTTCAAAACGGCGTCGACCGAGGTGGTGCCGCGCTGCGCGGGCGGCAGCAGGTTGCGCAGATCGACCCAGCCGACCACCTTGCCCGACACCGGGTCGATGCGCGCGATCACGTCCGTTCCCCAGACGTTCGCATACAGTTCGCCGTCGACGATTTCCAGCTCGTTCAGCGACGCGATCGGCTTGCCCTCGGCCGTCACCTGCACGCGCCGCACTTCCTTCAGGTTCTTCGGGTCCAGCACGCGGATGCTGGCGCTGCCGTCGCTCATGTAGACGTGCTTCGCGTCGCTGGCCAGGCCCCAGCCTTCGCCCTCGTAAGGAAAGCGGCCCTTCACGGCGAAGGTCCTGGCGTCGAACACGAAGCCGAACTTCGATTGCCAGGTCAGGCCATAGATGTTGTCGCCGAATGCCGTTGCGCCTTCGCCGAACACCTCGGCCGGCAGGTCGGTCTTCTGCAATACCTTGCCGGTCTTGAGTTCGACCTTGCGCAACGTCGAGCGGCCGTTCAAGCCGGTGCTCTCGTACAGGTGGCCGTCGCGGAAGAACAGGCCCTGGGTAAAGGCTTGCGGGTCGTGCGGGTAGGTGTTCTTCACAACGAAGCCGTAGACGGGGATCGCGGCCTGGGCTGCGTGGCTGGCGACTGCGGTGACGAGAACGGCGGCGAGGGCGGAGGTTTTCAGCATGGTGGGCCGGATGAGACTGGTCGGGATGGCCACTCTAGCATGAAGGCGCGGGCGCTGTTGCCAGCACCACAGCGGGGGGCTACAGCGCAGTTACAAATAAGCCAGCAGGCGCCCGCAGGTGATTACGCCGAGCCAGAGCAGGATCGACAGCAGCGCGTGGGCACGCGCGGCGGGCGGCGCCGGCTTCTCGCGGTCCCAGTTCGCCACGCTGCGATAAGGAAACACGTGGAAGGCCAGCGCATTCAGGCCGGCAGCGGCGATCAGCGCCAGTTTCCACTGAAAGGCCGGGTTGCGCGCCAGCTCGGCGGGATGGGCGGAAAACAGCAGCAGCCCGGCCGGCACGATCAGGAGCAACGCGGCAACCGCCCAGCGCAGCAGATGGCGCGCCAGGAGCTGCACCGGCAAACGGCGCGCAAAGCCGAGCACGCGCAAATCGAACAGCACCACGCTGCCCACCAGCACCGCGAAGCCGAAGATGTGGACGATCTCGACAGCCGGATACAGCCAGGGATCGCCGCGCATCGCCTGTGACAGCGGCGTCCGTTCCAGCCAGGCCGCCGCCGCCGCGAACCCCATCAGCGCAGCTCCGTGGTCTTGCCCTCGATGGTGATGCGTTCGGCGCGCAGTTCGTCGCCCTTGCTGCGGTGCGGATAACCGTGGACGCTGGCTTTCTGGCCGGCCACCAGCTTGTCGCGCGGCAGGCCGCGGCTTTCCATGCGCGACGGCGGGGCCAGCACCACCAGCCAGGTTTTATCAGCCGTTTTCAGGCGCACGAAGCCGTGCGGCTGCTCGTAGCCGGCCTGTTCGATGGTGCCGGTCAGGTCGAGCGGTTTGTCGGACTGGTATTCGCTCCAGCCATGGTGGGCAAGGGCGCTGCCGGCGGCGGCCAGCGCGGCGAGCAGGAACAGACGCTTTTTCATGAGGGTCTCCCGGAACGCGACAGGATGAGATGCACGATTGTACGTCCGTTATGTGCGGATGCGGCTGGCCGGCGTCTATCGTGCGCCGGCCCCGGCCTGCCTGCCGCGGTGGGCGTTCAGGCGGCCGATGACCTCCAGCCGGCCGTCGCGCAGCACGGTGAGGACCATTTCTCCCTGGGCCACGTATTCCCCGGTGAGGGCGCGGATGTTCACGTCGTGGGTAACCAGCACCAGCGGCCCCATGCCGCGCCATTCTTCCAGGCGGTTGTAGAGGTCGCGCACCCTGGCCGCGCCGCTGGCCTCGTCGACATTGAACATCGAATCGAGCGTGGGTTCGGGTTTCACCCCATCGAAGGCGAGGCGCGCCGTTTCCAGGCAGCGGCACCAGCGGCTGGACCAGACGGCGCCGGGCACGATGTTGTGGTGACGGAAAGCGGCGCCGATGGCGCGGGCGTCGTCGCGGCCGGCGGCGGAGAGGTTGCGCTGGGTGGCGCACTTGCCGAGCTCAAAGCCGGGCGGGTCGCCGATGCCGGGCGTGGTGGCGGCGTGGCGCATCAGCACGATGACGCCGTTGCCGCGCAGGCGTTGCCACAGGGCGTCATCCCCTGCATCGGCAGCCTGCGCAGTCGGAGAGAAGACCAGCAGGCAGAGCAGCAGACGAAACAGCAGGCGAGGAAGGACCCGACTCAGCATGACGCTCTCCCGTTGGTGGCTGGTTCGATTATGAACCTCCCATCGCCGGACGAGCGCACGCGCCGTGTTACTCTTTAGAAATTATCTTTTTGAGAACACAGCATGCGATCGTTGACGGTACGAAGAATGATGCGGATCTGCCTCGTTGGCGCGGGTCTGGCGGGTGGGGCGGCACAGGCGCAGGACAACGCCGCCTGCGCGGGATATGGCGAAGAAGTGCAGGTCATGCTGGAAGCCGACGGGGCCCTGCGCGGGCGCCAGGATTACCTGGCCGCGCCGGAAGACGGCGGACAGGCGCGGCGCGGGGCGCAGCTGGCCCTGGTCGAGCGCAGCAATGCCATGCGCCTGGAAACACTGCTGGCGCGCTGCGGCTGGCCCCTGCGTTCCGTCCATGGCGCCAAAACGGGGGAGGCAGCCTGGCAGCTGGTGCGCCAGAGCCTGGCGCTGCAACAGGCGGCGGCGCCGCACCTGGAACGCGCGGTGGCCGCCGGCGAAGCGGATGGCCGCATGCTGGCGCAGCTGCTGGACCGCATCGCCATTGCCAAAGGAGAGCCGCAGCGCTACGGCACCCAGATGCGCCAGCTCGACGGCTGCCGCTGGACGCCGCAGCCGATGGACGACCGGGCTCTTGTAGAAGAACGCCGGCGAACGCTGGGCCTGCCCGGCCTGGAGGAGCAGGAAAGGCAGGCGAACGTCATGGTCATCCACGAAGGGTGCGAAAACCAGGTCACCATGCCGCCGCTTCAAACCAAAAAATAATACCGTTTATACCGTTTATTTTGAATAAATTATATAAACGGTATGACGGATAAAATGCTGGTTTTTTACGGTCCGGAAACCTCATCCATAAATTCCCGCGAGACGCCCAAAAACCCCGCCGATTTCACTCCCCGAAGCCTTCCAGCACCACCTTGCCGCTGGCTGCGCCGCTCTCGATAAAGGCGTGGGCACGGCGCAGGTTGGCGGCGTTGATGGCACCGAAGTGCTCGGCCAGCGTGGTGCGGATGCGGCCGGCGTCGACCAGCTGCGCCACCTCGTTCAGCAGATCGTGCTGGGCCTGGATGTCGGCCGTCTCGAACAACGAGCGGGTAAACATCAGTTCCCAGTGCAGCGAGATGCTCTTGCGCTTGAGCAGGCGGATGTCGATCGGCTCCGGATCGTCGATCAGCGCCAGCTTGCCCTGCGGTTTGATGGCGTTCACCAGGGCGGCGAAGTGCTTGTCGGTGTGGGTCAGGCTGATGGCGTAGTCGACTTCGCCCAGCTCCGCGTCCAGCAGGGCTTTATCGAGCGGCTGGCTGTGGTCGATCACGTGCTGGGCGCCCAGATCGCGCACCCAAGCCTGGGTTTGCGGACGCGAGGCGGTGGCAATCACCGTGATGCCGGTCAGCTGGCGCGCCAGCTGGATCAAAATCGAACCGACGCCGCCGGCGGCGCCCACCACCAGCAGTTTTTCGCCGGCATGGCCGCCGCGCTGCAGGCCGAGACGGTCGAACAGCAGCTCCCAGGCGGTGATCGCCGTCAGCGGCAGGGCCGCGGCTTCGGCAAAGCCGAGCGAGGCCGGCATGCGGCCGACGATGCGCTCATCGACCAGGTGCAGTTCGCTGTTGCTGCCCGCGCGGTTGATGGCGCCGGCGTACCAGACGCGGTCGCCCGGCTGGAACAGGGTGACGTTCGGGCCGACGGCGCGCACGATGCCGCTGGCATCCCAGCCCAGCACGCGCGGTTCGGACTGGCCCTCGGCCGGCAGGCCGCGGCGCACCTTGGTGTCGACCGGGTTCACGGAGACGGCATGCACTTCAACCAGCAAATCGTGGCCGCTGGCGACCGGGTCGGCCAGGTTCAGGTCTTGCAGGGCGCTCGGATGGTCGGCGGGCAGGGCGGCAAAGGCGGCAATGGCTTTCATGGGTGTTTCCTTGTTGGTTTGAACAAAGCCAGTGTAGCCACAAAAGATTGTATTGATTAGCCGCTATAATCCGAAAAGACTATCCAAAAGGACGGACAATGAAGCTCGACGCGATGGCGCTGTTCGCCCAGGTGGCGCATGCCGGCAGTTTCACGGCGGCGGCCAGTGTTACCGGGCTGCCGAAATCCACGGTCAGCCAGCGCGTGGCCGAACTCGAAACCGCGCTCGGCGTGCGCCTGCTGCACCGGACCACGCGCCGCCTCAGCTTGACGGCGGCCGGCCAGGTCTACCTCACCCACTGCGAAACCATGCTCGACGCGGCCCACGCCGCCGACGCCGCCATCTCCCGCCTGCGCGACGAACCGGCCGGCAACCTGCGCCTGACCGCGCCGGAAGCATCCGGCATCCTGCTGCTGCCGCCTCTGCTGGCCGCTTTTCACGCGCGCTACCCGGCGGTGAGCGTCGAATGCGTGATCACCGACGCCCACCTCGACCTGGTGGCCGAGCGCATCGACCTCGCCCTGCGCACCGGACAGCTGGGCGACTCGAGTTTCGTCTCGAGCCGCGTGGGCACGGTGCGGCGCGTGCTGGTGGCCTCTCCCGGCTACCTGCAGCAGCACGGCACGCCGGCGCAAGTGGCGGACCTGGGCCGCCACCAGCTGCTGCTGCACGACGTCCTGCCCGAATGGCCGCTGCAGAGCGACAGCAGGATCGTCCACATTCCCGCCCTTGGTGCGGCGCTGCGCGCCAACAACCTGAACACCCTGCGCGGCCTGGCAATCGCCGGCGCCGGCATCGCCCTGCTGCCCTGGTTCATGGTGCGCGATGCGCTGGAAGCCGGCAGCGTGCAGCTGGTGCTGCCCGAGCATCCGCCCACCGACAACAGCTATTACGCGGTGTATCCGGGGCGCAGCCACCGGCCCGCGGCTTTGTCTGCCTTGCTGGAATTTATCGATCAGTTCGACCTGGCAAGTTACTTGTCCTGAGTTGCCGTAACAGGGCGCAAGCAGGGCCGGTGAGGCCGGCTAACGTGCGCCAATTACACAAAAGATAATACTAAGATGACCACATCGGGATGCATCACGTATCCCCATGGCTGCCTGTCGCCCGGAGCCTGTACCGGCGCGGCCGCGGCTTTTTGCCATCATCCAGAAAGGATTCACCATGCCAGCTCCCGAGCGCCATCCGCTCACCCTGCGCATCAACGGCCGCGAACACCAGCTGGAACTGGAAGCCTGGGTCACGCTGCTCGACGTGTTGCGCGAGCGCCTCCAACTCACCGGTTCCAAGAAGGGCTGCGACCACGGCCAGTGCGGCGCCTGCACCGTGCTGGTCGACGGCCGCCGCATCAATTCCTGCATGACCCTGGCCGTGATGCAGAACGGCCGCGAGATCACCACCATCGAAGGCCTGGCCGAAGACGGCAAGCTGCATCCGGTGCAGCAGGCTTTCGTCGACAACGACGCCTTCCAGTGCGGCTACTGTACGCCGGGGCAGATCTGCTCGGCGATCGGGCTGATAAAGGAAGGGCAGGCGAAAACCGCCGCCGACGTGCGCGAACTCATGAGCGGCAACGTCTGCCGCTGCGGCGCCTACCCGCAGATCCGCATGGCGGTCTGCAAGGCCGCCGGCATCGACGATATGGACAACGCGGTACACCCAGTGGTGCCGGGGACGGTGCCGGCATGAACCCGTTCACCTTTACCCAGGCGGACAACGCCACCAAGGCCATCGGCGAGGTGGCCGGCAACGCCAGCTTCGCCGGCGAAGCCGTGCGCTTCATCGCCGGCGGCACCAATCTGCTCGACCTGATGAAGGAAGGCGTCATGTTGTCCGGCCGCCTGGTCGACATCAACCGCCTGCCGCTCGATCAAATCGAGGAAAAGGACGGCGGCCTGCTGCTCGGCGCCACCGCGCGCAATGCCGATACCGCCTACCACCCGCTGGTGCGCGAGCGCTACCCACTGCTCACGGCCGCGATCCTGGCCGGCGCTTCTCCCCAGCTGCGCAACATGGCCAGCAACGGCGGCAACCTGCTGCAGCGTACCCGCTGCTACTACTTCTATGACGTCGGCACGCCCTGCAACAAGCGCGAGCCGAACACCGGCTGCGCGGCCCTGGAAGGCGTGAACCGCCAGCACGCCATCCTCGGCACCAGCCCGCACTGCATCGCCACCCATCCGTCGGACATGTGCGTGGCCCTGGCAGCGCTGGAAGCGACGGTGCACGTGGAGTCGGCACGCGGCAAGCGAGACATCCCCTTCGCCGAATTCCACCGCCTGCCCGACGACGCGCCGCAGTACGACACCGTGCTCGAAGCGGACGAACTGATCACCGGCATCTCGCTGCCCGACGCCAGCCGCTACGCCGCCCACTCGGCCTACCTGAAGATCCGCGAGCGCCTGTCGTATGCGTTTGCCCTGGTGTCGGTGGCGGCAGCTCTCGACATCGGTCCCGATGGCGCAATCAGGAGCGCGCGCATCGCTCTTGGCGGTGTGGCCCACAAGCCGTGGCGCAGGCCAGAGGCCGAGCAGCTGCTGGAAGGTAAGCAGCCCGATCCAGCGCTGTTCGGCCAGGTGGCCGACAAGCTGCTTGAAGGCGCCATGGGCCACGGCCATAACGACTTCAAGGTCCGTCTGGCGCGCAACGCCATCGTGCGCGCACTGAAAACGGCGGTGGAAGGCACCGTCACCAATACCGGAGAGCGCAATGACTGATTTGATCCACGATCTACGCGCGCCCGTCGCCGAACCAGGCACCGGCCAGGTGCGCACCGGCACCGCCGTCTCGCGCGTCGACGGCCGTGCCAAGGTTACCGGCGACGCCAGGTACGCCGCCGAACACTTTGCCCCCGACATGCTGTATGGCGTGGTCGTGAGCAGCACCGTGGCCAAGGGCCGCATCGTCACCATCGACGCCACCGAGGCCCTGGCCCTGGAAGGCGTGGTCGAGGTGATGAGCCACCTGAACCGCCCGAAAGTGCGCTCCTTCGATATCAGCTACAAGGACATGACGGCGCCGGCCGGCTCGCCGTTCCGTCCGTTCTACGACGACGGGGTGATCTACAGCGGCCAGCCGGTGGCGCTGGTGCTGGCCGAGACCTTCGAGGCCGCACGGCGCGGCGCCGCCCTGGTGCGCATCCACTACCACGAGGAAGCGCACGACACGCGCCTGACCGCGAACCTGGACAAGGCCTATAAACCGCGTCCGCTGAAGGCCGGCTACGAGCCGCCGCCGCCGGAAAAGGGCGATGCCGAAAAGGCCTGGCAGGCCGCGCCGGTGCGCATCGAATCCGAGTTCCACCATGGCGTCGAGCACCACAATCCATTGGAGCTGTTCGCCTCCACCGTGATCCGCGGCGAAGACGGCCACTTGACCATCTACGACAAGACGCAAAGCTCGCAGAACAGCCGCTGGTACGTGTCGCACGTGTTCGGGCTGTCGAAGAACAAGGTCACGGTGCGCAACCCGTATGTCGGCGGCGCCTTCGGTTCCGGCCTGCGCCCGCAGTACCAGCTGACCCTGGCCGTGATGGCCTCGCTGAAGATGAAACGCTCGGTGCGCGTGATGCTCACGCGCCAGCAGATGTTCAGCTTCGGCCACCGTCCCGAAACCGTGCAGTACGTGAAGCTCGCCGCCGAGCAGGACGGCACGCTGCGCTCGATCATGCACGAGGCGATTGCCGAGACCTCGCAGATCGAGGATTACGTCGAGGTCGTGGTCAACTGGTCCGGCCTGCTCTACGCCTGCGACAACATCAAATTGGGCTACAAGCTGGTCAGCGTCGACCAGTACACGCCGATCGACATGCGCGCCCCCGGCGCGGCGCACGGCACCCACGCGCTCGAAGTGGCGATGGACGAACTGGCCTATAAACTCAAGATGGACCCGCTGGCGCTGCGCCTGAAGAACTATGCCGAGCGCGCACCGATCGAGGACAAGCCCTTCTCCAGCAAGGAGCTGCGCGCCTGCTACGAGCAGGGCGCCGCCAAGTTCGGCTGGGACAAGCGCCCATTGGAGCCGCGCTCGATGCGAGAAGGGTCGGAACTAATCGGCTGGGGCATGGCCACCGGCGTCTGGGATGCGATGCAGATGTTCGCGCGCGCCAGCGCCGTGATGCATGCCGACGGGCGCCTGGTGGTGTCGAGTGCGGCCACGGACATCGGCACCGGCACCTATACCGTGATGGCGACGATTGCCGCCGAAGCGATGGGCCTGCCGCTGGAACGCGTGACCTTCCAGCTGGGCGACTCGACCCTGCCGGTGGCGCCGATCGAAGGCGGTTCCTCGCACGTGGCGACCGTCGGTTCGGCGGTGGCGGGCGTGTGCGACAAGCTGCGCCTGACCCTGCTGCGCTATGCGCAATCGGCGGCCGATTCGCCGTTCCGCGATAAGCGTTTGAAGGACGTGGAATTCGTCGACGGCGCCATGCGCCTGAAAAAGGACCCGCGCACCTGGATTTCGCTGGCCTCGATCGTCGGCGCCACCGGCCGCGACCGGCTCGAGGAAAAGTACCTGATGCTGCCAAACATGCTCAAGCAGCGCAAGTACCGGCGCCTGGTTCACTCGGCGGTGTTCGTCGAGGCGCGCGTGGACGAGGAGCTCGGCATCGTGCGCATCACGCGCGTGGTCAGCGCGATCGCGGCGGGACGCATCATGAACACCAAGACGGCGAGCAGCCAGATCGTCGGCGGCGTGGTGTGGGGCATCAGCCAGGCGCTGCACGAAGAAAGCCATACCGACCACCGCTTCGGGCGCTTCATGAACCACAATTTGTCGGAGTACCACGTGGCGGTGAACGCGGATATCCACGACATTGACGTGATTTTCGTGGAAGAAGACGACCGTATCGTCAGCCGCCTGGGCGCCAAGGGCGTGGGCGAGATCGGGCTGGTGAGCGTGTCGGCGGCGGTCAGCAATGCCATCTTCCACGCGACCGGCAAGCGGATTCGCAGTACGCCGATCACGCCGGACAAGGTGTTGATGGGCGGGCCGTGATGTAAGGGCGGCACGCATGGGATAGGCGCTGTTGCGTATGCCGTTCGTGGTGTGCGAAATCCGCGGTGTGCGGGCGGTAATGGGGCTGTTGCCTGTGGCGTTGTTGGTATGTTGAATCCGCGTGGGCTCAAGAGCCCAGCGTGGCCCGGCCCACCCTACGGTCACCGCTATCGGCGAGTTCATACGAAACCCGGATACGCAGCGTGTCCCGTACGGTGGGCACGCCGTGCCCACGCGGATCACGCACACCACGAACGCAACACGCAACAGCGCCACGTCCCCGAAAGGAGGAAACCAAGCATGCAAAACCCACCAACCGGGAAAACCGCCATCGTCACCGGTGCCTCGCGCGGCATCGGCCGCGCCATCGCCCTGCGCCTGGCCCACGACGGTTACGCGGTCGCCGTCAACTACGCCAGCCGCTCGCAGGACGCCGATGCTGTCGTCGCCGAGATCACGGCAAACGGCGGCCGCGCCATCGCCCTCCAGGCCGACGTCTCCCAGGCCGCCGACTGCACCCGCCTGTTCAAGCAGGCCGAAGCCGCCTTCGGCCCCATCGACATCGTCATCAACAACGCTGGCGTGATCCAGCCCGGCACCACGATGCTGGCCGACACCGACGACGCCCTGTACGAGCGCATCTTCGCCATCAACACGCGCGGCACCTTCCATATGCTGCGCCTGGCCGCCACGCGCTTGCGCCAGGGCGGACGCATCGTCAACTGCTCGACCAGCGCCATCGGCCTGGCCATGCCGGGCTACGCCGTGTATGCGGGCGCGAAAGCGGCGGTCGAGACCTTCACCAATATCTTTGCCAAGGAAATGCGCGGCAGGGGCATCTCGGTGATGTGCGTGGCGCCGGGGCCGACTGCGACCGAACTGTTCCTGGACGGGAAACCGCCCGAACTGGTCGAGCGCCTGGCGAAAGCCGCACCGCTGGAACGCCTCGGCACGCCGGAAGACATCGCGAATACGGTGGCGTTTTTGGTGGGTCCGGAAGGCGAATGGGTAAACGGCCAAACGCTGCGGGTGAACGGCGGCGTTGTGTAAAACTGTCGAGTTATCCCCACCCCGTTTCGACCGACATACTCATTCAGCAATTATCATCCATTCTGATATCTCCATGCGGCGTGGTTAACTCTTGGTTTCAGTTCAATCCAGGGGTTGAAAAGTGCTGCCGGATTTACTGATTAACGGTATTTGAAGGGGATATCAGCCGCCCAGCAGGTCATAATGCACGTCCCTGCGGTTCTGCGTTTGCGGCCCTTCGACCAGGTAGGCATCCCAGCCGAGACGACCAACATTGCTCGCCTGTGCAATCGTGACCGGCCGCACATCGGCAGCGCGCAGCACCAGTTCGACTTCGTATTCGAGCGCCAGCCCGGTGAACATGGTCAGCAGGCTTTTCAGGGCGCGTGCCGCCAGCCCGCCCGGCAGGAAAGCCATGAAGCCGGCATGGTCGAGCGGTCCGACGACCAGGCGCAGGCGCAAATCGCGTTGCCAGACGCGGCCGCCGGCGATCGCATCCTTGCCCAGCACGCCGATCTCGCCGCCGAGCACGGTTTGCTGGGGCAGCGGCACCTCGTACCAGCGGCCGACGAATTGCTGGGCTTGCACCGGATGCCCGAAATACTCGCCCAGCACCCGCGCCAGCTGCACCGCCGAACTCGGCCGGTGCCGGATCGACGCCGCAAAGTAGCCGATCGATTCGTCGAGCACGGCGCCATCCTGGCGGCGCGACAGGCGCTGGCGCAGCGCGTTGTTGCCCAGGCCCGCCAGGGACAGCAGCAGCGGCAGGAAATGGTCCTGGCCATCGACCTGGTATTTCAGCGCCAGCCGGTACTTGCGCCAGGCTTCATAGAACAGCGCCAGCGAACGGTTCGAAAAGGTGTCGAGGAAGGCGCGTGCGCCCTCGTCCTTTTCATTGAACAAGTGCTCGGCGATGCGCTCGGTGTAATGGACCGGCAGCACGCCGGTGCCGCCGAGCAGGCCCATGAAGGCCGGCGTGATGCGCACGTATTTCAGCGTGGCGTCTTGCAGGGCCGTGCCGAGCGAAGCGGCATCGCGTGCGATATCGCGCGGTTCGGTGGCGATGGCCTCGATCTGGCTGGCCGGAAAGCGCAGCGAGGTCGAGTTCTGGAAGCGCAGGAAATTGGCCACCATGCCTTGCCGCGGCATGCCGTTGCGCTTGAGCCAGAGCTCCAGCACCCGCACCGCCTGGAAATACTCGAAGCGGTAGGGTTCGCGGAACAGTTTTTCGATTACAGCAGGCTCGAATCGCCGCTTCTTGGCAAACATCTGAGCAGCTCCTGGCCGTTTTTGTTGGAAACCACCACCAGCTGGGTGAAGCTGTTGGCATGCACATACAGCGAGAGGAAGCGTTCGACGATGTGGGCAAAGGCGTGGATGCCGCTGCCGACAAAGGCTTCTTCATCGATGCTCAGGCGCACTTCCACGCCACGCACCAGGCAGGTAAACGGATTGCCGGACAGCCAGGCCGTGGCCGGCTGCTGCACGATGTCGGCAATGCCGCCGATCTGGCGCTGCGACGACGGCGAGCGCGGCAGGTCGTACAGCGCCAGCATTTCGCGGAAGGCGTCGATGCCGCCATCGGCCAGCGACAGATGGTTCAGCGACAAATGGGAAATCAGGCGCCAGTGGGCGCTGCGTCCGCGCGCAAAGCGCCAGGAGGGTGTTGGCTTGCGCAGGAGGGCGATGCCGCGCGTGCCGGCGCCACCCTCGAAGAACAAATCGCCGCCGGGCTGGCCGTAGCCGAGCAGCGAGGGCAGGTCGCGGTTGCTGCAGGTCAGTTCCAGGTTCAGCGTTTCGGTCTCGACCGCGGCCGGGTCGAAGTCGATGTCGACGATCGTGATCTGCGATTCGAAACCCGGGCTTTTATCGGCTAACTCCTCATCGCGCCGCATCGCCCAGTAATGGCCATGCTGCTCCGGCGTTTGCGCATGCTTGAGCGAATAAAACGGACGGAACTCGACGATCGCTTCGCCCTGCGGCGTCTGGCGCACCAGGTTCACTGAATCGACGGAATACACCTCGAAAGCGAAGGCGCGGCGGGCGTCGCCCAGTACCGGATAACTGGCCGTGGCATGGGTCAGGCGGATCGGCTCGCCGCGCTGGCGGAACAGATTGATCACCGGCGTGCAGCCGAGCAGGACATTGTTTGTGCTCAAGGTGCCGAGCATGCGCGCGGTATTCGAGTCGGGGCGGATGCCCTGCAAACCCAGGTGCAGGGTCAGCGTCCTGCAGCCCACGGGCAACAGCGGCGCCAGCGCGGCCAGGTCGATATCGAAGAAGTTGAACTTTTCCGGGAAGCAGAAGTACTCGGTGAGCAGGCGGTACGCCACATGCGAGCGCGCCGGAAAATCGATCAGGGCGTCTTCTTCCCCGAAGCCGGCGGGCTGGACCGGCATGACGGGCAGGGGAATCCAGCGTCCGTTGTTGTCGGTCTCCAGCCAGGCGGCAGCGCCGCGCATGAACAGCGCATCGCGCAGGGCTGCGCAGAACGACGGCTCGCCGTCGATGAACACGCGCAGGGTGGGCAGCACCAGCTGGCCGGTCCGGATCTGCTCGAAGGCGCCGGACAGGCCGAGGTGGATGCAGGCGCCCGCGCCGGCGGGCAGGCGCACCGCTTCCGGCGGGCTGATGATGGCGTCGAAGCGGGCGGTGCTGAACGCCAGCGGCGCCACGGTGACCGGATACACCGTGCGGAAGGTGCAGGAGCCGCCGCGCACCTGGCGCGTGGCCAGCTGGGTGCCGCGCGGGACCGTGCCCATGCCTTGCGTCGCGCTGGCGTCCAGGTGGGCGATCGAGCAGGACGGAAAGGGCCGCAGGTAGTGCGGATACAACACGTCGAACAGGGCTTCGGTGAATTCCGGGTAATCGTCGTCGAGGCGCTTGGCAATGCGGGCATTGAGCAGGGCAAACGATTCGATCATGCGCTCGGTATGCGGGTCTTCGCACACTTCACCGCTAATCAACAGGCGCCCGGCGATCTTCGGGTAGCGCTCGGCGAATTCGCGAAAGTTGCGGCGCAGGTAGCCCAGCTCGCTTTCGTAATACGGCAGTAATTGTTCCAAATCAGGCTCCCGCAGGCGCGGTACGGCCTGCCTTGCTGATGCTGTAGCTCAGCGTTGATGGTTGCAGCACTGCGTCGAAGTTCACCGATTCCTGCGAGGTGCTGATCACGAGCAGGGCGGTGATCGAGAAGTTCAGGCGGTTCACCGTGTCGTCGCGCAATTCGAGCGAGGCCTTGACGTTCTTCAGGCGCGGCTCGTGGCGGGCAATGACGCTTTCAATGCAGGCGCAGATGTGGGCGCGGTCGGTCGGGCTCGACAGCGACAGGTCCGCAAAATCGATCAGCCCATAGCTGACGAGCGAATTGGCGCACTCCGGATACGGTTCCAGCATTTCGTCGGGCAACACCGAGCGCGTGTTCAGCAAGGCTTCGAGGTCGCGCGCCACCATGTCTTTCATGTCTTCGAGCAGGGCGCGCGGGGTGTTGCCACGCAGCGGCACGCCCAGCAGGCGGTCGAATAGTCCAGGCGTAAAACCTTTCATTGGCGTCCTTCGTGCTGGTGGTCGATGCGGAGCAAACCGCATGTTGCCACGCCGTCCAGCGCCAACGTTTGAGCAACTTCACATGCGCAACTTTTGGTCTTGTTATTGTCCTTTGAGGAAAGTTCGGCCCACATCAACAAATACTTGAGGGATGCCAGAAACATGAGCAGCAAAGTACTCTGGGGCGAAGGCCTCCTGTTACGTCCACAACATTTCCAGCGTCAGGACGCATACCACGAACATTGCCTGAACAAGGGCATCAAGGCGCTCCATCCCTACGCCTGGGGCGTGGAGCGCCTGCAGATCGACCGCGAGGCCCTGGCCAGCAATGTGCTGCGCATCGTCGACCTCGCCGTGCGCTTCCAGGATGGCGAACTGGTCGATGCCCCCGGCGCCGACGAGTTACCCGACGCGATCGACCTGGGCGCCCTGCAGCAAGCGCAGGGGAGCGTGACGTATTACGTGGCGCTGCCCGGCCTGAAACCCTTCAACGGCAATTTCGCCCAGCCGGGGCAGGCCTCGAACACGGCGCGCTTCGTGCAGGCCAACCAGGACACACCGGATCTGTACACGGGCGCCGCCCCGGTGCAGCTGGCCTACCTGAAAAAATCGGTGCGCCTGATCTCGGACGCCGATCCGCGCGACGCCTATGTCCACTTTCCGCTGCTGCGCCTGCGCCGCGTGAGTACGGGCGGCTTCGAGCTCGACCCGTCGTTTGTCCCGCCCAGCCTGACGGTTACTGCCGCGCCACCGCTGTTCCAGCAGTTGCGGCGCCTGCTCGACGCCCTCCAGGCCAAGGTCAGCGCGCTGTATGGCCACCATCGCGAGCCGAGCAAGAACGTGATCGAATTCCGCTCCGGCGACATGAGTTCGTTCTGGCTCCTGCACACGGCCAGCGCGGCGTATGCCGAACTGACGCACCACTTCCACCATCCGACCCTGCATCCCGAGCGCCTGTACGAACAATTGCTGGGCGTGGCCGGGCGCCTGATGACCTTCTCGAAAAGCTGGACCCTGTCCGACCTGCCGCCCTACCAGCACAGCGACCCCGGGCCCGGCTTCACCAAGCTGCACCAGATCATCCGCGAGCTGCTCGACACCGTGATCTCGTCGAAATACTTCGCGATCACCCTCAACGAAAGCCGGCCCTGCTACCACATCGGCATGCTCGATTCGGGCAAGATCGACGAGAAAACCACCTTCTACATCGCGGTTGGCGCCGACGTTCCCGCCATCGAGCTGGTCGACATGGTGCCGCTGCGCTTCAAGGTCGGCGCCCCGGACGACGTGGAGAAATTCGTGCTCTCGGCCCTGCCCGGCGTGCGCCTGCAGTACACGCCGCAACTACCAGCGGCGGTGCCGGTGCGGCCCGATACCTGCTACTTCCTGCTGGAAGCGAAAGGGCAGATGTACGAGCGCATGCTCAAGGCGCAGTCGATCTCGCTCTACGTGCCGGCCGGGATGAAGGAACTGCGGCTGGAACTGCTGGCCGTGGCGTCCTGAGGAGGAAACAGGCATGTCCGGACCCCTCATTGTTCTCGGCGACAAGACCTCGCACGGCGGCGCCGTCATCGAAGCCTCGCCCAACAGCGATTCTGGCGGCAAGGGCATCGCCCGCGTCGGCGACAAGGCGACCTGCCCGAAGCACGGGCCGAACACGATCGTCAGCGGCGACAGCACCCTGATCGTCGACGGCAAGCCAGCCGCACGCAACGGCGACAAGACCGCCTGCGGCGCCACCCTGATCGCCGGCCAGCAGGCCACGATCGACAACATCTGAACCGATTCCCATGACAACTGCGATTGCTTCGCCGGGCGCCTTGCCCGGCCCGCTGAAGGGCGGCCTGCTGGCCGCCGGCGTGTTTGCCGCCTGCTGGAGTGGCGCCATCTGGTACTGGCGCGGCGCGGCCAGCACGCCCGGCACCGCCGAGCTGACGCTGGTGCTGCTGGCCTTGCCGCTGGCGCTGGTGGGGTCGATGTGGTTCGGCGGCAAGCTGCTGGCCAGACGCGCGGCAGCGGCGCCGGCTGCCTTGACGCCGGCTGCCGTTACCGCACCGGCGCCCGCTGCTGCCCTGCCGGCGCTGGCCATCGTTTCGAGCGCAGTGCGTTCGCCGTATGGCGCGTCGGCCGAGGAACTGGCGGGCGCCATCGCCGGCAACACCTTGCGCCCCGACCTGGATGCCGAACTGGTCGACGACGACGGCTTTCCAGTGGCGGCGGCGCGCTGCGAAGAAGCCCAGGACGAGGCCTTCCAGGAAGAAATGGGCGAATGGCTGGTGCAGAACGGCATGCCGGACCTGCGCTTCGGTGACGTGCAGTGGCGCGCCCTGACCCTGGGCAGCGCGGTCGTGGCCGAGCTGGCCAGCCGCGCCGGCGATTTGCTGCCGGCCGAGGACAAGCCGCCCGTGTTGCGCCTGCTCCCCTCGCTGCCGGCGGACTGGACGCAGGAACAGCGGCGTGGCGCCGGCCTGTGGTTCAAGCATCTGGCCGCGAGCTTCGGCTGGCCCGCGGCGCAGGTCGTGCTGCCGGAAGCGGACAGTACCTCCGCTTCGGCAACGGCATCCTGCACCCAGCTGGCACGCGAAGCGGCAAAGGAGACGGCCCCTGTCGTGGCGCTGGTGATGGCCTGCGGTTCGCATATCGGGCAAGACATTGTCGACGAATGGGCCGGCAAGGGTATCCTGTTCACCTCAGGCCGGCCGCAAGGTCTGGTTCCGGGCGAGGGCGCGGCAGGCCTGTTGCTGACCGACGCGCAGCTGGCGCAATCGATCGCAGGCACCTTGTTTGCCCTGCTCGATCCGGCCGAGGAAGCCCAACGCGAGACGGCAACGCCGGCACGGCAACGTGCAAACCCGGCCCTGCTGGGTGAATTGGTGCAGCGTGCCGGCCGTGGTGGCGAGACCGGGCTGGCCGACATCGCCATGGTGGTGGCCGACAGCGGGCAGCGCCAGGGGCGCACCCTGGAGCTGATGGGCATGGTCTCCAGCGCCATGTCCCAGCTCGACGAAAGCGAAGACGTGTTCTGTGTGGGCAGCGCCAGCGGCGCCTGTGGCGACGTGCCTTTTGTGACGGCGCTGGCGCTGGCGCAGCACGGGGCGCTGGTGCGCGCTGCGCCCGTGCTGTGCATCGGTAACGAAGGTGCGCAGGGGTGCCATGCATTCCTGCTGCGTCCACCGGCGTCCGACCTCATCTGAAACCGTTCACGGCAGGCCTCGTCCGAAGCGTCCTACACCGTCTCAAGTCGCGCGCCGATTGGCTCTGCCGGTCATCGGACTACCATCGGGTTTTCTGCATTCGAGCTGGGAGAACATGATGGCAGGTAACAACGAGAATGGACGCGGCAATCGCCAGGATCGCCAGGACACGCAAGACAAGGGCAGCAGCATGCGCAGCCGCGCCGATACCCTGTCGGCGCCGGTTTCCGCGAACGAAGCGGGCAACCAGCAGCAAGGCGCCGGCTCGGCGCGCCAGGGCGGCTTTCCGAGCGCCTCGCCCGAGAGCAATGTGAATCCGCCGGGCGCGCCGCAAAGCAGTCACGGCAGCGCTAGCGGTCCGATTGCCGGCGGCACTGTCGGTGCGGCACGCGGCAACGGCAACCGCCAGTCCGGCATGGGCGCCGCCGCTGCCGGCGGCAACCCGGGTACCTCGATGGGTAGCCCGGACGGCGCCGGCCAGCAGGGCCGGGTCACCGGTATTTCGGACGGAAATGAAGTCGAGAAACTGGCGGAGAAAGACGAAGGCGGCGCGGGTGGCGCCGACTCGCGCTAAGCAGGTAGCCCGTTCGCTGGTTCGGCGGATCGATTGATCGGCTGAACCAGCTGGCGCGCCACCGCCTCGTACGCCTGTCGAGCGAAAGCCGGTTCAGGCCAGGGCGGTGGACAGACGGGGCAGGCCCTACTGCTCGAGCGCACTTGCGGCGGTGTATCCAGCACTGCCATGCTCACCCTTGAGACGGAAGCACTGCACGACCTGCTCGAGCGCGCTGGCCTGGTCCTGCAACGGCTCCGCCGTCGCAGCAATTTCCTCGACCAGGGCCGCATTGTGCTGGGTAATCTGGTCCATTTCGTTGACTGCCTGGTGGGTCTGCTCGATGCCGGCCGATTGCTCGCTGCCGGCAGCGGCAATGTCGGCCAAAATATCCGACACCTTGGCAATGCCGCCGACGATGTCCTGCTCCGTGTCGCCAGCCTCGCGCGCCAGGCTGGCGCCCTGGTTCACCTGGGCCATCGAATCGTTGATCAAGACCTTGATTTAACGCGAGGCCGTGGCCGAGCGCTGGGCCAGGGTACGCACCTCGCTGGCCACCACGGCAAACCCGCGGCCCTGCTCGCCGGCACGCGCCGCTTCCACCGCCGCATTCAGCGCCAGGATATCCGTCTGGAAGGCAATCCCGTCGATGACGTCGATGATCTCGACGATGCGTGCCGACGAGGCCTCGATATGCCCCATCACCTCGACCACCTCTTACGCATCGAGCGGCAGGGTGTTCAGTTTGGTAAACGCGCGGTCGTATTGTTCGCGCGCCGCCTCGATCTTCGGTGCCTTGCTTGATTTTTCACAACAATTCTGAATGAGCAAGCTCTAACCTAATCAGCACTACAAGCTTGGCAGCGGTGCCCTATCTGTAAGAAATTTCTTCCCTTTAGTCAACCACAGCAATGGTACGGTGACCATGGACCTGGCTGCACAAATCACTACTGCAATAGCCCAATTCTCGAGTGCAACTCGACTGTACGCACTGAGCCTCGATCGTGATACATCCAAGATCGCGGACGGCTTGTTAGTTGAAGCTTTCATATCCGATGAAGAGGTACATGGGATCGGGGATCGCGATGTAATTGTAGTATCGACCAATGCCCATATGCCACTTGAGCCACTTCTTGGCCGACATGCTGCACTGGAAGTAAGCCTGACCAATGGCAGTCGTACCCGTTTTTCAGGCGACATTACCGAGATTGCAATGCTGGGCAGCGATGGTGGATTTACGCGCTATCGCTTGCGCTTGTCTCCTTGGCTATGGCGTTTAAGCCAAGTGCGTAATTGTCGGGTATGGCAAGACGCGACTGTTATCGACATCGTCGATTCGGTTTTTAAATCCTACTTGCCGCTTGCACAATGGAGATGGAGTAGCGAGGTGCAGTCCTTTATGAAGGATGCAATGCCCCGTAACTATTGCTGCCAGTACCGTGAGTCCGATTTGGATTTCGTACGGAGGCTGTTGACCGAGGAAGGTGTTTGTTGGAGATTTGAACAAAGCAAGGAGGGCCTGACTGCTGTGCTGTTTGCGGACAGCACCCGCCAGACTGCAATTCCGGAAGATCTCAGCAGCGAAGCTGGCGGTGGTGTCCGCTTTCACAGTGCCCACGCCTGTTTGGATCACGACACCGTACAGTCGATGCGGGTACAGCATCGTTTGGGCGCATCGTTGTCCACAGTGCTCAGTTATGACTACAACTCGAAGATGATCAAAGCCGCTAGCTCGCCGTCTCTCCTGCGAAACAATAACAAGCTGCCTCCTCTCGAGCTGTTCGACTCGCCAGGTCAGTCTCTCTTTGCCACTGCCGATCAAGCGCGGCGCTACACAAACCTGCAGATGGACGGGCGTGAAGCCCGCTGTCAGATGTGGAGCGGCAATTCGACATTGCGTACGCTGCGAGCCGGGACGCGTCTCAGGATTCTCGGTATGCCATTGAAACAACTTGGCAATGCGCCCATGTTCACGGTACTTCGTGTCGTCAGCGTCGGAGTAAATAATTTGCCGCCTCCCGCACAGCACGCGCTGGCGGAACTGTTCGGTACCATCCCGGAATTACTGCAACAAATCGTTCACAAAAACATGCCGGCGGATTTTTCGCTGGCAGCCGAGCAGGCGAAAAAAACCGGCTATGCGAACTGTTTTGAAGCGATCAAGGCCGACGTCGTCTGGCGTCCTGAGCTGGCAGGTACCGATGGCCGGAGCAGGGTACGTCCAACCGCACCCGGTTCACAAACCGCCATCGTGGTCGGTCGCGACGGCAGCGACTATCCGAACGGCGCAGACGAACTGTATTGCGACCGGCTTGGCCGTGTTCGAATTCGTTTCCATTGGCAGGAAACCACTGCCAGCTGTTGGGTACGAGTAGCGCAACGATCTGCCGGTGGTGGCATGGGATTCCAATTCCTGCCGCGCATAGGGACGGAAGTGTTGGTGAAGTTCCTTGAAGGGGATATCGACCGTCCAATTATTGTCGGCGCCTTGTATAACGGGCGCGGCGAAGGCGGCATTGTCCCGACGCCAGGCGGCCGCTATCCAGATGAGAACAGTACATCGCCCTTCGCCATGGCGCATGACCACGTACCTTCGGGACAAGGCAACCTCACAGGCGGCAAGAGCCCCGTGTGGCACGGCGCGTCGAGAGACAGCGCGGGACACTGTAACGGCGCGGCGCAATGGGGGATAAGAAGCAAGGAATTTGGCGGCGCAGGATACAACCAGCTTCTATTCGATGACACCGATGGGCAGGGACGTATTCAACTCAAGAGTACGCATGCTTCCAGTGAACTCAACCTGGGCCATCTGATACACACCGCTGATAATTATCGGGGGAGTTTTCGTGGCACAGGTGCCGAATTACGTACCGATGCCTATGGTGCCATTCGAGCCGGCGCGGGGTTGCTCATTACAAGTTACCAGATTCACCACAACGCAAGCTACCGTGATCCCGCAGGCGAGAATGCAGGGGGCGTAGCGATGATGAGGCAAGCCGTCAAGCTGGGTGAGGCACTCAGCAATGCCGCTGCCACACACCAAACGGTTGCTCTTGCTACCCACGTCGGCACACTCGCGCCAGGTGCAAGTGTTTTGAACGCGACAGCACCTCCTCTCCAGGCATTGTTGACTGCCGTTTCGGGAATAGTCAGCAACCAAAATCTTGAGTCTGCGAAAGCCGATACGGAAGAGAAGCTTACGGGTTCCGCTGAAGACAAGCTGCCGCACACCAGCGATGCAATCATCGCGGTCTCCGCGCAGGCGGGCTTTGGAGCAAGTGCCGGACAAAGCATGCAATTGGCCAATGGAGAAACCGTCACGATCATGAGCGGCCAAGACACGCAATTCGTCACGGGCGGGCAGATGCGCGTTCATACCGGTCAAGCCATTGGCGTTCTGGGCGGTGTCGTGAAGGCGGGAACAGACAACATCGGCTTGCAATTAATCGCCGCAAAAGATGCAAACGAATTCCAGGCATTGCGCGACAGCCTAACAGTCCAGGCACGTGATGAAGTCAACGTGATCAGCGCCAATGCGCATATCGATTGGGCTGCCGCGAAAAGCCTCAGCCTGTCCACTGCAGGTGGTGCCAACATCACGATTGAAGGCGGGAATATCACCGTCCAGTGTCCAGGGAAAATCAAAATACATGCAGGGAAGAAGAGCTTCACCGCCCCGGAGAAACTGGACTATCCCCTTCCACGCCTGCCACGGGATGCCTGCATTGAATGCTTGTTGAAAGCGCTAAAAGCAGGCAGCGCCTTGTCGCTCAAGTGAGGTAAACGAATGTACTTTGCATGTGATGCTTCCAACACCACGGCTGTCTGTACGGCGCTAATCGAAAAAATTATTGCCCAGCCTGAACTAAATTGGCTAGCTTTGATCGACAGTGCATTCGATCATGGTCGTACCGGCGTTTCCCTACCTAATGAACGTCATGCTATGTATGACTGTGAGGGAATGTCGGACCTGCTTTCCGCCTCGCCCTTCCTGATTGTGCTAACCCCACATGACACAGAACGGCTCCGCCTTGAACTGACTACCTTGGTTCGGCACAAAAAGGAACGGCCAATGCTGAGCATCATCGGCACGTCCGCATCAGCATCCTCTGTCAACGAGAACTTCCGATCATTCCTCAATGCCGTGACGGACGATGGTCAGGAATTTCTTCTTCGTTTTGCAGATACACGCGTGTTGCCGGGACTCGCAAGTGTCTTGCGGCAGACGTACTGGGGCGGGATGACATGTTTGCTATCGGAATGGATTGCGATCGACCGTGAGGGAAGCCTTCAGGCACTTCCATTACATTCGGACCGCGCGCCATTGGAAAACCGATTCCAGCTATCCCCTGCCGAGTTCGCAGATTTGGTAACCCATGGCGAACCCGATGCTGTTATCGACGTCATCGCGGAGAATAATCCTGAAGCGTTTCCCAAAGTAAGTCGTGCAACGATCTATCGCACGGTAGCCGATTCCTGTTCCTTCGCACATCAACATAATGTGCACGCCTTTCCCGATCTCGTTGCGCTTGCTTATCTCGCTCTTTTAAATGAGGGAAAAGCGTTGCGAGATCCGGCCCTGAGCAACATGTTGCGACGCACTGACTGGACGGCTGGAAGCCTGATCGATGATTTGGTCGATTTCGTTGACTAGGGCCGTAGTACCACAATGGCACAACGACTAGCGAAGTGCTTGAACCGGTAGTGCTTGGCTTATACGTTCTTGATCAGTTCACACAAACAGCACAGTACGAGAGGGTAATATGGTTTTTAAGTCCTCGATCTCCCTGTTACTTCTGATGTGTTCTTTAACTGCATGTTACGAAAAAAAAAGCGCTAGCGTTGAATTGTCAGGATTGAACTATACGAACACTTGGATAACGGAATTTTACGTCGACGGTTACGCCGGACACGGCATTTCGCCTAATGGTGGCGGAGGGAAATACGTATGCTGTGTCAACGTACCACGCAAATGGCATAAGGGTATGAAAGTCACTATTCGGTGGCTGAAAGATGACCTTGTTCCCAATTTATGGAAAGAGCAGGTCGTAGAAGTACCTGAATACACGGCAGAAGATATCGGCACTTTTGCAGTTCATTTCTATCCAGACGATTCGGTGAAAGTTCTGATTACTTCAATAATCGAAGGTCATCCCAATTACCCATATCCAAGGCCAAATTAAACATGGCAACGCTTTCCCCTCAACCTTTTCCAAAAACTGGCCTTCGAAAACTCAGCTCGAAGGAAGTCATGCAACGCGCAAAATCATTGAATTGTACATTAAAAGAGAAAACTAGCCCATCCTGTACAGGTCAGTTGCATATTGGGATTTTTTTCGATGGAACCGGCAACAACATGACTGCTGATTACAAAAAGCCCAAGCCTTCCGACCGTAAACATAGCAATGTTGTAAAACTTTTTAATACTTATCCCGACCAAAATGATAAGGGATACTTTGCTCACTATATTCCTGGTGTGGGAACCCCATTTCCGGAAATCGGCGATTCTGGACACTTGCTAGGTGGACCATTTGCTTGGAACGGGGAGAACAGGATTATCTGGGCATTTACACGCCTACTTAACTCTATACAACGATACGTATTAAAAAAGGACCTCTTAGACGAGGAGCTTTCAGCCAGTGTATCAAATAACATGGCATCGATCACCAATCCTGGGTTCATGAGACGATTAGGGTTAAAGGATTGGCAGAAAACACTTATATCGAATTTAAAAGGACAAAAGCCATACGTTGAATTGATCAACTTGTCTGTATTTGGTTTTTCCCGTGGCGCGGCTGAAGCGCGAGCTTTTTGTAACTGGTTGTTCGAGGTATGCGAATCGGTAGACGGCGGTTGGGAATTTGCACGAATTCCTATTCGGATCAGCTTCTTGGGGATATTCGACACCGTCGCTTCAGTCGGCATTCCTAACTCGCTTGTAAATTCAATTGTCGAGGGGCACCAATCGTGGGCGGATAATAATATGCAAATACACCCGGCTGTCGAACAGTGTGTTCACTTTGTAGCCGGACATGAAGTGCGTGCTGCCTTTCCCCTTGATTCAGTGCGAATTGGTAATGATTATCCTGGAAATGCTAAAGAGGTAATGTATCCTGGCGCTCATTCTGACCTTGGGGGCGGTTATGCTTCGAACGCAGTCGGCATTGCACCAGAAATCACAAATGAAATGGCCCGCATTCCCGGGGCGCAAATGTATAAAGAAGCTCGGCTTGCAGGCGTGCCGATCTTTAGTTGGGACCAATTACCAACGCACTTTCAAGAGGACCTGAAAGTCGCGCCAAAGACAGCTGCCGACTTCAACGCTTACCTCAAAGCCGCTAACATAATGGCGGGACCAGTCGAGTACGCACACCAACAACACATGAGTCTCTATTTGAGTTATCGATACAAGTACCGCAATTCCATCGATTCTTTGCCGTTCTATCGGCGTGCAACTGCAAGCCATAAAAGGTTCATCAAGATCACCACAGACACGTTCAATGATCGTATGCGGCACTTGACCACTTATCCGATTCCGCCATCTGACGAGAATTACAATTTTTCCGATGCAGTTGCTCAACATCGAAAACTGCTTAAAGCTTCCGGACTGGAAGCAAACGAATCAAAACAAGCACAGCATCTGTTTACGCTGACAGATGCAATCAACCCCAAAAAACTGAACCCAGCAGTCGAAGAATTTTTTGGAAATTATGTGCATGATTCGATGGCGGGTTTTATAGAAATGGGCGGAAGTGCAACCAACGAATATAAAATTAACGGCCTAGGTATCCTTAAGTTTCGTAAGATTTTCAATGGAAACGACTAAACATCGAACGGGCTCCAATAGTGCAAAAAAAACCCGAGCATGTCTGTTCGGGTTTTTCTCTGAACAACGATAGAAAAATATATTTTATCTACCGTTACATCCCGACTTATTCAACCGTCACCGACTTGGCCAGGTTCCGTGGCTTGTCCACATCCGTACCGCGTGCCAGCGCCGTGTGATACGCCAGCAATTGCAGCGCCGCCACGTGCAGGATCGGCGACAGTTCGCCGTAGTGCTCGGGCAGACGAATCACGTGCAGGCCGTCGCCCGAGGTGATGCGTGAATCGACGTCGGCAAACACATACAGTTGACCGCCGCGGGCGCGCACTTCCTGCATGTTCGACTTCAGCTTTTCCAGCAGCGCATCGTTCGGGGCAATGGTCACGACCGGCATTTCTTCGGTCACCAATGCCAGCGGGCCGTGCTTCAGTTCGCCTGCCGGATACGCCTCGGCGTGGATGTACGAGATTTCCTTCAGCTTCAGCGCGCCTTCCAGGGCGATCGGGTAGTGCATGCCGCGGCCCAGGAACAGGGCGTTTTCCTTGCGCGCGAATTCTTCGGCCCAGGCGATGATCTGCGGCTCCAGCGCCAGCACCGAGGACAGGGCGACCGGCAGGTGGCGCATCTGCTTCAGGTGCTCGGCTTCTTCTTCGTCGGTCAGGCGGCCGTTCACTTGCGCCAGGGTCAGGGTCAGCAGGAACAGGGCGGCCAGCTGGGTCGTGAACGCCTTGGTCGAGGCAACGCCCACTTCCACGCCGGCGCGGGTGATGTAGGCCAGTTCGCATTCGCGCACCATGGCGCTGGTCGAGACGTTACAGATGGTCAGCGTGTGCGGCATGCCCAGGCTGCGCGCGTGCTTCAGGGCGGCCAGGGTGTCGGCGGTTTCGCCGGACTGCGAGATGGTGACGACCAGGGTGTTCGGGTGCGGCACACTGTCGCGGTAACGGTATTCGCTGGCGATCTCGACGTTGACCGGCACCTTGGCGATGCACTCGATCCAATACTTCGCGGTCAGGCCGGCGTAATAGCTGGTGCCGCAGGCCAGAATCAGCACGCGGTCGATTTCCTTGAACACTTTATAGGCGTTGTCGCCGAAGAGTTCCGGCATGATGCCGGTTACGCCTTCGAGGGTATCGCCGATTACGCGTGGCTGCTCGAAGATTTCCTTCTGCATGTAGTGGCGGTAAGGACCGAGCTCGGCCGCGCCGGTGTGGGCGTGCACGGTTTTTACTTCGCGCTCGACCGGGCGGCCTTCCGCATCGACGATCCAGTAGCGCGACAGTTGCAGGTCGACCACGTCGCCTTCTTCCAGGTAGATGATCTGGTTGGTGGTGCCGGCCAGCGCCATCGCATCCGACGCGACGAAGTTCTCGCCTTCACCCACGCCGAGGATCAGCGGCGAGCCCTGGCGCGCGGCCACCACGCGGTGCGGTTCTTCGCGCGAGAACACGGCGATCGCGTAGGCGCCGTGCAGGCGCTTCACGGCCTGCTGGACGGTGTCGAACAGATCCCCGTTGTACATGTGGTCGACCAGGTGGGCGATGACCTCGGTATCGGTCTGGCTCTGGAAGACGTAACCAAGTTCCGTCAGTTCGCGGCGCAGCTCGTCGTGGTTCTCGATGATGCCGTTGTGGACCAGGGCGATGCGCGCGGCGTCTTCGCTTGGCGAGAAGTGCGGGTGGGCGTTGTGCGAGGCCGGGGCGCCGTGGGTGGCCCAGCGGGTGTGGGCGATGCCGGTAAAGCCTTGCAGGCCGGTGCCCGCGATTTGCGTTTCGAGGTCGGCCACGCGCGAGGTGCTGCGCGAGCGCTGCAGGCGGCCATCCACGTGCAGGGCCACGCCGCAGGAATCGTAGCCGCGGTATTCGAGACGCTTCAGGCCTTCGATCAGGATAGGGGTGATGTTACGTTGCGCTACCGCGCCGACAATGCCGCACATGGAAAGACCTCGAGTAAAAAATTAGCAATAAAGCATATCCTATGGCAATGCGAATGAAATAAGCTTTCAGAATTCAATCGAAAACGTTATAAAATTTCATGCTCTAGTGGAAATGAAATATTATTTCATTTTATACGAAATTCTTACATTAAATTTCATGACTGAACCTACGCCCTTGGATGAACTTGATCGTCGCATCCTGAACGCACTCCAGACTGATGCATCGCAGACGAACACCGAACTGGCGGAATTGGTGCATGTGTCGCCGCCCACTTGTCTGCGGCGCGTCAAGCAGCTCACCGATGCAGGTGTTATCGAACGGCAAGTTGCGATTGTCGACCCGGCCAAGGTGGGGGCGCGCCTGACCGCCATCGTCGAGATCACGCTCGATGTCCAGGCCGCCGAACGCATGGAAGCGTTCGAGAAGCTGGCCGCGGTGGAAGATGCCGTGCTGCAGTGCTACCGCGTGGCGCCCGGGCCTGACTTCGTGCTGGTGGTGCAGGTGGTTGACATGCCGGCCTACCATGCGCTGGCGCACCGCCTGTTCGCCACCCACGCCAACGTGCGCAACGTCAAAGCCTATTTCTCCACCTTCCGCAGCAAGTTCGACACTCGCATCGCCGTATAACGGCGGCTAAACGCCCTGTGGATAAACCGGTGGATGACCATGTGGAATCGGTATGGGTATCCCGTGCATAAGCCGGTGGATACCCATGTGAATTTGCTGTCGATTTCCGGTGAATACGCGGTGGATTACTTCTTCGCTTTCACTGGGCGGGTCCAGCCGTCGAGCGTCATTTGCTTGGGACGCGAGATGGTCAGCTTGCCGGCCGGCGCATCCTTGGTCAGCGTGGTGCCGGCGCCGAGCGTGGCGCCCTTGCCAACGGTCACCGGCGCCACCAGCTGGCTGTCGCTGCCAATAAAAGCATCGTCCTCGATCACGGTACGGAACTTGTTCGCGCCGTCGTAGTTGCAGGTAATCGTGCCGGCGCCGATGTTCACGCGCGAGCCGACCGTGGCGTCGCCCACGTAGGCCAGGTGATTGGCCTTGCTGTGCGCGGCGACCTGGCTGTTCTTGATCTCGACGAAGTTACCCACATGGACGTCTTCGCCGAGCTCGGTGCCCGGGCGCAGGCGCGCATACGGCCCGATCTGCGACTTCGGGCCGACAAGCGCATCCTCGATGTGGCAGAACGGCTTGATGTTGGCGCCTGCGGCCACTTTGGCATTCACCAGCACGCAGTGTGGGCCGACTGTCACGCCGTCGGCCAGTTCCACGCGGCCTTCGAACACGCAGCCGACGTCGATCACGACATCGCGCCCGCACACCAGTTCGCCGCGCACGTCGATGCGGGCCGGGTCCATCAGCGTCACGCCTTTTTCCAGCAGGGCGTTTGCGATGTTCAGCTGGTGGCGGCGCTCGAGTTCGGCCAGCTGCACCTTGCTGTTCACGCCCGCCACTTCCCATTCGGCCATTGGAGAGGCCGACACCACCTCCACGCCTTCGATCACGGCCTGGGCCACGATGTCGGTCAGGTAATACTCGCCCTGTGCATTGTTGTTCGACAGCGCGGCCAGCCAGCGCTTCAAGTGGCGCGTCGGGATGCACATGATGCCGCTGTTGATCTCGCGGATCGCACGTTCGGTCTCGCTGGCATCCTTTTCTTCGACGATGCGCACGATGCGGCCGTTCTCGCGCACGATGCGGCCCAGGCCAAAGGGATTGGCCTGCTCGACGGTCAGGATGCCGAGCTTGTCGTTGCCGGCGGCGTCGACCAGGCTGCGCAGCGATTGCTCGGTGGTCAGCGGCACGTCGCCGTACAGCACCAGGGTCGGCGCGTCTTCATCGAGCTGCGGTACAGCCTGCATCACGGCATGGCCGGTGCCCAGTTGCGGCTGCTGCAAGGCGGTGTCGATGGCAGCGCCACTGTCCAGCGCCAGCTTGCCCACCATCTCCGGCACCGCTGCGCCGCCGTGCCCGTAGATCACGCATAATTTACTGGGCGACAGGCGTCGCGCCGTATCGATGACATGCTGCAACAGCGGCTTGCCAGCCAGCGGATGCAGAACCTTAGGCAGAGCGGACTGCATCCGCTTTCCCATGCCGGCGGCAAGGATGACAACGTTCATAAGCCGATTTCAAAAAGAGTTAATAAGATGAAAAAGTTTAGCACGCATGACACCCTGTTCCAGCGCACGCGCGCATTGTTCCTGATCGGGCTGCTCGCTTTACTGGCCGCCTGCAGCACCATCCGCTTCAGTTACAACCACGGCGACACCTTACTGTACTGGTGGCTGGACGCCTATGTCGATTTTGAGGGCGATCAGTCCGACGGCGTCAAACAGGACATCAAAGAATTGTTCCAATGGCATCGAAAAACCCAGCTGCAAGACTATGCGGCGTTGCTCGGCAAATACCAGCGCCAGCTGGCGGCCAATCCAACCCAGGCCGATTTGCTGAATGCATACAAGGAAATCCGCAGCCGTACCGAAACCCTGGCCTACCACGCCGTGCCGGACATGGTGGACCTGGCGCTTTCGCTCACGCCCGAGCAGATCAAGCAGATGGAAGAACGTTTCGAGAAGAAAAACCGCGAATACCGCAGCAAGTTTGTCAGCGGCAGTGTTGAAAAGCGCAACGAAGCGCGGTTTGACAAATCGATGGAGCAACTGAAACTCTGGTTCGGCAGCTTCAGCCGCGAGCAGGAAGCGGCGCTGCGCCGCGCGTCGGATGCCCGTCCGCTCGACAACAATATCTGGCTGGAAGAGCGCATCCTGCGCCAGCGCAAGATCCTGGCGCTGGTACGCAAAATTCAAGCGGAAAAGCCGAGCAAGGAACAAACAACGACGATGATCAATGGCCTGATCCGCGAATTCTTCACCCGCATGGATGCGCCGGAACGCAAGGCTTTCTACGACGCCTATACGAATGCGACCACGAACTACATCTTGAGCGCAATTCGCATCGCCACGCCGGAACAGAAAGCGCATGCGCAAAAACGCATGCAGGGCTGGATCGACGATTTCAACGCCTTGGCCAAAGAGGCGAAATAATCGGATAAACCAGCGTGGTATAGTGCGCGCCATGCAAAGAAAGCCAGCAAAACCCCAGGGCCAGCACGGGCGTCCGCGCCTGGCCCCACAGCAAGTGCGCATCATCGGCGGCGAATGGAAACGGCGCCTGCTGCCGGTGCTCGACGCCCTCGGCCTGCGCCCCACGCCCGACCGCGTGCGCGAAACCGTCTTCAACTGGATCAATCACCAGGTCGCAAACGACTGGGAGGGCGTCGACTGCCTCGACTTGTTCGCCGGCAGCGGCGCGCTCGGCTTCGAGGCCGCCAGCCGCGGCGCCCGCTCCGTCGTCATGCTCGACTACCACGGCCCCGCCGCGCGCCAGCTCGAACTGAACAAGGAAACCCTGAAGGCGCAGAACGTCTCCGTGCTGCGCGGCGACGCCTTCGTGGTGGCGCGCGACATGGCTGCGCGCGGCCAGCGTTTCGACGTGATCTTCCTCGATCCGCCGTATCAGCAAGACTTCATTGCCAAGGCGCTGCCGCTGTGTATCGATCTGCTGAACGAGGGCGGCATGGTGTATGTGGAAGCGGAATTCGCGCTGCCGCAGGGCGCAGACACGCCCGATTGGCTCCTGCCCTGGGAACAGGTCCGTGCCGACAAGGCCGGCATGGTTTTCTACCACCTGCTGAAATTGCACGAAAACAAGGCATAATGCCCTTAATTTTGCTCAATTAACGGGCAAAGTGGCTCCGAGGGTGGGGCAACTGCCGGATTTTCATGCATAATGCGCCTTTAAACACAGGTGTTTCTCCCAGGGAGCCACAATGGTTGTAGCCGTTTATCCAGGTACCTTCGATCCGCTCACCCGCGGCCATGAAGATTTGGTCCGCCGCGCGTCGGGTCTGTTCGATACGCTCGTGGTCGGTGTTGCCGACAGCAAGAACAAGAAGCCTTTCTTCTCGCTCGAGGAACGCCTGGAAATCGCCAACGAGGTGCTCGGCCATTATCCGAACGTGCAGGTCGAGAGTTTCTCCGGCCTGCTCAAGGATTTCGTGCGCAAGCACGATGCGCGCGTGATCGTGCGCGGCCTGCGCGCCGTGTCCGACTTCGAATACGAGTTCCAGATGGCGGGCATGAACCGCTATTTGCTCCCGGACGTCGAGACCCTGTTCCTGACCCCGTCCGACCAGTACCAGTTCATCTCCGGCACCATCGTGCGCGAGATCGCTATGCTGGGCGGCGACGTGTCGAAATTCGTCTTCCCTTCGGTGGACCGTTGGCTGCAAAAGAAAATCGCAGCAATGAACCTGCCGAAAGCCTGAATCCGCATACCGATTCGGGCATTTAACAGGCAATAAGCGAGCAGTATCATGGCCTTACTGATTACCGACGATTGCATCAATTGCGACGTGTGCGAGCCCGAGTGCCCGAACGACGCGATTTCGATGGGCGAAGAGTTCTACCAGATCGATCCGAACAAGTGCACCGAGTGCGTCGGCCACTTCGACGAACCCCAGTGCGCCTCGCTGTGCCCGGTCGCCTGCATTCCCCTCGATCCGGCCTGGCGCGAAACGCGCGAGGAATTGATGATCAAGTACGAACGCTTGACCAGCGCAAAGAACACCGCCTGAATATCACGCCGGCCCCGCGCCGGCGTTTTCCTGCCTGGCGCGCACGGTATGTGCGTATTCCGACAAGCGCGATTTGCCATGCTAATCTTCCTGCATGGCCCCTCCGGACGATAACGATGCTTGCAATGCGCTGCCGCACAGCGTCAGCGAGAACATCGGCACGATCGCCGAATACTGCGAGCGCAACGAAGAGCAGGTCACCGTCGCCCAAAAGGTGGTCGAGAAAGTCAGCCTGTTCCTGGGCAGCCCAAGCTATTTCGCCGTTAACGTCACCTTCATCGTCTGCTGGCTGCTCTGGAACAGCCTGGCGCCGGCGTTCGATCTCGAGCAGATCGACGAGCCGCCTTTTTATTGGCTGCAGGGTTTTGTCTCCCTGAACGCCTTTATCATTTCCACCACTGTGCTGATCCGCCAGAACCGCATGTCCAAGCTGGCCGAGCGCAATGCCCATCTCGATTTGCAAATCAGCCTGCTGTCGGACGAAAAGACCAGCAAGATCATCGCCATGCTGGAAGAAATCCGGCGCGAGAGCCCAAACCTGATGGACACGCCCGACCGCGAAGCCGAGGAACTGGCCAAGCCGGCCGATGCGCCCAGCGTGTTGAGCGCCATCGAACGCGAGACGAAATAAACGAAACGGCATCGGGCAAACGAATCACGCCGGAATGTGCTCCCGCAGCATCGAAATAAACTTCGACTGTTGATTTCAGACAAGAATTCAATGCTATATTGCTATCCAAGTTTTAGCACGGTCATCCTTTTTTAATAGCGATTGGCCGGATGTACACCGATAAACTAGGAGACAGCATGAAAGCGTTGAAAACCCTCGCTGCTGGCGCCGCCCTGGCGCTCGCGTTTTCCCTGCCGGCCATGGCCGCCATCGACGTCAACGGTGTCAAGTTCGAAGACACGGCCAAGGTCGGCGGCAAAGACTTGAAACTGAACGGTGCCGGCATGCGCACCAAACTGGTGATCAAGGTCTATGCGGCCGGCCTCTACCTTCCCGAGAAAAGCAAGAATGTCGCCGAGATCCTGGGCATGGAAGGCCCGCGCCGCGTAACCCTGGTCATGGCGCGCGATATCTCGTCCGAAGACCTGGCCAAGGCTTTCATGGACGGTATCAACGACAACCTGGACAAGGCGGAGAAGGCGAAATTCGTCACCCAGATCAACAAGTTCGGCGAAATGTTCGCCAGCGTCGACCAGATCAAAAAGGGTGACGTGCTGCACATGGACTGGGTTCCGGGCACCGGCACCGTGTGCGAATTGAACGGCAAGCGCATCGGCGGCACCGCGATCGACATCGGCTTCTATAACGCCGTGCTGCGCATCTGGCTGGGCGACAAACCGGCCGACAGCTCGCTCAAGCCAGCCCTGCTGGGCGACGCGAAGTAATCGCCGAAATCTTCTTTGTCAGGACATAAAAAAACGCGGCGCCGGTAATCCGGGCGCCGCGTTTTTTATTCAAGACGCAGTAATCAGGCGCGCGCTGCAACCCGGGCCGGTTTGGCGATACGCGGGCGCACGGTCAGTACCAGTGCGCGCACGATGCCGCTCAACAGCGGGCGGAAGAACATGACAAAGCCCACACCCAGCGCCAGCATCAGGGCCATGAGCAGCAGATCCGCGGCCGGCAGGGGCGGGAAGGAAAACTGGGTAACGCTATCGACGAAGGCCATGATCTTGTTGAGTTGATGTTGTTTTTTTCAACTATAGTGCAGTGCAGCATATAAATCTAATTCCGTTCGATGATGGCGCTTATATGGATCGTGAATGGAAATGCGTTACACTGACAGACAGACTTAAAAAACCGGCTACAGCGCCTAACGAGACGAGATCATGAGCTTTCTGACCCTGGACCTGAATTTGCTGCGCGTTTTCGACGCAGTGATGACCGAGCAAAACCTGACGCGCGCCGCCGGCCATCTGGCGATGACCCAGCCTGCGGTATCGAACGCCATCAAGCGCCTGCGCGAGAGCCTGGGCGACGAATTGCTGATTCGCACCGCCTATGGCGTGAAGCCCACGCCGCGCGCCGAAGCCTTGTGGCCCTCGGTTCGCCAGGCGCTGGCGGCGCTGGAAGCGGCGGTGATGCCGGAAACCTTCGACGTCTCAAAAGCCCAGGCCACGTTCCGCATGGCGATGGCCGACGCCACCGCCGCCTATTGGCTGCCTTCGCTGATGCGTTCGATCGAAGCGGAAGCGCCGGGCGTGAACATCCGCATGGTGCCGCTGACCACGCGCGAACCGCGTCCGATGTTGCTCCGTGGCGACATCGACCTGGCGGTGGGTTTCTTCCCGGGCGTGGCGGCGCAGCTGTCCTACGAAACCGGTTCGCCGATCCGGCATGAACGTTTGTATTCGGGACAGTACGTGTGCGTAATGCGCAAGAAGCATCCGCTGGCCGAGGGCAAGCTCGACCTCGATGCGTATTGCAAGGCGAATCACCTGCTGGTGAGTTTCTCGGGCCGCGCCCATGGCCTGGTCGACGAAGCGCTGGCGCAGATCGGGCGCGAACGCCGCATCCTGCTGACCGTGAACCAGTTCTTTACCGCAGGGCGGGTGGTGGCGAATTCGGATTTGATTACTGTGCTGCCGAAGCACCTGATGGTCTCGACCGGCATGACCGATGCCCTGATCTGGCGCGAGCTGCCGTTCGCGCTGCCGGCCGTGCACCTCGACATGCTGTGGCATGAGCGCGATGGCCGCAGTCCGGCGCATCGCTGGCTGCGGAATAACCTGGAAACGACGGCGGCAGCGGCGACCAAGCCTTTGATGGAACGCCAGGCCGCCTAGGTTTTGTAGGGTGGGCACTTGTGCCCACGCGGTGCAGAGCATCCGGCTACGGAACGTGTGACAACATCTCGCGGCCTCGCAATTGTGTTTGCCGCGCAAAAAAGCGTATCGTTGAATTAAAAACGCCGCGTGTCCGCATCAAGACAACGCCACGTTACCTCATCCGTTTCGACAAAACGAAGCCAACACGACGCATCGTTCCGCGTGGGCACGAAGTGCCCACCGTACGGTTACAGCCAACGATTCAAGCAAACGCCAGCCAACATCACCGAATCGGCAACTTCGTCGTATTCTTGACCTCTTCCATCACCG
This sequence comes from Massilia sp. BAP21, assembly GCF_057801335.1. Classification (NCBI taxonomy): domain Bacteria; kingdom Pseudomonadati; phylum Pseudomonadota; class Betaproteobacteria; order Burkholderiales; family Oxalobacteraceae; genus Massilia; species Massilia sp. BAP21. The sequence goes on from NZ_CM173596.1 coordinate 1,985,963, forward strand.
CATACGTGTGCGTCTCGCGCACACCCTTCTGCAGCAGCGTCTTGCCCAGGAATTCGCGGTAAGCCGCCATGTCCTTCACGCGCGCCTTGACCAGGTAGTCGAAGCCGCCCGCCACCATGTGGCATTCCAGCACTTCCGGAATCAATTGCACGCTCTGCTTGAAGGCGTCGAACACCTCCGGCGTGGTGCGGTCCAGCACGACTTCGATGAAGACCAGCAGCGACACATCCAGCAGCTGCGGATTGAGCTGGGCCGTGTAGCCCGTGATGTAGCCCGACTCGTGCAGCTTGCGCACGCGCTCGAGGCAGGCGGCCGGCGACAGGTTGACGCGCGCGGCCAGCTCGACGTTGCTGATGCGTCCATCGTTCTGCAACTCGGCCAGTATTTTTTTCGAAATCTTGTCCAACATGGCGTCTCCGCTCTCACCGTAAATATTATTTGGCCGAATTCTCGCACCAAAAACTATCTATTGCTAGTGCCCGTTAAAAACAGAATTAATCCAGAAGAATTCCTTCTACAATCAAACGATTGAAGCACGGTACAAATCGCGCGTCGCTTGCTCCTGCAAGCGGCGCTTTTTTCTGTGCGCTTTCCCTTTTCCTGACCTTTCACAAGACCCGCCATGCAGATCGCCGCCACCCCGGCCACCACCTTCGTCCCATTCGATACCTTCCAGGCTGAAATCAAGCAGGAGCAAGCGCCATTGCGCGCCGCCATCACCGCCGCCTACCGCCGCGACGAGACCAAAGCCGTGCAGTGGCTGCTGGCCCAGGGTGCGCGTCCGAGCGCGGATGCGAAACCGCTGGCACACCGCCTGGTCTCGAACGTGCGCACGAAACGCACCCGCGCTTCCGGCGTCGACGCGCTGATGCATGAATTCTCGCTGTCATCGGAAGAGGGCGTCGCGCTGATGTGCCTGGCCGAAGCGCTGCTGCGTATTCCCGACAGCGCCACTGCCGACCGCCTGATCGCCGACAAGATCAGCAAGGGCGACTGGCGCAGCCACCTGGGCGAATCGCCGTCGCTGTTCGTGAACGCCGCCACCTGGGGCCTGCTGGTCACCGGCAAACTGGTGTCGAGCAACAGCGAACGCGGCCTGGGCTCGGCCCTGACGCGCCTGATCGCCAAGGGCGGCGAACCGCTGATCCGCAAGGGCGTCGACATGGCCATGCGCATGCTGGGCAACCAGTTCGTCACCGGCCAGACCATCGAGGAAGCGCTGAAGAACAGCCAGGCCAACGAAACCCGCGGCTACCAGTATTCCTACGACATGCTGGGCGAAGCGGCGCTGACCGAAAGCGATGCCCAGAATTACTATGCCTCCTACGTTGCGGCGATCCACGCGATCGGCAAGGCCTCGAATGGACGCGGCATCAAGAATGGCCCCGGCATCTCGATCAAACTGTCGGCCCTGCATCCGCGCTACAGCCGCGCCCAGCATGCGCGCGTGATGGGAGAGTTGCTGCCGCGCGTGCGCAACCTGGTGCTGCTGGCGAAAAGCTACAACATCGGCATCAACATCGATGCGGAAGAAGCAGACCGCCTGGAAATTTCCCTCGACATGCTGGAAGCGCTGGCATTCGACGCCGAGCTCGCCGGTTTCGAGGGCATCGGCCTGGTGGTGCAGGGCTACCAGAAGCGTTGCCCTTTCGTGATCGACTACGTGGTCGACCTGGCGCGCCGCAGCGGCCAGAAATTCATGGTGCGCCTGGTCAAAGGCGCCTACTGGGATGCCGAGATCAAGCGCGCCCAGGTGGACGGCATGCCGGGTTACCCGGTGTACACGCGCAAAGTCTACACAGACGTGTCCTACCTGACTTGCGCGCAAAAACTGCTGGGCGCAACCGACGTCATCTACGCCCAGTTCGCCACCCACAATGCGCACACCCTGTCCGTGATCTACACCTGGGCCAAGGAACGCGGTGTCGACAACTACGAATTCCAGTGCCTGCACGGCATGGGCGAAACCCTGTACGACCAGGTGGTCGGCAAGGACAATTTGAATAAGGCTTGCCGCATCTACGCCCCGGTCGGTTCGCACGAAACCCTGCTCGCCTACCTGGTGCGCCGCCTGCTGGAAAACGGCGCGAATTCCTCGTTCGTGAACCAGATCGTCGACGAAAAGATCCCGGTCGAGTCGCTGCTGAACGACCCGTTCGAGGTGGCGCGTGCCAGCGGCGGCTTGCCGCACACCGGCATTCCCCTGCCGCGCGCCATGTTCGGCGCCGAGCGCAAGAATTCGGCCGGCATCGATTTGACGAACGAAGACGCGCTGCGCGTGCTCGGCACAGAGTTGTCGCGCCAGCGTGAATATGCCGCCGCGCCATTGATCGCGGGCGAAGTGCAGGGTACGGATTCCTCCAACGTGGTGAATCCTGCGCAATCGGCCGATATCGTCGGCAAGGTTCTCGAGGCATCGAAAGCCGATGTCGATACTGCCCTGGCCGCGGCAACCGCCTTTGCCGGCGAATGGCAAGCCAGCGCCAACGGCGAGCGCGCCGCCGTCCTGGTGCGCGTGGCCGATCTGTTCGAGGAAAACATGGCCGAGCTGATGGCCCTGGCCGTGCGCGAAGCCGGCAAATCGCTGCCGAACGCGATTGCCGAGATCCGCGAAGCAGTCGACTTCCTGCGCTACTACGCCGCCCAGGCGAAAGACGCCACTGCAGCCCAGGCGCTCGGTCCGGTCACGTGCATCAGCCCATGGAACTTCCCATTGGCGATTTTCACTGGTCAAGTAGCTGCAGCCCTGGCTGCCGGCAACGTCGTGCTGGCCAAACCGGCCGAGCAGACCCCGCTGATCGCTTACCGTGCGGTGCAGATGTTCCACGAAGCCGGCATCCCGGCCGCGGCGCTGCAATTGCTGCCGGGCCGTGGCGAAGTGGTCGGCGCTGCCCTCACCGGCGACGCGCGCGTCAAAGGCGTGATCTTCACCGGCTCGACCGAAGTGGCGCAGCTCATCAACCGCACGCTGGCGAAACGCGGCGAAGTCGAAGGCGTCGACATTCCGCTGGTGGCGGAAACCGGTGGCCAGAACGCGCTGATCGTCGATTCGTCGGCGCTGCCCGAGCAGGTCGTGCAAGACGTGCTGAGCTCGGCATTCGACAGTGCCGGCCAGCGCTGCTCGGCCCTGCGCGTGCTGTTCCTGCAAGACGATATCGCCGACAAGACCATCCGCATGCTCAAGGGCGCGCTGGGTGAACTGCGCGTCGGCAGCCCGGACCGCCTGGCCACCGACATCGGCCCGGTGATCGATGCCGAAGCCCAGCGCAATTTGCTGGCCCACATCGAGCGCATGAAGGCCACCGCGAAAAACCACTTTGCCCTGGAACTCCCGGCCAGCGTGACCTCGCAGGGCACCTTCGTGCCGCCAACCGTGCTGGAAATCGGCTCGCTGGATGAGCTCAAGCACGAAGTCTTCGGCCCAGTGCTGCACATCGTGCGCTACCGCCGCGCCGACCTGGGCAAGGTGGTCGATTCGATCAACGCCACCGGTTACGGCCTGACCCTGGGCGTGCATTCGCGCATCGATGAAACCATCGACTTCATCACCACCCGCGCGCACGTGGGCAATATCTACGTGAACCGGAACATCGTCGGCGCCGTGGTCGGCGTGCAGCCTTTCGGCGGCGAAGGCAAATCCGGCACCGGCCCGAAAGCCGGCGGCCCGCTCTACCTGAAGCGCCTGCAGCGCGGCGCGGCGCCACTGCTGGAGCACAATCGCAAGGCTTACCCGGCGCTGGTGTCGCTGCTGGTCTGGGCGCGCACCCATGGCCACGCACACATTGTCCAGCTGGGCGAGCGCTACACCCGCACCCAGCTGAACGGCAGCGAACTGGTCTTGCCGGGCCCGACCGGCGAGCGCAACACCCTGGCCTTCTGCCCGCGCGGCGCCGTGCTGTGCGCGGCCGATACCTTGCCGGCGATGCTGAACCAATTGGCAGCGGCGCTGGCCACCGGCAACCGCGCCTATGTGCTGGCCGGCGCCGGTCTGGCCGTTCCGGACGATCTGCCGGCCGAAGTGAAAGACCGCATCCGTTTCGTCGGTGCGGCCGACGTGGCGCAATGCGATTTCCAGATCGCGCTGGTGGAAACCGGGCTGAAGGGTGCACTGCGCTCGCAACTGGCGGCGCGTCCGGATGCGATCGTCGGCATCGTCGATACCGATGGAAATGCACCAGTGGATCTGTGGCGCCTGGTGGCCGAGCGCGCGCTGTGCGTCAACACGACCGCGGCTGGCGGCAACGCAAGCCTGATGACGCTGGGGCTGTAATCATGTAGCAGTTTTATTCTTACAAACGGAGGAAGACATGCTGGTCGGCGTTCCAAAAGAGATAAAAAACCATGAGTACCGGGTCGGCTTGACCCCGCCTTCCGTGCACGAGCTGGTCGCACGGGGGCATCAGGTGATTGTTCAAACGAACGCCGGCAGCGAGATCGGTCTGCTTGATGATCAGTACCTGGCCGCCGGCGCCAGCATCGTGGAAACGGCGAAAGAGGTCTTTGCGCGCGCCGACATGATCGTCAAGGTCAAGGAGCCGCAGCCGCAGGAGTGCGCGATGCTGCGCGCAGGCCAGATCCTCTACACCTATCTGCACCTGGCGCCCGATCCCGAGCAGACCGCGGCGCTCATTCACTCCGGCGCCGTCTGCATTGCCTACGAAACCATCACCGGCCAAGGCGGCGGCTTGCCCTTGCTCGCGCCGATGAGCGAAGTGGCGGGGCGCATGGCGATCCAGGCCGGCGCGGCCCACCTGGAAAAGTCGAAAGGCGGCATGGGCCTGCTGCTGGGCGGCGTGCCGGGCGTGGCGCCAGGCCACGTGGTGATCATCGGCGCCGGCGTGGTCGGCACGAATGCGCTGCAGATGGCGGTAGGCACCGGCGCCCGCGTGACCGTGCTCGACAAGAACATCGACCGCCTGCGCCAGCTCGACCTGGTCTACGGCAACCGCATCTCCACCCTGTATTCGAATGCCCATGCGATCGAGGAAGCGGTGCTCTCGGCCGACCTGGTCATCGGTGGCGTGCTGGTACCGGGCGCGGCAGCGCCGAAACTGGTCACGCGCAACATGATCGCGCGCATGAAAAAGGGGTCGGTGGTGGTGGACGTGGCCATCGACCAGGGCGGCTGCTTCGAGACCTCGCACCCGACCACGCATGCCGATCCGACCTTCGTGGTCGACGGCGTCGTGCATTACTGCGTGGCGAACATGCCGGGCGCCGTGGCCCGTACCTCGACCTTTGCCCTGAACAACGCCACCATCGGCCACGCCGTGGCGCTGGCGGGCAAGGGCTGGCGCCAGGCATTGGCGGATGACGTTCACCTGCGCAATGGCCTGAACGTTTGCCAGGGCAAGGTCACCTACCAGGCCGTGGCCGAGGCCCTGAACTACGACTACACGCCAGCCGATTCCCTGCTCGACTGATTCGCCTTTACGACACCGTGCTTTCCGTCTCCAGGCAGAAGCGCCTGACGATGTGAAACGCATAACGCGCGGCCACTGATTTCACGAAACGCATGAAATCATGGGCCGCGTTTTCATTGGCGTTGTCGGAAATCGTCCGGATCACGCCAAACGGCAGGCCCAGCTCGTAGCAGACCTGGGCCACCGCCGCACCTTCCATTTCCACCGCCACCAGCCCGGGCAGGGCCGCATTCAAGGCATTGATGTGCTGCGCATCGTTAATGAACTGGTCGCCGCTGGCAATCAGGCCGCGGTGAATGCGCGGTCGCGTAAGCCCGAACACCGATTTTTCGCGCGGATCGATGGCGGTGTCGAAGTCGTTGTCCAGGAAACCATGCGCCGCATCGACCAGACGCGTGCCGAGCTGGTGATCGACAGGGAAGTGGGTCAGGCCGGTCAGCGGCACCTCGAAGCGCGGGAACAAGGGACTGGCATCCATGTCGTGCTGGACCAGCGATTCGGCCACCACGATGTCGCCAACCTGCACCGTTTTGTCGCCGGCGCCGGCAACGCCGGTAAACAGGATGTGCGTAACTCCGAACTTCTCCACAAGCGTGGTCGCTGTCATGGCAGCTGCAACCTTGCCTATACGCGATAAAACGCACACAGCGTCGATTTCCCAGAGTTGTCCGAGCCAGTACTCGCGTTGACCATGGATGAGCTTGTAGGGGCTCTGCATGGCCTCCACGAGCCCCTGCTGTTCTTCGTGCAAGGCGCTGATGATCCCTAGACGCATGTTTTTGCTTGTTTTGAGTTCAAAAAAGAGCCTGCAGACGAGCTGGAGGCCCTGGAAATGGCACTGATGCCCGCTGTTCGCGTTTTTTACTGTTTACAGTAGTAAACGTATATATAAAGCTGGTAGTGATAGTAAACGATGATGTTGTTGTGGATAAGAAGAGTTTTCTCCACAAGATCAGCAGTTTACGCCGGCGCTAACTGACTGGACAAGGATTGTATCCAGCCAGCATAGATATTGGAGAAAAAACGGCTTGTCGATCAAGACGTCGTTTTTGCACATCCGATCCTGTGCATATCCAGCGGCTTGTCCACAGCCGAACTGCCTTCAGGCCGCTTTTTGCTGGCAAAACAGGGGTTGAGCAGTGTCTCCGCTACCTGGCAGGGCGCATTCGGCGCAGCGCTGCAATGCCGGCAGCTTGCCCCTGGCGGATGCGATTCCAGCCTGGCCGCGATCGCGATCGGGTTTGGCATCTCCTTTCGTCCCGTTTCGACAGCGCGGACAAAACCAGGTCAAACAGGACCGGCAAGATTTCGGCAGGCTCCAACAAACGCGTGCTCAGCAGTCGTTTTTTCCGCAGTCGATAGCGAACGCGTCTTCGCGACTTTTTGCCAAACCTTTCTTCAGCAGCGTACGCGACAGCGTTTGCAGCACAGCAGGCGGTTTTTTTTGCTTTTCCCCCGCACTTGCGCACTTCATCTTCTTAATAAGTAGATAGATATAAAGTTGGTAGTAGTAGTAAACGCCCCCTCATCTGTGGATAAACCCGTTTTTCTCCACAGCGTCAACGGTTTACGTGCTTCCGGATGGGCTGGACAAACCTTGTTTCTGGCTTGCATGGTTTTTGTACAAATTCTGCGTGCATGTGAAAGTCGGCCGTTCTGCACATTCCTTCCTGTGGATATACATGGGCTTGTCCACAGTTGGCGGCGCCAGGTCGACCAGCATCGACTTGCCGAACCTGCTTGTTGGCGAGCAGAGCGCGTTTTACGGCCTGGGCCAGCATGCCGGAGGCGAGCAGGGCGTGATGTGCAGCTTTCTGCCAACAGTCGAGCTCGCAACGAAAAAATTTTTTTTCGAGCGCGCAGCGCGAAGCACCTTAGGTTTACAACCAAAATCTGTATACAAGGATAGTAGTAGTGTTAACAACTGCCCTTTTCTGTGGATAAGCCGGTTAACGGACGAGAAATCATCGGTTTACGCGCGGTATAAGCCGGTGATTTGCCCCTGTATGTTCCTGGTGGCAAATCTGGACAACAATCGCGGACGTGGAAAAAGCCGCGTTTTTTCACAATCCGTTCCTGTGGATATCAAGAAGCTTATCCACAGTGGCCCCTCTGGCGCAGCGTTTACGATCTGGTAAGCTAGGTGTTGTGAACTGAAACGCAAGCCGGCAAGGGCGTGCGCTGGCCGTTCGCGTCCGTTTTCGTGGCAGTGCTGGGTGGAGCATTGCCGGGAAAGCGCCTGGGCTGGCGCTTCAGGCCGGATGCACGTCGGCCGCCAGGATGTAGCCATTGCCCCAGACGGTCTTCAGCAGTTGCGGCCGGCGCGGATCGGTTTCGATTTTCTTGCGCAAGCGGCTGACCTGGCTGTCGATGCTGCGGTCGAACGCTTGCGGATCGGTGCCGGCGGTAAGTTCCAGCAAGCGTTCACGGCTGAGCACGGTATTCGGATGGGCCAGCAAGACCCGCAACAGCCGGAATTCCCCGCTGCTGAGCGCAACAGGCAAGTCCTCCAACCCGCGCAGCTGGCGTTGTTCGACGTCGAACAGCCAGTCGCCGAAACGGTAACTGCCGGAAGGCAGGGCAGGAGGCGCTTGCCGCTGGCGCGACATGCGGCGCAATACCGCGTGAATGCGCACGACCAGTTCGCAGGGATTGCAGGGTTTCACGATGTAGTCGTCGGCGCCGCTACCATAACCCGCGATCAATTGTACCGGGTCTTGTTGCCTTGCCAGCAGGATGACCGGCGTCCCCGATTTCATCCGCAGCGTGCGGACCAGGGCCAGCGTTTCCGCACCTGGCGACGGAAAATCCAGCACCGCGAGGTCGAAACATTGTTGCCGGCACAGGCGTCTGGCGTCAGCGATGTTGCATGCCTCGGTCACCGCCATGTCGTATAGCCGCAGTTGCTTACCCAGCTGTTCGCGCACTGCCTCGTTCGGATCCATCAACAGGATATGGCTCCTGTTTTCCATCACATCCCCCCTACTTCAGCTGCTCCCGGCGGCACTGCCACAATTTGACAAACTTTTCGTGAAGTAAATGTTTATGATAATGATTATCATTTACAAGTTTCGGGTTTGACAAGGCACGCCCGCCTGTGTCGGCCGTTCCATCATGTTTTGTGCTGAAAAGTTCACATCGGCCGCCTTGCCGATGCCAGCGCCAACGGGTGAGCGCCGCATTACGGCAGCGTCTGCCTGCATCGCAGGATATGCCGGCGCCTGGCGCACAAGACAAGAGCGAATACGTTTCCAGATTGCGGTTCGTACGGCACACGGTGCCCGCTGCGGCGCCTGCACCCCGGTCTGACGGCAGGTAGCGGATCGCCGCTGCCCGGCAGCGCCAAAGAATATTCCAAAGTAAATAGAGAGAGAGCAAAAGTGAAAAGCAATAAAGTCATGCCGTCCGCCCTGCGTGTGATGTCCCTTGCCGTCTGCGGCACCCTGGTCTTCGGCGCCGCCCATGCCGCCGCCGCTGTCGCTGGCGATGCGGCCATCAGCACCAGCGCCGGCACCGAAGAAGGCCGGATGGCCACCGTCGTCGTCACCGCCGCTGGTTTCGAGCAGCAGATCGCCGACGCGCCGGCCAGCATCAGCGTGATCACCCGTGCCGAACTCGACAAGCGCCCCTTCCGCGACCTGACCGACGCCCTGCGCGACCTGGAAGGCGTGAGCATCACCGGCTCGACCAACGAAAAAGACATCCTCATGCGCGGCCTGCCGGGTTCGTACACCCTGATCCTGGTCGACGGCAAGCGCCAGAGCACGCGTGACGCGCGCACCAATGGCAATTCGGGCTTCGAGCAAAGTTTCATTCCGCCTCTGGAAGCGATCGAGCGCATCGAAGTCGTGCGCGGCCCGATGTCCTCGCTCTACGGTTCGGATGCGATGGGCGGCGTGATCAACATCATCACGCGCAAGGTGGCGCAGGAGTGGGGCGGCTCGCTCGGCTTCGACACCACGTTGCAGGAACACAGCGAATCGGGCGATTCTTACCAGGCCCGGTTCTACCTGAGCGGCCCGATCAAGCTTGATACCGTCGGCCTGCAGATCTGGGGCAAGCAGTACAAGCGCGACGAAGACGCGATCCTGGCCGGCTTCACCGGCGCCAAGGACCGCGACCTGAACGCGCGCCTGGCATTCACGCCGAATACCGATCACACCGTCATGGTCGAAGGCGGCGTCACCGACGTGCGCCGTCATGCGTCCGGCGGCGAAACGCTGGCCGCAACCGCCGCCAACACCTACAACAAGCACAAGCGCAACCATTATTCGATTTCGCACGACGGCCGCTGGGGCATCGGCAAGTCGGAAATCTCGCTGCAGCATGAATCGGCGCAGCGCTGGGCCTATACGCAAAACAACGCCGGCGACTTCGTGGCGAATGTGCGCGCGCCGAAAATCGAGAACACTGTCTTCGATGCCAAGCTGAACATGCCGCTGGGTGCGCATTCGCTGGTGGTGGGCGCACAGTGGAACGAAGCGAAACTGACCGACCAGAACCCGGGCCGCCGCACCGGCGTCGACGAGCACTTCAACGTCAAGCAGCAGGCGCTGTTTGCCGAAGACGAATGGAAACTCACCGGCACCGTGTCGCTGACTGGCGGCCTGCGCCTGGACGACCACGAAATCTACGGCAAGGAATGGAGCCCGCGCGGCTACGTGGTCTGGCACGCAAACGACATGATGACCGTCAAGGGCGGCATCTCGAAAGGCTTCCGCGCACCAGACATCCGCACCATCGCGCCGGGCTACGCCTACACCACCGGCGGCGGCGGCTGCACCTACGGCCCGAACGGCACCTGCGGCGTGATCATCGGCGACCCTGACCTGAAGGCGGAAACCAGCACCAACTACGAACTCAGCGCCCACCTCGACAACAAGCGCGGCTGGACCGGCGGCGCCACCGTGTTCTATACCGACTTCAAGGACAAGGTCGCGAATGCCCTGATCTACGCCTCGCCCGGCGTGCCGGCGCGCTGGTCGGAAGACCCGAACTACCGCCTCTGGTACAGCTACAACATCGACAACGCAACGATTCGCGGCGTAGAACTGACGGCGCGCTACAAACCCTCGCGCGCGCTGAACGTCAGCGCCAACTACACCTACACCGATTCCGAGCAGAAGGGCGGCGACTACGCCGGCTACGCCCTGACCCGCACCCCGAAACACGCGGCGAACTTGCGCGCGGACTGGACGGTCAAACGTGGGCTGACGGTGTGGTCGGCAGCGAATTACCACGGCAAGGAAATCAACGCCGCGGCGCGCACCGGCACCAACGGCCAATTGCTGGCCAACGGGGTGCGCCAGTACGACGACTACACCCTGGTCGAGGCCGGCGTGTCCTACCGTGTGAACCGCAGCGTCACCCTGAATGCCGCCCTGTACAACATCGGCGACAAGCAGCTGGACGATTTGACCTACAACACCGTGGGCGATGGGCGCCGGGTGTGGATTGGCTTGAACAACAGCTTCTGATGCTTGAGCCCGCTATTGGATTTTCGTAGGGTGGGCACTTGTGCCCACGCGGTATAGCACGGTTGGAAGTCGAAACGCTTCCGCAAGTTGAAGTTTTCGCATTTCCGCCACCCGTTTTGCGATCTGGTAAGCTTTGCTTCATTGAATCGCTTAATTGCGTCGCTTTCCGGAAGGATGCCGTATGGAGTTCAGTTCGCTGTTCAGGCTGCCGATCATCCAGGGCCCGATGGCCGGCGGCGCCACCACGCCCGAACTGGTGGCCGCCGTCTCGAACGCCGGCGCCCTCGGCTCCTTCGCCGGCTCCCTGCTGTCCCCGGCCGCCCTGCGCACCGGGGTCGAGCGCATCCGCAGCCTCACCACCCAAGCTTTCCTCCTGAATTTCTTCGTCCAGCGCACTCCCACGCCGTCGAGCGAGGAAGTCGAACGCGGCGCCGAACTGCTGCGCCCCGTCTGGGAAAGCCTGGGCTGGAGCGCACTCCCGCAACCGAAGCAATGGTGCGAAGACTTCGACGCCCAGTTCGAAACCCTGCTCGACCTGCGCCCGGCCGCGGCCAGCTTCACCTTCGGCATCCTCGACGCCGTCCAGGTCGAGCGCCTGCACGCGGCCGGCATCCTGGCCATCGGCACTGTCACCACGGTCGATGAAGCGCTGGCCTGGCAAAGCATCGGCGCCGATGCCGTGATCGCCTCCGGCATCGAGGCCGGAGGCCACCGCGGCACCTTCATCGGCCGCCAGGAAGACGCCACATTGACCGCCCGCGAACTCTGGCCGGCAGTGGCGCAGGCGGTGGACATCCCCGTGATCGCCGCCGGCGGCATCATGGACGGCAACGATATCAAGGCGGCGCTGGCGCTGGGCGCCGCGGCGGTGCAGATGGGTACGGCCTTTCTCGTCACCATTGAATCCGGCATCCACCCCGCCTACAAGCAGCGCCTGATCGAGGCCGAAGGCCAGCCGACCCGCCTGACGCGCAGCTTTTCCGGCCGTTACGCGCGCGGCATCGAGAACCGCTTCATGCGCCAGATGGCGCCGGTGGAAGCGCAGGTGCCGCCTTACCCGGTGCAGAACGCCTTGACCGGCAGCATCCGCGCCGCCGCCGCAACGAGCAACGACACCGAGCTGATGTCGCTCTGGGCCGGCACCGGCGTGGCGCGCGCACGTCCCATGCCGGCTGAACAATTGATCGCATTATTGGCATCCGAACTGCAGTCCTGACAGGAGACCCTGCGTGGAAACGGCTGGAGAATACGACTACATCATTGTCGGCGGCGGCACCTCGGGCTGCGTATTGGCCAATCGCCTGACCCGCAACAAACACGTCAACGTGCTGCTGATCGAAGCCGGCGCGCGTGACGATTACCTGTGGATCCACATCCCGGTCGGCTATTTGCACTGCATCGGCAACCCGCGCACCGACTGGCTGTTCAATACCGAACCCGACCCGGGCCTGGGCGGGCGTGCCCTGATCTATCCGCGCGGGAAAGTACTCGGCGGCAGTTCCTCGATCAACGGCATGATCTACATGCGCGGGCAGAAGGGCGACTACGACCGCTGGGCAGTCGAATCCGGCGACGATTCCTGGCGCTGGGACCGGGTGCTGCCGCTGTTCAAGAAGAGCGAAGACCATTACCTCGGCGCCAGCGAACTGCATGGCGCCGGCGGCGAGTGGCGCGTGGAAAAGCAGAGACTGTCGTGGAAAATCCTGGATGCCTTCCGCGATGCGGCGGCCGAAGTCGGCATCGCGAAAATCGACGATTTCAATACCGGTGACAACGCCGGCTCGTCCTATTTCGAAGTGAACCAGCGCCGCGGCATCCGCCTGAATACGGCGAAAGCCTTTTTGAAACCGGCGGCGCAGCGCCCGAATCTCACCATCATGACGGGCTGCCACGTGGAACGTTTGCTGATCGAAGACGGGCCGCAAGGCAAGGTGTGCAGGGGTGTGCAGTTCACCGGCGGCGGCCGCGCCTTTACTGCAACGGCGCACCGCGAAACCCTGCTGGCGGCGGGCGCGATCGGCTCGCCGCACATCCTGCAACTGTCCGGCATCGGGCCGGCGGCCAGCCTGCAGCGTCACGGCATCGGGCCGGTCGTGGATGCGCCAGGCGTGGGCGAAAACCTGCAAGACCACCTGCAGCTGCGCATGGTCTACAAGGTAACGGGCGTAAAAACGCTGAACACCAGCGCCGCCAGCTGGTTCGGCAAGATGAAGATCGGCATGGAGTACGCGCTGTTCCGTAGCGGACCGATGTCGATGGCGCCCTCGCAGCTGGGCGCCTTTGCGCGCTCGGGTCCCGAAGAAGCGACGCCGAATTTGCAGTACCACGTGCAGCCGCTGTCGCTGGAAAAGTTCGGCGATCCCTTGCACGGTTTTCCGGCATTCACGGCCAGCGTGTGCAATTTGCGGCCGACTTCGCGCGGACATGTGCGCATTGCGTCAAACGACAGTTATGCGCCGCCGAAGATCACGCCGAACTACCTGAGCACCGACGCCGACCGGCGCACGGCGGCGCAGGCGCTGGCGCTGACGCGGCGCATCGTGGCAGCGCCGGCGCTGGCGAAATACCGGCCGGAAGAGTTCAAGCCGGGGCCGCGCTTCCAGACCGAGGAAGAACTGGCGCAGGCGGCGGGACTGATCGGGACCACGATTTTCCATCCGGTGGGCACCTGCCGCATGGGGCGGCGCGACGATCCGGCAGCGGTGGTCGACAGCGAATTGCGCGTGATCGGGGTCGACGGTTTGCGCGTGGTGGATGCGTCGATCATGCCCTTTATTACCTCGGGGAACACGAATTCGCCGACCCTGATGATTGCGGAAAAGGCGGCGCAGATGATCGCGGCGGATGCGCGGGAAGCGGTAGAGCGGCCGGCGCTGGCGACCGTCTGACGCGTACGCCGGGCAGGGCGCCCAGGTACCCGGTGCTTACGCTGTGTGGTTCACTGACGTTTTGCGCACCGTCCAAGTGCATTTATCAGCAGGTTTGCGCGATCTCGTCCGCAGCGCGAAACACGAAACGGCATGGTGCAAATATGCACACCGGGTGCGCAAAACTACCCAGCCTGTGCAGCGGCGCACAAAGGCTGTGTTGTATTGTCCACTACAACTCTTCTGTGTAATATCCGTCAAGAGTCTACGCAGATAGGCTGATTGGTTGTCGAGGCAGCACGTGTAAAACGTACCGGAGACACAATGACAGACGTCATTCTTGAGACAAAGCGCCTCACCAAGGAGTTCAAGGGTTTCACCGCCGTGAATGGCGTGGACCTGCAGGTGCAGCGTGGCCATATCCACGCCTTGATCGGCCCGAACGGCGCCGGCAAGACCACCTGTTTCAATCTGCTTACCAAATTCCTGATCCCATCGTCCGGCCAGATCCTGTTCAACGGCAAGGACATCACGGGACTGAAACCCGCGCAGATTGCGCGCATGGGCATCATCCGTTCCTTCCAGATTTCCGCGGTCTTCCCGCACCTGACTGTGCTGCAGAATGTGCGCATCGGCCTGCAGCGCGGGCTCGGCACCAGCTTCCATTTCTGGCGCAGCGAAGGCTCGCTCGACCGCCTGAACGCGCGCGCGATGGCGCTGCTGGCCGAGGTCGACCTCGAAGGCTTTGCCGATACCGTCACCGCGGATTTGCCTTACGGCCGCAAGCGTGCGCTCGAGATCGCCACCACGCTGGCGATGGAACCGGAACTCATGCTGCTCGACGAGCCGACCCAGGGCATGGGCCACGAAGACGTGCACCGCGTGACCGAGCTGATCAAGAAGGTCTCGGCGGGCCGTACCATCCTCATGGTCGAACACAACATGAACGTCGTGTCCGGGATCTGCGACCGCATCTCGGTGCTGCAGCGCGGCGCCATGCTGGCCGAAGGCAGCTATGCCGAGGTCTCGAAGAACCCGCAGGTAATGCAGGCCTACATGGGCACGGCGGACGGCGAACTCGAAGGAGCGCATTCATGACGGCAGCACTCGAGATCCGCAACCTGCAGGCCTGGTACGGCGAATCGCACATCCTGCACGACATCGGTTTTACGGTAGCCCAGGGCGAAGTCGTGACCCTGCTGGGCCGCAATGGCGCCGGCCGCACCACCACGCTGCGCGCCATCATGGGCCTGACCGGGCGCCGCACCGGCTCGATCAAGGTCAACGGCACCGAGTCGATCGGCATGCCGACCCACCGCATCGCCCACCTCGGGGTCGGCTATTGCCCGGAAGAGCGGGGCATCTTCGCCTCGCTGTCGGCCGAGGAAAACCTGCTGCTGCCCCCCGTGCTGCCAAAGGCTGGCACCGCGATGTCGCTCGACGAGATCTACGAGATGTTCCCCAACCTGTACGAGCGCCGCCACAGCCAGGGCACGCGCCTGTCCGGTGGCGAGCAGCAGATGCTGGCGGTGGCGCGCATCCTGCGCACGGGCGCGCGTTTGCTGCTGCTCGACGAAATCTCGGAAGGGCTGGCGCCGGTCATCGTGCAAACCCTGGCGCGCATGATCACGACGCTCAAGAACAAGGGCTACACGATCGTCATGGTCGAACAGAATTTCCGCTTCGCCGCACCGCTGGCGGACCGGTTCCACGTGGTCGAGCACGGGCAGATCGTCGAGACCATCGCATCAAGCGAACTCGACGCACGCATGCCCGTCCTCACCGAACTGCTCGGAGTCTAGACCACCCGGGCAGCTTTTAACGCTTTCATGCTTCAACGCTTCACATACAACAACGGAGACAAGATGAAACGCACAACCCTCGCCCTCGCCACCGCCGCCGCCTTCGCCACCGCAGGCTTCACGCTGCCGGCCCACGCCCAGATCAGCGGCGACACCATCAAGATCGGCATGATCACCGACCTGTCTGGCGTCTATTCCGACGTCGACGGCAACGGCGGCGCCGAAGCCGTGCGCATGGCGATTGCCGACCTGGGCGGCGCCGTAAACGGCAAGAAGATCCAGTTCATGGTCGCCGACCACCAGAACAAGCCGGACATCGCCGCCTCCAAGGCGCGCGAATGGTTCGACCAGCAGGGCGTCGACATGCTGATCGGCGGTACCAACTCGGGCGCCAGCCTGGCCATGGCGAAAGTCGCGGCGGAAAAGAAAAAGGTCTTCATCTCGATCGGCGCCGGCACCGCTCAGCTGACCAACGAACAGTGCTCGCCCTATACCGTGCACTACGCCTACGACACCGTGGCGCTGGCGCGCGGCACCGGATCGGCCGTGCTGAAGCAGGGCGGCAAGAGCTGGTACTTCCTGACCGCCGACTACGCCTTCGGCCAGTCGCTCGAAGGCGATACCACGGCTGTCGTGAAAAAGAACGGCGGCACGGTGCTGGGCAGCGTGAAGCACCCGCTGTCGGCTTCGGACTTCTCGTCCTTCCTGCTGCAGGCGCAATCCTCGAAGGCGCAGGTGCTGGGCCTGGCCAACGCCGGCGGCGACACCATCAACTCGATCAAGGCCGCCAACGAATTCGGCCTGACCTCGAAGATGAAGATCGCCGGCCTGCTGGTGTTCATCAACGACGTCCACACCCTGGGCCTGAAAACCACCCAAGGCATGTACCTGACCGACGGCTGGTACTGGGACCAGAACGCCGACACCCGCGCCTGGTCGAAGCGTTATTTTGCCAAGATGAAGAAGCAGCCGTCGATGCTGCAGGCGGCCGACTATTCGGCGACCACGAACTACCTGAACGCGGTGAAGGCAACCGGCACCGACGATTCGACCAAGATCATGGAACACCTGAAGGCGACCAAGATCAACGACATGTTCGCCAAGAACGGCGTGATCCGTCCGGATGGCCGCATGGTCTACGACATGTACCTGATGCAGGTGAAGACGCCGAAGGAATCGAAAGGGCCGTGGGATTACTACAAGGTCGTGTCGACGATTCCGGGCGATCAGGCGTACACGACCAAGGCCGAGACCAAGTGCGCGGCGTGGAAGTAATCAGTCGTCATTGTTTAAAAAAGTACCTCGTAACGCACGCGTGATCTGAACGCGTGGACGGCAAGCCGTCCACCCTACCGACATGCGAAGAAGTAGGGTGGACGGGTTCCCCGTCCACGCGTCCAACGATACTTCGCATCACCGCCGCACAAACCGGCATCGCCATCATGCCGGCGTGATTTGAACGCCCACCCCGATACCCCTGGTGCCTATGGAAATCTTCGGAGTCCCCCTGCAAGCCCTGATGTCCCAGCTGCTGCTGGGACTGGTCAACGGCTCCTTTTACGCGATGCTCTCGCTCGGCCTGGCCGTCATCTTCGGCCTGCTGAACGTCATCAACTTTTCCCACGGCGCCCTGTACATGATGGGCGCCTTTATCGCCTTCATCGGCGTCAATAACTACGAGCTGAACTACTGGATGATGCTGGTGCTCGCGCCGCTCGTCGTCGGCGCCTTCGGCATCGCGGTCGAAAAGACCATGCTGCGCTGGCTTTATAAACTCGACCATTTGTACGGCCTGCTGCTGACCTTCGGCATCACGCTGCTGCTCGAAGGCGTGTTCCGCTCCTTCTTCGGCGTTTCGGGCCAGACCCTGGACGTGCCGGAGCAACTGGCCGGCGCCACCGACCTCGGCTTCATGATCCTGCCGAACTATCGCGCCTGGGTGGTGGCTGCCTCGCTGGTGGTCTGCCTGGGCACCTGGTTCGTGATCGAAAAGACCCGCCTCGGCGCCTACCTGCGCGCCGGCACCGAGAACCCGAAACTGGTCGAGGCCTTCGGCATCAACGTGCCGCGCATGGTCACGCTGACCTACGGCTTCGGCGTCGCGCTGGCCGGCCTGGCCGGGGTGCTGGCCGCACCGGTGATCAACGTCACGCCGCTGATGGGCTCGAACCTGATCATCGTCGTCTTCGCCGTGGTCGTGATCGGCGGCATGGGTTCGATCCTCGGCTCCATCATCACCGGCCTGATGCTGGGCGTGATCGAGGGCCTGACGCGCGTGTTCTATCCGGAAGGTTCCGAGGTGGTGGTGTTCGTGGTGATGGTCATCGTGCTGCTGCTGCGCCCGGCCGGCCTGTTCGGGAAGGAGAAGTAAGCATGAACAAGAAAATCCTGTACGCCATTGCACTGGCCATCGCGCTGGCGGCGCCGTTCTTCGGCTACCCGGTATTCCTGATGAAGCTGCTGTGCTTCGCGTTGTTCGCCTGCGCCTTCAATCTGCTGATCGGCTTCACCGGGCTGCTGTCGTTCGGTCATGCCGCCTTCTTCGGCAGCGCCGGTTACGTGACCGGCCATTTGCTGGCAAACGTCGGCCTGTCGCCCGAACTCGGCATCCTGGCCGGCGTGGCGGCCAGCGCCGTGCTGGGGCTGGTGATCGGTTCGCTGGCGATCCGCCGCCAGGGCATCTATTTTTCCATGATCACCCTGGCGCTGGCGCAGATGGTGTACTTCGCCGCGCTGCGCAGCCCTTATACCCACGGCGAGGACGGCTTGCAGGGTGTGCCGCGCGGCAAGCTGCTGGGGCTGGTCGATTTGTCGAGCGACTTGACCCTGTATTACGTGGTGCTGGCCATCTTCGTGTTCGGCTTCGCCCTGATCGTGCGCACCGTGCATTCGCCCTTCGGCCAGGTGCTGAAAGCCATCAAGGAAAACGAGCCGCGCGCCATCTCTCTCGGCTACGACGCCGACCGCTACAAGCTGCTCGCCTTTGTGCTGTCGGCCGCGCTGACCGGCCTGGCCGGCGCCACCAAGACCCTGGTGCTGGGCTTCGAGACGCTGACCGACGTGCATTGGACCATGTCCGGCCTGGTCGTGTTGATGACCCTGGTCGGCGGCATGGGCACCATGGCCGGGCCCATCATCGGCGCCTTTATCATCGTGGCGCTGGAAAACAAGCTGGGCGAAGTCGGCACCGCGCTGGCCGAGACCACGGGCATCGAATGGTTCTCGTCGCTGGGCGAATCGGTGGGCATGGTGACCGGCCTGATCTTCATCGTCTGCGTGCTGCTGTTCCGCCGCGGCATCGTCGGCGAGATCGGCGCGCTGTTCGAGCGCCGTGCCCGCAAGAAGCCGGGCACAATGAAGCCGAGTGTCGTGAATGCCGACAGGGAAATCGCATAGGAGAAATCGTATGAAGGAAACCTCGCAGATTCTGAGCGTGAACGGCTTGCGCATGCATGTGATGACTGCGGGGGAGGGGCCGGCCGTGCTGTTGATGCACGGCTTCCCCGATACCCACCTGGTCTGGCGCAAGCAGGTCGGTCCGCTGGTGAACGCCGGCTACCGCGTGATCGTGCCCGACATGCGCGGCTATGGCCAGACCGATGCGCCGACGGCCGTATCGGCCTACCGCACCAGATACATCTGCGACGACATGCTGTCCCTGCTCGACCATCTCGGCATCCAGAAGGCACGCCTGGTCGGCCATGACTGGGGCGCGCTGATCGGCTGGCTGCTGTGCATGCGCGCGCCGGAGCGCTTCGAGCAATACGTGGCGCTGTCGGTCGGACACCCGGCCGCATTTGCGCGCGCCGGCATCATGCAACGCCTGCGCAGTAGCTACATGCTGTGGTTCATGGTGCCTTTCCTGCCCGAGCAATCGCTGAGCTTCAACGATTTCCAGGCAATGCGCAGCTTCACCAAGGAACCGACGCAATACGATGTCTGGCGCCGCAACCTGCGTGAGCCGGGCCGCCTGACGGCAGCCTTGAACTATTACCGTGCGAATGTGCCGCGCATGATGCTGCCCGGCGGGAAGGCCGATCCGGTCTCGGTGCCGGTCATGGGTGTGTGGAGCAGCCGCGATGCGGCGCTGACCGAAGAACAGATGCGCGACTCGGCGCAGTTTGCAAGCGCCGGTTTCCGCTACGAGCGCATCGACGGTGCCGACCACTGGCTGCAACTGACGGCCGCCGATCGCCTGAATGCCTTGCTGCTCGACTTCTTTGCGGCCGTGCCGCAGTCCCGCGCGGCAGCGGCCGAGGTGTGATTTTTACCTTGTGATGCGCTACAGCGCGGCGGCGTAGATCGCCCGCGCATCCGCGCGCGTCAGGGTGCGCGGATTATTCCCCAGCAGGCGGGTCTGGAGCATGGCGTCGTCCGCCAGCCGGTCCAAGTCGCTTTCATGGATTCCCACTTGTTGCAGCGTGGTCTGGATGCCCGTGATGCGGGCCGTCTGCTGCATCGCCGCGACCAGTGCTTCGGTGCGCGCTTCCTCGCTGCCGCTGGCCTGCGGCACCGCAATCGCCGCCAGCTCCGCATACAGCGGCGCCGCTTCCGGCGCATTGAAACGCAGCACATGCGGCAGCACCAGCGAGTTCGACAGGCCATGCGGCACGTGGAAGATGCCGCCCACCGGGTAGGCCAGCGCGTGCACCGCCGCCACCGGCGCGTTCGAGAAGGCCTGGCCGGCCAGGCAGGCGCCGAGCAGCATCGCCTGGCGTGCCGGCAGGCGGCTACCGTTTTCACAGGCGGGAATCAGGTTTTTCGAGAGTAGCTCGAGTGCCTGGCGCGCCAGGGTGTCCGACATCGGATTCTTCTTGTGCTTGCTGGTATAGGCTTCGATCGCGTGGACCATGGCGTCGATGCCGGTGGCGGCGGTCACCATCGGCGGCAGGCCCAGGGTCAGCGTCGCGTCCAGGATGGCGATGTCGGCGTAGAGCTGGGGCGCGACCACGCCCATCTTGGTGGTGGCGCCGGTCGTCACGATGGCGATGTTGGTCACTTCCGAACCGGTGCCGGCAGTGGTCGGCACCTGCACCAGCGGCAGGCGCGATCCGCTGACCTTGCCGATGCCGTAGATGTCGGCGAGCTGTTGTTCGCCGGTGGCCAGGATGGCGATCAGCTTGGCGACGTCCATCGAGCTGCCGCCACCGAGGCCGATGACCAGGTCGGTGTCGTTTTCCTGGGCGAAGCGCACCGCATCGATCACCACGTCTTCGGGCGGGTCGGCCACCACGCGGGAGTAGAGGGTGACGGTAAAACCGTGGCGCTGCAAATCCAGGCAGGGGAGTTCGGCCAGGCCGGTGCGCAGGAATCCGGCGTCGGTGACGACCAGGGCGCGGCGCGCGCCGGGGAAGCGTTCGCGGACGATCTCGCCGAGGCGGGCGGCGGCCCCGGTCTCGGAAAGGATGCTGGCAACGGTGCTGAAGGCAAAGTCGGTCATGGTCTCGTTCCGGTGTTGTTATCGGCTTAGCTTACACCAGAATGGCCGGGCTGCGACGATGGGCAGGCGGCCAGGGCCGCGCTGCACTGCTTGGCAAGATCATGCGTACAATTTCACCTTTCCAAGTTTTGAAAGCAGTCGATGATTGACTTTGTATGGCTGGGCGGCGCCGCCTTCCTGGCGGGGCTGGTGGATGCGGTGGTCGGCGGTGGCGGGCTGATCCAGGTGCCGGCGATCTTTTCCGTGTTGCCGAAGGAAGTGCCGGCGACGCTGCTCGGCACCAACAAGCTGGCCAGCATTTTCGGCACGAGCGCGGCGGCGCTGAAATATGCCCAGCGTGTAAGGGTGGCATGGAGCGCGGCGGCGCCGGCGGCACTGGCGGCGTTTGCCCTGTCCTTTGTCGGCGCCTGGACCGTGACCCGTGTGCCGGGCGACTTCGTGCGCAGCCTGCTGCCGTTGGTCCTGCTGGCGGTGGCCATCTATACCTTCCGCAAGAAAGACCTGGGCTCGGTGCATGCGCCGGTGCACAGTGGGTCGGCCGAGCGCTGGTGGGCAATCGGCATGGGTGCGGCCATCGGTTTCTACGACGGTTTCTTCGGCCCGGGTACGGGCAGCTTCCTGATCTTCCTGTACGTGCGCTTCTTCGGCTTCGATTTCCTCAGCGCTTCGGCGGCCGCGAAGATCGTGAACGTCGCCTGCAATTTGTCGGCCCTGATGTGGTTCGGTTACAGCGGACACATCTTGTGGCAGTTGGGCTTGCTGATGGCGGTGTGCCAGGTGGCGGGTTCCTTGGTTGGCACCAGGCTGGCAATCCAGCACGGCAGTGCTTTCGTGCGCAAGCTGTTCCTGGTCGTGGTCTCAGTGCTGATCGTCAAGACGGGTTTCGATGCCATTGTCAGGTGGTTCAGCTGAGGCTTAACTGACTTGTTTCACGTGGAACAAAAGCCGGCCCAACCGGCTTTTTTTACGTCGCAGCGGCCCGATTGTTTCACGTGGAACGTCGTTATCAACTTCGAAAGCTGTGTTCCACGTGAAACAAAAACGGCTGTGTTTTTCCGTCGAGCTGAGTCTGCGTCGAGAAAAGCTCCTATAATCCGCTTCTATACTCCGCGTCTACGCGCAACTTAGTCCTTTGCTTCACACATCCCATCATGCTATTTCCAACTGAATTCGACGTGATCGTCGTCGGTGGCGGCCATGCCGGCACCGAGGCAGCGCTCGCGTCCGCGCGCACGGGGCAGAAGACGCTGCTCCTTACCCACAACATCGAGACCCTGGGTCAGATGTCCTGCAACCCTTCGATCGGCGGTATCGGCAAGGGCCACCTGGTCAAGGAAGTCGACGCCCTGGGTGGCGCGATGGCGATTGCCACCGACGAGTCCGGCATCCAGTTCCGCATCCTGAACTCCTCGAAAGGCCCGGCTGTGCGTGCCACGCGCGCCCAGGCCGACCGCATCCTGTACAAGGCGGCAATCCGTTCGCGCCTGGAAAACCAGCCGAACCTGTGGCTGTTCCAGCAGGCGGTGGATGACCTGATGGTCGAAGGCGACCGCGTGGTCGGCGCCGTGACCCAGATCGGCCTGCAGTTCCGCGCCCGTGCTGTCGTGCTGACGGCAGGTACTTTCCTGGATGGGAAGATCCACGTCGGCCTGCAAAACTACTCGGCTGGCCGCGCCGGCGACCCGCCTGCGCTCTCCTTGTCAGCGCGTCTGAAGGAACTCAAGCTGCCGCAAGGCCGCCTGAAAACCGGAACGCCGCCGCGCATCGATGGCCGCAGCATCGACTTTTCGCAACTGGCAGAACAGCCGGGCGACCTCGATCCGGTGCCGGTATTCTCGTACATGGGCAATGCCGCCATGCACCCGCGCCAGGTGCCGTGCTGGGTTACGCACACGAATGCCCAGACCCACGACATCATCCGCAATGGCCTGGACCGTAGCCCGATGTACACCGGCGTGATCGAAGGCGTCGGCCCGCGTTATTGCCCGTCGATCGAAGACAAGATCCATCGTTTCGCCTCGAAGGAATCGCACCAGATCTTCCTGGAACCGGAAGGCTTGACGACCAACGAGTTCTACCCGAACGGGATCTCGACCAGCCTGCCGTTCGACGTGCAGCTGGCCCTGGTGCGCTCGATGAAGGGCATGGAAAACGCCTTTATATTGAGACCGGGCTACGCCATCGAATACGATTATTTCGACCCGCGCGGCCTGAAATCGACGCTGGAAACCCGCGCCATCAAGGGCCTGTTCTTTGCCGGCCAGATCAACGGCACCACCGGCTACGAAGAAGCGGCGGCCCAAGGTTTGCTGGCCGGCCTGAACGCTGCCCTGCAAACCAAAGGTGAAGAGTCCTGGACCCCGGGCCGCTCGGAAGCCTACCTCGGCGTGCTGGTCGACGACCTCACGACCCAGGGCGTGGCCGAGCCTTACCGCATGTTCACCAGCCGCGCGGAATACCGCCTGTCGCTGCGCGAAGACAATGCCGACATGCGCCTGACCGAGATCGGCCGCAAGCTCGGCGTGGTCGGCGATGCGCAGTGGCAAGCGTTTGAAACCAAGCGCGAATCCGTGGCGCGCGAGCTGGAACGCCTGCGTTCGACCTGGGTGAACCCGCGCATCCTGGCCGCTGCAGAATCCGAGCGCGTGGTGGGGCAGGCGATCGAGCGCGAGTACAACCTGGCCGATCTGCTGCGCCGTCCGGGCGTCGAATACGACACGCTGATGAGCATGAACGGCGTCGAAGGCCAGGCCCTGGCCGGCCCTGGCGTGGAAGATCCTGCGGTCAAGGAACAGGTGGAAATCCAGCTGAAATACTCGGGCTACATCGACCGCCAGGCACGCGAAGTCGAGCGTCACGACTATTACGAAAACCTGAAATTGCCGGATAACCTGGACTATCTGGAGATCGCGGCACTGTCGATCGAAGTGCGCCAGAAGCTCGATAAACAGCGTCCGGAAACCCTGGGCCAGGCTTCGCGCATCTCCGGCGTGACCCCGGCGGCGATTTCCCTGCTGCTGGTCCACCTGAAAAAACGCGGCGCCAAGGGCTTCACGAGCGCACCGGCCACTAGCGAGGAGGCTGCACAGTGAGGGGTTTTGACCGAGAAAAACTAACCGCGGTGCTGAACGACGGCATCGACGCCATGGATTTGCCGCTCTGGGCCGCCCAGCGCGAGCAGCTCATGGATTACCTGGCGCTGATGGCCAAGTGGAATGGCGTCTACAACCTGACCTCGCTGCGCGATCCGATGCAAATGGTGACCCACCACCTGCTCGATTCGCTGGCGGCGGTGTCGGCCTTCGAAGGCGCGAAAAACGTGCTCGACGTCGGGGCCGGGGGCGGCTTGCCGGGCATCGTGCTGGCCATTGCCCGGCCCGACATGCAGGTATCGCTGATCGACACCGTGCACAAGAAAACCGCCTTCCTGACCCAGGTAAAGGCGGAACTGGGCCTGAAAAACGTGACCGTGTACACGATGAAGGTGCAAGACCTGAAGGCAGGCCCGTTCGACGTGATCACCTCGCGCGCTTTTGCCGACCTGTCGGATTTCGTCAACTGGTCCGGACACTTGCTGGAAGAGGGCGGCCGATTCATCGCCCTGAAAGGCACGGCGCCGGCGGACGAACAGGAACGGCTGCCAGGCGAATGGAAGGTAAGGGAATTGAGGCCGATCAAGGTGCCAAAAGTGGAAGCGGAGCGTCACCTGGTTTTCATCGAAAAATCGAAGCAGGACGATTCAACCAATCAATAACAAAGCTAATCGACTAAACGGTTTATATCGTTTAAACAAAATAAACCGTTTATACGGTTTAAACGGAATGAACGATATAACCGAAATCGCTAGCATCCGGATCAAATAGATGGCAAAGATATTTTGCGTAGCAAACCAGAAGGGCGGCGTCGGCAAGACGACCACCAGCGTCAACCTGGCCGCAGGCCTGGCCAAGCTCGAACAGCGCGTGCTGCTGGTCGACCTCGACCCGCAGGGCAATGCCACCATGGGCGCGGGGATCAACAAGGCCACGCTGGAAGCGTCGACCTACCACGTGCTGCTGGGCGAAGCCGACGTCACTGAAGCGCGCGTGCGCTCGGAAGCAGGGCGCTTCGACGTGCTGCCTGCGAACCGCGACCTGGCCGGCGCCGAAGTGGAGATGGTGGAGCTCGACAGCCGCGAGCGCCGCCTGAAGAACGCATTGGCCAAGGTCGATGCCGAGTACGACTTCATCCTGGTCGATTGCCCTCCGGCCCTGTCGATGCTGACCCTGAACGGCCTGTGCGCCGCGCACGGCGTCATCATCCCGATGCAGTGCGAGTACTACGCGCTGGAAGGGCTGTCGGACCTGGTCAACACCATCAAGAAGGTGCACGCCAACCTGAATACGGACCTAAAGATCATCGGCCTGCTGCGCGTGATGTTCGATCCGCGCATGACGCTGTCGCAGCAGGTGTCGGCGCAACTGGAGCAGCACTTCGGCGGCAAGGTGTTCAAGACCATCATCCCGCGCAACGTGCGCCTGGCCGAAGCGCCGTCCTACGGCATTCCGGGGGTGACCTTCGATCCTTCGTCCAAAGGGGCGCAGGCGTATATCGCGTTCGGGGCCGAAATGGTCGAGCGCATCAAGACCATGTAATCAGCGAAACGAGCAGCGGAGACATTTAAAAATGGCTACAAAGAAATTCAAAGGCCTCGGCCGCGGTCTTGATGCTTTATTGGGCGGCGACCTGGACGCGGTGCCGGCCCCGGCCCACGCACCATCGTCGCTCGCCATCGCGCAGCTGCAGGCGGGCAAATACCAGCCGCGTACCCGGATGGACGAGGGGGCCTTGCAGGAGCTGGCCGCCTCGATCAAGACCCAGGGCGTGATGCAGCCGGTGCTGGTGCGTCCGGTCGACAGCGGCCGCTACGAGATCATCGCCGGCGAACGCCGCTTCCGCGCGGCGCAGCTGGCCGGCCTGGACGAGATCCCGGTCCTGGTGCGCGAAGTGGACGACCAGGCCGCCGCGGCGATGGCCCTGATCGAGAACATGCAGCGCGAGGACCTGAACCCGCTGGAAGAAGCGCAGGGCATCGCGCGCCTGATCTCGGATTTCAATTTCACCCATGAGCAGGCAGCGGGCGCGGTCGGCCGTTCGCGCAGCGCGGTGTCAAACCTGCTGCGCCTGGTGAACCTGGCCGGGCCGGTGCAGACCATGCTGATGGCGGGGGATATCGACATGGGCCATGCCCGCGCGCTGCTGTCTGTGGATAACGCCAGCCAGATCGCCCTGGCCACGCAGGTGGTGGCCAAGCGCCTGTCGGTGCGCGAGACCGAGAAGCTGGTGGCGCGTGCGATCGAGGAGCTCGACGCACCGGCAGCGGCGGCAAGGCAAAAGGAAAAGTCGGGCGACATCGTGCGGCTGGAAGAAGAGCTGTCCGACAAGCTGGCGACGCCGGTCGCGTTCAAGATGGGGCCGAAGGGGAAGGGGCAGATGATCATCGACTTCTCGAACCTGGATGTGCTTGAAGGCGTGCTGGCCCGACTGCGCGCGTAAATCGTAGGGTGGACGGCTGTGCCGTCCACGCGTTCAATCCAAGCCTGAGGCTTAAACAACTGTCGTATTCATCCAACAATAGTTGAACGCGTGGACGGCGAAGCCGTCCACCCTACGTGCCAGACCAACTGGCCAACACCGCATCCGATTTCAAAATCTCTGTACCACCCCATTCTCCCCGGGTAAATCCCCTCCAAACGGCCCCATCCGGCATCTGCATTCCGCCCCGCGAACTGCGCGTAAAACCTGCCGATCTATCAAGATTTATGTGACATTTCAAGCCCTTGCACGCTACTACCGCACAGCTGGAATCGTTTGACTCAGATGCACTAACGAACATATAATCCCGCTGATTCATGTAATTACCACACCGTAACTCGGTTCAAACGGCCAAGGCAGAAGAAAAAAAATGTTGCGCCTGGTCTCCCTGCAATTGATCGCAACAGCTGTCGCCGGCCTCGTCGCCGCACTGCTGGGGGGATGGCCTGCCATGTTTTCGGCGGTACTCGGTGGAATCTGTTGTGTTGTGCCCAACGGCATCATGGCGCTGCGCTTGTTCGCCGCCGCACACCAGCCGGGCGGGACCAACCCGTTCACGTTTTTCATCTGGGAATTTATAAAGATTGCGTTAACGCTTGCCCTGCTGGCGGCAACTGCGTGGCTGTACCGTGACCTGAACTGGCTGGCGCTCCTCGCCGGGTTCATCGTGGCGCTGAAAAGTTACATATTCTTATTATTTAGGCACTGATATGACGACAACCGTAGAAGGCGCAGCACACCACGCGCCCACCGCAGGCGAGTACATCAAGCACCACCTGGCGCACCTGTCGAACACGCACCAGAATGGCCCGGTCGACTTTTCGGTCTTCCACTACGACACCATGTTCTGGTCGATCCTGATGGGCGCGATCGGCTGCCTGCTGATGTGGGCTGCCGCGCGCCGCGCCACCTCGGGCGTGCCGGGCCGCTTCCAGGCTGCCGTCGAGATCCTGTTCGAAATGGTCGACAACCAGGCCAAGACCATCATCCATGGCGACCGCAGCTTTATCGCCCCGGCCGCGCTGACCGTGTTCGTCTGGGTCGCCCTGATGAACTCGCTGGACTTCCTGCCAGTCGATTTGTTCTCGGCAGCCTTCGGCTGGTTCGGCGTCGAGCACCTGTTCCCTTACCACCGCGTCGTGCCAACCGCCGACCTGAACGGTACTGTCGGTATCTCGCTGGGCGTGCTGGTCCTGATGCTGTACTACGGCATCAAGATCAAGGGCCTGGGCGGCTGGCTCCACGAGTTGTTCGCAGCGCCGTTCGGTATCTGGCTGGCGCCGTTCAACCTGCTCCTGAACATCATCGAATACGCAGCAAAAATGGTGTCGCTCGGTATGCGACTGTTCGGCAACATGTTTGCCGGCGAGCTGCTGTTCCTCTTGATCGCCTTGCTGGGCTCGACCGCTACCGTCTTCGGCTTCGCAGGTCAGGTCATCGCTGGTTCGATCTGGGCAATCTTCCACATCCTGATCGTTTTCCTGCAGGCATTCATCTTCATGATGCTGACGCTGGTGTACCTCGGTCAGGCCCACGAAGGCCACTGATCGGCGCCGCAAGCATCGAACAGATCGTAGTAGTACCGAAGTAGTAGTTTTTAATTTAGTTTTCATTTAACTTTTTGGAGTAATCATGACTGACGCATCTTTTGTTGCACTGGCTTGCGGTTTAATCATCGGCCTCGGCGCTATCGGCGCATGTATCGGTATCGCTATCATGGGCGGTAAATACCTGGAAGCCTCGGCACGTCAGCCAGAACTGATGAACACCCTGCAAACCAAGATGTTCCTGCTGGCCGGCCTGATCGACGCGGCATTCCTGATCGGCGTTGGTATCGCCATGCTGTTCGCTTACGCCAATCCGTTCAGCGGCTAAGCAACAAAGCATCTCGGGTTTTGAATGGCCGAACCATCGCGGTTCGGCATCCGTTTTTGTGAGAAGGAAAATACAGTGAACCTTAACGCAACCCTGTTTGCCCAGTTCGCCGTCTTCTTCGTCCTGGCGCTATTCACGATGAAGTTCGTGTGGCCGCCGCTGATGAAGGCACTCGACGAGCGCGCCGAGCGGATCGCCAACGGCCTGGCCGCTGCAGACCGCGGCAAGGCCGACCTGGCCGCCGCCGAAAAGCGTGTGCAGGCCGAACTGGCCGGCGCCCGTGACGAAGGCCAGAAGCGCATCGCCGACGCCGAAAAGCGCGCCGCGCTGATCATCGACGAAGCCAAGAAGACCGCTGCTGAAGAAGCCGCCCGTATCGTTGCCAACGCAAAAGCCGACGCCGAGCAGCAAGTCACGCGCGTGCGCGAAGAACTGCGTGGCCAGGTTGCCGCGCTGGCAGTGCAAGGCGCCGAGCAGATCCTGAAGCGTGAAGTGAACGCAGAAGCGCACGCCGCCCTGCTGTCGCAACTGTCGGCCGAGCTGTAATCATGGCTGAACTCGCAACCGTCGCCCGTCCCTACGCCGAAGCGCTGTTCCGCGTTGCCCAACAGGGCAACATGGCAGCCTGGTCCGACCTGGTGTCCGAGCTGGCCCAGATCGGCGCCAACCCTGATGTGCAGGCGTTTGCCGCCAATCCGAAACTGACCGCAACCGACCTGGTCGCTACGCTGACCTCGCTGGTGAAGTCGCCGGTGACCCCGGAGGCGTCGAACTTCCTGGCGATGCTGGCCGAAAACGGCCGCATCAGCCTGCTGCCGCAGATCGGCGCGCAGTTCCAGGAACTGAAGAACGCCCAGGCAGGTGCTGCCGACGCGATCATCTTCAGCGCCTTCGACCTGACCGACGCGCAAACCGCGCAACTGGTCGGTACGCTGGAAAAGAAATTCGGCCGCAAGCTCAACCCAACGGTGACCGTCGACCCGTCGCTGATCGGTGGTGTGCGCGTGGTGGTCGGTGATGAAGTGCTCGATACCTCGGTACGCGCCAAGCTGCAACAGATGCATGTTGCGCTGGTGTCGTAAGCGAACTTCGCACGCATCCCCGCATTCACGTCCTTGCCCTACGCATCAAGAAACTATTAGGAGTTAGCACTCATGCAACTTAATTCATCTGAAATCAGCGAACTGATCAAGAGCCGCATCCAGGGTCTCGAAGGTTCGGCTGACGTTCGCAATCAAGGCACGGTGATCTCCGTCGCCGACGGTATCTGCCGCATCCATGGTCTGTCGGACGTGATGCAGGGCGAGATGCTGGAATTCCCGGGCAACACCTTCGGTCTGGCGATGAACCTCGAGCGCGACTCGGTCGGCTCGGTCATCCTGGGCTCGTACGAGCACATATCGGAAGGCGACACCGTCAAGACCACCGGCCGCATCCTGGAAGTGCCGATCGGTCCTGAACTGCGTGGCCGCGTGGTCAACGCCCTGGGCCAGCCGATCGACGGCAAAGGCCCGATCGACGCCAAGCTGACCGCCCCGATCGAAAAGATCGCTCCTGGCGTTATCGCCCGTGAGTCGGTGTCGCAGCCTATGCAGACCGGCATCAAGTCGATCGACGCGATGGTGCCGATCGGCCGTGGCCAGCGCGAGCTGATCATTGGCGACCGCCAGACCGGCAAGTCGGCCGTGGCAGTGGATGCGATCATCAACCAGAAAGGCCAGAACGTCACCTGCGTGTACGTTGCAATCGGCCAGAAGGCTTCGACCATCAAGAACATCGTGCGTTCGCTGGAACAGCACGGCGCGATGGAGTACACCATCGTCGTTGCAGCATCGGCGTCGGAATCGGCCGCCATGCAGTACATCTCGGCCTACTCGGGCTGCGCGATGGGCGAATACTTCCGCGACCGCGGCGAAGACGCACTGATCGTGTACGACGACCTGTCGAAGCAAGCCGTTGCCTACCGCCAGATTTCCCTGCTGCTGCGCCGCCCACCAGGCCGCGAAGCCTACCCAGGCGACGTGTTCTACCTGCACAGCCGTCTGCTCGAGCGCGCAGCACGCGTGAACGCCGACTACGTGTCGAAGTTCACCGACGGCGCCGTGACCGGCAAGACCGGCTCGCTGACCGCACTGCCGATCATCGAAACGCAAGCAGGCGACGTCTCGGCCTTCGTGCCGACCAACGTGATTTCGATTACCGACGGCCAGATCTTCCTGGAGACCTCGCTGTTCAACGCCGGTATCCGTCCTGCGATCAACGCCGGTATCTCGGTCTCGCGCGTCGGTGGTGCAGCACAGACCAAGGTCATCAAGAACCTGTCGGGCGGTATCCGTACCGACCTGGCCCAGTACCGTGAACTGGCTGCGTTCGCGCAGTTCGCATCGGACCTGGACGAATCGACCCGCAAGCAGCTGGACCGCGGTGCACGCGTGACCGAACTGCTGAAGCAGCCGCAATTCTCGCCGCTGCCGGTGTCGCTGATGGCCGCTTCGCTGTACGCCGTCAACAAGGGCTATTTCGACGACATCGAAGTCAAGCAAGTGCTGGCATTCGAGAGCGGCCTGCATGGCTACCTGAAGACCAAGCAGCCAGCGCTCCTGTCGAAGATCGAAGAAACCAAGCAACTGGACAAGGACGCCGACGCAGCACTCGCGGCCGCCATTGCTGATTTCAAAAAGTCCGGCGCATTCTAATTGAAATGAAGGATCCGGCAGCGCTTGCTGAAAGCGCTGCCGGTGACCGGAAGGAGTAAGGACTCATGGCAGTAGGCAAAGAGATTCGTGGCAAGATCAAGAGCGTAGAGAATACGAAGAAGATCACCAAGGCGATGGAAATGGTCGCCGCATCGAAAATGCGCAAGGCGCAGGACCGTATGCGCGCCGCCCGTCCCTACAGTGAGAAAGTTCGGAACATCACCGCCAATCTGGCCGGCGCAAATCCGGAGTACACCCACGTGTTCATGGCGCAAGCCAAGCACGTGCAGGCAAAAGCTGTCGGCTTCATCGTCGTCACGACCGACAAGGGTCTGTGCGGCGGCATGAATACCAACATCCTGCGCCAGGTGACGCAGAAGTCGCGCGAAATGGAAGCGGCGGGCAACCGCATCGAGGCAGTTGCCATCGGCAACAAGGGCCTGGGCTTCCTGAACCGCGTGGGCGTCAAGCTGGTGTCGCACGCCACCCAGATCGGCGACACGCCGCACCTGGAAAAGCTGATCGGCCCGATCAAGGTCATGCTCGACGCATACCAGGATGGCCAGCTGGACGCGGTTTACCTGTGCTACACCAAGTTCATCAACACGATGAAGCAGGAACCGGTCGTCGAGCAGCTGCTCCCGTTGCCGTCCAAGCACCTGGAACAGGAAAAGGGCGCCATCTCGTGGGATTACATCTACGAGCCGGAAGCGCAGGTCGTGATCGACGAATTGCTGGTGCGTTATGTCGAGGCCCTGGTCTACCAGGCTGTCGCCGAAAACCTGGCGTCCGAGCAATCGGCACGCATGGTGGCGATGAAGGCCGCGAGCGACAACGCAGGCAGCGTCATCGGCGAACTGAAGCTGGTCTACAACAAGACCCGCCAGGCAGCGATTACCAAAGAACTCTCCGAGATCGTCGCCGGCGCGGCAGCGGTCTAAAAAACGAATTTAACTATATCTGAAGGAACGAACATGGCTGATGGCAAAATCGTTCAGTGTATCGGCGCAGTGGTCGACGTGGAATTCCCGCGTAACGCGATGCCGAAGGTTTTCGACGCACTGAAAATGGAAGGCTCCGCACTGACCCTGGAAGTGCAGCAGCAGCTGGGTGACGGCATCGTCCGTACCATTGCGCTGGGCTCCTCGGAAGGCCTGCGTCGCGGCATGACCATCCAGAACACCGGCAACCCGATCATGGTTCCAGTTGGCGTCGCCACCCTGGGCCGTATCATGGACGTGCTGGGCAACCCGATCGACGAATGCGGCCCGGTCAGCAACGAGCGCATGGCATCGATCCACCGCTCGGCACCGGTGTACGACGAACTGTCGCCATCGACCGACCTGCTGGAAACCGGCATCAAGGTCATCGACCTGGTCTGCCCGTTCGCCAAAGGCGGTAAAGTCGGCCTGTTCGGCGGCGCCGGCGTCGGCAAGACCGTCAACATGATGGAACTGATCAACAACATCGCTAAAGCGCACTCGGGTCTGTCCGTGTTCGCCGGTGTTGGCGAGCGTACCCGTGAAGGCAACGACTTCTACCACGAGATGGCGGATGCAAAAGTCGTCGACCTGGAAAACCCGGAAAACTCGAAGGTCGCGATGGTCTACGGCCAGATGAACGAACCGCCAGGCAACCGTCTGCGCGTCGCGTTGACCGGCCTGACCATGGCCGAAGCCTTCCGTGACGAAGGCAAGGACGTGCTGTTCTTCGTCGACAACATCTACCGCTACACCCTGGCCGGTACCGAAGTCTCGGCACTGCTGGGCCGTATGCCGTCGGCGGTGGGCTACCAGCCTACCCTGGCCGAAGAGATGGGCCGCCTGCAAGAGCGCATCACCTCGACCAAGACCGGTTCGATCACCTCGATCCAGGCCGTCTACGTCCCTGCGGATGACTTGACCGACCCATCGCCAGCGACCACCTTCGCCCACTTGGACTCGACCGTCGTTCTGTCGCGTGACATCGCCTCGCTGGGTATCTACCCTGCGGTCGACCCACTGGACTCGACCTCGCGCCAGCTGGACCCGCTGGTCGTCGGCCAGGAACACTACGAGACCGCGCGCGCTGTCCAGGGCACCCTGCAGCGTTACAAGGAACTGCGCGACATCATCGCGATTCTGGGCATGGACGAACTGGCACCGGAAGACAAGCTGACCGTGGCACGCGCACGTAAGATGCAGCGTTTCCTGTCGCAGCCTTTCCACGTCGCTGAAGTGTTCACCGGCGCACCGGGCAAGTACGTTTCGCTGAAAGACACGATCAAGGGCTTCAAGATGATCGCATCGGGCGAACTGGACCACATGCCGGAGCAGGCGTTCTACATGGTCGGCACCATCGAAGAAGCAATCGAAAAAGCCAAGAAACTGGCTTCCTAATCGGTTTCTTCAACCTGAAGGACACACATGGCAAACATTTTTCACGTTGACGTGGTCTCGGCCGAAGAGCAGATCTTCTCCGGTGAAGCGACCTTCGTCGCGTTGCCGGGTGAAGCGGGCGAGCTGGGTATCTACCCGAAGCACACCCCGCTGATCACGCGGATCCGTCCGGGCGCCGTGCGCATCCAGACGACCGCGGGCAATGAAGAGTTCGTCTTCGTCGCCGGCGGCATCCTCGAGGTGCAGCCGAACGGCGTGACCGTGCTGGCCGACACCGCGATCCGCGGCGGCGACCTGGATGAAGCGAAAGCCCAGGAAGCCAAGCGCCAGGCGGAAGAACTGATGCAGAACCAGGATTCGCAGATCGACTACGCGAAAGCCCAGGCGGAACTCGCCGCGGCGATCGCGCAGCTGGCGGCGATCCACAAGCTGCGCTCGAAGGGCCGTTAAGCTTTTCGTCAGCAGCACACAAGAGGCAGCCTTCGGGCTGCCTTTTTTCGTTTTCGCCCAGCGGATTTCCACGTTCATCGCGCCCATCGGCAGTCCGTCGCATTCGTAAACACAGGCGTACCAGGCTGGGTTAGAGTTTCCGCACTCTCACTCTTCCTGAAAGGTGTCCGTCATGCCGAAGCTGTCCGCTGTTTGCGTTGCCGTGTTCGCCTTGCTGGGCGCTCCCGCCGTTCATGCGCAGGAGGCCCCAGGCGCCGCCCAGGCCGCGCAATCGTCGCAAGCCGTGGAAGCGCGCCTCGACGCCCTGGTCTCCGCCAGCTACAAGCCCACCGAGCCTGGCGCCACGGTCATCGTGGTCAAGGACGGCAAGACGCTGCTGCGCAAGGGCTACGGCCTCGCCGATACCAGCGGCATGCAGCCGATGGACCCCGCCATGGTCCTGCGCCTCGGCTCGATCACCAAGCAGTTCACGGCGGTGGCGATCCTGATGCTGGCGGAAGAAGGCAAGCTGTCACTCACCGACGACCTCACGCGCTTCTTCCCCGACTATCCGACGCGCGGCAAGAAGATCACGGTCGAGCACCTGCTGACCCATACCTCAGGCATCGCCAGCTACACGGGCCGGCCGGACTACCCGCTGACCATGGGCAGCGACGTGACCGTGGCGCAGATGATCGACTCCTTCAAGAACGATCCGCTCGATTTCGAGCCCGGCAGCGCCTACCGCTACAACAACTCCGGTTATTTCCTGCTTGGCGCCATCATCGAGAAGGTGTCGGGCATGCCGTATGCGAAGTTCCTCGAACAGCGCATCTTCGTGCCTCTTGGGATGAAGGACACGGCGTACGAAGGTTTCGAGCGCGGCAGCACGGCGCACGCGGCAGGGCATACCCCGGGACCGAAAGGCTTTGAGCGCGCCGCGCCCTTGAGCATGACCCAGCCTTACGCGGCCGGTTCGCTGGTGTCCACGGTTGACGACCTGGCGCGCTGGGACGCTGCCATCACGCAGGGCCGGCTGTTGAAACCGGCCAGCTGGCAGCGCGCCTTCACGTCCTACACGCTGGCCGACGGCAAGCCGACCGGCTATGGCTACGGCTGGCAAATCGGGCAGTTGCAGGGCGCGCCGACCGTGGCGCACGGCGGCGGCATCAATGGCTTCAGTACCTATGCGCTGCGCCTGCCCGAGCAGAAGGTGTTCGTCGCGGTATTGAGCAATGCCGACGGCGGCCTGGCCAACCCCGGCGTGGTGGCCAGCAAGGCGGCTGCCCTCGCCATCGGCAAGCCCTTCCGCGAATTCAAGGAAATCGCGCTGGATGCGGCCACGCTCGACCGCTATGTCGGCGTCTACGAAGTCGAGAAGGGCGTCACGCGCACCTTCAAGCGCGAGGGCGGGGTGCTGGTCATGCAGCGAAGCGGGCGGCCGCCGATGCGCCTGAAAGCCTTTTCGCAGAATGGCTTCTACCTGCCGGACGGCTTCGACTGGTTCGAGTTTGCCCTCGACGGCAAGGGCAAGGCCGGCAGCGTGACCCAGTACGCCGACAGCAGGGAAATGAAGCAGCCGCGCATCGGCGACGCGCCGGCTGAACGCAGTGCCGTGAAGATCGCCAATGCCGTCTACGACAAGCGCGTCGGCCGCTACCAGCTGGCGCCGGGTTTTATTTTGGAGCTGACGCGCGACGGCGACCGTTACTACGCCCAGGCCACCGGCCAGGGCAAGCTCGAGATCTTTGCCCAGGACGAGAACGTGTTCTTCACGCGCGCCATCGAGGCCGAGGTGCGCTTCGACGGCGGCGATAGCAGCTACCTGGTGCTGCACCAGAACGGCCAGCAGATCAGGGCGCCGCGTCTGTAATCACTTAGAACCTATCCCAGCAGGGATGAGTCGCTTTCGGCGCGCCTGACAAGCGGGGGCGGCGTTGCTCGTCGTTGCATGGCTAGCCATGCGGCCTCCTCGCGCCTTGCCCGCGCTTGCCATGCATCGCCGCCAGCTTCCTCCTCCCTACTGGGATAGGTTCTTAGCGCCCAGCTTCGCCGCCACCTGTTCGCGGAAGTAGCCGCTCTGGACGAAGCGGTACAAATTGGCGCCGGGGCAGACGGTTTTATCGGAGTGGTCGCGGTGGCTGGCGATGTTCTCGACCGGTACACCGTACTGCACGGCCAGGCTCGCCATCAGCGCCACCACGGCGTCGAGCTGTTGCTGGTTCGGCTCGACCTCTTCAAAATTGCCGACCACTTCGATCAGGGCATGGCCCTTGGGGTCGTATTCGGTGTTGGTGTCGCCGGCATAAGCGATGTCGCGCGCGGCGTAGGTATGGCCTTCTAGGTCGATCACGTAGTGGTAGGGGATGTCGAGCCAGCCCTTGGTGTTGCGCGACCAGGCCTGCAGGTTGCGCAGGTACTTGTGCACGTCGGTGCCGGGCTTGAAGGTCTCGCCCTGGTGGTGCAGGGTGATGTGGGTGATGGTGTGCCGGCGCGCGCGGCTGGCGTCGGCCGGCGTGCCGCCCCATTGCGCCACCGGGACGATCTGGGGCGCGGCAGGGGCCGGCGGTTTCACGGCGCAGCTGGCGCAGGCCAGGGCGATGGCGAGCAGGGCGAGGGAACGTTTGGCGTGCAGGCGGAAGGTCATGGATGGGCTCGCTGTGGAAAACACGCCATCTTTCCACAGGCTGCCTGCCTTGTGCAATGGCCGTGCAAGCGTGCTCGCAAGGGGTGATGCTTTCCTGTTAAGCTAGGCGTGACATCCATACCGATCCCACTCATGAGAACCATTGCCCAGATCCTCAAGGACAGCAAGACGATCGCCATCGTCGGCCTGTCGAACAAGCCCGAGCGCGCCAGTTTCGGCGTTGCCGAGTACCTGCAGCAGCAGGGCTACCGCATCATTCCCGTGAACCCGGCCTACGAGGGCCAGGACATCCTCGGCGAGCGCGTGTATGCCGATTTGCAGGCCGCGGCCGACGCGCTGGCGCCGAGCGGCACCCGCATCGACATCGTCGACTGCTTCCGCAAGTCCGAAGACATTCCGCCGCTGGCGCGCGATGCGATTGCGATCCGTGCCGGCTGCCTGTGGATGCAGCTCGAGATCGAGAACCAGGCCGCCGCCGACCTCGCGCGCGCCGCCGGCCTCGACGTGGTGATGAACCACTGCCTGAAAATCGAACACCGCGCACTCAACGCCTGAACCTCATCTCATCCCACGCCATGCTGAAATCCTCCCTCATGCTCCTCGGCCTCGCCGCCGCCTCCCTGTCTGCCCTGGCGCAAACCCCGGCGGCCCCGGCCCGCGCCGGCGCACCGGCCGCACCCGCTGCCGCCGCGCCGGCATCCTGCCCGGCCCTGCTGCACCAGAACTTCAAGCGCCTGCAGGACGAAGCGCCGCAGGACCTGTGCCAGTACGCCGGCAAGGTGGTGCTGGTGGTGAACACCGCCAGCTACTGCGGCTACACCAAGCAGTACGAAGGGCTGGAAAAGCTGAATGCGAAATACGGCCCGCGCGGGCTGGTGGTGCTGGGCTTCCCGTCGAACGACTTCAAGCAGGAATCCGCGAACGCCAAGGAAATCGCCGACCTCTGCTACAACACCTATGGCGTCAAGTTCCCGATGTTCTCGACGACCGTGGTGTCGGGTCCGAACGCCAATCCCCTGCACGCCAGCCTGGCCAGGCAGACCGGCAAGGAACCGAAGTGGAACTTCACCAAGTACCTGATCGGGCGCGACGGCAAGGTGATCGAGCACTTCCCGAGCAAGGTGGCGCCGGAAGATCCTGCGCTGGTGAGCAAGATCGAAGCGGCGCTTTGATGATCGCATCGTCGCGCAGGTCATCGGCGCCGGCTGTTCGTAGGGTGGGCCGGGCCGCGCCAGGCACTCCGTGCCCACGCGGTACGCACGGTTCCGCCAGTCCGCTGCCGCAAGGTGTCGCTCGAAACGCATGCGGCGGACAAGGCCGTGTCCGGGTTTGACCTTCGCGAGCGAGTCCCCACGGCCAGCGGTGCAATCACGAGCACGTAACCGCGTGGGCACGGAGTGCCCACCGTACGGTCGAGGCCGCAGGCCATCAGCCACCAGCCATCAGCCGCAGGCCACCAGCTGCAGGCCAACAATATCGGTTTTGATCTGCATCAACGATTTTGTTGCGACGCATCAATAGACTTACCTCATCGCACAACGACACACGATGAGGTAAGAAAAATGAAGAAGTTGAGTATCAAACTGCTGGCAGTTGTCCTGGGCCTGGCAAGCGGCGCCGTCATGGCGCAGGAATCTCCCTGGCTGGTGCGCGCACGTGCGGTGCACATCGATACCGCCAACAAATCCGACCCGGTAGGCGGTGCCGGCGCCGCGAACCTGATTCGCGTCGAGAGCAAGACCATTCCCGAACTCGACGTCAGCTACTTCCTGACCCCGAACATCGCGGCCGAACTCATCCTCACCTATCCGCAGAAGCACGACGTCACCCTGGACGGCGCGAAGATCGGCAGCTTCAAGCACCTGCCGCCAACGCTGACGCTGCAATACCACTTCGCGCCGGCGCAGACTTTCAGCCCCTACGTGGGCGCGGGCTTGAACTACACGCGCATCTCGAAGGTGCGCCTGCTGGACGGCGCCGGCGACCTGGAAAACGATAGCTGGGGCGGCGCGCTGCAGGCCGGCTTCGACGTCAAGCTCGACCGCAACTGGTCGCTGAACGTCGACGTGAAAAAGGTGCAGATCCGCAGCGACGTGTATGTCGGCGGCGCGCACGCCAGCAAGGTCAAGGTCGACCCGGTGCTGTTCGGTATTGGCGTCGGCTACCGCTTCTAGGCTTCAGGCGTCGCTGCGCGGTGCATCCAGCACCGCCAGCATCGGGCCGCGCAGGGCATTGCAGACCATGATGCCCTCGGCCTCTTCCAGCATCGCGCGCGTGACGATGCCCTCGACGGCCTGCCAGGCCGGCGCCTGCAGGATCACGGCGCGCGTCACTCCCGGCAGCAAACCGCACGACAGCGGCGGCGTGATCCACTGCCCGCCAACCCGCACGAACACATTGCTGCGTCCTCCTTCCGTCAATTCCCCGCGCTCGTTGAAGAACAGGGCGTCGAAGGCGCCCTGCGCTTCGGCTGCGCGCCAGGCTGCGTCGTAGCGCGCGCGTACCGAGGTCTTGTGGCGCAGGAAGATGTCGCCTGACTCCACCGGCGTATCGGCCAGGACCACGCGCACCGGCTCGTGCAGCGGCGCCAGCGGCGCGGAAGTGAGGGCGAGCTTGCCGTCGGCGCTGCTGGCCAGGCGCAGGCGGAA
The DNA here is from genome assembly GCF_057801335.1 of Massilia sp. BAP21. Lineage (NCBI taxonomy): Bacteria > Pseudomonadati > Pseudomonadota > Betaproteobacteria > Burkholderiales > Oxalobacteraceae > Massilia > Massilia sp. BAP21. The sequence goes on from NZ_CM173596.1 coordinate 2,025,219, forward strand.
CATGCCTTCGCGTGGCAGGGCCAGGCAGGCATCAACCACCATCGCCCGTGCGGTGTCGCGGTCGAAGGCGCGGCCGAAATACGCGCAGGAGCCGGCGATGCGCGCCAGGTGTTCGCCCAGGTGGCGCGGACCGTCTTCCCACGAGGCCTTGATGGTCTCGAAGATCTCGACGTCGTTCGTCAAGCCGGTCAGGAAGCGCGCCTTCAGCTGGCATTCGGCGAATTCGGCTTGCGGGTCGCTGTCGTGCACGATGCCGGCACCCACGCCCAGTTCGCCGCGCCGTACGCCTTCGCCGGGGCCGAGGGCCAGGGTGCGGATCGGCACTGACAGGCAGAAGTCGCCGAAGGCCTTGCCTTGTGCGGAAGGATCGAACCAGCCGATGGCGCCGGTGTAGACGCCGCGCGGGTCCGGTTCCAGCTCGTCGATGATTTCCATGGTGCGGCGCTTCGGCGCGCCGGTGATCGAGCCGCACGGGTAGAGCGCGGCGAACACCTCGGCCAGCGTCGCATCCTGGCGCAGCCGGGCCTGCACCGTGGACGTCATCTGCAGCACGGCGCCGAAGCGCGTGACCTCGAACAGCTTCGGCACGGCCACGGTCCCCGTTTGCGCCACGCGCCCGAGATCGTTGCGCAGCAGATCGACGATCATCAGGTTCTCGGCGCGGTTCTTGGTGTCGAGCGCCAGGCCGGCGGCGCGCCGCGTATCGGTGTCGGAGTCGCCGCTGGCCGGCGCCGTGCCCTTCATCGGCCGCGCCAGCAAGGTGCCGGCCTGGTGGCGCACGAAGAGTTCGGGCGAGAAGGAAAGCAGGGCGCCGCCGTCGGGCAAGCCAACCAGGGCGCCATACGGCACCGGCTGGCGCGCGCGCAGGCGCTGGTAGAGCGCGAAGACCGAGCCGAAGGCATCGAAGCGCAAGCGGTAGGTGTAGTTCACCTGGTAGGTGTCGCCGGCGGCGATGTAGGCGCGGATGCGCCGGATGGCGTCGACGAACTGCGCCTCGCCGACGTTCGCTTCGATGGCGGCGATGCCGGCCGGGGCGGTGTCCAGTGCGCGCGTGGCGACCCAGCTGGCCGCCTGCTGCGCCGTCATGCGTTCGCAGCGCTCGAACAGCAGCACCTGGGCCAGCGGCGTTTCCAGGGGCTTGGCGGGGATGCCGAGCAGGTGGGCGCCGAGTTCGTAGCTGAGCACCGGCACCGCATGCAGGCCGCGCGCCAGCGCCGCTTCCAGCTGTGCCAGCAGCGCGCCGAAGCCGGCGGCATCATGGCAGGCGAGGGTGCCCATGTGACCCGTGTACAGGCGCGACAGGGCATGCGCGTGCCCGTCCGGGCTCGCATCGTCGAGCAGGGCAAAGACTGCGGAGGAATGCATGGGGAAGTGGATGAATGCGTCAGGCTGCCAGCAGGAGCGACAATTGTACGCCGCTGCCGTCCGACGGGTGCTGGCGGAAGCCGCTCTTGGCATAGCGGTGCCAACGCCCGGTGACGTAGCTCACCAGCAGGCTGGCGCGCGCGGCCACTTCAGGCTCGCTGCCATGGCCCTGCGTCACCGCGAGGCGCAGCGCGCCCTTGCAGGCCAGTTCGACGCGGTCGTAGAAGGCGTTCATGCGCAGCTGCAGGCGCTCGTCCTCGTTCACCAGGGCGTCGCCGATCAGCACGCGCGTCATGCCGGGATTGTTCGCGGCGAACGACAGCAGCATCTGCAGGATCGCATGGGCCTGGTCGACGCCGCGCTCTTCGTTCTCGACGATCTGGTTGATGACGCCGAACACGCTGGTCTCGATGAAGTCGATCAGCCCCTCGAACATCTGGGCCTTGCTGGCGAAGTGCCGGTACAGCGCCGCTTCCGATACGGACAGGCGCGCCGCCAGTGCGGCGGTGGTGATCTTCTCGCCCTTGGGATGCTCGAGCATCGCGGCCAGGGCCTGGAGGATTTGCAGCTTGCGCTGGCCCGGCTTGGTACTTGCCATTGGTTCCCAGGGTAGAGGTGGATGAATCAGCGCGGCCGGCGTGGCTGGCGCAGTTGGTCCAGGCGCTTCGGCAGCTGGCGCACGGATTTTACTTTGACATCGACGTACGTGGGGCGAATCAGCCGCCGCGGCCTGGCATTGGCCAGCGTGCTGCGTTCGATGCGGCGCAGGTAGCCGGTGACCCATACCGTGCGCAGGCCGAGCTGCCTGGCGCTTTTCAGGTTGGCCAGCGTGTCCTCGACCAGCACGCAGTCGCGCGCGGCCACGCCGTGGCGCCGCAAGACCCGCTGCAGCATCAGCTTCGAGGGCTTGGGGCGCAGCTGGCGGTGCACGTGCATCTGTTCGATGGCGATGTGGCGGGCGAAGTGGCGGCCCAGGTTCAGGTGGCGCATCACCTGGGTCGAATAGTCGAGCGGCGCATTCGTGAGCAGGATCTTGCGGCCCGGCAGGCGCTGCAGCAGGCGCCCGAGGCCGGTCTCGGCGCGCATCATCGCGCGCAGGTCGCCGATGTCGTGGGTCTCGCGCAGGAAGTCGGCGGCGCGCACGTCGTGGTGGCGCATCATGCCGAGCAGGGTGGCGCCGTAGCGCTTCCAGTAGCCGAGTCGGGCGGCATCGACCTGGGCCTGCGTGACCTCGTTCACGCCGCCGTTGCTCAGCACGCGCGCGATGTACAGGTTCATGTTGGCGCTGATCGCCGGGAAGATGGCATGCGAAGCGTCATGCAGGGTGTTGTCAAGATCAAACAGCCAGACGAGCGAAGAAGGCTTAATATTTGGCAAGATTTTTAACAAGGAGATAAAGAATGCAAGGTCCGATTATAGTGGTGTTCCGCAGCCTGTTCCTGGGCCTGTTTTTGCTGGCGTTCCAGGCGATGGCCGCCGAGCGCGGCGCGCTGTTCAAGGTCAGCGACAAGGAGCACACGCTTTACCTGTACGGCACCATCCACGCCGGCAAACCCGCCTATTACCCGCTCGAGCCGCGCATCCGCGACGCCGTGGCGGCCGCGCCCACGCTGGCGCTGGAAGTCGATGCGACGCGCGATCCGCAGGCAGCGGCGGCCGCCTTCATGCAGCATGGCCTGTTCACGGCCGGCAGCCCCGGTTATGGCGCCCTGGCGCCGGAACGCCGCGCCCGCATCGAAACCGCGCTGAAGGCGCAGGGCATCGATCCGGCCGCGGTGGTGCAGCTGAAACCCTGGATGCTGACCACGCTGCTGGCGATCACCGACCTGGCCAAGCTCGGCGTCGACCCGGCGCTTGGCGTGGACGCGCACCTGGCCGGCCAGGTGCGCGGCAGGACCCCGATCGTGGAACTGGAAACGCTGCAGTTCCAGGCGGCGCTGCTGGACCGCCTGCCGATCGACATGCAATGGAAGATGCTGGAAGAAACGCTGGAGCACATGGCCTCGGGCCAGCAGCTGCGCGAGGCGCGCGAACTGTTCGATGCCTACGAGCGTGCCGACCAGGCGGCGCTGGACCGCATCGCCAAACGCATCGAGACCGACGACAGCCTTGTCGCCAAATTTACGCGCGAAGTGGTGCTCGACGAGCGCAACGGGCCGATGGCCGACAAGCTGGCCGCGATGATCCAGCGCGAGAACAATGCGGTGGCGGCGGTGGGCCTGCTGCATTTGCTGGGCAAGCGTGGCGTGCCGGAGCTGCTGCGCGAACGCGGGATGAAGGTGGAGCGGGTGTACTGAAAAACGGGGGAGGGTACTGCTGAAGAGAGTGGTGCCCTTGACGTGGATTGAACACGTGGCCTCTCCCTTACCAAGGGAGTGCTCTACCACTGAGCTACAAGGGCTGGTAGATAAGATTGCGGCGGGCGAACCCGCCGTAACGACAATTGCTGCCGTCGAAAATCTTAGTGCGACCGGATCATAGTGCCAAAAGCCTGTTCGGTCAAGACTTCCAGCAACAAAGAGTGCTCGATGCGGCCATCGATGATGTGCACGGTGTTCACGCCCGACTTGGCGGCGTCCAGCGCCGACGAGATTTTCGGCAGCATGCCGCCGGAAATCGTCCCGTCCGCGAACATCTCGTCGATCTCGCGCGCCGACAAATCGGTGACCAGGTTGCCCGACTTGTCCTGCACGCCGGCGATGTTGGTCATCATGATCAGCTTTTCGGCTTTCAGGATTTCCGCGATCTTGCCGGCGACGACGTCGGCATTGATGTTGTAGGCCTGGCCGTCCTGGCCGAAACCGATCGGCGAAATGATCGGGATGAAGGCGTCGTCCTGCAGCGCTTTCACGACGGCCGGGTTGATGGCTTCGATCTCGCCGACGAAACCGATGTCGAGGAATTCGCCCGGTTTTTCCTTGTCCGGCATGGCCATGCGCCGTGCGCGGATCAGGCCGCCGTCCTTGCCGGTCAGGCCGACTGCCTGGCCGCCGTAGTGGTTGATCAGCATGACGATGTCCTGCTGCACTTCGCCGCCCAGCACCCACTCCACCACTTCCATGGTTTCTTCGTCGGTGATGCGCATGCCTTGCACGAAGGTGCCCTGCTTGCCGATTTTCTTCAGCGCGTTGTCGATCTGCGGACCGCCGCCGTGCACCACGACCGGGTTCATGCCCACCAGTTTCAGCAGGATGACGTCGCGCGCGAAGCCGTGCTTCAGGCGCTCGTCGGTCATCGCGTTGCCACCGTATTTGATGACGATGGTCTTGCCGTGGAAATTGCGGATGTAAGGAAGGGCCTCGGCCAGGATCTGTGCCTTGATCTGCGGCGAGACCGCAGTCAGGTCACTCGATTGGTCCTCGGTCTTCAGGCTGGTCAACTGAGCGTTCATGGAGAGTCCGGAATAAAAGTGGCGGAGATTTTACAGGCAACACGCCCACCCCTGCAGGCATTATATGGCGATCTTGTTGTATTTTATTGTGTAACCCACCGAGGATGGCCGCCGATGAATGCTTGGACGATATTACACATGACACAGGAACCCTGTCGCGAGGCAGCGCGATGAGCCTCTGCAGCCGCTGCGGCGCCGCCTTCGGCTGCGCCATGGCCGATGGCGGCGACGGCCCGTGCTGGTGCACGCAATTGCCGCCGGTGGTGCCGGTACCGAACGTGGCGACGGCCGCTGTGCCCGCGAGCGGCACCGGCGTGGCCGCCGAGACGGCGTGCTGGTGCCCGGCCTGTCTGAAGGCGCATATCGCGGAACGCTCGCGCACCAAACATACCGATTGATGGGGTTGCCGTTGTAGGGTGGGCACTTGTGCCCACGCGGTACGGCAGTTGAAAGTCGATACGGCAGCATATGATGGCAAGCCCATGTTTTTCGAGCTTCAACCGTGGCACCGCGTGGGCACAAGTGCCCACCCTACGACCCCGTACCAGCAAAGTTGAAATGTCCGCTCACCGGCGCCGGCAAAGTAGAAATGCCCGCTCCGCCGCCCGTCACCGCTGCGTCGTAAAGAACCGCAGCATCTCCCTGCTCGCATCCGGCCCCTTGCCATCGGTATAGCTGCCATGCGCGCTGCCGCCCGACCAGGCGTGCCCGGCCCCATGGATCACCCAGTGTTCGGCATGCACCTTGCCGTCGGCGCGCTTGTGCGTGGTGCGGGTGAACGCGTGCCCATCCGGCACGTGACCGGGTTCGACCGCCATGGCATCGGTGTTGTCACGCGCATGCACCATCAACTGGTCGCCGTTTGCCGGGTGCACGGTCTTGTCCTGGTCGCCGTGGAAGACGATGATCGGGATCGGCTTGCCGGCTTGGTGGCGGCGCTGGAAGTCGCCCTTCATCGCCGCCAGCGCCGACGGCAGGTCGTGCGCCGAGGCGAAGGGCAGGCCCGAGTGCACGCCCACCGCCGCATACAGCTCGGGATACAGCGTACCCATGATGGTGGCCATTGCGCCGCCGGCCGACAGCCCGGCCACGTACACCTGCTTCGAATCGACCGCGTATTCCTGCATCACCTGGCGCGTGATGCCGGCGATGATCGAGGGTTCGCCCTGGCCGCGCTGCTGGTCGACGTTGTTGAACCAGTTCCAGCAGCGCGAGGGATTGGCCTGGCGCGACTGCGCCGGATACACCACCAGGCAGCCGGTTTCCTCGGCCAATACGTTCATGCGGGTGCCGCGCGCGAAGTCGTCGGGGTCCTGGGTGCAGCCGTGCAGCATCACCACCAGCGGCGCCGGCGCGCCGGTGTAGGTACTCGGCACGTAGAGCTTGTAGCTGCGGGTGCCGGCCGCATTCGTGTGGCTGCCTTCGCTGAAGCTGCCGGGCAGGGCAGGGGCGGCTTCGTTGGCGGCGCCCATGCCCGCACCCATACTCCCACCCAGGCCGCGGCTCAGTTCAGCAAGCATGTCCTGCATCCCGGTCTTGCCCGCACCCGGCAACCCGGCGCCGGGCTGCAGCTGCGACAGATTGCGCATCTGCTGCTGGGCGGCCTGGGTCATGGCCGATGCATTTTTCAGCGCGTCTTCGATGACCTTGCCGGTGTCGACCGGATGCTTGTGCATCATCTTTCGAGTGGCCGCACGCATTTGCGCGAATAGTTTGTTATTCAGTTTCATGTGGCTTCCTTTCGTGCGCCTAGCGGATACGCTCCGCCAGTGCGGCTTTCAATGTGTTGCTTGCGTGGAGTGCCCCAAGTACCGAAATCGATTCGATGGTGGCCAGCGCCAGTTCCACCGGCACGTCGCTGGCGATGCTGGCCATGCCCAGCACCTGGATCTGCAGGCGCACGCCCGCCGCCTGCGCCGCTTCCAGGTCGGCGCGCGAATAGTGGTGCATGCCCAGCACCAGGCTGCGCCGCGCTACGGTCTGCCGCACCACGTCTGCATGCGTGGCGAGCTGGTTCCGGATCGCGGTGCGGATGAGGTCAGTGCGGTTGCTGTAGAAGCCCTCGCTGACCAGCAAATCGATCTGGCCCAGGTCGATCATGCCCAGGTTGATCGTGATCTTTTCCGAGTCCGCGATCTTCGGCTTCGGCTCGTTTTTCAGCTCGCTTTTCAACGCTTCGTTGCTGACAATGTCGCTGCGCATCCTTACACCTGCCTTTCACTGCTTGTATCGAATACCATCTGTTTACCATCCAACTGGATGGTGATTGGATGGGAAGTCTACGCCGATCGACCCGAAGGTCAAGCACAATCCGATTGAATCGGGTAATCTCTTCCGCCATGAGTCCAGAATTGCAACCCGGCCTGCGCTTCGAATGGCGCTATACCGTCCCGCCGCGCGCCACCGTGCCCGCGCTTTACCACGACACCGCCTTTTGCCGCGACATGCCCGATGTGCTGGCCACCGGCTACCTGGTCGGCATGATGGAGCTCGCCTGCGTGAACGGCATGCTGCCCTACCTCGACTGGCCGAACGAGCAGAGCCTGGGCACGATGGTGGATTTCCGGCACTTGGCGCCGACGCCGCCCGGCATGACCCTCACCATCCGCGGCGAGGTCCTCGAGGTCGAGGGCCAGCGTGTGCGCTTCAGGGTCGAGGCCTGGGACGATCTCGAACGCATCTGCGAAGGCACGCACGAACGCTGTGTGATCGATCCGCAACGCTTCAATGCCCGCGTGGCGCGCAAGATCGCAGGAGCGTCCGCATGAGCGGCCTGTTGCCACCCGAGCGGCAGACGCCGGTGCCGTCGCCCTGCATCAGCCTGTGCCAGATGGACAAGCAGACCGGCCTGTGCCAGGGCTGCATGCGCACCATCGACGAGATCATCGCCTGGAGCAAGGCCGACGACGACTACAAGCGCGCCGTGTGGAAGGAAATCCGCCGCCGTGAATCGGAACTGGACTTCGGCTGAATGATCGCGCGCCTGCCCGACTCCATGCAGGTGTTCGAACGCGGCTGGCTGTCGGCCAACAATATCCTGTTTACTGGCGAAGAAACCGCGCTGGTCGACAGCGGTTACGTCACGCATGCGCCGCAGACGCTGGCGCTGGTGCGCCATGCGCTCGGCGGCCGTGCGCTGGACCGCCTGATGAATACCCACCTGCATTCGGACCACTGCGGCGGCAACGCGGCGCTGCAGGCGGCGTATGGCTGCCGCACCGCGATTCCGGCGGCGGAAAGCGCCAGGGTCGCCGCCTGGGACGAGGAGGCGCTGAGCTACCGCGCAACCGGACAGCAATGTCCGCGTTTCGGTTTCGATGCGGTGCTGACTCCCGGTGATGAATTGGAGCTGGGCGGCCTGCGCTGGCAGGTGCTGGGCGCGCCGGGGCACGATCCACATGCGCTGCTGCTGTTTTGCGCGGACGAGGGCGTGCTGATCGCGGGGGATGCGCTGTGGGAGAACGGCTTCGGCGTGATTTTTCCCGAGTTGGCAGGGGAGCCCGGCTTCGACGAGACGCGGGCGACGCTGGACCTGATCGCCACGCTGGACGCGCGCGTGGTGGTGCCGGGGCATGGGCGGGTGTTCGATGACGTGCCCGGCGCGCTGGCGCGGGCGTATTCGCGGCTGGATTATCTGTCGGCGGACCCGCGCCGGAATGCCGAGAATGCGGTGAAGGTGCTGGTGAAGTTCCTGTTGCTGGAGCGGCAGCGGATTGCGTTGGCTGAGTTACCTTTGTTGCTGGCGTCGATCCCGGTTGTCGCGGCTGCGTCAAGGCTGGTTGGACGCGTGGACGGGGAACCCGTCCACCCTACATCTCAGGGTAGGGTGGACGGCTCTGCCGTCCACGCGTCCAACGAACGTTCGAACGTCGAACACGATCCCTATCACGCCCTCGCCACCTGGGCCAGCACCGCCCTGGTCCGCGCCAACGCTGCCTGCATCGACGGCCCCTGGCTCGTCGACAATTGAATTAGAGCCAGAAATCTAGCACGACCGTGCTTTTATCACACTATAATCGACCAGCTGGTCCGATCAACTTAGCCGAGAGCTGCCCATGTCGCTGCCTACCGTACTGCAAAACCTGTCCCTTCCCGTCATCGCCTCGCCGATGTTCATTGCCAGCGGTCCGGCCCTGGTTGCCGCCCAGTGCAAGGCCGGCATCGTCGGTTCCTTCCCGGCGCTGAACGCGCGCCCGGCCGAACTGCTCGACACCTGGCTGACCGACCTGCAGCGCGAGCTGGCCGAGTACAAGGCAGCCAATCCCAGCGCCATCGTCGGCCCGATCGCCGTCAACCAGATCGTGCACGCCTCGAACGCGCGCCTCGAGCACGACGTCGAAGTCTGCGTCAAGCACCAGGTGCCGATCATCATCTCCTCGCTGCGCGCGCCGCCGAAGGAGATGCTGGACGCCGTCCACAGCTACGGTGGCATCGTGCTGCACGACGTGGTCTCGATCCGCCACGCGCACAAGGCGCTGGAAGCGGGCGTCGATGGCCTGATCCTGGTGGCGGCCGGCGCCGGCGGCCATGCGGGCGCGCTGTCGCCGTTCGCCCTGGTCGGTGAAGTGCGCAAGTTCTTCAATGGCCCGATCGCGCTGTCCGGCTCGATCGCCACCGGCGACGCCATCCTCGCGGCCCAGGCCATGGGCGCCGACTTCGCCTACATCGGCTCGCGCTGGCTGGCGACCCAGGAATCGAACGTCAGCGACGACTACCGCGACGCCATCGTGGAATCGAGCGCGGCCGACGTGGTCTACACCAACCTGTTCACCGGCGTGCACGGCAACTACCTGAAGAAATCGATCGTGAACGCCGGCCTGGACCCGGACGCGCTGCCGGAATCGGACAAGAGCAAGATGAGCTTTGGCGACGGCGCCTCGAAGGCCAAGGCCTGGCGCGACATCTGGGGCGCAGGGCAGGGCGTGGGCCTGATGGATGACGTGCCGACCACCGCCGAGATGGTCGAGCGCCTGAAGCGCGAGTACGAGGCGGCACGTGCGCGCCTCAGCCTGCGTTAAGAGGCCGCAAGCGGCATTCTTTGCGTTGACTTGAGTCCCGTACGGTGGGCACTCCGTGCCCACGCGGATGGTGATGCTGTGTTGGCTTCATTCGAACGTTGTGGTTTGCCCGGGCACACGGTATCAACATGCATGCCACGCGGCCTCAACAACGCCAACATGATGCCGCCATTCGCGTGGGCACAGGGTGCCCACCGTACGATTGCGTTCGCCGGGTGATCAGGCGCTGGGCTTCGCATCCGGCACCGGAAACGCCGGTTCCGGTTCCACGCTCAAATCCGCCACGTTGATCGACCACAGTCCCGGCAAATTGCGCCAGTAGCCATACACGTCCATCCCGAAGCCGACCACGAATTCGTTCGGCAGCGTCAGGCCGACGATATCCGCCTGGATTGGCTTGGCGCGGCCGATGTTCTTGTCCGCGAAGACAGTCACGATGACCTCGGCCGCGCCCATGTCGAGCAGGCGCTGCTTCACATGCGCCAGGGTCTCGCCCTCGTCGAGGATGTCGTCGACCACGACGATGGTCTTGCCCGCCACGTCCTGGCGCGGGATCACCTTCCACACCACCTGGCCGCCGCGGTCGTCGTCGCCATAGCGGCTGACGTGGATGTAGTCGAATTCGAGCGGGAAATCGAGCTGTGGCAGCAGGGTGCCGGTGAAGACGACGGCGCCGCCCATCACGCCCAGCACCAAGGGGAAACTGCTGTTGTCCGGTGCGCCGAAGCGCGCGTTGAGCACGTCGGCCACTTGCCGCACGGCGGCCTGCACTTCTTCAGGACTGACGATCTGGCGCGCATTGGCAAGCAGGGCGCGGGCACGGGCGTGGTGATAGTCTTGCATGGTCGTTCCGGTGATTAATTTACTCAATATTTACCAGGGCATTATGCGGCAATTGCCGCGCCGGCGAAGTTCGGTTGGCGCGGCCGTCAGGATGCCGCTGCCTCGGTGATGTCGCGCTGCAGTTTCTTGGTCAGCTTCGCAAACACGAGTTCGTAGGCACGGCGCAGCAGCGCGGCCGCTTCCTCGTCGCCGAGGTCGGCGCTGGCATCCACCCGCACCCATTTCGCGCGCGCCAGGTAGGGCGCCGGGATGATACCGGGGCGGTCGGTCAGTTCCAAAAAGCGCTCGTCCTCGGCCTTGAAGCTCATGGCCTGGGCCGGCGCCGCGTTGCCCGTCACGGCAAACATTTTTTCGCCGACCGAGAACACCAGGTCCTCGCCCCATTTGATGTCTTCGGTGACGCCGGGAAAGCTGCGGCAGAGCGCCTTGGCGGCTTCGAAATCCATGTCATCGTCTCCCTGTTATCGGTTTATCCGCCCAGTTTAGCGCGGCGGAGAACCGGCTGGATCGTTTTGATGTTTCAGCGCAAGATTCGTCTGCGCCATTGTCCTTGTTTGCGGCGTATCATACGTGGCTTGAATAACATCCCAGCAAGCCATGTCCACCTCTGACTTCCATGTCCAGCGCGACGCACGCCTGGCCCAGCTGCGCGCCGCCATGGCGCGCCACGGTATCGACGCCTGCATCGTGCCGTCGAGCGATCCCCACCTGTCCGAATACCTGCCGCGCCGCTGGCAAGGGCGCGAATGGCTGTCCAGCTTCACCGGCTCGGTCGGCACCTTCATCGCCACGGCGGACTTCGCCGGCGTCTGGACCGATGGCCGCTACTACACGCAAGCCGAGACCGAACTGGCCGGCAGCGAGATCAGGCTGATGAAGATCCCGTCGGGCGCGAGCCTGCTGCACATCGACTGGCTGGCCGCCAACATGCAGCCTGGCCAGACGGTGGCGGTGGACGCGCGCGTGCTCGGCCTGGCCGTGGCGCGCCTGCTCGGCGACGCCCTCAAGGCGCGCGGCGTCACCCTGCGTACCGACATCGATTTGCTGGACGAGATCTGGAGCGACCGTCCTGGCCTGCCTGCTGACGCGCTGTACGAGCACGCGGCCCCGCATGCCACGGTGTCGCGCGCCGACAAGCTGGCCGCCACCCGCGCCGAGATGGACAAGCTGGGCGCCGAGCGCCACTTCCTCTCGACCCTGGACGACATCGGCTACCTGTTCAACCTGCGCGGCTCGGACGTCAGCTTCAACCCGGTGTTCGTGGCGCACGCGCTGGTCGAACGCGAGGGCGCGACCCTGTTCGTGGCCGAAGGCAAGGTATCCGATGCGCTGCGCGCGCGCCTGCTGGAAGACGGCGTGCGCCTGGCCTCGTATGACGAAGCCGCCGCCGCCCTGGCCGCGCTGCCGGAAAACAGCACCTTGCTGGTCGACCCGCGCCGCATCACCGCCGGCATGCGCGCCGCCGTGCCGGCTTCGGTGCGCGTGGTCGAGGCGATCAACCCGACCACCTTTGCCAAGTCGCGCAAGACCGAAGCGGAAGCCGCCCACGTGCGCGCCACCATGGAGCAGGACGGCGCCGCCCTGTGCGAATTTTTCTCCTGGCTGGAAGCGACCCTGGACGATGCCGACCGCGCACCGATCACGGAACTCACCATCGATGAGCAGATCACGGCCGCACGTGCGCGCCGCCCTGGTTTTGTCAGCCCGAGCTTTGGCACGATCGCCGGCTTCAACGCCAACGGCGCCATCATGCACTACCGCGCCACGCCTTCCGCGCATGCGGTGATCGAAGGCGACGGCCTGCTCTTGATCGACTCCGGCGGCCAGTACCTGGGCGGCACCACCGACATCACGCGCGTGGTCCCGGTCGGGAACATCACCGCGGACCACAGGCGCGACTTCACCCTGGTCCTGAAAGGGATGATGGCGCTGTCGATGGTCCAGTTCCCGCGCGGCACCCGCGGCCCGATGCTCGACGCCATCGCGCGTGCGCCGATCTGGGCCGCCGGCGTGGACTACGGCCACGGCACCGGCCACGGCGTCGGCTACTTCATGAACGTGCACGAAGGCCCGCAGGTGATTTCGCCGTCGGCGCCGCCCGACCCGCACACGGCCATCGAGCCGGGCATGATCACCTCGAACGAGCCGGGCATCTACAAGCCGGGCCGCTGGGGCATCCGCATCGAGAACCTGGTGCTGGCGGTACCCGCCGCCAGCGGCGAGTTCGGCGAGTTCCTGCGCTTCGAAACCCTGACCCTGTGCCCGATCGATACCCGCTGCATCGACCTGGCGCTGCTGCAGCCGCACGAGAAGGAATGGCTGAACGGCTACCACGCCGAAGTGCGCGCGCGCCTGCTGCCGCACGTCGACGGCGCCGCACGCGCGTGGCTGGAACTGCGCACGGAGGCGATCTGATGGCCTCCGCCCGTTCCACCCGCGCCAGCGCCGCCGTCGAGCGCCTGAAACGCCGCACCGGCCACACCGGCTACTCGATGGCCCGCACCGCCGACGGTTCCTTCTTCCTGTCCGAGACGCCCGGTGCGCCGCCGCTGTGCGCGCCGCTGGAACTCGACGACTTCGTCGCCTTCGTCAACGGCCTGGGACCGCAGGAGGTCAAGCGCATGACCAAGAACGACCTCGCCTTCGAGAAGCAGCTAGTCAAGAAGAAACCTTGAAGTCCTGAGCTGCCCGCGCAGCCTAGCGAAAGACCGTCATGACGACGTCCGAACTGATCGCGACCTACTGGTCGCCTTCCGAGATCGCCACCAATGGCGTGATCCTGCTGCACCTGGCCGGCGCGCTGCTGCTCGGCCTGCTGGTCGGCTACGAGCGTTCGTACCACGGCCGCGCGGCCGGCATGCGTACCTATGGCCTGGTGTGCATGGCCTCGGCGGCGCTGACCATCGTCAGCGGCTACCCCGAGTTCTGGTACGGCGGCGGCACCGGGGCGATTGCGCCGGTCGACCCGACCCGCGTGATGCAGGGCGTGGTCACCGGCATCGGCTTCCTCGGCGCCGGCGTGATCATGCGCGAAGGCTTCACCATTAGCGGCCTGACCACCGCCGCCTCGATCTGGAGTTCGTCGGTGATCGGCATCCTGGTCGGCGTCGGCTTTTATTTGTCGGCGATGGGCCTGGCCTTTTTCTCGGCCATGATCATGATCTACCTGAACCGGGTGGAAGCGGTGCTGCCCTCGCGCCGCGCGGTGGCCGTGATGCTGCGCTTTCGCGAGCACTTCCTGCCGAAGGAGGAGGCGCTGCGCGAAGCGGCGCTCGAGCGCGGCTACCAGATCGCCGGCAGCTCGCTGACGATTGCCAGCAGTAACGGCCGCCAGGAGTGGCGCTTCGTGGCGCTGGCCCTGTCCAGCCACAACCGCGCCACCCTCACCGAACTGGCGGCCGAACTGGCCGCCTTCGAAGGCGTGGAGGGCTTCCAGCTCTCGCACGCACGTAACTGATAAAAAAAACACACGGGATACACGACATGACCCATCAAGACGTACTCGATTTCTGGTTCCTGCCGCGCAGCGACGCCGGCTACGGCAAGGCGCGCCCGGAATGGTTTCGCAAGGACGCCGCTTTCGACACCGCGATCCGCGAGCGCTTCGGTGCCCTGATCGCCCAGGCGGTGGCCGGCGGCCTGCGCGAGTGGGACATCGACCACGGCGCCGAAGGCACGCTGGCGCGCATCCTGGTGCTCGACCAGTTCACCCGCAACGCCCACCGCGACACCCCCGGCGCCTTTGCCGGCGACGCGCTGGCGCTGGCCGCCGCCCGGCAGCTGGTCGACAGTGGCGCCGACCGCACGCTGGACCCGCAAAGACGTTCCTTCGTCTACATGCCTTTCGAGCATGCCGAGGACGCGCGCATGCAGCAGTGCGCGGTCGATCTGTTCACCCAGCTGGCGGGCGAGCACGAAGGCTTCGGCGAGATGCTCGACTATGCGCACCGCCACCGTGGCGTGATCGCGCGCTTCGGCCGCTTCCCGCACCGTAACCCGATCCTTGGCCGCGCTTCCACGCCCGACGAACTGCAGTACCTGGGCCAGCCCGGCGCCGGTTTCTGATGCCGGTAACGCTGAACATCGTCGGCGCCGGCCACGTCGGGCGCACGCTCGGCCGCCTGTTTGCCGCGCACGGGGCCTTTGATGTGCAGGACGTGCTGACCCGCTCGCTGGACAGTGCGCAGGAAGCGGTGGCCTTCATCGGCGCCGGCCGTGCACTGGCCGACCTTGCCGACCTGCGTCCGGCCAGGGCCTGGATGCTGGCCGTGGGCGACGATGCGATCGCACCCACTTGCGCCGCGCTGGCCGAAGCCGGCCTGCTGAAGGACGCCGTGGTCTTCCACTGCAGCGGCGCCAAGTCATCCGGTGAACTGCAGGCCGCCATCGATGCCGGCGCACTCGTCGCCAGCGTGCACCCGGTGCGCAGCTTTGCCGATCCCGAGGGCGTGGCGCGCGCGTTTGCCGGCACCTGGTGCGGCGTCGAGGGCGATGCCGCGGCGCTGGCCCTGCTCACGCCCGCCTTCGAAGCCATCGGCGCGCGCCTCGTCCCGATCGACGCCGCCGCCAAGACCGTCTACCACGCCGCCTCCGTGTTCGCCTCGAACTACCTGGTGACGGTGCTCGATGCCGCCCTGCGTGCCTATGTGGCGGCCGGTGTGCCGGAGCAGGTGGCGCGCGAACTGGCGCAGCCGCTGGCAAGCGAGAGCCTGGCCAACGTGTTCAGGCTGGGCCCGGCCGTGGCCCTGAGCGGCCCGGTGGCGCGCGGCGACCTGGCCACCGTTGCGCGCCAGCAGGCGGCGGTATCGAACTGGGATGCGCCGACCGGACGGCTGTACGACGCGCTGGTCGAGGCCACGACCGCTTTGGCCGAACGCAAGCGGCGCGGCCAACCCTGAATCAACCACAAGGAAAACGAATGTACTTGAGTGCCTGGGCCACGCTGGCCGCGTTGGGCGTGTATTTCTGGACCGGCGTGGTGGCCGGCGCGGCGCGCGTGCGCTACAAGGTGCCGGCGCCCTCGATGGAGGGGCCGGAAGCCTTCCAGAGCCGCCAGCGCGTGCAAATGAATACCCTCGAGCAGTTGCCGCTCGTGCTGGTGCCGATGTGGCTGTGCGCCTGGTACCTGGGCGATACCTGGGCGGCGGCTGGCGGCATGCTGTGGTGCTGCGCGCGCGTGCTGTATGCGCTCGGCTACTACCGCGACCCGGCCAAGCGCGAACTCGGCTTCATCCTCGGCATGCTCGCCTGCGGCGCCCTGGTGGCCGGCGCAAGTGTTGGGTTATTGATGCAGTAGGGCAAGTTTATTGCTCCAATGCATCGACAAAGCGGTCAAACGACAATAAGCTTGCTGCCTGATTCCGTCAATACACGGTGACTGGTGCGCGTCGCGCCCGGGCCGGCTTCGACGCAGGAGGCAGCATGTTGTTCTTGAAGAGTACCGCAACGACCAAGGCACCGGGGATCTACGAAGTCGACATCGCCGCCAAGCCGCCAGGAAAAACCTATGGCGTCTTCCTGGCCACCGATCCCGACAATCCGCCACATTCGGTGCTGGCCGCATTGACCGAGCTCGGCTTCAAGGGCACCTACCAGAAGCGCTATACGCACCGCGACAGCGGCCACGTGCTCGACCTGCACTTCGAAAAAGACGGCACCGACCTCTTCAAGGGCTGGAAGGCCGAGGAGTGCAGCGCCAACCTGGCCGCCATCGACGTTCTGTTCGGGAATGTCGGCATTGCCGTTACGCCGCGGGTGATGACGATGGCAGAGGCGTATTCCTGAGCTTGTTTTGTGGTGGGTTCTCGAACCCACCAACCTGCGTCAGGATCGGATAAAGTGCTGCATGGATTTATTCGACTCGCCCGGCACGCTCACATCCATTCCCATCGAAGACGGTGCGCTAGCGCTGATGGCGCGCCTGCCGCTTCCGTATTCCAATGACGAGATACTGTCGCGCCTGCTGGCCGAAACTCCCTGGCGCCAGGACAGCATCGTCCTGTTCGGACAGCGCCACCTGCAGCCGCGCCTGACTGCCTGGTATGGCGACGCCAGCTATACCTATTCCGGCCTGCGCCTCGACCCGCTGCCTTGGACGCCCTTGCTGGCCGAAATCCGCGCAGCCGTCGAAACGGCCTGCGGTGTGCGCTTCAACAGCGTGCTGCTGAACTATTACCGCAACGAACGCGACAGCATGGGCATGCATAGCGACGACGAACCGGAACTGGGGCCGGAGCCGAGCATCGCTTCGCTCAGCTATGGCGCCACACGCAGCTTTGTTTTGCGGCATAAACGCAACAAACGGACAGTCAAGCTCGACCTGCACGATGGCAGCTTGTTATTGATGAGTGGAAAGCTGCAGAGCAACTGGCTTCACGGCATCAATAAATCGGCACGCGCCATAGGAGCGCGCCTGAATTTAACCTTCAGGTACGTCGTCTAATCTGACGGCTTCAGGCGTCATTTTGTCATCAAAAATAACTGAACCATTGGTCAGTTATGTTACATTTGATTACAGTTCTTACGGGATTCACACTGCCTTATCCTTTTGACCAGTGCTATCTTGGACTCATCGCGATTCAAGATGAATGGCGAACCAGACTAATACGTGAAAAGGATTCGCAATGAAAAAGCTGATTTTTGCACTGATCGCAGGCGCCGCTACCATCACCGCCGCCCAGGCCCAGACCACCATCACCCCACGCCCTTACGTCGGCGTCGGCGTGTCGGGTGCCGACCGTGAATACTATGTTCCAGGCGCCACCATCAACGACACCGATGGCTACCGCTTCTCGGGCAAGATCTTCGGCGGCGCCGAGCTGACCGAGAACTTCGGCGTCGAAGCCGGCTACACCGACTTCCGCAAGGCTGGCGCCAACTACACGCTTAACGGCGCGAACGCCCGTACCGAAGCCGACGGCTACAATGCCTACATCGCCGGCAAGGCCACCAAGGCCCTGAACGACAAGTTCTCTGTCTACGGCAAGCTGGGCGTGACCCACACCAAGGCTGAAATGGAATCGGCTACCGCCGGCCTGAACCGCAAAGTCAGCGACAACGGCGCCTACGGTGCGCTGGGCATGCAGTACAACGTGAACCAGCAGGTCGCGCTGATCGCCGAATACGAACGCTTCGGCAAGAAACAGGATTTCGGTCCGAAGCCGGACGTCGTGACCATCGGCGCCAAGTACACCTTCTAAGCAATAGCTTCTGATTGCTTGTTCCGAGAGTGTGTGAAAGGGCCCTGTGGGGCCCTTTTCTATTGGTGCCGGGCGTTCAACCCGGCCCGCTGCCTCAACCTTAATCCATGCCTTGCGCGGCCCGGCCCACCCGAGGGTTCTGTTAACCCGGCGCCCCGAACTGCAGGGGACCGGCGCCGGGATGCACGAAACTGCGCACCCAGGGCGGCAGCACGGCCGGGTCCGGCTCCGCGAAACCCGATGACATGAAGCGGTGCAGGGACGACCACGGCCAGTCGGCTAGCTTCTCGCACAGGCCATGGCGCATCGGATTGGTGTGCATGTAATCGATCAGTGCCGCATACTGGGTCTCGTCCTGCACCCGGAACTGCTGGTACTGGCGTTCCCAGATCGCGCCATCGGGAGAGTTTGTTACCAGCGACTTGCGCAGCGCCTTCGAAAACGCGATTTTCACTGCCCGCCAGCGGCTGGAACAGTCGTGGTCGCCTGGCGGCAGGGTCCACATGGCATGCGCATGGTCGGGTAGCACGACCCAGGCATCGACGTGGAAGGGTTTGCGCACGCGTGCCTGGCGGATGGCGTCACCGAAAGCCGAGATATGGTCCGTCAGCAGGGAGCTGCCACGGTCCAGCAGGCGAACCGTGAAGAAGAAGGTCCCGCCGGGGACCCGGTTGTCGCGGTAGTCTGTCATGGATAGGGGGCCAATAAGGGGGGCCAATAAGCGGGCCAATCGCAGGTGGTCGCCAGGTCGATCGGCGCAAAATGGCGCGGGGCCAGAATCCTCATCAATGGGCGATTCTACACACGGAATTTTTTCGACCGCGATCCATTTCCGCGCGTAAAAGAAAAGCACGCGCAAACATGAAAAACCCCAGCGGCCTTGCGGCGGCTGGGGTTCCTGGCGATGTCGGCGGACGATCAGGTCGTCAGCGGCTTGTAGCGAATACGCTTCGGCTTGGCCCCTTCTTCACCCAGGCGTTTCTTCTTGTCGGCTTCGTATTCCTGGTAGTTACCGTCGAAGAAGGTAACCTGGGAATTGCCTTCGAAGGCCAGGATGTGGGTTGCGATACGGTCGAGGAACCAGCGATCGTGGGAAATGACCATCACGCTGCCGGCGAATTCGAGCAGGGCGTCTTCCAGCGCGCGCAGGGTTTCCACGTCCAGGTCGTTCGACGGTTCGTCCAGCAGCAGGACGTTGCCGCCTTGCAGCAGGGTCTTGGCCAGGTGCAGGCGGCCGCGTTCACCACCCGACAGGTTGCCCACCACTTTCTGCTGGTCCGAACCCTTGAAGTTGAAACGGCCGAGATAAGCGCGCGACGGCATCTCGAAGCGGCCGACGCTCAGCATGTCGGCGCCGCCGGTGACGTCTTCGAACACGGTCTTGTTGTTGGCCAGGTCGTCGCGGTGCTGGTCGACCAGCGAGACCTTGGCGGTCTTGCCGATCACGACTTCGCCGCTGTCCGGCTGTTCGCGACCGGCGATCATCTTGAACAGGGTCGACTTACCGGCGCCGTTCGGGCCGATGATGCCCACGATCGCGCCCGGCGGCACGGTGAACGAGACGTTGTCGAGCAGCAGGCGGTCGCCAAAGGCCTTCGAGACGTTCTTGAACTCGATGACTTCGTTGCCCAGGCGCTCGGCCACAGGGATAAAAATCTCCTGGGTCTCGTTGCGCTTCTGGTATTCGTATTCGCTCAGCTCGTTGAAGCGGGCCAGGCGGGCCTTCGACTTGGCCTGGCGCGCCTTTGGATTCTGGCGCGACCATTCGAGTTCCTTCTGCAGGGCTTTCTGGCGTGCCGATTCGGTCGCTTCTTCCTGCTTCAGGCGCGCCTGTTTCTGGTCCAGCCAGGACGAGTAATTGCCCTTCCATGGAATGCCCGAACCGCGGTCCAGTTCCAGGATCCATTCGGCGGCGTTGTCGAGGAAGTAGCGGTCGTGGGTGATGCCGACCACGGTGCCCGGGAAGCGCAGCAGGAATTGCTCCAGCCACTCGACCGATTCGGCGTCCAGGTGGTTGGTCGGTTCGTCGAGCAGCAGCATGTCGGGCTTGGAGAGCAGCAGCTTGCACAGCGCCACGCGGCGCTTTTCGCCACCCGACAGCACGCCGATCTTGGCATCCCATGGCGGCAGGCGCAGCGCGTCGGCGGCCATTTCCATCTGCAGGTTCAGGTTGCCGCCGTCGGCTGCGGCGATGATCGATTCCAGGCGCTCCTGTTCCTTGGCGAGGGCGTCGAAGTCGGCGTCTTCCTCGGCATAGGCGGCGTACACGGCTTCCAGCTTGGCTTGCGCCTCGAAGGCTTCGCCCAGGCCGGATTCGACTTCCTGGCGCACGGTTTTTTCCGGATCGAGCTGGGGTTCCTGCGGCAGGTAGCCGATGTTCAGGCCCGGCATCGGACGTGCTTCGCCCTGGATGTCGGTGTCGATGCCGGCCATGATCTTCAGCAGGGTCGATTTACCGGAGCCGTTCAGGCCCAGCACGCCGATCTTTGCGCCTGGGAAGAACGACAGCGAAATGTCTTTCAGGATCTGACGTTTCGGCGGGACGATTTTGCCCACGCGGTTCATGGTGTAGACGTAATTTGCCATCTTTAGTAACTGTTATGAAATCAAGGTGCACAGGATACGATAGAAGCGGTCCGACAGACAGCCTTTATCGTGATTCTTTCGCCGCTGCCGGGCCGGACACAGGCTGGGCCGTGCTTCTCCCACGTTGCAGCAATCCCTCGCCGGCGAACAGCCCCAGCGCCGCCCAGATCAACGCGAAGCCCACCAGGCGGTCGGCCGTGAACGCTTCCTTGAACAGCAGCACGCCGAGCAGGAACTGGATGGTCGGCGCCAGGTATTGCAGCAGGCCGAGGATGGACAGCGGAATCTGGCGCGCGCCGCTGGCGAACAGCAGCAGCGGGATCGCCGTGATCGGACCGGAAGCGATCAGCAGCCAGCGCGTGGTGTCGGACGTGGTCGTCAGGAAGGCGTTTTCGCCATGCAGCGTCAGCCAGCCGACGTAGATCGCCGCGATCGGGAACAGCACCATGGTCTCGAACGACAAGCCTTCCAGCGCGCCGAGCGCGGCCGTCTTGCGCAGCAGGCCGTAGGCGCCGAACGAGGCCGCCAGGCACAGGGCGATCCAGGGCACCGAACCCGATTGCCAGGTCAGCCAGGCCACGCCCAGGGCGGCGATGCCGATCGCGATCCACTGCACGCGGCGCAGGCGTTCCTTCAGGAGCAGGTAGCCGAACATGATGTTCACCAGGGGATTGATAAAGTAGCCGAGGCTGGCCTCGATCACATGGCCATTGTTCACGGCCCAGATATACAGCAGCCAGTTCGCGCTCAGTAAAAATGCCGAGGCGACGAAACTGCCGAACACGCGCGGCTGGCGCACCTGATTCAACCAGGCCCATTGCCGGCGCAGTGCCAGCACCACCAGCAAAAAGGCAAGCGACCATAGCATGCGGTGCGCCAGGATCTGCATCGACGGCACTTCGCGCACGGCGTGGAAATACAAAGGGAACAGGCCCCAGCACAGGAAGGCCAGGGCTGCGGAGAGGACGCCGGTACGCATGGAATAGGGAAGAAGAGTTGCCAGTCCAGCATTATCGGCGAAGTCGGGAAGGCTTGCCGGAGGGGCCCGGTTTTGATGGGGATGCAGGGCTAACGCGCGACTGTTCCCAGCCTCTTCGGGCAAACTTGCAACACTCTTTGCCGCGGGCCGGTGGACTGCCTGATTCTGCTTGCAATTTCCTTGTCGTTATTTTATGGTGCGCCGCACCAGAACAACAATATGGTGCAATCTTGACGTCGCAAAATAACAAAAGCAGCCTGGCGGCAACGACGCTGGCTGCCATTGGCATCGTCTACGGCGATATCGGTACCAGCCCGCTGTACACCCTCAAGACCATCTTCGACCCCACCCACGGCCTCGCGCTGAACACCCCCAACCTGCTCGGCATCATCTCCCTGATCTTCTGGGGGCTGACCCTGATCGTCTCGCTGAAATACGTCACGCTCGTGCTGCGCGCCGACAACCGCGGCGAGGGCGGGATCATGGCACTGATGGCCCTGGCCCTGAATTCCGTCACGCGCACCTCGCGCTGGCACTATCCGCTGATGGTGATCGGCGTGTTCGGCGCCACCATGTTCTATGGCGACAGCGTGATCACGCCCGCGATTTCCGTGCTCGGCGCCATCGAAGGCCTGGAAGTGGCCACGCCGGCGCTGTCGCACTACGTGGTGCCGATGGCGGTGGTGGTGCTGGTCGGTTTGTACAGCCTGCAGCGCCACGGCACCGCCGGCATCGGGCGCTGGTTCGGTCCGGTGATGATCGTCTGGTTCGCCGCGCTGGCCATCATGGGCGTGATCAACATTGCCAAGGCCCCGGTGATCCTGGAAGCGCTGAACCCGCTGCACGCGGCGCGCTTCGTCATGGAAAACCAGTTCATCGCCTTTGTCGCCCTGGGCGCGGTGGTGCTGGCGCTTACCGGCGCCGAAGCCCTGTACGCCGATATGGGCCACTTCGGCAAGAAGCCGATCCGCGTGGCCTGGTTCATGATCGTGTTCCCGGCGCTGGCCCTGAACTACCTGGGCCAGGGCGGCCTGCTCATCACCGACCCGACCGCCGTGGAAAATCCCTTCTTCCACCAGCTCGGCACCTGGAGCGTGTATCCGCTGGTGATCCTGTCGACCATGGCGGCGGTGATCGCCTCGCAGGCCACGATTTCCGGCACCTATTCGATGACCAAGCAGGCCATCATGCTGGGCCTGCTGCCGCGCATGCGCATCCTGCACACCTCGGAAAGCGAGATCGGCCAGATCTATATTCCGGCGGTGAACTGGCTGCAACTGATCATCGTGCTGATCGCCGTAATCGGTTTCGGTTCCTCGGACCGCCTGGCCGGCGCCTACGGCATCGCCGTCACCGCCACCATGCTGGCCACGACCCTGCTGACCTTCTTCGTTACCCGTTACCGCTGGCATTTGCCGCTGTGGGTGTGCCTGGGCGCGACCGGCTTCTTCATGCTGATGGACATCGCCCTGTTCTCGGCCAGCACCCTGAAACTGCTGCACGGCGGCTGGTTCCCGCTGCTGCTGGGGGCGGTGCTGCTGACCGCCATGCTGACCTGGAAGCGCGGGCGCGAGCTGGTGTTCGAGAACCTGGAACGCCACGCGATCCCGCTCGACGCCTTCCTCGATTCGCTGTTCGTGGCGCCGCCGACCCGGGTGCCGGGCACGGCGATTTTCCTGCGCGGCGAAAGCGACGGCGTGCCGCATGCGCTGCTGCATAACCTGTTGCACAACAAGGTGCTGCACGAGCGCGTGGTGTTCCTGACCGTGCACATCCGGGAGGAACCTTTCGTGTCGCTGGTGGAACAGGTGCAGATCGTCGAGCTGGGCCACAACTGCTTCCAGCTGAACGTGCATTACGGCTTCAAGGACGAGCCGGACATCCCGGCCATCATGGCCCATTGCGGCACGCTCGGCCTGGTGTTCGAGAACATGGAAACCTCGTACTTCATCGCGCGCCAGACCGTGATCTCGGCGCCGGGCGGCGGCATGGCGCCGTGGCGCGAACACCTGTACGTGGCGATGTCGCGCAATGCGCGGGCCGCCGCCGACTATTACCAGATTCCGGCCAACCGGGTCATCGAACTCGGCACGCAAGTGGAGATCTGACCAACGCATACAAAAGCGATACAAAAAGCGGACACTCTGGCGGTCCGCCCTCGGTTAAGGTGCAGCGTTTCCTGTTTTAAACATCTGCACACTTATCCGGGAGTAGACCCCATGACATTCAAGTTCCCGCTGATGGCCGCTGCCTGCGCAGCCGTCTTCAGCCTCACCGCCTGCGGCGGCGGCGGTAGCAGCGGCAGCAATGCCGCGCCGGAAGCCGTCAGCGCCCCCACCGCCCTGAAGACCATCGACTCCGTGATCGGCACCGGTGCCGAAGCGGCAAACGGCAAGAAGCTGACCGTCAAGTACACCGGGTGGCTGTACAGCACCACGGCGGCCGAGAACAAGGGCAACCAGTTCGAAACCAGCACCATTACCTTCACGCTGGGCGTCGATTCGGTGATCGCCGGCTGGACCCAGGGCATTCCCGGCATGAAGGTCGGCGGCAAGCGCACCCTGCACATTCCGGCGAGTCTCGCCTACGGCAAGAACGGCCGCGGCCCGATTCCGCCGAATACCGGCCTGGTGTTCGATGTCGAGCTGCTGAAGGTCGAGTAAGCATCCAGGTTGAGCGCCAGCGCGCACTCCTGCGCTGGCGCAGATGACATGCACGTGCTTTCCTCCATCCTCGGGCTGCCCGGCCGTTTGTACACGGCCCATCCCGAACCGACGAGGAAACGATGCTTCATTACTGCCTGCGGCTACTCCTGCCCCTGCTTGCCTGCGCCTGGATGCCCGGCGCCCTTGCGCAGCCGGCATATGCGCTGGTCTTCGGACCCGAAAATTCCAGTCCGGGCGCCATCGACAATGCCGGGCGCATCGTCGGGCAGGTCGATGGACGCGCCTTTCTCTGGGACGGCGGCGCCGTCATCGACCTCGGCACGCTGGGCGGGGGCAGTAGCGCGGCGTTCGGGATCAGCGACAACGGCCTGATTACCGGCGGCGCCGACCGCCCGGACGGCAGCAGCCACAGCTTCCTCTACGATGGCGGCATCCGCGACATTGGCCAGCTCGGCGTGGCCAGCAGCGGCGCCGCTGTCAACAGCGCCGGCCAGGTGGCCGGCACCTGGGTCGATGCAGCCGGCGAAAACCATGCCTTCCTCTACAGCGGCGGCCTGGCGCGCGACATCGGCAACCTCGGCGCCGATTCGGCACGCGCCACCGGCATCAACGAAGCGGGCGACGTGGTCGGCTCGTCCTTCCTCGCCGGTTTCAGCGCCTTCCAGGCCTTTCTCTACCGCGACGGCGTCATCCGCAGCCTCGGCACGCTAGGCGGGCCGTCGAGCTGGGCGGCCGGCATCAACGACAACGGGCAAGTCGCCGGCACCAGCTTCATCGACGAGGAAACACTACACGCCTTTCTCTACACCGGGGGCGTGCTGCAGGATATCGGTTCCTTTGGCGGCGCCTTTACCGAGGCGCGCGGCCTGAACGATGCCGGCTGGGTGGTCGGCTATTCCACCTATGCCGACGATATCCCCGGCATCGATTTTTCCAGCGCCTTCGTCTACCGCGACGGCGCCATGTTCGACCTGAACGCCATCGTCGAGCGCCCTGGCGTGTGGTCCATCCTCGACGCCTGGGGCGTCAACGACCTGGGGCAGATCGCGGCCACGGCCTGCACCCAGGAAGGCGATTGCCGCGCGGTGCGGCTCGACCCGATCCCGCCGGTGCCCGAGCCGAAGCCGGGTGCCCTGATGCTGGCCGGGCTGCTGCTCGGCGGCGCCTGGCTGCGGCGTGGCATGCGCCGCAGACGATGACTGCCAGAGTGCATGGCGCCTCGTCCTACGTCGTCCCGTGCGCGCTCCTGTCTTGTGTACGATACAAGCAAGGTTTCGCCTGTCGAAACCCGCGTATGTCGAATAACAGGAGCACAGCCGCATGTCGCAACACATGACCCCTCACGAAATCGAAGAGCTCACCCCGCGTCAACGCATCTACGCCATTGTCGGCGCCTCGTCCGGCAACCTGGTCGAATGGTTCGACTTCTACATCTACTCGTTTTGCGCGCTGTATTTTTCGGCCGCCTTTTTCCCGTCCGGTAACCCGACCACCCAGCTCTTGAACACGGCCGGCATCTTTGCCGCCGGCTTCCTGATGCGTCCGGTGGGCGGCTGGATGTTCGGCCGCATCGCCGACCGCTATGGCCGCAAGAACGCGATGATGATCTCGGTGCTGATGATGTGCGGCGGCTCGCTGATGATCGCGGTGCTGCCGACCTATGCCCAGATCGGCACCGCGGCGCCGGTCCTGCTGCTGCTGGCGCGCCTGTTCCAGGGCCTGTCGGTGGGCGGCGAATACGGCACCAGCGCCACCTACATGAGCGAGGTGGCCGAGCCGGGCAAGCGCGGCTTCTTCGCTTCCTTCCAGTACGTGACCCTGATCGGCGGCCAGCTGCTGGCGCTGCTGGTGCTGGTGATCCTGCAGCAGCTGCTCAGCGACGCCGAACTGCGCGCCTGGGGCTGGCGCATTCCCTTCGTGCTGGGCGCCTGCGCGGCCCTGGTCTCGCTTTACCTGCGCCGTTCGCTGACCGAGACCACGAATGCCTCCGAGCGCAAGCGCAAGGAAGCCGGCAGCGTCGCCACGCTGCTGCGCGACCACCGCAAGGCCTTTGTCACCGTGCTCGGCTTCACCGCCGGCGGCTCGCTGATCTTCTACACGTTTACGACCTACATGCAGAAATACCTGGTCAACACGGCCGGCATGGACGCCAAGACCGCCAGCGCCGTCATGACCGGCGTGCTCGTCATCTACATGTGCCTGCAGCCGGTGTTCGGCGCGCTGTCCGACCGCATTGGCCGCAAGACCTCGATGATCTGGTTCGGCGCCCTGGCGGCAATTGCCACGGTGCCGATCATGACGGCGCTGCGCAGCGTCGACAGCCCGCTGATGGCCGGCGTGCTGATCGTCTGCGCGCTGACCATCGTCAGCCTGTACACCTCGATCGGCGGCCTGATCAAGGCCGAGATGTTCCCGGTGGAAGTGCGGGCGCTCGGCGTCGGCCTGTCGTATGCGGTGGCGAACGCGATCTTTGGCGGCTCGGCCGAATACGTGGCGCTGTGGTTCAAGCAGGCCGGGATGGAGTCGAACTTCTACTGGTACGTGAGCGCGATGTGCGCGGTCGCCTTCATCGTCGCCCTGCGCATGCCGGACCCACAAAAGTCCGGTTTGCTGAAGTAAGCCTGCTGAAACGAGCAGGCCCGGGGGACATGCTGCGCGTCAGCGCAGCATGTCGATGTGCATGATCCCGTCTTCGTCGTAAGCGTCGGAGATGGTCTCGAAGCCGAAGTCCTGGTAAAACTTTTCCAGGCGCTGCTGGGCCCCGATGCGGATGCGGTGGCCCGGATGCAGGGTTTCCGCATACTGGATGCCGTGCGCCACCAGCTCGCGGCCGACGCCCGAGCCGCGCACGTCGTTCGTGGTCAGGATGCGCCCGAGCGACATCTCGTCATATTTCGCGCCCGGGGCCAGGCAGCGCAGGTAGGCCACCAGCACGCGCCGGCCGCCGATGTCGCGCCAGCCGAGCAGGTGGTGGGCGTCGAGGTCGTAGCCGTCGATGTCCGGATACAGGCAAGTCTGTTCCAACACGAATACCTGCTGGCGCTGGGCCAGCACTTCGTACAGCTGCGCGTTAGTCAGGTCGGCGAAGCTGCACCACTGCCATTCGATCATGTGTCTTCCGATTCAAGAGTAAAAGATTCAGGCGGCCGTCTCGAAACCTTCGAGCACGTTGACCGTGTTGATGCCGACGTCGCCGGCCTGGCCGCCTTCGAGCACGAAGACGGTTGGCAGGCCGAGCCAGGCGATGCGCTCGCCGATGCGCAGGAAGTCGGCGCCCTGCAGGCCGAAGCCGCCGCCCGGTTCGGCCGCGGCGGTATTCACGCCCAGCGCGACGACCAGCGCTTCCGGCGCGAACATGCCGAGCCTGATGCAGGCCGTTTCCAGCGCCGCCATCCATTCCTGGGCATCGCTGCCTGTCGCCAGCGGCAGGTTGATGTTGTGGCCATGGCCGCCGCCGTCGCCGCTTTCGTCGGCATGGCCCACGAAATAGGGATAGGCGGCGCGCGGGTCGGCATGGATCGACACGCACAGCACCTCGCCGCGGTTGTAGAAGATGCCTTGGGTGCCGTTGCCGTGGTGGTAGTCGAGGTCGAGGATCGCGACCCTTTTGAGGCCATCGTCGAGCAGGTGCTGGGCGGCCAGGGCCGCGTTGTTCAGGTAGCAGCCACCGCCGAAGAAATCGAAGCCGGCGTGGTGGCCCGGCGGGCGGGTCAGGGCAAAGCTGCCGCGTTCGCCCAGGCGCAGCGCGTGCGCGGCGTTGATGGCGCAGTCGGCGCCGGTCTTCACCGCGTTCCAGGTGCCGCCCATCAGGGGCGTGGCGCTGTCCATCGAATACAGGCCGAGGCGGCCGGCAAAGCTGTCCGGCTCGATGTCGCTGCGCATGGTGCGGATCGGCCAGCTGGAGGGCAGGGCGTCCTTGCCGGCATTGCCCGGGTCGAGGGCGGTCCACTCGCTCCAGGCGCTGCGCAGGAAGTGCAGGTAGCGCGGGCTGTGCACCCGCTCCAGCGACACCAGCGGCACCCGGTGCGGCGTGACGATCTCGCCTAGCCCGCGCCGCTGCAGTTCCGCCAGCACCAGGCCGGCCCGTTCGAGCGTGTCACGACGAAGCGCCATGTCGCCGCGGTCGCCGTCGTGGCCGCGGTGCTGCGCATGGTGTTCGTTGTAAAAGGTGAGCAAGGCATCCCCGGTATCGACGATCAGCTATGGTTACCGCACAGTGTACTGCTGTTGTACGCCGCCACGAAGTCGTCGAAGCTGCCGGTGTCGCTCTGCTCGATGATGGCCTGTTCGGCCAGCGACGCGGCGGCCTGTTCGAGGAAAACGGCTTCCTCGGCCGGCATCAGCGGGCTTTCGCGGAAGTAGGCCGCGTGCAGCTGGCTCTGGCGCAGCCCGAAAGCGGCGGCAGAACCGAGGGCGCGCACTTCTTCCAGCACGCGCGCCGACGGCGTCTTGCCCGGGTCGGCGATCTTGGCCTTTTGCTGCTCGAGCGAGGCTTCGTGCACGCCCGGCTCGTTGTGCTCGGCGTCCAGCAGGCGCGCCAGCGGGCGGATGCGCTCGACCAGCTCGTCGGCCCATTCCAGCAGCGGTACTTCCTCGCCGTCGCGGGTGAGCGTCAGGCCCGGCTTGCGGCCTTCCTTCACGGTGCGTGCGAAGTTGCGCGCGTGGACCTGGCCTTCGGCGGCGCTGATCAGGGGGCTTTCGTCGAGGGCGCAGAACAGCAAAAAGGCGTCGAGGAAGCGGCCGGTCTCCAGGCTCACGCCCACCGGTTCGAACGGGTCGACGTCGAGACAGCGCACTTCGATGTACTGCACGCCGCGGTTGCACAGCGCCTGCACCGGACGCTCGCCGGTGCGGATCACGCGCTTCGGACGGATGGTCGAGTAGTACTCGTTCTCGATCTGCAACACGTTGGTCGACAGCTGCACCCACTCGCCATCCTTCTTGGTGCCGATCGCCTCGTAAGGCGCATACGGGCGGTTCACCGCGTCCATCAGGCTGGTGACGTAGCTTTCCAGGCTGTTCTCGTGCGGGCGCAGGCCGGACTGGGCATCGTTCTGGTAACCCAGGTCGCTCATGCGCAGGCTGGTGGCATGTGGCAGGTAGAGGGTGTCCGGCGACAGTTCCTCGAGGCCGTGCTCGCGCCCGCGCAGGAAGCTCTTGGTCAGCGTCGGCGAGGCGCCGAACAGGTACATCAGCAGCCAGCTGTAGCGGCGGAAGTTGCGGATGGTGGCGATGTAGCTTTCGGACTGGAAGTCGCGCAGGGCATTGCGGCGCTCTTCCTGGACGCCCTCGCTGGTGCGCAGCAGTTCCCACAATCCCTCGGGCAGCGAGTAGTTGTAGTGGATGCCGGCGATGCATTGCATGGCCTTGCCGTAGCGCAGGGCCAGGCCGCGGCGGTACACGTGCTTGAGCATGCCGATGTTCGACTTGCCGTACCAGGCAATCTCGATGTCCTCTTCGGAAGGCAGTTCGCCCGGCATCGACTCGCTCCACAGCATCTCGTCGCCCAGTTTCGAGTAGGCGAAGCGGTGGATGGCGTCGAGGCGGTGCAGGGCCAGGCCGATGTCGTGCTCGGCCGGGGTAATGAACTCGAGCAGGGCCTCGGCGTAGTCGGTCGTGATCTGCGAATGGGTCAGGGCCGAGCCGAGCTGGACCGGATGGGGCGTGCGCGCAAGCTGGCCCTGGCGATCGATGCGCAGGGTTTCGCGTTCGATGCCGCGCAGGCCCTGGCCGAGCAAGCCACGGTGCGCGTCGTCGTCGAGCAAGGCCAGGCGGCGGGTCAGTTGGTTCGACACAGTGTTTCCTTTCTAATACTGCCTAATCAATTGGTGCAGAGAGTAACCGAAAATCGGACTGCGCGTCGGCGGACGCTGCATTTCCGAACCGCCAGGCGACGACTTGTGCACAGCTTGTATACAGCGTATCTACAGCATATCGACAGCCTGTCTACAGGCTGTTCACAGCCTTGTCTACCCCTTGCTCACAGTCTTGCCCACAGTCTTGTCCACAGGCGCGGGAGGCAAGGCAGGGGTGGGAGCGGCAGGGGACGCCGGCGCGGATGCCGGATTTCCGGCAGGTTTGTCGGCCGGCTTGTCCGCAGGATTTTCAGTCGGCTTTTCGGCCGGCTTTTCGGCCGGTCTTTCGGCGGCCCTGGCCGGCGGGGTCAGCGGGAAGGGGCCGGGTCCGGGCAATGCGGCAGCCGGCGCCGGCGTGGACGGCAGCGGCAGCAGGATCGGTCCCGGTCCGGCTGGCGGGGCGGGCGGCGCCAGCTGGGCCGCCAGCCATTGCCCCATCTCGCGTTCCAGCAGCGGCAGCGGTAGCGACCCCTGGCCGAGCAGCGCATCGTGGAAGCGGCGCAGGTCGAAGCGCGGCCCGAGCGCCGCTTGCGCCTTCTCGCGCAGCGCCTTGATGCGCAGCTGGCCGATCTTGTAGGCCAGGGCCTGGGCCGGCTGGGCGATGTAGCGGTCGACCTCGACGGCGTTGTCGGCGGCGGCGTTCGCGGTGTTCGCGTTCAGGTAGTCGATGGCCTGCTGGCGCGTCCAACCCTGGGCGTGGAGGCCGGTGTCGACCACCAGGCGCGCGGCGCGGAACATGTCGTCGTTCAGGTAGCCGAACCAGGAAAAGGCGTCCTTGAAGAAGCCGAGTTCCGGTCCCAGGCTTTCGGCATAGGTGGCCCAGCCTTCGCCGAAGGCCTCATCCCAGCGGTGGCGGCGAAACGCCGGCAAGCCGCCCAGCGCCTGGGCGCGCGCCACCTGCAGGTGGTGGCCGGGCAGAGCTTCGTGCAGGGCCAGCGTCTCGACTTCCCACAGCGGCTGGCGGTCCAGGCGCGCCGTGTTCACCACCAGCGCGGCGCTGCGGCTTGGCGTGCCGGCCTCGTAGTAGGCCGCCACCTGGCCGGCGGCGCCTGCCTGGCCCAGCGGCTTGACGCCGATGCTCTCTTGCGGAATGGCGCCGAACAGCGCGGGCAGGCGCGCCTCGGCGCGGGCGATGGTGCGGCGGTAGCGCGCCAGCAGGCTGTCGGCACTGGCCGGGAACAGGCGCTTGTCGCTGCGCGCAAAGGCCAGGAACTGCGGCAGCGTGCCCTGGAACCCGGTGCGCTTGACGGCATCGAGCATGGCGACGCGGATGCGCGCGACTTCCTTCAGGCCCAGCGCGTGGACCTCGGCCGGCGTGAGCTCGGTGCCGCCCGCCTGGCGCACCAGGAAGGCATAGTAGCCGGGACCGCCCGGCAGGCTGGCGGCGCCCAGCGATTCGCGCGCGGCCGGCAGGTAATCGTTGCGGACGAAGTCTTCCAGCTTGCGCAGGGCGGGGGCGGCGCTGTTCTTCAGGGCGGCATTGCCGGCGGCGAGCAGCTGTTCCCGGACTGCGGGATCGATGGTGGCGGGGATGCGTTTGAACGGCGCAGCCAGGGCGCCGTCCATCAAGCCATCGCGCATGATGCGCAGCATGTCGGGCAGGGCGCGCACGCTGGCTTTCGGCGCGGTCCAGCCGGTGCGCATGCCTTCGCGCAGCTGCTCGACAAGGCCGTCGACGTGGGCCGGCAATGCCTCCAGGCGGGCGATGTAGTTGCGGTAGTCTTCCTCGGTGGCGAAAGGCATCTGGGCGACCAGACGCGGCAGGCGCACGTGCAGGCCGTCCCAGGCGCTGATCGGCTGCGGGTCGAAGGGGTGGAAGGCGAACAGGGCGAGCTGGCGCTCCTTGTCGGCAATGAAGAGGTCGAGCGAGAGGCGGTCCTGCGGGCCCAGGCCGTTACGGTCGATGGCGCGCGCTTCGCCCAGGGCGCTGCGGGCGTGGTCGAGGGCGGCCTTGCTGGCGGCCAAGGTGGTGTCGGACAGGCGCGCATTGAAGCGGGCGTCGCCGAGCGTGGTGGCGTATTCGGGGTTGTGCTCCAGCTGCCATTCCCAGTCGCGCTCGAACAGCGCCCTGGCGTCTTCCGGCGCACCGCGCGCCACGCTGTGGAAGAGCGCGGTGAACAGGACGAGGAGGGCGAATAGGCGGCGCATGGGGGAGGCGTGGTGGGGGTGTGAGCATTGTAGCAACGCTCGTTAGCGCGGGGCGCAGCGGTGCTTTGCGGTTTGCTGCGGTTCTTGTGGTGGGTTCTCGAACCCACCGTGCGACCGACGCTTACCTGCGCCGCCCGCCACTGACGCGCTCGATGCCCGCCAGGTCGCGCCAGCTCTGCGCTTCCAGGTACCCGGCGTCGGTCAACAAGGCGCGCACCGCCTCCGCCTGGTCATAGCCATGCTCCAGCAGCAGCCAGCCGCCCGGCGTCAGGTGCGCGGCCGCGCCCGCGATAATCGTCCGCAAATCCGACAAGCCATCCGCATGGTCGGTCAGCGCATCGGCCGGCTCGAAGCGCAAATCGCCCTGCGCCAGGTGCTCGTCGCCGGAAGCGATGTAGGGCGGGTTCGACACCACCAGCTCGAAGGTTTCACCTTCCAGCGCCGCGAACCAGTCGCTGCGCAGGAAGCGCACCCGCGCGCCATTCGCCTCGGCATTCGCGCGCGCCACCGTCAGCGCCTCTTCGCTGACGTCGAGCGCCGTCACCTGCGCATCGGGCCGCGTATGCGCCACCGCCACCGCGATCGCGCCGCTGCCGGTGCCCATGTCGAGCATGCGTGCCTGCGCCGGCAGGCGTTCGAGCGCCAGTTCGACGATCAGTTCGGTGTCCGGACGCGGAATCAGCACCGCCGGCGTAACGCGGAAGGGCAGCCCGAAGAATTCGCGCTGGCCGACGATGTAGGCGATCGGCTCGCCGCCGATGCGGCGCCCGACCAGGGCCGACAAACGCGCCGCTTCTTCCCCGGTGAGCTGGCGCTCGGACTGCGTGATCAGGCCCACGCGCGTGATGCCCAGCGCGTGGCACAGCAGGATGCGGTTTTCCAGCGGATCGAGGGGCAGGCCCGCCTGCAGGGACCCGATGCTGGCGCCGGCGGCAATCATCGTGCGCGCCGCACCAATACCCAGACCAGGGTGACGGTCAGCAGCACGAACCACACCGCCGACCACTGCGGGATCGACAGGCCGAACAAACCGTCGGTGGCGTTCTCGCACAGGCCGTCGGCCTGGAACAGCCAGGGCAGCAGGGTCGCGGTCGGGATCTTGTTCAGCATGGTTTCCATCGGGTCGATGCCGCAGGAGAAGCCGGGATTGGCCAACACGTACAGGTGCTTGCCGACCACGCCCAGGCCGCCGAGCGCCGCCAGCAGGGCCACGCCGGCGCCCGCCTTGATCTTGCCGGCGAATGCGCCAACCAGGCTCGCGATGCCGACCGCCAGGAACAGGTAGCGCTGGATCACGCACAGCGGGCAGGGCAGCATGTCGTGGGCGTGCTGCAAATACAGGGCGGCGCCGATCAGCGCGAAGCTGACCGCGGCGACGATCAGGAGGACGGTACGGGAAGCGGGCATGCGGTTCGGCTCTCGATGGTCAGGAAACAGGGGCGATTCTCGCACGAAGGCCAGGACCGCAGGGCTGTATTTTCACATTGGCAACTTAGTGCGGACTTAATTCCCCGCCTTGGTGTTCGCTCAGTCGCCCAGCGCCGCCAGCAGTTCGGCCTGGTGCTCGGCCGCCAGCGCATTCGTCAGTTCCGCCAGGTCGCCATCCATGATGAAGTCGAGTTTATACAGCGTCAGGTTGATGCGGTGGTCGGTCAGGCGGCCCTGCGGGAAGTTGTAGGTGCGGATGCGCTCGCTGCGGTCGCCCGAACCGATCAGGCTCTTGCGGGTGGCCGCCTCTTTCGACTGCTGCTCGCGCAGCTGCACGTCCTTGATGCGCGCGGCCAGCACCTTCATCGCCTGCGCCTTGTTCTTGTGCTGGCTGCGGTCGTCCTGGCACTCGACCACGATCCCCGTTGGCAGGTGCGTGATGCGCACCGCGGAGTCGGTCTTGTTGATGTGCTGCCCACCCGCGCCCGAAGCCCGGTAGGTGTCGATGCGCAAATCGGCCGGGTTGATGTCCACGTCCTCGACTTCGTCGGCTTCCGGCATCACGGCCACGGTGCAGGCCGAGGTGTGGATGCGGCCTTGCGTTTCGGTGGCCGGCACGCGCTGCACGCGGTGGCCGCCCGACTCGAACTTCAGCTTCGAGTAGGCGCCGTTGCCGACCACGCGCACGATCACTTCGCGGTAGCCGCCGAGATCGGACGCCGATTCCGACACCATCTCCACCTGCCAGCGGTTGCGCTCGGCAAAACGGGTGTACATGCGCAGCAGGTCGCCGGCGAACAGCGCCGACTCGTCGCCGCCGGTGCCGGCGCGGATCTCGAGGAAGATGTTGCGCTCGTCGTTCTCGTCCTTCGGCAGCAGCATTTTCTGCAGCTCGAGGTCGAGTTCCGCCAGGCGCGCCTTGGCCGCCTCGATCTCCTCTTGCGCGAAGTCCTTCATGTCGGGATCGGCCAGCATCTCCTGGGCCGCGGCGATGTCGCCGTTGGCGTCGCCATACTGCTTGTAGACGTCGACCAGCGGCGCCAGCTCGGCGCGCTCGCGCGTCATCTTGCGGTAGCTGTCCATGTTGGCGGTGGCGCCTTCGGACATCAGGAGTTCGTCGAGTTCGACCAGGCGGTTCGCCAGTTGGTCGAGCTTGGCCAGCATCGATGGTTTCATGGGCTCTTGTTGGATACGTGTACGGGAGCGCACGAGGGCGCGGGGAAGCGCCCGCATGCCGGGCGCGCAATACGGGAGGGCCGCTAACGGCGGCCGCGGAACAGCTGGGGCAAGAGGCTGGCCAGGCGCGCGCGTTCGTCGCCCTGGGCGCGGTGCAGCGCCTGTTGCGGGCCATGCAGGAACTTGGCGGTCAGGCCTTTCGACAGCGCTTCGAGCACGGCGTCGACGTCTTCGCCGCGCGCCAGCAGCTTGCGCGCGCGTTCGAGTTCGGCCAGGCGCAGCGCCTCGCTGGACTCGTGCAGGTCCTGGATCACGGGCACCATGGCGCGGTCGCCGACCCAGTGCATGAAGGAGGCGACGCGGTTCTCGATGATGGCTTCGGCCTGGGCCACGGCGGCCTGGCGGCTTTCCATCCCGGTCTGCACCACTTGCGCCAGGTCGTCAACGGTGTACAGGAACACGTCGTCGAGACGCGCGACTTCGGGCTCGATGTCGCGCGGGACGGCCAGGTCGGCCATGAACACCGGACGGTGGCGGCGCGCCTTGATCGCGCGTTCGACCAGGCCCAGGCCCAGCAGCGGCAGGGTCGACGCGGTACACGACACCACGATGTCGAAGCGCGGCAGCTGTTCTGGCAAGTCGGCCAGGCGGATCGCGCGGCCGTTCAGGCGCGTGGCCAGCGATTCGCCGCGCTCCATGGTGCGGTTGGCGATGGTGATCGACTTCGGATTCTGGGCCGCGAAGTGGGCCGCACAGAGTTCGATCATTTCGCCGGCGCCGATGAACAGCACGTGCTGGTCGGCGATGCGATCAAAAATGCGCTGCGACAAACGCACGCAGGCGGCGGCCATCGACACGCTGTGGGCGCCGATCTCGGTGGTCGTGCGTACTTCCTTCGCCACCGCGAAGCTGCGCTGGAACAGCTGGTGCAGGTAGGTGCCCAGGCCACCGGCTTCCTCGGCGGTGCGCACCGCGTCCTTCATCTGGCCCAGGATCTGCGGCTCGCCCAGCACCATCGAATCGAGGCCGGAGGCGACGCGGAAGGCGTGGCGCACGGCTTCGTCCTGCGGCAGCATGTAGAGGTGGGGGCGCAGCTCGGCGTAGTTGAGCGCGTGGTAATGGGCCAGGAACTGGGCCGAGGCGTCGAGCGGATCGGGCACGCCGCTGGCCGCATACAGCTCGGTGCGGTTGCAGGTGGAGAGGATCGCGGCTTCGTCGCTGCCGCGGCGCTCGAGCTGGCCAAAGCGGCCGAACCATTCGCGCGCGGACTGCACGGCACGCCCGAGCTGCTCCGGGCCGAGCGCGAGCTCTTCGCGCAGCGCGACCGGTGCAGTCGTGTGATTCAGGCCAACGGCGAGCAGTTGCATTTCAAGACAGGGCGATGGGAGGGGATGGGGAGATTATACCCTTATGGGCGCAGGGTTTCATGGGACCCCAAGATTGTTGGCAATGGTTCAATCAGGTGGCCGATGATCATTGCAAACGCTTCACGGTATCGTGGTTGACGATCATTGGCAGCGTTTCCCGTATGGTGGGCACTCCGTGCCCACGCGGAACGACGCGCAACGTTGTGGCAACGTTTTCATCGTGCCCGGCGCCACCAGCCAGCGTGTGCGCATGATCATTTGGACACGTTTCCGGGTTTTCGCCGTCGCGTCGACCAACAGCGCCAACGTGACGCCAGCTTCCGCGTGGGCACGGCGTGCCCACCGTACGGTCGAGGCCGCGTTACGCGCCGAGCTTTTCGAGGCGATAGCCGTAGCTGTACACCGGTACCAGCCTGAATCCATTCTCCGGACGCAGCGCCAGTTTATTGCGTACGCGCGACACGTGGGTATCCATGGTGCGCGAAGGCACGGCGGTTTCGCGCACCCACACCGATTCATGGATATAGGCACGCGACAGCGGGCGGCCGATGTTCCGGAAGAACAGCAGGGCCAGGTAAAACTCTTTCTGGGTCACGTCGATGACGCTGCCGTTCTTCAGCAGGCGGCCCGGTCGGGTTTCGAATACGTATGGGCCGAACTGCAATTGTTCGGTGCCGGTCTGGGCCGGGTAGGCGCGGCGCAGCAGGGCGGAAACGCGTGCCACCAGTTCGCCGCGGCGCAGCGGTTTCACCACGTAGTCGTCGGCGCCGGCATCCATGCCGGCCACGATGTCGTCCTCGGCGCCGCTGCCCACCAGGAACATCGCCGGCGCATCGGGCACCATCTTTTCCTTGGCGCGGCGCAGGATGTCCGCCGCTTCGCCATCGCCGGCCGGCCAGTCCATGATCAGCAAATCGGTGCTGTCCTTGCGCATCTGGCTCAGCATTTCCCTGCCGCCATCGAAGGACTGGCAGCTGTGTCCGGCAGAGCTGAGTACCTGGCAAATCAGGTCGGCTTGGCTACGGTCATTGTCAAGGACAGCTATTTTCATGGCGGCACACTGTTGTCAAAAATAACATGTAGGAGCAATCCTACATCGTTAAACCGACTATAGCAGACTTTGACAAAATAATGCTATGCGTTAACTTCCAATTTTTTGCCGAAAGGTATTGCTGAGCAGGAAAGCTGTCAACGTTTCACTCGTGCTTCACTCTATAAACGCTCAATTTCGACAGTTTTCCAGAAGCCGCTTAACAACCACAAAATGCGGCAGAAACACAACATAATCGACGAAAAAGGCCGTGAATTCACAATTCCTTTGTAAATCGCTCAACAATTCATGGAGCAATCCCTGCGCTCCTCCGTACCGGCAAAGTCCGAAAAAGTGAAATCTGTGAAATGTGCATATTCCGAAAAAACCGGAACACGCCAGATTGTATGTACACGAATTGCAACTATTGGTAACGAACGGAGAACATGCTGTGCAGCCTGAAGATAAAGCGGCAGGCGGTCGGAATGGTGGCTGGCGCCGGGGAGGGAGAGCCCGTCCGGCTGGCGGACGGGCTACAGGTGGGATCAGGCGTCCGGCAGCACCACGTTCACGTCGAGCACTTCCAGGTTGCCCTGGCGGTCGAGCGAAATCTTGATGTCGTCGGCATTCACCTTGGTGTACTTCGAGATGACTTCGATCAGCTCGCGGTGCAGGGCCGGCAGAAAGTCCGGGCCGGTGCGGTTGGTGCGCTCGCGGGCGATGATGATTTGCAGCCGTTCCTTGGCCGCGTTCGCGCTCTTCTTCTTTTCGGGGAACAGGAATGAGAGCAATGCCATGTCACTTGGTCCCAAAGATGCGTTGCAGCAGGCCCGGCTTTTCGTAGGTCGTGAAGCGCAGCGGACGCTCTTCGCCCAGGAAGCGCGCCACCACGTCCTCGTAGGCTTCGGCCACGTCGGTGCCCTTGAAGTGGATCGCCGGGTTGCCCTGGTTCGAGGCGTGCAGCACCGATTCCGATTCCGGAATAATGCCGATCAACGGAATGCGCAGGATTTCCTGCACGTCCTGGTAGGACAGCATTTCGTCGTTCTCGACGCGTTTCGGCGAATAACGGGTGATGAGCAGGTGTTCCTTGACCGGCTCGCCGCCGGTCTGGGCGCGGCGCGACTTGGCCTGCAGGATACCGAGGATGCGGTCGGAATCGCGCACCGAGGACACTTCGGGATTGGTCACGATCAGCGCCTCGTCGGCGAAGGTCAGCGCCATCAGGGCGCCGTGCTCGATGCCGGCCGGAGAATCGCAGATGATGAACTCGAAGTCCATCTTGACCAGCTCGTTCAGCACGCGCTCGACGCCGTCTTCCGACAGCGCGTCCTTGTCGCGCGTCTGCGAGGCCGGCAGGATGAACAGGTTGTCGCAGTGCTTGTCCTTGATCAGGGCCTGGTTCAGCGTCGCTTCGCCATTGATCACATTGACCAGGTCGTATACCACGCGGCGTTCGCAGCCCATGATCAGGTCGAGGTTACGCAGGCCGACGTCGAAGTCCAGCACCGCGGTCTTGTGGCCGCGCAGGGCCAGGCCGGTCGAAAAGCTGGCGCTCGAGGTGGTCTTGCCTACACCGCCCTTGCCGGACGTCACAACAATAATTCTTGCCACAAAAATGTCCTTTACAGTAACTGGTCAGTGCTGCTTACACGCGGGCCGGCGCCGGGGTCAGCGATGATATATCGATCCGGTCGCCAACCAGGCGGATTTGGGCCGGCTGGCGTGCCAGCTCGGCAGGGAAACCTTCGTCGAAGGTACGGTACACGCCGGCGATCGACACCAGCTCGGGCTGCAACGACAGGCCGAAGATGCGCGAGTTGGCATTGCCCGAGGCACCGGCCAGGGCGCGCCCGTGCATCGGTGCGTACACGTGGATGCTGCCGTCGGCAATGATCTCGGCGCCATTGTTCACCACCGCGGTGATGATCAGGTCGCAGCCGCGCGCATACACGCGCTGGCCGGCGCGCACCGGGGTGTCGACGATCAGGGCCGGGATCGGCGCGGCCGGAGCTGGTGCCGGAGCAGGCGTTGGCGCAGGGGCCGGAACCGGCGCCGGGACCGGCGCAAAGCTCACGGCCGTGGCTGCCGTGGCAGCCGCCACGTCTTCGCGGGCACGGTCGGCACCGGCGCCGTCATCGAGCGCCAGGCCCAGCGCCTTGACGGCCTCGGCCATCTCGGGCGTGGCGCCGCGCACGGCCACCGCGTTCAGGCGGTACTTCTTGAGCAGGTCGACCAGCGCGCGCCAGTCGAGGTAAGCGGTCTCGCCGGCGATCGCGCCGACGTCGATGACGGCGAATTCGTCCTCGAAAAAGTCCGACACGCCGCCGGTCATCTGCTTCAGGGCCGCGTCGATCGCGATCGGATCGGACGAATGCAGGATCGCCGAGATAGCGACAACCGTCGAGATCTTGATTTCGATGGGGAGGCTGGACGGGCTTTTCGACATAAACAATTCTGGTTGGCTATAGCCCGTGCATTCTACTGTGAAATTTGCTGCAAAGGACAGCATTTCACCATCATTCCTATAGGCAATTAGGGATACCGGCATGTTCCGGATTTTGCCCAGCCTAACGGGAAAAATACCGGGCATCGCCCCTCCGGCAATACAGGTTGTTTTCCGTGGATAAGCTGATAAGATTGATTCAGATCAAACGAAAACGCAGCCTCGAAAATTAACATGCGGAGCTTGCGCCGCGTCCAACCCGCGGCAACGCCAAGGCGCGGCCCGCCTTTTGCAGTTGTGTTCGCCATTGGCTGCGCCCGCTTTGGCTCGCTTATTGGCCCGCCTTTGGCCGCATCGCCGCCCATCAACCCTGGCCCAGCCAGATACCGGAGACAAGCATGGAAGACGTCGTCATCGTAGCAGCAGGCCGTACACCGGTCGGCAAATTCGGCGGCTCGCTCGCCAAGATTCCCGCCGCCGAGCTCGGCGCCCACGTGATCCGCCAGCTGCTGGCGAAAACCGGCATCGACCCGGCCAGCGTCAGCGAAGTCATCCTGGGGCAAGTGCTGACCGCCGGCGTCGGCCAGAACCCGGCGCGCCAGGCCGCACTGAAAGGCGGGCTGCCCGACATGGTGCCTGCCTACACCATCAACAAGGTCTGCGGCAGCGGCCTGAAGGCCACCCATCTCGCCACCCAGGCCATCCGCTGCGGCGACGCCCAGATCGTCATTGCCGGCGGCCAGGAAAACATGAGCGCCTCGCCGCACGTGCTGCCGAACTCGCGCGACGGCTTCCGCATGGGCGACACCAAGCTGGTCGATACCATGATCGTCGACGGCCTGTGGGACGTCTATAACCAGTACCACATGGGCGTCACCGCCGAGAACGTCGCGCGCAAGTACGACATTTCGCGCGCCGAGCAGGACGAATTCGCGCTGCAGTCGCAACTGAAGGCCGAGGCCGCCGTGAAGGAAGGCCGCTTCAAGGACGAGATCATCCCGGTGGAAATCCCGTCGAAGAAGGGCGCCGTCGTGTTCGATACCGACGAATACCCGAAGCACGGCAGCACCCTGGAGGCACTGTCGAGCTTGCGCCCCGCTTTCAACAAAGAAGGTACAGTCACGGCCGGCAACGCGTCGGGCATCAACGACGGCGCCGCCGCGGTCATCATGATGAGCGCCTCGAAGGCGCGCGAGCTCGGCTTGCAGCCGCTGGCGCGCATCAAGGCCTATTCGTCGGCCGGCCTGGACCCGAGCATCATGGGCATGGGTCCGGTATCGGCCTCGCGCCTGTGCCTGCAAAAGGCCGGCTGGACCCACGAAGACGTGGACCTGATGGAAATCAACGAGGCCTTCGCCGCGCAGGCGATTGCCGTCAACAAGGAAATGGGCTGGGACACGTCGAAGATCAACGTCAACGGCGGCGCCATCGCCCTGGGTCACCCGATTGGTGCCTCGGGCGCGCGCGTGCTGGTGACCCTGCTCCACGAAATGGCGCGCCGCGACGCCAAGCGTGGACTGGCCAGCCTGTGCATTGGTGGGGGGATGGGCGTGGCGCTGGCGGTCGAGCGTGACTGATTACAACTGATCGCAAAGAGCAGCAACAGGTAGTCTAAAAGCGACGGACAAAAACTAGGAGAAGACAATGGCTAGAGTGGCATTAGTAACCGGCGGCATGGGCGGCCTGGGCGAAGCAATCTGCATCAAGCTGGCCGCACTGGGATACACGGTGGTCACCACGCACTCGCCGGGCAGCACCAAGGCGGAAAGCTGGCTGGCAGGCATGCGCGAGCAGGGCTACAACTTCAAGGCCTATGCCTGCGACGTGGCCGACTACGAGTCGGCGGCGGCCTGCGTGAAGCAGATCGAGCAGGAAGTCGGCCCGGTCGACGTGCTGGTCAACAACGCCGGCATCACGCGCGACATGACCTTCAAGAAGATGGACAAGGTGAACTGGGACATGGTCATGAAGACCAACCTGGATTCCGTGTTCAACATGACCAAGCCGGTCTGCGACGGCATGGTCGAGCGTGGCTGGGGCCGCATCATCAACATCTCGTCGGTGAACGGCCAGAAGGGCGCCTTCGGCCAGACCAACTACTCGGCCGCGAAAGCCGGCATGCACGGCTTCACCAAGGCGCTGGCGCTGGAAGTGGCGCGCAAGGGCGTGACCGTGAACACCATCTCGCCGGGCTACATCGGCACCAAGATGGTGAT
Organism: Massilia sp. BAP21; assembly: GCF_057801335.1. Classification (NCBI taxonomy): domain Bacteria; kingdom Pseudomonadati; phylum Pseudomonadota; class Betaproteobacteria; order Burkholderiales; family Oxalobacteraceae; genus Massilia; species Massilia sp. BAP21. The sequence continues at coordinate 2,066,932 of NZ_CM173596.1, forward strand.
GGACATCCCGAGCGACGTGCTGGAAACCAAGATCGTGCCGCAGATTCCGATGGGCCGCCTGGGCAAACCGGAAGAAGTGGCCGGCTTGGTGGCGTACCTGTCGTCGGACGAAGCAGCATTCGTCACCGGCGCGAATATCGCGATCAATGGCGGGCAGCACATGTCTTGATTGGGAGTTTGCTCCGTTGCGCAAGCACCGCTGCGGCTTCGGCCGGGCGGTGCTTTTTTGTTTTACGGACCGCATACCCATTTTGGGAACGATCGTACCCAGATTGGGAGCGATCATACCCAGATTGAGAACGATTCAGGATCCTGGGCCTTGCCGGGCTTCGTCAAGAGCGCGGCCAATCCGCCGCATTGCTTGTATCCTGCACTGAACCCCACTTCAACACCGCCGCTCATGGAACCCAGCGACACCGCTTCCGTCATCGTTCTTCCCAAGCAGCTGCGCTACGAGCATTTCGTGCGCCGCGTGGCCGCCACCGGCGAGGTCTGGGGCCTGTACCAGGACGGCTGGGCGATCGGCAAGACCGACGATGGCGCACTGGTCTTCCCGATGTGGCCGACGGCCGAGCTGGCCCAGCAGTGCGCCGTACTCGAATGGACGGGCTACGAACCGCATGCCTTCGCATTGAGCGAGCTGCTTGGGGAATTGCTGCCGCAGCTGGAAGACGATGGCGTGCTGCCGGGCATTACCTATACACCGGATGAATACGGGCTGACGCCGTCCCACGCCACGCTGCGTGCCGACCTCGAATGGCGGATGCGCCAGCACGGCGAACACGCAGCGTCCACCCCTACCGAATAACACGACACCATGCACACGCTGCCATACGACGGCCTGGCCCTGGCCAGCCTGGATGAACAATTGTTGAGTCCGGGTAACAAAGGTTTGCCGATAGTCGAGCCGCTGCGCCAGGGCGCGATCGGCGTGCAGGGCTGGAATGTGCTGCATGCCGACACCAGTTTCCCGGTTGCCGTGCTGAAAACGGCTGCACTGAAACACAACCTGGAGTGGATGCGCGCGTTTTGCGAGCGCCACGGTGTATTGCTGGCGCCGCACGGCAAGACCACGATGAGCCCGCAGCTGTTCGGCGCCCAGCTCGCCAACGGCGCCTGGGGCATCACCCTGGCCAGCGCCAGCCAGGTGCAGGTGGCGCACCGCTTCGGCGTGCGGCGCGTCTTATTGGCTAATCAATTGATCGCACCCGCCGACATCAGGTCCATCCTGGCCCTGCTGCGCGGCGACCCGGATTTCGCCTGCGTGGTGCTGGCCGATTCGCTGGCCGGCGTGGCGCGGCTGGCGCAGGCGGTCGCAGCCCATCCCTTGCAGCGTCCGCTGCCGGTTTTGGTCGAGCTGGGCCTGGCGGGAAAACGCGCCGGCTGCCGCACGCCGGAGGAAGCGCTGACCGTGGCGCGCGCCATCGCCGGCGCCCCTGGCCTGCTGCTGGCCGGCTTCGAGGGCTACGAAGGCTTGCTGGTGACCGACGACCGCGAGTCCGACTTGCGCGCCGTCGATGCATTCCTGGCGCAACTGGTGGCGCTGGCGCAAAGCGCCGACGACGAAGGCCTGTTCACGGGCACGGAGATCCTGCTGTCGGCCGGCGGCTCGTCCTACTTCGACCTGGTGGCGCGCGGCTTCGCCAGGGCGGGCAGCCTGTCGAAACCGGTAACAGCCATCCTGCGCAGCGGCTGCTACCTGACGAGCGACCACGGCCTGTACGAACGTCATATCCGTGAGCTGAATGTGCGCGAAGACGAAGGGGAGGGCCTGCGTCCGGCGCTGGAAGTGTGGTCCATGGTGCAGTCGCGCCCCGAGCCAACGCTGGCGATTCTCACCATGGGCAAGCGCGACGCTTCCTACGACGCCGGCCTGCCCGTGCCATTGGCCTGGCACCGTCCGGGGCCGGGTGTGCCGCACCCCCTTCCCGAAGGCGCGGCCATCGCCAAGATGAACGACCAGCACGCCTACCTGCGCTTGCCCGAGGGCCACCCGCTGTGCAGCGAACTGGCCGTGGGCGACCTGGTCGGCTGCGGCATTTCGCACCCGTGCACGACCTTCGATAAGTGGAAACTGCTGCTCGAAGTGGACGACGGTTACGCCGTGCGTGGCGCCATCAACACCTTCTTCTGAAAGCGGGGGGCGGTAGGCTACAATTCTTGCTCGACCTTCAAGAGAGCCGCCATGCCCGCCACCCCGTCGTCGCTGTTTCCCCCGATTCAACCGCTGCGCCACGGCATGCTCGCGGTCGACGCGCTACATACGATCTATTGGGAAGAGGTAGGCAACCCGAACGGCATCCCGGTGCTGTTCCTGCACGGCGGCCCCGGCGCCGGCCTGTCGCCCCAACACCGCCGCTTTTTCGATCCCCAAGCCTACCGCGTGATCCTGTTCGACCAGCGCGGCGCCGGCAAGTCCACGCCGCTGGGCGAGTGGCGCAACAACACTACCCAATTGCTGATCGAGGACATCGAACGCCTGCGTGTGATGTTCGGCATCTCGCAGTGGCTGGTGTTCGGCGGTTCCTGGGGCTCGACGCTGGCGCTGGCCTATGGCCAGGCGCATCCGCAGCGCTGCCTCGGTTTTGTCCTGCGCGGGATCTTCCTGTGCACCCAGGCCGAGGTCGACTGGTTCCTGCACGGCGTGCAGTGGTTCTACCCCGAGCTGTACGAGGAATTCATCGAACCGATCCCGCAAGGCGAACGCGGCGAGCTGCTGCAGGCCTATGCGCGGCGCCTGCTGTGCGACGACCCGGCCGTGTTCTGGCCGGCGGCGCGCGCCTGGAGCCGCTTCGAGGGCCGGCGCGTGTTCCTGCTGCCGCAGGAAGAAGAGCAGCCGTCGGACACGCTCGACCTCGGCGTGGGCCGCCTGGAAGCGCACTATATGGCGAACGGCGCTTTCCTTTCGGAAGACCAGCTGGTGCGCAACATCGGCCGCATCGCCCATCTGCCGGCCGTGATCGTGCAGGGCAGGTATGACGTGATCTGCCCGCCGCTGTCGGCGCACCGCCTGTACCAGGCCTGGCCGGGCGCGAAGATGCGCATGATTCCCGATGCCGGCCACGGCGCGCTGGAAACGGGGATCGCGCGGGCGCTGGTCGGGGCCACCGAGCAGTTCAAGCGGAACCGGCGTTTCGATTGACGATTTTCGCATCCACGCGCCTGCTACACTACGCCTGACACACCCACAACGCCAAGAAACGTGTTTTCATGAATATCCAGATTAGCGACATCGGCCACATGATCCAGCTGGCGATCGCGCCCGTGTTCCTGCTGACCGGCGTGGCGACCAAGCTGACGGTGCTGACCAACCGCCTGGCCCGCATCATCGACCGCACGCGCGTGCTGGAAGACCGGCTGCACATCGCCGCCAACGACGAGTACACCGAAGAACTCGAAGTCCTCTACCAGCGCTCGCACCTGATCAACTACGCCATCACCTCGAGCACCTTCTGCGGCTTTCTGGTGTGCCTGGTGATTGCGATGCTGTTCCTGGGCGACTCCACCAACATCAAGCTCGACAAGTACATCGCCGCCTCCTTCGTGCTGGCGATGGGTGGCCTGATCAGCAGCTTCGTCTTTTTCCTGCGCGAGATCTTCATCTCCTCGCGCTTCATGCGCATGCGCCACGACGCCAGCCTGGTGCCGCCGGTGCGCCGCGCCCAACCATAGAATCGAGTACCACATGCAAGACTACCAGCGCCCACCCACCTTGCACAGCTACGGCATGCGCAGCGACCTCGAGCAGGCGCTCACGGCCGGAAAATTCACGCTGCTGCCGTCCGGCGGTTTCCTGTCCCTGTCGTTCTCGCGCGAATGGAACAAGAACCTGTTCGAGATCCTGTCGCCGGCCGACTGCTGCCTGGTGATCCACAACACCGAGGAATTCGGCGAACGCCTGCACCGCGCCGTGCAGCGCGCGCTGCCCAATTGGGCCGGCATCGACGGCGCCATCGAATACGGCGCCCGCTCGCCGCTGGGCGCCGCGTTCACCAAGAGCCCGGGCCAGGCGCGCGAGAAGGAATGGCAGTTCGCCTGGCGCTCGATGTCGCCGGGTGCGAGCCTGAATCCGGTTGTCGTGCGCATCGGCAGCATCGAGCAGTTTGCCGAGTTGCGGGCGCCGGAGAGCCATTTGGTGTAAGTGGTTTGCACAGGTACGACCGCGTGGACACAGGTGTCCACCCTACGAAACTCGCTGTTGTAGGGTGGACCGGGCCGCGCAGGCACCTGTGTCCACGCTGTAGAACGCCTGCATATCGAAACGCCACCCGACGTTTAGAACCACTGCTCCACAGTTTCACGGTCTAATGCCGTGATGACCATTCCCGCCTACCCCCACCTGCTGCAGCCCCTCGACCTCGGCTTCACCACCCTGAAGAACCGCGTGATCATGGGCTCGATGCACACCGGCCTCGAAGACCGCTTCTACAACTACGGCAAGCTCGCCGCCTTCTACCGCGAGCGCGCGGCCGGCGGCGTCGGGCTGATCGTCACCGGCGGCATTTCGCCGAACCGGCAAGGCTGGCTGCTGCCCATGGGCGGCACCCTGAACTTCCTCGGCGACGTGCCGAACCACCGCCGCGTCACGCGCGCCGTGCACGAGGAGGGCGGCAAGATCCTGCTGCAGATCCTGCACGCCGGCCGCTACGGCTACCAGCCCTTCGTGGTCTCGGCCTCCGATAAAAAATCGCCGATCTCGCCCTTCAAGCCGCGCGCCCTCACCGAACGCGGCATCGAGTCGACCATCCGCGCCTATGCGCGCTGTGCGAAGCTGGCGAAACAGGCCGGCTACGACGGTGTCGAGGTGATGGGCAGCGAAGGCTACCTGCTGAACCAGTTCCTGTGCGCGCGCGTGAACAAACGCGAGGACCGATGGGGCGGCCCGATCGAAAACCGCATGCGCCTGGCGCTGGAAGTCGTGCGCCGCATCCGCCAGGCCGTCGGCCAGGATTTCATCATCATGTACCGCCACTCGGTGCTCGACCTGGTCGAAGGCGGCAATACCTGGGACGAAGTGGTGACCGTGGCGCGTGCGCTGGAAGCGGCCGGCGTCACCATCCTGAACACGGGTTACGGCTGGCACGAGGCGCGCGTGCCGACCATCGTCACCTCGGTGCCGCGCGCGGCCTTTGCCGGCGTGGCCGGGCGCCTGCGCAAAGAGGTAGGCATTCCGGTGGTGGCCTCGAACCGCATCAACATGCCGCGCGAGGCCGAAGAGGTGCTGGCGCGCGGCGACGCCGACATGGTGTCGATGGCGCGCCCCTTCCTGGCCGATGCCGCCTTCGTCGCCAAAGCCGCGAGCGGCCGCGTCGACGAGATCAATACCTGCATCGGCTGCAACCAGGCCTGTCTCGACCACACCTTCGCCAACAAGCGCGCCAGCTGCCTGGTCAATCCGCGCGCCTGCCACGAGACCGAACTGGTGTACGCAAGGACGGCCAGGCCGCGCCGCATCGCCGTGGTCGGCGCCGGGCCTGCGGGCCTGTCGGCGGCTACCGTGGCGGCCGAGCGCGGGCACGCGGTCACCCTGTTCGAAGCTTCAAGCCACATCGGCGGCCAGTTCAACGTGGCCATGCAGGTCCCCGGCAAGGAAGAATTCGCCGAGACCATCCGCTACTTCGCGCGCAAGCTGGAGACGACCGGGGTGAACGTGCAGCTGAACCGCCGCGTCACGCGCGAGGAACTGCTGGCCGGAGCTTTTGATGAGGTGATCGTCGCCACCGGCGTGCGTATGCGCAAACCTGCGATTCCCGGCATCGAGCACCCGAAGGTGCTGTCCTACCTCGAGGTCCTGCGCGACAAGGCGCCCGTGGGCAAGCGCGTGGCCATCATCGGCGCCGGCGGCATCGGCTTCGATACAGGGGAATTCCTGCTGCACGATCCCGGCCACCCGCTGTCGCAGCCGGTCGCCACCTGGACCGGCGAATGGGGAGTCGACTTGACCGTGGGTACGCCGGGCGGGCTGGTGAAGCCGGTGCCGGCCCATCCCTTCCGCCAGCTCTGGCTCCTGCAGCGCAAGACCACGCGTCCCGGTGCGGGACTCGGCAAAACCTCGGGCTGGGTGCACCGCGCGGCCCTGCAGCGCGGCGGCGCGACCATGCTGGCCGGCGTGCAGTACGACCGCATCGACGACGCCGGCCTGCACATCACGGTGGGCGGCGAACACAAGCTGCTGGAAGTGGACAACGTGGTGATCTGCGCGGGGCAGGAGAGCCTGGACGAGCTGACGGCGCCGGGTGCGGCTGGCGGCCCGGCCTTCCACAAGATCGGCGGCGCCGTGCTGGCGGCCGAGCTGGATGCGAAGCGGGCGATCCGCGAAGGGGCGGAGCTGGCGGCGCGCTTGTAACGGGTGCGTCTCTGCAGGCTTGGGTTGGACGCGTGGAGTCGTTCAGTCCGGGGGACTGAATGACAAGCCGTCCCCCCTATATGCGCCGTCAGCCGGAAAGCATTGGGCAAAAAAATGGACCGCAAGCGGTCCATTTGTCGTTCCAGGCCACCGGCCCAGAGGATTTACTTCTTGCGAACGACCACACAGCCGATCGAGTAACCGGCGCCGAATGAGCAGATCACGCCGTTCGCGCCCTGCGGCAAATCGTCCTGGTAGGTGTGGAAGGCAATGATGGAACCGGCCGACGAGGTATTGGCGTAGCTGTCGAGGATCACCGGCGCTTCGCCCGGCTCGGCGTCGCGGCCGAGCAGGGTGCGCGTGATCAGCAGGTTCATGTTCAGGTTCGCCTGGTGCAGCCAGTAGCGCGACACCTGCGGAATCTCCAGGCCGGCCGCTTCCACGGTCTCGCGGATCATCTCGGCGGCCATCGGGCACACTTCCTTGAACACCTTGCGGCCCTGCTGGCGGAACAGCTTGTCGGACGCGCCCACGCCGGATTCGTCGAAGCGGTTCATGAAGCCGAAGTTGTTGCGGATGTTGTTCGAGAACTTGGTCTTCAGTTTCGAGTCGAGGATCTCGAACTGGTGCTCGCCCACGGCGGTGTCGGCCGCTTCGATGATCATCGCGGTGCAGGCGTCGCCGAAGATGAAGTGGCTGTCGCGGTCGCGGAAATTCAGGTGGCCGCTGGTGATTTCCGGGTTCAGCACCAGCACGGCGCGCGCCTGGCCGGTCTGCACGGCGGCCATCGCGGTCTGGATGCCGAAGGTAGCCGAGGAGCAGGCCACGTTCATGTCGAAGCCATAGCCTTCGATGCCCAGGGCTTCCTGGACTTCGACCGCCATCGCCGGGTAGGCGCGCTGCATATTCGAGGCGGCGACCAGCACCATGTCGATGTCGCCCGCCACGCGGCCGGCGCGCGCCAGCGCATCCTTGGCGGCAGCGACACACATCTCCGCCTGCAGCGAGATCTCGTCGTCGCCGCGCTCGGCGATGCGCGAGGTCATGTGCTTCGGATCGAGGATGCCTTCCTTTTCCATCACATAGCGCGACTTGATGCCGGAGGCTTTTTCGATAAAGGCGCTGCTCGACGGTTCGAGGGCGGTGACGCTGCCGGCGGCGATCGCTTCGGCGTTTTCCTGGTTGTGCAGCTCGACGTAGGCATTGAACGCCGTCACCAGCTCGTCGTTCGAGATGGAATACGGAGGCGTAAACAGGCCGGTGCCGCTGATGACGACAGATTTCATGTTCGGACTTTCAAAGGAGATAAGGGGTCTTTCCCCAAGACTGACGGCGATTCTACACAATCGGGGGGAGCCTGGGAATTGTCGGGGTGACTATTTTGTAGGCAGATTATTCGGAATGGATGACTGGTTTTGTCATATCGGTAACGCGTTCCTTGTCGATGTGGCATCCGTAGGGTGGGCACTCCGTGCCCACCCTACGGATGCCGTCAACAACGGAAGTATGTTGGTGTTAATCCTGCTTTGCCGCCCCCGCCAGCTTCGCCCCGTCCTGCCGCGTCGACAACTGCATGCTTTCGCCCTTCAAATGCTTCACCGCCTGCGCCAGCTGGAAATCGGTAGCGCTGCCGTAGGCCAGCGGCTTGCGCTGGCGCAGCTTGGCCAGCAAGGCCATCTGCTCCTCGATGTCGTCTTCGCGCGTGGCTTCCTCGGCGTCGCCGCTCAGGTGGTGTTCGAGGTCGGCCTCGCGCATGCGCAGGGCGTTCAGGCCGTCGTCCTCGGCGGTTTCGTCGACGGCAAAATCGGGCACGATGCCGCGTGCCTGGATCGAGCGCCCGGCCGGGGTGTAGTAGCGCGCCGTGGTCAGCTTCACCGCGGCATCGGTGCCGATCGGGCGGATGGTCTGCACCGAACCCTTGCCGAAGGTCCGGGTGCCGACGATACTGGCGCGCTTGTGGTCCTGCAGCGCGCCGGCCACGATCTCGGAGGCCGAGGCCGAGCCGGTGTTCACCAGCACCACCAGCGGCAGCGTCTTGAAGAGGTTCGGCACGCCGGCCAGCGGATCGCGTCCGCTGCGCAGCATGTAGTACTCGGGCCGGCCATAGAAGCGCTGGCGCATCTCGGCCAGCTGGCCGTTCGTCGACACGATCTCCACGCCCTCGGGCAGGAAGGCGGCGGCCACGCCGATCGCGCCCTGCAGCAGGCCGCCCGGGTCGTTGCGCAGGTCGAGCACCAGGCCCTTCAGGTGCGGCTCCTTGCGCACCAGCTCGGCCAGCTTGGCGGCCATGTCGTCGACGGTCGGTTCCTGGAATTGCGCGATGCGCAGCCAGGCATAGCCCGGCTCGACGATCTTCGCCTTGACGCTCTTCTGCACGATTTCGCGGCGCTCGACGGTCAGCACCAGCGGCTGCGGCGCGCTGGCGCGGGCGATGGTGAGGGTGACGCGGGTGCCGGGCGTGCCACGCATGCGCTTGACCGCTTCGTCCAGGCCCAGGCCGCGCACATCCGCGCCGTCGATGCGGGTGATCAGGTCGCCGGCCTGGATGCCGGCGCGTTCGGCCGGCGAGTCTTCCATCGGCGCGACGATTTCCACGTAGCCCTCGTCGCTCTGGCCGATCTCGATGCCCAGGCCGACGAAGCGGCCTTCGGTGCCTTCGCGCAGTTCGCGGTAGGCGGCCGGGTCGAGGTAGCCGGAATGCGGGTCGAGCGAGCCGACCATGCCGTTGATGGCCTCGGTGAGCAGCTTGTCGCCCTTCACTGGCTCGACGTAGTCGGACTGGATGATGTCGACCACCCTGGACAACTGGCGCAGGCCGTCGAGCGGCATGCTCGGCTCGACCGGCTTGTAGGCAAGCGCGGAAAACTGCATCGTGACCGCGACGCCGGCAACGACGCCGACAGCCAGCAAGCCGGTGTTTTTCAGAGTGGAACGCATAAGTAAATAGTGACGGCGTGATAAAGGCAACGCGCGGCTGCCTGGCACGCATGAGATAGCGTGGGACCAGTATAAACCCGATTCGCCCGCTTCCGCAGGGCGCAAGCGATCCGTGATGGCTTTGTCAAGCCGATTGTAAAGCCGTCTTTGCGTCCGGTAAGCAATTGTAAGAGTCGACGCGCCGGCTCGGTCGTGGTCCTATAGTCAATTGCAGTTTTTCTCTCTCCACACCCCAACAGTGGATTTTGCCCGTGGCCCATCCATGGGCTTTTTTTTGTCCAGAGCCTTTATGAACCTGACATTTTTTGCACGCGCCGCCGCCCTGGCCCTGATCCTGCACGCCGGCGCCGCCACGGCGTCGCCCCTGATGGACCTGCGCGCCGACGACCTGCTGGCGATGGCGCCGGAGCTGCGCAAGGCGCTGGCGCTGAACGCCAACCAGCAGCTGCTGTGGCAGCAAAGCGAACAGCGCACCCGCGCCCTGCTGCGCGAACGGCAAGGGCGGCGCGAGCGCCTGCAGGCGCAGGCCGCGGCGCTGGCCAGGAATCCGGGCGCCGAACTGCGCGAGCTGGGCACGGCGGCCGACGCCGAAGCGCAGGCCAGCGAGCAGGAAGACAAGGCCCTGCGCGCGCAATGGCTGCTGCTGAACGACGCCCTCGACGACCGCCAGCGCGCCGTGGTGCTGCGCTTCCTGGCCGACCAGCTCGAACGGGTGCGCGACGCCGCGCCTCCGCGCGGGGAGGGCGGCCGCGAAGGTGGACGTGACGGCGGCCGCGAGGGTGGCCCTGGCGGCGGACGCGGGCGGCCGGGCGGCGGCATGGGCGGCGGCATGGGCGGCGCCGGCGGAGCCCCGGCCGGTTTCTGAAGGCGCGGCGCCATGCCGTGTATCGAAACGTAACAAAGGCAGCGGCAGCCACGTTCGTGGCGTAGAGCGCTGCTAGAATGTTTTGGAGATAATAGAGTGCAATCCGCTGCCCGGCCATCGCAAGGCGATGGCGCGCAAGGACGGAAGCACCGACCGACGGAATACGTACTGAACAAGCATACAAGAAGAACATGAGCAAACGCGATAACCGGCTCGACACGCTGCGCGGTATCCTGCTGGTCATCATGACGCTCAACCACCTGGGCGTGATGGCGACGCGTGAGCCATTCGGCTTCGTTTCGGCCGCGGAAGGCTTCATCCTGCTGTCGGCCTATACCTTTGCCATCACCACGCGCGTCGCCCAGTCCTCGTTCGCGGCCATGCTGCAAGGCGCCGCCCGGCGCGCGCGCAAGATCTACAAGTACCACCTCCTTTCCTTCATCCTCCTGCTCGGCGTGATGCTGGCGGTACCGGCCTACGACCGCTATTTCGGGCATACCTTCGTCGACGACGCCTCGCTGATGGAGTCGGTAGCGGGCACCATGCTGCTGGTACACCAGCCCAAGTATTTCGACATCCTGCCGATGTACATCGTCTTCGCCCTGCTCACGCCGGTGCTGCTGTTTGCCATGCACCGCGGGCGCAGCGCGCTGGTCCTGGCGGGCAGCGTGGCGCTATGGATGGCCGGGCAGCTGTTCGATCCGGGGCCGGCCATTGCCGAAGCCTCCGGCATCAGCGAGCGCGCCGGCTTCTTCAACCTGCTCAGCTGGCAGCTGCTGTGGGCCACCGGGCTGTACCTCGGCTTCGCCCACAAGCACCAGCGGCGCACCGACCTCCTGCCGAGCAAGGCCTCGATGGCGATTGCCGCCGGCATCGTCGGCTTCTGCCTGCTGGCGCGCCATGGACTGATCGACCTGCCGCGCATGACGCAGGTGTACTTCGACAAGACCGACCTCGGCTTCTTCCGGTTTGCGAACGTCATCGCCCAGCTGACCCTGCTGCTGGGCCTGTTGCGCCTGATCCGCCGCGAACATGGGCTGCCCTGGTTCAGCTTCATCGGCAGCCATTCGCTGCAGGTGTTCGCCTTCCACCTGGTCATCGTGTACCTGCTGGCGCCGGTCGCCATCGCGTTGTCGCGGCAGCATGGCACCGTGGCGAACCTTGGCTTCGACCTGCTGGTCGCCGCCAGCCTGACCCTGCCCGCGCTGCTGCACCGCGAGGTGCTCAGGCGCCGCGATGGCGGCCGGCCTGCGCGCGCCGTCCTGGCCCAGCCGGGGCCGCCTCCATGACGCCTGGCGTCAGCGGCGTTTGCCTCCATTTTTTATCGCGTTTGTACTGTGTAGTGACTCCCGGCCCCGCGCCGTTCTTTTTGTAGATTGAGGACCATCTTGAAACGTACCCTTCTGAGCACCCTGACCCTGTCCGTGCTGGCCGCGTTCGCCCACGCCGGCGACGCCACCCCGACCAGCGCCCAGGCATCCGCGCCGATCTCCGGGATCGACACCCAGTACATCGACAACTCGGTGCGCCCGCAGGACGACTTCTTCACCCACCTGAACGGCAAATGGCTGAAGTCGACCGAGATCCCGGCCGACAAGGCCAGCTGGGGCACCTTCATGCAGCTGCGCGACGACGCCCAGGCCCACCTGCGCGAAATCATCGAAGCGGCCCAGAAAGACCAGGGCAAGAAGGCCGGCACCGACGCCCAGAAGATCGGCGACCTGTACGCCAGCTTCATGGACGAAGCCAGGCTCGAAACCCTGGGCGTGAAGCCGCTCTCGAGCGAGCTGCAGCGCATCCGCGGCCTGAAGGATAAAAAGGCCGTGCCGGAGCTGGTGGCCCACCTGTCGAAGATCGGCGTGTCGACCCCGTACGGCATCCGCGTCGGCCAGGATGCGCGCGCCTCCACCAAGTACGCCACCTACATCGGCCAGAGCGGCCTGGGTATGCCGGACCGCGACTACTACCTGAAACTCGACGACAAGCGCATGGCCGATACCCGTGCCAAGTACGAAGCGCACGTCGCCCAGATCCTGACCCTGGCCGGCGAGAAGAACGCCGCGGCGCAAGCCAAGGCCATCGTCGCCTTCGAGACCGAACTGGCGCAAGTGCAGTGGACCAAGGTCGAGAACCGCGACCCGGTCAAGCGCTACAACAAGATGAGCCTGGCCGAACTGGCCAAGCTGACCCCGGGCTACGACTGGAACGCCGCCCTCAATGCTTCCGGCATCGGCAACAAGATCGACTACATCATCGTCGCCCAGCCGAGCTACCTGACCGGCTTCAACGCGGTGCTGGCCAAGACCGACCTGGCGACCCTGAAGTCCTACTTCGAATGGCAGCTGCTGCGCGAATACTCGCCTTACCTGTCGAAGGCATTCGTCGACGCCAACTTCGCCTTCTACGGCACCGTCCTGACCGGCGTCACCGAGAACCGTCCGCGCTGGAAGTCGGGCGTGTCGCTGGTCGAAGGCGCGCTGGGCGAAGCCGCCGGCAAGCTGTACGTGGAAAAATACTTCCCGGCCGAGCGCAAGGCGCGCATGGAAGAGCTGGTGAAGAACGTCACCGCCGCCTACAAGGAAAGCATCGACAACCTCGACTGGATGACCCCGGCCACCAAGGTCGAAGCCCAGGCCAAGCTGGCGAAATTCGTGCCGAAGGTCGGCTACCCGAACAAGTGGCGCGACTACTCGAAGCTCGCCATCCGTAGCGATGACCTGATCGGCAACGTCAAGCGTGCTTCGGAATTCGGCTACAACCGCAACATCACCAAGCTGGGCCAGCCGATCGACCGCGAAGAGTGGGGCATGACGCCGCAGACGGTGAACGCCTACTACAGCAGCTCGATGAACGAGATCGTGTTCCCGGCCGCGATCCTGCAGCCGCCGTTCTTCGACATGCGCGCCGACGACGCCGTCAACTATGGCGCCATCGGCGCCGTGATCGGCCACGAGATCGGCCACGGCTTCGACGACAAGGGCAGCCAGTCCGACGGCGAAGGCAACCTGCGCAACTGGTGGACCAAGGAAGACCTGGACGCCTTTAAAAAGCGCACCGACATGCTGGTCAAGCAGTACAACAGCTACAGCCCGCTGCCTGGCTATAACGTCAACGGCGAACTGACCCTGGGCGAGAACATCGGCGACAACTCGGGCCTGGCGATTGCCTACAAAGCCTACAAGATCTCGCTGAAGGGCAAACCTGCGCCTGTCATCGACGGTCTCACCGGCGACCAGCGCTTCTTCATGGGCTTCGGCCAGGTATGGCGCTCGAAGATGCGCGAAGCCCAGCAGATCGTGCAAGTGAAGACCGACCCGCACTCGCCGGGCCAGTTCCGCGCCAACGGCACCGTGATGAACCACCCGGCCTTCTACGAAGCCTTCGGTGTGAAGGAAGGCGACAAAATGTACCTGGCACCGAAAGATCGCGTCTCGATCTGGTAAAGTCATCGGTCTGATCGTGCAGAACGCCTGAATCTACGGGACGTATGCATATCTGACGCAATGGAAAAATGCGGCCGGCGCTCGCAAGGCGCTGGCCGCATTTCATTCAAGAGACATTATTCAAAACAGTGGAGAGACACATGAAAAAGCACATGCTGAGCGCCCTGACGCTGGCACTGATCGCCGGTTTCGCACAGGCCGAATCCGGCGCAGCCGCTGCCGCAGTTACTTCTTCCAAGACTGCAAAGGCCCCGGTCCTGTCGGCCGGCATCGCCACCGAATACATCGAATCGAGCGTGCGTCCGCAGGACGACTTCTTCGAATACCTGAACGGCAAGTGGCTGAAGAACGTCGAGATCCCGGCCGACAAGTCGAGCTGGGGCTCGTTCATGGAACTGCGCGAGAACACCCTGCCGCAGATCCGCGGCATCATCGAGAAAGCGTCCGCCGGTAACCCGGCCGCCGGCACCGATGCCCAGCGCATCGGCGACTTCTGGGCCAGCTTCATGGACGAAGCGCGCCTCGAGCAGCTGGGCGTGACCCCTTTGAGTAGCGAACTGGGCAAGATCGCCGCCATCAAGGACAAGTCCGAGCTGCCGGCCGTGCTGGCGCGCCTGGGCAAGATCGGCGTCAACGTGCCGTTCGACTTCGGCATCCACCAGGACAACAAGGATTCGACCAAGTACGTGGCCGACATCTACCAGGGCGGCCTGGGCATGCCCGACCGCGACTACTACCTGAAAACCGACGACGCGAAACTGGCGGACGTAAAAGCCAAGTACCTGACCCACATCGAGAAGACCCTGACGCTGGCCGGCGACAAGAACGCCGCCGCGAATGCGAAAGCCATCGTCGACTTCGAGACCGAGCTGGCCAAGGTGCAGTGGACCAAGGTCGAGCTGCGCGACCCGATCAAGGCCTACAACAAGGTCAACCTGGCCGACATGGCCAAGATCGCCCCGAACTACGACTGGGCCACCTGGCTGCAAACGGCCGGCATCACCGGCAAGACCGATTACGTGATCGTCAGCCAGCCGACCTACCTGAAGGGCTTCGCCGAGCTGTCGAACAAGACCTCGCTCGACACCTGGAAAGCCTACCTGGCGATGCACCTGGTCGACAGCTACAGCAGCTACCTGTCGAAGGCCTTTGTCGACCAGCGCTTCGACTTCTACGGCAAGACCCTGTCGGGCGTGACCCAGATCGAACCGCGCTGGAAGCGTGGCGTCGGCGTGGTCGAGCGTGCCCAGGGCGAAGCCGTCGGCAAGCTGTACGTGGCCGAGCACTTCCCGGCCGAGCGCAAGGCGCGCATGGAGACCCTGGTCAAGAACCTGCTGGTCGCCTACAAGCAGAGCATCGACAAGCTCGACTGGATGAGCCCGGCCACCAAGAAGGAAGCGCAAGCCAAGCTGGCCAAGTTCACCCCGAAGATCGGCTACCCGAACAAGTGGAAGGACTACTCGGCGCTGGTGGTCAAGCGTGACGACCTGGTCGGCAACGTGATGCGTTCGCGCGTGGTCGAGGCCGACCGCGAGCTCAACAAATTGGGCAAACCGATCGACCGCGAAGAGTGGGGCATGACGCCGCAGACCATCAACGCGTACTACAACCCGGAGATGAACGAAATCGTGTTCCCGGCCGCGATCCTGCAGCCGCCGTTCTTCGATGCGAATGCGGACGACGCGGTCAACTACGGCGGCATCGGCGCCGTCATCGGCCACGAGATCAGCCACGGCTTCGACGACCAGGGCGCCCAGTACGACGGCGACGGCAACCTGCGCGACTGGTGGAGCCCGTCGGACCACAAGAACTTCAAGGCCAAGACCAAGATGCTGGTCGAGCAGTACAACGCCTTCGAGCCGCTGCCTGGCTACCACGTGAACGGCGAACTGACCCTGGGCGAGAACATCGCCGACAACTCGGGTCTGGCGATTGCGGCCAAGGCCTACCAGATCTCGCTGAACGGTAAAAAAGCGCCGGTCATCAACGGCTTCACCGGCGAGCAGCGCTTGTACATGGGCTGGGCGCAAGTGTGGCGTTCGAAGATGCGCGAACCGGCGCAGATCGCCCAGGTGAAGACCGACCCGCACTCGCCGGGCCAGTACCGCGCCAACGGCACCCTGAAGAACCAGCCGGGCTTCTACGAAGCCTTCAAGGTGAAGCAGGGCGACAAGATGTACTTGGCGCCGAAGGACCGCGTGATCATCTGGTAATGCGTATCTGGTAATGCTGTTTGCCTGATCGAAGCCGCCCCGCGCAAGCCGGGCGGCTTTTTCATTTCTGCATCGCATCATTCTGTAGCAAAGCACGCACACGATTGAAACCTGCGACGCTTCAACCCGCTCTTGCGTTACTATTTTTTAATAATATAAATAGGGATGCTGCGATGCAGTATGAAGACGAGGTTCGCAAGCGCATATCGATGCTGCGCTTCCTGATGATTTTCGGTGTCGTGCTCCTGCACACCCCGCCTTTCGTGCCGATCAAGGAGGTGGGGGGCGGCACCTTCGACCTGATCAAGTCCTTCTTCCAGAATGCCGCCTTCCGCACCACGGTGCCGGTGCTGACCTGCATCTCCGGCTACCTGCTGTTTCGCTCGATGCTCGACCTGAAACCGGGCAAGCTGGCGCTGAAAAAATTCCGCACCATCGTCGTGCCCTTCCTGTTCTTTAACCTGACGCTGCTGGGCGTCGCCGTCGTGCTGGAAAATGGCCTGCACGTCAGCCTGGGTGACGACATGGTGCCCGACAATCCGCGCGGCTGGGCCAACGCCGCCTTCGGCGTATTCGATTCGCCCATCAACTATCCGCTTAACTTCCTGCGCGACCTGATCATGCTGATGCTGGTTGCGCCGCTGTTCGGCTGGATGCTGCGCCACTGCCCCTGGCTGGGCCTGGGCGCGGTGCTGCTGGTCTTCATGAACAACTTCGACGGACGCTTCCTGCTGCGCGACGTGATGGCGCCGGTGTTCTACCTCGGCGGCCTGGCCGCGGTGCGGCGCTGGAATTTGTGCGCGCTGGACCGCTACGCGCTGCCCTGCCTGGCGCTGTTCGTGGGCCTGTGCGCGGCGGTGGTGGCCTTCCGCGTGGCCAATACCAACTACCTGCGCATGGCCGGCCCTTTCCTGATCTGGCCGGCGGCCGCCCTCCTGAGCAGCACCGCCTTCGGCGCCTGGCTGGCGCGCATGAGCAAGTACAGCTTCTTCGTGTTCGTCGCCCACGCGCCGGTGCTGATGGCCACCTGGATCGTCTACCGGCCGCTGGCGAAAGCGGTGCCTTATCCGGTGTACTGGCTGCTGGCGCCGGTGCTGACCACGGCCGTGCTGGTGGTGGCCTACCGGCTGGCGATGCGCATCGCGCCGAACGCCTTCAGCGTCCTGATCGCCACGACGCCGCCGCGCCGGTCGGGCGCGGACGGTGCGCCGCTGGCGGCGCCGGGCCTGGCCAAGGCCGAATGACAGGGTAACTGGACGAAAAAAAGCCCCGGCGCCTTGTGGCGGCCGGGGCTTTTGTTTTTACTGAAGGACGGCGGTCAGCGCGGCACGATCGCGAACTGCGGGCTGGTGCCGTAGTTCGGCTTCACGGTACGGGCCATGAACCTGGTCCAGGCGGCTGCCGCGTTCGGCAAGCCCGCATCGGCGGCGTAGGCCAGGGCCGGCTGCATGTTCGACGGGTAGCCGGTCACGCTCGAGGAGTAGCCGGTCATCTCGCCCACTTTCAGGCCGAGGAAGGTCGCCATCGCCGCGCTGCCGCAGGCCAGGGCACGGAAGCCTTCCGACTGGCTGGCCGTCACGGACGACGCCATGCTGGTGAAGAACGGGCTGGTTTCCGTGTCACGGATGACCATCGAGTACAGCGAGGCATCGATCCAGCACATCGCCGGGTCGGTCATGCGCAGGACCGGCGCCTTGCCTTTCCAGCTCATCAGGGTCTTGGCGCTGGTGAAGCCGAGTTCCGCAGCGTGGCCGACGGCCTGGGTGAAGAAGTCGTCCTGCCACGGTGCGATGCCGCGCTTGCTGTTGTAGATCACCGCGCTACCCATGTCCAGCACGCCGAAGAAGTTGGCCGAGGCGTTGCGGGTATAGGTGGTGTTGTACCACTCCATGTTGCTTTCCAGGATGCGTGCGAAATGCTCCTTCAGGCGGTCGCTGTCCGGCGTGATGTAGGCCGCTTCGGCCAGCGTACGGACGCTCCATGCCTGGGCGCGCACCTGGTCGCGGTGCAGCAGGCCCTTGATGTTCGAACGGTAGCCCGGGTTCGACTGGAACACGTTGTACATGCCCCAGAACTGCAGCTCTTCCAGGTAGTAATAGTCGCCGGTCACCAGGTAGGGCAGGTAGGCAAAGCCAGGCTGGTGCGAGGCATCGTGGCTGTTCGGCGTGGTGCAGACCGATTTCGGGCAGGCCGGGAAGGCTTCGTACTGCTTGGTCGCCGGGTTCTTGGTGTCGGTCGAACGGCCCAGGATGGTCATGTACGGATAGTCGATCAGGCTGACCGGACGGTCCGTGTTCTTGTCGCGGTAGTGCGACGACCAGCTGCCGGCCAGGTCGGCCGTGCCCAGGGTGACGGTCTTGGCGCGCGGGTCCATGCTCAGCAGGTAGGTCGCGGCCCAGCCCGGCATGATGCCGAGGTCGTTACGCCCGCCGGTGCTCGGCATGTAGGAGTTGGCCAGGCCCACGCCCATCGGCTCGATGGCCTTGCCGGTCCACTTGGTCATCAGGCTCTTCAGGTTCGCTTCCGACGTCACCACGGTCTGGTCGTAGTTCGGCACGGCGCGGCTGGCGATCAGGTAGGCAGTGTTGTGGCGCACGTACACTTGCGGCGCCTCGCCCCACCAGAACAGCTTGCGCCAGCGGCTATGGTGCAGGTGCGTCATGGCCGGCGCGTTATACACTTCCTGGCCACGCACCACGACTTTCGCGTCGTAGGTGATGTTGCTCGGGTTCGGCTCGTAGGCCCAGTTGTTTTCCAGGGTGACGTCGACGCGCGCCCTTTTGATGCCCTCGTACCAGCGGATCGCGAAGCGTGCGCTCAGGTGCGGGTGTTCCACGCCGGCGGCGCTGGTCAGCGGCGCCGAGACCTGCCATTCGTTGGCGATGGCGCCCGACAGCCAGGTGTTGTATTTCCAGCCGCTCTTGATCAGGTCGTCAGCCGAAGCCTTATACTCGACGCCGTTGATGGTGGCATGCACCGAGGCGCTGAAACCGTTCGACAGCAGGGTCTTCGGCGATGGCGCGGCCTGGGCCACCGGCGCATTCGTCTTCAGCAGCGTCATGGTGCGCGCTTCGCTGGCGGCCAGGCCAGGCAGGATGGCCGAGATCACGGCATGGCGCACCGAACCGTCCGGGTGGCTGGCCTTGACGTCGAGCTGCAGCGGGACCATGGTGCCGTTGTCGAGGCGGCCGACCAGCATTTCATTGCGCAGCAGGTCGCCGGCGGCGAATACCTGGCCGAAGGTGACCGGCGCATTCGCCTGGGCCGCGGCGCCGGTGTTTTGCAGGCGCACGTCGGTGACCGGGCCGTACACGGCGTAGCTAGGGGCCGGCGTTGCGACCGGAACGAGCGGGGCGATGACTGCCGGCATGGGGGCCGGGATCGAACCCGAGATCGGGGCGGTCGTGGCGCCGCTGGCGGGCACGTCGGCAACCGGGACAGTAGTAACCGGCACGGTGGTGACCGGTGCGGTCGTCACGGGCGCCGTGGCGACAGGAGCCGTCGCAACCGGACCCGTACCGATCGGGGCCGGGATAGCCGGCACATTGGTCACGACCTCTGCCGGTTCGGATTCGGGAGCGGCATTGCTGCCGGTATTTTCTTCGGTCAGTTCGATCGCTTCAGGATCGGCGCTGCTGGCCGGGATGGCCGCTTCAGGCGCTGGCGTGGCGACCGCTGCGGGTGCCGGAATGCTTGCCGAGGTGCCGGCCAGGCTGGTGTTCGAGCCCGAGCCGCCGCCGCCGCCGCCGCAGGCTACCAGGGTGCTACCGAATGCCGCGATTGCGGCAATTCGCATTGCAAGAGTATGGAGTGGGAGAGTCATGGCAGTCTTCAGGAAGTTACTGAGAGGCACAAATTATTGCCTCTGGGAATTCCTGAAGGTTACGCCAAAGCAAAAATTCGGAACAGCAAAATCAGGCTGCCTGTTCACAATTTCGCCCAAATACAACATAAAATTATCGCTTTTTTCACGACCATTATTCGGTTTATAAGCGATTTTGCTGTGTATTTATATTGACCTTTTCAGCAGTAGCAGAATAAAAAAACCGCCCTTTCAGGCGGTTTCAATGCCAGAGTTTTAATCTGGCTCAATCAGATTGGCTGGACTTTGCGCCAGATCGCGTGTAACCAGCTGTCACTCTGGCAATCGCATACTTCCCATTAGCGCGCTGCAGCCACCATGAAGTCGACGGCTGCCTTGACGTCGGCGTCCGGCGCGCTGGCGCCGCCCTTCGGCGGCATCATGCCGGTCTTGCCCTGGAAGCCCTTGATCGCGTGCTCGTACAGCACGGCCGTGCCTTGCTGGATGCGCGGCGCCCAGGCTGCCTTGTCGGCCAGCTTCGGCGCCCCGGCGATGCCGGCGCCGTGGCAGGCCACGCAGGCGCTGTTGTAGAGGGTCTTGCCGGTGTCGGCGCTGGCGACGGCCGGCGCTGCTGCGGGAGCGGCTGCCGGGGTGGCAGCAGGGGCGGGCGCAGGCGCACTTGCCGGCGCAACCGATGGCGTACCGGCGACTGGCGCGGCGGTGGCGGCGTTCTGGGCGGCCGGGGCAGCGGCGGCTTCGGCCGGCGTACCGGCGGCGGCCGGTGCGGCCGCCTGGACTGCGGGAGCGGCCGGCTCCTTGAACTTGGCCCCGCTCTGGTTGGCCATGTAGACCACCGCGCGTTCCACTTCCAGGTTGTCCAGGTCCGGGTTGCCGCCCTTGGCCGGCATCGCGCGGATGCCTTCGATGGCGTGTTTCACCAGGGTGTCGTAGCCCTGGGCCAGGCGGGCGGTCCAGTCGCCCGCTGCCCCTACCTTCGGCGCACCGGCCACGCCGGCACTGTGGCAGGCCGCGCACACGGCGGTGTACACGGCGTCGCCGGCCTGCAGCACTTTCGGGGCATTCGCGTCGACCAGGGTGAAGCCTTCCTCGGCCACCGGGCGCAGGCGCGCCGCCACGGCTTCTTCGCCCAGGCTCTCGGTGCCCGCGCCTTCGAGCTTGTCGGTGGTGACAAAGGAAACCAGCAGGATGATGCCGATAACGATTACCAGGAAGAAGCCAGCGACCACCGCGATGAGCTGCTTGGGCGTCCGGATAAACGATTGTTCATTGTGTGCGTCGCTCATGATTTCCTTAATACGATTAAAAAAACCTGCCACTAGACTTGCAACTTGGTTCCGTCCGGCGCTTACGCTTCTTGCATGACATTTTGCAAAGGCCGCCAACGGGCGATTATAGTCCCAAAAGATGCCCTATGGCATATGCAGAAGGCGCGGCGCGACACTTTCCGTGGACGCCACGCGCGAAAGACTGTATCCTTCGCATCGCTCAGGAGTTTCCCGTGCGGCTGTAGCTCAGTGGATAGAGTATTGGCCTCCGAAGCCAAGGGTCGCTGGTTCGATCCCAGCCAGCCGCACCACCTGACGCATTTCTTCCTTTGCCCTTGCGGCGACACTTTCCCCGTACTCTGCTTGCATCAAGACGAATGGCTGCCCGCATCTGCAGACAGCCATTGCTTTCCTTGCTAACTATATAAATAGATTGTCGATCCAGAATCGCTTGCTTTGCCTGCTGCCTACAGCGTGATGTAGCGCCTCAAGCGCGGCCCCAGGCTGTTCGTCACCGCCAGCGGCAACCTCTGCCACGCACTCTCGATCATCGGCCGCAAGTTCGACTTGATCCCTCCGCCGGCCCCCGGCACGGCAATCGGCGCGGCCTGCAAGGCCACGCCTTGTCCATCCCACTCGCGCCAGTCGAGCGCCACCGGCAGCGCCCCCCATTGCTTCTTGAATTTATAGGTCCCCTCGCCATAGGTCGAGCGCCCGAAATCGAACTGGCGCACGCCGCGCTCGCACAGCTGGGACTGGATCGTCCAGTACAGCAGCATGTTTGGCGCCAGCGGGTTGTAGTCGGCCAGGGTCGAGGCCCAGGGGATTACGGCCTTGTCGCCGCACAGCAGCACCCAGCCGGCGCCGACCGCCTTGCCCTCGTGGCGGACGATGACGATGAGCATGTCGCCGGCCGCGCTGTAGTGGCGGTGGATCGCGTCGAACCAGGCGCGGCTGTGCGGCGGGCTGCCGAGGCGGCGCATGTTGCGGCTGTAGACATCGTAGAACGCGGCCACCGCCGAGGCGCCTTCCGCCACCTCCGAGGTCAGCCCGTTCTTTTCCGCCTTGCGCACCTGGCTGCGCAGTTTCGGCGGATAGCTCTGCATCAGGGCCGCCGCGCTGTCGGGCAGGCCGAGCAGCATGCGCACCTTGCGGCCTGCCAGCGCCGCTTCGTCGAGCGCGTCGTCATGCGAGCAGCGCAATTCCAGCCCGTTGGCACGGGCGCCGCCGATGTCCATTCGCGCACGCGCGGCCAGCGCCTCGCTCACCTGCGGCGACGCGGCCAGCGGGCCGCCCAGGTCGCAGAAGGGCAGCGAGATCCAGCGCGGCCGTCCCAGCGGGCGGTTGACCGCCGACAGCGGCAGGAATCCAAGCAGCTTGCCGGCGCGGCGCGCCACCAGGGCCTGGCCCGGATAGCCATAGGCATCGGCCACCGCGCGGCGCCAGGCCGCCAGGTGGTAGGCGCTGCCGTCCGGGCAGGCGCGGGCAAAGGCGTCGAGCTCGTCGTTGCCAGGGGCGTCGAGGCTGAGGTAGGAGAATTCGAGGTCGTTCAAGCGCTGCTCCTGTGCGCACCGGGCGTTTCTAGCGGTGCATGATTGATCGCGCCAGATTGTATACGATTGACAACTTCTTCCCGGTTTGGGTGCGCAAAAGTGTGGCCTGCGCACGATTCATTTTCTTACGGAACTTGTTTATCAGAAAATGCTAATATTGCATTGTGTCCCTGTGGCGAGCGAATCGCCCGGACACCGCAGCAAGTCTGCACAGACACGTAAGGAGAACGTCAGACATCGGCGCCCGGTTACGCATCGTCCGGCACAGCCGCCATGTTCAGGCAAGTTCATCCAGCATGCATGGAACGGGAGCCTTGGGAAGCGTTCAGATGCAAATACAACATCGTCCAAAAACGTCTGTTGTTGGTATTCTACAAACAGGAACCCGGTGTTGAGGCGGCTCCTGTTTCCATGCTATATTAAAAATTAGCATAATAGCAAAACTTTATTCGATAACGGAAGCTGATAATGAAAGCAGATCAGGTCGTCGCAGTAGTTGGACTGGGTTACGTCGGGCTGCCACTGGCAGTGGAGTTCGGCAAAAAAGTAAGAACGATCGGTTTCGACCTGTCGGCAGCCAAAATCGAGAACTACAAACAATTTATCGACCCGACGGGCGAAGTCTCGACCGAGCAGCTGAAGTCGGCCAGCCAGCTGGAAGTGACGACCGACCCGGCCATGCTGGCCGAGGCCGATTACGTGGTGGTGGCGGTGCCAACCCCGGTCGACATCGCCCATAACCCGGATTTCACCCCGCTGATCGGCGCCAGCACCACGGTCGGCAAGCACATGAAGAAGGGCGCGATCGTCGTCTTCGAATCGACCGTGTACCCGGGCGCCACCGAGGAAGTCTGCATTCCGTTGCTCGAAAAGCATTCGGGCCTGAAGTGGAAGGACGATTTCCACGTCGGCTTCTCGCCTGAGCGCATCAACCCGGGCGACAAGGAACATACGCTCACCACGATCCTGAAGGTCGTGTCGGGCGACGACGACGAATCGCTGGAACAGATTGCCCAGTTGTACGAATCGGTGATCACCGCCGGCGTGCACCGCGCCTCGAGCATCAAGGTGGCGGAAGCGGCAAAGGTCATCGAGAACACCCAGCGCGACCTGAATATCGCGCTGATGAACGAACTTGCGATCATTTTCGACAAGATTGGCATCGACACGCTGGAAGTGCTGAAAGCGGCCGGCACCAAGTGGAACTTCCTGCCGTTCCGCCCGGGCCTGGTCGGTGGCCACTGCATCGGCGTCGATCCTTACTACCTGACGCACAAGGCCGAGATGGTCGGCTACCATCCGCAAGTGATCCTGGCGGGCCGCCGCATCAACGACGGCATGGCCAAGTTTGTTGCGGAAAAAACCGTTAAGTCGATGATTTCCTCGGGCTTCCAGGTAAAGGGCGCGAAAGTCAACGTCATCGGCCTGACCTTCAAGGAAAACTGCCCCGACCTGCGCAACTCGAAGGTGGCCGACATCGTCCATGAGCTGGAAAGCTACGGCGTCGACGTCCACGTCTACGATCCGCTGGCTGAAAGCGCCGAAGCCGAGCACGAGTACGGCATCAAGCTGGAATCCTGGGACAGCCTGCCGAAAGCCGACGCCCTGATCGCCGCCGTGCCGCACAAGGAAGTGCTGGCGCTGTCGCTGACCGACTTCCAGGCCAAGCTGAACGACGGCGGCTGCTTCATCGACGTCAAGTCGCAATTCGACGAGGCAGCCCTGCGCGAGGCCGGCTACTGCGTCTGGCGCCTGTAAATTTGCCTGTAGCCAGGGCCGCCTGTGTGCAGCCGCCTGTGTGGCGGCTGCGCCGTCTCCAGCGGTTCCTTGCATGGCGCAATCGAGAAAGTGTTTCGAAACTGTGAATAAGATTCAAGACGTAAGGCAGCATCTGGGCCAACACAGCCACCATTGGCTGGTTACCGGCGCCGCCGGCTTCATCGGCTCGAACCTGGTGGAGGCGCTGCTCGCGCTCGGCCAGCGCGTGACCGGGCTCGACAATTTTGCGACCGGGCATCGCCGCAACCTGGAGCAGGTGAAAGAATCTGTCACAAAAGACGCCTGGATGAAATTTAATTTCATCGAAGGCGATATTCGCAACAAAGCGGACTGTGCGCTGGCATGCGAGGGCGTAGACTTCGTGCTGCACCAGGCCGCGCTCGGCTCAGTGTCGCGTTCGATCGACGATCCGATTGCCACCAATGAAACGAATGTCACAGGTTTCCTGAACATGCTCGTTGCCGCCCGCGACGCGAAAGTCCGTCGCTTCGTCTATGCCGCGTCGAGCTCGACCTACGGCGACCACCCGGCCCTGCCGAAGGTGGAAGACGTGATCGGCAGCCCGCTGTCGCCGTATGCGGTGACGAAATATGTGAACGAGCTGTACGCGAACGTGTTCGGCCGTACCTATGGCATGGAGTCGATTGGCCTGCGCTACTTCAACGTGTTCGGCCCGCGCCAGGACCCGAACGGCGCGTATGCCGCCGTGATCCCGCAGTGGGTGGCGGCGCTGATCCGCAACGCGCCGCTGCGCATCAATGGCGACGGCGAGACCAGCCGCGATTTTTGCTACATCGACAACGTGGTGCAGGCGAACCTGCTGGCCGCGCTGGCGCCGGGCGAAGCCGCCAACACGGTGTACAACGTGGCGCTCAACGAGCGTACCAGCCTGAACGCGCTGTACGCGATGATGCGCGGCCTGCTGGCCGAACGCTTCCCGCATGTGGAAGCGCACCGCCCGGAATACGTCGACTTCCGCCGTGGCGACGTGCGCCACTCGCAGGCCGACATCACGAAGGCGGAAACGCTGCTGGGCTATGCGCCCACGCACCGCATCGAAGAAGGCCTGCGGCAAGCCATGGACTGGTACGTCCGCGACCTGCAAGGGTCGCAAGCGGTATCCGGATAAGCAAGAAGAAACAAGAAGAACTGGAGGGCTGACGTGTTTAGAATCTCTAATCACTACGTGTCGAAGATCGTTTCCGTGCTGCTGGTGGTGGAAGTGCTGGTGCTGCTCGGCGCCGCCTACGCCGGCGCGGCCCTGCGCTACATCGAGGTCGACAATGGCGTGACCCTGCCGCCGCTCGACCATTTCTTCACCTCGGCCGTCGCCTTTGCCCTGGCCATCGTGTTCAGCATGAGCGCGATGGGCATGTACCAGCTCGACTTCGAGGATGGCCTGCGCCACCCCTTCCTGATGAAGCTCCTGCCGTCGTTCGTGATGGGCTTCCTGATCCTGACCCTGGTGTTCTACATCGCGCCCGAGCTGTCGCTGGGCCGCGGCATCCTGCTGCTGGTGTTCGGCCTGGCGGCGGTCGGCATCTACCTGGCGCGCATGATCTTCTTCAAGACGTCCGAGGCACGCTTCCTGCAGTCGCGCATCATGTTCCTCGGCGGCGGCCCGCTGGCCAAGGAATGCGCCGAGCTGGCCGACCGCGCCGCGCGCTACCACCGCTACGACATCGCCGGTTTCATCCCGGGCGCCGGCGAAGACTTGTGCGTGCCGCAGAATGGCCTGCTCAAGGTGCGCGAAGGCGATTCGCTGGTCAAGCTGGCGCGCCAGTATAACGTGCAGGAAATCGTGGTCTCGGTGCAGAACCGCCGCGGCGGCTTCCCGATCAAGGAACTGCTGGACTGCAAACTGCAAGGCGTAAAGGTCACCGACGCCGCCACCTTCTTCGAGCGCGAAACCTGCCAGATCCGCGTCGATTCGATCCAGCCGAGCTGGCTGGTGTTCGGCGGCGGCTTCGACCAGAGTTTCGTGCGCACCTTCATGAAGCGCAGCTTCGACCTGGTGTGCAGTACCGCCATCCTGGCGCTGACCTTCCCGATCATGCTGCTGGCGGCGCTGGCCGTTCGCCTGGAAGACCGCGGCCCGATCTTTTATTCGCAGGAGCGCGTCGGCAAGGATGGCAAGAGTTTCTTCGTCCATAAATTCCGCAGCATGCGCGCCGACGCCGAAAAGAGCGGCAAGCCGCAGTGGGCGGCGCAGAACGACCCCCGCGTCACGCGCGTGGGCAACTTCATGCGCAAGACCCGGATCGACGAGCTGCCCCAGATCCTCAACGTGTTCAAGGGCGAGATGTCCTTCGTCGGCCCGCGTCCGGAGCGTCCTTACTTCGTCGAGCAGCTGATCGAAGTGGTCCCGTACTACAATGTCCGCCACAGCATCAAGCCGGGCATCACCGGCTGGGCCCAGGTGCGCTACGGCTACGGTTCCTCGGCCGAGGACGCGCTGCAGAAACTGCAGTACGACCTGTATTACGTGAAGAACAACAGCCTGTTCCTCGACTTCCTGATCCTGATCGACACGCTGAAGGTGGTGCTGTTCCGCAGCGGCCGTTAAGCGTTTGCGGTTCGACCTGTCCCGGCTGCGGCCGGGATCGGCTTTTTGCGGGCCCTCCCAGACCATGGATAGTGTTTCCCTGACCAGTATCGCCGCGTTCAGCTATGGCTTTGCCGCCATTGGCTTCGCGGCGCTTGCCGTGCCGCTGCTCACCCGCTGGCGCAGGCGCGCCTATGGGCCGGTGCTGACCCTGGCCTGCGTCGCCACGGCGCTGTGGGGCGCGGCGCTGGCCGCCGCCGCGGGCGACGGCATGCTCTGGACCGATCTCAGCGACGCCATGGAAGTGGCGCGCAATGCCGCCTGGTCGCTGTTCCTGGTGGTGCTGCTGGGCGACTACCACCAGAAGGGCAGCCGCCTGCCTTTCGGCGTGCGGCCCTCGCTGTTCGTCGCCGCCGTCTGCTACCTGCTGGCGCTGGGCGCCGCCTTTGCCGGCTACTGGGACCTGGCCCTGCTCGACTCGGTGCTGCCGGTGACGGCGCGCGTGGCCCAGGCCGTGGGCGGCATGCTGCTGGTCGAGCAGGCCTACCGCAACAAGACGGCCCAGGAGCGCTGGGCCATCAAGTTCGTCTGCCTGGCCATCGGCGGCATGTTCGCGTATGACTTTTATTTGTACAGCCACGCGATGCTGTTCCGCGAGGTCGATCCCGACATCTGGGCCGCGCGCGGCGTGGTGAACGCGCTGACGGTGCCGCTGATCGCGGTGTCGATGCGGCGCGCCAAGTCCTGGAGTTCGCCGCTGGCCGTGTCGCGCCGCGCCATGTTCCACTCGGCCGCGCTGTTCGGCTCCGCCATCTATCTGCTGGCGATGGGCTCGGCCGGCTACTACCTGCGCTACTTCGGCGGCAGCTGGGGCACGGTGATGCAGGTGACCTTCCTGTTCGGCGCCTTGCTGCTGCTGGCGGGGATCCTGTTCTCGGGCACCTTCCGCGCCTGGTTGAAGGTCTTCATCAGCAAGCATTTCTATAGCTACGGCTACGACTACCGCGAAGAGTGGATGCGTTTTACGCGCACGCTGTCGGAAGGCGGCGAGAACCTCGGCGAGCGCGCCATCCAGGCGGTGGCGGCCCTGGTCGAAAGCCCGGGCGGGCAGTTGTGGCAGCGCCGCGAAGGGGGAGCTGACGGCGTCGGTTCCTACGAGCCGGCCGCCAACTGGCAGGGGCCGGAAGTCGACGTCAAGGAGCCGGGCGACTCGGCCCTGTGCCGCTTCCTGGAAAGCACGCAGTGGGTGATCGACCTCGGCGAATTCGTGACCGAGCCGGAAAAATACGATGGCCTGGAACTGCCGCAGTGGCTGAAGGAGTACCCGCGCGGCTGGCTGGTGGTGCCGCTGATGATGGGGAATAAGCTGTTCGGCTTCGTGGTGCTGCAGACCGCGCGCAGCCCGATCAAGCTGAATTGGGAAGTGATCGATTTGCTCGACATCGCCGGCAGCCAGGCCGCCAGCTACCTGGCGCAGCAGGAAGCGGCGAACGCGCTGATGGTGGCGCGCCAGTTCGAGTCCTTCAACCGCATGTCCACCTTCGTGGTGCACGACCTGAAGAACCTGGTCTCGCAGCTGTCGCTGATGAACGCCAACGCCGCCAGGCACAAGGACAATCCCGAGTTCCAGGCCGACATGCTGGAAACGGTGTCGCTGTCGGTGCAGAAGATGCGCCTGATGCTGCAAAAGCTGAGCCGCATCGACGTCCAGGAAAAGCCAGCGCCGCAGCCGCTGGAAACGGTGGTGCGCCAGGCGATGGCGCAAAAGGCCGCGTTCGAACCGCGCCCGCAGCTGCGGGTAATCGATGCCGGCCTGCGCGTGCTGGCCGACCGCGAACGCCTCGAACGCGTGCTCGGTCACCTGATCCAGAACGCGATCGAAGCCACGCCGAAGGAGGGCAGCGTCACCATTTCGCTGGTGCGCGCCGGCGAGGCGGTGCAGGTCGAGATCGCCGACACCGGCGAAGGCATGAGCGAGGAGTTCATCCGCGAGCGCCTGTTCAAGCCTTTCGAGTCGACCAAGTCGGCCGGCATGGGCATTGGCGTGTTCGAGAGCCGCGAATACATCAACGAGCTGGGTGGACGCCTGGAGGTCAGCAGCCAGCCCTCGCGCGGCACCACGTTCAAGGTCATCCTGCCGCTCTACCAGCGCGATGCGCTGCTCGAGCGGGCAGCCTGACCGACGAGTACAAGACGAGACAATACGAGACGATACGAGAGCAAGGGACAAGGAACACCGTGACACAGAATAAACCGAAACTCCTGATCATCGAAGACGACCCTGGCCTGCAAAAGCAGCTGAAGTGGAGCCTGGATGCCTACGACGTAGTCGTGGCCGGCGACCGCGAAGCGGCGCTGGCCCAGATCCGCCGCCACGAACCGGCGGTGGTGACCATGGACCTGGGCCTGCCGCCCGACCCGGACGGCTCGACCGAGGGCCTGGCCACGCTGCAGCAGATCCTGGCGCTGGCGCCGGACACGCGCGTGATCGTCCTCACCGGTAACCAGGACCATGCGAATGCCGTGAAAGCGATCGGCCTGGGCGCCTACGACTTCCACCAGAAGCCCTGCGACCCCGAGGTATTGAACCTGGTGATCCAGCGCGCCTTCTTCCTGCACAACCTGCAGCAGGAAAACCGCCGCATGCAGCAGCAGCAAGCCGATTCGCCGATGTCGGGCGTGATCTCGCGTGCGCCGAGCATGCTGAAGATTTGCCGCAGCATCGAGAAGGTGGCGCCGACCTCGGCCTCCGTGATGCTGCTGGGCGAATCCGGCACCGGCAAGGAAGTGCTGGCGCGCGCCGTGCACGCACTGAGTCCGCGCGCCAAGGAACGCTTCATGGCGATCAACTGCGCGGCAATTCCCGAAAACCTGCTCGAATCCGAACTGTTCGGCTACGAGAAGGGCGCCTTCACGGGAGCGGCGAAGCAGACCAAGGGTAAAGTCGAGCTGGCCCACGGCGGCACCTTCTTCCTCGACGAAGTGGGCGATTTGCCGATGCCGCTGCAGGCCAAGCTGCTGCGCTTCCTGCAGGAGCGCGTGATCGAGCGCATCGGCGGCCACGAAGAAATTCCGGTCGACGTGCGCATCGTCTGCGCGACCCACCAGAAGCTGAAGGAACTCTGCGCCACCGGGCGCTTCCGCGAAGACTTGTATTACCGCCTGTCCGAGATCGTGGTCACCATTCCGCCGCTGCGCGAGCGCGAAGGCGATGCCGCCCTGCTGGCGCACCACTTCAAGAACAAGTTCTGCGCCGCCGAGTCGCGCCCGTCGCTGCACTTCGCGCCGGATGCGATCGCCGCCATCGAGGCCTACAACTGGCCGGGCAACGTGCGCGAGATGGAAAACTACATCAAGCGCGCCGTGATCATGGCCGACGGGAACACGATCGTCGCCGACGACCTGGGCCTGCCGGGCGAGGGGCTGGAAGAAGAGCCGATCAATCTGCGCCAGGTACGCGACGAAGCCGAGTACAAGGCCATCGTCAAGGCGCTGGCACGGGTGGACGGCAACATCGTCAAGGCGTCCGAGATCCTCGGCATCAGCCGCCCGACCATGTACGACCTGATGAGCCGCCACAACATCAAGACCGGAACGTGAAGCGCCTGGCCGGCGCGCTGGCGCTGCTGGCGCTGCTGTTCGTGGGCGCCGTTGCCGGCGCGCTGGCGTATCTGCAGGCGCAAGGCGTGGCGCCGCGCGCGCTGGCGCCTTACCTGCTGCACCGCACGAGCGGGCACAACGCGCTGATCGAAGGCGCCGGCCGCGTGACTGCGGGCGCCTTGCTGCGCCTGGACCGCGGCAGTGCGCTGGGCCAGGCGATGCCGCCGCTGGTGGTCGGCGCCCAGCCGCAGGCCGCGCCCAGCGAAGGCAACGAACGTCCGGTTGCCACGGTCGAGGAAGCGCGGCGGGCGCTGGCCGCTGCCGCCCCCGGCGACGTCATCACCTTCCTGCCCGGCAGCTATGCGGTCAAGGGCAAGCTATTCGCCAGCCGTGCCGGCAGCGCGGAGGCGCCGATCGTCGTGCGCGCCGCGCTTCCCGGCACGGTGCGGATCGCCTTCGACAGCGCCGAGGGCTTCGTGGTGTCGGCGCCCTACTGGCGTTTCGAAAACCTGGGCATCCGCGGCGCCTGCCGCTACGACGACAACTGCCAGCATGCCTTCCACGTAGTCGGCAACGCCCACCATTTCGTTGCCCGCAACAACACGCTGGCCGACTTCAACGCCCACTTCAAGATCAACGGCGAAAAGGGCGCCTTTCCCGACCACGGCCTGATCGAATCGAACACCCTGTCCAACACGGGCGCGCGCCGCACTGCCAGGCCGGTGACGCCGATCGACCTGGTCGGCGCCAGCGACTGGACGGTGCGCGCCAACATCATCCGCGACTTCGTCAAGGGCAGCGGCGACCGCATCAGCTATGGCGCCTATGCCAAGGGCGGCGCCCAGCGCACGGTCTTCGAACGCAACGTGGTGCTGTGCGAGGAAAAGCTGCTGGGCGCGCCGGGGCAGCGCATCGGCCTGTCGTTCGGCGGCGGCGGCACCGGCAAGCGCTATTGCCGCGACCGCCAATGCATCACCGAGCACGACGCCGGCATCATGCGCGCCAACCTGGTGGCCGGCTGTTCCGACGTCGGCATGTATTTGAACAGCGCAGCGGGCACGCGCATCCTCGACAACACCCTGCTCGACACGGCCGGGGTGCAGGTGCGCTTCCCCACCAGCAGCGCCACCTTCGAGGGCAACCTGGTCGACGGGCCGATCCGCAGCGATGCCGGCGGCGTGGTGCGGCTGGGCGAGAACCTGGTCACGCCGATCTGGCAGCTGTACCTGGGGCGGCATCCGCAGCGGGCGCTGTTCACCGATAGCGCGCGTGTCGATCTGCGTTGGCGGGATGGCGCACCCCGCCGTCAAGCCGGGGAGCCTGGCAGCGATCTGTGTGGCCAGGAGCGCGGGGCACAACGCGCTTTCGGTGCATTCGAGGATTTCAGGCAGTGCCTGCGCGCCGTGCCGTGAGCGTGAAAGGCTTATCGACAGATATCTTTCGATAAGCGGAGAATCAGTCTGGTACCGCCAGGATCACGCTCGACGCCTTGAAAATGGCCGTCACCGGCTTGCCTGCCGCCAGCTCCAGCGCCTCGCTGCTGTCGTTGGTCACGATCGCCGCCACCGCCACGCCGCCGTCCAGGTCGATCACGACCTCGGTGTTCACGGCGCCCGGCTGCACCCGCGACACGGTGCCGCGCAACTGGTTGCGTGCCGAGAAGCGCGCGGTTTCGTCTGCTGCCACCAGGATGATCGACGAGGCCTTGATCAGCGCAAATGCTTCGGCGCCGGGCTTGAGGCCGAGTTCCTGGGTGCTGCCATGGGTGATCACTGCCACGATGCGGTGGCCGCCGGCGACGTCGAGTGCGATCTCGTCATTGACGGCGCCGGTCTTGACCGAGGCAACTTTACCGAGGAACTGGTTACGGGCGCTGGTGCGCATGCTGATTCTCCTGATGAGCAGGTATTCGTCGGCCAGGCCTGCGCTCTGCCGTCCGAGTTGTTCGACAAAGCGCCGGTGTTCCTGTTCCACTTGCTGGAAGTTCTGCACCAGCTGGACGCCGCGTGGCGTGAGGCGGGTACCGCCGCCGCCCTTGCCGCCGGCCGCGCGCTCGACCAGCGGCTCGCCGGCGAGGTTGTTCATGGTGTCGATGGCGTCCCAGGCCGCCTTGTAGCTCATTCCGGCGGCTTTGGCGGCCTGGGTGATCGAGCCGCACTCGGCAATCTTCGCCAGCAGGGTCAGGCGGTTGCCGCCGCCAAAGTTTTCGCCGCCGACGGTCAGCCAGAGCTTGCCCTGCAGTTCCAGGGGCTTGTCGGAAGGCGCACTCATGCTGCGGCCTCTTGGCAGGACAGGAAAGAGATGAAGAACATGGTGGCTCCGGTAAGGTTGCGCAGGCAGCGCGCAAGGATGCGCGATCCTACCTGTGCGTTTTCTTTTCAGCAAGTACGGGGTCGATGTCGGCATCCATGACGAGCGCGCCATGGTGGACGGCGCCATCCTGCATGCGCACTACGTGGTCGCCGAAGACCTCGGCGTCGGCCACGTCGTGGCTGATCAGGATCATCGGCAGCGCCAGCTCGCGCTGCAGGCGGTCCAACTCGCCGCGCAGGACCGTGCGCAGGTCCGGATCGAGGGCGGCGAAGGGTTCGTCCAGCAGCAGGGCCGCCGGCTGCGCCACCAGGGCGCGCGCCAGGGCCACGCGCTGGCGCTGGCCGCCCGAGAGTTCGCCCGGCAGCTGGTGCGCCAGGTGCTCGAGGTGGAAGGCGGCGAGCCAGCGTTCGACTGCCTCGCTGCCGGCCCGCCTGCCCGGATTGTGCCAGCCCGGCGTCTCGCCAAAGGCGATGTTCTGGCGCACGCTCAGGTGCGGGAACAGGGCGTAGTCCTGGAACAGGTAGCCCATGCGGCGCGCCTGCGGCTTCAGGTTGATGCGCTGCTGCGCATCGAACAGCAGGGCGCCGCCGACCATGATGCGGCCGCTGTCCGGGCGCAGCAGGCCGGCGATCGCGCGCAGCGTCTGGCTCTTGCCGGCGCCCGAAGGACCGAGGATGACCAGGCGCTGGCTGTCGGACTGCAGGCGCAGGTTCAGATGAAACGTGCGTTTGCCGGAGCGCAGGGTTTTCTGGATGTCGAGATCGAATTGCATCGGATGATTCTAGCGGTACCCGACGCGGCCCGGGGCAAGCCGCCCCGCCGTCAGCAGCACGGCGATGCAGACCGCCGAGGTGATCAGGACCAGGGTATTCGCGATGTCGTCCTGCCCGGCCTGCACCGCCTCGTAGACGGCAATCGACAGCGTCTGGGTGCGCCCCGGGATGCTGCCGGCCACCATCAGCGTGGCGCCGAATTCGCCCATCGCGCGTGCGAATGCGAGCAGGGCGCCGGCCAGGATGCCGCGCCAGGCCAGCGGCAGGGTCACGCGCAGGAACAGCGCCGCCTCGGAGATGCCGAGCACGCGCGCCGCGTCTTCCAGGCGGCCGTCGACGGTCTCGAAGGCGGCGCGCGCCGGCTTGAATACCAACGGGAAGGCGACAATCGCCGCGGCGATCACGGCGCCCTGCCAGGTGAAGATCAGGTTGATGCCGAACCAGTCCTGCAGGCTTTGCCCGATCCAGCCCTTGCGGCCCAGCAGCACCAGCAGGTAGTAGCCGAGCACGGTGGGCGGCATCACCATCGGCAGGGTGAGGATCGTGTCCAGCAGTTCGCGCCCCGGAAAGCGGCGCCGCGCCAGCAGGAAGCCGACCGCCACCCCCAGTACGAGCGCAATCGCGGTGGCCCAGCAGGCGACTTTCAGCGACAGGGCGAGGGCGGTCCAGGTCGGGTGCATCGAGGATCAGCGAATCGTGTTCAAGGCTTGAGGAAGCCGTAGCGGGCCAGCACGGCCTGCGCTGCCGGGGCCCGGACCCAGGCGATGAAGCGGCGTGCCTCGGCAAGGTCTTTCGCGCCGGCGGTGGCGGCGATCGGGTAGCTGATCGGCGTGGACAGCGGCACCTCCATCGTCACCTTGACCTTGCCCTTGAAGGCGACGGCGTCCGAACCGTAGACGAAGCCGGCCTCGGTTTCGCCGCGCGCCACGTAGTCGAGCGCCTGGCGCACGTTCTGCGTCATGATCATTTTCGGGCCCAGCGGCGCCCACAGCTTCGCCGCCACCAGGGCGTCCTGGGTGTAGCGGCCGGCCGGTACGCTGGCCGGGTTGCCGACGGCCAGGCGCGTCACTTTTTCCTGGCGCAGGTCGTCGACGCGTTTCAGGTTCAGGGTGCTGTCGGCCGGGACCACCAGCACCAGGGTATTGCGCACGAAATTCACGCGCTCGTTCGGGGCCACCAGCTTCTGCTTGACGGCCGCGTCCATGGTTTCCTGGTCGGCCGAGGCGAACACGTCGACCGGCGCGCCCTTGGCTATCTGCTGCAGCAGGGCGCCGGAGGCGGCGAAGTTCAGCAGCACCTTGCTGCCCGGGTGGGCGGCTTCGTAGCTTTGCGCGATTTCCTTGAAGGCGTCGGTCAGGCTGGCGGCGGCCGAGACGGTGATTTCGGCGGCTTGGGAAGTGATGTGAAACGCGGCGCTGGCCGCGAACAGGACGGCGGTGGCAAGCAAACGGCGGGTGGTCACGGCAGACACGGGAAGTCCTCTTGATGGGTAAGTCCCGCCAGTGTAACAGCGTTATATACTTCCGTATATTGCGGTTCGTACGGATGCGTTGACGCGGGACTGTTTACCAGGAACGCAGCCAGTCGCGGGTCCAGCTTGACACCTGGTCTTGCCAGGGGCGGCGCGAGAAGGTGTGGTCGGCTTTCTCGATCTTCTGGCGCGTGAAGCGCGGTGCGGCCAGCAGTGTTTGCCAGGCGCCGGGACGCGCGGACAAATCGGCGAATTCCTGGGCCGTCAGGTCGGCGCCGCTCAGCACCACCAGCACGCGGCCGCCGAAACGGGTGAGCGCCGTTTGCATGCGTTCGGGCAGTGGGGAATCTGACGGCGCAGCCACGCTGGCTTCGGGCTGCGGGCGCGGCCGGAAGGCCTTGCCCAGGTCTTGCCACAAGCCGCGCACCGAGGCTTTCACGTCGAACTGGCCGCTGGCGACCTTCTTCCACAGGCGCGCATCGAACAGGCGCGCGCGGTAGTAATGCTTGATGGTGGCGCGCGCCGCGCCTTCCTCGGTGCGCACCCAGGGATTGAGTAGCACCAGCCCGGCCACGCGCGCATCCTGGGGCGCGTACATGGCAGCGGCCGAGGCGCCGTCGCACAGGCCCCAGAGCACCACTTCCCGCATGCCCGGTACTTCGAGGAAGAAGCGGTCGATCGCCGCGCGCAGGTCGTCGTCGACGCTGTCGAAAGCGCGCAAGTCTCCCTCGCTATCGCCCATGCCGCGGTAGTCGAAGCGCATCGCCGGCACGCCAGCCGCGGCCAGGTCGCGTGCCAGCAGGGTGAACTGGCGGTGGCTGCCGGCGCGGTATTGCGGGCCGCCGACCACGATCAGCACACCGCGCTGGTGCGGCGTATTCGCTGCGGCGGGCAGGCTGACGATCCCGTACAGCCAGGCGTCGCCGCAGGCGAAGGAAAGGGCGCGTTCTTCAGGCATTGGCTGCATCGTGGGTCAGGGCGGCGCTGCTGGCCGCGATCAGGTTCGGGCAATCGACGGTCTCGGGCGCGGCCCAGAACTGCGGGCCGGCGGCCAGGTGCACATTCACCCGGCTGCCCTGCAGGCGCCAGGTCTCGACCACGCGCGCGGCGGCCGGCGGCAGCGGGCGCTCCGGCGCGGCCACGACTTCGCACCAGTCGATAGTGCAGCGCGGCGCCAGGGCGCGCGCATCGGCCGCATCGATGCCTTCGGCCAGCGCCGGGCTCAAGGCATAGCCGGCGATTTCCAGCGCTTCGCCGGCTTTTAACGCTTCGCGCAGCGCGTCGGTGCCGCCGCTGTCGCTGCCGCCGGCCAGCAGTTCGCCCGCCAGTTTCAGGCGCAGGAACTGGTTCAGGTAGCCCGAACCGATGGTCACCGGTTGCCACAGCAGCAGCCGTGCCGGCGGTACCGGTGCACGCTGGGCGTGGCAGACCGCGAGCAGGGCGCCCAGGCGCAGGCCCCACAGGCCGGCGGTGCAACCGGTCTTTTGTTCGAGCCAGCCACGCGCTTGCGCGACGTCGCGCAGCCAGCCATCCCAGGACGCGTCGCCGAAGTCGCCGTCGCTGTCGCCGCAGCCGTGCAAATCCAGCAGCAGCACGGCGAATCCTTGCGCGGCCAGCGCGCGCGCCTGCAGCGCGGCCATGCGCCGCGCACGGTTCATCTCCTCGGCAAACGGGTGCAGGTAGACCAGCGCGCCGCGGCACTCGCCCACGGGGGCGTGGTAGAGGCAAAAGCGCGGGCCATCCGCTGTGTCGAGGAAAAAGGCGTCGGCGGGAGCGTGGCCGGGCGCGCCCATTTACTGTGCGCGCTCTTCGACAAAGGCGGCCAGGCTGCCGAGGGTGGCAAAGGTGCTGGCGCTGATGTCGTCGTCGTCGATGGCGATGCCGAAATGTTCATCCAGGGCGCCGATCAGGGTGACCACGCCCATCGAGTCGAGCTCGGGCAGGCTGCCCAGCAGCGGCGAATCGGCGTTCAGGGCCTGGCCGGCGGGGCCGAGGTTCAGCACGTCGATCAGGAGGGTTTTGACTTCTTCAAGGTACTTCATAAGCTCGTCGTCGGTGTGGGGGCGGGCCGGTTGCGTGCATTTAACCGTGCGTCGAGCATCGTGTGCAGGCGGCGCAGTCCGGGCCAGCGGTAATAATTAACATGGTACATAGTGCGTACCTCGTCCGTCCAGCGCAGGTGCCAATCCATCACGCGGCCGTAGAACTCGATGCGGGCAAAACGGCCGGCGTCGAACAGGGCGCGCGTCGCTTCCTCGCGCATCAGCAGCGTGGGCGACCAGTTGCTCGGCACGCTTTCGTCGTAGCTGGTCTTCAGGACCACGATGCTGTCGGCGTCTTCCACGCACAGGTCCATCGCGACCAGCTGCTCGTTGAAATAATACCGGTAAACACTGGAGGAGATGCGGCTCGCGGCGTTTCGTTGCGCCAGCGCTTCGAGCATGGCGCGGTAGTAGCGGCCCTGGGCGTTATCGGCGCTGACCGCCGTGCCCTTGCCGGCCTTCCAGCCCGAGCTTTCCAGGCGGCCGTAGTCGGCCACGGCCTGCGCCATGGCTGCCGGGTCGCGGTCGATTTGCAGGCGGGTGGCGATGCCTTCGCGTTCCAGGCGCGCGCGCTGCTTCTTCAGGTTGCCGCGCAGGTTCTTGCCGCGCCCGGCCCAGTAGTCCTCGAAGCTGCCGCCCAACGTCACGCGTGCGGTGTCGATGTAGTCGAGGGTGCGGGTGCAGGGGCCGTCGGCCGGCCGCGGCATCAGCATCGGGTCCATCTGGGTCAGCGCGAAGATCAGCGGAAAGCCGGGCAGGGCGCCGAGCAGGCTGCGCGCCAGCTTTTCCGTGTCCAGGCCGGGCTGCTGCAACCACAGGCCGAGCGGCGCCTGCGCCGGCTGGAAGGTGGCCCAGGCGCCGCGCCGCGTCGGGCGCACGATGGCCATGGCGCCGACCGTGCCATCCTTGCGCCAGACGGCCAGCAGATCTCCCTCGCGGCCGAATTGCTCGACCAGCGGCGCGACAAAGTCGACCGCCAGCAGGCTGATGGCCGGGCCGCGTGCATGCAGGCTTTCCCAGTCGGCGGCATGCCGGGCGAAGTCGCGCGCAGGATGGATGCGCCAGCTCATGCCAGCACCGCCTTGCGCACGGCCTGGACCAG
Source organism: Massilia sp. BAP21 (assembly GCF_057801335.1). Classification (NCBI taxonomy): domain Bacteria; kingdom Pseudomonadati; phylum Pseudomonadota; class Betaproteobacteria; order Burkholderiales; family Oxalobacteraceae; genus Massilia; species Massilia sp. BAP21. Next base: position 2,105,002 of record NZ_CM173596.1, read on the forward strand.
CCAGTCGACTTCCGCCTCGCGCAGCTCCTGGTGGCAGGGCAGCGACAGCACCCGGCGCGACAGCATGGCGGCGTTCGGGCAGGTGCCGGCATCCATGCCTCCCCACAGCGGGTGGCCGAAGCGCGTCAGCGGCACCCCCGCCGTTTTCAGGCGCGCGAACAGGGCTTCCGGGTCGTCGGCCAGCAGCGGGAAGACCCAGGGACAGGCGCCGTCGGGCAGGCGTTCGTGCAGCGGGCGCACGCCGGGCAGGCCGCGCAGGGCTGTGTCCAGCCGCGCGTAATGGCTGCGGCGCAGCGCCTGGATGCGTGCCGGCGAGGCCAGCTTCAACATGCTGCGCGCGAACAGGGAAGAGCGCTTGTCGAGCCAGCGCGGGTCGAAGTTGAAGCTGCTGTCCGAGGAGTCCGGGGCCAGCGCCCTGGCCGGTGTGCTGCGGCCGCGTTTCAGCATGCCCCAGAGGGCCCCCTTCGCCCGCAGCGGCAGCCACAGGGCGGCCTGCACGGCGGGCAGGCGGCCGTAGGCAAAGCCGCGTTCCAGCGAATTGAGAAGCGCTTTCGCTTCGAAGCCGGCGCCGGCCGAGCGCACCTGCACGCCTTCCAGGCTGCGCTGCTTCGACACCAGCGCGCCGCCTTCGTAGATCGGGAAGAACTTCATGCTGCTGGCAATCGCATAATCGCCCCAGCTGCCCAGCGGCTGGCCACCATGCTCGCCGATGAAGGCATGGGCGCAGTCCTCGACCAGGGCAATGCCGCGCGCGTCGCACAGGGCGCGGATCGGCGCCATGTCCTGGGGGAAGCCGAAGTAATGGGTGACCATCACGGCGCGCGTGCCGGCATCGATCCTGGCCGCCAGGTGGTCGAGGTCGACACGCGCATCGGGGCCGACCCGGTAGAACACGGGCGTGGCCGCGCGCCAGAGGACCGGCGGGATCATCGAGGGGCTGTGGTAGGCCGGCACCAGCACCGTGTCGCCGGCCTGGACGCCGAGCTCGCGCAGCGCCAGCGCGATCGCCACGCGTCCGCTCGTCACCAGCCTATACGACCCTGCATCGAGCACCGTGCGCGCAGGTGCACTTGCCGCGCGCCGGAACGACGAAGCGGACAAGACCGGTGCCAGGGGAATGGCCGGATGGGTGGAAGACGAAGACGCAAGCATGGCTTCAGTATAAACCTTGTGTTGAATAATTTGCCACAGAACATGTTTAGAGCCTATCCCAGCAGGTCCGAGTCGCTGCTGGCGCGCCTGACAAGCGGGGGCGGCGTTGCTCGTCGCGCAGTTGGTAAACTCGTGGAACCACCATGCGGCCTCCTCGCGCCTTGCCCGCGCTTGCCATGCTGTCGCCATCCGCTTCCCCGTACCTGCTGGAATAGGCTCTAACCAAAAACCGTGCTGCGGTCAAAAGCTGCAAGCTGTTAAGATTGCGGGCTGCGCGTCCCCTGCCGGCGCGACCCACGAATCCTTGCCATGGCTGACCTGATCCACGACTTCATCTTCGATTCCGCGCGCCGCACGCCTGGCGCCGAAGCGCTTGTGTATGGCGCGGCGCGGCTCGATTACGCCGCGCTGGCCGCTGCCGTCGAAGGCGCGGCTGGCGCTTTCATCGCCGCCGCGGTACAGCCGCGCGAGCGCGTTGCCGTGTTCCTGGAAAAGCGGATCGAGAACGTGGCCGCGATGTTCGGCGCCTCGCTGGCCGGCGCCGTGTTCGTGCCGGTCAATCCGCAGCTGAAGGCCGAGCAGGTCGCGCACATCCTGGCCGACTGCAATGTGCGCGTGCTGCTCACTTCCCCCGAGCGCCTGGCGCAGCTGGGCGAAGCGTTGGCGCAGTGTCCGGATTTGAAGACCGTCTTCGTCACCGGGGCTGCCGTCCCGGCCGGGCGCTTCGAGGTGCGCGGCTGGGATACCGCGCAGGCAGCGCCTGAGCAGGCCGTGCTGGCCGCGCGCCGCGCCATCGACGCCGACATGGCCGCCATCCTCTACACCTCGGGCAGCACCGGCAAGCCCAAGGGCGTGGTGCTCTCGCACCGGAACATGGTGGCCGGCGCCCGCAGCGTGGCTAGCTACCTGCACATCGCGCCGCAGGACCGCATCCTGTCGGTGCTGCCGCTCAGTTTCGACTATGGCCTGAGCCAATTGACCTGCGCCTTCCTGGCCGGCGCCACTGCCGTGCTGCTGAACCACCTGTTCGCGAAAGACGTGCTGAAGGCCGTCGTGGACGAGCGCATCACCGGCCTGGCCGCCGTGCCGCCGCTGTGGTTCCAGCTGTGCGCCTTGCCCTGGCCTGCGGATTGCACGCTGCGCTATCTCACCAATTCCGGTGGCGCCATGCCGACCACCACGGTCGCCGCCCTGCGCACCGCGCTGCCGCGGGCCGAACTGTTCCTGATGTACGGCTTGACCGAGGCCTTCCGCTCGACTTACCTGCCGCCGTCGGAACTCGAGCGCCGCCCCGATTCGATGGGCCGCGCGATTCCGAACGCGCAGGTGATGGTGGTGCGTCCGGACGGCACGCCGTGCGAGCCGCACGAGCCGGGCGAACTGGTGCACCGCGGCGCCCTGGTCTCGCTCGGCTACTGGAACGACCCCGTGAAAACCGCCGAGCGCTTCAAGCCGGCGCCGGGGCAGGATCCGGCCCTGCCGCTGGTCGAGATGGCCGTCTGGTCTGGCGACACCGTGCGCATGGACGAGGAAGGCTACCTGTACTTCATCGGCCGCAGCGACGACATGATCAAGGTCTCGGGCTACCGTGTCAGCCCGAACGAGGTCGAGGAAGCGGTGTACGCGACCGGCCTGGTGGCGGAAACCGTCGCCTTTGGCGTGCCGCATCCGCAGCTGGGCCAGGCCATCGTGCTGCTGGCCCTGCCGAAGGAGGATGTGGGCAACAAGGCCCTGTTGAAGGAATGCCAGCGCCGCCTGCCGGCCTGGATGGTGCCGGCGCATATCGCCTTCGTGATGGAAGCCTTCCCGCGCAACCCGAACGGCAAGATCGACCGCAAGACCCTGCGTATGAATTACCTGACGATGTTTGAAGACACCCCATGAACGCCAAGCCCGTCCACGCCGCCCAGACCCTGTTCCCCGTGGTCGACGATTGCCTGCAGGTCGGCGGCATCCCGCTCACCCGCCTGGCCCAGCGCGTCGGCAGCACGCCCTTCTATGCCTACGACCGCCGCCTGTTGAGCGAACGCGTCGCCCATGTGCGCGCCCACATCCCGCCAGCCGTCGAACTGCACTTCTCGATGAAGGCGAATCCGATGCCGGCCCTGGTGCAGCACATGGCGGGCCTGGTCGACGGCATCGACGTCGCTTCCGGCGGCGAACTGAAGGTGGCGCTGGACACCGGCATGGCACCCGCCCGCATCAGCTTTGCCGGCCCGGGCAAGTCGGATGCCGAACTCACGCGCGCGGTGGCGGCCGGCATCGTGGTGCATGCCGAATCCGAGCGCGAGATCCGCGTCCTGGCGCGCATCGGTAACGCACTCGGGATCGCACCGCTGCTGGTCCTGCGCATCAACCCGGACTTCGAGCTGAAGGGCTCGGGCATGCGCATGGGCGGCGGCGCCAAGCAGTTCGGCATCGACGCCGAGGAAGCGCCGCGCATGCTGGCGCTGGCCTTCGAACTTGGCTTGACCGTGCTGGGCTTCCACATCTTCAGCGGCTCGCAAAGCCTGAAGGCCGAGGCCATCGTCGAGGCCCAGGCCCAGACCCTGCTGCTGGCCGAGCGCCTGGCGCAGGACGCGCGCGATCCGCTGCGTATCCTGAACATCGGCGGCGGCTTCGGCATCCCCTATTTTCCGGGCGAAGCGGCGCTCGACCTGGCGCCGATCGGCGCGGCGCTGGAAGCCGCCCTGCCGCGCGTGAAGGCCAGCCTGCCCGATGCCCAGCTCTCGATCGAACTGGGGCGCTACCTGGTCGGTGAAGCCGGCGTGTACGTGGCGCGCGTGGTCGACCGCAAGGTCTCGCGCGGCCAGGTCTTCCTGGTCACCGACGGCGGCCTGCACCATCACCTGGCGGCATCGGGCAACTTCGGCCAGGTGATCCGCAAGAACTACCCGGTCGCCATCGGCAACCGCATGGGCGCCGGCGCGGTGCTGGAAACGGCCTCGGTGGTCGGCCCGCTGTGCACGCCGCTCGATCTGCTGGGCGAGCGCATGGAGCTGCCGCAGGCCGAGGTGGGCGACCTGGTGGTCGTGTTCCAGTCCGGCGCCTATGGCCGCTCGGCCAGCCCGCAGGGTTTCCTCAGCCATCCGGATGCGCCCGAGGTGCTGGTGTAAAGCGACGGGAGCGTCTGGCAGGCATCCAATCGTGTGGAAGGTCCTGTTGAATTTGCGATAAATTCATTGTTGCAGGAAAATAAACAACGAACCATACTTTACCTGCGGCGGCTCTCGGCGTCGTTGGACGCCGCTCCGGAACGGTTGCGGCCACCCAGGACCCACGACATGCTAGCGCACCAGACCTACAGCTTCGAATCCCGTTTGTCCGACCAGTTGCAGCGCGCCCTCGCGCTGTGCGCGGTCCACCTGCCCGATGCGGCCGTGCGCGTGCGCGCCTTTCTCGCGCACTTTGCCAATCCCGATCCTTACGCCGGTTTCAAGGCCATTCCGCCGGCGGCGCGCGCCATGCACGACGCGGTGGTAGCCGAACGCGGCGAACAGGCCGGCGCCTGCTTCCTGCTGGCCGCGGTGCTGATGGGCGTGCGCGATGCGCTGAAGAGCGAGCTGATGGCGCGCCTGCCGCCGCGCGTGCGCACCCACCAGCTGCGCCAGTTCGCGCGCATCGCCAACCACGACGAAGCCTTTTTGCCGTTCTGCCGCCTGTACAGCGACGTCTTTTTGAAAGAGTTCGGCCTGGCCACGCTGCGTTTGTACGCAGGCGCCTCGAGCGTGATCGACCCGCGTTCCGGCGTGGGACGCTCGATGCTGTGGAAGGGCGGCCTGCTGCAACTACCGGGCCGCGCCCTGTTGTTCGCGCGCGCCGGCGGCTTCAAGCCTTACTTTGAAATCCACGTGAACCGCCTGTACCAGGACGAGTTCAACGAGGAAGGCCGCAACGAGTGCTACCGCTGCTGCGTCGACCTGTATGAACTGCATCCGCAAGCCCTGGGCATGATCGCCGGCAGCTGGTTCTACGACCCGGTGGTCGAGATCATCAGCCCGCACCTGGCCTACCTGCGCACGGTGCCGGAAGAGGGCGGCGCGCGTGCGCTGTTCGTCTCGCACGACGAGCAGGCCGTCAAGAACGCCACCGCCACCTCGGAAAAGCGGCGCGCCCTGCAGGCTGCCGGACAATATCGTCCGGCCGCGTGGGCGCTGGTATGGCCGCGCCGCGCGCAAATGGCATGGGCGCTCCGCCACAAGGACAAGAACGACTGACATGACCATCAAACAAGCCGTACTGCGCGCCGCGAAAGCCGCCGGGGTCTTCGCCCTGGTGCGCGCCGCCACCCGCCGCCAGCCACGCATCCTGTGCTACCACGGCGGCAACCTGGGCGACGAGCGCCGCTACAACCCGAAACTGTTCTGTACCCGCGAACAGCTGCGCGAACGCCTGGAATGGCTGCGCCGCACCGGCTTCGTGCCGGCCACGCTCGACGAAGTCGCCACCCCCGGCTTTGCGCCCGCCAAGGGCATCGCGGTGGCGATCACGCTCGACGACGGCTGGTATTCGTCCTGGCACGATCTGCTGCCGTCGATGGCCGAATACGGCTACCGCCCGGCGCTCTACCTGCACACCGAAGCGTATGAGGCCGGCGCACCGATCATTCCGGTGAGCGTGCGTTACATCCTGTGGAAAGCGGGGCCGGTGTCGGCCACGCTGGCCGGCTTCGGCGCGGGAATGGACGGGCAGTGGACGCTGGCCGAACGGGAAGCGCGCCACCGCCTGTGCGCCGCCGCCGAGGCCTGGCTGCTGGCGCTGCCGCCGCAGGACGTGGCGCCGGCCCTGGAGCGCTTCGCTGCGGCACTGGGCGTGGCAAAGGCCCAGCTTGACCTGGCCTCGCGCCGCTTCAGCTACATGACGCGCGAGGAATTGCAGCAGGCGGCCGCCGGCGGCTGCGCGATCGAGCTGCACGGCCACCTGCACGAATACCTGCCCGGCCAGCCCGAGCGCAACCGCGCGAATATCGAACTGTGCCGCGAGAAGATCGTCGCTGCCGGCCTGCCGCATCCGACCCATTACTGCTACCCGAGCGGCGCCTTCGACGCCCAGGCGCCGGATGTGATGCGCGCCGCCGGCGTGGCCACCGCCACCACCTGCCTGCCCGGCCTGGTGCGCATCAAGGATGGCGACACGCGCTACCTGCTGCCGCGTTTCCTCGATGGTGGCGACGTGTCGATGATCGAGTTCGAGGCCGAGATGAGCGGCGTGCTGGAACTGCTGCGCAAATTGACCGGGCGCTGAAACGCCGCCGCAAAAAGAAACGCGCCCGAGGGCGCGTTTTTTGTTTCGGCGAATCCGCTATCGGCTTCGGATACTGCATCACCCCACCAGCTTGACCCGGATCCCCACCTTGCCCAGCACCTTTTCCACCCGTCCGAAGCCATAGCGTTCCAGCCCCTGCGGCGACTTGGCCAGGCGCCACAGCACGTACAGCGTGACGGCATAGGTCAGCGCGCCGGTCGCCACGCATACGGCCAGGGCGATCAGGTAGTCGAGCGTCACGCCATGGCGCAGCTGCAGCTGGCTCTTCACGGCCAGCACGGCGCCGCCCATCACCAGCGAGGCCACGAACGGCCGCACCAGCTGGCGGCAGAAGGTGGTCCAGCCCAGGTTCAGGCAGCGCGCCACCATGCCCTGGTTCACCGGGATCATGGCAATGCCGGTCGTCAGGTAAGCCATGGAGGCACCGATCACGCCGAAGTACTTTACCGCCGGGACCAGCAGCGCGCACATCACCACCGCCTGCACAGCCCACACGATGGTGATCAGGCGCGGCCGGCCGAGGGCCAGGTAGACGTAGGTGATATTGGTCTGCACCGCCTTGATCACGCCGTGCACGGCCAGGATCTGGATCAGCGGGATCGCAGCCAGCCATTGCCAGCCCAGCGCCGCCGGCACCAGCACGTCGGCGATCACGCAGATGCCGATCCCGGCCGGGATCGAGAACAGGGCGATCGACGAGATCACCTTCAGGAAGCTGTCGCGCAGCAGCTCGAGGTCGTGCGCGGCCTTGGAATAGCCGGGGAAGGCGGCGCGGTTGATCGGCGCCACCAGCTCGGTGGTTGGCAGGGTGGCGATCTCGGTGGCGATCGAGTGCGTACCCAGCAAGGCCGGGCTCGTGTAGTGGGCCAGGATGAACTGGGCCGCGCGGTTGTTCACGAACTGGATGATGTTGTTCACCACCAGCCATTTGGAGGCGTGGAACATCTCGCCGCGCGCCGCCAGCGACAGGCGCGGGCGGTAGGTCGAGATCACGTAGGACTGGATCACCGACAGGATGGTGCCGGCCAGCTGGCCCAGCACCAGCGCCCAGTAGTTGCGCATGATGAAGGCCAGGGGAATGGTCACCACCAGGGTCGCCAGGCGTTTACTCAGCAGGAAGCGGAACTCCTTGTCGAAGCGCATCTCGCGCTGGAACTTGACGGTGCCGATGTTCGAGAAGCCCTGGATCACGAAGCCCAGGCCCAGGATGTACAGGATGTTCGCCAGGTCCGGCTGGTTGTAGTAGGCCGCTGCCGGAATCGCGATCGCCGCCATGCAGATGCCGCAGATGGTGGCGAAGATGACGTTGAAGGTCCAGGCCGTGTTGAAATGGTCCGGCCCGGCCTTCGGGTTCTGGATCAGCTGGATGTCGAAGCTGAACGACACCAGCAAACTCAGGGCCGAGTTGATGATCATGGCCATCGCCACCAGGCCGAAGTCGGCCGGCACCAGCATGCGCGCCAGGATCAGGGTGCTGATCAGGCCGATGCCGCGGTCCAGGAATTTAAAGGCGACCATCCACACCGCGCCCTTGGCGATCTTGGTGTCGATCTCGGACACGGGCTTCAGGCTCATCGCACCGCCTCGTCGAACAGGCGCGCCAGCTCGGCTGCCTTGTGCGCGCGCGCGGCCTGGGCGATCACTTCGTCCGGGGCGATGTAGGCGCTGCCGTCGCGCAGGCCCGGGATGAAGCATTCCAGCGCGGCGCCGATTTCACCTGGGTTGTCGACCTGCGCGGTGAGCGTGAAGCCGGCGCCGCGCAGCACCTGCGCGGTTTCGCCAGCCGGGTCGACCAGGCCGAGGATGGGTTTGCGGGTGCGGAAGTATTCGTAGACCTTGGCCGGGATCTGGTTGTTGAAGGGCGTGCCCTGGAACAGCAGCAGGCCGTCGGCGGCCAGCATCTCGCCCAGTGCGTCGCGGTAGGGCACCGGCGGCAGCACCTCGACGATGTCGCCCACGCCATGGCGGTCGACCTTGGCCTGGGTGGCCGGGATGTTGCCCGGTGCGCGCAGCACCACGCGCAGGGTGGCGGCGTCGATCTTGCCGGCGGCCTTCAGGGCGGCCAGCGCGGCGAGGAAGGATTCCGGATTGCGGCCGGCGTCGTACAGCACGCCGCTGTGCAGCAGGGTGGTGCGCGGCGAACGAGCCACAGGATTCGCAGCCGCCGCTTCCAGCAGGCGGCCGAATTCTTCTTCGTCGTAGCCGTTCTCGATCACCAGGAACTTGGCCGGATCGACGTCCGGAAAACGTTCGCGGTAGGAGCGCAGCGCGCTATGCGTGGTGAATACCGCGAAGCGGCAGCGGGTAATCGTCTGGCGTTCGATCCAGCCATAGATGGCGCGCAGGCGCTTCGAGGTCGGATGCGAAGGCTGCAGCATGGGGTCGCGGAAGTCGGCGATCCAGGGCAGGCCGGTGAGGCGGTGCAGGCCGAGGGCGATCAGGTGGGCGGTGGCCACCGGGAAGGTCGACCACAATACCTGCGGCTTGTAGCGGCGGATCATGGACAAACCGGCCGGCATGGCGCCGAACCACCACGACACATAGCGGTCGGGCATGGCCAGCGCTTCCACGTAGCGGCCCTTCCAGCCGAGATGGACCTTGGTGTCGAGCGCGAACGGGCGCTTGACGACCAGTTCCGGCGGGATCGCGGCCAGTTGCGAGGAATTCTTCACACCGTAGGCGCGCGGGTGGGCCGACAGCACCATCGGTTCCCAGCCGTGGCGGCCAAGGAGGCGGGAAAAGCTCAGCGTGCGCTGGATGCCGCTGCTGCCTGCCTGCGGCGGAAAGTGGAATGCGATGAGTAATGCGCGTTTGTTCATGGGTGTTTCGCCTGGCCTTGCGGCCCGTGTTTTTCTTGTTATGCCGTTCAGCCGCGCGCCAGCCACTGCAGCAGGCGCAGCGCGAAGCGGTTCGGGGTGCGGTCCCAGGGCCGGCTGCGCGGCAGCTGGAAGCGGTCGTGGTGGCGCGTCATGGCCCCCACCGCGGTCGTAAAGGCGGCCAGGAAGCCGGCTTCGCGCACCATCGCCACGTGGCGCGCGTCGTAGTCCTTGCCGACCTTGCCGTTCGGGTAGGCGAACATCGGCACCGGTTTGCCGATGATGGCTTCGAGGTCGCGCTTGCTGCCCGCGATCTCCGCCATTGCGCTGGCGTCGTCGAGGCTGGTCAGGATCGGGTGGGTCACCGTGTGGGCGCCGATCTCGATGCCGTGGCGGTCGAGGTTGACCACCATCTCGGGCGTGAGCATCAGGCCCTCGGCGGCGCTGTCGCCGACCAGGGTCTCGAGTCGCAGCACCAGGCGGCTGCGTTCCTGCGGCGGCAGGTATTTCGAGGCTTCGGTCAGCTTGCCCAGCGTGGTTGCGCGGTCCGGCATGCTGCGCAGCGAGTACACGCCGAGGCCGAATTCGGCCAGGTCGAGTTCTTCGGCCGGCAGGGTCTCGACGGCTTCGACGATGCGGTCGTTCCACATGGTATGGCCGTTCACGAAGCCGCTGCTGACGAACACGGTTGCCGGCAGCTTCAGGCGGCGCAGCACCGGCAGCGCCAGCTCGTGCACCGAGCGGTAGCCGTCGTCGAAGGTGATGCAGACCGCGCGCGGCGGCACCCGGCCCGATTCGATGGCGGCCAGGGCGTCGCGCAGCGACAGCACGTTGAAGCAGCGCGCCAGCAGTTCCATCTGCCAGGTGAAGGTGTCGATGTCCGGCTCGGAGGCCAGGAAGGGACTGGGCGCGGCCAGCACCCGGTGGTAGTTGACGATCGCGACACGGCCATTGCCGCGCGTGAAGCGGGCGATGGCATTGCCGGCGGATCGGATCAGTTGGTCATTCATCGGTAGGGAAGAATCCGCGATTATTATTCGTTTGCCAACCACTATACATGTTGGGAGGCAATTGTGGATGCGGATACGGTGCGCGCGTGCGCAGGCTGCAGGGGCGCGGAAGGAGGAATGGAAGTTGATGCAGGAGCAGGAACAGAATCAGGGCGCGCCGTCAGCGCTCCCTGATTCTGGGCCATTTCCGCCAGCGTGGCCGGCAGCAGGCGCTTCTCGATCACCAGCACCAAGCCGAACAGGCAGAAGATCAGGTCGACGTAGGCGAAGCTGAGCGCGGCGCCGCCCAGGGCAAAGGCGAAGATGCTCAGCTGGATCATGGTGGCCATGGTCGGCAGCCAGGACGGCGCGCCGGCGCGTTTCGCGCGGCGTGCGATGCCGCCGGCCTTGAAGAAGGCGCTCGCCAGGCAGCAGAGATACAGGAACAGGCCGCCGAAGCCCTGTTCGCCCATCACCTGGAAGTACACGCTGTGCGCGGCGCGCCCGACCGTGGTGTTCGGCACCGCGTGGCCGGTATAGAACCAGGGGTAGGAGAAGAAGTCGCGCGACAGCTCGGTCCAGACCGGGAAGTATTCGAGCGACTTGAAGCCGCCGCCGAAGAAGGGGTGCTTCATCGCCATGATGAACGACAGCTTCCAGGCCACCACGCGGCCCATGAACGAGGCATCCTCGTCGGCCGCGCCGATGGTGTCGATACGGCTGGTGTAATCGGCGCTGATGAACGGGATCAGGGCCGCCACCAGACCGATGATCAGGAAGGTCAGCAGCACCTTGCGGTCGCTCTTGATGTACAGGTAGGCGCCCAGCGCCGCCAGGGCCACGAAGCCGCCGCGCGACTGGGTGCCGATCACGCCGAACACCAGCAGGGCCATGGTGCCCAGCAGGCCCAGGCGCAGCGCCTTCGACTGCTTGCCGTACTCGCCCAGCAGGTAATAGCAGACCGGCAGCGTCATGACGAATGCCAGCGACAGCTCGTTGCGGTCGCCCAGCACGTGGCCCGGCATGCCGGCGATGTTGTGGCCGCCGCCGCTGGCCAGGAACTTCAGGCTTTCCAGGTCGGCATAGAAACCGACCGACAGCACCAGGCACCACAGCACGAAGTCGACGTGCAGCTTGTCCTTGATGGTCAGGACCACGAACACGAACAGCATCACCACCTTGAAGAAGCGGGTCAGGTATTCGAGCGAGACCTCGGGCGGCGCGATGGTGGTCATCGTACTGATGCAGGTCCAGAGGAAGAACAGCAGCACGAAGCTGCCGATCATGCCCAGCTGGACCCTGGGCTTGTGCTTGTAGGCGAGGTAGCCGAGGATGGCCACCGCCGTGAACAGCAGGTTGTAGCGGATGTGCCCGGCCATGCCGTAGACCCAGCCGTTCGGGAAGAACAGCGCGGTCCAGACCCACATGCCGACCGCGATGAAGGGACGCTGCACCATCGCGTACAGCATGATCGGCAGCAGCGCCAGCAGGAAGAGGTCACGCATGGCCGCGCTCCTTGTTCAGGGCTGCGGTGTGTGCCGCCCGGGTTTGCACGTCCTGCGCCTGGCGGCGCTTTTCCGCCTCGGCTTGTTCGGCCGCCTTGGCGCGCGCCTTGTCGGTGCGCAGCGCCCAGAGGCAGAGATAGACCACGGCGCACAGGTCGATCGCCCACAGAAGAGATTCCATCGTTCAGTTCATCCGTTTCAAGGTCGGGCTCAATGTCGGCTCGAGTTCAGGCTTCAATTCAGGCTTCAATCCGGGCCAGGGCCGGCGTGCCGGCGCGGCGCGCCAGGACCTCGCCGAACAGGCGCAGCTGGCCTTCGGTGGTGTCGTCCCAGCTGAAGCGCTCGGCGTAGCGGCGCGTGGCCGCGCGATCGGGGTAATTGGCGCGCAGGGCGTTCACGGCGTCGGCCACGCCCTGGTAGCTGCGTTCGCGCATCAGCACGCCCGCTTCTGGCGCGGCCACCACTTCGGGCGTGCCGTAGACGCGGCTGGCCACCACCGGGGTGCCGCAAGCCATGGCTTCGAGCAGCACGTTGGCCCAGCCTTCGCGGCTGGACGACAGCACCAGGGCGTCGGCGCTGCCGTAGTGGCCGCGCAGCTGGGCTTGCGGCACGGCGCCGAGGAAAGTCACGCGGTCGGTCACGCCCAGCTGGCTGGCCAGCGCTTCGAGTTTCGCGCGGTCCGGGCCGTCGCCGGCCAGCACCAGGCGCACGCCCGGCAGCAGGGGCAGGGCGCCGATGATCAAGTCCTGGGCCTTTACCGGCACCAGGTGGCCGACCGCCAGCAGCGTGAACATGGCGTTCGGGGTACGCTCGGTCGGGCGGAACAGTTCGAGGTCGACGCCGTTCCTCAGCGAGACCACGCGTTCGCCGCCGATGCCCATGCCGATCACTTCGTCGCGCAGGGCATTGCATACCGTGATGATGGCGTCGGCGCGCTTTGCCGCCCACAGGATCTGGCGGCGCGGCAGCGCGTATTGCGGGAACAGGGTGATGTCCGAGCCGCGCGCGGTGATCACCAGCGGCTTGTTGAAGGTGCGCGCCAGCATGGCGGCGGCCACGCCGTCGGGGTAAAAGTAATGGGCGTCGATCAGGTCGAAATCGAAGCCTTCGTCGATCATGCGCCCGATCGCCGGCTTCACCGCCTGTGCCAGCAGCAGCGGCGCCACGCTCATGCCGATCTTCGGCAGCACCGGATAGCGCGGATGGCGCACGTCGATCCCGTGGCGCATTTCCTGGCGCGGCGCTTTCGCAAAGCGCGCGTACTGGCCGTAACGCGGGTTGGTCGAGGGGAACCAGGGAATCGGCGCCACCACGCGCGATTCGACCCGCTTGCTGGCCACCAGGTGGCGCAAGCGGGTTTCCACGAAAATCCCGTGCCCCGGCTTTTCCGCGTTCGGGAACAGGGTGCTGAAAGTCAGGATCTTCATGCAGCCTTCAAGCCGGTCAGGCGGCCATAGATGTTCTTGTAACGCGACACGCTCACCGGCCAGTTACGTTCGGTCTCCACATAAGCGCGTCCGGCCGAGCGCAATGCGGGCCACAGCATCTTCGCGTCGAGCAGGTCGCCGACCTTGGCGGCCAGCGAAGCCGGGTCGTCCGGTGCGAACAGCACGCCGGTCTTGCCGTCGACGATCAGCTCGCGGTGACCGCCCACGCTGGATGCGGCCAGGATGCGGCCCTGGGCCATGGCTTCCAGCGGTTTCAAAGGCGTGACGAGGTCGGTCAGGCGCATCGACAGGCGCGGGTAGACCAGCACGTCGAGCAGGTCGTAATATTTTTGCACCTGGTCGTGCGGCACGCGGCCGGTGAACACCACCTTGTCGGCGATGCCCAGGTCCTTTGCCTGCTGGCGCAGGTTGGCGTCCTGCGGGCCGCCGCCGACCAGCAGCACGCGCAAATCGGGGTGGCGGCTTGCGAGCGCCGGCACCGCGCGCAGCAGCACGTCCAGGCCTTCGTAGGCGTAGAAGGAACCGATGAAGCCGATCAGGCGGTTGCCTTCGAAGCCGAGCTTGCGCTTGAGTTCGAGGTCGGCTTCGCCGCCAACGGCGAACTTGTCGATGTCGACCGCGTTCGGGATCACCGTGACTTTCGCCGCCGGGATGCCGCGGGCGACGATGTCGCCGCGCAGGCCTTCGCAGATCGTGGTCACGGCGTCGGCGCGCTTCAGGGCATAGGTTTCCAGGCCGCGCGTGAGTTTATAGCGCAGGCCGTTCTCGGTGCTGGTGCCGTGGTCGACGGCGGCGTCTTCCCAGAAGGCGCGCACCTCGTACACCACCGGGATGCCGAACTTGCGGCCGGCGCGCAGGGCGGCGATCGCGTTGAGGCAGGGAGAATGGGCGTGCAGCACGTCGGGTTTCACCGTCGGGATGATCTCGATCAGGCGCTTTTCCAGGCCGCGAATCACGTCGAGCTGGTTCAGCACCGGCATCCTGGCCAGCGCGCCGGTGGAACGCGGGGTGCGGTAGAAATGCAGGCCGTCGGCCGTTTCTTCCGCGAGGTCGTTGCCGCCCTGGTGCTTGGCGCCGGTGACGTGGAAGGTTTCCCAGCCGAGCGCGCGCTGTTCGCGCAGGATCGAGGCGGTGCGGAAGGTATAGCCGCTGTGCAGCGGGATCGAATGGTCGAGGACGTGAAGGACACGCATGTAAAGCTCCGGAATGCCGTTATGCCGCGGTGGCGATCAGTTGTTGGGTGCCGCCGCCGTGGATGCTGCTTGCGCCGTCGGCGCCGTTCTTGCGCAGGAAGGCTTCGAACATCAGCACCGCCCACAGCGCCGTGCTGTGGTCCTTGGTGCCGGCCAGGTGTTCGTCGACCATGCGCTGCAGGTAATTCGGGTTGAAGATGCCGGTATCGACCAGCATCGGGTTCAGCACCGCCGCCTTCATCGCTTCGCGCAGCGGGCCGCGCAGCCAGGATGCCAGCGGGATCGAGAAGCCCATCTTCTTGCGGTACAAGATGTCGTCGGACAGGTAGGGCTGGAGCGCCTTCTTGAAGATGTGCTTGCCTTCGCCGTTGCGCAGCTTGCACGAGGACGGCAAGCCCGACACCCATTCCACGAACTTGTGGTCCAGCAGCGGCACGCGCACTTCGAGCGCATGCGCCATGCTGGCGCGGTCGACCTTGGTCAGGATGTCGCCTGGCAGGTAGGTCTTCATGTCGACGTACTGGGTGATCGACAGCGGGTCGTCGGTCGGCGCGTTCGCTGCATGGCCGCGCATGACTTCGACCGCGCGGTAGCCTTGCAGCTGGCGGCGGAAGCCTTCCGAGAACAGCTGGTCGCGCACGCGGTCGACCAGGATCGACACGCCGTGGAAGTAACCGTCGACCAGGTCGCGCGCCAGCGCTTCGAAGGTGGTCTTGGCGCGGAAGATGCGCGGCGCCCAGTCGGCCTTCGGATAGGCCTTGCCGAGGAAGCCGAACACGGGTTTGCGCAGGGCCAGCGGCAGCATCGAGCGCACCTGCTGTTCGCCCATGGCCATGCGGTAGCGGCGGTAGCCGGCGAAGTTCTCGTCGCCGCCGTCGCCGGACAGGGCCACGGTGACGCGCTTCCTGGCCAGTTCGCAGACGCGGTAGGTCGGGATTGCCGAGCTGTCGGCATACGGCTCGTCGTACAAACCGGCCAGCAAATCGACCAGGCCGTAGTCGTCCTTGTCGACGGTGTCGCACTGGTGATTGGTCTTGTACTGCTCGGCCACCTGGCGCGCGTAGGTGGACTCGTCGAAGGCAGGGTCGTTAAAGGCGATCGAACAGGTGTTCACCGGGCCCTTGTTCAGGCCAGCCATCATGGCCACGATGGCGCTGGAGTCGACGCCGCCGGACAGGAAGGCGCCCAGCGGCACCTCGGCTTCCAGCTGGCTTTCGACCGCTTCGCGCAGGCGCACGATCAGCTCTTCTTCCATCTCCTTTTCGGACATGGCGCCGTGCGGCGTGAAGGGCACGTCCCACCAGCGTTTCGGTTTCACATTCGCTGCATTGGCGCCAACCTTCAGCGTCAGCGAGTGGCCCGGTTCGAGCTTGAAGGCGTCCTTGAAGATGGTACGCGGCTCCGGCACGTAGCCATAGGCGAAGTACTCCTCGACGGCGCGCGGTTCGATCACGCGCGGCAGTTCCGGGAACGACAGCAGCGACTTCAGTTCCGAGCCGAAGACAAAGGTGCCATCCGGCAGGAAGGCGTAGTGCAGCGGCTTGATGCCGAGGTGGTCGCGCGCGACAAAGAAGGTCTGCTGGTTGCGGTCCCAGATGGCGAACGCGAACATGCCGCGCAGGTGCTTGACGCAGTCTTCGCCCCATTCTTCCCAGGCGTGGACGATGGTCTCGGTGTCCGACCTGGTGGCGAAGGTGTAGCCGAGGGCCGTGAGTTCTTTCGTCAGCTCGCGGAAGTTGTAGATCTCGCCGTTGAAGACGGTGACGACCGAGCGGTCCGCGTTGAACAGCGGCTGCTGGCCGGCGGCCAGGTCGATGATCGACAGGCGGCGGTGGCCGAAGCCCACGCCGGGTTCCAGGTAGACGTCGCCCTCGACCGGACCGCGGTGGAACTGGGTCTGGTTCATGCGTTCGAGGGCGGCGCGCTCGAAATTGCGCCCGCCGCGCGGGTCAAAAATGCCAACTATTCCGCACATGGTTGAGTGATCTCGTTGAGGTTGTTCGTGCGCTTGCCGAGACGGTCGTACAGCGCCGTGTAGGCACCGACCATCGCGGCAACGCTGTAATGGCGTTCGATGAGGGAACGCGCCGCAGCACCCTGCACGCTGACGCGGTCAGGGGCTGCTGCGTACAGGCCGAGTGCAGCGGCCAGCGCTTGTGGATTGCTGGCCGGGACCAGGGCGCCGTTCACCCCGTCCTGCACCACTTCCGGAATGCCGCCGACTTTGGTCGCGACGACCGGCAGACCGCAAGCCATGGCTTCGAGCAGGGTCACCGGCGTGCCCTCGGCAATCGAGGACAGGGCGAACAGGTCGAAGCTGCGCATCAGTTCCGGGATATCGTTGCGCGCGCCGGGGAACCAGACCAGGTCCGCTACCCCAAGCGACTGCGCTTGTCGTGCCAGCTTGTCGCGCAGCGGGCCGTCGCCGACCACCGCCAGGCGCAGGCGTGCGCGCTCCTCCGGCTTGCTGTCCACCAGCAGGGCAAATGCTTCGATCAGGCTGGCCTGGTCCTTCACGTCCTGCAGGCGGCCGACGGTGCCGATGACGAACACGTCCTGCCCGGCCCACGGCGTCACCGCTGCCGCGAGACCAGGGGCGAAGCGCACCGTGTCGACGCCGTTCATGATCAGCTCCGACTTCGCAGAAGGAATCCCGACCACGCCGGTCAGCCAGCGCGCCAGGTCATGCGAGACCGGCACATAGCGGTGAATGAAAGGCACCAGCGCGCGGCGCAAGAAATTGTGCTTGCGGTTCAGGCCCTGCGGGTCGCTGGCGTCGCGCCCGTGCTCGGCGTGTACCCGCACCGGCACGCCCGCCAGCCAGGCCGGCGCCGCGTATTCGGCACAGGCGAAGTTATAGGTGTGCAGCACGGAAGGACGCAGCCGGCGCAACAGCTTGAACAGCTTCACATGGATGCCCAGGCCCAGGCCGGGCTGCTTGTCCAGTGCGTACAGTTCCACGCCAGGGCGCGTGATCTTGTCCGCGAACGCCGTGTAGCCGGTCAGGCAGACGACCGCGTGGCGGTAGCGTTCCGGCGGCATGTGGTTGATGCAGTCGACCAGCAGGGTTTCCAGCCCGCCGAAGTCGAGCCGGTAGATCAGGTGCACGACCAGCGGAATGTCCGCCGGCCGGTTGTTCGTTACCGCCATCTTACCGTCCCCGTGCCGCCTCGAGCGTGGCTTCCAGCGGCGCCAGGTTGGCGCCGAGGAAGCTGCGCAGTGCCGCGCGTGCCGTTTCCGGGTTCTCGCCGACCGGGGTTGCCACCATCAGCGCCGCGCCGTCGTCGCCGTGCATCAGGAGCTTGGCCTTGGCCTGGCGCAGCTTGCCCACGTAGTCGTTGGCGGTAAAGCTGCCGTCGACCCAGTTCCAGTGCCAGACCAGGTAGTTCCCATGCGGACCGCGCACGCGGGTTTCGCGCAGCGCCAGCGGCTGGCCGCCGATGTCTTCGACGCGGCCGCTGGAGGCGACCTGCTGGAAGCCTTCCTTGCGGCTGTCGACGCGGTTCACGGAGCTGATCAGGCGCTTGTCCGGACCCTGGTTGCGGTAGTACAGCACGTTCAGTTCCACGGGGGCGCCGCCGGCGCTGTAGCTGCCGCGCAGGGTGGCGTCGGCCGCCTGGTAGCTCGGGCTCCAGGTCGGCATGCCCTGCGGGTTCGACGCCAGGCGCTTGCCGTCCAGTTCCACCGGTGCCGGGTTGTGGGCCGCCTTGTCGCTGACATAGGCCAGGGCCGGCCACAGGGCGCAGACCAGTACCGCGACGACCGCCGCGCCGAGCACCGGGCGCGAGGCCGCGGAATGAAGAGCCGCGCCGTTAGTCCCGGCTGTCGCCGGCACGATCGGCGCTTCATCTTCCCTCCAGTAGCTGCCGATCCAGAACATGATGAACATCACCAGGCCGAAGAACAGCCAGCCGTAGATCAGGTGGTCGACGCCGGTGGCCAGGGCCATGTCGCTGGTGTGGCCGATCATCACGATCATGTAGGCGCGCAGTCCATTGGCGACGATCGGCACAATGATCGAAAGGCCGATGAACAGGGCGCGGCGCCAGTTCGAGCGGTAGCTGAGGTAGGCGTACAGGCAGCCCAGGGTGATCGAGGAAATCAGGTAGCGCACGCCGCTGCAGGCTTCGACCACCGACCAGTTCCCGGTCGGCAGTTCGAACATGGTGCCGTTGCGCAGGACCGGAATGCCGGTGGCGCGCACCGCGGCGACAGTAAAGTCGGCGGTGAAGTTGATCAGGGGCTGGACGAACACTTCGCCGAAGGGCACGGAGAACAGCAGGAACAGCAGCGGGAAGGTCAGCGCGCCGGCCAGGCGGCGGCCGAGCACGGCCAGGGCCATGGCCGGGAACATGGCGACAAAGGCGTACTGCATCACCACGCCGACTTCGCCGGCACGCGCGACCAGCCAGCCGGCGCCGCACAGGGCCAGCAGGCCGATTGCCGGCCACCAGGGCGCAACCGGGATGTGCTGGAACACTTCGCGCCGGCGCCAGATCAGCCACAAGCTGATCGGGGCGATGGCATAGCCGTGGGCGAAGGTTTCGGAACTGTTCCAGACCGAGACGATCGAAGCGGCCGTGCTCCAGTACAGCAGCAGCGGCGCCACCAGGGCGGCAACGATGATGGCCACGGTCGGCACGGCCATGCGGCCACCCGCTGCTCCGGACAATGCCGGGTTATCGTTCATCAGCATTCGAACCTCGTTTCGATGGTGGACAGGTGGGCCGGCCAGCTGTAGCGGCGCTCGACGCTGGCGCGCGCGGCGCGGCCCATGGCCGGGTGGGGCGAACGCAACAGGCCGACCACGGCGTCGGCATAGTCTTGCGGCGCATCGGCGACCAGCAGCTCGCGGCCCTCGATCGCCTCGATGCCTTCATAAGCCTGGGGCGAAGCGACCACCGGCCGCGCCATGGCCATCGCTTCCAGCACCTTGTTCTGGATGCCGCGCGCAATGCGCAGCGGCGCGACCGCGGCCTTGCAGTGGGCGAGATAGGGCCGCACGTCGGGCACGGTGCCGGTGACGACGATGGCGTCGCCGGCCAGGCTTTGGACTTCCGGCGAAGGACGGGCGCCGACGATGTAGAAGCGCGCCTGCGGCACCGCTTCCAGCACGCGCGGCAGCACTTCGCTTGCGAACCACTTCACGGCGTCCACGTTCGGCCAGTAATCCATGGCGCCGGTGAACACCAGGGCCTGCTCGCCTTCCTCGAAGGGATTGTCGTAGCTGCGGTCCGGGCTGAAGTAATCGGTATCGACACCGTTGTTGAAGAAGCCGATCTTGGCGCGGCTTTCCGGTGCCAGGGTGCGGAACAGTTCCGCTTCCGGGTCGGACACGAACAGCGAGGCGTCGAACTGGTCGGCCACGCGGCGCTCGTAGTCGAGCAGGCTGCGCGCTTCATGGCGGTAGACCCAGCTCATCGGCCAGGATTTCTTTTCGGCGTACTGGCGCCATTTGTCGGAGTCGACGTCGCAGAAGTCGATCACGCGGCGCGCCGCCGGATAGGCCTCGGCGTACTGCGCCATCACCGACGAGAACATCATGATGCGGGCGATGCCGCGTTCGCGCATGGTCTTCGCGATCCAGGCCTTCATGCCGGCGTCGCGGTAGTAGCCCAGCGAGAGCGACTTGCCGGTGGCCAGGGCGACGGCGCTGCGCAGCTTGCCCGCGGTGGGTTGAAGGCGCGCGAAGTGGCTGGAGGCGCACAAAGCCTCGACCTTCGGCACGTACTGCCAGTCGTCCTCGTCGTCGACGAACGTGGCCAGGTGCACGCGGTACTTGCTGCTCAGGTGCTTCAGCAGGTGATAGGAGCGGATCTTGTCGCCCTTGTTCGGCGGGAAGGGGATGCGGTGCACCAGCAGCAGCAGGTCGGGCCTGGCTGCTTCCGCGGCTTTCGCCGCGCGCTTTTCCAGCACGCCCTCGATGATCGAATTCATGGCCGTTCCAGGAAGATGCGGTCCATGCGGTCCCAGGCGAAGTCCTGGGCCAGTGCCGCGATGCGCCTTTCCATGCGCTCGATGTTGATGTAGTGGCGGAAGCGCGCCTTGGCGCCCAGGCCCTCGGGGCGCGGCTGGCCAGGGTCGACTTCCCACGGGTGGAAGTAGAACAGGGCCGGCTCGTTGTCCATCTCGTTGACGCGCTTGACCATCCAGCGCGACAGCGCATACGGCAGCAGGCGGAAGTAGCCGCCGCCGCCGGCCGGCAGCTTTTTGCCGCCCAGCTGCACCGTGGTGATCGGCACTTCGAGCAGGCCGTCCGGGCCGTTCGGATAAAACGCGAAGCGTGGCGCGTCCGGCATGCCGTAGTGGTCGTGGCGGATCGGGTAGATGCTGGAGCTGTAGCGGTAGCCGGCTTCGGTCAGGGCGTCGAGCGCCCACAAATTGCCTTCGCCGATCGAGAAGCTCGGTGCGCGGTAGCCGATCACTTCCTGGCCGCCGATGTCTTCCAGCATGGCCTTGCTCGAGCGGATGTCGTTGTCGAATTCGGCGCGGCTCTGGTCCGAGGCGCGCAGGTGGCCGTAGCCGTGGCTGGCCAGCTCGTGGCCGGCGGCGACGATGCGGCGCACCATGCTCGGATAGCGCTCGGCGATCCAGCCCAGGGTGAAGAAGGTGCCTTTTACATCATGGCGTTCGAACAGCGCCAGGATGCGCTCGATGTTGGCCTCGACGCGGCATTCGCGCGTCGGCCAGCTGTCGCGGCTGATGTAGGGGGCAAAAGCCGAGACCTGGAAGTAATCCTCGACGTCGCAGGTCATGGCGTTGCGGATGCGCTCGCCCGGCTGGCGCTGCGGCCGGGCTGCGGGAGTTTGCATTCTCATTCGGGGGTATCCACGTGTTGGTTCGCCTGCACCCCGTTTTGCGGGTTGGCGACGATTTTCTTCAGGATCGACAGCACCGAGACGATCGATTTTTCGAGGCGCATCATGCGCTCGTCCAGCACGTCGGCGCTGGCGCGGCGTTCCGGCAGGTGGCCGAGCGGGTCTTCGCCCAGGGGCATGCCCATCGCTTCCGGCGCCGGCGTGCCAACCGCCGTCGGCAGCTGGAATTCCTCGGCGATGTCGCCGATCACGGTCTTGATGTGTTCTTCGTTGAACGCGTGCAGCTCTTCCAGGTAGCCCATCAGCAGCACGCGGTCGAGCAGGGTGTTCGTCTTGCGCGGGATGCCGCCGGTGTAGCCGAAGATGGCGGCATGCGCGCCCTCGTCGAAGGCCGGGTCGCCGTTCCAGCCCACGGTGTGCAGGCGGTGCTCGATGTAGGCAGCGCTTTCCTGCGCATCCATCGGGCCCAGGTGGTAGCTGGCGATCACGCGCTGGCGCAATTGCTGCATGGTCGGGCTGTGCAGGGTGGCGCGGAACTCGGGCTGGCCGAGGAGGAAGGTCTGCAGCAGCGACTTGTCGTCGGTCTGGAAGTTCGACAGCATGCGCAGTTCCTCGACCGTCTGCGGTTTCAGGTTCTGGGCTTCGTCGATCACCAGCAGGGCGCGCTTGCCCTGGCGGTCCACGGCGCGCAGGAACTGCTCCAGGCGCGTGAGCAGGTCGGTCTTGCTGGCGCCCTCGTACGGCAGGCCGAAGCCCGAGACCACCATGCGCAGCGTGTCGTCCGGGTCGAGGTGGGTGTTGACGATGTGCGCGGCGACGATCTGGTCCGAGGGCAGCTTGTTGAACAGATTGCGCACCAGCGTGGTCTTGCCGGCGCCGACTTCGCCGGTGATGACGATGAAGCCTTCACCCTGCGACAGGCCATATTCCAGGTAGGCCATGGCCCGCTTATGGCCTTTGCTGCCGAAGAAGAAATGGGGATCGGGGCGCAGCTGGAAAGGCTTGGCCGAGAGTCCGTAATAACTTTCGTACATCGTGTCACTCCATGTTTTAGAGCTGCACCGTCACGGTGGCCGAGACGGCGTTTTCGGTGTAGTCGCGGCGCGTGATGTCGCTGTCGCCGGTGGTGCGGCGCAGTTCCAGGCTGCCGCGCACGGAACGGCCGAAGCGGTGGGTCAGCCCCAGGCGCAGCGAGTTCTGTTTGCCGCTCAAGTCGGTGTCGAGCGAGCGCGAATGGCTGGCCGACAGCGAGGCCAGCGCGGTCGAGCGGGCGCTCAGGCGGTAGCTGTAGGAGCCGGTCAGGCCGGTCTGGCGCACGCTGTCGTTCAGGGCGCGCAGCTGGCTGCCGAGCAGGCCGCTGTCGCTTTCCGACGACGACAGCGCGGTGCGCTCGCTGGCATACGCCGACAGCACCGCGCTGCTGTGGCGCCAGTTGAAGGCGCTCGACGCCTGCAGCAGCTTCTGGCGCATGTAGCGGTTGGTCAGGTAGTTGATGTTGTCGGCCAGCGAAGACGGCAGGCCGGCGGACAGGATGTAGGCTTCCACGGCCTGGCGGCGCAGCACCGGGTCCGGGATGGTCGCCGTGAACAGCGAATCGAGCATCGAGGCGGTATCGATCGCGGCCGGCAGCGAGAACTGCGAGCGGGTAGTCGTGACGGCGTCGGAGTAGCCCAGCTTCCAGGTGCTGTGGCGGCTGCGGTGCAGGGCCAGCAGCGAGCCGGTGTTGCCGAGGTAGTGGCGGCCGACCGACATCTGGATGTTGGTGCGCGGCGACGGCGCCCAGCCGAAGCCCACCGACCAGCTGGCGCCCTGGGTCTCGCCGCCCAGGGCCTGGTAGTCGTACTTGTCGTAGCCGCCGGTGGCGGTCAGGTTCAGGCTGGTGCCGACGCGGTAGCTCAGGCCCAGCGTCGCGTTCTGCGAGGAGGTGTCGCCGAAGTTCTCGTTGTCGACGTTCTGGCGCGCGACGTGGATGTTCCAGCCGACGTTGCGAAAGCCCGTGCCGCTGGCGACGTCGAGGACCACGCCGTCGGCCGTGCTGTTGCCGAAGATGCTGCTCGAATCCGACTTCACGCTGTCGTGGCTGTAGCGCAGGATGCCGGAAGCGAACGTACCGAAGCGGTGGGTCAGGTAGGGGCTGATGCGCCAGGTCTTGACGTCGGTCTGGTTTTCGCTGGTATAGCGGTTGCCGTTCGGGTCTTCGGCCAGCGGGCCGAAGGCGGAAATGCTGCGCGAGCTGGCGCCGGCGCCGGCGTCGACGTAGAACAGCTGGTCGACCACGTTGAAGCGGCTGTCGGCGTCGTACTGGTACTGGCTGTTGCGCACGCCGGGCACGTCTTCTTCGCTGTAGTCGTACCAGTAGGCGCGCGCATTCGCGTTCAGTTGCACGCGCGAGCTGTTCGCCTGCACGGCGATCGCCGGCGTGGCCTCGGTGATCCAGGACGAGCGCTTGGTGGCGTCGCCGCGCTGGTTGACGTTGTCGGAATAGCTCTCGGTCAGGCTGAAGGAAGGGGTGACCTTCCATTCAGCATGGACGCTGTTGCTGGCCATGGCCAGCAACAGCGCGGCCGCTACTGGTGTCAGACGAAGCGGACGCAACATGCGCGAACGCTTAGCCGTAGTGATAGTCATACGTTTCTTCGATGCCGGGGATGTCCCGGGCCTTGTTGTAGATGAGGTTCACGTTGCTGCAGCCTTCGAGCTGGCGCAGCGATTCCTTGACTGCATGCTGGGTCGTGGTCTGGGCCTCGACCACCATCACGATCTGGCCCATGTGGCTGGCCAGCACGCGCGATTCGCTGGTCAGCAGCAGCGGCGGCGAATCGAAGATGACCACGCGGTCCGGATAGCGGTTGGCGATCTCGTTGACCATGTTGCTCATCGTCGAGCTGGCCAGCAGTTCGGTGGCGCGCGGGGTGCTGGTGCCGGCCGGCAGGATGCTCAGGGTATCGACGTTCGTGCGCAGCATGACGTCGGAGAGGTCGAGCTTGTCGTCGATCAGGATGTCCATCAGGCCGCGCTGGGCCGGCAGGCCGAGCGTGCGCAGTACCGAAGGACGGGCCACGTCGGCGTCCACCAGCAGCACGGTGTGGTCGAGTTCCATGGCGATGCTCATCGCCAGGTTGATCGCGCAATAGGTCTTGCCTTCGCCCGGCAGCGAGCTGGTGACCATGATCAGGTTGTTCGGACGGCCCGGCATCGATGCTTCGCTGAAGGCGCGTTTCAGCAGCGGGCGCTTGATGACGCGGAAGTCTTCCAGCAGGCTGGTGCGGCCGCTGGCGGCGGTCACCATGCCGGCGTCGCGCATGCGGGCCAGGTCGAGGTCGACCTTGCGCGCGCTGTGCTTGCTCGGGGCGCGGCCGGTGTGCTGCTGCGGGAACGGCGCCGCGTGCGCATGGGCGGACGGCGCGGCTGCCGTGGCTGCAGTGGCCGAGGCCACGGCGGCGGCGGCGCTTTCGGCCGGCGTCGGCGCAAAGGTCTCGAGCGGCACAGCGTGGATGGCCGCGGGGGCCGGAGCCGCGGGGGCCGGAGCCGGCGCGGCTGCGCTCACGGCCGGCTGCGGCGCCGTGTGTGGATTCAGCGCCAGCACCTGTTCGTCGGTCTCGACGGGCGCCGGGGCAGGGGTGTTGCGGGTGTGGTCAATGCGGCTGGCCGCTTTTTCGATAATGCTCACATTCGCTCCTAAGATTCTTCCTTACAGGCCCGGGCGGGCCATCATGGTCGCAATGCCCGCGCCATACAGGCCGATCAGCAGCAGCACGGTGGCGCCCAGGCCGTACAGGCGCTTCTTGCGGCGCACCTTCTGGCCATCGGTCCAGTGCATGTTGATGGTGCCGAGGATCGGCATGCCGGTCACTTCGCGCAGCGCCGCCTGGCTCAGGAAGGTCGGGCGGAACTGGCTCATCAGGAAGGCGCCGGCCAGGCCGGCCGCCAGCGCCACCAGGAAGGCGGCGGTGAACAGCACCGGACGGTTCGGGCCGGTCGGCACGGCCGGCGCCAGTGGCGGCTCGATCACGCGGAACGACATGATGTCGGTGGCCGAGGACAAATCGCCCGACAGGCGTGCCTGTTCGCGGCGCTCGATCAGGCGCTGGTGGTTTTCGCGGTTGACCTGGTAGTCGCGGTTCAGCTGGGCCAGCTGGGCTTCGACTTCCGGCGCGGTGGTGCTCTGGGTGCGCAGGGTATTGACGCGGTTCTGGTATTCGTTGACGCGGGCGCGCAGGGCGGCCACGCGCGATTCGGCGTCGGACAGGGTCACGTTCAGCTGCTGCATCATCGGGCTGGCGGCCAGGTTCGGGTTCACGCCGCCTTTCTTCGCCTCTTCCTTCTTGCGTTCCTGCAGCTGGTCGAGCAGGCGCTTGGTGGCGATGATGTCGGGGTGCTGCTCGGTGTACTGCAGGCGCAGCGAGTCGAGGTTCTTCTGGGTGGTGGCGATGCGCTCGGCCAGTTCCGGATCGACCGGGCCGGCGCCGTCCTTGCCGCCGCCCGTCATGCGGCGGCGGATGGCGTTGCGCGACTGCTCGGCTTCGGCCAGTTCCAGCTTGGCCTGGCTCAGGGCGTCGCTGGCCGAGGCCACCTTGCTGCCGAAATCGGCGCCTTCGCGCGGCAGCAGGCCCATGTTCTTGATCTTGAATTCCTTCAGCGTGTTCTCGGCGGCCGCCAGCTTTTCTTCATAGCTGCGGATCTGGTCGTCGATGAACTGGACAGCCTTGTCGGATTCCTGCTTCTTGCCGCCGTAGCTGCCTTCCATGAAGATGGTCAGCAGCGACTGCACCACGTCCTTGCCCAGCTTCGGGTCGGGGGCGCGGTAGCTGATCGTATAGATGTCGTCGCGTTCGGTGCCGGCGATGGTGATCTTCGACATCAGGTTGTCGATCATCTTTTCCTTCTCGTCGGCGTCGCGCGCTTTCACGTCGAGGTCGGTCATGCGCATCACCCGTTCCACGTTCGGACGGCTGATCAGGGTCTGGCGCATGAAGGTGACCTGCTGGTTGATGTTCGGCAGCGAAGTCATGCCCGACAGCAGGGGCTTGAGGATACTCTGGGTATCCACATAAACCCGGGCCGTGGTCTCGTACTGGTTGGGCAGCCGCAGCACGATGGCCCAGCCGATCAGCGCCACCACCCAGGCGATGGTCACTGCATGCCAGCGGTATTTACCGATGGCCTTGAGGAAATTCAGGATAAGGGCTGTTATTTCTGCCATCTCGTCAGTCTCGCCATGAATGCCGACGCTGCTGCGCCGGCTACAACAATCAACAAAGAACCCGCATCATCGCTTGTAGTTTGTGCAATTGCAATTGCGTGCCGGAAAATCGTGCTAATAAACGCGCCGGATGGCACTGCTTACAACACAAATTCTTAGCTGCAACGCATAAAACCCGCGCCCAGGCTTGCCTGACAAGGTATTATTGTCAGCAGGCAAACTTTGCTGGGCCTAAGATGTTGCACTAGGTCAACCCTAAGAAGTGCCGGGGAAGGGCACAGGATCGCTTTGCTCAACATCAAGCTGATGTATTGTAATGTCTAAAATGCAAAAGGGTCTGCACGATTGATTCCTAATCGAAATAATAAAAAACTGCGGGCATCAGTGCCGCAGCGGCCGCTTTACGATTGGCCTCGCGCCTGGCTGGGCGCCGCCGTGCTGGGCGTGGCCAGCCTGCTGGTGCTGCCGATGCCGGCGGCGCGGGCCGATGGCCTGGTCCGTACAATTCCACTTGTCAAGCCATCCGTGGTCGGGGTCGGCACCTTCCTCAAAACGCGCAGCCCGTCGGTCATGTTTACCGGCACCGGCTTCGCGGTTGGCGACGGCCTGAGTATCGTGACGAATGCCCACGTCGTGCCCGACAAGCTCGACGGCGCCAAGATGGAGCAGCTCGGCGTGGTGGTCGGCAGCGGCCAGGACATCGCTTTCCGCCCGGCGCGCCTGGTGGCGCTCGACCGCGAGCACGACCTGGCCCACCTGCGCCTGGAGGGTGGGGCGCCGCTGCCGGCGCTGGCGCTGGGCGACTCGCGCAACGCGCTCGAGGGCCAGGCGCTGGCGTTTACCGGCTTCCCTCTGGGCATGGTGCTGGGACTGAACCACGTGACCCACCGCGCCAATTTGTCGGCGCTGACGCCGATCGTCATGCCGTCGATGAGTTCGAAGCGCCTCGATGCGCGCGCCATCGCCCAACTGCAGCGCGGAGGCCTGAAAATCTTCCAGCTCGACGGCACGGCCTATCCGGGCAACAGCGGCAGCCCGGTTTACGATCCGGACAGCGGCGCCGTACTGGGGGTGATCAATATGGTGTTCGTGAAAGGCTTGAAGGAAACGGCGATTACGACGCCCAGCGGCATCAGTTATGCGATACCGTCCCAGTACGTCGCCGAACTCTTGGCCAGGCCGTGATGCAACGAGTATGAAAAAAGAGAAGTATTTCAATCGTGCATGCCTTTGAGGAAACACGATTACGATACAATACGCCGGTTTGATGGCTAAATAACAATTTTGTGGCATTCGACACAGCGGGGCGTTGCCGGTCGCTGCATGCCGGGAAAGGAATTGACGTGAACAAGATCATGACGAACCTGACGAAACTGACCCTGGCGGTCGCCTGCGGCCTGGCCCTGGCGGGTTGCGCCACCAAACCGGCCGCGCCGTCGGCCGCTGCCATGGCCCAGGCCGCGCCGGCCGACTACCTGATCGGACCAGGCGACTCCGTCAACATCATCGTCTGGCGCAATCCGGAAGTATCGATGTCGGTGCCGGTGCGTCCGGACGGCAAGATCACTACGCCGCTGGTCGAAGACCTGCCGGCCGCCGGCAAGACCTCGACCGCGCTGGCGCGCGATATCGAGACCGCCCTGGCCAAGTTCATCCAGCAGCCGGTGGTCACCGTGGTCGTGACCGGCTTCGTGGGCAACTACGGCGAACAGATCCGCGTGATTGGCCAGGCCGCCAAGCCGCAAGCGCTGGCCTATCGCCGCGACATGTCGCTGATGGATGTGCTGATCGCCGTCGGCGGTGTCACCGAATTCGCATCGGGCAACAAGGCCATCATCATCCGCACGATCGACGGCAAGCAGGAAAAACTGAACGTGCGCCTTGACGACCTGATCAAGGAAGGCGACATTTCGGCCAACATGCCGATGCGCCCGGGCGACATCCTGGTGGTCCCGGAGAGCTTCTTCTAAGAGCCTACTGAGATAGACTCCAAGCCTCTGTCGGCGCCGACGCACTGTCGGGTTTTCTTACAACGGCGCTGCAGAGGCGTCGTTGTATTTTGGTCTGCCGCCCTGCCGCTCCTTCTAAGTACTTGATTTTTAGTTGCATTTAGTCAATTTACTGGAGCTGGTACGGGGCTTGCTTTGTCTATAAAGAGAGCAAGGCTTCGCCAGGCTTATGGCATACTTTCGATGACCCAGGAAAACGTCGATATGGAAGATCACGAAGACCGCAGCGCCCCGGCCAACGGGACGCAGGAAAAACAGGGAGCAAACGCCGCGGCGGCACCGGGGCAGCTCGACGCCCGTGGCGCGTCGCGACGCCGCTTCACGCGCGCCGGCGCCGGCGCGGCCGGTGTCATCCTGACTTTATACAGCCAGCCTGGCATGGCAAGCTCGGCCAATCTGGCCGAGACCTGCACGACACCGTCAGGCTTTATGTCGATCAAGGGAAGCAGCCACGATCCGAACAATACCTGCAGCAACAATCGCTCTGCGGCGTACTGGAAAGCCAATCCCGGCGCCTGGAAAGCGCGTGCCGGCGTTGTCCCGGAGACCCTGTTCGGCGATGTGTTGCGCGCCCAGGGCGCATACGAAGGCTTGAAGACGGTTACGTTGTTGCAGGTTCTCGAGCGTCCGGACGCAGTGGCCGCCATCGACACGTCGTTTGTTGCCTCGCAAGCTGTCACGGCCCTGCTCAACGCCCGCTCCGCCCGCCTGGCCGGTACCCCGAGCGTATTACCGGAAGAGACGGTGGTGACGATCTGGGATGAATTTGCGCTCAAGAATTCCTATCGGCCGAGCCGCAGCGCAAGGCCGTGGACCGGCGCCGAGATTGCGGCTTACGTCCAGACGACTGTCCGCTGAGTAGTTGACTGAAAGGCCGCCGTCACGCATGAGCAGTTCGCCGACCTGGCGCCTGGCACCCGGGCAGCGCCTGGCACACCGCTGCCATGACGGCGAATGCGTGCTCTTCAACGATCTGACAGGCGACACCCACCTGCTGGACCAGCCCGCCTTCGATTTGCTGGAGGTGCTGCGCGCCGCGCCGCAGACCGCACTGGCGCTGCTTGCCCTCGACGGCGGCGATGCCGCATCCGACCCCGCCCTCCTGGACGACCTCACTGCATTGCTGGACGACCTGGCTGCGCTCGAACTGATCGAGGCCCTGCCATGCTGACGGTTGCCGGCCTGGGCCGGGACGAACTGGTTGCACGCCTGCGCGGCCCCGGCCTGCGGCTGCGGACGGGCCCCTTCGTCACCTGTGTGAAAAGCCCGCTGGCGCTGCTGGCGGAGACCCTGGGCACCATGTACGCCGACTATCCGGTACTGGGCGAGGGTGGCCTGGCCGACTTTCATGTGGCCCTGTCGGGTTCGCGCGGCCTGCGCCGCCTGCTGCGCCCGCAAGTGCATTTCCACTACGATGGCATGGCGCCTTTCCAGCCGCTGCCCCTGGACCAAGCCTTTCCGATGTTCGAGTGGGCCATGAACTGGTGTGTCTCGAGCCAGGCCCACTCCTGGCTGGTCATCCATGCGGCGGTGATCGAGAAGGGCGGCGTCGCCGCGATCCTGCCGGCGCCGCCGGGATCGGGAAAAAGCACGCTGTGCGCAGCCCTGGTCAACCGCGGCTGGCGCCTGCTGTCGGACGAGCTGACACTGGTGCGCCTGGACGACGGCAATATCGACCCCTTACCGCGTCCGGTCAGCCTGAAGAACGCGTCGATCGGCATCCTGCGCGAGTATGCGCCACAGGCCATCTTCACGCGTCCGGTGGCCGATACCGTGAAGGGTACCGTGGCGCACATGCGCGCATCGAGCGACAGCGTCGCCCGCGCCGGGGACGCGGCCAGCCCGGCCTGGATCGTGTTTCCGCAGTGGCGCGCCGGCGCGCTGGCCGAACTGACGCCGGTGGCGCCGGCGCGCGCCCACATGCGCCTGGCCGGGAACGCCTTCAACTACAGCCTGCTGGGCGCCGCCGGCTTCGAGGCCGTGGCGCGCCTGGTCGGCGCCGTGCGCACCTACGACTTCTGCTACGGCATGCTGGACGACGCCGTTGCCGTGTTCGAGCGCCTGCTGCTGGAGCGCGCATGAAGGAAATGCCCTTGTTGTTGCGCGCGCTGCGCGCGCCGGCCTGCATGGCCAGAATGAGCGAAGACGAATGGGACCTGCTGCTGCGCCAGGCGCTGGCGTCGAACCTGGCCGCCACCCTGGGCCTGCTGGCCGAGGAAGCGGGCATATCGGCGGCGCTACCGGCGCGCGTGCGGCGCCGCCTCGCCTGGTCGCGCACGGTATGGGAGCGTCACCTGCGGGCGGTCGCTTTCGAGCTGCGGCAAATACAGAAGGCGCTGCGCGACACCGGTTTGCCGCTGATCCTGCTCAAGGGCGCGGCGTATACCGCAGCCGGTTTGCCGGCCGGGGGCGGGCGGCTGTTCTCGGACGTCGACATCCTGGTGCCCAAGGAGCGCCTGGCCGACGTCGAGAGCGTGCTGATGCTGCACGGCTGGGCCGGCAGCCACCACGACGAATACGACCAGCGCTACTACCGCGAATGGATGCACGAGCTGCCGCCGATGCAGCACGTGCGCCGCGCCAGCGTGATCGACGTGCACCACGCGATCCTGCCCGAAACGGCGGCGGTGCGCCCGGACCCGGCGCGCCTGCGCGCCGGCGCACGGGCGATTCCCGGCCGCGACGGCTACTACACCCTCGCGCCTTGCGACATGGTGCTGCACAGCGCGGTGCACCTGTTTTCCGAGGGCGAATACCACCACGGCCTGCGCGATCTGTTCGACCTGCACCGCCTGCTCTGCCATTTCGGCGCCGATCCGGGTTTCTGGGCGGCCTTGCCGGCCCGTGCGCGCGAGCTGGAACTGGCGCGTCCGCTATGCTATGCCCTGCGTTACTGCACGCGCCTGCTGGGGACCCCGGTGCCGGCCGGCGTGCTGGACGCTGCGCGCGCCGGCGCGCCGAACCCGGCCCTGCTGGCGCTGATGGACGCGCTGTTCCTGCGCGCCCTGCAGCCGCCGCATCCGAGCTGCGCCGACGCCTTCGGCGCCGCCGCCCGCGCCGCGCTATATATCCGCGGTAACTGGCTGCGCATGCCGCCGCTGATGCTGTCGCGGCATTTGTTTCACAAGGCATTCCTGTCCCCGAAGGCCGAGCCGGCGCAGTAAGGAAGCGCCGGCAGGGCCGCCGGGACAACAATGGACGGGCAGTGTCCTGTCGAGGAGGAAGTGGAATGGAAGGGAGCCAGGGTCTGGAGCGCCTGCAAGCACTGCGCGCGTTCGTCTTCGAGGGCAGCCTGGAAGACAGCTTGCAAGGCCAGGCGCGCGAATGCGCACGCCTGCTCGACGCCGACAGCTGCTCGATCATGCTGCTCAGTGGTGGCGCCACGGAAGAAGACGGGCGCCTGCGCGTGCATGCCCATGCCGGCGCACCCGGCGACCGCCTGCCGGCAGCCGCGCTGGAAGCGAGCATCGGGCGCGGCGAGGCGATTTGCGGGCAGGTGCTCGCCAGCGGCCAGGCCTTGCTGGTCGAGGATATCGGCAAGTCGGCCTATGCGCTGCTGGCGCGCCGCCCCGGCGACCCGGGCCGCAGCATGATGTCGGCGCCGATCCGCATCGATGGCCGCACGGTCGGTGTGGCCAACGTGGCCGGCAAGGGCTTCACGGAAACAGACCTGGTCTTGTTCGAGGTGGTCTGCCTGTTCATCGGCAAGTCGATCCAGGTAGCGCAATTACAACACTTGCTGGCTTCGCGTTTTGCCCGCGAAGCCCTGGCGCACGAGGCCGAAGGTCCGGCGCTGACGGCCTACCGCAACCCGGAACAGGTGGCGCGCATCCTGGCCCGCTCATTCTATAAAGAGCTGACGCGTGCTGGTTTCGAGGCCCCGCAGATCGTGGGCGCCACCAGCGAGATCATCGACCAGCTCAACAACAAATTGCACAAAAGACATTAAACATTCTTCTTGACATTTTCCAATAAGAAATGTATGTCGAGATACTTTACAGATGAGTTGGCGAAACTTTAACGAATACTGCTAAGTTATTGATTTTAAAAGAATGTGAATTCCTGGCACGGGCCTTGCTAATAGTTGAGTGTGTTTGCCAAAACCGATCAACCACATCGAGGATTACCGATCATGAAATTTCTGAAGAAACTGACCTGCGCTGCAGCTGTTGCAATGTCCATGGCCTCGGCCGCCCACGCTGGTCCTGTCCTGAACAACTGGGTGTTCAACCCGAACGGCGGCGGCTACGAAGCCGGCCAGAAAGTCAACGAATACCTGGACGTGAACGGCAATGCCTTCATCCAGATCAACCCAACCGGCGGCAACAGCTTCTCGTTCACCGAACACGCTGTGTTCAACATCGTGCAGGCTGACGGTAAAGGCAAGCTGTTCCCAGTTGGCTACGAAGGCGGCAACATCACCGCGACCTTCGAAGCGACCGGTACCGGTAACTTCAGCGGCGCGTTCTCGTTCACCGGCGGCACCATCCGCATGTACCAGAACCCGGTTGATGGCGAATACGCCGGCACCGAAGGCGTGTACGGCGCCAACCTGGGCAACCTGATCGCTGAATTCAACGTGCTGCAAGGCGGCGGCGGCCTGGTCGATGCAAGCGGCGACCCAACCAACAACGGTCAAGTGACCGTGCTGGCACGCGCAGCGGCAGGCTCGCTGGCTGAAGGTTACTTCTTCCGCGGCAACGGCGACGACCTGGCCATGGAATCGATCATGTCGTTCGCGTTCACCAACGCCAACACCGTCTCGAATCCTGACGGCACCCTGGTCAGCGAAGTCGCTTGCCAATTCGCCGGCTTCAGCGGCGCCGGCTGCGGCGGCGGTAGCTACGCCAATGCTCCTGGCCAGTACTTCTTCGTCGGCAACAACGGTCAGTTCAAACTGGCTGAAGTGCCAGAGCCAGGTTCGCTGGCCCTGTTCGGCATCGCCATGCTGGGCGCCGGCGTCGCTGCTCGCAAGCGCGCCAAGAAGGCCTAAGTCTTCGGGAATTTCCTGAAACTACGAAAGGAGCGGGCTTGCCCGCTCTTTTTGTTTTACGTCCTACCGATGGGCGTGCAAAAAAAACGGCAAGCGCAGGCTTGCCGTTTTGCTTGGTGTGGCTTTCCTCAGCGCTGCATCAGTTCCGCCACTGGCCTGCGCACCGAACGCGATGTCGGCCGCGGCCCATAGCCCAGCCGCCCCATGTAGACCGGATGCCCGGCGCCGCCGAAGATCAGTGTTTCGGTCTGGCGCTGCAGGTCGCGCGCCGCGTTTTCCAGGCGTGCGTCCGCGGTGAAGCGGGTATTCTCGCGCGCGTATTTCGAGAAGATCAGCGGCGTCATTTCCGGCTGCATGTAGAGGCCGAGCGTGGTCATGGTCAGCCAGAAGCGCTGCAGCGCGCGTCCGGCGGCCACGTAGTCGTCGATCGAGGACGGTTTGCTGGCGGCGCGCAGCACGAAGTGGCCGGCGCAGGCCATGCCGGGCGCCAGGTCCATCTGCAGGCGCGGGGCCCAGGTGCCCATCAGGGTGTTCACCGACTTCATGCGGCGCCAGCTGACCATTGCCCATTTCATCAAATGCAGGGTCATGGCATCCACGCCCAAGGCATTCGCCGGCACCTTGTCCGGGCTTTCGACGCGGTTTTCCCAGTCGATGATGCTGCGGTGGGTGTCGAACGCCTCCGGCATCGTCAGGCGCAGCCGCGCGTTGTTGTACATGAGCTTGGCCGCCTTCCACTTCTGGTCGCGGCTTTCCAGCCAGCCCAGGGTGTAGTGGGGCGCCACCACCGCTTCCAGCTGGCGCTTGTGCTCGGCCGTGAGCGGCGTGGTCTTCATCGGGCGGCGCTGCACCGTGCGTTCCCGGATCGCGCCGATCAGGGGGCTGGGCGCGACGGCCGCATCGGCGACCAGGTGCACGTCGAACACCGGATGGGTCTCGCGCCCGGCCGGGCGGCGCGCGATGTCGGCGCGCAGGCCGTGGCCGCTGGCGGCAATGGCGATCGTCTCCAGCAAGGTGCCGAAGGCGATCTGGCTCGGGTGGCCGTCGAGGTCGTAGACGCAGTGGTCGCGCGTATCGTAGGCGTGTACCACCAGGTGGTCCGGCGCGGCGATCTCGAAGCGCCAGGTCTGCATGTTGTCGCCGCTGGGCGCCCAGCGCGCCAGGTCGAGGATCTGTTCGATCGCCTGCATGTTCATCGCGTTACTCCTGCGGCGGCCAGGTCCTTGGCCAGCTGCTTCTTGCCCACCGCAATCATGAGGCGGTGCAGCGGATTCTTGTTGCCGCCCGGGCGCCAGGTGCGCACCAGCTTGTTGCGGTAGGCGTCGAACTGAACGCCCCAGGGCGCGGCCAATACCTTGCCGCGGCCGAGCAGGATCTTCAGCGCTTCGGTGCCCATCACGCCGGCGCACAGCTGGCAGGCCATGATGGTCGAGGGGCCGCGCCGCTCGACGAAGTTCACCGCTTCCGGCACCACCAGGTAGGGGCGGTGCAGGCCGGCCGGCGCCAGGCCGACCACGAAGTGCACGGCCTTGTCGGTTTCCGGCAGGTCGCCCCACTGGAAGTATTCCTCGAAGGTCATCTGGCCCGGCAGGAAGTTCAGCAGGGCCGCGCCCATGCCCAGCGGCGCCACCGTGCTGGCCGGAATGCCGAGCCTGGCGCACAGGGCGAAGGTCTGCTGGCGGATCTCGAAGGCGAAGAAATCCAGGGCGTCGACGTACATGTCGACGCCCTGCAGGAAGGCTTCCAGGTTGCCGGCATTGATGCCTTCGCCGAAGACCGTGACTTCGCAGTCCGGGTTCACGTCGAGCAGCATGCGGCGGATCACGTCGGCTTTCGGCTGGCCCAGGGTCGAGACCATGGCGCCGACCTGGCGGTTGAAGTTCGGCACGTCGAAACTGTCGAAGTCGGCGATGTGGAACTTGGTCACGCCCAGGCGCGCCAGGGTCATCGCATGTACGCCGCCGACGCCGCCGCCGCCGGCAATGGCGACCCGCTTTTGCCGCAATCTTGCCTGCTCCTCCTTCGTTACCCAGCCAATGTTTCGGGAAAAAGCCTGCTCGTAGGGGAAAGGAGTCGTCATCTGCGGAAAAGGAAAGGCGGGGAATGGAGCGGAAATGAAGCAGGAAGGAGGGCGCCAGGCGCCCGCCGATGGAATTACGCGACCTGCTGTTCGTCGATGCGGCGCAGGCGGTTGATAATGCCCTGTTCCTCGCGCGGCGAAAAGAAATACGGATAGAAGGAACGCTCGTTGGTGGTGGTCGACCAGGTGCCGCCGAGACTCTTGATCTGCTCCGTTACATAATCGAGGCTGATACGCAGGAGGTAAGCCGGCGCATTCACGCGCGGATTGGTCTTGACGTCGCCCACGCGTTGAAAACCGAGCATGTGCTCATAAAAGCGGCGATGCCGCGGATTGACTTCGATGACGATATCCGTGCAATCGTGGATATCGCGGGCGTAGATCACTGCCAAGTGAAACAGGTTGGCCAGCGAGGTTTTCGAGCGTACCGTGGGGTCGAATGCGAGCTTGGTGAATTCACACAGCTTGGCGCCATTCGCGCGGTAGGCGTCGAGTTCTTCCTTGAAAATCTGGTCCGCCATGAGGCCGATCGGCGAATCGATCCCCAGCGTCAGGGTCCCCACCACGTCGCCCTTGTCGGTGGCGGTGAGGGTGATGCGATTGGGGTCGTCCGAGAACTGGTGCGTCCCTGCATAGCCACGCCAGGCATACATCTTGTTGACCAGCATGCTGGCCGAATTGCGTCCTTTCGCCGTATCGGTAAGCCGGATTCCATATGAATCTTGGTTCACGATAACATCCTCTAATTCCGAGCTCGCTATATTATCGCGATCCTCAAAAACATGAGCGTTCGATAGAATTTCCACGGATATATCTCCGTTTTCTTTCACATCTTGGTTATTCGTCATCGCCGGACACCTCGTTTGACGGTGCTGCCGGCATCCGGCAGCACCCCGATTGTGACGTGCGCACCAGGATTTTCGCTTGTCGAAAACCCCGGCGTGACGCACCCCTATCCATCCATTTATCGAATTGCCTGTATGGCTTTTTTAGTATGTTCAGATAGTAGAACGTTATAGCGTTTTCAGCAACGCGCGCGCGTCCTCGAGCTGCGGGAAGGGGCGATTCAGGGCCAGCAGGGTTTCCAGTTCCTTGCGTGCGGCTTTCTTGTCGCCCGATTTATTCAGGCCGACCGCCAGGTGATAACGCAGTTCCGGCGCCCCCGGCGCACCCGCCACCGCCTTTTGCAGCAGCGGCAGCCCGCGTTCGACATTGCCCTGTTCCACCAGCATCCAGCCCAGCGTATCCATCACGGCGGCGTTGTTCGATGCCGCCTTGTAAGCCTGCTCGGCCGTGGCCAGGGCGCGCGGGTCCTTGTCCTGCTGGTAGGCCCAGGCCAGGTTGTTCAGGGCCGCGCCATTGCCCGGCTCGCGCTTGACCAGGGCCTCGAGGATGGCGATGGCCGGCTTGAACTGCTTCTCGGCCATGTGCGACTCGGCCAGGTACATCTGCACCGAGGCATCGTTCGGATTCTGCTTGGCCCAGGCCGCGATGCGCGCCTGCGCTTCCTTGGTCTTGCCGGCCCGGCGCAGGGTCTCGGCGCTGCGCAGCATGATCGCGCCCGACTTGGTGATCGCCAGCGCCTTGTCGTAGGCGGCCACGGCCAGTTCCGGTTTCTTCAGGGTCTGCTGGAGGTCGCCTTCGAGCAGGAAGCCAACCGGCGAACCCGGGGTCTTCTGCTGCAGTTCGCGCGTCATCGCCAGCGCTTCGTCCTGGCGGCCGCGGCGCATGGCCAATTCCACCTGGGCCACGCGCGCCTGCAGCAGGTCGGGCTGCAGGGCGACGGCTTTTTTCAGCGCGTCGGCGGCCGCGGCGTCGTTCTTCAGGCGCGCCTGGGCGCCGGCCAGGCGCATCTGCGCCAGGGCCGACTTCGGCATCATGCCGGCCAGCTTGCTGTAGCTGTCGAGTGCGCCCTGGGCGTCGTCGTTGGCCAGCTGGGCCTGGCCGAGCAGGTCGAGCATGTCGGCGCTGGACGGGTTCGAGGCCTGGAACTTGCGTGCCAGGGTCAGGGCCTTTTTCTCCTGCTTGGTACCGAGGTAATGCACGCCCAGCTTCAGCACGGCGGGAATCGCATCCGGGTTCTCGGCTTGCGCCTTTTCCAGCCAGGTGGTGGCTTCGTCCGGCTTTTGTTGCAGCATGGCCAGGTCGGCCAGCGCGGCCATTGCGCCGAAGTTCTTCTTGTCCTTTTCGAGGATGGTTTCGAAGCGCTTGCGGGCGGCGTCGGGCTTGTTCTCGCGCAGGTCGAGCTGGGCCAGGTTGGCGGCGGCCGGGAAGAAGGTCGGCTGCAGCTGCAGCGCCTTTTCAAAGGCCGCGCGCGCGGCGGCCACGTCGCCCTTGGCCAGTTGCACCGAGGCCTTCAGGTTCTGGGTCTGCGGATTATCGGGCTGGGCCTGCTCCAGCTTCTCGGCCGCGGCCAGGGCCTTGTCGTAGTGCTTCAGGTTGAGTTCGGCCTGGACCAGCGCGGTCAGGGCGCGCGGCGACTTCGGATCGAGTTCGGCGGCGCGCTGCAGCTCGTTGATGGCCTGGGCGCTGTCGCCCTGGTTCAGGCGCGACAGGCCGAGCGAGGTGTGGACCACGGCAGCGTCGGGCGCCAGCTTGGCGGCCTTTTCGAACAGGGCGGTGGCCTTGCCGAAGTCGCGCGCCTGCATGTAGGACTCGCCGGCCAGGGCCAGCAATTGCGGGTCGTTGGTGCTGTCGATGGCCGGGGCCAGCGCGGCGACGGCGTCGCCCGGCTGCGCGCCCTTGAGCAAGGCCTGGGCCAGCAGCTTGCGCGCATACAGGTTGTTCGGGTCGGCCGCCAGGTACTTGCGCAGGTGGCTTTCGGCCGCCCCGTTGGCACCCAGGTTGAGTTCGACGGCGCCGGCCAGCAGGATGCTCGGCAGGTGTTCCGGCGCGCTCTTCATGATCTTTTGCAGCGATTCGCGCGCGGCCGGGTACTTGCCTTCGGTGTAGTCGACCAGGGCCTGGGCATGGACCACGGCCAGGCTGTTCGGTGCGGCCTTGCGGCCGGCTTCGATCTCGGCGCGCGCTTCGGCGTACTTGCCCTGCTCGATGCGGATATAGGCTTTTTCGACGTTGGCATTGCGGTCGTTCGGACGCAGGGCCAGCACCTTGTCGAAGGCCTTGACGGCTTCGTCGCTCTTGCCGGTGGCGCGCAGCATGCCGCCGCGGAACATCCAGACGTCGGCATTGTTCGCGTCCTTGGTAATCGCTTCGGTCGCATAGCGCTCGGCGGCTTCGGCGTCGCGGTTGACCAGGGCATGGCGCGCCAGGCCGGTCAGGGCCGCGCCATTGTTCGCCTGCAGGGCCAGCGCCGCTTCATACGATTTCTTTGCCTCGTCCTGCTGGTTCTGGGCCAGCAGGGCGTCGCCGCGCAGGGCCAGCAGCGGAGCCGACTTGGCCACCAGTTCCGGCTTCAGTTCGTCCAGCGTTTCCTTGAACTTGCCCTGCGATTGCAGGGCGCGCGCCAGCTGCGGCAGCACGCGCTCGGCCGGGGCGCCCAGGCTGGCCGCCTTGCGCAATTCCTTCTCGGCCGAGACCGGATCGGCGGTCTCGACATACAGGGTGCCCAGCTGCAGGCGCGCTTCGGCGTCTTCGGGGCTCTTCGACACCGCATTCTTCAACTGGATCAGGGCGGCCTTGGTATCGCCTTTCTGCTGGTACTGCTTGGCCTCGGCCAGCAGAGTTGCGGTCGATTCGTCGCGGCTGCAGCCACCCAGGGCGCCGAGCAGAAGGGCGCTCGTCAGGGCGGCGGTGGTCAGGGTGATCTTGGAGACTTTACGGGACATGGGTTCCTCAGGGGTTGTGCAGGTGCCGTCCGAAAGGCGGGCGACGAGTTTCCTCACTAACAATAATACCTCAAGGAATGGGATGTATCCCGCACAATCCTACCCGCATTTTTATTGCTGTTGCATGCACGCGATTTCTCCTGAGAACGTTATTTCCTGGAGGAATATTCGGCGGAATATTTATTCGCAGGGAGGAGGCTTTTCGGGGCTATATAACCCTAGCCGGCGTCGCCCTTGCGCAGGCGGCCGAGCAGGGCCTCGACGTTTTCGCCCACCGGCAAGCCATGGCGGCGCAGCAGCTGTATGTGCAGGACCATGTTTTCCAGCACCAGCTTGGCCGACACCGCCAGCAGGGTCATCAGGCGGTCTTCGGTGCTGAAGTTCTCCATCGACGCGGCCATCTCGCACAGGTGGCTGGCCACCAGCTCGCGCAGGTCTTCCTCGGCAAATGGCAGGTCGGCGAAATCGATCGGGTCTTCCTGCTCGACTTCGCGCATCAGTGCGGCGAGTTGTTCGGGTTTGATCGGCATGCGAATCTCCCTCCATTAGCGGTAGAGCCATTCTAGAACATCTACTAGAATGGCCTGATGATGCCAAATGGAAACTCACTGGAGGTGGGAGTCATCGGCGCCGGGACCGCGGGGCTGGCCACGGCCATTGCCCTGGCGCGTGCCGGCCATGCGGTGACGGTGTTCGAGAAGCACCGCGCTCTGGTGCCGCTGGGCGCGGGCATCCTGATCCAGCCCCAGGGCATCGCGGCGCTGGATGCGCTCGGCGTCGGCGCCGCCTTCCATGCGGCCAGCGTGCCGGTCACGCGGCTGAGCGGCACCTGTCACCGCAACTGGCGCATCGTCGATATCGATTACGGCCAGGGCGAGGCGCGCGGCGTCAGCCGCACGGCGCTGGCGCAGCTGCTGCTCGATGCGGCGCTGGGCCTTGGCGTGCAGGTGCGCTATGCCAGTCCGGTCGAGCGGGTGGTGGTGCATGGCGCACAGGCGGCGATCGTCACGCCCGATGCGGATCGGCGCTTCGACCTGGTGGTGATCTCCGATGGCGCCGCCTCCGTGCTGCCGGCCCAGGTCGGACTGGCGGTGGCCTCGACGGTCTACAAGTGGGGCGCGCTGTGGGCCATGTTCGACGTGGCCGACTGGGCCGGCCAGGCCCTGCTCGAGCAGCGCTACGGCGGCACGCGCCAGATGTACGGGCTGATGCCGACCGCGCGAATTGGCAGCAAGCTGCGCCTGTCGATGTTCTGGAGCCTGCCGTGCAGCGCGTATGCCGCCTGGCAGGCGCGGCCTATCGGGGACTGGAAGGACGAGTTGCTGGCCCTGTGGCCGGAATCGCATCCGGTGGTCGAACAGATCGTGGGCCACGACCAGTTTGCGCTGGCCACCTACCGCCACGCGCGCGCCAAACGCCTGGCCAGCGGGCCGGTGTGCGTGGTCGGCGACGCCGCGCACGCGATGAGTCCGCAGCTGGGCCTTGGGAGCACGCTGGCGGTGCAGGATGCGCTGGCACTGGCCAACGCGGTCGGCGCAAAGGGCGCGATCGAAGGCGGCGCGCAGTATTCGGACGAGCGCCTGTGCGCGGTACGCAACTACCAGCTGTTCAGCAAGGCGCTGACACCCTGTTTCCAGGCCGAGGGCAACGGCCTGTGGCGCGATGTGCTGTTCGGGCTGGGCCTGAAGCTGCCCGGCATCCCGCAGCTGATGGTGCGCAGCATCGCCGCGCCGCCCCGGCAGGCGAAAAAAATCCCCGTGCCGGTCGCAGGGACCTTGCACGGGGACTGAGCGCCAGCGTCGCGGCTTACATGTTGCGGCGGTACTGCCCACCCACCTCGAACAGCGCGGTGGTGATCTGGCCCAGCGAGCAGACGCGCACGGCGTCCATCAGTTTCTCGAACACGTTCTGGTTGTCGATCGCGGCCTGCTGCAGGGCGGCCAGGGCGGCCGGCGCCGCATTCGCATTGCGGGCGTGGAAGGCGTCCAGGCGCGTGAGCTGCGACTGCTTCTCGTCGTCGGTGGAACGGGCCAGCTCGATCGTCGCCGGGGCTTCCGCGCCCTTCGGATTGCGGAAGGTGTTCACGCCGATGATCGGCAGTGAGCCGTCGTGCTTCTTGTGCTCGTACAGCATCGACTCTTCCTGGATCTTGCCGCGCTGGTAGCCGGTTTCCATCGCACCCAGCACGCCGCCGCGCTCGGCGATGCGCTCGAATTCCTGCAGCACGGCTTCTTCGACCAGGTCGGTCAGTTCGTCCATGATGAAGGAACCCTGGTTCGGGTTCTCGTTCTTGGCCAGGCCCCATTCGCGGTTGATGATCAGCTGGATGGCGAGGGCGCGGCGCACGGATTCGTCGGTCGGCGTGGTGATCGCTTCGTCGTAGGCGTTGGTGTGCAGTGAGTTGCAGTTGTCGTAGATCGCGATCAGCGCCTGCAAGGTCGTGCGGATGTCGTTGAAGTCGATCTCCTGCGCGTGCAGCGAGCGGCCCGAGGTCTGGATGTGGTACTTCAGCTTTTGCGAGCGGTCATTGGCGCCGTACTTGTCGCGCATCGATACGGCCCAGATGCGGCGCGCCACGCGGCCCAGCACCGTGTATTCCGGGTCCATGCCGTTCGAGAAGAAGAAGGACAGGTTCGGCGCGAAGTCGTCGATGTGCATGCCGCGCGCCAGGTAGGCTTCGACGAAGGTGAAGCCGTTCGACAGCGTGAACGCCAGCTGCGAGATCGGGTTCGCGCCGGCTTCGGCGATGTGGTAGCCCGAGATCGACACGGAGTAGAAGTTGCGCACCTGGTGGTGGACAAAGTATTCCTGGATGTCGCCCATCACCTTCAGCGAAAACTCGGTGGAGAAGATGCAGGTGTTCTGGCCCTGGTCTTCCTTCAGGATGTCGGCCTGCACGGTGCCGCGCACGTTGGCCAGCACCCATTCCTTGATCTTCGCGGCTTCGTCTTGAGTCGGCTGGCGGCCGTTGTCAAGCACGAACTTGTCGATCTGCTGGTCGATGGCGGTGTTCATGAACATCGCCAGGATGGTCGGGGCCGGGCCGTTGATGGTCATCGATACCGAGGTCGACGGGCTGCACAGGTCGAAGCCGTCGTACAGCACCTTCATGTCGTCCAGGGTCGCGATCGAGACGCCCGAGTTGCCGACTTTACCGTAGATGTCGGGACGCAGCGCCGGGTCGGCGCCGTACAGGGTGACCGAGTCGAAGGCGGTCGACAGGCGCTTGGCGTCCATGCCGGTCGAGACCAGCTTGAAGCGCTTGTTCGTACGGAAGGCGTCACCTTCGCCGGCGAACATGCGGGTCGGGTCTTCACCCTCGCGCTTGAAGGCGAACACGCCGGCCGTGAACGGGAAGGAGCCCGGCACGTTTTCCAGCATCAGGAAGCGCAGCACTTCGCCGTGGTCCTCGAAACGCGGCAACGCGACCTTGCGGATGGTGGTGCCGGACAGGGTTTTCTGCACCAGTTTGGTGCGGATTTCCTTGTCGCGGATCTTGACCACGTAGTCGTCGCCGGCGTAGGCGGCCTGCATGTCGGGCCACATGTCGAGCAGCTTTTTCGCATTGCCGTCCATGGCGTTTTCGCGCTCGGTGATCAGGTCGTCAAGCACCACTTCGCGGTTGGCGGCGGCCAGCATGCGCTTCGTTTCGCGCAACTGCTGGCGCTCGCGGGCCAGTTTGACCTGCTTGGCCGTGTTCTTGTGGTAGCCGCGCACGGTGTCCGCGATCTCGGCCAGGTAGCGTGCGCGGGCCGGCGGCACGATCACGTTCTTGCCGCTCGAATGCTTTTGTTCCGGCGCCGCCAGTTTCGAGGCTTCGATCTTCAGGCCGAGTTCCGCCAGCTTCGGCAGCAGGCCGTGATACAGGGCGGTCACGCCGTCGTCGTTGAAGCGCGAAGCCTGGGTGCCGAACACCGGCATCTGGTCCGGGCTCTGCATCCACAGTTCGCGGTTGCGTTGGTACTGCTTGGCCACGTCGCGCAGCGCATCCTGGGCACCCTTGCGGTCGAACTTGTTGATGGCGATGAAGTCGGCGAAATCGAGCATGTCGATTTTTTCCAGCTGCGAGGCGGCGCCAAATTCCGGGGTCATCACGTACATCGAGGCGTCGACGTGCGGCACGATGGCGGCGTCGCCCTGTCCAATGCCCGAGGTTTCGACGATCACGAGGTCGAAGCCGGCGACCTTGCAGGCCGCGATCACGTCTGGCAGGGCGTGCGAGATTTCCGAACCCGCTTCGCGCGTGGCCAGCGAGCGCATGAAGACGCGCGCTTGCCCATTCCACGGATTGATGGCGTTCATGCGGATGCGGTCGCCGAGCAGGGCGCCGCCGGATTTACGGCGCGACGGGTCGATCGAGATCACCGCGATGTTCAGGCGATCGTTCTGGTCGAGGCGGATGCGGCGGATCAGTTCATCGGTCAGCGAAGACTTGCCGGCGCCGCCGGTGCCGGTGATGCCCAGCGCCGGCACGCGCAGGTTGTCGGCGGCCTCCACGATCTGCTTGCGCAGTTCCGGGTCGGCCTTGCCGTTTTCCAGGGCAGTGATGAGCTGGGCCAGCGGGCGGTGGCGTGCGGCGATGTCGCCTTGCTGGAGCGCGTCGATGCTGGTCGGCGCGTAGGGCGAAAGGTCGATGTCGCAGGCTTCGATCATCGAGCGGATCATACCGACCAGGCCCATGCGCTGGCCGTCTTCCGGGCTGAAGATGCGCGTCACGCCATAGGCGTGCAGTTCGGCGATCTCGGACGGGACGATCACGCCGCCGCCGCCGCCGAACACCTTGATGTGGGCGCCGCCGCGTTGTTTCAGCAGGTCGATCATGTACTTGAAGTACTCGACGTGGCCGCCCTGGTAGCTGGAGATGGCGATGCCTTGCACGTCTTCGGCCAGGGCCGCGGTGACGACGTCGTCGACCGAGCGGTTGTGGCCGAGGTGGATGACCTCGACGCCGTTCGACTGCAGGATGCGGCGCATGATGTTGATCGAGGCGTCGTGGCCGTCGAACAGGGAAGCGGCGGTAACGAAGCGCACCTTGTTGGCCAGTTTTGGCTGTTCAGGCAGGTCGAGCTTGGCGGCAGGGGTGATGTCGTTCATGGTGTTCCTTCTGGAAGCGGAAGCGGACAGGGTCGATTTGTACGGTATATGACGTTAACGTTAACGTCAAGTTCGGGGTGTGA
Source organism: Massilia sp. BAP21 (assembly GCF_057801335.1). NCBI lineage: Bacteria > Pseudomonadati > Pseudomonadota > Betaproteobacteria > Burkholderiales > Oxalobacteraceae > Massilia > Massilia sp. BAP21. The sequence continues at coordinate 2,149,438 of NZ_CM173596.1, forward strand.
TCAAACGGTGGCGTGTGATGTAGGGTGGACGGGTTCCCCGTCCACGCGTTCAACGAATGTCGGATCGTTCGCGAAATATCGATGGATGGTTGAACGCGTGGATGGCGGAGCCATCCACCCTACGATCATGCAGCGCGTCGCTTGACGTTGCCGCTGAGCAGCTCAGCCTTGCGCAAACGGAAAGTCTCGACCGCCTTTTCCTTCACATGACCGAAGCCACGGATCTGTTCCGGCAGGCTGGCCAGTTCCACCGCATCGGCATGCGAGGCGGCAGTCAGGGACGGCAGCAGTGCCTCGATCATCTGGCGGTACTCCGCGATGAGGGCACGTTCCATCCTGCGCTCGGCCGTGTAGCCGAACACGTCGAACGCACCGCCACGCAGGCCTTTCAGCTTGGCCAGCAGCCTGAACGCGCCGAACATCCACGCGCCGAACTCCCGCTTCACCAGCTCGCCCTTGGCATTCTTCTTGGCGAACATCGGCGGCGCCAGGTTGAACTTCAGCTTCACGTCGCCTTCGAACTGCGACTTCACGCTTTCCAGGAAACGGCCATCGGTGTACAGGCGCGCCACTTCATACTCGTCCTTGTAGGCCATCAGTTTGAAGTAGTACTTGGCCACGGCCATCGACAGCCGGTTGCCCATGCTGACCGCCGTTTCGGCCGCGCGCACGCGCTCGACCAGGTCCAGGTACACGCCGGCATAGGCCGCATCCTGGTAAGCGGTCAGGAAGTCGACGCGCTTCTTGATGACGTTGTCCAGGCTCTGCGGCATCTGCACCAGCACCGCCTGGGTCGGCGTCGCGGTGCGCTCGACGCGCTTGAAGTCGACCGCGGCGCGGCGACCCCACAGGAAGCTCTTCTTGTTCGAGGCCACCGCCACGCCATTCAGCTCGATCGCGCGCATCAAGGATGCTTCGGTCAGCGGAATGCGGCCCTTCTGCCAGGCGTAACCCATCAGGAACAGGTTGGTGGCGATCGAGTCGCCCATCAGCGCGGTCGCCAGCCTGGTGGCATCGACGAAATCGGCCCCGGATGCACCCCCGACCGCTTCCACGATCAGGCCGCGCACGTCCTCGGCCGGGAACTGCCAGTCGGCGTTCTGGGCAAAGGTACCGGTCGGCTGCTCGTGCAGATTCACGATGGCCAGCGTGCGGCCCGGACGCATCTTCGAGATCGCATCGGCCGCGCCGGTGGTGAGCATGTCGCAGCCCAGCACCAGGTCGGCCTCGCCGGTGGCGATGCGCTGGGCGCGCAGGCGTTCCGGCGTGGCGGCAATCTTTACGTGCGAGGTGACCGAACCGTTCTTCTGGCTCATGCCGGTCATGTCCAGCACCGAGGCGCCTTTCGCTTCCAGGTGCGCGGCCATGCCCATCAGGGCGCCGACGGTGATCACGCCGGTGCCGCCGATGCCGTTGATCAGGATGTTGTACGGGTGCTCGACCGATGGGAGCACAGGCTCGGGCAGCGCGCCCCAGCCATCGTCATCGCCCTTGCTGACACCGGCCTTGTTCTTCTTCAGCGTGCCGCCTTCGACGGTGACGAAACTCGGGCAGAAGCCCTTGGCGCAGGAATAATCCTTGTTGCAGGACGACTGGTCGATCTGGCGCTTGCGCCCGAACTCGGTTTCCTTCGGCAGGATCGAGACGCAGTTCGACTGGATGCCGCAGTCGCCGCAGCCTTCGCAGACGGCTTCGTTGATGACCATGCGCTTCGGCAGATCGGGGAACTCGCCTTTCTTGCGGCGGCGGCGCTTCTCGGCGGCGCAGGTCTGGTCGTAGATGATGACCGACACGCCCGGCAGGTCGCGCAATTCGCGCTGGATGTCGTCCATCTCCTTGCGGTCGTGCAGGGTCACGATGCCCGGCAGGCTAGATCTGTCGGCATAGCGCGACAGGTCTTCGGTCACCAGGGCGATGCGCTTCACGCCTTCGGCTGCCATCTGCTGGGCGATCATCGGCACCGAGGTCTGGCCGTCGACCGGCTGGCCGCCGGTCATCGCCACCGCATCGTTGTAGAGGATCTTGTAGGTGATGTTCACCTTGGCCGACACCGCGGCGCGCACCGCCAGGTAACCCGAGTGGAAGTAGGTGCCGTCGCCCAGGTTCTGGAACACGTGCGGCACTTTCGAGAACGCGGCCTGGCCGATCCAGGGCGCGCCTTCGCCGCCCATGTGGGTGGTCAGCTTGTTCATCTCGGGGTAGATCGAGGTGGCCATCACGTGGCAGCCGATGCCGGCCAACGCGGAGGAACCGTCGGGCACCTTGGTCGAGGTGTTGTGCGGGCAGCCGGAGCAGTAGAACGCCGGGCGGAAAGGCGTGGTGATCGCCTTTTGCAGCACCGCGTCTTTCGCATCGAGGAAGGCCAGGCGTGCGCGGATCAGGTCGCGCGTGGTGTCGTCGGCGACCAGGCGCGCGATGCGGCCGGCGATCACGCGCGCCACTTGCGCCACCGAGAAGTCGGCTTTCGGCGGCAGCAGCCAGTCGCCGCGCGGCGCCACCCACTCGCCCTTGTCGTCGAACTTGCCGATGATGTGCGGACGGACGTCGTCGCGCCAGTTGTACAGCTGTTCCTTCAACTGGTATTCGACGACCTGGCGCTTCTCTTCGACCACCAGGATTTCTTCCAGACCCTGCGCGAATTCGCGCACGCCTTCCGGCTCCAGCGGCCAGATCATCGCGACCTTGAACAGGCGCAGGCCGACTTTCGCGGCCATGACTTCGTCGATGCCGAGTTCTTCCAGCGCTTCCAGCACGTCGAGGTAGGATTTACCCGAGGCGATGATGCCGAGCTTGGCGTTCGGGCTGTCGATGGTGGTGTGATTCAGCTTGTTTTCGCGGGCGTAGGCCAGGGCTGCATAGATCTTGTAGTCCTGCATCAGCGCTTCCTGGTTGCGCGCCTGCTGGCCCAGCGGGACCGACGACAACTTGGTATTGAGGCCGCCTTCGGGCATCACGAAGTCCTGCGGCAGTTTTACCTGCACGCGGTGCGGATTGGCGTCGACCGAGGCGCTCGATTCGACCGTGTCGGCCAGGGCCTTGAAGGCGACCGCACAGCCCGAGAAGCGCGACATCGCCCAGCCGTGCACGCCGAGGTCCAGGTATTCCTGCACGTTGCAGGGGTAGAGCACCGGGATCATGCAGGCTGAGAAGATGTGATCCGACTGGTGCGGCAGCGTCGAGGAGTAGGCGCCGTGGTCGTCGCCGGCCACCAGCAGCACGCCGCCGTGTTTCGATGTGCCGGCGTGGTTCATGTGCTTGAAGACGTCGCCGCAACGGTCGACGCCCGGGCCCTTGCCGTACCACATGGCGAACACGCCGTCGTACTTGCTCGGGCCGATCAGGTCGACGGTCTGCGTGCCCCAGACGGCGGTCGCGGCCAGGTCTTCGTTCACGCCCGGGACGAACTGCACGTGGTTCGCTTCCAGGTGCGCCTTCGCCTTCCACAGCGTTTCGTCGAGGCCGCCCAGGGGCGAACCGCGGTAGCCGGAGACAAAGCCGGCCGTGTCGAGGCCGGCGGCGGCGTCGCGCTCGCGCTGCATCATCGGCAGGCGCACCAGGGCCTGGATACCGGACAGGAAGATGTTGCCGGTCTTGGCGGTGTACTTGTCGTCGAGGGTGACGGTGGTGAGGCGCGAGGAATAGTCGAGCGCAGGCTCGCGCGGCGCGGCGGTGTCGGGCATGTGTGTCTCCAGCTTGTGATGGTTTTTACCTGCCGCTCGGCGGCGCCGGGTAGGCGTGCTTCAGGGCAGGTGCTTGTCGCGGTAAGCGACTTGTCAAGCGGCGTGGAGTGTAGATCCTGCGTCAGGGAAGGGGGAAATACGGAATCGGGATGGGGGTATAAGAAAAAATGATGGCCTACTGCCGCAAGCGCGCGCCCGGCCATTGCCCGTTCGTGCACAGCGTGTCCGTCACCTCGCGCACCAGGCGGCCGATGGCCGCCGCTGCATTCGTCAGCGGGATGTTGCGCGAGGCGCAGAGCGTGACGCCGCGCCGGATCGGCGGGCTGTGCACCGGCACGGCGACCAGGGCGCCGCTGTCGATCTCGGCGCGCAGCGGCGCCAGCGGCAGCAGGGTCGCGCCCATGTCGGCCAGCAGGGCGGATTTCAGGATCGCGATCGAATTGATCTCGATGATGTTGGCCAGCGCCAGCCCGGCGCCGGCGGCCGTCTGCTCGATCAGCGGGCGCACGCCGTGCTGGCGCGCCGGCAGGATCAGGGTGCTGGCCAGCGCCACGCCGAGCGTGATCGCGGGGCCTGGCGGCACCCAGCTTGAACCTGCGCGGCAGATGTACACCAGGTCTTCCTCGACCAGCGGCGTCGCATCGAGGCTGCCGAGCTGGCCGTCGTCGAACAGCACCGCCAGGTTCAGGCGTCCGGATTTCAGCTGCTCGATCAGGTTGCCGGTGATTTCCTCGGTCAGCTGCAGGGTGATCTCGGGGTAGGTGGCGCGCGCGGCGGTGAGCAGGGGCAGGGCCAGGGCGCCGGAAATGCTGTGCGGCAGGCCGAGGCTGACGCTGCCCGAGGGGCGGGTGGCCGACTGGGTGACGGCTGCGCGCGCATCGGCCACCTGTTTCAGGATGGCCTGGGCATGTTCATAGAAGATCTTGCCGGCGTCGGTGCTGAGCACGCCGTGGGCCGAGCGGTGCAGCAGCTGGGCGCCGAGCTCTTCTTCCAGCTGGCGCAGCTGCTGGGTCAGCGCCGGCTGCGCCACGTGCAGCACCAGCGCCGCGCGCGAGAGCGAGCCATGGTCGACGATGGCAACGAAATAACGGAGTTGTCTCAATTCCATTAATACGGTTTTCCGCCTAATTTTGTGCCTAGTTGCAACAGTTGTTGCGATGCTTTATCGACGAAAAAAGTTTATGCATGGAAAGTAGATTGATATACTTCACTATCCGCCGGGTGGCGGAGATTAACACAGGCCGGACCACTGCAATGCTCAAGAAAATCGATTCCTCCCAGCTGCGCCTCGGCATGTCCATCCACGATCTGGATTGCGGCTGGATGGAGCATCCCTTCGTACGTGCCCGCTTCGTGCTGACGAGCGAGGACGAGATCCGCAAGATCGTCCAGGCCGGCATCCGCGGCGTGGTGATCGATTGCGCCAAAGGCCTCGATGTGGCGGACGCACCGACCCTGGCCGAGGTCCAGGCCCAGACCGAGCAGGAAGTGATCGAGATCGCGGCCCGGCCGGTCAAGCCCGTGCGCGCCAGCCTGGCCGACGAAATGCAGCGCGCCGTGAACATCCGGCGCCAGGCGGTGGGCCTGGTACGCACCGTGATGCAGGACGCGCGCCTGGGCAAGGCGGTGGAACTCGACAACGTGAGTCCGGTGGTGCAGAACATCACCGAATCGATCCTGCGCAATTCCGGCGCGCTGCTCGGCCTCCTGCGCATCAAGACCAAGGACGACTACACCTTCCTGCATTCGGTCAGCGTGTGCACGCTGCTGGTGGCGTTCTGCCGTTCGCGCGGCATGGACGACGAAACGATTTACCAGGCCGGCATCGGCGGCCTGCTGCACGACACCGGCAAGGCGCTGGTGCCGGATGCCATCCTGAACAAGCCGGGCCGCCTCACCGACGAGGAATTCGCGATCATCAAGAAGCACCCGCGCGACGGCTACGACATCCTGCGCCAGAATCCCGAGATTGGCGCGATCCCGCTCGACATCACGCTGCACCACCACGAGCGGCGCGATGGCAGCGGCTATCCGGACCTGCAGAAAGAGGGCGAGATCAGCGAACTGGCGCAGATGACAGCCATCGTCGACGTCTACGATGCGATCACCTCGGACCGCAGCTACCACAAGGGCATGCCGGCGGCGGACGCGCTGCGCAAGATCTATGAGTGGAGCAAGTTCCACTTCAACCCGGCGCTGACCCAGGAATTCATGCGCTGCGTGGGCATCTACCCGGTCGGCACGATGGTCATGCTGGAGTCGGGACGCCTGGGCGTGGTGGTCGAGCCGCACGAAAGCAACCTGCTCACGCCGAAGGTGAACGTGTTCTTCAACACGAAAAGCCAGACCTATATCCGGCCCGAGCTGCTGGATTTGTCGCGTCCGTTCGGCTTCGGCGGCGGCGACAAGATCCTGCGCCACGAATCGCCCGACAAGTGGCAGGTCGATCCGAACCGCTTTTTACTCGTGGCTTAGAAGAATTCGGCCGTATCGTTCGAGGCCACCGTCTGCAACAGGCCTTGCTCGACCAGCTCGTTGTAGTGGCAGGCCTGGTTGCGGCCGTGGGTCTTGGCGAAATACAGGGCCTGGTCGGCGTGACCGAGCGTGACCACCGGCGAATCGAAGGGGCTGATGCTGACGAAACCGACGCTTACCGTGACCCGCCCCACCTGCGGGAAATCGTAGGCTTCGACATTCGCGCGGAAGCGGTCGATGATGCGGCGCGCATTCTCCAGCGTGGTGGCGCGCAGCAGCACCACGAATTCCTCGCCGCCGAAGCGGAACACCCGGTCCTGGGCACGAAACGAAGCCTGCAGCTGGTTCGCGATCAGGATCAGCACTTCGTCGCCATACAGGTGGCCGAAGGTGTCGTTGACGAGCTTGAAATGGTCGACGTCGACCACGGCCAGCCACTGCTTTTCCTCTTCGCGATGCTGGCGCCGCTCGGGTTGGCCGGGCTGTGGCGGCTCGGGTTCGCACGGACATTGCAGCATGCGCGCCAACTGGTCCTCGAAGGTCTTGCGGTTCAGGAGGCCGGTGAGCGAATCGCGTTCGCTGTAGTCGAGCAGGTTCTGGAAATTCCGGTAGACGCCGACGATCCCGGCCACCGTATGGATGGTCTGGGCCGGGAAGGGCGCCGCGCGCACGATCTCGAGGCAGGTATCGGCCTTGTCGCCGAACCAGATCGGCAGCCACAGGGTGCGGGTGCCATCGGGCGCCACGGCTTCGGCGCTGGTTTCGCGGGCGGCCAGGCAGGCCGCGAGTTCGGGATAGCTGGCCAGCGGCACTCCTGGCGCGGCGCTGTCGAGCGCATCGTGGACCCGGGCGCCGGCGCCGGCTTCGATGCTGGCACGGACCCGCACATGGAGCTGGCCGGCAATGTTATAGAGGGATAACACCCGCGTCTGCGCGGCGGCGGCCAGTTCCTGGACTGCCGCGATCACCGAGATATCGAGCATCGTGTGGTCGCGGTGGCCAGTCATGTCCACCATGTGTTTCAGAAGGGAATCCATGTCATTCTCAGAAATGTAATCTACCCACTCGCCGTAAAACGGCGCCCTGCCACTTCTCTACAGAAGGTTAAATTTCCAAAGAGCAAGTGGAACAGCATAAACGTTTTTTGCATTTACAGCAATAATTTCGCCTATTCTTTTGGCGATATGGCAGCACGGTATTTCTCGTTTGCGACAGCTCAAACATTTCCCGAAGCAAATAATTCCCGTGGGAAAGTTTGAGTGCACTCAAGTTGCCGTACGGCACTAAAACATATGATGAACTTACTGAAACGGAAACGACAACGCAGTGTCAGCCGAGTCAGGGAAGTGCTCCGTTTCAGGGTTGTTCTTATAAACCACCATATGGAGTTTGTCATGAAAACGATCTTTACCGCTATCCAAGCTTTCGTTGCTGATGAAGACGGTGTGACTGCCATCGAGTATGGCCTGATCGCTGCCCTGATCGGCGTCGCGATGGCCGGTGCGGCTACGCTGCTGGGTGAGCAGATCGAAACGACCTTTACCACCGTGAAAGACAAGCTGGTGGCTGCACTGGCTCCGTAATTCACTAGGTCTTGCCCTCCGGACTCCGGTCCGGAGGGCTTTTTTTTTTGAGGAGCGCAATCATGCCCGTGCAAACCTGGCTTGACCTGATGCTGCTTGTCCTTGCCGTCGGCGCCGCGGTGACCGACCTGGCGATCCGCAAGATCCCGAATCTCCTGTTGCTTGCCGCTTGGTGCGGCGTCTTCGGCTTGCACCTTTCCGGCGCCACCCCGGCGGGATCTGCCGCCGCCGCGCTGGGCGGCGCCGCAGTCGGCTTCGCCTTGTTCATCCCCCTTTATATGTTGCGCGGCATGGCTGCCGGCGACGTCAAGCTAATGGCCACCGTCGGCCTGTTCTTCGGTCCCGGCCAGACTCTCCATGCCTGCATCCTGGCCTGGTGCGCGGGCGGGGTCATGGCGCTCCTGATCATTCTTGCCACCGGACGCTGGCAGCTGGCCTGGAGCGCGCTGCGCAAGCTGGTGCTGGCGCTGCTGCCCTTGCCGCTGCTGGCCTGGCTGCGCGTCAATCCTGGCCCCGGGCCTGGTTCCGCTACGGAAGGCGCGCCTGCGCAGAGCGCCGGCTCCATGCCCTATGGACTGGCGATCGCGCTGAGCGCGCTCTGGCTGCTGGCGCAGCGTTACCACGGCTGAGCGCCATAGCTTGCTACATCTCAAGGGCGCCAGGGACCGGCTCGCTAGAATTGATGACGTCAGGAAATATTTTGCTGCTGTACGAGGAGAAAGCGATGGTCGAAACCTTGTCGTGGAGCCCAGGGACCGCCGCCGAGCGCATGGCGCCGGCCGCGCCGCCGGGCGAGCTGGAGGTGGCGGCAATCCTGCCGCGCCAGGCCAAGTCGGTCAGCGACACCGGGCTCGATGCACGCCTCGTGGCGGCGCTGGCGCTGAAGACCCTGCATGCAACCGGACGCGCGCCGCTGCCGCTGCTTGCCGGCAGGCTGCGCCTGTCAGTCAGCGTGCTGCGCGAAGTGCTGGCCGGGATGATGGCCGAACAGCAGGCTGAAGTGGCCTGGTGCGGCGAATCGGACATCGATGTCCAGTACCAGTTGACCCCGATCGGCCAGCGCGCCGCGCTCGCGGCCCTGGCCGAATGCCGCTATGTTGGCCCGGCGCCGGTGACGCTGGCGGCCTGGCGCGCGCTAATCGAGCGCCAGTCGCTGCGCCAGCCCGGCGCCAGCCGTCCGCGCACCGCCGACCTGGCCGCGCTGCTGGCCGGCGATGCCCTCGATGCGGCCCAGCGCGACCTGCTCGGCGCGGCCCTGCAGTCGCAGCGCGCACTGCTGCTGCACGGACCCAGCGGCAGCGGCAAGACGACCCTGGCACGCAAGCTGGCGCGCCTGCTGCCCGGGGCGGTGGCGGTGCCGCACGCGGTGCTGATTGGCGGGCGCATCGTGCGCCTGTACGATCCGGCCTGCCACCCGGCGCCGCTGCCGCTGGCGCGCCAGCTGGAAGAGCGGCGCAGCTGCGACGCGCGCTGGATGATTTGCCAGCGTCCGCTGGTGCACGTCGGCGCCGACTTCGACGCCGCCGACTTCGAACTGCGTTTCGATAGCGAACATGGCGTGCTGCAGGCGCCGCCCCAGCTGCAAGCGAACAACGGCATCCTCGTGATCGACGACCTCGGGCGCCAGCGCCTGCCCGCTTCCGAGCTGCTGAACCGCTGGCTGGGACCGCTCGACGGCGGCCCGCTGCGCCTGGGTGGACAGGCCGAGTCCCTGCCTTTCGATGCGCTGCTGGTATTCGTTACCAACCTGGCGCCGTCGAGCGTGTTCGATCCGGCCATGCTGCGCCGGGTCGGCTACCGCATCGGACTGGGGGCGTTGCAGGACGCCGGCTACCGCGCGCTGGTACGGCGCCAGTGCCGCCTGCGCGGCCTGGACTGCCCCGAGAACGTGCTCGAGCACCTGGTGACGCGCCTGCACCGCCAGAGTGGCACGCCGCTGCTGGCCTGCTACCCGCAGGAACTGCTCGGCCGCCTGTCCGATTTCGCCAGCCTGGCCGGCGCCGAGCCGTGCCTGAGCATTGCCGCCCTGGAGCAGGCATGGAACAGCGTCTGCGCCAGCGTCCCGACCCCTGCCGCAGGAATCGCATCATGAAAAACAAGCGCGCCCTCGCCGTGATGGCGGTTGCCATCCTGTTCGGCCTGACGGCCGTGATCCTGGCCTCGCGCTGGCTGCTGATGCAGCCGGGGTCCAATTCCGGCCATATCGTGGTGGCCGCCACCGACATCAGCCTCGGCCAGCGCCTCACGCCCGAGATGCTGAAACTGGCCGACTGGCCGTCCGACAGCGTGCCGAAAGGCGCCTATGCCGATCCGCAGAAGCTGGCCGGCCGGGTGCTCAGGAGCAGCGTGCTGGCGGGCGAACCGGTCAGCGAAGCCAAGCTGGCGCCGGCCGGCACCCTGGGCGGCCTGTCGGCCCTGATCACCGAAGGCAAGCGCGCCATCACGGTGCGTGTGAACGACGTGATCGGCGTGGCCGGCTTCACCCTGCCGGGCAACTACGTCGACATCATCGTCAGCACCCGCAAGGACCCGCAGCCCGGCGAGAACCGCGAGCAGGACATCTCGAAGATCGTGCTTGAGAGGATTTTGGTGCTGGCCGTGGCCCAGGAAGTCAACCGCGACGAAACCAAGCCGCGTGTGGTGAACGCCGTCACGCTCGAAGTGTCGCCCGAGCAGGCCGAGACGCTCGACCTGGCGCGCAGCGTCGGCACCCTGTCGCTGGCGCTGCGCAACCAGGTCGACCCGCAGTCGGCCCAGACCGGCGGCGCCACCAAGCTGACGCTGCTGCCGGGCGCCACGCCGCCGAAACCCGTGCTGGCGAAGCCCGCCGCCGCGCCGCGTCCGCCAAAACCGGCCGTGCACCGCGTCGCCACGCCTCCTGCGCGCCGCAACTGCGTTGCTGTCATCAATGGCCTGCATTCCTCGCAAGAGTGCTTCTGAACCCTAAGTGTGCCAGGTGAAACCATGAACACGAGTCCCACGAAAACTCGCCGCCGCCTGCTGCTCGGCGGCCTGGCGCTGGCGCTGGCTGGCACGGCGCAGGCGGCGCGTCCCGCGGCCCAGGCCGATACTGCGCCGGCGGCCGGCGCGCGCAGCGAACTCGGTCCGCGCTGCAGCGGCGAGGCCGCGCGTCCGGCCCAGGTTGCGCTCCAGATGGGGAAGTCGACCCTGATGCGGCTGCAGGAGCCGGTGCAGAACCGCAGCGTCGGCAACCCGTCGGTGGTGCAGGCGATGCTGGTGGCGCCCGACACCATGTACATCGCCGGCATCGACGTCGGCACCACCAACATGATCGTGCAGGGCAGGAGCGGCCTGTGCAGCGTGCTCGACATCACCGTGGCGATGGACCCGAGCGCCTTGCAGGCCACGCTGGCCGCGGTCATGCCCGAGGAAAAGGACATCCGGGTGCTGGCCGCCGCCGACTCCCTGGTCCTGAGCGGTACCGTGTCGGATGCCGGCGCCGTGGCGCGCGCCGCCGAGCTGGCGCTGGCCTATGTGCGCAAGCCGCTGCGTCCGATGAATGCGGTGCCGAAGGAGCTGGCGCCGGACCAGCAGAATGCCGCCGCCAACGGCGGGTCGAATGCCGCCAACCTGCGCGTGGTGAATTTGCTGAGCGTGAGCGCGCCGCAGCAGGTGCAGCTCGAAGTCAAGGTGGCCGAGGTCTCGAAGACCCTGCTCGAACGCCTCGAGGCCGGCGTCAACTGGCGCACGGCGTCCGGCAGCTGGGCGGCCGCCCTGGCCTCGAATTTCCTGAGCGGTAGTATCAACGGAGGCCTGCGCCTCGGCAAAGGCAACGGTAACGGCTTCGGCGTCGATGCCGAAACCAAGGACAGCCTGGTGCGCGTGCTGGCCGAGCCGAACGTGATGGCGATCAGCGGCCAGGAAGGCAGCTTCCTCGCGGGCGGCAAGTTCTACATCCCGGTGTCCCAGGACCGCGACAGGGTCACGCTCGAGGAAAAGGAATTCGGCGTCGGCCTGCGCTTCACGCCAACGGTGCTCAGCGGCGGCCGCATCAACCTGCGCGTGACGCCCGAGGTCTCGGAACTGTCGCGCGAGGGCATCGGCATCAGCGCCGTCGGCCTGTCCGGCGGCGCCATCCTGCCGGTGGTGACGACCCGGCGTGCCAGCACCACCGTCCAGCTGTACGACGGCCAGAGCTTCGCCATCGGCGGCCTGATCAAGAACAACCTGGTGACCAACCTCAAAGGCCTGCCGCTGCTCGGCCAGGTACCGGTGCTGGGCGCGCTGTTTCGCAGCACCGACTTCCAGCAGGACCGCACCGAACTCGTGTTCGTGATCACGGCGCGCCTGGTCAAGCCCCTGACGGAAACGGCTTACGCGCTGCCGACCGACCGCGTGGACGCCCCTTCGCGCGCCGCGCTGATGCTCGGGGGAAGGCTCGAGGGCCCGCCAGCGCCGAGCAATGCCATCGCCCGTCCGGCCCAGAGCGTCGACGGTTTCGAACTCAAATAGGAGGCGGCCATGGCTACCTGCAAGACCATCGCGTGCGTGGCGTTGCTGCTGCTGACCCAGGGCTGCTCGACCGCTCCGCGCTTCACCAAGAACTTCGGCGCCTCGGTACGCGCCAACCTGGCGGCGCAGACCATCGCGCCGCAAAACGCCGCCAATGCCAATCCGGCACACGGCATCGACGGGCCGGCGGCGCGCGCCGCGCAGGCCCGCTACCAGCGTTCGTTCGCCCAGCCCGAGCCAGAGCCGGCGCCGGTCATCAGGATCATGGGCAGCGGACAGTGAGCATCGTCATGCGCGCTTGTGCGCTGCGGACGCGCAGGCCGGCGCCCGAGACGCCATGGCGGCGTGCCGAGCGCCGGCTGGCGCGTTCGCCTCCCGATTTCCACTTGCAATCTGAGCCTCAACGAGGATCGTCATGAAAGCCCTATTGATCAGCCGCGACAGCCTGCTGTATGCCGACATCGCCTCGCAGGGCGCGGCGCGCGTGCCGCCGCTGAACGTCGCCAACAGCCGCGTGTCGATGCGCGAAGCGCTCGACCGCCCCCTGGCCGAAGCGCCCGGCCTGGTGATCGTCGATGCCGGCGCCGGGGCGCCCGACGACGCCGACCTGCTCGAACGCCTGGCGCGCCAGTATCCGGAAGCGCAGTTCATGCTGCTCACCGGCGAACACCATACCCAGCTCCTGATCCGCGCCATGCGCGCCGGCGTGCGCGAAGTGCTGCAGCTGCCGCTGGCGCACCGCGCCTTCCATGAAGCCATGGACCGCATTGCCGCCGCCGCCGGCGTCGCCCAGCTACGCGAAGGCAAGGTGCTGGCCTTCATCGCCTGCAAGGGCGGCAGCGGCGCCACCTTCATCTCCACTAACTTCGGGTATGCGCTGGCGACGCTGGCCGAGAAAAAGGTGCTGTTGATCGACCTGCACGGCCAGTTCGGCGATGCCGCGCTCTACGTGTCGGACCAGAAGCCGACCATGACCCTGTCCGACGTCTGCGAACAGATCGCGCGCCTCGACGGGCCTTTCCTGGAGTCCTGCCTGGTGCACGTGACGCCCGGCTTCGGCGTGCTGGCCGCGGCCGACGATCCTGCGCAAACCAAGGAAGCCAAGCCGGAACACATCGATGCCATCCTGCGCGTGGCACGCCAGCATTACGACTACATCGTGCTCGACGTCGGCCGCCAGATCGACGCCGTGTCGCTGCGCGCGCTCGACAGCACCGACACCATCTACCCGGTGCTGCAGCTGGCGCTGCCCGACATCCGCGATGCCCGCCGCCTGCTCGACATCTTCCGCTCGCTCGGCTACCCGATCGAAGGTATCCGCCTGATCGTCAACCGTTACGAAAAGGGCGGGCGGCTGCGCCTGCCCGACCTGCACGCCGCGCTCGGCTGCGAAGTCGTGCACACCATCCCCAACGATTACATCGCCGTCACCGACTCGGTGAACCAGGGTGTGCCGGTGCTGGAACTGTCGCGCGCCAGCGCGGCGGCGCGCAGCCTGGCCGACCTGGTCGAACTGGTCACCGCGCGCCGCGCGCCCGAAAGCCGCGGCCTGCTCGGCCGCCTGTTCGGCCGCAGCGAAAACGATTACTGAAAGGAGTAGCCATGTCGCTGCGCGAACGCCTGTCCGTATCCGATGACGAACGCCGTCCCGGAGCCCATTCCGCCGACGCCACGAACGGCGCCTACCAGGAACTGAAGAAGTCGATGCACCAGATGATCCTCGACCGGATCGACCTGGAGCGCCTGAAGCGCCTGACGGTCGAGCAGTTCAAGCACGAACTGGCCTTGCTGATCCAGCGCATCATCGAGGAAGAACGCATCGTCCTCAACCAGCACGAGCGCCACAACCTGGTGCTCGACATCCAGCACGAAATGCTCGGCTTCGGCCCGCTCGAGCCACTGCTGAACGACCCGACCGTGTCCGACATCCTGGTCAATACCGCCAGCCGCGTCTACGTCGAACGGCGCGGCAAGCTGGAACTCACCGACATTGCCTTCCACGACAATGCGCACCTGATGAAGATCATCGAGAAGATCGTCTCGCGCGTCGGCCGCCGCGTCGACGAGTCGAGCCCGATGGTCGACGCACGCCTGCCGGACGGTTCGCGCGTAAATGCGATCATCCCGCCGCTGGCGGTGGACGGCCCGCTGCTGTCGATCCGCCGCTTCGGCGCCGCGCCGCTGACGGTGCAGAACCTGCTCGACTACAAAAGCGTGACGCCGCCGATGATCCAGGTGCTGCAGGGCCTGGGCATCGCCAAGATCAACATCCTGATCTCGGGCGGCACCGGCAGCGGCAAGACCACCTTGCTGAACCTGCTGTCCGGCTTCATCCCGGCCAGCGAGCGCATCGTCACCATCGAGGATGCCGCCGAGCTGCAGCTGCGCCAGCCGCACGTGGTGCGCCTGGAAACGCGGCCGCCGAATATCGAAGGCAAGGGCGAAGTTACCCAGCGCGCGCTGGTGAAGAATTCGCTGCGCATGCGCCCCGACCGCATCATCCTGGGCGAGGTGCGCGGCCCCGAGGCGCTTGACATGCTGCAAGCGATGAACACCGGCCACGAAGGTTCGCTCGCCACGATCCACTCGAACACCCCGCGCGACGCCCTGGCGCGGCTCGAGAACATGGTCGGCATGGCCGGCGTGAACCTAACGCCGCGCGCGATCCGCCAGCAGATCTGCTCGGCGGTGACCGTGGTGGTACAGGCCTCGCGCCTGATCGACGGCTGCCGCAAGCTGGTCAGCATCCAGGAAATCACCGGCATGGAAGGCGACATCATCTCGATGCAGGAGATCTTCCGCTTCGAGCAGACCGGGGTCGACCGCGACGGCAAGGTGCAGGGCCAGTTCAGCGCCACTGGCGTGCGGCCGCGCTTTGCCGACCGCCTCAAGATGTATGGCGCCGCGATCCCCGACGACACCTTCGACCCCGACCGCATCTTCCAATGAACCGGCAGGCCGCGCCTGCAGTGGAGCCGCACGATGGATGTCCTTTTCTACAGTTTCACCGTGTTCCTGTTCGCCGCCGTCATCCTGCTGATCGAAGGCGTCTGGCTGTGGTGGTCGAGTAACCATGGCAAGGCGGCGCAGCGCGTGGCGCGCCGCCTGCAGGTGATGTCGGGCGGCGCCGGACGCTCGGGCGAGCGGATTTCGATCCTGAAGCAGCGCCGCTTCAGCGGCAACGACGCCCTGGACCGCCTGCTGCACGGCATACCGCTGCTGAAGCGCCTCGACGTGCTGCTGGTGCAGGCCGGCAGCAAGCTGACGGTCGACCGCTTCCTCGGCTGCTCGCTGGCGGCGATGCTGGCGGCCCTGCTCTTGAGCGCGCGCCTGCCGGCGCCGCTGCCGGCGCGCTTCGTGCTGGCGCTGCTGGCGTTCGGCCTGCCCTGGATGCTGCTGCGGCGCGCCCGCACGCGGCGCCTGCGCCGCATCGAGCAACAGCTGCCGGATGCCGCCGACTTCATCGCGCGCGCGCTGCGCGCCGGCCACTCATTCACCAACGTGCTGCAAATCGTCGGCAACGAGCTGCCCGAGCCGCTCAGCGGCGAGTTCCGCATCGCGCGCGAAGAAATCAACTACGGCGTGCCGATGGGCGAGGCGCTGCACAACATGGCGGCGCGCATTCCGCTGACCGACCTGCGCTACCTGATCATCGCGGTGCTGATCCAGCGCGAATCCGGCGGCAACCTGGCCGAAATCCTCGGCAACATCAGCCACATCATCCGTGGCCGCCTGAAGCTCGCCGCCCAGGTGCGCGTGCTGTCGGCGGAAGGGCGCATGTCGGCCTGGATCCTGGGCCTGCTGCCGTTCGGCGTCGCCCTGGTCCTGACGATCGTGAACCCGAAATACGTGTCCATGCTGTGGACCGATCCGAGCGGCATCCGCCTGCTCTGGTACGCGGCCGGGATGATCCTGTTCGGCGTGGTCTGGCTGCGCCGCATCATCCGCATCCGCATCTGAGGAACCGCCATGCAAGCCGCCCAACTCACTTTCCTCCTGGTCGTCTTCACGATCGTCTGCGCGCTGGCCGGACTGGCCATGGCGCTGTTCGCGCCGGTTGCCCTGCGCACCCGGCTGCGCCGCTTCATCGGCAAGTCGGAGCCCACCCAGCTCGAATCGAACGGCTGGGTCGAGAAAGTGGCCAAGGTCACCCAGCCGCTGACCAAACTCTCGATTCCCGAAGAGGGCTGGGAAAAGTCGGCGCTGCGCACCCGCTTCATGAATGCCGGCTGGCGCAACCCGGTCGCGCCGACCCTGTTCTTCGCGTCGAAAACCGCATTGGCACTGCTCGGACCGGCCATCATCGGCGTGCTGGTGGCGCTCTCGGTCATTACGCTGGCCGGCAGCAAGCTGCTGTTCCTGCTGCTGCTCACCGCCACGGTCGGCTACTACCTGCCGAACATGATCCTGAACCGCATTGCCGGACGCCGCAAGCGCGAGATCTTCGAAAGCCTGCCCGACGCCCTCGACCTGCTGACTGTCTGCGTCGAGGCCGGCCTGAGCCTGGAACGGGCCTTCGTGAAGGTAGCCGGCGAAATCCACATCAAGAGCGTGATCCTGGCCCAGGAGCTGCAGATCGTGCTGATGGAAATGCGCGCCGGCTTCAGCAAGGAAAAGGCGCTGCGCAATTTCGCGCTGCGCAGCGGCGTCGACGACGTCGACACGCTGGTGGCGATGCTGATCCAGTCCGAGCGCTTCGGCACCAGCGTCGGCGACTCGCTGCGCGTGTACTCGGAAAACCTGCGCAACAAGCGCCGCGTGCTGGCCGAGGAATGCGCTGCCAAGATCGGCCTCAAGCTGCTGTTCCCGCTCATCTTCTGCATCTTCCCGACGCTGCTGATGGTGTTGATGGGCCCGGCCGTCATCCAGCTCACCCGTACCCTTGCCCAGGTCGCCGCCACGCGCTGATTTCTCCAGGAGCACGATCATGACACCTCGCAGTCTTCTCAAGAACCTCTCGGTTGCCTGCGCCGGCGCGCTGCTGCTCGCCTGCGCCGATTTGCAGCGCCAGCCGGAAACGCAGGCCGGCCCGGATGCCGAGTTCGCCTACGGCCAGGGCCGCGCCCATCATCTCGCCGGCCGCTATCCGGAAGCCGTGCAGGCCTACCGCGCCGCGCTGGCCGCCGACCCGCGCCACGTACGCACCCGCAATGCCCTGGCCGCCGCCTATGCGCGCCAGGGCGAGTTTGCCCAGGCGATCCCGATCTGGCGCGCCCTGACCGCCGAGCTGAACCTGGACTCCGGCCCGGGCAGCGCCTACCTGTTCGCCAATCTCGGCTACGCCTACCTGCTTGGCGGCGACTATCCGCAAGCCGTCGCCGCGCTGGAAAAAGCCTGCCTGCTCGACCCGCTGAACGGCCGCGCCTGGAACAACCTGGGCGAAACCCTGCGCCGCATGGGCCAGCACGAGCGCGCCGACCTGATGTTCCGCCAGGCCAGCGCCCTGCAAGAGCACGATTTCCGCAGCGATTACAGGGCCGCGGGCGGCAGCGCCGTGGCGGCGATCCAGGCCGCGGTGGAGGCGCAGCGCCCCGACCCCGAGTGGGCCGCGACCCAGGTGCTGGCCGCGGCCGATGGCACCCTCAGCCTGCGCCGCCTGCCGTCGCTGCATGCGCTGGCCCAGGACTTGCCGGCCGGGCTGCCGCCCCAGCCGCTGCCTTCGCGGCCACGCAATCGTCCCGAGGCGGTACTGCTGGAAATCCGCAATGGAAACGGCGTGACCGGCATGGCGCGCGCATTGTCGCGCCGGATCGGCGCCGACGACCTGCTGGTCACGCGCCTGAGCAACGAGCCGGGCTTCAGGGTGCGGCACACGCGCATCGAGCATGGCGCCGCCTACCGCGACGTGGCCGCGCGCCTGGCCTTGCGTTTCAATGGCGTGGCGCTGGTGCAGGTCGACACCACCCAGCCGGTCGACGTACGCCTGGTCATCGGCCAGGACCTGGCGCGCGGCGAGCTGGTCCTGCGGCCGGCACCCTCCCACGCAGAACCGCCGGTGGCCCTGGCGGCCCTGGCCGAGGTGCCCTGAAGCCTCACAGCCTCCGGCACCTTTGCTGCGTATCAAACGCAGTTCGCACGCCACCCTGAAAATGGGACGATATCGTCTCATTCAAGGGAGCGTTGCCATGAAAATTGCACAGCGTTTCATTTCCATTCTTGCCGCCGTTGCCACGCTCAGCCTGGCGGCCTGCGCACCTACTGCGCACCGCCAGGGCACCGGCGAATACATCGACGACGCCGTCATCACCAGCAAGGTCAAGGCCGCCTTTGCCGCCGACCCCACCGTGAAGGCCACCGAGGTCAAGGTCGACACGTTCAAGGGCACCGTGCAGCTGAGCGGCTTTGTCGAATCGCGCGAAAGCGCCCAGAAGGCGGTACAGCTGGCGCGCGAGGTCCAGGGTGTGCGCGAGGTGCGCAACAATACCAGCATCAAGTAGCGCAGCCGCTTATCGCCAGCTGACCTTGCCCATGCCGTCGGTGCTGGCCTTGCGCTGCGCCGGTTTGCCATACACGGTGGCCGAGCCCATGCCGCTCAGGTTCAGGTTTGCCGCCGTGCTGGCGTACACGGTGGCGCCGCCCATCCCACTGAGGTCGAGGTCGACGGTCTCGGCACGCAGTTTCTCGGCGTCGAGATTGCCGACACCGGCCAGCGTGGCGCGCAGGGCCCTGGTCTGGCCCGACACGGCCAATTGGCCGGCGCCGCCCAGTTCCAGCTCCATGCGCTCGGCCTTGCCGGCGTCGATGGTCATGCTGCCGACGCCGCCGAGGCGCGCATCGACCTTGCGGTAATTGCCCTGCATGGTCATGGCGCCGGCGCCGTCCAGGTTCAGCACGATGCGCTCGCCGCCGAAGCCGCTGACCGTGCTGGCGCCCACGCCTTCCGAACTGAGTTCGGCCAGGTTCGGCACGGTCAGCTCGGCGCGCAGCTTGGGCCGGCGTCCCGTACTGTAGTGGTTGCGGCGTTCGGTGTCGATTTCCAGCGTCTCGCCGTGCTGGCGGGTAATCACGCGCGCCACGTCGGCGCGTTCGCCTGCAATGACGAGCGAAGGCTTGGGCCCCTGGCGCACCACCAGGTCGACCACGCCGTCGAGCTTGATGCGGCTGACGCGGGCATCGACGGCACGTGTTTCGCGGATGTCGTCGGCAAGGGCGTTGCCTCCAGCCAGAAACAGGGCCGTGGCCATCAGGGTACTGCCGAGGAATGTGTTCATGGTCGTCTCCGGGCGGGTTGGGATGATGGCACTGTAATGCCGTCCTCCACGCGCGGCGCGGCCCGTGCGACAGGCTGCACGAACGGCGTCACAAACCGCTGAAAACGCCAGCCGGGCCAGCCGGCGCCGGTTCAGCGGCGCAGCGCACGCCGTACCAGCAAGCCGGCGCCGGTGATGGCCAGCACCACGACGCCCAGGGCAACCCAGCCTTCGTACTCGTGGATCAGGTGTGGCACGCCGGTGTCGTGGGCCTGGGCAGGCCCGCCGGTCAGCACGGCGGCGCAGATCGCCAGCATGATGGCGGCAACAGGGGCAAAACGGCGCAGGGAAAACGGCATGGCGGCTCCTCAGGTGGATGGTGACAGGAAATCAGCGGCCTGCATCGAGCAGGCCTTCGTGGCGGATGAAATCGACAATGGCGTCCACGCCCTCGCTGTGGCGCAGGCTGGCGAACACGAAAGGACGGCTGCCGCGCATGCGGGCGGCGTCCGCGCGCATGACCTCGAGATTCGCGCCCACATGCGGCGCCAGGTCGGTCTTGTTGATGACCAGCAGGTCCGAACGCGTGATGCCCGGCCCGCCCTTGCGCGGAATCTTTTCGCCACCGGCCACGTCGATCACGTAGATCGTCAGGTCCGACAGCTCGGGGCTGAAGGTGGCCGCCAGGTTGTCGCCGCCGGACTCGACCAGGATCAGGTCCAGCTGCGGGAAGTCGGCGCTCATGCGCGCGATCGCTTCCAGGTTGATCGAGGCATCCTCGCGGATCGCCGTGTGCGGGCAGCCGCCGGTTTCCACGCCCATCAGGCGCTCGGCCGGCAGGGCGCCGGCGCGCAGCAGGATGTCCATGTCCTCGCGTGTGTAGATGTCGTTGGTGATGACCGCCATCTCATACTGTTCGCGCATCGCCTTGCACAGCATTTCGCACAGGGCCGTCTTGCCGGAGCCGACCGGTCCGCCGATCCCGACGCGCAGCAGGTTTTTTTCCATGTTGATGTCCTCGTTCAAGACCGGTATAGCCGGCTGTACTGCACTTCATGCTGCATCGACAGCAGGGCAAAGCCCGGCGCCCAGTTCGACAGCGCGGCGTCCGGCATTTCCTGGGCCTGGCGCACCACCGCATCGACCGTCGCGCCCAGCGCCAGCAGCATCTTCTGGCCCGCCACCTGGCCCAGCGGCACGGTCTTCACACAGACCAGCACCTGATTCTCGGCCCAGGCGAATACGGAACCGAGCAGGGCCGCAGGCGGCGGCACGTCGAGCGCGGCGGCGGCGCAGGCATAGGCCGCCGGCAGCGACAGCCCGCCCGCATCGAGCATCTGCATCAGGACAGGATCGGCATCCGGCCGCTCCTCGAGCAGCGCCGCCAGCAGCTGGCGCAGCGAATAGCCCATCTGCAGGGTTTCGGCGCGCAGCTCGGCCGTGTCGCGCGCGGCCAGCCAGCGCTCGTTCCAGTACAGCGCCGCGTCCATGTCGCGACCGGCAAAGGCGCGCAGCAAGCGCCATTGCAGCGGCGCGTCGAAGCGCCCGGCTACCTCGACCAGCTGCGCCGTGATCCAGCGCTGCGCACCCGCCGCATCGCGTACCGAGCCCTCGTCGATGGCGCTTTCCAGCCCCTGCGAATAGCTGTAGGCGCCGATCGGCAGCGAAGGACTGGCCAGTTGCAGCAGGCGCAGCAGGGCGATGCCGGCGATCATGGCAAGTCCGACGGCCGGTGGATCTTCTGGCGCAGCGGCACCGGCGCCAGCGGATGCGACTCGCCGTGGTGATGCCCGCCGCCATACGCACCGGCCTCCGGCTCGAAGGCCGCCCGTTCTTCGGTCACCTGCGCACCCAGGCCGAGCAGCATCTCGCGCAGCACGGCATCGGCGCGGATGCGCAGCCAGCCCTGGCCGACTTCGGTCTGGGTGTGACGGTTCCCCAGATGGAAAGCGCAGAGCAGCAGGCCGTTCTCCTGACCGTGCGCGACGCGGTAGACGGCTTCCAGCTCGGCCACCACGCGCACAACGCGTCCATCTTCACCCCGCAGCAGGTCGCCGCCGCGCAGCACCGTCCCGCGCGGACGCAGCACCGCCACCTCTTCGCCATTCGTCAATGCCGCGCGCAGCCGGCTTTTCTCGCGCAGGTGGAAGGGCAGGACCAGCTCGCCGTCCACCGGCGCCGGTCCATCGATCCTGGTGTGCAGGGTAAGCATCGTCGGCCTCTCAGAACAGGAAGTAACGCTGCGCCAGCGGCAGCTCGCGCGCCGGCTCGCAGGTGAGCAGCACACCGTCGGCGCGCACCTCATAGGTTTCGGGATCGACCTGCATGTGCGGCGTGGCGTCGTTGTGCACCATGTCCGCTTTACCCAGGCCACGCATGCTGCGCGCCACGAGCAGCGGCTTGGCCAGGCCGAGGCGTTCCTTGATGCCGGCATCGAAGGCCGCCTGCGAGACGAAGGTGTACGAGGAACGGAACAGCGCCCGCCCAAAGGCGCCGAACATCGGCCGCGCATGCACCGGCTGCGGCGTCGGGATCGAGGCATTCGGGTCGCCCATCTGGGCCGCCGCGATCATCCCGCCTTTCAAAATCATCGACGGCTTCACGCCGAAAAAGGCTGGCTTCCACAGCACCAGGTCGGCGACCTTGCCGGCTTCGACCGAGCCCACCGCATGCGCGATGCCGTGCGTGATGGCCGGGTTGATCGTGTACTTGGCGATATAGCGCTTGACGCGCGCATTGTCGTGGCGCGCGCTATCTCCTGGCAGGGCGCCGCGCTGCAGCTTCATCTTGTGCGCGGTCTGCCAGGTACGCAGGATCACTTCGCCCACGCGGCCCATGGCCTGCGAATCCGAGGACATCATCGAGATCGCGCCCAGGTCGTGCAGGATGTCCTCGGCGGCGATGGTCTCGCGCCGGATGCGCGACTCGGCGAATGCGATGTCCTCGGCAATCGAGGCGTCCAGGTGGTGACAGACCATCAGCATGTCGAGGTGCTCGTCGAGCGTGTTGACGGTGTAGGGCCGGGTCGGATTCGTCGACGACGGCAGCACATTCGCCTGGCCGACGGCGGCGATGATGTCCGGCGCATGGCCGCCGCCCGCACCTTCGGTGTGGAAGGTGTGGATGGTGCGGCCCTTGAAGGCGGCCAGCGTATGCTCGAGGAAGCCCGCTTCGTTCAGGGTGTCGCTGTGGATCGCCACCTGGATGTCCATGCGCTCGGCCACACTTAAGCAGGTGTCGATCGCGGCCGGCGTCGTGCCCCAGTCCTCGTGCAGCTTCAGGCCGATGACGCCCGCCTGCACCTGCTCGACCAGCGGCTCCGGCCGGCTCGCATTGCCCTTTCCAAAAAAGCCCAGGTTCATCGGAAAGGCCTCGGCCGCCTGCAGCATCGAGTGGATGTGCCAGGGCCCCGGCGTGCAGGTGGTGGCCGCCGTGCCCACCGCGGGCCCGGTGCCGCCGCCCAGCATCGTCGTCACGCCGCTCATGAGCGCTTCCTCGATCTGCTGCGGGCAGATGAAGTGGATGTGGCTGTCGATGCCGCCGGCGGTCACTAACATGCCTTCGCCGGCGATGATCTCGGTGGCCGCGCCGATCACGATCGTCACGCCGGGCTGGATGTCCGGATTGCCGGCCTTGCCGATGGCGGCGATCATGCCGTCCTTGATGCCGATGTCGGCCTTCACGATGCCCCAGTGGTCGACGATCACCGCGTTCGTGATCACCGTGTCTGCCACCTGCGCGTGGGGGCGCTGCGACTGGCCCATGCCATCGCGGATCACCTTGCCGCCACCGAACTTCACCTCTTCGCCATAGATCGCGTAATCGTGTTCGATCTCGATCACCAGGCTGGTATCGGCCAGGCGCATGCGGTCGCCCGTGGTCGGGCCATACATCTCGGCATAGGCCTGGCGCCCGATGCGACTCATGGCGCCTCCTCCAGCAAGGGACCGGAGACCAGCGCATTGAAGCCGTGGACGATGCGCTCGCCGCCCAAGGCAATCAAGGTCACCGTGCGCACCTGGCCCGGCTCGAAGCGCACCGCGGTGCCGGCCGGGATGTCCAGGCGCATGCCATACGACAGTCGCCGCTCGAACTGCAGCGCCGGATTGGTTTCAAAGAAGTGGTAGTGCGAGCCGACCTGGATCGGCCGGTCGCCGCCATTCGCCACCTCGACCACGACAGTCGCACGGCCCGCGTTCAGTTCGATCTCGCCTGGCTCCACCAGCAGTTCTCCCGGAATCATGATGTCTCCTAGACGATGGGCTGGTGTACGGTGACGAGCTTGCTGCCGTCGGGGAAAGTCGCCTCGACCTGCACGTCGGGGATCATCTCGGGCACGCCCTCCATCACCTCGTCGCGCGTGAGGATGCGCGTGCCTTCGCTCATCAACTCGGCCACGGTCTTGCCGTCGCGCGCACCCTCCATGATCGCGGCCGAGATGTAGGCTACGGCTTCCGGATAATTCAGCTTCAGGCCACGCCCCTTGCGACGCTCGGCCAGCAGGGCGGCAGTGAAGATCAGCAGCTTGTCCTTTTCGCGCGGGGTGAGTTCCATGCTGTCCTTTCAGGTATTCCACAGGCGCGGGATGACGGCTTCGCGCTGCATCAGCACCGGACGCAGGCGGCGCCAGGCCGCCACCATCACGGCGCGTGCCGCCTGGCTTGAGCAGCCGAGGTGGCGCACCACCACGATCTGCGGCAGCTGGGTTGCGCCGCCCCGGCCATGTACGCCGATCTCCTCGCGCAGCTGGCGTAGCTGGCTGGCGTCGAGCGTGGCGCCGCAGGCGATGAAAGTGGCGCAGACGGTATGCCCGCCCAAGCCGAACGGGCTGTGCATGCCGGAGCCTGCGCCGTCGATATTCCCCTCTTCGTGCCAGACCAGCTTTCCTTCGCGCCGGATGCGCGTGCTTTGCCGGATGCTGCCGCTGTCGAACGTCTCGCCGGAAGCGCTGCGTCCGAAGCACAGCACTTCGCTGCCGATGTAGCGCGCGTTCGCCGCCAGCGTCACCTCATGCCGCATCTCGACCGCGGCTTCGCGGTAGAACAGGGTTTCCTGCGGCAGCCATTCGAGCGACGCGCCTTCCGCCACCTCGATGCGCACATCCTGGCGCGAGGAATGCCCATTCGCGCGGTACCACTTGCCGGCGCCGGGCGTGGTGAGCAGGGCATGCGCGCCGGCGCCGGCCGCGATGCCGATATCGAGCACGTCGCCGCCGACCACGCCGCCGGGCGGGTGCACGATCACGGCATGGCAAACCTCGGCGCCTTCCGGATACAGCGGTTTTTGCACGCGCAGCGGTCCGGTGTGGCGGCGCTCGCCCAGGATCGTGCCGCCGGCACGCGCCATGAAACCCAGGCGCAGGCTGGCCTCCCAGCGGGTGCGGGAATCGACGAAGAGGGAAGGCAGGGCCAGGCGATCGTTCATTGCCGATAGGTCAGCAAGAAGCGTGCCGCGCGCCAAAGCGCCCGTTTGGAAGGAAAAGAGGGAAGCGCTGCCCGGAATTGGTGCAGGCTGTACGCCGCGTGTGCACAGCGCGTGAAGATGGTGCCGGGGCGGTGTTGTCGGCCGCCCCGGATCAGCTAGCGGAGATGGGCGTCAGTCCGCCGCGTTCAGGGTCGATTCCGGCAACTCGAGCGCGCTCAGCTGCCAGCTCCAGAGACCGGTGCGTTTCAGGATGAACTTGCCCGCGTCCTGCTGCGACGTCGAGATCGCCACCTTGCTCCAGCCGCGGTAATCGACCGAATAGTCGGTGGTTTCTTTCGCAGCATCCGCATCCGCTGCCGGCGCCGGGCGTGCGCCCGGCTTGACCTTGCCCGCCTCCATCATCGCCATCACACCCGCCGGCGACACGGCAGCATCGACCACTTGGTTGACCAGGGCAGCGCCCATCATCTGTCCCATGGCGGCGAAGGGATTGTTGGCCATCCCGGCCGAGCCCATGCGCTCCTGCATCATCGTCATCATCTGCCCCTTGAAGCTCTCGCGCAGGGCAGGAAAGTCGATGTGTTCCGACAAACCGTCGGCGTCTTTCTCGGCGATAGCCGTCTTCATCTGGTGCAGGGTCCAGTAGGGGCTGGCGTAGCTGCTGAGGGCGAGGAGAGCAGCGGCGATGGCGGCAGCGCCAAGGGCAGGGGTCTTTTTCATGGGCGATGGGTGAAGTAATGTTGGGACGAGTATATCTGTTAAGAAACACCCAAAGCTCACACAAAATTGCACGGACAAAGGCGTCCGAAAAAGCAAAAAGCCCAACCGTGAGGCTGGGCTTTTTGCTTCTTACTGATGTCTGGTGCCGGCTGCCGGTTTCGAACTGGCCACCTGATGATTACAAATCACCGTGTATCGGTATTCATGGGTGTTGATTGGCGTTGATTTTTTCACTTAATATCATTAATAATCAATTGCTTAGTGCGCATTTGCTGTTGAGTTCAGGTGGATGCGTGTTGATGAGTATGCTACCATCTGGGTTACATGGCGGTTACACAGCGCTTCTTCGTGGGATATTAGTGAGAAAAACAAAATTTGCGGCAGGCAGGGTAGAAGAGTTCACCTGCGAGAGCGGAAAGAGTCAGTCATTCCTTTGGGACACCGCTTCACCTGGTCTCGGGTTGCGGGTAACGGCGAAGGGAGCCAAGTCTTATATTTTTCAGGGAAAGCTGGATGGCGCCACTATCCGGCTAACGATTGGTGACCCACGCACATGGGACATTGCCAAGGCTCAGGCAGAAGCACGTCGTCTGAAAGTGTTGATTGATAATGGGCTGGACCCGCGAAAAGTGAAGGAAGATGCGCTCGCTGCAGAGAGAGCGGCGCGCGCGGTGCAGGAAGCTGCGGTTGTAGCGGAGCACGAAAAACGGATGCGCGAGTCCGTGACCTTGGGCCACGTTTGGCCTGAGTACATTGCCGATCGCATCGCCACGCGAGAAGCTGGCTGGTCGGATCATCATATTGCCGCGCATCGCAAGATTATCCAGGAAGGTGGCCAGCCTCGAAAGCGCAGTCCAGCACTGACGAAGGCTGGTCCACTCTGGTCTTTGTCCAAGCTGCGGCTCGTCGACCTGACGAATGAGCGGGTAGAGGCTTGGGCAAGGGAAGAAGCAAAGATCCGCCCCTCAAGCGCGCGACTGGCGTGGAGGCTGCTCAAGGCGTTCATGAACTGGTGTGCTTCGCATAAAACGTATTCGATTCTGGTTCCTACCAATCCCACCAAGAGCGCGAGGACCCGCGAAAGCCTGGGTAAAGAGAAGCGGCGCCACGACGTTCTTCAGCGCGAGATGTTGCAGTCGTGGTTCAGCGCAGTGCGCAAGATCGGGAATCCGGTCATTGCAGCCTACCTTCAAGTTCTGCTGGTCACCGGCGCCCGGCGCGAGGAGCTTGCTGCACTGAAGTGGGCAGACGTGAACTTCCAGTGGGGTAGCATCAAGCTGTCTGACAAAGTCGAGGATTTCCGAATGGTTCCACTGACTCCCTTCGTTGCTGAGCTTCTAACCAATCTGCCGCGTAGGAACGAGTACGTCTTCTCCAGTCCAACGTCAGCGTCGGGCCATATCGCAGAGCCGCGAATTGCTCATAACGAGGCTGTCGCAGTGGCTAATTTGCCGAAGCTTACGCTGCACGGCCTGCGACGGTCATTTGCCACCTTGAGCGAGTGGATTGAGACACCGAAGGGAATCGCGGCGCAGATACAAGGGCATGCGCCGCAAGGCGTGCGAGAGCAAAATTACATCCGTCGGCCCCTCGATCTGCTTCGTGTTTGGCATACAAAGATTGAAGCATGGATTCTTGAGCAGGCGAGCATCGACCAAAAATCGTCAGCCGCAACACTGCGCGTTGTGGGCGCTTAGAAAATCAGCAGTTGAATCTGGCGCATTGCGCATGACCTTCCACGATTGCTAGATTCCTCCCTGTCTAGTGGATCCTTAAACATAAGAAATAAAACTTGACCTCCTAAAACAAAATTGCAAATATCAAGAGATATTCAATCTTTAAATCCTTGATATTTTCTATGTCTGCTTGTGCAAACGCACGTTCCACTGTCGAAGAGCGCCCGATTACTACCGCATCCCTAACCCATGAGACGCTAAACGAGATTCGCGGCCGTTTTTTCGTGCCGACCTACCAGAGAGGATACCGCTGGGGGAAGGATGAGGTGTGGCATTTGCTCGAGGATATTTGGGCGAGTGGAGGGAAGCCATACAGCCTGCAGCCGATTGTCGTCAAGCTGCGCAGGGAGGCCGCAAGCAAGTCGGAAAGAGAGTGGGAACTGATCGACGGACAGCAGCGACTGACTACCCTATATTTGATCCTGCACTACATCCAGCATGAACTCAGGCACGGCATGGGTGCACCGTACACACTGCACTACGCAACGCGCACTGACAGCACCGAATTTCTCGCCACGATCCACTTGCCTCACCAAGAGGACAGCAGAAACATTGATTACTTCCACATGCATGCCGCATATGGAGCAATCGGCGACTGGTTCGCGAGTCATGGCGACCTTTACAGCCGTAACCGCGCGGCGGGCAAGCTGCACGGCTACCTGTTCGATTCGGTGCGGGTGATCCGCTATGAAGCGCCGGCCGACGTCGCGGCGATTCCGCTCTTTACGCGCCTGAACATCGGCAGGATTCCCCTTACTGCAGCCGAACTCGTCAAGGCCGCCCTACTGTCGGGCGCTGGCGAGCGCACGCTCGAGATCGCCTCGCAGTGGGATGCGATCGAGCGTGATTTGCACGACCCCGATACCTGGGCCTTTGTGGCCGGGCTCGATGCCGAAGACGGCGACACGCAGTATCCGACCCGCATCAGCCTGCTGCTTGACGCGCTGGCTGATGGGATCAAGGCGCCCGAGCGCCGCCGCGACCGCTACCATACCTTCGATACTCTGCTGCCGTCGATCCGCGCGGATGGCGCCGCTTTCTGGAGCAGCGTGCTGGCAATGCATGCCCAGATACTCGGTTGGCACCGGCAACCCGGCATTTACAACAAGATCGGCTTCCTCGTGGCGACGGGCATGTCCCTCGGCCGCTTTACCCGCTTGGCGAGCGGCATCAGGAAAAGCGCCTTCGAGGAGGCGCTAGACCGCGACATCCGCGCTCACATCAAGACGAGCAACGAACAGCTGGCCACGCTGAACTATGTGTACAACCGCGCGAAGCTGATGGACATCCTGCTGCTGCTCAATGTCCAGACTGCTACGCAGGCCGGGCAGCATTTCCCGTTCGCGCGGCATGTCGGCCGCCGCTGGTCGCTCGAACACATTCACGCGCAAAACGCAGAAGACCTGAACCGGGCCGACCAGTGGAAAACTTGGCTCGAGTCGCACCAGAAGGCATTGCGGGCGCTGGGCAAGAGTCCCGAGATGGACGCGCTCGACGCCAAGATCGACGCGGTCATTGCCGAGATTGCCGTGGGCAAGGGTTCCGGCGACACGTTCAAGTTGCTGAGCGAAGACATCCTCGGCCTGCTGAACCGGGATACCGACGCCGACCACTTAATCCATAACTTGGCATTACTGTCGAGCGCCCATAACAGCAGCCTGAACAATTCGGTGTTCGAGGTCAAGCGGCAGATGATCATGAAGCTCGACAGCGCCGGAGAATACGTGCCGCCGTGCACGCGCAACGTTTTCCTGAAGTACTACACGGGCGCCGATGCCCAACAGCCCCATTTCTGGAGCGAGCTGGACAAGATTGCGTATACCAAGGCGATCCGCAAACAGCTGCAACCCTACCTGACCTCGACCAGCGAACTCTGATCATGCATTCTCCCAATTCCCCCGCGCCAGCGGCCGCCCCGCTGGTCAGTTTTGCCGACCTGTTCGGCCTGCGCTTCGGCGACCTCGACATTTCGCGCATCGAAATCCCTCCAATCCAGCGCGACTACGCGCAAGGCCGCAATTCGATCGAAGTCAGCCGCATCCGGGATGCCTTCGTCACGCCCCTGTGCCGCGCGCTGCTGCCGGGCGAAGAGCCGGTCGACCTCGATTTCATTTTCGGCGATGTCAGCGAGGATGGGCAGTTCCTGCCGCTCGACGGCCAGCAACGCCTGACGACGCTGTTCCTGCTGCATTGCTACTTGGCCTGGCGCACACGGCTATCCGGCGCCCACCAGCCGTGGTCGCGGTTTAGCTACGAAACCCGGGCTAGTGCACGGGCATTTTGCGCATTCCTCGTGCGCGAGGCGCCGCCGTTCCCGGTCAAGGTGTCGGACTGGATCCGCGACCATGCCGATTATCTGCCGACTTGGGACTTCGACCCTACCATTCAATCGATGCTAACGATGCTCGACACGCTGCATCACAAAATGACGGAACTGGGCATCACCGATTTTGACGCGGCCCTCGGCCGACTGCTTGACCCGGTCCGGCCCGCCATCCGCTTTTACGTACTGCCAGTCGCAGCCAGCGGTCTCACCAACGAGCTGTACATCAAGATGAATTCGCGCGGCAAGCCATTGACCAGATTCGAGAACTTCAAGGCGCACTTCGAAGCAGTGCTGACACAGGCTGGCCATGCTCAAGCGCCGCATTTCGCGCTAAATGTCGACACCAGATGGTCGAACATCCTGTGGGACTACCGTGGCAGCGACAATGTAGTCGACGACGAATTCATGCGCTACTTCCGCTGCATTACCGAGATCAATGCTTGGAACGCTGGCATCGAATTCAATGCGGAGCTACGCGACGACGACCTGGCGGACATGGTGTACAGCGCCGGCCATTCGCAGGCATCAAAGAGTGTGGATTTCCTGTTCGCCGCCTTTAACGCATGGGACGGCAAGGACATCAAGGTGGAGTTCGAGTCCGTGCTGGCGCCGCGCGAAGCCGCCAGTGACGGTCGGGTTCCCCTGTTCAAGACCCTCAGGACCTTCGAAGAGGATGGAGTGAACCTGTTCGCTGCCTGCTGCCGCCTGCACGGCACTAGGGGCTGGACCTTGGGTCATACCCTGTTGCTGTACGGCGTACTGGTGGAGAAAACCGGCGGCGCGCCGCAGCCGCGCTTCGCCAAGCGCATGCGAATCCTGCGCAATCTAATCGAGGCGTCCGGCGACGAAATTCGCGTCGGCGAAAGAAATACGATGCCGCGCTTGCTAGCCGAAGTACACGCCTTAATTACCATCGAAGACCTGGGCGCGCTCGCCACCTTTAATCAGGTGCAGGTTCGCAACGAAATCGCCAAGGCGGCCATGCTGCGGGAGGCGCCCGAACTCGAAGCCGATATGCATTTGCTGGAAGACCATGACTTGCTACGCGGTGGATTGACAGCCTTTTTCTTGGAGCCGCAGCACTTCGCCGCACGGGCGAAGGCCTTTCTGCAGCTTTTTGACACGGCCCGGACCGTCAATGTACAACCCTACCAGCACCTGACCGGTCCACTGCTCGCCCTCGGCGATTACTCTCGACCATCCATGCGTACTTCAGGCTACTGGCTGCGCGACTTCGGTGCTGCAAAAAACGACGAACCGTGGCGTGACATTTTCCGAGGTAGGAAACGCGAAACCAACCAGCCCGTCAACGGCCCACTGGCCGCACTGCTTGACGCGCATGCTAATGGCACCCCGCTACACAGCCTGGTCGACCGCTATCTTGCTGATCCGGCGACACCGATGGACTGGCGATACTATTTCGTCAAATACGATGTGATGCGTAGCGGTGCTTCAGGGCGCTATATCATCGGGCCGGGTGCTGGTTATCAAACCTGCATGCTCAATAAGGAAAAGCTGACCAGCAATTATTACGATCCTTATGTGCGTGCCATCGTGATGAGAAGCGAATTTCCCCGCAACCGCATCGGTAACCTAGCATGGCCTTATTTCACAGGTTCCGAAACGCTCGCGCGGACCCTCGTGCTAAAGAACAGCAAAATCAGCATTCGTTCAGTGGATGAAGGATGGGAAATCGGTCCACCGGGTGACTTAAAAGATACCGACGCATTCTCTGAAACATGCGCAACTTGTGGGGTTGAGTTGGTGGGCGATAAATGGCTTTTGCGAATAAAGCAGGTCGATGGCTTTGATATGGAAGACCGCATTCAGAAAGGCGAAACTTTATTGCGTGCGTTGGCCACAGCCGACCTGTAGATATTTAATCTGTCCAAGAATTTCGAGGGCTCGTGTTCGTCGTACTCCCAGGCCGTTCTTAATAACGAACCGATCTTTTCATCTGACATCGACGTGAAGTCGCCATCGGCCAATTCTTCGCTTGTAAAGAGGTCACTATGCTGATCTGCCTGCGGTCCAAGTTGCCGTCCTTGGTTCTTGTAAGCAACCATTTTATGGTATGACTTCCAGTATCGAAAGCCAAATTTGGCCTTAGTTGCGCTGAATAACAGTTTTCTCCGGCAGCTAACGCCAAGAGTGGTCATGCGCCGTAAGCCGCACATTGCAGGTTCGCTATCGGCCCTATTAGGGAACCACACCTTAAGATGTAGATCAAAGTGGATGCCTTTAATCGGGATCGCGAATCAAACCGGATTACCTTTAAAAGTGTACTAAGGCCAAGATTTTCCTATTTAACTGTATGGTCAGTGGCGTTGGCCGACATTTACCACAACCTTTAGGCATTTGCGAGCAGGAGCCCGCGAGCCCAGAACGCTGTCAGCCATGGAATAGCACAGGTTCGCCAAGTCGACGAAACCTTTTGCGCGCGCTTCTAGCGTGACTTCTCGAAGGGTGCTGCTTACTAGCTCCACCAAACGTTTCTCGCTCAGATCGCTCACCAGCGAACCGCCGCTTATATCCCGAAGCCAGTCCTCGAAACCGTCATTGCATATGTCGTACAGATTATGCGGCATCACTATCCTTATTAATAAAGCAAATAATTTTCTTATTGTATAAAAGCATATCGGACGCGCAAGCCGCGATACCGGAAAGCTCGAATAGAGGCGATTCACCTAGGTCTGAAGCCATCTTTTAATGGATGATGAGGTCCCAAGTGTCTCTTCCGAAGTAAAGGCCGCTTGTGTTGTTATCGGAGGTCCAGAAGCATAAACTTGACTTGTGCTCGCACTACTCGCCCTAACTAAGAGCTTTGATTCGAAACTGCGTCCTGAATACGCCGTTGATTCTTCCCTCGCATTTCGAGACCTCAGCCACTTAGAAATGACATGGATCTGCTGCTCAACGTCGCCAGCGGGATGATCTGTTTCTGCGATGTATCGTTCAAGTGCCAAGCGCACGAGTTTTCCGCGTTCGCGCACCGGCGTCATCGCCAGCAGCGTATGGACATCAGGAACATCTTGAAAAGTCAGACTGATCCGAACGGTAATCTCAGTACCGATTTTCGGCGGCTTTTCCGTTTGTAATGACATGGGATATCCCGGCGTCAGGACTGGAGCAGTGACAGCAAGCCTAGGCGGCAGAAGCCTTCCGCTACCATCATCCGCGGTTCGTCGCTAGATACAGCGTTGGGGAACCGCTGCTTGAGTCCATTGATAAGCATTTCGGCACCCCCGCCGCCGACGATGATGCCGTCCAATGCCGCAGCCTTTTGCCCAAACACTCGGTTGGCTTCATCCATGACCACGGCCTCGAAGCCCGCTTTCGCTTGATTAAGCAGGGGCGAAACGTCGACTCGTTCACCAAAGTGTTTTATGCCTCCGGTGTGTACTGCAGCTTCAACCACGTCCAGTGATGTCGGCAACTTGGCTTGCGCCAGTGCGCTTGACATGCCATCGTAGACCAAGTGCATTCCCGCGCATGATATGGCCGCGTATTCCATCATCGCGCCTCGGTCGCACAGAGCGAAGTCAGTCGTGTAATGCCCAATCTCGATTACGCCCCAAGCCTCGTTGTCGAGGTCCCGCCCAGGATGGAGGCGGCCGTTGCCATGAATCGAAAGCCACTGAAGCGGTGCGTCTGCTTGGCTCTGGACCATCACCCGGAGTGTCTGTCCAGGCAGGAGCCGCGGCGTTAGTAAAGCCACAATACGGTTCCGGAGCGCATCGCGTTGCGGCCCGACGAATTTTGCGGGCAAACCCATCACCAGATGCACTCGAGCGGAGGGGTTCCCGAACGCCTGCATAGCCTTACGCCACGCTCCAAGCACCAGTGCGTCGTGCTGGGAGCTCTCAATCCAGTCATTATTTTGCCCTGTATAGACTTCTGAGCGACCTTGCCGTAGTGCGGTGTCACCGATGAAGTATCGGCGACCGTCCACTTCGACGGTCTCGAGCTCGGCTTTTTGCCGGGTCTGCTCGTTCGTCAGTGCGATCGCTGGCATCACGACGGTAGGAATCTGAAACGAGAGGCGCTCATCGGGGGACGCCAGTGAGGCCGCCCGGACTTTGAACATTGAGTGGCCGCCGTCAATTGCGATCGAGAGTTTTTCCATTTATGGTGCTCCAAGCGTGAGGAAGAGATACAAAGGTAACGTGCAAGTCGGCGTGCGCAAGTCAGGTCCCGTTTTGCGGCACCAAGCCGGTGTCCGAACCTGAATTTCGTCCGTGTCGAAATTCGATGTCAGAAATCACGCCGCCGCTACCTATCGCTGCTTGCGGAAATTTGAGCGAAATTCCGAAAAGAAATAGTTCTTGCAAACTATCTATGTTTGGAGTACATTAGAGCGGTCGGTTTTCGGCATTTTTGTACCCCTCTTTATAAGTTGTTCTGTCCGCAGGGAGAGACCAGCTTTTCGCAACGCCAGCCTTTTGGCACCGTCTTGCTTTCATTCGATGGCAAGCACTCACTTCATTAAAAATCAGCTCTTACTTGGCTGAGTCTCGCCCGCGAGTCTCCACAGACAGGTACAGAGTGATCCCGAAACCGTGTCGTCATCGGCTTTTTAACGCAATGGCAGGGAAAACTCGATCACAGATCGAAATCCCTGCCTGAACCGTTTTCGATTTCGGCCATTCTTAAACCATCTTCACATCCGCTCTCCGCCTCGGAGACTCGTGTCTTCCATCATTCACTACAACCATCGTGATCGGGCTAGTTGCCCCTTAGGCCGCATGTGCTCTTGGCACGGCACCTATGAACATCACGCCAGCTTCCCTGGTCGTTCCGCAACTGGAGGCGCGCATCCTCAACGCCTGGACTTGGTCCGGGAATGCGTAGCGAGACACTGCTTCAAGTTCTGTTCTCTTCCCGGGAAGAGAGACCGATTACCGCGAGGGTTCGGCGCATCCGTGGTTGGCAGTAAGGCCCGCGGACGCGAAACTGGTTTATTTAAGACGGGTGCCTTACCCCCGCCAAGCCCAGCGGCCGCGCTTCCGCCCTGGGCGATAACAGGTATCGACAGTTTTTTTGAGGGGATATATGTGGCAGCAAAAAGTGAACGCCGAGATGAAGTCGCACGGTCAGCGCCGAATGAATGGGAAAGTCGCGTCCGAGCGAACCCAGACCCTGACAAAAGACGTGGTGTATGCAGCGATCCGGTGTCTACACAAACTCGGCTACAAGCTCCAAGACCCGAAGAACTTGGGCGAGCG
Organism: Massilia sp. BAP21; assembly: GCF_057801335.1. Lineage (NCBI taxonomy): Bacteria > Pseudomonadati > Pseudomonadota > Betaproteobacteria > Burkholderiales > Oxalobacteraceae > Massilia > Massilia sp. BAP21. The sequence goes on from NZ_CM173596.1 coordinate 2,184,270, forward strand.
GCACATTGAAGCGCTCGTCAAGCATTGGTGGTATTCCCAGCATAAGAAGATAAAGACAATCCAGAACGACCTGTCGCGGTTACGCATGTTCTGCTTAATGCTCGGCAAGCCCGGTATGGTCGGCTCCGTTCAGAAGTATCTCCCAGACGTGGACCCCGATTTGTTGAAGGTGCGCTCCGTTGCGCAAACCACGAAGTCTTGGTCTGGAAACGGGATCGATCCCGTAGAAACGTTTCGCAAGGTCGACGAGCGCGATTCGCGCCTTGGTCTGATGTTGCGTCTCGAACTGGGCTTCGGACTACGGCGCGAAGAGGTCCTGAAATGTAATCCGCATGTCCAGGACTACGGTCACTACCTCCAGGTTTTCCCTGGTATGGGAAAAGGTGGTCGCTGGCGGAACATTCCGATCGAGTCGAGCGCACAGCGCGAGCTTCTGGAGTACGTCAAAGCCCGGGTGCCAAAAGACAAACCGCTTGGGTGGGAACGGGCCCAATCGGGCCAGGCAGCCAGCCTCGAACAGAACATCCGCCGATACGAAAATTTAATGGCATCGCTCGGCTTCACCAAGGCCAACGCCGGCGTGACCGGACACGGTTTGCGGGCACAGTTTGCAGAGAACCATGCGCTGCTACTTGGGATGATTCCGCCCACGATGGGCGGCGATGTTGAGCAACTGGGCAGTACGGATCGGAATGTGGCGAAGGCCAAGGTCGCTCAGGCGCTAGGCCACAATCGACCGTCAGTAACGGGCGCATATATCGGTTCCTTCGGGTCGTCCGCACCAAAGTCAACTGAGAGCGATCAAGGTATCGCAACGATTCAGAAAGCGCTTCGGATTCTCGACGTGGTTGGGCTGCAGCAGGTCTCCGCCGAGCGGGTAGAGGACTGCCGGCTTATGCAGGACACGATGGCTGGCCTGGGTCTACGCGTGTCTGCAGAACAGATTCACATTCTGTGGTCGGAGCACTCGCGGCGGAACGGAGCGGAATGGATGACTCCCGGGCGCGGAGTTTTAGTAGCACTAAGCGCCACAGCCCAAGCAATGATCAAAGATTTTTTGTTGTAATAAAAGGAGAAGTAAATTGAACAGTAATAAAAACACGATTCTCGAACAAGCCAGCTTGCATCTTCTGAACAACGGATGTCCGGTATTGCTTGGCATGCCGGCTTATGGAATAGCGAGCTGTGTTTTTCGCAAAGAGAACCCTGCGTCTCATGCGGAAATCATGGGTATCGGGGAAAGGAGATTTAGCACCAGTATCCTTGAAGATTACCAACAGTTGCGCGGGTACCATTTTCCATGGGGGACAGTAAGCGAAACATCGTTCGAAGGTGACGAGGAATACGAGGGAGTGCGCTATGTGAAATTTACGTTTGATCCGCGGGACGTGTATTTAGCCTTCCCAAGCGGCTGGCATCTCGCGGATCTGTTCTATTGGTTATACCAGTCGCATCCGCTCCGCCACCGTATATTCGACACTGACCCTGATGATGTCACTTTTGATTGGTCGGTAATTTCATTTCAGGCAAGGGGAGAGCGCCAAATCAAAGCGCTACGGTCATGGCTGGAAGAGGTTTTCATACCGCTGATTTGGCCCGATCTGCAGCGAGAAGCGATGAGACTCATCGGCCAGAAAAAAGCAAGCATTTTTAGTCCAGATGGTTCATTCGAAGAACTCCTGTCGGACCGGTCGCGTTGGCTGCTGTGCAGCGACCCTGCAGAACTCTCGTATTACACAGGAGAGTAAAATGATTTTATATAGCTAAATATGTAGCTTGTCAATCTGGCTAGAATTAAGCTATGAGCGGTGATATCAAGGCTGGCAATCAAATGGTTGCCAGCCTTGCTCACTTCATCAAGTATAGAATGTATACTCAATGCCGTCCGGTTGAAGCTTTAGGAGTAGCGTAGTGTACTTATCTTGTAGAACTAACGAGTCAAGCGATACAGCGAAAAATATCGCGGCACTCACGAGATAGGCGATTGAAAAGCCATTGAAGAAGATCGCAATGAGTGTGACGATCGAGAGAAGGGAAAAAACTCGGCATCCGATTAAGAAGATGGTTTTTGCCAAAGGATGAAAATAAAACAACAAGTAGAAGATGGTGCTTCTCATTGATTGTCTCCTTTTCTATCATTTTTCTTCGAGCGCTTGAGACGCGAAGAAAGCGCCCTGAAGAGTCGGCGAATAAAGCGGCCTATCGCCATGTATGGTTCAAGAAAAAGGAGGCTGTCTGCGATGGCAATTTTTTTAATATGCGCAAAAAATTCTTTCATTTAATGTGTGCCTTTATGCTATTAAGGTAATCGGTATTCTTAGTGTGAGTGCCGCACGTTTAATGGTTCAGCAATTTTGTGCCTGCTGTATTGCAGACAAGTGCTGCATTTAAAAAAGCCTATTCTCCTTGCTTGAGGAAACCCCACGGCGAATTCCTGCGATGACCCCTTTGGACTGGATGACATTAGCCACTTCCTGGACGTCGGCCCGATACTTTAGGCTTAACAAGGTGATTACGTGATGCCGCGAATGGAAGCAAAACATAATCTTCGCCAACGAAGGTTTCGGGCGGAATAATTGGTGAGTCAGGCGGTTGATGTTCCACCACAGTACTCGACAATCACCGTTACCGGCGAGATAGGCTTTTACGGAGCGCCGGTCTCCTTTTGCCCAGTCGGTCGTAAAAATGGTTTGGTTCGTGATCTCTTTAGTATTCATTGGGAAAGCTCCTTTGGTCTGCTGCGCTGAACGGTATATATAACCGTCACAGATCAATCTTAATTCCCATTCTTCCTAACGCAAGTCGAGTTCCGGAGAAAAAAACTTTCGCCTCAAGATGTCGATCAGCAGAAGTCTTGCCGTTAATCGGAGTCGTAAGTTATTAATTTTTGCCGAGGACGAAGCGATGAACTGATGAAGAGATTTCGCTGTTTCGTAGTAAATTCCTTGCAGGGTGTACTATTCATACATAACCAAAACTCGGACGGAGTTTTCTCGGACGGAGTTTTAGATGACCATGTCAATGATTGATCTATCGACCTAAAGGGCACCTCGAAAAACCCCGTCAAGTCTGGCATGATGCTGACGCCTCGAGCCTGACGTAATTTCCATGATCAAGACCAGTCTGTTTGCCGATCAGGAGCGCGAAGCCAAGCTGAACAAGCTTGGCGATGCGCTGCGGGTGTTAGAGCAGCATGTCGACTTCGCGGTACTCGCCGCTGAAGTCGACACTGCGGCACCACGCCCCAGCCGTGAACGCGGCGGCCGTCCGCCGTTTCCCACCGAATTGATGGTCCGCGTGCTGTTGATCCAGCAGTTGTTCAACCTTTCCGATGAGCAGATGGAATTCCAGCTGCTTGATCGCCTGAGCTTCCAACGCTTCGTCGGCTTGCGTGCCAGCAGCCAGATCCCGGACCGGACAACGATCTGGACCTTCAAGGAGCGCCTGATCCAGGCCGGCGCCAGCGAGAGCATTTTCGAAGCGGTCAATCGGCAATTGTCCAAGCACGGTTACATTGCGCGTGGCGGCCAGATGATCGACGCGAGCATTGTGCAGGCGCCCAGGCAGTCGCTGAACAAGGAAGAGAAGGCCCTGGTTGGTGAAGGTGCGATGCCGGCCGACTGGAAAGCAGCCAAACGGCGCCAGAAAGACATGGATGCGCGCTGGACGAAGAAGCACGGCAAGTCCTATTTCGGCTACAAGGTCTCGGCCAACGCCGACAAGCGCTATAAGCTGGTGCGTAAGATCAAGGTGAGCACGGCCAGCGAACACGACACCACGCATTTCGAGGACGTGCTCGACCCTGCCAACACGAACCGGAACATCCTGGCCGACAAGGGATATGTCGACAGCGAGCGTGAAGCGCGGCTGGGCAAGCAGGGCTGGCGGATGCACATCCAGCGCAAGGGCAGCAAGGACAAACCAATCTCCGATACACAGCAGCGACGCAATCGCCGCATCGCCAAGACACGTGCGCGCATCGAGCACGTGTTTGCCGGCATGGCACAGATGGGTGGGAAGGCGCTGCGCTCCATCGGCCTGGCGCGCGCCACGCTGCACCTGAACTGGAAGGTGGCTGCGTACAACCTGCAGCGCCTTGTCTACTTGAAGGAGGCCCGGGTCGCGGCGTTCTGACGCCCGAGGTCCGCCCGGACCGCCAAAATCGGGCATCTCAACCTGAAAAACAGCCCCAGAAATGGCGCGGTCCGCTCATTCCCAGCCATATTCAACCGCTCGGCCCGCGCGTGGCGCCGAAATCACGGGTTATTCGAGGTGCCCTAAAGCTTGGGCGAACTGAAGGGGCTTCACTACGACATCGAAAAAGAGATCAAGAGCCCCCAGCTCCACGAGGTCAGCAAAGCGCGCGAGCAAATCCTCGCGATTGCACAGAAATTAGGTGGTTCAGTCCAAGATTTACTCGGCGTGATAAAGAAAACCAAAGCTGGGAAGGCTGAAAAAGGGGAAGGCGCGGTACAAGAATCCTGGCGACAGTTCGAAAACGTGGTCAGAGCGTGGGGGGCAGCCGAGGTGGATGGTGGAAGGATTGGCGAGCGGGAGAAAGCTGGACGACTTCCTGATCTAGTTGTTATCCAGCGAGCTGGATCCTGCATCCAGCACTAAATCTGGCACCTGGATTCGCAATGTCACGGGCAGGAAAGTGTTACCTATCAACTTTTTGTAGCCCGCGCCAGCTCAATGTTATAGGATTGGTTAGGGACGGAAGAAGATAACTGAAGGGAAAGCAAATGGCCGCGTATGGCAACGCCGCAGTGAGAGCTGTCACCCTGTACACAGCTGGGAAAGCATCATCGATTGTTGATGGCTGGGAGATCGCCACACGCGAATTCTTCAACACGGAATCAGCTCAAAAGAAAGGTTGCCCGAGGACGACCTTTCTTGGTATTTGCGAAGGGGGCAATGTCCATGGCGTTCCGTCTGGTGAGTACAACACCAAGCTGTCGGATAACAAGCAGTACGGCCTCAAGGCCATTGCGGCTCTCAGGTCGAATCCCATGCTCGTAGACGACCAGGCTTTGCTGTGGAAGAAAATCGGTAACGACAAGCTGAAACCGAATAGCCAGATGGACGTCGTCACTGCGCTATGGAAGGCCGGATTGATCAGGACCACCCGCTGATGGCATTCGTAATCTGCGCTGACAGGCCGTACACGGTTCAGGTTGTCCCCCAAGCCACGTCGCGACCGGTCGGAAGCGCCGCCAGATGGCTAACCGATGTAACGGAAAAACCAGTGTCCTACATAGCATGAATGCGACACATCCCACCGGCGAAGCCCGCGTTGCGGTCCTCGTTGACTGCGACAACACGACCCCCGAGATACTGGACTATGCACTAAGGGTTTCTTCGCAGTTCGGCCGCGTCGTGCTGCGCAGGGGATACGGAAACCACGCTACGCTTGCGAAAACCTGGCAGGAAGCGCTCGTCGAGAAAGCGTTTACTCCGTGTTTGCAGTACCAGTACGCTGCCGGCAAGAATACGTCCGACATCGCTCTCGCCCTGGATGCACTCGAGGCGATGTTCGACGGCCGGGCCGAGAAATTCTGTATTGTCACAAGCGACTCCGATTTCGCCTATTTATGTCGCAAGCTGCGGGAACGCGGCGCGACAGTATCGATCGTAGGCGAGGCAAAGGCCCCGAACGCATTGCGAAATGCTAGTGACCAGTTCTTCGAATGGGTCCCTGAATCGGGAACAACGGAAAGCGACGACCCGAGCAAACTATCGATCGCGAAGTCGAAACTGGCACTGGTCAAGCGCCGCCCTAGGTTCGTGGTCGAAGCTGTCTCATTGTTGGCAAGTGCCACCTCCGACGGTCAGGTCCACCTCTCGGCGCTCGGCCAGTATCTTAAACGTACCGATCCTGCCTTTACGCCTGCAGCGTATGGCCACGCCGGATTGGTTGACATGCTGAAGACCTACGATCTTCTGGTACTCACGCGGGCAGAGAAGGGCCACTATACCGTTGAGCTAGCGCCGATCGAGCAGTAGTCGTACTAGGAAGTGTCCTGAAATGCCGTGCAACAGCCAGCGCGGTCCAATACAAATGAATGCATATCTGACACCGTGAACTCCCCTGATATTTCCATCGGTACTTTCGAGCAGCAACTTGCCGACATCATCGGTAGGCCAACGGCACTGCGACCGTTCGTCTGCAGCGGATCGCCGCTCGCATGCCGCATTTTCATCGTTGGACTGAATCCCGCTTCGCCAATGAAGGCGACTTTCTGGGATTTCTGGCGCCCAGGTATTGGCTACGACAAGGGCGCATGGATGGACGCTTATCTGGGCGAACGTGCAGAGCGCCCGTTGAAGCCTGGACGAATCCGACGCTCCAGGATCAGCCCGTCGCGTGCGGTGATTGAATGTCTGGTTGAGGAGATCGACCCGGCGATTTGTCTGGAAACGAATATCTACGCAACGCCAACCGAAGAGTTTTGCGACCTGGGCACCGAGCTGCGCGATACAAAACCTTTTGACTACCTTCTTGCCACGCTCAAGCCGGAGGTGATTATCGTGCACGGCAAAGACGCCGTAGCGCACATGCAAAACAAAGCTTCTGCTGCGACCGTGCTGCCAGTGCCGCATTTTAGTCGTGGCTGGAGTCACGAGCAAGCACGGGAGCTCGGCCGCGAGGTAAGGCAGAAGCTCGGCGGCTGACGCTGGCGCGCAGGGATCGGATCGGCAAGGGATCGGTGAGAACGAAAAGCTCTACACCGGGGACGCCTTCGAAATGTGCCGCCGCTTGAGTCGTGTTCTATTCCCTCTGGAATTTTGCAGTGTTCATCTGAAATTATTTTAATAAATTATGCTCCCGTCCCTCAACCACCCACAGCAGGACGCCGAGGCTGACATTGCCGAGGACGCACAAGCCGACCTGTGTAAGAACCAGCTCGGCGCCGAGACCGATTTAGTCCCGGCCGGCGAGACCCTTGCCAGCTTCCTCGCGTCCTATCGCGCCAGTCCTGACAGCCAACCACTGGAGAGTTGGCTGGCCGCCGAATTCGCGAAGTACCCGTCGCTCTGGGATGAGCGGGAGAGCGCGAGGGCCGCCGCGGCAGACGTCATCGCCAGCATCACCCGCGCCAACGAAGCGAAGGCATCTCTCGCTGACCATCTCGATCGCGGACAGTCGCGCGCCAGCTGGATTGCCGCGAAGATGGAGGAAGCTGCCACCGCCCAGGCCACGCTTAAAGTAGGCGACTATGCAGCAGCGATCGACGGGGCGCTGGAGCAGGCGAATGCCGAAAACTGGCGCGTGCTGCTCCGTCAAGATGGCGGAATCAGCCAATGTATGAACCTGGACGGGTTTATCGCCGAGCAGCACCACGTCGGCACGTTTAACGTCGATGCAGCAGCCAAGGGCAGTGCCTATCGGGCGCGCGTCCTCAAGCCAGGGGCGGGGGAAGCGTACGGAAAGAATTCGGTCGACATCGGCATCTACGACGGGAACGGCAAGCTGGTGCGCCGTTACCAGGTCAAGTATGGTGCGGACGGCGAGGTCACCACTACCCTGTTTGAGAAAGGCGACTATCGCGGGCAACGCAAGCTGGTACCGGAAGGGCAGGGCAACGACGTCCAGGGAAGTACCGAGGCGATCGAAATTGACGGGGTCACGTCAGCGCCGCTATCGAAGGAAGAGGCAAAGGAACTGCAGCGCCGCGCGCAGGAAGAGTACGAGGCTCGCCAGTACGACTGGAACCAGGCGAGTCGCCTGGACATAGCCAAGCAGTTCGGCAAGCAAGCGCTTGTCGGGGCGTGCATTGCCGCGGCGTTGCAGGGCGCACGCATCCTCGGGCGGCGCGTATGGAACCGGCTTACCGGCAAGGCAAATGCCGCAGTCGGCGAGGACCTGAAGGAATTCTTCGAGAGCTCGCTCAAGAGTTGCGGCCACGTCGGCCTGCAGGTGGCAGTGTCCGGGGCCTTGGTAGTCGCCATTAAGTCCGGGTGGCTCGGCAAGGCGCTGAAGAACACGCCGGCGGGGCGCATCGCCAACATTGCCTTCGTCGCGCTGGAGAATGCGAAAGTCCTGTTCAAATTGGGCAAAGGTGAAATCACGCGCGACCAAGCGCTCGATGCGATGGGCAACGTAACCGTGACCTGCGCGCTGTCGCTGGCCGCGACCGCGGCCGGCGCCGAACTGGGCGCGGCCATCGGCTGCGTGTTCGGCCCGGTTGGCGCCATCGTCGGGGGCTTCCTCGGCGGACTCGCCGCGGGAATTGCCGGCGGCGCCATCGCCGACAAGGTCTACCAGGGCGGTAAGGTAGTCGCCCGGGCGGCGCTGGACATGGCCAAGTCGGTCCACACGACCGTCACCGACGGCGCCAAGGCCTTGGGCCGGGTGGTCGGCTCGGCGTTCTCGGGGTTGCGTAGCCTATTTGCCTAATGTCGGACATAAAAAGATGACGATGAACGTTTCCACAAAATTGCAGTCCTTGGTACGCGCCGGTTGGCCCGGTGTATTGATCCATTCGGCCGAAGACGCCCGCGTGGACCGGATTCTCGCCGGCGTCGCGAGCGACCTCGGCCTAACCGCGACCGAATGGAACCTTGGCTATGGCTGGGTGCGCGCTGATAACAAGCAGCCGCTTCGCACCCCAGGTAGCGGCGACACGAGCTTGGCCGCCTGCCTGCCTGACTTGCTCGACGAAGACCTCGACGGCAAGCTTTTGGTCATCAAGGATGCGGCGCTGGCACTCGAACAGGAGCGTATGGCCATCGCCCGGCTGCGGCAACTACTGAACCGCATCGAGCGCCATCATCGCGCGCGGTGCGCCGTGGTGCTCGTGTCCGAGCGCACGATACTGCCGTCGGAAATTGAGCCGCTGGTGGCGCTACTGCCGCTCCCCCTGCCGGCGCGCGACGACATTGAGGCGCTGCTGTACCAGTTCTGTGCGCAGCACGGCGTCGAGATCGCCGACGCGGTGCGGCCCATGGTCGTCACAACCTGCAGCGGCTTGTCGGAACTGGAACTGAGTGCCGTGTTGACGCTGGCTGCCGGCCCGGCTCGACGCATCGACGACGCGGCGCTCGACACGATCGCGCGCGAGAAGGAACTCATCATCGCCAAGAGCGGCGTGCTTGAGATGGTCGGTGTGCACAACGACATCGGCGATATCGGCGGCTTGGCCGACCTCAAGACCTGGTTGCAGCGCCGCGCCGAGATCATCCGCCGCCTCGACAAGGCGCAGGCCTTCGGCGTCAAGGCGCCGAAGGGTGTGCTGATCGCCGGAATGCCGGGCTGTGGCAAGTCGCTCGCTGCGAAGGTGGCGGCCAGTCTGTTCCGCCTGCCGCTGCTGCGCCTCGATATTGGCTCCCTGCTGGGCAAGTACGTCGGCGAGAGTGAACACAACATGCGGCGCGCGCTGCAGATGGCCGAAACGGTCAGCCCGTGTATCCTATGGGTCGACGAATTGGAAAAGGCGTTCGTCGGTATGGGCGGCAGCGGGGCGTCCGAAGTGAGTTCGCGCCTGCTCGGCTTTTTCCTCACGTGGATGCAGGAAAAGTCAGCCGCCGTTTTCGTTATCGCGACGGCCAACGACGTGACGGCCCTGCCGCCCGAATTACTGCGCAAAGGGCGCTTCGACGAAATCTTCTATGTTGGCTTTCCGAGCACGGAAGAGCGCGAACAGATCTTGGGCATCCATCTGCAGAAGGCCGGCCAGCCGCTGGACGGGTTCAACCTGTCCGAACTGGCGGCACTATGTCGCGACTACGCCGGCGCCGACATTGAGTCCGCCATCAATGAGGCGCTGGAGAACGCTTTTATCGACGCCATCCCGCTCACCCAGGACCTGCTGCGAAAGGCCATCCGCGCCACCGTTCCGCTACGCGAGACGCTGCGCGACCAGGTCGGCCGCTACGAGGAGTTATTCGAGAAGCTCAAGCTCAAGCCAGCGTCGAGCGCGGCGGGGATGAGCGTGGCGCGGATGATCCGCCAGGCCGACGATCCGAACAAGGTCAAGCGAGAGGAAGTTGCTGCACACCCCGATTGTCCGGACAACCTGCTCGAAAAGCTGGTCAAGGACAAGGAAGCGGCAGTACGCCAGGCAGCCTACCGCAATCCGCGTTGCCCGGAACGCGTGCTCACCTTGCGGATCGACATCGGCAAGAGCGACCCGCAGTTCGATGCCGAGCTGCTTGAGATCGCGTGCCTGCACGGGAATGCGCCGCTGGACCTGCTGCTGCGACTGATCGACGAGGAGCTCTTCGACCCTAGCCTTTGCACGAAGATTTTCAATGACAGCGCGCAACGGGATACATTGCGCGACCTATATCCGGACTGGAAGAAATTCGAACCGTCGAAGTACGCAGATGTTTCCTCTGTTGGCAGCGTAGCGTGGCCGTTCGGGACGTGGTCGCGCCCCTAGGAGCGGCCACCGATGCGGTAGCGGAATTCAGCACCCGCCAGCTGCTGTAGGATCTCACCTGTGATCTTTTGCAACCGCACCATCCTTTCAGCGCCGCCGCGCTTGGCGGATCTGCCTGCCTTAGACGGCGAAGGTTTCCACGTTCTGGACCACGGTGCGGCGCCGGGTCGTGCGCGTTCGCGCCATGTTGTTCGCGACCGATCAACACCACACGTCCGCAGACGGGAGGTGCCGGTTCACCACCGGGCCACCATTAGTTAGCCCTAGGGCTACAAGATCAGCTTGTGGCCAGTTGCCGACCTACCTGTTTGGTCTGCTTACGGGTCCGATTACGGCAGCTGCAGCAGGGCCATGTTAGGCGCACGCCCAACGGTGTGAGGCTAGGTTACGCCTAGTCTTAGGAAATAACGGGATTAGCAGTCGCATCAGCTTGCACTTAGCCGTTTCCTTGGGTATCGCCCACTTCCCGTTTTCAGCCAAGAAGTGGGTCGTAGAGCCATCTACCTCAGTTTCGAAATAAGCGGTCGCCTTGCTAAGTTGGCGCTACGTTATCTTGCATAAACTGCGTTTCCAGCCAGCGTTTGAACTCGATTCTCTCGGCTGGATTGAGAAAATCGTCGGTCGCAAAATCGAACGATGAAGTGCTAGCAGAGCCGTTTTGCTCAATAAATTTCAATACGAACTTACGACGGTCGCTTGGCGATAACTGTTGCGCGGCTTTACTTGCGGCTCTGCGGCTATCCCTTTCGTTCTTGCCGTCGTCGTATTTACTAAGCAACTGGGAGGTCTGCTTGACCATATCCGGTCCCAATGTCCGGGACAATATTTTTTCTACCGCCGAAGGGAGTAGACGTTTGCCCGCATTCTGAAGCTCTAAAACCGCGCTGCGAACTTTCACTTCTCCATGTTTTTCTAGCAAAGAAATGACAAGTTGTTTGTCCGAGTCAAACCAGCATTCGACCCCTTCAATTTCCACCATCATCTTGCGGCTAGCTTTGATGCCGGAACCTCCGGCAGCCTGACAGCTCGGGGTTGGGTTGTCATACCTGGCAACTGGGTCTGGCGTGGGAGGTCTGCTTTTTTTAGCTTCTATACTCTTTGTACTAGAGTGCGGAATTTCACTTTCTGGAACGTTGGATTCTGCCTTCATGAAAGTCATTTCCTGCTTCCCTGAACGCGCAATATTGCGCTCATCGTTCACCCATTTGTCGGCGTGCCTGCGCAAACCATCGAGATCGATTAGGTATTCGATGCGCCCTTGGTAAGTCGAGCGCCGCTCCGTGAGGACACCTAGTTCCTTCGCGGCCCTGCGTGCACTCGCCTGTTCTGAACGGGTTAATCCGGTTTCATACTCGAAGCTTTGGTCGATTTCCCGTTCAGGCCGAATCATCTGCCCATTTTCATCGCGGTCCGCGAGCAGTTTCTTGGACCACAAGCGGCCGGCCCCGGCTTTCACTTGGGTATAGACGGCTTGGCATAGCCATGCCGCCGCCGTTGTTCCCAGTTTTCGGGCAAAAAGGGAGCTAAGCGCTACGACCCTGTGAAATTCGCCGTCGGGACCTATATCGAGTTGCAAGGTGTTTGCGATCATCAGCGCACCTCCTCAAGGCAGAGCTCGAACTGGTTGGACGTCGCATGCTCCTCGCGCAGCTGTTGCAGTATTTGTCGTGCGCGGCGGGGAGTGACGCCAATTAGGCGTGCGAGTTCCGAGCTTGACTTTCCGCTTACAAAACGTGCGACCGACAAAGCTTTTGCAATGCCGGGCTTGTTCGACTCGCCTAGAACAGGTTCGTCGTCATCCTCTGACGGTGCCGCCAGGTTTTCGATGAGGCCGCGTGCATTCATGCCAAAACTATCGTCAAGGTCGAGCGAAACGGCGAAGGTGTGAGCGCCTAGCTGGCGGCGCATTCTTTTCTCCAAGTGTCCGAAAACGAATTGGCACAGTGTTCCCTTTGCTGGGTCAAATGTGGCACCCTTGTCCAAGATGATTTCGCTTGCTTCTTGGGCGATGTCGTCTGCCGGCGTGCGGTACTTAGCCGCCTTGGTATTGATCTGAGCTGCGTGCGTCCGTGGGAACGTCACAGCAAGCTGGGCTACTTCGGTAGGAGTAAGGGACATGTCTTTCTTCTCGATCCAATATGCGTACAGGAATGGGTAAAGCGTGACGACAGCTCTGCGATGGAAAAGGACGAATCCTCTTCCGCCCGGTCGCACCCAGGTAAAACATTGCATATGGATCAACCAGATAAACCTGTTCGTGGAGCTGATCACGAGAGGTTCAAGTAGACAAGAAATCTTGAGGGGGAGGGCGGGCTATTGATGTGTCGAGATGGCGAGTGTAAGAGGGATTCTCTTCTGCTCGGTCCACTCAGGCCATGCATTGCACCGGATCTATTACTAACCAATCGAAAAGTGGGTTCGAAAGTTCAGGTAGATCCAGAAAGGATTTTAGGAAGCGTAGACGGACCAAGGGTGCGTCCAAGGTGCAATGCTAACTTATCGCAGCAGAGGTGGAAGTTGGTTGTGCTGCATGACGGCGCGGACAAGGTGCGACGAGGGCGTACAACGGCCATACGAAGAGTAATGCAGCCGCTTGTCAGGCGCTTGGTAGCGGCGCCATTCTACTGAGATAAATTCTAAGCATGCTCGCAGAACATTACGACTACATGCTTGTTGAAAAGCGGAGTGAGCCGACGAAATGCGAGGCGTTTTGCGATGATTTTGGCAAGCGAGTGCCAGTTGGGTACAACAATGCCACAGGGTGACCTGCAAATTATTACACAGATTAGTTTTCTTGGGCAAACTTTTATTGCATCAATGCATGTGGCTCTGATACGGGGCTGTGAAACGCCAACTTATAGCTACCAGCTTTGCACGTACATATGCATGGGGGTAATGCAGCGTAAATTCGCATGACGTGCAAGCTGAGGCAACACCGGCTGATGCGCGAACACGACGAGAGATGCCAGCGTAAACCATCAAAAAGCAGGTTTCGAGACTTGTTGACAGGAAACATTGGTTCCAGTATTCTACAAGCTCGCTCTGCGGAAGTGCTCAGGATTTTTCCTGGAACCCAAACAAAAATTTCTCACTGTCGTGGGATTTTGCTCCCAATTCTCGCCGTTGCTGGCGCAGCAACTCTCGATTTTTCGTGTAATCAGGCTACCGATTTCTTGTCTAGCCAAGAAAATCACGAATTTCGTTCAAATCTCAATCTCTCATAGCTGCTTGTCTAACGTGGCGTTTGTTTGCATTCGCTGTAGCTTTTAGGCCTTCAAAAACGATAGTTGTCGCGAACCGCGACCGTAGCACCACCCGCCACATCATGAATTAGTCAAATTCTGATCTGTCACGGCAGCTTGCTCACAGGCTATTTTTGTCCCGCTCACTCCAGCTCGTCCTCCTCGAAAATACCAGTCTTGGCTCGGCGCAAGCGAGAAGCCAAGAGAGGTATCAAGAACTATTGGTGTCGTCGGCACGCCGATGTCACGAGAAAAATCGGTGCTAGCGCCACCATTGACCTGTCTGTTGGCAGGTAGCGCTAAGCGATGGAAGCCACGTAAAAGTTCAGACCGGGCGATTGGAAGTCGAGAAGTCGGTGCTGCGAGGCACCTGTGTCTCGTTGGATTGCCGGGGAGGGCGATACGTAAACGTAGTCTTGGGCTAGGGCTTTGCCTTGGTGTTGTTTAGCCATGTGTCGGACATGGTGGTATTGATCGCTGGTGGTTGGATACCTATGGCGATGAATTGAGGGGCGATAAATGAATCAGCAGCAGAATGCCGCGCAACATGCACATGTAGTGCGCGCTAAGGAGGGGTTTTTCACATCGCTTGACCTCGAGCGGCGAACACATGTCGATACCGCATGCGCTGCTTACCATTTGGGGCGGAAGCCGCAAACATTGCGGGTATGGGCATCTTCTGAAAATGGACCTCTTCGACCGGTTCGTGTGAATGGTCGCTTGGCTTGGCCGGTGGCGGAGATCCGTCGCGTTCTACGCGCTTGAGTCGCGATATAGCTGCACAAGATGGTGCTGCTTGCTGGCAGCGACTCTCGCCGCGAGGGGGGGTATGCAGCAATACCTCGGCCTAGGGGAACACGTCACATGATATTCTAGGAGCGCTTGCTTTACGGTCGCGTAGGCGATGACGAGGCACCTACGCTGCGATCAAAAGCGGTAATTTCCCGCGATGCCTTTAGTGTAATGACTGGAACCCCGCGTTTGCTCCGGCTTTATCACGTATAAGACCGAGCTCCCTTTCAAGGTGAACGCACAGGCAGCGGTGAGCGTGTTCGGAGGCGTCTCGGCCATCAGTGCGGGAGCTGTTGAGTGGTTGGGAAGATCTCTGGAAGGCAATGCTCAAGCCAAGCTCCGGCTAGTCATTAGCATCCATCCAACCTGCAGCAGAGTAGGGGGGGCGTTTCCGGCGTGAAATATAGCTTCATGCTGAAAGTGACGACCGGTCTTATGACTGCTGGAGCTTGTGAACATGCCCGATAAAGCGTTCCACATCCATTAAGGTTGCCTTTTGGTCTGCTGTATAGGTAGCGTGTATCGAAGCCGGAATCACAAGCTGCAGGCTGTGGGATTGCATTTCTTCCAGTTGCACGCCGCTAATAGCAGGTTCCAGCGTGACCAGATGTTTTGATTCGATGCGCTTCGCCTCGGACAGAACCTGGCGCCAGCGGTCTTTGCAGGTTGTCTTGGCCCCTAGCATCGTTAGCCTGAATTCTGAAAAGTTCCTGTCATGGTACGCCGCAAATGACGGGAATATGAAGTCCGGTTTTGAATTATTCTCGGTGACCATATTCTTCCCGCGCCCCTGCTGAAACTGCAGGCCGTGATGCCGGAACAGACAGTCCAGATGGCTTTCAAAGGCGTGACCTGCTCTGGATTTTCGGCGATTCTGGACACTCAATGAGAAGCTGATAAAGGCTTCCACGTCTTCACCAAAACCTTTGGCCAGACGCTCCCGTACGAGATGACGCTCATAAATCTTGAACAGACTCTCCTCACGTTCCATCCAAGCCATAAGTGTGGCGTCAGGCGCATCAAGGGGTGCTACATCGTCACCGATACTCTTCCTGGAAAATCCCGAAAAAGCGGATGTCGTTGGGAATTCCTTGCCACCAAAGGCGCCGATTAATCTGTCGAGCCACTTTTCTTCCTGCGAAATGCCTGTCCCGGTTTCCACGCCCAGGCTTTCCAGCATCGAGCGAAGCGGTAACAGTAAATCAACCGTATCCAGTGTGCCTGCCTTGAGAGTGTTCTCAATGTCGTTCAGACCGAATATTACCCTCAGCTGATGCTCCACACTGCTGCCGGCAGGGGCGAACACCATCAGGAACGATCCTGAGCGGAATTGCTCACCGCCCATTTCAGTCGTACTTGCAAGCAACGGAAGCTCGTTCCGGAGTTTTGCTATCAGCAGAAAATCGCCTGCCCCCATCAGCTCCGTAACCGGACTGTCGTAATAATAAAGCCTGTATTCCGGACCCCGGCTGTCGTCATCTCTCCGGGTATCGTACCAAGTGACATGTCCATCACAAATGACCGGTTCCTCAAGGTCATCGGTCACATAAATCTGGCGGACGCGGTAGTGGAAGTTTTCGCTACCCTGACCCAGATACCTTCCGAATCCAGCTCTGATGAGTCCGCCAATCTCATGCTGGTTTGACCTCTTGTCTTTCTTGGTATCTACGGAGCTTAAATATTTCGCCGCTACGCCTTCGATGTAGTCACTTATTTTGTCGTTGAACATAAATTCCGGTTAGATCAATATGTACCGATTTTTAGCCGTTACAGGCCAGAGTACATCGAAGCGAACATGAAAGTGCCCTGCATCGTAATTCTGCTCCGGCCGTGTTCACATAACACAGGCACGCCAGCCCGTTGCATGCAACCCGCCTAACTGTGACTGTTGGCCCGCTGTTGCTACCACTGCTGTTCTCCACGTGTGTGCGGCCTTGCGTGCCTAAAAGGACCTGCAGGCGTGTTACTTTCAGAAGCTTTTCCGAACGATACGACGATACTACGTTTCCTGTCTGAAATCCAATTCCACTTACTGTGGGATACACGAGCTAGTATCACGTTCACGGTGTGCTGCCGTGATGCGAGGGAGTATGCCGGGTAGGGACACGACACCCAATACCGTTTTGCGCTTGGTGTTCGCGGTTTTAACGCTGAAGGCTTTCGGTGCCGTCGCACAGTTTGATTCATTCGGCCAAGGGCCAACCAGCGCAGTCCGGTGCTTCGCTGTCCTGCCCGCGCCTGCCGCCCGGGATCCCAACAGTCCGTCACGGGTACCCTGAGGCTGCGAAGTCAGTTAGTTTTCAGGACTCGGCAGTCTGATACCCTGCCTTGCCAAGAAGACTCGTGACGCGAGTGTGGCTGGCGCATCGGACAGTACGCTGAGGCAGTTAAAGGATTCGAAAGGAATGCTTTTGAACGGAATGCTCGACGCGCCAGTAATGACCTATGGGCCCGACCTGCCAGAACCTTCCCGCAGAAGTGCAGCTGTCCGTGAAACATCGAGGATTGTCGCAATCAAGCCGGCCGGTGCACGCATCGTAGGTCGTTGAGGAGGTACATAG
Organism: Massilia sp. BAP21; assembly: GCF_057801335.1. NCBI lineage: Bacteria > Pseudomonadati > Pseudomonadota > Betaproteobacteria > Burkholderiales > Oxalobacteraceae > Massilia > Massilia sp. BAP21. Next base: position 2,201,250 of record NZ_CM173596.1, read on the forward strand.
AGCCGACGATCGGCCCCAGAACGGCTTGACCAATGTCGTGTGCAGACACCGCACGCCGGTCCAGGCAAGTCTGTCGAGGACGCGCAGCTCACGATCCTTGATCCCGAAACTGAGTCTGGCACCTGCTATCGGATATTTGTGCCTGATCTCGAACAGTTAAACGACCCCGTCCGATATAAACATGCGCTATAGGTTCAGTACCGACCGGAAAGAAAGCTGGACGGCACAATTGATGAGTAGCTTACGAGCCTTACCCTAGACCCGAGGTCCCGGCCGTAATCCTCGGATAGAAATCCCCAGAAGACCTAGCGCTGCCGGGTCACATCGTTGACGGATACAGCCCCTTGAAACGGGGGTAAAACGCCCGCCCGACAGCTGGCGCATCAGGTCCTCAAGCGGCTGGTATTCCTCAGCGTGCTGTCCGTTCAGGACCCGTGCCGCAACGAACGTCCCGTTTCGAAAATCCAGCAGATGCGTGACAGCGGCAGTCCCGAGAGCCAGAAGATAACGGCTGAGGGCGGGGGCTCTGGTGCGGGACCAAACAACGCAACCCAGCGGTCACGTGTCGCCGCATGTCGACCGTAATGGTTTTGAGGTCCAGAGAGAGTATCTGCTGTCCGGCCGATGGACACTGGACGCAATCTGGCCGAAAAGGCACTCTACCCAGCCCTTCGACGATCTAGTGCTTGTCTGCCGCGAGAATCTTCGCTGCAAGATTATGGTCAGCTAGGTCCAGCTGTGCAAGCGGGCCCTATGGTGTATCCATCGTTGTTCCGGAAAATAGGCTGGTTCAGGCATAACGGTGCGCATACGACCGGACAGAAACTTTTTCAGGCTGTACCCGTAACTTCCGCCATGGTGCCGTCAGAAGGGCCAATTTGGCTGACGCAGGCCAGTCCGGTGCGTTGTAACGCATCTGGGTTGCCATGTCACGGCTGTCGGCGCCCGCGATCTGCTTCAGAGGTTACGCAGTCACGGATGCTACATCCGCTGCATCGGGGATGGCTGGAAGCCCGGACACTCGTATGCGCCCTCGCATCCCACTGTGAGATATGATGCTCATACACTTTTCCTGAAGCAATAAATGGTCGATATCGTAGACAGCGCCACCCGCAGCCGCATGATGTCCGGTATCCGTGGCCGCGACACAAAGCCGGAGATTCTGATTCGGAGTCTGCTTCACCGTAAAGGTTTCCGGTTTCGCGTCAACCGCCGGGACCTGCCCGGCAAGCCCGACATCGTGTTTTCCGGACGACGCGCGGTAATTCTCGTCCATGGCTGTTTCTGGCACGGACACGACTGCCCCCTGTTCAGGTTGCCTGGAACGCGCACCGACTTCTGGGCCGGCAAAATTGCCGGGAACCGCAGCAATGATGCCCGCGTAAAACAGGCCCTGCTGGACGCGGGATGGCGTGTGGGAACGGTCTGGGAATGCGCACTGCGCGGACGTCACCGAGACATTCCCGGCGCGGTCGACGCGCTCGCAGAATGGCTGCGCGGTGACGCCCGCTTGATCGAACTGCGCGGCCCCTTTAGTACTGCTCAACCAGCGCCGGCTGCAGTGTCCTGACCCTACCATCTCCGTGGTCTGCGTCATGCGATCCGAAGGAGTGGCCGCTGGCGGATGAACCGGCGATTGTGCGCCTAGCGTGCTTGGTGCCGGAATCCCTCGTCCTCTGCTGACCTGCAGATAAGGGCCAGCTTCCTGTGGTCTTTCGGCTGCGTCCTGAGGAATCCCTGTAACGTGCTCGCCTTCGAAACCAGTTCGAGCTCGGCTGGCGTAAGGTGGCTGACCTTCCGTGACCATGCATGCAACGCTGTCCAGTAGCCGGTGCTAGTGAGGTCCAGCATTTTTCGCTGGAGTTCGATGCTGTCATCGACCTGTCCCTGTTTTCTGCTGTCGGTCCTCTTCGCCGCGTGGTCGCTTTTCGGAATCGCAATACGGCGCAGGTCGGCCGTCCAGGGAATGTCGAGGGCCGCGATGCTTTGCCAGCACTCTTCCCGTTTGCACCATTCGCCCACGTTTTTGACCCCGGACGGAGGGAGCAGCAGCGACTGCTGTACGCTGGGCGCTAGCTGTTCCAGGCGCTCCGCCACGTCCAAGCCGGCGCCCTGGCTGTTCCAGATGCGGTCGAGGTCGACCTCTCCGCCGGCTTTGCGGATGTCATGGAAGAGCTTTGCAACCGTATAGGTCACGATGTTGATACGGTATCCGCCTTCGTACCATGAGCTGCGCGCGGCATCAACAATGTTCTCCATTCGTCGCCATACCAGCGCTATAGCCACCATGGACCGGAAATAGTCATCGCCATAGTCGGGACTGAGCTTTTCCCAGTTCTCCGCTTCGGTTACGTCGGCGCTTTTGCTGGAAAATCTCGACGCGAATTTCGAAAAATTCTTCTGTGCCCCCAAACTGACCCAGTGAGGTTTTCCTTCCAGCGTGTGCGCATACTTGGCGAGGTCCGTTTTGCTGACAAGCTGGTCTGGCGGATACTGGCTTTCGAACGCGGTTTTTGCCGACGGCGCGAGATACAGGCGCTCGTTCTGGTACTGACCGCGTGAGCGCTCGTAAAACCATTTGCTCTGGATTCGTTGGCCGGCCTTTGCCGGCGTGAGCAGACGGCGTGAAATTTCTTCCATTTTGCGGTGGAACGGGTGATTCGCAAAAAAGTCGGCCGCCGCAACCTTGTTCTGCGTGTTGGCATATTCCGCGATACTTGGGATCAGCTCCTGCGCCCGGGCTGGCAGAACCCGCGTCAGCTTCATCTGGACCGATACGCCTGCAAGGCTGAGCCTGTCCTTCTTGCGGGCGTTCAGGATGCTTGCGGTCGTTTGCCCTCCGTTGACGATCTGCAGGTCGGTCAGGCCCGTAATGACGAGCTGTCCACTTCTGGACTCGACCGTCACATCGGACGCCGTTGCAGCGATCCCGTTGTTGTACGCAAAAAAAAGACCTGGTGCATCTTGGATCGTGGTGCGGATACCCTTGTTAACCCCGCCTTTCATCCCGAGGAAAGAACGTACATTGCCTTCGAGAAGACGGCTGCCATACCGCTCGAACAGATCGGCCAGCTGGTCTCCCGGGACCACACAGAGATAGGAGCATAGATCGTCGGTACGTGCTGCCACGAGACAGGGAATCGGGGCGGCACCGGATTCGGCGAAATTAATGTGGACCGCCTCGCGTTCACGGCTCGATTCATACAGCGCTGCAAGACGCTTCAGGTCCCAAATATGACGCTCGACCGGGATGCCGGCAATGGTACCGTGCAGCTCCTCCCTGAACCGGCTGCTGAGGGTGAGGTTGGTAAATACGTGCAGCCGGATCCGGTTAATTTTATGAACATCGTTGTGTAGCTGCAGCGCCAGTTCATAGGCAGGGTTCGCTTCCGCAATGTATTGATGCAGGCTGTTCTCGACCGCTTCACGGACAAAATTCTCCATCCATCCAGACAGCTGGTCCGCCATAGCCGTGTTGAGCGTCGTGGGCGCCTGCAGCTCTTCCCACCTGCCAATGACAAGTCCGATGCTACCGTCCGACTCGTCAAATCGGGTAAATCCGTGCAGTTTGAGTCCCCGGTTTTTCGCCCCGGTGCCCTGATATTCGATCTGCTCGAATTCGCCGAAGACGGGGTCCTCTTCAAGCCGTTCGGCTACTTCGTTAACGAACGCAAGGGTATCCACCAGTTCCGTTGCGCGGCTGCGTCGGGCCACGAGCTGGCCCAGTTCGTTCAAAAAGTCTTCAGGCTGCATGAGAATTCGGCGGGTTCAGGAAAGAGGTAATTGAGGAGAACAGAATGCTGTAAGTGACGTCCGGGATTCCGGCTGGAAGCGTTGCGGGAACAAGGCGTGGAAACCCGTCGCCTACGGCATAGTGCCTGGTTTCCATCGGCGTAAATGCGGTATTGCGGTAATGATCGTGCTCGACGTAGCCGGCCTCGAGAAGCCTGTCGCGGTATGCGGTGGTGGCACCAGCAGAATCGGCAAGCAGCTGTTCAATCCGGGTTACCAGCAGCGGCAGCGTGAGCGCCCCCTTTTCGGAGGGCGACGCTTCGCGGAGCACGCAAACCCGGAGCGAAAGGGGGACCGGCGCATCAAGCTGTTTCGCGGACGAGATGCCGACAGCTTCCGCGTCTGGCGACACCGCCTTTACCTCGACAGCGTAGCCGGCAAACACGAAGTCCTGACTGGTGCCGCTTGGCCCGGTCCACGCGGCCAGGGGCTGCAGGGGATCGGCGGCATTCGCGCTTATGAACTCTTCCAGTGCAAGCATCTCCGCGATCAGTCCTTTGATCTGAAATTTCTGCAGCAGTCCGGACCCGCCATCGCGGAACAGCCGCTTCCACAGCAGCAGGCGGTCCCTGAACAGCGCGACGAGGGCCGTTTCGGTGGCGACCCCTGCTGCCGTATCCACAAGGTCTTGGCAGAGCCGGCCGAACACGGCCTCGAGTCCCGATCCTTCGAGCCGTAGTCCCATCACCCAGTCGCCGCCTGCGCGCTGGATCCGGACATAGCCGAGTGCGCCAGTATCGGCGTCAATTGCAAGCGGACGGCTGCTGACGCCGATGGCCAGCATGGCGGATCCGTTGCCGTCCACGCCGGCGTAGATATTGAACGGGTGCCGCGGGTCCACACGTACCAGCGTCCAGCTGCTCCCGGCGAGCTGCTCCCCGGCCATATCGCGCCGTATTTCGAGCCAGAGCTGTTCAATCCGTGTCATCCGCGTCTCCTTCCTCTTCACCGAAGAGGTCACGCAGTGCCACCCGGTTCAGCCGATAGACGACCTTCTCCCCGTCGCCCGAATCATCGAAATTCGGAAAACTGAGGCTGAGCGCAACCATTGGGGCCGTTCCGATTTCACTGGCAGGCATGATCCTTTCGGGGTGCTTGCCGGTTGGGTCCTTTGCTTGGATGAAGTGGATGGTGAGAAGCGGACGCGAACGGTATCTGCGATACCAGTTTCCCGACACGGTGGCGCCTCTTTGCTCCTTCTCGCTCTCGCGCTCCCAGTCAGCCTCGGCCTTTTTGATCTGCTCATCCGTCATCAGCATGCGTTCGTCACTGGTGTCGCCAACGCGCTGCTTGTTGAGCTTCAGGTAGGCAACCCCTTTTGCCGTTTTCTCGAACTGCCGCTCGCGGCTGCGGATGCTTCCGGACAGGCCATTCATGAGCGGCACGTTCAAATCGGGTACGGGATCCCCCAAGCCCTGCGGTATACAGACATCCCACTCCTTCAGCCTGTCGTAACCGTTGTTACGGATGAAACGGACGAGTGGTCGCGTACCGTCCTCCTGATCAGGAACGAACTGCATGTTCATGATGCTGACGTTGAGTTCCGCAAGCAGGGTGGCAATGCGGTTTTTGTCGATCCCGGTCCAGACATAGCGGTTGCCCGTCAGCGTGGCCGGCCCCTCCGCCCGCATGAAGGCTTCGATCCGCTGGATATTCTGGGCATTAAGCGCTATTGAGCGCGGAATAAACGCTGTCTCCGTTCCAAACGCGTTGAAGGAAACCGAATGGACGACGTTCTGGCCGCTCCTCATCTTGTTCTGGGCGGTAACGATCAGTGTGTCCGGGTGGGCTTTTACGCGGATGCCGAACTGCGATGGCGGCAGGCGGTTGGCGCTCATGCGCCGGAAATCCCTGCGCAGTTCTGCTACCGCACCGGCGATGTGTGCGTACCAGTCCTGGGCGTCGGCGTCCATCCAGATGCGGAACACGTCGTCATAGCCCTGGCGGTAGCCGAACCAGCGGCCCATCTGCAGCAGCGTGTCATAGGCTTTGGAATTGCGGTAAAAATAGCTGACACAGAGTCCTTCCAGCGTCAGGCCGCGGGACAGCGTCAGGCCGCCCACGGCGATGACACGGCGCCCCTTCGCGGTGTTCTGGTAGGTGGAATAGTCGAGCTTTTCCTCCGGCGCCGACTTCTGGTTGATGGTTACAACCTTTACCGATGCAATAGCCTCGTGCAGTTTTTTACGGACCTGTTCCCAGCTGACTTCGGTATCAGCGAACTCCTCTTCCCACACCGCCTGAAGGCGGGCGAGAGCAGGATGCTTACGCCACGATGCGCCGGCAAGGTACTGGTGGATCTCCTGCTGCAGCCCATACAGGAACCCACGGATTTTTTCGGACACGCGGCCCTGCACATCCGTGAAGCGGCTGACATTGACAAGCATCGAACGGTGACGCAGCTCTTCACCCCTGATGTCGCGGATCGCGCAGCTCAGCAGGAAAACCCGAATCGCATCCCTGAGGCTTTCTGGCAGGTCATTGACCGGATAGTCCTTTTTGTGGATGTAGGGGAAGCTGTTTTCAGCGTCGTCAATGTCGCGCAGCTGGCCATGGTGCTTCCCATCTTCAAGGAAAATGCTAGAAGCACCAATGTAATGTGATGGCGTGTTGAGGCTGTAGATGAAGTTCGACGGGAACAGGTCGGTTTCGTTGTCCGGATTGATGAACACGTTCGCAAAGGGCGTCGCAGTGTAGGCGACATATGACGAGCGCGAGAACTTTCCGATGATGTCGCGGATGAGACCGTTGATCGTCGCAGGTTCCTGGCCTTCTTTACGAACGTTGACGGACGCGTTGTCCGCCTCGTCGTCGATCACGAGCAGCGGGAGTTCATGTTTCTCGTAGCCTGTTAGCTCCAGCTGTGCCTGCAGCCAGCTTTTCAGGTTTTCCAGCGGTGACTTATTTTTCTTCATCACGAACAGCAGCGGTTCGTTGATGTTGGCGAGTGGGATCCCGCCCAGAATCCTCGCGTTATTGGTCAGAAAATCGAAGTTGACCGAGGTAAGAACATTTGCCGACCTGTTTCTGTAAATTCCCGCACCAATGGGCGTGGCAGTGCGGCTGTCTCCAAACACGTCGCGGCTGTCGCGGCCAACAAAGCCGAGATCAAGGCGTTCTTGGGTCTGGCGGCGCAGATCCTCGATCACGCCGGTTAGCAGTACGATAACCCGGTAGCCGGCATCCGCAGCCTTGGCGATCAGTCCGCTGTAGCTGGCCGTCTTACCGGACTGGACATCTCCCATGACGAGACCGCGCAGAGCCCAGGAACCCTTCCATGCGGGATTGCCGCATTCTGTCAGGATGTTGTCGGTGTCCTCGTCCAGAACACGCATGACCGTGGGGCTCCATCCCTGTTTGGCAAGCAGTCTGGTATAGCTGTCCCAGTAATGCCAAACCGTGCTTCCTTTGGCGTCCGACACCCATGGCGCAAAGCTGCTGTCACGCACAACCTCACCGACCGTCATGCGGATGCCGATGGTGGATTCGAGTTTTTTGCGTACACGCTGTAGGTCTTCGTGGCCAAGCGCTGCATCCAGCCCTGAAAGCATGACGAGCACCTGCTCGAGAAGGGTGTCCGTCAGCGGGCGGCCGTTAATGATGCTCATTGCCATGCCTACATGGTCCATCGAATAGCCGTTCATCAGCCAAGTTCCTTTTGAATCTGTTCGTGGTACTGCGGAAACTGTGCCACCGGGTCAAGCGATAGAACCGTTCCGAGCGGCAGTCGGGTTATCTGCATGATTCTTGCTGCAAGCGCGACGAGTTCCGTCTGCCGGTCGGGTGGTTCTGCTGGACGGCGGTCGCCGCACATGTCGGAGTAGATCGCTTCGAACGGAAGTGCCGTAGAGACGAGTTCGAGAAGCTGCTGCAGCGCCTTCTGTGCAGCAGTATCGAGCCCGTCGGACAACTGGCGGATGACCGGGTGGTCCGGATTAAGCTGATAGCGGAAGCTGCCTCTGGTAGGCTCAATCCGCTCCCACAGGGGAACGAAACCTGCCCGCTGCTTCTGTTTGCGGCCCGGATAGGTGATGGTGCTGTGGCTGGTGCGCGCAAAATGCGGGATCAGTTCGCGCAGGCGGTCACGGATAACGGCGGGCGGATAGGCTACCGATTTCTTAATGTCCAGCGACCAGAGGTGATCAAGTGAATTCGGAATGTCCACCTGAACCCGTGTAAGCTTGTAAAATTCCTCTTTCGGCACAAGGCGGAACCAGGTGCCCGAAATCACCAGCCGGCGGTTGCGGTAGACATAAAATCCCTGGCTGCTTCGCAGCCCGTCCCGGCCGCCCGCAGTCTCGGCTTCGTCCATGCTGAGATGGCTCATGTGCGGGAGTACGTAAGGCTGGACGGTAATTAGCTCTCCGCCAACGCGTATCGGCTGGCCTTCGAGCGGCTGGGTAAACCGGTTGTCCTTGAGGAATGGGTCGAGTGACTTGAGCCTAAGTCCGTTGACGGTAATGTCGACAGGGGGCAGGTTGCCTTCGCGACGCGTATAACGGTGAAACACCGACGAGAGATGGTGGTGGAGGTTTCCCATCCGGACCGTCATTTCATCGGCCGGACGGGATGAGCCTGACATCAGGCGGTCCAGCGACTGCCAGACCACAAGTGTCCCGCTCTCCAGCGCCATGAGGTCATCGTATAACGGTAGCTTTTCCCGGTCCCGAGCCGAGGGAACCACGACAACCCAGCGGTTTTCTGCCTGAACGACGTCCAGATCCCAGCAGCGGGCATGAATTTGGTCGCCCTGTTTGCTGATCACCGTCAGACAGCGGCACTGGGACAAAGATGCAGTTTTCAGTCCCAGTCCGAACCGGCCTAGGTCCTGCGCACTGCGCGTATCGGTCGGATTACGGCTGCCGTGGCGCATCGCGTTCGTCAGTTCCGCAGCGTCCATGCCATGGCCGTTGTCCAGCAGCGCGACAAAAGGTTCGCCCGTTGCGTCGTATTCGATATGCACCGCCGACGCCTTGGCCGAAATGCTGTTATCGATGAGATCTGCAAGCGCAGTTTCGGGTGTATAGCCGATGGCGCGCATTGATTCGATAAGGCTTACCGGATCGGGAAGCACCTCCAGAAATTCAGTCAAACCTGTTCCCGCTTGGTAAAAATAGTTGAAATGTCGTACCGGTAGCCTGCCGCACGTATTGCCCGGCGCCCGGCATTTCTGCTTGTATCGACTGCGGAGACGTGAGGTGAGCTATACAAGTTGTACCGGTTTAACACGGGCGGGTTCGCGAACGCTGCCCTGAGAAAATTGCCGGAGTTTTGTTTCTTTTAATAATAATTTGTTCCTTATTTCATATCAATAAATATCTTTATTCGTGGAAAAACTGCCTTGTGATCGTTGTTCGGAAGAGATACATGTCTGGCTGCGGAAAGTGCAGGCACGCACTTCGGTCACTTAGGACGGTCTGTTGATATGACATGCGACACATCTGGTTGCAGACGGTGCGCACATGGGCTGTCTTCATTCGCGGAATCGCAACGCGGGCTCCTGTCTTTGGGCGGCCAATACATCGGAAGAGGCAGTCGGCGACCAAGAGCGCTACAGGCTGGGATTGTGGTAGCGTCCGGACATATACGATCGCCATGCGGGGGGATGGCGGCCGCTCCGCAGCATGCTGATGCGTGCCGGCACCGGGTGGAGCGGCGCATAATGACGGCGGCGGGAATAATGGCCCAGCGGGTAGTGGTCCGAGTGCCTGTGACCTAGGCAAGGGCAGGCTGGCAGGACCAGTCCTGCAGAACGTCGCAAGTTTTTCAGCCCACAGTCTGGCGCTGCCTGACGCCATTACCTAGGGTGGCTTCCATGCACTTCTCGTACGGTCTGCTCGCATCGTTGGCCATGCCTGTGTCCTCTTGCTTCACCAGGAACCGGTAATTTTAATGGCGGAAGCTGTGTTAACATCCAGTATAATGTTGAGCTTTCCGTCCACCCATATGGGATGAGGCTGGCACCTGCCAGGAACTGAGTCTTCACATGTCCGAAATGAACACCACGTCACCCGAAAGCGACAACCTGCGCCTTCTCAAAAAGGCACTGGAGAGCTACGAGCCGAAGTCCATTGCAGAACACCTGAATCAGGTTTCTCCCGGTGTATGGACACGCGAGCTGCTGAAACGTTGTGCCGGGGGGAAGCAGGCACTCCAGTTTAGCGATGCGGAGTACAGGCAGCTGCAGCTGTTGCTGCCCGTAGCACCGCCTCCGGACAAAAAATACGACTTTGATTTCATCGACCTGTTTGCCGGCATCGGCGGAATTCGAAAGGGTTTTGAACAGGCAGGTGGACGCTGCGTGTTCACAAGCGAATGGAATCCCTTCGCCGTACGTACCTACAAGGCAAACCATTATTCGGACGAGAATGTTCACACGTTCAACCAGGATATCAGGGAAGTGACGCTCAGCACTAGGGAGGACGTCTCCGAAGAAGCGGCGTACCGCCATATCGATGCAACAGTGCCGGATCACGACGTGCTGCTTGCCGGGTTTCCTTGCCAGCCGTTCTCGATTGCAGGCGTGTCCAAGAAGAATTCCCTTGGCCGTAAACATGGGTTCGAATGTGATACCCAAGGAACGCTCTTCTTTGACGTGGCTAGGATCATTGCCGCAAAGCGGCCGGTAGCCTTCGTTCTCGAAAACGTCAAGAATCTCAAGAGTCATGACAAGGGCAAGACCTTCAGCGTCATCATGGCAGCCCTTAACGAGCTCGGATACTGGGTTGCCGACGCCGATGCCCACGGCTCGCCAGATCCGAAAATTATTGATGGCGCCCACTTCGTGCCTCAGCATCGTGAACGGATTGTGCTAGTCGGATTCCGCAGGGATCTCGCCGTGCACGATGGGTTTACCCTCAGAGATATCTCCCGCGAATATCCGGACACGAAACCGAAGCTTGGCGATATTCTCGACCGTGAAGTAGATCCACTGTATACCCTGACGCCGAAGCTGTGGGAGTACCTCTTTAACTACTCGCTCAAGCACAAGGAAAAGGGGAACGGCTTCGGTTACGGCCTCGTGCGGGAGAGCAGCACTACCCGGACGCTCTCGGCGCGCTACCACAAGGATGGCTCGGAGATTCTTGTAGACCGTGGATTTGACCCGGCATTAGGTCTTAACCACGAGGACAACATGAAAAACCGTCCGCGCCGTCTGACGCCCCGGGAGTGCGCACGCCTGATGGGTTACGACGCACCGGGACAGTCCGAATTCCGTATTCCGGTGTCCGATACCCAAGCGTACAGACAGTTTGGCAACTCGGTCGTTGTGCCTGTGTTTGCGGCAGTAGCCCGGCTGATGAGGGAACGCGTTGTCCAAGGGAAGAGGATAGTTCACGAGACGCAAGAGCGGCAGGGCAAGCAGGCTGCATAAAGGGGCGCAGACCGCTCTTCCGGGAGTATCTGAAAGAGCCGATCAGCCTGCCATCCGGGGACAGATTCAGCTAGGCGGCGACGCCAATGCCATGCTTAAGGGCGGACGCTTGGCGACCCGTCACCGGCTCTGAACGAACTCGACATTGGGAAGTGTCGTGTGAGTATGAGGGAGCCGCGATCCGGCGGCCGGAAAGGTACGTCTATTCGTGAAGGCAGTCAGGTCGGGCTTTGAGCTGCCGGTGGACCGGTGGCTAGCTTACTGCCAGCCAGCCGGATCCATCGTCAGTCCTGCACCTGTCCAGATCACTCATGTTTCCCACGCTTCCCCTTATAGCAATCATGCCGGACATGGGATTCTCCTCTAACCGCTAATCCGCAAATACATTGCAGCTACAGGTCGGGACTTGGGACGATAGCCCCCGGCGATCCTCACCCACTGGTCCATGTCTCTGGCATAAGGGCGGGCTGCGCGTCTCTGCAGTACGCCATCCAGTCCATCAACACGGCAGACCCAATCGACGAGAGCAATAAACCATTAAGCCAATATCACTTCAGCAGTGTCCTTCGCAAGCGGTCGAACATACATCGAGCAGGTTCAACTTCCAAAAGATGCCTTTTCACTCATGCATGATTACCCGATCATTGCAAAGCTTGCTGTAGTTGAATGTTATGATTCGAATCGAGGTATGCGCTCGTGCACGGTGCACGTAGCGGGTATGCTGCAGAGCATCGGCGGATCAATGGACAAGAACGAATGGATCAACCAGTTTCAGGATGGGTTGCGGCAGCAGAAGCCGGATAACTCGCTGAAGAACTATGTCCGCACCCGCGAAGGCCCGCTCAATGCAAAACTGAGTGCGTCAGTATCGCCATGCGTGTGGCTCTACGACTTGCCTTTTCAGATTTCGGTAAAGCTTGTGGGAGGCGGTCTTACGATCGTAATCGACGACAGCGTACGTTTCAGCGATGCCACCGAAGCGGACGTCACTCGCCTGCTCGACAGCGTCGGGATCGTCAAGTGTAGGTCGCGCGGATGTCATAACCCTGCGTTTGACCCGGCCTCGACAGTGAAGCATCGGGACGGAAAGTGCGAGCAATGCGCTCTCGCCATGTTTGACAAGGAACTTGCGAAGGCGCAGGCAGCCGAACAGAAGAAGCTGGCGCAGCTGGACAGAAAATACAAGGCACGTGGCTTCACGCACAGGGTCGACGCTTGGATTCATGCCGAAGGTGGTGACCAAGAAGTTTCTGTCTGGCTTTCCGATCCGGCTGATACTGTCATCCGCAGCGAACTGCTTCGTCTGGGTGCCCTTGATGTCCAGAGCTACACCCTGCATCAGCTGTAGCTGCCCCGGCTCCTGAAAGAGTGCTGCCAGCCATATCCCTGTGTTTTCCTGATAATCAAAGGGTAACTTCTAGATCGTCCCCTGAAACCAATGTATTCCGGCTAAGCGGGCAGCTGTCGCATTCTGGCAGACGTACCACCGCGACTACACCGGAAATGGCTTGACGTCAGATGCCCCGTAATTCCACAATTCCACCAGAGCAATAAAGACATGGAAGAGATTGCGCAGCTAAAAGAACAGAACACCGTGCTTCGGCTGGCCCTGCAGCAGGCCAGGAACACAGCCCTCGAGGAAGCGGCGCTGGTGTGCGACAGCGATCGGAGCTTGATCACGAAGAAACCGCATCTGCGATCCGGTCCCTGAAACATAGCACACCTGCTCGTACCCGCGCACCCGGATTGCCCGGTGACTGGCAGCCTGTCATGGACGAGGTTTGGCGGGCGACACGCAAGTTCCCGACTTGGCCGACCGACCCGCTCCACGCCGTCGCCATTTTGGGAGAAGAGTTCGGTGAACTGACAAAGGCCGTGCTGCAGAGCATCTATGAGCCGCACAAGGTGCAGGAAGGCGAACTACGAACCGAGGCGGTTCAGACGGCGGCGATGGCTTTGCGCTTCCTGGCCAGCCTAGACCACTACGGGTTTGCTCCAAGCGCACAGCATGAGCAGTCATCGTGGCTGAAATACCGGGCAGATGTATAAACCATTCCGTGCAACTCTGCGACGTCCTCCTGCTTCCACTGAACCATCTGATCGACGCAGAAAGCTTGAATCCGCAGGGGTGCCGGCCGTTGGTCGTGCCCATGGCAGGAAGGAATACCTGCGCGCTTCATGTCGGTCATTCTTAACGTATTCACCACGTCCGCTTTTGGCGTGGATTCAACTAGTGAACGCAACACTCTAAGCCTTATGAGCTTTATGGAGGAGTGTTTATATGGAAAGCGACCTCAAATTTACTAAACAGACAGTCAAAAGGCGCTAATGTGGGAGCGATGGCGCCAAGGCGATTCGCTGCAAAAGATCGCCCAGTTGTTCGACCGAAATCACTCGTCTGTTATCCGGATTCTCGCGGAAACAGGGGGGTATCCGTCCAGCCCAAAGATGCCGTTCTCGACTGGCGCTAACGCTCGCTGAGCGCGAAGAAATATCGCGTGTAATGGTGGCTGGCCAATCGATTCGCTCCATTGCCGCCGCTCTCGGACGCGCACCCTCTACAGTCAGTCGAGAGGTCAGACGAAATGGTGGCCTGGAGAGCTACCGGGCAACCCAAAGCTGATCAGCGTGCCTGGGATCGGGCGCGGCGTCCCAAGCCGTGTAAGCTCGTGTGAATCGAAAGCTGTCCGACATTGTCGCTGGCAAACTGCAGTTTCAATGGTCGCCGGAGCAGATCGCTGGCTAAAGCAGGCATACACGGGTAACGAGGATTTGCACGTGTCGCACGAAACGATCTACCGTAGCCTTTATATCTAGGCTCGAGGCGCTTTAAAAAAGGAATTGCTCGAGCACTTGCGGCGCAGCCGAAACATGCACCGCTCTCGCCATCACACACAAAAGACCGACGACCACGTTAGGATTAATGAGACAGTATCGATCAGCGAACGTCCTGCCACTGCTGAGGATTGAGCAGTACCGGGCCACTGGGAAGGTGACCTTCTCTTTGGCAGCCACAACAGCCAGATAATTGACTTCGTACATGGCCGAGCGCATTGCGTAGGCATTGGTGGAGATTCGCCCCGATTACGTGACGATTGGTGCACATTCCGCGTCAGGTGGTGCAACGCTAACGGCCTTGCTTTACAGGTTAATGCCGTGCGATCTACGTTCTACGGCATCAATGCCTGTCGGACGGCATCTTGCGCCATGCGCCCCCAGCGTTCCCGCGGGTGGTGCTTTTCGCCTAGCCATTGCCCCAGTAGTGGTCCTTGCGATTTGAAGTGTTCTACGTGGACGACGATTAGTTTACCGTTGGTATAGGCGACCTCGTTCAGCGGCTGCCAAGTCCCGCCAAGGCTCCGGCGGAACAGTGCCAGACATTCGCTCACGTAATTCAGCCTGTTGCCCATGCCGAACATCACCACCAGTTTGGTGTGTGCGCTCGCGTTGCGCAGGAAGCGGTCGATGCAATTGTGTGCGATCTGCCGACCGAATGGCGTGGTGACGAACTTATTGAGGACGCCCCCGCCTGTCCCTGTCCAGCCGCCGGCCTTGCGCTGCTCGACTGTGCATCGAACCAAGGAGCCGAAATGGAAGCGTCCGTTTTGGTCGGCAATCAGGCTCGAGACCGCACTCGCCAAATCGTCGTCGCCGACGCCGGGTAGCAGCCCCACGTGACGCAGGATCCTGCCAAGCTGTTTGCGGCCACCGCGGTACGCGACCTCGTCATGTGAAGCTATGGCAAGCGCACCGGCTTGGGTCGGCCCCTTGGAAAAGCCCAGCACGATGATTTCCGGGTCGGTGCTGCCCCAGGCGAGAGGATTGGAGGTAATGCGCCAGCTGTCCTCGACGCGCTGAGTACGGTCGAATTCGATATTGACGCAGCCGGCGAAACAAGCGTTGCAGGTAACCCTGCCATGGGCAGGCAATGCGTTTATGGATGTCATAGGTGATCTCGGCCTTTTGAAATGACGGAACCGTCAGCTGTTGTAGTTCGTATGGGCCACCCGCCGCCCGAGGTGCATGACGGTCGCCACCGCCTCCTGAGGCGTTTTGACGAGCGCCACCGCTTCGAGCCGGTCGATCGCCTCGCGCAATTGCTGCAAGCGCTTTCGTGGGATATAGCTGAGCGTACAGCCGCCACTTTGGTAATGGTCCTCGCCAAAGGTGCTGATCAGTTGGATCTGCAAGCTACTGATGCCCCTTTGTTGGCTACGCTTGCGGGCGTGGTGCGTCAAGGGGAGGGCGTTCATGGCGCCATCGCACTGCTGGGTGCGCCCACGATCGCATCGAGCTCAGCCCGGAAAAATACACGCATCACGCATGCCAAAAACTCCTGACGGGGCAACTGATAAAAATCGGCCAGCGGGAACACGGCGTCGAGCGGCAACGAGAACACGCCCGCCTCCAGCTGGGTCAGGGTTGCCACCGTCACCGCCGGGTGCAATGGCACCAGCTTCGAATCCTTCGTATTCATACGAACCTGCTTGCGCTGACGCGTCAATAGGGCAGCGAACTGTGCTGGCGTATCGACACCACCCATCTCCAGCGCCCACGTGTTGCCGTCAACCTCCGTCGGCTTGAAACCGCGGCGCCCGGCCAGCCAGCGCCGTGCCGATGCGTTGTCGATGAACTGCAATCCGCCTTCCTTCGTCGCCAGCATTTCGCCGTTGCTCACCGCGTTGCGCACGGTACGCACGTCGACATGCGCCAGCAATGCGACGCGACCGAGCTCGATCGCCTCTCCCTCATCGAGCCCAGAGCGAGCGTCGGCCATCGCCACGATACGTTGCCAACGTTCTTCTGGACGATGGTTTTCCGTCGTGACCAGCGCCAGCACGCCGGCGCCGTCGATCACGATGTCTCGAGGCTCCCGGCCGCCCAGACGGCCAAGCAGCGCGTAATCGTGCAGTCGACACAGGGTGGCCCAAGCAGGCGAAGCCAACAACGCCTGCTGCTGTTCGGTGGTAGCACTTGGGCCGAGTACTTGTTCGTACACTCCCTGGATGCCAAAAAGGCTTTCCAGCGCAGATATTGCCTCCTGCGTTGAGTAGAAGAAATCCTTGAAGAGATCGTCGCGGTCGTAGTTCGTAGCCATTTGTGATTTTTTCCTGTAAAAGTTCATATTACGTACTCAGTGTCGCGCACATTGATGGTGATGTCAACCGTTTATGTCCTTTACCAGTAAAAAATCATAATTAGGTCGTAATGAACTGACTACCTTGTCCGTCTGGTTGAAGATGTCGAAGGATGCTACTGATACGAAAGTGCCCTGTGTCACGACCCCGTTTCGTGAGCGATCCTATGTGTTGGGAAGGATGTCCACCGGGGAATTGCGAGCTCGTCCAGCAAATTTTCCCTGGTGGAACGTGCCGCCCATCGTGCTTAAAGTGGACCCAACTCAACCGTAATAGCGCGGCTCCAACAGGCGCGCTTCCCTATAGGAGTCCAAACGATGAACAGCCTCTTTGCCAATTTCTTCTCTGATGTGTCGACAGTGTGCGGACATGAAGCGACACTGCATGCTAACTTCATGCACCAGTTACTCATCGACGGAGTACCAAACGTTTGTATCGAGCGCGAGCACCGGATCGACGGTAAGCGCATTGACCTGGTCCTGTCGGCAACGCGATGCGCCGACACATGGACCACAAGCGAACACGTCACCGCGGCGTTCGAATTCAAGGGTGGCGCCTACAATGCGCGCAACGCCTTGTGTGACGAGATCGATGCGGACGGCTATTGCAGCGACCTCGACAAACTGGCGCCGCTGGCCCGCCGCGGGATCGAGTGCTGGTTCGTCTGTACCGACATGGCCGAACTCGGCATTGCCCTCTCTAGCGCAGCGCAGCGCCGCATAGCCGCCCAGTGCACGCGGCGCGGTATTCACTTCGCCTACCATGCCCAGGGACAGAGCTGGTGCACCGTCGCGCGCGCGGGCGCGGGCGCTGGCCAAGTTCAAGTTCCACTGGTCCCCGCTCCTTCCCTAAGTCGCAAAGACGGGCGCTGGCAAGACTCTCTGCCGCGCTTGGCACTCCAGCTACACCAGGCAAGCTTCACAGAGGACACGGCAGCTGGCATGCTCTATCACGCGCTGCAGCAGTCGGGCTTGGGCACAAACCAAATCTCGCTCGAGACCTACTTCCGCTGCGCGAAGGGCACCAGCCGCATGCAAAAGCGTCCGGACATCTGCCTCTTCGGAGAACGGGTCGCAGGGCGGTTCAACCTGTATCGGGGAGGAGACCGCAAGCGATCCAACGACGGCATCAAAATCGGCAACCTGCAAGCGCTTATCGAGATCAAGGGCAGCAGTGGCGCCAGCCGCGCTAGCGAACAGACATTCGCAACCGGGATTGCTGCCGACATTGACAAACTGGCCGAGTGGCGCGCGCGTTTTCACGCTAGCGGCTATCTGCCAAGGGGCAGCGCGGCCATTCACCCCGACTACGTTATGATTGCTCTTGATAACAGGAAAGTACCGCTGGCGGCGGCAAGGTTGGACGCGCTGCGTGACCAGGCGAACCAACATGCAGTCGATTTCCACTACCTGAGGGTTGCCCCATGATGAAGAAGCCGGAAACGCTCGCAGCGCTCGAGGAACTCGGACGCGTACGCCTCTCTCGCTCGTTCTACTTACGCGATTTCCTGTACAGCGAGATCGCGGCCATGCACGGCTTGCGTAATGTGCCCGACGACCCTGAGCTGGCCATTCGCGTCGGCAAATCACTGTGCGAAGAGCTGCTCGAGCCGCTGCAAGAGCGCTTTGGCAGGATTGCCATTCGGTCCGCCTACCGTTCCTGCGCCATCAACGAATTTGGCAACAGTAAAGGTCTTAATTGCGCATCGACCGCGAGCAATTATGGTCGCCATATCTGGGACATGCCCGACGCGAACGGTCGACACGGCGCCATGGCCTGCGTCGTGCTGCCCTGGTTTGCCGACCGCTACGCGGCGGGCACCGACTGGCGCACCATGGCCTGGTGGATCCACGACCATTTGCCGTATTCTTCCCTGTGCTTTTTCCCGAAGCTCGCTGCTTTCAACATCGGCTGGCATGAGGCGCCGGAACGCCGCATCGATAGCTATATCGCACCGCGCGGCTGCCTGACGCGTCCGGGCATGTCCAACCACGAGGGGCGTCATGATGCCCTGTATGCGGACCTGCTTACCCTACGGGAGCCGGCGTGACCGAGTTCCTCGACAGGCTCGCCGATCCCGTCGCGTTCTGGACGAAGAGCTGGAACGACCACCTTGCGCGCCATCCAGGCATCAAAGGCGAAACGAGTCTGGCGCTACTCCAGGAGTATGCTAGGACGAGGCTCAACCCGGTCGACCGCGAGCGGATCGCGCTGGGCCTGCATGCCGAGACTGCCCGCCTGTTGCGTGCAGGAGCGCGGCCGGGATTCAGCAACGCCGAATGGATGCGCGCTGCCGGACTGGACGACGAACCTGCCAATGCGAGCAAGCGCATCACAGAATATCTGCTCCCACCCTACGGGCAGACCGGTCCCGGCAAGTGGGATCCAGACGGCTGGGAGTTACGCGTTAAACGGCTCAGCGCCGACGCGCGCAAGTTCGCCCTCCTCATCGATGCCTTGCGCCAGTTCACCGACGAGGACCACGGCCAGATCTGCACCCGCATCTTCACCGGCACCTCGTTTGCGACGACCCCAGCCGAAATCGAACGCCACGCGCGCTTAGCCGCTACCCTCGACGCACTAGTCATACAGACCGACAAGCTGGTCGAGCGCGTACTGGTGGGCACGAACCTGCAGCAGCTCTTTGCGCGGACGGCCGAGGCCAAGGCGACGATGCTACGCACGGGCTGCGCGTCGGCCTGGTGGCCGTATTTCGATCGTCACGAAGGCGTTGCCGCGGATGCATCATTGCCCGACCCATACTGGGACGTTCACTACGACGGCCCTGCCACGACCCTAGACCCGTCCGATCCCGGCTATCGCTATCTGTTTCAGCCACCGTTCGCCTGGCTCGACGCATTGATGCACCTGCCGCGCGCCTACCTCGGCTGCGCCACTTGGGTGCCTGCATGGATTCCCGAGCCTAAGGCGGCGCCTGAGGAGGTAGGGCAGCTAATGGCTGAGCTGTACCAGTATCAGTCGACGATCATCGAGGAACACCATCTGCTAGGGCGCGAAACGCAAATCGGTGTGCGATCGCCGCCGCAGGGGAACGGAGCCCGCGCCACGCAACTCGATGATCCAGCGGATCGCCGCTTTCCGAGTGAGGAAGGACACTGCTGGCTCGTGATCTATCCTGCTCGGGACCATAAAGGCTTGTGCCCGTTGCTCTACTGGAGCTTGGACGACGGTCATGTATTCGTCTGCAGCCTTGACCGCGACAGCATGCATGCGGCGTCGCAACTGCACATGCCGAGCGAGCAGGGGGTTCTGACCGTGGTCGAACGCATAGAACAGTTGATCCAGGACCCGCGCCGTCCGCTGGCGCAGGATTGGGCGCGCACGGCGTTCGACCTGCAGGACAATCCGATTCTTGCGAACGCACGGTTACATCGGTGACGCGGTTGGGTACTTAGCAGGACCGTTCGGAACAGACCTTCACAGGTAGAACCCAGCGGTCGGCGGGATAAACGGTACCTCCGTATTGGAGGCAGGTAGGGGGCAGTGCACTGAACGCCACAAAGTCTGAGAGCTGTGGATTTCTCATGGACAATCACTATGGATGTGATTAGGATTGCAACACTAGCTTTTCCTCATCATTAGGATGCCATGGTTTCACCTCAGCTCGTCGCACCCCAAGAGGATCCAGAAAGTAAGGACGGTCGCTCCCGCGGCCGTGCTCTGCTCAGGGCCCTTGGTATGGGTGTCTTGCTCCTAGGATGGACGACCTACACCGTGCTAACAGACGATTCATTTCGTAACCGGGCTGTTCGGCAAATCCCATCAGGACTTCGTCCTGCATCTAGCCTAGTCGAGAGCAAAGAAGATCCTAGAATTGCCGAAGCGGCGACACGCGAAGCGGCACTAACAGCGAGAATCAATGCGCTGCAACGTAGCGTCGCTGTGATGACAATTGATGCGGTAGCGCTACGCAACGCGAACGCAAACCTGATCGCGCGAGAACGAGCGACGAGCGCCAAGCTTGTCATCGCTGAGAAGCACCGATTGGCTGGCGTTGCGGCGGCCCAGCAATTGGGAGGCAGATTGAAAGCACGCGTCGCGAACAGTGTCGCGCGTCAGCTGGCAACGCTGCCTGGAAAGGTATTGCCAGCCGTTGGCGCCACGGTCGTCGTCGGCAGTACCATCCTCGAGTTGCGCGATCTGTGTGACAGCATGCAGGATATGGCCGCAATGAACGTAGCGGTCGGCTTACCGGCAATCGACAATCGCGAGGTCTGCGGTGTGCAAATCGGCTCGGTACAAACGATTGTGGCAAAGGCAAAGCGAAATATGACATCGACTGTCGCCTCAGCAATGCACGCCGCCGGTCTTGCGCCATCCACCGGCCCTTTACCAGCGCGTTTCCCGCCGGGCATGCCTACGCCATTAGCGCCCAACGATTCCGCTCGTGTATCGAGGTAGGGAGTCGCGCGGCCGGACAAGACCACTGAGACCACTGATGCTGATCTCCCTGATCCGATAGCGGACGGTTGGTACGGCTCAGTATATGCAGCTGTTGCTTTCAGGGAAACTTTGGGGGGCTGTACGCACTCTTATTCCGAGCAAACTGCGGTCACCGGGTAGCAGCCAGAATGGCCTTGATCGCAATGTTCGTAGGCACCTCGAAAAACTCTCTGTTTGCCGCAACGCGGTAAGCCGCAAGGCATTCATGAATGCGCCGCTCCGCTTGTGGACTATCAGCTACGAACTGGTCGAATACCAGTTCGAACGGCGTCGGCACTCCAGTGGGCCGGGAAAGCTCCGCGATTCGGTCACCGGAGGCACGGGTAGTGTGGCCAATCTTCACTAAGCCAGGCATTGAGCGGTTCGTTAGCAAGTAGATGAATCCTGATCTTCCTGTTTCGATCCCAATACTGACGACATGGTCGATCAGCGCAATAAGTTGGTTGACGCCCGTATCGTCGAACGGTCGGAATGAAAAGTGGAGCTCATAGGCAGTGATATGGCCGGGATCGTCGCCTCGCTTCAGTTTCGCAGATGCTGCGCTGACCAGGTCCACGGCCTTCAACCCGAGCTGCTCGAAGTGAACAAGCAGTCTCCGGCTTTCTTGTTTCAGATAACTGAGCATTTCAGCATACACAGCCTCGAACGCATCTTTCGATAGCGAAGGAAAGTCATCCGAGAATGACCATGTGCATTTGTTAATATGGCACGACAGAACGCGCGCGTCCCTATAAACGGCCGAAAGATCGCTTGCCACTGCGATGATCGCGTCAACGTCCCCAGGGGCTCCTTTTGGCCCTACGGCGGCACGTAGGGGCTCAATGTAACGCTTATTGAATTCGGCAAGACATCTGGATAGCGCGAGCGCCTGCTCTTTGGTCCATGCGCTAAAGGCCGTCAGGCTGTCGATTTCTGCAAGGTTAAAGTAGAACTCTGTCGTTGAGCACGTCTTCCCGTCTTCCTGTTCATTCACCTGCGCGATCAAATCCGCGAATACTTGCGAGAACAACCAAGGCTCCCATATACGCGGCTTGTCCTTGATAATCTCTACCGCGCGGCGACTTAATATTTTGTTCAATTTTTCCTCAGGATGTAGCACTTACCATTTGGATGATGTCCCTAAAGCCAGCGGCGCGGCGGGCGGCCCGGTGCGGTCGCTCTGCCATGCTGAGCCTGCCGAATATCGGCTAGAATCAGGCGTTGGCGCTGCTTGTCAATGCGTCCGAGTAAACCTTCTCGCAGCCGGCACACCAGCGCATGCCCGTCCGGCCTTCGATGCGGCTACGCAGCGCCCGCGGCTTCTCCATGGCACGCTGAAAGTCCCGTTCGGCGGACGCGAGTTCCGCCCGGGCCTCATCGACACTCAGCGGGGATGGGGTCAGAAAGGCAGCCAGCCGCTGGAACATGCTGCTCGGGGCCGGCTTGGCCGCAGCTTCTCGTTCCGCTTCCTCGGCATCGCGCAAGCGCTGCCGAGCACGGTCCCGGGCGGATCTCGCGTTCTGCTCGAGGTGCGTCGCCACGGCTGCAGGATCCTTCCAGAAATACGACTGGCAGTGCGGGCAGTGGCGCTCCTGGCCTGCGAAGCGAAACAGCATCGGTGCAGGTTGCTGGATTTGGGTGCGGGCGTCGACAAAGGTTGCAGCGCAACGCAGGCAGGTC
The DNA here is from genome assembly GCF_057801335.1 of Massilia sp. BAP21. Classification (NCBI taxonomy): domain Bacteria; kingdom Pseudomonadati; phylum Pseudomonadota; class Betaproteobacteria; order Burkholderiales; family Oxalobacteraceae; genus Massilia; species Massilia sp. BAP21. The sequence continues at coordinate 2,223,678 of NZ_CM173596.1, forward strand.
CGAGTGGCCTTCCATAGTGCGAGGTCGGCGTCGAACTGCTGAAGCGCCAGAAGATTCCCCGCGTTGCGGTTGAAGCCCCCCGCCTTCGCATCCGGACCTCCGCGGAGAACGCTTGGAAGCATTTCCTTGGGCTGCTGCCAGGCGGCATCAATCTCGGCGAGTCGCGCTTCCGCTTCCGCAATCGCGTTCGCACATTCCCTGCGATAGCGCTCCTTCTGGTCGTAGTCGGAAGGAAGCGACGGCCGCGCGTGCGCCACTGCCGCTTCGCTCGTTTCGGACCCTTCGGTCTTGCGGCGATGCCCGAGGTGGTGGCCGGTCGTGGTTGAACTGGCGCGGGTACGATCGCTTAGAGCCAGCGCTTCGAGCGTTTTCCAGTTGCCGCTCTTGCAGAGCGGGCAGTCGCCGTTCGACGAGGTAAGTGTTTGCGTCATCTAGCTGTCAGGTCTGGAAAGGAAGTCATCCAGCATTGTGCAGCCACAAGTATATGATTGGCAACATCGCCGCGAATCTGCGTCCTAGTCTTTTGCAATACCGGAGCAACTCCAGCAACCCCGCCGGCAAAGCCGTAATCATGACGAACGAATGCATCAACGATGTTCTGTAGAGCCGGCTGCCACACTGACGTTATCGGCCCTTCACCTGCTGAGTCTTTGGTTGCTGGAACTTACGTGTTCTCATTGAATAGTCGTCTGCATGCATCTTTGAAAACGAAGCCGTTAGCTTTCAATACGTCCGCTTCCGACCTATTGTGTTGAAAAACTCCAAGACAAGAGTTGTCCTGGTGAAGTAACTGTACAGGAGAGCCGAGTGGCGTAGTCAGATGCTGGGCTTGTTTAACTCAGCACTAATTTCATGTTTTGGCCCGGTTTGGAGCAGTTTTTTGACTTCAAGAACTCCGGGTTGGTAGTCATCGGGCGCAAGAATAGTCACAGTTGTAAGCGCACCAGCAAAGACACTTAAGGTTTCCATTAGAGACATGAAACTCTCCCATTATCATTCTCCAAGATCGACAAACGTGCCGAAGTTAAACAGAAAATTTAGATTGGCGTCGTCCAGAAATCTAAGCTCGTGAAAGAGACCCAAATCTCTTAATAGCTTCAACAAGCCGTGATCTTCACTATACGCGTACAGCAGTAGGAATTTAATCTCCACCTGCGATAAATGAGAAGAGATGATATCGACATACTCAGTTTTTTTTTTGTTCGTCTATATATTGTGGATGTTGACGATTTATCCAGATGATCAGTCCAGCCAACGATTTCAATGAAGGTAGCAATAAATAATTATATGACTTTAGAACAAAGTCCCATTGCGCCATTATTGCCTGATTTATCGCAACTATTGCTTCGCGCTCGTCGATTCGCTCTCTTCTAGCATAAGCATCGGCAAACTGAGAAAAGCCTGCATTTGTTATCCGTTGCGCTATTCGTCCAGTATGAAACGCATCGTTGTACAAGCGTTCCAGAACCTCTAGTCCGGCGGCATTCGGATTCTCGCTGAACGTGTATTTGAGACCTGAGATTATCTCGCGGTAAGTAGTCAGCCATTGGAAGAATGTATTCTGGACACCCTGTTGCTCAATCGCGACGTTTTGTTTCGCAAGCGCAGCATTAGAATTTTTCATTTCACGCAGGGCATACCCTAGCTCCTTTTTTTGCATCCTCACGTTCATCAAGACAAGATATACAGTCACGAGCCCGACGGCCGGATTAAGCACGCCGCCGAGGAAATCGCCGAAGGTACCCCAAGTATCAGGGCCGCTGAGATTAGAAAGCAGAAATTGCTCGCGATCGGTTGAGTTCCAAATACCGTAGAGAAATGGAACGCCAAATCGAACGAAATATAGGGTGAGCCCGAATAAAGATAGCCTAACTATCCACTTGAACGCGCGCTCACCACGTACGATCATTATTTTGTCTTGTTCTTCTGAGATGACAGAATCGATCTGCTCTTCCATTTGATGCACCGCAAGGTTTGACATCGTTCTATTTCATTAGCGTTGTAAAACTGATTAGTAGCTACTGTATTGATATTAAGAATTGCTGCGCCTCGTTTGATCAGGCGGGCAATATTAAGAAGCTGGACTGTCAGATGATGGCTGATAGCAGACTATTGGATGACTTCGTGCAGATCTTCTTCTACCGACCTGCAGTGTCGGCAGCTCAAGGCGAACTTGAGGCGTCGACTCGTTTTTAACAATCCCGCATATTGCTTCTGTTACACTTATCGTCGCGTAATTTTGATGTCTGGGAGTAGGAGGCCGCATGCCGTTAAGGCATTAAATACTTACATTGAAAAAGAAGCTTAGTTTGCGACTGGAGCAACCTTTATTTCTTCTGTGTCAACTTTGTAATCCTCGCCGGCGATCACCTTCTTTAAGAGGTCGACAAAGGCATCGGAGTACTTGTGCGACTTGCTGGTCTCCGCCACGCCGAACTTTACGTTCACGTGGTACTTGTTGTCGAAACCTTTGATATTCACGCCCTTCTCGTCCTCTATCCGCTTGATGAGGTCGTTAACGTTCTTCCAACCTTTCAAGCCAAGTAATTTGTAAACCTCTGTAATCACATACCTGTGCGTGAGATTGATCTTGGATGAGTCACCGACCGAAGTCACGCCGAACAGGTTGGCAAAGTTCTCGCCAGACTCGACAGCGTGTTCCAGCATCTTGAAGTTAATCTCGATTTGCTTCTTTGGGATGTCGGAGCGGACCAGATTCACAGCACGTGCCATCAGAGCTCGCAGCAGCTTGGTGTCAATCTTTTCAAGATTCCCAGCCTGACCGAATGCTCTAAACACCCACTCGAACGACTTCGCCGTGATGCTTTTAATACGAATATTGCGGTCAGGGGTAACCGCTAGAACCTTGTCACGTGGCGGGTATGAAGTTTCGTCCTGGGCCTCATCCCATTCAAGGATATAAATGTTTGGGATAAGCTCATATTCTTGAGCCCTGACCATGCGGTCAACGTCGGACAGAATCTTCTTAATGTTTGGATCGTTGGCACGATAGCCGATGAAAACCAATGGATGCTCAATGAAGTATGTCAGAAGTTTCGCGCTGAGGTATTTGTGGTCCTCCTCGAAGCGTTGATAATCAGCCTCATTGATGACAATGGACTCAGGCATTGAGCGGCAGCCATGAATTTTGAAAATCTCGCCGATGGCGAGGTAGGGCTTACGCAGAATCTGTTGGCTGATGACCCGCTCATAGTCCGGAAATAGCGGCTCGATCACCTCGTCGTAGTTAGTGGTGACGATGGCATGGGCGCTGATGGCTTTCAGTGCGGTGATTTCGGCATCCAGTTCCGGAGAACCGTATGACCCCGTTGCGTCAGGGCCGAGCGTCGCGAGGATGTCGGCGACCGCATGCTTAATGAAGATGTCGCTCGACGTGTTTGCGGCAAAGTATTCTTGAGGAAATTGCTCCTTGCCTGCGTTCCATGCCCACTCGTGATAGAGCTGCGAAAAGACCGTACCAATTTTTGTTAGGTCGCTCCCATGAGCTTGTTTGTAGTAAGCAAAATCCTTATCGATCAGTGGGCAGTTTTTTGCTAGTAATTCCAACAATTCCATCCAGTTCGGACCTTTAGCGTAGCGCTTCGTAAATCCAGAACCGATAAACAAAATCGGCTGACAACTCGCATCCGCGATAATTTTTGCGACGTCTGCGGTTACCTCTTCTTGATATTGCTTGTAATCCATCGGCATTGAGTATCTCCTGATTTGAAGGCGTAGGTATTGTGCTGTGACACTTCACATAAGCAGAATACCTTCTATTTACCCAGTCTGTATATTCGCCTGCAGAGTTGAGCCGAACACTGCCTTTATTTCTAGTCGCGGTCGCGTTCGGTGTTGACTTCCGGTGAAATTCACTTGCCATACATGGCCATTGGCAAGCTCGGCGCAGCGTCCGCTTCTAGCCTATTGTGTTGAAAAAGTCGGACGGCAACATTTATGGCGAATTTTCGGTGACGTCGACGGTCCAACTAACCTGCGTTCGAGCCCTAGAAGCGGTTTTGAACAGTCGAGTTACCGATCTTTCGTTTCCGCCCGACACTAGCTCTGGTTTTTTCAACGCAATAAGCCGAAAGCAGAAGTCAGTCAGGGTGGTGCGGATTTACGAAAGTCCTTGTTTCATCAGGAAGTCGTCGGATTTCTTACCGTTCGCCACCGGTAGCTTTACACATGCCTGCTGAGTTAATCCTAGTCGCCAGATGAATCCTCCTCGCAGATGGGTTACACGGCGGTTACATAGAGCACAGATAGCAAAAAGCCCAGCCATGAAGGCTGGGCTAAGTGCTTGATTTTACTGGTGCCGGCTGCCGGTTTCGAACTGGCCACCTGATGATTACAAATCAACTGCTCTACCAAATGAGCTAAGCCGGCGTAATCTGTACGGCTGGGATTATACCGCTATTTAATCCGCGTCAGCGTTGGGCGTCCGCCTTTTTTCGGGGGCTCGTCGCCGCCGTTGTCGGGGGCAGGCGGCGCTTCCGGGGCAGTGTCCGGGCTGCTGTCGGGCACTGCGGACAGGGCAGGCGCCGTTGCCGGGGCAGGGGCGGATGCGTCCGCTTCCGGCATCTCGGCCGCCGTGGTGCTCACATCGAAGGCCATGCCCTGGCCATTCTCGTTGGCATAGATTGCCAGGACATTTTGCACCGGCACGTAGATTTCGCGCGACACGCCGGCGAAGCGGGCGCGGAAATGGATCGCGTCGTTGTCCATCTTCAGGCTGGATGTGGCGCCATAGCTGATGTTGAGGATGATTTCGCCCTTGCGCACGTATTCCATCGGAACCGTGGTGGCCGCGTCAACCTTCACCGCAAGATAAGGCGTGAAACCGCTGTCGGTGCACCATTCGTAGATGGCGCGCAGCAAATAAGGCTTGGTGGAGATGTCAGGCATGTGCAAATGAAATCAGTTTGTCCGCGAGACGCGTGGACACGGCGTCAGGAAAAATATACCCGGCGCGCATACGCGAAGCGCCAGTCTACTGCGATTCGCCAAACGGCGTCGCAGGCTGGCGCTTCAAGGAAGTTGCAGCATATGGGCGCAGCGCGCCACTATGCTGTAACTTTTACCCATCTATTAACGGCGCATCACCTTTTCCGAAGGCGTCAGCGCTTCGATGTAGGCAGGGCGCGAGAAGATGCGCTCGGCGTACTTCATCAGCGGGGCTGCGGTCTTCGACAGTTCGATGCCGTAGTGGTCCAGGCGCCACAGCAGCGGTGCGATCGCTACGTCGAGCATCGAGAACTCGTCACCCAGCATGTACTTGTTCTTCAGGAACAGCGGGGCCAGCGTGGTCAGGCGGTCGCGGATTTCGGCGCGTGCCTTGTCGTGGGCCTTTTCGTTCGTCTTGTTGCGGTCGCTTTCCAGGACATGCACGTGGACGAACAGCTCTTTCTCGAAGTTGAACAGCATCAGGCGGGCACGGGCGCGCATCAGCGGGTCGGCCGGCATCAGCTGCGGGTGCGGGAAGCGCTCGTCGATGTACTCGTTGATGATGTTCGATTCGTACAGGATCAGTTCGCGCTCGACCAGGATCGGAACCTGGCCGTACGGGTTCATCGTCGAGATGTCTTCCGGTTTGTTGAACAGGTCGACGTCGCGCACCTCGAAGTCCATGCCCTTTTCGAACAGGACCAGGCGGCAGCGTTGGGAGAACGGGCACGTGGTGCCGGAGTAGAGAACCATCATGGTTTGTCGTTCCTTAAGACACAAAGGGGTGAAGCGCCGAGCGACTCACCCCGAAAAATGATTGCCCGTATTATAGCCAAGCGGGCAATGAAAACGAATTTACTTCACATCTTTCCAGTACGACTCGTTCAAACGCCAGGCCAGGAAAGCGAAAATCGACAGGAAAATCAGCACGATAACACCCAGTTTCTTGCGGGTTCCTTGCGCTGGCTCAGCCATCCAGTTCAGGTATGCAACCAGGTCAGCCGTCGCGGTGTCGAACTCGGTAGCGCTCATGGTGCCCGGCGCCACCTGGTTCCAGCCGGCGAACCGGTGCACGGTCTTGCCCGCCTCGTGCGGGTCCGGCGCGTCTTCCATTTTCGGCGTGCGGATGCCCTGCAGCTGCCACATCGCATGCGGCATGGCCACGTTCGGCACCACCATGTTGTTCCATCCGGTCGGACGGGCATCGTCCTTGTAGAAGGTGCGCAGGTAGGTGTACAGGTAGTCGGCGCCGCTGCCGGCCGGCGAGGCCTTGGCGCGCGCGATTACCGACAAATCCGGCGGCACTGCGCCGAACCAGGCCTTGGCATCGGCCGGGCGCATCGCCGTCGTCATCATCTCGCCGACTTTGTCGGCTGAGAACAACAGATTGTTGCGGATCTGGTCGTCTGACAGGCCCAGGTCGCGCAGGCGGTTGTAGCGCATGGCGTTCGCCGAGTGGCAGTTCAGGCAATAGTTGACGAACAATTTAGCGCCGTTTTGTAGCGAGGCCATGTCGCTGCGTTCCGGTGCACGGTCGAGCGGGAAGCCGCCCTCGGCCGCGAAAACCAGCCCCGGCACCAGGGCCAGGACCGCGATCAGTTTCTTCGTGAAGTTCATGGTTGTCCTTTATCCGGTGGCAATCAGTGCGGCGTGAAGGTCAGGCGCGTCGGCACCGGCTTGAACCGGCCGGCGGCGCTCCACCATGGCATCAGGAGGAAGAAGCTGAAGTACAGCAGGGTACACACCTGCGAAATGATGGTGTACGCCGGGGTCGGCAGCTGGGTGCCCAGGTAGCCGAGCGCCACGAACGAGATGCCGAACAGCGCATACACCCATTTGTGCCAGTCCGGACGGTAGCGGATCGACTTCACCGGCGAATGGTCCAGCCACGGCAGCAGGGCAATGATCACCACCGAGGAACCGAACAGCACCACGCCCCAGAATTTCGCTTCCAGCACCTGCGGCAGCATGCCGATGATGAGCAGCAAGGCAATCGCGGCCACGATGACCTTAGTGCGGAAAGCCAGGCGCGACTTCAGCCAGATGAAGATCACGTACAGGGCGATGGCGCCCATCAGCACGTACATGAAGTCGGCCGTGGTGGCGCGCAGTACCGAGTAGAACGGGGTGAAGTACCAGGTCGGCGCGATGTGCGCCGGGGTCTTCATCGAATCGGCCGGGATGAAGTTGTTGTACTCCAGGAAGTAGCCGCCCATCTCAGGCGCAAAGAACACGATTGCCGAGAAAATCAGCAGGAACACCGAGACGCCGAAGAAGTCCTTCGTCGAGTAGTAGGGGTGCGATGGAATCGCGTCCACCGGATGGCCGTCCGGTCCGATGTTGTCCTTGACTTCGATGCCGTCCGGGTTCGAGGAGCCGACTTCGTGCAGGGCGATCAGGTGGGCCGCCACCAGGCCCAGCAGCACCAGCGGCAGGGCGATCACGTGGAAGGCGAAGAAGCGGTTCAGGGTCGCGTCCGACACCACGTAGTCGCCGCGGATCCAGAGCGACAGGTCCGGGCCGATGACGGGAATCGCACCGAACAGGTTCACGATCACCTGGGCGCCCCAGTACGACATCTGCCCCCATGGCAGCAGGTAGCCGAAGAAGGCTTCGGCCATCAGGCACAGGAAAATCGCGAAACCGAAGAGCCAGATCAACTCGCGCGGCTTGCGGTAGGAACCGTAGATCAGCCCGCGGGTCATATGCAGGTAGACGACGATGAAGAACATCGAGGCACCGGTCGAGTGCATGTAGCGCACCAGCCAGCCCCACGGCACTTCACGCATGATGTATTCGACACTGCCGAAAGCCAAGTTGGCGTCCGGCTTGTAGTGCATGGTCAGGAAGATACCGGTGATGATCTGCATCACCAGGATCAGCATGGCCAGCGAACCGAACAGGTACCAGATATTGAAGTTCTTCGGGGCATAGTATTTGCCCCACTGGTCATTCCAGAGTTTCGACAGCGGGAAGCGGTCGTCGACCCAGGCCAGCGCCTTGTGGCCGACCGGCGCACTGGCCGGCAGTTTGGTTTCCTTGAACGGGCCGCCCATGTTATGCCTCCCCTTTTTCGTCTTTGCCGATCACGATGCGGTTATCCGACAGGTACATGTAAGGAGGAACGTCCATGTTGGTCGGGGCGGGCTTGTTCTGGAACACGCGGCCGGCCAGGTCGAAGGTCGAACCATGGCAGGGGCAAAGGAAGCCGCCGTGCCAGTTGTCCGGCAAATTCGGCTGGGGGCCTTCGGCAAAGCGCGAGGAGGGCGAGCAGCCCAGGTGCGAGCAAATGCCCACGGTCACCAGGACTTCCTTGTGCTCGGAGCGGGCGCGGAATTCGTTCTTTGCGTACTCCGGCATGTCGAGCTGGTAGATCTTTTCGGAGTTTGGGTCGGCAAGTTGCGCGTCGTTCTTGGGGAGGCTGGCCATCATTTCCGGCGTACGGCGCAAGATCCACACCGGCTTGCCGCGCCATTCCACGACTTTCATTTCGCCCGGCTTGACGTCGGAAATATCCACTTCGACCGGAGCGCCGGCCGCCTTGGCGCGCTCGGATGGCTGGAACGTGCTGACCAGGGCGCCTGCCGTGGCAACGCCGACGACGCCGCCCGCCGCACACGTCGCGACCAGCAAGTTACGCCGGCTTGAATCGACCTGCTTATCATTACTCATACCAACCCCACTCCGTGAAATTACGAAACTTTAGAATCAATAAAGAGCTTGCAGCAACACAAAATTATATGTGAATGGCAATCTTTATTGGAGAAAAAATATTGCAAACAGGGCAGTGGTGAGACGATTTGTCCATGCTGCACTGCACTGTCTATGCGGTTTGCGTGAGGATGAGGTCAAACCCGGGCGTGCGAACGGCATGGAAGCCCTTGCGGTATCATCGCTTACAGCTTTTTCAATAACAAAGGAGCGTCAAAATGGCGATGATGGAAGAGTTCAAGAAATTTGCCATGCGTGGCAATGTGGTCGACCTCGCGGTGGGCGTGATCATTGGTGGTGCCTTCGGGCGCATCGTCGATTCGCTGGTGCAGGACGTGATCATGCCACCCATCGGCCGCTTGTTCGGCGGCCTCGATTTCGCGAATTACTACATTCCCTTGAATAACCAGGGCACGACATTGGCGCTGGCGGAAGCAAAGAAAGCCGGGGCCGTCATTGCTTACGGAAATTTCCTCACGATTCTCCTGAATTTCATCATCCTCGCCTTCATCATTTTCCAGATGGTGCGCCTGATGAACCGTTTACGCCAGCGTGTCGCACCCGAAGAAGTGGCCAAGGCGCCGGCCACGCCGGAAGACATCTTGCTACTCCGTGAGATTCGCGACTCCCTGCGTAAAACCGAACCGCCTACACAGTGAAAGACCTCGCCACCACGACCACCCCGGGCACGGCGCGACGCCTGTGGCTGCTGTTCGCCCAGGCGGTCACGATCGTGCTGGCGATCTATTTCGTCCTGAGCGTGTTCCGCCCCGACTGGCTGGGACGCGCGGCGCCGCTGCAGGTGCCGGTCGGCCCCGGCGCCAAGACCGTGCCGGTGCTGCAGGCGCCAGCCGTGCCCGCTTCCGGCAGCTACCGCGAAGCGGCCGGGCGCGCCATGCCGGCAGTGGTGAACATCCTCACCAGCAAGGCTTCGCGCGAAGCGCACCCGATCCTGAAGGATCCTTTTTTCCGCCGCTTCTTCGGCGACCGCCTGCCGCCGCAGGAGCAACTGGCCAGTCTCGGCTCGGGCGTGATCGTCAGCGGCGAAGGCTATATCGTTACCAATAACCACGTGGTCGAAGGGGCGGACGCCATCGAAGTCGGCCTGGCTGACGGACGCAAGGCGGCAGCGAAGATCGTCGGCACCGACCCCGAGACCGACCTCGCCGTGATCCGCATCAAGGAAGGCAATTTGCCGGTGATGGTGCTGGGCCAGCCCGATGACGCGCGCGTCGGCGACGTGGTGCTGGCCATCGGCAATCCCTTTGGTGTCGGACAGACCGTTACGATGGGCATCATCTCGGCCGTGGGACGCAACAATTTGCACATCAACCATTTCGAGAATTTCATCCAGACCGACGCCGCCATCAACTTCGGCAACTCGGGCGGGGCGCTGGTCGATACCCACGGCAATCTGCTCGGCATTAATTCAGCCATCTATTCCCAGACCGGCGGCTCGATCGGCATCGGCTTCGCCATTCCCGTCTCGACGGCGCGCACGGTGCTGGAGTCGATCATCAAGCACGGGCAAGTCGTGCGCGGCTGGATCGGCATCGAATCCCAGGACATCACGCCGGAACTGGCCACCAGCTTCGGCCTCGGGCGCCAGAGCGGGGCAATCATCGCGGGCGTGGTGCGCAACGGCCCGGCCGACCGTGCCGGCGTGCGCCCCGGCGACATTTTGCTGGCCGTCGAAGGCAAGCCGGTGGCGAACACCGGCGACATGCTGAACCTGGTGGCCCAGCTGGAGCCGGGCGCCAAGGCCACACTCAAGCTGATGCGCGAGAACCGCGAATCCACGGTCGACGTGACCGTCGGCAAACGCCCGCGCCAGCGCCAATAAATTACTTTTCCGGACTTTCCATGCACCTGCGTGACCTGACCCAATACCTCACCGAACTCAAAGACAACAACAGCCGCCCCTGGTTCATCATGAACAAACCGCGCTACGACATCCTGCGCGAAGAGTTCCATGCCGTGGTCAGCGAACTGATCCGCGAACTGGCGAAGTTCGACCGCCAGGTGGCCGCTTGCGACCCGAAGAAGGCGATGTTCCGCATCAACCGTGACATCCGTTTTTCCAACGACAAGACGCCGTACAAGACGCGTTTTTCGGCCGGGATCGCGCCGAACGACAAGCGCCGTCCGAGCGCGGGTGCCGGTCCCACCTATTATTTTCAGATCGAAGGCGACGGCACGCTGGGCTTCGGCGCCGGCGAATACCTGCCGCCGAGCCCGCGTTTGAAAGCGATCCGCGAACACATCGTCAACGATGCGACAGGATTTGCGAAAATATTAAAGAATAAACACCTGCGCGCGACCTACCGCAGCCTGCTCGAGGAAGACCGGCTGCAGCGGCCGCCGAAAGGCTTCGACGCCAGCCACGAGCACATCGAGTACATCAAGCTGAAGAGCTTTTTTGCCTGGACCGAGGTGCCGCTGGCCCTGAACAAGCCGGACGAACTGGTGCCGCAGCTGGCGCGCGGATTCGAGGATGCGTTTGCGCTGGTCACCTGGCTGCGCGGCGTGCCTTATACCAACGAAGAGTAGAAAGGAGGCGACATGGCCTTGCAACACGCAGCATCGGGCGAACGGATCGCCTTGGAACGCGGCGAAGACGACATCGCCAATTTCACGTCGATCGCGCTGGCGAAGACCGAACACATGGAACTGATCCGGCTGGTGGTGCCGGTCGACAAGCCGATGCCGGAGCACCGGGTCGAGGGTGAGATGACGCTGCTGTGCCTGCAAGGCGAGATCGCCTTCGACGCCCACGGCCGCACCATCGTGCTGCGCCCGAACGAAATGGTCTACCTGGCGGGCGGCGAGCCGCATGCGATCCGCGCGAACACGGATGCGGTGGCCTTGATGACCATCCTGCTGGGGCCGGTGCGCACCGGCGGCCCGACGAACGATCCGCGCGGGCAGGGTAGTTGAAAGTCCGCCGACGCGGGTGTCGTAGGGTGGACGGCTAGGCCGTCCACGCGTTCAACGAACAGCGACATCGTAGGGTGGGCACGCGGTGCCCACGCGGAAGCCTGAATGGTGCTGCCAGCTTTCAAATCATATCGCTGGCAAATGTTAGCGTTTCCAAATGATCATTCGAAACGTTTCGACATGATCGGGATGCGGATCGTCGGTCAGCCAACAATGTGCATGGTTCCGCGTGGGCACAGCGTGCCCACCGTACGGTTGCAGCCGCAGGTCAACGGTCAAAGCCGCAGGTCATATCGAGCCGCGGCTAACGCAGGCTTTACGCCAACTCATTCCTCGGATCACGTGCCAACAGCTGCGCCGCCATTTCCTTGGCATCGTAGCCATCGAACAACACCGCCGCCACCGCATTCGTGATCGGCATGTCCACGCCCAGCCTGGCCGCCAGTTCGCGTACCGCCTTCGAGCAAGGTACGCCCTCGGCCACATGACCGAGCTCGGCCACGATGGTCGCCAGCGGCTTGCCCTCGGCCAGCGCCAGGCCCACGCGCCGGTTGCGCGACAAATCGCCGGTACACGTCAGGATCAAATCGCCCATCCCCGTCAGCCCCATGAAGGTGCCGGCCTGCGCGCCCAGCGCCTCGCCCAGGCGGGTAATCTCCGCCAGCCCGCGCGTGATCAGCGCCGCGCGCGCATTCAGGCCCAGGCCCAGCCCGTCGGCCGTCCCGGTGGCAATTGCCAGCACGTTCTTGACCGCACCGCCCACTTCCACGCCGATCAAATCGTCGCAGGCATACACGCGCAGGTTACCGCCGTGCACCGCGCCGACCACGCGCTCGCGCAGTTCGGCCGAGGACGAGGCCACCGTCAACGCACACGGCAAGCCCTTCGCCACTTCCTGCGCAAACGACGGCCCTGACAGCGCCGCACCCGGCACGTCGTCGCCCAGGATTTCTCGCACCACCTGGTGCGGCAGCAAGCCGGTGCCGTATTCGAAACCCTTGCACAGCCAGACCACGTTCGGAATGCGGCGGCCTTTCAGGCTTTCCAGCAACGGACGCAGGCCGGCCACCGGGCAGGCTGCAATCAGCAGCGGCGCGTCGTCGTCCGAGGCATCGCAGACATGCGCCAGCGCCGCGTCGAAATCGGCCGTGACGCGCAGCGCAGCGGGCAGCGGCTGGCCCGGCAGGTAATGGGTGTTCTCGCGCGCAGCCTCGGTCGCGGCCATTTGTTCGGCGTTGCGGCCCCACAGCAGCACGTCATGGCGCGCGGCCACGGCGATCGCCACCGCAGTGCCCCAGGCGCCCGCGCCCAGCACGGTAATCTTGTTCATGTTCTTGAGTTCTTGCATGGTATCCGTTCAGTTGCCCCAGACATCGGTAATGCGTACGAAGCCGACGATGCCGTCGCGATGGCGCACCTGGGCCCAGCCGGTGCCCAGCGTGTCGATCAGTTCCAGCAGGACGCCCTTGTCGGCGGTCATCACGACCGCCGCGCTGTCGTCGGGCGAGGCGCGTACCCTGGCCGCCGCAAGCCTGACGACGACATTGCGCTGGGCCACCAGGCCCCTGGCTTCGGTCCAGGAGAGTTCGCCTTCGGCATCGCGCACCTTGACCCAGTCGCCATAGCGCGCCACGATTTCGAGCGGCATGCCGCGCGGCGCGACGTAGCGCTTGACGCCCTTGGCGGACGGCGTGTCGTACAGCACCACCGAGGGCTGGCCGACCGAACGGAACTCGAAGGCGGATACGGTACCGCATGCCAGCATCAGCAGCACGCTTGCACAGGATCGGGAAAGGGTCATCGCGGGGCCCCGGGTGGTAAAACCAGACGCCAATATGGCAGGAAGGGCAACCGCATCATGGCGGCTGCCCGTCGAGGATCTTGCCGCCACCCGTGCGGGCGGCAGCGCTACTACTGGACTGCTTAGTTTGCCGGTGCGGCAGCGGCTTCGGCCATTGCCTGGCGACGCTGCTGGTAGAACACTTCGAAGTTGATCTCGGCCAGGTGCACAGGTGGGAAGCCGGCACGGGTGATCACGTCGGCGATGTTGCTGCGCAGGTAAGGGTAAACGATGTTCGGGCAGCCGATGCCCAGCAGCGGGTCCATCTGGTCGGCAGGGATGTTGCGTGCCTCGAAGATGCCGGCTTGCTTGCCTTCGACCAGGAAAGCAACCTTGTCCTTGACCTTGGCGGTCACGGTGATGGTGACGGTCGACTCGTAGATGCCGTCGGCGATGGCTTCCGCGCCAACGTCCAGCGAGACCTCGATGGTCGGGGCTTCCTGCTCGAGGAAGATCGCCGGGGAATTCGGTTGCTCCAGCGACATGTCTTTCAAGTAGACGCGTTGGATTTGGAATACTGGTTGCAGGTTTTCGTCAGACATGGAACGCTTTCGTGGTGAAGTAAAAGGGACGGCAACGCGCCGCCCCGATGGGCTTGGAGTCAAACGCACCGGCAATTGTATCAAAATCAATTTGGATGCAATAGCTCCGGCGGCGGGCCATTTTCTGGCCCTCTCGCGCCGGCGCCGGCTTGCAGGGTGGGGACGCGTCCCCACCAGGGAAACCACGTGCCGCCAGGTGCCATCAGCCCTGGTTAGACCCGATTATTCGCCCTTGAGCAGCGGGTCCAGGCGTCCCGCCTGATCCAGCGCATACAAGTCGTCGAAACCGCCCACGTGGGTTTCGCCCACGTAAATCTGCGGCACGGTACGGCGGCCGGTCTTTTGCATCATGATCTGGCGCTGTTCCGGGTCGAGGTCGACACGGATGCGTTCGATCTCGGTCACGCCCTTGGCTTCGAGCAGGCGCTCGGCACGGACGCAGTAGGGGCAGCTGGCGGTGTGGTACAGGACAACATGGGCGCTCATCATTCTTCCTTCCAAATGCTGGTTTACTTGGTGACCGGCAAGCCAGCCGCGGTCCAGGCGGTCATGCCGCCTTCCAGGCTGACCACGTCTTCGAAGCCGGCCGCTTTCAGTTGGCGCGCTGCCTTGTCGGCACGGGCGCCACTCTGGCATACGACCACGATGGTGCGGGTTTTCGATTTTTCAAGTTCACCGATGCGATTGCCCAAGTCTGCCAGCGGAATGTTTTTCGCGTCGCGCAGGTGGCTGGCGGCGAACTCGTCGGCGCTGCGCACGTCCAGCACCAGGGTCTTGCCGCGGTTGATGAACTGGGTTACTTGCAGTGCGGTAGCACGGCGGCCCTTGGGCATCAGTGCCGGGAACAGCAGCGCACCACCGGAAATGGCAGCAATTGCAACAATGAAGATATTATCGAGGATGAATTTCACAAGGCTTCCATTGGTTGAAGTCAATCCGCGCATTATAAAATAGAAGCCGGACCGGGCATCGGTTGGGGTATCGAGAAACTTTTTGCAGACTTTTTAAAGAAGAGCTTATGTACAAGATCGTATTCATGCGCCATGGCGAATCCACCTGGAACCTCGAGAACCGTTTCACCGGCTGGACCGACGTCGACCTCACCGAAAAGGGTGTCAACGAGGCGCGCACCGCTGGCCGCGTGCTGCGCGAAGCCGGCTTTGCCTTCGACCTGGCCTATACCTCGGTCCTGAAGCGCGCCATCCGCACCCTCTGGCTGGCCCTCGACGAAATGGACCAGATGTACCTGCCAATCATCAACGACTGGCGCCTGAACGAGCGCCATTACGGCGCGCTGCAGGGCCTCGATAAAGCCGAGACCGCTGCCAAGTTCGGCGACGAGCAGGTGCTGGTCTGGCGCCGCAGCTACGACACGCCGCCGCCGAGCCTGGAAGAGTCGGACGAACGCGTCTCCTTCAAGGACCCACGCTATGCCGGCCTCGACAAGGCGCAGATCCCGCTCACCGAATGCCTGAAAGACACGGTGGCACGCGTGATGCCGGCCTGGGATGAGGAAATTGCCCCGGCCATTCGTGCCGGCAAGCAGATCCTGATCTCGGCCCACGGCAACAGCCTGCGCGCCATCATCAAGATGCTCGACAACATCAGCGACACCGACATCGTCGGCCTGAACATTCCGAATGGCCAGCCGCTGGTCTACGAGCTCGACGAGAACCTGAAGCCGATCCGCCATTACTACCTGGGCGACCAGGACGCCATCAACGCCGCCATGGCGGCCGTGGCCAACCAAGGGAAGGCAAAGTAAGTCTTGCGTTTTCCAGTCAAGAAGTCGGCCGGCAGCGCGCTGCTGTGCGGCCTGCTGGCCGCAGCACTGACCCTGCCGCTGGCAGGGTCGGCGCTGGCCGCCGGTAAACCTACCGAACGCAGCCGTCAAAAGGCCGCCGCCGAAGCCAAGCGCGCCGGCATCCAGAAGCAATTGTCGGTGCTGAAAAAAGAAATCAGCCGTACCGAGGACGAGAAGGAAGACGTGGCCGACGACCTGGCCGAGTCGGAAGCAGCGATCTCGAACGCCAACCGCGCCCTGCGTGACCTGGCCAACGAGCAGCAGGAAACCAATACGCGCCTGGCTGACCTGGCGACCGAACACGGGCGTCTCGAGCAAACAATTGTTTCTCAGAAAAAACAATTGTCGGCCCTGCTGCGTGAGCACTATGTTGCGGGAAATGAGGACCGCATCAAGCTGCTGCTCTCGGGCGACAACCCGAACCGCATCAACCGCGACCTGCAGATGATGGCCTACGTGTCGCAGGCCCAGGCACGCCTGATCGATTCGCTGAATGCGAACCTGGCGCAGGTGCAGGAAAACCGCGACAAGGTCGAGAACGCCAAGACCGAGCTGGAAGAAATCGCCCAGGAACAGCGCGACCAGAAATCGGTGCTGGAAAAAGAAAAGGCCAAGCGCGCCGCCCTGCTCAGCAACTTGTCGAGCAAGCTGGTAGCCCAGCGCAAGCAGGCCGATACCCTGCAGCGCGACGAGCAGCGCATGAGCGGCCTGGTCGACAAGCTGACCGTGCTGATCCGCCAGCAGGCCGAAGCCGAGCGCAAGCGCCAGGAAGCCCTGGCCGCCGCCCGTGCCAAGGCCGCTGCCGAAGCGAAAGCCCGCGCCGAAGCGCGCGCCGCTGCCAAGGCCGAGCGTGAACGCGAGCGCGAACGCCTGGCGCGCGAGGCGAAGAAAGCCGGCAAGCCGGCGCCGAAACCCTTGCCGGAGCCGGAAGAACCGAAGGTGGCCGAGCAGCCGAAGGCCGAGGAACGCACGCCGGATATTTCCCTGGCGCCAGCCGCACCGGCCGGGGCCTTTGCCAAGATGAAGGGACGCCTGAGCAGCCCATTGAGCGGCACCATCGCGGCGCGCTTCGGCGCCAAGCGCGGCGGCGCCGGCCCGAGCTGGAAGGGCATGTTCATCAAGGCGCCCGAAGGCAGCGAGGTGCGCGCCGTTGCGGTCGGACGCGTGGTGCACTCGGGCTGGATGCGCGGCTTCGGTAACTTGATCATCGTCGACCACGGCGGCGACTACTTGTCGATCTATGCCAACAACCAGACATTGCTGAAACGCGTGGGCGACGCCGTGCGCGCCGGCGAGCCGATCGCCAGCGCGGGCAATACCGGCGGTAACGAAGAATCGGGTCTATACTTCGAGCTCAGGCATCTTGGCAAGGCATTCGATCCGGCGAGCTGGATCAACTTCTAGGGGTAAAGATGGGGAATAGAGCGAAAAGCGCGGGGCTGGTCGGCCTGGGACTGGTGGCCGGTGTCGCCCTCACGGTGCAGGTATCGGCCTGGGCCCAGAAAGGCGAGGGCAGCCCGCTGCCGCTGGAAGAACTGCGCCAGCTGGCCGATGTGTATGGCCTGATCAAGAGCGACTACGTGGTGCCGGTCGAGGACAAGAAGCTCTTGTCCGAAGCCATCTCCGGCATGGTCGCTTCGCTCGACCCGCACTCGGTCTACCTCGACCAGAAGGCCTACCGCGAAATGCGCGAAAGCGTGCAGGGCAAGTTCGTCGGCGTCGGCATCGAAGTCGCCGCCGAAGACGGCTACGTGAAGATCGTTTCGCCGATCGAGGATTCGCCGGCCTACCGCGCCGGCATCAAGGCCGGCGATTTGATCACCCGCATCGACAACACCCCGGTCAAGGGCTTGTCGATTGATGACGCCGTGAAAAAGATGCGCGGCAAGCCCGGCACCAAGGTGACGCTGACCATTGCCCGCCGCGGTGACGACCGCCCCTGGGTGGTGCCGGTGATGCGCGAGCAGATCCGCGTCCAGAGCGTGAAGGCGAAGATGGTCGAGCCTGGCTATGCCTGGGTGCGCATCAGCCAGTTCCAGGAAGCCACGCTGGAAGAACTGGCGAGCAAGACCGCTGCGCTGTACAAGGAGAATCCCGGCATCAAGGGCCTGGTGCTCGACCTGCGCAACGACCCGGGCGGCCTGCTGCCGGGCGCGATCGGCGTCTCGACCGCCTTCCTGCCGAAGGAAGAACTGATCGTCTCGACCAAGGGGCAATTGCCCGACTCGAACGCGTCCTTCTATGGCCGCCGCGAATTCTATGCGCCGCGTGGCGCCGATCCGCTGGCGACATTGCCGGCTGAACTGAAAACCGTGCCAATGGTGGTGCTGGTGAACGGCGGCTCGGCCTCGGCCTCGGAAATCGTTGCTGGCGCCCTGCAGGACTACAAGCGCGCCATCGTGATGGGCAGCCAGACCTTCGGCAAGGGCTCGGTGCAGACCCTGCGTCCGCTGTCGGCCGACACCGCGATCAAGCTGACCACGGCGCGCTACTACACGCCGAAGGGCCGGCCGATCCAGGCCACCGGCATCGTGCCCGACCTGGCGGTGGAAGAAACCGCCGAAGGCGACGGCCTGAATGCCCTGCGCGTGCGCGAAGCCGATTTGCAGCGGCATTTGACCGGCGAAAACGAAAAGCCCGACGCCGCCAAGGCCCGCGACGAGGCCGAGCAGCGCCAGAAAGCGCTGGCCGCCCTGAAGAACCGCCAGCCGCTGGAACTGGGCGGCAAGGACGACTTCCAGCTGGCCCAGGCGCTGAATCACTTCAAGGGCTTGCCGGTGAAGACGGTCAAGGCGGAGGAGCAGGAGGCGAAGGAAGCGGCCTCGACTGAGCCAAAGGAACTGCCGGGCGCCGAGACCAAACCGCCGGAGATCAAGGGCGGTAAAAAGTAATTCCGGCCCCGGTGCTGTTTTGGCTGGGAACGGTGACCGTACGGTGGGCACCCCGTGCCCACGCGGTACGTGCGTATCCTTGCACCTGTGGCCGCGACATATCGCCCGCAAAGCAACTACGAACGGCCAAACCTGCATGGCGTTGTTTACTCGGCGTTGTGTTTGCGGGCGATATATCACGAGCAAGTAGTGCAAGGATGAACACGTAATCGCGTGGGCACTTCGTGTCTAAGGCCCCCAGCCTCAAACACCCCACCGTACGGTCTGCGCTCCTGGCTCCGATTGCCTGCCCGAAAAATTTTCATCCCGATGAACGACACCCAACTCCTGCGCTACTCGCGCCACATCCTGCTCGACGACATCGGCATCGAAGGCCAGGAACGCCTGCTGGCCGCGCACGCCGTCATCATTGGCGCCGGCGGCCTCGGTTCCCCGGCCGCCCTGTACCTGGCCGCCAGCGGCGTCGGCCGCATCACCCTGGTCGACGACGACGCCGTCGACCTCACCAACCTGCAGCGCCAGGTGATGCACACGACCGAACGCATCGGCATGCCGAAGGTCGACTCCGGCCGCGCCGCCCTGCATGCCATCAACCCCGAGGTCGAGGTCGTCGCACTGCAGGAACGGGCAGACGCGGCCCGCCTGCTGGAACTGGCCCGAGAAGCCAGCGTCGTGCTCGACTGCAGCGACAACTTCGCCACCCGCCACGCCGTCAACCGCGCCTGCGTTGCCACCGGCACACCCCTGGTTGCCGGCGCCGCCATCCGTTTCGACGGCCAGTTGTCGGTGTTTGACATGCGTCAGGAAAACTGCCCCTGCTATGCCTGCGTCTTCCCCGAAGACAGCGGTTTCGAAGACATTGCCTGCAGCACCATGGGCGTGTTCGCCCCGCTGGTCGGCATCGTCGGCGCGGTCCAGGCGGCCGAGGCATTGAAACTCATCATGGGCGTAGGCCAGCCGCTGGCCGGCAGGCTACTCATGCTCGATGGCCGCGCGATGGAGTGGACCAGCATCGGCGCCGCCCGCAATCCGGCTTGTCCTGTCTGCGCCCGACGCGCCGTACACGTTTGAGGTGCGCGCCCTGAAGCTCTGCAATACAATGCGTCACCCTGCTGGCGCACTGCGACACATTCACGATGGCCGCCACCCGCAATCCGCCTTATACTAAGCCGATTGTTCCGATCCACTTATCCAAGATTGACTATGCAGATCGTTTCGCACCGTGCAGTTGGCCGCCGTTTCGCGCGCGGCTTCACCCTCGTTGAAATCATGGTGGTCGTGGTCATCATCGGCATCCTCGGCGCCCTGGTGCTGCCGAAGGTGCTGGGCCGTACCGGCGAATCGCGCGTGGTGGCCGCCAAGACCGACATCGCCACCCTGATGCAGGCGCTCAAGCTCTACAAGCTCGACAACCAGCGCTACCCGACCACCGAGCAGGGCCTGCAAGCCCTGACCACGAAGCCGACCTCGGGCCCGTCCGCGAATGGCTGGAAGGAAGGCGGCTACGTCGAGCGCCTGCCGAAAGATCCATGGGGCAACCCTTACCAGTACCTGCAACCCGGCCTGCATGGTGAGATCGACGTGTTCTCGTTTGGCGGCGACGGCCAGGCTGGCGGCGAAGGCGAAGATGCCGACGTCGGTTCCTGGCAGCAGTAACGCTTGACCATGGCTGCCGTCGCGGCGCCGCGCAGGGGCACCGGCCGCAGGAATGCTGCCGGCGCCGGCTTTACGCTGGTGGAAATCCTGGTCGTGATGGTCATCATCGGCATCACGCTCGGGATGGCGTCGCTCAACGCCATCCCCAGCCCGCGCCAGGACCTCGACAACGAGGCCAAGCGCCTGACCCTGCTGCTGCAACTGGCGCGCGACGAAGCCATCGTACGCAACCGCGAAGTGGCCTTCGAGGCCACCCCCGAACGCTACCGCTTCATGGTGCGCAACGACACCGGCTGGATGGCCATGAACCAGGACGACCTGCTGCGCGAACGGCCTTTCCGCAACGCGCCGCTGCGCCTGCTGCTCGACCCGCCCGTGGCCACCAACGGCAACCTCGGCGGCGACGTGATGCGCATTACCTTCGGGCGCGAACCCGTGCACAAGCCTTTCCGCCTTACCCTTGCCACCGGCAACTACAGCGTGGCGATCCAGGCCGACGGCGTCGGCCATTTCACCGTCGTCGATCCTGGCAGCGAAGGCGCCCCATGACCACCCGTACCGACCGCGGCTTTACCCTGCTCGAAGTGCTGGTAGCGCTGGTGATCGTCGGCACCGCGCTCGGCGCCGGGCTGCGCGCCATCGGCAGCCTGGCCCAGAACAGCGCCGGCCTGCGCGCCTCCATGATGGCCACCTGGTCGGCCGAGAACCGCCTGGTGCAGATCCGCCTGAACCGCGAATTCCCGGAAGTCGGCAAGCGCAATTTCGACTGCGGCCAGGGCGACCTGAACCTCACCTGCCAGGAAGAAGTGCTGGTCAGCCCGAACCCGCTGCTGCGCCGGGTCGAGGTATCGGTGTACGACAAGGCCAACCCCGAGCGCCGCATCCTGAAACTGGTCCAGCTGGTCCTGAGGCGATGACACCCGGCATGCACAAGACGCGCGGCTTCACGCTGATCGAACTGCTGGTGGCGATCGGCATCCTGGCCATGGTGGCCGTGCTCGGCTGGCGCGGCCTGGACGGCATCGTGCGTGCGCGCTCGTCGCTGACCGAGCAGATGGAGTCCACGCGCGGCATGCAGCTTGCCTTTGCCCAGCTGCAAAGCGACTGCGAACACGCGGCCGACGCCAGCATCCTCGGGCGCCGTCCCTTCCTGCTCCAGAACGAAGGCCGCATCACCCTGGTGCGCACCGTGTTCAACGAAAACGAGCCGGCGCGCCTGCAGGTCATCGCCTATCGCCTGGTGAACGGGCAATTGCTGCGCCGCGAATCGATTGCCACCCGCGACCTGGTCCAGCTCGACGCGCTGTGGCAGGCCGCAGTCACCGACGCCGACACCACCCCGCCGGTGGTGCTGCAGGGCGGCATCGAGGCGATGGGCGTGCTGGTCTGGCAGAACGGCGCCTGGCGCGCCCAGGTCGAAGCGAATCCGCCGGCGCCGGTCACGAGCGCCTCGGCCCTGGCCGTGACCGGGCTGCAAGTGGTGCTGCGCACGCGCGGCTACCCGCAGCCGCTGACCAAATCCTTCCTGCTGGGGAGCCTCTGATGCGCCCTTATCGCCCCTATCGCCGGCAGCGCCAGCGCGGCGTCGCCGTGATCACCGCCTTGCTCCTGACCACGCTCGCCATCACCATCGTGGCCAGCCTGTTCTGGCAGCAGCAGGTCGAGGTGCGCTCGATGGAAAACCAGCGCCTGAACCTGCAGACACGCTGGATCTTGCGCGGCGCGCTCGACTGGTCGAGCGTGGTGCTGCGCCAGGACGCCATCGACCACCGCGACCATACCGCGCTGACCCACGTCTGGGCCACGCCGCTGGCCGAAACCCGGCTCGACCAGTACATCGAGCGCGAGCGGGTCGAAGGCGAAGTATTCGACGCCACCCTGTCCGGCAACATCACCGACGCCACCTCGCGCTACAATCTCACCAACCTGACCAACAACGGGCGGATCGACCTGGCGCAGATGGCGATCCTGGCGCGCCTGATGACCAACCTGCAGATGAATCCGGCGCTGGCGAAGACCACCGCCAACCTGGTCGCGGCCGGGGCGCCGCCAGCGGTCACCACCGGCATGGTCGATCCCATCACCGGGCAGGAAGTGGGCGATACGGTCGGCAAGCAGGGCGGCGGGCCAACCCAGGTCAACAATGCCGAAGACGGCGGCCAGGGCGGCGTGGGCAATACCGGCGGTGTCGACGATGGCAGTGGCGGCCTGGGCGGAACGGTCGGCGTGCCGCCGCAGACCCAGGCCGTGTCGCGCGAAGGCATCGGCACGCCGATCCGCTTCCTGGAAGTCGAGGATTTGTTGGCAGTAAAAGGGTTTACGCCGGAGATGGTGGAAAAGCTGCGTCCCTTCGTGACGGTCTTGCCGGAGGCGACGCCGGTGAACGTGAACACCGCGCCGCCCGAAGTGCTGGCGGCGGTGATCCCGAATTTTTCGCTGTCCGAGGCGAACGCGCTGGTGCAGCGGCGCAGGAGCGCGCCCTGGCGCGACCTGCAGTATTTCATGACCGAGCTCGGCGGCAATACGCCGGTGCCGGGCTCCGTGAGCGTGCACAGCGATTATTTCATCGTGTCCAGCCGCATCCGGCTCGACCGGGGCGCCCTGAACGCCGACGCGCTGATCAAGCGCGCCGCGTCCTTCGG
This sequence comes from Massilia sp. BAP21, assembly GCF_057801335.1. Taxonomy (NCBI): domain Bacteria; kingdom Pseudomonadati; phylum Pseudomonadota; class Betaproteobacteria; order Burkholderiales; family Oxalobacteraceae; genus Massilia; species Massilia sp. BAP21. Next base: position 2,246,648 of record NZ_CM173596.1, read on the forward strand.
CCCGGGCAGCATCACGGTGGTCTGGGTTCGTCAAAACTAGAAGAAAGCGAGACGGTTTGACTACACTTTATATCCGGCATCCCGCGCGCGCCGAAGGCGAAGGCGCCCCGTGCCGCTTTGCCGTCGTGGGCGACGCCGGCGCCATCGAGCAGCAGGGCGAAGGCACGCTGCGCAACCTGACCGACCTGGTCGCCGCCAGCCGCCGCGTGGTGCTGCTGCTGGCCGGCGCCGACGTCAACCTGATTTCCGTGCAGGCGCCTCCGCTGTCCGGCAACAAGCTGCGCGCGGCGCTGCCCGGCCTGGTCGAGGAACACATCCTGGGCGACCCGCTCGATTGCGTGCTGATGGCCGGGCCGCCGGCCGGCGACGGCACCCGCCCGGTGGCGGTGGTGCAGCGCGAGTGGATCGAGCCGCTGGTGCGCATCCTGCTGGGGCAGGGCGCGCGCGCCGTGGTGGTCCTGCCTGCCCAGCTGTGCCTGCCGCTGCAGCCGGGCGGCGTGAGCGCCGCCATCGGCGGCACGATCGGCAGCAATGAGCTGCTGCTGCGCACGAGCCAGTACGGCGGCCTGGGCCTGGCGCTGGATGCGAATCCCGCCGCCGCCCTGCAGACCGCGCGCGCGCTCGCCGGCGACGCGCCGCTCACCCTGTATGTGCCGCGCGAGCAGCTGGGCGAGTACGGCGTGCTGCTGGCCGAGGCCGGCCCTTCCACCCAGCTCGAGGCCGACGACTGGGCGCACTGGGTGAACGGGGCGAAGAGCACCGGTTTCGACCTGGTCCCGGCGCTGGGCGCGGCCGGCGCCCGCCAGCGCGACTGGCGCCGCTGGCGCGTGCCGATCGCGCTGGCCTTGCTGGCCGTGGCGGTGAACTTGGCCGGCATGAATATCGAATGGCTGCGCCTGCGCGGCGAATCGAACGCGGTACGCCAGCAGATGACGCAAACCTACCGCTCGGTCTACCCGAACGAACCGATTTCCGATCCGGTGGCGCAGATGCGCCAGCATATCCGCCTGGCCCAGGCCGGTAGCGGCCAGATCGGCGCCGACGAATTCCTGTACCTGGCCGGCGCCGTGGGCGACGCAACACGGGAAATGCCGCGTCCGCCCGGAATTACATCAATGGAGTACAAGGAACGGGCACTGCATTTGCGCGTCAAACCGGAAACGGTCGACCCCGGCGGCGTGCAGCAGCTGCGCGCATCCTTGTCAGCACGCAATTTGAATCTGGAAGAAACCGCGCCCGCCAACTGGACGGTGCGCAGCACGGGAGCCAAGCCATGAGTCTGGGCAGCACAATCGGCGGGGTGCGCGAACGCGCCCAGGCCTACTGGATCGCACGCACCGGCCAGGAACGGCGCTTCCTCACGGCCGGCTTCGGCGTCGTGGTGCTGGCGCTGCTCTACATGGTGCTCGTCGAGCCGGCCGTCGAAGGCCGCGCCCAGCTCCAGCGCTCGCTGCCGGCGCTGCGCCAGCAGGCCGCCGAGCTGGCCGGCATGGCCGAGCAGGCGCGCGGCCTGGCCGGGCAGGCCCCGGTGCCGGTCACGCCCATGACCCAGGAAACACTGAATGCCAGCCTCACCGCGCGCGGCATCAAGCCCGCTTCGCTCTCGCTCACCGGCGAGTACGCGCGCATGCAGATCAACAACACCTCGTTCGCCAACCTGCTGGTCTGGCTCGACGCCCAGCGCCGCGAAAACCGCGTTGCAGTGCAAGAAGCCATCTTTACCGCGCAAGACCCCGCCGGGCAGGTTGATGCCAGCCTGACCCTGCGCCAGGACACCGGGACCGGTGCCCGATGAGGCGTATCCTGTTGTGGACAGGCGTCGTTGCGCTTGCAGTGGCCGTCACGGTGCTGGTGTTCCTGCCGGCGAGCTGGCTCGGCAATATCGTCGAGCGCCAGACCGGCGGCCGTTTGACTCTCGGAGACGCCACGGGTACGCTCTGGAACGGCTCAGCTTTCGTGGGTGGCGCGCCGGGGCCGGGCGGGGCGGTCACGCCGCTGCTGCCGGGGCGGTTCAGCTGGCGTTTGTCGCCGCTGGTGCTGTTCGGGCAGGTGAACATGACGCTGGAAAACCCGCAGGCCCTGGCCCAGCCGGTGCTGGTCGAAGGCAGCTGGAGCGCATGGCAGGTGAGTGCCGGGCAATTGCTGCTGCCGGCGGAAGGGCTGGCCGGGCTCGGCGCGCCGCTGAACACGCTGGCGCCCTCGGGCAAGATCCGGCTTTCCTGGAACCAGCTCGACCTGGTACGCGAAGTCAACAATGTCAGGGTCACGGGCCGTACCGTCCTGAGCATGGACGACATGGGCTCGCGCATGGCGCCGATCCGGCCGCTGGGCAGCTACCAGATGGCGATGGACTGGCGCGGCCCGCAGGCCGACCTGGTGCTCTCCACGGTGCGTGGCGCGCTGCTGCTGTCGGGATCGGGGCAGTTACAGAACGGACGCCTGCGCTTTTCGGGGCAGGCATCGGCCGCGGACGGCTACGAAGACACGCTGGGCAACATGCTGAACCTGCTGGGACAGCGACGCATGGTGAACGGTAAAAACATAATCGCACTCGAGTTCAGATAATGAAAACATCCTTCCGTCGCACCCCTGCCAGCACCTCCGCCAGCACTGGCCGTACGCCGGCGCTGCACCGCATCGCCGCCGGCGCCATGCTGTGCTGCACGCTGTTCACGGCCCTGCCGGTGCCTGTGTTCGCGCAGGAAAACTCCGCTGCCCTCAGCTTCGTGAACGCCGACATCGAATCGGTGATCAAGGCCGTCGGCCACTACACCGGCATGACTTTCATCGTCGACCCGCGCGTCAAGGGCACGCTCACGCTGCAGTCGGAAAAATCGCTGACCAAGAGCCAGGCCTTCGGCCTGCTCACCTCGGCGCTGCGCCTGCAGGGCTATGCGGTGGTCACCACCGGCGAGGGGTATGCCAAGGTGGTGCCGGAAGCCGAGGCCAAGCTGCAATCCTCGCCGACCCAGGTCGGCACCCGCGGCTCGCGCGTCCAGGGCGACCAGATCGCCACCCAGATCTACCACCTGCAATACGAGTCGGCCGCCAACCTGGTCGCCGTGCTGCGTCCGCTGATTTCGCCAAACAATTCCATCATGGCGAACCCGGGCAACAACAGCCTGGTCATCACCGACTACGCCGACAACCTGCGCCGCCTGTCGCGCATCATCGCCGCGCTCGACGCGCCGGTGGCGGCCGACCTCGACGTCGTGCCTATCCGTAACGGCATCGCCAGCGACATCGCCACCCTGGTCGGGCGCCTGATGGAGCCGGCCGCCGGCGGCGATTCCGGCCGCGTGGCCGTGCTGGCCGATCCGCGCACCAATTCCATCGTGGTGCGCGCGCCGTCGCAGGCACGCGCGAATCTCGCCAAGTCGCTGATCGCCAAGCTCGACCAGCCGACCACCGAGCGCGGCAACATCCACGTGGTCTACCTGAAGAACGCCGACGCCAGCCGTGTCGCGCAAACCCTGCGCGCCGTGGTCTCGCAAGACGCCTCGGCGGTCCCGGTGCAGCAGCAGGGCACGTCTGGCGGCAACATCCAGGCCGGCGCCCAGGGCGGGGCCGGCACCGGCGGCAACCTCGGCGGCCAGCAGGGCCAGCAGAGCAGCATCGGCATGGGCGGCACCGGCAACACCTACGCCCAGCAGGGCCAGGCCACGGCAACCGGCGCCGGCGGCGGCCAGGGTTCCGGCTTCATCCAGGCCGATGCCTCGACCAACAGCCTGATCATCACCGCGCCGGATGCCATCTACCGCAACCTGCGCGGCGTCATCGACCAGCTCGACGTGCGCCGTGCCCAGGTCTACATTGAGGCCCTGGTGGTGGAAATGACCTCCAGTAAAGCATCGGAATTCGGCGTCCAGTGGCTCGGTCTGTCGGGTGACAATGCCAGCAAGTACCGCGTCGGCGGCATCCAGTCCTTCAATGGCACCGGCACCAACAACCTGATCAACCTGGCCGCTGCGGCGCGCGGTGGCCTGACCGGCGAAAACGCCGCCATCCCTTCGCTGCCGGGCCTGACGCTGGGCGTGTTCCGCCAGGTGAATGGCGAGCTGGGCCTGGGCGCCGTGGCCAGCGCCCTTGAAAACGGCGGCAATGCCAACATCTTGTCCACACCGAACATGATCACCCTCGACAACGAGCTGGCGACCATCAAGGTAGGTCAGAACATCCCGATCATCACGGGTTCGTTCACCACGGGTACGAGCGGCGCCAACAACCCGTTCCAGACCGTCGACCGCAAGGACATCGGCCTCTTGCTGAAAGTGCGCCCGCAGATTTCCGAGGGCGGCGTCGTCAAGCTGTCGATCTACCACGAGAATTCGGGCATCGACAGCTCCATCACGCGGACCGAAGGCATCGTGACCACGGTGCGTGCCATCGAAAGCAATGTCCTGGCCGACGACGGCCAGATCATCGTGCTCGGCGGCCTGATCCAGGACAACTCGAATACCGGCGAGGAAAAAGTGCGTGGACTGGGCGACATCCCGGTGCTGGGCAATTTGTTCAAGTATCGCTCGCGTACCCGCGACAAGACCAACCTGATGGTGTTCCTGCGCCCGGTCGTGGTGCGCAGCAAGGAACAGAACAACAGTATCTCGATGGACCGCTACGAATACATGCGCGCCCTGGGTATCTCCTCGCAGCCGCAGGACGATACGATCCTGATGCGCAACCTGGGCGCGCCGGTCCTGCCTCCTTTGAACAATGGCCAGCCACCGGCAGGCGGCGACATGGCGACCCTGCCGCCGCCAGCGCCGCCGTCAGCGCGTCCGGGCGCCGCAACCGGTACCGGAACGGCCCAGCCCGCGCCATCGGCAGGCCAGCAGGCGCCCGTGCCCGAGTACCGCCCGGTGCAGCCATCGAACCAGAATTGATGAGCCATGACTAATCTGTTGCCTTACGCCTTTGCCCGCGATCACGGGGTGCTGGCGCGCGCCGGCGACGACCCGGCGCAAAGCATCGAAGTGCTGATCTCGAACGCCACGCCGCCGGCGGCGATCGCCGAAGTGTCGCGCCGCTTCGGGCGCATTGCCCTGCGCCGCCTTGAGCGCAGCGAACTCGACGACGCCATCGCCAGCGCCTATTCCTCGGCCGGCGGCGACGCCAACCAGGTGGCCGACGAATTCGACGCCGACCTCGACCTCACGCGCCTGCTGCAGGACGTGCCGGCCATCGAAGACCTGCTCGAATCCTCCGACGACGCGCCAGTCATCCGCATGATCAATGCGCTGCTCACGCAATCGCTGCGCGAAGGCGCGTCCGACATCCACATTGAACCTTTCGAGCAAACCTCGGTCGTACGTTTCCGCATCGACGGCGCGTTGCGCGACATCGTGCGTCCGCGCAAGGGCATCCACGCCTCGCTGATTTCGCGTATCAAGATCATGTCGCAGCTCGACATCGCCGAAAAACGCCTGCCCCAGGATGGCCGCATCACGCTGCGCATCGGCGGCAAGCCCGTCGACGTGCGTGTGTCGACCCTGCCGACCGGCCACGGCGAGCGCGCCGTGCTGCGTCTGCTCGACAAGGAAGCCGGCCGCCTTGATCTCTCGCACCTGGGCATGAGCCCGGATTTGTTGCCGCAGTTCGACAAGCTGATCAACCAGCCGCACGGCATCGTGCTGGTCACGGGCCCGACCGGCTCCGGCAAAACCACCACGCTGTATGCGGCGCTGTCGCGCCTGAATGCCTCGACCACCAACATCATGACGGTGGAAGACCCGATCGAGTACGACCTGAACGGCGTTGGCCAGACCCAGGTGAATGCACGCATCGACATGACCTTTGCCAAGGCCCTGCGCGCCATCCTGCGCCAGGACCCGGACGTGATCATGATCGGCGAGATCCGCGACCTGGAAACGGCGCAGATCGCGGTCCAGGCTTCGCTCACCGGCCACCTGGTGCTGGCGACCCTGCACACCAACGATGCCGCCGCCGCCGTCACCCGTTTGCTCGACATGGGCATCGAACCCTTCCTGTTGTCGTCGTCGCTGCTGGGCGTGATGGCGCAGCGCCTGGTCCGCAAACTCTGCCCGCAGTGCAAGAAAAGCGACGGCGTGCAATGGCATGCGGTCGGCTGCGAGCGCTGCGGCCACACCGGCTACCAGGGCCGCGTCGGCGTCTACGAGCTGCTGGAAACCGACGAACGCATCCGCGCCCAGATCCACAACCAGGCGTCCGAAGCCGACATCCGCACGGCGGCCCAGGCCAGCGGCATGAAAACCATGCGCGAAGACGGCGAACGCTGGCTGCGCGAAGGCGTCACCACGCAGGCGGAACTGCTGCGCGTGACCAAGGACTGAGGCGATGCCGGCATTCCGTTACGAAGCCGTCGATGCGGGCGGCGCCACGCGCAAGGGCGTGGTCAATGCCGACAGCCCGCGCGCCGCGCGTGCCGACCTGCGCACCCAGGGACTGACGCCTTTGAGTGTCGAGGCCATCGCGGCCCAGGTCGATGCCTCCGGCGCCACCCGCGCACGCGGCATCGGCGAGCGCCTGTCGCAAAACGAGCTGGCGCTGTTCACGCGCCAGCTGGCCAGCCTGCTCGAAGCCGGCCTGCCGCTCGAGCAGGCATTCACGGCGCTGCTGGAGCAGGCCGAAAAGCCGTATTTGCGCGACCTGATCGCCTCGATCCGCTCGGAAGTGATGGGCGGTATTTCCTTCTCGGCGGCGCTGTCGCACCACCCGCGCGACTTCGCCGAGATCTACCGCGCCCTGGTTGCGTCGGGCGAACAGATCGGCCAGCTGGCCAAGGTGCTGTCGCGCCTGGCGGACTACATCGAGCGCCGCAATGCGCTGGTGCAAAAGGTGCGCCTGGCCTTTACCTATCCGGCCATCGTTACCGTGGTCGCGTTCGCCATCGTGATTTTCCTGCTCACCTATGTGGTGCCGCAGATCGTCTCGGTGTTCGCGAATACCAAGCAGAAGCTCCCCTTCCTGACGGTGGTGATGCTGGCCGTGTCCGACTTCATGCGGGCCTGGGGCATCGTGCTGGGCCTGGCCCTGGTCGGTGCCTGGTTTGCCTGGCGTAACGCACTGAAGAATCCCGTGCTGAAACGGCGCTGGCACACCTGGCTGCTGACCGCTCCGGTCTACGGCAAGTTCGAGCGCAGCCTGAACACGGCGCGCTTTGCCAGCACCCTGGCGATCACCACCGGCTCCGGCGTGCCGATCCTGCGCGCCCTGGACACCAGCCGCGAAACTTTATCGAACGTTGCGATGCGCGAGCTGGTCGAACAGGCGACGGGCAGCGTGCGCGAAGGCGTCAGCCTGGCGCGGGCCTTGTCGGCGCAAAAGCATTTCCCGCCGATGCTGGTGCACATGATCCGCGCCGGCGAGATCACCGGCGAACTGCCGGCCATGCTGGAACGCGCCGCCAACTCGCAGCAGGCCGACCTCGAGCGCCGCACCCTCACCATTGCCGGCCTGCTGGAACCGGTGCTGATCCTGGCCATGGGCCTGGTCGTGCTGCTGATCGTGCTCGCCGTCCTGATGCCGATCATTGAAATCAACCAGCTGGTGCGCTAACAAGGACATCATGAAGCGTTTGCCTCTCCTTCTCACCCTGCTTGCCCTGGTCTTCCTGGTGGTCTCCGCCACCTATTGGGGCATGCAGTTGTACAAGCCGCAGCAGCGCCAGATCGCCGCTGCGCCGCCGGCCGGCATCCCCGAACCGGCGCCCGATGCCGCCGCCACCCTGTTCGGCGGCCAGGCCGCTACCGCTGTCGTCACCAATTACCAGTTGACCGGCATCGTCTCGGCCGGGCGCGACAGCGTGGCCATCATCGTCGCCGACGGCCAGCCGCCGAAAGCCCTGAAGGTCGGCCGCGAGCTGGCCCCGGGCGTGACGATCAGCGAAGTGCACCCGCGCTACGTGATGCTGTCCGACGGCGGCGTCATGAAGCGTGTGGAACTGATGGCCGACACCAAGCCGGCGATTCCCTTGTCGGGCGCGGCCATGCCGCCGCAGGCGCCAGCCATGCAGGCCGCCCCGGTCGGCGCCATGCCCGCGGTCGAACCGCAAACCGCACCGGGCGCCGTGGTGCGCGGCCCGCCGCCGCCGGGCGAAGTCGACCCGGTAGTGGGGCCGAACGAGGAACCACCGCAGGAAACCCCGCCATCGCCGGCCGCCGCCAACTACAACCAGATAATGCAAGGCAACAACAACGTGCCACCGCCACCGGCCGAGCCGCAAATGCCGCCGCCGACGCGCGTGATGGGGCAGCCGTCTAGCGACCAGCCGACGCAGTAAGGATAGCGGGGCCGGCGGACGCTCGCGTTCCGTGAACGTGCACCCGGCCAGCGGCAGCAACCGTAGGGTGGGCACGCCGTGCCCACGCGAAACACCGCGTCATCCGTGTCTCCTGCACGAGGGTTAGCAGAAGCTTGTTGATCAGGTTCGAAAGAGACACGCTAACGCTGATCTCTCCACCCGCCAACACGTCACCACGTCCTCGGCAAGCTCTGGCAGCGCATCGCTGCCAGCTTCCGCGTGGGCACAGCGTGCCCACCCTACGGTCGCATTCGCCGGCCAGCTCCAGCGCATTACCTTGCAGGCAATTACCGCCGCAGCGCCGTAAACGCCGCAAACTCCCACGACCTGAACCCCACCACCAAACTCATCCCATCCCGCTCCTCGGCCGGCAGCCTGCGGTCGTGCTTGTGCAGCCGCGCCAGCTCGGCCGCCAGCTGGGCGATCTTCTGCGCCACCTCGGCGGCGCTGGCTGCCGACAGCCGCGCAGGCAAGCACATCAGCGTCTCGCCCGGCCCATCGAAACGGCCCGCAAAGTAATCCGGCACCATGTGCTCGCGGAAGAATTGCTGCACCGGCCCATCCGGCAGCCAGTGGAAGGCATGCGAGACCCGCATGCCGTAGCGGTTCAGCGGACGCAGCTCGATCAGGCCCAGCCGGTCGAGCTCGGCCATGGCGGCGATGCATTCGGGCTGGGTCAGGCGGTAGTTGTCGACGATCTGCTCGAAGGTCCAGTGGCCCAGGCAGCAGATCGCCACCAGCAGCAGGTGGGGCTTGGCGACCAGGGCGGTTTCCTGGGGCAGGGTCAGGGCGTCGGCCTGGGGACGGGCATCGGCCGCGCGGCGCAGCACGTCTTCCAGGGCAATACCCCCCGCCTGGCAGATCTGCGCCAGGCGCGACAGCGGCATGTCTTTCTGCCCGAACAGGCGCTTGACGCTCGACTCGCTCATGTCGATGCGCTCGGCCAGGGTTTTATAGGTGAGATTCGCCGCACGCAGCTCGGCGCGCAGCACGTCGACGATCAGCTCGGGTGAGCTCATGGGAGTCCTGTTGGGTGGCGGTTAGCGCCGCACAATGTACAGGTGAATTGTTAGACAGGCAAGATGGGGAGCGAGGGTGTTGACCATGGCACCGCTCACGGTGTGGGTATGGTACGCCTCTGTTCAAATGATGAGACCGCGTGGGCACAAGTGCCTTGCGCGGCCCGGCCCACCCAACAACATCGTACGTAGGGTGGACTCCCGAGTCCACGCGGTCTTTCGTGTCGATGCAAACCCGACGGTTTGAAACGAGCCGGGCAGGGAGCCACAGCTCCTCCACCTCACTCGTCCTCGTCCGCCGTCAGCTTTACCTTCTTCAACTGTCGCTTGGCATCCTGGCGCTCGCTCGACAAGGGTTTGGCGTGCGGCCCGGCCGAGCGGGCCTTGGCCAGCGCGGCGAGCGGGTTGCGCGGCTTGCCGAACTGCTGCGACGGCTCGACGCGCAGCCGCATTTTTTGCCGGGTCGCGAGTGCCTTGTTTGCCATGCTCGCCTCCGTTACAGCACGTAACGCGACAGGTCTTCGTTGGCCGACAGCACGTCCAGGCGCTCGTTCACATAGGCGCCGTCGACCGTCACCAGCTTGTCCTGCATGTCGCTGGCGCCGAACGAGACTTCCTCGAGCAGCTTTTCCATCACCGTGTACAGGCGGCGCGCGCCGATGTTCTCAGTGCGTTCGTTGACCGAGAAGGCGATCTCGGCCAGGCGGTGGATGCCGTCTTCGGTGAAGTCGACCTTGATGCCCTCGGTACCCAGCAGGGCTTCGTACTGGGTCGTCAGGCAGGCGTCGGTGCTGGTGAGGATGCGCTTGAAGTCGTCGATCGACAGCGATTCCAGCTCCACGCGGATCGGGAAGCGGCCCTGCAGCTCGGGAATCAGGTCCGACGGCTTCGACAGATGGAAGGCACCCGACGCAATGAACAGGATGTGATCGGTGCGGATCATGCCGTACTTGGTGTTCACGGTCGTGCCCTCGACCAGCGGCAGCAGATCGCGCTGCACGCCGGCACGCGAGACATCGGCGCCGCCGTGTTCGGAACGGGTGGCGATCTTGTCGATCTCGTCGAGGAAGACGATGCCGTTGTTCTCGACATTGTGGATCGCCTTCTGCTTCATCTCGTCTTCGTTGATCAGGCGCGCCGCTTCTTCCTCGGCCAGCACCTTCATCGCTTCCTTGATCTTCATCTTGCGCGCCTTCTTGCGCGTGTTGCCGACGCCGGCGAACATCGACTTGATCTGTTCCGTCATTTCTTCCATGCCCGGCGGCGCCATGATTTCCATCTGCGGCGCGGCGTCGGCCACTTCGATTTCCACTTCGCGGTCGTCGAGCGAGCCTTCGCGCAGGCGCTTGCGGAAGGTCTGGCGCGTGCTGTCGCCTTCCTTTGCTTCGGCGGCGGCACTGACGTTGAAGCCGAAGTCGCGCGCCGGCGGCACCAGGATGTCGATGATGCGGTCTTCGGCCGCGTCTTCAGCGCGCTGGCGCACCTTTTTCATTTCCGATGCGCGCGTTTGTTTGACGCCGATGTCGATCAGGTCGCGGATGATGGTGTCGACGTCGCGGCCGACATAGCCGACCTCGGTGAACTTGGTGGCTTCGATCTTGATGAAGGGCGCGTCGGCGAGCTTCGCCAGGCGGCGCGCGATTTCGGTCTTGCCGACGCCGGTCGGGCCGATCATCAGGATGTTCTTCGGCGTGATCTCGTGGCGCAGCGGCTCGGCCACCTGCTGGCGGCGCCAGCGGTTGCGCAGGGCGATGGCGACGGCGCGCTTGGCCTTGCCCTGGCCGACGACGTGCTTGTCCAGTTCCGACACGATTTCGAGAGGAGTCATGTTCATGATATGCATGCCGGTCAGTCCAGCGTTTCGATGATGTGAGACAAATTCGTATAGATGCAGAGCTCGCCGGCAATCGTAAGCGCTTTCTTGACGACCTCGGCAGGCGGTAGCTCGGTATTTTCCTGCAGCGCCTTGGCGGCGGACTGGGCGTAGATGCCACCCGAGCCGATCGCGCCGATGCCGTCTTCCGGCTCGAGCACGTCGCCATTCCCGGTGATGATCAGGGTCACTTCCTTGTCGGCCACCAGGAGCATGGCTTCGAGCTTGCTCAGCATGCGGTCGGTGCGCCAGTCCTTGGCCAGCTCGACCGAGGAGCGCAGCAAATTGCCTTGATGCTTTTCCAGCTTCGCTTCGAAGCGGTCGAGCAGGGTAAAGGCGTCGGCGGTGGCGCCGGCGAAACCGCACAGGACCTTGCCCTGGTAGAGTTTGCGCACCTTGCGCGCCGAGCCCTTCATGACGACGTTCCCCAGGGTGACCTGGCCGTCGCCGCCCAATGCGACTTGCGAGCCGCGACGCACACTCACAATGGTGGTGCCGTGAAATTGTTCCATATCTGCCTCGTGGTTAACTAGCCCTTCGCAAGTGGGGCTGTTGCACAAAATTGCAAGACAGGATGACCTCAAAGCTCAGCAGTATTCGCGCAGCCGCGATGTCCTGTTCCAAAAAGCCGTTCACGATACAGTTCAATACTTGTGGGCATACAGGCGCGCACAGTCGCCATAGTTCAGGAGGCGCAGCAGGGCCGCCACCATGTGGTTCAGTTCGCGCAGCTCGACCGGATGCCCCGCGCCGGCCAGGCTGCGCAGCCGTACGTGCAGGGCGCCTGCCGCGCTGAAACTGATGCGCGCCAGGCGCGAGCAGTCGAGCACGACCGGTGCCGCAAGGGCGGGGACACGGGTATCCGGCTGGCCCGCGCCAGGACTGGCGCCTGCGGCCTGCTCCAGCGCCGGGACTGCCGTTGCACCTGCCGTCTGGACGGATGCCACCTGTGCCGACGCATATGCATCGATGGCCGCCAGCAGCGCGCCGATATCGCCGTCGACTAGCGGCGGCAACAGGAAACGTTGTTCGGCCCCGGGCGCTGCCGCAGGGGAAGGGGCCGCGTTGCCCTGATCGGCCGCACCGCCGATGCCGTCCGCAGCGCGCAGCGGCGTCTCGAACGAAGGCGGCGAGACTTCGAAGGTCACGCAATAGTCCATCGCGGTTTCCTCGAAATCCTTTTCGCGGTCCAGCAGCTGCAGCAATTCGAGCAGGAGCAGCCAGGGTGCTTCGCCGCTGCCGCGTTCGCCGATCGCCAGCATCGGCCGCAGCACCGCCAGCAGCGCGTCGGCGCCGGCCAGCACCACCGGCCGCCCCGCGCGGCGCAAGGCGTGCAGGCTGGCGAGCAGGGCGGCGCAGCCTGCGGCATTCGCGCTGCGCACGGCGCCGAAGTCGAGCCGCACGGGTGTGTCCGGCGGCGCCGGCTTATGCAGGGCCGGCAGGGGGGCGCCCAGGCTGGCGTCGAGCGTGGCCGGCAGGCGCAGGGTGGGCGCCACGCCGGCAAAGGCTTCTTGCACCTGGCGCGGCAGGCGGTCGGTGTAGGCGGGCGGGGAGGTTTCGAAATGGCTGGCGTAGTCGATGGCGATGCTGTCGAATTCCTGCTCGCGGCCCTGGGCCTGGTAGAGATCGAACAGCATCCACCAGGGCAGGCGTTCGGACCGTCCGAGTTCGGCCAGGCAATCGCGCAGCATGCCCTCGGCCAGGTCGGCCTGGCCGTTGGCGTAGAGGATGGCGCTTTCCTCGACCACGGGCGCATTCGCCGGCGTGAGGGCGGCTTCCGGCTGGCCGTCCAGGGGGCCGAGTTCGGTATCGGCGTCCGAGGCCAGCGGCGCCGCGGCAGCGGCCGGCGGGCGGTGGCCGCTGCCCCAGCCGGTGTCGCCATCGTCGAGCAGGTCGGTGGTCATGGCCAGCTCGATGGCGTCGATCTTTGCGGCGGTGGCGCGGGCAATGTCGCGCTGGCGCTCGCGTTCGGCCTCGGCGGACAGGCGCGAAGGCTCGCCCGCACGCAGGCGCGTGGCCGGCGCTTCGGCTACCTGTTCGTTCTTTTTCTTCAGGAAGGAAAATAAGCCCACGTCGTTTCCGCCTATCGTTTGCCCCGTGTTTATTGCTTGATGCGCGGTGGCACCCCCTGGGCCGGAGCGCTCATCCATGACGGTAGCACGGACGCCCGCGGCACGCCCTGCGCACACGTGCGCAGGCGCAAACCCGCTGCGGGCCAGTACCCCTCTCAGTACCAGTGTATCCCATAGGAAAGATTTCGACGGCACACTTGAGGCGGTCGGGCAGGTGAAAAAGAAAAAAGCATGCGGTTTCGCGCATGCTTTTTCGGTGGGGGCTGGAAGCGATCAGTCGCCGTACAGCTTTTGCTTCAGTTCGCGGCGCTGTTGGGCTTCCAGCGACAGGGTGGCGGTCGGGCGCGCGATCAGGCGCGGGATGCCGATCGGCTCGCCGGTTTCTTCGCACCAACCGTATTCGCCGGCTTCGATGGCGGCCAGCGATTGCTGGACCTTTTTCAGCAGCTTGCGCTCGCGGTCGCGGGTGCGCAGTTCGAGCGCGTGCTCTTCCTCGATGGTGGCGCGGTCGGCCGGGTCCGGGACCAGGACGGTTTCGCGCAAGTGCTCTGTGGTTTCACCGGCGTTTTTCAGCAGCTCTTTCTCGAGCTGTTGCAGGCGGTCCTTGAAGAACGCGAGCTGGGCCGGGTTCATGTAGTCCTCGTCGCCCATCGCCCGAATTTCCTCTTCCGAAATGAGTCGGTCTTCGGACTGCGCGGCGGTATTCGATTTCGTTGTTTTAGTCATGTTGCCTTCGATACGACAGAGGTTTCATTTTATCAGCTGGCTCATCAGCATTGGGTTACCCGCAGTGAGCACTGCCAGCTGCCATGACGGCGCTGCAATCTGCCGTCCTCGCCCCCGGGCTGGCCGGCGGCGGCTACTCGACGGTGCCTGTCACGCCGTGGCAAAAAGCGCAACGGGTACCGTAAAACCGGGATAGTTTATACCAAACACTGTTCCAATCCGCGGATAAATACGTCTTTTGGTAAATTTTTACCAATAAACACCATTTTACTGCCACGGGCTTCGTTCTCTTCCCACTTTGCGCCCAGGTCGCTGCCCATGATTTGATGCACGCCTTGGAACACGACTTTGCGGTCGGCGCCCTGCATCGACAGTACACCCTTGTAGCGCAGCATGTTCGGGCCGAATACCTGCACCAGGCTGCCGAGGAACTGGTCCAGGCGTTCCGGGTCGAAGGCGCGCTCGCTCTTGAACACGAAGGCGGCGATGTCGTCGCTGTGGTGCGAATGGTGGTGGTCGTGGCTGCAGGCTTCGCCGTGTGCGTGGTCGTGGCCGCAGTGCGCATGGTCGTGATCGTGGTGCGCGTGATCATGCTCATGCTCGTCGGCGCGCAGGAAGTCGGGGTCGAGCTCGAGCTTGTCGTTCAGGTTGAAGCCGCGCAGGTCCATCACCTCGCTCAGCGGCGCACTGCCGAAGTCCGAAGTCGAGATCGGCGCACGCGGGTTGATCCGCGCCAGGCGCGCCTTCAGGGCCTCGATGGCGGCGGCGTCGACCAGGTCCAGCTTCGAGAGCAGGATCTTGTCGGCAAAGCCAACCTGGCGCTGGGCTTCCTCGTGACGGTCCAGCTGGTCCATCGCATGGCGCGCGTCGACCACGGTTACCACGGCGTCGAGCAGGTAGTGGGCGCCAACTTCCTCGTCGACGAAGAAGGTCTGCGCCACCGGGCCGGGGTTGGCCAGGCCCGTGGTTTCGATGACCACGCGGTCGAAAGCGAGTTCGCCGGCCTCGCGCTTTTGCGCCAGGTTCGTCAGTGCCACGATCAGGTCGCCGCGCACGGTGCAGCAGATGCAGCCGTTGTTCATCTCGACGATCTGTTCGCCGCTGTCCTGGACCAGGATTTCGTTGTCGATGTTTTCCTGGCCAAATTCGTTTTCGATGACGGCGATGCGCAGGCCGTGCTCCTCGCGCAGGATGCGGTTGAGGAGGGTGGTCTTGCCGGCGCCGAGGAAGCCGGTCAGGATGGTGGCAGGGATCAGTGACATGGTCTTTACGTTGCGTTCAGCCCGGTTTGGGCGCGGAGAATCGAAAGATTATGCCGTAATTTGCAATCTGCCACCATCAACCGTGCCTGCCTTGCGCCAGCTCAGGCGAATCCTTGGCTATTTCGCTTTCGCGCGCGGATGGGCCTGGTCATACACTGCGGCAAGATGCTGGAAGTCGAGCGCCGTATATACCTGGGTCGATGTGATGCTGGCGTGGCCCAAAAGTTCCTGCACCGCGCGCAGGTCGCCCGAGGATTGCAGCAGATGCGAGGCGAACGAGTGGCGCAGCACGTGCGGGTGTACGTGCACCGGGGTGCCGGCCTTCAGGGCATGCCCCTTCAGGCGGTGCTGTACCACGCGCGGCGTGACCCGGGTGCCGCGGCTGGACAGGAACAGGGCGGCACTGCCGTCGCTTGCTGGCGGACGCACCGCCAGCCAGGCCGCCAGCGCCTCGCGCGCCGGCCCGCCCACCGGCACCCGGCGCATCTTGCCGCCCTTGCCGGTCACGACCACGTCGCCGGCGGCGGCATCGAACCAGCCGAGCGAGGCGCCGTGTGCATGGTCGGTATACGCCAGGTCGAGGCCGGCCAGTTCGGATACCCGCAGCCCGCTCGAATACAGCAGTTCGAACATGGCGCGGTTGCACAGTTCGTCCGGTTCGGGATGGCCGTGCCGGTTTGCTTCCAGCAATTGCACCGCGTCGTCGACGGCCAGCGCCTTCGGCAGCGACTTGGCGCGGCGCGGGGCACGCACGCCGTCGACCGGGTTGGCCGGCAGGGCGGCGTGCAGCGACAGCCATTGATAGAAACCGCGCCAGCCGGATAGCTTGCGGGCGATCGAGCGTGGATTCTGGCCGGCGGCATGCAGGCGCGCGGCGAAGCGGCGCATGTCGGCGTGGTTCAGCCTGGGCCAGTCGGTGTGGCCGGCCAGCTGCGCCAGTTCGGCCAGGTCGCGCCGGTAGGCGGCGATCGTGTGCGGCGACAGCTGGCGCTGGGTGAGCAGTTCACCCAGGTAGCGCTGCGACCAGTCGGCGCCGCCCTCCATGCTCAGGCGCGCAGCGGGGCCAGCGCGGTGCTGGCGCTCTTGCCCAGCTGGACCAGGAAATCGGTGGCCATTACCGGGCTGAAGCGTTCGGCATCCGGCGAACCCAGCACCAGCAGGCCGAAGGTCTTGCCGTCGGCCACCAGCGGCAGCAGCACGGTCGAGCGCACCGCCGCCGGATCGTCGAGCCAGCGCACCGCTTCGAAGTCCTTGTTCGGGCCGCAATAAGGGGCACGCAGGCTCGATGCGAACAGGCGCGCATCCTCGGCCACGCCGGCCGCGAACGGGGCATCGGCATGTTCCGGCGCCACGTTCCACAGGCGCAGGGTGGCTTGCGGCACGCCGAAGTGTGCGCGCAGGCCGTTGACCAGGTCACGCGCCATCGCCGCGCCGCCTTCCGAGCGCAGCAGCGTCAGATGCCATTCGTGAAAATTGTTCAGGATCGTGGTGTTGTCGGCCGCCGTACGCAGCAGCTCGGCCATGCGCAGCTCCAGCGCGTTGTATTTCGCGCGCATCACTTCCATTTGCCGTTCCTGCAGCGAGACCGTCTTGCCGGTCAGCGGACTCGACAGTTTAACTTCGCCCAGCAGGCCGGCATGTTCTTCGAAAAAGCGGGGGTGGTCGGCCAGGTATTGGGCGACAGCAGCGGAGTCCAGGGTGGCGGTCATCTCAGGCTTGCGGTAATGGTGTGTGTGCAATTTTACCCGAGTCGAGCAGGGCGGCGGGCAGAAAAACGGCCCTGGCGCCACCGCTGCAACGCCAGGCCCTCACGAAAAAAGGCGGACACCGTTGCCGGTGTCCGCCTTCCTTATCCATTCTGCCGGGCCGGAGCCCGCATCAGCTTAGAACGAGTGGTTGATGCCCAGGTCGTAGTAGTTGACCGAACGCTCGTCACGCAGGGTGGTGGCGTTTTGCGGACCCTTCTTGCGCGATGCGTCGATGTACAGGTAGGTGCGCTTCGACAGGCTGTACTCGTAGCCCAGCGAGAACTGCTTGGTCTTGACCCAGTTGTCCGGATCTTTTTGGCCGTAACCAACCAGGACCTTGCCCGGACCCATGGTGTAGTTGGCGCCCAGCACCCATGCGTTGGTCTTCGAGCCTGGCAGGCCGGCGAAGAAGGCGGTGTTGTCCTGGTCCTGGCGGGTGTACAGGGCCATCAGCTTCAGTGCCGGGGTAGCCATGAACGAACCGGCGGCCGACCAGACCTTGGTTTCGACAGCGTTACGCTCGTAACCCAGCATCAGGGCTGCCGGACCGTTGTTGTAGGTGGTCGAGATCGAGAACGGGTTGGCCGAGGCTTCTGCGCCGGCAGCGTACTGGCCGACTGCGCGACCGTTGGCGCCTGCACCTTCCTTGGTGGCGATGGCGGCGTTCACCTGGAAGCCGCTGGTGACCGGCGAGTTGTACCAGAAGGCGTTCGACCAGCGGTTGTTCGACGAGTTGTTCGGCTCCAGCGGTGCCGAGTTGTAGCCGGCGACTGCCAGGTCGGTATAGAAGCCGCCCTGGTTCGGCAGTGCGTGCCATGGCTCGAAGGCGCCGATGGTTTCCTGGTACGGGGTCAGGCCACGGCCGATGCGGACCATACCGAAGTCGCCCTGCAGGCCGACGCGGCTCTGGCCCTGGAACAGCGGACGCGAACCGTTTTCGACGGTGCCGGTGTCCGACTCGTAGCGGATTTCCAGTTGGAACAGTGCTTTCAGGCCATTGCCCAGGTCTTCGGTGCCCTTGAAGCCCAGGGTGTTGGCAGCGCGCTTGCCGATCGACAGGGTGTTACCGGATTGCTTCTGGACGCCTGCGTCCAGGGTGCCGTAGATCTGAACGGCGGTTTGTGCATGGGCAACGCCGGCGAAAGCGCCAACAAGAGCGACTGCCATCAGTGACTTTTTCATTTATTCGTATCCTTCTTATAGGTGAATCGGGATCCAGAGAGCATTGAGACTTTATTGGTTTGCTGAACACTCGGACGAGTGAACAGTAATTGCTTAATGCGTCAAGGTTGTCGGATTGGTTAATTATGCGTGCTGGACTTGGTGGAAAGCCAATTTAACCAATCGTGCTGTTGTATTTTCGAAACGCCGAGTTCGCCTTTTTGCACCACTGGAGTGCTTGCCGCACTGCAATGTGGCTGAGTTCCGCTTCCTTTCGGTGCCCTTGTTCGATATCAATCATTGGACGGTTCGGGACATGCCGGGCCCGGTGCTGGCTTAGACTTTTCCCAAACCGATGCAGTGTGGGCGCGATCTGAGCGGTTCTTGTATATTGGCAACTTTGGCCGCGGCACCGAGCCGCCGGTCACCGCCTTGCCGGTCCTGATCGCGCTCCTGCTGCCCCCATCCCACTAGTAAAGACCCGAACGATGGCTAATCGTGAAGAACTGGCGATCATCCGCGGCGCCCGCGCCGGCCGCGCCGATGCCCAGCTCGCGCTCGGCAAGCGCTACCTGTTCGGCAGCGCCGGCCTGCCGCAGAGCCTGCCCACCGCGCTGCACTGGCTCGACCGCGCCGCCCACCAGGGCTGCCTGGAATCCTGCCAGTTGATCGGCAATCACGTGCCGGTCGAGCTGGCGCGCCAGCACGCGGGCCCGCTGGCGCCCTGGTACGAGCGCGCCTACGACGCCGGCAATACGCGCGCCGGCCTGGTGCTGGCCCAGCTGCTGCTCGAGGAGACGGGCACGGCCACGCCGGCGCTGCGCGCGAAAGCCCTGCGCGCCCTCGAAGACGCAGCCCGCGCCGGCTTTGCCGAGGCCCAGTGGCTGCTGGCGCGCCAGCCCGAAGCCGCCACCGGCGCCGGCGTGGCGCAGGCATCCGGCCCGTCGGTGCGCAGCACGCCCGGCGCGGGGGCGGGCACGGCCGGCGCCGCCCAGCCCTGGCTGCGCCGCGCCGCCGACAATGGCCTGGCCGAGGCCCAGTTCGCCCTGCTCGAGCAAAGCTGGGAAGCCGGGCGCTGGGCGGATTACCTCGAACGCGCCTTGCCCCTGGCGCGCGTGCTGGCCAAGGGCGGCAAGGAGCAGGCCCAGCGCCTAACCCCGGGCGAAGTCGGCCTGCTGTCGCGGGTAGCGCGCCTGCTCGAGCAGGGCGAGGCGACGGATGGCGCCGATGGCGCCAGTGAAGCCGAGCTGCATACCTTCTGGGAACTCGCCGCGGCCGAACACGACCGGCATGCCCAGCTTGCCATGGGTCTGTGGTATGCGCGCATGCAGGTCGACGGCACCCGGGTCGCCGGCGGCGCCGGTGCGGCCAATTTCAAGAAAGCGATCCGCTGGCTGATGCTGGCCGGCGAGCAGGGCCTGGCTGCGGCCTGGTATGCCCTGTCGCGTATCTACATCAAGCCTGAATTCTCCCAGCGCAATGTGGCCGATGCCCAGCGCTACCTGGAAAGGGCGGCCGAGATGGGATACCGGGTGGCCCAGCTCGAGTGCGGCAACAATGCCTGGCGTGCGCGCCGCGAAAACGAAAGCAACGATGTGCGCGCCGTGTACTGGCTGCAGCAGGCGGCGGCCAGTGGCTGTCCCGAGGCTGCCGAGGCGCTGCACAAGATCGCCCCGCGCCTGCTCGACACCGTGCACACCGAAACCGGTGCATTGCTGGGCTGTGCGATCGACCTCTCCAGCCATCCCTTGCTGGCTGCGCGCCTGGAACTGGCGGCGCTCTTTGGCCTCAGCCGCGCCGAGGCACTGCTGGTCGACCTGCATGCCGCCGACCAGGGGCACTGCCTGGTCATCGACATCCGCGCCAGCTATGGGCGCAGCAAGCGGCGGCTCGTCATGATCGACACTGCCCAGGAACGCCAGGCGCTCGACCGTATCGTGGCCTTGTTCGAGAACATCGATTGCGGCCCTGGCGGGCCGGAAGGCAATTACCGCCAGCGCCTGTACAGGCTGCGCACTGTGGTGGCCGAAGCCGGCGCCGGGCTCAACCCCGGTGGCCCGGGCGCGGGACGCAACGGCGCACCCTATGGCATGGCGGCCTGAGGCGGCACGGGGCCGTACCCACTGTTATATAGTGGTTGATTGAATGGCGTTACAAATCGATCTCGCCTTCGAACACGGTGACGGCGGGACCGCTCAGATACACGGGCTGGCCTTCGCCGGCCCAGGCAATCGACAATTCGCCGCCGCGCGCCGACACCCGGACCGGCGAGTCCAATAAGCCGCGGCGGATACCGGCCACCACGGCCGCGCAGGCGCCCGTGCCGCAGGCCAGGGTTTCGCCGGCGCCGCGCTCGAACACACGCACCTTGACGTGAGCGCGTTCGACCACCTGCATGAAGCCGGCGTTCACGCGCTTTGGAAAGCGCGGATGGTGTTCGATCTGCGGGCCGAGCTCGGCCACCGGGGCCGTTTCCACATCCTCGACCACCTGCACCGCATGCGGATTGCCCATCGACACCGCCGACACCCGCACGGTGTGCTCCGCGCCATGCAGCGTCAGGTCCAGCGGCCACAGGGTATCGCGGCCTTCGGACTGGCCCGCCAGACCGGCGCTGTCGAAGGGCACGGCCGGTGCATCCAGCACGGGGGCACCCATGTCGACCGTCACGCTGCCATCGTCTTCCAGGCGCGGCTCGATGATGCCGGCCATGGTCTGCACGCGGATGCTGCGCTTGTCGGTCAAGCCCTTTTCGCTGACGAAACGCACAAAGGCGCGCGAGCCGTTGCCGCACTGTTCGACTTCGCCGCCATCGCTATTAAAGATGCGGTAACGGAAATCGCAGCCGGGCTCCGTCGGGCGTTCGACCACCAGGATCTGGTCGGCGCCGATGCCGAAGCGGCGGTCGCCCAGCTTGCGCCATTGTTCGGTGCTGAAATCGACGTTTTGGTTGATGGCGTCGATCACGACGAAGTCGTTGCCGGCGCCGTGCATTTTGGTGAACTTGAGTTTCATTTATTCGTCGTACAAGGAAGGTTCGCCGGGTGGACGCGTCTTGAAGCGCTTATGGGTCCAGAAGTATTCGCTCGGGGCCTCGCGCACGCGCTCCTCGATAAAGGCGTTCATGCGCCGCGTCGCTTCGACCATGTCGGTGCCGGGATAGTTTTCCCAGGCAGGATAAAAGCGCACGCGCCAGCCCCGGTAGTTCGGCAGGAAAGTGGCGACCACCGGGATCACCTTGGCGCCGGTGGTCGCGGCAATGCGGCCGAGCGCGGTCAGCGTGGCCGCCGGCACGCCGAAGAAGGGCACGAACTCGGCGTCTTTTTCGCCGAAGTCCATGTCCGGCAGCATGAAATAGGGCAGGCCGTCGCGCAGCGCCCGCAAGATCGGCTTGATGCCTTCCTTGCGCGTCACCAGGCGTACCGGGCCGTAGCGTTCGCGGCCGTGGCGCAGCAATTTGTCGAAGGCGGCGTTCTTTTGCGGCACGTACATGCTGCACACCGGGATCACCCGCGAAGCAACGCCGGCCACGTCCAGGCAGACGAAGTGCGGGCACAGCAGGATGGTCGGGCCGGCTTCCATCTCGGCCTGCGGCACCGCCGGCTCGACGTGGATGAGCTTGCGCACACGCGCTTCCGGCGCCCACCACAGGATGGAACGCTCGAAGATGCTGCGCGAATAGCCGCGGAAGTGCTGGCGCGCAATCGCGTGCCGCTCTTTTTCGCTCAGTTCCGGCAGGCACAGGCGCAAATTGGTCAGGGCGATCCTGCGGCGCTTGCCGAGGATCAGGAACATCAGGCTGCCGACCGCTTCGCCGAAACGGCCGAGGATGGGCAGTGGCAACCAATGCAGCAGCCACAGGAAAGCAATCAGGACCCTCATGCGACGGCCCCGGCTTGCGGCGCATCGACGCCCTGCGGCTGCTTGTAGCGGTTATAGCTCCAGAAATACTGGGCCGGGGCACGTGCAATGAGTTGTTCCATGGCGCGGTTGATGCTGGCTGCCTGCTCGGCAGGACCGCCGCTCAGTTCGCCCTCGAAGGGCACGAAGCGCACCACGTAGCCGCGTCCCTTCGGCAGGCGCTCGGCATACACCAGCAGGATGTCGGCCTTGCCCAGCTGGGCCAGCTTGGCGGGCAGGGTCATCGTGTACGCGCTGCGGCCGAACCAGGGTGCCCAGGTGCCTTCGCCTTCCTGTGGCACCTGGTCGGGCAGCAGGCCGATCGGCTGGCCGCTTTTCAGGGTTTTTGCCAGGATGCGCACACCCGACAGGTTCGCCGGCGCCAGGTGCAGGTTGTGGCGCGCACGCGCGCCTTCGACCAGCGGCCGCAGGGCGTCCTTGCGCGGCGGGCGATACATGACCGTCAAGGCCGTGTGCAGGGCGATTTGCTGGGCGGTCATCTCGAAGCAGCCCAGGTGTGGCGTCAGGAACACAATCCCGCGGCCGGCATCGAGCACGCGCTGGACCATGTCCCAGTTCTCGACGGTGGCATGGCGCGCCACGCGTTCCGGCTTGCCGCACCACACAAAAGCCAGCTCGACGATGGCTTTGCCGGCCTCGGCGACAGCTGCGCGCCGATAGGCGCTATAGCCGGCCTGGGCCAGGTTGGCGTCGAGGCGGCGGCGGTAGGAAGGGGAGAGCAGATAGACTAGCCAGCCCAGCGCGGCGCCCAGGGCGTGCAGCATGCGCAGGGGAAAAATTGACAAGACTCTGAATAAAATAACTAGCATGCGTTTGATCGGGGTTGAGGACGAGACGGCCCCCTCCGCCAAAAATTTCTTAAAGGAGCGTAAAATACCACTTTACGCAGGATCCGCCGAGTTAATAGACAACTTGCGAAGCGGAATATAAATGTCGCTAAAGCGTCGCAGGCTTGTTGCTGCGGCAGTTTTATGAACAGTAACAGGAGCCTCCATGTCCAACGACTACCTCTTTACTTCCGAATCCGTCTCGGAAGGCCATCCCGACAAAGTTGCCGACCAGATTTCGGACGCGATTCTCGACGCCATCCTCGAGCAGGACCCGCGCGCGCGTGTCGCCGCCGAAACGCTGTGCAATACCGGCCTCGTCGTGCTGGCAGGTGAAATCACGACCCACGCCAACGTCGATTATATCGGCGTGGCACGCAACACCATCAAGCGTATCGGCTACGACAACACCGACTTCGGCATCGACTACAAGGGCTGCGCGGTCATGGTCTGCTACGACAGGCAGTCGCCAGACATCGCCCAGGGCGTCGACGAAGGCGCGGGCCTCGATCTCGACCAGGGCGCCGGCGACCAGGGCCTGATGTTCGGCTATGCCTGCGACGAAACCGCCGAGCTGATGCCGGCCGCCATCCACTACGCCCACCGCCTGGTCGAGCGCCAGTCGCAGCTGCGCAAGGACGGCCGCCTGGCATGGCTGCGTCCGGACGCCAAGTCGCAGGTCACCCTGCGCTACGTCGACGGCCGCCCGGTCGCGGTCGACACCGTGGTCCTCTCGACCCAGCACCACCCAGATGTCACCCACTCGCAGATCGAGGAAGCGGTGATCGAGGAAATCATCAAGCCTATCCTGCCGCGCGAGTGGCTGCAGGGCACCAAGTACCTGGTCAACCCGACCGGCCGCTTCGTCATCGGCGGCCCGCAGGGCGACTGCGGCCTGACCGGCCGCAAGATCATCGTCGACACCTACGGCGGCGCAGCCCCGCACGGCGGCGGCGCATTCTCGGGCAAGGATCCGTCGAAGGTCGACCGCTCGGCCGCCTACGCGGCCCGCTACGTGGCGAAGAACATCGTCGCCGCCGGCCTGGCGCGCCAATGCCAGGTGCAGGTCAGCTACGCCATCGGCGTGGCGCGTCCGATCAACATCACCGTGTACACCGAAGGCACCGGCGTGATCTCCGACGAGAAAATCGCCAAGCTGGTGATGGAACACTTCGACCTGCGCCCGAAAGGCATCGTCCAGATGCTGGATCTGCTGCGCCCGATCTACCAGAAAAGCGCCGCCTACGGCCACTTCGGCCGCGAAGAGCCGGAATTCACCTGGGAGCGCACCGACAAGGCGGCGCTGCTGCGCGCGGAAGCCGGCCTGTCGTAAAAGATGAAGCGGCCAGGAGCCTGGCCGCTTTGGTAGGGTGGGCCGGGCCGCGCAAGGCACCTGTGCCCACGCGGTATGGTACTCGTGCATACCACTGGCGTTGACGATTGCCTGATAGTTCGACCCTCAGCTTAGAAGGCTGATGCTCTGATGGCTTCGGTCATGCCCGAATACTCAACGGTGCCATACCGCGTGGGCACAGGTGTCCACCCTACGAAAATCAAGACGCATCGCGAAGATCAATTCCGGAGCCATATTCCAGACTCATGTTGCAGGTGCAGCAAATCGGGCACCGCTGAGGTTCCCGAAACCGCCATCCGTGCTAAACTACTCCGTTCCGAGGAGCGTTGCGACGAAAAGATTCCTTTTCGCCAGGCTCGGACATCAACACCGCGCTCACGTTACTTTTTTCTAAACATTGAAAGGAGGGCGTGATGAGCGCCGTACTGAAAGACACCCAAGATTTCCTCGTTGCAGACATCTCCCTGGCCAGCTGGGGCGAGAAGGAAATCCGCATTGCCGAAACCGAAATGCCGGGCCTGATGGCGATCCGCGAGGAATACGCCGCGACCCAGCCCCTGAAGGGCGCGCGCATTGCCGGTTCCCTGCACATGACTATCCAGACCGCCGTGCTGATCCGCACGCTGGAAGCCCTCGGCGCGCAAGTGCGCTGGGCATCGTGCAACATCTACTCGACCCAGGACCACGCCGCCGCCGCCATCGCTTCGGTCGGTACGCCGGTGTTCGCCATCAAGGGCGAAACCCTGGACGAATACTGGGAATACACCCACCGCATCTTCGAGTGGCCAGGCGACAACCACGCCAACATGATCCTCGACGACGGCGGCGACGCGACCCTGCTGCTGCACCTGGGCACCCGCGCCGAGAAGGACATCTCGGTCCTGGCCAATCCTGGCTCGGAAGAAGAAATCTGCCTGTTCAACGCCATCAAGGGCCGCCTGGCAAAAGATCCGACCTGGTACTCGAAGCGCCTGCCATGCATCCTGGGCGTGACCGAGGAAACCACCACCGGCGTGCACCGCCTGTACCAGATGCACCAGGAAGGTAAACTCGCCTTCCCGGCGATCAACGTCAACGATTCCGTCACCAAGTCGAAGTTCGACAATTTGTACGGCTGCCGCGAATCGCTGGTCGACGGCATCAAGCGCGCCACCGACGTGATGGTTGCCGGCAAGGTCGCCGTCATCGCCGGTTACGGTGACGTCGGCAAGGGCTCGGCCCAGGCCATGCGCGCCCTGTCAGCGCAAGTGTGGGTTACCGAGATCGATCCGATCTGCGCACTGCAGGCGGCGATGGAAGGCTACCGCGTCGTGACCATGGATTACGCTGCCGAACACGGCGACATCTTCGTTACCTGCACCGGCAACTACCACGTCATCACCGAAGAGCACATGCTCAAGATGAAGGACCAGGCGATCGTCTGCAACATCGGTCACTTCGACAACGAAATCGAAGTCGCCGCGCTCAAGAAGTACGAGTGGGAAAACATCAAGCCGCAGGTCGACCACGTGATCTTCCCGTCGGGCCGCCGCATCATCCTGCTGGCCGAAGGCCGCCTGGTGAACCTGGGCTGCGGCACCGGTCACCCGTCGTACGTGATGAGCTCGTCGTTCGCGAACCAGACCATCGCCCAGATCGAGCTGTTCGCCAACACCGACAAGTACCCGGTCGGCGTCTACACGCTGCCGAAGCACCTGGACGAAAAAGTCGCGCGCCTGCAGCTGAAGAAGCTGAACGCCCAGCTGACCACGCTGACCGAAGAGCAGGCTGCCTATATTTCGGTGAGCCAGGACGGTCCGTACAAGCCGGATCACTACCGCTATTAATTAGCGCGCAATCCGTGTAGCAACAAGGCGGGCGCCGCGTGCGCCCGTACATGGGCAGGCATGGCCGCCCATGACGGATCATGCCCCTGTCATATGGCGCTGGCATGATCCGTGTCTTCCTACCCAATAACAAGAAACGCACCACGAAAGAAGTTGAACATGCGCCTGCTCCTGACCTGGCTGATCAACGCTGCTGCGCTGATGGCCCTGCCTTACCTGATGCACTCCGTCGCCGTCAGCAATGTCGGCACCGCCCTGATCGCCGCGCTGGTGCTGGGCCTGGTCAACACGCTGATCCGGCCCCTGCTGGTATTGTTGACTTTGCCCGTCACGCTGCTGTCGATGGGGCTGTTTATCCTGGTCATCAATGCCTTGCTGTTCTGGCTGGTGTCGCACTGGGTGAGCGGTTTCGAGGTGGCGGGTTTCTGGTCAGCCTTCCTGGCGGCTATCCTGTACAGCATCATTTCGTGGGCGCTTTCTACCTTGCTCCTGAAAGACGATGGAAACGCATAATTTCAGCATCGAGTTCTTCCCGCCCAAGACGCCCGAAGGCGTGGAAAAACTGCGCGTCACGCGCCGCA
Source organism: Massilia sp. BAP21 (assembly GCF_057801335.1). Taxonomy (NCBI): domain Bacteria; kingdom Pseudomonadati; phylum Pseudomonadota; class Betaproteobacteria; order Burkholderiales; family Oxalobacteraceae; genus Massilia; species Massilia sp. BAP21. The sequence goes on from NZ_CM173596.1 coordinate 2,273,299, forward strand.
AGCTGGCCGAACTGAACCCGACGTATTTCTCGGTGACCTTCGGCGCCGGCGGTTCGACCCAGCAGGGCACCCTCGACACCGTGCTCGACATCATGGCCGACGGCCACATGGCCGCGCCCCACCTGTCCTGCATCGGTGCCACGCGCGAGTCGATCCGCGCCATCCTGCAGCAGTTCCAGCAGCAAGGCATCCGGCGTCTGGTGGCGCTGCGCGGCGATTTGCCGAGTGGCTATGGCGGCGCTGGCGAACTGCGCTACGCCAATGAATTGGTGGAATTCATTCGCCAGGAAACCGGCGACTGGTTCCACATCGAGGTGGCGGCGTATCCGGAAATGCATCCGCAGGCCCGTTCGCCCCAGGACGATCTGCAGAACTTCGCACGCAAGATCGGCGCCGGCGCGAATGCCGCGATCACCCAGTATTTCTACAATGCCGACGCCTATTTCCAGTTCGTCGACAACACGCGCAAGCTGGGCATCGAGGTGCCGATCGTGGCCGGCATCATGCCGATCACGAACTACACGCAGTTGATGCGTTTTTCCGATATGTGCGGCGCCGAGATTCCGCGCTGGGTGCGGCTGAAGCTGGCCAGCTTCGGCGACGACAGCGCCTCGATCAAGGCCTTCGGCCTGGACGTGGTAACCGGCCTGGCCGAACGCCTGCTGGCTGGCGGTGCGCCCGGCTTGCACTTCTACAGCATGAACCAGGCGGCGGCCACCACTGCCATCTGGCAGCGCCTGACTGGAACTGAGCGGCAACTGAGCGGCAACTGAGCGGCAAATTAACCGCAGTGCAAAGGGCTTCAACACAAGAAATCCCGGCAGCGCCCCAAGCGTTGCCGGGATTTTTTATTCCCTGGCTATTCCAGGCTTGTCTTTTCGGTCACGATCAGGTCGAGCGGCAAGTCGTGCACATCGATATCGAACTGCGCAGCCTGGCAGGCATAGGCCACGCCGATTGTTGCCGGACGCACGCCGCCGGCCAGCGTGCGGTCGTAGAAGCCGCCGCCATAACCGAGCCGGTAACCCTGTTCGTCGAACCCGAGGCAGGGCACCAGCAGCGCCGGCGGACGGGCAACGAAGCGCAGGTCGGCCGGCACCGCGATGCCCGTCAAGTCCTTGCCCATCGGTTCACCCGGCGTCCAGGCCGCAAATGCCAGTGGTGCATGGCGCTCCAGCACCACCGGCAGCGCCAGGGCTGCGCCTTCCAGGGCGAGCTGGCGATAGGGTTCGCTCAAATCCGGTTCGCCGCCCAGCGGCCAGTAGACGGCCAGCAGCGGCGGACGGGTACGGCGCCACCAGGCCAGCACCTGCTCGCCGATGCGGCGGTCGGCGGCGTGTTTGTCGTCGCCGGTGAGTCCGGCACGTTGGGTTTTGAGGTGTTTGCGCAACGCCGCCTTGGCTGCGGCCGCGCTTGCCTTGTCCAGACCTGTCCCGCTTGAGGCGTTCTCTGGCGGCACGATTGATGCGCGTGGTATTCTTGATTCGCCGGTCATGTTATCGAATGAGGGTAGAACAGCTGTGTTTTTGCTTCCAAGGAAATTGATCGCCGGCGCCGTTTTTGCTGCAACAAGCGTCGCCGCCACCAGTGTTGCCGCCATGGCCGATGCACCGCCAGCGGCGACTCCTCCCGTACCGGGTGTTATCACCGTTCCTGCCGCGCCGGGCGCCGCCCCGGCCAACGAGGCATCGCGCGCCGACGACGACACCTTCCTGCTGCTGCGCGAAGCCGCGCGCCAGAACGACGCCGCCCGCACGCATGCCCTGGCGTCGCGCCTGCCGAACTACGTGCTGCCCGGCTACGTCGAGTATTATCGTCTGAAACCGCGCCTGCGCGAGGCCACGCAGGACGAGGTTCTCGGCGTGCTGCGCCGCTTCGAGGGCAGCGCCGTGGCCGACCGCCTGCGCACCGACTGGCTGCTCGAACTCGGGCGCCAGCGCGAATGGAATGTATTCGAGCGCGAGATGGCCCTGCTCACGCGCAGCGACGACCTGCAAGTGCGCTGCTATGCCTTGCTGGCGCGCGCCCTGCGCGGCGAGCGGGTGGCGGCCGAAGCGCGTGCCTTGCTGGTCAATCCGCCTGCCTACGGCGAAGGCTGCGCGACACTCATGACCCAGCTGTCGCAATTGAACCAGTTGGGCGAGGCCGATTTGCTGGCCCAGCTGCGCCTGGCCGGCGAAATGGGCGCCACCGGCCCCTCGCGCCGCATCGCCGCGCTGCTCGGCGCCTCCGACACGCGCGCCGCCCAGGCGGTCGACGTGCCGGCCGTGGCCATGGCGCGCGGCATCGGCGCGAATCGCGTCGAACACGAAATCTACCTGGTGGCCCTGGGCCGCATGGCGCGCACCAGCCTGAAGCTGGCCACCGTCGCCCTGGAAAAGAACAGCAGCAAACTAAGCGCGGAGGAAAGGGCGATCGGCTGGGCGAATGTCGCGCTGGCCGCCTCGATCGTCCTGTCGAACGAGGCCCACGACTACTGGAAGCGCGCCGCCGGTGCCCCGCTGACCAATTTCCAGCTCGAATGGAAAACCCGCATGGCGCTGCGCCGCGGCGACTGGGCGACGGTGGCGGCCACCATCGACGCCATGCCGCCGGCGCTGGCTGCCGAGTCGGGCTGGATCTACTGGCGCGGCCGCGCGCACAATGCCCAGGGCCGCAAGGAAGATGCACAGGCCCTGTACCGCCGCATTGCGACCCCGAACAATTTCTATGGTCAGCTGGCAACCGAAGAATTGGGCGAACTGGTGAGCACGCCGCCGCTGGCCGCGCCGCCCACGCCGGGCGAAGTGGCCTACGTGGCCGCGCTGCCGGCGATGCGCCAGGCCATGAAGTTCTACGAATTGCGCCTGCGCGCCGAGGGCAACCGCGAATGGAACTGGGCGCTGCGCAATTTGTCGGAGCGCCAGCTGCTGGCCGCCGCCGAATATGCGCGCCGCAACGAGCTGCTCGACCGCATGGTCGAAACCTCGCTGCGCACGCGTAACGAGCTCGACTTCAACCAGCGCTTCCCGGCCCCGCACAACGACATCCTGCAGCCGGCAGCGAAAAACCTCTCGCTCGACACGGCCTGGGTCTACGGCCTGATCCGCCAGGAATCGCGCTTCGTCAGCGATGCGCGCTCGGGCGTGGGCGCGGCCGGCCTGATGCAGGTGATGCCGGCCACCGGCAAGTGGGTGGCGGCGAAGATCGGCCTGACCGACTTCGTGCACGACATGCTGCACGACGCGCGCACCAACATCACGCTGGGCACCAATTACATGAACATGGTGCTGGAAAATAACGGCGGCTCGCAGGTGCTGGCCACTGCCGCCTACAACGCCGGCCCGGGCCGTTCGCGCACCTGGCGCGGTGTGCTCGACGCGCCGATGGAAGGCGCGGTGTTCGTCGAGTCGATTCCGTTCTCGGAAACCCGAACCTATGTGCGCAATGTGATGTCGAATGCGACGAACTATGCCGCTTTGTTCGACAAGCGGCCGCAGTCGCTCAAGGCGCGCCTGGGCACCATCGCACCGCGGGGAGGCTCGGGCGCCTTGCCCTGATCGATTTACCTGCATTGCCTTTCTGGCGAGGCCCCCATGCGCGACCTGTCGGTGGTGGTATTCGGCGGTACCGGTTTCATCGGCAACCATTTGCTGGCGCTGCTTGCCGAGGAGAGCATCCCAGTGCTGGCGCCCGCGCGCCACCCCGAGCGCGTGCGTCATCTCACCATGCTGCCCGGGGTCGACGTGGTCGAGGCCGACATCCACGACGACGCCACCCTGCGCCGCCTGCTGGACGGGCATACGAGCGCGATCAACCTGGTCGGCATCCTGCACGGCAGCCGCGGCCGTCCCTACGGCCCCGAATTCCAGCGCCTGCACGTGGACCTGCCGCGCCGCATCGCCGAAGCCTGCGCGGTAAGCGGGGTCGGGCACTACCTGCACATGAGCGCCCTGGGCGCCAACATCGACGGCCCCTCGATGTACGCGCGCTCGAAAGCCGACGGCGAACTGGCCGCGCGCAGCCGGCCCGAGGTTGCCGCCACCATCTTCCGCCCCTCGGTGGTGTTCGGCCCGGGCGACCATTTCCTGACCGTGTTCGCGCGCCTGCAGCGGCGCTTCCCGGTGCTTCCCCTGGCCTGCGCGAACGCCGTGTTCCAGCCGATCTACGTGTGCGACGTGGCGCGCGCCTTCCTGCATGCGCTGCGCGACCCGGCCACGCGCCAGCAGGTCTACCAGCTCGGCGGGCCGAACGTCTACACCCTGGCCGAGCTGGTGCGCCTGGCCGGGCGCTATGCCGGCTGCGAGCGTCCCATTATCGAGTTGCCGGAACGGCTGGCGCGGCTCCAGGCGCGTCTGTTCGAGCGGCTGCCGGGCGAACCCATCCTCACCCGCGACAACCTCGACTCGATGCGCGTCGATAACGTGATCGACCCGGCGGTCCAGGACTTGACAGCGGCCGCGCTGGGAATCAAGCTCACTGCGCTCGAGTCGGTCGCCCCGCATTACCTGGCGCCGGGCGAGCCGCTCGACCGCCTGCGCGCCCGCGCCGGCCGCTGATCCATTACCCCTCGACAGGAAAGCCATGCAGACCACGGAACTCGACCCGACCCTCAGCGATGCACTGAACAAGGCGCGCCAGCCCGGCCTCACGCTCGTCATCGGCAACAAGAACATCTCGTCGTGGTCGATGCGGCCCTGGGTGGCGGCGGTCGCGTTCAACATTCCGTTCACCGAAGTACGCCTGCTGCTCGACCAGCCCGACACCGCCACCAACATCGCCAACTACTCGCAGGCGGGACGGGTGCCGGTGCTGCTGGCCGGCGAGATGACGATCTGGGACAGCCTGGCCATCTGCGAATACCTGGCCGAGCAGTTCCCCGACAAGCATTTGTGGCCGCAGGACGTGGCCGCGCGCGCCATGGCGCGTGCCATCACCGCCGAGATGCACTCGGGCTTCGCCGCCCTGCGCAACGACATGTCGATGAACATCCAGGCCAGGCTGCCGGGCCGCGGCCGCACGCCGGGCGCCCAGGCCGACATCGGCCGCATCTGCGAAATATGGGAAGAATGCCTGGCGCGCTTCGGCCACCACGAGTACCTGTTCGGCGATTTTTCCATTGCCGACGCCTTTTATGCGCCGGTGGTCACGCGCTTCAAGACCTATGGCGTGGCGCTGGCGCCGGCCCTGCAGGCTTATTGCGACCGCGTGCTGGCCCATCCGGCGGTGGCGCGCTGGGTGCGCGAAGCGATGGCGGAAACCGATCCGACCCCGCTGCACGACGCGGACTTGCCGCGCGCATGACGATGAAGATCTACGTTGTCGGCGGCGCCGTGCGCGATGCCCTGCTCGGCCTGCCGGTGCAGGACCACGACCACGTCGTGGTCGGCGCTACCCCGGAGCAGATGGTCGCCGCCGGTTTCCGCCCGGTGGGCAAGGACTTCCCCGTCTTCCTGCATCCGAAAACGCAAGAGGAATACGCACTGGCGCGCACCGAGCGCAAGACCGCGCCGGGCTACCACGGCTTCGTGTTCCACACCTCGCCTGACGTTACGCTGGAAGACGACCTGGTGCGGCGCGACCTCACCATCAACGCCATGGCGCGCAGCCATGACGGCGACGGCGCCATCGTCGACCCGTATGGTGGGCAGCGCGACCTGGAAGCGCGCCTGTTCCGCCACGTCTCCGAGGCCTTTGCCGAAGACCCGGTGCGCATCCTGCGCGTGGCGCGCTTCGCGGCCCGCTTCGCCGAGTTCCGTGTGGCGCCGGAGACGAATGCGCTGATGCGCGCCATGGTGGAAGCGGGTGAGGCCGATGCGCTGGTACCCGAGCGCGTCTGGCAGGAGATCGCGCGCGGCCTGATGGAAGCGCGGCCCTCGCGCATGTTCGCGGTGCTGCGCGACTGCGGCGCGCTGGCGCGCATCATGCCCGAGCTCGATGCATTGTGGGGCCGGCCACACCCGCTGGAAGCGGACAGCGGTGTCCGCGCCATGCGCGTGATCGACCATGCCGCCGCGGGTGGGCACACGTTGGCGGTGCGCTTCGCCGCGCTGGTGCTCGACGTGGCGGCGATCGACGGCCTGTGCGCGCGCCTGAAGGTGCCGAACGACTGCCGCGACCTGGCCCTGATGACGGCGCGCGAACATGGCGGCATCGGCGCCGTCCTGGGCGAGCCGGCCGAGAGCCTGGTCGCCCTGTTCGCCCGCTGCGACGCCTACCGCAAGCCGGAACGCTTCGTCGACATGCTGCTGGCGCTTGAGTGCGCCACGTTGGGCGGCGACTATCCGCAGCGCCCCTGGCTGCTCGGCGCCCTGGGCGCGGCGCGCGGCGTGAACGCCGGCGAGGTCGCCGCCCGCTGCGGCGCCGACAAGGCGGGCATTCCGGCAGCCGTGCTGGCCGCGCGCGTGGCGGCGGTGCGCGCTTGGATGGGGCAATCGCCTTCGACGCCGCCATGAACGCGCGCTTCCGGCCGGCCTGAATCGCGCGCGATGCCTTGCCTGACTCGCCGCTTGATTCTTCGCTCAACTCGTCCGTTAACTCTTGTTACAAGCGCGTACGCGAACGGCCCCACGCTTGCGCTATGCTCATCGCACTATGGGTAAATTGCTACGTTGGTCGGACCAGGCGTTTGCAGGCACGATGCGCCGGATGGAAGCGCTGCATCCGCGCCGGCGGCTGCAGTACGTCGCGGGCGCGGCGGCGGTGCTGATCGCACTGCTGGCGGTACTGTACACGCGTACCACCGGGGTCGATGTCGACAACCAGAACCGCGTGATGTTCCAGCTGCACGAACTGCAGCAGCTCGACGCCGGCTGGGATGCCGACCTGCTGCGCGCCCACATCGGCAGCGGCCTGGCCGACGCGCGCCTGGCCGCGCCGGTGGCGCAGATGCGCGAACTGATGAGCGACCTGGAAGAGGCGCTGCCGGCCAGGCGCGACCGCGCCGCGCGCCAGGCGCACACGGCGCTGGCGGCGTCGCTGCGCATGAAGGCCGACCTGGTGGCCGAATTCGGCACCCTGAACCCGCCGCTGCGCGCCGCCCTGCAGTCGCTGCCGCCGGCGCTGGCCGACCTGAAGACGGAACTCGGCGGCATCGAAGGCGCGCTGGCGCCGGGCCGGGTGGTGGTGCGCATCGACGCATTGCTCAACGATCTGCTGGCCGACACCCTGCGCTACAACCTGGCGCCGAATCCAGGCCTGGCCAGGCGCATCGAGATCACCCTGGCCCAGATCGAGCCGCAGAAGTCGCGCTTTTCGCAGGCCATCATGGACCAGATCGACGCCCTGGCGCGCGACACCCGTACCATCCTGGCCAACCGCCCGCGCGAAAACGCGCTCGAAATGCAGATCGCCGCGCTCGGCACTGGCGAGGCGATGGCGCGCCTGGGCCGCGAGTTCGACCGTGCCTTCCAGGCCGAGGTGCTGGAGCGCCAGCGCTACCGCGGCTTCCTGTTCGGCTATTCAATCCTGCTGCTGGCGCTCCTGGCCTATGCCGGCTGGCGCCTGCGCCGCAGCTACCGCATCATCAACGACGTCAACCACCGCCTGAAGGCGGCCAACGACACCCTGGAACACCGCGTGGCCGAGCGCACCGCCGAGCTGGAAGAGCAGTCGAAGAAGCTGGCGCGCCTGGCCCAGCACGACAGCCTGACCGGGCTGGTGAACTATGGCCAGCTGACCCGGCTGCTGGAACTGTCGCTGGTGCGCGCGGCGCGGCGCGACACCGTGGTGGCGGCGATGTTCATCGACCTCGACGGCTTCAAGGGCGTGAACGATACCTGGGGCCATGCCACCGGCGACCTGGTGCTGCAACTGGTGGCGCGCCGCGTGCAGAAGGTGCTGCGCGCCGAGGACGTGCTGGCGCGCCTGGGCGGCGACGAATTCGTGATCATGCTCGAAGGCGTCGGCATGCCGGACGGGGCGTTGCGCGTGGCGCAGACGGTGCTCAACGAAATCGAAGGCATCAACGAGGCCGACGGCAATCCGGTACGGATCTCGGCCAGCATCGGCATCGCCAGCGCGCGCGGCCGCGCCGGCGCCGAGCATGGCGCGGCGGCGCTGCTGGCCGATGCCGACAAGGCCATGTACGCGGCCAAGCAGGCCGGCAAGGGCACCTTCGTGATCAGCCCGAACGCGCAGTGGGGCAGCCCGGAATCCGATGAAGCCGCGGGGGCGGATCAGGGCGGCTGATGGGCTAGAATGTCCGCATGTCCGAAAACCCGCGCCGCGCAAACCCTTTCACCCACTGGCTGGCCAGCCTGGCCGGCAAGACCGACCGTCCGGCTGTCCTGGTCAAGGAGCTGGGCAAGCGCGACCGCCGCCGCATGCTCAAGCATTTCCTGGCACTCGACACGAACGACCGCCTGCTGCGCTTCGGCACCGTGCTGCCCGACGAGCAGGTCCATGCTTATGTGAACAAGATCGATTTTTCGCGCGACATCGTGTTCGGCGTGTTCAGCAACGTGTTCCAGCTGGTCGGCGTCGGCCACCTGGCCTTCGGCCCGGCCGAGCCGGGACGTGCGGCCAATACCAGCAAGGAGCGGGTGGCCGAATTCGGCGTCTCGGTCTCCAGCAGTGCGCGCGGGCAGGGCGTGGGCACGCGCCTGTTTCAGCGCGCATCCATCCACTGCCGCAATTCGGACATCGATACCTTATACATGCAGTGTTTGTCGACCAACCGCACCATGATGCACATCGCGAAGAAGGCGGGGATGGAGATCAAGCGCGAGTATGGCGAGGCGGATGCCTACCTGCACCTGCCGCCGCCCAGCCCGGGCAGCGTGATGCGCGAGGCGCTGGATGAACAATTGGCGGTGATCGACTACACCGTCAAGGCGAATGCACGCGCGGCGGTGAAGTGGTTCACGCCAAGGAAACGCAGCAAATAGGGTTGGTAGGGTGGGCCGGGCCGCGCTGGGCACCTGTGCCCACGCGGTACCACAGGTGCACCTCGAAAAGCTGCCCGGTAGGCGACGAAAACGGCCGCTTCGCGACCCTTTTCGACCAATCATGCGTCCTACCGCGTGGACACAGGTGTCCACCCTACGAACACCCAGTACCACGGTTGAGCATCGAAAAATATCCCGACAGGGAAGCAGAAGCAACCGTTTTGCGAGATTGTCGATAGACATGCGTTGAACCGCGTGGGCTCGAGAGCCCACCCTACGAACCCACGAAAATCGACGCAACCGTGATTACCGCGTCGGCGGCGCCTCGATCGGCAGCGCCGTCGTTTCCTTGATCCGCTGCAGCGCAAAGCTCGACTTCACATCCAGCACCGACGGGTGGCGCAGCAAGGTCGCCATCATGAAGCGCGAGAAGTGGTCCATGTCTTCCACGTGCACGCGCAGCAGGAAGTCCATTTCCCCGGTCATCGCGTAGCAGGCCACCACTTCCGGCCAGGCCGCCACCGCCTGGGCGAATTCGAAACGCGGCGAAGTCGCCGGCACGCGCGAGTTGGCCGGGCCTTCGCTGTGCTTTTCCAGGCGCACGTTCACATAGGCCAGCAGGCCCAGCCCGATCTTGTCGGGGTCGACCAGGGCCACGTACTGGCGGATGACGCCGGCTTCTTCCAGGCGCTTGATGCGGCGCAGGCAGGGCGAGGGCGACAGGTTCACGCGCTCGGCCACGTCCTGGTTCGACAGCCGTCCGTCGGCCTGGAGGATTTCCAGGATCTTGCGGTCTGTTTTATCGAGCTCGATCTTTGACATAAATTTTCCTTCCATTCTATACAGCCGCAATTTTATTGCGCATTTGATTCCGCGTGGGGAATTGATTGGTATTTAATGCCGGGGACACGGGACTATACTGTCGCCAAACGCGGAGGAGACATCTCCGTGGCGCTCCCAATAATAAAAACGGCGCCAAATTCGAAGGACGTGTATCGGGTAGCGGGGCTTGCCAGGACGGCGGCCCCGCTGCCTTGCGTCCTGCATAACGATGACGGAGACACCATGAACGCACCTCTCGACCCCTCCCAGCTGCAGCCATCCCAGCCGGACCACGCCATCTCGCTCGACGACAAGTGGACGCTCGAACGCGGCCGCGCCTTCATGACCGGCACCCAGGCCCTGATCCGCCTGCCGATGCTGCAGCGCGAACGCGACGTCAAGGCTGGCCTGAACACCGCCGGCTACATCACCGGCTACCGCGGTTCGCCCGTCACCGCCGTCGACCAGACCGCGATGAAGGCCAAGAAGCACCTCGACGCCCACCACATCAAGTTCCACCCGGGGATGAACGAAGACCTGGCGGCCACCGCCGTCTGGGGCACCCAGCAGACCAATCTGTACAAGGATGCCAACTACGACGGCGTGTTCGCCATGTGGTACGGCAAGGGCCCGGGCGTGGACCGCTGCGGCGACGTCTTCAAGCACGGCAACAACGCGGGTTCGTCGCAGCACGGCGGCGTGCTGGTGCTGGCCGGCGACGACCATGCGGCCAAGTCCTCGTCCACCGCGCACCAGTCGGACCACATCCTGACTGCCTGCGGCATCCCGGTGCTGTACCCGTCGTCGGTGCAGGAATACATCGACTACGGCCTGCACGCCTGGGCCATGAGCCGCTACACCGGCCTGTGGGTGTCGATGAAGTGCGTTACCGACGTGATCGAGTCCGGCTCAGTGGTCGACCTCGACCCGGACCGCGTGCAGACCGTTATCCCGACCGACTTCGAAGTGCCCGAAGGTGGCCTGAACATCCGCTGGCCCGACGCCGTGCTGGACCAGGAAGTCCGGATGAACAACCACAAATGGTATGCGGCCCTGGCCTATGCCCGTGCGAACAAGCTGAACAAGATCATCTGGGATAGCCCGATGCCGAAGATCGGCATCATCACCGCCGGTAAAAGCTATGTCGACACGCGCCAGGCCCTGGCCGACCTCGGCATCGACGAGCAGGCAGCCGCCGACATCGGCATCCGCCTGTACAAGATCGGCATGACCTGGCCGCTCGAATCCGAAGGCGTGCACGCCTTCGCGCGCGGCCTGGACGAAATCCTGGTAGTGGAAGAAAAGCGCCAGGTGATGGAATACGCGCTGAAGGAAGCGCTGTACAACCTGCCCGACGGCGAGCGTCCGCGCGTGGTCGGCAAGTTCGACGACACCGGCGAATGGAGCAACAAGGACCGCAAGGGCCATGGCGACTGGCTGCTGCCGGCCACCTATGAACTCAATCCGGCCCAGATCGCGCGGGCGATTGCCTCGCGCATCACGCACTACTGCGCCGGCCATCCGGTGGCCGAGCGCGTGCGCGAACGCATCGCCTTCCTCGAGGCGAAAGAGCTGGTGCTGAAGAATATCCCGGCCAAGGCCAATCCCGAGACCGACCGCATTCCCTACTTCTGCTCGGGCTGCCCGCACAACAGTTCCACGAAAGTGCCGGAAGGCTCGCGCGCCATGGCCGGCATCGGCTGCCACTACATGGTGCTGTGGATGGACCGCGAGACCTCGACCTTCACCCACATGGGCGCCGAGGGCACGACCTGGATCGGCCAGTCGCCGTTCACCAGCGAGAAGCACGTGTTCGTGAACCTGGGCGACGGCACCTACTTCCACTCGGGGATCCTGGCGGTGCGCGCGTCGGTGGCGGCCAAGGTGAACATCACCTACAAGATCCTGTACAACGACGCGGTCGCCATGACCGGCGGCCAGAACGTCGACGGCCCGCTCGACCCGGGCATGATCACGCGCCAGATCGCGGCCGAAGGCGTCAAGCCCATCATCGTCGTCACCGACGAGCCGGACAAGTACCCGAGCGACTATGCCTGGGCCGAAGGCGTGACCGTGCGCCACCGTTCCGAGCTGATGGACGTGCAGAAGGAACTGCGCGAGATGCCGGGCGTGTCGGCCGTGATCTACGACCAGACCTGCGCTTCCGAGAAGCGTCGCCGCCGCAAGAAAGGCGAGTTCCCCGACCCGGCCAAGCGCGCCGTCATCAACGAGGCCGTGTGCGAAGGCTGCGGCGATTGCTCGGTGCAGTCGAACTGCCTGTCGGTCGAGCCGCTGGAAACGGAACTGGGCCGCAAGCGCCAGATTAACCAGTCCTCGTGCAACAAGGACTTCTCGTGCGTCTCCGGCTTCTGCCCCAGCTTCGTCACGGTGGAAGGCGGTGGCCTGAAGAAGCCCAAGAAAGCCGCAGCGGCGACCGATAACGCTGCACCTGCGCTGCCTGCGCCACGCATCCCGGAAATCGGCGCACCGTTCGGCATCCTGGTGGCCGGCATCGGCGGCACCGGCGTGGTCACCGTCGGCCAGATCCTGGCGGTGGCGGCCCACGTCGAGGGCAAGGGCGCCATCGTGCTCGACCAGTCCGGCCTGGCCCAGAAGGGCGGCCCGGTGATGTCGCACGTGCGCCTGGCCCGGCAGCAGTCCGACCTGTATTCCACCCGCGTCGGCACCGGCAGCGCGGACCTCGTGATCGGCTGCGACCAGATCGTCGCCGCCAGCCGCGATGCGCTCTCGCGCATGGGCGAGGGCCGCACCTGGGCCGCCGTCAACGGCACCGGCGCCACCACCGCCGCCTTCGTGAAGAACCCGGACTGGCAATTCCCGGCCGAAGGCTCGCGCGGTGCGATCGTGCAGGCCTGCGGCGAGGGCAACGTCGATTTTATTGACGCCGGCCGCATCGCCACCGCGCTGATGGGCGACGCGATTGCCACCAACATGTTCATGCTCGGCTACGCCTTCCAGAAGGGCCGCGTGCCTTTGACGGAAGCAGCGCTGATGAAGGCCATCGAACTGAATGGCGTCTCGGTGCCCTTCAACAAGGCGGCCTTCCACTGGGGCCGCACGGCCGCGCACGACCTGGCATCGGTAACCAGGCTGGTTACGCCGGCCAAGGTGGTCGAGTTCAAGCGCACGCAAACGCTGGACGAGTTGATCGCCCGCCGCGTCGAACTGCTTACCGCCTACCAGAATGCCGGCTATGCGGCGCAGTACAAGGCCTTCGTCGAGGGCGTGCGCGCGGCAGAGGCCAAGCTGGGCAAAGGCACGCGCCTGACCGAGGCGGTGGCGCGCTACCTGCACAAGCTGATGGCCTACAAGGACGAGTACGAGGTTGCGCGCCTACATACCGATCCAGCCTTCCGCGAGAAGATCGCCAACATGTTCGAGGGCGACATCACCGTGAAATTCCACCTCGCGCCACCGCTGCTGGCGAAACACGACAAGGAGGGCCGTGCGCTGAAGCAGGAATACGGTCCGTGGATGGCGAAAGCCTTCGGTGTGCTGGCCAAATTGAAAGGACTGCGCGGGACCCCGTTCGACGTGTTCGGCTATACCGAAGAGCGCAAGCTCGAACGGGCCCTGATCGCCGAGTACCGCGCCACCGTGGCGGCGCTGCTGCCCAAGCTCTCGGGCGAGAACCTGGCCCAGGCAGTGGCGATCGCCAGCATCCCGGAAGACATCCGCGGCTATGGCCACGTGAAGGCGCGCCACCTGAAGGCCGCCAAGGAGAAGGAAGCGAATCTGTTGTCGGCTTTCCACAACCCGACGCCGAGCAGCCGCGCTGCCTGATCCTCGATCGCAGCTGCGTTGATCGCCTGAATACGCCGGTGCTGGCTCTATGCCAGCCCGGCGTTTTTTTCGTCCAGGAATACGCCAGTATGTGAAAAGTTATGCAAAATAAATTTAAAAAAAGCAATCGTGCGCTCTTCTCAAATTGACAAGCTTGTCTTACTCTTTCTTAACAAACTTGTCCATTACTTAACGAATGCCATGAAGACGACAACCTCTTCCCAGGGTCAGATGACCTCTTCGCTACGCCTGATCTGCGCCGCCGTCATGGCGGCATCCGCACTTGCCGCCTGCGGCGGCGGCGGTGGCGGCGGCGGCGGCTCGACCACGAATCCGCCGGTCGGCACGAATCCGCCGACGAATCCGACGCCGGCCCCGACCCCAACGAATCCGACGCCAACGCCAACGCCAACGCCGACGCCGACCCCAACGCCAACGAATCCGACCGGCCCGGCCAACCCGACCGCGCCGGATCCGGACATCGCGACCCTGGGCGACGCCTTCGACACCTACTGGAACTACTGCGCCACGCCGCGCCAGGGTACCGATCCCTACACCGGCAAGGCCTACCCGGACAAGCAGGGCACCCTGCGCGACGAGCTGACCTTCCTGCGCGCCTGGTCGGACCAGTACTACCTCTGGTACAACGAAATCCCGACCGACTTCAAGATGGCCGATTTCAACAATCCGGTCGACTACTTCACGAAGCTGCGCTCGGCACGCGACAAGGACGCCTACCACTTCACGTATCCGTCGGCCGAGTGGGATAAGCTGAGCAATTCCGGCATCGAACTGGGCTATGGCTTTGCCCTGGCGATCGACCAGGCCGAGGCGCCGCGCAACTGGATGCTGACCATCGTCGAAGAGAATTCGCCGGCCAGCCGGGCAGGCCTGCGCCGCGGCGACCAGGTGATCCGGGTGGACGGTGTCGACCTCGTCAACGCCAAGGAAACCGCAGAAGTGGCAACCCTGAACGCCGGCCTGTTCCCGTCCGCCATCGGCGAACAGCACACCATGACGGTCAAGCGCGCCGGTGTCGAGATGACGGTTACGCTGAAGGCGGAAGACGTGCAGGCGAAGTCGGTGAAGAACACCAAGGTGATCGAGACCGCGACCGGCAAGGTCGGCTACCTGAGCTTCGAGAACCACAACGCCGTGGCGGAGCGCCAGCTGATCAATTCGTTCAACACGCTCAAAGCGCAAGGCGTGAACGACCTGGTGCTGGACATGCGCTACAACGGCGGCGGCCTGCTGAACATCGCCAGCGAACTGGCCTACATGGTGGCGGGCCCGACGTCGCAAGGCCAGGTGTTCGAGCGCCTGGTGTACAACAACAAGATCGAAGCCAAGCAGTCTTCCGAAGTCATCCGCTTCGAGCCGACCGCGTATGGCTTCGCCGCCGGCGCGGACAGCGTCGCGAAGGGCACGGCCCTGCCTTACCTGGGCCTGCGCCGCGTCACCATCCTGACCTCGCCGGGCACCTGCTCGGCCAGCGAAGCGGTGATCAACGGCCTGCGCGGCATCGACGTCGAAGTCAACGTCATCGGCGGCCAGACCTGCGGCAAGCCGTACGGCTTCACCCCGGTCCCGAACTGCGGCACGACCTACTTCTCGGTCGAGTTCCAGGGTGTGAACGCGAAGGGCTTCGGCGACTACGCGAACGGCATCGCCCCGACCTGCGCCGTGGCCGACGACCTGACCCGCGAACTGGGCGACCAGAACGAAGCCATGCTGGCAACCGCCCTGAGCTACCGCGCCAACGGCGTCTGCCCGGCCCAGGCCCGCAGCTCGGCGCAGGCGATGAAGGCACGCTACCCGATCCAGTCCGCTCCATCGCAGATCGCGGTCTACCACAAGGCTCGTTGATCGAGGGCGCGGCGCCTGCCGCGCTCCTGCTAGGGCACAACGATGCGCCACCTTCGGGTGGCGCATTTTTTTCGCCAGTGTCTGCCTTAATTGGTCAGCACCGCCGCGATCACCATGACCAGGCCCACCAGCGACACGGCCCACACCAGCGAACGCAGCACCGGCACGCCGAACGCGTACAAGGGCAGGTAGACCACGCGCGCAACCAGGTACAGCCAGCAGCCCCACAGCGTCAGCGCGCCTTCGGCCGCGGCGGCATCGGCGATCAGCACCGCGGCGGCGAACAGCGGCAGGGTCTCGAACAGGTTTCTCTGCGCACGCTGCAGGCGCGCCGTGATGGGCCGCGGCGGCGGCGTTTCGCCATCGCGCGCGCTCATGCTGTAGCTCAAGCCGGTTTCCTGCGTACGCATTTGCGCGGTGAGCAGGATCTGCACCAGCGCCAGCACCAGGGTCCAGGCCAGGATCGTCAGTTCGGTCGTCATCGTTTTCTCCAGTGGATGTCAATACGGCCGACGATAGCAAAGCGCACACCGCGCATCTGTGGGCACGCGAACACGACTATAATTTTCTTCTTTGCATCTTTCTTGACTCTTCCTTTCGCCGGAGCCCCTTCGATGATCCGTTCTGCGTTACTGCTTGCCCTGCTTGCCGCCTCACCTTTTGTCCACGCTGCCCCGGACTTGACCACCATCTCCGAGCGCTCGGGCTTCCAGGCCACCGGCCGCTACGACGAAGTCATCAAGCTGTGCGCCGACTTCCAGAAGGCCTACCCGAAGGCAGTGAAGTGCATCGAATTCGGCCGCACGCCCGAAGACCGCCCGATGCTGGCGCTGGTCGTGACCCGTAGCGGCGCGTTTACCGCGCAGGCGGCGGCGAAAGCGAACCTGCCGGTGACCCTGATCCAGGGTGGCATCCACGCCGGCGAGATCGACGGCAAGGACGCCGGCTTCCTGGCGCTGCGCGAAATGCTCGAAGGCCGCCTGGCGAAAGGCGCGCTCGACAAGCAGGTGCTGCTGTTCGTCCCGGTCTTCAACGTCGACGGCCACGAACGCTTCGGCCAGTGGAACCGCCCGAACCAGCGCGGCCCGGTCGAGATGGGCTGGCGCACCACGGCCCAGAACTTCAACCTGAACCGCGACTACGTGAAGGCCGACGCGCCCGAGATGCAGGCCATGCTGGCCCTGGTGAATGCCTGGGACCCGCTCACCTACGTCGACCTGCACGTGACCGACGGCGCCAAGTTCCAGCACGACGTATCGATCCAGGTCGAGCCGGTGTACTCGGGCGACCCGGAGTTCCGCAAGGCCGGCCTGGCGCTGCGCGACAACGTGATCGCCGACATCGCCAAGCAGGGCTCGACCCCGCAGTCCTACTACATGTCCTTCGTGAAGACCGACGACCCGATGTCGGGCTTCATGGACGGCGTGTCCGACCCGCGCTTCTCGACCGGCTACTTCCAGCTGCGTAACCGCATGGCGATGCTGGTCGAGACCCATTCGTGGAAGGACTACCCGACCCGCGTGCGCATCACCCACAACAGCTTCGTGTCGGTGCTGGAGCAGGTGGCGAAACACGGCAAGGAATGGCAGCAGGCCGCGCGCGCCGCCGACGCCCGTGCATTGCAGCTGGCCGGTACGCCGGTGCCGCTGACCTGGAAGACCCTTGAAAAATCGAAGATGGTCGACTTCAACGGCTACGAATACACGCGCACACCGTCGGATGTCTCGGGCATCCTGATGACGCGCTACGACGAAACCAAGCCGCAGGTCTGGCGCGTGCCGCTGCGCGACGAGGTGGTGGCCGATCTGCAGGTGGCGGCGCCGCGCGCCGGCTACATCGTGCCGGCCGCGCATGCGGCGATGGTGGCGACGAAGCTGACCCAGCATGGCATCGCCTTCCGTAAACTCGACAAGGGCATAGCCCGCTTCGACGCCGAGACCTTCCGCGCCGACAAGGTGAGCTTCGGCGCCAAGTCGCTGGAATCGCACCAGCGTCTGACGGTCGAAGGTAGCTGGAAGGCGGAGGCAAGGGGCGTGGGCCGCGGCGCCCTGTTCGTGCCGATCGCCCAGCCGAAGGCGCGCCTGGTGATGGCGATCTTCGAGCCGCAGGCGCCGGACTCGCTGCTGGCCTGGGGCATGTTCAACAACGCCTTCGAGGCCAAGGAATACATGGAAGAGTACGTGGCCGAAGACGTGGCGCGCGAGCAGATGGCGGCCGACCCGGCCGTCGCCGCCGAGTTCAAGCGCCGCATCGACAGCGACCCGGCGTTTGCGAAGAACCCGCACGCGCGCCTGGAGTTCTTTGCGCGCCGCCACGCGTCGTGGGACGAGCGCCTGAACCTGTACCCGGTGCTGCGCGCGAACGTCGCGCCGTAAGCAAAAACGGTCAGGCCGGTAGGGTGGGCACTTGTGCCCACGCGGTGCCACCGTTGGAAATCGAAAATGCGTTTCGACACGTAACCGTGCCATACCGCGTGGGCACGAGTGCCCACCCTACGGCGCCGCGCCCGTCTCCAGCAGGCGTCATAACTATGCCTACAATGGTAGGTTCGAAGCCGCACGCGGACCGACCCACCATTACGGCGCCGCATCGGTCTCCGGCAGCGACGTAAACACCACCGTCCCCATGCTGCCGTTCGTACCCGGCGTCAACTGGTACACCCGGTCGTATTCGTTGTCCGCGATCTCCGCTCCCGGCTGGCCGCCGAACAGCCGCACTAGCTCCGACAGCGTGTTCGAATGCCCCACCACCAGCACCGGCCCATTCAAGGCCTTCACCTGCGCCACCAGCGCCTGCGGCTTGCGCGGGTCGTAGAGCCGCACCTCCAGCTTGCTGCGCTCGGCCAGCGGCTGCGCGGTCTGCTGCGTGCGTGCGGTCGGCGTGCTGAAGATGTGCCGTATGCCCGCCTTATGCAGCATGACCGCGATGTTCTGCGCACGCTGCCGTCCCTGTGCCGTGAGCGCCGGGTCCTGGCCCGCCGCTTCCTTTTCGCCGTGGCGCACCAGATAAATGGCGGCGGGGTCGGCAAGGGCAGCGGTGGAAGACATCATGGCGACGGCGAATGCGAAGACGGCGGACAGGCGTGGCAGCAGGGGCATGGATTGACCTTGTGTTGGATTCAGCAGATTGTAATACCGATAACGCCCGATACGCCGCGTTTTGAACTTACAATCGCAGCATGGACCGCCATGCCCACACCGGATCGACCCTGCCGCCCGGCCCGCGTTCGCTCGCAGCGCGGCGTCCTTTTCTCACCGCCTTTGCCCTGTCGCTCGGTGCCGCCGTGTCGCTGGGCCTGACGCGCTTTTCGTATGCGCTGCTGCTGCCGCCCATGCGCGCCGACCTCGGCTGGACCTATTTCCTGTCCGGCGCCATGAATACCGGGAATGCGCTCGGCTACCTGCTCGGCGCCCTGGCCACGCCGGCGCTGATGCGGCGTTACGGCGCGCAGGGCGCTCTCGTCGGCGGAGCGATCCTGGCCAGCCTGTTCATGCTGCTCTCCGGCTTTGTCGTGGACGCAGGCCTGCTGATCGGCCAGCGCGTCCTGGCCGGCATCGCCAGCGCCTTCATCTTCATTTCCGGAGGCCTGCTGGCGGCGCGGCTGGGATTGCTGCATCCGGAACGTTCCGGCCTGCTGCTCGGGATCTACTATGGCGGCACTGGCCTGGGCATCGTCGCCTCCGCGCTGCTGGTGCCGCTGGCGATGGATGCGGCCGCCGCCCGTGGCGCAGCGCATGCCTGGCAATGGGCCTGGATAGCACTCGCCGCGCTCTGCCTGCTGGCGACGCTGGCCATGCTCAAGCCCGCGCGCCAGGTCGACGGCGCGCCTTCGAAGGCGGGCGGGCAGGGCGGCTTCAGTGTGAAACCTTTCGGCTTCGGCCTGGCCGGCTATCTGATGTTCGGCGTCGGCTACATCGGCTACATGACCTTCGTGATCGCCTTGCTGCGCGAGCAGGGCATGGGCGCCGCCACCATCACGCTGTTCTACGCCATGCTGGGCCTGGCCGTGATGGCGTCGTCGCGCATCTGGGCGCGCATGCTGGACCGCTTCAAGGGCGGACAGGCGATGGCGATACTGAATGGTTTACTTGGCGTGGCGACGATCCTGCCGGCACTCACCAGCGCGCCGGCATTGATGTTCGTCTCGGGCCTGATGTTCGGTGGGATCTTCCTATCGGTGGTGGCCTCGACCACGGCGCTGGTGCGCCACAACCTGCCGCAGCATGCGTGGTCTTCCGGCATCAGCGCGTTCACGATCGTGTTCGCGCTGGGCCAGATCGTCGGCCCGTCGGTCATCGGCTGGATCGCCGACGGTCCCGGCGGCTTGCAGCGCGGGCTGGTGTTTTCCGCGCTGGCGCTGTTTTCCGGGGCGCTGCTGGCGTCGCGCCAGCGGCCCCTGTCATCGATTACAGCTGCGTTCAGAGCTGACTAAGCGAAATCGTGTTCGCCACTGGCGTCGAGCAAGGCTCTTCGTCAAAGGCGATATCGCCCAGCGGATTCGGCACGCCATCGGTCTTCAGGTCGACGAAACCGAACAGGTTGCGGTCCTGCAGGTGCGACGGCACCACGGTCGACAGCGACGAGAACACGTTCTCCACACGCCCCGGGTGCTTCTTTTCCCAGTCGCGCAGCATGGCCTTGATCTGCTTGCGCTGCAGGTTTTCCTGCGAGCCGCACAAGTCGCAAGGAATGATCGGGAATCCCTTCACCTCGGCATAGCGCTCGGTGTCGGCTTCCTTCACATACGCCAGCGGGCGGATCACCATGTGCTTGCCGTCGTCCGACACCAGCTTGGCCGGCATGCCCTTCAGCTTCCCGCCGAAGAACATGTTCAGGAAGAAGGTCTCGAGGATGTCGTCGCGGTGGTGGCCGAGGGCGATCTTGTTGCAGCCGAGTTCATCGGCCACGCGGTACAGGATGCCACGCCGCAGGCGCGAGCACAGCGAGCAGGTGGTCTTGCCTTCCGGGATCAGGCGCTTGACGATGCTATAGGTGTCCTGGTTCTCGATGTGGTAGGGCACGCCCAGCTTGTCCAGGTAGGCCGGCAGCACATCGGCCGGGAAGTTCGGCTGCTTCTGGTCCAGGTTCACCGCCACGATGTCGAAGTGGATCGGTGCGCGCTCGCGCAGCGTCATCAGGATGTCGAGCAGGGCGTAGCTGTCCTTGCCGCCGGACAGGCAGACCATCACCTTGTCGCCGTCCTCGATCATGTTGAAGTCGCCGATGGCCTGGCCGACCAGGCGGCACAGGCGCTTGTGGAGCTTGTTGTTTTCGCGCGCGACCTTGTCGAGTTTCGGGTCGCTGACGGCGTCCTGCGCCGGCGCTTCATTCATTACTGCTGCATTCATGCTTCATCCTTGATCTTGAAAACTTCCACGCCGACGCCTTCGCAGTCGGGATACACATCCGGCTTCATGGTCGACAGGCACACGGCGCGCACGCGCGGGTGGGCCAGCAGGGCCTGCACCAGGTCGTCGACCAGGGTTTCCTGCAGGTGCACGTGGCCCTGCGCCATGCGTTTCGCCACCGTCTCGCGCATGAAATCGTAGTCGACCACTTCGTCGAGCTGGTCCGCCGTCGGCGTCGATTCGGCCAGCGGGATGTACAGGTCGACGTTGATCAGCACGCGCTGTTCGCCCTTTTTCTCGAAGTCGTGGACCCCGATGTTGATCATCACTTCGTAATTGCGCAGGAACAGCCGGCGGCAATCGCGCAA
Organism: Massilia sp. BAP21; assembly: GCF_057801335.1. NCBI lineage: Bacteria > Pseudomonadati > Pseudomonadota > Betaproteobacteria > Burkholderiales > Oxalobacteraceae > Massilia > Massilia sp. BAP21. The sequence goes on from NZ_CM173596.1 coordinate 2,294,374, forward strand.
GCTCGGGTGGGTCAGGGCGGACAGCATAAGGAGCCTTGTTAAGTTCTGGGTAGGTTATTTGGTAAGGAACATCACGTCGCGCACCGAAGGCACCAGGTGCTGGCCGCCGTCGACCACCAGGGTGGTGCCGGTCAGGGCGCGCGCCGAGGCCGCGTACACGACGGCGTCGGCGATGTCCTGCGGGGTCGAGGAGCGTCCCAGCGGCGTGGCTGTGTGCGCCTGGGCGAAACCGGCTTCGCTCTGGTCGCCCGACACCATGGTGATGCCGGGCGCCACGCCGACGATGCGCAGGCGCGGCGCCAGCGCCTGGGCCAGCATGTTGGTGGCGGTATCCAGTGCCGCCTTCGACAGCGTGTACGACAAAAAATCCGGGTTGAGATTGTACAGTTTCTGGTCCAGCAGGTTGATCACCACCGCCTGTTCGTTTTCCGGCGTGGCCGCGTGCAGGGCCTGGGCCAGCAGCAGGGGCGCGGCCAGGTTGGCGCTCATGTGGGCGCTCAGCAAAGCCGGAGAAAATGTGGTCGCGTTGTCGTATTCGAACAACGAAGCGTTGTTGACGATGCAGCTCAGGCGGCCCAGGGCCTCGGCCGCGCGGCCGGGCAGGGCGCGCACCGCCGCCTCGTCGGCCAGGTCGCATTGCAGCGTTGCGGCGCGCCGGCCGAGCGCGCGGATGGCCGCGGCGACTTCCTCGGCTTCGCGTTCGGAATGGCGGTAATGGACGGCGACGTCCCAGCCGGCGGCGGCCAGGCCGAGGGCGATCGCGCGGCCGATGCGCCGGCCGGCGCCGGTGACGAGCGCAGTCCGTGGCGGGTGATGCGGCGTTGTGTCATGCATAGTCATGGATACGAGCGGTGTGGCGTCCCTGAAATTGTTGATCCCTGCCGATCTGGCTACAATGCCGGGATGTCCCTACCCCTTCCCGACAGCGACGCGCTGGCCGCGTCCCACGCCTTGCAGCAACTGATTGCCGCTGAGATCGAACAGCAGGGCGGCGCGATCGCCTTTTCGCGTTTCATGGAGCTGGCGCTGTATGCGCCCCGGCTCGGCTATTACAGCGGCGGCGCGGCCAAGCTGGGCGCCGCTGGCGATTTCACCACCGCGCCCGAGATCACGCCCCTGTTCGGCGCGACGCTGGCGCGCGCGGCAGCCGCTATTATCGCCCAAAGCGCGCCCAACATCATCGAATTCGGGGCCGGCACCGGCAAGCTGGCGCGCGACGTGTTGACGGCTTTGCAAGCCGACGGCGTGGCGGTGGAGAGCTACACCATCATCGAACTCTCTGGCGAACTGCGTGCGCGCCAGCAGGAAGCGCTGAAGGATTTCCCGCAGGTGCGCTGGCTCGACGGCTTTCCGGATGCGTTCAGCGGCGTGGTGCTGGCCAACGAGGTGCTCGACGCCATGCCGGTCGAGCTGGTCGTCAAGACCGCCGGCGGCTGGCGGCGCCAGATGGTGACGGTGGAGGCGGGGCACTTCGCCTACGTCCAGCACGAACTCGATGCGGCACTGATGGAGCAGTTGCTGCGCCAGATACCAGGCGCCGACACGCTGCCGGAAGGCTACCTGACCGAGATCCACCCGGTCGCCTGCGGCTTCATGGCCTCGCTGGCGCGCATGTTCGAAAGCGGCAAGGGTGCGGCCTTGCTGTTCGACTACGGCTTCCCGGCCCACGAATACTATGTCGACCAGCGCAGCGGCGGCACCCTGATGTGCCATTACCGCCACCATGCGCATCCGGAACCCTTCTATTTGCCGGGCCTGCAGGACATCACCGCCCACGTCGATTTCACGGCCATGGCGCTGGCCGCCCAGGACGCCGGCCTGGAAGTGCTGGGCTACATGAGCCAGGCCGGCTTCCTGCTCGGCTGCGGCATCGGCGAGCTGCTGATGCGCACCGATCCGGAAGACGCGGTGCGCTTCCTGCCGCAGTCGAAGGCGGTGCAGAAGCTGGTATCGCCCGCCGAAATGGGCGAGCTGTTCAAGGTGCTGGCCGTGGGCCGGGATGTGGAACTGCCGGCGGCGCTCCTGCAGGCTGACCGCAGCCACAGGTTGTAAGACTAAATCTTGCTTTAGAGACACAAATCCGGCTATGCTGTGCCGATGAGCCGGACCTTGTTTCGGCTATCATTCGGAATTAACGGACGCTTCCGCATTACCGACCCCAGCGCAGACCATGGCCAAGATCCACACCCATTACGACAACCTGAAGGTGGCGCGCGGTGCGCCGCAGGAAGTCGTGCGTGCGGCCTACAAGGCGCTGAGCCAGAAATACCATCCCGACAAGAATCCGGGCGACGAAAAGGCCGCCCGCATCATGGCGATCGTCAACACCGCCTACAACACCCTGTCCGACCCGGTGCGCCGCAAGGAGCACGACGAGTGGATCGCGGCCGAGGAGTGGGAAGTCGAGTGGCTGGAAAGCAGCGGCGAAGAGGGTGGAAGAACGCGTGAGGGCGGCTGGGAAGCGCCGCCGGCGCCGGCCCTGCCGCGCCCCAGCCTGCTGCGCGACCCGAAATGGTGGCTTGGCATCCTGGGCGGCGTCACCGTCGGCGCCGGCGCGGTGTTCCTGCTGCTGCAGCCGCCGGGCGTGCTGCCGTCGGCCCTCGCCTTCCATGCCAAGCCGGCCGCTCCCCGGGCCGAGAGCGCGGCGTCCGTGCCCACTCCAGCCCCGGTCTCGGAAGCCGAACCCGACGCCTGGGCCGGCCTGGATGGCGCGCGCCTGCCGGCCAGCCAGGTGAAAGCCCTGGCCGTGACCCAGCTGGTGGTGCCGCCGCGCCAGCCCGATTGCGCCACCGACCTCGCCACGCCCGGCGCGCCGAACGGCGAACCCTGGCCGGCCGATTCCGGCTACATCGCCGGCTATCCGGTCGGTAACCAGGGCAAGGAAATGTCGGTGGTGGTCGACAACAGCGCCAACGAGTCGCCGGTCTTCGTCAAGATCCACGACCTCGACCGCCGCTCGAACGTGCGCCATGCCTACGTGGAGTCGCACGCCACCCTCACCATCGACGCGCTGGCCGCCGGCCGCTACGAAGTGCGTTACCAGAACGTGGTGACCGAGGCCGCGCACGCCGCCTGCGCCAGCGCCGCGCCCCTGCGCCAGGCCGCCGCTGGTCTATAGAACCTATCTCAGCAGGTAAGGGTCGCTGCTGAGGCGCCTGGAAAGCGGGGGCGGTGTTGCTCGTCGTTGCATGGCTGGCCATGCGGCCTCCTCGCGCCTTGCCCGCGCTTCCCAGTCATCGCCTACGCGCATGTCCTCATCAGCTTCCCCTGACCTGCTGAAATAGGTTCTTAGACAAGCTTCTGTCTCATTTTCCCCATCTGCCTGGCGCTTTTGCCGCCGGCCTGACCCGATTTAACTAATTCTTTTCCCTGCCGTAATATACTTGGCTCCGCAGCGGCCAACGTAGTCGCGCCGGCCTGCCGAGCCGGCATGCAGACAGGCCCCAGGCCGAACGGAGAACAATTCTCATGAATGAACTAGACGGCCTCACCGCACTCCTGATCGAGCCCCATGCCGGGATGCGTGCGAACATCCACAGCATGCTCGCCATGTGCGGCCTGACCCGCATCGACCACGCCAGCAGCGCCAACCTGGCCGTCAAGCAGCTCGGCCTGAAGAGCTTCGACCTGGTGCTGTGCGAATACGACCTGGAAGGCGGCCAGGATGGCCAGCAGCTGCTGGAAGACCTGCGCCACCACAAGCTGATCTCGCTCTCGACCATGTTCTTCATGGTGACCGCCGAGGGCGACTACGGCAAGGTGGTCAGCGCCGCCGAGCTGGCGCCCACCGACTACATCCTCAAGCCCTTCACGGCCGACCGCCTGCTGGAGCGCATCGCGCGCGCCCTGGAGCGCCGCAACGTGCTGCTGCCGGTCTACCGCATGATGGAAGCCGGGGCCCAGCACGAAGCCATCGAAGCCTGCATCGAGGGCGAGACCGTGCATCCGCGCTACGCCTTCGACTTTCTGCGCCTGCGCGCCGAACTGCACCTGTTCCTGGGCGAAGCGGTCCAGGCCGAACCGATCTACCGCAAGCTGGCCGAGAGCCGGGCGATTGCCTGGGCGCGCCTGGGCCTGGCGAAAACCCTGTACCTGCGCGAGGAATACGAGGAAGCCGGCAGCGTGCTGACCGAACTGGTGCAGACCAACTCGAATTTCGTCGACGCCTACGACTGGCTGGCGCGCACCCATTCGGCGATGGGAGAACTGGAAAAATCGCAGCAGGTGCTGACGAAAGCGGTGGCGGTGTCGCCGCATGCGGTGCGGCGCCTGCGCACGCTGGGCGAAGTGGCTTTCGAGGCGGGCGACAACGACACCGCTGAAAAGGTGCTGAAGCAGGTGATCCATAAAGCCAAGTACTCGGAGTTCCGCGACCCCGAGGACCACGTGAAGCTGGTACGCACCCTGGTGCGCAAGGGCGATCCGGTGGCGGCGGCCTCCGTCATCCGCGAACTCGACCGCTCGATGGGCGGACACCAGCACGCCGATGCCTGCAGCGCGATCTCTTCGGCCCTGCTGCACGAATACACCGGCAACGAGGAGCGCCTGGCGCAAGCCCTGACGGCGGCGGTGGCCGCCAGCCGCGACATCCCGGCGATGTCCCCGGATTTGAAGCTGGAGCTGGCGCGCAGCTGCCTCGACCACAACATGGCCGAAGGCGCGGCCAGCATCGTGCGCGACGTGATGCGCAACGCCAGCGACGTTACCGCCATGGACCGCGCCATGAGCGTGATGGCCCAGGCCGGCCAGGCAGAACTGGGCGCCAGCCTGGCCCAGGAAGCGCGCCAGCACGTGGTCGACCTGGTCGCCGGCGGCGCCGAGCGCGCCAGGAGCGGCGACTACATTGGCGCCGTCAGCCTGATGCAGGAAGCGGCCCTGCGCATGCCGGGCAACCCGCAGGTCGCCTTTAACGCCGCGCTGGCGCTGCTGCGCTGCCTGGAGCACACCGGCTGGGACGACAAGCTCGGGCAGCAGGTCCTGGCCCAGATGGCGGCGGTGCGCCGGCTCGACCCGCGCAACCCCAAGCTGCCGGCGCTGAGCGCGCTGCACCAGGCGGTACTCAAGAAATACAACAAGGGCGCACGCGCCAGGAAAGCCGGGTAACGGAGCATGGCAGCGGTCCCCCCAGCCGCATCGGCGGCATCCCCGCTCCAGGACGAACAGGCCACGCGCCGCGTGCGCGCGGCCCTGATGCAGAAGGTGTGCGGCGAAGAAGAGATGTTCGCCCTCGGCAGCGCGGTGGCGCGCGTGATCGAGCTGGCGTCCTCGGACGACCAGGGCACCCACGACCTGGCCTACTTCGTGCTGTCCGACCTGGCGCTGACCCAGCGCATCCTGCGCCTGTCGAACACGGTGCAGTACCGCACCGTGGCCGGCACCGTGGTCACCACGGTCTCGCGCGCGATCGCGCTGCTCGGCTTCGACAACGTGAAGACCACGGCGCTGGCGATGCTGCTGGTCGACACCCTCGACAACGGCGCACACGCGGGCGCGGTGCGCGCCGAGCTGGAGGCCTCGCTGTGCGCCAGCCTGGTCGGGCGCGAGATGGCGCGCCTGTCGTTCTACCAGGGCGCCGAGGAAGCGGCCATCGGCGCCCTGTTCAAGAACCTGGGCGCGTTGCTGGTGGCCTCGCACGAGCACGAGCGCTACCGCGAGATCCGCCAGATCGCCGCCGCCGGCAAGCATACGCCGGCGCAGGCCTCGCAGCTGATCCTCGGCTGCAGCTACGACACCCTGTCGGCCGCCGTGCTGGCCGAATGGAAGATCCCCGACGTCATCGTGCGGGCCCAGGCGGCATTGCCGGCCGGCACCCTGAAGGTGGCGGCCAACCGCGGCGAATGGATGCGCCAGGTGGCCTCGTTCAGCCTGGACGTGGCGCGCCTGCTGGCAAAGGTGCCGGAGCCGGGCGCCTCGCCGGAAGCACGCGCGCTGCTGGCGCGCTACGGCGCCGCCTTCGAGCTCGACGCGGCGGCGCTGGACAAGCTGTTCGCCAACGTCGCCGAGGGCATGCAGGGACTGATGGAGAGCATGAACCTCCAGCCCCTGGCCGCCCCCGAGCTTGAGACAGGCGAGGGCTTGCCGAACGTGCTGCTGCTGGCCACCCTCGACGCCGGCGAGGAAGAAGCGGGCGCCCACCCGAGCGGCAAGCCGAAGAATGCGCGCGAGCTGCTGCTGGCCGGCGTGCAGGACGTGACGCAATTGCGCGCCGGCGGCACGGCGCGCCTGAACGACGTGATCCTGGCCGTGCTCGAAACCTTGTATGGCGCGCTCGGTTTTCGCTTCGCCACGGTGTGCCTGAAGGATGCGCGCCAGAACCTGTTCCGCGCCCGCGTCTCGTTCGGCGAGGAGCATGCGCGGCTGCAGGCCGGCTTCACTTTCCCGGTGAGTACCACCGGGCCAGGACGCGACTTGTTCCTGCTGGCGCTGGAAAACGACGCCGACCTGATGATCTCGGACACCGCCGCACCCAAGATCCGCGAGCTGCTCCCGGGCTGGCACCGTACGCTGCTGCCGGACGCGAAGAGCTTCATCGTGCTGCCGCTGGTGGTCGGCAAGGCCCGGCTGGGCTTTTTCTATGCCGACCGCACGGCCACGGCGCCGGAAGGCGTGCCGCCCGACGAAACGGCGCTGATCCGCGCCCTCAAGCGCCAGGTACTGGCTGCGCTTGCCGCCGGATGAATTCGCGGAACTCCGACGCCGGCATCGGCCGCGCGAACAAATAGCCCTGGGCTTCGTCGCCCAGCTTGTCGCGCAAGAAGCCCCACTGGGCCTGGGTTTCCACCCCTTCGGCCACCACCGCCAGCCCCAGCGCGTGCGCCAGCCCGATGGTGGCGGCGACGATCACCGCATCGTTCGGATTGTGCTCGATGTCCTTCACGAAGCCGCGGTCGATCTTGATGCGGTCGATCGCGAACAGCTTGAGGTAGGCCAGCGACGAGTAGCCGGTGCCGAAGTCGTCGATCGCCAGCTTGAAGCCGCGCGTGCGCAGTTCGCGCAGCAACTGGCGCGTGTTTTCCGGGTCGCGCATGGCGGCCGTTTCGGTGATCTCGAGTTCGAGCCGGGCCGGGTCGATGCCGTAGCGCGCCACCAGCTGGTCGAGCCGTTCGAGCAGCGCCCCGCCCGAGAACTGGCGCGCCGACAAATTCACCGCCAGGCGCAGGTGGTCCAGGCCCTCGCGCTGCCATTCCGCCAGTAGGGCCATGGCCTGGGCCAGCACCCAGTCGCCCAGCGGCACGATCATGCCGCTTTCCTCGGCCACCGGGATGAAGCGGCTCGGCTCCACGCTTCCCAGCTCGCTGTCTTGCCAGCGCAGCAGCACCTCGGCGCCGATCACGCGGCCGGTATCGAGCGCCACCTGGGCCTGCAGGTGCAGGCTGAAGCCCTCGGCGTTCAGGGCGCTCCACATGCGGTTTTCCAGCAGCAGGTGCTCGTGCGTCGCCGCGTTCATCGCCGGCGAGAAGAACTGGAAGTTGCCGCGCCCCTCGCGCTTGGCCGCGTACATGGCCATGTCGGCGTGGCGGATCAGGGTGGCGGCATCCTCGCCGTCGTCGGGGAACAGGGCCACGCCGACGCTGGCGCCGCTGTGCGCCGTATGCCCGGCCAGCTGATAGGGCTGGGACAGCGACTCGACCAGGCGCACCGCCACGCCGGTGACGCTGTCGGGCGTCAGCGGGCCGGCCAGCACGATGATGAATTCGTCGCCGCCCAGGCGCGCCAGGGTGTCGACGTCGCGCAGCAGGTCCTTCATGCGCTCGGCCGCGCCCACCAGCAGCTTGTCGCCGGCCGCGTGGCCGAGCGAATCGTTGATCTTCTTGAAGTGGTCGAGGTCGATGAACAGCACCGCCGCCGGCTCGTTGTGGCGGCGCGCCGAGGCCAGCTGCTGCTCCAGGCGCACGTTCAGGGCCACGCGGTTTTCCAGGCCGGTGAGCACGTCGTGGTGGGCCAGGCGGTAGATGTGCTCCTGCGAGCGCTGCTGCTCGGTCAGGTCGCGCAGGATGCACACGAAGAACTGCTCGCGCTGGAGCTGGACCGGCGCCACCGAGATCGACAGCGGAAACACCTCGGCACGGGCATTGCGCCCTTCCAGTACGCATTCGTCGGGCGTGGACTGCGACAGGCGCGTGAGCTGGGCGCTGGCGTCGCCGTCGACGCCGGCCGGCACCAGCGAGCCGAAGGGCAGGCCGACCAGGTGCTGGGCCGGGTAGCCGAACAGGCGCGCGGTGGCGGCGTTCGCCGACACCACCATGCCGTTCGCATCGACGGTGAGGATGGCGTCGGCCGCGTTGTCGAGGATGGCCTCCAGGCGCGCCTCGCGGTCGCGCAGGCGCGCGGTGCGGTCCTGCACCTGGGCTTCCACGGCGGCGCGCTCGCCGCTCACCAGGAGCAGCAGGGCGCCCAGCAGGCCGGTCAGCAGCAGGCCGGCCGACAGCACGGTCCAGCTGGCCACGCCGCGCTCGCTGGCGGCGTAGGCGGCGGTGGGGTGGAAGGCGACCACGTAGCTGCGTCCGGCGAACGACAGCCCGACCCGGTATTCGTCGGGATGGACGCTGTCGATATTGCCCACCAGCGGCAGCGCGGCCCCGCCGGTGATGTCGACCAGCGACACATGGAAGCCGTCGAAGCCGGCGCGCGCGATCGCCTGTTCCAGCAGGACCCCGGCGTTCAGCACGAATACGACCGCGCCCGATGCCTGCCCGTTCGGCTCGCCCACCGAGCGGAACAGGCCGATGCCCATCTCCCCGCTCATCATCAGGCGGAAGGGTTCGGTCGCCAGTGGCGTGCGCGAGGCCAGCACTTGCGCCGCCACCTCGGCGCGTCCGGGCGCGGTGAGGAAGTCGACCCCGCGCAGCACCGAGTTCGAGGGCGGCCAGGTGTAGAGCACCGGCAGGTAGAGCGCACGCTGCGCGGCCGGCTGCCGGCGCAGGCCGGGCGTGACATCCTGGATGCCGGTGAACGAAGCGTCGAGCGTGCCGCGCACCCAGTCCTCGAAGCCGGCGCGCTCGGCGCCCTTCACCGGCACCGCCCAGTTCACGCCCTGGATTTCCGGGCGCCCGTCGACGTAGCCGCTGGCCACGCGCAGGAACTTGTCGCGCGCGAGGATGTGCTCGGTATCGGCCAGGGTGCGCGCAAAGGTGCCGACGAAGCGCACGTGCTCGTTGAATTCGGCCTGCAGCAGGTCGGCCGTCTGCTGGGCCTTCAGGCGGTAGGGCTGCAGGTGCTGCTCGTGCTCCCAGCCGAGCGTGAGGCGGTAGATCGTCACCACCGCCGCGCTGGCCAGCAGCAGGGGAAAGCCGACGACCGGCGCACGCGCGCGCCACAGGCGGCGCGGCTGTCCGCAGACGATCCAGCACAGCGGCGCCGCGATCAGCACGCCGATGGTGTCGCCGGCCCACCAGCCCAGCCAGTTCAGCACGCGTTCCGGCTCGGTGATCGCGCCCAGCAGGTACAGGGAGGGCACCGCCACGCTGGCGCTGACCAGGCAGATCAGGGGCGTGAGCAGCAGGAAGGCGAACACGTCGCGCCCGGAGTCGATGGCCGGGCGCATGCGGCGCCGGAACTGGCGTGCGCCGAGCCAGGCCTGCAGCGTGGCGCCCACCAGCTCGGCGAAGCTGGCCAGCAGCGCCTGCGCCAGCGACAGGGCCGGATTGTCGAGGTGGCGCGGCAGGGTGGCGACCAGGATGCCGAACGCGATGCCGGGCAGCACGCGCACCCCCGCGGCGGTGGCCAGGGCCAGGGCCACGCCGGCCGGTGGGAACAGGGGCAGGGCGTACCCGGCCGGCAGCGCGAGCGCGTCCGCAACCAGCCGCGTGGCCACGTAGGCTGCGACGATCGCCAGGTTGGCCAGCAGCAGCGGCCGCCAACGCCAGCGGGGATAAGCAGGCTTCTTGGTGTCCATGCGCCCCGTATTGACAGATGCTTTAGGCGTACAGTACCGCAGCCCATAAGCGCGCAGCGCACTCCTTGCGCATCGACTTGAAAAAAGACCCTTGCAGGTTTGCCGATGCTACGGTTACAATCACGCCCCGAAGCAACGCTGCTATTGAGCCAGGTTCGTAGTGATGGCAAAAATAGTTGACAGTACGTTGAGCTTGCTTCATACTCTGCGGTTCTTCGCGGTGGGGTGGCCGAGTGGTTAAAGGCAGCAGACTGTAAATCTGCCCTCTCTGAGTACGCTGGTTCGAATCCAGCCCCCACCACCAAAAAGAAGAAGTCGTGAAGTCGAATTGAAGTTGTACCTCGCGGGTGTAGCTCAATGGTAGAGCTGAAGCCTTCCAAGCTTACGACGAGGGTTCGATTCCCTTCACCCGCTCCAGTTATTGTGGTGCAGCTGTGCACTGCAAACAATCAGCCCTTGTAGCTCAGTGGTAGAGCACTCCCTTGGTAAGGGAGAGGCCACGTGTTCAATCCACGTCAAGGGCACCAGAATTTAAAGCGGCAGTCCGTTAGTACTCGTCCGTCAGGTGTGCCTGGTAATTCTCAAAATATCGTTAGGAGTCTCAAATGGCAAAAGGTAAATTCGAACGGACCAAGCCGCACGTCAACGTCGGCACCATCGGTCACGTTGATCACGGCAAAACCACCCTGACGGCTGCAATCGCAACCGTTCTGTCGAAGAAATTCGGCGGCGAAGCCAAGGCATACGACCAGATCGATGCGGCTCCGGAAGAAAAAGCACGCGGCATCACCATCAACACCGCGCACGTCGAGTACGAAACCGAAAACCGTCACTACGCACACGTTGACTGCCCAGGCCACGCCGACTACATCAAGAACATGATTACCGGTGCAGCGCAGATGGACGGCGCGATCCTGGTGTGCTCGGCCGCCGACGGCCCAATGCCACAGACCCGCGAGCACATCCTGCTGGCGCGTCAGGTTGGCGTTCCGTACATCATCGTGTTCCTGAACAAGTGCGACCTGGTCGACGACGCAGAACTGCTGGAACTGGTTGAAATGGAAGTCCGCGAACTCCTGTCGAAGTACGAGTTCCCAGGCGACGACCTGCCAATCATCAAGGGTTCGGCACGTATGGCGCTGGAAGGCCAGCCAGGCGAAATGGGCGAAGAGTGCATCGTCCGTCTGGCCGAAGCCCTGGACACCTACATCCCAACCCCGGAACGTGCTGTTGACGGCGCCTTCCTGATGCCAGTCGAAGACGTGTTCTCGATCTCGGGCCGCGGTACCGTGGTCACCGGTCGTGTCGAGCGCGGTATCATCAAGGTCGGCGAAGAGATCGAAATCGTCGGTATCATCGACACCGTGAAGACCACCTGCACCGGCGTGGAAATGTTCCGCAAGCTGCTGGACCAGGGTCAAGCTGGCGACAACGTCGGTCTGCTGCTGCGCGGCACCAAGCGTGAAGACGTGCAACGTGGTCAGGTTCTGGCGAAGCCAGGCTCGATCAAGCCGCACAACCACTTCACCGGCGAGATCTACGTTCTGTCGAAAGATGAAGGCGGCCGTCACACCCCGTTCTTCAACAACTACCGTCCGCAGTTCTACTTCCGTACCACCGACGTGACCGGCTCGATCGAGCTGCCAGCGGACAAGGAAATGGTCATGCCAGGCGATAACGTGTCGATCACCGTCAAGCTGATCAACCCGATCGCGATGGAAGAAGGCCTGCGCTTCGCAATCCGCGAAGGCGGCCGTACCGTCGGCGCCGGCGTGGTTGCCAAGATCATCGCCTAAGCAATAAAGTAGTAGTGTTGTACCGAGGAGGTGGTGCCAACCACCTCTTCAAAAACATTCCCACCATGTGCGCACATGGTGTAGAATGCGCGATTCAGCTGAAGTCTTCGTAGGGGTGTAGCTCAATTGGCAGAGCGTCGGTCTCCAAAACCGAAGGTCGCGGGTTCGATTCCCTCCGCCCCTGCCACCGAATTCTGGTGCGCAGCACCGAAAGTAAAGAAGAATGTCTAATCAATCCGTGCAAACCGTTAGCACCTCGAATGACAAGTTTAAGGTGGCCCTGGCGGTGGTTGCCGCGATTGCAGGCGTAGTCGGGTTCTTTTACCTGAAAGGCCAGAACAAACCAGCCTTGGTCGCCGCCGGCGCCCTCGTGGCTGGTTTAGTTTTTGCTGTCCTGCTTTTGTGGACCTCCACTTCCGGCCGTGATTTCCTGAACTTCGCCAAAGAGTCCGTACGCGAAACCAAAAAGGTTGTCTGGCCTACCGGCAAGGAAGCACGCACCATCACCATGATCGTGTTTGCCTTTGTCGTCGTGATGGCGATCTTCCTGTGGGGCACGGATAAGTTGCTGGAATTCCTGCTGTACGACCTGGTCCTGGGATGGAAACAATAATGAGCGATAACGTACAAGACAATCAGCCGGAAGAGATTCCGGCGATCGGCGCATCGGAAGCCGATGCCGGTACGACGCCTGCAGCTCCCGTGAGTGTCCCGGTCAGCAACAAGCGCTGGTATGTCGTGCATGTGTACTCCGGCATGGAAAAGAGCGTCATGCGTGCGCTCACCGAGCGCGTCGAGCGCGCCGGCATGCAAGAACAATTCGGCCAGATCCTGGTCCCGACCGAAGAAGTCGTGGAAGTCAAGAACGGCAGCAAATCGGTTACCGAGCGCCGCTTCTTCCCTGGCTACGTGCTGGTCGAGATGGAAATGACCGACGAAACCTGGCACCTGGTGAAGAACACCAGCAAGGTCACCGGTTTCATCGGCGGCAAGTCGAACAAGCCAACCCCGATTCCGACGCGCGAGATCGACAAGATCATGCAGCAGGTCCAGGAAGGCGTCGAGAAGCCAAGGCCGAAAGTGCTGTACGAAGTGGGCGAGCAGGTCCGCATCAAGGAAGGCCCGTTCACCGACTTCAACGGCAACGTCGAGGAAGTGAACTACGAAAAATCGAAGGTGCGTGTGACTGTCACCATCTTCGGCCGCGCAACTCCGGTGGAACTGGAGTTCGGGCAGGTAGAAAAGGTTTAAACGCTTTAATCGGAGCGTCGCAGCAGGCAGGCGGAATCCGGTAAGAGGAGCCCCGCCGAGCGAGTAGTCGCGGTGGGGCGCTACTACTCAAAGCCAATTTAGGAGCACTCCATGGCCAAGAAGATTATTGGTTTTATCAAGCTGCAAGTGGCAGCTGGTAAAGCAAACCCATCCCCACCGATCGGCCCAGCACTGGGTCAGCGCGGCCTGAACATCATGGAATTCTGCAAGGCGTTCAACGCCCAGACCCAGGGTTTCGAGCCGGGCATGCCGATTCCTGTCGTGATCACCGCGTTCGCCGACAAGTCCTTCACCTTCGTGATGAAGACCCCACCGGCAACCTACCTGATCAAGAAAGCCGCTGGCATCACCAAGGGTTCGCCGAAGCCACATACCGACAAAGTCGGTACGCTGACCCGCGCCCAGGCTGAAGAAATCGCAAAAACCAAGCAGCCGGACCTGACCGCAGCCGACATGGACGCAGCAGTGCGTATCATCGCCGGTTCGGCACGTTCGATGGGCATCACGGTGGAGGGTGTGTAATGGCTAAGCTGTCCAAGCGCGTCAAAGAAATGAAAGCGAAAGTCGACCGTAACAAGGTCTACGCCTTCGACAACGCAGTGTCGATCGTCAAGGAATTCGCAACCGCCAAGTTCAACGAATCGATCGACGTGTCGATTCAGCTGGGCGTGGATCCGAAGAAGTCGGACCAGGTCGTTCGTGGTTCGGTCGTCCTGCCAGCAGGCACCGGCAAGACCGTGCGCGTCGCTGTCTTCGCTTCGGGCGACAAGGCTGAAGCTGCAAAAGCAGCCGGCGCCGACATCGTCGGTATGGAAGACCTGGCCGAGCGCGTCAAGGCCGGCGACATGCCGTTCGACATCGTCATCGCTTCGCCTGACACCATGCGTATCGTCGGTACCCTGGGCCAGATCCTGGGCCCACGTGGCCTGATGCCTAACCCGAAAGTCGGCACCGTGACCCCGAACGTCGCTGAAGCCGTCAAGAACGCCAAAGCCGGTCAGGTCCAGTACCGTACCGACAAGGCAGGCATCATCCACGCGACCATCGGCCGCAAGTCGTTCAGCGACGCCGACCTGCAAGCCAACCTGGCTGCACTGATCGACGCACTGAACAAGGCCAAGCCGGCCACCTCGAAGGGCGTGTACCTGCGCAAGGTCGCGATCTCGTCGACCATGGGCGCCGGCGTCCGTGTCGACCACGCTTCGGTCGCCGCTTAAGTTTCAAGAATCAAGTCCTCGCAAAACACTAGCGAGGCGCATCTTTGGGCTGCCGGGGCAAAGCACCGCTCCGGCAGGCAGTCAAAGACCGTTGGGCCGAAAGCAGAGGTTGAGCGATCGGTTAATAGACCACCCAACGCAGATGGTGTACCCGAACAAGTTTTGTAGTTCATGCTGCGTGAAAACATCCACGCTGGTTTGACTTCTTAACTTCGGACGCCGTGTGTTCGAACCGATGCGGACATGTCGTTCGCATCATTTAAGGAGATTGACCGTGGGTCTTAATCTGAATGACAAAAAGGCCGTCGTCGAAGAAGTGAGCGCAAAAGTAGCAACCGCGCAAACGATCGTCGTGGCCGAGTACCGTGGCATCCAGGTTAGTCACTTGACGAAACTCCGTGCAGCCGCGCGTTCGCAGGGTGTGTACCTGCGTGTTCTGAAGAACACGCTGGCACGCCGCTCTGTCGAAGGCACGCAGTTTGCCCCTCTGGCTGACGCCATGACCGGTCCGCTGATCTACTCGATCTCGGACGACGCCGTTGCAGCAGCGAAAGTCATCAATGACTTCGCCAAAACCAACGACAAGCTGGTCGTGAAAGCCGGTAACTACGCAGGTAAGCAGCTCGACGTAGCTGGCGTTACCGCGTTGGCAAGCATTCCTTCCCGTGAAGTCCTCATTTCGCAGCTGTTGGGCGTCATGCTGGCTCCGGTGTCGGGCTTCGCACGTGGTCTGGCTGCCCTGGCAGCGAAAAAAGGCGAAGGTTCGGAAGCTGCTCCTGCAGCCGAAGAAACCGCTGCAGCGTAAGCGCACGTCTCTTTTCTCAAGAACTAAACCTGTACTACAAACACTACATACCTGGAGTTTCAAATGGCAATTAGCAAAGACGATATCCTGAACGCAGTTAGCGAAATGTCCGTCATGGACCTGAACGAACTGGTCAAGGCATTCGAAGAGAAGTTCGGCGTGTCGGCAGCTGCAATGGCAGCACCGGCAGCTGGCGGCGGCGCAACCGCAGCCGCTGCTGAAGAGCAGACCGAATTCAACGTCGTTCTGACCGAAGTCGGCGCGAACAAGGTCGGCGTCATCAAGGCCGTCCGCGAAATCACCGGTCTGGGCCTGAAAGAAGCCAAAGACGTGGTCGATGGCGCACCGAAGACCGTCAAGGAAGCCCTGCCGAAAGCCGACGCAGAAGCTGCCAAGAAGAAGCTGGAAGAAGCTGGCGCCAAGGCCGAGCTCAAGTAATAAAAAGCAATGGGTACCGCAAGGTACCCGGAGCCGGAGTCAAAGCTTGCAAACCCCGCCGCAAGGTGGGGTTGCGGCTTTGGCTCTTTTGTCGTCCCTGCGGCAAACGCAACACCTGCATGGCTGTATCGGCAACACAGTTTAAATCGTAACACAGCAGTAGCCTGTCCTTTTCATCCGGCGGAACACGAAGAGACTTGAGGCCTTGTATGTGGCACGCCGCCACTGGCAATCCCTGAATTCTCATCCTTTCTGTCACTCACGGAGTGTCCATGCACTACTCATTTACTGAGAAGAAACGCATTCGCAAGTCGTTCGCGAAGCGCGCCAACGTTCACAACGTTCCATATCTTCTGGCTACCCAGCTCGAATCCTACGAGAACTTCCTGCAAGCAGACGGCGTGCCGTCGGCACGCAAGAACGAAGGCCTGCAATCGGCTTTCAGCTCGATCTTCCCGATCGTGTCGCACAACGGCTTCGCCCGTCTCGAATTCCTGTCCTACGTGCTGGGCGACCCTGCCTTCGACGTCAAGGAATGCCAGCAACGTGGCCTGACCTTCGCTTCCCCGCTGCGCGCCAAGGTGCGCCTGGTGATCCTGGACAAGGAATCGCCGACCAAGCCGGTCGTCAAGGAAATGAAAGAGCAGGAAGTGTACATGGGCGAACTGCCGCTCATGACCGCCAACGGTTCCTTCGTCATCAACGGCACCGAGCGCGTGATCGTTTCGCAGCTGCACCGTTCGCCGGGCGTGTTCTTCGAACACGACCGCGGCAAGACGCACTCGTCGGGCAAGCTGCTGTTCTCGGCCCGCATCATTCCTTACCGTGGCTCGTGGCTGGACTTCGAGTTCGACCCGAAAGACATCCTGTTCTTCCGCGTCGACCGCCGCCGCAAGATGCCGGTAACGATCCTGCTGAAGGCCATTGGCATGACGCCGGAACAGATCCTGGCGAACTTCTTCGTCTTCGACAATTTCAATCTCCGCTCCGAAGGCGGCGAGCTGGAGTTCGTGTCCGAACGCCTGCGCGGCGAAGTCGCGCGCTTCGACATCGTCGATCCGAAGTCGGGCAAGACCATCGTCACCAAGGACAAGCGCATCAATGCCAAGCATGTGCGCGACATCGAGGCCGCCGGCATCAAGTCGATCTCGGTGCCTGAAGACTACCTGGTCGGCCGCGTGCTGGCGACCAACGTCGTCGACGGCGACACCGGCGAAATCATCGCCAACGCCAACGACGAGCTGACCGACGAGCTGCTGGGCAAGCTGCGCGACGCCAGCATCGAATCGATCCAGACCCTGTACACGAACGACCTGGACCAGGGCGCCTACATCTCGACCACCCTGCGCACCGACGACACCGCCGACCAGATGGCTGCGCGCGTGGCGATCTACCGCATGATGCGTCCTGGCGAACCGCCAACCGAGGAATCGGTCGAAGCCCTGTTCAACGGCCTGTTCTACAGCCCGGAACGCTACGACCTGTCGGCTGTCGGCCGCATGAAGTTCAACCGCCGCATCGGCCGCGATGAACTGACCGGCGACATGACCCTGTCGAACGAAGACATCCTGTCCGTGATCAAGATCCTGGTCGAGCTGCGCAATGGCCGCGGCGAAGTCGACGATATCGATCACCTGGGTAACCGCCGCGTGCGTTGCGTCGGCGAACTGGCCGAAAACCAGTTCCGCGCCGGCCTGGTGCGTGTGGAACGCGCCGTCAAGGAACGCCTCGGCCAGGCCGAAGCGGACAACCTGATGCCGCACGATTTGATCAATTCCAAGCCGATTTCTGCTGCGATCCGTGAATTCTTCGGTTCGTCGCAGCTGTCGCAGTTCATGGACCAGACCAACCCGCTGTCGGAAATCACGCACAAGCGCCGTGTTTCCGCCCTCGGCCCTGGCGGCCTGACCCGCGAACGCGCCGGCTTCGAGGTGCGCGACGTGCACCCGACCCACTACGGCCGCGTCTGCCCGATCGAAACGCCTGAAGGCCCGAACATCGGCCTGATCAACTCGCTGGCCCTGTACGCCCGCCTGAACGAATACGGCTTCCTGGAAACCCCGTACCGCAAGGTCGAAGGTTCGAAAGTCACCGACAAGATCGACTACCTGTCGGCGATCGAAGAAGGCCGCTACATCATTGCCCAGGCCAACGCGAAGATCAACGAAGAAGGCCAGCTGATCGACGAACTGGTCTCGGCTCGCGAAGCCGGCGAAACCATCCTGGTCTCGCCAGAGCGCATCCAGTACATGGACGTGGCCCCAGGCCAGATCGTGTCGGTTGCAGCCTCGCTGATTCCGTTCCTCGAGCACGATGACGCGAACCGTGCACTGATGGGCGCCAACATGCAGCGCCAGGCCGTGCCTTGCCTGCGTCCTGAAAAGGCCGTCGTCGGTACCGGTATCGAGCGCACCGTCGCGGTCGACTCGGGCACCACCGTGCAAGCCGTCCGCGGCGGCGTGGTGGACTACATCGATGCAGGCCGTGTGGTGATTCGTGTCAACGACGACGAGGCGCAAGCCGGCGAAGTCGGTGTCGACATCTACAACCTGATCAAGTACACCCGTTCGAACCAGAACACCAACATCAACCAGCGTCCGATCGTGCAGGTTGGCGACCGCGTTGCCCGTGGCGACGTGATTGCCGACGGCGCATCGACCGACCTGGGCGAACTGGCCCTGGGCCAGAACATGCTGGTGGCCTTCATGCCGTGGAACGGCCTGAACTTCGAAGACTCGATCCTGATCTCGGAAAACGTGGTCAAGGACGACCGCTACACCTCGATCCACATCGAAGAGCTGTCGGTCGTTGCCCGTGATACCAAGCTGGGCGCGGAAGAAATCACCCGCGACATCTCGAACCTGGCCGAGAACCAGCTGGCTCGCCTGGATGAATCCGGCATCGTCTACATCGGCGCGGAAGTCACCGCCGGCGACGTGCTGGTCGGTAAGGTCACCCCGAAAGGCGAGACCCAGCTGACTCCGGAAGAGAAGCTGCTGCGCGCGATCTTCGGCGAAAAAGCGTCGGACGTGAAAGACACCTCGCTGCGTGTGCCTTCGGGCATGGTCGGCACCGTGATCGACGTGCAAGTGTTCACCCGCGAAGGCATCCAGCGCGACAAGCGCGCCCAGCAGATCATCGACGACGAGCTGAAGCGTTTCCGCCTGGACCTGAACGACCAGATGCGTATCGTGGAGGGCGACGCCTTCCAGCGTCTGGAGCGTATGCTGGTTGGTAAAGTCGTGAACGGCGGTCCGAAGAAGCTGGCGAAGGGCGCGGTCATCACGTCCGAATACCTGGCGGACCTGGACAAGTTCCACTGGTTCGACATCCGCCCTGCGGACGACGAATCGGCGAACGCACTGGAAGCGATCAAGGAATCGATCAACGAGAAGCGTCACCAGTACGACCTGGCCTTCGAAGAAAAGCGCAAGAAGCTGACCCAAGGCGACGAGCTGCAGCCTGGCGTGCAGAAGATGGTCAAGGTCTACCTGGCCGTCAAGCGCCGCCTGCAGTCGGGCGACAAGATGGCGGGCCGCCACGGTAACAAGGGTGTGGTCTCGCGTATCGTGCCGGTCGAAGACATGCCATTCATGGCCGATGGCCGTCCGGCAGACGTCGTGCTGAACCCGCTGGGCGTTCCGTCGCGTATGAACGTCGGCCAGATCCTGGAAACCCACCTCGGTTGGGCGGCCAAGGGCCTGGGCTGGCGCATCGGCGAAATGCTGGCAGCACAAGCGAAGGCGCAAGACCTGCGTACCTTCCTGGGCAAGATTTACAACGAAACCGGCCGCAAGGAAGACCTGGACAACTTCAGCGATGAAGAAATCCTGAGCCTGGCGCAAAACCTGAAGAACGGCGTGCCGTTCGCGACCCCGGTGTTCGACGGTGCGCACGAGGAAGATATCCGCCGCATGCTGGACCTGGCGTTCCCGGACGACATCGCTGCCCACCTGGGCATGACGCCGTCGAAGAACCAGGTCACGATGTACGACGGCCGCACCGGCGAAGCGTTCGAGCGCAAGGTCACGGTTGGCTTCATGCACATGCTGAAGCTGCACCACCTGGTCGACGACAAGATGCATGCCCGTTCGACCGGTCCGTACTCGCTGGTGACGCAGCAGCCGCTGGGCGGTAAAGCCCAGTTCGGTGGCCAGCGCTTCGGTGAGATGGAGGTGTGGGCACTGGAAGCCTACGGCGCGTCGTACGTGCTGCAGGAAATGCTGACTGTGAAGTCGGATGACGTGAATGGCCGTACCAAAGTGTACGAAAACCTGGTCAAAGGCGACCACGTGATCGACGCTGGCATGCCTGAATCGTTCAACGTGCTGGTCAAGGAAATCCGCTCGCTGGGTATCGATATCGACCTCGAGCGTAACTAAGAAGCAGACGAAAGGGCTTGTTTTACGAGCGGGAGTCCCCAACTACTCCCGTTCCCCTTTCAAAATGCCGCTTGGTTTGAGACGCGCTGTAGTCAGCGCGTTTCGCATTGAAATTTAGTCACCTCTGGAGTGATACATGAAAGCACTGCTCGATCTATTCAAGCAAGTACAGCAAAATGAAAGCTTCGACGCCATCAAGATTGGCCTGGCGTCGCCCGAAAAAATTCGTTCGTGGTCGTTCGGTGAAGTCAAGAAGCCCGAGACCATCAACTACCGTACCTTCAAGCCTGAGCGTGACGGCCTGTTCTGCGCCAAGATCTTTGGCCCGATCAAGGATTACGAATGCCTGTGCGGCAAGTACAAGCGCCTGAAGCACCGCGGCGTCATCTGCGAAAAGTGCGGCGTCGAAGTCACGCTCGCCAAGGTGCGCCGCGAGCGCATGGGCCACATCGAACTGGCCTCGCCAACCGCGCACATCTGGTTCCTGAAATCGCTGCCGTCGCGCCTGGGCATGGTCCTGGACATGACCCTGCGCGATATCGAACGCGTGCTGTACTTCGAAGCATATGTGGTCACCGATCCTGGCATGACCCCGCTGAAGAAGTGCCAGATCATGTCGGAAGACGATTACGCCGCCAAGTACGAAGAGTACGGCGACGACTTCACCGCCTACATGGGCGCCGAAGGTATCCGTGAACTGCTGCGCTCGATCGACATCCACCGCGATGCCGAAGCCCTGCGCGTGGAACTGAAGGAATCGAAATCCGAAGCCAAGATCAAGAAATACGCCAAGCGCCTGAAAGTGCTCGAGGCGTTCCAGCGTTCGGGCATCAAGCCTGACTGGATGATCATGGAAGTGCTCCCGGTCCTGCCGCCGGAGCTGCGTCCGCTCGTCCCGCTGGACGGCGGCCGTTTCGCGACCTCGGACCTGAACGACCTGTATCGCCGCGTCATCAACCGTAATAACCGCCTGAAGCGCCTGATGGAACTGCGCGCGCCGGAAATCATTACGCGTAACGAAAAGCGCATGCTGCAGGAAGCGGTCGACTCGCTGCTGGACAACGGCCGTCGCGGTAAAGCGATGACCGGCGCCAACAAGCGTCCGCTGAAGTCGCTGGCCGAGATGATCAAGGGTAAGGGCGGTCGTTTCCGTCAGAACTTGCTGGGCAAGCGCGTCGACTACTCGGGCCGTTCGGTCATCGTGGTCGGTCCGCAGCTGAAACTGCATCAGTGCGGCCTGCCGAAGCTGATGGCCCTGGAACTGTTCAAGCCGTTCATCTTCAACAAGCTCGAACTGATGGGTCTGGCCACGACCATCAAGGCGGCGAAGAAACTGGTCGAAATCCAGGAACCGGTGGTCTGGGACATCCTGGAAGACGTCATCAAAGAACACCCGGTCATGCTGAACCGTGCACCAACCCTGCACCGTCTCGGTATCCAGGCGTTCGAACCAGTCCTGATCGAAGGCAAGGCGATCCAGCTGCACCCGCTGGTCTGCGCGGCGTTCAACGCCGACTTCGACGGTGACCAGATGGCAGTCCACGTCCCGCTGTCGATCGAAGCACAGATGGAAGCCCGCACCCTGATGCTGGCTTCGAACAACATCCTGTTCCCGTCGAACGGCGAACCGTCGATCGTGCCGTCCCAGGATATCGTGCTGGGTCTGTACTACGCGACCCGCGAGGCGATCAACGCCAAGGGCGAAGGCATGATGTTCCCGGACGTGTCGGAAGTCATCCGCGCGTACGACAACAAGGAAGTCGAACTGGCGACCCGCATCACCGTGCGTATCGTCGAGTACCCACGCGTGGGCGGCACCGATGAGTTCGAGCGTACGGTCACCCGTTACGAGACGACCGTCGGCCGCGCCATCCTGTCGGAAATCCTGCCGAAGGGCCTGCCGTTCAGCGTGCTGAACCGCGCCCTGAAGAAGAAGGAAATCTCGAAGCTGATCAACACGTCGTTCCGCAAGTGCGGCCTGCGTGCCACCGTCGTCTTCGCCGACAAGCTGATGCAGTCGGGCTTCCGCCTGGCAACCCGCGCCGGTATCTCGATCGCTGTCGACGACATGCTGATCCCGGATGTCAAGAAGGGCATGATCGCGACCGCCGAAGCGGAAGTGAAGCAGATCGAGCAGCAGTACGCTTCGGGTCTGGTCACCGCCGGCGAGCGTTACAACAAGGTCGTCGACATCTGGGGCAAGACCTCGGACGAAGTCGGCAAGGCGATGATGGACCAGCTGAAAGTCGAGCCGGTCACCAAGCGCGACGGCACCGAAGGCACCCAGGAATCGTTCAACGCGATTTACATGATGGCCGACTCGGGCGCCCGTGGTTCGGCAGCCCAGATCCGCCAGCTGGCGGGTATGCGTGGCCTGATGGCGAAACCGGACGGTTCGATTATCGAAACGCCGATTACCGCGAACTTCCGCGAAGGCCTGAACGTGTTGCAGTACTTCATCTCGACCCACGGCGCTCGTAAAGGTCTGGCGGATACGGCACTGAAGACCGCGAACTCGGGTTACCTGACCCGCCGCCTGGTCGACGTGACCCAGGATCTGGTGGTCATCGAGGACGATTGCGGCACCACCAACGGCACGCACATGAAGGCGATGGTCGAAGGCGGTGAAGTCATCGAACCGCTGCGCGACCGTATCCTCGGCCGCGTGACCGGTACCGACGTCGTCAATCCGGAAACGCAGGCAACCCTGTTCGAAGCCGGCACGCTGCTGGACGAAGACATGGTCGAAGAGATCGAACGCGTCGGCATCGACGAAGTGAAGGTCCGCACCCCGCTGAACTGCGACACGCGCTACGGCCTGTGCGCCAAGTGCTACGGCCGTGACCTCGGCCGCGGCATGCTGGTCAACAGCGGCGAAGCAGTCGGCGTCGTGGCAGCACAGTCGATCGGTGAGCCGGGTACCCAGCTGACCATGCGTACCTTCCACATCGGTGGTGCGGCATCGCGTGCGGCAGTGGCCTCGTCGGTCGAAGCCAAGTCGAACGGCACGGTCCGCTTCACCGCGACCATGCGTTACGTCACCAACGGCAAGGGCGCCCAGATCGTCATTTCGCGTTCCGGCGAAGTGCTGATCACGGACGACCACGGCCGCGAGCGCGAGCGCCACAAGGTGCCGTACGGTGCGACCCTGATCGTCAAGGATGGCCTGACCGTGAAAGCCGGTACCGCCCTGGCAACCTGGGATCCGCTGACCCGTCCGATCATTACGGAATACGGCGGCACGATCCGCTTCGAGAACGTGGAAGAGGGCGTTACCGTCGCTCGCCAGGTCGACGAAGTGACCGGTCTGTCGACCCTGGTCGCGATCGATCCGAAGCGCCGCGGTTCGGGCAAAGTGCTGCGTCCGCAGGTCAAGCTGCTGAACGACGAGAACCAGGAAGTCAAGATCGCCGGCACCGAACACGCCGTGACGATCGGTTTCCAGGTTGGCGCACTGATCATGGTCAAGGATGGCCAGCAGGTATCGGTGGGTGAAGTGCTGGCACGTATCCCGACCGAATCGCAGAAGACCCGCGACATTACCGGTGGTCTGCCGCGCGTTGCCGAACTGTTCGAAGCACGTTCGCCGAAAGACGCGGGCATGCTGGCGGAAGTCACCGGTACGGTTGCCTTCGGTAAGGAAACCAAAGGTAAGCAGCGTCTGGAAATCACGGACATGGACGGCAACAAGCACGAGTTCCTGATTACCAAGGACAAGCAAGTGCTGGTGCACGACGGCCAGGTGGTGAACAAGGGCGAGATGATCGTGGACGGCCCGGCCGATCCGCAAGACATCCTGCGCCTGCTGGGTATCGAAGCACTGGCCCGCTACATCGTCGACGAAGTGCAGGACGTCTACCGTCTGCAGGGCGTGAAGATCAACGACAAGCACATCGAAGTGATTGTTCGTCAGATGCTGCGCCGCGTGCAGATCGTGGAAGCCGGCGACACCGACTACATCGTCGGCGAGCAGGTCGAGCGTTCGGAGCTGCTGGAAGAGAACGACCGTATGGATGCGGCAGGCAAACTGCCAGCGACCTACGAAAACGTGCTGCTGGGTATTACCAAGGCATCGCTGTCGACCGACTCCTTCATCTCGGCCGCATCGTTCCAGGAAACCACCCGCGTGCTGACCGAAGCGGCGATCATGGGCAAGCGCGACGGTCTGCGCGGCCTGAAAGAGAACGTCATCGTCGGCCGCCTGATTCCTGGCGGTACCGGTCTGGCATTCCACCGCGCCCGCAAGGAGAAGGAAGTGTGGGAAGCGGAAGAGCGTCAGGCGCTGCTGCAGCAGGAGAAGGCCAACATGGCTGCCGAGCTGCAGGCGATGGAAGATCAGGCGCAGGCGCAGACTACGGAGCATCACGGCGACGCGGAGTAATCGATCTGATTGCTGCGTGAGCGCTAGCGAAAACGGCACCCCGAGGGGTGCCGTTTTTTTTGCGGGGAAAGATTAAGGGATCAACAGCTTCCGCCGGAAATGCTTTGACCTGTTCTGAGATTGAAACCCAAGAAGCACCGGTATCCGCCACTCGGCGAATATGCGCACCAAATCCGTCCTTTCCTCCTTAATCGCTCCCCGTTCTCATCGCTACATTTTACTCCCCGGGCGTCCGGATAAAGCGAATCGAAAATCTCTTTCGCCGCTTTGCCCGTTACCTCGACAGCAAGTTTGCGGTCGTCCTTGCTTGGCGCCTGCTCATCACCGAGACTGCCAGAATAGATCGTGTACTCAGCAGTAAGAGGCTTCGCGGGTGCTGGGTAAACAGCCTTGTGCTGCGCACTGGCCGTAGAAAGTACGACGGCGCTCGCGCATTCCAGGAATAGACGGATGCTCATTTTTTCGCCGCCGTCATGCTGACGTGGAAGTGGTCGTCGTCGCCTTCCCATGGCTTCACGCCGGTTATCCGGATGTCATTGAACAGAATCGATCTGACCGATGGATGAGAGCGAAAGAAGGCATCGATTGCCATGGTCGTTGCTCCCTTTGAGATATGCACAAATAGTGATTCTCTCGGTCACGCTCGATTCGTGATTTGGCAAAGCGCAAGCAATTGCAGGAGGTCGACTCCTGCATGTCACAACCCTATTCGGAGGGAGGAGGCCAAAGCATGCATAATTGCCGAGTGTACATCCGACCGGTCCTCGCCCATGACACCTTCACGCATCATTCGCCCCGCACGCGCCGCCGATGCCGGTGCGATCTGCGCCATCTACCACCATTACATTGCCACTACCGCCATCAGCTTCGAGGAAGCGCCTGTGACCGCAGCTGACATGGCGCAGCGCATCGCGGCGGTTGCGGACGCCGATCTGCCCTGGCTGGTCATGCTCGAAGGCGAAACCCTGATCGGCTATGCCTACGCAACGAAATGGCGGGTCCGTGCGGCCTACCGGTATTCGGTCGAAAGCTCGATCTACATGGCGCCGGAAAGCGCCGGGCAGGGTGCGGGCCGCATGCTGTACGAGGCACTGCTGGCAGCGCTGCGTGAGCGCGGCCTGCACCTGGTCATTGGCGGAATCGCCCAGCCGAACGAAGCGAGCGTGCGCCTGCATGAGCGGCTGGGCTTTCAAAAGGTGGCGCATTTCAGCGAAGTCGGCCTGAAGTTCGGACGCTGGATCGATGTCGCCTACTGGCAGCTGAAACTGAATGGATGACATGAATAGAGCCGTCATCAAAGGCGGGATTGGCCAGTACCCGTCAATGCAGATAGGTACGTCTCTTCTCTAAATATGCATGGCGCCCGATAACTATTTATTCAGCATAAATCAGTAAATACAAAATGCAAGGCGGTTAAAAATAGGTTTTGCCATCAAAAAACTGCAGTGATAGCATCAATGGCCGTTATTTTGATGGCGCAGTTCATGAAATTCTATTCGCATACCTGTTCTACCTACTTGGAGAAGCGTAATGAATAAATTGAAGAAAACTGTTTTCGCTGCCGCTGTGGCCGCTGGCGTCATGGTCTCGTCCATGGGGCCAGCCTGGGCCCGTCCTACCTATGAAACCTGCCTGGCCATGCAAGAAGCTTGCTACGCAGGCGGCGACTGCGGCACCTTCCGCCGCCTGTGCAGCATCTACGGCCTGGATTAATCCGCAACGGCAGACTAGCCGCACAATCAGACTATAAAAAAGGGGAGGGATCATGAATTTCTTCAAGAAGGCAATCTTCTGCGTCGCCGTGGCATCGGGTGTCAGCCTGTCGACCATGGCGCCGGCATTTGCCTTGCCGAGCTTCGAATCGTGCGAAGACATGCGCATGATTTGCGAGGAAACCGGCGAGTGCACGACCTTCAAGTGTCTTTGCTGGGTCTATTACCCATAAGTCATTGCTTCAAGCCTTAAACAGCGATGGACCGGTACATGCCGGTCCATTTTGCTTCTAAAGTTTACGATCACTCACTTTATGGAGCGAGAGACATCGACAATGTTGAAAAGTGTACGATCCCTCACTTTATGTCATCCAAACGAGCTTTTGAGTAAAATGTGAGCGTAGGCTCACTTTTTAGGCTTTTTAGAAGCATGAATGCTAAAATGTGAGCGATGTATCACATTGAGGCCGACATGAGCACATCCGAAACCGTCTCGACCATGGCGCATCTTGGACAGTTGGTCCGACATGTACGTAAGGAACAAGGCCTAACGCAACTCGACGTTGCTGGATTGGCCGGCTTGAGCAACCGTTTCATCATCGATCTCGAACGCGGCAAAGAGACGTTGCAGGTACAAAAGGTATTCGATGTGCTGTCCCTCCTGGGACTGGAGCTGACGGCCAGAAGGAAATCGTGATGGCAATCCGGCTTCCCATTCCCCCTGCCTTATGGGTCTACGGTCCCGATGGCTTGATCGGGACCTTGCACAATACCGATCCACTGTCATTCAGCTACAGCGAAGAATGGTTGCGCAAGAGCGGCGCCGAAGCCATCCATCCCGACGTGCCGCTGCAAGCCGGAACCATTGATACCCCGTATATTGGCGCATTCTTTGAAAACCTCTTGCCGGAAGGCGAGCAGCGCACCGTGATTGGCTTGCGTGAACAGGTCAGCACGGTGTTCGGCATGCTGGCGCGCATCGGCGGTGAGAGTGCCGGCGCCTATACGCTGTTACTGGAAGGCGAGACGCCGCAGCCGCCCGTCTACCAGCCATTGAGCTGGGAGCAGGTAAAGGTTTTGGTGCATGCCGATGGCGCCCAGTCGGCCGAGCGCGAAGCCATCGAGCAAGCGGTGAAAGACATGCCCAAGCCGCGCATGTCGATGTCCGGCGCGCAGTTCAAGATACTGCTCTGTCTGGACGAACAGGGCATGCCGTCGCGTCCCCTGGGGAATGCTCCCGCCACCCATATCCTCAAGCCGGACATCGGGCGTCCTGACATCAAGACCTTCGCCTCGTCCGTCAACGAAACGATCGTGATGCGCGCGGCGGCGCTGTGCGGGCTGCCCACTGCGCGCGTTCATTACCAGCCGATTGCACAGGCCTGTCTCGTCGAGCGTTACGACCGGGTGCGCCAGCAGGATGGCTCCTTGCGCCGGCTGTGGCAAGCCGATTTGTGCCAGTTGCTGGGCGTGCAATCTGGAGCCAAATATGAACATGAAGGAGGACCAAGCTTCAAGGACTGCTACGAAAGACTGTCCCTCTCGGTCCAGCCTGCACCGGACCGGCGTAACCTGTTGCGCTGGCTATTTTTCAATTTGTGCGTCGGGAATAATGATTCCCATGCAAAGAACCTGTCTTTGCTGGCGACCCCGGGCGGGCTGCGCCTGGCGCCGTTCTACGACATGATGTGCACTCGCGTGTATGCCGGGCTGTCTCCACAGTTTGCATTCGATATCGCAGGCGAATCGGAACCCGGAAAACTCACGCAGGACCATCTGGTCGAACTTGCCAGGCAGCTCGGCATTGGGACGCGTTTTCTCCAGAAGCTGGCGGTCGACATGGCACGGCAGGTCGGTCCCAACATTGCCGCGGCCGCCGAAGAGATCAAGCCGCACCTGGCACACAAGGAGCGCATCATGGTGGAGCGGCTGGTGTTCAAAATCACGTCGATCTCGACCAGGCTTGGCAATCGCTTCCTGGGGCAAGAGCCGGGGCCTGACATGGCATCGGAGCAGGGCGCCGACCGGCCCGATCACTGACGTTCCGGCCGAGCGCTCCCGATTGCGCGAATCCTCTACACTCATGCGCGTTGTCTCGTTCAAATACTGTCCAATGAAAGGGAATGCCATGAAAGCTCAATGGATTGTCGCAGCGCTGCTGTGCTCCACTTATGCCGGCGCGGCCGTGCACGCCGCCGAAATGCGCGCGACGATGAATGCGGTGTCGGATGCCGGCGTCGGCAAGTCGACCGGCACGGTCACCATCAGCGAAACCAAATACGGGCTGGTGTTCACGCCGAAGCTGGACGGGCTGCCGCCGGGCGTGCATGGCTTCCACGTTCACGAGAACAAGAGCTGCGACACGAACCAGAAGGATGGCAAGCCGGTGCCGGCGGGTGCGGCGGGCGGGCACCTGGATACGACGGGCAGCAAGAAGCATGGGCTGCCGTGGGGCGATGGGCATATCGGGGATTTGCCGGCGCTGTATGTCGAGAGCTCGGGGGCGGCCATGAATCCGGTGCTGGCGCCGCGCCTGAAGCTGGCCGATGTGAAGGGCAAGGCGCTGATGGTGCATGCGGGTGGGGATAATCATGCGGATCATCCGGCGCCGTTGGGTGGTGGCGGGGCGAGGATTGTTTGCGGGATTATTGAGTGAAATAAAATTTCATTTACCGCATGGGGTGAAAGAATATTTCACCGCAGATAGGTATTGCGAAGCGTGCCATTTGCATACGCCGTACCGCGTGGGCACAGGTGCCCACCCTACAAAAGCGAAACGCCCGGTCAGCGATGATCGGGCGTTTTTGATTACGGCGCGGTGGGTACGAGTACCCACCCTACAAATGCCCGGCCAGTTCAATGGCCGGGGTTTGCGATTACTTGGCGACGGCGCGGATCTTGCCGAAGGCGTCGCCGGCTTTCCAGGCTGGCATCTTTGGGCTGTCGGCGATCATGCGGCCGAGGTTCAGCGTGAACTGGGCCTGCTGCACCATGCCTGCCAAGTCCCAGCTCGGGTCGTATTCGTCGCTCACCTGGTGGTAGCGCGCGCGGTAGGCCTTGGCCTTGGCGTTGTTCGCTTCCACGTTCGACACCCAGGCGCTGCCGCCGCCGACCGAGAAGGCGGGGATGCCGGCTTTCGCGAAGCTGAAGTGGTCGCTGCGGAAGTAGCCGCCGGCCAGGTCCGGCTTGGCCGGGGCGATCACCAGGCCCATCGCTTTCGCGGTGGCGGCAGCCATCGCGCCCAGTTCGGTGCGCTCGCTGCCCTGCACGCCGATGTCTTTCGCGGCGCCGACGAAGTTCAGGCTGTCGAGGTTGAGGTTGGCGGCGGTTTTATCCGCCGGCCACAGCGGCTTGGCGGCGTAGGCGGCGCTGCCCAGCAGGCCCTGTTCTTCGGCGGCCACCCACAGGAACATCTGCGAACGCTTGGCCGGATGGCGCACGGCTTCCTGCGCCATTGCCAACAGGCCCGCGGTGCCGGAGGCGTTGTCGACGGCGCCGTTGAAGATGGTGTCGCCTTCGGTCCCTTGCTTGCCCATGTGGTCCCAATGGGCGCTGTAGATGACGACTTCGTCCTTCAGCTTTGGATCGGTGCCGGGCACGATGCCGGCCACGTTGTATTCGTTCAGCGTACGCACGGCGGCGCGCGCTTCGCCTTTCACGCGTGCGTTCAGCGTGACCGGCTTGAAGGATTTATCCTCGGCGGCGGCGCGCAGCTTATCGAGGTCCTGGCCGGCAGCCGTGAACAGTTTGCGCGCGGCGGCGTCGGTCATCCAGCCCTGCATGCCGGTGCCGAGGTCGGCGTCGGCCAGCTGGAAGCGCTCGGCGGCGGCCCAGCTGTTCTGCACCACGCTCCAGCCGTAGGAGGCCGAGGCGTCGGTGTGGATCAGGATCACGCCGGCCGCGCCCTGGCGCGCCGCTTCGGCCAGTTTATAGGTCCAGCGGCCGTAGTAGGTCAGGCCGGCGCCGTTGAAGCGCTTCGGCTCGGCGGCGGTGGGGGCCGGGTCGTTGACCATCATGACCAGCACCTTGCCCTTGGCATCCAGGCCCTTGAAGTCGTCCCAGCCTTCTTCCGGCGCGGTGATGCCGTAGCCGACGAAGACCAGTTCCGCATCCATGGTGTGGTCGGGCTTGGCATCGCCCGGCGCCCACACCCAGTCGGCGCCGAAGCTCAAGGGCAGGGCCTGGCCGTTAGCGATTACGCCGACATTGCTCTTTTCCGGCAGCGGACGCACGCCCGCGATCTTCACTTCCTGGCGGTAGCTGTTGCCGTTGGCCGGCTTCAGGCCGGCGGCCATTGCCTGGCTTTCGAGATAGGTAACGGTCAGTTCGCCGCCGCGCTGGCCGGTGCCGCGGCCTTCCATGGCGTCGGATGCGAGGAAGGCCAGGTGGCCGCGCAGCGGTGCTTCCTGGACGGTGGCGGCTTGCGCCTTGTTGGCCGCGTAGGCGGGGAAGGCGAGCGCCAGGCTGCTGGCGAGGGCGGTAACGACAACGGAGGAGACGATCTTGTGCATGGAATCCTGCTGCGATAGTTAATGGGAAGTGCCGCAGCATTGTAGAGCACTCCCTAGTAAAACCACAGCATGTCCGCCGCCACCGAGGTGCCGCTGCCCGGAATCAGGGCCGGCGTATGCGCTGGCCGCGGCGGCAGCAGGTGCTCGGGCAGCCCGGGCACGATCTCCTTTACCTGCACGCCGAAGATCGGGTCGGCCTTCACGCGGATATGAAAGTGCAGCGTCTCGTCCTCCATGCCATACGCGATGATCTTCAGGGTCTTGGCTTCCTTGTCCAGCAGCGTGCGCCCGTTCATGGTGGCGCGCAGCACGCGCGCGTTGATCACGTCCAGCCGGATCTCGGGCGCGCGGTTCTTCGAGGCCAGCGTGAAGTCGGCATGGCGGTCTGGCGCCTTGCCGTTTCTGAGCACCCGGATGAACGGGAATTCGAGTCCCTTGCGCGGCGCCCAGGCATACCACTGTTCCGGCTCGCTCCAGCCGAACACGCTGACGAAATAATGCGGCCGCGTGAGGTTGGCGAACAGGGTGCGCTCCCAGTCGTCGAGCGGGCCGGCGGGTTTCAGCCAGTAGGCATCCCAGCTCGGCATGTCCCTGTAGTACACGAGATTGTTGGCGCGCATCGAGGGCGCTTCGCGCGTTTCGTCGGCGCTGCCAGCCAGGGCCAGTCCGCCCAGCCCGAACAGCAGCAGGGTGCGCGCCACGTAGCGCCGCGCCTGCGCCGCCAGCAACAAGGTGGACACGCCCAGCAGCAGCGCCAGCATCGCTACCGGCAGGTTCATGCGCTGCGGCGAGAGCACCAGGAAGCTGTCGCGCAGCGCCGCCGGCACCAGCACCACGGCCGGCGCCACGCCCAGCACCAGCAGGGCCAGGCGCGCGGCCGGCGGCCAGGCCTGCACGCGCTCCGCATGCAGGCCGGCGCAGCAGGCCAGGGCCGCCAGCAGCGGCCAGGCAAGCAGGTAGCTGGCGCCGGGCGCGAGCCAGCTGGCCAGCAGCAGCACGGCCGTCAATGCGCCGAGCGCGGCCAGCGCCGCCGCCATGGCGCCGGTATGGCGCTGCAGCCAGCGCTGGGCGAGCAGGTAAAAGGCCGCCGCCAGCGCGGAGACGCCCAGCAGGTAGGCCAGCGCTTGCCGCGGCGCGGCCGGATTCCAGGCGCGGTGCAGCGCGGGCACGTGCATCCACAGCTGCCAGGCGCCGATGCCCAGCAGCACCGCAAGCGCCGGCACCACGAACGCCGCCTGCACGAAGGGTGTGTAGCGCATGCCCGCCTGCCGCCAGGCCAGGCGGCCCGCGCCCGCCAGCAGCAGGCAGTTAAAAAAAGCGAGCGGCCAGGCCAGGGTGGCGCTGTAGTGCACGGTGGCGCCGAAGGGCAGGTCGAAGTACACCTGGCCACCGCCATTGCCATCAATGCGTGGGTCGAGCCGCGCCTGCCCGAAGTGATGCACCAGGCGCAGCATTGCACTGCCCATGTGCTGCAGCGTGGCCGGCTGCAGGCGCGCCAGCGTATCCAGTTCGCCCGCGCGGTCCAGCGGCAAGCCGGTGTTTGCAAACTGCAGCACCGGCACCCCGAGCCTGTCGAGCGCGCCGATGCGCAGCGTGCCCGGCGCCAGCTGGTGGACCTCGTGCATCAGCGACGAACCGCGCACGTCGGGCACGGCGCGGCGCCAGCCGGCGATGGCCGCGCTGTTGGCATTGCGCGTGTTGTAGAGGATGAGCGGCCCGCCGCTACCGCCGCCATCGAAGCGCAGCGCCAGGCCCACCTCGCGTGCCCACGGGTGCTGTTCGGCGAAGGCCTGCATGCCCAGGCTGCCGGCGCGTTCGCCATCGGCGAACAGCACGATCACGTCGTTGGCCGGCGCCGGCCCGTGGCGCAGGGCGCGCAGCATCTCCAGGCTGGCTGCCACCGGCATGCCGCCGCGCGCCACGCCCAGGCTGCCGCGCTCGCTGTCGTAGTACACCGCCAGCAGCAGGGCAGGGCGCGGGTGGCCAGCGTTGCTGCCGCCTGTGCCCTGGACGCGCACCAGCACGTTGTGCACCACGCCGACGATGGCCTCGTAGTTGGCGTTGTAGTCGACGTAGTTCTTCTGCACCACGGCGCGCTGTACCTGCGGCGCATAGCCCAGCGCCTGCAGCTGCCCCACGATGTGCTCGCGCGCGCGGCGGTTGGCGCTGCTTGCGATCGGGCGCGGCGTTTGCGTCATGGCGGCCAGCTGGTCGAGGGCGCGCGCGGCCGAGAAGCGCTGCGCCGGCGCATCGCGTGCGAGCGGCTGCTGCTGTTGCTGGCGCTCGGGCGCGCCGTGGTCGCGCAGCGCCAGCCAGGCCAGCAGCGCAAGGAACAGGAAGGCGATGAGGCCGGCCAGGGCGCCGTGGCCGGTGCGCCGCCGTTTGTGCTCGTGTGCATGTGCGGGCGCGTGCTCGTGTACGTGATCGGACATCATCCAGGCTTCCAGAAAAAGGCGAAAAATGGCGCAAAAAAAGCCCGCCAGGCTGAGGAGTGGCGGGCAAAGAGGGGAGAACCGGTTCAGTCGCCCAGGGTCCAGACAAAGGCCATCTGCCCCCATCCGGCCTCGGGCACGCCGTTGTTGGTGGCGGGCTTGAACTGGCACATGCTCAGGGCGTTCAGGGCGGCCTTGTCGAGGTCGCGCGAACCGCTGCTCTTCTGCACCCGGGCATTCGCCACGCGGCCATCGGTGCCGATCAGGAGGGCCAGGACCACGGTGCCGCTGTCGCCGTTGCGGGCGGCGCGCGCCGGATAGGCGGGCGTCGCGCAGCCGCTGGCTTCGGCCAGGGCGATGGTCCGCACCGCACCGCTTGTGCCACTTCCCGTGCCGCTGCCCGTGCCGCTGCTCGACGAGGCGGCCGGCGGCTGGTCCGTGACCCCGGTTTGCGCGGGCGGCTGCGGCGTCGGGTCGGTCTCGAAGATGGTGCGCACCGGGTTCTCGACCGGCGGTGGCGCGATCTCGACCTCGACCTTCGGCACCACGATGTCGGGCGGCGCAAGACGCTGCACCGGCGTGGGCGG
This sequence comes from Massilia sp. BAP21, assembly GCF_057801335.1. Classification (NCBI taxonomy): domain Bacteria; kingdom Pseudomonadati; phylum Pseudomonadota; class Betaproteobacteria; order Burkholderiales; family Oxalobacteraceae; genus Massilia; species Massilia sp. BAP21. The sequence goes on from NZ_CM173596.1 coordinate 2,327,802, forward strand.
GTCGGGCGGTACGGGCGGCGGATCGATCGGCTTCGGTGTGAAGACCGTGACCGCATCGGGCAGCCTGGGCAGCGAGAGCACCCTCCCGTTCATCATGTTGACGACCCCAATCGCGATCAGGGCGTGCAGCCCGGCGACGAGGGCAAACTTGCCGGCCTTGTTGCCGTTATCGTGATACGCGGGTGAGAAATGCATGATGTTCTCCTCAAGGAAAGAATATCGAACTGCCATCTGTTGGAAGTAATATATGCCATCAAATGGCAATCAGTAAAGCGATTTGTCAGCAGCGGTGTGCCTGCGGACCTAACCCGGGGCGACCGGCTCGCTTCGCCCCGCGTTGTATGGAATAATCAAGCTGCAGAGCGCTGTTGTTCTGCCCATTGGCAGACGCCGCTACCACCTTCTGGCAAGCGGTCGGCTGCAAAACCGAGGGAGAAACCAGGTGAAAACCAAAGCAATCCGCGTCATGCTGGCCGACGACCACCCGATCGTGATGACCGGCTTCGCCATGTCGCTGGCAGCCGAAGGCATGGAAGTGGTGGGGCAGGCGCGTACGCCGGATGAAGCGATCGGCCTGTATGCCGAGTGCAAGCCGGACGTGGTGATCCTCGACATCCGCTTCGGCACCGAACTCACCGGCCTGGATGCGGCCCAGCAGATCCTGAAGGCCGATTCGCATGCGAAGGTGGTCTTCCTCAGCCAGTTCGACCAGGACAGCCTGATCAAGGAAACCTACCGCATCGGCGCCCATGCCTTTGTCACCAAGGATTGCGACCCTGCCGACCTGGCCGCCGCCGTACGCCAGGCGCATGCGGGCAAGCTCTACTTCCCGCCGCAGATCGCCGAGCGCCTGGCCAGCATCGCCGTGCGCGGCGACGTGTCGCCGCAGTCGCAGCTCGACGAGCGCGGCCTGGAGATCTTCAAGATGATGGCCGAGGGCCTGACGAACGCCGAGATCGCCGAGCGCCTGAACCTGTCGACCAAGACCATCAGCAATACCAGCCAGTCGATCAAGGAAAAGCTGGGCGTGGAGCGCCAGGCCCACATTACCCGCCTGGCCGTGAAGTACGGCCTGATCGAGCCCTGAGCCGCGATGCGCCGCGTCGCGCATTCCCTGCGCAGGCTGCTGGCAAGCCTGGCCCTCGGGTTGGCCAGCTCCATGGCCGCCTGCACCGCCACGGCCGCGCCGCCGGATAAAACCCAGGGCTACCGCTTCGAGATCGTCACCGGCGACGACAGCGCCGTCAGCGCGCGCATCGCCGAAGACCTGTACAAGCGCCTGGTGCCGACCTTTGCCGCCTTCCGCACCGAGCTGGCGCAGAACCGGCGCATGGTGACGATTGCCATCGGCCCGGATGCACTGCGCCAGGCGGTGGCGCGCCGCTGCGACTGCATCGTGATTGCGGCGTTCACGTCGAGCCAGGTGTGGCGCTCGGTCGTCGGCACCCTGCCGCCCGCGCGCGCCGCCTTGAACACGGCGGTGTATGCCGAGCCGGCGCCGCTCGACCAGCTGCAGCTGGCCAGCCTGCTGTACCGGCGCCCGGTGCGGGTGGCGGCCATCGTCGGCCAGGATGCGGACGTTTTCGTCCACGCCCTGCAGGGCAAGGTTGACCTGGTGCGCGCGGCGCCGGATGATGACATCGGCGAATTGCTGGGCCGGATCGGCCGCAGCGAAGCGCTGCTGGCGCTGCCGGACAGCGCGGTCTATAACCCCGAAAACGTGCGCAGCATCCTGCTGGCCACCTACCGCCGCAAGCAGGCGGTGATCGGGTTTTCGGGCGACATGGTGAAGGTGGGGGCGCTGGCCACCACCTATTCCGACATCGAGGACATCAACGCCCAGGTGGCCGAAGTGGCGGCCGCCTTTGTCGCCAGCGGCGCGCTGCCCGCGCCGCAGTTCCCGCGCTACTTCCACACCACGATCAACGAAGGCGTGGCGCGTTCGCTCGACATCGTGGTCGGCAAGGACGCACGCGCTTTCGCCAGGCCGCGGCCATGAGACTCCGGCGCATTGTCCAGCCCTGGCGCAGCTGGAGCATCGGCCTGCGCATGGCCTTCATCACCATGCTGCCGGTCGCCTTCCTGTTCACTTCCTTCCTCTGGTATTCCTGGTACGCGCACCGGGCCCAGGTGGCCGAGGAACTGGCCGAGCGCGGCCGCATCCTGGCGCGCGCGCTGGCCGAGACCAGCGAATACAACGTGATCTCCGGCAACCTCACCGACCTGCGCCTGACCATCAACGGCCTGGTGCAGTCCGACAAAAGCATCTACCGCATCGACGTGGTCGACGCCACGGGCAAGCGCGCCGTGCGCGTGACCTCCGAGAGCGCGGCGGACGCCGAGCCGCATTACTACGAAGCGCCGATCCGCAAGCAGGTGGTGTGGATCAACCTGTTCACCGACAACGGCATCCCGCACGTCTCGGCCTCCAGCGACACGCGCCCGCCGACGCTGACCACCGAAGTGGTGGGCGCGGTGCGCGTGACCATGTCGCCGGCGAACATGCTGGCCAAGCAGCAGCGCCGCTTCCAGGTGGAGGTGGCGATGGCGGCGCTGGCGCTGGCGGCCAGCGGCGTGCTGGCTTGGGTGCTGGCGCGCTCGCTGATCCTGCCGCTGCGCGACGCGATCGGCGCCCTGCGCGAGATCCGCGGCGGGAACTACCGCATCGCGCTGCCGGTGACGACCGGCGGCGAGGTCGGCGAGCTGCAAGGCTCGATCGGCGAGATGTCGGTGGCGCTCGACCAGTCCAAGCAGGACCTGGAAAACAAGGTGGCGGCGCGCACGCAAGACCTGCTCGAATCGCGCAACGAGGCACTGCGCGCCGACGCCGACAAGCGCAAACTCATCCAGAAGGTGAACAGCATCATCGAGGACGAGCGCAAGAGCATCGCGGTCGAGATCCACGACGAACTGAATGCCTCGCTGATCGCGGTGCGGCTGGAAGCGCAGAGCATCGCCACGCTGGCCGGCAGGGCCAGCACAGCACCGACCGGCGCCGAGGTCGAGGAGATCCGCAACAAGGCGCAGGCCATCACCAAGCTGGCGCTCGATTTGTACGCCAACGGCCGGCGCCTGGTGCGGCGCCTGCGGCCCGAGGTGCTCGACATGCTGGGCCTGCACGGCGCCGTGGAAGAGATGCTGCGCCACTACGACAGCGGCTCCGGCTGCCGCTTCGCCTTCCACTCCGAAGGCGACTTCTCGCGCCTGGGCAACGAGCTGGCGATTTCCGCCTACCGCATCGTGCAGGAAGCGCTGTCGAACGTGATGAAGCATGCCGGCGCCAGCTTCGCCCAGGTCAGCCTGGTGCTCGACGAAGACGAGAATGTGCTACGCATCGCGGTCGAGGACGATGGCCAGGGCTTCGAGCCGGCCCTCAGTTCCGAAGGCATCGGCATCATCGGCATGCGCGAACGGGTGTACGCGCTGCGCGGTGCGATCGCCGTGCGCTCGGCGCCGCAGCGCGGCACCACCGTTGCCATCACCCTGCCACTTTCCGCCGCCAGTGCTGTATCGTAGCGGCTCGATTTTCTCTCCTTGCCGGAACCTCCCATGTCGAACGAAATGAAGACGCCCTACGAACTGGGCAACCAGAACCAGACCACCACCTGGAGCGACTGCGTCGCCTGGTACGAAGCGCTGGCGCGCCGCTACCCGAGCGTGCTGCGCTTCGGCGTGATCGGCACGTCCGACGCCGGCCTGCCGATCCACGCCGGCGTGGTCAGTGCCGACGGCGTGTTCGGGCGCGAGCAGATCAAAGGGAGCGGGCGCCCGGTCTTCTTCAACAACAACGGCATCCACCCGGGCGAACCCGAAGGCGTGGATGGCTGCATGGCGCTGGTGCGCGACTTCTGCACCCAGCCGGCGCGCCTGGCGGCCCTCGGCGAGACCGTGTTCATCTTCATCCCGCTGTACAACGTGGACGGCAGCATCAACCGCGCCAACACCTCGCGCGTGAACCAGGACGGCCCAGAACAGTTCGGCTTCCGCGGCAACAGCCGCCACCTCGACCTGAACCGCGACTTCGTCAAGTGCGACACCCTGACCGCCCAGGTCTTCAACCGCTTCTTCACGTCCTGGGACCCGGACGTGATGGTCGACACCCATACCTCGAACGGCGCCGACTACAGCTACACCATGACCCTGATCCACACCCAGCCCGACAAGCTGGGCGGAGAACTGGGCGGCTTCCTGCGCGACACCATGCTGCCGGCGCTGTACGCCGACATGGCGCAGCGCGGCTGGCCGACCTGCCCCTACGTGAATCCGGTGCAGGACAGCCCGGACCACGGCATCGCCGACTTCCTGGAAACCGCGCGCTTCTCGACCGGCTACGCGGCCCTGCACCACACCATCGGTTTCATGCCCGAGACCCACATGCTGAAACCCTTCAAGGACCGCTACGAATCGATGCGCGCCCTGGTTGAGAGCGCGCTCGACTTCACGGTGCAAAACGCTGCGCAGATCCAGGCCCTGCGCCGCGCCGCCAAGGCCCTGGGGCGCACGCGCGCCGAATGGCCGATCCACTGGACCATGGACGACGCCAACCCGGGCAGCTTCCGCTTCAAGGGCTACGAAGCCAAATACAAGCCGAGCGTCCTGGGCGGCTACACGCGCCTGCACTATGACCGCAACAGCCCCTGGGAACGCGACATCGCCTGGTACAACCGCTTCAACGCCGACATCACCGTGCCCGCACCGAAGGCCTACGTGATCCCGCAAGCCTGGCGCGAAGCAATCGAGCGCCTGCAGCTGAACGGCGTGCACATGGAGCGCGTCGCAGCCGACCGCATGGAAGAGGTGGACTACTACCACATCGTCTCGGTGGCATCGCGCCCCAGCGCCTACGAGGGCCACATGTTCCACGACGACGTACAGCTGGAAAAGCGCCGTGCCCAGGTACTGCTGCGCGCCGGCGACCATATCGTCCCGCTCAACCAGGACACCGCCCGCTACATCGTCGAGACCCTGGAGCCCCTGGCCCACGACAGCTTCTTCCGCTGGGGCTTCTTCAACAGCGTGCTGGAAAAGAAGGAAGCCTATTCCGACTACGTGTTCGAAGACGAAGCCGAACAGCTGCTACTGGACGAACCCGAACTGGCATCGAAGTTCACCGAATGGAAAGCCGCAAATCCCGGCCTGCTGTCGAACCAGGAAGCCGTGCTCGACTTCATCTTCGCCAACTGCGCCAAGTACCGCGAACCCGAATGGCGCCGCTACCCCGTTTTCATGATCGCCTGAGACTTGGCCAGAAGCAGAGGCGCCGCGTAATCCACCCGCAGCGCTTCCCGTAGGGTGGGCACTCGTGCCCACGCGGATCAAACACACCAATAACAGTGCAGGCAACAGCCCCACTAACGCCAGCACACCGTCCCCAAGCCAAAGAAAAAACACCATGAGACACACCACCATCGCAGCCCTCTGCCTGGCCTTCACCGCCGCAGCCAACGCCGCCCCATCCCCCGGCCAGACATTCTTCACCCAGAACTGCGCCAGCTGCCACACCGTCGACCCCAAGCTCTCCGCGCTGGCCGGCCCCGGCCTGTTCAACGTCGTCGGCCGCAAAGCCGCCGCCGTCCCCAACTTCAACTACACCGACGCCCTGACCAAGGCCGGCGCCGCCGGCAAGACCTGGACCCGCGAAGAACTCGACGTCTTCCTGCGCGACCCGAACAAGGACGTCCTCGGCACCGCGATGCCGATCGGCGTCGCCGACCCCAAGCAGCGCGCCGCCGTCATCGCCTACCTCGCCACGCAAGCCGGCCAGGCCTCCGCGCCCGTGGCCGCCGCGGCAAGCGCCAAACCAGCCGACCAGGCCGGCGCCTGGACCCAGGACAAACCCGGCGACCTGCACCACATCAAGCCGACTGAGCTCATCCAGCCCTACGCCAGCGACAGCGCCGGCAACGGCCCGAAACTCGCCGCGCGTCCCGAGGGCGCCATGCCTGCCGTCCCGCCAGGCTTCACGGTCGGCATCTACGCCGACAAGCTCGGCAAGTCGCGCCTGCCGCTGCGCGCGCCGAACGGCGATATCTTCCTGTCGGAAGCCGCCAAAGGCCAGATCACGGTCCTGCGCTCGAAGGACGGCGCCAAGGCCGACACCGTCAGCGTCTACGCCACCGGCCTGTCGCGCCCCTACGGCATGGCCCTGTGGCCGGCCGACAAGCCGCAATACCTGTACGTCGCCAACGTGAATTCGGTGGTGCGCTACCCCTACAGCGTCGGCGACCTGAAGGCCAAGGGCGAACCCGAAACCGTGATCGGGAAGATCAGCGACACCAGCGGCGGCCACGTCACGCGCACCATCGCCTTCTCGAAAGACGGCAAGACGATGTTCCTGTCGGTCGGCTCGGCTACCAACGTGGCCGCCGGCATCGGCGCCCGGCCGCCGCAGCCGCTGGCGCAATGGGAAGCAAAGTATGGCGTCGGCGCCGCCTGGGGCGAGGAGACCGAGCGCGCCGCCGTCCTCGCATTTGACGCCGACGGCAAGAACCGCCGCGCCTATGCCAACGGCCTGCGCAACTGCGTCGGCATGATCGTGCACCCGACGACCGGTGAGCTGTTCTGCAGCGTGAACGAGCGCGACGAACTGGGCGACAACCTGCCGCCCGACTACATCACGCGCGTGAAGCAGGGCGGCTTCTATGGCTGGCCTTGGTACTACATCGGCGCCAACGAAGACCCGCGCCTGAAGGGCATCCGCCCCGACCTGAAGAACAAGACCATCGTGCCCGACACCCTGATCCAGTCGCACTCGGCGCCGCTGGGCATGGTCGTCTACCAGGCGCCGCAGGGCGCGCAACACGCCTTCCCGAAAGAGTACGAAGGCGATATCTTCCTGGCCCTGCACGGCTCCTGGAACCGCGGCATCCGCACCGGCTACAAGGTAGTGCGCGTGTTCATGAAGAACGGCGTGCCGACCGGGCAGTACCAGGACTTCATGACCGGCATGGTGCTGAGCGACCGCGATGTGTGGGGCCGTCCGGCGGCCGTCGAGGTGGCGGCCGACGGGGCGCTGCTGGTGGTCGACGATGGCGGCGGCGTGGTTTGGCGGATCGCACCGGCGCGCTCGAACTGAGCACGTACGGTTCCAGCGTGCGCAGGCGCCGGTGAGGGTAGCTGCCGGCATCTGCCTGCCACACGATTTACCGGGAACGTCCAGGTCCACCAGCCGGTCCTGGCTGCGCGACTCCGCGTAGTGGCAGGCGGCATGCTTGTCCTGGTACATCGTACTAAAGTGACAATGTGTGAGTTTTCCAGGCAGCATCGCAAGGCATAATGCGCGGTCAAGCGCATGTTGCACTGCGGGGCTGTTGGAACCACCGCTTCAACCGGTGTTCTCCGGCATCTACCCGTGCCTACTTTCGGAGAACACCATCAATCCGCCCATTCGTCTCGAACACCTGCCGCGCGCGCCGCTCCTGGCTGCTTCCTTGCTGGCCGTCTCCCTGCTTGCCGCCGGCTGCGCGGTGCAGCCGAACAACCGCGGCGGCGTGCTGATCGGCCTGGATACGGCGGAGCTCTTCGGCAAGCAGCTGGGCGGCTTCCGCCTGGCCGACGGCACCCTCGGGTCGCTGCGCCACGATCCCTCGACCGGCGCCTTTTCGGTGAAGATCGGCAGCTACCGCGTGGTGCCGCTGCCGAATGCGGTAGGCGCGCGCATCGCCATGGTGGCCCAGGTGGAGTCGCGCCTGGTGGTGATCGTCGAGACCCAGGAACGCAACTGCAACTACAAGTACACGCTGATGGCCATCGAAGGCACCGACGTGCTGCAGTGGGGCTTCGGGAATTGCCAGGACCGGCCCCAGGCCACGCTGGACGAGGATGGCCGCGCGATCTACATCGACTTCCCCGAGTACAACCGCCTGAAGCGCTACAGCTACATGGACCAGCGCCTGTACTCGGGCGTGGCGCCGGCGCCGGCGGGCGTGAACCTGGCGGCGCGTCCCTTCGCCGACGAGAACCTGCGTCCGGCCTTTCCGATGCCGCCGGCACGCGGCGACGGCCGCCCCGGCAGCATGCCCGGCTCCGCCGCGCCGAACCGTCCGGGCATCGCCGGCAGCGGCGGCCGCGTGATCCCGGCGCCGCCGCAGCGCGCCGCCCTGGCCGGCACCAAGGCACCGGCGCCGCGCGATGTGCCGGCGCCACGCGATAACGGGCGCGACACCGCGGCCGCACGCGACACCACGCCGCAGCGCAAGCGCAGCGACGAGCTGCCGCGCGGGCGTCTCACCATTCCGGACGAGGAAATCAAGCCGGTCCGCATCGACCTGAGGAAGTAAGCCATGATGCGCACCCAACAACTCAAGCAACTGGTCTTCCTGATCCTGCTGACGCTGGTCTATTTGTGCTTCGAGCTCGGTTTCAATGCGCGCCTGCTCGACGTGGTGGGCGGGAATGCGGGCCCGCACGATGTGGAGCGCCTGGAGGTGTTCGGCCGTACCCTGTCGGGCGTGGCCGCGGCGCTGGTGCTGCTGCAGGTGCTGCTGCGCCGGCGCCTGCACAGCCCGAGCAAGCGTCCTTCGCTGCTGCACATCGCGGTCGGCTGCCTGCTGGTGGCCGGCGCCGTGTTCGTGACGATCAAGGTCTTCGTCGACGTACTGGTCGCCACGCGCGACGCCGAGTTCCGGCGCGTGGCCTACAACACCATCCTGCTGCAACGCTCGCTGGTCAACGGCCAGGCCGAACTCGATGGCCTGGTCGACGACAAGCTGCTGTTCGCCCAGCCCGAAGGCAAGGCTTTCCTGGCGCTGTTCCCCTTCCTGGCCCTGTCCAACCAGCGCCTCGACGAGCGCATGAAGGGCACCAAGGACCAGGTGATCGGCAACATCGTGCGCAGCTCGAAGACCGGCCAGCAGTACTACGAGGACTACCTCGACGCGATCAAGCGCACCCACACCAGCTGGCAGAAATATGCGCGCATCCCCTCGGCCTCGAACGACGACCTGCAGCGCGAGCAGGACAAGGCGTGGAACGATTACGTCGATTCGCTGCGCAAGCATAACTGGACGCCGTACACGGTGCCCGGCTACCGGCGCGCGGCGGTGGTGAAGAAAGTGCGGCAGAAGGTGCCGGTGAGTGCGCGCTGGGACCCGTCCGACGAAGTGGCCTTCCGCGACGCCGTCGAGCAGCGCTACCGCAAGTCGACCAGCGGCATCACAGTCGGGCGCGACCGCATTCCGCCCGGCCTGTCGTTTGCGCAGTTCGTGGCGCGCCCCGGCGTGCAGGCGCAGCTGCGCGAGGCGCTGGCGCTGCCGCCCGGTGCGGTGGTGGCACACGACTACGGCAGCGCGGCCGAATTCAAGCGCCTGTACGAGGCGATGGTGGGCAAGGCGGTGCGCGACAGGCGCGCCAGCTACGACTCGGACGCGGCGCAGTTCGAATACGGCGCGCGCCTGTTCAAGGACGGCAACGAGGCCGCGCGCGCCGCCATCGTGCCGCCGGTGGCGCTGGCCTTTTCGCTACTGGGCGCAATCGGCCACTTCTCGAAGCTGCTGTACTTGATCGCCACGCTGGTGCTGTTGCTGCGCGCGCCCGGCCAGGACACCCTCAGCCGCCGCGCCGGCTGGACCGCCATGACGGTGCTGCTGGCCGTGTTTATCGGCGTCTGGAGCGTGCTGTCGCTGATCGACAACCGCGTCACGCGCAGCCCGCTGTTTACCCAGATGCTGGAGCAATCGCGCGCGGCGGAAGAAGGCGATACCGGCTGGACCCGTGCGCGCAAGGCCGTGGTGGCCAACGTCACCCACGTGGTAGCGGTGGGGCAGGGCTACAGCTACCCGCTCAATGAAGCGATCCGCGTCAATCTCTTGCAGGACCTGAACTATGGCTATGAACCCACACCGTAAGTCCACGCTCGCGGCATGCCTGCCGGCCGCGCTATTGTCTGCGCTGCTGGCCGCCGCGCCCGTGCAGGCGGCCTGCCTCGGCATGCAGATCCATTCGCACCGCGGCAATGGCCAGGCGCCGGAGAATTCGCTGGGTGCGCTGCGCGCGGCCTATGCCGGCGGCTTCGACGGCGTCGAGACCGACCTGCAAATGCTGGGCGACCGCGAATGGGTGGTGCACCACGACCAGGCCACCGGCCGCGTGGTGCGCACCGCGGCGCCGGTGCCGGTGAACAGCCTGCGCAGCGCCGACTGGCGTGCGGCGCGCATGACGCTGCGCGGCGTGCCGACGAGCGAGGCCCCGCCCTTCGCCAGCGACCTGGCGCAACTGGCGTCCAGCTACCCGCAGGGCACGCTGAACGCCGAGATCAAGACGGTGGCGGCTTGCCAGGACGTGGGCGCGCTGGTGCAGCAGCTGCGCGGCGAAGTCGGGCACGGCAACTGGTTCCTGACCTCGCCGGTCGAGGGCAACCTGCGCTGCGCGCGCCAGGCCGACCGCGAGGGTTATCTTGGACTGATCGTGCTCGATCCGCGCAATGCCCAGGCGCTGGGCAATACGCGCGCCACGCGTTTCGTTGCCAGCCACGCCCAGGCGCCGCGCCTGGACCGCAACTGGCTGGGCAATCTGCAGGGGCGGGTGGGGGCGCCGGTGGGCGTGCACGTCGATGCGCGCACGCTGGAGGCGAACCGCAATCTGCTGCTTGACGCGGCGGCGCTGGCCATGCCCGTGTTCGTGTATGCGGTGGAGGGAGATAGTGCGCTGGCGTCCGCCTTGCAGAAGGCACGCCGGGCCACGGGGATGTGGCCGAGCGGGGCGATCATCGATGGCGGCGCTGAGGCGTTCTGCGCGAAGCTGAGGTAGGGTGGACGGCTTCGCCGTCCACGCGTTCGGCCAAAGCATGCATGACCACAGAGCCGGCTGTGTTGAACGCGTGGACGGAAAATCCGCCCACCCTACGCATCACATTTCCGCCAGCACCGTGCCGCGCGCATCCAGCAAGCGCACCTTCATCACCTGCAGCTTAATGCGGCGGTTGCTCGGATCGGCGTCCTGGGCATACGCATAAGTCTCCAGGCGCAGCGGTTTATACGAACTCAGGTAGCCCTCGATCTCCCGCGCCCTGGCTTCGTCGGTCACCTTGAAGGCGGAGAAGTCGGCCGCGTTGGTGGTGGCCAGCGTGTACTGGCTGTTGTCGTTGAAGAAGGTGTAGCGGTCGTCCGAGAAGTCGTTGAGGGCAAAGGACTTCTTCTCGAAGTCGTAGCGCTGCAGCAGGCGGCTGTCCTGCTGGTCGACCACGACGTAGCGGCCGTTCTTCGCCCCGGCGATCTCGCCGTCGATGCGCGGCTGCAGCGCCTTCAGGATGTCGCGCTGCTTGAAGCTGTCGCTGGTGCGGCGGTATTCATCGGAATAGGTCTTGGCGATCTCGTCGTAGGGCGCGGGCATGTTCGACAGCGCGTAGTACATGAACATGACCTGATGGCCGCTGTCGATCTTGCGGTAGGCGTTCAGGGGCGTGGCCGGGTCGCCCTTCGGCAGGGTGGCGGCAACCGCCTTGTTGACGGCGTCCGGGTTCTGCAGGTCGGCCAGGCTTGCAGGGGGAGCAGATGCGGCAGCAGGAGCGGCGGAGGCCGGGGGCGTGCCGGCCGGCGCTTCGTTCTTCTTCGAGCAGGCGGCAAGGCTGAAGGCGATGGCGATCTGGACGGCGAGGATGGTGGTCTTTTTCATGGTTGTGCTCGGAAGGTTGATGGTGGCAAGGATGAGGATGGATTAACGTTGACGGAGTGCGCGCAGGCCGATCCAGGCCAAGTAGAGGGCGGCGGCCAGCGACACATAGATGCCGAAGCCAACCGAGACGGCCTGCATCACTTGTTTCATCATGGCGCCGACGATGTCGCCCATACCGCTGCCGGCCAGGCTTCCCATCTGCTCGGTGGCGGCATTGGCCATGGCGTTCATCTTCATGTAGATGCCGAGGCCGACGGCGGCGAGGAAGGCCAGCGGCGCAAAGTAGCCGAGCGGCGCCAGGCGGTGCTTCCACAGGGCCGGCAGGGCGGGTGCGGCCATGGCCAGGATGCACAGCAAGCCGTAGATGCCGGCGCTGCCGCCGCGGCCGAAGTCCTGCAGGCTGGCGCCGGCGTTCACCATGCGCAGCACGTCGAACATGGTGGCGCTTTGCGCCATGCCGGCCATGATCTGCACCGTCACCGCCGGCAGCCAGATCCAGCTGATGGCGACGATGGCCATGGCCACCAGCACCGGCGTGCCGATCTTCTGCACCGACGCGCGCAGCACCGGCGCGCCCTTGCCCAGGGCCTGGCGCGCCAGCTCGCCGGCGATCTCGAGTTCTTCCTTGCCCACGCCGACCGGGTTCACCGTGCGCAGCTGGCCCGCTTCGTCGAAGCCGATGTCGACGGTGCCGCCGGTCTGGGGCGGGGTGGTGCCGGCCCAGTGGTCTTCGAGCGTGAAGGGGATCTTGTTGCCGTCGACCGCCAGCAGGCCGGGGCCGGCCTGGGTGTCGCGCAGGATTTTCCCGCGCACGGTGCGGGTGGAAGTGGTCAGGGTTTGCATGGGTGGTGGCTCCTCGGGTCAGGGTGGGTCGGTGTTAGCATCTGTGCCCGTGTATCGCTGCCGGGTTCGAACCGGTTCAATCTTTTTCAGATTTTTTTTGACGAACATGCGAAACCTTCCCCGCCATGAAGTGCGGATGCTGTTGAACCAGATCGCGCGCGGCGACGATACAGCGTTGGCCAGGCTGTACGCGGCCTACCAGCCCATCATGTATGGCTACGTGCGTGCCCAGGTGTGGGACGACCCGCATGCGGTCGAGGAGATCGTCAGCGACACGCTGCTGGTGGCCTTCCGCAAGACCGATGCGTATACCGGCGTGTCGGAGTTCTCGACCTGGCTGTGCGGCATCGCGCGCAACAAGGTGGCCGACTGGCGGCGCCGCAAGGGACGGATCGACGAAGTGATCGTCAACGATCCCGACGCCATCGACAACGCCGCGGCGCCGGGTTGGGGCGTGCTGGAACTGATCGAGGAGCGCGAGCGCGGCGCGGCGCTGGTCGAATGCATGGACCGGCTGCCGGACAGCCAGCGCGAGGCGCTGTACTGGAGCGCGGTGGAAGAGTGCGGACTGGATGAAGTGGCGGCACGCACCGGCGTGCCGGAAGGGACGGTGAAATCGCGCCTGTTCCATGCGCGGCGCCGCGTGCGCGAGTGCCTGGAACGGGCCTTTGGTGGCGGCTTCGGAGGAGAACGGAATGGATGACAAGGCACAGGCACGCGCCAGCTTCCGGGCGGCGCTGCCTTTTTATATCAACGGCACGCTGCCGGAGGGCGAACATGCCGGAGTCGAGGCGTTTCTTGCGCGTGACGCCGAAGCGCGCGAAGAACTGGCATTCGCGCAGGCGCTGGCCGGCGCCGCGCGCCGGCATGTGGAAGAACGCGACCCGATGGCCGGCTTTGCGCAATTCCAGCAGCGCCTGGCCGCGGCGCGCGCGGAGGAGCGGCAGCCGCCCAAGCGCAGCTGGCGCGCCTGGGCCGCGAGCTGGGGCTTCTCGCCGGCGCTCGGCTTCGTCATCGCCCTGCTGGGACTGCAGACGGTGATGAACCTCGGCGTGATCACACGTCCGCTGGACGAACCCGTGACCCGCTCGCTGGCCACGGCGCAGCGTGCGGCCAACCTGAAGATCGTGGTGAGCGCCAACGCCAGCATGGCGCAACTGGCCGAACTGCTGCAGGGGCAGCGCTGCCAGATCGTCTGGGGGCCGGGCAGCGGCGGCGAGTTCTGGCTCGTGGTCGACGACCGCAAGCGCATCGAGACCGTGCGTGCGGCCCTGTTGCGTTCGAACCTGGTCGACGACGTGCTCGTGCTGGAGCAGGAATGATGCGGCGCTTCTTCCTGCTGCTCGCGATGTTGTCCACTGCGTTGCTGGTCTTTGCACCGGCAGGGGCGCAACTGAAGACGCAGGCGCCGGCGGCGCTGACGAACCGTTATGCGCTGGTGATCGGGAACGGCAACTACGGCGCCAACAGCCTGCCGAACACGCGGCCCGACGCCGAACTGATCGCCGCCAGCCTGCGCCAGGCCGGCTTCGACGTAACCCTGAAGACGGACCTGACGCGCAGCGGCATGTTCGACGCCACGCGCAGCTTCGCCGAACGCCTGCCGGCCGGCGCTTCGGCCGTCGTCTACTATGCCGGCCACGGCATGCAGATCAAGGGCGAGAACTACCTGCTGCCGGTCGACATGGTCATCACCGGCGAGGAGGGGGTAAAGGCGCGCGCCTTTCCGCTGCAGGCCCTGCACGAAAGGCTGGCGCTGTCGAAGTCGTCGGTCAACGTGATGATCCTCGACGCCTGCCGCAACAACCCCTTCCAGCCGGTGAAGCCGGTCAAGCTGCGCAGCTTCGAGAACCTGGGGCTGGCGCCGTCCAGCGCCGCGCGCGGCACCCTGGTGGCCTACTCCACCGCGCCGGGCCAGCTGGCCGAAGACGGTGCCGGCCGCCGCCACAGCATCTATACCGAGACCCTGGCCAGGCTGCTGACCCAGCGCGGGCTGCCGGCCGAGACGCTGTTCCGCACGCTATCGGACCAGGTGCGGCGCCAGACCCGCGAAGACCAGCAACCCTGGTTCGAATCCTCGCTGGCCGGCGATTTCTATTTCCTGCCGCCGCCGGGCTGGCGGCCGGGTGCGGCGCCGCTGACGGCACGTTCGAAGGCCGCCAGCGGCCGCTCGCGCGGCATCGGCTCGATCGGCAGTACCGGCAATGACGCCTGGTACCGCGACATGGATGAATCGGATTGGACCGCGCTCGATCATGAACTGGAAGCACGCGCGCAGGCGGCGGACAGCAACGAGATGGCGCTGCTGCGGCGCCAGGCCGGCAAGGGCAATGTGGTGGCGATGACCACGCTGGGGTTGGCTGCCTTGCAGGATGCGGGCGGCAGCGGTGCCGAGCGCCGGCAGGCCAGGGCGCAGGCCAAAGGGTGGTTCCTGAAGGCGGCGCGGCTGGGCTTCCCGGTGGCGCAGACCGAGCTGGGGGAGATGCTGTATGCCGACCGCACCGCGCAGTCGCGCGAGGAGGCGATAGGGTGGCTGGAAAAAGCGGCGCAGGCGCGCTATCCGCGTGCGCGCATCGATTTGGCCCAGCTGCGCATGCAGCAGAACCCGACGCCGGAATCGGTCAAGGCGCTGTGGGGGACGATCATGGACAGCAATGCGACCATGATGAAGCAGGGGAAGATGCAGCCGAAGACGGGGCAGTAGGGCAGATACCGAGCGGTTGTCGGGAGCACAGTTTCCACTGCTGACCTTCCCCCGCCGTTGGGTGAGATTGACGTGATGAGGCAAGTGGTGCTGCAAAACGTCGGTAGATGTTTACATTTACCGACGATATGCAACAATAGCCGCATGAATACCCAGCTCCTGCCTACCGCGCTGCAAGCTGTCAATAAACCAGCCTTCCGGGCGAAGGATGCCATCGACGCCGGCCTGTCGCGCATGGCGTTGACGCGTCTGGTGCGTCAAGGCGATATCACGCGCATCGCACGCGGCCTGTATGCAGTCACCAACAGGCCCAGCACGGAACTGGACAGTCTGGTCGACCTTGCCGCCTACAGCGAGCAGAGCGTCTTCTGCCTGCTGACTGCCCTGCGGTTTCACAAGCTGACTACCCAGTCGCCCTTCGAAGTCTGGCTGGCACTGCCCAACAAGGCACGTGCCCCGAAGATCGACTATCCCCCGGTCAGGATTGTCTGGCACTCAGGCGCGGCACTCACGGAAGGCGTCGAACGGCACGAGGTGGCCGGACAGGCCATCAAGGTCTACGGTATTGCGAAGACAATTGCCGATTGCTTCAAGTACCGCAACAAGATCGGCGTCGATGTCGGCATCGAGGCGTTGCGCGAGGCATGGCGTGAAAAGCGCGTGACGATGCGCGAGCTTTACCATTTCGGTAAGGTTTGCAGGGTCGAGAAAATCATGCGTCCTTATCTGGAGTCGCTTGTTTGAACGGGACAAGTAACATGCCGCAGTCGGTTCTGGCCCGGCTCAAGAACACGGCAAGGGACGGGCATCTCGAGTATCCGTTTTGGCTGGCAGCGTAGGCAGCCAGCACTAGGCAGGTGGAGGACCGTGGCGGTAAATTTCCGCAAGGCGTAACCCTGTCGCAGCAATCTCCATCAAGAGCCGGCGCGCGAAGTGTTGGTTCAGTCTGACGTCCTGGCAGTGTTGGCAGGTCGCGCAGGCCAGTAGCTTCAGTGCGGCGCGCTGCATGACGCAGGTATAAAAAGGTGGGCATTGCCCACCTTCGCATCAGGACTGCTTGCTCTCCGCAATCCAGCGATCCACCTTCGCCTCCAGCAGCGACAGCGGTAGCGTTCCTTCACCCAGCACGATGTCGTGGAAGGCGCGCAAATCGAACTTCGGCCCCAGCGCGCTTTCCGCGCGGCGGCGCAACTCGATGATCTTCAGCGCGCCGATCTTGTAGCCCAGCGCCTGGCCCGGCCACACCATGTAGCGCTCGATCTGCGCACGCGAATCCGCTTCGCTGTAGCCCAGCGTCTCGGAAAAATACTTGATGCCCTGCTCGCGCGACCAGCCCTTGGTGTGCATGCCGGTGTCCACCACCAGGCGCGCGGCGCGCAGCATTTCGTCGTTCAGGTGGCCGAAATAATCTTCCGGCTTGTCGAACAGGCCCATGTCCTTGCCCAGGGTCTCGGCATACAGCGCCCAGCCTTCGGTGAACGCGTTGTTGCCGCCGAACTTGCGGAAGTTCGGCAAGCCGAGTTCCTGCAGCAGCGCGATGTGGAAGTGGTGGCCCGGCTGGCCTTCGTGCAGGAACAGCGTGACCATGCCGGTGCTGCCGTACTGCGTCGGGTCGTTCACCACCGACCAGAACACGCCCGGACGCGAGCCGTCCACCGCCGGCGGGGTGTAGTGGTCCGAGGCCGTAGCGCGGCTCAGTTCAGGTTCGAGGCGCAAATCGAGCGGGGATTTGGGCATCAGGTTGAACATGGCCGGCAGCTTGGTGCGCAGCTGGGCGTCGAGCTTGCGGTAGACGTCGATGACTTCCTGGTCGGTCTTGAAGGGCTTGTACTTCGCCTGCTGCGATACCCAGGCCGGCAGGCCGGCGGCCGGCCCGTTGTAGCCCATCTTCGGGCCGGTGCGGCCATACTCGCCCTGGATGCGCGCCACTTCCTTCAGGCCGATCTCGTGGATCTGCTCGGGCGTGAGGCTGGTCGTGGTCTGGCTCGCCACGCGCACCTTGTACCACTCGGCGCCGTTCGGCAGCGCGTCCCAGCCGGTGCTGGTGCGCGCGGCGGGCAGGTATTCCTTTTCCAGGAAGGTCGACAGGCGCGCCAGCGCAGGATTCAGTTTGCCGCCAATGGTGTCGCCGTACAGTTTGGTCAGGCTGCGCTTGTCCGCATCGGAGAACGAGGCCGGGAAGCTCTTCACTGGCGAATAATAGATGCTGTCCTCCGGCGTGGCCGCCACCAGCTGCCTGAACTGGGGCAGGGCGGACGCCATCACCGACTTCGGATTGGTGACGCCGCGCTTGACCCCCTCGCGCATGTTGGCGATGGCCTGGTCGATCCACGGGCCGAGCTGGGCCAGGCGGCTGGCGTAGGCGCGGTAGTCCGCCACGCTCGACAGCGGCTGGGCGCCCTGTCCGCTGGCGTAGTTGGCCAGCGTTACCGGCATGCTGTCCATCTGGTTGATCGGCAACAGGTACTCGGGGAAGGGCTCGAAGCGCAGTGCGGTGGCCAGCTCGTAGTCGAGGATGTCGTAGCTGGTCTGGTCGCGCGGGCTCAGGCTGTCGCGCTTGATGGCGTGCAGGCGCTTCTGGAACGCTTTATACCGTGCAAACTGTTTAGCCCGTTCTTGCGGCGAGATCGTCATGCCGATCTGGTCGATGAAGCGGTTGTCGCCGTTTTCGCTGGCCGATACCGGGTCGAAGCGCGCGATGGCGTCGTAGTACTCGTCGGCGAGCTTGTTGAGCGCCTTGCCGGCTTGCGGGTTGGCGGCGGCCTGTTTGCTTGCGGGTGCTGCCTGCTCTGCCGCCAAGGCCGGCGCGCAGGCGATGAAAGCTGCTGCGGCGAACGCGCCGAGCTTGAACAACTGGGTCATGTGATTGAATCCTTAATAGCTTGCCAGCGGCGCCAATGCGCCGTTCTTGAAGGTGTAGACGGTGACGGTGGTTTTCTTCAGGTTGCCCTTGTCGTCGTAGCCGTAGGTGCCGACCACGCCCGCGTAGCTCTGGCTGCGCAGCTGCTGGGCCACTGCCGCCGGGTCGATGGAATTGGCGGTCTTCATCGCCTGTGCGATGAACATGGTCTGGTCATAGAACGACGGCGCATACACGTCCGGCTCGCGCTTGAAGCGCGCCTTGTACTTGTCGAGGAAGGCCGGGCCGCCGGGCTGCTTGGCGATAATGGCGCCGGCCTGGGCGCAGCGCACGTTCTCGCCGACGGCCGGGCCGCCGAGCTTCGCCATCTCGGGACTGCACAGGGTGTCGCCGCCGAGCAGCGGCACGTTCAGGCCGAGCGCCTTCATCTGGCGCGCCATCGGCGCGGCCTGCGGCGCATAGCCGCCGAAGAAGATGGCATCGACCTTTTTCGCGCGCAGCGAGGTCAGGATGGCGGCGAAGTCGCTCGCCTTGTCGTTGGTGAATTCATGGCCCGCGATCTTCATGCCGGCGGCCTGGGCCTGGCGCTTGAATTCGGCGGCGATGCCGGTGCCGAAGGCCGTGCGGTCGTCGATCACACCGACGTTCTTCACTTTCAGTTCCTTGGCCGCGTAGCTGGCCATCGAGCCGCCCACCTGGGCGTCGCTGGCGACGGTGCGGAACACGGTCTTGTAACCGCCTTGCGTGATCTTCGGATTGGTGCCGACCGTCGACATCAATGCGCCGGCTTCGTTGTAGACGCGCGAGGCGGGAATCGCGACGCCCGAATTGTAGGGACCGAGGACGAACTTCACGCCGCCGTCGACCAGTTTCTGCGCCACCGTCACGCCCTGCTTCGGGTCGCCGGCGTCGTCTTCGGATTGCAGTTCGAAGCGCACGGTCTTGCCGGCCACCTTGATCTTCTGCGCGTTGAGGTCCTCGACCGCCAGGCGCACGCCGTTTTCGTTGTCCTTGCCGGCAAAGGCATTGGCGCCCGAGAGCGGCCCGGTGACGCCGATTTTCACGACCTGCTCCTGCGCCAGCGCGGCGTTGGTCATGGTCGTCGATACGCACAGCAGCGCGGCCAGCGCCAGCGGCGCCATGTTCATTTTCGATGGCATCAGCCTGTCTCCTTGATTGCGAACAGCTGCAATCATCGCATGAAAAGAGCCAGGTGCTCCAGACCTCCGGGGCCGGAGATTCAGGCTGGAGATTCAGGCCGGCAGGCCGTGCGCGATCAGCTCCAGCGGCAGCGCGGTGGTGTACTTGATCTGCTCCATCGAGAAGGCGGAGGACACGCCGGCCAGCTGGGCGGTCTTGATCAGCTTCTTGTAGAAGCGGTCGTAGCCTTCGATGTCGGTGGTGACCACTTTCAGCAGGTAGTCGACGTCGCCGCTCATGCGGTGGAACTCGAGCACTTCGGGCAGGGCGGTCACGGCGGCGGCGAAGCGTTCGAGCCACTTTTCGTCGTGCTCGCGGGTGCGCACGCTCACGAATACGGTGACCGGCAGCCCGACCTTCTGGCGGTTGACGATCGTGACCCGGCTTTCGATGTAGCCCTCTTCCTCGAGGCGCTTGACGCGCTTCCAGCAGGGAGTGCTCGACAGCCCCACCTTTTCGCTCAGGCCCGAGATCGACAGCGTTGCGTCCGCCTGCAGCGCCGCGAGAATGGCACAATCAAATTTGTCTAGTGAATTCATTCTATTTATATGTCACTATTAGAACAAACATGCTTAGTTTTGGAGATTTGGAAACGAATTAAGAACAAATACTTCTATACAAATTCGTACCATATTGCCTAACAATAACACGATCTCTGCCCGATATTTCACTTTTATTATGGTTCCCGAACTCTATCTCGACGCCAATGCCACATCGCCCGTGCTGACGGCCGCCATCGCCGCCGCGCACGCCGCTCTCGAGATCGATTTCGGCAATCCCAGCAGCAGCCATGCGGCCGGCCTGCGCGCCCGCCTGATCCTCGACGATGCGCGGGCACGGGCGCACCGCGTGCTGGGCGCGGCGACGGGCCGGGTGATGTTCACCAGCGGCGCCACCGAGGGCATCCAGACCGCCGTGCTGTCGGCCCTGTGCGCCGTGCGCGAACGGCGCGCCGCTGGCGAGGCTTGTGGCGACCTGCTGCTCTACGGCGCCACCGAGCACAAGGCCGTGCCGGAGAGCCTGGCGCACTGGAACCGCATCCTCGGCACGGAGCTCACCCTGCAGGCGCTGCCGGTCGATGCCGACGGCCGCCACCGCCTCGACCTGCTGCGCGAACTGGCGCCGCGCACGGCCTTCCTGTGCACGATGGCCGCCAACAACGAAAGCGGCGTGGTGTCCGACCTGGACGGCATCGCGGCGGTGCTGGAGCAGACCGGCAGCCCGGCGCTGTGGATGGTCGACTGCGTGCAGGCGCTCGGCAAGCTGCCCCTGGCGCTGGACCGCACCCGCATCGACTACGCGCCGTTCTCCGGCCATAAACTGTATGCGCCGAAGGGCGTCGGCATGCTGTACGTGCGCGCCGGCGCACCGTTCACGCCGCTGATGTGCGGCGGCGGCCAGGAAGCCGGACAGCGTTCGGGCACCGAGAACATGGCCGGCATCGCCGCCCTCGGCGCCGTCCTGCAGGCGCTGGAAGAGGGCCGCACCTTCCGCACCCACACCCATCTGCTCGCCGTGCGCGAACGCCTGGCGGCGGCCCTGCGCGCGGCCTTCCCGGCGATCGAATTCAATACCCCCTTCGAGCACGCGCTGCCGACCACGCTGAATTTCGCCGTGCCCGGCCTGTCCGGCAAGGCGCTGCTCGATTTGTTTGACGCCGCCGGCATCCGCGTCAGCGCGGGTTCCGCCTGTTCGGCGGCCAAGGCGGCGCCGAGTTATGTGCTGGAAGCGATGGCGCTGCCCGGCTGGCGCTGCGCGAACGCGGTGCGCCTGTCGGTCGGGCCGCTGCTGGACGACGCCTTTGTCGATGCGGCCTGCGCGCGCATTGCGCGTTGCGGCGAGGCCTTGCGCCGCAAGCCGCTGGCGGCATCGCCTTCCGGAGATGGGCGCGCCGGCGTGTACTACTGCGGCCTGGACGGCGGCTGGCTGGTGTTCGATCCGAAAGGCGGCGACTGCGTGGCGATCGACGTGCCCGCGACCCAGGCCGATACCGCCGCGGCCCTGCTGCAGCGGCACGGCTACCGATTGCGCGCGGCGCTCGGCGCGGGCGCCGCGGCCTTGTGCGCACAGGTCGATGCGGATGCCGGCGCCTGGCCGGCCGATGGCGAAACGGTGCGCCTGGCCGACGGCACACCGGCCTCGGCGATCCGCCTGGGCCGCGACCTGCTGGTGCGGCGTCCTGGCGGCGGCTACCTGCTCGGCGCGCCTGAAGACGGCGTGCTGCGCCAGGCGCGCCTGCTGTTTGCCCACACGCCTGCCGACACGCATGAGGCAGGCAGCGCGATCGTCTGCCTGCCCATGGGCATCGAGGCGCCACCGGTGGAACGCAAACCCGCCGAGCTGGCGCGCTACCACCTGAAACACTTCTTTGCCGAGCACCCAGATGCGCTCCTGATCGACGTGCGCGAGGCCTGCGAGCACGCGGCCGGCGCGCCGACCCTGCAGGGCCGCGCCGCCTACAGCCTGCCGCTGTCGCGCCTGGCCGAATATGCAGCCTGGCTGCGCGACGAAGCGCGTCCGCTGCTGTTCTTCTGCCGCAGCGGCAACCGCAGCCTGAAGGCGGTGCAGTGCCTGCAGGGGCTGGGGCGCGAGCGCGTATGGCACCTGGCCGGCGGGCTAGCCCTCCTGCGCAACTGAGCGCAACTGCGCCCGGCTGAACTCGACCGAGCGCAAACAGCGAGCAGGCAGGCCGCCGCGCGGAAACACAGCGTACGTTAGCGCACGGTTTCTCATCAGATGTTCTTCTAGCATGCCTTGACACGTGCGCCGCCCGTCGGGTCTTCGGACCCGGCGGGCGGCGTCCATATTCGTATTCGAGGCTACTGTTGACCGAAGAACCGCATCTCCCTCCCGGCGCCGGGCGCACGGGGCGTGACCCTGTCCGCGCGCACGCCAGCGCCGACGAGGCGCCCCTGCGCGCGGAGCTGTTCGGCGCGGCGCAGATGGCGGTGCACGGGCGCCAGCTCGCCGCGCGCCATGAGCTGTCGCAGGAAGACACGCCGGACCGCCTGCTGGTGCGCCTGGCCGCGAACGCCGCCGTCATCGCCCAGGCCGGCGCTGCCCTGGTGCGCGCCGCCAGGTCCGGTGAAGCGCTGGCGCCCGGCGCCGCCTGCCTGCTCGACCATCTTTACCTGGTCGACGAACACGTGCGCGCCGCGCGGCATTGGCTGCCGCCGGCGCGCAGCCGCGACCTGCCGCGCCTGGCCGGCGGCGCGCCGCGCGTCTACCAGCTGGCGCTGGAGATCGTCTCGCACGGCGACGGCCGGCTGGAACAGGAAAGCCTGGCGCGCTTCGTCGCAGCCTACCAGGAAGGCGCTCCCCTGGCGCTGGACGAGCTGTGGGCGATGCCGGTGATGCTGCGCCTGGCGCTGGTCGACAACCTGCGCCGCATCGCCGCGCGCCTGGACCGCCAGCGCGTGCAGCGCGCGCTGGCCGGTGGCTGGGCCGAGCGCATGATCGCCACCGCCGGCCAGCGTCCCGGCGACCTGGTCCTGCTGGTGGCCGACATGGCGCGCGCCGTGCAGCTGGACGCGGCCTTTGTTGCCGAATTCACGCGCCGCCTGCAGGGCCAGGGTGGCGCCCTGGCGCAGGTGCTCGACTGGACCGGCGCGCGCCTGGCCGACGAAGGCTCGGGCATCGAGGCCCAGCTGCGGATCGATGATGCCGGCCAGGCCGCCGACGGCGCATCGGTTGCGAACAGCATCGCCAGCCTGCGCCTGGTGGCCGCCATCGACTGGGGCGAATTCGTCGAGACCATGAGCGCGGTCGAGCACACGCTGCGCCTCGACCCCTGCGGCGCCTATGCCCGCATGGACGCCGCCACGCGCGAGCACTACCGCCAGGCGGTGGCGCGCCTGGCGCGCCAGTCCCTGCACAGCGAAACCGAGGTGGCGGCCGAGGCCCTGGCCCTGGCTGGCGGCGAGGATGGCGGCGCGGCCGATGGCGAGCCTGATCGCGACACGCGCCGGCGCCACGTCGGCCATTACCTGGTCGGCGACGGCCAGCCGGCCCTGCGCGCCCGGCTGCGCATGCGTGCCGGCGTGCTGCCCAGCCTGCGCCAGGCGGCGCGGCGCCGGCCGCTGCTGTCCTGGCTGGGCGCGGTCGGCGCCTTTACGCTGCTGTTCACGGCCTCGTTGCTGGTGCACGCCTACATCGACGGCGCCGGCATGCCGCTGCTGCTGGCGCTGGCCGTGCTGTCCGTCTTCGGCGCCAGCCAGCTGGCGCTGGTCCTGGTCAACCTGATGACGGCGCGCCTGGTGCGTCCGCAGCCGCTGCCGCGCATGGATGCCGGCGCCGGCATCCCGCACGATGCGCAGACCCTGGTAGTGGTGCCGGCGCTGCTCGACAGCGAGGACAAGATCGCCGCCCTGTGCGCCGGCCTGGAAGTGCGCTACCTGGCCAACCCCGACCCACAGCTGCGCTTCTGCCTGCTCGCCGATGCCGCCGATGCGCCGAGCGAAACCATGTTCGAAGATGCCGGCCTGGCCGAGCAGGCGCGTGCCGCCATCGCCGCCCTGAACGCGCGCTATGGCGCCGCTGCCGACGCCGTTGCAGATAAGCGTACTCCCTTCCTGCTGCTGCAACGCGCACGCAGCTGGAGCGAAGGAGAGGGCGCCTGGATCGGGCGCGAGCGTAAGCGCGGCGCGCTGGCCGACCTGCATGCCCTGCTGCGCGGCGGCGCGCGCGCACCCTTCGCCGTGATCGAAGGCGATACCGAAGGCCTGGCCGCGGTGCGCTACGTGATCCTGCTCGACCCCGCAACCCAGCTGCCGCGCGATGCCGCGCGCCAGCTGGTGGCGGCCATGGCGCACCCGCTGAACCGGCCGCTGCTCGATGCCGGCGGCAGCCGCGTGATTGCCGGCCACGGCCTGCTGCAGCCGCGCGTGACGCCTGCGCTGCCGGCCGCCGACGCCTCGCGCTACGAGCGCCTGCATGGTGGCGCACCCGGCGCCGACGCCGGCGCGCGCAGCGCATCCGACATCTACCAGGACCTGTTCGGCGCGGGCGACTGGAGCGGCCAGGGCATCTACGAGGTCGACACCTGGGAGCGCGTGCTGGGCAGCGCAGTGCCGGAAGGGCGGGTGCTGTCGCACGAGCTGCTGGCGGGCTGCTACCTGCGCGCCGGCCTGGCCGGCGAGGTCGAGGTGCACGAAACCTGCCCGGCGCGCTACAGCGACGACGTCGGCCGCCGCCACCGCTGGATGCGCGGCGACTGGCAACTGGCCGGCTGGCTGCGCGCGCGCGTGCCGGCCCCAGGCGGCAAGCGCGTGACCAACCCCTTGCCGCCGCTGGCGCGCTGGAAGCTGTTCGACCGGCTGCGCCGCAGCCTGGTGGCGCCGACCCTGGCCGTCACCCTGGTGCTGTGCTGGTCGCTGCTGCCCGAGCCCGCGTTCTGGAGCGCGGCGGCGCTGGCCGTGTTCTTCCTGCCGGCCTTCCTCGGCATGTTCATCGCCTGGGGCGACCGGCCGCACGACATGCTGTGGCGCCAGCACCTGGCCAACTGGTGGCGCGGCGCGCGCAATGCGCTCAGCCATGCGGTGATGCGCACCGCCTTCCTGCCGCACGAAGCCTGGTACAGCCTGGACGCGATCGGGCGCAGCGGCTGGCGCATGCTGGTCTCGCGGCGCCGGCTGCTGGAATGGAAGGCGCCCAGCCTGGCGCGCTCCAGCCTCGATTTGGAGGCGAACTGGCGCAACATGTGGTTCGCCCCGGCGCTGGCAGTGGGCACCGCGCTGCTGCTGACCTTTGCCCATCCATTCGCGCTGTTCGCCGCCGCGCCCCTGCTGCTGCTGTGGTTCCTGTCGCCGATCCTGGCCTGGTGGGTCAGCCTGCCCGCCGTGCGCCGCACGCCCCGGCTGTCGGAAGGGCAGACCCTGTTCCTGGCCCGGCTCGCGCGCCGCACCTGGAGCTTCTTCGAGACCCAGGCCGGCCCGCAGCACAACTGGCTGCCGCCCGACAGCCTGCAGGAACACCCGCACACGATGGTGGCGCCGCGTACCTCGCCAGGCGCCATCGGCCTCGGGTTGCTGGCCAGCCTGGCGGCCTGGGACTTCGGCTTCATCCCGGCCTCGGCCTTGCTGGCGCGGGTGCGCGCCTGTTTCGACAGCATGGCGCTGCTCGAGCGCCACCGCGGCCACTTCTACAACGGGTACGACACGCGCACCCTGGCGCCGCTGCAGCCGGCCTACATCTCGACGGAGCAAAGCGGCAGCCTGTCCGGCCACCTGCTGACCCTGGCCGTGGGCCTGGAGCAGCTGGCCGACCAGCCGATCGCCGGCGTGCGCCTTCTCGCCGGTGCACGCGCCACACTGCAGGTGATCGAGGACATGCCGCAGGCGCAGGCCGCATGCGGCGCGGCGCTGGCGGCCTGCCGCACGGCGCTCGGCCCCGCGGGCTGCCGCAACGCCGACACCCTGCCGGGCCTGGCCGACTGCCTGGGCACCGCCGCCGGCGCCACCGCGGCGCTGTGCGCGGCCCTGCCCGAGGATTCCGACCCACTGCTGCGTATCTGGTGCGAACGCCTGGACGGCGAGTGCCGCGCGGCCCAGGCCGATCTGCTGGCGCTAGCGCCGTGGATGCGCGCGGTGCACGAATACGTGCTCGACGCCAGCCTGACGCGCATTCCGACGCTGCGCGAACTGGCCGCTTTCACGCCGCCCGCCGCCGCTGGTGGTGGCGCTAGTGGTGATCCTGCACGCGTATCGACAAGCCTGGCAGCCCTGGTGGAAGAAGGCGTGGCCGCGGCGCGTACGCGGCTGGACGAGATCGCCGCGCTGGCCGGCCAGGCGCGCGCGTTCGGTGCCATGGACTTCGGCTTCCTGTACCGGCGCAACCTGGGCCTGCTGGCAAGCGGCTACCACGTTGCCGAGGAGCGCCTTGACGGCGAAAGTCACGCGCTGCTGGCGTCGGAGGCGCGCCTGGCCAGCTTCCTCGGCATCGCCGGGGGCCAGCTGCCGCAATCGCACTGGCAAGCCCTGGGCCGCCCGCTGGCCTTTGTCGGCAGGGAGCAGTTGCTGCTGTCCTGGCACGGCGGGCTGGACGAGTACCTGGCGCCGCTGCTGCTCATGCCCTCCTGGGACGGCACCCTGCTCGAGCGCAGCTGCCGCGCGGCGGTGCGGGTCCAGGCCGAGCAGGCGCGCCGCCATGGCATGCCCTGGGGGATGGCAGCATCCGGCTGCCACGCCGTCGACGCCGCGCTGCACTACGAACACCGCGCCTTTGGCGCACCCGGCATGGGCCTGCGCCGCGGCCTGGATGAAGACCTGGTGGCGGCGCCCTACGCAGCGATGCTGGGCCTGATGGTGGAGCCGGAGGCGGCGTGCGCCAACCTGGAACGCCTGGCGCAGCTGGGCTGCCTGGGCGAATACGGTTTCTACGAGGCGCTCGACTGCACCGCCGCCCGCCTGCCGCGCGGCCGGCGCCAGGCCGTGGTGCGCGCCTTTACGGCGCGGCACCAGGGCATGGGCCTGCTGGCGCTGTCGTGCCTGCTGCATGGCGGCCCGATGCGGCAGCGCTTCGCGGCCGACCCGCGCTGCCGGGCGGCGCTGCCGCTGCTGCAGGAGCGCGTGCCTTCGACGGGCGCCTTCAGGGCGGCCAGCCACGAGACCGGGGCCATGCGCACGCCGCCACCGGCCCGTTCGCTCACGCGTCCGGGCGCGGCCCTGCCGCAGGTGCAGCTGCTGTCGAACGGGCGCTACCACGCGCTGGTAACGGGCGACGGCGCCGGCCGGCAGCGCTGGCAGGATTGCGACCTGACCCACTGGCGTGCGGATGCGGCGGGCGAGGAGGGCGGCCTGGTCTGCTACCTGCGCGACGCGGACAGCGGCGCGGTCTGGACCGATGCCTGGCGGCCGGCGCTGGCCGAACCCGAACAGTACGAGGCCGTCTTCGCGCAGGAGAGCGTGACGCTGCGCCGGCGCGACCACGGCATCGAACTCGCCACCGAAATCATGGTGGCGCCGGAAGACGACGTCATGCTGCGCCGCCTGCGCATCCGCAACGTCTCCGGCCGGGCGCGCACGATCGAGCTGACGAGCTACGCCGAGGTGGCGCTGGCGCCGGCCGCGGCCGATGCTGCAGCCGCCCCGGTCTTCGTGCAGAGCGAGATCCTGGCCGATCACGGTGCCATCCTGTGCACGCGCCGGCCGCGCGAACCCGGAGAGCAAACGCCCTGGCTGCTGCACCTGATGCGGACCGAAGGGGGCGCCGGCGCCTCCTTCGAGACCAGCCGCGCCGATTTCCTCGGACCCGGCGCCGGCCACGGACTGCCGGCCGCCGTGCGCACCGGCGGCGCCCTCGGCGGCCATGCCGGCTTCGTGCCCGAGCCGGCCGTCGCGATCCGGCGTGTGATCGCGCTGGCGCCCGGCGAAGAAGCCACGGCCGACCTGGTGCTGGGCGCCGCCGCGACGCGCGAGGCAGCCCTGCGCCTGGTGGAAAAATACCGCGCGCGCGCTGCGGCCGACGCCGTGCTTGAGCTGGCCTGGACCTGGAACCAGGCCCTGCTGCGCCAGCTCGATGCCAGCGAAGCCGAGGCCGAGCTATATGCGCGCCTGGCCGGCTTCCTGTTGTATCCGCAGCGCGCGCTGCGCGCCGGGCCGGCCGTCGCCGCCAATGGAGCAAGCCGCGCAGCATTGCAGCGCTGCGGCATCGCCGGTGCGCATCCGCTGGTCCTGGCCAGCATCGGCGATGCGGCGAACCTGGACCTTGCTTACCAGCTGCTGCAGGCCCATGCCTGGTGGCGCCTGAAAGGACTGCAGGCCGACCTCGTGCTCTGGCTGGACGGCACCGATGACGCCTTGCACGACCAGGCCAGGAACCTCGTTGCGTCGCGTGTCGATGCGCAGGCAATCGGTTGCCCCGGTGGCGTGTACGTGTTCGCGGTCGGCCAGCTGGCGCCGGAAGAACTGGCGGCGCTGCAGGCGGCGGCCAGCGTCGTGCTGAAGGATGCCGGCGGCAGCCTGGGCGACCAGCTGCGCCGCGCGGAGACGGCCAGGGCCACGCTGCCGCCCGCCCTGCAACCCGACCCGCATCCCGAGGCCTGGAGCGTGCGCATGCCGGAACCACAGGGAGTACATGAGCAGCCACTGCTGCTGGACAACGGCATCGGCGGCTTCAGCGCCGATGGCCGCGAATACTGGATTCGCACCGGGCCGGGCCAGCACACGCCGGCGCCCTGGACGAACCTGCTGGCGAACCGGCACTTCGGCTCGGTGGTGTCGGAAAGCGGGGCTGCCTGCACCTGGCGCACCGATGCGCCAGCCTTGCAACTCACGCCCCGGCATGCCGACCCGCTGCGCGGCGCCGCCGGCGAAGCCTTTTACCTGCGCGACGAGCACAGCGGCGCGTTCTGGTCGCCCACCGCCTTGCCCGCGCCATCCGGCGGCACGTACACCACGCGCCACGGTTTTGGTTACAGCGTCTTCGAGCACACGGCGCAGGGCATCCATTCCGAACTCACCAGCTTCGTGCCGCTCGACGCACCGCTCAAGTACAGCGTGTTCAGGCTGCGCAACGACAGCAGCGTGCCGCGCCGCCTGTCGCTGACCGGCTATGTCGAGTGGGCGTCCGGCGCATCCCGCATGCAGGTGGTGACCGGACGCGACGAGGCCAGCGGCGCCCTGTTCGCCCAGGATGCCGACAGCCCTGGCGCCGCCTTCTTCCACCTCGATGCCGGCAACGCCGCCTTTACCTGCGACCGCATCGAGTTCATCGGCCGCGGACGCAACCCGATGCGGCCGGCCGCCCTGGCACGCGCCGGCCTGTCCGGGGCGCTTGGCGCCGGCCTCGACCCCTGCGCCGCCCTGCAGGCCGTGTTCGAACTGCAGCCGGGCGAACAGAAGGAACTGGTGTTCATGCTCGGCGCCGGCGCCGGCATTCACGATGTGGGCGAACTCGTGCACCGGCACCGCGGCGCGGCGGCGGCCGGTGCGGCCCTGGACAAGCTGCGCGAGCACTGGCGCACGACCCTGGGCGTGTTGCGCATCGCCACGCTCGACCCGGCGCTCGACGTGCTCGTGAACGGCTGGTTGCCCTACCAGCTGATTGCCGGCCGCATGGGGGCGGCCAGCCAGGAGGGCCAGGGTTTCACGGGTTTCAGTGCGGGGCTGCAGGATGCGATGGCGCTGGTTCAGGTTCGTCCGCAACTGCTGCGCGAACAGCTGTTGCTGGCGGCGGCGCACCAGTTCGCCGAGGGCGATGTCCAGCACTGGTGGCAGCCGCCAGGCCTGCGCGGCGCGCGCACGCGCTGCTCGAGCGACTCCCTGTGGCTGCCGCTGGCGGCCTGCCGTTACGTTGCGGCCAGCGGCGACATGGCCGTGCTGGACGAATCCATCCCCTGGCTGGAAGGCCCGGCTCTGCAGGACGGGGAGGCATCGTATGTCGGCACGCCCGCGCAGTCAGGCGGCCAGGACAGCCTGTATGAACATTGCGTGCGCGCGATCCGCCATGGCCTGCGCTTCGGCGCCCACGGCCTGCCGCTGATCGGCAGCGGCGACTGGAACGAGGGACTCGACCGTGTCGGCGCGGCGGGAGCGGGCGAGAGCGTCTGGCTGGGCTTCTTCATGGCCGAGGTGCTGGCGCGCTTCGCCGAGCTGGCCGAGCGCCGCGCCGACTTCGGCTTCGCCACCACCTGCCGCGCGGCGGGCCAGGTGCTGGTCGGCCGGCTCGAGGAGTACGGCTGGGACGGCGAATGGTACCGGCGCGGCTATTTCGACGACGGCGCGCCGCTCGGTTCGCACGATAACGCGGAAGGCCGCATCGACGCGGCGACCCAGGGCTGGGCCGTGCTGTCCGGCGTGGCGGGCGAGGAGCGCGCGGCGCGCGGCATGGCGGCGCTGGACGCCCACCTGGTGCGGGACAGCCTGGTGCGCCTGCTGGACCCGCCTTTCGACGGCGCTGGCCCCGACCCCGGCGCCATCCGCGCCTGGCCGCCCGGCATGGGCGAGAACGGCGGCCAGTCGAACCAGGCCGCGGCCTGGGCCGCGATGGCCTTTGCGCGTATGGGGCAGGGCGAGCGCGCCTGGGCACTGCTGGACATGATCAATCCGCTGAAGCGAAGCCGGACCCGCGAAGATGCGGACCGCTACCGGCTCGAACCGTATGTTGCGGCAGGCAGCGTCGCCGCCGCCGCGCCGCATATCGGACGCGCCAGCGGGAGCTGGTACACTGGCTCGGCTGGCTGGATGTATCGGCTGATCGTCGAATCGCTGCTCGGCGTCGAATGCAACCATGCGCATCGGCGCGGGCGCAAGACCGGGCAAGCCGGCGATCAGTTGGTGCTGGCGCCGCAGCTGCCTTGCGGGTGGCCGGGCTTCCGCATGGAATACCGCTACCGCAGTACCGTGTACGAGATCGAGGTGCGCTTCGCCGAGGCGGGCGCGCTGCTGGTCGATGGCCGGGCACGCGAGGGCAACGTGCTGGACCTGGCCGACGACGGCCAGCGCCACCGCGTCGAGCTGCTGGTGCCGCGCCGGCACGGGCCCGCCATGGCGGCGGCATGCGAACCAACCCAATCGAAGTCCATCACATGAAGAAAACCACGCTGGCGGCTGGCGCCGCCTTCCTGCTGTCCGGCGGCGCCGTCCAGGCCGCCGACTGGAGCGACACGGCCATCAGCTGGCGCTACGGCACCCGCTTCGCCGAGCCCTACAACCCGGAACACATCAAGAAGCACATCTTCGCGCTGACCCACGCCAGCGGCTACAAGTACGGCAGCAACTACTTCAACGTCGACCTGCTGCAGTCCGACAAGACCGACCCGGCCTCGCTCGGCCAGTCCGAAGGCGCCCAGGAAGCCTACGTGGTCTACCGCCACACGCTCGACATCGGCGCGCTGCGCGGCAGCGAGCTGCGCTACGGCCCGGTGAAGGGCGTGGGCGTCACCTTCGGTTTCGACTGGAACACCAAGAACGACGTCGGCTACAACTCGCGCAAGCGCATGCTGGTGGCCGGGCCGACGCTGATGTGGGACGTGCCGGGTTTTCTCACCACCAGCATCCTGCTGCTGAAGGAATCGAATGCGCCGAGCGGCGCCTTCCCGCCGATCTCGAACGTGAACGGCCGCTACACCTACGACACCCACGCCATGCTGAACGCGAGCTGGGGCATTCCCGTGTCCGAGCGCCTGTCGTTCGAGGGCTACCTGAATTTCATCG
The DNA here is from genome assembly GCF_057801335.1 of Massilia sp. BAP21. Taxonomy (NCBI): domain Bacteria; kingdom Pseudomonadati; phylum Pseudomonadota; class Betaproteobacteria; order Burkholderiales; family Oxalobacteraceae; genus Massilia; species Massilia sp. BAP21. The sequence continues at coordinate 2,359,171 of NZ_CM173596.1, forward strand.
CCGCCAAGGGGCGCGACGAGGTCGGCAACGGCACCGGCGCCGAAACCAATCTCGACATGACGCTGATGTACGACGTCGGCGCCCACTTCGGCCAGCCGAAGAACCGCTTCCGCGTCGGCCTCGAGTACCAGTTCTGGAACAACAAGTTCGGGAATACGCGCCAGACCACGGGCGGCGCCGGCCAGCGCGCCAGCACGCCGATGGTGCGCGCGGAATACCACTTCTGACACCATTTCTGAAGCCTCCCGGCGCCGCGCCGGTGTGTAACGGACGAGCATTGCATATCGGAATCGCATAATATAATGGCAATTCCGGTTGGCATCTTTTGCGCCGGCCCCGACACACTGGACAGAGCATGCAAGTCATCAACGATATACGCCGCGCTTGGGCGCAACTGAGCGCCGGAAAGGCGGGCCAGCCTTACCTGCCGTTCTGGCGCCAGCTGGCCGAGATGGCCTACCTGTTTTTCGTGCGCCGTATCGGCCCCGGCTACTACCTGCAGGCGCGCTGGTGGCGTACGGCGGTGCCGTTTGCCGACAAACGGGCCCACATGAACAAGAACGAGTACAACGAGTTCATCGACCGCTGGAACCGCCGCCCTTACCAGAAGAGCTCGCAGCACAAGGTGATCGAAAAGGCGATCCTGCAACTGGTCGGCGTGCCGACCCCGGAATTCATCGGCTTCATCCATCCGCAGCGCGGCGCCCGTGCCGATGGGACCGCCCTGCGCAGCCTGGCTGATCTCGACGCCCTGTGTCGCGGCCTGGTGGGCCGGAAGATCTGCTTCAAGCTGGTGGAAGGGTATGGCGGCGCCGGCTTCTTTGCCTTCCAGGTCGAGGAGCGGGCAGGGCAGCCGGTGTTCGTGCACCCGTTCACGGGCGCGGTGACGACCCTGGCCGAATGGTGGCAGCAGGCCGGCGGCAACCGCGACGGCTACATCGTCGAGCATTACCTGCCCCAGCATCCGGTGCTGGCGGCGATCCACCCGAATTCGCTCAACACCCTGCGCATCTGGCTGTACCAGGCGCGCGGCGAGTGCCGCATCGCCGGCGCCTTCCTGCGCGTGGGGCGCAAGGGTAGCCTGGTCGACAACACCAGCAGCGGCGGCATCTTCTGCCCGGTCGATCTCGCCACCGGCACGCTGACCCATGCGGCGAATGCCAAGAATCCGCTCGACACCATGGACGTGCACCCGGACACCGGCGGCCGGATCAGCGGCGTGCAGCTGCCTTACTGGCGCGAATGCCAGGAGGTGGCGATACGCGCGCTGCAGGCTTTCCCGCATGTGAACGTGGCCGGCGTGGACGTGGCGATCGGCGTCGATGGGCCGCGCATGATCGAGCTGAACGTGCGGCCGGACCAGATCGGCTGCGCCAGGATCAACCTGCCCTTGAAACAGGTGGATCGCTGGATGAGCGCGGCATAAGTCGCCTAAGCTATTGTTCAAGTGACATTGTCCTTTTATCAAAAAAGGTGGAATGAGGTGGGAGCGTTTCTGCTCCTAGCGCAAGAGGGGAGGGTGGTGCAGTTGCAAAAATTGCATCATGAAAACCTCTCTCTTTCCCCTCTCTTTGGCCGCCCTGTCCATCCTGTCTGGCTGCGCTTCGGCGCTGCCCGTGCTCGACGAACACGGCGAATTCGAAGCCACCCTGCATGCGCCGTATCGCGCCCCGGATTCGGGCCGAACGGATGCGCGCACCTTCACGCTCGCCTTCGATTACCCGAACGCCCAGCGGCCGCAACTGGTCGACTGGCAGCTGGAGCTGATCGCGCCGAGCGGCCTGGTGGTGCGCCGCTGGCAGGGCCAGACGGCATTGGCAGAGCAGGCAGTGTCGGTGCAGGTGCCCTGGTCGGGCCTGGACGCCGGCAAGCTGGCCGCCGGCGTCTACCAGGTGCGGCTGCGCGCCGGCAGCCGCGATGCCGGCAGCACGGCGCCGTCCGCCGACGTGCACGAGCAGGGCTGGCAGATCGAAGTCGGCCCGGCGCAAACGCCCAGCACGCCGCGCTTTGCGCCGCTGCCCGTCGGTCGCACGCTGGGCGCCGCACCGGCGCCCGAGTCCTTGCCCTACACCGTCTACCTCGGCAACCTGCACAGCCAGACCAACCACAGCGACGGCGGCGCCGCGCTGGACAGCTGCAAGGGTGCGCAGGAACCCTTGAAGGCGCCGTATGGTCCCGAGGCCGCCTACGCCTACGCACACAGGCACGGGCTGGACATCCTGGTGACGTCCGAGCACAACCACATGTATGACGGCTCGGCCGGCACCGGCAAGGATGCCGACGCCTCCGTCCCCGGCGCGCTCTACCGCAAGGGGCTGGAGGCCGCGGCAGGCTACAGCGCCGCCCATCCGGACTTTCTAGCGCTGTACGGCATGGAATGGGGCGTGATCGACAAGGGCGGCCACATCAACATCTTCAACAGCGACCAGTTGCTGGGCTGGGAAAAGAACGGCAAAGGTGAATTGCTGGCCGATGTGCTCACGCCGCGCAGCGATTATCCATCCCTGTACACCCTGATGCGCGAGCGCGGCTGGATCGGGCAGTTCAACCACCCGTCGTCCAGCGGCCAGTTCATGGCCGGCGGCGCCGCGCTCGGCTACACGGCGGACGGCGACGAGGCGATGGCGCTGTGCGAGGTGGTCAACAGCACGGCCTTTTCGGTCAACGACAAGGAAGGCGAAACCCGGCGCAGCAATTTCGAAGGGGCCTGCAACAAGCTGCTGGAAGCGGGCTTCCACGTTGCCTTCAGCACCAACCAGGACAACCACTGCGCCAACTGGGGTACCGCTTCCGGCAACCGCACCGGGGTCTTGATTCCGAACGGCGTGGCCCTGGGCCGCGACAGTTTCATCGACGCGTTGAAAGCGCGGCGGGTGTTTGCGACCATGGACAAGGGGTCGCAACTGATCTTGACTGCGAACGGGCGCCTGATGGGCGAGCGCTTTTCGAATAGCGGCCCGTTGACGCTGGTGGCGAATTTCGCCAGCGTCACCGGCAAGCAGGTGGCGGCGGTGGCGATCATGGAAGGCGTGCCGGGGCGGGGCGGGGTGGTGACGCAGATGTCGAGCGAGGCGACCACGACCTTCACGCCGGCGCCGGGTGCGCATTTCTATTATGCGAAGGTGACGCAGGCCGATGGCAACGTGCTGTGGTCGGCGCCGGTGTGGGTGACGCAGGAGCCGTAGTCCGGGACGGTGACCGTACGGTGGGCACTCCGTGCCCACGCGGAAGCATGCGTCACGGCTGCTCTCCTCGATGCGCATCATGTGATCGGACGCCAACGCCCGCACAAGCGTTGCGTTAGCGCGTCGTTCCGCGTGGGCACAGAGTGCCCACCGTACGGTCGGAGCCAATGACTCCGGACTGGCTGCGAGTTATTCGAGGCCGGCTGCACAAACAAAAACGGCGAACCCGCAGGCCCGCCGTTCGCATGCATGCCGATGAAGCTTATTCGCCCATCTGGCTCTGCAGGTAGTTCTGGATGCCGACCTTGACGATCAGGTCGAGCTGGGTTTCCAGCCACTCGATGTGTTCCTCGGTGTCTTCCAGGATCATCAGGAGCAAGTCGCGCGACACGTAGTCGGCGGCGGCTTCGCAGGCGGCGATGCCTTCCTTGACGGTGATCTGGGCGCCGCGCTCGAGCTTCAGGTCGCATTCCAGCATTTCCTGGGTCGATTCGCCGATCAGGATCTTGTGCAGGGCTTGCAGGTTCGGCAGGCCGTCGAGCATCAGGATGCGGTCGATCAGCTTGTCGGCGTGCTTCATTTCGCCGATCGATTCGTCGTACTCTTTCTTGCCGAGCTTGGTGAAGCCCCAGTGACGGTACATCCGCGCGTGCAGGAAGTACTGGTTGATGGCCGTGAGTTCGTTGGTCAGCTGCGCGTTGAGCAGCCGAATGACGTTGGGATCGCCCTTCATGATGGTGTGCCTTGTTCTGGTGGAGGTTGCCGCCATCATAGCAAAGGGCGCGACGGCGCGTGCCGGAAAACCGGCACGGCGGGGATAACTACAACGCTCAGGCCAGCTGGGCCGGGCGGAAGCTCAGTTCGGTAACGGTCGTCTTGCTGTCGATGTGTTCGTTCAGGACTTCGCGGGCATAGCTCACGCATTTGCCACAGCAGGTGCCGAGGCCCAGTTCCTGGCGCAGCTCGGCCACGGAGGTGATGCCGAGGTCCACGGCCTGGCGGATTTCACGGTCGGAGATGTTGTTGCAGACACAGACGATCATCGAAAGCTTCCTTAACGCCGGGATAACGTTGCTTGATAATTAATGAGAATCGTTCTCATTCGTGTTGTATTCTGCTGAAACTCGGCCACGAACGCAAGCGGATTTGTTGTGTATGGGCCCCTTAAATAGAAATAATTCGCATTTAGGTTTATGATGCTAGTATCTGTCTCATCAGCGCTACACGGATTGCGTCGCATCAGTGATCAGTCGACCACTGAACCGCACCACGAGCGCGCATTGGCACTACTTCAACGGAACCCGCGATGACTCTCAATCCCACCCTGACCACGCTCGACGCCCTGAAGGTCGGGCAAAGTGCCACCGTGATCCACCTCACGCCCACCACGCAGGGCGGCGCCGACGTGCCGCGCCGCCTGATGGAGCTGGGCTTCGTGCCGGGCGAGCGTATCCGCATGCTCAAGCGCGGCCTGCCGGGCGGCCCGGTGGCGGTCAAGGTCGGCGAATCGACTTTCGCATTGCGCAAATTCGAGGCCGCACTCGTATCAATTCAGCCGGAATAATCGATGGGTGTCATGGAACAACAGGTGGCGACGCGTGCGCCCCTGATCGCATTGCTTGGTAATCCGAACTGCGGCAAGACTGCCCTGTTCAACCGTCTCACCGGCTCGCGCCAGAAGGTCGCCAACTACGCCGGCGTCACCATCGAACGCAAGGAAGGCCACTTCACGTCGCCCAAGGGCCACGCCATGCGCGTGCTCGACCTGCCGGGCGCCTACAGCCTCACCGCCCAGACCCCGGACGAAGCGATCACGCGCGACGTCGTGGCCGGCCTGCGCGCCGGCGAAAAGTCGCCCGACATCGTGGTCTGCGTGGTCAACGCCACCAACCTGCGCCTGAACCTGCGCCTGGTGCTGGAAATCCAGCGCCTCGGCCTGCCGATGGTGCTGGCCCTGAACATGGTCGACGTCGCGAAAAAGCGCGGCATCGAAATCGACAGCGAACGCTTGTCGAAAGAGCTCGGCATGCCGGTGGTCGAAACCGTGGCGATCCAGGCCGGCGGCGAACGCGCCCTGGTCGAGCTGCTCGACAAGGCGGACCTCGACCTCAACGTCAAGCCGCAGCCGCTGGCCGCCATCGACGCCGTGCCGGTCGAACAGACCCAGCGCGAAGTGCGCCGCATCGTCGAGGCCAGCACCAGCTATGCCCACGACAAGGGCAATTTGTCGGAAAAGATCGACAACGTGGTGCTGCACCCGGTGGTCGGCCCTATCCTGCTGGCGGCGCTGATGTTCATCATCTTCCAGGCCGTGTTCAGCTGGGCCGAAGCGCCGATGGACTTCATCGAGAGCAGCGTCGGCGCCATCGGCGAATTCGTCGGCTCGGTGCTGGCCGAAGGCCCGCTGCACAGCCTGATCGTGGACGGCATCATCGCCGGCGTCGGCGGCGTGCTGGTGTTCCTGCCGCAGATCCTGATCCTGTTCTTCTTCATCCTGATCCTGGAAGACATCGGCTACCTGCCGCGCGCCGCCTTCCTGCTCGACCGCATGATGGGCGGCGTCGGCCTCTCGGGCCGCGCCTTCATTCCGCTCTTGTCGTCGTTTGCCTGCGCGATTCCCGGCGTGATGGCCGCGCGCACCATCCAGAACCCGCGCGACCGCCTGGTGACGATCATGATCGCGCCCTTGATGACGTGTTCGGCGCGCCTGCCGGTGTACGCCCTGATCATCGCCGCCTTCATTCCCGAGCGCGAGGTCGGCATCTTCAATTTGCAGGGCCTGGTGCTATTCGCGCTGTACGTGATGGGCATCGTCAGCGCCATGGGCGTGGCCTGGTACATGAAGCGCCGCAGCGGCAGCGGCCAGCATCCGCTGATGATGGAACTGCCGGCTTACCACTGGCCGCACCTGCGTTCGCTGGCGCTGGGCCTGTGGGAACGCGCGGTGATCTTCCTGATGCGCGTCGGTACCCTGATCCTGACGCTGACGATCCTGCTCTGGTTCCTGTCGAGCTTCCCGGGCGCCCCGGAAGGCGCGACGCAGCCGCCGATCTACTACAGCGTGGCCGGCATGCTGGGCCGCGCGCTGGAGTTCATCTTCGCGCCAATCGGCTTCGGCTGGCAGATCTGCATCGCCCTGGTGCCGGGGATGGCCGCACGCGAAGTGGCGGTTGGCGCGCTGGGCACCGTGTATGCGCTGTCCGAATCCGGCGATGACGTGGCCAACACCCTCGGCCCGCTGCTCGCTACCTCGTGGTCGATGGCCACCGCACTGTCGCTGCTGGCCTGGTACGTGTACGCGCCGCAGTGCCTGGCGACCCTGTCGACGGTGCGCCGCGAAACCGGCAGCGCAAAATATGCCTGGATGATGGCGGGCTACATGTTCGGCCTGGCCTACGTGGCCTCGTTCATCACCTACCGCGTCGCGCTGGCGCTGGGCGGCGGCTGACATGTGGCAGGAGCTGGTCGTCGCCGTGTTCGTGCTGGTGGCCGCCGTGTACGTCGGCGCCAAGTACCTGCCGGCGGCCTGGCGCGTGCGCATCGTGAACCGCCTGTCAAAGGGCGGGGCGGATTCGAAGCTGGTGCGCTGGCTCGATACGGGCGGGAGCTGCGGGAGTGGGTGCAATAGCTGCAATACCTGCGAGACGCCGGCGGAGCCAACCCCGCCTGAAAGCGGAAAGCACCGCGTCATCAAAATCCACCAGGACCGCTGACGGCTTGTCGGCGATCACGTCAAATTCGTAGGGTGGGCACTTGTGCCCACGCGGTCGTACCTCCTGCACGCCGCCAGTGTCGCCATGTGACGCTACTTCTGCATACGCTTGACCAACCACACAAACAGACGCGGCCGACGGTAATACGATGCCGCACCATGTCCCGCTATCGTCGCGCCATCACCGGCTCCACCTTTTTCTTCACGGTCGTCGCACACCGGCGGCGTCCCATCTTCTGTAACCCGGCAATACGGGCCAGCCTCCATCAAGCGATTCGCTTCGTGCGGGCCACGCGGCCATTCGTCATCGATGCATGGGTAGTTTTGCCCGACCACATGCATTGCATCTGGACCTTGCCGGAGGATGATGTCAATTATTCGAACCGCTGGTTTGCAATCAAACGGTTCGTGTCGAGCGGGGCGGGGCATGCCTTGCATGATCCATCTCTGTTGACCGCATCGCGACGAAAGCATCGAGAGTCAACGATCTGGCAACGGCGGTTCTGGGAGCATCAGATCCAGGACGAGAACGATTTCGAGCGACACATGGATTACATCCATTTCAATCCCGTGAAGCACAAGTACGTCCAGCAGGTCAGGGAATGGCCGCATTCGACGTTTCATCGGTATGTGCGTGATGGCGTGTATCCGTCGGATTGGGGCGGGAGGCCAGGTATCGAAGAGATGTTGATCGAATAGGCGGTGGGGTATGCATCGGTACGACCGCGTGGGCACGAGCGCCCACCCTACAACCCCAGTGCTGCGATCAGGCGCTTGGCATCATACGGCGCATGCACCTTGATATCGTTGTCAAAGTAGCAGTAAACGTCCCTGCTCTTGCGCCTGGGCGGGGCTTTGGGTGACACCCGCCCGCCATCTTCCGGCTGCCCACCCATGCTCCACGCCCGTATCTTCCCGGCCCAGCGCTCGATCGCCGCATCGCCATACCCGCTCGCGTACAGCTCCTCATCCCCATGCAAGCGCAGGTACATGAAGTCGGCCGTCACATCCTCCATGTACGGCCACTTGCCCGCCGTATCGGCCACCACCAGCGCCACGTTGTACTTGCGCAGCAGCGCAATGAAACGCTCGTCGCGAAAACTCGGATGCCGCACTTCCACCGCATGCCGCATCGGCCGCTTCGCATCCATGGCCAGCGACACCTTGCCCTCCATGCGCGGCTGGTACTGCAGCGCGCGTTCCAATGCCGCTTCGGTATCCTGCGGCAGCAGGGAAAGAAAATGCTCGAAGCGTTCATGGTCGAACTTCACCATCTCGGGAAACTGCCACAGGAAGGGCCCGAGCTTCTCGCGCAGTTCGAAGATGCCCGAGGCCAGCACGTTGGCCAGCGGCCCCTCGATCTCCTTCAGCTTGAGCATGTGGGTGATGAAGCGGTTGCCCTTTACCGCGAAGAGAAAACCCGGCGGCGTGGCGGCATACCAGGCGGCGTAGCTCTCGGGGCGCTGCAGCGAGTAGAACGAGCCGTTGATCTCGATGGTCGGCAACTGGCGCGACGCGTAGTCGAGCTCGCGCGCCTGGGCCAGGCCCTTGGGATAGAAGACGCCGCGCCACGGCACGTAGCGCCAGCCGGAGATACCGATGTAGATCGCCATGGGGCGATCATAGAGGCGCAGGCTGCCGCGCTCGGTGCGTTGCCGAACGCGTGCAGCCAGATGCAGGCGTCAGGTCAAGGCGAGAGGGCGGCGCACGCCGCCGGCTGCCGCCACCTTGAACACGCCCACCACCTCCGACAGGCGCTCGGCCTGCAGGCGCATCGATTCGGCGGCGGCCGCCGCTTCCTCGACCAGGGCCGCGTTCTTCTGCGTCACGCCATCCATCTCGGCGATCGCGCGGTTCACCTGGCTGATGCCGGCTTCCTGCTCGGCGCTGGCGGCGGTGATCTCGCCGATGATGCCGTTCACCTGGCGCACGCTGGCCACGATTTCCTGCATGGTGGCGCCGGCGTGGTGCACCAGGGCGCTGCCCGCATCGACCTTGCTCACCGAATCGTCGATCAGGGCTTTCACTTCGCGCGCCGCCGCCGCCGAGCGCTGGGCCAGGCTGCGCACTTCGCTTGCCACGACCGCGAAGCCGCGCCCCTGTTCGCCGGCGCGCGCCGCTTCCACCGCCGCGTTCAGGGCCAGGATGTTGGTCTGGAAGGCGATGCCGTCGATGACGCCGATGATGTCGACGATCTTGCGCGAGGAGGCGTTGATCGAGTCCATGGTCTGCACCACCTGCTGCACCACCTCGCCGCCGCGTACGGCCACGTCGGCCGCCTGCGAGGCCAGCGTGTTGGCGTGGCGCGCGTGCGCGGCGTTCTGCTGGACGGCGCCGGTCAGTTCCTCCATCGAGGATGCGGTTTCCTCCAGCGAGCCGGCCTGCTGCTCGGTGCGGTTCGACAGGTCGTGGTTGCCGGCCGCGATCTGGGCCGAAGCGCTGGCGATGGCCTGGATGCCGGTGTCGACTTCGCCGACAATGCTGTTCAGGCTGCCGTTCATCTCGCGCAGGGCGCCCAGCAGGTGGGCGGTTTCGTCGTGGCCGCGCACGTCGATCACGGTGGTGAGGTCGCCGGCGGCAACGGTGCGCGCCACGCTGACGGCGCGCGCCATTGGCCGGGCAATGCTGCGCGAGAGCGACAAGCCGAACAGCATCAGGATGGCGGACAGGACGAGCGTCGCACCCGAGAACCAGGCCACGCGCGGCCAGAAGATGGCGCCGATGGTGTCGGTATAGACGCCGGAACCGACCACCCAGCCCCAGGCCGGCACGCCCTTCACGTAGGAGATCTTCGGCACCGGCGCGTCCTGGCCCGGCTTTGGCCACAGGTAGGCGACGAAGCCGGCGCCATCCTTCTTGACGACGTCGACCATGGCCACGAACAGGTGCAGGCCGTTCGGGTCGGTATGCGCACGCAGGTCCTGGCCATCGAGCTCGGGCTTGATCGGGTGCATCAGCATGCGCGGCGTCATGTCGTTGACAAAGATATATTCCTGGCCGCTGTAGCGCAGTGCCTTGAGCGTCGCCAGGGCGGCGCGCTTGGCGTCAGGCTCGTCTATCGTGCCGGCGGCGGCCGCCTGCCGGTAGTGCTCGACGACACTGGTGGCCAGTTCGACCGCCTGGCGCACGCCGCTGCCGCGCTCGTCCTCGATCAGGCCGCGTTCGGATAGCAGGAAGCAGGCGGCAACGATGGCCATGCCGAGGCCGGTACTGAAGGTCAACAAGCCAAGTTTCTGGGCGATGGTCAGGCGTAGCAGTGTGAGCATGGATCGGTCGTGGCGCAGTGGGAAAAGTGACGGAAAAGCCGATGAGCGAGGGCAACGGCGCGTAAATACAAGGAATTCCTTATGTGAAAATGATAAAACTGAGCAAGTATAGCGAATGTTGCCTAAATAAAACGTCTAATCTGAAAATGTTCCTTGTCTTTTTGTGATGGCTCAACAATGCTAAGCTAGCGCTCCCTTCCACCACGGCATCGCGACCATGATCACCGTCCATCACCTGAACAATTCGCGCTCCCAGCGCATCCTCTGGCTGCTCGAGGAACTGGGCCTGGAATACGAGATCAAAAAGTACCAGCGCGACCCGAAGACCATGTTGGCGCCGCCCGAGCTGAAGGCCGTGCACCCGCTGGGCAAGTCGCCGGTGATCACCGACGACGGCACCGTGGTGGCCGAATCCGGCGCCATCGTCGAGTACCTGGTCGAGCGCTACGGCAACGGGCGCCTGGTGCCCGCGGCCGGCACGCCGGAAAAACTGAAGTACACCTATTTCCTGCACTTCGCCGAAGGCTCCGCCATGTCGCCGCTGCTGATGAAACTGGTATTCGACCGCATCGAGAACGGCCCCATGCCCTTCTTCGTCAAGCCGGTCGCGCGCGGCATCGCACGCAAGGTGAAGGAGGGCTTTGTGAACCCGAACATCCAGGCCCAGCTTGATTACCTGGAATCCGAACTGAAGGCGCGGCCCTGGTTCGCCGGCGGCGAATTTTCCGCCGCCGACATCCAGATGAGCTTTGCGCTGGAAGCGGCGGCCTCGCGCGGCGGCCTGGGCGCCCAGTACCCGCAGCTGAGCGGCTTCCTGCAGCGCATCCATGCGCGTCCGGCCTACCAGCGTGCGCTGGAGCGCGGCGGCAAGTACGACTATGCCCGCTGATGATGACAAGGTGATGGCAAGCTGATGGCAAAACTGCTCGCGATCGACGGACTGAACATCGTGCGCCGGGTTTACGAAGCGAGCCCGGAGCCCGACTCCGACCTGAAGGCCAGCATCGCGCTGCGCCACGCGTTCTCGTCCTTCCGCAACGTGCTCGAGGTGCACGCGCCGACCCACGTGCTGGCCGCCTTCGACTATGGCGGTGAGAACTGGCGCCACGCGCTGTATCCGCGCTACCGCGAGCACCGCGCGCCGATGCCGGCCGTGCTGCGCGAAGCGCTGCCGGAATTCCAGGAGCGACTGAAGGCGGCCGGGGTGCCGGTGGCGATGCTGCCCGGCGTCGAGGCCGACGACGTGGTCGCCACCTGCGTGATGCGCTGGCTGCAGGAGAATCGCGGCGAGGCCATCGTCGCCACCACCGACAAGGACCTGCACGTGTTGATCGCGCACGGCGCCCTGGTCTGGGACCACTTCAAGAACGAGTGGCACGACGACGCCTGGGTGCGCAACAAGTTCGGCGTGGCGCCCGAGCTGCTGCACGATTTATTGGCGCTGATGGGCGACGCCACCGACGGCGTGCCGGGCGTGTCGAAAGTCGGCATGAAGACCGCCGCGCGCCTGCTCAACGCCTATGGCAGCCTGGACGCCGTGATGGCCGGCGCCGGCATCCTCAAGACCCCGCTAGGCGAGCGCTTGCGCGCCGAACGCGAGATACTGTATCTGTCGCGCCAGCTGGTGCAGCTGAAGACCGACGTGCGCCTGGGCGTGACGTGGAAGATGCTGGCCTACGAGTCGCATTGAGAAAGGAGGCCCGGACATGCTGAAGGCAGTATTGGTGGATTCGAACGCGATCTCGCGCGGCTTGCTCAATACCGTGCTCACCGAAGGCAGCTACGACGTGGTCGGCCAGACCCACACCGGCCACGGCGGCATGCTGCTGGCCACGAAGTTCCGTCCGCACCTGATCTGCATCGCGCGCGAGCAGGTCGAGGACAGCGACATCGTCGAGCAGCTGCGTGCCACGCTGCCCAAGACCCTGATCTTCATGGTCTCGGGCACGCTCGACGCGCCCACCATCCAGGGCGCCCTCGCGCGCGGCGTGCACGGCTTCATCGTCAGGCCCTTCAAGGCCGACGCCGTGCTCAAGACCATCCGGAATACCGTGCTTGCCGTGGTCAAGAAGCAGCAGGGCGGCGCCTGATTTCCTCGGCCGCAATCGCAGCCAGTTCCTCCAGGGCGCGCAGTTCGCGTTCGCGCAGGCGGCGCGGTTCGCGGTCCATCACGCACAAGGCCCCCAGCCGGAAACCCCGGGCGTCGACCAGCGGCACGCCGGCATAGAAGCAGACGTGCGGGGGGCCGGTCACCAAGGGGTTGTCGCGAAAGCGGCCGTCGAGCCGGGCGTCGGCCACCATCATCGGCTCGCCGCCCAGGATCGTGTGGCTGCAAAAGGCCATGTCGCGCGGAGTCTCGGTAAAGCCGATCCCGACCCGCGACTTGAACCACTGGCGCTGTTCGTCCACCAGGGTCAGCATGGCGATCGGGCTGCCGGTGATCTGGGCCGCCAGCCAGGTCAGGCGGTCGAACACGGTCTCGGGAGCGCTGCCGACCAGGCCGGTGGCGGCCAACGCGGCCAGGCGTGCCGGCTCGTTGGCTGGCAGCGCGGGCACGGCCTGCGCCCGGTGCATGGGGTTGGCAAGACAATCCGGGTCGGCCGGCGACAGCAGCGGCGCCAGGCCGGCGCGTTCGCGCAGCAGGGCGCTGACTGCGCTCAGGCGCACGCGGCGATGGCCGCCCGGCGTTTTCCAGGCGGGAAGCAAGCCGTTTTCGATCCACTGCTGGGTCGTGCTGACCGCAATGCCGAGCAGCGCGGCAGCCTCGCGGGTGGTCAGGATCGGATCGTCCGAATGCTCGGAAAGATGCGCAGACATGACAAAAATTCTTTCAACTCACAAATAAATGGAGTGTGCATTCTACTTTATGCCAACAAAAATTTATCGAATTTGATGATGGCAGGTTGCCATAAAACATCACGGATCGTCCAGTTTGTGGAACTATGGAGCGAATGCCTGGAATTTATGTTGACGTGTAGAAATTTGACGATCAAAATGGTGGTAACCGTCAAATCCGTCATTTGTTTGCGCGCACCGCCAAGGAAGCCATGTCCCACCACTCAATGTCAGCACAACAGGAAGCAGAGCGTCTCGACGCCCTGCGCAAGCTGGAACTGCTCGACACGCCGCCCAGCGAGGCCTTCGACCGCATCACGCGCATGGCGGCGCAGCTGTTCCAGCTGCCGGTGGCGGCGGTATCGCTGACGGATGCGGACCGCCAGTGGTTCAAGTCGCGCGTGGGCGTCGACCATACCTCGATCCCGCGCGAGAACGCTCCCTGCGCCAAGGTGGCCGACAACGGCAACATGCTGGTGGTGAGCGACATGCAGACCGACGAATGCTTCCACGACAGCCACCTGGCGCGTTCGGGCGTGCGTTTCTATGCGGGCGCGCCGTTGATCACGCGCGACGGCTACTGCCTGGGCGCGATGTGCGTGCTCGGCACCGAGCCGCGCGAGATTACCGGCGCCGAGCGCGAAGGCCTGGCCGACCTGGCGTCGATGGTGATGGCGCAGATCGAACTGCAGCACGCCATCGGCCGCATCGACCCGGCCAGCGGCCTGCCGAATCGCAGCCAGTTCATCGAAGACATGAGCGACCTGGCCAACGAGCGCCCGCTTGGCGAGACCCGGCTGGCGGCAATGGTCAACCTGACCACGCCCGAGCAGCTCAGCGACGCCATGCGCGCGATGGGCGCCGGCTACCTCGACGAGATCGTGGAGGAGGCCGTGCGCATGCTGCGCGCCGCGCTCGGCCCGGGCCGCAAGGTCTACCACGTGGCCCCGACCCAGTTCGTGTTCCTGGCCGAGCCCGGCGCCGACGTCCAGCGCTTCTGCGACTGGCTGGCCAGCTGGATCGAACTGCGCGCGAACGCCATGACCTCGCGCTTCATGACCACGACCACCATTGGCGTGGCGCCGTTCCAGGTCGGGAAAAGCGACACGCTCGAGGTCCTGCGCGACATGCACAGCGCCGCCCACGACGCCCTCGACGGTTCGCGCCGCGTGCGCGTGTTCTCGGCCGAGCAGAACGCGGTGTTCCTGCGCCGCTTTTACCTGGTCAACGAATTCGGCGCGGCGCTCGAGAGCGCCGACCAGCTGCGCCTGGTGTTCCAGCCGAAGGTCGAACTGCCGACCGGGCGCTGCCTCGGCGCCGAAGCCCTGCTGCGCTGGAGCCATCCGGTGCTGGGCGAGGTGTCGCCGGGCGAGTTCTTCCCCTTGATCGAACAGACCTCGCTGGCGCGCGCCACCACGCGCTGGGTGCTGGCCCAGGCGCTGCGGCAGCTGGCCGCATGGCGCAACGCCGGCCTGAAGCTGCAGATGGCGGTAAACGTCTCGGCGGTGAACCTGACCGAAGCGGACTTCTGCACCCACGTGGCCGAGCAGCTGCGCCGTCACGGTTTGCCGCCCGAGGCGCTGGCGCTGGAAATCACGGAAAGCGCGCTGATGAAGAACCGCGCGCAGGCCATGAAGACCCTGGCGGACCTGGCCGCGGCCGGCGTGCACCTGGCGATCGACGACTTCGGCACCGGCTACAGCAGCCTGGCCTATCTGCAGAGCGTGCCGGCCAGCGTGGTCAAGATCGACCAGAGCTTCGTGCGCGACCTCGATACCGACAAGCACAAGCGGGCGCTGGTGAGTACGGTCATCAAGCTCTCGCACGACCTTGGCCGCAGCGTGGTGGCCGAGGGCGTCGAAACCGCGGCGGTGGCCGCCCTGCTGCAGGCGGAAGGCTGTGACCAGGCGCAGGGTTACCTGTACGCGCGCCCGATGGCGCCGGAAGACTTCGAGCGCTGGATCTGCGCCAAGTGGACGCTGCCGCGCGAGCGCCAGGCGGTGGCGCCGAAGCTGGCCTGCGCTTGACGGACGTTTGAAAAAACGGCTGGATCGGTATGTAGGGTGGGCACTTGTGCCCACGCGGTCTCATCGCATGCTGGTACGCGGCGTCGATTTCGTCGGGATTGCTTGGTGTACGGCTTCAGTTAATGGCGCGAATGATCGCCGGCTCTACCGCGTGGGCACAAGTGCCCACCCTACAAGAACGAACACGACAAAAACAAAACGACAAAACAAAAACGGCGCACCGGATGATCCTGGTGCGCCGTTTTTGTTCATGCGAGCCTTACGTCAAAACTCTTCCCACTCATCCCCAGCCGTGCTGGCCAACTGCGCCTTGCGCACTGGCACCGCCGGCTTGGCTACCGCGACCTTCCCACGCGGCGCCGCTGGCGGCAGTGCCACCTTCACCGCACGCGGCGCAGCGGCCACAGGCGCCACCACCGTCGCGGCCGCCACCGCCTCGCCGGTCCGGAACACCGCCACCGCTTCGGCCAGCTTGGCCGCCTGCATGCGCATCGCGTCGGCCGCGGCCGAGGTTTCCTCGACCAGGGCCGCGTTCTGCTGGGTCACCTGGTCCATCTGCACCACGGCGCCGTTGATCTGCTCGATGCCCGCGCTCTGCTCGCCGCTGGCGGCGCTGATCTCGCCCATGAGGTCGGCCACGCGGCGGATGCTCTCGACGATCTCGTGCATCGTGCTGCCGGCTTCGTTGACCAGGCGGCTGCCGTCGCCGACCCTGCCGGCCGAATCCTCGATCAGTCCCTTGATGTCCTTGGCCGCCGCCGCCGAACGCTGGGCCAGGTTGCGCACCTCGGTGGCCACGACCGCGAAGCCGCGCCCCTGCTCGCCGGCGCGCGCCGCTTCGACCGCCGCGTTCAGGGCCAGGATATTCGTCTGGAAGGCGATGCCGTCGATCACGCCGATGATGTCGGCCATGCGCTGCGAACTGGCGTGGATGGCGTCCATGGTGCCGACCACTTGCTTGACCACGGCGCCGCCGCGTTCGGCCACGTTCGAGGCCGCGCCGGCCAGCAGGTTGGCCTGGCGCGCGTTGTCGGCGTTCTGGCGCACGGTCGAGGTCAGCTCTTCCATCGACGACGCGGTTTCTTCCAGCGCGCTGGCCTGTTCCTCGGTGCGCGAGGACAGGTCCATGCTGCCGGCCGCCACCTGCGAGGAAGCCGAGGCGATCAGCTCGGTGCTGCTGCGCACGATCGTCACGGTGCCCAGCAGGCTGTCGTTCATCTTCTTCAGGGCCGCCAGCAGCAGGCCGAGTTCATCCTTCGTGGTGACCTCGATGCGGCTGGTCAGGTCGCCCGCGGCCACGGTCTCGGCAATCGCCAGGGCGCGCGCCACCGGCGTGGTGATCGAGGCCGTGATGCGCCAGGCGATGATGGCAGCCAGCGCCAGGATCACCGCGCTCAGGGCCAGCATCAGGCGCAGGGTGTTGTCGTAGGTGGCGTCGGCTTCAAGCGCAGCTTGGGCGGCCAGCTTCTTCTGCATGTCGATCTGGCCGTTGATGACCTTGCGGTATTCGGCCAGCAGCGGACGGTACTCGTCCACCAGGTAGCTGGACGCCTGCTCGGTCTCGCCGGCGCCGATATGGCGCAGCAGCACGTCCTGGGCGGCGACGAACTTGCCGTTGTATTCCAGGCTCTGGCGCAGCAGGGCCTTGCCTTCTTCGCTGACGATGGCCGGGGCCAGCTTGTCGAAAGTGGCGGCGATGCTGGCGCGCGCCTTGTCGACGTCCGCGGCCTGGGCCTTGCGGTCGGCCGGGTCGGCGTTCAGCATCATGTTGCGCAGCGCGATCGAGATGTTGTTGACCTCGGTGAGCACGGCGTTCGAGGCCTCGATCTTCGGCATGTAGTTGTTGACGATGACGTCGGTACCGGTCTTGATACGGCCGAGCATGGCCGTGCCGAGCACGATGACGGCGATGAGAAAGGCGCACAGGAGGCCGAAGCCGGCGAAAAGCCGGGTCCGTACGCGCAGGTTGGCGATGTTCATGGATTTCGTCTCTGAGGTTGGGGCGGCAGGACTGACATGTGCCGGCATGGTTATCGTTATTGCTGATTTTCCGTCTAGCAATGTAGGGTAACGGTGCCGTGCGGCCCAACTCAATGGCGAACTACCAACTGCGGGAAAATTTTGTGCGATGTGTTGCGGGCCTGCCGCAGGCAGGCCCGGAAGAAGAAACGCCGGCGCAAGGCCGGCGTTCGCTCAGGTGCCGAGCGCCCCGTCGATGATGCCGCCGCCCAGGCAGATGTCGCCGTCGTACAGCACCGCCGACTGCCCCGGGGTCACGGCCCATTGCGGGTCCGTGAAATCGAGTGCGAAGCGGTCCATGCCCTCGGCCAGCACGCGGCAGGCCACATCCTGCTGGCGGTAGCGCGTCTTGGCCGACAGCAGGCGCGGTTCCGGCGCTTCGCCCGCGACCCAGCTGGCCTGGCCGGCGTCGAGGCGGCTCGATAGCAGCCACGGATGGTCATGGCCCTGCACGATGTACAGGGTGTTGTTGGCGATGTCCTTGCGCGCCACGAACCACGGCTCGCTGGTGCCGTCGGCATTCTTGTGCGACTTCAGGCCGCCGATGCCGATGCCCTTGCGCTGGCCGAGCGTGTAGAACGACAGGCCGATGTGTTCGCCCACGGTCTGGCCGTTGTCGAGCTTGATCGGCCCCGGCTTGTGCGACAGGTAACGGTTCAAAAAATCGCGGAAAGGGCGCTCGCCGATGAAGCAGATGCCAGTCGAATCCTTTTTCGCCGCGTTCGGCAATTGCAGCTTTTCGGCGATCTTGCGCACTTCGGTCTTCGGGATTTCGCCCAGCGGGAACAGCGACTTCGACAGCTGCGCCTGGTTCAGGCGGTGCAGGAAGTAGCTCTGGTCCTTGGTGTGATCGAAGGCCTTGAGCAGCTCGAATTTGCCGGCGGCGTTTTCGCGCACGCGCGCATAGTGGCCGGTCGCGATCAGATCGGCGCCCAGCTTCATCGCGTGGTCGAGGAAGGCCTTGAACTTGATCTCGGCGTTGCACAGTACGTCCGGATTCGGCGTGCGGCCGGCCTGGTATTCGCGCAGGAATTCGGCGAACACGCGGTCCTTGTATTCGGCGGCGAAGTTCACGGCCTCGATATCGACGCCGACCACGTCGGCCACGCTGGCCGCGTCGATCCAGTCCTGGCGCGACGAACAGTATTCGGAATCGTCGTCGTCTTCCCAGTTCTTCATGAACAGGCCAACGACTTCGTAGCCCTGTTCCTTCAACATCCACGCCGCGACCGAGGAGTCGACTCCGCCCGACATCCCGATCACGACTTTTTTCTTGCTCATTTTTTAAACCTGATTTGTGGTGGTGAGCCCACCCTCGAACACCGACGGGTGGGTGTGCAGCAGCGCCAGTTCGGTGCGCTTGCCGGCGAGGTAATCGTCCACGCATTGCAGCACGATGGGGCTGCGGTGGCGCTCGGCGCTGGCGGCGATTTCGTCGCGCGTCATCCACAGGGTGCGCAGGATGCCTTCGTCGAGCGGCTGGTCATACTGCCTGCCCGCCTTGCCGCAGAAGGTGAAGCGCAGGTAGGTGACATCGGCGTTGCGCGACTTCGAGTGGTAGCGCGACATGTACATGCCGACCAGCGCCTCGGGAATGAACTCGTGCGCGGTTTCTTCCAGCGATTCGCGCACGACCGCCTGTTCCAGCGATTCGTGCGGGTCGAGGTGACCGGCCGGCTGGTTCAGCTTGATTCCTTCGCTCGTCTCTTCCTCGATCAGGAGGAAACGGCCATCGCGTTCGATGATGGCAGCAACGGTAACTGACGGTCTGAAGGTATGGGTCATGCGCGTCCTTGGAAATGAGCCGATATTCTACAGCGACCCGCAAAGCGTTGCTCGACAGTACGTGTGCAATGCAGCAAAAAAGCCCGAAGAAGCGCAATTTGATACAAAAAACGTGTGCATCTCGCCTCAGCTGTATCGTATTTACCATCGAAAGGCCGAGCGAAATAGACTTGTCATTCTAAGTAGATTCTTGTGCATGTTTACGTGTTAGATTGTGAACACAACATCCATCTGAACGGAGGCGTGCATGAGAATCGGCATCCCGGCGGAGACGCGGCCAGGCGAAACGCGCGTGGCGGCGACTCCGGAAACGGTCAAGAAACTCGCGGGCAAGCACCAGGTCCTTGTCCAGGCCGGCGCCGGGCTGCACGCCGCCGTCACCGACGAAGCCTATGCCGCCGCCGGGGCAAGCATTGTCGGCGCGGACGAGGCCTTCGGCGCCGAGATCGTGTTGAAAGTGCGCGCGCCGAACGAAGCCGAGCGCGCGCGCATGCAGCCGGGCACCGTCGTGGTCGGCATGCTGAATCCTTTCGACTCTGACAACATCGCCGCCATGGCGGGCGCACGCCTGAGCGCATTTGCGCTGGAAGCCGCGCCGCGCATCACGCGCGCGCAGTCGATGGATGTGCTGTCCTCGCAAGCCAACATCGCCGGCTACAAGGCCGTCATGCTGGCCGCAAACACTTATCAACGCTTCATGCCGATGCTGATGACGGCCGCCGGCACCGTGAAGGCGGCGCGCGTGCTGATCATGGGCGTGGGCGTGGCCGGCCTGCAGGCGATCGCCACCGCCAAGCGCCTCGGCGCCGTGATCGAAGCCTCGGACGTGCGCCCGCCGGTCAAGGAACAGGTGGAATCGCTCGGCGCCAAATTCATCGACGTGCCTTTCGTCACCGATGAAGAGCGCGAAATCGCGCAGGGCGTGGGCGGCTACGCGCGGCCGATGCCCGCCGACTGGATGCGGCGCCAGGCCGAACTTGTGCACGAACGCGCCAAGCTGGCCGACATCATCATCACCACCGCCCTGATCCCGGGCCGGCCGGCGCCGGTGCTCATCCGCGAGGAAACCGTGCGGGCCATGAAGCCGGGCTCGGTGATCGTCGACATGGCCATCGAGCAGGGCGGCAACTGCCCGCTGACGGAACTCGGCAAGACCGTGGTCAAGCATGGCGTCCACATCATCGGCGAGCCGAACCTGGCGGCGCTGGTGGCGGCCGACGCCTCGGCCCTGTACGCGCGCAACGTGCTCGACTTCCTGAAGCTGGTGTTCGACAAGGACGACAAATTCCACATCGACCTGGAAGACGAGATCGTGCGCGCGACGCTGCTGTGCCACCAGGGCGAAGCATTATCACGTAAATAAGACTGCGCACATGCAGGCCAAGAAAAGGAGACGGGAATGGACATCAGCCACACCATCATCAACCTGATCATCTTCGTGCTGGCGATCTACGTCGGCTACCACGTCGTCTGGACCGTCACGCCGGCGCTGCACACGCCGCTGATGGCGGTGACGAACGCCATTTCCGCCATCATCATCGTCGGCGCCATGCTCGCCGCCGGCCTCACCGAAGGCGCGCTCGGGCAGGTCATGGGCACGCTGGCCGTGGCCCTGGCCGCGGTGAACGTGTTCGGCGGCTTCCTCGTCACCCAGCGCATGCTGGAGATGTTCAAGAAAAAGGAGCCGAAAGCCGCTGCGCCGAAAGCCGCAGTCGATGCCGCAGCCACCAAGGGGGCCGCATGAACATGATCAGCATGAACATGGTCACGCTGCTGTATCTCGTGGCTTCGGTCTGCTTCATCCAGGCGCTGAAGGGCTTGTCGTCGCCGTCGTCCGCACGCATGGGCAATACCTTTGGCATGGCCGGCATGGCGATCGCGGTGGCTACCACGATTGCCCTGATCTTCAAGCTGCAGGAACAGTTCGCAAGTGGCCATGCCGGCATGGGCTTCCCGCTGGTGCTGCTGGGCGTGGTGGTCGGCGGCGCGATTGGCGCTTACGCCGCGAAAAAAGTCGAGATGACCAAGATGCCGGAATTGGTGGCGGCGATGCACTCGCTGATCGGCCTTGCCGCCGTGTGCATCGCGGTGGCAGCTGTCTCGGAACCGTGGGCCTTCAACATCGCCGAACGCGGCGGCGCACTGCCTTTCGGGAACCGGCTCGAACTCTTCATCGGCACCTTTGTCGGCGCCGTTACCTTCTCGGGTTCGGTGATTGCCTTCGGCAAGCTATCGGGCAAGTACAAATTCCGCCTGTTCCAGGGCGCGCCGGTGCGCTTTGGCGGCCAGCACATCCTGAACCTGGTGATTGCCATTGCGATCATCGCGCTGGGCCTGGTGTTCTGTTTTTCCGACGCGGTGGAGCCAGCCTGGACGCCGTTCGCCATCATGGCCGCGCTGGCCTTCATCCTCGGCGTGCTGATCATCATCCCCATCGGCGGCGCCGACATGCCGGTGGTGGTGTCGATGCTGAACTCCTACTCGGGCTGGGCGGCGGCCGGCATCGGCTTTTCGCTGAATAACTCGATGCTGATCATCGCCGGCTCGCTGGTGGGCTCGAGCGGCGCGATCCTGTCTTACATCATGTGCAAGGCCATGAACCGCTCCTTCTTCAACGTGATCCTGGGCGGCTTCGGCGGCGAAGCGGCAGCCGCAACCGGCGGCGCACAGGAACAGCGCCCGGTGAAGTCCGGCTCGGCCGAGGATGCCGCCTTCATCCTGCAGAACGCCGAATCGGTGATCATCGTGCCCGGCTACGGCCTGGCGGTGGCGCGCGCCCAGCACTCGGTGAAGGAACTGGTGGACAAACTCACCGAGCACGGCGTGACGGTACGCTATGCGATCCACCCGGTGGCCGGACGCATGCCTGGCCACATGAACGTGCTGCTGGCCGAGGCCGAGGTGCCCTACGACCAGGTGGCCGAGATGGAAGACATCAACGGCGAATTCGGCCAGACCGACGTGGTGCTGGTGCTGGGCGCGAACGACGTGGTGAACCCGGCGGCGAAGGACCCGAAATCGCCGATCGCCGGCATGCCGATCCTGGAGGCGTACCGCGCCAAGAGCATCATCGTCAACAAGCGCTCGATGGCTTCGGGCTATGCGGGCCTGGACAACGATCTGTTCTACATGCCGAACACCATGATGGTGTTCGGCGATGCCAAGAAGGTGATCGAGTCGATGGTGAAGGCGGTGGAGTAGGGCTAGAAGACTTCGCCGGCGATCTGCTTGCCGTCGACCACGATCTTGACGCTGACCGAGAGCAGTGCGTAGGCGTAGACCTCGACGAAATACGATTTGCCATCCGGGCGTGCGATGGTCGCCGCCGCCACGGGGCGGGTCTTGTCGAGGGCGAACAGCTGGCGGGTTTCGGCGACCTGCTCGCCGTCGACGAAGAGCTTCAGGCCATCGTTCCACGAGTTGCGCACCTTGATCTCGCTGCCCTCCCAATTGGCGAGCCACTCCTTGACGAACCATTCCTTGCTGTCCGTCGGTGTGAAGCGCTGCTGCGCCGCCTGGCGGGTCATGCCCATCAGGGCGCCGAGTTCGGCCCAGGAGCGGCCAGCCTGGCGCGCCTTGCCGGCCGCTTCCCTGCGCAGGCCCTCGCAGATCTGCAGGCCGGCGCTGCTGGCTGCCAAGAGGCGCAGGGCGTTGTCGGCTTCGGCGTCAGGCGTGTCAACCAGGCCGGCGTGGGCGACGACGGCGGCTTCGATGGACTGCTGCAGGCTGGCGCGCCGTTCGGGAGAGAGGGGGGCGGGCTGGGTGGGCGTTGCGGTGGGCATCGTGTCCTCCGTGGATGAATGGTGCGTCAAGATTAGTTGACACATAAATGAGTGTCAAGAAAAATTGACGCACACCGATTGGCGGAGTTTTTGTAGGGTGGGCCGGGCCGCGCAAGGCACCTGTGCCCACGCTGTCTCACCTTTTATGTAAATGCGGCTTTTGTAAATGCCACCATGCTGGCATTCCATTAATTGCAAATGGCACATAGGCGCATGCGATGAGACCGCGTGGGCACAAGTGCCCACCCTACGAAACCCGGCAGCCTCAGTTCTGCCGATGCGGCAAAAACGACGACCCGCCGCGCCGCCCATACATCATGACGTCGGCCAGCAGCGTGCGCGCCGGCTTCACCGCATCGAGCGTCGCCAGCCCCAGCCCGAGCACCGATTGCAGCGGACCGCTGCCGACAAAGGCGCGCGCCATGGTGTCGGTGAGGGCGATGGTGAGCTTGCGGTCCTGCGCGCGTTCGTCGAGGAAGCGGCCGATGGCTTCCGGCCCCGGGCAGCGTGCCAGCAGGCGCGCCAGCACGGCGGCGTCGCGCAGGCCCAGGTTCAGGCCCTGGCCGGCCACCGGGTGCAGGGTCTGCGCCGCATTGCCGATGGCGACCGTGCGCGTGGTGGCGTGGGCCTCCGCATTCAGGCCGAGCGGATACGCAAGGCGCGCCGACACTTTCGTGAAGCGCCCCAGGCGCCCGCCGAAGGCTTCGCCCAGTTCGGCCAGGAAGCGGCTCTCTTCCATCGCCTGCAAGGAAGCAGCACGCTCCGGCTGCACGCACCAGACCAGCGCGTACTGCAAGCCATCCGCGCCTTCCTGCGGCAGCAGGGCCAGCGGCCCTTCGTCGGTGAAGCGCTCGAAGGCGCGGTGCGGGATCGGGCTGCTGGCAGCCACGCGCGCGATCACGGCATGCTGGCCATAGTCGCGCGTCTGCTTCTTGTCTTCCTGCTGGCCGAACACGCCGCCCTCGGCGCCCACCGCCACCTGGGCCGTGAGGGTGCGGCCATCGTCCAGCGCCAGGGTGACCTGGCCGCCGTCTTCGGCCAGCGAGGCCACGCGCGCCGGGCGGATCACCTCGACGCCGGCGGCATCCACCGCGCGCGCCAGCGCATCGACCACCTCGCCGTAGCGGGTCACGTAACCCAGCGCATCGAGCCTGTGCTCGGCGCGGTCCATCAGGCTGCGGCCCAGGTGGCCGCGGCGCGAGACGTGGATGCTGTGGATGGGGGTAGAAGGGAAGGGCCAGGCGCCGACTTCTTCCAGCAGCATGCGGCTGCCCCAGGCCAGCGCTATCGAGCGCGGGTCGGAAATCGACTGGCCGAGCGCGCGCGCGTCGATCAGGACGATGCGCTTGCCGGCGATGCCGCGCCGCGCCAGCAGGGCGGCCAGGGCCAGGCCCACCGGGCCGGCGCCGCAGATCGCCACGTCATAATGATCCTGGTGCTGTTCCATCATTGTCCTCCCATCAGGGCTTCGCGCATCGCAGCTTCAATGTCGGCCACCGTCTTCGGCGCCGCCCCCGATATTACCTGTGGACCGGCTTCGCCCACGATCACGTTGTCCTCGATGCGGATGCCGATGTTCCAGAACTGCTCGGGCACGCCGGGCGCCGGGCGCACGTAGATGCCCGGCTCCACCGTCAGCGCCATGCCCGGCATCAGCGCGCGCGAAGGCTTGCCTTCGGCGGCCAGGTCGCGGTAGGCGCCGGCGTCGTGCACGTCCAGGCCCAGCCAGTGACCGGTGCCGTGCATGTAGAACTGCGCATGCGCGCGTTCGGCCAGCACGTTCTCGACGCTGCCGTATTTGGCCCGGTCGAGCAGTCCGAAATCGAGCATGCCCTCGACCAGCACCTGCACGGCGGCCTCGTGGAAATCGCTATAGGGCCGGCCCGGGTGGATCGCGGCCAGCGCCGCATCCTGGGCGCGCAGCACCAGTTCGTACAGCTGCCGCTGCGGCGCGCTGAACACGCCATTCACCGGGAAGGTGCGCGTGATGTCGGAGGCGTAGCTGTCGAATTCGCAGCCGGCGTCGATCAGCACCAGGTCGCCGTCGCGCGTCCGCGCATTGTTGGCGTTGTAGTGCAGGATGCAGGCATTCGCGCCACTGGCGACGATGGGCGTATAGGCCGGGAACTGGGCGCCGCTCCTGCGAAATTCGTAGAGCAGCTCGGCTTCGATTTCGTACTCGAACATGCCGGCCCTGGCGGCACGCATGGCGCGCAGGTGGGCGGCGCCGGCGATCTGCGCCGATTTTTCCATCAGCGCCTGTTCGCTCGCGTCCTTCAATAAACGCATCTCGTCGAGCAGGGGCAGCAGGTGCTGGATACGGGCCGGCGCCACGACGCCACTGCGCGATTGCCCACGCACTGCCTTCAGCCAGCCGGCCACTTGCGCGTCAAAGGCGGCATCGCGCGCGTTCGCGTAGTACACGGCCGGCACGTCGGCCAGCAGCCTTGCCATCTGGGCATCGAGTTCGGCTATCGGAAACGCCTCGTCGAAGCCGAAGGCCTCGCGCGCCGCGGCCGGGCCGTATCGAAAACCTTCCCAGGTCTCGCGCTCGACGTTCTTCTCGCGGCAGAACAGGATGGAACGCGCAGGCAGCTCGCCGCGCGCCGCCACCAGCACCAGCACGCTTTCCGGTTCGGTGAACCCGCTCAGGTAATAGAAATAGCTGTCGTGGCGGTAGGGATACTCGCTGTCGGCGTTGCGCAGCGCTTCCGGCGCGGTGGCCAGCACCGCCACCGCGCCCGGCTCCATGGCCAGGGCCAGGCGGGCGCGGCGTGCGGCGTAGGGATTCACGCGCCGGCCTTTTTCGCCAGCGGCGCATTCAGCTCCTCGAGCTGTTCGACCGTGCCGACATTCACCCAGGGGCCGTTGTAGATTTCGCCGCCGATGCGTCCCTGCTCGATGAAGGTGCGCATCAGCGGGCCGATGCGCATGACTTCGCCCGGGGCGATCCCGTCGAACATCTCGGGCCGGTAGACGCCGATGTTCGCGAAGTTCCACTTCGGGTTGCCGTCGTTGGTCAGCGAGTACATGTTCAGCCCGAAGTCGCCTTCCGGGTTGTGCCAGGGGTTCGGCGTCAGGTAGAGCCAGGCGATGTCGCGTTTTTCGACGGGAATCGGCTGCCCCAGCATGTCGCGCTCGGGCAGGGCGTCGAGCACCTGCGAGAAATCGAAGTAGGGCGCGTAGATGTCGCCGGAGATGGCGAGGAAGGGTTCCTCGCCCAGCAGGTGGCGCGCATTCGCGATACCGCCGGCCGTTTCCAGCGCCTTCGGCTCGTGCGAATACACGATGCGCGCGCCGTACTTGCTACCGTCGCCCAGCTCGTCCTCGATCATGTGGCCGAGGTGGGCGTGGTTGATGACGATGTCCGTGATTCCGGCGCGCACCAGGTTCAGCACGTGCCAGACGATGAGCGGACGGCCGCGCACCTTGAGCAGGGGTTTCGGGCAGGTGTCCGTCAGCGGACGCATGCGCTCGCCGCGGCCGGCGGCGAAGATCATGGCTTTCATAACAGTTCCCGGTGCGCTCAGAAGGTGTAGCCGACTTGCGGCGCCTTGCCGTCGCCGAAGGCGTCGACGCTGTCGAGCAGGCGCAGCAGGGGCTTGAGTTCGGTGTAGCGGTTGGCGGTCTTGCGCACGTAGTCGAGCACGGTCGGCAGGTCGCCCATGTAGATGGCCTTGTTGTCGCGGTAGTTCAGGCGGCAGAAGATGCCCAGGATCTTCAGGTGGCGCTGCAGGGCCATGAACTCGAAGTCGCGGTAGAAGGCGTCGATGTCCGGGTTCACCGGCAGGCCCACCTGCTTGGCGCTTTGCCAGTAGCGCACGACCCAGTCGAGCACGATCTCTTCGTCCCACTGGATGTAGGCGTCGCGCAGCAGCGAGGCCAGGTCGTAGGTGACCGGGCCGTACACGGCGTCCTGGAAGTCGAGCACGCCCGGGTTGCCGGCGTCGAGGAACATCAGGTTACGCGAATGGAAATCGCGGTGCATGAAGACCTGCTGCTGGGCCAGCACGTTGGAGGTGATGGTCTCGAAGACTTTATCCAGCTGGGCCTGCTGCGCCTCGGAGAGGGTGACGCCCAGGTGGCGCCCCAGGTACCACTCGGGGAACAAATTCATTTCGCGCAGCACGAAGGCGCGGTCGAATTCCGGCAGCACGCCGGGCTGGCTGTGCAGCTGGAACTTGATCAGGGCGTCGACCGCATCCGAATACATGAAGGCCGAATTGTCCGGGTCGAGGCGCTGCAGGTAGGTGGTGGTGCCGAGGTCGGACAGCAGCAGGAAACCGCGTTCGACGTCGCGCGCGACGATGTTCGGCACGGTGACGCCGGCTTCCTGCAGCAGGCCCTGGACGTGGATGAAGGCCGGGACGTTCTCGCGCTCGGGCGGCGCATCCATGGCGATCAGGGTGTCGCCCAACTTGTCGCGTAGCGCAGGCGCCACATCGAGACGGAAGTAGCGGCGGAAGCTGGCATCGGTCGACGCCGGGCGGCGCGAACCGGTTTCCACCAGGTTCAGCGAGCCCAGCCATTCGGTCAGCAGTACGAGGCGCGCGTCCTGCTCGGAGGAAGTGGGGGTGTTTTGATACAAAGAAGACATGAAGCGTCCAGGGGAAACCGGTTGAGTGAACTAATTCCCATATAATAAGGGATTCAATCTAAAAAATCGCCCTTTATGGTGCAGCCCAGGATTCCATGAGCTGGTTTACGGCCCTACCATTCCCGCCGCGGCAGGCAGTTGCCTTTTCCGCGCTCGTTACCATGGCCTCGGGGCCCTTGCATGCGCAAACCGCGCCGGCCACGCCCCGTGCAGACGAAAACGATCTTCCCGTCACTGTACGCGCCGAGGAGATCGGCGGCCGTCCCGACCGTGAGATCAACCTGAACCGCGACGTCGAGATCACGCGCGGCCAGACGAAGATGACGGCCGACACGGCCTGTTACCGCCTGGTCGAAGACGAGGTCACGGCCAACGGCAACGTGAATCTGTGGCGCTTCGGCGACCGCTACCAGGGCGACTCGCTGCAGCTGAACCTGGAGACCGGGCGCGGCTGGTTCCTGAATCCGGAATACCAGCTGCAGCTGAACAATGCCCAGGGCCGTGCCGACCGCATCGACTTCCTCGGCGAAGACCAGGCCCTCGTGGTCGACGGCACCTATAGCACCTGCCAGGGCACGAACCCCGACTGGTACCTGAAGTCGAGCACGCTGCGCCTGGATTCGGGGCGCGACGTCGGCGTCGCCGGCAAGACCATCGTGTATTTCAAGGACGTGCCCATCCTCGGCACGCCCGCGCTGTCGTTCTCGCTGTCGGGCGCGCGCCGCTCGGGCTGGCTGCCGCCTTCGATCGGCGCCGGCTCGAAGGGCAAGACCGAGATCATGGTGCCGTATTACTTCAATATCGCACCGAACCGCGATCTGACGGTGTTCCCGCGCATGATGTTCGACCGCGGCCTGCAGCTGGGCGCGACCGGACGCTATCTCGGCACCACGGGCCGCGGCCCCTACAGCGGCGAAACCCACTTCGAGTACCTGCGCAACGACCGCATCACCAAGACCGACCGCTGGCTGGTCGATTCGCTACACAACCAGCAGCTCAGCCCGCAGTGGACCTTCGGCTGGAACCTGCACGGCGCGTCCGACGACCAGTACCTGAGCGACTTCTCGCGTTCGGTCTCGGTCAGTGCCGAGCGCCAGCTGTTGCGCGAAGTGTCCACCGCCTATAACACCGAATTCTGGAACCTGACCGTGCGCGCCCAGAACTTCCAGGTGCTGCAGGAACCGGCGGCGGTGACGAATCCGTCGCTGACGATTTCGCGTCCGTATGCGCGCATGCCGCAGGTTAACTTCCATACCGGTCGCTTCGACGTCAACGGCTTCGACTGGGCGGTCGATGCCGAGGCGACCCGTTTCACGCATTCGACCTGGGACAGCGGCAACCGCGCGACGGTGCTGTCGCAGGTGAGCTATCCCTGGGTGCGTCCGGGCTACTACATCACGCCGAAGCTGATGCTCCATGCGAGCAAGTACGACATGGACAGCAGCGCCGCCAATGCCGGGCGCGATACCAAGCTCTCGCGCGTGCTGCCGACGTTCTCGCTCGACGCCGGCATGGTGTTCGAGCGCGAG
Source organism: Massilia sp. BAP21 (assembly GCF_057801335.1). Lineage (NCBI taxonomy): Bacteria > Pseudomonadati > Pseudomonadota > Betaproteobacteria > Burkholderiales > Oxalobacteraceae > Massilia > Massilia sp. BAP21. The sequence continues at coordinate 2,387,908 of NZ_CM173596.1, forward strand.
ACGACGCTGCTCGGCACCGCCGCCACCCAGACCCTGGAGCCGCGCCTGTTCTACGTGCGCACGCCGTACAAGGACCAGGACGACTTCCCGATCTTCGACACCGGCGAGGCCGGCTTCAGCTACGCCCAGCTGTTCAGCGAGAACCGCTTCGTCGGCAACGACCGCGTGTCCGACGCCAACCAGCTGACCGCGGCCCTGGTGTCGCGCTACATCGAGGGCAGCGGCGCCGAGCGCCTGCGCCTGGCCTTCGGCCAGCGCTTCTATTTCACCGAGCCGCGCGTGCAGATGCCGGGCCGGCCGACCCAGGACCGCAAGGACCGCTCCGACCTGCTGCTGGCGGCGTCGGGCCGCATCGTCGAGAGCCTGAACGTCGACGCCAGCGTACAATACGATGCGACGAGTTCGAGCGTGTACAGCCGCAACTATGGCCTGCGCTGGAGCCCGGGCATGCTGAAGGTGCTCAACGCCGAGTACCGCTACGTGCGCGACAGCTTCCGGAATGCCGACATCTCGGCCCAGTGGCCGCTGTCGACGCGCTGGTTCGGCGTCGGCCGCGTCAGCTATTCGCTGCAGGACCACAAGGTGCTCGAAGGCCTGGTCGGCCTCGAATACAAGGCCGACTGCTGGGTGTTCCGGATGGGTGCGCAGCGCTTCGTGACGGCAGCCCAGTCGACCTCGACGCCGGTGTTCTTCCAGCTCGAGCTGAACGGCCTGTCGGGCTTCGGCATGGGCAACCCGCTCGACTCGTTTTACAAGAGTATTCCCGGCTATACCCGGCTGAACACCAACGTGGGCCGCCGCTGACCGGGACCATGGATGATTTTTGACCTGAATGAGTGCTTCCCAGATTATGCGTACTACCCGTTTGCATCAACTTAAGCTCGCAGCGGCGCTGCTGTGCGCGCTCACGGCCGGCACGGCCCTTGGCCAGGCAACTCCGGCGAGCACAGGCAGTGCCCAAGGCACTGCCGGAGCGAGCGCTTCTTCCTCCTCCACCGCGCCGGCCACTCCGGGCAGCGGCTTCCTGCCGCCGGCATCCAGCAACGCCAACGTCGTCGACGCCATCCGCGTGGTCGTCAACGACGAGGTCATCACCCGCAACGAAGTCGCCAACCGCGTGGCCCAGATCGTCCAGCGCATGCGCGCCCAGAACGCCCAACTGCCGCCGCAGGCCGACCTCGAGCGCCAGGTGATCGAGGCGATGATCGTCGAACGCGCCCAGGTCCAGCTGGCCAAGGAAATGGGCGTGCGCGTCGACGACCGCATGCTCGACGCCGCCATCGGCCGTATCGCCCAGGACCAGAAGCTGTCGGTCCAGGACATGCGCAACCAGATGGAAAAAGAGGGCATGGCCTTTGCCGCCTTCCGCGAAGAGATCCGCAACGAGATCATGATGCAGCGCCTGCGCGAGCACGAGGTCGACAGCAAGATCCAGGTGTCGGATGCCGAGGTCGACACCTTCCTGGCCGCCGAAAAGGCCGCCGCCGCCGACCGTATCGAGGTCGACATCGCCCAGATCCTGGTCGGCATCCCGGCCAACGCCACGCCCGAGCAGATCGCCGCGCGCCGCGCCCGCGCCGACGAGGTGATGCGCCAGCTGCGCACCGGCGCCGACTTCGCCAAGGTCGCCGCCACCTATTCCGACGCCGGCGACGCCCTGAAGGGCGGCGCGATCGGCTGGCGCGAGGCCGACCGCCTGCCGCCGATCTTCACCAACGAACTGCGCAAGCTGAGCGCCGGCCAGGTGACCCCGGTCATCAAGACCAACGTCGGCTTCTACATCCTGAAGCTGGTCGACAAGCGCAGCCTGGCCAGCGCCGCCGCGCAGGAACAGGCGGTAGTCGAGCAGACCCGCGCGCGCCACATCCTCATGAAGGCGACGCCGACCATGCCGGTGGCCGAGGTCAAGCGCAAGCTCGAGGAAATCAGGGCCAAGATCGAGAGCAAGGCCGCCACCTTCGAGGACATGGCGCGCCAGAACTCGCAGGACAACGGCTCGGTATCCAAGGGCGGCGACCTGGGCTGGCTGTACCCGGGCGACGTGATGCCGGAATTCGAAACCGCAATGGCGGCATTGAAGCCCAACGAACTGTCCGGCGTGGTCGAGACCCCGTTCGGCTTCCACCTGATCCAGGTCCTCGAGCGCAAGAGCGAAGACGTGACCGCGCAGAAGGAGCGCAACCGTGCGCGCCAGGTGATCCGCGAGCGTAAACTCGGCGAAGCGTTCGAGGACTGGGCGCGCGAAGTGCGCGACCGCGCCTACGTCGAGTACCGCGAGGAAGGCTGAGGCCATGACGATGCAGGCAGCACGTCCGGCCCTGGCGCTCACGGTCGGCGAGCCGGCCGGCATCGGCCCCGAGATCGCGATCCGCGCCGCCTGGGCGCTGCGCGAGCAGGCCAACTGCGTGCTGGTGGGCGACGCCGCTTTCCTCGCGCTCACGGCCAGCCTGATCGACCCGGCGATCCGCCTCTCGGCCCTGTCCACGCAGGCGCTGCGCAACGGCGGCCTGCCGCATTTCGGCAAGGACCGCCTTGCCGTGGTCGACGTGCCGCTCGCGGCCCACGTCACGCCCGGCCTGCTCGACCGTGAGAACGGCCGCGCGGTGCTGGCCACGCTCGACCTCGCGATCGAAGGCGTGGGGGCAGGGTGGTTCGACGCCATCGTCACCGCGCCGCTGCAAAAAAGTACCATCAACGACGCCGGCGTCGCCTTTTCCGGCCACACCGAATACCTGGCCGAGAAGACCGGTACGCCGCAGGTGGTGATGATGCTGGCCGGGCAGCCAGGGAACGATCAACCCTACCTGCGCGTGGCGCTGGCCACCACCCACCTGCCGCTGAAGGAGGTGCCGGGCGCGATCACGCAAGAAGGCCTGGGGCGCGTGCTCGATATCCTGCAGCGCGACCTGAAGACGAAATTCGGCATCGCCGCGCCGCGCATCCTGGTCACCGGCCTGAACCCGCATGCCGGGGAAAACGGCTACCTGGGACGCGAGGAAATCGAGGTCATCGCGCCAAGCCTGGCGGCGGCGCAGGCGCGCGGCATCGACGCGCGCGGACCGTATCCGGCCGACACCCTGTTCCAGCCCAAGTACCTGCGCGACGCCGACTGCGTGCTGGCCATGTACCACGACCAGGGCTTGCCGGTCCTGAAGCATGCCACCTTCGGGCGCGGCATCAACGTCACCCTCGGCCTGCCCCTGATCCGCACCTCGGTCGACCACGGCACCGCGCTCGACCTGGCGGCGCAAGGCCTGGGCCATGCCGACTGCGGCAGCATGGAAGAAGCGATCCGCGCCGCCGCCGCCATGGTCGCGGCCAGCCGCGCCGCATCACACTAAACGAAAGCACCAATGAAACACGTAGCACGCAAGCGCTTCGGCCAGAACTTCCTGACCGATAACCACGTCCTGGGGAACATCATCGACGCCATCGGCCCGCGCCGCGGCGAGGCGATGGTCGAGATCGGACCGGGCCTGGCGGCGATGACGGCGCTGCTGCTGAAGGAGCTCGACCACATGCACGTGGTCGAACTCGACCGCGACCTGGTGGCGCGCCTGGAAAAGGCCTACCCGCGCGAAAAGCTGACGATCCACGCCGGCGACGCATTGAAGTTCGACTTCGGCAGCATCCCGGTGCCGGAAGGGCAGAAGCTGCGCGTGGTCGGCAACCTGCCGTATAACATCTCCAGCCCGCTGCTGTTCCACCTGGCCGAGTTCGCCCACCTGGTCGAGGACCAGCACTTCATGCTGCAAAAGGAAGTGGTCGAGCGCATGGTGGCCGAGCCGGGCACCAAGGCCTATGGCCGCCTGTCGGTGATGCTGCAATGGCGCTACGACATGGCGCTGATGTTCATCGTGCCGCCCACCGCCTTCGATCCGCCGCCCCAGGTCGACTCGGCCATCGTGCGCATGGTGCCGACCCGGCGCCCGTTGCCGGCCGACGGCCCGACCCTGGAAGCGGTGGTGCAGAAAGCCTTCTCGCAGCGCCGCAAGGTGATCCGCAACTGCGTGGCCGGCATGTTTACCGAACAGCAGCTGCTGGACGCCGGCATCGATCCCGGCGTGCGTCCGGAGACGGTGTCGCTCGAACAGTACGTGGCGCTGGCGAACATCCTCAAGCCGGTGCAATAAGCTTCTTCCCGGCGGCCCGCGCGGCCGCCGCGGTCTCTTCTCGCCGTTCCCTGTACCAGCTTGCTTGCGGCGCTGCACAAACGCGCGCCGCTACACCTTACATCGCCGCCTGGCGCGCTTCGGCGCCCGCTTTTTGCAGTTCGTCGCAGGCCGATGGAAGCGGGGGAGGGTGCTTGCTAAAGTACTCCCATCGAAAGCCCGAACGCAAACGCCAAGGGCCAGCCACTCAACCGAAGGGAGCCTGAAATGAACGTCCTCAAACACATGGAATCGATCTTCGTCGTCGCCGCACTGCTGGTCGGTGTCAGCACCTACGCCAGTGCCGAGAGCTACAAGGCGCAAGTGCGCGCGGAATCGATGGTGGCGGTGAGCACCGGCAAGATGGCCATCGTGAAGGTCAGCGGCAAGCGCCTGGTGCCGGTTACCAAGCTCGGTTGAGCGGCTGGGGCAAAAAAAAGCCCACCATTGCGGGTGGGCTTAAATCCAATTCTTTTCTGAGGAGAGTTGGAGGAGACAGGTAGGATTATGCTGCGCTACAACATATAAATCCAATTTTCTTTTGGAATGATCGTCATCAGCGCAGCCTATATCTGTCTCAGGTCGGGTTGGCGACGCAGGTAACGTCGATGTTCGAGACCGGGTCGTCGCGCATCGTGCCGGTGGCATTGGCGACGGTGCAGGTATAGCCCGCGGGATTGGTCTGGACCGTCACGCCGTAGGTCTTGCCGTAGGTGACCGCCACCGGGAAAACGTAGGCGATGTCGGCCGGCGGCGTCGCGGCCGGGGTCGGCGCAGGAATCGACACCAGACTGTCGCTGCCGTTGTTCAGCACCAGGGTGCCGGCGCCCAGGCCCTTGACCTTGCCGCCGATGGTCGGCGCCACCAGCTGGCAGACGAAGTCGGCGCTGATGACCGACAGGCGCCCCGCCGTGTCGCTGGTGCGGCTGTTGCTGGCCGGTCCGCAAATCTGGTGCGGCGGCTGCTGGATGGTCACGTTGCCGGACGCATCGGTGACCTGCTTGATGATGACGTCATACACATCGCCATACTCGAGCTTTTCCGGGAAGGTATACGTCACCTCCTTGACCTCGGCGGCCGTATTGGCCGGGTTCGGCTGGACGGATGCCTCCATGCCGTTCGTGGTGAGTACCAGCGGACCATACTGCAGCCCGTAGACGACGCCGCCGATGGTGTACTTCGAGCCGCCGCCACCGCAGGAAGCCAGGGCCGCGGCCATGACCAGCGCCAGGCCCGCGCGGGCCAACACAGTGTTCTTCAAATTCATCTCCTGGAATGCGTTAAGCCGTCAGGCGCAAGTCACGCTGACGTCGATCGTTTTCGGTTCGTCGGCGCTCGGCACCGTGCCGACACCGTTCTGGACGGTACAAGTCTGGCCGCTCGGCTGCTCGTACACGGTCACGCCGTAAGGCTGGCCCCAGCCGGCCCTCAGCATCTCGAAGCTGCCGTTGGCCGTGACATCCTTGCGTACCGAGCCGTTGACCAGGACCAGGGTGCCGCTGCGCAGGCCGCTCACGTTGACGTTCAGGGGCTTCGACTTCAGCGTGCAGACGATCTCGATCGTGTTGATGTTGAAGGTGGCGCGGCCGACGCCGGTCGGCGAAATGACCTCGCACTTCTCGGCATTCTTGGGTGCCTGTTTGACCTCGACCCGGTACGAGGAATCGGCATCGACCAGCTCGGGGAAGTAGAAGGTGGTGGCGCCGGCGGGCACTGCATAGTCGGAGCCGCCGTTATTCGTGACAATCAGGCCTTCCGCCGTGTTGTTGAGAATGCTACCGCCCAGGTAGAACTCACCGTCGCCGCCGCCGCAGGCGGACAGGCTCAACGCGCAAGCCAGCGCGACACCGGCACGCAGGGGGGAACGAATCATAATTTCTCCAAATAAAAGGGAACTGGACAAGACGCGCGACGGCGTCCGTGCCGCGTCGAAGCTGGAAGTTTGCCCATCATTTTAGAGCATTTGACAAGGCCCGGGCTCATCGCCGTTTGTATCACGGTGTAACGACGGGGCCGCGCACGGCGCGCGTTTGCATTTCGCGGCCGGCCTCGCTATGCTCGGCTCACCCTCTTTTCGCCCCGATGCCGCCTTGAAGCCCGAATTGAAGCCTGATTTGAATCCCGACCCGCAGCCCGCCACGACGCCTGCGCGCCGGCCCTGGCCGCGCGCCGTCCTGTTCGACCTGGACGACACCCTGTGGCCGATCGCTCCCGTGATCCTGCAGGCCGAACAGACCCTGTTCGCCTGGCTGTCCAGCAACGCCCCGCGCGTGGTCCAGCGCTTCACCATCGACAGCCTGCGCCAGGCGCGCCTGGAACTGCTGGCCAGCCGCCCCGAATTCCAGCTCGACCTGGGCGCCCTGCGCCGCGCCGGGCTGCTCGCCGCGTTCGAGCAGGCGGGAGAAGACACGGCCAAGGTGGAACTGGCGATGGTCGAGTTCTTCGCGGCCCGCAACGCCGTGACGCCCTACGACGACGTGCTGCCGGGCCTGCTGCGCCTGAAGAGCCGGGTGCTGCTCGGCTCGGTCACCAACGGCAATGCCGATTTGCAGACCATCGGCCTGGCCCACCATTTCCAGGCTTCGGTGTCGGCCCCGCAGTTCGGCCGCGCCAAGCCGGACCCGGCGATCTTCCATGCCGCCTGCGCCGCGCTCGGCGTGGCCCCGCAGGAAGCGGTGTACGTGGGCGACGATCTGATCCTGGACGTGCAGGGCGCCCAGCGTGCCGGGCTGCGCGGCGTGTGGATGAACCGCACCGCCAGCCGCCGCCACCTGGAAGAGGGCGTACAGCCGGACGCGATCGTGGCGAACTTCGACGAACTGCTGGCCTGGCTCAGACACGAATTTGGCTGACTGCTTGGCTGACTGCGCGCCTGACTGCGCGGCCAACTGCACAGCCGCCTGCCAAAGGTGCATAATGGAAGCGCATCGCTTCCGATCCTCTTCCGCTTTCGCTTCTGCCCTTGCCTCTGCCTTATGCAACTTGATACCCGTGCCCAAACCCTGCTGAAAGCCCTGGTCGAGCGCTACATCGCCGACGGCCAGCCGGTCGGGTCGCGCGCGCTGTCGAAGATCTCGGGCCTGGACGTGTCGCCGGCCACGATCCGCAACATCATGGCCGACCTCGAAGAGATGGGCTATGTCGCCAGTCCCCATACCTCGGCCGGGCGCGTGCCCACGCCGCGTGGCTACCGCCTGTTCGTCGATACCCTGCTCACCGTGCAGCAGCTGGGCGAGGGCGGCGTCGACACCGAGCGCATGTGCCTGAGCGCCCACCAGCCGCAGAAGGTCATCGCCAACGCGGCGCAGATGCTGTCCTCGCTGACGCAATTCGCCGGCGTGGTGCAGAGCCCGCGCCGCGAGTCGGTGTTCCAGCAGATCGAATTCCTGCGCCTGTCGGAAAAGCGCATCCTGCTCGTCATCGTCGACCCGCGCGGCGACGTCCAGAACCGCCTGCTGCTCACCGAGGCCGACTACACGCCGGCCCAGCTGGTGCAGTCGGCCAATTACCTGAACCAGAACTTCGCCGGCCTCTCGTTCGACGAGGTACGCACCCGCCTCACCGGCGAACTGCGCCAGCTGCGCGAGGACATCGGCGGCCTGATGCAGGTGGCGGTGGAGGCCGGCAGCGAAGCCATGGCCGAAGGCGAGGACATGGTCATCGCCGGCGAGCGCAACCTGCTGTCGGTGTCGGATTTGTCGTCGAACATGAGCTCGCTGCGCCAGATGTTCGAGATGTTCGAGCAGAAGACCGGCCTGATGCAGCTACTTGATGTTTCCAGCCGCGCCGGCGGCGTGCAGATCTTCATCGGCGGCGAATCGAAGCTGGTGCCGATGGACGAAATGAGCGTGGTCACCGCACCCTACGAGGTGAATGGCAAGATCGTCGGCACCCTGGGCGTGATCGGGCCCACGCGCATGGCCTACGAGCGCGTGATCCCGATCGTCGACATCACGGCCAAGTTGCTGTCGAATGCGCTGAGCCATTCCTGACAGGTGTAAAACGGCGTAAAAAGATCTACGGTAAAAAAACGGCGCCGCGGCGCCGTTTCTTGTTGTTGCTATCGCAATTTCGCGATCAATTGTTCCCGCGGTGAGGGCAGGCCGTCTTGATGCAATTGCCATAGATGGCCAGCGCGTGCTCGGCGATCTTGAAGCCGCGTTCGACGGCGATCTTGTTCTGGCGCGATTCGATTTCCTCGTCGAAGAATTCCTCGACATGGCCGCAATCGAGGCAGACCAGGTGGTCGTGGTGCGAGCCGGCGTTCAGCTCGTAGATGGCCTTGCCGGTTTCGAAGTGGTTGCGGTTCAGCAGGCCGGCCTGCTCGAACTGGGTCAGGACGCGGTACACCGTCGCCAGGCCGACATCCATGTTGTCGGCCAGCAGGATCTTGTAGACGTCTTCCGCCGTCAGGTGCCGCACTTCGCTGTTCTGGAAGATTTCCAGGATCTTGAGGCGTGGCAGGGTAGCCTTCAGGCCGCTCGCCTTCAGGTCGGTGGGTTTGTTACTCATGTTTGTTACTCGTAGATGGGCGGAGTGCTTTATGATATAGCGTTTTGGAAGCTCCCGCTTAAACGTTTTGAGGTTACTTATGCGTGTCACCGATGCCGTTGTTCACAGTTTTAAGGTCCGGGCTGCGCTCGCCGCGGGCCTCGCATGCACGCTGTTGCTGTCCGGCTGCGCATCCTGGCGTAACCAGACCCGGCCTGCTGCACCGGCAAGCACCGACGCGACAGCCGTAGCAGCCGACGCCGACAAGGCGGCCGCCCTGGCAAATGCCGGCGCACAAACGACCCAGGTGAGCAAGCTGCAAAAATTCCTCTGGGTCTTTTCGCCCTACCGTCCAGACATTCAGCAGGGCAACTTCGTATCGCAGGAAATGCTGGCCCAGCTGAAGCCGGGCCAGACCCGCGACCAGGTGCGCTTCCTGCTCGGCTCGCCGATGATCGCCGACATGTTCCACGCCGACCGCTGGGATTTCCCCTTCTACCTGGCGCGCGGTGACGGCGAGCTGACCACCAGCCGCGTGACCGTCTACTTCAAGGACAATGTCGTCGAGCGTTTCGACGGCGGCAATCTGCCGACCGAGCGCGAGTACATCGACCGCATCGCCGGCCCGAGCAAGTTCCCGAAGAAAAACGCGCCGACCCGCGCCGTGGCCCCGGTGACGCCCGCGTCGCCGACCAATTCCAACATCCAGTAACAGTACGTCATGACGCAATTGAAAATCGCGGTTGCCGGCGCCAGCGGGCGCATGGGCCGCATGCTGATCGAGGCCATCGCCGCCGCGCCCGATGCCACCCTGTCCGGCGCCCTCGACGTCGCCGGCTCGCCCTTCATCGGCAGCGATGCCGGCGCCTTTTCGGGCCAGCTGACCGGCGTGGTGATCCACTCCGAATTCGAGCGCGCGCTGGCCGGCGCCGATTGCCTGATCGACTTCACCCGTCCTGAAGGCACCCTCAAGCACCTGGAATACTGCGCCGCCAACGGCATCAAGGTCGTGATCGGCACCACCGGTTTCGACGAGGCCGGCAAGGAAGCGATCCGCGCCGCCGCCGAGAAGGTATCGGTCGTGTTCGCACCGAACATGAGCGTGGGCGTGAACGTCACCCTCAAGCTGCTGGAAATGGCGGCCAAGAGCTTCGCCGAAGGCTACGACATCGAGATCATCGAAGCCCATCACCGCCACAAGGTCGACGCGCCGTCCGGCACCGCGCTGAAGATGGGCGAAGTGATTGCCGACGCCCTGGGCCGCGACCTGAAGGACTGCGCCGTGTATGGCCGCGAAGGCGTGACCGGCGAGCGCGACCCGTCGACCATCGGCTTTGCCACCGTGCGCGGCGGCGACATCGTCGGCGACCACACCGTGCTGTTCGCCGGCACCGGCGAGCGCATCGAGATCACCCACAAATCCAGCAGCCGCGTCACCTACGCCCACGGCGCCCTGCGCGGCGCGCGCTTCATCGCCGGCAAAGCCAACGGCCTGTACGACATGCAGGACGTGCTGGGCCTGAAGGGCTGACATGGCCAGCGTCCAACTGAACGGCGCCGCGATCGTCGACGAAGCGGCCTTCCATGGGGAGAGCCGCCGCGCCTTCGGCTTCCCGGAAACCTACGCCGACACCATCGACGCCTGGGTCGACTGCCTGAGCTACCTGCGCGACGACGAGAACATGACCAAGTTCAGGCTGAAGCCGAACGAGGTGCTGGAAATCGTCATCACCGACGGCGCGGCCCTGCAGGCGCGCCTGCCCGACCTGGTCGAGGAAATCGCCTACTGCGTCGGCGGCATCAACGAGCGCTACGAAGACTACGGCGAAAAGCCGGCCCTGAAACTGGTGCTGCGCTAAGAAGCACCTTCATTGCCTCCCGCCTTTTGCTCGCAAACGGCCTGGAGCAATACCGCCTTTTGCCTGCAAACGGCCCGGAACAATACGCCTTTTGCCCGCAAACGGCCCGGAACAATACCCGTAGGGTGGGCTCTTGAGCCCACGCGGATCGAGCATACCGATAACAGTGCAGCTGCAGCTCCACCAGCCTGGATAGCCATGACCGCCGACGACCTCCTGCGCATCGCCGACTACATCATGCCGCCCCTGCCGGCCCAGCCCTCCACGCTGGGCTTCCTGTTCGGCACCCGCCACGGCGTCGACGCATTCTGCCTCCAAACCCACGCCCTCTGGCAAGCCGGCATGTTCCGCCAGCTGCTTGTCTCGGGCGGCCCCACCGGCGGCAATCCCCAGGCAGAAGCCCTGGTCATCGCCGAACGCCTGGTCCAGCTCGGCGTCCCCGCATCCATCCTGATCCTGGAAACCGCCGCCACCAACACCGGCGAAAACGTACTCCTCGGCCGCGCCAGGGTCGCCGAGACAATCGGCCTGGAACACATCGACAGCCTGCTGGTCATCGGCAAGGTCTGCGCCATGCGCCGCTACCTGATGACCCTGGCGCGCCACTGGCCCGAACCGCGCGTCTCCGCTCATCCCGTGAACTACTTCGGCCTGCCCGCCGAGCGCTGGCACGAGCACGACGAATTCCGCGCCCGCGTGCTGGGTGAGTTCGGCAAGATTCCCGGCTACATCGAGCAAGACTTCCTGCGCGAGATCGCGGCCCTGGGCGCCTATCCCGACGTGGCCAGGTCGCCATGAAGCGCCTGGGCAAAGCCATGCTGGCGCTGCTGGCGGCGCTGGTCCTCTACCTCGCCATCGCCGCCGGCTGGGCCGCCGCTTCCTTCGACGATCTGCTGGCGCGCTGGCCGCAAGACAGCACACCAGCCGCGCTGTCGCCGCGCCAGGTCGAGATCCTGCTGCGCATCGAAGACCCCACCTTCTACACCCACCACGGCCTGAGCCTGGCCGAAGGGCAGGGCGTGGCCACGATTTCCTCGGCGCTGGCGCGCGAGTTCTTCCTCGAAGGCCCGCAGCTGGATGGAACGAAAGGCCTGCTGCAGCGCTTCTACCGCCGCGTCTTCGACTGCTGCAAGCGCATCGACTTCGGCCGCGACACCATGGCGCTGGTGCTGGACGCCCGCCTGTCGAAGGAGCGGCAACTGGCGATGTATGTGCAATCGGTCTACATGGGCCGTCATGAGGGGCGCCAAGTGCGCGGTCTGGTGCAAGCAGCTGAGGCTTATTCCGGCAAGCCGCTGGTCCGGTTAAGCGACGCCGAAACTGCCGGCCTGGTCGCGATGATCAAGGCGCCGAACACTTACCACCCGCTGCGCGAACCCACCGCCTACGCCTTGCGCCTGGCCCGGGTCAAAGCGGTGCTGGATTCAAGCTGCCGCCCGTCAGGCTGGTTCGATACCGATTACGCGCATTGCACCGCACCCAAATGAAGCATCAGGCGTAACTGATCACTCTCGCGGGAAGGCGCCGCCGCACTACGCCGCAGTGCAGGATGAACCAGTATAATGTCCTGTTAAAGCGCCTAACAAACCCGCCATGCCTGCGTTGCATCGTCTTGCCGTACTAGCGTACTGTCTTCGACGACGCGCCTTGGCCTGACGGCTTTGTTAGCCGCTTTCCACCTCCAAAAATTTCTTCCGCAGAACATCATGCAAGATAAATATAGTCCAGCCGAAGTTGAACAGGCCGCCCAGGCGTACTGGAAGTCGATCGACGCCTACAAAGCCGTCGAGAACGACCCGCGTTTCCCGAAGGGTAAATACTACGCCTGCTCGATGCTGCCTTACCCATCCGGCAAGCTGCACATGGGCCATGTGCGCAACTATACGATCAACGACGTGATGTATCGCTACCTGCGGATGAACGGCTACAACGTGCTGATGCCGATGGGCTGGGACGCCTTTGGCATGCCGGCCGAGAACGCGGCGATGGCGAACAACGTGCCGCCGGCCGAGTGGACCTATTCGAACATCGCCCACATGCGCGGGCAGATGGAATCGATGGGCCTGGCCATCGACTGGTCGCGCGAAATGACCGCCTGCAAGCCGGAATACTACAAGTGGAACCAGTGGATGTTCCTGAAGATGCTCGAGAAGGGCATCATCTACCAGAAGACCGGCACCGTGAACTGGGACCCGGTCGACCAGACCGTGCTGGCCAACGAGCAGGTCGTCGACGGCAAGGGCTGGCGTTCGGGCGCGCCAATCGAAAAGCGCGAAATCCCGATGTACTACGTGCGCATCACCGAGTACGCCGACGAGCTGCTGGATTTTGTCGACAACAAGCTGCCGGGCTGGCCGGAGCGCGTGCGCATCATGCAGGCCAACTGGATCGGCAAGTCGACCGGTGTGCGCTTCGCCTTCCCGCACGTGATCATGGACGATGCCGGTGAGCTGATCAACGACGGCAAGCTGTACGTCTTCACCACCCGCGCCGACACCATCATGGGCGTGACCTTCTGCGCCGTGGCGCCGGAACACGCGCTGGCCCAGCACGCTGCGAAAAACAATCCGGAACTGCAGGCCTTCATCGCCGAATGCAAGCTCGGTTCCGTCATCGAAGCCGACATGGCGACGATGGAGAAGAAGGGCATGCCGACCGGCCTGTCCGTCACCCACCCGGTGACCGGCGAGCAGGTGCCGGTCTGGGTCGGCAACTACGTCCTGATCACCTATGGCGACGGCGCCGTGATGGGCGTGCCGGGCCACGACGAGCGCGACTTCGAATTCGCCAAGAAATACGATCTGCCGATCAAGCAGGTCGTGGCCGTCGAAGGCCAGGAATACTCGCTCGACGGCTGGCAGGAGTGGTATGGCGACAAGGAAACCGGCCGTACCATCAACTCCGGCAAGTACGACGGCCTGGACTACACCGCCGCCGTGAACGCGGTCTCGGGCGACCTCGCGGCCCAGGAACTGGGCGACAAGAAGGTCACCTTCCGCCTGCGCGACTGGGGCATCTCGCGCCAGCGCTACTGGGGCACGCCGATTCCGATGATCCACTGCGGCGACTGCGGCGTGGTCCCGGTGCCGGAAAAAGACTTGCCGGTCGTGCTGCCCGAGCACCTGGTCCCGGACGGCACCGGCAACCCGCTGAACAAGGACGAAGCGTTCCTGAAGTGCGATTGCCCGAAGTGCGGCAAGCCCGCGCGCCGCGAGACCGACACGATGGACACGTTCATCGATTCGTCGTGGTACTACATGCGCTATACCTCGCCGGGCTCGAACGACGCCATGGTCGACGCGCGCAACGATTACTGGATGCCGATGGACCAGTACATCGGCGGCATCGAGCACGCCGTCATGCACCTGCTGTACGCGCGCTTCTGGACCAAGGTCATGCGCGACTTCGGCCTGGTGAAGTTCGACGAGCCCTTCGTCAACCTGCTCACGCAAGGCATGGTGCTGAACGAGACCTACTACCGCGAAGACGCGGCCGGCAAGAAGACCTGGTACAACCCGGCCGACGTGGAACTCACGTTCGACGACAAGGGCCGTCCGCAGAGCGCGGTCCTGAAGGCCGACGGCGAGAAGGTCGAGATCGGCGGCACCGAGAAGATGTCGAAGTCGAAGAACAACGGCATCGACCCGCAAGCGCAGATCGAGCAGTACGGCGCCGACACCGCGCGCCTGTTCACGATGTTCGCCTCGCCGCCGGAACAGACCCTGGAGTGGTCGGACAGCGGCGTCGAAGGCGCGAGCCGCTTCCTGCGCCGCGTCTGGGCCTTCGGCTATGCGCAGTCGGGCCGTATCGCCGCCGCGCTGGGTAACACCGATGGCGCCGCGACCCTGGACGAAGCGCACAAGACGCTGCGCCGCGAAGTGCACAAGATCCTGCAGCAGGCCGACTACGACCTGAAGCGCATCCAGTACAACACCGTGGTGTCGGCCTGCATGAAGATGCTCAACACGCTCGAACAAGCCAAGCTGGCCGAAGGCCCGGCCGGCGACAGCGTGATCGCCGAAGGCCTGTCGATCTTCCTGCGCATCCTGAACCCGGTGGCGCCGCACATCACCCACGCGCTGTGGCAGGAACTCGGCTACGCGAAAGCGCACGGCGACATCCTCGACGTGCAGTGGCCGCAGGTCGACCCGGCCGCGCTGGAACAGGCCGAGATCGAGATGATGATCCAGGTGAACGGCAAGCTGCGCGGCTCGGTCAAGGTACCGAAGGAAGCCGACAAGGCGGCCGTCGAGGCGGCGGCGCTGGCCTCGGAAGCGGTACAGAAGTTCGTGGAAGGCACGCCGAAGAAGGTCATCGTCGTGCCCGGCAAACTCGTCAACATCGTGGTGTAACCCATGCGCGCATCCTTTCCTTCCCTGATGCGCGCCGTGTGCGCGCTGCTGCTGGTGTCCAGCCTGGCCGCCTGCGGCTTCCAGTTGCGTGGCTCGAACGGCTCGTACAACATGCCGTTCCAGACCATCCACCTGGGCTTCGGCGATGCTTCGCCGCTCGGCAACGAGTTGAAACGCAACCTGCGCGCGATCGACAACGTCACCATCGTGCCGAAGGCGGAGGGTGCGCAGGCGCGCTTCGAGGTCGTCTCGGAAGCGCGCAACAAGGCGATCCTCTCGCTGAACAACCTGGGCCGGGTGCGCGAGTACCTGCTCAGCTACACCCTGGTGTTCCAGGTGCGCGATACCGCCGGCAACCTGATCCTGGGCCCGACCGAGATCACCCTGCGCCGCAACCTCACGTTCAGCGAGGAAGCCGTGCTGGCCAAGGAAGGCGAGGAAGCGCTGCTCTACCGCGACATGCAGTCCGACCTGGTGCAGCAGATCATCCGCCGCCTGGCGGCGATCAAGACCTGATCAGCGGAGCAGGACCGGATGCAATTGCGGCTTGAGGCGCTCGAAGGCCATCTGTCGAAAGGCCTGGCGCCGCTGTACGTGATCACCAGCGACGAGCACCTGCTCGCGCTGGAGGCCGCCGACAAGATTCGCCGCGCCGCGCGCGCGGCCGGCCACACCGAGCGCGACGTGCTGACGGTGGAGCGCACCTTCAAGTGGGGCGAACTGCTGGCGGCGAACCAGGCCTTGTCGCTGTTCGGCGACAAGAAGCTGATCGAGCTGCGCATCCCGGGCGGCAAGCCGGGCAAGGACGGCAGCGCCGCGCTGCAGGCTTACGCCAAGGACCTGAGTCCCGACAACCTGACCCTGATCACCCTGCCCAAGCTGGACTGGCAGACGGCCAAGGCGTCGTGGGTAGCGACGCTGCAGCAGGCCGCGGTGTACATCGAGATCCCGAACGTGGAAAGGGCGCAGCTGCCGGGCTGGATCGGCATGCGCCTGAGTGCGCAAGGGCAGAGCGCGGACCGCCAGAGCCTGGACTTCATCGCGGACCGCGTCGAGGGCAATTTGCTGGCGGCGCACCAGGAAATCCAGAAGCTGGGGCTGCTGCACGAGCCGGGCAAGCTGACGTTCGAGCAGGTGCACGACGCGGTGCTGAACGTGGCGCGCTACGACGTGTTCAAGCTGTCGGAGGCCATGCTCAGCGGAGACGCGGCGCGGTTGGCGCGCATGCTCGACGGGCTGAAGGGGGAAGGCGAGGCGCTGCCGCTGGTCTTGTGGGCGGTGTCCGAGGAAATCCGCACGCTGCTAAAATTGAAGTCCGGGATGGCGCAGGGGCGGCCGCTCGGGGCGCTTTTGAAGGAATACCGGATCTGGGGGCCGCGCGAGCGGATGATGGAGCCGGCCTTGCGGCGGGTGTCGCTGCCCACGCTGGAAGCGGCGCTGCAGGATGCGGCGCAGGTGGACAAGATGGTCAAGGGATTGCGGGCCAAGGCGTTTGCGGGGGATGCGTGGGATGCGATGCTGCAGTTGGCGTTGAGGGTGGCCAGGTAGATCGTTAATCGTCGGTGGCCTATTTAGGCCGCTGGACCTGCAGGTGCACCTGTATCGGCATGCATGACCCGCGTGGGCACAGAGTGCCCACCCTACGGGAGACGTTCGTAGGGTGGACGGCTTCGCCGTCCACGCGTTCACACTACGCTCGCATTTTCGGCTCCATTTAACGTTACCCAAACGCCGCCAACCCGCCATTCAACGCACACTGGAACCAAACGATGGACATCACCGACTACATGCACACGCTGGGCCGCAATGCCCGGGCCGCGTCGCGGGCGATGGCGCGCGCCGATGGGGCGACGCGCAACCGCGCGCTGCTCCTGATCGCCGAGGCCATCGAACGCGAGGCCGCGGCGCTGTCCGCCGCCAACCGGCTCGACCTCGACGCCGCCCGCGCCAGCGGCCTGGCCCCGGCGCTGCTCGACCGCCTGGCCTTGTCGCCAAGTGCGATCACGACCATGGTCGACGGCCTGCGCCAGATCGCCGCGCTGCCCGACCCGATCGGCGAGATCTCGAACATGAAGTCGCGCCCGAGCGGCATCCAGGTCGGCCAGATGCGCGTGCCGCTGGGCGTGATTGGCATCATCTACGAAGCGCGCCCGAACGTGACGGTGGATGCGGCCGGCCTGTGCATCAAGAGCGGCAACGCGGCGATTTTGCGCGGCGGCTCGGAAGCCATCCACTGCAACCGCGCGCTGGCGAAGCTGGTCACCGAAGGCCTGACGAAAGCCGGCCTGCCGCTGGACGCCGTGCAGGTGGTGGACACCGTCGACCGCGCCGCCGTCGGCACCCTCATCACCATGCCGCAGTACGTGGACGTGATCGTGCCGCGCGGCGGCAAGGGCCTGATCGCGCGCCTGATCGAGGAAGCCACGGTCCCGATGATCAAGCACCTGGACGGCATCTGCCACGTCTACATCGACGACAAGGCCGACCTGGCGAAAGCGCTGCCGATCGCCTTTAACGCCAAGTGCCACCGCTACGGCACCTGCAACACCATGGAAACCCTGCTGGTGGCGCGCTCGATCGCCCCGGCGGTGCTGCCGCAACTGGCCGAACTGTACAAGACGAAGGAAGTCGAGCTGCGCGCCGACGACGAAGCACGCGCGATCCTGGCCGGCTACCCGCACCTGGCCGCGGCGCTTGAGGAAGACTGGAGCACGGAATACCTGGCGCCGATCCTGGCGGTGAAGGTGGTGGCCGGCATCGAGGAAGCGATGGACCACATCGACCGCTATTCGTCGAAGCACACCGAGGCCATCGTTACCGAGGACTACAGCGCCGCGCTGCGCTTCCTGCGCGAAGTGGACTCGGCCTCGGTGATGGTGAACGCCTCGACCCGCTTTGCCGACGGCTTCGAGTACGGCCTGGGCGCCGAGATCGGCATCTCGAACGACAAGCTGCACGCGCGCGGCCCGGTCGGACTCGAGGGATTGACCTCGCTGAAATACGTCGTGTTCGGCCACGGCGAAGTACGCAGCTGAACGATTGATAAATAAAGGACCCGCATGTACCTCTGGATCAAAGCCTTCCACATCGTCTTCATCGCCTCCTGGTTCGCCGGCCTGTTCTACCTGCCGCGCATCTTCGTGAACCTGGCCCAGGAAACCAACAACGTCGCCACCGCGCGCCTGCTGCTGATGGCGCGCCGCCTGTACCGCTTCACCACCATGCTGGCCGTGCCGGCGCTGCTGCTGGGCCTGTGGATGCTGTGGCTGTGGATGGAGGCCGGCATCAAGGGCGGCGGCTGGCTGCACGCCAAACTGGCGCTGGTGGTCCTGGCGATCGGCTACCATCATGCCTGTGGTTCGATCCTGAAGAAGTTCGAGGCCGGCGTGAACAAGCGCAGCCACACCTGGTTCCGCTGGTTCAACGAGGTGCCGGTGATCCTGCTGCTGCTGATCGTGATCCTGGTGGTCGTGAAGCCGTTTTAATTTTTGCGGCGTGGTCATCCGCGCGGCATGTTCGTGCGTTGATGGGCGTTCGCGGCTGTGCTGGCTGTGCAATGGTGGGTACAAGTACCCACCCTACGTAGGGTGGTTCTCGAACCCACCGCTCCACCGCCCGACGATAACAATTAACTGAATCACCAACGTGGCTGCAAGCGACCGGCGCTTCCAGCCACATTATTTTTTTAACACCAACGGACAAAGGGTACCCCCATGACCTCATATTTTTGCCCATGCCCGCGCGGCATGGAAGCGGCGCTGGCCGAAGAACTCACTGAAATCGCCCAGCAACACAGCACCACGCTGAAGGTGCACAACCAGGTTCCTGGCGGCGTGCACTGCTCCGGCACCCTGGTCGATGCCTACCGCGTCAACCTGCACTCGCGCATCGCCTCGCGTGTGCTGATGCGCATGGGCCAGCGCAGCTACAACAACGAAAACGACATCTACGACCTGGTGCTCGAGCAGCCCTGGGAAGACTGGTTCGGCTATCACCACACGATCCGCGTCGACGTCACCGCTGTGAAGTCGCCATTGAAAAGCCTGGAATTCACGACTCTGAAGATCAAGGATGCGATCTGCGACCGCTTCCGCGACCAGTTCAACAAGCGTCCGTCGGTGGACACGCGCGAGCCCGACATGCGCATCGTCGGCTTCCTGGATGCGCGCAACTTCATCATCTACCTCGACACCTCGGGCGAAGCGCTGTTCAAGCGCGGCTGGCGCGAAGAGACGGGCGACGCGCCGCTGCGCGAAAACCTGGCCGCCGGCATGCTGCGCGTGTCGGGCTGGAAGCCGGGCACGCCGCTGTTCGACCCGATGTGCGGCTCGGGCACCATCCTGGTCGAAGCCGCGCAGATGGTGCAGGGCATCCCACCGGGCGCGCGCCGCCGCTTCGCCTTTGAAAAATTCGCCGGCTTCGACAGCAAGGCCTGGCAGGAAATGAAGGCCGCGATCAAGGCCAACCCGCTGCCGAGCGAGCCGACCATCTTCGGCTCCGACATCTCGGGCGACATGGTTGCCATGACCCGCCATAACCTGAAGATCGCCGGCATCCTGTTCGACGTGCCGCTCAAGCAGATCGAAGCCCAGCACGTGTCGCCCCCGGTCGACGGCCCGGGCATCCTGCTGACCAACCCGCCGTACGGCGAGCGCATCGGCGTGCGCGGCGATTCGACGGTGCCGCAGGACGAAATGGCGGTGTCGTTCTATTCCGCGCTCGGCACCACGCTGAAGCAGCGCTTCGCCGGCTGGACCGTGTTCCTGTTCACGGCCGACCTGTCGCTGCCCAAGCTGCTGCGCCTGAAGGAAGCGCGCAAGACCCCGTTCTTCAACGGCGCCCTCGAATGCCGCCTGTTCCGCTTCGATATGGTGGCGGGTTACAACCGCCGCGAGGAAGCAAAGCCCAAGCAGGAACCGACCGCAAACTAAGTAGACCATGCTGCCACCCACCGAACCCGACGAACTGCCCAAGGACCCGGTGATCCCGGTTCCGCTGCCCGAACCGCACAAGATCGCGCTGCTCTCGGCCGGCGGCCTGGCCACCTTGCTGGCCGGGCTGTCGATGCTGGGGCCGTTCTCGATCGACGCCTATTTGCCGGCCTTTCCGCAGATCCAGGCCAACCTGCACGCCTCCGCGCTCGAGGTGCAGCAGACCCTGACCGCCTACATGCTGGCCTTTGCCGGCATGGTGCTGTGGCATGGCGCGCTGTCGGACGCCTTCGGGCGGCGCAATGTGATCCTGGTGTCGCTGGTGGTGTTCGCCATCGGCACCTTTGGCTGCGCGGCGGCGTCTTCGGTGCATTACCTGTGGGTGTTCCGCATCATGCAGGGGGTGTCGGCCGGGGCCGGGGTGGTGGTGGGGCGCGCCATCATCCGCGATCTGTATTCGGATACGGCGGCGGCGCGCCTGCTGTCGATGGTGACGATGATCTTCTCGATCGCGCCGGCCATCGCGCCGGTGCTGGGCGGCTGGATCGTGATCCTGTCGGGCTGGCGCACGATCTTCCTGGCGCTGTGCGTGTTCACGGTTTTCCTGGGCTGGATGTGCTGGAAGCACCTGCCCGAAACCGTGCCCAGGGAAAAGCGCCAACCCTTCAACCCGCGCTTCCTGGCGGGCAGCTACAGCGCCATCTTCGGCTCCTTCCTGTTCCACATGAAGGCCGGGATCACGGCCCTGAACTTCGCCGGCCTGTTCCTGTATATCACGGCCTCGCCGGTGATGCTGCCGCAGCAGCTGCACCTGGGGCCGTCGGGCTTTGCCTGGCTGTTCGTGCCGACCGTGAGCGGCATCTTCCTCGGGTCGATGGCGGCCAACCGCATGGCCGGCAAGAAGAGCTTTTCGTACCAGATCTGGGCCGGCTTCGCCTTCATGCTGGGGGCGGTGGCGTTCAACGTGGGCTACCACCTGTTACTGCCGCCGGCGCTGCCCTGGACCGTTCTGCCGATGTTCTTCTTTACTTTTGGTAGCTCGATCATCGCGCCTGGCGCCACGCTGCTGGCGCTGGACCTGTTCCCGCACATCCGCGGCACCGTGGCGTCCTGCCAGTCCTTCGTGTCGACCCTGCTGGGCGCCATCGTCGCCGGGCTGATCGCGCCGGCGCTGTCGCATTCGGTGCTGGCGCTGGCGCTGGGGCAGGCCGGCTTTGCCCTGGCGGCGCTGGCGTGCTGGATGATCTCGCGCCAGTACCGGCGCATCAAGGCGCGCAATGGCAAGCAGGTGTAGCGGCGTTCGCCAGGGCCACTATCTTGATGTTTCCATATAGATAATGAAATTGTCTTGAACATACAAATCCGCATGGAAAAGCTCACACTTTTGACAGAAAGTATTGTTCCTGATCAGAAATGTATATATGCTAAGACGCTTATTTCGTGCGAAATGGCAATAAAAATAACATCCGGTTTCATCAATACCTAAATGTCATGTCGTGGTAGCTCAGGGATGGAGCGCCACCTTCAAACCTTAGTGGCGTCCTCGAGCGAGACCATGCACCAACCAGACCAGGATATTCGCAATCGCCTGCTTGTTGCCAGGCTGCCGGCGATGCCGCAAATTCTCGTGAAGCTGCTCGGGCACCTGCAGGCCGACGACCTCGGCATGCAGGAACTGGCGGCCCTGATCGCCAAGGACGCCGGCATCACCGGCAAGCTGCTCACGGTGGCCAACAGCTCGGCCTACCACCGCGGCAACCGCGCGGCCAACCTGGAACAGGCGCTGGTGTCGCTCGGCACCGACATGATCAAGACCCTGGTCATCAGCGATTCCGTCTTCCAGACTTTCAACAACTTCCCGCATTCCGGCAGCACCGACCTGCGTGCCTTCTGGAAGAATTCGCTGGCCGCGGCCGTGATCGCGCGCGACGTGGCGCGCCGCATGGACTATCCGCACCTGGAAGAAGCCTATCTTGCCGGGCTGCTGCACAACGTCGGCCGCCTGGCCCTGCTCGCCACCGCGCCCAAGGAATACGCCTTCAACTTCACCGCGCTCGACGACGAGGACCTGTGCGCGGTCGAGCAGCGCACCCTGCAGATCACCCACGCCGAGGCCGGCGCCTGGCTGATCGAGCGCTGGGAGCTCGATTCCTTCCTGGCCGACGCCGTGCTGTACCACCACGAGTCGAGCGAACGGCTGGAATCGGCGCACCCGCTGATCCGCATCGTGCGCCTGGCGCACCTGATGGCCGGCCACCCCGACGACGACGCGGCCCTGGCCGAAGGCGCGCTGCTGTGCGGGCTGGAGCAGGACGAGGTCGGCGAGATGCTGGCCGCCAGCGCGCGCCAGGTCGACAAGGCCGCCCTCCATCTCGGCATTGACCTGGCCGGCGCCGACGACATTCCCGCGCCGCCGGCCTATGCCCCGCCCGTGGTCGATCCGGTCCAGCAGCGCCTGTCGGAAGAAGTGCGCAACCTGGTGCTGGTGTCCGAGGTCGGCCAGGTCTTCGCGCGCCAGGAAGGCGAGAGCGCGCTGCTCGAGTCGATGACGCGCACCGCGCGCATCCTGTTCGACTTCGACAACACCGTGATCCTGCTGGAGAACCCGACCGGCCAGCTGCTGGTCGGCGCGCCGGGCGTCGCCACCGCGCGCATCGCCGAATTCGCGATCCCGCTGGCCAAGGGCGGCCCGATCGCCGCGGCCACGCTGGCGCGCCGCCCGGCCTACCTGCAGCGCGGCGGCGACGCCCTCGGCCTGCCCGAGGAGCAGCTGCTGCGCATGCTCGGCACCGAGGGCCTGGTCTGCCTGCCGCTGGTGTCGGGCGCGCGCTGCCTGGGCGTGCTGGTGGGCGGCGTGGGGGCGTGGCAGCTGGCGGCCAGCCAGAAGCGCGAGCGCTTCCTGCAATCGTTCGGCACGCAAGCCGCCACCGCACTGGAAAGCGCGCTGCAGGAACGCGCCAACGCGCGCCGCCAGGTGGCCAGCGTGGCCGAGGAATACCGCGAAGCCTCGCGCCGCGTGCTGCACGAAGTGAACAACCCGCTGTCCATCATCAAGAACTACCTGAGTGTCCTCGACAGCAAGCTCGAACGCCAGGAACCGGTGACGGGCGAGATGTCGGTGCTGAACGAGGAGATCGACCGCGTCGGCCAACTGATCGGCACCCTCGCCGACATCAAGCCGGTGGAGACCGGCCCGCGCGCGCTCGATGCCGTGAAAGTGGCGGAAGACGTGGTGCGCCTGTTCCGCGCCGGGCAGTTCGTGCCGGGCAGCGTGCAGATCACCACCGCGTTGCACGACGATGCGCGCCTGGTCGAGGGCGACGCCGATACGCTCAAGCAGATCCTGGTCAATCTGGTCAAGAATGCGGTCGAGGCCCTGGCCGGCAGCGGCGGCGGGCGCATCGAGATCGCGAACCGCGGCCACGTGCACCGCGAGCGCCGCCTGTTCCTGGAGCTGAGCGTGTCCGACACCGGCCCTGGCCTGGCGCCCGAGGTGATGGCGAACCTGTTCGTGCCCGTGAAGAGCACGAAGGACGGCGCCCACCGCGGCATCGGCCTGTCGATCGTGCATGGCCTGGTGAAGAAGCTGAACGGCCACATCGCCTGCCGCAGCGGCCGCACCGGCACCGTATTCGAAATTCTGCTGCCGGCGTGGTCCGGCGCCAGCGCCGCGCCGGCCTTGCCCGCGCGCGCCCTGGGTTCTGTATAAGGTAAGACCAACGTGTACTCAGCCAGCGCAAGTTCAGCCATGTTCGGAGATGCAGAGGGCCAGGGCGGCCCCGTGGCCGGCTCAGTTGCCAACCCGGTTGCCAACGGCGAGATCCAGCTTGAGCCGCGCCTGCTGCTGGTGGACGACGAGCCGCGCCTGCTGGCCTCGCTCCATGAACTGCTGCGCGGCCGCGGCTACCACCTCACCACCGCCAGCTCGGGCGGCGAGGCCATCGCCCAGCTGTCCTCGCAGCGCTTCGACCTGGTGCTGCTCGATTTGCGCCTGCCCGACATTGGCGGCCACGAGATCATGGACTTCATCAACGCGCGCGGCATCGATGCCGACGTGATCGTGATGAGCGGCGAAGTCGGCATCGACGCGGCCATCGGCGCCCTGAAACGCGGTGCCTATGACTACCTGCGCAAGCCCTACGCCCGCGAAGAACTGCTGAAGACGGTCGGCAACGCATTGGAACAGCGCCGCCTGGCGACCATGAATGCGCACATCGCCAACCAGCTGGAAAACTCGGAAAAGATGTACCGCTACCTGGTCGACAGCTCGCCGGACATCATCTACACGCTGAACCACGAAGGCCGCTTCACGTTTGTGAACGACCGCGCGTACCAGCTGCTCGGCTTTTCGCGCGATGAACTGATCGGCAAGCACTACTCGATCCTGGTGCACGACGAAGACCTGGAACGCGCGCGCTACGTGTTCAACGAACGCCGCGTCGACGAACGCGTCTCGCGCAACGTCGAGCTGCGTTTGAAGTGCCGGGGCGCGCGGAGCAACGCCGGCGACCGCACCTTCAACAACACCCTGATGACGATCTCGCTGAACTCGATCGGCATGCACGTGCCCGACCAGGACGTCAAGAGGCTCGAGTTCTTTGGCACCTATGGCGTGGCGCGCGACATCACCGACCGCAAGCGCGCCGAAGAGGTGATCTCCTACCAGGCCTACCACGACATCCTGACCGACCTGCCGAACCGCATCCTGTTCAAGGACCGCCTGGGCCTGGCCGTGATCCAGGCCAAGCGCAAGCAGACCGAGCTCGCCGTGATGTTCATCGACCTCGACCGCTTCAAGCTGGTGAACGACACGCTCGGCCACGTGAAGGGCGACGAACTGCTGCAGCAGGCCGCCGTGCGCCTGAAGGAGTGCCTGCGCAAGGGCGATACCCTGGCGCGCCAGGGCGGCGACGAGTTCACCATCGTGCTGCCGGAGCTGCGCGACCGTGACGACGCGCGCATGGTGGCCGACAAGTTCCTGGAAAGCCTGCACCGCCCCTTCGACCTCGATGGCCACGAAGTGCATATCTCGGCCTCGATCGGCATCGCCATCTACCCGGGCGACGGCGAATCGATCGACGAGCTGCTGCGCCATGCCGACATCGCCATGTACCAGGTAAAAGCGCTGGGCAAGAACGGCCACAGCTTCTATCACGACTCGATGCTGGACGTGTCGCACCAGAAGATCGCGCTCGAACACGCGCTGCGCCGCGCGCTCGAGCACAACGAACTCGAGATGTATTACCAGCCCCAGCTCGACGCGACCACGGGCCGCATCGTTGGCGCCGAGGCGCTGATGCGCTGGAACCACCCGACCCGCGGTCTGCTGTCGGCCGGCGAGTTCCTGCCTTTCGCCGAGGACAACGGCCTGATGCTGCCGATCTCGGACTGGATGATCGGCGCCCTGTGCCGCGACATGCTGCAATGGAACCTGGCGAGCGGCCAGGCGGTGCGGCTCTCACTGAACCTGTCGCCGCAATACCTGGACCGCGGCGACTTCTTCGAGAAGATGCGCGGGGCCCTGGTGCGCTACGGGATTTCGCCGAGCCAGATCGAGGTCGAGATCACCGAGAACATCTGCATCCGCAACCCGCAGTACGCGATCGAGCAGCTGAACAAGCTGTGCCAGCTGGGCGTGTCGGTGGCGATCGACGATTTCGGCACCGGCTACTCCTCGCTGTCCTACCTGCACCGCTTCCCGATCCACACGATGAAGATCGACCAGTCCTTCGTGAAAGAGATCCACGACGAGAACGGGCACTACCCGGTGATCCTGGCGATCATCTCGATCGCGCGCGGGCTCGGGCTGCACCTGATCGCCGAAGGCGTCGAGACCGAGGTGCAGGCCAACTACCTGAAGGCCAACGGCTGCGAGACCATGCAGGGCTATCTGTTCTACCGCCCGATCTCGCTCTCGAACTTCATCGGCGTGCTGCGCGCGCAGGGCGCCCCGGCAGGGCCGATTGCCGCGCGCGCCGGCCTGGCCTGACCCCCGACTCCACCGATGGATTCCGCCACCGCCCCCGCCCAGGAACGCCACACGGCCGAATTCCTGCGCGTGAAGGGGCTGGCCGAGCGCGGCGTCGCCAGTGCCCAGCACAGCCTGGGCTTCATGTACGTGAACGGCCAGGGCGTGCCCCAGGACTACGAACTGGCCGTCTCCTGGTACCGCATGGCCGCCGCCGCCGGGCTGGAACAGGCCCAGTACAACCTCGGCGTGATGTACCAGAAAGGCCAGGGCGTGGCCCAGGACCACGCGCAGGCGCTGTACTGGTATGGCTGCGCGGCCGAGCAGGGTTATGCGCCGGCCCAGTACAACCTGGGCTGGCTGTACGCCAAGGGACAGGGCACGCCCGCCGACGTGCACAAGGCGCTGCACTGGTTCCGCCAGGCCGCCGAGCAGGGCGACGCCGGGGCCCAGCACAACCTCGGCCTGATGTACGAGGGCGGCAAGGGCATCGCCCAGGACCAGGAGGCGGCCTCGAACTGGTACCGGCGCGCGGCCGAAGGCGGCTATGCGCGCGCCCAGTTCGCGCTGGCGCTGCGTTACGACAGCGGGCAGGCGGGCCTGGGAACGGCGCGCGACCCGGCCCAGGCCCTGGCCTGGATGCGCCGCGCGGCGGACCAGGGCCATGCGCCGGCCCAGTTCAACCTCGGCCTGCGCTACGACAAGGGCCAGGACGTGGCGCAGGACAGCGCCCAGGCGCTGCACTGGTACACGCGCGCGGCCGAGCAGGATCACCTGAGTTCCCAGTTCAACCTGGCCCTGGTCCACGACAGCGGCCACGGCGTGCCGCGCAACGAAGAGGCGGCGCTGAAGTGGTACCGGCGCGCGGCCGAGGGCGGCCATGCCGGCGCCCAGGACAACCTCGGCCTGCGCTACGAACACGGCCAGGGCGTGGCGCGCGACGCCGGCCTGGCCGCGCACTGGTACCGCAAGGCGGCCGAACAGGGCCTGCCGGCGGCGCAATACCACCTCGGCCAGCTGTTCGATGCGGGCCAGGGCGTGGAACGCGACGCCGAGCAGGCCGCCGCCTGGTTCGCGAAAGCCGCCGAGCAGGGCCACCTGCGCGCCCAGTTCGACCTCGGCCTGCGCTGCGAAGCCGGCAACGGCGTGCCGCGGGATACGGCGCGCGCCCTCGACTGGTACCGGCGCGCCGCCGCGCAAGGCTATGCGCCGGCCCAGCACATGGTCGGCGCCCTGCTCGAACGCGAAGACCAGGGCGACCCGCGCGAGGCGGCCGAGTGGTACCGCAAGGCCGCCGAGGGTGGCCATGCGCTGGCCCAGTTTGCGCTGGCGCTGCGCTATGACAGCGCCCACGGCGTCGAACGCGACTACGAAGCCGCCCACTTCTGGTACCTGTGCGCCGCGCGCCAGGGCCATGCGCGCGCCCAGTTCAACCTCGGCGTGATGGCGGCGGCGGGGCAGGGCACGCAGCGCGACCCGGTCGAGGCCTATGGCTGGCTGCATCGCGCGGCGCGCGGCGGCATCCCGGCCGCCACGCCCTACCTGAAACGCCTCGCGGCGCGCATGGCGCCGGTGCAGCTGGCCCAGGCCCAGGTGCATACCGAAGGTGCGTAGGGTGGACGGGTATTTCCGTCCACGCGTCCAGGCACCATCCGCATACCGATATCGCTTCGCAAAAGTCCGCATACGCGAGGCACTCCATATAGAATACCGCCCACAACAAACCCCCGCTTTCGGAGACACATGAACAAGAAGCTTCTCGCCGCGCTGGCGCTCGCCTTTGCCGGCAGCGCGCTGCACGCACCTGCATTCGCCGCACCTTCTGCCGCATCGTCCGCAGCTGCCGCCAAGGCCGCCCCCTTCGACCGCGCCGCCTACAACATCAACTACAAAAAGTTCGTGCTGCAGAACGGCCTGACCCTGATCGTGCATGAAGACCACAGCGTGCCCGTGGTCGGCGTGAACATGTGGTACCACGTCGGTTCGCGCAACGAAAAGCGCGGCAAGACCGGCTTCGCCCACCTGTTCGAGCACTTCTTCTTCAACGGCTCCGAGAACTACCCGCACGGCTTCCGCGAGGCGATGGACGACCTCGGCGCGAACAACCGCAACGGCACCACGAATACCGACCGCACCAACTTCTTCGAAGACGTGCCGGTGTCGGCGCTGGAGCGTACCCTGTTCCTGGAATCGGACCGCATGGGCTTCCTCGGCAACTACATCTCGAAAGAGATGCTCGAGCGCGAGCGCGGCGTGGTGCAGAACGAGAAGCGCCAGGGCGAGAACCAGCCGTATGGCCGCGTGCGCATGGAAGTGAGCGCCAAGATGTACCCGTACTCGCACCCATACTCGTGGTCGACCATCGGCTACATGGAAGACCTGCAGGCCGCTTCGCTGGACGACATCAAGGAGTGGTACCGCACCTATTACGGACCGAACAACGCGGTGATCGCGCTGGCCGGCGACATCACGCCGGAACGCGCGCTGGAACTGGTCAACAAGTACTTCGGCGCGATCCCGCCGGGCCCGCCGCTGCCGCGTACCGAGGCCTGGATCCCTACGCTCGACCGCAACATCCGCGACGAGATGGAAGACCACGTGCCGCAGGTACGCATCTACCGCAACTGGCATGCCGCCGCGTGGAAGGACGCCGACGCCGCGCGCCTGTCGCTGCTGGGCGCCGTGCTGGCCGGCTCGAAGAGCGCGCGCCTGGACAAGCGCCTGGTCTACGACAAGGGCCTGGCCACCAGCGTCAACGCCTACCTGAACGACGCCGAACTGGCCGGCACCTTCAACCTGGTCGTCACCGTCAAGCCGGGCGTCGATCCGCTGCTGGTGGAACGCGAAGTCGACGCCATCGTCGCCGAGCTGCTGGAGAAGGGCCCGAGCGCCGCCGAACTGGCGCGCGTGAAGACCAGCATCCTGGCCGACTTCTCGCGCAGCGTCGAACGCCTGGGCGGCATGGGCGGCCGCTCCGACGTGCTGGCCGAAAGCATGACCTACGGCGGCCGCCCGGACGCCTACCTCGACCGCCTGGAACAGATGGCGAACACCACCCCGGCCGAAGTGAAAGCCGCCGGCGGGCGCTGGCTGCGCGCGAACCACTACACGATGACGGTGCGTCCGTTCGCCAAGCTGGCGGCGGCCAAATCGACCATCGACCGCAAGCAGCTGCCTGCCTTGGGTGAGGCGCCGGACGTGAAGTTCCCGGCCCTGCAGCGCGCCCAGCTGAAGAACGGCCTGAAGGTGATCCTGGTCGAGCGCCACAGCGCGCCGATCGTGAACGCGACCCTGGCGATCGACGCCGGCGCCGCCTCGGACAGTACGGCCAAAGCCGGCGCCGCCGCGCTGACGCTGGACCTGCTCGACAAGGGCACGAAGACGCGCGACGCCTTTGCGCTGTCGGACGCGCTGGAAAGCCTGGGCGCCAACCTGTCCACCGGCACCGGTCTCGACCAGTCGCTGGTGCGCCTGCAGGCGACGTCCGCCAATCTGGCGCCGTCGCTGGCGATCATGGCCGACGCCGCCTTGAATCCGAGCTTCCCGCAAGACCAGTTCGCCCTGCAAAAGGGACGCCGCCTGGCCGGCATCGGCCAGGAAAAGGCCCAGCCGACCAGCCTGGCAACGCGCATCCTGCCTGGCCTGCTGTACGGCCAGGAGCACATGTACGGCAAGCCGGCCAGCGGCTATGAAGCCAGCGTTGCCGGCATCACGCGCGACGACCTGGCACAGTGGCACGCGATCTGGTTCAAGCCGGGCAGCGCGACCCTGGTCGTGGCCGGGGATGTGACCATGGACAAGCTGCTGCCGGCGCTGGAAGCCTCGTTCGGCAAGTGGGCGGCCGGTTCGGCGCCGGCCAAGCAGGTGAATGGCGCTGCAGCTGGCGCGCCACGCAAGATCTACCTGATCGACAAGCCGGACGCGCCGCAGTCGACCATCGTCGCGGCCCAGCTGTCGCTGCCGTACGGCCAGCCGGAAGACCTGGCGATCGAGCCGGTGATGACCAACTTCGGCGGCATCGCCACCTCGCGCCTGAACCGCAACCTGCGCCTGGACAAGCACTGGAGCTACGGCACCAGCGCGCGCCTGTCGGAAGTGCGCGGC
Organism: Massilia sp. BAP21; assembly: GCF_057801335.1. Lineage (NCBI taxonomy): Bacteria > Pseudomonadati > Pseudomonadota > Betaproteobacteria > Burkholderiales > Oxalobacteraceae > Massilia > Massilia sp. BAP21. The sequence goes on from NZ_CM173596.1 coordinate 2,417,764, forward strand.
CAGCGCAGCTTCGTGACCATCGCGCCGGTGCAGACCGACAAGACGATCGAGGCAATGCGTGAAGTGCGCAAGGAAGTGCAGGGCGTGGCGGGCGAGCGTCCGCTGGTCGGCGCCGAGTACGAGAGCATCATGCGCAACATGACCTCGCGCCTGGCCGGCCGCTTCGGCACCCTGAACGCGCTCGAAGGCGCGGCGCTGGCGACCGTCAACCTGGGCCTGCCGGAAGACTACTGGGCCAACTACGCGCGCAACGTCAAGGCGCTGACGCCGGCGCAGCTGGGCCAGGCGGCCGGCAAGTTCGTCAAGCCGGAAGAGGTGACCTGGCTGGTGATCGGCGACTTGCGCAAGGTCGAGGCGGGGATTCGTTCGCTGGGCTGGGGCGAGGTGGTCGTGCTGGACCAGGACGGTAAGCCAATCCGGTGATTGCGTGATGGACTCGCGGCAACGGTAGCGGGCGATACGCCGCTGCCGCGGGTTCAAGGATGAGCACGTAACCGCGTGGGCACGGAGTGCCCACCGTACGGTTGCCAGCCCGGCCATAAGGCCGTTAGCACTGCATTGCTGACCGTACGGTGGGGTCATTGATGCCGGGGGCATCAATGACGTGCCCACGCGTAACGATGCATGGTGATAGCGCCATTCCGATCGAAACCTTGGCACCCCGCCAACGCCTCCAAACGCACACCCGCAGCTTTTCCACCCACCCTGTTGTACCCCAACCTCACCCGCGCGCCACGCGCAACGCGACTGGTATATACTGTACATCCATACAGCTCCACCTTTCGCGATGGAACTTACCGACAAGCTCGAAATCCTGGCCGACGCCGCCAAGTACGACGCCTCCTGCGCCAGCAGCGGCGCCCCGAAGCGTGCGTCCGACAGCAGCGGCGACGGCATCGGCGCCACCACCGGCATGGGCATTTGCCACAGCTACACGCCCGACGGCCGCTGCGTCTCGCTGCTGAAGATCCTGCTCACCAACTTCTGCATCTACGACTGCCAGTACTGCGTCAACCGGCGCAGCTCGAACGTGCCGCGCGCCCGCTTCTCGGTCGAGGAAGTGGTCAAGCTCACCCACGATTTTTACCTGCGCAACTACATCGACGGCCTGTTCCTCAGCTCGGGCATCATCCAGTCCAGCGACTACACGATGGAGCAGCTGGTCGAGGTAGCGCGCCAGCTGCGTGAAGTGCACAAGTTCCGCGGCTACATTCACCTGAAAACCATCCCCGACGCCGACCCCGCGCTCATCGCCAAGGCCGGCCGCTATGCCGACCGCCTGTCGGTGAATATCGAGCTGCCCACGCACGACAGCGTGACGCGCCTGGCGCCGGAAAAGAACGTGCACACCATCAAGCTGGCGATGGGCTCGATCCGCCGCAAGCTCGACGAAAAGGCCGAGGAGCCGAAAGCGCCCGCGTTCGCGCCGGCCGGGCAGAGCACGCAGATGATCGTCGGCGCCGACGCCAGCGACGACCACACCATCCTGAACACGGCCGAAACCCTGTACGGCAGCTATAAACTCAAGCGCGTGTATTACTCGGCCTTCAGCCCGATCCCGCAAAGCCCGAAGAGCGTACCGCTGGCGCCGCCGCCGCTCATGCGCGAGCACCGCCTGTACCAGGCCGATTTTCTCTTGCGCGGCTATGGTTTCACGGCCGGCGAAATCATTCCGCAATCGGGCAACCTGGCGCTCGACATCGACCCGAAACTGGCCTGGGCGCTGGCCAACCGCGAGCACTTCCCGATGGACCTGAACCGCGCCGACGCCGAAATGATCGCGCGCGTGCCCGGCATCGGCATCCGCAACGCCAAGCGCATCGTCGAGCTGCGCCGGCTGCGCCGCGTGCGCTGGGAAGACCTGTCGCGCCTGCGCTGCAGCATGAAGAAGATCGCACCCTTCGTCGTCACGGCCGACTACAAGCCGGCCCAGGGACAATCGAGCACCCACCTGCTGCGGCGCCACCTGGCCGACGCACCCGAGCAGATGAACCTCTGGCCGGAATTGCAGGCCGCATGAGCGCGGCAGCAGCGGCGTCGGCAGTTGCGGCCGGACAGCCGCTGCTGGTCGCCAGCTTCGCCGAATGGCGCGAAGCGGCGCGCGACTTACTGGTCCACGCCGTGCCGCCCGAGCTCGTTACCTGGGGCCAGCCCGGCGCCGGCGATCTGTTTTCAAGCGCGCCGATGCCGGACACCGCGGCGCAGCATCCATCCATCAGCCTGGATCAGACACGGCCCGCGCCGCATGTGCCGCGCTCGCTGATGGACATGCTGCAGACGGCCGCCTGCTGCCGCATGCCGGACCGCTGGGCCTTCCTGTACCGCGTGATCTGGCGCTGGACGCAGGGCGAGCACGACGTGCAGTCCGCCGCCGATGCCGACGGCGGGCGCCTGCATTCGATGGTGAAGGCGGTGCACCGCGAGGAGCACGACATGCACGCCTACATCCGTTTCCGCGAACGTCCCGAAGCGGCCGGGCCGCCGCGTTTCGTGGCCTGGTTCGAGCCGCGCCACGACGTGCTGCCCCAGGTGGCCGAGCATTTCGTCAGCCGCATGGGCAAGGTCAGCTGGATGATCGCCACGCCCGACGCCAGCGTGCTGTGGGACGGCGCCACCCTGCACAACACCGGCCCCCTGATGAGCAGCGCGGCCGATCTCGACGACGCCGGCGAAGCGCTCTGGCTCACCTATTACCGCAGCATCTTCAACCCGGCGCGCCTGAATACCCAGGTGATGCAAAGTCATATTCCCGCGCGTTTCTGGAAGAACCTGCCTGAAGGAGCGATTGTGCCGAACATGATTACCGATGCCGCCCTCGGCGCCCGCCGCACCGGCCAGGCCCAGGCCGTCGGCCGCAAGAGCGGCGCCACCATCCCGATTGCCCCGGCCGATGCCCAGCCTGAGCGCCAGCAGCCGTCGAAGCTCGACGAATGCCGGCGCTGCGAACTGTGGCAGTACGCCACGCAAGCCGTGCCCGGCGAAGGGCCGAAGCATTCGCCGATCATGCTGGTCGGCGAGCAGCCGGGCGACCAGGAAGACCTGGCTGGCCACGCCTTCGTGGGGCCCGCCGGCAAGCTGCTCGACAAGGTGTTCGATGCCGCCGGCGTCGAGCGGCGCGGGCTGTATCTCACGAATGCGGTCAAGCACTTCAAGTGGGAACCACGCGGCAAGCGCCGCCTGCACAAGACCCCGGCCCAGCGCGAGGTCGAGGCCTGCCATTACTGGCTGGACAAGGAACTGGCGGCGGTGAAGCCGAAGGTGATCGTGGCGCTGGGCAGCACGGCGCTGAAGTCGGTGTTGGGTACCGGCAGCGTGACGCTGAAGGACACGCTCGGCAAACCGATCCGGCACGACGGCCGCTGGGTGGTGACCGTCTACCACCCCTCGTACATTCTGCGCGTGCCGGATGAAAACGCCAAGCAGCAGGCGTTCAAGGTGATGGTCGATGGGCTGAAGCTGGCGCAGGAATTATTAGAGCGGCCGCCGGAAGAACCGCCGGCCTGAGACGGTTCGGGATGTCGCGTCGCGTGACCGTCGTTCCAATCACGAACATCGAGGAAGGCGTAGGGTGGGCTCTCGAGCCCACGCGCTACGGCAGGGGCCAACGATTGTGGATGAGCTTGCATGCGGCCGCAGATCAACCGATATCGATTCGAATATCGTCTCGGCCACCAAACGCAGCACCGCGTGGGCACAAGTGCCCACCCTACAACATCAAGGCCCCACCGCCACATCGAAGCGCACCAGATCCCCCGCGCTGACCTGCTTCGCCGCCGACGCCGGCTCGATCCGGCCGATCGCAAACCCCGGCTGCACCTGCACGATCGCCACCGTTCCCAGCGGCGCCTCCACCGTCCCCAGCGGCACCAGCGGATCATTGCCGTACACCTGCTGGCGCGCGTCGCTCCGGTACAGCACCAGCTGGTCGCCCGGCGTCACCGACGAGGTGCTGCCCGCATCGATGAAAATCCGCTCGCCCTGCACCTGCACCACCTTGGCCATGAAGGGCAGCGGCGCGATGTCGCGGGTGATCTGGGCAATTCCCTCGTCGAGCGCGCGCAGGATGGCGCCGCCGAAAGGCGTGGCGGCAAAGCTGGCGCTGCCGAAAGGCTTGTCGCGCCCGATGCGGCGCTCGCCGACACCCTCGGCCACCACGGTGCGGCGTGCCACCAGGGCGCCGCTCAAGCCGTCGTGCACATAAAAGGCGATCTCGATGCGGCGTGCATCCTTCTTGAGCAGGCCGTAATAGGCCGGCTTGCCGAAGTTGCTGGCGTCGATGATCTCGCCCGAGATCACGAACTGGCTCTCGTACAGGGCGGCGATGCGGCGCACCGCGGCGGTGTCGACGGCCGGGCCGGTCGTTCCGGGCGCGATCACGTAGGGGCTGTCCTTGCCGAGGAACTTGCCGCTCTCGCCCATGCGGCGCAGCAGTTCCTGGGGCAGGCGGGTGGCGATGTTGTCGATGTCGTCGAGCTGGGGCGAGCTGCGCACATGGAAGGGCGTGACGACGATCTTCTTGCGGTAGGCCAGATTGACGTTGCCGCGCGGACGCGCCTCTTCTTCCTTGACGGCCACGCGCACGTGCAGCAGCTGGCCGGTCTGCCATTCGCGCACGACCTGGTAGTTGTCGAATTCGGCGCCCGGCTGGACGCGGCTGCTTTCCAGCGGCTTGCCCGCTGGCTTGGCGCCGCTGCCGGCGGCCACGTCGACCCGGGCCGCACTGCGCAGGCCCAGCTGTTCGAGGGCGTCGCGGATTGCCAGCTGGCGCGCACGCGCGGTGCCGCCTTCGTCGATCAGGGCCACGCCTTCGGCTTCGGCCGGTGCCGCCTGGGCCGGGGCGTTGAATGCCAGCAGCAGCGCCAGCAGGGCACTGCCCAAGGAGCGGATGATCTTATTGCTGGGCATGGTAGAACGACGCGCCGTAGGCAGCGCTGGGGCCGGCGTTGCCCACCAGGGTGCGGACGTTCTTTGCCACGGCGGGCTGGGCGGGAGCTTGCGCCCCGGTCGGAACCTGCATCTGCGGTGCATTGGTGTCGAAATCCATCTCCACGGTGGTTTCATAGCTGCCGTCGTCGCGCGGGGCGACGTTGGTCACGCGCGCGCCACGGATGAAAGCGTCAATATACACCTTGAAACTGTCATCCTTCAGGGCCAGCGAACCAACCGTGCTGCCGCCTTCGACGCGCACGCCATACACCTGCTCGGCCATGGCGCGGTAGGCGTCCAGGCGCGCCGCGCGCATGGCCAGCAGCCGGCGCTGGGCCGGCGAGATGCGGTCGCATTCGCCCTGGCAAACGGCAGTGTTGACGGCGCCATAGCCAGTGGCGGTGAGGGTGACGATGGCAGGCTGGGCACGCTGGATGGGCGCCGGCTTGGCGGACATGGTGGGCATGCGCACGGTGCCGCATGCGGTCAGCAGCGTGGTAGCGGCAAGGGCGAGAGCAACGACGAGTTTCATGACGTATCCGTAGAGTGTTCGATGCGCATTCGAGCGCGGTATCTCCATGGATAACGGATGCGCCCGCCGTATCTTGATGGCTTCAGGAAATATTTGTACCGAAATGTCGCAAAAATGCGCGATTCCTGATGCGTTTGATATGGGTCCTGGTCGGAACGGCATCGGCGAGATATTAATCATGCATATGTCTCTTGTAACATCTTGTTTCTTGCTTATATCGATTAATCGGATGACAATGCTTTTAGTCAACTCAAAAAGAGGGATGTCACGATGTTCACACGCGCTTTACCCGCTTTGACCCTGTGTTTCCTGACCTTGCCGGCGCTGGCCCAGACCGTCGCGGTGGCCGACCCCGCACCCGTCACCGATGCCGCACCGGCCGACGCTGCCGGCGAACCGCTGCCGCAGACCATCCTGGTATCGGGTTCGCGTCCTGGTCCAGGACTGTGGAAGGTGTCGAAGGGCGACCACGTGATGTGGGTGTTCGGTGCCTACGATGCGCTGCCCAAGAGCATCGAATGGCGCTCGAAGGATGCCGAGCGCAAGATCGCGCAGTCGCAGGAATACCTGGGTGGGCCCGGCATGGGTGTCGGCGTCGGCTGGGGCGGCATTGCTGCTTTGCCGTTCATGGTCGGCTTCAAGAAAAATCCGGACGGCGTCACGCTCAGGGACTTGTTGTCGCCCGATTTGTACGCGCGCTGGGCTCCCCTGAAACAGAAATATTTCGCCAACGATGACGATATCGAGCGCGAACGCCCGGTATTCGTGGCGCAGGAACTGTACCGCCGTGCGATGGTCGAGGCCGGCCTGGCCAGGGGAACGGAGCCACGTGAAGTGCTGGGCAAGCTGGCCAAGAAGCACAACGTCAAGTACACCGAGACGACCGTCCGAATCCAGGTGAAGGAGCCGGTCCGGACCGTGCGCGAGTTCAAGAAGACCGTGATGGAAGACGTTCCTTGCCTGGCTGCGACCATGAGCAGCCTGGAAACCGACGTCGAGGCCATCCGCGTGCGCGCGAATGCCTGGGCCGTCGGCGAGCTCGACGCCATTGAAAAACTGGATTTCAGCGAGCGCGAAACCGCCTGCACCAATGCCTTCCTCAGCAGCGCCATCACCAGACTGCAACCGGAAATCCTGACGGCCAAGGCACGTTCCATGGACAACTGGATGGCTGCCGCCGAAAAGGCGCTGGAGAACAACACTAGCACCTTTTCTGTGCTGAGCATGAAGGAAGTCCTGTCGCCGCAAGGCGCGCTGGCGAAATTGAAGGCAAAAGGCTATACGGTCGAGAAGCCGAACTGAGCGGCTTCACAAGAAGAAGGCGGGGCAGGGCGGGCCAGTGCGGCCTGCCAGCCGCGCGCACGCCTACCGTGCACTGAAATTATTGCTATTGCGATATGATCGCTGTCGTTGCGACATGGTTCTGTAACAATTTAAGCCAGCGCACCCACAGAACAACATCAGTGTAAAAGGCCAGAGCATGAAGTTATCCCGCGTCGCCGAGACGATTTCGAATTACGCGCGCGCTGAAATGTACGCGTTGTCTTCGATCCGCAAACTATCGGACGTGCACCTGATCTGGGGACCGCTGTATGCGCGCTCGGCCTACGGCATCGGCGCCAAGGATTTTTCGCTGTACCGCCTGGCCAGCACGCCAAAGCACGCCTGGTCCGATTACCTGATCAACGAGCCGCTCAAAGCCAAGTACGCGGCCATCACCTCGAAGGAAGCGCGCCTGATCGCGGACGACAAGTCGCGCTTCTTCGAACACTGCCATACACACGGCATCCGCACCATCCCGATCCTGGCGCTGGTCACCAGCCAGCCTTCGCAGGGCGGCATCATCCCGCACCTGAACTCGGCCGAGGAACTGGCGCGCGTGCTGGTGCCGGGCGACTACTTCTTCAAGCCGAGCGGCGGTTCGCACGGGAACGGCACCTTCTCGCTGCGCGTCGAGGGCAATACCCTGCACTGGCTAGGCCGCAGCGGCTCGTTCGAGGACTTCTTCAAGCACTGCCAGGCCGCGCTCCAGTTCACGCGGGCACTGATCGTGCAGCCGAAGATGGTGAATCACCAGACGATCCGCAACATCACGCAGGCCAGGGGCCTGTCGACGGTGCGCATCGTCACGGTGAGGAAGGGAAGCGAGATCAAGGTGATCGGTTCCTGCCTGCGCATCATCGTCGGCGACGGCGAGACCGACAACTTCACGCATGGATCGAGCGGCAACCTGGTCGGCGCCATCGATTCCGAGACGGGCGAACTGATCGGCGTGCGCTGCTCGATCTCGCGCACCTGGCCAAAGATGACCGACGTGCTGGCCCACCCGCGCACTGGCAAGACCATCGTCGGCCTGAAGCTGCCTTATTGGCAGGACGTGGTGGAACTGGTGACCCGAGCTCACCACTCGATCGACAGTCTGTACACGGTGGGCTGGGACGTGGCGATTACCGACGATGGTCCGGTGATCGTGGAAGCGAACTGGCGCTACGACATCGACATCCTGCAGGTGGCCTACAAGAAGGGCTACCGCCAGGTGATTGCCGAGAACATGAGGTTCTGACTGCCTGCAAAGTTGTCAACGCGCCGCAAACACGCGTAGAATGCTGGCAACGCGGGTGTAGTTCAATGGTAGAACGGCAGCTTCCCAAGCTTCATACGAGGGTTCGATTCCCTTCACCCGCTCCAGATCTCCTTCTTCCTTATCGCGCCGCCTTCTGGCGCAGCCAATCCGTGCTGCGGTGAAAACCGCTGCCCGCCGGACCGAAAAATACCCCACTCGGCAATCCTTGCAGTGCACACCGTGAGCGCGGCAGCGCCATGCTGGAATCGTGCTTGCCGCCTTCCATGGCGAAGGTGATGTGCGGATGGCTGCCGGCAATCGTTAGCAGCTGCCGCTGGCGCGGCGCCGGAAGACCCGGGCCGGGCACATCCGGGCTGGCCGCCACGCGCGGCTGGTCGGCCAGCGACTTGCCTTTGAAACGTATCCTGAGCATTAACGACTGTGGGAGAGAAGTGGTTTCCATGCGAAAGCCTTGATCGGTAAGGGGCGCGGACACGCCGATGATTGTGTTTTTTATATTCTAGTGGAGCCGCCGCCAGAAGGCCGCCCGGCTGGGCCCAAGCGTGCGCCCCTTGAGCGCGCCGGGGAACTGTGATGACATGGGGGCTTTGCTGGTCCATACCGATCCTTGCCGGAGCGATCCATGTCATTGCCGTCCATCGAGCGCAGGCGCATCCTGACAGCCTCGCTGCAAGCCATGCTTGCCGCCGGCGGCTGCGCGTTCGCTCCACCCTTGCTGGCGCAGCAGCAGTCACCCATCCTCACGCGCTCGATCCCGTCGTCCGGCGAACAACTCCCCGTGGTCGGCCTGGGCAGCTGGATCACCTTCAATGTCGGCAACGACGCCCAGGCGCGCGTCGCCTGTACCGAGGTGGTGAAAGCCTTTTTCGCCGGCGGCGGACGCCTGATCGACTCGTCGCCCATGTACGGCTCGGCCCAGTCGGTGATTGGCGACGCGCTCGCAAGACTCGGCAATCCCGCGAACCTGTTCTCCGCCGACAAGGTCTGGACCGGCTCCGAAAGCGGCGGCGCGGCCCAGGCCGAGGCTTCGCGCAAGCTATGGCGCATCCCGCGCTTCGACCTGCTGCAGGTGCATAATTTGCTGGCCGTCGATGCCCACCTGCCGCTGCTGCTGCGCATGAAGGCGACCAAGCGCCTGCGCTACGCCGGCATCACCACGTCCGAGGGGCGGCGCCACGGCGAGATCGTCAAATTGATGGAAAGCCAGCCGCTCGACTTCGTGCAAGTCAGCTACAACGTGCTCGACCGTGAAGTGGAGAACCGCATCCTGCCGCTGGCGCGCGAGCGCCGCATCGCCGTGATCGTCAACCGGCCCTTCCGCCAGGGCGAGCTGACGCAAGCGCTGGCCGGCAAGCCGCTGCCCGGCTGGGCGGCCGAGATCGGCTGCACGACCTGGGCGCAGGTGCTGCTGAAGTTCATCGTCTCGCACCCGGACGTCACCTGCGCCATTCCCGCCACCTCGAACCCGCGCCATGCAAGCGAGAACATGCTGGCCGCGCGCGGGCCGATGCCAGACCAGAACCTGCGCCGGCGCATCGTTTCAGAAGTAACGAAGCTGACATAAGGAAGCTGAGATGAGCGAGTGGTGGACCTATACCCTGTCGGACCTGCTGATGTTCTCGAAGCCGACATATTTCCGCCTGTTCGCCCTGCTGAACGAGGCGGTGTGGCCGGCGCACCTGGTGGCGCTGCTGGCCGGGCTGGCGCTGGTCGCGGCCATCGTGCGCGGCGCCGGCAAGGCCGGGCGCCTGGCGGCGGCGCTGCTGGCGCTGTGCTGGATCTGGGTGGCCTGGACCTACCACGCCCAGCGCTATGCCGGCATCAACCTGGCGGCGCCGTACTTTGCGATGGCCTTCGCGCTGCAAACCGTGCTGCTGTGCTGGCTGGCCACGCGGCGGCGGGCGCCGGCCATCGCCTCCTGGCGCGGGCCGCTGGGCGGGCTGGCGTTTGCCCTGGTGCTGGCGGCGCTGCTACTGTATCCGCTGTTTGCCGTGTTCGATGGGCGCGGCTGGCAACAGGCCGAGGTCTTCGGCATCGCGCCCGACCCCACCGTGGCGGCCACCCTCGGCATGCTGCTGCTGTGGCGCGCGCCGTGGTTTTTGTGGATCGTGCCGCTGCTGTGGTGCGCGGTCAGCGGCGCCACCCTGATGGAACTGCGCTCGCCGCAGGCCTGGGCCTTGCCGGCCGCGGGTCTGCTGGCGCTGGCGGCGATGCTGGTTGCACGCCTGCGCATGCGGCCCCTGCCGCGCCAGCACCAGCACACCTCGTCTATTGGCTGAGCAGGCTGCCGGTACGGTAACCCGTTTCGCCGGCGATCTTGCAAACGTGCATGCCACGCAGCAGGTGGCGGTGGGAGGTGCTGGCAAAGAAGACGCCGGCGCGCGTCGGCTTCACCGGCGTGACCTTCCCCGTCACCGGGTTGACGATCTCGGCCACGGTTTCATCGGCTTGCACCCGGTCGCCCAGCTTTTTCAGGAACACCAGCACGCCCGAGTGCGGCGCGGCCAGGGGTTCCACGGCGTCGAGCGGGGTCGGCTTGCAGATTGCCTGCGGCAGCGGTTCGACTGGAATATCGAGCACGCCGGCGCGCGCCAGGTATTGCAGCAGGGCTTGTGCGTCCGGCTGGGCCAGGTCGTAGCGCACGTCGTTTTCGCCGCGCAGCTCGACGGTGATCGCCACGCAGGCCGGCGGAATCGACACCTCCGGCCCGAAGTGCTCGGCCAGGTCCCACCACAGGCGGCTGCAGGCTTCGTCGAAGGGCTCGCCGCCCGACTCGCGCGCCAGCAGCACGGCGTGGGCGCCCATCAGCGCCGCCAGCGGCTGGGCCGCCTCGGCCAGCGGTTCGCCGGCGTACATGTGCAGCACCGATTCGTTATCGCAATGTAGATCGAGCATGATGTCGGCATCGATCGCCATCGACAGCAGGGCTTTCTTCAGCACGCCGCCTGCGGTCGATGGCGCCCATTCGGCCAGCGAGCTGCGCGCGTGTTCGCGGATCAGGGCGACGTTCTTCTCGGCATCCTGGCCCAGCTTGCCTTCCAGGGAAACCTTTAGGTCTTGCGCCACGTGTTTGTAGGCACGGTTGAAGTTCACGCCGGTCGACAGATCGTAGCGGCCGAAGGGCGTGCCGTGGATGGTCTGCGACAGGCCGATCGGGTTGGCTGCCGGCACCAGGATGATTTCGCCCCGGATGCGACCTTCGGCTTCCAGGCGGTCGAGTTCCTGGCGCAGGAAGTGGGCGACCAGCATGGCCGGTACTTCGTCGGCATGCAGCGAGGCCTGGATATAGACCTTCTTCCCGCTGCCTGGCTGGCCGTAGTGGAAGGAGGTGAGCTGGAAAGTGGCGACGTTGTCTTCGATCGCGATCGGGTGTTTGGTCGAATGCATCATGGCCTCGGCAGGTGCTGGAAGGAGGAAATATTATCGCGCAAATTGTCTTTATGACCACGCGCTAATGTGGCGTAGCAACAGCTGTGTGGCATGGTTACAGCGGTAATGATGCCGGGAGGGTAGGCTATAATGTCGCCGTTCTATCCTCCTACTCCAGATTCCCATGTCCGAAGAAAAGCCAAGCAACGGCCCAGCCCGTACGATGCTGTACGACCCTACCGAACACCGCATCCGCAGTTTCGTCACGCGCGCCGGCAGGCTGTCGACGGGCCAGGCGCGCGCCTTTGAGGAATTCGGGCCGCAATTCCTGGTCGAGTACAAGAAGGAGCTGCTCGACTACGAAGCCGCCTTCGGCCGCAAGGCGCCGGTCATCCTGGAGATCGGCTTCGGCATGGGCGACACCACGGCCCACATCGCGCGCCTGATGCCGGAGAAGGATTTCATCGGCGTGGAAGTGCACACGCCGGGCGTGGGCAGTTTGCTCAAGCAGATCGGTGAGCAGTCGATTTCCAACCTGCGCCTGGTCCAGCACGACGTGTTCGAAGTGCTGAACCACATGATCCCGGACGGTTCGCTGGCTGGCGTGCACGTGTTCTTTCCCGATCCCTGGCACAAGGCGCGCCACAACAAGCGCCGTTTGATCCAGGCGCCGTTCGTCAAATTGCTGTGCCAGAAGCTGGAAACCGGCGGCTACATCCACCTGGCGACCGACTGGGAAGATTACGCGGTGCAGATGCTGGAGGTGCTGGGCGCCGAAGAGCAGCTGGCGAATACCGCCGAGGGCTATGCGCCGCAGCCGGCGTACCGGCCGCTGACCAAGTTCGAGAACCGTGGCCTGAAGCTGGGGCACGGGGTGTGGGATTTGGTGTTCACGAAACGCTGATTGCTGGCGATGTTGTTGTAGGGTGGACGGGTTTCCCGTCCACGCGTTCAAACCACGTATGTGTCATACATCCGCAGCTCACAGCGGTGAGTTGAACGCGTGGACGGCTAAGCGGTCCACGCTACTGTATCGATGCTGGCGTTCGCAACAATGAATCCGTACACGTAGCGTTACGTCATCGTCACAGCGCGTGGCCGGCGCGCAAAAATCCCGAAGCACAGGATGATGGCGTAGCAGATGGCCGGCACGGCCAGCGCCATCTTCAATCCCACCAGGTCGGCCGCGTGCCCGGTAATCAGGGGCACGATCGCGCCGCCGACGATCGCCACGCAGATCAGGCCCGAGCCTTCCGCCGCGCGCTCGCCCAGCCCTTCGCTGGCCAGCGAGAAGATGGTCGGGAACATGATCGAATTGAACAGACCCACCGCCAGCAGCGACCAGCCCGACACCAGGCCGGTGCTATTCGCCGACACCAGCAGCAACAGGATCGTCATGCCCGCCGCGCAGGCCAGCACCTTCCCCGGCGAGAACATGCGCAGCAGGGCCGCGCCGATGAAGCGGCCGACCATTGCGCCGCCCCAGTACAGCGGCACGTGCTTGCCCGCCGCCTCCGCACCCAGCCCCAGCACGTTGGACTCCATCAGGTAGTTCACGATCACCGAGCCGACCGCCACTTCCGCACCCACGTACAGGAAGATGCAGGCCGCGCCGAAGGCAAAGCGCGGCTGCTTCAAGAGTTCGAAGGCCTTCAGGATGCTCACCTGCGGCGCCGGCGTTTCCACCAGCTTGGTGCGGTTGTGCCAGACCAGGGCCGCCACGATCACCAGCGCCACCGCCAGGCCGATATAGGTCTGCACCACCACCCGCGTTTCCTCGGCGCGGTAGGCGTCGAGCGCGGCGCCGCTCAGGGTACTTGCATCCACCGTTGCCAGCGAGCCGAGGATCAGGATCGCGCCCACATACGGAAACACCGTGGTGCCGAGCGAATTGAAGGCCTGGGCAAAGGTCAGGCGGCTGTGCGCCGTCTGCGGCGCGCCGAGCAGGGAAATCAGCGGATTGGCCACCACCTGCACGATCGTGATGCCCGAGGCCAGCACGAACAGCGCGATCAGGAAGGTGGCGAACACGCCCGACGAGGAGGCAGGAATGAACAGCAAACAGCCCGCCGTCATGGTCAGCAGGCCCACCACGGCGGTGCGCATGTAGCCGATGCGGCGCACGATGGCGGCGGCCGGTATCGAGACGATGAAGTAGGCGGCGAAGAAGGCCGACTGCACCAGCATCGCCTGCGCATAGCTGAGCGTGAACAAGTCCTTCAGCTTGGGAATGATGACGTCGTTCAGGCTGGTGATGCCGCCAAAGATGAAGAACAGCGCGAAGACGAAGGTCTGCAGGCTGGCGGCATTCGCCGGCACGGCATGGGCAGGGGCGGGGGCGGTAGAGGATTCGATCTGCATGAGGTCAATGTGTGAATCGTGCCGCGCCAAAGGGCTACAGCATCTCGTTGATGATACCGACGATGTCATCGCCGTAGGAAACCAGTTTTTTCTCGCCGACGCCGGACACGCCGCGCAGTTCCTGCAGCGAGGTCGGCTTGACCTTGGCGATCTCGCGCAGGGTAGCATCCTGGAACACCACATAGGCCGGCACGCCGTGCTCGCGCGCCGCGCCCATGCGCCAGGAACGCAGGCGGTCGAAAATCGCCTGCTCGGACTTCGACAGTTCCAGCTCCTCGTAGCCTTTCGAGGACGCAAAGCTGCGCTTCGGCTTGACCGGCTTCTGGTACTGGCGCAGCTGCACCTTTTGCCCGCCCTTGAGCACCGGACGGGCGGCGTCGGTGAGCTTCAATGAACTGTAGGCGTCGTGGTCGACCGTCAGCAGGCCGAGCGCGATGGTCTGGCGCACGATGGCGCGCCATTCCTGCTCGCTGCGGTCGCTGCCGATGCCGTACACCGACAGCGCATCGTGGTGCCACTGGCTGATGCGGTCGGTCTGCACGCCGCGCAGCACGTCGATCACGTGGCCGGCGGCAAAGCGCTGGTCGACGCGGTAGATGGCCGACAGCAGCTTCTGCACCGGCACGGTGGCATCGAAACTCACCGGCGGAATCAGGCAGGTATCGCAGTTGCCGCAGGGGCCGGACTTTTCGCCGAAATAGTCGAGCAGGCGCATGCGCCGGCAAGACAGGGTCTCGCACAAACCGAGCATGGCGTCGAGCTTCACCGACAGCACGCGCTTGAAGGTTTCGTCGGCCTCGGACTCGTCGATCATCCGGCGCTGCAGCACCACGTCCTGCAAGCCATAGGCCATCCAGGCGCTGGCCGGTGCGCCGTCGCGGCCGGCGCGTCCGGTTTCCTGGTAATAGCCCTCGATGCTCTTCGGCAGGTCGAGGTGGCAGACGAAACGCACGTCCGGCTTGTCGATGCCCATGCCGAAGGCGATCGTCGCCACCATCACGATGTTTTCTTCGCGCAGGAAGCGCGCCTGGTTTCCGGCGCGCAGGCTGTGCTCCATGCCCGCATGGTAGGGCAGGGCGCGGATGCCGTTCTCGTTCAGGAACTCGGCGGTCTCCTCGACCTTTTTACGCGACAGGCAGTACACGATGCCCGAGTCGCCCGGGTGCTCGGCGCTGATGAAGTCGATCAGCTGCTTGCGGCCATTGGTCTTTTCGACGATGGCGTAGCGGATGTTCGGGCGGTCGAACGAGGACACGAACTGGCGCGCTTCGTCGAGCTGCAGGCGGTGCGCGATCTCGGCGCGGGTCTGCCCGTCGGCCGTTGCCGTGAGGGCGATGCGCGGCACCTCGGGGAAACGCTCGTGCAGGATCGACAGGCGGATGTACTCGGGCCGGAAGTCGTGGCCCCATTGCGACACGCAGTGCGCTTCGTCGATGGCGAACAGCGAGATGCGCGAATCGGCGAACAGGTCGAGGCAGCGCTGGGTCATCAGGCGCTCGGGCGCCACGTAGACCAGGTCGATCTCGCCGGTGCGCACCAGGCGCTCGATGCGCAGGGTTTCCTCGAAGGTTTGCGTCGAATTCAGGAAGGCGGCGCGCACGCCGACTTCTTCCAGCGCGTCGACCTGGTCCTGCATCAGTGCGATCAGCGGCGAGACGACCACGCCCACGCCGTCGCGCAGCAGGGCCGGGATCTGGTAGCACAGCGACTTGCCGCCGCCGGTCGGCATCAGGACCAGGGCGTCGCCGCCATCGGCCACATGCTGGACGATGTCGGCCTGGTTCCCGCGGAACGCAGGGTAGCCGAAGACGGTCTGCAATACGTGCAGTGCGCGCGCTTCGGTGTCCTGGGCGTCGATCTCGGTGTTCATGATAAAAAGTTTCCTGGCTTTATTCCGCCCAGTCCACCAGGCCGTAGTGCGCGGTGACGAGGACGATCACGCCGAACACGATACGGTACCAGGCGAAGATCGTGAAGTCGTGCGTGCTGATGTAGCGCAGCAGCCAGCGCACGCACAGGAAGGCCGAGACGAAGGCGGCCAGGCCGCCGATGCCGAACATCGGCAGGTCGCTCATCGACAGCAGCGCGCGTTCCTTGTAGACCGAATACACGGTGGCCGACAGCAGGGTCGGGATTGCCAGGAAGAACGAGAATTCGGTGGCCGCCTTGCGGGACAGGCCGAACAGCATGCCGCCGATGATGGTGGCGCCCGAGCGGCTGGTGCCCGGGATCAGGGCGAATGCCTGGGCGCAGCCGACCTTCAGCGCGTCGAGCACGGTCATGTCGTCCACGGTCTCGATGCGCGCGGCTTGCGGCAGGTTCTTGTGGCGGCGCTCGACCCAGAGGATGACAAAGGCGCCGACGATGAAGGCCATCGCCACCGGCACCGGCTTGAACAGCTCGGCCTTGATGGCGCTGGCGAACACCAGGCCGAGGAGGGCGGCCGGCAAAAAGGCCACGATCAAGTTGATCACGAACTTCTGCTGGCGGCGCTCGGAAAACAGGCCACTCAATACGCGGGCGATGCGCGCGCGGTATTCCCAGATCACGGCCAGCATGGCGCCGGCCTGGATCGCGATTTCGAAGACCTTCACTTTCTCGCCCGTGAAATTGAGCAGGCTGCCGGCGAGGATCAGGTGGCCGGTCGAGGAAATCGGCAGGAACTCGGTGAAGCCCTCGACCAGGCCCATGATGATCGCCTTGACGGCGAGAAGAATATCCATGAAGGTGTGCGTGTGATGAGTGGGAGGAAAGTAAAGGCGCGGATGAAGCGGAGGCGACCCACAAGGCGTCGAAGCTTACCACGGACCGGGCCGTTGCCGCTGAGTTGGCCACAACGGCAGGGGATATTTTACGACGCGCATGTTGCCTGTTTGTTACCGGAAATTGCTCGCTCTGCAAGCCGGGTACAGACGCGCACAATTGTGAACAGGATGTGCGCCACGCCGGTTTGATCGTGCTAGACTGGTCCGCATGAGTAACGCTGCCGTTTTCAAATGAGCATATTGGCGATCCTCGTCCTGCTGGCCGTTGCATGGTCGGCGCTGACATTCGGTCAACTGCCCAACCCCTTGCTTACCCGTACCAGCCAGGGCCGTTCATGGCGCCGCGCCTTTCCGCGGGCGTCGAACAGGCAAATCCGCGAATTCCTCTCCGTCTTCACCTCGGCCTTCGACTTCCGCGATGTCGACATGCTGAAGTTCCGCCCTGACGATCAATTAATCGGCATCTGCCGCACCCTGCATCCGTCGAAATGGGCCGCCGATGCCGCCGAGTTCGACACCTTTGCGCGTGACCTGCGCACCCGCTTCGGCGTCGTGCTCGAAGACATCTGGGACGAAGGCCTGACGCTGGGCGCCTTGTTCTCGCACATCCAGCAGGCGCGTCCGGCGTCGCGCTGAAGCGGGGCGCGGCCCGCGCCACCCGCTGCGCAGCATATTTACACGGCAGCTCTTGAACTGCCATTGCCAGTGCTCATCTATTGGCAATGATGAAACAAAAGCTCAACTGGAAGCGTCCGCTCTTCTACCTGCTGCTGCCGGTGTTTTTCATCATGGTCTTTCTCGGCTTTCCGATCCCGGTGGCGCCGCCGCCAGCTACCAAGCCTGGGCAGGAAATTTCCACCACGGTCAAAAAGAAGAAAAAGGCGCGCCTGCTGATGCCGGGCCAAACCGATGCCGATGCCGACGCTGATGCCGACTCCGACGACGGCAAGCAATAGGCGATAGCCCAGGGTCAGGGCGCCGTCGCCCGTTCGAGTTCCTCCAGCCACATCATCGCCTGCTCGCGGCTGTTGCCGCACATCTCCAATGACGGCTGCAAGCCGGCGCACACGGCCGGCCGCCCCGGCTGCCCGAAAATACGGCAGCGGTTGTCGTCGGCCAGCTGCACGCAGCGCACGCCGGCCGGCTTACCGTTCGGCATGCCGGGTATCGGACTGGTGATCGAAGGGGCGGTGCAGCAGGCACCGCAATGGTCGCGGCAATTCATGGATTCAAGGGAACAGGCGCCCGGCATGCGCCCGGCAGCCGGCAAGTATAACGCGCCGGCGCAGCCCCTGGACAGCAATGCTTGGCGGGCGCTGCGTTGTTGACGTTCCTGCTATGGTTGGCGCACCACATCACCGGAGCGCCGCAGATGGCCAGTTCGCTGAAACTCCTCAACCAGCAAGTGATGGTCATCACCGGCGCCTCCAGCGGCATCGGCCTGGCCACCGCGCAAGACGCCGGCCGGCGCGGCGCCAAACTGGTGCTGGCCGCGCGCAGCGGCGACGTGCTGGCGGCGGTCGTCGAGGGCCTGCGCGCCGGCGGCGTCGAGGCCATCCACGTGGTGGCCGACGTGTCCGACCGGGCCCAGGTGGACGCGGTGGCGCAGGCGGCGATCGAGCGCTTCGGGCGCATCGACACCTGGGCCAACGTGGCCGGCAGCACCATCTACGGGCGCCTGGAGGAAGTGAACGAGGCCGACAGCCGGCGCCTGTTCGACGTGAATTTCTGGGGCATCGTGAACGGTTCGCTGGCGGCGCTGCCGCACCTGCGCCTGACCGGCGGGGCCCTGATCAACGTCGGCAGCGAAGCGTCCGAGGTGGCCATTCCCCTGCAGGGCATGTACACGGCCACCAAGCACGCGGTGAAGGGCTTCACCGACGCCTTGCGCATCGAGGTCGAGCAGGTCGATGGCGCGGCGGTGTCGATCACCCTGATCCAGCCGACCGCGGTCGACACGCCGTTGCCCCAGCACGCGCGCAATTACATGGCGCATGAACCGAAGCTGCCTTCGCCCCAGATCGACCCGCACCAGGTGGCCGAGGCGATCCTGGCCGCGGCGACGGCGCCGGCGCGCAACGTGAAGGTGGGCGCGATGGCCAGCCTGGATGTGGCCGTGGAAAAATTCCTGCCGGGCGTGGCCGACGTGATGGCGGCCTTCCAGGTGCCGCGCCAGCAGACGGGCCAGCCGGCGCAAACCCGCGAGGGCGCGCTTTACCGGGCCGGCGCGGAAGGGCGTATTTATGGTTGCGGCAAAGGCAAGGCGCAGCGCTGACATGCGGCGCGCGTGCCGGTAAACACGGGCCGGATGGATCGCCACGGCAGGCGCATGCGCGCTTGACTGGCCTCCCACCCGGGACTATATTCGATGACTCTTTGAAAGTTGTCGGACAGAAGCATGGAATGCCCACTTGACACCAAGCCGCGCTGGGAGCGCCGCAAGGATGCTCGTCCGCAGGAGTTGCTGGCGGCGGCCATCGACCTATTCGTCGAGCGCGGCTTTGCCGCCACCCGGCTGGAGGACGTCGCCCGCCGCGCCGGCGTATCGAAGGGCACCTTGTACCTCTACTTCGAGAACAAGGAAGAACTGTTCAAGGCCGTGGTGCGCAACAGCATCGTGCCGGTGATCGGCCAGGCCGAATCCTCGGTCGCCGAATTCGACGGCCACAGCGCCGAACTGCTGCGCAAGGTGTTGATGGACTGGTGGGACCGGGTCGGCGCGAGCAAGGTCTCCGGCATCGTCAAGCTGGTCATGGCCGAAGCGAATAACTTTCCCGAACTGGCCAGGTTCTACCAGGTCGAGGTCATCAACCGCGGCACGCGCATGATTTCCAGCATGCTCGAGCGCGGCATCGCCCGCGGCGAATTCCGCGCGATCAACGTCACCCAAACGACGCAAGTGCTAATGGCGCCCATGCTGATGCTGGTCACCTGGAAGCATTCGGTCGGCCCCTGCGAGCGCGGCGACCTCGAACCGCTGGCCTTCCTCGATTCCTTCCTCGACATGGCGCTGCACGGCCTGCTGCCTCCTGCCGCTCCGGCGGCGGCGTGAACGGTCGAGCGCAGTACCGTCCTCTTCAGGACGCCTTTTTCGGGCGTTCATTCCCTGTAAACTGCAGACTGTCGCAATTTCACGCGATCTCGATGCCATCCCGATAAGATGTGCGTCCTGAGGCAGTTCAACGATAAAATATCGGATTATTTCTTTTACCACTGAGTATCAAGATGAATATCGAACAAGCCCGCTTCAACATGATCGAACAGCAGATCCGTCCCTGGAACGTGCTGGACCAGGACGTCCTCGACCTGCTGCACGTGGTCAAGCGCGAACAGTTCGTGCCCGAGGCCTACCAGAACCTGGCCTTCGCCGACGTCGAGATCCCGCTGCCGGGCGGCGCGGCCATGTTCAATCCGAAAGTCGAAGCGCGCATCCTGCAGGAACTGAAGCTGCAAAAAAACGAAACCGTGCTGGAAGTCGGCGCCGGGTCCGGCTACATGGCGGCGCTGATGGCGCACCGGGCGCGCCAGGTCACCACCGTCGAACTGTCGCCGGAAATCAAGGCGCTGGCCGAGCAGAACCTGAAAAAGGCCGGCGTCGATAACGTGACCGTGGTCGAAGGCAATGCCGCCGCCGGCTGGGACAAGGGCGCGCCGTTCGACGTGATCGTCATCTCGGGCGGCCTGGAAAGCCTGCCGGAAGCCTTCCTGAAGCAGGTCAAGGTCGGCGGCCGCATTGCCGCCATCGTCGGCCAGGCGCCGGCGATGTCTTGCGAGATCGTGACCCGCGTATCGGAAACCGGTTACGACACGGTCAAGCTGTTCGAGACCAACGCCAAGCCGCTGGCCGGCGCGCCGGTCGCTTCGCGCTTCACGTTCTGACAGGCGGCGCGATGCAGCACATTACCGCTCCCGAGCTGGCTGAAAAGCTGGCTGCCGGCGTGGCCGCTCCCGAAGGCGAGCGCCCGCTGCTGCTGGACGTGCGCGAGAACTGGGAATTCGAGACCTGCCACATCGCAGGCTCGACCCAGATTCCGATGCACCTGGTGCCGATCCGTGCCGGCGAGCTGCCCGACGACCGGGAAATCGTCTGCATCTGCCACCACGGCGCGCGCAGCATGCAGGTGGCCGCCTTTTTGGAGCGCAACGGCTTCGACAACGTAACGAATTTGACGGGCGGAATACACGCCTGGGCTGTACAGGTCGATCCGGCCATGCCGAAGTATTGACCTGCTTTCCTAACTTTTGATGACTCCGACGGAGACCGCAATGCAGAAACCCCTCATCGCCATGCTGCTGGCCAGCGCGTTCGTGTCGTTCGATGCGAACGCGATCGACCTGATCCAGGTTTACCAGCAGGCCCTGGCCAACGATGCCGCCTACGCCAGCGCGCGCGCTTCGCTCGCCGCCGGCCGCGAACGGGTCACACAGGGGCGTGCGGGGTTGCTGCCGACGATCGCCGCATCGGGGTCTTACGCCAAGAACGACAACGATTTTTCGCCGTTCAACCAGGGCCAGACCGTCGTCATCGACGGCGTGCCGACCGTGGTCACCGGCAGCGGTTCCGACCTGCGCACCAACCAGTACGGCCTGTCGCTGACCCAGCCGCTGTTCCGCTGGGACCGCTGGCAGACTTACGAGCAAAGCAAACTTGCCCAGGCCATTGCCGAAGCCCAGTTTGCCCAGGCCCAGCAAGACCTGATCACGCGCGTGGCGCAAGCCTACTTCGACGTGCTGGCGGCGCAAGACACGCTGGAATCGACCCGCGCCCAGAAAAGCGCCGTGACCGAACAGCTGGCCTCGGCCAAGCGCAACTTCGAGGTCGGTACCCAGACCATCACCGACACCCACGAAGCGCAGGCCGCGTACGACCTGGTGGTGGCGCAGGAGTTTGCCGCCGTCAACGAGCTGGAAAACCGCCGCACCATGCTGCAAGTGATCATCGGCAAGGCGCCGGATGCGCTGGCCCCGCTGCAGGCTGGCGTCACGCTGACTTCGCCGCAGCCGGCCGTGGTCGACCCGTGGGTGAGTTCGGCCGAAACCCAGAACTATGGCGTTACCGCCTCGGAACTGGCACTCGAATCCGCCAAGCGCGACATCTCGCGCAACCGCGCCGGCCACCTGCCGACCCTCGACCTGGTGGCGAATACCGGCCGCACCAACGTCAGCGGCCGTACCCCCAGTTCCGGCGACGGCCGCAATAACTCGATCGGCGTGCAGTGGTCGGTGCCGATCTTCAGCGGCTACGCCGTTACCAGCCGCGTGCGCGAATCGATCGCGCTGGAAGACAGGGCCCGCAACGACCTCGAATCCACCCGCCGCAACGCGGCCCTGCAGGCACGCCAGGCTTTCCTGGGCGTGAACAGCGGCATGGCCCAGGTGAAGGCGCTGGAAGCGGCCGAGGTGTCGAGCCAGTCGGCGCTGGAATCGAACAAGCTGGGCTACCAGGTGGGCGTGCGCATCAACATCGACGTGCTCAATGCCCAGCGCCAGCTGTACTCGACCCGCACCGACCTGGCCCGCGCGCGCTACAACACGATCCTGAACGGCCTGCGCCTGAAGGCGGCGGCCGGTTCGCTGCGCGAGGCGGACCTGATCCCGGTGAACAATCTGCTGCAAAAATAAGCATGCATATAAAATTTGCATCCTGAGCTTCCGATGCAAATAAAAAACGGCGCCTGCGTGGCGCCGTTTTTACGTCCGCTTTGCCATCATTTACGCGGCCGCAGCAAGCCCAGGCCGGTACGGGTGCGCACCGCAATCGCGCCATCGTCGGCCACCGCCACCGCCTCCAGCAGCTCTATCCCCGCCGGCAAATCCTTCACCCGCGTGTTCAGGTCGACGGGGCCATAGTCCCGGCCCCAGGCGACGGCATGCTCGGAGCCGGATGGCCCATTCACCGCCTGGCCCACGATCAGGCCTGAGGCATTGATGGCGTTGGCATCGGAGAAGCGTCCGCCGTTCAGCGTGCCCAGGCCGCGCATGGCCGTGCCGTCGTGCACAAAGGCGACCTGGCCGCCATCCGGATAGTAGACGTAGCCGACCACGTGCCCGGCCTCGCTGATTGCACGCGGTTCCGAACCCAGGGCGCCGGGCAGCAGGCCGAGATCCTGGAGCACGCCGCCGCTGTAGCGGTAGGCGCGCAGGTGTTCATCGACCGGATCGCGGGTCGTGATGGCCACCTGGCCCGCCTCGTTGATGTCGTAGGCCTGCGAGAAAGTGCGACCGGGCGGATTCAGGTCCTGTACGGCGCCCCGGTGCGGGCGTCGTACAGGAAGGCGTGCAGCTCGTTGACGCCGGGAATGGTGGAGGTGCCGACCACCTGGCCGACCGAATTCACATCGAATGCTTCCGAGATCGCCCCGCCGAAGACGCCGAGGTCGCGCATCGTCTTGCCGTCGTAATAGAACGCGTGCCGCCCGCCCGAGGGCAGCGTGGACCAGCCGGCGACCTTGCCGCAGGTGCTGATGGCGACGCCCCATGATTCCGTACCGCCCAGCGTACCAAGGTCGCGCAGGGTGCCGTCATAGAAGAAGGCATGCGGAATGCCGGCTGCCGTCTGTCCCCAGCCGGCCACCTGGCCGCAGCGGTTGACGGCAAAGGCGCGCGCGTTCGGCCCGCCAAAGCTGCCGAGGTCGATGTTGGTCTTGCCGTTGTACAGGAAGGCGCGGTTGATGCCAGCCGCGTCCAGCGAGGTGCCGGCGACCAGTCCGCCGTTGGCGATGCCTTGGCGCAGGACCCGCCCGGCCGTGATGCCGGGCAGGCCGATTTCGGTGAAGTCGTAGAGCGGACCCTGGCTGACTGGCGGTGACGGTGGGACGGGCGGCACCGGGCGTGGAGGATGGCTGTGGCCGCCACCGCATGCCGTCAACGCGGCGCAGAACAGGGCGCCCAGCGCCAGGGCCGCGCCCGGCATCGTTTTGCGGGGTGGATGGGATAGCTTGAACAAGCGGAAACCGGACATGGCGCGCCTCCATTGACGAGTTGAAGCTTCAGTCTAGGTCGGGCTCGCTCGATTCGTTCACGTATTGAAGAGCTGGCTTGGCTTCGGTCAAAGTGGCCGTTGACGCGATGCAATGATGGCTCGTAAAAGCTTCCGCAAAGAAAAACGGCGCCGCAGCGCCGTTCGTCATGCCCGGCTGATTGCCGGGTTCAGGCCTGCCTTTTGCGCCACTCGATCATCTCGGCAATCGTCAGGATCGGGAAGCCGCGTTCCTCGGCGAAGCGCTCGATGGCTTCGCCGCGCATCATGGTGCCGTCCGGGTTCATCAATTCGCACAGCACGGCCGACGGCTGCAGGCCGGCCATGATGGACAAATCGACCGAGCCTTCGGTATGGCCGGCGCGCGACAGCACGCCGCCCGGGGTGGCGCGCAGCGGGAACACGTGGCCCGGGCGGACCAGGTCGTCCGGTTTCGCATCGGCAGCGATGGCGGCGCGGATGGTGGTGACGCGGTCGGCCGCCGAGACGCCGGTGGTCACGCCATGGCGCGCCTCGATCGACACCGTGAACGGCGTGCCGTAGCGGCTGCCGTTCTCGATGGCCATCGGCGGCAGCTCCAGCTCGCGCACGCGCTCGGCCGACAGGCACAGGCAGACAATGCCGCTGCATTCGCGGATCATCAGGGCCATGGTTTCGACGGTCAGCTTTTCGGCGGCAACGATGAGGTCGGCCTCGTTTTCGCGGTCGAAATCGTCGAGCAGGATGACGGGGATACCGGCACGGGTGGCAGCCAGCGCCGCGGCGATGCGGCCTTCCAGGTCGGTGCTGTGAAGGGAGTAGGTATTGACTAACATGTGAGACGCTCCTCGCGTAAAGTTGGCGAAAAACGCATCAGGGCAAGCGAATTGACACACCTCGCCCGCGCGCCGCAGGGACGAGCAAAGGCAAGGCGCATTGCAGCGCACATCTTCTTTCATCCGGACTATGACCGTCGGCCCTGGAGTCGCACCAGATCTGCTGACCCTGCTCGTTAAAGCAGGCGCTCGCGGGCTTGGCCATGGCTGGCCTTACCGCCGGTGGGGATTTCCACCCCGCCCCGAAGACGTATTGTTGCCTGTGGAAACAGGCACAGGAATTTTAACAGCAAGCATGCAACCCTGCCGGGCAGGGCCGATTCTTGCCGTAACTGGCGCGCTTGCCTTAGTTGCTCAGGCCGCCGCCGCCTTCGTTGTCCTTGCGCTGGATGAACTCGATCTTGTAGCCGTCCGGATCGGTAACGAAGGCAATCACGGTCGAGCCGCCCTTGACCGGGCCCGGTTCGCGCGTGATGTTGCCGCCGGCGGCACGCACCGCGTCGCAGGTGGCGTAGATATCCTCGGCCGAGATGGCGATGTGGCCGTAGGCCGTGCCCATGTCGTAGCTGTCGGTGCCGTAGTTGTAGGTCAGCTCGAGCTCGGCGTGGTCGGGGTTGCTGCCGTAGCCGAGGAAGGCCAGTTTGTACTGGTACTCGGGATTGTCGCTGGTGCGCAGCAGTTTCATGCCGAGCACGGTGGTGTAGAAATCGATCGAGCGTTGCAGGTCGCCGACGCGGAGCATGGTGTGCAGGATGCGCATGGGGTGGTGTCCTTCTGGGAAACGGAAAACAGCAATTTTATGCGTTCGGGGCGAACCTTGCCGGAGGCGGGTGTGACGGAAGTTGCAATGGCCGTTGCGTGATGCTCCAGCGGCGTCATTCCATCGCTGCATTAATCGTACGGTGGGCACTCCGTGCCCACGCGGTACGTGCGTTTGCTTACACCTGCGGCCGTGACTATTCGCTCGTACCATTTCCGATGACAAGGAACCGAGGCATAGCGGCTTTCGGATACGTCACGAGCGATCGGTCACGGCCATGGGGGCAAGGAAGCGTGCGTAACCGCGTGGGCACTTCGTCATTGATGCCCCCAGCATCAATGACCCCACCGTACGGTCAGCGCCGCGGGTGACAGGCAGCGCCGACCGTTCATCCAATTACGAAAACGAATCAGTTTTCCAGCCGCGAAGCCAGCGTGATCTCGGCATTGAGCAGCTTCGACACCGGGCAGTTTTCCTTGGCGGTGGTCGCCGCCTTGTCGAACGCTTCCTGGCTAGCGCCCGGAATCTTCGCGACCAGGTCCAGGTGCACGGCGGTGATCTTGAAGCCGCCTTCCACCTTTTCCATCGACACGGTGGCCGTGGTGCGCAGTTCCTCGGCCGTCAGCCCGGCCTGGCCGAGCTGGCCCGACAGCGCCATCGTGAAGCAGCCGGCATGGGCCGCGCCGATCAGTTCTTCCGGGTTGGTGCCGGGGCCGTCCTCGAAGCGGGTGTTGAAACCGTACTGCGAATCCTTCAGCACGCCGCTGCCGGTGGACACGGCGCCCTTGCCGTCCTTCAGGCCGCCGCTCCAGACGGCGCTGCCATTGCGTTTGATGGTCATGTGTTCTCCTTTATCGGTTCTTGCCCGGCACGGGCTCGACGGAATCGTGGTCGCGCATCGAGCGATGGCGGTCGGGTTGCGGGTTGGCCTGGCCGGTGGCGTCGGCGTCGGGTTCGACCGCAACGCTGATGCCAGGGGTGTTGCGGGCATCGGTGTCGACTAGGCCCTGGGCCAGGTCTTCGGCGGCCTGCTTGATGATGCCGCGCGGCT
Source organism: Massilia sp. BAP21 (assembly GCF_057801335.1). Classification (NCBI taxonomy): domain Bacteria; kingdom Pseudomonadati; phylum Pseudomonadota; class Betaproteobacteria; order Burkholderiales; family Oxalobacteraceae; genus Massilia; species Massilia sp. BAP21. The sequence goes on from NZ_CM173596.1 coordinate 2,443,906, forward strand.
CGGTGTCCTGGCCGTCGGGCGACTCGTCGCGCTCGTGCGGCTCGCGCTTGACGCCGTCGTTTTCGATCTTCGCATCGGTGTTCACGAAGCGGTCTTTGGTTTCGGTAACCATGGGTATTCTCCTGTTGCTGACTCTTGCATGAATCCTAACGCGTCGGGCGAGCGTCAGTCGCGCAATTGAATGCGCGTTTTATGATGCTTTTTTGCAATTAACTGGATAACATGAACACTTCGCCATCATTGTGCTCGCCCGTTCCGTGAATTCCGACGCCCACCTGCACCACAGCGCCACCCATTGCCCGAATTGCGGCACCTCCCTCGGCGGCAATTTCTGCCAGGAGTGTGGCCAGGCCGCCGTCCTGCACGTGCCGAGCGCGCGCGAATTCCTGCACGAGTTCGTCGCCCATTACGTGGCGCTGGAAGGCAAGCTGTGGCAATCGGTCAAGCTGCTGCTGTTCAAGCCGGGCCAATTGACGCGCGAATACATCGAAGGCCGCCGCGTGCGCTACGTCGAGCCGCTGCGCCTGTACCTGACGTTCAGCATCATTTTCTTTGCGCTGTTCAAATTCAGCGGCATCAATATCGGCGCCCAGGAAAGGGAGGCGGAAGCGTCGCAGCCGAAGGCATCTGTCGTGCAGCCGGCGCCGGCGGGGCAGGGCAAGGCTGCCGTCGCGCCGCCCGCCGCCAGGCCCGCAGACAAGAAAACCAAGCAACCCGCCCTGATCGAGATCGAGGACGACGACGAAGACCTGCGCAAGCTGGCGGCGAATGTGTCTCCATCCCTGGGCGCAAAGATCGAACATTTCGGCAAGCTGCCGAACGAGGTCCGCAACGAAGCCCTGAAGCGCGCCTTCTTCAGCTACGCTCCGTATGCCATCTTCCTCTTGATGCCGGTGTTCGCCGCCTTCCTGAAACTGTTGTATCTCGGCTCCGGGCGCCGCTATGGCGAACACGTGCTGTTCGCGCTGCACACGAATGCCTTTGCCTTCCTTTGCCTGAGCCTGCTCATGGTCATACCGGACTTCATCCCGCTGGTCGGCAAGGCACTCGGGCTCTGGCTGGTGTTCTATTTACCGACCGCCATGCGCAAGGTGTATGGCGGCAGCCGCACCCTCACGGCGCTGCGCTGGATGGTCCTGATGACGGCGCATATCGTGAGCATCATGCTGGCGGCCGTGTTCGCGGCAGCGATGGGTATGATGGGCTGAACTTGCAGTTACCGCACCCGCCCATCTATACTGTGATTTTGTACAGTATTCGATGCGCGGCCAAGTGGCAGGCGCTGGGATTATCGGTTAATCTCAGCGTGTTCGCCTTCTACTGCCGAGAGACCCATGCCCCCTGAGCAAGAAACAAATCAAGCGCAACAACTCATCGCGCTCGTGGTGCGGCAAAACACGGCCGGCATCGAAGAACCCGTCGAACGCATCCTCGCCTTCTTGCAGGAGGCCGGCTACCGCGTGGTGTTCGAGGCCGATACCGCGGCTTACCTGGCCATGCCGGCCATCGAGGCGATGGACGTGAACGCCATCGGCGAGCAGGCCGACCTCGTGATCGTGATGGGCGGCGACGGCACCATGCTTGGCATCGCGCGCCAGCTGGCCAAGTACGACGTTGCCCTCATCGGCATCAACCTCGGCCGCCTCGGCTTCATCACCGACATTCCGGTCGAGCGCATGCTGCCGGCGCTCGGCGAAATCCTGCAGGGCAAGGCCACCGCTGAGAAGCGCAGCCTGCTCGAGGGGCGCGTGATGCGCGACGGGCAAATGATGTTTTGCGGCGTGGCCGTGAACGACGTGGTGGTGGCGCGCGGCAGCGGCGCCGGCATGGCCGAGCTGCGCGTGACGGTCGACGGCCAGTTCATGTACAACCAGCGTTCGGACGGCCTGATCGTCTCCACGCCCACCGGTTCCACGGCGTATGCGCTGTCGGCCGGCGGTCCGCTGCTGCACCCCAGCCTGCAAGGCATCGTGCTGGTGCCGATCGCGCCGCACGCGCTGTCGAACCGGCCGATCGCCGTGCCCGACACCAGCGAGATCGTGGTCACCATCGTCAGTGGCCGCGACATCTCCGTGAACTTCGACATGCAGACCTTCGCCAGCCTGCAGCACGGCGACGAAATCGTCATCTCGCGCTCGCCGAACACCATCACCTTCCTGCACCCGGAAGGCTGGAGCTATTACAACACCCTGCGCGAAAAGCTGCACTGGCACGAATACCCGTCCTACGACGGCAAACTCAAGTAAAAGAACCGACAGGAGACCTGTTTCTTCATGCTGCGCACACTGACCATCCGCGACTTCGTCATCGTCGACGCGATCGAACTCGAATTTGCCAACGGCTTTTCGGTCTTCACCGGCGAAACCGGGGCCGGCAAGTCGATCCTGATCGACGCGCTGCAACTGGCGCTCGGCGGCCGTGGCGAAGCGAGCATGGTGCGCGAGGGCGCGGCCAGGGCCGACATCACGGCCGACTTCGCCCTCACCACGCAGGCCGCAAGCTGGCTCGAGCAGCACGAGTTCGCCAGCGAAGAGGGCGGGGCACTGCTGCGCCGCGTGATCGACAACGCCGGCCGCTCGAAGGCCTACATCAACGGCATCGCCGCCACCGCCGGCCAGCTGCGCGAACTGGGCGACATGCTGGTCGACATCCACGGCCAGCACGCGCACCAGAGCCTGTTGAAGTCCGACGCCCAGCGCGCTTTATTGGATAACCAGATCGCCGTGCGCGACCCCGCCGCAGTGGCCGAGGCCCAGGAAGTGGCGAGCGCCTGGCGTGCCTGGCGTGCGCTGTCGCGCCAGCGCGAGGAATACGAAACGAATGCCAAGAACGTGCTGCTCGAACGCGAGCGCCTCGAATGGCAGGTGAGCGAACTCGACAAGCTGTCGCCGAAGCCGGGCGAGTGGACCGAGATCACCAACGAACACAGCCGCCTGTCGCACGCCGCCAGCCTGCTCGACGGCGCGCAGGAAGCGCTGGCCGCGATCTCGGAATCGGACCACCCGATCCTGTCGCAGCTGTCCTCGCTGAACACCAAGCTGGGCAAACTCGTCGATGTCGATGCCGAACTGCAGGCCGTGCTCGACTGCATGGAACCGGCGCGCATCCAGCTGCAGGAAGCGGTGTATGCGCTGAACAACTACATCGACAAGGTCGAGCTCGACCCGGCCCGCCTGCGCGAAGTCGACGCCCGCATGGACGCCCTGCACAGCGCCGCACGCAAGTACCACGTCACGCCGGAAGAACTGCCCGAGGAACACGCGGCGCTCGCCGCCAAGCTGCGCCAGCTGGCCGACGCCACCGACATCGATGGCTTGAAGCGCCAGGAAGAAAAAGCTGAAAGCGCCTACAGGAAGGTAGCGAACCGCTTGTCGGCGCGGCGCGTGACGACCGCGAAAGCCCTGAGCGAACAGGTGACGCTCGCGATGCAGGAACTGAGCATGGGCGGTGGGCGTTTTGCCGTGGCGCTGAACCCGTCGGAACCGGGCGCGCATGGCCTGGAGCAGGTGGAATTCCTGGTGGCCGGCCACGCCGGTGTGGCGCCGCGGCCGCTGGCGAAAGTCGCCTCGGGCGGCGAACTGGCGCGTATCTCGTTGGCCATTTCCGTCATCACCTCGAATGCGACCGTGACGCCGACCCTGATCTTCGACGAGGTCGACAGCGGCATCGGCGGCGGCGTGGCGGAAGTGGTGGGGCGCCTGCTCAAGCGCCTCGGCCAGCAACGCCAAGTGCTGTGCGTGACCCACTTGCCGCAGGTGGCAAGCCAGGCCAACCAGCACTTCCAGGTGGCCAAGGGCACGACCGGCGAAGGGCGCACGGTCTCGCGCATCGAGGTGCTGAACAACCGGGCGCGCGTGGAGGAAGTGGCGCGCATGCTGGGCGGGATCGAGATTACCGAGACCACGCGCAAGCATGCGCGGGAGTTGCTGGCGTCCTGACCTGGCGGAGGCATTTTCACAGGTATCACCGGTACCATCGCTGGTACACCTTTCGCACCAGATCATGCTTCGCAGACCTGTGGCAGCGCTTCTACCGGGCGCTGTCCACTTCACCCATCTGCCACAATCTGCCCTCCCAACCACACACGGAGGATCGCATGAGCATCGACAAAGTCCTGTACCGCGCCAAGGCCACCTCGCAGGGCGGCCGCGAAGGCACCTCGCGCAGCGACAACGGCGTGCTGGACGTGAAGCTGACCACGCCGAAGGAACTGGGCGGCAACGGCGCCACCGGCACCAACCCGGAGCAACTGTTCGCTGCCGGCTACTCGGCCTGCTTCCTCGGCGCGCTGAAATTCGTCGCCGGCCAGGCGAAAGTGAAACTGCCGGAAGACCTGACCGTGACCGGCGAAGTCGGCATCGGCCAGATTCCGACCGGCTTCGGCATCGAAGCGGACCTGACGATCCACGGCCCCGGCATGGAGCAGGGACAGCTGCAGGAACTGGTCGACAAGGCCCACATCGTTTGCCCGTATTCGAACGCGACGCGCAACAACATCGATGTGCGCCTGCACGTGACGACCTGAGCGTCATCAAGTGGCGCTAGCGTCTGTTCGCCAGCACCCCAGCACGAAAGCGCCACCCTCCTGCGGTGGCGTTGTCGTTTCCATTGACCGCGCCTATCGGTTCGATCAACTGTTGGGCTATCGCCGCAATCAGGAATATCTTCTCGAAAGCGGGACGGCACCCACCTATAATGGAGCACCACGCGTTTCCGTCTCCCTTATGCCCTTTCGAAAAGAACCACCCCACACCCACGGCAGCATTGCCCAAAGCGCCATCGTCCTCGTCAACCTCGGCACGCCGGACGCACCCACCCGGTCCGCGGTCAAGCGCTACCTGAAGCAATTTTTATCGGACCCGCGCGTGGTCGAGATCCCGCGCCTGGTGTGGTCGTTCATCCTCAACCTGATCATCCTGCCGTTCCGATCGGGCGCCTCGGCCAAGAAATACGGAATGATCTGGACGAAAGACGGTTCACCGCTGAAGGTGCACACCCAGAAGCAGGCGCAACTGTTGGAGGCCGCGCTCGAGCAGCGCGGCCACGAAGGCGTGCAGGTGCGCATGGCGATGCGCTACGGCTCGCCTTCGCTGCCGGAAGTGCTGGATCAACTGAAGCTGGATGGCTGCGACCGCATCGCGGTGCTGCCGGCCTACCCGCAGTATTCCGGCACCACGACCGCCTCGATCTGGGATGCGGTGTTTGCCCACTATAAAAACGTGCGGAATATCCCCGAACTGCGCCTGGTAAAGCATTACCACGATCACGACGGCTACATCGACGCCCTGCACGACACCGTGCTGGCCTACTGGGACGCGCACGGCCGCGGCCAGAAGCTGGTGATGAGTTTCCACGGCGTGCCGAAGCGCACGCTGGAACTGGGCGACCCGTATTACTGCGAGTGCCAGAAGACCGCGCGCCTGCTGGCCGCACGCCTGCGCCTGGCGCCGGACGAGTATGTCGTGACCTTCCAGTCGCGCTTCGGCAAGGCCGAGTGGCTGCAGCCCTACACGGCGCCGACCGTGGCCGAGCTGGCGCGCCAGGGCGTCGAGCGTGTCGACGTCATCTGTCCAGGCTTTACCAGCGACTGCCTGGAAACGCTGGAAGAAATCTCGATGGAAGTGAAGCACGACTTCGAGGCGGCTGGCGGCAAGGAGTTCCACTACATCCCCTGCCTGAACGAGGCGCCGACCTGGATCGTGGGCATGGCCGAGATCGCCGAGCAGCATTTGATCGGCTGGCCGACCATGATGAGTCCGTCGCAGCGCGAGGCCGAGCGGCGCGATGCGGAGATGGCGCGCGAGCACGCGTTGCGTTTGGGCGCGTAACCCATCAGGGGCGGCACGGTTGCGTTTTATCCAGCAATAGCGATCGACGCGTGGACGGGGAGCCCGTCCACCCTACCTGTATCCGCAAATCTGTAGGGTGGACGGGTCACCCGTCCACGCGTTCAACGTTCGCCGGCACGCCGTATCCAATCCCGGCCATTTCCGGCCATTTGTTCCAACCTGCTAAAATGGCACGTTTTTGTGGCGTGGTTTACACCCCGGCGTAGCAAATGCACGCCGTTGCAAGGGCGGTGTAGACCACGACGGCGCTGCTGATCAAGTGCAATCTCATGCTGCTCTCCCACGTTGGGTTCTTGTTCTGTTCACGCATCGAATGCGTGTTAAGGAGCATGTTAGAACCTTGAACGCGGGAAAGAATCACCTCATCGGTAACTGTTGTAACAAATGTTGTCAGTCATTCTGCTAACAGAGTCGCAATATCCCTTGAAATTGTAGGAGATCGCCCCATATGCGGCGCTGTACGACAAGCAGCACTTGTCCAACCATTCAGCCAAGTCCTTGATTTCAGGAGTTTTTTCGATGCATGACCAAGAAAATCCAGAGGTGAATACCCAGCCGGAGGCCGAGGCCGCACCTGCCGCGGACACCACCGCAGCGAAAAGCGAACCGACCCTCGAAGAGCAACTGAGCGCGACCGAAGCCAAGCTGGCTGAAATGCACGATGCATTCATGCGCGCCAAGGCCGACGGTGAAAACATCCGCCGCCGCGCCCAGGAAGATGTCAGCAAGGCCCACAAGTTCGCCATCGAAAGCTTCGCCGAGGCCATGGTGCCGGTGCGCGACAGCCTGGAAATGGCCCTGAAGGTCGAAACGCAGACCGTCGAAGCCATGCGCGAAGGTGTGGAAATGACCCTCAAGCAGTTGACCGCCGCGTTCGAAAAGAACCGCCTGGTCGAAGTGATGCCGGCGCAGGGCGAAAAGCTCGACCCGAACAAGCACCAGGCCGTGGCCGTGGTGCCGGCCGAGCAGGAAGCAAATACCGTCGTGACGGTTCTGCAAAAGGGCTACATGATCGCCGACCGCCTGCTGCGTCCGGCCATCGTCACTGCAGCACAAGCGAAGTAAGAAGAAAAAGTATTGTGCTGCTTGGCAAGAGGCCTTGAAAGCAGTCAGGTATTTCCCCATATCCGAAGCATTAAAACATTTCAGCATTCAAAGGAAAATAAATCATGGGCAAAATTATCGGTATCGACCTGGGGACCACCAACTCCTGCGTCGCGATCATGGAAAACGGCCAGCCTAAGGTGATCGAGAACGCCGAAGGCGCGCGCACCACGCCGTCGATCATCGCTTACCAGGAAGACGGCGAGATCCTCGTCGGCGCACCTGCCAAGCGCCAGGCTGTCACCAACCCGAAGAACACCCTGTTCGCGGTGAAGCGCCTGATCGGCCGTAAATTCGACGAGAAAGAAGTCCAGAAGGACATCTCGCTGATGCCTTACCAGATCAGCAAGGCCGACAACGGCGATGCATGGGTCGGCGTGCGCGACAAGAAACTGGCGCCACCACAGATTTCCGCTGAAGTCCTGCGCAAGATGAAGAAGACCGCCGAAGACTACCTCGGCGAAGAAGTCACCGAAGCCGTCATCACCGTGCCGGCCTACTTCAACGACTCGCAGCGCCAGGCAACCAAGGACGCCGGCCGCATCGCTGGCCTGGACGTCAAGCGCATCATCAACGAGCCGACCGCTGCCGCACTGGCATTCGGCCTGGACAAGACCGACAAGGGCGACCGCAAGATCGCCGTGTATGACCTCGGCGGCGGCACCTTCGACGTGTCGATCATCGAGATCGCGGACGTGGACGGCGAGAAGCAGTTCGAAGTGCTGTCGACCAACGGCGACACCTTCCTGGGCGGCGAAGACTTCGACCAGCGCGTGATCGACTACATCATCGACGAGTTCAAGAAGATCAACGGCCTCGACCTGTCGAAAGACCCGATCGCCCTGCAGCGCATCAAGGCCTCGGCCGAGCGCGCGAAGATCGAGCTGTCGTCGTCGGCACAGACCGAGATCAACGAGCCGTACATCGCCATGGCGAACGGCGCGCCGGTCCACCTGAACCTGAAGATCACCCGCGCCAAGCTGGAGTCGCTGGTCGAGGAACTGATCGCCAAGACCATCGAGCCATGCCGCACCGCCATCAAGGATGCCGGCGTCAAGGTTTCGGACATCGACGACATCATCCTGGTCGGCGGCATGACCCGTATGCCGAAGGTCATGGAAAAGGTCAAGGAGTTCTTCGGCAAGGAGCCACGCCGTGACGTGAACCCGGACGAAGCCGTCGCCGTTGGCGCCGCTATTCAAGGTTCGGTCCTGTCGGGCGAGCGCAAGGACTTGCTGCTGCTGGACGTGACCCCGCTGTCGCTGGGTATCGAAACCCTGGGCGGCGTGATGACCAAGATGATCCACAAGAACACCACGATCCCGACCAAGTTCTCGCAGGTGTTCTCGACCGCCGACGACAACCAGCCGGCCGTGACCATCAAGGTCTACCAGGGTGAGCGCGAGATCGCTGCAGGTAATAAAGGTCTGGGCGAGTTCAACCTCGAAGGCATCCCGCCGGCACCACGCGGCACCCCGCAGATCGAAGTGACCTTCGACATCGACGCCAACGGCATCCTGCACGTCGGCGCGAAAGACAAGGCCACCGGCAAGGAAAACAAGATCACCATCAAGGCGAACTCCGGTCTGACCGAAGAGGAAATCCAGAAGATGGTGAAGGACGCCGAGCTGAACGCCGAGGAAGACAAGAAGGTCAAGGAACTGGCCGAGTCGCGCAACCAGGCCGACGCCCTGGTGCACTCGACCCGCAAGTCGCTGACCGAATACGGCGACAAGCTGGAAGCCGGCGAGAAGGAAAAGATCGAAGCGGCGATCACCGACCTGGAAGGTTCGATCAAGTCGGGCGACAAGGCTGACATCGAAGCCAAGACGGCCGCTCTGTCGACCGCTGCCCAGAAGCTCGGCGAAAAGATGTACGCCGACATGCAGGCGCAGCAGGCTGGCGGTGCTGAAGGCGGCGCAGGCGCGGCCGGTGGCGCCGACGCATCGGCCAAGGCCGACGACGTGGTCGATGCCGACTTCAAGGAAGTGAAAGACGCGAAGTAATCCTTAGCGCGTAACGAACCGAGCCGACGTAGCCCCCGGGTGCGCGGCTCGGTTTTTTTGCTCAAACAGTTTCGATTAGTAGACAACAGCAAGGTGCCAAATGGCAAAGCGTGATTTTTACGAGATCCTTGGGGTCGCAAAGGGTGCTTCGGAAGAAGAGATCAAGAAGTCGTATCGCAAGCTGGCGATGAAGTACCACCCTGACCGCAATCCCGACAACAAGGAAGCGGAAGAGAAGTTCAAGGAGGTCAAGGAAGCCTACGAGATGCTGACCAATCCGGAGAAGCGCGAGGCCTACGACCGTTACGGTCATGCCGGCGTCGACCCGAACATGGGCGGCGGGGGCTTTGGCGGCGGCGCGGGCGGTTTCGGCGATGCCTTCGGCGACATCTTTGGCGACATCTTCGGCGGCGGCGGACGCGGCCGCAGCTCGGGCCCGCAGGTGTACCGCGGCGCCGACCTGCGCTACAACCTCGAGATCACGCTGGAACAGGCGGCCAACGGCTTCGACACCACCATCCGCGTGCCGAGCTGGGACAAGTGCGACACCTGCCACGGCAGCGGCGCCAAGCCAGGCACCCAGCCGGTCACCTGCACGACCTGCCACGGCCACGGCCAGGTACGCATGCAGCAGGGCTTCTTCAGCATCCAGCAAACCTGCCCGAAGTGCCACGGCAGCGGCAAGATGATTCCGGAACCCTGCCCATCGTGCTCGGGCGCCGGCCGCATCAAGCGCAACAAGACGCTGGAAGTGAAGATCCCGGCCGGTATCGACAACGGCATGCGCATCCGCTCGACCGGCAACGGCGAGCCGGGCACGAACGGCGGTCCGTCGGGCGACTTGTACGTGGAAATCCACATCAAGCCGCACGCGGTGTTCCAGCGCGAAGGCGACGACCTGCACTGCGAGATGCCGATTTCGTTCTCGAAGGCGGCCTTGGGTGGCGAGATCGAAGTGCCGACCCTGTCGGGCAAGGTGTCGTTCACGGTGCCTGAAGGTACCCAGACCGGCAAGACCTTCCGCTTGAAAGGCAAGGGCATCAAGGGCGTGCGCTCGGGTTACCACGGCGACCTGTTCTGCCATGTCATCGTCGAGACGCCGGTGAAGCTGACCGACAAGCAGAAAGACCTGCTGCGCGAATTCGAGCGCATGACGGTCGAGGGCGGTTCCAAGCACAGCCCGCAGAGCAAGGGCTGGATGGATAAAGTAAAAGACTTCTTCGAATAAGAAGTTGAAATGAACCGCCGGAAGACGCGAGTCCCCGGCGGTTTTTTTTCGATGAATGAACGCTGCGTCGTTTGCGGCCGGGCTGTTGAATATCGTACGGTGGGCACTCCGTGCCCACGCGGAACGACGAACATGGTTGGCCGGGTTCACCCGCTACCATACGATGGTCGAAACGCGTCCAAATGATCATCTCGAAACGCTAACCATGGGCCGCCAGCGCGCTTCGAAAATCTGCCATCACCACGCACGCTTTCGCGTGGGCACGGAGTGCCCACCCTTGTATCTTGACCGAGTTGGTGGTTAGCTACTGCCAGCAGAGGTGAAGACCAGCTTGGGCCCACCCTTAAGGCTCGACCTTGGAAGGTAGATCAAGCCCTTCACCTCGTTCCCACACCATGCCAAACACTGGACGGTAGCCAAGGGCAATGACCCTGTATGCACAAGGAGAGTGGGTGTGTTGATCGAGGACGCAAGGAGAATTTATGTTTTATCTAGGTGTAGACGTTGCCAAGAAAAACCTTGACTGCATGCTGCTCGATAGCGAGACCGGCAAGCTCAAGTCGAAGAGTAATATTCCAAATACAGCTGCTGGCTTTGTGGAGTTGCTTGACTGGCTGAACGAAAAGAAGGCGTCCAATCCACACGTGGTGATGGAGCCGACAGGGATGTATCACGAAGCCGCTGCATTGGCCCTGGCCGATGCTGGACTGGTCGTATCGCTGGTTAATCCAGCTCAGCTGCGCGCTTTCGCGCAAGGACTGGGGGTGAAGAACAAGACCGATAAGCAAGACAGTGCGGTGCTGGCTCGCTTCGGCATGGCCCAAAATCCTGCACCATGGCAGCCACCATCGCCGTCAGCACGTCACCTCAAAGCCCTGCTGGCGCGCCGTGATGCAGTCGCCGACGATCTACAGCGCGAACGCAATCGCAAGGAAGCAAACGACTTTAGCTCGGTACCAGAAGCTGTAAGCGCCTCTATTGCAGAATCAATCGCTTTTCTGCAGGCCGAACTGAAGCGGTTGGAAAAGATGATTGCCAAGCACATCAATGACGACCCGGACCTGCGCAACAAGAAAGAACTACTCGAAACGATACCTGGTGTCGGTCCTCGTGTTTCGACCCATATGACGACGTTATTTGCTGGTCGAACGTTTGAGAGCGCCGAGCAGCTGGCAGCCTATCTGGGGCTCGTGCCAGTTGTATGGGAGTCAGGATCTTCGGTACGTGGCCGGCCGCATATGTCGAAAGCCGGCCCTGCTTACTTACGCAAAGTGCTGTACATGCCTGCCGTCGTGGCAACACGCTGTAATCCGCATATTAAGGCGCTGAATGAGCGACTGCTCGCCAAAGGTAAAACCGCGATGGCCGCAATTGGAGCCGCTATGCGCAAGCTGGCACACCTGTGTTTTGGTGTCATCCACTCCGGCAAGCCCTACGACCCAAAATTTGCATGTAGGGCTTGACGGGTAAGACGGTATCTACGGAACCCTCCGTCACCGTGCACGCTTCGACGCCCTGCGCTTACAATACGAAAAATCACCGAACATCACGGGCTGCCCCGCGCCGCCCGCAGCAAGGAGAACCACATGGCAAAAACCCCCACCGGCCTGACGGCGGAAGACCTGTTCGAACGCAACCGTAAATGGGCGGCCTCGATGGTCGAGCAAGACCCGGGCTTCTTCAAGGACCTGGCCTCGCAACAAGCCCCTGAATACCTCTGGATCGGCTGCTCCGACAGCCGCGTTCCCGCCAACGAACTGCTCGGCATGGCCCCGGGCGAACTGTTCGTGCACCGGAACATCGCCAACGTCATTTCGCATTCGGACCTGAACGCCCTCACCGTGCTGCAATTCGCGGTCGACGTGCTGAAGGTGAAGCACATCATCCTCTGCGGCCACTACGGCTGCTCGGGCGTGGGCGCCGCACTGAACAATACCCGCGTCGGCCTGGCCGACAACTGGCTCGGCCACGTGCGCGACGTGCGCGACAAGCACGGCCAGTACCTGGGCAACGTCAGCGGCGTGTCGGCCATCAACCGCCTGGTCGAATTGAACGTCGCCGAGCAGGTGATCAACGTGGCCCAGACCACCGTCGTGCGCGACGCCTGGGAACGCGGCCAGCCGCTGACCATCCACAGCTGGGTCTACGGCGTGCACGACGGCCTGCTGCGCGACCTCGGCATCACGGTCAGCAGCTACGACCAGATCGCGCCGAAGCTGGAAGTGGTGCTGGACGGCTACCGCGACCGCGGCGAGGAACTGTGAGTTCTTCCGCCGGGCCGGACGCGCCCGGTGACCTCGCCCGGCTGCGCGAGCTGGTCCGCGTCTTCGTCGACGAGCGCGACTGGGACCAGTTTCATACGCCAAAGAATTTGTCGTCGGCGCTGAGCGTGGAGGCGGCCGAGCTGCTGGAGCATTTCCAGTGGCTGCAGACGGGGCAGGCCGAGGAGCTGGGCGAAGCGAAGTTGCGTGAAGTGCGGCATGAGATGGCCGATGTGCTGGTGTATCTCGTGCGGCTGGCTGACAAGCTTGATGTCGATTTGATGGCGGCGGTGGAGGAGAAGATGGTGCTGAATCGTGCCAAGTATCCCGCCGACAAAGTGCGCGGGGATGCGCGCAAGTATGACGAGTACAAGGACGCGTAATCCGCTTTTCCAGTCGGCTGATCTCGACTACGTGCCCTTGCAAGGGCGTAGGGTGGGCCCGTCATTGAAGCCCCCAGCTTCAATGACCCACGCGGTCGTACTGATGCGTTCTGGTAAGCATCGCGCAGCGGTTGCGCCATATGCAAAAGCTTACGAGCGACACCTGCAGGCACGTGTCCAGGTGATGAGCACGTAACCGCGTGGGCACGGAGTGCCCACCCTACGGAGCACTTGTACCGATAATCGCGAGCATTTCCTTCAGCGCATTGCCGAATCGCTTACGTGCCTCGGCATCTTCTTCCTCCACCGCTTCCCGCGACTTCTGCACCTGCTTCAACACCCAGAACCTGGTCGGATGCCCCTCGATCCCCTCCAGCAAGCGGCCGCGCAAATGCTCGAACTCCGCGGCAGCCAGACCCTCCAGCCCCGGCCGATACCCCCGCAAGCCCTCCAGCACCCGCGGCACGATGAACAACGGCGCATCCGCCACATCGCGCAGCGGGTCGCGCGCCATCACATGCCGCCCATGCAGATGTACTTCACCACGAGATAATCCTCGATCCCGTAGGCCGAGCCTTCGCGCCCCAGGCCGGATTGCTTGACGCCGCCGAAGGGCGCCACCTCGGTCGAGATCAGCCCGGTGTTCACGCCTACCATCCCGCTTTCGATCGCCTCGGCCACGCGCCACACCCGCCCGATGTCGCGCGAATAAAAATACGAGGCCAGGCCGAATTCGCTGTCGTTGGCCATGGCCACGACTTCCTCTTCGGTCTGGAAGCGGAACAGCGGCGCCAGCGGGCCGAAGGTTTCCTCGCGCGCCACCATCATCTCCGGCGTCACATCGGCCAGCACGGTCGGCTGGAAGAAACTGTGGCCCAGTGCATGCCGCTTGCCGCCCAACATCAGGCGCGCGCCTTTCGACAGCGCATCGGCAATGTGCTGCTCGACTTTCACCACGGCTTTTTCTTCGATCAGCGGACCCTGGGTCACGCCGTCTTCCACGCCATTGCCCACCTTCAGTTTTTCGACGGCGGCGACCAGCTTGCGTGCGAATTCCTCGTACACGCCGTCCTGCACATACAGGCGGTTGGCGCACACGCAGGTCTGGCCCGCATTCCTGTATTTCGAGGCAATCGCGCCTTCCACGGCGGCGTCGATGTCGGCATCGTCGAAGACGATGAAGGGTGCATTCCCGCCCAGTTCCAGCGAGATTTTCTTCACGGTCGGCGCGCACTGTTCCATCAGTAGGCGGCCCACGGCGGTCGAGCCGGTGAAGCTGAGCTTGCGTACTGTCGGGTTGCTCGTCATTTCGCCGCCGATGGCTTTCGAGTCGCCGGTAACGACGCTGAACACGCCTTTCGGCACGCCGGCGCGCTCGGCCAGCACCGCCAGCGCCAGGGCAGAATAGGGCGTCAGTTCGGCGGGCTTCAGCACGATGGGGCAGCCGGCGGCCAGTGCCGGGGCCACCTTGCGGGTGATCATCGCCGCCGGGAAGTTCCAAGGCGTGATGGCGGCGCACACGCCGATCGGTTCCTTCGTCACCACGATGCGGCGGTCCGGCCAGGGCGATTGCAGGGTGTCGCCATTCACGCGCTTGGCTTCCTCGCCGAACCACTCGAAGAAGGAGGCGGCGTAGGCGACTTCGCCTTTCGATTCGGTAAGGGGCTTGCCCTGTTCGGCCGTCATCAGAAGCGCCAGGTCGTCGGCATTCTCCAGCATCAAATCGTTCCACTTGCGCAGGACCAGGCTGCGCTCGCGTGCGGTCTTCTTGCGCCAGGCCGGCCAGGCGGCGTTCGCGGCCTCGATGGCGCGCCGGGTTTCCCCGGCGCCCATGTGCGGCACGGTGCCCAGTTTCTCGCCGGTGGCGGGATTGATGACGTCGACCGTGGCGCCTTCAAGGGCGTTGCACCAGGCGCCGTCGATGTAGGCCTGCTGGCGCAGCAGGCTGGTGTCTTTCAGGTTCAGCATGAAGTCCTCGGTTCGGTGAACAATGCTTCATGGTAGACCTTTTTCCGACACTGCCGGTTCCGCTACCCTGGGCAGGACGCGTCAGTTGCCGCGGTAGGTCGAGTAGCCGAAGGGGCTCAGCAGCAGCGGAATATGGTAGTGCTGCGTGGTATTTTCCACCTTGAACTCGACCGGAATGCGCGGAAAGAAAGTGGCCTGGCCCTGGCGTGCATAGTGCTCGCCGGTCTTGAAGACGATGCGGTATTCGCCGGCCGCGATCGGCTTGCCCTCCGGGTACAGGGCGGCGATCCGTCCCTGCGCGTTCGTGACGCCGGCCGCCAGTTCGCGCCATTGTTCGCCGCTGCGCTGCTCCAGCGTCACGCCGATGCCGGCGGTTGGCTGGCCACTTTGCAGGTCGAGCACGTGCACGCTCAGCGGGTTGGGGGCGGCGAGGGCGGAACCGGCAGCCAGGAAGAAGGCGCCAGCCAGGATCAGGGGGCGGAATGCTTGCATGATATTTCCTTTAAAGAGAGGTCAGGGTTGGTCGAGTTGCGGGACGGCGGCCAGTGCCGCAAGCGCGCAGGCATGGTCGTTGACGGCGCCGCCACCGCCGGCCACGCCGATGGCGCCGACCGGCTGGCCCTTTGCCATCAATGGCAGGCCGCCGCCCAGCAGCAACAGCTCGGGCAGGCTGGCCAGGTTGCGCGCATCCGGGTCGGCGGCGGCCTTGCGCGCCAGGGTGAGGGTGGCGCTGCGCGTCGACAGGGCGGTGTAGGCCTTGCGCCGGCTCGCTTCGGTGTTGTGCGGGCCGACGCCGTCGGCGCGCTGCAGGGCGACCAGGTTGCCGCCGCGGTCAAGCACGCTGACCACGATGGCGCGTCCCTGGCGCCCGCAGGCGTCGACGGCGACGCTGGCCAGCCGGTTGGCGGCGGCCAGCGTCAGCTCGTCGTGCTGGCGCAGCTGGGCGCAAGCGGAGGAGGCAGTGGCGGAGGCGCAAACGGCGAGCAGGACGGCAAGGAATGAGCGCATGGTGTTTCTCGGATAAGTGGGACAGCCGTCACCTTAACCGGCGCCAGGCAACGCGCAGCTGACCGCCAGATGACAATCCTGTCATCTTCGGCCCGGTGCAAACGGCATAGAATGGCGCTTTTGCCCGAGCATGCCATGGCCATCCTGGTGATCGAAGACGAGCCGAAGACCGGCGACTACCTGCAGCGCGGCTTGGGCGAGTCGGGCTTTACCGTGCATCTCGCGCGCAATGGCCGCGACGGGCTGTTCATCGCGCGCGAAGAAGAGATCGACCTGGTCGTGCTCGACGTCATGCTGCCGCGCATGGACGGCTGGCAAGTGCTGGAAGCCTTGCGCGGCGATCCGGCGACCGAACAGATCCCGGTGTTGTTCCTGACCGCCCGCGACGAGGTCGAGGACCGGGTGCGCGGGCTGGAACTGGGCGCCGACGACTACCTGGTCAAGCCCTTCGCCTTTGTCGAGTTGCTGGCGCGCATACGCACCCTGTTGCGGCGCGGCCCGGTACGCGAAGAAGAACTGATCCGCATCGGCGACATGGAGATCGATGTGCTGCGCCGCCGTGTGCGCCGCGGCGGGCAGGCGATCACGCTCACGGCCCAGGAGTTCGCGCTGCTGCACCTGCTGGCGCGGCGCCAGGGCCAGGTGTTGTCGCGCTCGCTCATCGCCTCCCAGGTCTGGGACATGAACTTCGACAGCGATACCAACGTCATCGACGCGGCGGTGCGCCGCCTGCGGCGCAAGATCGACGATCCTTTCACTGACAAGCTGATCCACACACGGCGCGGCATGGGCTATGTGTGCGAGACCGGGGCGGCGCAGTGAGCGGGGCAGTACGCGGTTCGCTGACCCTGCGCGTGACGCTGGTGTTCACGCTGATCGTGGCGCTGGCGGCGTCCGGCCTGGGCGTCTACCTGTACCGCGCCTTTGCCGGGGAAATCGTGCGGCGCGACGATATCCAGCTGCTCGGCAAGCTGCGCCAGGTGCAGATGCTGCTGGGACGTCCGGGCGCGGCCGAGCTGCTGCGTGCGCAACCGGATGTCTTTCGCGACACAATGAGCGGCCAGGAAAATTCCCTGGTGCGCATCCTGGCCGCCGACGGCCGGCTGCTGGCCGACATCAATGCCCTCGGCGAACACTATCCGGTACCGCCGGCCGCCGGCGCCGCGCCGGGCGTTGCCGCAATCGCGGCCTGGACCACGCGTGGCGGCGACCCGGGCCGGGTAGTGGCCGGCAGCGCGCGTCTGGACGCGGGCGAGGTGACGGTGGTGGTCGCGCGCGCCTACGGCGAGCGCAACGCCATGTTCGCGGCATACCGGCGCCAGATTGCCGGCGCGGTGGCGGTCAGTGCGCTGGCCGCGGCCTTGCTGGCGGCCCTGATGCTGCGCCGCGGCCTGCGGCCCTTGCGCACCATGGCCGAGCATGCTGCGCTGGTGCGCCCGGGGACGCTGGCGCGCCGCCTCGATAGCGGCAGCGCGCCGTCGGAACTGCGCCCGCTGGCCGAGGCCATCAATGCCATGCTCGACCGGTTGCAGGCAGGCTATGTCCGCCTGTCCGGTTTTTCGGCCGACCTGGCGCACGAGTTCCGCACACCGGTAACGAATTTGCTGGGGCAAAGCCAGGTCATGCTGGCGCAGGCGCGCAGCGTCGCCGACTACGAAGCCCTGACCGTATCCAACATCGAAGAGCTGGAACGGCTGGCGCGCATGATCGACAGCATGCTGTTCCTGGCGCGCGCCGAGCAGGACGAGGTAAGGCTGCAGCGCCAGCCGCTGGCGGCGCTGGAGGAGATGCGCAAGGTGGCCGACTTCTACGACGGCATGGCGCAGGAGCGCGCGCTGGCACTGGAATGTGCCGGCAATGCCACGGTGCTGGCCGACGCCGCCTTGTTGCGCCGGGCCCTGGCCAATGTGCTGTCGAATGCCGTGCGGCATGCCGACTCAGGCAGCACCATCGTCCTGCACGCGCGTGAACAGGGCAACCGGGCCGTGATCAGTATCACGAATACCGGCCCGTCGCTTGCGCCGGCCCACCTGGCGCACCTGTTCGAGCGCTTTTATCGGGCCGACGCCGCGCGCAGCGATGCCGAAGGCTCCACCGGCCTGGGATTGTCGATCGTCAGCGCCATCATGGTGCTGCATGGCGGCGAGGCCGCGGTCGAGGCGGATGGCAAGCGCATGACTTTCACCCTGACATTTCCTGGCGCATGAGCCCGGCCACGCGCAGGCGGTGTCAAGTTTTCCGACAAGCATGAAAAAGAGCGCCGCATGGGCGCTCTCCGTGTTTCCGCTCCCGGCAATGCCGGGCTGTCATTACTTGCGGCGGCGCGCCGCGGCCAGGCCCATCATGCCCAGGCCCAGGGTCAGCAGGGTAGCCGGCTCGGGAACGTCCGACGGCGGGTTCGGAGTGGTCGGGGGCGTGGCAATCTGCACGTGCTTGATATCGAGGTGCACGTTTTTCAGCCAGACGTCCTGGTCATAGCAGAAGAAGATGCCGCGGGTGCAGCCGAGCGAAACCGAGAGGTTCAGCTTGTGATCTTCCAGCATCGACGGCATGACATCGAACCCGTAGGTAACGTAGTGGCTCACATTCTTGATGGTGTCTACGAAGATATTGTCGAGCTTGACGGTAATGGTTTCCCGGGTGGTCAAGGCCAGGTTCAACGGGTCGGCAAAGCTCAGGTAGAGCCTGGCCGATTCGATCTCGTAGCCTTCCTTTTCGGCGATCTTCAGGGTGAGGTCGTACGGATTGTCCGTCGTCACGTAAGCCGGCAGGTAGGTTGCCTGGGCTGCGGAAGCAAAACCAAGGGCGAGGACGGCGGTAGCAATGATCTTTTTCAGCATGGACATGGATCCTTGTTCTGGTTGAATGAGTGAATCGACTTGATTTCAATTAAAGCAATTACTATGCCTGAAAGGAAATAGTCATTTCTTTCAATCACTTATACTTTCCAGGGTGGGCCGTACTAGCTCAGCTGTAAGATTTTTCGACAGGTCCGGCAGAAGGCAGGCGCCAACCGCGGCTGCCGGATCGTGTTGGCACCGGTCTTCGGTTAACGTTAAGATTTTGCTATGGAAATCGCGTTTTACTAGCAGATCGGCGCTGCCTGCGCGCGCAAAGCGCACGGTGTTTGATCTGGATTAACGGCCACTCGCGCCTGGACCAGATTGCTCGTATGATGGTCTTCGTGCGCTCACGACAAGGTAGACACCATGCGCCCCATCGTTATCGTTCCAGCATGCACGCGTGACTTCGGCGAACACCCGTATCACGCTGCCCAGCACAAGTATTGCGACGCCGTCGTCCTGGGAGCCGATTGCGCTCCCATGATCCTGCCCTCGCTCGGGCCGGCGCTCGACCTGGAAACCATGCTGCAACTGTGCGACGGGATCATGCTCACCGGTTCGGCCTCCAACGTGCACCCCAGCTATTACTCCGAGGACGTGCTCGACCCGTCGCTGCCGCAAGACCCGGCGCGCGACGAAACCACGCTGCCGCTGATCCGCGCAGCCGTGGGGCGCGGCATTCCGATCATCGCGATCTGCCGCGGTTTCCAGGAGATGAACGTGGCCCTTGGCGGCAGCCTGCACCAGGCGGTGCAAACCGTGCCCGGCAAGTTCGACCACCGCGAAAACGCCGAACTCGGCATGGACGAACAGTACGGCGATGCCCATAAAGTCAGCATCGTGCCGGGCGGCTTCCTGCACGGCGTGCTCGGCGCCGACGAGATTCCCGTCAATTCCCTGCACGGGCAGGGCGTCAATGAACTGGCGCCCGGCCTGGTGGTCGAAGCCACTGCCGAGGACGGACTGGTCGAAGCATTCTCGGTCGGCGCCGCGCCCGGCTTCACGCTGGCGGTGCAGTGGCACCCGGAATGGCGCATCACCCACAATCCGTATTCCATGAAGATGTTCGGCGCCTTCGGCCAGGCTTGCCGCGATTACCGCGCCAGGAAACAGGGACGCCTATGACCGCCTGGGAAAAGTGGGCGGCGCGCGCCGTTCCCTAGCTTGCCTCGTTCTCTCCAGCACCTACGTGCCGGCGTGCCTTTGCGCGCCTGCGAACCGAAGCGAACAATGAGGCAAACATGGCAATCCGCGAGAATTTTAGCTACACCGACATGGACGACTGGCTCAATGCCAAGCGCGTCACCGAAATCGAATGCCTGGTCCCCGACCTGACCGGCGTTGCCCGTGGCAAGATCCTGCCGCGCGTGAAATTTACCGAAGAGCGCGGCATGCGCCTGCCGGAAGCCGTGCTCGGCATGACCGTCACCGGGAATTCGCCGACCCACGACGCCGCCTACGACAAGGCGATCTCGTCCACCGACCGCGACATGATCCTGAAGGCCGACCCGACCACCATCACCATGGTGCCGTGGGCGGTCGACCCCACCGCGCAGGTGATCCACGACTGTTACTTTGCCAGCGGCGAGCTGGTCGACTTCGCGCCGCGCTCGGTACTGCGCCGCGTGCTGAAACTGTATGAGAAGAAGGGCTGGAAGCCGCTGGTCGCGCCGGAACTCGAGTTCTATCTCACCGCCAAGAACATCGACCCCGACCTGCCATTGACGGCCCCGATCGGCCGCAGCGGGCGCTCGGAAACCAGCCGCCAGGTCTACAGCATCGACGCCGTCAACGAGTTCGACCCGCTGTTCGAGGACATCTACGATTACTGCGACATGATGAACCTCGACGTCGACACCCTGATCCATGAGATCGGCGCGGGCCAAATGGAAATCAATTTCCAGCACGGCGATCCGCTGGGCCTGGCCGACAAGGTGTTCTACTTCAAGCGCACCCTGCGCGAAGCGGCGCTGAAGCACGACATGTACGCCACCTTCATGGCCAAGCCGATGGCCGGAGAGCCGGGCTCGGCCATGCACGTGCACCAGAGCGTGGTCGACGTAAACACCGGCCGCAACATCTTCAGCAACGAGGATGGTTCCGCTTCCAGACTGTTCCACCAGTACATTGGCGGCCTGCAGCGCTACATGCCGTCGGCGATGGCGGTGGTGGCGCCCTACGTGAACTCCTACCGCCGCATCGTGCGCCACACGGCCGCGCCGATCAATCTGCAATGGGGCATCGACAACCGCACCGTCGGCTTCCGCGTACCGGTGTCGGGTTCGCAGGACCGCCGCGTGGAAAACCGCATCATCGGCGCCGACGCCAACCCTTATCTGGCGCTGGCCGTCACGCTGGCCTGCGGCTACCTCGGCATGATCGATGGCACCGAGCCGTCGCCAATCGTCGAGGGCAGTGCCTACAACATGCCGGTCGAGCTGCCGCAAGGCTTGCCGGAAGCCCTGAACCTGCTGCGCGGCGAAGCGGCATTGCGCGAAGTGCTGGGCGAACGTTTCATCGACGTGTATTCGGCGATCAAGGAACTCGAGCACCAGGAGTTCATGACCGTCATCAGCCCATGGGAGCGCGAACACCTGCTGCTGCACGTCTGAAAACCAAAACAGGGATTTTCAACAACAACGAGGTGCCATCATGGCAACCGACGACACGGCGGTGCTTGCCGCCAGCTTGAGCTCCACGCGCCTGCCGGACGTGGAAACCTTCGACACGCGCGCCATCCAGCAACGCGACGCGGCGCATTTCCTGCACCCGTTCACCGACCACGCGGCGCTGCGAAGTCGCGGCGCACGCGTGATCGTGCGCGGGCAGGGCGTGTACCTGTGGGATTCCGAAGGCAAGCAATTGATAGACGGCATGTCGGGCCTCTGGTGCGTGAACGTGGGCTATGGCCGCACCTCGATTTCCCAGGCTGTGTACCAGCAGATGGAAACCCTGCCTTTCTATAACAGCTTCTTCAACACCACCAACGTGCCGGCCGTCGAGCTGGCCACCGAGCTGGTGGCCCTGGCGCCGCCGCAGTTCAGCCACGTGTTCTTCACCGGCTCGGGCTCGGAAGCCAACGACACCGTGGTGCGCATGGTGCGCCGCTATTGGGACGTGATGGGCCAGCCCGCCCGCACTGTCATCATCAGCCGCCACAACGCCTATCATGGCAGCACCATGGCCGGGGCTTCGCTGGGCGGCATGGCCGGCATGCATGCGCAGGGCGGGCTGCCGATCCCGGACATCGTGCACATCGGCCAGCCGAATTATGCCGAGAGCGGCCACGGCATGAGCGAGCACGCCTTCGGGCTGCGCGCCGCCGGCTGGCTCGAAGAGCAGGTCCTGGCCAGCGGGCCGGAACGGGTGGCCGCCTTCATCGGCGAGCCGGTGCAGGGCGCAGGCGGCGTCATCATTCCGCCGGAAACCTACTGGCCGGAAGTGCAGCGCATCTGCGACAAGTACGGCATTTTGCTGATCGCCGACGAGGTGATTTGCGGCTTCGGGCGCCTGGGCACGATGTTCGGCTCGGAGCTGATGGGCATGCGGCCGGACCTGATCAGCTTTGCCAAGGGCGTGACCTCGGGCTACGTGCCGCTGGGTGGCGTTCTGGTCGGCAAGCGGGTGGCGCAGGCGCTGATCGAGCGGGGCGGCGACTTCAACCACGGCTTCACCTATTCCGGCCACCCGGTGGCCTGCGCGGCGGCGCTGGAAAATTTGCGCATCCTGCGCGAGGAAAAACTGGTGGACAAGGTGGCGCTGGAAACCGGGCCGCATCTGAAGGCGGCGTTTGCCGAACTGGCCACGCATCCGCTGGTCGGGCATGCCGAGAGTTGCGGCATGGTGGCGGGGCTGAACCTGGTGCGGCGCAAGGGAACCGGGCCGCACGATTGCGAGCATTTTGCACGCGAGCTGGGGGTGGGGATGCTGTGCCGCGGGCACATGTTCGACAACGGGGTGATCATGCGCGCCGTGGGCGACCGGATGATCGTGGCGCCGCCGCTGGTGATGACGAAGGCCGAGATCGACGAGATGGCCGAGCGGATCTGGGATTGCCTGGACTTGACGCTGGCGGATGGGTACAACCGGGGCTGGATCTAGCCTGGAATGGTGGCGTGTTTATCTTTGCGTGGCGATCGGACATGCGTATGTGATCTGAACGCGTGGACGGCAGAGCTGTCCACCCTACGATATTTTCAGACCCGTAGGGTGGACGGGTTTCCCGTCCACGCGTTCAGCTAACAATGTGCTGTGGCACGGCTAACATTGCTCATCGTTCCGCGTGGGCACGGAGTGCCCACCTTACGCACCAGCCGCGATGGTCTTCGTCGGCTCCGTCCGGTTCTTCAGCACCTGCGGCGCCAGCGAACCCACGAACATGCCCACGAACGCCGCCAGCAGGCCGGCCAGCTGCCCCGGGAAATGCTCGCCCAGCGTCGAGATCTGCGGGAAGAACGCTATCCACACCACCAGCCCGGCCACGATCGAGAAGATCCCGCCCTGGGTCGTCGCTCGCTTCCAGTACAGGCCCATCACCAGCGGCACGAAGGCGGCCACCAGCGTCACCTGGTAGGCCGAGGACACCAGCTCATAGATCGAGGTGCCTTCCATCGCAATCGCATACACCAGCACCAGCGCCGCGAAGATCACGATGGTGATGCGCATGGCCAGCAGTTGCTGGCGGTCGCTCATGCCCGGGCGGATATTTTTCAGGATGTTCTCGGTGAAGCTGGTCGACGGCGCCAGCAGGGTAGCCGACGAAGTGCTCTTGATCGCCGACAGCAGGGCGCCGAAGAACAGGATCTGCATGATCAGCGGCATTTTCGTCATGACGAAGGTCGGCAGCAGCTGCTGGTAATCGTTGCGCGCGATTTCCATGGCGTTACTGCCCATCACCACCACCGCGGCGGCGACGATGAACATCGGCACGAAACCGAACAGGATGTAGCTGGCGCCGCCGATCACGGCGCCGGCGCGCGCGGTCGGCGCGTCCTTGGCCGACATCACGCGCTGGAACACGTCCTGCTGCGGAATGCTGCCGAACATCATGGTAATCGCCGCGCCGATAAAGAAGACGATGTCGTTGAAGGTCGGCTCGGGCAGCAGGCGCCACAGGTTGGCTTGCTGGGCCATGTCCAGCACCTTGTCGGCGCCGCCGGCCAGGTCGGCCGCGAAGAAGGCGATGATCGACATGCCGATCACCAGCACGATCATCTGGATGAAGTCGGTCAGCGCCACGGCCAGGAAGCCGCCCACCACCACGTAGATCAGCACGGCCAGGGTGCCGATCACCATGCCCACCGCAGGCGGCATGGCGCCATTGGTCAACACCGAGAACACCAGGCCGAGCGCCGTGATCTGGGCCGCGACCCAGCCGAGGTAGCTCAGGATGATGGCCACCGAGCAAAAGATCTCGATGCCCTTGCCGTAGCGCTGGCGGTAGTAGTCGCCGATGGTCAGCAGGTTCAGTTTGTACAGCTTGGTCGCGAAGAACAGGCCGACCAGGATCAGGCAGGTGCCGGCGCCGAAGGGGTCTTCGATGATGGCGTTCAGGCCGCCCTGCACGAACCTGGCCGGCACGCCCATCACGGTTTCGGCGCCGAACCAGGTGGCAAACGTCGTCGTGATGACCATGATCAAAGGCAGGCTGCGGCCTGCGACAGCGAAGTCGCTGGTATTCTTGATACGCGAGCCTGCCCACACGCCCAGCGCCAAGGTGCCCAGCAGGTAGATGACGACACAGGTAATCAGGGTGTAATTCATAGGGAAGATGCCTCGGCTAGGGCAGGAAATTATCGGGCGGAAAATCGGCGATTATAGCGGCAGAAACTGGCAGGGGGATCAACCTTGCCCGGATTTTCGTGGTGTTTTCTTTCATCATCGGGGGAATACTGGCATGACAACAACACACTGGCACGACCGTGCCGCCGCGCTGGAAATCGATGGCCGCGCCTTCATCAACGGCGAGCGGGTCCATGCGCGATCCGAAGCGCGTTTCGACTGCATCTCGCCGGTCGACGGCCGCAAGCTGGCCGAGGTGGCGCGCTGCGACCTGGCCGACGTCGACGCGGCCGTCGCCTGCGCCCGCGCCGCTTTCGACGACCGGCGCTGGGCCGGCAAGGCGCCTGCCGAGCGCAAGCGCGTATTGGTCCGCTTCGCCGATCTGATGCTGGAGCAGCGCGACGAACTGGCCCTGCTGGAAACCCTGGACATGGGCAAACCGATCCGCTACAGCCGCAGCGTCGACGTGCAGCTGGCCCAGAACTGCATCCGCTGGTATGGCGAAGCGGTCGACAAGCTCTACGACCAGGTGGCGCCCACGCCCGAAGACAGCCTGGCCCTGGTCACGCGCGAGCCGGTCGGCGTGGTGGCCGCCATCATTCCCTGGAACTACCCGATGCTGATGGCGGCCTGGAAGATCGGCCCGGCCCTGGCCGCCGGCAACAGCCTGGTATTGAAACCGTCGGAAAAGGCGCCGCTGACGGCCCTGCGCCTGGCCGAGCTGGCGCTGGAGGCCGGCGTGCCACCGGGCGTGTTCAACGTGCTGCCCGGTTATGGCGAGGAAGCAGGAAAGGCGCTCGGCCTGCACATGGACGTCGACTGCATCGCGTTCACCGGATCGACCCGCACCGGCAAGCAGATCGTGCAGATGGCGGGGCAATCGAACCTGAAGCGCGCCTGGACCGAGCTCGGCGGCAAGTCCGCCAACATCGTCTGCGCCGACTGCCCGGACCTCGATGTCGCCGTGGCCGCCGCGGTCGGTTCCATCTATTTCAACCAGGGCGAAAGCTGCAACGCGCCCTCGCGCCTGTTCGTCGAGGCATCGATCAAGGATGCATTCCTGGAAAAGGCCCTGGCGCTGGTGCCGAACTTCACGCCGGGCGACCCGCTCGATCAAGACACGGTGATGGGCGCGATCGTCGACGCCGTCCAGATGAAGACCGTGCTCGGCTACATCGCCTCGGGCCAGGAAGAGGGCGCGCGGCTGCTGGCGGGCGGCGAGGCAGCGCGGGTCGAGTCGGGCGGCCTGTACGTTGCGCCGACGCTGTTCGATGGCGTCGCCCCCGGCATGCGCATCGCGCGCGAGGAAATCTTCGGGCCGGTGCTGTCGGTGCTGTCGTTCACCGACCTCGACGAGGCGGTGCGCCAGGCGAATGCCACGCCCTACGGCCTGGCGGCGGCGGTGTGGACGTCGAACATGAGCAAGGCGATCCGCAGCGCACGCAGCCTGCGCGCCGGCACGGTCCACGTGAACCAGTACGACAGCGACGACATCACCGTGCCCTTCGGCGGCTATAAGCAGTCCGGCAACGGGCGCGACAAGTCGCTGCACGCCTTTGACAAGTACACCGAGCTGAAGACGACCTGGATCGGGCTCTGAGCGCGGGCGATGGCATGAATCCTGCAGGTTGGTAAGGAATCAGGAAGCCTATGATCTATGTATTGAATGCGGCATTGGTGTGCGTCTGGCTTGCCATCTCGAGCGCCATTTACGCCGGGCTGTGGCATGCCTGGCTGCGGAGAACGACGCTGCCATGGCGCACCGTGCTGAACCTGCTTGCGGCGGCGTTGTTGAGTCCCGGCGTTGTGACCGGACACGGCGTCGCGCCCGTTCCCGGCGGTCTTGCCTTCCTGGCGACAGCAACAGCCCATGGCAATTCGCTACGCATCTTCAACTTCAGCATGTGCTTGCTGACCTTCGTCCTCTTCCTCGTGCTGGACCGGCGGCTCCAGCGCAGGAAAGCCCGGCCCGGGGAAGCGTGGCGCTAGCCCGGGCCGAAGGCGGTGCGTTTCGTGTCCTGACAGCCCGGGATCAGGGCTTGGCCGCCGCCAGCGCCTGCGCGATCCAGCTGTCGAACAATTGCTGGTGGAACTTGATCCAGCCCGCCGTATGGCGCGCGATATCGTCCTGGGAATTTTCGCCGGTGCGCATGCGCTCGTTCTGCGCATTGATGTCGGCAATCGGCAAACGCATGACCTGGAACAGCTTGACGGCCGCCGGGTTCTTCTCGGCCCAGGCACGGTTCACGACGATGCGCGTGGTGTTCACCGAAAAGCCGTAGTCGCTGCCATCGTCCAGGCGGGTATTGTCCTTGCGTGGATTGGCCGAGAACGGCACCTGCAGCCACACCACATCCTTGCCCGGCACCAGCACGCCGCTCACCCAGTAGGGCGTCCAGGTGTAGTACAGGATCGGTTCGCCACGCTCGTGGCGGCCGATCGTGTCGGCGATCAGCGCGGCGTAGCTGCCCTGCACGTGCTTGACGGTGGCGCGCAGTTTGTAGGCGTCCATGTGGTGCTCGATCATGGCTTCGCAGCCCCAGCCCGGATCGCAGCCGGTCAGGTCGGCCTTGCCGTCGCCGTCATGGTCGAACAGCTTGGCCAGGCCCGGGTCGCGCAGCTGCTCGATGTTCGTGATGTTGTATTTCTCGGCCGTTGCCTTGTCGATCAGGTAGCCCTGCGCGGCCGGGCCGGCGTAGGCGCCGGTGCGCAGCAGCTTGGCATCGCCGCCGGCATTGTCGTAGTAATCCTGGTGCAGCGGGTCCCAGTGGACCGCGAGGAAGGTCGCATCGCCATTGCCCACGGCGACGTGGGCGGTGGGGTAGGCGACTTCCTTGATCGGCTGGATCTCGTAGCCCAGCTTTTCCAGGGCGCTGTTCACCAGCATGGTCTGGAAGGTTTCCTCGGCAACCGAGCCTTGCAGCGCCTGCACCTGGATGCCCTTGCCGGGCAGTTCGGCAGCCGGCGTTTGCGCCATGGCCAGGCTCGTGGTGAGGGTGAGGGCGGCAAGCGCCATGGCCGAGAACCACTGGAAGCGGCGCTTCGTCCTGGCTGTGTCTTTAAAGTTTGCAAGTTGATGCATCAAAATCCTTTCTTTTATTGGGTACGCATCGAGCGAACGGGTGCGGCGGCCGCATCGCCGCGTGCCTGGCTGCCCCGCACCAGGCGCAGGACGACGCCGGCCGGCCCGGTCTGGTACCAGTGCCGCACGCCGCGGCGCGGCTGGCCCATCGCCTGGGTCAGGCGGTCCAGCATGATGGCCAGCAGCACGATGCCGAGGCCGCCGACGGTGGCCATGCCCATGTCCAGGCGGCCAATACCGCGCAGCACCATCTGGCCCAGGCCACCGACCGCGATCATCGAGGCGATCACCACCATCGACAGCGACAGCATCAGCGACTGGTTGATGCCGGCCATGATCGACGGCATCGCCAGCGGGAATTGCACGCGGGTGAGCAGCTGCCAGGGCGAGGCGCCGTAGGCACGCGCCGCTTCGATCAGGTCGGGACGGACTTGCCGGATGCCGAGATTGGTCAGGCGCACGAGCGGCGGCAGGGCGAAGATGATGGTGACGATCACGCCAGGCGCATTGCCGATACCGAACAGCATGACCACCGGCACCAGGTAGACAAAGGCCGGCGTGGTCTGCATGGCGTCGAGCAGCGGGCGCAGGATGTTCTGCGCGCGGTCGCTGCTGGCCAGGAAGATCCCCAGCGGCAAGCCAAGCGCCAGGCAGAAAGCGAGCGAAGTCAGCACCAGCGACAGGGTGACCATCGCTTCCGGCCAGACGCCCAGCACCGACACCAGCAGCAGGGACACCACGGTGCCAACGGCCAGCGCGCGGCTGGTGAACTGCCAGGCCAGCAGGCCGATGATGGCGATCACCACCAGCGAAGGCGCGGCCAGCAGCAGGTGGCTGAACGCATTCAGCGTGGCGTCGATCGGCGCGCGCACGGCCTGGAAGAAGGGTCGGAAATGCGCGACCACCCAGCCCAGGCCTTCGTTGATCCAGGACTGCAGCGGCAGCGAACCGTCGAGGATATGCGCGACGTCGATGCCGGCTGCGTGTTCGGGCGTGGCCGAAGGCGGCACCGCGTCGAGCCAGGAGGTGTCGGACGGCGGCGCCGGCAGCCATGGGTTGACCTGGGCGGCCTGCTCGGCGACCGGTGCGCTGACCGGGGCAACGGCCGGTGCTGCGAACCCTTCTACTGCCGCTTGCGCAGCGCTGACGGTACTCGAATTCATGCTTGTCCTTTCTGTGTCTGCATTTCAGGAACGGCCGGCGTATCGCGGTCGAGGAACTTCAGCAAGGTGGTCTTGCTGATGGCGCCGCGGAAGCTGCCGTCGTTGGCCACCACCGGCACCGCGTACGGCAGCTGCGCCACCTGGCCGAACAAACCGGCGACGGGCTCGTCGGCATGGATGGTTTGCACGTCCGGGAGAAAGGCATGCGCCAGGCCCAGCGGGCCGGTATGGCCGTCGAGCGCGCTGCGCAGCGAATCGGCCGAGACCACGCCGAGGAATGTGCGCCCCGGGCTCACGACATAGGCGTAGGCCCGGTCCTGTTCTTCCAGCATCGACAGCGCCGCACGCGAACCGCGGGTGGGCGACTCCGACACCACGATCTGGCTCTTGCGGGCGATGTCGCCGGCCTTGAAGACGGCCGCCGCATCGACGCCGCGCACGAAGTTGCGCACGTAGTCGTTGGCAGGCTGGCGCAGGATTTCCTCCGGCGTGCCGACCTGCACCACGTGGCCATCCTTCATGATGGCGATGCGGTCGCCGATGCGCATGGCTTCGTCGAGATCGTGCGAAATGAAGACGATGGTGCGGCGCTTGATCTGCTGCAGGCGCAGCAGCTCGGACTGCATGTCGGTGCGCATGATCGGGTCGAGCGCGGAAAACGCTTCGTCCATCAGCAGGATCGACGGGTCGGATGCCAGCGCACGGGCCAGGCCCACGCGTTGCTGCATGCCGCCCGAAAGTTCATCGGGATAGCTGGCGGCATAGCCCGCGAGGCCGACCTGTTCCAGCGCCTGCAGCGCCTGCGCATGGCGCTCGGCCTTGGGAATGCCGGCCAGCTCCATGCCGAACGCGGTGTTGTCGAGCACGGTGATATGCGGCAGCAGCGCGAACGACTGGAACACCATGCTGATGTCCTTGCGGCGCAGGGCGCGCAGTTGCGCGTCGGGCAGGGTATTGATGTCGTCGCCGTCGACCAGGATGCGGCCGGCGGTCGGCTCGACCAGGCGGTTGAGCATGCGCACCATCGTCGACTTGCCCGAACCGGACAGGCCCATGATGACGAAGATTTCGCCGGCCTCGATGGTGAAGGTGGCGTCGAACACGCCGATGGTGCAGCCGGTACTGGCCAGGATGTCCTGCTTGCCGGCGCCCTGGCGGACCAGTTCCAGCGCCGCTTCGGGTTCGTCGCCGTAGACCTTGAAGACATGGTCGATGATGATTTGTTTTGCCACGTTGTGGTTCTCCTTCGATTTGGCGAATGGGCACTTGGGCAAAAAACCTGGGCCATACCCGCCAAAGGGAATGAATGGACCCGAGCCGTCGGCGATGCAAGGCGCACGAGCGCACGAGCGCGCAGGCGACGGAAAGGGGCGAGACACGCATTGCCGGAGCAAATGCCGTTCAAGGGTGTCGGTTGCGTGTTAAAAGAGGCTGGGGTTCAGGACTTTTAAGCACGCAGGCGCCGCGCATGCACGGCGCCAGGAGTGTTGACGCAAAAGCTGCTTCAAACGATTACAGGTGTGGGCGCAAGGCCCTGGAGTGATTTTCCACGGGTGGAAAATACGGTGCAGCAGAATGCCGTATTGACGACAATTGTTGTTAATTGTTGCCAATTTTAGTGCAAAATGACAAGAAAGTCAATTGGCACGGCGAAACGGATGTGCTAGTAATGTGCTCTGGCGTACCGATTGCGGAAACTACGTAGACAGTGATGACGATGAACTTAGCTGTTATTCAGCTAGATTGACTTTATCCGCTTTACAGATAAAATGATTTTATCTGGATATCGGATATTCTCATCTATGTCTTTTTCGCCTGCCACCCCTGTTCTCATCACCGCAGCGCAGCTGGGCCAGTTGCTGATAGCGACCCGCAAACGGCATAGGCTTACACAAACAGCTGTGGCGAATCGAGTCGGCCTGAGCCAGAACCGTATCTCTTATCTTGAGAGCCATCCTGAGGAAATCAGCGTCAAGCAATTGCTCAGCTGGTGCTCGGCACTCGAGTTGGAACTGCGTCTGGGTGAGCGGGATATACCGGCCGCAAGCAGTTCTTCGGAGTGGTAGGCATGGGGCGCCGTTCACATAGCCAGATACTGCACCTTTGGGCCAATGGGGATTACGTTGGCCGGTGGACGGT
Organism: Massilia sp. BAP21; assembly: GCF_057801335.1. NCBI lineage: Bacteria > Pseudomonadati > Pseudomonadota > Betaproteobacteria > Burkholderiales > Oxalobacteraceae > Massilia > Massilia sp. BAP21. The sequence continues at coordinate 2,474,721 of NZ_CM173596.1, forward strand.
CAAGGCCAATGGAGACTCCGAACTGCAGTACGACATCGCCTGGCGCCGTTCCGAGCGTGGCCGCCCGATTTCGCTGTCGATGCCGTTCAATCTGCGTAACGAACCGCTCAAGGGGGCGCACGTCTCGCACTATTTCGAAGGGCTTTTGCCTGATAGCGATACCATCCGCAAGCGTGTTGCAGCCCGCTTCAAGACAGGTTCCATCGAGGCGTTTGACCTTCTTGCGGCGATTGGCCGGGACTGCGTCGGCGCCTTGCAGCTCCTGCCCGAAGGCGTCGAACCGGAAGGGGTTGCCCAGGTTGACGGCATTGCCGTGGACGACGACGCCATCGAGCGGCACCTGCTCGAAGTGATCGACCCAGGCAGGTATGGCACGCCGCAGGACCCCGACGACGACTTTCGTATATCGCTGGCGGGAGCGCAAGAGAAAGATGCTTTCTTACGGTGGGAAGGAAAATGGCTCAAGCCACGTGGAGCTACACCGACGACCCACATCTTCAAGCTGCCGATTGGAATGGTAGGTGGCCGCAAGGCTGACTTCTCCACATCGGTAGATAACGAGTGGCTATGCCTGCGCCTGTTCAAGGAGTACGGACTGCCCACTGCGAATGCCGAGATTGCGACGTTCGGCTCGCAACGGGTGCTCGTTGTCGAGCGTTTCGACCGTACGCTATCGGCCAACGGCAAGCAGCTCTTCCGGCTTGTCCAGGAGGACTTCTGTCAGGCAACCGGGACCTCGCCGCTGGTGAAATACGAAAATGAAGGTGGCCCAGGTTTACAGCAGATGTTTACGCTCCTGCAGCAATCGCAACAGGCCGCTACGGACATGCGTACGCTGATGGCCACGCAACTGCTGTTCTGGATGCTGCGTGCACCAGATGGTCACGCCAAGAACTTCAGTATCCAACTGCTCGCCGGGGAGGGACGTTTCAGGCTGACGCCTATCTATGATGTGATGTCGGCTTATCCTGTTATCGGTGCTGGGCCGAACCAGTGGGCAGACCACGACATCAAGATGGCGATGGCCCTGCTTGGGAAGAGCCGGCATTATCTGGCACGCGGCATCATGCGGCGGCACTTTAACAGCACTGCCAGGAAGGTCGGTTACGGCAACGACGCCGAGCCGCTGCTACAGGAATTCATTGCCCGCACGCCTGGGGTCGTGGAGAAGATCCGCACCGACCTTCCGGTTGGGTTGTCGGAACAGGTCGCCGACAAGATTCTGGGCGGCCTTCTCAATGCAGCAGAGGCGCTAGAACGGATGGGACCAGGCTAATCGACACCAAGGCCCATACTTTCCAGGATGGAAATTCAAAGCCCTGAGCATGTATTCGATCCGATTCAGGTGTGCAAATCCGGAAAGCCACTGCTTTGCCAGATACTTCAGGAATAGGTTTCCAGCACCTGGTACACGCCGCCATTGTCCGGCTGCGATTCGACCAATGCATAGCCGTCGACTTTCCACACCAGCGGCGGCGCTGCGGGCGGCAGCGCGACGCCGCTGGCACGCCGTGCAAACGTTACGTGTGGACGGTACTTGCGCGCTTCCGGCTGCAGGCCGAGGGCAACGAGGGCATTGCTCAATTGTGCGTGCAGGTCCAGCAGTTCCGGCGGTTCGCTCGAAGGCTCGAGCACGGCAATGCCGTTATGCCAGAGCTTGGGCACACCCAGCGTCAATTCGAAGGGAGTGAAGGGAACGGCAAATCCACGCCGCAGATCGGGCACGCGTTCGCCCGGCACGCTGCCGAGGAAGTGCAGCGTCACATGGAGTTTATCGGGATGCACCGGACTGGCGCCACGCGGCCAGTCCCAGAGGTCGCGCCGCTCGCGCAGCGCATGCCGGACCGCAGGGTCCGGCCACAGGGCGAGGAACAGGCGCGTACTGGAAACGCTGTCCATCGCTCCCCCTCGATCAGAAGCAGTGTTCCGGCGCCGGGAAACTGCCGTCCTGCACCGCCGCCACATAGGCCTGCACGGCGCCGTCGATGCTGGTCTGGCCGTCCATGAAGTTCTTCACGAAACGCGCCTTGTGGCCTGGGAAGACGCCGAGCATGTCGTGCATCACCAGCACCTGGCCCGAGGTGTCGGGGCCGGCGCCGATGCCGATGGTCGGCACCTGCAGCGATTCCGTGACTTCCTTGCCCAGCGCCGACGGCACCGCTTCCAGCAGCACGATGGCTGCGCCGGCCGCCTGCAGGGCCAGCGCATCGTTCTTCAGGCGCTCGGCGCCCTCGCTGGTTTTACCCTGGACCTTGAAGCCGCCCAGCTGGTGCACGAACTGCGGGGTCAGGCCGATGTGGGCGCAGACCGGGATGCCGCGTTCGGCGAGAAAAGCAACCGTCTCGGCCAGCCAGGCGCCGCCTTCGATCTTCACCATCTGGGCGCCGGCGCGCATCAGGGCAGCGGCGCTTTCGAAGGCGATTTCCTTGGTGGCGTAGCTGGCAAACGGCAGGTCGGAAACGATCAGGGCATTCTTGTTGCCGCGTACGACAGAGGCGGTGTGATAGACCATGTCGGCCAGGGTCACCGGCAGCGTCGACGAGTGGCCGGCGCAGACCATGCCCAGCGAATCGCCGATCAAGAGGATGTCGACGCCGCAGCGGTCCATCAGCGAGGCGAAGCTGGCGTCGTAGCAGGTCAGCATGGCGATCTTGGTACCCGCCGCACGCATGGCGTGCAGGGCGGGAATCGTGACGGGTTTGCGCGCCGGCCTGGATGGTGGTGGGGTGTCGCCGCCAGTCATTTCCTTGCCTTGCAAATAAGCGCTCATGGTCATCCTTTGAAATACGAAATAATCAACGGCGTAGTGTAATGCCGTCTACAAAATCCTGCCGAAGCCGCCGGTTTTTCCCCAGCGCTTCAGCTACGGAAAATGAAATACACCGCGCCCACCAGGCACAGCGCCGCCCACACGTAGTCGAGCTTGAACGGCTGGTTCATGTAGAACATCGCGAACGGCACGAACACGGTCAGCGTAATCGCTTCCTGCATGATCTTCAGCTGGGCCAGGCTGTACTGGGTGGCGCCGATGCGGTTGGCCGGCACCTGCAGCAAATATTCAAACAGGGCGATGCCCCAGCTGATCAGTGCCGCGATATACCAGGCGCGGTTGTTCAGGCTCTTCAGGTGCCCGTACCAGGCAAAGGTCATGAAGATGTTCGACAGGACCAGGAGGCCTGCGGTCTGGAAGAAAACGGGAATCTGCATGCGCTAGTCCAGTCTGGCGATCGCCTGGTCGGCCACGCCAGGCAGGAAATCGGCGGCGCGGCCGCGGCCGGGAATGGCGATGTCGGGCGCGATGTCCAGCAGCGGCGCCAGCACGAAGGCGCGCTCGTGCATGCGCGGATGCGGCACGGTGAGGGTGGGCGTATCGATCACGGCATCGCCATACAGCAGCACATCCAGGTCCAGCGTGCGCGGCGCGTTGCGGTAGGGGCGCTCGCGGCCGTGCGCCTGTTCGATGTCCATCAGCGCCGCCAGCAGGGCGTGCGCATCGAGTTCGGTATCGACGGCGGCCACCGCATTGATGTAGTCGTCGCCCGAGGAGTCGACCGGCGCGGTGCGCCAGCAGCCGGAGGCGGCATGCAGACGGCAGCCCGGATACGCATCCAGGCGCGCCAGGGCGTCGCGCACATTCGCGCGCGCATCGCCCAGGTTGGCGCCGATGCCGATGTAGGCGATCATTCCTCGGCGCCGCCTGAACCAGCAGCGGCGGTGGCGGTGGCGCCGCCTTCGGCGTTGCGGTGGCGCGGGCCACGGCGCGGTGCGCGCTTTTTCTTTTCGCCGGCGGCCGGGCGCGCATTCGCCTGGGTCAGCAGGCGTTCGCGTTCGCCGGATTCGGCTTCGTAGAAGGCGGTCCACCATTCGCCGATCTCGGCATCGAGTTCGCCCGAGGCGCAGCGCAGCAGCAGGAAGTCGTAGCCGGCGCGGAAGCGCGGGTTCTCCAGCAATTTATAAGGCGCCTTGCCCTGGCGGCGCTCGAAGCGCGGCTGCATGGCCCAGATGTCGCGCATGTCGGTGGCGATGCGGCGTTGCAGGGCCAGGTTCTCGGTCTGGGTTTCCAGTACGTCGTCGGCGGCCAGGTGCAGGGCCGGAATCGGCGACTCGCCGGCGGCGCGGTAGGCGGTCCACTTCTCCAGCACCTGGTGCCACAGCAGCGAGGCAAACAGGAAGCCCGGCGACACACCCTTGCCGGCTTTCACGCGGCCATCGGTCGACTCCAGCGCCAGGGTCACGAACTTCATGCCGATCGGCTGCTCCAATACGACGTCGAGCAGGGGCAGGAGGCCGTGGTGCAGGCCGGCCGAACGCAGCTCCTTCAGGCAGGCCAGCGCGTGGCCCGAGAGCAGGAGTTTCAGCATTTCGTCGAATACACGCGCGGCCGGCACGTTGTCGATCAGCGGCGCCATCACGGGGATCGGCGCGCGCGTGGTCGGCTCGATCGTGAAGCCGAGTTTCGCGGCGAAGCGCACCACGCGCAGCATGCGCACCGGGTCTTCGCGGTAGCGCGCTTCGGGCACGCCGATGATGCGCAGGGTCTTGTCGCGGATGTCCTCGATGCCGCCGTGGTAGTCCAGCACGGTTTGCGTGGCCGGATCGTAGTACATCGCGTTGATGGTGAAGTCGCGCCGCGCGGCATCCTCGTGCTGGGGGCCGAAGTTGTTGTCGCGCAGGACGCGGCCGTGTTCGTCCTTCGGCGCGTTGGCGCTGCCGGCGCCGCGGAAGGTGGTCACTTCCAGCAGCTCCTGGCCGAACATCACGTGCACGATCTGGAAGCGGCGGCCGATGATGAAGGCGCGCCGGAACAGCTTTTTCACCTGCTCGGGCGTGGCATCGGTGGCGATGTCGAAGTCTTTCGGCTTCACGCCCAGCAGCAGGTCGCGCACGGCGCCGCCGACCACGAAGGCCTTGAAGCCGGCCTCCTGCAGGGTTTGCGTCAGGCGGATCGCGTTCGGCGACAGCAGTTTGAGGTCGATGCCGTGCTGCTCGACGCCGAGGGTCACCGGTTCGGTAGGGTTGCGCCCGTCTTTCACGCCAAGGATTTTACGGATGAATTTTTTAATCATTGAAAAGATGAAGTAGTGGCCAGCCGTTGGCGTGTGCGTGTTGGGCGAGCGCCGCGTTGGGGTTGGTCGCAACCGGGTCCGACACTACGGATAATAGTGGAATATCGTTGTGCGAGTCGCTGTAGAACCAGCTGCGCTCGAAGGAGGCGAACGGTCGGCCCAGGCCTTCCAGCCAGGCGTGCATGTGCGTGACCTTGCCCAGCCCCGAGGTCGGGGTGCCGGCCAGCTTGCCGGTCAATTTGCCGGCATCGTCCAGCTCGGGCATGGCGGCGATGTGGTGCTCCACGCCGAAGGCCCTGGCGATCGGGGCCGTGATGTAGTGGTTGGTGGCGGTGATGATGGCCACCAGGTCGCCGGCGTCGAGGTGGCGCTGCACCAGGGCGCGCGCCTGCGGGCGGATCGCCGGAACGATCACCTCCTCCATGTACCGGGCGTGCATGGCGTCGAGCTCGCTGCGCGGATAGCGCGCCAGGGTGCCGAGGGCGAATTCCAGGTATTCCACGGGGTCGAGCACGCCGGCCTGGTACTGGGCAAAAAAGTCGTCGTTGCGGCGCTTGTATTCGAGCGCGTCGACGGCCCCGATTCGCACCAGGAACTGGCCCCACTCGTAATCCGAGTCGATCGGCAGCAGGGTGTGGTCGAGGTCAAACAGCGCAAGGTTTTTCATTCTTTGGATTCCGACTGCGGGGTGCCCTGGAGCAGCAGGTCGCGCAGCAGCGGCAGCGTGACGGGGCGCTGGGTTTCGAGCGAATACTGGTCGAGGGCGTCCAGCATCGTCGCCAGGGAGCGCATGTCGCGCTTGAAATGGGACAGCAAATAGGGTAACACGCTGGCCGACAGCGTCAAACCGCGCGCCTCGGCAGCTTGTGTGAGGGCGGCGATCTTCTCGTCGTCGGACAAACCGTGGATCAGGTAGATCAGGCCCCAGCCCATGCGCGTGCGCAGGTCTTCGCGCACCGGCAGCACGGCCGGCGGCACCGGGCCAGTGGAGACCATGTAGGCGCCGTGTTCGCGGATCTGGTTGAACAGGGCAAAGGCGTCGATCTGGGCTTGCGGCGACAGCAGGTTGCAGTCGTCCAGCAGGTAGAGCGTGATCTCCGGCGTAAACACGAACTCTTCGCTCGGCGCATCGGCGGCGATGTAGCGCGAGGCCGGCGTGGCCGCCAGGCCCTGCAGCAGGTGGGTCTTGCCGGCGCCGGTGTCGCCCCACAGGTAGGCGAAATGCTCGCGCGATGCACGCTGCGCGAACTGGTGCATCAGGTGCGTCAGTTCCGCATTCGCCCCAACCTGGAAGGTATCGAGGCTCTGCGCCGGATGTTCGGCGCCTAGATCGAGCACCAGCTGTTTCATTGGGGAGCTCGACTTTCGTAGGGTGGGCACTTGTGCCCACGCGGTCTCACCGCATGCACAGCGCGACATGCAACCATGGAAATGACCGTCGCATCTCGCCGGAGCGCCGCCACAAGCTCGGCAAATTGTTCTCCAGTTGGCGAAAAGAATGGCATGTTTTTGTTGTTATCTCGGTTTAGCGGCGGTTTAGCGGTTGGGGCCAGCCCGTTTTGCTAGAATAGCGAATTGACCAGAAACAGGTCTACGCCTTCTATTTTACCGCCTCCGCTGCTAAATACCATGAGCCAACCATCTAATGTTTCTCTGTCTTACCGCGACGCGGGTGTCGATATCGACGCCGGCGATGCCCTGGTCGAAGCGATCAAACCCCTTGCCAAGCGCACCATGCGCGAAGGCGTGCTCGGCGGCATCGGCGGCTTCGGCGGTCTGTTCGAGATCAGCAAGAAGTTCAAGGAGCCGGTCCTGGTCTCGGGTACCGACGGCGTCGGCACCAAGCTGAAACTCGCCTTCGAGCTGAACCGCCACGACACGGTCGGCATCGACCTGGTGGCCATGAGCGTCAACGACATCCTGGTGCAGGGCGCCGAGCCGCTGTTCTTCCTCGACTACTTCGCCTGCGGCAAGCTGGACGTGGCCACCGCCACCGCCGTGGTCTCGGGCATCGCCAAGGGTTGCGAAGAATCGGGCTGCGCCCTGCTGGGCGGCGAGACGGCCGAGATGCCGGGCATGTACCCGGACGGCGAATACGACCTGGCCGGCTTCGCCGTCGGCGCGGTGGAAAAATCGCAGATCATCGACGGCAGCAAGATCGTGCCGGGCGACGTGGTGCTGGGCCTGGCGTCGTCGGGCATCCACTCGAACGGTTACTCGCTGGTGCGCAAGATCATCAGCGTCGCCAAGCCGGACCTGGAAGCCGATTTCCACGGGCGCAAGCTGGCCGACGTGCTGATGGCGCCAACCCGCCTCTACGTGAAGCCGCTGCTGGCGCTGATGGCGGCGATGGAAGTGAAGGGCCTGGTGCACATCACCGGCGGCGGCCTGGTCGAGAACATCCCGCGCGTGCTGGCAGACAACCTGACCGCGGTGCTGGACGGTTCGTCGTGGACCATGCCGCCGCTGTTCCAGTGGCTGCAGCAGCATGGCGGCGTAGCGGATGCCGAGATGCACCGCGTGTTCAACTGCGGCATCGGCATGACCGTGATCGTGGCCAAGGAAAATGCGGATGCGGCCATGGCCCAGCTGCAGGCGGCTGGCGAGACCGTGTACCGCATCGGCGAAATCCGTGCGCGTGAAGAAGGCCAGGCGCAGACCGTGGTGGTGTAAGCTGGTCTGCAGCTCAGCAAAAAGGCGCTCCGAGGAGCGCCTTTTTTATTGCTTTCGTAGGGTGGACCGGGCCACGACAAGGCGGCTATGCCGTCCACGCGTTCAATCAAAGCGTCATTGCCACGCGGCGCGACCTCAGGTTGAACGCGTGGACGGGAGACCCGTCCACCCTACGTACAAGCTGATCGGTTATTTCGCCCCACTCCCGATATTCCGGTCCAGGAACTTCTCGACCCGTCCCCAGAAATCGACCCGGTTCGCCGGCAGGCTCCAGCCGTGCCCTTCATCTTGGTACTCGAGCCACTCGACCTGTGGGTTGGTCGGCTTCACCGCGTCGAGGAATTTGCGGCCGTGGAACATCGGCACGCGGCGGTCGACGCCGCCGTAGGCCAGCAGCAGCGGCGCCTTGATGCGTGCCGCCTGCTGGATCGGCGAGGTCGCCTTCAACTGCGCCGCGTCCTTGACCTGGTCGCCGATCAGGTCGGGCATGCCGTACTGCTTCCACTGCGCAGTCATGTCCGAGGTAAAGCTCCAGTGGCCGTCGTAGAGCAGGTTGATGTCGGTAACGCCGGCCCAGCTGACGCCGCACTTGTACAGGTCGGGGTCGTTCACCAGCCCCATCAGGGTGGCGTAGCCGCCGTAGCTGGCGCCGGCGATGCAGATGCGCTTCGGATCGGCGTAGCCCTGCGCCACGGCCCAGCGGGCGCCGTCGGCGATGTCGTCCTGCATCTTCAGGCCCCATTGCTTCCAGCCGGCGCGGAAGTGCTTGTCGCCATAGCCGGTGCTGCCGCGGAAGTCCGGCTCCAGCACCGCATAGCCGCGCGAAGCCAGGAACTGGGTTTCCGGGTCCCAGCCCCAGTGGTTGCCATGCACGTACGGCCCGCCATGCACCAGCACCACCAGCGGCGCATTCTTCGCGCCGCTTGCCGGCAGCGTCAGCAGCGCGGGAATCTCCATGCCGTCGCGCGCCTTGTAGCGCACCGCGTCCTGGCGCCCCATGCGCGCCGGGTCGATGCCCGGATAAGCCTGGCCGACCAGGTTCAGCTTGCCGGTCCGGACGTTGTACAGGTGATAGAAGGGCGGCTTTTTGTCGGAATACGAGCGCACCAGCGCCCATTCGGCGTGGTTCCCGGAAGGGAAGGACATCAAATTGATCGTGCCGGGCAGGGCTTCGTCGAGCTTTTGCTGCACCGCCTGCATCGGCGCGTCGAGCCAGACCGTGGTGACGGCATCGGTGCGCAGCCGGATGCCGAGCAGCTTGTCGCCGCTGCTGACGAGCGAACCCGAGAAATCGTAGCCGGGCGTGACCACGAGCGGCTCGGCGCCCAGCTTGCCGGTGGCGGTGTCGACGGTGAAGACGCTGGTGGTGTCCTTGCCGCCGTGGGCCACCGCGTACAGGGTGCCGTCGCTGCCGAAGCCGAGCGGCTCGAAGGCATCCTTGCCGCCTTTATAGGTGTCGAAGGTGCTCAGCACGCGCCAGGCGCCCGTGGCGGGTTCGCGGTACCAGATGGTGGTCATGCCTTTGTCGCTGCCCGAGGCCAGGCGCGGCTCGCCCTTGTGGTCGAGCATCCAGCCGGTGACCCTGGCCGGCCGCTGCACGGTCTGGGTGGCGCCGGTGAGGGTGTTCAGCTTCAGCAGGTTCACGGTGCGGATGTCGTAGCTGTCTTCCGCGTACTCGACGCTCTGGACGTAGACAAAGGCGGAATCCTGGGCGCCGCGCTCGTCCATCATGAAGGTATGCCAGGGCAGCACCTTGCTTGCGATGAGGGTGCCGGTCGACTCGATGGCGTTGCCGCGGCGGTTGGCCAGCTGGCGCAGGTTGGCGCCGTCCTTGTCGACCGCGTACAGCCCGGCCGCCATGTAGGCGCCGCCCGGCGCCACCTGGCGGTCGGTCACGTTGAAGAGCAGGCGGCCGTCGTTGACCCATTCGAAGTCGAGGATGTCGGCATCCTTGTAGCCGGCCACCGGCTTGGCGCTATTGGCCTGCAGGTCGATCACTACCAGGATGTCGCGCCGCCCGGGTGCGCTCGATACCGCCGCCAGGTAGCGCGCGCTCGGCGACAGCTTGGCGCCGGCCAGCACCGGATTGATGAAGAAGCGTTCGATCGGCGGCAGCGCGGATGCGGTGGCGGCGGGGGCGGCGGTGGGTGCGGCGTCGGGTGCGGCGTGCAGCGGCGCGGCGACGCACAGGGCCAGCGCCAGCGTGCTGGCGAGCCGGCCCGGGAGGGGGCGTGAAAGCATGGATGTTCCGTTCAGGTCGTTATCGTTATCGGCCGCGTGCGCAGCCATTTGTGCCGGCAGCATAGCAGTTGGGCAAGCCGAAAAAGCTCACCAATTCCCACGGCACGTTCGGTATTCAGCGTCCCAGCACCTTCGGCACCCGCGCTCCGCGCAGGCGGAAGGCGTCCGACATGCCGGACCCCAGCAGCGGGCGCAGGTAGAGGCGGAAGGCGTCGGTCACGTCGGTGCCGCTTTCGCTGATGAATTCGTCTTCCATGGTGCGGGTCTTGCCGGCCACGGCGTCCAGCGGCAGCAGTTCGTAGTCGACCGAATAAAAACCGGTGCGGCGGATCGCCACCGAACCGTCGCGCTCGCCCCAGAACGCGAACTGGACCGCCTTTTCGCCGACTTCGCGCGCCTCGCGCTGGTCGACGTCGGACACGCAGCCGATGAAGGAGCGCTGCAGGTAGCCGAAGGTGTCGCCGCGCACGCGCTTGATGCCGAGTTTCGCCTTGATTTCGTCGCACAGCAGGTCGGCCAGGGCGCCGCTGCCCGAGAGTTGCACGTTGCCGTGCTGGTCGCGCTCGATTTCCCTGGCCAGCAGGGTGGCGACCGGTTCGCCGGAAGCATCGTGGATGCCTTCCGAGACCGCGATCACGCAGCGCCCGTGGCGTTCGACCATCGTCTTGACGTCGGCCAGGAAGCGTTCCAGGTCGAACACGCGCTCGGGCAGGTAGATCAGGTGCGGGCCGTCGTCGGGGAACTTCTTGCCCAGGCTGGCTGCCGCGGTGAGGAAGCCGGCATGGCGCCCCATCACCACGCCGACGTAGACCCCGGGCAGGGCGGCATTGTCGAGATTGGCGCCGGCAAAGGCCTGGGCCACGAAGCGCGCCGCCGACGGAAAGCCGGGCGTGTGGTCGCTGCCGGCCAGGTCGTTGTCGATGGTTTTCGGAATATGGATGCAGCGCAGTGGATAGCCGGCCTGGCGCGCCTCCTGGCTGACGATGCGCACCGTGTCGGCCGAATCGTTGCCGCCGATGTAGAAGAAGTGTTCGATCTCGTGCGCGCGCAGGGTCTCGAAGATGCGCGCGCAGTAGGCGGCGTCGGGCTTGTCGCGCGTCGAGCCCAGCGCCGAGGACGGCGTGGCGGCCACCAGTTCCAGGTTGTGGCTGGTTTCCTGGGTGAGGTCGAGGAAATCCTCGTCCACGATGCCGCGCACGCCGTGCAGGGCGCCGTAGACGCGGGTGACGCCCTGGAAGCGGCGCGCTTCGAGCGCGACGCCGACCATGGACTGGTTGATGACGGCGGTCGGACCGCCTCCCTGAGCTACGAGGATCTTGCCAGATGACATAGGACCTCCTTCGGGTGATGGCAGGGCGCCGCCGTCGATGCGCTTACAAGGCTGCGCCCTTGCCGATGTTTTTGTCGAGGAACTTCTCGACACGGCTCCAGAAATCGATGCTGTTCTTCGGCAGGTAGAAACCGTGGCCCTCGTCCGGGTACTCGACCCATTCGACGTTCGGGTTGGTGCGCTTGACCGCCGAGTAGAACTTGGTGCCGTGGTCGATCGGTACGCGCACGTCGGCGCCGCCGTAGGCCAGCAGCAGCGGCTGCCGGATGCGCGCCGCCTGCTCGATCGGCGAGGTCGCCTTCAGCTGGGCCGCGTCCTTGACCTGGTCGCCGATCATTTCCGGCATGCCGTAGCGCTTCCATTCGTCCGGCATGTCGCTGGTATGGTTCGCGCTGCCGTACATCAGGTTGATGTCGGTCACGCCGACCCAGTCGACGCCGCACTTGTACATGTCCGGATCGTTGATCAGGCCCATCAGGGTGGCATAGCCGCCATAGCTGGCGCCGGCAATGCAGACGCGCTTCGGATCGACCAGGCCCTTGTCGACCGCCCAGCGTACGCCGTCGGCGACGTCGTTCTGCATGGCCAGGCCCCACTGCTTGAAGCTGGCCTTGTAGTGGGCCGAGCCGAAGCCCAGGCTGCCGCGGAATTCCGGCTCCAGCACCGCATAGCCGCGCGAGGCCAGGAACTGGGTATGCGGATTCCAGCCCCACGAGCTGCCGCGCACCCAGGGGCCGCCGTGCACCAGCACCACCAGCGGCAGGCCGCTCTTCTTGCCGCCCGGCGGCAGCGTCAGCAGCGCCGGAATCTCGAGGCCGTCGCGCGCCTTGTAGCGCAGCGCCTGCTGGCGGCCCATCTGCTTCGGATCGATGCCGGGGGCGGTTTCGCCGACCTTGTTCAGCAGCTTGGACTCGCGGTTGTACAGGAAATAGGTCGATGGAATCACATCCGAATAGGCACGCACCAGCACCCATGGCGTGGTGCTGTGCTGGGGCGGCGGCGACACCAGGTTGACGGTGGCCGGCAGCAGCTTGTCGACGCTGTCCTGCACCGCCTTCATCTCGGGATCGATCCACTCGATCGATTCGGCGTCGGTGGTGAAGTGCATGCCCAGCACCTTGTCGCGGCTGGTCAGGATGTCGCCGTCGAAATCGTAGCCGACCGCATTCAGCACCGGTTCGCTTGCCAGCTTGCCGCTGGCGATGTCGAAGGTGTACACGGCGTTGGTGTCCTTGCCGTTGCGCGCGGCCACGTACAGTTTGCCGTCCGGGCCGAAGGCCAGCGGCGTGATGTCGTCCGGGTTGTCGCCGTAGGACTTGAAACTGGTCAGCTTGCGCCATTCCTTGCTGGACGGGTCGAGGTAGAAGATGTTCGTCACATCCTCGTCCTGGCCAAAGGCGATGCGCGGTTCGCCCTTGTGGTCGAGCAGCCAGCCGCTCACGTCCTGCTTCGGCCGGCTCACTTCCTGGGCCTGGCCGGTGAGCGTGTTCAAGCGCAGCAGGCTGACGCGGCTGCGCTTGTAGCCGGTCTTCCAGACCACGTTGCGCACGTACACGAATTCGGAATCCTGGGCGCCGCGCGCCGGCATCAGGTAGGTGTGCCAGGGCAGGATGCGGCGGCCGGTCATCGTGCCCGTCTGCGAACGCACGCCGCGGTCGGCCAGCTGCACCAGTTGGCTGCCGTCGGCATTCACGGCAAACAGGCCCGGCGCGTATTCGACATCGCCCTGGGCGACGGTACGGTCGTTGACGTCGAAAATCAGGCGTTCGCCATTCACCCACTGGAAGGCACCGATGTCGGCATCGTTGTACGAGGCAACCACCTTGCCCTGGTTGGTTTGCAGGTCGACCACCACCAGGAAGTCGCGCTGGCCCTTGGCGCTCGAGCGTGCGGCCAGGTAGCGGCCGTTCGGCGAGAGCAGGCCGCCGTTGAAGGCCGGGCGCGAGAAGAACTGTTCGATCGGCGGCAGGGCGGGACTAGCCTGTACCTGGGCCTGGGCAACGGGGCCGGCGCACAGCGACAGGGCCAACAAAACGGCGTGACAGAGTGAAGCTCGGGTGAACGACATGCTGATTCCTGAGAAGGTAAGTGGCCGCCCGCAGGCGGAACAGTTGTTTCTTAAGAATAACATTTGTGCATGCCGAAAAGCTATGCCTTTTGGGTAGACTGAGGCGGTGTTGCGTTCTTGCCGCAGCCGCCGCCGCCACAATCGAGCCAGCCCGCACGCCTATTCCGGCGCCCGGATATAGTCGACCAGGCCATTGCTGGCGCGGCTGGGCGGCGCCGTCAGCAGGCTGACCAGCACCACCGCCGCGATCCCCGCCGGCACCCCGAAGATCCCGGCCGACATCGGCGCGATGTCGAACCAGGCCGCATCCATCCGCCCGCCCAGGATCGGGTTGGTGCGCAGCATGTAGTACAGGCAGGTGAGAAAGCCGGCGATCATGCCGGCGATCGCTCCGGCGTGGTTGGCGCGCTTCCAGAACACGCCCAGTACCAGCGGTGCGAACAGGGTCGAGGCCGCCAGCGAAAACGCCGCGCCCACCAGCGACAGGATGTCGGCCGGCTTCTGCGAAGCGGCATAGGCGGCGATGAAGGCGACGGCCAGCAGCAGCAGCTTCGAGATCGTGACCCGCTTCTGGGTCGACGCGCCGGGGTCGACGATCTTGTAGTACACGTCGTGCGACAGGGCGTTCGAGATCGCCAGCAGCAGGCCGTCGGCGGTGGACAGGGCGGCAGCCAGGCCGCCGGCCGCCACCAGGCCCGAAATCACGTAGGGCAGGCCGCCAATTTCCGGCGTTGCCAGCACCAGCACGTCGCCGTCGATGGCGATCTCGGCCAGCTGCACCAGGCCGTCGCCGTTGATGTCGGTCACGCTGATCAGGGGATTGATCTTGTCGACATTCGCCCAGTAGGAAATCCAGGTCGGCAGCGAGCGGAAGTCGCTGCCGACCAGGCTCGTATAGATGTCGTATTTGGCCAGCACCGCCAGCGCCGGGATGCTCAGGTAGATCAGCAGGATGAAGAACAGGGTCCAGAACACCGAGCCGCGCGCCGCGTGCACCGAGGGCGTGGTGTAGGAGCGCATCAGGATGTGGGGCAGGGCGGCGGTACCGAACATCAGGCAGAACACCAGGGCCAGGAAGTTGTTGCGGCGCGCATTCGATTCGGCCTCGGTGGCGCCGGGGAAGGGCGCGGCATGCGCTTCCGGGGGCTGGGCCCGCGCCAGCAGGCGCGCCCGCTGCGCGCGCCACAGGGCGTCGGCATCGTCCACGGTCTTCGGGTAGGCGGCCAGGGCGCGCTCGGCATTGCGCACTTCGCCCAGCGAGGCGTTGCGCAGGCGCGCGGTGTCGAGGCGGCGCTGGGCTTCCAGCCGGCCTCCTTCCCAGGATTCCGGCAGGGCCGCCAGGCGGGCGCCGTACTCCTCGGCCTGGCGCCGGAACTGGGCGCGCACCGCTTCCTCGCGCGGATCGGCCGCCAGCTGCGCTTCGCGCTGGGCCAGCTTCGGCAGCACCGAACCATAGGCCACTTGCGGCAAGGGATTGTCGGCATGCTTGGCCGACAGCCACATGGTTGGAATCAAGAAGGCGACCAGGATGATGATGTACTGCGCCACCTGGGTCCAGGTGATGCCGCGCATGCCGCCCAGGAAGGAACAGACCAGGATGCTAGCCAGCCCCAGGAAAATCCCCACCGAGAAATCGACGCCGGTAAAGCGCGAGGCGATCAGCCCCACCGCATAGATTTGCGCCACCACGTAGATGAAGGAAACGATGATGGTGGCGCCCACGGCCAGCGCGCGCACCGGCCCGCCGCGCCCGCCCGCGCCGCCGCCGTAGCGCGCCGCCAGGTAGTCGGGAATCGTGTACTGGCCGAACTTGCGCAAGTAGGGCGCGATCAGCAGGGCCACCAGGCAATAGCCGCCGGTCCAGCCCATGATGTAGGCCAGGGCGTCGAAGCCATACAGGTACAGGCCGCCGGCCAGGCTGATGAAGCTGGCCGCCGAGATCCAGTCGGCGGCGGTGGCCATGCCGTTGAACAGGGCCGGCACGCGGCGCCCTGCCACGTAGTATTCGGTCACGTTCGAGGTGCGGCTGACCACACCGATGGTGGCGTACAGCACGATGGTGGCGAACATGAACAGGTGGCCGATCCACAGGCGCGGCATGCCTTCCTTTTCCAGCACCGTCAGGGCCAGCAGGAAACCGGCGAAGCAGACGCAGAACCAGGCGTAATAGCCGGACAGGCGCCGGAAGTAGCGCTTATTGCTGCCCGGGGCGCTCAAGGCGCTCCCTCCGGCGCCTGGTTTTGCGTCGAATCCAGCGCGTTCGCATAGGCGGCGTCGAGCTGGCGCATGCGCCAGGCGTAGAAGCCGATGATGGCCAGGCAGACCAGCGACGCACCCTGCGCCGCCATGTAGAACGACAGCGGCCAGCCGAACACGGTGATGTGCGCCAGCTCGCGCGCAAAGTACACGGTGCAAAAGCCGGTGAGCAGCCACAGTCCCAGCAGGATGGCGGTCAGGCGCCGGGTGCGGCGCCAGTGCAGGGCGCGTTCGGCCAGCAGCAGGCGCTGGCGCCGCAGGTCGGCGTCGTGCGGCGTGGCTGGTGGGGGCGGGGATTCAGGCGGCATCGATGGGATCGCTGGCAGGTGGCGGGAAGGTCAGCCGGAACAGGCTGCCCGGGAATTTCTTGGAAAGACTGCGCGGGTTGTTGAAGATGTCGACCTCGGCATTGTGCTGGCCGGCGATCTCGCGCACGATCGCCAGGCCCAGGCCGCTGCCGCTGGCGCTGTTGCCGAGGATGCGGTAGAAGCGCTCGAACACGTGGGCGCGCTCGGCGGGGGCGATGCCGGGGCCGGTGTCCTCGACTTCCAGCAATGCATGCTCGCCATCGCGGCGCACGCGCACCGTGACGCTGCCGCCGGCTGGCGTATACCGCAGGGCATTGTCGATCAGGTTCGACAGCAGTTCGCGCAGCATCATGGCGTTGCCGGCAATGACCACCGCTTCGTCGTGCGGTTCGTAGCCGAGGTCGATGTCGTGGGCGAACGAGGCCTGGACCCAGTCCTGCACCACGCTCACGGCCAGCGCGCCGAGCTCGATTTCCTCGAAGGCGAGGCCGGCATGCGGCTGGTTTTCCGCGCGCGCCAGGGCCAGCAGCTGGTTCACCAGGCGCGTCGCCGATTCCGAGCTCTTTGCCAGTTGTTCCAGCGAGCGGTGGATTTCGCCCGGGTCGACCTGGCGCAGCGCCAGCTCGGACTGCATGCGCATGCCGGCCAGCGGCGTCTTCATCTGGTGCGCGGCGTCGGCAATGAAGCGCTTCTGCATGTCGATGGTCTGGGCTAGGCGCCCGAGCATGTCGTTCAGCGAGCCGACGAGCGGGGAAATTTCTTCGGGAACCTGGCGTGAGTCGATGGGCGAGAGGTCGTCCGAGGAGCGCGCGCGGATGCGCTCCTGCAGTTCGGCCAGCGGCGACAGCCCGCGCGACAGGGCAAACCAGACCAGGGCCAGGATCACCGGCAGGATAATGAACTGGGGCAGGATCACGCCCTTGATGATCTCGTTGGCAAGCAGGGCGCGTTTATCGAGGGTTTCGGCCACCTGCACCAGGGCCTTGCGCGGCGCCGGTTCGCCGTCGTTAGCCGCGGCATCGGCCTGGTGGAAGGGGTCGAGGTTCAAATACAGGTAGGCCACGCGCACCGGCGTGCCGTGCACGGCGTCGCCGCGGAAGTGGACCGCGCCGTCCTTGTCGGCCTCGTCCTCGCGCGGGCGCGGCAGCTCGCGGTCGCCGTCCACATGCCGGCCCTGGGCATCGAGGATCTGGAAGTAGACGCTGTCGACGTCGTCGGCGCGCAGGATGTCGCGCGCGCTGCCGGGCAGGCGGGTGGCGATCGCGCCGTCGACCTCGCGCACCTGCTGGGCCAGCACCGTGACCCGGTCTTCCAGCGCATGGTCGAAAGGCTGGTTCGCGATCGACTTCGCCACCAGGTAAGTAATGGCGATGCTCATCGGCCACAGCAGCAGCAGGGGCGCCAGCATCCAGTCGAGGATTTCGCCGAACAGCGAATGCTGGATGCTTTCCTCGGGTTCGGGATTCGGCGGCGCGTACAGGGGTTCGAGCGGCGGCTCGAACGCGCCCGGGGGCAGGGCGCTGTCGGGCGGCACCAGGCCGGCATCGCGGTCGTTCACGTGCGCTCGTCCGCTGCTATTCGTGTCACTTGTGCTCGCTGGCAGGCTCGGCACCTGCACCTGCGCCTGAGCGTGCGGCGTCGGAATACTTTTCCAGGCAGTAGCCGAGCCCGCGCACGGTGGCGATGCGCACGCCGCCGACTTCGATCTTCTTGCGCAGGCGGTGCACATAGACCTCGATGGCGTTGTTCGAGACTTCCTCTCCCCATTCGCACAGGTGGTCGACCAGTTGTTCTTTGGAGACCAGGCGCCCGGTGCGCGCGAGCAGGATTTCGAGCAGGCCGAGTTCGCGCGCCGAGAGGTCGAGCATCTGCTCGTTGATGTAGGCGCTGCGGCCGACCTGGTCGTAGACCAGCGGCCCGTGGCGGATCACGGCCGGGCCGCCGCCGGCGCCGCGCCGGGTCAGCGCCCGCACCCGCGCTTCGAGTTCCGACAGGGCGAAGGGCTTGGCCATGTAGTCGTCGGCGCCCAGGTCCAGGCCCTCGACGCGCTGCTCGACCGAGTCGGCGGCGGTGAGGATCAGCACCGGCAGTAGGGAGGAGCGCGCGCGCAGGCGGCGCAGCACTTCCAGGCCGGACATGCGCGGCAAGCCGAGGTCGAGGATGAGGAGGTCGAACTCCTGGGTGGAGAGGGCGGTGTCGGCATCGGCGCCGTTGCGCACGCAATCGATCGCGTAGCCGGATTGGCGCAGGGAGCGCGTCAACCCGTCGGCGAGTACGCTATCATCTTCTGCAAGTAGAATTCGCATGGTTGTACCTTGTTTTTCGATTAAACCCCGGTGCCGCCTTCATTGTGTTTGATTTAGCGCAACAATGCGAGTTTTCTCAAACCGACAATTCATTTTTTCGCTTGCCAAAACCACTGGATTTTTATACAGTACTAGCTATTGAAACGCGCGACGGCGCCCACACCTTGGTTACCTCCAAGACTGAAAGAAAATTATGGACGACAAAAAATCCGCAGTAAATGCCTCCGAAAAAGGCAAGGCGCTGGCTGCCGCCCTCGCGCAAATCGAAAAGCAGTTCGGCAAGGGCTCGGTCATGCGCATGGACACCAGCGCACCGGTCGAGGAAGTGCAAACCGTGTCCACCGGCTCGCTGGGCCTGGACATCGCCCTCGGCGTCGGCGGCCTGCCGCGCGGCCGTATCGTGGAAATCTACGGTCCGGAATCGTCGGGTAAAACCACGCTGACCCTGCAGACCATCGCCCAGATGCAAAAGCTCGGCGGCACCTGCGCCTTCATCGACGCCGAGCACGCGCTCGACGTCACCTATGCGCAAAAGCTGGGCATCAAGCTCGACGAGCTGCTGATCTCGCAGCCCGACACCGGCGAACAGGCCCTGGAAATCACCGACGCCCTGGTGCGTTCGGGTTCGGTCGACCTGGTGGTCATCGACTCGGTGGCGGCACTGACCCCGCGCGCCGAGATCGAAGGCGACATGGGCGACTCGCTGCCGGGCCTGCAAGCCCGCCTGATGTCGCAGGCGCTGCGTAAACTCACCGGCTCAATCAACCGTACGAACACCCTGGTCATCTTCATCAACCAGATCCGTATGAAGATCGGCGTCATGTTCGGCAGCCCGGAAACCACGACCGGCGGTAACGCGCTGAAGTTCTACGCCTCGGTGCGCATGGACATCCGCCGTACCGGTTCGATCAAGTCGGGCGACGAGGTGATCGGTAACGAAACCAAGGTCAAGGTCGTCAAGAACAAGATCGCGCCTCCGTTCAAGGAAGCCCACTTCGACATCCTGTACGGAGAAGGCACCTCGCGCGAAGGCGAAATCCTGGATCTGGGCGCCGACAACAAGATCGTCGAGAAGTCGGGTTCCTGGTACAGCTACAACGGCGAACGCATCGGCCAGGGTAAAGATAACGCACGTCAGTTCCTGAAAGACCGTCCGGCACTGGCACGCGAAATCGAAAACAAGGTCCGCGCTACCCTGGGCGTGCGCGAGCTGCCGCCGGTCAGCGCCGACGCTGCGCCGGAAAAGGCCGTCTCGGAATAAGTTGAGCGCGGTTTTGGCAATAACAGCAACATCGGCAACACTGGCAGCACCATGCGCGCGCCACCGCTGAGCCTGAAGGCACGGGCCCTGCGCTTCCTCTCCATGAGGGAGCACAGCCGGCTCGAGCTGGGGCGCAAGCTGGCGCGCCATGCCGAGGAGGGCGACGACGTCGAAGCCCTCCTCGATTTCCTCGAAAAGAACAACTGGCTGTCGCAGGAGCGTTTCGCCGAATCGCTGATTCACCGAAAAGCCTCCCGCTACGGCAACAGCCGTGTCGTGGCCGAGCTGCAAAGCCACGGCGTGAACGGCGAAGCCCTGGCCGAGCTCAAGTCCGAGCTGGCCTCGAGCGAAAAAACGCGCGCCGTCGAAGTCTGGCGCCGCAAGTTCGGCACCGTGGCGCAAGACGCGGCCGAGCGCAGCAAGCAAATGCGTTTCCTGATGGCGCGCGGCTTCTCCAGCAGCGCCGTGCGCGAAGCACTCAAGGGTGCGCCGGAAGACGAAGACGACTTCTAGTCCGCCCACATCGTTGTAGCGCGTTGTAACGTTTAAACCAACTTTTGCAGGCGCCAGCGCGGAGCGCCATTCGTTGATATGCCTGGCATATTCCTCAACGACGGATGGTGCTGCGCGCTGGCGCCTGCACGCGGCTGCACTTTGGGCGGCCGAGCTCGCGGCGCTTGCCGCAACCCACGCGAACAAGAAGGACAAGCATGAAAGCGTTGCTCGCACTGGCACTGGCTGCCACCCTCGCCGGCTGTGCCCAGCCTCCCGTCACTCCCACCGGCGTCTACGTCCTCAGCACCGCCGAGATGTCGGTCGTCCTCGACGTGCGACCCGGCGGCGACTACGTCCTGCAAACCAGCGGCCCCGGCCGCAATACCGACGAAATCCGCGGCTCCTGGCGCGAAGAGGTCGGCCCGGCCCTGTCGGTGTCGTTCTCCGGCATCGTCTGGCATGGCACCGAACCCGAGGCCGGCAACGCCGTCTGGGCCGCCACCATCGACAGCGATTCCCAGATCTGCCTCGACCGCGACGGCCAGAACTGCTTCTTCCGCAACGACTTTTCCTGAGCCGGACAGGGCCGCGCCGCGCATCCATACCTGGGGACAGGCAACATTGGCAGGCTTGCCACGCTTCCCGCGATACCCCGCCTTCCAGTATGGTCAATCGGGCATGTAAGAGTGCAACCGCTACCCGCCTGTGCTAAACTTTCACGGTTTAAGCAGCGCCGCATGAGCGGTTGTTGCCGCAGAAGCTGCGGCGACGTGCGAATCAAGCACACCGGCTGCATACATTTACCGCCGCCCTGTCGGCACCGTTTTTATGCCCTTGTCTTCTCCCGCTTCGCGCCAGCTCCGGCACACGCGCGCCATTACCGTCGAAGCGTATGCGCGCGACGATGGCTTGTGGGATCTTGACGCGCGTATCCGCGACGTCAAGGCGCAAGACATCGTGCTCGCCTCCGGCAGGCGTCCCGCCGGCACCGCCGTGCACGACCTCAGCCTGCGCATCACCATCAACCGCGACCTCGAGATCGTCGACGCCGAAGCCTCGTCCGACTCGGTACCGTACCCTGGCTACTGCGACACCATCGGTCCTGCTTATAAAAAGCTGATCGGCATGTCGCTGGCCAAGCATTTCCGGCTGCACCTGAAAGACCGCTTATCAAGCGTGCTCGGATGCACCCACCTGACTGAACTGGCGCAGGTCTTGCCCACGGCGGCAATCCAGGCCTTCGCCGATGATGCGTTCGAGACGCGCAATGCCGCCGATGCCGGCGACGCTGAGCGTCCTTACGAGATCGACCGCTGCCACGCCTTGCGCGCCGATGGCCCTGCCGTGGCACAGTATTACCCTCGCTGGGCGATCAAGGCCGTACCGGAGTAGACTTCGCTGTCGAAGTTTTCCACGAAGTTTCTAATTAACTATCCAAATCAGTAACAGAGAAGAAGGGAAGCCAGCATGAAAATCCATGAGTATCAGGGCAAAGAAATCCTCCGGAAGTTCGGGGTGACGGTACCGCGCGGCATTCCGTGCATGTCGGTGGAAGAAGCCGTCAAGGCAGCTGAAGAGCTGGGCGGCCCGGTGTGGGTCGTCAAGGCCCAGATCCATGCTGGCGGCCGTGGTAAAGGCGGCGGCGTGAAGGTTGCCAAGTCGCTGGAGCAAGTCAAGGAATACGCAGAACAGATCATGGGCATGCAGCTGGTCACGCACCAGACCGGCCCGGAAGGCCAGAAAGTGCGCCGCCTGCTGATCGAAGAAGGCGCCGACATCAAGAAGGAACTGTACGTCTCGATGGTCACCGACCGCGTGACCCAGAAGGTCGTCCTGATGGCCTCGTCGGAAGGCGGCATGGACATCGAAGAAGTCGCCCACAGCAACCCTGAAAAAATCCACTCGATCGCGATCGACCCATCGGTCGGCCTGACCGACGCCGAAGCGGACGACATCTCGACCAAGATCGGCATTCCTGCCGAGTCGCTGGCCGAAGCCCGCCAGAACCTGAAAGGCCTGTACCAGGCTTACTGGGAAACCGATTCGTCGCTGGCCGAAATCAACCCGCTGATCCTGACCGGTTCGGGCAAGGTCATCGCCCTGGACGCGAAGTTCAACTTCGACGCCAACGCCCTGTTCCGCCAGCCGGACATCATGGCTTACCGCGACCTGGACGAAGAAGATCCAGCCGAAGTCGAAGCATCGAAGTTCGACCTGGCCTACATCTCGCTCGACGGCAACATCGGCTGCCTGGTGAACGGCGCCGGCCTGGCCATGGCCACCATGGACACCATCAAGCTGTTCGGCGGCGAGCCGGCCAACTTCCTGGACGTGGGCGGCGGTGCGACGGCCGAGAAAGTCACCGAAGCATTCAAGATCATGCTGAAGAACCCAGGCCTGAAAGCCATCCTGGTCAACATCTTCGGCGGCATCATGCGTTGCGACGTCATCGCCGAAGGCGTGATCACCGCATCGAAGGCCGTATCGCTGCAAGTGCCGCTGGTCGTGCGCATGAAGGGCACCAACGAAGACCTGGGCAAGAAGATGCTGGCCGACTCCGGCCTGCCGATCATCGCCGCCGATACGATGGAAGACGCAGCCAAGGCCGTGGTCGCCGCTGCAGCTGGTAACGCCTAATTCGAAGGAATAAACAAATGTCGATCCTGATCAACAAAGATACAAAAGTCATCACCCAGGGTATCACCGGCAAGACCGGTCAGTTCCATACCCGCATGTGCCGCGACTACGCGAACGGCAAGGCTGCCTTCGTTGCTGGCGTGAACCCGAAGAAAGCCGGCGAAGACTTCGAAGGCATCCCAATCTACGCCAACGTGTCGGAAGCCAAGAACGCCACCGGCGCGACCGTCTCGGTCATCTACGTGCCGCCGGCAGGCGCCGCAGCCGCCATCTGGGAAGCCGTCGAAGCCGACCTGGACCTGGCGATTTGCATCACCGAAGGCATTCCAGTCCGTGACATGATGGCCCTGAAGGACCGCATGGCCAAGGCCGGCTCGAAGACCCTGCTGCTGGGCCCGAACTGCCCAGGCCTGATCACCCCGGACGAAATCAAGATCGGCATCATGCCTGGTCACATCCACAAGAAGGGCCGCATCGGCGTCGTCTCGCGCTCGGGCACCCTGACCTATGAAGCAGTCGGCCAGCTGACCGCGCTGGGCCTGGGCCAATCGTCGGCAGTCGGCATCGGCGGCGACCCGATCAACGGCCTGAAGCACATCGACGTGATGAAGATGTTCAACGACGATCCTGATACCGACGCGGTCATCATGATCGGCGAAATCGGCGGTCCGGACGAAGCCAACGCCGCACGTTGGGTCAAGGACAACATGAAGAAACCAGTCGTCGGCTTCATCGCCGGTGTCACCGCTCCTCCGGGCAAGCGCATGGGCCACGCCGGCGCGCTGATCTCGGGCGGCGCCGATACCGCGCAAGCCAAGCTGGACATCATGGAAGAGTGCGGCATCAAAGCCACCAAGAACCCATCGGAAATGGCACGCCTGCTGAAGGCCATGCTGTAATACCAAACAGTTCTTGTCTCGTGAAGGGAGCCTGCAGGCTCCCTTTTTTATTTCGACAACAACTGAATGGCACGGACGGCGACGAATTTTTCGCGTTCGATCATTGCCTGACAGAAATTGCGTGTGAGCTGACAAAATTTGTCATGCCAGAAGCGAGCTCTGCCGTAATTTGTCAGTTTTGTTTCAAAGGAACTAATGATTTTGTGGGGAAATGGCCTGGCACGGCGCTTGCAATAGGTAGAACGTGGCACCAAGCAAAGCATGACCAACCGAATTCTTTAATACCTCTGGAGAGACTTACCATGAAACAGATGAAAATCGTCAAGAAAGCACAAGCCGGCTTCACCCTGATCGAACTGATGATCGTTGTTGCCATCATCGGCATCCTGGCGGCTGTCGCTATCCCTGCATACCAGGACTACATCGCCAAGTCGAAGGCAGCTGCTGCTTACGCTGACGTCAGCGGCGGCAAAACCGGCTACGAGATGGCTGTTGTCGAAGGCAAGACCAGCGACGTGACTGGTTATACTGCTGCGACCGGCCTGGCCAATAAAACCGGCAACTGCTCGGGCTTCACCATCGCTACCCCACCAACTGCTGGTGGCGCCGTGATCACCTGCGCAATCGACAATCCTGGCCGTCTGGGCGCGGGCTCGACCATCGCCCTGCACCGCTCGGCTGCTGGCGCCTACAGCTGCGTTGCAACCGGCTTCGCTGATCCGAAATTCCTGCCGACCGGCTGCACCCAAGTTGGCGCTCCTGAGGAAGACGACGGCGACACCACCGAATAATACACAAGTCGCATAAACGAAAGCCGCCCTCGGGCGGCTTTTTTATTGGCGCTGCGGTTTGCAACGCAGCGCCAACGTCTTGCGCCGCTATTCAAACGATCTTCTGCCGATCCGCCAGCAGCCTGCACGTAGAACAATGGCCGCATGAACACACGCTCGACGGTGCAGGCAAACGAACACACCTTGATTCTTGAGAACACGCGGATCGTCAGGCGCTCGCCTTCCACATGATCAAAAAAAGCCCGCTGGGTAAGCGGGCTTCGCAGAAGCGCGAGGGATCAGCGTTTCAGGTAATGGTCGAGCCAGTCGATCACGGTATGGTGCCAGAGCACCGAGTTGGCCGGCTTCAGCACCCAGTGGTTCTCATCCGGGAACATCAGGAACTTGCTTTCGATGCCCTTGCGTTGCAATGCCGTGAAGGTCGACAGGCCTTGCGCGGTCGGGATGCGGAAGTCGAGGTCGCCCTGGATCACCAGCATCGGCGTCTTCCACTTGTTCACGTGGTGCACCGGGTTGAAGCGCTCATGGTTTTCCGGCACTTTGAAATAAGGGCCGCCGCTTTCCCAGTCGGTGAACCATTGTTCCTCGGTCGAGTAGGCCATGCCGCGGGTGTCGAACACGCCGTCGTGGTTGACGATGCACTTGAAGCCGTCCGGCCAGTTACCCTCGATCCAGTTCATCATGTAGCCACCGTAGGAAGCGCCCAGCGCGCAGCTGCGCTCGCGGTCCAGCCACGGGAATTTTTCGACAGCCGCAGCCAGGCCCTTCTGCAGGTCTTCGAGCGGCTTGCCGCCCCAGTCGCCGCTGATGGCGTCGGTGAACTTCTGGCCGTAGCCGGTCGAGCCGTGGAAGTCGATGAACACGGCGGCGTAGCCGGCGCCGGCATAGATTTGCGGATTCCAGCGGTAGCTCCAGGCATTGCCGAAGCTGCCCTGCGGGCCGCCGTGCACCAGGAAGGCGACCGGGTACTTCGCGCCCGGCGTGGCATTCCACGGTTTCATCACGTAACCATGGACCGTGTCGCCGCCCGCGCCCTTGAACGAGAACTGCTCGAATTCGCCGAAGCGCACGTCGGCCAGTTTGTCGGCGTTATTCGTGGTCAGTTGCTGCGGCTTGCCACCAGCCAGTTTCACCGAGTACAGCTGGGCCGGCGAATCCAGGGTGGCCAGCGAGTAGGCGACCGTATCGCCGCGCACGTCGAAGCCGCCGATCGACCCCTTGTCGGTCAATGGCGTGATCTTGCCGCTGGCCACCTCGATGCGGAACAGGCGGTGCTGGCCGATGTCCTCGGCATCGACCACGACCGATTTGCCGTCGCGCGACCATTGCAGGCCGCCGGCCGAGCGGTCCCAGTCGGCGACCAGCTTGCGCTTGGCGCCGGTGGCCACGTCCATCAGCATGATCTGGTAGCGGTCGGCTTCGAAGCCGGGGCGCGCCATGGCCAGGTAGGCGAGGGTGCGGCCGTCCGGCGAGAACACGGCCTTGGTGTCCCAGGCCGGATTCTCGGCGGTGAGGTTGCGCGGTGCGACGCCGCCGGCGGCCGGCACGCTGTACAAATCAAAATTGGTCGACCAGGCTTCGGTCTTGCCGGCAATGCGCGCTGCGAACACGACGGTCTTGCCGTCCGGGCTGAAGCGGTATTCTTCGCGGTCGCCGAAGGGTTTCGAGGGCACGTCGCCGTCGAGCGAGCCCGACAGGCTAACCGGCGCGCCGCTCACCACGCCCTTGCCATCCAGCGCAGCCGAGAACAGCACGGCATTGCGGCCATCGTTCCAGGTATCCCAGTGGCGCACGAACAGGCGGTCGTAGACCTTGCCGCTGGCCTTGTTCTTGGCTTGTTCCTTCAGGCGCGCCTCCGTGCAGGCCAGGTCCGGGCAGTCGCGGAACACCGCCATGCTCAGGGCGATGCGGTCGCCGGCAGGGGAGACGCGGAAGTTGTCGACGTCCAGCGGCAAGTTCGTCACCTGCACCGGTGCGCCGCCGGAGGCCGGCTGGCGCCACACCTGCGCGCTGCCCGAGCGGCTTGAAAGGAAATACACGGCGTCGCCCTTCGGCGACCATTCCGGATCGGTGCTGCTGCTGTCGTGGCTTATGAAGACGGCCGGGGCAGGCTTGGTCCCGCGCAAATCGACCATCCAGAGTTTGGTATGGCCGCGGTTCTTGTCCATGTCCGTGCTGCGCACGGTGTAGACGGCGCGGCTGGCGTCCGGCGACAGCACCGGGGCGCCGACGCGTTCCAGGGTCACCAGGTCTTCCACGGTCAGGCCGCGCGGCGCGGCGACGGCGCTGGAGGCGGCCACGGCCGCGCCCAGCATCAGCAAGCGTAATGTCATTCAATCCTCTTCAACGTGTCTCGGTGTTGTTGTGTTTCGCGCGCATGGTTGTGCCGCGGGCAAACCAGCAATTTAACACGTTGCAGAAATGACCGGAATGGGCGGCCAGCTGCGGGCACGCGCCTGTGCGGTTCAGGGCGCCACGCTGAGCGATACGGCAACCAGTGTGTGCCGCGCATAGGTCAGGCGGGCGATGCCGTTGACGCCTGGGTCTTTGTCGCGGTACTCGACGATGCGTGCGCCGTCCTCGTGCAGGTAGTAGGGCGTCGTCCAGTCGACGTGCAGCCCGCGCTTGTCGGCATAGGCGCGCAGTTGCGCAGCCGCCTCCTTGGCGTGGGGCAGGCCGCCCGCGCGCGCGTAGCGCATGATGGATATCTCGGGCGGCAAGACCGTTCTTTCGAAACGCGACCCGTCGGGCCAGGAAAACGCCACCCAGCTTTGCGCCGCATGGTCTGCCGCGCCTTCCGCCACACCGGCCTTGCCCCTGCATGCCGACGGAGCGCCCTTGCGTGCGGCCAGGTAGCGATAGAAGGTGTCGCCGGAACGGATGTCCGCGGCCAGGGCGGCCAGCGCGACCGGCGAGCCGCCGTCCGGGCGGCAGGGCAGGGCGCCGCTTGCCGCCGCCGAAAAGGAAGCGGCGGCAAGGGCCAGGCCCAAACCAGGCCCCATCGTGCGTAGCAGGTCTTGTTCACAGGTTGCCTAACGCTGGGTATTCATATGATAGGTATGAAGACAGTTAGAAACTGTAAAATTACACGACCCTGATTGATTCGTTTCCTGCACAAAGGTAATGTTGCAGAATCGAATTTAATAATCAGGGGACAGCATGTTGTTTTCCGTTCTAACGGTAGGGGCGGTCATCGCCGTGATCGCTGCACTGATTGCCGTAGCAATCTACCAAACGAAGGAAATTAGAGCAGCCAGGAAACAGTACAAGCAGTGCTTGTCTCTGCTTGCCCGTGATCCAGCCAATCCGCAACTACGCTCCATGACCTTGACGATGGGCCAGATTTACGTGGGTCTGGTGAATGACGGCAGGGGCCGCTAAAGACTGAATGAGTGGCAGACCATGCGGGATATCGAAGCGGCCTGTGCCCGCGCTCCCATGGTTTCGACAGCGCCACCGATAGACCCCACGCTCGATCCGGAGAGTCCGGAAGCTCGCCTTGCAATACTCAATCACTCCCTTTCGCAGGGCCTGATCACTGGGCAAGAGTACATCGTGAAGCGCGAACAGTTGGTAGGCAAGGGCTGAGGCAGCCGCTTGCGTAGCGTCGCATCATCCGTCGATGTCCCGCGGTCCAGTTGCCGCTCTTGCCGCCATGCTTTTCGAGCACCCGCAGGTTGGTCATCACCATGCCGCCGCCGGCCGCCTTGCACATCGGCGGCACCAGGTCGCTGGTGCACTCGGGGGCCATGGGCTACCGACTGGATGGCATGACAATTTGATGACACCTGGAACTTGTTAGATTCGCAATGTGCGTACATACTTTGATGAGGCGACGATATCGTCGTCACAATAGCTAACAAGGACACTGATATGCGTATATTGCTTCCAGTTTTGGCAGTAGCATCGTTGGCCGCGTGTGGTGGCGGTGACAGCGGGGGACCGGACATCGAGACCAGAGCCGCCGGAATCAAGGTGTTCAAAGCGACGGGCTCGCTCCAGTGCAGCGGCGGCGGTCTCTCGCTCAGCGCCCTGCAAGCGCAACTAACAGCGGCCAACGTCCAGGTCCGCTCTGCCGAGTGCGGGACGGATGGCCAGCCCGTGCCGGCAGTATGCGGTGTCCCGGACGGCAAGATCGGGATCTTCGAGCTTCCGATCGCTGAGGAGGCTGCAGCTGCCGCAGCCGGCTTCAAGCCCCTGAGCACCCTGCCGGGTGCAAAGACGGCTCCTTGCTCATGAAGGGATGTCGGGCTGGCCGAACGACGGCTATACAGCCGCCGTCCAATCGCCCGATTTCCCGCCATGCTTTTCCAGCACCCGCACATTCGTCATGACCATGCCGCGGTCGGCCGCCTTGCACATGTCGTAAATCGTCAGCAAACCCACCTGCACCGCGGTCAGCGCCTCCATCTCGACGCCGGTCTTGCCCACGGTTTCCACCTGCGCGCGGCAATGCACGCTATGCGCAGCAGCATCCACCTCGAAATCCACCGCCACCCGCGTGATCGGCAGCGGATGGCACAGGGGCACCAGGTCGCTGGTGCGTTTCGCCCCCATGATGGCGGCGATGCGGGCGATGCCAAGCACGTCGCCCTTCTTGGCGCTGCCCGACTGGATCAGGTCGAGGGTGGCCGGCTGCATGCGGATGGTGCCGGCCGCCACCGCGATGCGGTGGGTTTCCTGCTTGGCGCCGACGTCGACCATGTGGGCCTGGCCGCTGGCGTCGAAATGGGTGAGCGGGCTGGTACTGGTGGTCGGCTTGGAACTGGTCATGGTCGTGTTGGTATGCTCGAGTAAGAAAGTGTTTCCGCTCGCGGCAAGCCGTGCGCGGATGCGGTTATCATAGCACCGTGAAATCGCTGACCTATTCCGCGTTCCTGCCCACGTCCCGGACACGCTCCCGGCGCTGGCGCCGTTCCCTGGCCGTCCTGCTCGTGTCGGCCGCAACCGGTTTCGCCTGGGCGCCGGCGTCCGGGCAATCCCCGAATGCCGCCACCGGGCCGCGCCTGCCGACCTTGGGCGACGCCGCGCGCGAAGACCTGTCGCCAGTCACCGAGCGCAAGCTGGGCGAGGAAATCATGCGCCAGATCCGGCGCGACCGCGATTACCTCGACGACGACCAGATCCTCGATTACCTGAACCATTTCGGCGGCGCCCTGGTCGATGTCGCGCCCGGCGCGCGCGGCGAAACCGGCTCCGATTTCGGTTTCTTTGCGGTGCGCGACCCGGTGCTGAACGCCTTTGCCCTGCCTGGCGGCTACATCGGCATCCATTCAGGGCTCCTGATCGCGGCGCAGACCGAGTCGGAACTGGCCTCGGTGATGTCGCACGAGATCGGCCACGTGTCGCAGCGCCACATCGCGCGCATGCTCGGCCAGCAAAAGCAGGATGCGCTGCTGCCGATTGCGGCCATGATCCTGGCGGCGCTGGCCGCGCGCGCCAGTCCGGATGCGGCGATGGGCGTGCTGATGGGCGGGCAGGGCCTGGCGCTCGACCGCCAGCTGTCCTTCAGCCGCGACGCCGAGCGCGAGGCCGACCGGGTCGGCTTCCAGATCATGAGCGCCGGCGGCTACGACACCACGGGCATGGTCGCCTTCTTCAAGCGCCTGCAAAGCGCCAACAAGGTGTATGGCGAAATGCCGGCCTTCCTCAGCAGCCACCCGCTGACCGGCGAGCGCATTGCCGACATCCAGGCGCGCATCCGCGAAACGCCGCAGCGCCAGCGCGCCGACGCCATCGAATTCCACCTGGCCAAGGCGCGCGCCCGCGTGCTGCAGGACGGCAGCACGACCGGCCTGCGCGACACCCGCACCACTTTCGAGACGCAGATGAGCCAGCCGCAACGCCAGCAGCAGGTGGCGGCCCAGTACGGCCTGGCCTACCTGTCGCTGAAGCAGGGCGACCTGGCGGCGGCGCGCAGCTGGCTCGATAAAGCGCGCGCCAGCATGAAGCCGAAGGAAGGCGTGCTGTCGGTGGCGCCCGCCAGCGATGGCGGCGCCATGTTTGCCGGGCTCGACCTGGAGATCAAGCTGGCAGCCGGCCAGCCGAAAGACGTGGTGCAAGGCGCGGTAAAGGATGCCGAACAGGCCGTTCACGCCTACCCGCTGTCGCGCGCGCTGGCGCGCCAGTATGCCGAAGCGATGATTGCCGCCGGCAAGTTCGAGGATGCCACGCGCTACCTGCGCGACCAGGTGCGCATGTACCGCGAAGACCCGAAGCTCTACGACCTGATGGCGAAAGCCTATTCCAGCCAGGGCAAGATCGCGCTGCAGCACATGGCGCTGGCCGAATCCTACGTGCTGGCCGGCGCCATGCCGGCGGCGGTGGACCAGCTGAACTTTGCGCGCAAGGCGGGCGACGCCAGCTTCTATGAACAGTCGGTGATCGACGCCCGCGAACGCGAGATCAAGGAGCGCCAGCGCGAGCTGAAGGAACTCGAAGAGAAGGTCAAGTAACAGTCAGGCGCAAGAGCCGGGGTCAGGCTTGTGGCGTGCGCACGAAGCCGAAGCGCTGGGGCAGCGCGTCGCGCGCCACCCGCTCCACCGGTACCTGGGCGCCGCGGTAACGCAGCGTCAGCGTTCCCGTTTCATTGTCCAGCCAGGCCAGCAAGGCTTCGTCGCCAACCGGCTTGCCATCCAGTTCAAGATGCTCGAACAATGGCGCCACGTCGCGGTCGTCGACCTGGGCGACGATCTCGCCCGCCTGCACGATGGCCTCGCCGGACTCGGTGAGAAGCAGGCGCTCGATGGACGGCAGCGCGGCGCCGGTCTGCACCGTCATGCCCTGGGCCGGGTCGGTGCGCGCGATGAAGGGCGTCGCTTCGAGATTCACGTACACGCGCTGCGGGCCGTTCTGGAAATACCAGCGGCCCTGCTCGTCGTGCCCGTAATTGCGGTTGATGAAGCCGACCAGCGTCGGGTTGTTCAGCTTGTCGCCGGGTGCATTGGCCCCCTGCGCCGCCTCGTCGCGCATGCGCCAGGCGCCGCGCGCATCGAGCGCCAGCCACCCGTAGCAGTGCGGCACGTTCGGCCACTTGGCCATTGCCTGTTTTACGATGTCATCCATGGGCTTGAGCATTGCATAAACCCGGGTCATTCGGCGCGCGCATGGCCAGGTTGTCGAAGAAGGAGAGGATGCGCGCCGGCAGCCAGTCGATCCGGCTCGGGAAGGGCCCGGCAGGGAAACCGACGTGGCCGCCTTCTTCGGGGTATTCCAGCGTCACCGTTTTCGAGGCCGATTCAGGCAAATACTGGCCCGGCAGGAAGGGATCGTTGCGCGCGTTCAGGACCAGCGTCGGCACGGTAATGTCATGCAGCACGTGGCGGGCGCTGGCGCGGTGCCAGTAGTCGTCGGTGTCGCGGTAGCCGTGCAGCGGGGCGGTCACCACGTTGTCAAAGGCGTAGAGGTCGCGCGCAGCGAGCAGGGCCGTCTTGTCGAACAGGCCGGGAAATTGCTCCAGCTTGGCCAGGCACTTCGGCTTCAGGGTTTGCAGGAACATGCGCGTGTAGAGCATGTTCAGGCCCGAGGACAGGGCTTCGCCGCCGCGCGCCAGGTCGAGCGGGGCGGAAATCGCGGCGGCGGCTGTGACGAAACCGGCGCCGTGGCCGGATTCGCCCAGCCAGCGCAGCAGGGCATTGCCGCCCAGCGAGACGCCGGCCACGTACAGCGGACCCGGCGCACGTTTGCGCAGGCGCGCCATGATCCAGTCGATTTCGGCGGCGTCGCCGGAGTGGTAGAAGCGCGGCGTGAGGTTGGCTTCGCCGGAGCAGCCACGGAAATGCGGCACCGCGCCGGACCAGCCGCGCGCTGCCAGCGCCGCCATCAGGCCGCGTGCGTAATGGCTGTGCGAGGAACCTTCCAGCCCGTGGAACAGGACGACCAAAGGTTTACCCGGTTCGCCGTCGACGAAATCGACGTCGACGAAGTCATCGCCCAGCAGCGGGTCGTGCACGCCCCAGCGCTCGCGTCGGTAGGCGACCGGCGGCTTGGCGATGCAGGTCGCCGGGTAGATGGTTTGCAGGTGGCCGCCGGGCAGCCACCCTGGAGCGCGGTAATGCATGGGCATGCGGCGAAAGTATGCGGCGAACGACGGCCGCGCGCCGGATCAGTGGTGCTTGAACTCGACGCCGGCGGCCAGGCGGTAGTGGGTGCCGCAGTACGGGCACTTGGCCGTGCCTTCATGGTCGAAGTCGAGGAAGACGCGCGGGTGCGACGACCACAGCGGCATGGCCGGGTTCGGGCAGTGGGCCGGCAGGTCTTTGGCCTGCAGTTCGACCACAGGCATCGTCTTTACGTTCATTGCAATTCTCCGTCGGGCAGGGTTTGGATAAAGATGGGATTTTAACGGATTCGAGCGAGGGGGCGGGATGATCGGTAGAATGCCGGAATGATCACATCAGCGTGCGGCTCGCAGACGCGGTGCGAGCGACAGCCTTCGGCAGCGGGCCAGCGCATAGGCAGGTAACGCGTGGGCACAGCATGCCCACCTTACGGGCACCTGCCAGGCCGAATTCAAGACCTTCATTTCTCGACGTTTCATGTCCCATCATTTTGGTTTCGTTCTCGCTGTAACTCATCCAGGCTGTTGCAGGAAGGCGACATGAGCGCGCCGCCAGCCACGCAATCGACTCCCGTTATCGAAGAACACGATCCCGACCTCTGGCGCGAAGGCCTGAAGACGGGTCTCCCGACCCTGTTCGGTATTGCCGCCTGGGGCATGGTGGTCGGTATTGCCATGGTCAAGACCGGGCTCACGGTGTGGCAGGCGTGCGGTATGACCTTGCTGGTGTTCGCAGGTTCCGCCCAGTTGGCCTCCTTGCCGCTGATCGTTGCGAACGCGCCGATCTGGGTGGTCTTCGCCACCGCCCTGGTGGTGAACCTGCGCTTCGTGATCTTCTCGGCCCTGCTGGCGCCGCACTTCACGCACCTGCCCTGGCGCCAGCGTTTGTTCTACGGCTATATCTCGGGCGACTTGACGGTGGCGATGTTCCTGCAGCGCTTCCCGACCGCGGTGCCGGTGAAGGGCAAGCTGTCGTATTTAAAAGGGCTGATGTTCCCGAACTGGTGCGCCTGGCAGGTCGGCTCGCTGATCGGCATCTTCCTCGGCAGCACGATTCCCAGCGAATGGGGCCTGGGCTTTGCCGGGACGCTGGCCATCCTCTGCATCACGGTGCCGCTGATCATCAACAGCGCCGCGCTGTGCGGGGTGCTGGTGGCCGGCGCGGTGGCGGTGCTGGCGAACGGTTTTCCCTATAAATTGGGCCTGCTGGTCGCGGTGGTGGCCGGCATGCTGGCGGCCTTGGTAGCCGAGAAACTGACTGAAAAACGAAAGGCGCGCCATGGCTGAGTGGGAAATCTGGGCCGTCATTGGCGTGCTGGCGCTGTCCACCGCCATTACCCGCAGCGGCTTCTGGCTGATCGGCCACAAGGTCAGCATTCCGCCGCGCATCCAGGACATGCTGCGCTATGCGCCGGCCTGCGCGCTGGCGGCCATCATCGGCCCCGACCTGCTGCTCGACAGCGGTGGCAATGTGCACCTGGAATTGGGAAATCCGAAGCTGCTGGGCGGCATCGCCGCGCTCGGCTTTTACCTCTGGCGCCGCAACATGCTGCAGACGATTGTATTCGGCATGCTTGCTTTCACACTGTTGCGGGTAATGCACGTTTTTACAGGTGCAGGCTAAGGTAGAATATCGTTCTTTCATTATTTCACTGTTGAGTCGCCATGGACGCCGTTCTCAGTTTCACCCGCTTGCAAGACCTGATCGACCGCGATGCGCTGAAAAACAAGCGCGTCTTCATCCGTGCCGACCTGAACGTGCCGCAAGATGATGCCGGCAACATTACCGAAGACACGCGCATCCGCGCTTCGGTGCCTGCTATCCAGGCCGCCCTGAAAGCCGGCGCCGCCGTGATGGTCACCTCGCACCTGGGCCGCCCGACCGAAGGTGAGTTCAAGCCGGAAGACACGCTGGCGCCGGTCGCCGCGCGCCTGTCCGAGCTGCTCGGCCAGCCCGTCGAACTGAAGCAGGACTGGGTCGATGGCGTAGACGTGGCCCCAGGCCAGGTTGTGCTGCTGGAAAACTGCCGCGTCAACAAAGGCGAAAAGAAGAATTCGGATGAACTGGCCCAGAAGATGGCCAAGCTCTGCGACGTGTACGTGAACGATGCCTTCGGCACCGCCCACCGCGCCGAAGCGACCACCCACGGCATCGCCAAGTTCGCACCAGTCGTCTGCGCCGGCCCATTGCTGGCCGCGGAACTCGACGCACTCGGTAAAGCCCTGGGCCAGCCTGCGCGTCCGCTGCTGGCCATCGTGGCCGGCTCGAAAGTGTCGAGCAAGCTGTCGATCCTGCAAAGCCTGGCGGGCAAGGTCGACAACCTGGTCGTCGGCGGCGGCATTGCGAACACCTTCATGAAGGCCGTCGGCCTGAACATCGGCAAGTCGCTGGTCGAGAACGACCTGGTCGCTGAAGCGAAATCCATCATCGACATGATGAGCGCGCGCGGCGCCTCGGTGCCGATTCCGGTCGACGTCGTCTGCGCGAAAGAGTTCTCGCCGACCGCCGCTGCCACGGTGAAGGATGTGGCGGACGTCAGCGACGACGACATGATCCTCGACATCGGCCCGAAGACGGCCGCCATGCTGGCCGAGCAGGTGAACAAGGCCGGCACCATCGTCTGGAACGGCCCGGTCGGCGTGTTCGAGTTCGACCAGTTCGCCGAGGGCACCAAGACCCTGGCGCTGGCGATTGCGGATTCGAACGGCTTCTCGATTGCCGGCGGCGGCGACACCCTGGCGGCGATCGCCAAGTACGACATCGGCGAAAAGATCGGCTATATCTCCACCGGCGGCGGCGCCTTCCTCGAGTTCCTGGAAGGGAAGACCCTGCCGGCAGTCGAGATCCTGCTGCAGCGTAATAACAAGTAAGCCAGGTAATATCGAGCGCAGCCCAGGCTGCGCTTCTCTTTTTGAAGAACAAGGATCAACATGTATTGCGCTACCAAGATCGTTGCCACCATCGGCCCAGCCTCGACCGATTTCGATATCCTCGTCCGCATGATCCGCGCCGGCGTCGACGTCGTGCGCCTGAATTTCTCGCACGGCAAGGCCCAGGACCATATCGACCGCGCGGCCCTGGTGCGCCGCGCCGCCGAGGCCTGCGGCGTGGAGGTGGCGATCATGGCCGACATGCAGGGTCCGAAGATCCGCGTCGGTAAGTTCGAGGAAGGCAAGATCTTCCTGAACAATGGCGACAAGTTCGTGCTGGACGCGAAGTGGGGCGAGAACGGCGAGTTGGGCAACCAGGAACGTGTCGGCCTCGACTACAAGGCGCTGCCGCGCGACGTGCGTCCCGGCGACAAGCTGCTGCTCAACGATGGCCTGATCGTCCTCATCGTCGACAAGGTCGTCGGCCACGAAATCTGCACCACGGTGAAGGTGGGCGGCGAGCTGTCGAACAACAAGGGCATCAACCGCCAGGGCGGCGGCCTGACCGCGCCGGCGCTGACCTCGAAGGACATGGAAGACATCAAGACCGCGATGAGCTTCCAGGCCGACTATCTCGCCATTTCCTTCCCGAAGAGCGCCACCGACATGGAAATGGCGCGCCAGTTGGCCAACATCGCCGGCGAGCCTTACCAGCACAAGCCGATGATGATCGCCAAGATCGAGCGTGCCGAAGCCATTCCCGTGCTGCAGGAAATCCTGGACGCGTCGGACGGCATCATGGTCGCGCGCGGCGATTTGGCTGTGGAAGTGGGCAATGCCGCTGTGCCGGCGCTGCAGAAGCGCATGATCCGCATGGCACGCGCCTCGAACAAGCTGGCGATCACCGCGACCCAGATGATGGAGTCGATGATCGTGAACGCCGTGCCGACCCGCGCCGAAGTGTCGGACGTGGCGAATGCCGTGCTGGACGGCACCGACGCCGTCATGACCTCGGCCGAAACCGCATCGGGCAAGTACCCGGTGGAAACCGTCGAAATGATGGCCGCGATCTGCCTGGAAGCGGAACAATCCGAATACAACAAGCTCGATACGGACTTCCTGAACGTCGAGTTCACCCGCATCGACCAGTCGATTGCCTACGGCACCCTGTTCACCGCCCACCACCTGGCTGTGAAAGCGATTGTCGCCCTGACCGAATCGGGCTCGACCGCGCTGTGGATGAGCCGACATAATATCGACACCCCGATTTTCGCCCTGACCCCGTCACAAACGACGCAGCGCAAGGCCTCGCTGTACCGGAACGTGCGAGCATTCCCGTTGATGCAGGAAGGCGGCAGCCACGCCGTGCTGCGCAAGGCGGAAGAGCTCCTGATCAAGGAAGGCATGGTCAGCCCGGGCGACACCATCGTCGTGACCTGGGGCTCGCCGATGGGCGAGGCCGGCGGCACCAATGCGCTCAAAATCGTGCGCGTGGGCGAAACGTATAAAGACTGAACATCAAGGATTCATGGCGGCTTCGCGTTGTCGAAGCGCCTGAGCAGATTTCTTTTATCTGGAGTACAACCATGGCACTCGTATCACTGCGTCAACTGCTGGACCACGCTGCCGAAAACAGCTACGGCTTGCCGGCATTCAACGTCAACAACCTGGAGCAGGTGCAGGCCATCATGGCCGCGGCCGACGCCGTCGGCGCGCCGGTCATCATGCAAGCCTCGGCAGGCGCGCGCAAATACGCCGGCGAAGCCTTCCTGCGCCACCTGATTGACGCCGCCGTCGAAGCCTACCCGCACATCCCGGTCGTCATGCACCAGGACCACGGCCAGTCGCCGGCGGTTTGCATGGCCGCGATCCGCTCGGGCTTCTCCTCGGTGATGATGGACGGTTCGCTGGAAGCCGACGGCAAGTCGGTCGCTTCCTACGAATACAACGTCGAAGTCTCGAAGGAAGTCGTGAAGTTCGCGCACTCGATCGGCGTGACCGTCGAAGCCGAGCTGGGCGTGCTCGGTTCCCTGGAAACCATGAAGGGCGACAAGGAAGACGGCCACGGCGCCGACGGCACCATGACCCGCGAGCAATTGCTGACCGACGTAGACCAGGCGGCCGACTTCGTGGCGCGCACCCAGTGCGACGCCCTGGCGATCGCCATCGGCACTTCGCACGGCGCCTACAAGTTTACTCGCAAGCCGACCGGCGACATCCTGGCCATCGACCGCATCAAGGAAATCCACGCGCGCATCCCGAACACCCACCTGGTGATGCACGGCTCCTCGTCGGTGCCGCAGGAACTGCTGGCCATCATCCGCGAATTCGGCGGCGACATGAAAGAGACCTACGGCGTGCCGGTCGAAGAGATCCAGGAAGGCATCAAGCACGGTGTCCGCAAGATCAACATCGACACCGACATCCGCCTGGCCATGACCGCGGCGATCCGCAAGTACATGTTCCAGAACCCAAGCAAGTTCGACCCGCGCGACTACCTGAAGCCGGCGCGCGAAGCGGCGATGGAAGTGTGCAAGGCGCGCTTCCAGTCGTTCGGCTGCGAAGGCATGGCCGCCAAGATCAAGCCGATTCCGCTCGAAAAAATGGCCGAGCGTTACAAGGCCGGCGAGCTGGCCCAGGTTGTAAAGTAATATAGCGTTTGGAACGGGCTGCTGCGGCAGCCCGCGTTTCTTTTCGGCGGGTGCGCCCCCTGTGTCCGCCGTTTCTGCTTCCCTGATACTCCTTCTATGAACAGCCTCTACCAATCCACGATCCAGTCCCTGCCACTGCTTGGCCACGGCAAAGTGCGCGATAACTACGCTGTCGGCGACGACAAGATCCTGATCGTCACCACCGACCGCCTGTCGGCATTCGACGTCGTCATGAACGAGCCGATCCCGGGCAAGGGCATGGTCCTGAACCAGATGAGCGATTTCTGGTTCGAGAAACTCGGCCACATCGTGCCGAACCACCTGACCGGCGTGGCGCCGGAAAGCGTCGTGGCTGCCGATGAAGTCGAGCAGGTACGCGGCCGCGCCGTAGTTGCCAAGCGCCTGAAGCCGATCCTGGTCGAGGCCGTGGTGCGCGGCTACATCATCGGTTCCGGCTGGAAGGACTATCAGGCGAGTGGAAAGATTTGCGGCATCGAACTGCCGGCAGGCCTGCGCCAGGCCGACAAACTGCCCGAGCCGCTGTTCACCCCGGCTGCGAAAGCCGACATCGGCGAGCACGACGAGAACATCTCGTTCGCCGAGATGGAAGAGCGCATCGGCGCCGAACTGGCCGCGAAAATGCGCGAGGTTTCGATCGCCCTCTACACCGCGGCCTCGGAATACGCTGCCACCAAGGGCATCATCATCGCCGACACCAAGTTCGAATTCGGCCTCGACGAAAACAACGTGCTGCACCTGATGGACGAAGTCCTGACGGCCGACTCCTCGCGCTTCTGGCCGGCCGATTCCTACGCGCCGGGCATGTCGCCGCCATCGTTCGACAAGCAGTTCGTGCGCGACTACCTGGAAACCCTGAGCGACTGGAACAAGACCGCGCCGGCGCCAGCCCTGCCGGCGGACGTGATCGCCAAGACCCAGGCCAAGTACTTCGAAGCCATCGAACGCCTGACCGGCGAAAAGCTGAAAGTTTAAGATGACCGAGAACGTAGTCAAGCCGCTGGTCGGCGTCATCATGGGTTCCTCGTCCGACTGGGACGTGATGAAGAACGCCGTCGACGTGCTGAAGCAATTCGGCGTGCCCTTCGAGGCGCAGGTCATTTCGGCGCACCGCATGCCCGACGAAATGTTCCGCTATGCCGAAACGGCGCGTGCGCGCGGCCTGCGCGCCATCATCGCCGGCGCCGGTGGGGCCGCCCACCTGCCGGGCATGGTGGCGGCGAAAACCATCGTGCCGGTGCTGGGCGTGCCGGTGCCCTCGAAATACCTGCGCGGCGAGGATTCGCTGCTGTCGATCGTGCAGATGCCGAAAGGCGTGCCGGTCTCGACCTTCGCCATCGGCGAAGCCGGCGCCGCGAATGCCGCGCTGACCGCGGTGGCGATCATCGCCGCCGGCGACGATGCCCTGGCCGCCCAGTTGGAACAGTTCCGCAAGGACCAGACCGCCGCCGCCCAGGCGATGACCCTGCCAGTATGAGACCGTATGAGTAATTCGCAGCATCCTTCGTTTCTTCCCACCGCCAACCCGCCGACCTGGCTGGGCGTGATGGGAGGCGGCCAGCTCGGCCGCATGTTCGCCCACGCCGCCCAGGCGATGGGCTACAAGGTCGCCGTGCTGGAGCCCAGCGCCGACTGCCCGGCCGGGCAGGTCGCCGAGCGCCTGGTGCAGGCTGGCTACGACGACAGCATCGCCCTCGGCCAACTGGCCGCCCTGTGCAGCGCCGTCACCACCGAGTTCGAGAACGTGCCGGCCGACAGCATGAATTTGCTGGCGCAAGGCAGCTTCGTTGCCCCTGCGGGTTCGTGCGTGGCGATTGCCCAGGACCGCGTGCTGGAAAAGCGTTTCTTCGTCGATTGCGCAGCGAAATCCGGCGTGCTGCCGGCGCCGCACAAGGTGATCGCCTCGATCGAGGACATCGAGGCCGTCGGTGACGATCTGCTGCCTGGCATCCTGAAAACCGTGCGCATGGGCTACGACGGCAAGGGGCAGGTACGCGTGAAGAGCCGCGAGGATGTGCGCGCCGCCTTCGAGTCCATGGGGCAGGTCACCTGTCTGCTGGAAAAGATGCTGCCGCTGGCCTACGAGGTGTCGGTGCTGACCGCGCGCGGCGCCGATGGGCAATCCGTGGTGTATCCGATTGCCGAGAACGTGCACCGCGACGGCATCCTGTTCACCACCACCGTGCCGGGGCCGAACGTGTCGGCCGAATGCGCGCAGAAGGCGCAGGATGCGGCGCGCGCCATCGTGGCCGAGCTCGGCTATGTAGGCGTGCTCTGCATCGAATTCTTCGTGCTCGAAGACGGCTCGCTGGTCGTCAACGAAATGGCGCCGCGTCCGCACAACAGTGGGCATTACACGATCGACGCCTGCGTGACGAGCCAGTTCGCGCAGCAGGTGCGGGCCATGGCGCGCTTGCCGCTGGGCGATGTACGCCAGCATTCGCCGGCCGTGATGCTGAACATCCTGGGCGATGTCTGGTTCGATGGTGACAAGGTGCGCGAACCCGCCTGGGACCGCGTGCTGGCGCTGCCGGGCGCCTTCCTGCACCTGTACGGCAAGGACGATCCGCGCCGTGGCCGCAAGATGGGCCACGTGACGTTTGTTGCGCCAACGCTGGCTGAAGCGCAGGAACAATTGCGCGCCGCCTGCGCCATCCTGGGGATCGCAGCATGAGCCAGGATGGAGCAATCGACCAGGCCGCCATCGACGCCGGCGCGCGCGCACTCGAAGCCGGCCAGCTGGTCGCCTTCCCGACCGAAACCGTGTACGGCCTCGGCGCCGATGCCGAGAATCCGGCCGCGGTGGCCGCCATCTACGCCGCCAAGGGCCGGCCGCAGGATCACCCGGTGATCGTGCACCTGGCGCCGGAAGCGGACATCGCGCACTGGGCCTGCGCGATTCCGGCCGAGGCACATGCGCTGGCCGAGGCTTTCTGGCCCGGCCCGCTGACCATGATCCTGAAGCGCGCGCCGAACATTCCCGATGCGGTGAGCGGCGGCCAGGACACGGTCGGTTTGCGCTGCCCGTCGCACCCGGTGGCGATCGCCCTGCTGCGCGCCTTCAAGGGTGGGCAGGGCGGCGTCGCCGCGCCCTCGGCCAACAAGTTCGGCCACGTGAGCCCGACGCTGGCGCACCACGTGCGCGACGAGTTCGATGCCGACGGTTCGGTGGCGCTGGTGCTCGACGGCGGGGCTTCGCAGGTGGGCATCGAGTCGACCATCGTCGACTTGTCGCGCCTGGCCACGCATGGGCCGGTGCTGCTGCGTCCCGGTCATGTGAGCGCCGAAGCAATTGCCGCCGTGATCGACCGGATGCCGGCCGCACCGGATGTGGCCGCGCCGCGCGCCTCCGGCACCCTCGAATCGCATTACGCGCCGCATACGCCGGTGGCAATGCAGGACACGGCTACCCTGGCCCAGACCCTGGCGCGCATGACGGCAGCCGGCCGCAAGGTAGCGCTGATCCATTACTCGGACTTGCCGGCGGCCCACGCCGCCACGCGCCTGCCGGCCACCCCGGAAGGCTTCGCGCACGCCCTGTATGCCGCCTTGCGCGCCATGGACGGGCAGGGCGCCGACGTGATCCTGGTCGAAGCGCCGCCGCAGGATGGCGCCTGGCTGGGCGTGAACGACCGCCTGCGCCGCGCCGCGCATGGCTCGACCGGCATCGTGCATGGGTTGCTGAACCGCGACGTCTGATGCGATCCTTGGATGAAATGGTATGTATCGCATACCTGTAGGGTGGGCTCTCGAGCCCACGCGGTCTCACCGTTCGCAATCACGCGACAACTTTTCGACTGCACCTGTGCTGTACCGTGTGGGCTCAAGAGCCCACCCTACCTATGTCAGCGATCGGTGCGGTTTTGCGGGATGATCATCCATGGTTCTCCCATCTCTTTGCGCAAAAAAACAACCGCCGGTCACACATCCCTTGTACCAACACCTTTCGACATATAACCAGCGTCAATGCTTGTTATAATCCGGCGCGTTGCCAGGACTTTATCGCTGTCAACTGTTGCCTCCAGCCTACGGTACGACAATTGACTCATATACAAGCGGAAAGAACACTGGCATATTAGTTACGGCACGAATAGCACGGGCGTTCGTTTCACACAAAAAACATCCTTCCCATCAGGAGACACAATGCGTCAAAAGAATTTTGCGCTCGCACTGCTGACCGCAGCTGCGCTCGCCGCTTGCGGCGGCACCGGTAGCAGCGGTGGCGACCAATCGCACCCGATTACCTTCAGCCAGCAAGTCACCTTCGGTGACAGCCTGTCGGACGTCGGCACCTACAACGTCGGCGCCGTGAAGGCTGCCGGTGGCGGCAAGTTCTCGATCAACGGTTCCGAAACCTCGAAAGACCCGGCGCTGACCGGCCTGAACTGGACCGAAGTGCTGGCCGCCGAGCTGCGCCTGCCGGCCCCATGCGCGGCCCAGACCGGCCTGGAAGGCACCAACAACGACGCCAATCCGGCACTCGACTTCAACGTCCCGATCGTCAACAACGCGAACTGCTTCAACTACGCCCAGGGCGGCGCCCGCGTGACCAATCCTATCGGACCGGGCAACAAGGTGGTCAAGCCTGAAATCGGCGAAATGACCGTGCCGGTCGCTACCCAGGTCCAGATGCACCTGTCCAAGACCGGCGGCAAGTTCAGCGGCACCGAACTGGTCACCATCATGGCCGGCGGTAACGATGTCCTGTCGCAGCTGAGCGCCGTCAGCGCCGCCGGCACCGCAGCCGGCCAGCAAGCCTTCCCGGGCCTGCTGATCGCTGGCCTGGCCGCGACCACGACCAACCCGGCCGCCGCGCTGCCGATCATCCAGCGTGCCGTCGCGACGAATGCCGCCGGTGGCCAGACCGCGATCATCAACGCGGGTGTCGGCGCTGCCATGTCGCAAGGCGCGACCCAGGCCGCAGCCGTTGCCGCCGCCACCAAGGCCGGCGCCGATGCCCAGGCCGCCGGCACCAAGGCTGCCGGCGAGTACGCCGCCGCGAACGCACAAACCCTGGTCGCCGAACTCGGCAAGGCCGGCGCCCAGAAGGCCGCCATCGTCAAGGACATCGTCGCCAAGGGCGCCAAGTACGTCATCGTGAACAACCTGCCGGACGTGGCGAATACCCCGTCGGGCCGCGCACAGCCTGCGCTGCAGCCGCTGATCGACAACATGGTCAACGCCTTCAACGCACAGCTGAAAGCTGGCCTGGGTAATGACGCTGCGATCATGTACGTCGACCTGTACAGCATCAGCCGCGACCAGATGACCAATCCGAAGACCAAGGAAATCTATGGTCTGAGCAATGTCACGACCCCGGCCTGCGACCTGGCCAATCCAGCGGTCAAGGAAACCTCGCTGCTGTGCACGACCCGTACCCTGGTGGCCGGCGATACCGCCCACTTCATGTACGCCGACAGCATCCACCCGACCCCATACGAGTACTGGCTCATCGCGCGCTATATCTTGAAAGATATGGCCGTCAAGGGTTGGCTGTAATCCAAGAATAAAGCTGGCTGCGCGGCGCCTGTGGCAATGCGCAGCCCCAACAAGAATCAGGAGAAATAATGAAAGTACGTCTGAATAGCGTCGTGAAAATGGCGGTCGCCGCTGCCGCGCTGGCCTGCGCGACCGGCGCGTCGGCCCAGTCGGCCGGCCAGTGGACCGCCAAGTTCGGCTTCAACCAGCTGACCCCGAAAGTCGAGAGCGGCGATTTGTCCGGCCCGGCCCTGCCGTTCACCAAGGCGGATGTCGAGCGCGACATCCAGCCGGTGCTGATCTTCGCCTACGGCCTGACCAACAACATCTCGGCTGAAGTTGCGCTGGGTACGCCATACAAGCACAAGATCAATGGCGCCGGCTCGATCCAGGGCACGGGCCAGTTGGCCACCGTCGAAGCCTTGCCGGCAATCGCCTTGCTGCAATACCGCTTCTTCGAGCCAAGCGCAACCTTCCGTCCTTACGTCGGGCTGGGCGCGACCTACGCCTACTTCATGAAGGAACGCGGTTCGGGCAAGCTGACCGCGCTGACCAATCCGGGCGGTCCGGCCACGACGCTGAGCATCGACAACAAGTTCACCTACACCGCCCAGGTTGGCCTGGCAGTGAACCTGAACGAGAAATGGTTTGTCGACGCGACAGTCAACAAGACCCGCCTGCGCACCGTGGCCAACTTCTCGACCGGCCAGCGCCAGGACATGAAGCTCGACCCGGTGTCGGTCATCCTGGCTGTCGGCTACAAGTTCTAAGCAGTCACGCAATCGAGAAAGCCAGCATGGTTAGCCCTGCTGGCTTTTTTTATTTGAGGGCGAGGTTGTCGTAGGGTGGGCACTCCGTGCCCACGCGGTACGCACGGGTCCGGATTCGATGGCGGTGATGTTTCGCTCGAAACGCATGCGACGGCCAATGGCCTGGCTTTGGGCTGGTGGGCGACATGTTGCAGCCAACGTAGAAAGGATGCGCACGTAACCGCGTGGGCACGGGGTGCCCACCGTACGGTCACCGCTGGCGGTACAAAATTGAACTCAATGCGCCCCCGCCGCGTACTGCGCAAACCGTTCGCCGCTGAGCGCCTTTTCATACAGGTAGCCCTGGAAGCCGTAGCACCCCGCCTCCGACAGGAATTCGCGCTGCCCCGCCGTCTCCACCCCTTCCGCGATCACCTGCAGCCCCAGGCTGCCACCCAAAGCGATAATCGA
Organism: Massilia sp. BAP21; assembly: GCF_057801335.1. Lineage (NCBI taxonomy): Bacteria > Pseudomonadati > Pseudomonadota > Betaproteobacteria > Burkholderiales > Oxalobacteraceae > Massilia > Massilia sp. BAP21. Next base: position 2,519,349 of record NZ_CM173596.1, read on the forward strand.
GCGCACGATCGAGGCGTCGTTGCCGTTGGTGAGCACGTCGCGCATGAAGGAATAATCGATCTTCAGCTGGTCCAGCGGCAGCTTGCGCAAATAGGCCAGCGACGAATACCCGGTGCCGAAGTCGTCGAGCGAGAAGGTGATGCCGAGGCGGCGCAGGGTTTCCATGGTCTGCACCGTGTGCGCGAAATCGGTGACGACCAGGGTTTCGGTGAGCTCGAACTTCAGGCCGTGCGGATCGACGCCGGTGGCCGCCAGGATTTCCTGGGTCATGGCCACGAAGTCGGGTTCGACGAACTGGCGCGCGCTGACGTTCACCGACAGCGACAAATGCCGGGTGGCCGGATTGCGCTGCCAGCTGGCCAGTTCGGCGCAGGCGGTGCCCAGCACCCAGCGCCCGATGTCGACGATCAGGCTGGTTTCCTCGGCCGCCTTGATGAACTCGGTCGGATACAGCACATCGCCGTTCGGCTGGCGCCAGCGCAGCAGGGCTTCGGCGCCGATCACGCGGCTGGCGCCGTCGAGCTGCGGCTGGTAGTTCAGCATGAACTCGTGGTTGCGCAAGGCGCGCCGCAGGCCGGTCTCGAGTTCCGAGCGCGCGCTCCAGGCCGCCTGCATGGCCGGGTCGAAGAAGCGGAAGGTGTTGCGGCCGGCCGCCTTGGCCTGGTACATCGCGGTGTCGGCCTGCTTCAGGGCCGATTCCACGGTATCGGTCATGCCGCTGATCATGGTCACGCCCACGCTGGTCGAGACCGTGTACATGAAATCGGCCAGCTGGAAGGGCGCCGACATGGCGGCCACGATCTTCGCCGCCACGGTCTCGGCCTGGTGCACGGCGCCGGCCATCGTGTCTTCCTCGGGCGGCACCAGGATCACGAATTCGTCACCGCCCAGGCGCGCCACCATGTCGGCTTCGCGTACGCTGTTTTCCAGGCGGCGCGCCACCGCCTGCAGCAGCACGTCGCCGGCGGCGTGACCATGGGTGTCGTTCAGGGTCTTGAAATTGTCGAGGTCGCAGAACATCAGCGCGCCGAACTTGCGCGAGCGCGCGCTGCTGATCAGGGCGCGGCGCAGGTGGTCCATCAGGCTGGCGCGGTTCGGCAAGTCGGTAAGGGCGTCGAAATACGCGAGGCGGTGGATGCGCGCCTCGTTGCTCTTGCGCTCGCTGATGTCGGTGCTGATCACCAGGATCTTTTGCGGCATGCCGGCAGCCGCGTTCGCCGGCACCAGGGTCCAGCGCGTGTCGGCCTGCATGGTGCTGCCGTCGCGCCGGTGCTGGGCCAGTTCGCCGACCCATTCTCCCTCGGCCAGCGCAAGTTGCCAGGCTGCGCTGTACTCTGCGTGATCGTCGCACAGCAGGTCGGACATGTGCTGGCCGCGCGCCTCGTCGGCGTTCCAGCCGTACAGCCGTTCGGCGCCCTTGTTCCAGTAGGTGATGCGCGCACTCATGTCCATCACGAAAATGGCGTCGTGTGCCTTGTCGAGCAAGCTGGCCTGCTCCAGCATCAGCGTGTCGGCACGGCGCAGGACGGTGATGTCGCCAATAAAGCCTTCGAGCGCCACCACCACGCCACGCTCGTCATAGACGGCGGCGCCTTGTTCCCAGGCCCAGCGCGTCTGGCCGGCCGCATTCGTGATCCGGTAGCTCAGCTGGTAGGAGCGGCGGTCGCGGATCGCGGCATTCGTGTCGTCGGCCACCTTGGCGCGGTCGTCGGGATGGATCAGGCTGGCATACGAGACCGGGTCCGGGCCGATAAAGGCGGAGGCCGGGTAGCCAGTGAGCTTTTCGACGCCGGCGCTGATGAACTCCATGGTCCATTCCGGGTCGTTCAGGCAACGATATACCGCTCCTGGCAAATTGCTGAGCAACAAATCCAGGGACAAGGCGAAAGCATCGTTAGAACGGGAATTTGTCGATGCCGCAGTATCGGTAAAAGTCATGTTCCGCGCACTTTTATATAGGTGGAACACTGATTCAGAATTAATTTATTGTACACAAGAAAAGGCGATGTAAGTACAAATTTGTATTCGTGCGCACCTGTTTGAACGGGAATAGTGAATAAATTAATACGAATCTTAGCGATTATTGGGATGGCGAGGAGAAACGTGGCGCGATGGCCTGGACTGCAGAGGAGGATGCCACTGCACCCCGCACGTCAATCTGATGAGACGAATACCGCACGAGCAGTCGTTTTCGGTAATTCGAGTAAAGAATGGATTATGCCGCTATGCCAGACTGAAAAAGCTTTACGGTCGGGCCAGGATAAAGATACACTTTATTCGCGCAGAAATCGATTTCAAGGAATACGATAACCGCGCGACTGGAGCAATTAAAACGCGGCGATGCCCGTTTGCGCACGGCCGAGAATCAGCGCGTGGATATCGTGCGTACCTTCATAGGTATTCACCACTTCCAGGTTCACCATGTGACGAATGATCCCGAACTCGTCCGAAATACCATTCCCGCCCAGCATGTCGCGCGCGGTACGGGCGATGTCCAGCGACTTGCCGCAGGAATTGCGCTTCATGATCGAGGTGATCTCGACCGCGGCCGTGCCTTCGTCTTTCATGCGGCCCAGGCGCAGGCAGCCTTGCAGGCCCAGCGTGATCTCGGTTTGCATGTCGGCCAGCTTCTTCTGCACCAGCTGGTTCGCCGCCAGCGGTTTACCGAACTGGTTGCGGTCCATGGTGTACTGGCGCGCCGTGTGCCAGCAGGCTTCGGCCGCACCGAGCGCGCCCCAGGCGATGCCGTAACGCGCCGAGTTCAGGCAGGTGAAAGGACCTTTCAGGCCGCGCACGTCCGGGAAGGCATTCTCTTCCGGGCAGAACACATTGTCCATGACGATCTCGCCGGTGACCGACGAGCGCAGGCCGAACTTGCCGTGGATCGCCGGTGCGCTCAGGCCTTCCATGCCTTTTTCCAGCACGAAGCCGCGGATCGCGCCTTCATCGTCCTTGGCCCAGACCACGAACACATCCGCCACCGGCGAATTGGTGATCCACATCTTCGAGCCGGTCAGCGAGTAACCGCCGTCCACTTTACGCGCACGGGTCACCATCGAGCCCGGATCGGAACCGTGGTTCGGTTCCGTCAAGCCGAAGCAGCCGATCCATTCACCGGTCGCCAGCTTCGGCAGATACTTCTGCTTGGTCGCTTCGTTACCGAATTCAAAGATCGGCACCATCACCAGCGACGACTGCACGCTCATCATCGAGCGGTAGCCGGAATCGACACGCTCGACTTCGCGCGCGATCAGGCCGTAGGCGACGTAGTTCAGGCCCGGGCCGCCGTACTGCTCGGGAATCGTCGGGCCGAGCAGGCCGAGTTCGCCCATCTCGCGGAAGATCGAGGTGTCCATGGTCTCATGGCGGAAGGCCTCGAGGATGCGCGGCTGCAGCTTGTCCTGGCAGTAGGCGGCGGCCGCGTCGCGCACCATGCGCTCTTCATCTAGCAGTTGCTGGTCGAGCAGCAGCGGGTCATCCCAGTGGAAGGCGGTCTTGCGGGTCGAAGCGGAAGCGGTCATGGATCGGTCCTGGTCTCTGTTCTTGTAGGCCGGGCAGGGCGCCGGAGTCAGGGCATTATAGGAACACCGTCCTGGCGCATCTTTTCAAACTGCGACAGGCATTTTCATTTTCGACCGATGCCCAATGCCCAATACCTACTGGGTAAAGGAGACGGCGCCCGCCAGACCGGCATCGCGCAGGCGCACCATGTCGCGCGTCGGCGCATTGCCGAAGTGGCGCGCATATTCGCGGCTGAACTGCGAGGCGCTGAGGTAGCCGACGCGCTGGCAGGCCAGGTTGGCGTCCATGCCGGTGGCCAGCATCAGGCGTCGCGCTTCCTGCAGGCGCAGGGTCTTCTGGAATTGCAGCGGGCTCATCGAGGTGAGCGACTTGAACTGGCCGTGCAGCGAAGACGGGCTCATGTGGGCCAGTTGCGCCATGTCGTCGATGCGCATCGGCTGGTCGAAGTGCGCGCGGATCCAGGCCACCACCTTGCCGATGCGGTGGGTCTCGATTTTCCCCAGCTGGGCCAGGCGCGCGCCGAAGGGGCCGCGCAGCAGGCGCAGCATGATTTCGTCCTGCACCAGCGGCGCGAGCAGGGCGGCATCCTCGGGCCGGCTTGCCAACGCCATCAGGCGTGCGGCGGCGTCGACGATCTCGGCGCTGGCCTGGGCCACGTAGACGGCCCGTCCCGGACGTGTGGGCGGCACGCCGTCGGGATACGCCTTCAGGATCAGCTCGGCCAGCCTGTCGAGGTCGAAATCGAAGCGGAACGACAGGTAGGGCGCGGCCACGCTGGCTTGCCGGATCATGGCGGCGATCGGCAGGTCGAGCGAAAAGATCAGCATGCGCGACGGGTCGTAGTCGTAGGACTCGTCGCCCAGCATCACGGTCTTGGCGCCCTGGGCGACGATGCACAGCGCGGGGCGGTGCAGGCCGTGCACCAGCTCGGCGCTGTCGTTCGCGGCGCGCACCGCGTGCACGCCCGGGATGCAGGTCGCAAAGGTGCCGTCCTGCGGCGCGCTGGCGGCCAGCAGGCCGGACAGCCGCATCAGGCTGAGATCGATGGAAGGAGAGGGCGCATGCATGGCGTAGTCGTCGTCATGTGTGGCTGAAGAATACACCATGCCGTTTCTGCTTCCATTGCGCACTCAGGCGGCGTGGTCGGTCGAGACCGTCAGCGCCTCGAAGGCGGCCATTTCGGTGCGCCGGGCGTCGAGCGCGGTATTCGCCATGGCCAGGGCATCGCTGCCGGCCAGGAACTGGCGTGGCGGCGAGGCCATGCCGGCCAGTTCGACCACGGCGGCGGCCAGCTTCACCGGGTCGCCCAGCTGCCTGCCCTTGTAGGCGCCATACGCCTGTTCCACCGAGCCGAGGGCGGCGTAGTCGTCGATGGCGGTGGCGCCGTAGCGTACCGAACTCGGGTCGAGGAATTCGGTGCGGAAGAAGCCGGGTTCGACCGCCGTGACCTTGATCCCGAGCGGCGCCACTTCCAGCGCCAGCGAGGCGGTCAAGCCTTCGATCGCGTACTTGCTGGCGCAGTACACCGAGGCGCCGTCGAAGCCCGTGATGCCGGCGATCGAGCTGATGTTCATGATGTGGCCGCCGCGCTGGCGCCGCATGGTCGGCAACACCGCGCGCAGCATGTGCAGTACGCCGTGCACGTTGACCGCGAACTGCCGGGCGATGTCGGCGCTGGACACTTCTTCCAGGCGGCCCAGCAGACCATAGGCGGCATTGTTCACCAGCACATCGATGCGGCCGAAGCGTTCGACGGCCTGGGCGACCGCCGGCGCGGCCTGGGCTTCGTCAGCGACGTCGAGTTCGACCAGGGCGATGCGTTCAGGGTCGGCGCCGGCAAAGGCATCCTGCAGTTGGCCCAGCTTGCGGGCGGTGGCCACGACCCTGTCGCCGTTGGCGAGGGCTGCGCGTGCGATCTCGGCGCCGATGCCGCGGCCGGCGCCGGTAATCATCCAGGTTTTGCTCATGATGTCTCTTCCTTGTGTAGCGTTATCGGGAAGAGAAATGGTAGGGCGGGGAGGGGAGCGAGGCTTGCCCAAAACTCCAGGGAGCTGGCGCGATCCTCGCCGGTTGGATCTAGGGCGTGACGCCGAAACGGCCGCCGTGGAACAGCAGCGCCGGCTGGGGCTGGACTTCGCATTCCTCGACTTCGCCCACGAAAATCACGTGGTCGCCTTCGGGATAGCGGCTGCGGTTGTGGCACTCGAACCAGGCCACGGCGCCCTTCAGGATCGGCTGGCCGGTGCGCGAGAGTTCGTAGTCGACGTCGGCAAACGGATCTTCGGTACGGCGCGAGAAGCGCAGCGCCAGTTCTTCCTGGCCGGCCGCCAGCACGTTGATGACGTAGTGCGAGTTGCCGCTGAAGATGGGCATGCTGTTGGCCGCCGCGCCCAGGCTCCACAGCACCAGCGGCGGATCGAGCGAGACGGAATTGAAGGAGCTGGCGGTCAGGCCGCGGAAGCTGCCATCCTCGAGGCGCGTGGTAATGACGGTCACGCCGGTCGCAAACTGCGACAGCGCCTGGCGGAAATGCGTCGAATCGAAGCCGCGCTCGGTGGCGCGGGGAGAGCGTGTGTTCATCGGTACCCTGGAAAGTTGCATGCTCATTATGCCATCGCAAGGAACAAGGCGGCGTTTGCGTCTGTATTGCCCCGCATGTTGCGTCTGCACAAACTGTGGCTTTACGTTACAGTAAAGCCATCACTAACAATATCGAGGTATGCGATGAGCGAGCAAACAGCGGCCGGCGTGGCGATCCTTGGCGGCGGATGCTTCTGGTGCACCGAGGCCGTTTACCTGGAAGTGCGCGGGGTGACGCGCGTGGAATCGGGCTATATGGGCGGCCATGTGGTGAACCCGACCTACGAGCAGGTGTGCGGCGCGGCCACTGGGCACGCCGAGGTGGTGCGGCTGGAATTCGATCCGGCGGTGATCAGCTACCGCGACATCCTGCAGATCTTCTTCACCATCCACGACCCGACCACCCAGGACCGCCAGGGCAACGACGTCGGCCCGCAATACCGCTCGGTGATCTTTACCCAGGACACCGAACAGGAAGCGACCGCGCGCCAGGTGATGGCGGAAATGGCGGCTGTATGGGATGCGCCGATCGTGACCCAGGTGCTGCCGGCGGAAACCTGGTACAAGGCCGAGGAGTATCACCAGAACTACTATGCCCAGCACCCGATGCAGGGGTATTGCGCGTTCGTGGTGGCGCCGAAGGTGGCGAAGTTCAGGAAGACGTTCCAGCGGTTCATGAAATAGGGTTACGTAGTTCGTAGGGTGGGCTCTCGAGCCCACGCTGTATGGCACGGATGATCTATCGAAACGTTGCGATGATTGGACTCGCGGTGATTTCGCTGTTTATCGCACGGTGAGACCGCGTGGGCACAGGTGCCCACCCTACGGCCCTTGCCGCTGACTCCGGCGGCATGTTCTCTCACTCGTACATGTACTTCCTCGACCACGGTATCTGCGCCGGGTCTTCCCCCGCCTTGCCGCACACGATCTGATACAGGCTGATCCAGTCGTGCGCGAACGCGTAGGCGCAGCCGGCCAGGTAGACGTGCCAGATGCGGAAGCGCTTGCCATCGGTCAGCCGCGCGATCTCGTCGGCATGGTTCTCGAAATTCTCGGTCCAGGCGGCGCAGGTTTTCGCGTAGTGGCGGCGCAGGTTTTCGACGTCGCGCACTTCCAGCCCCCCTGCCTGCATGGCCTTGATCACGGCGCCCAGGTGGGCCAGCTCGCCCTGCGGGAACACGTACTGGTCGATGAATTCGCCGCCGCCATAGGGCGTGGCGCGGCCTTCGACGTCGGTCGAGGTGATGCCGTGGTTCATGACCACGCCGCCCGGCGCCAGCAGGGCGTTGATGCGCGAAAAATACTCGGGCAAATGCTGCACCCCCACGTGCTCGAACATGCCGACGCTGGTGATGCGGTCGAACTGGCCGTCCACATCGCGGTAGTCCTGCAGGCGGATCTCGACCCGCCCGTCCAGCCCCGCCGCCTTGACCCGTTCGCGCGCCAGTGCCGCCTGGTTGTCCGACAGCGTGACCCCGAGCACGCGCGCGCCGAAGCGGTCGGCCGCGCGGATCGCCAGCGCGCCCCAGCCGCAGCCGATGTCGAGCAGGGTGTGGCCGGGGTTCAGGCCGATCTTGGTGAGGATGTGGTCGATCTTGCGGACCTGCGCCGTGGCCAGGTCTTCGCTCCCGGTGTCGAAGTAGGCGCAGGAATACACCAGGTTCGGGTCGAGCCAGGCCGCGTAGAACTCGTTGGAGACGTCGTAGTGGTAGCGGATCGCTTCGGCGTCCTTGCGGCGCGTGTGCGGCGAGAACAAACGCAGCGGATGCGCGAAGCGTCGCTCGTGCTTGCCGGTGGAGGCGGCCAGTTCGCTGCCGATGCGGATCATGTCGGCGGCGCGGCCCTTGATCTCGAGCGCACCCTCCACGTAGGCTTGCCCGAGCTTGTACAGCGAGGGCGAGAGCAGGTAGCGCAGCGACGACGGCTGCGGTACGCGGATCGTGACGAGCGGCGGATCGGACGACAAATCGATGTGCTCGCCGTTCCACAGTTCGACACGCAGGGGCAGCGACAGCTTGCTGCGCATGCCCGTGCTCCAGGCGCCGAGTTTCAGTTCGTTAAACACGTTTCCTCCGGCCAGCGTAACGGCATGACGGAACCCGTGCGGACACGGGTTGTGCGTGAAACGATTTCGTACAGCGGTGCAGCGGTGCAGCGGTGGTGCAATGGTGCGGTGTTACGGTTGCAGGCGTTCCCGGGTCCAGCTGCCGTCTTCCTGCCGCGTGTAGACGATGCGGTCGTGGAAGCGCGAGCGGCGCCCTTGCCAGAACTCGATGCGCTCGGGCACCAGGCGGAAGCCGCCCCAGTTGGCGGGACGCGGCGGCGCTTCGCCGGCCTGTGCGGCAACGGCTTCGTAATTCTGTTCCAGGGCCGCGCGGTTGGCGATCGGCGCGCTCTGCTGCGAAGCAATTGCCGACAGGCGGCTCTTCAAGGGCCTGCTGTGGAAATACTTGTCGCTTTCCTCAGCCGAGGTCGTTTCGACCCGGCCCTCGATGCGCACCTGGCGTTCCAGTTCGCTCCAGAAGAATAGCAGAGCAGCGTGCGGGTTGGCGCGCAATTCCTGCGCCTTGCGGCTGTCGTAATTCGTGTACCAGGTAAAGCCGCGTGCATCAAATTGCTTGACCAGCACGATGCGCGAACTCGGCCGGCCGTCCGCATCCACGGTGGCCACGTTCATCGCGTTCGGCTCGTTGACCTCGGCTTTCAGGGCCTGCTCGAACCACTGCGTAAACTGCGCGATCGGATCGTCGAGCACGTCATCCTCGTTCAGGCTGGCCTGGCCGTAATCCTTGCGCAGGCCGGCAACGGCGTCGCCGATGGCGGGAGCGGCAGCCGGCGCAGGCGCCGCGTCGATGCCACGGCGCCGTCCCATGGCTGCACCCAGGCGCGCCATCTGCTCGCTTGAAAACAGGCGCATGGCCATCGGCGCCATCGTGCTTTCCTCGCGCTCCATGTGGGCCGTGTAGCGCTGCACGAAGCGCTGCACGCTCGACGTGGAGAGGGTGGCGGCGCTGCCGTCTGCAATCGCGGTCAATTGTTCGTGCAGGTCTTGCCAGATCGCGTCCATGTCCTTGTGGTCCTGCAGGATGACCGGCGCCAGCGCCTGCAGGGTGGCCGCGTCTTCGCCTTGCGCCACGGCGCGCAGCATCGGGATCAGGTCCTGTTCCTCGTCCTCGTGGTGCAGGTGGGCCGCCTTCTCGAAGTACTTCAACACCGCAGCTGCCGCCTGGCGCGCCTGCTCGTCGGCGCCGTGTCCGGGCAGGTGCGCAAGCAGGCGTTCGAGGGTAGCGAGCTGCTTGCGGATGCGTCCATGGCAATGCTTGAGGACGGCGATCGGCTGGTCGAAACCAGGGGCGGCATCGAGGAGGGAATCGTTCATGTGCGTTTTTCTGACAGTGGAGATTTTTTTGATTGACCAAGAGGCATTTTAGTGCAGGCGTGCCAGATGGGTTCGGTAAAATGGCGGGATGCATACCACCGATACCCCCACCTTCAGCGCCGCCCTTGACGACGAAATCGACTTCGCACGCCGTTTCGGCGGCATCGCCCGCTTGTATGGCGAGCGTGCCCTCGAACGCTTCCGCGCGGCGCACGTTTGCGTGATCGGCGTCGGCGGCGTCGGCTCCTGGATCGTCGAGGCCCTGGCGCGCAGCGCGGTCGGCCACCTGACCCTGATCGACCTCGACAACGTGGCCGAGTCGAACATCAACCGCCAGATCCAGGCCTTGAGCAGCACCGTCGGCATGCCGAAGATCGAGGCCCTGCGCGAACGCATCGCCCAGATCAACCCGTTCTGCAAGGTGACCCTGATCGAGGACTTCGTCGACCCGGACAACATCCCGCAGATGGTCGGCGGCAAGGGTTTCGACTACGTGGTCGATGCCATCGACAGCGTGAAGGCCAAGGCCGCGCTGATCGCGTACTGCCGCGACCACAAGCTGCCGCTGGTGACCATCGGCGGCGCCGGCGGCCAGATCGACCCGACGAAAATCGAGGTGCGCGACCTGGCCCGTACCGAGCAGGAACCGCTGCTCAAAAAGGTGCGCAAGCTGCTGCGCGCGCAGTATGGCTTTTCGCGCGGCGAGAAGCAGAAATACCACATCGACGCGGTGTTCTCGATGGAGCCGCTGCGTTATCCCGAAGCGGAGGATGCCTGCGAGATCGGCAGCAGTGTGACTGGCCTGAACTGCGCCGGCTTCGGTTCGAGCATGGTGGTGACCGCCAGCTTCGGCATGATTGCGGCAGGCCATATCCTGCACAAGATGGCCGAGGCGGCGGAAGCGGAAACCGCGGAGGCGCCGGCCGAGGTGGCGCTGCCGGAAACGGCATGAGCGAAAAGTAAGACGGTGTAACGCCGCTGCCATTGCGGCGCGGGGCTTTGCTATCATAGGATCATCGATTGAAATCCTGTCATTGAAAGAGTCCACATGATCCGTCGTACTTCCTTCCTGGCCTTGCTGCTCGCAAGCGCCGCCGCCTGTGCCCAGCAGGGCAATCCGGCAGCCACCCCGGCGAATGCGCCGCAAGCCGCCGCCGATGCCGGCCAGGCCGCCGCCACCGTGCGCCAGCAGGGCGTGCAGAGCGCCGCCGACCAGGCCGCCGCGGGTTCGCAGCAGGCCGCCGGCGTGGCTGGCCAGGCCGCCCAGAGCGGCGCCGAAGCCGTCAGCGGCGCGGCCCAGGATGCCGCGGCCGCCGCCCAGGCGCCGCAGCCGGCAACCCCGGCCGAACCCCAGCTCGAAATCGTCGACCGCGTGGTCGGCAAGGGGCAAACGGCCGAGCTCGGCCACAAGGTCACCGTCAACTACACCGGCTGGTTCTACAAGCCGATGGCGCGCAATCAGCGCGGCCGCAAGTTCGACTCCTCGCTCGACGCCGGCCGTACGCCGCTCGACTTCCAGCTGGGCGCGGGCCAGGTCATCAAGGGTTGGGAACAGGGCGTGGCCGGCATGAAGGTGGGCGGCAAGCGCACCCTGATCATCCCGAGCCGCCTGGGCTACGGCGCGCGTGGCGCACCGGGCGGCTCGATTCCGCCGAATACGGATTTGATCTTCGACGTGGAACTGCTCGGCGTAAAATAAACGCACACTAACCACAAGCGGGGTGAACGATGCGTGTCGCGAACGATGTCACTGAGCTGATCGGCAATACACCGCTGGTCAGGATCCGCAAGCTGGGCAAGGGCGCCGGGGGCGCCGAGATCCTTGCCAAGCTCGAATTCCACAACCCCGCGCACAGCGTCAAGGACCGCATCGGCCTGGCGATGATCGAGGCGGCGGAACGGGCCGGCAAGATTGGCCCCGACACCGTCGTCGTCGAGCCGACCAGCGGCAACACCGGCATCGCGCTGGCGATGGTGTGCGCGGCGCGCGGCTACCGCTGCAAGCTGGTCATGCCCGAAACCATGAGCAACGAGCGGCGCATGCTGCTGCGCGCCTACGGGGCCGAACTGGTGCTGACGCCGGGCGCCGAGGGCATGGTCGGCGCGATCCGCCGCGCCGAGGAAATCGTCGCCTCCGACCCGCGCGCCTTCATGCCCCAGCAATTCAACAATCCCGCCAACCCCGAGGTCCACCGCCGCACCACGGCCGAGGAAATCTGGCGCGATACCGACGGCAAGGTCGATATCGTGGTGGCCGGCGTGGGCACCGGCGGCACCATCACCGGCGTGGGCGAGGTGCTGAAGGAGCGCAAGCCCGGGTTCCAGGCGATTGCGGTGGAGCCGGAAGCGTCGCCGATGCTGTCGAAGGGGACCAAGGGGCCGCACCCGATCCAGGGGATCGGCGCTGGTTTCGTGCCGCAGGTGTTGAATACCGGCATCTACGATGAAGTGATCGCGGTGCGCAACGAGGATGCCTTCGAGACTGCACGGGCGGCGGCGCGCGAGGAGGGGTTGCTGGTCGGGATTTCGTCGGGGGCGGCCTTGTGGGCGGCGATGCAGGTGGCGCAGCGGCCGGAGAATGCGGGCAAGCTGATCGTGACGATCATTCCGTCGTTTGGCGAACGCTACCTGAGCACGGCGCTGTTCGCGAACCTGGCTGGGTAGGGTGGACGGCTATGCCGTCCACGCGTTCAACACGCGTGCGATCTGCTGCGTCGTCTCGGCCGTGCGTCGAACGCGTGGGCGGCGCACACGCAGGCAATGTTCAAACGTCCAGGTGGAGCCGGCCACCCTACGCGCCTGGCGATCGTTCACACCCCATGCGCAGCCAGCGCGCATCCGTGCGTGCTCGTTCCTTCTTCGACTTGCAAGGTGCAATGCGCAATCCCATGCTCCTTCTTCAACGCCGCCACGGTCTCGTCGAGGAAGCCATCCCCCGGACACCCGCCCGGCATCACCAGGTGCGCCGTCAGCGCGGTCTCGGTGGTGCTCATCGCCCAGATATGCAGATCGTGCACGCCGGTCACGCCCGGACGCGCTTCCAGGAAGTGTTCGACCGCATGCGCATCGACGCTGGCCGGCACCGCCGCCATCGCCATCTGCACCGATTCACGCAGCAGCGACCAGGTGCCCCAGACGATCACCAGCACGATCGCCAGGCTCACCGCCGGGTCGAGCCAGGTCCAGTCGGTGACCATGATCACCAGGCCCGAGATCACCACGCCCAGCGAAATCGCCGCGTCGGCCGCCATGTGCAGGTAGGCGCCGCGCACGTTCAAATCGCCCTTGCTGCCGGCCATGAACAGCCAGGCCGAGAAGCCGTTGATCGCCACGCCAATGGCCGCCACCACCGACACCGTGACGCCTGCCACCGGATGCGGCTCGGCGATGCGCTGCACGGCTTCCCAGGCGATCGCGCCGCAGGCGGCCAGCAGCAGCAGGGCATTTGCCAGCGCCGCCAGGATCGAGGAACTGCGCAGGCCGTAGGTATAGCGGGCGCTCGGCGCGCGCTTGGCCAGCACCGCCGCGCCCCAGGCCAGCACCAGGCCCAGCACGTCCGACAGGTTGTGGCCGGCGTCGGCCATCAGTGCGGTGGAGTTGGCCAGGAAGCCGTAGATGAATTCGATGGCGACGAAGACCGTGTTCAGGCCGATGGCCAGGGCAAAGGCGCGGCCGTGGCCTTCGACCGGGGCGTGGTGGTGATGGTGGCCATGGCTGTGACCATGCCCGTGCGCGTGGCTGTGCCCGTGCGAATGATCGCGAGGTACCTGTCTCTGCTGCTGCCCATGGGTATCGGCAGGGACAGGATTATCTTGATGGTCGTGGTTCATGGTTCGTTTCCGTTGGCAGGTTCGGCGATGTGCTCGAACATGTTGGACAGCAGGGTGCTGATGTGGGCGTCGGCGGCGGCGTAGAACACCTGCTTGCCCTGGCGCTCGGCTTTTACAATGCGCGCCGCGCGCAGCAGGCGCAAATGGTGGCTGACCAGCGAGCTGGACAGGTTCAGGGCCGTGGCGATGTCGCCCACGGCGGTTGGCTGCGCCAGGCAGGCCAGCACGATGCGCAGGCGGGTGGCGTCGCCGAGCAGGTGGAAGAGGTCGGCCACCTGCTCGACATGGTCGGATTCGTCGGGAATAGTCATCATTAACATATGAATAGATGTTCACATGTTAATGTAAAAAGATGGGGCCGGCAAGCACGCAAGTGCAGGCCGGCCCCGTTGCCATTTCCCGGGCTTTATTGCGGGTGGAATTCCTCGGCCGAGGCAAACATCTCCCAGGCCGCGATGAACAGCGCCGCGATCACCGGCCCGATCACGAAGCCGTTCAGTCCGAACAGCGCCATGCCGCCCAGCGTCGACAGCAGCACCAGGTAATCGGGCATCTTGGTGTCCTTGCCGACCAAAATCGGGCGCAGGATGTTGTCGACCAGGCCGATGACCAGCACGCCAAAGGCGATCAGCACCACGCCCTGCCAGATGGCGCCGGTGACCAGGAAGTACACCGCCACCGGCGCCCAAACGATCGCCGCGCCCACGGCCGGCAGCAGCGACAGGAAGGCCATCACCACGCCCCACAGCAGCGGCGCCTGCACGTCCAGGAACCAGAAGATCAGGCCGCCCAGCGCACCCTGGGCAATCGCCACCAGCACGTTGCCCTTCACGGTGGCGCGGATCACGGTGGTGAAGTTGTCGAACAGGCGCTGCTTGTACATGCGGCTGAGCGGCACGGCGCGCTTGATGCGGTTGGCCAGGCCCTGGCCGTCGCGCAGCAGGAAGAACAGCAGGTACAGCATGATGGTCAGGCTGACCAGGAAGTCGAAGGTGTTGCGCCCGAAGTTGATGGCGTAGCGCGCGAACACCTGGCTGACCTGGGCCGCGCCTTCGGACAGCTTCTGCTCCAGCGAGGCCAGGTCGGTGACTTCGAAGCGTTCCAGCACGGAGACGATCCAGTCCGGCAGCACGCCGACGATCTGCTGGAAGTAGCGGCCGAAGTCGATCTGGCCGGAGCCGATCATGTCGTAGATGCCGAGCGCCTGGCGCACCAGCGAGGCGCCGATCAGGGACAGCGGCAGGATCACCATAACGATGATCGAAAACAGGGTGAGCAGGGCGGCGACGGTCGGCTTCTGCTTCGTCACCGGCAGCAGGCGCCGGTACAGCGGCGCGAACAGGATGCCCAGCACCATGCCCCAGAACACCGCGCCGGAATACGGCAGCAGGATCCAGCCGAAGGCGATGGTGACCAGGGTAAGGAGAAGAAGGAAGAACTTTTGCTGGATCGTGAATTGGTTCATGGGCCGCTGGGGTGTGAATACAGTTGGGCCATGATAGACGATTCGACAACGCGGTGTTCGGAGAACGCGTGCGTTGTCCTGCGCGAGGTACTGGAAGGTTCGCTTCCGTGCAGATGGTGAGACAGCGTGGGCACAGGTGCCCACCCTACGAAAAACGCGCGGCGCGTCGGGTGGGGACGGGTTCCCACCCGAAGGTTTACGGCAGCAGCTGGCCTTCGCTGTCGCGGATTTCGATCGGGCCGAGCTTGAGCTTGTCCAGCTGCGGCAGGATGCGCTTGCGGTCGCCCACGGCCACGATGACCAGGTGCGCGGGGTCGAGGTAGCGGCGCGCGGTTTCCTGCACGTCTTGCGCAGTCACCGCGGCCAGTTTGGCGGGCAGCTGGCGGTAGTAGTCCAGCGGCAGGCCGAAGACAAAGGCTTCGGCCAGGCTGGCGCCGATGTCGGCGTTGGTCTCGAAGCCGTTCGGCAGCGATAGCAGCTGGGCGTTGCGGGCGCCCGTCAGTTCGTCGGCGCCAAGCGGGGCGTCGATCATCGCGCGGGCTTCGCGCAGGATCTCGGCCACCGAGGCGCCGGTGGCGTCGGCGCGCACGCTGCCGGCGATGCTGAACGGGCCCGGGGTGCGGCCGTAGCGGAAGCCCGAGAACACGCCGTAGCTGTAGCCCTTTTCCTCGCGCAGGTTCTGGTTGATGCGGCTGGTGAACAGGCCGCCGAAGGCCGCGTTCATCACTTCCAGCGCCGGATACTGCTCGCTCGTACGCTCTGCGCCAAAGGTCACCAGGCGCAGCGCGGTCTGCGGCGCGCCTGGCTTGTCGACCAGGACCACGCGCGCGCGCGTCGGGCCGGGCGTGCCCGGTGCGAACGGCGCCGCCGCATCGCCCTGCCAGGCGCCGAAGTATTTTTCGGCCAGCGCCTGCAATTCCTCGCGCGTGATGTCGCCGGTGACCACCAGCGCCGCGTTCGACGGCACGTAATGGCGGCGCCAGAAGCCCTGCAAATCTGCGCGCGTGACGGCGCGGATCGCGGGCTCGGTGCCCAGCTGGCCGTAGCCGTAGGGATGGCGCGGCCCGTACAGGGCGCCGGCGGCGGCCACCGAGGCCACGGCTTCGGCCTCGTCGCGCTGGCCCAGCAAGTCGCCCAGGCGGCTGGCGCGCTGGCGCTCGACTTCTTCAGGCGGGAAGGCCGGATGCAGCACCACGTCGGCCATGACGCCGAAGGCCTGCTCGAAGGTCGAGCGCAGCGCCAGCAGCGACACCGCCGAGGCATTGGTACCGCTGTCGGCATCCATGAAGGCGCCCAGCTGCGCGATTTCCTCGGCAATCGCCAGGGCGCTGCGCTCCTGCGTGCCCTCGGTGAGCATTTGCGCGGTGAAGCCGGCCAGGCCGGGCAGGGCCAGCGGGTTGCTGTCGGCGCCGCTGCGGATCACGACCTCGGCCGACACCAGCGGCAGCGCCGGGTTGCGGTGGTGGATCACGGTGAGGCCGTTCGCGAGCCGGAAGGATTCGCCCAGCGGCAGCTGGAAGGCCGGCGCCGGGCCGGGCTGCGGCGCTTTGGCGCGCCAGGCTTCGGCTGCGTTGACGCCGGCGTGCTTCGACTTGACGGTTTTTGGTGCCTTCGGCACAGGCGGATCGTGCGGCAGCGTCGGCTCGCCGGGCACGCCGGCCACGACGGCGCGGTTCTTCGGCTGCAGCCAGGTGCGCACGGCGCGCTGCACGTCGGCTGCCGTGATGCGGCGCAGGGCGGCGATGTCCTCGGCCAGGTAGCCGGGGTTGCCGGTGAACTGGTTGTAGTGGTTCAGCTGGTCGGCCAGGCCGTCGCCGCCCAGCTGTTCCAGGCCGGTGAGCATGGCGGTCTCGATCTGGCGCCTGGCGCGTTCGACTTCCTGCGCGGTCGGACCGTGCTCGCGCAGGGCGTCCAGTTCGGCGTCGATCGCCGCTTCCAGTTCCTGCGCGGTGTGGCCGGCGCGCGCCGTCACCTCGACCAGGAAGGTCGAGGCCAGGGCGCGCGCATCCTGGTCGGCGTCGACGTCCTGGGCGATCTGGCGTTCGTACACCAGGGACTGGTACAGGCGGCTGGATTTGCCGCCGGCCAGGATCTGGGCCGCCACCGACAGTTCGGCGTCGCCCGGCTGGTAGGCCGGCGGCGTGAGCCAGCCCATGTAGACGCGCGGCAGCTCGACGCGGTCGGGCACCGTCAGGCGGCGTTCCTCGGTGATGGGCGGCGTCGTCACTTGCGGGCGCGGGACATCGGGGCCGCGCTTCAGGCTGCCGAAGTACTTCGCCACCAGGGCGCGCGCTTTGACCTTGTCGATGTCGCCGGCGATCACGATGCTGGCATTGTTCGGGCCGTAGTAGCGAGTGAAGAAGTCGCGCACGTCGGCCAGCTTCGCGTTCTGGATGTCGGTGTGCGAGCCGATCACCGAGGCGTAATACGGGTGCTCGGGCGGGAACAGCGCGTGGTTCAGGGCTTCCTCGACGATCCCGTAGGGTTCGTTTTCCACGGTTTCGCGGCGCTCGTTGCGCACCACGTCCTGCTGGTTGGTGAGCGACTTCTGGTCGAGCACGTCGAGCAGGTAGCCCATGCGGTCGGCATGCACCCACAGGGCCAGCTCGAGCTGGTTGGCGGGTACGGTGTCGTAGTAGCTGGTGCTGTCGTAGCCGGTGCCGCCATTGCTGTCGCTGGCGCCGGCGCCTTCCAGCAGGCGGTCGGCCAGGCCGCGCGGCAGGTGTTTGCTACCGGCAAACATCATGTGCTCGAACAGGTGGGCGAAGCCGGCCAGGCCGGGCGCTTCGTTGGCCGGGCCGACGTGGTACCAGACGTTGACGGCCACCACGGGCAGGCGCTTGTCTTCGACCAGGATGACTTGCAGGCCGTTCGGCAGCGTGTACTTGTCGAAGGCGATGTGCGGGATGTCGGGCGGCGCGGCGGGAGGGACAGGCGCTGCACCTCCGGTCTGCGCGCCAGCGCTATTCAAAGCGGCCAGCAGCACGGATGCGGCGAACAGCGGTCGGGTTTTCATGCGGTACTCCAGGAATCATTTCAGTGTGTCAGTGGCAGGCGGCGCTGCCATGGTCGGGCGGCGATGCGTTCGGCAGCATAGGTGGGGTCGCTTCCAGCAATTCCCAGTCGTAGCCGTCGTCGCGCAGCTGCAGGCGCAGCACGGCATTGCGGCTGGCGTCGCGCACTTCGCTGTGCTTCTCGAAGAGGAGGAAGGGCGTGGCAAAGGCGCCGCCGGTGCCGACCACGAACTGGCGCATCCCGCGTGGGTCCGGCTTGCCGTTGGCGTCCTGCGGCGCGAAGCGTTCGTAGTCGTGGTCGTGACCGGACAATACCAGTTCCGCGCCGGCCGCGTGCAGCAGGGCCCAGGCATCGCGCATTGTCGGCACGCTGCCGTGCCCGCCCGAACTGTACAGCGGATGGTGCCAGAAAGCGAGGGTGCAGCGGCGCGGGTTGTTTTTTAGCTCTTCACGCAGCCAGTCGAGCTGGGCCGCGTGAAGCGCGGGCGCCAGGTTGCTGTCGAGGGAGATCACGCGCCAGCTGCCCAGGTCCAGGCTGTACCAGCTGCGCTCGGGGCGGCCGGCGCGTTCGCCGAAATAGGCGAAATAGGGCAGGGCGCCTTTCGTGTAGTACTCGTGGTTGCCGGGCGTCGGCCAGGTGCGCTCCTTGAAGCGGCCCCAGGTCGGGTCGTAGCAGTCGGCGAATTCCCTGGCCGTGCCGCGCGGGTAGGTGTGGTCGCCCAGGGTCAGCACCACGGCTTGCGGGTCGGCGGCCAGGCCGGCGGCCACCACGGCGGCGGTATCGGCCGCACCCGACCAGCGCGGGTCGGGATGGGCGCAGCGGGCGATGTCGCCGGCGGCGTACACGGTTTGTACCGGCGGCGTCTGCACCGGCGCCGCCTGCACCGCAGGAGCGAGCGCGAGCAGGCCCAGGCCCGCCAGCGACAGGTGGAACCGGAGCGCCGCCCGCACTATTCAATAAAGCGCAGCAGTCCGCGCAGCGCGTGGATGACGGTCTGCTCGCGCACGGCCTGGCGGTCGCCCTGGAATACCAGGCGCTCGGTAAAGGTGGTGTCGCCGCGCGCCCAGCCGAAACAGACCGTGCCGACCGGCTTGCCCGGCACCGCGCCGGTAGGACCGGCAATGCCCGTGGTCGAGAGCGACACGTCGGCATTGCTGTTCGAGAGCGCGCCCTCGGCCATGGCGCCGGCGACTTCCTCGCTGACGGAGCCGAATTGCGCGATCAGCGCCGCCGGCACGTCCAGCAATTCGGTCTTCGAGTTGTTCGAGTAGGTGACGAAGCCGCAGTCGAACCAGGCGGTGGAGCCGGCGATCTCGGTGACGGCCTGCGACACGCCGCCGCCGGTGCAGGATTCGGCGGTGGCCAGCACCAGGCGCTTGGCCTGCAATGCCGCGCCGACCTCCGTAGCGAGTTCGATCATTTCGTTGCTCATGCGGCTCCTCCAGTGTCGATACCGTTGCGCCGCAGGCAAAAGGAGACGGGCGGCGGCGCGGCAGCACTGGCCGCGCAGGAACCATTCTAGCGCGCGGCGGCGGCGGCCGGTGTAGCAAACTTGCATGGAAAATCGGCGCCGATGCTATCCAAACGACAAGGGACGGCGTAAAGTGGCGGGCTTCAGTACACGAAATGTTCCGTGCGACACTCGGGCATACCATGCTGCTATCCTGCATCGCTGCGGTCTGCTGCTGCGTTTCTTTTATTCAATCAAACACCATGTTGCTTCATCAATACGCGTGCTGCCGGGCCTGGCCGGCGCGGTCGTGATGGTTTTCGCCATCCGGGTCGCGTGGCGCGTGCGCGGAACGCTTTCCTCCATTCCGATCGGCGCGGCCGCATGATCCGCCTGCCCTCGATCCGCAAGAAGCTGGTCGCCGTCGTGATGGCCACCACCCTGGCCGCGCTGGTGGTGTCGGTCGGGCTGGTGATCGGCTACGACCTGCGCAGCTACCACCGCTCCCTGGTCAACGATCTCTCGACCCAGGCCGAGCTGGTCGGTCACATGAGCTCGGCCGCCCTGGCCTTCGACGACGCGCGCCTGGCCAGCGAAAACCTGGCCCTGCTGCGCACCCGGCCGATGGTCGACGCCGCCGCCATCTACGACGACCGCGGCCGCCTGTTCGCGTCCTACGCGGCCGATGGCGCCGGCACCGTCTTCCCGGCGCGCGCCGAACGCGCGGCCGCCCGCATCGAGGGCGACCACCTGGTCGTGTTCCGCCCGGTGCTGGAGAACGGCGAAACCGTGGGCGCGGTCTGGCTGCGCGCCGAGAACCGCCTGCTGGCGCGTACCCTGGACTATCTCGCCATCGCGCTCGTCGTGACCCTGCTGGCGATGGCGATCGCCTACCTGGTAATGCGGCGGCTGGGCCGCATCATCACCGCGCCCATCGTGGCGATCACCGAGATCGCCCACGACGTGGTGGCCAAGCGCGATTATTCGCGCCGCGCGCCGCGCATCAGCAACGACGAGGCGGCCGAGCTGGTCGATTCCTTCAACGCCATGCTGAGCGAGATCGAAAGCCGCACGCGCGAGCTGGAAGACTCGAACGCCGCCATCGTGCGCGAAGCCCAGGAGCGTTCGCGCGCCCAGCAGGAAGTGATGCGCCTGAACGAACAGCTCGAACACCGCGTCGACGAACGCACCCTGCAGCTGGCGCTGGCCAACGCCGAACTGGCGAACGCCATCGACGAGGCGAGGAACGCCAACCAGGCGAAATCGGCTTTTCTCTCTTCGATGAGCCACGAGCTGCGCACGCCGCTCAATGCCATCCTCGGCTTTGCCCAGATCCTCACCTCGGAAGCGCTGCCAACCAGCGACGCGCAAAAGAAGGAATTCGCCAGCCATATCCTGAAGTCCGGGCGCCACCTGCTGACATTGATTAACGAGATCCTGGACCTGGCCAAGGTCGAGTCGGGCACGATCCCGCTGAGCATGGAGCCGGTGGCCCTGGGCGAGATCCTGGAAGAATGCCGCACCATGATCGCGCCGCTGGCGGCCGGGCGCGGCATCCGCGTGCTGTTCCCGGAGCAGGTGGGCGCGGTGCTGCTGGCCGACCGCACGCGCCTGAAGCAGGTGCTGCTGAATCTCCTGTCGAACGCGGTCAAGTACAACCGCGAGGCCGGCGCCGTGGTGCTCGACTGCGCGCAAGCCGGGCCGGGGCGCCTGCGCATCTCGGTGCAGGACACTGGCCTGGGCCTGCGTCCCGACCAGCTCGACAGCCTGTTCCAGCCCTTCAACCGCCTGGGCCAGGAAGCCGGTACCCAGGAAGGCACCGGCATCGGCCTGGTGGTGACGCGCCGCCTGGTGGAGCTGATGGGCGGATCGATCCACGTGAGCAGCAGCCCCGGCGTGGGCAGCGTGTTTTCCATCGAACTCGGCACCACGGCGCCGGCAGCGGGGCGCGGCGCAGCCGAGGGCGAGCTGGCGGCGCTGCCGCCCGAGCGCGCCGCCGGCGAGCCGCACCTGGTGCTCTACATCGAGGACAATCCGGCCAACCTGAGGCTGGTCGAGGAAATCGTGCGCTTCCGGAGCGATCTGCTGCTGGTCTCCGCGGGCGACGGCCCGGGCGGCCTGGCGCTGGCGCGCGAACGGCGCCCCGACATCATTTTGATGGACATTAACCTGCCCGGCATGAGCGGCTACGAGGTGCTGGCCGCACTGCGGCGCGACCCGCAGACGGCCGCCATCCCGGCCATCGCCCTGTCGGCGAACGCCATGGCCAGCGACATCGAGCGCGGCATGGCGGCAGGCTTTTTCCGCTACCTGACGAAACCGGTCGACATCGACAGGTTCAACGAAGCGATCGACGGCACGCTGGCCCAGCTGGCTGCCGGGAAAGGACAAGAAACATGATCACGCCCGCCGAGGTGCGGCGTGCACGCGTGCTGGTGGTCGACGACCAGCCCGTCAACGTGCAGCTGCTCGAATACCTGCTGAAGACCACCGGCTACGAGAACGTGCACAGCACCACCGACCCGCGCCAGGTGGTGGCCTTGCACCTGAAGTACCGCTTCGACCTGATCATCCTCGACCTGCACATGCCGCACATGGACGGCTTCCAGGTGATGGAAGCCCTGAAGCCGCTGGAAAGCGAGTCCTGGCTGCCGGTGCTGGTGGTGACGGCCGAACCGGATAAAAAGCTGGCCGCGCTCGAAGCCGGTGCGCGCGACTTCATCGGTAAGCCCCTCGACACGGTGGAGGTGATGACGCGCATCCGCAACCTGCTCGAAGTGCGCCTGATGCACCGCGAGTCGCTGGCCCACGGCGCCAACCTGGAACGCACGGTACGCGAGCGCACGGCCGAACTGGAACGCTTCCGGCGCGCCATGGATGCCACCTCCGACGGCATCTTCCTGATCGACGCCGCCAGCCTGGCGCTGGTGGACGTGAGCGACGGCGCCTGCCGCCTGCTCGGCTTTTCGCGCGAAGCCCTCCTGCGCATCGACCCGGTGGCGCTCGGCCTGACCACCGCCGACCAGCTGCAGCGCCACCTCGACACGAACGGCGCCGCCCACGAATCCGACATCGCCGAGACCGAGCTGCTGCGCGCCGGCGGCGAAGGCGCGGTGCCGGTCGAGATCAGCTGGCAGTGGGAAGAGGCGGGCAGCAGCAAGCTGTTGATTGCCGTGGCGCGCGACATCAGCGAGCGCCGCCACGCCCAGCAGCGCCTGAAGCACCTGGCCAGCTACGACGCGCTGACCGGCCTGCCGAACCGCACCCTGTTCTTCCAGAACCTGCGCGAAGCGATCGAGCTGGCCCAGGACAAGGCCTGGCGCGTGGCGGTGCTGTTCATCACGCTCGACCGCTTCAAGATCGTCAACGATTCGCTGGGCCCGGCCCTGGGCGACGAACTGCTGCGCCAGTTCAGCAACCGCCTGATGCGCGTGATGGACCTGCGCGACGCCGTCGGCCGCCTGGGCGGCGACGAGTTCGCGGTGGTGCTGAACATGACGCGCGAGCAGGGACGCGAACACAGGCGCGAGCCGGTGCACGTGGCCAACGAGATCCGCGAAGCGCTGCGCACGCCTTTCGATTTGAACGGGAAGAAGGCGGTGCTCACGGCCAGCATCGGCATCGCCATGTACCCGGACGACGCCCTGGAGCCCGGCACCCTGGTGAAGTATGCCGACACCGCCATGGTGCGCGCCAAGGAAGCGGGGCGCGACGGCTACCGCTTCTTCACTGCCGGCATGAACGTGCAGGTGCTGGCGCGCCTCGACCTCGAAGTGGCGCTGCGCGGCGCACTCGAGGGCGAGCAGTTCGTGCTGCACTACCAGCCCAAGCTGGAACTCAACACCGGCCGCGTGACCGGCGTGGAAGCGCTGCTGCGCTGGAACCGGCCCGGCCACGGCCTGGTGTACCCGGCCGAATTCGTGCCGGTGCTGGAAGAAACCGGCATGGTGGTGCGCATCGGCGACTGGATCGTCGACGCAGCCTGCCGCCAGATCGCCGAGTGGAACGAGCAGGGCGTGCGCGAGGTGCGCGTGGCCGTGAATGTGTCGAGCCGCCAGTTCGTCGAGGGCGACCTCGAAGGCGTGGTGCGCGCCGCCATCGAGCGCCACGGCATCGACCCCGGCATGCTGGAACTCGAGCTGACCGAAAGCGCGCTGATGACCAACGCCGAGCGCACCATCGAGGTGCTGCAGCGCCTGAAGGCGCTCGGCATCCGCATCGCGATAGACGACTTCGGCACCGGTTACTCCTCGCTGGCTTACCTGAAGCGCTTCCCGATCGACAAGCTCAAGATCGACATCGCCTTTGTGCGCGACATCGTCACCAACCCGGACGACGCGGCGATCGCCCTGGCCATCATCAGCATGGCGCACAGCCTGCACATGCAGGTGATCGCCGAGGGCGTGGAAACGCGCGCCCAGATGGCGTATTTACGCCGCAACCGCTGCGACGAGATCCAGGGTTTCCACTTTTCGCGCGCGCTGCCGGCGGCCGGGCTGGCTGCGCTGGTGCGCAAGAATCGCGCCGCGCCCGACATGCCGGCCGCCGACGACAGCAACGTCCAGACCATCCTGGTGGTCGACGACGACACCGACACCCTGAGCGCGCTGCACCGCCTGTTCAGGCGCGATAACTACCGGGTGCTGACGGCGTCCTCGCCGGCCGAGGCCTTTGAATTGCTGGCGCTGTACCGGGTGCAGGTGGTGCTGTGCGACCAGCGCATGCCGGTGATGAGCGGCACCGAGTTCCTGAGCAAGGTGAAGGAGATGTATCCGGACACGATGCGGATCATCCTGTCCGGTTATACGGGCGTAAACGTGGTGCTTGATTCGATCAACCGCGGGTCGATCTACAAGTTTTATACCAAACCGTGGAACGATGCGGAGTTGCGCGATAACGTGCGGCTGGCGTTCCGGCAGTACTGGATGGAGCATGGGCCGTATGATGACCGCAAGGTGCCGAGGGTGGGGTGATGTTGGGCGGTGGGGTGTGCATGGGTACGACCGCGTGGGCACAAGTGCCCACCCTACGGTGAATGGTAGGGTGGGCACTTGTGCCCACGCGGTACAACGTGTGAATATCAACTGCCGCTGAAATGATCCCATCCGCTGACTTGCATTGATACCGGCGCGCCTGACCCATCCACGAACCGCAATCCGTCCTCGGCATCGACCGTCCCGACCCGCGTGACCGGCGTGCCGCTGGCCACACCCGCCGCAATGACTGCCTCCCGGTCTTCGCGCCGCGCCGCGAAACACAACTCGTAATCGTCGCCCCCGGCCACGGTGAACCGGCGCCGCCATTCGATCGGCTGGCGCGCCAGCACCGGCCCCGCCGGCAGCGCATCCACCTCCAGCGTCGCGCCAACGCTTGATGCCGCCAGGATATGCCCCAGGTCCCCCACCAGCCCATCCGAGATATCCAGCGCCGCCGGCGGCTGCGCCAATGCGGCCAGCGCACGCCCCAGCGCCACGCGCGGCGTCGGCATGTGCATGCGCGCCGCCGCCAGCAGGTGTTCGTCCTCGCCCAGCGCATATTCCCGCCAGTACCCCGCCAGCGCCAGCCGCGCATCGCCCAGCGTCCCGGAAATCCAGATATCGTCCCCGGCGCGCGCCGCATCGCGCCGCAGCGCCTGCCCCGGTTCGACTTCGCCGAACACGGTAATACAGATATTCAGCGGCCCGCGCGTCGTATCCCCGCCGATCAGCTCGCAATCATGGGCGTCGGCCAGCGCGAACAGCCCGGCGGAAAAGCCTTCCAGCCAGTCCGGATTGGCTTCCGGCAGCGCCAGGGCAAGCGTGAACCCGAGCGGCCGCGCGCCCATCGCCGCCAGGTCCGACAGATTCACCGCCAGGCACTTGTGCCCCAGCATGCGCGGGTCGGCGCCAGCGAAGAAATGCCGCCCCTCGACCAGCATGTCCGAGGAAATCGCCATCTGCATGCCGGGCGTGGGGGCGAGCAGGGCGCAGTCGTCGCCGATGCCGAGCACGGCTTTGCCGGGCCGGTTGCGGCGGAAGTAGTGTTTGATGAGATCGAATTCGGAAAGCATGCGCGCATTCTACCGTTGCCACTCTATCCATACCCCACTGCCGGCGATCCATAAGACTTACCAATATGACACCACCTACCATCAGTTAAGCTTCTAAAGCGCCCGAGGAGTGGAAAATACGTAGCCGCCAGAAAGAGTCAGTCTGATAAAATTGGAGGTTCCCCTCTAGTTCAGGAAGGCTGCATAGCATGGATTCGTCATCGGATAAAAAAGAAGAATTACGCCAACAACTGCGTGCTGCAGCGCTCGAATACCACCAGTTCCCCCGTCCCGGCAAGATCGCCGTCACCCCGACCAAGGGCCTGCTGAACCAGCGCGACCTGGCGCTGGCCTATTCGCCCGGCGTCGCGGCGCCTTGCGAGGAAATCGTCAAGGACCCGGCGGCCTCGTACAAGTACACTTCGCGCGGCAACCTGGTGGCCGTGATCTCGAACGGCACCGCCGTCCTCGGCCTGGGTAACATCGGCCCGCTGGCCTCGAAGCCGGTCATGGAAGGCAAGGGCGTGCTGTTCAAGAAGTTCGCCGCGATCGACGTCTTCGACATCGAAATCGCCGAGAACGACCCGGATAAACTGGTCGACATCATCGCTTCGCTGGAACCGACCTTCGGCGGCGTGAACCTGGAAGACATCAAGGCGCCGGAGTGCTTCTACATCGAGCGCAAACTGCGCGAGCGCATGAAGATCCCGGTCTTCCACGACGACCAGCACGGCACCGCGATCATCGTCGGCGCCGCCATCCTGAACGGCCTGAAGGTCGTCGGCAAGGACATCAAGCATTGTAAACTCGTCGTCTCCGGCGCCGGCGCCGCGGCCCTGGCCTGCCTCGACCTGATCGTCGACCTCGGCTTCCCGATCGAGAACATTTATGTGACCGACCTGGCCGGCGTGGTCTACAAGGGCCGCACCGAGCTAATGGACCCGGACAAGGAACGCTTCGCCCAGGATACCGAGCAGCGTACGCTGTCGGAGATCATTCCCGGCGCCGACATCTTCCTCGGCCTGTCGGCCGGCGGCGTGCTGAAACCCGAGATGGTGGCGCAGATGGCGGCCAATCCCATCATCCTGGCCCTGGCCAACCCGAATCCGGAAATCCTGCCGGAAGACGCGAAAGCCGTGCGCAGCGACGTCATCATCGCCACCGGCCGTTCGGACTATCCGAACCAGGTGAACAACGTCCTCTGCTTCCCGTACATCTTCCGCGGCGCGCTCGACTGCGGCGCGACCACCATCACGCGCGAAATGGAAATCGCGGTCGTGCACGCGATCGCCGACCTGGCGCACGCCGAGCAGTCGGACGTGGTGGCCTCCACCTACGGCATCAACAATTTGTCGTTCGGCCCGGAATACCTGATCCCGATGCCGTTCGACCCGCGCCTCTTGACCCATATCGCGCCGGCCGTGGCCAAGGCGGCGATGGAGGGCGGCGTGGCCGCGCGTCCGATCGCCGACCTCGACGCCTACGCCGAGAGCCTGCAGCAGATCGTCTACCGCAGCGGTTCCTTCATGAAGCCGCTGTTCCAGGTGGCCAAGAGCACGCCGCCGGAACTGAAGCGCATCGTGTATGCCGAGGGCGAGGACGAACGCGTGCTGCGCGCGGTGCAGGTGGTGGTCGACGAGAAGCTGGCGCGCCCGATCCTGGTCGGCCGCCCGGCCGTGCTGGAGCAGCGCATCGAGAAGTTCGGCCTGCGCCTGAAACTCGGCCAGCACTTCGACGTCATCAACCCCGACTTCGACGAGCGCTACCGCGACTACTGGCAGACCTACCACCAGATGGTGATGCGCCGTGGCGTGACCGCCGACATGGCCAAGCTGGCGATGCGCCGCCGCCATACGCTGATCGGCGCCATGATGATCCACAAGGGCGACGCCGACGGCATGATCTGCGGCACCTACGGCACCACCTGGACCCACCTCGACTTCATCGACAAGGTGCTGGGCCGCCGTGCCGGCGCCGACGTGTACGCGGCGATGAACTTCATCATCACCGAGGAGCGCCAGCTGGCGATGGTCGACACCCACGTGAACGAGAACCCGACCGCGCACGAGCTGGCCGAGATCACGATCATGGCGGCCGAGGAGCTGGAACGCTTCGGCATCGCGCCGCGCGTGGCGCTGCTGTCGCACTCGAACTTCGGCACCTCGGACAGCGAATCGGCCTGCAAGATGCGCGAAACCCTGGCCCTGGTGCAGCAGAAGGCGCCGCACCTGGAGATCGACGGCGAGATGCACGGCGACGCCGCGCTCGACTCGAAGCTGCGCGCGAAGATCATGCCGCAATCGACGCTCAAGGGCGACGCCAACCTGGTGGTGATGCCGAACATCGACTCGGCGAACATTGCCTACAACCTGCTGAAAACCGCCGCCGGCAACGGCATCGCGGTGGGCCCGGTGCTGCTCGGCTGCGCGCGTCCGGTGCACATCCTGACGCCGTCGGCCACGGTGCGCCGCATCGTGAACATGACCGCGCTGTGTGTGGTGGATGCGGTTTCGAGCCGCTAAGCTGGATGATGTTTGTCCGCCCGGACCGGTAAAAGTTCGGGCTAGATAAAGGTAACTTGTGGTTACTCACAGGCGAGCGTGCTCGCCTGTTTTTTTTGCCTTGAACACGTAACAATCCGTAAGCGCGGCCTGAAAGTGTGGCGTTTCGCGCAATAATCCTGTCGATTTGCAGCCGTGGCCGCTTTCTCGCTGCATGTGCAGCCTTTGCCCGATATGGCTCTGTTACAATATGGGGTTGTCATAAAAGTATTCGATCGACCCGAGCACTCATCTGGAATTCCATAACCATGCAAAAAACAACGAAACGTGCCGTCGTCACCGGCATTACCGGCCAGGACGGCGCTTACCTGGCACAGCTGCTGCTTGACAAGGGCTACCATGTGACCGGCACCTTCCGCCGCGCCAGCTCGACCAATTTCTGGCGCATCGAGGAACTGGGCATTGCCGCGCACCCGAACCTGTCGCTGGTCGAATACGATCTGACCGACCTGGCCTCCAGCCTGCGCCTGATCCAGACCGCCGAGCCGGACGAGGTGTACAACCTGGCAGCCCAGAGTTTCGTTGGCGTTTCCTTCGACCAGCCGCTGACCACCGCCTCGATCACCGGCCTGGGCGCCGTCAACCTGCTCGAAGCGATCCGCATGGTCAATCCGAAGATCCGTTTCTACCAGGCGTCGACCTCGGAAATGTTCGGCAAGGTGCAGGCCATCCCGCAAATCGAGGACACCCCGTTCTACCCGCGCAGCCCATATGGCGTGGCCAAGCTGTACGCGCACTGGATGACGATCAACTACCGCGAGAGCTACGACATCTTCGGCTCCTCGGGCATCCTGTTCAACCACGAGTCGCCGCTGCGCGGCCGCGAGTTCGTCACCCGCAAGATCACCGACTCGGTCGCCAAGATCGTCCTGAACAAGCTCGACGTCCTGGAGCTGGGCAACATGGACGCCAAGCGCGACTGGGGCTATGCCAAGGAATACGTCGAAGGCATGTGGCGCATGCTGCAGGCCGACCGTCCGGACACCTACGTGCTGGCGACCAACCGCACCGAGACCGTGCGCGACTTCGTCACCATGGCCTTCAAGGGCGCCGGCATTGCGCTCGAATGGAGCGGCAGCGCCGAGAACGAAACCGCGCGCTGCACCACGAGCGGCAAGACCGTGGTGCGCGTGTCGCCGAAGTTCTACCGTCCGGCCGAAGTCGACCTCCTGATCGGCAACCCGGAAAAGGCGAAGCGCGAACTCGGCTGGGAGCCGAAGACCACGCTCGAAGAGTTGTGCCAGATGATGGTCGACGCCGACCTGCGCCGCAACGAACAGGGCGCTTCGTTCTGACATGAGCATCTCCAGCACGCAGCCGCAGCCGCAGTCGCAGCCGAATACGGCCCTCGAGGGCGAGGGCCGGCGCGCCCTGGTCACCGGATTGCGCGGGTTCACGGGCGAATACGTGGCGCGCGAGCTGCGCGATGCCGGCTACCGTGTGTTCGGTACCGCCACCCCGGGTGACGTGGCGCCCGAGCCCGGCGTGTTCGCGGTCGACCTGTGCGACCGCGCCGCGGTGGCCGCGATGGTCGAGGAAGTCCAGCCCGACGTGGTCGTGCACCTGGCCGGCATCGCCTTTGTGGGCCATGGCGACGCCGAGCAGATCTACCGCGTCAACGTGGCCGGCACCCGCAATGTGCTGGAAGCGCTGGCGGCGCTGCGCAAGCGGCCGTCGGCGGTGCTGCTGGCCTCCTCGGCCAACATCTACGGCAATGCCAGCGTGCCCGTCATCGACGAGCAGGTCGCGCCGGCGCCGGCCAACGACTACGCGGTGAGCAAGCTGGCCATGGAATACATGGCGCGCCTGTGGATGGACCGGTTGCCGATCATCATCGCGCGGCCGTTCAACTACACGGGCGTCGGCCAGAGCGAGAACTTCCTGCTGCCGAAGATCGTCTCCCATTTCCGCCGCAAGGCCGGAACGATCGAGCTGGGTAACCTGGCGATCGCGCGCGACTTTTCCGACGTGCGCATGGTGGCCTGGAGCTACCGGCGCCTGCTGGCGGCTGCGCCGGCGGGCCAGGCCTTCAACATCTGCTCGGGGCGCAGCCATTCGCTGGCGAGCGTGATCGACATGATGTCGGACATCGCCGGCTACCGCATCGAGGTCCGGGTCAATCCGGCCTTCGTGCGCGCCAACGACGTGCTGACCCTCACCGGCGACAACGCCAGGCTGGCCGGCGTGGCCGGCGCCATCCCGACCCGTCCGCTGTCCGAGACGCTGCGCTGGATGTACGAGGACTGAACATGCAGGCGCGGCGCGCAGCAATGGGCACGGCCATGATCGGGCTCGCCACTGCCGCCGCTCCGGCCAGTCCCCGCACCACCTGCTACAACTGATTCGCGCATCAAGCGTTCATTTCTCACCACGTCCATGCGCGTTCTTCATTTCTACAAGACCTATTATCCCGACACCGTAGGCGGGGTCGAGCAGACCATCCGCCAGATGTGCGTGGGCACCGGCCGCCTCGGCGTGACCAACACCGTGCTGTCGCTGTCGCGCGAAAAGAACCTGCAGCCAATCGCCTTCGAGGGCCACACCGTGCAGCGCGTGCCGCTCGACTTCGAGATCGCCTCGAACGCCTGCTCGTATGCCGCGCTCGGCGCCCTGGCGCGCCTGGCGCGCGAGGCCGACGTGGTGCACTACCACTTCCCCTGGCCCTTCATGGACCTGGCCCATTTCGTGGCGCGCGTACGCAAGCCGACGGTGGTCAGCTACCACTCCGACATCGTGCGCCAGAAGAACCTGCTGCGCCTGTACCAGCCGCTGAAGCACCGCTTCCTGCGCAGCGTCGACGCCATCGTCGCCGCGTCGCCGAACTACCTGGCTTCGTCGGCGGTGCTGGCGCGCTACCCCGGCAAGGCGCGCGTCATCACCTACGGCCTGGACCAGACCAGCTATCCGCAGCCCGACCCGGCGCGGCTGGCGTACTGGCGCGAGCGGGTCGGCCCCAAGTTCTTCCTGTTCGTCGGCGTGCTGCGCTACTACAAGGGCCTGCACGTGCTGCTCGACGCGGTGGCGGGCACCGAGTATCCGGTGGTGATCGTCGGCGCCGGGCCGGAAGAAGCCGCGCTCAAGGCCCAGGCCGCGCGCCTGGGCCTGAAGAACGTGCTGTTTACCGGCGCGCTCGACGAGGAAGACAAGGTCGCGCTGCTGACCCTGGCCTATGCCTTTGCCTTCCCCTCGCACCTGCGCTCGGAAGCCTTTGGCGTGTCGCTGCTGGAAGGGGCGATGTACGGCAAGCCGATGATCTCGTGCGAGATCGGCACCGGCACCAGCTACATCAACATCGCCGGCGAGACCGGCCTGGTGGTGCCGCCGGACGACGCCCCGGCCCTGCGCGCGGCGCTGCGCACCCTGTGGAACGACCCGGAACTGGCGCGCGCCATGGGCGGCAACGCGGCCCGCCGTTTCGAGGAAGTGTTCACCTCGGCGCAGATGGCGGCCGACTATACCGCCCTGTACCGCGAAGTGCTGGCCAGGCATGCCGGCGCGCCGCATGCGCCCGCCACGCCGCTGGCGCCGCCGGTAACGCCGGAATAACCGAAGCAGGAGCAAAGCAGAAGGGGCGCAGCGCGCCCCTTTCGTTTTTTGTGCATGTGAGCGCTTACGCGGCCTGCGCCTCGGCTTGCTCCTTTTCCGCCCAGCGCAGCCGCACCGTGCGGATCGCCGGCAGCTGGGCCACGAACAGGTCGACCAGCGCCGGATCGAAGTGCCTGCCCTTCTGCTGCACCAGGTAGTCCACCGCTTCTTCCTCGCTCCAGGCGCGCTTGTAGGGCCGGATCGAGGTCAGGGCGTCGAACACGTCGGCGATCGCCACGATGCGCCCGGCCAGCGGAATGCGCTCGCCGGCCAGCCGATTCGGGTAGCCGCTGCCGTCGTACTTCTCGTGGTGGGTGATGGCGATGTCGTGCGCCAGCTTGAGCATGCCGCCTTCGTGCTCGCCGATGATCTCGGCGCCGATGGTGGCGTGGCTCTGCATGATCTTCCATTCGTCCGGATCGAGCGGCCCGGCCTTTTGCAGGATGCGGTCGGGGATGCCGATCTTGCCGACGTCGTGCATCGGCGCGGCGTGCAGCAGATCGTCGGCTTCCTCTTCGGTCATGCCGGCCGCCAGGCCCAGGATGCGCGCGAAATGGCTCATGCGGATCACGTGCAGGCCGGTCTCGTTGTCCTTGTACTCGGCAGCGAGACCCAGGCGCTGGACGATCGCCAGGCGCGAGGCTTTCAGTTCCTCGGTGCGCACCAGCGACAGGTGGGTGCGCACGCGCGCGCGCACCAGCGGCGGGCTGATCGGCTTGGTGATGTAGTCGACGGCGCCGGCCTCGAAGCCTTCCAGCTCGTCGGCGGTGTCGGTGAGGGCGGTCACGAAGATCACCGGAATCGGCGCCGTCATCGGATTGGCTTTGAGCGCGGCGCAGACTTCGTAGCCGCTCATCCCCGGCATCATCACGTCGAGCAGCACCAGGTCGGGGCGCTCCTTGACCGCCAGTTCCAGCGCGCGCGCGCCGTCTTTCGCGAACAGCAGGCGGTAGTGGTCCTGCAGGATCTGGCGCAGCAGTTGCAGGTTGCTGGCTTCGTCGTCGACCGCCAGGATCAGCGGGCGGGTGATGTTATTGCTCATTGCATCGTTTCCTGTGGCGTTGCATCGTCATGGGTAGGAAGGGACTCGAGGGCGATCAGCACGGCGTCGAGCTGCTGCTGGGCGAGGTCGAAGTCGAAATCGGCCAGGGCCGCCTGGACCTGGGTCACGCGTGCGGCCACCGGGTGGCCGGCGAGGGCCGCGGCCAGGCCGGCCATGGCCGCGTCGTCGAGCGCGCCGCGCGCCAGCGCATCGTGCAGCAGGCCGCCGGCGCGGCGCGCGCGCGCCAGGTCGAGGGTGGCGCCGGCGGCATCCGGCGCAGGAGCGGCGGACGGGCGGCTGGCGCGGGTCAGGTCCAGCGCCCCGGCATGGGCGGCATCGACCGCGTCGAGCGCCGGCGGCAGCAGGGCGCTGGCGGCCAGTTGCTGGCCCTTGTCGCCTTCGGCCAGCGCTTCCAGTTCTGCCAGCGCATCGCTCAGCAGTTCCAGGCCGAGATTCGCGGCCACGCCGCGCGCCTTGTGCGCCAGCATGCGCAGCGAAGGATGGTCGGCGGCATCGGCAAAGCCGCGCAGGAACTGCGGCAGCAGCGCGTGCTGGGTGTGGAAATGGGCCAGCGCTTCGAGGTAGGCGTCTTCCTTGCCGCCCCAGCGGTGCACGCCGCCGACGCGGTTCCAGGCCTGGCGCCCGACGGCCGGCGCATCCGGCGCCGCGTGCGAACCGATGCCGAGCACGCGCGCGATCTCGTGCGAGAGCGCGAACCAGTCGACCGGCTTGGTCGCGAAACCGTCCATGCCCACTTCCGCGCTGGCGCGGCGGTGTTCGGCCAGCACGCTGGCGGTCATGGCGATCACCGGCACGCGCGGACGGCCGGCCGCTTCGGCCTGCTCGCGGATCAGGCGCGTGGCGCTCAAGCCGTCGATGGTCGGCATCTGGAAGTCCATCAGGATCAGGTCGAAGTCCTGGCGCGCGGCCAGTTCCACCACCTGGGCGCCGTCCGAGGCGCCGGTCATGGTGTGGCCGCGGCGCGCCATCAGGAGCTGCAGCAGTTCCAGGTTCTGCGGCACGTCGTCGGCCACCAGCACGCGCAGGCGCGGCAGGGCGGCCGCGGTGCGTACGCGCGCCTGCTGCGGCGCGAAGCGCGCCACCACCAGCGGCAGCAGCACGTGGAAGGTGGTGCCTTCGCCGACCGTGCTCTCGGCCCAGATCTTCCCGCCCATCAGCTCGACCAGCTGCTTGCTGATGGTGGTGCCCAGGCCGGTGCCGCCGAAGCGGCGCGTCATCGAGGCGTCGGCCTGGGTGAACGGATCGAAGATCGCATCCAGGCGTTCGGGCGCGATGCCGATGCCGGTGTCCTTCACGGAAAAGTGCAGCTGGTCGCCCTGCGGCTCGGCGCGCAGCACCACGCTGCCGGCGGCCGTGAACTTGATCGCGTTGTCGAGCAGGTTGGTGAGCACCTGGCGGATGCGCAGCTCGTCGCCGCGCAGGTTGGTCGGCAGCGCCGGGTCGTAGTGGATGTCCACGTGCAGGCCCTTGGCGCGCGCGTTGGCCGCCAGCGTCGACGACAGCTCGTCGATCAGCGAGAGCAGGTTGTAGTCGTTGATCTCGAGTTCGACCGCGCCTTTTTCCAGCTTGGCGGTATCCAGGATCTCGTTCAGCAGGCGCAGCAGCGAGCGGCCGGCGTTGCGCACCGTATCCAGGTGGCGCCGCTGTCCCGGCGCCAGTTCGCCGTCGAGCAGCACGTCGGTGAAACCGAGGATGGCGTTCATCGGCGTGCGGATCTCGTGGCTCATGTTGGCCACGAACGTGGCGCGCGCGGCGGCGGCCTGCTCGGCATTCTCCTTGGCTTCGCGCAGCGCTTCCTCCATCATGCGGCGCTCGCTGATGTCGAGGATCACGCCGTCGAGCCAGGCCAGCTTGCCGTCGTCGTCGCGCACGGCGGTGCCGTTCTCCCACAGCCAGCGGGTCGTGCCGTCGGCGTGCAGCAGGCGGTATTCGACCAGCCAGGGACGGTTTTCCCGCAGCGCGGTCTCGATCGCTTCCGACACGCGCACGCGGTCGGCGGCGTGGATCAGGGCGCCAAAACTGCGGCGCGGCGCGGCATCCGGCGCAGCGCCGATGAAGTCGCGCGCCGGATAGCCGGCCACGCGCTCGACGGCGTCGCTGATGAACACCATCGGGTGCGTGCCTTCGAAGCGGCTGCGGTAGGAAATACCGGGGATGGTGCCGATCAGGGAACGGAACTGCTGCTCGCTGGCGCGCAGCGCCTGTACCATCTCGCGGCGCTCGGTGATGTCGGTGACGAAGCAGACGAACAGTTCCTGGCCTTCCAGGCGCGCGTGGCCGACCGCGACGCGGATCGGCACCAGGCTGCCGTCGCGCCGCAGGGCATCGATTTCGGCGTTGTCGGGGGCGGCCTGGCTGCCGCTGTCGGCCAGGTAGCCGAACAGGCCGGCGCGGCTGGCCTGGTCGCCTTCGGGCAGGAGCAGGCCAGCGTTGCCGCCCACGATCTCGTCGCGGCGCCAGCCGAAGATCTTCTCGGCCGAGGCATTGAATTCGAGGATGGTGCCTTCGCGGTCGATCGTGATCACGCCGTCGATGGTGGTGGTGAGCAGGGCGCGCATCCAGGCTTCGCTACGCGAGAGTTCGACGTACAGGCGGCGGTAGCGCAGCAGGCCGTTGGCGGCCAGCACCAGCACCGTGAACAGCACGGTGATCAAGGAGATGCCCAGTGCCAGCGCGGTGGTGTCCGACGACGCCGCGGCGTTCGGGTCGATGCGGCCGACGAAGCGCGCCGCGGCCATGCCGGTGTAATGCATGCCCGAGATGGCGCAGCCCATGACGGTAGCGGCCAGCAGCAGGCGCTGGCCTTCGCCCAGGCGCGCGTAGCGCGTCAGGCCGAAGCGCACCCACAGCGCCAGCGTGGCCAGCACCACGGCCACCACGATCGACAGCAGGAACATGCCCAGGTCGTAGCGCAGGTCCAGGCCCATCTGCATGCCTTCCATGCCGGCATAGTGCATGGCGCCGATGCCGGCGCCGACCAGCACGCCGCCAACCAGCAGGCTGCCGGCGCCCAGGCGTTCGCGCGCGATCAGGCTCAGGGCCACATACGAAGCGAAGATACTCGGCAGGCTGGACAGAATGGTGGTCATCGGATCGTAGACGACCCGGGTGCACAGGCTGAAGGCGAGCATGCCGATGAAGTGCATGGCCCAGACCCCGGCGCCGAGCGCCAGGCTGCCGGTCAGCAGGAAGACCGTGCGCTGGCTGTTGCGCTGGCGGGCCTGGCCCGCGATCTGCAGGCCCATCCACGACGAAAAGATCGCCACCAGCAGCGACAGCAGCACCAGCTTGGTATCGTAGATGCCGTAGCTGAGCAGCGAAGGGTCATCGGGCAGGGTGAAAAGCGGCATGGCGTCTTTCGGGAAAGCTTAAAACCGGTAAAAACAGAAGAGGGAGACGACAGAAGTATGACATTTTCCGTATGGAAAGTCTTGGTTTTATGCGGAAAACTTATAATGCTGCTATCGCATCTGTCGCGTGCGTGCGACCATGTCTGTGGAAGTGAGCTTTGGCATGGTTCCATGCGGTATGCTTATTGCATGAATGGCCTGGGGTATCAGGGCTTTTCATGATCGAACAAGCAACAAGGAGGGCAAGACCATGCAGATCCAGCACACCACGGGCGCCGTTTGCCTGGCCCTGTCTGCGCTCTGGCCTGCACGCGCCGCACCGTCACCCCAGCAGGCGGGCGCCCTCTACATTGCCACCGAAGAGGCGGCCCCATCGAGCATGCGCGACGCCAGCGGCCGGGTCGTCGGAATCGCCACCGATAAGGTGCGCGCGGCCATGGCCCGCGCCGGCGTGGCCTATACCATCGAGACGCTGCCGTGGAAGCGTGCCTATGCCGCCGCGCGCGAGCGCCCCGACGCCTGCGTCTACTCCACCACCCGTACACCCGAGCGCGAAGCCCTGTTCAAGTGGGTGGGGCCGACCGACAGCGCGCAATGGGTGCTGATGGCGCGCGCCGACCGCCGCATCGCCCTGGCCTCGCTGGACGATGCCCGGCCTTACCGCATCGGCACCTACCGCGGCGACGCCCGCGACGATTACCTGCGCAGCCGCGGCTTCACCGTCGACACCGCCCCGCACGACCTGCTCAATCCGCAGAAGCTGCTGCTGGGACGCATCGACCTGTGGGCGGCGTCGCTGCGGCGCGGCAGCATGGTGCTGGAACAGAACGGGTGGAAGGGCAGGATCGTGCCGGTATTCACATTTGGCCGCCAGGACGTGTTCCTGGCCTGTCATCCCGGCGTGCCGGATGCGGTGATCAGGCGGCTGAACGATGCGTTTGCAGTGCTGGGGCGCGACGGCACGCTGAAACAAATCGAGCGGGCCTACGATCACTGGACGGTGCCGGAAAAGGCGCGATAGCAACAAAAAACCCGCGCTCTCTAATAAGAAACGCGGGTTTCGGTATTCGATGTTGCTGCAAGCTTTGGTGCTCCGGCCGGAATCGAAAATCAGGCTGAAACCCGCATGAATGCTAGGGTACGCCACTTTTTTCTAGAGAGATACCGTTAAAAATACCGTCAAATCTTCGCGCAGATATCCGCTCTCACGTGATCTCACCGAGACTTAACCCAGGGCGACGGCGAAAGTTTACCACTTTGAGCATCGTGTTGGCGGTATAAGTACCTTGCTCGTTGACAATCCTACAAATCCGCTGCTGCAAAAAGGTCAGCAGTAGTCACTCCTAGGGCATTGGATATCTTGATGATCGTCAGTGCAGCAGGGTTGTTATCGCCCCGTTCAACACGGCCCAAATAACTCCGATCCACCTCAGCTGCCAGAGCAAGTTGTTCTTGTGACACGGCACGCTCCATACGCAATCGCTTGATGGCGCTCCCAAGTGCAAGCAGTTCAGAAGACTGGCGATTTTTTGAAAGGTTGGGCACATGACAATCATCCAGATATAATTTCGCGTAGACGACGGTACATGTACCGCAATGCGCGCACCGTGCCTGTCAAAGGCAGAGGTCCAGTCGAGGTGCTTGCCCGCTAGTGCGGATAAGGTGGGCAACCGAACTTAAACGCGTACGGCAGACGGGAGTGCTGAAGCAAACCACAGCCGCCCCTAACAGTCGAAGGACCTAACCAACTTTCCAGGAGAGTTATGGATATAAAGATAAATGGATTATTGACGGCAATTCGGCTCAAGGAAGTTTTGGCTCTAGTAGAAGCAGGAGCCGGCATTAGTTGTTATTTTGAAGGTCGCCTGCGCATCCTAGCGACGTCCACAACGGCTGGTGATGTGGCACACACAGACGTGCCTTTACTCAGCGACGCAGACGATGCCGATATTAATTTGGCATTGGAAATCGAAGAGGACGGATGGGACGGACCAAGACCAGCGTATGTTGGCGGAGTGGTGGACAACAGCCCGGAAACGCTTGAGCGTCGACGGTTATATAACTTAGAAGTGCAGGCTAGGGCACTGCGAAACGCGGAGGGCGCTAAGCTGAAGCAACAGCTGTCATGGGAGCACAATACGAACAAGGAGTTATTTGGTCGCTTGCGGATGAAGTATGGGCAAATATTTATCGATGCTATCAATGCAGAGATCGCCGCCGTCTGGGCGGAGGTGAAGCCTATATATTCCGCAAACTGTAAGGACGGTAAAGCAGGTCAGCCGCGACTGATGCCACAACTGGAAATGCGTGGTGACACCGTGTCGTTTCATGGATTCAATTTACATGGTACGCACACAAGAATAGTTACCCCTGTTTCTATGCCTGATAAGATGCTGGGTGCTCGACCAATCTGGAAATATAAAGAGTGGGTTGAATGTGCGGTGCCGCGAATCAGAGCAGTGATTGACCAGTACGCGGAGAAGGCTCATCTGGTAAAAGTCAGTGCCATATCACAAACATAATTATAGCAACGTCACCTCTCTGTATTTTAACCGCATGACCCGATTATCCACGCCGATGCTGTATCAATGCCCTATATGCGCAGGGTATTTTACGCGTTCTGTTCTAACCTTTCTCCATTTCTACGATGACGTACCAGAGTGGTCGGACGGATGCAACGGGCAGTGGTGGGCAAA
Source organism: Massilia sp. BAP21 (assembly GCF_057801335.1). Lineage (NCBI taxonomy): Bacteria > Pseudomonadati > Pseudomonadota > Betaproteobacteria > Burkholderiales > Oxalobacteraceae > Massilia > Massilia sp. BAP21. Next base: position 2,557,873 of record NZ_CM173596.1, read on the forward strand.
TATTGGGGCGCCTGTGGGGCGATGTCCGACTTGTTGTAAGGTGGTGTGGATCGACGATGCTAAGAAAGTCATGCCAGTACCCTCGGCGCCCGATCCTATTAGTTGTTTCTCGCGGTTATGGCATCAACTGACTGGAAACGGCAAAGAACGACTTCGCGCTGAGAGAGATTGGAATGCTCTATCTAGCGAAATTAAGAACGCGGAATATATTCAAGGGTTACACAGCAGCCAAGATTTTTTGAATGTCTTAGCGACGATGCCGCCAAATGCTGAGGAACGCGAAATTTATATACGGCGACGGCTCTGGTGGGTTTCTAACGATCACCAGAGGTTGGATAACAATGGTAGACCTACTAAGCAAGTACGCATCTTATCAATAGAAGCTGCCTATGTAAACATATGTCAGCTCTTGAATTTGATTAAGTACTATCCCGCTTTTCAGATAGAGCGTGGCGAGTTATTGCGCCAACTTGGTCATTTTGACGAGGCCATCGCTGTGCTGAAAGAGACACAATTTAAAGGCTGCAACGAAGTACGGGCCAAAAAAATTGTCGCACTTGCCCTTCGCGGTGAGACAACAGTACATATCTTAAACTAAAAATGGCGACCAATGCCTTGGCTGATACATGTGACCAATAGTAAGGATTGGTATCAGTGAGCATAATAAAAAGAACTGAGTGTTCAATTGCAATTATTTTTATTGCAAACCAGAGTGTCATTAACACGGCCAGTCCTGACAGAGCTTGGAAGTTTAGCCAAGTTCATTTTTCATCAGGACTGGATGTGCCGCTGCCGTTTGTTTCTATTCAACATGCTCATTAAGATGTGTCATTCAATAGCCTGACTGCCGCTATTTGGCTTGATTTTTACCAGTAACGATTGAATTTGACACATCTTTTTCCGCTGCTTATATAAGTGGACTATATGCTTTAGTTAAAAGATTTTTTAGTTGCTCTGGAACGCCGTCCCATCCATCCTTCCACTCAAGAGTTCGTAAGTATGCATTGAACGGTTTTTCAGAATTTGGTGCTTTGTATCCCAAAAAATCCTCCACGCATTCTTCCAGAACAATTAATTTTTGGTCGTTCTCCACAGCTTTTCTGATCGGTTCATTAAATTTCTCAGCACCTTCGGTGCCTTTGTCACGGTCGTGAATAACAAAGAAATCGACGTTTAGCGCTTTCAAGTATTTAATCAATCCAATGATGGCCGCTTTGCCTCTGGCTTTAACAAGTTCGCTTCCTGACAAAACTTGTGATTTCATTGCAACTGGCATTCTTCGGATCGCTTCCTTAATGATAACTTCTTCTGTGTCCCCTTCGACGATTAGAACCCGTCGCGTAAAAAATATCCGCGAAAGATGATCGTCAAGCTTTATAAGCATTTTGATGTTATCTTTTTCGCTGTCTTGCAACTTAGTAAATTCTTTTGATACGGAAAACGGCAGAACACTAGTGTGGCCTTTTTCGTATTGGAAGCGATTTAGAACCTGTTTGGGTTTACGAGAAAGGTCGATAAGATAAGGGGAGTGTGTCGTGGCAATTATCTGCGAATTTTTGCCGGATAGATCGTAAATCAAATCACGCATTTGATTTGCTGCACTTGGGTGGAGGTAAATTTCTGGTTCCTCAAATCCGATGATAAGTCCTCGTTCGTTATTGCCATCGCGCTTCTTCAGCCATTGCTGCCTGAAACGTAATAGACCGAACACTGCTGCGCGAACCATACCTGTGCCCTGATTAGCAACGCTAGTGCGAATGTTGCTCGACATTTCAATCTCGAAAGTAGGGATGAGGGCGTCTGGACTAGAAAGATCGGCAGCGGCGTAAATGCGAGACTCTGGGAAAACCCCACCAAGTACTGTATTCAGTTCCACCATCAACTTGCCAAACTCTGACTTCGAATCTCCTGGATCAAGTTCCTTAGCTAGTCGAGTTAGACTGGTTTGAGCTTCTTTGTAATTCACCGATATTTCTCGAACATCCTTGAATAGCTCATGTAGAATTTTATGCAACACCCCATTTTTTTGATCGATTTCATGTGAGGCAGCTTCAGCTGGAATGATTAGGACTGATGGTAGCTTAGAGAGAACTACCCCGCCAATGCCGCCTGGATTGAGTGCCCATTCTTCTTCATCATTGACTAGCCATAGTTCATCGATGAGCTGAAGCTTATCCCGGTCCGCAGCGGGAATCTTCTTATCTAAGGCCGGAAAAATCTCCTTGATTAACTCGGCAGAAATTCCTGCGTCAATAAATTCGGAAGGCTTTTGTAGATTTGCAAACTCAGCCTTAAGATTTCGTTTTAAGCTCTTTAATTCGATCTTAACATCTTCAACTAGTTTATACGTTTTTCGATAGAAAATGCTTTTTCCGGTTTCTCCTGTTTGTGCTGGGTCATAGGAAAAAATACGCCCTTTAAATCCGCGCCAAGTGTTAGCAGCTTCTGGAACATTCCTAAATTCCGCTTCTAATACGACAGTGTCGCATGTCGGTTTTGTCTCACCTGTCTCTTCGTCCACTTCAGAGCAGAAGCAATCGATAGTCATGCGTTTGCTATTAGACAGAAGCCAGTCAATGGATTTAAGCACGGAGCTTTTTCCTGCATTGTTAGCCCCAATTAAAAATGTAGCATCCCCGAATTGTATCTCCGCAGTGTGCAAACGCTTAAAACCGCTAATAGAAAGTTTGTGTAGCCTCATGAACTTATCCCTATGTAAAGTTCTTTGTTAAAATTTCTTTTTACTTTTTGAATAATTAATTTACTTCCAGTGTAATCAATGACACTTAAAGTTAGAGCAGTTTGTCTGCTTCCGGGGAGCAGGCTGTAATAGCTAAGTAGTGATTGCTTCCAGCTGGAGTAACTGAAGATAGCAAATTTTCCATATCGAAAACTCACGAATTGTCACGGCAGGGAAAAGTTGTTAGGTTTGCCAATTGCGCACATTTGGTTAAGCCAAGTGTGCCGTCATAGACCACGAGTATTCAAACTGCATAGTGTCCGGATATCAAATAGGTAAGTTTATCGACATGCTGGATCAGTTCCTGTCGAGGTGCGTACCAGGAAACCAAATCACCCCAGAAGGTGCAAAAGTTTTAGTTCCTGTAAGTAAGAAATCTTGCTGCTAGGATACTACTGATAGTAGCGAAGTGGCGAGTGGAAGGGTGTCTCCCGGCCTCGGTTTTGTATCTAAGGATTACTTCTCTCAAAGTGTTGAGCTAGTTGTAGCTGTACGCCTGCAAACGCATGGATATTGCTTACGTTGGAGCACCTGCGGTGCCGTAGGTCACACCATCCATGTTGAACATTTGGCTGAAAGGGGCGGGTATTAGCCTCCTATGCAAATGCTATTGGACGCTACGTTGCTGGCGATGAGCACAATGGAATCTAAGGAGACTGTGGCGAAGGGCGTAGAAAGCCAACGCATGTGCAACTAAACATCGAAGTAGTGAAGTGCGGAGTGTGCATACTGCGCCAATGGCCTGACCTAGCAGAGCGTGGAGGACCTCGTGTACGTAGTAGCTGGCTTCTTCAGCGCCTCGCTCAATGTGAAGTAGCTAGTCCGCGAAGCATAGACTAGGTATATGACTTCGGCAGTAGCGGGCAGATAGCGTAGCGACAAAGGTTTTTAAAGGAAACAACGGCCGAGGCTTTGTTGTCTATACCATTCGCGACGACAGAGCGAGCCTGAAAGGATGGGCGATCTCCCTACGGCGGCGCCAGGTCGAAGCTAGATGATGTGCTTGCAACGCCACATACGTTGCCTACCACACGACTAGTTATTGCTGACACTCTGCGGTACACTGTCCGGTTGACCATGACCATTGCATGGTTTCAATGTAGCAACATGATCGATAGGAAATAGTAGGACATGCCGAGCAAAAAACAAGTTCCGCCCACTGTGGAGCGAGTAGAGCGAGCTGAAGTGCTCACTTTTCGTGATTCCACCCTTTTTGAGGGTGATGCACTGACGGTATTGCGTCGTCTGCCTTCTAACTCAGTGCGCTGTGTTGTCACATCGCCGCCCTACTGGGGGCTTCGCGACTATGGCATTGCAGAGCAAATTGGACTTGAAGGGTCAATGCACCAGTTTTTGAACCGGCTTGTAGTTATCTTTGCAGAGGTCAGGCGCGTGCTAACCGAAGATGGAACACTCTGGCTGAATATTGGCGATAACTATACGAGCGGAAATCGCGGATATCGAGCGCCGGATAAAAAAAATCCCGCGCGCGCCATGGAGGTGCGTCCTGATACGCCAGAAGGGCTGAAACCCAAAGATCTCATTGGCATCCCTTGGCGGCTTGCTTTCGCATTGCAAGCTGATGGTTGGTATCTGCGTAGCGATATTGTTTGGAACAAGCCGAACGCTATGCCAGAGAGCGTTAAGGATCGTCCAGCCCGAGCGCATGAGTTTCTATTTATGCTCACCAAATCAGAAAAATATTATTACGATTGGGAGGCCGTGAGGGAAGCGGCTGATAATGGAGGGCTGCGCAATCGGCGTACCGTTTGGAATATTAATACAAAACCGTTTGCTGGTGCGCACTTTGCAACTTTCCCGCCGGACCTCATTCGTCCATGTATTCGAGCTTCGACAGCACCTGGTGATTATGTACTTGACCCATTTTTTGGAGCTGGGACTGTTGGCCTCGTATGTCAGGAGGAAAATCGTCAGTACCTCGGCATCGAACTTAATCCAGAATACGTAACGTTGGCTGTCAGCCGACTGAAAGGTCAGGACAGTAATGTGATAAGGATCGCAGCGGCATGACGAGAAAATTTAATATTCGCCCCCCACAGCTCCAAATTGACTTCGCTTTTACTCTCAAGCAATTTCGATCTGTATATCTCCAAAATGCGCTTCTTGAGACTATACGAGGCATGGATATAGTAAAGCTTGACAAGCAAATCGCCCAATATGTGCCACCTGCAGATATGGCGACGCTTGCAACGCATGGGCTGCGTGCCGAACTTGTTTTTGCAGTTCCGGCTGTGTTAGAGGCGAATCCTTTCTTGTTGGGCTATTACCGACTCCTGATGGGGTACAGCCAAAAGGAATTCTATGGGAGCGATAAGGGTTTCGGTGTTGGCCCATTCAAGGGGATGGAAGAGCGGGGGCAAATAAGAGGCGTTTTAGCTCCGGATATCCCGTCTTTGTGTGCTGCCCTTTGTAAGGCTGCGTCTGAGTTATTGAACGGCGTGGAACCGATGCAGATTGGTTTAGAATTGCTAGATGATCTCACTTTATTGACTGTCGGTCCACAACTTCGAGGTGGTACAAATAATAAACTTGGGTCGGCCGGCATTGTCCAAGTATTCGAGATTATCCAAGAGATTGTGAGTCATGCTAATCCAACTGTAGGGCCTACTACTATTGCGGTCCTAAACGCAGCGGGTCGGCCTGTTTTGATTCAATTTGCTGCTGACCCTGACATAATTGTTCGGGAAGAGATGGCGCCTGAACACTTCCGTAATGTTGTCGCCATTGAAGTGAAAAGCGGCACTGATGTATCGAACATCCACAATCGCCTCGGTGAGGCTGAAAAAAGCCACCAGAAGGCACGTAAAGAAGGATATACCGAGTGCTGGACGGTGGTGAATGCTCGGGTGGATCGAGATAAAGCTAGGACTCAATCTCCATCTACTAATCAATTTTATTCTTTGGGCGAGCTGTCAGTTCGGGACGGCAAGGTCTACGATGATTTCCGCTATCGGATATTGTCATTAACGGGCATCTCGGCTCCACCTATTATTCCGCCTGCCTAAGCGCCAGGGTAAGCAAGCCGGTAGGTTGACTGCAATAAGTCTGCCGTGCCTATAATTTTAGACGGATGCTTGGAATTTCTATTAAGGGCAAAAATTTTTTTGGGCTTTATTCCCAAAAAAATTTTTGAGGGATTGACCTGTAAGTAATCTTCGACCGGGTAGGCTTTCGCCCTCCCCCCACGGCCCCCCGTACACCTGTCACGTTGCCTCCAGCATCCATGTCGGTCGCCGGCAGTAGACCGGAGTGTATATATACGCTTAAGCGGACCGGAACTTAGGGCAATGCAAGCTACTACACTGCTAAGCGCCATGCGTAGCTCTGTATAAGGCAAGCCATTCAGTCGGTTACGGTACGGATTGATGGTGCCTGTGCATGGCCTTGGTAGGCCGTGAAGTGGTCAGTGCTCATAGTGGGGACGTCTATACAAGATAGTAATAGGTGGCGACGTCGGCCTCCTGGACGCTGCAACAATTAGAACCACCTAGCCGGCAGATTGTCGTACAGCCTGCTTGTTAGCGCTTTCCGCTACACTTCGCGTTGCCTATTCCTAAATTAGGAAACCGGGAATTCAGCGTTCATGTGGGTTGTAGACTGAAATGTGTAAAAAAACGTGTGAATTTGAACGCCCAACAAAACTCTATAATTACTCTGCAGGCAACAGCCGAGTAGACTGAGCCGTGCCGATGTCTACTATAGGCCCAAGCTGTGTAAAAACGCAAAAATTTGAAATTTTGATGGGTAAGATAATCTCTCCCGAATTTGAGAAAAATCGCATAGCGGCCGTTCTGAGAGGTGAATTTTTTTGTTCGACGGTTTTTCTCGCGTTTTTACACAGCCTGGGCCAGTAGTAGACCTAAATTGGTCGGCCGCCACACTTTCTTGCTTATCTAGTAACAAGATCGTACACTGGCCGATTATATTGAAGGCCAAGCTATACGATGTTCAAAGACCTGCCCTCGCAGCTGCTGGCCGGAGACGATTCTTCGTTAACCGGATTGTTTGGTAAAGGTCGCCGTCCATTTGCCGGCAGCGATGATCACATCACATATTTGAAGGCTGGCGCGCTGACACCGGCGGGAACGGAAATCCTCGTATTTCGACAGAAGCTGGACCGTCTCTGGACGCAACACCTCGACGATATCTACAGGGAACGCGCCGTCGACAATGCGGTCCTAGCAGTTCTCATACGCCTTGGGCTTGCAACGGCGGCCGGAGCATTGACCCCAGCTGGGTTCTACAAATTGGTGGAAGCATCGCCGTTCAGCCGTCAGGTCGAAATGCTGGCCATCGAAGCCACGACGTCGATGGCAGAGAATGCGGATGGGAAGTCGACGGAAGCGCAGGCATTGGCCTACCTAACGCGCGATGGATGGCTCGGCATACATGACGAAGGAGGTGCTATACAGCGCCTAATACTGATGTCTTGGATGAATGATGTTCCATTGCTGAAAGAACTTCTCTATCGCCAGCCATTCATGCGCGAAGGCAGGTATTTCATGCCAGGCAGCTTGTTCATCATGGGCTATGCCGATTGCGTGAATGACAGAGGCCTGGCATACAGTGCGACAAGCAAGGCAGCTCTGCTCGACCTGGTTGGAAAGCTCACCCCGGAGCGGCTTGAGGCCGGGTTTGCTGCGTACTGCAGCGAGATTGTGAAGGCTGGTAATGCCGATGCGTTCACGCCAGGCGATATCCAAAAAGAGCTGACAATGATCAGGTATGTCAATCCAGCCACCTTGGTCAGGATAGCCGACGGTATGATGTCCGGCGCGATACCGATTGAAGGCTGGCCCGACCTGACGATGTATGGCCCAAAAGGACTGGCGCTGGTTGAAGTCAAACGAAAAGACAAGCTGATGTTTCACCAGGCGCGCACCATTCATTCCTTAATGTCACTAGTGCCAGAGGTAATTTCAAGTGTGTCGATCCATAAATTGACTCTCAAATAAAAGCCATGAGTGGCTGAAGTGAATGCCCTGTTCGCATGATCCAGCCCGGAAGAGGCGGTCAGCTAGCCCAACAGGTTGCTAATGCGAAGACTGCTTTGGGTCGATAGCGAACGTTTGGATTCTCAACTGAATGAAGTTTCTACCTTGGCTTCTACCTAAGAGACAACGCAACCGTGCAGGCAGCGGTCATCGACAGTACAGCGTGGGGAAGGCTAGGCCCTGTAGCCCGAGGTAATCACAGCTGGGTGTCCTGTCTGTCTTGATGCCCCCCGCTTTGCTGAGCCGTCGGCTGGTCGACAGGGAAGTCGATCTTATTGAATATGAAATCGTACAAGTCCATGCATTCTTTTGCCCGATCTTCGCGCATGATGCCGAAGACGAAATCGCGTTCCATTTCTAGTGCTAAGGCCATATGCAGCCCAGACAGCGCGGCAAAACGATTAGCCACAGTAAGTCGCCGGACGACATCTTCGACGCGTTGGCGGGAGAAAACTGTGGGGACCGATTGAATGGGATGATTCATGAGCAGGCCTGTCCTGATGCCACAAATAACCTTCAAGCTACGGGAGGAGGACTTCTGGCGGCGCACAATTACCACATACTATGATTCATCCTCGGGCTTGGTAGGCTTCCAAGTTGTGATCCGAGCACGTGCGCCCCAGGCTCTTGCCCATCGTAGCGCACGGGTGCGTGTTGCGTCGTCCTTTGCATCGATAAATCGATCCAAAGCAAGCGAGGATCGATACCGAGCGTAGGCTCTGAAGGTGAGGAAAGGAGGTCGTGTCATCTTGCTAGGCGTTAGTGCAGCGTCTCATCCGACCAGGCCACCACCAGGGCGTGCTCAACAACGACCTCATCCATAGACTGTAGCGGAAGCTCGGCATATGGAGCGAACGCGATGATCTGGCAATGGTCAGGGTCAGCTTGATTTAGTCGAATCCATTCTTCACGTGACACGGTTTGGCCTGTGGGAACCGGCAGCGTGATCCAAAAGCCGGTCTCACGCTCAGCGATAACCTGGTAGAGATCGATCATTGTATCCATGTGGGCAGCCTCGCATCCTCATGATGGAGAGAGATTACGACTACCAAACACAAGTGTCACGTGTTGCTGTGCGCGAACATGCGGGGTGAATAAGCGACGTGCGGAGCTAACGCTGATAATCGAAGTAAGCAAAGCCGTTTGACAAAAAGAGGTTTGCCAGCACCTGTCAAGACTAACTGTGCCCGCGTAAGTGTAGTAAGGGCGCCCCCCGGTTAGCATCGTCGTTATTAGTGCCTACCCAGGCAACAAGGCGGCTGCGCAGGCAGCATTATCGACAGCGCAGCTTGCGAGGGTTTCACGCTCATGGCTTTGTTAGGCTTTCTTAGACAGATATGGAGGAGATCAGCTGCAGATTGCCATTTGCAACAGTATATCTACTAAGAACCTAGAAGCAGGAAGGGCATGACACTCAGACAATATCGAGCGAGTTGCAGCATGTCGATAGCCTTGCCGCGCGCGCGTGCATGAGGATCGATTGTAGGATGCATCGGTCTTTACCTTAAAAAATCACGACCATGTCACACGCGCAAGAAGGCAATTTTCTTCAGCGTTCTCACAACTTTCTGAGAATGCCATTAGTGGCGGCTTTCATAGGGAAAATATAATGGATAATAGGTAAAAACCTTATAAATTCTCTCGTTCTCTAACCCCCCCATTTTCTCTATTGCGTTAGTTTTTCTTCATTCTAACTGTGAATGTTAGACTGCTTTTTAGAAGAATGCTCCTCGACTGTGGCAACTGGTTTAGTTTTCAAGACTAGTCTGCTACTGCTATTCTTGCTATTTTGCGATAACGATCCTTGCTCGGTTTTTGTCGTTGTAGCGCAATAGCAAAATTAGCAGTAGCAGACCGTAGTCATACTTATGCCAGATTGTTATTCTGGAAAAGAGCTGGGTTGACATGCACCATACGTGGTACGCCGTCGACCAACTTTGCGCGCTTCAGCTCGCTCAATGCCGCAATGGCACCTTCCAAGAGTACCTTGTCTCGGAGTTTGGATGGGCCGTGTTTCAAGATGTCGGTAAAGGACATTTTCGTCACAGCTTTTTGCTTGAATTTTTTCAGTAGCCACCGGTCGAGAACTTGTGCGTTGTTCGCGGCTGGGGCGGTCGGAGTATTCAACAGGCGACGTGACTCGTCCAAGTGCCAGCGTGCGATACGGCAAGCGTTAGCCATTTCCTGACCGCTGATATTACCCGGATTGTCTTTGATGACGTGGAAAAGCGCGGCCAGTCGCGCAGCGTTGTCGGCAATTTTGCTGGCGACATCACGGACACTATGCAGCTCACCATCGTCGGCCAGTTGAACTTCGACCTCGTCATGGAAGGCGATCCACACTTGCTTTGCTTCGGGTGACAAGTGCAACATATTAGGGTTCACGCGGCCGTGATCTACCTGTTGGGGCAGGTTCAACAGCTCGGTGATACGGGCACGGTAATGCTCCAGGTCCGGCCAGTGTTCCGGCGCCTCGATGAAGAGACGTTTGCCTTGAGTCGATACAGGGAAGGCGACCAAGAAGCGCGCGAGGAAACCGCTACCGCGTGCCTGCTGATCGCTGGAGTCAAGGAAGGCTTTGAAGATAACAGGTTGAACTTGAATCGCTACCGTCATCCGGCCTTCTGCATTGTGCGACGCATCCACAGCACGGCGGTCGGTACGAATTGGCTTGCCGTCCCACAGTTCGTTGATAGTGGCCAAGTTGCGCGTCAGGCTTTCCTTGCTCATGCCATGACCGCCGAACACAATTCCGCCCTCGGACGACATCAATGCGATGGATGGCCACTCTTTGGCGATACCGTGGAGCAGGGCTTCAGGAGTGGCATCGCGATAAATCAAGCGCGGGATGACGGGTGCAGCCGGCTTTTGCTGTTCATGATCGCGGAGACGGTGGCGCAAATCTTTGGCGTCATTTTGCACTTTGCTGGCGTTTTCGGCCTGCTTGGTAGCTGCCTGCTCCAAGCCTTTTTTCGTAGCAGTCCAGTGGGCCAAATCAGCGGCGTATTCCTTCAGCGCAGCCTGCGCGTTCGCAACTTGTTGCTTCTCGTAGTCGTGGATCGGCTTGGAGAAATGGCCGTCAAGCGTGCTCTTGCGCTCGCCAGATTCAGCCACAGTCAGAAAATACAGGCTGCTGGGGCCGGTCAGGCCACGCGCGCGCTCGACGTCGTTACGGGCTTGGCAGGCGACCGACACCGTGGCCATCGCCGAGCACGCTACCATTGCCATTGGTGCCTGTACGAACTGCTGCACTTCAATCACCGCATTGGCGATAACCGCCGGCAGTGCATCGATAGGATATTCCGTGCCACAGATTTCAGGCGTGAGCGATTCTGGCGCTGGCCAAGTGACGGTTGCTTTGAACCGCTCGATCAAACGAGAGGTATCGATGCACTTCAGTTCTTGTTCATAGGCTTTGCGGCCAATCGCGAAGAGCGTGCCGAGCGTGATGCCGCCGTCCGGCTTGATCTGCTGCCATTTCTGACGCATCCCCTCGGCAGTGTACTTGGTGCTGCGGCGGCTCCATGCGTCAGCAATTGCAAATGCTTGTTCATCGGCACCCGTGCTTTTCAGCGCCATCAGCACCTGCAGCCAAACGTCATATTCATCTGCTTTAACGTAAAGCAACGCGTCGCGAATGTCGAACTCTTCCTCCTGCGACAGCGTCGTCTTCGAGACAGGCATGGCGACGTAACCGCTGCGCTGCGGCTTCGAGAATTTGTCTGCAATCCATTGGGGCAGGTCAGCGATGCATTGACCTTCAAACAGGTCGCTGGATGCTTCCCATTCGTAGTGTTTGCCAGATTGGTGGAGCGAACCGGGGCCGACGACATAACCGTTGACCTTGAATTCGATGTTGCGGCCGAGTTTGCCTGCGAAGGCCATTGCTTTGTCGGCCCAGAAGTACAGGTGGCGCCCACCGCCGCCCGTCAGTACTTCGGCAGTTTCAGGCAGGCCGCCATTTTCAGCGAGCAGCACGTCGAAATCTTCCGTGCCGCTTTCCTTATAGTCATCCATGTCGGCGACGACCAGCATCTTGCCGCTGTCGAGAATCTCTACGCCGGTGCGGACACCGAAATTCAGGTCGCTTTCCTTGAACCAAATATCGATGATGGAGGGGTTGGTGGTCGCTTCCTTAAACGAAGCAAAGCGGCGCGGGTGTTTGCCAGGATGCGCGCAGGAAGCGTCATCACACGCGCACTTGCCGCCGATAATACCCCACAGCGGGAAGACCGGGATACCCATGGCGGCCATTTGCAGCGCAGACTGATGTGCACGCGACATGGTGCCTGCCGTCGCCATAACGATTTCCGCGTGCATTATGCGGTCTCCTCGCGACGCGAAGCGACGAAGGCATGGATATCTTCGACAGGCCAGCCAGTGACGCTGGCGCCGAGTTTGATGGGCTTGGGGAATTTACCGTCACGCACCCAGCGCCAGATAGTAGCAGGGCTGACCGGCAGGAGGCCGGCTTTCTTGGGCGTGCTCGCAAGTTCTGCGATGCGAATGATACGAGAGGACATTTTATACTCCGGTTTAACGTCACATGACGCAACGGAAGTATTCCAATTCCCCTCAGATCCGACACCGACAAACGGTGTCACAGTTTTTTGTTGCTTACCATGCGCTCAAGGTCACGGATACTGCGCGGGTGGAGTTTTGCCAACGCTTCGAGCGCGGCCTTCACGGTCATAAACTGCGGCCGGATTCGCTCGTAGTCCGCGCGGATCATGAAACGCTCCAGCTTGACCTCCGTCTCAACCAGCCAGCCGGTCTTCGCCAAACGATCCATAGCGTCAAGCAGCACCTGAGCCGCGCGCTCGCTCGAAATGATGATGTGGTCGCACGGGTCGTCCTCGGGGTTAAAGCAAAACGTACCGGACTCGTTACGGATGGGCGGTCCGTATGCTTTCAGCAAATCCTTGGCTGCTGCGCGAGCCTCGTGCGAAGCCTTACCTCGTCGGCCCGGTGCGTGCGGCGAGCGATCTTGGTGCTCATTTGGTAGCCGGCCGTTTTCGGCAAAGTACTCCCATGCGTCTAATAGAGCCGGGGCAGACGCCAGGTTACCCGTGGTCGGCCCATAGGCCGCGACGAGTTTCGCCGCGCTGGCTCGTGCTCTTTGCGTCGCCTTACGGCCCTTCTTTGGAGAATGCGCCATTTGCTAATCCTTCAACATGTTGGTAGGTACTTCAGCCGGACAGGTTAGTGTCGCCACGAAGCGCATCCAGGTAGTCTGCCCAACGCTGCATCATTAAGCGCCGGGCGGGCAGGTGGGCAGTGCGGTTGTACGCCCGCCCGTTCGCATCCTTGACGGTATGCGCGAGTTGATGTTCGATGTAGTCCACGCGCTCTTCAAGTACCTCGTCGAGAATGGTGCGAGCCATGGCACGGAAGCCGTGGCCGGTCATGACCTCCTTCCCGAAGCCGAGACCGCGCAAAGCCGCATTGATCGTGTTTTCGCTCATGCAGCGGTCTCCGGTGCGGATACTCGGAAAAACATACTTGCCGTGGCCTGTCATGCGATGCATAGCGCGCAGAATCTCCACGGCTTGCGTGGACAGCGGGACGATGTGATCATTCCGCATCTTCATTTTGTGCCCAGGGATGCGCCACTCGGCGGTGTCCAGATCGATCTCGATCCACTCCGCGCTGCGCAGCTCTCCGGGGCGAACGAACACCAGCGGCGCCAGTTTCAGCGCGGCAGCAGCATAGGGATGGCCGCTATAGCCATGGATTGCCTTGAGCAGCTTGGCTACCTCATGTGGTTCTGTAATCGCAGCGAAGTGGTTTGCCTTCACCGATGCCAGCGCGCCTTTGAGGTCGGCGGTTACATCGCGCTCCGCCAAGCCTGTGGCCACCGCGAAGCGAAACACTTGCCCGCATAGTGATTTGACGCGATGCGCGGATTCATTGGCGCCGCGCGCCTCGATCCTTTGGACCGCGACCAATACATCGCGAGGCTTGATGGTGGAGATGGGCAGCGACCCGATGGTAGGGAAGAGGTCCTTGGCCAGCCAGTTCTGTACCTTTTCCTGCGTCGTCGCGGCGCGTTCGGGCTTAGTCTTCTCAAGCCAGCGACGGGCCACCGCCTCGAAAGTGTGTTCTGCGGCGATCAGTTTGGCATTCTTAGCGTCGCGCTTGGCGGCGCCTGGATCAATGCCGTCTGCGAGCAGTTCGCGTGCCTCTTGGCGTCGAGCACGGGCCTTGGCCAAACTGACGTCGGGGTAGACGCCCAAGGCCAATGTCTTACGCTTCCCGAGGAAGCGGTAGTCGAAGCGCCAGTATTTGCCGGCGGCGTTGACGAGCAAGTACATGCCTTGCCCGTCGCTGTGTTTATCTCCGCCAGGTTTAGTTTGTTTAACCTGTCGGACAAAGGTATCCGTTAAGCTCATGCTCTCTCTCATCGTGACGGTATCTGTTCATCGGTATTTGGAGATACCGCCAAAAATGACGGTATCTATGTGCGATGGGCCGAAGCCTGATGAGATGAAGCGAGACAACAAAAAACCCGCTCTCCTTAGTGAGGATGCGGGTTTTGAGCTGAGATAAGACGGTGTGTGCCATGCTTTTGGTGCCTCCGGCCGGAATCGAACCGGCACGCCTTACGGCGCTTGATTTTGAGTCAAGTGCGTCTACCAATTCCGCCACAGAGGCCTTGCACACAACGAGGCCGCATATTAGCACACCAGTTCCGGTGCTGACCAGTTTACAGCAGAGGCCGCGAACGGGAGGCTAGCCGGCCAGCGCCTTCTGCAGCGCGCGCAACACCGGCACCGGACCGATCACTTCCAGCGCATGGGCATGCACCCGGACATTCACGTTGTGCCCCCGGTTGCGCCAGCTCGGCTGCGCGGTCTTCACATAACGCAGCAGGCCGGGGCTGGCTTCGCTGCGCGCGTAGCCGAGCGCATCGAGGGTGGCGTCGAGGGTGCTGGCCATGTGGCAGGCGTCGAAGCGGGTGCTGACTTCCAGGCGCCCCGGGGCATGTGCGCACAGGGGCAGGGCCAGGCCGGCGAGTACCGGCAGCACGATGTAGGCCAGGGGCGCGCTGGGGTCGAACAGGTGCATGGCGACGACTAGCAGCGGCATGCCGATGGCCAGCGTCAGGCCGTAGGCCGTAAGCGGGGAGAGCTTGCCCAGGAGGCCGGCGCCCCGCTGCGCAGGCATGACTTCAGAAAACATTACGCTTTTCATGTTGTTTCCTCCATGGTGCGAACGCCGGATGGCGATGGCACTGCCTGCCATTGTCTGCCCCGTATATGGTCCCGGATTGAGCTGACTCAAGGAGGGGGACGTTCAAAAGCAAACGTCCGGCCCGGACAGCCACTCAAAGCATGATGTGGCGGCGCGGGCATTCCCTTGCGCCGCGTCGACGACCATTGCTAATGGAAACGATATGAACAAGACCTCCCTGGTGTTCTCCGCCTTGCTGGCAGGCGCCGTGTGCGCCGCTCCCCAGGCCGCTGCGCAGACCATTGCGCGCAGCACGCCCGTTGCCGCCATCAGCGATGGCGCCGGCGGCTTCAATGCCTGGTTCGGCGACGGTTTCACGGCCGCCGAATCCGGCCGCGACTTTACCGAGCTGTTCACCTTCAGCGTCAGCGGCCTGCCTTTCGATGCGGCGGCCTCGGTGACGTCCTCGTTCCTGAATTCGCCGCTGGGCAAGGACCTCGACATCGTCGCCCTCAGCCTGTACCGCTACGATCCGGCTACCCTGGCGGTCATTGGCCCGGTCGTGGCCGGCATCGACGGGACCGGTTTCGGCGACGAAGCCCCGGATTCCTGGTCGCTGGCGGCCTACGACTTGCCGACCGGGGCCTACGCGGTGCGGATCGACGGGCGGGTGCTGGGCAGCGGCGGCGGCAGCTTCGGGGCCGACCTGGCGGTGTCGCCGGTGCCGGAAGCGCCGGCCTTTGCGCTGCTGCTGGCGGGGTTGGCGGCGGGGGCGCTGGCACGCAGGCGCAGGCAGCAAGGCGACATGGAAAAACCGCCCTGCGGGTGATCCCGGAGGGCGGTTTCGAAACGCGGGGCGCCTGCTTTCAGCGGCGGCGGCTCAGCGGCGGCGGTACAGGCGGAAGCGCTCGTCGCGGTCCGAGGCGCGGCGGCCTTCCCACAGCAGCGTGGCGCCGCTCGTGGCCCAGCGGCGCGACAGGGCGCGCTTTGCCTTGGCCTTGGCGTTGGCTTCGTTGTCCGCCTCGTCGCCGGACGTGTCGCGCGTCTTGATGCTGTCCTGCAGCAGCACGTAATCGCATTGTCCGCCTTCCATGCCGGCAAACGGCAGGCGGCCGAAGTAGGCGAACGAAGCGCGCTGGGCCGAGCCGACGTTCGTGTCGATGCAGTTGGCGCCAGGCGGCAGCTTGGCGGCAATCGCCTGGGCCACGCCGGCGTAGCTGCGGCGGTAGTTCAGGTCCGGCAGGAACAGGGTCATCAGGAGCACCCAGAGCAGGATCAGGCCGCTCGACGACAGCACCACGGCGCGCCACAGCACGGCCGGTTGGCGCGATACGCGCCAGCGCACCAGCAGGATCCAGCCGATCGTTACGCTGGCCGCCACCAGGAAGGAGACGATGCCGAATTCCGGCTTGAAGCCCGGCACCAGTTTCAGGGCGTTGTGCGCCAGCTTGGCCGGCCAGCCGCTGAGCTTGGCAATCCAGAACAGCCAGATCAGGGCGGCGAGCGTGGTCAGCGCCATCACCGAGAACCAGTCGATGGCGTTGATGGCGCCGCGCTTCATGGTCGGCAAGCCGAAGGCGGCCATCAGGGCCAGCAGCGGCAGCAGCTTGAGCAGGTCGCCGTTTTCCGGCGTCGGGTCGCACAGGATCACCACGGTCAGGGCGCCGAGGAAGGTCAGGGGCAGCACGATGTGCAGCATGTTCTGCTGGCGGCGCCAGGCCCAGATGGCCCAGCCGGCAAACGGCCAGGCCGGCCAGAAGAACCAGACGCCCACGCGGAAGAAGGCGCTGATCGAGGCCCAGTTCGGCAGGCTCAGCTCGGACGCGTTCCAGGCCAGCCAGTCCGGGATCGGCGACTGGCTGTAAGGCTGGACGATGCTTGCCGGCAGTATCCACACCAGGCTCAGCAGGAAGGCCACGCCCGCCGCCAGCGCCAGGTGGCGCAGCGAGGTGGCGGGTGGCAGGCGGAAGAAGCGGGTGCCGAGGAACAGCGCGATCAGCAGCGCAACCGGCGACAGCGGGCCGCGGCTCAGGACCAGGGCGCCCAGCGACAGGCCGACCAGCACGGCATTGCGCACGCTGGCGCCTTCGACGTAGCGCACGGCGCGGTACAGGAAATAGGCGATCAGCGAGCCTTGCAGGGTGACGGACAGGGTTTCGTGGCTGAGCAGCAGCAGGCCGAGCGAGCCGAGGTAGACCAGCACTGCGGTATCGGCCAGGGTGCGGCCATAGTCGTCGGGTTCGGGCTGGCCGCCGAAAGCCAGGCGCAGCGGCTGGGCTTCGGGGCGGCGCCCGAGGTGGAAGGCCGTGTACCAGAGCGACATGGTGCCGAGCACAAAAATGCCGATGTTCGAGACGCGCGCGGCCAGCACGTCGCCCAGCAGCCAGCCGAACAGCTTGATGCAGATGGCGCCCAGCCAGAAGGCAAGCGGGCCTTCGTCGTTGACGGCCAGGCCGGCGATGTTCGGGTACAGCCAGTCGTGCAGGCCGCCGCGCGCCATCGTCCACATGATGCCGAAGCTACCGGCGTCATCCTTCCACGGGTCGCGGCCGATCAGTCCCGGCAGGATATACAGCATGCCGAGCGCGAACAGCGCCCAGCGCGGCAGGGCCAGCGTGGCGGCGGCGGGGAGACGGACTGGTTTCATCGATAAGTCTGATGCGAAATTAATGTCGCGCTAGTATAGCGGCATTAGAAAAGGCGAAAAAAAAGAAGCCGGAAACCGGCTTCTTCTCGTGTCCTGCGCAGCGCTTGCTGGAAGCGCCTGACAGATTGTGACTGCTGTGCTGCTTAGCCGTTCGCGACCGAAGTCTTCGAACCGACCGAGCCGAACTTCTGGCGGAACTTCTCGACGCGGCCAGCGGTGTCGACGATCTTGTGCTTGCCGGTGTAGAACGGGTGCGATTCAGCGGACACCTCGATCTTGATCAGCGGGTATTCCTTGCCTTCGTGGGTGATCGTTTCGCGGGTAGCGATGGTCGAACGGGTCACGAATTTGAAGTCGCACGACACGTCGTGGAAAACGACTTCACGGTAATCTGGATGGATATCGGTCTTCATGGTTTTGCCTTGGTTTAGTTTGGTAGCCAAACAGCACTTCGTCGGTCTCGCTGCTTCTTGACCCGATTGCCGATCACTTGCCAGGGGTGGAAATACTGAACCCACGATTATAGAACGGCTTGCGAGGCTAGGCAACTGTGCCGGAGCCACATGTAGGGTGGGCACTCCGTGCCCACGCGGAAGCATGCACCGTGGCTGCTCATTTAGACGCGCATCATGTGATCATCCGCCAATGGTTGCCCGAGCGTCGCGTTAGCTCATCGTTCCGCGTGGGCACGGAGTGCCCACCGTACGGTTGAGTCCTGCGGCATTTTCATTGCAGACAATAAAAAAGGCGGCCGAAGCCGCCTTTCGTGATGCTTTTGGCTGGAATTAACCGCCGCGGCGCATCATGTCGAAGAATTCCACATTGGTCTTCGTCGCACGCATCTTGTCGAGGATGAACTCCATCGCCTCGATCTCGTCCATCGAGTACAGCAGCTTGCGCAGGATCCAGATCTTTTGCAGCTGGTCCGGCTTGATCAGCAGTTCCTCGCGGCGGGTGCCCGACTTGTTCAGGTTGATCGCCGGATAGACGCGCTTCTCGGCCAGGCGGCGCTCGAGGTGGACTTCCATGTTGCCGGTGCCCTTGAATTCCTCGTAGATCACGTCGTCCATGCGCGAGCCGGTTTCGATCAGGGCAGTCGCGACGATGGTCAGCGAGCCGCCTTCCTCGACGTTACGCGCCGCGCCGAAGAAACGCTTCGGACGCTGCAGCGCGTTGGCGTCGACACCGCCGGTCAGGACCTTGCCCGATGCCGGGATCACGGTGTTGTAGGCGCGCGCCAGGCGGGTGATCGAGTCCAGCAGGATCACGACGTCCTTCTTCATTTCGACCAGGCGCTTGGCTTTTTCCAGCACCATCTCGGCAACCTGCACGTGGCGGGTGGCCGGTTCATCAAAAGTAGAGGCCACGACTTCGCCGCGCACCGAGCGCTGCATTTCCGTCACTTCTTCAGGACGTTCGTCGATCAGCAGGACGATCAGGGTCACGTCCGGGTGGTTCGCGGTGATCGCGTGCGCGATGTGCTGCAGCATGACCGACTTGCCGGACTTCGGCGACGCCACCAGCAGGCCGCGCTGGCCCTTGCCGATCGGCGAGATCAGGTCGACGATGCGGCCGGTGATGTTCTCGGCGCCATTCATGTCGCGCTCGAGGCGCAGCGGCTCGTTCGGGTGCAGCGGCGTCAGGTTTTCAAACAGGATGCGGTGCTTCGAGGCTTCCGGCGATTCGCCGTTGACCTTGTCCACCTTTACCAGTGCGAAGTAGCGCTCGCCGTCTTTCGGGGTGCGCACTTCGCCTTCGATCGAGTCACCCGTATGCAGGTTGAAGCGGCGGATCTGCGACGGCGAGATGTAGATGTCGTCGGTCGAGGCCATGTAGCTCGCATCGGGCGAACGCAGGAAGCCGAAGCCGTCGGGCAGGACTTCGAGTGCGCCGTCGCCGAAGATCTGCTCGCCCTGCTTGGCGCGCTTCTTCAGGATGGCGAACATCAGTTCTTGTTTGCGCAGGCGCGCTGCGTTGTCGATGTCGAGGCTGATTGCCATCTCCAGAAGGGCGGAGACGTGCATTGCCTTCAGTTCAGATAAGTGCATGTTATGTGGGTGTCCCGTGACGGGAAAGTAAAGGTAGGGGAGGGGACTGCGTGGGTTAGTCAGGGGTTGCGGCCGGAATCGGCGGGCTACCCATCCAGATTAATGGCGGCAGTGCGGGCGCGCTGCCGCCGCTCAACAAGACGCTCGATGAAACCTTGCGTGAGCGCTCGATCAGATGTTGCTGTCGATGAAAGCCGTCAGCTGGCCCTTGGCCATGGCGCCGACTTTCTGTGCGGCCGGGGCGCCGTCCTTGAACAGGATCAGGGTCGGGATGCCACGGATACCGAACTGGGCCGGCACGGCCTGGTTGGCGTCGACGTCCATCTTCGCGATCGTGATCTTGTCGCCGTATTCTTTCGCGACTTCTTCGAGGATCGGGGCGATCATCTTGCATGGACCGCACCACTCGGCCCAGAAATCGACCAGGACCGGGCGCTCGGACTTGAGCACGTCGGTTTCGAAAGAAGCATCGCTGATGTGTTTAATGTTTTCGCTCATGTTTTCCTCAAAGGATCAATGTACGCCTGGAGACTGAAAGAGCTCGTCCGGCTTCCGATTTTTTAAAAACTGGGTTGCAACACAATGGTGGAGACAATGTGTGCAAACTCAATATTGGAAGGGCGTCAAGAGGACGTCAGGCGGGGGATTTAGGCGGAATAATACCGCATTTTCCTAAAAAGTGTTCAGGCGTTTGTATAAAACTTAACTTGTCACGGCCGAGCGCAATTGCTCCAGTCCGATAGGCTTGCGGAAGGCGCCGGCGACGCGCAGGCCGAGCACCCGCGCCAGCTCGCCGGCGGCGTCGCGCACCCCTGCATCCATGCCCGAGAGCAAGATTACGCGGCCACTGAAACCGCGCGCGGCGGCGGCCTGCAGGAACTCGATGCCGTCCATGTCGGGCAGGGCCAGGTCGCAGATCAGGGTGTCGGGATTGCGCTCTTCCAGCGTGGACAGGGCGCGGCGGGTACTGGCCTCGGCAAACACTTCGCGCACGCCCACCTGTTCCAGCATGTCGGTGAGCACGTCCAGCATGAAACGGTCGTCGTCGAGCACCAGCACGCGCGGCGGCTGAACTGGGCTGGCTACGGTGTCACCGCTCATACGACTGGTTCCGGAAGAATATTGACTGGCAAGGAATTATGGTCGAGAAGCAGCATGCGCGGAACATGCCGGCCGAAAAAATCCGTCCAGGCGTCGCGTTCAGCCCACGCTGCCCGTGAACTGGTACAAGTTGCCGGGATGCCACATCGTGACGCTGGACGCCACGCGCCCGCCCGAAGTGGTCTTGCGCTTGAGCACCAGGCACGGGCTTTTCGCCTCGATGGCCAGCAGCTCGGCCACGTCGCGCGGCGCGCCCAGCGATTCGATGGCCCAGGTGGCGCCCTGCAGTGGGGCGACCGCCATCAGGTGTTCGTTGGGCGTGATGGCATTGAAGTCCTGGGCCAGGTAGTCCGGCGCGCAGGCCGGGTTCACCCAGCGGTCTTCGAGCTGGATCGGCACCTCGTTCTCGAAGTGGACGATCAGCGAGTGGTACAGCGGCGCGTCCGGCGCCAGGCCGAACTGCAGGGCCAGCGCCTCGCTCGCCGGCGTTGCTTCCAGCAGGTGCAGGCTGCTGCGGTGGCGGTGGCCGCGCGCGCGTACTTCGTCGGCGATATTCCGGATCTCGACCAGGGTCGCCTGGTATTTTTGCGGCGCCACGTAGGTGCCCGAACCCTGGCGCCGGGTCAGCACCTGTTCGGCGGTCAGCTCGCGCACGGCGCGGTTGACCGTCATGCGCGAGACCCCGAACTGGCGCACCAGCGCCTGCTCCGAGGGCACGAGGTCGCCTTCTTTCCAGCGGCCCGACGCGATCTCGCCGACAAGGTAATCCTTGATACGCTGGAAGATAGGGGTACTCGCTTGCGCGCTCTGTTCGTTCAAACTGCTCTCCGGTGGGGCGATAATGATGGCTGCCGACAGCCGCGATTCTAGCATCGCAATTCGAAAGCAAGAGCTGGAGTGCGCGCGTGTGGAGCAGGTGCCACGATAGGGCGAATAATCCCGCCAGGAGCCGCCATGAAGACCGATACCATTCTCTACGAATACGCCAGCGACGCAGCGCGCTGGGACGCCGTGCAGCGCCGCGAGCGCGCCGCCGACGGCGTCTTCTATTACTCGGTGCGGACCACCGGCGTGTATTGCCGGCCTTCCTGCGGCGCACGGCCGGCGCGGCGCGAGAACGTCGCCTTCCATGCCAGTTGCGCGGAAGCGGAAAGCGCGGGCTTCCGGCCCTGCCTGCGCTGCCGGCCCGACCTGCCGCCGCTGGCCGAGCGCCAGGCGCAGCTGGTGGCCGCGGCCTGCCGCCTGATCGAGGCGAGCGAGGAAGAGCCCAGCCTGGACGCGCTCGCAGCCAGCGCCGGCATGAGCCGCTTCCACTTCCACCGCGTGTTCAAGGCGCAGGCCGGGGTGACGCCGAAAGCCTATGCCGGCGCGGTGCGGGCGGCGCGCGTGCGCGCAGGACTGGCCCAGGGCGCTCCGGTCACCGATGCGCTGTATGCGGCCGGCTTCCAATCGAGCTCGCGCTTTTATGCGGGAGCCGATGCGATGCTGGGCATGGCGCCGGCGCGCTTTCGCAGCGGCGGCGCGGGCGAGGAGATCCGTTTCGCGGTGGCCGCCTGTTCGCTCGGCGCGATCCTGGTCGCCAGCACCGGCCGTGGCATCTGCGCGATCCTGATGGGCGACGATCCCGAAGCCCTGGTGCACGACCTGCAGGACCGCTTTCCGAAGGCGCGGCTGGTCGGCGCCGATGCCGGTTTCGAGCGCACGGTGGCGCTGGTGGTCGGTTTCGTGGAAGCGCCGCGCCTGGGCCTGGACTTGCCGCTCCACGTGCGTGGCACCGCTTTCCAGCAGCGCGTGTGGGAGGCCTTGCGCGCGATTCCGGCCGGGGTGACGGTGAGTTATACCGAACTGGCGCAGCGCATCGGGTCGCCGAATGCGGTGCGCGCGGTGGCCGGCGCCTGCGCGGCCAATCCGGTGGCGGTGGCGATTCCCTGCCACCGGGTGGTGCGCAACGATGGCGGCTTGTCGGGCTACCGCTGGGGCATCGCGCGCAAGCGGGCGCTGATCGACAGGGAAAAGAGCGACGTTTGATTTTTTGGTTTTGCGGCTATGCATGTGCGAGTTGAACGCGTGGATGGCATAGCCATCCACCCTACCGCGCCGCCGCTTCCTGCGTCAGCGTTTTCTCCAGGCGCTGGCGCCCGGCTTCGGCATAGCGGCGGCAGGCCTCGCGGTCGATGAAGGCAGTGCTGCCTTCGTTGGCCTGGCGCGCATGGCGCTCGAACAGCCCGCTGGCTTCCGGGTGGGCCGACACCAAAATGTCGCAGGGCAGGGCGGCCACGCGTGCGATCGAGCGTTCGATGTCGGCCAGCGCGGTCGGGTAGTGCGGATTGCCGCTGTAGCGGAAACCGTTCAGGCCAAAGGCGTTCAGGCTGTCGGCGTAGACCATGTTCATGGCGCCGGCCGGCTCGATTGCCGTCCAGGTCCAGGTGATGCCGCCCTGGGTGTGGCCCGGGGTGTAGTTGGCTTTCACCGCCAGCGGCCCGACGGTCACGACGTCGCCGTCGCGCACCGCCTGTACGTTTTCCACCGGCTCGATGTCGGGCAGGGCGCCGAACTGCGGGTCGCCCCGGTTCGGCTTGCCGCTTTCCAGTACCGGCTTGGCGGCGGCGCTGGTGATTACCGTGGCGCCGCTCACTCGCTGCAGCTGGGCCAGGCCGCCGGCATGGTCGAAGTGCTCGTGCGACACCAGGATGTATTTGATCTCTTCCGGCTTGAAGCCGAGCCTGCGTATGTGCTCGATGATGGTGGCCGCCGACTTCGGCGTGCCGCCGTCGATCAGGATGTGCCCCTTGGGCGAGGTGATCAGCACCGAGGCCACGCCCTGGGGGCCGACATAGTAACTGCCGCCGTAGATGGGGAAGGGGTCCTGCGGTGCGTCCCAGTCGGCGGCGTGCACGCCGTGGATGCATGTACATATCAGGGAAAGGCTGAGGGCGAGGCGTTTGAAAGGCATGTCGGCGGGAGGGATCGAGTCGGTTTAGCGAATGATAACGAAATAGTGGCGGATGGCGGCCGACGGCAGTGTCAAAGCGGCAGGGACTTCGCTACACTCATGTTTTGCATTTATTAAATAAAACGGAGAATCCATGCGCCCCACCCTGAAGCAGTGTTCCATGTTCGTGTTTGCCGCAGTCGCCGCCATGTCGGTACAGGCGCAGACGGTGATCGAGAACGCCAACGGATACACGCTCGACAGCAAGGGTGAACTGGTGCAGTTCACGGCGCTCGCCTTTGACGCCCAGG
The DNA here is from genome assembly GCF_057801335.1 of Massilia sp. BAP21. NCBI lineage: Bacteria > Pseudomonadati > Pseudomonadota > Betaproteobacteria > Burkholderiales > Oxalobacteraceae > Massilia > Massilia sp. BAP21. The sequence continues at coordinate 2,581,840 of NZ_CM173596.1, forward strand.
GCAAGATCCTGGCCGTCGGCAGCGCTGCCGACGTCAGCGCCAAGGCGCCGGGCGCGCGCCGCGTCGACATGGGCGGCAAGACCCTGCTGCCGGGCCTGATCGACGCCCACGGCCACGTGTTCGGCCTGGGCCAGATGCTGACCCAGCTCGACCTCTCGCAAACCACCTCGCTCGAAGGCGCGCTGAAGGCGATCGCCGACTACAGCCGCGCGAATGCCGGCCAGGGCTGGTTGCGCGGGCGCGGCTGGAACCAGGAGAACTGGAAGCTGGGCCGCTTCCCGACCGCGGCGGATGTGGACACGGTCGTCAGCGACCGCCCGGTCTGGTTCGAGCGCGTCGACGGCCATGCCGGCTGGGCCAACAGCCGCGCGCTGGCGGCGGCCGGCATCACCGATAAAACCCCGGACCCGGCAGGCGGCAAGATCGTGCGCGATGCGAACGGTAAAGCCACCGGCGTGCTGGTCGACGCGGCCCAGGAGCTGGTGACCAAAGTGTTGCCGCCGCAGACCGAGGCCGAAGGCCGCGTCGTGCTGGACCGTGCGCTCGGTGCGCTGGCCAAAGTGGGCGTCACCAGCACCCATGACGCCGGCCTGGGCGTGGCGGAAGACCGTTTGTACCGCGCCTACGCCGATCAAGGGAAACTGACTGCGCGTATCTACGGCATGATCGGCGGCACCGAAGGCGACTTCGATGCGCTGGCCAAGAACGGTCCGCTGAAAACCTACGGCAACGACATGTACGCGCTGCGTGCCGTGAAACTGTATTCGGATGGCGCCCTGGGCAGCCGCGGCGCCGCGCTGATCAAACCCTACAGCGACGAGCCGCATTCGCACGGTCTGCTGTTCTATAAAACCGCGCAGATGGACGCCATGATGAAAAAGGCGATGGCGCGCGGCTACCAGGTCAACGTGCACGCCATCGGCGACGCCGGCAACCACCAGATCCTCGACATCTACCAGAAGGAACTGGCAGCGACCAAGAGCGCGGCCCAGCGCCACCGCATCGAGCACGCCCAGGTCGTCACGCAGGCCGACATCGTGCGCTTCAAGACGCTTGGCATCATTCCGTCGATGCAGCCGACCCACGCCACCTCGGACAAGAACATGGCGGAAACGCGCGTCGGGCATGAGCGGATCAAGGGGGCGTATGCGTGGCGCAGCTTCCTGCACCAGGGTTCGCGTATCGCCTGCGGGTCGGACTTCCCGGTGGAGTCGCCAAATCCCTTCTTTGGCATCCATGCAGCGGTGACGCGCCAGGATGCGTCGGGCCAGCCAATTGCCGGCTGGTATCCGAACCAGGCGATGTCGCTGAAGGAAGCCTTCCGCTGCTTCACGCTTGACGCAGCCTATGCGGGCCACGCGGAAAACAGCTTAGGCTCGCTGGAGCCGGGCAAGTGGGCCGACTTCATCGTGGTGGACCAGGATTTGTTCAAGGTGTCGACCTACGATATTTATAAGACCGGCGTGCTGCAGACCTGGGTGGGTGGGAAGCAGGTGTACCAGAAGCAGTAATCGGAGCCACGAATCGTAGGGTGGGCACCCCGTGCCCACGCGGAACGATGATCATTGTTGGCGGTTCAAACAGCGCATTGTTGGCGTTACGTTTATCGCAAACGTTAGCGAGCGATGTTTCCAGGCAGCGGAATACGGATGAGCACGTAACCGCGTGGGCACGGAGTGCCCACCGTACGGTTGAGGTTCCAGGCCAAAGATGCGCAAAACGGATTGACGCTGTTGTATAGACAACCTAGACTCTGAGCATATCCTCAACCCAGGAGCTGCCATGACCCATGCCTCGCCCCCGTCCGATACCGATCCGCGCTTCGACCCCACGCGCACCATCCGCGCCCCGCGCGGCACCGAGCTGAACTGCAAAAGCTGGCTCACCGAAGCCGCCTACCGCATGCTGCAGAACAACCTCGATGCCGAGGTGGCCGAGGACCCGCAGCGCCTGGTGGTCTACGGCGGCATCGGTCGCGCGGCGCGCAACTGGGAATGCTACGACCAGATCCTCGCCTCCCTGCGCGAGCTGGAAGACGACCAGACCCTGCTCATCCAGTCCGGCAAACCGGTCGGCGTGTTCCAGACCCACGAAAACGCCCCGCGCGTGCTGCTGGCCAACTCGAACCTGGTGCCGAAGTGGGCCAACTGGGAGCATTTCAATGAACTCGACCGCAAGGGCTTGTTCATGTACGGCCAGATGACGGCCGGCAGCTGGATCTACATCGGCACCCAGGGCATCGTGCAAGGCACCTACGAAACCTTTGCCGAAGCCGGCCGCCAGCACTTCAATGGCGACTGGGGCGGCCGCTGGATCCTCACCGCCGGCCTGGGCGGCATGGGCGGCGCGCAACCGCTGGCGGCCACCTTTGCCGGCGCGGTCTCGCTGACCGTCGAATGCCAGCAGACCAGCATCGACTTCCGCCTGCGCACCCGCTACCTCGACAAGCAGGCCAAGGACATCGACGAGGCCATCGCCCTCATCAAGAAGCACACCGAACAACGCGAAGCCGTGTCGATCGGCCTGCTCGGAAATGCCGCCGACGTGCTGCCGGAACTGGTGCGCCGTGCGCGCGAGGGCGGCCTGGTGCCGGACCTGGTCACCGACCAGACCTCGGCCCATGACCTGATCAACGGCTACCTGCCGAGCGGCTGGACGGTCGAGGAATGGAAGGCGGCGCAGCGCGACCCGGCGCAGCACGCGCGCCTGAAAGCGGCAGCGGCGGCGTCCTGCGCCAGGCACGTGCAGGCCATCCTCGACTTCAAGGAACTGGGTGCCTACGCGGTCGACTACGGCAACAACATCCGCCAGGTGGCATTCGACGACGGCTTGACGAACGCCTTCGACTTCCCCGGCTTCGTGCCGGCCTATATCCGTCCGCAGTTCTGCGAAGGGCGTGGTCCCTTCCGCTGGGTGGCGCTGTCCGGCGACCCGGAAGACATTTATAAAACCGACGCCAAGATCAAGGAGCTGTTCCCGCAGCATGCGCAGGTGCACCGCTGGCTCGACATGGCGCGCGAGCGCATCGCCTTCCAGGGCCTGCCGGCGCGCATCTGCTGGCTGGGCCTGGGCGAGCGCCACCTGGCCGGCCTGGCATTCAACGAAATGGTGCGCACGGGCGAACTGAAGGCGCCGATCGTCATCGGCCGCGACCACCTCGACACCGGCTCGGTCGCCAGCCCGAACCGCGAAACCGAGAGCATGCGCGACGGCACCGACGCCGTGTCGGACTGGCCGCTGCTGAACGCCATGCTGAACACGGCCGGCGGCGCCACCTGGGTGTCGCTGCACCATGGCGGCGGCGTGGGCATGGGCTACTCGCAGCACTCGGGCGTGGTGATCGTTGCCGACGGCACCGAGGCTGCGGCGAAACGCCTGGCGCGCGTGCTGGTGAACGACAGCGGCTCGGGCGTGATGCGCCACGCCGATGCCGGCTACGAATCCGCCATCGAGACGGCCAAGCGCCAGGGCCTGAATCTCCCGATGATCAAGTAAGGTAATCAAGACATGAAACACGCATCACAAGACCTGCAACAAGCTTGGACCCTGGAACCCGGCGCCCTCACGCTGGCCGACTTGCGCGCCGTTTGGGCCGAGCACTTCCCGATCGCGCTGTCGGCCAACGCCGCGGCACCGATTGCGGCATCCGCCGCGCTGGTCGACGACATCGTCGCCAAGGGCGACTCGGCCTACGGCATCAACACCGGCTTCGGCATCCTGGCCAAGGCCCACATCCCGAACGAGCAACTGGCGCAGCTGCAGCGCAACCTGATCCTGTCGCATGCGGTCGGCACCGGCGAACTCATTGCGGACAACGTCGTCCGCCTGATCCTGCTGACCAAGATCGGCAGCCTGGCGCGCGGCTATTCCGGCGTGCGTCCGCTGATCATCGACACCCTGATCGCCATCTATAACGCGGGCATCATGCCGGCGATTCCGTCGCAGGGTTCGGTCGGCGCCTCGGGCGACCTGGCGCCGCTGGCCCACATGACCCTGGCCATCCTCGGCGTCGGCCCGGTGCGCGTGAAGGGCGAGATCGTCGACGCGGCCGAAGCCCTGCGCGCGGCCGGCATCGAGCCGGTGACGCTGGCCGCGAAAGAAGGCCTGGCCCTGATCAACGGCACCCAGGTATCGACCGCGCTGGCCCTGCACGGCCTGTTCATGGCCGAGCGCCTGGTGGAAGCGGCGATGGTCACCGGCGCGCTGTCGGTGGACGCGGCGCGCGGCAGCGATGCGCCGTTCGACGCACGCATCCACGCCGTGCGCGGCCAGCCCGGGCAGATCGCCGCCGCCGCCATCTACCGCGAACTGATGGCCGGCAGCGCCATCCGCGCCTCGCACCTGGTGGGCGACGAGCGCGTGCAGGACCCCTACAGCCTGCGCTGCCAGCCGCAAGTCATGGGCGCGGTGATGGACCTGGTGGCCAACGCCGGCCGCACCCTGCTGATCGAGGCGAATGCCGTTACCGACAATCCGCTGCTGTTTGTGGCGCCGGATGTCGCCTCGTGTGGCGACATCCTCTCCGGCGGTAACTTCCACGCCGAGCCGGTCGCCTTTGCCGCCGACACCCTGGCCCTCGCCATTGCCGAAGTCGGCGCCCTGGCCGAACGTCGCATCGCGCTGCTGATCGACGCGAATCTGTCCGGCCTGCCGGCCTTCCTGGTGCGCGAGCCGGGCCTGAACTCGGGCTTCATGATCGCCCACGTAACGGCTGCCGCGCTGGCGTCGGAGAACAAGTCGCTGGCCCATCCTGCCAGTGTCGACAGCTTGCCGACCTCGGCCAACCAGGAAGACCATGTCAGCATGGCCACCTTCGCGGCGCGCCGATTGGACCAGATGGCGCACAATACGGCTGTGATTGTCGGTATCGAATTGCTGGCGGCAGGGCAGGGCATCGAGTTCCATCGCCCGCTGGCGACATCAAGGCACCTGGAGCACGTGCATGCCCAGCTGCGCGCGCAGGTGGCGCCCTATGATGCCGACCGCTTCTTCGCACCCGACATCGAGGCCGCGCGCCGCATGGTGGTCGAAGGCGCGCTGTCCGCATCATGCAAGGAGCTGTTCGCAGTTCTGCATCCCTAATTCAACCGCTAGAGGAGAGGTGATGGATTTCCGGTTCAAGGCAGGTACTGCGCCGATGCTGCTGTCGATGCCCCACGTGGGCACCGACATTCCCGACGAAGTCGCCGCCACGATGGCGCCCTGCGCGCTGGCGACGGCCGACACCGACTGGCACCTGGCCGAGCTGTACGAGGCGGCCGACCGCCTCGGCATCTCGACCCTGGCTGCGCGCTGGTCGCGCTATGCCATCGACCTGAACCGGCCGCCGGAAAACACGAACCTGTACCCGGGGCTGGACACCACCGGCCTGTGCCCGGTCGACACCTTCGGGCGCGAAAGCCTGTACCAGGAGGGCAAGCTGCCGGACGCCGCCGAAGTCCAGCGCCGCCTCGAGCGCTACTGGCGCCCCTACCACAACCAGCTGCGCGCGGAACTGGCGCGCCTGCTGGCGCTGCACGGCAAGGTAGTACTCTGGGATGCGCACTCGATCGCCTCGGTCGTGCCGCGCTTCTTCGAAGGCCGCCTGCCGGACCTGAATTTCGGCACAGCGGAAGGAAAATCCTGCGATCCGGGGCTGGAGCAGGCCGTGGTCGGCGTGGCCCGCGCCCAGGACCGCTTCAGCATCGCCGTGAATGGCCGCTTCAAGGGCGGCCACATCACGCGCTTCTATGGCCAGCCGCACGAGGGCGTGCACGCGATCCAGCTCGAGATGTGCCAGTGCCTGTACATGAACGAGGCGCCGCCTTTCGAGTACCGTCCGGAGGTAGCGGCCGAGGTCCAGCCCTTGCTGGCCGAGATGATGGAAGCCGCGCTGGCCTGGGTGCAGTCATGAATGCTTTATTCGCGCGCCACGCGTTGCTGCCGGAAGGCTGGCGCGGCGACGTGCTGATCGAATGGGATGCACGCGGCGCCCTTACGCGGGTGCAGGCCGATGCGCGTCCGCCGATCGGCGTGCCGCGCGCCGACTACGTGGTGCCGGGCATGGCCAACCTGCACTCGCACGCCTTCCAGCGCGCGCTCGGCGGCCTGACCGAGCACGCCGGCGACGGCCCGGACAGCTTCTGGACCTGGCGCGAACTGATGTACCGCTTCGCCGCCAACATCACGCCCGAGCAGGCCGAGGCCATTGCCGCCCAGCTGTTCTCGGAATGCCTGCGCCACGGCTACACCTCGCTGTGCGAGTTCCACTACATCCAGCGCGATCCAGCCGGCGAGCTGTACGCGCGGCCGGCCGAGATGGCCGAGCGCATCGCCGCGGCCGGCCAGCAATCCGGCATCGGCCTGACCCTGCTGCCGGTCCTGTACAGCCACAGCGGCTTCGGCGAGCAGCTCCTGAAGCCGGAACAAAGGCGCTTCCGCACCGACGTCGACACCGTGCTGCGCATCGTCGAGGCATTGGGGCCGCTGAGGTCAAGCCAGCTGGAAGTGGGCGCGGCGCCGCATTCGCTGCGCGCGGCCGGCATCGAGCAGATCCGCGAACTGGCGGCGGCGCTGCCGAAGGAGCGCCCGCTGCACATCCACATCGCCGAGCAGCAGGGCGAAGTCGAGCAGAGCCTGGCGTTCAGTGGCTGGCGTCCGGTCGAGTACCTGCTGGAGAACATCGGCATCGACGAACGCTGGTGCCTGGTGCATGCCACTCACCTGAACGAGGAAGAGGTGAGGGCGCTGGCGGGCAGCGGTGCGGTGGCCGGCATCTGCCCGACCACCGAGGCCAACCTGGGCGACGGCCTGTTCCCGCTCGGGGATTACCTGGCGCTGGGCGGACGCTGGGGCATCGGCAGCGACAGCCATGTGTCGCAGAGCCCGGTTGAGGAATTGCGCTGGCTCGAGTATGGCCAGCGCCTGGCTCATCTGCGCCGCAACGTTGTCGCGAGTTCAACGCGGCGCGACGTTGCGCTCAACTTGTGGCAGGATGCGCTGGCCGGTGGCGCACAGGCGGCCGGGCGTGCCGTGGGCGCCTTGGAGGCGGGCCGGCGCGCCGACCTGCTGGTGCTCGACAGCGCGCATCCGAACCTGGAAGGCGCGCTCGAGGCTGACGTGATGGGCCGCCTGGTCTTTTGCGGCAACGACAACCTGGTGCGCGACGTGCTGGCCGGCGGGCGCTGGGTCGTGCAGGGCGGGCGCCACATGGCCCAGGACACCATCGCGCGCCGCTACCGGCAGGCGATCAACCAGTTGCGCGAGGTAAGAGCATGAACATCCTGATTCCCTTTGCCGGCCTGTCGGCGCTGCCCTGGAAAAACGGCGGCGGCAGCACGACCACCATCGCAGTCGGCCCGCCCGAAGCCAATCTCGAGAACTTCGAGTGGCGCGTGAGCCTGGCGACCATCGCCGAGGACGGCCCGTTCTCCAGCTTCCCCGGCGTGGATCGCACGCTGGCGCTGGTCGACGGTCATGGCATGACGCTCGACATCGACGGTTCCGAGCGCGTGATCCTGTGCGAGTCCGGCCCGGTGCTGGCGTTCGACGGCGAATCGCAGGTGGTGGCCAAGCTGAACCGCGGGCCGACCACCGACTTCAATGTGATGACGCGCAGCGATTGCTGTTACCACCAGTTCGGGCGGCGCCGCCTGTCCGGTAAATCGACGTTCGTGGCGCGCGCCGACTTGACGGTGCTGTTCCTGGCCGAGGGCGAGAGCCTGGAGATCGCCAGCGACGCCGAACGCATCGGGCTGGTACGCTATGACGCGGTGATGTTCGACCCCGGTACCGTGTGGTCGCTCGAAACCACGCAGGCGACGATCTTCATCGTCGATATTTTCTATTACAACGAGGACGAAGATGAGTGAACGCAGCAATCCGCGGGTCGATGCGGTATTTGCGAACGTGAATTTGGCCACCATGGTCGGCGGCTATGGCGAAATCATGGATGGCGCGATTGCCGTGCACCACGGGCGCATCGCCTGGGTCGGCGCACGCCGCGACGCCCCGCGCGCGGCCGTCATCCACGACTGCGACGGCGCCTGGCTGACGCCCGGCCTGATCGACTGCCACACCCACATCGTCCACGCCGGCAACCGTGCCGACGAATGGGAAGCGCGCCTGGAAGGCGCCAGCTACGAAGACATCGCCAGGAATGGCGGCGGCATCATGTCCACGGTGCGCGCCACCCGCGCCGCCAGCGTCGAGGACCTGATCCGCGTCAGCGCGCCGCGCGTGTCGCAACTGCTGGCCGAGGGCGTGACCACGCTCGAGATCAAGTCCGGCTATGGCCTGAACATGACGGGCGAAGCGAATTTGCTGCGCGCGGCGCGGCGCCTGGGCGAAATTTTGCCGGTGTGCGTGCGGACCACGTTTTTGGGCGCGCATGCGCTGCCGCCGGAATTCGCCGACCGTGCCGACGATTACATCGCCGAAGTGACCGAACGCATGTTGCCGCTGCTGGCCAAGGAAGGGCTGGTCGACGCGGTCGACGCCTTCTGCGAGCACATCGGCTTTACCTACGACCAGACCGAGCGCGTGTTCAATGCCGCCAAGCGCCTGAATCTACCGGTCAAGCTGCATGCGGAACAACTTTCCGAGCAGCGCGGGGCGGAACTGGTGGCGCGCTACCGTGGTTTATCCGCGGATCACCTGGAGCATTTGACCCCGGCTGGGATTGCCGCCATGGCGGCGGCCGGCACGGTGGCGGTGCTGCTGCCGGGCGCCTGGTACTTCCTGCGCGAGACGCGCATGCCGCCCATCGCCGAACTGCGCGCCGCCGGCGTGCCGCTGGCGGTGGCGACCGACTGCAACCCGGGCACCTCGCCGATGAGTTCGCTTCTGCTGGCGATGAACATGGCCTGTACCATGTGGCGCCTGACGCCACGTGAAGCCTTGCAGGGCGCGACCGTGCACGCGGCGCGTGCGCTGGGCATGCACGACCGCATCGGGACACTGGAAGTCGGCAAGCGGGCCGACTTTGCGCTGTGGGATATCGCGCGGCCGTCGGAGCTGGCGTATTCGATCGGCTTCAATCCTTGCCAGGCCGTGGTGAACGGCGGCGTGATGCGCGAGCGGGATGTGGGGCTGCCGGCGGGGTTTTGAGGCCTCAACATAAAGAGTGGTTCACGAGCACGTCTTCTGACCGAGTTCTGTGTCTGGACACTCCGCACCGCGTGGGCTCAAGAGCCTTGCGCGGCCCGGCCCACCCTACAAACCGGGTTTTACGTAGGGTGGACTCCTGAGTCCACGCGGTACACCATTCGATCATTCGAAACACTTCACAACGACTGCAACTTCGCCTTCGTCGACGACACCGCTCGATGCAACATCCGCTCGGCATGAAAATCATTCGCCCGTTGCACCTCGATGGCATGCAGGCTGCGCGAGTAATTGTCGAGACGTGAACGCAGCCACGCCTTGTAGATCCGCGATTTGATCCGTTTGAGGCTGAGTTTCATGGTTCTCTCCCTCCGTGGAAGAGCACATTGTCGACTTCGCCTATCCGTTGCGTTTGTGATAACTCAATCGTGCCACAGCCCACCACAATGCTTGAGGCTTCTCAAATCGCGCATTCCCAGCTCGGTAATTATTAAGCTCAAGAGAATCCGTAAGAGAGGTAAGCAATTGTAAGAACAACCATAGTCAGCGGCGTCAGGCGGATATATTGAAACCGTTGATTCCCACTCTCCCCTCCCCATCCTAAAAAATGGGTTCGCCCACGGCGCTACAAGGTCCCGTGGGCTTTTTCTTGCCAGTTTGGGATGCGGCGTTTCTGCGCCAGCTTGCCGGCCGCCGAATCAGAGCCCGCGCCGCGCCAGGTGATCGAGCGCTTCGCCGGTCACGCGGCAGATGCGCCACTCGGGCAAGATCTCGGCGCCCATGGTTTGGTAGAAGCCGATGGCCGGCTCGTTCCAGTCCAGCACCGACCACTCGAAGCGGCCGCAGTTGCGCTCCACGGCCAGCTGGGCCAAGCGCGCGAGCAGCTGGGTGCCGTAGCCCTTGCCGCGATGCGATTGGCGCACGTACAAATCTTCCAGGTACAGGCCCTTCTTCGTGAGGAAGGTCGAGAAGTTATGGAAGAACAGGGCAAAGGCCACGACTTCGCCGTTTTCCTCGCCGACGATGGCTTCGCAGGCCGGTCTGGTACCGAACAGGCCTTCGTGCAGCAGCTCCTCGGTGGCAACCACCATGTGTTCGAGTTTCTCGAACACGGCCAGCTCGACGATCATCGAATGGATGTCGGTAACGTCGGCCGGCTCGGCGGGGCGGATGGAAAAGTGTGTGGAAGATGTCATGGGGTTTCGATTGCGTTGTTCAAAAGATCATTTTGCACTGGTTTGGCTGCGGGTGCACGCAGTGCCCAGGCCACGCTGGCCAGGCAGAGGACCATGCCGAAGAATTCGACGGGACCGGGACGGTAGTGTTCGAGCTTGATCGACAGCAGCACCGACAGCACCGGCGTGATCACGCCGATGTACACCGCCTTTTGCGGCCCGATGCGGGCGATCAGCGTGAAGTAGGCGAGGAAGGCGATCACCGAGCCGAACAGGGCCAGGTAGAACAGGCCCAGCGTGTACGACAGGCTCGGCGGCGCCACGAAGCGCTGGCCGGTAAGCAGCACGTAGAACACCACCAGCAGCGTGCCCCAGAGCATGGACCAGGCCGTGGTCAGCATCACGTTGGTCGATTGTTCGCGCACCTTGCTCACCACGATGCTGCCGGCCGAGCTGGCAATCGTTGCCGCCAGGGCCAGCACCACGCCCAGCAGGAAGTGGCCGCTGCCGCCCAGCTGCAGATCCTGCCAGGCCTGGCTGATCGAGTGCCAGAACAGCAGGGCCACGCCGGCGGTGGCCACCGCGCCCGCACCCCAGGTGCGCGGCGCGATCGGCGTGCCGTGGAAGACGCGGCCCAGGAGCGGCGTCCAGAACACCATCAGCGCGAACAGCACCGCCACCAGGCCCGAGACCACGACTTCTTCAGCCTGGTAAGTGCAGATATAGGACAGGCCAAAGGTGGCGGCGCCCTGCAGCATCATCCATTTCTGGGTGCGCCATGGCAGCTGCAGCTTGTGGCCGCGGATCAGGCAAATGAAGAACAGCGTGGCCGAAGCCAGGGCAAATCGGTAGACCACGGAAACGGCCGGCGGCACGTCGCCCAGCTGCAAGGTGATGGCCCAGAAGGTCGAACCCCAGATCAGGGATGCGATGACGAACAGAACGGGAGTAGGCATCGCGAAAGTATACGTGCTTTCGCTGTTGCCTGTCGTCTATAGATTGGCAATAAAAGACCTAAGTAAGCAGGTTTTTGAAGGCGCTGCAACACCTTGGCTGCTCACGGTGACAAGCGGTAGGGTGGACGGGTCTCCCGTCCACGCGTTCAACAAACAGAAGCAATATGGCAAAGGTCGCTTTAGTTGAACGCGTGGACGGCATAGCCGTCCACCCTACGGCGCGGGGAACGCGATCAATGCGTCACGCGGGTCTGGTAACCATTGCTCAGCAAACGCACACGCTCGCCCGGACGGAACAATTCATCGGCCGACTGGGTAATCGCGCGCAACTCGCCATTGTCGAGCCGGACCGTGATTTCGAAACCCGGGCGGTTGTTGGCATTCGCCTCGACCCGGTTCCCGATCAGCCCGCCGGCAATGGCGCCGACGATGCCGACCGCGGCCGAGCCGTTGCCGCTGCCGATCTGCGAGCCGGCCAGGCCCCCCAGGGCCGCGCCGCCCATGGTACCGACGCCCGATTCCGGGTTAACGATGGTAACGTTGCGTACCGATTCGACCACGCCCATGCGCACGACCTGCTCGGACTGGGCCTGGTAGGAACGGTAGACGCTGCCCGACTGGGGCGGGGTGGCGCAGCCGGCGAGCAGGCCGGCGGCGAGGATGGCAACGAGGGGCAGTGACTTTTTCATGATGATCTCCGGCTTGTTTCTCTGTCCAGAAATCCTACTCCTCGTCGGCGCCGCGTGGCGCGCGTTGGCGCCAGAGCTCAATATGCCGGCTTTAATTAGCCGGTATCAATAAGCCAGATTCAGCCTGCGGTACAGGAAGCCCAGCACGAACAACGGTCCGATCAGCAGGAAACGCAGGTCGTCGAAGAACGACGGCTTCTTGCCCTCAATCTTGTGCCCAACGAACTGGCCAATCCAGGCCACCACGAAGATGGCGATCGACAGCGGCAGCACGGCGTACGCCGGCATCGCTGCCAGCAGGGCCAGCATGATCCCCGCCATCGCCAGCATGCCCAGGGCAAAGGGTTTCGAGAGCTGGAAGTAGTACCACATGGCCCCAGCCGTCGCGGCCAGCGCCACCAGCGGATGAATCGCCCACAAAATGCCGAGCAGCGAGAACACGATCACCGGCACGCACACGAAATGGATCAGTTCATTGGTCGGGTTGCGGTGGCTTTCGCTGTAGATGTCGAGCAGGGTGTGGATGTCGCGGGACGGGGTGGCGCGCATGGCGAGGGTCTCCTGAATTGATTTTTGTGTAGAAATTCTACACCCGTCCCGGCCGAAAAAATCACGCCGCCTGGGCCTGTTCCGCGAAACCCGGACGCACACCCAGGCGCATCTGCGGATGGTTCGCAAACAGCTCCGACACCCATTCGACGAACACGCGCACCTTGGCCGACAAATGGCGGTTTTGCGGATACACCACGTGCACCGGCAGCGGGTCGCTGCTCCAGTCCGGGAGCAACTGCACCATGCGGCCTTCCTGCACGTGGCGCAGCAACAGGTAATCGGTCATCTGGATGACCCCCAGCCCCGCCAGCCCGGCGGTAACATAGGCGTTCGAATCGTTCAGGGCGATCAAGCCGGGCAGGGGAATCTCGATGCGCTCGCCGTCGCGGTTGAAATCCCAGTCGTAGACCTTGCCGTTCCTGGCCGAAAAATAATTCACGCAGCGGTGCTTCAGTAAATCGTTCGGATGCACGGGCGTGCCGTGGCGCGCCAGATAGGCCGGCGCGGCGGCGGTAAGGAAGTTGACCACGCCGACCCGGCGCGCGATCAGGCCGGGGTCGAGCAGGGGGCCGCCGCGCACCGCGCAATCGACGCCTTCCTCGATCAGGTCGATCGTGCGGTCGGTGCTGCCCAGTTCCAGCGTGATGTCCGGGTAGCGCTCGAAAAAGCCGGGCAGGGCCGGGATCAGGATTTCGCTCGACAAGCCGGTAGGCGAATCGACCCGTAGCCGTCCACTGGGATTGAGGCGCGTGCGCGACAGCGACTCCTCGGCGTCGCGCACATCCGACAGGATACGGATGCAGCGCTCGTAATAGGCGGCCCCGTCCGAGGTGACGGTGACGAGCCGCGTGGTGCGGTGCAGCAACTTGGCCGCGAGTGCCGTTTCCAGCGCCTGTACCAGGGTCGACACGCTGGCCTTGGGCATGTTCAGCATCTCGGCCGCGCGCGTGAAACTGCCGGTGTCGACCACCTGCACGAACACTTCCATGGCTTGCAGCTTGTTCACTTTGCTTCTCTCTCGATCAGGAATCGTTCAGGTTTTTCGCTTATTGTTCGCCCATTCCGAACAATCAATTCGAAATTGGCATCTTTATCAGATTGTAGATGATGTCTATAGTGTGCGTACTGACAGTCATATTTTTTACATCGGAGCAGGTCATGACACACAAGGATGGCATCGTCGCAACAATCGCCCTGGCGCTAAGTACGCTGGCGATGGCGGGCATGGTTGGCAGCGGCGCATATGCCCAGGCCGCCGGCGTCGAGGCGCGCGGCGTCCAGGCCTTGTCGAATGCCGTGATCGAAACCGTCTGCCCCGAGGCGCATGCCGAACGTGCTGCGAATGCACAATTGCTGGCCGTTGCTGCGCAGGTGGCGCCATGAACGCGCCCTTCGAGACCGGCCTGGCAGGCAAGGCCGACGACGTGCGCGTCAAGGAACTCGCCGTTGCCGGCGAACAGGGGCCGCTGAAGGCGCGCCTGTACAGCGCCGGTCCGGCGGCCAAGCGCGACACACTGATCGTGTTCTTCCACGGCGGCGGTTTCGTCGAAGACAAGCTGGACGACTCCGATGTCTTCCTGCGCCACCTGGCCGATGGCGGCCACGCGCAGGTGGTGCTGGCGTCCAGCTACACCCTGGCCACCGTGCGTCCCTTCCCCGCGGCCGTCGAGGATGCCCACGCCGTGCTGCTGTGGGCAAAAAAGAACAAGACCAAGCTCGGCTGGAACGGCAAGCGCATGCTGGTGGCCGGCATCGAGGCCGGCGCCAACCTGGCCGCCGTCTGCGCCCTGATGTCGCGCGACCGCGGTGCCCCGAAACTGGCCGGCCAGATCCTCCTGATGCCGATGCTCGACCCGGGTCTGTCGACCTGCTCGATGCGCGAAATGCCGAACTGCCCCGACATGGAAGCGCTGGCCGACGATTGCGCCGCCGCCTACCGCGGCTACCTGCCGCATGCCGCCGACCGTACCCACCCGTACGCGTCGCCGCTGCAATCGAGCCGGCTGAAGAATCTGCCGCCGGCCCTGATCCTGTCCGCCGAGGATGATCCCTTGCGCGACGAAGCCGAAGCCTATGGCGCCAAGCTGAACAGCTTCGGCGTGCCAGCCTCCGTGCGCCGCCTGCTGCCGGCGCCGCTGACCGAACCGGGCGGGCGCAACGACTGCGCCTGCAAGGCCAGCGCCCTGACCGAAATCGCCGCCTTCATTGCCGGCCTCGACGGGGAGGCAGCCACGGGATGACTTCCGCCACCTGATCCATCTGATCTTCTAAACCACTACTGAACCGGACTACCGCGCTCATCCGAGCGTGGCGGGACCCGCTTTGCCTGAATTTTCCTGCGCCGTTCGAGAACGGCGTCGGGCAGGGCGGGTATTGCCCAAGCATTTGACTCATTACTAATACTCAACAATAACAAGGGGTAAACATGAAACGCACACATGAATGGTCCGCACTCCTGCAGCCGATGTCGATGGCGCTGGCGGCCGCCGGCCTGATTGCGGCCACGCTTTCCGGCTGCGGCGATGCAACGGGCAAACCAGCTGGCAAGGCCGCCGAAGCCCAGGCGCCCGCCGCACCGCCGGTCTCGGCCGCGCTGGTGCTGGAGCGTCCGGTCGCCGAAACCCAGGAATTCTCGGGCCGCCTGGAAGCCATCGAACGCGTCGAGATCCGCTCGCGCGTCAGCGGCTTCATCACCGCTGTCAACTTCAAGCCGGGCAGCGAAGTGAAGAAGGGCGACGTGCTGTTCGTGGTCGACCCGCGTCCGTATCAGGCAGAGGCTTCCCGTGCGGAGGCAGCAGCTGCCTCGGCCCGCGCCAAGCTCGATCTGGCTAAACGCGAACTGGCGCGCGCCGAAAGCCTGCTGGCCGACAAAGCCATCGCCCGCCGCGAATACGACGAAGCCGCCGCCGGCCAGAAGGAACTCGAAGCCAACGCCAACGCGGCCCAAGCCCAGCTTGACGCCGCACGCCTGAACCTGGCCTATACCAAGGTCGTGTCGCCGATCGACGGCCGCGTGTCGAAAGCCGAGATCACCCTCGGCAACCTGGTCGATGCCACGGCGGTGCTGACCTCGGTGGTGTCGCTGGACCGCATCTACGCCAGCTTCGACGGCGACGAGGAAACCTATCTGCGCGTCGGCGCCAAGGCCCAGGGTGGCGCGCCGGTCGGCGTGCGCGTGGGCCTGGCCAACGAAGACGGCTTCCCGCACGAAGGCAAGCTCGAATTCGTCGATAACCAGTTAGACGCCCGTACCGGCAGCGTGCGCATGCGCGCCACGTTTGACAACACCGAGCGCAAGCTGGCGCCCGGCCTGTTCGCGCGCATCCAGCTGGGCGCCGCCGACAGCCGCAACGCTGTCCTGATCAGCGACCGCGCCGTGGCCACGGACCAGAGCCGCAAGTATGTGTTCGTGGTCGGCGCCGACAACAAGGCCGAATACCGCCCGGTCACGCTCGGCCCCACCGTGGGCGGCCTGCGCGTGGTGCGCACTGGCCTGAAAAGCGGCGAGAAGATCGTCGTGAACGGCCTGCAGCGCGTGCGCCCAGGCGCGCCGATCGCGGCGCAGCTGGTGGCGATGGACGCGGCGCCGGTGGCGCTGGCATCGAATGCGGCCGTGAAGGAATAAGACCATGAACATCTCCCGCTTCTTTGTCGACAAGCCGATCTTCGCCATCGTGCTGTCGGTGCTGGTCTTCGTCGGCGGCCTGATCTCGATCCTGCAGCTGCCGGTGTCCGAGTACCCGGACGTGGTGCCGCCTTCGGTGGTGGTGCGCGCCCAGTACCCTGGCGCGAACCCGAAGGTCATCGCCGAAACCGTGGCCGCGCCGCTGGAAGAACAGATCAACGGCGTCGAGAACATGCTCTACATGTCCTCGCAAAACACCTCGGACGGTGCGCTGATGCTGACGATTACCTTCGCCATCGGCACGAACGTCGAGCAGGCCGAGACCCAGGTGCAGAACCGCGTCCAGCGCGCGCTGCCGCGCCTGCCCGAGGAGGTGCGCCAGATCGGCGTCACCACCGTGAAAAGCTCGCCCAACCTGACGATGGTGGTGCACCTGAAATCCCCGGACGGCCGCTACGACGACCTGTATCTGCGCAACTACGCGACCCTGAACGTCAAGGACCGCCTGGCGCGCATCCACGGCATGGGCGAAGTGCAGCTGTTCGGCTCGGGCGACTACGCGATGCGCGTCTGGCTCGATCCGCAAAAGGTGGCAGCGCGCGGCCTGGTGGCCGGCGACGTGGTCGATGCAATCCGCGAGCAGAACGTGCAGGTTGCGGCCGGCGTCATCGGCCAGGGACCGAGCAAGGATGCCGACTTCCAGCTGACCGTGAACACCCAGGGCCGCCTGGCCAGCGTCGAGGAATTCGGCAACATCGTCGTCAAGACGAACGCCGACGGCGCGACGACCTTGCTGAAGGACGTGGCGCGCCTGGAGATGGGCTCGAATTCGTATGCGCTGCGCGCGCTGCTCGACAATAAATCGGCGGTCGCGATCCCGATCTTCGAGGCGCCGAACGCCAACGCCCTGCAGCTGTCGACGGATGTGCGCGCGGCCATGGCCGAGCTGTCGAAAGATTTTCCGGAAGGCGTCGAATACAGCATTGTGTACGACCCGACCCAATTCGTGCGCGAGTCGATCGACTCCGTGATCCACACCCTGCTCGAAGCGGTGATCCTGGTCGCCCTGGTGGTGATCGTGTTCCTGCAAAGCTGGCGTGCGTCCATCATCCCGCTGCTGGCCGTGCCGGTATCGGTGGTGGGCACCTTTGCCGTGATGCTGATGTTCGGCTTCTCGATCAACACGCTGTCCTTGTTTGGTCTCGTGCTGGCCATCGGCATCGTGGTCGACGACGCCATCGTGGTCGTGGAAAACGTCGAGCGCAACATCACGAATGGCCTGACGCCGCACGATGCGACGATCCAGGCGATGCGCGAAGTGAGCGGCCCGATCATCGCGATTGCCCTGGTGCTGTGCGCCGTGTTCGTGCCGATCGCCTTCGTTGCCGGCCTCACCGGCCAGTTCTACCGCCAGTTCGCACTGACGATCGCGATTTCCACCGTGATCTCGGCCTTTGCCTCGCTGACGCTGGCGCCAGCGCTGTCGGCGGCACTGCTGAAAGCCCACGACGCACCGAAGGACCGCCTGACGCGCATGATGGACGCCGTCTTCGGCCGCTTCTTCGCCGCCTTCAACCGCTTCTTCGGCCGCGCTTCGCACAATTACGAAGGCGGCGTGAAGGGCGTCCTGCGCCGCAAGACCCTGTCGCTGGGCGTGTATGCGGTGCTCGGCATCGCCGCCGTCTTCATGTTCAAGGTGGTGCCGCCGGGCTTCGTGCCGCAGCAGGACAAGGCCTACCTGATCGGCTTCGCCCAGCTGCCCGACGCCGCCTCGCTCGACCGTACTGATGCCGTGATCCGCAAGATGTCGGCGATTGCGGCCGAGATCCCGGGCGTGGAATCGTCGATCGCCTTCCCCGGCCTGTCGATCAACGGCTTCACCAACGCGCCGAACTCGGGCATCGCCTTCTTCAGCCTGAAGCCTTTCAATGAGCGCAAGGGCAAGGCGCAGTCGGCCGAAGGCATCGCCGCCGAGATCAACAAGCGCATGGGCGCGGTGGAAGACGCCTTTGTCATGGTGCTGCCGCCGCCTCCGGTGAACGGCCTGGGCACCACCGGCGGCTTCAAGATGATGCTGGAAGACCGCGGCAACCTGGGTTACGACGCGCTGTACAAGGCAACGCAGGCGATGCAGGCCAAGGCCTGGGCCGACCCGCGTTTGCAGGGCGTGTTCTCGAGCTACCAGATCAACGTGCCGCAGCTGTTCGCAGACGTGGATCGCGTGAAAGCCAAGCAGCTCGGCGTGCCGCTGCAGACCATCTACCAGACCTTGCAGGTGAACCTCGGCTCGCTGTACGTGAACGATTTTAATCAGTTCGGCCGCACCTACCAGGTGCGCGTGCAGGCCGACGCCCAGTTCCGCTCCCAGCCCGAGCAGATCGCCCAACTCAAGGTGCGCAGCAACAGCGGCGAGATGATTCCGCTGTCGTCGCTGATGCAGGTAAAGGACAGCTACGGCCCGGACCGCGTGCAGCGCTACAACGCCTACGTGTCGGCCGACATGAACGGCGGCCCGGCCGCGGGCGTGTCGTCGGGCCAGGCGCAAGCCATCTTCGAGCAGATCGCAAAAGAGACGCTGCCGAAGGGGATCGCCTATGAATGGACCGACCTGACCTACCAGGACATCCTGTCGGGGAACACCATGATCTACGTCTTCCCGCTGTGCGTGCTGCTGGTGTTCCTGGTGCTGGCTGCCCAGTACGAAAGCTGGACCCTGCCGCTGGCGGTGATCCTGATCGTGCCGATGTCGATCCTGTGCGCCCTGGTGGGCGTGAAGCTGACCGGCGGCGACAACAACATCTTCATCCAGATCGCGCTGTTCGTGCTGGTGGGATTGGCCTCGAAGAACGCGATCCTGATCGTGGAGTTTGCCCGCGAGCTGGAACACCACGGCCGCAGCATCGTCGATGCCGCGCTGGAGGCTTGCCGCCTGCGCCTGCGTCCGATTTTGATGACGTCGATCGCCTTCATCATGGGCGTGGTGCCCCTGGTGTTCTCGAGCGGCGCCGGCGCCGAGATGCGCCATGCGATGGGCGTGGCGGTGTTCGCCGGCATGCTGGGCGTGACCTTCTTCGGCCTGTTCCTGACGCCGGTGTTCTATGTCCTGCTGCGCACGCTGGCCAAGCGTTTCGAAAAGCCTGCGGTGGTGCGTGCACCAGTCGCGCATGTTGAAGAAGGAGTTGCACAATGAAGGCGATGATTGCACGCGGTATCGCACCGCTGATGGCGGCCCTGCTGTTGAGCGCCTGTGCGGCCCCAAGCTTCCAGCAGCCGCAGGTATCGGTACCGGTGGCCTTCAAGGAAGGCGCCATACAAACTGCCGCCGACGGCAGCCGCTGGCAGGTGGCACGCCCGGCAGAACAGCAGGCGCGCGGCGAATGGTGGCTGGCCTTCCAGGACCCCGCGCTCACCGCATTGATGGATGAAGCGGCGCGCAACAACGCCAGCCTGGCCGTGGCCGCGGCGCGCGTGAAACAGGCGCGCGCGATTGCCGGCATCGCCGAAGCGGACCGGATGCCGCAGGTCGGCGCCGGCTTCGGCGCCCAGCGCGGCCGCCCATCCGCGTTGGAAGCGAACCTGCCGCAGGGCAGTGCGGTGGCGCCGCGCACGACCTACAACGCCAGCCTGTCGGCCAGCTACGAGGTCGATTTGTTCGGCCGCGTGTCGTCGAACGTGGAAGCGGCGCGCCAGGATGCGGGCGCGGTGGAAGCCAGCTATCGCTCGGTGCTGCTGTCGCTGCAGGCCGACGTCGCGCAGGGCTGGTTCCGCCTGCGTGCGCTGGACGCCGAACTGGACACGCTGGCGCAAACCGTGCGCCTGCGCGAGGAAAGCGTGGGCGTCAACCAGCGCCGCTTCGACCTGGGCGACATCGGCGAATTCGATCTGACCCGCGCGAAGACCGAACTGGCGACCACGCGCCTGGAAGCGGTGGGCCTGCAACGCCAGCGCGCCACCACCGAACACGCGCTGGCCGTGCTGCTGGGCCGTCCGGCGGCCGATTTCACGGCCGGTGCGGCGCCGCTGCCTGCCACCGCGCAGATGCCGGTGATTCCGGCCGGCCTGCCATCGACGCTGCTGGAACGCCGTCCAGACATCGCCCAGGCCCAGCGCGGCATGGAAGCGGCGAACGCGCGCATCGGCGTGGCGCGCGCCGCCATGTTCCCGGCCCTGAACATCGATGCTGCCGGCGGCGGTGTCGGCGGCACGGTGGCCGAGGTGTTCAAGTGGAGCAGCCGTTCCTGGGTGCTGGGCGCAATGCTGTCGCTGCCGCTCATCGACGGCGGACGCAACAAGGCGAACGTCACGCGCAGCGAAGCGGCGCTGGAAGAAGCGGTCGGCGCCTACCGCGAACGCGTGCTGGTGGCCTTTGCCGAAGTCGAGGACAACCTGGCCGGCCTGCGCGTGCTCGATGCGCAGGGCGTGCAGGTGGAAGAGGCGCTGGTGTCGGCGCGCCGCTCGGCCGAACTGGCGCGCAAGCTGTACGACGCCGGTCGCTCCAGCTACCTCGACTTGCTGGACGCCCAGCGCAACCTTGCGGCGGTGGAGCGCACAGCGGTGCAGCTGCGCGGCGACCGGGCGCTGACCACGGTGGCGCTGATTCGGGCGCTGGGTGGTGGGTGGGATGCGCCGGCGCCGGCGAACGCCTTGGCACGTAACTGATCGCGCAGCTCGATCAATCAATGATTTGCCCCTTGCGGCGGCCCGCGGTTGCGGTCTGCCGCTTTTTTTCGTGTGCACGCGGCGGCGCGGGCAGGGCGCTACAATCCTTCCATGCCGAATACCGTTTCCCAAGACAGCCCGTTATTGATGGGCCTCGCGCCCGTCATCGCGCCAGACACCCGCATCCTGGTACTGGGCAGCTTCCCGGGCGCCGCCTCGCTCGCGGCCCAGCAGTATTACGCCCATCCACGCAATCAGTTCTGGAAACTGGTCGGCGCGCTGGTCGGCGAGGATTTGTATGGGCTGCCGTATGACGAACGCCTGCCGCGCCTGTTGGCGCACCGTTTCGGCTTGTGGGACGTGCTGGCCGCCTGCGAGCGCGAGGGCAGCCTCGATTCCGCGATCCGCAAGCCCGCCGCGAACGACTTCGAACGGCTGCACAAGCTGTGCCCGCAACTGGAAACCGTCGGCTTCAACGGCCAGGCGTCGGGCAAGTTCGCGCCGCAGTTCGAGGGGGCCGGCTACCGCACCGTGGTGCTGCCATCGAGCTCGCCGGCGCATATGGCGATGACGTTCGAGCAGAAGCTGGCGGTGTGGCAGCAACTGACAGGCGACCGCACACTGGCAGCACTACCACCGTCGCAACCGCCCTTGTTCTGATATCAACCAAGGACGTCAGGCGTCGACCTGGCTGCGCGCCAGTTCGCACAGGGTGGCCAGTGGCAGCAGCACCAGCGCGGCGGCGGCCGTGAACGCGTTGCGCGTGCCGACCGCGATCAGGAGGGCAGGCAGGCCACGCACCGTCTGGCCGCCGTGCTCGAACGACAGCCGGGAGCGCAAGGGCGTGCGCTGCGCTTGAACCCCGGCGCCGGCCAGGCAGCGGGCGGCCCGTTCGGAAAGCAAGACGAACGGCCCTTCCAGCACCAGCTGGCCGCGCCGCGCGAGCAGCTGGCGGCTGGCAGTGGCGATGGCGCCGACCGTAGCGCGCCACGATTTGTGCGCCTGCGACAGGGCGATAGGCAGCGCGGCATGCACACGCAGCTCGGCGCGCGGCGGGCAGTGCGCCGGCAGCCGGAGGTTCCATGCCAGCCCGGCGCGTTGCAGCAGCACCAGCACCCACCAGCCCGGGTCCCATTCGCCCGGATACAGCCCCAGCTTCGCCGAGCCGGGATAGGCGTGATGGTTGTTGTGCCAGGACTCGCCCATCGTCAGCAGCGAGGCCAGCGCCACGTTATGCCCCTGCACGGCGGCACCCTCGACGGTATGCCCCATGGCGCCGTGGTTGTGCGCGAAATACCCGATCAGCCAGTGCCCGGTCACGCCGGCCGCAATGCGCGCGCAGACGCCCCAGATCACGAAGGGCCAGCCGCCGAGCGCATACAACAGCAGGGCCGGCGGCAGCTGCTGCAGCATCCAGGTGCGTTCCAGGAAGCGGTAGAAGCGGTCCTGCGCGATGTGCGCCGGCATGGCGAGCCGTGGCGGATGCTCGAGCCGCAGTTCGCAGTGCAGCTGCCACCAGCCGTCCTTCCAGAAACCGCTGCCGTGGCGCAGGTAGTCGTGGCAGTCGGGCTGGCGCTGGGCGTGGTCGCGCAGGTCGTGCTGGGCCAGCAGGCCGAGCGGCCCGGACAGCCCGACCTGCACGCCGGTGTAGACGAGCAGGTATTCCAGCCACCTGGGGCAGGCGAAGCTGTCGTGGATGAGTTTGCGGTGGCTGCCGAGCGAGTGCCCGAACAGCAGCACGAAGGCGGTCGTCGCCAGGAACAGCGTCAGGTTGACCCAGCTGAAAGTCAGCCAGCCGCCGACCAGCGCGACGGCCACCATGACGCTCCACCACAGCGATTTCACGGGAGCCCATGTGACGTTTCCATGTACAACATTGCCATTGTCCGGAGAATGCATGCGAGCTCCTTGTGCGTTCAGGTGGGTTTGCGTTTCCTGGCCAGGGCCTTCGATTCGCGCTTGAGCGGCGCGGCCGTGGGGCAGAGTTCGAACATGAAACCGGACAGGCGCGTCACCAGGCTGTCGCCGTCCAGCGTGTAGTAGACGAATTGCCCGCGCCGCTCGCTTGATACCAGGCCGGCGTTTTCCAGCACCGACAAATGGCGCGAGGTGGCGGGGGCGCTGATCGCCAGTTTCTCCGCCAGCTCCGAGGTGGTCAGCTCGACATGCGAGAGCAGGGCCATGATCTTGCGGCGCGGGAGCGAGGCCAGGGCTTCGAAGGTCTTGTCCAGGTTTGAGTTCATTATTTAATTAACTAACTTGTTAATCGTAATGTGCCTGTGCACGCCTGCGGCGTCAAGCGGAAACGAGGGGGCGGCAAGCAGCGATTCGCTATCCGTGCTACACTGCATGCAGTCGACAAGGTTCTGGTGACTTTGCCGGCCGCCCCCGACAGGCCCGCCATGCGAGACGTGTAACGCCGCAAGCGACGATGCCGGAAGGGGTTGTCAATCGAGATACGTTGGTCGAGTTACACAATGGAGCACCACGCAGATAGCGTGGGTATCCGGAGCGCCGCACCCTGCAGATAGCACGGGCTGGCGCACGATTCAATCTTCGGCGATACATTGAACGAAGCCCGCAGCAAGCGGGCTTTTTTTCCTTTTTCTTTCCTGCGCAGCCGCGGTCTGGCATGCGTTGCATCCCGACCCGCCGCGACGGCGGTTTATTCACCTCATTTCCGGTCCAGTCCCTGCGGGCACTGAACACCGACAGCATCGTTCATGGCGGCGTGGTATGCCGGCTCGCAGCTTAATAGAGGAAACCATCATGGCAAAAGAAGAACTCATCGAAATGCAAGGCCTCGTGACCGACGTGCTGCCCGAAATGCGCTTCCGCGTCGATCTCGAGAACGGTCACCAGCTGATCGCCTACACCTCGGGCCGGATGAAGAAAAACCACATCCGCATCCTGGCGGGCGACAAGGTGACGCTGGAGATGTCGCCGTACGACCTGAACAAGGCGCGCATCGTGTTCCGTCACATCGAGCAGCGCGGTACGCCTGCGCCGCGTCCGGGCGGCTTCCAGCGCCGCCGCTGATCCTTCAGCGCACCTGCGGCGAGCCGGGCAGGCTCGCGCGCAGGCGGCCCAGCTTGGCCGCATAGCGCTCGCGCGCGTCGATCCGCGTACTGGTATCGCGCGCCAGCGCCAATTCCTTCACCGCAGCCTCTTCCTCCCCCAATCCCAGATACGCCACGCCGAGCCAGAAATGGAACTCGTCGTTGTAGGGCGCACGCGCCACTTCGCGCGCGAACAGCGTTTTCGCTTCCCGCATCTTCCCCGCCCTGTAGGCCGTCATTCCCTGGTTGAACCAGTGGTAGGGCGGCGCCGGATGCAGGCGCTCGATGCGGCGCAGCAGTGCCTGCGCTTCGGCGTGCTTGCCGTTGCCGTCCAGCGCCTGCGCCAGGTTCTGCATCACCACCAGGCTGTCCGGCTCGCGCGCCAGCGCCGCGCGGTAGACCCGCTCGGCCATCGGCGGCCTGCCGTTGCGCGCATACACGACGGCCAGCGTGTTGTAGGCCGCCAGCGAGGAGGGCCGCTTCAGGATCGCCGCGCGCGCCCACCAGTAGGCGTCCGCGATCCGGCCCGCCACCAGCTCTTCCACCGCGCGGTTGTTCATGTAGAGGGCGACGATGTCGTCTTCGCCCAGCTCGGTGCTGGGCAGGCGCGCCGCGTCTTTTGGCGCCAGGAAGTCGATCACCAGCGGCTCTGCATGCGTGCTGACGGTATGGACCCCGGCCGTGCGCGGCGCCAAGGCGATGTTGACGTGGGAACTGACCAGGTAGAGCGAGCCGTTGCGGTGCCAGGTTTCCTCGGCCTGCACGCTGGCGAAGCGCACCTCCATGCCGAGTGCGCGCGCAAAGGCCGCCGTCATGATCACCAGCGACAGGCAGTTGCCCGAGCGCGCGGCATAGGTCTGGGCCGCGGTGCGCGTGACGCTGGCGTCGTAGTCGAGCTGCAGGTCGCTCTTGCTGTACAGGGCCGATACCAGGCCGCGCGCGGCGCCTTTTTCGCGCAGGCTGGCCTTGAAGGCGGGGCTGTCGAGGTGGGCGCGCATCGGTGCGCTCAGCGTGAACAGGTTGGCGGCGTCGGCCGGGGCGGCAGGGGCGGGGAAGGTGGCGTCGTCGAACAGGGCCGCCAACCCGGCCGTGGGTTGGGACGATGTGCTGGCACAGCCTAAGAGCAGCGCATTCAGCAGGGCATACAGCAGCAGATACCGCAGCAAGAACGGGCGTTTCATCGCGCGCCTCCGGTGCCAACAGGACGAATCGAGTATCCGCCTGAACCGGGACGCTGTCAAAATTAGTGATCGTCGTGCAGCGCTTCTTCGAGTTCGTCGAGCAGTTCGGCGGTTTCGTCTTCGTCCAGCGAAAGGTAGGTGCAGGCGCGTTCGCCGCCCTTGTCCCATTCGACCGAGCCGGCATGGCCCTGGTAGCGCCGGATGGCGCGGTCGGCCAGCAGCGACAGGGCCACCAGCGAGCGGATCGTGTCGTCGGTGTTTTCGTCTTCCAGCACCGGGTAGTCGTGGTGGTGCAGGATGGCCCAAGCCACTTCCGACGTCAGGCCCCAGTTGCGCGCCAGGAGCGAGCCGATCTGCGCGTGGCTGGTGCTGTGGCGTTCCTGCTCGACTTCGGTAAACGCGCGCACCGGTTCCAGGCCGGCATCCTGCAGCGTGGCCTCGTAGTCGGGGAAGCGGTCGATCAGGAGCGGCACGCCGGTGTCGCAGAACAGACCGAAGGTGTGGGCGATGTCGGGCGCGCCGATGCGCAGGCGGCGCGACAGGAACATCATCGCGTACGAACGCTTGGTCGACACGTCCCAGAAGCTGGCCAGGGCCGGGTTGTTGGTCGTGATCGCCTGGCGCGCCAGCAGCCCGGTCATCAGGGCCGCCACCTGGTTAATGCCGAGGAAAAGGATGGCCTGCTCGATCGACTTGGCACGGCGGCCGCCGAACAGCGAGGAATTGGCCAGTTTCAGCAAAGCGCCGGCCATGCCGACGTCGCGCGCGACGATGCGGCCGATGGCTTCCGGCGACGGATCGCTGGAGGCCAGTTCGGCTTGCAGGTCGGCCAGCAGGCTGGGGCGGGGTGGGATGCGGATCGACTTGATCAGCGCATCGACCTGGTCCGCCGCTGCGGAAGGTGCCGGGGAGGCGGGCGCCGCAGCGGCCGCAGCGCGCATGGGCATTGCTTTAGCTGCAACTGTGCTCATGAGGGGATGATGCTTTCTGGAAATACCGCAAGGTTGCCACTATAACCGAGGTCAGGTTCCATTGCAGCAACAGGCAGCCTTATGTGGCAAAACAAACAGAGCGGTGTTGCAAGCATGCCTAGAATCGGCGCATGGATTCCCTGAAACCCGCTTTGCATGCCGGCGCGCATCCCAGTTTTTACCTGGCCGGTATCGATTTCATGGCGCCGGCCGAGCTGGTGGCGCGCCAGCTGATCGGCGTGACCGTGCTGGTCGACGGCGTCGGCGGCCGTATCGTCGAGACCGAGGCCTACGACCGCGAAGACCCGGCTTCGCACGCCTATTCCGGCCCCACGCCGCGCAACTTCGCCATGTTCGGCCCGCCTGCGCATGCCTATGTCTACCGTTCCTACGGCATCCACTGGTGCCTGAATTTCGTCTGCATGGAGGAGGGGCATGGTGCCGGAGTGCTGATCCGCGCGATCGAACCCCTGGCGGGACTGGACATCATGCGCGAACGGCGCGATGCCGAGGATCTGCGCCTGCTGTGCTCGGGGCCCGGCAAGCTGTGCCAGGCCCTGAACGTGACGCGCGACTTCAACGGCAGGTCGCTGGCGGCGCCGCCCTTCGAACTGCAGGCCGCGCCGCCAGGGCTGGAGGTGGTTGCCGGGCCGCGCATCGGCATCTCGAAAGCGATGGACGTACCCTGGCGCTTCGGGCTGGCCGGGTCGCGCTTCGTCAGCCGTCCGTTCCGCTGAGCCTGGAGCCAGCGCCACCGCGCTCGCGCGCCGGCTGACGGCCCTCGAGCAAGGGGCGCGGGGCACCGGTGCGCATCGGGCTGCCCGGTGCGCGCCGCTCGAGCGGCTCGTGGAAACCGGGCGGCTCGGTATCCAGTGCATCCTCGTCGGCTTCGGCCAGCGGCGCGATGCCCTCGATCTTGAAGATCGACACCGCGCGCGCCAGGTTCACCGTCTGCTCGTGCAGGCTTTCCGCCGCCGCAGCCGCTTCCTCGACCAGGGCCGCGTTCTGCTGGGTCATGTCGTCCATCTGCCCGACTGCGCGATTCACTTCCGCAATGCCGTCGGCCTGCTCGGTGCTGGCGATGCTGATGCGGCCGATGATGTCGTTC
The DNA here is from genome assembly GCF_057801335.1 of Massilia sp. BAP21. Taxonomy (NCBI): domain Bacteria; kingdom Pseudomonadati; phylum Pseudomonadota; class Betaproteobacteria; order Burkholderiales; family Oxalobacteraceae; genus Massilia; species Massilia sp. BAP21. Next base: position 2,608,899 of record NZ_CM173596.1, read on the forward strand.
ACCTGCTGCACCGAGGCCACGATGTGGCCCATGCTGCTGCCGGCTTCTTCCACCGAGGCGCTGCCGCCGTCGATGATCGCCACCGAGTCCGCGATCAGCGCCTTGATCTCCTTGGCCGCCGCCGCCGAGCGCTGGGCCAGGGTGCGCACCTCCGAGGCCACCACCGCAAAGCCGCGCCCTTGCTCGCCGGCGCGCGCCGCTTCCACCGCCGCGTTCAGGGCCAGGATATTCGTCTGGAAGGAGATGCCGTCGATGACGCCGATGATCTCGACGATCTTGCGCGAGCTGGCCTTGATCGATTCCATCGTGCTCACCGCGCGATCGACGGCCTGGCCGCCGTTGGCCGCCAGCCGCGCCGCCTCGGCCGCCAGGTCGGTGGCCAGGCGTGCGTTGTTGGCGTTGTCCTTGACGGCCACGGTCAGGGTTTCCATGGCGCTGGCGGTCTGTTCGAGCGAACCGGCCTGCAGCTCGGTGCGGGTCGAGAGGTCCAGGTTGCCGGTGGCGATTTCCTTCGATGCGGTGTCGATCGAGCGCACCGAAGTCAGCACCGAGTGCAGGGTCGTGTTCAGGTTGGCGATGGTGTGGTCGAGTGCGCGCGACGTATCCGCGATCTCGTCGCGCCCGTCGCTGCCCACGCCCGCCGAGAGCCGGCCTTCTGCCAGTTCGGCCACCACGTCGGAGATCTTGCGGATGTCGGCCAGCATGGCGCGCCGCACCAGCATGGTCACCACCAGCGACAGCGCGATCGACAGCACCACCAGCACCGCCATCGTCACGCCCAGGGTCTTGAACTCGGCGCCGGCGGCGGCATAGGCGCGTTCGCTCAGCGTGGTTTCCAGCGCGGCCAGTTGCGCGAGCTGGGTGTTCAGCACGCCGAATTCCTTTTCCGCCTTCTGCATCGAATTGGTGGCGATCGACTGGTCGACCTGCGCCATCTCGATGGTCTCCAGCACCGCCTTGCGGTAGGCGGCCAGCGCCGCGCCGGAGGCGTCGATCAGCTTGCGTTCCTCGGGGTTGGCAACCTTCGCCAGGGTCCCGAGCTGGGCGCCGATGCCCGCGTGCTTCTTGTGGATGTCGGCGATCAGGGCGTCGAGCCGGTTCTTGGCAAAGCTGCCGCTGACCCAGGCCAGTAATTGATAGATGTTGGCGTGCGCGTACTTCGCATCGCCGGCGACGTCGGCCGCGTCCTGCAGGCGCGCCGCACGCACCTGCACCATGTTTTCCAGCGAAGCGTGCTGGCGCACCATGCCGTAATAGGCGGCGCCGGAGAGCAGCGTCAGCAGCACCAGCACCAGTCCCGGCGCCAGCAAGAGCTTCGGCCCGATCCGCAATTTTTTCAGCATGCTCCACCTCCAAAGCAAAAGAAAAGGGCGGCCACGGCCGCCCCGTCACCACGTGCGCTTATTTCTTGTAGATGCCCGCTTCCAGCACGACGTCGTCGACGCGCAGGATGTAGGTGGTCTTCGGCTCGATCTTGCCGGAAGTCGGGTTCTTGTACTGGTAGTCGACCCAGCCCTTGCCCTTGGCGGCAGCCAGTTCGATGATCTCGCGGCGGTATTTCTTGCCGTTGGCATCGGGCACGTCGGTCAGGTCCTTGCCGACAATCGAGGGGTTGTACGGGTGGGCCAGCACGATGCCGGTCTTGATGTCGCGCATGTCGACATACAGTTCGCCCTGGACGAATTCCGGGTCCTTGGCGTTGATCTTCTTCATCATCTCGGCCTTGCCCTTGGCTTTCATCAGGGCGGCGCCGCGTTCGGCCATGGCGATGGCGTCTTTTTCGGTCGGTTCGTTGGCCAGCGCGCCGGAGCAGGCAAGACCGAGGCACAGGGCGGTAGCAGTGGCGAGCAGCTTCATGGTGCATGTCCTTTCAGAGTCGTACGATGGTAAAACTTTCTTAAGTGCATTAAGGAATGTACGCGGCACTTCTTATAGGCAATTTGCGAATGCGCAAAGGGTGAAGGCTGGTGTGGCGTCGCCGGCATTTGTCTTGCCGCATAGAATTGTTCTTTGGAGAAATGTTTGACTAGCTAAGTTGATTGTAGGCAATTCATGTTGCATGAGGGATTTCTAAGATGACGTTCCGCCGCCAACTTCTTTTCCAAGAATTGGCGGTCGTTCTTTCCTCCCTTCATCTTTCCTTTCCAGGAGCATGCCGTGAGCACCCTCGATTCGACGCCCGCCAAGTTCAAACCCTACACGCGCCAGACCATCGCCCTTGCGCGCCAGTGGCAATGGATGAGCCCCGACCTGCAGGAAGCGGTCCAGGTGGTCTCGCATGTGCTGCCGTTTCGCGTGAACGAATACGTGCTCGACCAGCTCATCGACTGGGACAGGATCCCCGACGATCCCATCTTCCGCCTGACCTTCCCGCACCGCGACATGCTGCCGGCCCGCGAGTACGAACGGCTGCGCGACCTGGTGCTCTATAAAAAGGACAACGAGGCCATCGCGAAACTGGTGCACCAGATCCGCATGCGCATGAACCCGCACCCGGCCGGCCAGATGACCCATAACGTGCCGCGCGTGAACGACGCGCCGCTGAAGGGACTGCAGCACAAGTACAAGGAAACGGTCCTGTTCTTCCCGAGCTCGGGCCAGACCTGCCACGCCTACTGCACCTTCTGCTTCCGCTGGCCGCAGTTCGTCGGCATGGACGAGATGAAGTTCGACGCGCGCGAGTGCACGGAACTGGTGTCCTACCTGGCGACCCACCCCGACGTGACCGACGTTCTGATCACCGGCGGCGACCCGATGATCATGAATACGCGTTCGCTGGCCGAATTCCTGGAGCCGCTGCTGGCGCCGGAGCTGGCCCACATCCAGAACATCCGCATCGGCACCAAGTCGGTGGCCTACTGGCCGCAGCGCTACGTGTCGGACAAGGACTCCGACGATTTGATGCGCCTGTTCGAGCGCGTGGTCAAGGCCGGCAAGAACCTGGCCATCATGGGCCACTACAACCACGCCGTGGAGCTGCGCCACCCGATCGCCCAGCAGGCCGTGAAACGCATCGTCGGCACCGGCGCCACGCTGCGCATGCAGGGCCCGCTGATCCGCCACATCAACGAAGACCCGAAGAGCTGGGCCGAGCTCTGGACCACCGGCGTGCGCCTGGGCGCCATCCCGTACTACATGTTCGTCGAGCGCGATACCGGGCCGAGCGACTACTTCGCGCTGCCGCTGGCACGCGCCCACGAGATCTTCCAGGCTGCCTACTCGATGGTCTCGGGCCTGTCGCGCACCGTGCGCGGGCCGTCGATGAGCGCCTTCCCGGGCAAGGTCGTGATCGACGGCGTGGTCACTATCAACGGCGAAAAGCTGTTCGCGCTGCAGTTCCTGCAGGCGCGTAATCCCGAGTGGGTGCGCAAGCCCTTCTTTGCCAAGTACGACCCGGACGCCACCTGGCTCGATCACCTGAAGCCGGCCTTTGGGCGGAAAAAATTCTTCTTCGAAGAGGAAGCAGGTGATATGGCGCATCCGCCGGCAGGGCGCGTGATCCCGATCGTGCAGGCGCGCAGCCACGACGGCCGCGCCAGCGACAGCCAGCCCAGCGCGGCATAAGCACCGCCGCCATGGAAGGCACCCAAAACCCGCCACGCCTGTCCGGCGTGGCGGTTTTTTTCACCGTGTTCCTGCCGTTCGCACTCGGGCACTACCTGTCCTCGATGCTGCGCAACGTGAACGCGGTGCTGGCGCCGGACCTGCTCAAGGCCATGGCGCTCACGCCCGGCCAGCTCGGCCTGCTCACCAGCGCATTCTTCTTCGCGTTCGCGCTGGTGCAGCTGCCGGTCGGGATCGCGCTCGACCGCTACGGCCCGCGCAAGGTGCAGCTGGCGCTGATGCTGTTCGCGGCCCTGGGCGCGCTGCTGTTCGCGTACGGCCAGAGCTTCGCCCAGCTGGTGCTGGCGCGCGCCATCCTCGGCTGCGGCCTGGGCGGCTGCTTCATGTCGGCGGTGAAGGCCTTGTCGACCTGGATCGCACCAGGCAAGCTGCCTTCGGTGCACGGCTACCTGATCGCGGTCGGCGGGCTCGGTGCGGCGTCCTCCACCATGCCGGTGCGCCTGGCGCTGGAATACACCGACTGGCGCGGGCTGTTCGTGGCGCTGGCGGCCCTGGTGGCCATCAGCGGCGCCGCGATCTGGCTGCTGGCGCCTGGCAGCAGCAAACCGGCGGGGGCGAAAGTGCCGGTGCTGCAATCGCTGCGCGAGGTCTACCGCACCCCCAGCTTTCGCAGCACGATCTCGCTGGTGCTGATTCCGCATGCGGTGTTCTTCGGCATCCAGGGACTGTGGATCGGGCGCTGGCTATCCGACGTGGCGCACTTCCCGGACGACGCGGTGGCCTACCTGCTGTACATGAGCATGGCGGCCGTGATCTTCGGGGCGATTGCGGTGGGCATGATCACAGAGTGGGCGGGCAAGCGCGGCGTGACGCCGATCGGGGTGGCTGGCATCGGTATCGCGCTGTTCGTGCTGGTGCAGGCCGCTTTTGTGGTGGGCTATGCGCCGAGCTTCCAGCTGCTGTCGGTGCTGTTCACGCTGGTGGGCACGATCACCGGCATCGAGTACGCCATCGTCGCCCAGAGCATGCCGCGCGAACTGACCGGGCGTGCCGCCACCTGCCTGAACCTCCTGATCTTCGTCGGGGCCTTCCTGGTGCAGGCCGGGTTCGGGCTGGTGGTGGGCTTGTGGACGCCGGACGCGGGTGGGCATTACCCGGCGCTGGCCTACCGGGTGGCGTTCGGCGTGCTGGTGCTGTTGCAGCTGCCGGGGCTGGTGGGCTGGCTGCGGCGTGGGCGGTCGGCATCGATGCCAGTCGCCGCGCCCGCGGTCGAGGAGGCGCATCGTCCGGCCTGAGGGCGAGGGCTTCGGTATCGGGCAGAGTGGTCGTGCCGATCTGGTTACAATCGGTCACTGCCACTTCGCCCGATACCGGAGACTCCCATGCGCCGTCCTTCGCCCGCCATCTTCGCCGCCGCCGCGCTGTCCGTGCTCGCCGGCTGCGGCGACAAGTCCACTTTGCCGGCCGGCGCCGGCATCGGCCCCGCGCCGCAGTTGCCGGCGCCGAAGCGCAGCCTGATCCCCACCGTCGACATCGCGCCCGCGAAGGGCTGGCCGGAAGGCGCCAAGCCGCAGGCGGCGCAGGGGCTGGAAGTGCAGGCCCTGGCGCGTGGCCTGGACCATCCGCGCTGGCTGTATGTGCTGCCGAACGGCGACGTGCTGGTGGCGGAATCGAACAAGCCGCAAACGCCTGAGACCAAACAGTCGGGCGTGCGCGCCTGGGTGATGGGCAAGGTCATGGCGAAAGCAGGGGCGGGCGTGCCGAGCGCCGACCGCATCACGCTGCTGCGCGATGTCGACGGCGACGGCGTGGCCGAGACCCGCAGCGTGTTCCTGAAGGGCCTGCATTCGCCTTTCGGCATGGCGCTGGTGGGTGATCAGCTGTTTGTTGCGAATGCCGACGCCATCGTGCGCTTCCCGTACAAGGAAGGCGCCACCGCCATTACCGAAGCCGGGCAACGCCTGGCGCCGCTGCCGGCCGGTCTGAACCACCACTGGACCAAGAACATCCTCGCCAGCCGCGACGGCAGCAAGCTGTACGCCACGGTGGGCTCGAACAGCAATGTCGGCGAGAACGGCCTGGAGAACGAGATCAACCGCGCCGCCATCCTGGAGGTGGACGTGAAGACCGGCGGCACGCGCCTGTTCGCCTCGGGCCTGCGCAACCCGAACGGCATGGCCTGGGAACCGCGAACCGGCACCCTGTGGACCGTGGTGAACGAGCGCGACGAGATCGGCAGCGACCTGGTGCCGGACTACCTGACCGCGGTAAAGGATGGCGGCTTCTACGGCTGGCCGTACAGCTATTACGGGCAGCACGTGGACGAACGCGTGAAGCCGCCGCGTCCGGAGCTGGTGGCGAAGGCCATCGTGCCCGATTACGCGCTCGGCGCCCACGTGGCGGCGCTGGGGCTGGCGTTTGCGGAAGGGGCGCAACTCGGACCGGCGTATGCCAGCGGCGCCTTCATCGGGCAGCACGGGTCGTGGAACCGCAAGCCGCTGTCGGGGTACAACGTGGTGTACGTGCCGTTCGCGGACGGCAAGCCGAACGGGATGCCGGTCGAGATATTGGGCGGGTTCGTGAACGGGGAGGGCGAGGCCTACGGGCGGCCGGTGGGTGTGGCGGTCGACAAGCGGGGCGCGCTGTTGGTGGCGGACGATGTGGGAAATGTGGTGTGGCGCGTGCGGTCGGCTGCCCGATAGCCTGCGGCTGTAACGGTACGGTGGGCACCCCGTGCCCACGCGGAAGCCGGCATGACGTTGGCTTCATTTTGGTCGAAGATGCCGGACCGTTGCAAACGCTTCCAAATGATCATTCGTGACGCAGGTAATGATCAACCCGTGCAGTCAAACACGGCCAACACCGTTCGCACATCCGCGTGGGCACAGCGTGCACACCGTACGGTTGAGGCCATGGGCTGCGCTTACTTGCAGCCCTCCACCAGCCACATCGGCACCGACGTCCAGATAATCCCCACGAACGACAACAGCGCCGACCCCGCCGCCGCCCAGTCCAGCAGCGGCGTACGCTCGTCCGCCCGGCGCAAGGTTCCGCGCCACTTCCATACCAGCCACCCGCACACCGCCAGCGCCGCGACGGTGAACAGCGCCAGCGGCCAGCGCTGCGGATACCCCGGCTCATACCCCAGCGGACTGCACTGCGCCGCCACGAACACATAGCAGGCTGCGAAGTGCGCCGCCCACACCAGCAGCGGCAGGGTCCCGCGCATCAGCTTCCTGAAAAATCGTTCGCGCATCGTCAATCCATCAGCATGGGCACGCCATGCACCACCACCGCCGCCACGATCCCCTGCAGCACGGTGTAGTACACGATCAGCGCCGTGTTATCGAGCGTGGCGCGGTGGTGTTCGCCGATGCGCCCGCACCAGCCGCGCACCGCCAGGTAGAGGCCGACCAGCACGGTCAGCACCACGTGCAGGCCCTGGTAGGTCAGCATCGCCGCAATGGTTGCGCTCCAGGCCAGGCGGCGCGGCGCCAGGCCGGCCAGCTGGTAACCGTAGAAGTCGGCGCCAAAGGCGGCAATCACGCAGGCCACGGCCGCCAGCGCCAGCCAGGGCAGGCGCCGCTTGCCGACGGCGCGCGTGGCCGCGTACATCAGGCCTGCCGCACCCAGCAGCAGGCCGCTCGACAGCATCTGCCACATCGGCTCCGGCAAGCCGGCCGTCGGCGGCGGGCAGACGATCAGCCGCATCGAGATGTGGATGTAGGCGAACACCAGCGAAGCGAAGATGATGGCGTCGACGATCAGCATGATGATCGTCGCCCACCAGGAATGCGAGTTCTTGCCGCGCGCGCCGACCGGCAGCACCAGGTCGTCCGACACGTGCGCTTCCTTCACCGGCGGCTTGGCGTCGGATTCCCACAGCCAGGCCATGGTGCAGCCGATGGCCACCAGGCCGCAGGTCCAGGCCAGCCAGGTCGCCTTCACCGTCAGCAGCAGGAAGAAGCCGGCGGTGCCGGCGGCGGCGATCAGCGGCAGCCAGCTGTCGCCGGGCAGGATCATCAGGTAAGTGGGGCGCGCGCCGATCGGGCTGGTGGCGATGGTCTCGCGCTTGCCGGTGACGGTGCCGGGCAGGTAGTGCTGGCCCGCTTCCACCTGTTCCGACAAACCCGGCTGTTCCCACAGCGGATCGACCGACGTGATGAGCGGGATGCTGCGCGTGGCATAGTCTTCCGACGGCAGCCATTCCAGCGTCGAGGCGTTCCACGGATTGCCCGGCGCTTTCGACGGGCGGCGCTGGGTGCGGACCAGGTCCACCGCGAACACGACCACGCCCAGCGCGAACACGAAGGCGCCAACCGTGGACACCATGTTCAGCACCTGCCACTCCATCTCGGCCGGATAGGTGTACACGCGGCGCGGCATGCCCAGGAGGCCGGTGATGTGCATCGGGAAGAAGGCGAGATTGAAGCCGCCGAACATCAGCCAGAAGGCCCAGCGCGCCACGCGCTCGGACAGGCACTGGCCCTTGATCAGCGGTATCCAGTAGTACAGGCCGGCGAACACCGGGAACACCATCCCGCCGATCAGCACATAGTGGAAGTGGGCGACGATGAAATAGGTGTCGTGCACCTGCCAGTCGAAGGGCAGCAGCGCCACCATCACGCCGGTCAGGCCGCCGAGCACGAAAATGAACATGAAGCCGCCCAGGAACAGGGCCGGCGCGTTCATCGTCACCTTGCCCTTCCACAGCGTCGCGATCCAGGCGAACACCTGGATCGCCGTGGGAATCGCCACCGCCATGCTGGCCGCCGAAACAAAACTCATCGTCATGATGCCCAGGCCCGCAGTGAACATGTGGTGGGCCCAGAGCGCAAAGCTGAAGAAACACACCACCACCAGGGCCACGATGATCGCGCGGCGGCCGACCAGGGCGGTGCCGGCAATCGTCGGGATCATGGTCGAGACCATGCCGGCCGCCGGCAGGAAGATGATGTAGACCTCGGGGTGGCCGAAGAACCAGAACAAATGCTGCCACAGCACCGGGTCGCCGCCGCGCGTGGCGTCGAAGAAGGGCCATTCGAAGGCGCGTTCCATCTCCAGCAGGGCGGTGCCGGCGATCACCGCCGGGAAGGCGAACACGATCATGATGCCGACCACCAGCATGGCCCAGGCATACACCGGCATGCGCGAGAGGGTCATGCCCGGCGCGCGTGTGAACAGGATGCCGACGATCAGTTCGATGGCGCCGGCAATCGCGGAAATCTCGATGAAGCCGATCCCGAGCAGCCAGAAGTCGGCGTTCAGTCCCGGCGAATACTGCTTGCCCGTGAGCGGCGGGTACATGAACCAGCCGCCGTCCGGCGCCAGGCCGACGAACAGGGTGCAGAAGAAGGCCAGGCCGCCGATCGCATACGCCCAGTAGGCATAGGCCGACAGGCGCGGGAAGGGCAGGTCGCGTGCGCCCAGCATGTTCGGCAGCAGGTACACCGCCAGCGCCTCGACGATGGGAATCGCGAACAGGAACATCATCACGCTGCCGTGCATGGTGAAGACCTGGTTGTAGGTCGAGGGCGAAAGCAGGTCGTTGTCGGGCACGGCCAGCTGGGCGCGCATCAGCAGGCCCAGCACGCCGGCCAGCAGGAAGAACAGCAGGGCGGTGCCGATGTAGAGCAGGCCGATGTTGGTGTTGTTGACGCTGGTGAGGAAGCGCAGGCCGCTCGGCGTGACCCAGGTCTTTTCCAGGCGCGGGAATTCCTGGGCCGGCCGCGGCAAGGAGCTGGGGAGCGATGCGGGTGAGCGTGCTGCGGTATCGGTCATTTCAGGTGTTCCAGGTAGGCCGCGAGGGCGTGCAGGGTTTCGCCATCGAGGTCGGCGGCAGCCGGCATGCGCGCGCCGGGCTTGATCGCCTGCGGGTCGGCCACCCAGCCGGCCAGGGTGCCGCGGTGGTTGCGCAGGGTGCCGGCGGCGATGTGCAGGCGGCTGCCGATATGGGTGAGGTCGGGGCCCAGGAGGGCATTTTCAGCGAGGGCCTCCACGCCGCCGGTGTCGCCGATGCCGCGCACCGTGTGGCAGGCCTGGCAGCGCTGCTGCAGGAAGGCGGCGCGGCCGCGTTCGAGCAGCTGTTCGTTCGGGGTGCCGGCGGTCGATGCGGCCGGCTGCGCTTCCTTTGCCAGCCAGCGGTCGAACTCGTCCTGCGGCATCGCCACCACGTGCAGGGCCATGCGTGCATGCTGCTCGCCGCAGTATTCGGCGCACTGGCCGCGGTAGACGCCGGGCTTGTCGGCGCGCAGGGTCAGGCCGGTCACGCGGCCCGGGACGGTATCCATCTTGCCGTTCAGGGCCGGAATCCACAGGCTGTGGATTACGTCGCTCGACGTCAGGCCGATGTAGACCGGGCGCCCGACCGGGATGCGGATTTCGTTGGCGCTGGCGATCTGGCGCCCGCTGGCCGGGTCGTGGTAACGCACTTCCCACCACCACATCTTGGCAGTGACGCCAACCGTGATGGCGCCTTTCGAGGTCTGCGGCGTGAGCTCGGCGCTGCGCCAGGTGCTCCACACCAGCAGGATGCTCAGCACCACCACCGGGAAGGCGAAGCCGGCGCCGACGATCCAGCGCCGCGCATTGACCGGCTCGGGACGGCGGCGCACGGCCAGCACCAGCAGGGCCATCACGCCGATGAAGATGAGGGCGCCGCCGCCGAACAGTACCCAGGCGAAGTCGGCGATGATGGAGGCGTCGGGCCCTGCCGGGTGCAGGACCGATTGCGCGGTCGCGATGGATTCGACAGGCATCGGCGCGCTCATTCCAGCGAGTACAGGTAGGCCGCCATGTGGCGCGCTTCCTCGGGGGAGACGCCCACGTCCGGCATCAGGGTGCCGGGTTTCATGGCTTGGGGATTATCGAGCCAGCGGATCAGGTTGTCGGGGACGTTCGGGATGCCGCCGGCGATGTAGCTCTTGCGTCCAAAGGCGTCCAGTGGCGGGCCGGCATTGCCGTGCGCGCCGGGCACTTCCGGTATCTGGTGGCAGGCCGCGCACTGGTATTGCGCGATCAGGTGCTGGCCCTGTTTCGGGTCGCCGCCGGCGACGGACGGCGCGGCCGCCTCGTCCTTGCCGCAGCCGGCCAGCGCGCCTGCACACACCAGCGCACCGAGCAGCCTGGGCCAACATCGGGAGGTCGGGAAATGAGAGAGAAGGAGCATGCGCACAATTCGAAATAACGAAAAACCGGGGTCTCTTTATAATACAAGAATAGCAATATCTTATTTTCAACTGTGTGCGCCCCTTGAAACGGAACCGATGTCGTCGAACCGCCAACGCCTGATCCTGAAAACCATCGCCGCCACGCTTGCCGTTACCGGGCTTGCCGCCGCTGCCATCGGCGGGATCGTGCTGCGCGCCGGCTGGTACGACATCACCGCCATCAGTTCGCACTGGCAGCCGGTGTACACGGTGCTGGAAACCGGCATGCATTACTCGGTGCGCCATTACGCGCGCGACGTCGAGGTGCCCAAGCTCGGCGACCCGCAGCAGGTCAAGCGCGGCGCGGCCCTGTATGCCGCCAACTGCGCCCAGTGCCACGGCGGCCCCGGCTTTGCCCAGTCGCCGATCGGGCAAAGCATGCAGCCGGTGCCCGGCCCGCTGATCGACGCCGGCAAGCGCTGGGGCCAGCGCGAGCTGTACTGGATCACGCGCAAGGGCATCAAGATGAGCGGCATGCCCGCCTGGGAATATCACATGAGCGAAGCCGATACCTGGGCGGTGGTCGCCTTCATGGGCGTGCTGCCCACACTGTCGGCGCGCGAGTATGGCGCCGTCACGAACACCCAGGTGAACACGGCCACGCCGGTCGCTGCACCGATGGCGGAGGATGCGCCATGAGCCGCCTCCTTCTCCCGACCTTGCTGCTGGCGCTGCTGGCCGGCTGCGGCAAACCGAACGAAGCGCCGGCTGGCTTGCAGGGCGACCCCGAGCGCGGCCGCGTCGCGCTGGCCCAGCATGCCTGCCGCGCCTGCCACATGATCCCTGGCGTGACCGGTTCCGAGGTCTACGTCGGCCGCACGCTCGACGACCTGGGCGACCGCCAGTACATCGGCGGCAATCTGCCGAACACCCAGGCCAACCTGGTGCGCTGGATCCGCGAACCGCAGACCATCGACCCCGGCACCGCGATGCCGGCCATGGGCGTGAGCGAGCGCGAAGCCCTCGACATGAGCGCCTACCTGCTGACTCTCAAGAAGTAAGCTTGGTATCATGCGTTCCTTGTCCGGCGCCACGGTGGCACCGGACGCACGACACAGGATAAGACGATGAGATTGGTGCGCTATGGCCGCCCTGGCAAGGAAAAACCGGGTTTGTTCGACGAAGAAGGGCGCCTGCGCGACCTGTCCGGCGTGATCGAGGACATCGATGCCGCCGTATTGAACGACAAGGCGCTGCGCAAGCTGGCCAAGGTCGACTGGAAGACGCTGCCGCTGGTACGCGGCAATCCGCGCCTGGGCGTGCCGGTGGCGCGCGTCGGCAAGTTCATCGGCGTGGGCATGAACTATGCCGACCACGCGGCCGAAACCGGCGCCGCGGTGCCGGCCGAACCGGTGTTCTTCACAAAGGCCACCAGCTGCCTGAACGGCCCGGACGACCCGATCCAGCTGCCGAAGGGCTCGAAGAAGACCGACTGGGAAGTCGAGCTGGGCGTCATCATCGGCACGCGCGCGCAGTACGTGAGCGAGGAAGAGGCGCTGAAGTTCGTGGCCGGTTATTGCGTGGTGAACGACGTCACCGAGCGCGCCTACCAGTTCGAGATGGGTTCGCAGTGGGATAAAGGTAAAGGCTGCGACACCTTCGGGCCGGTCGGTCCCTTCCTGGTCACGCGCGATGAGATTTTTGACGTGCAGGACCTGGACCTCTACCTGGAAGTGAACGGCAAGCGCATGCAGACCGGGAATACGTCGACCATGGTGTTCACGGTGGCGCAGCTGGTGAGCTACATCTCGCGCTTCATGACGCTGGAGCCGGGCGACATCATCACCACCGGCACGCCGCCGGGCGTGGGAATGGGGCGTAAGCCGCAGCGCTTCCTTAAAAAAGGCGATACGCTGCGCCTGGGGATTGCGGGGCTGGGTGAGCAGCAGGCGGAAGTGGTGGCGTTTCCGAAGTAAAGCGAAGCTTGGTATGCCGCTGGCGATGACCCGCGGCGCTGACCGTACGGTGGGGCTGTTGAGCCCGGGGGGCTCAACAGCGAAGTGTCCACGCGGAACGACGCGCTAACGAGACGCCCTTATTGGCGTTGGCCGATGATCATGTGATCCGCGTCGAAGAGAGCAGCCGCGACGCATGCATTCGCGTGGGCACTTCGCTTTTGAGGCCCCCGGCCTCAAAAGCCCCACCGTACGGTTTCTGCCAACACCATTTCAAACATCTGCGCTACGCCACCAACGCCGCATCCAGCGCTTCTGCCAAGCGCGCCACGATCTCCGATAGATCCGACGCACTGACAATAAACGGCGGCGCCAGCAAGATGTGATCCCCCCGCTGCCCATCGATGGTCCCGCCCATCGGATACACCATCAGCCCGCGCGCCATCGCCTCGTTCTTGATCGCCGCGTGCAGCCGCCGCTGCGGCGCAAACGGCTCCTTGCTCATACGGTCGCGCACCAGCTCGATCCCGACAAACAGCCCGCGCCCGCGGATATCCCCCACGTGCGGATGCTGCCCGAACACATCCCCCAGCATGCGCTTGAGGGTGGCCCCGCGCCGCTGCACCTGCTGCAGCAAGCCGTCGCGCTCGATCACTTCCTGCACCGCCAGCGCCGCCGCCGCCGCCACCGGATGCCCGATGTAGGTGTGTCCATGCAAAAAGCTGCCGCTGCCGCGCCGCAGCCGCTCGACGATCGCCCCCTGCGCCAGTACCGCACCGATCGGCTGGTAACCCGCCCCCAGCCCCTTGGCCACCGCAATGATGTCCGGCGCCACCCCATCCTGCTCGATGGCGAACATGGTCCCGGTACGCCCCATCCCGCACATCACCTCGTCGGCAATGAACAGGATGCCGTGCCGGTCGCAGATCTCGCGCACACCGCGGAAGTAGCCCGGCGTCGGCGGGATCGCGCCACCCGTCGCGCCGACCACCGGCTCGGCGACAAAGGCGATCACCTTGTCCGGCCCCGCCTTCATGATCGCCGTTTCCAGTTCGTCGAGCAGGCCCGCGGTGTAGTCGTCGAGGCTCTGGTGCGCGCCGCGGTCGCGGTATTCGTAGCAGGGCGCCACGCGCGGCACGTCCATCAAGAGCGGCGCGAAAGGCTTGCGGCGCCATTCGTTGCCGCCCACGGCCAGCGCGCCAAGCGTATTGCCGTGGTAGCTCTGGCGGCGTGCGATGAACACGCTGCGCTGGGGCTCTCCGCTTTCCACGAAATACTGGCGCGCCAGCTTTAGCGCCGTTTCCATCGCCTCCGAACCGCCCGAGACCAGGTAGACCGCGTCGATCCCGGCCGGCGCCTTCGACACCAGCTTGGCCGCCAGTTCCTCGGCCACCTCGGTGGTGAAGAAGGCGGTGTGGGCATAGGCGCAGGCGTCGATCTGGCGGTGCATGGCGGCGATCACGTGCGGGTGGGCGTGGCCGAGCGAGGACACGGCGGCGCCGCCGCTGGCGTCGATGTAGGTCTTGCCGCTGCTGTCGCGCACGGTGACGCCGCTTGCTGCCACGGCGACCGGCGGGGTCTGGCGCAGGCTGCGGTGGATGATATGGCTCATGGCTACCCCCTTCGAGGAAAGATTGACGTTTGACAATAAGCGCCGTACCAACGGTTTCCTTTGATCTTTGCGGGAAGCTGTGCGAATATTTTTCTCAATAGACATTTTTGCTACGCCTGCCATGAGCGACCGCCTGCGCCCGATTCCGCCCGACCAGCTGACCGAAGCCCAGCGCCGCGCCGCCCAGGCCGTGATCGAGGGGCCGCGCGGCGCCCTCTACGGCCCCTTCGTGCCCCTGCTGCGCAGCCCCGAACTGCTGGAAAACGCCCAGCGCATGGGCGAATACCTGCGCTACCGCAGCGCCATCGGCGTGCGCCTGTCGGAGCTGGCGATCCTGGTCACGGCGCGCCAGTGGAACCAGCAGGTGGAGTGGGCGATCCATGCGCCGATCGCGGCCCAGGTGGGCATTCCGCCGGACGTGATCAATGCGATTGCGCACCGCCGCCGGCCGGAGGGCATGCTGGTCGACGAATCGGTGGTGCACGACTTCTGCCTCGAGCTGCAGCAGAACAAGGGCGTCTCGGACCACACCTATGGCGAGGCGCTGGCGCTGTTCGGCGAGCAGGGCGTGGTCGATTTGATGGGCCTGACCGGCTACTACACCTTCCTGGCGATGGTGATGAACACCGCGCAGACCGAGGTGCCGGTGTCGAGCGCGGCAGCCTTGCCCGACTGACGCGATGACCGCAACCGCAGTGCGTTCGTCCGCATCGGCACGCGTTCGTCGCCACGGCGGCGCGCTCGTCGCAGCGTGCCCACGCACGGGGCCGGCGGCAGCAGACTGTGGCCATGACATCCCGTCATGCCACCGGAGACCTTCACCATGAAACCGCATTATGTGCTGCTGGCCGCACTGGCCACTTCGTCCCTGCTTGCGATCGCGGGGCCGCCCGAGAAGCTGCCTGCCGCCTGGACCGTGAGCGGGCCGTCGCCGCAGAAATTCAGCAGCGGCGTTGAAACCAGCGACGTCGGCGGCGTCCGCGGCGCCAAGTTCCTGCGCAATAAATCCGAGGATGCGCAGACCTGGGGCGCGCTGACCCAGCAGATATCGGCCCAGCGCTACCTCGGCCAGCGTTTGCAGTTCAAGGCGCGCATCAAGACGGCGGACATCGGCAACTACGCCGGACTGTGGATGCGTGTCGACACGCCAGCCAGGCATGGCGCCGCTTTCTACAACAGCGTCGACAAGCCGATCCGTGGCAGTACCGACTGGCAGGAGCGCACCGTCACCCTGGATGTGCCGGCCGACGCCAGCATCGTCTCCTTTGGCGTGATCGGCTCCGGCAAGGGCCAGGTGTGGATCGATGCGCTGACGCTGGAGTCGGTCGGGCGCGATGTGCCGGTCGACCGCATGAGCGGGCGGCAGCGGCCCTTGCCCGACAAGCCGACGCTGTGACGGGCGCCGGCCACATCGCCGGCGCTGAGCCGGTTTATGCGGTCCATGCCGCCCTGGCGCGCGTGTACGGCGCGACGCCAGGCCAGCGCCTGCTGAGCGCGGCCTGCGCCGCGGCCTGCTTCGCGCTGGCCTGGGCGCTCGGCCGGCAGGCCTGGATCGCCCTGTTCGGCGCGCTGCTGGCGCCGATCGTGCTGGGCGCCGGCGGCATGACCGGCGTGGCGGCACTGCTGCGCGCACGCCTGCACTGGGCCGGCGCCTGGCTGGCCCTGGGCATCCTGCTGGCGCTGGGCGCCGGCCTCGGACTGCTGTTCTACCGCTACTGGAACGCGGTGGCCGGCCTGCCCGCCGGCACCGGGCGCCAGGTGCTGGCCTCCAGCTTCGGGGTGGCGGCGCTGGTGCTCGGCCTGCCGCTGTGGCGGGCCCAGATCCAGTTCCGCGCCCAGCAACTGGCGCGCCTGCAGCAGGCGGCGCTGGCGGCCGAGCTGAAAACCCTGCAGGCCCAGATCGAACCGCACTTCCTGTACAACACGCTGTCGAGCACGCGCTACCTGACGCGCCACGATCCCGACAAGGCGGGGCAAATGCTCGAGCACCTGATCGGCTACCTGCACAGCGCCTTGCCCGACATGCGCGCCGAGACCTCAACCCTGGGCCGCGAAGCCGGCCTGGTGCGCCACTACCTGGCCGTGATCGCCCTGCGCCATGGCGAGCGCCTGCAGGTGGCCATCGAGGTGCCGGACGCGCTGGCATCCGCCGCGCTGCCGCCGCTGATGCTGATGACGCTGGCCGAGAACGCGGTGAAGCACGGCCTGGAGCGCCAGCCCGGCGCGGTGCGGATCGGCTTGCGCGCCGCGGCACAGGGCGCGGACCTGTGCGTCACCGTCTGCGACGATGGTCCCGGCATCGGCAAGGCCGTGTTCGGGAGCGGCGTCGGCCTGCGCAACCTGCGCGAACGCCTGGCGGCGCTGTACGGCAAGCGCGCACGCTTCGAGCTGCTGCGCCTGGACAGCGGCGTCACCGAGGCGCGCCTGGTCCTGCCCCTGCAGATGGCGGCGCCAGCGTGAACCGCCCGCGCATCCTGATCGCCGACGACGAGCCGCTGCTGCGCGCCGAGCTGCGCGAGATGCTGGCCGCGCTGTGGCCGCAGGCCGAGGTGGTGGGGGAGGCGGTGGACGGCATCGACGCCGTGCGCCTGGGGCGCGAACTGTCGCCCGACGCCGTCTTTCTCGACGTGCGCATGCCGGGCCTGGACGGCATCGAGCTGGCCCACGTGTTCGGCGGGCGCAGCCACGTGGTGTTCGTGACCGCCCACCACGAGCATGCGGTGGCGGCTTTTGACGAAGGGGCGGTCGATTACGTGCTGAAGCCGGTCTCGCACGAACGGCTGGCGCGTGCGGTCGAGCGCCTGAAGGGGAGGTTGCGGATGCCGCCGCCGAGTCTGCGGCAGGTGGCGGGGCAGGTGCTGGAGCCGCCGCGCCCGGCCCAGCCTGCGTGGCTGCAGGCATCAAGTGGCCAGACCATCCATTTCATCGACCTGGCCGACGTCGTGTATTTCTGCTCGGACGCCAAGTACACGCGCGTGGTGACCGATACGCTCGAAGCGCATATCCGGCTGTCGCTGAAGGAATTGGCGGAGTCGCTCGACGGAGACGCGTTCTGGCAGATCCACCGCGGGTATGTGGTGGCGCTCAAGCGCATCGCGTCGGCGCATCGGGCCGAGGATGGGGCCTTGTGGCTGCACCTGCGCGGGCATGGCGCCCGGCTGCCGGTGAGCCAGCGCTTCCAGCATTTGTTCAAGGGGATGTAACCCGATGCGATAACGATGGGGTTGTAGGGTGGGCACTTGTGCCCACGCGGTCGTACCTCCACAAACCACCTTCGGTCACGCGGAGCTCGGCATGCTCGCGGACCGGGTCTTCGGTGAAGCAATTTGTATGCAACCGCCGTACCGCGTGGGCTCGAGAGCCCACCCTACAAACGCCACATCGCGCCGCAGGTAACTTCTCAGGCCAGTGCTTCTTTCGCTGCTTCTTCAGGCGTCAAACCATCATAGAACAGGTCCGTAAACCACTCGACCTGTTCCTCGATATGCTCCTGCGCCTGCTTCTGCGTCGCCCCGCCGGCCACGAGGAAACCTTCCACCTCGATGCACCAGTTGATCAAGGCCAGCGTTTCTTCGTCCAGCTCTTCTTTCTTTGCCATTTCCAGGCCTCCAAATGAAAACGGGAGCCAAGGCTCCCGGTAATTAAGGCCTTACGCCAATACTTTTTTCAGCCAGGCCGAGATGTCCTGGACTTCCTCGAAACACAGCGAGTGCTGCATCGCGTATTCGTGCCACTCGACCTGGTAGCCGAGTCCCTTCACGACGTCGCGCGACTGCTCGGCGCGGATGAAGGGCACCACGTGGTCCTGGCGGCCGTGCGCCATGAACACCGGGGTGTCGATGCTTTGTTCGCTGCGCTCGTGCGCGACCTTGTCGGCCAGTGGCAGGTAGCCCGACAAACACAGCATGCCGGCCAGCTTTTCCGGGTGGCGCATGCCGGTCTGCAGGGTCATCGCGCAGCCTTGCGAGAAGCCGGCCAGGATGATCTTCGAGGCCGGGATGCCGCGCGCCTTTTCGCGTGCGATCAGCGCTTCCACGTCGCGCTGCGAATCGCGCAGGCCGGTTTCGTCTTCACGGCGCGTGAGTTCGGCGCCAGTGATGTCGTACCAGGCGCGCATCACGTAGCCGCCGTTCACGGTCACCGGAATCGTCTTCGCATGCGGGAAGACGAAGCGGATGCCGGGCAGGCCCTTCAGGTCGAGTTCGCGCACCAGCGGCACGAAGTCGTTGCCGTCGGCGCCCAGGCCGTGCAGCCAGATGATTGCGGCCGTCGGGTTCGGCGCGGTCTCGATTTCGATGTTTTGCAGCAGGTCGCTCATGCGGGTCTCAGGTTAAGCAGAGTCAGGGTTAAGCGGAAGCAGGGCGCTGGGCGTTCTTCGGACGCCAGGCCTTCGTGATGGCCGGATCGGTTTCCATGTACGGGCCGCCGATCAGGTCGATGCAGTACGGGACGGCGGCAAAGATGCCGTTCACGAGCACCTTGCCGTCGGCGTCCTTCAGGCCTTCCAGGGTTTCCTTGATGGCCTTCGGCTGGCCCGGCAAGTTCATGATCAGGGCGGCGTGATCGTCAGTCTCGCGGATCACGGCCACCTGGCGCGACAAAATCGCGGTCGGTACAAAGGCCAGGCTGACCTGGCGCATCTGCTCGCCGAAGCCCGGCATGTCCTTGGTGCCGACGGCCAGCGTGGCCTCGGGCGTGACGTCGCGCCGCGCAGGACCGGTGCCGCCGGTAGTCAGCACCAGGTGGCAGCGCTGCACGTCGACCAGCTCGGCCAGGGTCTGCTCGATCTGCGCGCGCTCGTCGGGAATCAGGCGCGTCTCGACGCGAAACGGCGTGGTGAGGGCGGCAGCCAGCCAGTCCTGCAGCGCCGGGATGCCCTTGTCCTCGTAGACGCCGCCACTGGCGCGGTCGGAGACCGACACCAGGCCAATGATCAGCTCATTCGCCAACTCATTCGCCAACTCCTTACTCGTCTGCTGGCTCGTCGTCATCGGTTTCCTCGTCGCTGGCGGCTTTCTTATCCTGCTTGGACAGGTCCTTCAGGATCTGGAACAGTTCGCGGTAGGCCTTCGGCGGCTTGCTCTCGGCCTGTTCCTTGCGCGCGTTGCGGATCAGCGTGCGCAGGTGCTGCACGTCGAGCTGCGGGTGCTCGGTCAGCAGGTCGGTCAGGGCCTTGTCGTCGGTCAGCAGCTTTTCGCGGCGGCGTTCGAGCGCGTGCAGGGCGGCGGTTTCGGCCTTGGAGGCGCCTTTCCAGCTGTCGATGGTGCGCTGGATGACGGCCACTTCCTCTTCCGACAGGGTGCGCATCATCTTGCCGACGTATTGCAGCTGGCGGCGGCGCCCTTCGTGGTTGGTGATGGTCTGGCACATCAGGATCGCGTCCTTCACCTCGTCGGGCATCGGCACGCGCTTGACGCGGTCGCGCGGCTCGGCCACGAGCTGGGCTCCGAGCTTTTGCAGCTCGTCCATCTGGCGCTTGAGTTCGGACTTGGAAGGACGTTCGTATTCTTGCTCGAACTCGCTGGACTGGAAGCCAACGGCGCCGCGGTTTGCATTAGGCATGATATGGATGATTTGATTGGCGCTGGGCCGATCAGTGAAAACAGTAAACGGCTGCTATGATAACTGTTTTAGGGCTCGCTACATAAAACACACATGAACGACACCGTTTTTACCCACACCCAGGACCAGTTGCGGGAACTGGCGCAAAGCGTGCTCGCGTTTGCCCGCGAAGGCGGCGCCAGCGATGCCGCAGTGGAAATCAGCGAGGGTAGCGGACTGTCGGTGTCGGTGCGCCGCGGCAAGATCGAGACCATCGAGCAAAACCGCGACAAGGGCATCGGCGTCACGGTATACAAGGGCCAGCGCCGCGGCAACGCCAGCACCTCCGACTTCTCGGAAGCCTCGCTCAGGGCCACCGTGCAGGCAGCCTGGGACATCGCCCGCTTCACCGCCGAAGACGATGCCGCCGGCCTGCCCGACGCCGACATGCTGGAAATGAACCCGCGCGATCTGCGCCTGTGCTACCCGTGGCAGATCTCGACCGAGGAAGCCGTGGAACTGGCCCAGCGCTGCGAGAACGCGGCTTTCGAGGTCGACCCGCGCATCAGTAACAGCGAAGGCGCCAGCGTCTACGTGCAGCAGTCACATTTCGTGGCCGCCAACTCGCGCGGCTTCATCGGCGGCTACCCGTTCTCGCGCCATACCATGTCGGTGGCGCCGATCGCCGGCAAGGGCAACAAGATGCAGCGCGACGACTGGTACACCTCGGCGCGCGACCCGAAGAAGCTGGCCAGGCCGGAAGCCGTGGGCCGCTACGCCGCAGAGCGCGCGCTGGCACGCCTGAACGCGCGCAAGCTCGATACCCGCACCTGCCCGGTGCTGTTCGAGGCGCCGCTGGCCGCCGGTTTGCTGGGTGCTTTCGTTCAGGCGGTGTCGGGCGGCTCGCTGTACCGCAAGTCCACCTTCCTGCTCGATACGCTCGGCAAGCCGGTCTTCCCGGAGCACATCCAGATCGTCGAAGACCCGCACCTGATCGGCGAAGTCGGCTCCTCGCCGTTCGACGAAGAGGGCGTGCGCACGGTGCGCCGCGACGTGGTCAAGGATGGCGTGCTGCAGGGGTACTTCCTGTCCTCGTATTCGGCGCGTAAACTCGGCATGCAGACCACGGGCAATGCCGGCGGCTCGCACAACCTGTCGATCACCTCGGATAACACCAAGCGTGGCGACAGCTTCGAGGGCATGCTGCGCAAGATGGGCACCGGTCTGCTGGTGACGGAACTGATGGGGCAGGGCGTGAACTACGTGACCGGCGACTATTCGCGCGGCGCCTCGGGCTACTGGGTCGAGAACGGCGTGATCCAGTATCCGGTGGAAGAGATCACGATTGCCGGCAACATGCGCGAGATGTTCCAGCAGATCGTCGGCGTCGGCAACGACGTGCTGGCGCGCGGGAACAAGTCGACCGGGTCGATCCTGATCGAGAAGATGGTCGTGGCGGGTAGCTAAGGGAGGTTCAGATGAGCAAATTCGTCCGTATCGACAAGGAAAACAACCCGAAGAAGGCGCAGCTGCTGAACCTCGACCTGGTGGCATCGGTCGAGCTGGCGCCGCAGTCCGACCTGCTCAGCTCCGCCGACGAAAAGCGCGTGTATGCCAGCTGCCTGGCGCATGACAAGACGGTGATTGCGACAGTTCACTTCGATTCGATCGAAGATGCGCATGCGTGGGTGGAGAAGAATCTCGGCGTGCAGCTGTAATCGCGTTGGATTACCCCCCGGACGAGCGGCAGACCGTATCTATGGACTCCACCCGTTTTGCAAGAAGAAGATTGAATTTTTGCCTTTAGGTAGAGTTGCGTGTATCTATTCGGCCTGTTTGATGAGCGCTCTTCGTGCTCTGGCCCTGATGTGATACGCGCGTCAGGATCCTTATACGGTGCCGGCCTTAAAGGCCCATACGGTCAACGGATTCACCTGACGCCGGTCCGACCTGTTGGCATCATTCGTTCTTCGTCATCGCAAACTTGGCAGTGTTACTCCCTTAATCGGTTACTAGCTGTGGTCTTCAGGCCGGTCTGGTCGTGCTGTTCGACCAGACCGGAACATAGCTTCGGCCATGGGCCAATATCGCCCAGATTACCCTGGCCATTTTGTTAGCCAGCCCTACAGCGGCAACGTTGAAGTTTCTTCGTTGAGCAAGGTTGCTGGCCCAACGCAGCTGGCTATCAGGTTTGTTTCCTGCACAGCGCAAGGCACTTCGCGCGCCATGAATCAAGAGTGTGCGCAAATGGCTGTCGCCTTTTCCCGTGATACCGTACAAGCGCTGCTTGCCTCCACTACTATGCTCTCGTGGCACGAGCCCGAGATTGGCCGCGAAATCGCGGCCACTTCGGAAGTGGTGTGGGTCAGCCACACTGGCCATGACTGCTGTTGCAGTCAGTGGCCCTACGCCTGGCACTTCCATCAGCTTTTGGGCCACCTCGGTCTTGGCAGCCTGATTCAGCTTTCGCTCGTACGCCAAAATCCTTTGCTCTTTATCGTCGAGCTGCTCCTTGAGTTCCCGGAATGTCGCCAGTGCCAGGCCAGAGAGGCCGTTATCAGGATCGGCCAGCCAAGCCAGCAGCCCAACCTTGAACTTTGCGACACCGGCAGCAAACACCCGGCCATACTCTCCAGCAAAAGCACGAATACGATTGATCATCGCTATGCGCTCGCTCATCAAGGCGCTACGCGCCCGGTGCAGCATCTGCAAATCTTGCTGTGCTGGCGTGTTGATCGGCACATACTTGGTCGAACTCCTGGAGCGGGCCTCGGCAATGGCAGCAGCATCATTGGTATCGTTCTTGTTGCCAGTGACAAATGCTCGCGTATGCTGCGCAGCGATCAGCTTGACGTCGTGCCCCAGTGCTGCCAGCTCCCTTGCCCAGTAGTGCGAACCGGCGCATGCTTCGATACCTATCGCCATCGGCTGCAACTTCCTGAACGTCGGCAGTACCTCGTCACGCTTCATCTTGTGCTTGAAAACAGCCTTGCCGTTACGATCCAAACCTACCGCGACATGAATCGCCACGAGTTTTCTAGACACTCGCGAGCCGTTGGAAATACTGCTTTTCATATTCAACCGGCGACAAGTCATTGCTGAAGCTGTGCCGGCGCTTCGGATTGTAAAACATCTCGATGTAATCGAAGACATCCTGCTTTGCTTCTTCCCGAGTGCCGTAGATCTTGCGCCTGATTCGCTCCCGTTTCAGGAGCTGGAAGAAGCTCTCGGCCACGGCGTTGTCATGGCAGTTTCCGCGCCGGCTCATGCTCTGCTGCAGGTTGTGCTCATCCAAGAAGTCGCGCCAGTCGTAGCTGCTAAATTGGCTACCCTGATCCGAGTGCACCATCACCGCATTCTTGGGCTGCCGACGCCAGACGGCCATCAAGAGCGCATTCATCGCCAGTTCGCGATCGATGCGTGAACTCATCGACCAGCCAACAACCTGGCGCGAGAACAGATCAAGCACCACGGCCAAATACAGCCAGCCCTCATAGGTGCGGATGTAGGTGATGTCCGTGACCCAGACGCGATTGGGTTCCTGCACATCGAACTGGCGCTGCAGATGATTGGGCGCTACCAGCGATGGCGCGCCGCCTCGTTTGTACTTGCGCTTGGCGTAACCGGTTTGGGAACGAATCCCAGCGGACCTCATGAGGCGGTGGACACGATTGACACCGCATTGTTCACCGAGTTCGCGCAGATCGTCGCTGACCTTGCGGTAGCCGTACACGCTGCCGCTTTCCAGCCATGACTCCTTGATCGGGACGAGTAGACGCTTGTCTTCCCTGGTGCGCTTGCTTTCAGGATTCAGCCGCCAGGCATAGAAGCCGCTCGGATGCACCTCAAGCACTTTGCACAGCCGGCGCACCGGGAACTGGTCCTGTAACTGAGCAATTAAGGTGTACCTTACCCGGACGTCTTGGCAAAGTACACCGCGGCCTTTTTCAATATGTCACGCTCCTCCGTGACGCGCTTGAGCTCGGCCTTCAGGCGCCGCATCTCGTCAGACTGGGCATCGACAGCCTTGCGCTCCGCCTCGGGCACGCCATAGCGCTTCGTCCAGGCGTACAAGCTATGGATGCTTACCCCAAGCCGCGACGCCACTTCGGTCGCCGGGTAACCACCCTGCGACACCTGCTTGACCGCAGCAATCTTGAATTCCTCTGTGTACCGCTTACCGCTCATATCTTCTCCTTGTGCCCGATATTATGGCTCAGGAGTGTCTACGATAGTCGTGGCGATTCAACAAACACTTCTTTCGCGATATCCAAGCCAGCTACTTTTGCGTTAGCATTCACAGTGACTCCCCCTCTTGGTCTTTCAGCTCGTCAGCCCATCTGGCGCGCTTGGCACAATGATGCCGTTGTCAGGAGGGTGGAGTCCATCACATTACGGTGGGCACTCCGTGCCCACGCGGATGCTGGCATCGCGGCTGCTCTCTTTGATGCGTACCATGTGATCAACGGCTAACGGTGACACGAGCGTATCGTTAGCGCGACGTTCCGCGTGGGCACTTCGGTTAAGAGGCCCCCGGCCTCTTAACCCCCACCGTACGGGAAGCGTCAACGATAGAAATCGCCGCGGACGAGCTAGTTCCGCTTGCTCAGCGCCCGCTCCACACTCGCCGCCAGCTCCGCCAGCTGGAACGGCTTGTTCAGCACCATGTCTTCCCCCACCACCTCCTCGATCAGCCGCATGTCGGCATAGCCGGTGGCGATCATCATCGGCAGCTTCGGATACATGCCGCGCGCCTGCCGTACCAATTCGGCCCCGGTCATCCCCGGCATCAGGTAATCGGTAATCAGGAGATCGGGCCTGGAGCGCTGCAGTTCGCCCAGGCCGGCCTCGCCATCGGCCGCCTGCGCCACCGTGTAGCCCAGCACCTCCAGCGATTCGACCACCGACTGGCGCACCCAGGCGTCGTCCTCGACCACCAGGATGCGCGCGCCGCGCTGGCGGGTGGCGGCCACCGAGGGACGGACCAGCGCCGGCAAGTCGGCCGCGCTGCCGGCCGAACGCAGCCAGATCTCCACCGTGGTGCCCACGCCCTGCTCGCTGAGGATGCGCGCCGCGCCGCCCGACTGCTGGGCCATGCCATACACCTGGCTCAGTCCCAGGCCGGTGCCCTTGCCCACGCCCTTGGTGGTGAAGAAGGGCTCGAACACGCGCGCGATGATCTCGGGTGGCATGCCTTCGCCGCTGTCGGCCACGGCGATGCACACATAGTCGCCGGCCGGCAGCAGGCCGGCGGGGGGCACGGCCGCGCCGGCATGAAAGCGCAATTCGCCGCCGCCAGGCATGGCGTCGCGCGCGTTGATCGCCAGGTTCAGGAGGGCCATCTCCATCTGGTTGGTATCGGCCATCACGGCCGCATCCGGATCGTCGAGCGCGAATTCGAGGCGCACGCTCGAACCCAGCGACGTGGCCACCAGCTCGCGCACGCCCTCGAACAGGGCGGCCAGGCCGAGCGGGCGCAGGTCCAGGCTCTGGTTGCGCGAGAACGCCAGCAATTGGCCGGTGAGCTTGCCGCCGCGCTGGCAGGCGCGGCGCGCCACCTCGGCGCGGTTGCGCACGAAATCGTCCTGCGACCGCAAGAGGATCAGGTCCATGCTGCCTTGCACCACGTTCAGCAAATTGTTGAAGTCGTGGGCGATGCCGCCGGTCAGGCGCCCGATCGCTTCCATCTTCTGGAACTGGACCAGCGCCTGCTGCACGCGCTCGCGCTCGATCACCTCGTTGGTCAGGCGGTCGTTGGCCTGGGCCAGGGCGCGCGTGCGTTCCTCGATGCGGGCCTCCAGGGTTTCGTTCAGGTCGAGCAGGTCGCTCTGGCTGCGGCGCAGGTTGGCGGCGGTGTACTCGCGGTCGGCCAGCACCGAGCGCGCCTGGTACTGGCGGCGCCGTGCGCGCAGGGCCGAGGCGGCGGCGCTGCGCAGGGTCTGCGTGTTCAAGGGGCGCTCCAGCACGATCACGTTGCCGAGTTCCGCAATGCGCGCGCGTTCGCTTTCCGGCGCCGGCGCGATCGCCTTGGCCAGCAGGACCACGAAGGGAAAATCCGACCACGGCGGCTGGGCGTCGAGCCAGCCGCGCAGGCGCCCGAGGTCGACGCCGGTCAGCGCTTCCTCGGCCAGGATGGCAGCGCCGGCGCCGGCCTCGATGCGCGCGGCCAGGGTGGCGATGTCGGGCACGGTGTCGCAGGCCATGCCGTCGACGTCGAGCACCGAGCACATGACCTGGGCGTCGCGTCCGCGCGGCGCCAGGAGCAGGATGCGCTCTTCGCTGTCGCGCACTTCGCTGTGATTAAGGGGCGGCATCGGGGACGTTGGCCATCATCGGCGTCACGCCGCGGTAGCTCGGCAGGCCTGTCAGCACGCCCTCGAAGCCTTCGAGCGGATCGCCGATGCGCACGCCTTCGTGGCTCAGCTGCAGCTCGTGGATGGTCAGCGCGTGGGTGGCGGTGCGGCTCTTGATGACGGTGAGGGCACGGCGCAGGCGGCCGTTGGCCTCGAAGAAGCGCATCAGCACCGTGGTGTCGGACAGGTAGCTCAGGTCGACGTCGGTGCGCACTTCGCCGATCAGGCCATGCTGGCCCAGCACCAGCACCGTGGTCAGGCCCTGCTGGTTCAGGTAGGACAGCAGTTCGTGCATCTGCAGCGTCAGGTACTGCTCGCCCGGCATCGCCTGCAGGTAGGCGTTCAGGCTGTCGATGACGATGAAGTTCACCGCATGCAGCTCGACCGCGTCGCGCAGCATCTGGGCGAACTCGCCCGGCGAGAGCTCGGCCGGGTCGATGTGGGCGATGCGCAGCTGGCCGCTGTCGACATACGGACGCAAATTCATGCCGAGCGAAGCGCTGCGCGCGAAGAAGGTGCCCAGGCCTTCGACGAACAGGTAGTAGGACGCCTTTTCGCCGCGTTCCAGCGCGGCCAGCAGGCAGCGCACCGAGAGGGTGGTCTTGCCGATGCCGGACGGGCCGACCATCAGGGTATTCGTGCCGCGCACCAGGCCGCCGCCGAGCAGCTGGTCGAAGCCGCTTGAGCCGCTGGAGCTGATCTTCGGTGCGAAGTCGCGGATATGTTCGGCCGCCACCAGGCGCGGGTACATGACGATGCCGCCGGTGTCGAGGTTGTAGTCGTGAAAGCCGCCACGGAAGCGGATGCCGCGCATCTTGACGATGTTGACGCGGCGGCGCTCCTTGCCGAATTCCTTGGCCATCTGCTCGAGGCTGATCACACCGTGGGCGATGCTGTGCAGGTGCTGGTCGGAGGCGCTGGATTTATCGTCGAGCAGCAGCACGGTGCAGTTACGGGCCGAGAAGAACTGCTTCAGCGCCAGGATCTGGCGCCGGTAGCGCAGCGGGTTCTGGGCCAGCAGGCGCATTTCCGACATGCTGTCGAAGACCACGCGTACCGGTTTCAACCCGTCGACTTCGTCCATCACCTTGCGCGTGGTTTCGCCGAGCTCCACTTCGGACGGGTGGAATACCGACTGCTGCGAATCGAGGTCGAGCGCTTCGTCGCCGGCCAGTTCGTGGATGGCCAGGGCGTCGAGCGACCAGCCGTGGCTGGCGGCCACCGCCTTCAGCTCGTCCGCGGTTTCCGACAGGGTGATGTACAGGCCGCTCTCGCCGCGTGCCACGCCGTCGAGCAGGAATTGCAGGCCCAGCGTGGTCTTGCCGGTGCCCGGCGTGCCTTCGACCAGGTAGACCCGTTGCGGGGTCAGGCCGCCGCCGAGAATATCGTCGAGGCCCGGGATGCCGGTGGACATACGCGGGGCGGTGGTCAAGGTGCTGGAGGATGCGGAATTCATGAAGCGGCCTATGCTATGACGGGAGGAAGGGCTGGGTGGTACGGCGGTCTTTCCAGCAAAGCATTATAGAGTGCTTTGCAAGCCGCATCCGGGGTCAAGCGTTGCCTAACGGCCACGCCTGATGACCATCAGCCTTCGATGCGGCTCAGGCGCTGGCCGAAGATGCCCCAGCGGGTCGGCGCGCCGTCGACGGTGGCGCACAAAGCCCAGCCGGTGCCGATCTTCTCGACGGTCACTTCGGTTTCGAGTTCCCTGGCTACTTTATCGGCCCAGCCCTGGGCGGCGCCGCGGCCCTTGAAGAGTTCCTGGCCTTCGTAGACCACGGTGGCATCGAAGACGGGAGCAGAAAATACGGACATAAGTGTTCGGTTCGGATGTGGTTGAAAAAATGCCCCGGCGGGCGGGGCATCTTTGGTTTTCGCATGAATCTTACTGCAATTTACTTGAGTGCGCGGATCGCCTGCAGCACCGGCTGCAGCACGGCGGCACCCAGGCGGGCGCTGCGCGCGCCATCCCAGCCCACTTGCGGGTCCGGGTCGTTGGCGTTGTCCTTGAACGGCAGCTCCAGGGTCAGCGACAGGCAGCCGAAGGCGTGGGTGATGTGCGGCGAACCCATGGTCAGGGTCTCTTCGGTGTACGGCGTTGCGCCGTAGCCGTGCACGTCCTGGAAGTCCGGGCTGGCGATCATGAAGTTGTCGCTGAAGCGCTTCTGGGCGGCGGCCTGCTCGGGCGTGAAGTTCGGCAGCGATTCGCTACCGGCCACGAAGACGTAAGGCAGGCCTTCGTCGCCGTGCACGTCGAGGCAGAGGTCGATGCCGGTCTCGTGCATCTTCTGCTTGACCAGGAAGACTTCCGGGCTGCGCTCCATGGTCGGGTTCAGCCACTCGCGGTTCAGGTTGGCGCCGGCGGCATTCGTGCGCAGGTTGCCGCGGACAGAACCGTCCGGATTCATGTTCGGGACCACGTAGAACACGGTTTCCTTCAGCAGCTGGCGGCCGAACGGGTGGGCCGGGTCGAGCAGGGCGTCGAGCATGCCCTCGACGAACCACTCGGCCATGGTTTCGCCCGGGTGCTGGCGGGCGATGACCCAGACCTTCTTCTTGCCTTCGGCGGGTTCGCCGATGACGAGCATGTTCAGGTCGCGGCCGTCGACGGTGGAACCCAGGTCGAGCATGCGCACGTTCTCGCTCATCTGGGCGCGGTCGAGCAGCTCGAGGTGGCGTTCCCACGAATACGGTTCGAAGTAGGCGTAGTAGACGCTGTCCATGCCCGGGGTGTGCTCGATGGTCATCACCTGGCCGTCGTACGAGGTCGGCACGCGGAACCAGTTGATGCGGTCGTAGCTGGCCATCGCGTTGTAGTCTTCCCAGCCGGCCGGATAGGCGGCCTGGCCGGCGTTCAGCAGGCGGATCGTGCACGGTTCGCCCTGCGCGCCCTGCAGGCGGAAGTAGAACCATTGCGTGATGTCGGCGTGCGAATCCTTGCGGATGTTCAGGTCGATGGCGTTCGCGCTCGTGGCGTTCACGACCTCGATGGCGCCAGCGTCGAACTGGCTGCTGATCTTGATAGACATGGTGTGTCCTGGTTGATGGCGTAAAGCCGAGATCATACTCGGTTTCGTTTGTGGTGAGAGGCGCCGATGATCATGCGATGAGACAGCGTGGGCACAGGTGCCCACCCTACAGAAACCCGGATATGCGAATCGCAACAATCATGATCGAAGGGCGTAGGGTGGACCGGGCCGCGCAAGGCACCTGTGTCCACGCGGTATGGTACGGATGCTCAACCCCGCAACCCGCCAAACCGCTGGTAAAACGCTTCATCCGCGCTTGGCGCCGCCTCATCCTCGCGCCGCAACACCGCATTCACATGCACCTCGGCCTGCATTGCAACGCGCACATAAATCGCCCGTGCCACCTCGTACGCGTCCGACCCCGGCCACGGCTGCGGCAACAACTCGACCGGCAACAGCGGATCGTGCAGCTGCAGGCGCCGGTACGCGTGGATCAGCAGCGAGCGCATCGCAAACGCTGCCTCCGGCGCCACCTCGGCCCCATCCTTCAACAACGCCAGGAGCGGCGAAAACTGTGCGATGAAATCCCGGTAACCCTGCGCCACCGCCGTCAGGTTCCACCCTTCATTCACCAATTCCTGCAAGGGCCGCGACCCCACGCCAGGCAGCTCGGTCGCGCTCAGGGCAAACACCTTGCCCGCCGCGCCCGTACGTTCCAAGGCATCGGCCAGCCCTTCGACATCCCCGGCCGGATGCGCCAGCAAGCCCGGCCCCAGTATCGCGAAGCCTTCCCACTGCAGTTCCTTGCGTACCGCCGTGCGCAAATCCCCATCAATGCTGCCGTTCGGCGCCAGCAATAAGGTCCAGCGCCCATCCCAATGCAAACCCGGCGGCGCATAGATGCGGCGGTCGGCGCGCTGGAAGCGGGGCAGGGACTTCGGATCGAACCCATACCGGCTGCGCCGTCCCTCGCGGCCGGCCGTCAGCCAGCCCTCCTGCACCAGGCGAAACACACTGGTGCGCACCAGGCGGTCGGTCACGCCCAGCGGGCCCAGCAGCTCGATCAAACTGCCCAGCCAGGCCGCGCCGCCATGGGGCGCAATCGCGTCGCCCATGACGGTCATGACCAGGGATTTCGAGCGTGGCGGATCGATGGCGAGGAAGTGGGCGATCCACTCGGGGCTGGTCATTTGCTTCATGGAATCGGAAAAACCTTGCTTCTCAATATGATTCAAAATTTTGGTGTACATCTCGTTTTCTGTATCGTATTATGGCTTCACGATGTTTGCAATGGGAGACAGACCATGTACGCACAGATGGTAGAAACGGGCCTGAAAAAGGTCCAGACAGAACAAGACATGAGCGCGGAAGAGCAGGCGTTCCAGGCCCGTATCGACGAAGGCATCAAGATCGAAGCCAAGGACTGGATGCCCGAAGCCTACCGCAAGACCCTGATCCGCCAGATCTCCCAGCACGCGCACTCCGAGATCGTCGGCCAGCTGCCGGAAGGTAACTGGGTCACGCGCGCCCCGACGCTGAAGCGCAAGTCGGTGCTGCTGGCGAAGATCCAGGACGAAGCCGGCCACGGCTTGTACCTGTACAGCGCCGCCGAAACCCTGGGCGTGTCGCGCGACGAACTGCTGGCCGCCCTGCATTCGGGCAAAGCCAAGTATTCGAGCATCTTCAATTATCCCACCCTGAGCTGGGCCGACATGGGCGCGATCGGCTGGCTGGTCGACGGCTCGGCCATCATCAACCAGATTCCGCTCTGCCGCTGCTCGTACGGCCCGTACGCCCGCGCCATGATCCGCGTCTGCAAGGAAGAATCCTTCCACGCACGCCAGGGCTACGACATCATGATGAGCCTCGCCAAGGGCACGCCGGAACAAAAGGCGATGGCCCAGGATGCGCTGAACCGCTGGTGGTGGCCTTCCTTGATGATGTTCGGTCCTTCGGACGCCGAATCGGTGAACAGCGCGCAGTCGAGCAAATGGCGCATCAAATTGTTCTCGAACGACGAACTGCGCCAGCGCATGGTCGACCAGACCGTGCCGCAAGCCGAATACCTGGGCCTGACGATTCCCGACCCCGACCTGAAGTTCAACGAAGAGACGGGTCACTACGAATTCGGCGAGATCGACTGGAGCGAATTCCACAACGTCCTGAAGGGCAACGGCCCCTGCAACCGCGAGCGCCTGCGCACCCGCGTAACGGCCTGGGAAGACGGCGAATGGTTCCGCGACGCCCTCGTCGCCCACGCCGACAAGAAAGCCGCCAAGAAGGCAGCCGCGTAAAAACTGGACGCGGCCCAAAACCGGGCTCGCGGCCTTGACCGTAGGGTGGGCACTCCGTGCCCACGCGGTACGCACGCATCCGGTAATCGATAACGGTGACTCGTCGCCCGCCGGCTTCGAGAGCACCAATAACACAGCATCACGGAGACAACCATGAGCAAAGAATGGCCCCTGTGGGAAGTATTCATCCGCAGCCAGCACGGTCTCGCCCACAAGCACGTCGGCAGCCTGCACGCCCCTGACGCCGAAATGGCAATCAACAACGCGCGCGACGTCTACACGCGCCGCAACGAAGGCGTCTCGATCTGGGTCGTGCGCGCCGCCGACATCGTGGCCAGCAGCCCATCCGACAAGGAAGCCCTGTTCGAGCCCGCCAACAGCAAGGTCTATCGCCACCCCACTTTCTTCCCGATGCCGGAAGAAGTGAAGAACCTGTGAGCCCGGCCATGGACGCCAAGTTCGAATATGTGCTGCGCCAGGGCGACAACGCCCTGATCCTCTCGCAGCAGCTCTCCCAGCTGTGCGGCAAAGGCCCGGCCCTGGAAGAAGACATGGCCCTGACCAACGTCGCCCTCGACCTGCTCGGCCAGACCCGCATGTGGCTCACCTATGCCGGCGAACTCGAAGGCCAAGGCCGCGACGAAGACAAGCTCGCCTTCCACCGCGACGCCCACCAGTACCGCAACGTCCTCCTCGTCGAGCAGCCGAACGCCAGCTACGCCGAAACGATGATGCGCCAGTTCTTCTTCGACACCTGGCACTACTTCCTGATGCAAGGCCTGCTGAAGTCGACCGACAGCCGCATCGCCGAAATCGCCGAAAAGTCGCTGAAGGAAGTGACTTACCACCTGCGCCGCAGCGGCGACCTGGTCGTGCGCCTGGGCGACGGCGCCGACGTTAGCCACGCCAAGATGCAGGCCGCCGCCGAAGAACTGTGGATGTACACCGGCGAAGTGTTCCTCTACGACGACATCGATAACGCCATGGTGGAGCAGGGCATCGCCCCGCCGGTCGAAGGCCTGCGCGCCGCCTTCCTCGAGCACGTGAGCGAAATCTTCGCCGAAGCCACGCTCACCATGCCATCGCCGGAAGCCTACATGCAGCGCGGCGGCAAGCAGGGCCGCCACAGCGAGCGCCTCGGCTACATCCTGGCCGAGATGCAGTTCCTGCAGCGCGCCTATCCCGGAGCGGAGTGGTAAATGCACGCGCAGAGCGTCACGCTGGACCAGGTATGGTCCTGGCTCGGCGAGGTCCCTGATCCCGAGATCCCCGTGATCTCGGTGGTTGACCTCGGCATCGTGCGCAACGTGGAATTCGACGGCGACGAATGCGTCGTCACGATCACGCCCACCTACTCGGGCTGCCCAGCGATGCAGGTGATCTCCGACGCCGTGGGCGAAGCCCTGCGCGCACGGGGTCTCGACAAGCTGCGAATCGTCACCCAGCTCTCGCCCGCCTGGACCACCGACTGGATGAGCGAGACCGGCAAGGCCGCACTCAAGGGCTACGGCATCGCTCCGCCGGTCGAACAAGCCATCGACATCAGCGGCCTGCGCGGCGGCGTGAAACGCGGCGCCTTCAAGGAGCCCGAGGTGGCCTGCCCCAACTGCGGCTCGAGCCACACCCAGCTGACCAGCCAGTTCGGCTCGACGCCATGCAAGGCTTTATACAGATGCCTGGACTGCCGCGAGCCTTTCGATTACTTCAAGTGCCACTAAGCGAATAAAGCGAACAACAGCACCATGAGCAAATTCTATCCACTGACTGTCGCCAAGGTGAAGCACGAAACGCGCGACGCCATCGCCGTCACCTTTGCCGTCCCGCCCGAACTCAAATCTACTTTCGCCTACCAGCAGGGCCAGCACCTGACCCTGCGCGCCATGATCGACGGCGAAGACGTGC
Organism: Massilia sp. BAP21; assembly: GCF_057801335.1. Classification (NCBI taxonomy): domain Bacteria; kingdom Pseudomonadati; phylum Pseudomonadota; class Betaproteobacteria; order Burkholderiales; family Oxalobacteraceae; genus Massilia; species Massilia sp. BAP21. The sequence goes on from NZ_CM173596.1 coordinate 2,642,237, forward strand.
GCCGCTCCTATTCGATCTGCTCGGCCGTGCAGGACGAGACCCTGCGCGTGGCCATCAAGCGCACCCCGGGCGGCCTGTTCTCAAGCTGGGCCAACGAGCAGCTGCAAGCTGGCGCCACGCTCGACGTGATGCCGCCGATGGGCCACTTCAACGTGCCGCTCGACGCCGAGAGCGAACGCCACTACCTGGCCTTTGCCGCCGGCAGCGGCATCACGCCCATCCTGTCGATCATCAAGACCACCCTGCTGGCCGAGCCGAAGAGCCGCTTCACCCTCGTCTATGGCAACCGCGCTTCGTCTTCCGTCATCTTCCGCGACGAACTGACCGACCTGAAGGACGTCTACATGGGCCGCCTGAAGCTCGTGTACGTGATGAGCCGCGAGCAGCAGGACATCGAACTGTTCAATGGCCGCATCACCGGCGAGAAGTGCAGCGCCTTCCTCCAGCACTGGATCGACATCGGGGACATCGACGTCGCCTTTGTCTGCGGCCCGGAAGACATGATGCACGGCGTCTCGAAGTCGCTGCAGGATGCCGGCCTGCCGAAGGAACGCATCCGCATCGAGCTGTTCGCCGCCAGCATCCCGAAGCACGAGCACAAGCCGCGTCCTGTGGTGGAAGGAGCACGCCACCAGACCGAAGTCACCGTGATCATGGACGGCAGCGCCGCCAGCTTCACGATGGACAAGGACAAGGAATCGATCCTCGACGCCGGCCTGCGCGCCGGCATCGACATGCGCTACTCGTGCAAGGGCGGTGTCTGCTCGACCTGCCGCTGCAAGGTCGTCGAGGGCAATGTCGAGATGGACGTGAACTACGCTCTCGAGGACTACGAAGTCGCCCGCGGCTTCGTGCTGAGCTGCCAGGCCTTCCCGATCACCGACAAGCTGATCGTCGATTTCGACCAGCACGAATAAAAAATAACTGGAGGAGACACCCCATGAGCTACGAATCGATCCTGTACATGGTGGAAAACGGCGTCGCGGTCCTGACCCTGAACCGCCCCGACCGCCTGAACAGCTTCACGCAAGCGATGCACCTCGAAGTGCGCGACGCCCTCGATAAGCTGCAAGCCGACAAGTCGGTACGCGTGCTGGTGCTGACCGGCGCCGGCCGCGGCTTCTGCGCCGGGCAAGACCTGGCCGACCGTGCGGTGGCTCCCGGCGCGCCTGGCGTCGACCTGGGCGAATCGGTGGAAAAATTCTACGCGCCGTTGGTCATGACCCTGCGTTCGCTGCCGATGCCGGTGATCTGCGCCGTGAACGGCGTGGCGGCCGGCGCCGGCGCCAACCTGGCCCTGGCCTGCGACATCGTCCTGGCCGCCAAATCCGCCAGCTTCATCGAAGCCTTCTGCAAACTCGGCCTGATCCCGGACACCGGCGGCACCTGGCATTTGCCGCGCCTGATCGGCCACGCGCGCGCTACCGGCCTGGCCATGCTGGGCGAAAAGCTCAGCGCCGAAAAGGCAGAAGAGTGGGGCCTGATCTGGCGCTGCGTGCCCGACGAAGCGCTGATGGACGAAGCCCTGGCCATGGCCGACCACTTTGCCAGCGCACCGACCAAGGGCCTGGCGTTCACCAAGAAAGCGCTGCAAGCCAGCTACGCCAACACCCTGCCCGAACAGCTGAAGCTCGAAGGCGAGATGATGCGCGAACTCGGCTACAGCCACGACTACCGCGAAGGCGTTGCCGCCTTTATCGCCAAGCGCCCGGCCCAGTTCAAGGGCGAATGATGGAAGCGCTGGCAAAGGAAAGCGTCGTTGCCGTCATCGGCAGCGGCGCCATGGGTGCGGGCATCGCCCAGATCGCCGCCATCGCCGGCCACCAGGTGCGCCTGTTCGATACGCGTCCGGGCGCCGCAGCCAAGGCCGTTGCCGACATCGGCAAGGTCTTCGACAAGCTGGTCGACAAGGGCCGCATGGGCGCGGCCGAGGCGGATCTGGCGCGCGAACGCCTGCACACCGTGGATGCGCTCGCGCAGGTGAGCGACGCCGCCATCGTCATCGAAGCCATCGTCGAGAACCTTGACGCCAAGCGCACCCTGTTCACCGAGCTGGAAGGCATCGTCAGCGAGCGCTGCATCCTCGCCACGAATACTTCCTCGATTTCGGTAACGGCGATTGCCGCACCGCTGCGCCACCCCGAGCGCCTGGTCGGCATGCACTTCTTTAACCCGGTGCCGCTGATGGCGCTGGTCGAAGTGATCAGCGGTCTCGCAACAGACAGGGCAGTGGCCAAGACCGTCTACGCCACCGCCCAGGCCTGGGGCAAGGACTCGGTGCACGCCAAGTCCACGCCCGGCTTCATCGTCAACCGCGTCGCCCGCCCTTACTACGCCGAAGCCTTGCGCCTGCTGCAGGAAGGCGCCGCCGACCCGGCCACGCTGGACGCCGTGCTGCGCGACTGCGGCGGCTTCCGCATGGGCCCCTTCGAGCTGATGGACCTGATCGGCCACGACGTCAACTTCTCGGTCACGCAATCGGTGCACGCTGCCTATTTCGGCGACCCGCGCTATACGCCATCGGTGGTGCAGCAGGAACTGGTGAACGCCGGTTTCCTCGGCCGCAAATCCGGCCGCGGCTTCTACCGCTATGGCGAGAACGCGGCCAAGCCAATGCCGAAGATCGAAGCCCCCCAGCCGCGCCCGAGCACGGTCGGCATCAGCGTGCGCCGCGAAGTGGTCAACAGCATCCTCAGCCCGATGGAAGCGCGCCTGATCAATGCCGGCTTCACGGTCGGCCACCGCGAACCGCTGCACGGCGCCGAGAAGCACGAGGCGCCGGCCTTCCACTGCAACGGCGCCGCCATCTTCCTGAGCGACGGCCGCAGCGCCACCGAGCGCGCCGCCGCCAATAACCACGCCAACACCGTGGTCTACGACCTGCTGCTCGACCACGCCACCGCCAAGCGCATCGCCCTGGCGCGCGCCGACCAGTGCAGCGACGAAGCCTACTATTCAGTGGTCGGCATGTTCCAGGCCGCCGGCCTCGAAGTCTGCAAACTCGACGACGTGCCGGGCATGGCCGTGATGCGCACCGTCGCCATGCTCGCCAACGAAGCGGCCGACGCCGTCAACCAGGGCGTGTGCAGCGCCAGTGCCGTCGACATCGCCATGCAGAAGGGCGTGAACTACCCGCGCGGTCCGCTGGCCTGGGCCGATGCCGTCGGCATCCATCACATCGTGACCGTGCTGGCGAACCTCGCCGCCACCTATGGCGAAGACCGCTACCGCGTCTCGCCGCTCTTGCGCCGCAAGCTTGCGGCCAACCCGAACGGAGCCCGTTTCCATGCTTGATGATGTCACCAAGGATGCACAAGCCCTGGCCGAACTGGCCGGCAAGACCATGTACGAGCGCGACCCGGCCAGCAAGGGCCTGGGCATGACGCTCGACGAAATCCGCCCCGGCTATGCGCGCATGAGCATGCGCGTGCGCCCCGACATGCTCAACGGCCACGCCAGCTGCCACGGCGGCTTCATCTTCACGCTGGCCGACAGCGCCTTTGCCTTTGCCTGCAATTCGCACAACTTCAACACCGTCGGCGCCGGCTGCACCATCGACTACCTGGCGCCGGGGCGTGAAGGCGATGTGCTCACCGCCGAAGCGCAGGAGCAGGCGCTGGCTGGCAAGACCGGCGTCTACGACGTCACCGTGACGAATGGCGAAGGGAAGACGATCGCGCTTTTCCGCGGCAAGTCGCACCGCGTGAGCGGCACGGTGGTCAACGCCGACTGATACAGAACCACGAGAACGGAAGGAGACAACATCATGGTCCAACGCACCCCTGAACCTGGCGACCTGGAGCCGATCGAACGCGCCAGCCGCGACGAACTGCAGGCCTTGCAACTCGAACGCCTGAAATGGTCGCTGCAGCACGCCTACGACAACGTGCCGCACTACCGCAAGGCCTTCGACGAAGCCGGCGTGCACCCGGGCGACCTGAAGTCGCTGGCCGACCTGGCCAAGTTCCCCTTCACCGACAAGAAGACCCTGCGCGACAACTACCCCTTCGGCATGTTCGCCGTGCCGCGCGACCAGGTGGTGCGCGTGCACGCTTCGTCGGGCACCACCGGCCGCCCGACCGTGGTCGGCTACACGCAAAAGGACATCGACACCTGGGCCGACGTGGTCGCGCGTTCGATCCGCGCCGCCGGTGGGCGTCGTGGCGACATGGTGCACGTGGCCTACGGCTACGGCCTGTTCACCGGCGGCCTGGGCGCCCACTACGGCGCCGAGCGCCTGGGCTGCACCGTGGTGCCGATGTCGGGTGGGCAAACCGAGAAGCAGGTGCAGCTGATCTGCGACTTCCAGCCCTCGATCATCATGGTCACGCCGAGCTACATGCTGAACATCGTCGAGGAATTCAAGCGCCAGGGCCTGGACCCGGCCAAGTCTTCGCTGAAGGTCGGTATCTTCGGGGCCGAACCCTGGACCAATGCGATGCGCGCCACCATCGAGCAGGAAGCCGGCATCGACGCGGTCGACATCTACGGCCTGTCCGAAGTGATGGGGCCGGGGGTGGCCAGCGAATGCATCGAGAGCAAGGACGGCCCGGTGATCTGGGAAGACCATTTCTACCCCGAGATCATCGACCCCGACACCGGCGAAGTACTGCCCGACGGCGAAGAGGGCGAACTGGTGTTCACTTCGCTGAGCAAGGAAGCGCTGCCCATCATCCGCTACCGCACGCGCGACCTCACGCGTTTGCTGCCGCCGACTTCGCGTTCCATGCGCCGCATGGGCCGCATCACCGGCCGCTCGGACGACATGCTGATCATCCGCGGCGTGAACGTGTTCCCGAGCCAGATCGAGGAACTCGTGCTCAAGATGCCGGCGCTGGCGCCGCAATACCAGCTGGTGGTGGCGCGCGACGGCCACCTGGATACGCTGGAAGTCTTCGGCGAACTGCGCGAAGGCGATCATTCGGCCGACAGCGTCGAGGCGCTGTGCAAGGAACTGCAGCACTGCATCAAGACCTATGTGGGCGTCAGCACCAAGGTGACCCTGACGCCGCCGATGGGCATCGAACGCACGCTGACCGGCAAGGCCCGCCGCGTGGTCGACAAGCGCCCGAAGAATACCTAAAAAATACAGGAGACCTGACATGATCGACGCTTACATCTGCGACGCAGTGCGCACCCCCTTCGGCCGCTACGGCGGCGCGCTCGCCTCGGTGCGCGCCGACGACCTGGCCGCGCTGCCGATTGCCGCCCTCATCGAACGTAACAAGAACGTCGACTGGGCCAGCGTCGACGATTTGTACTGGGGCTGCGCCAACCAGGCCGGCGAAGACAACCGCAACGTCGGCCACATGGCCGGTTTGCTGGCCGGCCTGCCGGTCGAGGTGCCGGGCAACACCATCAACCGCCTGTGCGGCTCCAGCCTGGACGCCATCGGCATCGGCGCCCGCGCCATCATCTCGGGCCAGGCCAACCTGATCATCGCCGGCGGCTCGGAGAGCATGACGCGTGCGCCTTTCGTGATGGGCAAGGCCGACAGCGCTTTCTCGCGCGCGGCCAAGATCGAAGACACCACCATCGGCTGGCGCTTCGTCAATCCGCTGATGAAAGCGAAATACGGCATCGACTCGATGCCGGAAACCGCCGAGAACGTGGCCAAGGAATTCAACATCAACCGCGCCGACCAGGACGCCTTTGCCATCCGCAGCCAGCAGCGCTGGGCGCGCGCGAACGCGGCCGGCGTGTTCAAGGACGAAATCGTCCATGTGACCCTGCATTCGAAGAAGGGCGAGTCGCGCGTGTTCGACACCGACGAGCATCCGCGTCCGGACACGACCATCGAAGCGCTGGCCAAGCTGAAAGGTGTGGTTACGCCGGACGGCACCGTCACCGCCGGTAACGCCTCGGGTGTGAACGACGGCGCTTGCGCCGTGCTGATTGCCTCCGCCAGCGCCGCTGAAAAATTTGGCCTGACCCCGCGCGCCCGCATCATCGGCATGGCCACCGCCGGCCTGGCGCCGCGCATCATGGGCTTCGGCCCATCGCCGGCCACGAAGAAGGTGCTGGCCCAGACTGGATTGACCATCGAGCAGATGGACGTGATCGAACTGAACGAAGCATTCGCCTCCCAGGGCCTGGCCGTGCTGCGCGACCTGGGCGTGGCCGACGATGCCGAGCACGTGAACCCGAACGGCGGCGCGATTGCGCTGGGTCATCCGTTGGGCGCATCGGGCGCACGCCTGGTCACGGCCGCTGTCTATCAATTGCAGCGCACCGGCGGCCGCTACGCGCTGTGCACGATGTGCATCGGCGTCGGCCAGGGCATCGCCCTCATCATCGAACGGGTATAAGAAATGGTGAAAGTCTACGAAATCGACGGCGTCCGTCCGGTGGTTCACCCCACGGCCTACGTGCATCCGACGGCGGTGCTGATCGGCGACGTAATCGTCGGCCCGCGCTGCTACATCGGCCCGCTGGCCTCGCTGCGCGGCGACTTCGGCCGCCTGATCCTGGAAGAGGGCGCCAACGTGCAGGACAGCTGCGTGATGCACGGCTTCGAGGACGGCGAAACCGTCATCGAAGTCGACGGCCACATCGGCCACGGCGCCGTGCTGCACGGCTGCCGCGTGGGCCGCAACGCCATGGTCGGCATGAACGCCGTCGTCATGGATGGCGCGGTGGTCGGCGAAGAATCCATCGTCGCCGCGATGAGCTTCGTGAAAGCGAAAATGGTGATCCCGCCGCGCAGCATGGTGATGGGCACCCCGGCCCGCGTGATGCGCGAACTGAAGCCCGAAGAAATCGCCTGGAAAAGCTTCGGCACCCGCCAGTACCACCAGCTGACCGACCGCTCGCGCAACACCATGCGCGAAGTCGAGGCCTACACCGAAATCAAACCTAACCGCCCCGTCTTCGATTTCAGTAATAACGGCGGCCACACCCCCAAAGAATAACCGGCTGCGGGCTGTCCGTAGGGTGGGCTCTCGAGCCCACGCGGATTCCGGCCGATGACCAGCCCGAACGCCTGAAAGAAATCCGAGGAGACATCAAATGCACACCCCAACCACCCTGCAAAGCTGGATCGCCGGCCGCTGGATCGGCAACGAAGCCGCCACCCCCCTGCACAGCGCCCTCGACGGCCAGCTGGTCTACCACACCCACGCCGAAAAGCTCGATTTCGACGAGGCCGTGACCTACGCCCGCAAGCAAGGCGTCCCCGCCCTGATGAAGCTCGACTTCCAGACCCGCGCCCAGCGCCTGAAAGCCCTTGCCCTCTACCTGATGGAGCGGAAAGAAGAGCTGTACGAGATCTCCCACCTGACCGGCGCCACCCGCCCCGACAGCTGGGTCGACGTCGAAGGCGGCATCGGCACCCTGTTCGCCTACGCCAGCATGGGCTCGCGCGAGCTGCCGTCCTCGAACGTCCTGCACGAAGGCCCGGCCCTGAACCTGGGCAAGCGCGGCGGCTTTGCCGGCACCCATATCCTGGTCCCAAAAGGCGGCCTGGCCGTGCACATCAACGCCTTCAACTTCCCGATCTGGGGCCTGCTCGAGAAATTCGCGCCGAGCTTCCTGGCCGCCATGCCCTGCATCGGCAAGCCGGCGACTGCCACCAGCTACCTGACCCACGCGGTCGTGAAAATGATCCACGAATCCGGCCTGCTGCCCGAAGGCGCGCTGCAGTTGGTGATCGGCTCGACCGGCGATTTGCTGGACCGCCTGACGGGTTTTGATGCCGTTACCTTCACCGGCTCAGCCGACACCGCCGCCAAGCTGAAAGCCAACGCCAACCTGATCCGCGAATCGGTCCCGTTCACGGCCGAAGCCGACTCGCTGAACGCCGCCATCCTGGCGCCGGACGTGACGCCGGACGACCCCGAGTTCGACCTCTTCGTAAAAGAAGTCGCACGCGAGATGACCGGCAAGGCCGGCCAGAAGTGCACGGCGATCCGCCGCATCATCGTGCCCGAACAGCATGTGGACGCGTTGGGCGAGCGCCTGCGCGCGCGCCTGGAAAAGACCGTGGTCGGCAATCCGAAGATGGAAGGCGTGCGCATGGGGGCGCTCGCCTCGATGGACCAGCACCGCGACGTCAGCGAACGCGTGGAGATGCTCGCGCGCGGCAACGAAGTCATCTTCGGCGCCCACCATGGCTTCAATCCGGTCGGCGAGAACGCGGCGAATGGCGCCTTTTTCGCGCCGACCCTGCTCCTGTGCCGCAACGCGTCGATCAACACGGCCGTGCACGACATCGAAGCCTTCGGCCCGGTGTCCACCATGATGACCTACCGCGACATCGACGAAGCCCTGCACCTGGCCGCACTGGGCCGCGGCAGCCTGGTGACCACGCTGGCGACCAAGGACCCGATGATCGCCGCGCATGCGGTGCCGATTGCCGCCGCCTCGCACGGCCGCGTGCACATCCTCGACCGTGAATCGGCGGTGGATTCCACCGGCCACGGCTCGCCGCTGCCGCAGCTGAAGCACGGCGGCCCGGGCCGCGCCGGTGGCGGCGAAGAACTGGGCGGCATCCGCGCGGTAAAACACTTCCTGCAGCGCGCGGCGGTGCAGGGTTCGCCGACCATGCTCACCGCCGTCACCGGAGAGTATGTGCGCGGCGGCGCGGTGAAGGAATCGGAGATCCACCCGTTCCGCCGCTGGTTCGAAGACCTGGAGATCGGCCATTCGCTGCTGACCCACCGCCGCACCGTGAGCGAAGCCGACATCGTCAATTTCGGCGGTATCTCGGGCGACTACTTCTACATGCACTTCGACGAGATCGCGGCCAAGGACACGCAGTTCGGCAAGCGCATCGCGCACGGCTACTTCGTGCTGTCGGCGGCGGCCGGGCTGTTCGTCTCGCCGGCGCCGGGCCCGGTGCTGGCCAACTACGGCCTGGATAACCTGCGCTTCGTGGCGCCGGTGGCGATCGGCGACACCATCCGCGCCCGCCTGACCTGCAAGCGCAAGGTCGACCGCAACCGTCTTGATGAGCAGGGACGCGGGCAGGGCGTGGTGGCCTGGGATGTGCAGGTGACTAACCAGAACGACGAACTGGTGGCAAGTTACGATATCCTGACGCTGGTGCAGAAACGCGGCTGATACGCACCTACCGGTCACAGCCGCGGCCCACTCATTCCATAAGGAGCAAGCATGTCGCGGCTAGACCTGAGCAGTATCCCCGTGTTGACCGGCACCGGTTATCCCGAACCCTTCGCCGAGATCGTCAACGGCCGCAGCCGCCAGGCGCTGGGCGAGGCCGGCGGCCTGACCCAGTTCGGCGTCAACCTGGTTGAACTGAAGCCTGGCGCGGCCTCGTCGCAGCGCCACTGGCATACGCATGAAGACGAATTCGTGATGGTGGTGTCGGGCGAACTCACCCTCATCACCGACGAAGGCGAGACCCTGATGCGCGCGGGCGATTGCGCGGCCTTCCCGGCGGGGAAACCGAATGGGCATCATTTGGTGAACCGCAGCTGGGGCAATGCCCTGTTCGTGGCCGTGGGCCCGAGCATTCCGGCGGACCGGGCGAATTATCCGGACATCGACCTGGTGTACGACGGCACCACCGACAGCTATACGCACAGGGATGGCACGCCGTATCCGAAGCGCGACGCTGTGGCGCCGGCCGCTGCAGTGGCTGCGGATACGCCGGCGCTGGAAGAGCAGACCCTCGATCAGCGCGTGTACCGGCACGAGTGAGCAACTCTCAATAAGCGCCTCTCAATGCGCGCCTGTCATGCGGCTTCGGCGGTAGTTTGCAGGCGCGCGATCACGTCGCCAAGCGGCATCGGACGGTGATAGTGGTAGCCCTGCATACAAGCTGACCCATGCTGCCCGAGGTAGCACGCCTGTGCCGCGGTTTCCACGCCTTCCGCCACCACGCGCAGGTCAAGGTGGTTGGCCATCGCCAGGATGGACTGGACGATCGCCGTGCTGTTGTGGTCCTGCGGCGTATCGCGCATGAAGCTCTTGTCGATCTTCAGCTCGTATAGCGGCATTTTCTTCAGGTAGGCCAGGTTCGAGTAGCCGGTCCCGAAATCGTCGACCGAGAAGCGGATGCCCAGGCTGGCCAGTTGGTGCATGCGCGTGATCGTCTGGTCGATGTCCTCGATCAGCAGTCCTTCCGTGACTTCGAAGATGAACTGCTGCGGCGGCACGCCCATCTCGGTGAAGATCCTGTGCACCTGCTCGACGAAGTCCGGCTGGCGGAACTGGAGGGGACTGACGTTGAGCGACAGGGGCAGGGGGCAGCCGGCCCGGTCGAGCGCCAGCCAGGCAGCGCAGGCCTGGCGCAGGGCCCAGTGGCCGAGCGGCACGATCAGGCCGCTCGATTCGGCCACGGGAATGAAGATGTCGGGCCGCTCCATGCTGCCGTCGGCACGGCGCCAGCGCATCAGCAGTTCGGCGCCGACCGGCAGGCCGCGCCCGTCGACCTGCAACTGCAAGTGCATGGCCAGTTCGCCGTTCTCGAGCGCCGCAGCCAGGTCGCGTTCCAGCATGAGTGCGTGCTGCGCGTCCGCCAGCATGGCGTCCTCGAACACCCTCACGCCGTCGCGGCCGGCGGCCTTGGCGTGGTACATGGCAGTGTCGGCTTCGCGCAGCAGGTCGTGCGCACCCGGCCCGCCGGGCCTGGCCAGCGCGATGCCGATGCTGGCCGCGATGTGGTAGGGCTTGCCCTTGAGGTCGAGCGGCGCCGCCAGGGTGTCGCGCACCTGGGCGGCGGCCTCCAGGGCAAGACGTGCGGCGGTATCCGGATGCGGATCGCGGCTGTCGAGCAGGACGACGAATTCGTCGCCGCCGATGCGGGCGACCAGGCCGCTTCCGCATACGGCCTGTTGCAAGCGCGCGGCGGCATGTTCGAGCAGGAGGTCGCCGGTTGCATGACCGCGTTCGTCATTGACGTTCTTGAACTTGTCGATGTCCAGGTACAGCAGCGCGCTGACGGTGTGTTCGGCCTGGCTGCGCGTCACCACGGTGCCCAGGCGATCCATCAGCAGGCGCCGGTTCGGCAGCCCGGTCAGCACATCGTAGAACGCCAGGCGGTGGATGGCGTCCGCCGCCTGGCGGCGTTCCGTGATGTCGCGGCTGACCACGACCCAGTGGCTCGCGCATTCCTCGTCGCGGGTAAACGGCATGACCTCGATTTCCAGCCAAAACGCCGCGCCAGCTTTTGTATGGGCCATGAGCTCGGCCTTGGCCGAACGGTTTTCCTCCATCGCCCCGAACATGCCGGCAAAGGCGGTGTCGTCGGTGTCCGGTCCACGCAGGAGATGCAAGCCCTTGCCGAGGACCTCGTCGCGGACATAGCCCATCCTGTGCAGGAAGGCATCGTTGACGAAAATGATAGGCTGGTCCGGGCCAGGGATGTCGGCAGCCTCGAGGATCAGGACCATGTCGTTCAGGCGCGCCACGGCTGCGGAAGTGAGTTCGAGCTCCTTGAGCGAGCGCGCCAGGCCCTGCAGGAGGGTGCCACAGGTCAGTGACAGCATGACGCCCACCGTGCTGTAGTTAATGGCGGCAACGACCGACGACTTCAGCGGCGCATCGCTCATGCCCGGCACGCCCAATTCGATATGGCCTGTCGCACCGGCCAGAATGAGGGCGGCGACGCCAAGGGCGGTGGCGATCATGGCCGAGCGCAGGTTCAGCAGGATGGCGGCGATCAGGGGCGGGCCGAGCAGGTAGCTCAGGCTGGCGGAACCGACCGACAGCATCAGGACGATGGCCAGCACGTATACCACCGCCAGGAAGTTCAGGACACGGGTGGCATACGAGAGCCGCTTGAGGCGCCAGATGCCGAACATCCAGGCCAACGCCAACCCATCGGCAAGCGCAACCTGCCACATGCCGTTCTGGATCAGGAAGGGAATGACGACGGCGGTGGAAATGACGCCCACAACCAGTACAACTGTCAGCAAAGAGGCAAAGATGCGCTCCCGCCAGCCGGCGATATTGTTGAGGTTGCTCATTGGAGAGGCAGGCACGGGCGTGCAGCCGAAGTGTGGTAAAGGCCCATCATCTTAAATTGCGCTACGGCAACTGTCACGCAATTTCGTCAAATTTTGCAACGGATGTTGCATATTGATGAGATTCGCTGCGTGGATGGCGCGCATGCAGGCGCGTTGGAACCGATCAGCAAGCTTGCTTCGGGTTCGATACCTCGTCTGGATTTCAAGAATGGTATGCCAGTAGAAAAATACGCACCCGCCTGCCGAACATGATCCCTGCACTGCCGGGCGGGCAGTCCGGCATCATCGTTCCACGTGCAATGCTTCGATTGCCCGAATCGATGACTGGAGCAGGGGATTGGGGAGGTCCATCTGGCCAAATGTATGAAGGCAGTACGATTCCTTGCCAAGTACAAGCATGTACATGGTTCCGGTTGTAGGTAGGCCATGGAAATTACCGGTCCATGTTGCGCGAACTGCCGCGTATTGTCCGAGTCGCAGCTTGTCGATCGGTGAGCGTTTCCACTCTTGGACGTTTTGGCTGAAGGTTTGCAGGAAGCCGGTCAGGAAATGTGCTGCTGCTTCCTGTTTTGTCTTTTCATCGACCTCCAGTGGGGCAGCGGGAATCAATACCTGCGTCAGTTGAAGCAGTGTCGGCGGCGACTCCTTTTGCGAATAAAAAACAAGTAGCTCGGTTCCCTTATTTGGGAACAAACGATCCGGGCCATTCAGTCCAGCGGGAATCTTTATTGCGATACGGCCCAGCTGTGAGTTGACCGGCACTCGATCGCGTGCAATCGCCATATTCTGCATCAGCAGGAAAAAGCAGAGTAGTAGCGTTCGAAGGATCATGTGGTATCCAGGTGCTCAGGATAAGCAAAGTGTGTTGGACATGGCGCAGGCTTGCACGGGATATGGTCCTAGTCTGTGATGGACAAATCCACGTCAACAAACTCTTCGTAGACATAGCCTTCAGCGGCATTGCGCAATATCACTCTTACGCGTTTCACCGAGCATGGCTCGCCTACCGCAAAGCCCATCTGAACCGTGCCTTGACCTGTCAGGGGTTCCAACAGGCCGGTAGACGTCACGCTACAGCTTGTGTCAGCAACGGCGCCCGCGAAAAGACCTTCGGTGGTGTTGATGGAATAATCCAGCAAGACCGGGATAAAGGTGCCTTTTTTTACGGTGGCGCGTTTACCGTTCGGGAGTCCCACCTTGGTGATCGTCGAGCCGATGCCGACCTTCTTGAGCGTATCGAGTGAAGGGTCGGCCACAAAGGTATAGTCGACTGGGATATCCTGCCGAAAAATCTCGGTCGATTGGTGATTTTTGAATACCACCGTGAGCCGATCCAGCTTGCCGGGTTCTGTCAGGTAAGCACCACGTGTGATCACGTGTGTTCCAGGCCGCAGGCGTTCCGGCGTGCCGATGTATTGGGATGCAAACGTGTTGTCAAAGATTCTTACCCAGACACCGACGTCGGTAGCGGGTTGGGTAAAGCGGAATTTGATGGTTGCAAGGATGGGCGTTTGTTCAGGCAAGGTACTGCCATCGGCAGGATCGAGTTGGATGGATTCGATCACGATATCGGCAGGCGCTTGCGCTGCCGATTGCGCTGACCGCGCCGACACGAAAAAGATAGCAAAAACACCGATGAGTACTGCTGCGGCTATCATGACGAGCTTCAAGGTAGCGGTCTGGTCCTTGTAAATAAGACAGCAGTGTTAGTCCTTGTTATGTGTTTACGCTACTGCAATATTTATCGATGCTTAATACGACGAGCCGAGAGGCCAGGGTAAATGCTGTCGCTTTTCACTTCGTCGTCCTGGAATCAGCAAGCATTTTCTAACAGACCAAACCAGTTTTTAATCGCAGCGGTGAATGCTGCCGGCTGCTCCAAAGGCACCATGTGCCCGGATTGTTCAATCACTTGCAGTAGTGCTCCGGGAATTGCCCTAGCCAGTTCCTCGGTCTCACGTGCACTGCGCAATGCATCCTGCCCCGCTCCAATCACCAGCGTCGGACACCGCAATTCCGCTGCCGCAATCCCATCGCGCCGCAATCCCGATTGCACCACCATCGCCTCATAACCGAGCCGCCGTCCCATCTCCCTGATCCGCGCGACCAGTTCCCGGTCCCCGCGCCGGTCCGGATGCAGCGACTGCGCAATCGCTCCCATGCTCAAGCCACGGAAAGTGGAGGGATCGAGCGCCCTGATCGCATCCTGCTTCGCCTTGGCCCGCTCCGGTGTATCGGACTCGAGCGAGCTGGCAACCAGCACCAGCGCCGCCACCCGCTCCGGAAACAACTCCGCCACCTTGCGCGCGATATAGCCGCCTAGCGAAAAGCCCACTAGCACAAACCGCTCCGGCGCCGCCCGCGCCACGCTGCGCGCAATCTCGTCCGTCGTCGTGCCCGGCCCCAGCGGCAAACGGTGCACCGGCGCCTTCCACTGCAACAGTGGAACGACCTCATCCCACAGGGTCTCGTCCAGCATGAACCCAGGCAGCAGGACAAGCGGACAGGAAGTCATCGGAATCTTCATCTCATCAACACGGTCAAAGTCTTTTCACTGGCAGCAGCCCAAGCCCGGCCGCCACCCCAAAAACAATCATCGAAAAATTTGATTTTACAACGGCATTTTTCCCGTTTTTCGTTTTCATTTTAGCCACGCATAATGAACTCCATCGCAGCACACACAGGGCGATGCAGCAAAGAAGCAGGCACTACGGGCAGCCGAAGCGTTCGACGATATAACCGAACGTATCGGCATCATCAACGCAGTACAACGAGGAGCGAACATGGTCTACCTGATCTCTTTCGGCGCCGGCATCCTGGCTGGCGTGCTTTACGGTGTGATCAACGTGCGCTCCCCGGCGCCGCCCGCCATCGCCCTGATCGGCTTGCTGGGCATGCTGGCCGGCGAGCAGATCGTGCCGGTGGCCAAGCGTGTGATCGAGGGCATCCCGCTCACCCGCGCCTGGTTCGCCAGCGAATGCCAGACCAAGATTACCGGCGTGCCAGTCAACGCCAGCACCGAAGCCGAAGACACCCGTCAAGGCTGATCGATTTCCAAACCCGCCGCGGCCAGGCCCGGCAAACCACAATACCAAAGGAGCACACCATGAACAACGCCAAACTCGAAGTCCTGACCCCGGAAAACTCGCAGCTGATCATCATCGACCACCAGCCGCAGATGGCCTTCGGCGTGCAGTCGATCGACCGCCAGACCCTGAAGAACAACGTGGTCGGCCTGGCCAAGGCAGCAAAAGCCTTCGGTATCCCGACCACCATCACCACGGTGGAAACCGATTCCTTCTCAGGCAAGACCTACCCGGAAATCCTGGACGTCTTCCCTGGCCAGCCGATCCTGGAGCGCACCTCGATGAATTCCTGGGACGACCAGAAGGTGCGCGACGCGCTGAAGGCTAACGGCCGCAAGAAGGTCATCGTGGCCGGTCTCTGGACCGAAGTCTGTAACACCACCTTCGCCCTGTGCGCCATGCTCGAAGGCGACTACGAAATCTACATGGTGGCCGATGCCTCCGGCGGCACCACGAAGGAAGCCCACGACTTCGCCATGCAGCGCATGGTGCAGGCCGGCGTGGTGCCGGTCACCTGGCAGCAGGTGCTGCTCGAATGGCAGCGCGACTGGGCCCACCGCGACACCTACAACGCCGTGATGGACATCGTGCGCGAGCACTCCGGCGCCTACGGCATGGGTGTCGATTACGCCTACACGATGGTGCACAAGGCCGCGGCCCGCAACCAGGGGCAGAACGAAGTGCTGGCCCCGGTGCCGGCCACCCACTAAGCCTTACCGCAAGCCGACCACAGGTCCGCCGCCAGGACGGACCTTATCCCCACCATCGTGCCGGCCAGCGCCCGGCGACAGGAGCAGCACATGCAAGCACAGTCCAACCGCAGCGCCGCGGCGCCCCTCATCCTCATCAACGGCCGTTTCGCCACCCTCGACCGCGAGCAGCCGCAAGCCACTGCGGTCGCCATGCAGGATGGCCGCTTCCTCGCCGTCGGCGACGTCGAGCACGTGATGCGCTTCCGGCAAGCGGGCAGCCAGGTGCTCGACCTGAACGGCCGCACCGTGGTCCCCGGCCTGAACGATTCGCACCTGCACCTGATCCGCGGTGGACTGAACTACAACCTCGAGCTGCGCTGGGAAGGCGTGCCATCCCTTGGCGACGCGCTGCGCATGCTGAAAGACCAGGCCGACCGCACCCCGCATCCGCAGTGGGTGCGCGTGGTCGGCGGCTGGAGCGAGTTCCAGTTTGCCGAGCGCCGCCTGCCGACCCTGGACGAGATCAACGCCGCCGCACCCGACACGCCGGTCTTCATCCTGCACCTGTACGACCGCGCACTGCTGAACCGCGCCGCCTTGCGCGCCGTCGGCTATACCAAGGACACGCCGAACCCGCCAGGCGGGGAGATCCAGCGCGATGCGGCCGGCAACCCCACCGGCATGCTGATCGCCCGCCCGAACGCGATGATCCTGTACGCCACCCTGGCCAAGGGCCCGACGCTACCGTTCGATTTGCAAGTGAACTCCACGCGCCAGTTCATGCGCGAACTGAACCGCCTCGGCATTACCAGCGCCATCGACGCCGGCGGCGGCTTCCAGAACTTCCCGAACGATTACGCCGTCGTCGAGCAGCTCGACCGAGAGGAACAGCTGACCATCCGCATCGCCTACAACCTGTTCACCCAGAACAAGGGCGGCGAGTTGGAAGACTTCCAGCGCTGGACCGACATGGTGACGCCGGGGCAGGGCAGCGATTACTACCGCCACAACGGCGCCGGCGAGATGCTGGTGTTTTCGGCAGCCGACTTCGAGGACTTTTTGGAGCCGCGCCCGGAACTGGCGGCCGGCATGGAAGACGAACTGGAAAAGGTGGTGCGCCACCTGGTAGCGAGTCGCTGGCCCTTCCGCCTGCATGCGACGTACGAGGAGTCGATCACGCGCATGCTCGACGTCTTCGAAAAGGTGAACCGCGAGATTCCCTTCGACGGCCTGCACTGGATGTTCGACCATTGCGAGACCATCAGCGAACGCAGCATAGAACGCGTACGCGCACTGGGCGGCGGCATCGCCATCCAGCACCGCATGGCCTTCCAGGGCGAATATTTCGTCGACCGCTATGGCAAGGACGCCGCGCGCGCCACGCCGCCGATCAAGCAGATGCTGCAAAGCGGCGTGCCGGTCGGCGCCGGCACCGACGCCACCCGCGTGGCCAGCTACAACCCGTGGACGGCACTGTACTGGCTGGTTACCGGGCGCACTGTCGGCGGCCTGGCCCTGTACGGAGACAATGGCTACCTGCCGCGCGAGACGGCCCTCGAACTCTGGACCGCGGGCAGCGCCTGGTTCTCCAACGAGCAGGGCCGCAAGGGACGCATCCAGGAAGGCATGCTGGCCGACCTCGCGGTGCTGTCGAACGACTTCTTCACCGTGCCGGAAGAGGACATCAAGGCCATCGAGTCGGTGCTGACGGTCGTCGGCGGCAAGGTGGTGTATGGCGCGGCCGAGTTCACGGGCCACGGGCCAGCACCGATTCCGGTGCTGCCGGAATGGTCGCCGGTGCAGAAGGTGCCGGGCCACTGGCGCCGCGCCGCGCCACAGTCACAGGCGAAGATCGCCATGCCGCACCAGTGCAGCGGTCCTTGCGGCGTGCATGCCCACTCGCACGACCGGGCGCGCAAGGCGAACGTGCCGGTGTCGGACTTCGGCGGCTTCTGGGGTGCCTTCGGTTGCAGCTGCTTCGCGTTCTGATCATGACGACCCCACAATTCCAGCGCCTGCAAGGCGCCAGCATGGGCTTCCTGGCCGGCTACGTCGACACCTTCGGCTTCATCGCCCTGTTCGGGCTGTTCACGGCCCACGTGACCGGCAACTTCGTGTTGATCGCGGTGTCGCTGGCCGACCCCACGCAAACGCCGTCGCTGCTGAAACTGCTCGCCTTCCCGGCATTCATTCTCGGCGTGGCGGCCTGCCGGCTGCTGGTGGCAAGTTGCGAGCGGCGCGGCACCGCTGCCACGCGGCCGGTCTATTTGCTGCAGCTGGTGCTGCTGCTCGGCTTCATGGTGTGCGGCATGCTGGCCGAGCCGGTGGGTAAAAGCGTCGGCGCGCTGGCGATGGCGGCGGGGCTGCTCGGCACCGCCGCGATGGGTGCGCACAGCGCGGCCAGCAAGCTGCTGCTGAGCCACCTGGCGCCAACCTCGATGATGACCGGGAACGTGACCCAGCTCGTCATCGACACCGTCGACCGCCTGCGCGGTGCGGCCGATGCCGCCACCGCCGCGCGCTGCGCCAAGTTCTTCTGGCCGGTGCTGGCTTTTGCCCTGGGCTGCGCCGCCGCGGCGTTTGCCTACCTGGCGCTGGGCTTCGTGATGCTGGCGCTGCCGGTGGCGATCCTGACCTTCCACGTATGGCGCCCGGAACCGGCCGGGCAGCTGGTGGCGCCATGAGCACCGTCGTCACAAACACGTCGCGCCGCACCATGAGCAAGGGCCGGCTCGAAGCCTTCAGCGACGGCGTCATCGCCATCATCATCACGATCATGGTGCTGGAGCTGAAGCCGCCGCACGGCACCGAGGTGGCCGACCTGGCCCACGTGCTGCCTGGCTGGCTGCGCTATGCGCTCAGCTTCGTCTACGTGGGCATCTACTGGGTGAATCACCACGCACTGTTCGACCGGATTCAGAAGGTGGACGGCGGCATCCTGTGGGCCAACCTGCACCTGCTGTTCTGGATGTCGCTGATCCCGTATGTGACCGCCTGGGCCGGCGAGAACCCGATGGCGCCGCTGCCGGTGGCGCTGTATGGCGCGGTGCTGCTGCTTTGCTCGATCTCCTTCATGCTGCTGGCCTGGCGGCTCGATGTCAGCGCGGGCGGCCATGCGATGGCCTGGGGCAGCCGCAAGAACCGCGTGTCGATCGGGCTGTACGCTGCGGCGATCCTGGTGTCGCTGTGGTACGCGCCGCTCGGCGCCGTGATCCACGTGGTGCTGGCGGCGTTCTGGCTGATGCCGGCGCCGCAGCAGGAAGGTTGATCAGGCGGCCTTGCGCAGCACGCGCAGCCCGCCGTCGGCATCAAGCTGCGCCTGCAGGTCGGCGTAGTCGAGGATGGCGGGCACGGTGGTTTCCATCGGATGTGCGTGGGTCAGCGTGACGACGATGGCGTCCATGCCCGCCGCTTCGGCCGAGCGCAGGCCGGTTTGCGTGTCTTCGAACACCAGGCAGTCGGCCGGGGCGGCATCGAGCTTGCGTGCGCCGAGCAGGAAAGGGTCGGGCGCGGGCTTGCCGTGCTCGACATCCTCGGCCGCCACCAGCAGGCGGTGCGAGGGCAGGCCGGCCGCGGCCAGGCGTGCCTCGGCCAGCTTGCGCGGCGCCGAGGTGACGATCCCCCAGCGTTCGGGCGGCAGGCTGGAGAGGAAAGCGGCAGCGCCGGTGATGGCTTCGATGTCGGCCACGTCTTCGATCTCAGCGGCCGTGATCCAGGCGGCTTCGGCGATCGGGTCGACGCCGGGCAGTTTCAGTTGGCTGATGGTGTCGTGGGTGCGCTTGCCGTGCAGGGTCGGCAGGAATTTCTCGACGTCGAGCTTGTGGCGCGTGGCCCAGGCGGTCCAGACGCGTTCGGCGGAGCGGATCGAGGTGAGCAGGGTGCCGTCCATGTCGAACAGGAAAACGGCATAGCTGCGGTCGGGCAGGGTGCTGAGTTTCATGGTTACCAATTCAATTCAATTTCTGCGCATAGCGCTCGCGCACGATCTGGCTGATGTAGGTCGAGAGGCCGCTGCCGAGCGTGGCCAGGCGCTGCATTTCGGTGATGTTGTCGGCGCCGGCGCTGTCGTCGGTGTAGAGGTAGCGCTCGCCGCTGCGGAATTCCACGGTGATCGAACGGCGGCCGATGTCGTAGGCGACGACACCGGATTCGCCGCTGATGTTTTTATAGCGATGCATGTGATTCCCCTGCAATATGGCTTGAAAGAGATTCTAGCCAGATGCCGGGGAAGCGTGCGCGGCCTTGCCTTCCTTCAAATGATCCGCGCCACGTAGACGATGACCATGGCGGACGGCACCAGCAGCGCTTGCGCCAGCAAGGTGCCGGCCAGCCGGCTGCCCACCAGCCACACGATACCCTGGCGGAACTCCGCCTCATCGAGCTTGCCTTCCACCACGTCGTCGGTCATGCCGGACAGATGCGGGTCGATGAAGACGGCCATCATGATGGTCGCGCCGCCATTGATGATCGAGGACAGGGTGCTGGAGGTGACGCGCACCGCCGGATCGAGCGCGCCGGCGTACAGGGCGGCGAACACGCCCACGGTCCAGAGCGCGGCGGCGCCGACGTTCAGCAGCAGGATCGACCACGACACGGCGCCGGTCCTGGTCGGCTTGCTCACCTGCGGCGCGGATGGTAGCGTTGCCGAATGCCGGATGTACGACAGCCCGCCCTTGAAGAAGCCGTGCAGGATCAGCTTCGGCACCGAGCGGTGCACCTGGAAGTGCTCGACGGCGCGGCAGAACACGCGCTGGAAGGTCGGGATCAACAGGGCGCCGGCAATCGTCGCCAGCGAGGCGGAGACCAGCAGCCATCGGAAGTCCGACAGCAGGTGCGTGGCCATGGTGCCGGCCAGGTTCGATTCGACCCGCTTGGCGAGGAAGGGGCCGAGGAAGGAATTCGAGGTGCGCGAGACCAGCACCAGGATGCTGAACAGGGCGAACGAGACCGCGATGCGGCGCGTTCGCACGCCGGCGATGCGTACCGAATAGGCCAGGGTGCCGATCAGGTGGATGACGAAGGTGAGGAAACAGATCAGCCAGAGCTGGGCATCCATGCGTGTTCAATATTGTTGGCAAGCATGCATGCTGACATTGAATGGCCGGTGCAGCAACTGGAGATTGCTCATCGTAACGGGGGAGTCGTGCGCATAAGCAAATACGGCTACGGAGCCGTCGAGTCCGTAGGGTGGGCACTCCGTGCCCACGCGGTACGTGCGTTTCCCGTGGACACGTGTCGTGACTGGTCGCTCGCGGTGTGTCCGCTAGTTGCGATCCGATTGGGCGGCGATTGGATCGCGGCACGGTGACGCGATGCGAGCGACATTCGCACGCACGAGTCCGGGAGAGACGCACGTAACCGCGTGGGCACGGAGTGCCCACCCTACGGGATAGGCCGTTGGTCAGTTATCCTTCAGCTGCCCGCGCACGCGTTCAATCGCCTTTTTCACCTGGTTCGGTGCCGTCCCACCCACGTGGTCGCGCGCCGCGACCGAGCCTTCCAGCGTCAGCACTGCGAACACGTCGTCCCCGATCAGTGGCGAGAAGCCCTGCAGCGTCTCCAGCGGCATCTCCGAGAGATCGACGCCGGCCGCATCGCAGGCACGCACCGCATGCGCCACGGCTTCGTGCGCATCGCGGAACGGCAAGCCCTTCTTGACCAGATAATCGGCCAGGTCGGTCGCCGTGGCATAGCCCTGCAGCGCGGCGGCGCGCATGTTCTCGGCCTTCACGGTGATGCCGCCGGCCATGTCGGTGAAGATGCGCAGGGTGTCGAGCACGGTGTCGACGGTGTCGAACAGCGGTTCCTTGTCTTCCTGGTTGTCCTTGTTATAGGCCAGCGGCTGGCCTTTCATCAGGGTCAGCAGCGAGGCCAGGTGGCCATACACGCGGCCGGTCTTGCCGCGCGCCAGTTCCGGCACGTCCGGATTCTTCTTTTGCGGCATGATCGACGAGCCGGTGCAGAAGCGGTCGGCGATGTCGATGAAGCCGATGCGCGGGCTCATCCACATGACCAGCTCTTCCGACATGCGCGACACGTGCATCATGATCAAGGAAGCCGCTGCCGTGAATTCGATCGCGAAGTCGCGGTCGGACACCGCGTCGAGCGAGTTGTGGCACACATCCTCGAAGCCGAGATTGTGCGCCACGCGCAGGCGGTCGATCGGGAAGGTGGTGCCGGCCAGGGCCGCGGCGCCCAGCGGCAGGCGGTTCACGCGGCGGCGCGCATCCTGCATGCGCTCGGCGTCGCGCCCGAACATCTCCACATAGGCCAGCATGTGGTGTCCAAAGGTGATGGGTTGGGCCACCTGCAAGTGGGTAAAGCCCGGCATGATGGTGTCGAAGTGGCGTTCCGCCAGGTCCGTCAGCGCGGTGCGCAGGCCATTCAGCAGGGCCAGCACGTCGTCGATGGCGGCGCGCACGTACAGGCGGATGTCGGTCGCCACCTGGTCGTTGCGCGAGCGGCCGGTGTGCAGGCGCTTGCCGGCGTCGCCGACCAGTTCGGTCAGGCGCTTCTCGATGTTCAGGTGTACATCCTCCAGGTCGAGCAGCCACTCGAAGCTGCCGGCCTCGATCTCGCCGCGGATCTGGGCCATGCCGCGCTCGATCTCGGCACGGTCTTCCTGGCTGATGATGCCTTGGGCGGCCAGCATCTCGGCGTGGGCGAGCGAACCCTGGATATCGAACAGGGCCAGGCGCTTGTCGAAGAACACGGACGCGGTGTAGCGCTTGACGAGGTCGGAGACGGGTTCGGAGAAGCGCGCCGACCAGGCCTCGGCTTTCTTGGAGAATTGTGAAGTCATGGGGAAGGTTCCGGTTGATTTACCGGATTATAAACCGCCACGCAGGGCCGCAGTCCGCGCAAGGCTGGATGACAAGGCGGCAAAAATCCCCGATGATGCGCATGTTAAGTCTGACGCAATGGAGAACAAGATGATGCAACGATGGATCCCTGCTGCCGCGGCGGCCATGCTGGCCGGCGCCGCTGCCCACGCCCAGCCGCAAGCGCAAACGCCGCAGGCACCGGCACAACCGCCGGCCCAGGTCCATACCGCCCCGGCCCAGCCGGTCACCGCCCGGGAAGCCGACGGCGCCTCGGTCGACTCCACCGTCGCCGCCTTGTACGAAGTCATTTCCGGCCCGGCCGGCGCACCGCGCAACTGGAACCGCATGCGCGCGCTGTTCGTGCCCGACGCCAAACTGTCGATGATCGTCCCGCAGAATCACGGCGCGTTTGCCCTGCGCCCGATGACGGTCGAGGACTACATCAGCCGCAACATGAGTACCTTCAGCGCCAACGGTTTCTATGAACGCGAGATCGCGCGCCGCACCGAAACCTTCGGCCAGCTGGTGCACGTGTTCAGCACCTATGAACTGCTGCGCGCGCCGCACGACACCAAGCCCTTCCTGCGCGGCATCAACAGCATCCAGCTGGTGCACGATGGCAAGCGCTGGTGGATTGCCAACCTGATCTGGCGCGCGGAAGATGCCAACCTGACCCTGCCGGAACGCTACCTGCCGAACGAGGAAGACGCGCGCTGAGTTCAGGCACGATCGAAACTGATCGTTTCGGCAAACAGCGCTAGAATTGGTTTTTTGGCAGGCGGCTCCAGGATGACTACCAACGATTCCAGTTTCCAGGTCAGTACGGACCAGTCGCTGCTCGACATCCCGATGATCTACCGCTTCCTTAGCGAGCAGTCGAGCTGGGCAGTGGGAATTCCGCGCTCCGTCGTCGAGCGCGCCATCGAGAATTCGCTGTGCTTCGGCGGCTACCTGGACGGGCGGCAAATCGCCTTTGCCCGCGTGATCACCGACTTTGCCACTTTCGCCAACCTGGTCGACGTCTTCGTGGTGCCGGAATACCGCGGCAACGGCTATGGCAAGCAGCTGGTCGCGGCCGTGCTGCGCCATCCCAGCCTGCAGCGCCTGCGCCGCTTCACCCTCGCTACTAGCGACGCCCACGGCCTGTACGAACGCTTCGGTTTCAGCGCGCCCAGCAAGCCGGAAACGTTGATGGAACGCTATTTCCCCAATATATACGTCTCCTGAGCGGACGCAACATGGCGACGTCTTTCTGGAATCAGGCTTACGCTTTGACTGTTCGAGAAGGAGCGCATCATGGTCCGGTTCGCTGTCTTTGTCGCCTTCATCATGGCCTGCCTGGCGGGCCAGCCCGGGGCCGCGGCGGAAAGCCCGCCGAAGGGCTCGCTGGTCATCATCGGCGGGGCGCTGCGTCCGGATAACGCCGCCGTCTGGGAGCGCATCGTCGAACTGGCCGGCGGCAAGGGCGCGCGCATTGCCGTCTTCGCTTCCGCTTCCGCCAATCCCGAGAAATCCGGCGCCTTCCTCGTCGAGCGCCTGAACCGCTACGGCGCGAATGCCTTTTTCGTCCCGGTGGCCGTGCGCCTCACCGGCACCGACTACCAGGCTGCCGCCGACAATCCCGCACTGGCCGAAGCCGTCCGCACCGCCGGCGGAGCGTACTTTGCCGGCGGCGACCAGGCCCGCATCACGCGCGCGCTGCGCCGTCCCGACGGTGCCAATAGCCTGGTGCTCGACGCCCTGTGGAGCATGTACCGGCGCGGCGGCGTGATCGCCGGCACCAGCGCCGGCGCGGCCATCATGAGTTCTTCCATGTTCGGCCACCCGAAGCCGGTGCTGGCCACCCTCAAGCTCGGCCTCACCGATGGCCAGGAAATCACGCCCGGACTTGGTTTCATCGGCGACGACGTGTTCGTCGACCAGCACCTGCTGGTGCGCGGCCGCTTTGCGCGTATGCTGCCGGCCATGCTGCAAAAAGGCTACAAGCTGGGCCTGGGCATCGACGAGAACACGGCGATGGTGGTGGGGCCGCAACGCGACGTCGAAGTAATCGGCTACAAGGGCGCGCTGGTGGTCGATCTGTCGGCGGCGAATGCGCAGGAGGGCGCCTTTAACGTCAGCAACGTGCGCCTGAGCTACCTCGACAACGGCGACCGCTTCAACATCGCCAGCCATTCGTTCACGCCGGCGCCGGACAAGGCCGACGGGCGGCTCGACCCGGCCCGGCCCTACTACCGCGAGCCGCTGTTCTCGGCCGATATCCTCGGCAACAGTACCGTGGTCGATTTGATGGGCAAGCTGATCGACAGCGACCAGCCGGAAGCCATCGGCCTCACGCTCGACAGCGCCAATTCGGTGCAGCCGGACCTTGGCTTCGAATTCAAGTTCTCGCGCACGGGGGACAGCGTGGGCTACATGTCGGCGGCGACCGAGGCCTACTCGATCTATAACGTGCGGCTGGATATCCGGCCGATCATCGTGAAGCGGCCGCTGTATCAGTACAAATAGCCTAAGGGTTTGCCCATCAGAGCTATGACAGGTTTGCCACATGTAAACCTGCGGCATTGATCCAGGTTAATAGTTCCTCTTCGCACTCCTGCACCATTCCATTGGTTAACGTACTTGCTCTGTCAGTGCTATTGCACTGGCAGACGGGTATCTCGTCCAGCCTTCGCCAGCCTCAAGGCGCGTCCCATTTCTGCCAATGGACTCTTTATGCATGCACAGCAGATTCAATTCTTAAACCAGGAACTCACCGATTCAAACCGGCCCATTCGCTTGCGTCTTTCGGGCGAACAGGGGGCACCTACCGACCGCTTGTTGGTCAAACACGTAAAAGGCCAGGCCGATATCTGTGGCGGATTCGAATACCGCTTGCTCTGTGTCGCAGGCCGCGCGGGCCTGCCGCTCAAGACCTTCATCGCAATGGCAGCAGAACTGCAATTCGTAACCGACCGGGGCGAGCTGTATTCGATCTGCGGCATCGTGGCGCAGGCCGCCGAAGGCGAGAGCGATGGCGGACTCGCAACCTATCAACTGGTTATTCAGGATGCGCTTTCGCTGATGGAAACGCGCATCAATACCCGCGTTTTCCGTCAGACCAGCGAGATCGACATCACACGGACCTTGCTGGGCGAATGGCTGCACAAGAATCCGATCCTGGCACGGGCCTTCGATTTCAAGTTGCTGACAGCAGCGTCATATCCGATTCGGGAATTCACCATGCAATACAATGAATCGGACGCCGCATTCCTGCGTCGCTTATGGAAGCGGCGCGGGCTGGCCTGGTTCTTCGAAGCGGGCGAACCGACGGGGCGCGATGCGGTCCGAGGACATCGGCTGGTCCTGTTCGACAATTCACATACGCTCGCGCAAAGCACGGCCGGGACGGTGCGTTACCACCGCGACGATGGCACCGAAGCGCGCGACGGCATTACAGCCTGGCACGCATCGCGCTCGCTGACCGCTGGACACGTCACGCGTCACTCCTGGGACTACAAGCAGTCGTCGGGTTCCGAGGTAACGATTCCGAGTCAACATAACCAAGGGGCTTTTGGAGACAGGTTTGCATCAAATATTGATGAGTATCTGGTCGACACGCCGCATGCAGGAGACAGCAGCGCGGACTTCCGCACCCTAACGACCTTGCGCATGCAGCGGCATGAGTATGAATCGAAATATTTCGAGGCGGAGAGCGGAGTGCGCGACCTGGGCGTCGGACAGTGGATCGTCATCAAGGGCCACGCTGAAATCGATACACACCGCGCCGAAGATCGCGAATTCGTGATTACCGGATTGCGTATCGATGCGGAAAACAACCTCCCGAGAGCACTGAGTGACCGGATCACCCGCCTATTTGCGTTGAACAAATGGCGCGCACCCGACGATGGGCTCGAGCGCGCAAGCACCGAGCGTGGGGCGCGTTATTCGAACCGGTTCAGCTGCGTGCGGCGCGGCATTCCTATCGTGCCCGCGTTTGATCCACGTGTCGACGTACCGACCGCACAGATGCAAAGCGTGATCGTCGTCACGCCTGGCGAAGAAGAAGTCCATTGCGACAGGCATGGCCGGGTGAAGGTCCGTTTTCCTGCGTGCCGCTCTAGCGACCACGAGCATGCCCAGGGAGTTGGGGCGTCGGACAGCGACACCGATTCGGCCTGGCTGCGCGTCGCCAGTTCCTGGGCGGGGGACCACACCGGCGCTATCTCGCTGCCGCGTGACGGGGACGAATGCCTGGTGACTTTCCTTGGCGGCGATCCGGATAAGCCCGTGATCACGGGCCGCGTCCATGGCGGACGGACGCCGCCACCCGATTTCAGCCATTCCGGCAAGCTGCCGGGCAACCGTTTTCTTTCCGGAATCAAGAGCCGCGAAATAAAAGGCCAGCGGTACAACCAACTGCGCATGGACGATACGCCGGGCCAGATCAGTGCCCAGCTGGCGAGCGAACATGGGCACAGTCAGCTCAACCTCGGGCACTTGCGCCATCCGCGCCGGGATGGCGAAGCCGAACCTCGTGGTGAAGGCGCGGAATTGCGCAGCGATGAACATGTTGCGGTACGGGCTGCGAAAGGCTTGCTGCTGACGGCATGGAAGCGCCTGAATGCAGTCGATAACCAACTGGCCCGCGCCGAATTCCTGGCGTTGATGGAGCAATGTCTTGAACAATGCCAAAGCCTGGGGAGCTATGCGGCAGAGCACCAGGCGCTGCCGCTCGATGGCAAGCCACTCGCCGAACTCAAGTCGCAGTTAAGTCAATGGGAAGACGGCAGCAATACCGCACCAGAAGGGCAGGCCGCTGCTAGTGCGATGATCGCTGCCAGCTCACCCGACGGGATCAGCTTTGCTACGGCAAAGGCACTGGCCAGTTTTGCCGGGTCGAATGTCGACACGGTGGCGCAACAGCATATTCAGCTGACTGCTGGCCAGCATTTCAACCTGAATGCGGGACAAGGCATCTCCCTATTCTCGCACCATAACGGTATCAAGGCGATTGCGCACCACGGCAAGTTCCTGCTGCAGAGCCAGCACGATGATACGGAAGTCAATTCCGCCAAAAACGTCAGGGTCACGGCCACTGACGGCAAGGTGGTGCTGATGGCGAAGGAGATTCATATCGTTGCCGAAGATGGTTCCTTCATCAAGGTTGGTGGCGGTATTTCGCTCGGCACCAAAGGCGACATCAAGCTGCATGCGGCGAATTTCCCTCTCGACGGGCCGGCAACGATGGCAGCTGAGCTGCCATCGTTCGAGAGCGGCACTCCCGACCAGAAATTCATCCTGAAGTATGGCGCCCATGACGAGGATGCCGTACCTGCCGCGAATCGCCGCTTCGAGATCGAGATGAGCGATGGCAGCACGCTCAAGGGCATCAGCGATGCCGCAGGCAAGACGGAGCTGCTCGAGCGCGACGCGATGCATATCGCGAACATCCGAATTCTGACTGACGAACAGTAAGGAGATGCCGCATGCTGTATCCACGGGAACCCTATTGCATCGGGCAGGACGCGAGCGTCCTGCAATGCGAACGAAAGTCCGACAAGAAGGTGGATGTCAAACCGGATTTGCCGTGCAACGTCATCGTGATTCACGGCGTGAACGATGTCGGTACTGGTTTTGGCTCGGTAGAGGAGGGGCTTTGTGCCGGCCTCGATATGCGCCTGCACGGAAAACCAGGGCGTTTTGTGCCTGGCAGTTACCGCATGCCGACTGCCAAGGACAAGGATGTAATCGAGGAAGATCCTGACGCCGTCTTCTTCAAGCGGACGATTGCAAACGGGACGAATAGTCCGGTCATCCCATTCTATTGGGGATACCGCGAGGTATTCAACCAGGCCGGGACAAAAAACGGACAACGTACCGACCGTTTCGGTAACCGGCTGGACAAGGATTTATCGAAAGGCGGCGGACCGTTCGCCAACGCGACGAGCACGCTGCCGGATATGTGGAATCGGGGAGTATGCTTTCCAGCGGATCTAGGCGGTGACCCGGTACGGCCGGTGTTGAGCGCGCCAGGGCGCATGTATATGGTCCTGGCTGCGAAGCGGCTTGCGGCCCTGGTTGAGATGATCCGCGACTACGACGCGAATGAAACCGTCAACATTGTGGCGCACAGCCAGGGCTGCCTGATCAGTCTGCTGGCACAGGCTTTCCTGCTTCAGGACGGCAAACGGCCGGCCGATACGCTGATCCTGACCCATCCGCCATACAGCCTCGAAGAAGA
This sequence comes from Massilia sp. BAP21, assembly GCF_057801335.1. Classification (NCBI taxonomy): domain Bacteria; kingdom Pseudomonadati; phylum Pseudomonadota; class Betaproteobacteria; order Burkholderiales; family Oxalobacteraceae; genus Massilia; species Massilia sp. BAP21. The sequence goes on from NZ_CM173596.1 coordinate 2,670,992, forward strand.
CGCCGGTGTCCTGGTCGACACGTCGGAAACATTCAAGAGCGGGACGGATGCTGCGATGGAGGGGCGTTACGGGGTCTTGAAGTCACGCCAGACCTTCGATGCAAGGCTGACTACGCTGGTCAATATCGTGCAAGGCGTCGCTGCCAAGAAACACACGGCGCCAGCACTAGCGGCATTATCGGACCACGGGCAATTCCATGGCATCGTCGGGGCAAAATGGAGCGCAGGTGCAGACCGGGATAATCGCGGCAAGGTCTACCTCTATTTCTGCCCCGAAGACATGACTGTGGCGTTGGACAATATGAAAGGCATTGGCTGGCAAGGCGTGCCGGATTTCATGGATGGGACGACCCTTTCTTCCATACCACGAGGGGATATGCGCGCCATGTTGGGCACCGCATCCTCAGCCGGCTATCGTACGGAAAAGCAAAGCCGCAAGCCTCTTACCGAATTAGGACGCGGCTTCTATCAGCGGGTATTCACCAGCAAGCAGCGTCTCGACCCTGCGAAGAAGGCTGTCGGTCCGGTACTGGTCGGGCAAGCGCCACATGATTTTGCCTTGCGCCTGAAGGGCGAAGACGACCATGCGCACGTGGCCGATGCGAATCGCTTTCTTCGCGAGAATCACAAGGAAATCACTTGGCCAAGAAAGCCAGGCATGCTGGGCTTCATGGATTCCGAGGCCGATAAACGCGAGGGGCTGCGCAGCATCAATGGCGAGGCGCTGCGCATACCAGCGCTGGCGGACTTGCGCGGCACTGGACAGATCGATCCGCAAAACATCCCTGCCGATTCGATCCAGGCGCGTGTCGCCCGGGAGGATCAGGGGCCTGTCGAAGAAGTCGATCCGATCGACGGCGATTGCCATCACCAGTGGCAAGGGACTGAATGTCCAGAAAGTGGAATGCGCCGATCCATCACAAACTGGGCACCGACCAGGAATGGTGCAGACATTGTCGAAAGTCGAGTGTTTGCAGATCGAGGCGCGTCATAACAAGGACAACAAGCTCGACCAGTTGCCTCCGGAAGGACAGCGTAAGGTCTTGAAAGCGATGCGCTATCCGAACGGGAAAGTCTTTGCGCTGATCCAGGAAAGTCCGGACGAAGCACGCAAGCGCTGGCAGCACGAGGTCAGTCCCAAGTCCTTCCACGGCTCTATTTTCGGCAGCGCGAAGAATCATCGCAATGTGACGGCGTATGACCTTTCCATTGGTGGCGGGCTGGCGTCGAGCGATCCAAAGTTCTATAGGTATTTGTGTGCGGTGGCGGATTGGCGCTTGCAGACAAAGTCGACTGCAGAGAGGCCATCCATTCTGCAATGGAAATTTTTTGTTAAAGATTACGCAGCGTATTGGAACGTTGAGCGTGCGGAACGGAAGGAACTCATCGAGGGGAATGCCGTGTACTACAGCAAAGGTGAGCTGCCAGCCTGCGTTCCAGCGCTGCACGTAGGTTTGCCGAACCTCGTCGTATGCGAAACGATGTCAGGAGACCGAGTCGTCGTATCGCCGCCGGTGCCCGTCAAAGCAAACAACGGAGCCAAAGGAACGCGATGAACAACCAAGCCAATACGACATGGATGCGCCCAGCAAAATATGCCATCGGCGCTTTCCTCACCCTTGTCATTCTCATTCCGGTGTGGGCGGCATTTGTGATGACAATCATCGAACCAGAAAGCTTAACCATACAGGAGCAGACAATGGGCAATCGCATATTGTGGTGGGTTATTAGTCCGACAATTCTCGTCGCAGCACTGTTTGGAGCGCATTGGGTCAAAGCGTCGAAGAGCAACGTTGAAAAACAGCAGGACCCGGTTTCTCATCAAACGCAGGTAGCGCAAACCGAGCAGCAAAAACGTGAATATGTACTTGAAGTGATCGGGCTGGGCGTCACCTTGGATAAGTACCGCCAAGGAAAGCTATGGGAGGCGTTGCAGGCCGGTAATCATGCTGCAACGATCCGCGAGCAAGATCCGAAAAAATATGATTGGACCGCACGCGATAAAAGCGGTACGGGCGGAGGGCGTGGCGGTGATTCGCTTGAAAATGGCGCGCAGTTTACACCAATGTATTATGGGGTACCGGTGTTCAATGCCGAATCGCCTAACTTCGATCCGGAGTGGAGCGACAAACCAGAAATGCCGCGGGCAGGACTCGCTGCTGGAGCGGTCGCTTCCGGGATGGCATGGCATCTGTTTGTCGTAGGCCCGCGCCGTTTCGAGGAGCAGCCTGACCGCATTATCGAAGACGTCTTTGCCTTTTTCGATGCCAATCCGGATGTGCCCTATGTTGTTCTGAATTCCGAAGACAGTATGGGAACCCGCGATGGCAACCGTCCCCCCGGCACGCCCGCATTGCTGAGAGACGGACACTACATCCCAGAAATGCCCGATGCGTCGGCGCTGTTCGTGCTTGCCCGCCGCGAGCGGGTCGATCCGGTTCGGCCATTTGTCTGGGACGATCCTGATAACGAATTCCTGCAAAAAGAATTCCGCTGGATGTACGGCAACCTGATGACTGCAGTTCCAAGTTGGGAGCGCAAAAATGCTCTGCAGACGCCGACGCAGGTCGGCGCAGACATGACGCGTCAAGAACTGCGTGCAGTCGGCGAGCGCCAACCTGTCATCAGCGAATGGCTCGAAGCAACAGCCGCCTTTGCCCAGCGCCCCGACGTGCGCGGCACTGGCGTCCCCGGCGTACTGGGCACGCTCAATCCCTTCGCCCACTATCCGCCAAAGGAATGGAAACCCACTCCCTGGTTCCCGATCCCCTGGAACCGCGAGCAATTAAAAACGTTCGACCGCCTGCCCACCCTCGGCTATATCCATCGTCCAACTTTCGTGCGCTTCACCGACGAACAGGGCAAACCGGTCACCCGTCGTGCCGACCGCCAGAAACTGCTACAAGCCGGCTGGCAAGCCGCACTGCAGACCCTGCCCGAAGCCCAGCGTGCCACCTCTCCCGCTCGCGTGATTGCCGCCACGAACAACAATACCGATCAGCTGATTGCCCTGCACGGCGTACTGGACGCACAAGCGGCGGCAGGTGGCCCCGAGATCGACAGCGCCAAGTCGAGCCAGTTCATCGACACCGACAAGCGCCTTGGCAATACCGGCGCGGCAACCTTGTTCGTGCAGATGGGTATCGGTGTCATGGGCAGTTACCGCGACGGCGGTGTCAGCGCGGCAATCAACATGCGCAGCCCGGACGAGGCCTCGATCATCCTCATCAGCCCACCTTCCGACGAGCAGCGTAAAAACCAGAAACATCCGAACGGAGGCGATGTCTTTGCGCACCGGGGCACCCCGGCCGTCGATCCTGGCGCTTATCAGTAACAGGGAGCACGCATGCCAAAAATTATCCGCTTGAACGATCCCACCAGCCATGGCGGGAAGGTCGTGAGCGTCGCTGCCACGCACTTTACGATAGGCGGCATTGCGGTCGCTTGCATCGGCGACAAAACGACTTGTCCTGTTCACGGTCCAGGCACCATCGTGGAAGGAGACGCGCGCCATACAGTCAGCAGCGTGCCAGTAGCTTATGAGGGCCACAAGACAAGTTGCGGCGCAACCCTGTTGCCTGGCGATCCTCACATGACGCTCAATTAGTCTGCATATTGCATGGCGAGCGGAAGGCTCCGCTCGTCATGTACAGGATTACAATGCATGCTTTTCCCATCTCACAGGAAACCGCATGCTCCGCTTCCTTGCCGCCGTCCTGGCGCTCGTCTCCAGCGCCGCCTTCGCTGCCCAGCCTGCCACCATCCGCCTCGACTACACCCACAGCGGCAACGCGTTAAGCGACAGCTACGCCATCGAACGCGTACTGATCGAGCCGCTGCCCTGGCCGGGCGATATGTCGCGCAACTTCGATGAAACCAACCGCGGCCAGAACCGTGTCGAGGTGGTCAATGCAAAGACCGGCGATCTGCTGTATTCGCGCGGCTTCTCGACCGTGTTCGGCGAGTGGCGCACGACCGAGGAAGCGAATAAGCTCAGCCGCAGCTTCAGCGAGTCGGTGCGCTTTCCGCAGTTCGACAAGCCGGTGCGCGTGCGCATCCTGAAGCGCGACGAGCGCAATGCCTTCTCGGTGGCCTGGAGCGTGGAGGTCGATCCGACAGCGCCGGACGTGGTGAAGCAGCAGCCTCCCGCGCCAGCGAAACCGATTCCGATCCACGTCAGCGGTCCGTCGCCGCAGAAGGTCGATCTGCTGATCCTGGGCGACGGCTACACGGCTGCCGACATGAAGAAGTTCGAAGCCGATGCGCGCCGCCTGTCGCAGCACCTGTTCACGGTGTCGCCGTTCAAGGAACGTGCGAACGACTTCAACGTCTGGGCGCTGGCGGTGCCGACCACGGAGTCGGGCATCTCGCGGCCCTCGACCGGCGTGCACCGCGCTTCGCCGCTGGGCACGCGTTACGATATCTTCGGCAGCGAGCGCTACGTGCTGACGCTCGACAACCGCGCCTTGCGCGACATTGCCCAGCACGCGCCCTACGAATTCATCGAAATTTTGGTGAATAACGAGACCTATGGCGGCGGCGGCATCTTCGGCCAGTTCAGCACGGCGGCGGCGGGCAACGCCTGGGCCAACTATTTGTTCGTGCACGAGTTCGGCCACCACTTCGCCGGCCTGGCCGACGAGTATTACACCTCGCCGGTCGCCTACCAGGCGAGCGACGTGCGCACCGAACCGTGGGAGCCGAACGTGACCGCCTTGCGCGATCCGGCCGCGCTCAAATGGAAACAACATGTAACAGCGAACACGCCCTTGCCGACGCCCTGGCCGAAAAAAGCGTACGAAAACGCCTCGCGCGCCTACCAGAAAAAGCGTGCCCAGCTGCGTGAAAACGATCGTCCGGAAAGCGAGATGAACGCGCTGTTCCGCGAAGACCTGGCAGCGACCAAAGCCTTGTTCGAGAAGCAGCCGCACCGCCACGCCATAGGGGCATTCGAGGGGGCAAACTACGAAGCGAGCGGGTATTACCGGCCGGCGATGCAGTGCATCATGTTCGACCGCAGCGAGCAGTTCTGCCCGGTTTGCCAGGACGGGATCGTCGACATCATCGACCTGTATGCGGGGCCGGCGCGGCGCTGAAACACCTTGTTTCAACTCAGCAGTAGTGTGTGTGGTGGCGAACAGACCCTGTTGTGCCCGAGGCCTATTCTGGACTCGTGCTTAACAGGAACACAACGAAGAACACAACGCAGGCACAGACCTGCACCTCACCATACAACCGAAAGGACATACCATGAACAAGCTGCTCGCAACCCTGATCGCCGGCGTTTTCGCTACTTCCGCTTACGCCCAGACCACCGTCAATTCGGCCAACACCGAAGCCGTGGTGAAAGCCGAAGCCAAGGCCGAAGCCGATGTCGCCAAGGCAGAAGCGAAAGAAGCCAAGGCTGCTGCCAAAGCCGACGAAAAAGCCACCAAGGCTGTCGCCGATGCCCAGGAAAAGAAAGCCAAGGCCCACGCCAAGGTCGTGAAGGCCCACGCCGACGCAGCCGAGAAAGTCACCAAGGCTGATCCGGAAGACCGCGCCAAGGCCGTGGCCAAGGCCGAGGAAAAAGTCTCGGAAGCGAACCTGAAGGCCGAGAAGACCATGATCAAGGCCGACGAAAAGTCGCTGAAGCAGCAGGTTGATGCCGCTGCCGACCGCGCGACCGCTGCCGCCAAGACCGAACAGGCACGCGCCGAAGCGATGGCCGACGTGCACAAGGCTGCTGCCAAGAAGTAATCCGCGTGTCGAACGCATGAGGAATGCCGGCGTGATGCCGGCATTTTTCGTTGAGGCAGCGTCGATAGCAACGGCAAGAAAATCTGCGCTCAGGGCTTGCGGAACACGATTGCATGCTGGATCGGCAGCGACCCGATGCTGCGCTCCCACTTCAGGCCATGCGCCGTGGCTTCACGCCGTATCTGCGACTCGCTCATCTTGTGCAGCGGCTTGATCGCGACTGCGGGATCCTCGGCCCGGTATTCGACGAAGACCACGCGCCCGCCCGGCTTCAGGGCTGCGACGATGCTGTCGAGGACTTCCGAGGGATAGGCGAGCTCGTGATAGACATCGACCATGATTGCCAGGTCGACGCTGGCCGGCGGCAATTTAACACTGGTTTCGCTGCCCAGCACCGAGACCACGTTGCGCACGCCGCGCTTTGCCATCTGGCTGTCGAGCATGGCGATCATTTCCGGCTGCACGTCGACCGCATACACACGCCCGCCGGGCCCGACCTGTTTCGCCAGCTGCCAGGTGTAGTAGCCGGTGCCGGCGCCAATGTCGGCCACCGTCATGCCGGGCGCCAGCGCCAGTTCCCGCAGGAGCAGTTCCGGCCGCTCCTCGCGTGCGCGGCTGTCGCGCTCGAGCCATTGCGCGCCTTCCCATCCCATCACGCCAGCAATCTCGCGGCCCATGTAGCGCTTGCCGATGCCATCCGGGCTGGGTGCGACGCGTTCATAGCGCGTATCGGCGGCGGCCTGTGCCGCGGCATCGGTGCTGGCGGATGAAAGCAGCGTCAGCGCCGACAGGCAGGCCAGCAGGATGGGGAGCGTACGGCGAGTATGGGCGGTACGGCAATGGCGTGAGCGGGTGCGCTGCATGATCGGTTTCCGTAAGTAGTCGCCGCCTGCAGTGGCGCCGGCAGGCTTGCTGTGAATGGAAGCGATCAGTGTAGCGCCGTTGGCTGCCCGGCGTGCGCTGGCTACGTCGGGATGTCCTCGCCATGCCGCGTTGACTGTCATCGCACCGCCTGCCAAGAACCCGCAACCGGTGCCGCAAACAACAAAGCCGGCTTTCGCCGGCTTTGCCCATTCACGCTGCGGTCAAGCGATTACTCGCCCGTCGCGCGCATTGCCAGATCCGTCGCCTTCAGCTTCGCCGACAGCGGCTTGCCCTTCTTCGCGCGCTTGCCGAAGTGCGGCTCCAGTCCCGACGCATACAGCTCCACCACGCGCGGCTTCGATCCCGCCCAGGTGCCGATCACGTTCACGCCTTTCTGGCTGATCGGCTGCACGGCGAGCAGCGTTTCCTTCGGCTCCAGCTCCATCAGGATCACGCCACGCCCGCCATTGGTCAGCACCTTCATCTCGTCGATGCCGAACACCAGCACGCGACCCTTTTCCGACAAACAGGCCACCGCACCGGCGGCATCCGAAATCACGCGCGGTGCCAGCGGCACGGCCTTGTCGTCGAGCGTGATGAAGGACTTGCCGCCCTTCAGGCGGCTGATCATGTCGCCCGCCTTGGTGATGAAGCCGAAGCCGTTCGAGGTCGAGATCAGGAGACGCGTCTCACCGGAACCTGCGAAGTAATGCAGGATGCGCACGCCGCCCGACAGATCGACCAGCGTGGTGATCGGCACGCCGTCCCCACGCGCCCCAGGCAGGGCCGCCACCGGCACCGAATACACCTTGCCGTTGTCGCCAATGCCGAGCAGGGTGTCGACGGTGCGGCACTCAAAGGCGCTGCCCAGCGAGTCGCCTGGCTTGAAGGTGAACTGCGCATGATCGTGCCCGATGCCGGTACGCGCGCGCACCCAGCCTTTCTCGGAAATGATCACGGTCACCGGCTCGTCGATGACCTTCTGCTCGGCCACGGCGCGCTGCGCTTCCTCGATCACGGTACGGCGCGCATCGCCGAACTGTTTTGCATCCGCTTCGATCTCGCGGATGATGGTGCGCTTCATGGTCGACGGATTGGCCAGGATGTCTTCCAGCTTGTCCTTTTCGCCGCGCAGCTGGGCCAGCTCCTGCTCGATCTTGATCGCTTCCAGGCGCGCCAGCTGGCGCAGGCGGATTTCCAGGATGTCCTCGGCCTGGCGTTCCGACAAGTTGAAACGCTCGATCAGCGCCGCCTTCGGATCGTCCGAATTGCGGATGATGGCGATCACCTCGTCGATGTTCAGCAGGACGATCTCGCGGCCTTCCAGGATGTGGATGCGGTCGTTGACCTTGCCCAGCCTGAACTCGGTCCGGCGGCGTACGGTAACGAAGCGGAAGTCGATCCACTCCTGGAGGATGTCGTTCAGGCCTTTCTGGCGCGGACGGCCGTCGCCGCCGATCATCACCAGGTTGATCGCACTCGAGGTTTCCAGCGAGGTGTGCGCCAGCAGCAGCAGCATGAACTCGTTCTGGTCCTGGTTCTTCGACTTCGGCTCGAACACCAGGCGCACCGGCGCTTCGCGGCCGGATTCGTCGCGCATGGTGTCGAGCGAATTCAGGATGGTCTGCTTCAGTGCGATCTGTTCCGGCGTCAGCGTCTTCTTGCCCAGCTTGACCTTCGGGTTGGTCAGCTCTTCGATCTCCTGCTGCACCTTGGCGGCCGAGGTGCCCGGCGGCAGTTCGGTGACCACCGCCTGCCACTGGCCACGGGCCAGCTCTTCGATCTTCCAGCGCGCGCGCACCTTCATCGAGCCGCGGCCGGTGGCGTACATGTCGGCGATCTGCGATGCCGGGGTGATGATCTGGCCGCCACCCGGGAAGTCCGGGCCCGGGATGATGGTCATCAGCTCGGCGTTCGAGATCTTCGGGTTGCGGATCATGGCCACTGCCGCATCGGCCACTTCGCGCAGGTTGTGCGACGGGATCTCGGTGGCCAGGCCCACGGCGATACCAGATGCGCCATTCAGCAGCACCATCGGCAGGCGCGCCGGCAGGGCGCGCGGCTCGTTCGTCGTGCCGTCGTAGTTCGGCTGGAAGTCGACCGTGCCCATGTCGATTTCATCCAGCAGCAGGCGCGAGATCGGCGTTAAACGGGCTTCGGTGTAGCGCATCGCCGCGGCGCCGTCGCCGTCGCGCGAGCCGAAGTTGCCCTGGCCGTCGATGAGGGGATAGCGCAGCGAGAAGTCCTGGGCCATGCGCACCAGTGCGTCGTACACCGACTGGTCGCCGTGCGGGTGCAGTTTACCGAGCACGTCGCCGACCACGGCCGCGCACTTGCGCGGCTTGGCGGTGGCGCCCAGGCCCAGTTCGTTCATCGCGTACAGGATGCGGCGCTGGACCGGCTTCTGGCCGTCGGACACGTCGGGCAGGGCGCGGCCCTTGACCACCGAGACGGCGTAGTCGAGGTAGGCGCGCTCGGCGAAGGTGGACAGGGTCAGCGATTCGACGTCGTCGAGCGCTTCGCTGGCTTGTTCGAACAGATTTGCTTGATTAGACATGGTACTTACGAAAATGGATGTTGGTTCTTTTTAGTGCGGATCATATTCACGAACATGAACATCGCGACACCGAAGAGCGGCGAAATGAGCATCGACAGCGGCGAGCTGCGCAGCATGGACATCTCCGGCCGCAGCGTCATGATCACGAAGACCAGGACCAGCCCGCCCGCCACCGCGGCGAAGGGATTGATGGTCGGATTCGACAGCAGCATGCCGCCCAGCGCCCACAGCCAGATCACGGCGGCGTGCAACTGCAGCGGCAGCGGCGAGACATCGGCGCCCGCCACCAGGGCGACCGCCCCGGCCAGCCACACGCAGCGCAGCGGCAGCAGCAGATGGGCCTTGTCCGGCATGCGGTTCCATAGGTCGGCGCCGCCACGGTAGAGCAGTTGCAGGGCGCAGTAGGCCCCGGCCGCGCAGGTGACGTAGCCGTAGCCGGGGTAGCCCTTGTCGGCCATCGAATGGCCGACCATGACCGCGCAGATGGCGCCGACGATGTAGTGCGCCTTGTCGAACAGGACCGAGTTGGCGAAGCAGGCCACCAGCGTACAGGCGACCATCGCCGTGCCCAGCAGCCAGGCAAAGGCCGGCGCCGGCTCCGGGATGAACAGCAGCGTCGACAGCAGCGCAAAGGCGGGAATCCAGCCCAGCTGCACGGCGGGGCGGAAGCGCAGGTCGAACAGCAGCCAGACGCGCCACGGCGTATCGCGCAGGCGCGCCAGCGGGTCGTAGTGGGCCCAGGCCAGGCCGGCAGCCAGCGCCAGCGGCAGGAACAGCAGCAGGAGGAACGGATCAAAGCTCAGGCCGGCAGCCTCGCCGAAGGTATTCGCAACCAGGTAGGGTGCGATGCCGGCCGCGGCAGACAGCAGGGCGGTCTCGATGAAGTAGCGCCGTCCTTCGACGCGTTGTGCCCATTCCTCGACCACATCGGGGTTCAACTTGAAGTACAGCAGCTCGCGGTGGTAGTCGCGGATCAGCGCGATCTGCTCGCGCATCTGGCGCGTGAAGCCGGAACTGATGGTGCGGCCGAAACGGCGTCCGGCGCTGTCGGCGAGCAGGGCGGCGATCGCCGGTTCGCTGCTGGCGCGCTGTTGCAGCTGCAGGTAGTCGCGCCCGACGCGCAGGCGCGCCATGGCTTCGCCGGTGGCGTCGGGCAGGCGGCGCTCGATGAAGGAGGCGTCTTCTTCCCAGCCGAAGACGGTGAAGATGGCTTCGCGCAGCTCGTCGCTGCAGGCGGCGCCCGCGCAGTACTGGATGGCGAACAGTTCGAAATGCTCGCGCACTTCGAGCAGCATCATGTCCTCGCCCTCGATGATCAGCTTGAGCTGGTACTTGGGCGAGATGGCCGATTTTTCCAGGAACTGCCGCCACAGCAGGCCGGCGATCTCGAAGGCGGCTGCGCTTGCTGCCTCGGCGGCAGCGCGCGCCTGCTCGCGTTCGATGCGGCGCGCCTGTTCCTGGGCCTGGCGCAGCGTTGCCTCGTCGTGGACTTCGCGCAGCAGCGGCAGCGGGCGTTCCCAGGCTTCTTCGCGGAAGGCCGCGACCGGGCGCGCCCAGGCGGGTTCTTCTGCTTCCTGCGCTTCGACTTCGGGTTTGGGATCGGGTTCCGGCATGGGCTCGGCTTCAGCCTGCAGCCTGGCGTGCGCCGGCGCCGGGTTGAGCGCGAGCGCCTGGTGCGCGGATTCCTGTACGAATCCCTGCGCGCAGGCCGGCTGCGCTTGCTGCGCCGGCTCCTCCGCCTCGCCGCCGTCGACGAACGGCGCCATCTGCAGCGCCGCCTGGTAGGCGTCGTTCAGTTCCTGGAAGCCTTCGGCATCGTCTTCCGGCCGCGTGACTTTCAGCTTGCGCGCATAGGCACGCTTGATCGCACGCACATCCGGCGTGGGATCGATGCCGAGGACGGCCCAGGCGCTCATTCGAGGCCGCCGCGGCCGAAGTCCGCCAGCACCTTCTGCAGCGTGGTGCGCGCCCGCGCCGCCGAATGGTGGTCCTGCTGCTCCAGCACCGACTGGAAAGCGGCGATGTGCTGGGCCAGGTATTCGCGCGCATCGCCCAGCAGTTCCTGGTACAGGCGGTCGGCCTCGGCCACCACGGTGCGGTTCTCGATCTGGTCGCGCGGGTGGATCTTCAGTTCGGCCAGTTCAGCCAGGCGCTGCTCGACCTGCTCGGGCGTCATCACGCCGGCATTCTCGGTGATCACCAGCTTGTGCTTTTCCTCGGTCGGATGGACCGTGATCTCGGCTTCCAGCACACCGCTGATGTCGTACGTGAAACGCACGTCGGCGCTGATCTCGCCGGCCTTTTTCGGCGGGATCGGGAAGTCGATCGCGCCGAGATACACGTTGTCCTTCACCAGGCGCGCCTCGCCCTGGTAGACCAGCACACGCAGCTCGCGCTGGCCATCGCGTACGGTGGTGATGTTCTGCACGCGCGACACCGGCACCGTGGCATTGCGCTCGATGATCGGCAGGTAGTGGCCGCTTTCGAAATTGTTCGGCCCGATCTGGCGCGAGATGTTGATGCCGAGCGAGTAGGGCGCAACGTCGGTCATTACCACCTCTTCGAGCGCGGCGTCGCGCATCTTGAGGCCGGCCTGCACCGCCGCGCCGAGGGCGATGGCATGGTCCGGGTCGAGGTGCACCGACGGGAAGCGGCCGAACATGCGCGACACGAGTTTACGCACGATCGGCATGCGGGTGGCGCCGCCGGCTAGCACCACGGCATCGAGTTCGCTGGCCTTGATGGTGGAGTCGCGTAGCGCCCGGTCGACCGGCTTGCGCAGGCGCTGCAGCAGCGGCTCGCACAATTGAGCGAGGGTGTCTTCGTCGAGGCGCCAGGTGAATTCGCGGCCCTCGTGCTGGAAGCGCATTTCGGTGCTGGCGGACTCCGACAGCGCGCGCTTGGCGCGTTCGGCTTCGTCGCGCAGGCGCTGGGTCTGCGCGCGGCTGAGCACCGCGGTGCCGAGCGCGTTGCGCAGGCTGCTGCGTTCGTAGAAGGTCTTGACCAGCACCTCGACGAAGTCTTCGCCGCCCAGGAAATTGTCGCCGGCCGAGGCGCGCACTTCCATCACGCCCTCGAACAAATCGAGGATGGAAACGTCAAAGGTGCCGCCGCCGAGGTCGAAGACGAGGAACTTGGTTTCCTGCTGGCTGTCCTGGATGCCGTAGGCCAGGGCGGCAGCGGTCGGTTCGTTCAGCAGGCGCTCGACCTTCAAACCGGCCAGCTGGCCCGCCGCGCGCGTGGCTTTTCTCTGGGCGTCGCTGAAGTAGGCCGGCACCGTGATGATGGCCTCGTCCACCTTTTCGCCGAGCCAGGCTTCGGCGTCTTCCTTCAGTGCACGCAGCACCAGCGACGACAGCTCTTCCGGACGGAATCGCTGCTTGCCGAGTTGCGTCACGCGCTCGCTGCCCATGTAGCGCTTGAACAGCGCCGTGGAGAGGTCGGGATGGGTCTGGAGACGCGCCCGCGCGGCCGCGCCGACGAGCACGGTGCCGTCGTCGTCGAGGCCGACGCAGGACGGCGTCAGGTATTCGCCAAGCGCATTGGGAATGATCTGCGCACGCCCGTCACGCCAGGCGGCTACCAAGCTGTTTGTGGTGCCCAAATCAATACCAATGATCATGATCAGATGTCCGCTTCGGTTTCGTTACCGTGTTCTTCGATCCAGGCGCGCCGTGCGGCGGCCTCCCCTTTGCCCATCAACATGTTGAAACGCGCGCTCGATTCGCTGTGGTCGAAGTCGCCCAGCGACACCGGCAGCAGGCGGCGGGTGTCCGGGTTCATCGTGGTTTCCCACAGCTGCTCGGCGTTCATCTCGCCCAGGCCCTTGAAGCGCGAAATGCTCCACGAACCTTCCTTCAGGCCTTCCTTTTTCAGCTTGTCTTCGATGGCCAGCAGTTCGCCGTCGTCGAGCGCGTACAGCTTTTGCAGCGGCTTCTTGCCGCGCGCCGGTACGTCGACGCGGTACAGCGGCGGACGCGCCACGCAGATATGGCCGTGGCGGAACAGGGCGGGGAAGTGCTTGAAGAACAGCGTCAGCAGCAAGACCTGGATGTGCGAACCGTCGACGTCCGCATCCGACAGGATGCAGATCTTGCCGTAGCGCAGACCGGAGAGGTCCGGCGAATCGCCGTGCGCATGCGGGTCGACGCCGATCGCCACCGAGATGTCGTGGATCTCGTTGTTCGCGAACAGGCGGTCGCGGTCGGTTTCCCAGGTGTTCAGCACCTTGCCGCGCAGCGGCAAAATCGCCTGGTATTCCTTGTCGCGGCCCATTTTTGCGGAACCGCCGGCCGAATCGCCCTCGACCAGGAACAGTTCGTTGCGGGTCAGGTCGGTCGATTCGCAATCGGTCAGCTTACCCGGCAACACGGCCACGCCCGAGGACTTCTTCTTCTCGACCTTTTGCAGCGAACGCATGCGCGATTGCGCCTGCTTGATGACCAGGTCGGCCAGTTTCTTGCCGTATTCGACGTGTTGGTTCAGCCAGAGTTCGAGCGGCGGCTTGGTGAAGGTGGAGACCAGTTTCACCGCATCGCGCGAGTTCAGGCGTTCCTTGGTCTGGCCCTGGAATTGCGGGTCCAGCACCTTGGCCGAGAGCACGAACGAGACGCGCGCGAACACGTCTTCCGGCAGCAGTTTCACGCCTTTCGGCAGCAGGCCGTGCAGTTCCACGAAACCCTTCACGGCGCCGAACAGGCCGTCGCGCAGGCCGGACTCGTGCGAGCCGCCGCTTGGCGTCGGGATCAGGTTGACGTAGGACTCGCGCACCACGCTGCCTTCCTCGTTCCAGGCCACGACCCAGGCCGCGCCTTCGCCTTCGGCAAAGCTTTCGTCGCCAGCCGGAGCATATTGCGCGCCTTCGAACAGCGGGATCAGGGTCTGGCCGCTGGAACCCTGCGCCAGCGCTTCGGTCAGGTAGCCGCGCAGGCCTTCGTCGTAGCGCCAGGTCTGGACGTCGCCGGTCTTGGCGTTGGTGAGGGTGACGGTGACGCCCGGCAGCAACACCGCCTTAGAGCGCAGCAGGCGCACCAGTTCGGCCATCGGGATGTTCGGCGAATCGAAGTATTTCGGGTCGGGCCAGGCGGTGACGCGGGTGCCGTTCTTCTTGCCGCCGCGCTCGAACGGCGCGGAGCTGAGGGGCTCGACCACGTCGCCGTTTTCGAAGACCAGGCGGTGCACGCCGTTGCCATCATCGGTCTTGCGCCAGACGTTGATTTCCAGGCGCGTGGAAAGCGCATTCGTGACCGAGACGCCAACGCCGTGCAGGCCGCCCGAGAAGGCATAGGCGCCGCCCGAGCCCTTGTCGAACTTGCCGCCGGCGTGCAGGCGCGTGAAGACGATCTCGACCGTGGAGACGCCTTCTTCCGGGTGGATGCCGACCGGGATGCCGCGGCCGTCGTCTTCGACCGTGACGGAACCATCGACGTTCAGGGTAACGCCGATGTTGTTGCAGTAACCGCCCAGCGCCTCGTCCGAGGCGTTGTCGATCACCTCCTGGATGATGTGCAGCGGGTTCTCGGTCCGGGTGTACATGCCCGGACGCTGCTTCACGGGTTCGAGCCCCTTCAGGACGCGGATGGATGATTCGCTGTAATCGGGTGCGGGTTTCTTGGTTGCCATGCTGATGTGTGTTTTTTGAAATTCCTGCGCATTCTATCTTGTCGGCAGGCAAAAATAGGAGCCGTGCGGCCGAATCTCCTTGTCAACGTTGTGGAACGTGACTAGATTGATACGCAAGCCTGCCAGCATATAGGGGCTTCGAGAAATCGTGGAAAGGAAAGCGCTGGTCAAGACCGATACTGTACATGCATACAGTATTATAGTGCAAGGGGCGGGGGAGAGGCCGACCGCACCGCAGCGCACAACAGGCATTGTCTGCGGTGCCGGATGATCATCATGCAAGCAAAGAAAACCCCGACCGCCGTGCGCCTGCTCGGCTTTGCACCGGCGGATGCCTCCGCCATCACCTCCTTGCTGGCCGAAGCGCCGCCTTGCGGGCCGAACTATGCCTGCCTGCACGAGGACAGCCTGCAGGAACCCGATGTCTACCTGGCCGACGGCGACAACGCCTGCGCCATGCTGCGCCTGGCCGGCATGCGCAGCACGCCGCTGGCCCTGCAGGTCGGCGGCGCCGAGCGCGGCAATGGCTGGACGCGGGTCGAGCGTCCGCTCGAGGCGGCGTCCCTGCATGCGATGCTGGCGCGGCTGGTGGCCGAGCGCCGCCGCGTCCTCGAAAGCCAGTGCGCCTGCGGCGAAGCACCCCTGCCGGAACGGCGCCGGCGCCAGCGCGGCATCGACGGCCTGGCCATCGACGGCGAAGCCCTGCGCCAACCGCCGCACGACGGCAAGGTCTTGATCGTCGACGGCGGCGGCGCCTTCCGCGACCATCTGGCCCAACTGGTCGGCGCGCAGCGCCTGGCCGTGGCCTGGACCGACAGCGCCCCGGCCGCCGTGCGCCTGTGCGACGAAACGCCGGTGTCGCTGGCGATGATCAACACGGCGACGCCCGGTATCGACCCGTATGCACTGTGCGCGGCGATCAAGGCGCAGGAAGGGGCGGGGCGCACGGCGGTGGTGTTCCTGGTGGGCCGCGCCTTTTGCTACGACACGGTGCGCGCCCATTCGGCCGGCGTGCGCGGCCTGCTCGACCAGCCGGTGGGCGACCGCAGCCTGGTGGCGATGCTGATGCGCCTGACTTCCATGTGTCCCTGAGCGATCGGCTAAGCTCATCCGTGTGACTTTGTTACAACTTCAAATCGTGCGCGGCCGTAGCGGGGCTATATTGAAGCCATGGCAGACGATCATCCAAATGGGCTGGAGGAGGCGCCCGGCCCGCCGCTCGAAACCCGCCCCGACGCACCCGAACGCGTTCCCGACCGCCGCTCGGCCGATGGCCCGCCGCGCTACCAGCGGCCCGGCGACACACCGTTCGCGCTGGCCGGCCGCGTCTTGTCTTCGCGCTGGCGCGCCATGCGCGACCGCTTCAGCCGCGACTTCATGCGCCGCACCCTGCGCATCGGCGTCTCGGCCCGCATCTTCCATCCCGAACCGGGCTCCACCGGCCTGCGCAGCAAGAACCTGCAGTACCTGGAAGAGTCGATCGCCCAGTGGGTGATGTCGCGCGACGTGCTGGTGTTCATGATCCCGACGGTGAATACCAACGGGCTGCTCCACCCGAGCAACATCACCTTGCGCCACTACGCGCGCCACCTCGACGGGCTGGTGCTGCAGGGCGGGGCCGACGTGTCGCCGCAAACCTATTCCGAAAGCCCGACCCGGCCCGAGTGGAGCGGCGACCGCGCGCGCGATTTGTACGAACTCGAACTCCTGCACGAATTCGTCGAGGCCGGCAAGCCGGTGCTCGGCGTGTGCCGCGGCTGCCAGCTGATCAACGTGGCGTTCGGCGGCTCGCTGTACCAGGACGTGGCGACCAATGTTCCCGAGGCGCTGGCCCACGTGCACACCGACTACGACGCGCACCGCCATGCGATCGAGTTCCCGCCGGGCTCGTCGTTGCGCAAGATGTTCCCGAAGGCCACGCGGCCGGTCGTGAATTCGATCCACCACCAGGCAGTGAAGGAGCTGGGGCGCGACGTGCGGATCGAGGCGGTGTCGTATCCGGACGGGATCGTCGAAGCGATCCGCTACGACAAGGCGGACTTCGTGATGGGACTGCAGTGGCATCCGGAATTCCACCGGGCCGGAGGGACGGATCTGCTCGATTGCACGCCGGTGCTGGATGAGTTTTTGCGGGCGGCAAGGGAGACCAGGTTGTAATTGGTTTGCCAGTGATCGGTCGTTGTAACCGCGTGGGCTCAAGAGCCCACCCTACGGAAAACCGGTTTTGTAGGGTGGGCTCTTGAGCCCACGCGGTCGCATCATATGCAGCTCGCCACCGCATCCGCCGCACCCATTCCGAAACACATCAAACACCCCCGCACACGCTTGCGAAATCGCTTGCCTCTCATCCGCCCCTCCATTACCATTGAATGAGAATGATTCTCATTCAGTGACCAAGACATACCGTCCATCCGAACAAGGGGCTGTCATGAAAGACCAAGCAAACGAGCCATCCATGCTGCCGGCGCCAGACATGCGCCACCGCGACGCGGTGATGATCGCGTCGCTGCTGCACCTGATGTCGCACTACACCGCGCGCGACGAGAACGACCGTCCCTGCGTGCGCCTGGCCTCGGTGATCGAGCGCCACCTGTGCGCCCTCGCACGCCTGCCCGAGCTCGACCCGGTGCTGCGCGCCACCTGCGAACAATTGTGCGAAAAATGGGCCGGCCTGGTCGACGACGGCATGCCGCGTCCGGCAGCCAAGCCAACGTTCATGGAACGCATCATGCGCGGCAGCCGCCTCGGGCCAAGCGCGGCGTAGGGTGGTCGGCTCCACCCGGGCCGACGATCATTGATGGCGTTTGCGCCGCCCACGCGTTGATCGTTGGCGGCTTCGTGATCGTGCGGGATGATCTTGATCTTAACTATCAACGCGTGGACGGGAACCCGTCCACCCTACGCCCCCCTCACCGCCGCCAGAACCGCCGCTCGCCCCGGAAGGTATTGATCGCCGAATGCACGATCGCCTCGACACTGCCTTCGCGCTCGTACTGTTGCCTGAGCAGCGCCGCATCGCTCCCGCCGGCGGCCGCATCCGCCAGGTGGCGCAAGCCATCCAGGCTGCCCAGCGCCTCGGCATGCGGCTCCATCTTGCGCAGCGTCGTCAGGATATCCTCGCGCAGCGATACCGTTTCGTAGGTCTTCGGATGCGTGATCGACCCATCCAGCCCGAAGCGGCAAGCCTGGAAGCGGTTGTAGTTGTAGACGAGGTAATCGTCCTCGACCGGCGGCTCTTCCGTCCGCTGCAGCAGGTAGCTGCACAGCGCCTGCAGGTAGGCCGCCAGCGCCGCCGCCCGCTGCACCGTCAGCGGCGTATCGCACACGCGCAGCTCGATGGTGCCGTACTCGGGCTTGGGCCTCAGGTCCCAGTAAAAATCCTTCATGCTCTTGATGATGCCGGTGCGCTCCATCTTCGCGTAATACGCGTTCTCGAAATCGCTCCAGCTGAGCGTGAACGGCGCGCGCCCGCTCATCGGAAAGGCAAACACCGAGTTCAATCGTGCCGAATCGAACAAGCTGTCGTGCCCCTGCACGAAGGGCGACGAGGCCGACAAGGCAATGAAGTGCGGAATGTAGCGGTTCAG
The DNA here is from genome assembly GCF_057801335.1 of Massilia sp. BAP21. Lineage (NCBI taxonomy): Bacteria > Pseudomonadati > Pseudomonadota > Betaproteobacteria > Burkholderiales > Oxalobacteraceae > Massilia > Massilia sp. BAP21. Next base: position 2,689,361 of record NZ_CM173596.1, read on the forward strand.
CGCGTGCAGCAAATACATGGCGTTGTCGCCATTCCCGCAGCCGATGTGCACGTGCTGGCCGAACACCGTGAATTGCTTGGCCAGGTAACCGTAGAGCGAAGACAGATGCTCGAAGCGCGGCTTGGCGAAAATCTTTTGCTCGGACCAGTGCTGGAAAGGATGGGTACCGCCGCCCGCGATGCCGATGTTCAGCGTATCGCCGGCCGTCACCAGCGTATCGCGGATGTCCACCAGCTCGGCCAGCAGCGCCTGGTAATCCGAATGCACGCTCGAATTAATCTCGATCATGCTCTCGGTGATCTCCGGCGTCACGTTGCCGGGGAAGGGTTTGCGCGACAGCAGGTGCAGCAGATCGGGGCTGGCAGCCGTCAGGTCGAAGTCGGACAAGCTGACCAGCTGCAGTTCGAGCTCGACCCCGAAGGTCAGCGGCTGGGATTGGGCAAAGGCTTCAAGCGGCATGGTGGTTCTCCGAGCGGGCTTCCGGCCGCATTTCCGTGGTCTCGCGGGCCCACATCAGGGCGCGCTGGATGATGATGGGGCCGAATATCTCAAGCAGCATGGTCACCGCCGCCACCGAACGCAGTTCCTCGACCACCACCACGCCCGCCAGGCGCGCATGCTCCAGCAGCAGGATCACGAATACGGACAAAGGCGCCAGCGCCACCCCGGCCAGGAAGCCCTTGCGCCAGGACACGCCGGACAGATGGGCAAAGGCGGTCACGCCGGCGGTCTTGGTCAGCAGGCGTGCAAGCACGACGGCGACGGCCAGCCAGATCCCGGCCGCAACCTTTTCCCAGTCGAGCGTTGAAGCCGCGAACACGAACAGCAAAATGGTGAGCAGTTCGCCCAGCGCGCCGAAATTGCGCTGGGCCTGGCTGAAGGCCACGCGGCGATGGCGCGCCACCAGCCCAAAGGCGAGCGAGGCCACCACCGGCGACAGCCCGCCGGCGTAAGAAATGGCCACCAGCAGGATCACGGCAATCGCAAAGGCGACCGTGGCATCGTGGCGCGGGTTGCCGATCGCGCGCAGCAGGGCCGGCACCACCAGCCCGAACACCGCGCCGGTCAGGGCCGAGACCGCCAGCAGCACCAGGCTGTTCCAGAGCGCGTCGCCCAGGTCTTCGAAGGTGCGGAAAATCCAGAAGCCGATCACGGCATTGAAGGCGAACACGGCCAGCACGCAGTTCTGCGCCGACAAATGCAGCACGCGCTCGGTGACCTGCCCCGAACTGCGCTGCTCGTTGATCACGCGCACCACGGTGGCGGGGGAGGTGGCCATCGACAGCGAGGCCAGCATCAGCGAGGTGAGCTGGGGCGTGCCGAAGGCCACCGCGATGAAGTAGACGGCGATGAAGGTGGCGATCGATTCGACCAGGCCGCTCACGCCTATCCACGGGTTGTTGCGCAGCCAGCGCAAATTGATGCGGTAGCCGAGCTCGAACAGGATCAGGCCAAAGGCGACGTCGGCCAGCATGGGGATGGCGCCGGCATCGGGCACCGGCAGCACGCCAAGCTGCGGCGCGCCGAGGGCGAAGCCGACCAGGCCATAAAAGCTGATGCGCGGGAGGTTGGTGTAGCGCTGGCCGAATTCCCCGGCGATCCAGGCAATGGCAATCGCCACGGGCCACGCAAGGTTGTTCAGGATCGGCAGCAGCTCGGTCATGCAATCTCCAGGAAATGAGGCGAAAGGGTTCGTCAATACGGTCCGCTTGATACTACAGGCCGGCGCAAGGCGCACGATTGCGGGCGGTTTGGCGCAGGTCTTGCGTCAATATCGCGTTTTGCGGCAAGGCCGTCCGTGCTCGCACTAACAAAGTGCGGCTCCACCGCTTGATCGTTTGCGCGGGGCGTTGTCAGCGGGCAGGCCGCTGGCTAGAATGGCGGCCATTCCGCATTCGCCGGCCTGGCCGGCTCCGATTCCTCATCCGTCAACCGCGTTGGCGTTGCTCTTCATGTCCGTTCAATCATCCATCCCGCCGCAAACCCGTCCGCCGATCCGCCTGACCGCGCAGCTGCTCACCTGTCTCGTGTTTCTCGTCATTGCCGCGGCGATCATTCTCGTGGCGTATGCCGAGCCGCTGTCGGTGTTCGTGGGGCCGATGAACGTGGGGAACCAACTGCTGTTCGGGCTGGGCTTGTCGGCACTGGCGGCGGCCGGGTCGTATGTGAGTTTCCGGCTGACGGCGTCATCCGAATCGACGCGCAAGACCATCGCGGCCTATGCGCGCCTGGATTTGTCGGGATTCAATCCGGTGTGGATCAGCCTGGCGGCGGGGATTGGCGAAGAGGTACTGTTCCGCGCGGCGCTGCAGCCGCTGCTGGGCGTATGGATCACCTCGGTGATCTTTTTGCTGACGCATACGCCGGTGTACCAGTTCCGCAAGCTGGACAAGGCGACGCTGGTGCAGGCGGCAGGGGTGTTCGGGGTCAGCGTGGTGCTGGGGTTCATCTACCAGTACGTGGGCTTGCTGGCGGCGGTGCTGGTGCACGTGGCGATCGATGTGGTGGGCTTGTATGTGGTGCGCAATGCGTTGCGCGCGCGGAGCTGACCGTACGGTGGGCACGCCGTGCCCACGCGAATGCTCGCGTATTGTTGGCGGATAAGCGCGGCTGATATGTGAGTGATTCGGTCAGACGTTCGCGGAGTATCCGGGAGGCTGCCGCGAGTCCGCAACGGGTCGGGTTGGAACGGCGCCAACACGGCGCATCATTCCGCGTGGGCACAGCGTGCCCACCGTACGGTCGCCGCCATCGCCATTCAAACCACAGCGATCCTTGCTGGCGCTATTTGCTCAGCAAGCGCATCGCCCGCTCCAGCCCTTCCAGCGTGATCGGGAACATGCGGTTGTTCATCAGCTGCCGGATGATCGCAATTGACTGCCGGTACTGCCACAGATTTTCCGGCTCGGGATTGAGCCACGCGAACTTCGGGAAGGCCTTGCAGAAGCGCGCCAGCCATTCCGCCCCGGCTTCCTCGTTGTTGTACTCGACCGACCCGCCCGGCGCCAGCACCTCGTAGGGGCTCATGGTCGCGTCGCCGACGAAGATCACCCGCGTATCGGCCGGGAACTTGCGCAGCACGTCCCAGGTCTCGAACCGTTCCGCATGGCGACGTCGGTTGCTCTTCCACAGGTAATCGTAGACGCAGTTGTGGAAGTAGTAGAACTCCATGTTCTTGAATTCGGTCTTCGCCGCCGAGAACAGTTCTTCGGTGCGCTCGATGTGGTCGTCCATGCTGCCGCCCACGTCCAGCAGCATCACCACCTTGATGCGGTTCTTGCGCTCGGGCTGCATCTTGATGTCGAGGTAGCCGGCGTTGCTGGCCGTGGCGCGGATGGTGTCGTCGAGGGCCAGTTCATCGGGCGCGCCGTGGCGGGCGAAGCGGCGCAGGCGGCGCAGGGCCACCTTGATGTTGCGTGTGCCGAGTTCGCGCTCGTCGTCGTAGTCCTTGTACGTGCGCTGGTCCCAGACCTTGACTGCCGTGCGGTTGCGGCCCTGGCCGCCGATGCGGATGCCTTCGGGATTCGTGCCGCCGTGCCCGAACGGCGAGGTGCCGCCGGTGCCGATCCATTTGTTGCCGCCTTCGTGGCGTTCCTTTTGCTCCTTCAGCAGTTCGTTCAGGCGGTCCATCAGCTTGTCGTAGCCGAATTTTTCCAGCGCCGCCTTCTGCTCGGGCGTCAGCTCGCGCTCCATGCGCTTGATCAGCCAGTCGAGCGGGATCTCGCCCTTGCTCGTGTCGAACACCGCTTCGATGCCCTTGAAGTACATGCCGAAGGCACGGTCGAACTTGTCGAAGTGGGCTTCGTCCTTCACCAGCGTCAGGCGCGCCAGATAGTAGAAGTCGTCGAGCGAAGGCGCGATGACGCTCTTTTCCAGGGCTTCGAGCAGGGTCAGGAATTCCTTGATCGAGACCGGGACCTTGGCGTTGCGCAGCGCAAAAAAGAAGTCGATCAGCATGGTGCGTGTCCGTGGCGTTGCAGCCGGTAGTGCAGTTGTGCTTTTATTTCTGGCCACTCGCCGCGCACGATGCTGTACATGACGGTATCGCGCACGGTGCCGTCGCGGCGCAGGCCATGGTGGCGGATCACGCCATCCTTTTTGGCGCCGAGGCGTTCGATGGCCGCCTGCGAGGCGAAGTTGAAATTATCGGTACGCAGGCCAACCACCGCGCAGCCGAGGGTGTCGAAGGCATGTGACAGCAGCAGCAATTTGCAGCTGGTGTTCACGTGCGAGCGCTGCACGCTTTGCGCATACCAGGTGTAGCCGATTTCCACGCGCTCGAGCTCGGGCACGATATCGTGGTAGCTGGTCGAGCCGAGCACGCGGTTCGATTCGGCCTCGACCACGGCAAAGGCCACGCGGTTCTGCATCTCGAGCGCGGCGTGCACGTAGGCCTGGGTGCGGTGCGGCTCGGGCACCGAGGTCACGCGGATGTTCCACAGCTGGCCGTCGGCCGCGGCAGCGCGCAGGCCATCGACGTGGTCGAGCGACAGCGGTTCCAGCCGCACGCCGTTGAAGTCCAGCGTGACCGGCTCGACCGCAACTCTCCCTACCGTCATCGATTCGTCCTCGACATGTAGACCAGGCGCTCGAACAGGTGCACATCCTGCTCGTTCTTCAGCAGGGCGCCGTGCAGCGGCGGGACGATGGCCTTGGCGTCCTTGCTGCGCAGGGCTTCGGCCGGGATATCCTCGGCCATCAGGAGCTTCAGCCAGTCGAGGAATTCCGAGGTCGAGGGCTTTTTCTTGATGCCGGCAACGTCGCGTACTTCGTAGAAGCTCTGCAGGGCGGCGGCCAGCAGCTCCTGCTTCAGGCGCGGGAAGTGGACCTTGACGATGTCGGCCATCGTCTCGCGGTCCGGGAATTTGATGTAGTGGAAGAAGCAGCGGCGCAGGAAAGCGTCCGGCAGTTCCTTTTCGTTGTTCGAGGTGATGATCACCAGCGGACGGTGCTTGGCCACCACCATTTCGCGCGTCTCGTACACATAGAATTCCATGCGGTCGAGTTCGCGCAGCAGGTCGTTCGGGAATTCGATATCGGCCTTGTCGATCTCGTCGATTAGCAGCACCACCGGTTCCGGCGCCGTGAAGGCCTGCCACAGCACGCCCTTGACGATGTAGTTATGGATGTCGCGCACGCGTTCGTCGCCCAGCTGGGAATCGCGCAGGCGCGACACGGCGTCGTATTCGTACAGGCCCTGCTGGGCCTTGGTGGTGGACTTCACGTGCCACTGCAGCAGCGGCATGTTCAGCGCGGCGGCCACTTCCTCGGCCAGCATGGTCTTGCCGGTGCCCGGTTCGCCCTTGATCAGGAGCGGGCGCGCCAGCGTGAGGGCGGCATTCACGGCCAGTTTCAGGTCGTCGGTGGCGACGTAGTTGTCGGATCCTTCGAAGCGGGCTTGGGCTTGCATGGGCGTCTATGGTGAGAGAGGAAATCCTGAGTATATGCCAGAAGCCGGGCCGGGGCCGAATGCGCTTGCGGGCGCGGCCATCCGGGTGCGCGACGTTGGTAGACTGCAATCTTTTGTTGGGCTAGAATCGGACGCTTGTTAGATGATTTGCTAACTTTATCGGCTTCATCCAGTTTCGTGCGGTAGCGGTATTCGATCAAATTCTTTTGCGATTCCCACCATGAAAAAACTTTTCGCTGTACTCGTTCTGGGCGCCTGCGCCGGCGCCGCGTCTGCCGCAGACGTCGTCGGCAACCCGAAGGCGGCACCGGCCAAGATCGAGATGTGCATCGGCTGCCATGGCATCCCCGGCTACAAATCCGCTTTCCCCGAGGTCTACCAGGTGCCGATGATCGGTGGTCAATCGGCCAAGTACATCGAAGCAGCGCTGCACGCCTATAAAAAGGGCGACCGCAAGCACCCGTCGATGCGCGGCATCGCCGCCAGCCTGTCCGACCAGGACATCGCCGACGTCGCCGCCTACTACGCGCAGCAGACCGCCCAGAACCGCAAATGAGGACCGCCGCCATGCAAAAACTGATCATTGCGCTGGTGCTCGGCGCCGTTTCCCTTGGCGCCTCCGCTGCCGATGTTAAACGCGGCGAGGAACTGGTCAAGAAGTACAACTGCGCGTCCTGCCATGGCGCGGACTACAACAAGCCGATCGACCCGAGCTATCCGAAGCTGGCGGGACAGCATGCCGACTACATCGCGCATGCGCTGATGGCCTATAAGCGCGGCGGCGACAAGGCGAACGGGCGCAGCAATCCGATCATGGCGGGGTTTGCCAAGCCGCTGACCAACCAGGATATGCAGGATATCGGGGCGTATTTGTCGAGTTTGCCGTCGCAGCTGGTGGTGAGTAAATAAGCGGCGCGGTTCCCTGACGCGGCCGGAACCGTACGGTGGGCACGCCGTGCCCACGCGGAACCCTGCATGGTGATGGCTTCTTTCGCATCGAAACGCGTGCATCGACACGGCTTCGGCAAATGAGCAGCTGATCATTTTATTCTGGAGCGTTCATGCTGCCAGCGCGGTACGGGCGCCTGCCAACACCGTTCATATGTCCGCGTGGGCACGGAGTGCCTTGCGCGGCCCGGCCCACCGTACGGTCCTCGCTGGCAATGTTGATGACACCTGCGGCAGGAATCGTTCGGCAACTCCGACTATAATAGCGGCACCATTTGATCCCCCGAAGCGGTCTCCACGCCGCTCCGGGGGATTTCGTTTTTTCAGGCGCTAGCGCCTTTTGTTGGAGTGTCATCTTGCAGTCCGTCTCCCCCGCTTATCTGAAAACCAACCTGCTCAGCGGCCTCACCGTGGCCCTGGCGCTGGTTCCCGAGGCGATCGCCTTTGCCCTGGTCGCCCATGTCTCTCCGCTCACCGGCCTGTACGCCGCGGTGCTGGTCTCCTTCATCACCTCGGCCTTCGGCGGCCGGCCCGGCATGATCTCGGGCGCGGCCGGTGCGCTGGCCGTGGTCATGGTCGCCCTGGTGGTCGAGCATGGCGTGCAGTACCTGTTCGCGGCCATCGTCCTGATGGGCATCCTGCAGATGCTGTTCGCTGCCGCGCGCCTCGGTAAATTCATCCGCATGGTGCCGTACCCGGTCATGCTCGGCTTCGTGAACGGCCTGGCGCTGGTGATCTTCATTGCCCAGTTCGGGCACTTCAAGGTGAATGGCGAATGGATGGCGGGCGCCCAGCTCTTCACCATGCTCGGCCTGGTGGCCGCGACGATGGCCGTCATCTACATCACGCCGCGCATCACCAAGGCCGTGCCGGCAACGCTGGTCGGCATCCTGGTGGTCACCGTTGGCGCCGCGCTGCTCGGCATCGAATCGAAGACCGTGGGCGAGCTGGGTTCGATTGCCGGCGGCCTGCCGGCCTTTGCGATTCCCGACGTGCCCTTCAACTGGGAGACCTTCCGGATCGTCTTTCCGTACTCGCTGGTGCTGGCCGGCGTCGGCCTGATCGAGTCGCTGCTCACGCTCACCCTGGTCGACGAGATCACCGAAACCCGCGGCCAGCCGAACCGCGAATGCATGGCGCAGGGCGCTGCGAACGTGGTCACCGCCTTCTTCGGCGGCATGGGCGGCTGCGCCATGATCGGCCAGAGCATGATCAACGTGAACAACGGCGCCTATGGCCGCCTGTCGGGCATCGCAGCCTCGCTGTTCCTGCTGTCGTTCATCCTGTTCGGATCCAGCTGGATCGAGCAGATTCCGCTGGCGGCGCTGATCGGCGTGATGTTCGTGGTCTGCGAAAAGACCTTCGAGTGGGGCACCTTCCGCATGGTCGGCAAGGTGCCGCGTGCCGATACGCTGGTGGTGGTGCTGGTGGCGGCGATTACCCTGGTCTTCGACCTGGCGATTGCGGTGCTGGTGGGTGTGATCGTGTCGGCGCTGGTGTTCGCCTGGCAGCATGCGAAGCAGATCGCGGTGACCACCTCGCAGGATGCGCAAGGCTGGAAGGTGTATGAGCTGCAGGGCACGCTGTTCTTTGCCTCGGTGGCCAACTTCAACGAGCTGTTCGCACCGAAAGAAGACCCGCAGGACGTGGTGGTCGAGTTCCGCAATGCGCGCGTGGTCGACCATTCGGCGATCCAGGCCATCGATGCGCTGGCCGACAAGTACCGCGCGCTCGGCAAGCGCCTGCACCTGCGCCACCTGAGCCCGGACTGCCGCGAACTGCTCGGCAAGGCGCAGGACATGATCGAGGTGAATGTGCTGGAAGATCCGCGCTACCGCGTGGCGGACGACAAGCTGGGTTAACAGTACCCAGCAATAAAAAACAAAAGGCGACCGAGGTCGCCTTTTGTTTGGCTCATACGGTTCAGCGCATCGCGCGGCTGCGCACGCACTCGATGTAGGCCTCGGTATCCGGCGGCACGCCGTTGCGCTGCGACTTCCAGATCATCTCGCCCAGGCATTCCATGATCTCGTGGTGGGCGTCGTGCTCGCCGATCTTGCGCACCAATAGATCGTGCGCAGCCTTGATGCCGCGCGGCTGGTCGATCGACACCTGTTCGGCAATCGACAAATGCATCGACAAATGCAGGAAGGGATTCGGCTTGCCGCCCTCGACCGAATAGTCGCGCGCGACGGCTTCCTCGGCGTCCATCATGGCCTCGTGGTATTCGGGATGCTGGACGATCCAGTCGGCGGCGATGGCGTCCATCGGCGTGAGGACTTCGCCGGCGCGTTGCTTGCGGAAGGCTTCACAGAAAAAGCGGCGCACGTCGTGCGAGGACGGGGTGAACATGGCGGGATCTGAAAGGCGGTGGGGAAGGGCGCTATTCTAGCGCGATAGCGCGCACTGCGCTGCCGGCCGCCGTCCTTGTCAGTCTGCGTCGGCGTCGTCCTGGGCGCCGCTGCAATGCTGCTTGCGCGGCGCCGCCATGGCCTGCACGCCGCCACTGTCGCCCTGCGCCTCGTGCAGCTCGGTCATCAATCCGATGGCGGTGCAGCGGCGCTTCCACCCAGGATTCGAGCTTGCGGCGCTGTTCGAAAGGCTGGCCGCCGACATACGAAAAGTAGATCTTGCGCTGGCTTAGACGCGGGTCTGGTAGAGCGACGAGAAGCCGCCGACACCCTGCGCCACCCGGCCCAGGTTACTCTAGCTTCATGCCGCGCCTTTCCGTGCCGGTGCGGGTAAGGAAGGTATCGTAAGCGCCGGTATCGCCCAGCATGGTTGCCGGCGTGCCATTGATGACGCCTTCGGTCGTGACCTGCAGGCTGGGTCCGGTGTACTGCAGGGGCAATTTCCCGACCGTGACATAACGGCAGCGCGGGGCTTCGGCCGCCTGGCCAGGCGGAACGGAGAGAGCCAGCGCCAGCGCGGCCAGGGTAGAAGACAAGGGCTTCATGCCAAAGATTCTATGTGGAAAATTTACATAAAAGTAATCGAAAAAACTGCTTTGTGGTAAGCGAGTGCGCGTGGGCATGACGCCACGCGCGCCAGCCTTCATGCGGGTTCTTCCTGCGCCTGCGCGGTTGCCGGATCTGTTGGCTTGACGGCGCACTCCGCCTTGTAGCGTGCTGCCAGCGGACGCTCCTGTTCCTTTTCGCCGCGTGCGCCGTGCCACTCGCCCATCGCAGCGATGGCCTGGCAGGTCCGTGCCCGTGCGGTGGTCTTGTCGTCGGCGGCTTCCTCGAGCAGGGCCGCGGCGCTGAGTTTGCCCAGGTAAAAGTCGGCCACCGGCCGTGGCCACTCGTCGTCGTAACGTGCAACCGAAGCCTGCAGCTCGCTGGCCGCCAGTTCCGGCTGGCCCAGGCGCAGGCGTGCAATATGCAGCCAGAGGGCGGCCTGGTGATGCGAGGGCAGGCGGTCGAGGCCGGTGCGCAGATGGGCGGCGCCTTCGGCCAGCTGGCCATGCGTCATCTTCCAGCGTCCGGTGCGGATATTCGCCTGCGGATTGCCGCCGCTGGCGGCCTTGGCGAGCCAGCTGTCGGCCAGGGCCGTGTCCTTCGTCACGATCTTGCCTTTTGCGTAGATGTCGGCAAGCGCCATCTGGGCATCGGCATTGCCAGCCTCGGCTTCGGCGACAATCCAGGGCGCGAGCTTGCCGTATTCGTCGAGGGGTACGCCGCCGATGTAGGAGAAGTAGAGCTTGCGCTGGCTCATCGCGAACAGGACGCGGTGCGAGCGCAGGAAATCCGCACCGAGGATGACGTCGGTCGGGACGTCGCTGTCGATGACGTTGACTTCGGCGTTGCGTATGGTCTCGTCGCCAACCTGGAGGGTGGCGAAGCGGGTGCGCCAGCGTGCCCGCTTGCGCGTGCCGACGCCGACGGCATCGCTGAGGCGGCTGACGCCCGGCGCATCGAGCTGCAGGCCGGTCCGCTTGGCCGCGTCCAGGGTGATCGAGGTGGTGCCGGCGCCGGTGTCGATCATCGCGATCAGCTCGCGGCCGTTGACCGAGACGGTAAGAGTGGGTTGCTGCCTTCGCGCGAGTCGCGGTGGAAGGGCAGTTCGACCGCTTTCGGGTCCCAGTAGGCAAGGAATTCGTCGCGGCAGTCGAGTGGCCGGAAGAATTTCAGTTCCTTGGCGGCGAGGGAGATCTCGAGGTCGGCCTGCAACAGGAAAGGGGCGCCGACGATCGCGTCGTACGAGGACACGTAGCCGAAGTCGGTCAACACCGTCATCACGCCCTTGCTGGCGCGCGAAGGGCCGGTGACGAACTCGTTGACCCGTGTCTCGTAGAGACGGGCGATGCCGCCGACGCCATACGCATGGTGTCCGGTATTGCGCAGCCGCAGGCCGAGACGCTCGGTGCCGGTGCGTGTCAGCAGGGTACGCCAGGCGCCGGTGTCGAGCAGCATGACCGACGGTGTGCCGTTGATGCTGCCGGTCGTCGTGATTTCCAGGCTGGGGCCGGTGTAGTTGAGCGGCAGCTTGGCGATCTCGACGTACTTGCAGGACGCCGGCGCCGGCGCGGCGGAAGCGGTGAGAGGCAGGGCCAGGCCCATCGCCAGTGCGGCAAGGAATGAACGATTCATCCGGTGATTCTAGGATGAAAGTTTTCTATTTTGCAATGATTTTGCAGAAAAAAAGCAGGCAAACGCCATGTGCGTGGCGTGCCTGCTTCGGATGGCGTGTAACTGCTGAGTTACAGGCGCAACTATTTTTCCGGTGTCAGCACCAGCTGCGGCTCGGCCGCGGCATCGCGTGGCGGCCTCGGCCCGGTTTTGCCGCCGTTGGCGCTGCCCGAGCCGTTGCCCTGGCCGCGCGGCTGGCGCAGGTAGCGCGCGCTGTGGCGGCGCTCGCCGTGCCCGCCGTTGGCTGGCCAGCTGATGAAGCGCGACAGTTCCTGCAAGGCGCGCTGGTAGACATCGCGCTTGAACTCGATGACCACGTCCAGCGGCACCCAGTAGTCGTGCCAGCGCCAGGCGTCGAACTCGGGATGGTCGGTCAGGCGCAGGTTCACGTCGTTGTCGCGCGCGACCATGCGCAACAGGAACCAGATCTGCTTCTGGCCACGGTAATGGCCGCGGATCTCGCGCTTGATGAAGTGATCCGGCACCTCGTAGCGCAGCCAGTCGCGGGTACGGCCCACGATCTTGACGTGCTCCTGGCGCAGCCCGATTTCTTCCTCCAGCTCGCGGTACATCGCCTGTTCCGGCGTCTCGCCGTATTTGATACCCCCTTGCGGAAATTGCCATGAGTGCTCGCGCACCCGCTTGCCCCACCACACCTCGTTATTGGCGTTCAGCAGGATGATGCCGACGTTGGGGCGGAACCCTTCACGATCGAGCATAAGTGCACCTCGAAACTTTCTGCCGGCTTCTGGTCCCTTGCGTTTTTACCTACAAATCCCTGCGTCAGCCATGCCTTTCGATCACGAAAACGGCGGCGGCTGCGTGTTCCGGACCCATTTGTACAAAGTTTGGACGCATCAGCCAGCTAATCCTTTAAAATTAGGTCGATTATAACCCTCTCTTTTTAAAAAGAATTCATCGATATGCGTGCCTCACGATTTTTTATTTCAACTCTTAAAGAAGCGCCATCCGATGCCGAGATCGTCAGCCACAAGCTAATGATGCGGGCGGGGATGATCAAGCGCCTCGGCTCGGGCATCTACACCTACATGCCGACCGGCTTGCGCGTCATTCGCAAGGTCGAAGCGATCATTCGCGAAGAGATGAACAAGTCGGGCGCGCTCGAACTGCTGATGCCGGTCGTGCAGCCGGCCGAACTGTGGCAAGAGACGGGCCGCTGGGACAAGATGGGTCCGGAACTGATGCGCGTCAAGGACCGCCACGGCCGCGACTACGCCATCCAGCCGACCTCGGAAGAAGTCGTCACCGACGTCGTGCGCAGCGAGATCAAGTCCTACCGCCAGCTGCCGTTGAACTTCTATCACATCCAGACCAAGTTCCGCGATGAACGCCGTCCGCGCTTCGGCCTGATGCGCGGCCGCGAGTTCACGATGAAGGATGCCTATTCCTTCGACCGCGACCTGGAAGGCATGCAGAAGTCCTACCAGATCATGTTCGATGCCTACGTGCGCATCTTCAACCGCTTCGGTCTGAAATTCCGCGCGGTGGCGGCCGACAACGGCGCCATCGGCGGCACCGGCTCGCACGAATTCCACGTGATCGCCTCGACCGGCGAAGACGCGCTGGTCTACTGCCCAAGCTCGGATTACGCGGCCAACATGGAAGCGGCCGAGGCGCTGGCCATCGGCGAGCGCGGCGCGGCCACGCAAGCCATGACCAAGGTGCCGACCCCAGGTAGAACGAAGTGCGAGATGGTGGCCGAGCAGCTGGGCCTGCCGCTGTCGCAAACGGTGAAAACGATTGCGCTCACGGTGGAAAGCGAAGTCGCCGACAAGGCGACGAAGCAATATTTCATGCTGCTGCTGCGCGGCGACCATGAGCTGAACGAAGTCAAGGTCAACAAGGTCCCTGGCCTGGGCACCTACCGCTTCTCGACCGAAGCCGAAATCCAGGAAGTGTATGGCACCGTGCCGGGCTACCTCGGTCCTGTCGCGCCGAAGCAGCCTGTCACCATTGTTGCCGACCGCACCGTGGCCAACATGGCCGATTTCGTCTGCGGCGCGAACGAAGTGGATGCCCACCTCGCCGGCGTAAACTGGGGCCGCGACCTGCCGGAACCGGTGGTAGCCGACCTGCGCAACGTGGTCGAAGGCGACGCGTCGCCGGACGGCAAGGGCGTTCTCGCCATCGAGCGCGGCATCGAAGTGGGCCACGTGTTCCAGCTCGGCACCGCTTATTCGCAAGCCATGGAAGCGACCTACCTCGACGAAAACGGCAAGCCGGCGCCGCTGCAGATGGGCTGCTACGGTATCGGCGTGACCCGTATCCTGGGCGCGGCGATCGAGCAGAACTACGACGACAAGGGCATCGTCTGGCCGGACGCGCTGGCGCCGTTCCAGATCGTGCTGTGCCCGATGGGCCTGGACCGCAGTGAAATGGTCAAGGAACAGACCGAGAAGCTGTACGCCGAGCTGCAAGCGGCGGGCGTGGACGTGATCGTCGACGACCGCGGCCTGCGCCCGGGCGCGATGTTCGCCGACTGGGAACTGATCGGCGTGCCGCACCGCGTGGTGATCGGCGAGCGCGGCCTCAAGGAAGGCAAGCTGGAATACCAGGGCCGCCGCGATACCGAAGCCACGGCCGTGTCGGTCGACGAGATGGTCGGCTTCATCAAGGCCAAATTCGCGCAGTGATGCGGATGGCGGGACAGGGCAGGGCGCGCAAACTGTTACGTGGCGCGCTGCTCGTGGCGGCGCTTGCTTCCACGAGCGCCCACGCGGGCAACCAGAAGGAAGAGGCGCTCGCCGATTCCGTGCGCCTGGCGCTGTCGAACGCCATCAACGACGCGCGTCCGCCCAAGCCCGTGTTCCGCGACGAGGCGGGGCGGCTGCGCTACCAGCAGTGGTTCAACGAGATGTCGGGGCGGCTGAAAAAGCGCATCCCCGACGAGTTCTCGCGCACGGAATTCCTGGAGGCGGCCTGGTACGAAGCGACCCGCGCCGGGCTCGATCCGGGGCTGGTGCTGGGGCTGATCCAGGTCGAGTCGGCGTATCGCAAGTATGCGGTGTCGATCGCCGGCGCGCGCGGCTACATGCAGGTAATGCCGTTCTGGACCAAGGTGATCGGCGACAGCGACCGGCGCAAGCTGTTCCATATGCAGACCAATTTGCGCTACGGCTGCTCGATTTTGCGCATGTACATCGACATGGAGCGCGGCAATTTGTACTTGGCGCTCGGCCGCTACAACGGCAGCCGGGGCAAGCCGCAGTATCCGAACGCGGTGCTGTCGGCGTGGAAGAAGTGGGAGTTTACGCCGGCGGCAGTGGCGTCCCGCTAGTCTCGTTTTATCGAATCCTCTACCGTAAGGTGGGCACCCCGTGCCCACGCGGTTACGTGCGCATCCTTTCAACGCTGGCCGCGATATCCCGCCCGCAAACGTCTCCGCTAGTTACAAGCTCCAAATCGCCTTTCAACCGTCCACGGTATCGTCATGCACCACGAGCGACGATTCGCCGCAGCGGGCCAACAGCACACGCACGTAACCGCGTGGGCACAGAGTGCCCACCGTACGGGTAAGGCCGCTGGCTACATATCAATCACACCATATAAGCAGTTACCGGTGTAGACTGCCCGCTTTCCACCCCAGGATCCACCATGCGATTGACCACTCTCGCCGGCGCAAGCCTGTTGCTGCTGGCCGGCTGCGCGTCCACCGTCCCGTCGCCCACCGTCGCCACGCACACCTCATCAAGCGCCGACACCCGCGCGAAAAACATCATCTTCTTCCTCGGCGACGGCATGGGCATCAACACCCTCACCGCCGCGCGCATCTACGCGGTCGGCGAAGACGGCGAGCTGACCATCGACACGCTGCCCGAATCCGCCTTCGTCAAAACCTTCTCGAACGACGCCCAGGTTACCGACAGCGCCGCCTCGATGTCGGCCTACATGACCGGCGTGAAGCAGAACAACGGCGTGATCTCGATGTCCTCGGACACCCGCTCGATCTCCCCGGCCGCCGACGCCAACGGCAACAAGCAGGTCAGCCGTTGCGAGAACGGCCGCCCGATGCCAACCCTGGCCGAACTGGCCAAGGCACGCGGCATGGCAGCCGGCGTGGTCACCACCACCAGCGTCACCGATGCCACGCCCGCCGCCACCTACGCCCACGCCTGCCACCGCAAGATCGAATCCGACATCGCCGCCGCGCTGGTGCCGGGCGGCGCCGGCTATAACGCGGCCCTCGGCGCAAACGGCCTGGACCTGGTCTTCGGCGGCGGCGCGCAGTTCTTCGCGCCGGTAGCACAGGGCGGCAAGCGCGCCGACGGCCGCAACCTGGTCGCGGAGCTGCAAGCCAGGGGCTGGCGCTACGCCGCCGACACCGCGCAACTGCAGGCCTTGGCGCCGAACGCGCAGCCGGCCCTCGGCCTGTTCGCGCAAAACCACTTCACCTACGAAGCCGCGCGCGACGCCGCCAAACAGCCGGCCCTGGCCGACATGACGGCGAAAGCCATCGACATCCTCTCGCGCAACCCGAACGGCTTCTTCCTGATGGTGGAGGGCGGCCTGATCGACCACGCGCTGCACGCCACCCTGGCCAAGCGCGCGCTGCAGGAAACCGTGAGCTACAACGCGGCCCTGAAAACCGCCATCGACAAGATGAACGCCATCGACCCGGGCCTGAAGAACACCCTGATCGTGGCCACCGCCGACCACGACCACACGCTGCTGATCAATGGTTATTCGCCGCGCACCGGCAAGACCACGCCGACCAATCCGGGCGTGCTGGGCCTGGTGCGCAGCCTGCCGGACAATAAAATCCGCCTCGACAAGGACGGCGCGCCTTTCACGATCCTGGGCTTCGGCACCGGCGAACACCGCATCCAGGGCAGCCGCAAGGACGTCAAGCTCACCGACGAGATCGCGGCCGCCGACGACTACCACCAGGAAGCCGTGGTGCGCACCCGCCTTGGGGCCGAGACCCACGGCGGCGCCGACGTCTACCTGGGCGCCATCGGCGCGAATGCGGAACTGTTCCGCGGGACCATCGACAACACCCGTGTCTTCAACCTGATCAAGACGGCGGGGGACCTGTGAGCACCATGAACCAACACACGACGACCCGACTCGCCGCGCTGCTGCTGGCAGCCTCCTGCACCTTGCCAGTCCAGGCGCAAACCGCGCCAGCCACCAAGTCCCAGGCCAAGAACATCATCTTCTTCCTTGGCGACGGCATGGGCCCGACCACGATCACCGCCGCGCGCATCTTCAAGCATGGCGAAGACGGCCTGCTGAACTTCGAGCGCCTGGACCGCACCGCGCGCATCAAGACCTATTCCGCCGACGCCCAGGTCACCGACAGCGCCCCATCGATGGGCGCCTACATGACCGGCGTGAAGATCAACAACGACGTGATCTCGATGAAGGACGCCAAGCCCGTGGCGCCGGCCAAGGATGCCAACGGCAACGCCAGCATCGATCGCTGCGGCGCCGGCAACGGCACGTCGCCGATGACGATCCTGGAACTGGCGAAAGCCAACGGCAAGGCGGTCGGCGCGGTGACCACCACCGAACTGACCCACGCCACCCCGGCCTCGACCTTCTCGCACGTGTGCGACCGCGACATGGGCTATACCATCGCCGAGCAGATCGTGCCGGGCGGTGCGGGCTACAACGCACGCCTGCAGGATGGCGTCGACGTGCTGATGGGCGGCGGGCGCATGCACTTCACGCCGTTCGACAAGGCGCGCAATCCGAAGGGCCGCGGCGACGGACGCGACCTGCTGGCCGAATTCGCGGCGCGCGGCTACTTCGTGGCCAACACCCGGGCCGACATGCAGTCGGCCCTCCCGAACCGCAAGTTCGTCGGCATCTACGCCGACAGCCATCTCGACTACGCGTCGAAACGCCGCCCCGAGCAGCCGACGCTGGCCGAGATGACGGCCAAGTCGATCGAACTGCTCTCGAAGAATCCGAAGGGCTTCTTCCTGATGGTCGAAGGCGGCAAGATCGACCACGCGCTGCACGACACGAATGCGCGCAATGCGATGACGGAAACGGTGGCCTTCGACGAGGCGATCCAGACGGCGGTGGAGCGCATGCGGGCGCTCGATCCCGGGCTGGAGAACACGCTGATCGTGGTCACCGCCGACCATGACCACACGATGGTCCTGAACGGGTATCCGAAGCGCGGCAATCCGGTGCTGGACATCGTGCGCGGCTATGCGAACGGCGAGCCGACCAAGGATGCCGACGGCAAGACGTTTACGACGCTGGTGTTCGGGAATGGGCCGAACCGGCCGGAGGTGCGTGCCGACGTGCGCAGCGAGCAGGCGCTGGCCGAGGATTATCACCAGGAGGCGGGCATCCGCTGGTCGAGCGAGTCGCATGGCGGCGGCGACGTGAAGCTGTATGCGGCCGGGGCGGGCTCGGCGCCGTTCAAGGGCACGATCGAAAACACGCGCGTGTTCGATTTGATGAAGGCGGCGTTCGGGTTCTAGAAAAATGTTGGCTGGGACCGTACGGTGGGGTCATTGATGCCGGGGGCATCAATGACGTGCCCACGCGGATGCGTGCCGCGTGTTGGCGCATAAACGCGGCGATAAAAATCGCTTCCTGATGCGCCTGTTCGCGGAATAGCCGCGACGTTTGCCGGAGCCTGCCGGCGTTCGCGATGATCATTTGGACGCGCCGTCACAGCGCATCCGAGGCGTCCAGAACGGCGTCACCTCGACGCAGGCTTCCGCGTGGGCACGGAGTGCCCACCATACGGGACGCGCCACCATCGATCCACCATCACGCTTCGAATCGCGCCAACGATAAGCGCACGTCCCAAAACAAAAAGCCCCGATCACACGACCGGGGCTTTTCAACGTTCAGGCTAATGGGGCAGCCGGCGTCTTATTATTTCAGGTGATTCGAGATCAGCTTGGTCATCTCGAACATCGAGACTTGTTCCTTGCCACCGAAGACGGCTTTCAGCTTGTCATCAGCGTTGATCATCTGGCGGTTGTCTGCAGCTTGCAGGTCTGCTTTCTTGATGTATTCCCAGACTTTCTTGGTCACTTCCGTGCGTGGCAGCGGCTTGTTGCCGACCACTGCAGCCAGCTCGGCCGACGGCGTCAGCTCTTTCATGAAAGCGGCGTTCGGCTTGCGTGCTGCAGCCGGTTTCTTCGCTGCTGCGGCCTTCGGTGCTGCTTCCTTTGCCGGAGCGGCGGCCTTCTTCGCCGCAGGCTTGGCTGCCGGCTTGGCGGCTGCCTTCTTTGCGGGCGCTGCTGGGGATTTCTTGGCTGTTGCCATCTTCGAGCCTCCTAAACGAGCATATGTAAAAGTTGCGCAATATCGCACGGCTTATATTGGTGGCGTTTTAGCGTTCCTGCAAGTCTTTTTCTTCATTTTTTCACTCTATGCAGCCCAAAAACAGGGGTTTGCGCGTCAGGCGTGACCGCAGAGTGAAAATCCACACGAAATTCGGCATAAAAACGCCGCGCAGGGCATGGAGCCGGGCGCGGCGTTTTGTCGCTCCAGCGAGCGTCAAGGAAGGCAAAAACGCTTAGCGCATGCCCGGCATCATGCCCTTCATCCCGCGCATCATCTTCATCAGGCCGCCGCCCTTGAGCTTCTTCATCATGGTCTGCATCTGGTCATATTGCGTCAGCATGCGGTTCACTTCCTGCACCTGCACGCCGGCGCCGGCGGCGATGCGGCGCTTGCGGTTGGCCTTGATCAGTTCCGGCTTGGCGCGTTCCTGCGGCGTCATCGAGTCGATGATGCCGACCATGCGCCGCACCTGCTTCTCGGCCTGGTCCATGTTGGCGCCGGCCGCAGCCTGCTGGAACTGCGCCGGCAGTTTATCCAGCAAGCCCGACATGCCGCCCATCTTCTTCATCTGGGTCAGCTGGGCCTTGAAGTCGTTCATGTCGAAGCGGCCGCCCGCCTTGATCTTGTTGGCCATGTCGGCCGCGGCCTTTTCGTCGACGCCCTTGCGCGCTTCTTCCACCAGCGCCAGGATGTCGCCCATGCCCAGCACGCGGCTGGCCATGCGGGTTGGATCAAAGGCTTCCAGGCCGTCCAGTTTTTCCGACACGCCGGCAAACTTGATTGGTTTACCGGTCACATGGCGCACGGACAGCGCCGCACCGCCGCGCGAATCGCCATCGAGCTTGGTCAGCACGATGCCGGTCAGGGGCAGGGCGTCGTTAAAGGCCTTGGCGGTGTTGATCGCATCCTGGCCCAGCATGGCGTCGACCACGAACAGGGTCTCGATCGGCTTCACGGCGCCGTGGACGGCGGCGATTTCCTGCATCATCGCTTCGTCGATACCGAGACGGCCGGCAGTGTCGATGATCAGGACGTCGTGGTAGTGCTTCTTCGCCCAGTCCAGCGCGGCCAGGGCGATGTCGACTGGCTTATCGGTGGAGGTGGACGGGAAGAAGTCGGCGCCGACCTGCTTGGTCACCGACTCCAGCTGCGCGATAGCGGCAGGGCGGTAGACGTCGGCGGAAACGGTCAGGACCTTTTTCTTCTTCTGTTCCTTCAGGTACTTGGCGAGCTTACCGGTGGTGGTCGTTTTACCGACACCCTGCAAACCGGCCATCAGGATGATCGCCGGCGGCTGCTGGGCGAACGACAGCTGGGTCGCTTCAGGGCCGAGGTCGGCGCCCATCAGGGCGGCCAGCTCGCGCTGCACCACGCCGACCAGGGCCTGGCCCGGGCTGAGGGAAGCGATGACTTCTTCGCCCAGCGCTTTTTCCTTCACTTTGGCGATGAATTCGCGCACCGCCGGCAGCGCCACGTCGGCCTCGAGCAGCGCCAGGCGCACTTCGCGCAGCATCTCGGCGGTGTTCGCTTCGGTCAGACGCGCCTCGCCGCGCATCGTCTTGACGACCTTGGCTAGGCGTTGGGTAAGGTTATCTAGCATGTTCTACCTGACTGTATATATAAGACGGCATTCGGAAAGCGGTCATTTTACCTTGCGCAAGAACGGCTTGCCCGTCTACATCGCGCCGATTACGCCTTTTTCGAGTGCACGTGGTGATGGATGTCACAACTGTGCATTGCCACGTTTGACACATCTTGCATTCCCATATAGCCTTTTCCCGCCGGCATCATGTATGCACGGCAGCGTCACGGCACCACCGCAGCAGCCCCCACCGATTTTGACGAAGCGCATAACGGAGACATGGCATGACTAAAGTGTTCGGCAAGACCCTGATCGCAATGACCCTGCTGGCAGCCGCCGGCGCCCAGGCGCAGTCCGTTGAGACTGTGCGCCTCGGGAACCTGAAGTTCGCGCACTACGGCGCCGTCTCGTATATCAAGGAAATCGCGCCCAAGTGCGGCATCAAGGTCGACGAGAAGATCTTCCCGAAAGGCCTGGACGTCATGCAGGCGATCATCGCCGGTGAACTCGATGTCGGCACCACGGCATCGGAAGCGGCGATCTCCGGCCGCGCCGGCGGCGCCCCGATCTACGTGGTGGCCGGCTTCGCCAAGGGCGGCGCGCGCCTCGTCGCCCGTCCCGATTTGAAGATCACCAGCGTGCCGCAACTGAAGGGCAAGCGCGTCGGCGTCACCCGCGGCGGCATCCAGGAAGTGCTCTTGATGGCGGAACTGGCCAAGCACAACATGAAGGCCGATCCGGCGCCGGGCAAGGACGTGCAACTGGTGTTCCTGCCTTATGCCGATTTGAACCAGGCCCTGCTCGGCAAGCAGATCGACGCCATGATGCAGTCCGAGCCGCAATCTTCGCAGGCGATCAACAAGGGTTTTGGCGCGGAAGTGCTGAAGCCTTACGACACGCCGATCGGCGAGCCGATCCGCACCATGGTCATGACCGAGAAGTTCTACAAGGAGCGGCGTCCGGTGGCGGAGAAATTCATGCGCTGCTTCGTGCAGGCGACCAAGACCTTCATCGACAACAAGTCCTTGGCCGAGAAGTACGTGCGCGAAGTCGTGTTCAAGAACCAGATCACGACCGACGACTTCAACGATGCGATCGGCAACTCCGAGTATTCGTACGACATCACGCCGCAGCATATCCAGGTCACCACCGACACCATGGTCAAGACCGGCGTCGGGCGCATGGCCAAGCCGCCGGTGGCCGCCGACTGGGTCAAGACCGATCTGCTGGACGCGGCCAAGAAAAGCCTGAATATCAAGTAAGCCAGCCACAACCCCGGGGGGCGGCATGAGCACGAGCATCGGCAGGAACAAGCAGCGCAATTGGCGCGAGATCGGCGTCGGCATGGTGGTGCCGGTGCTGGCGATCGCCATCTGGCAAGCGGTGGCGAGCATGGGCTGGGTCAATCCCCAGGTACTGCCGTCGCCGCTGGCGGTGTGGGAGCGGTGGGTGGCTTACCTGCTGCCGCTCACGCCCTACGAAAGCTACACCGACGGCGGCTGGTGGCACTGGGCGTTTTCCGGTGAGCTGATCGTCGATACGCTCACCAGCTTGTACCGGGTGGTGGTCGGCTTCCTGATCGGCGGCGGCCTGGCCCTGCCGCTCGGCCTGGCCATGGGCGCCAGCAACACGGTGTACGCCTGGATGAACCCGCTGGTACAGATCCTGCGTCCGATTCCGCCGATCGCCTACATCCCGCTGGCCATCCTCTGGTTCGGGCTGGGCAATCCGCCGGCCGTGTTCCTGATTGCGCTGGGCGCCTTCTTCCCGGTCTTGATGAACACCATCGCCGGCGTGCGCCACGTGGACGGCATTTATTTGCGCGCGGCGCGCAACCTGGGCGCGGGCGGCGCGACCATGTTCCTGCGCGTGATCCTGCCGGCGGCCGTGCCCTACATTTTGTCGGGCGTGCGCATCGGCATCGGCACCGCCTTCATCGTCGTCATCGTGTCCGAGATGATCGCGGTGAACAACGGCCTCGGCTACCGCATCCTGGAGGCGCGCGAGTACTTCTGGTCCGACAAGATCATCGCCGGCATGATCACCATCGGCATGCTCGGTCTGGCCATCGATATCGGCATGAACCGCCTGAACAACTATCTGCTGCGCTGGCACCGCGGCCTGGAGCACTGAATGGACGCGCATATTGCAGTGAATGGGGTGAGCAAGGTGTTCGCCAGCGACGAGCGCCAGGTGGTGGCGCTGCAGGACATCCACTTGAGCATCCCGCGCGGGCAGTTCACCTGCCTGCTCGGGCCTTCCGGCTGCGGCAAGTCGACGCTGCTGAACGCCGTGGCCGGGTTCTCGCCGCCGACCAGCGGTTCTATCCTGGTCGACGGGCAGCCGGTGGCCGCGCCGGGGCCGGACCGCGGCATGGTGTTCCAGGAGTATGCGCTGTTCCCGTGGATGACGGTCGAGCAGAACGTCGGCTTCGGGCTGGAAATCAAGGGCACGCCCAAGGCCGAGATCCGGCGCACGGTGGACGCGCTGCTCGGCATGCTGTCGCTGACCGACTTCCGGGCGCGCTATCCCAAGGATTTGTCGGGCGGGATGCGCCAGCGGGTGGCGATCGCGCGTGTGCTGGCGCTGGATTCGCCGATCATGCTGATGGATGAGCCGTTTGGTGCGTTGGATGCGCTTACCCGGCGCAACCTGCAGGATGAATTGCTGCGCATCTGGGCCGAGCTGAAGAAGACGATCCTGTTTGTTACCCACAGTATCGAGGAAGCGATTTACCTGGCTGACCGGATCGTAGTGATGACTTACCGGCCGGGGACGGTGAAGCGCGACATCCTGGTTGATTTGCCGAGGATGCGCGATCCGGCGGCGCCAGAGTTCAATGCGCTCAAGCGCGAGCTGGGGCAACTGGTGATGGAGGAACAACAACGTCACCATAGCGACGAATTGCGGATGGCCGCCGTCGATTGATTCGTGCGGTGGAGCGGGGCGGGGAGGCTTCCGTACGGTGGGCACTCCGTGCCCACGCGGATACGTGCATAACCTTGCACCTGCGGCCGTGACGATTCGCTCCGGAACGCATGCGATGAATGAGGCGCAAACGAGACGCTCTTGGAAGCGCCGTGTAGGCGCGACGGATTCGACGGAACAACGCCAACAATGATCGCCGTTCCGCGTGGGCACTTTGTGTTTGAGGCCCCCAGCCTCAAACACCCCACCGTACGGTTGGCGCATCGTGCCCATCGATGAGTGGGTGGGCTGGCAGATAGTTAAGCCGCCCCAACAGCAGGGCAGCCCCGCCACCGCCATTTGCCGATGGTGTAGACTGCCGGTATGCAGAACACCCTCTTTTTTGCCGCGGCCTTTCTGTACGCGGCCTGCGCCCTGCTGCCGTCGCGCCGGGGCGCTGTCATTTCCGGCGTCACCGCGCTGGCCTGGCTCGCGCACGGCGTGGCGCTGTGGGGCGCGGCCTTTGCGCCCGGCGCGCTGCGCATCGGCTTTGCCATCATGCTCTCGGCCGCCCTATGGGTTTCGGTGGCCGCCTACTGGTTCGAGAACCGCAATTTCGCATTGGATGGGCTGCGGCGCCTGGTGATGCCCTGCGCCTTTGGCGCGGCGCTGCTGCCGGTGCTGTTCCCCGGAGCGGTGATGGCCATCGAGAACCGCTCCAGCGCCTTCGGCTGGCACGTGGCCGTGGCCGTGCTGGCCTACAGCACGCTGACGATTGCCGCCTTCCACGCGGTGCTGATGGCGCTGCAGGAAACCCGGCTGCACGCGCGCACCGCGCCCAGCAGCGGCAGCGGCTGGATCGGCGGCACGCTCGACCAGCTGCCGGCCCTGCTGACCATGGAAAAGCTGCTGTTCCGCCTGATCGGCATCGGCTTCGTGCTGCTCAGCCTGACCGTACTGTCGGGCGTGGTGTTTTCCGAGCAGCTGTTCGGCCAGGCGATGCGCTGGGACCACAAGAACGTGTTCGCGATGCTGTCCTGGATTTTGTTCGGCGCGCTGCTGGCGGGGCGCCACTGGCGCGGCTGGCGCGGCAAGACGGCGCTGCGCTTTACCCTGGCCGGGTTTGCCACGCTGGCGCTGGCCTATGTCGGCAGCCGTTTCGTGCTCGAAGTCGTGCTGCACAGGGGAATCGCATGAGCCGCCTGCTGTTCTGGGTCATCCTGATCATCGTGATCGGCTTTGCCGTGCGCGCCAAGCTGCGCGCCGCCATCCGCAAGAGCCAGCTGCAGCAGGAAGAGCAGTGGCGCCGGCAGCAATATCAGCAGCAGGGACGCCAGGCCGAGCCGGTGTCCATCGAAAACATGACCAGCTGCGCCCACTGCGGCCTGCATTTCCCGGCGTCGGAGGCGGTGCGCGCCGATGGCCTCGACTATTGCAGCCCGGCCCACGTGCGCCTGCCGCCGCGGTAAGCCCTTGAAGATCCGCTGGCCGGCGCTGTCCACGCAGTCGCGCACGACCTTCTGGCGCTCGCTGCAGGCGCTGAACGTCACGCGCATCGTCATCTGCATCGTCCTGCTGCTGTACATGGCCTTCGACGTACGCGATGGCCGTGCCGGCGCCGACCCGGCCTATGCCCGCACCTGCTTCTTCTACCTGGGCGCGGCGCTGTGCTTCGGCCTGGTTTCCACCTTCTGGAAGCGGCGCTTCCCGCTGCAGCTGGCGGTCCAGATCGCGGTCGACCTGTTCGCCATCTCGCTGCTGTACCAGGCCGCCGGCGGCGTGCGCAGCGGCCTCGGCGTTCTCTACCTGTTCCCGCTGGCCGGCGCCGCGATCCTGGCGCCGCTGCTGCTGGCGCTGTTCGCGGCGGCAGTGGCCTCGATCATCGTGCTGCTGCAGGCGTCCTGGCAGCTGTTCACGCGCGATGGCGAACCGCCGCTGGCCCAGGCCGGGATGTACGGCATCGCCTTCTTTGCCGTGGTCTGGCTGGTGAACCGGCTGGCGGCGCGCCTGATCGGCCAGGAGGAACTGGCGGCCCAGCGCGGCGTCGACCTGGAAGTGCAGCAGTCGATCAACGAGATCGTGATCGCCGACGTGGGCGACGGCGTGCTGGTGCTGGGCGCCGACGGCGTCATCCACACCGCCAATCCGGCGGCGCGGCGCATGCTCGGCGTCGATGCCCCGGGCGGCCTGCGCCTGGACGCGGTGCACGGGCTGGAGCCGGTGGCCGGCGCCTTTGCGCGCTGGGTCGGCGCAGCTGCCACGCCGGCCCTGGCTGCGGTCGAGCCGGTGCAGGGCGAAGCCGGGCCCGACGAAGCCTGGGTCATCCTGAAACCCTTCCAGGAGCCGGGCGCGCCGGACGCCAACGGCAGCGCGCGGCGCGACCAGCCGGCGCACCTCAAATTGCGCTTCGCGCGGGTGGAAGCGGCCGGTGGCAAGCCGGGGCGCAGCGTGGTCTTCATGCAGGACGTGAGCGCCATCGAGAACCAGGCGCAGCAACTGAAACTGGCCTCGATGGGGCGCCTCACCGCCAGCATCGCGCACGAGGTACGCAATCCCTTGTCGGCCATCGGCCACGCCACCGCGCTGCTGGCCGAAGACCTGCACGGCAAGGCCGAGGTGCGGCTGTTGAAGATCATCGGCGACAACGTGGCGCGCGTGAACCGCATGGTCGAGGACATCCTGCAGCTCTCGCGCAAGGCCCAGCCCTACGCCGAGCCGCTGGTGCTGGCCACTTTCCTGGCCGAGCTGAAGGCCGAGTTCATCGAAACCCAGGGCCTGCCCGAGGAGATGCTGTGGCTGGGCGGCGCCGGTGCCATCGAGGTGCGCTTCGACGCCCTGCACCTGCGCGAAGTACTGGTGAACCTGCTCGGCAACGCGATCCGCTACGCCAGCCGGGCGCCGGCCAGCATCCGCATCTGGCCCGAGCTCGATGCCTTCGGCACGCTGGAACTGCACGTGCAGGACGATGGTCCCGGCATCACGCCGGACGTGCGCGCCCACCTGTTCGAGCCCTTCTATACTACGTCCAGCAAGGGTACGGGCCTTGGGCTCTACCTGGCGCGCGAGCTGTGCCTGAACAACGGCGCCAAGCTGGACTACGAATACCGCTTCGATCCGGCCGCGCCAGGCGCGCGCAAGGCCAGCGGCCGCTTTGTGATGACCTTCGCCCAGCCGGCGGCTGCCGGCGCGCACGCAGAATAAGGATTTGTCCATGAGTTCCCCCCGCATCCTGGTGGTCGACGACGAAGCCGACCTGCGCGACCTGCTCGAGATCACCCTGCTCAAGATGGGCCTGGACGTCGACTGCGCCGCCACCTTGCGCGAGGCGCGCAGGCTGGTCGACGACAACGCCTACAACCTGGTGCTGACCGACATGCGCCTGCCCGACGGGCTGGGGCTGGAACTGGTGCGCGAAGTCTCCAGCACGTCGAAGACGCCGATCGCCGTGATCACGGCCTTTGGCAGCGCCGAGAACGCGGTGGTGGCGCTGAAGGCCGGCGCTTTCGACTACGTGTCCAAACCTGTCGTGCTGGATGAACTGCGCGTGATGGTGCGCTCGGCCCTGAAGCTGTCGGAGGCGCCGGGCGCCGCGCTGGCGGAGGAGGGTGGCAATGGTGGCAACTCGCGTCTGATCGGCGGTTCGCAGGCGATGCAGGCGCTGCGCGCCCAGATCGGCCGCCTGGCGCGCTCGATGGCGCCGATCGCGATTACCGGCGAGTCCGGCGCCGGCAAGGAACTGGCCGCGCGCGAGATCCACGCCCAGAGTTCGCGCGCGGCGAAACCGTTCGTGGCCGTGAACTGCGGCGCGATTCCAGAAAATTTGATGGAAGCCGAGTTCTTCGGCTACCGCAAGGGCGCCTTTACCGGCGCCGGCGAGGAGCGCGACGGCTTTTTCCAGGCAGCCAACGGCGGCACCCTGATGCTGGACGAGGTGGCCGATTTACCGCTGGCGATGCAGGTCAAATTGCTGCGCGCGATCCAGGAGCGGCGCGTACGCAAGATCGGCGCCACCGCCGAGGAGCCGGTCGACGTGCGCATCATCAGCGCCACCCACAAGGACCTGGCGCGCTGCGTCGAGGCCGGCAGCTTCCGGCAGGATTTGTTCTACCGCCTGAACGTGATCGAGCTGTCGCTGCCGGCGCTGCGCGAGCGGCTCGACGACCTGCCGGTGCTGACGAACGCAATCCTGGCGCGCCTGGCCGGGCCGGGCGCCGCCGCGCTGGGGCCGGGCGTGCTCGACGCCTTGCGCGCCTATTCTTTCCCGGGGAATGTGCGCGAACTCGAGAACGTGCTGGAGCGGGCGCTGGCCTTTGCGGATGGCGGCGTGATCCAGGTCGAGGACTTGTCGCTGAAGGCGGCGCGGCCGAGCGAAGGGGCGCGCGTGCAGGAAGTCCAGGCGCCGGCGTCCGTCACGCCGTCTGCCACCCCGGCGCCGGCGCTGCCCGTGACGCACGAGGCGCCGCCCGTGCCGGCCGCGGCGCCGCTGCCTGAAGCCGGTGCGCCAGTAGCACTCGGTCCGGACAGTTTGCCGAGCAACCTGCCGGCCTACCTGGAGGGGGTGGAACGCGATATCATCCAGCGCGCGCTCCAGCAAACCCAATTCAACCGCACCAGGACCGCCAGCCTGCTCGGCATCAGCGTACGCCAGCTGCGCTACCAGATGCAGAAGCTCGATATCCAGGCACCGGAGAACTGACATGCCCAAGCTCTTGCGTTACGTCGCCCTGGCGATTGCCCTGATCGCCGCGCTGATGTGGATGCGGCACGAAGTGAACGTGGACAGCTGCCTGGATGCGGGCGGGCGCTGGGATAGCGGATTGGGCAACTGCATTCAGCCCTATACGCCAGGGGCGCCGGTGTAGTCGCAAGCGGCGGGTGATGGAAGGCGCTTCACCCTCCAGCTCATGCATAGCCGTAGGGTGGACGGCTTCGCCGTCCACCCTACGGTTATCAAATTGTGTTGTCTTTTCGCCAGTGCAAAACGGTGCACTCTGCACCGTTGTTGAGCAATGATTATTGCAGCTGTACAAGCTTTAGGCAGCGTGTTAGTGCTCACTAACCCGAAACGGCCCATCTGTCGGCTTAGACCCGATTGTCAAGAGGCGCGCACCCAAAAAACGCGCGAAATTGAGAATTTATTCACTTGCACGGCCGCGCGAGCAGGTACTACAATTAGTCCCATCTCAATACGCAACACTAGATATAGTGGTAGCGAGGTCAAGAGTAGCACCGGGTAGCCTGACCAGGCAGCCACGAACGGAGCACTTGACTGCAATACAACCCGGCAGTAGCGCATTTCGTCTTGCATCCGTTTTTTACTCCTGTTTTTTACTCGCTTCACACGCAATAAATAACTGTAGGCAATAATACTGCCCGGCTCGGCATTGCCCAGCCGGTAGGGAACCCTTTTTCGCTTTTTAATATACGTCGATTGCCCGCACGCGCGGGCATTCGGCACGGAACAACCGGCGGCAGCCCGACTGCCCATCCTGGAGGCTCAATGCAAACTTCTCAAGACATCTCAATCAAACCGCAAGCGGCTCCAGGAGCGGCAACCGGCGCCAAGGCAACCGACATCGCGGCCCACGGTGACTACCGCATCATCCGCCGCAACGGCGCCGTCGTGCCTTTCGAGCCGAACAAGATCTCGGTCGCCATGACCAAGGCCTTCCTGGCAGTCGCCGGCGGCCAGGGCGCCGCCTCGGCCCGCATCCGCGACCTGGTGGAAGAGCTGACCAACAACGTGGTCGCCGCCCTGGTGCGCCGCCAGCCGAACGGCGGCACCTTCCACATCGAAGACGTGCAGGACCAGGTCGAGCTGTCGCTGATGCGCTCGGGCGAGCATGACGTGGCACGTGCCTACGTGCTGTACCGCGCCAAGCAGATGGAAGAGCGCCGCGCCGCCAAGGAAGCCGCCGGCGGCACCGCCATCCAGGCGCCGCAGATCCACGTGGTCGACGGCGGCGAGCGTCGTCCGCTCGACGTCAACGATGTCCACGCGCTGGTGAACGCCGCCTGCGCCGGCCTGGAAAAGCATGTCGACGCCGACGCCATCGTCGCCGAGACCCTGCGCAACCTGTACGACGGCGTGCCGGTCGAAGAACTGCACAAGTCCGCCATCCTGGCCGCCCGCGCCCTGATGGAAACCGACCCGGCCTACAGCCAGGTCACCGCCCGCATCCTGCTGCACACGATCCGCAAGGAAGTCTTCGGCAAGGAAGTCGCGCAAGCCAAGGCTGCCGCCGAATACATCACCTACTTCCCGCAGTACATCGCCAAGGGCATCCAGAACGAACTGCTGGATGAACAGCTCGGCACCTACGACCTCGAGCGCCTGGCGAAAGCCATCGTCGCCGACCGCGACCTGCAATTCGGCTACATCGGCCTGCAGACCCTGTACGACCGCTACTTCCTGCACGTGCGCGAAACCCGCATCGAGATGCCGCAGGCCTTCTACATGCGCGTCGCCATGGGCCTGGCCCTGCGCGAAAGCGAGCGCGAAGAGCGCGCCATCGAGTTCTACAACCTGCTGTCGAGCTTTGATTTCATGAGCTCGACCCCGACCCTGTTCAACTCGGGCACCCGCCGCTCGCAGCTGTCGTCGTGCTACCTGACCACCGTCGGTGACGACCTGGAAGGCATCTACGACGCCATCAAGGAGAATGCACTGCTGTCGAAGTTCGCCGGCGGCCTGGGCAACGACTGGACCCCGGTGCGTGCGCTCGGTTCGCGCATCAAGGGCACCAACGGCAAGTCGCAAGGCGTGGTCCCGTTCCTGAAAGTGGTGAACGACACCGCCGTGGCGGTCAACCAGGGCGGCAAGCGCAAGGGCGCCGTCTGCGCCTACCTGGAAACCTGGCACATGGACATCGAGGAATTCCTCGACCTGCGCAAGAACACCGGCGACGACCGCCGCCGTACCCACGACATGAACACCGCGAACTGGATTCCCGACCTGTTCATGAAACGCGTGATGGAAAAGGGCGACTGGAGCCTGTTCTCGCCGAGCGAAACCCCTGACCTGCACGACCTGGTCGGCAAGGCCTTCGAAGACGCGTACACCGCCTACGAAGCCAAGGCGGCACGCGGCGAAATGACCGTGTACAAGAAAGTCGCTGCCCTCGATTTGTGGCGCAAGATGCTGTCGATGCTGTTCGAAACCGGCCACCCATGGATCACCTTCAAGGACCCATGCAACATCCGTTCGCCGCAGCAGCACATCGGTGTCGTGCACTCGTCGAACCTGTGCACCGAGATCACCCTGAACACCAGCGCCGACGAAATCGCCGTCTGCAACCTGGGCTCGGTGAACCTGCCGCAGCACATGAAGGGCGATGGCCTCGACCACGTCAAGCTGCAAAAGACCATCCGCACCGCGATGCGCATGCTGGATAACGTCATCGACATCAACTACTACGCCGTGGAAAAGGCGCGCAACTCGAACCTGCGCCACCGCCCGGTCGGCATGGGCATCATGGGTCACCAGGATTGCCTGCACATGATGCGCGTGCCGTTCGCCTCGGACAAGGCCGTTGAATTCGCCGACAAGTCGATGGAAGCCGTCTGCTACTACGCCTACCTGGCCTCGACCGAGCTGGCCGAAGAGCGCGGCCGCTACGACACCTACGCCGGTTCGCTGTGGGACCGCGGCATCCTGCCGCAGGACTCGATCAAGCTGCTGGCCGAAGAGCGCGGCGGTTACCTGGAGCAGGACACCAGCGAATCGATGGACTGGACCGTGGTGCGCGAGCGCATCAAGCAGTTCGGCATGCGTAACTCGAACTGCGTGGCGATCGCTCCGACCGCGACCATTTCGAACATCATCGGCGTGTCGGCCTGCATCGAGCCGACCTTCCAGAACCTGTACGTGAAGTCGAACCTGTCGGGCGAATTCACCGAGATCAATTCGTACCTGGTGCGCGACCTGAAGGCACGCGACCTGTGGGACGAAGTGATGATCGCCGACCTGAAGTATTTCGATGGTTCGCTCTCCAAGATCGACCGCGTGCCGCAAGACCTGCGCGACATCTACGCTACCGCCTTCGAAGTCGAGCCGAAGTGGCTGGTCGAGCAGGCATCGCGCCGCCAGAAGTGGATCGACCAGGCCCAGTCGCTGAACATCTACATGGCCGGCGCATCGGGCAAGAAGCTGGACGAGACGTACAAGCTGGCATGGCTGCGCGGCCTGAAGACCACCTACTACCTGCGCACCATCGCGGCGACGCACATGGAGAAGTCGACCACCCGTACCGGCGCGCTGAACGCGGTGCCTGTGTCGGGCGGCCTGACCGGTCACGCTGCGCCAGCGGCGGCACCTGCTGCTGCCCCAGCAGCGGCAGCCCCTGAAATCGTCGACGGCGCGGCTTGCTACCTGCGTCCGGGCGACGCCGGCTTCGACGAATGCGAAGCTTGCCAATAAGTGGTCAATAAGCGTTAATCAGTAAATTGCGCGCCCGGCTTCGCGCCGGGCGCTGCCACGTCAAGAATTCAAAGGAAACAAATCATGTTGTCATGGGACGATGAACCAACCAGCGCGCCAGCTTCGCGCGCACCGCTCGCCGGCAATACCGAAGGCGCACCTGCCGCCGAAGTCGCCAAGCGCGTGAACGCCGACGACAAGCGCATCATCAACGGCCAGACCGACGTCAACCAGCTGGTGCCGTTCAAGTACAAGTGGGCATGGGACAAGTACCTGGCCGGCTGCGCGAACCACTGGATGCCGCAGGAAGTGAACATGCAGCGCGACATCGAGCTGTGGAAGAACCCGAACGGCCTGTCCGAAGACGAGCGCCGCCTGGTCAAGCGTAACCTGGGCTTCTTCACCACCGCCGACTCGCTGGCCGCGAACAACATCGTGCTGGGCACCTACCGTCACATCACCGCGCCGGAATGCCGCCAGTACCTGCTGCGCCAGGCCTTCGAAGAGGCGATCCACACCCACGCCTACCAGTACATCGTCGAGTCGCTCGGCCTGGACGAGCAGGAGATCTTCAACGCCTACAACGAGATCGCGTCGATCCACGACAAGGACCAGTTCCTGATCCCGTTCATCAACGTGCTGACCGACCCGGAATTCAAGACCGGCACCCTGGAAGCGGACCAGCAGCTGCTGAAGTCGATCATCGTCTTCGCCTGCCTGATGGAAGGCCTGTTCTTCTACGTCGGCTTCACCCAGATCCTGGCGCTGGGCCGCCAGAACAAGATGACCGGCGCCGCCGAGCAGTACCAGTACATCCTGCGCGACGAGTCGATGCACGTGAACTTCGGCATCGACCTGATCAACACGATCAAGATGGAAAACCCGCAGCTGTGGACCCCGGCCTTCCGCGACGAGCTGAAAGCCCTGTTCCTGCAGGCTGTCGAACTCGAATACCGCTACGCCGAAGACACCATGCCGCGCGGCGTGCTGGGCCTGAACGCACCGATGTTCAAGGGTTACCTGCGCTTCATCGCGAACCGCCGCGCCGTGCAGATCGGCCTCGATGCGCTGTTCCCGAACGAAGAGAATCCGTTCCCGTGGATGAGCGAGATGATCGACCTGAAGAAAGAGCGTAACTTCTTCGAGACGCGCGTGACCGAGTACCAGACCGGCGGTGCGCTGAACTGGGATTGATCCGCTGTCGCATTTGACGCAAAGCCCGAAAGCCCGACGAGAAATCGCCGGGCTTTTTTTATCTTTTCTGCGTTTGCGCAATTCAATCGTGCGCGGGTCGGGCGAAAACTGTTTTGCGAGATTTGCCGATGAAATAAGGCGCCGTTTGAAGCTCGATGCGTTGCGGCGCGGTCCAATAGAGTGAAATGTCTGTGCGCGGGTTGCGCACTGACAAGGTTTTCGTGTACTTTACGTGATTGAATTTGTCAAAACGTGAACATGGATTTTTTTGCATGCTCGCTGGCAAACAAAACCGATCGAATATTGGGACGCTGATACGTTCAGTATGCACTTAAGCTTAGCGAAAAGAACAAGCCGCACTGCCTGATCGACATCAGGCATGGCGGCTTTTTCTTTTCGCGCCCGCAGGGGTTGCGATGTGGAAGTACTGGAAATGTGGGTGTTCCAACGTCGTTGGCTGAAGCGCTGCAATTGTGAGGAGTTGCAGCAGTTCAGCTGGTGCCGTATTCATTGGCAGTAACCGATTGGTTTGTGCCGATGAATAATTCGCCCGATGCAGCAGGCGGTCGGACGGATTTCAACCTTGTAGCGTATTTTCTCATCGCAGAGAAGGAGAACAAAAATGGCAACAGCCACTAAGAAACCAGCAGCAAAACCGGCAGGCAAGACTGCCGCCAAGCCGGCCGCAAAAGCTGCCGCAGCAGAGAAACCAGCAGCAAAGGCAGCGGCCAAGCCGGCTGCAAAAGCTGCGGCCAAACCGGCAGCGAAGCCAGCTGCGAAGCCAGCGGCCAAAGCTGCGGCGAAACCAGCTGCCAAGCCGGCAGCAAAGAAAGCTGCTGCGAAGCCAGCCGCGAAACCGGCTGCAAAAGCTGCGGCGAAACCGGCCGCCAAGCCAGCAGCGAAGAAGGCTGCAACTCCGGCGAAGACCGCCACCAAGACTGCAGCAAAGTCGCCAGCCAAGGCAGCGGCCAAGACCGCAACCAAGGCGCCGGCTAAAGCAGCAGCGACCAAGACCGCAACCAAGTCGCCGGCTAAAGCAGCAGCGACCAAGACCGCAGCCAAGGCGCCGGCTAAAGCAGCAGCAACCAAGACCGCTACCAAGGCTCCGGCTAAGGCAGCGACCAAGACCGCAGCTAAAGCGCCAGCGAAGGCAGCGACCAAGACTGCAGCCAAGTCGTCGGCCAAGACTGTAGCCAAGTCGTCGGCCAAGACCGCTACCAAGGCTCCGGCCAAGGCAGCGACCAAGACCGCAGCTAAAGCGCCAGCCAAGGCGGCGACCAAAACCGCAGCCAAGTCGTCGGCCAAGACCGCCACCAAGGCTCCGGCCAAGGCAGCGACCAAGACCGCAGCCAAAGCGCCAGCCAAGGCAGCGACCAAGACCGCAGCCAAGTCGTCGGCCAAGACCGCAGCTAAAGCGCCAGCGAAGGCCGCGACCAAAACTGCAGCCAAGTCGTCGGCCAAGACCGCAGCTAAAGCGCCAGCAAAGGCCGCGACCAAAACTGCAGCCAAGTCGTCGGCCAAGACCGCGACCAAAGCTCCGGCCAAGGCAGCGACCAAGACCGCAGCAAAGGCTCCAGTGAAAGCCGCAGCGACCAAGACTGCAGCCAAGGCTCCGGCCAAAGCCGCAGCGACCAAGACCGCAGCGAAAGCCGCTCCGGTGAAGGCCGCCGCCACCAAGACCGCAGCCAAGGCTCCGGCCAAAGCCGCAGCGACCAAGACCGCAGCGAAAGCCGCTCCGGTGAAAGCCGCCGCCACCAAGACCGCAGCCAAGGCTCCGGCCAAAGCCGCAGCGACCAAGACTGCAGCGCAAGCCGCTCCGGTGAAAGCCGCCGCCACCAAGACCGCAGCGCAAGCCGCTCCGGTGAAAGCCGCCGCTACCAAGACCGCAGCAAAAGCGCCGAAGGCCGCCGCCACCAAGCCAGCAGCCAAGCCGGCAGCGCGTTCGACGGTAAAAGCCGAAGACTCGCCTGCAGCACCGGCCAAGTCGGAAGCGACCCTGGCTGCAAACCCGGCAGTCAAGCGTGCAGTCGGTACGAAGTCGGCCGAAGCCAAGCCGGCAGCGAAGGCCGAAGCGAAGCCAGCCGCACCGGCAGCCAAGGCTGAAGCCCAGCCGGAAGCCAAAGCCGAAGCCACGCCTGAAGTGAAGGCCGAAGCCAAGCCGGAAGCGAAAGCCGAAGCCAAGCCAGCTGTGAAAGCGGAAGCCAAGCCAGCGGCCAAGAAGCCAGCTGCGAAGAAAGCAGCCGCCAAGGCCGCCGACACCAAGTCGGAAGCGCAGCCAGCCGCCAAGCAAGCTTCGAAAGAAGCAGGTGGCGAGAACAAGCCGGCCGCACCGGCTCCTGCCGCGAAGACCACGCTGGCGCCGGCAGCGGCATGGCCGTTCCCGACCAGCAGCCGTCCGTAACGACAGCCCACGCCCGCTTGGGGCAAAATACCGCTGTGTGATATGTTCGCACAGCGGTATTTTTTTATTTTAAGGAGTCCATGTGCTGCCCATTCTTCAGTTGATCGTCGACACCGCTGCCACCGTGCTGGGCGCGGTCCTGCTCCTGCGTTTCTGGATGCAGGCCATCCGGGTCCGTCCACCTGCATCCGTGGCGCAGTTCACGTTCACGCTGAGCGACTGGCTGGTCAAGCCCCTGCGCCGCGTGGTGCCGGGGGCGGGCGGCTACGATTGGGCGAGCCTGATCGGCGCCTTCATCGTGGTGCTGCTGGCGACCTCGATCTACTTCCTGGCAGGAGCTGGCGGCGAGCAGGTCTTCCTGTGGGCGCTGGCGCGCTTCGTGAAGTGGATCATCTACGGCTTCGTGGCGCTGTTGATCATCGAGGCGATCTTCAGCTGGGTGAATCCCCATGCGCCGCTGGCGCCGTTCGTGCATGCGCTGAACGATCCGCTGCTGCGGCCGATCCGGCGCGTGGTGCCGCCGATTGGGGGGCTGGATTTGTCGGTGCTGGTGGCGGTGCTGCTGTTGCAGATTGCCTTGTATTTGTTGAGGATGGTGTTGCCGGGGCCGTATTGAGGCGCGGGCGTTGGATGTGAAAATGGGCAGCCTGGAGCTGCCCATTTTTTTGTTGTTCGTGGCCTGGCTTGAGGGTGGGGGCCATGCCTCCACGAACGTGGCCGTCATCGGAGCACGTAACCGCGTGGGCACGGGGTGCCCACCTTACGGGGCGAGCCGCAGGCCATACCATAAGCCAGAGGCCGATCCGGGTCGCAGCCGTATCGCGGGCCGCGCGTGCGGCCAGCGCGCCTTTACTTGAAGCGGTAGCCGAAGGCGGCTTCGAACTTGTCGGCGATTTCGCTTGGGGTGAATTTGTGGTTCTGGCCGCCCTGGTGGCCGATCTTGATCGAGCCGAGCAGGCTGGCGAGGCGGCCGGTGGTTTTCCAGTCATAGCCTTGCGCGATGCCATACAGGAGGCCGGCGCGGTAGGCGTCGCCGCAACCGGTCGGGTCGACGATGCTGGCGGCCGGGACCACCGGAATGTCGTAGCGCTCGCCGCCGGCGTAGATTTCGGAACCCTTTTCGCCGCGGGTGATGACCAGGGCGTCCAGGCGCGAGGCGATCTGTTCCAGCGTCAGGCCGGTGCGGTCGACGATCATCTCGAACTCGTAGTCGTTGGCCGCCAGGTAGGTGGCCTGGTCGATGAAGGTCAGCAGTTCTTCGCCGCTGAACATCGGCAGCTGCTGGCCCGGGTCGAACATGAAGGGGATGCCCTGGGCGGCGCAGTCGCGCGCGTGTTTCAGCATGCCGTCGCGGCCGTCCGGGGCGATGATCGCCACGCGCAGCGGGCCGCAGTCGGCCACGTTGTTCTCGTGCGAGAACTGCATGGCGCCCGGGTGGAAGGCGTTGATCTGGTTGTTGTCCTGGTCGGCAGTGACGAAGCACTGCGCGGTGTAGGCGTCGCCGATGGTCTTGATGGCGCGCGTCTTGATGCCGAAGTTACGCAGGCGCTCGAGGTAGTCGGCGCCGTCCTGGCCGATGGTGGCCATGATCAGCGGGTCGCCGCCCAGCATGTTCAGGTTGTAGGCGATGTTCGCCGAGCAGCCGCCGTATTCGGTGCGCAGGGTCGGCACCAGGAACGACACGTTCACGCGGTGCAGCTGGTCGGCCAGCAGGGTGTCGCCGAAGCGGCCGTGGTACTGCATGATCTTGTCGAATGCCAGCGATCCGCAGATCAGGGTAGGGTGGGTCATGTTCGCTCAGGGATAAAAAACGGCGATGTGGTAGCCGGAAGGTTGAAGGTCGTCCACGCGGAAGTGGAGCGTGATCGCTTGCTCGACGCGCGGGGCCAGGCCGTTCGCTGCCGGCGTGCCTGCCGCCAGGTAGTCGCGCGGCGCGAAGACGCGGCGCACCAGCGGCTTGTCGTTGGCGTCGGTCAGCGACAGCTCGAGGCTGGGCCAGGCCTGCGGCACGGCGCCCTGGTTGCGCAATTGGGTGGTGAACGCATAGGCGCCGCCGCCGAGGGTGGTCAGTTCGCCGGTGTCGATGACGAGGTTGTCGACCTGGGCCGGCAGCTCGACGCGGCAGCCGAGCAGGGCGCAGCCTGATTCCAACGCTGGTTTTGCGCCCGGGTAGCGCGCGGCCAGCGCATTGCGGAAGGTGAAGGCGCCCTGGGCAAGCAGGACCAGCAGCAGCACGATCGAGCCGGCCAGCATGGCGATCTTGCGCGTGCGCCCGCTTTGTTCCTGCTGGCGGCTGCGCCTCACGAATTCGGGTTCGTCGCTTTCCGGCACGCGGATTTTCGGCGGCGCGTCGATTTTCGTCGGGGTCAGGCGCGAGCGGCGGGCGGCGGCCTTTTCGGCGCGCTTTGCCGAGGGCGTACGGGCCACCGGCGGCGCGCTTGGGGCCGGCGCCGCACCGTGGACGATGGCGCCCGCCGCTTCGCGCAGCGGCAGCATCGCCGGCGCGTCGGCCGCACGCGCCGGCGATGCGTCCGATGCCGCCGCTGGTTCGTGCCTGTGCTCGTCCTCGTGGCCGGGCAGGGCGGTGGCGACGATTTCCTCGTCCACCGGCAGGCCAAAGGTCGGCTCGATGCGGCCCGAGGGCGGGAAGGCGATCTCGGTCGCCGGCGCAAAGGCCGGCGGCGTGAGCACCTGGGCGGTGTCGCCCGATGTAGTGTCGCTTGCTGCGGTGTCGCTCGCTGCGGTGCTGTCGAAATCGGCTTGCGTCACCGAATCGACGTCGGCTGGCGCAGGCGGTTCGACGACCGTCACCTTCGTTACCGGCGCGTCTGCCGACAAGGCCTTCGCTTCGGGTGTGACAGGGGTGTTCTCTTCCGGCGCAGCGACCTTGGGCAGGATGCCGAACGGGCCGAAGGTATGGCCGAAGTCGAGCGTGTAGACCGGCTGGTCGTCGAAGTTCGGTGCGGCGTCGCCTGCAGGCGCGGCAGGCGCTTCTGCGTCGACGACGGCGATGGAAACGGGATCGGCTGCGGTGTCCGCTGCCGGCTGCTCGGCCAGTTTGGGTTCCGGCATGGCCTCAGCCAGCACGTCGGCCGGAGCGTCAGGTGCGGCTTCTGCTTCAGCTAGTGCTTCAGAAGCGGCAGCGACCTTGGCCAAGGCTTCAGGTACAGCAGCGATGTGAGCGTCGGCAGGTGCTTCAGGTGCAGCGGAGATACCGGGCGCCGCAGGCGCTTCGGCCACGGCAGGCAACGTCGGCGCTGCCGGCGCACGCGGCAACGCATCGAGGTCGACCAGCGAGGCGCTGCCGTCGAAGATTTCCTGGCAGGCGCCGCAGCGCACGATGCCCCCACGTAGTTTGAGCTGGTCCGAGGCGACCCGGAACATGGTGCCGCAGTGGGGGCATTGTGTGGCGAGCGCCATGCCTGGGCTCTCCTTAGGCGGTGGCGGAACGCGCGGGCGGAACCGTGTCCTGGCCGAGCGTGCCGTGCAAGGCAACCCAGCCGTCCTGCTCGGCCCAGACGCCCAGCTTGATGAAAGGTGCGTAGGCGGCGGCCACTTCCTCGGCCTGGCGCGCCAGCACGCCCGACAGGATCAGCGAACCGCCGGGCGCCACGCGGCCCGACAGCATCGGCGCCATCAGCTTCAATGGGCTCGACAGGATGTTGGCGACCACGATGTCGAACTTGCCGCTGGCATGACGCGCGTTCGGCGCCA
This sequence comes from Massilia sp. BAP21, assembly GCF_057801335.1. NCBI lineage: Bacteria > Pseudomonadati > Pseudomonadota > Betaproteobacteria > Burkholderiales > Oxalobacteraceae > Massilia > Massilia sp. BAP21. The sequence goes on from NZ_CM173596.1 coordinate 2,727,845, forward strand.
AGGCCAGTTCGTCCGGCACGTAGAAGTCGATCTCGCAGTTGTTGCGCTCGGCGTTGGCGCGCGCCGATTCGATCGCTTGCGGATCGATGTCGACGCCGGCCACGTCGCCGGAACCGAGCTTCTTGGCCACCATCGCCAGGATGCCCGAGCCGCAGCCGTAGTCCAGCACCGATTTGCCCGGCGCCGGGTGCGCTTCCAGCCACTCCATGCACAGGCGGGTGGTCGGATGGCTGCCGGTGCCGAAGGCCAGGCCCGGATCGAGTTCCAGGATCAGGGCGTCCGGGTTCGGCGCCTCGTGCCAGCTCGGCACGACCCAGATGTTCTTGCCGATGTGGATGGGTTCGAACTGCGATTGGGTCAGGCGCACCCAGTCGGCGTCCGCCACGTCGCGCGTGGTGAAGGCCGGCACGTCGGCCAGCTTGATCGCGGCAGCGGCTTCGGCCACGATGGCGGCCTGGTCCGCATCGGTGTCGGTCAGGGCGACCACGCGGCTGTGGTCCCAGGCGGTCTCGGTCGGTTCCATGCCCGGCTCGCCGAACAGGGGATTCTCCTGGTCGGTGCCTTCGTCGGCGTCTTCCACGGACACCGACAGGGCGCCCGCTTCCATCAGCGCGTCGGACAGGGCTTCGGCGTGCTCGCGTGCGATTTCGATGACGACTTCAGTCCAGCTCATGCGTCAGCCTTGTTCTCTGGGGCCACGACCACTTTCGTGTCGGGGCGGTTTGCCAGCTTTTGTTCCAGGTAATGGATGTTGGTGCCGCCTTCGATGAAGCGGGCGTCGACCATCAGTTCGCGGTGCAGCTGGATGTTGGTGAGGATACCCTCGACCACCATTTCGGAGAGCGCGATCTGCATGCGGCGGATGGCTTGCTCCCGGGTAGCACCGTAGGAAATTACCTTGCCGATCATCGAGTCGTAATGAGGTGGCACATAGTAGCCCGCATACGAGTGCGAATCGACACGGATGCCAGGACCGCCCGGCGGGTGCCAGCCGGTGATGCGGCCCGGCGACGGCGTGAATTTGAACGGGTCTTCGGCATTGATGCGGCATTCGATGGCGTGGCCGGCCAGCATGATGTCGCGCTGGCGGAAACGCAGTTTTTCGCCGCAGGCGATGCGGATCTGTTCCTGCACGATGTCGATGCCGGTGATCATTTCGGTGACCGGGTGTTCGACCTGCACGCGGGTATTCATCTCGATGAAGTAGAACTCGCCGTTTTCGTACAGGAATTCGAAGGTGCCGGCGCCGCGGTAGCCGATCTTGCGGCAGGCTTCGGCGCAGCGGTCGCCGATCTTTTCGATCAGCTTGCGCGGGATGCCCGGCGCCGGTGCTTCCTCGATCACCTTCTGGTGGCGGCGCTGCATCGAGCAGTCGCGTTCGCCCAGCCAGACGGCTTGCTTGTGCTCGTCGGCCAGCACCTGGATTTCCACGTGGCGCGGATTTTCCAGGTACTTCTCCATGTAGACTTCCGGATTGCCGAAGGCGGTGCCGGCTTCGGTCTTGGTCATCGCCACGGCGTTCAGCAGGGCCGCTTCGGTGTGGACGACGCGCATGCCGCGACCGCCACCGCCACCGGCCGCCTTGATGATGACCGGGTAACCGACCTTGCGCGCGGTCTGGATGATCTCTTTCGGGTCATCCGACAGGGCGCCGTCCGAGCCTGGCACGCAAGGCACGCCGGCGCGGATCATGGCCTGCTTGGCCGAGACCTTGTCGCCCATCAAGCGGATCGAATCGGAACGCGGGCCGATGAAGACGAAGCCCGATTTTTCCACGCGCTCGGCGAAGTCGGCGTTTTCCGACAGGAAGCCATAGCCGGGGTGGATTGCTTCGGCGTCGGTCACTTCGGCGGCGCTGATGATGGCCGGCATGTTCAGGTAGCTCAGCGACGATTGCGCCGGACCGATGCAGACGGACTCGTCGGCCAGCTTCACGTACTTGGCGTCCTTGTCCGCCTCGGAGTGAACGACCACCGTCTTGATGCCCATTTCGCGGCAGGCGCGCTGGATACGCAGCGCGATTTCACCACGGTTGGCGATGAGGATTTTTTCAAACATGGTTAGCTTGGGTAGATGAGAGAAGCCGGCGTCGGGCGCCGGCCTGGGTTCGGATCAAGAGGCCGCGTAGACATCACGGCCGGCGGGGCTCGGTTTGACCTTAGCCGATCACGAACAGCGGCTGGCCGAATTCGACCGGCTGGCCATTTTCCACCAGGATCTTGGTTACAACGCCCGACACGTCAGCGTCGATTTCGTTCAGCAGCTTCATCGCTTCGATGATGCAGAGGGTATCGCCTTCCTTGATGTTGGCGCCCACTTCCACGAAGGCCGGTGCACCTGGCGCCGACGAACGGTAGAACGTGCCGACCATCGGCGACTTGACCACGTGACCGGTTTCGGCAGCAACGGCAGGTGCTGCCGGAGCGGCCGGGGCAGGCGCTGCGGCAGGGGCAGCCGGCGCCGAGAACTGCTGCACGCCGGCGGACGGCATCATGACCATCTGGCCTTGGGGCATTGCGGACGACTTGACGATGCGGACCTTGCTTTCGCCTTCGGTCACTTCGAGTTCAGCGATGTCCGATTCGGCGACGAGGTCGATCAAAGTCTTGAGTTTACGAAGATCCATGTAGAACCCCTTGGAATTATTTGTGTTTTAAGAGTAAGCGAAGCGCCAAAAAGAGGGCGCATCCGCGCATGATGCATGAAGTTGGCGTAGATTAACGCTATTTAAGCGCAAAGTCGATGGCAAACCGATATCCGTCCACACCCAGGCCGCTGATCGTTCCGCGGGCGATCGCCGACAGGTACGAGAAATGACGGAATTCTTCACGCTGGTAAATATTTGAGATATGTACCTCAATAAACGGAATCGCCACCGCGGCCAGCGCATCGCGCAGGGCCACGCTCGTGTGGGTCAGTCCGCCAGGATTGATGACGATGGCCTCCACGCCCTCGGTACGGGCAGCGTGGATGCGGTCGATCAGCGCACCTTCGTGGTTGCTTTGAAAGCAGGAAAGCGATCCACCCGCGGCTTCGGCCTGGGCCGTTGCCGCGCTTTCGATGTCGGCCAGCGTTGCCGCGCCGTACACCGCAGGCTCCCGGGTCCCCAGTAGATTCAGGTTGGGACCGTTGAGCAGCAGTAGCTTTTTCGCCATGTTTTTGTAGAGTCTATGCTCGAAAGTGACGCATTTTGCCGCCAACAAGGGGTATTGGCAAGCAATAAAATTCTATGCGGATAAGGGCGACTTGGGCGGCGTTCGGAATAGAACGACCGTTCGCCAGCCCCGCGGTGCCGCCTTACAGGGCCGCCAGGTCCGCCTTCAGCTCGTCGAACTTGAGCTTGCCCAAGTAAGTCTTTTTCACCTGGCCGTCGGCGCCGATCAGCACCGTGAAGGGCAGGCCGCCCTGCGCATTGCCGAAACCGCGCGACAGTTCCGTGCCGCCCATGCCGCCCACGTACAGCGGATACTGAATCTTGTGCTTGGCGGCGAACTCGCTCATGGCCGAAGGCGAATCGATGCCGATGCCGATCACGTTATACCGTTTGCCGTTTTCTTCGTTCGCCAGTGCCGACAGTTCCGGCATTTCCTGCACGCAGGGGCCGCACCAGGTGGCCCAGAAGTTCACCAGTACCGGCTTGCCCTTCCATTTTTCCAGCGACTGCGGCTGGCCGTTCAGGTCGTTCAGCGATTGCGCATATAGATTAGTGGAGGCCGTGTGGGCCGCGCCGCCGGTCGGGGCCATGGCGGTCGTCATTGGTGACGATGCGGGCGCCGCCGGTTGCGGCTGGGTCTTGTACCCGAGGAAAGCGCCGAGCGCGCCAAAGACCACGGCCACGGCCGCGAGTGCTGCCAACTTCTTTTTATTCATTCGTCCTGTTCCAGAGATTGGTCGGTCGTCATCAAGGCGCGCAGGCCGGCCGCGTCGACACGCTGCAGGCGGCCATCGGCGCGCGGCTTGAGTGCGCCACGCAAGTCATGAAATTCATATAGCTCAGCGTGGACGGCTTCCTTATGCCACAGGAAGCTCACCGTTTCAACCGGATCGTGGCGTGCGCCCTTGAAGTGGGGCGTTTCCGAGATATCGATATTCACGTTGCGGCCCAGCAGGAAGATCTCGACTTCCTTGGCGCTGTCGGCAAACAATTGCAAATGGATGTCGTCGTGCTCGCCGGCGGTGCCGTTCAGCACCGCGCCGGTGAGATAGGGATTGAACGCGGCCAGCGCGTCCATGACCTGCAGGGCCGTCTGGCGCAGATGCAGCAGGCGCGCGGCCTGGGCGCTGCCGCCGAACAGGGCCTGGTACTTGCGCACCTCGTCCTCGATCTGCAAGTTGTCGGGCATCAGGTTCGGGGCCGGCTGGTCCACGCCCAGCACTTGCCGTGCGGCCTTGCGGCGGGCGGTGGCGTAATCGGCGCCGTCTTGGGCGATCATGCGCGCCGCTGTGGCGGCAATCTCCAGGCGCAGCTGGAATAGGTCATTGTTCTGGCTTGGCATCATGAGGACGATCATACTCTTGAACGAAAAATGGCATCGCGTCGGTTAGAATCCTGTATTCGCTTTCATACCCACGACCATGCACATTCATATCCTCGGCATTTGCGGCACCTTCATGGGTGGCCTGGCGGTGCTGGCCAAGGAGGCCGGCCACCGCGTTACCGGTTGCGACGCCAACGTCTATCCACCGATGAGCACCCAGCTCGAAGCCCAGGGCATCGAACTGATCCAGGGTTACGGGCCGGAGCAGGTGTCGCTGGAGCCAGACCTGTACGTGGTCGGCAACGTGATGACGCGCGGGAACCCACTGATCGAGGAAATCCTGAACCGCGGCCTGCCGTACATGTCTGGCCCGCAGTGGATTGGCGAACACATTTTGCGTAATAAATGGGTGCTGGCCGTGGCCGGTACCCACGGCAAGACCACGACCTCGTCGATGCTGGCCTGGATCCTGGAAGACGCGGGCTATTCGCCGGGCTTCCTGATCGGCGGCGTGCCGATGAACTTCGGCATTTCGGCACGCCTGTCGGGCGAAGCCGACAGCGACTTCTTCGTGATCGAGGCCGACGAATACGACACCGCCTTCTTCGACAAGCGTTCCAAGTTCGTGCACTACCACGCGAAAACCGCCGTGCTGAACAACCTGGAATTCGACCACGCCGACATCTTCCCCGACATCGGCGCCATCGAAACCCAGTTCCACCACCTGGTGCGCACCGTGCCGGGCATCGGCCGCCTGGTGGTGAACGGCGACGAAGCCTCGCTGGCGCGCGTGATCAAGCGCGGCTGCTGGAGCGACAAGGAAACCTTTGGCAGTTCCGATGGCGTGAACTGGGCCATGGTCGAGCATCCGGGCGGCGCCAGCTTCGACGTACTGTTCAATGGCGAGAACCAGGGCACGGTCCACTGGGAACTGACCGGCAAGCACAACCGCTCGAACGCGTTGGCCGCGATTGCCGCCGCCCGCCACGTGGGCGTGCCGGTGGCGCAGGCGGTCGATTCGCTGTCGCGCTTCCAGAGCGTCAAGCGCCGCATGGAAGTGCGCGGCGTGGTGAACGATGTCACCGTGTACGATGACTTTGCGCACCACCCAACCGCGATCGCCACCACCGTGGGCGGCCTGCGCCAGCGCATCGGGACCAATGGCCGCATCCTGGCCGTGCTGGAACCGCGCTCGAACACCATGAAACTGGGCGCCATGAAGGACGCATTGCCGGGCAGTTTGAAGGATGCCGACCTGGTGTTTGGCTTCGGCAGCCAGCAGGCGCTGGGCTGGTCGCTGGCCGACGCCCTGAAGCCGCTGGGCACGATTGCCCACAGCTTCGACCAGATCGACTACATGGTGCAAGCGATCATCCAGGCCGCCCAGCCGGGCGACCACATCCTGGTGATGAGCAACGGCGGCTTCGGCGGCGTGCACCAGAAGCTGCTCGAGGCGCTGGCGAAATGATCTTGTACTTGCACGGCTTTCGCTCCTCGCCGCGCTCGTTCAAGGCGCGCGTGGTGCAGGAGCGCATGACGGCGGCCGGCCGCGCGAACGACCTGATCTGCCCGCAGCTGCCGGCCTCGCCGAAAGCGGCGATGGAACTGGCCCTGCTGCTGGCCGAACGGCACGCGCCAGAGAACCTGGCGATTGTCGGCTCGTCGCTGGGCGGCTTCTACGCCACCTGGCTGGCCGAGCGCCTGGGCGTGCGCGCAGTGCTGTTAAATCCTGCCGTCGATCCGTTGAGGAACCTGGAAAAGCACGTCGGCGTGACCACCAACTGGCATTCAAGCGAGCCGTTCGAGTTTCGCCGCGAGTATATTGACGAGCTGGCCGAGCTGAAGGTCGCGCAGATTACTCGTCCGGAGCGCTATTTCCTGGTCGCGGCAACCGGCGACGAAGTACTGGATTACCGCGACATGGTGGCGCACTACGCCGGCGCGCGCCAGCACGTGATCGAGGGCAGCGACCACGCGATTTCGGCATTCCCGCAGTATGTGGACGAGGTATTGGCGTTCTGCCAGCCGGATGTCGACTGGAAGCAGGCAGGCAACAACTAGTGCGCGGCAACTCCTTGCGCCAGGCGAAATGGCATCGCCATGTTGGCGCCGTGCACGCGCCGCCTGCCATGCGCGACTGGCTGACGACGAAGGGTTCGCTGACCGCGCGCCTGGTGGGCAGTAGCGACAGCTTTCGCGTAAAACGCCTGCACCAGCACGCGGCGTTGTGCGCGCTGGAAGAGGCGGGGCCGATCGGCCTGGCGCGCCGCGAGCGGGTGTGGGAGCGCGAGGTCTTGCTGTGCTGCGACGGTGCGCCGGCGGTGTTCGGCCACACGGTGGTGCCGATGTCGGCCACGGCCACCGACTGGCCGCTGTTTTCGGCGCTGGGCGAACGCTCGCTCGGCACGACCCTGTTTTACGACCCGCGGGTACGACGCGGGGCACTGGAATTTGCACGGCTGCGCAGGGGCCACCCGCTAGTCGAGCGGCTGTGGTCCGCCCTCGGTGGCGATCTGCAAGGAAACGAATTTTATGCGCGGCGCTGTGTCTATCGCCGCCATCAAGGCCTGCTGATGGTCACCGAGGTATTCTTGCCGGCGGTACTCGATCTGGGCGCAACACCTATAACGCGAAACGAAACATGAATGTATTTTTTGAAGAATCGGGCGACTTCAAGGTCGGCTCGGTGTTGTCCCAGGCAGGCGAGGCATACCAGGTAGAACTGTCGAGCGGCAAACGATCAAAGGTGAAAGCCAAGGACGTGCTGCTCCAGTTCGAGAAACCCGACCCTGCTGCGCTGCTCGAGGCCGCCAAGGGCATCGCCGCCGATGTCGACCTGGAATTCCTGTGGGAAGTCGCTGGCCAGGAAGAGTTCGGCTTTGCCGAGCTCGGCGCCGAGTACTTCGGCCATGCGCCGCTGCCGGCCGAGGCCGCCGGCCTGGTGCTGGCCCTGCACAATGCGCCAATTTACTTCTATAAAAAAGGCCGTGGCCGCTACAAGGCGGCGCCCGAGCAATCGCTGCGCGCGGCCCAGGCCGGCATCGAAAAGAAAAAGCAGCAGGCCCTGATCCAGGCCGGCTACGTCGAGGAACTGAAGGCGGGCAAGCTGCCGGCCGCGCTGCAGCCCATGGTGCACCAGCTGCTGTTCAAGCCGGACCGCAACACCATCGAATACAAGGCCATGGAAACGGCCGCCAGCGAACTGCAGACCTCGGCCCCGCGCCTGATGCTGAAAGCCGGCGGCATCGCCTCGCCGAAAGAGCTGCACATGGGCCGCTTCCTGTTCGAGAACTTCCCGCGCGGCGCCGGTTTCCCGGCCGTGCCCGTGCCGAATGCGCCGGCAAACCTGCCGACGGCGAACGTGGCCGCCTTCTCGATCGACGACGTCACCACCACCGAGATCGACGATGCCTTCTCGGTCGAGCAGCTGGAAGACGGCAACGTGCGCGTCGGCATCCACATCGCCGCGCCTGGCCTGGCGATCAAGCCGGACGACGAGATCGACAAGATCGCGCGCAGCCGTATGTCCACCGTGTACATGCCGGGCGACAAGATCACCATGCTGCCGGACGAAGTGGTGAACGCCTTTACCCTGGCCGAGGGCACGACCTGCCCGGCATTGTCGCTGTACGCGACCCTGAACCCCGCCGACTGGTCGACAGTGTCAACAAGTACCCGCGCCGAGCTGGTGCCGATCAAGAACAACCTGCGCCACAACGACCTGGACGAGCTGGTCAACGAAGAAACGCTGGAAAGCGGCGCCGGCGAGTATCCGCACAAGGCGGAGCTGGCGCTGCTGTGGAAGTGGGCATTGAAACTGGAAGCGGGCCGCATGCTGAAACGCGAAGCATTTGGCCTGAAGCCGGAGCAGGCCAACCGCGTCGACTTCAATTTCTATGTCGAGGATGACGTCGTCTCGATCGTGCGCCGCAAGCGTGGCGCGCCGCTCGACAAGATCGTCGCCGAGCTGATGATCTTTGCCAACAGCACCTGGGGCAAGCTGCTGCACGACTCGGGCGTGCCGGGCATCTACCGTTCGCAGGGCGCCGGCAGCGGCGCCGGCTGGGCCGCCAAGATGCAGGTGCGCATGGTCACGCACGCCGCGCCGCACCAGGGCCTGGGCGTTGATCAATATGCCTGGAGCACCTCGCCGCTGCGCCGCTATACCGACCTGGTGAACCAGTGGCAGATCATCGCCTGCGCCGAGCATGGCGTAACCGCGCCGCTGGTCGCCCCGTTCAAGCCACGCGACGCGACCCTGTTCTCGATCGTCTCGGCCTTCGACGCCGCCTACTCGGCCTACAACGATTTCCAGCAGACCATGGAACGCTATTGGTGCCTGCGCTGGCTGGGCCAGGAGCAGGTCAAGCAGACCGAGGCGGTCGTGTTGAAGGAAGACGTGCTGCGCCTGACCGAGGTGCCGCTGGTGATCCGCCTGCCGGGCATGCCGCCGGTGGCGCGCGGCGCCCAAGTGAAACTCGACATCGTGCGCTGGGACGAAGTCGACCTCTCGCTGGAAGCACGCCTGCTCGAAGTGGCCCAGGCCGCGCCGAGCGAGGAGCTGGCCTTCGATGAGGAAGAGGGCGAGGTGGCCGATACCGGCGAAGCTGCCGTGGAAGAAGTGGTCGAAGCCGAAGGCGCGGTAGCGGCCGTCAGCACCGACGACGCTACGCCAGCAGCCGGCGCGCAATAATTCATCAGAGGCGGACACCATTCCATCATGAGCAGCAGGTCGATACGCACCATCGTCATCGTGACAGCCGTGATCGTGCTGGCCTATTGGGCCGTGTTCGCCTGGATGGTGTACCGCTCGCCGCTGGCATATGAGGCCATCGACTTCGATCACGATGGCTCGGTGAGCTTTAACGAGGCCGATTACGCGTCCTCGTTCGGGATGCGCACGATCTACCGCGATGGGGCGGAATGCGTCGAGTATTTTGCCGAGAAAGATGGCGTGGCGCTGAAGCTGGATTGCCCAAAGAAACCGTGATGCGGTCTTTCGTAGGGTGGGCACTCGTGCCCACGCGGTGATGAAGCGGCAACCACGCGGCCCCACATCATCTTGCGCCATATAAAAAATCGAGACCGCAAGAACAGATTATTCGAGCACGTCGAAACCCGAAGTAGCAGTGCCATCCTGCCCAAGTCACGTGTTGGAAAGCCGCAGCACGCAGCCAAAAGGACACGCCCGTAACCGCGTGGGCACGGAGTGCCCACCGTACGCTTGAGGTTCTGTGCACTCAACTGTTGCCCCGCGGCCACCAACCGCCCGCAGCGACTTCCTCCGCTGTAGAATGCTTGGATTCCCAGATTCAACTGCCGTCCGGCGCGCACGCGTGAAGTATTCCCGAGAAAACCGTCCCTTGATGATCGCCCTGGCCGCTTCGGTGGCCGCGCATGCGCTCTTGCTGGCGATCCGTTTTGCCGCGCCTGAAGTGTTCCGCATGCAGCCGGCCGATCCCGGCCTGGAAGTCATCCTCGTCAACGCCCGCCACGCCAATGCCCCGGCAAAAGCCGACGCCCTGGCCCAGGCCAACCTGGAAGGCGGCGGCACGGCCGACAGCGGCCGCGCCAGGTCGCCGCTGCCCGACCTGCGCCGCATCGACAACGGCGACAGCATCAAGGCCCTGCAGCGCCGCATCGCCGAGCTCGAACAGCTCCAGCAAAACGTGCTCACGCGCGTGAAAACGTCGGACTTCAACGCCGCCCCGGTGCGCGACAAGGACAAGCCCGATCCTACCCGCACCGGCCAGGACGAAATCGACACCACGCGCCAGATCGCGCGCATGACGGCCGAGATCACGCAGACCATCGAAGACCAGAACCGCCGTCCGAAGCGCACCCACATTTCGCCGAGCACGCGCCAGGTGGGCTACGCGCTGTATTACAAGGCGATGCAGAAGCGCGTGGAGGAAATCGGCACGCTGAACTTCCCCCAGCAGAACGGGCGCAAGCTGTACGGCGAGCTGGTGGTGTCGATTCCCGTCTACCAGGATGGCAGCCTGTACCAGAAGGAGGGCGGGCCGCGCGTCGAGCGCAGTTCCGGCGACCCGGCGCTGGACAAGGCGGCGCTCGAGATCGTGCGCCGCGCCGCGCCCTTCGGCAGCTTCCCCCAGAACATGCGCTCGGTCGGCAAGGATGACTTGTGGATCGTGATCACCCGCTTTACCTTCACCCGCGAGGAAAAAATGAAGGCCGAATTGCAGGAGCAGTCATGATGGACACCCCTTCCGATAAATATTGCGTGATCGGCAACCCGGTCGCGCACAGCAGGTCGCCGCAGATCCACGCCGCCTTTGCCGCGCAGACCGGGCAGCACATCGACTACGGCCGCCGCCTGGCGCCGCTCGACGCCTTTGTCGACGTCGTGCGCGACCTGATCGGCAAGGGCTACAAGGGCGCGAACGTCACCGTGCCCTTCAAGCTGGAAGCGGCAAGCCTGGCCACGCGCCTGGAAGAGCGGGCGCGCGCCGCCGGCGCCGTGAATACCCTCAGCTTCATCGACGGCGAGATCGTCGGCGACAACACCGACGGCCCCGGCCTGGTGGCCGACATCGTGCGCAATGCCGGCGTGGCGCTGGCGGGCAAGCGCATCCTGCTGCTGGGCGCGGGCGGCGCGGCGCGCGGCGTGATGCTGCCGTTCCTGCAACAGGGACCGGCCGCCATCGTGGTGGCCAACCGTACCCGGAAAACCGCCGACGCCCTGGTGGCCGACTTCCAGGACCAGGTCACGCAGGTCAAGGCCGTCGACTTCGGTGCAATCGAAGGCAGCTTCGATATCGTGGTGAACGCCACCTCGGCCAGCCTGGCGCAGGAAATGCCGCCGGTTCCGGCGTCGGCCTTTACGAAGGAGACGCTGGCGCTGGACATGATGTACGGCGACGCGCCAACGCCCTTCATGGTGTTTGCCGCGAAACAGGGCGCCACCACGCGCGACGGCTTCGGCATGCTGGTCGAGCAGGCCGCCGAAGCATTCACGATCTGGCGCGGCGTACGTCCGGACACCCGCGAACTCCTGACCACACTCAGAACATAATTAAAACGATGGCGAAAAAAGGCAATGCGGGCGGCGCGTCGGGCGCGTCGAATAAGCGCCGCTGGATCAAATGGATATTTCTCGGCCCGATCCTGGCTTTCATCCTGCTGCAACTGTATTTCTTCGTGCAAGTGTGCTGGTTTGTCTGGTTCAACCCAAGCTCGACCAGTTTCATGCGCCAGCAACTCTCGGAATTGCGCGAAAAGAATCCGAATGCGGAACTGAAACACCAATGGGTGCCCTACGACCGCATTTCGAATAACCTGAAGCGCGCGGTGGTGGCGTCCGAAGACGCGAATTTCGCCGATCATCCTGGCGTGGATTTCGAGGCGCTGGAAAAGGCGTATAACAAGAACAACCGCAAGCACAAGGTGGTCGGCGGCGGCTCGACGATTACCCAGCAACTGGCGAAAAACCTGTTCCTGTCGGGTTCGCGCAGCTATCTGCGCAAGGGCCAGGAAATGATCATCGCCTTCATGCTGGAGTCGGTGATGAGCAAGCGCCGCATCCTGGAAGTGTATTTGAACGTGGTCGAATTCGGCCGCGGCGTGTTCGGCGCCGAAGCGGCGGCGCGCTATTACTTCCGCACCCCGGCGGCCAATCTCGCCCCGGCCCAGGCCGCGCGCCTGGCCGTGATGCTGCCGAATCCCCGCTATTACGACCGCCACCGCAGCACCAATTACCTGGTCAAGAGGACCAGCCTGATCCAGCGTCGGATGGGTGCGGCAGAGTTGCCCTGAATCCAACATTTAATTCGTTGAAAAAACGCCGAAGACGGGGCAAAACCGTTGTTTCGGGGTGGCCGCGCACGGGGTGAACGAGTACACTTGCGTCAGTTTTGATTCCGGCCGAGAAAGCGCGCATGATCAACGTATTTGTCCTACAAAATGGCCGTCTGAACCAGGTCCCGATCGCGTCGCGCGCGGACCTGGAGAATGCCACGCCTGTCTGGGTCGATCTTACCGATCCGGACGACGACGAGCGTGCCTGGGTCAAGGCCATCTACGGCGTCTCGCTGCCGGGCGAAGACGAAGTGTCGGACATCGAGGCCTCGGCCCGTTATTACGAAGCCGAAAACGGCGATTTGCACCTGCGCACCGATTTCCTGCTCGAGGAAGAAGACGGCCCCTCGCGCGTGGTCACCGTCGCCTTTATCCTGTCGGGCAAGATGCTGTTCTCGATGCACTCCGACGATTTGCCGGTATTTCGCCTGGTGCGCATGCGCGCGCGTTCGCGTCCCGGTTCGATCGGCGACTATATGGACGTGCTGCTCGACTTGTACGCGACCGATGCCGAGTATTCGGCCGATGCGTTGGAGGGCATCTACGAAAGCCTGGAAGAAGTCAGCCAGCGCGTGCTGCAAAAGGAATTCACCGACCAGGACGCGGCTGCCGCGCTGAATGCCATCGCGCACGAGGAAGACTTGAATGGCCGCATCCGCCGCAACATGATGGATACGCGCCGCGCGGTGAGTTTCCTGATGCGCGGACGCCTGCTGAATGCCGAGCAATTCGACGATGCGCGCCAGATTTTGCGCGACATCGAATCGCTGGACGGCCACACGTCCTTCCTGTTCGACAAGGTGAACTTCCTGATGGACGCCACCGTCGGCTTCATCAACATTAACCAGAACAAGATCATCAAGATCTTCTCGGTGGCCTCGGTGGCTTTCCTGCCGCCGACCCTGATCGCCAGCATCTACGGGATGAACTTCCATAAATGGTTCCCGGAGCTGGACTGGACCTATGGCTATCCCTTTGCCATCGGCATGATGATCGCCAGCGCGATTGCGCCGCTGTGGTACTTCCGCCGGCGCGGCTGGCTGAAACTGGCCTGAAGTTTGTCGCCTGATTTATTCCGGCAGCTGGCCGACCAGGATCAGCGACGCCGGCTTGCCGCTCTGCGGGTGCAGCGGTTCGCGCATTTCGCGGATACGCAAGCCATTGTTTTCGAAGAGCGCGATCCAGTTTGAGAGGGTGCGGAAATACCAGGGCGGCGCATCCTGGAAACCGCTGTTAAAACCGGCCCAGCTGCCCTCGCGCCAGCCATCGGCATACGCCTGCTCGCCGCAGGCCAGCAGCGGATGCATGGTCTGCACCACCAGGTGCCCGCCGCGGCGCAGGTAGGAGGGCGCGGCGCGGAACAAGCCTTCCACCGCTTCTTTTCCGATCAGCGAAAAATTGCAGACCGCGAGATCGGCGCCCAGCTGCAGTTCGCCCTGCGCGATCCGTTCGTAGGACAGGCAGCGGAATTCCCCGCCGCCGGCCGCCCGCGCCGTCTCCACCAGGCCGGCAATCGCATCCACGCCGATCATCCTCACTTCCGGCAGCGCCCGCACCAGCCAGCCTTCGCCGCAGCCGAGATCGACGGCGGTCTGCGGCGCATGGGCACGCACCGTGTCGACGATGGCCGCATTCGTGACCAGGGTGCGGCTTTCGATTTCGCCATTGCGTACCGCCGCGACCCAGGGATCGGTATTCCGGTGCCAGGAGTCGATGACGCTGGTGTCGAGCTGGGCAGGCATGTGTCCTCCGCTTGGAAAAGGCCATTATGCGCCAGCCGCGGCCGGTAATGCCCGGCGGACTTGGCGATATACTCATCCGTTTCCACACCAGGAGTCGCGATGCCGGACCTGCCTTCAGCAACAGCCAATGAACACCCGCCGGCCGGCGACGCCGTGCTGCGCATCGTTTGTCCGACCCAGAAACGGCTGTTGCCGGTGCTGGTGGGCGCTTTCCTGCTGCTGTTCCTGCTGCCTGCCACGTTCAGGAACCTGCGCCGCGCGCCGGACGACGTGTCCTGGCTGCCGCTGGTGGTGCTGGCCGTGATGTGTTTGCTGGTGCTGGCCATGCTGTACCGCAGCTTCGTGTTCCGCGATGCGCTCTGCATCTACAAAGGAGGCGACGTTCCCGATGGCATGCTCGTGGTGGCGGCCGGGAGCATCCGCTCGGTGCGCGCGCTGCCCGCGCCGCAGGCCTGGTCGGCCGAGGGCAAATGGGATGCACTCGGCATGTATCCGGGGCCGATCGAAATCGGCACCGACAGCGGCGCCTTCCGCTTCGGTGCGGGACTGAGTGGCTACATGGTCGGGGAAACGGTCGACAGGATTGCCGCTTTTTGCGGCCTGGCGCCCGAGGGATGGCGTTCTCTTCAGCAGCAGTGAAGCACCGGCAGGGTGCTTGCTTGATGGAAAAGCGAGGTGCCCGTACACTGGACAGGCTCTGCAGCGACAGGGCGTGAACCATGTGAAGGAACGATGATGCGGCAATGGATCGTCTTGCTGGCCCTTGCGGCCTTGTTTGCCGGCTGCAAGGGCCAGCCCGGCAGTGCGGGAAATGCTGCGCCGGCAATGGCGCAAGTCAGCGTCGATCACAAGCGCGCGCCGCGCGTCGCCTATGAGCATGCGGTCGAGTTCGAGGTGCCGGTAGGCCACACGCGGCAGGTCTACGAGGCCGTGCAGCAGTCGTGCGCGGCCTTGCCGGAACAGGGCTGCACACTGCTGGAAGCGAGCATCCGCGCCGGCGCCGAACCGGGCGCGACCGTCCGCATGCGCATCGTTCCCGAGGGCGTCAATCGGGTACTGAAGTCGCTGGATGGGCGCGGCAAGGTGATCACGCAGTCGAGCATCGGCAAGGACCTGGCCGAGCCGATCCAGGACGCCGAGCGCAAGATGGGCATGCTGACCGCCTACCGCGACCAGCTGCAGACCCTGGCCCGCCAGCGCGCGCTCGATCCGGAAGCCCTGATCAAGCTGCACCGCGAGCTGGCCGAGGTGCAGAGCGAGATCGACAACGCGGCCACTTCCCAGGCACAACTGCGCAGGCAGGTGGACACCGAACTGCTGACGGTGGCCATGCACGAACACGCCCGGGCCGGCCAGGCCAGCAAGGTCGGCCAGGCGCTGGACGACTTCGGCGGCGACCTGCTGCAGGGCGTCGCCGCCCTGATCACCTTCGTTGCCTCGACGATTCCCTTTGTCCTGGCCGGCGCGGTCGTCTACCTGATATGGCGCCGGGTGCGCCGGAGCCGCCGCGGCGCCGCAACGGACAAGCGCTGACGCGGCATCGCTGCGCCCGGCAGCAGGCTGTTACATCCATTTACGCTTCTTTACGCCCCCGGACGGTGCAGGCGCGATGCGAGGTTTTACAATGGAGGCTTTCAGCCTGCCGAGCTCGCTTAATCGAGCGCGTGGCGAGCGATGCCACTTCAACGTCAATAAAGCATTCACCGATGGTCCAACGAAACCGTTCCAAGCAGGCCCGCATCCAGCCAGGCGCCGCCGGCGCCACGCCACGCAGGCAGGCCCTGTACCTCGCAGTTGTCCTGGCCGTGTGCGAATTCGGCGCGATACAGCCGGCGCTGGCGCAAAGCACCGCCGGCGCCCAGGCTGCGCCGGCGACGGCCGCGCCGGCTCCCACGTCCGCTACCGCGCCGGCGACCGCAGGCGCCGCGCCGCAAGCCGCCAGCACCACCGCCGCGCCCGCTGCCGCAGCGGAACCTGCACCCCAGACTATCCAGTCCGTCAACGTGGTCGGCGAGCGCCAGAACAACCGCATCGACCGCCAGGTCTACGACGTCAAATCCGACGTGAATGCCTCGAATGGCAGCGCCGCCGATGCGCTCGGCAACGTGCCTTCGGTGGCGGTCGATCCGGACGGCACCGTCTCGCTGCGCGGCAGCACCAACGTGCAGATCCTGGTCGACGGCAAGCCTTCGGCCATGCTGCAGGGCGAGAACCGCGGCTCGGCGCTGCAGGCCATGCCGGCCGAGGACATCGACTCGGTCGAGGTGATCAATAACCCGGGCGCGGAATTCGGCAACGAAGGCGGCGGCGGGCCGATCCTGAACCTGGTCATGAAGCGCAACCGCCGTCCGGGCGGCTTCGGCGCGGCGAATGCCAACGCGGGCACGGCCGGGCGCCATAATGCCGCGCTGAACGGCGCCTACAATTCCGGCCTGTGGGGCTTCCAGGGCGGCATCAACATGCGCAAGGACGGCCGCGATTCGACCTATGAAAGCGAGCGCGAGCGCATCGACCCGGTCACGGGAGCCAGCCAGCGCAACACGCAGGAGTCGACCAGCAATGGCCTGAACGACAGCGTCGGCTTGCGCGGCCAGGTGACCTATAACCTGAGCCAGGACGATACGCTGGAAGCCGGCCTCGGCCTCATGAAGCGCAACAACGACCAGCAGGGCCTGGACCACTACAGCGTGTTCGACGCGGCCGGCAACACGACCAGCGACTACGCGCGCAGCACGCGCCGCAACGGCGACAGCCGCAACAACATGGGCAGCCTGCGCTGGGACCACAAGGGCGAGAAGCTGGGCGAGCTGTTCAAGATGGACCTGCGCGTGTCGACCACCGACAACGACAGCGAAACCGACTACGCCAACACCTATACGGTCACGCCGCCGCGCGCGGCCGACAGCCGCAACCTGCAGGACGTCGACAATTCGACGCGCATCATCGACTACACCGGCGACTACGAGCTGCCGCTCGAGAGCGGCGCCATCGTGAAGGTCGGCTACAAGGTCGCCGACAACCAGAGCGAGTTCGATACCCGCTACTACGATTTCGACCTGGGCAGCAACGCGCAAAGCATCAACGACCGCCGCACGAATGCCTTCGAGATCGACGAACGAAACACGGCGCTGTACGGTTCCTACCAGTGGAAGGTGAACGAGCGCTGGGGCGCCCAGCTGGGCCTGCGCGCCGAGCACACCGACATGGACCTGAAGCAGGTGACCAGCCGCATCGATGCCAGCAACAGTTACCTGAACTGGATGCCGAGCGCCTTTGCCACCTATAAACTGGGCGAGAAGACGAATCTGCGCTTCTCATACGCGCACCGCATCCGCCGTCCGGGCGCGGGCGAGCTGAACCCCTTCGTGGTCTACCGCGACGAATTCAACGAGTCCAGCGGCAACCCCTACCTGAAGCCGGTGCAGACCGATTCCTTCGAGGTCGGCTACGAAACCAAGGCCGGCGTGCTGGACGCCAACGTGCGCGCCTATTACCGCAACGAGCGCGACACCATCCGCAGCCGCCAGGTGGCGGTGAGCGACACGGTGATCCTGACGACGCTGGAAAACGGCGGCAGCAACCGTTCCGGCGGCCTGGAATTCACGCTCAGCGGCAAGCTTACGCCGAAATTGTCGGTGAATACCAGCGGCAACGTCTTCCTGGCCGAGCAGCAGCAGATCGACTTGCTCGGCAACGAATCCAGGCGCAGCGCCACCTCGGTGAACGTGCGCGGCCGCCTGAACTACCAGCTGACGCCGCTCGACCAGCTGCAACTGATGTTCAATGCCCAGGGCAAGACCCTGACCGGCTATGGCTACCGCGAACCGAGCGCCACCGCCAACCTCAGCTACCGCCGCAACCTGAGCCAGAGCCTGACGCTGGTGCTGAACGCCAACGACATCTTCAGCTCGCAGAAACAGGAAACCGTGACCGATTCGGCCACGCTGAAGGAATACTCGGTGCGCCGCTTCGACGGCCCGGTGGTGTTCGTCGGCCTGTCCTACCGCTTCGGCGGCGTGCAGGCAAACCGCCGGCAAGACGGGCCGCCAGGCGAAGGTTGGCGCCCGCCCCCTGGCGGCATGCCCCCCGGCGGCTTCGGCGGCGGCCCCGGCGGTGGCGGTCCGGGGATGTAGGGTGGTCGGCTCCACCCGTCGGGCAGCGCACACGCGCCGTATGCGCCGCCCACGCGTCCAGCGCACTGCTCCCTGGCGCATCCCCAAAACGAAGGAAGGGCGTGAAATAAAATTTCACGAAGCCTAAGCTTATGAAATTTTATTTCACCAGCGACGAGGGCGGTTCCAGAAACCCAGCACCCCCATCCTCGCAGCGCGCATGCCTGAGCGTCTTGCCGCGCCGCTCGACGGTAAGCCCATCGTCGAACGCGGGCGTCACCCCATCCGGCCCGCGCCCGACCCGGCTGTAAACGGTATAGGTGTAGCCGCTGCGCTGGAAGGCAACCGAGGTAAGCCCGCCACCGATCAGCGGCTCATTGCGCACCTTGAACACCGGCTGCGCGCGCTGCCCGGGCGCCGGATATTCCAGCTCAAGACGATTCGGCAAGCCGAAGCGGTACTGCAAGCCGTTCCCGGGAAGGGGAGAGCGGCACAGCGACACCGTCTTTCCCTCCATGGCGCAGGCAAACACCACATGCTCGCCGGCGCTGCACAGCGACGCCGGCGCCTGCACCTGCACCTGCGCCTGCCCCCAGGCCGGCAACACCAGCCAGCAGCCCAGCGCCGCCACCCATTCAGATCCCCAAAGCTTTCTTGATGTTCGCAAGGCGCGCTCCCCGGTCGCTCAATCCGTTCAGGCCGCCGTTGACGGCGCGGGTGACCGCTTCCAGGTCGTCGGTGTCGGCCACTGCATTGACTTTACGCGCCTCCCAGTAGTGGAAGGCCGATTCGATGGCGTATTTGAGCTCGCTCACGAGCAGGTCGGGTTCCGCGACAAAATCGCGTGGGTCGTTCGCATCGCGCGCATTGTGGGCGGCCGTGAAGGCGGCGTAGTTGTCGCGCCCGGTCAGCTGGATCAGGCCGCGCCCGCGGTAGCGGTAGCCGTCGCCCGAGGCTTCGCTGCCGTTGCCGAGACGATCGGCATACACATAGCTGAGCAGATGCTCGGCATTACCCGCATAAAAATCGGCCTCGGTCCACAGCTTGGGGCGCAGGCGCGCCGGCTGGCCGTCCGGCCCGAGGCGGCATTCGTCGAGCGCGCGGTCGTACTGCGCCTGCCCGCCCTTGCAGCCGAACACCTGGCGCATGCGCACGGCGGCATAGCGGCCATTTTCCTCGGTCGCGCGGAAGCTGCTTTCGTGCCCGATCTGGGCCAGGAAGTGGGCGATGCGGAGCGGCGTGTCGACCCGGTAGCGGCGCGCGCTGTCGTTCAGGCCGTCGACGATGGCGGCGTAATAGTCTGCGGAATTGGTCGGCTCGGCTACCCGCAGCAGCGCCACGCCGACGGCGAACGGTGCGCCTTCGGGCTGCGGCAAGGTTTGCCCCGAGCGGGGCAGGCGGGAGCGGGAAGCTCCGCGGGAAGAGCGTCGAAGTCGCGCCATGGTCGGTGTCCAGCCGAAGTTGAGGCCATGATGGCACAGTGCCGGCCCGCCGCCGCATCGCCGCCGACCAAATGTTTGCGCTGACGTAAAGACCACGTTCACCAAAATTTACATTGGTCAAATCACCCATATTGCACTTTTCTCAGGTGCGTAGGTTGACTTTGTAATGAGAATCGTTATCATTCACATTCTCATTGCGGTATGCAATTGCTGCGTTTCCATGTGAATGGTCCTGCGCATGACCGCCTATCGTTCTTTTTTCTGCTACTAACCCGAGGTCTCTGATGGAAATGCATGTGCACGCACGTGGGCTTTATAAACTGAACCGGATCGCGCTGTCGGTCGCCCTGGCCCTGCCGCTGCTCGCGCATGCCGAAGCCGACGAGCCTTCACTCGACCAGGCCGGCCAGCCCATCCAGCAAGTGCAGATCCGTTCGCAAAAGGTCCCGACGGCCGGCTCCTATGGCACCCCGTCGCAGAACTCGGCCACGCCGCTCGACTTGTCGCTGCGCGAAACGCCGCAGTCGATCTCGGTGGTGACCCTGCAGCGCATCGAAGACCAGCTGATGACTTCGGTCACCGACATCGTCGACAACGTCACCGGCGTCTCGGTGAACGCCTACGAAACCAACCGCGCCGGCTTCACCTCGCGCGGCTTCGACATCGACAACCTGCAGATCGACGGCATCCCGACCACCTACGAGCAGGCCTGGAGCGCCGGCGAAGTCTCGAGCAGCCTGGCGACCTACGAGCGCGTGGACGTGGTGCGCGGCGCCACCGGCCTGATGACCGGCGCCGGCAACCCGTCGGCGGCGATCAACCTGGTGCGCAAGCACGCCGACAGCAAGGAAGTCACGGGCTGGGTGGAAGGCGGCATCGGCCGCTGGCACGAAAAACGCGTGCTGGGCGACGTCTCGACCCCGCTCAACGAAAGCGGCAGCGTGCGTGCGCGCTTCGTCGGCGAATACAGCGACGGCGAGAGCTGGATCGACTCCCTGAAGAACCGCAACCACACGCTCTACGCCACCATCTCGGCCGACCTGTCGCCGACAACCCTGCTGCAGGCCGGCTACAGCCACCAGGACCTGAACGCGCGCGGCCCGATGTGGGGCAGCCTGCCGTACTGGTACACCGACGGTACGCTCACCAACTGGTACCGCAGCAAGACCACCGCCGCCGACTGGACCGCGCTGCCGTCGACCTACGACAACGGCTTCCTCGACCTGACCCACACGTTCGAGAACGGCTGGAAGGTACGCGCCAACTACAACCACGGCGAGCGCCGCGGCGACTCCTACCTGCTCTACCTGTCGGGCATGTTGGACCGCGTTACCGGCGCCGGCATGAGCGACTTCTCGGGTTCGTATCACACCCGCACGAAGCAGAACGACATCGGCCTGCACGTCAGCGGCAGCTTCGACGTCGCCGGGCGCACCCACGAAGCCTCGTTCGGCTACATGCGCATGAAGCAGGAATTCACCTCGGACAACCGCGCGGCCGACTTCGGCGGCGTGAGCTCGACGGTCACCGACTTCAACAACTGGAACCCGGCCGCCTATCCGGAGCCGGCCTGGGGCGAGCTGACCTTCTACGAGCGTAGCAAGACCGAGCAGCAGGCGCTGTACGGCGTCACCCGCCTGAACCTGGCCGACCAGCTCAAGCTGATCATCGGCGCGCGCGTCACCGACTACGAAAAGAACGGCGTCGGCTTGTGGACGGCCGCCTACACGGTCAAGCACGACCACGAAGTCACGCCCTACGCCGGCCTGGTCTTCGACATCAATTCCAACTACTCGGCCTACGCCAGCTACACCGACATCTTCCAGCCGCAGAACCGGCGCGACCTGGCCGGCAACCTGCTCGACCCGGTGGTCGGCAAGAACATCGAGGCCGGCATCAAGGGCGAGTTCTTCGAGAAGCGCCTGAGCGCCTCGCTGGCCGTGTTCCAGATCAAGCAGGATGGCCTGGGCCAGGAAGCGGGCCTGGTCGACCGCGACGGCGCCGGCCCGAACGCGCCGGAAACCTATTACCGCGCCGTGGCCGGCGCCAAGAGCCGCGGCTTCGAGTTCGATTTGAGCGGCCGCCTGGCGCCGGGCTGGAACGCCACCGCCGGCTACACCCAGTTCCGCGCCAAGGATGCCGACGGCAACGACTTCAACAGCATCTACCCGCGCCGCCTGCTGCGCGTGTTCACCACCTACCGCCTGCCCGGCGCCTGGGACAAGCTGACGATCGGCGGCGGCGTGAACTGGGAAGGCCGCACCTGGACCGTCGACCCGCTGGCGCCGCCGACCACGAACGGCATCATCGAGCAGAAGGACTTCGCCCTGGTCAACCTGATGGCGCGCTACGAATTCAGCCCGCAGCTGTCGGCCCAGCTGAACCTCGACAACGTGACCGACAAGACCTACTTCGGCATGTTCGCGGCCTACGGCGGCGTCAACTACCGCGCACCGCGCAGCGCCTCGCTGACCGTGCGCTACCGCTTCTAACCGGTTCGACAGAGAGAGGCCGACATGCGCGCATCCTGGACCCTGGTCCACCGTTATCTCGGCCTGCTCACGGCCGCCTTCCTGTTCCTGAGCGGCGTCACCGGCGCCATCATCTCCTGGGACCACGAGCTCGACGACCTGCTCAACCCGCACCTGATGGAGGCGCACACCCCGGGCAAGCCCCAGGACGCGCTGCTGCTGGCGCAACAGGTCGAGGCGCGCTACCCGGACATCCGCGTCTCCTACATTCCGCTGCACGTGGAAGCAGGGGAGTCGCTGGCGCTGGGCGTGTCGCCGCGCTACGACGCGAAGACCGGCGAACTGACCCGGCCGGGCTTCAACCAGGTCTTCGTCGACCCGGTGACGGGCGCGGAACTGGGCAAGCGCGAGTGGGGCGCGGTGTGGCCGATCACGGAGGAGACCTTCGTTTCCTTCCTCTACCGCCTGCACTACACCCTGCACATTCCCGAGATGTGGGGCATCGACCGCTGGGGCATCTGGCTGATGGGCGCGATCGCCATCGTCTGGATGGTGGACAGTTTTGTCGGCTTCTACCTCACCCTGCCGGTGCGCAAGCGCCAGGCGGCGGTGGCGGCGGCGGCCTTGCACAACAAGCTGGAGCCGAGCGGTAAATCCTGGTGGCAGCGCTGGCAGCCGGCCTGGAAGGTGCGCTGGAAGGGCGGTTCGTCGAAACTGAACTTCGACCTGCACCGCGCGTTCAGCCTCTGGACCTGGGTGCTGCTGTTCATCCTGGCCTTTACCGCCTTTTCGCTGAACCTCTACCAGGAGATCTTCTATCCGGTGATGAGCAAGGTGTCGCAGGTGACGCCGACGCCCTTCGACACCCGCAGCATGGCCGACAAGCAGCACCTGATCGAACCGAAGGTGCCGATGGCCGAGGCGGTGAAAGGGGCCAACGTCGAAGGCGCGCGGCGCGGCTGGGAAGACCCGGTCGGCGGCATCTATTACTCGCAGGAGTACGGCATCTACATGGTCAGCTTCTTCCAGCCGGGCGGCGACCACGGCACCGGCGGCGTGGGGCCGGCCCTGCTGTACTACGACGGCGTGAACGGGGCGCTGCTGGGCGAGCGCCAGCCGTGGAAGGGCACGGCGGCGGACATCTTCGTGCAGGCCCAGTTCCCGCTGCATTCGGGGCGCATCCTCGGGCTGCCGGGGCGGATCCTGATTTCCTTCATGGGCGTGGTGGTGGCCATGCTGAGCGTGACCGGGGTGATCATCTGGTGGCGCAAGCGCGCGTCGCGCAGGGTGGTGGTGGCGCAGCGTAAAACAGTCATGGCCAGGGCGTAACCCGTACGGTGGGCACGCCGTGCCCACGCGGATGGCTGCGTCACGTTTGCCGCTGAACGCGGCATTGAAATGATAAAACCCGACACGTTAGCGCGGATCATCCGCATACGTCTCGGGTGGGCGGATGTTTCGATGGTAACCGCGTCAACGAGACGCGCACATCCGCGTGGGCACGGAGTGCCCACCGTACGGTTCAAGCCGCAGGCCTGGCTTCAGACCAGCTTGGCAAATACCCGCTTCGCCGCCTCCACCGTCTCGGCAATCACCGCATCATCATGCGCCGCCGAGACAAACCCCGCCTCGAACATCGCCGGCGCGAAGTACACGCCTTCCTCCAGCATGCCGTGGAAGAAGGCATTGAAACGCGCCTTGTCGCCGGCCATCATCTGGCCGTACGAGCTTGGCACGGTCTCGCTGAAATACATGCCGAACATCCCGCCCACCGAGTCGCCGCAGAAGGCGATCCCCGCTTCCTGCGCCGCCGCCGTCAAGCCGGCAACCAGCTTCTGGCCGGTGGCGGTCAGCTTCTCGTAGAAGCCCGGTTCCTGGATCAGCTTCAGCGTGGTCATGCCCGCCGCCACCGCCACCGGATTGCCCGACAGCGTGCCGGCCTGGTACACCGGCCCGATCGGCGCCATCTTCTGCATCAGTTCCGCCTTGCCGCCGAATGCCGCCACCGGCAGGCCGCCGCCGATGACCTTGCCCAGCGCGGTCAGGTCCGGCACGATGCCGTACATCTCCTGGGCGCCGCCGAGACCAACGCGGAAGCCGCACATCACTTCGTCGAAGATCAGCACCGCGCCGTGTTTGGTGCACAGCTCGCGCATGCGGCCCAGGAATTCCGGCGTGGCGCGGATCAGGTTCATGTTGCCGGCCACCGGCTCGACGATCACGCAGGCAATGCTGTCGCCCATCGAGGCGAATGCCTCTTCCAGCTGGGTGACGTTGTTGTAGTCCAGCACCAGGGTGTGCTTGACGAAGTCTTCCGGCACGCCGGCCGAGGTCGGGTTGCCGAAGGTGAGCAGGCCCGAGCCGGCCTTCACCAGCAGGGAATCCGCGTGGCCGTGGTAGCAGCCCTCGAACTTGACGATCTTGTCGCGCCCAGTGGCGCCACGGGCCAGGCGCAGCGCGCTCATGGTCGCTTCCGTGCCGCTCGAGACCAGGCGCACCTGCTCGATCGACGGCACCAGCTTGATGATTTCCTCGGCGATCTCGATCTCGCCTTCGGTCGGCGCGCCGAACGACAGGCCGTTGGCGGCCGCGTCCTGCACCGCCTTGATCACTTGCGGATGGGCGTGGCCGACGATCGCCGGGCCCCAGGAGCCGATGTAGTCGATGTAGCGCTTGCCGTCGGCATCCCAGAAGTAGGGGCCTTCGGCGCGGGTGATGAAGCGCGGGGTGCCGCCGACCGAGCGGAAGGCGCGCACCGGGGAATTCACGCCGCCCGGGGTGCTTTGCTGGGCGCGTTCGAACAGGATGTCGTTGCGGGAGGTGTGTTCAGTAGTCATCTTGGGAACCTTGTCTTCTTATTGCCGGCCCAGTACGAACTGGGTGCGGTGGAAACGATTGGGGACGAACTTGCCCATGCCGAAGCGGCGGGCATGGCGCAGGGCGCCGTAGGTGTACTCCTGGGCGGCGGCCAGGGCCTCGGGTGCATCCAGCCCCTGCGCCATCAGCGCCGCCAGCGCGCCCGACAGGGTGGTGCCGGCGCCGACGAAGGGCCCCGGCAAATGCTGCCAGTCGATGGTGGTGACCATGCCGTCGCGGTCGAACAGGGAGTTTGCGCGGTTGTGGCCGCTGCCCTGGGTGCAGGTGACCAGCACGTACTGGCAGCCGCGTCCGGTGAGTTCGGCGACCTCGGCCTCGAGCGAGCTGTCGGCGCCCGGCTCGCGCCAGGATTCGGCCATGCGGCCGAGTTCGGATTGCGACAGCATCAGCACCGTGGCCTGGGGCGCCAGGATCTGGCGGATCGCGGCGACCGTGTCCTCGTCGGACATGCCGGCGTCCGGCAGCGAGGACAGGAAAGGGTCGACGATCAGCGGCACGTCGGCGTAGTCGGAGACGATCTCGGCAATGGCGGCGGCCTGCTCGATGCTGGCGATCGCCCCGATCTTGACGGCGGCCACCGGCATGTCTTCGAGCACGACGCGCGCCTGGTCGGCCATCCAGCCGGTGTCGAGCTCGTGCATTTCTTCGACGCGCGCGCTGTCGGCCACCAGCAGGGCGGTAGGAACGGAAAGGGCGTGGCAGCCGTGGGCCGCGAAGGTGGCAAGGTCAGCCTGCACGCCAAGCGCGCCGACGGGATCCAGCACGCCAAAAGTGAGAATCAGCGGAGACGATTGGTTTTGCACGACGGGTAGATTAAGATACCTGATTCCCCATTTTACTAGATAGAAGGAACGACACCGTGAGTAACGAAACGACGGCGACCGCGTACCAGACCTGGATGTGCCTGATTTGCGGCTGGGTCTACGACGAAGAAGCGGGCGCGCCGGAAGATGGCATTGCGCCTGGGACACGCTGGGCCGATGTGCCGATAAACTGGACTTGCCCGGAATGCGGCGCCCGCAAGGACGACTTCGAGATGACGGCGATCTGATACGGTAGGGTGGACGGCTTTGCCGTCCACGCGTCGATAGGCAAGGTGTAATCGGTCGTACCCGTACCGATCACTGGTGCCATCACCAGCACGAATGATCCTAGCGTAGCGATCACCGCGTGGACGGCGGAGCCGTCCACCCTACGATTTCATGGCAAATCTGCCAATCAAGTTATCAAAACCACCCACACCGATAACTGATTTTCTAGCCCTTCCAGCAAGCTTTTTCATCCCCGTTTTGCCCGTAGTTGACTCTGTGCAACACTTTGCGCACAAGCCTACAGCCCTATGCTATCGTTGCGTTCCATGCTGAAGTGAAACGAACATGACGACATCGCAGCACACCAGGCGCCCCACCATCATGGTGATCGATGACAGCAACACGATCCGTCGATCCGCCGAGATCTTCCTGACCCAGGCCGGGTACGAGGTCGTGCTGGCCGAGGATGGCTTCGATGCGCTGGCCAAGATCAACGACCATCACCCGGCGCTGGTGTTCTGCGACATCCTCATGCCGCGCCTGGACGGCTACCAGACCTGCGCCCTGATCAAGAAAAGCGCGCGCTTCCATGCCACGCCGGTGGTCATGCTGTCGTCGAAGGACGGCCTGTTCGACCGGGCGCGCGGCGCGATGGTCGGTTCCAGCGCCTACCTCACCAAGCCATTTTCCAAAGAATCCCTGCTTGCGGCAGTCCGCGAGCATACGGCCCCAGCGGCCTGATTAACCGAGTACGGAGCCCACCGTGGCCATACACAAGATCCTGATCGTCGACGATTCCCCGACCGAACGCTATTACCTGACCGATATCCTGGTGAAGAACGGCTTTTCCGTGTCCACCGCCGAAAACGGCGAAGACGCGCTGCTGAAGATCCGCGCCGACCGTCCCGAGCTGATCCTGATGGACGTGGTCATGCCGGGTGCGAACGGCTTCCAGGTCACCCGTTCGATCGCGCGCGACCCGGAACTGTCCGCCGTGCCGGTCATCATCTGCAGCAGCAAGAACCAGGAAACCGACCGCATCTGGGGCATGCGCCAGGGTGCGCAGGATTACCTGGTGAAGCCGGTCGATCCGGAACAGCTGCTGGCGCGCATCGCCGCCCTCGGCGCCTGATGAGCGCCGCCACCGGCCTGGATGCGGCGCCGGCCGCCCCGTTTTCCTCGGCCACCGCGTCGGCCAACGCCCTGCGCCGCACCCGCCTGCGCGATTACCAGACGCAGCTGCTGGCGCGCGTGCAGGCGGCCCAGGGCGGCGCCGCCCAGGCCGTGCACCAGCTGGGCGTGTCGATCGGCGGCCAGCGCTATCTGCTGGAACTGACCGAGGCCGGCGAAATCGTGCCGCCGGTGGCGCTGGCGCGCGTGCCGCGCACCCAGCCCTGGTACCTGGGCCTGGCGAATATCCGCGGCAGCCTGCTCGGCGTGATCGACCTGGCGCGCTACCTCGACCCGCACCAGGGCGCCGCCGGCCCGGACGCGCGTTTCCTGTCGCTGTCGCCGCGCCTGGGCCTGAAGTGCGCGCTGTTGGTGACCCAGGTGCACGGCCTGCGCCGCGCCGAAAGCATGACGCCCGACACGGGAGGCGGCGCGATGCGCCTGCTCGACGCCGACGGCCAGGCCTGGACCCCGCTGTCGCTGGCCGCCCTGGTACAGGAAGAACGCTTCCTGCAGGTCGGGCTGTAGCCGCCGGCCGGCGCCGGGCAGGAACACCGCAAGCATCACCTTCATCACAACAACAATCCACCCGCTGGACCAGGGAGCCGCAATGGGAATCATGTCGTTGAATTTTCTGTCGAAGGGCAAGACCGGAGACGAAACCGTGCTGTCGTCGCCGGATACCGAGTTTGGTGAAGGCGTCGGCGGCGCGCTGGGGCTGGCCGGCGGCGGCGTCCTGGGCGCATCCGGCGCTGCTGCTGCCCCGGCCGCCGAAACGGCTTCCGGCTCGGCCGGCGATGCCATGCGCCGCCTCGGCCACCTGGTGCGCCCCGGCGCCTCCAGCGCCGACGATGAGGAAGAAAGCAACCTGAGCCTGCCCCTGATCGGCCACCTGTCGCTGCCGCGCCAGCTGCGCATCCTGCTGGTCGCCTTTGGCGGCGGCATCCTGCTGACCATCCTCGGGATGTGGCAGAACGCCAACGTGAATGCCCGCGTCGCCGCCCAGATCCAGGTCGCCAGCGAAATCCAGCTGCACTCGCAGCGCGTCGGCAAGGCCGCGCCGAATGCGCTGTCCGGCAACGCCGACTCGTTCACCCAATTGGCCGAAAGCCGCAACGAAGTGAATCGCGACCTGCGCCTGCTGAGCGGCGGCGGCAGCGTCGGCAACGTCACCGTGCCGGGCGCCAGCGGACGCCAGGGCGCGCTGCTGGGCCGGGTGCGCGCCACCTGGACCGCCTCCGAGCTCGGTTCGGCCAACATCCTGCAGATGAAGGGCGCGCTGATCGGCTTCGACAAGAGCGTGAAACAGCTCGACGCGCTGGCCACCGAGATGCTGGTGCTGACCGAAGACCTGATGGCCCAGAACGTCGAACGCGGCGCCAGCGCGCGCGAACTGGCCGCCATCGGCCGCATGATGATGCTGACCCAGCGCTTGGCGCGCGGCGCCAACAGCTTCTTCGCCATCGGCGTGCCGCGCGACGACGCGGCGGTGCGCATCGGCGCCGACAGCGCCGCCTTCGAGCACGCGCTGGAAACCCTGCTGAGCGGCGCGGCTGCCCAGCGCAACGACGATTTGCGCGACAAGCTGCGCCAGATCCAGGTGCGCTTCGAGGCCTTCCGCAAGGACTTCACCCCCTTCCTCGACAACCCGGTGGCGTACTCGAAGGCGCGCGCCGCGGCCCGCACCATCCACCGCGACAACGAGGAAATGAAGAAGCAGGTCGCGGCGCTGGAAGCGAGCTACCGATCGCAGCAATCCTCGTCGAATCCGTGGTTCTGGCTGCTGGTGGCGGCCTCGGTGTTCACCCTGGCCACGGCGTTCTCGATCAGCCGCGTCATGCTGCAGGACTCGCGCAACCGCACCCGCGGCGCCGAGAACCGCCGCCGCGAAGCCGAGGCCAGCCGCCAGCTGGCCCAGGCCAAGGAAGAAGAAGCCAAGGCCACCAACGACCAGAACCAGGCCGCGATCCTGCGCCTGATGAACGAACTGCAGGACGTGGCGAACGGCGACCTGACCGTGCACGCCACCGTCTCGGAAGACATCACCGGCGCGATCGCCGACTCGGTCAACTTCACCGTCGAGGAATTGCGCGGCCTGGTGCAGCGCGTGACCGGCACCGCCGAGCAGGTGACCCAGGCCTCGAACGAAGCCCAGGACGTGTCCACCGAACTGCTGGGCGCGACCGAGGCGCAGTCGCGCGAGATCGAGGACGCGTCGTCGACCGTCCTGCGCATGGCGAACGAGATCACCGACGTGTCGAAGTCGGCCAACGAATCGGCCGACGTGGCGCGCCAGTCGGTGGTGGCGGCGGAGCAGGGCTCGGCGGCGGTGCAGAATGCGATCCTCGGCATGAACGAGATCCGCGAGCAGATCCAGGAAACCTCGAAGCGCATCAAGCGCCTGGGCGAATCCTCGCAGGAGATCGGCGAGATCACCGAGCTGATTTCCGACATTACCGAGCAGACCAACGTGCTGGCGCTGAACGCGGCGATCCAGGCGGCGTCGGCCGGCGAAGCGGGGCGCGGCTTCTCGGTGGTGGCGGAAGAGGTGCAGCGCCTGGCGGAACGTTCGGGCGAGGCGGCCAAGCAGATCGGCGCCCTGGTGCGCACCATCCAGACCGATACCCACGACGCCGTGGCGGCAATGGAAAAATCGACCCAGGGCGTGGTCGAGGGCGCGCGCCTGTCGGATGCGGCCGGCGCCGCGCTGGCCGACATCTCGCGCGTCTCGAACCGCCTGGCCGAACTGATCCAGGGTATCTCGTACGCCACCGGCTTGCAGGCGACGTCCGCGAACGGCGTGGCGCACAATATGCAGCACATCCTGTCGGTGACCGAGCACACCCAGGCCGGCACGCGCCAGACCGCGCAATCGATCCGCCAGCTGGCAGCGCTGGCGCAGGAACTGAAAAACTCGGTGTCGCGCTTCCGCGTGGCCCAATAATGTAGCCAACGAACATGACTTCATCCCTGCCAGCGAGCACCTTCGATACCGGCCCGTTGTCCTGGGTGATCGGCGAAATCCGGGACGCCCTCGAGCGCTCGGGCAGCGCGTTGAACGACGCCGCGGCGCGTTCGCCCGAGGCGCGGCCGACCCTGCTGCTGCATGCGAAGACCCACCTGCACCAGGCCCACGGCGCGCTGCAGATGGTCGACGTGGAAGGCGTGGAACTGCTGACCGCCGCCGCCGAGCGCGCCCTCGACGGCTTCAAGGACCGCTCGCTAGCCTGCACGCCCGAGAACACGAAGACCGTGCGCGACGCCTACGGCGCGATCGGCGAATACCTGGACGAGCTGGTGGCCGGAGCCGCGCCGCAGCCGGTACGCCCGCAGCCGGTACGCCTGTTCCCGTATTACCGCGCGCTGCAGGAACTGCTGGGCGCGGAGCGGGTGCATCCGTCGGACTTGCTGGTGGTGGACACGTCAGTCACGCTGGACCTGCCGCCATCGAATGACGTTGGCGCTCCAGACTACGCAGGCTGCCGCGCGCGCTTCGAAAAGTCGCTGCTGCCTTATTTGAAGAGTACCGATCCCCGGCATGCGCAGGCCCTGGCCGACGCCATCGCGCCGCTCGCCGCCAGCGGCGACAATCGTGCGCGCACCTCCTGGACGGCGCTGCATGCCTTTGCCGCGCTGGCCGGCAGCGGCGCCTTGCCCGCCGACCTGTACGTGAAGCAGCTGTTCGGCCAGGTCAATCTGCAGCTGCGCCGCCTGTCGCAAGGGCAGGCCAGCCTGCCGGATGCACTGCTGCGCGATGCGCTGTTCTTCATTGCCGCCGTTCCCGGGCATGAGGACGAGGCGGCCGAGGTGGCCGCATTGCGCCGCGCCTTCGGCCTGGACGGCGCCGTGCCCGCCAACTATGCCGAGCGCCGCTACGGCAAGGTCGACCCGGCCGTACTGAAGGAAGCCAAGGAAGCGCTGGCGCGCTCGAAGTCCGACTGGGACCAGCTGGCGGTGCACGCCGACGGCACGCGCGAGGCCGACTTCAACGCCGCCCTGGCCACCCTGGCCGGCGCCAGCGACAAGCTCGGCGCGCCGGCGCTGGCCCAGCTGCTGCGCGAACTCGGCCAGGCCGCCAGCGACTCGATCGCCTCCGGCCGCAGCGACCAGTTCGGGCTGGAGATGGCGGCGGCCATGCTGTTCGTCGAACATGGCCTGGACCAGGTGCGCCAGCTGCCCGAGGACTTCGGGCAGCACGCCGAAGTGGTCGGCCAGCGCCTGCTGGCCCTGGCCGCCGGCGCCACGCCGCCGGACGCGCCGCAATGGCAAAGCGAACTGGCCGGCCGCATCCAGCAGGGCCAGACCGTGGCCGTGCTGGCCGGCGAGATCAAGAGCGGGCTGCGCCAGGTCGAGAAGCTGCTCGACGAATACTACGACCAGCCGCAGCTCAAGCGCGGCGCGTTGGAACAGGCCGCGCCGCTGCTGCATCAGATCGAGGGCGCCCTGCGCATCCTCGACCAGGACGAGGCCGCGCGCGCCGCGGACCACGTGCGCGACGCCGTGCGCAACCTGGGGCAGGGCGATGGCGACGTCGCCGCCCAGGCCGCGCCGCTGCACAACATCGCCCGGAATATCGGCGCGCTCGGCTTCTTCACCGACATGCTGGCCCAGAACAGCGCCAGCGCCAGGAGCCGCTTTGCCTTCGATGCCGAGGTGGGGCTGCTGCGCGAACTGAGCATCGAGCAGGCGCATGCGCAGGAGAATGGGCAACATGCCGCACCGGCCGCGCAGGCTCCTGCGGCACCGGCAGCCGGGCCGGCGCCAGAACCGGCAGAGCAGGCCGCGCAGCCGGACGCCATCGACGCCGAGCTGCTCGAGATCTTCGTCACCGAAGCCGGCGAGGTGCTGGACACGGTGGACGGCACGCTGCCCCAGCTGCACGCCAATCCGGCCGCCCAGGATGCGCTGACCATCGTGCGCCGCGCCTTCCACACGCTCAAGGGCAGCGCGCGCATGGTCGGCCTGGACGAATTCGCCGCCGCCGCCGCCGCGCTCGAACGCGTGATGAACGTCTGGCTGGCCGACGGCCGCGCCGCCACGCCGGACCTGCTGGCGCTGGCCGCGCATGCGCACGCGCAGCTGCTGCCCTGGGTGGCCGAGCTGGCCCGTAGCGGCCAGTCGGCGCGCAGCGGCGCCGGCCTGATTGCGGCGGCCGAGCGGGTGCAGGCCGGCGGGGCCTTCGTGGCGGACAAGGCGGCGGACGAAGCGCCGCAACAGGAAGCGCCTGCCGTCGAGCCCGGGCCGGCCGATGCCGCAGCCGAACCACATGACGAGCTGCAGGCCGCGCCGGAAACCGAAGCCGAACCCGCGCCGGAAACCGACGCCGAAGCCGGGCTGGAAGCGGAGCAGCCCGCCCAGCCAGCCCCGACGAACGTGTTCGCACTGCCGACCGCCACCCGGCCGCTGCCGGCGCAGGACGACAGCGTACGCTGCGTGGGCGCGCTGGAAATCCCGCTGGCGCTGTACAACATCTATGTCGCCGAAACCGACGAGCTGCTGCGCACGCTCGAGCGCGATTTCGGCGAATGGCGCCACGAGCCGGGCCGCGGGGTCACGCCCGATGCCTTGACAGCCGTGCACACGCTGGCCGGCACCTCGGCCACGGTCGGCTTCGGCGCCCTGCGCGACCTGGCCCAGGCCCTGGAAGCCACGCTCGAACACCTGGGCGAACCGGCGCCGCTGCTGGAGGCCGCGCAGCACGACGTGCTCGACGCCGTCCTGGCGCGCGTGCGCGCGATGCTGCAGGCCTTTGCGCGCGGCGAGCTTGCCCCTGGCCAGCCGGAACTGCTGGAAGCGCTGGCGGCGCTGCGCGCCCGCTTCACGGCGCAGCAGGCCGACGACCTGTACGGCGACGTGCCGCAAGACCTGGCGCAGGACCTGGCACAAGACCACCCGCAGGACCCGCAGCAGGACCTGGCCCGGCACCTCGACGCCCTGTTCGCCGCCACCTACGACAGCCTGATGGCCGACCCGCCGCCGGAGACAGTGTCCAGCGCGGCGCCCGCGCCGGCCGCCAGCCCCGCAGGCGCCGCCGCGACCGACGACATCGACGCGCTCTTCGGTTTCGATATCGACGATCTGTTCGACAGCCCGGCGCCGGCCGCCCCGGCGGACGAATCGGTCACCGAACCGGCCACTGAGCCGGCCACCGAGCCGGCCGCCGAATCGCTCAGCGACACCGAAGCGCTGGCCGCGGCCGAAGCCGATTTCGTCGACAGCATCGAGCTGGCCGAACCCGAGCCGATCGAACTGCCGATCGAACTCGACATCGCCGCGCCAGAGGAAGTGCACGCTGAACCCGAGCCGGAACCGGTAGCCGAAGCGGCCGAAGCCGCCGAAGCCGCCGAAGCAGCGGACGCCGCCGATAACCTGGCCGTGCCGGAACTCGAAGCCGTGGCGCTGCCGGTCACCCTGGACGCCTCCATTGCCGCACCGCTGGCCGGCGAGCCCGTCCTGCACGACGAGCTCGACCCCGACCTGCTGCCGGTCTTCCTGGAAGAAGCGGCCGACCTGCTGCCGCAGATCGGCAACGGCCTGCGCCAGTGGCAGCAGGACCCGAGCGACACGGCGCCGGCGCAAGGCCTGCTGCGCACCCTGCACACGGTCAAGGGCAGCGCGCGCATGGCCGGCGCGATGCGCATCGGCCAGCACACCCACGAACTGGAAACCCAGATCGAGAACATGGTCCACGCCGGGACCACGGCGCCCGGCGCCTTCGACGAACTGATGGCCAGCTACGACCAGGCGCTGGTGCTGTTCGAGCAGCTGGTCAAGCCGGCCGCGCTCGAGGCCGAGGGCAGCGAGGCCGGCGCGTCCCAGCCTGCCGCCGTGGCCGACGCTCCGATCCTGCCATCCTTGCCGGCCGCCCCGGCCGACACCCAGGGCGAGGCGCGTACGCCGCTGGTGCGCGTGCGCGCCGACATCCTCGACCGCCTGGTGACCCAGGCCGGCGAGGTCTCGATCACGCGCTCGCGCCTGGAAAACCAGATGGGCGTGCTGAAGACCGCGCTGAACGACTTCTCCGACAACCTGGGCCGCCTGCGCCGCCAGTTGCGCGAAGTCGAGATGCAGGCCGAATCGCAGATCGCCTCGCGCATGTCGATCGCCGGCGAGCGCGAATTCGATCCGCTCGAATTCGACCGCTTCACGCGCCTGCAGGAACTCACGCGCATGATGGCCGAGAGCGTGAACGACGTCGCCTCGTTCCAGGAGTCGCTGGCGCGCAGCGTCGACGGTGCCAACGAGGAACTGGCCGCGCAGTCGCGCATGACGCGCGATTTGCAGCGCGACCTGATGCGGGTGCGCATGGTGCCGTTTGCCAGCCTGTCGGAACGCCTGTTCCGCGTGGCGCGCCAGACCGCCAAGGAAACCGACAAGCGCGTGAACCTGGATATCCGCGGCGGCGGCGTGGAAATCGACCGCAGCGTGCTGGAACAGATGGCCGCGCCTTTCGAACACCTGCTGCGCAACGCCATCGTGCACGGCATCGAGCCGCGTGCAGCGCGCACGCAGGCCGGCAAGAACGAGACCGGCGAAGTGCTGGTGCAGGTCAGCCAGCAGGGCAACGAAGTCGTGCTGCAGTTTAGCGACGACGGCGCCGGCCTCGACCTGGAACGCATCCGCGCCAAGGCGCGCGCGCAAGGGCTGGCCGAGCCGGACGCCGAACTGTCGGACAAGGATGCGGCGGAGCTGATCTTCGCGCCGGGCTTCTCGACCGCCGACACCCTGACCGAGCTGGCCGGACGCGGCGTCGGCATGGATGTGGTGCGCTCGGAAGCCCAGGCCCTGGGCGGACGCGTGGTGATCGCCTCGAACGCGGGGCAGGGCACGCGCTTCACCATCCACCTGCCGCTGACCCTGGCCGTCACCCAGGTGGTGCTGGTGGCCAGCGCCGGCAAGACCTATGCGCTGCCCTCGACCCTGGTCGAGCAGGTGCTGCCGGTGCGCGAACCCGACCTGCAGGCCGCCGCCGCGGCCGGCGTGCTGGAGGTGCAGGGCCAGGTGCTGCCTTTCCACTACCTGCCGGCGCTGCTGGGCGAAGGCGAGACCTTCGAACCCGGCATGCGTTCGCGCCCGGTGATGCTGCTGCATAGCGGCGGCGAGCGCATCGCGCTGCAGGTCGACGAGGTGCTGGGCAACCGCGAGGTGGTCATCAAGAACCTCGGCCCGCAGCTGGCGCGCGTGCCGGGCATCGCCGGCGCCACGGTGCTGGGCTCGGGCGACATCGTGCTGATCCTGAACCCGCTGGCCCTGGGCCGCAACGCCGATACCGCCACGCCGATGGTCGACGTGCCGCTGCACCCGGTGCCGGCGGTGCACAAGCCGACGGTAATGGTGGTCGACGATTCGCTGACCGTGCGCCGCGTGACCCAGCGCCTGCTGGAGCGCGAAGGCTACCGCGTGGCCCTGGCCAAGGATGGCGTCGACGCGCTCGAGCAGCTGCCC
Source organism: Massilia sp. BAP21 (assembly GCF_057801335.1). NCBI lineage: Bacteria > Pseudomonadati > Pseudomonadota > Betaproteobacteria > Burkholderiales > Oxalobacteraceae > Massilia > Massilia sp. BAP21. The sequence goes on from NZ_CM173596.1 coordinate 2,763,431, forward strand.
GGGGTGCGGCCCGACCTGATGCTGGTCGACATCGAGATGCCGCGCATGGACGGCTTCGACCTGGTGCGCCACGTGCGCGGCGATGCGGCTACCCAGGCCATCCCGGTCATCATGATCACCTCGCGCACGGCGGACAAGCACCGCAACTACGCGATGGGACTGGGCGTGAATGCCTACTTCGGCAAGCCGTTCCAGGAGCCGGTGCTGCTGGGGGCGATTGCGGGCTTGTTGGGTGGGGAGATGCCGCCGGCAAGCGGCAACCAGAATTGGTAGGGTGGACGGCTCTGCCGTCCACGCGTTCACCGACGGTAAAACATCGTGAACGATCATCTGCCGCTTGAACGCGTGGACGGGAAACCCGTCCACCCTACGTCCCTTCGTTCTCCGCTGCGGGCGCCTTGACCACCGCAAACCGCGCCAGCGTCTTCTCGCGCGCCTCATCGTGCTTGACCACCCGCTCGGGATAATCCCTCCCGAGCACCACCCCGCACGCCGCCAGTTCATCCGCCGGCACCAGCCACGGCGCATGCACATCCCGCGCATCGAGTTTCGCCAGCTGCGGCAGATACTGCCGGATGAACTCCCCGCGCGCATCGAACTTCTCCGACTGCCGCACCGGGTTGAAGATCCTGAACCACGGCTGCGCATCGCACCCGGTGGACGCCGCCCACTGCCAGCCCCCGACGTTCGACGCCATGTCGTAGTCGTTGAGCTTTAGCGCAAAGTAGCGCTCGCCCCAGCGCCAGTCGATTCCCAGGTCCTTGACCAGGAAGCTGGCCGTCACCATGCGCAGGCGGTTGTGCATGAAGCCGGTGCGGTTCAGCTGCAGCATGGCCGCATCGACCAGCGGATACCCGGTGCGTCCCTCGCACCAGGCCGCGAACAGCGCATCCGCCTCCGCCCCGGCTTCCCACGCCACCGCATCGAAAACCGGCTTGAACGAACGCTCGGGCAGGTGCGGATGGTGCGACAGGATCATCGCGTAGAAATCGCGCCAGATGAGTTCCGACAGCCACACCGGCGCACCGGCGCCGCCGGCCCCCATGGCCATCATCTGCTGCAGCGTGCGCACCAGGTGGCGTACCGAGGTGGTGCCGAAGCGCAGGTGGATCGACAGCTGCGAGGTGCCGCTCTGCGCCGGGAAGTCGCGCGCCGTGCCGTAGTCGGCCAGGCGCGGCAGGAAGCCTTCGAACAGTTCCGTGGCGCCCGCCATGCCGGCCGGGGCGGGCAGGGGGCCGTCGTCGAAGCCGAGTTCGGCCAGGCTCGGGATGTGCGATTCCCCTGGCGGCGCCAAGGCGGCCGCATGCGGTTCGACCATCCACGGCGCCACCGCTGCCGGCTCGGCCGCCAGGCGCCTGATCCAGGCATTCTTGTACGGCGTGAACACGCCATACACCTTGCCTGCCTGGGTCAGCACCTCGCTCTTCTCGAACACCACCTGGTCCTTGAAACCCAGCAGTTGGCGCCCGTCCGCGGCCAGCGCTTCGGCGACGGCGGCATCGCGTTCGATGGCGCCTGGTTCGTAGTCGGCATTCGCATACACCGCTTCCGCCCCGAGTTCGGCCGCCAGCGCGGGAATGACCGCGCGTGCCGGGCCATGCTTCACGATGAGTCCACCGCCAAGGCGGCGCAGCTCGGCGTCCAGCTCGACCAGGCTGGCGTGGATGAAACGTACGCGGCGATCGTCGCGCGGCAGGCTGGCCAGGATGTCGGTATCGAAGACGAATACGCAGTAGACGGCGCTGGAAGCGCGCAGTGCATGGTGCAGCGCGGCATGGTCGAAAGCGCGCAGGTCGCGCCGGAACCAGACCAGGGACTTGCTTAGTGGAATCATTGTGTGTTCAGTCAACGCGCCGTAGAAGGCGACGCGCTATTTTACTGGCTTGTATCCTTCCGCTTGTATCCTTCGTTACGGCCGCTGTGTGGGCCTGCCTGCCGCGCGCAAACCACGCTGCCGGGTGGCCGCCCGGCGTTTCAGTGTAAACTAATGAAAAACCCAATGTTGTAGTCTGGATACTAGTGGACAATCAGCGCGTCAGCCAAGAGAGAGTCAGCGTATGAAGAAGAGTAAAGTCGTCACCACTCTGCCCATGGCCGGCCTGTCACAGGGAAGTGAAACCCTGGGAAACATCGGTCCGGCCGCGTCTGGGTTGAATTTAGCTAACCATTTCCTCATCGCCATGCCGTCCATGGAAGACCCGATCTTCGGCGGCGCGGTGGTGTACATCTGCGAGCACAACGAAAAAGGCGTGCTCGGGGTCGTCATCAACAAGCCGACCGACATGACCATGGACGTGCTGTTCGACCGCATCGACCTGAAGGTGGCCGACGGCCTGCGTTCCGGCGTGGTGGACGAGCCGATCATGTTCGGCGGCCCGGTCCAGGACGACCGCGGCTTCGTGCTGCACAGCCCGGGCGGGCGCTATTCGTCCTCGCTGAACGTCACCGAGGAAGTCGCCTTTACCACCTCGATCGACGTGCTGGAAGCCGTCGCCGGCGGCACCGGCCCGGAGCGCATGCTGGTCTCGATCGGCTATGCCGGCTGGAGCCCGGGGCAGCTGGAAGAAGAACTCGCGCGTAACGGCTGGCTGACGGTGGGGGCCGACGCCCACGTGCTGTTCGACCTGCCGATCGAGGAGCGCTACAATGCCGCCATCAAACTGCTGGGCATCGACCCGATGATGCTCGCCACCGAGGCCGGCCATGCGTGACAATGCCTGACATCGTTTTTGGATTCGACTTCGGCGTCAAACGCATCGGCATTGCGATGGGCAACACCCTCACCGGGCAAGCCCAGCCGCTTTCCATTGTCGATGCCGTCGACAACGCCACCCGCTTCAAGCTGATCGGCGCGCTGATCGACGAATGGCGCCCGGCGCGCCTGGTCGTCGGCGAGCCGCGCCATCCCGACGGCGCCGAGCACGACATGACCCTGCGTGCACGCCGCTTCGCCAACCAATTGAACGGCCGCTTCAACCTCCCCGTCGAACTGGTCGACGAACGCTATTCCTCCGCAGTCATCCCCGCCAAGCGCGGCGAGCGCATCGACGCGAAAGCGGCCGCCATCATTTTGCAACAGTACTTTGACGACCATGCCAACAACTAACATCGACTTCGATGCCGAGGCGCTGTACCGCACCCTGCTCGAACAGGTACGCACCGGCCTTGCCGGCGTGCCGGATGCCGCCATCGTCGGCATCCATTCGGGCGGCGCCTGGCTGGCCGAGCGCCTGGCCGGCGACCTCGACCTGAAGAACCGCCTCGGCTTCATCGACGTCTCGTTCTACCGCGACGACTACGCGAAAAAGGGCCTGCACCCCGACGTGAAGCCGACCCACATCGGCTTCAACGTCGACGGCGCCACCATCGTGCTGGTTGACGACGTGCTGTTCACCGGCCGCACCACGCGCGCCGCGATCAACGTGCTGTTCGACTACGGCCGTCCGCAATGCATCCGGCTGGCGGCACTGGCCGACCGCGGCGGGCGCGAATTGCCGGTGGCGCCCGACTTCGTCGGCGTGCGCACCACGCTCGAACCGGGCCAATCGCTGTCGCTGGCGCGCGACGCGGCCGGCCAACTTTCGCTGACCATCGAAGACGACAATGCCGAAACTGCATAATCATCCGCAACTCAACAAGAACGGCGAGCTGCAGCACCTGCTGACCATCGAGGGCCTGCCGAAGGCGATCATCCACCACATCCTCGACACCGCCCAGAGTTTCGTCGGCATCTCCGACCGCGAAGTGAAAAAGGTGCCGCTGATGCGCGGGAAAAGCGTGTTCAATTTGTTCTTCGAGAACAGCACCCGCACCCGCACCACCTTCGAGATCGCCTCCAAGCGCCTGTCGGCCGACGTCATCAACCTGAACATCCAGGCCTCGTCGACGTCCAAGGGCGAATCGCTGCTCGATACCATCGACAACCTGGCGGCCATGCACGCCGACATGTTCGTGGTGCGCCACGCACAGTCGGGCGCGCCCTACCTGATCGCCGAGCACCTGAACCGCATGGGCCAGAAGGACATCCACGTCGTGAACGCCGGCGACGGACGCCATGCGCACCCGACCCAGGGCCTGCTCGACATGTACACGATCCGCCACTACAAGCAGGACTTCACCAAGCTGCGCGTGGCGATCGTCGGCGACATTTTGCACAGCCGCGTGGCGCGTTCGGACATCCACGCGCTGACCACGCTCGGCGTGCCGGAAGTGCGCGCCATCGGCCCGCAGACCCTGCTGCCGGGCGGCCTGGAGCACATGGGCGTGCGCGTGTTTAACAACATCGAGGAAGGCCTGAAGGACGTCGACGTGATCATCACGCTGCGCCTGCAGAACGAACGCATGTCGGGCGCGCTGCTGCCCTCGGCCCAGGAATACTTCAAGAGCTACGGCCTGACGCCGGAGCGCCTGGCGCTGGCGAAACCCGACGCCATCGTGATGCACCCGGGTCCGATGAACCGCGGCGTGGAAATCGATTCGGCGGTGGCCGACGGCAAGCAGGCCGTGATCCTGCCGCAGGTGACCTTCGGCATCGCGGTGCGCATGGCAGTGATGAGTATTTTGGCGGGAGGCAGGGCTTGAACTTCGCACGCATGAAACTTCATATCAAGAACGGGCGCCTGATCGACCCGGCAAACGGCATCGACCGCGTCGCCGACCTGTTCATCGCCGACGGCAAGGTGGCGGCGGTGGGCGAGGCGCCAGAGGGCTTCGCGGCCGACAACACCATCGACGCCAGCGGCATGGTGGTCGCCCCCGGCCTGGTCGATCTGTCGGCGCGCCTGCGCGAGCCGGGTTACGAATACAAGGCCACGCTGGAGTCGGAAATGCAGGCGGCGGTGCAGGGCGGCGTGACCACCCTGGTCTGCCCGCCCGACACCGACCCCGTGCTCGACGAGCCGGGCCTGGTGGAGATGCTGAAACACCGCGCGCGCAACCTCGACCTGGCCAACGTCCACCCGCTCGGCGCCCTCACCATGGGCCTGAAAGGCCAGGCGCTGACCGAGATGGCGGAACTGACCGAGGCTGGCTGCATCGGCTTTGCCCAGGCCGAAGTACCGATCCTGGATACCAACGTGCTGCTGCGCGCGCTGCAGTATGCGAAAACCTTCGGCTACACGGTCTGGCTGCGTCCGCAGGACGCCCACATCGGCCGCGGCGGCGTGGCCCACAGCGGCCCGCTGGCCTCGCGCCTGGGCCTGTCCGGCGTGCCGGTGATGGCCGAGACCATCGCCCTGCACACCATCTTCGAGCTGGTGCGCTCGACCGGCGCACGGGTCCACCTGTGCCGCATCTCGTCGGCCGCCGGCATCGAGCTGGTGCGCGCAGCGAAAGCCGAGGGCTTGCCGGTCACCTGCGACGTCGGCGTGCACCACCTGCACATGACCGACGCCGACATCGGCTTCTTCGACTCCAACGCGCGCCTGACGCCGCCGCTGCGCAGCCAGCGCGACCGCGACGCCATCCGCGCCGCCCTGGTCGACGGCACGATCGACGCCATCTGCTCGGACCACACGCCGGTCGACGACGACGAAAAGCTGCTGCCGTTTGCCGAGGCCTCGCCCGGCGCCACCGGCCTGGAACTGCTGCTGTCGCTGACCCTGAAGTGGGCCGAGGAACTGCACGGTAACGAGGCCCTGCTGCGCGCGCTGGCGAAGATCACCTCGCAGCCGGCGCGCACCGCGGGCCTGGCGGCCGGCCAGCTATCCCCGGGCGCGGCGGCCGACGTGGTCGTGTTCGACCCGGATGCCCGCTGGACGGTCGATGGCGCGGCCCTGGCCAGCCAGGGCAAGCACACGCCTTTCCTCGGCTTCGAGGTCACCGGGCAGGTGCGCGCCACGGTGGTGGGTGGGCGCATCGCTTATCTGCGTTCATAACGGCGCTAACAGGCACGGCGCGGCGCTCCACGGCGCCGCGTTCAGCTTTCCTCCTCCATGATCCGTTTGCGGCTAGCCTGGCGCCTTGCGCGTGTTTTCCTGCACCTGCTGGTGGGGCTGGGTGCCTGCGCGCTCGTCTTCCCGTGGGCGCGGCGCGGCCTGCGCGACGCCATCACGCGGCGCTGGTCGCGCCGGCTGCTGGCGATCTGCGGCGTGCGCGTGGAGCAGGCGCCGGACAGCGCGGTGCTGGAGCACGCGCTGTTCGTCTCGAACCACATCTCCTGGCTCGACATCTTCGTCATCAATTCGCTGTATCCCTGCCGCTTTGTCGCCAAGGCCGAGATCCGTGCCTGGCCGGTACTGGGCTGGCTGGTCGCGGCCGCCGGTACCGTGTTCATCGCGCGCGGCAACCGGCGCGAATTGCGCCACATCTTCAAGGGCATCGTCGGCGTGCTGGCGCTGGGCGAGCGGGTGGCCTTCTTCCCGGAAGGGACGGTGGCGCACCAGGGGCAGGTGCTGCCTTTCCATGCGAACCTGTTCGAGGCCGCGATCGATGCCGGGGTGGCGGTGCAGCCCTGCGCGCTGAGCTATCTCGACGAGACGGGGGCGTGGCATCCGAACGTGGATTACGTGGGCGAGATCACCTTTGTCGACAGCATTTTCACGATCCTGCGCGGCGGGCCGATCAGGGCGCGCTTGCAGCCGCTGGCGCCGATCGACGCGGTGGGGGCGCACCGGCGCGAGCTGGCGCAGGCGGCGCATGACGCGGTGGCGTCGGCACTCGGCAGTACGACGGTCCGCCCCGGGTAAAACCCGGTCACGCCTTGCCGGCGTGCGGCCGATACTCCGGACAATCCACCTGCAACAGCGTCCGGTCGTCCAGGCACACCGCCGTCAGCTTCCCGCCCCACACGCAGCCGCTGTCCAGTCCCACCAGGTTCGGCCTGAGCACCAGCCCCAGCGCCGACCAGTGCCCGAACACCACCGTCACCTCATTCGTGCGCCGACCCGGCAGATCGAACCAGGGCACCAGCCCCGAACCTTCCGGCCCGTTCTCGCTTTCCTTGTGCGCGAAGTCCATGGTCCCATCCGGCAGGCAGAGGCGCATGCGGGTGAGGGCGTTGACGATGCAGCGCAGGCGCGGGATGCCTTCCAGTTCGTCGTCCCAGCGGTCCGGCTGGTTGCCGTACATCTGGGACAGGAAATCGATCCAGTGCCCGCTGCGCAGCATGGCCTCGACTTCGCCGGCCAGGGCCATGGTCTGGGCCGCGTCCCATTGCGGCGCCACGCCGGCGTGCACCATCAGGTGGGCGTCGACGAACATCGCCAGCGGCCGTTGGCGCAGCCAGGCGATCAGCTCATCGCGGTCGGGGGCGGCCAGGATCTCGTCCAGGGTGTCGGACTTGCTCGCCTTCTGGGCGCCGACGGCCACCGCCAGCAGGTGCAGGTCGTGGTTGCCGAGCAGGGCCTCGACCCGGCCCGCGCTCGCTTCCGACAGCGCCTTCATGCGCCGCAGCGCCATCAGCGATTCCGGGCCACGGTTGATCAGGTCGCCGACAAACAGGATGCGGGCCTCGCCCCCCGCATCGTCGGCGATCTTGTCGAGCAGGGCCTGGGCCTCGTGGGCGCAACCCTGCAGGTCGCCTATGACATATGTTTTCATCGTGTGTGCTTGTTGCGCGCGGCGGCTGCGCGCCGCCGTGCCTGTTCTTGTTCGATAATGCCGGCAGGTGCCGTGCCTGCATACTAAATGATTTCAGCGGCGGCCGGTTCGCGCGCGGCTTGCAGCGGCGGCCGAACGCCCCGACAATGGCGGCCCCGCCCAATCCGAAAGAGCTGTTTCCAATGCCAGACACCCCATCGAATTCCCGCTGCAGCTGCCGAATGGATTGGTGCTGACATGAAGGTGCTGGCCACTGCCTTTCCCGGAGTCCTGCTGATCGAACCGGCCGTGCATGCGGACGAACGCGGCGTGTTTTTCGAAACCTTCAATGCGCGCGCCTTTGCGCAGGCTAGCGGCTTGCACGTGGAATTTGTCCAGGATAACCAGTCGGTATCCCGGCCGAATACCGTGCGCGGCCTGCATTACCAGGTCGGACAGGCGCAGGGCAAACTGGTGCGCGTGGTAAAAGGGGCGATATTCGACGTGGTGGTCGACATGCGCCGTGGTTCGCCGCATTTCGGGCGCGCGATGTCGGTCGTGCTCAGCGAGGAAAACCGGCGCCAGTTATGGATACCGCCCGGTTTTGCCCATGGTTTCCTGGCCCTGGGCGAAGGCGCCGAATGCGCCTACAAGATTACCGAATACTGGTCGCCTGCGCATGAGCGCATTCTTTTATGGAATGACCCGGCATTGGGAATCGACTGGCCCCTGGCAGGGGCGCCGGTGATCTCGGAAAAAGACCGCAAGGGCCAGCTTTTGCAGGACGCCGAGGCTTATGATTTTTCCTGAGGTTTGCTCCTCCGGCTCAATATCGCGTCCGCAAGACGTTTCTCCACGTTTGTTTCTGTAAGTTAGCTCCGTCGGCATTTCCGCCACACCCGATTTCGCTCAATCGTGCCTCCAGGCGGCGCGATAAACTGATGTGTTCGGGCTGGGAAGCTTATCCGGTTACAATGTAAATACGCTTTCTGCAGGAATGGCGCAATGCCCCCCAGGGGCGGCATTGCGGCAGGTACCCGCGTGTGTTTCGTATTGTCGTACAGCCCGGCCATATTGCGCGCCGCAGGCCGCTGCCTGCCGAGTCGGAACCGCTGGATAACCATGTTCTCTTTCCTGGTAAGCTTTATCTGTTCCACCCTGCTGACCCTGCTTGTCATCAAGCAGGCAAAATTGCACGAGCCCGCGCTCGACAGCGATTTCCAGGGTGTGCAGCGCTCCCATACGCACCTGGTGGCGCGTATCGGCGGCTTGCCGATTTATTTCGCGGTCGTCGTCAGTGCATCCATTTCGATCTGGCGCGAGCCGCCGCTGCTGCACACGATGCCGGCACTGCTGTTCTGCGCCCTTGTCGCCTTCAGCGGCGGGATCGTCGAGGATTACACCGGCACCGTGCGCGCCTCGCGCCGGCTGCTGCTGACCATGGCGGGCGCCTGGCTGGCTTACCTGCTGCTGGATGCGAAAATCGCGCGCCTCGATCTGCCGTTCGGCGTTTATTCCCTGTCGGCCTGGATCGTCCTGCCGCTGACGGTATTGGCCGTGGCCGGCATTGCGAACGCGGTGAATATCATCGACGGCTTCAATGGCCTGGCCAGCATGGTGACCATCTGCATGCTGCTCTCGCTCGCCTACGTGGCCTTGCAGGTGGGCGACGTATTCGTGCTGGTGGCGGCATTGACGGTGGCCGGCGCCACCGCCGGTTTCCTGGTCTGGAATTACCCGGTGGGCCTGATATTCCTCGGCGATGGCGGCGCCTACTTTATCGGATTCATGCTCGGCGAGCTGGCATTGCTGCTGGTGATGCGTAATCCCGAAGTATCGACCTGGTATGCGGCATTGCTGCTGATTTATCCGGCATTTGAAACGGTATTTTCCGCTTATCGGCGCATGTTTGTGCGCGGCAAATCGCCTGCCGTCCCCGATGGGATCCACCTGCACAGCCTGATTTTCCGGCGCGTGGTGAGGTGGACGGTGGGCAGGAAAGAAGCGCGCGCACTGCTGAAGCGCAATGCGCGGACCTCGCCGTATTTGTGGCTTTTTTCGCTCATGGCGGTGATACCGGCGACTTTATTCTGGCAGAATACAAGCGTACTGATAATTTTCTGTTTATTGTTCGTTATCAGCTACCTCTGGCTGTATGCGCGTATTGTTCGATTCAGGTCCCCACGCTGGCTGATTTGGCGCAAGAAGGACTGGCAATAAATCGCCAATGTAGTATATTGCGACATTTGGTGAGAATTCACCTGAATTGGATTAACCCAACTCTCGAGGAACGAAGATGGATCTGTCAAATATGTCGGTAGGTGATTTGCGCAACCTGCAGGAGCAAATCAAACAGGAAATGAAAAAGCGCGAAGTACAGGAAGTGCAGAAGGCGCGCGAACAAATCCTGGCAATTGCCCAGAGCGTGGGCGTACCGCTGAAAGATCTGATCGCCACCAATGCCCGCGGTGCGAAAACCGGCTCGGTCGCCGTGCGTTACCGTCACCCGGATAACCAGTCCCAGCAATGGACCGGCCGCGGCCGTCAACCGAAATGGGTCAAGGAATGGGTCGAAGGCGGCAAGTCGCTCGACAAGCTGCGCGTTTGATGCGGTAATGCGCATTCGATTCGCCCGCTCGATGCTCGTCTGATATTTATTCGGCGCACACGCGGCGCGTATTCGATTCGCATTTGATTCGCAGATAAGGCTTCCGTTCGCCGGCGCTCGCCGGCGAATGCACCGCGCAATGCGGCCAATGGGTTTCCCCCATTGGCCGCGCTTGCCGCTACAATACTCCCTGTTTTGTCATCCCTCTAACATTTGGCGAAGCTGCGCGCTTTCCGCACAAGCGGTGGCCTGTGCATGCTCGACGCCGGACTCATCAAGGTAAAACATGGTTGCTCTCTCCAAGACGATTTTCAAGGCATATGACATCCGCGGCGTGATCGACAGCACGCTCGACGCCGGCGTGGCGCGCAGCATTGGCCTGGCCTTCGGCAAGGCCGCGCTGGCCAAGGGCGAGCGCAAGGTCGTGATCGGCCGCGACGGCCGCCTGTCGGGCCCGGCCCTGGCCGCCGCCCTGGCCGAAGGCCTGCAGGCCGCCGGCGTCGACGTCGTCGACCTCGGCATGGTCGCCACCCCGATGGTCTATTTCGCCACCAACGTCCTCGAGGGCACGCGCTCGGGCATCATGGTCACCGGCAGCCACAACCCGCCCGACTACAACGGCTTCAAGATGGTGCTCGCCGGCGAAGCGATCTACGGCGACGCCATCACCGGCCTGTACGACAGCATCCAGGCCCACGACGGCAAGGACGCGGAGCAGAAGGGCGCCTATTCGACCCACGACATCCGCACCGCCTACATCGAGCGCATCGTCGGCGACGTGAAAGTGGCGCGCCCGATCAAGATCGCGGTCGACTGCGGCAACGGCGTTGCCGGCGCCTTTGCGGGCGATTTGTACCGCGGCATGGGCTGCGAAGTCGTCGAACTGTTCTGCGAAGTCGACGGCCACTTCCCGAACCACCACCCGGACCCGGCGCACCCGGAAAACCTGCAGGACCTGATCCGCGCGCTGCAGAGCAGCGACGCCGAGATCGGCCTGGCCTTCGACGGCGACGGCGACCGCCTGGGCATCGTCACCAAGGATGGCCACATCATTTATCCGGACCGCCAGATGATGCTGTTCGCGGCCGACGTCCTGGAGCGCAACCCGGGCGCCGAGATCCTGTACGACGTGAAGTGCACGCGCCATCTGGGCCCGTGGATCGAGCAGCACGGCGGCCGTCCCCTGATGTACAAGACCGGCCACTCGCTGGTGAAGGCCAAGCTGAAGGAAACCGGTTCCCCGCTGGGCGGCGAAATGAGCGGCCACATCTTCTTCAAGGACCGCTGGTACGGCTTCGACGACGGCCTGTATTCGGGCGCGCGCATGCTGGAACTGCTGACCCGCCACGCCGACCCGTCGAGCGTACTGAACGCGCTGCCGATCGCAACCAGCACCCCGGAACTGCACCTGCACCTGCAGGAAGGCGAGAACTTCGCGCTGATGGACAAGCTGCGTGCGGATGCGAAGTTCCCGAGCTCCGAGAAGATCAACGACATCGACGGCCTGCGCGTCGAGTACGCCGACGGCTTCGGCCTGGCGCGTTCCTCGAACACCACGCCGGTGATCGTGCTGCGCTTCGAGGGCGAGAATCCGGAAGCGCTGGCGCGCATCCAGGATGAATTCCGCAGCGTGATCCTGGCCGCCAAACCGGAAGCCGAACTGCCGTTCTGAAGCGAGCCTGCATGAAGATTTTGCTGGTGCGGGTATCGTCGCTGGGCGACGTCCTGCATAACCTGCCGATGGTGGCCGACCTGCTGCGCCACCATCCGCATGCGACGATCGACTGGGTGGTCGAGGAGGGCTACGTCAGCCTGGTGCGCCTGAACCCGCACGTGCGCAAGATCATCCCGTTCGCGCTGCGGCGCTGGCGCAAGGGCCTCGGCAAACCCGAGACCCGCGCCGAGATGAAAGCCTTCTGGCGCAGCCTGCGCGAGGAAGAATACGACCTCGTGTTCGACACCCAGGGCCTGCTGAAGACCGGCGTGATCATGGGCGCCGCGCGGGTCAAGCCGGGCGGACGCAAGATCGGCCTGGCCAACGGCAGCGAAGGCTCCGGCTACGAGGGCATCTCGCGCTTCTTCCACACCGAGAGCATTCCGCTCGACCCGCGCACCCATGCGGTGGCGCGCGGGCGCCTGGTGGCGGGCGCCGCGCTCGGCTACGCGGTCGACACGCCGCCCGACTTCGGCCTGCCGGCGCCGGACACCGTGCCGAGGCCTGACTGGCTGCCGCAAGAAGGCTATGCCGTGTTCTTCCATGGGACCGCGCGCGACGCCAAGAAGTGGGCGCCGCAGAACTGGATCGCGCTCGGGAATGCGCTGGCGCCGATGCCGGTGCTGCTGCCCTGGGGCTCGGACAAGGAAAGACAGGAGGCCGAGGCGCTGGCCGCCGGTATCCCGAATGCTCGCGTGCTGCCCAAACTGTCGATGATGGATGCCGTGATCGTGGCCCAGCAGGCCGCGCTGGCAATCGGCGTCGATACCGGCCTGACCCACATCGCCGCCGCCTTTTATCGGCCGACGGTGGAAATCTATGCCGACTCGCCGAAGTGGAAGACCGAGGGCAACTGGTCGCCGCGCATCGTCAATCTGGGCGAGATGGGCGCGCCGCCGTCCGCCGACGATGTCATCGCCGCCGCCCGTGGCCTGCTGCAAACCGTATGAACCGTTCCCTGTATTCGCTGCTCTGGTGGCTGGCGCTGCCGCTGGTATTGGGGCGCCTGTGGTGGCGCGGACGCAAGGAGCCGGGCTACCGCCGCCACATCGGCGAGCGCCTGGGCTTTTATGGCGCGCGCCTGCCCGAACGCCGGACCTTCATGCTGCACGCCGTGTCGGTGGGCGAAACGCGCGCCGCCGAACCGCTGGTCGAAGCACTGCTGGCGCGCTGGCCCGATTGCCGCATCCTGCTGACCCACATGACGCCGACCGGCCGCGCCACCGGCGCCGCGCTGTTCGGCAAGCACGGCGAGCGCGTCGTGCAATCCTTCCTGCCCTACGATACCGGCTTCATGGTGCGCCGTTTCCTGCGCCACTTTCGGCCGCGGGTCTGTATCCTGATGGAGACCGAGGTCTGGCCGAACCTGATCGCCGGCTGCGCGCGCGAGAAGGTGCCGGTGGCGCTGGTGAATGCGCGCCTGTCCGAGCGCTCGCTGCGCCGCGGCCAGCGCTTCGGCGGCATCATGATGGATGCGGCGCGCGCGATCACGACCGTCGCCGCCCAGACCGATGACGATGCGCAGCGCATCCGCTCGCTGGGCGCGCCGCAGGTGGCGGTCACCGGCAGCATCAAGTTCGACGTGCTGCCGCCCGAGGCGGCTTTAACGAAGGGCGCCTGGCTGCGCGCGCGGATCGGCGCACGGCCGACCTTCCTGTGCGCTAGCACGCGCGACGGCGAAGAAGAATTGATCCTCGATGCCTGGGGGCGGCTGGCCGGCAAGCCGGGGCATGCGCTGCTGGCGATCGTGCCGCGCCATCCGCAGCGCTTCGACGAAGTGGCGCAGCTGGTGGCGGCGCGTGGGCTGTCGCTGCAGCGGCGGTCGCAGCTGGTGGACACAACAGCGGACACCGCAGACGTCGACGCCGACGTGCTGCTGGGCGACTCGATGGGCGAGATGTTCGCCTATTACGCCGCCTGCGACTGCGCCTTCATCGGCGGCAGTCTGCTGCCGCTGGGCGGACAGAACCTGATCGAGGCCTGCGCGCTGGGTAAGCCCGTGCTGGTGGGCGAGCACACCTTCAACTTCCTGGACGCGACGAACGAGGCGGTGGCGGCCGGCGGCGCGGTGCGCGTGGCCGATGCCGATGCACTGGTGACGCAGGCAGCGTACCTGCTGCGGGACGCCGGGGCGCGCGCGGCGATGGGTTCGCAGGCTGCGGCCTGGGCCGGGCGCCATCGCGGTGCAACCCTGCGCACTGTTGAACTCTTGCAACGGGTTATTGCCTAGCTTTTGATACCATTGCTTTTTGAGTTCGGTAGAAAAGGGGATGCGCATGTTGTCGTCAAATCACCCGGGACCGGCACGCAATGGACAACCAATGGCCATGATGGCCCATCAACCTGCCGATGGCAGCGAAGAAGGTTTCTACAGCGCTGCCACCACCTCTGGGGCGCCCTCCAACCCCGCTGCAGCCGCCTTATGCGACCTGCATTTCTTTGTCCGCTACACGCTGCGCGAATACATCGGCTTCATGTGGCAGCACGGCGGCTTCCTGATCCGGCGCCGCCGCATCCGCTGGCCTGCCAGCCTCTACCTGCGCATCAAGAGCACTGCGGGTGCCGCCATGCACTTCGTGCTGCTCGGGCGCGGCAAGCGCACCTATGAATTCACCATCGACCGCCACGGCATCGTGCGCACCAGCGGCGGCGTGACCCTGATCGACTGGGCCGACGTGACGGCCGTGCGCACCTATTCGCGCGGGTTCATGATGGTCCTGAAGCGCGGGACGCTGCCGATTCCCTTCCGCTGCCTGAACGAGGCGCAGCAGCGCGGGATGCAGTTGCTGGCGGATGCAAGGCGCGAGAATGCGTTGCGCTGACGGCGGGAACAGCCGGGCGGTTTTCTAAGGTTCCATACAGCGTGGGCACGAGTGCCCACCCTACGAAAACCAACGCCATTGATGGTGTTGTGGTCTTGGTAGGGTGGGCTCTTGAGCCCACGCTGTATAACTTTCGATCATTCGATATGCATGATCGAGATCCGTAGGGTGGGCACTCGTGCCCACGCGGTACGCCATCCGATCATTCGAAACGGAGCGCGAACGCGCCCGCCTCACTCCGCAAACAACACCGGCATCTCATGCGAGCGCCGCCGCAACTCCAGCCGCGCGCCGTCGTAATCCGCATAGACCGACCCCACCACCGCCCAGAACGCCGGGCTGTGGTTCATCTCGCGCAGGTGGGCCAGTTCGTGCACCACCACGTAGTCGATCAGCGCCAGCGGATAGTGAATCAGGCGCCAGCTCAGGCGAATATTTCCCGCCACCGTGCACGAGCCCCAGCGCGTACCGGCCGACGACAGGGTCATCGAGCGGTAATGCACATCCAGCTGCGGCGCATACAGGTCCAGGCGCTCGGTGAACAGGCGCTTTGCCTCGGCATGGAACCACAGTTTCACGCGTTCCTTCAACTGCCACTCCGTCAGACCCTGCGTGACGCCGATCTTCAGCTCGCGCGCTTCAGGATCGAACACGCAGTGGCTGCGCGCCGCCGGTTCAAGGCGCAGGGTGATCTCGCCGCCCAGGTAAGGCAGGCGCGCGCCGTCTTCCCAGCGCAAGGGTTCGCGCTGGGCGTGGCGTGCGCGCCGTTCGCCGCGTTCGTGCAGCTTGGTCAGGATCCAGCGCTGCTTGGCGCGGATCGCTTCCTCGATCGAGGGCTGCGTGGCGCGCCGCGGCGCCGTCACGTGCAGGCCGTCGTCGTCGATCATGAAGCCGATCGAGCGGCGCGTGGAGCGTTTCAGTTCATAGTCGACCGCGTACTGGCCCAGCACGATGCGCTTTAGGGGCGGATCGTCGGGCGTGCGCGGCGGGGAGGGAAGCGTGATGCGGGGCGGCGCCGGGGGCGCCTTGAACAGGGGCTGGGGCGGGGGCGGCGCCGGCCTGGCTGCGGGCGGCGCGGGCGCCCGCCATGGGTCGAGGCGCGGGTCGCGTGCGAACAGGTCCAGCTGGGACCCGTCCGGCTTGGGTGTGCTCATGCTTTGCTGCGAAGAAGAGGCGGTGATCAGGTTCCCGACTTCGTTCAGCCACCGGTGTAGACGTGGGGCGAAATGACGCGCATTTCTGATTCTATCCAATTTTCGACCTCTTGCATCAGGCTGTCGGGAGTGTGATTCAGCGGCGATATCGGCTTGCCGATCGAGACGGTCACCAAACCGGGACGCTTGATGAACGAATTCTTCGGCCAGCACTCACCTGAATTATGCGCGATCGGCACGACAACGGCACCGGTTTCGATGGCAAGCCGGGTGCCACCGCTCTTGTACTTTCCCTTTTTTCCAACAGGGATGCGCGTCCCTTCGGGGAACATGATGATCCACTGGCCGTCCGCGAGGCGGCGCTTGCCGTGGCGGACCACGTGGGCAAAGGCGTTCTTGCCTTCCTTGCGGTCGATCGGGATCATGCGCAGCAAGGCCATCGCCCAACCGAAGAAGGGAATGTACAGGATCTCCTTCTTGAAGACGAAGACCAGCGGGCGCGTGAGGTTCGGCAGCAGGGCGATGGTTTCCCAAGCCGACTGGTGCTTCGAGAGGACCACGGCCGGCGCGTCCGGCAGGTTCTCGTAGCCCTTGAATTCGTAGCGGATGCCGCAAATGACTTTCGCGCACCAGATGATGAAGACGTTCCAGCGCGAGGTCACCCAGAAGCGCTTGTTGTAGGGCAGGGGCGCGGCCAGGAAGCAGACGCAGGCCCAGATCACGGTGGCGAGCACCATCACGATGGTAAACAGCAGGGAACGCAGGAACGGGACGACGGTACGCAAGAACGTGCTCTCTTTCGGAGTCAGGTGGGGCTGGTAGTGGACGGTGTTTTCAAAAAGGCAGTGACCATCGCGGCCAGGTCCGGGAACACCTGGGTGCCGGGTGGCAGGCCGCCGGTCTGGTGGGTCTTTTCGCCCTTGCCGGTCAAGACGAGATAGGGAATGCAGCCGCTGATGAAGCCGGCCTGTAAATCGCGCAGCGAGTCGCCCACCGTCGGCACGCCTTTCAGGCTGACCTTGAAGCGCTTGCTGATCTCCTCGAACATGCCGGCCTTCGGCTTCCTGCAGTCGCAGTTGTCGATGGCCGCATGCGGGCAGAAGAACACCGCGTCGATGTCGGCGCCGACCAGCTGGGCGGCGTTGTGCATCTTCTGGTGGATCGCGTTCAGGGTCGGCATGTCGAACAGCTCGCGCGCGATGCCGGACTGGTTGGAGGCGATGATGACGCGGTAGCCGGCCTGGTTCAGGCGCGCGATCGCCTCGAGCGAGCCGGGAATCGGCACCCATTCGGCCGGACTCTTGATGAAGTCCGGCGAATCGTGGTTGATGACCCCGTCGCGGTCGAGGATGATCAGCTTCATGGTGCGATTGTCTTAGGCGGCCAGCTTCGAGATGTCGGCCACGCGGTTCATCATGCCGTGCAGCTCGGCCAGCAGGGCCAGGCGGTTATTGCGCAGCGCCAGGTCCTCGGCCATCACCATCACGTCGTTGAAGAAGGCGTCGACTTCGTCGCGCATCTGGGCCAGCGTCTTCAGGGCGCCGGCGAAGTCGCTCGCGGCAAAGGCGCTGTCCACGCTCGACTCCAGGCTGCCCATCTTGGCGGCCAGCGCGCTTTCGGCCGGTTCCACCAGCATTTCGCGCTTGATGGCGGCGTCCTGCGGCATCGCTTCCTCGTTCTTCTTGAGGATGTTGGTGATGCGCTTGTTGGCGGCGGCCAGCGAGGCGGACTCCGGCAGGGCGGCGAATGCCTGCACCGCTTCCAGGCGCTGCACCACGTCGTCGACGCGGTCGGGGTTCTGGGCCAGCACGGCCTCGACTTCGTTCGGCGTGAAGCCGCGCTCGCGCAGCATGCCGCGCAGGCGATCCAGCATGAAGGCTTTGACTTCGGCGGTCGGGTCCTTGAACGCAGCCTGGCCTTCGAAGACCGATGCAGCATCAGCCAGCAGCTCGGACAGCGACAGCGGCAGGCGCTTCTCGACCAGCATGCGCATCACGCCCAGGGCGTGGCGGCGCAGTGCGAACGGGTCCTTCTCGCCAGTCGGCTGCAGGCCGATGGCCCAGATGCCGACCAGGGTTTCCAGCTTGTCGGCCAGGGCGACTGCCAGGCCGGTGTTCGTGGTCGGCAGGGCGTCGCCGGCAAAGCGCGGCTGGTAGTGTTCGGACGCGGCCAGGGCGACTTCCTCGTGCTCCCCGTCGTGGCGCGCGTAGTAGGTGCCCATGATGCCTTGCAGCTCAGGGAACTCGCCGACCATGTCGGTCAGCAGGTCGGCCTTGGCCAATTGGGCGCCGCGCTCGGCCAGCTGCACGTCGTAGCCGAGGCGCTTGGCAATCGCGCCGGCCAGGCGCGTCACGCGCGCGGTACGCTCGGCCTGGGTGCCCAGCTTGTTGTGGTAGACCACGTTGGCCAGCAGCGGCAGGCGCGATTCCAGGGTCTTCTTCTTGTCCTGCTCGAAGAAGAACTTGGCGTCGGACAGGCGCGGACGCACGACACGCTCGTTGCCGCCGACGATGGCCGACGGCTCATCGGTCGCGATGTTCGACACGATCAGGAAGCGCGAGCGCAGGCGGCCAGCAGCGTCGGTCAGGGCGAAGTATTTCTGGTTGGTCTGCATGGTCAGGATCAGGCATTCCTGCGGCACGGCCAGGAATTCGTCCTCGAACTTGCATTCATAGACGACAGGCCATTCGACCAGGGCCGCCACTTCATCGAGCAGCGATTCCGGCATCAAGACCTGGTCACCGGCCGCTTTTTCCAGCAGCTGGGTGCGGATGCTTTCCTTGCGCGCTTCGGCGCTGGACAGGACCTTGCCTTCGCTTTCCAGCACGCTTGCGTACTGGTCGGCGTGCGGCACCGTGATCTGGCCGCCATGCGACAGGAAGCGGTGGCCCATGGTGACGCGGCCGGCTTCCAGGCCGAGCAGGTTCAGGGGCAGTACCTGGTCGCCGTGCAGGGCCAGCAGCAGGTGTACCGGACGCACGAATTGCACGGTGGCGCCGTCCGGACGCTGGTAACTCATGACCTTCGGGATCGGCAGCTTGGCGACGGTTTCCTGCAGCACGTCCTGCAGGGCGCCAGCCAGCGCGCTGCCGCTCGCGGTGTAGGTGTAGAAGAAGGATTCGGCCTTGCCGTCCTGGGCGCGTTCGAGGTCGCTGATCTGCAGGTCGGGGAAGCCGAGGGCAGCCAGCTTCTTGGCCAGCGGGGCGCTCGGGTTGCCTTCCTTGTCCAGGGCCACCGAGACCGGCAGCACCTTTTCGCGGATCGATTTGTCGGGCGAGGTGGCACGCACGTTGGTGATGCTGACGGCCAGGCGGCGCGGGGTGGCGTGGGCGGTGACGAGGGAGTCGCCTTCCAGGAAGTCGCGCGCCTTCAGGCCATTCGCGATGCCGTTGGCAAAGGCGGCGCCGAGCTTGACGAGCGCCTTCGGCGGCAGTTCTTCGGTCTGGATTTCGACGAGGAGAGTCTGGTTCATATTCATGTTCTTATCTGGTCGACGATCAGGCGGCAAGCTTGGAGGCGCCAGGCGCCATCGGGAAGCCGAGCTTCTCGCGCGAATCGTAGTAGGCCTGTGCCACCAGGCGCGACAGGGTGCGCACGCGGCCGATGTAGGCGGCGCGTTCGGTCACCGAGATGGCGCCGCGCGCGTCCAGCATGTTGAAGCTGTGCGAGGCCTTCATGATCTGCTCATAGGCCGGCAGGGTCAGTTCCAGTTCGATCAGGCGCTTGGCTTCGGATTCGTGGTTGGCGAAGGCCTGGAACAGCAGCTCGGTGTTCGCGTGCTCGAAGTTGTAGGTCGACTGCTCGACTTCGTTCTGGTGGAAGACGTCGCCGTACGACAGCGTCTTCTTCACGCCATTCTCTTCCCATTCCGTCCAGACCAGGTCGTAGACGTTTTCCACGCCCTGCAGGTACATCGCCAGGCGTTCGATGCCGTAGGTGATCTCGCCCAGCACCGGCTTGCAATCGAGCCCGCCGACTTGCTGGAAATAGGTGAACTGGGTGACTTCCATGCCGTTCAGCCAGACTTCCCAGCCCAGGCCCCAGGCGCCCAGGGTCGGGCTTTCCCAATCGTCCTCGACGAAGCGCACGTCGTTCTTCTTCAGATCCAGGCCCAGGGCTTCGAGCGAGCCGAGGTAGAGGTCGAGGATGTTTTCCGGCGCCGGCTTCAGGACCACCTGGTACTGGTAATAGTGCTGCAGGCGGTTCGGGTTTTCGCCGTAGCGGCCGTCTTTCGGGCGGCGCGAAGGCTGCACGTAGGCGGCGCGCCAGGGCTCGGGGCCGATCGCGCGCAAGAAAGTGCCGGTATGGAAGGTGCCGGCGCCGACTTCCATGTCATACGGCTGGAGCAGGGCGCAACCTTGCTTGTCCCAGTAGGTTTGCAAGGTCAGGATGATTTGTTGGAATGTGAGCATCTCGATGGGGCGCCGCAGACGTCGAAGCCGCGGTCACGGTAAGTTTGCCAAATGACCAATTCTAGCGGGTTTTACCGGCCTTCTGGGGCCGGATTCGACTCATCTATACGGGATTGGCCTTTTTCTGTCGGTAATGTCGCCCGGCGAACCAGGCGCCGGCCAGCGCCAGGGCGCCAAGCGTCAGGAAACCCAGGTTGCCGAAGCGGATGAAGGGCGTCATGCCGGTCGTGCCGCGCACGGTGGCCGTGAGCGTGCCTTCGGTGTAGAAGGGCAGCAGGTGGGTCACCTGGCCGCGGTGGTCGATCACGGCGGTGGCGCCGTCGTTGGTCGCGCGCAGCATCGGGCGGCCAGTTTCCAGGGTGCGCATGCGCGAGATCTGCAAGTGCTGGGGCACTGCGCTCGACTGGCCGTACCAGGACAAATTCGACATGTTCAGCAGCATCGTCGCCGGACGCGGCGCCGCGCGCAGTTGATACGCGATCTCTTCGCCGAATACGTCTTCGTAGCAGATGTTCGGCAGCACCAATTGGTCCTTCACCGCGAACGGCGCCTGCAGCGCCTTGCCGCGGGTGGCGTCGTTCAGCGGCAGGTTCAGCATGTCGGTGAACCAGCGGAAGCCGGGCGGGATGAATTCGCCGAAGGGGACCAGGTGGGCCTTGTCGTAGCGGTAGGACTGCGCCGATGGCGCCGGGCCGACCGTGACCACGCTGTTGGCATACTGCTGCGGCCCATCGAGCAGCGGCATGCCGATGGCGAGCGTGCTGCCGCTGGAAGTGGCAAAACTCTGCAGGCTGTTCAGGTAGCCCGGGTCGAGCTGGTGGCGGAACACCGGCACCGCGGTTTCCGGCGTCGCAATCAGGTCGGCCGGCGCGGCCGTGATCATGCCGTGGTAGCGCTGCAGGATGCTGGTGAGGAAGGCGTAGTCGAACTTCTGGTCTTGCGGGATATTCCCTTGCAGCAGGCGCACGGTGAGCGGGTTGCCGGTGACCTGGGTCCATTCCACGGTGCGCAAACCGGCGCCGGCCGCCATCACGATCGCCAGCAGGGCGATGGCGGGCACGCGCGCGCGCTGGGTCAGCATCACCAGGCAGCCAGCGCACAGGGCGACGACCACGCCGATGCCGTACACGCCGATCAGCGGTGCGTAGCCGGCCAGCGGCGAGGCGTCGTGGGCATAGCCCGACACCGACCATGGGAAGCCGGTGAACACCCAGCCGCGCATCCATTCCGACACGCCCCAGGCCACCGGCAGCACCAGCAGCACGAAAGCCGAGATCGGCAGCGACCAGCGCTGGCGCAGCCAGGCCGAAATACCCGTGGCAAATGCGCCGAACAGGCCCATGTAAAGGCCGAGCAAGACCACGCCGATCACGCCGAGGATGCCCGGCAAATGGGCGAAGCGGGTCATGAAGGTGTACAGCCAGAACATGGCGCCGACCGACCAGCCGAAGCCGAAGGCCCAGCCGAGCAGGGTGGCGCGCTTGACCGAGCTGCCCAGGCCAACCTGGTAGAACAGCCAGCCTAGCAGAATGAACTGGATCGGCCACCAGCCGAAGGGCTCGAAGGAGAACAGGGAAGCGCCGCCGGCAAGGGCGGCCACGACCAGGGAAGCCGCGGACGGCTTCGTCCCGCGCGCAGCGGGATTAGCCGGCGTGGCCGGGGCAGAGCGGCGACGCAGCAGCATCAGTCGTCGTCGTCTTTGTGCAGGGACGGCGGCAGTTTTTCGACCAGCAGCACGTGGATCTGGCGGGCGTCGGCGCGTAGCACCTCGAATTGCAGGTTGCCCAGGGTGAACTCTTCACCCTTGTGCGGCATGCGGCCGAGGTGGCTGGCCACGAAGCCGCCGATGGTGTCGGCGTCGTCGGCCGGCAGGTCGGCGCCGATTTCGTCGTTGAACTGTTCGATCTCGGTCAGCGCTTTCACGCGCCAGCGCGGGCCTTGCTGGCCTTCCTTGATCGACAGGACATTGTCTTCTTCCTCGTCGAAATCGTATTCGTCCTCGATGTCGCCGACGATCTGCTCCAGCACGTCCTCGATGGTGATGAGGCCGGCCACGCCGCTGTACTCGTCGACGACGATGGCCATGTGGTTGTGGTTGGCGCGGAAGTCGCGCAGCAGCACGTTCAGGCGTTTCGATTCCGGGATGAAGATCGCCGGGCGCAGCATGGCGCGCACGTCGAAGGTTTTCTCGGTGTAATAACGCAGCAAGTCCTTGGCCAGCAGGATGCCGACGACCTTGTCGCGCTCGCCTTCGATGGCGGGGAAGCGCGAGTGCTGGGTTTCCAGCACGATCGGCAGCCATTCCTCGATCGGGTCGGTGATGTCGATCACGTCCATTTGGGAACGTGGCACCATGATGTCGCGTGCCGACAGGTCCGAGACCTGGAACACGCCTTCGATCATCGACAGGGCGTCGGCGTCGATTAGCTTGCGCTCGTGTGCTTCGTGCAGCACTTCGAGCAGCTCGGTGCGATTTTCTGGCTCAGGGGAGATGAGTGCGGTCAGTCGTTCGAAGAGCGACCGGTGGGGTTTGGCGTCCGATCGGACGTCACTGGGATACTCGGGCATAGTTGGCGTGAAGCCGTTGTTGCGATGGGCATAAGCATACACCAAAAGCGGGCTTGCCTGAATTTTGCGCAGCCGTGTGCTCGCTCCGCCGTTCTCTGGACTTCTCCAGCAAGACTGCTGCACATGGCATATAGTGCTTGTTCAAATTATAAAAGGAGCGCCCATGCCAGCCCTGACCATCAACGGCAACACCACCACCCTCGACGTGCCCGACGACATGCCCCTGCTGTGGGCCCTGCGCGACGTCGCCGGCCTCACCGGCACCAAGTTCGGCTGCGGCGTCGCCCTGTGCGGCGCCTGCACCGTCCACCTCGACGGCCAGGCCATCCGTTCCTGCATCACGCCGGTCTCCGCCGCGGTGGGCAAGCAGATCGTCACCATCGAGGCGGTCGGCAACGACCCGGTCGGCGCCAAGGTGCAGGATGCCTGGCGCCAGATTGACGTGGTCCAGTGCGGCTACTGCCAGTCGGGCCAGATCATGTCGGCCACGGCCTTGCTGAAAGCCACGCCGAAGCCGAGCGACAGCGACATCGACAATGCCATGAGCGGGAATATCTGCCGCTGCGGCACCTATGGACGCATCCGCCACGCGATCAAGATCGCGGCCGCCAAATAAGGAGCGCACATGAGCCAAGTCAAAAAAGAACAAAGCATCCTGGCTTCGCGCCGCCGTTTCATGCAGCTCGGCGCCACGGCCGGCGGCGGGTTGCTGTTCGGCTTTTCGCTGTTCGGCTGCAACAAGGAAGACGACCGCAAGGAAGCGCCGCCGGAAAAAGCCGTGGGCCAGGCTTCCACCAAACACTCCGATACCCCGGCCGGGCTGGCGCGCGACGCCTTTATACGCATCGACCGCGACGGCATCGTGACCCTCAACATCCACAAGGTGGAAATGGGGCAGGGCACCTTTACTTCGATGCCGATGCTGCTGGCCGAGGAGCTGGGCGCCGATTTGGCCAAGGTGAAGCTGGAGCAGGCGCCGGCCAACAACGAGCTGTATGCCGACCCGCTGCTGGGCGGCCAGGTAACCGGCGGCTCGACCTCGGTGCGCGGCGCCTGGCGGCCGCTGCGCGAAGCCGGCGCCATGGTGCGCGCGGTGCTGGTGCAGGCGGCGGCCAAGCAATGGGATGTCGACACCGCCGACTTGCAGGTAGTGGCCGGCACGGTGCGCCACCAGGCGTCGGGGCGCTCGGCCCACTTCGGCGAACTGGTCGATGCGGCCTCGACGCTGACGCTGCCGAAGAACGTCAAGCTGAAGGACCCCGAGCAGTTCGTGTTGATCGGCAAGGCCATGCGCCGCCTGGATTCTCCGGCCAAGGTGAATGGCACGGCCCAGTTCGGCATCGATGCGCGCTTGCCGAACATGGGGATTGCCGCCGTCGCCGCCTCGCCGGTGACCGGCGGCAAGCTGGTGGCCGTGGACGAGCAAAAGGCGCTGGCCGTGAAGGGCGTGCGCCAGGTGCTGCGCCTGGAGGGAGCGGTGGCCGTGGTGGCGGACCACTTCTGGGCCGCGAAGCAGGGCCTGGCGGCGGCTGCCCCGCGTTTCGAGGATGGCGCGCATGCCGCGGTGGCCTTGCAGGGCATCGTGGCCGACATGCTGAAGGTGTCGCAGGGTGAAGGCGCGGTGGCGCGCGACGAAGGCAATGCGCTGAAGGTGTTGAATGACGAAGGCGGCGGACGCAAGATCGAAGCCGTCTACGAACTGCCCTTCCTGGCCCATGCGACCATGGAGCCGATCAATTGCACCGTGGACTTGCGCGCCGATGGCTGCGACCTCTGGGTCGGCACCCAGGTGCCGGCCCTGGCCCAGGGCGCGGCGGCCAAGGTGTCCGGGCTGCCGGTCGAGAAGGTGAAGGTGCATAACTACTATATTGGCGGCGGCTTCGGGCGCCGGCTGGAAGTCGATTACGTGATCCAGGCGGTGTCGTTCGCCAAGCTGGCCAAGGGGCCGGTAAAATTCATCTGGACCCGCGAGGAAGATATCCAGCACGACATGTACCGTCCTTATTATGTGGACCGGCTGGCGGCGCGCCTCGACGACAAGGGTAAACCTGCGGCCTGGTTCCACCGCGTGACCGGTTCCTCGATCATGGCGCGCTTTGCGCCGCCGGCGGTGAAGAACGGCGTCGATCCGGATGCGGTGGAAGGCGCGGCCGATTTGCAGTATGCGATTCCGGCGATGCGCGTGGAATACGTGCGCCATGAACCGCCGGGCGTGCCGACGGCTTTCTGGCGCGGCGTGGGGCCGACCCATAACGTGTTCGTGGTCGAGAGTTTCATCGACGAGCTGGCAGGAGCGGCGAAGCAGGACCCGGTGGCGTTCCGGCGCGCCTTGCTGGAGAAATCGCCACGCACGCTGGGTGTGCTGAACCTGGCGGCGGAGAAGGCGGGCTGGGGCAAGCCGCTGAAACCGATTGCCGGGCGCAAGGTCGGGCGTGGCGTGTCGACGCAGTTTGCCTTCGGTAGCTACATGGCGCAGGTGGCCGAGGTGTCGGTGGGGCCGGACGGCGACGTGCGCGTGCACCGGGTCGTGTGCGCGGTCGATTGCGGGCAGGCGATCAACCCGGACGGGATCATCGCGCAGATGGAGGGCGGAATCGTGTTCGGGGCGTCGGCGGCGTTGTGGAACGAGATCACGCTAGACAAGGGGCGGGTGCAGCAGACCAACTTTGGCGATTACCGCATGATGCGTATCAACGAGGCGCCGGTGGTCGAGGTGCACATCGTGAACAGCCGGGACGAACCGGGCGGGATCGGCGAGCCGGGGACAGCAGGGATTGCGCCGGCGTTGACGAATGCGGTGTTTGCGGCGACCGGGAAGCGGATTCGGAAGTTGCCGGTGGGGGAGCAGTTGAAGGCGTAAGGTGGGAACGGCGGTGCATGCGTGTTGTGAACCGCCGTTGTAGTTGTAGGGTGGGCACTTGTGCCCACGCGGTCTCATCGCTTGCCGGGTGATGGATATGGCAATGGACCGCTACCGGTGCGTCCGCGTGGGCTCAAGAGCCCACCCTACAAACCCCGATCACTTCTCCGCGTACGGATCCGGATAGCCCAGCGCTTCCATCACGTCGCGCTCGAACTGTTCCATCTCTTCCGCTTCTTCGTCATGCTCATGGTCGTAGCCTTGGGCATGCAGCACGCCGTGCACCACCAGGTGCGCTGCGTGTTCTTCCAGCGTTTTCTTCTGCTCGTCGGCTTCGCGCTGCAAGACGTCGGTGCACAGCACGATGTCGGCCTGCACCGGCTCGTCCTCGGCCAGTTCCTCGCCTTCGTTATAGGCAAAGGTCAGCACGTTGGTGGCGTAGTCCTTGCCGCGGTAGTCGCGGTTCAGGGTTTGCCCTTCGGCGGCGTCGACGAAGCGGATCGCCAGTTCGGCCGGGCCCAGCAGGGCAGGGCGCACCCAGCGTTCCACCATCTCCGGGGTGATCGTGGTTTCCAGGCGCGCGTCCGGGTACTGGACGTCGAGTTCGAGATTATGGTTTTTTTCTTGCATTGCGGGCAGTCGTGGTTTTAGGGAGCGCGCCCAGTTCCTGGACTTCGCTGGCTTTGTCGTAGGCGTCGACGATGCGGCCCACCAGCGGGTGGCGCACCACGTCGGCGCTGGAGAACTGGGAGAAGGCGATGCCGCGCACGTCGCGCAGCACGTGCATGGCGTCGACCAGGCCCGAGCGCTGGGTCTTGTGCAAATCGACCTGGGTCACGTCGCCGGTGACCACGGCCTTGCTGCCGAAGCCGATACGCGTGAGGAACATCTTCATCTGCTCGACCGTCGTGTTCTGGGCTTCGTCCAGGATCACGAAGGCGTGGTTCAGCGTGCGGCCGCGCATGTAGGCCAGCGGCGCGATCTCGATCACCTGCTTTTCGAACAGCTTTTGCGTGCGGTCGAAACCGA
This sequence comes from Massilia sp. BAP21, assembly GCF_057801335.1. NCBI lineage: Bacteria > Pseudomonadati > Pseudomonadota > Betaproteobacteria > Burkholderiales > Oxalobacteraceae > Massilia > Massilia sp. BAP21. Next base: position 2,790,116 of record NZ_CM173596.1, read on the forward strand.
GCAGGTCATATAAAGCGTCGTACAGCGGGCGCAGGTAAGGGTCGACCTTCTGGCTCATGTCGCCCGGCAAAAAGCCGAGGCGCTCGCCGGCTTCCACCGCCGGGCGCGTCAGGATGATGCGTTTCACCGCATCGCGTTCCAGCGCATCGACCGCGCAGGCCACGGCCAGGTAGGTCTTGCCGGTGCCGGCCGGGCCGATGCCGAAGCTGATGTCGTGCTCGAGCACGGCGCGCAGGTACTGGATCTGGTGCGGCGTGCGGCCGCGCAAGTCGCTGCGGCGGGTCTTCAGGGTCGGGCTGACCAGTTCCAGGTTTTCTTCATCGCGTTCCGGTTCGGCGTCGGCGGGGGCTTCCGCCGGCTTGGCGCCTTCGATCGTCGGACGCAGACCGGCGCGCTGTTCCACCAGGGCCAGCTGCACTTCCTCGATCGGCACGACCTTGTTCGCCACCGCATAGAAGCGTTCGAGCAATTCGACCGCGCGTTCGGCGTTCGTGCCGGTGACGATGAATTTCTCGCCGCGGCGGAAAATGGTCACGTCCAGCGCTGCGCCGATCTGGCGCAGGTTTTCGTCGAGCGGACCGCACAGGTGGGCAAGCCGGGTGTTATCGAGCGGCTCGGGAATGAAGTACGAAGGCTGGGTAGGAGAGGTTTTCAACTGGCTTTGGCAATCGTATCGAGATTGGCGACGAGTTCGCCGCGCAGGGAATAATCCAGGGTTTCGGTCACGCGCAGGTCGACCAGCTGGCCGACCAGTGCGTCGCCGGAAGCGCCCGGGGCGAAATAAATGACGCGGTTGTTTTCGGCGCGGCCCTGCAGTTCGCTCGGGTCGCGCTTGGACGGTCCTTCGACCAGGATGCGCTGGACGGTGCCGACCATGGCGGCGCTGAGCTTGCGGGTGTTCGCGTCGATCTGGGCCTGCAGGCGCTGCAGGCGCGCCAGCTTGACCTCGTGCGGGGTGTCGTCTTCGAGGTTGGCGGCCGGGGTGCCGGGGCGCTTGCTGAAGATGAAACTGAAACTATTGTCGAAGCCGACGTCCTGCACCAGCTTCATCATGGCCTCGAAATCGGCATCAGTTTCGCCGGGGAAGCCGACGATGAAGTCCGATGAAATGGTGATGTCCGGACGCACCGCACGGATGCGGCGGATGATGCTCTTGTATTCCAGCCCGGTGTAGCCGCGCTTCATGGCTTGCAGGATGCGGTCTGAACCGTGCTGCACCGGTAAATAAAGGTGGTTGACCAGTTGCGGGATCTTGGCAAAGGCGTCGATCAGGCGCTGGGTGAATTCCTTCGGGTGGCTGGTGACGAAGCGCAGGCGCTCGATGCCGGGAATATCGGCAATGTATTCGAGCAGCAGGGCAAAGTCGGCCGTGTCGCCGCCTTCCATGGCGCCGCGGTAGGCATTCACGTTCTGGCCCAGCAGCATGATTTCCTTTACGCCCTGGGCAGCCAGGCCGGCGACTTCGGTCAGCACGTCCTCGAAGCGGCGCGAGACTTCCTCGCCGCGGGTGTAGGGCACGACGCAATAGCTGCAGTATTTGCTGCAACCTTCCATGATCGACACATAGGCGACCGGGCCTTCGACCTTGGCTGGAGGCAGGTGGTCGAACTTTTCGATTTCCGGGAAGCTGATGTCGACCTGGGCCGTGCCGCTGCTGCGGCGCTCGCGGATCATCTGCGGCAGGCGGTGCAGGGTTTGCGGGCCGAACACCATGTCGACGTGCGGGGCGCGCTTGACGATGGCCTGGCCTTCCTGCGATGCCACGCAGCCGCCGACGCCAATGATCAGGTCGGGACGCTGGCGCTTCAGTTCGCGCAGGCGGCCGAGGTCGGAAAACACTTTTTCCTGCGCCTTTTCGCGCACCGAGCAGGTATTGAACAGGATGACGTCGGCGTCGTCCGGTTTATCGGTGCGCACGAGACCATCGGACGCGCCGAGCACGTCTGCCATTTTGTCCGAGTCGTACTCGTTCATCTGGCAACCGAAGGTCTTGATAAATACTTTTTTCTGCATGGAATGCTTCGTTAAAAGAAATGCTTGCGCTTTGACAAAGCGTCAAGCGAGTTTACCGTAAAACCCTGTTTGCAGCCGAAAAGCGGCGTGCGGGGAGGGTGGAATGAATGCTACTAAGAATCACTTATTGCCTGAATAAATCACGTTGCCAATCTATCCAGATTGTTAAATTGCGCTGAGGAATCAAAACGCGAAAGGCAAGGCAGAGTCAGGGTTTGCTCAGGATATTTCCTGTTGTAAATCAATACGTTCGGCTCGAATTCTTTCACACAAATTAACGGAAGAAATCTCTTGCGTGCGCCACAAATTATCCCCATGTGTTGAAATGCTTATGTGACAAGCTTTCCGCACGATAGCTTGATTTCCAACAATGACTCATGTGCTCAGGACGGATGTTCAAATACGGTACGGGTCTGATAATTTGTTTGAAAGACAAGTGCGTTTGGGGGAGTGTTAAGCAGAGCGCATGCGCGCCGGCATGTTTCTTAAGTGAAGATTCAGATTGGGTCTGCAGACTGGTTCTGAATGTTGGCTCAAGAGCGTGTTCGGGAACTTATGTTGACCGAAGCACAGTCTTTACAAAGTTCGTAAAGAACTATTTTAAACTACACTCACGAGGTAAAAATCATGGCACATCATGCTTTGTCTTCACAGGAAAGCTACAACCCTAACCATCTGCTCGACATCCTGCTGGGCAAGATGCAACTGAAAAACGACGCTGCGCTGTCGCGCATGTTGGAAGTGGCCCCGCCGGTCATCAGCAAGATCCGTCACCACCGCCTGCCAGTTGGCGCTTCGCTGCTGATCCGCATGCACGAAGTCACCGGCATGAGCATCCGCGACCTGCGCGACCTGATGGGCGACCGCCGTACCAAATACCGCCTGTCCGACGCCCAGGGCCGTCCGAAGCCAGAAGAGAAGGCAGCGCAGGCCGCAGCGGCAGCCCAGCAGCAACAGCAACAGCAGCAATCGCAAGGCAACGAAGCGTCGCCGTCGACCGGTAATTATGCGCACTGATACCGGCGGCATGGCAGATTCTACTGCCGTGCCACCGGTGATGCGCGGCAGCTGCCCGGCGCGCTAAGCGCCGCGCACGCTGCCAGCTTTCCTCCTCGTCCTTTCCGGACGCATTGTTTTTCCCAGTCTCGACATTTTCCGGCGCCCATCAGGGCAGGCCGGTGTTTTTGCGCGTCCCGTGCATGACCGGGCGATTGGGCAGCCCAGGCAGGCAGGTCCTGGATGCGGTATTCCCGCGCTGTCCCGGCGCCGTGCGGGCCGCACTGCGCGCCGAGGTCTGCTGAAATAAAAATGGTGCCGCCCGGCCCGAACGGCGGTAGCATGCCCGCATGACCAGTAAACGCTACATTGCCCTGTTACGCGGCATCAACGTAGGCCGCGCCAAGCGCGTGGCCATGGCCGACCTGCGCACCCTGGTGGCCGACCTCGGCTATACCGACGTGCGCAGCCTGCTCAACAGCGGGAACATCGTGTTCGGCGCCGGCGACATCGACTCCCTTGCCGCCGCGGCCGCTATCGAGGAAGCGATGGTCGTCAAGCTCGGCGTGGCGGCGCGCGTGATGGTGCTGGCCGGCGAAGACCTGGCCGCCGTGCTGGCGGAAAACACCCTGCTGCCGCTGGCCACAGACCATGCGCGCCTGCTGGTCTTCGTGCTGCCGGATGCCGCCGCACGCGCGGCGATCGCGCCCCTGTGCGAACGTGACTGGGGCGAGGGCGCCCTGGCCATCGGCCAGCGCGCCGCCTATGTGTGGTGCCCGGATGGCGTGCTCGACAGCCCTTGCGCCGCGGCGCTCGGCAAGCAACTGGGCGACACGACCACCTCGCGCAACTGGAACACGCTGTGCAAGCTGTATGCGCTCTGCACGGAAGCGGCGCCGGCCAGCGGCGCCTGAGATCCGCCTTGTAAAGGCTTTATTGACGGCGTTATTTGAACTTCTCGTTGCTGTCGCGGCGCCGTGCCCGATAGCCGAGCAGCACCAGGCCGACCAGCATCATGGCGAACACTTCCGGCTCCGGCAGTTCCGACATGTGAGAGGGCGGGACGACAGGCTCGAAACGCGGCGCAGGCGCCAGGTTCGACACCTGGGGCGGGTGCACCGTGGCGCCGGCATGCGGCGCGGGCGTCAGGTCGATGACGGCGGCTTGCGCCGCACTTCCGGCCATCAGGCCCAGCATTAAGGCAAATAAGAATCTGTTCACGATTGTTCCCTTCCTTGCAGATATTGCTGGGTACAAACGCCTTACGGGGAGCAGGGCTGACCGTGAAGCTCCTCAAAAAGCATAACAAAAACCGCTGACACGTTCACGTTTGATTGGCGTTCGATTCGCGCCGGATTGGATGCCGATTCGCGTTCGATACGCAGGTACAGCGCGGCGCATCAGGGCTCACGGCGAATGGCCAACGGCGCGCCGTAGAACCGGCATGCTGCTTCGTCATGTTAAAGAAATGCGACACCCTCCAGGACAGCGCATATCAAGAAACCAAGACTTTGCGTATAAACGGTTAAAACCAATGCAAGCTCTTGCAGCAATGGATAGACGCTTTGACGATACTTTTGACAGGCTCATAACGAAATGGCTTGTCAGCGTTTCCAGCTATGCCCTTGATCAAAAAAATTTAAGCCAGGCGTATACATCTCGGTTTTCTTTGCGGGTATAGTTTCCCTATCCCTGTTGCCTATCGGCATCAAAAAGATGTCGAATGCTTATCAGTTCGACTCCATGCGGCGCCTGAATACGCCGCCGCCATTCCGACAAGCGCACCCCGGAAGGCCGCCTCCGCTTCACGCACTGTTGCATCACGCGCACAATACATTTCTAGAGTACCGAATATGCCCAACTTTGCCCGACTCCAGATCGCTTTCAAGAACGTGTACGTGCGCATTGCCGCCGCCGTGATGCTGGGGGCGATCGCTGGCGTGGCGATCTGGTCGGCGGACAAGCCGCAAGACCCTAGCCCGGTCGTCCACTCGCAGGACATTTCCGAGATCACGCGCCTGGCCACGCAAAAGGACAAGCTCGATTACCTGATGGTGGCCAAGCCGCTGTCGGAGTCGCCGCGCTACGTGTTCAAGTTCAAGGGGGCGCCCGAGCTGCACGTGGTCAAGGTGCCGAGCACCTCGCACCTGAGCCTGGAGCGCGAAGTCCTGCTGAAGAACGCCATTCCGTATTCGATCGCCAAGGACGACTACCTGGCCTCGCACAAGGCCGTGCTCGAAGAAGAAGGCTCGGCCGGCGCCCACGCCGTCGACTTCCTGAAGCGCCACGCCTTCGAGATCGTGCTGCTGCTCCTGATCGTGTATTGCCTGAAGTTCGGCATCCCGGGCATGGGTGCGAGCTCGACCATGATCACCCCGGACAAGCTGAAGGGCAGCATGGACGACCTGATCGGCATGGACGACATCAAGCAGGAAGTGCTGCACCTGGAAGACATGATCCGCAACCGCGACGAATACGCTTCGCACAACATCGACAAGCCCTTCAACGTGATGCTGACCGGTCCTGCCGGTACGGGTAAGACCAAGCTGGTCGGCTACCTGGCCAAGCGCCTGAACATGCCGCTGATCTCGGCCTCGGGTTCGGCGCTGGAATCGGGTTACGTCGGCGGCGGCTCGAAAGCCCTGAACGCCCTGTACCGCAAGGCCTGCGCCAAGGGCAAGTGCATCATCTTCCTGGACGAAGCGCAAAGCCTGTTCATGCCGCGCGGCCGCAGCGAAAAGAAATGGGAAGACGACACCGCCAATACCCTGCTCGGCCTGCTGGACGGCGTGAAGAGCGACAAGGGCCAGGGCGTGATCTGGGTCGTCGCCTCGAACTTCGACGATGCCTCGACCGAGATGGACGAAGCGATGCTGCGCCGCTTCTCGGTGAAGATCAACTTCCGCCTGCCGAACAAGATGGAACGCCGCGAACTGCTGAAGAGCTTCCTGGCGCGTAAAAAGGCGGGCCTGGTCGACTACGACGACCTCGACCTGGACCAGGTGGCGGAAATCACGCAGAACCTGAGCCCGGCGCTGCTGGAAACCGTGGTCGAGCGTGCATCGATGCTGTCGATCCAGGAAAAGACGATCATCAACACCGATTTGCTGTTCCGTGCCTACGAGCGCGCCACCATCGGCCTGACCGATCGCGCCACCACCGCCGAGAAGCACAAGCAACGCGAGCGCATCGCCCTGCACGAACTGGGCCACTTCTTCATGCAGATCGACCCGCACCTGCGCGCCGGCCTGTCGCTCGACGAAGTGAAGGAAAAGTCGCACCTGCTGAAGATCTCGACTGAAGCCGTGTCGAAGATCGGCGCCCTCGGCTACGTGCTGCAGTCGGGTGACGACATGTCGCTGCGCACCCTGGAAGAACTCGAGCGCGACGTGATCGGCCTGTACGGCGGCATGGCGGCCGAAGAGCTGTTCTACGGCGCCCGCGGCATCTCGGTCGGCGCCCAGAACGACATCGAGAAAGTGACCAAGATGCTGAACCTGATGGTCAACCGCCTGTCGATGTACTCGCGCTCGAAGATCGACTACAGCCAGCTGCAGAACGACGCCAGCGGCGAGCACACCCTGCGCCAGATGGAAGAAAAGGCCGACGAACTGTACAGCTACACCCTGGGCGCGATGCGCGACTACCGCGCCATGATCGAGTCGATCAAGGACACGCTGCTCGACCAGTACGTGCTGTCGAAGGACGCCGTGTTCGAATTGCTGGAAGAGCGCAAGGACCTGCTGCAGTTCGCGCCGAAGCATGCGAACCTGAAGCTGTGCTCGGAGACCGGCGAGATGGTTGCCGCGTAAGCTACGGCTTCAATGGAAAAAAGCCCGCTGAGCGCAATGCGCCAGCGGGCTTTTTGTTCGATGTTTGGGCGTGCAATACCTGTTAACTGTGAACGAATCGCGTACGCCAACGTAGGGTGGACACTCCGTGCCCACGCGGTACGCACGTATCCGGCGGACTGCAGCAGTGAGGTGCTGCTCGTGATGTGGGCGACGGCCGCAAACCTCTCGACTGGCGTATTCCAACATCATCGCAACGCCGGCGGGCGAATCTTCCCCGCCGCAGGTGCAAGGCCAGGCACGTAACCGCGTGGGCACGGAGTGCCCACCCTACAGTAAGCGCTAACGCTCTTGATTAATGCGCGTGCTGCACATCCTTCAAGGTATCGAGCACATACCGCGTCATGCTCCCCGCCAGCTCGTGCTCGCCCAGGAACACCTTGCCGCCGGTATCCTCGCGCAGCAGTTCCGCTTCCTGCTCGTTATGCGTGCGCACCACCACGCGCACCGTCGGATTGAGCGCCTTGGCCGTCTCGATCATGGTGCGCACGTGGAAGGTGTCCGGCGTGGCGATCACCAGCACCGCCGCGCGCGCAATATGCGCCTGGATCAGCACCGCCGGTTCCGCCGCATTGCCCACCACCGCCGGCTGGTCGCGCTTGCGCAGCGCGTCGACGATCTCGCGGTTCTGCTCGGCCACCACGTAATGGATGCCCTGCGCGCTGAGCGCGTCGGCGATGCGCCGGCCTACGCGGCCGTAACCGACCAGCACCACCTGGCCGCTGAGGCGCTCGTGCGGCACCGTCATGGGCAGTTCGGCCAGCGGATCGGGCGAGGATTCGAGCTTGCGCACCGCGGAGGAATTGGCGCGCAGCCAGCGCTGCAGCGGCTCGATGGCCGTGAACAGCAAGGGGTTCACCGCAATCGAGATAATGGCGCCGGCCAGGATCAGGCTTTGCCCTTCCTGCGGCATCAGGCCCAGCGAAATGCCGAGCGCGGCCAGGATGAACGAGAACTCGCCGATCTGCGCCAGGCTGGCCGAGACCGTGATCGCGGTATTGAGCGGATAGCGCAGCGCCAGCACCAGCAGCATCGCCGCGATCGACTTGCCGAAGATGATGACGGCGACCACGCCCAGCACCTTCAGCGGGCTGTCGACCAGCACCATCGGATCGAACAGCATGCCGACCGACACGAAGAACAGCACCGAGAATGCGTCGCGCAGCGGCAGCGATTCTTCGGCCGCGCGGTGCGACAGATCGGACTCGCGCAGCACCATGCCGGCAAAGAAGGCGCCGAGTGCGAACGACACGCCGAACAGTTCCGACGAACCGTAGGCGATGCCGACGGCGGCGGCGATCACCGACAGCGTGAACAGTTCGCGCGAATTGGTCTTGGCCACGCGCCAAAGGAACCAGGGGAAGAGCTTGCGCCCGACCAGCAGCATGAAGGCGATAAAGGCGCCGACCTGCAGCAGGGTCTTGCCCAGTGCGTACCAGATCGAGACATCAGCGTCGGCGCCCTTGCCGCCGAGCGGGCCGGCGATCGCCGGCAGCAGCACCAGCACCAGCACGGTCACCAGGTCTTCGACCACCAGCCAGCCGACCGCGATGCGGCCGTTCATGGAATCGAGGATGCCGCGGCTTTCCAGCGCGCGCAGCAGCACCACGGTACTGGCCACCGACAGCGCCAGGCCGAACACCAGGCCCGCCCCCAGGCTCCAGCCCCACAGCCAGGCCATGCCGATGCCCATCGCGGTGGCCACGGCGATCTGCAGGATCGCGCCAGGCAGGGCGATCCTGCGCACGTCGAGCAGGTCGCGCAGCGAGAAGTGCAGGCCCACGCCGAACATCAGCAGCATCACCCCGATTTCAGCCAGTTGCGAGGCCAGCGACACATCGGCAACGAAGCCTGGTGTGGCTGGGCCGATGACGATACCGGCGGCCAGGTAGCCAACCAGCGCGGGTAACTTCAGGCGGACGGCGATCATCCCGAAGAGAAGGCCGAAGCCCAGCGCGGCGGCAATGGTGGTGATCAGACTGAGTTCGTGATGCATGCAGTACAGCTCCTTATCAAGGTGGAATCGGAGCAGTATAAGCGACGTAGCAATTTCCTTGCCGAAAAAATAGAGAGGAGCCTCGGACATTCACGTCTTCTGCGGCAGTGCTATCTGTCTATAATCGAACGACAGAAAAGGACCACAGGTCCATACACAATCAGGAGACGAGCATGAGCAAGGTTTATGTGACCGGCGTCGGGATGATCCCGTTCGCCAAGCCCGGCGCCAGCGCGCCATATCACGAGATGGGCGCACAGGCCGCCCGCGCCGCCCTGCAGGATGCCGGCATCGACTACAACGACATCGAGCAGGCCTACGCCGGCTACGTGTACGGCGACTCGACCTGCGGCCAGAAGGCCTTGTACGGCGTCGGCATGACCGGCATCCCCATCGTCAACGTCAACAACAACTGCTCGACCGGCTCCACGGCCCTGTTCCTGGCGCGCCAGGCGATTGCCAGCGGCGCGCTTGACTGCGTACTGGTGCTGGGCTTCGAGCAGATGAGCCCCGGTGCCCTCGGCTCGGTGTTTACCGACCGCCCGGCGCCCTTCGACGACTTCGACGCCGTCACCGACCGCCTGGTCGGCAAGCCCGAGATTCCGCTGGCGCTGCGCTACTTCGGCGGCGCGGGCCTCGCGCACATGGAAAAGTACGGCACGCCCCTGGAGGCCTTTGCGCGCATCCGCGCCAAGGCCAGCCGCCACGCCATCAACAATCCGCTGGCGCTGTTCCGCAAGGAAGTCACGGCCCAGGACGTGCTCGACGCCCCCGCCATCTGGCCCGGCGTGATGACGCGCCTGATGGCCTGCCCACCGACCTGCGGCGCAGCAGCCGCCGTGCTGGTCTCGGAAGACTTCGCGAAAAAGCGCGGCCTGCGCGCCGACGTGCACATCGCGGCCCAGGCCATGACCACCGACCGCGCCAGCACCTTCGACGCAAACGACATGATGCGCCTGGTCGGCTACGACATGAGCCGTGAAGCCGCCGCCAAAGTGTACGAACAGGCCGGCATCGGCCCCGACGACGTCGACGTGATCGAGCTGCACGACTGCTTCGCCCACAACGAACTGATCACCTACGAAGCCCTGGGCCTGTGCCCGGAAGGCGGCGCCGACAAGTTCATCCGCGAGGGCGGCAACACCTACGGCGGCAAGGTCGTCACCAATCCTTCGGGCGGGCTACTGTCGAAAGGCCACCCGCTCGGCGCCACGGGCCTGGCGCAATGCTTCGAGCTGACCCAGCAACTGCGCGGCAGCGCCGGCGCGCGCCAGGTGGAAGGCGCACGCACGGCCTTGCAGCACAACCTGGGCCTGGGCGGCGCCTGTGTCGTGACCATGTACCGCGCGGGCTGATGATGGAGATCGTACCTTCCTGGACCAACCCGGAGCTCGATGGCTTCCGCGATGCCGTACGCCGTTTCGTCGCCAGCGAAATCGCCCCGCACGGCGAGCGCTGGCGCCAGCAGCAGCACGTCGACCGCGACCTGTGGCACAAGGCAGGAGAGATGGGCCTGCTGGCCGCCGACATCCCCGAGGAATACGGCGGCGCGGGCGGCAACTTCGCCCACATGGCCGTGGTGTTCGAGGAGCTGGGCTACGCCGGCGACATGGCCTTCGGCCTGCACGTGCACGCCATCGTCGCCCACTACCTGCTCAACCAGGGCACCGAGGAACAAAAGCGCCGTTACCTGCCCAAGCTGGCCAGCGGCGAAATGGTGGCCGCGATCGCCATGTCGGAACCGGGCGCCGGCTCGGACCTGAAAGGCATCCGCACGGGCGCCGTGCGCGGCGCCGACGGCTACCGCCTGAACGGCTCGAAGACCTTCATCTCGAACGGCTACCTGGCCGACCTGATCCTGGTAGTGGCCAGGACCGACCCGGCCGGCGGCGCGAAAGGCATCTCGCTGATGCTGCTCGAGACGCGCGACAATCCGGGTTTTCGCGTCGGCCGCATCCTGGAAAAAGTCGGGCAGAAGGGCCAGGACACCTGCGAACTGTTCTTCGACGACGCGCACGTGCCGCTGGCGAACGTGCTCGGTGGCGAAGAGGGCAGGGGCTTCGCCCAGCTGATGACCGAGCTGCCCTACGAGCGCACCATCATCGGGGTGGCCGGCGTGGCCGCCATCGAGCGCGCCCTGCACCTGACGGTGGAGCATGCAAAGGAGCGCCGCGCCTTTGGCCAGCTTCTGATCGAGATGCAGAACACCCGCTTCGTGCTCGCGGAAATGAAGACCGAAGCCACGGTGGCGCGCATCTTCATCGACCGCTGCGTCGAAGACATGCTCGCCGGCCGCATGGACACGGTACGCGCCTCGATGGCCAAGTACTGGATCTCGGATTTGCAATGCAAGGTGGTCGACGGATGCGTGCAGCTGTTCGGCGGCTACGGCTACATGCTCGAATACCCGATCGCCCAGATGTACGTCGACGCCCGCGTCCAGCGCATCTACGGCGGCGCCAACGAGATCATGAAAGAGATCATCGCCCGCTCCTTGTAGATACAGGATCTTGTAGTTTTCGTAGGGTGGGCACTTGTGCCCACGCGGTACACCGTCTGATCACTCGAAAATTAATCACATGCCCGGTCCCCTCCACGGTATCAAAATCATCGAACTGGTCGGCATCGGCCCCTGTCCCTTCGCCGCCATGATGCTGGCCGACATGGGCGCCGAGGTGATCCGCATTGACCGCAAGCAGTCGCCCGGCGCCGCCAGCCCCTTCCCGTCGCTCGGCACCAGATACGACGTCATGGCCCGCGGCCGCCGCTCTCTCGCCCTCGACCTGAAGCACCCCGAAGCGAAAGAAGTCGTCCTGACACTGCTCGAACAAGCCGACATCCTGCTTGAAGGCTTCCGCCCCGGCGTCATGGAACGCCTCGGCCTCGGCCCCGACGCCTGTCTCGCACGCAACCCGAAGCTGGTCTACGGCCGCATCACTGGCTGGGGCCAGACCGGCCCGCTGGCGCAAGCGGCCGGCCACGACCTGAACTACATCGCCTTGTCCGGCATGCTGCACGCCATGGGCCGCGCGGATTCACCGCCAGCGCCACCCCTGAACCTGGTCGGCGACTTCGGCGGTGGCGCCATGATGCTCGCCTTCGGCGTGGTCTGCGCCGCCCTGGAGGCGCGCAGCTCCGGGGAGGGCCAGGTCGTCGACGCCGCCATGACCGATGGCTCGGCCCTGCTCGGTGCAATGATGTACGGCCTGCGCGCCCACGGCTCCTGGCGCGACGAGCGCGCCGCCAACATGCTCGATGGCGGCGCCCCGTTTTACGACACCTACGCCTGCCGTGATGGCAAATTCCTCTCCGTCGGCGCCATCGAGCCGCAGTTCTATGCCCAGCTGCTGGCGCTGACCGGCGCCACCGACCTGGATTTCTCGAACCAGTGGCGCCAGAAACGCTGGCCCGAGCTGAAGGCCAGATTCGCCGCGCTGTTCGCCACCCGCACCCGCGACGAATGGTGCACCCTGCTCGAAGGCAGCGACGCCTGCGTCGCCCCCGTGCTCGACATGGCCGAAGCGCCGCAGCACCCGCACAACCGCGCACGCGGAGCCTTTATCGACATCGACGGCGTCACCCAGCCGGCCCCGGCCCCGCGCTTCAGCCGCACCGTGCCCGAAGCCGGCGCCGCGCCCGCTACGCCCGGCCAGCACAGCGCCGAGGTGCTGGCCGACTGGGGCTGCGCGCCCGATGCAATCGAAAAGCTGAAAACCTTTCAAGTCATATAGGATTGCTACGGAATAAACACTTACCGTAACCATGACGAAAGAACGCGAACTCGACCAATCGAAACGGCTGGCGCTGGCCTTTTTCATCGGCGCCGCCGCGCTGTTCGTGCTGAGCTTTTTCCTGCCGCAGACCTGGTGGACAGGATTATTGAAGGCCTTTTCCGAAGCGGCGATGGTCGGCGCCCTGGCCGACTGGTTTGCCGTGGTGGCGCTGTTCAAGCGCGTGCCGATTCCGGTGGTGTCGCGCCACACGAACATCATCCCGAACAACAAGGCCAAGATTGCCGATAACCTCGCGCTGTTCGTGCGCGAAAAATTCCTCGATACCGAATCCATCGTCGGCCTGATCCGCAAGCACGACCCGGCGCAAAAGGTGGCCGACTGGCTGGTCAAGCCGGCGAATACCGAGCGCATGGGGCAATACCTGGTGAAAGTCGCATCCTGGATGCTCGACTTCACCGAAGACACGGCGGTACAAAATTTCCTGCGCAAGGCCGTGCATTCGATGGTCAAGAGTGTCGATTTATCCAAATCCGCCGGCACCATCCTGGAAAGCCTGACGCGGGGAGGGCGGCACCAGGAACTCCTGAACGAAGGTATTCACCAGTTGGCGAGGCTGCTGGATAACGAAGAAACCCAATCGTATATTTCGCAGGGCATCGTCGACTGGCTGAAGGAGGAATATGCCTTCATCGAAAAGATGCTGCCGTCGGAGCTGATTGGCCGCAAAGGCGCGGATATCGCCGTGCGCCTGGCTTCCGGCATCCTGAACAAGGTGAGCGAAGATCCGCACCACCCGCTGCGCCAGCGCTTCGACGTGTTCACGGCCGAATTCATCGAGCGCCTGAAAGCCGACCCGGCCTTTGCCGCGCGCAGCGACGAAATCAAGAATTACCTGCTGAACGACGAAGCGCTGAACAATTACCTGGCTTCGCTCTGGAACGAGTTGCGCGACTGGCTGAAGCGCGATTTGCAGGGCGAGACCTCGATGCTGCGCGGGCGCATCGAATCCGTCGGCGCCTGGCTCGGCCAGACCCTGGCCGACGACCCGCAACTGCGCCAGTCCCTGAACGAAAACCTGGAACTGGTCTCGCGCGCCGCGGCACCGGAATTCGCCGTCTTCCTCACCCGCCATATCGCTGACACCGTGAAGAACTGGGACAGTGCCGAGATGTCAGAACAAATCGAACTGAATATCGGCAAGGATTTACAATTTATTCGCATAAATGGCACGATCGTCGGCGGCCTGATCGGCGTGACGCTGTACCTGCTGTCGTCGCTGCCAGGTTTGCTGAACTGAGCACGCAATCCGGCGTCATGCCGAAACCGGACAAGGTAGTATTGGCTCATCCATCAACGCAGGGGAGAGCCCATGGATCACGCACTCGACGCATGGCTGGCTGCACATCCGGAAATCGAAGCCATCCCCGGCCGCGATTTGTTCATTGTCGCCCGTTATTTGGTACCGATGGAAGCGTCGCTGATGCAGGGCTGCCTGGAAGCATCGGGTATTCCGGCAGTGCTGGCCGATGCCCACCTGATGCAAACCGATCTATTATTAGCCCCAGCCCTGGGCGGCGTGCGCATCCTGGTGCCGGCGAGTTATTTGCAGCAGGCGCAAGCGGTGATCGAGGCCTATGGCCGCGGCGAATTCGAGTTGGATGAAGACGCCGAAGTTTAATGGTGCCCAGCCGGCGCCAGATTTTTGCGCTGACGTTTCCGTAGGGTGGGCCGGGCCGCGCTAGGCACGCTGTGCCCACGCGGAACGATGAGCATAGGTAGCAGGGTTTCATCCGACGCCCCAATCCCATCGAAACGTATCCGGATGATCATTTGGAAACGCTAACGAATGGCATCTGCGCGATTGAAATGGGGATAACTCGGTGCAGGCTTCCGCGTGGGCACAGCGTGCCCACCCTACGGTCGTCGTCGCGTGAACAAAACGCCGCCGCATGAACAAAAGCCGGCCCATAAACCAAAAAGCCGCCGATTCTTGCGAACCGGCGGCTTGTCGTATCTGGTGGTGATAGGTGGACTTGAACCACCGACCCCAGCATTATGAGTGCTGTGCTCTAACCAACTGAGCTATATCACCGAAACTGCGTGCTGAAAGCTGATAAGCAAATGGCTTGACTCGCATGAGCCAAGCCATCGCTTGGAATCCTGGTGGTGATAGGTGGACTTGAACCACCGACCCCAGCATTATGAGTGCTGTGCTCTAACCAACTGAGCTATATCACCAAAGAGAACGATATTATCCAAGGCGGAACGCGCTCTGTCAAGGCTGCTTCAGCGAAACAGCGCGCGTTTTTCGCGGCAATGCTAATCCGACAAGCCATCCAGGTGGCGCAGCATCGCGCCGGCCGGGTCGGGTCCCATGAAGTCGACCACGATCCGCTCCGGCATCGCGCGCAGCCAGGTCAGCTGGCGCTTGGCGAGCTGGCGCGTGGCGATGATGCCGGTCTCGCGCAGGCCGGCGCGGTCGATCTTGCCGTCCAGGTAATCCCAGGATTGGCGATACCCGACGCAGCGCATCGACGGCAAATTCGGCGACAAATCGCCGCGCGCACGCAGGCGCGCCACCTCGGCCACGATGCCGGTGTCGTCCGACGTGCCCAGCATCTGCTCGAAGCGCTGCGCGATGCGCTTGTGCAGGATGCTGCGGTCCGGCGTCTCCAGCGCAAACGACACCAGCTCGAAGGGCAGCACCGGCTTTGCACGCCGCGCCAGCAGTTCCGACATCGGCTTGCCCGTCAGTTCGATGATCTCCAGCGCGCGGTTGATGCGCTGGGCATCGTTTGGCGCCAGGCGCTCGGCGGTGACCGGGTCGAGCGCACGCAGCCTGGCGTGCATGCCGGGCCAGCCGATCTGTGCGGCCTCGGCATCGAGGCGCGCACGCACGCCGGCGTCGGCCGTCGGCAAGTCGTCCAGGCCCTCGGTCAGCCCCTTGAAATACATCATCGTGCCGCCCACCAGCAACGGTAATGCGCCACGCGCCGCAATCTCGGCCACCAGGCGCAGGGTATCGTTCCTGAACTGCATCACCGAATAAGCGTCGAGCGGGTCGATGATGTCGATCAGGTGGTGCGGCACGGCCGCCAGTTCTTCAGGCGTCGGCTTGGCAGTGCCGATGTCCATCTCGCGGTACACCAGGGCCGAATCGACCGAGATGATTTCCACCGGACGCTCGGGCGCTATGGCGAGGGCGGCCGCGGTCTTGCCCGACGCGGTCGGTCCCATGATCGCCACGGCCAGCGGCCGGGCGTTGCTTGCTTCTTGAACCATCTTTATTGACCGCGCAGGAACAGTTTGTCGAGGGCCGCGATGTCGAGCTGGACCCAGGTCGGGCGGCCATGATTGCACTGGTCGGCGCGCTCGGTGCTTTCCATCTGGCGCAGCAGCGCGTTCATTTCGGGAATGGTGAGGATGCGGTTGGCGCGCACCGCCGTGTGGCAGGCCAGCGTGCCGAGCAATTCGTTCCTGCGCTCGATCAGCACGCGCGAGCCGCCGAATTCGCGCACGTCGCGCAGCACGTCGCGCGCCAGCGTCTGCGCATCGGCGTTCTTCAGCAGCGTCGGCACCGCGCGCACGGCGAGCGTGGTCGGCGACAGGGCGGCGATGTCGAAGCCGAGCGCCTTCAGCGTGTCCTGGTGGTCGTTGGCGGTGGCCACCTCGATCGCATCGGCAAAGAAGGTCACCGGAATCAGCAGCGACTGCACCCCCATATCCTGGCCTTCGACCTGGGCGTCGAGCGCGTTCTTCAGTTGCTCGTACAGGATGCGCTCGTGCGCCGCGTGCATGTCCACCAGCACCAGGCCGCGCGTGTTCTGGGCCAGGATGTAGATGCCGTGCAGCTGGGCCAGGGCGAAGCCGAGCGGGAAATCGTCGTTGCTCGGCGCGCTAGACACGGCCGGCATCGGCGCCACCTGCAGCGGCGCCGATGGTGCCGAGGACGCCGCTGCGCCAGTGCGTTCGTTATCGGCAAACAGCGCGCCGTAGTTGGCCGTGGTTTGCGCCACGCCCTGCGTCGCCGGGGCATCCCAGCGGCTGCCCGGCGGATACGGCGACGGCGAGAAGGTCGGCGCCAGTTGCGCGCCGAACGAGGTCTGCTCGTGCGGACGGCGCCAGTTGGCGCTAGCGTTCGAGGCCGTCGGCGTGATCTCGGCGGCGGTGAGCGGCGCCGGCACGCTGCCGTGCGCCGTGGCCGAGGTTTGCGCCAGCGCGCGCTGTACCGCGTGGAACACGAACTGGTGCACGGCGCGGCTGTCGCGGAAGCGCACTTCGGTCTTCGACGGGTGCACGTTGACGTCGACCAGGGCCGGATCGAGGTCGAGCGCCAGCACGTACGACGGGAAGCGGTCGCCGTGCAGCACGTCCTGGTAGGCGGCGCGCACCGCGTGCACCAGCACCTTGTCGCGCACAAAACGCCCGTTCACGTAGAAGAACTGGCCGTCGGCGCGCGCCTTGGAAGCGGTCGGCAAACCGGCATAGCCGAACAGGCGCAAGGGGCCGGCGACTTCGTCGATGGCAATGCGCGCCTCGGCGAAATCATTGCCCAGGATCTGGCTGCTGCGCCGGGCCATCTCGCCCACGGCCCAGTGGTCGATCGTGCGGCCGTTATGCGTGAGGCTGAACGAGACGTCGGGCCGCGCCAGCGCGATGCGGCGCACAACCTCGGCGCAGTGGCCGTACTCGGTCTGTTCGGATTTCAGGAATTTGCGGCGCGCCGGCGTATTGAAATACAAATCCTGCACGTCGATGGTGGTGCCGAGCGGGCCGGAAGAGGGCACAACCTGGCCCAGGTGCGAGCCGACGATTTCCCAGGCATGCGGCGCGTCCTTCGTGCGCGAGGTGATCGACACCGCCGCCACCGAGGCAATCGAGGCCAGCGCCTCGCCACGGAAACCCAGGGTGGCCACGTTCTCGAGGTCGGTCAGCGAGGCGATCTTGGACGTGGCATGGCGCGCCAGGGCGAGCGGCATCTGGTCGGGCTCGATGCCGCGGCCGTTGTCGGTGATGGCAATGCGCTTGACGCCGCCTTCTTCCAGGCGGACAGTGATCTGGGTGGCGCCGGCGTCCAGCGCGTTTTCCAGCAGCTCCTTGACGACGGCCGAGGGCCGCTCGACGACCTCGCCAGCGGCGATCTGCGAGATCAGCTGGTCGGGAAGTTGCTGGATGGGGCGGTGGGTAGGGACGGGCGCGTTCATCGCTCAGATTATATCGCGCGCCGAAATCGCCGGTCCCCGTGTTGTCTTATTTTTGCTCGCCGCTTTTTTCACGCACCGGGATCGGCGCATTGCACAGATCGACGTGCCCGGCCGCCACCACGTTCCACGGGCCGCCGCGGTTGCGCTGGGCTTCCACCACTTTCTGGTACGTGGCGCTGTCGGTGCGCATCACCTCGAAGTGGCTGCGCTCTTCCTGCGGCACGTCCGCCGCCACGCGCAGGGACTTGATCGGCACCTGCATCTCCGGCTTGTCGTAGAAGCCCATCGGCGCCGGGCCGCGCGGCATCGAGGACAGGAGCGGCATGCCGGACACGACACGCCCGACCACGGTGATGTTGCGGTCCAGATGGCGCGGCGCCTGGCCGGTGACCACGTACAGCGCGGTGCCGCCGCCGCTGTCGGCCTCGTTGTCGCGGCCCACGCCGACCATGGCGTAGCAGTGGGCGAGCCAGGTTTCGCCTTTCTTCGGGTCGCGCCCGACCGGGAAGCCGTTCGAGTGGCCGACTTGCGGCGCGTAGCCGTCGACGTCCTTCAGGCGCGTGAAGTGGCGGTCGTTCTTGATGGGGGCGGTGAACTCGGCCTTCAGCTTCATCTTCGCGTCTTTCACGGGACGCGGATTCTTTTCGTCCGGGTCGCCCCACTGGACCACGAAGTTGTCTTGCGAACGCAGGACGACCAGGCCGTCGAAATAATGCTCGCGCGCCAGGGCCTTGATGTTGGCGGCATGGTTCGGCGCGAAGGGCGGAGCCAGTTCGATGACCACGCGGCCGCCCGGCAAGTCCATGTAAATCGTATTGTCGAGATCCAGCGGGCGCCAGTCGGACGCCTTCGATTCCTTGACGATCTCGCCCACGCTCGCCTTGGGCGGCAAGGGTTTTGGATCGGCTGCCAGTGCTGCCGTGCTTCCCAGGACGCCCGCCAACACCAGCGCGCCAATGGTCATCGTTCCAGCATTCATCTCCACCACCTTTGTTGTTTATATAAGGTAATTGTAGACCTGAACCTGAATGTTTCGGAAACTTAACACTGCCTTAAAAATGGTTGGCGGCGACAAGTCCCCTTGTCCGGCCAGAGGTTTTGGCGGGCTCACTAATGGTATGATGCGTCGTTACCGTTTAGGAAAATTATGGATCTGATGCAATTTTTCGACATGATTCTTCATGTCGATAAGACGTTGGGCGTCCTGCTGGCCCAGTACGGCGTGTATGTCTACATCGTCCTGTTTGCCATCGTGTTCTGCGAGACCGGTCTCGTGGTCCTGTTTTTCTTCCCGGGCGACACCCTGCTCTTCATCGCCGGCGCCTTCTGCGCTACCGGCGAAATGAGTTACCCGCTGCTGATGGCGCTGTTGATCATTGCCGCCGTCACAGGTAATACCCTGAATTACTACATCGGCGAAGCCGTCGGCCAGCGCATGTTCACCCATGACTACCGCTGGATCAATAAGGACGCCTTGCACCGCACCCACGACTTCTTCGAGAAGCACGGCGGCAAGACCATCATCCTGGCGCGCTTCGTGCCGGTGGTGCGTACCTTTGCCCCATTCGTGGCCGGCGTGTCGGACATGACCCATACCCGTTTCCAGTTGTACAACATCACCGGCGCCGTGCTGTGGGTGGCCAGCCTGGTAACTGCCGGCTACTTCTTCGGCAATATTCCAATCATCCGCGACCACCTGACCGAGATCGTGCTGGTGGGCGTGAGCGCGGCCCTCGTGCCGCTGATGCTGGGCGGCTTGTGGAAGTTCGGCCGCAGGATGTTGAGCCGATAAGCTGGATCGGCAACTTCCTTGTTCGAATGATCAAAGCGCCGGATTTGTCCGGCGCTTTTCTTTTGGCGCGACGCTTAAATCGGCAAAATCGCTCAAGTTTCCATGCGGAAGCGTCGTTAAAGAAGGGTAGATAACTTCCACCCACCCCATGCGCCACTTCATCGCCCTGTTCGCTTGCAGCCTCGTCATGCTCAACGCAAGCGCCAACGAACCGCCTGCCCACGCCGCCAAGCCGGAAGCGGACGCGGCCAAGAAGCTCGCGGCCGACATCGCCAAGCCGGCCAGCGCCAGGCCCGCAGCCGACAAGGCCGCGCCCGCCGCCGACAAAGCCGCCGCCGACAAGGCCGCCGCCGACAAAGCCGCGGCGCTGGCGATTGCACGGGCGGCCGACAAGACGGTGGCCGACAAGGCCGCTGCCGACAAGGAGCCGAAGGGCAAGGAAGCGGCTGACAAGCCGGGCAAGACCAGTGCCGCCAGCGCCGACAAGGCGGCTTCGGCCATCTCGGCCGCCAGCGAGGAAGATGCCGAAGTCGACCTGTCGGTGCGCATCGCCGAGCGCCTGGCCGAGATGCGCGCCAAGCAGGCCGCGCGCATGGCCGCCGCCGCCAAGGCGAAAAAGGCTGCCGAAGCCAAGCGCAAGAAGGAGGCCGCCGCAGCCGCCGCCGTGGCCGTGGCCGCCGCCGCGCCGAAGATCAGCAACCACTGGGACTACGAAGGCGAGTTCGGCCCCGAGAACTGGGGCAAGATCAACCCGGCCTGGTCGCAGTGCGGCGCCGGCAAGCGCCAGTCGCCGATCGACATCCGCGACGGCATGAAGCTCAACCTGGATGAGATCGACTTCAATTACCGTTATTCGGACTACACCGAAGTCGACAACGGCAAGACCGTGCAGGTCAACGTCGGCCGTGGCAACTTCATGACGATCGGGAACCAGAGCTACGAACTGGTGCAGTTCCACTTCCACCGTCCGTCGGAAGAAAAGATCAACGGCAAGGGCACCGAGATGGTGATCCATCTCGAACACCGCGGCCCCGGCGGCAAATTGGCCATCGTCGCCGTGCTGCTCGAGCGCGGCAAGGCGAATGACACCATCCAGACCGTGTGGAACAACATCCCGCTGGAGAAGAACCAGCAGGTGGCGTCCAGCGAGCCGCTCGACCCGCTGGAACTGCTGCCGGAACGCCGCGAGTATTACACCTACATGGGTTCGCAAACCACGCCGCCGTGCACCGAGAACGTGCTGTGGCTGGTGATGAAGCAGCCGATGACGGCCTCGCCGGCGCAGATGGCCCTGTTCTCGCGCCTGTATCCGCTCAATGCCCGTCCGGTGCAGGAAAGCGAAGGGCGGATGGTGAAGGAATCGAATTAAAAGAAAGCCGGCGCGAGCCGGCTTTTTTGTTTGGGCATTCGTGCATCCGCTCGATCAACGAACGTTGGCATGCGTAGGGTGGACGGGAAACCCGTCCACCCTACGTCAACTGACGTGGTACTCACCCACCCAGCGCTCGCCTGGCTGCAGCGTCGGCCCGTTCAGCAAGGCCGGCTCGACGCACACGAAGCGCCGGTATTCCTCGTCCGCCATGTCCGACAGCGCCGCCGCATCGTCCGCGCCCGGATTCCACACCACCGCATCGGTGAACCCCTCCTGGCGCACGGTCAGCATCACGCCACCATCGATCAGCGCCAGCGGCGGCGTGACGCCTTCATACACATGATCGAACTTGCCCGTGATGGCCAGTTCCTCGCGCTCGACGCCGTTGATGCGCACGGTCCCGATATCGCCCACCAGGTGATAGGTGTGCAGGGCCGCCGCGAACGCAAACGCATCCTGGCCGGCATTGCGCACTTCAAAGCGCATCCTCAGTTCGTTGGCATGGATGGCCACCCGCAGCGCCAGCGCAAAGCCGTGCGGCCAGGCGGCGGCGTATTCCGGCGCCAGGTCCTGCGGCTCCAGCGCCAGCACGGTAAAGGCCCAGCCGTTCTCCACGCCGGTATCCGCCACGCGCCAGTTGCTCACGCGCGCAAAGCCATGGCGCATGCCTTCGCCACGCTCCGCGAACTGCGGAAAGATCACCGGCACGCCGCCACGGATCGCGCGGCTGCCATCGAGCGCCGACTGGGCGCTGCAGAACAGGCGCTCGCGCCCATCGGCGCCGCGCCAAGAAATCAGGTGGGCGCCGTACAGAGTGACGCAGGCTTGGGCGCCGTCGGGCGCGGTGAGGAGCAGGGCCGGCAGCTGGCCGTAGGTGGTCTGGATCGCGGCTTCCATATCGATGGCTTGTCGATTCGTTACGTGGGCGGGTAGTATGCCATGTCCATCGGCCCGATGCGTCGATACAAGAACCATGCTGTCAAAGGATGCTCATGCTCGCCTTAAGCGATCCCCGCTGGAATGAACTGAACGATGCCTATGGCAAGGCAAGTGCGATTCCCGCACTGCTGGCGCAATTGGCGCGGCAACCGGCCGACGATGGCGATGCCGAGCCGTGGTACAGCCTGTGGAGTGCACTGGCGCACCAGGGCGACGTGTACCCGGCTTCGTTCGCGGCGGTACCGCACGTGGTCGAAGCCCTGGCGGCATCGCCCGAGACGGCCAGTGCCGTCTATTTTCACTTTCCGGCATGGGTCGAGATCTGCCGGCACAGGAACGCGCTTGCGGTGCCAGCCAACCTGGAAACGGCCTACCACGAGGCGCTGGCGCGCTTGCCCGCGCTGGTAGCCGAGGTGGCCGAAAAAGAATGGGATGCGGCCTTCAGCGCGTGCGCGCTGTCGGCAACGGCGGCCGCCAAAGGCCAGTACCAGCTCGCGCAGGCGCTGCTGGAACTGGCTTCACCCGAAGCCGTGGGCGAGTTCATGAATTGGATGGATGTGCGCTAGTAGCGCCCATCACCATGCTCAGGTCGTGCGGCTCTTGGCCATCGGCGGATTCGCCGAGAAGTAGCGCTTGATGCCCTTGGCAATCGCATTCGCCAGCTGGTCCTGATAGCCGTAGTCCTTCAGCTTGGCTTCTTCTTCCGGATTCGAGATGAAGGCCGTCTCGACCAGGATGGATGGAATATCCGGCGCTTTGAGCACCGCAAAGCCGGCCTGCTCGACGGCCGCCTTGTGCAGGCGGTTGATGCCGCCGATCTCGCCCAGCACGGCCTTGCCGAGCTTCAGGCTGTCGTTGATCTGGGCCGTGGTCGAGAGGTCGAACAGCACGCTGGCGAGCTGCTTGTCGTGCCGGGCGAGATTGACGCCGCCGATCATGTCGGCCTTGTTCTGGTCGTTCGCCAGCCAGCGTGCGGCGGTCGAGGTCGCGCCTTTTTCCGACAGCACGAACACCGAGGAACCACGCGCGGTCGGCACCGTAAAGGCGTCGGCGTGGATCGACACGAACAGATCGGCCTGCACCTTGCGCGCTTTTTCCACGCGCGTGCCGAGCGGGACGAAGTAATCGCCGTCGCGGGTCAGCATCACGCGCGTGTTCGGCAGCGCTTCGAGTTTCGTTTTCAGGCGCTTGGCCACCGCGAGCACGATGTCCTTTTCGCGCGTGCCGGTGGCGCCGATCGCGCCCGGGTCTTCGCCGCCATGGCCGGGGTCGAGGGCAATCGTCACCATGCGCACCACGTTGCTGACCGGGGGCTTGGGCTTGATCAGGGATTTGCCCGGCGCCGGCGGTGGCGCCACCGGCGGGGTGCCGTTCATGGCGGCGATCTCGGCCTCGATGCGGGCGACCGGATCGGGCGTCGGCTGCTGCACCGGCGTCGGTTCGGCCGGCACCGCGGTCGGCGTGCCGTCGCCGGGCGACCATTCGCCTTTGGCGATCAGGGCGGCAATCGGGTCCGCCTCGCGCACCGGATACAAGTCGAAGATCAGGCGGTGCTTGTACGTGCCGACCGGGGCCAGCGTGAACACCTGCGGCTTGATCTCTTCCTTCAGGTCGAACACCAGGCGCACGACTTTCGGCCGGTTCTGGCCGACGCGCACCTGCTTGATGTAGGGATCGTTCGGCTCGACCTTGGCCACCAGGCTTTTCAGCGTGTTGTTCAGGTCGAGGCCGTCGATGTCGACCACCAGGCGCGGCGGATCGGGCACCAGGAAGTGCTCGGTTTTCAGGTCGCTGTCGTTTTCCAGCGTCACGCGGGTGTAGTCGTCGGCCGGCCAGACGCGCACGGCCAGGATCTGGGCGGCGCTTGCCGGCAGGGGCGCGACGACAGACAGCAGCAGGGTGCCGCCGGCTTTCAGCAGGGTACGGCGCGCGCCGGACGTCACGGGGGAGGGAAGGAGAGACGGTCGAGGCATAGCAGGCCTAATTCGGACAACGCCTGCAATTCTACAGTACGCCCGAGGCCGCTTACCTTAAGCAAGACTTTAACGTCGGGCAATGGCAACACTGGCTCACCCTTTTCCGGCCATTCGACGATGCAGATATTCTTGCCGTCGAAGTCTTCGCGGAAGCCCGCATCGAGGAATTCTTCCGGGCTCGACATGCGGTACAAATCGTAGTGGATGATGTTCGCCGGCTGGCCGCCCAGCTGCACGCGGTAGGGTTCCGACAGGGTATAGGTCGGGCTCTTGACGTTGCCTTTGTGGCCGGCCGCCTGGATCAGGGAACGGGTGAGCGCGGTCTTGCCGGCGCCGAGGTCGCCGTGCAGGTAGATGACCAGGCCGGGAGCGAGGGCGCGCGCCAGGGCGGCGCCCAGGGCGGCGGTGGCCGCTTCGTCCGGCAGGTAGGCTGTGAAGTGCTGCATCAATTAAAATGGTAGGTTTCGCGGCGCGCCGGCGCCGCCAGTGTGATTCTTCTTGTCATGATTCCAGCTTCCCCCGACCTGCACGAACTCGCGCGCGCCATCAAGGCGTGGGGGCGGGAACTCGGCTTTGCCGACGTGCGCATTGCCGACGTCGACCTCGCGCATGCCGAGGAAGGCTTGCAGGCCTGGCTGGCGGCCGGGCACCATGGCGAGATGGATTATATGGCAAGCCACGGCATGAAGCGCGCCCGTCCGGCCGAACTGGTGCCGGGCACGGTGCGCGCCATCGTGGCGCGCATGGATTATCTGCCGAAGAATAATGAGCCGGGGTCGGCTTGGCGCGCCCGCGAGACAGCGCGACAAGCCGACCCCGGAGCGGCCGTGGTGTCGGTGTATGCGCGCGGCCGCGACTACCACAAGGTGCTGCGCAACCGCCTGGCCCAGCTGGCCGAACGGGTCAAGCGCGAGATCGGCGAGTACGGCTACCGCGTGTTCACCGATTCGGCGCCGGTGATGGAACTGCCGCTGGCGGCCAAGGCCGGCCTGGGCTGGCGCGGCAAGCACACGCTGCTATTGTCGCGCGAGGCCGGCTCCACCTTCTTCATCGGCGAGATCCTGGTCGATTTGCCGCTGCCGGTTGACGAGGCGACCAGCGGCCATTGCGGCCAGTGCAGCAACTGCATTGATCTCTGCCCGACGCAGGCCATCCTCGGCCCGGGGCGGCTGGATGCGCGGCGCTGCATTTCCTATCTGACCATCGAGCTGAAGGGCAGTATTCCGCTGGAGCTGCGTCCGCTGATCGGGAACCGCATCTATGGCTGCGACGATTGCCAATTGGCTTGCCCGTGGAACAAGTTTGCCCAGCGTGCGGTGTTGCCGGACTTCGACGAGCGCAACGGCCTGGGCGATGCTTCGCTCGTGGAACTGTTTGCCTGGGAAGAAGAGGAATTCAATCGCCGCACCGAGGGCAGTCCGATCCGGCGCATCGGCCACGAGCGCTGGCTGCGCAACCTGGCCGTGGGGCTGGGCAATGCGGCATCAAGCCGCGCCGGCGATCCGGCTATCGTGGCGGCCTTGCGTGCGCGTGCCGAGCACCCGTCCGCGCTGGTGCGCGAGCACGTGCGCTGGGCGTTGGAGCGGCACGGAGCCTGACGGGCGTCATGCCTCGATGCGTTTCGCGCGCAGGGCCGACCAGTCGCCGTCGATCGAGATCATGGCTACCGAAGTGATGCCCTGTTCCTTGAGGTAGGCGCTGATGGAGTCGCGGTTGATGTCGGTGGCTTTCGAGGCGGTCTGCTTCAGGTAGGCAATCCAGAGCGAGCCCTTGTCGCCCAGGCGTTCCTTGGCCAGCGGCACGGCCGCTTCCAGCTCCTTGCGGTTCAGGCAAAAGGCCATGATCACGTCGAAGGGGCCGTCGCCTTCTTGCATGAGTTCTTGCGGAAACTGCGCCACGACCGATGGGTGGGTGTTGCCGTTGATGACCTGCATCGATTTCGCGTTTCGCAAAAACATCCTGTCTGCAACTGTCTTTTCGTTCATCTGCTTTTCCTAAAAGAAGTTGGCGTCGCGTGGCGGGAAGGGGCGACGCGTTCAAATTGATTTTACAAGCGATTGGGGAATGGCGAAGATGGACGGGTGTCCGGTGCGCGCCGGGTGTGACCGGGCGTTGTGGCTGGGTTGGGGAAGGTTTCTTGGCGGACGTGGCGTTGTTGCGTGTTGGGTTATTGGTATGCGTAATCCGCGTGGGCACCAGTGCCCACCCTACGGTCACCGTTATCAGCGAGATCATACGCAACCCGGATACGCAGCGTGTCCTGTAGGGTGGGCTCTCGAGCCCACGCGGATTCAAGACACCACGAACGGCGCACGCAACAGCGCCACGTCCCGTTGCAAACCACCTTTTGCGCGGCAAAAACTACTTCAACAACCCCGCCAGCTCCACCGCCGTCTTCACCTGCATCTTGTCGAAGATATGCGCCCGGTGCACCTCCACCGTGCGCATGCTGATGCCCAGTTCGTCCGCGACGACCTTGTTCATCTTCCCCGCCAAAATCAGGTCCAGCACCTCGCGCTCGCGCGCCGACAAGGTCGCCAGCCGCATGCGCACCTGGTCCGATGCCGCTGCCGCGCGCGAAGCGGCCAGGGCCTGGTCGACCCGGTCCATCAGCTGGTTGTCGTTGAACGGCTTCTCGAAGAAATCGAAGGCCCCGCGCTTGAGCGAGTCGACCGCCATCGGCACGTCGCCATGCCCGGTCAGGAAAATCACCGGCAGGCGCGGCAGCAGCCCGCGGCCGATCAGCTGGTCGAACACGGCCACGCCGTTCATGTCGGGCATGCGCACGTCGAGCAGCACGCAGTCGCCCTCGAGGTCGGGTTCGCCCACGCTGTCGAGGAAGGCTTGGCCGCCCGCATAGCCGCGCGCCGCCAGCCCGCGCGACTGTGCCAGCCAGGCGAGTGCGTCACGGATGACTTCTTCGTCGTCGACGATGTGCAGCATGCGATACCTCCTCAATGCACTATTTTAGCTCAGGCGCACCCGTTGCAGATGCCGCCGCCGCCGCATCGCGGCGCGGCAGGCTGAAGGTAAACACCGTGCCGCCGCCCGGATTCGGCGCATGGGTCAGCGTACCGCCGTGGAATTCGATCGCCGTGCGGCAGATCGACAGGCCCATGCCCATGCCCTCGGCCTTGGTCGAGAAGAAGGGCGAGAACAGGCGCTCGGCCACGTCGGGCGGGATGCCGTGGCCATTGTCGATCACCGACACCGACACCTGGGCCGCATCGGCATCGGCGGCAATGCGCAGCAAGCGCCGTTCGGGCGGCACCTCGGCCATGGCCTCGATGCCGTTGCGGGTGAGGTTCAGCAGCACCTGTTCCAGCATCAGGCGGTCGGCCAGCACCGTGGGCAGCTGGGCCGGCAGCTCGAACTGCAGCGCCACGTAGGCCTTGCGCGCCTGTAGCTCGACCAGGGCGCGCACGCCGTCGACCACGCTCTTGATCGCCACTTCCTCGCGCTGCGGTTCGCTCTTCTTCACGAACTCGTGCACGCTCTTGATGATCTGGCCGGCGCGCTGGGCCTGCTGGCGCGCCTGCTCCAGCGCGCGCCGCAGCAGGCTGGGCTCGACCGGCACGCCCTTGTCGGCCCGTTCCAGCACGTTCAGGGCGCCGGCCGTATAACTGGAAATCGCCGCCAGCGGCTGGTTCAGCTCGTGCGCCAGCATCGACGAGATTTCGCCCATGGTCGCCAGGCGCGCGCTCGCTTCCAGCTTTTCCTGCTGCTGGCGGTTCAGTTCCTCGGCCTTCTTGCGGTCGGTGATGTCGAGGATGGAACTCATCCAGCCGGTCTGCTTGCCGCGACTGTCGACCAGCGGCGCCTCGAACACCAGCACCGGCACGCGCACGCCATCGGTGCGCTGGAATACGGTTTCGAACTGCGGCGTGGCGGTGCCGGCCAGGATTCTGGCGAAGCGCTCTTCGTAGTCGGTGGTCGCTTCCGGCGCCCAGTAGGGCATGGGCGGCTTTTTCCCGATCAGTTCTTCCGCCGGCAAGCCGACGATCTGGCAAAAGGCCTTGTTCACATACGTGACGCGCCCCTCCAGGTCACGCGCGCGCAGGCCGGTGAGCAGCGAGTTTTCCATCGCGGTGCGGAAGGCCATCTGCTGGCGCAGCGCGCTTTCGGCGGCCAGGGTGCGCGAGATGTGGCGCCACAGGCTCATCAGGCTGATCAACAGGCCGAGCGCCAGCACGATCACCGAACCGACCAGCAAATTCGGCAGCAGGCGCGGCGAGCCCTTCACGCTGTCGGTGGCCAGCACGATCGAGCTGCCCGGCAGGTCGAGCGCGCGGCGGTGGGTGTAGACGCCGCGTCCCGGCCCGCCGTCGGCGCGCGCGGCCACGGGCTCGTCGTCGCGGTCGAGCAGGGCCAGGGCGTTGTCCTGGGCGAACCACCAGGGCACGGTTTCGTCGAGCAGGACCTTCAGGCTGTAGGTGGCCACCAAAGCGCCGGCGTACTCGCCGCGCCGGAACAGCGGCAGGTAGTAGTCGATCATGCCGGGCGCGTGGGCGCTGGCGCCGTAGGGCTCGGTGTAGCGGCCGGCGCGGGTCAGGCGCGCCATTTCCATGGCCTCGGCGCCGACCGCGTGCAGGCCGCCCGGCGGCAGTTCCAGGCCGTGGTGGGCCAGGGTCGTGCCGTCGGCCCCGAGCCACAGCACGCGGCGCAGCTCGTGGCCGTTCTTGAACATCTGGTCCAGGCGCGCCTGCAGCTGCTCGGGCGCGGGCGGCTTGGCCAGCAGGTCGGCGCCGAGTACGGACAAGGCTTCCTCGCTGCGCGCCAGCTCGAAGCGCAGGGTCTGCTCGACCCAGAGCGTATCGGCGATCAGCTGCTCCTGGCGCTCGTTGGCCTCCATCTGGCGCGCCTGCCAGGGCAGCCAGATCAGCACCGCCAGGAATAGCAGCACCAGCAGCAGCGGCACCAGCCAGCGCCAGGGACGGGACAGGCTGGCGCGGCGCGGCAGGCGGATGGGATTTTTCATGCGGGACCGTACAAGTTTGCGTCGAGTGATGTTATTGTGGAATTCCACAAATGCAATGCAAAATGCAGCAGAGCAGAATGGTTCGAGCCGTCGTTCAAAAATAATCGAGACACCGAGGAGACACCATGCAGATCAAAGCCCTGGCCGCGGCCTTTGCCGTCGTCCTGTCCATGAATTCCGCCTGGGCCCAGGCGCCCATCGTCATCAAGTTCAGCCATGTGGTCGCGACCGATACGCCGAAGGGCCAGGCCGCCGAGCGCTTCAAGGAACAGGCCGAAAAGCTGACGAAAGGCCGGGTCAAGGTCGAAGTGTATCCGAACAGCCAGCTGTACAAGGACAAGGAGGAACTCGAAGCCCTGCAGCTGGGCGCGGTGCAGATGCTGGCGCCCTCGCTGGCCAAGTTCGGCCCGCTCGGCGTGAAGGAATTCGAAGCCTTCGACCTGCCGTACATCTTCCCCTCGAAGGCGGCGCTGTACGCCGTTACCGAAGGCCCGATCGGCAGGGGCCTGCTGAAGAAACTCGAACCGAAAGGCATCACCGGCCTCGCCTACTGGGACAACGGCTTCAAGATCATGTCGGCCAACAAACCGCTGCATGCCCCAGGCGATTTCCGCGGCCTGAAGATGCGCATCCAGTCCTCGAAGGTGCTGGACGCGCAGATGCGTGCGCTCGGCGCCAACCCGCAGGTGCTGGCCTTCTCGGAAGTGTACCAAGCCTTGCAGACCGGCGTGGTGGACGGCACCGAGAACCCGCCGTCGAACATGTACACGCAAAAGATGCACGAGGTGCAGAAGCACCTGACGGTGTCGAACCACGGCTACCTGGGCTATGCCGTCATCGTCAACAAGAAGTTCTGGGACGGGCTGCCGGCCGACATCCGCTCCCAGCTCGAGCAGGCCATGCGCGACGCCACCACCTTCGAAAAAGCCATCGCCCAGCGCGACAACGACCTGGCGCTGGAAGCCATCCGCAAGGCGGGCAAGACCACCATCTACAACCTGACGCCGCAGGAACAGGCGGCCTGGCGCACGGCCCTGCAGCCGGTGCAGCGCCAGATGGAAAGCCGGATCGGCAAGGATCTCATCCAGTCGATCACCCGCGAAACCGCGAAGAAGTAAGGCAGCATCGAGCGTAGTGAAGCTTGCAGGGACGGCATGCGCCGTGCCTGCGCACGCCTGTTCTCCTGAAAGACACCATGAAATTCCTCGATCGACTCGAAGAATGGATCATCGCGACCCTGATGGCGGCAGCCACCATCGTCATCTTCATCGCGGTGGTGCATCGCTACCTATCCGGGCTGCCGATTCCGGCGCTGCAGGACTACCTCATCCAGATCAACACCAGCTGGGCCCAGGAACTGTGCATCTACATGTTCGTGTGGATGGCCAAGTTCGGCGCGGCCTATGGCGTGCGCACCGGCATCCACGTCGGCGTCGACGTGATCGTGAATCGCCTGAACCCGCGCTGGCGTTCGATATTCATCGTCTTCGGTCTGCTGGCCGGCGCCGTCTTCACCGGGATTGTCGGCACCCTCGGCGCCAACTTCGTCTGGCACATGGCGGAAACCGACCAGACCTCGGCCGACCTCGAATGGCCGATGTGGATCGTCTACCTGGCGGTGCCGCTCGGTTCCTACCTGATGTGCTTGCGCTTCCTGCAGGTGATGGTGACCTTCATCCGCACCGGCGAAGTGCCGCACCATGACCCGGCCCAGGTCGAAGGCCTGGACGACGAAGACCTGCCGATCTCGAAGGGTGCCGCATGAACGCCGCCATCATCTTCATCCTGCTGCTGCTCCTGATGCTGACCGGGATGCCGATCTCGATCTCGCTCGGCCTGACGGTACTCACCTTCCTGTTCACCATGACCACGGTGCCGATCGAATCGGTGGCGCTGAAGCTCTTCACCGGCATCGAGAAGTTCGAGATCATGGCGATTCCCTTCTTCATTTTGGCCGGGAATTTCCTGACCCACGGCGGGGTGGCGCGGCGCATGATCCGCTTTGCCACCTCGATGGTCGGGCACTGGCACGGCGGCCTGGCCCTGGCCGGCGTGGTGGCCTGCGCGCTGTTTGCGGCCGTGTCGGGTTCGAGCCCGGCGACCGTGGTGGCGATCGGCTCGATCATCCTGCCGGCGATGGTCAAGCAGGGCTATCCGAAGCGCTTCGGCGCCGGCGTGATCACGACTTCCGGCGCGCTCGGCATCCTGATTCCGCCGTCGATCGTGATGGTGATGTATTCGGTGACCACCAATACCTCGGTCGGCAAGCTGTTCATGGCCGGCGTGGTGCCGGGGCTGATGCTGGCCTTTTTGCTGGGCCTGACGACCTGGGTGCTGGCCAAAAAGCACGGCTATCCGCGCATGGCGAAAGCCAGCTGGGGCGAGCGCTGGCAGGCCTTCCGCAAGAGCGCCTGGGGCCTGTTCCTGATCGTGATCGTGATGGGCGGCATCTATACCGGCATGTTCACGCCGACCGAGGCTGCGGCGATCGCCGCCGTGTACGCCTTCATCATCGCCGTGTTCGTCTACAAGGACCTGCGCCTGGACCAGGTAGGGCGGGTGCTGCTGGACTCGGCTTCGCTGTCGGCCATGCTGCTGTACATCATCACCAACGCGGTGCTGTTCTCGTTCCTGATGACCAGCGAAAACATCCCGCAGCAGATGGCGGCCTGGCTCACCGGTCAGGGCCTGGGCGTGGTCAGCTTCCTGCTGGTGGTGAACATCTTGCTGTTGCTGGCCGGGAACGTCATGGAGCCGTCGTCGATCGTGCTGATCATGGCGCCGATCCTGTTCCCGGTGGCGGTGGCGCTGGGGATCGACCCGATCCACTTCGGCATCCTGATCGTGGTGAACATGGAAGTGGGCATGTGCCACCCGCCGGTGGGGCTGAACCTGTACGTGGCCTCGGGGATTACCAAGATGGGGATTTCGGAATTGACGGTGGCCGTACTGCCCTGGCTGCTGACCATGCTGGGTTTCCTGTTGCTGGTGACCTACGTGCCAGCGATTTCACTGTGGCTGCCCAACCTCGTCTACGGCTGATCGGTGCATATCGTTATAAAAAAATATTCTTTTGCCGACATAGTTGCGTTATCATGGAGCGCTGCCGGCACCAATGTGGTGCTGAATGCACCGGACACAAGTCTTGGGGAGTGAAGAAAAACCCGGTAGTCCATACCGGAGATCATGTGAGGAGACACACGTTCGACAGAAGCCGCGGGTACGCCTAGTGGCCGGGACGTGACCATGATTCAGAGCGCACCGAATGGTGCGCTTTTTTTTGGGTTTTTTCGTGGCCGTTTGCGGGTCGTACGAGCGATCGTTTGCGGCCGCAGGCCAAAGGATGGGCACGTAACCGCGTGGGCACGGAGTGCCCACCGTACGTATGCGTGCACCTTTGGCCGATGCCATTGTAGGGTGGGCACTCCGTGCCCACGCGGTACGTACGTCTCACTGCGGACACGTACGGTGACGCGTCGCTCGCACCGCATGCAACTGGCGCAAACGCTATGCCGCCAATTCCTCCAGCGTCCGCGCATCCACCGGCCTGCTGAACAGGAAGCCCTGCCAGTTCTCGCACCCGATCTCGGCCAGGAACGAGCGCTGCGCCTCGGTTTCCACGCCCTCCGCAATGATTCCCAGCCCGAGCGATTTACCCAGCGCCACCACGCTGCGCGCGATCGAGGCGTCGTTCGGGTCGTCCAGCACGTCGCGTACGAAGCTCTGGTCGATCTTCAGCTGGTCCAGCGGCAGGCGCTTCAGGTAGCTCAGCGACGAATACCCGGTGCCGAAGTCGTCGAGCGAGAAGCAGATGCCGTGCTCGCGCAGGGCGCGCATTTTCTCGATGGTTTCCTCGACCCCTTCGATCATCAGGGTTTCGGTCAGCTCCAGCTTCAGGCGCGTCGGGTCGGCCCCGGTGTCGAGCAGGATGGCCAGCGTCTCCTCGACGAAATCGTCCTGCAGGAACTGGCGCACGCTGACATTGACCGCCAGCGTCAGGTGGGCGGTGCCGGGCGTGATGGCCCAGGCAGCCAGTTGCGCGCAGGCCGTGCGCAGCACCCAGCGCCCGAGCGGCACGATCAGGCCCGAGGTTTCTGCAATCGCAATGAAACCGGCCGGCCCGATCAGGCCGCGGTGCGGATGCTGCCAGCGCACCAGGGCCTCGGCCCCGGTCAGCAGGCCGTCGCCGTCGACCTGGCCCTGGTAGTGCAGCACGAACTGCGATTCGCGCAGGGCTTCGCGCAGCTCGGTCTCGATGGCGGTGCGGTAGGTGACTTCCTGCTCCATCGAGGTGTGGAAGAAGCGCAGCGTGTTGCGGCCCTGGCGCTTGGCTTCGTACATGGCGAGGTCGCCGCGCCGCATCAGGTCGTCGAGCTGCTGCTCGTGGCCGCCGCACAGGGTGACGCCGATGCTGCAGCTGGCGTGGTGCACGGCGCCGCCGACCTCGAACGGGTCGCGCAGCGCGCTCAGGATCTTGTGGCCGACCGTCTCGGCATGCTGGCGTGCTTCTTCCTCGCTGGCGCCGACCGCTTCCAGCAGGATCACGAATTCGTCGCCACCCAGGCGCGCCACGGTATCGCTGTCGCGTGCGCACTGCAGCAGGCGCGCCGCCACCTGCTGCAGCAGGTGGTCGCCCACCACGTGGCCGCGGCTATCGTTCAGGTCCTTGAA
The DNA here is from genome assembly GCF_057801335.1 of Massilia sp. BAP21. Taxonomy (NCBI): domain Bacteria; kingdom Pseudomonadati; phylum Pseudomonadota; class Betaproteobacteria; order Burkholderiales; family Oxalobacteraceae; genus Massilia; species Massilia sp. BAP21. The sequence continues at coordinate 2,823,638 of NZ_CM173596.1, forward strand.
ATTGTCCATGTCGAGGAACAGCAGGGCGCCGACGCGGTGGTTGCGCCCGTGCCGGCCCACGCAATGGTCGAGCCGCTCGTAGAGCAGGCGCCGGTTCGGCAGGCCGGTGAGCGGATCGTAGAAGGCCAGCTGGACGATCTTCTCGTCGGCCTGCTTGCGGTCGCTGATGTCGGACTGGGTGCAGACGAAGTTGGTCAGTACGCCGGCCTCGTCGCGCACCGCGCTCACCGTCAGCCAGGCCGGATACGGCTGGCCGTTGCCGCGCCGGGTCCAGACTTCGCCCTGCCAGGCCTGCCCACGCCGCACCATGTCCCACATGCGCTCGCGGTCGTCGTCGCCGTCGTGCTCCAGCGAGAACGGCGGGAAGGTCGTGCCGGGCAGCTCGGCGGCGGGCGTGCCGACCAGGATGCCCCAGGCCTCGTTGGCCTCGATCATCACGGCGTCGGGATTCAGCACGCACATGCCTTCGCCCGACTGGAACACGATGGCGGCGATGCGCAGCGATTCCTCGGCCTGCTTGTTGGGCGTGATGTCGGTGGTGACACCGCACAGCCCATACACTTCGCCGTCGCGCGCCAGCGGCATCTTGGTGGTCAGGTAGATGTTTCCGAACAGGCGCTCCTCGGCTTCGTAGCGCCGGTGCTCGGTGAGCACGGCATGGTCGCCGGCGCGCGCCATGCGTGCCTGCACCACGCCGAACAGGGCTTCGTCGTCCTGGCCGATGATGGCCGCCGCCGGACGCTCCAGCATGCGGCACATGGCGCCGTTCACGTACTGGTAGCGCGACTGCGTATCCTTGATGTAGATGAGGCTTTCCACGCTGTCGAGGATGGTGGTGAGCTTTTCCTCGTTCTCGCGCAGCTCGCGGGTGCGCGCCGCCACTTCGGTGCGCAGCCAGCTGGCCACCGCCAGGCTCGACAGCAGCAGCCCGACCGCCGCCGCCAGCGCCCACCACAGGTTGGAGGGCACGGTGCGCACGGCGCCATCGGTCTGCCACTGGCGCAGCGTGGCGAAGTACACCGAGTTCGGATCGGCGCGCCAGGCTGTCAGGTGACGGTCGATGGCGTCGAGCACGGCCTGCTGGCGGCCGGGCAGGGCGGCGTAGTACACGCGGCTGGGGTTGAACACGACGCCGGTTGCCACCAGGTCCTGGCGCACGGCCTCGTGGTCGCCGAAGAAATGGTTGGCGGCGACGGCGTCGGCCTCGCCATCGGCGACCAGGACAAAGGCGCGTTCCAGCGACGCCGAAGGCATCAGCACGGCCGGCGCGCCGTAGCCGGCCAGGATGCCGGGCAGGGTCTGGGCCTGGATCGAGCTGGACAGCACCGCGATGCGCTTGCCCTTCAGGTCGGGCAGGGCGCGGATGCCGCTGCCGGAGCGGGCATACACCTGCGACCAGCTGTGCACGGCGGGCACGCGGTGGAAGGCAAACACGCGCGCGCGCTCTTCGGACCAGGCGACGTCGGGCAGCAGGTCGATGCGCCCCTCGGCCAGCAGGTCGACGCAGGCGGTCCATTCGCAGGGCACGAATTCCAGCGTCCAGCGTTCGGCGCTGGCGATCTCGCGCAGCAAGGCGATCTGGATGCCATCGGCCTGGCCCTGCTGGTTGATGAACAGGTTCGGTGCATTATTCGGCACGCCGACCCGCAGCGGCGCAGACACCTGGGCGCCGGCCTGGCCCAGGCAGCCAAGCAGTGAAACGAAAACCAGTAAGCGGAGTACGCGCGGCATATTCGTCGGGTGTCGGTATGTGTTTTTAGAATAGTCGTTTTTGCAATAAACCGACGCCAGATACGAGAAATTGCTCGATCGAAAAAGTTGGTGGAGCGGGGGCGCGAGGAGTAAACTACGCGTCATGAATACTCCCCAAGGCAGCGAGCTGTTTTCCGCCATCGTGCCGGCGCCGTTCGGCGCCATCGGCATCCGTACCGAAGGCGAGCGCGTGCGCGAACTGGTCTACCTCGAGCCGCGTTTCGGCGACAAGGCGGCGCAGGACGCCACGGCCGAGCTGGCCGCGCGCCAGGTCGAACAGTACCTGCGCGATCCCGATTTCGTTTTCGATTTGCCGCTGATGGAAGCGGGCAGCGATTTCCAGCGCCGCGTGTGGGGTGCGATCAGCGCCATTCCGCGCGGCAGCGTGCGCACCTACGGCATCCTGGCCAAGGAACTCGGCTCGGCGCCGCGCGCGGTGGGCCAGGCCTGCGGCGCCAACTGGTTCCCGCTGGTCATTCCCTGCCACCGCGTGACGGCCGCGCGCGGCCTGGGCGGCTTTGCCAGCCACGACGAAGAGAACGGCTTCCATTTGTCCGTCAAGCGCTGGCTGTTGCGCCACGAAGGCGCCACCGCATCGCCATGGCAGCAGCAGTCGATCTGGGACTGATCGACGAGTTCTGCGACACGCTGTGGCTGGAACACGGCCTGGCGAAGAACTCGCTCGACGCCTACCGGCGCGACCTGCGCCTGTTTGCGGGGTGGCTGGACAGCAAGCGCCCGGGACGCGGCCTGCTGGGCGCGCAACCCGGGGACCTGGCTGCCTACTTTGCCGAGCGCCACGCCGACACCAAGCCGAGCACGGCCAACCGGCGGCTATCGGTCCTGAAACGCTTTTACCAGCTGGCGCTGCGGCGCAACCAGGTGGCGGAGGACCCCTGCGTGAAGATGGCCACGGCGCGCCAGCCGCTGCGCTTCGTGCACACCCTCACCGAAGAGCAGGTCGAGGCGCTGCTGGACGCGCCCGACGTGGGCACGCCGCTGGGCCTGCGCGAACGCACCATGCTGGAGCTGATGTATGCGAGCGGGCTGCGGGTGTCGGAACTGGTGGCGCTGAAACTGGTCGAACTGAGCCTGAACGATGGCGTGCTGCGCATTACCGGCAAGGGCAGCAAGACGCGCCTGGTGCCGTTCGGCGAGGAAGCCCGGGCCTGGGTCGAGCGCTACCTGAAGGATGCGCGCGGGATCATCCTGAATGGGCAGATCGACGACGCCCTGTTCGTGACCGGGCGCGGCGGGCCGATGACGCGGCAGATGTTCTGGATACTCATCAAGAAGCATGCGCTGAAGGCGGGCATCCGCGCGCCCCTGTCGCCGCACACGCTGCGCCACGCGTTTGCGACGCACCTGCTGAACCACGGCGCCGACTTGCGTGTGGTGCAACTCCTGCTGGGACATTCGGATATTTCTACCACACAGATTTATACCCATGTTGCGCGCGAGCGTCTGAAGCACCTGCATGCACGGCATCACCCACGGGGCTAGTTCAAAACTGGTCAAGTTCGTGCCGCTTAACTGGCGCATAATGGTTCGGGTTCGGCACCATTCTTTCATGTCAGCTTGCATACGAGGAAATCATGGCAAGGACCAACTTCCAATACGAAAAGCGGCAACGGGAACTGGAAAAGAAGCGCAAGGCGGAGGAAAAGGCCAAGCGCAAGCTGGAGGCGAAGAACAGTCCGAAGGCGGAAGGTTCGGAGGGAGAGGCGGGGGAAGGGGTAGAGTCCGAGGTAACGGAAACCCAAGAGCAGTCGTAACGTTTCCGTACGGTGGGCACTCTGTGCCCACGCGGAACGTGACTCATTGTTAGCTGAATTATTTCGCCGCCATTTGAGCGAATGCGCGGCGTCCCAATGCACATCCGTGGCTTCGATTGCGTTTAGCGGTTCGCCCAGGAACCGCTAACTTCATGCATGCATTTCGTCACAAACACTGGTAACACTGCGGCGCGTTCCGCGTGGGCACAGAGTGCCCACCGTACGGTCGGCGCCGCAGACTTCGGTTGTTACGCCGATTCCTTGGCGATCACAGGTACGACCTCGCCCACTTCCTCATGCCCCTTGGCAAACCATCGCTTCGCACGCTTGCCGATATTGTCGAGGTAACTGTACGCCACCGGCACTACCACCAGCGTCAGCAGCGTCGAGGTAATCACCCCGCCAATCACCGCCCGCCCCATCGGCGCCTGGGTTTCGCCGCCATCCCCGGCGCCGATCGCCATCGGCAGCATGCCGAAGATCATCGCCAGCGTCGTCATCAGGATCGGACGCAGGCGCACCTGGCCCGCTTCGAGGATCGCCGCAAACTGTTGCTGTCCCGCGCGCTGGGCGTGGTTCGCAAAGTCCACTAGCAGGATCGCATTCTTGGTCACCAGCCCCATCAGCATCACCACGCCGATTACCGAGAACACGTTCAGCGTGCTGCCCGTCACCAAGAGGGCCACCAGCACCCCGATGAGCGACATCGGCAGCGACATCATGATGGCGATCGGCTGCAGGAAGCTGCCGAACTGCGAGGCCAGCACCAGGTAGATGAAGATGATCGCAATCACGATCGCCGACAGGAAGTTGCCCATCGTTTCAGCCATCTGCTGGGCATCGCCGCCGACGTCGAAGCGCACGCCTTCCGGCAATTCGATTTCCTTCATCGCCTTGTCGATGTCGCCGTTCACGTCGCCCGACGGACGGCCTTCGACACCGGCGTAGATCGCCACGCGCCGCTCCAGCGCCTGGCGCTTGAGCACCTGCGGGCTGAACGAGGGCACGAACTCGACCACCTGGCGCAGCGGCACCATGATCGGGTTGCCTGAAGCATCGACACGCGAGGAAGCGAGCGACAGGTCGGCCAAATCCGCCACCTTCTGGCGGCCGCTACGCGGCAGCTGCACGTTCACCTGGTAGTTCTGGCCGTCCGGCGCCAGCCACTGGCTGATCTCGTCGCCGGCCACGAACGGACGCAGCGCCGCGCCCACCTGCTGCACCGACAGCCCGAGGTCGCTGGCCAGCTCGTTGTTGATGCGGATGACGGTGGCCGGGTTCGCGCCTTCCTGGCTGTACTCCATGTCAGCCACGCCCTTGATCGCACGCATCTTGTCCATCAGCTTGTGCGCCACGGCATCGAGCTTGGCTTCGTCGCGGCCCAGGATGGCAATGAAGATCGGCTTGTTACCGACCGACATCGTGATGCCGGCAATCGAGGACAGGCGTTCGCGGATCACCGATTCCATGGTTTCCTGCGAGCGGCGCCCGGTCTTCTTGACGTCGGTCAGCTTCAGCACGACCTGCGCGCTGTTATGGCCTTCGTAGACGCCGATGGCGCTGCTGACCGCATCGACTTCTTTGTACTCGCGCAGGATGTCCTCGACCTGCTTCACCTTTGCGTCCGTGTAGGCCAGGCTGGAGCCGACCGGTGTCTTGAACTGCATGTAGATGAAGCCGTTATCGGTTTTTGGTGCGAACTCGCCGCCGATCATCGGTACCAGCGCCAGGCTGCCGACGAACACCGCCAGCGCCACGGCCAGGGTCGATTTGCGCCAGCGCAGGGCCAGCGCCAGCGCCTTGCCGTACCAGGCGTGCACGTGCTCGATGCCGTGCTCGATGCGCGCCATGATGCGGCCCAGCCACGGGACGTACTTGAAGCGGTCCTTCACCGGGTCGGGCCATACCGACGACAGCATCGGGTCGAGCGTGAAGCTCACGAACAGCGACACCATCACGGCCACCGCCACCGTCACGCCGAACTGCAGGAAGAAGCGCCCGATGATGCCGTCCATGAAGGCGATCGGCACGAACACGGCGACGATCGCAAAGGTGGTCGCCATCACGGCCAGGCCGATCTCGTTGGTGCCGTCTTCGGCGGCGCGCATGTGCGACTTGCCCATGCCCAGGTGACGCACGATGTTCTCGCGCACGACGATCGCATCGTCGATCAAGAGGCCAATGCACAGCGACAGCGCCATCAGCGTCAGGAAGTTCAGCGTGAAGCCGAAGTAGCGCATCGCGATGAACGAGGCCAGCACCGAGATCGGCAGCGTCAGGCCGGTGATCACGGTACTGCGCCAGGAATGCAGGAACAGGAACACGATCACCATCGTCAGGATCGCGCCTTCGATGATGGTGCGTTTCACGTTGTCGAGCTGCTGCTGGACCGTGGTCGACTGGTCGTCCATCACGCGGAAGTGGACGTCGGCGGGCAGGGTCTTGCGCATTTCCTCGACCATCTTGATGATGCCGGTGCCCACCTGCACGGTGTTCGCATCCTGCACCTTGGTGATGTCGACCGAAATGGCGCGCTGGCCGTTCACGCGCGAGATCGAGGTTTCTTCACGCTCGCCGTCGATTACCTCGGCCACCTGCGACAGGTAGACCGGCCCGCTGGCGCGGCGCGCCACGATGATGTTGTTGAACTCGCGCGCGTCGCGCATCTTGCCTTCCACGCGCACCAGGCGCTCGGCGGCGCCGTACTGCAGGTTGCCGGCCGGGAGATTCGCATTCGTGGCCTGGATCGCGCGCAGCACTTCGTCGATGCCGATGTTCTGGCTGCGCAGCTGCTCGGGCTTGACGTGCACCAGGATCTGGCGCGTTGCCACGCCGCCGGTACGCACTTCGCCGACGCCGGCCACGCTTTGCAGGCGCTTGACGATCACCTGTTCGGCCAGCAGCGACAGGGCGCGCATGTCGCGCTCGGTCGAACTCACCGACAGGCGCACCACCGGCTGCTGGTTCTCGCCGTCGGCGCGGATGATGAAGGGTTCCTTCACCTCTTTCGGGAAGCCGGGGCGCACGCGCGCCACCTTGTCGCGCAAGTCCTGCATCGCCTTGTCGGTATTGGTGGCGATGTGGAACTCGACCGAGACGCCGCTGCGGCCTTCCCAGGAATTACTGCGGATGGTCTTCACACCGCTGACGGTGTTGATGACTTCCTCGATCGGCCGCGTAACGTCGTTTTCCACCTGTTCCGGCGAGGCGCCCGGGTACTGGGTCTCGACCCAGGCGAACGGCAGATCGACGTTCGGCATGCTCTCCACGCCCAGGGTGCGGTAGGAGAACAGGCCGAGCACCATCAGGCCGACCATGACCATGGTGGCGAATACGGGGTGGCGGATGCTGACTTTGGTGATCCACATGGCTCAGTCCTTTTTCGCGACGACGACGGCTTTATCAACGGACTTCGCATCCGGTTTCGCCGTCGCGGCGCCTGCCAGCTTCACCTGCGCACCCGGCTTCACCCCATCGAGCGGCACGTTCAGCAGCACGGCGCCGGCATCGATGCCGTGGGTGACTTCGGCCATGCCTTCGTCCTGGTTGCGCATGCCGAGCTGCACCGGCTGTGCCACGACCTTGCCGTCGGCGACGCGGTAGACCACGTCGCGCTCGCCGTCCTTGCGCAGGGCGGCCAGCGGCACGATCGGACGCGTTTCGGACTTGTCGGTGGTGATCTGGCCTTTTGCGAACATGCCGGCGCGCAGCAGCCCGTCGGTATTGGCCACGCTGATATACACCAGCATCGCGCGCGAACCGGCCTCGGTGGCCGGATTGATGCGCGCCACCTTGCCGGTGAAGTCGCGCGCATCGAAACCGTCGACGCGGAAGTGCACGTCCTGGCCGACCTGGATGCGCGGGATGTCGGAGGCCGGCACCTGGGCGTCGAGCGTCAGGTGCTGCAAGTCGACGATGGCCATCACCGGGCTGTCCGGCGACAGCTTTTCGCCTGCCTGCACGAAGCGCTTGGAGACCACGCCCGACAGCGGCGCGCGGATCACGGTGTCGTTCAGGGCGATGCGCGCGAGATCCAGCTGGGCGCGCGCGGCGTCCACCGCCGCCTGGGCCAATTCGACGCTGTTGCGCGTGGTGTCGAAGGAATTCTGCGAGATGTAGTTCTGCTTGAGCAGGGCCTGGCTGTTGGCTTCGTTCTTGGTGGCCAGCGCCAGGCGCGCATTGGCCTCCTTCAGCGCTGCCGCGTACTGGGCCACGCGGGCGCGCGCGTCGGCGTCGTCCAGGCGCGCGATGACCTGGCCGGCGCTCACGTTCATGCCTTCGCGCAGGCCGGTTTCCAGCACCACGCCCGAGACCTTCGATTTCACCGTGGCCTGGGCCAGCGGCGCCAGCGAACCGGATAGCGGCAGGCGACGCGCCAGTTCGCGCGCCTCGACCGTGACCACGTCGCTGTGCGACAGCTCGAAGACCGTGGGCTTGGCTTCGGCCTTCGGCGCAGGGGCGGGTGGCGCCGATTTGCCCTGGAATGCAAACCAGCCGCCAGCTACAAGCGCCGCCAGTGCCAGCGCGATCGCCGGTTTGCGCCAGCGGCGCTTGGTGGAAAGGGGGATCGCGGGCGTAAGCGGCAAGGTCTCGATTTTCATGGCGGCCGTTGTTGGTATTGTTGGAAAGCGGATGAGTGGTAGCGCCCGTGCTCCACCTTTCCCTTGGAAGACGGAGCTACTTGCGCATGGTCGAGACTATAGAAATTGGCAACATTGACCGCCATCGGAATGCGACAAGCAGCCGAATACGGACGATGAAATGCAAAAAAGCGGGACGGAACGCGGCGTTCCGGGGTCTATCCGATTGAATGCTGGCCGGCGTTGGCGTGGCCTGTAAGGTGGATGATCGTAGGGTGGGCCGGGCCGCGCTAGGCACCCCGTGCCCACGCGGAACGCGCCGCAGTGTTAGCTGGTTTCCATCGTTGCTCTCCGCTCCGATGAGCGATATCCCGGAGCATATCGGTGGCTCAAAGCCTGCCCGAGCGTGGCTGTAACGATGTGCTCCCAGATACCTTGCCTCAACGCGTAGCGCCGGGCTGGAATGCTGCCAACACTGAAGCGCGTTCCGCGTGGGCACGGTGTGCCCACCGTACGAGAAATATCGCAGGAATGCGCGCACCACGAATGAACAGGCCATCCAACGTAGTCGAATGCGCGCACCACGAATGTAATACTCACATCCCCGCGTCGCGCAGCCCGTGGCTTTCGTCGAACAGGCGGATGCGCGCCAGCACCTGGCCGTGGTCCGAGGCTTCGGGCAGGGCCAGGTCGAGGTGGTCGTTCAGGTAGAGCACTTCGACCACTTCGCCGATGGCATCCGGCAGGGCGGCATTGAATTCTTCCGACACCAGGATGTGGTCGATGGTCGAGTAATGGCCCTCATGCACGCACGAGAAACCGATGTGACGCGCATGGTCGACGCGGCGCTGCACCTCGTTGGCGTCGTAGAGGCGGTCGGCCATCGGCGCGCCGGCGCCGAGCACGATGCCGGTGGTGACCGAATCGGCGACGTCGTTGAAGTCACCCAGCACCACGCGCGGGCGGTGGTTGGCGCGGCCCATTTCGGTGAGCAGCACGCGCAGGGCCGCCGCCTCGGTGCCGCGCCGGATGAGCGAACGCAGGCAGGCGAGGGCGTACAGGGCCGGGTCTTCGCCGGTGTCGCCGGTGCGGTAGTCGGGGCGGCGCGACTTCAGGTGCACCACCACCACGTCGACCGATACATCGGGCGAGACCTGGACGATGGCATGCAGCGGCGCGCGGGTGAAGCGGGCGGCGTCGCGGCTGCCCTGGGGCAGCTCGATCCCGCGCGGGAAGTCGCGCAGGGGCTGGGCCGGCACCACCAGCGGCAGGCGCGAGACCAGGGCCACGCTCGGGGTCAGGCGCATGGCGGCCGGGTCGGGGTCGAAGCCGGCATGGAAGGCTTCGCGGTAGCGCCGCGTGCGCGCCAGCACTTCGCGCAAGGTGGCCTGCGAGAAGATTTCCTGGAAGCCGATGACGTCGGCATCGAGCAGGTCGATCTGGTGCGCCGTCCAGTCCAGCTTGGCTTCGTATTCTTCCTGGGTCGTCGGCAGCAGATTGTCGTAGAGCTTCACGCCCGGCGGCGCCAGGTTGCAGACGTTGAACGTCGCAAAACGTAGCTCTTGCTGTATCAGTTGCTGCATAATAGAAACCCCTTTATTCCAGTGATTAGCGTATCACGCATGGCCAAGAAAGAGCACGTCTCAGAAACGCCCGCCACCGCCTGGCTGCGCAAGCACGCCGTGGTATTTTCCGAGCATCCCTACGCCTATGAGGAACACGGCGGCACGGCGGTATCCTCGCGCGAGCTGGGCGTGCCCGAACACGACGTGGTCAAGACCCTGGTGATGCAGGACGAAGCGGCGCGTCCGCTGATCGTGCTGATGCACGGCGACCGCAAGGTCTCGACCAAGAACCTGGCGCGCGCGATCGGCTGCAAGGCGGTCGAACCCTGCAAACCCGAGGTGGCCCAGCGCCATTCGGGCTTCCTGGTGGGCGGCACCTCGCCCTTCGGCACGAAAAAGGCGATGCCGGTCTACGTGGAAGAGAGCATCCTGGCGCTGGGAAAAATCTACATCAACGGCGGCCGGCGCGGCTACCTGGTCGGGATTGCGCCGCAGGTACTGGTCGATGTGCTCGGCGCGAAGCCGGTGCAGTGTGCGCTGGCCGACTGACTATCGCCGCCCGGCCGGCTAGTGTATATTCACGCTCGCTTTACATGTGAGAAATATTAGAAAGACAACATGAATACACTGATCGCTGTCGTTGCCGCCTACCTGATCGGCTCGATTTCCTTTGCCGTGGTGATGAGCCGCGTGTTCGGCCTGTCCGACCCGCGCACCTATGGCTCGAAAAACCCCGGCGCCACCAATGTGCTGCGCAGCGGCAGTAAAAAGGCGGCGATCGCCACCCTGATCGGCGACGGCGCCAAGGGCTGGCTGGCCGTGTTCCTGGCGGTGCATTTCGGCGCCGACTTCGGCATCGACGAGACCGGCATTGCACTGGTGTCGATCGCGGTCTTCCTCGGCCACCTGTGGCCGGTGTTCTTCCGCTTCGTCGGCGGCAAGGGCGTGGCGACTGCCCTCGGCGTGCTGCTCGGCCTGAACGTCTGGCTGGGCCTGGCGACCCTGGTTACCTGGCTGGTGGTAGCCTATGCCTTCCGCTATTCCTCGCTGGCGGCGCTGATCGCCTCCGTCTTTGCGCCGTTCTACTATGGCCTGCTGTTCGGCGTCGATGCCATCCTGTTCGCGGTAGTCGCCATGAGCTCGCTGCTGCTGTACCGCCATAGCACCAACATCGGCAACCTGATCGCCGGCAAGGAGTCGCGCATCGGCAGCAAGGCGGCGGGGGCCAAGAAGAAGTAAAGCTTGATTCTCTCGCAAGCATGCCCATATGGGTGGACAGCCGGCGCATCCTGCGCCGGTATTCATTTCAGGAAGGCGGTGTCGCGTGAGCAAGCAATTGAGGATTGATTTCGTATCGGACGTGTCGTGCCCGTGGTGCGCGATCGGCCTCAAGTCGCTGGAGCAGGCCATCGAGCGCGTGGCGCCGGATGTCACCATCGACCTGCATTTCCAGCCCTTCGAGTTGAACCCGGACATGGGTCCCGAGGGCCAGGACATCGTCGAGCACATCACCGAGAAGTATGGCGCCCCGCTCGAGCAGCAGATCCAGTCGCGCGAACAGATCCGCCAGCGCGGCGAAGCGGTCGGCTTCCAGTTCGACATGGCGCGCCGCGGCCGCATCTACAACACCTTCGACGCCCACCGCCTCCTGCACTGGGCCGAAGAGCAGGGCCGCCAGCACGCGCTCAAATTGGCGCTGTTCGAAGCTTATTTCACCCACTGCGAAGACCCGAGCTCGCGCGAGCTGCTGGTGCGCGTGGCGGGGCAGGTCGGGCTGGATACGGCCGAAGCCCAGCGCGTGCTGGAATCGGGCGAGTATGCCGACGAGGTGCGCGAGACCGAACACTTCTTCCAGAAGGCGGGGATTCGTTCGGTGCCGGCGATTATCATCAACCAGCGGCATTTGATTTCGGGTGGGCAGCCGCCGGACGTGTTCGAGCGGGCGCTGCGCGAGATTTCGGCGCAGGGGGAGCAGGCGCTGGGGTGATGTTCGACTGATCTACTGGATGCGCTGCGGGGCGGTTGGCAGCGGGATTCAAACAGGGCCAACACGGCGGTGCGTTCCGCGTGGGCACGGGGTGCCCACCCTACGTGTGCAAATTGTGTTGGCTAGACATCGTAGGGTGGGCACCCCGTGCCCACGCGAACGCCTGCATCGTGTTGCCGCTTCACGCGATCGAACCGCCGGCATCTTGCCACCGCATCCAGAAGATCACCCACAACCGCTTCACACCAGATCAAGCACAATCGGCTGATGATCCGACACCGCCGTCTCCGACTGCACCTCCACCTCCCCAATCCTCGGCAGTAAATCCTCGGTCACAAAGAAATAGTCATAGCAATCCGGCTTCTCCGGCCACGCAAACCCATGCAGCCCCGCCGTCGGCGCCCGCGCATGGTCCGGATGCCGCGCCCGCCACGCATCCACCAGCGCCAATTCCCCGGATAAGGGCGGCGCCAGCAGCGCCTCGTATTCCTCCGATCCCGGCTGCAAATTGAAATCCCCACAATAAATCGCCGACGCCGGCAATTCGCCCAGCTGGAACGGTGCATCCATCTCCGGATTCGGCTGGAAAGCGCGCGCCCGCGAACAGGCCTGCGCATGCAGTTCGCGCAGCCGCCCTACCTGGGCCCCGCGCTGCAACTGCGAATAATATTCAAGGTGGGTGGTCACCACCCGCAGCTTGCCGCGCGGCGTATCGAGCACGACTTCGATCGCCCCACGCGGCATGCCCGGCGATACAGGGTCAAACGGCCAGGGCAGCGAATGCCGGTGGGCCTGGGTGATGCGGTACTTGGAAAGAATCAGGTTGCCGAACAGGCGGGGAACATTGTTGCGGTAGATTTCGCTCGGGGCATAATCGATGGCATGGTAGCCGCCAAACGCGCCGGCCAGTTGCTTGAACTGGTTCGCGGTCGCGCTTCCTTCGAGCTCAGGATGATTGGCAGCTACTTCCTGCAGGCAGATGACGTCTGGATTAAGCTTGCGCAGCACATCGATGATCGCGTGGATACGGATGCGCCCGTCCCTTCCACAGCCCCAATGGATGTTCCAACTCACAACGCGCATGTAGGACCTCCGAAAACTGAACCGTCAGAGTGTGCCATTCTTTGGCGCACGGCGGTCACACGGTAGGATCGGTGTCAGCGTTGCAAGTTCATTACCGGCAGGGCGCCTTGGGAGCCCCGCCTCAGGCCGCTTCCAGCTCGTCCAGCGGCCAGCGCGGGCGGACGTTGAACGCGTAGTCGCGCACGGCCAGCGCCGGGTTCTTTTCCAGGCGCATGGCGCCGGCAAAGGCGATCATCGCGCCATTATCGGTGCAGAATTCCAGCTCCGGATAAAACACGCGGAACTTGCGCTTGGCCGCGGCCGCGTTCAAGGCCTCGCGCAGCTGCTTGTTGGCGCCCACGCCGCCGGCAATCACCAGGCGCTTCAGGCCGGTATGGCGCAGCGCGTTCACGCACTTGGCCACCAGCACGTCGACGATCGCATCGACGAAGCCGCGCGCGATGTTCGCCTTGTCCTGCTCGCAGATATTCGCGATCACCTTTTCCTCGTGGTTCTTCACCACGGTGAGCACCGCCGTCTTCAGGCCCGAGAAGCTGAAATTGAAATCCTTCGAGTGCAGCATCGGGCGCGGCAGGGTGTAGGCAGCCGGATCGCCGAATTCCGCCAGGCGCGAAATCGCCGGCCCGCCCGGGTAACCCAGGCCGAGCAGCTTGGCCGACTTGTCAAAGGCTTCGCCGGCGGCATCGTCCAGGGTTTCGCCCAGCAGCGTGTAGCGGCCGACGCCGTCGACGCGCATCAGCTGGGTGTGGCCGCCCGATACCAGCAGGGCGATGAAGGGAAAATCCGGACGCTCGCTCGCCAGCAGCGGCGACAGCAGGTGGCCTTCGAGGTGGTGCACGCCGAGCACGGGTTTATCCAGCGCCAGGGCCAGGCTGCAGGCCACCGAGGAGCCGACCAGCAGCGCACCGGCCAGGCCGGGGCCCTGGGTGTAGGCGATGGCGTCGATGTCGTTCTTGGCGATGCCGGCCTTTGTCAGCGTCTGTTCGAGCAGGGGCAGGGCGCGGCGGATATGGTCGCGCGAGGCCAGTTCCGGCACCACGCCGCCGTATTCTTCGTGCATGGCCACCTGCGAATGCAGGGCATGGGACAGCAGGCCGCGCTCGGTATCGTACAGAGCCAGGCCGGTTTCATCGCAGGAGGATTCGACGCCGAGAACAATCATGGGAACAGAGGGGAGGGGAAAGCGGAATCCGGTATTGTAAAGCACCCGGACTGCTGGCGCTGCGGGGGACGTTGGGCAAATACCTGACGACGCCGGTGTTACGGCCTGCGACCGACGCATTGGCGTAGGGTGGACACCTGTGTCCACGCTGTCTCACGGCGTTCGGCCCTGCGGCCCTGGCGCGTATATGCGAACGGTGAAACCGCGTGGACACAGGTGTCCACCCTACCAAAGCGGCGCCATTATCCAGCGCCGCAATCCTGCAAGTTACCGATCAAGGACGCTGCAGCAGCTCCTTGTGCGCGCTACGCAGCATCGCCACCGTATCGTCCCAGCCAATACAGCCATCCGTCACCGAGCACCCATACTTCAGTTGCGACAAATCCGACGGAATCGGCTGGTTCCCCGCCACGATATTCGACTCGATCATCACGCCCACCAGCGAGCGGTTGCCGTGCTTGATCTGCTGGATCACGTCCGACATCACCAGCGGCTGCAGTTCCGGCTTTTTATAGCTGTTCGCATGCGAGCAATCGACCACCAGGTTGGCCGGCAGCTTGGCCTTGGTCAGCGCCTGCTCGGCAATCGTCACCGACACCGAATCGTAGTTCGGCCGGTCGCCGCCCCCGCGCAGTACCACGTGCCCATAGGCGTTGCCGCGGGTACGCACGATCGATACCGTGCCCTTGTCGTTGATACCCAGGAACGCATGCGGATTGGCCGACGACAGCACCGCATTGATCGCGATGCTCACGTCGCCATCGGTGCCATTCTTGAATCCGACCGGCGTCGACAGACCCGATGACATTTCGCGGTGCGTCTGCGATTCGGTGGTCCTGGCCCCAATGGCGGTCCAGGCAATCAAGTCGCCCAGGTATTGCGGCGAAATCGGATCGAGCGCCTCGGTGGCGGTCGGCAAACCGAGTTCGCACACGTCCAGCAGGAATTGGCGCGCACGCTCCATGCCGACGTCGACCTGGAAGGAATCGTCCATGAAGGGATCGTTGATATAGCCCTTCCAGCCGGTAGTGGTGCGCGGTTTTTCGAAATACACCCGCATCACCAGCAGCATCGTATCGGCCACTTCTTCCTGCAGGGCTTTCAGGCGCCGCGCATAATCGAGGCCCGCTTCCGGATCGTGGATCGAGCAGGGGCCGACGACCACGAACAGGCGCTTGTCCTTGCGGTCGAGGATGTCGCGCAAGGCGGCGCGGCCTTCCATGACGGTGGAGAAAGCGCGCTCGGTCAGCGGCAGCTTGGCGTGCAGCTCGGTCGGGGTAGGCATGCGCCCGAACGAGGTAACGTTGGTATTTTCGATATCTGGTGTGATCTGCATGATGCGTCCGTGGGGCAAAAGTCGGATCGGCCAGTGTAGCGCCAAAAATGCATTGGTGCACCAAACAGCGCAAAAGCCGGCCGTCCACACATCGGTGTAAAGTAACGCGATGCAAACTCACAACGACCAATTCCCCGCCGCCCGCTTCATCAAGGAGATCGGCCGCGGCGTCAAAGGCGCGCGCAGCATGTCGCGCGAAGACGCAGCCCAGTTATATGGCGCCATGCTGGAAAACCGCGTGTCGGACCTCGAACTCGGCGGCATTTTGCTTGCCATGCGCATCAAGGGCGAATCCGTCGAGGAGCTGGCCGGCTTCATGGACGCCGCCGAGCGCTCCTTTGCGCCGCTGCCCAGCCCCGCTGGAGAATACGCGCCGGTGCTCATCCCCAGCTACAACGGCGCGCGCAAGCTGGCCAACCTGACGCCGCTGCTGGCGCTGTTGCTGGCGCGCGAGGGCGTGCCGACGCTGGTGCACGGCGTGCGCACCGACCCGGGCCGCGTAACCACCGCCGAAATCCTGGGCGAGATGGGCCTGGCCGAGGCCGGCTCCAGCGCCGAGCTGCAGGACGCCTTTGCCGCGCGCCGCCCGGCCTTCATGCCCATCGAGACCCTGGCGCCGGCACTGGCCCACCAATTGTCGCTGCGCCGCATCCTGGGCGTGCGCAACTCGACCCACACGGTCGTCAAGATCCTGCAGCCTTTCGAAGGCCCGGCGCTGCGCCTGGTCTCCTACACCCATCCCGAATACCTGGAAACGCTGGGCGAATACTTCACCACGGCCGCCCCACACGAGCGCGGCGATGCCTTCCTGATGCGCGGTACCGAAGGCGAAACGGTGGCGAACCCGCATCGCGCCCAGCAGATCGACTGGTTCCACGCCGGCACCCGCACCCTGCTGGTCGAACGCGATGCGCCGACCGACGATTTGTCCGCCGTACCGGAAGCGCGCGATGCCGCCGCCACGGCCAGCTGGATCGCGGCTGCCCTGCGCGGCGAGGTGCCGGTGCCGCGTTCGATCCTGAACCAGGTGGCGGAATGCGTGCGCGCTGCCCGCGCTTTGCGCAGCTAAGTTGGTCATGATGCCTTGACAAGAACGTCGCATCGCCGCGGCGTTTTTGATGCCTGCCCTCGGAATTGCTTGCGCGAAGCGGTAAAATGGCCGGTTTGGCGATTCGGTTCGAAGGGCACGGCAGCAGCATGGCAAAACAATTCGATGTAGCGGTAATCGGCGCAGGCGCGGCCGGGATGATGGCTGCGGCCGTGGCGGGGCAGCGCGGCAAGCGCGTGGTGCTGATCGACCACGCCGAGAAACTCGCGGAAAAGATCCGCATTTCCGGCGGCGGGCGCTGCAATTTCACCAACGTGAATGCCTCGCACCAGAACTACCTGTCCGAGAATCCGCACTTCTGCAAAAGTGCGCTATCGCGCTATACGGCCCAGGATTTCGTCGCGCTGGTAAAACGATACCGCATTGCCCACCACGAAAAGCATCGCGGCCAGCTGTTCTGCACCGAATCGGCCGAGCAGATCATCGACATGCTGAAGTCGGAATGCCTGAAAGGCGAAGTCGCCTGGCGCATGCCGTGCAAGATCGAATCGATCGAGAAATTCGAAGACGGCTTTTTCATCGCCACCGACCATGGCGATATCGAAGCGGCCAGCGTCGTGATTGCCACCGGCGGCCTGTCGATCCCGAAAATCGGCGCCACCGATTTTGGCTACCGCATCGCCACCCAGTTCGACCTGAAGGTCATCGAGCCGCGTCCCGGCCTGGTGCCGCTGACTTTCGACGGCCCGAGCTGGGCGCCATTCGCACCGCTGGCCGGCATCGCGCTGGAAGTGGAAGTGTCGACCGGTTCCGGCAAAGGGAAGGGGGCCAAAAAGGGCCACTTCCGCGAAGACCTGCTGTTCACCCACCGCGGCCTGTCCGGCCCGGCGATCCTGCAGATTTCCAGCTACTGGCAACCCGGCACGCCGATCGTGCTGAACCTGCTGCCGGAAATGGACGTCGCCGAAGAACTGATCGGCTCGAAAACCACGGTGAAAAAACAGCTCGGCAACGTCCTGTCGCAATGGCTGCCCGCGCGCCTGGCCGAAGGCCTGCTGCTGGCCAACGGCTTCGCCCCCGACGCCCGCCTGGCCGACATGGCCGATGCCAAACTGCGCAAGCTCGGCGACGCCATCAACCGCTGGGCCATCGTCCCGACCGGCTCGGAAGGCTACCGCAAGGCCGAGGTCACCCTGGGCGGCGTCGACACCCGCGAACTGTCCCAGCAAACCATGATGGCCAACAAAGTGCCTGGCCTGTACTTCATCGGCGAATCCGTCGACGTTACCGGCTGGCTCGGCGGCTACAATTTCCAATGGGCCTGGGCCTCCGGCTTCGTCGCCGGCCAGAGCGTCTAAGTAGCAGGATAGGTTTTCGTTATCGAAGTCGGCGGCGCATCTCGTAGGGTGGGCATGTGTGGTGCTGGCATTTAGCCAGCCCCACTGCCCACGCGGATCAAACATACCGATAACAGAGCAGGCAACAGCCCCGACAACGCACGCATACCCTACGGAAGAGCAGCCCATCCATACGATGTAGCAAATTCAGCACAAGAAGGTAAACTCTTCCCCAACTTGTCAAAACCTGCTAGACTTTCGTTCTTCCCTAAATCCAACGGTTTGATTTTTACATGACCACTATCCGCCTTAAAGAAAACGAGCCGTTCGAAGTCGCTATGCGTCGCTTCAAGCGCACTATCGAAAAAACCGGTCTGCTGACGGAACTGCGCGCACGCGAGTTCTACGAAAAGCCAACTGCAGAGCGCAAGCGCAAGCTGGCAGCTGCCGTGAAGCGTCACTACAAGCGCATCCGCAGCCAGCAACTGCCTAAGAAGCTGTACTAAGACTCTCCAGCTGGCCATGATCCGGCGACGTGGGCAATGCCCGTCCCGGTAGCCGCGAGAAGTCTCTTGAACCCGCCCTGGTTGTGACCGCGGCGGGTTTTGTTGTTTGCACCGCACACTATTCGGAGATCCCATGAGCCTGAAAGAACAAATCACCAACGACATGAAAGCCGCGATGCGCGCCAAGGAAGCCGGCAAGCTGGCCACCATCCGCCTGATCCTGGCCGAAATCAAGCGCAAGGAAGTCGACGAGCAGATCGAAGTGAACGAACAGCAAACCGTCGCCATCGTCGAAAAGATGATCAAGCAGCGCAAGGATTCGATCACCCAGTTCGAAGCCGGCAACCGCCCCGACCTGGCCGACATCGAAAAGGCCGAACTCGAAGTGCTGGTCGCCTATATGCCGGCCGGCCTGTCGGACGACGAAATCGCCGCCGAAGTCGCCGCCGCCGTGGCTGCCTCGGGCGCCGCCGGGCCGCAGGACATGGGCAAGGTCATGGGCATCGTCAAGCCAAAGCTGGCTGGCCGCGCCGACATGACTGTTGTATCGAACCTCGTCAAAAAAGCGCTGTCCGGCGCCTGATGTACCACAAAGGGGTCTTGTGCGGCCCCTGCTTGTTGCAAATCAATTTGTGGCGAGCGCTGCGGTATAGTCTGACCTGAGACAAACACTGTGACCACCAAGTGATCCCGCAATCATTCATTACCGATCTGCTCAACCGTGTCGACATCGTCGATGTGGTTGGGCGCTACGTCCAGCTGAAAAAGGGCGGCGCCAATTTCATGGGGCTGTGTCCTTTTCATAGCGAAAAATCCCCCAGCTTTACCGTCAGCCCGACCAAGCAGTTCTACCATTGCTTCGGCTGCGGCGCCCACGGCACCGCCATCGGCTTCCTGATCGAATACTCGGGCATGGGTTTCGTCGATGCTGTGAAAGACCTGGCCCAGAACGTCGGCATGATTGTGCCCGAAGCCGACGACAAGATTCCGCCGATGCAACGCGCCGCCCAGCAGGCACAATCGCTGGCGATGACCGACGCCCTGACGCAAGCCTGTGACTATTACCGCGCGCAATTGCGCAACGCGCCGAACGCGATCAATTACCTGAAGAACCGCGGCCTGACCGGTGAAGTTGCCGCCCGCTTCGGCATGGGCTATGCCCCGTCCGGCTGGGATAGCCTTCGCAGCGTGTTCCAGGATTACGACGCGCTGGCCCTGGTCGAGTCCGGACTGGTCATCGATAAAGTCGATGAAGACGGCAGCAACAAGAAACGCTACGACCGCTTCCGCGAGCGCATCATGTTCCCGATCCGAAACACCAAGGGGCAGGTGATCGGCTTCGGCGGCCGCGTGCTCGACGGCGGTGAACCGAAATACCTGAACTCGCCGGAAACCCCGCTGTTCCAGAAAGGCCTGGAACTGTACGGCCTGTTCGAGGCTCGGCAAGCGATCCGCGATGCCGGCTACGTACTGGTAACGGAAGGCTACATGGACGTCGTCGCCCTGGCCCAGCTCGGCTTCCCGCAAGCCGTGGCCACGCTCGGCACGGCCTGCACCAGTACCCACGTGCAAAAGCTGCTGCGCCAGACCGACAACGTCATCTTCAGTTTCGACGGCGATAAGGCCGGCCGCCGCGCCGCCCGGCGCGCGCTGGAAGCCTGCCTGCCGCAAGTGAGCGACAACAAAACCATCCAGTTCCTGTTCCTGCCGCAAGAACACGACCCGGACAGCTATGTGCGCGAATTCGGCGCCGACGCCTTTGCCCAGGAAATCAACGAAGCGATGCCGCTGTCGCAGTTCCTGATCCGCGAGGTCACGGGCGAGCACGACCTGAGCACGCCGGAAGGCCGCGCCAAGACCCAGTTCGACGCGAAGCCGATGCTGCAGGCCATGACGCCCTCCAGCCTGCGCCTGCAGATCGTGCGCATGCTGGCCAGCCTCACGGAATCGACGCCAGCCGAGATCGAAGCACTGTTCGAATTGTCCAAGCCGGTATCGGTGGTGCGCAAGGCGCCGCCGCGCCAGGGGCGTCCGGAGCCGGTGGGCCTGGAATTGCAGATGCTGCGCATCCTGGTCGCGCACCCATCGCTGTCGCTGTACCTCGACGAAAGCGCCTTGCAGGCCTTCGACTATTTTGGCCCGGAAAGCGCCGACGCCCTGCGCCACCTGGTAGGCATGGCCCAGGCATTGGGCGAGTACGGCACCTTTGCCGCTTTGTCCCAGCAGCTGAAAGAATTGACGAGCGAGTACGACCGTATCATCGCGGAAATCGCGTCGGAACCCGAGACGGATAGCGAAGCGGACCGTGTCTGGCTGGTAAGTGCTGTGAGGCAAATCAAGATGGATGCCCTGAAACAGGAGTTGAACCAGTTGTTTTCTTCCGGCTTGACCCCAGATCAGGTAAGTGCTCGCTATCGCGAAATCACAGCCCAGCAGCACCTCTTGGCCAAGGAGGCGGAAGCAGCGATGTCGCCGCGCTGACCCCGTCGGGCCTGCGTCGGACTGTTGCCTTGATGGCACGGTTTGTATCTGGAAAAATAAGGGGTGCGTGCTATAATAAAACGCTAACTATTGCAACCTTTGAAACGATTTTCGTGTCAAAAGGCGCGTGGAGTTTCCGTTAGCGAAGCAGTGTTGTACGCTGTTTGCAGGGTGTTGTAAGGTAATAAAACTTTATCTTTAACCATCGTAAAGTTCGTCGTTGTGACATCGAAAGCGCCTGTGCCAACCAAGAAACCCGAACCCCAAGTGGCTGCCAAAACCACCAGAGCGTCCGCCAAGGCGGACAACGCGCAAGACAAGGCGGAAGTTCGCACGAGTGCCGCGCCTGTCGTCAGCCAGACCACCGATGCCGCCACCCTGGCCGCCATCGACACGTCGGGCTACGTGCTGCCGACCGTTAAGGTCCCCGGGCGGCGCGGACGCAAGCCGAAGGAATTCACGCCTGAGAACGATGAGGTCGCCGCGCTGAACGCCGTCGAACGCGCCGAAATGAAGGCCGTCGACAAGGCCAAGGCCAAGGACCGCAAGGCGAAAGAAAAAGCCTTGCTGAAAGACGCGTTCTCCTCCGACACCGAAGCGAGCGAAGAAGAGCTCGAGATCCGCCGCCAGAAACTCAAGGCGCTGATCAAGTCCGGCAAGGAACGCGGCTTCCTGACCTACTCGGAAATCAACGATCACCTGCCCGACAACATCGTCGACCCGGAAGCGATCGAAGGCATCATCGGCACGTTCAACGACATGGGCATTGCCGTGTACGAACACGCGCCCGATGCCGAAACGCTGCTGCTGTCCGATAACGTCGCCACCGTCACCAGCGACGACGAAGCCGAGGCTGCCGCCGAAGCGGCGCTCTCGACCGTCGACTCCGACTTCGGCCGCACCACCGACCCGGTCCGCATGTACATGCGCGAAATGGGTTCGGTCGAGCTGCTGACGCGCGAAGGCGAAATCGAAATCGCCAAGCGCATCGAAGACGGCCTGCGCGACATGATCCAGGCCATTTCCGCCTGCCCGGTGACGATCGCCGAAATCATCTCCGCCGCCAACCGCATCGAAGCCGACGAGATCAAGATTGACGAAATCGTCGATGGCATGGTCGACCCGGAAGATCCGGAAGAAACCTCGCCTAGCGCCGTCGGTCCGAGCTCGAGCGACAGCGACGAGGACGAGGAAGAAGACGCCGAGGAAGAAGAAGAGGAAGAGGAAGAAGAGGCTGCCGCCAGCACCGGCGCGGCCGGCTATTCCGCCGAGCAGCTCGAAGCCCTGAAAGCCTCGGCCCTCGAGAAATTCGGCACCATCGAGCAACAGTTCGACAAGATGCGCAAGGCCTTTGAGAAGGATGGCTACAACTCCAAGGCCTACGTCAAGGCGCAGGAAGCCATCTCGAACGAACTGCTGGGCATCCGCTTCACGGCGAAAGTTGTGGAAAAGCTGTGCGACACCCTGCGCGGCCAGGTCGACGAAGTGCGCCACATCGAGAAGCAGATCCTGGACGTCGCCGTGAACCGCTGCGGCATGCCGCGCGCGCACTTTATTAAAGTGTTCCCGGGCAACGAGACGAACCTGGAATGGGTCGATGGCGAAGTGAACGCCGGCCACGCCTACAGCGCCATCCTCGGCCGCAATATCCCGACGATCAAGGAACTGCAGCAACGTCTTATCGACCTGCAAGCACGCGTCGTGCTGCCGCTGCCGGACCTGCGCAACATCAACCGCCAGATGGCGGCCGGTGAAATGAAGGCCCGCAAGGCCAAGCGCGAAATGACCGAGGCGAACTTGCGCCTGGTGATTTCGATTGCGAAGAAGTACACGAACCGCGGCCTGCAATTCCTCGACCTGATCCAGGAAGGCAACATTGGCCTGATGAAGGCGGTGGACAAGTTCGAATACCGCCGCGGTTATAAATTCTCGACGTATGCGACGTGGTGGATCCGCCAGGCCATCACCCGCTCGATCGCCGACCAGGCGCGCACCATCCGTATTCCGGTGCACATGATCGAGACCATCAACAAGATGAACCGCATCTCGCGCCAAATCCTGCAGGAAACCGGCGCCGAGCCGGACCCGGCAACGCTCGCGATCAAGATGGAAATGCCGGAAGACAAAATCCGGAAGATCATGAAGATCGCGAAAGAGCCGATTTCGATGGAAACGCCGATCGGCGACGACGACGATTCGCATCTGGGCGACTTCATCGAGGACAACAACACGCTGGCGCCGTCGGATGCGGCCCTGCATGCCTCGATGCGCGGTGTGGTGAAGGATGTGTTGGACTCGCTGACCCCGCGCGAAGCCAAGGTGCTGCGCATGCGCTTCGGTATCGAGATGTCGACCGACCACACGCTGGAAGAGGTTGGTAAGCAATTCGACGTGACGCGTGAGCGGATTCGCCAGATCGAGGCGAAGGCGCTGCGCAAGCTGCGGCATCCGTCGCGCTCGGACAAGCTGAAGAGCTTCCTGGAGGGGAGCAGCTGATTCTGGCTGCCGGCTTCTTTAAAGCTTGACGGCTCTAGTGTAAAAGCAATATCCTCTCGCCACTCTGCTCCACGGTTCCGCGCCGCTGGAGCAGGTGGCGAGATTTTCTTTCAGCCACTGTCCCGATTTCTGGGCCTCTAGCTCATGCCTGGTTAGAGCAGCGGACTCATAATCCGTTGGTGCCGTGTTCGACTCACGGGAGGCCTACCAATAAAAACAAGGACTTAGGTGAAAACCTAGGTCCTTTTTTTGTTTCCGGTGGGCATATCGGTACAATTTCGGTACAGTAAGCGAATTCGATAGCACTGGAGAGCATGTGGCGACGATCGTTAAAACCCCCTCGGGAAGCTGGAAAGCAGTCATTCGTAAGGCCGGCTGGCCGACTACGATTAAAACGTTCCGGCTGAAAAGGGATGCGGATGATTGGTCACGTCGGACTGAGGACGAGATGGTGCGCGGACTGTTCATTCAGCGTGGACCATCGGAGCGAATGACCTTCGAGGCGGCCATGAAGCGGTATTTGGCTGACGTAACGCCTACCAAACGGCCACTGACCCAAAATGCGGAGAGAAACCGGTCTCGCTCGCTTGTAGCGTTTTTTGGAAAGTACTCGTTAGCGGCGATCACTACGGAGCTAATCGCTGAATATCGTGACACTCGTCTCGCCGGTGAAGATCGCCCAAAGGATGGCAAACCGCAGCCTCGTGCAGCCAACACCGTTAGGCTCGACCTTGCGCTAATAGGGCATCTGTTTACGGTTGCTGTGAAAGAGTGGGGACTCGGACTCCCATACAACCCTGTGTTGAATTTGCGCCGTCCGTCCCCTGGGCCTGGTCGTAATCGACGCCTGAACTCGGACGAAGAGACGCGCCTGCTAGCAGCAGTTGATGCTCATTCCAACCCTATGCTTGGATGGATCGTTCGTATAGCCATCGAGACCGGCATGCGCTCGTCCGAAATTGCAACGTTGCAATGTTCTCAGGTCGACCTGGATCGTCGCATTGTGCGGCTGATCGAAACAAAAAATACACTACCACGCACAGTGCCGCTTTCTAAGTCAGCAACAGAAAACTTTAGGCTGGCACTGAATAACCCGGCCCGCGTTGGGGAAACAAACCTCATCTTCTTCGGCGAACCGGGCAAGGATAGAAAACGCCGGCCCTACAACTTCAATAAAGTTTGGGGGGATATCAAGAAAGACCTAGGTGTCGCTGACTTCAAATTTCATGACCTCCGCCACGAGGCGGTAAGCCGTTTGGTGGAGGCAGGGCTGAGCGACCAGGAAGTAGCGTCTATCAGCGGTCACAAGTCAATGCAAATGCTGCGGAGATACACCCACCTTCGCGCCGAGGACTTGGTCGTAAAACTCGACAACTTGGGGAAAGGGTAGTGTCAAATGTTTGCCAGCTCCTCTTGGGTTCACCTACCCTAACAGGGCGGCAGAGGTTTTGCGAGACGATAATGCCGGAGTGGCCCAAGGCACAATTCGCCTTTCGATCTTTCCATCTAATGCCATGGTTTGCCTTGGGAGTTTTGCTTCATAATGGCTTCAAAAGAGGGGGCGATATGTCAAAAAGTCTGGAAGAATTAATACTTGGCGCGGAAAGCCAAGCGGCTGCATCAGCTGCGGTTCGCCGCGCTGCAGAGCGGGCAGACGCCGCTGGTTTGCCACCCGCCTACCTTAACGAAGCCGGAGAGTTCGCCTGGTTGCCAAAAGATCCCGCAAAGCTCCTGGAACTACGTCGAGCTGCACGCCAGGAAAAAAAGCGACAGGACGACGAACACCGCGAGCGTCACCGCCAGATATTGAAGCTCATGGAAGGGCCGCAGGGCGAATGGATACGCCAGAAAGCCCACGAACAGATCGACAAATGGGAGCGCAACCAACTCTGCCTTCCGCGCTACTGGGTCATGTGGCGGGAGTGGTTGGCGATGCCGGCGCCCTACCTGGAGGCAGCAGTCTTGCGAGAGGACGACTTAGGCGTTTCGATGCGCCAGAATTCCCCGTTCTGTCATTCGTTTAGCCAGGTCGAGCCGAAATTTAACAGCGGGGTTCAAATGCCTATAAGCACTGAGGAGTTGATGTTTGGGGCCGAGAATAACGCCTGGTAGCGAAAGCGGTCTAGCAAGCCGTGGCCAGGGCCGAAGCTGCAGGGTTGCCACGCGCTTGCAAGGAACTATCGTCAGAGGTGCCGGCCCCAACAATTCAGGCGCCGAAAGAATGAGTTAGCCAGGTGGGCCAAGATCGCGCCTGGCCTGCTCGGCAATCTCAGAGTTCATTCTTCAAGGCAGCTCGCAGGGCGTTCAAAATCCGGCCGGGTCTTCCGGCCAGATTCCATAGACCGGCCTGCAGATGGTCAGATATCAAATCAAGCGCCTGCAAACGAGCAATCTCTCGTGGCAGCGTCCTACATCCTCGAAGTCATTGCGGGCTTGGATCTCGTGCAGCCCGGCGCGGATCAATTTGCGTTTGCAGAGCTTGAGTCGATACCTCGTCATTCCCCCTTACCCACCCAACTCGACGCCAGGTCATCCATAAGCCCTTCAAATTCTCATTCTCTAGTCGAGCCTGCTGCCCCGGTGCTTAGGAAAGCCGGGAATCGGCAGTATAAGCGCGATAGGGGCCCGGATGAGCCGAGTGTCAATCAATCGGTTAAACGCGTCTCCTACAGCCGCCCCATCGCTCCTAGCTGCATGTGCAGTCGAGCCATAATACCTCGTGTTGGCCGAAGGAACTCTTTTTTGGCGTCAAACATTGCTGACGTCGATCATTGCCGTCGAGGTCATAGTTCCTCCAGGCTGCACTCCATTTCCGGCAGATCCGTCTGGCGGGATAGTACTGCTTGAGGAACTGGTTAGCTGCAGATTACCGGTCTTAAGTCATGCGCCTTCGCGCGTTCTAAGCCCACTAACGAGCCGTTCACAGAGGGAACAGGGAGCCAATTTGAGCGAGGAAACCCTAAAGGAGTACCCCAGCCCAAGCCGCGCCTTGCTTTCAAAGATTCTCATCAATACGAGCTAATTTTCGCTTGAGTGCGGCAGATACAGCTTGGCGATTTATGCCAAGACGGCGGGCAATTTCTGATTGGTTGGAGATACCATGCTCTGTCAAGTAGTCAACCCAACGCACGGGCTCTTTCATCTTCCAGATTCGATCATGTGCCGCACGAGCTACCTCATAATAGTCAGCAATTGACTTCGTTCCAGACGAAGATTTTGGACTTGCATTCGCGGCCATAGGTAAGGCGCAATATCCATCAAGTATCCGAGTTGGTGATTTCATTAGTCTAAGTTGATGGTAAGCTGCGTGTCGAACTAAGGCGTGGTCGTCAAGGTTCCATGCTCTGATATAGCCGGCATACTGCGCCCAGATTTCGCCGATTAATTCTGCATATTCCGCAGCGAATCTACGATCACGTTGATAGGCGCGGCGCGCGTCCTCACTGCGCCCCGGATAATGTAGATCGCAATACAACTTGCTCGGCCGCTGTGCTCCTTTATAGATGCCCGGGAGTCGTGTGGCTCCGGGTATGTCACCGTGCTTTGCCCATTCAATCAACAACGCGCGGCGCTCGACTTGATCGCGGAAGGTCTCGACGCAACGAAATTTTCCTCCCATTTCCCTAAGATTACAGTGCTCTAAGAGCAAAGCTTGAAGAGAGGGCGATCCTGTATCGCCTAATAGTGCTTGCTGAAAATTTTTGACCAGACTGTCCGCAATACGTTGCGCGTTAGCCCTCATTGTTGGAGTAACTCGCACCGCCTTGGCAGCCCCATTTTTAAGTCGCTTAAAAACCGTAACGGCTTCGAGCGCCACCGCGTATTCAGTTTGCCGGCCACACAGTTTACAAAAACACCAATGATAAGGTTGTCTGCTGTTGACGCTGTCAGCCGTGATGACAGGCTGCTGCACAATGGTCCCAAACTCAGACCCCGGAAGTTGACTTGCGACAGTAATGGACTTTTGGCGTGGCATCTGTCAATCAAACTCTAATAGATTCACGACATAGTATCGCCTTCTCCCGGCATCCTACAAGTGTAAACAACGTAAAGGATGCCGAATCATGATGACAATCGAAGAGAACCTTGTAGAGCGCTACGGGCCCCTCATGCCTCTGGCAGGACTCGCTACCCTGCTCGATCGCTCGCCCGAGGCAGTCCGTATGTATCTGCGCTCGGGGAGTGAGCTTGCCCAGCAAATCAATACGGCGAAGTTGAAAGTCGGGCGGCGACTCTACTTCAGAACCATGGACGTCGCGCGCGTTTTAAACGGCAAAAACGCTTGACGGTCAGACTCTAACCTATGAGCTTACGTTCCATTGGTCGTATCTTGCCAGCCAGCAGTAATGACCTGCTTGCACTCGTTCAGGGGATGGAAGAGAGAGCCAAAAGCCGGCCGCGACCACTCGAAGCAGCTGCTGGCCCGATCACTCTTCAATTGCCCTTGTGGAGAGACGAGGTTCGCTGCATGCCGAACGAGATTCTGCGTTCGGCGCTGTTCAATGCAAAAAACCGGAATCAGACGAGACGCTACTTCAAAAATGAAGAAATAGCGGTGATCGGGCAGTCAGTACGGATCACTTACACAGGAGAAGAGCTACGTCAAAACGATGAGTCGGTTTGGCTGCAGTTAATCCACCTAGCGAAATCGATCCCGATTGGCAGTCCTGTTGAGTTCACTGCCTACAACGTGGTCCAGGCTCTGCGGCTTACAAAGTCAAAGCCTAATCCTCAGCATGTGATCCGTCTATGTGACAGCTTGCGCCGTATGCAGGCGACGTCCCTTTCAGTCTATTCTAAGCGATTGGGCCGTGGCATTAATCTATCCATGATTCCGAAATTTGAATGGCGCGACGAAGCAACTGGCTCGCGCTTGCCCAAGTGGCGTGTATGCATATCGCCGGAGCTTCTAGACCTCTTTGGCAGCGTGCACTTTACGCACCTGCAATGGGCGCAACGACTTGCGCTGCCAATAGGGCTTGCAACCTGGATGCACGGCTACCTTGCGTCGCATCGGGACCCAATGCCCATCAAGCTCAGCACTCTGTATAAGGGGGCCGGGTGCACGACTGAAACACCACGAAAGTTCAAACAACTTGTGTCTACTGCGCTCCGAGAATTGGAGAAGGTCGAGTTCCTCAAGGGGTGGGAGATACGGGGTGAACTCGTACATGTATGTCGGCGATAAGTTACTGACTTTATGAAGCACAAAGTACCGATCTATGAGGTACGCGCCGTCGATCTATGAGGTACAGAATGACGACTTATGCGGTACGCACAGTCGCCCGATGAGGTACGCAGTGACCGACCTATGAGGTACAAGAAAACAGAAGAAAGCCTTATGCAACAACGGGCTACGCATTTTTTTTGTTCTGCTAACCCGATTTAACCATTTACTTAACCGTCCGTAACACCAAATCGGTACAGCATCTTCTGACTGCTTTGGCTCTAAGTCAACAGAAGCTAGATCGCGATGTTGCGCACAGAAGGCATCGGTGACGTCGATCAGTGAAAACGGAAAGTTCATGTAGTAAGTGCTGTTAGCCAGGTCCCAAACGTTAAGATCAAGCTCAAGCAAGCGCACTGAATCAAGCACTTAACGTAACAGTTAAACAACATCGCCAAACGGCTGGCTAATTTTGATTAGGAAAGTGCATGAAGAAAACACATCGTATTGAGGGATTTAGTGTCGAAGTTATGGAATCTGTTCGTGATGGCCGAGTATGGTTTACGGCTCGAATCGTTGACTTAAATATTAGCGGGAGCCGTTCTGCCACGTCGGAACAAGCATTTTCTACCCTTTCCTTAAAATGGGAATTAGTAAAGGCCGCGTATAAAAATTCCAATCTTCCAGTCCCGAAGGCAGAGCGTAGTCAAGGAAACAAACGGATTCTTGCCAAACTGCGAAAGCTAGCGAGCCGACCATTTCCTACTTCAGTAATTTGAAGCGGATCGTAATTTGTACGAAAAATATAATTAAATGTTAAAAGTGAGTGCAAGCGTGTCGTAAGTTGGATACATTCATAATGAGAATCGATTACATGCAGATTACATATAGTTTACTTAAGGATCACCCATGGTTTACATGCGGATTACACATCGATTACACGAGGGTTACAAATCGGTTACATCATCGCAATCGAATCAAAAAACTGTTCGGTGGGCCGTGATATGTGGCTTTCGGTTGGCAAGCTCATCCAGCGTGTCTAGAAGCACTTAGGTGGCATTGGAAGTAGTTGTGCTCTTCTGCAGTGTAAGTTGCCCGGGTCTTTGGTTGCAATTTTGGCATATATATAGACGGCTGGCAGGAAGTATCCATCTCTACTCGCTGTTAGGCGGTTGCATAGCATTTGCATTGCACAGCCCCGCCCGAAATTTCTTAGTGGAACATAAAGGGGGTATTACGCTCCGGCGTCGTTTTTTTCGGATTTACCATGCAGCATGCGGCGTTTCTGCGTATTGCATTTTTTAGGATAGTGTTGCGAACGCAACACGTACTTGTAATGCGAATTTGGGGGTATCGATGGCGGCAAAGCGAACATATTCAGTGCGTTTAGAGGAGGACCAGCGTCGGCAGCTAGAGGAGCGGTCCAACGGAATCGGGTTGCCGGTTGGGCATCTCATCCGTGGTGCCATTAATGACTTTTTGCGACAACAGGATGAAAAGGATTATTTGTCCGAAGTAGAAATGAGAATTGCTACGGCAATCAATCGGTTAGGTCGCCAAGTAGAAAAGGACCGTGCTGAACAGCAGCTGGTCGTAGGTATGCTTGACGGACTTCGTGAGTGGTTGGCGTTTACATTGCCGACTCCGCCTGACCGAGTCGCAGCGCACGAACTCATGGTGGAACGGAACAAGAGGTTCTTGGAGCAGCTACCGCAGCTATTCGTTTCGCAAAGTAAAGCGAAGGTAACGGCGTATATGGATTCTAATCACTTGCTTGCAAAGGCCTGTCCGAAATGTGGTACAGGCCAACTCAAATGCAAGGAAGGACTAGAAGGATTATTCTGGTATTGTACGAATTGGAACGCGACACCTAAATGCACCGTCGCTTTTCGAGATGATGGAGGCAAGCCACTTTTATCAAGCGGCGAGGGCAGGCAGGGAATAAATTCATAACGCACAAACGAGCGAAATTGACGATGAGCCAAAACAATACTGAACTCAATGCGGCAATGATGACGATGACTCATGCAATGTCTATTCGACATGTGTTTGACGGGACTCTGCGGGATCGTGGAGCCGGGGTGCTGCAATACGCCTTGGTAGTTAGCGTCAAGTGCTATTTGGTGTGGCACGACGATGACGCTGACGAGATGGTGGTTTCCCCGGTTGGACTTTGGAGTGCGGAGAACGTGGCGGATATAGTCGATGCAACGCTGCCGATATGGTTTTTTACTAAAGGAGATAAGCCTGGTTGCGCGGAGATTTCTAGATCCGTGCAATTGAGAGCGGAAACGGCTCGTCTCAACGTGGGATAAACGCCTACTACGAGATGCGCTTGACGACAGCTGTATGTTGATCTTTAACAAGTGCAGCGTGAGGGGCGCGGGGCACAAAACTAAATTGCGCTTTGGTTTCTTGTCTTTTTGTTATTCGCTCGAGTATCCTGTGGGAAACGGCTTCCGAAATGGCGGAAGCTGGGCGCCGGACTGCGCTGTTGGTCCCATCATCTGCAAGGGCACATGCAAATCAAGAAGATCGAGGTCAAGAATTTCCGGCTGCTGAAGGATGTGGAGCTATTTCTTGAGACGCGAACGACCGTGATAGTTGGCCGCAACAACAGCGGCAAGACATCGCTTGCGGAATTGTTCCGCAGGCTTCTGTTGGAAAATTCGGCCAACTTCCGCCTTGACATGGGTAAGCCCGCGAGCGAGACCACCTCAGCGCCCAGAGGTCACAACCGCCAGCCGGGTCTGACATCGCATCGTCGACTTCTTCATTACTGTCGCGCGAACACACCCTGGACATGGCTAGAATTTCTTGTTAATCTATAATCAGCGTCTTAGCGTTCCTCTCAGGAGCGCGGGCAAAGCGAGCGTGGCTGGCGACGGGCTGTCGGGTAAAACGTGGAAATTTTGTAGTGTCGTGAATACCAGCATTGAGCTTCTATGCCGATATTCAGCCCCTTTGATCAGCAATTACGGAGCTAACATGCCCCAACTCAGTAAATACTGGCGCGATCGCGCCTTTGAAATCCACAGTAGTATTAAAGAACGCGGAATTGCAATCTCACGCGATTATCCAGCAGAGATGCTGGGTGCATTTCTGACCTACTTCACGCGCCAAGAACTGCTCGAGTCCGAGCATGGCGACGGCCTGATGAATTTGCTGCAGGACGAGTTTGTTCCCAAGCCGTATGTAATCCTCGATGAGGCGCTCGGCACCAAGCGGATCGCTACTCTGTTGAACCTTACAACCGCCGCCGCCGCGCCCCTCGTGCCGCTGTTCCTGGAGGCTTTCGAAGCATTCGCGCCGGGCCACGTTTTCCGCGACGAAGACCAGTTCGTGACCGAACTCGTCCTCCCGCGCGTCAAACAGACACTCCAGACGGCATCCGATTTTGCTGCTGCCTTTTCGGCGATGGAGTCGGATCGCTTTGTCCTGAAGGCGGACCGTTACGAAGACAGCGACTACCTCTACCACGACCTGCCCACCGGCGTCCCAACCGACCGTCCGGCGGTAGACGTACTCCGTAGTCTGCGCGAGGACAAGGGCGACACCTGGCTCTTCCGCGGCGTGTTCGATGTGCATCCGGCCGATGCCACTGGCAATATCGTGCACAAATATATCGGTTGGTGCGACGTCAGCATCCACTTCCGCAAGCTCGATCGAGCCATCATCGCGGCCGGCGAGTACTCGGCCGAGATCTACGGCAGCGTCGCACGCGCCTGGTCGGGCGGTGGCCCGTTCGACCAGGTGTCGAGCCCGAATTTCGATATGACAATTGCCTTCTGATTGAAGCATCCCAAAGCCCTGCCGAAGTTGGCAGGGCTTTTTCATGTACGCTCAGCATGAGCGGACTCATGTGGGTGGAGGTCCCGCCACAAGCTGACCACCGCCAGCGAAGCAAAGCGCAATTGCGGAAGGGCGATCGATCGTAGAGAGGAAGCGTGGAGCGAAACTGCGAGCCGATGAACAAGGATCGGATACAAAGCGCTGCCGAGCAGAGCAGGTGGGCATGAAACCGCCAAGCTCTTATGGTCAAGGCGAAGTGGCATAAATACGGCGGATGGTTGGTGACGTACCGGTTCCTGCTTTTGGGTAGCCGCTTGCCTGTGTTGGTGCCTTGCCAGTTCCTCGTTTTGAGTAGCTGTCGCAAGCGTCTGGCAGTGAATAAAACTGCGAGTCGTACCCAAGTTTGGCGCTCCCTAGCCCTACCTCTTCCCCTGGCAGCGCAGCTGCTTATCCGTTCTTTGAGTAACTACCTGCCTGCGTCGTTGCGATGCTGGTTCCTCGTTTTGAGCAGCACTTCTACGTGGACACCATAGTGTTGACATCAGTCTATGCCTTTAGACCAGAAATTGGTGGTATGGGGCTTATGAGCTACCAGCCGAGCAGTCACGGACCCATAATGTTCAGAAAACAGTGATTTTTCAGACGGTTTGACGTAAGACCACTCCCGCTGGCTGATGCCCTCGCTGAGTGTTAAAATTCTTGTCTACTTCTCTATGTTTGAAAACGTATGGAAAGTTGATTTTGGGCTGAGCCAGTGTATGGGCGAGGATCAAACAACCGCATTGCAGGCGGACGCTTTGCCTTGAACAAGCTGTCATACCGCAAGTGGGAAGTCTGATGTGGCCGTCCGCAGCAGAGGAGTGCTTGCCGACTTGTGCGAGAGTGACACCCTTGTCGTTTGACGACCGGATCGGCTCCGATGAAGCTTCCCCCTGACCTCGTACGCATCGTCACAGCATTGGTCGAGAGGGGGCGTTGAGTCGCTGACAGAGAGGATCGAAATAACGAATGCATCGGGCAAGTTGATGTTTCATCTTTTCGCTGCACTAGCTGAGTTTGAGCGGAATCTGATCCGGAAGCGACGATCTATAAGGAATGCGGTGTTAGCTAGCTGAGACAAATGGGAGCCCAATGAAATTTGCATACGAAGACATGAGTGACGGTCAGTTCGAGACCTTGATCGTTCTTTTGTGTCAGCGGTTGCTTGGAGCTGCGGTTCAAGGCTTTGCAAAAGGGCCTGACGGTGGACGCGATGCCAAATTTATTGGGACGGCAGAACTGCATCCGAGCAAATCGGCGCCGTGGGTCGGTATCGCCATTGTCCAAGCCAAGCACACCAACGGATACAACCGAAATTTTTCCGAATCTGACTTTTTCAGCACTACAGCCGCAAACACCGTGCTGGGAAAAGAAATTCCCCGCGTCAAAAAACTGCGCGAGGCTAAGCAACTTGATCACTACATGCTGTTCGCTAATCGCCGTCTTGCCGGCAATGCTGAAACAGAAATACGCGACTACATTTCATCTCAGTGCGACCTTTCCGCCTCTTCAATCTACATCTGCGGACTGGAGCAACTAGAAATCTGGCTGAAACGCTTTCCAGAGGTTGCAAGGGAAGCAGACCTTGATCCGGTCGATTCTCCGTTGATCGTCAGCCCCGATGACCTGGCTGAAGTAGTGCAAGCACTGGCTCGACAGAAAGATGGTGTGGTGGCGCTGCTTGACGATCCACCGACTCAACGGGTGACCTACGAGCAAAAGAACGCAATCAATAACATGAGTGCCGATTACGCCAAGGTGCAACGGCGGAAGTACCTGAAAGAGACTGCTCAAATTCGGGCTTTCCTGGCGGCACCGGAAAACCTAGACCTACTGCGCATGTACGAGTCAGTGGTCGATGAGTTTCAACTCAAGATCATTGCAAGGCGCAAGGACTACCAGACCTTCGACGAGGTTATGGAGTATTTGGTAGACCTGTTATTCAGCCGTGATCCTGTATTGCGGCAGCACGCTCACAAGCGCTTGACGCGCGCTATGCTGTTCTACATGTACTGGAACTGCGATATCGGGGAGGTGGGTGATGTTGCGGCCGACTAAGCACTCTCATCCTGATCGCACTGTCATCAACGTCTCATTGCTGCTGCTTGCTCGTCTAAAGGCCCGGCGCGTGGATGAGTACGACGTGCTGCGTAAGTTTGCGAAAAAAAGTGTCGTCGGCGGGGACGTACTGTTCTTGCCCGCACTGAATTTTCTGTATCTCATGGGCCTGATCGAATATCGCCCCAAGACCGATGCCGTGGAGTACGTGGGGTCAAATGAAGCTGTCTAAAGTTTATTCCAACAAGCCTGACTTGTTTGAGCCCGTGGAG
Source organism: Massilia sp. BAP21 (assembly GCF_057801335.1). Taxonomy (NCBI): domain Bacteria; kingdom Pseudomonadati; phylum Pseudomonadota; class Betaproteobacteria; order Burkholderiales; family Oxalobacteraceae; genus Massilia; species Massilia sp. BAP21. The sequence continues at coordinate 2,858,074 of NZ_CM173596.1, forward strand.
TTTGCACAGGGCTTGAACGTCGTAATGGCTGAAATTCGTCTACCCGAAAACCGAAGCAAAGATACTCATAACCTTGGCAAGACCACTCTTGGGCGCTTGCTCGACTTCGGATTACTAGCAAAGCGCGATCCTAAATTTTTTCTTTTCAAACACGCCGAATTGTTCCAATCGTTCATCTTTTTCCTGGAGATCGAGCTGGAAGATGCTTCTTTCGTAACGCTCCGGCGCGGCGTGGAAGAAGCTACTAAGATTAGCTTCAAGCGCCATGAGGCCGGGCATCAGGACTTGTCGGGGTTGCCGCAGGCGGAGTGGGATCACCAAGACGTGCCCTTCGAGCGGGCGCGTGACCTGTTGGATGGATTGCTAGACTGGCGCGCTCTCAAGCCTTGGGGGTTCCGCAAAGGCTTGGGCTATCTGCTGCGCTCGCAGGATGATTTCCGCGATGTGTTTCATCTGCGCAAATTCGCGGCTGCGCACTCGGATTGGAAGCCTTTTCTGGCTCACGTTCTTGGCTTTGACGCTCGACTCGTGGCACAGCACTACGAGAAGGAAGAGCAACTCGCGGAGAGGCAGTCCACCGCACAGACAATTAAGAATGAGCTGGGCGGCTCCATCGAGGACATCAGCAAGATCGAGGGTATCCTGCTGCTCAAGCAGAAAGAAGCTGAGAAGAAGCAGAAACTGCTCGACGCTTTCGACTTCCGCGCTCAAGACAAGGACAGCACCAAGCAGTTGGTCGATGACATCGACGAACGCATCGCGTCGCTCAACGCTGAACGTTACTCGCTCAACCAGAACAAGAAGAAGATCATCACCTCGCTGGAGGAGGATCAGATTCTCTTTAGCCCAGACGAAGCGCAGCGCCTGTTTGAGGAAGCTGGCGTCCTATTCGGGGGGCAGATCAAAAAGGATTTCGAGCAGTTGATTGCCTTCAATCGGGCGATTACCGACGAGCGCCGGGGCTATCTGCAGGAAGAACGAGTAGAGGTCGAGGCTGAGCTTAAACGCATCAATGTAGAACTCAATACCTTAGGCAAAAAGCGCTCGGAGACGCTTTCATTCCTGAGCGGTACCGATATATTTGGTAAGTACAAGCAGGTCTCGGATGAGATGGTAACGCTGCGCGCCGACATTACTTCGCTGGCGCGTCAACGTGGTTTCTTGCATCGTCTGCAGGAATTGAGAACCGAGATCAGAGCGTTGACCGAAGAGCGTGGACATCTACAAACCCAGATCGAGGCGGATGTCGAAAAGCAAAACTCTGATCAGAACAGCTTGTTCTCGGCAATCCGCGTATTTTTTAGTGAGATTGTGGAAGAGGTAATCGACCGGAAGGCGCTGCTGAGCGTATCACCGAACCAAGCAGGGCACTTGGAATTCAAGGCTGAAATTCTAGATGAGTCAGGCAACGCAACCAGTGCTGACCTTGGGCACACATACAGGAAATTACTGTGCATCGCCTTTGACTTGGCTATCTTGCGAGCCCACTTGGACGATAAGTTCCCGCGTTTCGTTTACCACGACGGCGTGTTCGAGTCCTTGGATGATCGAAAGAAGGAGAATCTGGTGACGGTCATTCGTAGGTATGCCGAACTGGGACTGCAGCCAGTTATTACGCTCATCGACTCGGACTTGCCAGCGCGAGCTGTCGACGATGAACCGGCATTTTCACGTGATGAAATTGTGATCGCGTTTCACGATGAAGGACAGCAAGGGCGGCTCTTCAAAATGAGGGCTTGGTAATAGTAAAGCCACAGCGGGAGAGCGGTATTTTCTATACCAGCGGGCTTTGTGCAAGAATAGGTTGAGTGCGTAATATTTTAGCCTTTAGCGGATTTTATGGAATGGTCACCATCTCTGCTTGCCAACTCGTGTAAAGCGATTGAGAGTGGCGACACGCTCCTGCAGCTCTGCAAATTGACGGTCGAGGCCGCGTGTCGTCAATCGTTCGTCGAGCAGCTTGAAGTAACGCATTTCGGTTTTAACAACGCCGCGATTTAAATTAACTTGTGATCGTTTTGAAAGACGGCGCAAAGGAAAAAGTGGGTACTATATGAAATTAATTCTCGAAAATCTAGGTCCGATTGGTCCGCCGATATCGATTGATCTTGGTGGGTTAATTGTGATTGCCGGAGAAAATGATTGTGGCAAGAGTACAATTGGGAAGGTTATTTTTTCTATAGTTCAGGCCTTTTCAAATTATCCAATAGCCTTAAAGAGGCAGCAAAGATTAAAATATAGAAATATGTTTGATTCTATCGCAATGAATATTCGTCATCGCGTAGATTTTGCTAAATATCCGGAGCTGCGAGCTTTACTTCGCTACCCTCGTGGAGGAGCTGACTTGGCAGATGCTCCGTTTGCTGAAATCGTCGATCAGCTGCATCGAATTGCTGACGTGGAGCCCGCGCATCAGATCTTAGTCGACAGGCAAATACAAAAAATTATGAAAATTCAAGAGGAGCTTAGCGAGCCAGTCTCAGCTGAGGCCATCATTTCTCAATCTATATTTGAGACGCTTCGATCTGAATTTTCTGGAGAAATAGTCAATAAACAAACCGGAGGTGATGCGCGGGTGTCTATTGTCGATGGTGAGACCAAAGTTCTTGAGGTAACACTTAACGATGAGAAGATAACCAGCTTTCAGGGAGGCGATCCAATTGGTTTTAATGATGCGACTTTTGTAGAGGGGCCAGCAATTTTTCAATATCGGCATACTCTAAGCTTTTATGATAGTGTCGGTGCAGCTGTGTTTCCATCTAAAAGGCAGATTCCTTTTCGTACAATCGATCTTTCAAATAAATTGCAAGGGATTGGTTATGGGACTTCGAACATCGAGGAAACAATTGCGCATGACGTTGAAAAGGTATACCAAGGAAAAATATATTATGACCAAGAGGAAGAAGAGTTTTTCTTGGACAAAGGTGATTTTAAGGTGGCGGCAGCCAATGCAGCTTCAGGTGTCAAAGCAATGGCAGTTCTTGATCTACTGCTGAAGCATGACTATGTTAGAGAAGACACTTTGTTAATACTTGATGAGCCAGAAACGAATCTGCATCCTAAATGGCAAGTCCAATACGCAAAAGCAATCTGCAAGCTCACAGCTGCTGGAGCTAAAATTATTGTCACTAGTCATAGCCCGTATATAGTCGAATCTATGAAGGCCTACAGTTCGCACGAAAATTCAAGGTTTTATCTCGCAACCAGAGATTCGAATCAGCAAGTAAATTTCTTTAATACACTTGGGGATATTTCGCCAGTCATTGAGGCGTTGTCGCAACCACTGATCGATATGATGGGTGATATTGCCGATGAATTCTAAGGCGACGCTGATATATAATGCCCTCTTGGCGGATTTTCCAGAGTCAATGAAGCCTATTACAGAGCTTAGTCAGAATACGGCGCAGGGTGCTGGTAAATTTCGAGATTTTATTATTTGCCATCAACAGGCATTTAATTTCGACAACTTAAAGAACCAGCGTCCAGGAATAAAGCAGCATAAAGAGCAAACGCCTGATGCTTTATTTCTCCATAACGACAAGTTATATTTTGTTGAGTTTAAAGAAGGGAAAAACGTTGATAAAACCGATATAAGGCAAAAAATACATGAGGGTCTTATAACTCTTTATCAATATTGCGCTGCACGTAATCTGGTGACACGGCAGGAATTTTTAGATTTAAGAATTCGCTATGCAGTTATCCATAGGCAACCGTTTGGAGGTGCGCCTCCAAAAACTGTTTTGACTACTTTGCAACAAACTCAAGTTTACTTCAATCTTCAAAATATCGAGGGATTGCTTGTAGAGAAGACTATGACCAACTTTTTAGGAGATCATATTTTCAAGTTTTTACAAAAAGTAAGCGATGGTCATGTTAAGCGTATAGCAATAATGGATCAAGCGCAGCAATTTGCTGAATTTTATCAATGAGAAATGGCCTGGCAGGTGGCGGCCATCCCAACCTATGCAATCTTCCGACCTTAGAAAGTCTTCGAAATTCTAGTGTGTGGCAGAGCAGGCGGAAGATCGATCCCTGAGGGCGGGTCTCTGTCTCCCTATTCTGAGTAGATGCTTGCAGGAGCTGAGTTCCTACGGTACGCCAGCGGTACACTCGTACATTTGCCTAGCGTTACGTAAATTTTGCTAACTCATTGATTCGTTGTATACTATTGCCTTCACTAACCTACGCTTACCTGACCTCGATTTACCTACGGACCTGGCTTTGCTGGCAAACTCATAATCCGTTGGTGCCCGGTTCGACTCCGGGGAGGCCTACCAATAAAATCAACGACTTGGCCCAGCCGATTTGGTTGGGCTTTGTTGTATTTAGACAGCAGGGCTGGATTTCTCGGGCATGCGGTAGCCGGCGCCAGCATTCGTGCCAGACGTTCAATCATTATAGGTTTGATGGAGGCCGCGAAGAGCAAAGGTAGAAACGCGGTCAAGTTCGTCGCTTGCGACATCCCAAAAGCAAATGGCCGGACCATTCGCATCATGGCAGCGTTCGCCGAGCACGAAGTCAAGCGAATCAGCGAGCGAACTAAAGAACGCACTAAAGGAAGCTACGGCCCTTGGCGGTCGTCTCGGCGCGGCAGGTTCTGCCAGAGCAGATCAGTCGGAACTATATGCTTGAACTATTGCCCACCAAAGTTCCCTACGGTGGCGATCAAGGTTGCGCCACAAGTGGTCTTGTGCCCATCGTAGGCGACGGCAACCCCGTCAATGACGTGGTCTGGGTCTCCTTCGTCAATGGTGCATTTGTCATGTCCTTTGATGGGGCAACTGCATATATCCCCAACGCGAGCGACTGGAATGCCATCAACCGTAAAATGATCTGCGCCGGCACTCTCGACTTTGCCGCCGTGAGATGTGGGGTCGCCAAGACGAATCACATTTCGCACGGATTAACCTTTTGTTTGCGGCGAGGTTTGGTCGTTTCGACTTCTTTCGGTTGTGTTGTCACTAGCGTTTTTGGCAGCAACGTTATCAGGAGAACCTTGTGCGATTGTCTGCGTCTCCTCGATTGTGTCGACGTGAACTGGTGCGTCGTCATAGCTGACTAGTTTCCACATCGTCGCCGTGCGGTAAGTAGGCCTTTCTCCCTTCAGCTTTTGCCATATGGACGGTTCGCCGAGCGATATCACATGCGGCATGCGCTCGCCTGCCTTGATGTGCTGTCGCCGGTCACCCTGAGTATCTTTCGGCTCATCAGGCACCCACCAGCCCGTTTGCGGGCACGCGCGGCCAGTTGCCGCAAGCTCGCCGAGTGGACGCTTGGAGCCAGAGTCCGTTTCGGCCGTCTTGTCCGCTGCGGGGCCGGTTGGACGCACGCGGATAGTGCTGGTGATCTTGTCCCAAACCGCGATGGCTTCTTCGTCAGTCAGGCTAGCTTTAGTTGCGCCGGCGACGTTGTCGGCAACGCCAGTCTGCATTTGTATTTCTACATAAGGTTTCAGCGGGTCCGACGGCACGCCTCTAAAATCCATGGCGAAATCATGGATCGAGTGTATTTCCGCCTGTTCTGGGGTACGCGACAGGGCCTCAAAGCCGTTTAGCCACCCGTGGATCTGCCGCTCCCCTCTGCGCAAGTCTTTGGTTTTTATCAGCGGATTGTTGGGATCCTGGGCTTTCTGGTTCTTCTCGAGCTGAGTGAGCCGCCACTCCAGCGAGTGGCTCTCTTCGTAATGGGGATTTGACGGTCCGACAAAAACCGAGAGGTGCGTGTCAGGAAACTCCTTCAACCGAAAACCGATACGAATGAGTTCTACAGGCAGTTCCTCGCCTGGAGCCGGGTTGTCAGGGAGGAAGGCATGTTCGATACAATTGCCGGGCTCAACTGGAATGTCGTTTTCAGAACGTTGCTTCAGGCGCCGGGCGATGCTCCTGATGAGTGACACGGTTCCATCTCTGTCGTTCCTTAAAGGGCGTGCATTGATGACAATGAATCGCCACGAGTTTTCTAGACACTCGCGAGCCGTTGGAAATACTGCTTTTCATATTCAACCGGCGACAAGTCATTGCTGAAGCTGTGCCGGCGCTTCGGATTGTAAAACATCTCGATGTAATCGAAGACATCCTGCTTTGCTTCTTCCCGAGTGCCGTAGATCTTGCGCCTGATTCGCTCCCGTTTCAGGAGCTGGAAGAAGCTCTCGGCCACGGCGTTGTCATGGCAGTTTCCGCGCCGGCTCATGCTCTGCTGCAGGTTGTGCTCATCCAAGAAGTCGCGCCAGTCGTAGCTGCTAAATTGGCTACCCTGATCCGAGTGCACCATCACCGCATTCTTGGGCTGCCGACGCCAGACGGCCATCAAGAGCGCATTCATCGCCAGTTCGCGATCGATGCGTGAACTCATCGACCAGCCAACAACCTGGCGCGAGAACAGATCAAGCACCACGGCCAAATACAGCCAGCCCTCATAGGTGCGGATGTAGGTGATGTCCGTGACCCAGACGCGATTGGGTTCCTGCACATCGAACTGGCGCTGCAGATGATTGGGCGCTACCAGCGATGGCGCGCCGCCTCGTTTGTACTTGCGCTTGGCGTAACCGGTTTGGGAACGAATCCCAGCGGACCTCATGAGGCGGTGGACACGATTGACACCGCATTGTTCACCGAGTTCGCGCAGATCGTCGCTGACCTTGCGGTAGCCGTACACGCTGCCGCTTTCCAGCCATGACTCCTTGATCGGGACGAGTAGACGCTTGTCTTCCCTGGTGCGCTTGCTTTCAGGATTCAGCCGCCAGGCATAGAAGCCGCTCGGATGCACCTCAAGCACTTTGCACAGCCGGCGCACCGGGAACTGGTCCTGTAACTGAGCAATTAAGGTGTACCTTACCCGGACGTCTTGGCAAAGTACACCGCGGCCTTTTTCAATATGTCACGCTCCTCCGTGACGCGCTTGAGCTCGGCCTTCAGGCGCCGCATCTCGTCAGACTGGGCATCGACAGCCTTGCGCTCCGCCTCGGGCACGCCATAGCGCTTCGTCCAGGCGTACAAGCTATGGATGCTTACCCCAAGCCGCGACGCCACTTCGGTCGCCGGGTAACCACCCTGCGACACCTGCTTGACCGCAGCAATCTTGAATTCCTCTGTGTACCGCTTACCGCTCATATCTTCTCCTTGTGCCCGATATTATGGCTCAGGAGTGTCTACGATAGTCGTAGCGATTCACAATGCCGTCATTATTCAGCCTGAAATACCCGTTGATCTTGAGCCCGTTGATGGCCTGAAAATCTTCGTAACCAATAACGATTTTTCCTTTGGGCTCGGGCACATGTTCTACCGACAGTAGCAAGGGGACGTCATCGTGGTTGATGGCTTTCTCGCTGTTGAGTTCATCGATGAATTTTTGCGCCAGGTTCTCCGCTTCATCTACGCCGTTTGGGAGTACGCTTATACCGAGTGACACATCCGTTTCCCCCCATGCTACGGTTGCCGAGGATGGCAAATCGATCATGAATCTTCCAAAGCAGACGGTCTTGGTTTGCTGGAACACGGCCTGGAGGCGGGGTGTAAGTGCGGTCATATTAGGGGTCTTCCATTCTTTTGAAGTGCGATCGCAGGCAACAAGCATCAAGAGCACGGCGGTAAGAGGAACAATGTGAAAACGTGTTAATAGGCGCATATAAATGTCCTTTTCAGCATTTCCATGTAGCCGTCTGAGCGATGCGCATAATGCTGTACAACGTCGATGCGATTGCCCGAGGATTTTTGTAACTTGCTTGGTGTTCGTAACCGGTCTGGCGGAACACGCCCTTGAACATTCCACTCTTCAGCTGATGGTCGGCAGATTTCGCTGGAACGGTCTGGTCGCCTGGCGCCGAAGGCGGAAGGATAGTGGCATATATCGGCTTAGGTACCTCAAAATCGACAATCTTGAAGGCCTTGCTGCTTAGAGGGTCCCATCGAACGAGTTCTATCCGCCCTTGCTTGGTGTCTCCAAGGATGGGCCAATTTTGCCAGCCTGTCGGGTCAGCGCAGCTCTTGTCGATTTCCCATATGACTTCGCCGAAGCTCCGCCGTGCTTGGTCAGCACCATAATGCGCATAACTGTTGGGATGAAACGTCTGATCGATCTGTCGATGAAAGCCCTGGGCCTTATCAAGATATTCGCACGTCCGCTCGAAACTGCCACCGCCTAGTCTCGAAGGCAGTCCAGACGGATTGATCCATTTTTCCAGAAACAGTGAATACCACTTGCCTCGTACCTTGTAGATCTCATTGTACGGATCGCCTTGTTTCGGCCACGCCTCCAGGTCGCGTCCATTGTGGGTTACGCGCAACCAGCGATTGCCATAGGACGCGGTCGGTAATAATTCCAATCCCCCTGGTGCATTCGCCAAAACTGCTGTCACCTCGTCGCCATAATTGCCGGCCACCTTGGCGCCAAGACTGTTTTCCGGGCCAAACATCATGCCGGAATCCTCGAACCCGGCCCTCATGCGCCTGTAGGCGGCTGGGGCGCCAATGGCGGGCATGACACCATGGACGATGCCCAGCACCTTGTCCTGCAGATTTCCGTACTTCGGATGGACCAGTGCCCGGCCGACCAGCCCGCCCATGGAGTGGGTTACGACGATCACTTGGTTGCACTCATAGCCTGACTGGTTGAGATCGTCCATCAACTGGTTGATGCGCTTTGCGATGATTCTGGCGCTATCCCCATTGGACTGCAGCCAGTTGTATCCGAACGCGTACACAGCAAACCAGCAGCCCGTAGCGAGTTTCTTGAGTTCGCCTTCCGTTAATGCCGACTGCTGCAAGCTGGGATCGCTTCCCCAGACACGAGGATCAATGCCCACGACATCGCACCATTCCTGCCGCAGCTTACCTTCTGAGAATGTATTGTTGAGGCGTGATTCGAGATGCTGTAACAGCTCTCCATAGCTTTTGAAAAAGACCTCACCCCAGCCTCGCGCCCGGGCCTTTTGTACGGCGGTACGCGGGTTTTTCGCGGTTGGTGGGTCATCCGTTAGCAATGGCGAGCGAAAGTTCTTGTCGAGTGCCACATTGCCATGCCGACCATCTCCACTGATGTCCATCGGACCGGCGGGATCATAAATGTCCACCGTGGTTTGCATCGGATCGAGCCTCAGTTGTCGGTCTCTTGGACTGTCATTGGAGGCACTGCTTATGTTCGTTGCCCCGAGAATATCTGGCCGCCATGCAATGTTGTCCTTTTTATGTAGTTCCCTTTGCCGCTGTGTGCTCATTCGCAAGTTCGATCCCATAATCCCGGGCAGAAAAACGATTGGCAACACCCGCTTGGGGAGGAACCTGGCGCACTGCAGCTTCTTGTCCTGCTTCGGTGTCGCAAAGCCTTCAGCCTTCCGAGCGGCACCATCGTTTTGTTGTGCGGGTAACACGTATTCTGCGGTCGTCATCGTGCTCTTCAGCCTCGTTTATCGTCTTGACTGCGATTACCGGTGTCAGTCGTCGAGCGCTTCGACCGTGTACTGTCCAAAAGGGATGGCACTCGTAAATCGCTCGGTCAGCCCGGTTGCATCGGTGCGCCCCTCGAACGTGCGGCCGTCCTGTGTCGTGATGCGATAGCGTTGATTCTTCATCGGCTCGTCTGTTCCAATCCAACGCAGAACAGTTTGCTGATCGTGCGCCAGCTCGCTCTTGGGCAATGTCACGTCAGGTGGGCTGCCGCTTCCCGGTTTGATATGAGCAAACTTCGACGATTTGATGGTGTGATCGCCACTGCTTTGCTGCGTGATGGTGCCGCCACCAAGATCCACTTGAGCACCTTGCGCGACGAAGCGCAGTTTGGGCGCTTGCAGCACGATTTCGTCGGCTGCAGTCAACACGATGCGTTTGGCGGACGTGACCTCGATGTCGTCACCATGAGTTTGCATTTCCAGCTTGCCGCTGGCGGCGATGAGTTTTATGCCTAGCCTATGCGCGAACAGGCTGATACTCTCCGATACGCGGGCGAGCAATTTCTTGCCGACGGAAAGCTGAGTATTGCCGATACTGACCATGTCGATATGCGTTTGCGAGCCAATCGCAATATTGTCCTGGCTCGTCACTGCTACACCGGCAGGCGCGGACAGTGCCACGACGGGTTGAGCACCGGCTCCCGGGCTGCCGACTTCGGTGTTGCTGCCGGCTTCCCACCGCTTCAGGTGAGCGATCAGTTGAGTGAGTTCTTTGTCGTCGGTGCCGTCCGCATGATGCGTCGTCGACAGTTCGGACAGGTACTGCTGCACGCCTTGCAGCGCATCTATCAAGCCAATCAATTCATTACGGTCGAGTTGCTTGCCGCTGGCTTGCTGGCGTGCGGCGGCAGTGATGAGTACACCTTGTGCGCCGCGTACCGCAACAGCGCAATCACTACGCAACTCTGCCCCTTCGCCTCGCGCCTCGCCCTTGCCGTCACTTCGGGGATGAGTGAGCCATCCTAAATTCAGTTCGCTATGCCCGTGCTGGGAGGCCAGCTGAGCATTGATTTGCCCTGGTGTGTCATCCAGCCGTAGCTGGTTGTAACGGGTACCTTGCACTTCCTTGCTTTTGATGCCCGCCAGGTACTTGTTCCCGGGTAGTGCGCCGATATGGCTGAATGAAGGTGGCTTGGTTGTGCCGCCGTAGACCTGCGCCACAATAATGGGCTTGTCAGGGTCGCCTCCTAAAAAATCGACAATGACCTCATCGCCCACACGGGGAAGGGTAATTGTTCCCCAGTGATTGCTGGCCCAAGTGCTGGCGACACGTACCCAAGCGGAATCCAAGTCGCTATCGCTAGCGCCGGCCCCTTGCGCATGGCTGTGGTCTTCCGGTTTGGTACTGGGAAAACGCACTTTGACTCGGCCATATTCGTCGCAATGCACTTCTTGGCTGGCCGGACCGACCACAATTACGCTTTGCAGCTGTGGACGCGGCAAATCCGAACGGGGGTCGAATTCGGGAACAATTGGAATACCACGACGCACGCAAGAAAAGCGATTGGTGTAACGCATGCCGCGCTCTTCGCTGGCTTGCTGTAGAGCGTTGCTGTACGGTGTTTCGTCCCAGCGGTTGAGGGCAAACAGACGCTTTACCTGCTCGTCGATGGTCTTCGGAAGGTTGTTTTCTGCATCAATATCCAGGCGCGTGACAATGAACTCCCGCTCTTTCGGCGGATGCGTGTCGATTTCTCGATGACCGGTCAGGGCAATCCACTCCCCGACACGCAAGGCGCGCACACTGCTTTCGCCATAAAAGCACTTGGATTCGTACTCATGACGCCTCATGCGCATTTCGCCGAGTTGCCGGTAGTCGTTGTAGTCATTCCCTGCGTGCGGCACATCGACCAAGTAATCATCGAGGCTGACCGCGAACTGGTTGCCCATCGTTCCCTGATTTATACGGGAGGGCGCGTTAATGATCATGGAGCGGGTTGGCTTGTAATCCCAGCTCTGGCGAGAAAGATTGCCCGGTTTGAGTGTGCGCACCGGACTCCATGCGGTAACGGTGTCTGAGTCCTCCGTGCTGCCATCACGGTGATAGCGCACGGTGCCAGCGGCATTTTTCGGCAGGGTGTATGCGTCGTCGAAAAGCACTAGGGCATGGCCGGGGATCTTCTGACTTTGTGACTGGCTAGTTTGACTGGGTCGTATGAACCACGCGATGCCACGCCGTTTCCATAACCGTCGAAGAAAGGCGGCGTCGGACTCGTTGTGCTGCATCGTGAATTCTCGAGTGGGATACGCCCCTTTTATATGCGACCAGTCCACATCAAAGGCTTTGGCCAGTACCGAATTTTTCTGGCGCCACTCACGCAGAATGACTTGAGTGATATCCAATTCATTTTTATTGCGGAAGACGCGGGTATTGGTGCGATACTCCATCAGAGCTAATGAATCGCGTACCACCAGTTCGTAGGTCGCCAGAGCGCCATCACTCTGGCCGGCAGCCACTTGCGCTATGATTCCGCACGCGGCGCGCACGTCCCCGCGGTCCGTCATGAACTGGAGCTCGACCGGCAGTGCGATGAATTCCTTTAAAGGCAAATCAGAACGTGTCGATATGCATAGAAGCCGGTATTCCAGTCCGCCGCATAGTGTTTCACTTCCCGTAACGCGTTTGACCAGCAAGACATCGTCTAGCACCTGCGTTCCTTGCAATAGCCGCAAACGGATGGGGCGCTTCGCCTCAGACAAGCCGGCGAACGCCTGTATCAAATCCTTCAAGTCCATTACAAGCTTCCTGTCTGGAGTGTTGGCGCTATTCCAGCTGGCTGTGTAGTGAGCGGTAGTACAGCGCGGACAATGACCGATGGTAAGACGTGGAGTCACCGTGACGTTGACACACTTCAAGTCTCTACTTTTCTGGCATGTACTGCGGTTGTGATTCTGTAGTTTGGGGCGGCAATACGGCAGTAAGCGTTGTAATTAACCGTCCGGAAAACAACATGCTGATTACCGTAAGCACAAATTACTGCCCAGCGCTTGCTATCACACTCGTTGTTTTACTATTCGTGGCAAGGCTTCGCAAAAGCCGAATAAAAATACCGCAGCACGGCATCGCGCGTTACCTCATCGCTTTTCCTGAAGGTGCCAACCGCATCGTCCCAGCGGTACACCGAGTTGTACTGCTGGCAGCCCTTACCCATGTCGCGTGTCCCGTCATCCGAGCCGCCCGCATACAGTCCCAGCACAAAGGGCGCGCCTCCCTGCCTTGGAAACACCAGCCGGATATCGGTCAGGTCGACACGGAAGGTCGGCCAGGTGTCGTGGTCTTCCAGCTGCCATCCCTTCTTGCCGTTGAAAACAGGCTTCCAGCCGCGCGCCTGACCCAACACCATCAATTCATCCAGTTCATAGGCATTCATGTTGGAATTCAGAGGGTAATGGACGCCCAGGGCGTAATCGCACCAGCCGTCGCCATTGAAATCAGCTGTGATTCGTGTCGGTAGATCGTGCCTGGCATCCACGCCGAGCGTGGGAAGTTTTGCGCGCGGCATTGCGCATGATGGCGTATCGGGCCGCAAATCGGGTAAAGGCGGCTTGGCGGCAAGCACACTCGAGAACGCCGGCATGGTCAGGCCGATAGCGACGGCCAGGCGAGCCACATGTCCCATGTGCATAGGAATGCGGCGATGCATGCATGCGATCCTGGCCGCCATGCGCAACAAGCCTATTTCCGCGCCTCGCAAGGCTTGTCGATCACGGTGTAAAAATACTTCAGAACAAAATCACGCGTTGCATCATCGCTCTTCTTGAACGCCCCGACCGTATCGTCCCAGCGGTGTACCGATTGATACTGATAGCACCCTGTCCCCATATTGCGTTTTCCGTCGTCCGGGTCTCCCGCATACAGCCCCAGGACAAATGGCGCGCCTCCCTGCTTGGGAAACACCAGCCGGATATCGTTCAGGTCGACCCGAAACGTCGGCCAGGTCTGGTGGTCATAACCTTTCGCCTCCAGCTCCCACGCTTTCCTGCCATTCAAAACCGGCTTCCACCCGCTGGCCTGCCCGAGCACCATCAACTGGTTCAGGCCGTACCCGTTCATCTGGGAGTTGCGCGGATACGGCACGCCCAATGCATAGTCGCACCAGCCATCGCCATTGAAATCAGCCTTGATCTCGGTCGGCATGTCGTTCGCTCTATCCACCCCAAGCTTGGGCGGTTTCGCCCTGGGCGTCTTGCATGCAGGCGCGTCGGGCCGCAGTTCGATGCCGGCCGATGGCGCAGCAGCGGCCCAGGCGCAAACCGGCAGCAACATCCCCATGGCGGCACACAGCGTCGAAAAAAGCTTCATGGTCGTCATCTCAGGTTCAGGTTATTAAGTTGCAGGCCCTTGGTATCGCCCAGCTCATCGGAACAGCGCAGCGAACGCCAGTCGCCGCGGCCGGCTACGCGCGTGAATTCGTTCGCGTAGTCCTGCACGTACTGGGGCACGCTGATGTTCACCGAGGTGCCGCCGCTGCCGCGATTATGGGTAATCGCGGTGCGCACCGCCAGATCGTTCTCGATGGCGCGCTGGCGGGTCCGGTAGGCCTCGGTTCCCGGCGTTTCATTGTTGACGAAACGCGCGCGGATCGCCGGCGTATTCATGATGGTTTCGAGATTGCTCTTCAAGAAGCGCTTCGAGACGAAGTTGTACGGGTCCTGGCTCTGGTACAGCCACATCAGCCAGTCGCCGAAGCTGGTGGCGCCGTTGCCGTCGAGGAGGCGCCGGGCCGCCTCGGAGCCGAAGGCGTTCAGGCCCTCGTTCTCGGTGCGGGCCCGGCCGCTCGGCACGTAGGCGAGCATGTCGATGAACTCCGTCATCCCGAAACCGGTATCGCGTGTGAAGTTGGCGCGCTGCGCGGCGCTCAGGCTGTTCCATGCGGCGGTTGCCTGTGCCGTGGTGCGTCCTGTGCCGAAACGGTCGCGGAAATTGCGGTAGGCGTTGCCGGCAGCCGTTGCACGGCGCTGGGCGAGTTCAGCCATGTCCGCCATGGTGCCCATGCTGCCGTTGGGCAGCCGTACCTGGGTGTTAAGGCGCAGATGGGCCAGTTCGGCGGGCGTCAGCTGCGGGACCAGGTCGTTCAGGGTGCGCAGGAAGGTTTCGCTCACGAACTGGGTACGCCCGTAGCTGGCGTAATACGAATGCCCGTTCAGCGTGATGTCGGTTGCGCTACGGCAGCCGTTGTTGGTGCTGCAGTCGCGGTAGATGGCCGACGGCGCGGGCGACTCCTGCATTTCGGCCGCGGCTTCGAACTTCATCACGCGCCGGCGCTCCTCGTCGTTGGCATAGGTAACCGGCACCGTGGTCGGGCGGTTGCAGTTGAGGATACGCTGCACATTGGCCTGGTTGCCCGTCGTCCCGGCCACGGCGGGTTCCACCTGGCGCGTGACGTTGATGTCGGCCTCGCCCGGGGCGAAGCGGATCGGGGGCAGCAGGGAATTGCGGGCGGGACAGACATTGCCGAACAGGCGGGTGCGGTCGGCGGTGATGTAGGTTGCGATCAGCTTGGCAGCCTTGTCGTCATCCATCTCGACCGTGAACTCGGCAAGGCTGATCAGGTTGTTGCCGTAATGGCTGAGGAAGGCGCTTTCCTGCCCGGCGCCATTCCAGGTTTGCGCCGGGTTGGCCGGATTGAAGTTGCCGCCCACGTCGACCAGCAGGGCCGTGTGGTTGGCCGCATAGGTGTTGCGCGCCTGGCCCAGCGGATTGAGGCCGGGGCCGGCGGCGACGTTGTCGACGATGAATGCCCAGCGCGCCCTGGTGAAGCCCTGGTTGGTGCCGAGCGCCTGGCCGTTGGCGCCGGTGGTAATGGCGAAGTAGCGGATGCGCGCCGCACCGTCGGGGTCGAAGTAGTCGTCCGGCTGGCCGCCGGCGTAGGCGTACAGGTCGAGCAGCAGCGGCGTTGCCAGGCCGCTCAAGGCGTCGCCCACGCCGACCGGGTCGGGGCTGAGGAAGCGCCCGCTGGCCGGGTCGAAGTAACGCGCGCCGTGGTAGACCAGGCCGCTGTCGTCGTCGTGGTACTGGCCCACGTAGCGCAGCGGCTGGTGCTGTTCGCTGCGGGTCTGCAGCGCCACCTGCATCATGCCGCCCACGGGGCGTGTCTCCTGCCAGACCGTCTTGCCGTGCTCCGACATGCTCAGCACCTTGCCGACGCGGTCGGTATGCAGGGCGCGCGCCGGTGCGCCGAACAGCCAGGTCTTGAAGCGCTGCCACAGCGACGCCGTTCCCAGTTCGAACTGGGCGAGGGGCCGCCAGCCGAGCCAGGCGTAGGCGTAGCGCATGGCGCCGTTGGCGTCGGCCTCGGCCACCAGGCGGTTGGCGTCGTAGAACGAAAGCGTGGCGCGCGTCTTGCCCTGCGCATCCGTGACCAGCTTCGCCACGCGCTGGCCGAGCGCGTCGTACACGTAGCTGCTGCTGCCCGCGGCCCGGGTGCTGCGGGCCAGTTGGCCGGCGGCGTTCCAGGACAGGCGCTGCGGTCCCTGGATGGTATCGATGCTGGCGGGCAGGCCGGCCGCATCGGCGCCGTCGCCTGGCGTGCCCGTCAAGCCGTGGGTTTCTCCCACCGCTTCGTTCGCCCCATTGCCTATTACCGCCACCTGGCGCAACGGGCTGGCCGCTTGCGGCAAACCAGCCTCCTGCGGCGGCGCATCGAAATGGTCGGCGCTGCCGTCGCCGTGCACGATGGCGGTGGCGAACTGCTGCTGCCAGCTTACGCTGCCGATCACGCTGTTGCTGCCGCCCAGGCTGGCGGGCAGGGCGCCAGCCGTGGAAAGGCCGACGGGCATGCCCTTCTTGTCGAGCTGCTGCAGCAGTTCCAGCCGTTTGCCCTGGTGGTCCGTGACGGCCTGGGCGATCACGCGGCCCTGGCCGTCATGGCGCCAGCTTTGCGTCATGCCGACCGGCGCCGGCAAGGCAAGTGCCAGTTTTCCGGCCGGCTCGATGCGCAGGGTGCGGCTGACCATCAGGCCGCGGCCGTCGTAGGCCGTCAGCGTGACGCGCCGGCCATCGGCATCCTCGATGCGCTGCTCGATCGGGCGCATGCCCTGGTAGCGGTAGGCCAATGTCTGCTCGGGCGCCGCGGCGCCGGGCAGGAAGCGTTGCAGCGATGCCAGGCGCCCGGCGCTGTCCCAGCCGGCCTTTTGCACGGCGCCGCGCGGGTCGCGCAGTTCGACGATGCGTCCGGCGGCGTCGTAGCGGGCGATCTGCCAGCCCTGGCCCGGGTTGCGGATGGCGGTGACGCGGCCGAAGTCGTCCACCAGGCGCAGCGCCTGGGCCCCGTTGGCGCTGAACGCCTGGATCATCGATTCGGCGGCGGTGCCGATTGGTCCCCAGGCAGCGTCCAGGGCGCGCGCCCCTCCGGCATCGGTCCAGGCGACGGGGCGGTTCAGGCTGTCGGTCTCGACGCGCCCTGCACGCAAGGCCGCCGGCAGCGCAGTTCCTTCGGCCGATTCGTTGACTGCTGTCTTGGCCGGCGTGCTGGCCAGCGCAGCGGATTCGGCGGCAGATGGCACAACCGTGCTGCCGTCGGGCCGGATCATCGCGGTCAAGCCTCCGCCGAGGTCGAAGCGGTAGCCGGTGACCTGGGTCAGCGCCGTGGCGCCGCTCCCGTGCACGGCGCGGACTTCCTGTGGCTGGCCGCGCCAGTCGTAGCGTACCGTCGTGGTGCGCACCAGCGTGCCGTCGTTCGTGCGCACGACGGTCGGGCGCAGCGCGGCGTCCCGTTCCAGCACCTCGGTCCGCATGTTGCCCGGCAGCGTGGTACGTACCGGCAGCTTGGTTTTCGGGTCGTACTCGGTAAGCGTGATGTCGCTGTTGGCAGGGCCGGCGCCGCGCGCGGCATTCGGCAGCGGGCCGTCGGCCAGGGTTGGCTGGCCATACGCGTTGTAGCGGTAGGACATGGTGCGGGCGATCGTCACGAAACCGGCCGCATCGGGCGACGGCGCGAAGCCGCGCTCCGTGACCTCGATTGGCATGCCGGCAGCGGCGCCGCTGTCGGCATAGCGCACCAGGGTCAGGTGTTCCTTGCCTGGTATTACGCTGGGGCGGCCGATCAGCGCCGGCCGGGTGCTGGCGCCCACGTATTCGAAACGGCGCTGCCAGTGCGAGGACACCCGCTTGCCGTTGCGGTAGAAAACGCGGGTCAGGCGCAGTGTGCGTCCGAGCTGGTCGAGCACGGCTTCGGTCGCGGCGAGGGGCTGTCCGTTCGCGTCGAGCGTGGTGGTGCCGGTCAGGCGGCCGTCGCGGTCGTAGTCGTAGCGGACGTTCGTTTCGCCGCAGTCGGCGCAGCCGGGGCCGCGCACCTCGAGCAGGCGATACCCGGCCGCGGTGACGGTGTGGCGGAATACGGTCTGCTGGCCGCGCTCGTTGGTGACCACCGTGGCGCCCGGGCGGCTATGGTCCAGGGTGACCTGGTCCAGGCCGGTGCCCACGGCCAGCCTGGCCGGCAAGCCCCTGACGGAGAGATTGCCTTTGCCGTTGGCGTCGTATCCGTAGGTGGCGATGCGCTGCCAGCGCGCCGGCGCGGCGCCGCCGCCGCCCAGTTCGCTGATGCCGGTGAGCAGCGTGGGAAAGCGCGCGTCTTCGTAGTGATAGGTCCTGGCGCCCGTCGGGAACGTGACCATGCGCAGGTTGGCGCGCAGCAGGGCAGGGTCGTCGCCCGCTCCCTGCGGCAGTGGGCTGCCATAACTGTAGGCGAAGCGGCCGACCGGGCTGTCGATGGCCTGCAGGCCGCGGAAGTTGCCGCTCGTATCGCGCTTGCCGGCGTAATGCAGGCGCAGGCTGCGCCCCTGCGGATCGGTCACGGTGCGCAGCAAGCCCTGGGCGTCGTATTGCAGGGTCACGAATTGCCCGCCGGGCGCCAGGATCTGCACCAGCTTGCCCTTGGCATCGAAGCTGAGTTCGCGGCCATTGGTCCAGCGCCAGACGTACTCCTTGCCGCGGCCGGTCTGCACTTCGGTCAGGTGGCCGTCCGCCGGGTTCCGGCTGGCGCACAGCGCCGGATTGTCCGGGTCGCGCTCGAAGATGATGCGGGCGCCGTCGGCCTGGATGACCTGGAACGCGTTGCCGGTCACGTGCAGTTGCGTTTCATACGACAGCTTCCAGCCGCGGCCGACCAGGTTGGTGGAATGGTTGGGACGGCTGAAGGTGCTGTTGTAATGGCGGACGATTTCCAGGCCCAGGGTGCCGGGCAGCGCCGCCATGTCGGTTTCGCGCTGGTACTTGTTGCCGTTGATGATATTGATCGGGTTGCCGGCGCCGATGTTCAGGCCGCCGGAGCTGTCGGCCGAGGCGGGACCCTCGGCGCCGCAGGTCGATCCGCCATTGCCCGGCCCGCAGGTTCCTGGCGGCGCCGGGGGCAGGGTGGGAGGAATGCCTGGAGCGCAACTGGAGTTCGGCGGACAGGCGGGCGGCAATTCGAAACCGGGGATCTGGGCATGGACAGCTGTGCTCAGGAATAAAGTTCCGAGGAAGAAGCGGCTCGTTCTAGAGATTAACTGTTTCATGTGGGCAGACTCGGCTTTCGACAGGAAGAACACACTGGCTTGCAGCCGAGCCAATATACCCCGCGAAAGTTGCCCGAAAATTCACACTTTGTCACAAAACAAGTAACAATTTTGTAATGGCATGTAGCGGAGCGCCTGACACCGACTCAATCTATCAGGATTGGGTTCCCGCACTGCAAGCATGCTTTCCTGGACGGGATGCATATAGCCCAAATTACAACGCACGACCTTGCCCCATCTCACGCATCTGCTAGACTAATCCCACCCTCCATATGCGCAACGCATAAAGACGAGCGCACGCCCCGGCGTAGCACCGCGCGATGACCTGAAACCGACGAGCCCTGTGCCGGCCCAGGTCCCCTGTTGTTTGCAGCAGCAATCACGAAGGAGGGGAATCATGATGAATCACATGGAAAGGGTCAGCCGGGTGCGCACGATGCTGCGTCAGGTGTCGCCCGGCGACGATCTCGACTCGCTACCCATCCCGCCACCCGACCGGGCCGGCGACCTGCAGCCGATGAGCGCGGCCGGCGATCACCGCCCCAGCGCCGTGCCGCAGTTCGGCTACAACGATGCCGTCGAGGGCATCCGCAAGCTGAAGGAGCAGCGCGACGACCAGGTCAGCCCTGCCGAATTGTTCGGCGTCGAGGCAATCGTGCTGGCCCACGACCGGCCGGCCGTGTTCGTGCGCGGCGGCACCTACGACCAGCTGGGCGGCGTCTGGAGCCAGCTCGATACGATGGAGATGCGCAACCGCATTAATCCGTTGCTGGGGGCGATCGGCCGCATCGAGTTGCCGAACATGGTCACGGTGCCGTATGGCGGCACCGGCTTCCTGGTCGGCCCGCAACTCCTGATGACCAACCGCCACGTGGCGCGCCTGTTTGCCGAGGGCCTGGGCGTCGAGGGCTTGTTCTACCGGACGGGCGACGCCCTGGTCGACTTCGAATGCCAGGTCGACAGCGACCCGGCCCAGGCCACGTTCATCACGGTCGAGCGCGTGCTGATGATCCATCCCTACTGGGACATGGCCCTGCTGCAAGTGAGCGGGTTGCCGCCATCGGCCCAGCCCCTGACGCTGTCGGTGCGCGCCCCCGAAGACCTGCTCAACCGCGACATGGTGGCGGTCGGCTATCCGGCACGCGACGACCGCAACGACCTAGCCTTGCAGGACCGTATTTTCAGCGGAGTCTACAACGTCAAGCGCCTGCAGCCGGGCAAGGTGCGGCGCCGCACGCGCGTGCGCAGCTTCGAAAACGATGTGCAGGCCATGGTGCACGACAGCTCGACCCTGGGCGGCAGTTCGGGCTCGTCCGTGATCGACGTGTCCACCGGCCACGTGATCGGCCTGCATTTTGCCGGAGAATATTTGAAGGCGAACTATGCGGTGCCGAGCTACGAGCTGGCGCGCGATGCCCGCGTGCTCGATGCCGGCGTGCAGTTTGACGGCCGCATCGGCGTGACCGATCTCTGGCAGCCGGCCTGGATCTTCGCCGATGGCCGGCAGTCGGCGGGCCGGATGTTCGAAACCTCGCAAGGGCAGGGGGCGGCGCGCCCGGCAGCGTTGGGCGTCCAGCCGGCGGCAGGCGACACCGGCGCGCTGCAGATCCCGATCAACCTGCGCATCACGGTCGACGTGGAGGGCTTGCCGCAGGTCGATATCGGCCGGCCCGAGGAACGTGCGCGGCCCGGCGCCAGGCCGGCGGTGCGCGGGCGCGGGCGCGTGTCGATGCGCGAATTGACCGACATGATGCGCGACCCCGGCATTGACGAAGCCGAGCTGCGTCCCTACTTCAAGGGTGCGCCCGAGCTGGCGAAGCCCTTCTCGCCGGGCATCATCCCGAACCCGGAACTGGTCGACATCGCTCCGCCGCGCGACAACGTCGAGGGGGCGATGGCCATGTCCTGGGCGAATGGCCTGAGCCGCATGCGGCGCCAGGCGGCCTTCCAGGCGCGCATCGCCAGCGGCGACCGCAAGCCGGTGCTGGTGTCCGAAGGGGATTCCTGGTTCCAGTTCCCGGTACTCCTGTCCGACGTGATCGATGGGTTGAGCGGCGACTACAACGTGTGGAGCGTCGATTCCGCCGGCGACACGCTGCAGAACATGGTCTTCGACTCCGCCGAGTACATGCAGGCGCTGCGCCGCAATGCCGGCAACGTGAAGGCTTTCCTGTTCTCCGGCGGCGGCAACGACATCATCGGCGAGGATGGACGCGGCAAGTCGGTGGTCACGCAGATCCTCAAGCGCTTCCAGTCCGGGCAGCCGGCCGGCTGGTATCTCGGCACGCCGGCGCTGGAGCAGAAGCTGCGCTTCATCGAGGATTGCTACCGGCGCGTGCTCGACAACGTGGCGCGCGAGTTTCCCGACCTGCCGGTGGTCTGCCACGGCTACGATTACGCGCTGCCGAGCGGCGGGCCGGGCGAAACGCGCAACCCGAGCTGGGCGGCGGTCGACAAATGGCTGGGGCGGCCGATGCGCGAGGAGCTCGGCATCGAGGACCCGGCGCTGCAGCGCGCCATCGTGCACGAGCTGATCGACCGCCTGAACCTGGTCTTGCAGCGCCTGTGCGGGGCCAGCTATCCGACCGGCCTGTTCCGGAATGCCTGGCACCTCGACGTGCGCGGCACCGTCGGCGCACGCTGGGCCGACGAGCTGCATCCGACCGACGCCGGCTTTGCCACGGTGAGCGGGCTGTTCGACGGCACGCTGCGCAAGGCCCTGCGCATGCCGCAGGAGGGCGTCGCGCCGGAGCTGCGCGAAGAAGTGCCCACGCCGAACATCGGTGACGATGTCGGCGAGATGGCGCCGGGGACAGATGTTGAATTGGCGCCGCTGTCGTCTTCCTACATCGACTCGGCCCGGCCGTGGCGCCTGGCGCGGGCGATCACGGCCTTGCGCGAGGAGGTCAACCGCCAGGCGCCGAACCGCAGCAAGGCGAGCGACGGCACCATCGGCGACGCCGCCCACCGCTCGCGCGACTCGGACCACAATCCCTGGATCGAGGACGGCAACACCGGCGTGGTGTCGGCGGTCGACATCACCCACGATGCGGCGGGCGGCTGCAGTGCCGAAACGCTGGCGCAGTCGCTGCAGTCGGGGCGCGATCCGCGGGTGAAATACGTGATCTGGAACCGGCGCATCATGAGTTCGTATGCGCAAGGCGGCACCGCGCCCTGGGTCTGGCGCAGCTACAGCGGCTCGAATCCGCACACGAAGCACGTCCACATTTCGCTCAATGCCGACAAGAGCGATTACGATTCGACGGCGCCGTGGCGGATTTCGGTTTAGGGTAGGGTGGACGGCTGTGCCGTCCACGCGTTCACGCAAAAGCTGCACCGTGGGGGCGCGTATTGTAGTTGGACGCGTGGACGGGCAACCCGTCCACCTTACGTGCTTATCGGAAATATTTTGATCTGCCTCAAGAACTGATCCGTTTATCTGCGTCATCCTTGCGTTCGCTCAATGAATGCAAGCTGCGTCCCGCCGACGCCCCCACCGATGACCAGAAAAAAATTCGACGTCGACGCCATGACCGACCTCATGGCGCCGGACTCCGCCACTTCCGCCGAATACCGCGCCTACCTCGAATTCACCGAACACGACGCCGGGCTGCTGCGTGACGTCCACCCCTACCTGCGGGCCCACCAGAGCGGCATCGTGCTGGCCTTCTACGAACACCTGCTGCGCTTTCCGCGCCTGCGCCAGTTGCTCGACGACCGCTGCGCCTTTGCCCGCCTCAAGCACTTGCAGGCGGAGTATTTCCACAGCCTGACGGCGGGCGACTACGACAACAATTACGAGCGCAACCGCGTGCGCGTGGGCCTGGTGCACCAGCATATCGGCCTGGAAATCCGCTGGTACATTGGCGCCTACCGCAAGTACCTGGCCGAACTGGCGCCGGTCCTGCACGCCGCCCTGGCCGCCACGCCCGAGCGCTACCAGCCGACCTACGACGCGCTGCTGAAACTCATGTGCCTGGACATGAGCCTGGCTCTCGACACCTACGAACAGGCCGGCCGCCTGGAACTGTCGGGCCTCAAGAATTACGCCGAACAGGTGCTCACCAGCCTGCCGTCCGGCGTGATGGTGATCGATACCGCGCGCCAGGTGCGCACCATCAATCCGGCGATGTGCGCGATGCTGGGCGTGCCGGCGCCGGCCGGGGATACCGACGTCGGCGACTTCCTGCACCTGCCCGAGCTGTGCGAGCGCATCGACGTCGGCCTGCGCGCGCCCGACTACAGCGAGGAACTGATGCTGACCCTGCCGACCGGGCTGCCCATGCTGGAGCCGCGCTACCTGCGCTGCGCCCTGTCGCGCGCCTGGCTCGATGGCGAAAACCTGCTGCTCCTGATCGCCGAGGACCTGACCGTGCCGATGCGCGCCAAGGCCGCCCTGCGCGACAGCGAAGAACGCTTCCGCATCGCCTTCGACCACGCGGCAGTCGGCCTGGCCCAGGCCGCGCGCGACGGGCGCTGGCTGCGCGCCAACCGCAAGTTCCAGGACATCGTCGGCTACAGCGAGGAAGAATTGCAAACCATGAGTTTCCGCGACATGTCGCTGGAAGGGGAAATGCTGGCCAGCGAAGCCTCGCTGCGGCTGTTGCTGGCGGGCGAGATCCCAAGCTATGCCATCGAGAAGCGCTACGTGCGCAAGGATGGCGCGCCGGTGTGGGTGAACGTGGCAGTGTCGCGCATGGTGGCGAGCGATGCCGAGGTCAATCTCATGATCGTGGTCGAGGATATTTCGCGGCGCAAGCAGTACGAGCACGAGCTGCGCCACATGGCCAGCCACGACGTGCTCACCGGCCTGGCCAACCGCAGCCTGCTGATGGACCGCCTCGACCAGGCGCTGGCGCTGGCGCACCGCTCGCAGCACCAGGTGGCGATATTGTTCATCGACCTCGACCGCTTCAAGACCATCAATGACAGCCTCGGCCACGAGGCGGGCGACCACGTCATCGTCGAAGCCGGGCGGCGCCTGGCCGGCATCGTGCGCGAGGGCGACACGGTGGCGCGCCTGGGCGGCGACGAATTCGTGGTCCTGATGCCGGATATCCCGGAATGCAGCGCCGCCGCCGTGCTGTCGGCGAAGTTGCTGGAAGCCTTGCTGCTGCCGATGAACGTGCTCGGCCACGAATTCTCGCCGGTGGGCAGCATCGGCATCAGCATCTACCCGCGCGACGGCGTCGACAGCAATGCCCTGCTGAAGAATGCCGACGCCGCCATGTACCGCGCCAAGGAACTGGGCCGCGGCAATTTCCAGTTTTATACCGAAGAAATGAATGCGCGCACCCTGGACCGCCTGCGCATGGAAAGCGGCCTGCGTCGTGCGATCGAGCGCCACGAATTCGTGCTGTATTACCAGCCGCAGATCGACCTCGCCAGCGGCGTGCAGGTCGGCGTCGAAGCGCTGCTGCGCTGGTGTCCGCCGGGCGGCGAGCCGGTGGCGCCCGCCGAGTTCATTCCGATTGCCGAGGAGACCGGGCTGATTGTCGAGATCGGCGCCTGGGTGCTGCGCGCCGCCTGCGAGCAGCTGGTGGCCTGGCGCGAGGCCGGCCTGCCGCCGCTGACCGTTGCCGTGAACCTGTCCGCGCGCCAGTTCCACCAGCAAAACCTGGTCCAGCTGGTGGGCCAGATCCTGGCCGAAACCGGCTGCGACGCCGCCCAGCTTGAACTGGAAATCACGGAAAGCGTGGTCATGGCCGACCCGGCCGGCGCCACCGCCACCCTGCAGGAACTGGCCGACATGGGCGTCAGCCTGTCGATCGACGACTTCGGCACCGGCCACTCCAGCCTGAGCTACCTGAAGCGCTTCCCGATCCACGCCCTGAAAATAGACCGCTCGTTTGTGCGCGACCTGACCACCGATGCCGACGACGCCGCCATCGTTTGCGCGGTGATCGCGCTGGCGCACACCATGCAATTGAAGGTGATTGCCGAGGGCGTGGAAACCGAGGAACAGCTGAACTTCCTGCGCGAGCACGATTGCGACCAGTTCCAGGGCTTTTTCTACAGCCCGCCGGTCAGCGCCGAACGCCTGCGCGATGCGATGGAAGGGCGCAGCCGCGCCCACCTGCGCACCTTTGTCGGTCCGTCGACGCGGCTGCGGCTGGCCGGCAATTAACGCGGCGATGCCTGCGGGCTGGCCGGCGGTGTAGCCGGCACCGGCGCCAGTTCGCCATGCCGGTCGAGCGCATAACGCTCCAGGTCGCGCGCCAGGAACAGCCGGCCGGCGTAGGCCGCGCGCGCTTCGTGTTCGATCTCGCCCAGCTCGTGGTAGCGCGGGCTGAAGTGGGTCAGCACCAGGTTCGGCAGCTGCACTTCGCGCGCGAAGTCGGCCACCCTTTTCGCCGAGCTGTGCATCGGGGCGGGGCCGACCTTGTCCAGGATGGCCTCGGTATAGGTGGCTTCGTGGACCAGCACGTCGGCGCCGCCTGCCGCATCCGCCAACAGCGAGGGCGTGTCGTTGTCGCCGGCGACAATGAGCTTGCGCGGCTTCCTCGGCTGCTGGACGTAGTCGGCGCTGCGCACCGGGGTTCCATCGGGCAGCACGATGTCCTGGCCCGCCTGGAGCTGCCCCCAGCCGGGGCCGGACGGAATGCCGTCGCGGCGCAATTTGTCGATGTCGAGCCGGCGCTCGACCTGCTTTTCGGTGAAGCTGTAGGCAAAGGTCGGCACCCGGTGCGACAGTTCGGTGGTGCGCACCGCCAGCTCGGGCAGGGCGTCGATGTCCATCGCTTCCTCGACGTCGATGAAGTCGATCGCGTACGGCAGGGCCAGCTCGGTGGTCTCGCGCACGGCGTTCACGAAGCGCCGCACCGAGGGCGGGCCGACGATTAGCAGCGGCGCCGTGCGGTTCAGCAGGCCGGCGCTGGCCAGCAGGCCGGGCAGGCCGTAGCAGTGGTCGCCGTGGATGTGGGTGATGAAGACCGCCGTCAGGCTCATCAGGGAGTAGCCGGTGCGCAGGATGCGGTGCTGGGTGCCCTCGCCGCAGTCGACCAGGACCCAGGACCTGGCCCCGGTGCGCAGGGCCAGGCCGGTGACGTTGCGGGCCCGCGTCGGGGTGCCGGCCGAGGTGCCGAGAAACTGGAATTCCATTGCCGCTCGCTGTTCGTGGATATCGCTTACGATTATCAAGCAAAACCGGCGGCACGGTTTGGCACGCCTGACTTGCCACGGCAACCCGCGACAGCGAAAGGAATCCATGCATCTACGCAACAATGAACTCGACGAGGCCTGCATGGCGCTGGCGCGCCTCCTGCTGGCGCGCCACAACAGCGTATCGCACGACATCCTCGATACCGTCGCCACCCGGCTGCTGCAGGATGCGGCCCGGCATGCCGACTACGTGCAGCAGCTGGGGCGCGACCCGAACATGGTCACGCGTGCCGTGCTCTACCTGAACGATACCCATGCCCATCCCGACCTGGGCAGCGATACGGCCTGGTTCCGGCCGATGCTGGCGTGTTTGCTGGAACTGGCGGCGCCCAGCCTGGCCTTGTCGAACGCCGGCGCGGCTTTCCTGCGCGATGTGGAAGAAGGCGTGGCGCAGTCGATTGCCGACAACGACGCTTAGTTCAGCGCTGACCCGGCTCAGCCCAGCTTAGCTGCGCCTGGTGCGCAGGGTCGGCAGGTAGCGCCATAGGTAGAGGCTGACGCTGGCGCCGATCAGCACCAGCGCCAGGCGCAGGCCCAGGTGCTCGAAGCGCACGATGGCCACCAGCAGCGAGCTCCACATCATTACCGAGGCCACGATCTTGGCGCGCAGCGGGATGCCGTTGCCGGCCTCGAAGTTGCGCAGGTAGACGCCGAACACGCGGTGGTTCAGCAGCCAGCCGTGCAGGCGATCCGAGCCGCGCGCGAAGCAGGCCGAGGCCAGCAGCAGGAAGGGCGTGGTCGGCAGCAGCGGCAGGAACAGGCCCAGGATGCCGAGCAGCACGGCTAGCACGCCGATGATATTGAAGAGCAGTTTCATGGTGGGCGAGAGTGTTGGCCCCATTATGCATGACCCGGCAGCGATGAAATAATATTTCGTCAAATGCGGAAGTTTGAAAGAAAATTTCACCCGATCCACATGATTTCCGGGTGTGAACATCCGCAAACACGGTGTTTTGCTTGCCGAAAAGATACTTTAGCTATAAAATTTGCATGGTATTTTTCGTAACTCTCGTCCAGCAGCCTTCAGCTTGCCGGGGCGCACCCGGCCATGTCCCACCAGTTCGACACCTCGCTGCGTTTTGTCCGCGCCGCGCGCGCCTATTTCCATGGCCGCGTGTTGCTGCGTCTCGCCGTGTTCCTGGCGCTCGCGCTGCCGCTGGCCTGGCTGGCGATCCATCGCGCCCAGGTCGAGCTGCGCGACACCGCGCACGAGGAAAGCAGCCGCAACGTCCAGAATTTGTCGCATGCCTTTGCCGAGGAAGTGCGCTCGACCGTGACCTCGATCGACCTGTCGCTCAGCCAGCTGCGCCTGAGCTGGCTGCGCAATCCGGCCCAGTTCGGGGCCATCGTCGCCGAGCTGAATACCCATTTGCAGGGCCAGCTGCTGGTCAACGTGGTCGTCACCGACGCACGCGGCATGGCCGTGTTCTCGAGCGCCGGCAAGCTCACCACCCCGGTCGACCTGAGCGACCGCGACTACGTGCGCGCCGCCCTGGACAGCGGCGGGCGCGACCAGCTCGCCATCGGCCAGCCGCGCAAGGGCCGCGTCACCGGCCTGTGGTCGGTGCAGTTCTCGCGGCCCATCGTGCGTGCCGACGGCAGCCTGGCCGGCGTCATCGTCGCCGGTGTGGCGCCGAATTATTTCTCGCGCTTCTACGACAGCATCGACCTCGGCACCGATGCCTCGATTACGCTGGTGCGCAGGGACGGCATCGTGGTCGCGCGCACCACGCGCAACCCGCATGCCCAGGACAGCGGCCGCCGGCTGACGGGCGCGCCGTATGCGCCGGGCAGCGGCCCCTACGGCAGTTTCCACCGCGTCAGCCGCCTGGACGGCATCGAACGCTACTACGGCTGGCGCACCCTGCCCGAATACGGGCTGGTGGTCACGGTCGGCCAGGCGGTGAAGGATGCCCAGGCGCGCTACGCCGGCCAGCGCACCTTGCTGCTGCGCGTCGGCACCGCCGTGTCGCTGCTGCTGGTGCTGGGCGGCTGGATCGCGCTGACGGCTTCCGACAGCCGGCGCCGCGCGGTGACGGCCCTGGCCGCGGCCGAGGCGCGCTGGCAGCTGGCGCTGAACGCGGCCGGGGAGGGCGTCTGGGACTTCAGCTTTGCCAGCGGCATGATCACGCTCTCGCCCAGCGCCCAGGGCATCGTCGACGCGCCCGGCGTGCTGCTGCCGTTCGACCGCGGCGCCTTCCGGCGCATGGCCCATCCCGACGATACCGAAGGCGTGCTGCGCGGGCTCGACGAGCATCTGCAGGGCGCCACGCCGCACTACGCCGGCCAGTACCGTACCCGGCTCGGCAACGGCAACTGGCGCTGGATCCTGGTGCGCGGGCGCGTGGCCGAGCGCGCACCAGGCGGGCAGCCGCTGCGCATCGTCGGCACCGTGGCCGACATCGACGCCCGCAAGCTGCAGGAAGACGAGATCCGCCACCAGGCCCACCACGACATGCTGACCGGCCTGCCGAACCGCCTGCTGTTCAACGACCGCCTGCGCCAGGCGCTGCTGGCTGCCCAGCGCGAAGGCAACAAGCTGGCGGTGCTCTTCTTTGACCTCGATAAATTCAAGCCGGTGAACGATACCCATGGCCACGCGGTCGGCGACTTGCTGCTGCAACAGGTGGCCACGCGCGTACGCGGCGCCCTGCGTGCTTCCGACACCCTGGCGCGCATCGGCGGCGACGAATTCGTGGTGCTGCTGCCGCGCATCGGCGCCGCGCCGGATGCGCGCCGCGTGGCCGAGGAGATCCTGGCGGAACTCAACCGCCCCTTCGTCAGCGAAGGCCGGACGCTGGAGATTTCCGGCAGCATCGGCGTGGCGGTGTATCCGGACAGCGGCGCCAGTGCCGACGAGCTGATGCGCAGCGCCGACGGGGCGATGTACGATGCCAAGCTGCAGGGCCGCGCCTGCGTTGCCGAACGCACGCGCGCCTGATGCGCGCGTAACTCAGAATGTGATGCGGGAATGTGATGCGGGGACGTGAATCCAGGCCGTGGTTCGCGGCCTGATTCAGCGGCGGCGGACTCAGCGCGCCGGCCGCAGCGCTTCCATAACGAAGCCGCTGTTCGGTAGCGTCGGCATGCGCGCCAGGTTGATGTCCAGGTCTTGCGGCGGCACCTCGTAGGCGATCTCGGCGGCCAGCAGGCGCAATGTCGCCTTCGTGATTTCCACCGTTACCATTTCTCCCGGGCAGCGATGGCCATGTGCATAATCGCCGCCGCCCTGGGCCACCAGGTTGTAGCCGTTTTCCGCGCCGCCCTCGAAGCGTTCCGGGCGGAAGACTTCGCCGTCGCTCCAGCTGCCCGGGTGGCGGTTGGTGCCGTAGATGTCCAGCAGCACCCAGTCGCTCTTTGCGAAATGCAGGCCTTCCCAGTCGAAGGCTTGCAGCACGCGCCCGCCGATGGCCGGGAAGAAGGGGTAGAAGCGCCGCACTTCCTGCACGAACATGTGCAGGGCCGCATCGTCGCCGCTCGCCAGGCGCGTGCGCCATTCGGGGAACTGGTGCAGGGCCAGGGCGCCGAAGACGATGTAGCGCGCCACCGCCACCACCGGACGCAGGATGTTGATCAGCTCGACCGCCGCATGCTCGGTGGACAGGACTTCGCCGTCGGCATCGACGTGGAAGGCGATTGCCGCCACCGGGCTGTCGGGGTCGACCGGCGCGCCCAGGCGGATCGCCTTGATGTGTTCGCAGGCCCATTGCTCGGTATGGCGGCGCAGGGCCTGGCCCATCCAGTTGCGCGGACCCACGGCGCCGGCGCCGTCGATCATGGCCGAGAATTCGGCGGTGCGCAGCACCATGTCGTCGGCGCTGTGCAGGGGCACGCCAGCCCAGGAGCAGGCCGCGCGGCACAGCACGGCCTGCGCTTCCTGGATCAGCACCACCTGGCGCGTACGCGCCCAGCGCCAGAACTGGGCGCGCCATTCGGCTTCGACGATCTCCACCAGGCGCGCGCGCTGCTCGGGCGACTGCAGGCGCATCATCAGCGCCTTGCGTACGCGGTGCGCCTCGCCGTCCAGCCCCTGGGTGCCGCCCTTGTCCTGCAGCAGCGCCAGCGCGGTGGGCGGAATCGCCCCTTTGCGCGTGAAGCGGCCGGGCTGGTAGAACATGCGCGCAGCCGGCTCGCCGCGCACGCAGACCACGCGTTTGAGCATCAGGCGGGTACTGAAGATATCGGATTCCAGCGCGTCGCAGCGGTTGCCGATGAAACGGTAGCCCTCGCTCAGGAGGGCGTAGGTATTGTCGAAGCCCTCTGCCTGGGGGATGGCGCGGTGGACCGGCAGGGCAGGCTGACTGAGCTCGTGCATGGCATTCTCCTTTGACGCCGAGTGTGCCAGAGCACGAGCGCGCGCAATGTGCGCCAGCGCCCTTATGGCCGGGATTGACGGGTCAACGCAACGGTTTCGCGGGGCTTTTGTGTGCCGGTGGACATGGCAAATGCTGCGGCGAAAGGGTTAATGGCCTGCCTGAACACGCTATTGATCGGTGCAAGGTAGGGTGGGCACTTGTGCCCACGCGGTATGGCACCGGCGCACGTCGAAACGCTTGCGACGGCCCGTGCGCCGGATCGATGGCGCGTTTATGCGGACGATGAAACCGCGTGGGCACAAGTGCCCACCCTACGCAGGTCATATCGCGTATCAGCCACCTTGCGCAATGTCATCCGTGCTCCACACCGTTGCGGGAACTGCGCAAGCACGCGCGCATTCCAAGCATGAAGCACTTCTTCTCCAGGAGACCCCATGAGCCGCTACCGCAAGCGCCTGCCCCAGCTCGGCGGGCGGCTGTTCCTGTCCGATGCCGGGCTGGAAACGATGCTGAGCTTCCAGCAAGGGTACACGCTGCCTTCGTTCGCTTCCTTCGTGCTGCTGCGCGAGGCGCGCGGACGCCAGGCCCTGCACGACTACTTCGCGCTGTTCGCGCGCATGGCCCACGAGCATGGCCTGGGCGCGGTGCTGGAAACGCCCACCTGGCGCGCCAACCGCGACTGGGCGCGTACCCTGGGCTACAACGCGCTCGAACTGGCCGAGGCCAACCGCGCCGCGGTCGCCCTGCTGGCCGAGGTGCGCGAAGAGTGGGACAGCCCGTCCACCCCGATCGTTATCAGCGGCAACATCGGCCCGCGCGGCGACGGCTACCGCGCCGACCGCCGCATGCCCGCCGGCGATGCGCGCGACTACCACCTGGCCCAGGTCGCCACCTTCGCCGGCACCGAGGCCGACATGCTCGGCGCCTTTACCATCACCTATCCCGAGGAAGCGATCGGCGTGGTCGACGCCGCCGCGGCGTGCGACATGCCGATCGCCATTTCCTTCACCCTCGAGACCGATGGCCGCCTGCCGTCGGGCGACGCCTTGTCCGACGCCATCCTGCGCACCGACGCCGAAACCGGCGACTACCCCGTCTATTACATGATCAATTGCGCCCATCCCAGCCACGTCGAACCCGCGCTGGCGGAAGATGGCCCCTGGCGCGAGCGTATCCATGGCCTGCGCGCGAACGCCTCGCGCCGCAGCCATGCCGAGCTCGACGAAGCTTTGGAACTGGACGACGGCGACCCGGAGGAACTGGGCGAGGAATACCTGGAACTGCGCACGCTCCTGCCGCAGATGAATGTGGTGGGCGGCTGCTGCGGCACCGACGAGCGCCACGTCGAGGCGATCGCGCGCAGCCTGGCGCGTACCGCGCCTCAACCGGTGCCGGGCGGGCGCCAGCCAGGGGCGCCGCGGCTGTGAAGTGGCAATAAGAAAGCGGCTGTAAAGAAGCGGCGAGGAAGTGATTATGAAGAAGCGGCCATGAATAAGCGGCGACGAAGCGGCTGTGCTGCGGCTGTGATGCGGCAGGCTCAGGCGCCGGGCGCGCCCTCAGCCGCGCCGTCCCCGTCCACGCAGCGCGGCAGGTAGATGCTGACCGTCGTGCCTTCACCCGGCACGCTCGCCAGCCGGATGTGCCCGCCGCTCTGCTTGACGAAGCCGTGCGCCATCGACAGGCCGAGCCCGGTGCCCTTGCCCTCGGGCTTGGTCGTGAAGAAGGGCTCGAAGGCGCGCTCCATCACCTCGGGCGGCATGCCCTGGCCGGTGTCGGACACTGCCACCAACACATAGTCGCCGGGCAGGATTTCCGGGTCGGGGCCGGCGCCGTCGATTGTGGTGTTCTCGAGCCGGATCGTCACCCGGCCGCGGCCCTCCATGGCGTCGCGCGCATTGATGACCAGGTTCAGCAGCACGTTTTCCAGCTGGTTCGGGTCGACCAGGGTCGGCCACAGCGCCTCGCCACCGCCGCTGCGCGCAATCGCCACCGCCTCGCCGGCGGCGCGGTGCAGCAGGCTGTCCATGCGGTCGAGCAGGCGGTCGACCTGGACCAGGCTCGGATGCAGCGGCTGGCGCCGCGCAAAGGCCAGCAGCTGCGCCGCCAGTTTGCCGCCGCGCTCGACCGCATCGAGGATGCCGTGCAGGCGCTTCTCGCTGTTGTTGCCGGTCTTGAGCATCAGCTGGACGTTGGCGCTGATGATGTGCAGGATATTGTTGAAGTCGTGGGCCACGCCGCCGGTCAGCTTGCCCACCGCTTCCAGTTTCTGCGAGCGCGCCAGCGCCGTGCGCGCTTCGTCCAGGCGCAGCTGGCGCAGCCGCTCGCGTTCTTCGGCTGCCTTGCGCGGGCGCAGGTCGCGGACGAAAGCGCTCGCGCCCTTGCCGACCTCGAGCGGCAGCAGCGCCACCACGATCTCCACCGGAAGAATGGCGCCGTCGCGCGCCCGGGTGTTCAGCTCGGCTGGCTGGCCGGGCACGATGGGTTCGCCGTCGGCGGCGCGGAACTGGGCGAAGCCCTGGCTGCCCGGCAGGCGCGCCTGCGGCGGCAGCAGCAGGGCGCCGGCATCCTGGCCGATGGCTTCCTGCGCGCTCCAGCCGAACAGGGCGGCGGCCTGGGCATTCCAGTCGGTGATGCGGCCGTCGGCGTCGAGCGCGACAAAGGCATCGTAGGCATTCTGCAGGATCACGTGCATGCGCGCCTGCTCGGCTTCGATGCGTTCGTAGGACTGGCGCAGTTCCAGCGTCATGGCGCGCGCCAGGTGCACCGCGCGCCGGCGCGAGCTGGCCAGCAGCCAGACCACCAGCCCCAGCAGGAAAGCCAGGCCGATGCCGGTGACGGCGATCACGCGCGGGCGGCGGGTGTCGAGCCGGGCTTCGAAGGCGGGCGCCGAGGCGATTTCCAGCGTCCATGGGCGGCCGGAAATCGTCGCCTGCATCGTGCGCCGCAGCAGCGGGGTGCGCCAGGCGGCCGGGGCCTGGGTACGGAACAGCAGGTTCGCCGGCGCCGCCTGCGCGCCGTCGTAGATCGCCACCTCCAGGTCGGCGGCATGGGCGCCGCCGACGCCGCGCATCAGGTCGTTCATGCGAAAGGGCGCATATACCCAGGCGACGATGGCGGCGCGGCGCTCATCCACGGTCGCGGCCGGCATGCCTGCGCGGTAGACCGGCAGGTACATCAGCACGCCGGCCTGCGGGTTGCTCGCTTCCTGCACCAGCACCACCTTGCCCGACAGCGCCGCCAGGCCGCTGTCGCGCGCGGCGGCCATGGCATGCCGGCGCACCGGTTCGCTGTACATGTCGTAGCCGAAGGCGCGCAGGTTGCGTCCAGTAAAAGGTTCGATGTGGGTGATCGAGCTCAGCACCGGGCGGGGCCCCTCGGGGTGCACGGCATAGCCGGGAAACCCCTGGCCGCGCATGGCCGCCTCGTGGGCCGCCAGCCTGGCCGACGGCACGATGGTGGCGATGCCGAGCGCTTCGATGCCAGGGAAATGTTCCTGCAGGTTTTGCAGGCGGAAGTAATCGGCGAACGCCCCCCGGTCGACCTCGGCGCTGCCGCGCATGAAGCCGCGCGCGCCGCGCAGCACCTGTTCATAGACCGCCATGCGGCGCACCGTGGCGGTGACGAGGTCGTGCGCGCGGTAGTCGAACTGGGCCGCCAGGTCGGCCGCCGTGTCGCGCCGCGCGCCGCTCCAGGCGGCCCAGGTCACCAGCAGCGACAGCGCGAACACCAGCCCGGCCAGCATCAGGGGCCCCCATCCCCGGCGCACCGGTGCGCGAGGGATGGGGTTGGGCTGGTCGGGGTCTGGACGCTGCATGTAGTGGCTGGCCGTGCGTCCGTCTGGACGAGTGAATGAGGTTTCCGGGTGCCGCCAGCATACGCAGGTCGGGGGCGCCGGGGCGCACGGAAGCAGGGCAGCCGGGCATGCCGGCGGGGGCTTCCGCGCGCGCTGGATTTTACAGGAATCAATATTCTCGGTATAAAATCGATCGCTGCATGTCGCCGGCATGCTGTCCATGAGGAACCGATGCATTCCGTTTTTCGCCGCCATGCGCCGCTCTGGGCGCTTGCCGCCTGCGTGCTGCTGGCGCTGCTGTGGGGCGCGCTGGCGCCGCTGCGCTACCCCAGCCACGAACGCCTGTTCGAGATTCCCCCGCATGCGCTCGATCCGGCCGCGCAGCCCGGTGCGCGCCGCGCCGCGCTGCCGCGCGTCATGCACCTCACGCTCGGCGTGCAGGACGTGCTGCTGCTGCGCAACCGCGACCGCGTCGCCCACGTTTTCGGGCCGCTGCACCTGCGTCCGGGCCAGGAATTCCGCCTGCCTTTCGGGCAGCTCGGCGACTACGTGTATGCCTGCCCGGCCGTTGCCGGCGGAGAACTGCTGGTGCGCGTGGTGCGCCTGCCCGACCCTGGCTGGGAGCGCCTGCGCTGGCGCATCGCGGCGCTCGGCCAGACCCTGCGCCACCTGCCGCTGGTGGCGCCGCAGGGCTGATCCGGGGCCACGCCGGCCGCGCTCTGGCTGGCCGGCAATCGTGCAGCGGTCCGGGGAGCGATTCTGTCATCATGGGGCATGGCCACGATTTCCCTTCCCCTGTTCCCGCTCAGCACGGTGCTGTTCCCGGACGGCGTGCTGCCGCTGCAGGTCTTCGAGGCGCGCTACCTCGACATGATCAGCCGCTGCCTGACCGAGGACACGCCCTTCGGCGTGGTGCTCCTGACCCAGGGGCATGAAGTGCGCCAGCGCGGCGGCCAGCCCGAACGCTTTGCCGAAAGCGGCACCCTGGCCACCGTCTGCGACACCACCGCCACCACGCCCGGCCTGCTGCAGGTGGTCTGCCGCGGCGGCGCACGCTTCGAAGTCAAATCGTCGCAACAACGATTGAACGGATTATGGATGGCGGAGGTCGAACTCGTCGAGGGCGACCATGCGGTGCCCATCCCCGCCGAACTGCAGGGCGCGGCCGATGCGCTCGACCGGGTGCTGGGTTCGCTGCAAGACGTGCCCCAGGAACGCTGGCCGGTACAGCCGCCGTTCCGGCTCGACGATTGCGGCTGGGTAGCGAACCGCTGGTGCGAGCTGCTGCCCTTGCCGAATGGCGGGAAACAGAATCTGCTCATGCTCGACAACCCGGTGATCCGGCTCGAGCTCTTGCACGATGTGCTGGACGAACATGGCTTGATTACATCCTAGCGCTGCCATGAAATTTTCTGACGAACTCTTACTTGCATTCGTCAACGGCGAGCTGGCCGAGGCGGAGCGCGCCGCCGTCGAACGCGCCATCCGCGCCGACCCGGCGATCGCGGCGCGCGTGGCCCAGCACCGGGCCCGGCGCAGCCGCGTGTATGGCGTCGTTGCCGGCGGGCGCGAGGGCGGCGGCCATGCCCATGCCGGCGGGCATCATGGCGGCGCCAAGGTGGTCCAGCTCGACACCATTCGCGCCGCCCGCCTGGGTCCGCTCGCCACGCCGCCGCCGGCGCCGGCCTGGACCCGCCGCCACCTGGGCGCCGTGGCCGCCGCGCTGGCGCTCGGCCTGGTGGCTGGCGGCGCCGGCTGGCATGCCTTCCAGGGCGATGCCGCGCTCGCTTCGCTGAATGCCGGCAGCGGCGCCCTGGTGGCCCAGGGCAGCCTGGCCGAAGCCTTGAGCGCCCAGCTGGCCAGCCCCGGACCCTCGGGCCGGGTGCGCATCGGCATCAGTTTCCTGGGCAAGGACGGGCGCTACTGCCGCAGCTTCGTGATGGACACCACCGCCGGCCTGGCCTGCCGCGACGGCGCGCAATGGAAGATGCCGGTGCTGGTGCAGGGCGCCGCCGGCGCGGCCTGGATGGATGGAAGCGTGCTGCCGCCGGCGGTGCTGGCCGCCATCGACGCCCGCATCGACGGCACGCCGCTCAGCTCGGCTGCCGAGCGCACCGTGCAGGCGCGCGGTTGGCGGTAGGGTGGTCGGCTCCACCCGGATGTGTGCAAACCCGCAGCGCTGGCGCCGCCCACGCGTTCAGCGCACGGGTGCAAGGCGCTGAAAACAAACAGCAGGAAAGCGGCGCTGGCGCCGCCCACGCGTTCAACGCACGGGTGCAAGGCGCTGAAAACAAACAGCAGGAAAGCGGCGCTGGCGCCGCCCACGCGTTCAACGCACGGTGCATGGCGCTGGAAGCAAACAGCAGGAAAGCGGCGTCGTGATTGCTTGCAATCGTGCGAACCCTGGTTGAACGCGTGGACGGCGCGAGCGCCGCGTGGTGATGGCGTTCCCGGAAGTAGCCGTCCACCCTACGCCATGATGTCCAGGCCCGGCTCGCTGTCCTGCGGGTTGTAAGCCTGCTGCACTTCCTGCGCACGCGAACGTTCCGCAGGTGGGGCGGCTTGCGGGTCCTGGGTGCTCTTTTCGGCCTGGGCTGCCAGCTTCTTCTCGTAGGCGGCGCGCTCTTCGTCGCTGACCTTGCGGTCGCTGTTGGTATCGGCTTCGGCAATGTAGTCGCTCGATTCGCTGCTGCCCGACGATGCAGCGCCGGCGCCGCCCGCACCGCCGGCCATGCCCGCCCCACCGGCCGCCTGCGACGTGGTGCCGGCCGATCCGGCCGATTCAGCCGATTCAGCCGATTCCACCGATCCAGCCGATTCGGTATCCGCCGATGCCGAGGCGGTTGCCTCGCCCGTGCCGGCGGCCTCGGCAGCGTCTTGCGCGCCGCCCGCCTGGCGCAGGCGCGACGCATCGGCCTGGGCCTCGAGCTGACTGCCCAGGCGGTCGGTCGCGCTCGACAGGGCACTGCGCGTCACGGGAGCGGCCGGGCTGTCCGCCTCGCCGCCGGTGGCTGCGCTGGCGGTTGCCGTGCCCTGGGCACCCGCAGCCTGGACTTCCTGGCTGGCGCGGCTCGCGGCACGCGCCGGCAGCGATTGCGCCAGGGTCGATCCGCCGATACTTGAAACCATTTTTTTCCTCTGCAAAGATTGTCCTATCTCCATTTACGGCGCGCGGAAGCCGAAACACAGGGCAGGGAATGTAAAGCCGGGTAAAGCCCGGGATTGCAAAAACGGCAAGCAGGGCAGGGGCGGACAGGCCGCATCGACACAGGATTCCATATACACCCTCGAGGTTTTGAGGTAACCTTGAGGATGCTACTTAGTGTCTCTACGTTCGCGCCGGCGGTTTCTGCCTGCGGGGCGTGCCTACCGAGCCGGCCACGGGCCGCGCACCAGTTGGCGGCAAGCCCGCCCATCCAGCGTTTTGCGCGTCGACATGCGTCCGGGGCGAGGCAGCGAAGCGGCCGTAGAGCGGAACGATTACATGCCTGGAAAGAATAATGTCTGAAACACCGATGAACAACGAGGCTGCCACGGCAGAGGTGCGCTTTGCCGATTTCGGCCTCGCGCCCGAAATCCTGCGCGCCCTCGCCGACCAGGGCTACGTCCATCCGACCCCGATCCAGGCCCAGGCCATCCCGGTCGTGCTGCAGGGCCGCGACGTCATGGGCGCCGCCCAGACCGGCACCGGCAAGACCGCCGGCTTCTCGCTGCCGATCATCCAGCTGCTGCTGGCCCACGCCAACAGCAGCATGTCGCCGGCGCGCCACCCGGTGCGCGCGCTGATCCTCACGCCTACCCGCGAGCTCGCCGTGCAGGTGGCCGACAACGTCAAGGCCTACGCCCAGCACACGCCGCTGCGCTCGGCCGTGGTGTTCGGCGGCATGGACATGAAGGGCCAGACCGTGATCCTGAAGGGCGGCGTCGAAATCGTCATCGCCACCCCGGGCCGCCTGCTCGACCACATCGAACAGAAGAATGTCAGCCTGGGCCAGGTGCAGATGCTGGTCATGGACGAAGCCGACCGCATGCTCGACATGGGCTTCCTGCCCGACCTGCAGCGCATCATCAATTTGCTGCCGAAGAAGCGCCAGAACCTGATGTTCTCGGCCACCTTCTCGCCGGAAATCAAGAAGCTGGCCAACAGCTTCCTCGACCAGCCTGTCCTGATCGAAGTGGCGCGCAGCAATGCCACCGCCGAAAAGGTCACGCAGGTGGTCTACAAGGTCGACGAAGAGCAGAAGCGCGACGTGGTCGAATTCCTGATCCGCCAGCGCGCGCTGAAGCAGGTGATCGTGTTCTCGAACACCAAGATCGGCGCCTCGCGCCTGTCGCGCCACCTCGAGCAGTGCGGCATCAAGGCCTCGGCCATCCACGGTGATAAAACCCAGCAGGAACGCATGGCGGCGCTGGAAGCCTTTAAGAAAGGCGAGATCGAGGTGCTGGTCGCGACCGACGTCGCCGCGCGTGGCCTCGACATTTCCGACCTGCCTTGCGTAATCAACTTCGACCTGCCCTACAACGCCGAGGACTACGTGCACCGCATCGGCCGCACTGGCCGCGCCGGCGCCTCGGGCGATGCGATCTCGGTCTACTCGGATAAGGACGAACGCCTGCTGGCCGACATCGAGAAACTGATCAAGCAAACCGTCCAGCGCGGCGAGCTGAGCAACTTCACGCCGCGCGCCCGCAGCCGCGACCGCGACGGCGAACGCAGCGAGCGCCGTCCGCGCAGCGGCAGCCCGGACGCGGGCCGCAGCGAACGCAGCAGCGAAGTCCGTAGCGACCGCGGCGGCGAGCGGGGCGAACGCGGGCCGCGCAGCTATGGCGCCGGCTCGATGCCGCGCCGCGACAAGATCGATCCGTGGTTCCTGAAGCCTTACGAGCCTTCAAGCGCGCCGCGCCGCGACACGGTCCAGGCCGTCGCGGGCACGCAGGCCAAGCCGAAGCAGAAGCTGGCGGTCCTGCTCGGCGGCTTGCCGAAGCCGCAGGCCTGAGTTACAGGCCTGAGCCACCCCAGCCGGCGCCGCAGCGCCGCTCACTCCCTGTCGTGCACCAGCCGCAGCAGGTATTCCCCATACCCGCTGCGCGCCAGCGGCTCTGCCAGGTGCAGCAGCTGGGCGCTGTCGATATAGCCCATGCGCCAGGCAATCTCCTCGGGGCACGCAACCTTCAGCCCCTGGCGCTTCTGGATCGCCGCGATGAACTGGCTGGCGTCGAGCAGCGAATCGTGGGTGCCGGTGTCGAGCCAGGCGGTGCCGCGGCCCAGGATCTCGACGTTCAGCGCACCGCGCGCCAGGTAATGGCTGTTGACATCGGTGATTTCGAGTTCGCCGCGGCGCGAGGGTGTCAGGCTGGCCGCGATGTCGCAGACCTGGTTGTCGTAGAAATACAGGCCGGTGACGGCGTAGGGCGATTTCGGCCGCAGCGGCTTTTCTTCCAGGCTCAGCGGGCGGCGCGCCGCGTCGAATTCGACGACGCCGTAGCGCTCGGGATCGGTGACGTGGTAGGCGAACACGGTGGCGCCGCTGCCGCGCGCAGAGGCCGCCTGCAGCCTGAACACCAGGTCATTGCCGTAGTGGATGTTATCGCCGAGGATCAGCGCCGACGCGGCGTCTCCGAGGAAATCGCGGCCCAGGATGAAGGCCTGGGCCAGGCCGTCGGGCGAGGGCTGGGCGACGTAGGCGAGTTCGAGCCCCCACTGGCTGCCGTCGCCGAACAGCGCCTGGAAGCGCGGCATGTCCTCGGGCGTGGAAATGATCAGGATCTGGCGCAGGCCTGCCAGCATCAGCGTGCTGAGCGGGTAATAGATCATCGGCTTGTCGTACACCGGCAGCAACTGCTTCGACACACTGGTGGTAATCGGGTACAAGCGCGTGCCGGCGCCGCCTGCCAGGATGATGCCCTTGCGCGCCGGGGTGGTGCTCATGGGCGGCCTGCCTGATTGGCGTGGCTGGCCTGCAGCGCATCGAGCCAGTCCTCGTGCGCCAGGTACCACGCGACGGTCTTGCGGATGCCGCTGGCGAAGCGCTCGGCCGGCGTCCAGTCCAGTTCGCGTGCTATCTTGCCGGCGTCGATGGCATAGCGGCGGTCGTGCCCCAGGCGGTCCGTGACGTGCTCGATCCGGGCCGCATGGCTGCCTTGCGCCGCCGGCGCCAGTTCATCCAGGATGCCGCACACGATCCGCACCACGTCGAGGTTCGCCATCTCGTCGCTGCCGCCGATGTTGTAGGTCTCGCCGGGGCGTCCGGCCTCGAGCACGCGGCGCAGCGCCGCGCAATGGTCGGCAACGTAGAGCCAGTCGCGCACCTGCTGGCCGTCGCCGTACACGGGCAGGGGCTTGCCGGCGCGTGCCTGCGCGATCATGTGCGGAATTAGCTTCTCGGGAAACTGATACGGTCCGTAATTGTTGGAGCAGTTGGTCGTCAGGGTTGGCAAGCCATAGGTGCGGTGCCAGGCGCGCACCAGGTGGTCGGATGCGGCTTTCGAGGCGGCATACGGATTGTTCGGCGCGTAGGGCGTGGTTTCGCTGAACGCCGCTTCGCCGGGCTGCAGGGTGCCATACACCTCGTCGGTCGAGACATGCAGGAAGCGGAAGCGTGCGCGCGCCGCGCCGTCTTGCGCCTGCCACCAGGCGCGCACGGTCTCGAGCAGCGCGAAGGTGGCGTCGATGTTGGTCGCGATGAAATTGCCGGCGCCTGCAATGGCGCGGTCGACATGGGTCTCGGCGGCAAAGTTGAGGATGGCGCGCGGCTGGTGGCGTGCCAGCAGGCCCGCCACCAGCTCCCTGTCGCCGATATCGCCGTGGACGAACAGGTGGCGCGGGTCGTTGGCGCACGAGGCCAGGTTGGCAAGGTTGCCGGCATAGGTCAGCTTGTCGAGGTTCACGACCGGCTCGTCGCTGTGTGCCAGCCAGTCGAGAACGAAATTGGAGCCGATGAAGCCTGCTCCGCCTGTTACTAGAATCATGCGAATGTTGTCTTGGTCGCACCGGATGCCGGGCTTGCGCCGCGTCCGGCGATTGAAGGGCACGCGGGCTGGACGGCAACGCGAGGCAACGCGCTGCCTGGCCCGTGTATGAGCCCGGGTATTGTACGCTGCGCGATGGATTACAGGGCGGTGCGTGCCGGCAGGATGGCGCGCACCCGCGACAGCAGTTCTTCCTGCCGATAAGGCTTGCTGAGCACGTCGAGCGGCTGGGCGCGCGGGGTGGCCGAGGGCAGTTCGTCCATGTAGCCGGTGGTGATCAGGATCGGCGTTTCCGGCTGGCGCGCGCGTACCTGCTCGGCCAGCTGCAAGCCGTTCATGCCTCCCGGCATGATCACATCGGTGAACAGCAGGTCGAAGTTCTGTTCTTCTTCCAGCAGTTCCAGCGCGCGCTCGCCGCTGGCCGCCGACACCACCGCATAACCGGCCGCGCCGAGCATGCTTTCCGCCAGTTCGCGCACGTCCTCGTTGTCTTCGACCACGAGGATGCGCGGCCTGGTCTCGTCTTCCGGCGCCGCCGGATCGTCTTCAGCGGCGGCATCCGGTGCAGGGCCGCCTGCCGCCACCTCGCCGTCGGCGAGCGGGAAGATCATGCGCACCGTGGTGCCCTGGCCGGGCGTGCTGTCGATTTCCAGCCGTCCGTGCGACTGCTGGACGAAGCCGTGCACCATCGCCAGCCCGAGCCCGGTGCCCGGTCCCTTGGTGGTGAAGAAGGGCTCGGTTGCGCGCCGCATGACTTCCGGCGTCATGCCTTCGCCCGCGTCGGCCACGCAGATCAGCACCTGGTTGCCGGGCGCCAGCGCCGTGGCGACCTTCACCTCGCCGCCGTTCGGCATGGCGTCGCGTGCGTTGATCAGGACGTTCAGCAGCGCCATTTCCAGGTGGGTCGGATCGAGCGTGCAGGCGGGCAGGCCGGGCTTCAGGTCCAGGTGCAGCTCGACCTTGTCGCCGAGGGTGCGCACCAGCAGTTCCGAAAATTCCACCAGCAAGGCATTCAGGTTGACCCGGCGCGGCTCGAGGCGCTGCTTGCGTGCGAAAGTGAGCAGTTGCTGGGTCAGCTTGCCGGCCTTCATGGCCGAGCGCTGGGCGCGGCGGATCGATTCGCCGGCCGTGCTGTTGCCGGTGCCCAGGGTCAGCAGCGCCAGTTCCAGGTTGCCGTTGATGACCTGAAGCAGGTTGTTGAAGTCGTGCGCCATGCCGGCCGTCAGTTGGCCGATCGCTTCCATCTTCTGCGCCTGCAGCGAGGATTGCTCGGTGGCGCGGCGTTCGGTCACGTCCATCTGCGAGGCGAAGAAGTAGAGCAGCTGGCCTTCGTGGTCGAAGATCGGGCCCAGGTAGAGCGCGTTCCAGAACGGCGTGCCGTCGGCCTTGTAGTTCAGGATGTCGAGCGCCACCGCGCGCTCGTCGGCAATTGCGTTGCGGATCTCGGTGACGGTGGCAGGGTCGGTCTGCGGGCCCTGCAGGAAGCGGCAGTTGCGGCCGACGGCCTCGGCTTCCTCGTACAGGGTGAGGTCGAGGAAGGCGCGGTTGACGAACACGATCGGGTTGTCGGGCTGGCGCGGGTCGGTGACGACCATCGGCATGCGCGTCATCTCGACGGCGGCGAAGAAGATGTTGCCGCGGTCCTCGATGCCTTCGCGGTCGATGTAGCTGGCCTGCCAGTGCTTCATGCCCGGGTTGCCGAGCGGATTGTAGGACGAACCTTCGAGCTCGCCGTCGGCGGGCACACCAACGCTCTGGCCGCCGCCCTGCGTGTCGAGGTCTTTGGTGTCGTCGTCTTCGCGGTCGGAGCCGGTTGCCATGGTGAGCCTGTGGTGTGTACTTCGGTCCTGCAAGTAGTGGGGCGCAGTGGTCGTGTGAGCGCGGTCACGATCATGGTAGGGCAGGAGCTCGATGCCGACTGTGCGCGGGTTCACGCAAGCGCTTCAAGAAGACAATGCCGGCGCACGCTCACGGTAATGCTTGGCTCTGCGTCAGTCTGGAAGGATGGCAAGGCCTTGCATGGCCATGTGGCGCGCAAACGCCTTGGCGAACAGGACCGGGAGCGCGTTCACCTGCAGCGCCTGCGCACACTGGCGCAGGTCCGGTTGGCAGGCTTTCTGGTCGGGCGGTAGGCCATGGTCGAACAGCGCGACGAGGACCGGTTCGAGCGGTCTGGCCTGGACCCAGTGGCGGACACAATGCTCGGCGCTGGCCGAGGTTGCGCCGACGATGACAATACGCTGCCGCGGGCACGAAGGGTGCAAGTCGTCGCGTTCCACGCATCGCTGCCGCCGTATCGGCGACCACGATGCGTGGACTCAGGCTCATCCCTTCGTTGGATTGCCCTTAGGGCGCTGCATT
The DNA here is from genome assembly GCF_057801335.1 of Massilia sp. BAP21. Classification (NCBI taxonomy): domain Bacteria; kingdom Pseudomonadati; phylum Pseudomonadota; class Betaproteobacteria; order Burkholderiales; family Oxalobacteraceae; genus Massilia; species Massilia sp. BAP21. Next base: position 2,901,614 of record NZ_CM173596.1, read on the forward strand.
CCCGGTTTCGATATGCAATGCGGTGAAGCCGATTCCCAACGTACGTTCGTCTTCGCTCATGCCGAGCGACTTGGGAGACGTCGGCTTGGGTACATTGATGAGAATCGTCCTTTGCGTACCGTCGGTTTCAAACGGCAAGCTGACGCTTTTCTTTGCGCGTTCCAGTCTCGTGTTTTGCGTCTGTTGACCTATCTGTACAAGGATATCTTCATCGGCATTCGGACCAAAGGCTTCCGCAACCAGGGTCAGGACGAAACGGCGCGGGAGCGGTGTCGAAAAGTGTAATTCCACCGTCTTCTGATCGGACCAGCGCCCCCAGGATTCAACGCCCGATACGCCTACAAGACGCTCGATGATGCCATTCGGCCCTTCCGAGAAATTGTAGTCAAATCGCTCAGGTAACAGGGCGTTGAGCTGCAAAATGGAAAACTCGGGGTTACTCAGGCGTACGGCAGCAGAAGCAGGAACTGGATAGTTGCCCAGAACCAGTAACCAGGAGGTCGCCGCAGGCTTGTCGCGGAGATTGATGGGTTCGCCTTGCGGGGCCATGAGCTGCCATACCTGACGGTTATCGACATGGAATTGAGCGCGGAAAATACCGCTTGCGTCGGAACCGACGATACCGAGTTGCGCGCGCTGGGAATCGTTCAGGAAGTTGCGAGCGACGATGCCGGCACGATCAAATACCGTTTCGCTGCCGCCTTGACGAACTTCCTTGTTGATTGCATAGCCGGCGCACACCGTAAACAAAGGCATAAAAATTCCGAGAAACACGCGGGCTCCCAGACGCTGGCTGAAGATCCAGTAGAAAAGGCTAATGCAGGCAATCGCACTCAACAAGTAGAACGCTTTGATGTTGCTGGTCATCCCCTGGAACTCGGGGCTATCTACCATGCTCGGCGTGTAAGGTTTCCATTGAGTAAAAGCGCCGTACAGAACGACCAAGCCAACTACGCCGGCAACGATGACAGCATAGGTGCGCGGAAGCTGTACATTATCTTCACGGATTTTGGCCGCGGCGCACATGATCAACAACGGGAACAAGAAGTTGTAATACCGCATGTGCAGCCGGACATTCGTTTCATGCCCATTTCCGGCAACGTGAGCAGTGAAACCGACTGTGGTTGCCAGTAACGCCAGCAGAACCAGCACCGTATAGATCGCCAGGACGCGATCGCGATGAGCGCTCGTGCCGCTGCGGTAACCGGCAAATCCGCCCAGCAGGATGGCAAACGGTACGGCAAAGAGCAACATCAAACCGATCACATGGCCCTGCAGATTGAACAGGGCCGGCTTGATGATATGGAGGATCGACACACTGCTTGCCGCTGAATTCGCCGCCTGTGCTCCATAGAGGGAACCGAAGAGACTCAGACCATTGCGCCCTGCGCAAAGATAGCCAAAACCGAAGCGGATGACCGCGGCGGTCGAAACCGCAATCGCGACCAGGATGAATGCGTCACGCAGCCGTTTATCGGCGGCACCCGATACCGACCAGATACTGTAGAGCATGAACAAAACCAGGCTCGGAAACAGGAAGAGTGCATGCACTTTCGTCAGGGCCAGGGCGCCAAGTACGGCGCCTAGTTGAGCTGCGCGCGCAGCGGCTGGCTTTTCATTGAACCGAAAAGCCGTCCAGGAAAGCAGCCAGAACATGAAGTAATACATCGACTCCGGCATGAAATACGCCGTGTAGCTGTTAAATGGCCCCAACGCTGCCAGCAGCGCGACGATGCTCGCAAGCTTGGGACTCATGAACCGGCGCGCCGTCAGGTAGATAAACGGCGAGGCAGCCAGGAAGAAGATGACGTTGATAATCCGTGCGCACTCGAGGGCCCCGGCACCACAGGCAAGGGTGCCCTTTGAAACGATCAGGTAGAGATAGGAGGGAATCGCCACCTCGCTGAGAGGAAACAAACGGGAAAAGCTGCTGTAGTACCACTCGTCGGCCATGACGATCGGTTGCATACCCGCATTCCTGAGCATGAGATACGCAAATACCGAAAGGAGGCCTGCAAACCAGGCTGTCTTGAGCTTGGAGCTCATGTTCAAATTATTATCGTGCATAGACGTTACGATAGGAGCAGAAGGTTACTTGGATAAGTTGTGTCGCTGGATCACGAAAGCTGCTTGTTTTCGAAAGTAACGCAAGCATGCCATTTGTCTGAAGAGATCACCCGAATTAATTGTTGAGCACTCTCATGCCACTTCAGCCAAGGCATGGAAGTCGATTCGATCACCCTGCCGCTTGCGTGGAGGCTGAGCCATTCGGCCAGGCGAGCCGCTAACATCTCGGGTGCCGTACCGTTGAAATAAAAAGCATGTTCTCCGGCGACTTCCTTGAAAACATCGAGATCGCGTGCAATGATCGGTAAGCCATGCTGCGCGGCTTCAATCAAAGGAAGACCAAATCCTTCTCCTTCCGACGCTGCCAGCAAGGCTGTTGCAGCTGCATAAATACGCAGCAGAAGAGCATCGTTTGCCCCTTCGATCCAGAATAGACGCCGTCCCTTTTCAGGATGGTTGCGCAAGCGTTCGACCAACGCTTCTACCATCCATCCCTGTTTTCCTACGATAACAAGATTAACGGCAGTGCCTTCCGCCCATAAGCGTTCGAAAGCGGCCAGCGCCTGTGCATGCGCTTTACGTGGTTCGATCGTGCCAACCATGAGGATGCTTGGTGCGCCGAGCATGGCGGACAACACCTCGTTTGGTTGATCGTCTCCATCGCGATTCGATGAAGTCGCCGGAATATCGGCACCAAGGTGGAAATAGCCGACTTTGAGCGGTGCTTGCCGTCGTGTCTCACGCTGTTCCAACCATGTGACAAGCTCATCGGCAACGGCGCGTGAAATGCAGATCACGCCGTCAGCGAGCGTCGTGACCGCATCCAGCCAGCGTCCGAAATTGACGTCGGCCTCCGGTACGAACACGTCGGGACGCAGGACCGGCAGCAGGTCGTAGACGACAAAGAAGACGTCGACTCCGCGGTTTCGGAAGTCCTGATATATCCCGGCATTCTGCGGCACGATGTGCGGCAGCAGGTCGAGTCCGAGATAGCGGTCGCCACAGGCGGTTTCGAGCAGGCTATCCTGCAGTGGCATATCGGGCATTCCCAATATGTCGCAAGCAAACCGGCGCGCGTACCAGTATTGCCCGCCCGATTCATATACGGGCTCGACCCGGTAACCCGGAGGCGGTTCGTTGAGCAGGGCTTCAAGGATGTTACGAACGACGCGCTGGATGCCCGATTTCGAATCGCGCTGGACCAGTTCCGATACGTCGACAAGCAACTGGCGCGGACCAAACGGTGGAGCCTGGTTCAAGGCGACGCTGCGGGCGACTGCCGCCCAATCGTCGATAGCCGGCGTGGCGCTGGCCTCCAGCCGTCCGATGCCGCCGAGTAGCCTGCGCCGGTTAGCAGAAGGGCTGCTCATGCAGAACTGTTCGATTGCATCACGGTATTTCCGCCCAACGCGGTGCGGGTGATGCTGGGTCGCAAGGTAGTTGCGCGCCTGTCCCGAGTAGTCCCGCGCATGCCCAGGCTCCTTGTAGAGCTTGGTAAGCGCATCGCTCAACATGGCCTGCGTGAATTCGTCGTCGATCTTCAACAATACCGTGTCCGGCAACTCGGCAGCCGAGCCATTGGCGTTGATGACGGTCGGTACGCCATAGGCCAGGCAGTCCATGATGGCGGCCGACGTTTCGCCCCGGGACTTGCCGCGCAACTGGACGGCGGAGTCGGTGGCCGACAAGTAATCCAGATAGAGTTCGCGTGATGCGAACCCGGTAATCCTGATTTGCTTCGCGTGGCCGCTTTTGGCAATCGCCTCCTTCAACGCCTGGCCATATGGACCGGGTTCGTTTTCGCCAACGAAGACAAGCTGGCAGCGAGGGTCCTTCGCCATTGGTGTCTGCAACCAGGCTTCCAGCAGTTTGTCGTTCAGTTTCGTCGGGCCGAGCAGGCCAAAGCTGCATGTCAGGAAGACTTCATCGTCCAGCCCCAGCCGCTTGCGGGCGCCTTGCCGGTCCGGCTGGCCAAGCGCGCGCGGGAAAGGCATGACTACCCAATCCTTGCCTGCCTCGGCGCCATACCAGGCTTGTGCGAGTTGCTGCGCATAGCGCGAGTGCACGATGACGCCTGCGGCATCGTTGAGTACCTGATAGTTGCACGGATAGCCCCAGATCGAGGCCAGCCGTCCTTCGCGCTGCTGCGCGATCAACGCAGCGTAGCCGTGGGAATCATAAAGGGCATGTACCAGTGCGTGCGGGGCCAGGCCGATATGGTCGATATGGTTGACGATCCCGCTAAGGAAAAAGTCATGCAGCACCACGACGCCAGGGAAACGTGCCAGCAGCCCGAACATATGCTCGTGGAACGAAGAGTTACCAAAGTGGTAAATGATTCGGTCGAAACTGTCACCGTGCTGTTCGAACCAATTGATGGAGCGGATGCGGCAATTGGCGAGGATCCAGGGGTCGGTAACTTGCGACTGTGCGATCACGTCGATGTCGTAATCGCCGATCAGTTCGGCAATGAGGTCGGCGCTGTAGTCGGCAATGCCGGACTTGTCGGGAGGAAGCGGCGAGAGAAATGCCAGGCGCGGACGTGCCGGCGTGCCCGCAAGGCGCACGCTCGGGATCATCGATGCATGTGCCGTGCGGCTGGCGTGCAATTGCTCGAAACCAGACAACGCACGCTCGGCACTGGCATCCCAGGAGAACTGACGCGCCTGCACCAGGCCGTGGGCGCGCAAGCTGGTGCGGAACCCTTCGTCCACGAGAACCTGTTCGATCTTCGCGCTCATGGCCGCCTTGTCGGTCGGATCGAAGAGGGCATCCGCACGGCCGATTACCTCGGGAATGCTGCTCGCATCCGAGCCGATTACCGGGGTTCCGCATGCCATCGCCTCGAGCGCCGGCAAACCGAACCCTTCGTGCAGAGATGGGAATACGAACGCTGTTGCCAAGTTGTAGAGCGATACCAGGTCATCATCTGGAACATAGCCGGTCAGCACCAGCGCGTCATGTCCCAGGCCGCAGCGTCCTGCGAGTGTCACGAGGCGCTCGCGGTCGGCATCGCCCACATTGCATACGATTGCCAACTGATGGTTCTTGCTGACCGTGCCCGGCAATCCTGCGAATGCCTCGATCAGCCCTTCGATATTCTTGCGGTAGTCGATACCGCCCGTGTACATCAGGAATGGCCGGGTCAGGCCGTAACGGTGGCGTAATGCATTGGCCGCATCGCTCGTCAGCATGCGCGGCCCGAAGGTCGAATCGATCGCGGACGAAATATTGACGACGCGTTCGGCTGGCAGATGCAGTTCGGAAATCGCTTCATCCCGGCTATAACCGGAAATCGCCAGCAGCAGGTCGGCACTCTTGAGCGACTGCAGTTTGCGATAGTACCAGTCGCGCATGCGCGGATTGGAAAGATAGGCTTCCTGGCGCACCAGTGGAATCAGGTCATACAGGGTAACGGCACTGGCGCCGGACCCCGCCGGGCCATGGGCGATCGAGCTGACAGCGTCGTCGCCCCAACCCTCGAACAGACTGGCAACGTGCACGATATCAGGTCGCAGGTCGGCCAGGTAATGTTCGCGCACGCGCTCGGCAGCGCGTGTGCGCCAGTCATTTGCCGGATCGGCGCCAGCGATATGCGCCGGAACGTCAAAGACAGTGATGTGCTCGTGCGGCACGAGGCCGTCGAAGGCATGCCGAATCGCGTCGATACTGTCCGGGAACCGGTTGTTGAGCACGATGCGCACATCGTGGTTGCGGCCGGGGCCGCCGGCGAGTTGCGCGATATGGATGGCAAGCGACATGGCGTAGCGGCCAATTCCGCGCGCGCGGTTACTGGCCTGGCAGGCCTGAAGGTCAAGTACGAGGCGCATCGATCAGATTTCTGTGTGGTCGTCGGAAAGGACACGGCGCTGCAACTGGGCAAAAACGTTCTGCGCAGAGCGTGACATGAGAGGGGCTGGAGCGATCGGCGGCTGTCCGGGAAGTTCGAGGTGCGCCGGTGCCGCCGCGACGGGAAGCAGAGCCGGGGCGGGCGGAAGCGCTGCGATTTCGCGGGAACGCTGGGCCAGCGAACGCAGCCGTTTGTCGAGCGCAGGGAAATGCGCTAGCGCGCGCACGGCAAATGCGCGTACGGCAGGGCGACGGACCAGGGTGCGCACAAGCGGCATCAGCAGGTTGCCGGCACGCGCCTTCTCGCGGGCTTCGACCATGCGGGCGACATCTGCCTTGCCCAGGGGACGGCGCAACAGGGTCATCGCCGCGCGTGCCGGACGCGTCATCCGCCACGACGAGCTGGCAAATACATCGCGCACCTGTTGTTCAGTGGCCAACAGGCGCACGGTCATTTCGTTCAGCTGCCATTGCAAATGCTGGGCATGGGTATCGGCAACGACGTGGGCCTGCGCGCTGTTGTCGGCATAGCGTTTCAGCTCGGCCAACTGCTGCTCGGTCCGAAGCAGTTGTTCCTTCGCCTCCTGTTCCCCTCGTTGCGCCTCCAGCAGAAGGCGATCGGCGCGCCGTTCTACCTGTTGCTGCACTTCCTGCACGCGCCGCTCCACTTGCTGCCGCGCCTCTTGCACCCGTTGTTCGGCTTGCTGTTCCGCCTGCCGCACCGACTCGACGATTTTCTGCTCGAACTCCTGCGCGAACTGGTTCGCCATGGCTTCGGCCTGGCGTGCCTGCTCCTCGATCAGTTGGCGTACCTCGTCGGCGCGGCGCTCTGCCAGGGCAGCGTTTTCCGCAGCCAGGTGCTCCGCTTCCAGGGCGCGCTGGTCCGCATGCAGGGCACGTGCGCCGGCTTCCTGCGCCTGGCTCAGGTAACTGGCGGCGCGCGCTTCCGCTTCGCGAAGGGCCTGCGCATGGGCCGAGGCTTCGAGCGCGCGTTCGCGCTGCTGGGCGCTGTAGAGTTCGGCCTGGACGAGTTTTGTGGCGGCCTGCGCCTCGCTGATCGTTTCCAGCGTGCGCTGGAACAAACCGCTGGCATTCATTTCGGCGGCGGCCACGCGGTCGGCCAGATGGGCCAGGGCAGTCTCGGTTTCACGGCGCTGGCCGTCGCGCTGGGACTGGTAGCGCTGCGCGAGGGTGTACAGGTCGAGCCCGTAGTCCGCAGCAAATGCGGTATCGAATGGCGCGGTGACCGTCAGTTCCGCTGCCTTTTGCGCCACCACGCTATAGTCGGGACTGACGCCGTTAAGTACGTTCATCAATTCAAGTGGCGCGGTACCGTGCAACTGCGGCGATTCCTGCAAGCGCACGACCCGATGACGCGCAAAGCCGCCGAATTCGACCACGAACTCGAGCAACTGCGGCGGTATCGGACGCAGGTGCGAAGGGTCCATGTAGAACCCCGAGGTCGCTACCACCAGGTTCTCGGGATTCGGCGTTTCCATGACCAGCAAGCCGCCGGGTTCCAGGACGCGCAATGCTTCGGCGATGAGTTCCTGGACCGCTTCGAAGGGAATATGCTCCACGAGGTGGAAGGCCGACACGAGGCTCAAGCTGGCATCGGGCTGGGCGCGCAGGCTGGCGAGCGCATCCTGGGTCGTCACGTTCAGGCCGCGTTCGCGGCAGGCTTCCAGCATGCCCTCGTCGAGGTCGACGCCACGGGCGACAAAGCCGGTTTCGCCAAGGAGTTCGAGCCATTCGCCGCGGCCGCAGCCGAGATCAAGCGCCGAAGGCGTGCGCGATGCCATCAGCGGTACGAGGAAGGGAAGGTAAGCAGTCAGGCGTGACTTGATCAGCTCGCGCGAACCGCGGTGACGGTCTTCAAATGCGCGATAAAATGCAGTGCTCATCGGTTGATCTCTACGGTTGGTTCAAGCCAGCTGGTGCCGACGAACACCTTCCGGTTCATGTTCATCACAATGAACAGGAAGGCCAGGTCGCGCCACTCGTAATTATGGGCAAGGTGGGTATCGCTGCTGGTCAGCGCGGTCGTGATGGAATAACTGCCCGGGCCCAGGTTGAGGGGGAAACGGAACAGATAATCGACCGTCTCGCCGGCGCGCAGGTTTTCCAGCGGTGCTTCCATGTGATGGGTATTGGTACCGAACATCTGCTGGCCGAGGCGGTCCTTGATCATGTAGCCGAGCACAAGGCGCGGTATGTCGGCATTCAGCTTGACCCGCACCCGAAGGGTCACGGGCACGCCGACATTCACCACTTCCAGAGGAGCACCGTGTTCGTCTTCGAGCGTGATGTCCGTGACGCTTGCTTCGCCGGTACCGGAAGTGGTCTGGACCCGCCCTTCGGCGGTGACCACCTGTTCGACGCTCGAGTTCTCGCGCTCGGCAATCATCGCGTTGTAATAGTCCATGACTTCTTCCGGCGAACCCTGCTTGGCAATGCCGCCGCGGTCGAGCAGGATAGCCCGGTCGCAGATCGACTGGATTGCGGCGCGGTCATGGCTGACGATGAGCAGGGTCGTGCCCAGCTTCTGGAATTCCCGGATACGGTCGAAGCTCTTGTGCTGAAAATAGGCATCGCCGACCGACAGCGCCTCGTCGACGATCAGGACGTCGGGGCGCTTCGCTGTGGCGACGCTGAAGGCCAGGCGCATCTGCATGCCGGAGGAATACACGCGTACCGGCTGGTCGATGTACTCGCCAATGTCCGCAAACGCTTCGATCTCCGGCATCAGGGCCGTGATCTCGTCGATTGCGAGGCCGATCAGCTGGCCTGCCATGTAGGCATTTTGCCGTCCGGTGAAATCCGGGTGGAAACCCATCCCCAGTTCAAGCAGCGCAGCGACGCGGCCGGTCATGGTCACACTGCCGGTCGTCGGTTGCGAAGTGCCGGTGATCATCTTCAGCAAGGTACTCTTGCCGGCACCATTCATGCCGATGATGCCCACCGCTTCACCCGGTGCAAGCTGGAAACTGATGTCCTGTAATACCCATTTAAGCCGATGGCGAATCGTGCCATCCGGAATGAGCCACTCGGCCAGCCGGCTCCAACGGTTTTCGTATTGCTTGTAGGCCTTGCCCAGTTTGTTAACGCGAATGCTACCCATCAGAGTTCGTCCACCATTTCACCCGCACGCTTGCGGAACAATTGCAGGCCTATCAAGCAGCAGGCCACGCCAAGTACGGTTGCCGGCATCAGCGCCGCCCAGTCCGGGGCCTGGGCGTGTACCAGGATGTTCTGGTACGCGCCGATCACGCCGGCCATCGGGTTCCAGGACAGCCAGTCGCGCACCCCGGGCGGCAGTGCGGCTACGGGATAGACGACCGGGGTGAACCAGAACCAGAACTGCAAAAGAATGGTGAAGAACTGGCCGACGTCACGGAAAAAGACATTGAGAACGCCAAGAATCATGCCGATTCCGATTGCCAGCACGATCTGCACCAGTAATACCGGAAAAATGGCGAAATATATCCAGCCAGGGAAATTCGATGAAAGCGCCAGGAACAGGCTGAACAAACCAAAGATGATGGCGAAATTAATGCCGGCATTGAGAACGACGATGACGGGCAGGCACAGCCGGGGAAACTGGAGCTTTTTTATCAAGCTTGCATTTTCGATAAATACCGTCTGGCTGCGTGTCGTGATCTCGGCAAACAGCCCCCAGGTGAGGACGCCTGCGCACAGGTAAATGCTGTAAGCAAAACTGCCGGCCGCTCCAGGCAGGCGCGTCCCCATCACCTGTGAAAAAATCATGGTGTAAACCAGGATCATCGATAGAGGACTGAGGATCGTCCAGGCAGCGCCCAGTAGCGAGTTACGGTACTTGATCTGGAATTCGCGCTTGATGCTACCTCCAATGAACCCGCGGTAGCGCCAGACGCTGGCGAACATGGGAAGTGTGATCATGTTTTTTTCGACTGATTGCAAGTGAACACCCCGCCATGAGGCGCGGCGGGGGAAAGACGGGAACAGGTCATAGGTGAAGTGAGTAGGTGGCTGCTTACTGTGCACGCCAATCTCCGGACGCGACGAGCGTCCCGGACGGTAGCAAAGCGCGTAAAGGATAGATGAATAAATAATTATATCATCGCAACATTCTGTTCAAAGCAACGGAGACGTGACGATCAAAGGGCCCCGGGTGGAGAGGGAGAACACGTTCGTCGCCGGCGCGCGTTGGCTGGACGAATGTCGTCTGATCGGTTGCCAATCCAACCGGACGAAAGAGCGCATCATTATATGCGGCTCTCAGCCATTACAGGCTGCGGGTTGTGCGAAGCGTGCAGGATTTTTGTTTGCTAGCAGCCGGGCAATTCTTTCGAATTGGCATTTCGACTGTATTCAGCAATAATAGCGCCTTCCTTTGTTGAGCATAGACATGAGCACGATTCACCACGACGCCATCGCTGTTGTCATCCCGAGTTACCGCGTTACCCGACATATCCTGGGTGTTATTGCTGGCATCGGTTCCGAGGTTTCGCGAATTTACGTCGTTGATGATAAGTGCCCGGATGGCTCGGGTGCCCTTGTACGCAACAGCTGTAGCGATCCGCGCGTGGTCGTGATCATGCATGAGGAGAACCAGGGGGTCGGTGGGGCGGTCATGACAGGCTATCGGGCCGCAATCGCCGATGGCATGAGCGTCATTGTCAAGGTGGACGGCGACGGACAAATGGATGCGCGGCTGATCCCGCTTTTTGCAGCGCCCATTTTGCGGGGCGAGGCCGACTACACCAAAGGCAACCGCTTCTTCGACCTCGAGCAGATCGGCGCGATGCCGCCGATGCGCCTGTTCGGCAATGCGGTGCTGTCGCTCATGACCAAGCTCTCTTCCGGCTATTGGGATCTGTTCGATCCGACCAACGGTTTCACCGCGATTCATGTCGACGCGGCGCGCCACCTGCCATTCAACAAGATCAGCCGCCGCTACTTCTTCGAGACCGACATGCTGTTCCGCCTGAATACCCTGCAGGCAGTGGTGGCCGATGTGCCGATGGACGCCAGTTATGGCGACGAGGTGAGCAACCTGAAGATATCGAAGATCGTCACCGAATTCCTGCTCAAGCACGTACGCAATTTCGGCAAGCGCATCTTCTACAACTACTATTTGCGTAACATGTCGCTGGCGTCGATCGAGTTGCCGTTGGGCCTGGTCTTGTTCTTCTCGGGACTGACCTACGGTGCGGTGCACTGGATCGAGTCCTCGCGCGCCGGTGTGGAAACGCCAGCGGGCACCGTCATGCTGGCGGCGTTGCCGATACTGATGGGCGTGCAACTGGTGCTGGCCTTCCTTTCGAACGATATTTCCTCGGTGCCGAAGCGGCCGCTACACAAGAAAACGCGCCCGTGGCGCCTGCCCATGGCCGACTGAAGCCGCCAGGCCAGGGACGCCTTGGGGCCGCCCTCAGGCCCGTGCTCCTGGCGCAACCTGGTCCGGCAACATGTCCAGCCATCGGCCGAGGCCGGACACGCCATCGGCCGTTTCCAGCCCGAAGCGGCAGCCCAGCACACCACGCGCCAGCCACTTTGGAGGCACGGCAAGCGCGCTGCCGTCGAACGCGGCGAGCACGTCGCCCGCCTTTGCATCCACCACTGTATCCTCGAACTGCAGGTCCGCACGCCCGATCAGGTCGAGCGTGAAGCGGCGCGCATAGCGGTAGCGCGTGCCGTCGTGGCGCACCGGTTCGATGCGCCAGCCGTCCGGCGCCTGCCCAAGCAGGGATGCAAGCAGCCTGGCCTGCGGCGTCCCGCCGTCCTGCTCCAGGGCGCCGATATCGAGAAGCAGCCGACGCGGGCCGCTGCGCGGGCGGTTGGCGGCGATCGCCGCCGCCGTCTGCAGCAGGTCGGCATTGGGGGCGTCGGTATCGAGCGCGGCAATCGCGGCCAGCAGGTCCTGCTCGGCCTGGCCCCGGCTGTCGCGCGCGAAATGTTCGATGGCGTCACGGTAGAGCGCTGCCGCGCGCGGCAGCGCATGGGTGGCCCCCATGTAGGCCGCCGCTTCGTTTCCGAGGGAGGCGCGCAGCGCCGCGTCGCCGCGCAGGCGTTCGAGCGCCGCACCCAGGGCGGCGCCGCTGAAGCTGTCCTCCAGGCGCAGGCAGACATGTTCGGGCAGCTCCGCCGCTGAGCCATGGGCGTTCACGACCGTCGGCAGGCCATGCGACAGGCAATCGAATACCGCGGCCGAGGTTTCGCCGCGCGAGTGTTGCCTCAGCTGGACCGCGACGTCGGCGGCCTTCAGGTAATTGCGGTACAGCGCGGTGCTGGCGTAGCCGGTGACGCGGATGCGCGGGTGCGCGGCGATGCGGTCGCGCAGGGCAATGCCGAAGCGTCCCGGGGCAATCTCGCCCACGAACACGAGATGGCAGTGCGGATCGTGCGCCAGCGCGCTGCCGATCCAGGCCTCGACCAGGCGGTCGTTGCACTTCGGCGCGGACAGGATGCCGAAAGAGCAGACCACGATGTCGCCGTCGGCAAAGCCGAGCTCGGTCCGGAGGGCGGCCCTGGCCGCCGCGTCCGGTTGCGGCGGTTCCAGGCAGGCCAGCGGCACCACGCGCCAGGCATCGGCGAAGCCGGCGCCATACCAGCGGTTCGCCAGCCCGGCCGCGTAGGCGGAATGCACGATCACGCCAAGGGCGCGGTCGAGCACGGCCTTGTTGCAGGGGTAGGTCATGACCGAGGCCGTGCGTCCCTCGGCCTTTTCCTCCAACAGCGGCCCGTAGCCATGGGCCTGGTACAGCGACAGGCAGTAATTGTTCGGCAGGCGGTGCTCGGCCTCGGCATGGCTGATCACGCCGCTCAGGAAGAAGTCGTGCAGCACGACCACACCGGGATGGCGCTCCAGCAGGTCGAACATGTGGGTATGGAAGGCCGAGTTGCCGAAGTGGTAAACGATCCTGTCGTAGACATGGGCGTTGGCGTCGAACCAGGCGATCGAGCGCCGCGCATAGCTCTCGGCCAGGACCGGGTCCTCGACCTCGTCCTGCGCGAGCACCAGGTCGATCTCGTAGTGCCGGGCCAGCGCGGGCAGGAGGTCGGCGCTATAGGCGGCGATCCCGGAACGTGCCGGCGGCAGTGGCGAGAGGTAGGCCAGGCGCGGCCTGCGCTCCGCGGCGGCGGAAACGGCGACAAGTTCGCGCGTGGTACGGCGGCGCGCGTGTGCGTCCTCGAACGCGTCGATGGCGCGCCGCGCGCTGGCATCCCAGGAAAAGCGCCGTGCCTGCGTCAGGCCATGGGCGCGCAGGTCGGCCTGGCGCGCCGGATCGGCGAGTACGCCAGCCATGGCGGCGCCGATCGCATCGATGTCGGCCGGGTCGAACATCGCATCGGCGCGGCCGATCACCTCCGGAATGCTGCTCGTGTTCGAGCCGATCACCGGCGCGCCGCAGGCCATGGCTTCCAGCGCCGGCAGGCCGAATCCCTCGTGCAGGGAAGGGAACACGAACAGCGCGGTGCAGTTGTACAGCGACACCAGGTCGTCGTCGGAAACGAAGCCGGTCAGCACCAGGTCGTCCTTCGCCAGTCCGAACCGGGCCGCGAGCCGCTCGAGGCGGAAGCGGTCGGGATCGCGGATGCTGCAGACTACGGCCAGCTGGTACTGGCGGCGCAGGCGCACCGGGAGCCTGGCGTACGCTTCGACGAGGCCTTCGATGTTCTTGCGATAGTCGATGCCGCCGGTGTACATGATGAATTCGCGCCGCAAGCCATGGCGCGCCAGCAGCGCGCTGCGCTCGTCCGGCTCCAGCGCGCGCGGACGGAAGATGCTGTCCACGGCCGACGAGATGTTGACCACGCGTTCGGGCGGCAGCTGGAGCAGCTCGATGCCCTCCTCGCGTGCCGAACCGGAAATGGCCAGCAGCAGTTCGGCGTTCTTCAGGCTTTCGAGCTTGCGGTAATACCAGGCCGCCATGTTCGGATCGGCAAGGTAGCGCTCCTTGCGCATCAGCGGGATCAGGTCGTACAGCGTAACGGCGGTGTCGAAGCGGCCTTCGCCGTGCAGCAGCGAGACCACCGAATTGTCGCCCAGGCCCTCGAACAGGCTGGCGACATGGACGACGTCCGGACGCAGGCTGGCCAGGTAGTGCTCGCGCACGCGCTCGGCGGCGCGCACGCGCCAGCCGTTGCGCGGATCGACTTCGCCTGCCGGCACCGGCGTGACGAAGGTGCCGATGTGCGACTGGGGCAGCAGGCCGTCGAAGGCCTGCCTGATCGCGGCCACGCTGTCCGGATAGTCTTCGTTCAGCACGATGCGCAGCTCATGTCCGCTGCTGTTGCGCGCCATGGCCAGTGCCAGCGCCATCGAATAACGGCCTATGCCGCGGTGCATGCTGGAAGCCTGGCATGCCTGCAGGTCGAGAATGATGCGCATCGGGGAATCTTATGGGGTACGGGTGCGGTCGATGGCGCGGCGCAGGTCCTGCAGGACCTGGCGCGCGTCGCCGGTAAGCTCGGCTTCGTCGGAAAGCAGGACCGGCAGGCTTTGCCAGTCGGCGCGGCGCGAATGCGCCACGGCCGCGCGCACGCGTCCGGCGAGCCGGGGAAAACGGTAGATCTGGCGCCGCAGGAAGTCGTCCAGTCGCGGACGCGCCACGATAAAGGCGACCGCGCGCAGCGCGGCCTTCTTGACGAGTCCGCGCACCAGGGAAGCGCCGCGCGCCATCCTCAGGCAGCCACGCTCTTGTCCGCGCAATGCGGGCACGACACGCCGTACACGTACTGCGGCGAGAGCTGCTCGCGCGGCGTGACCACGGCGCGGCAGGCGAAGCACTGGGTGGTGACGGTCGGTTCCAGCTTGGGGTTGAGCGCGGTACGGTAGTCGAACACGAAGCAGTCGCCGGTGTAGTGGGCGCCGCCGACGTCCTCGAAGTACTTGAGGATGCCGCCTTCCAGCTGGTAGACGTTATCGTAGCCGATGTTCTGCATGTGGATCGCCGCCTTTTCGCAGCGGATGCCGCCGGTGCAGAAGGTGACCACGGTCTTGCCGGCGAAATCGTCCTTGTGCGCGGCAATCACTTCGGGGAACTCGGTGAACTTGGCGATGCGGTAGTCGACCGTGTTCTCGAAGGTGCCGACGTCGACCTCGAAGTCGTTGCGGGTGTCGACCATCACCACCGGCTTGCCGTTGTCGTCATGCCCCTGGTCGAGCCAGCGCTTGAGCGTGGCCGCTTCCACCGAGGGCGCGCGCCCGAGTTCCGGCTTGATGAGCGGCATGCGCATGGTGATGATCTCCTTCTTGATCTTCACCAGCATGCGCTTGTGCGACTGTTCTTCCGAGTAGCTGTACTTGACTTCGATGTCGGCGAAGCGCGCATCCGAACGCAGCCAGGACAGGTAGTGGTCGATGTCGGCCGGCAGGCCGGACAGGAACATGTTGATGCCTTCCGGCGTCAGCAGGATGGTGCCGCGCAGGTTCAGTTGCTGGCACAGGGCCTGGAACTGCGGGCGCATGGCTTCAGTGTCGTCGAAGCTGATGAATTTGTAGGCGGCGATGTTGACGTAGCGCCCGGTCGCGGCGGAGGTGCCGGCTGGCGCCGTCTGGGTGGTGGTGGTCATGATGTCAAGGAGCAAAAAATCTGGTCAACCGTTATTATAGAGCGATGCCGAGCCTGCGCTGTTGTCCTTGCTGCGGCGATTGTGGCGCTTGTGGCTGCAAATGAACGGGTCAGCCATTTTTCCAGTCGATCATGTCCAATTTTAAAAATATACTGCTTCACCGCATTTACCCCATGCCCGAGACGCCTGCATGCGCGCCTGCCATCGTTTCACAAGGCAGGAGAGCATAGTGCGCCAGTTCCTGCCTTCTTCTCAATTCGTCATCTATGTCGCGGGAGGTTTGCTGTGCGCGGCGATCGACGTCGGCCTGATGCAAGGGCTGATCGTTTACGGCACCGGCCCCTTGCTGGCGGCCAGCGCCGGCTTCATCGTCAGTCTCATCGTGAATTACTGCTTTCACGCGCGCGTGACGTTCAAGAACGTCGCGTCCACGGCCAGCTTCTACCGCTACCTGTGCGTCGTCTTCCTGAATTACCTGATCACCCTGGCGATCGTTGCGGCTTCGACCGCCTGGCTGGACATGCCGATGGCAGGAAAGATCGTTTCCCTTCCGTTGATCGCCATTAACGGATTCATTCTTGGAAAACGCTGGATCTTCGCATGAGCGACGCTATTGACCTAGCAGGCGCTTGAGCTCGGCCGCCACCGCTTCGGTCTCGCACAGCAGCACGTCGGTGTGCGGCGCAAGTTGCCGTAGCTGCGGTTGCAACTCGCTGTCGGGAGGGAGTTCCCCGGGCGATGCCGCGCGCACCGGGAGCACGATCCTGGCCCCGCGGGTACGGAGGTCCGCCAGCGTGCCGTCTGCTGCGGCCTCGATGAGGGCAGGCGTGATCCCTGCAGCTGCATAGAAGACATCGCCGCGGGCGATGTCCACCATTGGCTCTTCCATCCGGTGCCCTTGCAGCTCCAGCAGCTGCGCGCCCATCTTGCGCGCATAGCGATAATGACGCGCACCCTGTTCCTGCGCCAGACAGACAGGTTCGACCCGGACATCGCTGTGCTCCTGCGCCAGCAATGCGCGCAGTTGCGAGCAGGCGTGGGCGTCCGGCAGGCCTTGCGCCTGCGTGCGGTCGCCGGGGTCGACCAGCAACTGGCGCCGCGGCGTCCTGGCCTGCGTGCCCGCCGGCGACCTGGCCAGCGCGCCAGCCAACGTTTCCAGGCTTGCGCTGTCGCTGCCACTGCCGCCGTGCGCCACCAGCGCTGCGCGTAGCGCAGCATCCTGCGCCAGCTCGTCGGCATACGCGCGGTCGAGCGTGGCGCGGTACTGGGCCGCGCACTGCGCCGGGCGGAAGCTGGCGTCGAGCAGGGCCACCGCGCGCCGGCCCATGGCGTGGCGGCGCGTGTCGTCCGTGCGCAGGGTTTCCAGCGCGGCGCCGAGTTCGGCCACCGTGAAGCCGTCCGGCAGCTGCCACAGGGCGTCGGGCGGGAATTCGGCCATCGAGCCGTTCGCGTTGACGATCGTCGCCAGGCCGTAGTTCAGGCAATCGAGCACCGCGCCCGAGCTCTCGCCGTGGGCATTGGCGCGCAGCTGCACGCCGGCGTCGGCCGCCTGCAGCCAGGTGCGGTACAGCGCGTCGTCGCACCAGCCTGCGATGCGGATGCCCGCTTCAGGCCCCGCGCCGCGCACGATCTCGTCGACGCGCACGCCGTAGGGGCTGTCGTGGTTGGCGCCGACCAGCACCAGGACGCAGCGCGGGTCGCGCGCCAGGCTGGACCCCAGCCAGGCCTCCAGCAGTTCGTGCACCAGCTTGTTCGGCGCCACGAAACCGAAGCTGCAGACCAGGAAGACGTCGCCGCCGATACCGAGGGCGGCGCGCGCGGCGGTGCGGTCGTGTACGGCGGGCGGCTTGCGCGGATGCGGGATGACGTCGATGTGCGAGACCGCCTGCGGCCCGTACCAGTCTTGCGCCAGCCGGCGCGCGTGCTGCGAATGGACGATCGTGCGCGTGGCGCCGTCCAGCACGCCCAGGCTGGCGGGCCAGGCCTTGTGCACCTGGACGCCGGCGGCTTCGTCGGCGGCGCAGCGGCGCATGCCGGCATAGCCGTGCGCGTGGAACAGGGCGTCCTGCCAGGCGTTCGGCATGGCGCCGCTCATCTGGGCATGGGCCAGCACGCCGCCCAGGAAGAAGTCGTGCAGCACCACCACGCCCGGATGGCGGGCCAGCAGGGCGAACATGTGGCTGTGGAAGGGGCTGTTGCCGAACTGGTAGAGCACCTGGTCGTACTGCGCGCCGTGTTCGGCGAACCAGGCGGCCTGGCGTACCGGCAGCCCGGCCAGCGCCGCCGGCAAACTGACTTCCGGCTGGTCGACCACCAGCTCGATGTCGAAGGCATCCATCAGCTCGGGCAGGAGTTCGACGGCATAGCTGGCGATACCCGTGCGCTGCGGCGGCATCGGGCAGACAAAGGCCAGTTTACGCCGCGCGCCGGGAGCGACCGGCGCATGCGGCGCCGCCCCTATCCGCTGCAGCCGACGGTAGATGCGCTGGCCACGCGGCGACAGCGAGGCCGGTGCGCCTTCGGACGTACCCGTTGCCGCGCCGTTCCCGCCGCCCTGCAGCAGCATGCGATAGGCGCGCGCGTACAGGCCGGGGAAGCGTTTCAGGATGCGCAGCACCAGCTGGCGCACGCGCGGGCGGCGCAGCACCGCGCGCGCGGCCAGCATCAGGGGCGCGGCGAGGTGCCCGCGCGCAGGCGTACCAGCGGCTGCAGCGACTGTTGCTGCGGTCTCGGCGGGCGGCAAGGCCTGGTCCGGCAGGACGGTGATTGTGGGGCCGTTGCCGGGTGCAGGTTCGGGCGGCGCGAGCAGTAGCGCGGCCAGGGCAGCACCTTCGCACTGAGGCCGCTTCATCGGAAAATAGCCGGCAGATGGTCGGCGGCTGGGTGGGGGCAGGAATACATGAGGCGCGAGCAGAAAGCCTGGGTAAGGTGAGCAGTATTATAAACGGGCGACTTTACTGACGAGCGGTAGAGGTATTGATTGTCGGAAAACTTTACATCGCGCAATTAGTTTTAGAGAGGAAATAAAATAAGTTGCTGTTTCAAATGGGAATTTTTATTTAGGCATGATTCGTGCTTATAGAGCAACGGTTACTTTTATTTCTTCCTTATTGTTTCTTCATACCATGAAAAAGTTCACGCTCCTCGCCGCTTCCTTCCTGATTGCTTCCAGCGCCAACGCCGGCATCGTCGTCGCCCATGACAACTTCGACGGCACCAGCGCCGGCTTCAGCGCAGGCTGGGCTACCGACATCACCAGCGCCAAGAACAAGCCTTCGCTTACCAACACGGATGGCAACAAGTCGCTGACCTTCGGCAGCAACAACGACCGTGCAGCCTACTGGAAGCTGGCCGAGACCCAGAGCGGCGGCATCATCGTCGACTTCAGCTTCTCGTACACCGGCACGCTGGGCAACAACGACTTCATGGGCCTGTGGCTGGGCGACAAGGACGGCCCGAGCATCGGCCTGAAGTCCAATTGCGGTAACGGCAGCTGCACCAACGACCTGTATGTGCGCACCGTCGGCACCGATGGCCCCTGGCTGCTGGGCAGCGACCTGGTCGCCGGCCAGAGCTACCACCTGCTGGGCTACCTGTCGAAGACCGACGACTCCGAGTTCTACAACAGCTTCGCTGCCTGGATGAACCCGACCGCCTATGAAATGACCTCGCTGACCGGCGCCGACAAGGTTGCCACCGGTGCCAGCAAGATCAAGTCGGTGTCGGAAATCGGCATCCGCACCGTCAACATCGACAACAAGGTGAAAGTCAGCATCGACAACCTGCGCGTGAGCGAAGTGCCGGAACCGGCATCGCTGTCGCTGTTCGGCCTGGCGCTGGCCGGCCTGGGCCTGGCCAGCCGCCGCAAGCGCGGCTGAGCGGCTACCGCTCCATTCGAAACCCGGCTGCGGCCGGGTTTTTCTTTTCGGGAATGCCTGTATATTGTTGTGAATCTGCAACTTCCCACTGCGGGGCGGCGGCCTCGGAGGCAGCGCCAAAACCGGACCCGGCCTCACCCCGGCAGCGCCTGCCGAGGTAAAATGACGGGATGACTTCCCCGACTTTCACCCATCTCCGCGTCCACTCCGAATACTCGATCGCCGACGGCCTGGTGCGCATCGACGACCTGGTTGGCGCAGCCGCCAAGGACCAGCAGCCGGCGCTGGCCGTCACCGACCTGGCCAACATGTTCTGCATGGTGCGCTTCTACAAGGCGGCGCGCGGCAAGGGGATCAAGCCGATCGTCGGGGTCGACGCCTGGATCACCAACGACGACAACCGCGACAAGCCGCACCGCCTGCTGATCCTGGCGAAGAACCGCAGCGGCTACCTGCAGCTGTGCGACCTGCTGTCGAAGGCCTGGCTCACCAACCAGTACAAGGGCCGCGCCGAGATCCGCGTCGAGTGGCTGGAAGCGCTGGCCACAAGCGTTTCCACGCTTGAGCCCGAGGTGAACCAGGCCAATGCCCTGATCGTGCTTTCGGGTGCCGGTTTCGGCGACGTCGGCCAGGCCATCGACAACGGCGACATCGCCCGTGCCGAAAAAGCCGCCGAGCGCTGGGCGCGCATCTTCCCCGGCCATTTCTACATCGAGATCCAGCGCGCCGGCCAGCCGAACCAGGAACAGCAGGTGCGCCATTCGGTGGCGCTGGCGTCGCGCCTGGGCCTGCCGGTGGTGGCGACCCACCCGGTGCAGTTCATCAGCAAGGACGAATTCATCGCCCACGAAGCGCGCACCTGCATCGCCGAAGGCGAGATGCTGGCCAACGCCAAGCGCGTGCGCCGCTTCAACGAGGAGATGTGCTTCAAGTCCCAGGCCGAGATGGCGGAGCTGTTCAAGGACTTGCCTGGCGCCCTGGCCAACTCGGTCGAAATCGCCAAGCGCTGCAACGTCACGCTCACGCTCGGCAAACCGCAGCTGCCGGACTTCCCGACGCCGGCCGGCATGACCATCGACGACTTCCTGGTCGCCGAAACCAAGAAGGGGTTGGAGGAGCGCCTGGTCCAGCTGTTCCCCGATCCGGCCAAGCGCGAGGCCGAGCGCCCGCGCTACGAGGCGCGCCTCGAGTTCGAGAACCAGACCATCATCAAGATGAAGTTCCCGGGCTACTTCCTGATCGTTGCGGAGTTCATCCAGTGGGGCAAGAACAACGGCGTGCCGATCGGCCCGGGCCGCGGTTCCGGTGCAGGCTCGCTGGTGGCGTACGCGCTGAAGATCACGGATCTGGACCCGCTGAAATACAACCTGCTGTTCGAGCGTTTCCTGAACCCGGAACGCGTCTCGATGCCCGACTTCGACATCGACTTTTGCCAGGAAAAGCGCGAACTGGTCATCCAGCACGTGAAGGATTTGTACGGCCGCGACGCGGTCTCGCAGATCGCCACCTTCGGCACCATGGCGGCCAAGGGCGCGATCCGCGACGTCGGCCGCGTGCTCGATTTCGGCTACAACTTCTGCGACGGCATCTCGAAGCTGATCCCGTTCAAGCCGGGCAAGCCGGTGTCGATTGCCGAGGCCATCGAGGAAGAACCGCTGCTGAAAGAACGCCTGGAGAATGAAGAGGAGGTCAAGCAGCTGCTGGATCTCGCCCAGCAGGTCGAGGGCATTACGCGCGGCATCGGCATGCACGCCGGCGGCGTGCTGATCGCGCCCGGCAAGCTCACCGACTTCTGCCCGCTCTACACCCAGGGCGGCGACGCCGGCGTCGTCTCCCAGTACGACAAGGACGACGTCGAGGCCGTCGGCCTGGTCAAGTTCGACTTCCTGGGCCTGACCACGCTGACCATCCTGGACCGCGCCGTGAACTACATCCGCGCGCTCGATCCGGCGGATGCGGATTTCAACCTGGAGACGCTGCCGCTGACCGACCGGCCCTCGTACAAGCTGCTGAGCGACGCGAAAACCGTCGCCATCTTCCAGCTGGAGTCGCGCGGCATGCAGGGCATGCTCAAGGATGCGCGTCCCGACCGCTTCGAGGACATCATTGCGCTGGTCGCCTTGTATCGCCCTGGCCCGATGGACCTGATTCCCGACTTCTGCAAGCGCAAGCACGGCGAGAAGTTCGACTATCCCGATCCGCGTACCGAATCCATTTTGTCCGAGACCTACGGCATCATGGTCTACCAGGAGCAGGTCATGCAGATGGCGCAGATCGTCGGCGGTTACTCGCTGGGCGGCGCCGACATGCTGCGCCGCGCGATGGGTAAGAAGAAGGCCGAAGAGATGGCCGAGCACCGCGAGATCTTCCGCGCCGGCGCCGCGAAAGACGGCCTGTCGACCGAAAAGGCCGACGAGATCTTCGACTTGATGGAAAAGTTCGCAGGCTACGGCTTTAATAAATCGCACGCCGCCGCCTACGCGCTGCTGTCCTACCACACGGCTTACCTGAAGGTGCACCACACGGCCGCCTTCATGGCAGCCAACATGTCGCTGGCGATGGAAGACACCGACAAGATCAAGATCCTGGTCGAGGATGCGATCGATGTCTGCAAACTGACCATCCTTCCGCCGGACGTCAACGAATCGCAGTTCCGCTTCACGCCGGAAGGCGCGCCGCGTTCCGTGACCGGCAAGCAGGTCTCGAACATCCGCTACGGCCTGGGCGGCGTGAAGGGTGCGGGGCAGGGCGCGATCGAGGCGATCATCGCCGCGCGCCAGGAGGGCGGCAAGTTCAAGGACCTGTTCGACTTCTGCAAGCGCGTCGACCGCAAGCAGATCAACCGCCGCACCATCGAGTCGCTGATCCGCGCCGGCGCCATGGACGCCTTCGGCGTCGACCGCGCGATCCTGCTGGCTTCCGTCGCATTCGCGATGGAAGCGGCGGGCCAGGCCGCTGCCGCCGCGAACCAGGTGAGCCTGTTCGGCGGCGACGATTCCGACCTGGTGGCCCCGCCCGACTATGTGAAAGCCACGCCCTGGACCGACCGCCAGAAGCTGGCCGAAGAGAAGATCGCGCTCGGCTACTACCTGTCGGGCCACATGTTCGACTCGTATTCGCAGGAAGTGCGGCGCTTCGCCAAGACGAAACTGAAAGACCTGGAACCGTCGCGCGAGCCGCGCATGATGTGCGGCGTGATCACCGGCGTGCGCACCCAGATGACCCAGCGCGGCAAGATCCTGATCGTGGCGCTGGACGACAAGACCGGCGTGGTCGAGGTCACGGTCTACAACGAGGTGTTCGAGCAGAACCGCAACGCCTTCAAGGAAGACGAATTCCTGCTGGTGGTCGGCAAGGTGTCGGAAGACCGCTTCAACGGCGGCCTGCGCATCACGGCCGAAAAGGTGTTCGACATTGCCGCCGCCCGCATCCACTACGGCCACAAGCTGGAAATGGACATCGAGTGCGGCATCAGCACGGCCAAGATGGCCGAGGTGCTGTCGCCGTATCGCCACCCGGATGGGCTGCCGGTCAGTTTGCGCGTCAAGCCGCAAGGCGTGGAGTGCATTTTGCAGCTGGGCGACGAATGGCGCGTGGCGCCGTCGGATGCGCTCAAGCATGCGCTCGAGCTGAACCTGGGGGCGAAGGACGTGGCGGTCGAGTATTGATTGCGGCGCGGCGCGGTGCCGGTTGGCGCCGCGCCTATTCGTCCGCCGCTTGAACGCGTGGACGGCGCATACGCTGCACGCATGCAAACAATCGGGTGTAGCCGTCCACCCTACGACGCGCTACAGAGGTCGTGGCGGCGCGTTTGTTCATCCGTGCCCACGCGTGACCCATGCGCAGTTGCGGCGGTAGGGTGGACGGCTCTACCCGGCAATGCATTCAGCCTGCGGCCATGATGCCGTCCACGCGTTCAACGCACGCATGCGCAGCCGCGCCACACCGCGACGCCGCTTATGCCACCGCCTTGCGCTGCAAGACCTTGATCTTCCGCGCCAGGAATTTACCCAGCACGAAACCCAGGTTCCCCGCCAGCAGCTTGCGCACCTGCGAAGCGGCACGGCGGTCGGCGCGGCGGTCGTGGCTGTCCAGCACCGTGCCTTCCATCGCCGCCAGCACCGTTTCCAGCGGGTTGAACAGGTTCTGCGCCAGCAGCGCCTGCACGTCCGCACGCGCCGCCTTGCCCTCGCGCCAGCCCATCTCGTAGGTGCGCTTCAGGATCACGTTATAGAAGTGGATGGTCGCCGCGTCGATGTGCAGGCGCAGCGACTCGCTCACCGGCAGGGTCTCGAAATGCTGGCGGATGTGCAGCACGGCCTTGGCGAAGTCGGTGCACCACTTGTGCGACAGGCCGCGCTTCATGCTGCCCGGATGCTGGCGGTAGTCGAAGCAGGGCTGGGCCAGGCGCACCAGGCTGGCGCAGTCGGCGATCAATTGCGGCGTGGTGGTGATGTCCTCGAAGGTGCGGCCGGGCGGGTACAGGGGATCGGGCTGGCGCGCGTAGATCTCGCGCCGCATCACGTTGGCCCAGGCATAGCACTGGCGGTCCATGAAGAAGGTGCGCAGGATCGCTTCGCGGTCGGTCACCAGGGCGCCGGCCGGGTAGCCGCGCTCGATCAGGCGCGTGCGGCGCATGTTGTGCGGGTGCCAGTCGTTGAAGTCCACCGCGATCACGTCCGGGCGGTGCCGGGCGATGATGCCGTCCAGCGCGGCGATGGTGCCGGGCAGGACCAGGTCGTCGGCGTCGAGGAAGAGGATGTATTCGCCGGTGGCGGCGTCGAGCAGGCGGTTGCGGGTGGTGGCCAGGCCGGCATTCGCCTGGCGGATCAGGCGGATCGCCAGGGCGGGGTAGCCCTGCTGCAGGCTTTCGACCACCTGGGGCGTGGCGTCGCGCGAGCCGTCGTCGATGACGATCAGCGCATGTTCGGGCCCCATCTGGTCGAGGACCGAGCGCAGCGTCGCCTCCAGGTGCTGCTCTGCGTTGTAGGCGGGGACGAGGATGGAAAGCCTGGGTGCGGTGTGCATCGATCTCTTTCTGCGCCGATCCGGCCCGGGGCGTACGGCTGTGCACGTGTTGGCAGCCGCGCCGTCATCAGCGATAATGATTTGAAAATTTTTGTCGCCCGGTCCTGCCGGGCCGGCAAGAATATCCTACCTCTGAGCTGATGGACAATAAGTTGATGAAAACGATGGCCCCGTCGCGGCTATGGACAGGCGCCCTTGTCTTCATGGTGCCCGCGCTTTGCCTCACCACCGACCCGGGCATCGGCCTGGCGAGCTTCCTGCTTCTCCTGAGTGCCCTGTTCATGCCGCGCGCGGCCGGCGCCGCACTGCGCCGCCACTGGCCCGAGATTCGATGGGTGGTGCTGGCGTTTTTGTTCAACTTCGCGCTGGTGCTGCTGTACTACGTGCTGCGGCCCGAGCAGCCGCTCAGTTCCCTGGAAAAGCCGCTGCGCATGCTGTGCGCCGCCAGCGCGCTGGCCATGGTGCTGCTGGCGCGCCCGCCGAGCCGGGCGCTGTGGTGGGGCGTGATTGCTGGCGCCGTTGGCGCCATGTGCTTCGTCGGCTGGCAGCGCATCGTGCTGGCGATGGAGCGCCCGGGCGGCATGATCAATGCGATCACCTTCGGCGACATCGCCCTGACCATGGGCATGGTGGCACTGGCGGCCACCATCGACTTCCGGCGCGAAGGAAAGACCGTCCTGTGGCCCTTGCTGGGCGGCCTGGCCGGCATCCTGGCGCTGGTGATGACCGGTACCCGCGGCGGCTGGATCGCGCTGGCGCTGGCGGCCCTGCTGTGCATGCGCCTGGCCCACCTGGGCAGCAGCCGCAACGTGCGCCTGCTGATCGGCGCCGGCGTGGCGCTGGCCGCCGTGCTCTACTTCGTGCCGGCCACCGAGGTGCAGCTGCGCGTGCAGCAGGGGATCGATGACGTGCGCCGCTGGGAAAGCGGCGAATACAAGTTCACCAACATGGGCATCCGCCTCGAACTCTGGAAGGGCGCCGGCATGCTGATCGCCCAGCACCCGTGGGTGGGCCAGGACCCGGCGGTCGCGCACGAGCAGGTGGTGCGCTGGGTAAAGGACGGCACCCTGTCCGACGTGGCGCTGGCGCCCCAGCACCTGCATAATGACGTCTTGCAGGCGCTGGCCAGCGGCGGCGTGTTCGGTTTGCTGGCCCTGATCGGCATCCTGGCCGCGCCGTTCGCCTTCTTTGCGCGCCAGGCGAAGCTGGCCGCCCTGCGCGGCGCGCCGCCGAATGCGCCGGCCCTGGCCGGCATGCTGGTGGCGCTCGGCTACTTCGCCTTCGGCCTGACCGAAATGATGTTCTGGTCCGGCAAGGCCTGCATCTTTTACGCGCTGATGATTTTCATCCTCATGGGCCTGAGCCTGAACCAGAAAGAAGAATTTGGAAACTAGCACCATCGTCAAACGCCTGCTGGCGATCGTCAAACCCTACCGCTCGCGCGCCTTCCTCGCGCTGCTGGCGATGGCCGGCACCGCCGCCACCCAGCCGCTGCTGGCCAAGGCGCTCGAACTCCTGCTCGACAAGGGCTTCGGCCCGCACAAGGTGGCATTCAGCCTGTGGCTGGTGCCCGGCATCCTGATTTCGATCTTCGCGCTGCGCGGCGTGTTCACGTTTTCCACCGCCTACCTGAACAACTGGGTGCTGAGCCGCGTGCTGAACGACCTGCGCCGCATGGCCTTCTCGCGCGTGCTGCGCCTGCCGGTGGCGCGCTTCCATGAGGAGTCGACCGGCAAGATCATCAACACCGTGATCGGCGACGTGCGCCAGGTGGTCGACATGATCAACTCGGTGTTCGTGGCCTACGTGCGCGACGTGCTGGTGGTGCTCGGCCTGCTCGGCGCCTTGCTCTACCTGAACTGGCGCCTGACCCTGATCGCGATGGTCGTGGTGCCGCTCACCGCCGTCATCGTGCGCACCACCACCGGCCGCCTGCGCAGCCTGAACCGCGACAACCAGCGCGTGACCGCCGAGATGACGCAGGTGGTGGAAGAAGCCACGCGCGGCCACCAGGTGATCCGCGTGTTCGCCGGCGAAGAGTACGAACGGCGCCGCTTCGAGCAGCGCAGCGAAGCCATGCGCGGCTTCTCGCAGCGCATGACGGTGGCCTTTGCCGCCACCACCCCGATCACGCAGGTCGCCACGGCGGTGGCGGTGTCGGTGGTGATCGTGATGGCGATCCAGTCGGACATGACGGTCGGCGAGTTCACCAACTTCACCACCATGATGCTGATGCTGCTCACGCCGCTGAAGTCGCTGGCCGAAGTGAATGGCCCGATGCAGCGCGGGATCGCCGCCGCCGAAACCGTGTTCTCGATCATCGACGCCCCGGTCGAGCACGACCCGGGCACGCGCACCATCGAACGCGCCCAGGGCCACCTGCAGTTCCAGGACGTGAGCTTTACCTATCCGGGCGCGCAATCGGCGGCGTTGAGCGGCGTGACGCTGGACGTGGCGCCGGGCCAGACCGTGGCCCTGGTGGGCGTGTCGGGCGGCGGCAAGTCGACCTTCGTGAACCTGGTGACACGCTTCTACGACCCGCAGGCCGGCCGCATCCTGCTCGACGGCGTGCCCTACGAGGAACTGCGCATGGCCAGCCTGCGCAACCAATTGGCGATGGTGAGCCAGAACGTGGTGCTGTTCGACGACACGCTGGCGGCGAACATCGCCTACGGCGCCGAGCGCATCGACTACGAACGCCTGGCCGCGGCCATCAAGGCGGCGCACCTGACCGACGTGGTGGCCAGGCTGCCGGAAGGGGTGGAAGCGCGCATCGGCGAGAACGGCATGCGCCTGTCGGGCGGCCAGCGCCAGCGCGTGGCGATTGCCCGCGCGATCTACAAGGATGCGCCGGTGCTGATCCTCGACGAAGCGACGTCGGCGCTGGACAACGAATCCGAACGCGCGGTGCAGGCCGCGCTCGACACGCTGATGGCCGGGCGCACCACGCTGGTGATCGCGCACCGCCTGTCGACCATCGAGCGGGCCGACCGGATCGTGGTGATGGAGGCGGGGCGGATCGTGGAGCAGGGGACGCACGACGAGCTGCTGGCGGCGAACGGGATGTATGCGAACCTGTATCGCCTGCAGTTTGCGGCGGCGTCGAACGGCTGACTGGCTCCGGCCTCGTGCCGGATGAATCATCTGCTGCGTATCACCGCGTGGACACAGGTGCCTGCGCGGCCCGGCCCACCCGACATGTGCTGCGGCCAGCGGCTACGACAACGTAGGGTGGACGGCTCAACCCCAACGCGTGGACCATGTTTGCATGAATGCCGTCCACGCGTTCAAGTAAATGCAGCCCGATCGCGGTATATCATCCACCTCTTGAACGTGTGGACGGCGCCTGGGCCGCAAGCTCGCGGCGCGACGGGTCGAGCCGTCCACCCTACGGTTTCAACACCGTCCTAAAACCGCCGCAAGCCGTTCGCCAGATTGGTGAACAGGTTCGCAAAGCGGTAGAACGTCTTGTAAGCAAACCGCTTCAGTCCCAGCACGAACCCCTTCTCGCGCTGGTTGCGCACGTCGATCCCGATCACCGAGTCCTCGTGCGTCGGATACACCCCATGCGGCACCACGGCGTGAATCAGCTCGCCATGGTCGAAGGTGTATTTCAGGAACAGGTCGATCGGCGCGCGGATCGTGCGCGCATGCGCGAGCAGCTTCTTCGCACCCTGCGGCGTGATCACATACCCGGTCATGCACATGCCGACGTCGAGCTGCTTGACCAGGCTGAAGCCGGCGCTTTTATCCGAGGTCATCACCGTGTGCTTTTCCAGCGGCTCCAGGCGCACGAACGACACCTGGTCGGCAAAGCGGCTCACGTAGTCCAGTCCCGCCTCGAAGTCCGGCGTCAGCTGGAAGTCGTCTTCCAGTACCACGATCGGCTCGTTCAGTTCCACGCTCTTTTCCCAGGCCAGCAAGTGGCTCACGTAGCAACCGAGTTCGCCCGGCGCGGCGCGGCGGCGGCGGTGCACGAGGAAGCTCGCTTCGTCGTAGTTGTTCAGGTAGGGGTGCTTGTCGACGCGGCCGTCGACGGCGTCGATGAACTCGAAGGGGAGCTTGCGCGAACCGAGCTTGTGCGCGACAAGGGCGCGCCGCTCGCGGCTGGACGGCAGACTGATGACGAAGATTTTCAAGGCTGAACCTGTAGGAGTCGCAGGGAGATGCCGGGCGGGCCGGCGCAGGCAGCATGTTACCGCATCGGCCTCATCGCGTGCAGGCAGGGGCCGCTGCAAAAAAACGGCCGCCGCCGGCGCGTCCTGCGCCGGGCGGCGGCCACGCACCATCAACCGGTCAGCGCGCGTAGTGCGCCGCTTCGCCCACCAGTTCGCCGTCGTCGCTGGCGTGCTCCTCGAGCGCCTTCATGTAGCGCGCCAGGGCGTCGTCGAGCGAAGGCAGCATCAGGCCGCGCTCGCTGCCCAGGGCCGAGTAGCCCGGGCGCACCGCCTTGTAGCCGCATTCCGCCGCCGGCTTTTCCACCAGGCGGCTGGCGTCGACGTCGGCGGCCTCGCAGGCCTTGCGCGCCAGCCCGGCCCAGGTGATGGCTTCGCCATTGCTCAGGTGCCAGACGCCGCGCTCGCGGTCGATCAGCAGGTCGAGGCTGGCGTTCACCAGGTCGGGCACATAGGTCGGCGACACCACCAGGTCGTTCGAGGCCTCGAAGCGTTGGCCGCTGCGCAGCGCCTTGATGGCCTGGGTGACGAAGTTGTGGCGGTCCCAGGGGCCGAAGAAGGAGCTGGTGCGGATCACCAGCGCCTGCGGATCGGCTTCCAGCACGCGCCGCTCGGACTCGGCCTTGCTGCGCCCGTACACGCCGAGCGGCGCCACCGGGTCGGACTCGACGTAGGGCGTGTCCTTGCTGCCGTCGAACACCAGGTCGCTGGAGAAGGTCATGAAGCGGATCGCGTGGCGGATGCAGGCCAGGGCCAGCACCGTCGGGCCGTGGGTATTCGCGGCCATGCAGGCTTCGCTCTCGGCTTCGGCATCGTCGACGCGCACGTAGCCGCCGGCATTGATGATGGCCCAGGGCTTGAAGCGCCCGATCGCCGCCTCGACCGAGGCCGGGTCGGTGATGTCCATTTCCTGGCGCGTCAGCACGTGGTGGGCCAGGTTGCGCTTCTCGCAGATGCGGGCATAGGCCGAGCCGAGGGTGCCGGTGGCGCCGACGATCAGGATCGGCTGCACCTGCTGCGACTTGAAGGGATCGCGCACCGCGATGTCGGCCACGGCGGTGCGGGTGGCGACAGGTTTGCACAGGAAGCGCCCTGGACGGCGCCACCAGCCCTGGCCCTGCAGCACCGGGTTGGTCAGCGGGCGGCCGGACGACAACTCGCGCATCAGGGTGGCGACGGCGGTCGGGCGCGGCTCCGGCCCGCGCACGTCGAACGGGCCGGGCTCGTAGTAGCCGCGGCATTCGGTCACCAGGCAGTTCCAGTCGTAGGAGCCGAGCAGGGCCCAGACCGTGACGGCGCGCACGTCGGCGCCGCCGGCGCGCACCTTTTTCGCCGCGTTCCAGATCTCGAGCAGCCAGCGCATCTGGTCTTCGCGGTTGGCGTCGATGTGGGCCTCGGTGATGGCGATCGGCAGGCCGTAGCGTTCCCAGGTTTCCTGCAGCAGCGGGCCGATGCCCGGGGTCGGCGTGGCCAGCACGCGCGGGGTCTCGATGTCGGCATGCGGCACGCCGTCGTACTCGTGGCAGCGGTCCTTCGGATAGCGCTCGGTGCGGTGATCCAGCCAGCGCTCGCTGGTGGCGTAGTAGTTGACGCCGATGATGTCGGGCGGGCAGGGGTTGTCGCGGAACCAGAGCAGGTCGTCGGGCGTGGCGCCGGACTGGATCAGGTAATCCCACATCTTGTGCTGCTCGTCGACCATCCCGCAGAGCAGGTCCCAGGCCAGCCAGCGCCGCTCGTTGAAGAAGTCGGCCAGCCATTGCATCTCCGGCGTGCCATAGGTCTTCGACAGATCGTCGGTCTGGACCAGTTTCGCATCGGGGTTGACGGCGCGGATGGCGCGCATCGACAGGACGGTGGCTTTCGTTTCGATCAGCAGGGCCTGCACGAAAATGCTGTGGCTTTTCCCGTGCGGGTACCAGACGCCTGCCAGACCCGAGAAGCGCGCCGTGGTCAGGATTTCGTTGACCGGGGTGTAGTACTCGGCCCAGGGGTAGCGTGCCGCTACCGCGCCGGCGTACTCGGCGAGCTTTTCGGGGAAGGCTGGGTCGACCAGGCTCGTATGCTCCGGACCGCTGCCATGGTGGACCAGGCCGACGATCGGCGTCACGCCGAGCCGCTGCAGGGCCGGCAGGCGCGCGTCGGACCAGGACCAGTCGGCGTTCTCGATGCCGTTGGGGGCGGTGCGCTCCCACAGGACGGGATAGCGGATGGCCTTGATGCCGAGGGAAGCGAAGCGTTCGATGTCCTGCAGGCGGCTGGCGTGGCCGTTGCGGTCCATCTGGCTGAAGTACGTATCACGCACGCGGTTGACGGTGCATTCGAGTCCGCCCCAAAGCGCCAGCTCGGGTGCGGTATCTGGCTGGATATGCTTGATGCTGTTCATGAGGTTTGACCTGCTTTAGTGAAGACAGGCTTAAGCCTAGCGGCCTCGGAGATGCAGTTATGTTAAGCGGCGAACATAATGGAGACATTTCGGACTAGTCCTACTTTTACCTTCTTTTCTCTTTCCTCTGCTAAATAACCTTGATCTGCATCTAATTGGTGCATTATTGCGATTTACAAAAAGTCAAGGTTGTGTCATTCTTGCCGGTTCGGCGGGGTTTTCGGTATGCTCAAGGCATACGAAAAGGAGCGAGCCGATGTATATGGTGTACTGGACCATGGTGGAAGAAACCGAGACGACCCCGCACGCGCAGGCCTTCGGCACCGAGGAGATGGTGAAGGCGATGGGCTTCATGGAAGAGCTGCGCAAGCGCCAGCGCGCCGGCGAGGGCGTGCGCTTCGTGACCATGTGCTCCGAGCACCCCGACGTGGTGGGCCACCCGGGCGTGGACGTGACCGGGCCGGACTACAACTGGAAGAAGCGGCGGCGCTAGGGGCCCACGCTCGTCTCCAGTGCGCCGCTTTCCGGATTGAGTTAGCCGGGAAACTGGCATATGCTTGAAGAAAAAGGCAGCACAACAAGGCGGCCGGACCATCGGCCAGGCCGCCGTCCTGGAGACAACGATGAACCATCCCGTCATTCCGATCGCGGTCGCGGGGGCGAGCCGCCAGCGCAAGCGCGAGGCGCCGAAGGGCCGCCGCGTCGATCCGCAGGCGCTGGCCGAGGTGCAGGCCCTGCTGGGCGACGCGCCGCGCCGGCCTGAGCTCCTGATCGAGCACCTGCACAGGCTGCAAGACCACTTCAACTGCCTTCCCGCCGGCCACCTTGCCGCGCTGGCCCAGGAAATGCGCCTGGCCCAGGCCGAGGTCTACGAAGTCGCCAGCTTCTATCACCATTTCGAGGTCGTGCGCGAGGGCGAGGCGGTGCCGCCGGCGCTGACGGTGCGCGTCTGCGCCGGGCTGTCGTGCGAAATGGCGGGCGCCGCAAGCCTGCTGGGGCGGCTGCCCGCCATCCTGGGCGCCGACGTGCGCGTGCTGGCCGCGCCCTGCATCGGCCGCTGCGAACAGGCGCCGGCGGCGCTGGTGGGGCAGGGGGCCGTGGCGCAGGCAAGTGCCGAATCCATCCTGGCGCGGGTGGCTACGGGCGCATCCCTGGATGCGGCCGATGCCTACGTGGACTACGCGGCTTACCGCGCCGCCGGTGGCTACCGCCTGCTGCGCGACTGCGTGGCTGGCCTGCACGAGGCCGAATCCGTGATCGGCACGCTGGAGGCCTCCGGCCTGCGCGGCCTGGGCGGCGCCGGCTTTCCGCTCGGGCGCAAGTGGCGCATCGTGCGCGCCGAGCCCGGCCCGCGCCTGATGGCGGTGAACATCGACGAAGGCGAACCCGGCACCTTCAAGGACCGCGTGTACCTCGAGCGCGATCCGCACCGCTTCCTGGAAGGCGCGCTGATTGCCGCCTGGGCCGTGGGCATCGAGGCCATCTACATCTACCTGCGCGACGAATACCACGCCTGCCGCGCGCTGCTGGAAGCCGAGCTGGCCGCGCTGCGGCGCGATCCGCCGGTGCAGGGCATGCCGGCGATCCACCTGCGGCGCGGCGCCGGGGCCTACATCAGCGGCGAGGAATCGGCGATGATCGAATCGATCGAGGGCAAGCGCGGCATGCCGCGCCTGCGTCCGCCGTATGTGGCGCAGATCGGGCTGTTCGGGCGGCCGACGCTGGAGCACAACTTCGAATCGCTGCACTGGGTGCGCGAGATCCTCGAGCGCGGCGGAGAGTGGTTCGCCGGCTTCGGGCGTAACGGCCGGCGCGGCCTGCGTTCGTTCTCGGTGTCGGGACGCGTGCGCGAACCCGGCGTCAAACTCGCGCCGGCCGGCATCACGGTGCGCGAGCTGATTCTTGAGTACTGCGGCGGCATGGCCGAAGGCCACGATTTCTACGCCTACTTGCCGGGCGGCGCCTCGGGCGGCATCCTGCCGGCCAGCATGGGCGACATCCCGCTCGACTTCGACACCCTGCAGCCCTATGGCTGCTTCATCGGGTCGGCCGCGGTGGTGGTGCTGTCGCAGCACGACAGCGCAGTGGCCGCGGCCCGCAACACCATGCGCTTCTTTGCCGATGAATCCTGCGGCCAGTGCACGCCCTGCCGCGCCGGCACGGCCAAGGCGCTGAAGCTGATCGATGCGCCGCAGTGGGACGTCGCGCTGCTGGGCGAATTGTCGCAGGTGATGCGCGACGCCTCGATCTGCGGACTGGGGCAGGCGGCGCCGAATCCGGTGGACTGCGTCATCAAGTACTTCCCTCACGAACTGGACAACATGCGGGGGCTGGCATGAATGCGAACCTCAAGACCATCGCCTTCGAATTGAACGGCCGCGCGGTCGAAGCGCTGCCCGGCGATACGCTGATCGAAGTGGCGCGGCGCGAAGGCATCGACCTGCCGCACCTGTGCTACAAGCCGGGCCTGGAGGCGGTCGGCAACTGCCGCTCCTGCATGGTGGAGATCGCGGGCGAGCGGGTGCTGGCGGCATCCTGCTGCCGCCAACCCACGGCCGGCATGAAGGTCACGACCGACAGCCCGCGCGCCGTGGCCGCGCAAAGGATGGTGATCGAACTGCTGCAGTCGGATATGGCGGAGGCGCAGTACACGCGCAAGAACGAAGTGGACTTGTGGGCGCAGAAGCTCGGCGTCGGCAAGCCACGCTTTGCACCGACGCGCACGCAGCCGCAGCCCGACGCCTCCCACGCCGCCATCACCGTCAATCTCGACGCCTGCATCCAGTGCACGCGCTGCCTGCGCGCCTGCCGCGACGAGCAGGTGAACGAAGTGATCGGCCTGGCCTTCCGCGGCCAGGAAGCGAAGATCGTGTTCGACCAGGACGACCCGCTGGGCGACTCCACCTGCGTGGCCTGCGGCGAATGCGTGCAGGCCTGCCCGACCGGCGCCCTGATGCCGGCGCGCGGCGTGGCGCTGAATATCCCGGACCGGCAGGTCGATTCGGTCTGCCCCTACTGCGGCGTGGGCTGCCAGCTCACTTACCACGTCAAGGAGAACCGCATCCTGTACGTGGAAGGACGCGACGGCCCGGCGAACCACGGACGCCTGTGCGTGAAGGGGCGCTATGGCTTCGATTACGCCCACCATCCGCACCGGCTCACCAGGCCGCTGGTGCGGCGCGCGGGCATGCCGAAGACCGGCGACTTCGTCATGGACCCGGAGCGCGTGCTCGACGTCTTCCGCGAAGCGAGCTGGGAAGAAGCGCTGGCGCTGGCCGGCGGTAAGCTGGCGCGCATACGCGACGAACACGGCGGCGCGGCCCTGGCCGGCTTCGGCTCGGCCAAGGGCAGCAACGAAGAAGCCTACCTGTTCCAGAAGCTGGTGCGCACCGGCTTCAGGACCAACAACGTCGACCACTGCACGCGTCTGTGCCACGCGTCCTCGGTGTCGGCGCTGCTGGAAGGGATAGGCTCGGGCGCGGTCTCGAACCCGGTGATGGACGTCACGCGTGCCGAAGTCATTGTCGTCATCGGCGCCAACCCCACGGTGAACCATCCGGTGGCCGCCACCTGGATCAAGAACGCGGCCAGGGCAGGGGCCAAGCTGATCGTGCTCGACCCGCGCCGCTCGGACCTGGCGCGCCACGCCCACCGCTACCTGCAGTTCAAGCCCGACACCGACGTCGCCCTGCTGAACGCACTGATGCACACGATCGTCGAGGAACGCCTGGTCGACCCGGCCTTCATCGCCGCGCGCACGGTCGGCTATGCCGAACTGGAAGCGAACGTGGCCGGCTACAGCCCGGAGGTGATGGCGCCGATCTGCGGCATCGACGCCGAGACCATCCGCTACGTGGCGCGCCTGTACGCCACGTCGAAAGGCTCGATGATCCTGTGGGGCATGGGCATCTCCCAGCACATCCACGGCACGGATAACGCGCGCTGCCTGATCGCGCTGAGTTTGATGACCGGCCAGATTGGCCGTCCCGGCACCGGCCTGCATCCGCTGCGCGGCCAGAACAACGTGCAGGGCGCCTCCGACGCCGGCCTGATCCCGATGATGCTGCCCGATTACGGCCGCGTCGACAACCCGGCGGCGCGCGCGAAGTTCGAGCAAGCCTGGAACGCCACCCTCGACCCGAAGCCGGGCCTGACCGTGGTCGAGATCATGGACGCCATCTGCGCCGGCCAGATCCGCGGCATGTACATCATGGGAGAAAATCCCGCCATGTCCGACCCCGACGCCAACCACGCGCGCGCCGCGCTGGCCGCGCTCGAGCACCTGGTGGTGCAGGACATCTTCCTGACCGAGACGGCCTATCTCGCGGACGTGATTTTGCCGGCGTCGAGCTTCCCGGAAAAGACCGGCAGCTTCACGAATACCGACCGCCTGGTGCAGCTGGGCCGCCAGGCGATCGACCCGCCGGGCGAGGCCAAGCCCGATTTGTGGATCATCG
This sequence comes from Massilia sp. BAP21, assembly GCF_057801335.1. NCBI lineage: Bacteria > Pseudomonadati > Pseudomonadota > Betaproteobacteria > Burkholderiales > Oxalobacteraceae > Massilia > Massilia sp. BAP21. Next base: position 2,937,012 of record NZ_CM173596.1, read on the forward strand.
GGCAGATGGCGAACCGGCTCGGCCTGGACTGGGACTACGGCCACGTGTCGGAAGTGTTCGACGAGATGCGCAAGACCATGCCCAGCATCGCCGGCATCACCTGGGAGCGGCTCGAGCGCGAAGGGGCGGTCGTGTATCCGTGCCCGGTGGAGGAGGGGCCGGGCCAGCCGGTCGTCTTCACCGAGTCCTTCCCGCGCGAAGGCGGCAAGGCGCGATTCGTCCCGGCTGACATCATTCCCGCCGACGAGCGGCCGGATGCCGACTACCCGATGGTCCTGATCACCGGGCGCCAGCTCGAACACTGGCACACCGGCAGCATGACGCGCCGCGCCGGCGTGCTCGATGCGATCGAGCCCGATCCGGTGGCGCTGGTGCATCCGCTAGACTTGCAGCGCCTGGGCGTGGAGCCGGGCGCTGCCATCACGATAACCTCGCGCCGCGGCGAAGTGGTCTTGTATGCGCGTGCCGACGACAGCTCGCCGGTGGGCGCCATCTTCGTCCCCTTCTGCTATTACGAAGCGGCGATCAACCGCCTGACGAACGCGGCGCTCGACCCCTACGGCAAGATCCCCGAGTTCAAATACTGCGCGGTGAAGGTCATGCCGGGCGGGGAGGTGGCGGCGCAGGGTAGCTACGGTGGCGGCCAGATTCTCGCCGGCGTGGCACAATTGGCAATATGAACTGTCCCGACTTGCCACGCTACCGTCCCATCCTGTCCAATGCCCAGGCCCGCCTCACGCACGACGTCGAGGCGCTGGACGAGCGCGGGCGCCGCTCGACGCTCTCGATCCCGGCCGAACGCCCGCTGACCGTGTACGTCGACAAGCGCGAGCTGGTCACGCTGATGACCCTCGGCGGGGCGCCGGAAGCGCTGACGCTCGGCTACCTGCGCAACCAGCGCCTGGTGCGCAGTATCGAGGAGGTGGTGTCGGTGCAGGTCGACTGGGCTGTCGACGCGGTGGCGGTGGTCACCCGCAACGGCATCCAGGGTGTGGAAGAGCGCACCGCGAAAAAGGTGGTCACCACCGGCTGCGGCCAGGGCTCGGTGTTCGGCGGGCTGATGGACGAAGTCGACCAGATCACCCTGCCGCCGGATGCGCGCCTGCCGCAGTCGGTGGTGTACCGCATCGTCGAGACCATCCGCACCCAGCAATCGATCTACAAGCAGGCCGGCTCGGTGCACGGCTGCGCGCTGTTTTCGAATACGGGCGAACTGCTGTACTTCGTCGAGGACGTGGGCCGCCACAACGCGGTCGATGCGATTGCCGGGCTGATGTGGCTGGAAGGGATGGAAGGCGCGGACAAGGTGTTCTACACCACGGGCCGCCTGACCTCGGAAATGGTGATCAAGGGCGCGCAGATGGGCATTCCCTTCCTGCTGTCGCGCTCGGGCACCACGCAGATGGGGCACATGGTGGCGCAGAAGGTCGGCATGTCGCTGCTGGCGCGCTGCAGCGGGCGCCACTTCCTCTTGCTGGCCGGGCAGGAGCGGCTGGTGTTCCAGCCCGAGCTGCTCGAATTGCCGCTTCCCGTCCGCGCATGAGTCGTCCAGTATGACCCTGTGGGAAGCCACGCTGCACGCGTTCGCCTTGCTGTTTTCCGGTGACGCGGCGCTCTGGCACATCGTCTGGGTATCGATCAAGACCAGCGTCATCGGCCTGCTGCTGGCCACGCCGCCGGCCGTGCTGCTCGGCTATGCGATCGCCATGCATCGCTTTCCGGGCCGCCGCATCGCCGTCTGGCTGGCGCAGTGCGCGCTGTCGCTGCCCACGGTGCTGATCGGTTTGCTGCTGTACCTGCTGCTGTCGCGCCGCGGGCCGCTCGGGCCGCTGGAGTGGCTGTTCTCGCAGTCGGGCATCATCGCCGGGCAGTTCGTGGTGGGGATGCCGGTGCTGCTGGCCTTTACGCTGGCGGCGGTGCAGGCGCTCGATCCGCGCTATGCCGAAACGGCGCGCGCGCTTGGCGCCTCGCGCTGGCGCGTGATGACGACCGTGCTGCACGAAGCGCGCTACGGCGTGATGGCGGCCGTGATCAGCGGCTTTGGGCGCGTGATCTCGGAAGTCGGCTGCGCGCTGATGGTGGGCGGGAACATCCAGGGCGAAACGCGCACCATCACCACCGCCATCGCACTCGAAACCAGCAAGGGCGAATTCGCGCAGGGGATTGCGCTGGGCATCGTGCTGGTGACGCTGGCGCTGGTGATGAACGGGGCGCTGATGCTGCTGCAGGGCGAGGCGCATACGGCCGGAGGGAGGGTATGAACGCGCTGCTCACCGTGCGCGGCCTGCGCAAGCGGCATGGCGAACGCCTGCTGTTCGATATCGACGAACTCACGCTCGACGCGGCCAGCGCCTATGTGCTGACCGGGGCCAATGGCGTGGGCAAGAGCACGCTGCTGCGCATCCTTGGCGGGCTGGAGGCGGCGCAGGTCGACAGCGTGAGCTTCGATGGCCATGCTTTCGACTTGCAGCCCTACCCGAAGGCGCTGCGCGCCGCCATCGTCTACGTGCACCAGCATCCGATCATGTTCTCGACCAGTGTCTGGCACAACATCGCCTATGGCCTGCTGGCGCGTGGCGAGTCGAAAGCCGTGGTGAAGAAGACGGTGGAGGAAGCGATGCACTGGGCCGGCGTCGAGTACCTGGCCGACACCGAACCAGCGCGCCTGTCCGGCGGCGAGAAGCAGCGCGTGGCGCTGGCCCGCGCACGCGTGCTGCAACCGCGCCTGCTGATGCTGGACGAGCCGACCGCCAACCTCGACGGCAGCGCACGCGAAGGCGTGATCGCCCTGATCCCGACGCTGATCGAGCAGGGCAGCACGGTGGTGATGGCTTGCCATGACCGCGACCTGATTGGGCTGCCGGGCGTGCAGCGGCTGAAGCTGCGTGACGGTCGGCTGGAATACCGCACCCACAGGGACGACTAGGCTCGTGGACAGGAAACGGGCGTCTTGCCGTCGCAGGCCGTGACGATGTGCGGCACATAGGCCGACAGCAGCACCGCGATCAGCAGCACCAGCATCTGCGGAATGAAGGCCCACAAATACGTGAAGTGCAGGATGATGTCGATGCGCGCGCCGTCCATCCGTTCGTCTTCGCGGTCGATGCCAGCGCGCATCGGGCTGTTCGGGCTTTCCTGGATTTCGTTGCACATGATGTGCAGGACCCGGTCCATTGCGATCCGGTCGACGCGGTTGCGCACCTGCACGCCCCACTGGTACCAGGCGATCGAAAAGAACAGCAGGACCAGGGCGAAGATCCACAGGTCCTGCTGGCGCACCGTCAGGCAGATCTTCACCGACAGGATGGTGGCGTCGACCGCACCCATCAGCACCATGGCGCTGATGATCACGCGCCACTCGTGGTCACGGCGCGTGTTGAACAGGCTCAGGTGCGAGTTGAAGATGAACTGCAGGATTTCCCGTCGGTCGACCATGGCATGCCCCTGGCGAACGTTCCCTTTACTTTGCCAATACTACGCTGCGGTATGGGAAGCGAAGGTCGCTGCGAAGCGTAGCGCCGGCGCTGTGTTCAGAGGATGGCGGAGACGTCGGCTTGGCGCCACAGCCGCGCCGCAATGTCAGAGCGCGGTGGTGCCGATGGCGCTGGCCAGGTTGCGTCTGGCGGCCGTTTCGTAACGCGCGTGGCAGGCCGGCGTCTGGAACAGGCGCCCGCGGTCGAGGAAGCCTTGCAGGATCTCGCGGCGCTTGGCCTTGAACAGTGCGTCGGGCACGTGGGCGTATTCAAGGCGGATCTGGCGCTCGTATTCGGCAAACCGATCCGGTTCGGCGCCGAGGATGGCGAGATCGATGTCGGTCAGCAGCCGGGCATCGTTCGAGGCGGGCAGGGCGTCGTGGCAGGTGGCCATGATCAGGGTGTGGATGCGGGCGCAGGCGTCTTCTGGCAGGCCGGCCGCGAGGAGCGCCCGGTCCGCCCACGCGGCTGATTGCATCTCGTTGTCGCGCGCATGCACGTCATAGACGCTGTCGTGGAACCAGAGCGCCAGTTCAACCTCAAGTGGATGTTCGGCCAGCTCCTTCACCCCATCGAAGTGGGCGAAGCATTCTTCCAGGTGCTGCAGGGTGTGATAATGGCGCTGCGGCTCGCTGTAGGCCTCAAACAGGGCTTGCAGCAGGCCGGCGGGAGCGGGTTTGCCCAACTCCTGCCACAGGGATTGCCAGCGCTGTGCGAGCGTCGCTGTCATGCGCGGCTTACATCAGGATCACGTCGTACTGCTCCTGGTGGTAACCCTTTTCCACCTGCAGCGAAATTTTCTTGCCGATGAAGTCGCCCAGCATGGCCAAATGCTGCGACTCTTCTTCCAGGAACAGGTCGACCACTTCCTGCGAGGCCAGGATGCGGAACTCGCGCGGGTTAAACTGCTTTGCCTCGCGCAGCAGTTCGCGCAGGATTTCGTAGCAGATGGTACGCGAGGTTTTCACTTGCCCCTTGCCCGAGCAGGCCGGGCAGGGCTCGCACAGGATGTGGGCCAGCGATTCGCGCGTGCGCTTCCTCGTCATCTCCACCAGGCCCAGCGCCGAGAAGCCGCTCACCGACACCTTGGTGCGGTCGCGCGCCAGGGTTTTCTTGAGTTCGGCGAGCACGGCGTTGCGGTGCTCGTTGTTCTCCATGTCGATGAAGTCGAGGATGATGATGCCGCCCAGGTTGCGCAGGCGCAGCTGGCGCGCAATCGCGTGCGCGGCTTCCAGGTTGGTTTTAAAAATCGTGTCCGCGAAATTGCGGCCGCCGACGAAACCGCCGGTGTTCACGTCGATGGTGGTCATCGCCTCGGTCTGGTCGACGATCAGGTAGCCGCCGGATTTCAGATCCACGCGCCGGCCCAGCGCGCGCAGGATTTCTTCTTCCACGCCGTACAGGTCGAACAGCGGACGCTCGCCGGTGTAGTGCTGCAGGCGCGCCAGCACGCTCGGGGTATAGATCTTGGCGAATTCGACCAGCATCAGGTAGTTCTCGCGCGAGTCGACCTGGATGGTCGCCGTCTCGTCATGTACGAAGTCGCGCAGCACGCGCTGGGCCAGGTTCAAATCTTGATAGAGCAGGCTCGTGGCGGGACGGGTGCGGGCGCCGTTCTGGATCGCGGCCCAGGTCTTGCGCAGGTAGTCGATGTCGGCCGAGAGGTCGGCATCAAGCGCTTCCTCGGCCTGGGTGCGGACGATGTAGCCGCCTTTTTCCTCGGCCGGCAGCAGGCCGGCCATGCGCGTGCGCAGCAGTTCGCGGTCGGCTTCCTTTTCGATCTTTTGCGAGATGCCGATGTGCTTGTCTTGCGGCAGGTAGACCAGCATGCGGCCGGCAATCGAAATCTGCGTCGACAGGCGTGCGCCCTTGGTGCCGATCGGGTCCTTGATCACCTGCACGGTCAGCACCTGGCCGTCGTAGAGCAGCTTTTCGATGGGCGTGGGCGGCACGTTGGAATTATCGTGCGGACGCGCTTCCCAGATATCGGCCACGTGCAGGAAGGCGGCGCGTTCCAGGCCGATGTCGATGAAGGCCGACTGCATGCCCGGCAGCACGCGCACGACCTTGCCCGAATACACGTTGCCGGCCAGGCCACGCGTCAGCGTACGCTCGATGTGCAACTCCTGCACCGCGCCCTGCAGGACCAGCGCCACGCGCGTTTCCTGCGGGGTGATATTGATGAGGATGTCTTCGTTCATGAGCGCTACGCGTGAGGATATTGTTCAGAGTGTCATGATACACGCTGGGGTGCCTGAACGTGGCGGGCAGATGAAGGGATCGGAGTACGTAGGGTGGACGGGTTTCCCGTCCACGCGTTCAACCAGTGAACGATGCATCGAAGCGTGGAGTGTGACGCGACAAAGGCAAGATCATCGTTCCGGAACGCGAACGCCAACAATCGACGCGTGGACGGCAGAGCCGTCCACCCTACGTCAAACCTGGAACCCAGCCTTGCGCAGCAGGACGGCGGTTTCGAAGATCGGTAAGCCCATGATCCCCGAATGGCTGCCCTCGATATGCTCGATGAACAGCGCGGCCAGGCCCTGGATGCCGTAGCCGCCGGCCTTGTCGTAGGGTTCGCTCGTGGCGCAGTAGGCGGCGATCTGTTGCGCAGTCAATTTCGCAAAGCGCACGTTCGACACCTGGGTTACGTGCTCGGCCATGTCGGTGTAGTGCACCGCCACCGTGGTCAGCACCTGGTGGGTACGCCCCGACAATTGTTCCAGCATGGCCCGCGCTTCGGCCAGGTCGGCCGGCTTGCCGAGGATGTCGCCGTCAATAGTGACCGTGGTGTCGGCCGTCAGCACCGGCCGCAGGGGCTGGCGACGCTGTTGCAGCACCTTCCAGGCAAATGCGCCTTTTTCCAGCGCCACGCGCACCACGTAGTCCTGCGCCAGCTCGCCCTCGAAGACATCCTCGGGCACGTCGATGCCGCGCGCCGGGTCGTTGCGCAGGCTCAGCAAATCGAAGTCGATGCCGACCTGGCGCAGCAGTTCGCGGCGGCGCGGGCTTTTCGACGCGAGGTAGATCTTCTTGTTGTGCGATTTCATGGGGCGAGAATCAAACGCGGTGATACGGATGGTTCTGGGTGATCGACCAGGCGCGGTACAGCTGTTCCGCCAGCATCACCCGCACCACGCCGTGGGGCAGGGTCATGCTGGAAATACGGATCATGCCCTCGGCGCGTGCCTTCAGCTCAGGGTCGAGCCCGTCCGCACCGCCGATCAGGAAGGCGGTGTCGCGCCCATCCTGCTGCCAGTTCAACAATTGTTGGGAAAGACCAACACTTGTCAGGTCCTTGCCCCGCTCGTCGAGGGCAATGATGCGCACGCCTTTCGGCAGCACCGCTTCGATGCGCTCGCGTTCGAGCGCCATCGCGGTGGCCGCCGTCTTGCTGCCGGAACGCTCGACCGGCTTGATTTCCTTGAGCACGATGCGCAGCTCGGGCGGCATGCGCTTCGTGTATTCCCCAAAGCCGGTTTCGATCCAGGCCGGCATCTTGTGGCCGACCGCGGCAATGATCAGTTGCATCGAAGCTTACTCGGCAGCCTTCTTGGTCACGCGCTTGATGACCTTCTTCACCGGTTCGCCTTCGGCGGTGACGGCAGCCTTGACGGTACGCTTCGGCGGCAGGGCCTTCAGCGCTTTCACGGCGGCGACTTCGGCTTTTGGTGGAGCGACCTTCACGGTCTTGCCGACGGCTTTCGAGACTGCCTTGGCAACTGCTTTCTTCGCTGGTGCTTTCACGGCAGCAGTCTTGGTTGCAGCGGTCTTGGTTGCGGTCTTGCGCTCGCGCACAGGCTTGACTTCCGGCTGGTCCTGGTTCGCGGCCAGGTGCTTGGACTTGACCTTCGACTCGGCAGCCTCAAGCGCTTCCGGCGTCGACTTGCGCTTGGCGGCGCCCAGCTTGACCGGCTTCTCGCCCCAGATTTCTTCCAGGCGGTAGTACTGGCGGATCGCCGGCTGCATGATGTGGACGATCATGTCGCCCAGGTCGACCAGCACCCATTCGCCGGTGTCTTCGCCTTCCATGCCAACGACGTCGCCGCCGGCAGCCTTGACCTTGTCACGGACCGACGCGGCCAGCGCCTTGGTCTGGCGGTTCGAGGTACCCGAGACGACGGCGATGCGGTCGAACAGGCTGGTCAGCCCGGTCGTGTCGAACAGCATGATTTCCTGGCCCTTGACGTCTTCGAGGGCGTCCACGACGAGGGTTTGCAGTTTTTTGATATCCATTAGCTTTTGTATAAATTATGTTGTTGAATGTAGTCTAGCACTACCCGCGCGAGGAGCGAGGCTGGCGCTTCTTGCGAAGCGCCCCCCGGTTTGTTCTCTCCCTTGAGCAGTGCCCGGACCTCGGTCGCGGAGATATCCACGGCCAATGTGTGTGCCATGCACACCAGCCCGGCAGGCGTGGTGCGCACTTCTTCGGGCGACGCCAGGCGCCGCGCCATTTCCTCTGCCACCGGCGGCGGCAATGCGTCCTGCTCCAGCCTGTAGCCCGGCCGGGCAGCCACGCCGATGTTGGCGAGGTCAAACAGTTCGCGCCAGTCGCGCCAGCTATCGAGCTTGAGCAACTGGTCGGCGCCCATCAGGAAAACGATGGACGCATCGTCGCCGAGTTCGGCCCGCAGGCCGCGCAAGGTCTCGACGGTATAGGTCGGGGTGCCGCGGTCGATTTCGCGGCGGTCTATCGTGGCCGGCAACCCGGCGTCGCGAAACGCCAGTTCCAGCATGGCGATGCGGTCTTCGTCGCCGGCCTGCAGCGCCGCCTTTTGCCAGGGACGGGCCGGCAGCACGCGCAGTTCGCTCGGGTGCAGCAGTTCGACGAACAGCCGCGCCAGCGCAACGTGGCCGTGGTGCACGGGATCGAAACTGCCCCCCAGCAGGGCGACGCAGGGAATCACGAAGCGAGCCAGTCCCGGTGCGGCAGGAAGTCGGTATACAGCGCCGCTTCCAGGCTGCCGTCTTCCGGATGCCAGTCGTAGCGCCACTTGACGATCGGCGGCAGCGACATCAGGATCGCTTCGGTACGGCCGCCCGATTGCAGGCCAAAGTGGGTGCCGCGGTCCCATACCAGGTTGAACTCGACATAGCGGCCGCGGCGGTAAGCCTGGAAGTCGCGCTCGCGTTCGCCATACGGCGTGTCCTTGCGGCGTTGAAGGATCGGCAGATAGGCGTCGAGGAAACCGTCGCCCACCTTCTGCACCATGGCAAAGGCCTCGTCGAAAGGCAGTTCGTTGAAGTCATCGAAGAAAATGCCGCCGACGCCGCGCGCTTCCTTGCGGTGCTTGATATAGAAATACTCGTCGCACCACTTCTTGAAGCGCGGGTGCAGGTCGTCGCCATAGGGCGCCAATGCGTCGTGGCAGACCTGGTGGAAGTGGCGCGCGTCGTCGACGTTGCCGTAGTAGGGCGTCAGGTCCATGCCGCCGCCGAACCACCAGACCGGCTCTTGCCCCTCGGCCGTGGCCTCGAAGAAGCGCACGTTCATGTGCACGGTCGGGGCGTAGGGATTACGCGGGTGCAGCACCAGCGATACGCCCATGGCTTCCCAGGCGCGGCCTGCCAGTTCCGGACGCGCCGCAGCGGCCGATGGCGGCAAATTGGTGCCCATCACGTGCGAGAAGTTGACCCCGCCGCGTTCCAGTACATTGCCTTCTTCGATCAGGCGCGAGATGCCGCCACCGCCTTCCGGGCGCTCCCAGCTGTCTGTCAAGAAAGGCTTGCCGTCCACGTCTTCCAGGCCCGCGACGATGCGTGATTGCAGGTCGAGCAGCCAGGCTTTGATGGCGGAAGGGGATGGGGTGGACATGGGATCAGGGTGCGAAACGAAATAGGTGGCGATTGTACACTGTGCGGAATGTACACATCGAAATTGCGCGGGTGGTGTGCAGATGGTAAGACAGCGTGGGCACAAGTGCCCACCCTACGAATCTTGGTGGTATGCAGATGGTGAGACAGCGTGGACACAGGTGCCTTGCGTGGCCCGGTCCACCCTACGAAACTGCATCGTACGATACGATCGGCCGAGCAGTATCCCGTACGGTGGGGGTTTCGAGGCCGGGGGCCTCGGAACCGAAGTGCCCACGCGGTTACGTGCGTGTCCGGTGGCTTGCGGCGGCGATGATTCGCCCGCCGGCTTCCGAACTCGCCCGATTACGAAATCACTTCACCCCACGCCACCCGATATCGCGCCGGAACTGCGCGCCATCGAAGCGAATCTTCTCTACACCTTCATACGCCTGCTTCTGCGCCATCTTGACGCTGTCGCCCAGCCCCACCACGCACAGCACGCGCCCGCCGTTCGACTGCAGCTTGCCATCCACGATCTGGGTGCCGGCATGGAAAGTGATGCATTCCGCCGTTTCGGCCGCAATCCCTTCGATGACATCGCCCTTGCGCGGGCTGTCCGGGTAACCGGCGGCCGCCATCACCACGCCCACGGCGGTGCGGCGGTCCCATTCCAGGTCCACCGCATCGAGCGTGCCGTTGCAGGCGTGTTCCAGCACGTTGACGTAATCGCTCTTCAGGCGCGCCATGATCGGCTGGGTTTCCGGGTCGCCCATGCGGCAATTGAATTCCAGCGTACGCGGGTTGCCCTCGGCGTCGATCATCAGGCCGGCGTACAGGAAGCCGGTGAACTGGATGCCGTCCTTGGCCATGCCCTGGATGGTCGGGTTGATGATCTCGCGCATCACGCGCGCATGCATGGCCGGAGTGACGATCGGGGCAGGGGAGTAGGCGCCCATGCCGCCCGTGTTCGGGCCCTGGTCCGCATCCTTCAGGCGCTTGTGGTCTTGCGAGGTGGCCATCGGCAGAACGTTCTTGCCGTCGCACATCACGATGAAGCTGGCTTCTTCGCCGGCCAGGAATTCCTCGATCACGATGCGGGCGCCGGCGTCGCCAAAGGCGTTATCCGACAGCATGTGGTCGACGGCGGCGTGCGCTTCTTCCAGCGTCATGGCCACCACCACGCCCTTGCCGGCGGCCAGGCCGTCGGCCTTGATGACGATCGGCGCGCCGTTCGCATCCACGTAGGCATGCGCCTCGGCGGCATCGGAAAAACTCTGGTACTTCGCGGTCGGAATGCCATGACGCTGCATGAAGGCCTTGGCGAAATCCTTGGAGCTTTCCAGCTGCGCCGCTTCGCGCGTCGGCCCGAAGATCTTCAGGCCGCGCGAGCGGAACAGATTGACGATGCCGGCCGCCAGCGGCGCTTCCGGCCCGACCAGGGTCAGCCCGACGTGCTCGGCCACCACGAAGTCGGCCAGCGCGGCCGGGTCGGTGATGTCGAGGTTCACCAGGCGCGAATCGAGCGCGGTGCCGCCATTGCCCGGCGCCACATAGACCACCTGGACGCGTTCGGATTGGGCCAGTTTCCAGGCCAGAGCATGTTCACGGCCCCCAGAGCCGACTACCAGGATTTTCATACGTGGCTTTCGCGCTTGTTCTTCGGATTTACTCTTCGATCACTGCGTTGGTGTAGATCTCCTGGACGTCGTCCAGGTTTTCCAGCGCGTCCAGCAGCTTCTGCATCTTGATGGCGTCGTCGCCGGTGAACACGGTTTCGGTGGCCGGCTTCATGATGACTTCGGCCACTTCGGCCTTGAAGCCCGCCGCTTCCAGCGCCGTCTTCACGTTCGAGAACGCGAACGGGTCGCACAGCACTTCGAAGCCGCCTTCCTCGTCCTGCACCACGTCGTCGGCGCCGGCTTCCAGCGCCGCTTCCATCAGCTTGTCCTCGTTCACGCCCGGCGCGAACAGGAACTGGCCGGTGTGCTTGAACATGAAGGCGACCGAACCCTCGGTACCCATGTTGCCGCCGAACTTGCTGAAGGCGTGGCGCACTTCGGCCACGGTCCGCACGCGGTTGTCGGTCATGCAGTCGACGATGATCGCCGCGCCGCCGATGCCGTAGCCTTCGTAGCGGATCTCTTCGTAGTCCACGCCTTCCAGGCTGCCCGAGCCGCGCTGGATCGCACGCGTGACGTTGTCCTTTGGCATATTGGCGTCGGCTGCCTTGTCGACGGCCAGGCGCAGGCGCGGGTTGGCGTCGAGGTCGCCGCCGCCCATGCGTGCGGCAACCGTGATTTCCTTGATGAGGCGGGTCCAGATCTTGCCGCGCTTGGCGTCGGTGGCGGCTTTCTTATGCTTGATGTTGGCCCATTTGCTGTGTCCAGCCATGTCGAGTATTCCTTAGACGGTGCGGGGCTTGCGACCGTTTGACCAAAAGCCCCTTATGCAAGAGTGGCCGACATTCTAGCATGCACCCCGCCCCGGAATCTGCCTCCCCACGTTATGGAAACAACAAGAGTGTGCCCCACGCAACGAGCCCGAGTCCGCCGACACAGGCCACCACCGTCCCGCCCGGCAGCAGCTTCTCGGCCAGCAGCAGCCCGGCCAGGCCGAGCAGGGCGGCGAAGTTGGTGACGCCGGCCACGAACAGCAGCAGCATCAGCAGCCAGCACGAGCCGCAACAGTAGAGTCCGTGGCTAAGGCCCATGTGCAGGGCGCCCCGCAGGCCCGAGCGCCAGCCGGTGAGCACGAAACCGAGCGGATTGCGGCATACCTGCAGGCAGGCATGCTTGGCCGGCGTCCACTGGTAGAGCCCGGCCGCTACCAGGATCAGGCCGCAGGCGCTGGCGTTCATCACGGCCATGCCGGTATCGAGGGCGCCGGCGTCGTGCAGGGCCCACTGGGCCAGGGTGGCCAGGGCGCCGAAGCCGCTCCACACGGCCAGGTAGCCGCCCACGAACAGCAGGGTTGCCAGGTTCGGGTGGCGCACCGACTGCGCCAGGCGGTTGATGCGGGCAAACAGCAGGATCGCCGGGGTGGCTGCAGGCAGCACCATGGCCGAGAGCATGGCGCCCCACATCGCCAGCACCAGCACCAGTTCGTAGGCGCGGTAGGGCGGCGTGCTCAGGGGCCGGCTCGTGTGCGCCAGGCTGGCCGGTTCGGCGGACGAGATGTGCAGCGCCTGGAATACCAGGCAGGCCCAGCACAGGGCCACGATGCCGGCCAGCCAGGCGATGACGAGCGGGCGCTCGCGCCCCGGCTGGGTATCGACGCGGACAAGGGCGGTCATCTGTACGCTCCCGTGGCCCGGTTCGGACGGCCGCGCGGCCGCCGCATGGTTATGCTCGAGTTCGGCATTGTCGCTCCTCATGAATGGTAGATGTAGAGCTTCGACTCTCCGCATGGGCTTGCGTTCCGGGCTTCTGCCGAGCTCGATTTTGTGCTTGGCCGTACAATCGACGGATGACCCAGTCCGCGCCAGGCACATCTGCCGCTTCCATACCACGTGCTACCCTCGTCGGCGGCCTCGCCATCGCCATTGCCGGGGCCGTCCTGTTTTCCACGAAAGCCGTGGTCGCCAAATTGCTGTATCGCTACCACATCGACGCAGTAACATTGATCGCCTTCAGAATGCTGTTCTCGCTTCCGGTGTTCGCTGGCGTGGCGATCTGGAAGATGCGCACGCAGGCCCCGCTGAGCTGGACTGACCGCTGGCGCATCGTCGGGCTCGGGCTCATCGGTTACTACCTGTCGAGCTACCTCGATTTCCTGGGGCTGCAATACATCTCGGTCGGGCTCGAACGCCTGATCCTGTTTCTCACGCCGACCTTCGTGCTGGCGATCACCGCCATCTTCCTGAAGCGCCGCATCACGGCCCTGGAGTGGGGCGCGCTGGCCCTGTCCTACTGCGGCATCGTGCTGGTGTTCGTGCACGACCTCGCGGGCGGGGCCGGCAGTACGGTGATCGGCTCGCTGTTCGTGCTGGGCTCGGCCATCACCTATGCCGTCTACCTGCTCGGCTCGGGCGAGATGGTGAAGCGGGTCGGCTCGCTGCGCCTGGTGGCCTACGCGATGTGCGTGTCCAGCGTGGCCGGCATCGCGCAATTCTTCCTGCTGCGCCCGGCATCCCTGCTGGTGCAGCCGCTGCAGGTGTATGGACTCTCGCTCGTCAACGGCGTTTTCTGTACTATCTTCCCGGTGTTCATGACCATGGTCGCGGTGCAGCGCATCGGTGCCGCCACCGCCTCGCAGGCCGGCATGATCGGGCCGGTGTCGACGCTGTTCCTCGGCGCTTTGCTACTGGGAGAACCGGTCACGGCGGTGCAGCTGGCGGGAACTGGCCTGGTCCTGGTGGGTATCTACATGTTGTCCCTGAAAAAATAGAAAGAGACGAAATGAAGCCGCGCATTGCCCTCATCGCACACGACAAGAAGAAAGACGACATGATCACGCTGGCCGCCGGGTACCGGGACTTCCTGGCCGGCTGCACGCTCACCGCTACCGGCACCACCGGCGGGCGCCTGATCAACGAGCTCGGCCTGGCGGTCGAGTGCAAGCATTCCGGGCCTTTCGGCGGCGATTTGCAGATCGGCGCCCAACTGGTGACCGGGGAAATCGACTGCGTGATATTTTTGCGCGACCCGATGACGCCCCAGCCGCACGAACCCGACATCAACGCCCTGGTGCGCGCCTGTGACGTGCACAACATCGCCTGCGCAACGAACGTGGCCACGGCGCACCTGGTCCTGTCCCGACTGATGAACGCCAACAACGAGGAGAAAAAACCATGATGGCCAAGGCAATCCGACTCACGCGCACCGGCGGTCCGGAAGTGCTGGAATACGTCGATGTCGAAGTGGGCGAACCGGGCCCGGGCGAAGCGCGCGTGCGCCAGCATGCGATCGGGCTGAACTACATCGACGTGTATTTCCGCACCGGCCTGTACCCGATGCCCCTGCCCAGCGGACTGGGGCAGGAAGGCGCGGGCGTGGTCGAGGCGGTGGGCGAGGGCGTGACCCACGTGCAGCCGGGCGACCGCGTGGCCTATGCCGGGCGGCCGAACGGCGCCTACAGCGAACTGCGCACCATGCCGGCCGATATCCTGGTGAAACTGCCGGACGCGATCGACTTCGAGACTGCCGCCGCGATGATGCTGCAGGGCCTGACGGTGCAATACCTGTTCAACAGCACCTACAAGTTGCAGGCTGGCCAGACCATCCTGTTCCACGCGGCGGCCGGCGGCGTCGGGCTGATCGCCTGCCAGTGGGCACGGGCGCTGGGCGTGAACCTGATCGGCACGGTCGGGTCGAAGGAAAAAGGGGAGCTGGCGCTGGCGCATGGCGCCGCACACGTGATCAACTACAACGAGGAAGACATCGTGGCGCGCGTGCTGGACATCACCGGCGGCAAGAAGGTGCCTGTGGTCTATGACTCCGTGGGCAAGGACACCTTCATCCGCTCGCTCGACTGCCTGCAGCCGCGCGGGCTGATGGTCAGCTTCGGTAACTCGTCCGGGGCGGTGCCGGCATTCACCATGAACGAACTGGCTTCGCGCGGCTCGCTGTATCTCACGCGGCCGTCGCTGGGGTCGTACGCGGCCACGCGGCCCGAGCTGGAAGCGATGGCGGCCGATCTGTTCGAGATGGTCGCTAGCGGCAAGGTGAAGATCGACATCCACCAGCGCTTTGACTTGGCCGATGCGGCCCAGGCCCACATCGCGCTCGAAGCCCGCCGCACGACGGGCTCGACGATCCTGCTGCCATGAGGGAGTTCAGCGACGACCGCGAGCCGAACGAGCCAGATGCCGGCGGCACGCCGAAGTTTGGGCGTTTATTGATCGTGCTGGTGCTGGCGGTGCTTCTCATTATCGCGATCACCTTCGGCTCCGAGGCCTATTTCTCATAGGCGGATTCGACCGTACGGTGGGCACTCCGTGCCCACGCGGTTACGTGCGTCTGCTGTTGGCTACGTGCAGTGACGATTCGCTCGTACCGTATCCGCGAGCCGAGATCGATCGTGGTCGCATGACGCCGCGCGAGCGACATTTCACGGCAGAAGTCCGAGTGATGAGCACGTAACCGCGTGGGCACGGGGTGCCCACCGTACGAACAAAATGTCGTAGCGAGCTCAAGCTTGGCCAATAAAAAAGCCGGGGATCAACCCCGGCTCTTCATTTCGGCGACCGGTTTTACCAGCCCCGCATCTCACCCATTCTTGCGCTGCAACTCCACCCGCCTGACCCCACCGCTCGGCCCCGGGAAGCCCGCAAATGCGCTCTGCACCAGCGCCGGCATCACTTCCGGCGTCGACAGTTCGCGGCTCATGTTGTGCACGGTGACATCGAACAAGCGCTTGTCGCCCGCATCCTTGATCGACACCTGCAGCTCGCGCCGGTACTGGTGCTGGATCGACACTTCATACGTCGGGAAGGGATTCCAGAACGGGTCGTAGAACGGGTGATACCAGCCCGCCCAGCGCCCGCGCGGACCGAAGCGCGGGCCCATGCGGTAATACGGATAGCCATACATCGGCACTGCCGGTTCGATCACGCGCACCGGCACGTCGGTGGTCGTGAAGCGCATGCCCACTTTCAGGGCCGCCGGCCCGGTTGGCGCTTCGCGGAAACCCAGTTGCGCCAGTTGCCCGCGCACCAGGTTCTGGTAGCTCTGGTATTCCAGGGTGTTGTCGATGGCCGGCGGCGCTTCGAAGACATAGCTCTTGTCCTCGATCTGCGCCGGCCACTGGTGGAAGGTGGTGACATCGCTGCGGATGGTGGTCGCGCACCCGCCCAACAGCAGGGCCATGGCGGCCGCGGCTGTCATCATGATCAAGCGTTTCATTCGTTTCTCTCTCTTCAATGGATAGACGGTCTTTGCCTATCCTTAGCTTGCGCCCGTTGCCGCTTTTTTACAGATAAATTTTACACCCCGTTACCAGTGCCACATCCCGACACATGCCGATACACGGAATTCAGGCGCGTCCCGCCAAACCTTGTTGGTAGAATAAGACCTTCTTCTTCGACCGTATTTTTCGGAACCATCCCATGCGCACCGATACGCCCCAGACGATCTACCGGAAAGACTACACCCCGCCCAGCTACCTCGTGGACACCGTCGAACTCGGCTTCGACCTCGATCCCGCCCGCACCATCGTCGCCAACCGGCTGACGATGCGCCGCAACCCAGACAGCGCCCAGCGCGAAATCGAGCTCTATGGCGAAAACCTGGAGCTGGTGGCGCTGCGCATGAATGGCAGGGAGCTCGGCGAGCAGGATTACCGCATCGAAGGCAGCCTGCTGACGATTCCCGATACGCCCGAAGAAGTCACGCTCGAGATCGAAACGATCTGCGTGCCGGAGCAGAACACCACGCTGAACGGCCTGTACACCTCGAACGGCAGCTTCTACACCCAGTGCGAGGCCGAAGGCTTCCGCGCTATCACGTATTTCCCGGACCGCCCGGACGTGATGGCCAAGTACACGGTCATGCTGCGCGCCGACAAGGAAAAATACCCGGTGCTGCTGTCGAACGGTAACCTGGTCGAAGAAGGCGAGCTGGGCGACGGCCGCCACTACGCCAAGTGGGAAGACCCGTTCAAGAAGCCTTCCTACCTGTTCGCCCTGGTCGCGGCGCGCCTGGTCTGCCAGGAAGAAACGTTCAGGCTGGCCGATGGCCGCGACGCCCTGCTACAGGTGTGGGTCGAAGAGGGCAACCTCGACAAGACCGACTACGCCATGCAGTCGCTGAAGAACAGCATCCGCTGGGACGAAGAGCGCTGGGGCCTGGAACTCGACCTGGATCGCTTCATGATCGTCGCCGTCAGCGACTTCAACATGGGCGCGATGGAAAACAAAGGCCTGAACATCTTCAACACCAAGTTCGTGCTGGCCAATCCGCGCGTGGCCACCGACATCGACTTCCAGGGCATCGAAGCCGTGGTCGGCCACGAATACTTCCACAACTGGACCGGCAACCGCGTGACCTGCCGCGATTGGTTCCAGCTGTCGCTGAAAGAGGGCCTGACCGTCTTCCGCGACCAGGAATTCTCGGCCGACATGGTCGGCACCGACACCGGCCGCGCCGTCGGCCGCATCGACCAGGTGCGCACCTTGCGCCAGGCCCAGTTCCCGGAAGACGCCGGCCCGATGGCTCACCCGGTGCGTCCCGACTCCTTTGTCGAGATCAACAATTTCTACACCGTGACGGTGTACGAAAAAGGCGCCGAAGTCGTGCGCATGTACCAGACCCTGCTGGGCCGCGAAGGCTTCCGCAAGGGCATGGACCTCTACTTCGAACGCCATGACGAGCAAGCCGTGACCTGCGACGATTTCCGCCGCGCCATGGCTGACGCGAACGGCCGTGATTTGTCCCTGTTCGAACGCTGGTACAGCCAGGCCGGCACCCCGGTCGTGCGCGCCGAAACCCGCTACGACGAGCTCGCCAAGACCTACACGCTGACCTTCTTCCAGTCCTGCCCGGCCACGCCCGGCCAGACCAGCAAGTTCCCCTTCCACATCCCGGTAGCCGTGGGCCTGCTGGGAGCGGACGGCAAGGACATGCCGCTCACCATTGATGGCCAGGATGCCGGTACGACGGCCGTGCTGGAACTCACCCAGTCCGAGCAGAGCTTCGTGTTCGAGAACGTACAGGAACAGCCGACCCCGTCGATCCTGCGCGATTTTTCCGCGCCGATCATCCTCGACTACAACTACGGCGACGCCGACCTGCTGCACCTGTTCAACAACGACAGCGACCCGGTGAACCGCTGGGAAGCCGGCCAGCGCCTGGCCATGGGGCGCCTGTTGAAACTCACTGGCGAAGCCGGCGTCGGCGCGCCGCTGCTGCTGGACGATACCTTCCTGCTGGCCATGGGCAAGATGCTGAGCGACGAGACCCTCGACCCGGCCTTCCGCGAGCAGGCCCTGCTGCTGCCCTCGGAAACCATGGTCGCCGAGCAGATCGCCGTGGTCGACCCGCTGGCGATCCACCTGGCGCGCCAGTTCGTGCGCGCCAACATCGGCACCCGCCTGCGCGAGCAATTGCTGGCCCAGTACCACGCGAACGCCACTCCGGGCGAGTACAGCCCGGACGCACTGTCGATCGGCAAGCGCGCCCTGAAGAACCTGTGCCTGGCCTACCTGACGGCGGCCCAGGACGAAGAGGGCATCCGGCTCGCCCAGGACCAGTTCGAGAATGCCGGCAACATGACCGACCGCGTCGCCGCCCTGAGTGCGATGATCCATGCGCGCGTGCCGACGGTCGATGCCGCCCTGCAGCGCTTCTACGACGAGTTCGAGGACGAAGCCCTGGTCATCGACAAGTGGTTCGCCATGCAGGCGTCGAGCGCCACGAGCGACGTGGCCGCCGTACGCGAACTGATGCGCCACCCGGCCTTCAACCTGCGCAATCCGAACCGCGCGCGCAGCCTGGTCTCGAGCTTCTGCGCCAACAACCCGGTGCAGTTCCACGCGCCGGACGGCAGCGGCTATGCCTTCTGGGCCGAACAGGTGATCACCCTCGACGGCCTGAACCCGCAGGTGGCGAGCCGCCTGGCGCGCGCCATGGACCGCTGGCGCCGCTACACCCCGGCGCTGCAGGAACAGATGAAGAAGGCGCTGCAGCAGGTGGCAGGGCAGCAACGCCTGTCGAACGACGTGCGCGAGGTCGTCGGCA
Organism: Massilia sp. BAP21; assembly: GCF_057801335.1. Taxonomy (NCBI): domain Bacteria; kingdom Pseudomonadati; phylum Pseudomonadota; class Betaproteobacteria; order Burkholderiales; family Oxalobacteraceae; genus Massilia; species Massilia sp. BAP21. The sequence continues at coordinate 2,955,958 of NZ_CM173596.1, forward strand.
AGGCACTGGCGAACTAAAGAACCTTGATAAACCTACTGCGCGTCGGATTTTTGCTCTGCGATGCTCGCTGTACAGTCGTACAGCTGCGCTTCTCGAGCAAAACTCCTTCCGCTCGCTACGGTTTCTCAAGGTTCTTAAAAAAAATTTAACAAACCAAAGGAAGTTCATGAAACGCGTCAGTCTCACGCAACACCTCGTGGAGGAGCAACGCCTCCACAACACTATTCCGGCCGAGCTGCGCCTCCTGATCGAGGTTGTGGCCCGCGCCTGCAAGCGCATCAGCTATGAAGTCAGCAAGGGCGCGCTGGGCGACATCCTCGGCAGCGCCGACACCGAGAACATCCAGGGCGAGGTGCAGAAGAAGCTGGACGTCATTTCCAACGAGATCCTGCTGGAAGCGAACGAGTGGGGCGGCCACCTGGCGGCCATGGCATCGGAAGAAATGGAAAGCATCCACCCGATCCCGAACCGCTATCCGAAGGGCGAGTACATGCTGCTCTTCGATCCGCTCGACGGCTCATCGAACATCGACGTCAACGTGTCGATCGGCACCATCTTCTCGGTGCTGAAGGCCCCGGAAGGCATGGGCGAACCGACCGAGCAGGCCTTCCTGCAGCCGGGCACGGCCCAGGTGGCGGCCGGCTACGCGGTGTACGGCCCGCAAACCATGCTGGTGCTGACCACGGGCGACGGCGTGCACTGCTTCACCCTGGACCGCGAAATGGGTTCCTGGGTCCTCACCCAGAGCAACATGCAGATCCCGGCGAGCACGAAAGAGTTCGCGATCAACATGTCGAACAAGCGCCACTGGCACCCGCCGGTGCAGCGCTACGTCGACGAAATGCTGGCCGGTAAAACCGGTGCGCGCGGCAAGGACTTCAACATGCGCTGGATCGCCTCGATGGTGGCCGACGTGCACCGCATCCTGAACCGCGGCGGTGTCTTCATGTACCCGGCCGACATGCGCGACCCTTCGCAACCGGGCAAGCTGCGCCTGATGTACGAAGCCAACCCGATGGCGATGATCGTCGAGCAGGCCGGCGGTGCGGCCACCGACGGCGTGAACCGCATCATGGAGATCCCGCCGACCAAGCTGCACCAGCGCGTGCCGGTGTTCCTCGGTTCAAAGGAAGAAGTCGAGCTGGTGACCCGCTACCATCAGGATCAGTAAAGCCGAGCAGTAATTTTTTGGCAAATCCCGCGCGAAATTGCCGAGCCGGACTAGCACGTTTGCTACGTTGTTGCTAGAATACGGCTCTTCGCCGGGATAGCCTGGCGTAGAGCCGCTGTAGCTCAGTCGGTAGAGCAGCGCATTCGTAATGCGAAGGTCACCAGTTCGATTCCGGTCAGCGGCACCAGAATTCATCAGTAAGATCAAAGGGTTACATGCTTTTGCGTGTAACCCTTTTTTCTTTTCCACCTACCCCGACAGCAACAAGTCCTTCATGCTCAGGCCTGGCTGCGCGCGCCTGAAGCCGACACGCGATCGAGGATGTCGTATAGGACCATGCCGGCCAGCATCGCCAGCGTGAAGATCGCTGGCTTGGCGCCGCCCGAAGCAAGCGATGCCAGGGCCGGTCCAGGACAATACCCAGCCAGTCCCCAGCCGGCGCCGAACGCCAGTGAACCCATGACCAGGCGGCGGTCGACATGCGTGGCTGTCGGCAGGCGCATGGCGGCCCCGAAGAGGGTGCGTTCGCGCTTGCGGGCGTAGCCGAACGCGACAAGGCCAACCAGGATGGCGCCGCCCATCACGAAGGCGAGCGATGGATCCCAATGGCCAGCAAGGTCGAGAAAGCCGAGCACCTTGGCGGGGTTGGTCATGCCCGATACGATCAGTCCCATGCCAAAGACGAGGCCGGCCATCAGTGCCGTGACGATATGCATATTGCTTCCTTCAGGGGAGCGCATGGCGGACTACGTAGACCGTGACGAAGCCGGCGAGCATGAATGCCGCCGTTGCGATCAGCGAGCGCGGTGACCTGCGCGAAATGCCGCATACGCCATGGCCGCTGGTACAGCCGGCACCATACCGGGTTCCCAGGCCAACGAGCAGGCCGGCAACCACCAGGGTGCCTTCATCCGCGGCGACCGTCGCTTCAGGCAGCGCCGAAACCAGCCCGTAGCAGACGGGCGCCGCCACCAGGCCCGCCAGGAATGCCAGGCGCCACCCCATGTCGCCGCGCGCCGGCCGCAGCAGGCCGCCGAGGATGCCGCTGATGCCGGCGATCCTGCCGTTGAAGAGAACGAAGACAGCTGCTGCCAGGCCGATGAGAACGCCGCCGCCGAGTGCTGTCCAGGGCGTGAAATGTATCCAGTCAATCATCTTCGCGCTTCTTCCCTGGTTGGCAGAACAGGTCATTCAGGACACCCATGATGGCGATGGCTTCCTTGCTGTCGATCCGGTAGAAAATCTGTTTGCCCTCGCGCCGCGTACTGACGAGACCTTCATCGCGCAGGACACCAAGTTGCTGGGACAAGGTCGGCTGCTGGATGCGCAACAGCGTCTCCAGCTCGCTGACGCAATACTCCCCCTGTGTCAATTGGCAAAGCAGGAGCAGCCGGTCGGGGTTGCCGAGGACTTTCAACATGCCGCACGCCCGCGTGGCAGCCGCTTGCATGGCATGGAGATCCAGTTTCAAGGTGTCGGCCATCGTCGTTCTTTCCTTTGCATCGATTTATCAGGGGATAGTATATGATTTTACGATATATATTTCAATATAATGATTGCCCCGGTCGGGCAGCAAAGTGGCATCCTTGGCCTGGCCAGGAGCCTTGCACCCCTGCCTGCGTGATCGAACCGGTTTGCCGCGCCGTGACATACCGCGTATTAAAATATAAAAAAGACATTTACATTTGTATGAATGTGATTGTCTTGGTAGAATATCGTCCGTTTGAAGGCATCACCTCTTGATCAACTGCGTTGCCTGGCTCTGACTGCCAGATATTCACAACGCACGCTCCCGGCACGCCTCGCACCTTCCTGAGCAGGACGGCAATGCCATTTGTCGCCGCGATAAGCAAGGTCTGCCCCTGACGCGTCCATTTCCCGCCCGATAAGGCACAAGGGCAGCGCCATGCTGATCTGTCACGGACAGTGGACAGCAGCGTGGGCGGCTGGGGCCGAAAGAAAGGAATCAATGACAAGAACGAACACCGTGCGCGCCACTGCCCTGGCCGCAGCCATTTTCGTTTGCATACCCGTCCGCGCCGACAGCGAAGCTAAGTCGCCGCTCAAGATCGGCGGCGCAGTCCGCTTCAATTACGTCTACAAGAGCTGGCAGGACGAGTATTCGAGCGGATTCTTCGGCCTGGATACGGCGCGCCTGAACGTCGACTACGACGATGGGCGCTTGATCGGATCGGCCGAATACCGCTACAACAACTACCCGACAGGGCAGGGCGGCTACTGGCAGCACTTCCTGCACCACGGCTGGGTCGGCATGCGCTTCGCCGACAAGAGCACGCTGCATGTGGGCCTGGACAAGCAGGCCTTCGGGCTGTATCCCTTCGCATCGAACAATTTTTACTCGTCGATCGCCTTCTATGCCGGCTTCGAAGACAAGTACGACCTGGGCCTGACCTATGCCAGCCGGCCCGGCCCCTTCGAGTGGCAGCTCGGCTTTTATCCGCGCGACGGCGGCTCCTACGGTGGCGGCGGCAACACGGCCGGCGCCTCGAACCGCTATTCGTACAACATCGTGGCCGACGACGACGAGCAGGGCTTCGGCACCGGGCAGCACGACAGCGAACGCAACACCCTGGTCGGGCGCATGGCCTGGCATGTCGGGCCGGATGCGCGGCACGAAGTCGGCATTTCGGGCCTCAGCGGCGAGATCCGCAACGGCGCCGGCGACACGACCCGACGCAATGCGGCGGCCGTCCACTACGCCGGGCCGGTGGGCCCATTCAAGCTGATGCTCGAGGCCTTGCGCTACCGCTACCGCACCAGCCATGACGCCAGCCAGACCTACGGCGGGCTCGACCCCAACAGCTTCGTGATGCTCGGCGCCTTCGGCTACCCGTATCCGCTGGCCACGAAAGGAAATATCTACATCGCCAACCTCAGCTACGACATTCCCGGCAAGCTGGGGCCGTTCGGCGGCTTCAAGGTCTACAACGACTACGGCATCCTGAAGAAACAGGTCGGCGGCTACAAGGATTCGGTGCAGAACGTCACCGGCCTGAGCTTCTCATCGGGGAAATGGGTGTTCTACATGGACTTCATGCGCGGCAAGCACCATCCCTACCTGTCGCCGGATGCCGGCGGACTGGGCGCGACGCCTGCCAAATACGACCGCTCCACCCGCCGCGTCAATCTGCAGGCCGGTTACTATTTCTGATGTCACGGGGCCGGTGTGCCTCTGCGGCGCCCGGCCGGCATGGTCAGTGACCATTTGTACCAAGCAATTTATCTTTCCTGTACGCCGTGCTTTTCACTGTCATCTTCACTGAAAAGCCATCGATCCCACAGCTCTGTTAGTCAGCGCACTGTCCGGCCTTCCCAGCTGTTATAACTTTTGTATCACGACGCGGTTTTCCCGACGGCCGCAATCGTGCAGTACGCCAGACCGGCGTACGCTGTGAGACGGGATGCGAAAGTGACGTGCTACGAAGGAAATTAACGGAACTTTTGAGGTTGCCAGATGTCGTCGATTTCATTCGTTGATGGAAGGCACAATCTGAATGACCCATTGATGTAGCGCAGTCCATTTTCGCGCCTCCGTTTTGTTTCGAGCGCAATCGGGGAGAATGTGGATCGGTATCGGTCTGCTCCGCGGTGATCACATTTTTTACGAGGACAAAAGTCATGGATAATCAGAAATCGAGCGAGGGAAAAGGCGTTGAGGCCGGCCGTCAAGGTGCAGGCAGCAGCATTGGCAAAGACCAGCAATCGGGCCTGAACAAGGACCTGCAATCGGGCGCCAGCAGCCAGAAGGGCGCCAGCGGCTCGTCGGGCAGCACCGGTTCGTCGTCGGGCAGCATGAGCGGCGGTTCGTCGTCGAGCGCCAGCCCATCGACGAGCTCGGTCAGCTCGAGCGGCAACACCGGCGCAACGGGCGGCAGCGCTGCCGGTTCGTCGGGCAGCATGGGTTCGTCGTCCTCGTCGTCGTCGACGGGCGGCACCTCGGGTTCGTCGGGCGCCATGGGCTCCTCGTCGACCGGCAGCTCGCCATCGAGCGCCGCGGGTTCGACCTCGGGCGTGGGTTCGAGCTCGGCCTCGGGTTCGTCGGCTTCGACCGGCGCAATGGGCGGCTCGTCGGCAAGCACCGGCAGCGACGCATCGAAGGATTCGTCGAAGGATTCGTCGTCGAAAAACGCGAGCGTGCTGTCGTCGGTCAAGCCTGAAGAAATGCACAAGTCGATCGACAAGGCCGCCGAGGCAGCCCAGCCGATGGTCGAGCGCGTCGTCAGCAGCGCCCACGCCGGCGTCGACAAGCTGAGCGGCCTGCTGAGCAGCGCCCAGGAAAGCTTCGGCTCGCGCAAGGAACAAGTCAACGACACCTACCAGCAACTGGCCGACTCCGGCCGCGAGTATGTCCGCAACAAGCCGGGCACCGCCATCGCCATCGCAGTCGGCGTGGGCTACGTCCTCGCCAAGCTGCTCGGTGGCAGCAACCGCCGCGACTACTGATCGCGTCCAGGCCGGTCGCGACCGGCCGCGATCGGCTGACCGCGCTTGAGGCAGCGTTGCGCTGCTTCACGCTGTCCCGTCTTTGAACTCCCGGCCAGCAGGCGCTGGCCGGGGTTCGCATTCCACAGCATTCAGAACGGAGAACTTATGCAAACGCATTCGGTGAGCGGGACCACGCACGCCCCTGCGGGCGGCATCCCGGCGCAACACCTGCCTGACGGCGCCGTCGAGGCGCACCGCTCCGGAGTATCGTGGGGCGCGATTTTCGCGGGCGCCGTGGCTGCCGCTGCGCTCTCCCTCGTGCTCTACCTGCTCGGCTCGGGCTTCGGCTTTGCCGCTGCGTCGCCCTGGTCCGACAATTCGGGCGTTGCGCTCGGCATCTCGGCCATCCTGTGGCTGACCTTTACCCAGCTTGCCGCCTCGGCTGTCGGCGGCTACCTGGCCGGACGCCTGCGCGTGAAATGGGCCAGCGTCCGCACCGACGAAGTCTACTTCCGCGATACCGCGCACGGCATGCTGGCCTGGGCCGTGGCCACGCTGCTCACCGCCGCCTTCTTCGGCGGCCTGATGGGCAAGATGGCCGGCAGCGCCGTCGATGCCGGCGCCGGCGTCGCCAGGACAGCCATTGCCAGCGGCGCCGCCGCAACGGCAGCGGTGGCGAACCAGGATGGCGGCAATGGCAACGGCGCCGGCACCAATCCGCTCGACTATTTCTCGGACATGATGCTGCGCAGCGACAAGCCGGGCACGGTCGGCGATGCCAACCTGCGCCGTGAAACCGTGCGCATCCTGGCCAACAGCGTGCCGAACGGCAGCCTGGCTACCGAAGACCGCGCCTATCTCGCTACCCGCATCGCCGAGCGTACCGGCCTGGACCGCGTGAGCGCCGAACGGCGCGTCGACGACGTCTATGCCCGCAGCGCGGCAGCGGCGGCCAAGGCCAAGGCGACAGCAAAAGAGGCCGCCGACAAGGCCCGCAAGGCAGCGGCCGGCACGGCATTGTGGCTGACCGTGGCCCTGTTCATCGGCGCCTTCGTTGCCAGCTGGTGCGCCACGATCGGCGGCCGCCTGCGCGACGCCTGAGCGCCGCATTCAACCAATCAGAAGGGAGCACACCATGCGTTCGATACTACTCTGGCTGCTGGGCGTACCGATCCCGATCATCATCCTGCTCGCGATCATCTTCTAACAGCACATTGTATTAAATAGCAGCACCCTGGAACAATAACGCCGGCACATGCCGGCGTTATTGTTCCGATTGTGCGTAGGGTGGCCGGCTCCACCCGGGATGGTGATCGCTCTCCGGCTTGTGCGCCGTCCACGCGTTCAGGCGGTGCTGGCGGGCCGGCGGGGCATATCGAACGCCGCTTGAACGCGTGGAAGGCGCCAACGCTGCATAGGGTCGGGCACCCGGGTCGAGCCTTCCACCCTACGAAACGACCGGCGCCGCGCCCGTTCGTGGCCAAGGCGGCACCTTTACTTCATCGCTGTCGGCTCGCTCACTTTTGCCGGCTCCTCGTGCGGATGCCTGCGCGCCCGGTTCACGCCGCGCCACATCAGGTTCTTGAAGTCGTCCACATAGGTGAACACGGCCGGTACCACCAGCAGGCTGAGCAGGGTCGAGGTGATCAGCCCGCCGATCACGGCAATCGCCATCGGCGCGCGGAAGCTCGGGTCGCCCGACAGGCCCATGGCCAGCGGCAGCATGCCGGCGCCCATCGCAATCGTGGTCATGATGATGGGCCGCGAGCGCTTGTGGCAGGCGTCGACCAGGGCATCGAAGCGGTCCATGCCGGCCTTGCGCGCCAGGATCGCGTAGTCCACCAGCAGGATCGAGTTCTTGGTCACTATCCCCATCAGCATGATCAGGCCGATCATGGTCGGCATCGACAGCGCGCTGTTCGTCAACAGCAGGGCGACAAACGCGCCGCCGATCGACAGCGGCAGCGCCGCCAAAATCGTCAGCGGCTGCATGAAGTCGGCAAACAGCAGCACCAGCACGCCGTAGATGCACAGCACGCCAATGGTCATGGCGATGCCGAAACTGGCGAACAGCGCCTGCATTTCCTGGGCGTCGCCGAGTTCCGCAATCGTCACCGAAGCGGGCAGCGTGTTAAAGGCGGGCAGGGCGCGCGCCTCAGCATTCACTTCGCCCAGCGAGCGGCCCGACAGCTCCACGTCGAGCGTCACGTTGCGGCTGCGGTTCAGGCGGTCGATCTGGGCCGGGCCGCTTTCCATGGTGATGCTCGCCACGCTGGCCAGCAGCACGGGACCGTTCTTGCCGGGTACCGTCAGGCGCCCGATGGCGTCGAGGTCGGCGCGCACCGCGTCCGGCAACTTGACGCGGATCGGCACCTGGCGTTCGGACAGGTTCATCTTCGCCAGCGACTGTTCATAGTCGCCGGCAGTGGCCACGCGCACTGTTTCGCCAATCGCTGCCGCCGTCACGCCCAGGTCGGCGGCGCGCGCAAAGTCGGGACGCACGATGATTTCCGGACGCACCAGCGAGGCGCTGGAGCTGACGTTGCCGATGCCCTGCAGCGTACGCAGGTCGCGTTCCGCGCGCTGGGCGGCGGCGGCCAGCGCGACGGGGTCCTCGCTCCTGAGCACCAGCTGCATCTTGCTGCCGGTGTCGGCCTGGCCGACGGTGAAGCGCGCGCCGGGGATGGCGGACAATTCCGTCCGCATCCGGCGCTCCAGCACATCGAGCTTGTCGTCGCGGTCGCTGCGGTGCACGGTGGTCACGGTCAGCACAGCGCGCCGCGCCTCGGCCGCCGCGCCGGGTGCAAAGGCGTCGCCGCTGGAGCCGCCGCCAATCGAAGAGAACACGCCGGTCACGCCCGGCACGCGCATCGTTGCCAGGCGCGCCTGCTCGGCCACCGCGTGCGTCTGCGCCAGGGTCGCACCCGGTGGCAGCTCGACGTTGATCAGTGTCTGGCCACGGTCGGCCGCCGGCACGAAGCCTGTGGGCAGCAGCGGCACCAGGGCAATCGAGGCAACGAAGAACACGGCGGTGGCAAGTGCGGTCAAGCCGCGGTGCCGCAGGCACCACTGCATGGCGCCCATGTAGCGGCGCATCAGCCGCCCGTCCTTCTGCTCGTGCTGCTTGGCGGGCTTCAGGATGTAGGCCGCCATCATCGGCGTGAGCAAACGCGCCACCACCAGCGAAGCCAGGATCGCCAGCACCGCGGTCCAGCCGAACTGCTTGAAGAAGCGGCCCGGAATCCCGCCCATGAAGGCGGTCGGCAGGAACACCGCCACCAGCGAGAAGGTGGTGGCGATCACCGCCATGCCGATTTCGTCGGCCGCCTCCAGCGCCGCCTGCATCGGCGATTTACCCATCTGCAGGTGGCGCGCGATGTTCTCGATCTCGACGATGGCATCGTCCACCAGCACGCCGACCACCAGGGCCAGCGACAGCAGGGTCACCATGTTCAGCGTGTAGCCGAACAGGTACTGGCCGAGGAAGGCGGGAATCACGGACAGCGGCAGCGCGGCAGCGGCCACCAGGGTCGCGCGCCAGTCGCGCAGGAACCACCACACCACCAGCACGGCCAGCACCGCGCCTTCGTACAGCATCTCCATCGAAGCGTCGAAGTTTTCCTGCACCGGCTCGGCGTTGTCGACCACTTCCTTGATGATCACGTTCGGGTGCGCCTTCTGCAGGTCGGCCACGGCCTGGCGCGCGCCTTCGGCCACCTCGGTTTCGCTGGCACCGCGCGTGCGGAACACCTCGAAGCCGATCACGCGGCGCCCGTCCTGCTCGGCCAGCGCGCGCGGCTCGCTGACGGTGTCGATCACCTTTGCCACTTCATCGAGGCGCACGCGGCGGCCGTCGGGAAGAGGGATGTCCATGCGCGCCAGTTCCTGGGCGCTGCCGACGGTGGCCAGGGTGCGCACCGATTGCTCGGCGCCGCTGACGTCGCCGCGACCGCCCGGCGCCTCGCGCTGCACGTTGCGCAGCTGGCGCGACACGTCCAGGGCCGAGACGCGCAGCGCCGCCATGCGCGCGTCGTCGAGTTCGACGCGGATCTCGCGGTCGACGCCGCCGATGCGTTTCACGGCGCCCATGCCGGGTACGCTCAGCAGGCGTTTCGATACGGCATTGTCGACGAACCAGCTCAGTTCCTGGTCGTCCAGCGCGCCTTTTTCTCCCCCTGCACCGGGCTTGGCGGTGGCAGTAAAGGTGAGCACCGCGCGGCCGGCGGTGGCGGTCTTGGTCACGCTCGGCTCGCGCATCTCGGCCGGCATGTCGGCGCGCACCTGGGAGACGGCGTCGCGCACGTCGTTCACCGCGTCCGACAGGTTTTTATCGAGGATGAATTCGACGGTGACCGTGGCCACGCCATCGAGCACGCGCGTGTAGATGTTCTTCACGCCTTGCAGCGTGGCGACCGAATCCTCGATCTTGCGCGCGACCTCGGTTTCCAGCTGGGCCGGCGCGGCGCCGTCGAGGGTGGCGGTGACGGTCACGATCGGCAGTTCGATATCGGGGAAGAACTGGATCTTGTTCGATTTGAAGGCGAGCAGGCCGGCCAGCGTGAGCAGGGCGAACAGCAGGATCGCCGGGATCGGGTTGCGGATCGAGAGGGCGGAGAAATTCATCGATGGCCCCTCAGCGCGCAGCGCCGCCGGCGGCAGTACCGGCTGCAGTACCGGATACGATGCCGGCCGGAGCGTTTGCCGGGGCGGCGCCCGGCGTTACCGTCGCCGGTGCATTCGCCGCCGGCGCCTTTCCAGGCGCCTGGACATTGCGTACCAAGTCACCATCGTTCAGGAAACCGGCGCCGCTGACCACGATCTGCGCGTCCGGCGCCAGCCCGCCCAGCACCTCGATGCGCTCGCCCAGGCGGCGCCCGGTCGTGATCTTTTGCTGGCTCACGCGGCTGTCCACATTCAGGCGGAACACGTAATTGAAACCGTCGCGCACGGCGATCGCCTGCTGCGGCACGGTCAGCGCGTTCGAGGCGCCCATCTCGAATTCGCCGCCGGCGAACATGCCAGCCTTCAGCGGCGCGGTGCTGCTCATGGCCGGCGGCAAGTCGACGTAGACCAGGGCGGTGCGCGTCTGCGCGTCGACGGTCGGCGCGATCATGCGCACCTTGCCTGCCACTTCGCTGCCGTTGGCGGCCTTGACGACGGCGCGCGTGCCGGGCTTGATGCGGTCGATGTCGGCCGCCGTGACTTCGGCGCGCCATTCCAGCCGGCCCTGGCGGATCAGGCGGAACAGCTCCGTGCCGGCGCCGACCACGGCGCCCACGGTGGCATTGCGCGCCGAGATCACGCCGCTGTCGGGCGCCACCACGGTGGCGTACTTCAGGCGCAGCTGTTGCTGGGTGAGGGTGGCGCGCGCCGCAGCCACGCGCGCGGTGGCGGTGTTCGCGGCGGTGAGGTATTGCGCCACCTGCTGCTCGCTCATCGCGCCCGAGCTGCGCAGGGCTTCGCCGCGGCGCGCATTGGCCGCGGCTTCCTCGGCGTTCGCCTGTGCTTCCTGCAGCGCCGCGCGCGCCTGGGCGACGTCGGCGTTCACGGTATCGGCCGAGAACACGGCCAGCACGTCGCCCTTTTTCACCACGTCGCCCACGTTCACGCGTACCTCCGTCAGGCGCAGGCCGTTCGACTCGCTGCCGATCACCGCTTCCTGCCAGGCGGCCACGTTGCCGTTGGCGCCCAGGCGCAGCGGCAGCTCGGCGGTCGCGGGGCGCGCGGTGGTGACGGTCAGTGCCGGCGTGGCCGGGGTGTCCTTCTGCTTGTCGCCGGCATCGCGGCCGCAGCCGGCCAGGGCCAGGACGATCAGCGCGGCCGAGCCGGCACGCAGGGGGAGGCGGGAAGTCGTGAATCGCATGTGCTTGGTTTCCATGTCTGCTGGGCCGCTGCCGGCAATATCGAAGCAGTTTATCGCAAAGGCAAGGCGTTTCCGCTCGCGTTCGAGTCCTGCCTCTAATCCCGTTACAATGGGTTTTTTGCGATGGAGGTGGAGATGAAACGATTCCTGTCGTTCGCGGCCCTGTCCTGTGCGCTGCCGCTGCACGCCGTGGCCCAGCACACCGCGCCGCCTGCCGATCCGCCCTGCCGCGCCGCGCCGCAAGCCGACGCACCTGCCTCGGCCGCCCTGCCGCCCCGCGCCGGCACCCAGCCCATGCCGGAGCGCGGGACCGTAGCGCCGGTGAACAAGCTGCCTTCGCATGTGGAGTCGGCTTCTTCGCGGAGGATGGCGGCGGTGAATGCGCGCCAGGAGGCGCAGGAGACGAAAAAAAATCCCGAGCCGCCTTGCCGACCGATGGCTACGCAGATCGCGCCGGCAGAGGATGGAAAGAAGAGTTAAGGGATACGTTGCACCATAACGGTGCAATTCACGCCGCACACGCACCCTGATGATGCGCTGCGGCATAAATCCTTGTCGAAGTGGTGCCGGGGCAGCAGAAGGGAGTTGATTACCGAGAGGAGATACGGTATTGATACCGTAGTTTTACCGTATTGCGGTGCACAATAAACCGCGTTATATTGGAACTGTCTCCTCCAGTTTTCTCCGAATACTGGATTACCGCCCGGTACCGCAAGGTACTCGGGCGTTTTTTTTGGCTGATGGCTTTACTGTAGGGTGGGCCGGGCCGCGCAAGGCACTCCGTGCCCACGCGGTACGCACGGGTCCGCGAGTCGTTGGCGGCGAGGTGTCGCTCGTGCCCATATGAGATGGACGGAAAGCCTTGCATGGCGATAGGGCCGGGCTCCGCGTCAGCGGGCGACGAGTCACCGCACGTAGTGCAAGCATGGGCACGTAACCGCGTGGGCACGGGGTGCCCACCCTACGGACCGGCCTGGCCGCAGGCCAGGCTCCATGTCATCGGGCGATGAGTCGCCGCATGCAGTGCAAGCATGGGCACGTAACCGCGTGGGCACGTGTTTGAGGCCCCCAGCCTCAAACACCCCACCGTACGGTCAGCGCCGCGGATGCATGCCGGCTTTTGCGTTACTCGACGCCCTCGCCCTGGAAACTCCCCGCACGCCAGGTCAGCACCAGCGTATCGCGGTGCCCATGTTCGCCCAGCGGCTGGATCGGCGTCGACTCGTGGATCACGGCCGCGTCGTCCAGCAGCAGCATGGTCCACGGTTCGGTCATGGTGAAGCGCTGTCCGCGCGGCCCGTTCGCTTCGAACACGCGCGTCTCGCCGCCCTTGATGCCGGCGCGGTCGATCAAGATCACCGCCACGTAATCGACGCCGTCGCGGTGCGCGCCTTCCGGCGTGGGGCGGCCGATGCCGTCGGCGGTGTCGATGCGGAACTGGTGGGCTTCCACGTACCAGGGCTGGGCGCCCTTCACGTCGGAGCACACGGCGCCGAGCGCGCGCAGCAGGCGCCCCCAGGACGGCTGGGCGATGGTGTCGTCTTCGATCGGTTCGAACAAACGGTGCATGCCGCCGTGCAGGGCGTTGTACTCGACCGGCTGCCAGTGCGCGCGGTGCGCGGTCTGTTCGAGCGCGGCGCCGCTGTCGACGAAGCAGGAGTGGCGGCGGCGCCGGTAGCGGCCGCCGTCCTTCAGGTAGTTGTCGAGTTCGAGGTGGTCCCAGCTCGGCGCCAGCGCCTGCAGCTCAGCCAGCGTGCAGCCGGCCAGGCGCGCCACGTCGGCCGGGCGCACGAGCGCGTAGCCGTCGCCGCGCAAAGCCTCGACGAGGCGGGAAGGGTCGGTGTAGGGTGGTTCGGAGGTCATCATGCCCGGTAGCGTAGCACCTTTCGCAGCGGGCAGTGAAGGGCGGCCCGGGCTCCTTCTCCCGGTCAAGCCGCTTGTTGTTCCCAGGTCTCGTTACCAGGTCTTGTTCAGCGTGATGCGGAACGAACGCGGCTCGATCGGGTGGAAGTGGATGTCGTCGGCCGGCGCCGCCTCGCCCGCCAGCTGCGACGCATAGTAGTAGTCGATGGCCGAGGCGCGCCGGTTGCCGAGATTGAAGCCTTCCAGTTCCACCTGCAGGTCCTTGCCGATGCGGTAGCCGATGCGGCCGTTCAGCGTGGTGCTGGCATGCGAGCGCACGCTGTTGTCCTCGATGAGCGGACGCGGGCCGAAGTAGCGCAGGCGCAGCGCGCCCGACCAGGGGCCGAGCTTGTCGACAGTGAGAGCCAGCTGGCCCACGCCCTCGACCGCGCCGGGAATCCTGGTTTCGCCCGGCGCGGCGCCGCGGTAGCGCGCACGGGCAAATGCGGCGTCGAAGTCCACGCCCAGCCAGGCCAGGGGCCGCCAGTAGTTCGAGAACTCGATGCCGTAGCGGCGGCTGGCGTCGCCGGCTTCGGTCATGCCGGCGTCGCCGATGTAGGTGAGTTCGGAGTCGAAGTCGAGGCGGTACAGCGACACCGCTGTCTGCATCTTCGGGATCGCTTCGGTGCGCAGGCCCAGTTCCATGCCGCGCGAACGCGCCAGTCCCGGCGCGCGTCCCACCGGTTCGAGCGTGGCCGGGTCGATGCCGGCCACCGTGCCGCGTGCGTCGTTGCTGTGGAAGCCGTGGCCGTAGTTGGCGTAGAACTCGGTCGACTCGAAGGGCGCCAGGATCAGGCTGAACGAGGGGCTGACCTGGGTGTCATGCGTACGGCCGCTGTTCTCGATGCGGTCGCTGCGCACGTCGAAGCGGTAGCGGTCGGCGCGCAGGCCGGCCACGGTGCGCACCATCTCGCCCCAGCGCGTGGCGCTTTCGACGAACAGGGCGCCGCTGGTCTCGACGATATGGTCTTCGCGCGTGGTGTTCAGGCGCCGGCGTGCGCGCGTGTCGTACAGTCCGTTGAAGATGTTGTCGTTCTGGAGGCGCGCGCCCACCGTCAGGTCGGAGGCGATGCGGTCGCCGCGGTGCACGTGCCAGGTCTGGGTGGCGTCCACGCCGCCCGTGACGCGCCGGTCCGGCTGGGCGAACTGGTCGCCGTTCACCGGGTCGTTCATGAAGTACGTGAAGTTCGAGTACAAATCGAGCTGGTTGCGGATCACCCAGGCGCTGAGCTTCGAGGCCGAATCGGCGTCGGTCTGGCGCCAGATGCCGGACAGGCTGTAGCGGCGCGCATTGCCGCCATCGGTGTCGTCGATGGCATCGAAGCGGCCGATCCTGCCGTCTTCCACTGCGCGCAGCGGAACCTGGTCCGTTGCGTTCCAGCGGCCGCGGTAGCTCATCGCCGTCACGCTCCAGCCGTTGTTGGCGAAGCCGCGGCTGTAGCGCAGCACGGCATTCGTCTTGCGGTAGTCGTCCGGGCGCGTCCACGGGCCGTCGTTCTTCATGATTTCGAGCGCATACAGCAGGGTGCCGCCGGCCACTTCCGGCGACGCGGCCAGCATGCCGCGCGCAAAACCATCCTGGCCCAGCGTGAGGCTGGCGATGTTCTTCACCAGGCGGTTGGCATAGCTGACCTGGGCGCTGCCGGCCGAGGAAAAATCGCCGTCGCGCGCCGAGTAGGGGCCCTTGCGGTAGTCGAGGCGGGCGACCAGTTCCGGGACCAGGAAATTCACGTCGGTCCAGCCCTGGCCGTGGGCATGACTGCGCTGATTGACCGGCATGCCGTCGAGCGAGGTCGCCAGGTCGGTGCCGTGGTCGAGGTTGAAGCCGCGCAGGTAGAACTGGTTGGCCTTGCCCTCGCCGCTGTGCTGGCTGGCGATCAGGCCCGGCATCGCCTCCAGCATTTCGCCGGGGCGGTAGGCGGTGCGCGCCGCCAGTTCCTTCTGGCCGACGGTGCCGGCATTCGCCGAGTCGGCGATGCCGAGCTGGCTCATGCGCGAGCCTTCGACCAGCACGCGCTGCAGCACCAGGTCGTCGGCCTGGGCGGCATGGTGGACGAGGAGCGCGGCCAGCGCGCACGGCAAGGGACGCAGCCTGGTCATGGTGTCAGCGGGTGGCCTGGTCGGGGTTGGCGCGGTCGAAGGTCAGGGTGCGCACGGCATTGCCGTCGTTGAGGTTCACGGTGTTCACCTGGTCGGGCAGGAAGTCGACCAGCACCGCGTTGTGGATGGCGCCGGCCTTCCACAACGGCGTCTTTTCGATCTCCTGGTAGACCGTGACGCGCTCGGCGTCGGCCGACACGCCGACCCAGCGCACGCGCAGGCGCGACTTGTCCTGGCCCAGCACCCAGAAGCGCGACTCGATGTACTTGCGCAGCACTTCCTGGTCGTCGGGTTCGGTCAGGTCGAACTGGCGCCCGTACATGTTGGCCAGCAGGGCGTCGATGTCGTGCGCCATGTAGGTGTGCACGATCTCGGTGCTGCCGGTGCGGGCGTTGAACGACACGTCGGCGATGCCCGCGTGGAAGCGGTGCGCCGACGCCGCCGTGCCGGCGCACAGCAGCACGGCGCACAGCAGCATCTTCAAGCGTTTCATCATTGCGCGGCCTTTGGCGTCTCAGGCGCGCCATTCGCCGGCGCCGCCTTTGTCTTCAGCGGCGTATTGTAGTCCTTCATCAGGTCCGTCCCGCTGCGGTTGGTCTTGAACAGCTCCAGGCGCGACGGATTTACCTTGCGCGGCCAGGCGTTGTTGTCGACGTTGATGTCGGCCGTCTCCCAGAACGGGTCCTGCGTCAGGCCCACCATCGGCTCGTCGGTGACGATCAGCTTGGTGATCTTCTTCGGCGAGTAGCGCCAGACTTCGGCCGGAATGCGCTCGATGGTCTTCTTGCCGCTCGCGAGCTGGATTTCCAGCACCAGCGGCGTCACCAGCCCGCCAACGTTGGTGAAGTCCACCAGGTACAGGTGCTTGCCCGAGGACAGAAGCGCCTTTTCCCAGTCTTCCAGCTTCTCTTGCGACTCGTTGAACTTGTTGCGGTCGGCGTTCGTGACGGTGAAGTCGTCGTGCGCGTTATAGAAATCCTTCAGCTCGGGGTGCGCGTCCACGCGGCGCGGCATGCCCTTGTTGCGCTGCTCGGTGAGCGAAGCCGGTTCGGCATCGCGCAGCTTGCGGCGCCAGGCCTTTTCGATGTCCGGATTCTGGGTGCTGACCGTGTACTCGCTGATGCCGTCCACGCTCACGTCCACCGCATCGGTGGTGTAGAACCAGCCACGCCAGAACCAGTCGAGGTCCGTGCCCGAGGCGTCTTCCATGGTGCGGAAGAGGTCCGCCGGGGTCGGGCGCTTGAACTTCCAGCGGCGGCCGTATTCCTTGAAGGCGAAGTCGAACAGCTCGCGGCCGAGCACCGTCTCGCGCAGGATGTTCAGGGCGGTGGCCGGCTTGGCATAGGCGTTCGGGCCGCGCTGCAGCACCGACTCCGAATTCGTCATGATCGGGGTCTGGTTACGGCTCTTCATGTAGTCGGTGATGTCGCGCGGATCGCCGCGGCGCGCCGGATAGTTTTCTTCCCAGGCGTTTTCGGCCAGGTACTGCAGGAAGGAGTTCAGGCCTTCGTCCATCCAGGTCCACTGGCGCTCGTCGGAGTTGACGATCATCGGGTAGTAGTTGTGGCCGACCTCGTGGATGATCACGCTGATCAGGCCATACTTGGTTGCCTTCGAATAGGTGATCTCGCCGGTCTTCTTGTCCTTGGTCGGACGCGGGCCGTTGAACGAGATCATCGGGTACTCCATGCCGCCGATCGGGCCGTTCACCGAAATCGCCACCGGATACGGATAATCGAAGGAATACTTGTTGTACTGCTCGATGGTGTGGATGATCGCCTGGGTCGAGTACTGCTCCCACAGCGGATTGCCTTCCTTCGGATAGTAGGACATGGCCAGCACGTCCTTGTCGCCACTCTTCATGCCCTGGGCGTCCCAGATGAACTTGCGGCTCGAGGCAAAGGCGAAGTCGCGCACGTTCTGGGCCTTGAAGCGCCAGGTTTTCATCGTGCCGGTGCGCTGCTTCTCGTTGGCTTCGGCTTCGGCCTGGGTCACGATCAGGACCGGCTTCTTCGCCGTGCGCGCCTGCTTCAGACGGTCGCGCTGGGCGGCGGTGAGCACCTCGCCGGCGTTCTGCAGCTCGCCGGTGGAGGCGACGATGTGGTCGGCCGGGACCGTGATCTCGACGTCGTAGTCGCCGAACTCCAGCGTGAATTCGCCGTCGCCCAGGTACTGCTTGTTCTGCCAGCCGGCCACGTCGTAGTAGGCGGCCATGCGCGGGAACCACTGCGCGATTTCGAACAAATCGTTCTTGTCTTCCTTGTCGAAGCGCTCGAAGCCCATGCGGCGGCCGATCACGCTCGCTTCGGGGATGTTGAAGCTCCACTCCATGGCGAACGACACCTTGGCGCCCGGCTTCAGGGGCTGGGGCAGGTCGATGCGCATCATGGTCTTGTTGATCGCGTAGTGCAGGGGACGGCCGTCGCCGGACTTGACGCTGCCGATCTTGAAACCGCCGTCAAAGGCGCGGCTCTCGTAGGCGAAGCGGATGGCGTCGAACTTCACGCCTTCGGCGCCGCCCTTTTGCCAGGCATCGCGCGAGGGAATGGTCGAGATGTTGCGGTTGTCCGAGTCGCCGCGGAACATGTTCTGGTCCAGCTGGACCCACAAATAGTGCAGGGTGTCCGGCGAGTTGTTGTGGTAGGTGACGGTGCCGGCGCCGGTGACCGCGCGTTTCGCTTCGTCGAGCGTGGCGCGCAGCTTGTAGTCGGCGCGCTGCTGCCAGTAGGCGTGGCCCGGGGCGCCGGAGGCGGTGCGGGTGGTGGTGGGCGTCGGCAGCAGCTCGTCGAGCTGGCGGAACTTGTCGTCGAACGGGTCGGCGGCGTGGGCGGAAGTGGACAGGGCCAAGGTCAGCGCGATGGTGTGCGCGAGGTGTTTCATGTTCATGAATATGTCGCTTCGTTTAAAACAAAACAACCGGTGGCCGCGCTCTATGCGCGACCACCGGCTTGGATCGTACGGTGGGCACTCCGTGCCCACGCGGTTACGTACATGTGATGTTTGTGTTGGCGGTGATGATTCGCTCGAAACATCAAGCAGGGCCGCAGGCCGTTGCAAGCGTTTCGAGCGACACCTTGCGGCAGCGGGCTCGCGGAACCGTGCGTACCGCGTGGGCACGGAGTGCCCACCGTACGGGTCAAGGTTCGCGGCCCGAGTACAACCTGCGGCCCGCATCTGCCAACAACCCGGTCACTGCACCGGCGGCACCGTCTCCTTCTTCGGCTCTTCCTTGGCAGCGGCGTCCTTCTCTTCCTCCGTCTTCAGCTTGGTATTGAAGTCCTTCATCAGGTCATTGCCACCGCGTTCGGTCTTGAACAGTTCCAGGCGCGACGGGGTCAGCTTGCGTGGCCAGGCGTTGTTGCTCTGGTCGATGTCGGCGGTTTCCCAGTACGGGTCCTGCACCAGGCCCGTCATCGGTTCGTCGGTGACGATCAGTTTCGTGATCTTCTTCGGCGAATAACGCCACACTTCGGCCGGAATGCGCTCGATATACTTCTTGCCGCTCGCGAGCTGGATCTCCAGCACCAGCGGCGTCACCAGCCCGCCGACGTTGGTGAAGTCCACCAGGTACAAATGCTTGCCCGAGGACAGGAGCGCCTTTTCCCAGTCTTCCAGCTTGTCCTGCTGTTCGTTAAATTTATTGCGGTCGGCATTCGTGACGGTGAAGTCGTCGTGCTCGTTGTAGAAGTCCTTCAGCTCGGGATGCGCATCGACGCGGCGCGGCATGCCCTTGTTGCGCTGGTCGGTGAGCGAGGTCGGCTCGGCATCGCGCAGTTTGCGGCGCCAGGCCTTTTCGATTTCCGGATTCTGCGAGCTGACCGTGTATTCGCTGATGCCGTCGATGCTCACATCAACCGGGTCGGTGGTGTAGAACCAGCCGCGCCAGAACCAGTCGAGGTCCGTGCCCGAGGCATCTTCCATGGTGCGGAAGAAGTCGGCCGGGGTCGGGCGCTTGAATTTCCAGCGGCGCGCGTATTCCTGGAAGGCGAAGTCGAACAGTTCGCGGCCCAGCACCGTTTCGCGCAGCACGGTCAGGGCGGCGGCCGGCTTGGCATAGGCGTTGTTCCCGAACTGCAGGACCGACTCCGAATTGGTCATGATCGGCACCTGGTTGCGGCTCTTCATGTAGTCGGTGATCAGGCGCGGTTCGCCGCGCATTTCCGGCCACTGCTCTTCCCAGGCTTCCTGGGCCAGGGTCTGCACGAAGGAGTTCAGGCCCTCGTCCATCCAGGTCCACTGGCGCTCGTCGGAGTTGACGATCATCGGGAAGTAGTTGTGGCCCACTTCATGGATGATCACGCCGATCAGGCCATACTTGGTGCGCTTCGAGTAGGTGACTTCGCCGGTCTTCTTGTCCTTGGTCGGACGCGGGCCGTTGAACGAGATCATCGGGTATTCCATGCCGCCCACCGGGCCGTTCACGGAAATCGCGGTCGGGTAGGGGTAGTCGAAGGAATACTTGTTGTACTGCTCGATGGTGTGGACGATGGCCTGGGTCGAATACTTCTCCCACAGCGGATTGCCTTCCTTCGGATAGTAGGACATCGCCATCACATCAAGGTCGCCGCTCTTCATGCCCTGGG
Organism: Massilia sp. BAP21; assembly: GCF_057801335.1. Taxonomy (NCBI): domain Bacteria; kingdom Pseudomonadati; phylum Pseudomonadota; class Betaproteobacteria; order Burkholderiales; family Oxalobacteraceae; genus Massilia; species Massilia sp. BAP21. The sequence goes on from NZ_CM173596.1 coordinate 2,976,023, forward strand.
CGTCCCAGATGAACTTGCGGCTCGAGGCAAACGCGAAGTCGCGCACGTTCTTCGCCTTGAAGCGCCAGGTCTTGGTGCCGCTGGCCCTGGTCTTTTCGGCCGCTTCGGCCTCGGCCTGGGTCACGATGACCACCGGCTTCTTCGAATTCTTCGCTTTCGCCAGGCGGTCGCGCTGGGCGGCGGTCAGCACCGCGCCCGGGTTCTGCAGCACCCCGGTCGAGGCCACGATGTGGTCGGCCGGCACCGTCAGCTCGACGTCGTAGTCGCCGAATTCGAGCGTGAATTCGCCGGCGCCGAGGAACTGCTTGTGCTGCCAGCCGTACACGTCGTAGTAGGCCGCCATGCGCGGGAACCACTGGGCGATCTCGAACAGGTCGTTCTTGTCTTCGTCGAACTTTTCAAAGCCCGAGCGGCCGCCGAGCACCTTCTGCTCGTTGATCTTGTAGTTCCACTCGACGTCGAAACTGAAGCGCTGGCCCGGTTTCAGCGGCGTCGGCAAGTCGATGCGCATCATCGTGCCGTTGATGGTGTGGGCCAGCTGGCGGCCGCCGGCCTTGACGCCGGTGATCTTGAAGCCGCCGTCGAAGCTCAGGCCCTCGAAGGTCGTGCGCAGGGCGTCGAACTTCATGCCTTCTTCCGGGCTGCGCGGCTTGGCCCAGGCCTCGCGCGAGACCACGGTGGCCGAGCGGCGTGCGCCGGAGTCGGACTTGTAGATGTTCTGGTCGAGCTGCAGCCACAGGTAATTCAGCGTATCCGGGGAATTGTTGTGGTAGGTGATCGTTTCGGCAGCGCTGATCGCGCGGTTCGCTTCGTCGAGCGTGGCGCGGATCGTGTAGTCGGCGCGCTGCTGCCAGTAGGCGTGGCCGGGGGCGCCGGAGGCGGTGCGGATCGTCGTTGCGGTCGGCAGCAGCTCGTCGAGCTGGCGGAACTTGTCGTCGAAAGGTTCGGCCGCAAAGGCGGACGCGCCGAGGCATAGCGCAGCCAGCGCGAATGGCAAACGGATCATGTTTCCCCTGTTTTTATGATGGATTTTGGAGAAAGTATTCTAATCGTATCTTTCGAGCAAGCTTGGGCTGATTTGTAAAAAAGCTGATACATGAGACGCGCCAGCCGGGACGGGTTCTTGTTACGGCGCTCCGGCAGCAGGCATCACGACGCGCATGATCTGCAACATCGAGGGGCCGAGCAGCACCACGAGCAGGGCGGGGAAGATAAAGAAAATCAGCGGGAAGAGCAATTTCGTGGCAATCTTTGCCGCATTTTCTTCAACGATCTGGCGCCGCCGCGTGCGCAGTTGCTCGGACTGGATGCGCAGCGCGCTGGCGACGCTGGTGCCGAAACGCTCGGCCTGGATCAGCATCTTGACCAACGCATCCACGTCCTCGACGCCGGTACGCAGCGCCAGGTTGCGCAAGGCCTTGTCCTTGGCGCCCCCGGCGCGCAGTTCCAGCGTCACGAGTTGCAGTTCTTCGGCCAGCACCGGGCTTTTCCGCCCCATCTCGGTGCCGACCCGGGCCAGCGCCGCATCCATCGCCAGGCCGGCTTCCACGCATACCGTCATGAGGTCCAGGGCATCGGGAAAGGTCTCGAAGATCTCGCGCTGGCGCAAGAAGATTTTGCGTTTGAGAAAAACATCTGGCAGATAGTAGCCGCAGGCAGCGGCGCTGACCAACCACAGGAAAGTGACTGCCGCGCTGCGCTCGGGGTCGTGGCGCAGCAGCAGGTAGGCGAGCATCGGCAAGCCCAGGGTCAGCATGGTCTTGCCAGCGTGGAACATGCCAGGAATGGCGGGTGCGCGCCAGCCGGCGTGAATGAAACGCAGGCGCATCGGAGAATTCTCCCAGCCTTCGGCCGGCACGGACAGGTCGGCCAGGGGCCGCACCAGCCGTGCCAGGCGCTGCATCCAACTGACGCCCTGCTCGGCCTGGCGCGCGTCAGGTTCGGCCAGGGTGGACAGGCGTGCCTTGAGCGGGTCGCGCATGAGCAGCACCAGGGCCAGCGCGGCCACGCCAAACACCAGCACGAAGGTCACGGCCAGGATCAAGATCTGTTTAGTACTCATCGTGCTTCCTTACAGTCGGATGCGGACGATCTTGCGGATCGCCAGCACGCCCAATACCATCATCAGCGCCGCTGCGCCAAGCATCTTGCGTCCGCCGGACTCGGTGACCAGCATGCCCATCATCTCGGGATTGGCCGCGTACATCATGGCGCCGGCGCCGAAGGGCAGCAGGCACAGCACCCAGGCCGACATGCGGCCCTCGGCCGACAGCACGCGCACTTGTCCGGCCAGCTTCTGGCGCCCGCGCACGATCGAGCTGATCGACGCCAGCAGTTCGGTCAGGTTGCCGCCGGTTTCGCGCTGGATCAGGACCGCCACGACGAAATACTGCAAGTCCATGCTCGGCACGCGCTGGGCCAGGTTGTTCAGGGCGTCGCCCATGGCAACGCCAAAGTTGACCTCGTCGAAGGCGGTCTTGAATTCCTCGCCGAGCGGCGCGGCGGTTTCGTCGCAGACAAGCTTGAGCGCGGTCGGGAAGGCGTGGCCGGCGCGCAGGGCGCGGCTCATCATGTCCAGCGCGTCGGGCAGCTGGCGTTCGAACTTTTCCAGCCTGGCCTGCCGCGCACGCACCAGGTTCAGCAGCGGCAGGCCGGCGGCGCCGAACGCGCACGCCAGGACCGCCAGGCCCGGCAGGCCCGCGAGCGAGGCCAGCACCAGGCCCAGCACGAAGCCGCCCGCGCACAGCAGGAGCAGGCGCTCGGCCAGGTAGCGCGCGCCGGCCTGCACCAGCATGCGGTCGAGCCGCCCGATGGCCGGCAGCCGGCGCAGCACGCGGTCGAGTTCGGGGTTGGCGCTGAGACGGCGCTCCTTGACGATGGTGACGTCGGAAGCGCGGGCGTCGCCGCCGATGATGTCGCGCAAGCGGCGCTCGACGCGTCCGGCTTCCAGACTGCGGTGCGCCTGCCAGGCGCTGGCAGCGCCCCATACCAGCAGCATCACTGCCCCGAACAGCAGGCCGATAAACAGGAGGAAGGTGGTGTCCATGCCGGTCCTAGCGTGGCTCGAAGATCTGGGCAGGCAAGGCCACGCCGAAGGTGCGCAGGCGCTCGGCAAAGCGCGGACGCACGCCGCTCGCGCTGAAGTGCCCGATCACGCTGCCGTCGTCGGCAACGCCGGTCTGCTTGAAGGCGAAGATTTCCTGCATGGTGATGACGTCGCCTTCCATGCCCGTGACCTCCGAGATCGACAGCACCTTGCGCTTGCCATCGGTCAGGCGCGACACCTGGACCACGACGCCGACCGCGGAGCTGATCTGCTGGCGCATGGCCTTTGGCGGCAAATTGCCGGCGGCCATGCTGATCATGTTTTCGAGGCGGGTGAGGGCGTCGCGCGGGGTATTGGCGTGGATGGTCGCCATCGAGCCTTCGTGGCCGGTGTTCATCGCGCCGAGCATGTCGAGCGCCTCGGCGCCGCGCACCTCGCCCAGGATGATGCGGTCGGGGCGCATCCGCAGCGAGTTCTTCACCAGCGAGCGTTGCGTGACCTCGCCCTTGCCCTCGATGTTCGGCGGGCGGGTCTCGAGGCGCACCACGTGCGGCTGCTGCAGCTGCAGCTCGGCCGCGTCTTCCACCGTCACGATGCGCTCGTTATGGCTGATGAAGCCCGAGATCACGTTCAGCATGGTGGTCTTGCCGGAGCCGGTGCCGCCCGAGATCAGGATATTCACCTTGGCTTTGCCCAGGCCCTGCAGCACCTCGGCCATGTCGGCCGTCATGCTGCCATAGGAGACCAGGTCGGCCAGGCGTAGCGGGTCGGCCGAGAAGCGCCGGATCGACATCACCGCGCCGTCGATCGCCAGCGGCGGGATGATCGCGTTCACGCGCGAGCCGTCCGGCAGGCGCGCATCGACCATCGGGCTCGATTCGTCGATGCGGCGGCCCACGCCCGAGACGATCTTGTCGATGATCTTCATCAGGTGGGCCTCGTCGTTGAAGGTGACGTCGGTCAGTTCCAGGCGTCCGCGGCGCTCGACGTAGACCTGCTTGTGCGTGTTCACCAGGATGTCCGACACGGTCGGGTCCTCGAGCAGGGTCTCGAGCGGGCCGAAGCCCAGCATCTCGTTCTGGATGTCGCGCGTCAGGGTCTTGCGCTCGGCGTCGTTGATGACGACCATTTCTTCTTCGAGCAGGCGCTCGACCAGCAAGCGCAGTTCGATCCGGATCTGGTCCGGGGTCAGGCGCTGCATGCTTTCCAGGTCGATGCGTTCGAGCAAGGCCTCGTGGATGCGTGCCTTGAGCTGGTGGTAGGCGCGGTTGTCGATCGGGCCGCGCTGGGCGGCCGGGCGCGGGGCGCCGCCGCCGAGGCGCTCGCGCAGGGAGTAGGCGGGCAGGTTCATGTGCGTGTTTCCTGGTTCAAGCGGCGCGGCGGCCGAACAGGCGCGCCATCAGGCCGGCCGGCGCGGCTGCGCCGGTGGTGCCGCCGAGATCGGCGGCCATCGCCTGCAGCGCCGCGCTCAGCGGGCTGTCCGGAACCAGGCGCGTCACCGGCACGCCCTGGTTGACCGACTTCGCGGCCGCGTCGTAGTGGTTCGGCATCGTGCGCAGGGCGATGGTATCGAAGGCTTCCTCGAGGTCGCGCAGGCGGATGTCGCTGTTCTTGTCGTGGCGGTTGACGATCAGTTCGATCTTGTCCTTGCCATAGTCCAGGTTGCGGAACACCGTGAGCAGGCGCTTGCCGTCGCGGATGTAGGGCAGCGTCATCTGCAGCACCGGGTAGACCGTGTCGGCATGGTCGAGCGCACGGATGCTCACCGGATCGAGGCTGCGGCCGACGTCGAGCACCACGAAGTCGTACTGGCGGCGCGCCAGCTTGACGATGGCGTCGATGTGCTCGGGCTTGACGTCGCTGGCCTGGGCCGGGTCGGCCGGCGCCGCCAGGATGCCGTAGTTCGGGGTGACGGAGACCATGCTCGAGGCCAGGAACGAGGGGTCGAGGCGGTGGATCTGGTTGGCCACGTCGGACAGGGTCGCCAGCGGCTTGGTGTCGGAGACGAACAGCGAGGCATCGCCGAACTGCAGGTTCATGTCGATCAGGGCGACCCGCTTGCCGGAGGCGGACAGTGCATAGGCCAGGTTGGTGGCCAGGAAGGTCGAGCCGCTGCCGCCCTTGCAGGAAATGAAGGCCAGCACCCGGCCGGCGCTGGCGCCCTGCTGGCCCAGCTTGTCGGCGATGCGGTCGAGCGCCTGCCCGAGTACCGCCGCTTCCGGCATGGCCGGCAGGACCTCGCGCACGCCCGCGCGCATGGCCTGCAGCAGGAACTGCTGCGACAGGTCGCCCGACAGCACGATGAAGGACATGCCGGGGAACAGCTGGCCGAGGCGCTCGAGCTGGTCGAGTTCGCCTTCGTCGGCGCGTGGCTGGTCGACCACCAGCACATCGGGCACGGCCTCGTCGGGCAGGGTGGTCAGGCGTGCGGGGGTACCGCCAATCATGTCGACTTCGTCGGCAGCGGGGCGGCTGCGCAGTTGGCGCGCCAGGTCGATGAGGCGGCGCTCATCGCGCGAGAGAACGGCGATTTTCACGGATTGTCCTTACTTGCTGCTGCCGAAGGTCGGGCTGTCGCCTTGCGGCACCGGCGTGACATAGGAGCCCTGGTAGTTGGCATAGGCTGCCGCAGCCGCAGCGCCGTCGATGGCGCCGGCGGCGCGCTGCGGCTGCGGCGCGATGGCCTGGCTGGCCATGATGGCGCGCACGCTTTGGCCGCCCGCGGAAGGCGTGCCGGCGACGCAGCCGGCCAGGGTCGACACAAGCGCGAGTGGCGCCATGGTGGACAGGAGGCGTTTCATTGTTTTCCCTTGGTGTTGGCGGATGGGGACTGGGATTCGTGCTGGCCATTGAGCAGGAACTCGGCGCGGCTGGGCTGCACATAATCGTCGGTCGGCAGGCGCGGCGCATCCGGCAGCGGCTGGGCCAGACGCGGCGTGACGATGAACACCAGTTCGCTGCGGTCGTTCTGGAAGTCGCTGCTGCGGAACAGGGCGCCGAGCACCGGCACTTCGCCCAGCAGCGGGAAGCGCTTGATGTTGCTGGTGACGTTGTTGCGAATCAGGCCGCCGATCGCGAAGCTCTGGCCATCCTGCAGCTGCACGGTGGTCGTGGCGCGGCGCGTCGTGAATGCCGGCAGGATCGCCGTGGCGTTCGCCGAGCCGTTCGTGCTGATGCCGATGCCTTCGCGGTTCAGTTCCGATACTTCCGGCGCCACGCGCAGGTTGATGCGTCCTCCCGCCAGCACGGTGGGCGTGAACTTCACGGCCACGCCGTATTCCCTTTCCTCGAGCGTGATCGTGTTGCCGCCGCCGATGCCACTCTGCGCGACGGGGATGAAGATCTTGCCGCCCGCCAGGAAACTCGCCTCTTGGCCGCTTACCGCCATCACGGTCGGCTCGGCCAGGATCTTCACCAGGCCATCGCGGTTCTCGCCATCGATGGCGAACTCCTTCATGCCGTTGTTCTTGATGTCGGTGATGACACCGGCGCTGCCGCTCAGCAGGTTCGACAGCAGGCCATGGGTCCAGCCGCCGCTGATCTTGCGGTAGCCGACGCTGGCGCCGAGCTTGTCGACCAGCGACTTCGACACTTCGGCGATCTTCACTTCGAGCATCACCTGCTGTGGGGCTGCCACGCTCAGCATGTTGAGGACCGGCTGGGCGGCGGGTGCGGCGGCGGGCGCCGCGCCGGAGCCAGCCGCGGCGGCACCGGCGGCAGGGGTGCCGCTCTGGAAGGCCGTGGCCAGCGCCATCAGCTGGCTGGCCACGGCCGCATCGCTGACCATGCCCGACAGCACCAGGGTATTGCCGCTGCTGCCGACCTGGATCTGTTTCTCATCCGGGAACAGGCTGTCGAATTGCGCGCGCAGTGCGCCGGTGTCGAGGCGCACGTTCAGGTCGAGCACGGTGGAACGGCCGTCACGGCCGGAAACGATCAGGTTGGTCGTGCCGATGCTGCGGGCGACGATCACGACTTCCCTGGCATTCGGCACCACCACGTTGGCCACCTCGGGCGCGCCGACCGTGACCTGGCTGGCGGGGCTGCAGAAGCGCTTGAGGACCGATTTGCCGCGCACCAGGTCGAGGCGTTCGCTGGCGCCCGTGCGGCCGCCCAGGTCGATGCAGTCGGCGGCAGCGGCGTGGCCGGCGCCGAAGGCCAGTGCCAGGGCGCAGGCGAGCCGGGTCATGTTGTTGGTGAGGTTCATGGACGGGTATTCTTCAGTTGAGTGCTTGCGGGGCGGCATCCAGGCCGCGGATCACGAGGACGCTGTCGGCCGGGGCCGGCGCCGCCGGTGCCCTGGCCGGCGCGCGCGGCGCCGATGGGGCCGGCCGCGCCGCGGCGGCAACAGGGGCCGGCTTGGCTTCAGGCAGGCCGAGGACCGATTCGCGGGTGGCGCCGCTGGTGTTGGCCGGCTGCGGATCGACCTGGTTGCGCAGCACCAGCGAGAGCGAACCGATGCTGCGCGCGAGATCGAGCTTTTCCACCTGGTCCGGAGCCAGCTCCAGCGTCACGGCATTGACCACGCGCGGCTTGGTATCGTCGCGGTTCGATTCCTGGGCCACGGCCAGCACCAGGATGCGCTCCAGTACGATCTTCGAGATCGAGGGCTGGCGCGCGCCGTTGTCGAGCGCCGTGCTTTCCAGGTTGACCAGGATGTCGACGTAGTTGCCGGGCAGGGCGAAGCCGGCCACGCCGACCACGTCGTTGACGCGCACGGTCATGGCGCGCTTGCCGGCCGCCACCACGGCCGAGAGGCCGCCCGTGGTACCGGGCGGGGCCAGCTTCGACTCGAGTACCGGTTCGCCGCGGCCGATGTCGGCACGGGAAATGCGGTTCTCGAGCTGGGCGATGTCGGTAATGGCGCCGGGCGGCACCGAACCGGCTGGCCAGTCGAGCAACTGCAGGTTGGCCGCGACCAGGCGCGTGCCCTGGCCGATGTCGGCGCTGGCGACGACGATGCGGGTGCCGGCGGCACCCTGTTCGCCCATCCATTTGGCGGCGACCAGGACGGCTGCCAGCGCCAGGAACAGGGCCAGGCCGATGATCAGCAGCGGTTTCGAATTACGCATTCAATGGTTCTCCATCTTGCCGCGGTCGCGGCGTTCGAACTGCAAGGGCTGGCCGGACTGGGTGCCGGCCACGAAATAATTGTCCCAGGCCCAGTCCAGGGCTTCCCGGCTCAGTTCCGGGACCCGGTCCTCGTAGCGCGCCAGGTCGCGCAGCTGGCGCAACAGGTCGCGCGGGTAGCAGGCCAGCAGCGGCACGCCGCGCCCGGCATGGCAGGCCAGCAGGTAGTCGAAGGCGGCGCTGTCGAAGGCCACGCCGGTATCGGCGCAGGCCTGGCGAAACAGCTGGGCATACTCGGCCTCCGATGCCGGCGGCACCTCGATCTTGTAGCCGAGCCGGCGCAGGAAGGCGCCGTCGGACAGGCGCTGGGGAACGAAATTCGACGAGAACACGACGATCACGTCGAACGGCACCTGGAAGGTATAGCCGGTGTGCAGGCTCAGGTAATCGACGTTCCGGTCCATGGGCACGATCCAGCGGTTCATCAGGGACTCGGGCGTGCAGCGCTGGCGCCCCAGGTCGTCGATGACGAAGATGCCATTGTTCGACTTCAGGTGCGGCGGCGCCTGGTACAGGCGGGTATGCGGGTCGAAGCGCAGGTCGAGCATGTCGAGTGTGAGCTCGCCGCCGGCCAGCGCCGCCGGACGGCGCACGCCGCGCACCCAGCGCAGGTCGGGCGCGTTGCCGCGGTCCAGCCCGGCGGTAGCCGGCGTTTCTTCCTCCACCTGCACGTGCTGCATGCTGTCGAAGAAGGGAATCACCTCGCCGTCGACCATCAGCGCGTGCGGCACGGCGATGCTGCCCGTTAGCAGGTCGCGCAAGCGTTCGGCCAGGTAGGTCTTGCCGCTGCCGGCCAGGCCGTGCAGGAACAGGGCCCGGCCGGAATTCATGGCCGCGCCGAGCTGGGCCAGCACATGCGGATTGGCGGTGATGCCGGCGAAGGCCGCGGCCATCGCCTCGCGCGTGACCTGCATGCCGGCCACGCTTTGTGCCCGCACCTGTTCGTTGTAGGCGGCCAGGGTGACCGGCGCCGGGCCGGCATAGGCGTTGCGGGCCAGGGCGGTGGCGGCGCGCGCGCGCCCGGCCTCGGTCAGCGTATAGGACAAATCGGCATCGGTGCCGCTGGCGCCGGTGCGCGCGATCTCGCACAGCTTTTCCGCGCGCAGGAAAGCGATCAGCGGATCGATCACGGCAGCGCCCAGCTTCAGGTGCGCGGCCAGTTCGGGCAGGCGCAGCTGGCCGCGCCGGTACAGGACCTTGGCGATCAGCTCGCTCAGGAACAGGAAAGGCAGGCCGGTCTCCTCGACGCTGCGCGGGGCGCGCGCCGCGGCCGGTGCAGCGGTATGCGGGCTCACAGCGGCAGTTCTCCATGGGTGCGCAGCCACAGCACGCAGGTAACCGTGGCGGCGGCGATCGCCACCGCATATGGCAGACGGCCGGTGCCGCCGGTCGGGGCGGCAAGGCTGCCGCCGAGCGCCGACAGGCCGCTGTGCAGCGCCATGGCCCAGGCGTTGCCGAGCACGCGGCGCAGGCTGCCCTGCCAGGCGGCGACCAGCAATGCCAGTACGCCGCCGGCAATGAGGGTCGCCACGGCGATGCTCAGGATCTGGCCGGCGCCGACAAAGGCGCCGACCATGGCCAGCAGCTTGACGTCGCCCGCGCCGATCAGGCGCAGCGCATACATCGGCAGCAGGAAGGCCAGGCCCAGGCCCAGGCCGCCGAGCGCCGACAGCATGCCCAGGCTCCCCGCCGGCGTGCCGAACAGGCCGTCGCCGGCCGGCAGCAGGGCATGCAGGGCCAGCGCCGCCAGCGCGCCGGGAAAGACCACGGCGTTCGGAATACGGCGCGCGCGCACGTCATGCCAGACGGCGGCGGCAAGCAGCGCGAACAGGAGCAGGAAGGGGAGCAGGGACAAGATGGAATCCGGTGGTGAAAAAAAATCCGGAACGGCCGATCCGTTCCGGATTGATCGGCGCCGCAGCGCCGGATGTGCCGCTTAGACGCCTTTTTTGTTCTTGATCATGTCTGCCAGCGACTGGAACAGGGTCTTGATGTTGGTGCCCAGTGCGGTGACCGCAACGGCGATGACACCAGCGATCAGTGCGCCCAGCAGTGCGTACTCGATTGCGGTGACGCCGTCTTCTTCCTTGATGAAGTTCTTGATGAATTGCATGGTAATCCCTAGATAGTTAATGTGAGTTTGCTCGGCTTATGCGCTCGTCCATACGGCCAGTGCCGCGATGACGCCGACAACGGCAACCAGGGCTGCCAGGACTGCGTACGCCATGGCCGGGCTTCCCGTACGTTCGTAGTGCTGTTCCGGGAAATCGTCCTCGTCGTACACTTGCGCTCCTGTTCAGTTGCCGCTGCGCCGCATGATTCGATGCGCAGCGCACGGATGGCATACTACGGGGAGGCGCCAGGCCGAACATCCGTCAAATATCCTGAATGGGGTAGGAATTTATGCCGGCAGGCCTGGTACATTTGTCCTGGATCGGCTAATCCAGGCCGTGAGTGGTGGCGTAGACGTAGAGTTCGAGTCGGTTGGCGACATCGAGTTTCTGATAGATCGTGCTCAGGTGGTTGCGCAGGGTGCGCTCGGAGATGGCGGCGCGGTCGGCCAGTTCCTTGTTCAGGGCGCCCTTGCCCTGCACGATCATGCCGATCACCTCGCGCTCGCGCGCGGTCAGCGAAGCGATGCGGGCAGCTTCGGGGTTGGCGCGCGGCGCCGGCGCGGCAAGCTGGCCGAGCATGGACTGCATCAGGTCATGGTCGAGCCAGATGCCGCCGCCCGCCACCTTGCGGATCGCACCGAGCACGTCGCGGGTCGGGGCATCCTTGCCCACCACGCCGCGCGCACCGAGTTTCACGGCCGACAGCAGCGTGGCCTGGTCGCGGTTCCCGCTCAGGATGACCACCCGTGCCCCTTCCGCCAGCAGGGCAGGCAGGAGCGTGAGCGAACTGCTGCCTTTCAGGTCGAGGTCGAGCAGGACGATATCGGGCTTGAGCGCGGCGCACAGGGCGGCCGCTTCGGCCGCGTCGGCGGCGCTGCCGGCAAGCGCAAGCGCCGGCGACTCGGCCTCGATCAGGCGTTCTAGGCCCCATAGCATGGTCTTGTGGTCATCCACCAGCAGGATGCGGATGCTGCTCATTCGTTACTCCGGAAAACAGGTCATAGGGGCAGGCGCATGCGCAGCAAGGTCTCCTCGCCCGCCGCTTCGACATCCAGGCTGCCGCCCAGCGCCTGCACCCGTTCCGAAATCGACTTCGGTACGAAAGGCAGGGGGGTGTGGCGCGCCTCGCGCGGATTGGCGATGCCGATGGCGAGCTGGCCTTCTTCCTGCCCCAGTGTCACGGTGGCGTAGCGCGCACGGGTGTGCTTACAGATATTGTTGACGCCCTCGGTGATGATCTGGAACACTTCGGCGGCCATGCGGTCGTGGATGGGCGGGGCATCGGCTGCCACCAGTTGCACATCGACGTTGTAGAAGGCGTGTACCTGGTTCAGTTGGCGACGCAGCGCGATCAGCAGTTCGGGTTCTTCCTGGCGACCGTTGCGGAAGCGCTGGGCGAACTGGCGCATGTCGTCCAGTACGTCGGAACACATGGCCAGCAGGCGGTCGAGCTCCGGGCCGACCGGGTTGCTGGCGTCGGCCTGGCTGCGAATGGCGGCCACCGCATGGCGCAGGCCGATATAAGGCTGGATCGTGCTGTCGTGCAGGTCGCGTGCGATGGTCTGGCGCTCGCGGAAGGCCGCTTCCGAGGCCAGGCGGTCGAGCAGGTCGATGGTCTCGATCACGGGAAACGCCTGCTCGACGATATGCTTGAGGAAGCTGGCGTCGCTGCGCCGCAGGCGCTCGTCGGCGGTCACGAAGATGCGGCCCGTGCCTTTGCGCAGCGGCAGCGGCGCGCTGATGAAGGCGCGCGCGTCGAGCAGGTCGGCGATGCGCTCGGCGGCGGCCGGATCGGCGCCTTGCCATTGTTGCCGGCCCGCCGCCAGCGCCGCGGCCTGTGCGCTGCCCGGGAAACCGCGCATGGCGCTGCGGTACAGCAGGGTGCTGCCATCCTCGCATTCCAACAGAAGCTGCACTGCCGCTTCGCTCACGCGCTGGCGGCTGATGGCGCGGCCGCTGCGCGGATGTTGCGCCGTGCTGAGCATCCAGTGTCCGGCCTTGTCCTGCATCAGGAGCACGCAGGTGCGGCCGCCGTAGAACAGCAGGATCTTCGCCATCAGCGAGTCGAGGGTGTGCTGGACGCCGAAACGGGGATTCGACAGCCGGCTGACGTCGCGCAGCAGGGCCAGGCGGCGGCGCTGGTCGAGGGCCGAGCCGCCCCAGAAGGCAATCATGTAGCCCAGTGCCAGGACAAAGGTGGCGCGCAGCAGCAGCAGGTGCAGCGATGCGAACCCGTGTACCGCGAACACGGCTGCGCTCATGACGGCGGCGGCGCCGAGCGTCAGGCGGGCGCCGGCGTCGAACCCATGGCGGAACGAAGCCGCCAGGATCGCAAAGAACAGGAAGGAGAAGAACGGGCTGGGCGCGCCTCCGCTGGCGTACACCATCAGGCCATACCAGCCGATATCGATCCAATAGACCGTCGGGCCGTGCCAGAATCCGGAGCGGTGACGGGCGATGAACAGCAACACCAGGCTATGCAGGGCATAGGCGAGGAAGACCAGCCAGGCCCAGCGGCCAGTGGCCAGGCCGCCGACCAGGCCCGGATCGGGACTCACATACAGGGTCAGCAGCGCCGACACCGAGAGCAGCAGGCGCATGCCGAATACCATCCAGGCCTCGGCGCCCGGCGCGAGTCGCTGGTCCTGGAAACGCCCCCGGGCGGCGCCGGGCCAACGGGCGAGCCTGCCTACCCATGACATCATGTTGTTGCCAGCTGACACAGCAAATAAATCGTTTTCAAAAGCATACGGCAACGGATATTGCACTGTAGAATTCACTAGTTTACTGTAATCAATAACAAAAAACTACTAAAAGTCCGAAAGATGGGCAATATGATTTCCAAACGTCAATCCGGCGCGACAATTGTCGAGATGGCGATCGTGGCACCGGTGTTCCTGCTGGTATTGCTGGCCTTGGTCGAGTTCAGCATGATGTTCTTTGCGACGCTGACGATGCAGTATGCGGTGCGCGAGGGCGCGCGCTATGCCATTACCGGCCAGCGCAACCTGGACCCGAATACCGCCAGCCAGCAGCGTTACCTCGCCGTCATCCAGAGCATCCGCGACAATTCCCTTGGCATGTACGACAGGCTGCAACCGGTGATTTCAGTCGACGGCAAAGCATATTCTGCGAAAACCTATAACGAAGGCATGTTCGGCGCGGCTGGAAACATCATCGTCCTCAAACTCGATTGCAGCTGGACCGTTACCACGCCCATGCTGGCCAGTTTTTTCGAGGATGGCAAGTATAACTTCGCGGTCGCCGCCACGATGCGCAACGAGTATTTCCCATGAAGCGCTCGCGTCACCAGTCCGGCATCGCCGCCGTCGAATTCGCCCTCCTGTTACCCATCCTGCTATTGTTGCTGCTGGGCGTGATCGATGGCGCACGGGCCTTGCAAGCGAATATCATCATGGTCAATATCGGCCGCGAAGGCGCCAACCTGGCGGCACGCGGCAGCATTCCCCTCGACACCGGAAGCCAGGATATTCTCTACGCCCTGATGGCAAGCGCGCCGCCCCTGAACGTCGAGCGCCAGGGCATGGTGTACATCACCCGTGTCATGGGTGTTGTCAGCGGCGGCAGCAAGTACAGCGTCGTGCTCGACCAGTACCGCTGGGATGATGCCAAGCGCAAGCTGGGATATCGTTCGAACGGCTACCTGCCCGATAGCAGCGTCTACAAGTGCACGAGCTGGAGCGGTACGGGGGCGTGCAGCGGCATCGACGAGAAAAAACGCCCGCTTACCACGGTCATGAGCGGCAAGCTCGGCGATGGCGAAGTCGTGCACGTCGTCGAGACCTTCTACCAGTACGACACGCTGGCGGCCGATGCCAGCACCTATCTCGGCCTTCCCCTGTTCGGCCCCGACCTGTATTCCATGACGGTTTTCTGATATGCCTTCTTCGTTCGAGCGCCAGCGTGGCGCGGTTGTCGTCATGGTCGCACTGTCCATGCTCGTGTTGCTGGCGCTGGCCGGCCTGGTGGTCGACGGCGGCCTGGCGTATCTGGTCAAGGCGCGCCTGAACGCGGCCGTCGACGCGGCGGCCCTGGCCGGCGCCCGCGCGGTCACCGCAGGCGACAACCAGACCGCCCAGGCAAGCAACGCCCGCGCCGCCGCGGCCGATTTCTTTGCCGCCAACATGCCGGATAACTACCTGTTGTCGAAACCCGAACTGCTGCGCACCGATGTCAGCTTCGATACCGGCAAAGTAACGATCGACGTCCATGCCCAGGCGCCGATGCCGGTATCGTTGATGCAGGTGCTCGGCTTTACCGAACTGACGCCGGTGGCCAGCGCCCAGACCATCCGCAAGGACCTGGACATGGCGCTGGTGATCGATACCTCGGGATCGCTGTCGTCGTCGGGCCCGGCGGTCAAGGCTGCTGCCAGGAGCTTCCTGAACAAATTCAATGTAACGCAGGACCGGGTTGGACTCGTGCATTTCGCCTATGGCGCCGAGATAGACGAGCCCATCAGGCAAGATGCGCGCGGTTTTGCGCGCGCGACCATGCTGGACAAGATCGACCAGTACAAATTTTCAGGCAATACCGCCTCGGTGGAAGGCATGTGGCAGGCTCGCAACCAGCTCAAGAGCATCCCGGAAAAAAAGCGTTCCAGCCTGCGGGTGATCGTCTTCTTTTCCGATGGCGTACCGAATGCGCTGGGCACTTTCCTGACATTCAAGAAAGCGCCGCCCTGTAACCAGGCGGGGATTATCGATGTCAACGGCAAGGGATTGTATAAGCTCGACAACAGCGTTGGCCAGTTGATCAGCGGATGCAGCGTCACCCGTAACGGAAAGCTGGCGGACACGGTCGGCGCGCTTCCGGACTGGTACAACGCGCATAACGATCCGGCCAACCCCAACAATCCGGCCGGACTGGAGTTTCCGCTGGTGACGAACTATCCGCGCCAGGTAACGGCCGACCTGAGCACGACGATCAGCATGCAGCGCAACATCGACCGTGCCGCGCGCAACCTGCCCGAGGCGGTTGCCGCGAAAGCCAGGGACGAAGGAATCTATGTGTTCACGCTCGGAATGGGCAGCGACCTGAAAGCCAAGAGCGGGGTCGACAAGGAAGTGGGCGAAGACGTACTGAAGTGCATGGCCAACGTTGCCGATGGCCCCAAACACTGTTACGACGACAAGAAGCCGGTCGGCATGTATTGCTACGCCGCTACCGAGGCGGGCCTCACCCCATGCTTCTCGCGCCTGGCCTCGGCAATCCTGCGCATCTCGAAATAACAGCGAGGGTCAGGTATGGCATTCGGACACGGCCTCTGCTGTATTCCGGTGCCCGGCCTCGTATAAGGCTGAGCTCCTGTCCGAATGCCGGGCCTTCTCAACCTGGCCCGGCTGTTGTTGTCATCGATCCGCTGCCTCCAGTATTTGCCGGATCGCCGCGGCCACGATCTCCGGATGCGTGGCCTGCATCTGGTGCGAGGCATCGGCCACCACGGTCTTCGCTTTCGGGTACAGGCCGTTCACGAAGGTCCGGGTCTCGTTGTCGAAGTTGAAGGCGCCGAAATCGACGGCGATCGCGGTCGCCGACACGGGCTTGTTCACCAGGCGGATGATGGGCTTGTCGTCGATGCGCGGCAGGGCGGCGACCATTTCGCCGGTCTCCCAGATGCTGTCGATCTCGTCGCGCACCGTGCGCGAGAAGAACAGCCATTTGCCGGCGCGGGTGTAGAGCGGAAATTCCTGCGGCCGCTTGACCACGCGCGGATACAGCGCATCGACCAGCACCAATCCCTTCACTTCCTCCGGATAGCGGCGCGCGAACAGCTGCATGTACAGGCCGCCGAGCGAATGGCCGACCAGCACATACGGCGGCTGCAGGCCCTTGCGCTTGAGTGTGGCGCGCAACTGCTCGACGATGGTGGCGCCGTCGCGCGGGGCGCTCGTGGCTTCGCTGTTGGCATAGCCGGGGCGGTTGTAGGCGAACACGGTGGCGCTGTTCTTGACGCCATCGAGTACCTTGTCCCAGCCGGCGAGGGTGGCGCGCGAGCCGTTTTCGAAGACCACGGTTGCTTTTGCCGACGGGTTGCGGATGGTGAGCGTTTCGAGCTTGCGGCCCTCGACGGTGTCGACACGCGCCAGTTCGACGGCGGCCGGTACGGGTGCGGTGACGAGGGCGAGCGTGCAGAAAGCAGTGCACAGGAGCGGGATGCGGGTGGCGGAGAGCGTCATGGTGTCGGCGTGCGGGTTGGGGAAACCGCATCCTCGACCCCGGCCGGCGCGTGGTCATGCCGATTGCGACGAACGGCAAGCGGGCGCGATGAATCGCCAGCCGGCGCGCCGATTTCTAGCATGCAGGCAATGTAGCGCTGGCATTTGAACGGCTATGCGAGCATGGAAATCACCCTCCAGTCAGCTCTACCTTGCCGAAAGGATTCACCCAATGAAGCACGACCAGGCGCCGCGCCGGGACTTCCTGCGCTACGTGGGCACGCTCGCCGCCCTCTCCGCTCCCGCGATGGGGGCCGCCGCGGCCGAAAAGGACCGCGTCACCTTCCCGCCGATCGAGACGAAAAGCGAAAAGCCCGAGAAGACCGAGCCGCCCGGCGACCCGATGAACGAGCGGGTCGGCATCGCCATCGTTGGCGTGGGCCGCATTTCGGTGAACGAGGTGCTGCCCGCTTTCGCGCAGAGCAAGCACACGAAACCGGTGGCGCTGGTGAGCGGCGACCGCGCCAAGGCGCTCAAGATCGCGCGCCAGTACAACATCCCGGAAAGCGCGGTGCTCGACTACAAGGACTACGACAAGCTGGCCGGCATGCTGGAAGTGCAGGGCGTCTACATCGCGCTGCCGAACAGCATGCACGCCGAGTACACGATCCGCGCCGCGCGCGCCGGCAAGCACGTGCTGTGCGAAAAACCGATGGCCAATACCGTGGCCGAATGCCAGGGCATGATCGACGCCTGCAAGCAGGCCAGGCGCAAGCTGATGATCGCCTACCGCCGCCAGTACGCGCCGGTCGAGCGCACGCTGGTGAAGATGATCCGCGAGAAGAAGCTGGGCGAGCTGCGCGAGTTCGTGTCGTGCAATTCGCAGAACATGGGCGATCCCCAGCACTGGCGCCTGAAGCGCGCCCTGGCCGGCGGCGGCGCGCTGCCTGACGTGGGCCTGTACTGCATCAACGAGGCGCGCTTCCTGAGCGGCGAGGAGCCGGTGGAAGTGATCGGCCATACCTGGTCGACGCCGGGCGATGCGCGCTTCAAGGAGGTCGAGGAATCCTGCCAGTTCGTGCTGCGCTTCCCGAGCGGCTTCGTGGCCAGCTGCAGCACCGGCTACGCCTCGCACAAGTCGCAGATGTTCCGCCTGAACGGCTCGACCGCGTTTGCGGAGATGAACCCGGCCTACGCCTACAACGGCAACAGGCTGCGCATCTCGCGCGTGGAAGGCGGCAAGGAGCAGGGCCAGGAGCAGACGTCCGAGATTCAGGTCGAGGAAGAGAACCAGTTCGCCAAGGAGCTCGACCACTTCGCCCAGTGCGTGCGGCAGGACAAGCAGCCGCATACGCCAGGGGAAGAGGGGCTGCAGGACCAGCGCATCATCGAGGCGATTTACGCGTCGGCGAAGAGCGGGCGGGCGGTGAAGCTGACGCCGCCGCCGGGCAAGACGCGCGGGCCGGAGCCGGAAGAAAAGGCCTGAGCCGCTTTATTCGGGATCGAAGCCGCGCACCGGGAAACTGGCGTCACGCTGGATCCAGTTGCGCGGCGAGTATGCGGTATTCGCATCGGTCGCATGCAGCGTGAACGCATGGCGCGATACGGGCGAGCGGTTCGGCGCGCTGTAGTGCGGCAGCAGGCCATGGAAGCAGACCAGGGTGCCGGCTTTCGCTTCCAGCGGCACGGCGGTACTGTCATCCGGCCACGGTGTGCTGTCCAGCTTTTCCATGTGGATGCGGTCGCCGTCGCGCAGGAAACGCTCGCGCAGCGGACCGCGGTGGCCGCCCGGCTCGGCCCACAGGCAGCCGTTGTCGACGGTGGCGTCTTCCAGCGCGAACCAGAAGGTGGTGACGCTGATCGGGGTGGAATCGAAGAAGGTCGCATCCTGGTGCCAGCGCACTTCGCCGCCGATGCCAGGTTGTTTAAAAATGTACATGGACTGCCAGACCTGCGGCCGCGTCAGCCCCAGGTCGCGCGCCACGGCGGCCAGCTTCGGGTCGCGCGTAAAACGTTCGAACACCGGGTCGAGGTCGTGCATGGCGTGGCCGATCTTGTTGATCGACAGCGCCTTGGCCTGGCGCAGCTGGCCGTCCGGGCCAAAGGCTTCCTCTTCGAAGAAGCAGCGCACCGTATTGTCCGAGCCGAGGAACCAGGCGTCGCTGGCGCGTTCCTGGTTGCGCGTGGTGAAGATCGCACGCGGGTTACTCAATTCGTCGCTGGGGTCGAAGGCGTCGACGATTTCTTCCGCACGCTGGCGCAATGCCGCGATCTCGTCGAGGGACTTGAAGTTGGGAAGGACGATGAAGCCGTCGCGCTCGAAGCCGGCGCGCTGTTCGGGTGTCAGCATGGTGGGTACAGGGTTGGTTGGGCGCAGGCGCGGATTCAAGTCGACACTGGCCGCACGTTATCGAGCGTGAACGTGAAGGCGGTGCGGCCGGCGCTGGAGGTGACGTCGATCTTGCCGCCGTGCGCACGCGCGATCTGGTCGACGATGTACAGGCCGAGGCCGAGTCCTTCGCTGCCCGGGCGCGAGGTGGCGCGCCAGTAGGGCTTGAACAGCTGGGCGATGACTTCCGGCGGCAGGTCCTGACCTTCGTTCGACACCGACAGCACGAACGTGCCGTCCTCGTGGCGCGCGTCGATGTGGACCGGCGTGCCGGCATTCCCATGGACCAGTGCGTTCGCCAGCAGGTTCGACAGCAACTGGGCCAGGCGCTCGGGGTCGCAATCCAGGCATAGCAGGTCGGGGATGGAGGCGGCGATCACGCGCTCCGGGTGCAGGCCGCGCATTTCGTCGATCACCTGTTCCAGCGTCAGGTGCACGCTGTCGTGGCGGCGCAGCTTCAGGCGGATGCCGCTGCCCATGCGTCCGCGCGTGAAGTCCATGACGTCGTCGACCAGCGAGGCCATGCGCCGCGCGCTGCGGCGGATGCGCTCGACCACGGGCCGCAGCGCCGGGTCGGCCACCTTCAGCGCGAGCAAGTCGGCGCCCAGCGCGATCGAGCCGAGCGGAGTGCGCAGGTCGTGGCCCAGCACCGCGATGAACTGCTCGCGCAGTTCGGCGGTCTCGCGTTCCGACGACAGGTCCGAGCGGGCGGCCTGCTGGCGGTTCTCGGCGTCGAGCTGCTTCGAGATCAGTTCGGCAAACAGGTGCAGGGTCGAGACGGTGACCGGGTCGGACAGCTTGATCGGTTTCGGGTCGAGCCCGCACAGGGTGCCGAAGTAGCGGCCGTCGGTGCGGAACACGGGAATCGAAAAATAGCTCTGGAAGCCGTAGATGCGCGGCGTGTGGTGGCCGGCGTACTGCGTGCTCTCGGCCACGTGGTCGATGATGACCGAACGGCCGGTGTCGCGCACTTCCTCGCACAGCGTGGTCGTGACGTCGAGTTCGTCGCCCGGTTTCAGGCCGAATTCGAGCTTGTCGAGCACGGCGCAGGTGATCCAGGCGTCGTCGGTGACGTGGGCGATGCAGACGAAGCCCAGGCCGGTCATGGCGGCCACGGTTTCCAGGATCTTCGGCACGGCGCCGATGGCCTGGATTTCGTCCACGCTCTTGCGAAGGTCTACTGCCATGCGCTTCCCCGGCGGGTAAATGTGTTAACCCGGGATTCTAACACCGTCGCGCAGCGGGCCGACGGTCCAGGCGCCGTCGGCATACACGCGTTCGTCGCCTAGATACACGGCATCGGTGACCACGAACACGTCGATGTGATAGCGCGCATCCTTGCGCTTGAAGCCCGGCTTCGGATACACGCCGTGCTTGGCGCCCAGCGACAGGTGGATGCCGCACATGCGCTCGTAGGTGCCGATGTCGTCCACGCGGCGCTCGCGCGTAAACGCGCGGTTCATGCCGAAGCCGAGTTCGCGCACCCAGACTTCGCCTTCCTCCATGCGGATGTTGTCGAGCACCTGCTGGAAGGCCGGCGTTGCGTTCTCGGTGCCGACCACGCGGCCCTGTTCCACGATGATGGTCACCGGCGTCTCGGGCCGGTTCGAGCGGTAGTTCGTATCGCCGAACACGTGGATCTGCGCGCGGCCATTCACCGCTTCCAGGTCGAGCGCTTCGGTGAAGACTTCGCCGATCGGGAACTGGCCGCCGACGTTGTGCATCTCGCTGTAGTCGCCGATGTTCAGCTTGGCCGGCTCGAAGCGGGAGGCGAACACCAGCTCCTCGCCGCCGCCGACCACGCGCCCCATCGGCGCGGTGTCGATCTTCGCCTTCAGGCCACGGCCCACGCCGCGGAAGTAGGCCGGCTCGTAGGCCAGCGCTTCGATGTAGTGCTCGGACTGCGGTCCCGGCATGCGCGACAGGTGCACGTGCTCGATCACTTTCAGGCCCAGCTTGAACAGCTCGACGCGGATGCGGAAGGCCTCGAGGCGGAAGTTGGTCGACTGGATCAGCACCACCAGGTCCTTTGCCGACAGCGCGCGGAAGCGTGCCAGTACATCTTCAGGCAGCGTGCTGTCGAAGTCGATAAAGTCGGCCTCCGGCAGGTTGCGCCGGTAGGCCTCGACCAGGGCGCGCGCCAGGCCGGTGCGTTGGTCGTAGACCACCAGCGCGCGCTGCGCCGGGCCGTGCTCGATGGCGAAGCCGAGGATGTCGCGCAGGTGCGCGGTGGCGGCATCGATGGCGTGCGCGGGCAGGTCGGGCGAGGCGATGTCGGCGGAAGCGGGGAGGGAAGTCATGGCGTACGGCGTGAGGGCATGTCGGATGCCGTCCATTATACGGTTCCGGCCCAAAGTTCCCCTCAATAGCGCGTCTTTTGATCCCTGAAGTGCCGCCTCGTGCTACCGCCCGAATGGCGCGCCGTCGCGGCTATGGCAGCGTTATGATTTAGACAGAAATCAATACTTGAATCACATGCATATTTCATTCGGCAGCGGAGCGCAATGACATACAGATGGGAAACGCCGTCCAGCATCTGGCTGGAGGACGAGAAGAGCGGACAGTTCGCGCTCGAGGCCACCGAGGGCCTGGGCCGCGTCGACTGGCAGGCGCATGCGCGCGGCCGGTTGCCCGATCTCGCCCATCTGCTCGGCGCCTCGCTGCCGGCGTCCTGCGCCTGCGCGCCGATCTATCCCGAAGGATTTGCGTTCTGTCCGACCTGCGGCCAGGCGCTGCACAAACTGGGTGGACGCGTGCTGCGCCAGCCCGACTGGTGGGGCGCATCCGGCGACCAGGCCTTGCCGCGCCACGTGCCGCATGGCTTGCCGGTGACCTCGCTGGCGCTGGGTGACAGCCTGGAAGAACGTCCAGCGGCGCCCGCGATCGGCCGCGCCGAGTTGTCGATGCCGGTGCCGCCGAACGCGCATTGCGTGTTTGCGGCCGCCACCTGGGGCTTCCCCGAACAGCGCCTGCTGGCCATTGCGCCGGCGCGCGGCGTGCTGCAATACTGGGACCCGCTGGCTCAGTTGTGGCACGTGATGGCGGCCGAGAACACGGTCAGCGAACTGCGTTTCAGCGCCGGCCAGTACGGCTGGCTGCCCGCCCTGAATCCGGCGCGCGGCGAAGTCGGCGTGGTGCCGCTTGATACCGGCCTGGCGCGGCTGTGGATCAACCCGGTCAACGACAGCTACCGCCTCGAACCCCTGTTCGCCGGCACGCTGGCTGCCGCGCCGGGCGCGATGCGCCGCCACGTCGGCTGCCCTTTTGTGGCCGACGGCCGGCTGCAACTGCTGGCCACCGATGGCGATGTGGCCAATGGCGAGATCCTGCCCTGCGACGATGCGCCCACAAGCGGCTGGATGCGCCCGATCGGCTACGACAACCGCCTGTTCTGGCTGCACGAGGGCGGGCAACTGGCCTGGCGGCCGGGCGAGGCGCCGCGCTGGATGCCCTGGTCCGGCGGCTGGTCGCCCAGGCTGGAATTCGGCGGCCCCACGCAAAGCCGCGACGGCCGCCTGTGGCAGATCGGGCACGACGGCCAGGCCTATTCCTTCCTCGAACTCGGTGCAGAGCAACCGCAACTTGAAGCCATCGACGGCGCGCGCCTTGGCTTCGCGAACCTGCTGTTCCGCCGCGGCCACGCCGTGCTGGACGAACCCTGGTCGGCCGAACACGTGGAAGACGTGCACGAGGATGACACCCTGGTCCTGCCGCTGCTGCGCAGCTTCAACAACAATCGCAGCCAGCCGAGTGGGCTGGTGCTGCGCTTCCACAAGTACACCGGCCGCGCCGAGGAAGCGCTCACGGTGCGCACCATCGCCCGCACCACGATCGAATGGATCGGCAAGCGCAACGTGATCCTCGACGAAGTGGCGCGCCTGAGCCGCCCGCTCGAATGCGTGCCCTTCGTGTACGACGGCGCGCTGTGGCTGCACCATCCCGACTGGAACGCGATGCGCGGCTGGCGCCTGGAAGAGCTGTCGTGAGCGGCCTGTTGCATCGCGTGCTGGTCCTGCTTGCGCTGCTCTGCGGCGCGCTGCCGGCCTTTGCCACGCCGCAGGTCTTCCTGGTCCAGAACTCGGGCTGGATGGAACCCTTCTACGCCGACCCGCAATCGCGCTTCAAGCCGCTGGTGACGGAACTGGCGCTGGCGGTGGCGCAGCCGGGCGATGCGCTGGTGCTGGCCGCCTTCAACCAGTCGCTGCCTGGTGCGCCGTCGCCGAAGGCGCTGGTGTCCGCCAAGGTAGGCGAGGGCATGCGTGCGCAAGTCACCAAGGCACTTGCTGGCCTGGACACTGCGCGCAAACCCGGCGGCGCCCTGGCCGATACCGACCTTGGCGAAGCCGTGAGCGCGGCCATGAGCCAGGCACTGGGTGGCAAGGACGGCATCGTCTGGCTGGTCACGAACAACCGCAACAGCCCGAACAACGACCAGGCCACGGCCCAGCGCAACCGAGAGTTCTATGAACTCATCCACCGCGGCGGCGCGATCCGCACCGCGTTGGCCTTTCCGCTGCGCATGCAGGTGCAGGGCCAGCATTACCGCGCGAACGGGCTGATGGTGTACGCCTTTGCGATCGGTCCCACCGGCGCCCAGGCGCTGGAACGCTTGCTGGCCAGCGGCAGCATCGCCAGGATCATCACCGAGCCGCCCGCGCGCCTGAAGCCGCTGGATCGCAACACCGTGCGCCTGGTGCCGCGCAAGGTGGAAGATGCGCCGGGCGTGCGCTTCTCGATGGGGCAGGGCGGCGTGCTGCGCGCCGACGTGGCGTCAAGCGCGGTATCGCCATCGGCAAAGATCGGTTGGAACATCGAGAACACGATGTACCCCTACACCATCGCCAGCGCCAGCCTGAGCGCACGTTCGAAGCTGGGCGGCGAGGACAAGCCCGTCACGCTGGGCAGTGCGCGCGTGAACGCCCTCGTTCCCGGCAAGCCGCAGCCGCTGGCCTCGACCCTGCAGCTGCCGGTGGCCCAGCTGCCCAGCAAATGGTCGATGGATGCGGTCAAGTCTGCCGGCTCGGCCTACGTCCTGCCCGGCACCATCGAAGTGCACCTGGCCGACCAGAAGCTGAATTTGTCCGGCGCCTTCCGCGAGCGCATGGCGGCGCTGTTCCCGGGCGACCCGCTGCCCGACATCTTCACGCCGCCGGCCCAGGTGCAGGCGTCCACCGCCGTGCTGCCGATCGAGGTGCGCGTGCATTACGGAATGGCGCCGCTGCTGGCCGTGGGCGGCGGCCTGCTGGCCCTGCTGGCGCTTGCTGGCGCCGCGGCGTACGCCTGGATGCGGCCGCAGCGCGCCTACGTCACCGTCGAAGACGAACTGCGCACCATGCATGCGCGCGCCGGCGCCGACCAAGCGATTTACGACAAGGCGGGCAATGAAGTCGCGCGCCTGAAGACAACCCTGTTCGGCCACCAGCTGACGGACCTGCGCGAAGGTGCGCAGGTGCGCCTGGGCCGTTAAGCCCAAAAAAAGGAAACCACCATGCAAGCGACTCCGTCCACTACGCCATCCGGCGGCCAGGCCGATCCCGGCTTCAAGCTGCCCGAGGAGAAGAACGCACCCGATGCGGCGCTGCCCCAGACCACGCCCGAAACGGCGGGTGGCCCGGTGGAGGTCGTACCCGGCCCGCTGCCGCCCGCCGTCACCGACACCTCCACGCGCGACCTGTCGATTGGCGCGGCCGTGTTCGTGGTGCTGCTGGTCGTGTACTTCTTTGTCCGCAACGCCTACGTGCACCACATGGTCGTGCGCCGCGTGGCGCCGTCGACGGCGGGCAGCGCCGGCTGGCTGCTGTTCGTCGGCCTGGCGTTTTTGTCGGCCGCCGCGGTGCTGGCCATCATCAACGCCAGCCGCTATCTCACCTGGGGCGTGACCGCGCCGCTGGTCGTGGTGGGCGCGGTGGCGCTGGTCGCCGCACTCTTCATCGGCCGCCGCTGAAATGGACAGACACATGGCAGAGATCCCCACCGCAGCAAGCATGCATCGCAAGGCCGAACTAAAGGTCGATTTGCGTCCGACCCTGTTCATCGGCGCCGGCGGCACCGGCATGGAAGTCATGATGCGCATCCGCCGCCGCATCCTGTCGGCGGTCTGGAACAAGCAGCATCCGACCCGCGTGGAGTCGATCGCCGACTTCCCGGTCGCGCGTTTCCTGCACTTCGACCTCGACAACAACGCCATCATCGACGAAGGCAAGTCACAGCGCACCGACCCCTGGTACGAACTGGTGCGCCTGACGGATGAAGAGCGGCTCGTCGAGCCGCTCGACCTCCCTCAGTACCACGAGTCCGACGACAGCCTGGCGCGCTTTCCGCTGATCGAAAGCTGGATGCCGCTGCGTCCAAAGAAGCTGCGTTCGCTCGGCATCGATCCGTCGAAAGGGGCGGGGCAGATCCGTTCGGTCGCGCGCCTCTACCTGTTCGATAAATACCCCAAGCTGCGCGGCCGCATCAAGGGCGCGCTGAATTTCTTGAGCAGTAACGCCGGCATCGAGCGCAAGGAGAATTACCAGCGCCTCGGCCTGCAGGTCGATACGTCCAAATTCCGCATCGTCGTCATCGGCTCGAACGCCGGCGGAACCGGCGCCGGTAGCGCCATCGACCTGGGCTGGATGGCGAAAGCCATCGCGCGCCAGGAAGTGTCCGACAGCCAGGTCGACCTGGTGATGTTCATGCCCTCGGGTTTTGCCAAAGCGAACAAGGAGCGCACCGAGGCGAATGCCTACGCCACCATGATGGAGCTGGAAACGACGATGCGCGACATGAATGCGCGCGTATCGTGGATGGACCCGGACAGCATCCAGGGCAAGGGCGCGCCCTTCGACGACGTGTATTTTGTCGACACGGCGAATCTCGCCAACAAGGCGACCCAGGACGTGAAGGACGTCTACCAGATGGTGGCCGACACCCTGTTCGAGGATTTCGCCTCGGCCGATTTCGCCAACCGCAAGCGCTCGGTGGCGGTGAACCAGCAGCAGCACAAGCTCGGTCCCTACAATCCGCGTGTGCCGGAAGCGCGCTTCGGCGACATGCGCCTGTCTTACTCGAAGGTGTATTCGGCCTTTGGCCAATCGGTCCTCGATACCCAGCAAAGCCTGCGCGAGGACATCCGCGCCTACGAGCTGGCGGCGCTGATGGTGAAGGAGTTCTTCGGCCTGGTCGGGCGCGACGGCGCCCTGGCGCGGCGCGCCGGCGACGCGGAGCGCGACAGCTTCATGCGCGAGCAGATGGAGATGCGCGAGCGTCCCTTCAGCGAATTCCCCGACTTTAAAAAGGGGACGGTCGACGTCACCCCGTTCCAGGAATACGCGCTCACCGAGCAGCTGTTGATGGACAAGGATGGCCGCTCGCTGCTGGAGCGCGTGGAAAGCAAGGTGCAGCTCGAGATCGACCGCATCATGGCCGGCTACGACATCAAGCTGTGGCGCGAAAAGGTGGCCGAGCTGCTGCCGCAACTGGAACGCGACGCCATCCGCGAAGCCGGCGCCACCGCCGAGACCAGCGAAGACCGCATCAAGCGCCACACCGGTGAACTCACCGGCCGCCTGAAGACGCGCGTGCGCGAACGCCTGTACGCGCTGCTCGACGACCGCAAACAGGGCGGGCTGGAATTCGTGCTCTCGCTGCTGGAGCAGGTAAAGGCGCGCCTGCTGCAACGCGATCTGATCAACGCGGAAAAGAATGGCCGCCGCTACCGCGACATCCGCGATGCGTTGCGCACGCGCCAGGTTGAAGAATCGTTGAACAACCTGGGCCAGGCCGCCGGCCGCCTGTTCGGCAAGGATGCCCAGGCGCGCGAAGTGATGGCCCACCTGAAGCGCGACATCGCCGATTACCTGCGCTTTCACTTGCTGGCGGTGTCGGCCGGCCAATCCATCGAGGTGATGCGCAACATGTCGGCCTGGCTGGGCGACCCGCAATCGACCGACGAGCAGGGCAACGCGCAGTGGAGCGGCATTGCCGGCGAATTCCAGGAAGGGCGGCGCCACGTGCAGGAGATCCTGCATGCGGTCGACAACCGCATCGCCCAGCTGCGCAGCGATGCGCGCCATGAGCACGCCACCTACATCAAGCTGGCCGGCGACGTGCAGCCGGCGCCGGTGCGGCTCACGGGCGATGTCAGTGCATGGAGCGAGGAAGTGCTGCTGGAGTTCGGCGGCTCGGGCAAGCTGTTCCCGCAGCTGGGCGACGAGCGCATGCGCTCGGACCTGCTGCTGAAACTGTTCCGCCGCGCGCAGACGCAGTTGTCGAGTTCCGACCTCGGCGCCGAGCCGAGCGACCCGCTGCTGGACCGCCTGAACGCGATGACGCCGCAGGAGCGCCAGCGCGTTTTCGCCGAATGGATACGCAGTGCCATGCCCTGGGTGAACGCCCGCTTCTCGGCCGAGTTCACTCCGAATTCGGACCAATTCAAGTGTTTTATCGGAGTGGGTGATGTAGGCGCCTGGCGCCGCATGGAGCTTGAAATCCGCGCCGCCGTGCCGACCGGCTTCTTCCACGGCGACCTGGTCTCGATCGTGAACACGGGCGTGCCCGGGCGTGCGGTGTGCTACATCGAATTGTCCGGCATCCCGATGACGGTGCTGCGCGGCCTGCCGACCTGGCGCGCCTCGTACCAGATCGAGAACCCGAAGATCCCGACCCATCTGCACTTCGATTCGACGCGCTTCCGCCATCCGATTTCGCCATCGATGGACGAGTTGAATCGCCTGGCCGACGACTACGAGTGGTTCCTGCAGGCGATCGCCCTCGGCGTCATTCGCAGGAAAGCCGACCTGGGCGACCGCGAGGCCAGCTTCCAGCCGCGCGGCCAATACCTGTTCGAAGTCGAGCCGGGTTCCGGCGAGTGGCTGCAGATCGGGAACGAGTTCGCGATCCGCTCGAACGGCTTGCCGGCGTATTACCGCGAGCAGGTGATCGCCGCCGTGCGCAACCGTTTGGCATCAAGCGGCCCGCACCAGCTGGTGCTGCTGGCCGCGCTGATGCGCCACTACCAGCTGCGCGTGTACGAGCCGCGCCTGGAAGTCGACGAGACCGGCGCCCAGCTGCCGTCGCCTTCGCTGCCGAACATCACGGCCCGGCGCCTGTACGACGCCTGGCTCCGGCGCGCGAATGCGCTCGATCCATCGCTGACGAGCGCCGCCATCGACGCCGCGCTGGCCACGCTGCCCGAGTGGACGGAAGCGGTGCCGGATTCGGCGTCGGACGCCTATAACTGGGAAGTCGAGCGGCCAATCGACAAGCGCGTGATCAAGGCCGAGTTCCTGGCCAGCGATGCACGCGCGGCGCAGGCGGTCGAGCGGCGCACGCACGTGGCCGCACCGGCGCCGGTGCCGGCAATGGCCGCCGGTCCGCGCTACAAGCTGTTCGTGGGCGGCGCCCAGCGCGGGCCGTTCGCGGTCGAGGAGATCGTGCAGCAGCTCGCGCGCGGCGAGGTCGACCTGGCCACGCGCGCCTGGAACATGGCGCAGGACACCCGTTTCGGCAAGTGGCAGACCGTGGCCGACATTCCCGGGCTTCATGCTTCGCAGTCGGACGCCATTCCCGATCCGGACGATGGCATTCCGGACCCGCAGTAGAAAGGGCGCCTGTGGCAGAAGCATCGGTTTATCGCTGTATCCAGTCCTCGTGCGGCCGCAGCTGGCCGCGCCGGGTGAACTTTTGCCCCTACTGCGGTACGGCGCAGCAGGAGGGTATCGAGCGCGGGAACGTGGCGGCGCATGCCGCGCCGGCTGCGCCGGGCGTGCGCATCGAGAAGCCGGCGCACGACGGCGTGCCCCTTGCCGCCGCTGCCGCCAGCACTGTTTCGCCGCGTGCGCCGGACAGGCCGGCGGCCGGCCCGGCGCCTGTGCCGCCGCCAAAGCCCGCATCCACGCCCGCGCCCGCATCCACACCGCGCGCCGTGCCAGCGCCGCCGGTTCCGCCAATTTCGCCGGTTCCGCCACGCGCCCGGCCGGCGCCCGGCGTGCGCGCATCCGCCTCCCAGCCGCCGCAGCGCAGGCCCGTGCGCCTGCGCTGGTGGCTGCTGGCGCTGGCCCTGCTGTGGGTGGTCTGGCTGGTCGCCAATCCGGGTAAGCGCCGTATCGAGGCGCAGATGGACAAGGCGATCGGCCTGGCCACGTCCTGCAAGCCGCGCGAAGCCCAGAGCGAACTGATCGCGCTGCGCAAGACGCGCGCCACGCCAGAACAGTTGCAGCACGTGCAGCAGGTGCTGAACGACGCCGCCGCCGATTGCACCCGCAAGCGCCAGCGCGACAAGGCCTGGCGCGAAGCGAAGACGGCGGTCGAGTCGGCGCTGGCGGCGTCCTCGTTCGACAAGGCGCGCCAGCGCTTGCGTGCGTTCACCAAGCGCTGGGGTGACGACGAGAATGCGCGGGCTCTGCGCGACAGGATCGAGGAACGCAGCCCCGAGCATCCGCGTGCCGACGGCCGGTGATGCTCATCCGTGAGCCGTGCAATGCCAGCAAGGTGTATGCTGGCTGGAACGCGAACACAGGAGGGATCATGAACACCATGACCATGTTGGGTGCGCTGCTGGTGCTGGCCCTGGCCGGCTGCTCGCCGCGCGAGGACGGCGAGGCAGGCCCTGCGCAACAGGCCGGCAAGGCCATCGACGAGGCCGGCGACAAGGTGGCGCGCGAACTGCGCGCGCCGCTGGAAAAGGCCGACGAGGCGGCCAAGCGCGTGGCCGAACGCGCCGACGAAGCACGCGACCGTTTGGCCGAACGCACCGAAGAGGCGCGCGAGAAGATCAAGGATGCGACCGATGAAGCCGGGCGCGGGTTGCAGAAAGCCGGCACGGTGGTCGGCGAAAAGGTCGAGCGCGCCGGCGAAAGAATGCAAGAATCCGCGAAGTAACCGGGTTTGTAGGGTGGGCACCTGTGCCCACGCGGTGCGGCACGTCCATGTCGAAATGCCGGGCGGAGCATCGTTGACGTTCGATCACCCGGGTGTTGGTTAACGTCGCGTCAAATCACCCGGTGAGACCGCGTGGGCACAGGTGCCCACCCTACGAACCCCAACATCGGAAACCCCAACCCCGATCACGCGCTTGCGCGCAAATCCTGCCACCCCGCCGTTACAATCGACATCTCCACGAACCCCGCGCGCCAGGCCTGCTCGAGATTCTGCTCGATCTCTTCCATCGAGGTCTGCGCCAGGCCGCTGAAGCCGCGCAGCCCGTACGCGCGGTTGCGTCCGTGGCCCTTGGCCATGTACAGCGCCATGTCGACCAGGTTCACCGCGCGTTCCCACGGCAGCGGCTGGCCGGCCGGGGCCAGCGGGTAGGGCGCGAAGCCGATCGACACCTGGGCGCTCAAGGTTTCGCCGCCATACTCGATGCGGGTCTCGGCAATGCCGGCCAGCAGGCGGCGCGCCACTTCGTCCAGGCCGCTGCGCGGGATCGCCGGCAAAAAGGCGAGGAATTCCTCGCCGCCCCAGCGCACGATCATGTCGGTCTCGCGCAGGATCTCGCGCAGGCTGGCGGCAATCTTGATCAGCACCGCATCGCCGGCGCCGTGGCCCCAGGTATCGTTGATGTGCTTGAAATGGTCGACGTCCATCAGGAACAGCGCGCTCACCAGCTCGTCGCCGGACGTGCCGACGCCGCGCTTTTCCAGCTGCTGGTGGGTGCGCATGAAGTCCTGGAAGTGGCGGCGGTTGTACAGGCCCGTGAGCGGGTCGCGCACGCTCTGCTGCTTGAGTTCCAGGTTCTTTTCGTGCAGCTGGGCGTTCGCATGGCGCACCTTGCGGTACAACAGGCCGACGATCACCGACGCCAGCGCGAATACCAGTGCCAGCAGCCACCAGATGCGCTGCTGCAGGCGGCGGTTGTCGATCTCGGCCGACTTCACCTGGTTCTCGCGCTCGAGCAGTTCGATCTGGCGCTGGCGCTTGTCGGCGTCGTACTTTTCCTGCAGCTCGAGCATGGCCTTCTGGCGGCGCTTCTCGAACAGCTCGTTCGACAGCGTGCGCTCGCGGTGGTAGGCCTTGATCGCGCCCGCATGGTCGCCGGCGCGCTCCAGGGCGCCGCCGTATTCGGCCAGCACCGTCTGCAGCTCGGGCTTGTCGCCGTTTCGTTCGTAGATCGCCAGGCCTTCCTCGAACGCGCGCTTGCCCTCGGCGATGCGGCCGCTGGCCAGGTAGGCCTGGCCGATGTTCACGCGCGCAGTGGCGCCCCCGGTCTGGTCCTTGATGGCGAGCGCCGCCTCGAGCGCCTGCTCGCCGTAGGCCAGGGCATTGCGGTAATCGTGCAGTTTCAGGTAGCAGTCGGACAGGTTCACCAGCGAGCGCGCCACCATCGACCGGGCGCCGATGCTGCGCTCGAGCGACAGCGCCGCCAGCTGCGCCTTCAGCGCGCGCTGCATCTGGCCGGTGTCCATCGCCAGCCCGTATTCGGTGCCCTTCAGGGTAGCCATGCGGCCCGGCGAATTGATCTTCTCGGCCGCCACATAGGCCTCGGCCAGCGACTCGGACGCCTTGTCGTATTCGCGCATCTGCACGTACAGGCGCGTCAGGGAGTTCAGCACGATCACCATGTGCACCGGCCCGCCATGCTGGCGCGTATAGGCCAGCACGGCCTGCATCTTTTCCAGCGCGCGCGGGAAGTTGCCGTCCTCGGCAAAGGCCTCGGCCGCCGATACGCCCACCCGCACGCGTACTTCGACGTCGTCGGTGGCCAGCGCGTGGCGTTCGGCTTCCCAGATCAGTTCGTGCGAGAGGGCGAGTTCGCTTTGCGCGTACTTGATGTAGCCCTTGCGTACCAGGCCCTTGGCGATGGCGGCGTCGTTCTTTTCGCGACGGCCGAATGCGATCAGTTCATCGCAGGTCGCCAGCGCCTGGTCGTTGCGCCCCACCTTCTGGTAGGCCACGCACAGCTCGGCCAGCATGTCGGACTTGTCGGCCACCGAGCCGGCGCGCGCCTCCGCCTCGATCCTGAGCAGCATCGGCAGGGCGCGTTCGGGAATGAAGCGGTTGACTTCGCGGATCTCGGCCAGGCGCGTCCCGAGCGGCGCCGGGGCCTCGGCAAAGGCAAGGGAAGACGTCAGCAATAGCGATGCCAGCAGCGCGCACAAGCGCTTCGATGGCTTTTTCGTCTCCCAAACTGCCGGCATAGCTTCCTCGATCTGGTCGTCGCGCCCTCTGATGAAAGGCGCCATCGACCATTATAATCGTGTTGCAAAGTGGAAATATCGTTTTTTTTATGCCGATATCGTAAAAATGCGACGCCAAAACGGCAATGTTGGCGGCTGCATATTTCGCAGTGCAGCATGGAGATAAGCGGGACTGTTAATCGTTCGCCTGCAGCCCGTCGCGCGTGAGCTGCTGCAGCAGGTAGAGCCGCTGGTACAGCCCACCCTCGATCTCCATCAACGCCTCGTGCGGCCCGGATTCGGTGATCCGTCCGTGGTTCAGCACCACGATGCGGTCGGCATCGCGGATGGTCGACAGGCGGTGCGCAATCGCAATGATGGTTACCCGCCCGCGCACTTCCTCCAGCGCCTGCTGCACGATCTGCTCGGTGGCGCTGTCGATGCGCGAGGTGGCTTCGTCGAGCAGCAGGATGCGCGGTTCGCCGGCCAGCGCGCGCGCAATGGCGATCAGTTGCTTCTGGCCCGAGGACAGGCGCGAACCGCCTTCGCCGAGCGAGGTGTCGTAACCGTTTTCCAGGGCCGCGATGAAGTCGTGCGCATGCGCCGCGCGCGCCGCCGCCTCGATCCGTTCGAAGGGCAGGCCGCGCCCCATGTCGATGTTCTCGCGCGCCGACGCGGCCAGGATGAAGGGATCCTGCGGCACCAGGCCGACTTCGTTGCGG
Organism: Massilia sp. BAP21; assembly: GCF_057801335.1. Classification (NCBI taxonomy): domain Bacteria; kingdom Pseudomonadati; phylum Pseudomonadota; class Betaproteobacteria; order Burkholderiales; family Oxalobacteraceae; genus Massilia; species Massilia sp. BAP21. Next base: position 3,008,700 of record NZ_CM173596.1, read on the forward strand.
AAGCGTTCGTTGTCGATGCCGGCGATCGGCTCGCCGCAGATCTCGATTGTTCCTTCGCCGTTCTCCCCGTCGGCGCTGTAGTAGCGCAGCAGCAGCGACAGCAGGGTCGACTTGCCGCTGCCGGTGTGGCCGACGATGCCGTAGAAGGCGCCCTGCGGGATGTCGAGCGAAATGTCGTGCAACACGTTCTGGCCCGGCACGTAGGCAAAGCTCAGGTGGCTGACCCGCACCGCCGGCGCATCCTTCGATGCCGCCATCCGCGTGCGGCCCGTGCGGCCGGCCGCGTGCTCGGCGGCGCCGGCCTCGGCCAGCAGCGCCTCCACGCGCGCGCTCGCCACCACCGCCTGCTGCAGGCCGCTGAACTGCATCGTGATCTGGATGAGCGGCTCGACCACGCGCGCGATATAGCTGATGAAGGCATACAGGATGCCCACCTCCACCGCGCCGATCTCGCGCCGCCCGAAGGCGAAGATCACCACCGCCAGCAGCACCACGTTCAGCAAATCGAGTGCGGGGCGCAGCAGGAAGGCGTTCACGCGGATCTCGGCGATGCGCGACTGGTAATGGCCCTCGTTGGTACGCGCAAAGCGCTCGCCGAAGCGGCCCGCCGCATTGCTGGCCTGGAGCACGCTCATGCCGCCGATCGATTCGGCCATCTGCCCGTTGATGTCGCTGCGCAGGGCGCGCGCACGCGTCACCGCCGGCGCCGACAAACGCTGGTAGAGCCAGACGATGACCAGCACCGCCGGCAGCAGGGCCAGCACGATGATCATCAAACGCCAGTCGAGCCAGGCCATGGCCACCGTGGTGCCGAGCAGGACGATGGTGCTGTCGAGGATGGAGAACAGCACCTGTATGTAGAGGTTCTTCACCGCCTCGGTGTCGTTGGTCACGCGGCTCACCAGCTGGCCGGTGATGGCGCGGTCGAAGAAGGCCATCGGCAGGCGCAGCACGTGGCCGTACACCCATTCGCGCAGGCGCTGCACCGAGCGCATCGCCAGGCCGGACAGCCGCACCAGCTGCAGGTAGCGCAGCCAGGTCGAGAGCCAGCCGGTGATCAATACGCCGCCCAGCAGCAAGGCCATGCGCGTCCAGTCGGCGTGGCGCGGCACCAGGTGGTCGTCGATCAGGGCCTTGCCCAGGATGGGGCCGACCACTTCCAGCGCGGCGGCCAGGACCAGCCAGAACGTGGCCCATTTCAGGTGGCGGACGTCGGGCCAGGCGGCGCGGCGCAGCAGGGCGGCGGCGCGCTTGGCTTCGGCGCGGCCGGCCTTGTCGACGGTCTTCGATTGTTCAGCTTGCATCGATGCTCGCCTCCAGTTGTTGATAGCGCCACTGGCTGGCATACCAGCCGTCCAGTTCCAGCAGGGTGTCGTGGTTGCCGGATTCGACCACGCGGCCATTCTTCAGCACCACGATCAGATCGGCATTCACCACGGCGGACAGGCGGTGGCTGGCGATGATGGCGGTCAGTTCCGGGCGCGAGGCACGCAGCTCGTCCAGGTGCTCCAGGATGTTGGTCTCGGTGCCGGTGTCCACCGCCGACAGCGCGTCGTCAAGCAGCAGCAGCGAGCTGTCGGCCAGCAGCGAGCGGGCGATCGCCACCCGCTGGCGCTGGCCGCCCGAGAGCGTGATGCCCTTTTCGCCGACCGGCGTGTCGTAACCCTGCGGGAAGCGCAGGATGTCGTCGTGGATCGCCGCCATCTTGGCCGCCTCCTCGACTTCGAGGCGGCTGGCGCCGGGGCGGGCCAGGGCGATGTTCTCGGCGATGCTGGCCGAGAACAGGAAGGATTCCTGCGGCACCCAGCTGGTGGCCGCACGCAGCGCCGCCAGGCGGTAGTCGGGCAGCGGGTGGCCGCCCCATGTCACGCTTCCCTGCTGGGGCTCGGCCTGGCGCAGCAGCACGCGCAGGAGCGTGGACTTGCCGGCGCCGGTGGGGCCGACCAGGCCCAGGGTCATGCCGGGGCGCAGCGCCACCGACACCTTGTCCAGGGCGGGCTGCGATGCGCTGGAATACGTGAAGCTGACATCGCGCAGCACCAGCGGGCCATCCTCGATGGCGTCGAGGCGGCCCTCGTCGACCACGGTGAGCGGCGCGTCGAGCATCGGCTGCAAACGCGCCAGTCCGGCGCGGCCACGCTCGATCAGCGACAGCACCCAGCCGGCCGCGAACATCGGCCAGATCAGCTGGCCCAAATACATGGTGAAGCTGGTCAGGGCGCCGATGGTCAGCTGGTTTTGCCAGACCAGGTAGCCGCCCAGGCCCAGGGTCAGCGTGCTGGCGGCAGTCAGGGTCAGGCCGACGGCCGGCTCGTAGGCCGCTTCCCATTTCTGGGCGGCCAGGCTGGCGGCGGAGGCTTTACCGGCCAGTTCGCCGAACTGCGCGGCGCTGCGCGCTTCCAGGCCCAGGGCGCGCAGGGTGCGCACGCCCGAGAGGGACTCCTGCACCTGGTCGTTCAGGTCCGAGAAACGCTTGAGCGAATCGGTTTCGGCGGTGTGGATATGGCGCGAGATATACCAGAAGGCCAGGCCCATCAGCGGGAAGGGCAGCAGGGCGATCAGGGCCAGGCGGTAGTCGACCCCGAGCAGCATCACGCCCAGCACCATCACCAGGGTCAGGGTGCCGTCGAAGCCGGCCAGCATGGCTTCGCCGGCGGCCATCTCGATGGCGTCGATGTCGTTGGTGCCGAGCGCCATCAGGTCGCCGGTGCGCTGCTTCTGATAAAACGCCGGCCCCTGGCTTGATAAGCGCGCATACAGGCGCATGCGCAGCTCCACGCCGAGGCGGTAGGCCGCCGAATACAGGCGGATGCGCCAGCACACGCGCAGCACGTAGATCGCCACGCCCAGGGCCAGCAGCTCGACGATGCCGACGATCAGGTCGTGGCGCGACAGCGTGTGCGCGGCCAGGCCGTCGATCATGGCGCCGACCTTGCGCGGCACCAGGATGCTGCAGACCGCGACGCCGACCAGCATCACCGCGGAAGCCGCGTAGGCCTTCCAGTGGCGCCGTACGAAACCGGTCACCAGACTCGCTAAACTCATGGAATTTCCTTGCTTTGCCGCCCGCGAAAAAGAAAGCGGGCCGAAGCCCGCTAGTCTACTTTCTTTGCCGGAGCAGCGCAGCGCGCCTGCCAGGCGCCTGACACAGCCTTGTGTTCAAGCAGTTGAGCGCTCAGTTGCCTTTCCTGCGGCCACGGCCGCTGCGGATTTCGGTCACCTTCGGCGCACCGTTCGATGGCGGGACCACCGGCGGCGTGGCGTCGACCGGCTCCACTTTCGGCAGCTCGATCTCGACGTCGACATCGACCGGCACGCTGGCGGCCACCGGGTGCGGCGCGAGCGGAACGTCGAGGATGTCGCTGGTGGCCTTGGCAATCGGGGTCGGCTCGACCGGCGGGGCAATGCTGGATGTCACGATGGGCGAGGTGTCGGGTGCGATGTCGGCGGCGGAGACCGAGACCGGTGCCGGCTCGCTCATTTGCGCACTCATTTGCTCACTCGGTTGCTCGGAGGCCGAGGCGGTAGCCGACGCGGTAGCCGACGCGGCTTCCTGCACCACCTCCTGCGCCGCCGCGACGGCCGATTCCACGACGTCGGCCGGCGCAGCCAGTGCCGGCGCATTCGCCGCCGCTTCCACCGCATACGTTTGCAAGGCCGCGCCGCGCAGGCCGGCGGCAATGTTGAACAGCTCGTGGCCGTAATCGAACAGGGTGCGCAACTGGCGCTGCGACTGGGCGCCGATGGTCAGGAGGTCGCGCGGATCGCGCACGGCCAGCAACTGGCGCATGGCGTTCGAGGAATGCTCGGCGGTGGCGCGCGACAGGTCGAGATTGAGCGCGAATACGCGGCTGGTACGGTCGAGTACACCGTCGCCCACGCTGCGCAGGAAGGCGAACTGGCGGTCGAGCTGGGTCTGGCGTGCTGCTTGGAACTGTTCTGGAAGTGAAGTCATCGGTATTCCTTATCGTTCGGTTATGGCGCACTGCAACATCCGGTCAGTGTAGACCTGTTGCAGAGCGTTGGAAAGCACAATCTGCCTCAGCCAGCTCGTTGTCGTATCCATACAATCTTGCACTGCAGCACTGTTACAAAGTGACACGCTAATCTCCTTTGCATGAGCAGGGAAATGGCTACAATGATTTCGACCAGACTGAGGAGTGGCCATGGACCTTGTTGTGCGCAATGCCAGCCTGCCGGACGGACGCACCGGCATCGATATCGCCGTGCAGGACGGCCGCATCGCCGCCCTCGGCCCGGCGCTGGGCATGCAGGGTGTGCGCGAGATCGACGCCGGCGGCGACCTGGCCAGCCCGCCTTTTGTCGACGCCCATTTCCACATGGATTCCACCCTCAGCTACGGCATGCCGCGCGTCAACGCATCCGGCACGCTGCTGGAAGGCATCGCGCTGTGGGGCGAACTCAAACCACAGCTGGTCCAGGATGCCCTGGTCGAGCGCGCGATGCAGTATTGCGACTGGGCCGTGGCGCGCGGGCTGCTGGCGATCCGCACCCACGTCGACGTCTGCGACGAACGCTTATTGGCGGTCGAGGCCCTGCTCGAAGTGAAGCGCCGCGTGGCGCCGTACATCGACCTGCAACTGGTTGCCTTTCCCCAGGACGGCCTGCTGCGCAGCCTAGGGGCCTTCGACAACCTGAAGCGCGCGATCAGCATGGGCGTGGACGTGGTCGGCGGCATTCCCCACTTCGAGCGCACCATGGCGCAGGGCGCCGAGTCGGTGCGCCTGCTGTGCGAATTCGCGGCCGAACAGGGCTTGCGCGTGGACATGCATTGCGACGAGACCGACGATCCGCTGTCGCGCCACATCGAGACCCTGGCGTATGAAACCTGGCGCCTCGGTATGCAGGGCAGGGTGGCCGGCTCGCACCTGACCTCGATGCACTCGATGGACAACTATTACGTGAGCAAGCTGCTGCCGCTGATGCGCGAATCCGGCGTGGCGGCGATTGCCAATCCGCTCATCAACATCACCCTGCAGGGCCGCCACGACACCTACCCGAAGCGGCGCGGCATGACCCGCGTGCCCGAGCTGCTGGCCGCCGGCATCGACGTCGCCTTTGGCCACGACTGCGTGATGGACCCCTGGTATGGCCTGGGTTCCGGCGACATGCTGGAAGTGGCCCACATGGGCCTGCACGTGGCCCAGATGACCGGGCAGGACGCCATGCGCGCCTGCTTCGAGGCCGTCACTACCACGCCGGCGCGCATCCTCGGCCTGGAAGGCTATGGCCTGGCGCCGGGCTGCCATGCCGACTTCGTGCTGCTCGACGCCGCCACGCCGGTGGAGGCGATCCGCCTGCGCGCCGCGCGCCGGCTCGTGGTGCGGCGCGGCAAGGTGGTGGCCGAAGCGCCGTCCATGCGCGCGGCCCTGCACCTGCCCGGGCGGCCCGCAAGCGTCGACTTTCGAATCGGACGCTGAATCGGCGGGAGCCGGTGCTAGAATCCCCAGCCCATGTAGTTTTTGATAAGTTTCCAACCGAGCCGTGAAAGATATCCAGATCCGCCCCGCCACCAGCGCCGATTTCGACGCGATGTGGAACATCTTCAGCGCCCACGTCGCCGCCGGGGAAACCTACCCCTTTGCGGCAGATACCTCGCGCGACGCCGCGCATGCCTACTGGCTGGGCGCCAACGTGACCACGCGCGTGGCCGTGCTCGGCGCGCGCGTGCTCGGCATGTACCGGGTGGTGCCGAACCAGCTCGGGCGCGGCCACCACGTGGCGAACGCTTCCTACATGGTCAGCCCGACGGCGCAGGGCGTGGGCGTGGGCCGCCTGATGGGCCAGGACAGCCTGGACGAGGCGCGGCGCCAGGGCTACCTGGCCATGCAGTTCAACTACGTGGTCAGCACCAACACGGCCGCCGTCATGCTCTGGAAAAAGCTCGGCTTCTCGATCGTCGGCACGCTGCCGAAAGCCTTCCGCCACCGGCGCCTGGGCTATGTCGATGCGTATGTGATGTACCAGCTGCTGCAGGACCCGGACCACTGGCCCACCACCGACGAATAAGCGCGCTTGACACCGCTTCGCACTCTGTGCGGTGCAGCACGGACGAGCCATGGCGCGGTGATACGATGAAGAGGTCGACCTGACCCTTTTATCGAAAGTTTCATTCCATGCCGAACCTCGAGCCAGACAAGAACGCTGCCTTCTACGTGGTGCTCAACGCCGGCTCCGGCCATTCCGAGACCGAGCTGCGCTGCTCGACCATCCGCGACGTGCTGGGCGAAGCCGGCCGCACCTGCCATCTCGAGATCGTGGAAGACGCCGCCGACCTGGCCGACACCGCGCGCCGCATGGCGCAGCAGGCCAAGGAGAACGACGGCGTGCTGGTGGCGGCCGGCGGCGACGGCACCATCAACACCGTGGCGCACCAGGCGGTCTTGCAGGGCTGCGTGTTCGGCGTGCTGCCGCAGGGGACCTTCAACTACTTCGGCCGCACCCACGGCATTCCCGAAGACCTGGCCGAGGCGGTGCGCTCGCTGCTCACCTCCACCGTGCAGCCGGTGCAGGTGGGCATGCTGAACGACCGCATCTTCCTGGTCAACGCCAGCGTCGGTTTGTATCCCACCCTGCTCGAAGCGCGTGAGCACGACAAGCAGCAGTATGGGCGCAGCCGCGTGGTGGCCATCCTGTCGGCGCTGAAGACCGCGCTGGGCCGGCACCGCGCGCTGCGCATCGCCCTCGAGACCGAAGGCAACACGCGCAAGCTGCGCACGCCCACGCTGTTTGTCGGGAACAACCGCCTGCAGATGGAGCAGGTCGGCATGGAGCCCCTGAAGTCGGCGCTGGAAGACGGCGAACTGGCGGCCATCGCGCCGCGCCGCGTCGGCAAGCTGGGCATGCTCGGCCTGCTGCTGCGCGGCGCCCTGGGCCGCCTGGGCGAGGCCGAGAACGTGATCGCCTTCTCCTTCAAGCGCCTCACCGTCAAGCACGCGCGCCTGTCGCCGCGGCGCACCGTGAAGGTAGCCACCGACGGCGAGGTCACGCGCATGAAGATGCCCCTCGAATTCCGCGTGCTGGAAGGGCGCCTGGCGCTGCTCAAGCCGCCGCACGCCCAGGCCGACTCGCGCGACGCCGCCTGATTTTTTTTATCCAACAGCCGGGGGGAAGTCCGTAGGGTGGACTCCTGAGTCCACGCGGTCGTGCCTTCGTACACTGCAGTACTTGCGAACAGCGTTGCAGTACGTGTTATGGGCTTACGGTCCATATATCGACATGCGTAGGGTGGACCGCGTGGACTCAGGAGTCCACCCTACGAGGATGTGAAAAAATCGCCATGGCTGCGTTGCCTCGTCTCGCCGTACGTTCGTACTGTCTTCGACTCGGCGCCTTACCCTGACGTTTTTTTCACATCCTCTACGGAATCGCGCGAAGCCGCCAGAGTGCTATTGCACGCGTTGCAGGCGGATGCCGAAGATGTCGGCGCGGTTCCAGGGGCCGCCGCTGCCGCCGGCGCCGCTGAAGCTGGCGTTGCTGTCGAGGTAGCTCATGTTGTAGAAGTCGCTCATGCGCAGGGTGTAGGCGCCGGGCTGCAGCCTGGCCGCCAGCGGCGTCGACAGCACCGTCGGCGTGTGCGTCTTGTCGAACTTCGCGTGCGGCAGCTGGACCACGCCTTGCGCCACGGTCTTGCCCTGGGCGTCGATCACGGCCAGCCACTTCACGCCATTGCTGATGCCCAGGTTGATCTGGTTGGCGCCGTTGTGATAGCGAATTTGCACGCGGTAGTCGCCGGGCTCGCCGATTCTGACGTCGCGCACCTCGAAACGGTCCGTCGGCTGGCCCCAGTCGGCCAGGCGAGGCGCGGCGTAGCGGCCGGCGGCGGGCGTGATCTTCAGGCTGGCCTGCACGCGCGGGTCGGTGACCGGGATCTCGACCGCCGGCGCCACGCAGCGCGGCACGCTGTGGTGGCTGCGGTTGCCGGAGCCGGTGAACTGCGCCTCCACCGCATAGCAGGCGTGCGGGGCGGCTTCGCGGTCGGCCCAGGCGCCGGCCGGCACGCGGGCCGCCACCAGCTTGCCGTCGCGGTAGACGTTGTAGACCGTGGCGGCGCCGGTGCTGGCTCCATCGCTCCCTTCGCCGGCGCCGATCCGCAGCCGCGCGCGGCCGTCAGGGCCGCGTTCCAGCGTCTCGATGCGCGGTTCGCGCGGGGCGAACACGGCCGGGGATTCCACATACGGATCGGCGTTCACGCGCCGGATCGTGCTATCGCCGCCCGCCAGTGCGCCGAGACGGATCTCGATCATGTCGCCGTCGCGCAGCGCCGCCCACGGGATGGTGGCGGCCGAGGGCTGGCCGTTGTGCAGGATGGACGCCACCTGGTAGTAGCCCTTGCCGCTGCTCGCCGGCGGCAGCAGCAAACGCACGCCGATGCGCTGGCCGCGCAGGCGCAGGTTGTGCAGCGTGGCCTGATCGCTGTCCTTGAAGGTTTCGCGGCGCAGTGTCGCGGTGACAAAAGGCGCCAGCCTGATCCCGTCGTCGCCGGCGGACACGCCGAACACATTCTCGACCACCATGCCGATGTAGGCGCCGACCGACCACAATTGGCGGCGCGAATTGATCACCGGCCCGATCAGCTCGGGATGCTGCTCGTCGAGCAGCAGCGGCTGGCCGGACAGCCACTCCAGATTTTCCATGTTCGAGATGTTCAGGGCCGCGCCGCGCATCAGCGAGTCGTAGGCGGCATCGGCCACGCTGGCATTCTTGCCCAGCACCGCCGCCTTCAGGCCGTAGCCGGTCACGAACGGCCACATCGCGCGGTTGTGGTAGACCGGCGTACCCTGCTGCTGGGGCCAGATCACGGGCGGGCCCATCGGGCCGTGCGGGTAGCGCGCCAGGATGCTGCGCGTCTGCGCTTCGTCGGCAATGCCGGTAATGATCGCCAGCGACTGCCCCAGCCAGTCGAACTTGTGCATGGCGGCGCCGTCGAAATGGGCGGCGCTGAGGCTGCTGTACATGCCGGCGTCGGCCAGCCACAGCTTGGCGTTGACGGCCTGTTTCAGCTCGGCGGCCCAGCCCGCGTAACGCGCGGCGCGCGTCGCGTCGCCCTGTTCGCGCGCCAGCTGCGCCGCCAGCATCAACGCCTGGTAGTGCGTGGCATTCGTCGACACCGACTTGGCGCTCGCCATCGAGGCCAGGTCGTCGACGATCCAGCTGGCGTAGCTGTTCTCGCGCCAGTCGAGGAAGCTTTGCTCGCCGGTGTATAGCCCGTCCTGCGGGTCGAAGGCGGCGACGCGGTCGATCTCGATCGTGTTCGACAGCGCCTTCAGGGCTTTCAGCGCAAAAGCCTGGTGTTCGGCCGGGGGCAGGGTGCGCAGCACTTCCTCGGCGGCGAAGGCCCAGGTCATGCGGTCGGTGCTGACCGGCCAGCTGCCGCCGCTGCCGGTGTCCTGCACGATCTGCAGGCCATCCGCCGAGCCGGCCACCTGCGGCGCCTGCGCGATGCCGGCGCGCCAGCCGGCCAGCTTGAAGTCCAGCGAATTGCGCACGCGCTGCGGGTCGAGCAGGGCCAGGCCCAGGTCGGCCGCGTAGGACAGGTCGCGCGTCCACACGTAATGCCACTTCTCGCCGGTCTCGAAGCAGTCGCAGGGAATCGCCGCGCCGCCGTTGTAGTTGCCGTCCCTGATGGCGCTGACGGCATCCTGTGCCATCTCGCTGCCGGCCAGCGCGAACAGGGCGTCGAAGGCGAGATTGCCGCTGCGGGTGTAGGGGCGGTCGGCGGTTTCAGAGTAGATGGCGTGCTGCGGCACCGGGTCGCGCAGCTGCATGGTGCTGGAATGGGTGTAGCTGCGCAGCTGGGCTTCGGGATCGACCAGCGAAAAGCGCGCCTTTTCAAGCTTGCCATCCCAGGTCGGCCAGGCCAGCGTCGACACGCGCGTGCGGCCGGCATGCGGGTCGGGTGGCGGCGCCGCGGCCGGGGTTTCCAGGCGCGTCACGGTCAGCTGCGGCGCCTGCGGATTGCGCGCGTCGAGCGTGAAGCGGTAGGTGCCGGTGCTGCGTACGAACAGGGTCGCCTCGGGGCCGGCCTGGGTCTCGAGCGGCAGCGTGGCACCGGGCTTGACGGCGACGCTCTTCCCCGCATCCGGCACCCACTCCTGCTTCCACTCCTTGTCGCCGATCTTGAAGCCGTGGTTGCCGTGGCTGACCAGGATGTCGGCCTGGTAGATGCCGCCGCCCTGGTACTGCAAGGGATTGTCGACGCCCCAGGCGTTGAAGCCGCCGCGCACGTAGAACGCCTGGCGCAGCGGGCCGGGGTCGGCAGCGACGGCGGAGATGGTGTTGGCAAAGAGGGCTGCACCCAGCAGCCAGCGGTGTGAGGACATGCGGGTTCCTGTCAGCGGTATTCGTTGCGTTCGACGATGCCGCGCAGGACGTCGCGCCCTTGCAGCATCGGGAAGTCCTGCGGGCGGTAGGCCTTGGGCTGCGCGAAATGCAGCGGCCCGATCGCGGCGGCGTACGAGGCGCGTAGCGGTTCCGCAGGCAGGGCGCGCCCGTCCAGCAGCACGCGCTTGCCGGCCAGCGTCAGTGTCGCGGGCTTGCCGGGCGCAAGCGCAAACGCGACCTGCGAGCGGCTCTTGTCCGGGTTCAGGTAGGCCATGCGCAGCGTGCGCGCCGCCTTGCCGCGCAGCGTGAAGGTCCAGCGCTCGGCGCCGTCCGCGCGTTCGAAGTCCACCTCCACCGCTTCGTCCACGCCGAAGGGCAGGGCTGCGCCGAAGCGATTCCACTGCGTGGGGATGGCCGGCTCGAAGCGCAGGGTGTCGGCGCTCAGGTCCGGGCGGAAGCCGACGTAATCCTGGTAGGCGTTGCGTGCGTATTCGGCCACGCTCCACGACTGGGCAAAGGTGCCGGTCGGCCGCAAGCTGCCATCCTCGCGCGGCAGGGCGTCCAGGTTCTCGCTCATGCTGCCGAGCGTGCCCAGGCCGAGGATTTGCTGCCCGAGGTTTTGCGTGAGTTGCCAGCCCAGGTCCTGGTAGCCGAAACGGTTCAGGGCGGTCACCGTGAAGCCGGCGTTCCAGCCCCAGATGGTGCCGTTGTGGTAGGCCGCATCCTTGTGGTGGAAGGCCGGGTTCTCGTGGCGCGGGTGGAAGTAGGGATCGTCCTGCGAGAGCGAAGCGATGCCGTAGGGGTAGAGCAGCGCCGGCACGCTGCGCTTGAGCACCTGCGCCTGCACGGCGTCGGGCACGAACCCGCCGAAGGGGATCGAGGACAGCATCAGGGCGTTCGGGCGCAATTTGGTGTCGCGGCTGCCGTCGGCGCGCAGGCGGTCGGCCATTGTCTTGCCGTCCCAGAAGCGTTTCAGGAAGCTGGCCTGCACCTTGTCGGCCAGCGCCGTCCATGCGCGCGCCCGCGCTTCGTCGCCGGCCCAGGCCGCGAGGGTGGCGCCGCTTTGCAGCGCCGTGTGCCACAGCGCCTGGATCTCGACCGCATGCGGGCCGCGGTCCGACCAGGGCTGATGGGTCGGGTTTTCGATGCGCGCATCCATCCAGGTGTCCGACGCCGCATGGCGCAGCAGGCCGTCGGCATCCACGTAGTTGGCGAGCGCGCCCTCGACATACGGCACCGCCAGCTTGTACATGTCAAGAGCAAAGGCGCGGTCGCCCGTGTAGCGGATGTATTCCATCGCTTCGCGCAGCATCCAGGGCGTGCCGTCCACCGTGTTGTAGATGATCTCGTCGGGAGACACGCGGTTCGGCACGCGGCCGTAGTCCTTGTCGCGGGGTTCGCGCAGGTTCTGGTAGCGCGCGAAGTTGGCCAGCACCGCCTTGGCGTCCGCGAACTCACCCGACACCAGCAGGGTGCCGGGCAGGGCGATGAAGGTGTCGCGGCCCCAGTTCTCGCGGAACCAGGGCAGGCCGGCCCAGATACCGGCGCCGTATTCGTTCACCACGAACATGCGCGCCGAGGCCTTGGCCCAGTTCAGCGCCTTGTCGTAGGCCTTGTCGTTTGTTGCGAGGTAGCTGCGGGTCAGGGCCTCGTACATCGCCTGGCGCTCGGCGCCGATCGCATCGCCTCGCACCAGCGCGCGCGCCCGCGTGGCGGCTTCTTCAGGCGTGGCGCCGAAGGCGGCGATCACGGTGAACGAGCGTGCCGGGGCCTGGGTGGCCAGGGTCAGGTCCGCACCCAGGGTGAACGGCCGGTCGGCCGCCAGCGCCATGAATTGCGTCGCCCCGGCGCCCGGCGCCACGCTGACGATGCCACCCGCCTGCGTGACCGCGCCGGCGGTCGTCAGGAGCGGGCGCAGCGCCAGCGTGGCATCCTTTTCATTCGTGACGCGCAGGGCCAGCGCATGCTTTTTCGACAGCAGCGCCAGTTCCTCGGTTGCCCCGCTCGCGTAGCGCACGCGGTGGCCCCAGGGAAGCACGTCCTCGGCGGCGCGGGTGCGGTCGTTCTGCACGCCGCCCGTGAAGCTCATGTAGTTATGGAAGACCGTACCGCTCTTGAACACATAGCCTTCGCCCTTGTCGTAGCTATGCGTAAAACCTTCGAAGTAGCCGGCCAGGTTGTCGCCGGCGACAAAACGCGCCTGCTGCCCGGGCGCGGCTTCGATTGCCATGTCGGCGAAAAAGGCGTCGACACCCGGCTTCTCGACGGCGCCGGCGCTGCCGAAGGCGCAAGCCAAGGTTAGAGGCAGGGTCAGGGCCATCATCGAGCGGGAGAGGAACTGCGGCATCATGCCCCCGGCAGTTCGACGACGACCACCGACTTCGGCGCCAGCTTCAGCTGCGTCGCCAGCTCGACCTGCTGGCCGGTGAGGATGTCCTTGCCGCCGGCTGCGCCCTTGAGCATCTCCTGGAAGCGCGCCGTGTCCAGCGTTGCCGCCTTGTCGCCGTTGTTCATCGCGACCATGATGCGCTTGCTGTCGTTGTAGCGGAAGTAGACCCAGGTATTGTCCTCGGGGCCGAACTGCATGGTGCGCCCGCTGTGGATGACGGCTTCGTTCTTGCGCCAGGTGGCGAGCTGGCGTACCAGGTCCTGGGCGGCGCGCTGCTGATTCGTCAAGCCGGCGCCGGTAAACGCGTTGACCTTGTCGCCGGCCCAGCCGCCGGGGAAGTCGCGGCGGTAGCTGGCGTCGTCGCGGTGCGTGACGGTGCTGGTCATCAGGATTTCGTCGCCGCTGTAGAACTGCGGGATGCGCGGCATGGTCATCAGGAACACCATGTTCATGCGCCAGCGGCCGAAGTCTTCGCCGACCGCGCTGTACATGCGCGCGATGTCGTGGTTGCTGCCGAACAGGACCAGGTTCTGCGGCTCGGGGTACAGGTAGTCGAGCGAGAGCGTCTCGTAGACGTCGTTCAGGCTGCCATCTTTCTTGAGCCCATTGCGCATCGCTTCCATCAGCGGGAAGTCCATCAGGCTCGGCAGGTAGCTGACGTAGCCGTCGTGGTTCACCTTGCCGCGCTGCCAGCGCGCCACCACCGGCGGACGGTTGTTCCACTCTTCGCCGACCATGTTCAGGTTCGGGTACTCGGCCATCAGGCGGCGCGTGTATTCGGTCAGGAAGGCGCCGTCGGAATAACCGTAGGTGTCGATCCGCAGGCCGGACAATTTGGCGTACTCGATCCACCAGATGTTGTTCTGGATGAGGTAATTCGCTACCAGCGGATTGGTCTGGTTCAGGTCGGGCATGGTGTCGACGAACCAGCCGGCGGTGAAGTTCCGGCTGTCGGCCTTCGAGGCGTACGGGTCCTGCACGGCCACGTGGTGGTGGCGGGTCGGCACGAACTTGCCGCCGAAGTTGATCCAGTCCGGCGTCGGCACGTCCTTCATCCACCAGTGGTTGATGCCGATGTGGGACAGCACCACGTCCTGGATCAGGCCGATGCCGCGTTTCTTCGCTTCATCCGACAAACGCACGAAGTCCTCGTTGCTGCCGTAGCGGGCGTCGACCTTGTACAGGTCGGTGGCGCCGTAGCCGTGGTAGGAGTAGGCCGGCGCATTGTTCTCGACCAGCGGCGTCGGCCACAGCTGGGTGAAGCCCAGGTTGGCGATGTAGTCGAGGCGGTCGATGGCGCCCTGGATGTCGCCGCCATGGCGGCCGCCGCCGTTCTTGCGGTCGGCCTGTTCCAGCAGGCCGGCCACGCTGTCGTTGCCGGGCAGGCCGTTGGCAAAGCGGTCCGGCATGATCTGGTAGATCGCGTCGCCCGTCGTGAAGCCCTGGCGCTGGGCGGAGCCAGGCTCGCGCGCCAGCAGGCGGTAGGGATGGCGTTCGGTGCGGCCAGCGCCCGTGAAGACGATCTCGAACTGGCCGGGCCTGGCGTCGGCGCCGATCTCGAGGTCGACGAACAGGTAATTGGCGTTGGCGACCCGCGTGGCCGAGACCAGGCGCACGCCCGGGTAGTCGATGGTGGGCAGCATGCCGCCGATGTCCTTGCCATGCACCATCAGCTGCAAACCCTTGTGCTGCATGCCGGTCCACCAGAAAGGCGGTTCCATGTGGTCGATGGCGGGCGCGGGCGTGGCTGCAAAAGCGGCGGCATGGGACAGGCTCAGGGCGACGAACAGGCTGATCAGGGAAGGCTTCATGGCGGAATAGGCGAGGTAAGTGAAGGAAGCGCGAGCGCGCGGGGGAGGAGGTCGTAGTTTCGCTACATAATTATTAGGCCGATGCGTGGGGAACGCCCGGTTGTCTCTCTATTATTGTGCCAAGCATACTATAGTGATATGCACAGGACAACGCGGATGTGTATCTAGTTTAGGTACATACAGCCAAAAAACCGATGTCACTCGCCGCTGGACTGGGAACGTCTGGCAAGACCAGTAGGAATTTCATTTAAGCAACACCATCCTCGTCAATGCACCGCAACAGTGCATTTTTGCACCTACTTGGTGAAAAGATACTAATTTGTAGTCCGACTACACTCGTGCGTACGGCGCTCTGTAGCCGGAATACAACGTCTTCTGTTGTTCATTCTATACAATAGCAACATACGCTACGGAATCGCGTAGTGCCGAGCAACTCCCGTTGACAGTGCATCTAGTTTTAATACAGAATTGTTGCCAGAACGTCTAAAAAGACGTTGGAATTGGATCCCGTGCCGTGGCTCTCCAGCTGTTTCCGGGAAATTACATAGTTTATTGAGGGGACAAATGAACAACTTCGCAAACAAGCGCGCTGCGAACACGGCAGGCCGTGCATTCCCGCTGAGCCCGGTTGCAGCCGGCTGCACCGTATTCCTGATGGCACTGGCCGGTAGCGCCTTCGCCCAGGAACAGCAACCGACCACCACCACCGGCGCTGCCACTACGGCAACCACGGCTGACACCACCAACAACACGCCGAACAGCGCCGTGCCGCCGGCGGAAGACACCACCGTCAGCACCACCACCACCCCGGTCACCACCGTCAGGGTCACCGGCATCCGTCGCGGTATCGAAGCGGCGATCTCGATCAAGAAGAATTCCACGTCGATCGTCGAAGCGATTTCGGCCGAAGACATCGGCAAGCTGCCGGACCAGAGCGTGGCCGATTCGATCGCGCGCCTGCCGGGCGTATCGGCCCAGCGCGGCCGCAGCTCGGGCAAATCGTCCGACATCTCGGTGCGCGGCCTGTCGCCAAGCTTCAACGGCACCCTGCTGAACGGCCGCGAAATGGCCTCGACCGGCAATGCCCGTTCGCCTGAGTTCGACCTGTTCCCGGCCGAACTGATGGGTTCTGTCGTCATTTATAAAACCCCGGACGCGAGCGTTGTCGGCCAGGGCCTGGCTGCGACCATCGACCTGCGCACCGTGCAGCCGCTCGACTTCGGCAAGCGCACCGTCGCTGTCAGCTACAAGAAGAGCCAGCTGGGCGTGAAACAGCGCGACGGCCTTCCTGAAGGCGACGGCAAGCGCTACACCCTGTCCTACATCGACCAGTTCGCGAACCGCACCTTCGGCGTGGCCGTCGGCCTGACCCGCTACGACGAACTCGGCGGCGGCCAGTCGAAGTTCAATTCCTGGGGCACGGCCGCCATGGATTACAACGGTGCCAGCGTGACGGCGCCGAACGGCTTCGGCTACGACACCGAGCAGAACAACCACAAGCGTGACGGCGCCTTCGCTTCGCTGCAATACCGTCCGAACAAGAACTTCAAGTCGACCGTCGACCTGTTCTACTCGGCCGGCGAAACCGGCCTGAAGAAGACCGGCTTCGAAGGCGGCGTGGCCGGCAACGGCGGTGGCAAGTATGAACTGCCGCACGTGCTGACCAACGCCACCATCGCCAACGGCGTGGCTACCAGCGGCACCATCACCAACTGGAAGGGTGTGGTCCGTAACCACTACGAAGGCGCGGAAGACGACCTGAAGACGATCGGCTGGAACAACGAGCTGAAATTCGGCGACTGGACCACGATGGCCGACCTGACCTGGTCGAAAGCCACCAAGCTGGGTTCGCGCTACGAAACCACGGCCGGCACCCTGCCGGGCCAGCAGGATACCCTGGCGTTCAGCGGCTTCAACGGCGCCAACGTCACCGAAGTGAAATACACCCCGGGCCTGAACTATTCGGACCGCAACGCCGTCAAGCTGACCGACACCATGGGCTGGTCCGGCGGCGCGGCGTCGCCGCAGGCAGGCTACCTCGGCCAGCCTTACGTCGAGGACGAAGTCAAGGCCATCCGCCTGTCGGCCAAGAAGGCCATGGAGTGGGGCCCGCTGATCGCCACCACCTACGGCTTCAACTACACCGCGCGCGACAAGGCCCGTAGCGGCCAGGATGGTCGCCTGGTGATTATCGGCGGCGACCCGAACGGCTTCGCCGACGTACCGGGCGGCGGCGTGGCGCCGGCTGGCGCCTCGGGCTTCAACGTGGTCACCTGGGATCCACGCGGTTCCCTCGGCACCGTGTACCAACTGGCGCCGAAAGTCGACGCCGACATCCTGAACAAGTTCTGGGACGTGAAAGAGCGCATCTCGACCGCCTACCTGATGGGTGACCTGGATGGCGAGGCATTCGGCCTGAACTACCGCGGCAACGTCGGTGTGCAAGCCATCCACACCGACCAGACCGGCGGCGGCTACCAGATCGACAATGGCCTGTGCACCGGCAATACCGCCGAGACCTGCCCGGGCAAGCGCGTCACCGACGGCGAGAAGTACTGGGATGTCCTGCCAAGCATGAACCTGTCCTTCGACCTCGGCAACGAGCAGCAGCTGCGCCTGGGCCTGGCCAAGGTCGTGTCGCGCGCTAACCTGGACGACCTGCGCGCCGGTTCGAACGTCACCCTGGGCAACCTGCAGGGCACGTCGATCCTGACCAGCAGCGGCGGCAATCCGCACCTGAAGCCGTTCCGCGCCAAGGCATTCGATTTGTCGTACGAGAAGTACTTCGGCAACAAGGGCTACGTCAGTGCCGCGTTCTTCTACAAGAAGCTCGATACCTACATCTTCCGTACCTCGCGCTTCTACGACTTTGCCGACACCATCACCCCGGGCACCTCGCTGCCGTCGACCGGTGAATACGCAGGTTCGACCATCGGTCGCCTGACCGAGCCGCAAAACGGCAGCGGCGGCAACATCAAGGGCTATGAACTGGCGGTCAACCTGCCGTTCTCGATGCTGACTCCTTACCTGGATGGTTTCGGCGCGCTGCTGAACCACTCGGACACCAAGAGCAGCATCACCCTGCCGCGCGAAGGCTTCGCCAACGTGACCGGCAGCGGCGTCAGCATTCCGCTGCCGGGCCTGTCGCGCAAGGTCTCGAACCTGCGCCTGTACTACGAGAAGAACGGCTTCCAGGTGGCTGCCGCGGCGCGCAAGCGTTCGAACTTCCTGGGCCAGGTGTCGGACTACCAGGACAACACCCAGCTGACCTTCATCAAGGGTGAAACCATTGTCGACCTGCAGGCATCGTACGAGGTCCAGAGCGGCTGGCTGAAGGGCACGAGCCTGTTCGTCCAGGCCCAGAACTGGAACAACGCACCGTTCCTGGAGTACACCGACGACGAAAACAACCCGACCAACCGCGTCGACTACGGCCGTACCTACCACTTCGGCGCCAGCTACAAGTTCTAAGCTGACCCTGAACTGAGTTACAGTAACGACCCCTGCCGGGCTCCCGCCTGCCAGGGGTCGTTTTCTTGACCTGAGCGAAACCACCATGCAGAACCTACCCATCAAGGACATCGTCATCGTCGGCGGCGGCACTGCCGGCTGGATGACGGCCGCCGCACTCTCGACCATCCTGAATGGCCGCTACAACATCCGCCTGGTCGAATCCGACGAGATCGGCATCGTCGGCGTCGGCGAAGCGACCATCCCGATGATCCAGCGCTTCAACCGCGTGCTCGGCATCGACGAGGCCGAATTCATGCGCGCCACGCAAGGCAGCTTCAAGCTCGGCGTCGAGTTCGTGAACTGGGGCCGCAAGGGCGAGCGCTACATGCACGGCTTCGGGCGACTGGGCCAGGACCTGGCCACCGTGCCCTTCGAGCAGTACTGGCTCAAGATGCGCGCGCTCGGCAAGGCGGCGCCGCTGGAGGAATACTCGATCGCGCGCATGGCGGCGAAAGCCGGCAAGTTCATGCCGGCCCGCCACGACGTGCCGAATTCGCCGCTGGCCGACATCGCCTACGCCTACCACTTCGACGCCAGCCTGTATGCGCGCTACCTGCGCAAGCTGTCGGAATCGCGCGGCGTGACGCGTGTCGAGGGCAAGATCGTGCGCGCCACCCAGCGCCCCGGCGACGGCTACATCGACGCGGTGGAACTGGAAAATGGTGCCCGCATTGGCGGCGATTTGTTCATCGACTGCTCGGGCTTCCGCGGCCTGCTGATCGAACAGACGCTGCAGACCGGTTATGAAGACTGGAGCGGCTGGCTGCCGGCCGACCGCGCGCTGGCCGTGCCCTGCGAATCGGTCAAGACCATGACGCCGTTCACACGCGCCACCGCCCACCAGTCGGGCTGGCAGTGGCGCATCCCGCTGCAGCACCGCACCGGCAACGGCCACGTGTACTGCAGCCGCTACATCAGCGACGACGAAGCCGCGGCCACGCTGCTGGCGAACCTGGATGCGCCGGCGCTGGCCGATCCGCGCCTGATCAAGTTCCAGACCGGGATGCGCAAGCAGGCCTGGAACCGCAACGTGGTGGCGGTCGGCCTGGCCGGCGGCTTCCTCGAGCCGATTGAGTCGACCAGCATCCACCTGATCCAGTCGGCGATCTCCCGCCTGATCGAGTTCTTCCCGGACCGCGGTTTCCAGGAGGTGGAGCGGGCGGAGTTCAACCGGCAGTCGCGCTTCGAGTACGAGCGTATCCGCGACTTCATCGTGCTGCACTACCACCTGAACCAGCGCACCGACTCGCCGTACTGGCTGGCCTGCGCCAACATGGCGATCCCGGACACGCTGCGCCAGAAGATGGATTTGTATCGCGCGCGCGGCAAGGTGGTACGCGTGGACAACGAATTGTTCTCGGAAGTGGGCTGGATCCAGGTGCTGGAAGGGCAGAACATGCCGGTGAACGCGTATAATCCGCTGGTTGACGTGCAATCGGAGGCTGACATCGCCGACTACCTCGACAGCGTGCGCGGCGTGATCGCCAAGTGCGTGAGCGTGATGCCGACCCACGAGGAGTACATCGCGCGTCATTGCGCGGCGCCGAAGATGTAACATTGTTCGTTTTTCCCGGCTTGCCGGCGACCGGTTTCATATGCAGCCCCTTGCGCAAGGCGCACGGGGCTTTTTTGTCGTTGTTTCCCCGGTTTTGTTAATTGTGTCCGTCCGTTCCCGGCGAGGGAGTAAACTGGCGGTTTAGTATTGTTTTTCGAAAGTCATCCATGTCCGACACCCCTATCCCATCGTTTTCCGACCTGAACATCCCGGCGCCCATCCTCAAGGCGCTGAAGGAAGTCGGCTACGAAGCACCGTCGCCGATCCAGGCCGCCACCATTCCCCTGCTGCTGGAAGGACGCGACGTGCTGGGACAGGCCCAAACCGGTACCGGCAAGACCGCGGCGTTCGCGCTGCCGGTGCTGTCGCGCATCGACACCAAGCAGACCGCGCCGCAGGCGCTGGTGCTGGCGCCGACGCGCGAATTGGCGATCCAGGTAGCCGAAGCCTTCCAGACCTACGCCGCGCACATGAAGAACTTCCATGTGCTGCCGATCTACGGCGGCCAGAGCTACGGCCCGCAGCTGCAGGCGCTGCGCCGCGGCGTGCAGGTCATCGTCGGCACCCCGGGCCGCGTGATCGACCACATCGAGAAGGGCTCGCTCGACCTGTCGCAGCTGAAGACCCTGGTGCTGGACGAAGCCGACGAAATGCTGCGCATGGGCTTCATCGACGACGTCGAGCAGATCCTGCAGCAGATCCCGGACGAGCGCCAGATCGCGCTGTTCTCGGCCACCATGCCGCCGGCGATCAAGCGCATCGCCAAGACCTACCTGCGCGACCCGAGCGAAGTGACCGTCGCCGCCAAGACCGGCACCGCCGAAAACATCACCCAGCGCTACTGGCTGGTGGCCGGCATGCAGAAGCTCGACGCGCTGACGCGCATCCTCGAGGCCGAGCCGTTCGACGGCATGATCATCTTCGCCCGCACCAAGCTCGGCACCGAAGAGCTGGCGACCAAGCTGCAGGCACGCGGCTTTGCCGCCACGGCGATCAACGGCGACATGGCCCAGGTGCAGCGCGAGCGCACCATCGAGCAGCTCAAGAACGGCAAGATCGATATCCTGGTGGCCACCGACGTCGCCGCGCGCGGCCTGGACGTGGAGCGCATCAGCCACGTCATCAACTACGACGTGCCGTCGGACCCGGAAAGCTACACCCACCGCATCGGCCGCACCGGCCGCGCGGGCCGCAGCGGCGACGCCATCCTGTTCATCACCCCGCGCGAGCGCGGCCTGCTGAAAGCCATCGAGCGCGCCACGCGCCAGCCGGTGTCGCCGCTGACGCTGCCGACCGTGAAGGCCGTGAACGACGTGCGCATCGCCAAGTTCAAGGACCAGATCACCGCGACCCTGGAAGCGGGCGGCCTGGAACAGTTCCGCGAGCTGATCGAGGAATACGAGCGCGAGCAGAACGTGCCAGCGGTGGACATCGCCGCCGCCCTGGCAAAGCTGGGCCGCGGCGACGTGCCGCTGCTGCTGGAAAAGCCGGACCGCGAAGCCCGTCCGTCGACCTGGGAAGACCGTCCGGCGCGCACCGACTTCGTCGAGCGCCTGCCGCGCGCCCCGCGCGACGCCGGCTGGGAAGAGCGTCCGGCACGGGCGCCGCGTGAACAACGTGAGCCCGGCTTCCGCAAGGAGCGCGTGATGCGCGAACCGGAACCGGGCATGGCGACCTACCGCATCGAAGTCGGCCACGCGAACGGCGTCAAGCCGGGCAACATCGTCGGCGCGATCGCCAACGAAGGCGGCATCGAATCGAAATACATCGGCCGCATCGAGATCTACGACGACTTCACCACGCTGGACTTGCCGAACGATCTGCCGAAGGACCTGGTGGATCACCTGAAGACCGTGTGGGTGGCCGGCCAGCAGCTGAACATCACGCGCGACGGCGAAGAAGCACCGGCGCCGAAGAAGGCGGCCGGGCCGAAGAAGTCGTTCGGAGCCGAGCGCCGGATGGCGGAGAAGCCTGGCTTCAAGAAGCCGCGCAAGGCCTGATGGTTGCGGCGTTGCCGCAATAGGGTAGGGTGGACGGGTTGCCCGTCCACGCGTTCAACGAACGCTGGCATTATCGGCTGTTATTCAGGCTCCTGGCCTGTGAAACCGTAGGGTGGGCACTCCGTGCCCACGCGGTACGTGCTCTTCCGCGAGTCCGCGGCAGAAACAATTCGCTCCGAAGCGTTTGCCATCATCATTGCGCTAACGATGTTCTCTCAGACGCTCTGCCATATGAATACGGCCCGGACAAATGCCGGGCCGCGTATGTTCGTCGTTCCGCGTGGGCACGGAGTGCCCACCCTACGTCAGCGGCCCGAGTGAATGTCGAGCCGCAATGGCGCATCGTTCGTCAATGTGCCGTCGCCATCGCCGGCTTAATCGTCGCAACCGGCGCCCCATCCTTCACCAGCAGCCACAGCACGCTCGACACCGCCAAACACCCGCCGCAAATCAGGAACAGGACACTCTTGTCCGCCGCGTCCTTCAACACGTAACCCACCACCGTGGTCGCCAGCTGCGGCAACACCACCGACAGATTGAACAGCCCCATGAAGTAGCCCATGCGGCGCTTGTCGACCTTTTCGCTCATGATCGCGAACGGCAAACTGACCACCGCCGCCCAGCCGATCCCCACCACCGCCATCAGCACGTACAGCGACGCCGGCGAGCGCGCGAACAGGGCAATGCCGAAGTAGGCCACCGCCATGACGCCGATGCACGCAGCCTGGGTGCGCACGCGGCCGATGCGCGCGCCGAGCGGCGCCAGCACCAGCGCCGGCAGCACGAAGCCGACCACGTTCATGATGGCGAACGAAATCGCGATCAGGTGGCCCGACTGCGCCGCCGATTCGGCGACCGTGGCGCCAGGCGCGACCACGTGCTGCTGGATAAAGGAGATGATGTAGACGAACATCGCCTGCACGCCGAACCAGCTGAAGGCGTGCGCCGTCCACAGCTTCCACAGCTGCGGCCAGTCGGTGGTGGTCGACGCAGCCGTGGCAGCAACGGCTTCCCTGGTCTCGGGCGCCAGCTCGCGCGGCTCCTTGATCAGGAACACCGGCACGATCGAGAACAGCAGCACGATCACCACGCCCACCGAGATCAGCGCGTAGTTGTCGATGTAGGCGCCGATCAGATACGCCGTCACGCCCCAGAAGCCGGAAATCGTCTGCATCCAGGTATAGCCGCGCGTGCGGGCGTCGCCTTCCGGCGTGACGTCGGCAATGATGGAGCGGGTCGGGTTGAAGCTGATGTTGATCGACAAATCCAGCGTCAGCGCCACGATCACGGCGATCACCAGCAAATTGGTCACGCCGAACAGGTCGGCCACCATCTCGATGCGCGGCAGCAGGAACACCGACAGGGCGGCGAGGGTGCCGCCGATCAGGATGAAGGGCCGGCGCCGCCCGCCCCAGAACCAGGTCTTGTCGCTGATGAAGCCGATGATCACCTGGCCCAGGATGCCAGCCAGCGGGCCGGCGGCCCAGACGATGCCGATCTCGTGGATGTCGAGGTGGTACTTGGTGCTCAGCAGCCAGCTGAGCGCGGAAATCTGGATGCACAGGGCAAAGCCCATGGCCGTGGCCGGCAAGCTGGTCAATGCGTAGAATGGATTGCTCAGCCGGCGCTGCATGTCGAGCATGGGGTCTCCTTGCTTTGTTATCTATTGTGTTATTTGACTACAAAAGGCCGTCGCAACAGGCCGGACATGCCGATTCTACTATGTCAGTGTTGGATTGACACTCGGAAAACACCATGTTATTTTGCTACAAATTATCCTGCAACCAGCCCGTCCACATGGCCTCCCGGACGGGAACGCTCCCCGCCACCCTCCAGCACCGCGCCTGACCAGCCGGCACGCAGTCATGGCGCGGCGTTTGCCACATACAGAGAGCCCGGTTTCAAGGCCGGGCCGCTTGGGGACATCGATGGACATGCACACCAACGCGCTCAAGAAGCCGCGCCTGTCGTTCTGGCAGCTGTGGAACATGAGCTTCGGCTTCTTCGGCATCCAGTTCGGCTTCGCGCTGCAGAATTCGAACACCAGCCGCATCTTCTCGACCCTGGGCGCGAATCCCGACGACCTGGCGCTGTTCTGGCTCGCCGCGCCGGTGACCGGCCTGCTGGTGCAGCCGGTGATCGGCTACATGAGCGACAACACCTGGCACCCGAAGTGGGGCCGGCGCCGTCCCTTCTTCTTCATCGGCGCCTTCCTGGCGGCGATCGCCCTGTTCCTGATGCCGAATTCCTCGGCGCTGTGGATGGCCGTGGCCGTGCTGTGGATGATGGACGCGGCGATCAACGTGTCGATGGAACCCTTCCGCGCCTTTGTCGGCGACAAGCTCGACCCGACCCAGCAGACCGCGGGTTACGCGATGCAGACCTTCTTCATCGGCTGCGGCGCCGTGATCGCTTCGCTGCTGCCGGCCATCTTCACCCACTTCGGCGTGTCGAACGTGCCGGTCGACGGCATGATTCCTGACACCGTGCGCTATTCCTTCTACGCCGGCGCGGTGGTGTTCATGGTGGCGGTCAGCTGGACCGTGTTCACGGCCGACGAACTGCCGCCGCCGGACCTGGCCAGCTTCCAGCAGCAGCGCCAGCAGGCGCGCCACATCGGCACGGCGCTGGCCGAGATCGTCGGCGGCTTCGGCAAGATGCCGAAGACCATGGTGCAGCTGGCCTTTGTGCAGTTCTTCACCTGGATCGCGCTGTTCGCGATGTGGATCTATACCGGCAGCGCGATTGCCGACGCCGTGTGGGGCACGCGCGATGCGCAGTCGGCCGCCTTCCAGGAAGCCGGCAACCAGGTCGGCATCATGTTCGCGGTGTACAGCGGCGTGTCGGCGCTGGCCGCCTTCATCCTGCCGGTGTTCGCCCGCGCCACCAGCCGCAAGGTCGTGCACTTCGTGTGCCTCGCCATTGGCGGCTTGAGCCTGGCGAGCATTGCGCTGATCGATACCAAGGAGATGCTGATGCTGCCGATGGTGGGTGTCGGCATCGCCTGGGCCTCGATCCTGACCATGCCGTATGCGATCCTGGCGGGCTCGCTGCCGGCGGAGCGCATGGGTTACTTCATGGGGCTCTTTAACTTCTTCGTCGTGATTCCGCAGATCGTCAGCGGCCTGCTGCTGGGCTTCGTGACGCGCGAGTTCTTTGGCGGGCATACCGTGCAGACGCTGGTGCTGGGCGGCGTGTGCATGCTGGTGGCGGCGCTGTTGACGCTGGCGGTGACGGATAAAGCGCCGAACCAGGCTTGATCGGAGTCCGGAACGCGTCCCGTACGGTGGGGTCATTGATGCCAGTGGCATCAATGACGAAGTGCCCACGCGGTTACGTGCGCATGTTTGCACCTGTGGCCGTAGAAGATCGCTCGAAACACATCCGCAGTCAGGATGCCGTGTCCGCAGCATGTCGTACGAGCGAACATTCCACGCCGTGTATGCCAGACGCGCACGTATCCGCGTGGGCACGGAGTGCCCACCGTACAAGAAGCCTGCGACATCATTTTTGCTCCTGTCGTATCGTAACGTTTTATCAACAAAACGTTGATAACCGAATTCATACACAGGAGCCAAGCATGACGATCCAAACCGTGGCGACCACGCCGTTCGCCGGACAGCGTCCGGGCACCTCGGGCCTGCGCAAGAAGGTCACCGAGTTCCAGCAGCCGGGCTACCTCGAGAATTTTGTGGAAGCCATCTTCCTGACCCTGGGCGACCTCACCGGCCAGACCCTGGTGCTGGGCGGCGACGGCCGCTATTTCAACCGCAGCGCCATCCAGACGATTTTGCACATGGCCGCCGCCCACGGCGTGGGCCGCATCCTGGTCGGACAGGGCGGCATCCTGTCGACGCCGGCGGTAAGCTGCGTGATCCGCAAGCACAATGCCTTCGGCGGCATCGTGCTCTCGGCCAGCCACAACCCGGGCGGCCCGGACGGCGACTTCGGCATCAAGTACAACATCGGCAACGGCGGCCCGGCGCCGGAAAAGATCACCGAGGCGGTGTATTCGCAAACCCAGGGCCTCCTAAGCTACCGCATCAGCGACGCGCCGCCCGTGAACCTCGATGAAATCGGCACCACCCAGCTGGAAGGCATGCAGGTCGAGGTGATCGATTCCGTGGCCGACTACGCCGAGCTGATGAAAGGCCTGTTCGACTTCGACGCCATCCGCGCCCTGTTCGCGCGCGGCTTCACGATGCGCTTCGACGGCATGAGCGCCGTCTCCGGCCCGTATGCGAAAGCGATCATCGAAGGCATGCTCGGCGCGCCAAGCGGCACCGTCATCAACGCCGAGCCGCTGGAAGACTTCGGCGGCCACCATCCCGACCCGAACCCGGTGAACGCCGCCGAACTGATCGCGCTGATGAGCGGCCCCGACGCGCCGGAATTCGGCGCCGCCTCGGACGGCGACGGCGACCGCAACATGATCGTCGGCCGCGGTATCGCCGTCACGCCATCGGACAGCCTGGCCATCATCGCCGCGAACGCGACGCTGGCGCCGGGCTACGCCGCCGGCATCAAGGGCATCGCACGCTCGATGCCGACGTCGACCGCCGCCGACCGCGTGGCCGCGGCGCTCGGCATCGCCTGCTTCGAAACCCCGACCGGCTGGAAGTACTTCGGCAACCTGATGGACGCCGGCATGGTGACCCTGTGCGGCGAAGAGAGCTACGGCACCGGTTCCGATCACGTACGCGAAAAGGATGGCCTGTGGGCCGTGCTGTTCTGGCTGAACATCGTGGCTGCCAGCGGCAAGACCGTGAACCAGCTGGTGAGCGAGCACTGGGCGCGCTTTGGCCGTAACTATTATTCGCGCCACGACTACGAAGCCGTCGATGCCGCCGCCGCCGACGCCATGATGAACACCTTGCGCGACAAGCTGCCGGCGCTCGAAGGACAGGCGCTGGGCGATTACCGCGTCTCCGTCGCCGACGACTTCGTCTACACCGACCCGGTCGACCATTCGGTGGCGACGAAGCAGGGCGTGCGCATCATCATGGACGATGGCTCGCGCATCGTGTTCCGCCTGTCCGGCACCGGCACCGAAGGCGCCACCATCCGCGTCTACCTCGAACGCTACGAGGCCGACCCAGGCCGGCACGACCTGGAAACCCAGGACGCCTTGTCCAACCTGATCGCGATTGCCGACGACGTTTCCGGACTGCGCCAGCGCACCGGCCGCCAGCAGCCGAGCGTGATCACCTGATCCAACCCACCACAGGAACCCCTGCATGAAACTACCCGCACTTGCCGCCTCGTTGCTGATCGCGTTTGCACCGCAAGCCCAGGCCCAGGCCCAGACCGGCATCGCCGCGCCCTGGGCGGCGCCGGCCAAGCCTTTCGCCTGGGAGAACGCGACCGTCTACTTCCTGCTGACGGACCGCTTCAACAACGGCAATCCGGCCAACGACCTGGCCTACGGACGCAAGAAGGATGCGGCGGTGCTGCGCGGTTACATGGGGGGCGACCTGGCCGGCATCACGGCCAAGATCAAGGAGGGTTACTTTACCGACCTGGGCGTGACCGCGATCTGGATCACGCCGCCGGTCGAGCAGATCCACGGCGCCACCGACGAGGGCACCGGCAAGAGCTATGGCTTCCACGGTTACTGGGCGCGCGACTTCACGGCGGTGGATGCGAACCTCGGCACCGAGGACGACGTGCGCACCCTGGTCGATACCGCCCACGCAGCGGGCATCCGCGTGCTGCTCGACGTGGTGCTGAACCACACCGGCCCGGTGACCGCGCTTGACCCGGTATGGCCGGCCGACTGGGTGCGCACCGGCCCGACCTGCACCTACAAGGATGCGCGCACGACCATGGATTGCACGCTGGTGAAGAACCTGCCCGACATCCTCACCGGCAGCAACAAGGCTGTAAGCCTGCCGCCGCAACTGGCGGAGAAGTGGAAGAAGGAAGGGCGCTACGAGCGCGAAGTGAAAGAGCTGGACGACTTCTTCAAGCGCACCGGCTACCCGCGCGCGCCGCGCTACTACCTGATGAAATGGCACGCCGACTGGGTGCGCAAGTACGGTTTCGACGGCTTCCGTGCCGACACCGTGAAGCACACCGAGCCGGGCCTGTGGAAGGAACTCAAGACCGTATCGAGCGCGGCCTTCGAGGACTGGAAGCGGGCCAACCCGAGCAAGAAGCTGGACGACACGCCGTTCTACATGACGGCCGAGGTGTACGGCTACGCGCTGCAGCACGGCCATGCCTACGACCTGGGCGGCATGACGGCCGACTACCCGGCCCAGGGCTTCGACAGCCTGATCAACTTCGCGATGAAGTCCGACGCCAAGGAAAGCTACGAAAAGCTGTTCAGCACCTATTCGCAGGCGCTGCACGGCCCGATGAAGGACTCCTCGGTGCTGAACTATCTGAGTTCGCACGACGACGGCGCCCCGTATGACGCCATGCGCGAGCGTCCTTACGAGAGCGCCAACAAGCTGCTGCTGGCGCCGGGCGCCGCGCAAATCTACTACGGCGACGAAACCGCGCGCCTGCTGAAGGTGGAAGGCGCCGAGGGCGACGCCACGCTGCGCTCGTTCATGAACTGGGACGAGCTGGCCTCGAACGCCCAGCGCGGCCTGAACCGCGTGCGCGACGTGCGCGAGCACTGGGCGAGATTGGGCCGCTTCCGCCAGGCGCATCCCAGCGTGGGCGCGGGCGTGCACCAGATGATCCAGCACTATCCCTACGTTTTCAAGCGCACGTACGAAACGAAGGAGGTGACCGACCGCGTGGTGGTGGCGCTCGGCCTGCCCGTCGATAAACCGACCGCCGTGCCGGTGACCGGCGTCTTCATGGATGGCCAGACCGTGCGCGACTGGTACTCGGGCAAGACTGCGGTGGTGAAGGGCGGGAAGGTGCAGTTCGATGCGCGCAATCCGGTGGTGCTGATCGGGCAGAACTAGCCGTCAACCCGGCCTGTCCGGTTGCAGCCTGAGCCGAACGGCTTGCTTCGGCCACGAGCAGACGTCTGGCGGGGCTCAGGGCCTCCGTTCGAGCGTCACCTCAGCGCTGAAGGACACGGCCGCGTTGGAGGCAGTGCTCATCGATCCCTCGAAGCTGTAGACGCCATTGCCCGAGGTACGGACGCGCACGTTGCCTGCGCTCATCTGAACGGTATTTTGGCCGTAGGCGGCTGCATACGCCGGCGACCGGATTTCCACTTGCATGCTACTGGCGGGATCCTGCAGGAAGCCGGCGCGGTCACGGACGGCAAAATCGCCAGCACTTATCGAGTAGGGGAATACACTGGCGCGCCGCGGTAAGGTCATCCTTATTTCAGCATGGCCTCCTTGATAAGGGGCCACGATCATGACGGTGGCGACTACAGGCTCAGCTCCATTGCCTCCGAGCGATATAAAGTCCTTCAGCGCGCAGACATCCTGGGTCGCCTGCAACGGCGCCAATGATGGCAACGCCAGCGACACGCTTCCCGATTCGAATACCGTGGCGCGCGAGTAGCGGCGCATCTCCTCCCCTGCGCTTGCCCCTCTGCGGCCCAACAGCATGCCTTCGGCGGCGGGCTGCAAGACATATGGCGTGCCAGCCGAGTCGACCAGGACGTCGCCCTGCAGCCGCAGTCGAGTTGTCGTCCGGTCACACTCCTTGCGTACGATGTCGCGTCCGGTCTGTACGAAAAGCGCCGGATAGCTATGTTGCCCTGAAAAACCTTGGTCAACCCCATACCAAACACCTTGCAAGTCCAGCGGCGTGCCGTTTTGTCCGTTGCTTCCCCCACCGCAGGCTGCAAGTACGAGTAGCGGGGCAAACAATGCGATAGTTTTAGCGTGCATCCAGACCTTTCCGGTGGAAGAAGAGTGAGCGACATATTCTTGTCATGCCGATACTAAAATTGTACAGCACAGGAATCGGCGGAATTCTCACTTTTTGTCACCGTGCCGGCGTGTTCGGTGGGCGTGCGGTGCATGCCTGGCGCGACGGAACGCGTGCATCCGGAATCTCGACTAGACTTTGCCTATTCGACCATACGAGGACCGCCATGACGCCTGTCTTTTCCCGCCGTGTTACCTATCTTGCCTGCGCCGCCGCGCTGTCCCTGTTCGCCGCCGGCGCCCATGCGGCCGCGCCTGCTGATGAACCGGCCTACGGCCCCGAACTCGAAGGCTTCGACTACCCGGCCCCGGTCAAGCAGTTCAACTTCACCTCGCAGGGCGTGAAGCTGCACATGGCCTACATGGACATCGCGGCGCAAGGCAAGGCCAACGGCCGCACCGTGGTCCTCCTGCACGGCAAGAACTTCTGCGGCGCCACCTGGAAGGCGAGCATGGACGCGCTCAGCGGCGCCGGCTACCGCGTGGTAGTGCCGGACCAGGTGGGCTTCTGCAAGTCGAGCAAGCCCCAGCATTACCAGTACACCTTCCAGCAGCTGGCCGAGAACACGCGCGCGCTGCTGGAATCGATCGGCGTGAAGAACGCCACCATCCTCGGCCACTCCACCGGCGGCATGCTGGCCACGCGCTATGGCCTGATGTTCCCGCAACTGACCGAGCAGCTGGTGCTGGTCAATCCGATCGGGCTGGAAGACTGGAAGGCGCTGGGCGTGCCTTCGCTCGGCGTCGATAAATGGTACGGGCGCGAGTTGCAGACCACGGCCGAGAAGATCCGCAACTACGAAAAATCGACCTATTACGTGAACACCTGGAAGCCGGAATACGAACCCTGGGTGCAGATGCTGGCCGGGATGTACCGCGGCAAGGGCAAGGAGATCGTGGCCTGGAACTCGGCCCTGCTGTACGACATGATCTATACCCAGCCGGTGGTCTACGAATTCCCGTTGCTGAAGATGCCGACCCTGCTGCTGATCGGCCTGAAGGACACCACCGCCATCGGCAAGGACGCGGCGCCCGAAGCCCTGCGGCCGAAGCTGGGCAATTATCCGGAGCTGGCGCAAAAGACCGTCAAGGCGATTCCGCAAGCGACCCTGGTGACCTTCCCGGAGATGGGCCATGCGCCGCAAATGCAGGACCCGCAGGCCTTCCACGAAGCGCTGCTCAAGGGCCTGGCCGCGCCGAAGTAAGCGTCAAGGCAGGGGCGGCGGCTTGCTGTATCATGTCGCCCCCGCCCACGAAAGCCGCACATGCTCATCATCACAATCAAACAGGGCAAGGAAAAGTCCATCCTTGCCGGCGACCCCTGGATCTACCTGTCCGCCATCGACAAGGTCGACGGCAGGCCGCAGGAGCGCAACAAGCCGGGCGCCACCGCCGTCGTGCAATCCTCGTCGCGCCAGTTCCTGGCGCGCGCCGCCTACAACGCCAAATCGCAGATCGCCGCGCGCGTCTGGACCCTGCGCGAGGACGAGCCGATCGACCATGCGCTGATCAAGCGCCGCGTGCAGGCAGCCGTCGAGCGCCGCCTGACGGCCTGGCGCACGGCCGATCCGCAGGCGCTGGTGCTGCTGGCCGATGGCGACAAGGACGGCTTGCCGGGCCTGCTGGTGCACGGCTACGGCGGCGCAGACGGCTACCTGGTGTGCCAGTTCAACTCTGGCGCTGCCGATCTGTGGCGGGTGGCGATCGTGCAGGCCCTGGTCAAGGCCACCGGCTGCGGCAACGTGTTCGAGCGCAGCGACGAGCTGCTGCGCAAGGGCGAAGGCCTGCCCGTGGTGTGGCGCGCGCTGGCCGGCGAGGAGCCGCCGCAGCGCCTGATGGTGCGCGAGGGGAAGGGGCTGGTGCCGATGGATATCCGCACCGGGTTCATCTATCCCCGCTGAGCCGGAGGCAGCCGGCTGGCCCTGTCCCGTCAGGGTTGCCAGTTGCAAGAAATTCAATCCTCGTGCTAGCGTACGGTCCTCATCCATTGGAGGCCCCATGAACCGTCGCACTGCCGTGCTGTCCGCCCTCACTCTTTCCCTGCTGCTGTCCGCCTGCAGCAGGGACAAGGACGACACCGCCGAGGATGCCCAGGCCCAGGCCGAAGCCACGGCGGAGGGCGAGGGCGCGCCGGCCGACGATGCGCCGGCGCCGCCGCCGCCCCGGATACAGTACTGGCCGGTCCTCGGCCCGCTGGTGGCCGGCAGCTACAGCGGCTCATGCATGCGCAAACCCGACCTGGCCAGGACCGACGCCACGATTACCGTCGGCGCCGACGGCAAGGCCGCGTCGAACGGTCTCGCACTCGATTTCATCGAAGCGCCGAAGGTCTCGCTGATGCGGGTGCGCGACGACAAGGGGGCGTACGGCACGAGCGCGATGTTCGCCATGCGGCCGGAAAAGGACGGGTTCCTGAACGTGTCTTCGCTCGACGGCGGCACGGTGAGCATCGAACGCGAGAACACGGGACTCATGTGCAGCAAAGTAGGCGGAACCGACAAGCTGAACAGCCAGCCGCTGCACCTGGCGCTGGCCGGCCTGATCAACGGGAAGAAGCAGACCGTCGGTTGCCGCGACCTCGCGAACATCATGGTGGTGCGCGATGTCGACGTCGGGATCGAGGGCAGCGTGATCCGGATCGGCGACGCAGCGTACGACATGAAGCTTGCCGCCACCGAGATGGTGAGCTTCGACGAGGCCGGCGAGAGCATGTCGCTGAGCGTGATCATGGCCGACCAGAGCACGGCCCAACTCATCTACGATGGCGCCGGAGCGCTGACCCACGTGAACGCGCGCAACAAGACCGAGGCCACCCACGCCTGCGAGCAGAAGCGTTGACGCAACGACCGCCGGCGCGGTCCCCAGCAGATACCCATCTGGTAGCAATCAAACAATGCTATCCTGTGCGCCTCCAGAGGTATCCCAGCCGTAGAGCAATGAGCACCGTACCAGACAACGACAAACAATCCAGCCGTGCTTCCTACGCCGATGGTCCGCGCCTGCTGGCCGACATCGGCGCCACCCATGCCCGCTTTGCGCTCGAGACGGCGCCCGGCGTGCTGCGCCAGACCGCGGTCCTGCGCTGCGATGCATTCAGCGGCATCGTGCCGCTGCTGAACGCCTACCTGGACGAGCATGGCGGCGAGCGCATCGCGCACGCGGCCTTTGCCATGGCCAATCCGATCAGCGGCGACCTGGTGCGCATGACGAACCGCGACTGGCAGTTCTCGACCGACGAGGTGCGCCGCACCATGGGCTGGTCGACCCTCCTGATCGTCAACGACTTCACGGCGCTGGCGATGGCGCTGCCGGGGCTGCAGGCCGGCGACGTACTGCAGGTGGGCGGCGGCAAACCGGCGCCGCATGCGGTGGCGGGCGTGCTCGGCGCCGGCACCGGCCTGGGCGTATCCGGCGTGATCCCGACCGCCGACGGTTTCATCACCCTGGGCAGCGAAGGCGGCCACGTGAACTTCGCCCCGGCCGACGAGCGCGAGTTCGCGATCCTGCAGTACGCCTGGCGCGAGTGGCCGCACGTGTCGAACGAACGCATCCTGTCCGGCCCCGGCATGGAGCTGGTCTACCGGGCGCTGGCCGAACGTAACGGCGTGGATGCGCCGGCCCGTACCGCGGCGGAGATCGTCAGCTGCGCACTCGAAGAAAACGATACGCTCTGTCTCGAAGTGCTGGAATGCTTCGCCGGCATGCTGGGCGGCGCGGCGGCGAACCTGGCCGTGACGCTAGGCGCTTTCGGCGGCATCTTCATCGGCGGCGGCATCGTGCCGCGCATCGCGCAGTGGTTCGCCACGTCGCCGTTCCGCGCGCGCTTCGAGGCCAAGGGCCGCTTCACCGACTACCTGGCGCAAATCCCGACCTACGTCATCATGACGCCGAACCCGGCCCTGCGCGGCGTGTCGACGATTTTGTCGGAACACCTGCGCGGGCGCAGCGGCGCCAACACGCTGATGGAGCGCGTGCAGCACCTGCAGCACGAACTGTCGCCGGCCGAGCAGCGCGTGGCAAGCCTGGTGCTGGAGCATCCACGCAAGGTGCTGTCCGAGCCGATCGCCGAGATCGCGCGCCTGGCCGACGTGAGCCAGCCGACCGTGATCCGCTTCTGCCGCTCGCTCGGCTTCCAGGGCCTGGCCGAATTCAAGCTGAAGTTCGCCGGCAGCCTGACCGGCTCGATCCCGGTGCGCCACAGCCAGGTGCGCATGAGCGACAGCACCCACGATTTGTCGGCCAAGGTGATCGACAACACCGTGTCGGCGATCCTGAAATTCCGCGACGGACTCGACGTGCACGCGATCGACCGCGCCATCGAGCTGCTGCGCCGCGCCAACAAGGTCGAGTTCTACGCGATGGGCAATGCGCGCGTGGTGGCGCTCGATGGCCAGCACAAGTTCTTCCGCTTCCGCATCCCGACCACGGCGCACGGCGACGCCCATTTGTTCCAGCTGGCGGCCGAACTGCTGCAGCCGGGCGACGTGGTGGTGGCTATTTCCACGGCCGGCCAGGCGCCCGAGCTCTTGAGCGCGGTGGACGCGGCGCGCGCCGCCGGCGCCAGCGTGATCGCCATCACCAGCAGCAAGTCGGCGCTGGCAAAAAAGGCGAACGTCTGCCTGGCGGTCGACCACACCGAGGACAGCACGACCTTCCTGTCGATGATCTCGCGCATCCTGCAACTGCTCCTCATCGACATCATGGCGGTCGGCATTTCGCTGGGCGACCAGGCCGGCGAGAACGGCGACATCGAAAAGCGCAGGCTGCTCATTTCGCACCTGGACGTATGAGCATGACGATCAGCCTGCGCGACGTCACCGAAGACAACTTCGAGGCGCTGATGGACATGGAGCTGCCCGAGCACCAGCGCGACCTGCTGCACTCGAACGCCTATTCGATCGCGCAGGCCAGGTTCTACGACGTGTTCGTGCCGCGCGCGATCTACCAGGACGAGCGCCCGGTCGGCTTCGCGCTCTACAACCGCGAGGACGACGGCCGGCCCGGCTGCTACGGCATCTACCGCTTCATGGTCGACTATCCGCTGCAGTCGCAGGGGATCGGGCGGCGCGCGATGGAACTGCTGATCGCGGAGATCAAGGCGCAACCCGACGTCACGCTCATCAATATCTGCTACCACCCGCGCAACGAGCGCGCCAGCGCCTTTTACAAGAGCTTCGGCTTCGTGGAGGTCGGGATCGACTGCAACCACGAGATGGTGGCCGAGATCCGGTTGCGTTGAAGCCAGCAGCGTCTGGTTCGGGTAGAAGTTGCTGCGCGCCATTGTTATAATAAAAATAATATGTGATCTGCATGGTCTAGAATGTCAAGACAGTGTTAATTTCGCGCTGCGGCATTTTTTGAAGACAGCTATGCATTTCGATATTGAACGAATCCCGACCGGCATCCCGGAACTGGATGCTGTCCTGCGCGGCGGCCTGATCCGACAGCGCGTGCACCTGATCGAAGGCCGGCCCGGCACCGGCAAGACCACGCTTGGCCTGCGCTACCTGATCCACGGCGCGCAGACCGGCCAGCGCTGCCTCTACCTGACCCTGTCCGAAAGCCACGAGGAATTGCTGGCCACGGCGCGCAGCCACGGCTGGTCGCTGGACGGCATCCAGATCGAGGAAATCATGCCCCTGCCGCCGGAAACGGTCTCGGCGCAGACCATCCTGCTGCCGACCGACACCGAACTGTCGGCCCTGGTCGGCCGGATCGCCGACATGATCGCGGAGAGCGGGGCCGAACGCGTGGTGATCGACTCGATGGTCGAGGTGCGCCTGCTGGCGCGAGACAGCCCGCACTACCGTCGCCAGATCATCGACCTGCGCCAGCGCCTGGCGCGCCTCGATGCCACTGTCATCCTGCTCGACGACCTGACGGCCGACGGCCGCGAATACGAACTGCAAAGTGCGGTGCACGGCGTGGTCACGCTGGAGCAGCTCGAGCGCAGCTTCGGCGCGGCCCGGCGCCGCCTGCGCGTGGTCAAGCTGCGCGGCGGCGACTTCCAGAGCGGCTGGCACGACTATGCGATCCAGAAAAGCGAAATCCTGGTCTTCCCCAGCCTGATCGCGCAGGAGCACCAGCGCGAGGACGGCGTTCGCGATATGTCCAGCAAGGTCGCGTGCCTCGACCGGCTGGTCGGCGGTCCGCTGACCGCGGGCAGCTCCACCATGATCGTCGGCCCTTCCGGCTCCGGCAAATCCACGGTGGCCCTGCAGTACGCCCTGGCGGCGGTGGAAAGCGGCTGCCACGTCGGTTACTTCAGCTTCGACGAATCCGAAAGCACCCTGCGCTCGCGCATGGTCGCCCACATGCACCAGGATGCCGCACCCGACGAGGAGCGCCGGTTTCACCTGCAGCGCATCAATCCCTCACGCATCTCGCCGGGAGAATTCATCTGGAAAGTGCGGCGCATCGTCGAAGACCGTAACGCGCGCCTGGTCATCATCGATTGCATCAACTCCTACCTCGACGTCATCCGCGAGGAAAAGTCGCTGCTGCTGCAGATGAACGAACTGTTTTCCTACCTGAGCAACATGAACGTCACATCGATCATCATCGGCGCGCATTCGGCCAGGCTCGATACATCCAAGGAGCCGGATGCGCTGAGCATCATCACCGACAACATCGTCTCGCTGCGCTACTACGAGCACGAGAACGTCGTCCACAAGGCGATCTGCGCCCTGAAGCGGCGCGACGGCCGCCACGAGCACGACGTTCGCGAGCTGCACCTGACCGATGCCGGCATCGAGATCGGCGAGCGGATCACGGTGCCGGTGGACGAGATCGGGGTGGCGAACTTTGACTCCTGACGACCGTGCCGCCGGCGCTGCCAGCGCCGTCGCCGTCGTGTTTGCGCCGCTCGAAGGCGATGCGGCGGCACTGCGCGGGATGCTGGAAGCCGAAGGCGTGACGGTGCGCGCCTGCGGCGACGCTGCCAGCCTGTATGCCAGCCTGGACGAACAGGCATGGTGCGCCATCGTCACCGAGGAAGGGCTGGCCCGGTGCGCGCTGGACGACCTCGACGCCGCGCTGCGGCGCCAGCCGGCATGGTCGGATTTGCCGCTGCTGGCCCTGGCCGGACCGGACCTGGCGCAGGTCGACAGCCAGCGCTTCGCACGCCTGGCGCGCATCGGCAACGTCACCCTGCTCGAACGGCCGACCTCGCGCGAAGTGCTGTTGATGTCGATCCGCTCGGCCCTGCGCACGCGCCGCCTGCAGTTCGCGGTGCGCGCGCAATGGCAGGCGCTGGAGCGGCATGCGAGTACGCTCGAAGCCGCCGTGGAAGAACGCACCGCCTCGCTCGAGCGCGAGATCGGCGAGCGCCGCCGCGCCGAGCGCGCGCTGGCCGAGGCGCGCCGGCTGGAGTCGCTGGGGCGCCTGACGGGCGGCGTGGCCCACGACTTCAACAACATCCTGCAGGTGATCTCGGGCTCGGAAACCCTGCTGCGCATGCTGCTTGCCAAGGACGCCAACGAGCGTACCGGGCGGGCGCTCGACAGCATCCGGCGCGCGGCGGGACACGGCGCGGCGCTGACCCAGCAGCTGCTCGCCTATGCGCGGCGCCAGCCCCTGAACAACGTCACGCTGGACCTGTCGCTGTACCTGCATGCCGCGGCCGAGATGCTGGACGCGGCGGGCGGTCCGGCAGTCGCCCTGGAGCTGCTCCTCACGCACGCCTTGTGGCCGGTATCGGTCGATCCCGCCCAGCTCGACGCGGCGCTCCTGAACATCGCCGGCAACGCGCGCGATGCCATGCCCACCGGCGGCCGGCTGGTACTGGCGGCCCGGAATGTCGCCTTGCCCGACCCGGCCTGGCCGGAAGGCGAGGACCTGGCCGGCGACCACGTCTGCATTACCCTGAGCGACGATGGCGAAGGCATGTCCGAGGAGACCGCGCGCCAGGCCTTCGAGCCGTTCTTCACGACCAAGTCGGTCGGCAAGGGGACCGGCCTGGGCCTGTCCCAGGTGCATGGCTTCGCCAGCCAGAGCCGCGGCCTGGCTTTTATCCGGCGCGAACGGCGCGGGACCACGGTGGGCATCCTGCTGCCGCGCAGCGCCGGCGAGGCCCAGGCGAGCCAGGCGGCCGCGGCCGAGGTGTCCGCGCATGCGCTGGCCGGCGCGCGCATCCTGTGCGTCGAGGACAATCCGGTGGTGGCGGAAACCATGTCGTCGCTGCTGTCCGTGCTCGACGCCGAGATCGTGCTGGTCGACAGCGCCGACGCCGCCATCGAGGCCGACTTCAGCGAGATCGACCTGGTTCTCTCGGACGTGATGATGCCGGGCAGTATGGATGGCATCGGCCTGGTGCACTGGCTCGCCAGCCATCATCCCGGCCTGCCGGTGGTGCTGACCAGCGGCTACCTGGTCGACCCGGGCCGGCTGGAAAAGCTGCATGTCCAGTTCCTGCGCAAGCCCTACACGCTGGCAGCGCTGGGCCAGGCCATCTCCAGCGCACTCGAGCACGCCGAAGACTGACGAAAAGGTTCATTCCTCCAGCAGCACCTTCAGCATGCGCTGCGGGTTGGCGATGAAGTCGTGCATGACGCGGTAGTGTTCGGTGTCCTCGTACGCCACCTTGACGATGCCATGTGCACTGCACTCGTAGATGACGGCGTTCGGGTAGGCCATCAGGATCGGCGAATGGGTCGCGACCAGGAACTGGCTGCCCGCGCGCACCAGGTCGTGCAGGCGGCTGAGCATGGCGAGCTGGCGCTGCGGGGAGAGGGCGGCTTCGGGTTCGTCGAGCACGTAGAAGCTCTTGCCGCCGAAGCGCTCCATGAACAGGGTAAGAAAGGCTTCGCCGTGCGACTGTTCGTGCAGCGACTTGCCGCCGTAGGAGTCGATGATCCTCGGGCCGAAGCCTTCGCGGTCCAGCCTTTCGATCTCGCTGCTGACGTTGAAGAAGCTTTCCGCGCGCAGGAAGTAGCCGTCGCGCGGCGGCATGATGCCGCGCACCACGCGCAGGTGCGCGTGCAGCGCCGAATGCGATTCGCGGGTGGCGAAGTGGAAGTTGCGCCCGCCGCCTTCGGCATTGAAACCCATGGCCACCGCAATCGCTTCCAGCAGCGTCGACTTGCCCGAGCCGTTCTCGCCGACGAAGAAGGTCACCTGCGGATGCAGGGCCAGGCGGCCGAGGTGCCGCACCACCGGCAGCGAAAACGGGAATGCGTCCGCATGGACAGCGGCCGAAGGCTTCAGGCTGACTTCCGACAGGTAGGGGCGCGTTTTCATGGTGGACTCAAGGCGGCGCGGTGTGCGTCCATTTTAACGCCGGGCAGCGACATGCCATGACAAGCCGCTTCCTTTGGCTGCGGCATGCTGCGCTTGCGTACGGTGTCTTTCCATCGACCGATGGGAGTTCAGACCGGGCGCGTGACGATAGCGCGAGCGTTGTTGGCGCTTGGCTGGCGGGTAGGTTTTGCTTGCGGTATCGGGGCTGTTGCCTGATGCGGAAGTGGTGTGTTTGATCCGCGTGGGCACGAGTGCCCACCCTACGGGAAGCGTTCCGGGCGAGTTCATGAGAAAACCAGCAAGACTTGCTCGCGCTTGCCGATAACGTCTCCCGTAGGGTGGGCCGGGCCGCGCAAGGCACTCCGTGCCCACGCGGATCATGCACACCCACACCGCATCAGGCAACAGCCCCACATCCGCCCGCCTTCAATCCTCCACGAACACCACCGCCGTCCTCGGCGGAATGCTGAACGTCCCATTGGCGCTGTCGTAACCGGCGGTGGCCGCGCGCTTGTCGCCGGCGTTCGCCGCCGTGTGCACCGGATGCAGGCGCAGCTGCCGGCCGCGCAGCCCGGCATCGGTGATTACGTGCGCCACCTTGTCGACGTTGATCAGGTAAGTCAGGCTGCCGAAGCGCGCGCCGGCGTAGCCCTTGCCGTCGATCGTGGCCGCAACCACGGTCGGTTCCTGCTGCGGCCCGGTGTTGAAGAAGCGCAGGCGCTGCGCCACGTCCTCGGCCGTGCGCATGCGCAGCAGCGTGGTGCCGGCGCGGATCGCGAGCAGATCGCGGAAGGCGTCGCGCGCAAAGGCGATATCCGCCGGCTGCGCGCGCAGGGCGGCATTCGCCAGCAGCGGCTTGAACAGCGGCCAGTCCTTGGCGTTGTCGTCCGCAGGCGGCAGGCCGGTGCCGAAATGGTTGGTCCCGTAGGTCCAGTCCAGGCGGTTGAACCAGTCGCCCGAATTGAAGCTGTTGCGGTCCAGGGACTTGGAACGCAGGATGTCCGAGCCGGCGTGGTAGTAGGCGATGCCCTGGCTGAAGGCGGTCGTTGCCAGCGCCAGGACCTGCACGCGGGCGCGGTCGGCGCTGCTGGTTTCCAGCGGCAGTTTCAGGGCGTTGTTGTCCCAGAGGGTCTGGTTGTCGTGGTTCTCGACGTAGTTGACGGTCTCGCCGGGTTCGCTGGCGTAGCCGGCCGGCTGGCCGCTGTAGTCGATGTCTTCCAGCTTGCGCGTGCTGCCCTCGAAAGTAGCGAGCGGGTAGCTGCGCAGGGTGCCGGCCAGGCCGATGCGCACCATGTCGGCGGCGCGCAGCAGATCAAGGGCAGGGCGCGTGCCGGCTTTCGCATTCGCGTCGTAGACCAGGCCGTTGATCCAGCCCTGGCGGCTGACCAGCGCCTCGCCCGAGTCACCAGCGCCGCCGCCGCGCACGGCATCGCGTGCGCGGTCGCTGAAGGTGCCGATGCCGCTGCCGTTCAGCGACAGCTGCGACGCCTGCACGAAGCGCGCGCCGTCCGCCACTTCGCCGAAGTTCCAGCCTTCGCCAAGCAGCTGCACGCTGCGGCCGGTGGCCTGGTCCACCGCGCTTTGCAGGCGTTCCATTGCCGCGCGCGGCTGGTGGCCCATCAAATCGAAGCGGAAGGAATCGATCTTGTAGTGCTTCGCCCACAGCACCGCCGAATCGATCATGAGTTTGCCCATCATGCGGTTTTCGGTGGCGGTGTTGTCGCAGCAGGTCGAGCGCTCGATGCCGCCGACCTTGTTCAGTCGGTGGTAGTAGCCGGGCACGACGCGGTCCAGCACTGATTTGCTGTCTTGCCCGGCGACGAAGGTGTGGTTGTAGACCACGTCCAGGCCCACGCGCAGGCCGGCGCGGTGCAGGTTCATCACCATCTCGCGGAACTCGACGATGCGGCGCGCGCCGTCTTGCGGGTCGCTGGCGTAGCTGCCTTCCGGCGCGTTGTAGTGCCAGGGATCGTAGCCCCAGTTGTAGCAGTCGGTATGGGCGGTCTTGCGGATCAAGGCCTGCTGGGTGTCGCTGTCGGGTGCACCGGTGGGCTGCGGCAGGGCGCAGTTCTTTTCCGGGACGCTGGCGAGGTCGTAGACCGGCAGCAGGTGGATGTCGGTCATGCCGGCCTGCGCCAGGGCCTTCAGGTGGCGCATGCCGTTCGAGTCCGCTTCGCCGAAGGCCGTGTACTTGCCGCGCTTCGGTTTGGGGACGGTCTCGTCGTCGCGCGAGAAGTCGCGTACGTGCAATTCATACACGGCCATGTCGACCGGCGACTTGACCGTTTGCGGCGCGCGTTCCTTGTACCAGCCCGCGGGCTTGAGGTTGGCGGCGTCGAGGTCGGCGATGTAGCTGCGCTGCGAATCCGTGCTCAGGCTGACCGAATACGGGTCGGTGACCAGGTTGCGCACCAGGCCGGCCTGTTCGCTGACGACGTCGACGGCATAGGTGTAGTAGCGGCCGGAGAGATCGGCGGGAAGCTGGGCGCTCCAGACGCCGGTGGCGGCGTCCATCGCCAGCTGGTGCACGGCGCCGGCGCGGCCGCTGCCGCTGTCGAACACGCAGACGGCGGCCTGTTGCGCGGTGGGCGCCCAGAGCTTGAAGCCGGTGCGCTTCTTGGTGGGTGTGGCGCCGAGGTCGGGAACTTGTTCGGCGGCGGCGTACAGGTCGTCGAGGGCGCCGGCGGCTTGCAGGCGGGTCGCGGCGAGGATGGTGCCGTCGGCGGCTTCGCGTGTCAGTACCAGCTGTTCACGGTGCAGCGCGGGCAGGCGGGCGAGGTCCTTGTCGGCCAGCTTCAGGACGGGGCCGGCGGCGAGGTACCTGAAGCGCTCGGCGGCGTCTTTTGGAACGGCGTTGGTGATCTGCAGGTCGAACGCACCGGCAGCGCCTTTCATCTTGCGGCCGACGATGGCGTCGATGGCGGCCGTGGGGGAGTGGTGGAGCCTGAACTTGCCGTTGCCCGGCGAGTCGGGCCACTTCGCCAGTTCGCGGTTCAGCCAGACGGCGCGCGCTTCCAGCGTGTGCGGGGCGGCGGCCAGCGTGGTGGCGGCGGGGCCGTTGCAGGCGTCGAGCGGAATGGCGGCGTGGGCGGAGGAGGCGAGGGCGGTGGCGAGAGCGAAGGGGGCAGTTCGGATCATGTTGTCGATTGTGGTGACGCGCGCGAATGCGAGCGTGGTGGACCGTAGGGTGGACGGCTTGGCCGTCCACGCGTCGATAGTTAGCAGCGAGATCATCGAGCACGGCATTGGAACCGGTCGTGATCAACGCGTGGACGGCAAAGCCGTCCACCCTACCGTTATACCTTCGCCGCCGACGGCGACTTCGATGAATCGAGACTGCGATAGTGGTCTACCATCTTGTACCGCTTCGCATACAACCCGAACGCGATCGCCGCCAGCGCCGCGAACCCGGCAAAGAAGAACATCTGGAACGCGATCACGCTCAGTCCCGAGCCGGCAATCGAATTCATCACCGTGTCGTTCTTCACCGCCGCATTCACCACCAGCACCCACAGGTTGCCGACCGTGACGGCCAGGCTCCACAGCGCCATGATCGCGCCCTTCATCGAAGCCGGCGCCTGGCTGTAGGCGAACTCCAGGCCGGTGGCCGAGACCAGCACCTCGCCCATGG
The DNA here is from genome assembly GCF_057801335.1 of Massilia sp. BAP21. NCBI lineage: Bacteria > Pseudomonadati > Pseudomonadota > Betaproteobacteria > Burkholderiales > Oxalobacteraceae > Massilia > Massilia sp. BAP21. Next base: position 3,051,030 of record NZ_CM173596.1, read on the forward strand.
TCAGCAGCGCATACGGCAGGATCTGCCAGGCCATCGAGGTTGGCGTGCCGGCGTCCATCGACACCTGGATCGCGCCGATCACCAGCCACGACAGGGCCGAGAAGGCGATGCCCGAGGTCATGCGGCGCAGCGGCGTCGGCGTGATACCGATCTTTTCCAGCATCGGGAACAGCACCAGGTTATTGAAGGGAATCAGCAGCATCACCAGCAGCGGATTGAGCGCCTGCATCTGCGCCGGCAGCAGGGTGAACTCGTTGCCGAACACCGAGAAGGTGGTGATCATCGAATTGGCCTGCACGATCCAGGTCGAGGCCTTCTGGTCGAATAGCGACCAGAACGGCGTGACCAGCGCGAACACGACCAGGATGCGCAGCACCGCGCGCACGCCGTCGACCGCGTCGTCCGGGTGGTGGCCGCGTGCGCGTTCCAGCTGCATCGAGATGCCCATGCCGACAAAAGCCAGCAGCAGCACCAGCGCCGTGCAGGCCGCGATCACGAAGCCCCAGCTCGGCGACATCAGCAGCGACGCGATCGCGCCGAACACACCGACCATGGCCACGGTGCGGCCGGCGCCGTTGGTGGAGAGGGCAGTGCGCGACACGCGCGAGAACGAGTGCGGGTTCGGTGCGGCGGGCGGCACGTGCACGTACTTCTTCTTCCCGCTCCAGAACACCATGGTCGCGATGAACATCATGATGCCCGGGATGCCGAAGGCGACCGCGGGCCCGTAGTTCTTCAGGAACAGTGGCATCAGCAGGGACGCGAAGAAAGAGCCGAAGTTGATGATCCAGTAAAAGGCGTCGAACACGATCTTCGCCTTGTCCTTGTTGGTCTGGTCGAACTGGTCGCCGACAAACGAGGACACCAGCGGCTTGATGCCGCCCGAGCCGAGCGCGATCAGGCCCAGGCCGAGGTAGAAGCCGTTCACGTTGTCCTCGAAGATGGCGAGGCAGGCGTGGCCGGCGCAGTAGACGAGGCTGAGCCAGAACACGGTGTTGTACTTGCCAAAGAAGCGGTCGGCCAGCCAGCCGCCCAGCAGCGGGAAGAAGTACACGCCGATCACGAAGGTGTGGAATACGTGCTTGGCTTCGCCGGTACGCTCGGACTCCGGCAGGAACAGCAATAGCGTCGAGATCAGGAAGGGTGTCAGGATGTTGCGCATCCCGTAGAAGCTGAAGCGCTCGCAACCTTCGTTGGCGATGATGTACGGGATCTGGCGGGGCATGCGTCCGCTGGAGGGCGTGGTCGGCTGGTTCATGGACTCGTCCTGGAGGTGAATGAACCCGGGATGCTATGACGCCCTTGCGGTCTTGGCAACCGGAAAATTAATGTCGGGCTAACTGAACCGTAGTTTAGCTACTTTTGTTTCATTCTGTGCAAATAGTATTTGCATGTAAGCCTTTGAATGCAAAGAATATTTGCATGTGATGATGGTGTTTTCGAAGATTGTAATGTTGCAAAAGCTGCTGTATATTGCGTAAAAACCAGCAGCCCCAAACCGAATTTCCAACTTTACTTCCCACGTCATGACCCAGACTTCCACGCAAACGAACGACTGGTGGCGCGAAGCCATCATCTACCAGGTCTACCCGCGCAGCTACCTCGACACCAACGGCGACGGCGTGGGCGATATCCCAGGCATCACCGCGAAGCTCGACTACATCGCCAGCCTGGGCGTGAACATCGTCTGGCTCTCGCCTTACTTCAAGTCGCCGATGAAGGACTTCGGCTACGACATCTCGGATTACTGCGACGTCGACCCGCTGTTCGGCACCCTGGCCGACTTCGACGCGATGGTCGCCAAGGCCCATTCGCTCGGCCTGAAGATCATGATCGACCAGGTGATGGCGCACACCGCCGATGCCCACCCGTGGTTCGTCGAAAGCCGCTCCAGCCGCGACAATCCAAAGTCCGACTGGTACGTCTGGGCCGACGCGGCGCCGGACGGCAACCCGCCAAACAACTGGATGTCGGTCTTCGGCGGCTCGGCATGGCAGTGGGACACGCGCCGCAAGCAGTACTACATGCACAACTTCCTGGTCAGCCAGCCGCAGCTGAACTTCCATAACCCGGACGTGCAGAAGGCCCACCTGGACGCGCTGCGCTTCTGGCTCGAGCGCGGCGTGGATGGTGTGCGCATGGATGCCTGCAACTACCACTTCCACGACACCGAACTGCGCAGCAACCCGCCGGCCACCAAGCGCGACACCGCCTCGGTGACCGACGTGAACCCCTACGGCATGCAGTCGCACATCTACGACAAGACGCGTCCGGAAAACATCGCCTTCCTGCAGCAGATCCGCGCGCTGCTGAACGAATACGGCGCCGTGTCGATCGGCGAAGTCGGCGCCGACGACGCGCTCGCCTGCATGGCCGAGTACACGGCCGACGGCGACAAGCTGCACATGGCCTACAGCTTCAATTTGCTGACGCCGGAATTCACGGCGAAGCACATCCGCACCCAGGTCGAGGAATTCGAGGCGCGCGTGCAGGGCGGCTGGGCTTCCTGGTCGGTGGGTAACCACGATGCGATCCGCGTGGTCACGCGCTGGCGCGGCGAGGATGCACCCGTCGCGTTTGCGTCGATGGTGCTGGCGATGCAGCTGGCCCTGAAAGGCACGCCTTGCCTGTACCAGGGCGACGAGCTGGCGCTGCCGGAAGCGGATGTGCCGTTCGAGCTGCTGCAAGACCCGTACGGCATCACCTTCTGGCCCGAGTTCAAGGGCCGCGACGGCTGCCGCACGCCGATGCCGTGGACCGATGCGGCGCCGAACGCCGGCTTCACCGACGGCACGCCATGGCTGCCGGTGGCCGAGCCGCACCGCGCCAATGCCGCCTCGGTGCAGGAAAGCGATCCCGCGTCCGCATTGAATGCCGCGCGCCGCATCATCCATTGGCGCCAGAGCCTGCCGCAGCTGACCCGCGGCGGCATCTCCTTCTTCGATGCGCCGGAACCGATCCTGGCGCTGCGCCGCACGCTCGACGGCGAGCCGACCATCCTGGCAGCGTTCAACCTGTCGGGCGCGCCGGTGTCGTTCGACTGGGCCGAGACCGCGCAAGCGCAGGACCTGGAAGGCCACGGCTTGCCGGGCGAGGCCGCGGGCGGCCGCGTCACGCTGCCGGCCTACGGCGCCTGGTTTGGCCGGGCCGCGCAAGGCACCGTCGCCTGATGGGGAGCGGGCACGAGCCTGAAAAGTTCGCGCGCACCGCCTTTGCCGATGGCCCGCGCCTGCTGGCCGACATCGGCGCCACGCATGCGCGCTTTGCCTTGCAAACGGCGCCGGGCGTGTTTCGGCAGGTGTCGGTGCTGCGCTGCGAAGACTTCGACGGCATCGTGCCGCTTCTGCGTCACTACCTGCATCAGCATGCGGGCCTGAAGCTGCACCACGCCGCCTTTGCGGTGGCGAACCCGGTGAACGGCGACCAAGTGCGCATGACGAACCGCGCCTGGGAGTTCTCCACCGAGGCCCTGCGGCGCGAGCTGGGCCTGTCGACGCTGCTGGTGGTGAACGACTTCACCGCGCTGGCAATGGCCATTCCCGTGCTGGCGCCGAACGACCTGCTGCAAATCGGCGGCGGGACGCCGGCATCGAACGCGGTGATCGGCGTGCTGGGGCCGGGCACCGGTCTCGGCGTGTCGGGCGTGATCCCGACCGCCGACGGCTTCGTTACCCTCGGCAGCGAGGGCGGGCACATGAATTTCGCACCGGGCGACGAGCGCGAGTTCGCGATCCTGCAGTTCGCCTGGCGCGAGTGGCAGCACGTGTCGAACGAGCGCCTGATCTCGGGACCGGGCATGGAGTTGACCTACCGCGCGCTGGCCCGGCGCAATGGCATCATGGACGCGCCGGCGCGCACGGCGGCGCAGATCATCGCCGGCGCCCTGGACGAAGGCGATGCGCTGTGCTTCGAGGTGCTGGAAGTCTTTTGCGGCATGCTTGGCGGGGCTGCGGCCAACCTGGCGGTCACGCTGGGGGCGTTCGGCGGCGTGTACATCGGCGGCGGCATCGTGCCGCGGATGGGGGAGTGGTTCGCGCAGTCCCCTTTCCGTGCGCGCTTCGAGGCCAAGGGGCGCTTCTCGGATTATTTGTCCAGCATTCCCACCTACGTCATCACCACGCCGAATCCGGCCTTCCACGGCGTGGCCACGATTTTGTCGGAACACCTGCGCGGACGCAGCGGCGCGAACACGCTGATGGACCGCATCAAGCACCTGCGGCAGGAACTCACGCCGGCCGAAGGGCGCGTGGCCACCCTGGTGCTGGAGCAGCCGCGCCTGGTGCTGAACGAGCCGATCGCCGACATCGCGCGCCTGGCCGACGTGAGCCAGCCGACCGTGATCCGCTTCTGCCGTTCGCTCGGGTTCCTGGGCCTGGCCGACTTCAAGCTGAAGTTCGCCAGCAGCCTGACCGGGGCGATTCCGGTGCGTCACAGCCAGGTGAGGAACAGCGACAGCACCCACGATTTGTCGGCCAAGGTGATCGACAACACGGTGTCGGCCATCCTGAAATTCCGCGACGGGCTGGACGTGCGCTCGCTCGACCGTGCGATCGAGCTGGTGAGCCGGGCACGCCGCGTGGAGTTCTACGCGCTGGGCAACTCGCGCGTAGTGGCGCTCGATGGCCAGCACAAGTTCTTCCGCTTCCGGATTCCGACGGCGCTGTACGGCGACGCGCATCTGTTCGCGCTGGCGGCGGATTTGCTGGGGCCGGGGGACGTGGTGATTGCGATTTCGAAGTCGGGGCAGGTGCCGGAGCTCCTGCGGGCGGTGGATATCGCGCGCGCCGCCGGGGCCGATGTGATTGCGATCGGCAGCGGGCAATCGCCGCTGGCGCGCAGGGCAAGCGTGTGCCTGGCGGTGGACCATGCCGAGGACAGCACCAGCTTCCTGTCGATGATTTCGCGGATCCTGCAGTTGCTGCTCATCGACATCATGGCGGTGGGCTTATCGATCGGTGCGCACAATGGGCGCGAGAAAGAGGCGGCACAGTCGGAGGTGGGCAGGTTGTTGATTTCGCATATGGGGAGTTGATTGCCCGGGCCCCGTGTTGCGGCATTGGTTTGCATGAGGAGTACCGCGTGGGCACGAGTGCCCACCCTACGAAAAGCAAGGGCAACTGCGGCATCAAGGTTGTAGGGTGGGCACTCGTGCCCACGCTGTACGGCATGTGAAAGTCGAAACGTTCAACGGAGCCACGTATCGTAGGGTGGGTTCTCGAACCCACCACCCCGCACCACGGCAGAAAGAAGAAGGTGCCGCCGACCGTGGGAGGAGTCACCACGCGTCTACCGCGAAACGCTGGTGAATCGGCCGGCAGCACCCCCACGATAATCCCCACCCAAGCGCCGAGTTTGATACAGCTCAATCGTGCTCGGCTGGCCGGCGCGGCGAACCCTCAGTCCGCCGACTTCAGCCGGATCTTGTGTATCCCACGCCGCCAATCGTCCAGCGACAGCACCGAATCGGTCTCGGTGTCTTCCACCAAAATGTCATTCCCGGTCCGCGCCACCAAAAAACTCTCGCGCCGCAGCACCCGGTCCGTGCGGTTCTCGACAAAGCTCAGCTGCCAGTAGGCGCGCCCGTTGAGCATGCGCGGCTGCGGGTCGTCCTCGATGACCGCGCCATGCGCCTTGCCCTGCGAACGCTTCTCGATCTCCGCCGACCATTCCTTCACCTCAGGCAGGGCCAGCAGGGCCGCCATGGCCTGGTCGCGCGTCACGGCCGGCTCGGCCGGCTGCTGCACCGGCGGCGGAGCGGGTGGCGGAGCGGGCGCCGGCTTTTCCTTGCAGCCGGCCAGGGCGGCGGCGGCAAGCACGGAAACGGCCAGCAGGCGGGGGAGGGCGGTCAGGGGGCCGCGTGAAATCATGATCGAACCTTGTCAAAAAACCTGCGGCCATACTAGCCGATGTGTGGATGCCGGACAAATCACCCGTCCGCCGCAGCCGGTGCGTGCGTTGCACGGTGTGGTCGATTCTCACCAATTGTTGCCGTAAGCCAACAATTTGATTCGCCCGTAAAATTAATGGAATTGAGCAAATGTAATACGCCATTCCTCCCATCCAACGCGCCGCGGCGCGTCATGTTTTTCTGTAAATCCATGAAATTCTTATCGAATATGAAAATCGGGCATCGCCTCGCGCTCGGTTTTGCCGTCGTGCTGGCCCTGTCCATCCTGGTCACGGCCATCAGTATCGTCAAACTCAACAGCGTGGCCGCCGCCGCCGAGCAGATGCTGGACCAGCCGATCAAGAAGGAACGCCTGATCGGCGACTGGGCCAGCAACATCGCCGTGGCCGTGATCCGGACCTCGGCCATCATCAAGAGCAGCGATCCTTCGCTCACCGATTTCTTCGCCAGGAACATCGAGGAGACCAACGCCAAGGCCACGATGTACCTGAAAGACGTCAAGGCGCTGCTCACCACGCCGGAAGAAACGGCGATCTTCGAAAAGATGATTGCGTTGCGCGACGGCTATGCCGGCGGCCGCAAGGAAGCCGTGCGCCTGAAGAGCGAGGGCAAGAGCGAAGAAGCGATGCAGGTGCACGACAAGGTCTATATTCCCGCCGCCAACGCCTACCAGGCGAATATCCAGGCCCTGGTGGCGCTGCAGCGCAGGCAGGTCGACGCGTTGCGCGACGAGATCCGCACCACCCGCAACGACAGCTCCCGCACCATGGTGCTGCTGGGCGTGCTGAGCGTGGCCTTCGGCGGCCTGTGCGCCTGGTGGCTGACCCGTTCGATCACGCGTCCGGTGCAGTCCGCCGTCGCCCTGGCGCGCCGCGTGGCCGCCGGCGACCTGAGCAGCCGCAGCGAAACCCATGCCAGGGACGAGATCGGCGTGCTGCAGAACACCCTGGCCGACATGAACGCCAAGCTGCACGGCCTGGTCACCGGGATCCGCAGCGGTGCGCATGCGATCGCCACGGCTTCGTCGGAAATCGCGGCCGGTAACCTGGACCTGTCTTCGCGTACCGAGCAGCAGGCCAGCTCGCTCGAGGAAACGGCCAGCTCGATGGAAGAACTGAATTCGACCGTGTCCCAGAACGCCGACAATGCGCGCCAGGCCAGCATGCTGGCCACCTCGGCCAGCGAAGTGGCGGGCCGCGGCGGCGTGGTGGTGGCGCAGGTGGTCGACACCATGGCCTCGATCAACGAATCGTCGAAGAAGATCGCCGACATCATCGGCGTGATCGACAGCATCGCCTTCCAGACCAACATCCTGGCGCTGAACGCCGCCGTGGAAGCGGCGCGTGCCGGCGAACAGGGCCGCGGCTTTGCCGTGGTGGCCACCGAAGTGCGCAACCTGGCACACCGCTCGGCCGGTGCGGCCAAGGAAATCAAGGAACTGATCGACGCCTCGGTGACGCGGGTCGATGCCGGCGCGCGCCTGGTCGACCAGGCCGGCGCCACGATGACGGAAATCGTCGGCAGCGTCCAGCGCGTGACCGACATCATCGGCGAAATCAGCGCCGCCACCGGCGAGCAGACTACCGGCATCGGCCAGATCAACGAAGCCATCAATGGGATGGACCAGGTGACCCAGCAGAACGCCGCCCTGGTCGAACAGGCGGCGGCCGCATCGAACGCGATGCACGAGCAGGCCGGCCAGCTGCTCGAAGCGGTCAGCGTGTTCAAGCTGACGGCGCATGAGCAGCCTGTGCCGGTGCGCAGTGCGCGCGCCGGCCAGCGCGCGGCGGTGCGCCCGCTGCTGGCCTGAGGGCCGATCAACCAGTAACGGGGTCAGCAGGGGATCAGGCTTCCCCTGCGATCTCTTCCTTCAGCGAGGCCATGTCGATCACGTAGCGGAAACGCACGTCGCCCTTCTCGACCTTTTTGTAGGCATCGTTGATGTCCTGGATGCGGATCATCTCGATCTCCGGTCCGATATTGTGCTCGGCGCAGAAGTCGAGCACGTCCTGGGTCTCGGCCAGGTTGCCGATCAGCGAACCCGACACCGAACGGCGCATCTGCGCCAGCTGCATGTTGTCGAGCGGCGCCAGCGGTTCCAGCGCACCGACCACGCACAGCACCGCGTCCTGCTTCAGCAGGGCGGTAAAGGGATTCAGGTCGTGCTTCTCCGGCACGGTCGAGAGGATGAAGTCGAAGCGCGCTTCCAGTTCCTCGAAGGCGTCCTTGTCCTTTTCCAGCACAGCCTTGAAGCCGAGCTTCTGCGCTTCCTCGATCTTGTCCTTGGTGGTAGTGAACAGCGTCACCTCGGCGCCCAGGGCTTTCGCCAGCTTGGCCGCCATGTGGCCGAGGCCGCCCATGCCGATCACGCCGACCTTGTCGCCCGCCTTGACGCCCCAGCGGCGCATCGGCGACCAGGTGGTGACGCCTGCGCACAGGATCGGCGCGGCCACTTCCGGACGCAGGTTGGCCGGGATCTTCAATACGAAATCTTCCTTTACGACCACGATGTTCGAGTAGCCGCCGAAGGTGTTGTCGCGGCCGTAGATGTTCTCGCCGCCGGCTTTCGCCTTTGGCTTCATTGGGCCGTTGTAGGTGGCCAGCCAGCTGTTCGGGCTGCCGCAATAGTTCTGGTCGCCTTCCTTGCAGGCTTCGCACTGGCCGCAGCTGTCGATCATGCAGCCCACGCCCACCAGGTCGCCCACCGCATGGCGCTTCACGGCGGGGCCGACGCGGGTGACGCGGCCGACGATCTCGTGGCCGGGCACGCAGGGGTAGACCGTGTTCGACCATTCGTTCTTGACCTGGTGAATGTCCGAGTGGCAGACGCCGCAGTACAGGACGTCGATTTCGACCTCGTGGGCGGCGGGGTCGTCGCGTTCGAATTCGTAGGGTTTCAGGCGGCTGAAAGAGTGCTTGGCCGCGTAGCCAGTGACCTTGATCATGTTCGCTCCGGTGGGAAAGGTGATCGGAGACGATAGGCCGCATGCATGGATGCGTCTGTTAGATTGCGCGCAGACGGGGCGATCGCGGCGGTTTCGGTGATGTTTGTGGGGAGATTCGTGGTGGTGCGTGCGGGCGTTATCGGGGCTGTTGCCTGTGCCGTTAGTGGTGTGTTGAATCCGCGTGGGCACAGGTGCCCACCCTACGGTCACCGTTATCGGCGAGTTCATACAAAACCCGAATCGCCGTTGGCAGCAAGATCATCGGAAACCCGGATACGCAGCGTGTCCCGTAGGGTGGGCACTTGTGCCCACGCGGATCATGCATTCCGCTAACATAACAGGCAACAGCCCCAATACCAGGAGAACGCATGAGGTTCATAAACCCACCCACCGCCGCCATGCTGCTGGCGTTCACACTGCACACCACCGCCCACGCCGCCCCCGACCCCCGCGCCCAGGCCGAAATCGCCCACCTGCTCGACTACGTGGCCACCCCCGGCTGCCAGTTCGACCGCAACGGCAGCTGGCACGACGGCGCCGAGGCGCGCAGCCACCTGCAGCAGAAATACGACTACCTCGTCAAGCGCAAGCTGGTCACCGACGCCGAATCCTTCATTGCCCGGGCCGCGACGGAAAGCAGCATGAGCGGCAAGCCCTACCAGGTGAAATGCGGCAGCGGCAAACCCGTCGCCAGCGCCACTTACCTGAAAGAAGAACTGCAGCGCTTCCGCAACCGCGCGCCGAAATAAAAAAAGCCTGCAAGGCGCACACCCTGCAGGCTCGACGTTCAATTCGGCAGTTCCGCCTCTGCAAGCTGCAGGCCATGCTGCTCGCACCAGGCCCCCAGCACCGCGCGCGTCTGCGCTTCGCGGAACACATGCCAGTGCCCGCTCAAACCGTTCTGCTCGACCAGCTCGCTGAATTCGCGGTAGCCGCCCGCGCGCTTGAACATCTCGCGCACACGTTCCGCATCGTCCGGCAGCGCGGCGTCGGCGAAATCGAACACCAGTTCCAGCCCCAGCGCGAGGCTGCCCACGCGCGGCACCGGCACGTAGCGGTCCGAGGTGTCGATGTCTTCCGGCAGCGGCGCCAGCTCCTCGTCCAGCGCGTCCGAGCGCAGGTACACCGCGCCCGTATCGAGGCAGACCCAGCCCTCATCCGGGGTGTCCGGGTCCGATACGGTCAGGACCGCGTCCTCGAGTTCATCTGCATTTACTGTAACCAAACTATTCTCCTAAAACAAAAAGCCCGCAGGGCATACACCCCGCGGGCCTTCAGCATACAACAGCATGGCGCCGGCGAACCGGCGCCGGGCATTACATCATGCCGTCCATGCCGCCCATGCCGCCCATACCACCCATGCCGCCCATGCCGCCGGCTGGCTTGTCTTCGGCGATTTCCGAAACCATGCAGTCGGTGGTCAGCATCAGGCCGGCGATCGACGCTGCGTTCTGCAGGGCCGAGCGGGTGACCTTGGCTGGGTCCAGCACGCCCATTTCGACCATGTCGCCATAGGTGCCGTTGGCGGCGTTGTAGCCGTAGTTGCCTTCGCCAGCCAGCACGCCCGAGACGACGACCGATGCTTCTTCGCCGGCGTTCTGGACGATCATGCGCAGCGGCTCTTCCATGGCGCGCAGGACGATCTTGATGCCGGCTTCCTGGTCAGGATTGTCGCCGGTCACTTGCAGGTTGGCGCGGGCACGCAGCAGGGCAACGCCGCCGCCTGGCACGATGCCTTCTTCCACCGCAGCGCGGGTTGCGTGCAGCGCGTCTTCCACGCGTGCTTTCTTTTCCTTCATTTCGACTTCGGTGGCAGCGCCAACCTTGATCACGGCAACGCCGCCGGCCAGCTTGGCCACGCGCTCTTGCAGTTTTTCGCGGTCGTAGTCCGAGGTCGCTTCTTCGATCTGGATACGCACTTGCTTGACGCGTGCTTCGATGTTTTCAGCCGAACCTGCACCGTCGATGATGATGGTGTTTTCCTTGCCGACTTCGACGCGCTTGGCTTGGCCCAGTTCGGCCAGGGTGACCTTTTCCAGGGTCAGGCCGACTTCTTCGGCGATGACCTGGCCGCCGGTCAGGACAGCGATGTCTTCCAGCATGGCCTTGCGACGGTCGCCGAAGCCTGGGGCTTTCACTGCAACGGTCTTCAGGATGCCGCGGATGTTGTTGACGACCAGGGTCGCCAGCGCTTCACCTTCGATGTCTTCGGCGATGATGACCAGCGGACGGCCAGCCTTGGCAACTTGCTCCAGTACCGGCAGCAGGTCACGGATGTTCGAGATCTTCTTGTCGCACAGCAGGACGAACGGATTGTCGTGGATCGCGACTTGCTTGTCCGGGTTGTTGATGAAGTAAGGCGACAGGTAGCCGCGGTCGAACTGCATACCTTCGACGATGTCCAGCTCGTCGTTCAGCGACTTGCCGTCTTCGACGGTGATGACGCCTTCCTTGCCGACTTTTTCCATCGCTTCAGCGATACGCTCGCCGATCGAGTAGTCCGAGTTGGCGGAAATGGCGCCGACTTGCGCGATTTCTTTCGAGGTGGTGCATGGCTTGGCGATCTTGGCCAGCTCTTCGACGGTGGCAGCAACGGCCTTGTCGATGCCGCGCTTCAGGTCCATCGGGTTCATGCCGGCGGCAACGAACTTCATGCCTTCGCGCACGATGGCTTGTGCCAGCACGGTTGCGGTGGTGGTGCCGTCACCGGCGTTGTCGCTGGTTTTCGAAGCGACTTCCTTGACCATCTGCGCGCCCATGTTCATGAGCTTGTCTTTCAGTTCGATCTCTTTCGCGACCGACACGCCGTCCTTGGTGACGGTTGGGGCGCCGAACGAACGGTCCAGCACGACGTTGCGGCCTTTCGGGCCCAGGGTGACCTTGACTGCGTTGGCGAGGATGTTGACGCCTTCGACCATCTTGGCGCGCGCTGCGTCGCCGAATACTACTTCTTTAGCTGCCATTTTCTGTTTCTCCGATTATGCGGTAGATGTTTTGTGGGAGGATTACGAGACCAGGACGGCCATGATGTCTTCTTCGCGCATGACCAGCAGTTCCTGGCCATCGACCTTGACGGCCTGGCCCGAGTACTTGCCGAACAGGACGCGGTCGCCGACCTTGACTTCCAGTGCGCGCAGCTGGCCGTTGTCCTGGACCTTGCCGGCGCCGACAGCCAGGATCTCGCCCTGGTCTGGCTTTTCAGCCGCGGCATCAGGGATGATCAGACCCGAGGCGGTCTTGGTTTCCTGGTCGAGACGCTTCACGATTACGCGATCGTGCAGTGGGCGAAGGTTCATGCAAAACTCCTTATTCAGTGTGTGGACTAGCTGTTAATCTGCGTTGGTCGCCGCATCGCCGATTTGTATTGACGCTGCGGCGGGAAAGAGTTGTTAGCACTCTCAACTAACGAGTGCTAATTATAGGGACGATAATTCGGCATTTCAAGTTGCCATGTTGTGAATTTGGCTGTGCTTGGTTGATCCGGATCAAACTGCCCAGACGTCATGCTGCATTCAGCAGTCAAGCGAAGGTGTGGCGAAAAACATAAACGCGGAGGTTAGCATTGATTCGGCGCCACTCGCCGCACTCTTGGCTGGTAATGACATAGATCAAACTCGACCGAACCGCACCTTGACGGCAGCCGAACGGTGGACTTCAACGGATGAGCTTACAATGCGTGCCATCCGTGCCCTGCCGCGTGTTTCCGAGAGTTGCCTGTGCCTCGACACCTTTCCTGCCTCCTGCTTGCCGCCGCAATTGCCACGACTGCCGCCGGCGCCGTCCAGGCCGCCGGGCCAACGCCTGACGCCCAGTGCGCCGCGCTCGACAAGCTCGCCTACCCGGCGGCGGACCGCCCGAGCACCGCGCAGCAGGCGGCGCTGGCAAGCTGCGACGCGCCGGCCCTGTACTACGGCATCCGCCAGCCGCGCGATGTCGCCAAGGCGCGCCACTGCGCCTTCACGCCCGACAAGGACGACGACGTATTCTCGAAAAAAGCCGGCGTGCTGATGATGCTGTACGCGAACGGGCAGGGCGTCGCGCGCAACCTGGCCTTGGCAAAGAAGGCAGCCTGCGCGGCCGGTGGCGCACCGGCCGAGCTGAGCGGGCGCCTGGCCCACCTGGACGAACTCGCGCCCGGCAAGAGCGAAGCGGGCAAGCCCATCGACTTTTGCGACGACATCACCAGCGGCATGATGATGGGTTATTGCGCCTCGCTGGATGCGGCCCAGGGCGACGTCAAGCGCGAACAAACGCTGGCGGCGATTGCCGCGCAGTTCAAGCCGAACGAACAGGCCGCGTTCTCGCGCCTGCTGAACAGCCTGTCGCGCTTTGTCGAGGCGCGCGGCGGCAACGAAGTCGACCTCGGCGGCACGGCGCGCGGCATGCTGGTCGCCCAGGAAGAAGACGCCCAGAAGGATGCCTTCCTCGCTGCGCTGCAGGCTTTCGAGCGCGGCAAGCTGCCGCGTTTCAGCGCAGCCCAGGACCAGGCGCTCGACCGCGAACTGAATACGGTTTACGGGCAGTTGCGGCGCCTGCCGGTCCAGGAATACACGACCATCAGGATGGCGGACATCCAGGCGACCCAGCGCATCTGGCTGGTTTACCGCGACGCGTGGGTGGAATTCGGCAAGCTCAGGTATCCTGCTGTCCCGGCACACGCCTGGCGCGCCCACTTCACCCAGCAGCGCACGGCCATGCTGAAGGCACTCCTGGAAGAGCTGAGCTAGCAACTGCCACGCTCTCTTGTTGACTGTCAAACCTTATCAGACCTATAGTTACGAATGATTTCCGAATTCCAAGACCTATCCGACAAGATCGAGCGCCTCGCTGCGCTGGTCGGATCGCTGCGCAGCGAAAATGCGCAACTGCGCCAGACCAACGTGCTGCTGAACGAAGTGAACACGGCGCTCATCGAGCGCCTGGTCGAAGCCCAGCGCCGCGTCGAAGCCGTGATCGAGCAATTGCCGGCGCCGGCAGGAGAAGCCGAAGAAGACGGGGACGACTCCACGAACGCCGAGGCCACCCGATGATTTATCTCGATGTCACGATCATGGGCCAGCCCTACCGCCTGGCCTGCAAGGAAGGCGAGCAGGCCACGCTGCGCGACGCCGTGCGTTACCTCGACGGCAAGATGACCGCGCTGCGCGACTCCGGCAAGGTAAAGGGCAACGACCGCATCGCCGTCATGGCCGCGCTCAGCGTCGCCGCCGAATTCCTGTCGGTCAAGTCGCCGCAAGGTCCACTTTCCGATATGACAATGCTAGAAGTGAAACAAAAGCTGGAAGTCATGCACAGCGTGCTCGACCAGGCCCTGGCGCCGCAAGAAAATTTGCCGTAACGGTCCAAATACGTTTGACATCCCGCTTCAAGCGAGTAAACTGCGAGGCACCCTGCGGTGTTCGAGATTGCCATATATTCCTTGAACCATTTGTATGCATAGGTTGCGGGATTATGTGCGATGGGCGTGAGCGTCGCTAGTTCGACGAACCCGAAATTGCGCTAACTGCGACCACCTTGAGCCGTCAGGTTCTGGGATGCCGGCATATACGGCACAGGCGGGGCTATATTCCAAAAGACGGTTGCGGGCATTGCGCTTGCAGCCGTTTTTTTCATGCGCGCACGCTTTTCCTTGCGTGCGTTTTTATTTGGCGAGAGGTCACGCACATGCGCTACTGGTTGATGAAATCCGAGCCGGATGAAGTCAGTTTCGACGACGTTCTTGCAGCGCCGGGGCAAACCGTCGCCTGGTTCGGGGTGCGCAATTACCAGGCCCGCAATTTCATGCGCGACGCCATGCAAATCGGCGACGGCATCCTGTTTTATCACTCCAGCTGCGCGGTGCCTGGCGTGGCCGGCATCGCCGAAGTGGCGAGCGGGCCGTATCCCGATGCTTCCCAATTCGATCGCGACGGCCATTACTTCGATCCGAAAGCCACGCCGGAACAACCGCGCTGGATTTCGGTCGACGTGAAAGCGAAAGAGCAGGGGCGTTATCTGCCGCTGTCGGAAATGCGCACGCTTCCCGAATTGGAAGACATGGTCTTGCTGCAAAAAGGCAGCCGCCTGTCTATTTCGCCGGTGACGCCGGGACAGTGGAAAGTCATCCTCGATTTGATCCGCGGTTAAATCCCTGTGCAGACAGCTACGGCGCGCTATCAAGCTCGCTGCAGACCATCGAAGTCTGTTACAACGAGCAAGCGCTACCGGCGTCTCGCTACTTGTCCTGCTAACAACAGGATCGTACACTGAGCCATATCGACTGTCCGCTATCGGGCAGGAGCGAACATTGGGCAGCACGGATCACTTTCACATTCCAGGTTAACTCTATGCAAATAATGATGTTTGCTGTACCCATAGGTATTTGGCTAACGATTTCATTAGTCATTTGCACTTTGCTTTGGTTAGGGTTCATGCCGCCGATTTGGATTACTTGGGATTTCGCTAGCTAATTTAGGCTTGTCCATAGTCTTGAGTCCAGGTTTAGTCACAGGCGGGCATGGTGCTTTCCCGTTTCCCGGAGGCGCTATAGTTCTGCTTGGTGGTACTAGGGACAATTCAGAAACTTTTCCATCGTTCAATTTACAGCTATGGATTTTAACGTTTTTGATATTTTCAGCTGTCAGCTGGTATTTGAAAAAATCTGAGACGCCCGACTAGCTTGCACGACGTTAATGAGGTGGCATGTAGGCGCATTTGCAGACTCGCCCACGAATTGACAGATGAAGAATGTTTGCTTATGGTCGTTAGCGGACGTCGCAATGAGGCCGCTTCCGGCCAAAAGCAGACGGTCGCATACGGTAGAGTTGCGGAGAATCGAAAGTAGATAGGCCATGAATAAAAGACGAGACGGCATGTTTTGCATCATAAATTTTGTCAGCTTACGCGGCCAGTAGGAGACGACAGTGGACGCAGCTAATCGATTGTGGCGACCTGCCATTAGGCCGGGCCTGGGTTTCGGGCTGGTATTGGTATGCGCGGCGACCTTCGCCGGTATGCGCTACATCGGCATGTTCGGTCCGACGTCGTTGAGATCGGCCCTGCCATTGAGCTTTACCATCATGGCACTGCTGCCCTGGATACTCCTCGGGATAGACGGGCGCCGTCGCATCGGACTGCGCCGCGCCGATGCACTGCGCTGGCTGCCGGCCGCCATCGCTGCCGGCGCGCTTGCCTCGCTGGCTTGCTTCGCCCTCGGCCTGCTGCTGTTCGGACACAGCGCGGATAACTGGTTTGTCAGCGTCGCGGCCAACTATCGCCGCGTCATGAACACCGCTGACATGGGCGTTGTCACCCTACACCTAGTGTTTACGTTGCCTGCCGCGCTTTTCTCACCAATCGGTGAGGAGCTGTTCTTCCGAGGCACTTTTCAGGAAGCGCTGGAACAGCGCTTTTCCGCCAACAAAAGTACCGCAATTGAGTCAGCCGTTTTTGGACTGGTGCATCTTTGCCACCACGGCCTTCTGCTTGGCGCGGCAGGACTGTCTGTGCGCCCGGTTTCTGGCACGCTGTGGGTGCTGCTGATGTTTTCGGTGGCGTGGATGTTCGCGACGCTGCGCAAACGCAGCGGTTCGCTGTACCCCGCCATGGCCTCGCACGCCGCGTTCAACGTCACCATGAACCTGGCGATCTTCGCTTGGCTCTGGTTCTAGCGCTGCCGTTCAAGCAGGAACACCGTTTCGTCCAGCGCTGCACCTACGCGATGAGTTTTATGGCTCTCAAGGTGGCTGGCGTCGAACCTGCGAAAACGGATGCTGACCAGGTGCGCATTTTGAGACCGCTTTGGGTCGACAACTGCCGTACACTGAACGGCCGAGATCGGCCAAAAGCGGACCTACCCACGACACAGCCGGAGAAACGTACCGGGAGATGGGGTGCTATAAGCGTTCAAAGGTCGTCCGAGCAAAATGCTTGGGCCATGCCATCGGTCCGTCTGCGAACACAGCAGTCATCTTAGTGTCGGGACGATCATCGTGTATGTCCGCCGTCGACCGTCGCGCAGCTATGAGCGGATCTTATTGGTTCTTATGACCTAGAGCCCTCAAGACTGCAGGGGAAGTGGAACGTGCGCATCGAGTTCCGGCTTGTGCGTCAAGTCGGGCTCGCCAATGCGGTATCCCCGGTCAAGTGACGCCAATACTAAGAGTTGCAGGAACATTGGTGGAATGAACAATGCCCACGCGGTGACCATGAGGTATAAGGGAGTGACCGTTAGGCCACAGATTCCTATCGATGCAAGGGTGCCCGTATGGATAGCCACCGCCGATACGACAAATCGGGCACGGCACACCGGAATCTTTGTCCAAGGAACCAGATACATTAATGCGGCAGCTAAGTAAAGAAGCGCTACCGAACCTGCAGAAAACAGGATGCCGATGCAAATGCCGGTAGCGAGCAACAGCAAATACCAGCCAAGAACATGAGTATTACGTGACGGCCTGCCGGCGTCAGCTGCAGTCCAGTGCACTCTGGCTCGAAATAAAAGAAGTCCCGACAGGGTAAGTCCCGGCATTCCGAGGAAGACGTGAAGTCCCCAGGATCCGTGCAGTTGCACTGCTCCCGCTTGGCTGAGCACCAATCCAAGTACCGTGCAGAAGAACGATGGGAATATGCTGTTTGCAGCAAACCGCCTAGTCTTCTCGTCAATCATCGACATACAAGCTCCTTCATCGGTTTGTTTGCAGTTGCCGGCGTAACGTCATTCAACTCTGAAGCAGTTATATCCAAACAGCAACTTCAAAGTAACGGTGGCTTGGGCGCGATCAAAATTTGCAGATTTGCTTTTGCAATCGCTTCGAGAAGCCAGCCACATCAGTTGTGGCTCCTCAACGTATCTTCCTCGTTCGCCTCTACGATTCCCATTTGCAATGTTTGTTTTGTCAAATGGTTGAGTTAGCAGGAGGATTGACCCGTGCTCATCGGAACAGTAGTGCGAACCTTACCTGTTGCACGGCGGCGCAGCTTGCGATGGAAGCGATCGGAAGACGGCGCCATCGCCATCATCACTGCCGTCGTCATCATTATCATGATCGGTATGTTCGGGCTAGCTCTCGACCTCAGCCGCAGCTACAACAGGAAAGTGGAACTACAAAGTATCGTCGATGCCGCTGCCCTGGTCGCTGCGGGCGCCCTGAATGGGACCGACGAAGGTATCGACAAAGCGGTTGACGAGGCTGAGAAAGCTGCGGTATTCAATACCTTCTCATATGCCAACAGCGGCGTGATTTCCTGGTCCAGCGCTGCACTTACTTTTTGCACGCGGCCCGATTGTGGCCCCAGCGAGTGGATGAATGCCGAAACAGCGAAGCCCAACGCTTCGAAGATTTTTTTTGCTCGGGTCGACACATCAGTCCTCGACCCCAATCCTGGGAAAATCCAGAACTACTTGATGCCCATCCTGTCATCAGACTTGGTGGAGACAGACGTAGCAGCCTCGGCTGTGGCTGGCCGGGATTCGCTGGACGTCTTGCCGCTCGCGATCTGCGCGAATTCGAACACGGATGCAAGCCAGCTCCTCCCATCCGGAGAACTCGTGGAGTTTGGCTTCAGAAGAGGCATCTCCTATGACCTGATGAATCTGAATCCTAACGGAGGGTCCCCCGAAAATTTCCTCGTGAATCCAGTCGCGCCTCCCGGCACGGTTGGTACGACCATGATGAACCGGATGGACGTCGTCGCGCCATTTATTTGCACAGGAAAGATGGCGATGCCCACTTTGCGGGGGGGTGATATTACGGTTGAGCGGGGCTTCCCGATTGACAAGCTCTACGACTATTTAAACTCCCGGTTTGGTACGTATGGCACGTCCTCCAAGTCATGCGTGGCATCTACGGCACCAACCGATCCAAACATCACGATCTTCGATCTTGCCAGCGTAACGTGGATGAAAGATAAGCCAGAAGGTCTCTCCGCCAATTCATTAGTGGCCCCGGATCCCCTACTGACGGTAGCGGAAAAACCAGGGGGCGCGACGAAGACCGCGTATGGACCCTTGTGGTCATATGCGAAGGCAGCCAAGTATTCATCTTACCTTGCATATAAGGGCAAGGAACCCTCTGGGGGCTATGCTACCTTCAATGCTACGGCTGCAGATTGGGCCCTTCTCTACAATCCTGGGAAGCCTGAACCAAAGTCCTACACAGGCATACCCTACCTCGCAAACGGTGGAAAGACGCCGTACAAGCCCTACCGCAACACACGGGTGCTTCGCATTCCCTTATTGCACTGCCCGGTATCAACGGAATCCAAGACAACGGCAGAGGTAGTCGGGATTGGGAAATTCTTCATGACGGTCCCCGCAAGTTCATCTGCCCTGCACGCGGAGTTTGCCGGAACGGACACCGAGATCGCTACGGGCGGAAATGTGAGGCTATACCGATGAGAAAAGCACTCAAGGCGATTAGACGCCAGTATGAAGATGGGTCAATCGTAGTCGAGACGGCGCTCGTGCTTCCTATACTCGTGCTATTTCTTGGGCTGCCGTCCATTGTTCTGGCCTTTTATTTTCGTCAGTACTCGGCTGCGCAAAAAGCTGCGCATGACGCAGCGCTTTATCTGTCGACCGCGCCAATCGTGGAATTCACAACGCCAGGGTCGGATGGCCAATTTGCTGCTCTGACCGTGGCTAAAAGGATTATTGCGCAGGAGATGGCCGGCGTCATCCCTGACGAAGTTTCCGTGGATCCCTACATTACATGCCAATACCGAATCGGAACGACCCTGAAGGGGAATGCATGTACCCCGCAGCTTTTTAAAAACGATGCCAGCCCATTGGTGCGATTCGATGTGGCGATCAACCTACCTTTCATTAACCCACTCACGGGCCAACCAATCGCTTCGATGTCCATAAACCCTATTCCATCGATGCCTTACGTAGGGAACTAAGATGAAACGGATCGCATTCAAGGGACGAAGAAGGCAGGCGGGAGTGGCGGCCGTTGAATTCTCACTTGTCGCAATTATTTTTTTTACGCTTGTGTTCGCCACACTTGAGCTAGCACGCGTCGAGTATCTCCTTAATACGCTGGGAGAAGTGACTCGCCGCGCCGCTACCGCCGCTGCAAACGTCGACTACACAGATAGCACCGCATTGGAGAGGGTCCGAGCCTATGCTGTGTTCCGTAATTCATCTGGGCCGCTGGTGCTTGGAGAGCCCGTCATCTCTGACCACGTCAAGATCGATTACCTGTGGCTCTCAAAAGCGGACTGGGACTTCAAACACATGAATACTCTTCCGGCATGCCCTGAGGGGAACCGCTCGAACTGTATGGCTAATCCGCATGCCGACAACTGCATTCGTTTCGTGCGTGCGAGAATTTGCGCTTCCATGGATTCGGAAGGTAATTGCGAGCGCCTACCCTACCAGATGGTTTTTCCGCTCCTCGACCTTTCCAAGATGAACATGCCTGAATCGGAGACAATTGTGCCGGCAGGTAACCTCGGTGCCACTCTCGGTTCGATACCATGTACCTGACGTATCGCCTACGACGCAGGCGCGCGTTATGACATATCCGCTTCGGGTCGTAAGCGGACGCTACAATAGGTCTGCAAACGGCCAGAAGCAGACATTACATAAAAATTTCCATGTCAAAGAATATCAATGGTTTGTAGTTCGGGGAAGAATTTCACTCTGGAGTGAAGCTCCTAACGTCATGCTTGAATTCGATCCTGAGGGAAGTGCTTACTGTGTTCTCTCAGCAAAAGACGCGTCAGAACTTGCCCAGATCGTTATGGACCGAGGCAGGGGCCGTCGAGTAAATCGCCCATGACTCAGAGCCACTGATCGCGCTAGTTTTTGCCTCGGTTCCCCACTGTAAGCTGGACGTCACCCATGCAGTTGCTTTCGTCCAGATTCTGCAGACGATGGCAGACGCGGTCAGGCAAGAACCGCAGTGAGATCCATTAAACTGACGAACGTCCGTTTCGGGGCGATAGCTGACGTACACTGACCAAGCGAAAGCAATCGGCAGAAACGGCCCTTTGTAAATGCCTGAGACAATACAAACCGACAGGATCTGATGCACGCGATTTACTTCAGATGGAAAGTTGCGCTTGGCCGTGAAGCAGACTTCGAGCATGCCTGGCTCGAATTGACCGAACTGATACGCGATACGCACGGCGGCCTTGGCTCGCGCCTGCATCGGTGCACCGACAGCCATTATTTTGCGTATGCCCAATGGCCATCCGAACGCGCCTGGGCGACACAGCCCGAACCGACCGCACGCATGATCGAACTGTGAAACCGGATGCGTGAATGCGCCGAACTGGTAGACGGCCCACTCCGGGGTGAGGTTGTCGCCGACCTGCTGATATCGCCCGCTCCCGGCTAAGGGAACAGGCAAGAGCATTTGCAGGCGCAAGCGACGTCAATCACTGTCCCGCGGTGCCAGGCGCAGCGCTTCCTTGCAATCGACGCTGCAGCTGGTCCTTGGCCACCGCAAGCGCGTTGTCCGGCGCTGCTGCGATATCCGGGATGACGCCCGTTCCTTCCCAGTTGGTTCCGGTAATCGGGCTGATGGTGCGCCGGCTGGGGATCACGGCATAAAAATGTTCGCCCAGGCGATAAGGACGCGCGGCATGGGCGCCGCCCCAGGTCCGCTCGCCGATCACGGTGGCGCGTTTCATTGCCTGCATCGTGTACACGAATGCTTCGGCTGCAGACTTCGTATTCGTGTCTGTCAGGATGTAGACCGGCTTCTTGCCGCCATAGCGTTTGCCGTCAAGCTGATCCTGGGTCCAGTACTGCGTGGTGACGTTGGTGGCACGCTCCCAGGTATCGTTGAGGCGAGTGCGCTCGTCAACGAAATAGCTGATCAGCAGCGCCACCGAATCGCCGCCGCCGCCGCCGTTATTGCGCAGATCGACGATGAGGCCATCGGTATCGGCGAGTGCATTCATCGCCGAGGCGAGCTTTTCGGAGATTAGGAAAACCGGACCGAACGTGGAAATCTGCAGGTAGCCGATATTCGGGCTCAGGCGATCGACCTTGTCGATGCCGAGGTTCGACGCGAGGACCCTTTGCAGTACCGCAGGCGGCACTTGCTTTTCCCACTCCGCCCGCGTCTTGGGTGGCGGCGGCATCGTTTCGTCAAGCGGCACCGGGCGGGCGCTGAAATCGACCGACATGTGCTTGTCGCCGACAACGGTCTTGATGTCCTCCGACAGCTGTTTGGCCAGCTGTTTGCCGTCCGTGATGCCATCGTACTTGCCTTCGCGCTGGTGCTGGCGCAGCACCGCCTCGGCTTGTTTGGCTTTGTCTGGGAAAACGTAGTGGGTATTGAGCTTGGCAACCAGTGTGTCGACGATCTCCGATGTGGTGGCGCGATTCAATTCCATTGCCGGCGGGGGATTGGCGATTGCGCCTGTCATCGTCAGCATCAGCAAAGCCGGTATGGCCATCCATTTCTTGTTCATTTTTTTCCTTTGAATCCAGCACGCGGGTTTTGATATTGGGTCGGTAAATCAAAAAACGGAAACGTCATCAATAAGGCAATGGAGCGAAACAAGAATAGCACAATAATTACTAGGCGATAGCAATTTATGTTACTCCAATAAGGCATCGGGTGAGGCGGTGTCGGCCAAGCCGCGACGTCGGCATGCAACATCATAAATATTTTCTTGCAATAATTCGATGATTGGCTAACAATCGAACCATGAGCACTGTATTCAAAGCCTTGTCCGACCCAACCCGCCGCAAGGTCCTGCAATTGCTGCAGCAGGGCCCCATCGGCGCGGGCGAACTCGCGGACATGTTCGACGTCTCCAAGCCCACCATGTCGGCGCACTTCGCGGTGCTCGTCAATGCCGGCCTGATCGACGCCGAAAAGGAAGGGCGCAACATCACTTATCGCCTCAAGCTGTCCGTGCTCGAGGAGGCGTTGCTGGCGTTTGCGCAAACGTTTGGTTTGCAGGTCACCCGGCCGGAAGATGGCCATCCCACAACGACATCGAAACAGGAGACACCATGAAATCTGCTGCATCGTTTGGCCGGCCGCTGCTTGGCGCGGCGTTGATTCTTGCCGTATCGGGGGCGCTGGCCTGGGCCGCGCCCGAGCACATCAGCGACGAGCTGAAGCAGCGACTCGTGGCCGCCTTGCTGGGTGCGGTGGTGGTGATCTACGCCAACGCCATTCCGAAATCGCTGACGGCGCTGGCGCAACTGCGCTGCTCGCCCGAGCGCGAACAGGCCGCACGCCGCTTCGCCGGCTGGAGCCTGGTTCTGGGCGGCATCAACTACATGCTCGCCGCGCTGTTCGCACCGCTGGGCGCGATGCACCTGGTCGGCGGCAGCCTGCTGGGCGTGGCGCTGCTGGCGGCTGTCCTGCGCTGCTACGGCGTGGGTTCACCTGCTGCACGCGGTTGAGGAGGCGGCCATGTTTGCGATGCTGATGGGCTTGAAGTCGATTGCGCCGCGTGAGTTGCATGCGCTGCAGGAGCATAGCGGGCAGGGCGCGCCGACCGTGGTCGACGTGAATGCGCGCCACTCCTGGCTGAAAGCGCGCGTGCCGGGCGCGATCAATCTGCCGCCGGATATCGAGGCAGCCATGCTGCCGGCAGACCGCGCCGCGCCACTGGTGTTCTATTGCTCGAATCCGCTGTGCCGCAAGGCGCCGCAGGCGGCGCGCAAGGCGGAAAAGCTGGGCTATGCGGACGTGCGCGTGATGTCGGCCGGTATTACCGGCTGGGTCGGCGCCAGCCTGCCGGTCGACAGCGGCGGCTGACGATGCGGATCACGCCGCCGGGCAGAGCGCCCGTGCGGCCTGAGCCAGCCGTTTATTTGCGCTTCATGCCGGGAATTTGGCCTGCCGCGGGCGCGCCCGCCTTGTTCGGGTCCAGCGCTGCCGGCAAGCCGAGCTGCTTGCGGCAGCTGTTGCGCATGGCCAGCTCCTGGGCGGCGACTTCCTCCGCGGTCCCCGGCGGCGCCTTGCCGGGGTTGGCCTGCATGTACAGTGCGGCCTTTTGCGCACGCGCGCTGAATTTCTCGATAAAGCAATCGCAATACGCCGGATACTTCGGATTGCCTTTCAGGTCGGATTCGCCGCCGTAGGCCGCCGGCATGTCGGCCGCCCTTACGCACATGTCATGGTAAGTCTGCTGTTGTGCCTGCGCTGCCGGCGACATGGCCAGCAGCGGGATGGCAGTTGCGAATGCGCGTGCGAACAAAGTACGGACCGACATGTTTCCTCCTGAAATAAATAATGAAAACGCAACAGGCAGTATAGTGTGAAGATATTGTTGGGAACACGCTGATGTGCTCCGTTCGGCGCGGTCATGCGCCATGGCTGAAAACTTGACGACATTGCAACCCTTGCTCGACCTGATCAACCTCATCCCACGCGACTGGATCCTTCCACCCGCCAACCTGTTGCTGCTGATCGTCATCGGTCTCCTGATCCGGCGCCGCTGGCCGCGTACCGGCAACATCCTTGCCGGCGCCAGCCTGGCGCTGCTGGCCTTCCTGTCCACCACCGGCGGCGCGCGCCTGCTGGTGACGCCGCTGGAAGCGATGAGCACGCCGCTGCGGGCGCCGGAAGCGGCCGGCGCGCAGGCCATCGTCGTGCTCGCCTCCGGGCGGCTGCAGCGCGCACCCGAATACGACGACCGCGACATTCCCGACTACATCGCCCTGGCGCGCGTGCGCTATGCGGCGCATTTGCAGCGGCGCACCGGGCTGCCGCTGCTGGTCAGCGGCGGCAACGGCGCCAGCGGCATCGATCCACCCGCGCGCGACCGTGCCTATGTGAAAGCGGATGCCATGGCGACCGCCTTGCGCGAGGACTTCGGCGTGCCCGTGCACTGGATCGAGCGCCACTCGCGCGATACGAACGAGAACGCCAGCGACAGCGCCGTGCTGCTGCGCGCCGCCGGCGTCAGGCGCATCCTGCTCGTGACCGACGCCATGCACATGCCGCGTTCCTGCGCCGCGTTTGAACGCGCCGGGCTCGATGTCGTAAGTGCGCCGACCATGTTCTTCAGCCAGCAGGCACGCGGCAGCAGTTCCTGGGTGCCTGGCGCCGAGGGCATGCGCCGCTCGCGTTATGCCTTGTATGAATGGATGGGAAGCATCTGGTACCGCCTGCGCGCCGGCGGCAAGGACGGCCGCGAAGCGTCCATCGCAGCGAAGTGTTACGGTTCATGAGGGTGTCGACGATGCAGCTTTTCTTTTTCGTTTCCATCCACCGGGCGGGGGACGCATGGACCCGTTGATGATCCTGGCCCTGCTGGCCATGGGCTGCTTCGGCGGTTTCGCCGCCGGCCTGCTCGGCGTTGGCGGCGGCATGATCCTGGTGCCCTTCATCACCATGGTCCTGGCCGCGCGCGGCGTGCCCGACGAGCTGGTGGTGCACATGGCGATTGCCACCTCGCTCGGCACCATCATGTTCACCTCGCTGTCCTCGGTACGCGCGCACCACAAGCATGGCGCGGTGGTGTGGCGCATCGTGAAGTTGCTGGCGCCGGGCATCCTGATCGGCTCGACGGTTGGGCCGTGGATCGGCAAGCAGATGAACACGGCGACGCTGTCGATGTTCTTCGGTGTCTTTGTCGCGTTCTCGGCGACGCAAATGCTGGTCAACAAAAAGCCGGCTGCCGCGCGCGATTTACCAAAGGCGCCGGGCATGTTCGCGGCGGGCGGCGTGATCGGCGTGCTGGCGGGGCTGGTGGGGGCGGGCGGCGGCTTTGTCTCCGTGCCCTTCATGACCTGGTGCGGCGTGCGCATCCACAACGCGGTGGCCACCAGCGCGGCGCTCGGGTTTCCGATCGCGCTGGCGGGCACGCTGGCGAACGTTGTGTATGGCTGGGGCGAGCCGGGCTTGCCGGAGTATTCGCTCGGGTTCATCTATGTGCCGGCCTTGTTGATCATCGTGGCGGCCAGCGTGGTCATGGCGCCGATTGGCGCGCGCACGGCGCACCGGATGCCGGTGCGGCAGTTGCAGCGGATATTCGCGCTGATCCTGTATTCGCTGGCGGCGTACATGTTCTGGAAGGCCGCCACGACGTAAGCGGCGCTCCCGCCAAGGCTACCCGCGCGGGAACATGTCCCCCGGCGTCACACCCGTGAACGAACGAAACGCCGCGATAAAGGCCGACATGCTGTCGTAGCCGCAAACGACAGCAACATCGGTCACGCGGTCGCCGCGCTCGAGCATGGGCAAGGCGGCCAGGATGCGCAGGCGCTGGCGCCAGGCGCGGAAGGTCAATCCGGTCTGCTGCAGGAAAAGGCGGCTCAGGGTCTTTTCCGATACCCCCAGCCGCCGCGCATGGTCGAGCAGCCTTGTGTCGTTGTCCAACTGCGCCTCGAGCGCGCGGCAGATCGAGCGCAGGCGCGGGTCGCCCGGCCAGGGCACCGCGAGGTCGGCTTCGGGCGCGCCTGCCAGCTGGTCGAGCAGCACGCGCACCAGCCGGCCGTGGGCGCTCGCTTCGTCGTACTCGGCCGGATAGCCGCTGAAGGTGCGTATCAATTCGCGCAATAGCGGCGTGACTTCCACCACCCGGCAGGCGGCGCCGGCATCCTCCAGGGTCTCGGGCGCGACATACAGGCTGCGCAATTCCGTGCCCGCGAAGCTGTGCACCGCATGCGGCACGCCGGCCGGAATCCAGATGGCGTGCAGGGGCGGCGCCATGTAGCGCGCGCTGTCGGTCACCACTTCGATGACGCCGCGCGCCGCATACGACAGCTGCGCCCACGGATGGCGATGGCGCTGGCCGATGGCGCGGTTCGGCAGGCCCAGGGCATGGCCGTACACGGGCCGCGGCAGGGTGTGGAAAGCCCGCAGTTCCTCCAGGTCGCGCGATGCGATGTCCGTTTGGCGATGTTTCATATCCGGTCAGCGTTAAACCTCAACAGCGCGCTACGGTACAGTACCGGCCATCGATTCACAACGGGTAGCGGCCTGTCGTCATCGGCCCTGGCCGTGTCGCGCCTGCGCTGCCTGTCCGACGCCTCCTGTCTTTCCCCATGTTGAAACAACTCCCACGCACACGCCGCGTCGTCCGGCGCAACGGCAAGCCCTTCGCGGCCAGCCCCTTGCTGGCGGACGCCCTGCCGCGCTGGCGCTCGCGCTTCCTGCAGCGCCTCCTCGTGTGCGGGTTCGCCGTTCTGACGGCGCGCGCGGTCTGGCTGCAGTGCGTCACCGGCGACTTCCTGCAGCAGCAGGGCGCCTATCGCTACGCGCGCACGCTGACCCTGGCCGGCACGCGCGGCCGCATCCTCGACCGCGACGGCGCGACCCTGGCCGCCTCGGTGCCGGCGGTGTCGGTGTGGGCCGTGCCGAACGCATTGCGTGAGGCCGCACCCGATACGGTCGACGCGCTGGCGCGGCTGCTGGGGATGGACGGTGCCGAGATCCGCAGGCAGGCCAGCCGCACCAGGCAGCTGGTTCCCCTCAAGCGGCAGGTGGAGCCGGAAACCGGGCGGCAGCTGGCGGCCCTGCGCATCCGCGGCATCGGGCTGACTGAGGAAACGCGCCGCGTCTACCCGCAGGGCGAAGTGGCCAGCCAGATCGTCGGGTTCGTCGGCCGCGAAGGCAATGGTCTGGAGGGGATCGAACTGGCGCGCGAAGACCGTTTACCCGGCAAGCCGGGCGACCGCCGCGTGATCCGCGACCGGCTCGGGAACATCGTCGAGGAGACGGGCACGGTCTCGCCGCAGCCTGGCCAGGATGTGGTCCTGTCGATCAGCAGTGCGCTCCAGTACACCGCGTTCAAGGAGTTGAAGGCGGCCGTCGAGACCTTCCAGGCGCAGGCGGGCAGCGCCATCGTAATCGACACGCTCACCGGCGAAATCCTGGCGCTGGCGAATTACCCGAGCTACGACCCGAACATCGCTTCGGAACGCCAGCGCGCGGCGATGCGCAACCGGGCGCTCACCGACAGCTACGAGCCGGGTTCGGTGCTCAAGCCGTTCACGGTGGCGCTGGCGATCGACCAGGGACAGGCAACGCCCGATACCCTGGTCGATACCGGCGCCGGCCGCCTGGTTATCCACGGCGCGCCGATATCCGATACCAGCGCCCATGGCGTGATCAGCGTCAGCGATGTGCTGCGCTATTCGTCCAACATCGGCACCGCGAAGCTGGCGCTCGGGATGCGCCCGCGCGACATGTGGGAAATGTTCACCAAGCTCGGCTTTGGCCAGCCGCCGCAGCTGGGCTTTCCCGGTACGGCGGCGGGGCGGCTGCGCCCCTACGCCTCGTGGCGGCCGATCGAGCAGGCGACCATGAGCTACGGGAATGGCATCGCCGTGTCGCTGGTGCAGCTGGCGCGCGCCTATACCGTCTTCACGAACGACGGCAAGGCGATTGCCCTGACGCTGGACAAGCAAACCGGTACGCCGGCGGGCACGCAGGTGATCGCGCCGGCCACCGCGCATGCGATGCGGCGCATGCTGGAAAACGTGGTGACGAATGGGACGGCGAAGGGAGGGCGGATTCCCGGCTACCGGGTCGGCGCCAAGACCGGTACGGCTTATAAAGCGGTGAACGGGCGCTATGTGTTGCCGCGCAAGTACGTCGCCTCGTTCGTCGGCATCGTGCCGATGTCGGCGCCGCGTTTCATCGTGGCGGTCGTGATCGATGAGCCGTCGGGCCGCCAGCACTATGGCGGGCAGGTGGCGGCGCCGGCCTTTGTGGGGATTGCTTCGAAGGCCTTGCAGGTGGCGAACATCGCGCCGGATGCGGCCGTCGATGAGGCGATGCCGCCAGCCGCGGCGGGCGACATCGAGGACTGATCTATCAGGTCGAGCGCAGCGTCTGCTTGCCGTCGCGCGAGGAATAGGCCCAGGCCAGCATGACCAGCGCCGCCACGATCATCGGCAGCGACAGCACCTGCCCCGAGGTAATCGGCAGGCCCATGACCGTGGTTTCCCAGTCCGGCACGCGGAACCATTCGGTGAAGAAGCGCGCGCAGCCGTACAGCAGGGTGAACATCGCGCCCACCGCCAGGCGTGGACGCGCCTTGCGTGCGAATGGCCACAGGATCAGGAACACCAGGATGCCGTCGATCAGCATCTGGTACAGCGGCGACGGGTGGCGCGGGGTATCCAGGAAGCCGATGCCGTTCGGGTTCGGCCACAGCATCGCCCACGGCAGGCTCGGGTCGGCGATGCGGCCCGGCAGTTCGTGATTGATGAAATTGCCCAGGCGCCCGGCGGCGTAGCCCAGCGGCACCATCGGCGCGATAAAGTCGTAGACGTCGAGGATGTTGCGCTTCGATTTGCGGGCCCACAGCGCCATCGCGATCAAGACGCCCAGGAAGCCGCCGTGGAAGGACATGCCGCCCTTCCAGACCTTCAGGATTTCCAGCGGATTGGCGAAGAAATAGCCCGGCTGGTAGAACAGCACCTCGCCCAGGCGCCCGCCGAGCACGACGCCGAGCATGCCGTAGAACAGCATGTCGTCCAGGTCTTCCGGCTTCCAGCCCTGCGCGGCGATGTGCGGCTGCTTGATGCGCACGCGTCCCAGGATGATGAACATCGCGAACGCGAGCACGTACATCAGGCCGTACCAGTGGATGTCCACGGGGCCGACCGAAAACGCGATCGGGTCCGGATTCGGGTGTACCAGCATATTATTCTTTCCTCAGTAATTCCAAAAAGCCCCGCAGCACCGGCGAGGCATTCTCGCGGCGCCAGGCCAGTCCCAGTTCTACCAGCGGTGTCGGATGGGCAAGGGCACGGTATTCTACGCCGGGACGCTGCAGGTTCGACACGGATTGTGGCACAAGTGCCAAGCCCATGCCCGCAGACACGAGGCTGACGATGGTCTGCATCTGGATCGCTTCCTGGCCGATCGATGGCGTGAGGCCGGCGTCGTGGAAGCAGCTGAGGATGGCGTCGTACAGGGCCGGAGCACTTTTGCGCGGGAAAATAATGAGCGGCAGATGGGGCAGGGCGTGCAGGTCGACCGGCTTGCCGTCCGCGGGAAGCAGGCCAGCCGGCGCACACAGCACCAGCGGTTCTTCCAGCACGCTGGCGTAGTCGAGCAGGGCCTGCGCCTTGTCGGGCAGCGGCGGAATCAAGAGGCCGGCGTCGATCCGGCCCTGCAGCAGGTCGTCGACCTGCAGGTCGGTGGTCGCTTCCTGCAGCACCAGTTCGACGTTCGGAAACGCCGCAGTAAAGTCGCGCAGCAGCGGCGGCAGCACGCTGTAGTCGGCCGGCGTGACAAAGGAGAGGGCCAGGCGACCCGACTCGCCGGCGGCGGCACGGCGTACCAGGTCCGGCATGGCGGCGGCTTGCTCCAGCAGGCGGCGCGCCTCGGGCAGCAGGGCGGCACCGGCAGGCGTGAGCTCGACCTGGCGCCGGGTGCGCAGGAACAGCGGCGCACCCAGGGTTTCCTCGAGCGCGGCAATCGTTTGCGACAGCGGCGGCTGGGTCATGTGCAGGCGCTGGGCGGCACGGCCAAAATGCAGCTCTTCGGCCACGGTCACGAAATAGCGCAGCTGGCGCAGTTCAAGATTCATCGATATGTGTTTCCATTGTTTTTATTGCGATTGATACGTTTTGCGTATCACAGCCCGGCAAATCTTATATTTGACGCCCCTTGGTGCGCAAGGCATTCTCTCAAGACTGTTTTTAAGGAGTTATGCCATGGCCAACCCACCGCGTTACAACCGCCGATCCAGCAATATCACCGAAGGCGTGGCCCGCGCGCCGAACCGTTCGATGTACTACGCGATGGGCTATCAAAAGGACGATTTCGACAAGCCGATGATCGGCATCGCCAACGGCCACTCGACCATCACGCCCTGCAACTCGGGCCTGCAGAAGCTGGCCGACGTCGCGATCGGCGCCGTGAAGGAAGCCGGCGGCAACCCGCAGGTCTTCGGCACGCCCACCATTTCCGACGGCATGTCGATGGGCACCGAAGGCATGAAGTTCTCGCTGATCTCGCGCGAGGTAATCGCCGACTGCATCGAAACCTGCGTGAATGGCCAGTGGATGGACGGCGTGGTCGTCATCGGCGGCTGCGACAAGAACATGCCGGGCGGGATGATCGCCCTGGCGCGCGCCAACGTTCCGGGGATCTATGTCTATGGCGGCACGATCAAGCCGGGCAACTGGAAAGGCAAGGACCTCACCATCGTGTCGGTGTTCGAGGCGGTGGGCGAATTCACGGCCGGGCGCATGAAGCAGGAAGACTTCGAGGGCATCGAGACGAATGCCTGCCCGTCGTCGGGTTCCTGCGGCGGCATGTACACGGCCAACACCATGTCGTCCTCGTTCGAGGCGCTGGGCATGTCGCTGATGTATTCGTCGACGATGGCGAACCCGGACGACGAAAAGGTCGGCTCGGCGGCCGAATCGGCGCGCGTGCTGGTGGAAGCGGTAAAGCGCGACCTGAAACCGCGCGACATCATCACCCGCAAGTCGATCGAGAACGCGGTATCGCTGATCATGGCCACCGGCGGCTCGACCAACGCCGTGCTGCACTATCTCGCCATTGCCCACGCCGCCGACGTCGAATGGACGCTGGACGACTTCGAGCGCGTGCGGCGCAAGGTGCCGGTGATCTGCAACCTCAAGCCTTCCGGCCAGTACGTGGCGACCGACCTGCACAAGGCAGGCGGCGTGCCGCAGGTGATGAAGCTGCTGCTCGATGCCGGCCTGCTGCACGGCGACTGCATCACCATCACCGGCCGCACCCTGGCCGAGGAACTGGCCGATGTCCCGTCCGTCCCACGCGCCGACCAGGACGTGATCCGCACGATCGACGGGGCGCTGTACGCCCAGGGCCACCTGGCCATTTTGAAAGGAAACCTGTCGCCGGAAGGGGCGGTGGCGAAGATCACCGGCCTGAAGAACCCGGCGATTACCGGCCCGGCGCGCGTGTTCGACGACGAATACTCGGCGATGGACGCCATCCTCGGCGACAAGATCAACGCCGGCGACGTGCTGGTGCTGCGCTACCTCGGCCCGAAAGGCGGTCCGGGCATGCCGGAAATGCTGGCGCCGACCGGCGCGCTGATCGGCAAGGGCCTGGGCGAATCGGTGGGCTTGATTACCGATGGACGCTTCTCGGGCGGTACCTGGGGCATGGTGGTCGGCCACGTGTCGCCGGAAGCCTTCGAGGGCGGGACGATCGCGCTGGTGCAGGAAGGCGATTCGGTGACGATCGACGCCAACCAGTTGCTGATCCAGCTGAACGTGCCTGAAGAAGAAATCGCGCGCCGCCGCACCGAATGGACCCAGCCGGCGCCGCGTTATACGCGCGGCGTGCTGGCCAAGTTCGCCAAGCTGGCGTCGAGTGCGAGCAAGGGCGCGGTAACAGGGTAATGTGGACGACGACCGGGGACGATTCCCCGGTTCTTATTTGCGCTTGTCGAACGACTTCTTTACGCGTGCCTGGCGGCGCCTGTCGTCTTCGTCATGGGCTTTCTTCTTGTCCCAGCCGAGCAGCTTTTCGATGTACTCGAACCAGATGAAGGCGAACACCATCAGGCCGACGATCCACCACCAGGACAGCTCGGCAAAGCGCCAGACTTCAAAGAAGCGCAGGACGACGAGAGCAAGAATCAACAGGATCAGTGGCATGGCGGGTTCCTCCGGAATGCGGCCATCTTACAAGCGTTTTCAGTGCTCTGTGGCAAAATAACGCCCTGTGGCGGAAACGCCTCCCCAAAACGTAAGCGTCGTTACAGAGTGTGACGGCGGCTTATCACCGCTGGGAAACGCGGTAAAATGCGGGCATTAACCATGGAGAGTCCTAGATGAAACGGTCCCTGATGTTGTGCGTAGTGTTGTCGGCCCTCGCATCCTCAAGCGCGTTCGCGCAAGCCGACCTGGCGAAAGCGAAGAACTGCATGGCTTGCCACGCCGCGGCAACCAAGCTGGTGGGTCCGGCCTACAAGGACGTCGCTGCGAAATACGCCGGCCAGAAGGGCGCCGAAGACAAATTGGTGGCCAAGGTCATGAAGGGTGGCTCGGGCGCCTGGGGCCCGGTGCCGATGCCGGCCAACCCGCAGGTGAGCGAAGCGGAAGCGCGCAGCCTGGTGAAGTGGGTGTTGGCGACCAAGTAATTCAGAAGCATCGCGATGAAGCGCGCCGGCGTGAGCCAGGCGCGCTTTTTTTTTCGTCCCGCGATCCTGGGCGGACGCTGGCGATACTGCTGGCGTGACCCTTCGCCCGGTGAATTCGCCGAAACGTGTGCAATATTGTTGGCTTGACCCGTAGCGTGGGCACTCTGTGCCCACGCGGTTACGTGCATGACCGTTCTACGTTGGCGGTTATGTCTCGCTCGCGGAGCATGCGAAAGGCCAGTGGCTTCGGATTGAGCTTACGAGCGACACGCCACGGCCGGTGGTGCAAGGATGAACACGTAACCGCGTGGGCACGGAGTGCCCACCTTACGTTGACGCAAGTGGCTTCGGCGACAGGTCGATATGCGGCAGAGACCTCGATCAACGAATCACATCCAGCTTGCTCTTCTTCCCGCCCTTGTACGTAAACAAGGTCAGCGCCCCATTCTCGATATCGCCCTTGCTGTCGAACCTGATATCCCCCGTCACGCCCGTGTAGCGGATCTTCTTCAGCTCAGGCAAGTATTTCACCGGTTCGACCGACTTCGCATTCTGCATGGCGGCTGCCATCACCATCACCGCGTCATACACATACGGCGCATACAATTGCACGTCCTGGCCGGTTTTCTGCTTGAAGCGGGCGCGGAAGTCGCTCATGGTCTTTTCCTGCGCGGCGCCGGTCACGCCGCCGGCCTCGGCGCAGATCACCTTGCCTTCGGCGCCAACCGCGTCTCCAGCCAGGCGGCCCAGGGCATCGGTGCAGATCCCGTCGCCGCCCATGAACTTAGCGGTAATGCCCAGGTTCTTCATCTGCTTGAGCATCGGCCCGGCCACCGCGTCCATGCCGCCAAAGAAGATCAAATCCGGCTTCTTGGCACGGATCGAAGTCAGGATCGCCGTGTAGTCGGTGGCGGTGGCGCTGGTGAATTCCTTGCCGACGATGTTCACGCCGCTGCCCTTGGCATTCTTCGCGAACTCCGATGCCACGCCCTGGCCATAGGTGGTGCGGTCGTCGATGACGGCGATGTTCTTCGCCTGCAGCGTGTCGACCGCGTAGCGCGCCAGGGTACCGCCCAGCTTGGCATCGTCGGCCACCACGCGGAAGGCGCCGGCATAGCGCTGGCGCGTGTACAGCGGCGACGTGGACGCCGGCGAAATCTGCGGGATGCCGGCCTCGTTGTAGATTTTCGAGGCCGGGATCGAGGTGCCCGAGGCCAGGTGCCCGATCACACCTTTCACTTTCGCGTCGACCAGTTTCTGGGCCACGGCCGTGCCTTGCTTCGGATCGGAAGCGTCATCCTCGGCCACCAGCTGGAAGGTGATCTTCTGGCCGTTGATCACGATGCCCTTGGCATTGAGTTCCTCGACCGCCATGCGCGCGGCGTTTTCCATGTCCTTGCCGAGGTGGGACACCGGACCCGAGGTCGGGCTGACGTGGCCGATCTTGACGACCTGCTGGGCGCTGGCGCTCCCGGCAACCAGCAACGCGACGGCAAACGGGATGCACTTCGTGGTCATACGGTCTCCGATAGGTGGATGGCGTCAGCCTGCAAACCGCCAGCGTGCGCCGGTTTTGGATGAATGCAGAGCAAAAGGTACAACAATTTATAGGCGTGGAAAAGCGATAAAAGGGGGCTGCGCGGCGGTGGGGCGGAGGAGGGGCGCGGTGCACGCGGGCAGGGCGCAAACGAGCGGCATCCGCCCCGTGGCGGGGCAGGTTGCGTGCGGCGAAATCGAGTTATTTTTGTCCGAACTGGACGGAAGCGACCTGCTGGGCGACGACCTGCTCGACGGCCTGGCGCACGCCTTGCTGGATTTGTTCGTTGGCCGAGGACAAGGCGCTGCGGACGATGGCGTCGATTTGCGTTTGCAGCTGCAGCACCACGCGCTCGGCGATGCGGCGTTCGAGTTCGTCCCAGTCGGGTTCGGCGGCCGGCGCCGGGGTGGCCTCGGCAGCCGGTTCCGGCGTGATCTCTGCGGCGGGCGCTGGCGCTCCCTGCGGAATGGACTCGGCAAACGGTGCAGGCGCCGCGGCCGGCTCGGGTTCGAAGACCGGCTCCTGTTCCGCCGGTGCTGCTTCTGTCGCCGGCTCCAGCGCGGGGATCGGCGCCGCCTCGACGGTCGGCTCCACAGGCGCCGTTTCAGGCTTGGCCGGCGGCACCGGTTCCAGCACGAATGGCTCCAGCACAACTTCAGTCAACACGGGAATGCTGCTATCGAAGGCTGGATTCTTGTTCATGATTGGTTGGCGACGAAGTGAGTCAGCGGGTAGGACTGCTTCTTGTAGGCGACGTAGCGCTGGCGGCCGGCGGCCGCGTCTGCTTCGTCGGTCGAGATGATCTCGAACACGCGGGCGAATTCGGCAAACGTCGACGGCGTGCGGCGCGTGAGGTTGACCAGCATTTCGCGGTGGGGCAGGTCGACGTCTTCGCGGTCGGTGATGACGATCGGCGTCTCGGCGGCGAGCGGGTCGCCTGCGAGCACGTGGGGGATGAAATCGGTGTCGGACAGCGTCCACAGCGCTTCGTTCAGGGCGGCGGCCTGGGCCGCGTCTTCGGCAAGCAGCACGACCTTGGCGCGCGTCGACCAGGCCTTGCGCGCGAGGCGGCAGGCGTAGATCAGCTTGTCGGGGATGTTGGTGTGGAAGTCGATCCGGGTCATGGATGGGATTGTAAACCGGAGCGGGTGCAGATGGTGAATTCGCGTACAGGAGAGGTTTCCCGTACGGTGGGCACTCCGTGCCCACGCGGTTACGTGCGTGACCGTTCTACGTTGGCGGTGAAGATTCGCTCGCAGAGCGTGCAAACGGCCAGGGGCTCCGTTTTTGGGTTACGAGCGATACCTTACCGCCGCAGGTGCAAGCAGGCGCACGTAACCGCGTGGGCACGGAGTGCCCACCGTACGGGTCGCGCCGGCGACGTTGGCTGCCGGCGCGTAGATCAAGCGTTCATGCCGTTATGCCGCAACAACGCATCAATCGACGGCTCCCGCCCACGGAACGCCTTGAACGATTCCAGCGCCGGACGCGAACCGCCCACCGCCAGGATCTCGCGCTGGAAACGGCGCCCGGTTTCCACCGAGATCTCGCCGCCGCCAGCCGCGACCGCTTCTTCGAACGCCGCATACGCATCCGCCGACAGCACCTCGGCCCATTTGTAGCTGTAGTACCCAGCGGCATACCCACCCGCAAAGATATGCCCGAACGAATGCTGGAAGCGGTTGAACGATGGCGGAATCATCACCGAGAACTTCTGGCGCACATCGTCGATCAATTGCTGCACGGTCTGCTGGCTGTTCGGATCGAAGTCATAGTGCAAATGCATGTCGATCAGCGAGAACTCCACCTGGCGCAGGGTCTGCATGCCCGACTGGAAGTTTTTCGCGGCCAGCATCTTGTCGTACAGCGCGCGCGGCAGCGGTTCGCCGGTCTTCACGTGAGCGGTCATGCCTTGCAGCACATCCCACTCCCAGCAGAAGTTTTCCATGAACTGCGACGGCAGCTCGACCGCATCCCACTCCACGCCCGAGATACCCGACACCGACAGTTCCTCGACTTCGGTCAGCATGTGGTGCAAGCCGTGGCCGAACTCGTGGAACAGGGTCGTCACTTCATCGTGCGTGAACAGCGAGGGCTGCAGCTTGCCATCGACGCTTGCCGGCGGCGTGAAGTTGCAGGTGAGGTAGGCCACCGGGGTTTGCAGGATGCCGCCGGTCGTCATGCGGCGTCCGCGCGCATCGTCCATCCAGGCGCCCTGGCCCTTGCCAGCGCGCGCGTACAAATCGAAGTAGAACTGGCCGACCAGTTCGCCATCGCGCTCGATACGATAGAAGCGCACGTCCGGATGCCACACCGGCGCGTCGTCCGGCTTGATCGTGACCGAGAACAGGCTTTGCACCACCTTGAACAGGCCTTCGATGACCTTGTGCTCAGGGAAGTATTCCTTCACTTCCTGGGCCGAGAAGGCGTAGCGCTTCTCGCGCAGCTTTTCCGAGGCATAGGCCACGTCCCAGGCCTGCATGTCCTCGATGCCGAGCTCGTCCTTGGCAAAGGCGCGCAGTTCGGCAAGGTCTTTCTCGGCGAACGGACGCGCGCGGCGCGCCAGGTCTTCGAGGAAGCTGATCACGTGCTCTGGGCTCTCGGCCATCTTCGGCACCAGCGAGACCTCGGCAAAGTTGCGGTAATCCAGCAGTTTCGCTTCCTCGTCGCGCAGCTTCAGGAGCTGGGCGATGTTCGAGGTGTTGTCCCATTTCTCGAGTTCGCTGAACACGGTACCGGCATCCGACGCCTTGGTGGCGCTTGCGCGGTAGATCGTTTCGCGCAGGGCGCGATTATCGGCAAATTGCAGGACCGGGAAATAGGACGGGAAGTGCAGGGTGAATTGCCAGCCGGTCTTGCCTTCGGCTTCGGCAGCGGCGCGCGCGGCGGCTTTCGCATCCTCGGGAATGCCGGCCAGGTCCGCCTCGTTCTCGACCACGTATTTGTAGTCGTTGGTCGCATCCAGCACGTTCTGCGAAAAGCGCGTCGAGATGGCGGCGTGCTGTTCCTGGATGTCGCCGAAGCGTTCCTTCTTGTCTTGCGGCAGCTCGGCGCCGCCCAGGCGGAAGTCGCGCAGGGCGTTCTCGACGATGCGCTTGCGGGCCGGCGACAAATTGGCGTACTCGGCGCCGGCGCGGATCGCCTTGTACTTGTCGAACAGCACTTCGTTCTGGCCCAGGGTGGTCCAGAACTCGGTGACTTTCGGCTGGTTCTCGTTGTAGGTGGCGCGCAGTTCCGGCGTGTCGGCCACGTGGTTCAGGTGGTTCACGATGCCCCAGGCGCGGCCCAGGCGCTCGGTCGCTTCCTCGAGCGGGATCACGAAGTTATCCCAGGTGACGTTATCCGACGGCGCCTCGAGCTTGGCGACGGTTTCGGTGGCTTCTGCGATCAATTGTTCAATGGCAGGCGTGACGTGTTCCGGACGGAACAGGTCGAAACGCGGCAGGCCCGAGAGATCGAGAAGGGGATTGCTGGTGTTCATAAGGTTCCTTCCTTTGTTCATGCGACGCCCGGCGCGGGGACCATCCCCGCGGCCGGCGCAAGCCGTTCCTGTTGCTTGCCGAGCACGCGTTCGGCGGACTCGACGGTGTTCATCAAGAGCATGGTGATCGTCATCGGACCGACGCCGCCCGGCACCGGGGTGATGTGGGCAGCGACTTCGGCCACGGCGGCGGTATCGACGTCGCCGCACAGCTTGCCGTTGTCGTCGCGGTTCATGCCGACGTCGATCACGATCGCGCCCGGTTTCACCATGTCGGCGGTGACGGTATTGCGGCGGCCGACGGCGGCGACGATCACGTCGGCCTGGCGGGTGTGGTAGCCCAGGTCCGGCGTCGCGCTATGGCAGATGGTGACAGTGGCATTCGCTTGCAAGAGCAACAGCGCCATTGGCTTGCC
This sequence comes from Massilia sp. BAP21, assembly GCF_057801335.1. Taxonomy (NCBI): domain Bacteria; kingdom Pseudomonadati; phylum Pseudomonadota; class Betaproteobacteria; order Burkholderiales; family Oxalobacteraceae; genus Massilia; species Massilia sp. BAP21. The sequence continues at coordinate 3,089,326 of NZ_CM173596.1, forward strand.
GACGGTGTTCGAGCGGCCGATGACCACGGCGTGCTTGCCGCGCAGGTCGTAGCCGGTGGATTCGATCAGCTTCATGCAGCCGTACGGGGTGCAGGGGCGGAAGCCTGGCAGGTTGGCGACCAGTTCGCCGGCCGACAGCACCGAGTAGCCGTCCACGTCCTTGCTGGTGGCAATGGCTTCGATGACCTTGTTCGGGCTGATGTGCTTGGGCAGGGGCATTTGCACCAAGATGCCGTGGATGCTCGGGTCCTCGTTCAGCGCGGCAATGCGTGCCAGCAGGGCGGCTTCGGTGAGGTCGGCATCGTATTTTTCCAGTACCGAATGGAAGCCCACGTCGCCGCAGGCCTTGACCTTGTTGCGCACGTAGACCTGGCTGGCCGGGTCTTCGCCGACCAGGATCACGGCCAGGCCGGGCTTCTGGCCGGCGGCGGTGAGTTTGGCCGCGCGCTCGGCGATTTCGGCACGCAGTTGTTGGGAAAGTTTCACTCCGTCGATCAGTTGGGCTGGCATGGTGGGGCTCATCACTGGACAAAGATGAAATTATAAAGCCCACCGGGTATCGCGCGCCGCGCTATGCGCTTCGTTGTCATATTCGTAGGGTGGACCGGGCCACGAGAGGCGGCTCTGCCGTCCACGCGTTCAACGCACGGTCGCATCCCACGGTGCTTATCGGAGGGAAGATTGCATTCCACGCCATTCACACGCCGGTTGAACGCGTGGACGGGAAACCCGTCCACCCTACAATCCCATATTGTGAAATGCTATATCGTATTTTGAAAAAGGCACGCTTCGCTGGTAAAATCCGATGGCTTAAATTACGTTAACTGTTCATCAAATCCGCCGCCGGCGATCTGGGGATCGGGGTGGGGCCACAAAAGGAGACGCATTACCATGTCAGCTCAACTCGACCAATTGACGGCCCAAGCCGCCAATGACCCGGACGCCCTCGAGACCAAGGAGTGGCTCGACGCGCTTGAGGCGGTCATCGAAAACGAAGGTACCGAACGCGCCCACTACCTGATGGAGCGCCTGGTCGACCTGGCGCGCCGCCGTGGCGCCCACATCCCGTTCTCCAGCAACACCGCCTACGTCAACACGATTCCGGCGCACCTGAACGTCAACTCGCCGGGCAACCTCGAATACGAAGAGCGCCTGCGCTCGTGGATGCGCTGGAACGCGATGGCGATGGTTGTCAAGGCCAACCGCGCCGACGGCGACCTGGGCGGCCACATCTCGTCGTTCGCCTCGCTGGCCAACATGCTGGGCATCGGCTTCAACCACTTCTGGCACGCTCCGACCGACACCCACGGCGGCGACCTGCTGTACATCCAGGGCCACTCCTCGCCGGGCATCTACGCGCGCGCCTTCCTCGAAGGCCGCATCTCCGAAGAGCAACTGCTGAACTTCCGCCGCGAAGTCGACGGCAAGGGCCTGTCCTCGTACCCGCACCCGAAACTGATGCCGGACTTCTGGCAGTTCCCGACCGTCTCGATGGGCCTGGGCCCGCTGATGGCGATCTACCAGGCGCGCTTCCTGAAGTACCTGCATGCCCGCGGCATCGCCGACACCGCCAACCGCAAGGTCTGGGTCTTCTGCGGCGACGGCGAGATGGACGAGCCGGAATCGATGGGCGCGATCGGCATGGCCGCGCGCGAGCGTCTCGACAACCTGGTCATGGTCGTCAACTGCAACCTGCAGCGCCTCGACGGCCCGGTGCGCGGCAACGGCAAGATCATCCAGGAACTCGAAGCCGACTTCCGCGGCGCCGGCTGGAACGTCGTGAAAGTCATCTGGGGCTCGCAGTGGGACGCCCTGCTGTCGAAAGACAAGGACGGCATCCTGCAGCGCGTGATGATGGAAACCGTCGACGGCGAATACCAGAACTACAAGGCCAAGGATGGCGCCTACGTGCGCAAGCACTTCTTCGGCAAGCACCCTGAGCTGCTGAAGATGGTCGCCAACATGAGCGACGACGACATCTGGCGCCTGACCCGCGGTGGCCACGACCCGCACAAGATCTACGCCGCTTTCAAGAACGCGCAAGAGAACAAGGGCACGCCGACCGTGCTGCTGGTGAAGACCGTCAAGGGCTTCGGCATGGGCAAGTCGGGCGAGGCGCGCAACACCGCGCACCAGACGAAGAAGCTGGACGACGAAGCCATCCGCGAAATGCGCGACCGCTTCGCGATCCCTATTCCCGACGACAAGCTGGCCGAGATCCCGTTCTTCAAGCCGGCCGACGACGCGCCGGAAATGAAGTACCTGCACGAGCGCCGTGCGGCCCTGGGCGGCTACCTGCCGCAGCGCCGTTCGAAGGCGGACGAGCAGTTGGTGGTGCCGCCGCTGGAATCGTTCAAGGCCGTGCTGGAACCGACCGCGCCGGGCCGCGAGATCTCGACCACGCAGTCGTATGTGCGCGTGATTACCAGCCTGCTGAAGGACCCGAGCCTGGGCCAGCGCATCGTCCCGATCCTGGTCGACGAATCGCGTACCTTCGGCATGGAAGGCCTGTTCCGCCAGATCGGCATCTTCAACCAGCAGGGCCAGTTGTACGAGCCGGTCGATAAAGACCAGGTCATGTACTACCGCGAAGACAAGGCCGGCCAGATCCTGCAAGAGGGGATCAACGAAGCGGGCGGCATGAGCTCGTGGATCGCGGCAGCGACCTCGTACTCGTCGAACAACCGCACCATGGTGCCGTTCTACACCTTCTACTCGATGTTTGGCATGCAGCGCGTGGGCGACCTGGTCTGGCTGGCGGGCGACATCCGTGCGCGCGGCTTCCTGATGGGCGGCACCGCAGGCCGCACCACGCTGAACGGCGAAGGCCTGCAGCACGAAGACGGCCATAGCCACATCATCGCGGCCACCGTGCCGAACTGCCTGCCGTACGACCCTACTTTTGGGCACGAAGTGGCGGTGATTATCCGTGACGGCCTGCGCCGCATGGTGGAAGAACAGGAAGACGTGTTCTACTACATCACCATCATGAACGAGAACTACGAGCAGCCAGGTCTCACCGCCGGCACCGAAGAGGGCATCCTGAAGGGCATGTACCTGTTCAAGAAGGGCGGCGAAACCGAGCACCGCGTCCAGCTGATCGGTTGCGGCACCATCCTGCGCGAGTCGATCTTCGCCGCCGAGCTGCTCTCAAGCGACTGGGGCATCGCCGCCGACGTCTGGTCCGCACCGTCGCTGACGCTGCTGGCCCGTGACGGCCAGGACTGCGAGCGCTGGAACATGGTGAACCCGGAAGCCGAACAGCGCGTGCCATACGTGACCTCGCTGATGCAGGACACCACCGGCCCGATCGTCGCGACCACCGACTACATGCGCATGTTCGCCGAACAGATCCGCGCCTACATGCCGAAGGACCGCACCTATAAAGTGCTCGGCACCGACGGCTTCGGCCGCTCGGATTCGCGTGTGAAGCTGCGCGAGTTCTTCGAGGTGAACCGCTACTACGTCGTGGTTGCCGCCCTGCGCGCGCTGGCCGACGAAGGCAAGATCGACAAGTCGGTCGTGGCCCAGGCGATCGCCAAGTACGGCATCGATGCGAACAAGCCGAATCCGGTGACCCAGTAATGCAAGTTGTGTTGCGCCGCTCCGCCCTCTGAGGAGGGAGGAGCGGCGTGCACCCTATAAAAAATAACGGAGCTAACACTATGAGCATTGTGGAAGTCAAAGTCCCGGACATCGGCGACTTCAAGGAAGTCGAAGTCATCGAACTGATGGTCAAGCCGGGCGACACGATCAAGGTCGACCAGTCGCTGGTGACCGTCGAATCCGACAAGGCGTCGATGGAGATCCCGTCGAGCCATGCCGGTGTGGTCAAGGAAATCAAAGTCAAGGTCGGCGACAAGGTTGCCGAAGGTTCGCTCGTGCTGATGCTGGAAGAAGCGGAAGGCGGCGCTGCTGCACCGGCGGCTCCGGCTGCTGAAGCTGCACCGGCTCCTGCTGCCGCGCCTGCGCCGGCTCCTGCTGCTCCAGCACCCGCACCAGCTGCTGCGCCAGCACCTGCGCCAGCTCCGGCACCAGCTGCCGCACCGGCGCCTGCCGCCGCACCAGCCGGCGATGCCTCGAAAGCCCACGCCTCCCCATCGATCCGCAAGTTCGCGCGCGAACTCGGCGTCGACCTGTCGCGCGTGCCGGGCACCGGTCCGAAGAACCGCATCACCCAGCAGGACGTGCAGAACTTCGTCAAGGGCGTGATGGCCGCACCGGCCGCCGCGCCGGCAGCCAAGGGCGGTTCCGGCGTCGGCCTGGACCTGCTGCCATGGCCGTCGCTCGACTTCTCGAAGTTCGGCGCCACCGAAACCGTGCCGCTCTCGCGCATCAAGAAGATCAGCGGCCCGAACCTGCACCGCAACTGGGTCATGATCCCGCACGTCACGCAGTTCGACGAAGCCGACGTCACCGACCTGGAACAGTTCCGCGTCGATTCGAACGCCGCGCTGGCCAAGCAGAAGTCTGCCGTCAAGCTGACCATGCTGGCTTTCGTGATCAAGGCCTCGGTCGCCGCGCTGAAGAAGTACCCGCAATTCAACTCGTCGATCAGCGAAGACGGTTCGGCCCTCATCGTCAAGCAGTACTACAACATCGGCTTCGCGGCAGACACCCCGAACGGCCTGGTGGTCCCGGTCGTGAAGGACGCCGACAAGAAGACCGTGTCGCAGATCGCTACCGAGATGGGCGAACTGTCCGCACAGGCCCGCGAAGGCAAGCTCTCGCCAGCCAACATGCAGGGCGCGAGCTTCACCATTTCGTCGCTGGGCGGCATTGGCGGCACCGCCTTTACGCCGATCATCAACGCGCCTGAAGTGGCCATCCTCGGCCTGTCGAAGTCGGCCATGAAGCCGGTCTGGGACGGCACCACCTTCCAGCCGCGCCTGATGCTGCCGCTGTCGCTGTCGTACGACCACCGCGTCATCGACGGCGCCGGCGCTGCCCGCTTCGCCGCCTACCTGGCCGAAGTGCTGGCCGACCTGCGCAAGACCCTTCTGTAAGGAGCGCCGAGCATGAGTACTGTTGAAGTAAAAGTCCCGAACATCGGCGATTTCAAGGACGTCGAGATCATCGAACTGATGGTCAAGCCCGGCGACACGATCAAGGTCGACCAGTCGCTGGTCACCGTGGAATCGGACAAGGCCTCGATGGAGATTCCGTCGACCCACGCCGGCGTGGTGCAGGAACTGAAGGTCAAGGTCGGCGACAAGGTGAACGAAGGTTCGCTGCTGCTGATGCTGGATGAAAGCGGTGCGGGCGCCGCGGCGCCTGCCGCTGCTGCGCCGGCCCCTGCCGAGAAGCCTGCCGAATCGTCGAAGCCCGACGCGCAGATCGGCGCGCAAGCCGTTGCGCCGACCGCCGCCGCAGGTCCGACCGACTCCTACGCACCGGCGCATAAAGCCGATGCCGCCGCCCCGAACGCCGTGCCTGCGCCGAACGCGGCCAGCTACAGCGGCCAGGTCGACGTCGAATGCGAAATGATGGTGCTGGGCGCCGGCCCTGGCGGCTACTCGGCCGCCTTCCGTTCGGCCGACCTGGGCATGAACACGGTGCTGGTCGAGAAGTACGCCACTCTCGGCGGCGTCTGCCTGAACGTGGGCTGCATCCCGTCGAAGGCACTGCTGCACGTGGCGCACATCATGGACGAGACCGCGCACATGGCCGACCTCGGCGTCTCCTTCGCCAAGCCGGACGTCGACCTCGACAAGCTGCGCGCGCACAAGGACAAGGTCATCAAGACCATGACCGGCGGCCTGGCCGGCATGGCCAAGGCGCGCAAGGTGAACGTGGTGCAGGGCGTGGGCCAGTTCCTGTCGCCTAACCACATCGAAGTCAGCGCAGCCGATGGCAGCAAGAAGGTCGTGAAGTTCGCGAAAGCGATCATCGCCGCCGGCTCCGCGGTCGTGAAGCTGCCTTTCGTGCCGGAAGACCCGCGCATCGTCGACTCGACCGGCGCGCTGGAACTGCGCCAGGTGCCGAAGCGCATGCTGGTCATTGGCGGCGGCATCATCGGCCTGGAAATGGCAACCGTCTATTCGACCCTCGGTGCGCGCATCGACGTGGTCGAGATGATGGATGGCCTGATGCAGGGCGCGGACCGCGAGGCCGTCAAGGTCTGGCAGAAGTTCAACGCCCACCGCTTCGACAACATCATGTTAAAGACCAAGACCGTCGGCGTGGAAGCGCTGCCGGAAGGGATCAAGGTCACCTTCGAATCGGCCGAAGAAGGCGTCGCCGCACCGGAACCGCAGCTGTACGACATGGTGCTGGTGGCGGTTGGCCGCAGTCCGAACGGCAAGAAGATCGCCGCCGACAAGGCCGGCGTGGCCGTGACCGACCGCGGCTTCATCGGCGTAGACGGCCAGATGCGCACCAACGTGCCGCACATCTTCGCCATCGGCGACCTGGTGGGCCAGCCGATGCTGGCGCACAAGGCCGTGCACGAAGCGCACGTGGCTGCGGAAGCGGCGCACGGCGAGAAGGCTTACTTCGACGCCAAGGTCATTCCGTCAGTGGCCTACACCGATCCGGAAGTGGCATGGGCCGGCATCACCGAAGACGAAGCCAAGCAGAAGGGCATCAAGGTCGAGAAGGGCCACTTCCCGTGGGCTGCCTCGGGTCGCGCCGTCGCCAACGGCCGCGCCGAGGGCTTCACCAAGCTGCTGTTCGACGCCGAGACCCACCGTATCATCGGCGGCACCATCGTTGGCACGAACGCCGGCGACATGATTGGCGAGATTGCGCTGGCAATCGAGATGGGCGCGGATGGCATCGACATCGGCAAGACGATTCACCCGCACCCGACGCTGGGCGAGTCGATCGGCATGGCGGCAGAGGCCTATGAAGGCGTCTGCACGGACTTGCCGCCGCCGCGCAAGCGCTAAACGTCAGCAGTTCGCAGTAAGGAAAACGGGACCGGATGGTCCCGTTTTTTATGATCAGCCGCTACGCGAAAATGGATGGTGACGCCAACCGTACGGTGGGCACTCCGTGCCCACGCGGTTACGTGCGTATCCTTTTTGCGTTGGCGGTGATCGTTCGCCCACCGGCCCAACCATCATCGGGGACGCTGGCCGGGTTTGACGTTCGCGGGCGACATGCCACGGACGCGGGCCAACCGCAGACGCACGTAACCGCGTGGGCACGGGGTGCCCACCGTACGGGATATGTTCCGGGCCGCGTCACATCTGCCGGAACAGATCGACGTAGTTCCGGCTCACCACCAACTGCTCCTCTCGCCCCTTGAGCTTCACATGCAAGCGCCCGCGAAAGTCCGTCCGCGTGCCCGCCACATGCTTCGCCGCGACAATCACCCCGCGGTGAATCTGCCAGAACTGCTGCGGATCGAGTTGCTCCTTCAGCTTGGCCAGCGGCGTGCGGATCAGGCTTTCGCCGTCCGCCAGGAAGATGCTGGTGTACTTGTCGTTGCTCTGGAAGTAGATCACCTCGTCGACCGCAATCAAGCGCGTTTCCTGCCCCTGCGCCGCGCGTATCCACTGCAGCGGCGCCGGCGCGGGAGAAGCCGCAGGCGCGGAAACGCCCAGCTGCCGCAGCAGCGCCTGCAAGGCATCCGGCGCCACGCTCGGCGCCGGCGCCGACGAGCGCAAGGCCTCGCGCAACCTGTCCACGGTACGCTGCAGCCGCTCCAGCCCGATCGGCTTCAACAAATAATCAAACGCCGCGTGCTCGAACGCATGCACCGCGTACTGCTCGTGCGCGGTGGTGAACACGACCCGCGGTGGACGACCGCCGGCGCACAGCCGCGCCGCCAGCTCGATCCCGGTCAGCCCCGGCATCTGGATATCGAGAAAAACGACATCCGGCGCCAGCTCGTCGATCAGCTCCAGCGCCTGGATGCCGTTGGCGGCGCGCGTCACGCGCAGTTCGGGCCAGGCCCGGGCCAGCTGGGCAGCGAGGTAGTCGAGCAGATGCGGTTCGTCGTCGGCGATCAGGGCGCGGGGGGAGTCGATGGCGTCACCTTCGTGAGTGGCAGCAGCAGGCGCGAAGTCACGCCGCAGGCTTGGTTTTCGATTAATTGTAGCTGAGCGGTCGGGCCATGCAGCTGGTGCACCCGCTCGCGCAGGTTCGACAGGCCGACGCCGCCGCCAGGGCGCGGCGGTGCATGCCCCAGGCCCATGCCGCTGTCGCTCACCTCCACGCACAGCGCATCGTCCACCAGCCGCGCCCGCACCAGGATCTCGCCGCCTTCCATCTTCGGCTCGATGCCATGCATGATGGCGTTCTCCACCAGCGGCTGCAGCAGCATCGGCGCGATCGGCAACTGGCGCGTGTCTGAATCCGCCTCGATGCGGTAGCGCAGGCGCGCGCCCATGCGTACGCCCAGCACGTCGAGGTAGGCGCGGACCAGGTCGAGCTCACCGCCCAGCGTGGCCGATTCGGCGCGGCTGGCGGCCAGGCTGGCGCGCAGGTAGTCGATAAAGCGCTCCAGCATGCGCCGCGCCTGGGCCGGCTGGGTGTCGATCAGGCTGACCACGTTGGCCAGGGTGTTGTACAGGAAGTGCGGTTCGATCTGGGCCTGCAGCGCGCGCAGTCTGGCCTCGGCCAGCATGCGCCCGGCGGCGGCGATCTGCTCCTGCTGGCGCGCGGCTTGCGTCTCGCGTTCGATGCGGCGCTCGCCGGCAAACAGCACCAGGCGGATGATGACCGCCGTACCGACGGCATACACGGCGATGGTGATCATCGGCCCCGAACGCAGCACGTCGAGCGGATGGGCGTTCGACAGCACGACGCGCATCAGCCCAATGCCGAGCAGGGCGCCGATGCCGGACACCGCCATCTGCGCCAGGCGCGGGCGCCAGCCCTTGCCCGACACCGCCAGCGGCGCAAAGCGGCGCAGGCCGTACAGGGCGCCGTGGATCAGGAAGCCGACCACGTTGGCGCCGACCAGCATGACGGCCAACCGCGGCCCGAACGGCCCGGGCCGGCCAGCCAGCCACTGTTCGGCGGCGGCGAGCGCCAGGCCGATCAGGCAGTTCCAGACGAAGGTATAGACCAGGTTGCGCAGCGGCGACGCGCGGATGCGGCGAAACGGCGCCAGCACTTCAAGCGGATGCACGCCGCGCGGCGCGGATTCGGGAGGGTGGGAAGACATGGTCATGGGGTGGTCAAGTAGTCAGGAAATTACCATGAAAGCAGTGCGGCGTGCGATAGGGCAAGCTGGCCAGGGCCAGCGGTCCGTTACTGATCTTCGCCGCGTCGAATACACTCAGTACGCCCACGCCGCGCCGGGTGTCCTGGGCCACGCCGACCAGGTAGCCGTCGCGTTCATGGCGGGCGCCGCGGCGCGGCACCAGCACGTGTTCCTCGACCTGCCAGCCGGCGCCGAAGCGGTAGCTGTCGACCTTGCCGTTGTCGGTATCGACCACGTTCACCGTGTCGAGCACCAGTTCGCGGTTGGCGCGGTCGCAGCTCAAGAGGGCCAGGCGGCGGTGGCGCGTGCCGACCACCTGCGGCATCACGCGCGGGAATTCGCTGGTGCCAAGCAGGCGCGCCGTCGTGGCCCGGCCGCTGGCGTAGTCGAGGCAGACCTGCACGGCCTGGCTGCGGCCCGGCGCGTTGTCGGCGCGCGTGCCGCTCATCAGGCTGCCCAGGCCGGCGAGGGCGTCGCCCGCGTGCAGCACCACGTCGAAGCGGGTGCAGTCGCCGTCGTCCCAGGCGTTCCCGAGGTGGAAGACCATCTGCGGCGGCAGCTCGAAGACCTGGCGCAGCGTCAGCGTGTCCTTGGCCACCACGACCACGCGCGTCGGCCGCGCCCTGGCGCCGCTGCCGGCCCAGCTGTGCCGCTCGGCGAAGCTCAGTGCGGAATCGCCGCTGAAGTCATAAGGCGGCACCACGAACACCAGGTGCTTCGCGCTGACGGCGAAGTCGTGCACCATCGCCAGTTGCGGCACTTCGAGCACGCCCGTGCGCAGCAGCGTACCGGCGGCATCGATCTGGTACAGGGCCAGGCGGTTGGCGCCGGGCAGGGCGCCGAAGTTCCACATGCCGCCTTGCGGATCGAGCTTCGGATGCGCCGAGAAGGGCATCGCCTTCACGTCCTCGCGCCAGGTCTTGATGCCGAGCGTGGCCAGCGTGCCTGGATCGACCTCGGTGGCCGAGCCGCCCTCCCACAGCGCGTACAGGCGGCCATTGAAAGGGAGCAGGTTGGTATTCGCCGCGTTCAGGGTGTCGTTGTCGCGAAAGCCGCGGCGCGCGAACATGGTGCCGAAGGCGGGGTACAGGAACTGGCCGGCCTCGGACTCGTCGCGGAAGCGCCGGGTTTCGACGAAGCGCCCGTGGTGGCGCACCTTGCCGCCGCCGATGGTCCAGCCCTGGACGAAGCCGTCGCCGTCGAACCAGTGGTGGTAGCGCTCGCCGCCGAGTTCGAAGCGGCCGGGCCCGTTGCGGTAGAAGTTACCTTGCAGGTCCTTCGGCAGGCCTCCTTCGACCACGGCCAGGCCCGACTGCTCGCCCACCTGGTCGGCATACACGGCGAGCGACTTGTCGCGCGCCAGGGCGGCGTGGAAGCGCTGGTAGGTGGCGGCGTCGGCGCGGGCGTTGCCGGTGAGGGCGAGGGCGCCCAGGCCCAGGCCAGCGGAAAGGAAGTGGCGGCGGTCCATGGCAGCCTCAGCGCAGCGAAACGGTGACGGCGGCGCCGGCGGCCGGCACGGTGAAGCGCGCCTGCTCGAACGACGGCGGCCCCATGTTGCCGAGGGCGTTGTTGCTGAAGGCGTAGTCCTCGGACGGAATGCCCATCATGTTCTTGTCCATCTTGCCGTTGCCGTTGGCGTCGTGGAACAGGGCGAAGCCGTAGGCGCCGGCCGGGACGTCCTTGACGACGACCTTGGTGCTGCCATTCGCGGCCGGGGCGGCGCCGGCTTTTACGGTGCGTTTCAGGAAGCCGTCGGCCGAATCGTAGAGCGCGACCATGATCTGGCCCTGGTCGTTCTTCACGCCTTCGACGGTGATGTTCAGGTCGCCGGCATGGGCGCTGGCGGTTGCGGCGGCAAGGACGAAGGCGAAGCAGGTGGCAAGGCGGTGCGGTGTCATGGCGTTCTCCAGTGGCGTTGTAGGTGAAGCCACTGTAGCGGTGCGCCTTGTCGGCCGTGGGCCGATGCGACGAAGGACGGCCCTGCCGGCGCCAGTTGCATGCCGGCGGCGCGAGTTGCTGGCCCTAGCGTCCGACGCCGTTGTTGGTGCCGTTGTTGTTCATGCGCTCGTTCTCGAGAGCTTGCTTGTCGATTTCAACCGTATCGGTTGCGCCGCGCTCCGATCGCTTGCGGGGAATCATCGAGCCGGTCCGCCCATAGGCGTCGGAAGCGCGTTCCTTGCGTGAGGATTTGCTCGGATCGGTGTCGGCAGTGCTGGCGCACCCGACAAGAGACAACATCAATCCTGCCAACAAAAGCAGTCCTTTCATCATTGCTCCTTAGAAGTTGAGACGGGCGGAATGCCCATGAGAACGAACTCTAGCATTGCACGAACAAACACATTCTCTTCAATTGTCACATTTGCATGCATGCCGGCGGTGCCAGTTGCCAGTGCCGATGTTGAACTGCGCCGCCGGCTTGCTATGATGAAGATGCAGCGGTCATCGATGGAGACAACCATGGAAGAGCACGGCAACGAATTCATCGGGACGGTGTTCGTCCTGCCCGAATCGCGCAGTTTCGAGCTGAAGACGACGCTGCACGGGACGCCGGTCACGCTAACCGGGACGGTGTCGCAGCAGCTGGCGGCCCAGTTCGCCGGCAACCTGGCGGCCGGCGCGCCGATCGACGTGCGCCAGCTGGCGTTGCAGCCGCGCCGGGTGGAAGTGCTGACGCGCGAGATCCACGAGCGGCACCGGGCGCCGCGCAAGATGCACTTCCTGATGCGGGTGATCGACGGGGCCTAGCCTTGCTGCTGCCGGGCTGCGCTGCTGCAGTCTAGCGGTCGGCTTCAGCCTGCCTGTCGAGCGTGACCGTCTGCACCTTGCTCGGCTCCGACTTCTTGCGGCGGATGAGCGAGCCGGTCGGCAGGTCGTCATTCGAGGCGCGCTCCCTGCTCACCACCTGGCTCCCGTCCGTTCCCGATGCCGTTCCAGACGGGCTCGCACACCCGGCGATCAACACGACCACGCTTGCCAGCAGACAGAGTTTCTTCATCCTTCGCTTCCTCCATGTAGAACGGGCACTGCGCCCGTGATTGCCAACTCTAGCATTCCACAGGTGGACGGAAACTCTTCAATTGTCACATTTACATGCACGGCGGGTGGCGCAGGGGCCCGCTTCCTACCATTTCCTACTTCAGCTTCACGGGCGCCACCGTGGTGCCTTCCTTCACCTCAATCGCCGCATCCTCGAAGCCCGGCGGCCCGAACTTGCCGCGCGCATCGCGGCTGAAGCCGTAGTTCTCTTTCGGAATGCCGATGAAGCTGCGGTCGAGCTCATTGTTTTCGTTCTCGTCCTGGTAGGCCATGACGGCCCAGTTGCCGGCCGGGATGTCCTTCAGCGTGATCACCGTGTCCGTACCCTTGGCCGGGGCCGAGCCGCTGTAGCCGCATTGCTTCAGGAAGCGTTCCTTGTCGCACAGCGCGACGTTGATCTTGCCCTTGCCGGCCATGACGCCCGAGACGCGTACCTCGACCGTGGCGGCCGATGCGCCCGCCGTCAGCGCGCAAAACAGGGTGCAACCGAAAACCAAGCGTGAAAACATGTGTCGTCCTTTATTCATGAGGGGTGATAAGCCGCTTCCCCAGCCGTGCGCGGTGTGCGCCATGGTAGGCTGTGGGTATCCCGGCTTCTTGTTGATTCGTTAAACCATGCTGCTCAATACGCTCATCGTCGTGCTCACCGTCGTGTTCATGGAACTCTTCTCCATCGTCGCGCACAAGTACGTCATGCATGGCTTCGGCTGGGGCTGGCACAAGTCGCACCACGAGCCGCGCACCGGCTGGTTCGAGAAGAACGACTTGTACGCGGTGGTCTTCGCCGGCGTCGCCATCGCCCTCATCTACGCCGGCACGCGCGGCTACCATCCGCTCGAGTGGATCGGCGCCGGCATGACGGCCTACGGCCTGCTCTACTTCGTCGCCCACGACGGTTTGGTGCACGGGCGCTGGCCCTTCCGCTACGTGCCCAAGCGCGGCTACCTCAAGCGCCTGTACCAGGCCCACCGCATGCACCACGCGGTCGATGGCAAGGAAGGCGCGGTCTCCTTCGGTTTCCTGTACGCGCCTTCGGCCGACAGCCTCAAGCAGCAGTTGCACGCGCTGCATGGAGGCCGCCTGCAGCGTCACCCTCAGCGCCGCCAGCCGGGCGGCTCCACAGCCGGGCAGGGCGCGGCGAACTCGTCGTCCGAATCCGTGAACTGAGCGCATCGCACCCGCCGCGCAGCAGCAGCCACAACTTGGTGAGCTTGCTCGTGCCGGCGCGCGTGTCCCAGGCGTGCGGCCCGCGCCGCTTCACCACGATGCCGATCTGCCGGTACACCAGGCGCGCCGTGGCAATCGCCCAGGCCGAACGCAAGGGCAGCGCAGCCAGGCCTGCATAGGCCGATTCGTAATACGGCTCGGCATGGTCGACCAGGCGTGCGGCGATCTTCGCCAATGCCTCGCGGTGGCGCGGCAGCGCGATCTCGTCCTGCGGGATGCCGGCTTCGCGCAGCCAGGCAGCCGGCAGGTAGCAACGGCCGATGTGCGCATCGTCGACGATGTCGCGCGCGATGTTCGTCAGCTGGAAGGCCAGGCCCAGGTCGCAGGCGCGGTCCAGCACGGCCGGGTCGCGCGCGCCCATGATCGAGGCCATCATCAGGCCAACCACGCCGGCCACGTGGTAGCAGTAGCGCAGGGTGTCGTCGATGGTCTCGTAACGGGCGCCCTCGACGTCCATGGCGAAGCCGGCCAGGTGGTCGTAGGCATGGCGCGGTTCGATGCCGTGCCTGAGCGCGACTTCCTGGAAGGCGGCAAAGGCCGGATCGTGCATGCGTTCGCCGGCGTAGGCGCGGCGGGTCTGGTCGCGCAGCAGGGCCAGCTCCTTGACGGGATCGTGCCCGGCGGCATGTGGCGCCGGCGCGCTGGCGGCAGGGGCGAAGCCCAGCTCCTGGCCATCAACCACGTCGTCGCAATGGCGGCACCAGGCGTACAGCATCAGCACGCCGCGCCGGGTCTCGGCATCGAACAGTTTCGCCGCCGCCGCAAAGCTTTTCGACCCGACCTCGATGGTCTGGGTCGCATGCTGCATCAGCGCTTCGCTCATGCCGCCACCTCGCCCAGCATCAGGCCGGCGGTGGCCTTGGCCGAGCCGATCACGCCTGGCACGCCGGCGCCGGGGTGGGTGCCGGCGCCGACCAGGTAGACATTCGCCAGCTCGGCGTCGCGGTTGTGCGGACGGAACCAGGCGCTTTGGGTGAGGATCGGCTCCAGCGAGAAGGCCGAGCCGTGGTGGGCGTTGAGCTGGTCGCGGAAGTCGAGCGGCGTGAAGATGCGGCTGGTGACGAGCTGGCTGCGCAGGCCCGGCATGTAGCGCTTTTCCAGATACTCGAAGATGCGATCGCGGTAGAGCGGGCCTTCGACTTCCCAGTCGATCGGCGCATTGCCCAGGTGCGGCACCGGCGCCAGCACGTAATGGCTGCCGCAGCCGGGCGGCGCCAGCGAGGGGTCGGTGACGCAGGGCGCGTGCAGGTAGAGCGAAAAATCGTCGGCTAGCGATTCGCCGTTGAAGATGTCCTTGATCAGTTCGCGGTAGCGCGGGCCGAAGCACACGGTGTGGTGCTGCAGCTGCGCATGGTGGTGGTCCAGCCCGAAGTAGAGCACGAACAGGGAATTGCTGAAGCGTTTCTTCTTCAGCGCATCGGCTTCGGCCGTGCCGCGCGCATCGTGGCCGAGCAGCTTGGCGTAGGTGTGGACCACGTCGGCGTTCGAGGCCACGGCGTCGGCCTGGAACAGGCGGCCGTCTTCCAGGCGCACGCCGGTGGCGCGGCCGTTGCTCGTTTCGATGCGTGCCACCGGCGCGTTCAGTTCGAAGCGCCCGCCAATGTCCTGGAACAGTTTTACGAGTCCTTTCACCAGCGCCCCGGTGCCGCCGCGCGGGAACCACACGCCCCAGCGCCGTTCCAGCGCGTGGATCAGGGTGTAGATCGAGGACGTGGCAAAGGGATTGCCGCCCACCAGCAGCGAGTGGAAGGAAAACGCTTGGCGCAGGTGCTCGTCCTGGATGAAGCGCGAGACCATGCCGTACACGCTGCGCCAGGCCTGCAGGCGCGCCAGCTGCGGGCCGGCCTGGATCATGTCGCGGAAGGACAGGAAGGGTACGGTGCCGAGCTTGATGTAGCCTTCCTCGAACACCGCCTTTGAATACGCGAGGAAGCGCTTGTAACCCTCGACGTCGGCCGGGTTGCGCGCGTGGATCTGGCGGTCCAGGGCTTCCTGGTTGTTCAGGTAATCGAAGTGGCTGCCATCTTCCCAGCACAGGCGGTAGAAGGGCTCGACCGGCAGCATCTCGACGTAGTCCTCGATGCGCTTGCCGGCCAGCGTGAACAGCTCCTCGATGCAGGACGGATCGGTGATCACGGTGGGGCCGGCGTCGAACACGAAGCCCTGGTCTTCGTACACGTAGGCGCGGCCGCCCGGCTTGTCGCGCTTTTCCAGCAGGGTGGTCTGGATGCCGCGTGCTTGCAGGCGGATGGCCAGCGCCAGGCCGCCGAAGCCGGCGCCGATGACCACGGCGGTTTGTTGTTGGTTCATTCGGAATTCCTGATCTGACGAGGGTGGATCTTGCGGGCCGCCTCGAAGGCGGCCACCAGGGGTACGGGCGGTTTGCCGCTGAGGATGCGCGCCTTGTCGCGCAGGCGCAGGCGGCCGGCATAGAAATGTTCGATCAGGCGCGGCGACAGGCGGTAGAAGCGCCCCATCACGCGCCAGCGTTTGTCGGGGCTGCCGGCCAGGAACAGCATGCGGTTGAGCAGGCGGAAGAAGCGCTGGGCGCGCCACTCCTGTTGCGCTTCGTCGCGGATCGCGGCGAACAGGCGCGGGGCGCTGAATTCCGAGAAACCGGCGATGCGCTCGGCCAACCGCACCGCATGCGGCAGCGAGTAACCCGTGGTCGAGTGGAACAGGCCGGCGCGCAGGCCGGCGCAGGGCTGGCCATCGAGCTCGCGCCAGTAGGCGTCGAAGTCGCCGGCCAGCACGATGGGGAGCGAACCGTGTTCCTCGCGTAGCACCTCCGTGATCTGCCAGCCGCGCGCCTGCGCATACGCAGCGATGTTCGCGCGCAGGCGTTCCGGCTCCCAGGCGCCGGTGTCGACGTAATGGGTGTCTTCGATCAGCAGCGTGTGCGCGTCGAAGGGCAGGGTGTAGACGAAGCGGTAGCCACCCTGCTGCTCGACGCTGGCGTCCATGATGATGGGGGCAGTGAGGCCGTGCGGCGCGGCCAGGCGCACTTCCTGTCCGAGGAAGGTCTGGTAGCCGAGCGCAAGCCGATCCGACGCGCGCACGCCGCGGCCGTCGATCACGGCGCGCGCGCGCAGGACTTCGCCGCCGGCCAGCGTGACCGTGGTCGGGCTCAAGGCCTCGATCCGCACGCCGGTGCGCAAGGAGGGGCCGAGCGCCGCACCGATGACGCGCGCGAACGCGTCGGACGTGACGCTGGCGTAGCCGCTGCCCAGCGTGCGCGCATAGTCGGGAAAGACCACGTCGTAGCGCGGCCAGCGCCTGGCGACGACCGGCGCGATCCAGGCATGCTGCTCGGGTGTCAAATCGCCGTCGTGGAAGGACCAGGTGTGGTTGCCGCCGATGCGCTCGCTCGCTTCCAGCAGCAGGATGCGCAGGCCCGGGCGCAGGGTGTGCAGGCGCCAGGCGATCAGGCCGTTCGCCAGGCCGCCGCCGGCCAGGATCAAATCGTATTGCGCTGCGCTTGCCATGACGGGTTTATCCAAGGCTGGCCACGCCCGTCTCGGCCCTTGCCGCCGGCCCTGCCTGCACCGGCGCCTGGACGGGCTGGCGCACGGCGAGCCGCTGGCCCAGCGCCTCTTCGACCAGGCTGGCCGCGCGCGGCGTGCCGCCGGCGCGTGCCAGGTCTTGTGCCAGCGGCGCCATGCGCCTGGCGAAGCCGGCATCGTCGAGCAGGCGGCGCAGCAGGCGGCCGATCTGCGCCGGGCTGGCAAAGCGCGGCGACGCCGACAGGCCGATGCCGGCATGGCGGATGCGCGCCGCCGCGCCGGGCTGGTCGAAGGCGATCGGCAGCGCCAGGATCGGGGTGCTGGCGGCAATCGCATCCATTACCGTGTTCGAGCCGGCATGCGAGATCACGACGTCGGCGCGCGCCAGGACTTGTTCTTGCGGCGCAAAGGCGACCACCCAATCGGCCCCCGCGTCGCGCAGGGCCTGGGCCTGGCGTTCGTCGAGGCCGCCGCAGTGGGCGACCAGCAGCTGCACGTCCTGCTTGCGGCACGCCTGGACGATGCGCTTGAACAGCCCGAAGCGCCCGCCCTGCAGGGTGCCGAGCGAAGTGAAGACGAAGGGGCGGCCGGGATCGATATCCGGCATGCGGCGGCCGTCGTCAGGAACTTGCGCGGCCCGCGTGAAGCGCAGCGGGCCGACATGATGGAAATGCGGCGGCAGCGCCTTGCGCGGGAAGTCGAAGCTCTCGACCGTCTGGCTTATCTGCAGCAGCGGCGACAGGCATTCGTGCATGGCGCTGCGCGGCGCCAGGCCCAGGCTGCGCGCCTGCGCCGCAATCACCTCGGCATGCGGCGACATCAGCCAGTCGTAGACGCGGGTGCTGCCCTCGACCATGTGGCGCGCGCGCTCGCTGTCCTCGAAATCGAAGGGCATGACCGGCAGCGGGATGCCGGGCTCGCGGTTCACCGGCAGCGCGTTCGCCACCGAGGCGAAAGGCAGGCCCATGCCCTCGGCCACCAGGCCGCCGGCCGCTTCCATCTGGTCGCACAGCAGGGCGTCGATGCCGAGCGCCTCGATGGCGGGCGGCAGTTCGCGGCACAGCATGTTTGTCGTGCGCGCCATGTCCTGGATCACGCGGCGCAGGCCCAGCGGCCCGCCGGGATTGGCGGCGCGTTCGATCGAGGCGGCCAGCGTGCCGGCCGGGTGGGTGTCGCGGCCGACCGCGTGGAAGCCGAGGCGCGGGTCCTTCAGGTAGGCGCCGGCGTCAAGCTGGTGCAGGAAGGTGATGCGGTGGCCGCGCGCAGCCAGTTCGAGGCCGAGCGCCGCCATCGCGTTGTAGTGGCTGTAGAACGCCGGTGCGACCACGCCGAAGTGGGCCATGCGGGGGAATCTCCAGTTACACGGGTTGATTCGACGGGGTGCAGGCGGCCATGGTCAGTGGCGCACCGCGTAGTCTGGCTGCTGGCCGGCGAAATACT
The DNA here is from genome assembly GCF_057801335.1 of Massilia sp. BAP21. Classification (NCBI taxonomy): domain Bacteria; kingdom Pseudomonadati; phylum Pseudomonadota; class Betaproteobacteria; order Burkholderiales; family Oxalobacteraceae; genus Massilia; species Massilia sp. BAP21. The sequence continues at coordinate 3,107,689 of NZ_CM173596.1, forward strand.
GCCCCGCGCCGCCGCCGAACAGGCTGCCCACGAAGCGGCGCGTGCCCTGCTTGCTGCCGATGGCGTCGGTCAGGCAGCGGTCGGCCTCGTGCAGGTGGTCCATCAGGCGCCGCCGCGCTTCGTCGAAGCCAAGCGTGTTGATGAAGGTGGCCTTGTTGACGTCCTTGCCGGTGTCCTTGCCGGTGATGGTCGGGTCCATGCCGGGGCCGTCCTGGAAGTCGTCGCGCAACTGGAAGGCGTGGCCGGCCGCCAGCGCAAAGGCGCGCAGCGAACGGGCCACGCAGTCGTCAGTTTCGGCAATGATGGCGGCCATGTCGACCGCGGCGCCGAGCAGCACGCCGGTCTTCAGTTCGTTGGTGGTGGCGATGTCCTCGGCCGAGCGGGCGGTGGCCTGCAAATCGAGGAACTGGCCGCGCACCAAGCCCTGCGCGCCGATGGTTTCCGACAGCCGCGCCACCAGGCGCGCGCGCACCGCCGGCGGGATGTCCTGGGCCGAACCGAGGATGCCGAAGGCACGGCTGAGCAGGGCGATCGAGGCGAGGATGGCGACGTCTTCGCCATACTGCACGTGGATCGTGGGCTTGCCGCGGCGCAGCTGGGCGTCGTCCATGCAGGGCATGTCGTCGAGCACCAGCGAGGCCGCGTGCACCAGCTCGACGGCGCAGGCGACGTCGATCAGGGCCGGCGAATCGCAGCCGAGGTCGCGCGCGACCAGCATCAGCAGCAGCGGGCGCATGCGCTTGCCGGAACCGAGGGCTGCGGCGCGCATGGCGGCGGCCAGGCGGTCCGAGCTCGGGCCTGCATCGGCGAGCAGGGCGGCCAGGCGTTCTTCCACTTCCTGGCGCACCATGTCGAGTTCCGCCCCGGTGAACTCCGTCGGGGCGTCCATCTCGCGCTTGGCGAATCTTTCTGCTTGCGTACCCATGCGCGCTCCTCCGCCAATGTGGATGTGTGAAATTGATGAATTCGGAGCCAATCATACCGGAAACTTGACTGAATAATAATCAACAAATTCAACGGTGCGCGGTATAGACAAGTTTGGCGTTTTGGCCGTGGCGCCGTCATTCGTGTGCATCGAAGCCGCTGCAGGCAATTATTCCATGGTCTGGCCTGCCGCGGCCCGCTGCGAGCGGCAAGCCGGGGCGCAAACTGTTTGAGACGCCGCGCAAAGTGCCGGGTCCGTTCGCGCCGGCCAAGGGGAACGGCATAATGGCAGCTCATCAATAAATTGCCCTGAGACCTCGTGCGCCTGTTTGCCAAAACCTGCCTCTGCCTGTCCGTTCTATCCACCGCCGTGCCGCGCCTGGCGGGGCCCGATACGCCTGCCGTATCCGCCACCGCATCCGCTGCACGCGTTACTGTCGGCAAGCTCGAACGCCTGGCGCTGGCGCCATCGAAGTTCGTCGAGGCACGCCCGGTGGAAGTATGGGTGCCGGACGATTACGCTCAGAAGATGCGGGCCGGCAAGCGCTTCCGGGTGCTCTACATGCACGACGGCCAGATGCTGTTCGATCCGTCCACGACCTGGAACAGGACCACCTGGCACGTGCACGAGACCGTTCTTCCAAACTTACGCAAAGCTAAGCATCGTTAACTTTTCTGTTGGATTCCTGGTTCACAGGGGCCGGTTTCACTCTGCGCATGAAGCACAGGGCCAGCGCCTTCCCCTCCACAGGCCGACACGGTGGAACTCACCGCCATGTTTCTTAAATTGATTGCCGCGTTAACGTCGCGGTCATGGTGCGTTGCGCATCCAGGGCAGGTCCACTGGCGTACGTCCAGGCTGAGTGCATCGCGCTTGTAACCACAGCAGGAACAGGTCTTGCTGCTGGGGTACCAGCGATCGATGACGATGATTTGCCCACCGCGCCGCTGCGCTTTGTACACGAGCTGGCGGCGCAGTTCGGCAAAGCCCATGTCGGCTATCGCACGCGACAGGCAGCGGTTCCCGAGCATGCCCTTGACGTGTAGATCCTCGATGCCAATGGTGTGATAGCGCCGGGTGATACTTGCGCTGAGCTGGTGCAAGCCGTTCGCACGCACGTTGGCGATCCTGGCATGCAGGCGGGCCAGTTTGGCTTTGGCCTTCTTGCGATTGCATGAACCCTTTACCTTGCGCGATAGCGCGCGTGACAGTCGACGCAGGCGATCCAGCAAGGTTCGCAATGCCTTGGGTCCGACGACTTTCTCTCCTGTCGACAAGGTGGCCAGGTGCGTCACGCCGAAGTCGATGCCGACCGCGCCTCCGTTTTCGGCTGGCGGCAGCTGTGCGTCTGAGGTGTCGATACTGATGCTGGCATACCAGTGGCCGGCCGTGCGTGAAACGGTCGCAGAGACAATCCGTCCTGTGTAGCGCAGGCTTTCACGCATCCTCAGCCATCCGAGTTTCGGAATACGGATGCGTTTGCCATCGACCCGGAACTGGTCGTTGGTCAGTGTGAACCGGTCGTTGGTGCCCTTGCGCCGGAATTTCGGGTAGCGTGCCCGTTTCTCGAAGAAGTTCTGGAAAGCGCGGCCCAGTTGCATGATCGCCAGCTGTGGCGCATTTTTCGTCACGTCCAGCATCCACGGAAATTGCGTGCGCTTGATGGCGTTGAGCTGGCGCCGCAATGCCGCCTCGTTTGGCTTGGGCAAGGCTGGGTTGAGCCTGCACGCTTCGAATTGCCGTCCCCATTCGGCCAGTGCCCAGTTGTAGGCGAACCGCGCGGTTCCGGCTACACGCGCCAGATATGTAGCCTGCACCTTGTTGGGGTCGAGCCGAATACGATGGGCCAGGATCATCACGCCTCCTTTACCCATGTTCGACACTGTCAATCAGTTATCGGTTCCGATGACTGCGCCTGTCTTACAGCTGCGCAGAAAACACAATACAAGTGCTTTTTACGGGTGGTAATGAGGGGAGCAAACTTATCCATCTTGGATAAGTTTGCGTATTTTTAGACAAATTAGCGGTTACTGCTAAACCCTGGCGCGATTGAATCGCGAAGGAAAAGTGGAGGACACGATCATCGTCGGCGTCTTCAACATCGCGCAGAACCGCTACTTCGAATACTTCCCCGAGAAATTTCTCGACGAGATGACGGCCCGAAGCACGCGCCGGAAGCCGACGACTACCTGCGCTTCCTGGTGCAGGAACTCAAACCCGTGATCGACGCCAGATACGCCACGCGCACCGACGCCGCCGGCACCTTCGTCATGGGCTCGAGCATGGGCGGCCTGATTTCGGTGTATGCGATGAGCGAATACCCGCAGGTGTTCGGCGGGGCGGCCGGCCTGTCGACGCACTGGCCCGGCACCGGCAAGCACAACGCCGCCTTGCCGCTGGCAGCCTACAACTACCTGAACCGCAAACTGCCGCCGCCGCAGGGGCACAAGCTCTACCAGGACCACGGCGGCGTCGGCCTCGACGCGCTGTATGCGCCGTACCAGGCTTTCGTCGACCAGATCGTGCGCGACAAGGGTTATACGGCGTCGAATTACCTGAGCAAGGTGTATCCCGCCGACGACCACAACGAAAAGGCCTGGGCCGCGCGCCTGGAAGTGCCGCTGGTCTTCCTGCTGGGTAAATAAACAGCCGGGCTTTTTGCTACATCTTGACAAACTTTCCCGCGCGCAAATGCATATCATTCGCCGGCATACTTGCCATTGCTGATGTCTTCATCCTGCAACGCTGTTAGAATGCCTCATCAATACGAATGAGAATCATTGTTATTCATGCGCTGCGAACAATCTCATGACACGGCTGGCGCCCATCTGCTGGTGGTCGACGACCATCCGGACATCCGCCAGTCGCTCACCCTTTACCTGCAGCGCCAGGGCTGGCGCGTGCTGGCCGCGGCCGATGCGCGCGAAGCCGACGCGCTGCTGGCGCGCGAGCGCATCGACCTGGTGGTGCTGGACGTGATGATGCCGGGCGAGAACGGCCTGTCGCTGTGCCGCCGCATCGCCGGCGCGCAGGCGGCGCCGGTGATCCTGCTTACCGCGATGGACAGCTCCCGCGACAAGCTGGCCGGTTTCGACAGCGGCGCCGACGATTACGTGGTCAAGCCGTTCGACCCGCCCGAACTGGTGGCGCGCATCCGCACGGTGCTGCGGCGTTGGCGCAGGGGAGGCGGCGCAGCCACGCCGGCCGCACCGAAGGCCCGCCCGCGCTACCGCTTCGACGGCTGGACGCTCGACCTCGGCCGGCGTGAACTGTTCGACCGCGACGGCAAGCCGGTGGCGCTGAGTGGCGCCGAGTTCCGCCTGCTGCAGGTACTGGTCGAGCATCCCGGCGTGGTGCTCAGCCGCGACCGCCTGCTCGACCTGGTCGGCGACGGCGAGGCCAGCAATTTCGACCGCAGCATCGACAGCCAGGTCAGCCGCTTGCGCAAGAAACTGGAACCCGATCCGCGCCGTCCCGGCCTGCTGAAAACCGTGTGGGGCAACGGCTACCTGTTCGCTCCGGCCGTCAGCGCCTCGCTGGCGCCGGCATGAGGCCTGGGCGCATCCTGCATCGCCTGTGGCCCGACACCATGGCCGGCCAGCTGATCGGCCTGCTGCTGTGCGGCCTGCTCGGCGCGCACCTGCTCGCGGTGCTGGTCAGTTCGAAAGGCGACGGCGGCATCCACACGCTCTCGCGCAAGCAGGTGGTCGACGACACGGTCGTTGCCTGGCGCCTGGCCCGGCATACGGAAGCGAATGCCGCGCTGGCCGCCTTCGATTCGCCGACGGTGCGCTTTCGGCGCACGCCCGCGCAGCCGGCCATGCCGCCGGCCAGCAGCGACGCGGTCGCGCAGCGCGAAGCAGCCATCATCGGCGAGGCCTTGCGCGCGCAGCTGAAGCTGGCGCCGCAGGACGTGCGCATCGGCTGGCACAGCATCCATCTCGACACGCCGGACCCTGAACTGGCGCTGGCCCTGCGCCTGCCCGACGGCGCCTGGCTGGAAGGCATGCAGCGGCCCACGGTCGACCGCCAGTGGTGGCGCCCGCTGCGCTTCTCGGTCCCGGTCAGCACCTTGCCGGTGCTGGTGATCGTGATCGTTTTCGTGCGCCGCATCCTGCGCCCGGTGCAGGCGCTGGCGCAGGCCGCCGACCGCGTCAGCCGCGGCGAATACGGCGCGCCGCTCGCCTTGGCCGGCCCGCGCGAGGCGCGCGAGGTAACGGCATCGTTCAACATCATGCAGTCGCGCCTGGCGCGCTATCTCGACGACCAGCGCCGCATGCTTGCCTCGATCAACCACGACCTGCGCTCGCTGGTAACGACCCTGCGCCTGCGCGCCGAACTGATCGACGACGAGCCGCTGCGCGCGGCGATGCAGCGTACCCTGCGCGACATGGCGGCGATGATCGAAGAAAGCCTGCGCTTCGCGCGCGACGACGCCATCGACGAGCCGAGCGTCGACATGGATATCGGCCTGCTGCTGCGCGACCTGGTGGCGGACCAGCGGGCGCAGGGGCGCGACGTGACACTGTGCGAGCCAAAGGAGCCGGCCCTGGCCTGCCGCTGCCGCCCGCTGGCCCTGAAGCGTGCCCTGACCAACCTGGTCGAGAACGCGGTGCGCTACGGCGGCGGCGCGCGCATCCGCTACGCGCGCACGCGCCAGGCCGGGCGCCATCCGCACCTGACGATTGCGATCGAGGATGACGGCCCGGGCATCGCGCCCGAACAGCTGGAGAACGTGTTCAAGCCCTTCTACCGGCTCGATGCGGCGCGTCATCCGGAGACGGGCGGCGTCGGGCTGGGACTGGCGATCGCGCGCTCCTGCGTCGAGGCGCATGGCGGCCAGCTGGTGCTGGAGAATCGGGAAGGGCAGGGCTTGCGGGCGCTGGTCACGCTGCCTGTCTGAAAGCGGGGGGGCAGGTCCGGGATCCCGACCCTCTCAAGCTGACCCTCGCTGTTGAAATAAAAAATGCCGCCCGACTTGCGTGGGGCGGCGTGCGCGTGTGCGCTAGTTGGTCATGGTCAACTGTAACTGGTCCAGGTCTGGGGAATATCGATCTGGCCGGTCTTGGCGGCGTTTGCATAGGCGCGCATTTCGGCGACGACGGCTTCCAGCTGTTCGTTGCCCGGGTTCTGCAGGAACCCCTTCATGCGTTCGTGCAGCGCGGCTTGCTGGTCGCGCCATTCATAACGGGAAGTCTTGCTCATACTGCCCCCTTGCAAATGAACACTGTGATGTTCTTGTTGAGATCCATGACATCCTCCTTGATAAGGGAGTCAGGTTCTCACACAACCATGCCCGGGTTCGGTGCGCTGACGCACATTTGCTCAGCAGTATCGGCAGGAAATGGCGCTATCGCAAGACCGCGCGATAGAACATGGTCAGCCGTTCATCGAGCAGGCGGTGGGCCTCGGCGCTCGATGGCTGGGCGTTGGGAAATACGAAGCGCTGCACGCTGTCGCCCGAGATAATGCTGATCAGGAAAGCCGTCAGCTGGCCGAAGGGCAAATCCTCGCGCAGCTGGGCGCGCACGTCGGGGCGGGCGAAGTAGCGGTCGATCATTTCGCGCGTCAGGCGCGGGCCGGCGCCGTAGAAAGTGTCGGCCAGCTCGGGGTTGCCGGGCGCTTCGGCAATCACCACGCGCTGCATCGCAATCAATTGATCCTTGCACAGCAAATCGAAGAACTGGTGGGCGAAGTCACCGACCACGTCGCGCAAGGGCCGCATGTCCTTGTCCATGTCGCGCATGCGGAAGAACTGGTCGCGGCGCGCCACCAGCACGGCATTCAGCAGGCCGGCCTTGCCGCCGAACTTCACATAGATGGTGCGCACCGCAACGCGCGCGGCGCGGGCGATGGCTTCCAGGCTGGTGCGGGTATAGCCGTTGGCCAGGAACAGGCGGGCGGCGGCGTCGATCAGGTCCTGGGTGCGTGCTTCGACGTCACCTGCCTTGGGACGGCCGGCGCTGCGCGGGCAGGCTGCCGTTGACACGTTTGCCGGCGGGTTTTCTTCAGTCGATGCGAGTGCTTGCAATGGTTTGCTCATGCCCTCACTGTAAATCACCAACAAATGAAATGCAACCGTTTCATTTCTTGACGAACCCAGGCGAATGCCGAATAATGTAGGACAACACTTATTCCCTTTTCGGAGTTGCCTTCATGTCCCAACCGCAGACTTCGGGCCCGCAAGCCCCGCTCGGCGCCGTTCCACCCAACGCACCAGCCGCTGCCGGCAAGACCCCGCCCAACAAGCGCGTGCTGGTCGTGGTCGGCCTGATCGCCCTGGCCGCCGTCGTCGCCGGCGGCCGCATGTGGTACCGCAGCCATAACTTCGTCGAGACCGAAAACGCCTACGTGGCAGGCCACGTGCACCCGGTGTCGTCGCGTATCGCCGGCGTGGTCACGCGTGTGCTGGTCGAAGACAACCAGCACGTGAAAGCAGGCGACCCGATCGCCGAACTCGATCCGGCCGACCAGCACGTGCGCGTCGAGCAGATCGAGGCGCAGATCGCCAGCGCGAAACAGCAGGTGATCCAGGCCGATGCGCAAGTGGCGCAGGTCAAGGCGCAAGCCGAAGCGGCATCCGCCCAGGTCGGCCAGTCGCAGGCACTGCTGGTGCGTGCGCGCCAGGACGCCGAGCGTTTCGGCCAGCTCTACAACACCACCATGAAGGCGGTCTCGAAGGCCGAGGTCGACGCCGCGAACGCCGCGCGCGCCGCCGCCACCGCCGATGTCGCCGCGCGCCGCGACACCGCGAACGCCGCCAAGGCGAACATCGCCGCCGCCACCTCGGCGCGCGACGTGCTGAATGCGCAGATCAAGGTGCTGCAGGCGCAACTGAAGGACGCGCAGCAGCAGGTCGGCTACAGCCGCATCGTGGCGCCGGTCGACGGCCGCATCGGCCGCCGCAGCGTGGAAGTCGGTGCGCGCGTGCAGCCGGGCCAGCAACTCGTCGCCGTGGTCGAGGACAAGGTCTGGGTCACCGCCAACTTCAAGGAAACCCAATTGGCCGGCCTGAAGCGCGGCCAGGAAGTGGAACTGGCCGTCGATGCGCTGCCCGACGAGCACCTGGTCGGCCGCGTGGACAGCTTCTCGCCGGCCTCGGGCAACCAGTTCGCGCTGCTGCCGGCCGATAACGCGACCGGCAACTTCACCAAGATCGTGCAGCGCGTGCCGGTGAAGATCGTGTTCGACCAGAAGGACGTGCAGCGCCTGTCCGGCCGCCTGGTGCCGGGCATGTCGGTGGTCGCCGAGATCGATTTGCGCCAGAAGGCCGAAGCCACCCATACCGCCGCCAGGTAATCGCCCGAGCCAACACGCCAAGGACCACCCATGAGTAGTATGACCAAGGCCGCCCCGGCAGCCTTCCCGGGCGCGCCGGCTACCGGCGCCGCCATCGGGCTGCGCACCTGGATCGCGGTCGCCGCCGGCATGCTCGGCGCCTTCATGGCGGTGCTCGACATCCAGATCACCAACTCGTCGCTGCGCGACATCCTGGGCACGCTGTCGGCGACCCAGGAAGAGGGGTCCTGGATTTCCACCGCCTACCTGTGCGCCGAGATCGTCGTGATTCCGATGACGGCGCTGTTCGCGCGCGCCTTCGGGGTGCGCAACTACATGATCGGCACCACCGCGCTGTTCCTGGTCTTCTCGACCCTGTGCGGCGCGGCCTGGAACCTGGAAAGCATGATCGCTTTCCGCATGATGCAAGGCTTCACCGGCGGCGCCCTGATCCCGATGGCGATGACCCTCGTGATGACGCGCTTGCCGTCGTCGAAGCGCGCGGTCGGCATGGCCATCTTCGGCCTCACCGCCACGCTGGCGCCGGCCATGGGCCCAACCCTGGGCGGCTATCTGTCCGAACTGTACAGCTGGCCCTCGATCTTCTACATCAACTGGGTGCCGGGCGTGCTGCTGATCGCGGGCATCATGTGGGGCCTGGACAAAGAGAAGGCGCAGATCGGCCAGCTGGTGCACGCCGACTGGCTCGGCATCTTCCTGATGGCGATGGGCCTCGGTTGCCTCACCATCTTCCTGGAAGAAGGCAACTCGAAGGACTGGTTCGATTCGAGCTTCATCATCAGCTTCGCTGCGCTGGCGCTGATCGGCATCCTCGGCTGGGTCGCGAACAGTTTCATCCGCCAGCAGTCGTTCGTGAATTTGCGTCTGTACGGCCAGCGTAACTTCCTGGTGGCGACCGTGCTGTCGGCCGTCACTGGCATGGGCCTGTACGGTTCGTCGTACCTGCTGCCGCTGTACCTGGGCCAGATCGCCGGCTACACGCCGATGCAGATCGGCGAAGTCATCGCCTGGGTCGGGCTGCCGCAGCTGATCGTGATGCCGTTCGCGGCGGCTCTGTCGTCGAAAGTCGACAACCGCATCATGTGCAGCTTCGGTTTGCTGCTGTTCGGCGGCTCCTGCCTGATGAACGCCTTCATGGACGCCACCACCGGCTACGACCAGCTGATGGTGACCCAGATCATCCGCGCCATCGGCCAGCCCTTCGTGATGCTAACGCTGTCGAACTTCGCCATGCAGGGCATCGCCCCGAAAGACATGCCGTCGGCCTCGAGCCTGTTCAACATGACGCGTAACCTCGGCGGCTCGGTCGGTATCGCACTGCTGGCGACTTCGCTGACCAACCGCGAGCACTTCCACTCGGCGCGCATCGGCGAATCGGTGTCGAGCTATGCACCGGCGACCCAGGAACGCCTGGACCAGATGACGCAGGCCTTCATGGCGGGCGGCATCGACCCAGCCACGGCGGCCAACCAGGCGCTGGCCGCGCTCGACCGCATCGTGCGGCGCGAATCGTATGTGATGGCCTACAACGACGGCTTCTGGATCGTCGGCCTGATCCTGATCTCGTGCATCGCCGTGGTCTGGCTCGCCGACAAGGTCAAGTCCCCCGGCGGCGCCGGCGGCGGCGGCCATTGAACCCCATTCGATTGAAGAGAAAAACGATGTTCGATTCCCTTGCCAAGAACCTCCCGCGCCGCGCGGCGCTTGCCATTGCCGCCGCCATGCTGGTGTCCGGCTGCTCGACGATCGGTCCCGACTTCGTGGCGCCAAAGCCTGCCGAAGGCGCGGCCTTCCGTCATGCCGAGGCGGCCCCGGTCAGCGATGGTGCCCGCCTGCCCGCCAACTGGTGGACCGTCTTCAACGACGCCACCCTGAGCGAGCTGGAAGCGTGCGCCCTGCGCGACAGCCCGGGCGCGAAGGCCGCGGCCCAGCGCCTGCTGCAGGCGCAAGCCCAGCTGGGCGTGGTGCGCGCCGGCCAGGCGCCGAACGTGTCGGTGAATGCCGGCGTCTCGAACGCGCGCACCTCGGCCGAAACGGCGCAGGGCCTGGCCCTGGGCGGGCGCTCGATCGAAGGTAACAATTATTCGGTCGGCGCTTCGCTGTCGTACGAGCTCGATATCTGGGGCCGCGTGCGCCGTATCGTGGAAGCGGCTGATGCGCAGGCACTGGCGGCCCAGGACGACCGCGACGCCGTGCTCCTGATGCTGACCGGCCAGGTGGCGCAGAGCTACTGGCAGCTGCGCGGGCTGGATGCGGAACAGGCGATCCTGGCGGATGCCTTGTCCGCACGCCGCGAAGCGCAGGAGCTGATCGAAGCGCGCTTCAATGCCGGCCTGTCGAACGAGCTGGACGTGTCGCGTGCCCGCATCGAGCGTGCGAATGCCGAAGCCGATCTGCACGAAGTGCAGCGCCAGCGCAATGCGGTCGAGCATGCGCTGGCGGCGCTGGTTGGCGTCTCGCCGAGCACGCCGCTGGTGCCTAGCGCCGCGAAGACGGCGCTGCCGCTGCCGCCGTCCATCCCGGTCGGCTTGCCGGCCAGCCTGCTGAGCCAGCGTCCGGACCTGGCCGCGAGCGTGGCGAATCTGAAAGCGGCGAATGCGCAGGTCGGCGTGGCCGAGGGCATGTTCTATCCTTCGCTGACCTTGACCGGCAACTTCGGCTACGCGTCGGAGTCGCTGCGTGACCTGGCGGGCGGCAGCGCGCGCCAGTTCTCGGTGGGGCCATTGGCCCTGTCGCTGCCGGTCTTCGACGGCGGCCGCAACCGCGCCAACCTGGCGCTGTACCAGGCGCGCTATGAAGAAGCGGTGGCGAACCACGAAAACCGTTTGCTGACGGCGCTGCGCGAAGTGGAAGACGCGCTGTCGGATGTACAGCAGCGCCAGAAGCAGGGCGACGTGCAGGCCCAGGCCCAGGAAGCCGCGGCACGCGCGCTGCTGGTGGCGCAGGCGCGCTACGAGCGCGGCGTGTCGACCTACCTGGATGTGATCGACGCCCAGCGCAGCACGCTGGCGGCGGACCGCGCGGCGGCGCAGATCCGGACCCAGCGCTTGCTGGCCTCGGTGGCCGTGGCCCGTGCGCTGGGTGGCGGCTGGGAACAGGCGCCGGCGCTGGCGACTGTGCGGTAAATAGTGTCGCAAGCGGGCCAGAAAATATCCCTGGCCTGCGCCCCTACCCGTACGGTGGGCACAGCGTGCCCACTGTACGGGTGACGTTCGCGGCGAGATCGTCGCATTCACACCTAACAGGATTACAATCCCCCGCTGCATCCACACCAACAGGGGACACATGAAATACCTTCTCGCTCCACTCGTGCTGGCCTTGGCCGCCGCCGGCGCCGCCGCTACAGCTGCCGCCGAAGCACCCGCCACCAAACCCGGCCCCGCCAGCGTCGCCGAACTGACCACCATGGCCAAGCGCTTCGCCCCCGTCGAACTGCGCGCCGACACCTCCAAGCTCTCGCAAGGCGACCGCGCCGCCATCGCCAAGCTGGTGGAAGCCGCGAAAATCGTCGACACCCTACAACTGCGCCAGCGCTGGGCCAACAACGAAGCCCTGTGGGCCGCCCTGCAAAAAGACAACTCCCCGCTCGGCAAGGCGCGCCAGGATTACTTCTGGCTGAACAAGGGCCCGTGGTCCATCATCGACGGCAACCGTTCCTTCATGCCCGCCGAGTACGCCGGCATCGCCATCCCCGCGCGCAAGCCCGACGCCGCCAACTTCTACCCGGCGGGCGCCACCAAGGAAGCCCTGGAAGCCTGGATGAACGCGCTGCCGGCGAAGGACAAGGAAGCCGCCCAGTGGTACTTCACCGTCATCCGCAGCGACAAGGCCGGCAAGTTCCGCACCGTGAAGTATTCCGAGGAATACAAGCCGGAACTGGAAAAGCTGGCCAGGCTGCTGCGCGAAGCCGCGAGCCACACCGACAACGCCTCGCTGAAGAAATTCCTCACCCTGCGCGCCGACGCCTTCCTGTCGAACGACTACCTGGCCTCGGACTTCGCCTGGATGGACCTCGACAGCCCGGTCGACATCACGATCGGACCCTACGAGACCTATAACGACGAACTGTTTGGCTACAAGGCCGCCTTCGAGGCCTACGTCAGCGTGCGCGATCCCGAGGAAACCCGGAAGCTGGACTTCTTCGGCAAGCACATGCAGGAGCTGGAAGACAACCTGCCGATCGACAAGCAATACCGCAACCCGAAGGTCGGCGCCATGGCGCCGATGGTGGTGGTCAACCAGGTCTACGGCGCCGGCGACGGTAACATGGGTGTGCAGACCGCCGCCTACAATCTGCCGAACGACGAGCGCATCATCCGCGAGCGCGGCTCCAAGCGCGTGATGCTGAAGAACATCCAGGAAGCCAAGTTTGAATCGACCCTGAAGCCGATCACGAAACTGGTATTGCGCCCGCAAGACCAGAAAGACCTGGATTTCAACTCCTTCTTCACCCACATCCTGGCCCACGAAATCACCCACGGCCTCGGCCCGCATGTGACGAAACAGGGCGGCAAGGAATCGACGCCGCGCCAGGACCTGAAAGAGACCTACTCGACCATCGAGGAAGCGAAAGCCGACGTCACCGGCCTCTGGGCCCTGGCCTACATGATGGACAAGGGCCAGCTGAAGGACACGCTGGGGCAGGGCGAGGCAGCCGAGCGCAAGCTGTACAACACCTTCCTGGCCTCCTGCTTCCGCACGCTGCACTTCGGCCTGACCGATTCGCACGCGCGCGGCATGGCAATCCAGGTGAACTACCTGCTCGACAAGGGCGCTTTCGTCTCGCACGGCGATGGCACCTTCTCGGTCGACTTCAAGAAGATCAAAGGGGCCGTGATCGACCTCGACCGCGAGTTCCTCACCATCGAGGCGACCGGCGACTATGCGCGCGCCAAGGCGATGATGGCGCGCTATGTCGTGATCCGTCCGGACGTGCAGAAGGCGCTCGACAAGATGAAGGCGGTGCCGAACGATATCCGCCCCGCCTTTGTCACGGCGGCCTCGTTGAGCGGCGCCGGCAAGTAAGCACACTGCACTGTGTTGAAAATGGCACAGCCGGAAAGGCAAACTGTCGCGTTCGCGCCGCAGAAGAGGGCGCTGGCGTTGCCGGTTTGAACACGGACAAAAATATTTCTGATTGGGAAGATATTCTCGGTTCTAGAATTGCTTGAGAGCATTTGAGCTCGATGCGTTCTAGCGCAGTACATCCAGTACAACCGGAAGTCTTCCATGTCCAAGTATCTTGCCGCTGCCGCCTTTGCCACCCTGTTCGCCGGTGCCAGCGCCGGCGCCCGGTCCGCCGAACTGACCGCCCTCGAAGGGCGCTGGCTGCAGGCGGCGGCGCCGGTCCTGTCCTATTCCCGGCAGCTGGCGCTGCCGATCGACATCGTGGTCCAGCCCCAGCCGCGCGCCAACGACGTGCCGCTGGCCATGGGCTTCGACAAGGGGCGCTGCAAGCTGGTGCTGACCCTGCGCGGCAATCCCCAGGCAGAAACCATACTCGACGGCGTGCCCGATGCGCAGCGCGGCGAACTGATCGAGGCAATGACGGCGCACGAGGTGGCGCATTGCTGGCGCCACGTGCGCGGCGCCTGGAAGGCCTTGCCGGCCGGCTTCGTCGAGGTGGGCGAGGAGCGCGCCGCCAGCAGCGAACTGCTGGCCGCCTCGAAGGCGATGCGCGAAGCGCGGCGCGAGGAAGCCTATGCCGACCTGGCGGCCCTGGCCTGGACCCGCCAGCGCAATCCCGATGCCTACGGCCGCGTGCATGCCTGGTTCGAAGCCGTGCGCAAGGAGCAGCCGGTGGCACGCAGCGGGCACGACACCCGCCTCTGGGTGGAGCTGGCGCGCGACGCCAGCCGTCTGGCCGATACCGGCGCCCCGTTCGACGATGCGGCGCCGCTCTGGCGCGAGGGCTTGCTGAAGGCCGAGTAAATCTTCCGCTGGCGGCCGCATGCGCCGCCGCAGCGCGTCCATAGTTTTTCCGGCAACGGTACGCTGTCGCACAGAAGTTGGTGGGGGTGCGGCGTTTAATGACGCCATCACAACAACCGACATGAGGGACACTGCCATGAACTCCTTGCTTGCAACCCTGCTTGCCACCGCAGCCGGCGCCAGCTTCGCCGTCGCTCCTGCCCAGGCCCAGACCCAGGACGCGGCGGGCTACCGCGATGCCGTCCAAAAAGTGTCGGCCGACTACAAGACGGCCAGCGCCAAGTGCGATGCCATGAAGGGCAACGACAAGGACGTCTGCATGGCCGAGGCCAAGGTGGCCCGTGCACGCGGCGAATCGCAGGCCGTGGCCAAGTACGAGAACAACGAATCGGCGCGCTCGCACGCCCGCGAAAAAGTCGCGGACGCCGATTACGACCTCGCCAAGGAAAAATGCGATGCCCGGAGCGGCGCCGACAAGGATAGCTGCATGGACAACGCCAAGTCGGTGCACACCGCCGCCCTGGCCGATGCCAAGGCCGGCCGCGACGGTTCCACGGCGCTCGGTGCCAGCGGCAGCGCCGGCCTGATCGCCAGCACCGACACCAAGGACCCGGCCAAGGCCGCAGCCGTTGCCAAGTGCGAACAAGCGACCGGCGGGAGCAGCGCCGGCTGCCTGGTCGACAGGGAGGGCAACGTGACCACCATGGCCAACCGCGCCGAGAACGCCACCGACCGCGCCGCCGACAAGACCCGCGCCGCCGCCTCGACCGCCGTCGACAAGACCAAGGAAGTCGCCTCCACCGCCGTCGACAAGACCAAGGCCGCCGCCTCCACCGTTGCCGAGAAGACCGGCCTGGACGGCGCCGGCGAACGCCTGCGCGCCGCCGGCTCGACCATCGCCCAGAAGACCGAGAGCGCGGTCGACAACCTCGGCGACAAGACCCGCCAGGCCGCGGCCAGCGCCAAGGAAAACACGCAGGAGGCGATGCAAACCGCCGGCGAGAAGACGCGCGACACAGCCGCTGCTGTAGCCGACCGCACCGACCGTGCCACCGACAAGGCGGCCGACAACACCCGCGAGGCAAGCCGCGACGCCACCCGCGGCACGGCCGTGGCCGCTTCCGACACGGCGATCACCACCAAGGTCAAGGCGAACATCTTCAAGGAACCCGACCTGAAATCGATGGCAATCCACGTCGAGACCGAGAAGGGTGTGGTGATGCTGAGCGGCTTCGTCGAATCGAAGGCCGAGGCCGACAAGGCCGTGAAGGTGGCCAAGGAAGTCGATGGCGTGACCAGCGTGAAGAGCGCAATCAAGGTCAAGTAAGAGGTCAAGTAAGCGCTCGCCCATGTGCTGTGCCGCGCTGCGTGGCCGTTTGGCCCCGGCGCGGTTTTCCCGACGCGGCTGTCCTTGAAGGCAATCGCGTGTCCATCGCTGTCGTTTTTTTACCGTCGCCCGCAGGCAAACCGAACGGCGGCGGTGGCCCTGGCGCCTACCCACCCGGGATGGCGCGGTATAATTTTCGGGTGAATAAACTCGAAGCCTTTGGATTCATCGTGGCCCAGGCGGCCCGCGGTGACATTACCTTCCCTACCAGCGTGAACGCCGTGCTGCGCCTGCAGCAGGCGCTCGACGATCCCGACTGTCCGCTCGACGACGCCATCCGCCTCGTGCTGGCCGAACCGCAACTGGCCGCGCGCACCGTGGCGCTGGCCAATTCGGCCGCGTTTTCCGGCGGCGGCGGCCCGCCCGTCACCAATGTGCGCGCGGCCGTGATCCGCATCGGCTACCGCCGCCTGCAGGCCCTGGTGGCCAGCCTGGTGGTGCGCCAGTTCGGCAGCCGCATCAAGGACCCCGGCCTGCGCATCAAGGCCGAGCAGTTGTGGGAGCACACGGTGCACGTGGCGGCGCTGGCCCAGGCGCTGGCGCGGCGTGTCACCTTCGTTAATCCCGACACGGCCCTGTTCGCCGGCATCATCCACGAGGTCGGCGGCTTCTACCTGCTCTCGCGCGCCGACGAATTCCCCGGCCTGCTCGACGACGACGTTGAGAAATGGGGCGAGCTGTGCGAAGACGTGGTCAGCCTCGAGGTGCTGAAAAAGCTGTCGGTGCCGGCGCCGGTGGCCGACGCCATCGGCGAACTGCGCCGCGGCTGGATCAACATGCCGCCCTCGACCCTGCTCGACACCCTGCTGCTGGCGAACCAGTATGCGCCGGTGCCGTCGCCGCTGGGCGCGGCGCCGGCCGAGCTGCCGGCCCACGGCGACAGCGCGCTTGACTTCGTGCTCGACGAAGAGATGCTGGCCGAGGTACGCGCCGAGGCGGCCGCGACCCAGGCAATCATGGGCGGGCCGCTGCTGGTCTGATCCGGGCCAGACTGGCGGCGGATTTTTACAGGAACCAAGGACAAGGCCAGCCGTTCTAACGCATGAGAGTCCATCTCGTGCGGAGGGAACGTGGTGCGTCGCGTGGTCCTGGTCTGTCCGAAAACGGCGTCGTCATTCCTGCGGCTGCTGTGCCTGGCCTGCCTGCTGGCGGTGGCGCCGGCCTGCGCGCAGTCACGCGCATCCGCTGCGGGCGGCGCCCATGACGCTGCTCCTGCCGCTGCTCCTGCTCCTGCCGCTGCTCCTGCCCCACTCGCCGCCTCCGCTGTCGTCTCGGTTTCCTTGCTCACCATCGACGGCCCGATCGGCCCGGCCTATGCCGACTACGTCGAACGCGGCATTGCCCGCGCCGCGCAGGAGCGGCGCGCCCTTGTCGTGCTCCAGCTCGACACGCCCGGCGGGCTCGACACCGCCATGCGCAGCACCGTGCGCGCCATCCTGGCCGCGCCGCTGCCGGTGGCTTGCTACGTCGCGCCCAGCGGCGCCCGCGCGGCCAGTGCCGGCACCTATATCTTCTACGCCTGCCACATCGCCGCCATGGCGCCCGGCACCAACCTGGGCGCAGCCACGCCGGTGCAGGTTGGTACAGGCGGTCCAGGCACGGCCGGTCACGGCACGGCCGGTCAAGGCACCGGCAGGCAAGGCACCGCCAGTCAAGGCATGGCCAGTTTGAGCACGGCCAGCCCAGGCGCGGGCGGTCCAGCTACGGCCAGTCCCGGGCCCACCGGCCCCGGCCCGCCCGCAGCCGGCAAGGACAAGGCGCCGTCAGCCATGGAGGCCAAGGCTGTCAACGATGCCGCCGCCTACATCCGCGGCCTGGCGCAACTGCGCGGGCGCAATGCGGACTGGGCCGAGAAATCGGTGCGCCAGTCGCTCAGCCTGTCGGCCGGCGACGCGCTCGCCGCCGGCGTCGTCGACATCGTCGCGCGCGACCTGGCGCAGCTGCTGGCGCTGGCCGACGGCCGCGTCGTGCGCGTGCAAAACGCCGACTGGCGCGTGGCCGTGGCCGGCGCCTGCGTGCTCGACGCCGCGCCCGACTGGCGCACGCGCTTCCTCGCCGTGATCGCCAACCCGAGCGTGGCGCTGATCCTGCTGACGGTCGGCATGTACGGCCTGCTGTTCGAATTCATGAGCCCGGGCGCGGTGCTGCCCGGCGTGATTGGTGCGATCTGCCTGCTGCTCGGGCTCTACGGCATGCAGCTGCTGCCCATCAATTACTCGGGCCTGGCGCTGATCTGCTTCGGCCTGGCCTGCATGGTGGCCGAAGCTTTCCTGCCCAGCTTCGGCGTGATCGGCCTGGGCGGCGTGGTCGCCTTTGTGATCGGCGCGCTGCTGCTGATGGACAGCGAGGCGCCGGGCTTCGGCCTGCCGCTCGGCTTCGTGGCGAGTGTCGGCATCACGGCGGCGCTGCTGGTCGGCGCCACGGCCCAGGTGGCGCTGCGCACGCGGCGCCGGCCCGCACCCGGCGTCACCGCGGGGCTGGAAGGAGAGATGGCCGAGATGCTGGGCGACGCCGTGCGCGAGGGCTGGGCGAACGTCGGCGGCGAGACCTGGCGCGTGGTCAGCGACACGCCGCTGCGCAAGCGGCAGCGCGTGCGCGTGGTCGGGCGCAGCGGGCGCGTGCTGCGGGTCGTGCCTGCCGATGCATCGGCGAGCGCCCGCGCGCCGCCTGCCAACTAACGGCGCGCCGCAGGCATCCTGTGCGCCCATCGAGGAGACTGCCATGCTGTTCGAACTGGGTTTCGGCGTCGGCTTCCTGCTGATCCTGCTGGCGCTGCTGTTCGCGCTCTCGGTGCGCATCCTGCGCGAGTACGAGCGTGGCGTGGTGTTCCAGCTGGGGCGCTTCTGGTCGGTCAAGGGGCCGGGGCTGATCCTCCTGATCCCGGTGCTGCAGCAGATGGTGCGGGTCGACCTGCGCACCGTGGTGCTCGACGTGCCGAAGCAGGATGTCATCTCGCGCGACAACGTCTCGGTAAAGGTGAACGCGGTGCTGTACTTCCGCGTGATCGACCCCGAGCGCGCGATCATCCAGGTGGCCAACTTCATGGAGGCAACCAGCCAGCTGGCCCAGACCACGCTGCGCTCGGTGCTCGGCAAGCACGAGCTCGACGACATGCTGGCCGAGCGCGAGCGCCTCAACATCGACATCCAGCAAGTGCTCGACGCCCAGACCGACGCCTGGGGCATCAAGGTGGCGAACGTCGAGATCAAGCATGTCGACCTCGACGAGTCGATGGTGCGCGCGATCGCCCGCCAGGCCGAGGCCGAACGCGAGCGGCGCGCCAAGGTGATCCACGCCGAGGGCGAATTGCAGGCGTCGGAAAAGCTGATGCAGGCGGCCGAGGTACTGGCGCGCGAAGGAGGGGCGATGCAGCTGCGTTATTTGCAGACCCTGTCCACCATTGCGGGAGACAAGACGGCGACCATCGTGTTTCCGCTGCCGGTCGACATGCTGGGCAGCCTGATGGAAAAGCGCGGGCGCTGAGCCTGGATGGTATGCCATGCTCGTCAATGCAAAATGGCACGAGCATGGGGTATTTCGCAGCTGCCGAAGGCGGCATCGGAGCCGCCGGGCGCCCGGCACGTACTGTTCAATTCCAGGAGGCGAAGGTGCCGGCCCTGCGCCGGCCTGTACGCGGCAGGCCTTGCTTATCGCTGGCGCAAGGCGGCCTGGGGAACAGGCTTGCGCTCCATGGCAAGCATCCACAGCGCCAGCCCCACGCCGGCCACGGCCATGCCGGCCGCCACCCACTGCGGCGACGCATAGGAATAGCCCAGCGTCAGCGGAATCCCGCCGAGGAAGGCGCCGGTGGCGTTACCGATATTGAAGCCCGACTGGCCCAGCGACGAGCCAAGCATCTCGGCTTCGCGCGAATGGCCGATCAAAAGCATCTGGATCGGCGGACCGAGCGCCAGCGCGTTCGCACCGGTGGCAAAGGCCAGCACCAGCATCGCCGGCTGCGACGTGGCCAGCAAGCCGTTCAGCAGCAACAGGACTGTCATGCTGGTGAGCAGCAGGGCCACCGCGCGCAGCGGTGCGAAGCGGTCGGCCAGGCGCCCGCCCAGGGTCACGCCCACGGTCATGCCAACGCCAACCACCGTCATGATCAGCGGGATCTGGCCTGGGGCAAACCGGGCCATATCGGTCAGCAGCGGCGCGATGTAGCTGAACCAGGCAAAGAAGCCCCCGGTGCCGATCGAGGTGATCGCCAGCGCCAGCCACAGGCTCGGCTTGCGGAAGATCTTCAGGTCCTTCCTCAGGCCGGCGCTGGGCGTGGCCTCGAAGTAGGGTACCCATTGCTTCAGGCTGAGGGCGGTGGCCAGGCCGATGGCGGCCACGACCAGGAACACCAGGCGCCAGCTGACGTTGTGCCCGAGCCAGGTGCCGAAAGGCACGCCGAGTACGTTGGCCAGGGTCAGGCCGGTGAACATGGTTGCCAGCGCGGCGGCCACCTTGCCCGGATCGGCCAGGCGGCTGGCCACCACGGCGCCGACGCCGAAGAAGGCGCCGTGCGGCAGGCCGGCCAGGAAGCGCGACGCCATCATCAGCCCGAAGTTCGGCGCCAGCGCGGACAGGCCATTGAATACCGCAAACATCAGCATGAACCAGATCAGCACGCTGCGCGGCGGACGGCCGGCCACCAGCGCCACCAGGGTCGGTGCGCCGACCACCACGCCCAGCGCGTAGGCGGAAATCAGATAGCCGGCCTGGGGAATGGTGATATCGAGGCCGGTGGCGATGTCGGGAAGGATACCCATCATCACGAATTCGGTCATGCCAATACCGAACCCGCCCAGGGCCAGGGGAAACAGGCTTTTCTTCATCAAAATACGGAATCTTTTCTTGTAGGTTGCCCGCGACACGCCAGAGACGGTCGAAGGTGGTCGGCCACTATAGCGGCTGGCGGGTGAGCAGTCAGCTTTCGTGTCGTGATGTCTGGTATTCCGTGCACTGATAGTGCCGGCGTACTCATCCTTCGTCGTCGCGCAGCCAGGCAATGCGGCCATGCCCGGCCTCGTTCAGGCGCGCGGCAAAGGCGCCCGCCGCCGCCTCGGGCAGGCTGAAGGCAAACACGACGTCATTGCCGTGCGCCACGTCCAGCAGCGTGGCGCCGGCGCCGTCGATCTCGCGCCGCACCAGGCCCTCCAACGGGTAGGGCGCGCTGCAGCGCAGGACCGTCTTGCGGATGATGGCGATCTTGTCGGCCTGCAGCAGCGCCTGGGCCACGCTGTCGGTGTAGGCACGCACCAGGCCGCCGGCGCCCAGCTTCACGCCGCCGAAGTAGCGCACCACGGTGGCGAGCACGCCTTCCAGGTCCTGGTGGCGCAGCACGTCGAGCATGGGGCGGCCCGCGGTGCCGCTCGGCTCACCATCGTCCACGGCCGCCGACTGGCCGCCGGCCAGCAGCGCCCAGCACACGTGAGCCGCACCCGGATGCTGGGCACGCAAGGCCGCCACGACCTGCTGGGCGCCGGCCCGGTCCGCCATCGGCTGCACGCAGGCGATGAAGCGGCTCTTCTTGATGAGCAGTTCGTGGTGGACGGGGGCGAGGATGGTCTGGGGCATGGTGCCTTGTGCCGGAAGCGAAACAGGAAGCGGAAACAAAAACGCCAACCGTGCTGGTTGGCGTTTTTGTCGATGCTTTACTACTGAAATTCTTTGGTAGGCCGTGCGGGATTCGAACCTGCGACCAACGGATTAAAAGTCCGCTGCTCTACCAGCTGAGCTAACGACCCGAAGAAGGCAAGATTATAGCCGGACTCTGGCAAGACGCCAAGGGTTTCGTGCAAATCATGCGAAATCGCAATACCAAGGCCGGTTTTTGGTGGCAGGCAGCGTGCAGACCCGCGGGCCGGCGCAGCGATGCGGCGCGTGATGAAGCTACATGTCGAGCTCGCTTCGCGCCGGCACCGGCCGGGTGTTCAGGTTTCGACTTCCTTGTCTTCTTCCTGGGCTTCGTGCATTGCTTCCGGTTCCAGCTTCTCGGCATCGACGTTCAGGCGGATGAACAGGCCCCAGCTTGCCAGCAAGACCCCGGCGGCGACACCGATCGAAGCGACCTCGGGCAGCAAGTCCGGCTTGGTGTGCAGGAACTGGAACACGCCGATCAGGCACTCGACCGCCAGCGACACCACCACCACGATCAGGAAGCGCGACAGGAAGCGCCGCACGCGGGTGGGCGCGCTGGTGTGCACGGTGCGCTGGACTTCCTCTTCGAGTACGGTCTGGCCCAGTTCGAGGGCGGCAACCGCGATGGTAACCAGACCGACGCATTCGAGGATCACCTGGAAGCGTTCCTTGACGGCGTGGTCATGACCGGGGCCGATTGCAGTCCAGATTTCAATTCCGGCCAATACGATCAATGCGAAGCCACAGGTGAAGAAGAGCAGAGCGGCAAGAACGTAGCCGACGGTGCTGAGTTTATGGAGTGCTTTCATGGGAATGTCTTGTATTCGAATTTTGTGAACACTTTAGCATCATTGCAACGAGGCACGCGTTCCGCTACGCGCTGCGTATGTGGGGACGCCGGCGGCAGTGAAAACGACAACGCCAACCCTCCGGTTGGCGTTCTTCTTGCGCCTGCCTGTCAAGTCAGTCAGGCGGATTTGCGGCGGCGCGAAACGCCCAATGCACCCAGGGCCAGGCCGACCAGGGCGATCGAGGTGGGTTCAGGAACGTCTGCGGCAACTGCGGTCTCGCCCGCCGTGATCGACAGGCCCGTGTTTTCGTAGCCGTAAGCCGCCACGGATGCAGGGAAACCATTGCCTGCGGTCGTGTTGATCAGCGCCCAACCGTAGTTCAGGATGCCCGTCGTTTCGTTGAGGAAGCGCAAGCCGACATATTCCTGGCGGCCGGCCTGGAAGTTATCGCCCCGGGTCTGGAACTGGTTGAACTGGCCGGTCGAGGAGATCAGGTCGCCGAATTGCAGCACGCGAGCCTGCGCCGAGGTGCCCGGCGTGCCAGTGGCGAGGATGCCCGACGGCGCGGGGGCGCCATAGAAGGTCAAGCCGGAAGTGTTGTTGTAAGGATTGAAGTCATAGCCGACAAATTCGGTCGAGCTATATTCGCCCGTGACGAAATTGAAATAAACGCCGTCGATGTTGTTAGGAACATTGATGGGGGCATTTGCAAAATCGACGGAGATGACAGCGGCATGCGCTGTGGGTGCGAGGAACAGCATGGCAACAGCACCGGCGAGCAGGCTGCGTGCGATCTTGGAGGTTTTCATGGGTTTTCCTAGTTTGGGTTGTGATTGACTCACGCAGCTCTTCAGCAGGCGCTTAATTGTCGATCAGCAAAAATCGAACCAGGCAAATCATTCTCAATAGAATCAAGCGCTTGTATGTACGATGTCGATCATTTTTTGCCTAAATGTAAAAAGTTTCGACAAGTAAATGATGCCTGCTGCGAACTTGCAGTACGGCTTCCTGGTCTGTGTCGCAAAGAAAGCTAGTGTTTGCTTGTCGGTTTGCTGTCACAGCAAACCGTGATTTTGCTCAACAATGACGTGGCTCAAGGTAACGCGGGGATCAAACCGCATGATGACAGATGCTTTTCTGCACTTTTGCATGACGCCATTTTGTCCATACCGATTACCAAGGAGTGCATCTGGTCATGAGCATGGCATTGACCCAACGGATCGCTGCTGCGTTGTCCGGGTTCTCGAGCACACGCCGCCTCTACGAACTCGTTATCGACGACGGACGTTCGGGCCCGCCGGCAGGCGGCCTGCTGGTGGAGGCCTTTGTCGCGTCCGATGGCCTGCAGGAAGTCGGTGTGCGCGACATCATCGTGCTGTCGACCAGCATCCACATCGATCTCGATGCCTTGCTGGGCGAACCGGCCGCATTGGAAGTCTGCCTGGCCGATGGCAAGCGTGAACGCTACGGCGGCGAGATCTGCGAAGTGGCCATGCTCGGCAGCGACGGCGGCCTGGCGCGCTACCGGATCCGGCTGTCGCCATGGATCTGGCGCCTGGGCCAGGTGCGCAACAGCCGCGTCTGGCAAGACAAGCGCGTCACCGACATCGTCGACGCCGTGTTTGCCAGCTACCGGCCGCTGGCGCGCTGGCGCTGGAGCGAAGACACCGGCCCCTTCCTGCGCGACACCCCGGCGCGCAGTTACTGCTGCCAATACCGCGAGTCCGATCTCGACTTCGTGCGTCGCATCCTGGCCGAGGAAGGACTGGGCTGGCGCATCGAGCAGGACGCAGACGGTCCAATGCTGGTGCTGTTTGGCGACAGCAGCCATCCGCGCGCATTGCCGCAAGACTTGTCGAGTGCGGCAAGCGGCGGTATCCGCTACCACGCGGCACGCGCGGTCGAGCAGGACGATACGGTGCAGGCCATGGCCATGCAGCGCCGCCCGCACGCCTCGCTCGCCATGATGCTGAGCTACGACCACGAGGCCAAGCAGATCGTCGCCGCCGGTTCGCCCACGCGCCTGAAGCGGCCCCGCAATCTCCCCGAGCTCGAAGCCTTCGACGTGCCGGGGCTGGATGCTTTCGCGACGCTTGCCCAGGCGCGCCACTACGCCGACCTGCACATGGAAGGAAAGGAAGCGCGCGCCGAGCTGTGGCAGGGCCGCTCGACCGTGCGCACGCTGCGCGCGGGAACCCGGCTGACGGTGCATGGCCTGCCCCTGCGCGCACTCGGAGCCCGTCCGGCGTTTGCCGTCACGCGCGTGCTGAGCGTTGGCGTGAACAACATGCCGCCGTCTGCGCAGCATGCCCTGGCCGAACTGTTCGGCCCGATCCCGGAACTACTCGAAGAAAGCGTGCAGCGCGACTGGCCGCAGGATGTCCGCCTGGCGATCGCCCAGGCGCGCGAGACCGGCTACGCGAACTGTTTCGACGCCATGCCTGCCGATCTGCCGTGGCGCCCGCAACTCCCAGGCAGCGACGGCCGCAGCAAGGCCAAACCCACGGCGCACGGTTCGCAGAGCGCCATCGTGATCGGCGCCGACGGCAGCGACCGGCCGAACGGCGCCAACGAACTGTACTGCGACCGCCTGGGCCGGGTGCGCATCCGCTTCCACTGGCAAAACGGCACCCATGCCAGCTGCTGGGTGCGCGTGGCCCAGCGCCTGGCCGGCGGCGGCATGGGCAGCCAGTTCCTGCCGCGCATCGGCCAGGAAGTGCTGGTGCAATTTCTCGAGAACGACATCGACCGCCCGATCATCGTCGGCGCGCTCTACAACGGCCAGGGCGAAGGCGGCATTGCGCCGACGCCGGGCGGGCGGCGCGATACCGGCGACCGCTCGAAGGTCTTCACTTTTGCACACGACCACCATCCTTCTGCACAGGGCAATCTGGCTGGCGGCAACAGTCCGGTGTGGCATGGCGCCTCCCCCGCCGACGCCGGCCATCGCAATGCGGCTGCGCAATGGGGCATCCGCAGCAAGGAGTTCGGCGGCAGCGGCTATAGCCAGTTGCTGTTCGACGATACCGATGGACAGGGACGGGTACAGCTGAAGTGCACGCATGCCGCGACTGAGTTGAATCTCGGGCACCTGATCCATACCGCGGACAATTATCGCGGCAGCTTCCGTGGACTCGGGGCGGAATTGCGGACTGACGCGTATGGCGCGGTGCGGGCGGGGGCTGGGTTGCTGGTGTCGAGCTACAGGATTGCGCATGCGGCCGCTGCACGCGATCCCGTGGGAGAGAACGCTAGGGCGGTTGGGCTGCTGCGACAGGCGACCAAGCTGGCTGAAAGCTTCAACTCCGCTGCGCTGACGCATCAAACGGTCGGGCTGGCATCACACCTTGGCGCTGACAAGCCGAATGCGAGTTTGCTGGATGAGCAGTCGGGGCCTTTGAAAGCCTTGCTGGCGGCGATGTCGGGCATGGTGGGTACCGCGTCGCTGGAGGAGGCCTTGGCCGATGTCAGTGCGCGCAATACCGCGGCAGGTGCGGACAAGGTCCCGCATTCGACCGCCGGAGTGATCGCGATTGCGGCCAAGGATGGGTTCGGAGCAAGTGCCGGGCAGAGCCTGCAATTGTCGAATGGCGAGACGGTTTCCCTGATGAGTGGGCAGGACACGCAATTTGTGTCTGGTGGACAGATGCGCGTGCATACCGGACAAGCGATCGGCGTGCTGGGCGGGGCGGTGAAGGCGGGCAAAGGCGGCGTTGGATTGCAACTGATTTCGGCGAAGAATGATATCGATATTCAGGCGCAGGGCGATGAATTGAAAGTGCAGGCGCGCGATGAGGTGAATGTGATCAGCGCGAATGCGCATATCGATTGGGCGGCGGCGAAGAAGATCAGCTTATCGACGGCGGGCGGGGCGAATATCACGATTGAGGGCGGGAATATTACGGTGCAGTGTCCAGGGAAGATTGTAGTGCATGCGGGGAAGAAGAGTTTTGTCGGTCCTGCTCGGCTAGAGTATCCGATGCCAAAATCTGGTATCTGTGAGGACTGCATTTTGAAAGCTGCACTTCAAGGATCACCTTTTACTCCACGAACATAATGACTATTAATTCTGATTGGATCTGTCTTCGCACTAAATTGGAGCGTGACCTGTCCTTACTCTTCGCTTCTTGTCCCGCAACAAATCTATTAAAACACTACGCATTAGTAGATGCTGCTCAAGTGCCGGCAATGCGTAACGATACACATTTAATAGCGCGTCTGCAAGGCGTGACATTGTTTTCGCTAACTAAGGAGCATGGAATTGAAAAATACGGACCAATATTGATTCCACTTCGCGAAGTAAGCAGTAAAAGTATCGACGCAAGTCTCATTTCAGCAATGAAAAATGGCTGGACAGTTACTTGGCTTAGCTCGGCTTTACCTTTGATTGAACTTGCAAAACATCTTGCCCAATACATGAACGGGCGCTTTGCTGATGGGCGGGAAGTTTTAGTTCGCTACTACGACCCAAGAGTCTTACCCATTTTCTTCGACTGTGTGGAAAAAACTTTGAGCGAAGGGCTTATGGCACCTATCAGGCACTGGGCATGGTGGGACCGCCAGATGAATCTCATTACTCGAATTGGCGGTCAATTTGAGTCTGTAAGCAAATTTGCGGAAATTAATATTTCCGAACAAATGCAGGGAATATTTTCAAAACGGGCAACAGAAGACCTAATTCAAGGTATGTTGCTTGAGCATGCAGATAAAGATGAGTTTTCGTCGTGGCTCCCTCAAGTGCTTTACTGTGCAGTTGTAAAACATGTTTCAGTTGCCAAACACATCGGCCTAACTTCGTTAAGCAATATTTATCTGTATACGTCACTCGCATTGCGAGTGCACCCACGATTTTTTTCGCTTTTGTGCTTGGAATCAAATAGCGATTATCTAAATGCGATCGAACTCGACTTTCCGCAGCTTGTTCTCGAGGTAAGCGACGCCGACTGGGATATCCTAAGCAACGATGGGAAGCTTGAGTTAGAGAAGTTGCGACAAAATTTAACGGCAGAAATATGCCTTGACGTAAAATCCTTATAGGTCAATAACATGACGAGTGTCTCAAAAAATAAAGTTCATGCAAGCACCGGGGCAGCTCTTGCATATACAAACAAAAAACTTGATCCTTCCTGTACAGATTGCTCGGATATCCCTCCCGTATGTGCAATTATTCTGTATCCAAATTTGGCAACACCATTGATCTTACATTCTAGTGAAAAAATATTGAATTTTTTTATTGCTGCAGAAGGAAAGTCTAAAGTACTTTTCGGCATCAATCCAGCGTCAATATCCTATCCACTGCCAGCTCCGCTTGCTTATCTTTATGTAGATAAGCATCTTCGCATCTATTCAATCAATGAAAAGAACCTTAAAGAAGATACGAAGGATGGTCGATTTTGGAAAGATGGAAAGATTTGTGCAAAGGCTGCGCAATACGTAAAGGTTTGGTGTATTGGACCTCTTGATAAAGGGGTAGTTAAAGATATTACGGGTAAAACTGTTGCGCATCTGAGGTCTAAAACAGTACAGGAATTTAATAACAGGAAATCTGCTTACGAGGACGCTGCCGATCCCTTGGTTCAGAATTCCGACTTGGAGTGGTTATATCAGATACAAATCGAGTTGGAAAATCTCCCGATGAAAATCTCGGAAGAAGAAATGGTAACACTTGCATGGATGATCCCGATGGCAACTCGTTATAGGAAGGAGAGAGAGTTGCAAGGTATTGAGGACTGGGAATATCAAGATAAGCTCATCCATGATTTTCTGGAGGCGCAAAAACGTAGTACAGAAAAAAATCACGTGCCAGATTTATATGAATTTGATGTTGCTACAGCATCGTCCAGTAAATTTCCGAAAATTAAACAGCGCATACCCCATCGTTTAAAAGCCTGGCATCCAATCATTATAAAAAGCAAGCACTCGTTGAAGATTGGCCACCTAAGTGACGTTCACATAAATAGCCGACAATTCTCTCTTGCTGCATCTGATGTTCAAGTCATTGAAGGTGTGTCAAGACGAATAGGAGAGAAAGTAGATAATTGTTTCGTTGCGTTGAAAGAGCTTCTTGAAAAGATGAAAGGGGCCGGGGCTGACGCTATATTTATAACTGGGGATCTCTTGGATTTCAACCGTAATCTTGATCCTCGTCAGGTGGTCGGTTCTAGTCCTAAAGACCAGTGGCCAATTTATAATTTGTTGGAAAATATTGATGATGGCAAGCTTTATCCTCGAGGACTTGACGATATGCTTGTCTTTTCTCTCATCCGATACTGTTACGAAAAACTAAATCTTCCTGTATATGTCACAACAGGAAATCATGAGGCGTACGATGTTCCTTATGGACTTTCGCCTCGAGCAAACCCGTTTGTCATGGGTTCTGCTATTAAGCAAATTACCTCGCATACTACAGCGGTTGTTCCTGCACGGCTACGTGCTTCAATTTTAAAAGGTGACCATGCCTTGAAAATTGCGAGAAAAACTTCTGATCAAATTAAATCAATTCCATATCTAGGGCCAGATTGGTCGAATCTAGTGGGAGGGTGGGAGGAGCTGCTGAAGAAAGCCTCCAAGAAAATGGGCGTCACTACCGATCCGCATGATTTCAAGTTGTTTGATACAAAAATGAATGACGGTATCCCTGCTGATCATAATCTTACGATCTATGAAGCATGCTTGGTGTATGGTCCTTCATTTCCTCAAGTTGTAAAGCCGTTCAACTTTTATCCAGAGAATTTCGACTGGTTTTTCAATCTTTTTACGCCGTTATCGGATTTTCGAGTAGATTATCAAAACCAAGTACTCGTCGGGCTTGATTGGGGTAATAGTGAGATAATGGTGAACCTCGATGTGTCTGGTAAGGAGCTCTATAATACACCGTGGAACTCCGCAGGAATCATGGGGGCTCTCATGGGACTGCCACGCGCAAATGAATCACTAAATGAAAGACAACGAAACTTGATTGAAGAAGCTCGTCGCAGTCATAAGCGAGTCATGTTATTTGCACACTTCACCTTAATTAATTACGATTTGCCTTTTTCGTTAAGCTACAAAACACCAGAGTTCTTGCCACGGGACGACATATTCAATGAATTCACCAAAGGTACATTCAGTAAAGGCCGAGATTGGCTTTATCCAAGGCTGAATAACGGGATTCATTATACCTTGTCCGGGCATTCGCATCGCAGTGGTGTATATCGTTTGAGTATGTCCGAATCTGGGACAATGTCAGCCAAAGGTTATCAACCGGCAGAGTGCGACAAGTTAAGTGAAACCGTATCGCTGACGTATAAAGATTTCTTCAAAGCTTCTTCGACGTCACGTGTTGTAGTGTCTTCTTGTGGCGGACCAATTGGTGTTCAGAACCTTAAGGGCGAACTTTATGGATGGAACCTCATGCCACCCTCTGGAACTTTGGTGAATATTGATGTCGATGACCCTACAGAACTACAGCGTATTGTACCTACGAAGTATAACGGTGCTCGTCCAAGATTTTGCGTTGCTCTCGATTATGTTCAAGTACATTGCAAGAAGCAAGTGTTAGCTTGGATTCCAACTGGTAATCAAGGGCATTACTGGATGATTATTGGAAATGTTCTCGAAATTCAGCATTGCATTACAAAAGCTACGATATATGTATGGGACGACAAATCGCAGAATTTTGCTGAATTTTTTTGTGGAGTGGCACCAATGCCTGGGCACGCTACCTTATATAACTTCCATATCGCGGATCATGCAGGCTTTTTTAAAAAGGCCTTATCAAGAAAAAGCGAAGATTTACACAGGAAACATGTATTTATACAGGTGAATTTTGACCATGCATTAGCTATGAATCCACTATATAGTCACTACAATTTTGATGATCCATGGATATTTCGTATTGATGTGCAAAGTAGTGAGGGGCCTCAACCGTTTATTACGCCAGCCGGCGAGAGGCGTGCAGAGATTCCCGATTGGGAATGGGTTGCGATGACTAATCCATCAAGATACCCAAAGCAAGAAACGGGATTATTATAATTAGGGGGAGGCAATGAAATTTTTTCGGCGAAGACTACTATTCTCAGCTTCTTCCATCATCATTAGCAGTGTTTTCTGTCTTGCGTGCAAACCTGTGGTAAAGACAAAAAAGCGGGAAAGAGGAGAACTCATGTTGACTAACCCGACAGCGGCCGAGTTAAAAATACTGTCAAGTACGAAGCCCCATCAAGTGGAGAGCGTTGGTGAAATTACACTTAAAATTAGCAATAGGACTTTTAGTGGTGAAGTGCAGCTCAATGAATTTATTTGGAATGATATTGAATTTGAAAATTGCGATTTCATCAACTGCTCAATGACCAGAGGAACGATTCGAAATGCTCGATTTATAAATTGTCTCTTTTTTGCTAATCTATGGCAAGACCGAAATTGGGAAAATGTCTCCTTTCGCGACTGTGCTTGGCACGGCCCGTTTAAAATGGGAGCAAGGAAAGGAGGTGAATTAATCCAGTTCGAGGAATGCGAGTTCATTGGGGCAACAGCAGAGGAACTTGGATACGGAGGAAGAGTTGAATATTTTGGAAGTATTGGTGGAACCAATGGGAAGGCACTGTACCGCCAATGCAAATTCGAACGAACTTTTGTCCATGGAGGGTTATCGACCGAATTTCTCAAAAGCGAGATGTCAGACGTTGTCTTTTACGGTCAAGACAATTCGAGAGTCGTACTCGAAAATGTTATAGGATCGGGTGTAGTCGAATTGGGAAATAATATCTTTGCGACAGTGAAATTTAAGGAGTCGATATTTTCTGATCGTTTGACGCTCGAAGGTGCAACGATTGGGGCAGCAGTTTTTGAGGAGGTAAATGCAAACTTGGATCTGTCAATGGTTAAGGCCGAGTCTATCGTCCTAGCTCATGTAACATTTAACGGGTCTGAGGAGCCAAAGCCACAATTGCAATATGGATTAAATTGTGAATCTTCTAAGATCAAGCGTCTTACAATCGAAAATTGCAGTTTTTCACGTCTAGGTGCGGAATTGCATTTATCAGGAGAGGAGACTTCGGAAGAGCTAACAGTAGGGCCGTTGGCAACCTCTAAAAATGTGTACTCAACAGATATTGAAAATCTCGTTATACGCTCGACACCCATTATAAATGGCCATTTCAAGTATATGCGTATAACGGAGCTTACGATGGAAAATTTGCGAATCACTTCTGCGGATTTCTCCAGATCGATAATTGGGCTGTTTACTGCAAATAATGTTGTCTTGGCTGAGAATTTGGAATTGGGCGATGTAATTGTCAAGAAAAACGCAAGCAGCATCCGATTTCACTCATCCAGTTAAACAAATACTTCAAGAAGCACATGCTTTATAGTTAATTCGTATTCGAATATGAACTCAAAATCCAAAACAAAAAAGGCGCCATGATCACTCATGACGCCTTCAATGCTGCTGCTAAATTCGTGGTAGGCCGTGCGGGATTCGAACCTGCGACCAACGGATTAAAAGTCCGCTGCTCTACCAGCTGAGCTAACGACCCGAAAGAGGCAGTATTATAGCCGGCGATTTTGATTTGCGCCAGAGGTAACTTGCATCACCCGCCAGACAGAGCCGAGGTCACCTTCAGCACTTCCTCCGCCGTGGTCACACCCTCCATGATCTTCATCGCCCCGGCAATGCGCAGCGGCTTCATGCCGTCGAGCACACTCTGCTGGCGCAAGGCCGCCAGATCCGCCGACGCGCCGATCAGCTGCGTGAATTCTTCCGACACCGTCAGCAACTCATACAAGCCGGTCCGTCCGCGATAGCCGGTCTGCCGGCATTCCGGACATCCTATAGGCCGATAGACCGTCTCCGGCTTCGGCAAGTTCCACGTGCCGCCGATACTTTGCCAGACGTCGTCGCTCAATTCGCCATCCGGCGCCTTGCACTCCGAGCACAGCGTACGCACCAGGCGCTGTGCCATCACCCCGATCATGGTCGCTTCCAGCAAGTAATCCGGCACGCCCAGTTCCAGCAAGCGCATGATGGCGGACGGTGCATCGTTGGTGTGCAGGGTCGACAGCACCAGGTGTCCGGTCAGCGCGGCCTGGATCGCCATCTCGGCCGTGGCCAGGTCGCGGATCTCGCCGACCATGATGATGTCCGGGTCTTGCCGCATCAGCGCACGCACGCCATCGGCAAACGACAAATCGATACCGGGCTGCACCTGCATCTGGTTGAACGAAGCCTCGACCATTTCGATCGGGTCTTCCACGGTGCACACGTTGACCTCGTTGGTCGCCAGCGCCTTCAAGGTCGTGTACAGCGTCGTGGTCTTGCCCGAACCGGTCGGGCCGGTCACGAGAATGATGCCGTGCGGCCGATTCGTCAGCGCATCCCACCGCTGGGCATCGACAGGTGGGAAGCCGAGTTCAGGCAAGGTCTTGACCACCACTTCCGGATCGAAAATGCGCATGACCAGCTTTTCGCCAAACGCGGTCGGCATGGTCGACAAACGCAACTCGACTTCCTGGCCGCTATGCGTGCGGGTCTTGATGCGGCCATCCTGCGGACGGCGCTTTTCGATCACGTCCATGCGGCCCAGCAGTTTGATGCGCGCAGTCATCGCCAGCATGACGGCGGCCGGCACCTGGTATACCTGGTGCAGCACGCCGTCGATGCGGAAACGAACCGCGGCGAATTCGCGTTTCGGCTCCAGGTGAATATCGGATGCGCGCTGCTCGAAGGCATAGCCCCACAGCCAGTCGACGATGTTGACGATGTGCTGGTCGTTGGCGTCGAACTGTTTGTTCGCCTTGCCCATCTCGACCAGTTGCTCGAAGTTGTTGCGCAGCGCGACATCCTGCGCATTTGTCTTGCTGGCGTCGCGGATCGATTTGGCCAGGCTGAAGAACTGGGAAATGTATTGGGCAATATCCAGGGGATTGGCCAGCACCAGTTCGATGCGCCGGCGCGAAATCCTGGCGATCTCGTTTTCCCATTCGATGGCGAAGGGATCGGCCGTGGCCACCGTCAGCGTCGTGGCGCTCATGTCGACCGGCAGGATATTAAACCGCGCCGCATAGCTGGCCGACATCACGTCCGCCACGCGGGTGAAATCGATTTTTAATGGGTCGATGCGAATGAAGGGCAGGCCGACCTTGGCCGCGCACCATTCGGTGAGAATGTCGAGCGTCAGCAGGCGGTGCGGCGGCTGGTTCGACAGCAGCTTGCATTGCGCGACGGCGGTGAGCGGATGCATCGAGCCGGCTGCGTTTTTCAGAATGCCCTGGGCCTGGGCGAAATGGGCCTTGACCTTGTCTTTTTCGACGATGCCGTCAGCCAGCAACCAGGAAAAGATCGCCTGCAGGTCCAGGCGCCGCGGCCGCTGGGACGGGCGGGGGAGGGAAGCGGTTTGCGGTGCGTTGGCGTTCATCGATCCCTCTGTTCAATGCGTGTTAGCGCGATGCCTCGATGCCTGCTTGAAGTCCTTTGACCCAGGATTTGGCCGGCAATTTGGTGGCGGCCACGATCTGCGCCGCGCGTGCGGCCAATGCCGCGCTGTCGAGTTGCGGCGCGTTCTTGAAGCATAGCGCCACCACGTTGCCGTCGTGGACTTCGGGCAGGCAAATCACCTTGTCGAAAGCGAATTTCATCGCCTTCAGGTTCTTGTTGTAGCTCGGATGGTCGCCGAACAGGTTCACCGTCATGATGCCGCCCGGCGCCAGGCAATCGCTGCAGGCGCGGTAGAACTCGGGCGTGTCGAGTACCGGACCCTTGGCGGTGGCATCATATAAATCGCATTGCAGCACGTCGAAGGCGCCGTGGTTTTCCGGGTCCTCGACGAAATCCAGCGCATCCATTTCCAGCACATTGAAGCGCTCGTCTTCAAGCGGCAGTTTGAACATGGTGTTACAAATGGCGATCACCGAAGGATTGAGTTCGACGGCGGTTACCAATGCGTCCGGAAACTGGCGGTAGCAGAATTTGGTCAGCGTGGCGGCGCCCAGGCCCAGTTGGGCGATACGGCGCGGCGATTCGATGAACAGCATCCAGGCCATCATCTGCTGCGCGTATTCGAGTTCCGGCCAATCCGGTTTGCGGATGCGCATGGCGCCCTGCACCCATTCGGTGCCGAAGTGGAGATAGCGTACGCCGTCCTGTTCGGACAATGTCACGGGCGCGAATTTCGGTTTGCGTGCGGGCCGGCGCGAGGATTCGGCGAGTTCGATGGATTTACGTTTGATGAGCATAGGGCGACCTGTTGAATCGGCCTATTATCGGGGGAGGGGTTCCCGCTGCGCAAGCGCAACGGGATTGGAAGGCGGCGCGGAGAAGGAGGGGGCGTTCTCCGAGCCGATACAACTAAGCTACAACGATGACTGATTAATACTGCTGGTCCGGCTCGACCGACACGCGCAGGCGGATGCGGTTGCCCGGGTCACGGCTCATGAAGGCGGTGTGGTTCTGGCCGCGGTATTCGTACGTCACGTCATAGCCGGTGGTGCGCGATTCGAAGGAATCGACGGTGCGGCACTGGCGCACGGCCTGTTCTTGCACGCCCTGGTCGTAGTTGCGGCCGTTGTTTTCGACACGGTCGCCAACCACGGCGCCGGCGATCGCACCGGCGGCGGCGGCGGCGACTTTACCGCTTCCGCTGCCGACCTGGCTGCCCAGCAGGGCGCCGGCAATGCCGCCGACCACCGAGCCGCCGGCGCCGCGCTGCTGCTGGACCGGTACCTGCACGTATTCGGTGCGGCATTCCTGACGCGGCTGGCGGATTTGTTCGACGCGCGGCTGTACCCGCACCACGCGGCCGAAATCCTCGAAGTCGGCAGCCTGGGCGAGCGGCAGCGCGCACAGACCCAGGGCGGAAATCATCAGTTTGCTTGTCATGTTCATGCTGAACCTCGTTCATCCGGTGCTGTTGGTAAGGGCGGATTTTTTCATCCACGGATGTATGTTAATCCTGCTGGCCGCGTAAAACCAATCTACGTAGCAACAAAATGTAACAGCGAACGGCAGAGCAGCCCTACCGCGCCAGAATGACAAAACGCGTCAAATCGTGCGGATTCGGACTGAAATGCGCCAGATTTTTTCAATTTTGGGCCGCAAAGTCACATTCGGGTTGCTTCGGTAACTACAAAACGTTACCCTTACACAAATTAGGGTTTATTGGCGCGTGGAAACGATTTAGGAGAGCAGCGTTGCCGCCCGGGCGTGCATGGTGAGCAGTCCCCGGCGATTCGAACCACTACACCAGGTCGACTTGAGGGAAAAATGAGTTTGTTGATGAGAGTGCCGTCCAATCTTGTGCAGTCCATTCGGGCCTATCGGGTGCCGGAACTGCAGGAAGAGGCGGCGCGCATGGGCCACCATTTCCTGTATGCGCACTGCGCCAACACGTTGACCAAGCAGCAAGTGTGCGCCCGCATCGGCGAACAATTTTACTTTCCTAAACCCTCCAGCAAGAATTTCGACGCCCTGCGTACCACGCTGACTGAAACGATCCACGGCGCCGGTCCCCAACCGGGCTTCCTCGTCGTACTGGAGCAATTGCCCAATACGCAAAAGTTCGACAAGGAAGCACGCGAAACCCTGCTCGACGTGTTCCGCGACACGGCCGAATTCTGGGCCGAGAAACGTGTTCCCTTCCGCGTTTTCTATTCCTTCGAGATCGACGCGGCCGGCCTGGAATCCGGCCCTTCATCCAGTCTGTAATCGGCCGGTCGAGGCCGATTCCTGCTTTTCCATACCACAGTTGCGCCACGCGCATACGGTACAATGCGCGCTATGAAAAACATCGTCATCCTCATCTCCGGCCGCGGCAGCAACATGGAAGCGGTCGTGCGGGCGGCCCGGTCGGAAGGCTGGCCGGCGCGGGTGGCGGCAGTGATCAGCAACCGGGCCGACGCAGGCGGCCTCGCGTTTGCCGCGGCGCACGGTATCCCGACCGCCGTGGTGCCAAGCATGAACTACCCGGACCGCGCCAGTTTCGACGCCGCCCTGCAGCACGAAATCGACCGCTTTGCCCCTGACCTGGTGGTTCTGGCCGGCTTCATGCGCATCCTGACGGCGCCCTTCGTGGCCCATTACGAAGGACGCATGCTGAACATCCATCCTTCGCTGCTGCCGGCCTATCCCGGGCTGGACACGCACCGCAAGGCACTGGAAGCCGGCGAGCGCGAGCATGGCGCGACGGTGCATTTCGTCACCGCCGAGCTGGACCACGGCCCGATGGTGGCCCAGGCGCGCGTGCCCGTGCTGCCTGGCGACACCGAAGACAGCCTGGCAGCGCGCGTGCTGGCCGAAGAACACAAGCTGTATCCCTACGCCGTTCGCCTGTTCATCGAGGACAGGCTGAGCATCGAACAAGGCGGCGTGCGCATCGCGCAGCCCGCCTGATTTTTATACGTATCTGATTCAAGGAATTCCATGAGATTGCCACCAGCAATTCTCGGCAACACCGAAGAGGTGCTGCGCGAGATCTTGCGCTTTACGGCCCCGGCCGACGTTACCCTGTCGCGCTACTTCAAGGACCACCAGCGTCTCGGCCCGCGCGAACGCGGCGTGGTTGCCGAAGCGGTGTACGCCGTGCTGCGCAACAAGACCTTCTTTACCGATTTCGGCGGCACCGGCGGCACGCCGTCGATGCGCCGCCTGGCCCTGCTGGGCCTGTCGGAAACCGTCGGCATCGACGCCCTCGGCGGCTTGAGCGAAGACGAAACCGCCTTCCTGAACCGCATCAAGGAAATCGACCGCAATTTGCTGCCGCCACTGGCGCGCGCCAACATGCCGCAGTGGCTGTACGACAAGCTCGTCGCCCAGTTCGGCGAAGGCGAAGCCCAGGAGCTGGCCGCCGTGCTGAATACCCCGGCGCCGCTCGACCTGCGCGTGAATGCCATCAAGGCGAACCGCGACGAAGTCATCGCCAAGCTGGCCGAAGCGCCGATCGTGGCCGAGCCGACCCCGTATTCGCCGCTTGGCCTGCGCGTCAAGAAAAAGCCGAACCTGCAAGGCCTGCCGCTGTTCAAGGAAGGCGCGATCGAGGTGCAGGACGAGGGCAGCCAGGTGCTGGCCCAGATCCTGGCCGCGCGCCGCGGCGAAATGGTGGTCGATTTCTGCGCCGGCGCCGGCGGCAAGACCCTGGCCCTGGGCGCGACCATGCGCAACACCGGCCGCCTGTACGCCTTCGACGTGTCGGAAAAGCGCCTGTCGAAGCTGAAGCCGCGCCTGGCGCGCAGCGGCCTGTCGAACGTGCACCCGGTGCTGATCGCGCACGAGCGCGACGCCAAGATCAAGCGCCTGGCCGGCAAGATCGACCGCGTGCTGGTCGACGCGCCATGCTCGGGCCTGGGCACCCTGCGCCGTAACCCGGACGTGAAATGGCGCCAGCCGGAAGGCGCCGTGGCCGAGATGCAAGAGAAACAAGCGTCGATCCTCGACGGCGCTGCGCGCCTGCTGAAGGGCGGCGGCCGCCTGGTGTACGCCACCTGCTCGCTGCTGAACGAAGAGAACGACGTCATCGTCGAGCAGTTCCTGGCGTCGCACCCGGACTTCGAGCTGGTGCCGATGAACAAGGTGCTGGCCGAGCAAAAGATCGACCTGGAAATGGGCGATTACCTGAAGCTCTTGCCGCACAAGCACCAGACCGACGGCTTTTTCGCCGCCGTGCTGGAGCGCAAGCCGATGGCCGCCAAGGCGCCGAAGGCGGCCGCGCCTGAAGCCGACGCGGAGTAAATCACAACGTGCAAACGATGCCGCTGACCGACCTGCTGCAGGACCTGCTCGAGGACATCAGTAACCCGCGCATCCTGTGGCAGGCGCTGGCGATCGTGGCTGCGGTGCTGGTCGGCCTGCTGCTGGCGCGCCTGATCCGGCGCAGCTGGCTGCACGAGGACGACAACGCCGGGGCGATTCGCCGCCTCGGTGTCGAAAGTTTCGGCCGCGTGCTGGCGCCGCTCCTGATCACGGCGGGGGTGTGGCTTGCAAAGCTCATCCTGGCCCGCTACCAGAACGTGCACCTGCTGGCCGTGGCCTTGCCGCTGTTCGCGTCGATGGCCCTGATCCGCATGGTGTTCTACCTGCTGCGGCGGGTGTTCGCGCGGCGTGGCCCGCTCGGCACCGCGCTGCAGACCTTCGAGAAGGTGCTGGCGCTGGTGGTCTGGGTTGGTGTTGCGCTGTATCTCACCGGCCAGTGGCCGGACATCTTGCATTTCCTCGAGAATCGCCAAATCCCACTCGGCAAGAACTCCGCTTCGCTGCTGGCGATCCTGCAAGCAGTGGTCTCCGTCGTCGTCCTAATGATGCTGGCCCTGTGGGCCGGCGCCGCGCTGGAAGAGCGCCTGATGCGCCTCGAGGGCATGCACACCTCGCTGCGCGTGGTGCTGGCGCGCATGGGGCGGGCGATCTTGATCCTGGTGTCGGTGCTGGTCAGCCTGGGCCTGGTCGGGCTCGACCTGACGGTCTTGTCGGTGTTCGGCGGCGCGCTCGGTGTCGGCCTCGGTCTCGGCATGCAGCGTATTGCCAGTAACTATGTGTCTGGCTTCATCATCCTGTTCGAGCGCAGCCTGTCGATCGGCGATCCGATTGCCGTCGACAAGTATTCCGGCCGCGTGGCGCGCATCAATACCCGCTACACCGTGCTGCAGGCGCTCGACGGTACGCAGACCTTGCTGCCGAACGAAATGCTGATCACCGGTGTCGTAACGAACCAGTCGGGCACGAACCGAGCGGTGCGCCTGAACACGAAGATCACGGTCGCCTACGACAGCGACCTGAACGCGGTGATGACGCTGCTGGCGCGCCAGGCCGACGAGGTCGAGCGCGTGGTGGCCGAGCCGGCGCCTTCAGTGCAACTGAACGCTTTCGGGCCGCATGGCTACGAGCTTGAACTCGGCTTCTCGATCGTCGATCCGGAGAAGGGCAGCGGGGGTGTGATCTCGGCCGTGAACCGGAACATCTATGCGCTGGTGCATGCCGGCGCCATCCGTCTCGGCCTGCCACCGCAGAATCCGCCTCCAGCGCAACAGACCTAATGCATATTCACTAACAGGATGGCGCACGTTAGGTAAAGAAGCGCATTTATATGCGTTGTTCGTGCCGTGCGTCATGAGAAAGTGCGTAGAATGCGGGGTTGTTTGGCCGGCGCGTGCGCGCTGCCTCGCGCGACTGCCTCACAGAAAGATCGGCGCGCAGTACAGTCTGACCTTAACTTGGAGCAGTAATGACCTTTAGCAATATCCTGCATTCTGTGCTGGAATTCATGACCACCGGCCTCGTCGGCCTGAGTCCCTGGGAAGTCGTGATCTACACGCTGGTGGTGACGCACATCACCATCGCCGGCGTCACCATCTACCTGCACCGTCACCAGGCGCACCGCGCCCTGGAATTGCATGCGATCCCGAGCCACTTCTTCCGCTTCTGGCTGTGGATGACCACGGGCCAGGTGACCAAGGAATGGGCCGCCATCCACCGCAAGCACCACGCCAAGTGCGATACCGAGGAAGATCCGCACAGCCCGCAAACCCGCGGCATCAAGAAAGTGCTGCTGGAAGGCGCGGAGCTGTATCGCGCCGAGAGCAAGAACAAGGAAACGCTGGAAAAATACGGTCACGGCACGCCGGACGACTGGATCGAGCGCAATCTCTACACCCGGTATAGCTGGGCCGGCGTCTCGGCGCTACTGGTCATTAATTTCGTGCTCTTCGGCGTGATCGGCATCACCATCTGGGCCATCCAGATGCTGTGGATTCCGATTACCGCGGCCGGCATCATCAATGGCCTGGGCCACTGGTGGGGCTACCGCAACTACGATTGCAACGATGCGGCCACCAACATCTTCCCGTGGGGCATCCTGATCGGTGGCGAAGAGCTGCACAACAACCACCATACCTATGCCACCTCGGCCAAGCTGTCGAGCAAGTGGTATGAAATCGACCTCGGCTGGGCCTACATCCGCGCTATGGAAATGGTTGGGTTGGCAAAGGTGAAGAAAGTCGCACCGAAGCCGAAGCTGGCCAAGGACAAGGTTGTTGCCGACCTGGAAACCCTGCAGTCGGTGATCACCAACCGCTACGATGTGATGGCCAAGTACGCCAAGTCGGTCAAGCACGCCTTCCACGAGGAATTCGAGCACCTGAAGCACAAGGCCGAGCTGGAAGCGCGCTTCCTGAAATCGTCGCGCAAGCTGCTGCAGCGCGAGCCGGGCAAGCTGGAACTGTCGCAAAAAGCCCAGCTGATCGAGCTGTTCAAGCACAGCAAGGCGCTGGAGACCATGCACCAGATGCGTGTGGAACTCGGCGCCATCTGGGAGCGTTCGCATTCGACCCGCGACCAGCTGCTGCAGCAACTGCAAGACTGGTGCACGCGTGCCGAAGCCTCGGGCATCAAGTCGCTGCAGGAGTTCTCGATGCGCCTGCGTAGCTACGCATAAACGCCTTTCTGCGTTATCGACAACGGCTCCTGCGGGAGCCGTTGTTATTTATTTTGTAGCCACGGTGCGTATGCAATCTGCGTGCATACTGTCGAGTTTCTTTACAACCGCTGTGATTGGGACAGACAGGATTCCTACAAGTAATTGATTCCAATCGTAAATATATTTATGGCACAGGACTTGCTTCTCATTTCGTATTCGCAAAACCGATTTCCATCGATAAAGAGCTAATTATGAAATTTCTGAACAAGCTAGCCTGCACCGCTGCCTTGGCCCTGTCATTTGCCAATGCCAATGCTGCCGTCAATAGCGCAGTCATGAACGACTGGGTCTTCAATCCGAATGGCGGCGGTTTTGCCAGTGGCCACAAGATCAACGAATACCTGGATGTGAACGGCAATGCCTTCATCCAGCTGACTCCGAACGGCACGGGTTCCTTCACGTTCGTCGAGCACGCTGTTTTCAACATCACGCAAGCCGACAGCAAAGCCGCGCTGTTCCCGGTGAAGTATGCAGGCGGCAATATCAGCGCCGTCTTCCAGGCCTCCGGTACCGGCACCTTCAATGGCGCCTTTGCGTTTACCGGCGGTACCATCACGATGTACCAGAACCCGGTCGACGGGGAATATGGCTCGACCGCGGGCGTCTATGGGGCCAACCTGGGCACCGAAATCGCCAAGTTCAATGTGCTGGCCGGCGGTGGCGGCCTGGTGGATGCAAGCGGCCGGCCAACCGGGAATGGCCAGGTCAGTGTGCTGGCGTCGGCCGACGTCGGTGCCATCAAGGCCGGGTATTTCTTCGACGGCAAAGGCAAAGACCTGTCGACCGAGTCCATCCTGTCGTTCGCTTTCACCAATGCCAACAATGTGGCCAGGCCGGACGCGGTCCTGGTGAGCGAACTGGTCTGCGAATTCTCCGGCTTCAAGGGCAAGGGCTGTACCAAGGGTACCTACGCCAACAAGCCAGGCGAATACTTCCTGTTCTCGAACAATGGCCAGTTCAAGCTGGCGACCGAAGTACCGGAGCCGGGTTCGCTGGCCCTGTTCGGCATTGCCATGCTGGGCGCCGGCGTCGTGGCCCGCAAGCGCGCCAACAAGGCATAAGCGCTCTACAAGCGTTCAGGAAGAAGAGCGGGCTTGCCCGCTCTTTTTTTCGCCCGTAGCCTTACCCGCAGCGGGCGCAACGGGCAACAAAAAAGCCGCACACTTGCGTGGGCGGCTTTTCTTGTACTGAACCAGGATCGATTACTTGATCTTGGTTTCCTTGTACGGAACGTGCTTGCGTGCTTTCGGGTCGAACTTGATGATTTCCATCTTCGCCGGCATCGTGCGCTTGTTCTTGGTGGTGGTGTAGAAGTGACCAGTACCTGCGGTCGATTCCAGCTTGATTTTGTCGCGGCCAGTTTTTGCCATGATAGCTCCCCTAATTAGACTTTTTCGCCACGAGCGCGCATGTCGGCCAGAACGGCGTCGATGCCCAGCTTGTCGATAACGCGCAGGCCGGCGTTCGACAAACGCAGCGAGACCCAACGGTTTTCGGATTCGACGTAGATGCGACGGTTCTGCAGGTTAGGCAGGAAACGGCGTTTCGTTTTGTTGTTTGCGTGGGAGACGTTGTTGCCAACCATAACTCCCTTGCCAGTAACTTGGCAGACACGTGCCATAGCGCACTCCTTAAGAATAAACTTCCGAATTCGGAAAAACGAGAGTATAGCGTGAAAACCATCGCGGAATCAATCACTTGCGAAAAACAATGGTGTCTTGATTGCTCCATCAGATTTAACAATTGTAAAAACAGGGCTAGCGCCTTGTTTTCATGCGGTTAACTGAACAGTGAGGCCGTAGCTACCAACGATGCTCGCTGTCGATTGCCAACAACATGGCTTGTGTTTCCAAAACGCAAAATGTTAAAGTAATGCCACTTTTAAATTCCTTTTTGATAAAGAAAGCGGCGTATGCGCATCCTTCCGAGTCTGTTCCTGGGTCTGGCATTTTTCACTTCCCAGGCCGCCATGGCCAATCCTGCCACCAACCAGCTCGGCGAATGCCTGAAGAGCAGTACCAACGGCAAGGATCGTACGGACTTGGCGCGCTGGATCTTTATCTCGATGTCGGCCCATCCGGAAATGAACAAGCTCACCACGGTCACCCCGGCCACCCGTAACGATGCCGACAGGGGCATGGCCCAATTGGTGACCCGCCTGCTGACCGAGAATTGCACCGAACAAACGCGCGCAGTCATGCAGGCCGAAGGCAGCCAGGGCATGCTCTCCGCTTTCCGTTCGCTGGGCGAAGTGGCGATGATGGAATTGATGTCGAATGCCGAGGTGTCCGCCACGATCAGCGGCTACACGAAGTTCCTCGACCAGGGCAAGTTCGAGGCGCTGCTGCGCAAGTAACGCGGATGTGAAGTGACGGCGGTAGTGCACAGCCGTCACAGCTGCCCGTGTTCGGCAAACGAATGTACCTGGGTCCCGGCCACCACGAAATGGTCGAGCACGCGCACATCGATCAGGGCCAGTGCCTGGACCAGGGCATGGGTCAGGCTGAGGTCGGCCTCGCTGGGCGCGCATTCGCCCGACGGGTGGTTGTGGGCCAGCATGACGCCGGCGGCATTCCGGCGCAGGGCCGCCTTGACCACTTCGCGCGGGTAGACGCTGGTATGCGTCAGCGTACCGCGAAACATTTCCTGTGCATCGATGAGGCGGTTCTTGACGTCGACGAACAGCACCACGAAGGATTCGTAGGCCTGCAGTCCGAACTTGCCGCGCAGGTAGTTCTTCACCACATCCGGCGAGCACAGGGCCTGGCGGAAGAGTTGCTCGGCAATCGCCCGGCGCGACAGTTCCATCACCGCCTGCAGCTGGGCATACTTGGCCATGCCCAGGCCATTCACCTCTGAAAACTCCTGCGGCGTGGCATGCAGCAGGCGCTGCAGCGAACCGAAGTGTTCGAGCATGTGCTGGCCGAGTTCCACGGCGTTGCACCCGCGTACACCCACGCGCAGGAAGATCGCCAGCAGTTCCGCATTCGACAGCGCTACCGCGCCTTCGCGCGCCAGCCGTTCGCGCGGCCGGTCCTGTTCCGGCCAGTCGTTGATACCCATGTTGCTCCTTGTACCATGAAGGAAGGGGAGGCGGCCGGCGCCCGCCGCGGCAGGGCGGGGGGCTGCACGACTCGCCGCCACGCATTATGGGCAGCGTGCAAAAGGCGGTGCTGATCTGACGCTGATGTCGGCGACGTGCGTCGCGATTCAGGGCTGGCGCGTGAACGACACGGGCTGCGTCGTTTGCTTGCGCCGGATCACGACCGTACCGGCCAGCTTGTCGTGCCATCCCTGTTTTTTCGGATCAATGGCCACCCACAGCAGGCCCAGGCCAAGCGGGATGGTCGAGACGTAATAGCCGAGATACCGTCCGATCGACTGGCCGGCCGTGGGCTTCGCGCCAGTCCTGGCATCCACCACCTGCGTGGAGAGCAGCATCTTGCCCGGGGTGGCGCCGCGCGCGATCCAGAAGGCGATGACCGCAATCGCAGGCAATACATAGGAAATGAGGAAGTCGGCCGGACCCTGGATAAAGCGTTCGCTCACCCAGTAATCGCGGCCATACACGGCCAGTAACAAGGGGATGGTGATGAACACGGCCAGGATGGAATCGATCACGGCCGCGGCAACGCGAATCCAGAATCCTGCATATTCATAGTGCGTTTCATCGACCATTACCCAGCTCCGGAAAGGCGGCCAGGCGGCCGCGCGGAGCAACGGTAGCATCAGGCATGGCAGGGCGCAATATGCGTACTGCGCCCTGTCGATGGAACGGTGTCCTCAGCCGGCGGGTTCGTTCAAGGGCTTCTCGAAACGCACCTGCTCCGACATCCCCGCTTTGCGCCGCACGACCACGGTATCGGCAAGCTTGCCGTGCCAGCTCTGCTTGCGGGCATCGAATACGACCCAGAGGTAGCCGAGAAAACAGGGCAAGGTACCTCGCGCGGCGCATTTGCTGCCGAAAAAAGCAGCGCCCGGCGGCGGGAAGGGCGGCAGTGCCTTACAATAGCGCCTTGTCCGTCATCGTGTCCGTCACTTCCAAGAACATGTCCAACGCTTCCCCGGCCGTCGTTACCGAATCGGCTTACCTGACCCTGCATTACCGTCTTTCCAGCGCCGATGGTACCGACATCGTCACCACCTTCGGCACCAATCCCGCGACCCTGATGCTGGGCCAGAACCAGCTGGCGCCTTTCCTCGAAGAACGCCTGCTCGGCATGGCGGAAGGCGAGCACAAGACCTTTACCCTGAGCGCCGCGGATGCCTTTGGCGAGCGCAACCCGGAGCTGATCCAGTGGGTGTCGAAAGCCACGCTAGACGAAAACTCGGTGCCGGACGCCGACTACAAGGCGGGCGACCTGGTCGACTTCGCCGCGCCCGGCGGCGGCCGCTTTGCCGGCATGCTGCGCGAAATGGGTGAGGATGCCGCGCTGTTCGACTTCAACCACCCGCTGGCCGGCCAGTCCCT
Source organism: Massilia sp. BAP21 (assembly GCF_057801335.1). Taxonomy (NCBI): domain Bacteria; kingdom Pseudomonadati; phylum Pseudomonadota; class Betaproteobacteria; order Burkholderiales; family Oxalobacteraceae; genus Massilia; species Massilia sp. BAP21. Next base: position 3,152,555 of record NZ_CM173596.1, read on the forward strand.
GCAATTCGAAGTAAAACTGCTGTCGGTCCTGTAAAAGGAAAAGTTATGGAAAACGAGATTCTGCTTGCCCAGCCGCGCGGCTTTTGCGCCGGCGTCGACCGTGCCATCGAGATCGTCGAACGCGCCCTGTCGCAGTTCGGCGCGCCCATCTACGTGCGCCACGAAATCGTCCACAACGCCTATGTCGTGGCCGATCTGCGCAACAAGGGCGCCATCTTCATCGAAGAGCTCGACGATGTCCCGGCCGGCAACACCCTGGTGTTCTCGGCCCATGGCGTGTCGAAAGCGGTGCGTGCCGAAGCCGAGTCGCGCGGCCTGAAGATTTTCGATGCTACCTGTCCGCTGGTGACCAAGGTGCACGTGGAAGTGTCGAAGATGCGCAAGCAGGGCGCCGAGATCATCATGATCGGCCACGACGGCCACCCGGAAGTCGAGGGCACCATGGGCCAGGCCGAAGAGGGCATGCACCTGGTCGAAACCGTCGATGACGTGGAAAAGCTGCAGGTCGCCAATCCGGAAGCGCTGGCCTATGTCTCGCAGACCACGCTGTCGGTGGACGACACCCTGGAAATCATCGCCGCCCTGAAGCGCCGCTTCCCGAACATCATCGAGCCGAAGAAGGGCGACATCTGCTACGCCACCACCAACCGCCAAGAAGCCGTGAAGTTCATGGCACCGCAGGTGGAGGTCGTGGTCGTGGTCGGCAGCCCGAACAGCTCGAACTCGAACCGCCTGCGCGAAGTGGCCGAGAAGATGGGCACGCCGGCCTACATGGTCGACGACGCTACCAAGATCGAAGCGTCCTGGATCGAAGGCAAGAAGCGCATCGGCGTCACGGCCGGCGCCTCGGCGCCCGAGGTGCTGGTGCAGGCCGTCATCGACCGCCTGAAGGCCCTTGGTGCGGCCAGCGTACGCGCGCTCGAGGGCGTGGAAGAGAACGTGACCTTCCCGCTGCCGAAGGGCCTGGACGGCGTGCGCGCCGAGGTAGCGTAAATTCCTGCGATAGCACCGATGGCTGCGACGATTTCCGTTGTTCGTTTTTCAAAAAGCTGGCTATGATGGCGACGCTCGGAATTTTTGTCGTGGCAACTGTTTGACCTTGCTGGCATTAACCCTGCTGGCATAAAGATTGCACCGTCTTTGCCAGGTAAAACGACGTCAAGCCAAAGAGCGGCACTTCGGGATTCCCGACGTGCCGTTTTTGTTATCAAAAGAAAGAGACAGCGAAACGATGGAGACTTTTGTCCAGCAGATACTCAACGGGCTGGTGCTAGGCAGCATGTATGCACTGGTCGCGCTTGGGTACACGATGGTCTACGGGGTACTGAACCTGATTAACTTCGCCCATGGCGACGTGTTGATGATCGGCGCCATGGTCGGCCTCTCGATCCTGCATGCCCTGGAAAGTCATTTCCCCGGCTTGCCCGGCTACCTGCAGCTGGCCATTGCCATCCTCGGCGCCATTCCCGTGGCGATACTGGTCAACGTGCTGATCGAGCGCGTAGCTTACCGCCGCCTGCGCAATGCGCCGCGCCTGGCGCCCTTGATCACCGCCATCGGCGTCTCGATCCTGCTCCAGACGTTTGTCATGGCCATGCCGTTCTGGGGCCGCAACCCGCTGCCTTTCCCGCAAGTGCTGTCCTCGGACCCGATCATGATTGGCGGCGCCATGATTTCGCAAACCCAGGTGCTGTTGCTGGCGCTGGCGGCCATTTCCATGGTTGCACTCGTGCTGCTGGTTGAACGCACCAAGATGGGGCGGGCGATGCGCGCGGTGGCGGAAAACCCTCGCGTCGCCAGCCTGATGGGCGTCGATTCGAACCGCGTGATCGTCGCCACCTTCGCCATCGGCGCCGCACTGGCGGCCGTGGCCGGCGTGATGTGGGGCGCGAACTACGCCACGATTTCCTTCACCATGGGCGTGCTGCCGGGCCTGAAGGCCTTCTGCGCCGCCGTGCTGGGCGGGATCGGCAATATCTACGGCGCCATGATCGGCGGTCTTCTGCTCGGCATCATCGAAGCGCTGGGCGCCGGCTACATCGGCGACCTCACCGGCGGCTTCCTCGGCAGCCATTACCAGGACATCTTCGCCTTCGTGGTGCTGATCCTGGTGCTCACCGTGCGTCCGTCCGGGATCATGGGCGAGCGCGTGGCCGACCGTGCGTGAGGAGTCGATATGTCCTTGATTACCTTCGACCTCCAGCACCAGCCGCGCCGGGCGCGCATCAACATGGCCCTGCTGCTGGCCCTGATGATCGCCTTTCCCTTCTTCGCTTCGCAGTACGGCAATTCCTGGGTCCGCATCATCGACCTGGCGCTGCTGTACATCATGCTGGCCCTGGGCCTGAACATCGTGGTCGGCTTTGCCGGCCTGCTCGACCTCGGCTATATCGCCTTCTTTGCCGTTGGTGCCTATCTGACCGGGCTGTTCGCCTCGCCGCAGTTCGCGGCCCTGCTCGAATCGCTGGTCTATAACTATCCGGCGCTGGGGGAATGGCTGACAACCCTGTTCGGCGAAGAGATCCGGCAAAACGGCATCCATTTGTCGGTGTGGGCGATCGTGCCGCTGGCGGCGCTGGTGGCCGCCTTTTTTGGCGCGCTGCTCGGCGCGCCCACGCTGAAACTGCGCGGCGACTACCTCGCCATCGTCACGCTCGGCTTCGGCGAGATCATCCGCATCTTCATGAACAACCTGATCGAGCCGATCAATTTTACGAACGGTCCGCAGGGAATCAACATGGTCGACCCGATCCGCATCTTCGGCGTGTCGCTGGCCGGGGAAGCGGGTTCGCAGTCGACGGTGTACATCGGCGGCTACGGCATGCCGTCGGTGAACGCCTACTATTTCCTGTTCCTGGGGCTGTGCATCGCCACCATCTTCATCACCAGCCGCTTGCAGCATTCGCGCCTGGGCCGGGCCTGGGTGGCGATCCGCGAAGACGAGATCGCGGCCAAGGCGATGGGCATCAATACCCGTAACGTGAAGTTGCTGGCGTTCTCGATGGGCGCCTCGTTCGGCGGCGTGGCGGGGGCCATGTTCGGCGCCTTCCAGGGTTTCGTTTCTCCAGAATCGTTCTCGCTGACCGAGTCGATCGCCGTGCTGGCGATGGTGGTGCTGGGCGGCATCGGCCACATCCCGGGCGTGGTGCTGGGCGGCGTGCTGCTGGCGGCCTTGCCGGAAATCCTGCGCCACGTGGTCGAGCCGGCGCAGGTTGCCCTGTTCGGCGAAAAGCTGGTCGAAGCCGAAGTGCTGCGCCAGGCGCTGTACGGCCTGGCCCTGGTGCTGATCATGCTGATCCGTCCGGCCGGCCTGTGGCCCTCGCCGAACAAGGAAGAACGCCCGAACGCGGCCCTGGCGCGCGAAGAAGAAGAGGAGGCGGCGGCATGAGCGAGGTCCTGTTGAATATCTCCGGCGTCAACAAGCGCTTCGGCGGCCTGCAGGCGCTGACCGACGTCGCGATCCAGGTGGAACGCGGCCAGATCGTCGGCCTGATCGGCCCGAATGGCGCCGGCAAGACCACCTTCTTCAACGTCATCACCGGGCTGTACCAGCCCGATAGCGGCACCTTCGAGCTGGCCGGTCAACCGTATTCGCCATCGGCGCCGCATGCGGTGGCGAAGGCGGGGATTGCGCGCACCTTCCAGAACATCCGCCTGTTCGGCGAAATGAGCGCGCTGGAAAACGTGATGGTAGGCCGCCACGTGCGCACGAAGCAGGGCGTGTTCGGCGCCATCTTCCGCCACAAGGCGGCGCGCGAGGAAGAAGCGGCGATCCGCGCCCGGGCCCAGGAACTGCTGGATTTCGTCGGCATCGGGCGCTTTGCTCATCGCACGGCGAAGTTCCTGTCGTATGGCGACCAGCGCCGCCTGGAAATCGCGCGCGCCCTGGCCACCGACCCGCAGCTGCTGGCGCTGGACGAACCGGCGGCCGGCATGAACGCCACCGAGAAGCTGGCCCTGCGCGAGCTGCTGGTGAAGATCAAGAACGAAGGCAAGACCGTGCTCCTGATCGAGCACGACGTGAAACTGATGATGGGCCTGTGCGACCGCATTACCGTGCTCGAGTACGGCAAGCGCATCGCCGAAGGCTTGCCGTCCGAGATCCAGAAGAATCCGGCGGTGATCGCAGCCTACCTGGGAGGGGCCCACTGATGAGCGGCAGCATCCTGAAAATCGAGGGCCTGCAAGTGGCCTATGGCGGCATCAAGGCGGTCAAGGGCGTCGACCTGGAAGTGGGTAAAGGCGAGTTGGTGACCCTGATCGGCGCGAACGGCGCCGGCAAGACCACGACCCTGAAGGCGATCACCGGCACGCTGCCGACGGCCAAGGTGGATGGGCGGATTTCCTACCTCGGCGAGCCGCTGACCGGCAGCCAGTCCTTCCGCCTGGTGCAGCGCAAACTCGCCATGGTGCCGGAAGGGCGAGGCGTGTTCACGCGCATGACGATCCACGAGAATTTGTTGATGGGCGCCTATACGCGCGACGACAAGGCCGGGATCGAGGCGGATATCGAGAAGTGGTATGCGGTGTTTCCGCGCCTGAAGGAACGTTCGGCGCAGCTGGCCGGGACCTTGTCGGGCGGCGAGCAGCAGATGCTGGCCATGGCGCGCGCGTTGATGTGCCATCCGACCCTGCTGCTGCTGGATGAGCCGTCGATGGGGCTGGCGCCGATCATGGTGGAGAAGATCTTCGAGGTGATCCGTGATGTGTCGGCGCAGGGGATCACGATGTTGCTGGTCGAGCAGAATGCGAAACTGGCGCTGCAGGCGGCGCACCGGGGGTATGTGATGGAGTCGGGGACGATCACGATGACGGGGAATGCGCAGGATATGCTGCACGATCCGCGGGTGCAAGCGGCATACCTGGGGGAATAGGTGAAGATCAGAGGTAGTTCCTGTAGCCACAAGTAGCGACCGTAAGGTGGGCACACCGTGCCCACGCGGAAGTTAGCGCTTTGTTAGCGGCATTAAAACCGATCAGGTCGCATGCCGCAAACATGTCCCGGGCCATACCGCGAACCCTGACCAGGACCGCACACATCAACGCCGCGCTCGAGCGCCAACACGGCGCAAACATCCGCGTGGGCACTTTGTCCTTAATGCCCCCGGCATCAAGGACCCCACCGTACGGGATACGCCAACGATCTGTAAACGACAAACGGGGCCGGCTGACATCGTCAACCGGCCCCGTCTTTTACTACTGCTGAATGCTTACGCTGCGGCAGCCGCTGCGGTGTTGGCAGCAGCAGCCGGTGCCTTGGCAGCCACGTTCGAGTACTGCGAGATCGCGGCGTTCATGTTGCTTTCGATCGCTTCGACAGCCTGCTTGGTGGTCTTGCTGAACTGCTCGTAGCCGGCGTTGGCGTTGCTGATCGCGGTCTTGACGGCGGCCACGAAGGTTTCCGAACCGGCCGGGGCGTTCTTGCTCACTTCGTCGACCAGGGCGATGACCTTGCGGTTGGCTTCGACGATCTGGCCTTCGGCGGCTTTCGAGAACTCGGCGCCGGTGCCGCTGGCGATCGAGGCCAGCTGGCGGCTGTAGGTCAGGGCTTTTTCGGCATTCGGCTGGGCCTGGGCGGCGGACAGCTGGAAGAATTCCTGCGGGTCCTTGGCGGCCAGCAGCTGGCGAGCGGCGCTCGAGCTGTCCGACAGGGTGGCGCGCGCCGTGTTGATGTTCAGTTCAACCAGCTTCTCCATGCTTTCGAAGGTCTTCGAGGTCAGCGACGACATCAGGGCGAATTGCGATTCGAGGTTTGCTTTGGTGGCATTCGAGAACTGCTCTGGGATTGCAAACATAGGGTTCTCCAAACAAGACGTTATAGGGTGAATGCTGCTTAAGAATACTGCTCAGGAAGACTACCTGGACCGGTGAAGCGGGAAGCTGGCCGGTGCATCGGAAGGATTGTGCACCGCAACAGAGCGAATTTTTCCTCACTTTGGCGAGCAGGTCAAGCGTTTTTGGTGCGACGCACCATCCCGGCCGGCTTTGTTGTGTTCTTGCATCGGATGAAATACTTCTCAACAATAAAAATGAGGCCTCTGCCATCGTACCTATCGTGCGTGAGGATTTTTCTGCTACGCAAATTTGGATGGGCAGGCATGCTAGACTTGTCTTTCATGCCATCTCGCCCACCACCTTCCGCCGCCATGTCCGAGACGACCGCACCTTCGCGCCAGGCCCAGCGCTGGCTGGCGCCGCTGCCGCTGTTCTTCGTGGTCTTGTGGAGTACCGGTTTCATCGCCGCCAAGTACGGCCTGCCGTATGCGCCGCCGCTCACCTTCCTGATCCTGCGTTGCCTGGGCGTGCTGCTGGTGCTGGTTCCCATCGTGCTGATCTGGCGCGCGCCCTGGCCGGGCGGGCGCATCCTGCATGTCGCTGTGGCCGGCCTCTTGCTGCAGGCGGGTTACCTGGGCGGCGTCTGGAGCGCGATCAAGATCGGCATGCCGGCCGGCCTGTCGGCCCTGATCGTCGGCATGCAGCCTATCCTGACCGCCGTGGCGGCGCCGCTGATCGGCGAGCGGGTGCGTCCGCGCCAGTGGCTCGGGCTGGCGCTGGGCCTGGCGGGCGTGGCGCTGGTCGTGTACGCCAAGCTCGATTTGGCGCACCTGTCGGCCTTGCCGATCGTGTATTGCGTGCTGGCGCTGCTGTCGATTACCGCCGGCACCATGTACCAGAAGCGCTACTGCCCGCAGTTCGATCTGCGTACCGGCACCGTGATCCAGTTCGGCGCGACCGTGGCGGCGCTGTTGCCGCTGGCGCTGCTGTTCGAGGAATTCGACCTGCCGCTGGCGACGGTGGAGTGGAATGTCCACTTCGTCGGCGCCTTGTTGTGGTCGGTGTTCGCGCTGTCGATCGGCGCCATCTTCCTGCTGTTCCGCCTGATCAGCCGCAGCGCCGCCACCGAAGTCACGAGCCTGCTCTACCTGACCCCGCCCACCACCGCCATCATGGCCTGGCTGCTGTTCGGCGAGGCCCTCGGCCCGCTCGGGCTGGCCGGCATGGCGGTGGCCGTCGCGGGTGTCGCATTCGTCGTCAACAAGGAGAAACGATGATTTCCAACCCACAGCAAGAAGCGGTCGATGCCGCCATCACCTCGCGCCGTTCGATCCGCGCCTTCCTCGACAAGCCGGTGGCGCGCGAAGACCTGGAACGGATCCTGGAAGTGGCGGCGCGCGCGCCTTCCGGTACGAATACCCAGCCCTGGAAGGTGTACGTGCTGACCGGCCAGGCGCGCCAGGACTTGTCCGATGCCATCCTGGCCGTGCACACCGACCCGGAACAAGCGCGCCAGCACACCGAAGAATATGCCTACTACCCGCGCGAGTGGGTCTCGCCCTTCATCGACCGCCGCCGCAAGGTGGGTTGGGACCTGTACAGCCTGCTGGGCCTGACGCGCGACAACAAGGCCGGCATGGCGGCCCAGCATGCGCGCAACTTCGCGTTCTTCGACGCGCCGGTCGGCCTGATCTTCACCATCGACCGCATCATGGAGCAGGGCTCCTGGCTCGACTACGGCATGTTCTTGCAAAACATCATGGTGGCGGCGCGCGGGCGCGGGCTCGATACCTGCCCGCAGGCCGCCTTTACCCAGTACCACCGCATCATTGCCGCGCAACTCGGGCTGCCGGCGAACGAGACCGTGGTATGCGGCATGGCGCTGGGCTGGGCCGACCCGGGCAAGATTGAAAACTCGCTCATCACTGAGCGGGAGCCCCTGGCCGGCTTCGTTCGTTTCGTCGAATAAACTACAACCCCTGTAAATACCTGAATTAAAAGGCAGTTTTGTTCACTGTGCGTGCGCCACACACTGTTGAACCTCGCGTTGAAGTGCGGCAAAATGGTGACGAAATCGTGAATTCTGCTTGTGCCTGTGGCTGAGCGGACTACACTTGGCTCATGACTCATCAGTTCGGCACGCGGCAAGGTAAAGGGGTAGAAATGATCAAGCTTGCATTGGCGATGCTCGTGTCGCTGTTCCTGGTGGTGGAGCCGGTCTCCGCGGCAGGAGCGGGTGCGGGAGCGCAAGCCCAAAAGCAGGCCAGTTCGGCCAAGCAGAAGCGCCAGGCCGCCAAGAAACCGGTCAAGAAAAAAGCCGCCGCCAAGCCCAAGCGCGCCCGCAAGGAAGCGGTGGTGGCCGACAACAAGCGCGGGCGCCTGGTGCGCCGCGTCGAGGTAGTGAACGGCAAGCGCCGCGTGACCTACCAAGGCGTACGCAAGGCGACCCCGGCCGTGGCTGCGATGCGCACCGCCGGCGACATTGCCGGCCTCCACAAGACCGACGACCCGCTGTCGCTGCGCTCGAATGTGGCCTTCGTGCTCGACCAGAACAGTTCCGAAGTCCTGTTCGAAAAGAACGCCAACGTGGCGCTGCCGATCGCCTCGATCACCAAGCTGATGACCGGCCTGGTCGTGGTCGAAGCCGGCCAGGACCTGAACGAAACGCTCACCATCACCAACGCCGACGTCGACCGCCTGAAGTACAGCAGCTCGCGCCTGCCGGTCGGCGCGCGCATGACCCGCAACAACCTGTTGCACATCGCCCTGATGAGTTCCGAGAACCGCGCCGCGTCCGCGTTGGGGCGTAACTATCCGGGTGGCATCGAGGCCTTTGTCGCGGCGATGAATGCCAAGGCGAAAGAGCTGGGCATGAACGACACGCGCTACGTCGATTCCAGCGGCCTGTCGAGCCAGAACGTCTCGAGCGCGCGCGACCTGGCCAAGCTGGTGGCCTTTGCCCACCAGAAGCCGCTGCTGCGCCAGTATTCGACCGACCCGAACTGGGTGGTGGAGGCAAGCGGCCGGCCGATGCGCTACTCGAATACGAATTACCTGGTGGCGCTGCCGGACTGGAACATCGGCCTGCAAAAGACCGGCTTCATCAACGAAGCAGGGCGCTGCCTGGTGATGCAGGCCATGATCCAGGGCCGCAATGTGATCATGGTGTTCCTGGATTCAAAGGGCAAGATGTCGCGTACCGCCGACGCCGGCCGCATGCGCCGCTGGCTGGAAGCGCTGACGCCGGACAGCATCGTGCCACCCGTGCACGCCGCCGCGCCAGCGGCGAACAGCGCAGTCAATACCTCGTTTTCGACGGTGACGGCGGCGACCGTACTGCAGAAGCGCTGACCGGAGAAGATCCTCAGGCGGCCGAGGCCGGGCGGAAACCAAGCGTCGCCGAAATCTGCCCGGCGGTCTGCACCAGATCGTCGAGCCAGTCTTCCTGCAAGCGGTCGGCCGGGGCCGAAATCGACAGGCCCGCCACCAGCTTGCCGCCGTCGTCGTAGATGCCGGCGGCCATGCAGCGCACGCCCAGTTCCAGCTCCTCGTTGTCGCGCGCATAGCCGCGTGCGCGCACCAGGCCCAGTTCGCGTTCGAGCTTGGAGAGATCGGTGATGGAATTCTTGTTGTGCCCGGCCAGGCCGGTGCGGGTGGCATAGGCGCGGATGGCTTTTGCTTCGTCCACCGACAGGAACAGCTTGCCGGTGGAAGTCAGGTGCAGCGGGCCGCGGCCGCCGATCGCGCGCACCACCTGCATGCCCGAGCGCTCGGAAAAGGCGCGGTCGATGTAGACGATCTCGTCGCCCTGGCGCACCGACAAATTCACGGTCTGCTGGGTCTTCTTGTGCAGGGCGCGCATGAAGTCGAGCGCCGCTTCGCGCACCGACAGCCGGCTCTTCACCACATTGCCCAGTTCCAGCAGGCGCATGCCGAGGCGGTAAGTGCCCGGCTCGACGCGGTCGACGAAACGCGTGACCACCATGTCGTTCAGGATGCGGTGCGCGGTCGACGGATGCAGGCCGGAGACCTTCGAGAGTTCCTTCAGGCTGACAGGGTCCGGATAGGTGGCCAGGGCGTCGAGCAGGGCGACCATGCGTTCAATCACCTGGATCGAGGTCTTGGTTGGTTCAAGGGTGTCGATTTTCATGATGTGGTTGGTGCAGTGCAGTATCGTTTTACTTTATACCATAATGCGAAAAACGGCGACGGATTCACTAGTGCCCGGCATCTAACACAAGCCGATTCCCGCCACGGGAGGGTTTTTAGCAGTAACCGCTAATTTGTCTAAAAATACGCAAACTTATCCAAGATGGATAAGTTTGCTCCCTCATGACCACCCGTAAAAGCACTTGTATTGTGTTTTCTGCGCAGCTGTAAGACAGGCGCAGTCATCGGAACCAATAACTGATCGACAGTGTCGAACATGGGCAAAGGAGGCGCGATGATCCTGGCCCATCGTATTCGGCTCGATCCCAACAAGGTGCAGGCAACGTATTTGACGCGTGCAGCCGGGACCGCGCGGTTCGCCTATAACTGGGCACTGGCCGAATGGGGACGGCAATTCGAAGCGTGCAGGCTCAACCCAGCCTTGCCCAAGCCAAACGAGGCGGCGCTGCGGCGCCAGCTCAACGCCATCAAGCGCACGCAATTCCCGTGGATGCTGGAAGTGACGAAGAATGCGCCACAGCTGGCGATCATGCAACTGGGCCGCGCTTTCCAGAATTTCTTCGAGAAGCGGGCACGCTACCCGAGGTTCCGGCGCAAGGGGATCAACGACCGGTTCACATTGACCAACGACCAGTTCCAGGTCGATGGCAAACGCATCCGTATTCCGAAACTCGGATGGCTGAGGATGCGTGAAAGCCTGCGCTACACAGGACGGATTGTCTCTGCGACCGTTTCCCGCACAGCCGGCCAATGGTATGCCAGCATCAGTATCGACACCTCAGACGCACAGCTGCCGCCAGCCGAAAACGGAGGCGCGGTCGGCATCGACTTCGGCGTGACGCACCTGGCCACCTTGTCGACTGGACAGAAAGTCACAGGACCCAAGGCATTGCGAGCCTTGCTGGATCGCCTGCGCCGCCTGTCATGCGCTCTGTCGCGCAAGGCAAAGGGTTCATGCAATCGCAAGAAGGCCAAAGGCAAATTGGCCCGCCTGCACGCCAGGATCGCCAACGTGCGCGCGAACGGCTTGCACCAGCTCAGCGCAAGTATCACCCGGCGCTTCCACGTCATCGGCATCGAGGATTTAAACGTCAAGGGCATGCTCGGCAACCGCTGCCTGTCACGTGCGATAGCCGACATGGGCTTTGCCGAACTGCGCCGCCAGCTCGTGTACAAAGCGCAGCGGCGCGGTGGGCAGGTGATCGTCATCGATCGCTGGTATCCCAGCAGCAAGACCTGTTCCTGCTGTGGTTACAAGCGCGATGCACTCAGCCTGGACGTACGCCAGTGGACCTGCCCTGGATGCGCAACGCACCATGACCGCGACGTTAACGCGGCAATCAATTTAAGAAACATGGCGGTGAGTTCCACCGTGTCGGCCTGTGGAGGGGAAGGCGCTGGCCCTGTGCTTCATGCGCAGAGCGAAACCAGCCCCTGTGAAGCAGGAATCCAACAGAAAAGTTAACGATGCTTAGCTTTGCGTAAGTTTGGAAGAACGGAAGGCATAATGACAGTTCTGCATGTCATGACGGAAATTAAATGGAAGAGCCAGTCAGCGAGTTCAAGAGCAAGAGCGGGTTTCGGCGCATCATCAACGCCTCCAATTATTCGATCCAGGGCCTGGCCACGGCCTGGCGCATCGAACATGCCTTCCGCCAGGAGGTATTGGTGTTCGTACTGGGCGTGATCTTCGCCTTCATCCTGCCGGTGTCCGGCTTCCAGAAGCTGGTGCTGATCGGCGTGCTGCTGCTGGTACTGATCGTCGAGCTCATCAATTCGGCCTTCGAGGCCGTGGTCGACCGCATTTCGCTGGAGCGCCATCCGCTGTCGAAGAATGCCAAGGACTTCGGTAGCGCTGCCGTCGGGCTCACGGTGGTATTGGCCGCGATCACCTGGGCGACGATTCTTTATAACCGGTTTGGGTGATAACTCGACAAGCTTATATAAAATGCTCCACAATAGGCACGATGTCTTCCGGCGGCGTCATGGTGGCGCCGCCTGCGCAACGTCCTGAATGGAGATGAACATGAGCTTACGCCTTGGCGACACCGCACCTGATTTTGAGCAAGATTCCAGCATCGGCCGACTCCGCTTCCATGAGTGGGCAGGCGATTCCTGGGTCGTCCTGTTTTCGCACCCTGCCGACTTCACCCCGGTCTGCACCACCGAACTGGGCCTGACCGCCAAGCTGAAGCCGGAGTTCGACAAGCGCAACGTGAAGGCCATCGCGCTGTCGGTCGACGCCGCTGAACAGCACAAGAGCTGGATCAAGGACATCGAGGAAACCCAGCAGACCGTGGTCGGCTTCCCGATCATCGCCGATGCCGACAAATCGGTCTCCGCGCTGTACGACATGATCCACCCGGAACAATCGGCCACCGCCACCGTGCGCTCGCTGTTCGTCATCGACCCGAAGAAAAAAGTGCGCCTGACCATCACCTACCCGATGAGCACCGGCCGCAACTTCGACGAAGTCCTGCGCGTGATCGACGCCCTGCAGCTGACCGACGGCTACACCGTGGCCACGCCGGGCAACTGGAAGGATGGCGACGACGTGATCATTCCGCTGACGGTGCAGGACCCGGCGGTGCTGGCGGAAAAATATCCGAAGGGCTTTACGTCGCCGAAGCCGTACCTGCGGTTGACGCCGCAGCCGAACAAGTAATCGGCGTTCGTCCCTCCGATTAACCCACACACTGGTCGGAGGGAGTAGGGTGGGCTCTTGAGCCCACGCGGTGCTCCAGTAATGTGTCGATATGCATCCCGGTAGGGGAACGTACACGGGCGTCCCGGTTGGGCCGCGTGGTATCAACCGATGGGACCGCGTGGGCACAGGTGCCTTTCGCGGCCCGGCCCACCCTACAAATTCAACGTCCCGCCTTGCCCCTAAGCTCAGCCTCCGCATAAGCAAATAAGGAAGCTGTCGTTTGTCCCACGGCTGACCCGGCTTACTCTTGGGTTCACCTGAGGGACCATGCATGTTAATCACCTATATCACCGCCGGCTTCGCAGTCGGCTTGCTGGTGGGCATGACGGGCGTCGGCGGCGGCTCGCTGATGACGCCGCTGCTCACGCTGCTGTTCGGCGTTTCGCCCACCGTTGCCGTGGGTACCGACCTGGCCTTTGCCTCGATCACGAAGAGCGCCGGCACCATCACCCACCGCTTCAACAACACCGTCGACTGGACCATCGTGCGCCGCCTGTGCCTGGGGGCGCTGCCGGCGGCGCTGGTGTCGACGCTGGCGCTGCGCCACTTCGGCGCGCTCGAGGCCCACATCGGCCAGGTGATCCGCTACGCGATCGCCGGCTCGGTGATGCTGACGGTGGTGGCGCTGCTGCTGCGCCGGCGCATGATCGCCTGGATGACGGCCCACCCCGGACGCCAGCTGCAAGGCCGCAGCCTGACCGTCGCCACCGTGGTCTCCGGCGCCATCCTCGGCGTGCTGGTGACGGTGTCCTCGATCGGCGCCGGCGCCATCGGCGCGACCCTGCTGGTGCTGCTGTATCCGAAGCTGACGCCGGCCGAGGTGGCCGGCACCGACATCGCCTACGCCGTGCCGCTGACGGCGATCGCCGCCCTCGGCCACTGGTGGCTGGGCTCGATCGACTGGATGCTGCTGCTGACCCTGCTGATCGGTTCGCTGCCCGGCATCACCCTTGGTTCCATGCTGGCGCGCAAGGTGCCGGAGCGCTTCCTGCGCGCGCTGCTGGCAGTCACGCTGACCGGCGTCGCGGCCAAGCTGGTCTACTGATCAGAACTGGAAATAAATGAAGCCGCCCTGGCCGCGCGTCATGGCGGCCACCATGTACAGGGTGGCGACCAGGCCCACGCCGAACAGCCAGGCCGGCTGCGCCGTCACATAGGCCATGAAGCGGTCGCGCCAGTGCACCGGCGTGAAGTGCAGGCCTGCGGCGGCGGCCAGGGCCAGGAAACCGGCCACCGACAGCGGGAACTGGCCCGCGGCCGGCTGCACCAGGCGCAGCATGTAGTCGCCGGCCGCGTCCAGGTCGGTGCTGCGGAACAGCAGGCGCGTCAGCACCACCACCACGAAGATGAAGGCGACCTGCAGCGCCAGGCGCCGGCCGCGGTAGACCAGCGGGGCGCCGCGCCGGGCGCGCGCCATGTCGCGGTGGTGGCCGATCGCCACCATCGAGCCGTGCAGCAGGCCGTACACCACGAACTTCCAGCCGGCGCCATGCCACAGCCCGATCGCCACGAACACGATCAGCAGGTTCACCCAGGTCGGCACCACGTGCCACTTCGAGAGCGGCTCGTACAGGTAGTTGCGGAAGAACGAAGACATGGTGATGTGCCAGCGCTGCCAGAAATTCGCGATGCTGGTGGCCAGGTAGGGCCGGTTGAAGTTCACCGGCAGGCGGTAGCCGAACAGGGCCGCGGCGCCGCGCGCCATGTCGGTGTAGCCGCTCAGGTCGAGATAGACCTGGAAGCTGTAGCCGAACAGGGCCAACCACAGGAAACCCGTGGAAAAGTCGCCCGGCCGCGCAAAGGCGGGGTCGACCAGGCAGGCGCCCAGGGTATCGGCGATCAGCACCTTCTTGACGATGCCGCGCATGATCAGCGCCAGCCCTTCGAATTGCTGGGCCTGGGTCGCCACGCGCGGCGTCGCCAGTTGCGGCAGGAAGTACTCGGCGGTGACGATGGGCCCCGACAGCAGGCGCGGGAAGAAGGCCATGAACAGCGAAAAATCGAGCAGGCTGCTGGGGCGCGCGATGCGGCCGGCGTACAGCGCCACCGGATAGGTGAGCGCCTGGAAGGTCAGGAAGGAGATGCCGACCGGCAGCAGGATCTGCACGAAAGGCACCAGGCTGCCCATGCCGAGCCAGTCGGACAGGGAATTGACCATGGTCCCGAAGAAGTTCAGGTACTTGAAATAGCCCAGCAGGCTGAGGCTGAGCACCACGGCGCCGGTGATCGCGCGCTTCTGGGCGCCGCGGTCGGTGTTGTGGGCTACGGCATTGCCGGCCACGTAGTTGATGGCGGTGAGGGCCAGCAGCAGGCCGCAGAAACGCCAGTCGATGGTCGCATAAAAATAATAGCTGGCCGCCGTCAGCAGCAGCTTTTGCGCGCCGTGCCGCCCCTGCAGCAGGCGGTGTACGGCGAGCACCGCCGTGAGGAAGACCAGGTAGCCGAAGCCGGTAATGTCCATCGTGAAGTTCGCTTCCGGGTTCAGTGTGATGCGGCGGAGTTGTGGGCAACGACACCGGCCGGGCGCACCAGCTGCGTGTCGTTCACCAATGCCTGGTAGATCAGCTGCGAGGCCGCTTCTTCGCCGGCGGCCGTGAAGTGGGCGGCGTCGACGAAATACTTCGGCCCACCCGGCATGGCCTGGCCCAGGTCGACCAGCGGCACCTTGCGGCTGCGCGCCACCTCGGCGATCACGCCATTGAACAGGTTGCCTGCCTTGTTCAGCCCCTCGTAGTCGAGGCAATGGTTGTAGTACAGGGCGCTGGTGGCCAGCTTGCGGCCGGCCGCGCCGTCCTCAGGCCGGAAGCCGCGCGCCACGGTCAGCAGGACCGGCGCGATGCCGGCGCCTTCGAGCTTGGTGACGATGCTGTCCAGCCCCTGGCGGTAGGAGTCGGGAATGCGGTCGGTCGGGTCGACGATGCCGGCGCGCCCCGGGGAATCGCGCAGCGCCACGGTGTTCTTGGAAATGATGGTGCCGCTCAGGGTCCAGCCCGGCAGCGAAGGCGCCGGCAGCGGCTGCAGCGGCGACGAGACCCCGGCGCTGTTGCGGCAGATATAGGCCATGTCGTTGAAGCCCGCATACACCAGCACCGCGGTCGGGCGCAGCGGCATGATGCCGCGTTCGACCAGGATCTCGATTTCGCGCAAGGTGTAGCCCTCGACACCGGCATTGATGACGTTCACCGTGCGGCCCGGCATGGCCTGGCGCAGCTGGCGTTCGAGCAGGGCCGGGAAGGTGGCGCTGTTGGTCTTCGCATACGCGCCGGCGACGGTCGAGGCGCCGACGACGACCAGCCGGAATTCGCCGGGAGCTGGTTCGGGCGTGATCTCGGCGCTGCGAAAGCCCAGCGAATTGGTGCTGAATTCGCGGCCCTCTTTTTGCGACACGTCGCGCAGATTGGGACGGTAGGTCTTGACGCCGTAGTGCTCGTTCATCGCCACCCGGCTCTGGCCGGTGGCCAGGTCGAGCGCGCTGCGCCCGGTTTTCAGGTAGGCGCGCGCCTGCAGCAGGACTTCGCCGCCCACCAGCAGGGCCAGCGCCACCAGGCCGGCGCGCAGCAGGCCGCTCGAACGCCAGCTGGCGTCGTTGGCCGCGCCGCCCGGGGCGGCCGCAGGCCGGTCCTTCAAGGCTTCGAGCGAGGCAATCGACTGCGCCTCCCAGTTGTCCGGCACCGTGCCCAGGTACTGTTCCAGCGCCAGCGACAGCTCGACCAGGTTGATCGAGTCGCCGCCCAGGTCGAGGAAACTGTCCTGCGGGCGTACGTCGGGGTTGCCGAGGATGTCGCGGTAGGCATCGATCAGGCGCTGCTGTCCTGGCTGGGCCTGGGCCTGGGCCGCGGCTTCGTGGCCTAGGCGCAGCACGGTGCGGTAGTCGAATTTGTTGGAGGGCAGGACCGGCAGCGCGTCCAGGTGCAGCACGGCCAGCGCCGACAGCGGCAGGCCGAAGCGCTGTGCCAGCGCCTGCCTGAGTTCCTGCTTCACCCCGGCCGGGTCGGCGGCGCCGGTCAGCGCCACCACCACCAGGGCGTCGTCGCCGCTGACGATGCCCTGCAGGCCGCGTGCATGGACCCAGCGTTCGATCTCGTCGAGGCTGATGCGCAGGCCGACGATCTTCGAGAAGCGGCTCTTGCGGCCGACGATGGCATAGCAGCCGTTTTCCTTGCGGCAGGCCAGGTCGCCGGTGCGCAGGACATCCGGGCCGCAGCCCAGCGCCAGGTCCGCAGCCGATTCGGCATAGCCCATCATCACGTTCGGGCCGCGGTAGACCAGTTCGCCCGGGGTGTCGGCGGCCAGCACCGGTTCGCCATCTTCGCCGATCAGTTCGAAACTGCCGCCGGGAATCGCGACGCCGATGGCATCGATGTTGTCCAGCAGCTGCTCCGGCGGCACGTAGGCCATGCGCGGGCTGGCCTCGGTCTGGCCGTACATGACAAAGACCTGCTTGCGCGCGGCCGCCGCCCATTGCGCATACAGGCGCACGCGCTCGGCCGGCAGGCGTCCGCCGGCCTGGGCCAGGTAGCGCAGGGAAGGATAGTGGCGTCCGCGAAAGCCCATCCGTTCCAGCAGGTCGAAGGTAAACGGCACGCCCGACAGGCTGGTGGCCGCTTCTTCCTCGAAAAAGGTCCAGAACTGCGGGTCGGCGACCGAGCGCGCGGTGAGCAGGATGGTGGCGCCGGCGTGCAGGTGCGAATTCAGGACCGACATGCCGTAGGAGTAGTACAGCGGCAGGCTGGTGATGGCGCGGTCGTCGGCGCCGATGCCGAGGTAATCGGCGATCGCGGCGGCGTTCGACTGGATATTCGCACGCGACAGGCGCACCAGCTTCGGGCTGCCGGTCGTGCCCGAGGTCGACAGCAGGATGCACAGTTCAGGGTGTAGCGCGGGCGCAGGCGCCGCCGGCAAGGCTTCGAAGCCCCAGCCATGTTCGCCTTCGCGGTAGACCAGCGCCGCGCCATAGGTGAGGCTGGTGCGCGGGTCGGCTGCGGTCGAACCCGGTTCGGCCAGCACCACCGGGTAGCCCGCATGCAGGCAGGCGAGGTAGGCGACCACGCAGTCGACGGTGTTGGCAGCTTCGAGGATGACCAGGCGGCCAGGGGCCGGCAGGCGTGCGGCCTGGGCCTCGACGGCCTCGGCCAGTTGCGCGTAGCTCAGGCGCACCCCGGTATCGGTGACGATGGCAGACGCGGCGCCACGTTCGCGCAGGCGCCTTGCAAACAGCAGTACCGACATGGATACGTCTCTCCCGAATGGCGCGTAAGCCGTTCCCATGCCGGCAATGGCGCGGTCAGGGCGTCCTGGATGGTGACTGTGGATAGATTTTCCACTTACTGTAAGTATAAAAGAAATTGTTATTAAGTAAAGCGGGTAAAGTTATTCTGTTGTAAAAATATAATTTCCTTAAGGAATTTTTCTTACGGGCTTGATGAAGAGAGAGGGCATCGGTGGGGTAGTGCTTAATCGTTAGCGCCCGGTTAATAGCGTATTCATCTATACAAATGACGTTTCTTTCGTTTGTTTTATGAGTAGCAAGTGAGAATATGGACGCCTATTAGAAGAAAATGTAATAAGGCATCCATGAAAAAGCCACGCGCACCCGGCCGGGTCATTCCCGGCTTCGGGCTCTCGCTCGGGTTCACGATCTTTTATCTCGCATTGATCGTGCTGATCCCGTTGTCCGCCGTGTTCCTGAACACCTTCACCATGAGCTGGGAAGCGTTCTGGCGCGCCGTCACCTCCGAGCGCGTGATCGCCTCCTATAAACTCAGCTTCGGCGCTTCGCTGATCGCGGCAAGCTTCAACGTGGTGTTCGGCGGCATTGTCGCCTGGGTGCTGGTGCGCTACCGTTTTCCCGGCAAGCGCTTCGTCGACGCCCTGGTCGATTTGCCATTCGCGCTGCCGACCGCCGTGGCCGGCATTACATTGACGTCGCTGTACTCGGCCAACGGCTGGATCGGCCAGTACCTCGATAAAGTCGGCATCAAGGTCGCCTTCACCCCGCTGGGCGTGGTGGTGGCGCTGACCTTCATCGGCCTGCCCTTCGTGGTGCGCACGGTGCAGCCGGTGCTGGAAGAAGCCGAGCGCGAGCTCGAGGAAGCCGCCGCCAGCCTGGGCGCCAGTCCGCTGCAAACCTTCATTCGCGTGGTGTTGCCGGGCATCGTGCCGGCGCTGCTGACCGGCTTCGCGCTGGCATTCGCGCGCGCCACCGGCGAGTACGGCTCGGTGATTTTCATCGCCGGCAACCTGCCGATGGTCTCCGAGATCACGCCGCTCTTCATCATTACCAAACTGGAGCAGTACGATTACGCCGGCGCCACCGCGATTGCGGTGGTGATGCTGATCTTCTCGTTCATCCTGCTCCTCACGATTAACTTGCTCCAGGCATGGACGCGCAAACGGGCAGGCAAGAAATGAGTGCCGTACTTGACAAACCAACCGTGGCCGCGCCGCCGCACCATGTGCGCAGCGCGCCGGCCAACACCTTCGAGCCGCGCTGGGTGCGCTGGACGCTGATCGCCGTCGCGCTCGCCTTCCTGACGCTGTTCCTGTTCGTGCCGCTGGTGGCGGTGTTCACCGAAGCCCTGAAGCGGGGCTGGGACACCTACGTCGAAGCCATCCTCGACCCGGACGCGATTTCCGCCATCAAGCTGACCCTGATCGCCGCCGGCATCGCCGTGCCGCTGAACCTGGTGTTCGGCGTGGCGGCCTCGTGGGCGATTGCCAAGTTCGATTTCAAGGGCAAGAGCGTGCTGCTGACCCTGATCGATTTGCCGTTCTCGGTGTCGCCGGTGATCGCCGGCTTGATCTACGTGCTGCTGTTCGGCGCCCAGGGCTGGTTCGGCGAATGGCTGGCCGCGCACGACATCAAGATCCTGTTCGCGGTGCCGGGCATCGTGCTGGCGACCGTGTTCATTACCTTCCCCTTCGTGGCGCGCGAGCTGATTCCGCTGATGCAGCAGCAGGGCACCGAGGAAGAAGAAGCGGCGCTGGTGCTGGGCGCCTCGGGCTGGCAAACCTTCTGGCGCGTGACGCTGCCGAACATCAAGTGGGGCCTGCTGTACGGCGTGATCCTGTGTAACGCCCGTGCAATGGGCGAGTTCGGCGCGGTGTCCGTGGTGTCGGGCCACATCCGCGGCGAGACCAACACCATGCCGCTGCAGGTGGAAATCCTCTACAACGAATACAACTTCACGGCCGCGTTCGCGATCGCGTCGCTGCTGGCGCTGCTCGCGCTGGTGACGCTGGCCGTCAAATCCTTTATCGAATGGCGTCTGCACCAATCTCGCAGCGCAGACAACGGCACCACGGAGCGCACGCAATGACGATCGAAGTCCAACACATCCGCAAGCAGTTCGGCCAGTTCAAGGCGCTCGACGACGTTTCGCTGCAGTTCCCCGACGGCCAGCTGACCGCCTTGCTCGGCCCTTCGGGCTGCGGCAAGACCACGCTGCTGCGCTGCATCGCCGGCCTCGAGCATCCAGACTCCGGTTCGGTGCTGCTCGACGGCCAGGACGCCTCGCACCGCCACGTGCGCGAGCGCCAGGTCGGCTTCGTGTTCCAGCACTATGCGCTGTTCAAGCACATGACCGTGTTCGAGAACGTGGCGTTCGGCCTGCGCGTCAAGCCGCGCAAGGAACGGCCGAGCGAAGCGCAGATCCGCGAGAAGGTGAAGCGGCTGCTGGAACTGGTGCAGCTCGACTGGATCGCCGACCGCTATCCGCCGCAGCTGTCGGGCGGCCAGCGCCAGCGCATCGCCCTGGCGCGCGCGCTGGCCGTGGAGCCGCGCGTGCTGCTGCTCGACGAACCCTTCGGCGCCCTGGATGCCAAGGTGCGCAAGGAACTGCGCCGCTGGCTGCGCCGCCTGCACGACGAGCTGCACGTGACCTCGATTTTCGTCACCCACGACCAGGAAGAAGCGCTGGAAGTGGCCGACCAGGTGGTCGTCATGAACAAGGGCCGCATCGAGCAGCTCGGCACACCGGAAAGCGTGTACAACGCGCCTGCCTCGCCCTTCGTCTACAGCTTCCTGGGGAACGTGAACCTGTTCCACGGCCGCGTGCACGAGGGCGTGCTGGCCAGCGGCGACGCCCTGTTCGACGCGCCGCAGCTCAATGGCGTCAGCAATGCCGACGGCATCGGCTACGTGCGTCCGCACGACCTCGACGTCGAGCGTTACACGCCGGGGCAGGAGGGCATCGTGGTCAAGCTGCGCCGCGCGCACGCGATCGGCCCGCTGGCCCAGCTCGACCTCGAGCGCGAAGACAATACCCAATTGATCGAAGCCGTGATTCCGAACGAGCGCTTCGCGCGCCTGGGCTTCAAGGAAGGCGAGACGCTGGTGGTGCGTCCGCGCCGCATCGAAGTGTTCGTCGACGGGGGAGGCGGCATATGAACTTCCAGCAGCTGCGCTCGGTGCGCGAAGCGGCGCGCCGCAACTTCAACCTCACCGACGTGGCGAACGCGCTGTTCACGTCGCAGCCGGGCGTGTCGCGCCAGATCCGCGAACTCGAGGAAGAACTCGGCGTCGTCATTTTCGAACGCAACGGCAAGCGCCTGACCGGGCTGACCGCGCCGGGGAAGGGCATTTTGAAGATCGTCGAGCGCCTGTTGGTGGAAGCGGAAAACCTGGCGCAGGCGAGCCAGGAATTCGCCGACCAGGACAGCGGCACGCTGACGATTGCCGTCACCCATACCCAGGCGCGCTATGCGCTGCCGCAGGTGGTGCAGTCCTTCCGCAACGCCTTCCCGAACGTGCGCATCGCCCTGCAGCAGAGCGCGCCGGAGCACATCGCCGAATACGTGCTGTCGGGGCGGGCCGACATCGGCATCGCCACCGAGGGCTTGTCGGCGTTTCCGGACCTGGTGTCCTTCCCGTGCTACCGCTGGAGCCACGTGGTGGTGGCGCCGGACGGGCATCCGCTGCTGGCGAGCACGCCGCTGCGCCTGGAGGACCTGGCGAATTACCCCTTGATTACCTACGACGTCGGCTATACGGGCCGCGGCCACATCGACGAAGCCTTCCGCACGGCCGGGCTGTCGCCGGACATCGTGCTCACCGCCATGGATTCGGACGTCATCAAGCAGTACGTGTCGCTGGGGATGGGCGTCGGCATCATCGCCTCGATGGCGTTCGACCATGGGCGCGACAAGGGCTTGCGGGCGGTGGAGTCCTCGCACTTGTTTGCGCCGAATGTGACACGGCTTGCCGTGCGGCGCGGGGCGTATTTGCGGGCATATGCCTACCACTTCATCGAGCGCTTCGCGCCGGGGTTCACGCGCTCGGATATCGAGCGGACCTTGCAGGTGGAAGTCGAAGCGTAGGGTGGACGGCTCCGCCGTCCACGCGTCCAAGCAACGTTTGAACGGTCGCGAACTTTATTGTCCGGGATTCGTGATGCGCGCGTGAATGGCATCGATCGCATCGGTCA
The DNA here is from genome assembly GCF_057801335.1 of Massilia sp. BAP21. Taxonomy (NCBI): domain Bacteria; kingdom Pseudomonadati; phylum Pseudomonadota; class Betaproteobacteria; order Burkholderiales; family Oxalobacteraceae; genus Massilia; species Massilia sp. BAP21. The sequence continues at coordinate 3,174,632 of NZ_CM173596.1, forward strand.
CTTCACGCGACAACACGATCTGAGCCGCATCGATGTTCTCCTTCAGCTGCGCCAGGTTGGTCGCCCCGATGATGGTCGCCCCCACGAACGGGCGCGAATAACACCAGGCCAGCGCCATCTGCGCCGGCGTCAAGCCGTTCGCCTTTGCCAGCGCCGCATATTCGCGCGTCGCTTCCAGCACGGCGGGCCGCACATAGCGCGGGCTCCAGTTCGGCGGGAAGATCGTCAGCCGCCCATGCGCCTTCGGATCGTCGATGTACTTGGCGGTCAGCTGCCCAAAGGCGAGCGGGCTATAGGCCAGCAGGCTCACTTCCTCGCGGAAGCAGGTCTCGTCCAGCAGCGTTGTCTCGAAAGCGCGCGCCGTCAGGTTGTACAAATTCTGGATGGTGGCGATGCGCGGCAGACCTTTCACTTCGGACTGCTTGATCCACTCGCTCACGCCCCAAGGGCTTTCGTTCGACACGCCGATGTGGCGGATCTTGCCGGCCTTGACCAGCTCGTCCAAGGCGCCCAGCGTTTCCTCGATCGGCACGCTGTTGCGTTCGCGCCTGGGATTGAAGCTGTTCGAGCCGAAGATCGGCACGTTCCGGCTCGGCCAGTGCACCTGATACAGGTCGATGTAATCGGTCTGCAGGCGCTGCAGGCTGGTCTCGACCGCCGCGCGCACGTTGGCTGCATCGAGGTCGTGCGACGCGCCGCGGATCCAGGCCATGTTCGCATTCGGCCCGGCGATCTTCGAGGCGATGACCACGTCGTCGCGCCGCCCGCGCCCCTTCAGCCAGCTGCCGATGAAGCGCTCGGTCGATCCTTGCGTTTCGGCGCGGCCCATGACCGGGTACATCTCGGCGGTATCGATGAAATTGATGCCGCGTTCGAGCGCATAATCGAGCTGGGCGTGCGCATCATGCTCGGTGTTTTGCTCGCCGAAGGTCATCGTGCCCAGGCAGACCTTCGACACGTTCAGGTCGCTGCGTCCCAAGCGTTTGCGTTCCATGCTCATCCCCTCAAGGCATCCGCGCACTCGCGCACCAGCGCCGGGCCGCGGTAGATCAGGCCGCTGTACAGCTGCACCAGCTGGGCGCCGGCCTCCATCTTCGCCCTGGCATCCGCGCCCGACAGGATGCCGCCCACGCCGATGATCGGGATGTCGTCGCCGAGTTCCTTCTTCATCGCGCGCACCACGATGTTCGACAGATCGAACACCGGCATGCCCGACAGGCCGCCGGCTTCGTGGCCGTGGCGCAGGCCGACCACGTGGTTGCGGCTGAGCGTGGTGTTGGTGGCGATCACGCCGTCGATCCGGTGGCGCAGCAGGGCGCCGGCGATGTTCTGGATCTGGTCGGCGTCGATGTCCGGGGCGATTTTCAAGGCCAGCGGCACGTAGCGGCCGGTGTCGTCGGCCAGGCGCGTCTGCTCACGCTTCAGCTGGGCCAGCAAATCGTCGAGTTCCGAGGCGCCCTGCAGTTGGCGCAGATTCTTGGTGTTCGGCGAAGAAATGTTCACCGTCACATAGCTCGCGTACGGGTAGACCTTGCGCAGGCAATGTACGTAATCCTCGGCCGCGCGCTCGATCGGCGTGTCGGCGTTCTTGCCGATGTTCAGGCCGAGCACGCCTTGCTTCTCCTGGTGGAACTTCGAGGCCTGGACATTCGCGACAAAGGCGTCGACGCCGCCGTTGTTGAACCCCATGCGGTTGATGATGCCCTGCGCGGCCGGCAGGCGGAACATGCGCGGCTTCGGGTTGCCGGCCTGGGCGCGTGGGGTAACGGTGCCGATCTCGATCGAGCCGAAGCCGAGGGCGGCCAGGCCGTCGATGTAGGCGCCATCCTTGTCGAGACCGGCGGCCAGGCCGACCGGGTTCGGGAAGGTGATGCCCATCACGGTGCGCGGATCGGGCGCGGGCTTCCTGAACATTCCCGTCATGCCGCGTTCGGCGGCGCGGCGCAGGGCCGGCAGGGTCAGGTTGTGGGCGGTTTCGGCTGGCAGCGTGAACAGCAGGGGACGGGCGAGGGTGTACAGGAGTTTGTCGGACATGGAACGCTCGTAGAAAGGATCGCAAGCATTGTACCGTGCGCGTACCGACAATCGTAGGGTGGACGGCTCGTCATTCAGTCCCCCGGACTGAATGACTCCACGCGTTGATAGTTTGCAGCAAGATCATCCGGCACGAAAACGGAGCCGGTAACGAACGACGCGTGGACGGGAAACCCGTCCACCCTACGTGAAATAGCGTCCTGCAGCGGTCAGCGCTCGAGGATGCCCCATTTCCCGCCGATGCGCGCTTCCAGCGGCCGGAAATTCGTTTTATACGCCATCTTCGGACTCTGCTCGATCCAGTAACCGAGGTAGACATACGGCAGCCCCAGCTCGCGCGCCTGGCCTACCTGCCACATCACGTTATAGGTGCCAAAGGAGGCGCCCGGCACGTCGGGGTCGAAGAAGGTGTAGACCGACGACAAGCCGTCGGACAGCACGTCGATGATCGACACCATGCGCAAGGTGCCGTCGGGTTCGCGGAACTCGACCAGGCGCGTGTTGACCCGGCTTTGCAGCAGGAACTGGGCGTACTGGTCGCGGCTGTCCTGGTCCATGCCGCCGCCGACGTGGCGCGTGGTCTGGTAGCGCAGGTAGAGCGCGTAGTGCTCGTCGGAGAAGGCGAGGTTGGCAACCATCGCGCTCAGGTCGCCATGGCGCTTCCAGGCGCGGCGCTGGGTGCGGCTGGGGGCGAACTCGGCGCAGCGCACGCGCACCGGGATGCAGGCCTGGCAGCCGTCGCAATACGGGCGGTAGGTGAAGATGCCGCTGCGGCGAAAGCCGTTCTTCACGAGCTCGGAATACACGTCGGCATTGATCAGGTGCGAAGGCGTGGCCACCTGCGAGCGTGCCTGGCGCGCGTCGAGGTAGCTGCACGGATAGGGTGCGGTCGTGTAGAACTGCAGCGTGGAGAAGGGCAGGTCGTTTAGGTGCGTCATGCAAGACTCTCGGGACGGCGTGATGGACCTATTCTAACGAAAGCAGGGGCGCGCACTGTTAAGAACCTATCCCAGTAGGGAATGAGTCGTTGCTGACGCGCCTGGAAAGCGGGGGCGGCGTTGCTCGTCCTTGCATGGCTCGCCATGCGGCGTCCTCGCGCCTAGCCCGCGCTTCCCAGTCATCGCCAGCAACTTCCTCCTCCCTACTAGGATAGGTTCTAAGTGCTCAACGGAGCGGCCACTTCCCAATGTTCGATCGCCGGTTCGCGGATTGCCGAACGCAGATGCTGCAAAAAGGCGCTGCGCGCGATCGGCGCCGCGCCCAGCGAGGCCAGGTGGCCGGTCTCCTGCTGGCAGTCGATCATGCGCACGCCGTGCGCGCGCAGGAAGGACACCAGGTAGGCCAGCGCCACCTTCGAGGCGTCGGTGACGCGCGCGAACATCGATTCGCCATAGAACATGCGGCCGATGCACACGCCATAGGCGCCACCAACCAGTTCGCCGTCGAGCCAGACTTCCGACGAGTGCGCATGGCCCATCTCGTGCAGGCCGCCATAGCCGGCGATGATGTCCTCGGAAATCCAGGTGCCGGGCCCGTCCTTGCGAGGGGCGGCGCAGGCGCGCATCACGGCCTCGAAGTCGCTGTCGAAGCGCACCTGCCAGGGGCCGCCACCGGTACGGCTGCGCTCGACGCGGCGCAAGGTTTTCTTCAGGCTGTCGCTGACCTTGAAATGGTCGGTGTACAGGACCATGCGCGGGTCGGTGCTCCACCAGAGGATGGGCTGGCCTTCGGAAAACCAGGGAAAGATGCCGTTGCGGTAGGCTTGCAGCAGGCGCTGCGGAGACAAGTCGGCGCCGGCCGCGAGCAGGCCCGGCGCATCGATGGTGAGCGCCTCGGACACATCGGGGAAGGGCGTATGCGCCTCGAGCCAGGGGATCATGCGGCCTCGCTGCTCAGTCGGGTTCGCGTGGGGCGATCATCGGGCGAACGATATCGTGGGTATGCACGCCATGGCCCACGTCCTTCCCGCCCTCGCGCATTTTGACGCGGTCGGCAAAGAACAGTTCCAGCGTCTTGCGAATCGTCGGGAAGGCCAGGTCGTCCCAGGGAATGTCGCTTTCGGTGAACAGCTGCACTTCCAGGCTTTCCTCGCCGGGATGGAAATCGAGGTCGACCAGGCGCGCCAGATAGAACATGTGGACCTGGTGCACGTGCGCCACGTTCAGCAGGGCGAACAGGGGGCCGAGTTCGATGTTGGCGCCGGCTTCTTCCTCGGTTTCGCGCGCGGCGGCTTCGCCCGTGGTTTCGCCGTTTTCCATGAAGCCGGCCGGCAGGGTCCAGTAGCCGTAGCGCGGCTCGATGGCGCGCCGGCACAGCAGGATCTGCAGCTGGCCCTCGTGTTCCCAGACTGGAATGGTGCCGATCACGTTCTTCGGGTTCTGGTAATGGATGGTGCCGCACTGCGAGCACACATGGCGCGGCCGGTTGTCGCCCTCGGGGATGGCCAGCGCGACCGCGTGGCCGCACTCGGAACAGAATTTCATAGATAGTGACGAAAATGGACGTGTGCTTACTTTACACCGAATGGCCCCGGCTGTGCCGCGAGTGCAGCCCGGCAGTGGCGATCCGCCTGGCCACCGGAAGAAGCGTGTGTGCTGCAATCGCACATCGGCGGAGGATTGCATTTGCCTAAACGGCCGAAGCCGCGTATAATTCATTTCATCAGACGCGGGGTGGAGCAGTCTGGCAGCTCGTCGGGCTCATAACCCGAAGGTCACAGGTTCAAATCCTGTCCCCGCAACCAAATTCGAAGCCGTTGATTCCTTGGGATCAGCGGCTTTTTCGTTTTCCGTCCGGAAAAACACTCGATGTAAATCAAATACACTGCGTTTCCACGGCACTTGCCGAGCCCGGTATTGTCGAACTGGAGACTGGCTCGGCTGTAGAAACGCAGCGCGCCGGTGATTCCATGCTGATTGCAGCAAACAACGGACTCGACCATGATTACTGTTGACGACATCAACGAGGCCTGGGGCTGGGTGGGGCTGACCGCCGTCGAAGTGCTGGGCGCCAATGCCTTCGGCAATTTGATCATCCGCGACGCCGACGGCAGCTACTGGCGCCTGCGCCCGCAAGACCTGTGCTGCGAACCGGTGGCCGAAGACCGCGCCGCATTCGATGCCCTGTCCTATAACCAGGATTTCCTGAACGACTGGTACATGCCGGAACTGGTGGACCTGGCCGAATCCACGCTCGGCCCGCTCACCGAAGACCGCACCTACTGCCTCAAGATCCCGAGCGCGCTCGGCGGGCACTACGGGCGCGAAAACCTGGCCACGGTGCCCTTGTCGCAATTGATCCGGTTCTCGGGAGAAGGCGCCCAGCATCTCGAAGGCCTGCCGCGCTGGTGTTGAATAGGGTTTGTAGGGCGGGGACTCGTCCCCACCGTTCCCACTACAAACTCGCCCACAAATACGCCGCCGCCATGGTCCGGTGCGGTGCATACGCCGCCAGCCAGTCCTGTGCCTGCGCAATCGACGGCTTCTCCGCCATGCCCTGCGCCCGCCCGATGGCGCTGCGCACCGCCACGTCTCCCTCCAGCGAACAATCCGCGTAGCCATAGCCGCGCAGCAGCGTGTAGTTCACCGTCCAGGGTCCGATGCCCTTGATCGCCAGCAGTTGCGCCACGCTGTCCTGCGGATCGTCGTTCAAACGCACATCGAGTTCGCCATCGGCCACCATGCGCGCCACGCGCAACAGCGTTTCCGCCTTCGCGCGCGAAAACTTGCGGCTGGTAAGCGTGTCGAGCGCGAGCCGGGCAACGTCCGCGGCCTCCGGATAACACCACAGCCCGCTGCTGTGCGGCCGGCCCGCCTGCGCGATGAAAGTCCGGCGCAAGCCGATGGCAAACGGCAGATTGATCTGCTGGCCGATGATGGCCCAGGTCAGCGCCTCGAACACTGTCGCCGACTGCACGATGCGCAGCCCCGGCAGGCGCTCGACCAGCGGACCGAAGAAGGCATCACCGCGCACGAATGCGGCAAACGGTGCCGGATCGATGCGCAGCGCCAGCATGCTGCGCAGCGCTTCCCCGGCAAGTGCCTGCGTGGCCGCGTCGAGCGCGCCATCCGCCTCGATGCGGCAGCGCGCCTCGTCATCGAGGAAGTCCACGGTGAACAGCAGCGGCACCCCGCCCAGCAGCACCGCCTTGCGCAGGGTGCGGCCGCTGACCTGTTCGGCCAACCCTTCCGCATCGCGCGCATGGAAGGCGAGTACCTCGTCCACCCGGTATTGCAGCGGCAGCGCCAGGGACAAGGTTTGCGTGGACATTACTTGCCTGCGCGGGCCACTGCGGTGCGACCCAGGCGCGGCACGAAGCCGGTCACCAGGGCCGTGCCGACCAGCACGATGCCGGACCCGGCCAGCGTATGCCAGCCCACCGCTTCACCCAGGAATAGCGCGCCCCACAGGATGCCGAACACCGGGTTCAGGAAGGTCACCGTCAGCGCCGAGGTCGGGCCGACATCGTCGATCAGCTTGAAGTAGATCAGGTAGGCGATGCCGCTGCACAGCACGCCCAGCGCCAGCACTGCGGCCCAGACGCCCGGCGTGGGCGTTGCCGGTGCAGGAAAGAAGGGCAGCGCCGGCAGCACGAACAGGGCCGCCGCCCACATGGTGCCATGGGCATTCGCGAACGGATCGACGCTTTTGGCCGACTTGGCGTACAGGCTGGCGATGCCGTAGCACAGCGCCGCCGCCAGCGCGGCAGCCACGGCCAACGCCGCGCCCGGGCGGGTCGACACATCGTCGAAGCCGACCAGCAGCGCCACCCCGGCCGTGCCCAGCACCAGGCCGAGGCCGGTGCGCGGCGTGATGGTGCCGCGGCCCCAGAGCGCGCCGAGCAGGGCGCCCCACATCGGCGCGGTGGCGTTCAGTACCGACAGCACCGAGGCGCTCAGGGTGCGCGCGCCCCAGGCGAACAGCAGGAAGGGCAGGGCGGAATTGAAGAAGCCCAGCATCAGGTAATGCTTCCAGTTGGCGCGGATGTCGAGGCGCTTGCGCAGCACCAGGCCGACCAGTGCCAGGAACAGGGCGGCGAACAGCACCCGGTATTCGATCAGCACGGCGGGCCCGAGCACCGGGGCGCCGATGCGCATGAAGAGGAAGGAGCCGCCCCAGATGGCGGCCAGCAGCAGCAGACGCAGGAAATTCGAGGTGTTCATGTTGTTATTGTCGGCAAAGGCAGGGACAAAGGCGCATCGTGACGCGCGCTGCCGTGGCGCGCATCCCTGTTATTGCTCTGGAATTGTAGCCGCTTGCCTTAAGTACCCACCCATAAATAAATGTGTTTTTGGCTGCCATAACCGGCGCGTTGCTGCGTTGGCTCGTGCTTGCAGTGCTCGCACTGCGGCGCGCTCGCCGCCTTGCACCGCATCCGGTTCTGTTTGCCAAAATTCACATTTATTTCCGGTTGGGTACTTAGCTAGCGCAGATGTCGGTGCCGGCCGGCTGCGGCGCGGCCGCGTGCGGCACCAGCATCGCTTGCGGCACGCCGTTCTTGATGGCCGTCATTTCGGCCAGGATGGCAATCGCGATCTCGGCCGGGGTCTTGCTGCCGATATACAGGCCGATCGGACCGTGCAGGCGGTCGAGCTGTTCGTCGTCCAGGTCGAACAGTTTCAGGCGCTCGCGGCGGCGCGCATTGTTGACGCGCGAGCCGATCGCGCCCACATAAAAGGCGTCGGACTTCAGCGCTTCCATCAGGGCCAGGTCGTCGAGCTTGGGGTCGTGGGTCAGCGCCACCACGGCGCAGCGGGCGTCGAGGCGCGATTCGATGACCAGGTCGTCGGGCATGGCGTGCACCAGCTCCACGCCCGGCACATTCCAGTCGGCGCGGTATTCCTCGCGCGGGTCGCAGACGATGACGCGGTAATCCATGCCGCTGGCCACTTGCGCCAGGAAGCGCGACAAGGGACCGGCGCCGATGATGAACAGGCGCCAGCGCGGGCCGTGCACGGTGACCAGGGCTTCGTGCTCGACGCGCAGCACGGCGTTCGGAGCGGCCGGGCTGAGCGTGACCACGCCCGTGTTCAGGTCGATGCGGCGTTCCAGCAGTTCGCCGCCTTCGAGGCGGTGCAGCAGTTCGCCGATGCCGCTGGCGGCGCTCAAGGGTTCGATGGCCAGCTCGATGGTGCCGCCGCAGGGCAGGCCGAAGCGGTGCGCGTCGTCGGCGCTGATGCCGTAGCTGACGATGTGCGGTTTGGCCTCGGGCGAGATGCCCTTGGCGCGCACGTTCTCGATCAGGTCGTCCTCGATGCAGCCGCCGGAGACCGAACCGATCACGCGGCCATCGTCGCGCACGGCGAGGGTGGCGCCGATCGGACGCGGGCTCGAGCCCCAGGTCTTGATCACCGTGACCAGTTCGCAGCGGTGGCCCGCGGCGATCCAGCTGGCGGCGGTTTTCAGTACGTCGAGGTCGAGGCTGTCCATGGTTCAGGGGCTGGCGCTGCTGGCGCTTGTGGAGTATGGATGACAATCATACAAAAAAAGCGGGCAGGGTGTCGGCGGGGAGGATGGGACGGCGGGTCTTTCCTTTGGATGCGCAGGCGGGGCGAAGGCTGTGCGGCCTGAACATGGCCAACACGGCGCAGATGTTCGCGTGGGCAGTGGGGCTGGCTAAATGCCAGCACCACAAAGTGCCCACCGTACGGTTGAAGCCAGCAATACTTGCCAAGAATCGAGAACATCACCGGTACGGTGGGCACCCCGTGCCCACGCGGAACGATGCGTCATGTTGGCGCGATTTGAACGTGAAAACGTGCCAACCCGGCCGCATCCCATGAAGGACCCGCGGCCTCCAACGATCAAGGCGCAATCGCCCTTTTCGCCGCCCGCTTCGCCTTCACATCCGCCACCGCCGCATCGATCGCCGCCAGCCTTGCCGCCATGCCCGGGTGGTTCGCGGTATGCCCGTTCGCTACGCTGGCCGGGTAGGCCGCCGCGAAGCGCTTCCAGAATGCCGACACGCCTTCGATGTTGTAGCCGGCGCGCGCCAGCAGGTAAATCGCCAGGCGGTCCGCCGCCGCGTCCGATCCGGCCGGCATGGCCTTGATGCCGGCGGAACCGTTCAGCATCGACAGGTCCGGCGTCACGCGCGTGAGGTTGGTGATCACGCTGTCGATGGTGGCCGAATTGCGCTGCGCCGCCGGGTGGCCTAGCATGTTGTGCGCCATGGTGCGCGCCAGCACGTAGGCCAGCTCGTCGTCGCTCTTCGCCACGGCGATCATGCCGCGCGTGACCATGACGCGGCCGCCGTCGGCATACGCGTTCACGTTGTCCGCATTGCCCAGTTCGATGGCAAAGCTGCAGGCGCGCGTGACCGGGATGGTCAGCTCGCGGGTGCGGCCGTCGCGCTCGATCGTGAACGGCAGATTCGATTGCGCCGCCACCAGCGGGCCGAACACGGCGCCGACGGTGCTCGGGGCGGTCGGCCCGGTCGGCAGCGGCTTGCCGCCGGCCGAGACCAGGCCGTCGCCCAGGCGCAGGCCGGCTTTCGCCGCACCGCTGCCGGCCAGCACGCCGGTTACCTGCAGGCGTTCATCCATGCCGAAGGCCACGTGCGCGGCCTCGTTGTATTCGCCCGGGTAGGAGTAGCGGTTCTTGGCGGTAAAGCCGAGCAGGTTGCGCGCGTGGCGCGTGCACAGCTCGGCATTGTCGATCAGCAGCGGCGCGGCCACGCGGTATAGGCGGTCCTGCAGCGCCGCCATCTTGGTGAGCGTGTCGGCCGCGGCGGCCATTTGCGGGGTGAGCGGCTGGGCCTGCGGTGTTTCGGTGGCGGCATTCGGGAAGCCGCCGGTCTGGCCACCGGGGCCTGGCGTGGCGCAGGCGCTCAGCAGCGCGGCGACGGTAACGGCCAGCGCCGCAGGGCGCAGGCGATGGATGCGGATCATGGTCCTCCTCGGGTTATTGTTTTCCGGTGCTGCCGAACCCGCCGGCGCCCCGTTCGCTGGATGCGAACTCCTCTACCACGTTGAAGCCAACCTGCAGGACAGGCACGATCACCAGCTGGGCCAGACGGTCGAGCGGCTGCAGCGTGAAGCTGGCAGCGCCGCGGTTCCAGGTCGACACCATGAGCTGGCCCTGGTAGTCGGAGTCGATCAAGCCTACCAGATTGCCCAGAACGATGCCGTTCTTATGGCCGAGCCCACTGCGCGGCAGGATCATTGCCGCATAACCCGGATCGGCGACATGGATTGCCAGGCCGGTCGGGATCAGGACGGTCTGGCCCGGCTCGATGACGAGCGGCGCATCGATGCAGGCGCGCAGGTCGAGGCCGGCGCTGCCGGGGGTTGCATAGGCCGGCAGCAGTTCCTTCATGCGCGGGTCGAGGATTTTGACGTCGATGGTCTTCATGCGTGTTACTTCGTGAATCGGTGAATTTAAGTCAGCAGCGAGCGCTGTTCGAGGCGCTTGCCGATTTCGGACACCAGCTGGCGCGCCAGCGTGAGCTTGTCGGCGCGCGGCAGCACGGTGTGGCCGCTGTCGTCGAACAGGACGATGGAATTCTCATCCTGCCCGAAGGTGTGGTGGCCGATGTTGCCGACCAGCAGAGGAATCCCCTTCTTTTCGCGCTTGGCGGCGCCGTACTCGACCAGGTTTTCCGACTCCGCCGCAAAGCCGACGCAGTAGGGCCAGCCCGACAGCGAAGTGGTCGCCGCCACCGCGGCCAGGATGTCCGGGTTCTGGGCGAATTCCAGCTGGGGCGGGGCGCCGCCTTCCTGCTTCTTGAGCTTCTGTTCGCTGGCATTCGCCACGCGCCAGTCGGCCACCGCCGCCACGCCGATGAACACATGCTGGCCTTCGACGCCCGCCATCACCGCGTTGTGCATCTGGGCGGCCGACAGCACGTCGATGCGGCGCACGCCGTGCGGCGTGGCCAGGGCCGTCGGGCCGGACACCAGCGTCACCTCGGCGCCGGCTTCGCGCGCCGCGCGGGCGATCGCATAGCCCATCTTGCCCGAGGACAGATTCGTGATGCCGCGCACCGGGTCGATCGCCTCGAAAGTCGGGCCGGCCGTGATCAGGACGCGCTTGCCCGCCAGGACTTTCTGCTGGAACGAAGCGACCAATTCCTCGAGCAATTGCTCGGGTTCCAGCATGCGGCCCAGGCCGACCTCGCCGCAGGCCTGCTCGCCGGCCGCCGGGCCGAAGATGCAGACGCCATCGCCCTGCAAGGTGGCGATATTGCGCTGGGTGGCCGGGTTCTGCCACATCTCGACGTTCATCGCCGGGGCGACGAGCAGCGGCACGCCGTGCGGACGCGCCAGGCACAGCGTGGAGAGCAAATCGTCGCAGGCGCCGTGGGCGAGCTTGCGGATGAAGTCGGCCGAGCAGGGCGCGATCAGCACGGCGTCGGCGCCGCGCGTGAGGTCGATGTGCGCCATGTTGTTCGGCATGCGCGGGTCCCATTGGTCAGTCCAGACCGTGTTGCCCGACAGGGCCTGCATGGTAACCGTACCGATGAAGTGGGTCGCCGCTTCGGTCATCACGACCTGCACTTTGGCACCCTGTTTCGTCAGCGCGCGGCACAGTTCGGCCGCCTTGTAGCAGGCCACGCCCCCGGACAGGCCGAGGACGATTTTCTTGCCCTGCAAGTCCATGCTCATGTCAGCCTCCTTCAGTGTTGGTTCAGTTCTTGCTCAGTTTTTATTCACGCGACGCAGCTCGTCCAGGATGAACAGCGCGGCGCCGATCGAGATGCCGATGTCGGCCACGTTAAAGGCCGGGAAGTGGCCCCAGCCACGCCAGTAAAAGTCGAGGAAGTCGATCACGTGGCCGTAGGCGACGCGGTCGATCACGTTGCCCACGGCGCCGCCCAGGATCAGGGCCAGCGACCAGCAGAACAGGCGCTGGCCGGCGTTACGCTTGAGCAGATACAGGATGAAGCCGATCGCGCCAATGGCAATCGCGGTGAAGAACCAGCGCTGCCAGCCGCCCTGGTCGCCCAGGAAGGAAAAGGCCGCGCCCGGGTTATACACCAGCACCAGGTTAAAGAAGCTCGTCACCGGCAGGGTCTCGCCATAGGTGAACAGCTTCGAGACGGTGATCTTGGTCAGCTGGTCGACCAGCACGATCAGCAGGGCGATGCCCAGCCATGGGGCGATGCCGGCGCCGGATTTGTGGATCGTGGAAATGCCTGGTTTCTTCTTGGTTGCCATGGGCTTGTTTGCGAAAGATTAAGGAATCAGGTGTAAAAAAACCGCCATGCCGGGTAAGACATGGCGGTTGCTTGACGACAGCTTACGCGAAACGGCGTGCTTCGCCCTTGCCGAACAGGTTCGCCACGCAGCGGCCGCACAGGCCAGCATGCGCGTGGTCGACCCCGACGTCGCGGCGGTAGTGCCAGCAGCGCTCGCACTTCTGCGCTTCCGATGGCGTCACCTGCACGCTTTCCTCTGCCTCGTTCGCAGCCTGCTCGACGCTGGCCTGCGAGGTGATGAAGACGAACTTCAGGTCGTCGTCCAGGCTGGCCAGCAGGTCGTGCTTCTCGCCGGCCGCCTTGATGGTCAGCTCGGCCTGCAGCGAGGAACCGATGGCGCCCGAGGCACGCACTTCTTCCAGCTGCTTGGTCACATCCGCACGCACGGCGCGCAGCTGGGTGTACTTCGCCAACAGCGCTTCGGCATCGGCCTGCTCCGGGAAGTTCCACAACGTTTGGGTGAAGATGGTCTCGTCGCTGTCGGCAAAGGTCTGCTGGCCCGCGAACACGGCCCAGGCTTCCTCGGCCGTGAACGACAGGATCGGCGCCATCACGCGCAAGAGCGAGTGGGCGATGTGCCACAGCGCGGTCTGGGCCGAGCGGCGCGCAACCGAATCCACGCCAGTCGTGTACAGGCGGTCCTTCAGGATGTCGAGGTAGAAGCCGCCCAGGTCTTCCGAGCAGAAGTTCTGCAGGCGCGACACCACAGGGTGGAACTCGTAGCGCTCGAAGTGGGCGGCGATATCGCGCTGCAGGCGCGCCGTTTCGGCCAGCGCGTAGCGGTCGATCTCGAACATCTCGGCCAGCGGCACGGCGTTCACTGCCGGGTCGAAGTCCGAGGTATTCGCCAGCAGGAAGCGCAGCGTGTTGCGGATGCGGCGGTAGGCTTCGGTGACGCGCTTGAGGATTTCTTCGCTGATCGCCAGTTCGCCGGTGTAGTCGGTCGAGGCCACCCACAGGCGCAGGATATCGGCGCCCAGGCTGTCCGAGATCTTTTGCGGCGCCAGCGTGTTGCCCAGCGACTTACTCATCTTCTTGCCGTTTTCGTCGACCGTGAAGCCGTGGGTCAGCAGCGCCTTGTACGGCGGCACGCCATTGAGCATCGACGAAGTCAGCAGCGACGAGTGGAACCAGCCGCGGTGCTGGTCCGAGCCTTCCAGGTAGAGGTCGGCCGGGAAGGCGGACTGCTCCTTGTGCGAGCCGCGCAGCACGGTCTGGTGGGTGGCGCCCGAGTCGAACCAGACGTCCAGCGTGTCCTTGTTCTTCTCGTAGATGTCGGCATCAATGCCCAGCAGCTCGCGTGGGTCGAGCGCCTGCCAGGCGTCGATGCCGTTCTGTTCGATCAGCTTGGCGACCTGCTCGAGCAGCTCAGGCGTGCGCGGGTGCAGGGCGCCGGTTTCCTTGTGGATGAAGAAGGCCATCGGCACGCCCCACTGGCGCTGGCGCGACAGGGTCCAGTCCGGACGGTTCTCGATCATGCCGTGCAGGCGCGCCTGGCCCCAGTCCGGGAAGAACTGGGTCTTCTCGATGCCGGCCAGCGCGGTTTCGCGCAGGGTGGCGCCGCCGTCCTTCGGCGTGATGTCCATGCCGGCGAACCACTGGTTGGTGGCGCGGTAGACGATCGGGGTCTTATGGCGCCAGCAGTGCATGTAGCTGTGATCGAACATCTTGAGTTCGAACAGGGCGCCGGCGCCGCGCAGGGCGTCGCAGATGGGTTTGCTGGCTTCCCAGATGGTCATGCCGCCGAACAGCGGCAGGCTGCTCGCAAAGCGGCCGTCGCCCATCACCGGGGTCAGGATCTCGTCGTCCTTCATGCCGTGCGCCTTGCACGAGATAAAGTCTTCCAGGCCATAGGCAGGGGCCGAGTGGACCACGCCGGTACCGCTGTCGGTAGTCACGTAGTCGGCCAGGTAGACCGGCGAAGTGCGGTCGTAGAAGGCGTCCTGCGCGTGCAGTGGGTGCTTGAAGCGGATGCCTTCGAGCTTGGCGCCCGTGGTGGTGGCGATGACCTGGCCTTCGAGCTTGTAGCGTTCGAGGTTGGCGGCGACCAGGTCTTGCGCCAGGATCAGCAGCAAGGCTTGTCCATCGCGCTCGGCTTGCACCAGCGCGTAGGTCACTTCCGGGTTCACGTTCAGGGCCTGGTTCGACGGAATGGTCCACGGGGTGGTGGTCCAGATCACGATGAAGCCATTGTTCGTCGGCAGTTGCGGCAGGCCGAAGGCGGCTGCCAGCTTTTCCGGTTCGGCGAACGGGAAGCCGACGTCGATCGCCGGGTCGCGCTTGTCCTGGTATTCGACTTCCGCTTCGGCGAGGGCCGAACCGCAGTCGAAGCACCAGTTGACCGGCTTCAGGCCGCGGTAGACATAGCCCTTGTCGAGCAGCTTGCCGAGGGCGCGCAGCTCGTCGGCCTCGTTACCGTAAGCCATGGTCATGTAGGGGTTTTCCCATTCGCCGAGCACGCCCAGGCGGATGAAACCGGCGCGCTGGCGGTCGATCTGTTCCAGGGCGTAGGCGCGTGCCTTTTGAAGAACTTCCGCAGTAGGAAGATTTTTGCCGTACAGCTTTTCGATCTGGATCTCGATAGGCATGCCGTGGCAGTCCCAGCCCGGCACATACGGCGCGTCGAAGCCGGCCATCGTGCGCGATTTGACGACCATGTCCTTGAGGATCTTGTTCACGGCGTGGCCGAGGTGGATGTCGCCGTTCGCATACGGCGGACCGTCGTGCAGGATGAACTTCGGACGGCCGGCGGCTGCCTTGCGGATGCGCTTGTAGATCTGCTTGTCCTGCCACTGTTTCACCCAGCCCGGTTCGCGCTTGGCGAGGTCGCCGCGCATCGGGAAGGGAGTGTCGGTCATGTTGACCGGGTATTTGCTCTCAGGCTTCTTGGTGCCTTTCTGGGCAGGGGCATTCTGGACGGGTTTGCTGTTTTCGGACATATGCTTTTTTCAGTAGGAGTATTCGGTGTTGGCTACGCTGGCATGGCGACGCTGGTCGCGCCAGGCAGGCAGCCGCGCTGGGCGGAGGCCTTGCGCGTCAAATTCGGTCGGTGGCGGTGAGGGCGCCGGCGCGTGCTGTTTCGCTGCCGCCGTTTTGCTGGCCTCCCGCGTCGCGGCGGGCGAACCAGGCGCGGGCCTGCTCGGCGTCGCGGTCGATGGCGGCGGTGAGGGTCGGCAGGTCGACGTATTTTTCTTCGTCGCGCAGCTTGTGCAGGAACTCCACGCGCACCAGCTTGCCGTAGCAGGACTGGGCGTAGTCGAAGATGTGTACCTCGAGCAGCATGCGGCCGGCGTCCTCGACGGTCGGACGCACGCCCAGGCTGGCGACCGCCGGCAGCGGCGCATCGGTCAGCCCGTGCACCTGCACCACGAAGATGCCTTGCAGGGCGGGGCGGTGCATGACGCGCAGGTTCAGGGTCGGGAAGCCGAGCGTGCGGCCGAGCTTCTGGCCGTGGATAACGTGGCCCGAGATCGAGTAGGGGTGGCCGAGCAGCCCGTGGGTTGCCGCGAGGTCGCCGGCAGCCAGGGTCGCGCGCACCGCCGACGAAGAAATGCGCTGTTCGCCTTCGCGCACCGTGGGCAGGGTTTCAACCTGGAAGCCGTAGCGTTTTCCCGCTTCGATCAGCATCGCGACATTGCCGGCGCGCCTGGCACCGTAGCAGAAGTCGTCGCCGACCATCAGCCATTTCACGTGCAGGCCTTCCACCAGCACGCGCTCGGTGAATTCCTGCGGCGACATGGCGGCAAAGTGTTCGTTGAAATGCTCGACGATGACGCGGTCGATACCGCCGTGTTCCAGCGCCTCGAGCTTGTCGCGCAGGTTGGCGATGCGCGCCGGTGCGCGGCTCAAATCGTTGGCGCGGCGCGCGAAGTATTCGCGCGGATGCGGTTCGAACGTCATCACGGCCGCTTCCAGCCCGAGGCTGTCGGCAGCCGCCCGCACGCGCGCGAGCAAGGCCTGGTGTCCGCGGTGGACACCGTCGAAGTTGCCGATCGTGAGGGCGCAGGGTGCGCGCGCCTGGTCATTGGGAAGTCCGCGAAATACCTTCATTGGTTCCAGAGTGCCATGCTCGCCCGTCAATCCGGGGTGAAATACCTGATTATACGGTATCGGCTTGTTGCATAGCGGAAGAGGGCGGGAGGTGGGATGTGAACGTGCTGTCGCGCTCATCCTTACGGGTTCTCTGCGTTAGCTTAATCGTACGGTGGGCACAGAGTGCCCACCGTACGGGTAACGCCAGCACATTGGCGGGCGCCACGGACTAGCATGCTGTTCGACTTCGGCCCACAAAAAAACGCCGCCCCGAAGGGCGGCGCTGTCACGCATCAAAGCAGTTGAACAATCAAGCCAGCGGCTTGTTGATCGCCATGATCCAGTAGCGTGCCAGGTCGGCGGTGCCGTCCTTGCCTGCCACGGTTTTCAGGGTGCTGATGGCTTGCTGCTTCTTGCCGGCAGCGGCATAGGCTTCGCCCAGGCGCAGCTTGGCTTCGTCAGGGTACTTCAGGCCGCCTGCCTTGATGGCGCTTTCCATCAGTTTCAGGCCCTTGTCGGCCTGGCCCGACTGCACCATGCTGTAGCCGAGGCCAACCAGGTTGTCGTTGTCCTTGGCCGCCGTGTACTCGGCTTCCAGGGCAGCGATGCCCTTGTTCTGGTCAGCCAGGGTCTTCTCGGCCAGGTCCTTCAGGCGCTGGTGACGGGCTGCGTCGGGGCCGGTGCCCAGGGCGCCGCTCTTGTAGCCCTTGTCGATGATCTTCAGGGCTTCGGCCGGGGCCTTGGCCTGCAGCACGAGCTGGGCCATTTCCATGTACTCGCTCGGCTTCTTGAGCAGGTTGTTGGCCAGCTTCAGGCGGTAGACGTCGACGGCCAGGCGGCCCGAGAAGCCGGGTTTGCCTTGGACGCGGTTCAGCAGGTCGTTCCAGTACTGGGCCTTCGGATAGCTGGCGGCCAGCTTCTCGATGGTGTTGACGTAGCCGACCTTGTCGTTCTTTTTCAGCTGGATGTTAGCCAGCATGCCGAGCATGTCTTCGTTCATGCGGCCCGATTTCTCGGCGGCGCGCAGCTCGGATTCCAGGGCGGCGACATTGCCCTGTTTGTAATAGTTCTGCAGCAGGTAGGCGCGCAGTTTCGGATCGTCGCGGTCCTTCAGCTGGCGCTGGATGGCTTCGTTTGCCTTGTTCAGGTCGCCGCCGCGCATGTAGATGCCGATCAGGCCTTCCGAGAACTGGCCGCGTTCGCTGGCCGACAGCTTGCCGGAAGCGATCAGGGCTTCGAAGGATTTGGCGGCGGTGTCGTAGTCGCCGGCCGACGAGGCTGCCGAGGCACGGACGCGCTCGATCAGGAAGCTTTCGTTGGCGGTCTTGTTGGACACCTTGTCCGCTTCGCGCAGTTTTGCCAGGGCGTCCTTGTGCTTGCCCTGTTTCATCAGCGCCTGGGCTGCCTGCAGCGGTTTGCCGATCTCGGCGCGCACGGCTTCTGCCGCGTGGACAGGGGCCAGGCCAATGACGGGAGTTGCTGCGGTGAAGCCGAGGGCGGCCAGTGCGAGGCCGAGGTGTGCGAGACGGAATTTGCTCATGTGTCGAAAATCCTCTTTGGAAATGGACACGGCAGGGAAACCCTGCCGTGTTGGTCAAACCTGGTGCGGTTACTGGAACTGCTCGTTACCGACCATGCCGATCTTGGTGACGCCGAGACGCTGGGCGGTAGCCATGACACCGGCAACAACCTTGTACTCGACCAGCTTGTTCGGACGCAGGTGCACTTCCGGCTGGTTGGGCTGGGCTGCCACTTCATTCATCTTGGCTTCCAGGGTCGCACGATCCGGGATTGCCTGGCCGTCCCAGAGAACGGTACCGTCGAAGTCCACGTCGATCGTGACGACTCGGGGCTCTTCAGTCTGCGGCGGCGGGGTGCCGACCGGCATGTTCAGATTGACCGAGTGGTTTTGCTTCGGAATCGTGATAATCAACATGATAATCAAGACCAACAGAACGTCGATCAAGGGGGTCATGTTCATTTCCATCATCGGTTCCGGATCAGCTCCTTTGGCGGAGCCTGAACCTACGTTCATACCCATGGTGTTTCCTTTTCAAATGTTGGGGAGGCGGGCGCGAACCGGGCCGAAGCCCGGTTCACTGGTTGGCTTGTCAGCCGCCCTTGTCAGGTGGTTCGATAACGAAACCGACCTTTTGCACCCCAGCACGCTGTGCCGTGTAGATGACCCGGCCAATCGATTCGTATCGAGTGGTCTGGTCGCCACGCACCTTCACTGCAGGTTGCGGCACTTTCACCGACTGCTCCGCGAAGAACTTGAACAGCTCGTCCGTGTTCGCGATGCGCGTCTGGTTCCAGTACATCTCGCCGTCTTTGTTGACGGTGATGTTGATGTCTTCCGGCGCGGTCTTGGTGACCTGGTTCGTTTCCGCCGGCAGATTCACTTTTTGCAGCTGCAGGACCACCGGGCTGGTGATCAGGAAGATGATCAGAAGAACCAACATGATGTCGACGAGCGGCGTCGTGTTGATTTCTGACATCACGGCATCATCATCTCCGGAATCGGAGCCGACACTCATTCCCATAATTTATCCAATCTTGTTAGACGGACCGGGTATTAGCCGATCTTCTTGGCCGACGCAGCAGCGCGAGCGGCTTCCGAGGTGTTCATCGCGCCCGAGATCAGGACCGAGTGCACGTCGGCGCTGAACGAACGGATGTCTTCCATGGCCGACTTGTTGCGGCGGACCAGCCAGTTGTAGCCCAGAACGGCAGGAACTGCAACGAACAGACCGAAGGCGGTCATGATCAGTGCTTCACCCACAGGACCTGCAACCTTGTCGATCGACGCGTTACCCGACATACCGATGTTGGTCAGCGCGTTGTAGATGCCCCAGACGGTACCGAACAGACCGATGAACGGCGAGGTCGAACCAACGGTTGCCAGGAACGACAGGCCATCTTGCAGACGCGACTGGACGCGGTCCACTGCGCGCTGGATCTGCATGGTCACCCAGGTCGACAGGTCGATCTGCTCGAGCAGGGCGCCGTCGTGGTGCTGGGTTGCCTTGGTGCCGGTTTCAGCGATGAAGCGGAATGGCGAACCTTCTTTCAGCGCGGCCGAACCGGCAGCGATCGAGTTGGCTTTCCAGAACTTCGACGACGTTTCCTTCGACTGGCGCATGATCTTCGACTGGTCGATCAGCTTGGTGATGATGATGTACCACGAACCCATCGACATCAGCGACAGGATGATGATGGTGCCCTTGTTGACGAAGTCGCCTTCTTCCCACATGGCCTGGAAGCCGTACGGGTTGTGGACTTCTTCTTTTTCGCCAGCGGCAGCGGCCGGAGCGGCTGCGTCGCCTGCAGGAGCGGCGGCGGCGTCAGCGGCCGGAGCGGCAGCGGCGTCGGTGGCCGGAGCGGTTGCCGCCGGGGCTTCTGCGCCTGCAGCCGGTGCGTCAGCGAAGGCCGGTGCCGAGACCAGGGCCGATGCCGCCGTAACCGAGAACAGGACAGCCGCCAGAACAGCGGACAAACGGGTATTCTTAAACATGCTTCCTCCAGAAATATAAAATAGACAGTTCGCTGATCAGATGACAACGAAAATCATAATGTGAGACGGTGAGCTGTCTCGGTTTATTGGTCCAGCGACCAGACGTACTGAACTGGAGCCCATGCCTGCTGAGGCTGACCGTTAACGACGGCCGGTTTGAAACGGCACTTGCCGATGGCTGCCTGAGCGGCCCTGTCCAGATCACGCGAACCGCTCGATTTCGTGACCTTGGAGTCGATTGCGCGGCCATCCACACCGATCAGGAACGAAAGCGTCGTCGTACCTTCTTCTTCGTTACGTGCTGCCGACTTCGGATACTCTGGCTTGGCGCAGCTGCTGAAGTCTGCGACTGCCGGGGTGCTGACCGGTGCCGGTGCCGGGCCTGGAGGCGCAGCTGGCGGAGCCGGTGGTGCCGGTGGTGCCAGGTTGGTCGTCGGTGGCGGCGTGTTCGTCGCGGCTACAATGGTGTTTTGCGGCGGCGGCGGTTGCTGCACCTGGACCTCGACCGGCGGGATGAATGGCGGTGGCGGTGCCTTCATTTCCGGCGGCGGCGGCGGCGGCGGGGTTTCTGGTGGAGGAGGCGGCTTCACCTCTTCGATCAGCTTGGTTTCCACTGCTTCCTGCACCTTCGTGATCACCTTCGTACCGAGACCATTAATGATCCCCCAGGCGACCAGGACGTGCAACAGGACCACAATGGTGATACCAGTGAGATTCTTCCCCGGTTCCTTATCATGTGAAAAATTCATGCCTGCTTTCTCCAATACCAACTCTTTTTGTTGCTACTAAACCCACAAAACACGACGAAAAGACAAGGCCGCATCCGGGACATCGGCGAATTATACCTACGAATTCTTTTTTGCACAGGTATTTTTGAGGCCCTGAAACGCACGTAAATGCCTGTAAAAACAAGCAATACAGCTCATCCGGCCGCACTCTCACTGTGCAAAAAAGCGCACTCAAATGCTAGCAAAAATTACAAGAAACCACCTTGTTTCGGTATCAACTGTAGAACATCAGGAAAGACCAGCACCTAGACCGAATTTTGCACGCCATATTTGCTGCTTAGCAAATATCATATAGTGCAATGCTGAGCTTTTTGCAAACTATAGCCAGTTTCACCAAAGTGGGGCGTGCGTTAGGTAACACAGCAATAGCGTGCACGGGGCATGGGCATGAGCCCCGATGATGTCGATACAACTTATTGATATGGCTCAGTAGAAGAGTTGCAAAAAGGCACGAATTCCTGAGAATTCGTGCCTTCGGACTCGGTTTTGGAGGGATGGGAAGGCAGAGTGCGGTCAGCGGCTGCGTTTCTCGCGCCGGCAATCGAGGAAGCTCACCACATGGCCGGCGGTGTCGACGGTTTCCAGGCGCACGTCGAAACCCCAGAGCCGGGCCACGTGCTTCAGCACCTCCTGGGCCTGGCCGTTCAGGGGGCGGCGCTGGAACTGGGTATGGCGCAGGGTCAGGGCGCGGTCGTCGCGGGTGTTCACCTGCCAGACCTGGATGTTGGGCTCGCGGTTGCCGATATTGTATTGTTCGGCAAGCTGCTGGCGCACGTAGCGGTAGCCGGCTTCGTCGTGAATGGCGGAAATGGTCAGCTTGTCGCTGCGGTCGTCGTCGAGCACGGCAAAGAAATGGAAGTCGCGGATCAGCTTGGGCGACAGGTACTGGGCGATGAAGCTTTCGTCCTTGAAATTACGCATCGCGAAGTCCAGGGTCTTGCGCCAGTCGCTGCCGGCGATGTCCGGGAACCAGGAACGGTCTTCATCGGTCGGGTTCTCGCAGATGCGGCGGATGTCGCTCATCATCGCGAATCCGAGGGCATACGGATTGATGCCGGAGTAATACGGGCTGGTTGCCGCCGGCTGGAAGACCACGTTGGTATGGCTTTGCAGGAATTCGAGCATGAAGCCGTCGCCAACGATCCCCTCTTTATGTAGTTCCTGCAAAATCGTGTAG
This sequence comes from Massilia sp. BAP21, assembly GCF_057801335.1. Lineage (NCBI taxonomy): Bacteria > Pseudomonadati > Pseudomonadota > Betaproteobacteria > Burkholderiales > Oxalobacteraceae > Massilia > Massilia sp. BAP21. The sequence goes on from NZ_CM173596.1 coordinate 3,196,375, forward strand.
TGCCAGAAGGTGGCCCAGCCTTCGTTCATGACCTGGGTCTGGCGCTGCGGATAGAAGTACTGGGAAATCTTGCGCGTGATGCGCACCAGTTCGCGCTGCCAGGGTTCGAGCAGCGGCGCGTACTTCTCGATAAAGTACAGCAGGTTTTCCTCGGGTTCGATGGGGAAGCGCGGCGGCGGGGTATTCCGTTCCTCTTCCTCGCGCCGCGGTACGGTGCGCCAGAGGGCGTTCACCTGCGACTGCGCATACTCTTCGCGCTCTTTCTGGCGCGCCGCTTCCTGGGCCACGGACAGTTTCGCCGGCCGTTTGTAGCGGTCGACGCCGTAGTTCTGGATCGCGTGGCAGGAATCGAGCAGGTCTTCCACCGCGTCGATGCCATAGCGCTGCTCGCATTCGGCAATGTAGTTCTTGGCAAACACCATGTAGTCGACAATCGCCTCGGCGTCGGTCCAGGTACGGAACAGGTAATTGCCCTTGAAGAAGGAGTTGTGGCCATAGGCGGCGTGGGCGATCACCAGCGCCTGCATAGTCAGGCTGTTTTCCTCCATCAGGTAGGCGATGCAGGGATTCGAGTTGATGACGATTTCGTAGGCCAGGCCCATCTGCCCGCGTTTATAGCTTTTCTCGGTCGTGAGGAAATGCTTGCCGAAGGACCAGTGGTTGTACGACACCGGCATGCCGACCGAGGTGTAGGCATCCATCATCTGCTCGGCGGTGATGATCTCGAGCTGGTTCGGGTAGGTGTCGAGGCCGAACTTCTGCGCGACCCGGCGGATTTCTTCATGCGCCTGTTCGATCAGGTCGAAGGTCCACTCCGACTGTTCGGGCAGGGCCCTGGGGTTGGGGGTACGGTCGTCTGGCATATGCGTGCCTATATATATAGTAGGGCGGTTAGCGAAGGGCTCCCCGCCTATTTCGGCTGTTTCTTGAACAACTCCCGGAACACCGGATAAATGTCGGCCGGCGTCACGATCTTCTGCATGGCGAAATTCGGGTGGTGGGCCGCCACTTCGGTATATTGCTCCCACAAATTCTGGGGCGGGCCGTCGGTGATCTCGACATAGGTGTAGTACTGGACTTTCGGCATGATGCCGTTGCTCAGCAATTGCTTGCACAGCACGGAATCGTTGTCCCAGTTGTCGCCGTCCGAGGCCTGGGCCACGTAGGTGTTCCAGTCGGCGCTGGAATAGCGTTCGCCGATCACCTTTTGCAGCAGGTGCAGGGCCGAGGACACCACAGTGCCGCCGGATTCGCGCGAGTGGAAGAATTCGTCCTCGTCGACCTCGGCCGCGGCCGTGTGGTGGCGGATGAAGACGACGTCGATGCGTTCGTACACGCGCTTCAGGAACAGGTATAGCAGGATGAAGAAGCGCTTGGCCGTGTCCTTGCGGGTTTCGTCCATCGAGCCCGAGACGTCCATGATGCAGAACATCACGGCCTGGGTGCTGGGTTTCGGCACCTTGATGCGGTTGCTGTAGCGCAGGTCGAAGGGGTCGATGAAGGGAATCGCATTGATACGGGTGTGGTAGTGGTGGATCTGGCGCCGCAATTCGATCACGCGCGGATCGTCTTCGCTCACTTCCTGCTCGTGCAGCGCCTGCAGTTCTTCCTTGGCGCGCTCGAGTTCGCGCCGGCTCGGGCCGCCGACGGCGATGCGCCGGCCCAGGGCGCCGCGCAGCGAGCGCAATACGTGGATGTTCGAGGGGGTGCCGGACACGTTGTAGCCGGCGCGCTGGGTCTTGAAGTCTATCGTCTGGGTCAATTGCGTCTTGACCATGTTCGGCAGTTCAAGATCCTCGAAGAAGTAGTTCATGAATTCTTCGCGCGAGAGTTCGAAGATGAAATCGTCCTCGACCGTTTGCTCGCTGTTGCCGGCGCGTCCGCGCCCCGAGCCGCCGCCGCCGCTGCGCGGGCGGTTGAACTGGTCGCCTTTCTGGTATTCGGTGTTGCCGGGATTGACGGTTTCCCACACGCCGCCGTGGGCATGGCCGAAATGAGGTTCGTTGACGTCCTTGACCGGGATCGAGACCTTTTCGCCGTTCTCGATATCGGTGATCGAGCGGCCCTTGATGGCGCGCCCGACCGCATCCTTGATTTGCGCCTTGTAGCGGCGCAGGAAGCGTTCGCGGTTGACGGCGGACTTGTTCTTGCCCTGCAAGCGTCGGTCGATGAGGTAAGTCAAAACATGCCTCCTGCTGAAATTCGGGGCGGGCCGGCAGTTGTGTCAACGCCTGCGCGGCACCCCTATCTTAATCCTCCCCGTGCGCATGAGGGGTGCGCACGGCTGGCAGGGTCGTCAAAAATGCGCATGCCAGGCTTGGGATGCCAGCCGGCAGCGCCTCGACTTTCCTTCCCGAAACAGGCGCCAGAGGCGGGCGCCCGTTCCGTCATGCCATCACGAGGATTTCCGCACGCGCAGATACCATTCGCACAGCAGGCGTACCTGCTTGGCCGTGTAGCCCTTTTCGACCATGCGGTTGACGAAGTCGGCGTGCTTGGTCGCATCCTCGGCGCTGGCCTTGGCATTGAACGAAATAACCGGCAAAAGTTCCTCCGTATTCGAGAACATTTTTTTCTCGATGACGGTGCGGAACTTCTCGTAGCTGGTCCAGGCCGGGTTCTTGCCGCCGTTGGTGGCACGTGCCCTCAGGCCGAAGTTGACGATCTCGTTGCGGAAATCCTTCGGGTTCGAAATGCCGGCCGGCTTCTCGATTTTTTCCAGCTCGGCATTCAGCGATTCGCGATCGAAGCTTTCGCCGGTGTCCGGATCGCGGAATTCCTGGTCCTGGATCCAGAAGTCGGCAAAGGTCACGTAACGGTCGAAGATGTTCTGGCCGTATTCGGAATAGCTTTCCAGGTAGGCGGTCTGGATTTCCTTGCCGATGAAGTCGACGTAGCGCTGTGCCAGGTGTTCCTTGATATACGAGTGGTAGCGCTGTTCCTGCTCCGGCGGGAATTGCTCGCGCTCGATCTGCTGTTCCAGCACGTACAGCAGGTGTACCGGATTGGCCGCGACTTCGGTGTTATCGAAGTTGAAGACCTTCGACAGGATCTTGAACGCGAAGCGCGTCGACAAGCCGTTCATGCCTTCGTCCACGCCGGCATAATCGACGTATTCGTGCAGGGACTTGGCTTTCGGATCGGTGTCCTTCAGGTTTTCGCCGTCGTAGACCAGCATCTTCGAGTACACGCTGGAATTCTCGGGGTCCTTCAGGCGCGACAGGATCGCGAACTGCGCCATCATGCGCAGCGTTCCCGGCGCGCAGGGGGCACGCTCGAGCGAGGAATTGCGAATCAGCTTGTCGTAGATCTTGATCTCGTCCGACACGCGCAGGCAGTAGGGCACCTTTACGATATAGATACGGTCGAGGAAAGCCTCGTTGTTGCGGTTATTGCGGAAGCTCTTCCACTCCGATTCGTTCGAGTGCGCCAGGATGATGCCTTCGAAGGGAATCGCACCGAAGCCTTCGGTGCCCTTGTAGTTGCCTTCCTGGGTGGCGGTCAGCAGCGGGTGCAGCACCTTGATCGGCGCCTTGAACATCTCGACGAATTCCATCAGGCCCTGGTTTGCCAGGCACAGGCCGCCGGAATAGCTGTAGGCGTCGGGATCGTCCTGCGAATAATCCTCGAGCTTGCGGATATCGACCTTGCCCACCAACGACGAGATATCCTGGTTGTTTTCGTCGCCCGGTTCGGTTTTCGAAATCGCGACCTGTTTCAGGATCGACGGATAGCGCTTGACGACGCGGAACTTGTTGATGTCGCCGCCGAATTCGTGCAGGCGTTTCACGGCCCAGGGGCTGGGGATCGAGCGCAAATAGCGGCGCGGGATGCTGTAGTCTTCTTCGAGGATGACGCCGTCTTCTTCTTCGTTGAACAGGCCCAGCGGCGACTCGTTCACGGGCGAACCCTTGATCGCGTAGAAGGGCACCTGTTCCATCAGGTGTTTCAGCTTTTCCGCGATCGAAGACTTGCCGCCGCCAACCGGCCCCAGCAGGTAGAGGATCTGCTTGCGCTCTTCCAGGCCTTGCGCCGCATGGCGGAAGTAAGAGACGACCTGCTCGATGACTTCCTCCATCCCGTAGAATTCCTTAAAGGCGGGATAGATCTTGATGACCTTGTTGGCGAAGATGCGCGACAGCCGCGGATCGAGCCGGGTATCGACCAGCTGCGGCTCGCCGATCGCCGCGAGCATGCGCTCGGGCGCGCTGGCATAGGTCAGCGGGTCTTTCTTGCACAGGGCAAGGTACTCCGACAGGGAATATTCTTCTTCCCGGGTACGCTCATAACGGGCTGCGTAGTTGTCAAAAATGGTCATGTGCATGTCCTTTAGTTTGCTAACGACGATCACTGTCACGACAGTCGGAGCGATGCCGACTGCCAAGTCCCGTTTTTTCTTGGCGTACTTCCTTGTTATGAGCGGGCGCCCCGGGTAGCGACGCGCAAATGGCGGCGGCTCGGGCGAAAACTTCTTGTTATAGGCGGCTTGTGACCGGCTTTTCCTTTGTGGAGAGTCTTCTTGTATTGCTGAAATTTATTATGTGCCTATCCGTTCTCGAAGTCAAAGCAGTATCGTGTGCACGACCGTAACAGCAACAAGTCTTTGATTGTGAAGGAAAAACAAGGTTTTTCAGGCAGTATGGAAAAGGGCGAAAAATGGTTCGGGCGAACCCCGCCAGAGGGTTGTTTCGCCCTGTTTTCGCGGTGCAAACTGATGAGTTGTCAAAAGCCTCGAATCGATAGTGCACGATGCCGCCAACAGGTGGCGCACGCATACTGCATACTGTTTCCAGCCCGTTCTTCACCCCGCCTATCGAATGAAAACAGGGCTGCGGCGGCATGCGGTACACTTGCCGGTCGAGCCCTATCATACCGACTTTAGCTGGAGAAAATCATGCTGACCGAGCAACTGCGCACCACCCTACAACAGATGCCGAAAGCGGAGCTCCACATCCATATCGAGGGCTCGCTGGAGCCTGAACTGATCTTTGCGCTGGCGCAAAGGAACGGTGTATCGCTGCCTTATCCCTCGGTCGAGGCGTTGCGCCAGGCCTACGCTTTCAGCGACCTGCAATCCTTCCTCGACATTTATTACGCCGGCGCCAGCGTTTTGCTCACCGAGCAGGACTTCCATGACATGACCGCGGCCTACCTCGCCAGGGCCGCCGCCGACAACGTGCGCCACGCCGAGATCTTCTTCGATCCGCAGACCCATACCGCGCGCGGCGTGCCCTTCGAGACCGTCATCAACGGCATCTGGCGTGCCTGCCAGGAAGGCCCGATCAGCGCCACGCTGATCATGTGCTTCCTGCGTCACCTGTCCGAAGACGACGCGCTGGCCACGCTGGACCAGGCGCTGCCGCACCGCGATAAATTCATCGGCGTCGGCCTCGACTCGTCCGAAGTCGGCCACCCGCCGGAAAAGTTCGCGCGCGTGTTCGAGCGTGCGCGCGGGCTCGGCCTGCGCGCCGTGGCGCATGCGGGCGAGGAGGGGCCGCCGGCCTATATCGAGAGCGCGCTCGACGTCTTGCAAGTCGAGCGCATCGACCACGGCGTGCGCTGCCTGGAAAGCCCCGAACTGGTCGAGCGCCTGGTGCGCGAACGGATGGCGCTCACGGTCTGCCCGCTCTCGAACATCAAGCTGCGCGTGTTCGACGTGATGGCCGCGCATAACCTGCGCACCCTGCTCGACAAGGGCCTGGCCGTCACCATCAACTCCGACGACCCGGCCTATTTCGGCGGCTACCTGAACGAGAACTTCATTGCCGCCTTCGATGCGCTGCCGCTGGACGTCTCGCATGCGCGCCAGCTGGCGCGCAACAGCTTCGCCGCCGCCTTCCTCGACGACGAACAGAAGCGCGCCTTCCTGGCCGAAGTCGACGCCTTCTTCGAACACGCGGCGGCCGACACCGTCGTCAACCCGACTTAACGCAGCGATAAAAACAAGGAGCCGCCCGTGCTGATCCAGTCCCTCCGCATGACCGCACGCGACTGGCGCGCGGGCGAACTGCGCTTTTTGCTGGTGGCGCTGATCGTCGCCGTCGCCGCACTCTCATCCGTCGGTTTCTTCATCGACCGCATGCGCGCCGGCCTGGCGCGCGACGCCAACCAGCTGCTCGGCGCCGACCTGCTGGTGAATGCCGACCAACAGGTGGCGCCTGCCTGGCGTGCGGAAGCCCAGCGGCGCGGGCTGCTGCTGGCCGACACCGTCACCTTCCCCAGCATGGCGCAGGGCGGGGAGGGCGAGGATTCGCAGGCCCAGCTGGCCTCGATCAAGGCTGTTTCTAGCGGCTATCCGCTGCGCGGCGAACTCAAGATCACCACCAATCCAGATGACGCCAGCAGCGCCATCGGCCAGCGCACGCGCGAGGTGCCGGCGCCCGGCACGGTCTGGGTCGACGCCAATTTGCTGCCGGCCCTCGGCGTGAAGGTCGGCGACGCGCTGCAGCTGGGCGACAGCCGCCTCACCATCGCCCAGCTGCTTGCGGCCGAACCGGACCGCGGCGCCTCGTTCGCCAACTTCGCGCCGCGCGTGATGCTCAATCTCTCCGACCTGCCAGCTACCGGCCTGGTCGACAACTTCGCGCGCGTGACCTATCGCATGCAGGTAGCGGCGCCTTCCAAGAACGACCTGGCGCGCGTGCGCGAGTACGAAACCTGGGTGCGCGCGCGCATCAAGGCCGACAACGTGAAAGGCGTGCGCGTCGAGTCGCTCGAAAACGGCCGCCCCGAAATGCAGGCCACGCTCGACCGTGCCGACCGCTTCCTGTCGCTGGTGGGCCTGCTGTCGGCGATGCTGGCGGCAGTGGCCGTGGCGATGGCGGCGCGCCGCTTCATGCAAAGGCACCTCGACGCCTGCGCCATGCTGCGCTGCCTCGGCATGACCCAGAACCAGGTTGGCGCCATGTACCTGATCGAGTTCGCACTGGTCGGCCTGGCGGGCAGCCTGGTTGGCGTGGCGATGGGCTTTGCCGCCCACTTCGTGCTGCTGGAACTGATCGGCGCCTTGCTGCCGGCCGATTTGCCACCAGTGTCGTTCCTGCCAGCGCTGCAGGGCATCGCCACCGGCATGCTGCTGCTGGTCGGCTTCGCGCTGCCGCCGGTCCTGCAGCTGCGCAACGTGCCGCACAACCGCGTAATCCGGCGCGAACAGGCCGTGCCCCAACCCATGGCGCTGGCCACCTATGGCCTCGGCACCGGCGTGTTCGTCGCCCTGCTGCTGTGGCAGGCGGGCGACCCGAAACTGGCCTTGCTCACCGCCGGCGGCTTCCTGGCCGGCTTTGCCTTCTTCGCCCTGGTTGCCTGGCTCGGCCTGCGCCTGCTGCGCCGGTTGCGCGGCGTGTCCAGCAACCAGAGCTGGCGCTTTGCCGTGACCTCGCTGCAGCGCCGCCCCGGCGCCACCGTGGTGCAGGTGGTGTCGCTGGCACTGGGCCTGATGGCGCTGCTGCTGCTCACCGTGGTGCGCGGCGACCTGGTCGCGGCCTGGCAGCGCTCGACGCCGGAGAATGCGCCGAACCGCTTCATCATCAACGTGCTGCCCGACCAGAAGGAGGATGTGACGAAGCGTATTGCGGACGCCGGCGTCGAGCAACCGGTGCTGTACCCGATGATCCGTGGCCGCCTGACCGCGGTGAACGGCCGGCCGGTCACTTCCAGCACCTACACGAGCGACGACGCGCGCCGCCTGGCGAACCGCGAATTCAATCTGTCGACCATGGCCGATGCGCCGGAGGGCAACGACATCGTCGCCGGCAACTGGTATCGCGATGCGCCGGGCGTGTCGGAAGCCTCGGTCGAGCAGGGCATCGCCAAGACCCTGGGCCTGAAGCTGGGCGACGTGATGCGCTTCGACATGGCCGGCATCGTGGTCGATGCGAAGATCACCAGCCTGCGCAAGCTCGAATGGGGCTCGATGCGCGCCAACTTCTTCGTCATCATCAACCCGCAGGCGATGGCGAACGCACCGGCCACCTACATGACGGCCTTCCACCTGCCCGAGCGCGGCGCGAACCTGGCCAGTTCGCTGGCGCGCGCCTACCCGAACCTGACCGTGATCGACGTCAGCGGCATCATCCGCCAGATCCAGGAAGTGGTGGACCAGGTGGTCACCGCCGTGGAGTTCCTGTTCCTGTTCACGCTGGCCTCGGGCGTGCTGGTGCTGTATGCGGCGCTGATGGGGTCGCAGTCCGAGCGCACGCGTGAAGCGGGGCTGTTGCGGGCGCTGGGTGCCACGCGCAAGCAGCTGGCGACGGCGCAGCGCATCGAGTTCGTGCTGGTCGGCGGCCTGGCTGGGCTGCTGGCGGCAACCGGCGCCGCGGCGCTGGGCTGGGGGCTGGCGACTTACCAGTTCAAGTTCGAATGGGCCTTCGAGCCGGGCGTGTGGCTGGCGGGGATTGCGGTCGGCGCGGCCTGCGCGCTGGTCGGCGGCTGGCTGGGCCTGCGCAGCGTGCTGCGCCAGCCGCCGTTGCAGACCTTGAGGGAAGCGTAGGGTGGACGGGTTTCCCGTCCACGCGTTCAACGTACTCATGCGTCGGCATTGCGATTGTTCTGGCGGAGTTTGAACGCGTGGAAGGCGAAGCCTTCCACCCTACGAACCCCACGGCGCGGCGCCGCTGCGCTATCATCACTGTATGTCCGAGAACCAAACCCTGTACGAAATCATCGGCGGCGAAAGCCGCTTGCGCGAACTGGTCGACCGCTTCTACGACCTGATGGAACTGGAGCCGGAATTCGCCGGCATCCACGCGCTGCACCCGAAACCGAACGACAGTTCGCGCGAAAAGCTGTTCATGTTCCTGTCCGGCTGGATGGGCGGGCCCGACCTCTTCATCGAACGCTACGGCCACCCGCGCCTGCGCGCACGCCACCTGCCGTTCGGTATCGGCACGAGCGAGCGTGACCAGTGGTTGCGCGCCATGGCCTGGGCGATGGAAGACATCGGCATGGACGACGACTTGCGCATGCGCCTGATGACCTCCTTCTACCAGACCGCCGACTGGATGCGCAACAAGGCCGACTGAATGAGCACCCTTCAATTCGCGGCGTTGCTGGCGGCGGCGCTTGTCGTGATCGTGCTCCAGGTGCTGGTGCTGCTGCGCGCACGCGGCGGCAGCGCGCAGGGCAACGGCCAGCAGTTCGAACGCGTCGAGCGCGAGCTGCGCCTGGAGCTGCAGCACAGTGCGCAAGCCACGCGCCAGGAACTGGCCGGCCACATGGCCCAGCACCAGGCGGCCACCGTCCAGCAGCTCGACAGCATGCGCCAGCAGATGCAGCTGCATGCGGCCGGCGGCCGCGAGGAACAGGCGCGCGCCCTGAAGCGCTTTGCCGACACCCTGCAGCAGACCCTGGCCAACCTCACCGAATCGAACGCCCAGCGCATGCTGGAAGTGCGCGCGACCCTGGAAACCAAGATCCGCGACCTCCAGACGGACAACGCCAGGCGCCTCGAAGAGATGCGCCAGACCGTCGACGAAAAGCTGCACACGACGCTGGAAAACCGCCTCACCGAATCCTTCCGCCACGTCTCCGAGCGCCTGGAAAAGGTGCACCAGGGCCTGGGCGAAATGCAGCAGCTGGCGATCGGCGTGGGCGACCTGAAGCGGGTGCTGACCAACGTGAAGACGCGCGGCACCTGGGGCGAAGTGCAGCTCGAGATGCTGCTCGAGCAGGTGCTGACGGTCGACCAGTACGCGAAGAACGTCGAAACCGTGCCGGGTTCGAACGCGCGCGTGGAATTCGCGATCAAGCTGCCGGGCGTGGTCGATGGTGGCGCACCCTTGTGGCTGCCGATCGACGCCAAGTTCCCGAAGGAGCAGTACGAACGCCTGCTCGACGCCCAGGACCGGGCCGACGCCGACGGCGTGGCGCGCTACGGCGCCGAGCTCGAACGCGCGGTGCGGGGCGAAGCCAAGACCATCTGCGACAAATACGTGTCGCCGCCGCAGACCACCGATTTCGCCATCCTGTTCCTGCCGACCGAAGGCCTGTACGCCGAAGTGATGCGCCGTCCTGGCCTGGCCGACGAATTGCAGCGGTCCCTGCGCGTGACGATCGCCGGCCCGTCGACCCTGACGGCTTTGCTGAACAGCCTGCAGATGGGCTTCCGCACGCTGGCGCTGGAAAAGCGCTCGTCGGAAGTGTGGCAGGTGCTGGGCGCGGTGAAGACCGAGTTCGCCAAGTTCGGCGACGTGCTGGCCGCCACCAAGGCGACGCTGGAAAAGGCCGCGAAGAACATCGAAAACGCCGAGGTGCGCAGCCGCCAGATGGCGCGCAAGCTGAAATCGGTGGAGGCCCTGCCGAGCGAGGCGGCGCAGCTGATGCTGGGGCCGGACGGCGCGGACCGGGACGACTGAGCGCGCGCCCGTCATAAGGGCCCGACGCATCCTCTGCCATGCGCGCCACCATGCCCCGCCATCGCCGGCTCCATACCGGCAACACCTGGTTCTTCACGCTGGTGTCGTTCCGGCGCAATCCTGTCCTGTGCCTGCCGCCGATTCGCTCGGCATTGCGCCGGGCCATCGTCGACGTCCGCGGCACGCGTCCCTTCGATATCGACGCATGGGTGCTGATGCCGGATCACCTGCATTGCATCTGGACCCTGCCCGAGGGCGATGCCGACCATGCGGCACGCTGGGCGATGATCAGGAACGCCGTGTCGCGCGTTGCCCTGGTGTCCACGGTATCGACCGGTACGCGCAATCCGTCGCGCATCGAACACCGCGATGCGTCGGTCTGGCAGCGGGGCGTCGATGCGCACCAGATCCGCAACGACCGCGAGTTCGCGCGTCACGTGGATTACATCCATTTCAATCCGGTGCGGCATGGACATGCGGCGCGTGCGGCGGATTGGCCGTATTCGACGTTTCACCGGTACGTGAAACAGGGTGTGTATCCGGCCGATTGGAGTGGGACGCCGCAGGTGGAGGCGATGTGGATCGAGTAGGGTGGACGGATCCTCCGTCCACGCGTTCAAGCTGCGCCGGCGTTCCCGATACTTACCGGATTGCGCTCACTCCCAACACAATTCCAGCATCTCCACCGGCCCGCACCAGTCCGCCGGATACCTTCCTTCCTTCACGAATTTGCCGAAACTCGAATACGGCCACAATGAAGCATGCGCAACATGCCCATGCCTCACAGGGTTGATATGAATGTAATCGGCGTGCCGTTCGAAATCGCACCCATCCCGGATCTGGTGTTCCCAAAACCGCCTCTGCCAGATGGTGGAATCCCCACGGCGTTTCATGGCCGCAGAACGCGGCGCTGCATCGTTATAGCTGCGGCACACGTACGACACATGATGTTTGATTTCACGCCAGCGTTGCGAAAAATCGGTATCGTCTGGCGGCAGCGTCCAGATGCAATGAAGATGATCGGGTAGTTGCACCCAGGCGTCGATGGTGAATGGCCGGCGTGCGCGGACGGTGTGGATGGCGTCGCGCAAGGCGGTAAGAATAGCATCGTCGCAGAGGATGGGGCGGCGGCGCCAGGCGACGAGTGTGAAGAAAAAGGTGGAGCCGGTGAGGGCGCGGCGGAAATGGGACATCGCGCCATCGTAGTGGCGTGGTCATCGCCGCCGGATGAGATCGGTCAAATGTACGGCAAGGCGCGGTAGTGCGTGAGTTGGTTGAACGCGTGGACGGCGCAGCCGTCCACCCTACACGAGACCTTCGAACAGCATCACGTCGACCATGTCGCCAGCGGCGACATTTCCCTGCCCGTCATGCAGCACCACCATGCAGTTCGCTTCCGACATCGAGCGCAGGATGCCCGAGCCCTGCGCGCCGGTGATGCGCACCTGCGGCATGCCGTCTTCGCCATGCGACAGGATGCCGCGCTGGTATTCGGTGCGGCCCGGCTTCTTGCGGATCGCGCCTTCGGACCGCGCGCGCAGCAGCGGCAGCGGGGCGTCGGCGCCCATCATGCGCAGCAAGGCTTCGCGGGCGAAGAAGTAGAACGACACCATCACCGCCACCGGATTGCCGGGCAGGCCGAACAGGAAGGCGCTGCGCCCGTTCGAGCCGATCCGGCCAAAGGCCAGCGGACGGCCCGGACGCATGCCGATCTTCCAGAAGGTGACGTCGCCCAGGCGCGCCATGATCTGGCGCGTGTAGTCGGCCGCGCCCACCGAGACGCCACCCGAGGTGATGATGGCGTCGGCGTTCTCGCAGGCGGTGCGCAGGGCCGCTTCCAATGCTGCAGGGTCGTCGCGCACGATGCCCATGTCGACGATCTCGCAGCCCAGGCGCTGCAGCATGCCGTAGATGGTGTAGCGGTTGCTGTCGTAGACGCTGCCGGTGTCCAGGGCCTGGCCGATCGAGCGCAGTTCGTCGCCGGTCGAGAAGAAGGCCACGCGCAGGCGCCGCACCACGGGCAGTTCGGCGATGCCGAGCGAAGCCACCAGCCCCAAATCGGCCGGGCGGATGATCTTCCCCGCGCGTAAGGCAGGGCTGCCGGCCTTCAGGTCTTCGCCGGCAAAGCGCCGGTTGTCGCCGGCGCGGATGGTGCCGGCGGCCAGCACGATTTCGCTTGCGCTCTCCTGGGCCACGAATTCCTGCGGCACCACGCTGTCGCAGCCTGCCGGCATGACGCCGCCGGTCATGATGCGCACGCATTCGCCCGGCCCCGGCGCCACATCGGAAGGACGGCCGGCATACACGGTGCCGACCACTGTCAGGCGCGTGTCACCGTCCGGCACCAGGTCAGTACCGCGCAGCGCATAGCCATCCATCGCCGAGTTGTCGTGCGCCGGCACGTTGATCGGCGAGACGATGTCGCGCGCCAGCACGCGGCCGAGGGCGGCGCGCAGGGCCACCTGCTCGACGGCGCCGACCGGCTGCACGAATTCGCGGATGATGCGCTGGGCGTCGCGCACCGGCAGCGCCTCGGGATCGTAGGCGGACAGGCAGCTCGTGACGTCGGCCAGGCGCGGCGGACGGGTAGGGTCCAGGCTATGCAGCTCGTCGAGCGTGTTGATGTTGCGGAAGGCGTCGGCATCCTCGAACAGGACCTCGACCGCCTTCACGTCCTTGTACCAGCCGTCCATGCGCCGGCCACCCTCGGCCAGGTACGACGACAGCACCGGCAGAAGCGATGTCTTGACCAGGCAGAACACCGGATGCGCCTGCACCCGCATTCCCGGTTCCCCGGTCGCGGCAAAGGCCAGGTCGGCATCCTGCGCTTCCAGCGCGGCCAGCAGGCGTTCGGCCAGGTCCGGCGGCAGGAAGGGCGAATCGCAGGGGGCGGTCAGCAGATACGGTGTCGTGCAGCGCCGCAGCCCGGTTTCCAGCCCGGCCAGGGGGCCGGCGAAGCCGGCTAAATCGTCCTGCCACACCGGCACGCCGAAGGCGGCATAGGTGTCGAGGTTCTGGTTGGCGTTGATGGCCACGCTCCCCACCTGCGGCGCCAGGCGCGCCAGCACGTGGGCCGCCATGGTGCTGCCACGGAAGGGCTGCAGGCCCTTGTCGACGTGACCCATGCGCGAGCCGCGTCCGCCCGCGAGGATCAAGCCGCTGATCGATGCTTTCTTGTTCATGTGATGTTCAAGGCGGACCCTAGCCGCCGATGTAGGACATTTCGACGCGCCGCGCGCCGCGCTGCAGGCCATCGGTATTGATGGTGCGCGTTTCCGAATAGCGGTCGTCGCGCCCGCGCCAGAGGCGGGCGACGGCGCCCGAGATCGCCAGGTCGTCGTGCCCGGCGCGCAGCAGGGCGCGCAAATCGTGGCCGCGGGTGGCGAACAGGCAGGTGTAGAGCTTGCCTTCGGTCGACAAACGCATGCGGCTGCAATCCTTGCAGAAGGCGCCGGTGACCGAGGAGATGACGCCGATTTCGCCGCCGCCATCGAGGTAGCGCCAGCGCGCCGCGGTTTCGCCGGTGTAGTTGGCGCTCAGGGGCGCCAACGGCAGCTCGGCGCCGATGCGCCGCACCACTTCGTTCGAGGGCACCACTTCGTCCATGTTCCAGCCGTTCGAGGCGCCCACGTCCATGTATTCGATGAAGCGCAGGATGACGGGCGAGCCTTTGAAGTGGCGCGCCATCGGCACGATCTGGTCGTCGTTGCTGCCGCGCTTGACGACCATGTTGACCTTGATCGGCCCCAGGCCCACGGCATGCGCGGCCTCGATCCCGGCCAGCACGTCGGCCACCGCGAAGTCGACGTCGTTCATGCGCTTGAAGACGGCGTCGTCGAGGGCGTCGAGCGAGACCGTCACGCGGTCGAGGCCAGCGTCCTTCAGGGCCTGCGCCTTGCGCGCCAGGATCGAGCCGTTGGTGGTGAGGGTCAGGTCGAGCGGACGGCCGGAGACCGTGGGCAGGGCGCGCAGCATCGCCACCAGGTGTTCCAGGTTCTTGCGCAGCAGCGGTTCGCCGCCGGTGAGGCGGATCTTTTCCACGCCGTGGGCGATGAAGATGCGCGCCACGCGCGTGATTTCCTCGAACGACAGTAGATCGCCGTGCGGCAGGTAAGGGTAGTCCTTGCCGAAGACTTCCTTCGGCATGCAATACACGCAACGGAAATTGCAGCGGTCGGTGACGGAGATGCGCAGGTCGTGCAGCGGACGCGCAAGGGCATCGGCCAGCTGGCCGGTGGGGTGTTCGGGAGTTGCGGGAACGGACAGCGCGGGCGAGCGCAGGTCGTTCAGCATGATGATTTTTTCAGCCATGCGATACGATAGCATGCGAGGGAAAAGCGCACAGGCGACGGGCCGGAATCGGGCACGGCCGCAAGCCGGTGCTGGACAAGAAGAAAAGGGAGCCCGCAGGCTCCCCTTTCAATTACAGCAACGCTGTCGGGATTACTGGCGCGTATCGACCTGGATCAGCGGCTCGTCGACCGGCGCCACGACCGGCTTGCGGGCGCGGCCAAGGCGGACCGGAGCGGCGGCTGCCGCGGCGGCTTCCTGGGCTGCACGCAGCTTTTCAGGATCGGTCGCGGCCAGGGTCAGGCCGGCGCTGCCGAGCATCTCGTCGAGATTGCCCGACGCGGCTGCCGGTGCCGGAGCAGGCGCAGGAACAGGCGCAGGTGCAACGGCGGCCTGGACCGGTGCCGGCTCGGCTTTCACCGGCGCGGCGGCTGGTGCCGGCTCTGCTGCGGCCGGGGCCGCAGCAGGTTCGGCAGCCGGTGCGGCAGCTGGTTCGGCCACGGGTGCGGCCACCGGTGCGGCCACAGGTTCAGCCACAGGTGCGGCCGCAGGTGCAGCCACTACGGGCACATCGGCAATCGCAACAGGCTCGGTCGCCGGTGCGAATGGCTCGACAGCCGGCGTCGCCTGACGCGGGGTCATCGATGCCGCGGTCGGGAAGAACCACGCGTCGGCAGTCGGCGCCTGCACCGTAGGTGCGGCGGCTTGCGCCGGCGCAGCGGCTGGAGCAGGGGCGGCCGGCGCGGCTTTCGCCACAGCCTTGGCCTGGGCGGCGGCTACCGAAGCAGCGGTCGGGAAGGGCCATGGTGCCTGCTTGTCCTGCTTCGGTGCGCGCGGCTTGCGGCCTGGCTTCTCGGCGCCGGCGGCAGCCTGGACCTTGGCGGCTTCTTCGTCGGCTACCGGCATGAAGACCGGGGCGCCATCGTGTTCGCCGTGTTCGCCCGCTTCCATGCCCTCGGCCTGGTCGCGGTCGCGGCGGTTGCGGTTGCGGCCACCACGGCGGCGGCGGCGGCGCGGCTCGTCGCCGCCTTCGGCATCGAGTTCCTCGCCGTTAGGACCGGTCGAGACGACGGCTTTCACCGCGTGGTCGAGCTGGTCGCCATGCGGCGTGGTGGTCGACAGTTCGCTCACCGGCGTCGGGATTGCCTCGACCGCGTTCAGCTCTTCGACCTTGGTTTCCACAGGCTGGCTGCGCTCGCCACGCTCGCGCGGCTGGCGCGGTGCGCGTTCCGGACGCTCGGCACGCTCGCCGCGTTCCTGGCGTTCGCCACGGTCCGCACGCGGTGCGGCAGTGGTCGCTGCTACGGCGCCCTGGGCGGTATCGAGCGGCTCACGCGGTGCGCGCGGCTCGCGTCCTTCACGCGGCGGACGTGGTGGACGCGGGGCTTTTTCCTCGCGCTCGGCCTTGGCGGTCTCGTCGACGCCAGGCTTGGCGCTCAGGTCGCGTTCTTCACGCTCGCGGCCAGGCTTGCCGTTGCGGCCATTGCGGGCGCGCGGGCCACGGCTATTGCGGTCGCCGCCACGTTCGGCCGGGGCAGGGGCGGCCGGCTTGACCGGCTCGACTGGCGCCGGCGGCGGGGCGACGGGTTCCGGGGCGCCGAAGAAGAAGCTCTTCAGCTTGGCCATGAAGCCGACCGGCGCCGGGGCGACCGGGGCAGCCACGACCGGAGCGGTAGCCGACGCCTCGACCGGCTTGGCAGGTTTCACAGGCTCGCTGCGGTCGACCACCGGGGCCGGCTGGGCCGGGGTGATGCTCTTGACCACGGCTTCCTGGCGCGGCTTGGCTTCTTCCTTCTGGCGCTTGCTGTAGGCCATGTCGGTTTCGGCGGTTTCGGCCAGGGTGTAGCTCGACGGCGCTTCTTCCAGGCGCGGATCGTCGTGCTTGATGCGCTCGAGCTTGTAGTGCGGGGTGTCGAGGTGCTTGTTCGGCACCAGGATCACGGTGATGCGGTGGCGGTTCTCGATCTTCAGGACTTCGCCACGTTTTTCATTTAACAGGAACGCGGCGACGTCGACCGGCACCTGCACGTGGATGGTGGCCGAGTTTTCCTTCATGGCCTCTTCCTGGATGATGCGCAGGACTTGCAGGGCCGAGGATTCGGTATCGCGGATGTGGCCGGTGCCCGAGCAGCGCGGGCAGGTCACGTGCGAGCCTTCCGACAGCGAAGGACGCAGGCGCTGGCGCGACAGTTCCATCAGGCCGAAGCGGGAAATCTTGCCCATTTGCACGCGGGCGCGGTCGTGGTGCAGCGCATCCTTCAGGCGCTGCTCGACTTCGCGCTGGTTCTTCGCCACTTCCATGTCGATGAAGTCGATGACGATCAGGCCGCCCAGGTCGCGCAGGCGCAGCTGGCGCGCCACTTCGTCGGCCGCTTCGCAGTTGGTGTTGAAGGCGGTGGTCTCGATGTCAGAGCCGCGCGTGGCGCGTGCCGAGTTGACGTCGATGGAGACCAGGGCTTCGGTGTGGTCGATGACGATCGCGCCACCCGATGGCAGCGGCACGGTGCGCGCGTAGGCGGTTTCGATCTGGTGTTCGATCTGGAAACGCGAGAACAGCGGCACGTCGTCGCTGTAGCGCTTCACGCGGTGCGCCATGTCGGGCATCACGTGGCTCATGAACTGCTGGGCCTGGTCGTAGATGTCGTCGGTGTCGATCAGGACTTCGCCGATGTCAGGCTGGAAGTAATCGCGGATGGCGCGGATGACGAGCGACGATTCCTGGTAGATCAGGAAAGGACCGGCGGCCGACTTGCCGGCGCCTTCGATCGCGCGCCACAGCTGCATCAGGTAGTTCAGGTCCCACTGCAGTTCTTCGACATTGCGGCCGATGCCGGCGGTGCGGGCAATCACCGACATGCCGGTTGGCAGGTCGAGCTTGTCCATGGTTTCGCGCAGTTCCTGGCGCTCTTCACCTTCCACACGGCGCGACACGCCGCCGCCGCGCGGGTTGTTCGGCATCAGGACCAGGTAGCGGCCGGCCAGCGAGATGAAGGAGGTGAGGGCCGCGCCTTTGTTGCCGCGTTCCTCTTTCTCGACCTGCACCATGATTTCCTGGCCTTCGCGCAGGGCTTCCTTGATGCTGCAGTTACGCACATCGACGCCATCGCGGAAATAGGAGCGGGCAACTTCTTTGAAGGGGAGGAAACCGTGGCGGTCTTCGCCGTAGCTGACGAAGCAGGCTTCGAGGGAGGGTTCGATGCGGGTGATGACACCCTTGTAGATATTCGACTTGCGCTGTTCGCGTCCGGCCGTTTCGATATCGATGTCGATCAGTTTCTGGCCATCGACGATCGCTACGCGCAGCTCCTCTTGCTGCGTAGCGTTAAACAACATACGTTTCATTTTTATAAACTCCGCGGCCCGTGGGCCGTGCCAAAGCCGCCTTGCCAGGGCGGCCAAAGTACAGGGACATACGCGGGAGGGGAGTGTTGGAGGGGGTGGTTGCCCGGGCGTGGGGGCCGGCAACGCAAACGCGTCGCTGCCGCCACAGGGCGCAAATGGGGTCGATCGTCATGCCGAGGGCACGCCGCAACTGTAGCTGTACCCGGGCCGCTTCAGGAGCGGCGCAACAGAGTCAGCCAGGCGGTGCGCGCAACAACCAGCCAAACCGTGCCAGCGCTCTTCATACTGCAGACTTCGAGCAGGCGAAAAATCAGCCTTTACTCGCTAGCCTTACGGATGAGGCCTACATCAGGTCGGGCGAACGACAAGCGTTATCGACACCATCAACCGGCGAGCCTGCAATACACAGGCTTGCCGGTACTTATCCTTACAGTTCCAAACAATCCAATCCGGCACTCCTGCGCGTGATCCGATTACAACTGCGGTGCAACCCTGATCCACGCAGGAATGTGCGTACACGTTTTTTCCATCGAATTTGCTGTCAGCGGGGCCGATGGAACGCGCCCCTGTGTAAAATATCGTTTTAATTCTTACACCTGCAGAGGTTTCACCGCCGCCTGTCGATTATATATTCAAAATGAAGGACTTAGAGAGAATTTCTGGGAAGACAGGGCAAATGAAGATGCAAAATGATGTTGTTCCCCCTTCATCACAGGCGTTAGCAGCAAGTTTCGTCACCATCACCGAAGAAGAAGCCGGCCAGCGTATCGATAATTACCTGCTACGCGTGTGCAAGGGCGTACCGAAAAGCCATATCTACCGTATCCTGCGCTCGGGCGAGGTGCGGGTCAACAAGGGGCGTATCGACCAGCTCTACCGCCTGGAAGCGGGCGACCTGGTGCGCATTCCGCCGATCCGGATTGCCGAAAAGGCGAGCGCGGCTCCGGTGCCGGGCGCCGAATTCCGCATCGTGCACGAAGACAACCACCTGCTCGTGATCGACAAGCCGGCCGGCGTGGCCGTGCATGGCGGCTCGGGCGTGTCCTATGGCGTGATCGAGCAACTGCGCGCGGCGCGTCCCGACGCCAAGTTCCTGGAACTGGTGCACCGCCTCGACCGCGAAACCTCGGGGCTGCTGCTGCTGGCCAAGAAGCGTTCGGCGCTCACCAATTTGCACGAGCAAATGCGCGACGGCCACACCGACAAGCGCTACCTGGCGGCCGTCACCGGCGACTGGGTCAACAAGCGCCAGCACGTGAAGTTGCCCTTGCATAAATACAGCACACCGGACGGCGAGCGCCGCGTGGTGGTGCAGGCCGGCGGCATGGAATCGCACACGGTGTTCAGCCTGCTGCGCAAGTGGCCGGAGTTCGCCCTGCTGGAAGCCGAGCTGAAGACCGGGCGCACGCACCAGATCCGCGTTCACCTGGCTTCGTCGGGCTTCCCCATCCTGGGTGACGAGAAATACGGCGATTTCGCACTCAACAAGCAGTTGCAGAAAGCCACGGACAAGCGCGGTGCGCTGCGCAGGATGTTCCTGCACGCCTATAAAATCACCTTCACGCACCCGGATACCGGAGCAAAGATGACGCTGCAGGCACCGCTGCCTGCCGAGTGCGACCGTTTCTTGGTAAGCTTGGGTCAGCCGATGAATTGATGTTGGACCGTGTGGATACCGGCGTAGGGTGGAAGGCTCTGCCTTCCACGCGTTCAGCACGCGTGCGCGGCTGCGCAGGGTGTGAAACGCAACGTGCACGAATGAATGAACGGTAACAATCGACCCGTGGAGTCATTCAGTCCGGGGGACTGAATGGCAAGCCGTCCACCCTACGGGTTAAGAATAATCACAGGAGCCGGCACGTCCGGGAGCAATGGCAAGAAAGCAATTTGATCTGATCGTGTTCGACTGGGACGGCACGCTGATGGACAGCACGGCCGCCATCGTCAAGTGCATCCAGGCGGCGGCGCGCGACGTCGGCCTGCCGGTGCCGAGCGACGAGGCGGCCTCGCACGTCATCGGCCTGGCCCTGCCCGAAGCCATGCAGGTGGCCGTGCCCGACATGGAGCCGGCGATGTACCCGCGCATGGTCGAGCGCTACCGCCACCACTTCCTCACAAAAGACCACGAACTGGTGCTGTTCAAGGGCGTTCGCGAGATGTTGGCCGAACTTTCCCAGCAGGGATACTTCCTGGCGGTGGCCACGGGCAAGAGCCGGGTGGGCCTGAACCGGGCACTGAACGCGGCCGGGCTGCTGTCGATGTTCGATGCCACCCGCTGCGCCGACGAAACCTTCTCGAAGCCGCATCCGGCCATGCTGCAGGAACTCACGCGCGAACTGGGCCAGGACATGCGCCGCACGGTAATGATCGGTGACACCACCCACGATTTGCTGATGGCGAACAACGCGGGCGCCGCCGGCATCGCGGTCGAATACGGCGCCCATCCGGTCGACCAGCTGCTGGCCTGCCATCCGGTGTTTTCCGCGAAAACCGCGGTCGAGCTGCACGCCTGGCTGGCCGAGAACGCATGATGGAAGTGTTCATCTGCGATTCGCACGACCTGGTCGACGGCGGCCAGGGCGTGCGCTTCCCGGTGCGCGCCTTTGGCGACCCGGCAACCGGCTTCGTAGTACGCTTCGGCGGCCAGGTCTATGCTTACCTGAACCGCTGCGCCCACGTGCCTACCGAGCTCGACTGGGTAAAAGGCCAGTTCTTCGAGTCGAGCGGCGAATTCCTGATGTGCGCCACGCACGGCGCCGTCTACCGCCCCGAGACCGGCGTCTGCGCGGGCGGGCCTTGCCGCGGAGCGCGCCTGCGAGCAATTGCCGTGCGCGAAGCCGACGGCCAGGTGTTGTGGCAACCCGACGAGCGCATCGGCGCGCCGGCATGATGGACTGGACAAGCGCACGCCCTTAACTTTATCGACTGCTTATGAGCGACAACATCAGGAACGATGGCGAAAGCCGGCTGGCAGCCAACCCGACCGCAAGCAACTGGGAACGCGAAACCCTGGAGACGCTCGTCTTCGCCACGATCAAGGAGCGGCGCGCGGCGCGGCGCTGGAGCATCTTCTTCCGGCTCGCCTTTTTGCTGGTGCTCATCGTCGGCCTCTGGACCTACCTCGGATTGAGCTTCGGCAGCGACGATGAAAACCTCGGCCGCCATACGGCCCTTATCGAAATTAACGGCGAGATCGAAGCAGAAGGCAGCGGTTCCGCCGACAATGTGATTCCTTCGCTGAACAAGGCCTTTGCCGACGCCGGCTCGGCGGCGGTGGTGATGCGCATCGACAGCCCCGGCGGCAGCCCGGTCCAGGCCGGCATCATCGTGGACGAGATCCTGCGCCTGAAAAAGGGTTATCCGGACAAGCCGCTGTACGTGGTGGTCGACGAAATCTGCGCCTCGGGCGGGTATTACATAGCCGCCGCGGCCGACAAGATCTACGTCAACAAGGCCAGCATCGTCGGCTCGGTGGGCGTGCTGATGGACAGCTTCGGCTTTACCGGCACCATGGAAAAGCTGGGCGTCGAACGGCGCCTGATGACGGCCGGCGCCAACAAGGGTTTCCTCGACCCCTTCAGCCCGCAGTCGGAGAAGCACCGCGAGCATGCGCAGGAAATGCTGAACGAAATCCACCAGCAATTCATCTCGGTGGTGCGCGCCGGCCGCGGAGCGCGCCTGAAGGAAACTCCGGAAACCTTCTCCGGCCTGTACTGGACCGGCGCCAAGGCGGTGGACATGGGCCTGGCCGACGGCTTCGGCACGGTCGACACCGTAGCGCGCGACATCGTGAAGGCCGAGGACATCGTCGACTACACGGCCCACGAAGGCTTGCCGGAGCGGGTGCTGAAGAAATTCGGCGCCTCGGTGGGCGAGGGCGCGGTGAAGACCATGTCGCACACGGTGTTGCCGCAACTGAAGTAAGGTGGGCACCGGTTCGGATGGAAGCGATCCCGGATTGAACTGATCTTACTCAATTGCTCCTTGAAAGTTCCGCAAAGTGTCCTATAGTGGACTTCGTGGTTCTTTCCAGGGAGGGCGACCAATAACAAGTGCCAACCTGTTCGCAATGTTTCATTCGTTGACGCTCGCACCGCATGCGTGCGGTATTTGAGAGAATTCTATTCCTCACACCACCTGCCCTCCAGGGGAAGTGAAAACGACGGTGCAAGCCGTCGTTTTCTTTTGTGGAGGACGTCGAGAGCAGGAATTCAGGCGCGGGCGTCGTCGGATTCGACTGCGTGGAGCAGGGATGTGCCGTCGTCGTGCTGGACGAAGCCGCCGGCTTCGAGCCAGGACTGGAAATCGCGCTGGGCGCGGGCAAACCAGGCGGCGCGCAGGGGCGCGTCCGTCTGGCCATGCAGGTGGGGAACATTGCCGCCGCGGGTCCAGCGGGCAAACGCGAGGCGGGTCGGGAACATGACCGTGTGCGAACGCGCCAGCGACAGGCGCATCGCTTTCACCGATGCCGGCGCAACTGGGTGGACATTGTCCTGGGTAATTTTCACTGGTTGCATTATCGTCATCCTCTGAGTAGCCTGCTGGTTATTCCTACCGCATCCCTCATCAATTCCGCCGGTTGCGTTAGGCCGATTCCTAATGGAGTTGAAGTCTATCAATGGTTGGTCTGCTCCGATTGATCTAGCTCAAACGAGCGCCTCATCTTTATCCGGGTAGTAATTTCTCCGGCCTTTGCCGCGCATGGGCCATCTGGTACAGTCTCGCCCATGAGTAAATTATCCCTGGACCGTATCCTGCAATCGCAGGGTTTTGGTACCCGCAAGTATTGCCGCGCCCTGATCGAAGACGGCGACGTTGCCGTGAACGGCGTCATCGAAGACAACTACAAGGCCACGATCGACACCGCCGGCCTGGTGCTGACCGTGTTCGACGAAGAATGGGTCTACCGCGAGCATGTCTATATTGCCTTGTACAAGCCGGCAAACTTCGAATGTTCACGCAAACCCAGCCACCACCCGGGCGTGCTGACCCTGCTGCCGGAACAGTTCGGCTGGCGCGAAGTGCAGCCGGTCGGCCGCCTCGACCACGACACCACCGGCTTGCTGCTGATGTCCGACGACGGCCCCTTCATCCACGCCCAGTCCTCGCCCAAGCGTCACGTGCCGAAGATCTACCAGGCCACCACGGCCGAGCCGGTCACGGCCGAGCTGGTCGAGCAATTGCTGACCGGCGTGCAATTGCACGACGAGCCGGCGCCGCTGAAGGCCGTGTCCTGCGTGCAGCGCGGCGACCATCAGCTGGAAATCGTGCTCGAGCAGGGCAAGTACCACCAGGTCAAGCGCATGCTGGCCGCAGCCGGTAACCACTGCAGCGCGCTGCACCGCTCGGCGATCGGCGGGTTGACGCTGGAAGCGCTGGGGCTGAAGGAGGGGGAGTGGTGCTTCCTGGAGCGGGAGCAGCTGGATTTGCTGGTGCCGGCTGGTTGATGTGAGGCTGCGGTGACGCGTGGGCTTCGATATAGGCCGCAGTACTGCGGGCGTGGGTTGAACATGTGAGGCTGCGGTGACGCGTGGGCTTCGATATAGGCCGCAGTATCGCGGACGTGGGTTGAACGCGTGGGCTTCGATACAGGCCGCAGTACTGCAGACGTGGGTTGAACGCGTGGGCTTCGATATAGGCTGCAGTACCGTGGACGTGGTATGAACGCTTGGGCTTCGATATAGGCCGCAGTATTGCGGACGTGGGTTGAACGCGTGGGCGGCGCTCACGATGCGGCTGTTCTTCTTGCCCGGTATAGCCGACCACCCTACCGTGCGACAATAAATCTGAACTTCTTGCAAACTTGTATTGACTCGCGTCAGATCGTGGTCGGCGCGAGCTTGCGCTGACGGACGCGACGACGCCTTTTTGCAACCGTTGATTTCGTTTCAGCTCCAGATGCCGCTTCCATTCCGACCCTTCCTGCTCACGCTGCCCCTGATCTGCGCCGCCGGCGCCCATGCCCAGGACACACCGAAAGTCCTGGCCGACTGCGCCAACATCCAGGACAGCACCGCGCGCCTGGCCTGCTTCGATACCCTGGCCGCGATTCCCGCCCCGCGCACCGAGGCGGCGGTGGTGGTGAACCCGGCGGACGGCACCCCGGCCGCGACCGTGCCCGTGGTCACGGCCCAGCCTTCCGCCGAAAGCAGCGCCAAGTTCAGCCAGCTCGACCATTGGGAGCTCGACGGCCCCTACCGCCGCGGTGTCTTCAAGTTTCGCCCGCACTACGCGAGCTACCTGATCGCCACCCGTAGCTACCGCCCGAACGAGGCGCCGTATGCGCCTTACCGCGAACTGAACGACGATGCCGATCTGTCGAAGGCCGAGCTGGCTTTTCAGCTGAGCTTCAAGATGAAGATGATCGAGGGCGCTTTTGGCAAGCCGGTCGACCTCTGGTTCGGCTATACCCAGAACAGCTTCTGGCAGGCAGCGAACAGCAAGGCCTCTAGCCCCTTCCGCGAAACCAATTACCAGCCGGAGGTCATGGCGATCACGCCGCTGGCGCTGAACCTGGGCGGCGTCGACCTGCGCTTCGCCGGCCTCGGCTTCGTGCACCAGTCGAACGGCCAATCCGGCACGCTGTCGCGCAGCTGGAACCGCTTCTATGCCCAGTTGGGCGTGGAAAAGGACGGCTTCTCGGCCACCGCGCGCGTCTGGAAACGCCTCAACGAAAGCGACGACGACAATCCGGACATCGTCGACTACATGGGCCGCGGCGACCTGGCGCTGGCCTACCGCCGCGAGGGCCACATCTATTCGTCCACGCTGCGTTATAACTTCCACACCGACAAGGGTGCGATCCAGGCCGGCTGGGCCTTCCCGCTGGCGGGCAACCTGAAAGGCTATGCCCAGGTCTTTGCCGGCTATGGCCAGAGCCTGATCGACTACAACTACTTCCAGCGCTCGGTCGGCTTCGGGGTGCTCGGCACCTTCTGACGGCAGGCGGGCAGGGGAGCGCACGAGAATCGCGCTCCCCTTGCGGGCGGGCCGCATGCAGCCGGCGCCGCATGCGGCTAGCGTGCCCCTCCCCAGAACTCGCCGCCCACCCCATCCCCGCGCAGGTCCACTTCCACCGGCCGTGCCATCCTGCGCATCGTCTTCGCCACCCGCACCGTGCCATCCGGCTCGTGTAACCGGTACCACAGGAAGGCGACGCCGGACAGGCGCAGCTTCTGCCCGGTAAACAGATTGTCTTTCACGATCGTCATGCCCTCCAGCCGCAGGTCGAGGTCGAGCACGCGCAGGCCACTGGTGCGTTGCGCATAGCCGAGATAGCGGGCGGCGTTGAACAGGGGGCTTTTGTCCCCCGCCTCGCCGGCCTTGAGCGATTCGACAAAGGCGTCGACCGTCTTCAGCAGGGAGGCGCCGGCGGTCTCCAGGGCGGCCAGGTTCTTCTTCTCCTCGCCCTTGGCCGCGTCGGCCAGCCGGCCGACGATCACGATCCGGTTCGCCAGTCCGCCGCGCTCGGCCACCAGCGCACGCACCCTGCCGAGCAGGGTGTCGTACCCCTTACCGTCGAGCTCGCCAAGATAGCCGGAACCGAGCCCGCCGATGCGGTCCGGACAGTGCTGCTGCAGCGCGGTGACGAACATGCCGCGCGCGCCGTCGCCATAGGCAATACCGGCGGCGCTGACATCCGACTTGAAGAGAGCGGCCAGGTCGGCAGCGGCGCGCAGCGTGGCCGGCACCACCGTCAGGCCGATCGCAAGAGCGCCGCCCGCATCGAACTTCTGCGGCGCGCGGGCAGCGATGACGCGGTCGAGCTCACGGTTGCGCTCGGCCAGGTCGGCCGCATGGCGCACCAGTGCATCCTGCACCAGGCGCGCTGCCAGTACGCCCTGGGCGGTGCCGGCCTCATAGACGGCTACGCGTTCGCCGGCGGGCAGGGCAGTGCACACCTCGACAGCCAGTTCTTGCGCCAGGTCAAAGGCCTTGACCAGGCCAGCGGCGCCGAACTTCGTCACATTCGTTTCGCCGCGCAGGGCTTCGCTCGAAGCCGGCGGCAGGCGAGCCAGCACTTCGGCGCGTTCGGCTTCGGCGGCGGCTGCACGCGCCTGTGCTTCACGCTGGACCATCAACGCATCCGCCGTAGCCTGGTAGATCTGTAGTTCGAGAGCGGCCTTGAGCGCATCGATCTGGGACTTGGTCTGTGCACAGGCAGGCCGGGCCAGGAACATTGCCAGGAGTATTGTAAGCGAGCGGGAAAAGAACATGTCGGTTACCTCCGAATTAGTGCCATACAGTAACCATTGAGTCTGCTGTACTTACGCAAGCTGACGTTTGAGTGTGCTCAATATAGATTTGGAAATTCCTTGTCGAGAGAGCGAACTCGTTGACGACAAAAAGCAACAATTCCACCGTCAACCCATTCGGATCATCTTGTTACATTTTGTGAGAATTGCATTAAAACAATAGTTCATTCTTTTCAACCATTTTTTACTGCTTCTTCAATTTCTCATAGGAGAGCAGGCTCATCGATAAGATTTTGGAAATGTGAAAATTCACACTGCCGAGAAGCCCAAGGAAATTCACATTGAAAAAAAGGAATTTGTAGTAGATTTTTTCGCATTTACACGGTTTTGAGTTCCCCGGGGAAAGCTTGGACTGAGGAAATACCCATGTGTACAATGCGAACCTGTTGGTTGAAGTCGTCTTTTCCTGTCTCATGCGTTGCGTCAATACGCTGGTAAAAGTCGCATACAAAACACAAGCCAGCATTCGAAACGTACGCCTGCCGAGTCACCGGAAAAATCGATGTCAGTCACCCTCCCCAGGGCATTGAAGCGCATCAGCTTCATCGCCATGCTTCCTCTTTTCGTTACCGCCTGCGCCAACATGGAGCCAGGCATGCGCATCGACGTCGATCGCGTTCCGAGCACCCATTCCGCGCCGATGCCGGAACCCGTCATCAAGCTGATCACACCCGACCTGATCCAGGAAGAGCGCACGGCCAGGGAGCAGAACGCGGATCAACGCGTGCAAGCCCTGTTCGGCGATGCGCGCCCTTACGTGATCGGCGCCGGCGACCTGTTGTCGATCCTGGTCTGGAACCACCCTGAGCTGAACATCGCCGCCACCGGCGCCCAGGCCCTGTCGAGCTCGGGCGCCCAGTCGCCGGCCGCCTTCGTGGTCGATAGCCAGGGCATGATCCAGTTCCCTTACGTCGGCCCGATCAAGGTTGCCGGCCTGACCGAACTGGAGGCGCGCAGCCTGCTGTCCAAGCGCCTGATCGAATCGATCAAGAACCCCGACCTGACCCTGCGCGTGCTTGCCTACCGCAGCAAGAAGATTTATATCGACGGCGACGTCAAGGCGCCCGGCAGCCAGGCCATCGACGATGTGCCGATGACGCTGCTCGAAGGCGTGAGCCGTGCCGGCGGCTTCCTACCGACAGCCGACCAGAGCCAGGTGATCGTGGCGCGCAAGGGCATCACTTATCCGGTGAACGTTCCGCAGCTGGTGCGCCAGGGCGCCGACATGTCGCGCCTGATGCTGGCCTCCGGCGACGTGGTGCGCGTGCCGAGCCGCGACGAAAGCAAGGTCTACGTACTGGGCGAGGTCAACCGTCCGTCGGCGCTGCCAATGAACAACGGCAAGCTCACCCTGGCCGCCGCACTCGGCGAAGCCGGCGGCCTGAACCAGCTGAGCAGCTCGGCACGCCAGGTGTACGTGATCCGCGGCGCAAACCTGTCCGAACCGACCGTCTACAACCTCGACGCCGGCTCGCCGGTGGCGCTGGCCATGGCCGAGGGCTTCGAACTCAATCCGAAAGACGTGGTGTACGTGGATGCCGCCGGCCTGGCGCGCTACAACCGCATCGTGAACCTCATCCTGCCGACCGCTGCGACGGCGGCCACTTCCGTGGGGCAGATCAACCGATGAATAACATTCTTGTCGTTTGCATTGGCAACATCTGCCGTAGCCCGATGGCCGAAGTGCTGCTCCAGCAAGCACTGCCGGGCCGTATTGTCCGTTCCGCCGGCCTTGGCGCGCTGGTAGGCAAGGGCGCCGATCCGCATTCGATCGCGCTGATGGCCGAGCAGGGCATCGACCTCAACGGTCACGTGGCCCAGCAGATTTCCCAATCGCTGGTGAGCGACGCCGATGTCATCTTCGTCATGGATACGGAGCAGAAACAGCACATCGAAAGCCAGTTCCGCGGCGCCCGCGGCAAGGTCTTTCGCCTGGCCGAAGCGGCCGGCGTGGATATCCCCGATCCGTACCGCGAGGGGATCGACAGCTTCCGTAACGCTTACCGCCTGATCGCCGACGGCGTGCAGGTGTGGGCAGGGCAGATCAAGCAGATTGGCTGACGGCGATTCGCCGCTGCTCTCCATAGATTCGACTATTCCGAGTTCCCATGAATAAACCGGCAGTAACCAACGTAATGAACCCTAGCCAGGGCGTCGAGCAGGAGGACGATTCGATCGATCTGGCTTCGTATATTGATCTCGTCGTCGAGAATCGGTGGCTGATTGCGATCGTGGCACTGATCGTCACCATTCTCGGCGCGACATATTCGGTTATCGCAACTCCGGTCTATCAGTCGAACATCCTGGTACAGGTTGAAGACGGCTCCGGTTCATCCGGCATGCTGTTAGGCGATCTGGCGAATGCGTTCGAAATGAAATCGGCGGCAACGGCGGAAATCGAGATTCTGCGTTCGCGTTACGTCATCACGCACGCTGTAACGAACGCACAGCTGGATTTGACGGCCGAACCGAAGCGTTTCCCGATCTTCGGTGATTGGGTCGCACGCCGGACGACGGGTCTTACCGAACCTGGCCTGTTTGGCATGGGCAACTTCACTTGGGGATCGGAAGACATCGCTGTATCGACGTTCGCGATTCCGGTCCGCTTCGAAGGCGAAACCTTTGTCTTGACTGCAGGGGAGAATGGCGCTTACTCCATTGCACATGACGAATCCGGTATTGCCGGCACCGGCCGCGTTGGCGAAACGCTCTCGCTGAAGACTCCGGACGGTGACATCAAGCTTCACATTGATCAGCTGCAAGCAAAGGCAGGAGCACAGTTCCGAATCGTGCGTGAGCCGGTTCTGCAAACTGTCGAACAGTTGCAGAAGTCGCTGATGATTGCGGAACGCGGCAAGCAGTCCGGCATTATCGGCATCTCGCTCGAGGGTAGCGACCGCGCCAGGACCACGCTTACTCTGAACGAGATTGGCCGCGAGTACCTCCGCCAAAACGTCGAGCGAAAATCGGCTGAAGCGGAAAAATCGCTGATCTTCCTGGAAAAGCAACTGCCGGAACTCAAGCGCAATCTCGAGCAAGCAGAAGCGACATACAACGCGATGCGTAACAACCGCGGGACGGTTGACCTGGGCGAAGAGGCCAAGTCGATTCTCCAGCAATCCGTGTTATCGCAGACAAAGCTTGTCGAGCTCAAGCAAAAACGCGATGAACTGCTAACCCGTTATCAGCCGGCAAATCCGCTGGTCAAGGCCGTGGACGAACAAATGCGTACCTTGAATGCCGAGATTGGGGCAGTCAATACACGCATCAAGAAGATGCCGGCCATCGAGCAGGACGTGCTTCGCCTGACCCGGGACATCAAGGTAAATACCGAGCTATATACGTCGCTGCTCAACAGCGCGCAGCAGCTGAAGCTAGTCAAGGCGAGCAAGGTTGGCAATGTTCGTTTGCTCGACGAAGCGGTCATGCCACTGCGCCCTGTACGTCCGCAACGCGCGTTAATCGTCGGCAGCGCGCTGATTGCTGGGCTAGTGCTCGGCGTAGCATGCGCTTTCGCACGCCGTACCTTCTTTGGCGGCATCGAAGACCCAAGCGAGATCGAGCGCATGCTGGGATTGACCATCAGTGCCGCGATTCCACACAGCGTAAAACAGGAAGCGCTCATCAGCGAAATGAATGCAGGCGCAAAGAAAGTGTCGGTACTCGCAAAGGACGATCCGACTGACCTCGCCGTCGAGAGCCTGCGCAGCTTCCGCACCGCGCTGCAGTTCTCGATGCTCGGAGCGAAGAACAGGATTGTAATGATTACCGGCCCGACGCCGGGTGTCGGCAAGTCCTTCGTCTCGGTCAATTTTGCTGCAGTTCTCGCCTCTGCCGGTAAAAAGGTACTGCTGATCGACGGTGACCTGCGCAAGGGTTATTTGCAGCGTTATTTCGGCCTGGACCGGAAGAGCGGGCTATCGGAAGTGATTTCGCACGAGCGTACCTTTGAAGAGACGGTGCATCGGAACGTTGTTGAGAAACTCGATTTCCTGTCGACCGGTATCCTGCCACCGCAGCCATCGGAATTGCTCGAACATGCCAATTTCCAGGCGCTGCTGGAAGAGCTGTCGTCCCAGTACGATCTGATCGTCATCGACACCGCGCCGGTCCTGGCAGTGGCGGATAGCCTAGTCATCGCTCCGCACGTAGGCACCATCTTCAGCGTCGTGCGCGGCGATGTCAGCACCATGGGCGAGATCGACGAGACCGTGAAGCGTCTGACGCAAGCGGGGCATAACGTCGCCGGGGTAGTCTTCAACGACTTGCGTCAGCGGATTGGTGGGTATGGTTTTGGCTCTAAATACGGCCGTTACCGCTATGCCCAATATAAATATTAAGGCACGCAGTTTCTTCCATAATTGCCGAAGACTCGATAAGTGAAATTAAGCTTGCATCGCCATAAAATTCGCTCCGCACTTGGCGCAGTGAGCATACTTTGGGGTGGGAGTATATCCGGGGCCGGGATCGCGCTGCTGTGTAACCTCTACTTGGCCTACAAATTAGGGCCACAGGGGTTTGGCGAATTTTCTGCGGCCTTCATGGTGGCGACTATTGTCGCTCCTTTGGGAGGGCTTGGTGTGAACAGCTTCATTTTGCGGATATTTGGACATGAAGGATGGGGAGGGCTCTTGTGGGGGCGCGCAATCATCATGTTCACTTTTCTAACCACTATTCTAGCTGTCGCGGTCATGCTGATATATGCATCAGTCAGATATGTTACCGGCAGCAACGATGCGTTACTGCTATTCATAGTTGCCCCAACTATTCTTGGGCAGGTGGCAATTTCGATCGTCTCAAGCAAACTACAGTTGGAAGAAAACTACCGAGGGGTCGCAGCGTGGCAAGTTTCCAGCAACGTCGCTCGATTATTTTTTCTGCTATTAGTAGGTACAGTATTTGAATTATCGACAGGATTTGCTGCGACAGTATATTCAGTCGTATCGTTGCTGCTTACCGTAGCGGCAATCCCTCATGTTATTGCATTAGGAAATTCGAACTTAAGATTACAAGGGCATGGGACTGCGCCTGCTAACGTACATTCCAAGCATCAGCCCTCCATGGGCGCTGTTGCCAAGGAGTCTTGGCAGTTTGGACTTGGTGGTTTTTTGTACCTTGTTTACTACCAAGGCCCCATTGTCATGCTCGCGCCTCTCTCAAATACAGAGGACGCTGGAATTTATAACGCGGCTTATCTCATCTTGGGTGCATGTTACTTATTTCCGGGTGTGGTTTTCCAAAAATATCTCCTTCCGAAGCTACATCGTTGGACCGCTAGTGGACACTCACAGCTGCAAGCAATTTACTTCAATGGTAGTGGCGTAATGCTCGGAATCGGTGCGTTGGGCGGCATAATGGTAGCCCTTTCGTCAGATTTTTTGATTGGGCTGCTATTTGAACGGAAATTTTCAAGTGCGGCACATGTCGTTGCTTTACTGGCGATCTGTATTCCATTGCGCTTTTTTGCATCAAGCGCAGATGCGGTATTGACATCGGGCGCCCGGCTCAAGGAAAAAATAAAAATCCAAGCTATTGCTGCTACATTGTGCATCGTACTTAATTTGATTTTAATTCCAAAATTTGGAATTGATGCAGCAATTCTAGTAACGATTTTTTGCGAGATTTTTGTGACGGGCTCTCTCCATAAGTTCGCTTATGCGGAAATGTATAATAAAAGCAAACAGGACGACATAGAGGGTAAATTGTGAAATTTTCATTCCTTATGGCTGTAAATCGCGATAATCCATACCTTGATGCAGCCATCAAAAGTGTACTTAATCAAACTGACCCGGACTTTGAATTCTTTATTGTTGCTAATAATTGTAGCGACGAACTTTGGAATTACTTGAATTCGTTTGCGGATGCTCGATTGAGACTGTTCAGAACGCGAATTGGACAGCTATCTTTCAATCTTAATTACGGGTTGAATAAGATCGGGACTGGCTATGCGCTACGTATGGATGCTGATGATATTTCGATTCCTGAAAGACTTGCCTTAACCAAACAAGCGCTTGTTGAGAATAATTATCCAGACATATTGGCTGGATCGGCCATGATCATCGATCAAAACAGCGCGCGTACCGGTACCGTTACCGTGCCGTTAGCGCATGATGAGATTGTGCGAAAACTTTGGTACAAGAACCCCATCGTCCATCCTGCATGTGCGTTGCGTGTGGAGTCAATTCTTAAAATTCGTGGCTATAGCGGCGGATTTCTTTCCGAGGACTACGAACTTTGGATCCGTGCTGCCAGGGCCGACGCCATTAGATTTACAGGTATTGCCTCGCAACTCATTGAATATCGTGTCCATGGAGACCAGGCACGTGGTCAGACGTTGGCATATGCAGAGGCAGCAGGCGTGCGGGTACGTGAATTTGTACTGAATCGTGACATCAAGTTTCTTTTTGGTGCTTTGTATTCAACCTCAAAATATTTCTACCGTTCGATCGTAAGCAGCTTTGTTCGCAAGGCGTCATAGTTATTAAAGTGGTGTAAAATTTTCTCCAAGATGAACTCAACGTTTCCTGTTTCACGGCAACGTGTATTGTATGTACTTGCAGTTGCGTGCTTTTATGTGATCGCGAGTATTGTGGGTGCCCGTGGCGAAGACATCGGGAGCGATACTCAGAACTATATCTCGCTGTTTCAACGAACACTCGCATGCGAATGTGTCGTTGATACGGTAGAGCCGCTGTTTGGAGTAATGACGCATTTTAGTACGTACCTGAGCAGCGATGAAACTTTTTTTCTTGGAATTGTTTCGATCTTTCAATTGCTAGCTGCTTTGTGGCTCGCGACTGTTCTTCATCGTTTATTAGGATTTCATTCATACGACATCCGATTCCTTTCTTTGTTCTTGGCATCACTGTTTCTGTCCCCATTTTTTCAGGCTGGACAAATTAATGTCATTCGACAGGGTTTGAGTGCATTTTTCGTAGTGTTGGCTATTCTGGCAATCACTGAGCGAAAGTATTTGGCTAGCTTAATGTTGAGTATCATCGGCATCGGTTTTCATTACTCAGCATTGCTATATCTTTGTGCGATTCCATTGTTGCTGATCCGTCACTCTCATCGACGCCTAGTTTTCATCATTCTTGTTTTTCTGTACGCGAC
The DNA here is from genome assembly GCF_057801335.1 of Massilia sp. BAP21. Lineage (NCBI taxonomy): Bacteria > Pseudomonadati > Pseudomonadota > Betaproteobacteria > Burkholderiales > Oxalobacteraceae > Massilia > Massilia sp. BAP21. The sequence goes on from NZ_CM173596.1 coordinate 3,229,727, forward strand.
TGGTCTTACGCAATATTTGGTGAGAGTATTTTCGGAATTGCTTGGATTGCCTGTATATGCATTTGTATCTGATTATGGCGAGACCTCTGACTATGTAGGGGGAGTACGTTTAGACTTTCTGGCATTTTCGCTCATACCTATTATTGTGTCGTGGTTTGTGAACTCAATCACTGGAAATGAGATGAGTCGCGAGCGCATCCGTTATGTATCCAATATTTACATGGTTTTGTTGGTCCCATTCTTATTGTTTGGTTGGGCCGCTTATTCGGATCGCTTTGCATATGGGGCGTGGCTTCTAATGCCGGCTTTTTTGACAATATTTTTGGTTCGAATTTTGCCACGCAGGGCTTTTGTGCTTCCGATAATTATCCTCATATCTGGGGCGTTGTACTTTGTTAACTCTATAAACGTTTCTGCTTAATAGACGAGCGAATAAAACGTTAGCTGACATTTCTAAATATGCAATTGGCAAATCTTTACGGTTGGGGTTCTTATGGCGACAATGCGTTCTCTTTTTATTCAACTGGCGCCTTATTGGGTCCAGGATCTGGCAGTCTCATACTATAGTTGGAAATTGAATCGCCCTCGTCGCTCAGGATCATATGCCGCCTCGAAGGAATTCTTTTCTCGTATGCAAAAGGCATCGAATAGAGAAATAGGACAAATCGCGTCTGCCCGCTTGGTTCAATTTTTAGATTATGCATGTAAAAATTCGCAGTGGTTCAATACGGTAAATTCAACGTCCCTTTCTGATTTTGCGATTCTTGAAAAGCGCGACGTCATACAAAATCTCGATCGGATCCGGACAATCGATGAGCGAGATGCTATCATCAGTCTTACTGGTGGGACAACTGGCGCTTCTATGAAAGTTCTATACGATCCTTCAGATATGCAGGAACGTATCGCTTTACTTGATTTTTTCCGAGAACAGTTCGGTTATCGTTGGGGAGCTAAGACAGCTTGGTTTAGCGGTAAGTCGATTGTCACGCCAGAAGATGTAAAAATAGGCCGTTGCTACAGAGATGACTTATTTAATAAGATCCGCTATTTCTCCACGTTTCATGTGAATGTGGCGAACTTCGATAGCTACTGGAAAGCTTTAAATAAGTTTGAGCCGGAGTTTATTGTTGGGTTTCCATCAAGCATCTACGAAATTTGCATTATCGCGAAAGAACGAGGGTTAAGTCTAAAAAATCCAGTACGGGTGTATTTTCCAACTGCTGAAACAGTCTTGGCAGTTCATAGGGAAACGATTTCGGCAGTGCTTGGATGTACGGTTGCAGATCAGTATGCGTCGTCCGAAGGGGCGCCTTTCATCCTGCAATGCTCAGCAGGGCGTATGCATATGTATCCTTTGTCGGGAATTTTTGAGGTCGTTGACGATGATGGTCAACCGGCACGAGAAGGTGAGATGATCGTGACGTCGTTTACCACCAAGGGCACGCCGTTAATTCGTTATCGGATTGGCGATCGTGTTGCGTTGGAGGATGAAACCTTCGTGTGCTCTTGTGGTTCTGAACATCCAGCTATCAAATGGTTGGAAGGCAGGACTACTGATTTTGTGTGGTCTCCCGAAAATGGCAAGGTCAGCTTGTCTAATTTATCTAATGCCACCAAAGACGTTGCAGGAATAATCTGCTTCCAGATTAGCCAGAAAGAGAGAAATTCGATTTCGGTGAGCGTTGTTGCTAGTGATGCGTTCGATTCGAATGAGAGGAAGAAATTCGTGGAAGCTTTACGTCTACGAGTGGGAGAAAAAATGAAAATTCATCTGAAACTCGTTGATGAGATCCCCCGCGAGCGCAGTGGGAAATTCCGAGTTCTAAAAAATTCATTGGTGGAGATGCGCTCGTTTTCGGAAGTTGAAGATAGTGTTTGTCATAATTAATGATTTTTCGTGGTGAGTAATTGAAATTCCTTATCTTGGCGAGTTACGCTAGTTCGGTTCTGAATTTTCGCGGTGCTTTATTGGAGGCCTTGCAGCAACAAGGGTGTGAAGTCCATGTTGCCGCTCCAGGACTATTTTCAGGCAGTGCTGATTATACTGAGCTGGATAAAAAAGGATATGTTATCCACAATGTTTCGATGCGACGTACTGGAATTAATCCGGTTGGCGATCTACTTACGTTTATAAGCATACTCGGTCTTATTTTCAAAGTGCGGCCTGATGCATTGCTGAGTTATACGGTCAAGCCAGTTGTTTACGGTACATTGGCGGCTACACTGTCACGCGTTCCAAAGCGCTTTTCCCTGATTACGGGACTTGGATATGCATTTGGTGATGCTAGAAGTCTCCTCGGCCGCTTGGTCCAAAAAATCGCGCAGGGACTCTACAAAGTGTCGTTGTTAGGTGCGACGAAGGTATTCTTTCAAAACCCCGATGATCAGCAGTTGTTTCGCCATCTTGGGTTACTCAAAGCGAATTCGAAATCTGCGGTTGTAAACGGGTCGGGAGTCTGTCTTGTTAATTTTGCAGAGTGTGAGCCACCTAAGGATCTTCAGTTTCTTCTGATCGCGCGTCTATTAGCAGCAAAGGGGGTGCGGGAATATGTTGAGGCAGCGCGTAAGATCAAACGCAAAGCTCCAGCAACGCGCTTTGTTTTAGTTGGTTGGATCGACGATAACCCCGATGCAATCAGTCAGGAGGAACTCGACACCTGGATTTCCGATGGGACTATCGAATTTCTCGGGAAGTTGTCGGATGTGCGAGAAGCATTGAGTAAGTGTAGTGTGTTCGTATTGCCATCTTATCGCGAAGGAGTTCCTCGGACTGTACTTGAGGCCATGGCGATCGGTCGCGCGATTATTACTACAGATACACCGGGTTGCAGGGAAACTGTGATTGAGTCGCACAATGGATTTCTTGTCCCGTCGAAATCCGTAGATGAACTATATTTTGCGATGTTGCGGTTTGTTGAAAATCCTGTGCTGGTCTACGAGATGGGTAAGAATTCTCGGCACTTTGCTGAAGAAAAGTTCGATGTCGAAAAAGTCAATCGAGCGATGTTGATCGAGATGGGTTTAGGCCAGGATGCACACTAGGTATAAAGAATGAAACGACTAGTTGATTTTTCTGTTGCTCTGCTTTCGATAGTTTTACTTGCCATTCCATTGTGTCTTGTGGCCTTGCTCGTGCATATTAGGTTAGGCAGTCCGATAATTTTCCGCCAGCGCCGGCCTGGCCTGAGCGGGCGGACTTTCGAAATGGTCAAATTTCGCACTATGACGGATGAGCGTAATGTGCATGGTGAACTTCTTCCCGATGTTGAGAGACTAAACAAGTTCGGGAAATTTTTGCGATCGAGTAGCATCGACGAGCTTCCAGAGTTATGGAATGTCCTTAAGGGTGAGATGAGTCTGGTAGGGCCACGTCCTTTATTGGTGGAGTATCTTGATCTTTATAACGAGGAGCAGGCGCGACGACATGAAGTTAGACCCGGGATCACAGGCTGGGCTCAAGTCAATGGGCGAAATGCCCTGAGTTGGGAAGAGAAGTTTAAGCTTGATGTTTGGTACGTAGACAACCGATCTTTTTGGCTTGATATAAAAATCCTCTGGCAAACCGTACGAAAGGTTTTCGTGCGCGAGGGTATTAGTGCAGCAGGGGACGCCACAATGCCTCGTTTTACTGGACCAACTGATAGGTGAGACGAATGCAACTTGCAATTCTTGGTGCTAGTGGACACGGGAAGGTTGTGGCAGACGCTGCCATTGCTGCCGGTTGGCACGAAGTCGTTTTTTTTGATGATCGCTGGCCAGCTTTCGCCGATATTGGCCCATGGAAGGTTGCAGGCGATACCGAGAGGTTGCTCGGATGTTTGGGTAAATTCAATGGCGTAATTGTCGCGATCGGAAATTGCGAAACGAGAGCTGAAAAACAACGCATGTTGCAGGCGGCAGGAGCTCAAATGGCTGTGATTATTCACCCGCGCGCTACGATCAGTCCGCATGCTCGGATAGGCGCGGGTTGCGTTGTTATGGCGGGTGCGGTCGTCAACATCGATGCCTCTATTGGAGAAGCAGGGATTGTCAATACGGGCGCTACTGTTGATCACGACTGTATATTGCAGGAAGCAGTGCATGTTAGTCCTGGCGCTCACTTGGCTGGGAATGTAGCTGTCGGCCATGGCAGCTGGATCGGTATAGGTGCTGTGGTTCGCCAGGGAATCAACATTGGTTCGGGGGTTACGGTCGGAGCAGGCGCCGTCGTAGTTAAACCAGTTCCAAATAACGCAATAGTCATTGGTAATCCGGCTGCGCCTATTCGGCGAGCTTAGCAACAGGTTTCTAGAAAAGAATAAAGATCAGGTATCCATGTTAAACACGAAGTTTTCCCCTTGGCCCAGCTTCACCGCCGAGGAAGCATCCGCAGTCCAGCAAGTCCTGCTGTCGAACAAAGTCAACTACTGGACCGGCACCGAAACCCGCCAGTTCGAAAAGGAATTCGCTGCCTGGAGCGGCACCGCTCATGCCGTGGCACTCGCCAATGGCACGCTGGCCCTCGACGTCGCCCTGAAAGCCATGGGCATCGGCCCTGGCGACGAAGTCGTGGTCACGCCGCGCACCTTCATCGCCAGCATTTCCTGCGTGGTGAACGCCGGTGCGACGCCGGTGTTCGCCGACGTGGAGCCCGATAGCGGCAATATTTCGGCCCGCACGATCGCGCCCGTCCTGACGTCGCGCACGAAGGCCGTCATCTGCGTGCACCTGGCGGGCTGGCCCTGCGACATGGACCCGATCATGGACCTGGCCGACCGGCACGGCCTGCGGGTCATCGAGGACTGTGCCCAGGCCCATGGCGCCATGTACAAGGGCCGCATGCTCGGCTCCATTGGCCATGCGGGCGCCTGGAGCTTCTGCCAGGACAAGATCATGACCACGGGCGGTGAGGGTGGCATGGTCACGACGAACGACGAAGCGTTGTGGCGCGTGATGTGGTCGTTCAAGGACCACGGCAAGAGCTATGAGGCCGTGTACGAGCGCGAGCACCCGCCGGGTTTCCGCTGGCTGCACGAAAGCTTCGGCACCAACTGGCGCATGCTCGAAATGCAGGCGGTGATCGGCCGCATCCAGCTGGCGCGGATGGCTGCGTGGACCGAGGCCCGCACCGCCAACGCCATGGCGATCTGGAACACCTGCCGCCTGCACGAGGTGGTGCGGGTACCCGCGCTGCCGCAGGAGCTGACGCATGCGCATTACAAGTGCTATGCCTACGTGCGTCCGGAGCAGCTCGCCGATGGCTGGAGCCGTGACCGGATTGTCGAGGAAATCAACAAGCTCGGCGTGCCTTGCTACCAGGGTTCCTGCTCCGAGGTCTACCTGGAGAAAGCCTTTGACGAGACGGGTTTCCGCCCGGCCGAGCGCCTGCCTGTTGCCAGGGAGCTGGGCGAAACGAGCCTGATGTTCCTGGTGCACCCTACGCTCACCGGCAAGGAAATCGACCAGGCCTGCACCGCGATCCATCAGGTGCTATCGGCCGCGAGTCGAATCGCGGCCTAGCAAGACAACGCGGGCATGCATGGGCGCGCCTGGTCGCTATCAATACAAGAAGAGGCACGAGCCTCGCTGAAAGTGATGATGAGTAAGTTTGCCGATTTGTTACTGTCGCTGCCGCGCGCCGCCAAGCGCGCTGTCGCATTACTGATGGACGTTGCGCTGTGCGTTGGTTGCGTATGGGTCGTATTCGGTCTCAGGCTGGAAGACTGGGACTTCATGCATGAGCCGCAGCTGCGGGTCCTGGGCGCTGCCGTTGGCGTTGCCATTCCAATCTATATCGTCACCGGCATGTACCGCGCCATCTTCCGTTTTTCGGGCAGTGCCGCGTTGATGTCGCTCGTCAAGGCGAGCACGGCAGTGTGCCTGCTGTTCCTCCTGATGTTCACCTTTATCGGCGTGGCGGGTGTGCCGCGCAGTATCGGGCTTGCCGTTCCGTTGATGCTGTTCGTGACCATTGGGGGCAGCCGCCTGTTTGTGCGTTATTGGCTGGGCGGGCGGTATGTCCGCAACCTCGACCGCCGTGCGCTGCCGCAAGTGTTGATCTACGGGGCCGGCTCGGCCGGGCGCCAGTTGGCGGGTGCGCTCGCCGGCGGCCGCGAAATGGTCGTGCGTGGTTTCGTCGACGATGCCCGCAACCTGCAGGGCGGCACCATCGATGGCCTGCGCGTGCATGCGCTGGCGGAGTTGCCGAGGCTGGTCACGCGCCGCGGCGTGACCGACCTGCTGCTGGCCCTGCCTGCGGTGAGCCGTACGCGGCGCGCCGAGATCATGCGCCTGATCCAGGAGCTGAAGCTGCCGCTGCACGTGCGCACCTTGCCGCGCCTGGCCGATCTGGCCCAGGGCAAGGTGCGGGTGCGCGACCTGCACGAGCTCGATATCGAGGATTTGCTGGGCCGCGATCCGGTGCCGCCGGATGACGACCTGCTGCACCGTAATATTCGCGGCAAGGTCGTGCTGGTGACGGGCGCCGGCGGTTCGATCGGCAGCGAATTGTGCCGCCAGATCGTGAAGCTCGAGCCTGCGGTCCTGGTTCTGGTCGAGGTCAGCGAGTTTGCGCTGTACACGATTCACCAGGAACTGCAGCCGATCGCGGCGGAGGGCGGCATACGCCTCCTGCCGATGCTGGCCTCGGTGCGCGACGAGGCGCGCATGCGCGAAGTCATGCGCACCTGGCGCCCGGATACGATCTACCACGCGGCGGCCTACAAGCATGTGCCGCTGGTCGAGCACAATCCGGCCGAAGGCGTGCGCAACAATGTGCTGGGCACGCTGGTGACCGTCAAGGCGGCGGCCGAGTACGGCGTCAGCGACTTTGTGCTGATCAGTACCGACAAGGCGGTACGCCCGACGAATGTGATGGGGGCGAGCAAGCGGCTTGCCGAACTGGTGCTGCAGGCAATGGCGCAACGCGGCGGGGCAACGCGCTTTTCGATGGTCCGCTTCGGCAACGTGCTCGGATCGAGCGGCTCGGTGGTGCCGCTGTTCCGCGAACAGATCAAGGGCGGCGGGCCGATCACGCTCACCCATGCCGACATCACCCGCTACTTCATGACCATTCCCGAGGCGGCGCAGCTGGTGATCCAGGCCGGCGCCATGGCCGAGGGCGGCGATGTCTTCGTGCTCGACATGGGGGCGCCGGTGCGCATCATCGACCTGGCGCGCCGTATGGTCGAGCTGTCGGGCATGTCGCTGAAGAGCGCCGAGCATCCCGACGGTGATATCGAGATAGCGGTCAGCGGCTTGCGCCCGGGTGAAAAGCTGTACGAGGAATTGCTGATCGGCGATAACCCGACCGCTACCGCGCATCCGCGTGTCATGCGCGCGCGCGAGGAATCCATCGAATGGGAATTGCTGATGACGAAGATGGCTGCGCTCGAAACGGCGCTCGCGGCAAACAATGTGGCGCAGATCAGGCAGATACTCCACGGGCTGGTATCGGGTTACCGGCCGGCGGACGAGATCGTGGACTGGGTGCACCTGGAGCAGGTGCGCCAGGCGCAGGAGGCACGGCTGGTTGCCAACAGCTGAGTGCGGCAACCGGGCGCGTCAGATCGCTGGATCAGCTGAGGCGGGGGCGCAGGTCGATACGGTCAGGCGCGCGCTGCATGCGCAGGGCAGGGGCGGCAGCGGTTTCCGCGAGGTCGCACACGGACATCAGGTCCTCGGCCCATTGCGGATACGTCGGTTCGCCTCCCGCGTTGATCGCTGCCTGGTATTCCTGCAAGGCTTCTTTCGCCATCTGGCGCAGTCGTCCGATCCTGTCCATGGGTGCCCCCGTATCCGAATGAGTGGTGATAACGATTCAGTGATGATGCAGTGAGATTCTCACACTTTCTCACATCGCTGGATATTACCTTAACTCTGCTGTTTGCTGTCGCACGCTCGAGTGTGATCGACAAAGTTGTTGCAAGGAAACATCATTTCTGCGTCCGGCGTCGACATGAACCCCTGCAATTGTTCTTTAGTAAAAATTTGATATTGATCCAAGTGAAAACATCGCGACGTCATCTCTACTGTGCAGTACTTGCTTCGCCTTTCCTGACAGCCAGTGTGTCGGCACAGACCAGTGCGGTTCCATCGTGGATTGGCAGTGGTGTGCCTTCCCTGGCAACTTCGGGCTCATCCGGCACGCTGAACGTGCCGGATGGACGCACACTGCCAGACGGGACCATGGTATTTGGCCTGACCAACTACGTAGGTCCAAGTTTTACACGATTCAAAAGCGGTGAAAACTATCACTTTGCATTGGGCTTGCTGCCGCACCTGGAAATTTCCGGCCGGCTTGCCGAGCTGGACGCGTACGTCGGGGATCGTAACGGCGCGCGCGACCTGTCCGCCAACGTCAAATTCATGCTCCCGCGTTTCTACGACTGGCAGCCCGACATCGCCATCGGCGTCAACGACATCAGCGGTGGCGCCACGTATTTCAAGTCGACCTACGTGGCAATGAGCGACCGGCTCGGGCCGCTACGCTGGACCATCGGCGCCGCCAAGGGCGAGGATTATCTCGGCAATTATTTCGCCAGCGCCGAACTGCCGCTCTGGCGCAGCGGCGCCTCGGTCATCCTCGAGCGCAACGGCAGCGCCAATAACCTTGGCCTGCGCTACGCGAGCCCGGCCATTGCTTTCCTCGCGAACGCGCGTGTGGTCGCCAGCGCCCAGCGTGCCTTCCGCACCACCACGCCTGCCGGCAAGCCGTACGAGCGCTCGGCGTTCGGTGTCAACCTGGTGATCCCGGTTGGCGAAAACGGCCGGACCTGGGATGTGCCGGCACGCCCGGCCGCCGTCGCCGTCGCGGCCGCGTATCCGCAAGCCGCGCCGGTAACGATGCCAGTGCAGCAGGGCGCCGGGCCAGCGGCGCCGGCGCCCGCCGCCCTGCCTGCCCGCAGCACCATGGCAAGCGCTGCCTATGCCTCGAACCAGCCTGCACTGCCGCCGCCACCGGCGCTGGTTCAGCAGCCGCCCATGCTTGCCGGCGACGCGATGCTGCGCATCCGCACGGCCCTGGTCGAAGCGGGGCTGGAGCGCGTACGCATCGGCAAGCGCGGCGCCGAGCTGGTTGTCGAATACGAAAACCACCGCTACAACCAGAACGAAGTCGACGCCATCGGCATCGCACTCGGCGCCGGCGTGGCGCTGGCGCCGGCCGAAATCCGCTATGTCTCGGTCGTCACCAAGAAGAGCGGCCTGCAGCTGTACAAGACCACGGTCGAACAGACCAGCTACCGCCGCTTCCTCGACGACGGGCAGTGGCGCGAGGCGCAGTCCGCGCTGTCGTTCCAGCTGCGGCCCGACGGCGGGCTGGGTGTGCAATGGCTCGACACGCAGGAAGGGCCGCGCGGCTATTCGCGCATCCGGGTCGAGCCGCGCACGACGCACTTCGTCGGCACCGAGAAGGGTTTGCTCGACTATAGCCTGGCCGCCAACGTCCAGGCCATCGTACCGGCCTGGACGGGGGCCGAGCTGTACACGAGCTACGTGCGCACCGTGGCCGAATCCGGCGACGTGGCGCATGGCTTCCTTGGATGGGCCCAGCAACGCGACGGCCTGCGTACTGCCGTGCTGAGCCAGTCATTCTGGCTGACCGACAGCATCGTCAACGTGACATCGGCCGGCAAATACATGTACGACCTCGAAGGCGTGCAGAACGAGACCACCTGGTTCCCGGGCGAAGGCGCCGACCAGGTGCGCGTGCAGTACACGCACCTGCGTGAAAAATTCCGCTACCGCACCGACCACATCGAGGCCGGCGCCGTCTCCTACCTGTGGGCCTATGCGCCCCTGAATGCGACCGTCGAAGCCGGCTACCAGCGCTATCGTGGCGAAGACCAGGGCCCGTTCCTGCAGCTGAGCCGCTGGTTCGGCGACGTGCAGGCGCAGGCTTACGTCAAGAAGAGTGAAATCGAAACCCGCATCGGCTTCGGCATCGCAGTCCCCCTGACCCCGCGCAAGGGCATGAAGCCTGGCTGGACCCACCTGGAAGGTGCGGCCAGCTACATGGTGCGCCTGGAAACCAAGTATGCCCGCAGTGGCGAATGCAACTGCATCAACATTGGTGTCGTCGAGGAGCTGCCGATGGTAAATGGCGCCCGCGCCAACCTGTTCAATGGGGGCCGGATCGGACGCGAATACTTCGTGCGCCAGATGCCGCGCATGCGGGAAGCATTCCTGACCTATACCGCATTGGAAAATTGAATTCTGAAATCCATGTTTTTAATAATAGCCCCGCCGGTTTCGCGCATTTGAATTGGCAAAAGGGGCAGGGAAGTTCGCGTGATAATTGGTGAGTTATCAGTCACTTAGCGGCCGAGCAGTTGCTGCCAGAAAACTACTGTTCTATAGTGTAGGGCTGGCAAATGAAGCGGGCGTATCACGTATGTTGAAAGCCGGGCCTGGACCGGCGTGCAGCAAGCACGAAGATTTTTAAATTAAGTAAAACAACTCGAAAAAGGATGGTTTGAATGAACAAGAGCTTTCAACTAAACACCGCTTTGAAATTGGTGTTGATGGCTGGTATGGTGTCGACCCTGGCAGCCTGCGGCGGCGGTGGGGGCGGCCACAATGAACCGCCGGTTTCCACCACGCCACCACCGCCGCCTGTCACCACGCCGCCGCCTGTCAGCTACGCGATCACGATGACCGGTACCGCCGCTACTGGCGCGGCAATCGCCAACGGCACCGTCACCACCGCCTGCAAGACCGGTTCGGCCACTGCGCTGACGAATGCCGACGGCTCGTTCACCGTCAAGGTTCCGGCACCGGCCGAAGGTCCTTGCATCCTGTCCCTGACCCAGAACGGCGTGACCCTGCGTTCGATCGCCTCGGGCGACGGTGCCAAGGCCAACATCACCCCGCTGACCGAGATGTTCGTTGCCTACGTGGCGACCTCGTCGGGTACCGGCGTTGCCGCCACGCCGGTCCAGCTGGCCCAGAGCGCCAACGTCCGCATCATCGTCGGCAACGCCACCATGATGCAGGCAACCGCCAACCGCGTGGCCCTGATCGCCTCGACCGCAGCCAACGGCGTGGCAGTTCCGAGCGACTTCCTGAGCGCTACCCTGGTTCCAAAGAGCGCAACCAATCCTGGCAATGCCCAGGATGCGGTACTGGAAGCCCTGAAAGCAGCCGGTATTTCCGGTGCAAACGGCTCGGTGGTGGCCTCGGTGCTGGAAAACCTGCGCAAGGATGCGATCCTGAATACCGTTACCGGCGGGACGGGGAGCGGTGGCTGATAAGTCATCATAAAAACAAGAAAGCCGCGACCGGCGTTGCGGCTTTCTTGAATGATGCGAAGGTGTGAGTTGGGCAGCCAGGCAGATATGCTGCCCAACTCCACTGAAATAATTTTCGGCAACAATATTTTAATGTGCGAAATTTTGCCGTGCACCGGGCCCCATTTCTGATTCCGGATGTCGGCGGCAACACATTAAATGTGGTGCCCACGCCTCAAAATATGTAACAAATTGTCTGTGAATATGATGGAAATTTCCGCAAAGCCTTTATATGCGGAAAATAAAGTTTCGTTTACTTTAAAAAAACGTATATAAATCAATAGCTTGAGTATGCCGGCCTGGATCTTTTCAAGTTAATGCACCTACGCACGATTGCTGGGAGGAGGGTGCTTTCTTCAAAGAAATGAGATAGAATTGCTAAGTTATTCAAGTGTCATCGTGGATCGATTGGAAACTCATTTCATAGTCTCTGAAGTCGGCTTGACGGTATCGCTGGTCTTCTCGCTGGTGCTCGTTGCAACGACGCGCTGGCACGGCCGGTTTACGCTGGATGCAACGCGCGGCGTACAGAAGTTCCACAGCGCTCCAACGCCGCGGATCGGCGGACTGGCCATCATTTTCGGCCTGTTCGTGGCCTGCGCCTTGTCGTCGGATGCGCAGCAGGACCTGTTCGCGCCGCTGCTGCTCGCCTCCCTGCCCGCCTTCCTGTTCGGCATCGCCGAAGATTTGACGCGCCGCGTCTCGATCGGCGCGCGCCTGCTCGCGACCATGGCCAGCGGTGTGCTGTGCTGGGCGCTGACCGACGTCCATATCCTGGAAACCGGCCTCGACCCGCTCGACGCGGCCCTGGCCTGGCTGCCGCTGTCGGTGCTGTTTACCGCGTTTGCGGTGGGCGGCGTGGCGAATGCCGTGAACATCATCGACGGTTTCAATGGCCTGGCCAGCGGCACCGTGGTCATCGGCCTGGTGGCGCTCGGCTTCATTGCCGACGGTTACGGCGACGCCGAACTGGCGCGCCTGTGCTTCCTGATCTGCGCCGTGACTGCCGGTTTCTTCCTGGTTAATTTCCCGTTTGGTAAATTGTTCCTCGGCGATGGCGGTGCCTACCTGCTCGGCTTCCTGCTGTCCTGGCTGTCGGTGATGCTGGTCTACCGCAATCCCGACATCTCGCCCTGGGCGCCGCTGCTGGCCTGCGCTTATCCGGTATTCGAAACCGTGTTCACCATCGCGCGCCGCCTGTGGTGCCGGCGCCATCCGGGCCAGCCGGACAGCTGCCACCTGCACAGCCTGGTCAAGATCGCGATTACTGGCCGCTATTTCCGTGCCTTCAGCGCGCCGCTGCGCAATGCCTTCGTATCGCCATTCTGCTGGGCCATTGCCGCCGTGCCGGCCTGGTTGGCGGTGCGCTTCGCCGACAATTCCCCGGCGCTGCTGCCAGCCACGCTGGCCAGCTTCGCGCTGTATCTCGGCTTCTACTGGTACGTGGCGCATGCCGCCCGCGCCCGCCGCCGCCGCGCCATGCGCAGCCAGGCGCGCGTGGCCGCTTCCATCGCCGCGCTGGCCGCCGAGCCAGAGCCGGTCCAAAGCTGATCCGGCAAGGTCCGCATTTCTCTTCACCAGCTTGAAGCGATGCGGACGGTCTTCCGGCAGGCGCCGAATTACCGGCCTTTCCCCCTCTTGTTTCGTCTATGGCTCTACGGCAACAGCGGCGATAATCGCATCCTGGCTATTTTGGCGGTAACAGGGAGCGGACATGGCGGAAGACAGCGACGCAGAGAAGACAGAAGACGCATCGCCCAGAAAATTAGAGAAAGCGCGTGAAGAGGGCGATATTCCGCGCTCGCGCGAAGTCGCGACCTTTGCCGTCCTGATGACTGCCGGCGCCGGCCTGTGGATCACGGGCGGCAGCCTGGTCGGCCGCCTGGAAAGCGCGCTCGCCTCCGGCCTGACGCTCGACCGCGAGCAGGTCTATAACTCCGCCGTGCTGCTCGAGCGCATCATCAACGACGTCGGCGGCGTGCTGCTGGCCTGCCTGCCGCTGGCCTTTGCCATCATGCTCGTTGCCCTGGCGGCGCCGATGCTGGTCGGCGGCTTCAATTTCAGCTCGAAAGCCTTCATGCCGAACTTCATGAAGCTGAACCCGATCTCGGGCATCGGCAACATGGTGTCGACGAATTCCCTGATCGAACTCCTGAAAGCCATCGCCAAGACCCTGGTGGTGGGTGCCGTGGCCTGGATCGTGATCCGCAGCGAGACCGATGCCGTGCTGGGCCTGGCGGTCGAGCCGCTCGGCACCTCGAGCGGCCACCTGGGCGATTTGCTCGCGCGCACTTTCCTGTACATCGTCGGCGCACTGGGCGTGATCGCCCTCATCGACGGGCCGTACCAGATTTGGCATTACAACAATAAACACAAGATGACGCGCCAGGAAATGATTCAAGAATCGAAAGAATCCGACGGCAATCCTCAGATTAAAGGGAAGATTCGCCAGATGCAGCGGCAAATGGCGCGCAACCGCATGATGCAAAATGTGCCTACTGCAGATGTGGTCGTGACCAACCCGACCCACTACGCGGTGGCGCTGAAGTACACCGACGGCCAGGCCGGCGCGCCGCGCGTGGTGGCCAAGGGCGTGGACGAAGTGGCCGCCAAGATCCGCGAGCTGGCGCGCGAGAACAAGGTGGCCCTGCTGGAAGCGCCGGCCCTGGCCCGTGCCCTGTACAAGCACACCGAGATCGACGACGAGATCCCGGAAACGCTGTACTCGGCGGTGGCGGAAGTGCTGGCCTATGTGTTCCAGGTACGTAACTACAAGGCTGGCGGCCGTTACCCGGATCGCCCGACCAAGCTGGCAGTGCCGCCGGAGATGGACCCGCTGAACCCGGCTTCGCAAAAGAAACCCGATTCCACCCGATAACGGAGTAATGCATGAATAGTTTGAGACTGCCAGCATGGCTGACCGGCCTCGGTAGCAGGGGCAGCGCCCTGGCTGCGCCGATCCTGATCATCCTGCTGCTGGCAATGATGATCCTGCCGCTGCCGGCGTTCGTCCTCGACCTGTTCTTCAGCTTCAATATCGCCCTGTCGGTGATCGTTCTGCTGACCGCACTGTACACGGTCAAGCCGCTCGACTTCATGGCTTTCCCGGCGATCCTGCTGGTGTCGACCATGCTGCGCCTGTCGCTGAACGTCGCATCGACCCGTATCGTGTTGACCGAAGGCCACACCGGCGGCGCCGCGGCCGGCAAGGTCATCGAGGCTTTCGGCCACTTCCTGATTGGCGGTAACTACACCGTCGGTATCGTGGTGTTCGTGATTCTTACCATCATCAACTTTACCGTCGTTACCAAGGGTGCGGGCCGTATCGCCGAGGTCGGCGCGCGCTTCGCCCTGGATGCGATGCCGGGTAAGCAGATGGCGATCGACGCCGACCTGAACGCCGGCATGATCGGCGAAGCCGAGGCGCGCAAGCGCCGTGACGAAGTGGGCCAGGAAGCCGAGTTCTACGGCGCCATGGACGGTGCCTCGAAGTACGTCAAGGGTGACGCCGTGGCCGGTATCATGGTTACCCTGATCAACGTGATCGGCGGCCTGATCGTCGGCGTGGTGATGCACGACATGGCCGTCGGCGACGCCGCCAAGACCTACACCCTGCTGGCCATCGGTGACGGCCTGGTGGCCCAGATTCCCTCGCTGATCATCTCGATCGCCGCCGGTATGGTGGTCTCGCGCGTGGCCAACGACCAGGACATTGGCGGCCAGATGGTCGGCCAGCTGTTCGCCAAGCCGGAAGTGCTGTACATCACCGGCGCCATCATCGGCGGCCTGGGCCTGATCCCGGGCATGCCGAACCTGGTGTTCCTGCTGCTGGCCGGCTCGCTGGTTGGCTCGGGCTACCTGCTGGCCAAGCGTGCCAAGGAGGCCCCGCAGCGCGAAGCCGAAGCGGCGGCCGACGAAGCGGCAGCCGGCGCCAGCACGGCGGCCAGCGCCGAGACCGAAGAAGCGACCTGGCAGGACATCATGCCGGTCGATACCCTGGGCCTGGAAGTGGGCTACCGCCTGATTCCGCTGGTCGACAAGACCCAAGGCGGCGAGCTGCTCAAGCGCATCAAGGGCATCCGCAAGAAGTTCGCCCAGGAAGTCGGCTTCCTGGCGCCGCCGGTGCACATCCGCGACAACCTGGAACTGAAGCCGTCGAGCTACCGCATTACCATGAAGGGCGTGGAAGTGGGCACCGGCGAAGCGATCAACGGCCAGTTCCTGGCGATCAACCCGGGCATGGCCAGCGG
Organism: Massilia sp. BAP21; assembly: GCF_057801335.1. NCBI lineage: Bacteria > Pseudomonadati > Pseudomonadota > Betaproteobacteria > Burkholderiales > Oxalobacteraceae > Massilia > Massilia sp. BAP21. Next base: position 3,245,244 of record NZ_CM173596.1, read on the forward strand.
CACCCTGCCGGGCCAGCAAACGGTGGATCCGGCCTTCGGGCTGCCGGCTGTCTGGATCGAGGCTGGCCTGCGCGACGAAGCGCAGAACCTCGGGTATACCGTGGTCGACGCCGGTACGGTGGTGGCCACCCACCTGAACCATTTGATCACGACGCATGCGTCGGAGCTGCTGGGGCGCATGGAAGTGCAGGCGCTGCTCGACCACCTGGGCAAGGAATCGCCAAAGCTGGTCGAAGACCTGGTGCCGAAGGTCGTGTCGCTGTCGACCCTGCAGAAGGTCTTGCAGAACCTGTTGCTCGAAGGCGTACACATTCGCGACATGCGCAGCATCATCGAAACGCTGTCCGAACATGCGGTCCAGACCCAGGACCCGACCGAGCTGACCGCGCTGGTGCGTATTGCGCTGGGACGTGCGATCGTGCAGCAGCTGTTCCCCGGCACCAACGAATTGTCGGTGATGACGCTGGACAACCGCCTCGAGCGCTTGCTGATGCAGGCGCTGGGCGCCGGCGGCGACGGCACCGGCATCGAGCCGGGCCTGGCCGATACCATCGCCCAGCAGGCGCACAATGCGGCGCAGCAGCAGGAAGCCATGGGCCACACGCCGGTGCTGCTGGTGCCAGGCCCGCTGCGCGTGCTGCTGTCGCGCTTCCTGCGCCGCGCGCTGCCGCAACTGAAGGTCTTGTCGCATTCGGAGATTCCGGAGACCAAGACGATTCGGGTGACCAGCCTGGTGGGTGCGCAGTAAATAAGAGCAGTGGCGCCGGAGCGAACACCGGCGCCATTTTTTTCGTACGTTTTCACGGGGCCGCGTCTGCCGCAATCCGGCCCAAACGCCGTTCGCGCCTGTCTACGCTGCACCCCTTCCGAGAAATAACCCCTTTTTCCCCGCTTTCTCTCCAGATGCTTGCTTGACGGCATCGTCAATAATCATGGCATTAGACAGGGATGCTGCCTGTCGCACCAACATGATGCAGTGCGGAGAAAAAGATGAATGTGAAGAAATTTACTGCTGCGAGTTCCCGGGAAGCCTTGCGCAAGGTGCGCGAAGCGCTCGGGCCGGATGCCGTCATTCTTTCCAATCGTCCCGTCGATGGCGTGGTCGAGATCCTGGCCTTGGACAATGATGATGTCGCCTCACTGGCCGCACCCGCGCCGGAGTCGGACATGGCCCAGCCTCAGCCGCGCCTGAGCCAGCTCGATGCTGCCGAGCGTGACGCGCCGGCCTTCGTCAACCGTCGCGGCAGTGCGCCGGCCGTGGCGCCGGAACAAGTGTTCGCGCGCCGCGCCGCCCAGGCCGAGCCGGATTTCGCACCCGAGCCGGAGTTTGCCGTGCGCCGCCCGGCTGCTGCTGCTGTTGCTGCTGTTGCGCCGGCCTTCGACATGGCCGCCATGAGCCGGATGATGCAGGATGCCATGGCGCAGGCCAAGGAATCGGCGGCCGCCGAGATGAGCGGCATGATGAGCGAAATCCGCGCCATGCGCGGGATGATGGAAAGCCAGCTGGCCGAGCTGTCCTGGGGCGGCACCCAGCAGCGCGAGCCGCACAAGGCCGTCGTGCTGCGCGAGATGCTGGCCGCCGGCTTCTCGGCCTCGCTGTCGCGCTACCTGATCGACAAGCTGCCGGCCGACAAGGATGCGGCGGAATCCATGCGCTGGATCAAGACCGTGCTGGCGCGTAACCTCACCACGATGTCCGACGAAGAGTCGCTGCTCGACCGCGGCGGCGTGTTCGCCCTGGTCGGCCCGACCGGCGTGGGCAAGACCACCACCACCGCCAAGCTGGCGGCGCGCTGCGTGCTGCGCCATGGGGCCGAGAAGCTGGCGCTGATCACCACCGACGCCTACCGTATCGGCGGCCACGAACAGCTGCGCATCTACGGCAAGATCCTCGGCGTGATGGTGCACTCGGTAAAGGACGAAGCCGATCTGCGCATCGCCCTGAAAGAGCTCAAGAACAAGCACACCGTGCTGATCGACACCATCGGCATGTCGCAACGCGACCAGATGGTAACCGAGCAGGTGGCCATGCTGGCCGGCGCCGGCGCCGACGTCAAGCGCCTGCTCTGCCTGAACGCGACGTCGACCAACGAGACCCTGAACGAGGTCGTGCGCGCCTACCAGGGCAGCGGCCTGTACGGCTGCATCATGACCAAGCTCGACGAAGCCGCCTCGATCGGCAACGTGCTCGACGTAATGATCCGCAACAAGCTGAACCTGCACTACATCTCGAACGGCCAGCGCGTGCCGGAAGACCTGCACCTGGCCGACCGCGCCATGCTGGTCGACCGCGCCTTCCGCAGCCGCCGCGACGCCGGCAGCCAGTTCGAGGATGCCGACCTGCCGATGATGATGGCCAATACCGGTAACCTGAACAACGACCACACCTTGCGTGGAGTGTACTTTGGCTAGTTTCGATTTCGACCAGGCCGAAGGCCTGCGCCGCATGCTGGCCGGGCCCAAGCCGCGCGTGGTGAGCTTCTTGTCGGCGACGGCGGGCGACGGCAAGCGGCCGATGCTGGTGAACCTGGGCGCCTCGCTGGCCCGGGCTGGCAACGATGTCCTGATCGTCGACGCCTGCCAGGGCGGGACCGGCATTGCGCATGCCCTCGACCTGGACCGCCACACCAGCCTGTTGCAGGTGGCGCGCCAGGAGTGCGCGCTGAACCAGGTGGTGCAGCGTGCGCCACAAGGCTTCAGCGTGGCCACCCTCGTGCGCGAAGGCGCGGCGCCGCGCGCCGGCAGCGACGAAGCACGGCGCCTGGCGAAGGCCTTCGACGTGCTGGTGCAGGGGCAGGGCGGCATCGTCATGGTCGACGCCGAACTGCAGCGTGACGGCAGCTTTGCCGTACCGGTGCTGGCCGAGTCGGAAATCGTGGTGCAGGTCTCGGCCAGCGCCGCCTCGATCACCAGCGCCTATGGGCTCATCAAGCGCCTGGCGCAGGAGTTCGGGCGGCGTCCGTTCGGCATCCTGGTCACCGGCGCCAGCGAAGCGGAGGCCCGTGTCGTTTACGATAATATGTCGCAGGCGGCAAGCCGTTACCTGGCAGTAAGCCTGACCTCGATGGGCTCGGTGCCGGCGGACGAATACCTGCACCGCGCCGCGCGGCTTGGACGGTCCGTGGTGGACGCGTTTCCGATGGCCGGGGCCTCGGTGGCATTCCGTCAGCTGGCCGGGCGCTTCGCCCTGCCGGACCTGGCCGGACGGGGACGCCGCGACGGCGCGCGCTACTAGACTTACAGAAAAAGACCACGCATGTATACCGTCAAAGGGAAAGCGGACAAGAACCATTTGCTCGCCCAGCATCAACCGCTGGTCAAGCGCCTGGCGCACCAGATGAAGGCCAAGCTGCCGCCGTCGGTCGAGGTCGACGACCTGATCCAGGCCGGCATGATGGGCCTGCTCGACGCCATCAACCGCTACGAGGACAACCACGGCGCCCAGTTCGAAACCTATGCCGTGCTGCGCATCCGCGGCGCGATGGTCGACGAACTTCGCGCCAACGACTGGATGCCGCGCAGCACCCGCCAGAACATGAAGAAAGTGGAATCCGCCATGACCGCTCTGCAGCAGCGCCTGGGCCGCGCGCCGACCGAACTCGAGGTCGCCAGGTCGCTCGAGATTCCGCTCGAGGAATACCAGGAAATGCTGTTCGAAGGCGGCGGCCACCAGCTGGTCTACTACGAGGACTTCCACGACGACGACGGCAACGACAGCTTCCTCGACCGCTACGCCGTGGATGAGGACGACCCGCTGCGCGCGCTGCTCGACACCGACTTCCGCTCGGCCGTGATCGAGGCCATCGACGGCCTGCCGCCGCGCGAAAAGATCCTCATGGGCCTGTACTACGAGGAAGAGCTGAACCTGAAGGAAATCGGCGCCGTGCTCGGCGTGTCCGAGTCGCGTGTCTCGCAACTCCATACACAGGCGGTGGCGCGGCTGCGTGCGTCGCTGCGGGAGAGACTGTGGACTTCGCCAGCCTGATCGGCCTGGCGCTGGCGCTGGCCGGCCTGTTCGTCGGGCACATGCTCGACGGCGGCCGCTTTGCCTCGCTGATCCAGCCGGCGGCGTTTGCCATCGTCGTGGTCGGCACCTTCGGCGCGGTGCTGCTGCAATCCGAAGCCAGGACCTTCCGGCGCGGCATGCGTATGCTGCGCTGGGTATTCTTCCCGCCGAAAAGCGGGCGCCAGCCGCTGGCGCAGGCGATTGCCCTCTGGAGCCTGTCGGCACGCCGCGACGGGCTGTTGTCGCTGGAACAGTACATGGGCACGAATGACCTGTTCGTGCAGAAGGGCCTGCGGCTGGTGGTCGACGGTATCCACCCGGACAAGCTGCGCAATTTGCTGGAAACCGAGATCAACGCCTATGAATTCGGCGAGCGCCAGGCGGCGCGCATCTGGGAGTCCGCCGCCGGCTACGCGCCGACCATCGGCATTTTGGGCGCGGTGCTGGGGCTGATCCATGTGATGGAGAATCTGTCCGATCCCTCGCGCCTGGGCTCGGGCATTGCCGTGGCCTTTGTCTCGACCGTGTACGGTGTGGGACTGGCCAACCTGTTTTTCCTGCCGGTGGGGAACAAGCTGAAGGCCATCGTGTCGGACCAGGTGGCGCAGTACGAAATCCTGCTGGAAGTCTTCCACGACCTCGCCACCGGCAACCATACCCGCGTGGTGGAAGAGCGCGTGGCCAGCCTGCTGGCGAAGCGCTGAGGCAATGGCGCGCAAACGCTACGACGAGGACGGCAACGCCGGCCATGGCGCCGGCGCCGGGGACAACCACGACCGCTGGCTGATTTCCTACGCCGACTTCATCACGCTGCTGTTCGCTTTCTTTGTCGTGATGTACGCGGTTTCGGTGGTCAACGAAGGCAAGTACAAGGTGCTGTCGGATGCGCTCGGCAGCGCCTTCGGCGGCAACCCGGAAACGCCGCAGGCCAGCAGCGCCATCGACGCCTTGCCGCTGAGCGGCATCATCGCGCGCAAGAGGGCCGAGGCCGCGAAGCGCGAGCGCGAGCGCATGAACACCCTGGCGCGCGACCTGAACAATTCGCTGATGCCCCTGGTCCAGGCCGGCAAGGTGCGCGTGGTGCAGACCGGGCGCGGGGTCAGCGTCGAGATCAATGCCAGCATCCTGTTCGCCGAAGCCCAGGCCGCGCTCGGCGAAGAGTCGCGCGAGACGCTCGGCACCGTGGCGGATTTGCTGAAGAACGACCCGCATGCGATCGAGGTCGAAGGGCATACCGACAACGTACCGATCGCCAGCCCGCTGTTTCCGTCGAACTGGGAATTGTCGGCCGTGCGCGCCAGCAGCGTGGTGCGGCTGTTCATCGACAACGGGATTGCGCCGGCCAGGCTGACGGCCGTGGGGCATGGGGCGAACCAGCCGGTGGCGTCGAACGGGGACGAGGCGGGCAGGGCGCGTAACCGGCGGGTGGCGATCACGATTTTGACGGCGGTGCCGGCGACAGTGGAGCCGGTGGGCCGGTGAAATAATATTTCATTGGAGCGGCTTTGGTGAAATTTTCTTTCACCCAAACATTCTATACCGCGTGGGCACAAGTGCCCACCCTACAACAGCAGAGTTCGTAGGGTGGGCACTTGTGCCCACGCGGTCTCACCGCTCGCCACCATCACACACACCTTGGCAAATTCCGCTCCCGCCCGCACAATGCATGAGACCAGCCTCACGGAGTAATCATGCAACGCAGACCCTTCCTGCTCACCGCCCTGGCCGCGCTGAGCCTTCTCCCCGCACTGGCGGGCGCCGCCGGAGCCGACCGAGTGAACGTCAAGCAGACCATCGACATCGAGTCGAACAACGGCCGCGTGCTGGTGCTCCTGACGGTGTTCAACTACGGCAAGCAAACGATCTGGATCCCACGCGAAATCGCGGAAGGAAAGGAATTGACCGGGCGCCGCTTCGACGTGCGCGGTTTCGATAACCGCCCGCTCGACTACACTGGCAAGATGGTGAAACGCGCCGCCCTGACGGCTGCCGACTACCAGGCCGTGGAACCCGGCAAGACCCTGAAGAGCACGATCGACATCACGCCCTCGTACGCATTCAAGGCGGGCCGGCACACCTATAACATCGGTTACGCCGGTCCCTTCCTCACCGATGCGAACAAGCCGGACCAATTGGCGGAAAGCCCCGCCAAGCCGACCACCTTTGCCCACTCCGGCAAATAGCGAATAAAAGGCGAATAAAAAGGGAATAAAGCGCATCACGAAGCCGGCTCCAGGAGCCGGCTTCGTTACATCGGCCGCCCGATCAGTTCAATGCCGGGGTGTTTTCCGAGAAATACTCGTGCGAGTCGGCATTGTCGACCGCCAGGTTCGGATTGCTGATCGCCAGGCTGGCGGCGCCGCTCTGGCCATACACGTGGTCGTCGGTGCCGGCGACCGCGTTGAAGTGGCTCATCTCGTGCACCAGGGTGCCGCCTTTCGAGTCGGTACCCGTCAGCGGCGCCGACCAGAAGGCCTTGCAGACGTAGATGCGGTAAGGCTGGGTCGGGTACACGTAGGCGTAGGCGCTGTCGTTGCAGTTGCAGTCGACGATCACGTTCTTGGTATCGAAGGCGTTCTTGATCGCGGCGTAGTGCGACTTGACCGTGTTCTGGCGAGTCGAGGTCACGGTGCCGAACCATTTCTTGTAGCGCGTGCCCATCACCCCATTCGTCATGTAGGTGTTCGAGTTGTTGGTCATGGTCTTGGCCGCCGAGATCGCCGAGGTGATGGTGCTTTGCTGCGAGGCGCTGCACGAGCTGAAGCTCAGGGCCGCCGCCTGCACTTCGCCGCCCTGCAGTTTCAGGGCCTGCATGATCGGCGAGGCCGAGCCGCGCGGCAGGCGGCCTTCGATGTAGAGCGAGGCGGTGTCCGATTCCAGCACGTCCGCCGTGGCGCCGCCCGCGGCCGTCACCTCGCCGCCGATGCGGCTCTTGTTACCCAGGAACAGGTCGGGCGAAGCGGCGCGGTAGCGCACCGCGTAGTCGCCGCTGACGCTCATGTCGTACAGCGCCGACAGCTCCACCTTCACCGTGTGCGAGGCGCCTGGCTTGAGCAGGTAGTAGTCGGCCTGGGTCGGGGCCGGGCGCTTGACCAGGGCGCCGGTGTACGGCACGGCCGCGCCGTCGCGCTGTACCTCGAACAGCGGCGCGCTCATGCCGGCGAAGGGCGTGCGCCACTTCAGCACGTACTGCGGGCTGTTCGAGGTGTTCGTCATGGTCACGTTGACGACCACGTTGTCGCTCGCGCCGAGCATGTTTTTCTCGGGCGTGACCGCGACCTTCACGCCGTTCGATCCTGCCTGGGCGCCGAATGCAACGCCCAGTGCCGCCATACCGACTACCGCCTTCCAGATGCTGTTCCTGCTCATGTGGCTTCTCCGTATGTAAGTTTGTGTTGGCCCAACCGCAGCCTTGTTATTAATGAGTTTTCGCCGAAAGCTTGATCACAATCTAACGAAAACTCACATACATACTGATCAATTCATGAGTTCCTAGCAATTCAAATCGGATAGTGCGCACCTTTCTTTGCGAAAAAATAAGAAATATCAATAATTGCAAGAAAAGTGTGGCATGTCGCCGGTTGTCGTGCTAGGTCGTACATACATCAGGGCAAGGCCGGCGTGTTCTCCCCGAAGTACTCATGCGAATCGGCATTGTTGATCGCACGCTCGGGCGAGGTCCGCGCCAGGTCGGCCGCGCCGCTTTGCCCGTACACGTGGTCATCGGTACCCGCCACCACATTGAAGTGGCTCATCTCGTGCAGCAGGGTGCCGCCCATCGAATCGGTGCCGGTCAGCGGCGCGGTCCAGAAGGCCCGGCACACGTAGATGTTGTAGGGCTGGGCCGGATAGACATAGGCGAAATAGGGCTCGTTGCAGCCGCAGTCGACCTTCACCGGCTTCGTCTCGAAGCCGTCCTTGATCGCGCTGAAATTGCTCGTTACCGTGGCCACGCGCGTCGCTTCATGCGGGCCGAACCAGTTCACGTAGCGCTGGCCCTGCTGCTTGCGGCTGGTGAGGTACTCCAGGCCATCGGCCGCCATCGCCGTGCCGGCGGCAAAGGCATTCGTGATCGAGGTTTGCTGGGCATTCGAGCACGAGCTGAAAGTGAGGCCGGCACTGGCCGCAGGCAGGGCCGACAACTGCGGCATCACCGTGCCGCGCGGCAGGCGGCCCTCGATCCAGATGGCGGCCGGGTTCGAGGCCAGGTCGCCGACCAGGATCTGCGTGCCGGCGCCGGCCTTGGCGCTCGGCGCCGCGTTGCTGGTCAGGTAGCGCACCGAATAGGCGCCGGTCACCGCCATCTCGTACAGGCTCGACAGTTCAACCCGGGCGCTGCGCGATTCGCCTGGCGCCAGCACGATGTAGTCCGCGTCAAGCGGCGCCGCACGCTTCACGTGGCGCCCAAGGTAGCGCACCGGCTGGCCGTCGCGCGTGATCTGGAACAGGGCATGTTCGGCCGGCACGAAGGGCGTGCGCCATTTCAGCAGGCGCTGCGGCGTGGAGCCGGTATTCGTCAGCGTGACCGTGACGTTGACCTCGTCGCCCTTGCCGAGGGAACTCTGCTCAGGCGTGACACTGACGGCGATGTTGGCATGAGCGGGCAGGGCGCAAGCCAGCAGCAGGGTGCAGGCAGTGTGAATGGCAAGGTGGCGCATCGATTCCTCCGTCAAAAAATAGACCAAGGAATACTGTGTGCCTGTTATACGGTAGAGAATTTGCGCAACTGCAAGGTTTTCGTAAGGTGGGTTGTCGAACCCACCTGGCTGTTACCATCCGCCTGCAGACCCACAACCTGGACAGGAATTCTGGTAAGCCATCCGGAGCCACTGCAAGGTCGCCGGATTTATTTCTCGGCCGGCTTACTCAAGGAATAAGTGATGCGCGCATTATCCGACCAGCTGTTCTCGCCCAGCCGTGGCAAGGTGTCGTGCGATCTGGCGAAGGTCAGCGTGCGCTCGCCGTCCTCGATCGTGACCGTGTCGTAGGAAGGAGTGGGTACGCCGATGCTCGTCACATCCATCTCGGCGCACAGGTCGGCAAACAGGCCGACGGTGCCCAGCACCAGCCGGAACTTGAAGCTCTCGGCCTTTGCCATGGCGACCTGGGCCATGCAGGCCAGGCGCAGGTCGCCCATGCGCGCGACATTCGCCGGCAGCCCGGGTGAGCGCACCTGTATGTTGGGATGCAAGAAGCTGCCTTTCGGGAATTCCTTGTTGGCGACGACCATCGCATCGCCATCGTCCACCACGCCGTCCTCGGGCAAGGTAAAGCTGGCGGCCGAGGCCATCGCGAGCGGAAGACGTTTATCCTCCAGGACGATCTCGACCTGGTTACCTTCTTGCGCCGGATCGATCTTCGGCAACCGGAAGCTCAGCTGCGCACCGGGCGCCTGGGCAGGGGCCTGCTTCGCGAATACGGCCTGTGCCTTCTGCAGCACTTCATAGCGCCAGGCCATTGCCTGGCCCGGCGCCGATCCGCTGACGTGAACAACCTGGAGGCCGCTGCCCGCTGCCCGCTGGCTCGGCCGCCTGGACGTTGGCGCCGAGCACAAGGGCGGCAAGGAGAAAACGCATGGACATGTCAATGGACCTGTTATCGAAAAACCCGAACATAACAGCTGGCCAACGCTGCAAGCTCGCTTAAGCGACAGAACGTCAGAATGACGGGGCAGGCCGTACGAAGCGGGGGGCAAATCTGCTATCCGGGCGTTCCATTTTACGCGGCCATTTTTACAGGCGCATCGTCGACATATTCCCGACCTTCTTCAGGCGTGGTTGTTGGTGCAGCATGACGGGCTGCCCGCGCATTTCCCCGTTTAATCAGCGGCAGTTCGAAAAACCGGTAAGAGTAATGAGCAAGTACAACAGTCAATACCGAAAGCGCCAGCGCCATCATGAATGGCGACGAAAAACCGTGGTTAGCAGTGGCCAACTGTTGCCAGAGGTAGATGCCATACGAAATCCGTCCCACGTGCGCAAGGCGCCCATTGGTAAACAATGAGCGGATGCCGGCGCGGTGGACCGGCGTGCCGAAAACGATAATACAGATCAGTACCGGCAAGACAAATGCAAGCAGTCGCCTGAGCGCGAGTGGCTGGGGAAGCAGGCCGATGGCAAGGACAAGCAAGACGATAGCAAGCCACCCGAGTAGCGGAAGTCTGGCAAGCAGCGGACTGAGTTTTTCCCAATACAGGGCAAAAAGGCATCCCGCCAACATGAAGAGCATATAGCCCAGGTAGGTGGTAATGGCGCTGTTTTTCCACACCAGGGCAAGGACGACAAGGGGAGCGGCGAGCACTGCCGTTTTCAGTGCAGCATTGGCGGTACGCACATGGCGGCCGGCCAGGAACAGCAATGGGAATATCAGATAAAACTGCTCTTCGTAGGCAAGACTCCAGGTATGGCCGATCTCCCAGGGGCAGGAAGGACCGAGCTCACGGAAATTGCACAGGAAGGCAGCCACCTTCAGGAACTGGACAATACCCAGGTCGAATACACCGAAGTGATTCAGGACGGCTATGCAGAGGAGATACACCGCCAATGGAGGCAGGATCCGGTAAGCACGCCGGATATAGAAACCGCGCATGCTGACGGTTCCCGATGCCGCGGCTTCGCGCATCATGCCACGGCAAATCACATAGCCGCTGATGCAAAAGAATAGTTGGACGCCCAGCGGACCAGACTTTCGTATCGCCGACAGGATATCGGGAAAAGCGTGTTGATACCACGGGTCCAGGAAGCGCACCAGGTGGCTGACCACCACCATCGTAATGGCGATAAAGCGCCACACGTCGATATGCTGGATTCGACCCTTGTCCACTTTTAAACTTTCAAGAAGGAAACGACAGATAGTAGCTTGAAAGTTATCATCCAGCCATAAAGTTTTTATAAAAAAACATCGGCGATGGCCGGCTTATGTTGGATAGCCGGGCTCAGGTTTCGGCAAGATGCTGGTAGACGAAGGATTTCAACGCAAGCTCGGTGTTTTCATCCATCCCGGAGTCGAAAGCGATGCCGTAGCTCATTTGCTGGGAAAGCCGGCCCTTGATGCCGCGAATCGTTCCGCTCAGTTGCACCGTATGGGTTCTGCCGCCGATCTTGAAGCGGAACGCCAGCTTGAGAACGGTGCCGGTATCGCCCAGCACGAAGCCGGTGGAAATCGCGCAGCCTCCGCTCGACAGGTTGGTGATGATGCCCGGAACGGTGCCGTCGACGAGGGTGATCGAGGTGGGCAGCTTGACCTCGACACGCAAGGACTCGCGGAACGGCTTGCTGACCGCTTCGGTCGGATAGCGCAGGAACAGGTGTCCGCTTGGCAAGGATGCAAAGCGCATCAGCGAGGTCTTGAAGGCGCATACCGTGCGTCCGAAGATGACCTGCGCGGTCATCGGCAAGCCTTCGAAGTGCTGCCAGCTCTGGCCATTGGCTGCGCGCACCGCCGGCGCCGACACGATAATCGACTGCAATGGAATGCGGCCATAGAAGTCGACTGGCGCCGAGCGCGCCTCAAAGTCGCCTGGAAACTGGAAGGTCAGGACCATGCCTTCGGCATTGTGCTTCAGCGACTGGAGCGGATCTCTGATGGAGGCAAATCTGCCGTTTTTGTCATCGCTGGGGTCGACCAGGTCACCTTGCTTGTCGCCGGCAAGGGCAGCACGCATGGGCCGGGCCAGCAGCATGCGGTTCAGTGCAGTGGTATCCGGGATGACGAACCCTGCCGGGGCAAGCAGTTCCCCTGTTCGTAGATATAGCGCCCATGGCAAGGGTTTCCCCAGCGGCATGTCGTTCTCGGATACATAGACGAACTGTTGCTTGCTCATTTGGATTACTCGTTACGCTGCCGGACGCTCTGGAGCTGGATGTTGACATAAATCAATGTCAATGACAATGGATATGGCAGCAACGTTGTTGTCACTATACAAGGGCTGCGCACGGGTGAGGAAAGGAGGGTGCCTTATCGCGTCATTGCAGCCCAACAATGCATTTGCTATCGTTGAATTTCTTCTCGCAGGCTGGAGCAAGTGCGACGTTGGCGCCTGCACGGGAATCGGCCAACACCGAGCCGCCGGCATGATGATGCGGACCGGGCACGGCAGCCGCACAGGCAAGCATTGTCGCCTCGCTACACGTCAGATCACACCGAGACGAACCTGCGCCCCGCGCCCGCTCCGAAGCTCAGTCCCTTCGCCCCGTACAAGGGCGATTCAGCCGCGCCGGCAGGGGTGCGCAGCGCCTGCAGCACAGTCTGGTTGTGCGCCAGCTGGCGGTTGATCAGCAGGCCATTAACGCGATTCAGTTCCTTGGCTTCAGCGGCGGCTGTCAGCAAGCCCGACCATTGCGTGCGCGTGGCGGCGTCGGCATGGGATGCCACCCACGCTTCCATGCCCGCTTCGCCGGCTTCGAATCCCATCCCGCCCAGGGTCGCATGGCGCTGGCGCGACAGCTGCACCAGTTCCTGTACCAGTACGACCTTGCCTGGAGTGAGTTCGGCCAGCGCGTCCGCGTCCGCCGCCACCAGTAGCTGCTGTTCCTGCTTCATCAGTTGGATCAGCGCGACAACGCGCTCGTGTTCGGCAGGGAGGGTGGCTTGCGGACGGGTCATGGGTCGTTATCGGTTGCGTGAGTGGAGCAGGTCGCGCACGGTATCGAGTAAGCCGTCCGCGATCCTTTCGGAATTGACTTGGAACTGCCCATCGGCAATTGCCATCTTGATACGTTCAACTTTCTTGGCATCGAACACTTCGTTCGCCTTGCCGCTTGCTCCCACGCTCTGGGCTTGCGACGACAGGCGTACGCTGTCGGTCGGGACCGAGGCGCTGGCAGCCGCTTTTTCAGCCTGCTTTGCGGCGGCGGCTTGGGTCTGGTTCTGTTGCTGAAGGGCTTGCGCGCCTTTGAGGGTGTCGTTGATTTTCACAGCCTATCCTTTCGCGTCGGAGCAGGAACTCCGGGATCTCACTGTGTAACGGCTTTCCATCCACAAACTTTAGCGCTTGGAGCCTTTCAAACGAGGTTTTTTTACAATGTCACTTCAACCACGCCGCCGGCGCGCGCCGTACCGCTGATGATCGCGCCGCGCAGGGTGCGTACCTGCACGACTTGCCCTTCGCCGGCATTGCCGATGGCCTTGCCTTCGCCGGTGACCGAGAAATTCTCGCCGCGCGACACGATCCGCACCGTCTGGTTCTGCTGCACAACCGGCTTGCTCTTCAGGGAATCGAGCCGTAGCGGCGCCCCGGCGGGCAGCGATACGACCGGCGTGCGGCCGATGGCCTGCGCCATGTCGGTGATGATCCCGTTCGGCATGGCGGCGATGTCGCCTTGCATCGTTGTCAGCTGCCCGGCGTCGATCGCCTGGCCCTGGGCCAGGGGGACGGCGGCGGTGACGTAATCGGCCAGCACGCTGACCTGTGCTTGCAGGAACACCTGCCACACCGGCGCCGTGCAGCGCACGCCCACCGTGGTCTTGCCCCAAGGGCGGGCACCAGGCTGCTGAAAGGCTTCCGGCGCCGGGCAGGCGGCCAGCGACAGGCGCGGGTCGACCGCACCCACCTTGACGTTCACCTTGCCTGGCAAACCGGCGCTTTGCGCCTGCAGATAGTGTTCGGCCACCTTGCGCAGGGCGGCGCCGTCCTGGCGCAAGGCGGTTACCTGGGCAAAGGCGGCAGGCACAGCCAACAAGATAGCAGCGGAAAACAGCAGCGAACGTTTGAACATGGCAGCCAACGTGGTTCTGAATGACGCCATCTTAAGTGGCTTGATGCCACACCGAAACTTCGAATAAGCCGGGTTTGGCGCTCCTGCTTCTTCGATTGGCTGGTGTTGCCCATACGTATGATTCACGCTGTCCCAACAAGATATCGGTCCGGAGGCGGCATGATCGGCAAAATCGACAATTACTTACGCTTCAATGAAACAGCGCTGTCCCTGCGCTCGCAGCGCCAGGAATTGCTGGCTTCGAACATCGCGAACGCCGACACCCCGCACTTCAAGGCCCGCGACATCGACTTCGCCAGCGCCATGCAGGGCGCACTGTCGAAAGGCAGCGGCAACAGCGGCCTGGCCGCCACCAACAATGCGCACATGCAGGGCGCGGCGGATGGCAAAACACTGCCCGACGGCACCCCGGTGCTGTACCGCGGCGTGGTGCAGGGCGCGGTTGACGGCAACACGGTCGACATGGATGTCGAGCGCAACCAGTTCGCCGACAACGCGCTGCGCTACGAAGCCGGCATCACGATGATCAACCACCAGATCCGCGGCCTGCTGGCGGCGATCCAGAACGGGCAGTAATCATGTCGCTCTTTAATATCTTTAATGTTTCCGGCTCGGCCATGAGCGCCCAGGCCCAGCGCCTGAACACGGTGGCCAGCAACCTGGCCAATGCCGACAGCGCCACCTCGGCCAGCGGCGAAGCCTACCGCGCCAAGCAGGTGGTGTTCGAGGCGGTGCCGATGGCCACCGGCGGCACCGGGGTCAAGGTGCGCGAAGTGGTCGAAGACCCATCGCCGCTGAAACAGGTCTACGACCCGAAGAACCCGCTGGCCGACGAAAAAGGCTATGTGTCGATGCCGAACGTGAACCCGGTGGACGAAATGGTCAACATGCTGTCGGCCTCGCGCTCGTACCAGAACAACGTCGAAACCATGAACGCGGCAAAAAGCATGCTGCTGAAAACCCTGACCCTTGGTCAATAACCTGAGCGACTGATCCATGTCCACCGTAAACAGCGCCGGCTCCGGCACCACCATCAACGATTTGATGTCGACCATGAACGTGAAGAAGGGCGCCACCGATAGCGTCCAGGCCGACACCGACAAGTTCATGACCCTGCTGGTGACCCAGCTGAAAAACCAGGATCCGCTCAACCCGATGGACAATGCGCAGATGACCAGCCAGCTGGCCCAGCTGCAGACCGTTACCGGCGTGAACAAGCTGAACGATACCCTGGAAAGCCTGAAGTCGAGCTACCAGTCGAGCGAAGCGATGCAGGCGACGAACCTGATCGGCCACGGGGTGCTGGTCGAAGGCAACAACATCAACCTCACCGGCGGCAAATCGGTGTTCGGCGTCGAACTCGCCACCGCGGCCGACAGCGTGAAGGTGGTGGTCAGCGATCCCAGGACCGGCAAGGACGTCGCCACCATCGACCTCGGCGCCATGGAGGC
Source organism: Massilia sp. BAP21 (assembly GCF_057801335.1). NCBI lineage: Bacteria > Pseudomonadati > Pseudomonadota > Betaproteobacteria > Burkholderiales > Oxalobacteraceae > Massilia > Massilia sp. BAP21. Next base: position 3,260,417 of record NZ_CM173596.1, read on the forward strand.
GGGCGCCACGCCGCTGGCCTGGGACGGCAGCTCGGATGCGGTCGACGCCGCGGTGCTGGCCGACGGTGGTTACAGCTTCCGCATCGAAGCGTCGCGCGGTGGCCAGCCGCTCACCGACGTCAAGGGCCTGAGCCTGGACAGCGTCGCCAGCGTCAGCACGAATACCAAGGACGGGGTCAAGGTCAACCTCGCGGGCAAGGGCGCCATTACCCTGGCCGACATCAAACAAGTCCTGTAAGCCGAGCCGCTTACCTTTATCTTATCTGGAGAACTAAATGTCTTTTCAACAAGGTCTGAGCGGCTTGAACGGCGCTGCCAAATCCCTGGACGTCATCGGTAACAACATCGCCAATGCCAGCACCGTCGGTTTCAAGAGCGCCCAGGCGCAGTTCGCCGACGTCTATGCCAACTCGCTCAGCGGCGCCACCGGGGTCAACGCGGGGATTGGCACCAAGGTGTCGCAGATCGCCCAGCAGTTTACCCAAGGTAATGTCGAATCGTCGAACAACTCGCTCGACGTGGCGATCAATGGCCAGGGCTTTTTCCGCACCGTATCCTCGGGCGCGGTCCAGTACACCCGGAATGGCCAGTTCTCGCTCGACAAGGAAGGCTATATGGTCAACGCCCAGGGCGCCAAGCTGACCGGCTACGGCGTCGGCGTGAACGGCGGCGTACTGGCCGGCGCGCCGAATCCGCTGCAGATCAGCACCTCCGACCTGAAGCCGGTCACGACCAGCAAGATTGGCATCGAGATGAATCTCGATTCGCGCGCGGCGCCGCCGACCGTGACCCCGTTCGACGCCAACGATCCGAACAGCTATAACAAGCAGACCCCGATCGATGTCTACGACTCGCTCGGCAACCCGCATGTGCTGTCGACCTTCTACGTGAAGAACACGGCCGGTAGCTGGGACGTGTTCGTGGCGAACGACGGTGTCGAAGTGAACAGCCTGGCCGTAGCCCAGGCGGCACAGGGCAATACCGCCGAATTCGCGGAAGTTAACGCCGCACGCGCCGAGTGGGACGCGGCATCGAAAGCGATCCCGCCGGTGCAGGCGACGATCACGGCGGCATTGACGCGCTACGCCACGGCGGCGTCGGCGATGGTCGCGGCGGCGGCGACGGCGGTACGCGGCGAGCCGGGTGCGGAAGCGGCGATCCGCAGTGCCGGGGACACGGCGGCGCTGGTGGCCGGGAATACGCCGGACATGGTCGACAAGGCCATCGCGGCGGCGGTGCGCGTGCCGGCCAAACCGGTCGGTACCCTGAATTTCGACCAGAATGGTTCGCTCAACGCGACTACCACGACCGATGGCGGCAAATTCACGGTCGATTTGCCGATCTTCCCATCCACCGGTTCGACGCCGGTCCAGTCGATGGAACTGAGCTTCACCGGCACGACCCAGTATGGCACCACCACCAGCGACAAGCGCCTGGTCCAGGACGGCTACGCGGCCGGTAGCCTGCAGCGCTTCTCGATCGGCGACGACGGCATCATCCTCGGCCAATACAGCAACGGCCAGTCGAAAGCGATGGGGCAGGTGGTGCTGGCGAATTTCGCCAATACCAACGGTCTCGAGCCGCTCGGCAACAATGCCTGGTCGGAGTCGTCCGATTCCGGCATTCCGATGATCGGCGCCCCGAACTCGGGCAGCTTCGGCGTGCTCCAGTCGTCGGCGGTGGAAACCTCGAACGTCGACCTGACGGCCGAGCTGGTCAACATGATCACGGCGCAGCGCGTGTACCAGGCGAATGCGCAGACCATCAAGACCCAGGATTCGGTGTTGCAGACCCTGGTCAACCTGCGCTAATCGAAGTAGGGCATCGACCATCGACCGCTAGTTGGACGCGTGGACGGCGAAGCCGTCCACCCTACGGCGAACCGTTTTTTGTAGGGTGGACGGCTTCGCCGTCCACGCGTTCAACGAACAGAAATAACCCGGCACGATAAAGAAGGAACACACATGGACCGCTTGATCTACACCGTCGCCTCCGGCGCCAAACACGTTCTCGAGCAGCAGGCCACGACCTCGAACAACCTGGCGAACCTGAACACGACCGGTTTCCGCGCCCAGTTGGACACTTTCCGCGCCGTGCCGGTGCAGGGCGAAGGCCTGCCGACCCGCACCTTTGTGGTCAACAACACCGTCGGCGCCGACTTCAGTTCCGGCCCGCTGCAGATGACCGGGCGCGACCTCGACGTCGCCATCAAGGGCCCGGGCTGGATCGCCGTGCAGAACGCCGACGGCACCGAGTCGTACACGCGCAACGGCGCCCTGCAGGCAAGCCCGAACGGCGTGCTGACCACGCCTTCCGGCCAGACCATCATGGGCGAGGGCGGCCCGATCACGATTCCGCCGGACGTGACCGTGACGGTCGGCGGCGACGGCACCATCTCCACCATCTCCAACGTGGAGCGCCCCGCCGCCCCGGTCATCCTCGGCCGCCTGAAGCTGGTCAACCCGGACCAGAACAGCCTCACCCGCGGCGACGATGGCCTGTTCCGCATGAAGGACGGCAGCAGCGCCCCGGCGGACCCTGCCGTGCGCGTGGCCGGCGGCGCCCTGGAAGGCAGCAACGTGAACGCGGTCGATGCCATGGTGTCAATGATCGGCCTGGCAAGGTCCTTTGAAACGCAAATGAGCCTGATGAAGAACGCCGAGAATAACGCCGCGAAAGCCAGCCAGATCCTCGCTTTGAACTAAGTGTTTCTCCAGCATAATTCTGTTGTGCGTGGGGCGTTGTTGCCACCAGCGCCGCCGCCAACAGGAGAAACCCATGATTCGTTCGCTGTACATCGCCAAGACCGGTCTCGAGGCGCAGCAAACCAACCTCGACGTCATCACCAATAACCTCGCCAACGTCAGCACCAACGGTTTCAAGAAGTCGCGTGCGGTGTTCGAGGACCTGCTTTACCAGACCCAGCGCCAGCCAGGCGCCCAATCCTCGCAGCAAACCAACCTGCCATCCGGCCTGCAGCTCGGTACCGGTGTGCGCGCCGTCTCGACCGAGCGCATCTTCACCCAGGGTAACCCGCAGGAAACCGGCAACTCGAAGGACGTCATGATCAATGGCGGCGGCTTCTTCCCGGTGCTGCTGCCCGACGGCACCCAGGCCTACACCCGCGACGGCTCGTTCCAGACCGACGCCAACGGTACCCTCGTCACCTCCAGCGGCTACCCGCTGCAGCCGCCCATCACCGTGCCGGCGAATGCCGAGAGCATTACCGTCGGCCGCGACGGCACCGTGTCGGTGAAGACCGCCGGCTCGACCGCCATCACCCAGGTCGGCAACCTGCAATTGATGACCTTCATCAATCCGGCCGGCCTGGAGTCGAAAGGCGAGAACCTGTACCTGGAAACCACCGCCTCGGGTAACCCGAACGCGAACACCCCGGGCACCAACGGCGCCGGCGTGATCATGCAGGGCTATGTGGAAACGTCGAACGTGAACGTGGTCGAGGAAATGGTCAACATGATCCAGACCCAGCGCGCTTACGAGATCAACAGCAAGGCGATCACGACGTCCGACCAGATGCTGCAAAAACTGGCCCAGCTCTAATCCGACTTCTTTTACGCCCAACCATGAAGAAAATCGCTTTCATCGCCACGTTCTCCGTCGTCATCGCCGGCTGCGCCACCACGCCCAGCTCGATCGTGCAGGAAACGCGCAGCGCCCGTCCGGCCCTGGCCGAAGTCGCGCCGCCGCTTGATGGCGCCATCTACAACGCCGCGCGCTACCGCCCGATGTTCGAAGACCGCCGTGCGCGCCAGATCGGCGACCTGTTGACCATCAACATCGTCGAGAAGACCTCGGCAAATAAAGCCGGCACCAGCTCGGGCAACAAGACGGGCAGCGCCAGCTTCGGTCTGCCGGGCCCGCTGCAATCGAAACTGGGCGCGAACGTGGCCACCGAAGGCGGCATCAAGTTTGCCGACGGCGACAACCAGAGCGCCAGCAATGCCTTTACCGGCACCATCGGCGTGACCGTCACCGAGGTGCTGTCGAACGGCAACCTGATCGTGGCCGGCGAAAAGCAGGTGGCGATGAACAAGGGCATCGAGTTCATCCGCTTCTCGGGCATGGTCAGCCCCGACACCATCCAGAACGGCAATGTCGTGTCCTCGACCTTGGTGGCCGATGCGCGCGTGGAATACCGCACCAGCAGCCAGCTCGACCGCGCCGAGATGAACTCGATGATGTCGCGCTTCTTCCAGTCGCTGCTGCCGTTCTAAGTCTTTCTGATTCCGGAGTGATCATGCGTTTGAATTTCCCGCTGCTGGCGCTGTGCGCTGCCCTGACCGCGACGTCTACCTTCCTGGCGCCGCTGGCGCATGCCGAGCGCCTGAAGGACATGACCAGCATCGCCGGCGTGCGCCAGAACCAGCTGTCGGGCTATGGCCTGGTGGTGGGCCTGGACGGCACCGGCGACCAGACCAGCCAGACCCCGTTCACCGTGCAGTCGATCATCGCCATGCTGCAGCAGAAGGGTGTGAACCTGCCGCCGACCGGCCAGCTGCAGCTGAAGAACGTCGCGGCCGTGATGGTCACGACCTCGCTGCCGGCCTTCGCCCAGCCGGGCCAGAACATCGACATCACCGTGTCGTCGATCGGTAACGCGAAAAGCCTGCGCGGCGGTACGCTCTTGATGACCCCGCTGCACGGCGCCGATGGCCAGGTCTACGCCATGGCCCAGGGTAACGTGCTGGTCGGCGGCGTGGGTGCCTCCGCCGGCGGCGGTGCGCAAGTCCAGGTGAATCACCTGTCGGTCGGCAAGATCTCGGCCGGCGCCACCGTCGAGCGCGCGGTCGCCTCGAACCTGGGCGAAAACAACCAGATCCGCCTGGAGCTGAACAACACCGACTTCGCCACCGCCAGCCGCGTGGTCGAGGCCGTGAACAACCAGTTCGGCGCCGGCACCGCCACCGCCCTCGACGGCCGCGTGATCCGCGTGCGCACCCCGGCTTCGTCGGATGCCCGCGTCAGCTTCATTGGCCTGCTGGAAAACATCGATGTCAAGCCGGCCGCCGCCGCCGCGAAAGTGATCCTGAACGCGCGCACCGGTTCGGTGGTGATGAACCAGGCCGTCACGCTCGACACCTGCGCCATTTCGCACGGCAACCTGTCGGTGACGATCGGCGCCGACACCAACGTCAGCCAGCCGGCGCCGGGTTCGCGCGGCCAGACCGCGGTGACCACCACGCCTAGCGTGGAAATCAAGCAGGACCCGGGCAAGGTGCTGCTGGTGAAAGGCGGCGCCTCGCTGGCGGAAGTCGTGAAGGCCATGAATTCGATCGGCGCTTCGCCGCAAGACCTGCTGGCCATCCTGCAGGCCCTGAAAGCCGCAGGTTCGCTGCGCGCCGAACTCGAGATCATCTAAGGACCCGCCATGATCGGTAACAGCCCATCCACGAACGACCTGAGCAGCAAGTTCGCGCTCGACGCGCAAGGCCTCGGTTCGCTCAAGCAGTCGGCGAAAGCCGGTTCGCCCGACGCCCTGAAGGGCGCGGCGACCCAGTTCGAAGCCATGTTCATCAACCAGATGATGAAGAGCATGCGCGACGCCACCCCGCAGGATGGGCTGATGGACAACCAGCAGACCAAGATGTTCACCTCGATGCTCGACCAGCAGCTGAGCCAGAACCTGGCCAAGCGCGGCATGGGCCTGGCCGACGTGCTGACCCGCCAGCTGTCGGTGCAGACCGACGCCAAGGCGCTGGCCATCGGCAGCGAAGCCTCGACCACGGTCGGCCGCGACGGCGTGGCCGCCGCGCTCGAGATTCCGCTGAAGCCAAAAGCCGGTCCGCTCAAGGAAGGCCTGGACGCGGGCCTGCAGACCCAGGGCATCAGCGCCAGCGGCCGCACCCAGGCGCCGCACGTGCAGGCCTTCCAGGAAAAGCTGGGCGCCCACGCCGCCGCGGCCGAACAGGTCACCGGCGTGCCGGCCAAGTTCATGCTGGGCCAGGCCGCGCTGGAAACCGGCTGGGGCAAGCGCATGATCCGCAATGCCGACGGCACGAACAGCAACAATCTGTTCGGCATCAAGGCCGGCCCTGGCTGGAAAGGCAAGGTCGCCACCGCCGTGACCACCGAATACGTGAACGGCGTCGCCCAGCGCCGCGTGGAAAAGTTCCGCGCCTACGACACGCCGGCCGACTCGTTCAAGGATTACGCGCGCATGCTGGCGAACAATCCACGTTACGAAAAGGTCATCAACAGCGCAGGCAGCCCCGAAGCATTTGCCCACGGCCTGCAGCGCGCCGGCTATGCCACCGACCCGAACTACGGCCACAAGCTGAGCAAGATTATCAAGAACTCACTGGCATGACGACATACGCAAGGCGTTCAAGTTTCGACGCAACTTGCCGTAAAAGACAACATCAATAGAGAAACGACATGTCCGGAAACCTTCTCAGCATCGGCAAGACAGGCTTGTACGCGGCCCAGGCCGCGCTCAGCACGACTGGCCACAACATCACCAACGCCAATGTGGCCGGCTACAGCCGCCAGGGCGTGGTGCAGGCCACGTCGACCCCGGTCGAGACCGGCTCCGGATTCGTTGGCACCGGCACCAAGATTGCCGAAATCAAGCGCTACAGCGACGATTTCCTGAACACCCAGGTGCGCACCGCAGGCGCCAGCAAGGCGTCGTTCGACACCTATTACGCGCAGATCAGCCAGGTCGACAATTTGCTGTCGAATACCACCTCGGGCCTGTCACCGGCGATGCAGAACTTCTTTGCGGCAGTGCAGGACGTCAGTGCCAACGGCGGGTCGGCAGCGTCGCGCCAGTCGCTGCTGTCGGCAGGCGCCTCGCTGGCCGGCACCTTCCAGCAGATTGACATGCGCCTCGAGGAAATTGATGCCGGCGTCAATACGCAGATCGAATCGAACGTCACCCTGATCAATTCCTATGCCCGGCAAATCGCAGACCTGAACAACAAGATCGCCGGTTATGGCACAGGCAGGCAGCCGAACGACATGCTCGACCAGCGCGACCAGCTGGTGACGGAGCTGAACCAGCACGTCAAGGCGACCGTCACGGTCGGGAACAACAATGCCCTGAACGTCTCGATCGGCAATGGCCAGCCGCTCGTCATGGGCCAGCAGTCGTTCCAGCTGGCGGCGTTGAAGTCGCCGACCGACTTGTCGCGCGTGACGGTAGGCTATGTTACCGGCGACAAGACGGTGGCCTTGCCGGAAAATGCGCTGGCCGGCGGCGAGCTCGGCGCCTTGCTGGAGTTCCGCACGAACACGCTGGACCGCGTGCAGAACGCGGTCGGCCGCCTGGCGATCGGCCTGGCGACCAGCTTCAATGACCAGCACAAGCTCGGAATCGATCCGGCGCGTGCACAGGGCCAGGATTTTTTCAGGACGGGCCAGGCCTACGTGGCGGCGGCCGTGACCAACGTGCGGCCGGCCACGGCGGCTGTCGATGCCGCCATCGCCGACCCGGCGCTGCTTACCGACAGCGACTACCGGGTGGAGACGGACGGCAGCAGCTTCTACGTCACGCGCCTGTCCGACAAGGAGCGCACCAAGGTCGATCCCTATGATGCGAACGGCACGACCTTCAGCAAGGACGGCGTGGATTTCCATTTTTCCGGCACCCCGATCGCCGGCGACAGCTACCTGGTGCGCCCGAGCGCCAACGGTGCGTCGAGCCTGCAGCTGGCGCTGTCGGACGTGAGCCAGATCGCCGCCGCCGCGCCGCTGGCGACCGCGGTTCCGCAGTCGAACAAGGGAAGCGGCCAGATCAGCGCCGGTAGCGTCGACGCCGGCTATTTCGCGGCGCCACCGGCGCTGCCCGTGACGCTGAGCTACACCGGCGGCATGCTGTCCGGATTTCCCGATCCGGCCGCGGTGACCGTCGATGGCAAGGCGGCCGAGCCCGATGCCGACGGCAATATCGCGTTCAAGGCCGGCGCGACCTACAGCTTCAATGGCGTGAGCGTGAAGCTGTCGGGCGCACCCATGGATACCGACAGCTTCAGTATCGCTGCCAACACCGGCGCCAGCGCCGATACCCGCAACATGCTGGCGCTGGCCGGGCTGCAAACGAAAAACATCCTGAATAATGGCAGTGCCACGTTCCAGTCGGCATTTGCCCAGACCGTCAGCTCGGTCGGCAACAAGACGCGCGAAGTGCAGGTCAGCGCGAGCGCGAGCGAGGCGCTGTTCAAGGAAGTGCAGGCCTCGGCCGAGAATGTTTCAGGTGTCAACCTGGACGAGGAAGCGGCGAACCTGATGAAGTACCAGCAGGCTTACCAGGCCGCCGGCAAGGTGATGCAGATTGCCACCAGCATCTTCGACACCTTGCTGTCGATCGCACGCTGAACCCGGAACGCAAGCGGAGCACACCATGCGCATCAGTACCCGAACCATCTATGAAAACGCCACGAATCAGCTCAACTCGCTGCAGTCGCAACTGGCGAGGACGCAAAACCAGCTGTCGGCCAATACGCGCATCCTGACCGCGGCCGACGACCCGATCGCTGCGGCGCGCGCGCTCGAGGTGACGCAGTCGCAGTCGCTCAACACCCAGTACGCCACCAACCGCAACAGCGCCAACAGCGCCCTGGCCCTGGTGGAGCAGGCGCTGAACGAAGGCGGCAACCGGGTGATGGATGTGCAAACCTTGCTGGTGCAGGCCGGCAATGGCGCGCTCAACAAGAGCGACCGCGAGAAGATCGCCGGCGAAATCGAGGCGCGCATGCAGGATCTGCTGGGTGTGGCGAACAGTACCGACGGTAGCGGCCATTATCTGTTTTCCGGCTACCGCAGCACCACGGTACCGTTCGTCGAGGTCGAGGGCGGCGCGGACTACCAGGGCGACCAGGGCCAGCGCATGCTGCAAGTGGGCGCCTCGCGCACCCTGGCCATCAGCGAGACCGGCAATGCGGTGTTCGAAGGCGCACGTACCGGCAACGGCAGCTACCAGACCGTCATGGCCGCGGGCAACAAAGGCTCGGCGGTGGCCACCAGCGGGTCGGTGGTCGATCCTTCGCTGCTCAATGGTCATGCGTACACGCTGTCGTTCCAGCAAACCGGAACGCCGGCCGCGACCACCTATACCGTGACCGACAATACGACCGATCCGCCGGAGCAGCTGGTCAGCGGCAAACCCTATATCGAGGGCCAGAAGATCACCGTTGGTGCGGTGTCCTTCGACGTCAAGGGCAGCCCTGCCGACGGCGACAGCTTCGAGGTCAAGCCGTCGCAAAAGGAGTCGGTGTTCGCGACGCTGTCGAACCTGGTGACGGCCTTGCGCACGTCGACCGACGACGAAGCCGGCCGCGCGGCACTGACCAACAAGCTGACGGTGGCCGGTGAAAACCTCGGCTCCGCGCTCGACAATATCCTGTCGGCGCGGGCCTCGGTCGGTTCGCGGATGAAGGAAGTGGACTACCTCGAGAGCGCCGGCGCCGACCTGGGCGTCCAGTACGCATCGACCCTCTCGAAGCTGCAGGACCTCGACGTGGTCAAGGCCATTTCGGATTTCTCGACCCAGCAGTCAACCTTGCAGGCAGCCCAGGTGTCGTTCAAGACCATGTCGGGGCTGTCGCTGTTCAATTACATCAGCTGATTGCGGCGGCGGCGAGCGTAAGCGGCGCCCAGCATCGCCACGCCGAACAGGGCCAGGCTCGATGGTTCCGGCACGTCGGCAGCGATGTTCGAGCCGTTGAGTCGCAGGCTGGCGCTGCGCAGGGTGAAGTCGCTCACAACCCACGATTCGTCGTAGAACGACAGGTAGAACTTGCCGCTGCTGGCGATGTTCGAGAACACATCAGCGTGGCTGGCAGCGTCGATGTGGAAGGTCTGGCTGATGACAGTGTTGCTTTTGGTCATGCTCATCAGGTTGCTCGAAACATGATCGGCCTGGTCGCCAACGCCCACGAACCAGTTTTCATAGGTTTTCGTCTTGCCGAGGCTGAAGAAGTCATTGGTATTGCTGAAGCTTAACGTCAGGTCGAAGCTGTCGATGCTTTTGTAATCGATCGTGCTGAAATCGAATTCGTCGTTGAACTTGGTGCAGCCCGACGCCGTATCCTTGACGGTGACTGCGTTGCCCGTCACTTTGTCGCAAGGCTTGCGTATGCCGGTATTCGGGTTGACATTGCCGTTCGCGCTGCCGTAGTTCTTGTCGACCGATCCTAGCTCAATAACACTTGCATTGGCGGAAGCCGCAGCGGCGAGCAGCAGGGCAGGAAGGGCGCGCTTGATCATTGCTTTCATTATTTCTCCAGTTGGTACAGGTATCGAAAAGGACTTCCTTACCTGTTAGGCAAACATCGTGCCAACTGGAAATTATCTTGTAAATTCAGAAACTTAGATTCTTTGTCGCTTTTTTAAAGTTACACAGTGTAAAGAATTTCGACAAAGAATTAAAATTTTCGATATGCCAACTGTATTTACGATGGCAATCTGTCGTCATTGCATACCATTTCTTGCAATTTTTCTTGCGACAGCGCGGCGCTGAAGTAATAGCCCTGCATCTGGTCGCAATGATGGGCACGCAGGAACGCGAGCTGCTCGAAGGTTTCCACACCTTCGGCAATGACCTTCATTTTCAGGTTGTGGCCGAGCGCGATGATGGCGCGCGTGATCACGGCATGGCCGTCGTGCAGGCCGCCGCCCAGGAAGGACCGGTCGATCTTGATGAAGTCGACCGGGAATTTCTGCAGGCGGCTCAGGCTCGAATAACCGGTGCCGAAGTCGTCGATCGACAGGCGCACGCCCAGCGTCTTCAGTTCGGCCAGCGCCTCCGTCGCCTCGGCTGGCCGGTCCATCAGCTGGCTTTCCGTCACTTCCAGTTCCAGCATGTGCGGGTCGACCCCGTGGCGCTTCAGCACCTCGGCCAGGTGGCGTGCAAACTGGCGCTGGCGTAACTGCCGCGCCGACAAATTCACCGAAATCACGAAGTCGTCGATGCCGAGCGCGCGCAAGGCTTTCAGGGCGCCGCATGCCTCGGCGATCACCCACTCGCCCAGCGGCACGATGAGGCCGGTTTCCTCGGCTACGGGAATGAATTCGTCTGGGGAAATCATGCCTTGTTCGGGATGGCGCCAGCGCACCAGGGCTTCGGCCCCGACCACCTTGCCGGTGCGCAGGTCCACCTTCGGCTGGTAGCCGAGCATCAGTTCGTCGTTGCGGATGGCGCGGCTCAGGCTTGCCTCCAGCATCAGGTGCTGGTGCACGATCTGGTTCAGCTCCGCCGTATAGAACTGGGCATTGTTCTTGCCCAGGGCCTTGGCGTGGTACATGGCGGCATCGGCGGCGCGTATCACGCGGTCGACGCTGTCACCGTCGAGCGGGAACAGGCTGACGCCGATGCTGGTGCCGGGCACGATTTCGCGGCCGGCCACGTCGATCGGCGCGCGCACGCTGCGGCGGATGCGCTCGACCAGGTCGGCCACATGCTCGGCGCTGGGCTGGTCGTTGATCACCAGCACGAACTCGTCGCCGCCGACGCGCGCGACCGTGTCGTGTTCGCGCACGTTCGCTTTCAGGCGGCTGGCAATTTCTTGCAGCACCACGTCGCCGGCTTCGTGGCCGAAGTTGTCGTTGATGTGCTTGAAGTTGTCGAGGTCGAGAAAGGCCAGCGCACCCAGCACCCCATATTCCAGCGCATGGTCGATCGCCTGCTTCAGCTGGTCTTGCAGCAGGGTGCGGTTGGCCAGGCCGGTGAGCGGGTCGTGGTGGGCCAGGTGGTGCAGGCGGCGCTCGTAATAGCGCGCTTCGGTGATGTCGTTGATCACCGCCACGAAATGCGTCACCTCGCCATCGATGTTCGTCACCGGGTCGATGCGCAGGTCGTTCCAGAACACTTCGCCGTTCTTGCGTACGTTGCGCAGCACCGAGCGCACGCTTTCCTTGTGCACGAGCGCATCGTGGATGCGCCTGTGTTCCGACACGTCGCAGCCTTCGATGCGCATGAAGCGCGGGTTGCGGCCCTTGATTTCCGCCAGCGTGTAGCCGGTAATCTGCTCGAAGGCGGGGTTGACGTATTCGATCTTGTTGTCGCCGCCTTCGCAGCAGGTGATCAGGATCGCGTTCACGCTCGAGAACATCGCGCGCTCGCGCACCCGCAGCCCCTGCTCGGTGCGCTTGCGTGCCTCGATGTCGAGCCCGGTGCCGAATACGCAGGGCAGGCTGCCCAGGCTGGTGCGCGCGCAATGGAACAGGAAGGTGGTGCGCTTGCCGTGCTTGCTGATCAGTTCGGCTTCGTGCGAGGAACTGCCGTAGTCGAACGCGTCCAGGATCTTTTGCACGATCATGGGCCGCTCTTTTTCGTCGAAGAAGAACTTGACGTTACTCGTCGGCAGCTCCTCGCTCGACATTTCCAGCGCTTCTTCAAGCTGGTGGTTCCACAGCAGCAGGTGGCCGCTCTGGTCGATCACATAGAACACGCAGGGCAGGCCTTCGATGATGTCGGCCACCGGCAAGTCCTGGATCAGCGAATAGCGCGGCGGGCTATGGCCGTTGCGCGGAATGACGATCACGCTGTAGGCGCCGGGCTGGCCCGGATCGTAGGATTGCGGCGCCACCGTCACGCGGATCGGCAGGCGGTGGCCGTTGGCGCACAGCAGGAAGCCGACCGATTCGGCATCGGCGCGCGCCGCCATCGACACGCCGCCGCCGGCGCCATCGTCGTCGAACTCGACCACGCGGTCCAGGGTCTGGTGGCGGATGTCCGACGCTGTGTAGCCAGCGAGCATTTCGCAGGCCCGGTTCCAGCTCGTGATGACGCCGGCGGCGTCGACCACGAAGACGGCAAGGGGCAGGGGTGAGAGATTCAAGCGATTCTCCTGGACCGCCGCGCAGGTGCAGTGCGGCGCTTACCATGTATTTACAGTCCATGATACCGCTTTGATCAGGTGTGCGCGCGGACATGTTTCTGGCGTGCGGACGGACAATCAAGCAGCCGTGTCGGAATGGCAGGCCCCGCTGTCCTGCACACGGTCGGTATCGAGGGTCTGCACGTCACAGGCAGGCGCGCCAGCCTGTGCCTGTCGCGTGCGATGGCTGGTCCTGTGTAAGCATGGGCTCGACGGCTAAGGCAGCGCCCGCGGCCCGGTTGCCGGCGCAGGCCCCGGGGGGCGGTCGGCGGCGGTCCGCGCGAGCCGCCGCCCAGCCTCGATTCCCTCGTTGAACAGGTTGACGATCGGCGTACCCAGGTAGGGCAGGCTCAGGCTCAGGGTCAGGAGCCCGACCCCGAGCGTAACCGGGAAGCCGATCCCGAAAATGTTCAGCTGCGGCGCCGCCCGGGTCAGGATGCCGAGCGCGACGTTGACAATCAGGATCGCGGCGATGATCGGTAGCGCCAACTGCAGCCCTGCCGAAAAGATGCGCGAGCCCAGGCGCACCAGTTCCAGCGGTGCCGCCAGCGACAGGGGCGTGGCCGAGATCGGCAGGCTGGCAAAGCTTTCGGACAGGGCCGCCAGCAGCACCAGGTGCGCGTTCACGGCGAGGAAAGCCATGGTCGCGACCATCGACATGAACTGGCTGATCGCCGCCGAGCGGCCATGGGTGGAGGGGTCGAAGAAGGAAGCGAAACCGAGACCCATGGTGGAACTGGCCAGTTCCCCCGCATACTCGAACGCGGCGAAGACCAGGCGCATGGAAAAGCCCATCGCCAGCCCGATCAGCAGCTCCTGCACCAGGATCAGCAGGCCGGCGTACGACATCGGATCGAGGGCGGGCAGGGCCGGCACCGTGGGTGCGATCACCAGCGCAAGCAGCACCCCGAGCACCACCTTTGCCGACACCGGCACGCTGGTATGGCCGAACACCGGGGCGGAGGCGACCAGCCCGAGGATGCGCGTCAGGGGCCACAGCAGGCCCGCGATCCAGGCATTGATCTCGCCCGATGTCAGGGTCAGCATCGAACGCGAACCTAGCCGACCATGCCGGGAATCCCGGTGAAGACCTGGCGCATGTAGTCGAGCATGACCGACAGCATCCACGGCCCCGCCACCACCAGGGCGATGAACACGCCGACCAGTTTCGGAATGAAGGAAAGGGTCGCTTCGTTGATCTGAGTCGCGGCCTGGAAGATGCTCACGACGAGGCCGATGATCAGCGCCACCAGCAGCAGCGGCGCCGACACCAGCAGGGTGATTTCCATGGCCTGCTTGCCGAGGGTCATGACGGATTCCGGAGTCATCGCCGCCTTCCTAGTTGAAACTCTGGGACAGCGAGCCCAGCAGCAGTTGCCAGCCGTCGACCAGCACGAACAGCATCATCTTGAACGGCAGCGAAATCACGGCCGGCGACATCATCATCATGCCCATCGCCATCAGCACCGAGGCCACCACCATGTCGATGATGAGGAAGGGGATGAAGATGGCGAAGCCGATCTGGAAGGCCGTCTTCAGCTCGCTCGTGACGAAGGCCGGGATCAGGACGCGCAGCGGCACGTCTTCCGGGCCCTGCAGGGCCGGCGTGCGCGAGATCTTGGCGAACATGGCGAGGTCCGACTGGCGCGTCTGCTTCAGCATGAAGTCCTTCAGGGGCGCGGCGCCGCGGTTCATCGCCTCCGTCATCTGGATGCGGTTTTCCTGCAGCGGCACATAGGCCTCGGTATAGATCTTGTCGAAGGTCGGCCCCATCACGAACAGGGTCAGGAACAGGGCCAGGCCGACCATCACCTGGTTCGGCGGCGCGGTCTGGGTGCCGATCGCCTGGCGCAGTAGCGACAGCACGATGATGATGCGGGTAAAACTCGTCATCATCAGCAGCGCGGCCGGCAGGAAGGTAAACGCCGTCATCAGGAGCAGCGTCTGCACCGGCAGCGAGTACTCGGTGCCGCCGCCCGGGGCGGGGCTGGTGGTCAGGGCGGGAATGCCCGGCTGGGCCAGCGCCGCCAGCGGCAGCAGGGCGGCCAGGCCGGCGACCAGCAGGAATGTCTTATGTCGCATTGCGTTTGTCGATCGTCTTTTTGAGCCAGTCGGAAAAATTCGTGACCGGCAATGTATCGGCGGCCAGGGTGGCGCCCGATTGTACGCCAGCCTCCTGCCGCGGCATCGTGGCGAGCGCGTTCACGCGCCCCGGCGAGGCGCCGACCACGATCCACTGGTTGCCCACTTCCACCACCATGATGCGTTCGCGTCCGCCGATGTTCAGCGCCCCGACCAGGCGCAGGTTGGCGGAATTGCCGGTGAGCCTGGGCCCCCAGCGCTTGGCCGCCCAGGCCAGCGCCGCCAGCAGGCCCAGCACCAGCAGCAGGGCGAAGATGGTCTGCATCAGCATGCCGGTGGAGGGAACGTGGGCGGGCTGGGGAATCGTCGCGGGCCGTGCCGGGGTGCCGGGGATGGCGGCCGGGGCCGCGGGGACGACGGTGGCGGGCGGGTCGTTCACCGGGTTCTGCGCCGTGGTCGGCACTTCGCCGACGGTGGTGGCGCGTTCCGGCGGCACGATATCGACCTGGGCGTCGGAGGAAGCCGGCGCGCTGGCCGGCGCAGTGGCCGATGAGGCGGCCGGCGCTTGTGCAGCAGGCCTTGCCGATGCGGTGGCCGCCGGCGCCTGCGCCGAGGCCGCCAGCGGCAGCCAGCAGGCCGCCGCCAGCATCGCGCTCGCCCCGCACCCGCGCAACAGGGACAATTGCGGACATCCATGTCCGGTCATGCGGGCGAGGGCAAGCGTGGGCATCATTTATTCAATTTTCTGATCCGTTCCGATGGCGTGATGATATCAGTCAGGCGGATGCCGAACTTGTCGTTCACGACCACGACCTCGCCCTGGGCGATCAGGCAGCCGTTCACCAGCACGTCCATCGGTTCGCCGGCCAGGCCGTCGAGCTCGACGACCGAACCCTGGGCCAGTTGCAGCAGGTTCTTGATCGCGATTTTCGTGCGGCCCAGTTCGACGGTGAGTTGCACCGGAATGTCGAGGATGAAGTCGATGTCATTCGGCGTTTCCGGACGCGGACTCCGGGTACCGAAGTCCTGGAACACGGCGGCCGTGGCGGCCTGCTGCTTCTGCAATGCGGCGGCTTCGGCAGCGGCCTGCTCGGCTATCGCGGCACCCCAGTCGTCGTCGAGGTGTTGATCGTCCTGGTTGTCAGACATGGTGTTTCTCCTGATTGAAGCTGTCGGTATTTGCCAGCAATTTCTCGACTTTCAGTGCATATTGCCCATTCGCGACGCCGTACGTGCATTCCATCACGGGCACGCCGTCGACGGTGGCCTGGATGGTGTCGGGAACGGAGATCGGAATGACGTCGCCGATCTTCATGTTGAGGATGTCGTCGAAATTCGCCTTGCCATGGCCGAGTTCGGCCACCAGTTCGACCTCGGCGATCTGGATCTGCTGCGTCATCAGGCGGATCCAGCGTTTGTCCACTTCGAGCGCCTCGCCCTGCAGGCTCGACGTCAGCGCATCGCGGATCGGCTCGATCATCGAGTAGGGCATGCAGAAGTGGATCTGGCCCGATACCGGCCCGAGCTCGATGGTGAAGGTGGACGATACCACGACTTCGTTCGGGGTCGCGATGTTGGCGAACTGGGTGTTCATCTCCGAGCGGATGTACTCGAATTCGATCGGGTAGACCGGTTCCCACGACTTGCCGTAGGCCTCGAACACGATGTCCAGGATGCGCAGGATGATGCGCTGCTCGGTCTGGGTAAAGTCGCGGCCTTCCACGCGGGTGTGGAAGCGGCCGTCGCCGCCGAACAGGTTGTCCACCAGCAGGAATACCAGGCCCGGATCGAAGACCATCAGCGCGGTGCCGCGCAAGGGCTTCATGTGGATCAGGTTCAGGTTGGTCGGCACCACCAGGTTGCGGATGAATTCGCTGTACTTCGACACCCGCACCGAGCCCACCGAGACCTCGGCGCTGCGGCGCAGGAAGTTGAACAGGCCGATGCGCAGCAGCCGCGCGAAACGCTCGTTGATGATCTCGAGTGTCGGCATGCGGCCGCGCACGATCCGCTCCTGGGTCGCCAGGTTGTAGGTGCGGACTCCCGAGGTGTCTTCAGGCGCGGAGATGTCGTCCTGATCGCCGTTGACCCCCTTGAGGAGGGCATCGACTTCTTCCTGTGAGAGGAAATTATCGGCCATGATGTTTCTTTACTGGATGATGAACGAGGTGAACAACACGTCGGAGACTTCCTGTTCGTCGCCTTCTTCTTCGAACGGCACTTGTACCACGGCCTTGATCTCGGACGCCAGCTGCTGCTTGCCTTCGACGGTGCTGATCTCGGACGCCTTCTTGCCCGACAACAGCAACAGCACGCGGCTGCGCACCTTGGCCATGTTTTCCTTGATCAGGGCGCTTTGTTCCGGGCTATTCACCTGCAGGGTAAACTGAACCTGCAAATACTGGTCGCCGTTCTCGGGCTGCAGGTTCACCACGAACTGTTCCACCGGAATGTACTCGGCCTTCTGGGCTTCCTTGGCCTTCTTCTTTTTCTTCGGCGCTTCTTCGTGGGCCTCGGCATCGCCGCTGCCGTGCAGGAAAAACCAGCCCGCGCCGGCGCCGCCGCCCAACAGGAGCACGCCCGCGATCGCGATGATCATGAGCTTCGTCTTCGACCGACCGGCTGGTGCTGCCGCGTCTGCGTTCGGGTCGGCCTTCGTTTTCGGATTCGCTTTCAAGATGCCTCGTGCCAAATGGGTTGCGTAATTATGGCATTATCGAGAAAAAGTGCGCAGCGGCAAGCCTTGAAAAGAAAGGGGAAGGTGGGCTATCTCGGGGTTTGTCATCCGCCATCGGCCGATGCGGAAAGGCGTAGGGTGGACGGCTCCGCCGTCCACGCGTCGATAGTTAACGGCAAGATCATCGCACGCGGGGCCGATAGCGATCACGATCGACGCGTGGACGGCAAGCCGTCCACCCTACAGCCGCAAAAAAACGGCCGCGCAAGCGGCCGCTGTTCGATCAGGCGAAGGTGTCGACGGCCCCGGCGCCACCGAGGATGCTGGTGCGCTGGCGAGGCGTCACTTCGGCCACGGCGCTATCGCCGCCGCCAGCACCGCCGCCGTTACCCGAGCGCCCGGAGCCTTGTTGGCCCTGCTGCTCGTTACCATTATTCCCCGAATTCACGCTCGCATTCCCCAGCGCGATCCCGCTCTCGCTCATCATCTCGCGCAAGCGCGGCAGGGAGTTTTCCAGGGCCTGGCGCACCTCGAGCTGTTGCGACGAGAAGGTCACGCTGGCCATGTCGTTCGACACGTTCAGCACCACCTGCACCGGGCCCAGGTCCGGCGGGTTCAGTTCCAGCGTCGCGCTCTGCTCTTCGCCGCCCACCATCCAGATCACTTTCTGGCCGACCTGGTTATCCCAGGCGGGCGTGCCCACGCGCGCGCTCAGGCGGTCGGTCGGCACGGCGCCCGCGGCCTGGGCGTTTTGCAGGGCGTTCGTCTGTGCCACCAGGTTGGTAAAGGTTTCCGGCGCGGCCGTTTCCTTCAGGGCGGCCGTGCTGTCGTGCAGCCTGGCGGCGAACTGGCCGGCGTCCGCCTGCTCGCCGGCCTTGCCCAGCTCCATGGCGCGCAGGTCGATGCCCTGTGCCGCCTTGTCCTGGCCGTCGGCCGCTGCCGCCAGGGCATTGGTGTCGAGCTTGATGGCAGGCTCGCCTTCGAAGCCCAGCTTGCCCTTCAGGCCGGAACTGGCGCCGCCGGCGGCGCCGGTATCGAACGCCGGCGTGGCTTTCGCCGCCGCCTGCGGCTGGCCCAGGCTGGCCAGCATGGCGAGCATGTCGGTGACCGAATCGGCCGCCTTGCTGTCGCCCTGCGCCCCTTCCTCACCTTCGCCGCTGTCGGTAGCGGCCTTGGTGTCGGTGCTGGCCTGGGCGGCATCAACCTTGTTGGCGCCGTCTGCCTTGGCGCTGTCCCTGGCCGGTTCTTTCGCGGCTTCGCGTGCCGGCGCCCTGGCTTCGTTGGCGGCTGGCTTGCCGGCTTGCGCCTGCGGTTTCGCCACAGCTTGCGGCTGGGCCGGCTGCGGCTGCATCTGCGGAGCCGGTTGGGCTTGCACCTGCGCCTGGCGCTGCTCCAGCTGGCGCTGCTCGATCTGACGCGTCAGCGTGGCGCCGAAGTTCACCCCGTCGGTGTTCAGCACGGCATTGCCGCGCATGTTCTGCGGTTGAGCATTCAAGCCGTTCAGGCCGTTCGCGCCATTGGCCTGGAACGCAAGGGAAGTGGTGTGCATCGTCATGATTCGTTCAACGTTGGTTGCGGACGGTACGCGCAGCGTGGTCATCCATCATTTTCTGGTCGCGCTTGTCGGCGATCTTCTGGGCTTCAGCCAGCGCACGCTCGTTCAGCGTGCGGTAGGACAGTCGCTTGCGCTCGCTTTCCTGCCAGGCTTTCTTTTCCTGGTCGCCCTTGTACTTCGCGTGTTTCACGACTTCGGCCTGGCCATTGATCGCGTTGTCGAGCTTGCCGACAAAGGCGACAAAGTTCTGGTAGGCGAAGGGCGTGATGCCTGCCATCTGCTGCTGGTCCAAGCGGTTCGCGTAATCGTCGCGGTAGCCGAGCAGCATCTGGTACTTCTGCTCGGCTTCTTCGACCGCCTTCAGCGCGGCGCCGAGACGCTTGGCCGCGTCGTCGGACTCGCGCTGGGCCAGTTCGATCAGGGTTTCAAGGGCGGAGGTATTTGCCATAATGGATTAGTATATCCACGCAGCAACCATGCCGATCAGCTGAACAGAGAGGTTAATTGCCCCAAGCTCTGGTCCAGGCCGGTGTTTTCGAAGATTTCCTGGCACAGGAATTCCTCGATCTTTTCGTTCAGCGCAATCGCCTGGTCCAGCACCGGATCGCTGCCCGGTGCATACGCGCCCACGCTGATCAAGTCGCGCGAGCGCTGGTAGCGCGAATACAACTGTTTCAGTTTGCGCGCCGCCAATTGGTGCTCGTGCGTGGTAATGCCGTGCATGGCGCGGCTGATCGATTGTTCGATGTCGATGGCCGGGTAGTGGCCGGCTTCGGCCAGGTGGCGGTTCAGCACGATGTGGCCGTCGAGAATACCGCGCGCCGCATCGGCGATCGGGTCCTGCTGGTCGTCGCCCTCGGACAGCACGGTATAGAAGGCGGTGATCGAGCCGCCGCCCTCCAGGCCGTTGCCGGCACGTTCCACCAGCACCGGCAGCTTGGCGAACACCGAGGGCGGATAGCCCTTGGTGGCCGGCGGCTCGCCGATCGCCAGGGCGATCTCGCGCTGGGCCATCGCATAACGCGTCAGCGAATCCATGATCAGGAGCACGCTCTTGCCCTTGTCGCGGAAGTGCTCGGCAATCGCCGTGGCATAGGCCGCGCCCTGCAGGCGCATCAGCGGCGGGCTGTCGGCCGGAGCCGCCACCACCGCCGAGCGCGCCAGGCCTTCCGGCCCCAGGATCTGCTCGATGAATTCTTTTACTTCGCGGCCCCGCTCGCCGATCAGGCCGACCACGATGATTTCCGCCGTGGTATAGCGCGCAATCATGCCCAGCAAGACCGATTTACCGACACCGGTACCGGCGAACAGGCCCAGGCGCTGGCCGCGGCCCACGGTCAGCATGGAATTGATGGCGCGCACGCCCACGTCCAGGGTGTCCTTGATCGGCGCACGGTCGAGCGGGTTCACGGGGCGGGCATTGATCGGCGCCATGTCGTTGGTGCCGAGCGGCCCCTTGCCGTCGAGCGGGCGGCCGGCGCCGTCGACCACGCGGCCCAGCAGTTCGATGCCGACCGGCAGGTGGCGCGCGCGGTCGCTCGGGCGGCGCCGCGGGTGGGCCACCGTGCCCGGACGCGGCACCGGCGTTTCCACCGGAAACACGCGCGAACCCGGCACCACGCCTTCGACATCGCTTTGCGGCATCAGGAACAAACGGTCGCCCTCGAAGCCGACCACTTCGGCCTCGATCTTCGTGCCGCTCGACAGCGGGATGGTGCAGGCGCTACCGACAGCCAGGCGCAGGCCCACGCACTCCATCACCAGGCCGGCCACGCGCGTGACGCGGCCCGACACCTGCATCGGCTCGACAAAGCCGAGCAGGGCGTCGCAATCGGACAAATACGATTTCCAGCGCGCCGTGTGGCGATCAAGCGTGGCCGTCGTCATCAGCCCAGCCACTCCACGTTCTTGCCCAGCGCATGCGACAGGCGGGTCCAGCGCGCCTGGGCCGTGGCATCGATCTGGTTGCTGGCGGTATCGACCTTGCAGCCGCCGCGCGCCACCTGCGGATCGGCGACCAGGCGCCAGCCGCCCTTGTCGATCTCGTCGCCCAGGCCGGCGCGCACGATCTCGATGTCGTCCGGATGCACGGCCAGCACGGCAGGCTGCTGCAGCACCGGCAGGTATTCGATGGCTTCGCGCACGATCGGGATGATGATTTCCGGGCGCACTTCGAAAGCGGTGCGCACCATCGAGCGCGCCAGGTGCAGGGCCAGGTCGAGCACGTCGGAGGCGATGCTGTCGTCGGCCTGCGCCAGCGCCGTGGAGAAGCTGGACGCCACCGCGCGCAGGCTCTCGATGTCGGCCGACGCTTCCAGGCGGCCCTGTTCCAGCGCCTCGGCGTGACCGGCCGCGTAGCCGGCGGCGCGGCCTTCTTCCAGCCCTTCGGCATGACCCTCGGCGCGCGCCGCTTCGCGCAGCGCTTCGAGCTCGGCGGCGGTTGGCAACTGAAGTTGAGGGACTGCCGCCGCGGCGGCAACGCCTTGGGCTGGCGCTCGTGCCGCTGCCGCCGCGGCGGCAGTTGCCTTTTCCCGCTCCTCGGCCGCGATGCGGGCTGCCAGCGTGCTCGGGCGCTGGTCGCCGAAGGAGTTCATTTCCCAGCGCTTGAAGGCGCCTTGCGTGTCTTTGTTCATCGTCGCAGTTTAGCCGATTAGACGAAGGAGTCCTCGCCCTTGCCGCCCAGCACGATCTGGCCTTCGTCCGCCAGGCGGCGCACGATCTGCAGGATCTGCTTCTGCTGGGCTTCCACTTCCGACAGCCGCACCGGACCCTTCGACTCCAGGTCTTCGCGCATCATTTCGCTGGCGCGCTGGCTCATGTTCCTGAAGATCTTTTCGCGCAGGTCCTGCGAGGCGCCTTTCAGGGCGATGATCAGCATGTCCGACTGCACTTCGCGCAGCAGCAGCTGGATGCCGCGGTCGTCGATGTCGATGATGTTGTCGAACACGAACATCTCGTCCATGATCTTCTGCGCCATGTCGTTGTCGTAGTTCTTGATGTTTTCCATCACCGCGCTTTCCTGCTCGCCGGCCATGAAGTTCAGGATCTCGGCCGCCGTGCGCACGCCGCCCAGCGACGACTTCTTGATGTGCTCGTTACCCGACAGCAGCTTGGTCAACACGTCGTTCAGCTCGCGCAGGGCCGCCGGCTGCACGCCGTCCAGGGTGGCGATACGCAGCACCACGTCGTTGCGCAGGCGGTCGGTGAAGTGGCTCAGGATCTCGCAGGCCTGGTCGCGCTCGAGGTGGACCAGGATGGTGGCGATGATCTGCGGGTGCTCGTTGCGGATCAGTTCCGACACCGACTGCGCGTCCATCCACTTCAGGCTTTCGATGCCCGAGGCGTCCTTGCCGCCCAGGATACGGTTCAGCAGCACGGCCGCCTTGTCGTCGCCCAGGGCCTTGGTCAGCACTTCGCGGATGTACTCGTCCGAGTCGAGGCCGACCGTCGAGTGGGCATCGGCTTCGTCGCGGAAGCTTTCCAGCACGTTCACCACCTGCTCGTGCTGGACCGCCTTCATCGAGGCCATCGCCGCGCCCAGCTTCAGCACTTCGCGCGGGCCGAGGAACTTCATGACCTCGGCCGCTTCTTCCTCGCCCATGGCCAGCATCAAAATGGCCGCTTTCTGGATACCGTCTTGTTTGTCGCTCATTGTTCCGACCCCACCCATGCCTTGATCACGTTTGCCACGATGCGCGGATCGTTACGCGCCATCTCTTTTGCCATCGCCAGGTTGGCGCGATAGCTGCGTTCCCGCGGTTCTTCTTCCGGAGGCAGCGGCATCCCGTCCGGACCCAGGGCCGGCTTGCCGCCGCTGCCCAGCTCGACGGTGCTGCTGCCGTCGTCGTCGTCGCTGTCTTCGCTCTTTTCCTTCTCGTCTTCCGGCACGGCGGTCACTTCGTCGAACTTGTTCATCACCGGCCGCAGCAGCGGACGCAGGATGCGGAAGTACAGGAAAGCCAGGATTGCCGCAATCAGCAGGTACTTGCCCACTTCCATTGCCAGCGGCAGGTTGGAAGGGTCCTTGTACCAGTCCGGGCCGGCTTCGTCCGGCTTGTCGACACCTTCGAACGGGGCATTCGCCACGTTCAGGGTATCGCCGCGCGCTTGCGAGTAACCCATCGCCTGCTTCACCAGCTCGTTGATCTGCGCCACTTCGGCAGCCGGCAGCGGCTTGACGGTGACCTTGCCGGTGGCCGGATCGACGGTACGGCGGTAATTCACCACCACACCCACCGTCAGGCGCTTGATGCCGCCCATCGGACGCTGCTCGTAGCGGATCGTCTTGTCCACTTCGTAGTTGGTGGTCGCATCCTTGCGGCTCGGGCCGCTCTGCGCCGGTGCTGCACCCGGCGCACCAGGAGCGCCCCCTTCAATCGGCGCGGTCGCCACGCCCGGCGGCTGGTTCGACAGCGCCCCCGGGATGCCGTTGGCGTTGCCGCTCGACGGGCCGGTCTGTTCCGAGGTCTGCTGGCTGCGGATCGCCTGCGGTTCCGGCGGCGAGTTCGGCTTGTACATCTCGGCGGCGGTGTCGACCTGCGCGAAGTCCACTTCGGCGGTCGCTTCGGCGCGCACATTGCCCTTGCCGACGATCGGCGAAATCAGCGATTCGACCTGCTTGATGATGTTCTGCTGCACCTGCTCGACGTATTTCAACTGGCTGGCGTCGAGCTGCTTGCCCAGTCCACCGGCCTTGGGCTGTTCCGACAGCAAATTACCGTTCTGGTCGACCACGGTCACGTTGCCGATGGTCAGTTCAGGAATGCTCGATGCCACCAGGTGCACGATGGCGCTGACCTGGCCCGGGTCGAGGGCGCGGCCCGACTGCAGGTTCAGCAGGACCGAAGCGGTCGGCTTTTGCTGGTCGCGCACAAAGACGGACGGCTTCGGCAGCGCCAGGTGGACACGGGCGCCGGCCACCGAACCGAGCGACTGGATCGAACGGGCCAGCTCGCCTTCCAGCGAGCGCTGGTAGTTCACCTGCTCGACGAACTGCGACACGCCCAGTTTCTGGTTTTCCAGCAGCTCGAAGCCGACGTTGCCACCCTTCGGCAAGCCTTGCGCTGCCAGCTTCAGGCGCAGGTCCGGCACTTGCTCGGCCGGCACCAGGATGGCGCTGCCGCCTTCCGAGAACTTGTACTTGACGCCCATCTGGTCGAGCGAGGCGGTGATGGCGCCGCCGTCCTTGTCGCTGTAGTTGGCGTACAGGACGCGGTAGTCCGGAGTCTGGCTCCACATCCAGAGCGCGACGACGACGGCCAGCACGGCCGCCACGCCACCACCGGCCACCACCTTCTTGCCCATGGGGGTTTTATGGAAGGGTTGCGGCTGGGCTGGGGTGTCGATCAGTTCGTCAGCAGTCGTGGCGGCCATGTGCTTGTCCGTGAGGGGGAAAGAAATCAGGAGCAGATTATGAAGCCGTAGAGCAACATTCAAACCCCGGAACAAGAGGGGCTTTCCCCTCCTGATCGGCGCCATTTGTTGCGCGCGCGCTGGTATTCTGACAGCCTGAAATTGCCTGTTTGCATTTTATGCACGGGCAGGCACGATAATGCGGACTGAGGAGAACCCATGAGCATAGGCGGCATCGGCGGCATCGACAGCAGCCGCATCGAGTCCATGATGAACCAGCTGAAGGCGGCGGCCAGCAAGCCGGCCGCGCCGTCGCTGGGCGCTGGCGCGGTGGGCGGCCTGGGAGGCATGGGCGGGCTCGGCAAGGCAGCGGGCGTCGCCGCCAACGAAGGCGCCTCGAAGGTCAGCTTTTCCGACGCGCTGAAGAATTCGCTGGAACAGGTGAGCAATTCGCAAAAACATGCGGAAGAGCTGGGCCAGAAGTTCGCGCTGGGCGACGACAGCGTGAGCTTGTCCGACACCATGATCGCCATGCAAAAATCAAGCATTGCTTTCCAGGCGACGGTACAGGTACGCAACAAGCTGGTGTCGGCCTATCACGAAATCATGAACATGCAGGTGTGATTCTGCCGGCGGGGGAAGGTGGCCGGCGTTTCAGGCCAGGCCCGCCAGGCGCGCATTGCGTTCGCGTTCGAGCCTGGTGATGTAACGCTGCAGCGCCGCCATGTCGGTACGCGGCATGTCGGTGAACATGCAGCCGACGCGGCGGCTGGTCTTGTTGTTGAGCATGGTGAGTTCGATGGCATTGCGCACCTGCAAAGTGGTGTGCACGAAACCGGCGTCGGGCAACTCGATGCGGCAGCCGTCGAAGCTCTGGCCTACGATCGCATTCAGGATCATCTTGTTGTCGAGCAGGGCGAGGCCGCCGGCGCCGATGTCGCTCAGCGGGAAGCTGGCATCGCCGCCGCCGAGTTCCGGGGGCGTGGGGATGAATACCTGCACCGGGTTGCTCACCGGCGTGGCCACGCGGTAGAACTCGCGCCGCTGCAGGCGGATCAATGCCTCCGGGAGTTGGGCGGCCAGCGCCGCCGCGCCAGCGAAGGCGCGCTCCTGCAAGCCGGCAGCGCGAAACAGGATGCGGATCTTGTCGAGATAGGTTTCGCACATCACCTGGCCGGCGCGCAGGATGCGTTCGTTCTGCTCGCGGTCGATCGACCGGTCGAGGATGAGCGCGCCGCGTTCTGCATCGACCTCGAGCACCGAGGTAACGCAGACATCGGCCTCGCCCTTGATCTTCATCCGTATCAACTGCTTTTTTTCGCCGATCTGGCGCAGCAGCGCGATGATCTCCTTGCGCGAGCGTACTTCGTAATCACGCCAGTCATCCGAGTCCGCATCATGTATTGCTTGCATCTTGTTCCGCCGGTCTTGCAGGTGAGTCGATGAAGAGTGCGCTGTCGGGCGGGGCGGAAAGCGGCCAACCGTGCTGTTGCGCTGTCTCAATATGATATAGCCATGCCAACAGTTCCGCAATTGCGCGGTACAGGGCGGGCGGAATCTGGCCGTCGAGATCGACGTCCATCAGCAGCGCGACCAGTTCCTTCGATTCGTGGATGAACAGGCCGGCTTCCTGCGCCTTTTCGATGATGCGCCCGGCCACCAGTCCGCGTCCCTTGGCCACCACGGTTGGTGCGCCGGCGCCGGCCGTGTAGGCCAGGGCGACCGCGCGCTGCTGGCGCGCGCCGTCGCTGCCGCCGTGCTTGGCCTGGCCGTCATCGTGCACCCTGTCCTTCATGGGGCGCTCCTGGTACGGATGTGCAGCACGGCCAGCTCGCCGCCTGCCGCGGCCAGCGCGTCTTCCAGGCGCGCTGCGCCCGCGCGCAGCGGACCCAGCGCGCCGTCGTCTACCTGCAGGTCGATGCGAACCTGGCCGCCGCGCAGGCTCACGCGGGCCTGCACTTCGCCGAGTCCGGCAAAGCGCAGGCGCAGGTCGCTGTGCCAGGCTGTTTCCTGTTGCGCGGCGTCGCGCCCGCCGTCGTCCTGGCCCGCTTCCCGCGCTACCTTCCATTCGAATGGCTGGCCCGCAGCGAGTTGACCCTGCCACGCGACCTGTCCTTGTTCATGGCTGGCCAGCTGCATGTCGATCAGACGCGCCAGGGCCGGGTCGGTGGGTGGGGTACCGGCCGGCTTGTGTGCTTGCGGCTCGGTCATGAGTTCGGCCAGTGCGCGCTTGCCCTCGCTCCATTCGGCCACGTGCGATTCGTAGAACAGGCCGCTTTTCGAGATGGCGCCTTGCAGCCGGGCGGCAAG
Organism: Massilia sp. BAP21; assembly: GCF_057801335.1. NCBI lineage: Bacteria > Pseudomonadati > Pseudomonadota > Betaproteobacteria > Burkholderiales > Oxalobacteraceae > Massilia > Massilia sp. BAP21. Next base: position 3,287,232 of record NZ_CM173596.1, read on the forward strand.
CTGGGCAGGGTCCGGAGGCCCTGGCGGCAGCAGTGGCGTGGTGCCGGCAACGGCCGTGCCCTGGCCCGTCGCGCCCTGCAGTACCTGCGCCAGCAGGCGTGCGCCCGGGCTCAGGTCGGCGGCACCGGCGCCTGCCAGCGCGCTCGCCAATGAGGCCGCGGAGGCGGCCCCGGCGCCGGGCAGCAGCGGGCTGGCTTGCAGGGTGGTATTGCCGAGCTGGAAGGTCGGCTGGGGCGAGGCCGCCAGCACTTTCATCGGCAGTGTGGCCCCGGGCTGGGTGCCGGACGGCAGCGCCATGCGTACCGCCGTGTCGGCCACGCGCACCATGAAGCTGCCGTCGCCGAGGCGGGACAGCACCGTGACCGGTACCTTGCTGCCCAACATGGTCGCCAGCGAGCGCTGGAAGGCTTCGGTACGCGGATCGCCCGTGCGTTCGGGCGCCGCCACCGGCTGCGCCGGCAGCGGCGCACTGACGCCCGGGCCCGAAATCCGTTCCACCATCGCTCAGCCTGCCGCTGCGTCGGTCATGGCGCCGGCCGCCGTGTCAGACGCTGCCGTAGGCGCCGGCCAGGCGGCGCTGGGCGCCGGCATTGCCGAGCAGGGCGGACAAATGGGCAAGCCATGGCATGGTCAGGTCGCGGATGCGCTGGTCATCGGCAAGGATGCGCCGGATGCAGTCGGCCTTGGCCTGGCGCCCGGCCGGGTCCAGCTCCTTGCCCTGGCCATTTTTTTCACAACCTCTGAGGGTGTCGATGTGCGCCGCGCATTGGCGTTCGAGTTCAGCCAGGCGGTCCCAGTCGCCGGCTTCGGCGGCGGCAAGCATGCGCCCGCCAAGCGCGGCGACGGCGGCATATTCGGACAGCACTTCCTGGCCCGTCATCATCAGGCGCCTCCGGCACGCGCCGGCGCGTCGGCCGCCGCCGGCTGTCCGCCGATCCGGGTCCAGCTTTCGCGCAGGCCGGACAGCAAGGTCTGTACTTCGTCGAGCAGCGCGGACTTGTTGTGCAGGTTGGCGCTGAGCAGGCGGTCGGACATGTAGGCGTAGAGCGCGTCGAGGTTGGCGGCGATGTCACCGCCGGCTTTCTTGTCGAGGCTGGCGCGAAGGCCATTGTCGATGATCGACAGCGCCTTCGAGATGGCGGCACCCTTTTCGGCGACACGGCCAGCTGCCATATGGACGCCTGCGCTCCTGATCGCCGACAGGGCGCCGTCGTACAACATGACGATCAACTGGTGGGGAGAGGCGGCGATGACTGAAGTTTCCAGGCCTACTTTCGCATAGGCGTGCACGCCACGCTGCGTTGATCCGAACATCGGGTTCTCCAAATACGTCGTTTGTATGCGCGTCGCAGGAATGCCGCGCAGGTGTTGATGCCGCGGCAGGCAGGGCGCAAGAGGCCGCTTGCCATCCATCGGCGACGGTGGTTTCCTTGCTTAACGGCAGGATTTAACGGGACTTGAGTAGCGTGGATGCCGTTTTGTTCGGGGCGCACCGGGCCGGCGCAGCCGTGCAGGGCGGCTTCAGTTGGGGCGCGCCTGCTTGCGCCGTTCGTGGTGGCGGCGGTGCAGGGGCGATTGCAGGGCGCGCGCGAGGATGTCGCGCGGCACTTTGCAGCTGTCGAGATACTGGAAAGCGAAATCGACGCCGCGGATATCGACCAGATACAGGGCGTACTCGGCAGCCAGGGCGGTTTCTTCGTCGATTCTTCGCTGGATCATGAACTTCTCCCTTCCTGCCGCCAACAGGCGCTGGCAGGCACTATGCATCGTTGACACGATCATATGCCGCTGCCATGGGCGCGCACTGCAGGAAGTTGTTAGCAATTGTTTCGGCTGTAGGACGGCATCCGGGAGCCGGATGGCGGTGCTGCATCGCGCGTGGCATGTCGTCGCTTGGCTTGATGCGCAAGGATGAAAGCGGCGGCAGCGTCCGCTTCCAGAGGACGTGCATACAGGAATCCCTGCCCCTGGTCGCAGCCCGCTTCGCGCAGCACCGCGGCCTGGGCCTCGGTTTCCACGCCCTCGGCGATCACGCCCAGGTTCAGGCTGTGCGCCATGGCCGTGATCGCCTGGACAATGGTGCGCGAGTCGCTGCTGTGCTCGATATCGTCGACAAAGGACTTGTCGATTTTCAGTTTGTCGATGGGCAGGCGGCGCAGGTAGCTGAAGCTCGAATAGCCGGTGCCGAAGTCATCGATGCTGAGCGCCACGCCGAGCGACTTGAGCTTGTGCATGATGACCATGCTGTGGCCCGGGTCGGCCATCGACACGCTCTCGGTCAGTTCGAGTTCGAGCAGTTCAGGCGAGAGCCCGGCTGCGGCCAGCTGTTCGCTGACGATGCCGACGATGTCGCTTTGCATGAACTGGCGTGCCGACAAATTCACCGCCAGCGGCGCCGTCGGCACGCCGGCGCTGCGCCAGGCCGCCAGCTGCGCCACCGCGGTCCTGACGATCCATTCGCCGATCGGCGCGATCAGGCCGGTTTCCTCGGCGATCGGCACGAACTCCGCCGGCGACACGACGCCGTGCTCGGGATGGCGCCAGCGCAGCAGCACTTCGAAGCCGGCCAGGGCGCCGCTGTCGAGCGCCATCTTGGGCTGGTACTGCAGGAACAGTTCAGCGCGTTCGAGCGCGCGCCGCAGCTGGCCTTCCAGGGTCAGGCGGCGTCCCAGTTCGCGCCGCTGGGCGGGCTCGAAGCGGACGATCCGTCCTCCGCCCTGGGATTTGGCATGACGCATGGCCGTGACCGCATTGTTGAACAGGGCGTCGGGCTCGGCGCCGTCGCGCGGGTAGCAGGCGACACCGACGCTGCAGGTGATGGAGATATCGGCGCCGGCCGCAAAGGCATGGCTGCTTACTGCCTGCATCAATCCGTCGAGGCGCGCCAGCAGGCGCGTTTCGCCGCCGGGATCGTTGAGCAGCATGACAAACTCGTCGTTGCCCGAGCGCGCCAGCATGTCGCCTTCACGCAGGTGCGCCTGCAGGGTACGTGTCACCGCCACCAGGGTCGCATCGCCCACGGCGTGGCCCAGCACTTCGTTGACCCGCTTGAAGCGGTCCAGGTTGAGGCAGGCCACGACGCCGCCGGCCTGCTCCCCTTCCCATGCCGGGATGCTGTCACCGATGGTGCGCAGCAGGGCCTGGCGGTTGGCCAGGCCGGTCAGGGCGTCATGCGTCAGCAGGTACTTCACCTGCCCGGCCGCGACCGGTACCGGCGCCAGGGCGGCGTTGTGCAGCAACTGTTCGTGCAATTCCTGGGCGGCGCGGGCAAGCTGGCGGTGGTAGATCAGTTCCTCCGCCATGCGCGCCAGCGCATGCAGCTCTTCGAGCTGGCCGGCGTCGAGGGTGCGCGGACGGGTGTCGAGCACGCACAGGGTGCCGAGTTTCGCACGCTCGACCGAATACAGTTGTACGCCGGCGTAGAAGCGGATGTGGGGCTTGCCCACGACGAGGGGGTTGTCGGCGAAGCGTTCGTCGAGCAAGGCGTCCTCGACCACCAGGGCCTGGTCGCTCAGGATCGCATGGCCGCAGAAGGAAACATCGCGCGAGGTCGTCTGGCCGGCAAAGCCACAGCGCGACTTGAACCATTGGGTATCGCTGCCGACCAGGGAGATGAGCGCGGTCGGCATATCGAGCAGCTTGCTGGCCAGGTGGGTGATGCGGTCGAAGGCCACTTCCGGCTCAGAACCGTAGAGTTCCGTGGCATACAGTGCGGCCAGGCGTTTTGCTTCGTCTACCGGGATCTGAGGTCTTTGCATATGTCACAATTCACCGGGGCGGGCGCGTCCGTTATGATGATTTCATTACGCCAGAATACGAATGAAGATGCAATGCGCGCACGGCTGGGAAACGCGATTTCATGCACAGTGAATTGTGAAATCCAGTCGCTCAAGAATGGCCACCGCGGATGGCCTTCGGGCACCATGGCGCCGCCGCCGGGGCTTCAGGCCAGGCCGGCCAGGCGGGCGTTACGGGTGCGTTCGAGGTTCAGGATATAACGCTGCACGGCGGCCATGGCGGCGCGCGACATGTCGAGGAATTCGCAGCCCAGGCGGCGCGTGGCACGGTCCTGGTCGGGCGCCTCGCTGCAGTTGCGTACCTGCAGCGAGGCGGTGACGGTGCCGATCTCCGGCAAGGCGATCTCGCAATCCTGATAGACCTGTCCGATCGCGCTGCCAAGCGCACGCGCGTCGTCGCGCAGCGCGATGCCGCCGCAACTGATGTCGTGCAGTAACACAGCCAGTTTGCCGCCGGCCCGGGGAATGAGGGCATGCAAGGGCTTTGCCGACGGCGCCGGCATGCGGTAGTAGGCGCGCCGCTGCAGGCGGATCAGGCTCTGCGGCAGGGCGGCGCGGAAGGCTGCCGCGCCGTCGACGCGCACCTCGTGCAGGCCGGCGGCGCCGAACAGGATGCGGATGTTATCGAGCGTGGTGTCGCAGATCACCTCGTCGGGGGCCAGCAGCGCGGCGGCCTTGTCCGGGGCGCCCTGGAGCAGCAGCGCGGTGTCATCGGCCTCGAGCAGGCGCAAGGTCGCCAGCGGCGCCGCGGGGGCGGTCGCGTCGAACAGCCGCAGCGGTCTTTCCTGCTCGGCCAGGCGGCGCAGTACGGACAGGATATCGGCGCGCGATGCGAGCGCGAATTCCTGCCAGTGTTCGGGTTGTACGTCGGTGAATGCTTGCATTGCCAATTGCTGATTGCCGGAGCGGCGCGGAGTCGGGAGGCGGGAGCCGCAGAACGTGTGAAAAAATGGCCATGGCGGCGTTGCCTCGTCTCGCCGTACGCTCGTACTGTCTTCGACTCGGCGTCTTGCCCTGACCATTTTTTCACACGCTCGCAGGGAGGCTCCGGCCTATTGCCTTAATTCAATACTTACTTGAGTTCAATATAATATAGGCAAGAGACAGATCCGGCAATCCATCCCGGTCCCGGTTTCTCACACGCCGCCGTAGGCGCGCTGCAGTTTGCGTTCGGTACCGGTATTGCTGATCCGCCTGGACAGTTCCGCCATCCAGGGGCTGACCAGATCGCGGATGGCGCGGTCGTCGGCCAGGATTTTCTGGATCAGGGCGATTTTGCGCCCGCGGCAGGCAGGCGGCAGGGGCGGCGCAGGCGTGCCGCGCAAGACCGCGATGTGGCGGGCGCAGCTCGATTCGAGTACGGTCAGGCGGTCCCAGTCGGCCTCTTGCGCGGCCGCCAGCATCTGTCCGGTGAGCATGCCCACTTCTTCGAACAGCTCGATGATGTGATCGCTGTTCATCATGGCTCAGGCTCCGGCGATGGCAGGGGAACGGTGCGCTCCGGCGCTCCTGGCGGCGTGCGGATCGATCGCTTCCCAGCTTTCCTTGAGTTCGCGCAGCAGACCCTGTACCTCACTGATCGGCGCGGCATGGTTGTGCAGGTTGGCGTCGAGCAGGCGCTCGCCCATGTAGACGTAGAGTGCGTCGAGGTTGGCGGCGATCTCTCCGCCGGCATCCTTGTCCAGGCTGGCGCGCAGGCCGTTATCGATGATGAGCATGCCTTGCGAAATGAACTTGCACTTGGCCGGCACGTCGCCCGTGTTCATCGCGTGCAGGGCCTTGGCCAGGGCCGCCAGGACACCATCGAAGAGCATGACGATCAACTTGTGCGGGCTGGCCGCATTGACGCCGGTTTCCAGGCCGATACTGCCGTATGCGCCGGCGCCGCTGCGGGTGGTCGATCCAAACATGTGATTCCTTCCTTCTCGTGGAGTACGGCACGCGCGGCGATCGATTCGCAACGCGGCCTGAAGAATGCACAGTGTAGGGGAAGGGGCGCGGCCACCATCGCGCCATCAGAGGTGAATTTACCTGCCAATTCGCGCTGCCGGCGCGCGCTCAGCTATTGTTGGCCAGCAGGCTCAACTGTTGCGTGAGGAAGGAACTGGTGGACTGCATGCTGGCAATGGCGGTGTCGAGCGCCGAAAACTGGGCGCGGTAGCGCTTCTCGGTCGCCTCCAGGCGGGTATTGACCGAGTCGCGCTGGTCGCCCAGGTCCTCGATCTGCTTGTTGATGCTGGTGTTCTTGTTGCTGAGTACGCCGACCGGGCTCAGGATCTTACCGAGCAGTACGTCCATCTGGTAGCCATAGCCCTTGGCCGTGGCCGAGGTCGCGAACAGCTTGCTGATGTCCTTGGCCGGATTGGCCGCCGCCGCGCTGAACTTGGTAGCATCGAGCGCCAGCGTGCCGTCTTTCTGGAAGCTGATGCCGGCGTCGGACAGCGTGCCCATGCCGCCGGGCGCGCCCGGAATGCCTGTGCTGAACAGGGCCCGCATCTGGCTCTGCACGCTGCGCATGGTGCTGTCGCCGTTCAGGGCCGCGCCGACGCCCGTGGCCACGTTGTACGCGGTGGCGTCGGTAATCGCCTTGTTGGCGTCGTTGTAGGCCTTGATGAAATTCTCGACCGCGGCCTGGGCACCGCTGCTGTCGCGCGCCAGGCTGATTTTCGTGCTCTTGCCGGGCTCGGCCTTGGCCAAATCGAGGGTCACGCCCTGGATCGCGTCGGCGATCTTGTTGCTTTGCTTGGTGATCGGGACGCTGTCGACCACGATCACTGCGTCCTGGGCCGCCACGATCTGGTTCATGCTGCTGCCGCCCGCGCCGGTGGGGTCGTAGGCGAAGGCGTTCAGCGACGGGTCGCCCGCCGTCACCTTGAGCGCGCTGGCGGTGCCGGTGTCGTTGCTGGTGAAGGTCAGGATGTTCTTGCTGCCGTCGTTGATGATGCTGGCGCTCACGCCCATGTTCGCGTTGTTGATCGCGTCGCGCATGCCGGCCAGCGTATTGTTGCTGCTGGTGATCGTCACGGTCTTGGCGGCCTTGGCGCCATTCGGCGTGAACACCGGCGGCTCGGCGCTGTCGTAGCTGCCGAAGTCGAAGGTCAGGGTGCCGCTGCCGACGATGTCGCTGGTATTCGAAAAGCCGACGCTGGTCTTGAGCTTTTGTGCCTGGGCCAGGCTTTGCACTTCGACGTTGTAGTTGCCGGGCACCGCACCGGCGCCGGGGGCGGCGGCGAGCAGGGTGCTGTCGGCCACGCTTGCCTTGACCGGGGTCAGCTTGTCGGTGGTCGCGATCGCCTTTGCGGCCGTCTGCAGGGCGGCCAGGGCATTCTTGACAGTGCCGAGCGTGGACAGCTTGGCCTGGTAACTGGCTTCCTTGGTATCGAGCGCCTTGAGCGGAGCGCGCTCGACCTCCATCAATTGCTTGACGAGGCTGGTGACATCGAGGCCGGAACCGACTCCCGTGGAAGAGATTGCCATGTAGTTACTCCTGTTGAAAGCGCTGCCGGGCTGACGAAGCCAAGCGGCAACCGGTCATTCTACGCGGTTTCGCGCACCAGCAAACCCTGTAGTTTATCGAGCGCCTTGGAGATTTCCAAAGCTTCAACGGTGGGAATCTGGCGCAAGACCGTATCGGTCTTCGTATCGATCAGCTTGATCACCGGGGTGCCGGTGTCCTCGTCGATGCTGAAACGCAGGTCCTGTGCGCCCGGGCCGATATTGTCCTGGATCTTCTTGACGGCATCGCGCAGCTCGTCCATCGTGGCCGGCTTGCCCGATGCCGCGACCGGCCTGGCGCTGGCGGCCGGCAGGACCGGCTCCGTGTTGTTGTAAATGTGCCGCGTCGGGACTGGTGCGGTGGCGGCGCCGCTGGCGGCCGGGGTGATCGAATCGCTTGCCATGGTGGATCCATTTCGTGACAAAGGCGCGCTGCCTGCCGGGAGCGCGCCTTTGTTGCATCAGTCGGATGTGAGGCGATTAGCCACGCAGCAGGGACAGCACGCCGTTCGGCAGCGAGTTGGCCTGGGCCAGCATCGCGGTACCTGCCTGCTGCAGGATCTGGCCGCGCGTCATCGACGCGGTTTCAGCCGCGAAGTCGGCATCCTGGATGCGGCTGCGCGAGGACGACAGGCTTTCCGACGACGACTGCAGGTTCGACACGACGGCGCTGAAGCGGTTCTGGTAAGCACCCATGTTGGCGCGCGAAGTGTTCACCGACGACAGCGCCTTGTCGATCGTGTCGATCGCCGCCTGCGCGCCGGTGGCGGTGCTGACGTCGACCGAGCTGATGGTGCCGGTCGACTTGGTGTCGGCGGCTTTCAGGCCGGTGTAGGCGGCCAGGCCGGCGTTTGCATTGTTCTCGCCGCCGACCACGATGCCGTTGACGTTCGAGCTGCTCAGGGTGACCGAGCCGGTGAAGGTGCCGGCGGTGATGCCGGTGGCAGCCGCTGCCGTGCCGGTGCCGTCTTCCAGCTTGATGTCGCGGCCGTCGGCGGCGCTCAGCGAGATCTTGCCGGTGACCGAATCGGCCTTCGCCGTCACGCCGGTCTTGTCGCTGACCGCATTGATGGCGGCGGCGGTGTTCGCGCCCTGGCCGGATGCGGTACCGCCGTCGGCGATGGCGCCGACTTCGACGCCGTTGATCTTGAAGGCGCCGGCGGCATAGGCGCCCGCGGTCGGCGCAGTGCCGGCAGTGGAGGTGCCTGCGACGCTGGCGGTCAGGCCGGTGCTGTCGGTGAATGCAGTGACGGCAGCTGCATTGGCGCTCGAGTCGGTCAGCTTCAGTTCGATGGCCTTGCCGTTGGTCGAGGTCAGCTTGACCGCGCCCGTGTCGTCGACCGTGGCCTTGACGCCGGTCTGGTCGCTCACCTTGTTGATCGCATCGGCCACCTTGGTGCCTTTGTCAATGACTGCGGTCGAACCACCGGCAGTCGGCGGATTGGTGGCGCCATTGAATTGCGTGCCGGCTTCGATTTCGCCGATGTTCACGCCATTGATCGAGAAGGTGTTGGCCGCCAGCTTGGTGGCGTCGGTTGCCGCCACGCCGGTCGCGGCGATCGAAGTCGCCACCGTCGCATTCGCGGTCGCGGTCACGCCCGACTGGCCGGCTGCGGCGTTAATGGCCTGGGCCACTGCGTACGCGCTGCTCGAGGACTGGCCGGCCTGGGCGCCGGCGGTCGAGGCGCCGATCTGGGTGCCGTTCAGGGTCAGGTCGCCGGCGGCCAGGGCCTTGGTGGTCAGGCCCGAGGTCAGCGAGGACGAACCGGTGGTGCCGCTGCCGAGCTTGGTGGTCTGCAGGTTGGCGATTTCCTTGATCTGGATGCGGTCGTTGCTGCTGTTGTTGGCGCCGACCTGGAAGCTTTGCGCGCTGAACGAACCGTCGAGCAGGTTCAGGCCGTTGAAGTTGGTCGATTTCGCCACGCGGTCGATTTCTTCCTTCAGCTGGCCGACTTCGGTCTGGATCGCAGCGCGGTCGGTGTCCGAGTTCGAACCGTTCGAGGACTGCACGGCCAGGTCACGCATACGCTGCAGCAGGTCGGTGGCCGAGGCCATGCCGGCTTCGGCGGTCTGGGTCAGCGAGATGCCGTCGTTGGCGTTGCGGGTTGCCTGGTTCAGGCCGTTGATCTGCGAGGTCATGCGGGTCGAGATCGCCATGCCGGCGGCATCGTCCTTGGCGCTGTTGATGCGCAGGCCGGTCGACAGGCGCTGCAGCGAGGTTTCCAGCGAGGTTTTCGACGTCGACAGGTTACGCTGTGCGTTCAACGACGAAATGTTGGTGTTGATCATGCTTGCCATGTTATTTCTCCAAACTCTGTTTTCGAGGGGGGCAACTTGCCACTTCTGCTGGGCTGCCACGCTTTTGAATGACAATCTCACTGCAGTTGAATCAGGTAACGGAAGGGATTCGAAAAAGTTGATACCCAGAACGAACTTTTTTCAAATTTTTTTCGCGGCGCCCCGGCCGGCCCGCAAAAAGGCCGCCGCGCCGGGCCCCGGACGTATAATTATTCAGAGCAGCAAGACAAGATTCCAACCTGAGGGAGCAGAGACATGGGGCAACTGGCATTGGTAGTGATCGCGCGCGACGAGGCCCGGCATATTGCGCGTTGCCTGGAGTCGGCGCGACCTGTCGTCGACACGATGATCGTGCTCGATACCGGTTCCGCCGACGCCACCGCGCGCATCGCCGCCGAACACGGCGCGCGGGTGGAGCAATTCGCCTGGACCGGCGATTTCGCCGCCGCCCGCAATGCGGCGCTGGCCCTGTCGGGTGCGCGCTGGAACCTGGTGCTGGACGCCGACGAGTGGCTGGCCGCCGATGCCGACGGCGCGCGCCTGCTGGCCCAGGCCTGCGCCGGCGAGCCGCTGGTCGGCTTGCTGCCGGTGCGACTGGCCTTCGACCTGGCGGGGCGCACGCTGGCCGCGACCACGTGGCGTGCGCGCCTGCTGCCCGGCGACGTGCGCTATGCCGGCACGGTGAACGAGGCGCCGGTAAGCGCCTTGCCGCGCCAGCGCATCGCGCTGCCGATCCACAACGACGGCATGCGCCAGGCCGGACGCGCCGCCAGGAATGCGCAGCGCGCGCAGCTGGTGGCCGCGGCGCTGGCGGCCGCCCCCGACGATGCCGGCCTGCTCTACCAGGCCGGCAAGCTCGACGAGGCACGCGGCGCGTATGGCGCCGCCGCCGGCCACTACCTGCGTGCGCTGGAGCTGGCGCAGCCGGGCGACGCCTGGCGCCATGACCTGGTGGTGCGGGCGCTGTTTTCCTTGAAGATGGGGAAAGAACATGCATTGGCGGTCCAGTTGGCCGAGCTTGAAATGGCAAACTGGCACGACTCGCCGGACTACCATTTTGTCCTGGGAGACTTGTTGCTCGACCTCGCCCATTGCCAGCCCGAGCGGGCCGACGAGCTGTTGCCGATGATCGAGGCCAGCTGGCTGACGTGCCTGGAACTGGGCGAGCAGCCCGACATGGAGGGCGCGGTCAGCGGCCGCGGCGGCGTGTTGGCCGCCCACAACCTGGCGCTGCTGTACGAGAGCCGCGGCGATGCCGGGCGCGCGGCCCATTACCGCGCACTGGCCGAAGCCTGACCAGGCCGCCGGGCGGCTGGCTCAGTCCGCCACCACCACCCGGTTCTTCCCGCTCTGCTTGGCCTGGTACATCGCCTTGTCCACCCGCGCCAGCAAGGTCGCCTGGTCTTCGTTCGGCAGGCGCAGGGCCACGCCGGCCGAAAAGGTAATCAGCAGCTTCTCGTTATCGTGCAGGAAGAAATGCTTGGTCAGCTCGCGCTGCAGGCGCACCATGGTCTGCACCGCCGATTCCACCGTGGTGTCGGTCATCAGGATCATGAATTCCTCGCCGCCGAAACGGGCGATCACGTCGATCGAGCGCAGCGTGCCTTTCACGACCCTGGCCAGGTGGCGCAGGGCGTTGTCGCCGGCCAGGTGGCCGTAGGTATCGTTCAGCTTCTTGAAGTTGTCGAGGTCGAGCAGGGCCACGCACAGCGGCGAGCCGCGGCGGTCGGCGCGCGCGCTTTCGCGCTCGAACACGTCGTCCAGGCCGCGCCGGTTCAGGGTGCCGGTGAGCTGGTCTTCGCGCACCAGTTCGCTCAGGTGCTGGAGCCTGGCTTCGAGTTCCTTGATGCGTCCTTCGGCTTCCTGCACTTCCTGGTGCGCGGCCAGCATGCGGTCGCGCGAGGCCAGGGCCTCGGCCTGGGCGTTGCGGGTTTCGCGCAGCACTTCGTCGAGCACCTCGTTCAGCTCGCCAATGTCGCCGGCGTGGCGGATCCGTTCGGAGAATCCACCGAGCTTGTCGCTGAAGTCGCCGGTCGAGGCCGCCACCGAGCTGAGGCGGTCGATGAAGGTCATCATCATGTTCTTGACGGTCGACTTCACGTCCGCCAGGCCGTGCTTCAGCTGGCCCTGCTTGTAGATCACGTCCTTCAGGCTGCGCGTGGCGTCTTCCAGCGCGCGCGCGTCGATCGGGCCGGCGATCAGGTCCTGCACGGCGGCGATCTGGCCGCGCATCCAGCTGTCGTCATCGAGCAGCCCGCTGACGTTTTCCAGCAGCAGCTTGAACAGGCGCAGCAGCAGTTCCTGCTGCTCGCCCGAATCACCGCTGTGCAGTTCGATCTGGAAGCAGAGTTCCTTCAGGCGCCCCGCGATTTCCTGCAGCGCCGCTTCGCTGTGCGCGATCTTGACGGCCGCGCCGAGCGATTCGGCCTCGGTCGCCAGCGCCGACTTGGCCGGCAGCAGCGAGGCCAGGGCAAAGGCCAGCGTGCGGCTCAGCAATTCGCGCAGCAGGACCGTGTCGCGGCTTTCCATGCCATAGGTGACGCCGGGCGGAATGCCGCGCCGCAGGTGCTTTTCGACCAGCTGCGACAGGGCGCGCGCATAGGCTTCCCAGTCGCGTCCCTTCACGGCGCGGTTCAGGCGGCGCCCGTATTCGGCCAGCTCGCCCGGCGTATCGGTGATCTGGGTGGCGAACCCGGCCAGCACGTCCTCGGGCGCCGGGCCGGTCAGCGGGATCGCCTGGACCGGCGCCTGGATTGGTGCGGCAACTGGCTTCGGCAGCCCGGCGATCTCGTTGTAGATCTCGGCGTAGGCGTCGGGCGTAGGGGCGATGCGGCGGGTGGCGAGGCGGCGGAAAGCCTCGCGGGCGATCTCGACAGGACTCTGGACAGGCGGGTTGGACGGATTGGACATGTTACAGCGCAAGTATTTTCAAGTTTGGCGTAATGATAAGCAGTTTTTCCTTACGTCATTACGCAAATAGAGGGCAAAAGACCTCTTACTTGACGCTAATGTTTCCTTTATTCCACAAGCTGGTTCCGGATCGCGTAGGTCGTCAGTTCGGCACTGGTTTTCAGCTTCATTTTCGACAACAGGCGCGCGCGGTATTCGCTGACCGTCTTCACCGACAGCGACAGGTCGCGCGCGATCTCGCTCACCGTCTTGCCCGAGGCGATCATGGTCAGGGTCTGGAATTCGCGGTCCGACAGACTGTCGTGGACCGGGGCCTCGTGGTCGCTGCCGACGCTGTTCGCCAGCGCCTGGGCCAGGGCCGCGCTGACATATTTCTGGCCGCCCGCTACCTGGCGGATCGCCTGCACCAGCTCGCGCGGCGCGCTCTGCTTGGTGAGGTAGCCCGCGGCGCCCGCCTTCAGCGCGCGGATCGCATACTGGTCTTCGCGGTGCATCGACAGCATCAGCACCGCCAGGTCCGGTTTGTCGTCCTTGATCTGCTTCAGCACCTCGATGCCGTTGCGGTCGGGCAGGGAGATGTCGAGCAGCATCACGTGCGGCTTTGCGCGGCGAAACAGCTTGACGGCGTCGAGTCCGTTCTCGGCCTCGCCGGCCACGACGATGTCGCGCTGCTCGGCCAGGATCTGCTTCAGGCCTTCGCGCACGATGGCGTGGTCGTCGGCGATGAACACACGGATAGTTGCTTTTTCGGTCATTGTTACGTGTTACTTTCGTTCACATCTCGGGGCGGCGCCAGTGTCAGCCTGATCTTGATGGTCACCATCGTGCCACCTCCCGGCGCCGCCGACAAGCTCAAGGTGCCGCCCAGCGCCCGTGCCCGCTCGCTCATGCCGCGCAGGCCAAAGGAGTGCGGCTTGAGGCGGTCGGCCGGCAGCATGCCGCGCCCGTTGTCGGCAATGACGAGCGTGAGGTGCTGGCGCTGGCGCCGCAGCGTCACCGTCACCCGGGTCGCGCCGGCATGCTTGGCGACGTTCGTCAGCGCTTCCTGGAAGATGCGGAACAGGGCCGCCGCATGGTCGGGGTCGAGCTCGATGTCGCGCTCGGCGCTGCGGAAGATGCAGGCAACGCCGGTCGTCTTCTCGAACTCGCGCGCCTGCCACTCAAGGGCGGCGACGATGCCGAGGTCGAGCGTGGACGGCCGCAGATCGAGCGAAATGCGGTGCACCGCCTCGATGCTGCGGTCGACCAGGCTGTCGAGATACGCCGCCTTTTCCTGCAGCCCCGGGTCTTGCGGCAGGCGCGCGCTCAGCATGGCCAGGGCCATCTTGATGGCGGTGAGGTTGCCGCCCAGGTCGTCGTGGATTTCGCGGGCGATGCGCGCGCGTTCCTGTTCCTTTACCTGCTCGCTGTGCTCGGTCAGCTCGGCCAGCCGCGCGCGCGAATGCAGCACGTCGAGCTGCTCGTTCTTGCTCTCGGTGATGTTGGTCATGATGCCGTCCCACTGCACCGCCCCGTGCGCCGCCGGGTGCGGGGTGGCGCGCAGGTTGATCCACTTGACGTCCTTCCAGGCCTCGATCCAGATGCGGCCTTCCCAGTTCCAGCCCGACAGGCTGATCTTGGAGACCGCCATCGTTTCCAGGTAACCCTTGCGGTCTTCCGGCAGGACCAGGCGCAGGAACAAATCGGGATCGGCCTGCAGCGCCGCCGGCTGTACGCCGAGCAGGGCGGCGCAGCCTTCGCTCAGGTAGGGATACTCGTGGCGGCCGTCGGCGCCGAGCACGAACTGGTAGACCAGGCCCGGGGTGTGGTCGACGATGGCGTTGTAGCGCGCCTGCGACTGGGCCAGGGCGGTGGCGGCGGCCTGCTCGGGCGAGAGGTCGTCGCCGATCGCCAGCAGCAGGTCGCGGCTGTCGCGCTGGATGCGCAGGAAGGTCAGCTTGGCCGGGTACAGGCTGCCGTCGGCGCGGCGCAGGCGCGTGCGCAGGCAGCGCTGCTCGCCGATCTCGTCGCCCAGGCCGGCCAGCAGCCCGTGCAGGGCGGTGCCGTCAAGTTCGGGCGCGACCAGGCTGACGCTGGCGCCGTGCAGGCTGGCGTTGTCATAACCCAGGTTCTGGCGCGCGGCGCCGTTCACGTCGACCAGGGCCAGGCTGGCGGCGTCGATCAGGAACATTTCGGAGGTGGCCGCCTGCATCGGGGCGGCCAGGGTCGGCTCGGCTGTGTTCATGGGCGTTCGGATTCGGTGGATTGGCGGCGCCGGCGCCACAGCGACACGAAGCGCCGGAAGGCGCGCGCGCTGCGCGTGGCGTGGCGGCTGCCGAAGGGCACCGACGGCCGCAGCTGGCGGCGCAACAGGCGCAGGTTGCGGCGCAGGCTGCTGCGCAAGGCAGACACGCCGCGCCGCAGTCGCACATACGTCGGGCTGGCGCGCAGGCGGGCGATGACGTGATCTTTGAACATGATGAAGCGATTGTGCCGCCGCGCAAACCAGACCAGCGCCAGCAAGGAAGGCAGCGTGAGCACGTACAGGCGCGCCACCACCACCGCGCCGCCCAGCTTGGCCGCGACGAAGGTGGCCACGCCCCACATCGGGTGGCCATGGGCGATCGCCAGCAGGGCCAGCAGCTTGACCGGCAACAGCAGCAGGCCTGGCAGCGCAAACACCAGCAGGGCCGGGTAGGGCGGCAGGCGCCGCACTGCGTTTTCCAGCCAGGCCAGCGGCGGCCAGTCGGCGATGCCGCTGGCGAAGCGGCTGCCGGCGCGCCACAGCCATTCTTCCAGCACGAGCAGCAGCGCCGCAAGCGTCAGCAGCGGTGCGAGCAGCGGGTGGCGGGCGGATGGCGTCGGCTTCATCCCTGCGATGATAAAGCAATCCGGCGGCGCTTCCGGCCCCATATCCTTATAATAAGCTTATGAATAAGGCATTCGTAAAAGAGAGCGACAACGACGACGATGACGACGCCGTCGCACTGGCGCAGGCGATTCCGCCTGGCGCCAAGAACTACATCACGCCCGCCGGCTACAAGGCCATCAAGGACGAGCTGCTGCAGCTGATCGACGTCGACCGGCCGGAAGTGGTGCGCGTGGTGCACTGGGCCGCCTCGAACGGCGACCGTTCGGAAAACGGCGACTACATCTACGGCAAGCGGCGCCTGCGCGAAATCGACCGCCGCATCCGCTTCCTCACCAAGCGCATGGATTCGGCCTTCGTGGTCGATCCGAGTGTCCATTATGGAAACGATCAAGTGTTTTTTGGCGCGACTGTTTCCTATTCGAATACAGCCGGCGAAGAGCATACGGTGACCATCGTCGGCGTCGACGAGCTCGACCCGCTGCGCGGGCGCATCAGCTGGGTGTCGCCGGTGGCGCGCGCGCTGACCAAGGCGCGCGAGGGCGATATCGTCACCCTGCAAACGCCGCAGGGCGTGGAGGAACTGGAAATCCTCAGCGTCGAGTATCCGGAGCCGATCGCCGACTGATCCGCGCCCGAATCGGGCATGGCTGGTAAGATGCGGGCCATGAACCGACCTCACGACCCCGCACGCGAGTCCGACGTCCTGGCCGCGCTGCGGCAAGGGACAAACGACCGCCACGAACGCCTCGACAGTGGCTTGCCCCTGTCGAAACCCGATGCCACCCTGGCCGACTATGCCTATCACCTGCAACTGCTGCGCGCCTGGCTGGCGCCGATGCAGCCGTGGCTGGCCGGCTTCCACGACGGCCCGCAAGGCGCCGGCGGCTTGCCGGCAGCGCCGCACCTGTTCCTGATCGAAGCCGACCTGGCCGAGCCGTCGCTGGCCGGTTTGGTTGCGCCGGACTTCCCGTTGCAGTCAAGCTGGCCCGATGAAGCCAGCGCCGCCTACCGCTGGGGCGTGGCGTATGTCGTCGAAGGCTCGCAGCTGGGCGGCGCCGTGCTGTATAAACGCCTGGCCGGGCAACTCGCGCCGCACCCGCTGCGCTACCTGCGCGGTTCGGGCGAAGCAGGCCCGGGCCCGCGCTGGCGCGCCTTCATGCTGGCGCTGCGCGCCGAAGTGCGGGGCGAAGAAGAAGTCGCCGACGCCTGCGCGGGCGCCTGCGATGCCTTCGACCGTATCCTGGCGCTGGGCAGGGTCTGACAGGCAGCGCGATGGCAGGCGCACGCTTCCTCTGGCTGGCGCTGCTGTTGCCGTTCAGCGGCAACGCCTGGGCGCTGTGCGCGGGCGGCCACCCGAACCTGACGCTGGCCCAGGAGATGCGCGAGGCGCGCTTCGTCGTGATCGCGCGGCCGCAGACATTCATGCATGTGCAGGACCTGGCCGAGGACCCCGACGGCTACGTCGCCACCCGCGTGCGTTTGAAGGTCGACGAAGTCCTGTACGGGAAGGCGCCGGCCGAAGTAACGCCACTGGCGAGGAATCGCGCCACGCTGCGGCAAGTGCGCGGCATTGCTGCCGGCCGGCGGTGATGCGTAGGGTGGTCGGCTCTATTCGGCGGCGTGCGGACACGCGGCTGTTGCGCCGCCCACGCGTTCAACCGGCCTCCGCTCAGCCGCGCATCTGTTCCGGCGTGGATTGCACGCGTGGACGGCGCGATCGCCGGAAGATGTTCATCCGAGCGGGTGGAGCCGTCCACCCTACGAAAACAGCCCACCGAGGTGGGCTGTTCGTTTGTATCGATTGAAACTCAGGCCCGCTCGCGCTCGACCCGGTTGACCCCCGCCACCCGCCGCAAATTGCGGATCAGGTGCGCCAGGTGCACCCGGTCCTTCACCTGGATGGTGAAGCGCAGCTGCGTCATCATGTTTTCGTCGTCCTCATCCATGCCGACATAGGTGATGTTGCCGTCCGACTCGCCGATCTCGGCCGCCACGCGCGCCAGAATCCCCTTTTCGTTGTTGATCAACAAACGGATGCGGCAGTCGAAGCGGCGGTTCAGCTCCTCGCCCCACTGCACGGCAATCCAGCGGTCCGGCTCCTTGGCGCGCAGGCGCTTGGCCGGCAGGCAGTCGGCGGTGTGCACCACCAGGCCCTGGTCGCGCCGCAATTGGCCGACGATGCCGTCGCCCGGGATCGGCAGGCAGCATGGCGCCAACTGCACCGACACGCCTTCGCTGCCGTAGATCGTCACCGGGTCGATCTCGCCCGACAGCGGCGTGGAAGACGGCAGGGTGTCGTCGCCGCCATCCATCAGGCCGAAGATGTGGCGCGCCACCAGCGCCGGCATGCGCTTGCCGATGCCGATGTCGGCGTACAGCTCGTCCATCGACTTGGCCGAGGATTCGGCCAGCACGCGCTCGATGGTCGAGGCTGGCAATTCGCCGGTGACGCCGCGCGCAGCCAGCGCCTGGGCCAGCAGGTCCTGGCCGAGTTCCACCGATTCGTTGACGTTGATGGTGCGCAGGTGGTGGCGGATCGCCGAGCGCGCCTTGCCAGTGCGCACATAGCTGAGCCAGGTTGGGCTCGGGCGCGAATCCGGGTCGGTGACGATCTCCACGATGTCGCCGTTGTGCAGCTCGGTGCGCAGCGGCTGGGTTTCGTTGTTGATCTTCACCGCCACGCAATGGTCGCCGATGCCGGTGTGGATCGAATACGCGAAGTCGAGCGCCGTGGCGCCGCGCGGCAGGGCGATGATCTTCGACTTTGGCGTGAACACGTACACCGAATCCGGGAACAAATCGACCTTCACGTGTTCCAGGAACTCGGCCGAGTCGCCGGTCTGCTGCTGGATGTCGAGCAGGGACTGCAGCCAGGCGTGGGTACGCTGCTGCAGGTCCGACATGTTCTGGTCACCGGTTTTATACAGCCAGTGCGCCGCCACGCCGCTTTCCGCGGTGCGGTGCATGTCCTGGGTGCGGATCTGGAATTCGACCGGGGTGCCGTAGGGGCCGATCAGGGTGGTATGCAGCGACTGGTAGCCGTTGATCTTGCGGATCGCGATGTAATCCTTGAACTTGCCAGGCATCGGCTTGTACAGCCCGTGCAGGGTGCCGAGCGCCACGTAACAGTTGGGGATGTTGTCGACCACGACGCGGAAACCATACACGTCGAGCACCTGGGAGAACGACAGGTGCTTGTTGCGCATCTTTTTATAGATGCCGAACAGGGTCTTTTCGCGCCCATACACCTCGGCCTGGATGCCGGCCATGGCCAGGGTCTGCTTCACCGACTCCAGGATCTTTTTCACCACCTCGCGCCGGTTGCCGCGCGCCGCCTTCACCGCCTTGGTGAGCGTGCGGTAGCGCAGCGGGTACAGGTGCGAGAAGGCCAGGTCCTGCAGCTCGCGGTAGATGTTGTTCAGGCCGAGGCGGTGCGCGATCGGCACGTACACTTCCATCGTCTCGCCGGCGATGCGGCGCTTCTTGGCCGGCACCATCACGCCAAGGGTGCGCATGTTGTGCAGCCGGTCGGCCAGTTTGATGAGGATGACGCGCACGTCCGAGGCCATGGCCAGCAGCATCTTGCGGAAGTTTTCCGCCTGCGCTTCCACCAGGCTCTGGAACTCGATCTTTTCCAGCTTCGACAGGCCGTCGACCAGGTTGGCGACCGGTGCGCCGAAGCGTTCGATCAGCTCTTCCTTCTTGACATCCTGGTCTTCGATCACGTCGTGCAGCAGGGCGGCCATGATGGCTTGCGCATCGAGCTTCCACTCGGCGCAGATCTCGGCCACCGCGATCGGGTGCGAGATGTAGGGTTCGCCGGACTTGCGTACCTGGCCAAGGTGCATCTCGTCGGAGAAGCGGTAGGCTTCGCGGACTTTCTTCAGTTCGGCCGGGGTGAGGTAGTCGGACAGTTTGTCGATCAGCTGGGTGACCGAGGCTACGCCGGGGGCAGGCGCCTCGGCAGTGTCGTGCGGCTTGCCGGAGCGCCTGGCGCGGGCAGGAGGATTGCCAGAATGGGTCGTATCTGGGGGAAACAGGTTCATACGTTATGTCGATCAGCCGCAGTGTAGGGACAGAATAACAGAATTACGGACTGCCGAATGTGACGAACCCGCGGTGGGGGCCGCGGGTTCGTCGGGTGTCACTACCAGTCTGTGACTGGAAATCACATCGCGAAAATTACATCGGCACTTTCTTCAGCATTTCCAGGCCAACTTTACCGGCGGCGATTTCGCGCAGGGCGACGACGGTCGGCTTGTCCTTGGCTTCGACTTTCGGGGTGTGGCCCTGGAGCAGCTGGCGTGCGCGGTAGGTCGCGGCCAGGGTCAGCTGGAAGCGGTTCGGGACGTTTTTCAGGCAATCTTCGATGGTGATGCGGGCCATGGTGGTAACTCCAGAATAGATGGAAGCAGCGGCGCGGGCGACGCTGGAAAAATTACGGTTGTTGCAGTACGTGGATACCCAGCTGGGCAAACAGCGAGGCGTTGCGGGCGGCCTGTTGGGCGAAGCGGCAACGTGTCGCCTGGACAATCGCCTGTAGTTGGGCCAAGGCGACGTTGAACTCTTCGTTGATGATAGCATATTCGAACTCGGGAGCGTGAGCGATCTCGCCCCCGGCCGCCAGCAAACGGCGCGTGATGATGTGCGGTTCGTCGGTGCCGCGCTTGTGCAGGCGCTCTTCCAGGGCCGCGATCGACGGCGGCAGGATGAAGATGCCGGCAGCATCCGGGAACTGCTTCTTCACCTGGCGCGCACCCTGCCAGTCGATTTCCAGCAGGATATCGGTACCGGACTTCATTTTTTCTTCCACGCTCAGGCGGCTGGTGCCGTAGAAGTTGCCGTGCACCTCGGCCCATTCCAGGAATTCGCCGCGGTCGGCGCGGCGCTCGAAATCCTCGGCGGTGGTGAAGTGGTAGTGCACGCCGTCTTCCTCGCCTACGCGCGGCGCGCGCGTGGTGGTCGAGATCGAGAGCTGGATGTCCGGTTCCTGCTTGAGCAGCGCGTTGACCAGGGTCGATTTGCCGGCGCCGGACGGGGCGGCGACGACGAACAGGCTGCCGGAGAAGGCGGTGGTGAGCATGGTGTGTTCCTTTGATTCGTGTGTTCTTGGTGGCGGCTTCGCCGAAGCCGCGATTGTGCATCATATAGCTGAACGCGTGGACGGCAAAGCCGTCCACCCTACGAATTGATCTTACCCGTAGGGTGGACGGGTTCCCCGTCCACGCGTTCAAACGGTGTGGGCAAGCCACACCATCATTCAGATTGTACTTACTCGAGGTTCTGCACCTGCTCGCGCATCTGCTCGATCAGCAGCTTCAGCTCCATCGACGCATCCGCCAGCTCCTTCACCGAGGCCTTGGCGCCCAGCGTATTCGCTTCGCGGTTCAGTTCCTGCATCATGAAGTCGAGGCGCTTGCCGACCTGGCCGCCCTTTTTCAGGATGTGCCGGGTCTCGTTCAGGTGCGCCGACAGGCGCGACAGTTCTTCCGATACGTCGATGCGGATGCCGTACAGGGTCACTTCCTGGCGGATGCGCTCGAACACTTCCTGGCGGCTCAGCACCGACGGATTGCCGTGGCCGGCCAGGCCCAGGGCGTCCTGCATGCGCTCGACCGCCTTCTGCTGGAACTGAGAAATGACCTGCGGGATCAGCGGAGTGATGCGCTTGACGATGGCTTCCATCGCCTCGATGCGCGAGATCAGCATCGCTTCCAGCGCCGCGCCTTCGCGCCGGCGGCTGTCGACAAAAGCCGCGATGGTGCGGGCGGTGAGGGCGGCGACGTCGGCCTGGAGCGACTCCTGGCCCACGTGCGATTCCTCGACCACGCCCGGCCAGCGCAGCAGCTCGGCCACCGTCATCGGCTGGGCCTGGGCGAAGTGACGGCTCACTTCACCTTGTAGGCGCGCCAGGTCGGCCAGCAGTTCGTGGTTCAGGGCCTGGGTGCCGCCCGCTGCCTTGCGCCCGAAGGACAGGCGCGCCTCGACCTTGCCGCGCGTGATGGCGGCCATGATCGCGGCGCGCAGGTCCGGTTCAAGCGCACGCAGCTCGTCGTTGATGCGGAACTGAAGATCGAGGAAGCGCGAATTGACGCTCTTGATTTCGATCGTGAGGGTGCCGGCAGCGCCTTCGCTGGTGGCAACCGCATAGCCAGTCATGCTTGAAATGCTCAATGGAGTCCCCGTTTTCACGGCGCCCGGCTACCGGCAAACGACGCGCGCGATGTGCGCGTATTTACCTTGCCCGACGCTCATTATTCTTTACAAGACCGACATTTATCCACACAATCGCCGTGTTATGCAAGGAACTCTTCAGTATGGCCGCACAAAATAACGCACCCTTGCCGGATGGGCTGGAGATTGCCGGATATCGCATTGTAAAGAAAATCGCGTCTGGCGGGTTCAGTATTGTCTATCTTGCATATGATGCCGAGGGCAGCGCGGTCGCCATCAAGGAGTACCTGCCGAGCGCGCTCGCGCTGCGCCAGCCGGGCGAGCTGGCGCCGACCATCCCGAAGCCGAACGCACCGTTGTTTCGCATCGGCCTGAAATGCTTTTTCGAGGAAGGGCGGGCGCTGGCGCGCATCGTCCACCCGAACGTGGTGCGCATCCTGAACTTCTTCCGCGCCAACGAGACCGTGTACATGGTGATGGCCTACGAATCCGGCCATTCGCTGCAGGAACACATCGCGCGCGTGGTGGGCAAGGGCAGCCGCCTGAAGGAAAGCTTCATCCGCAAGGTCTTCAAGGGCGTGTGCCAGGGCCTGCGTGAAGTGCACGCCAACAAACTGCTGCACCTCGACCTGAAGCCGGCCAACATCTACCTGCGCAGCGACTGCTCGCCGATCCTGCTCGACTTCGGCGCCGCGCGCCAGGCGATCAACAAGGACCTGATGGCGCTGGCGCCGATGTACACGCCGGGCTTCGCCCCGCCCGAGCTGTACGTGAAGGGTTCGGCGCTGGGGCCGTGGTCGGACATCTACAGCATCGGCGCCGCGCTGTTTTCCTGCATGAGCGGCGGGCCGCCCCAGGCCGCCGACGCGCGCCGGCAGGAAGACAAGATGGGGCCGCGCTTCGACTACCTGGCCACCATCTATTCGCCGGAACTGGCCGGCGTGGTGCGCGCCTGCCTGTCGCTCGACCCGATGGCGCGCCCGCGCAGCGTGTTCGAAGTGCAGAAGGTGCTGCAGACGGCGCCGGCGCTGCTTGAGGAGACCGCGCCCGCATCCGCTTCGGCTTCGGACCCTGCGGCTTCCGTGGCCGCCGGCCCGGGCGGTTTGCGCGGCCTGTTCGGCCGCCTCGGCGCCTTCGGCCGTGCAAAGAACGGCAGCAACGATTAAGGAACCCCGATGCAGTTTTCCGTCTACCAGCAAAGCCACATCGGCGCCCGCCGCGTCAACCAGGACCGCATGGGCTACTGCTTCACGCGCGACGCGCTGCTGCTGGTGCTGGCCGACGGCATGGGCGGCCACCTGCACGGCGAGATCGCCGCGACCATCGCCATGCAGACCCTGTCGATGATGTTCCAGATGCAGGCGCGTCCCACCATCAAGAAGCCCGAGCGCTTCCTGGAGGAGGCGATCACCCAGGCCCACCGCGACATCCACGCCTACGCCGCGCGCCATAACCTGGCCGACACCCCGCGCACCACGGTCGTGGCCTGCCTGGTGCAGCACAACTGCGCGCTGTGGGTCCACTGCGGCGACTCGCGCCTGTACTGGGTGCGCGGCAACCGGGTGCTGGCCTGCACGCGCGACCACTCGCACCTCGAATACCTGATCGACAAGGGCAAGGCCAGCCCGGCGGACCGCGCCGGCCACCCGGACCGCAACAAGCTCTATAACTGCCTGGGCGCCCAGACCCCGCCGCGCGTCGACATCGCGCAGCAGGTCGGTTTGCAGACCGGCGACGTGCTGCTGCTCTGCTCCGACGGCTTGTGGTCGTCGGTACCGGATGCGGAGATCGTCGGCAAGCTGGCCACCCGCAGCGTGGTGCAGGCGGTGCCGGAACTGGTTGCCAGCGCGGTGGCGCGGGGCGGCCCGCGCTGCGACAACACGACGGCCCTGGCGATCGCCTGGCAGGGCATGGACAACGCCGACGCCCACCTGCCGAACGTGGTCTCGACCCAGATGCTGCCCGAGGACCAGGTCAGCAGCACCATCGGCAGCGTCGACGCCGTGGTGGGCACAACTTCGGACCTCGACCCCTTCGATGAAGACGCCATCGAAAAGGCGATTGCCGAGATCAACCAGGCCATCGAGAAGTCGTCCCACCTCCTCAAATAAACCAGGGTTTGCCATGACATTCATCCGCACGGGCGGCCGCGCCGTCGACCAGCTGCGCAGCATCCGCATCACACGCCACTACACGAAACACGCCGAAGGCTCGGTGCTGATCGAATGCGGCGACACCAAGGTGATCTGCACCGCCAGCATCGAAGACAAGGTGCCGGGCTTCCTGAAAGGGAAGGGCCAGGGCTGGCTGACCGCCGAATACGGCATGCTGCCGCGCTCGACCCACTCGCGCATGGACCGCGAAGCCGCGCGCGGCAAGCAGTCCAGCCGCACCCAGGAAATCCAGCGCCTGATCGGCCGCTCGCTGCGCGCCGCCTTCGACCTGGAAGCCTTTGGCGAACGCACCCTGCACCTGGACTGCGACGTGATCCAGGCCGATGGCGGCACGCGAACGGCGTCGATCACCGGCGCGATGGTGGCGGCCCATGATGCGTTCTCGACGCTGGTGGAACGCGGCGTGCTGACCGCGGTGCCGGTGAAGCATTTCGTGGCCGCGATCTCGGTCGGCGTGGTGCAGGGCACGCCGGTGCTGGACCTCGATTACGTGGAGGATTCGGGCTGCGATACCGACATGAACGTGGTGATGACGGAGGAGGGGCACTTCATCGAGGTGCAGGGGACGGCCGAAGGGGCGGCGTTCGACCGGGCGGGGATGAACCGCCTGCTGGACCTGGCGCAGGCCGGCATTGCCGATCTGGTGACGATGCAAAAGCAGTCGCTGGGCATCCTCTAGCCCGCGGCCGAAATTGTACGGTGGGCACCCCGTGCCCACGCGGTTACGTGCTTTTCCTTGCACCTGCTGCGGCGATGGTTCGCTCCGCGGCGTTGACTATGGACGACATGCCAACAATGCGCTTTTGGATGCCGTGCCATATGCGCCGTTTTCCGATTAAACCCGCGTTAACAATGATCATCGTTCCGCGTGGGCACGGAGTGCCCACCGTACGGTCGCCGTCGCCGCTCATTCACCGCAAGCGGTAAAATACCGCCTTCGCTCCATCCCGCCCGCAAACCACCATGACCCAACGCCTGATCCTCGCCTCGAACAACGCCGGCAAACTGAAGGAATTCCAGCAAATCCTCGGCCCGATCGGTTTCACCCTGCACCCGCAAGGCGAATTCAACGTCCCCGAGGCGGAAGAGCCGTTCGCCACCTTCGTCGAAAACGCCTTGACTAAGGCGCGCCACGCCGCGCGCCTGACCGGCCTGCCGGCCCTGGCCGACGACTCCGGCGTCTGCGTCAACGCCCTTGGCGGCGCCCCCGGCGTGTACTCGGCGCGCTTTGCCGGCGAACCGAAATCCGACGCCCGCAACAACGAAAAACTGGTGGCCGACTTAGCGCAACACGAAGACAAATCGGCCTATTACTACTGCGTGCTGGTCTACGTGCGCCACGCCGACGACCCGCAGCCGATCATCGCCGACGGCCGCTGGGACGGCGAGATCATCGCCACCCCGCGCGGCGACAATGGCTTCGGCTACGACCCGCACTTCCTGATCCCGGCGCTGGGCAAGACCACGGCCGAACTCACGCCCGCCGAGAAAAACGCACAATCGCACCGCGGCCAGGCCCTGCGCGCACTGGTAGAGAAACTGAAATGATCCCGATCAAAGTCGCCGGCGTGAACGTTGGCGAAGCACGTTCGCCGGCACAGGCGGCCCTGCAATACCTGCAGCCCGGCTCCCTGAACCTGACGGCCCTGCCGCCACTGTCGCTCTACATCCACTTCCCCTGGTGCGTGCGCAAGTGCCCTTACTGCGACTTCAATTCGCACGAGGCCAAGGGCGAATTGCCCGAAAAGGAATACCTGGACGCGCTGCGCCTCGACCTGGAACAATCGCTGCCGCTGATCTGGGGCCGCCGCATCCACACGGTCTTCATCGGCGGCGGCACGCCGAGCCTGATGTCGGCCGCCGGCCTGGACCGGCTGATGTCGGACCTGCGCACGCTGCTGCCGCTGGAGCTCGACGCCGAGATCACGATGGAAGCCAATCCCGGCACCTTCGAAGTCGAAAAATTCCGCCAGTACCGCGAGAGCGGCATCAACCGCCTGTCGATCGGCATCCAGAGTTTCAACGGTGAGCACCTGAAGGCCCTGGGACGCATCCACGACGAGCGCGAAGCGCTGCGCGCGGTGGAGATCGCGCACAACACCTTCGATAACTTCAACCTCGATCTGATGTACGCGCTGCCCTCGCAGACCCTGGAGCAGGCGCGCCACGATTTGCAGACCGCGCTGTCGTTCGCGCCGCCGCACCTGTCGCTGTACCACCTGACGATGGAGCCGAACACGGTCTTCGCCAAGTACCCGCCCAGCCTGCCGGACGACGACGCCAGCGCCGACATGCAGGACATGATCGCCGAGACCATGCCGGCCGCCGGCTACGAGCACTACGAGGTGTCGGCCTATGCCCAACCGGGCCGGCGCGCACGCCACAACCTGAATTACTGGAACTTCGGCGACTACCTCGGCATCGGCGCCGGGGCCCACTCGAAACTGTCGTTCCCGCACCGCATCCTGCGCCAGGCACGCTACAAGCAGCCCGGCTCTTTCATGGAAGCGGCCAAGCGCGGCAACCCGGTGCAGGAAGAACACGAGATCGCCCGCGCCGACATGGGCTTCGAGTTCATGCTCAATACCCTGCGCCTGACCGAAGGCTTCGACCCGAACCTGTTCGGCGAACGCACCGGCATGAGCATCACCGCGATCTCCAAAGCCCTGGATGCCGCCGAGGCAAAAGGGCTATTGACCCGCGACTTCAAGCTCATCAAACCTACCGAGCTGGGTCAGCGCTTCCTCAACGACCTGCAGGAAATGTTCCTCGGCGAGACGAAATAACGGACATCGGTGGATGCGGTGGATACAACCGCGAACGTCGGGATACGGCCACGAACATCGATTGGCGTAGGGTGGGTTCTCGAACCCACCAATCCGAACGGCCGCGCTCCCGACACAAAACGACCGGACGCGGGTCTTACCCCTGCGTCGCCCCCGCCAACGCCACAATCGTCTTCGCCAAGCCCTCCACCACCCGCGCCATGCTGTCGTAATCCAGCTTGTCCGGCGTATCCTGCGCCGTGTGGTAGTAGGGATAGCGCATGAACGCCGTATCGGTAATCATCAGCGCCGGATACCCGTGCCGGTTATACGATGAATGATCCGATAAGGTCACGCCCATCGTATGCGCTGGCGCCGCCAGCCCCTGTGCCGGGAAGTCCGACGCTTGCTGAAACGCTGCCAGCGCCTGCCGCACCAGCGCCGACGATTCGATCGTGCCGACAAAGGCAATGAAGTTCCCCGTGTCCGGATACTGCCCATCCAGCCCCGGCGGCAGCTGCTGGCTGCCTGCCGCGTCCGAGTAATAGCCCATCGTCTCCAGCACCAGCGCGCCTTCGACCGCCAGGCCTTGCCGTTTCAGCTCGGCCGCATGCTGCATGCTGCCCATTTCCTCGCCCAGGAAGAAGGGCGGTTCCTCGTTCACGAAAAACACGAAGCGCACCTCGGTGCCGCTGGCCGGCTGCACCGTCTTGAGCAGGCGCGCCAGTTCCAGCACGGCGGCCGTGCCGCTGCCGTTGTCGTTGGCGCCGGGCGCTCCTTGGGCCGAATCGTAATGCGCGCCGACGATGAAGATGCGCTCCGGCCGCTTGCCCTTCGCCACGTTCGCCACCGCCACCTCGATGTTGCGTACCCTTTGCCCGCCGGCCTCGTATTCTTGGCGCCCCGGCATGTAGCCGGCTTTTTTTAGCGTGGTTTCGATGTAGACGGCGGCGCGCTCGAGCTGGGCCGGCCGGCGCGTGTTGTGTTCTTCGGAAGCGACGGCGCGCACATGCTGGCGCATGCGCTCGGCCAGGTCGGGCGCGGCAGCGGCGTTCTCGGGCGTGAAGGTCATGACCGCCACCAGGATGAGCAGGATGAGCGCAACGATAACTTTCCAGTGTGATTGAAAGAAGTTTCGCATGGCAGTATGTGGCGCCGCATGAGCACCTGGGTGGCGCCCTTCGGTGGCATCCTCAGTGACATTCACTAGTAGACCTGTTCAGTGTAGCCAAGTTCAACCCAGCACCACCACACGAATCCGTGGCGAAAAACGTAGGGTGGTCGGCTGCACCCGGCATGCTGCATGACCGTGACGTGTGCGCCGCCCACGCGTTCAACGCACGCCGCACATGGCCCGCGCTTGCACACGGTGTTCGAACGCGTGGACGGCGCCAACATCGCTGCCGATCAAACACCTGGGTGAAGCCGTCCACCCTACGGCTGTCCCGTGTAGCCAAGTTCAACTCAAACCAGTGCATGTATCCGCGGCGAAAAAAAACCGGAGCACTTGGCTCCGGTTTTTCATGTAACAAGCTGAACGATCAGCGCGACGCCTGCGCCTCCGGCGCCGGCTCGCTCCACCCGCCACCCAGCACGCGGTACAGCGTGACCTGGTTCTGCAAGCGCGCCAGGTTCGCTTCCACTGCCTGCTGCTGCGCCTGGAACAGCGAACGCTGGGCATCCAGCAAATCAAGCTGGCTGGCCGCGCCGCTGCGGTAGCGCAGGTCGGACAGGTTGAAGCGGTCCTGCTCGGCCTCGGCCACCGCGCGCTGGGCGCGCAGCTGCTCGCTGTAGGTGGCCTGGCCGGCCAGCGCGTCCGCCACTTCGCGGAACGCGGTCTGGATCGAGCGCTCGTACTGGGCCACGGCGATGTCGCGGCCGGCACGGGCCGATTCCACGCCGGCCGTCACGCGGCCATAGTCGAAGATCGGCAGCACGGCCTGCGGCGCGAAGCTCCAGCCGAAGGTGCCGCTCTTGAACAGGCCCGACAGTTCGTCGCTGACGCTGCCGGCGCTGCCGGTCAGCGAAATGCGCGGGAAGTAGTTCGCGCGCGCCGCGCCGATGTTGGCGTTCGCCGCGATCAGCTGCTGCTCGGCCGAACGGATGTCCGGACGCACGGTCAACAGATCCGACGGCAGTCCGGCCGGCAGGTCGGGCAATTCGGTCGTTGCCAGGGTGGCGCCCTGCGGCAGGTCGGCCGGGATCGGCTGGCCAACCAGCAGGGTCAGCAGGTTGTTGTCCTGCTGGCGCAGGCGGCGCAGTTGCGCCAGGGTGGCGCGTGCCGTTTCCACCAGCGAGGCCGACAGCTGCAGATCGAGCTTCGACGACACGCCGTTCTCGAAGCGCAGCTGGGTCAGGCGCAGCGATTCTTCACGGGTTTTCAGGGTCTGCTCGGTGAGTGCCAGCAGTTCGTCGTCCGCCAGCAGCGACAGGTAGCTGTTGGCGACCGAGGCGATCAGGCTGATGTGCGTGGCCTTGCGCGCTTCCTCGGTGGCGAGGAATTGCGCCAGCGCCGCTTCCGACAAATTGCGCACGCGGCCGAACAAGTCCAGCTCGAAGGCGGATACGGTCAAGCCGGCCTGGTACACGCTCTGGATCGGCAGGTCTTCGCCGGTGGTCTGGCGGCTGCCGGTGACGGCCGCCGACACGGTCGGCAGGCGGTCGGCACGGGCGATGCGGTACTGGGCGCGGGCCTGCTCGATGTTCAGGATCGCCACGCGCAGGTCGCGGTTATTCGCCAGCGACAGCTCGATCAGCTGGCGCAGGCGCGCATCGGCAAAGAAGCGCTGCCAGGCGAGGTTCGCCGGCGCTTCGCCGGTGGCGGTCGGCAGGGCCGCGCCGCCGGCTTGCGGCAGTTCCGGGAAGCTTGGTGCCACCGGCGCGGCCGGGCGCTCGTACTTCGGCGCCAGGTTCACGCAGCCGGCCAGGGCCAGCGCCAGGACCAGCGGAGTAAAACGTTTAGTCTTGGTCATTACAGTCATTGGATTTTTTCCTTCGCTACGCTGCCGGTGTCTTCGTGGTGCGTGTACAGGTCGTTCTGGCGCTTGCTACCCTTGAACAGCGTACGCACCACAACGAAGAACACAGGCACGAAGATCACGCCCAGCACGGTTGCGGTGATCATGCCGCCCATCACGCCGGTACCGATGGCGCGCTGGCCGGCACCGCCGGCGCCGCTTGCGATCACCAGCGGCAGCACGCCGAGGATGAATGCCAGCGAGGTCATGATGATCGGACGGAAACGCAGGTGGGCCGCTTCGAGTGCCGCCTGAATCGGCGACTTGCCCTGGGCCTGCAGGTCCTTCGCGAACTCGATGATCAGGACCGCGTTCTTCGCCGCCAAACCGATAATCGTGATCAGGCCGACCTTGAAGTAGACGTCGTTCGACAGCCCGCGTGCATAGGCCGCCAGCAGCGAACCCAGGATACCCAGCGGCACCACCAGCAGCACGGCCACCGGAATGGTCCAGCTTTCGTACAGCGCGGCCAGGGCCAGGAACACCGCCAGCAGCGAGAAGGCGATCAGGATGAACACGGTCGAACCCGACAGGATTTCCTCGCGCGACTGGCCGGTCCATTCATACGCGAAGCCAGGCGGCAGCTGGGCTGCCAGGCGCTGCATTTCTTCCAGTGCCTGGCCGCTCGAATAGCCCGGAGCCGGTTCGCCGGTGATCTTCATCGACGGATAGCCGTTGTAGCGGATGGTCTGCATCGGACCCGTGACCCATTCGGTCGAGGCGAACGAGGACAGCGGCACCGGGCGGCCCTGGGCGTTCAGGGCGTTGATGCGCAGCAGGTCGTCCGGTTGCATGCGGTTCGGCGCGTCGGCCTGCACGATCACGCGCTGCAGGCGGCCGGCGTTCGGGAAGTCGTTCACGTAGCTCGAACCCAGCGAGGTCGACAGCGCATTGTTGATCGCGCCGAAGGTCACGCCCAGGGCCTGCGCCTTGTCGCGGTCGATGTTGAGTTTCAGCTGCGGCGCGTCTTCCAGGCCTTCAGGGCGCAGGCCGGTCAGGACCTTGCTCTGCATTGCCATGCCCAGCATCTGGTTACGTGCCTTCACCAGCGCTTCGTGGCCGTTGCCGCCGCGGTCCTGCAGGCGGAACGAGAAGCCGGTGCCGGTACCCAGTTCAGGGATCGGCGGCGGGCTCACCACGAAGATGAACGAGTCGCGCAGGGCGCCCATGTGCATCGTGATGCGGTTCGCAAAGGACTGCGCATCCTGGCCATCGCCCTTGCGCTCGCTCCAGGCCTTCAGCGGAATGAAGGCGAGACCCATGTTCTGGCCCTGGCCCGAGAACGAGAAGCCGGTCACGGCCACGATGTTCGCGTATTCCGGCTGCTTCATGACGAAGTCTTCGAGCGCGTGCAGCACGACGCCGGTACGTTCGGCGGTGGCGCCTGGCGGCAGCTGGATGTTGGCGATTACGTAGCCCTGGTCTTCGTTCGGCAGGAAGGAGTTCGGCAGGCGCGTGAACAGCAGGCCGACCACGCCGACCAGCACCACGAACACGACCATCCAGCGGCCGGCGCGTTGCAGGATCGAGCCGACGAAGCCCTCGTAGCGCTTGGCGCCGGCGGTGAAGTTACGGTTGAACCAGCCGAAGAAACCCTTCTTCTCGTGGTGGTGGCCGGCTTCGACCGGTTTCAGCAGGTGGGCGCACAGCGCCGGCGTCAGCGACAGCGCCAGGAAGGCCGAGAAGGCGATCGAGGTCACCATCACCGCCGAGAACTGGCGGTAGATGTTACCGACCGCGCCGGCGAAGAAGGCGAGCGGCACGAACACCGACATCAGGACCACGGTCACGCCGATGATGGCGCCCGAGATCTGGCCCATGGCCTTGCGGGTTGCCTGCAGCGGCGGCAGGCCTTCTTCGGACATGATGCGTTCGACGTTCTCGACGACCACAATCGCATCGTCGACCACGATACCGATCACCAGCACCATGCCGAACATGGTCAGCACGTTGATCGAGAAGCCCAGCGCCAGCAGGCAGGCGAAGGAACCCAGCAGCGCGACCGGAACGACGATGGTCGGGATCAGGGTGTAGCGGAAGTTCTGCAGGAACACGTACATCACGACGAACACCAGCGCGATCGCTTCGAGCAGGGTGTGCACGACCTGTTCGATCGAGATGTCGATGAAGGTGGTCGAGTCGTACGGGATCGTGTACTTCATGCCATGCGGGAAGAACTTCGACAGTTCCTGCATGCGGGCCTTGATCAGGTCGCCGGTTTCAAGGGCGTTACCCGATGGCGACAGCTGGACGCCGATACCGGCCGACGGCTTGCCGTTCAGGCGCGCCGACGTGGCATAAGCCTGGCCGCCGATTTCGATGCGGGCCACGTCTTTCAGGCGCACGGTGGAACCGTCCGGATTGGCGCGCAGCACGATGTTGCCGAACTGCTCGACGGTCGCCAGCTGGCCGGCCACCACGACGGTGGCGGTGATCTGCTGGCCCTGCGCCAGCGGCAAATCGCCGATGGTGCCGGATGCGACCTGGGCATTCTGCTGGCTGATCGCGGTGTTGACGTCGGACGGCGCCAGGTTGAAGCCGACCAGCTTGGCCGGATCGATCCAGATACGCATCGCCTTTTCGGTACCGAACAGCTGGGCCTGGCCCACGCCCTTGATACGCTGCAGTTCCGGCAGGACGTTACGCGAAGCGTAGTCGCCCAGTGCCACCGGGTCCCAGTTCGGATCGTCCGACGACAGGATGGTGAACAGCAGGAAGTTCGAACGCGACTTGTCGACGCGCACACCCTGCTGGGTCACGGCCGGCGGCAGGCGCGGAGTCGCACGCGACAGGCGGTTCTGGACGTCGACCTGTGCCAGGTCGGGGTCGGTGCCGGTCTCGAACGAAATGGTGATGGAACCGGTGCCGTTGGCCTGGCTGGTCGATTCCATGTAGATCATGCCCTGGGCGCCGTTCATCTCGCGTTCGATGACGGAGATGACGGAGTCCTCGAGCACCTGTGCCGACGCGCCCGGATAAGCGACGTTGACGACGATCGCAGGAGGCGCCACGGTAGGGTATTGCGCGATCGGCAGCTGATTGACGGCTACACCGCCAAGCACCATGATGAACAGCGCGATCACCCAGGCAAAAATAGGGCGGTCAATAAAAAAACGTGCCATGAAAAGTCCTGTTCGTTTTACTCAGTGATGACTCGGCGAGCCATTACTGGCGGCTCTGGCCTGGGGTCGTCGCGCCGGCGGCCGGCGAACCGGCATCCGGGGTGCGCGAACCGGCCGCGGCATTCGTGGCGGTGGCGCCGGCGGCGTTCGGCTGTTGCGCCGGGTTGCCAGCTGCGGCGGCCGGAGCGGCGTTGGCATTCGGCGCGGTCCAGGCGACCGGCTGCACCGGGGTGCCCGGCGGCAGCATCTGCAGCTTCTGGAAGCCGTCGACCATCACGCGTTCGCCTTCCTTCAGGCCGTCGGTGACGACCCAGTTGCTGCCTTCCTGCGACGCGATCTTGACCGTGCGCGGGGTAGGCTTGTTGTCGGCGCCGATCACCATCAGCGAGTCGCCGGTCTGGCCGCCGCGGGTCACGGCCTGCTGCGGGACCAGGATGCCCGACGGCAGTTCGGCCTGCGCCAGGCGCACGCGCACGTACTGGCCCGGGAGCAGGGCGTTGTCCGGGTTCGGGACTTCGGCGCGCAGGGTCACCTGGCCGCTGGTCGGGTCGACGGTCACGTCCGAGAACAGCAGCTTGCCCTGGCGCGACAGCACGGTGCCGTCGTCGAGGATCACCGAGACCGGAATGGCCGAGTCGATGCCCTTGCCGCCGGCCTGCTTGCGCAGGCGCTGCAGTTCCGAGGCCGACTGGGTGATGTTCAGGTACATCGAATCGGTTTGCTGGATCAGGGCCAGCTGGGTGGCTTCGGCGGCCGAGACGAGGGCGCCTTCGGTGACCAGCGCGCGGCCGATGCGGCCCGAGATCGGTGCGTACACGTTCGAGTAGCCGACGTTGATCTGCGAAATCTTCAGCTGGGCCTGGGCCGAACGGACGTCGGCACGTGCCTGTTCGGCGGCGGCGACGGCGTTGGTGTATTCCTGCTTGCTGATGGCGTTGGCCTCGACCAGCGGCTTGTAGCGGTCGACGATGGCCGATGCCGCGGTCAGGTTGGCCTGGGCGCGGCCGACCGAAGCCTGGGCCGCGTTCAGCTCGGCCTGGTAAGGGGCCGGGTCGATCTGGTACAGGGACTGGCCCTGCTTGACGATGCTGCCTTCGGTAAAGGTACGCTTCAGCACCACGCCATTCACGCGGGCACGGACTTCAGCCGTGCGGATCGCTTCGACGCGTGCCGGCAGTTCGGTTTCGAGGGCAACCGACTGGAATTTGGTGGTGATGACCCCGACTTGCGGCGGCGGCATCTTGGCGCCGGCGGCGCCTTGTTCGGCATCTTTCTTGCCGCAGGCCGACAGCAGGGTCACTGCCATCAGCGTGCAGGCGGCGATCCGGGTCAGGGACAGAGGAGAGGAGTGGGCAGAGCGCATTACGTGTGCTTCCTTCTGGTTTTATTAAAAAGACAAAACCGCCCTCAAGGTCTCTGTCGAGACCCTGTGCACGGTATGTCACTGGCTTTTACGAAATTTTTTATATACTATCACGAGTGTATGTTTAATGCGTGTGACATCAATAAATTGGAGTGAGACATGGCCCGCAGGACCAAGGAAGAAGCGGCCGCTACGTGGGACAGCATTCTTGATGCAGCAGAGCAATTGTTCGTTGAGCAAGGGGTCTCGCGGACGACCTTGCAGCATATCGCAAGCGCTGCCGGCGTGACGCGCGGCGCGATTTATTGGCACTTTGACGATAAAAGCGCGCTGTTCAATGCCATGATGGAAAGGGCGACGCTGCCTTTCGAGTGCGCTTTCAGCGTGCTCGAGTGCAGCGGCGGCGCCGATCCGCTGCGCGACATGCGCACCTTTATCCTGGAAATCTTCCGCGTCACCGAGCAGAACCCGCAGGCGCGCCGGGTATTCGAGATCGCTACCCTGAAGGTCGAGTTCGTCGACGAGCTCGACGCCGTGCGCGTGCGTCGTAGCCAGAGCCAGCAGGAGTGGATGGCGCGCGTCGAATCCTTGCTTACCCTGGCGCGCGAAAAAGGACAAATCCATGGCGCGGTGCCGACCCACGTGGTCGCGCTCGGCTTGTGGTCGATGATGGACGGCCTGCTGCGCAACTGGATGTTCGAGCCCGACTCGTTCGGCCTGCTCGACACCGGGGCGCAGATCCTCGATACCCTGTTGCAGGGATTGCGCGCATAAAAAAACCAGCAGCAGCCGCAAGGCCGGTGCTGGCGTTCCTGTCGAAACGGATGGCGCCTGGCAGCGAAGGCCGCCAGGCTGTTACCCGATCAACGCAATTCTTCGATCATCTTCTTCAGCTTGGCCGAATCCGCCACGAACGCGCGGATGCCTTCGGCCAGCTTCTCGGTGCCCATCGCGTCTTCGTTCAGCATGAAGCGGAAGGTCTTTTCGTCGATGGCGATCTTCTCGATGTCGGCGCTTTCGTCCGCCACCAGCTTGCGCTCGACCGCGGCGTCGCTGTCGGCCAGCTTCTGCAGCAGGTCCGGCGAAATGGTCAGCAGGTCGCAACCGGCCAGCTCCAGGATCTGCGAGGTGTTACGGAAGCTCGCACCCATGACTTCGGTCTTGTAGCCGAACTTGCGGTAGTACTGGTAGATGCGCTTGACCGACTGCACGCCCGGATCGTCGGCGCCCTGGTAGTCGGTGCCGGTGGACTTCTTGTACCAGTCGTAGATGCGGCCGACGAAGGGCGAAATCAGCTGCACGCCCGCTTCGGCGCAGGCCACGGCCTGGCACAGCGAGAACAGCAGGGTCAGGTTGCAGTGGATGCCATCGCGCTCCAGGATCTCGGCGGCGCGGATGCCTTCCCAGGTCGAGGCGATCTTGATCAGCACGCGCTCGCGTGCCACGCCGGCCTTTTCGTACAGGGCGATCAGTTCGCGGCCCTTGGCAACAGTCGCTTCGGTATCGAACGACAGCGCCGCATCGATCTCGGTCGACACGCGGCCTGGCACGTACTTCAGGATTTCGACGCCGAAGGCGATCAGCAGGCTGTCGACGATCGCTTCCACCGACGCGCCATTCGCGTCGGCGACGGCCTTTTCCAGCAGCGGACGGTATTCCGGCTTCTGCACGGCCTTCAGGATCAGCGACGGATTGGTAGTCGCATCCTGCGGCGCATAGGCCTTGATCGACTGGAAATCGCCGGTATCGGCCACGACCGTGGTGTATTGCTTCAGTTGTTCGAGTTGATTCATATAATTTGCCTATTTAACAATGTAACCGAATATTCTGTGCATACGTAGGGTGGGCACTCGTGCCCACGCGGTACAAACGCCTGCATATCGAACATCCAAACGTAGGGTGGGTTCTCGAACCCACCAACACGGCCAATCAGCAATCCGTCGCCTCGATAAACGCGGCTACCATCGCCTCCAGCCCGATACGATCCTCTTCCGTAAACCGCTCCAGGATCGGACTATCGATATCGAACACCCCCACCAGCCTGCCATCCTTGATCACCGGCAGCACGATTTCCGCATTCGACGCCGAATCGCAGGCGATATGCCCCGGAAACGCATGCACGTCCGGCACGACAACGGTCTTGCGCTCGACGGCGACCGTGCCGCACACGCCGCGCCCGAACGGAATGCGCGCGCAGGCAGGCTTGCCCTGGAAAGGCCCGACCAGCAGGTCCTGGCCTTCGCCCTTCTTCGACGGCACGGTGAAATAGAAACCGGCCCAGTTCAGGTCGGCAAGGGTGTCATAGACCAGTGCGGAAAACTGCGAGGCGTTCGCGGTCAGGTCGCGTTCGCCTTCGAGGACGCTGGCGACCTGGCGTACCAGCAGGTCGTAGTCGGGACGGGTGCTGCGTTCTGGATTGATGTGCATGGACGGGCCGTGGTGCTGGACGAAAACCGCTATTCTACAGCCAGCCCGGACGATCCTGGGCGCGCACCCTGCGCACCCTGGTGGATGCCCGCTGCGGGCGCTGCCGCGTCAGCGCAGGCGCGCCGCCAGCTCGGCCATCTGCGCCTTCCACTTTGCCGCCTGTTGTCCCGACCACAGCTGCGCCAGCTCGGACGACCCGGGCTGGCCAACCCGCGCCAGCGCCTTGTGCGCGAGCGGCGCCAGGCTGGCGATCTGCGCACGCGGCTGGCGCTCGAGCCAGGCCGACAGCGCACGCGGCAAGGTAGCGCTGCGCTTTCCGCGCGCCGCCGCCACCACCTCGGCCGCCGCAACCACCATCGCGCCGTCGGGGGCATCGACCACGTCGGCGGACAAGGCCGCTTCCAGCGTGGACGCCAGCGCCGCCTTGCCCTGCGAGCCGGTGCACTCGCCGATCCAGTCCAGCGCGTCGTCGTTCTCGAAACTGCCGGTGCCCCAGGCGCCTGCCCAGGCGGACGAGGACAGGGCCATGCACAGCGTGAATGCAGGGAGGATTTTCATTGTTTGTCTCGTTGTCCTGGTGCTGCAAGGTCGGGCCGTTCGGCATAGGATGTATTTACTAATGACAAGTATAAACTTGCATTTCTTTTATGACAATGTAAAACATTCATCAACGACAAGGCCCCGGCAACGCATGGCGCTGCCGGGGCCGGGGTGCAACAACGCAGGCGGATCAGTTCAGCACGATCTCGAACAGCGCCGTCGTTCCGCTGATCTCGTTCGACACCACCAGCATCGGCTTGCCGTTCGGCGATTTCGAAGCCGGAATCACGACCAGGCCTTCCGGACCGCGGTCGCCGCCGTTCACGATGCCGTTGTCGCCGTTCGCGTTCTTCACCACTGTGCCGCTGCCGGCGCGGGTGTTGATGTAGGTGACATACCTGGCCGCTGCGGGCGTGGTGACGTCGTACACCATCACGCCGCCGACGCGCTCCAGGCCAACGAAGGCAAAGGTCTTCTTGCCGAAGCGCTGCAC
This sequence comes from Massilia sp. BAP21, assembly GCF_057801335.1. Lineage (NCBI taxonomy): Bacteria > Pseudomonadati > Pseudomonadota > Betaproteobacteria > Burkholderiales > Oxalobacteraceae > Massilia > Massilia sp. BAP21. The sequence continues at coordinate 3,324,658 of NZ_CM173596.1, forward strand.
CACCACGCTTTCCGGTTCCGGCCCCTTGTTCGGACTGCGCGCATCGAGGGCGTCGGCTTCGTCGTGGCCGGTGTTGAACGGGAAGTCGTAACCCGGCGTGCCGGCCAGCTGCGCCGTGATCGTCTCGAAGCCGTCGCCAGAGTCGTACACGCGTGCGCCGGTCGCGGCATTCCAGATCGAGAACGAACGGCCGCCGAAGGCGTAGAGCTCGGTGCACTGGCCGGCCGCGTTTTTTCCCGTGTTATTGCCGCTGTTGTTGCCGTTCGGCGTAGTAGTGATGCGCAGGCGGCCCAGGTTCGAGTCGCGCGTCAGGTTCGCCAGGTCGCCGCTGAAGCGGGCCGGGTCAAGGCCGACCGTGCCGCAATAGTCGCGCACGCGGGTTTCCTCGTTGAAGCCAGGCCAGTCGGCGCGGGCGTCGCCTTCGTTGGCGGTGACCAGGTAGGTCACGCCGCCCACCGCATAGTTGGCGATGCCGTCCGGCAGGTACATGCCCTTTACCGGCACCGGCGCGATCTTCACCAGCGGGGTGCCGCTATTGGTGTTCACGCCGCCGTCCTCGTTGCTGACGTCCATGCCCAAGCCGGCCAGGCTGTGGTCCTTGTAGCCGAGCGGACGCACGGCGGTGACGTTCGCCGCGGCGATATCGACCACGGCGATCGCATTGTTTTCCTGCAGCGTCACGTAGGCGGTCTTGCTGTCGGCGCTGACTGTCACGTATTCCGGCTCCAGGTCTTGCGCCACCGTCGCCCCGGGTCCGTAGATGCGCACGCCGCTCGCGCGCAGGGCGTCGGCCTGGCTGTTAAAGGCGCCGAAGCCGGCGCGGCGCTCGACCGGTTTGCGCACGTCGCTCACGTCGATGATGCTGACCGAGCCTTCCGGATCGGCGGAATCGGCCTGGCCATAGCTGTTCGGCTCGCCCTCGTTGGCGACGACCACGTAGCGTCCGTCCGGCGTAAAGGTCAGCATGTCGGGCAGGGCGCCGACGCCGACGGTCGACAGCGTGCTCAGGTCGGCCGCGCTGACAAAGGCGACCGTCCCGTTGGCGGTCTTCGGATTGGCCTGGATCGCCAGCGCCACGACACCGTTCGACACCGTCACGCTGTTCACGCTGGCCAGGTTGGCGCCGTAGGATTCGGTGCGCAGGGTGCCGACCTGTATCGGGTTGCGCGGATCGGCGATGTTCCACACCTCGACGGTGCCGGTGCCGGAACCGTTGACCACGAACAGGCGCTTGCTCAGCGGGTCGTAGGCCGGGATTTCGTGGGTGTCGGCCAGCTTGCCATCGACCAGGTCGCCGCCGAAGCCGGCGATTTTCGCCAGGCTCAGGCTGGCGGGTGTGGGGTCGATCAGCGGCAGTCTGGCGGCGGCCTGGTCCAGGGCTTCGGCGAAGCTGCTGTTGTTGTCGCTGACGGCCGTGCCGAGCTTGACCAGCAAGCCGTCGATGGCGTTGCCGGCTGTGGCGGTGAAGGCGGTGGCGACCGGGTCGAAGCCGGACGGCAGCGCCACCGAGGCCGGCAGCAGGGTGGCCAGCTGCGCCGTGGCAGCCGCCGGCGCTTCCTTGCCGATGGCGCGCAGCGCGGCTGGATCGGCTTTCATGCGGGCGAACCAGGCGCTCGGGTTCTGGCCCGCCAGCACGGCCGTTTGCAGGCTGCTCAGCGTGGTGACGTTCGCCACGCCTTCGCTGACGGCCAGCGCGTGCAGGCGCTGGGTGTTCCCGGCGCCGCCCGCACTGCCGATGCGCCCGCCCGACACTTCGATGGCGCAGGGCAGGGCCAGGTCCTTCGATGGCGTGACCGCCCAGGCGCCGTCGCTGCCGGTGCTGATGCCGTCCTGGCTGCCGGCCGCACATTGCACGGCAACGCGCGCACCCACCAGCGGCGCGCCGACCGCGGCCACGCCATGCAACTGGATCGCATCGCCGTCATCGGCGCCGCCGCATGCCTGCAACATCACCATCGTTGCGACCGCCACAGCGATCACGGTTCCTCGCCCCTTGTATGCCTGCATTTTGCGTCTCCTTGGAAAGGCTTGCATTCTAGGAAAGGCACATGACAGGATCGTGACGCCTGGCGGCAAACGGTTTTCATGGAATGTGCTCGGCGTCCGGCGGCGGAACGATCCAGCTGTGCATGCGCTCCTCGTACACGGACACGGTCGGCGCGGGAAAGTCGGGTTCGGCGAACGCCCCGACCGGAATCATGACGAAGCCGGGCAGCGCCTCGGGTTCGTAGTACACCGTGGTGCCGCAGATCGGGCAGAAGTGGAAGACCGCGCGCGTGCCTTCGTCGCCGGTGCGCACATACCGCGTCGAGCAGCCCGCGACGGCGACGTTCTCGCGCGCGAAGCGCGCCTGCTGCGCAAACGGGCTGCCGGTGCGGCGCTGGCAGGCCAGACAGTGGCAGATCGATTTGCGCACCGGGTCGCCGCTGGCCTGGGCCGTCAGCTGGCCGCAACTGCAGGATGCAAGTCTGGTTGACATGGTGTCCCCGGCAGGTCGTCGTTGCGCTTACTGTTCAACGCCTTCGGACTGGCTGTCCTGGACCATCATGATCAGGTGCTTGCTGAGTTCTTCGTTGTCGCCGCCCAGCCTGTCGCCATTGTGCAGCGTTACCGTCACGATGCGTGATTCGATGTCCATCTCGAGCTGGCTGTAGAAATTGAAGATGTAGCCGCCATGCCCGACCAGGTGCCTGCCGTTCACGGTGCGCACCCATTCGCCCAGCCCGTAGCCGGTGGCTTTCCCGCCGGGCAGCACGTAACTCGCATTCATGCGTTTGACGTTCGCCGGCGAGACCAGTTTCCCGCCTTGCAGCGCCAGCATGAAGGTGGTGAGTTCATCGACGGTGCTGACCATGCCGCCTGCCGCGTGGAGGTTGCTGTTGGCGAGCAGCCAGGCCGGTTTCGGGCCGGCCTGGTAGCCGGTGACCAGGCCCGGATGGAAGGTCTTGTCGTCGCCCGAGCCGGTGTGTTGCAAACCCAGCGGCCGGCAGATGCGGCTGTCGATGAAGGCGTAGAACTCCTGGCCCGACACGTGCTCGACGATCTGCCCCAGCAGGTGGTAGCCGGTATTGTTGTAGGCGAACCGGGTGCCAGGCGCGGACAGCAGCGGACGCTTGCGCGCCGGCGCCACCAGTTCGTCGAGCGTGTGTTCGAGCCTGGCGGTGGTGCGCCAGTAACCGGAATCCATGGTGAGGTTCGGGATGCCGCTGGTATGCGTCAGCAGGTGCTCGACCGTCACCTTGTTCCATTGTCCTGGCGCCTTCGGCAGGTAGCGCGAGATGGGTGCGTCGAGCGCGATCTTGCCTTCGTCGACCAGGAGCATGACGGCAGTGGCCGTGAACAGCTTGGTCGTCGAGCCGATGCGAAATACGTGCTCGGGCTGGATCGGCACGCCCAGCTCCACGTTGGCCATGCCGTAGCCCTTGCGCAGCAGCAGCCTGCCGTCCTTGATCACCAGCGCGGCCACGCCGGGCAGGCCAGGCCGGAAGCGGCTGGCGACGATGCTGTCGAGCGACTCTTCGAGCAGCGTCGGGCTTGCCGGCGCCGCCATGACAGCAAGGGGAAAGCAAAGCAGCAACGCCAGGCGTTTCATCGGGTCTCCTGAGTACGTCATGAACGGAACATCGGCGTGATCTGGAGTGCGGCCTGATCGCCACACCGCGCCGCAGTCAGCCAGCGGAGGCGTCGGCAAGGAAGCATGCCACCGCAACGGCCATTGTGCCAGCGAACAGGCTGCCGAACGCGATTTTCACTTTCGTCCAGCCATGGCCCAAGCCCGCCTTGCAGGCCTGCTTCGCGCCCGTCATGGCAGCGTGGAGTCCACGGCGGCGGGCGCCGACAGCGCCCGCCGCAAATCGTCCAGCGTGGCCGGCTTGGTCAGGTGCAGGTCGAACCCGGCTGCGCTGGCGCGGCCGAGGTCGGCCTGCTGTCCATAGCCGGTCAGGGCCACCAGGCGCGTGTCATTGCCGCCGCGCCGGATCGCCGCCGCCAGCGCATAGCCGTCCATGTCGGGCAGGCCGATATCGAGGATGGCCAGCGCCGGCCGGCAGCGCATGCATTCGGCCAGCGCCGCTGCCGCGGTATGCGCGACGCGCACCTCGTGGCCGAGCTGCTCCAGCAGCAGGGCGGTGGTGGCGGCGGCATCGGCGTTGTCGTCCACCACGAGTATCGATTGACGCTGCGCTGGCGCCGCATGCACCGCGGCCGGCGCAGGCGCGGCCTGCGCGGCGAGCGGCAGCTCGACCACGAAGCGGCTGCCGCAGCCTGGACCGTCGCTGTGGGCGCGGATGCGGCCGCCGTGCAGCTCGACGATCTTGCGTACGATCGCCAGGCCCAGACCGAGCCCGCCGGTGCTGCGCGCCAGCTGCTGCGGCGCCTGGTAGAAGGGCTCGAACACGCGCGCCAGCAGTTCGGGCGGCATGCCGATGCCGCTGTCGGCCACTTCCAGCCGCGCCCAGCCCTCGCTGGCGCTCAGGCCGACGCGCACCACGCCGTTGCCGAAGCGTTCCGCGTTCGACAGCAGGTTGTTGACCACTTGCGCCAGGCGGCTGTCGTCGCCGTTCACCCACAGCGATTCGGGCGCCGCCAGTTCCACCGTCATGCCGGGGCGGACGGTGGCGGCGTGGCGCACGAGTTCGGCGAAGTTGAGCGGCTTCACGTCGAGCTGCATCTTGCCGGTGGCGATGCGCGAAACGTCGAGCAGATCGTCGACCAGGCGCTTCATGTGCTGGACCTGGCGCCGCATGATGGTGCGTTCGCGCTCGCTGGACCGCTCGCCGCGCAGGTCCATCAAATCGAGCGAGGCGACGATTGGGCTGAGCGGGTTGCGCAGCTCGTGGCCGAGCATGGCGAGGAATTCGTCCTTCGCCCGGCTGGCTTCGTGGCTGGCGGCCAGCGCTTCCTCGAGCGAGGCAAGCAGGCGCGAGCGCTCGGCTTCGTGGGCGGCGCGTTGGGCCGCGGCGGCCTCGATGGCCTGGCCCATGAGCGCGAATTCCTTCACGCGTGACGGCGCGATGTGCGCGTCTGCGCCGGCGCCCAGGGCCGCCGTTCCTTGCTGCAGGCTGCGGAAAGTGCGGGCGATGCGCGCCGACAGCAGCCAGGCCGCGCCGATGCTGGCCAGCAGCGAGGCCGCCAGGCCCCAGCCATAGATGGCCACGCCCTGGAAGGCCGCCGCACCGATGGTCGTCTTCGGGACGCCCACCGCAATCGTCCAGCCGTAGTGGGAGACCCGGGTATAGGCGCTGGCGACGGCTTCGCCTTCGAGCGTGGTGGTGTCGCCCACGCCCTCCGGGGCCGCGCCCTGCATCAGCCTGGCCAGCGAAGGGCTGGGCGGGCGGGTGACGGTGGCCGCCTGGTTCGGCGAACGCGCCACCACCGCGCCGGTGGCGTCGAACACGCCGATGACCGACCCGGCCGGGGCGTGCTGGCGCTCGATGACGCGCAGGATGCGGTCGGGCTGGATCACGGCGGTGAGGGCGTACAGGCGCCCGGCCTGGTCGCGGATCGGCACGCGCACCGGGAAGGCGGCGCGCCCGCGCGGGCCATGGGTGACGCGGCCGACCAGCGGCCTTTGCACGGCCAGCAGCTGCTCCAGGCTCTCGGGGTCGGCCACGCGTCCGCCGGCGGCGCCGAAGGGATTCGTGGTGCGGAACAGGACCTTGCCGTCGGCATCGGTCAGGATCACGGCCAGCCACTCTGGCTGGGCCGCCGCCTGGGCGCGTGCGGCTTCGTAATAGGCGCGCAGGTCGCCGGCATCCATGGCCGGCGTGCGCGCCATGCTGGCCAGGGTGGCGATGGCGCCGTCGAGTTCCGCGTCCACCGCGCTCGACAGGGCGCGCGCCTGGTCCAGCATCGCACGCTCCTGTTCGCGCTGCTGGTACTGGTCGGCCATGTCCAGCGACCACAGGCCGAGCAGGGCCAGCGGCAACAGCCCGATCGCACTCAGGAGGATGAGCAGCCGGCGCAGCGAAAAGGTGAAACCGGGAGTCGACTGCATGGTTGGCCTTGTGGCAAAAAGGCATTATAAGGCGAAACGCGCGGTGTCAATGCGTGGTGGAATGCCCGGCGGAAATCTCCCGCGGTGATTTTGACAATGCCCGCTGTTCCAGGCGACGCGTTCAGGCGCGCCGCAGGAAAGGCGCCACTTTCTTTTCCAGCAGCCGCACCAGCTCGGGCTGCATGTAGGCGTAGTCGTCGGGAATGTCGAGGCAGACGACGCGCTTGCCGTTCAGGTGGCGCTGGAACTGCTTCGACAGCCGGCTGCGGTGCACCTTTTCCATCACGAAGACGATTTCGGCCCAGGCCAGTTGTTCCGGCGACACCGGAACATCCGCATCGGCGCCCACGCCGGCCGAATCGGTCTCGATGCCGGGCCAGGTGGCGAACACCTGCTCGGCGGTCGGGCTGCGCAGGCGGTTATGCGTGCAGATGAAAAGGGCGCGCAAATCGAACGGTTCAGCCGATGAAGGAATCGAACTGCATGTCGAACTCCTGCAACGCCTTTTGCGCGTTCTGCATCTTGCGCCGGAATTCCGGTCCGCGCTGCAGCGCCAGGCCCACGGCCAGCACGTCGATCACGACCAGATAGGCCAGGCGCGCCGAGATCGGCGTGTAGGGGTCGATGTTGAAGACCAGGTCGATCGGGATCAGCACGGTCGCCATGTCGGCCAGCGGCGTGCCCGACGGCGCCAGCACGATCACGTCGGCGCCGCCGCGCCGCGCCAGCTTGGCCGAGCGCGTCAGCGAGGGGTTGTTGCCGCGCTGGGAGATCGCCACCACGCAGTCGCCTTCGCGCAGCAGGGCCGCCGCGATCGAGTGGATCGCCGGGTCGGTGTAGCAGACGGTCGGCACGCCGGAGCGGAAGAATTTGTGCTGGGCGTCGGCTGCGACGAAGCCCGAGGTGCCCTGGCCGTAGAACTCGATCTTGTTCGCACGCGACAAAATGTCGAGCGCTTTCTGGACCGATTCGGCATTCAGGTTGTTGCGTAAATCGAGCAGGGTATTGATCGAGCGGCTGCAGATTTTATTGACCAGGTCCGCCGCCAGGTCGTCCTGGGCCGGCTGCTCGTTGGCGGCGGGCAGGGCCAGGGCCAGGCCTTGCGCCAGCTTCAGCTTGAACTCGTGCCAGCCGTCGTAGCCGAGGGTGCGGCAGAAGCGCACCACGGTCGGCTCGGACACCTGCGCGCTTTTTGCCAAGGCCGTGATGTTCTGGCTGACGGTGGCGCTTGGCGCTTCCAGTACCGCCAGCGCCACCTTGCGCTCGGACTTCGAGAGCGAGTCGAGCTGGGTGCGGATCGAATCGAGCAGCATGGCTGGTTCAATCCTCAGGCAGCGCTTCTTCGCGCCACTGCAGGCCGTCGCGGCCGATCAGGGCGCTCGATGCCGCCGGGCCCCAGGTGCCCGATGCATACGGCACCGGTGCGCTGTCGTCCTGCTCCCAGTGTTCCAGGATCGGCTCGACCCATTCCCAGGCTGCTTCGAGTTCGTCGCCACGCATGAACAGGGTCAGCTGGCCGCGCAGCACGTCCAGCAGCAGGCGTTCGTAGGCTTCCATGCGCGGCGCCTTGAACTGTTCGCGGAAGTCGAGTTCGAGCTCGGCCTGCTTCAGGCGCATCGAATCGCCCGGCGTCTTGGCCATCAGGTTCAGCGACAGGCCTTCGTCCGGCTGCAGGCGGATCACAAGGCTGTTCGGCTGGAAGCTCGACGTCGGCTGGTTGAAGATCGAATGCGGAATCTGCTTGAAGCGCACCACGATCTCGGCCAGGCGGTCGGCCATGCGTTTACCGGTGCGCAGGTAGAAGGGCACGCCGGCCCAGCGCCAGGTGTCGACTTCCGCCTTCATGGCGACGAAGGTCTCGGTCTTCGAGCTTTTCGGTGCGTCCGGCTCGTCGCGGTAGCTCGGCACGGCCTGGCCGTCGACGTAGCCGCCGCGGTACTGGCCGCGCACGATGTTTTGCGACAGCGTGGTCGGGGTAAAACGCTTCAGCGAGCGCAGCACCTGCAGCTTGGCGTCGCGCACGGCGTCCGGTGCAATCGAGGTCGGCGGCTCCATCGCCACGATGCACAGCAGCTGCAGCAGGTGGTTCTGCAGCATGTCGCGCAGCGCCCCCGAGTTGTCGTAGTAGCCGAGGCGGTTGCCGACGCCGATCTTTTCCGCGATGGTGATCTGCACGTCCGAGATCCACTCGCGGCGCCAGAGCGGCTCGAACAGCACGTTACCGAAGCGCAGGGCCAGCAGGTTCTGCACGGTTTCCTTGCCCAGGTAGTGGTCGATGCGGTAGATCTGCGATTCGGCGAAGACCTTGCCGACGTCCAGGTTGATCTGCTTGGCCGACGCCAGGTCGCGGCCCAGCGGCTTTTCCAGCACCACGCGCGAATGCGGCGTGGCCAGGCCCGTCTCGGCCAGGTTGTCGCAGATGCGCGCGAACAAACTTGGCGGCGTGGCCAGGTAGTAGACCCGGGTAATCGCTTCGTCGTCGCGCAGCGCCGCCACCAGCGGGCCGTAGCTGTCGGCCTGGGTGGCGTCGAGCGCGACGTAGGTGATGCGCTGCAGGAAGCGCTGCCATTTGTCCTCGACCACGGTTTCCTTGATGTGCGGCTTGGAGTTGGTCTCGACCATGTCCAGGAAGGCCTGCTGCGAACTGTCGTCCTTGCCGACGCAGATGATGCGCGCCGTGTCGGGCAAATCGCTGGCGACGTCGCGCGCATACATCGCGGGCAGGAGCTTGCGCATCGCAAGGTCGCCGCTGCCGCCAAAGAAAACGAGGTCGAAATCGGAAAGGGCCATGGTGGTATCGAGGGCAAATGAGTAAGGATAAGGTTCATGTAAATTTACTACATGAATATGCTCTTTGCAAGAAATTCTACTACGCGATGCCGGAAGGAGGGATGGTGCCACAGGTGTGGCAAGCGGGGCGCGCCCGTCGCGTGACGAGACACCTGAAAGCGTGTAGGGTGGACGGCTCCACCCTGGCAAACGAATAGACGGCACGCCTGCGCCGTCCACGCGTTCAACGCACGGCCAAGCCGGCGCGGCCGATGCCGAAGGGGGGGCTTCGTTTTGAAGCGTGTGATATGGAGCACGGTTTGAACGCGTGGACGGCGCACGCGTTCCGGATAACCAGCTGTCAGGGTGTAGCCGTCCACCCTACGTGATCGCCACAGCAGAGACGACGAATCAGCGACGATACTCCGGTCCGACCTGCCCAGCCACATCCACGCGCAGCGCCAGCACCTTGCCGGTCAGCGGATACTGCTCCTTCTCGGCATTCGAGCGGCCATGGCTGGCGCTGGTCACGTACAGCGTGCGCAGGTCCGTGCCGCCAAACGCCACCGCTGTCGGGCAGCGCAGCGGCAACTGCACTTCGCGCAGCAGTTCGCCGGTTGGCGAGAGCTTGAGCAAACGCGCACCTTCGAACATCGCGACCCAGTAGTTGCCTTCGCTGTCCACCGCCGCGCCGTCCGGACGGCCGCCGTACTCGGGCGCGTTCTTGTCGGCGTCAAACGTGACCAGGTTGCGGTTCAGCGTCGCCTGGCCCGCCTCGGCGTCGAAGTCGTACAGGTCGATACGGTGGCTGGTGGTATCGGCATGGAACATGCAGCGCCCGTCCAGCGACCAGGCCAGGCCATTCGAATTCGTCATGCCGCCCGACCAGGCCAGGCGGAGTTGGTCGCGTTCGAGCACGTACATCTCGGCGGCCGGCTTGTCACGCGGCTCGTACATGGTGCCGACCCAGAAGCGGCCCATCGGGTCGACGCGGCCGTCGTTGAAGCGCACCTGCTTCGTGTCGTACGGGGCCGGGCAGATGTCTTCCATCTCGCCGCTGGTGGTATTCAGGCGCACGAAGCCTTTACGGGTGGCCACCACCAGGTTGTTGTCGGCGTCGGCGGCGATCGCCGACGGCTCCGAGCCCATCTTCCAGGACGTGAACTTGCCGCTGGCCGGGTGCACGCGGTTCACGGTGAGCCCGTTGATGTCGACCCAGTACAGGGCCGATTCGACGTCGTGCCACAGCGGGCATTCGCCGACCTGCATCGCTTCGTCGTGGACGACTTCGATCTTCACATTCTTCATGGTGGTTTCCGCGTGTTTGCTCGTGCTTTTGCTCGTGCTGTTAATCGTTAAACGGCGGCCTTTGCGCGCGCGATCAGGCCGTTGGTGGAACTGTCATGCTGCTCGGGCTGCGCGTCGCCTGCCAGTTCGGCCTCGATCTTCTTGGCCAGCACCTTGCCCAGCTCCACGCCCCACTGGTCGAAGCTGTTCAGGTCCCAGATCGCGCCTTGTACAAACGTCTTGTGCTCGTACAGGGCCACCAGGGCGCCCAGCGTGGCCGGGGTCAGGTATTCCATCAGGATCGTGTTGCTCGGGCGGTTGCCGGGGAAGGTCTTGTGCGGCGCCAGGCGCTCGACTTCGCTCAGCGACAGGCCCTGGCCCTGCAGGTCCTGGCGCACCTCGTCCAGCGTCTTGCCCTTCATGAAGGCTTCGGACTGGGCGAAGCAGTTCGCCAGCAGGGCGGTGTGGTGGTTGTGCAGCTCGTGGGCCGGGCGCAGGGCGGCGATGAAGTCGATCGGCGTCAGGTCGGTGCCCTGGTGCAGCAGCTGGAAGTAGGCGTGCTGGCCATTGGTGCCGGGCTCGCCCCAGATCGCCGGGCAGGTCGGCGTATCGACCGGCTCGCCGTCGCGCGTCACGCGCTTGCCGTTGCTTTCCATATCGAGCTGCTGCAGGTAGGCCGGGAAGCGGTTCAGGTCCTGGTGGTAAGGGGCGATGGTGACCGAGGTCGCGCCCAGGAACTGGCGGTTCCAGAAGCCGACCAGGGCCAGGATCATCGGCATGTTCTGCTCGATGGGCGCCGTGCGGAAGTGCGTGTCCATCTCGTGGGCGCCGGCCAGGAAGGCGGCGAAGTAGCCGTAGCCGACAGCCAGGGCCACCGGCAGGCCGATCGCCGACCACACCGAATAGCGGCCGCCGACCCAGTCCCAGAACGGGAACATGTTCTCGGGGTCGATACCGAAGGTCTTGATCGCTTCCACATTCGTCGACACCGCGACGAAGTGTTTTGCCAGCGCTTCTTCAGGCGCATGGGCGAGGAACCACTTGCGCGCGGTCTGCGCGTTCATCATGGTCTCGGCCGTGGTGAAGGTCTTCGAGGCGATGATGAAGAGGGTGGTTTCGGGATCGACCTGTTCCAGGGCCGCGTCCATGTCGTGGCCGTCGACGTTCGAGACGAAGTGCAGGGTCAGGCGCGGGTGGCTGTACTGGCGCAGGGCCAGGCAGACCATCTTCGGGCCGAGGTCGGAGCCGCCGATGCCGATGTTGACGATGTCGGTGATGGGTTTACCGCTATGGCCGACCCAGGCGCCGCTGCGCACGGCATCGGTAAACGTCTTGATGCGCGCCAGCACGGCGTGCACGTCGGCCGTGACGTCCTGGCCGTCGACATTCAGCTGCGCCTCGCGCGGGGCGCGCAGGGCGTTGTGCAGGACGGCGCGGTTTTCGGTGTTGTTGATCCTGGCGCCGGCGAACATGGCGTCGCGCAGTTGCTCGACGCCGCGCTCGCGCGCCAGGCTTGCCAGCAGTTCAAGCGTGCGCCCGTCCAGCCGGTTTTTTGAATAGTCTAGGAACAGGCCCGCGGCATCCAGCGAGAGGCGCTCGAAGCGCTGGGGATCGGCCGCGAACAACTGGCGCATCTGCCAGTCTTCGGCCTCGACGGCGTGGGTTTCAAGGGCCTGGAAGCTGGCGGTGCTGGTCAAGGAAGGCTGGGGCATGGCTCGCGCGTGATAGTGTTTTGGACAGATTATCGAATAATACAGGAATCGTTCGTAAATTCACTACACAATGGATGAGTCCGGACTCGCGGATGTTATTCGATATGCCAACGTTGTACCGCGTGGGCTCAAGAGCCCACCCTACAAAAGCGGTCAGCGCCGGCGGCCCGGTTTTCGTAGGGTGGGCACTCGTGCCCACGCGGTATGGAACCGCCGAGCAATTGCAATCCCAACCCCACCCGATACCCCCAACCCAATTCTGTAGTAAAATTTCAGAGTCAAATTTTCGAAGGAACGATTATGGCGCTGCACCCTGTAGTTGAACAGGTAACGAACCGGATCATCAAGCGCAGCCGCGCCTCGCGTGCGGCCTACCTGGCGCATCTCGAGGCCGCACGTGTCCAGGGCGTGCAGCGCGGGGCGCTGTCGTGCACCAACCTGGCCCACGGCTTTGCCGCTTTCCCCGCCAACGACAAGCTCAAGCTGCGCGAGCAGAAAAAGCCGTCGGTGGCCATCGTCTCGTCGTACAACGACATGCTGTCGGCCCACCAGCCCTTCGAATACTTCCCGAAGGTGATCAAGGAAGCCGTGCGCGACATCGGCGCCGTGGCCCAGTTCGCGGGCGGCGTGCCGGCCATGTGCGACGGCGTCACGCAAGGCCAGCCGGGCATGGAACTGTCGCTGTTCTCGCGCGACACCATCGCCATGGCCACCGCCGTCGCGCTGTCGCACAACATGTTCGACGCCGCCCTCTACCTCGGCATCTGCGACAAGATCGTGCCGGGCCTGTTGATCGGCGCGCTGCACTTCGGCCACATCCCGGGCGTGTTCGTGCCGGGCGGCCCGATGACCACCGGTATCTCGAACAAGGAAAAGGCGGCGATCCGCCAGCGCTACGCCAAGGGCGAAGCCACGCGCGAGGAACTGCTGGAAGGCGAATCGGCGTCCTACCACGGCGCCGGCACCTGTACCTTCTACGGCACCGCCAACAGCAACCAGATGCTGATGGAAATGATGGGCCTGCACCTGCCGGGCGCCGCCTTCATCACGCCGGGCACGCCGCTGCGCGACGCACTCACCGCCGCGGCCTCGCACCAAGCGGTGGCGATCTCGCAGCAGGGCGGCAGCTACATGCCGATCGGGCACATCGTCGACGAGAAGAGCATCGTGAACGCCATCGTCGCCCTGCACGCCACTGGCGGCTCGACCAACCACACCCTGCACCTGGTGGCAATCGCGCGCGCGGCCGGCATCGTGATCGACTGGAACGACTTCGACGAACTGTCGAAGGTGGTGCCGTCGCTCACCAGGATCTACCCGAACGGCGAAGCCGACGTGAACCACTTCCAGGCCGCGGGCGGCCCGGGCTTCGTGATCCGCGAACTGCTCGACGCCGGCCTGGCCCACGAGGACGTCAACACCATCCTCGGCCGCGGCCTGCGCAATCACTGCAAGGAGCCTTTCCTGGGCGAGGACGGCAAGGTGGTCTGGCGCGACCTGCCGCAGCAGAGCGGCGACGAAAGCGTGCTGCGCCCGGCCTCGAACCCCTTCGCCAGCAATGGCGGCATGGTGCTGGTCCAGGGTAACCTGGGCCGCGCCGTGATGAAGGTCTCGGCCGTGAAGCAGGAATACCACGTGGTGGAAGCGCCGGCGCTCACCTTCGATTCGCAGGAAGAGTTCATGCAGGCCTACAAGGACGGCAAGCTGAACCGCGACTTCGTCGCCGTGATCCGCTTCCAGGGGCCGCGCGCCAACGGCATGCCGGAACTGCACGCCCTGACCCCGGCGCTGTCGAACCTGCAGGACGCCGGCTTCAAGGTGGCGATGGTGACCGACGGCCGCATGTCCGGCGCCTCGGGCAAGGTGCCGGCGGCGATCCACGTGTCGCCGGAAATCCTGGCCGGCGGCCCGCTCGGCCTGGTGCGCAACGGCGACATCATCCGCGTCGACGCCACCAACGGCACGCTCGAAGCCCTGGTGCCGGACGACGCCTGGGCCGCGCGCACCATGGCAACGGCCGACCTGTCGAAGAGCCATATCGGCATGGGCCGCGAGCTGTTCGCCATGTTCCGCGGCCATTCGAGCCCGGCGGAAGAGGGCGCGGCCACCTTCCCGCTGCCGTCGCCGATTCCCACCACCGTACCGCTGCATGAAGGCGTCGATGCCAACGAAGTCGTGCCCGGTTCCGACGAAGACTTTCTCTTTAGGACGCAGAAATGACCATGACCGTACTTGACATCATGCGCTCGGCGAGCGTGATCCCCGTGATCGCCATCGACGACCCGGCGCACGCCGTACCCCTCGCCAAGGCCCTGGTGGCCGGCGGCATCCGCGTGCTGGAAGTGACCCTGCGCACCGCGCACGGCCTGCAGGCGATCCGCGACATGGCGCAGGTCGAAGGCGCCATCGTCGGCGTCGGCACCCTGACCCAGCCGGACGAATTCGCCGCCGCGCGCGACGCCGGCGCCGTGTTCGGCGTCTCGCCCGGCCTGACGCCGACCTTGATCGAAGCGGCGAAAAAGAGCGGCCTGCCGCTGCTGCCGGGCGTGATGACGCCGTCGGAAGTGATGGCGGCGCGCGAAGCCGGCTTCAGGCAGCTGAAGCTGTTCCCGGCCGTGCCGGCGGGCGGCGTCGGCATGCTCAATGCAATCGGCGGCCCGCTGCCGGACGTGACCTTCTGCCCGACCGGCGGCATCTCGATCGACACCGCGCCAGCTTTCCTGGCCTGCAAGAACGTGGCCTGCGTGGGCGGCTCCTGGCTGACGCCGAAGGATGCGCTGGCCAGCGGCGACTGGGATCGCATCACCGAGCTGGCAAAGGCGGCGGCGGCCTTGCGCAAGCAGTAAGCCGGTACGCCACACGCTGGCGGGAAGCGAGGGGGACGGCGACAGGGACCTGTGGCCGTCCCCCTTCGTTTTTGCCGGGGCTGTCAGGTGCTCGTAGCCGTGGCGTTTGTATCGGTTCATGCAGCTTACGACTCGCCAAATGTAAGTCCAACTCTGCTATTCTGGCGATCCTGTTAACTTTTTCATACTGAACGAACCGCCATGAAGCGTCTCTCGATTCTTGCCCTGCCTTTGTTGATTGCCGCAAGCCTGACCGCTTGCAAACGCCACCAGAACGATGCCCAGGACGCGGACAAGCAGGCGCCTGCGGCCACGACGCAGGCGGCAGAGACGCCTGCCGCGGTTCCGGCGCCTGCCGCCGAGACGCCTGCGGCGGCGCCCGCCACGGCGGCAGCCAAGCCTTTCGATTTGCAATCGGTCCCGGTGACGACCAAGGAATTGCCTCCTTTCCCGTACGTCGCCATGCCTGCCGAGCTGAAACCAAGCGATGTGAGAGTGGAGAGCGATCTCGATTTCGATCGTGCCTACGTGATCGCCGGCGAAGAACTGCGCCGGGTCGAAGGCAAGGTCATGCACCGGAAATTCTCGCTGAGCGACATGAAGTGGTCGGAGCTGGCCGCACACCGCAACTATGAAATGGCCCTGAAATCGCTCGGCGCGACGCGGGTCGACGCCGTCCACCCGAGGAACGAGAAGTTCATCGAGCGCAATGGCGGCAGCTACCAGGCCATGTACGGCAAAATGAACCTTCCGTATATCGATGCGAGCACGGACCCGGATGCGCCTAATTTCGAGCAATGGCTGATCCGCACGCCCCAGACGAACATCTGGTTCACGCTGTATGTGGACGGCGGCCAGGTCGGCGTCGTGACCGTCGAAGAAAAGGCCATGCAACAGCAGGTGCAGGCCTTGCCCGCCGCCCAGCTGTCCAGCGCCCTGAAGAAGGACGGCCACGTCGCGCTTTACCTGAACTTCGATACCGACAGCCAGGTCATGCGCCAGGAAAGCCAACCGGCGGTGGACGAGATCGTCAAGCTGATGCAGGGCGAGCCCAGCCTGAAGCTGCGCGTCGAAGGCCATACCGACGCCACCGGCGACGCGGTCCACAACCGCAAGCTGTCGCTGGCACGCGCCGAATCGGTGGTCCAGGCGATCACCGCGAAGCAAATCCCCGCCGAGCGCCTGAGCGCCGTCGGCAAGGGCCCGGACCAGCCGCTGGCCGACAACACGACCGAAGAAGGCAAGGCGAAGAACCGCCGCGTCGAACTCGTGCGCGTGTGACCGGGCCGCGCGCCGGCCGTGCTGCATGCCGGGCGCGCTTTCCATGCGGCGCCTGTGGAATCCGGGCAGGCGCTTTCCTGCGCCGGATTCCAGGATAAGGATGCGTAAAAGCCGGGATTACCGGCGCTCGCTCTGGCGGCGGCTCCGGAGCGTCAACACCAGTGCAGTAAGAATCCCCGAGCCGACGAACGCGTAGAAGATGATGTTGAACGCCTTTTCAACATTCATTCCGGGATCAAGAAAGAATATTGATACATAGACAACGGTCACCGCTAAGAAGGCGATGCCAAGTGAGATGAATATGGTTTTCATGCAAACGGCTCGATGATAGGGCAATTGAAATACTGCCCAGCTTTACTGCCGCCTGCCTGCACAACTTCTTCCGCAAAGGAAGCGCAGTTATGGGCCACGATGCCCCACAACCACGGCTTTTGTACCAGTTCATGCAGCTTCTCATGCGCGCCTTTAGGATTGGGCAGCTTGATATGCCAACGGCGAATTTCACGCTTGCCGTTCTCTTTCAAGTACCGCATATAGTTGCTATCTGGTATGAATTTAGGTGCCTTGTAGAAACCAGAAATATGTACATACCAACTCCAACTACCGCTGATGTGCAGCAGCGTATGACCGCAAGCGTTGACGCCATCGCCTGACACAATAACTGCACAAACGTGCCGGAAGTCGCGTTCTTCCAGCGGGCATATAACCATTGCAGCGCCTTCATACTTGGACATATCGCCCTCGGGTTAGCAGACCTTGTTGGCGCTGCAATCCCAGCCGCCCGAGGTATTGCCCTGAGCACCGCCCCGGATGCTCTGCTTCGTGTGGCTCCACTTGATTTTCGCGTAGGCCAGATGAACCTGTTCGCTGATAATCCCGCCGTTGCCGCTGTCGGGTGTGATGTTCGCAATCATCAAGTTCTCTAACTCGATCTTGAAGTACGGGATTGGCTTGCCGTCGCCGTCAGCCCGCATGAACTCAAACACCGCCCTGGGGATGGTCTTGCCCGCTGCGCAGGTTTGCAGCAATACCGGGCTGGCAATGTCGGCCAGCTTCTTGAAGGTGATCGGGTAAAGCTCGGCCCTGCCGCTGGTGTGCCCACCAGCAGTCGATAGTGTTTCGGCTCTTGGCTGGTGGACTACATAGACGACATTGTTTACCTCGATCCATTGCTTATGTTTCTCGTCTTCCGATTCCCCGTTGATCCCCTCGATTTTCAGATAGGCGTCAATCATTCGTTCCTCCGTTACGGGTTGAGCAAGCGGACGATTGTCGCCTGGCTTGGCCGTGGCGACATTGGGAGTCGTCAACGACAGTCGTCTATAATTCCAGCAATCTCGTTAGATGGAAAGTCACCCGATATGCGTACCAGGGCGCGCCCTTTGACCGAGGGCGAAATCGCGCTGGCGTCCCTGCTGTTCCGCGACGCCATCGATTACCGGCGCGTGCGTATTCATGCCCGCCGCTACATGCCGTTCCAGCCGAAGAACTGCGCCATGACGCCGAACGGCAGCATGTACTTTCACGCCTCCTGCTTCCTCGACGATTACTCCCAGGCAAATCCCATCGGTCAGCACTGGTTCATGCACGAGATGGTGCACGTCTGGCAGCACCAGCTCGGCTATCCGGTGCGCCTGCGCGGCGCCGTGCGCCTGGGCCTGCGGTACAGCTACGAATTGCGCGAGGGCGCGACGCTGGCCGACTACAACATGGAAGCCCAGGGGGACCTGCTGGCCGATTACTTCGTGCTGAAATTCCTGCGCCGGCCAGACGCCATGCGCCAGCGCCAGTACGGTAACGGGCTGGCGCTGTACGAGCGGGTGCTGGCCGGCTTTTTGGCTGATCCGCGCGACCGTGCCAGCCTGCACCGCGGCCTGGCTGGCCGCATTGCCCGCTTCGCCTGACCAGCTCTGTCCAGCCTGTTACGGCGTTCTTGTCTACCCATCCAGCATTGAGTTTCCTCAATGCTGCCATGCGGCAACAGCCTAGGCTTGGAATCCCTGCCTGCTCTCCTGTTTTCCGACGCCATGAAGCTGTTGCCTATCCTGCTACTGACCGTCCTGCTCGCGCTCGAGGCACAGGCAGCGCAGGCGGCGCGGCGCATCGGCGAGGCCGAGGTGCGTGCCGGGGCGAACGGGGTGCCATGTTTTACGATTTCGAAGCGCGAAGAGCAACGCGGCGGCGCGCCGGACTTCCAGGCGGTGACGGTCAGCGACAGCAGTGGCAAGCCGATGTGGAAAATGGCGATGCCGCGCGAGCGTACGTTTCCCGTCACCCATAGCATGTGCATCCCCTACGCCGGGCGGGTGCAGGCCTTGCCGCAAACGCCGGCGGCGGCGCTGGAACCAGGCAAGGCGTATCAGGTGCTGATCGATGCGCGCAAGGCGAACAACGCTGGCAGTCCGCTGCGCTACCTGGCCTGGTTCTGCCTGGCGCCTGGGAGCGCCCCGGTTGGAACGGGCATTTCCCCGATAGGCATGCGCGGCGACTGCCAGCCAGGCAAAAAAACTGCGCCGCGCCAGTCCCGATAAAACTTTTGCCTGCCTGTTGGTTCGATAAGCTTTTATTCGAAGCGGCCGTGCACTGGGCACGGGTTCCTGCAATTCATTTTTCATTCATGTGAATTGCTCTGCAATAAAAAGAAAACAAGTAGCGTATCGATCAGATAATGCCGATGCCACTTTGTTATCCGCTTCGTTAATAAACAAGAATTGAACTGTCGCTTAAAAGCTAAACCCGCGGTAAACCCGGCATCAATCCTTTGCCGTACGGAAATCATCTGTATAGACTTGTCTCAACTTGCTTGTCAGTCGATGTGTTGTGTCAAACCTGGCAGCGCAAATCATTCACACCGCCTGTTATCGAATCACCCACGCACTGTTGCGTCATCGCGGTCTTGATATCCGACCCCTGATAGACGATTCCTGAAACATCTTCCACACCTTGCTGACATGACTATCCGAACCCGCCTGATAGCGACCATGGCATTGCTGAGCGTCCTGATGATCTTCATCGGGACCGCCGGCATCCTGGCCCTGAACGACACCAATGCCGTTCTCAAGAACGTCAACGAAAACTCGATGGTCTCCATGAAGTCCATCATGGATACCCAGATCCAGATCGACCGCGCGCGCCTGTCGATCGACCGCGTCGCGCTCCAGCCGGATGCGGAAAACGCCGCCGATACCCTGACCCGTGCCGAAGGCTTCCTCGATGCCAGCGACAAGGCCTGGGGGCGTTACCTCGCCCTGCCGTTCGACGACGGCGAGCAGGCAATGGCGAAAGGGGTCGACGCGGCGCGCCAGGCCCTGGTCAAGGACGGCATCCGCGCCGCCATCAAGGCGCTGCGCGAGAAGAACCAGCCCGAGATCGACCGCCTGATGCTGAGCGAAGTCACGCGCCTGTTCCGCATCTACACCGACAGCGCCGAAAAGCTCTCGTCCTACCAGCTGGAATCGGCCACCCGGCAGTATACAGAAAGCCAGGCGGCCTATCACCGCAACATGGCGTTCTCGGTCGCCGCCATCGTGATTGGCCTGCTCGCAGCGCTGATCTCGACCGTGCTGCTGCTGCGCGCCGTGATGACGCCGTTGACGCAGGCCCTGGGCCACTTCAACGCCATCGCCGCCGGCAAGCTGACCAACACCATCGATGCCACCCGCAAGGACGAGATGGGCGCACTGATGCGCGGCCTGGCTGCAATGCAGGACAGCCTGGCCGACACGGTACGCGGCGTACGCAGCGGCAGCGACGCGATCGCCACCGCCAGCGGCGAGATCGCCGCCGGCAACCTCGATTTGTCGAGCCGCACCGAGCAGCAGGCCGCCAACCTGGAAGAAACGGCATCCTCGCTCGAGGAACTGACTTCGACCGTGCGCCAGAATTCGGAGAATGCGCGCCAGGCCAGCCAGCTGGTCGGCTCGGCATCGCAGATCGCGGTGCAGGGCGGCGAGATCGTCTCGCGCGTGGTGGACACCATGGCCTCGATCAGCCAGTCGTCGGACAAGATCGCCGACATCATCGGCGTCATCGACAGCATCGCCTTCCAGACCAACATCCTGGCGCTGAATGCCGCCGTGGAAGCGGCGCGCGCCGGCGAACAGGGCCGCGGCTTCGCCGTGGTCGCCACCGAGGTGCGCAACCTGGCGCACCGCTCGGCCAGCGCCGCCAAGGACATCAAGCAGCTGATCACCGATTCGGTGGAGCAGGTCTATACCGGCAGGGCGCTGGTGAACGAAGCGGGAACGACGATGCAGGAAATCGTCGCCAGCGTGCGCCGCGTCACCCAGATCATGGACGAGATCAGCGCCGCCGGCAGCGAGCAGGAAGTCGGCATCGAGCAGATCAACACCGCCGTGGCCGAGATGGATGTCGTGACCCAGCAGAACGCCGCCCTGGTCGAGGAAGCCGCGGCCGCATCGCAGTCCATGCAGGAGCAGGCTGCGAAGCTGGCCGGGATGGTGAGCGTGTTCCAGGTGGCCGGGAATGCGGCTCAACCGGTGGCGCAAGCCGCGGCGCAACGGCTGGCGGCGCCGGTCCGGGCCGCCAAGGCGCCTGCTTTGAAGCCGGTGCGCAAGCTGGCACACGCGGCTGACAGTGAAGGCGAATGGGAGCAGTTCTAGGAACAGTTCCGAGGCTGGCCGCTCAGCGCGCGGCGCCGGATGGCGCCGTCATGCCCAGGTGTCCGGCCAGGGCTTCCAGCCCACCGGCCAGCACCCGGCACAACAGCAGCAGCGGCAGGTAGACGACGAAGGTCCAGGCGTTCTCTTCGCCCAGCAGCGCGCGGTAGCCGGCCACCACGGCCAGCACCACGAACATGTGCGACAAATACAGCTCGTAACTCAGCTCGCCCATGCGCGCCAGCCAGCCCAGGCCGCGCCGTGACGCCGGCGGATGCGCATGGAAGGCGAGCAGCAGCAGGCAGGCGCCGAGGCACAGCCAGTACAGGCCGGACTGGTACAGGTGGCGCCAGGTTACGTCGCTCCACACGAAGGCCAGCACCAGGCACAGCGCGCCGCACACGGCCATCGCCCGCGCCTGGCCTCGCGACGGCGACCAGCGCCGCGCCAGCAATGCCGCCAGCACGCCCCAGGCAATGGCCGCCATGCCGGGCAGGTAAGCCTTCTCGCGCCAGACGTCGTCCTGCGGCGGCACCAGGTCGCGCAAGGGCGACAGCGCCAGCGCCCACAGCAGCAGCACGCCCACCAGGAGCTTGCGCGGCAGCCACAGGCACAGGAGCGGGAAGCCGAGATAAAAGGCTTCTTCGATCGACAGCGACCACAAGACATCCCAGCCCGCCGGCGCCCAGCCGGTGCGCCTTTCGTACAGGTTGAAGGTAAAGGTGAGCGCCGAGGCCAGCAGGCCGAAGGTGGATTGTTCGCCCTCGGGCGCGAAGCCCGGCACACCGAGCCAGGCCAGCGCCGCCAGCACCGCCAGGACCAGCCCGAGCAGGGGCAGGATGCGCCTGGCGCGGGCGGCGTAGAAGCGGCGCAGGTCGACGCGCTCCAGGCTGCCGTCGCGGTCGATGATGCGCGTCGTGATCAGGAAGCCGGAGATGACGAAGAACACGAACACCGCTTCGTAGCCGTTGAAGCTGACGGCGTCGACCAGGCGCTTTGGCCACCACTGGCCAAGCAGGCTGGGGCCGAGCGGCAGGCGGAAGGGCAGGGCCAGGTGGTGCACGATCACCAGCAGGATGGCCAGGCCGCGCAGGCAGTCGATGCCGGCGTTGCGGCTGCGCGCAGGCGCTGCATGTGCGGCCGCCTGCCGCGTGCCGTCTTGCGGAGCCAGGGTGCCGGTGTTCATCGGGTAGCGGAGTCCTGCCGGGTGATCGACGCGATATCGTCGAGGATCGCATAGCCGGCCGCCACGCGGGCGGGGATCGGGTAGTTTTTGTTCGCCAGCATGACGATACCGATGCGCTGCTCGGGAACGAAAGCCGCATAGGCGCCGAAGCCGCGCGTGGAGCCGGTCTTGTTGAACAGGGTGCCGGGCGGCGCCGGCGTCGGCGTCAGCTTTTGCGCCGGATTGGCGTCGTGGATCATGCTCGCCGCGTTCCCGTCCAGCAGGCGCTGCATGGTGAGCGGGCCGCGGTACTGCTCCCAGCCGAGGCCCTGCACCATCGTTCCCACCGCGTAGTAGCCGATGTGGGTGCCTTCGACGGCGCGTCGCGTTGCCTTGTCCAGGCTGGCAGGGTCGATGTTGGCCTGCAGGTAGCGGACCATGTCGGCGGCGTTCGACTTCACGCCATAGCTCTCCGCATCCAGTGGTCCAGGATTCACCCGCACCGGCTTGCCCTGGTCGTCGTGGCCCCAGGCGTAGTCGGGCATGGCCGCTGCGGGCAGGCGGATGGCAGTGCGGTACAGGCCAAGCCTGGGAAACAGCCCGCGTTCGAGCGCGTCGCTGAAGTCGGTGTGCAGCGCGGTGGCGGCGATCCTTCCCAGCAGGCCGATGCTGGGGTTCGAGTAGCGGCGCTGCGTACCTGGCGCGGCGTCCGACTGCCAGGCGCCCAGCCAGGCCAGCAGTTGCGTCTCGTCCTCCACCTCGTCGGGTACCTGCAGGGGCAGGCCGCCGGCGGTATAGGTGCCGAGGTCGAGCAACGTGGCCTTGTCGAGCGCGCTGCCCTGCAAGGCGGGCAGGTACTTGCCGGGATGGTCGTCGAGCAACAGCTTGCCGCGCGCCTCGGCATCGGTGGCCAGCATGGCCGTGAAGGTCTTGCTGATCGAGCCCAGTTCGAACAGCGTGTGCTCGCTCACTGGCCTGGCCGGCGCTGTGGCGGCCAGGCCATAGTTGAAGAACAAAGCCTGGCCGTCGACCGTGACGGCCACCGCCATGCCGGGCACGCCATGCTGTTTCATCAGCGGCTGCACGGCGCGGTCGACGATGCGGCGAATGGCGGCGGCGTCCGGCGTGGCTGCTGCGGCGGCGGGAAAGATACCTGAACAAAGGAGGGCGATGGCGAGGCGGCGGATGGACACGATGGCTCCGTTCTGACAGTGGCTGGCCGCACAGTATAAAAGCGCCGGCAGGGCGCAGACAGCAGCGTCGTCCCGCCCACGCCGGGTTTCGTCACATGGCCGCTCGTACTGCATCCAGGTGGCGTTCGCTGACGGCTACCACGGCGCCGCAGCGCAGCGTGAGGCGCCAGGTGGCATCGCCGCTGCTGTCCAGGCGCGCGATCTGCTCGCGCCGCACGATGGCGCTGCGGTGCACGCGCAGGAAGGCGCCCGGCGCCAGCAGGGCTTCCAGGCTGCCCAGCGTGATCCGGTGCAGCACGCTGCGCGCGGCCAGGTGCAGTTCGACGTAGTTGCCGGCCGACGCGGCCCAGCAGATCTCATCGATGGCGATGCGCTCGATGCGTCCGACCGAGCGCACGTTCAGGTGGTCCGGCCTGCCCGCATGCGCATAGTCGCGCAGGGCCGCGCCATAGGCCGCGCGCTGGCGTCCGCGCAGCAGGGCCGCACTGCGTTCCACGGCCTGGGCCAGGCGCGCATCGTCGACGGGTTTGAGCAAGTAGTCGAGGGCGTGCACCTCGAAGGCCTCGACCGCGTGCGCGCTGTGGGCGGTCACAAAAACGATCAACGGCGGCTCGGGCAGGCGGGCCAGTTCGCGCGCCAGCACCAGGCCGGATTCTTGCGGCATCTGGACGTCGAGGAAGACCAGGTCGATCTCATGACTGGCCAGGACCGTGCGCGCCTCCGCGGCGCTGGCGCATTCGGCCACCAGTTGCCAGTCCTGATGGGCGCACATCGCCAGGCGCAGGTTGCTGCGGCCGGGCAGTTCGTCGTCGACGATCAGGTAGCGTACGGGCATGGCGCTAGTCCTCTCCGACCAGCGGCAGGCGCACTTCGGCAACGAAGCGCTCGCCCTGCAGCCCGGCCTGCAGCGAGGCGCCCGGATGCATCAGGCGCAGGCGCTCGCGCGTGTTGGCCAGCCCGAGTCCGGCGCCGGGATTGGCCGGGGTGCCGGGGCCGGCCGGGTTGGTGACGCGGATCGCCAGGGCGCTGCCGACCTGGGCGAAAGTCATGCGGATGTCGCCGGGGCCGGCGCGGCAGTCGAGGTCGTGGCGCAGCGCGTTCTCGATCAGCGGCTGCAGCAGCAGCGGCGGGCAGGCGGCGTCGTGCAGGAGGGGGCCATCGCCTTCGATCCGCACCTGCAGCCACTCGCCATAGCGCAGGCGCTGCAAATCGAGGTAGCCGCGCACGAAGTCCAGTTCCTCGGCCACCGTGGAGCTGCTGCGCGTACTCGCCGCCAGCGCATAGCGCAGCAGTTCGCTCAGGCGGCCGATGCCGCCCAGGGCCAGGGCCGTGTCGCCGCCGCGCACCAGGGCGCTGATCGCGTTCAGGGCGTTGAACAGGAAGTGCGGTTCGAGCTGGGCGCGCAGGGCCAGCATGCGCTGCTCTTCCAGTGCCAGGCGCAGGTGCAGCATGTCGGTTTGCGAGCGCTGCCAGGCCAGCTCGCGTTCGCGTGCGCGGCGGCAGGTATGCAGGGCGAGGACGGCGGCAAAGGTGCCAGTGGCCGAGAACCAGCCGACCAGCAGCATCTTGCGCAGCAGCTGCCAGACGTCGCCGAGGCTGGCGATATCGAGGTAGCCGCGCATCCACGCCATCCAGGTCCATTGCGCGGGCTGGAACACCAGCACCAGGCCGAGGAAGAGGGCGAATACGTGGCGCGGCCGCTCGGTCAGGCCGGGCCAGCGCGACAGCGCCAGCGACAGGCCGGCGCTGAGCACGATCAGCGGCACCGCGTATTCGAGGAACCAGGTGGCGAGCAGGGCGGGGTAGTGGCTGTCGATGCCGCCGCGCAGGTTGTCGCTGTAGGTTTGCAGGGCGCCGAGCATGCTGATCGCCGTCCATAGCAATACGGCCAGGGCGATGGTCCTGGGTGCGGCAGGGGAAAAGTCGGGGCGGTCCTTCATCGACAAAAGTATAACAGTGGCAACAATTGTCGGACCGCCGCCGCTGCCGCCGTCGTCACACGAAACCGGGGTTTCGTCCCCGCGCTGCTGCCCGTGTGCGGACGGCGCTGCAGAATCGGGCGCTCATCATCCTTTTCGGGAGGTCGCTTGAAACGCCTGATCCTTGCCCTGTTCTTTCCGCTTTGCCTGGGCGCCGCCGCCGCACCCCTGCCTTACCGGCTGGACGGCACCGAGGTGCGCGACATCCACTCCGCCAGCCTGAAGCGCGACTACCAGCTGCTGGTGGCGCTGCCCGACTCGTATGCGAATTCGCAGCGCCGCTACCCGGTGCTGTTCGTCACCGACGCCAACTACGCCTTTCCGGTGGTGCGCGCCATTGCCAGCCGCCTGGCCAAACACGCCGGCATGGAAGAGGCGATCGTGGTCGGTTTGTCGTACGCGAAGGGCGACACGCCCGGCTACAGCCGCCGCCGCGACTACACGCCCTCTACGCCGCGTTTCCAAACCTACGTCTCGGACATGCCGGGCCGCGCTCCCGCCTTTGGCGAAGCCGGCGCCTATGGCCGCTTCATCGCCGGCGAGGTGTTCCCGCTGATCGCCGCGCAGTACCGGGCCGACATGCGGCGCAAGGCCTTCGTCGGCCATTCCTACGGCAGCCTGCTGGGACTGGAGATCCTGATGACGAAGCCGGCCACCTTCGAGCACTACATCCTCGGCAGCCCTTCGCTGTGGTTCGACCGCGGCGTGCTGTTCGCGCGCGAAGAGGCCTACGCCAGGGCGCAGCGCGATTTGCCGGCCTCGGTGTATTTCGGTATCGGCGGGCGCGAGACGCTGGCGCCGGGCAAGCGCCGTTCGCGTTCGGAAGAAGAGGCCGACATGGTGGCCGACCTGAGGGAATTCGATGCGGCCTTGACGAGCCGCCGCTATCGAAGCCTGCGCACGCGGCTCGAGGTCTTCCCGGGCGAAGACCATGCCAGCGTGTTTCCCTTCGTGTTCACGCACGGCCTGCGCGCCTGGCTGGACAAGCCGCGCTGAGCGTCTGCGTCAGGCGCCATGGCGCGCACGCGGCAGGTGCACGGTGAAGGTGGTGCCGTCTTCCGCGGACGACGCGACAGTGAGCGCGCTGCCATGCGCTTGGACGATTTCGTGGGCAATAAACAGCCCAAGCCCAAGGCCGGTGTCGTCGCGTGCCTGGTGTGAGGTGGCCGATGAGGTCGATGCGCGGCACAGCGGTTCGAAGATGCGCGGCAGGTCGTCTTCCGGAATCGGTCGCCGCCGTTGTGCACGGTCGCCACCACCTCTCTGTCGTCGTCGCCATTCAGGACCACGTCGACGAACCTTCATGATAGGAAGGCGGCAGAGGGTGTTTAGCAGCAACCGGAAATTTGTCTAAACATACGCAAACTTATCCAAGATGGATAAGTTTGTTCCCCTCATTACCACCCATAAAAGCACTTGTTCTGGCCA
The DNA here is from genome assembly GCF_057801335.1 of Massilia sp. BAP21. Classification (NCBI taxonomy): domain Bacteria; kingdom Pseudomonadati; phylum Pseudomonadota; class Betaproteobacteria; order Burkholderiales; family Oxalobacteraceae; genus Massilia; species Massilia sp. BAP21. Next base: position 3,350,932 of record NZ_CM173596.1, read on the forward strand.
GCTGTATGACAGGCGCAGTCATCGGAACCCGAAACTGAACGACGGTGTCAAACATGGGGTAAAGGAGGCGCGATGATCCTGGCCCATCGAATTCGGCTCAACCCCAATAAAGTGCAGGCAACGTATCTGGCGCGTGCAGCCGGGACCGCGCGGTTCGCCTACAACTGGGCACTGGCCGAATGGGGGCGGCAATTAGAAGCGTGCAAACTCGACCCAGCCTTGCCCAAGCCAAACGAGGCGGCGCTACGGCGCCATCTTAACGCCATCAAGCGCACGCAATTCCCGTGGATGCTGGAAGTGACAAAGAATGCGCCACAGATGGCGATCATGCAACTGGGTCGCGCTTTCCAGAATTTCTTCGAGAAACGGGCACGCTACCCGAAGTTCCGGCGCAAGGGTGGCAACGACCGGTTCACATTGACCAACGACCAGTTCCAGGTCGATGGCAAACGCATCCGTATTCCGAAACTCGGATGGCTGAGGATGCGTGAGACCTTGCGCTATATAGGACGGATTGTCTCTGCGACCGTTTCACGCACGGCCGACCACTGGTACGCCAGCATCAGCATTGACATCTCCGACGCACAGCTGCCGCCAGCCGAAAACCAAAGCGTGGTCGGCATCGACTTCGGAGTGACGCACCTGGCCACCTTGTCGACGGGAGAGAAAGTTGTTGGGCCAAAAGCACTGCAAACATTGCTGGATCGCCTGCGCCGCCTGTCACGTGCTCTGTCGCGCAAGGTAAAAGGTTCGTGCAATCGCAAGAAGACAAAAGCCAGACTGGCTCGCTTGCACGCCAGGATCGCCAACGTGCGCGCAACCGGCTTGCACCAGCTCAGCGCAAGTATCACCCGGCGCTTTCACACCATCGGCATCGAGGATCTGCACGTCAAGGGCATGCTCGGCAACCGGTGCCTGTCACGCGCGATTGCCGACATGGGCTTTGCCGAACTGCGCCGCCAGCTCGTGTACAAAGCGGTGCGGCGCGGTGGCCAGGTAATCGTCATCGATCGCTGGTACCCCAGCAGCAAGACCTGTTCGTGCTGTGGTTGCAAGTTTGATGCACTCAGCCTCGATGTACGCCAGTGGACCTGCCCTGGATGCGCAACGCACCATGATCGCGACGTCAATGCGGCAATCAACCTAAGAAACATGGCGGTGAGTTCCACCGTGTCGGCCTGTGGAGGGGAATGCGCTGGCCCTGTGCTTGATGTACAGAGCGAAACCGGCCCCAGTGAAGCAGGAATCCAGCGAAAAGTTAACTATGCTTAGCTTTGAGTAAGTCTGGGAGAACGGAACTGCGCCTTGTTCGACAGGATGATGCGCTTGGTGCCGTCCGGCTCGACGATGTTGATGCGGCCCACGGTAATCTCGTCGAAGGTCTCATGGCGTGCAGGCGTCCTGGCGCCGGTGAGCGTGACGATGGCGGCCAGGGCGGCTGCCATGGTGGCTGCGCCGGTAAGAAAAGTGCGAATCTGTGACATGGTTTCTCCTCTGGTTGGCGAATCAACGCAACTTGGTTTTCAGGCGGCGCAGGCGCCATTCCAGGAACAAGCCAATGAAACCGCTGGCCAGCACGATCGCGCCGATGTATTGCAGCAGGCGGTTAGCGGGCGCCTGCACATATCTGGTATCGATCAGGTCGAAGCGGCGGCGGCCGTTTTGCGCCGGCTCGCTATATACGGTGCCGCGGCTCTCCGGCCACTCCACGGTCATGGGCCGCGCCCGGTCGCTGCGGAAGGCCGCCATCTGCTTCGACGTTTCCGGTTGCGTCAGGAGGCCGGCCGCCATCTTCAGGGCCACGATTTCGTCGTGCTTCTCGAAGATGTTTTCCGGCTCGCCGTTGAGAATCACGCCGGGCGAGGTGTATTTGTAGATTTTGTTGGAAAAGAAAATGCCGTCATTCGCGGCCAGCATCAGGGCAAAGCCGAGTAGCCAGGCTGCGCCGGAACCGACCAGCCACTTCTTCGAATCCTTCAGTTGGGTGGCGCTTGCCACCGTGGTGAACCGGGTCACGGCGGGAATATGGTTGAGCGTCGTCGACAGCACGTCCCTGTCGACCTCCTTCAGGAAGCTTGCCTCATCCATCCCCAGGCCGGCGAGGATGGTGGAAAACATCTCGGCCGAGGGCACGGATTTATCGTTTTCCAGTTTCGACAAATAGGATTGCTCGATGCCTGCCGCCTGCGCAAACTGCGGCTGGGTGAGTCCTTTCTCGGTTCGGATCTGTTTCAGTCGTTCGCCAAAATTCATGATCAGCTTTCCTTTTATTGATGGGAAAGTCATATTCTTTGCCATTCATGCATGACTTGAAAGATGAATATCCGCGAATACAGATGAATATGAAAGGAATCGACTCCAGTCAGGCTGATTCTGGTTCATGGCACACGACGCACAGCTTGTTGCCGTCCGGGTCCCTGACATAGGCCGCGTAATAATGCGCGTGGTATTCCAGCCTGAGGCCAGGTGCGCCTTCCGTTGCGCCGCCATGCCGCATCGCCGCCTCATGCGCCGCGTCCACCACCGCCCAGCTGGCGGCCATGAATGCCACCATCTGGCCATTGCCCGCGGCATGCGCCATCCGGTCATACGGCGCGCCGATCAGGAACAGGGGACGCGGCCCCGGCTCAGATTGCCAGCCCGCCCATGGCCGTTCGCGGTCGCAGAAGCGCAGGGATTGCCGAGGACGTCCATCAGCGCCGTATAGAACGACAGGGCGTGTTCGAAATCAGCGACGCCGACGAAAACATGTGAATACATGGCAGCCCGCGGCTTGCCTTACTGCGCGTTCAGGAAGGTCTTCATCTCCGCCTGGAAGCGCGCCGGCTGGTCCCACATGATGAAGTGGGCGCTGTCCGGGATGCGGGTCAGGGTGAGCGCCTTGACCGGCGAATACGCGCCCCTGTAGGCGGCGTCGAACTGGGCGGCCGGGATCGGCACCGTTTTGGGCTGGACGTAGAGCACCGTCACCGGCACCGTGATCTTCGCCAGCTCGGGAATCAGGTTGGTGACGATCAGCTCGCGGTACGCGCGGATGCTCACGTCGGCGTCGCTGCTCATTGAATCGCTCACCGCGCCGGCGCGCATCGATTCGGTGTCGACCATGCCGGCGATGGTGGCGTTGGCATTCGTACGGCGTTGCTCGGGCGAGGCCGCGCGCATGCCGGCGGCAACCTGGTCTGCCACCGCCGCCACCTTGTCGGGGCCCGCGCCCGGCCCGGCGAAGAACATGCCGAGATAGGGGAACATGTCGACCACCATCAGGCGCGACAAGCTGTCCGGATGGCGCGCGGCCAGCATCATGCCGATGGTGCCGCCCATCGAGTGGCCGATCACGGCCGGCCCCTTCAGGTCCGCTTCCTTGATGTAGCGCGCGATTTCGTCGGCCACCGGCGCGGCCACGTTGCCTTCCTTGTTGGCGCCTGCTGGCTGGCCGGCGAAGCCTGACACCTGCACCAGGTGGTAGCGGTAGCCCGGCACGGCGGCGACCGTCGAGGCCCAGGTGCGCGGCGAGGAATTCAGGCCGGGGATCAGGACCACGTCCGGACCGGAACCTTCGGTACGCACCGTGATGCGTTCCGAGGCGAAGGGCGCGGCCAGCGCTTGCGTGAGCGGCAGGGCGGCGCCGGCGGCCAGGGCGGCGATGAAGGTACGGCGCGAAAGCAGTGTGAAGCGCATGCAGATCCCCAGGTTCGTTGTTGGATAATTATTCGTGGCGCAGGCAATCGACCGGCAGCAGGCGCGAGGCCCGCCGCGCCGGATAAAAGCCGAAGAACACGCCGACCGCGCTGGCAAAGGCGCAGGCCACGATCACGGCCTTCAGGCCGACCGCCACCTCGAAGTCGGCAAAGGCGGTAACGGCCGCCGCGCCGGCCGCCGCAATCGCGATGCCGACCGCGGCGCCGGCCAGGCAGATCACCACCGCCTCGACCAGGAACTGCAGCAGGATGTCGCGCGGCTTGGCGCCGATGGCCATGCGGATGCCGATCTCGCGGGTGCGCTCGGTCACCGAGACCAGCATGATGTTCATGATGCCGATCCCGCCCACCAGCAGCGAAATCCCGCCGATCACGCCCAGCAGCAGGGCAATGCCCGTGCTGATCTTGGCGCCGGTGGCGGCGAAGGTCGCCATGTTCTGCACGCGGAAGTCGTCCGGGTCGTCGAGCTTGATGCGGTGGCGGTCGCGCAGCGCTTCCTTCATGTCCTCGACCGCGTCGTTCATCAGCGCTTCCGAGCGGCCCTGGGCGGCGATGTAGTGCACGTTGTCGGGGAAGGGCCCGCGCACCATGTAGGCGCGCGCCGCCGTGATCGGCACCAGCACCATCTCCGACAAGTCGCCGCCGTCGATCTGGCGCCCTTCGCCCTGCAGCACGCCCACCACCTGGAACGCCACGTTCTCGATGCGCAGGTAGCGTCCCAGCGGGTCGAGACGGTAGAAGAACTGGTCGGCCACCTTCTGGCCGATGACCACGGTGCGCGAGGCGGCGCGCACGTCGTCGTCGGTGAACATGCTGCCCTGGTCGATCTTCCAGTTGCGGATCTTGAACATGGCCGGCGTCACGCCGAACACCAGGCTCGACGACGTCTCGTTGCCGGCGGCGAGCTTGAAGCTGCCCTGCAGCGCGGGCGCGGCGCCCGACAAACTCGGCAGGCGGCCAAGGGCCTCGGCGTCGGCCAGCGTCAGCGAGGGCGCGGCGCCGCTGCGCATGCGCTCGGCCTGGGTCCGGTCGCCGCCCGGGAACACGTAGACCATGTTGGTGCCCAGCGCCTGCAGTTCCTTGGCGATGAAGCGCTGCATGGTGTCGCCCAGGGCCAGCATCAGCACCACCGAGGCGATGCCGATCACGATGCCGAGCATGGTCAAGGCGGTGCGCAGGCGGTTTGCCGCCATCGAGCGGAAGGCTTCGACGATCACTTGCAGGAGCTTCATGCATTGCTCCCCTGGCCTGGCGCATGCGCCAGGTGCTCATGGCTGGCGGCCAGCTGGCGCAAGCCTTCCCCGGCCGGGCCGTCGTACAGCACGCGGCCATCCTTCAGGCGCACCAGGCGCCGGCTCCAGGCGGCGATGTCGGGTTCGTGGGTGACCAGCACGATGGTGATGCCGCGCTCGCGGTTCAATGCCTGGAACCCGCGCATGATCTCGTCGCTGGTTTGCGTGTCGAGGTTCCCGGTCGGCTCGTCGGCGAGGATCAGCGGCGGGTCGCCCACCAGGGCGCGCGCGATCGCCACGCGCTGTTGCTGGCCGCCCGAGAGCTGGTTCGGCGTGCGCTTGCCGAAGCCGGCCAGGCCCACGCGTTCGAGTTCGGTCGCGGCCTTGGCCAGTGCGCGTGCGCGCGGCACGCCGGCGTAGATCAGCGGCAGCGCCACGTTCTCGGCCACGCTCATGCGCTTGATGAGGTTAAAGCTCTGGAACACGAAGCCGATGGTGCGGTTGCGGATCTCGGCCAGCTGGGCGCGGCTCAGGGCGCGCGTGTCGGCGCCATCGAGCAGGTAGTCGCCGCCGGTCGCCTGGTCCAGGCAGCCAAGGATGTTCATCAGGGTCGACTTGCCGGAGCCCGACTGCCCCATCACCGCGATGAAGTCGCCGCGCCCGACCTGCAGGTCGACGCCGAACAGCACCGGGGTTTCGACGCTGCCGGAAAAATAGCTCTTGGTGACGGCGCGGATGTCAATCAGGGCCTGATGCATCACATGCCCTGGCTAGGCGCCAGCGACCGCGTGACCACGCGCTCGCCGGCCTTCAGGTCGCCGCTCACGATCTCGGTATAGCGGAAGTTCGACAGGCCGATGCGCACGTCCACCGGCTTGGGCTGGTTGCGGGCGTCGAGCTTGTAGATCTTGAAGACGCGCGCCGTGTCGCTGCGGTCCTGCAGCGCCAGGTCATCGTCCGGCGCCGCGGCCGGGGCCGCAGCCACGGTCTTGTTCGCATCCTGCTTTTCACGCTCGGCCTTGCGCTCCTTTTCCTGCTCCTCGTCGGACAGGCGGAAACGCAGCGCCGCGGTCGGGATGCGCAGCGCCTTGGGGCGGTTGTCGACCACCAGGCGCACCTGGGCCGTCATGCCGGGTTTCAGCAGTTCGTCGGTGTTGTCGACGTCGAGCACGACGTTGTAGGTGACCACGTTCTGCACCACGTTCGGCGCCAGGCGGAACTGGCGCATGGTGGCGTTGAACTCGCGGTTCGGATAGGCGTCGACCACGAAGCGTCCGGCCAGGCCGCTCTTGAGTGCGCCGACGTCGGCTTCCGAGACACTGGTGTCGATCTGCATCTTGGTGAGATCCTGGGCGATCTGGAACAGGTTCGGCGTGTTGAACGAGGCGGCGACGGTCTGGCCCAGGTCGATGGTGCGCTTGATGACCACGCCGTCGATCGGGCTGCGGATCACGCTGTTGTCGAGGTCGGCCTGGGCGCGGTCGACCTGGGCCTTGGCCAGCAGGATGTTGGCGCGTGCCACGTCGAGCTCGCGGCGCGACTGGTCGAGCGCCGAGCCGGACACGAAATTCTGCGCCACCAGCTGGCGGTTGCGTTCGTAGTTGGACTGGGCCAGGCTGAGCGAGGCCTGGCTCGAGGCCAGGCTGGCGCGCGCCTGCCCGACCTGGGCGTTGAAGATGGTGGGGTCGAGCTTCAGCAGCACCTGCCCCTTCTTCACGCGGTCGTTGAAGTCGGCCTTCAGCTCGACCACCGTGCCCGAGACCTGCGAGCCGACGTTGATCAGCGCAACCGGGTTGATGGTGCCGGTGGCGGTGACGGTGTGGGTGATGCTGCCGGTATCGACGGTGGCCACGCGGTAGGCCAGCGGCGGCACCTTCGGCTCCTTGCCGCGGCTGGCGACGGCCAGGGCCACGGCGCCGGCGCCGAGGAGGAGGGCGGCCACGATGACCCGTTTCTTCGTGAAGATCTTCATTCGGTTCTGCCTGTCACAATCCGATGCCAGAGATTAATTTTGAACAGTGTCGAAGATTTTTGTTGTTTCGGCAATGCATTATGGGTATGCATGTCGCGAAATCGGATATGCACGCCGCCAGCCGGGCGCGGGCGATGAAAGGTGGCCGAAAGGCGGAGCGAGGGTAGGGCGATCCGTTAAAATGTCACCTTCATTACCGATTTATCCATTACCAATCCAGGCGAATCATCATGACTCAGGACGAACTCAAGCAAGCCGTTGCACGCGCCGCCATCGACTACGTGGTCGAAGGCGAAATCATCGGCGTGGGCACCGGCTCGACGGCCAACTTCTTCATCGACGAGCTGGCGAAGATCAAGGACCGCATCAAGGGCACCGTCGCATCGTCGGAAGCCACCGCGGCGCGCCTGCGCGGCCACGGCATTCCGGTGTTCGACCTGAACGAGGTCGAATCGATTGCCGTCTACATCGACGGCGCCGACGAGATCACCGACGAAGGCGCGATGATCAAGGGCGGCGGCGCGGCGCTCACGCGAGAAAAGATCGTCGCCTCGGTGTCGAAGCAATTCGTGTGCATCGCCGACGGCTCGAAACTGGTGCCGACGCTCGGCAACTTCCCGCTGCCGGTAGAAGTGATCCCGATGGCGCGCGCGGCCGTGATCCGCCGGCTGGCGGCGCTCGGCGGCCAGCCGCGCCTGCGCACCAAGCCAGGCAGCACCGACGCTTTCATCACCGACAACGGCGGCGAGATCATCGACGTGGCCGGCCTGGCGATCGCCGATCCGGTGGCGCTAGAAACGCAGATCAACGGCATCGTCGGCGTGATCGCGGTCGGCCTGTTCGCCCAGCGCGGCGCCAACGTCTGCCTGCTCGGCACCGCCGACGGCGTCAAGACCCTGTCCTTCTGATCCTGACTGTTCATTCCACGGAGACGCGATGAAACGACTGCTGGCGCTGGCGGCCCTGGTCCTGGTGGGTGGCTGCGCGATGTTCAGGTCCAGTCCCATGCCCACGGCCGCGGCGCCGGCGCCAGTCAACCGTGCTCCCGCGGCGGGCCTGGCCGACGCGAATGGCGTGCCGATCGAGCGCGTTCCCTACCGGGTGGGCGTGTCTTCGAACACGGTCGAGCAGCTGGCGCGGCAACATGCCTGCATCGGAAGCAGCGGCGCCGGCCTGATCACCGCGGAAGGGCCGGTCGAGGTCTACCGCATGCAATGTGCCGACGGCAAGGTGTTCATGGCGCGCTGCGAGCTGCGCCAGTGTCGCAAGATGTAAGACCGTGCCGGCTTCGGGAAGGCTGTTGCTTTCCTGATGCTTGCCGAGGCGCAAGTCGATGTGAAGCCTCCGAATGAATCGTGTATATTGGCGGGTTTAGTGACTGACCAGTCATTTTTTGGCGGGCTCTTCGGCCTGCCGATTCCTTCCTTTTATCCATGAATCCACTTTCCGCCCAATTCGACCGGATCGACCCGCGCCGGATCTATCTCCAGCGTTTCCTGTTGCTGTGCCTCTTTCTTTGCTACCCGCTCTCGCGCATGGTGCCGGTGGCCTGGGGCTGGGAAAACGGGGTCGTGGAAAATACCCAGGTCGTGGTCTTGCTGGCCGGCCTGTTCTTCGCCGCGCGCGCCTGGCTGCGCGGCCCGAACGATGTGCGCTCGGCGCTGGCCCTGTGCGCGATTCCGATCTGGATGATCCTGGCCGGCCGCGAACTGAGCTGGGGCGCCGTGTTCCTGCCGCCGCTGGGCTTTACCCCCGACGGTCCGGTCTACTCGTCGAGCATCCTGCCCTACCGGCCGGCAGTCCCCTTCGTGGCCGGTTTGCTGGTGCTGGCTTCCCTGGTCATCGGCTGGCGCCGCGGCGTGCATCGCCACCTCAAGAATATCGTCGCGCACCGCGCCTTCCCCTGGCTGTGCGTGCTCATCGTGCTCGGCGCCGCGCTCGGTTCGACCATCGGGGAGGGGCATCTGCCCAGCTTTGCACGTGACCTGGTCAAGCGTTCGGAAGTGCTGGAAGAGATGGCCGAATGCGTGGGCTACCTGGCGATGGTGACGGCGCAAAGCGTACTGCTGCGCTTCAAGGCGCCGGCGCTGGCCGGTGCGCGTACGGTAGAAGCCTGATCCGGCGTACTCCTTCATGCAAATGAATTCGTCCGTGCGCCTGCAGCGCATCTTGCTGCTGTGCCTGTTGCTCTGTTATCCGCTGTCGCTCGTCATTCCGCTGGCGTGGAGCTTCGAAAACGGGATCATCGAAAATGCCCAGGTAGTGGTCTTGCTGGCCGGCCTGGTGCTGGCCGGCCGTGCCTGGCGGCGCGGCTCGAAGGGCGGCGCCGCCATGCTGGGCCTGTGCGCAGTGCCGGTCTGGTTCCTGCTGGCCAGCCGTGAACTGAGCTGGGGCGCCGTGTTCCTGCCGCCGCTGGGCTTCGGACCCGAAGGGCCGGTGTTTTCGTCGCGCGTGCTGCCTTACCGGCCGCTGGTGCCGGCGATTGCCGGCTTGCTGGTGCTGGCGTCCCTGGTCGTTGGCTGGCGCCATGGCGTGCACCGTTACCTGAAGCGGGTGATCGTGGGCGGCGGCTTCCCCTGGATGTGCGTGCTCGTGGTGCTTGGCGCCGCGCTCGGCTCGACCTTCGGGGAAGGACATGTGCCGGCGTTTGCGCGCGATTGGGTGGCGCATTCGCAGGTGCTGGAAGAGTTGTGCGAGCTGGTGGGGTACATGGCGCTGGTGCTGGCGCAGGGTGTGGTGCTGCGCTACAGGGCGCCGGTGAAGACGCCTGTATCGAAGCGCGCCGCCGAGAGCATCAACTAGGCTGCGCCGCTCAAGTATTGGTTTCGTGTAGGGTGGACGGGTCTCCCGTCCACGCGTTCGACCTGCGCATGCTTTACCACGGTGCTTCTTTGGTTTGAACGCGTGGACGGCGAAGCCGTCCACCCTACGGAGACCCACGTGAGCACGCACACCGTCTGCACCATCGGCCATTCGAACCAGTCCATCGAGGAATTCATCGAACTGCTGCGCCTGAACGAGGTCGAATGCGTGCTCGATATCCGCACCGTTCCCAAGTCGCGCCACAATCCGCAGTTCGGGCAAGACCAGTTGCCGGCCTCGCTGAAGGAAGCCGGCATCGGCTACCGACAGATTCCCGGCCTGGGCGGGCTGCGCCGTCCGCGTCCGGATTCGCCCAACGGCGGCTGGCGCAATACCTCGTTCCAGGGCTACGCAGACTACATGCAGACGCCGGAATTCAACAGGAACGTCGACCTGGTGGTTGACCTGGCCGAAACAACCCGCTGCGCCCTGATGTGCGCCGAAGCCGTGCCCTGGCGCTGCCACCGTTCGCTGGTGGGCGATGCGCTGCTGGTGCGCGGCGTGGAGGTGGAAGACATCATCGGTAAACAAAAACGGCGTCCGCACAAGCTGACGCCGTTCGCGCAGGTGGAGGGCACCCGCATCATCTACCCGCCCGAAGGGGGCGAGCAGCTGGGACTCGATCTCTGATTACGCGGTCGGCGGCACGTAGCCAACCGCCTGGTCCGCGCCTTCGCCGAAGAAGTGCTTTTCCATCTGCGTGGCCAGGTACTTGCGCGCGCGGTCGTCGGCCAGGTTCAGGCGGTTTTCGTTGATCAGCATGGTCTGGTGCTTCAGCCATGCCTGCCAGGCTTCTTTCGAAACCTGCATGTAGAGCTTCTTGCCCATTTCGCCTGGCACGGGCGGGAAATCCAGGCCTTCGGCTTCCTTCTTGAGTTTGATGCAATTAACGGTGCGGGCCATGGTCGTGCTCCTGATGTTCGATGTAAAAACAGCGATTATAAAGTCTTGATGAAAATCTGACTCTTGCGCTGCCAGTTATACATGTGGGCGCGGTCCTTCGGCAGGTCGTCGACGGTGGCCGGCTGGAAGCCGCGCTTCTTGAACCAGTGCGCGGTGCGCGTGGTCAGCACGAACAGCTTGGTCAGCCCGGCGGCGCGCGCGCGGTTTTCCATGTGCTTCAGGATGCGCTCGCCGTCGCCCTGGGCCTGGACGTCGGGGTTCACGGTCAGGCAGGCCATCTCGCCCATCTTCGCGTCCGGGAAGGGATACAGGGCCGCGCAGCCGAAGATCACGCCGTCGTGCTCGATGACCGAGAACTGCTCGATCTCGCGCTCGATCAGCTCGCGCCCGCGGTAGACCAGCGTGCCGTCGGCTTCCAGCGGTTCGATGAGCTTGATAATTCCGCCGACGTCCTCAATTGTGGCCTGGCGCAGGCTTTCCAGGTTTTCGTGGCTGATCATGGTGCCCACGCCGTCGTGGGTGAACAGTTCGAGCAGGGCCGAGCCGTCCATCTGGAAGGGCACGATGTGGGCGCGGTCGACGCCGCTGTTGCAGGCCTTGACCGCATGCTGCAGGTAGAACGAGGCGTCCTGCGGCAGGAAACCGGCCTGCAGCACGGCTTCGGCCTGGTGCGACGACAGTTCGCGGATCTCGGCGCCGGCGGCATCCGTCATCATCGGCGTTTCGGTAATGTAGATCAGCTTGTCGGCATGAAGGGCGATGGCGGCCGAGGCGGCCACGTCTTCCATGGTGAGGTTGAACACCTCGCCGGTCGGCGAGAAGCCCAGCGGCGACAGCAGCACCAGGTTGTCCTCGGTCTGCAGGATCGGGGCGATCTTGTCGGCCGCGATCTTGCGCGTCATGCCGGTGAGCTCGAAGTCGACGCCATCGATCACGCCGAGCGGGCGGGCGATCACGAAGTTACCCGACACGATGCTGATCTGGGCGTTCGACATCGGCGTGTTCGGCAAGCCCTGGCTGAAGGCGGCCTCGATGTCGAGACGCAGTTCGCCCGCGGCTTCCTTGGCGCATTCCATGGCGGCGGTGTCGGTGATCCGCACGCCGTTGTGGAAGCGGCCTTCGACATTGCGCAGGCCGAGCTGCTCGGCCACCTGCGGCCGCGAACCGTGCACCAGCACGATGCGGATGCCGAGTGCGACCAGCAGGGACAGGTCTTGCGCCAGCACCGGCAGGGCGCCGGCGGCCACGAGTTCACCCGGGAAAGCGACGACGAAAGTCTTGCCGCCAAATGCATGAATATACGGCGCGACAGAGCGCAGCCACTGGACGAATTGGGTAGGGTTTTCCATTTGCCGCATTATAATTCGCTGCGCGACTTGCGCACCAAATACCTCGTAAAAACAATGTCTGAACAGAGTAACAAGCCTTCGCCGGACGCGGCGCGCGCAGCATCTTCTCCATCCGAATCGAACCCGCGGCGCGAGCGCGCCGGCGGCGAGTTGCGTGCGCCGATGACGCAGACGCCGGACGGGCGTTTGCAGACGAAGGGCGAGCGCCGGCATGCGGGCGAGGGCGGTGCGCAAGTGAAGGGAGGCGAGCAGGGCGAACGCCGCGCGCAGCGTGCGCCGCGGCCGCAGAACGAGCGTGGTGCGCAGGGCAAGCCGGCGCAGGACGGGCAGCCGCGCGAGCCGCGCCAGCCGCAGGGCGAGCGTGCCGAGCGTGCACCGCAGGGCGAGCGCGCCGAACGTGCGCCACGTCCACCGCGCGACGACGCCAGGGCGCCGCGCGCGCCGCGCGTGCGCAATCCGCTGCCGCCGATCAGCTATCCCGAAGACCTGCCGGTATCGGGCCGCCGCGCCGAGATCGCCAAGGCGCTGATGGAGCACCAGGTCGTGATCGTCTCGGGCGAGACCGGTTCCGGCAAGACCACGCAGCTGCCGAAGATCTGCCTGGAGCTGGGCCGCGGCGAGAACGCGCTGATCGGCCATACCCAGCCGCGCCGTATCGCCGCGTCGTCGACCGCGAAACGCATCGCCCAGGAACTCGGCTCGCCGCTGGGCGAGCACGTGGGCTTCAAGGTGCGCTTCAACGACACCCTGCAGCCGGGCGCCTCGGTGAAGCTGATGACCGACGGTATCCTGCTGGCCGAAACCCAGACCGACCCGCTGCTGCGCGCCTACGACACCATCATCATCGACGAGGCGCACGAACGCAGCCTGAACATCGACTTCCTGCTCGGCTACCTGAAGCAGCTGCTGCCGCGCCGTCCGGACCTGAAGATCATCATCACCTCGGCGACCATCGACGCCGAGCGCTTCGCGCGCCACTTCGCCCAGGAAGGCAAGCCGGCGGTGCCGGTCATCGAGGTCTCGGGCCGCCTGTACAAGGTGGAGGTGCGTTATCGCCCGGTCGACCGCGACCCGGTCGTGGTGGGCGGCGGCGTCGACAACAAGCCCGCACCGAAGGCGCAGCAGGCGCGCGACAAGCGCGACCTGATCGATGCCGTGGTCGATGGCGTGGATGAACTGTGCCGTATCGGCCAGGGCGACGTGCTGGTCTTCCTGCCGGGCGAGCGCGAGATCCGTGACTGCGCCGAAGCCTTGCGCAAGCAGCATCCGCCGCACGTCGAGATCCTGCCGCTGTTCGCGCGTTTGTCGGTGGAAGAGCAGGACAAGGTATTCCGCACCACGAATGCGCGCCGCATCGTCCTGGCGACCAACGTGGCGGAGACCTCACTGACTGTGCCCGGCATCCGCTATGTGGTCGACGCGGGCCTGGCGCGCGTAAAACGCTACAGCTTCCGCAACAAGGTCGAGCAGCTGCAGGTGGAACCGATCGCGCAGTCGGCCGCGAACCAGCGCGCCGGCCGTTGCGGCCGCGTGGCCGATGGCGTCTGCGTCCGCCTGTACGAGGAAGACGATTTCCTGCAGCGGCCGAAGTTCACTGAGCCGGAAATCCTGCGCTCGTCGTTGGCGGCCGTCATCCTGCGCATGAAGTCGCTGCACCTGACGGATGTCGAGACCTTCCCCTTCATCGAGCCGCCGCAGGGCCGCGCGATCGCCGACGGCTACCAGTTGCTGCAGGAAGTCGGCGCCGTCGACGACACCAACGAGCTGACGCCGCTCGGCCGCAAGCTCGCGCGCCTGCCGCTCGACCCGCGCGTGGGCCGCATGATCCTGGCCGCCGTCGACAACGACTGCCTGAACGAGATGCTGATCATCGCCTCGGCCCTGTCGGTGCAGGACCCGCGCGACCGGCCGATGGAATACCAGCAGCAGGCCGACGAAAAGCACAAGAAGTTCGCCGACGAGAAGTCCGAGTTCAACAGCTACCTGAAGATCTGGGCCTGGTTCGAAGACGCCATCGCGCACAAGAAGTCGAACCGCCTGTTGCAGGAAAACTGCCGCGCCAACTTCCTGTCGCAGGTGCGCCTGCGCGAGTGGCGCGACGTGCATTCGCAATTGCTGACCATCGTACGCGAGCAGGGCTGGCGCCTGAACGCGGCCGCCGCCACCTACGACCAATTGCACCTGGCGCTGTTGACCGGCCTGCTGGGGAACATCGGCTTCAAGGGCGAGGACGAGCCGGGCGCCGGTTACCTGGGCGCGCGCGGCATCAAGTTCCACGTGTGGCCGGGTTCTTCGCTGGTGAAGAAACCGGGCAAGTGGATCATGGCGGCCGAACTGGTCGAGACCACGCGCCTGTACGCGCGCACCGTGGCGCAAATCCAGCCCGAGTGGCTGGAAAAGATCGGCGGGCACCTGCTGAAGAAATCCTGGGGCGAGCCGCGCTGGGAAAAGCGTCCGGCGCAGGTGAGCGCGCTGGAACGCGCGACCCTGTACGGCATCGTGGTCTACAGCGGCCGGCGCATCAACTACGCGCTGCACAACCCTTATGAAGCGCGCGAGATTTTCATCCGCGATGCGCTCGTCGCCGGTGACTACGACACGCGCCAGCCCTTCTACGCGCACAACCTGAAATTGATCAAGGAGATCGAGAACCTCGAGCACAAGTCGCGCCGCCAGGACGTGCTGGTGGACGACCAGCTGATCGCCGCGTTTTATGACGCCGAGATTCCGAAGGACGTGGTGAACGGCGCCGGCTTCGAGAAGTGGTACAAGGACGCCTCGCGCGACAACCCGAAGCTGCTGTACCTGAACCGCGAAGAACTGATGCGCCACGAGGCGGCCGGCGTGACGACCGAGCTGTTCCCGAAGACGATGAACGTGACCGGCATCGAGATGGGCCTGTCCTATCACTTCGAGCCGGGCAGTGTGCGCGATGGCGTGACGCTGTCGGTGCCCTTGTTCGCGCTGAACCAGATTCCGCAGGAGCGCGCGGCCTGGCTGGTGCCGGGCATGCTGAAGGAGCGCGTGCACCTGATGCTGAAGTCCCTGCCGCAGAAGCTGCGCCGCCACTGCGTGCCGCTGCCGGATTACGCGGCGCGCTTCGTCGAGCGTATCCATGCGGCCGGCGTGTTCGGTCGCGGCGACCTGATCGACGTGCTGATTGCGGACGTGCGTGCCGAGACCGGCGTGAACGTGCTGACCGGCGACTTCAAACTGGAGACCCTGCCGGCCCACCTGTTCATGAACTTCAAGGTGATCGACGAGCATGGGCGCCAGCTGGACATGGGGCGCAATCTCGCCACCCTGCAGGCGGAACTGGGCAGCCAGGCGCGCGAGAGTTTCCAGAAGATGGCGGAAGCGGCGCCGGCGGCCGTGGGCGGTCTGCGGCCTGCCGTGGCGACGCCGGCGAGCTGGGGCAAGGGCAAGGCGCCATCGACGCCGGTTGCCGCTCCTGCCGCTGCCTCGGCTGCACCTGCGCCTGCTCAGGGCAAGGGGAAGGGCGGGAATACGCCTGCTGCGGCTGCGGCGCCTGTGGTCAGCCAGCACACCGGCTTGACGAGCTGGAGCTTCGGCGAGCTGCCGGAACTGCTGGAGATCAAGCAGGGCAAGCTGACGCTGATCGGCTTCCCGGCCCTAGTCGACAAGGGCACGCATTGCGACATCGAGGTCTTCGACGATCCGAACGTGGCGGCGCGCACTCACCGCATCGGCCTGCGCCGGCTGTTTGCGCTGCAGTTGAAGGACCAATTGAAGTTCGCCGAGAAGAACATCCCGGGACTGCAGGGCATGGGCATGCAGTTCATGACCGTGGGTTCGCAGGAGGAGCTGCGCGACCAGATCATCCAGAAGGCGATCGACATCGCCTGCCTGCAGGACCCGCTGCCGCACGATGCGGCCTCGTTCAACAAGCGCAAGGACGAGGGCAAGGGGCGCATCGGCTTGCTGATCAACGAGATCGCGCGCCTGGTGGGGTCGATCCTGGCCGAGTTCCATGGCATGCCGAAGCGCTTGAATGGGCTGGCTGCGCCGGTGGCGGCCGACATGCAGGCGCAGCTCCAGGCGTTGGTGCACAAGCGCTTCATTGCCGACAACGAGTATAGCCAGCTGGCGCACTTCCCGCGTTACCTGAAGGCGATGAACGTGCGGCTGGAAAAGCTGCGCGGGAATCCATCGCGCGATGCGCAGTTGATGGCGGAGTGGCAGAACGCGGCCAGCCAGTACCAGCGCATTTCCAAGCAGCCGGGCAAGAGCCTGGACCCGCGCATGACGGAGTATCGCTGGATGCTGGAGGAGTTGCGGGTGTCCTTGTTTGCGCAGGAATTGAGGACGCCGATGCCGGTGTCGGCGAAGCGGCTGCAGAAGGTGTGGGAGTCGATGATCCGCTAAGGCCGTTTTCGGCCAGCGGCAGTGACCGTACGGTGGGCACTCCGTGCCCACGCGGTTACGTGCTCATCCAGCGTCCGCTGCGTGAATGCTTCGCTCCGGAACGCCGGCGATATTGTTGGCGCTAACGTGACGCTTTTGGATGCTGTGGTGGCGTGATGCGGCTTGCGTCACAGTGAGAAGCCAACACGGCGCAGGCGTTCGCGTGGGCACAGAGTGCCCACCGTACGGTTCAGGCCGCAGGCCCTGTGAAACGAATTCGCCACGCATCAGGTGGCGAATTCGCCTGGCTATTCTCAGCCGATATTGCTGCCCCTGATCTTGCTCAGGTCCTTGTCGTCGCCCAGGTTGCCCGGACGTGGATCGATGCTGCCGCCACCGCCGGTGCCCAGCGCCGAATCGTCGCTGATCCCGGTGCCGCTGCCCATCGTGCCTCCACCGGCGGCGCCCAGGCTGCCACCCGCACCCGTACCGCTGCCCGCATGCCCGGCACCCAGCCCGCCACCCGCACCCATGCTCGAGGCCGAGCCGCTCAGCCCGCCTACCGTTCCGCTCATGACCACGCCCGGCCCCATCGTCGGGGCGCCGCCGCGGGCCGGGTCGGTGCCATAGAAACTGTGGATCCCGTTAGCCCAGGTGACGTCGGCCATGTCTGGCCAGGAATCCTTGTTGAAGCCGGGCGCCGTTTTCAGGCGTTCCTTCTCGACGTTCAGCACGAAACGCTTGTTCACGGTGTCGAGGTGCAGGGCCTGCCAGGGCACGGCGAACAGTTTTTCGCCCATGCCGAGGAAGCCGCCAAAGGCGAGCACGGCGTAGGCAACCTGGCCGCTGTTCATGTCGAGCATGATTTCCTTGATGTCGCCGAGGTCTTCTTCCGCCCCGTTGACGACGCTGTCGCCGATCAGCGTGTCGGCGCCCATCAGCGAGGGGCCGGGACCGGCGCTGCCGGTGTCCTTGTACATGCCATATTTGTCACGATCTGCGTAGCCCATCTCGTTCTCCCTGGTCGGTATGGAAAATATGGTTGCAAGCGCTTGCCTGTCGAGGATAGGGGCCGGCCTTGCGGCACCCATGATATGGCTCAATCGTGCCGGGGCGCGCGCGTTTGCCTGTCACGGCAGCGTCATTCGAGCATGCCTAAGATATCGCTATGCGCGCTGGCGCACAGAAGAAACTCAGCTGTGTAGTTATTCTGCCAAGTAATGTTTCGGAGGCTAAAGAGATGACCGTCACTTCGCGCTGCAACCACCCCGGCCCACTGGGCAAACTGATCCCGACCCGTTCGATCTCGTCGCTGCTGACGCGCCTGCTGCGCAAGCGCTGATCGCGTCCTGCAAGCCTTGCCGGCCGCGCCAGGACGCTCGTCCCGCGCGGCCATCGATGCTTGCCGTAGTAGCGACGGCGCTTACGGATTCCCCGCGCCGCCGGCCACGCCGTACACCTGCCCGGTCGTGTAGCTCGACTCGTCCGCCGCCAGCGTCACGAACGCCAGCGCCAGTTCGGCCGGCTGGCCCGGGCGGCCCATCGGCGACTCTTCCCCGAACTTCTTCAGGTTTTCCGGCGTCTGCCCGCCGCAGACCTGCAACGGCGTCCAGATCGGCCCCGGTGCGATCGCGTTCACGCGGATGCCCTTCTTGCCCAGCTGCTTGGCCAGCGACTTGGTGAATGCCACCTGGGCCGACTTGGTCGATGCATAGTCGAGCAGGTTCTCGGAAGGGCTGTAGGCCTGCACCGAGGCGGTGTTGATGATGCAGCTGCCCTGTTTCAGGTGCGGGATCGCCGCCTTCGTGATCCAGAACATCGCATACACGTTGGTCTTGAAGGTCCAGTCGAACTGCTCGTTGGTGAGATCGAGGATGGAGTCGTGCGACTGCTGGCGCGCCGCGTTGTTCACCAGGATATCGAGCCCGCCCAGCTGGCGCACCGCCTCGGCCACGAGCTTGCGGCAAAAGGCTTCGTCGCGGATGTCGCCGGGAATGGCTACCGCCTTGCGGCCGGCGTCCTGGATCAGCTTTACTACTTCGCGCGCATCGGCTTCCTCGGCCGGCAGGTAGTTGATGGCCACGTCCGCGCCTTCGCGCGCAAAGGCGATGACGGCGGCGCGGCCGATGCCCGAGTCGCCGCCGGTGACGAGCGCCTTGCGCCCGGCCAAGCGCCCGCTGCCGCGGTAGGTGGTTTCGCCGTGGTCGGGGCGCGGGTTCATCTTGCTGGCCAGCGCGGGCCAGGGCTGCGACTGCACGGCGAAGGGCGGGCGCGGGTAGCGTGCGGCGGCATCCTTTGCGCGGCCGGCGGGCGGCTGGCCTGGCGCGGCATCGCCGCTCTGGGCCATGGCGGGGGAAGTGGCGACTGCGGCGGCCGAGGCGGCAAGACCGGTGGCGACGGTGCTGACGAAGCGTCGGCGCGATGGCTGCGCACCATCGGCCGGCTTCTCGTTGTTCGAATCCATGTGTGCTCCTGGGTTGGTGGAAGTGGCGCCGCGACCCGACGGTGTCGGCGGCTGTAATCGATGGTAGCGATTCCCGGCAGAGCGCGGCATACGGTAGGCGCGAGGCCCCAATGCAAACCCGGCCGATCGGGTAGACTGCCGGGTTCAGCAACGAGCGGGCGGTAAGCAGTGAAACGAATAACGGTCATCGCGGCGCTGGCAGGCGCCGTTCTCCTGGGCGGCGGCGCGGCCTGGTACTTCACAAACAGCGGCGACGCCAGCGCACCGCGCCGCGCCTTGCTGCCGCTGCCCGAGGCGGCAACAAAGCCCGCATGGACGGCGCGCGTGACGCCGCTGGCCGGCGACGGCATCAACGGTGTGGTCGATGGCGACAGCGCCGTCAGCCGCTTCAGCGACCCCTTCGGCGTGGTGGTCGACGTGAAGGGCAACGTCTTCATCGCCGATGGCGGCGACAGCAACCGCATCCGCCGCATCGGTGCGGACGGCGTGGTCGGCACCTACGCCGGCGGACGCGAAGGCTTTGCCGACGGCATGCGCGAGGCGGCTGCCTTCAACACCCCATCCGCGCTGGCGCTGGACCGCGCCGGCAATCTGTACGTGGCCGACACCGGCAACCACGCGATCCGCAAGATCGCGCGCGACGGCAGCGTGACCACGCTCGCCGGCGATGGCCAGCCCGGCTACCTCGATGGCATCGGCCGCACGGCGCGCTTCAACGGCCCGGTGGGCGTGGCGGTCGACCGGGACGGCAACGTGTTTGTCGCCGACACCTACAACGACCGCATCCGCCGCATTGCCCCGGACGGCACGGTGACCACGGTGGCCGGGAATGGCCGGCCGGGTGCGATGGACGGCGCCGCCGCCACGGCCGGCTTCGACACGCCGGTCGGCATTGCGGTCGACAAGAGCGGTACGCTGTTCGTGGCCGATACCGGCAACAACGCGGTCCGCCGCATTGGCCTCGATGGCGTGGTGACGACGGTCGCGGCGCCGATCCCCGGCGAGCCGAAGCCGGTGCTGACCCGGCCCGCCGGGCTGGCGCTGACAAAAGACGGCTACCTGTACGTGTCCAGCGGCGCCGGCGGGCGCATCGTCCAGATCGCGCCGGACTTCACCTATCACGCGCTGCCTGACACCGACCGTCCGCCAGAAACCAGCTATGGCAGCGACGGCACGGTGCGCCTGTTCGGGCCGCGCGGCATTGCCGTGCGCCGCGATGGCAGCCTGGTGGTGGCCGACGCCCAGGCGCTGCGCGTGTTCTCGCTGGCCGCGCCGCGCGCGGGCGAAGCGGTACCGACACCCCTGCCGGCGGCGCCGGTCACGCGCACCGAGCCGATGCCCTGGCCGGTGGGGCCGCAGACCGAAGTGCACGAAGTGGTCGGCGTGATGGGCGAGGTGCGCGGCAGCTACGATGGCGAGAGCCGCCACCACTTCCATGCGGGCCTGGACATCCGCGCCGACGTCGGCGCGCGCGTGCTGGCCATCGTGCCCTCGAAAGTCAGCGACCCGTATCCGAACTGGGCCTTCGGCAACCTGGTCGAGGGCATGAGCGTCGGGCCGCTGTCGTACATCCACATGCGCGTGGGGCGCGAGAGCAACGGCAAGGCGCTCGATCCGCGCTTCCATTTGCTGCTCGATGCGCGCGGCAAGCCCGAGCGCGTGCGCGTGCAGCGCGGCACCCGCTTTGCGGTGGGCGATGCGCTCGGCACCATCAACCCGATGGCGCACGTGCACATGGAGCATTACCCGGCCGGGGCGCCGTCGAATCCGCTGCTGCTGCCTTTCATCGGCCTGCGCGACACGATCGCGCCGACCATCAACGGCATCGCCCTGTACGACGGTGGCGGGCGGCGCATCAAGGCGGGGCGCAAGGGCGAGCCGCTGCGCATCGAGCGCGCGATGGGCGACGTGAACATCGTGGTCGATGCGTATGACCAGATGGACGGCAACCTGGCGCGCCGGCGCCTGGGCTTGTACAAGCTGGGCTACCAGGTGCTGCGGGCGGATGGCACGCCGGTGGCCGGTTTCGAGCAGCCCTTGATCACGCAGGTGTACGACCGCTTGCCGCGCGATCAGGAGGCAGTAAAGCTGATGTATGCAGACAGCAGCGGGATCACGGTATATGGCAGCAAGACCACGCGCTTTGCGTATGCGGTGAGTAATACCCTGCAGGGTGGGCAGGCGCTGCCGGGGAGCTGGAAGGTGGGCGGGCTGACGCCGGGCGAATACATCCTGCGGGTGTATGTGGCCGACTACGCGGGGCTTGTCGCCGTGGAAGGGCGGGACCTCTCCGTATTGGTGGAGTAGATACTGCAGCCTCGACTGCCTGCGCTTATTCGTACAGGGTGCCGAGGGCGACCGGCTTTGTCTCGGTGAACACCACGCCATCGGCCGGCCAGTCGGCAAACCGGTAGAGCGCGACCTTGTACCGCCCCATCGTATTGTTCTCGAAAGGCTGTCCTTCGCTCATCGGCAGCAGCCGCTCGGTACCGGCCGCGTCGCGATGCAGCACCCGCGGCGGCCCACCGGACAGGCGGTAGACGAATTTGACGCCGGCGCAGTGCTTGCCCAGCAGCCGGAAGCGGTAGCCCGATACACGCTGCGCATCGATCAACTGTGCGCACGCCGCGCGCAGTTCGGCGGACGGATAGATGCCGTCGGCCTTTTCCCGGATCGAGTAGCGTCCGCTGAAAGCGTAGTGGCCCTTCTGGCGGTTCAGGCGCAGCACGGCATCCTCGTCAAACGCGGTCTTGAGCATGGGCAGCACGGCGCGGCCGATTTCGTCGACCGCAATCTCGACGTTCGTCGTCTCGCCCACGATTTGCACGCGCAGGCCCTCCATCGGGACATCCGGCCGCAAGGGGCGGATCTGCATGTGCGCCTGGATCAGCGGCCGGGTGCGCAGATAAGGTTCGAAGAAGCGGGCCGCCTGGTAGGCGCGCCGGTAACTGTGCCATTCCGAGTCGCGCGCCGCGTTCACGAACACCTTGGGCGGTTCCGGTTCCGGTACCTGCTCCGGTTGCGGCGCGGCCCGGGCCTGCACAAGCAAGGCTGCAACAGCCAGCGCCAGGCCGGCGAACATCGTTTTCCTCATCGAATCCTGTCAAGGCGCAGTGCGCGCGCAGTGGTAATCCAGCAGCGCCATTCTATGGCCGCCCCGGAAGTGCTTTCCATGTGCCGAAAGTCATGGCCGGGCGGCCAGACGCTTCCTACGCCGCAGGGGCTCGCGTAAAATTGCATTTTGGACATATCATAACGCAAACATGCACCCACTCCCTTTCCATGAACGGCCGCCTGCCGCCACGCGCTACGCCGGCGCGGCGCTTGCCGCCGGTGGCATTTGCGCCATCTCGGAACTGGCGTCGCGCTGGGTGCGCGGGACGAGTGGAGACAATCTGCACAATCCGATCGGCATGGCTGCCACCCAGGTCGCGACCATGTTTACGCCGGCGCCTTCGCTCGTCAGGGCAGGTTCGGAAAGAGCGGAGCTGGCGCTGCGCCTGTTCGTGGGCGCCGAGGCGCTGCTGATCGCGCTCTTCATCGTCCTGCTGTACCGCTGCACCTTCCGCAAGGGCGGCCCGGGTACGATGCTATTGATCGGAGTCCAGCTGGCCATCGGCATGGTGCTCGATTCGCTCGTCTTCAGCCTGCTGGCGACGGTGCAGCTGGCGGCGCTGCTGCCGCTGCGCACCGGCCTCGCCGGGCTGGCCGCACAGTTCGTGGTGGGCATGGCGCTGGATGTGTACCTGCTGCTGTACGCCGAGTCGCAGTTGAGCGACGGCAGCGTCCGCACGGTGCTGGCAGTGCTGGTCTTCGAACGCTGCATGCTGCCGCTGGCGTTCGGCTTCGCCTGGCTGGTGCGCAAGGACCGCGAGGTGCGCCTGAAGCTGGCCGCATCGCATGCGCAGCTGCAAGCTACCCAGGCGCTGCTGGGCGACACGGTGCGTGCATCCGAGCGCATGCGCATTGCGCGCGACCTGCACGACTCCATCGGGCATCACCTGACTGCGCTCAACCTGCACCTCGACTTGGCGCTACGCCAGGCCGGGACCGGCGCCGGCGCGTCCCTGCACACCTCGCGCGAGCTGGCCCATGGCTTGCTGTCGGAAGTGCGCGGCGTGGTCGGCATGGAGCGCGAACAGCGCCAGGTCGGTATCGGCCAGGCCCTGCGGCTGTTATGCGCAGGCATTCCGGCGCCGGCGATCGCGCTCGAATTGGCCGACGACATCGACGCCTGTTCGCCGGCGGCGGCCCACGCCCTGTTCTGCTGCGTACAGGAGGCACTGACGAATACCATGCGCCATGCGCGTGCGTCGAGACTGGTGATCCGGGTAGCGCGCCGTGGCGAAGCGCTGGTTGCGTCGGTGGCCGACGATGGCCGCGGCAGTGCCGCGCCCGAGGGCAACGGCCTGGCCGGCATGCGCGAGCGGGTGGCGGAACTGGGCGGCATGCTGCGCATCGACGGCAGGTCCGGCCGCGGCTTCGCGCTGTCGATCGAACTGCCGGCGTACGGGGTGGCGGCATGATCCGGGTTGTGCTGGTGGACGACCAGACGCTGGTACGCAGCGGCATACGCGGCCTGCTGGAGCTGACGCCCGACATCCGCGTAGTGGCCGAAGCGGCCGACGGCGCCGGCGCGCCAGGCGTCATCGCCGCGGCGCAAGCGGACGTCCTGCTGCTGGACGTGCGCATGCCCGAGGTTTCCGGCATCGAATTGCTGCAGCGCGAAGGCGCGGCACTGCCGCCCACGATCCTGTTGACCACCTTCGACGATGACGCGGCCTTGTTCGAAGGCATGCGTGCCGGCGCCCGCGGCTTCCTGTTGAAGGACATTTCGCTCGAACGCCTGGCCGATGGCATCCGCAGCGTGGCGGCGGGCGCAACCCTGTTCCGTCCCGCGCTGACCGAGCGTACCCGCGCCAGCTATGAACGCAGCAGCAGCGGGATCGGGCCTGCACCGGCAGCGGCGCTGACCGGCCGCGAGACCGAGATCCTGGCGCTGATGGCGGCGGGCTTCAACAATGCCGAGATCGCCGCCGCGCTGGGGCCGAGCGAAGGCACCATCAAGAACCACGTGTCCAGCATCCTCGCCAAGCTGGGCGTGCGCGACCGCGTGCGCGCCGTGCTGCGTGGACTGGAGCTTGGATGCATATGAAGTCCGTCCCTGCCTGCGCGCTGGCTGCGCTGCTGGCCAGCGCCGGCTGTCGTGCCGACTCGCCTTTCCTGATGCCCGAGCACTCCAGTGAATTCGCTGTGGGGGCGGCGTGGGTGTACCGGGAAGAGGACCAGGGCAGCGCGCGCCGCGCCGCGTTTTTGCAGCCCCATTTCCAGGGCGAGTGGAGCAATGGGGTATTTGTGAACGGGCTGTGGCTGGGCAGGCAGCTCTCGGGCACGCCGCACCTGCGCTATGGACCGATGCTGAGCCTCGGACGCGTACGCACTTCGCAGGATGGCAGCGATGGCCGCCTGCGGCCGGTGATCGGCGCCTTCTGGGAATACCAGGTCCTGCATAACCTGGCCATCAGGACGCATGGCTTGCGCCTGGCCGGCAAGCATGGCGGCGGCCTCCTGGATGTACAGCTGGCCTCGGCCGATAGCGTTGCGCCGCACCAGACGCTGGGCTTCACGGCCGGCCTGCGCCTGGCCGACCGGCGCTACCTGCAAGCCAGGTTTGGCGTCGGCGAGGGAGCGTCGGGCGGGGTGAAGGACGTGTATGTCGGGAGCTTCTGGGAGTGGGACCTCAATACCAGGTACACCGTCCGTGCCGCACTCGATTACGCGCGGCTCGAAGGCAGTGCGGCGGCCAGCTACTGGACCGCCAGGCGCAACAGCCTGGCGTCGTCGGTGCGGCTGACCTACCGTTACTGACTGTCAGAAGCTGAATCTGGCGCCGGCCTCGAGCTTGCGTACGATGAGCTTCGAATCGGCGGTGCGTATCGTGCCGTAATCGTTCAGTTCCAGCGTCAGGGCAGCCCTTGGCGTCAGGTCGTAGGCCGTGCCGATCCCGAACATCGGCCGCACCTCGTGGCGGCGCGTGGCCGTGCCGCCTTGCTCGAGTTTCTGGAAATGGCGCGCCGCGCCCAGCTTGCCGCTGAACGACCAGGCATCGTTGACGCGGTAGCTGGCGCGTACCGCCGTGTACACCAGGTTGGTTTTCAGGGTGGTGTCGTAGAGCGCGCCGGTCTCGGCCTTGTCGAACGTCGCTTTTCCATACGACGCGAAACCGCCTTCCAGCGCCCAGGTGTCGTCGAACGCATAGCCGCCGTACAGTCTGCCGAACAGGGTCATGTCCTCGCCGGCGGGTGCGCCAGGCGCGGTCCGGTACTTCAGGCTGGTGCCGTTGCCGAGTGCGGCGCCGACGTATGCTTGCTGCGCATGCGCCGACGATGCGAACAGGGAGGCGACGACGAGGGGCAAGAGTGATTTGAGCATGGTGCTTTCCTTGGTTGGTGGAGCCCAGATTCTAGGAAAGCCGCACACGGCGCACATGTGCCATCGGTCATGCATATTGCGCAGACGCGGTGCGGGCGGGAGGCCGCACCACGATCCGCCATGCTAGCGCAGCAGCTTCAGCCCCGGCGGCAGCGCCTCGCCCAGCATGCGCGTCTCGCTGGCCTGGTCCAGTTCCACTACCTCGCGCACCATCGCGGTCCACGACGAGGGCGCGCCAGTTGCCCCGAGACGGCGCAGTACCTCAAGCCGCACCGGCTCCGATACATCGCGCGAGCGGTCGCCCGTCATGCGCGCGATGTGCGTGGCCGCAAACCCCGCCGGCTCGACCTTCTTCCAGTCCAGCTTCAAGAGCTTGCCCAGCCATTCCTCGGCCGCCTCGCTTGGGGCCACTTCATGCGCGCTGCCGTGGAAGGACTGGCGCGCACCGACCCGGCCCAGCGCCCACAGGTAGCGCGTATAGCTCGCCGCCGTCTTCGCATCCAGCTTGGCGCCGCTCGATGGAATGGCGGCGATCTGCTCCATCATCCAGTTGCCGATCTCCGCCTTGTAGGCCGAGGGAATGCGTTCCAGCGAGGCGCCCAGGCGCAGCATGTCCTCTTCGCTGCCATCGACCAGCGTGATCGGCCGCTTGCCGCGTTCCGACGCATCGGCCTGCAGGTTGAAGGCGAAGTCGTCGAGCAAACGCAGTTGCGCTTCGGTGTCGAGACCGCCGGCCACGCGGCGCCACAGCGTCCACCACTCGGCGCGTACCTGGCTGTCCTTGTGGTACTGCACGCCATGTTCGAACATGGCCCATAACCCCTCGATGCGCCAGCCGTCGAGCGGGTGGCCGAAGCCGGGACGCAGGCTGTAGCCGGCCAGGTTCAGCCAGGCGCGTTCGTGCTCGGCCGACCTGCGCCGGCCCTTGGCGCGCTCCATCAGCGCGTCGAACAAGCGGCGCAGCAAGGGCGTGGCCCAGCCTTCGCGCCGGCCCAGCAGGTGTTCCAGGCTGGCGCGCAGTTGGCGCACTTCCTTCGGGTCGACCTGTTTCGAGCGGGTGCCAAAGATGCGGTCGATCTTCTCGATGGCAGCGCCTAGTTGCGGCGGCAGCGTTTCCTCTTCCGGCGTTTCAAGGATGTCGCCACCTTCGGCCTCGCGCAACTGGAAAGCCAATTGCCAGCGCTGGCCATCGGCGGCCACGCAATGCACTTCCAGCGAACCGACTTCGCTCAGCGTGGCCGCCAGTTGCACCGGGATGTCGCTCAGGGCCGCCGCACCGGGCGCGGCGCGCAGCACGGTGGCGATCGGTGGCAGGCGCACCACATCAAGCGGCGCCAGGGACACCAGCTCGCCTGGCTGGGGCGCCTGGCCGGCATCGGCAATCGTCGACACCAGGTGAAAGCGCACCGGCCGCCCCAAACGCAGCGCGAACGTGCGTTCATGCAGCAACACTTCGGTGGCGGCCGGCGTCCCGCGCGGCAGCAGGCAGACCGCGCGCAAGGCGCCGCCGCTGGCCCGTTCGCCTTCCAGCAGCAGGTAGTAGCTGCGCGCCGCGCCGCTTTCGATGGATGGCGCCTGGCCCTGGCGCGCCAGCGAATAGGCGACGCCGCCACGGGCCACGGCCACGTCGGGGTTTTCGTTGTGCAGGATGGTGAGCGGGGCGCCGCGCCATTGCGCCAACACGGCGGCCAAACGTTCGGCCAGCGCCGCGCCACGGAACACGCCGCCGTTCAGCAGCAGGGTGTCCGGCACGGGCAGGGCGTCGTCGTCCGCAGGCAGGCCAAGCGCTTCGCGCGCCGCCACGGCGTGCTGGCGCAGGAAGCTGGCCAGGTGCCGCGTGACGGCCGGATCGCTCGCATACGGCAGCCCGAATTCGACGATGCCGGCACGCGCGCGGCGCGCGCCTTCCTGTTCCGCGTTGAGCGGGAAGAAGCCGTCCAGTACCACGCGTTCGATATCTTCGCGGCGCAAATCGGCCTTGCGGCTGCCGCCGATCAAACGCGAGCCGGAACCGAGCAGGGTGACGGTGACCAGTTCCGGCGCATCGGGCGCCAGCAATTGCTCCTTGGCGGCGCGGCAGCGTTCGGTCAGCTGGGCCAGGCGCGCGGCCGACAGACGTTCGCGTGGCGCGTTGTATCCAGCCGCGTCGCCAGCCGCCTCGTTCATGCGCGCTTCCACCAGATGGGCCAGCGCGAGGTCCATGTTGTCGCCGCCGAGGATCAGGTGGTTGCCCACGCCGATGCGGGTGAGCGTCGGTTCGCCATCGACCAGTTCGACCTTGACCAGGCTGAAGTCGGTGGTGCCGCCACCGACGTCGGCCACCAGCACCAGGCGCGTCTGCGCCAGGTCTTGCGTCAGCGTGGCACGGTGGCGGTACAGCCAGTCGTACAGCGCCGCCTGCGGTTCTTCCAGCAGGCGCAGGTGCGGCAGGCCGGCCAGCCTGGCCGCTTCCAGCGTGAGGGCACGCGCGCCTTCGTCGAACGAGGCCGGTACGGTCAGTACCAGTTCCTGCCGTTCGAGGGGATGATTGGGAAAACGGGTATTCCAGTTGGCGCGCAGGTGGGCCAGGTAGCTGGCGCTGGCGGCCACCGGCGACACCTTGGGTACGTCGGGCTCGGCGCCCCAGGGCAGGATGGCCGCCATGCGGTCGACGCCGGGATGCGAAAGCCAGCTCTTGGCACTGGCCACCAGCCGGCCCGGCGTCGCGGCGCCCAGGTTACGGGCAAGGCGGCCGACGGCGACCTGCCTGATACCGGCCACGTCGTCTTGCAGCCAGGGCAGCTGCAGTTCGCCGGCGGCGAGTTCACCCTCGGCAGGATGGTAGCGGTTCGAGGGCAGCAGCGGCGCGCCGGCCACTTCGCCGGGCGCCACCAGTTGGTCAATGAGGAAAAGAGAAACAGGTTCCGCGGCAATGGATAGCCCGCCTGGCGGCGCGCCCTCCATTGCCGCGTAAGCCAGCACCGTATTCGTGGTGCCGAGGTCGATGCTGACCAGGTGGGTCACTGGGTATCAGAGGCGTTACGAACGTCGAACTCGACTTTCCAGCGCTGGCCTTCCGGCGACAGTGCCGCCAGTTCCAGCGTGCCCGCCTCGGTGGCCAGCGCGTGCAGCTTCACCTGCACCACGTCGCCCGGCGTACGGCCCTCGGCCGGCAGGGTGGCCTGGATCTCGTTCATCTCCTGCAGCTCGTC
This sequence comes from Massilia sp. BAP21, assembly GCF_057801335.1. NCBI lineage: Bacteria > Pseudomonadati > Pseudomonadota > Betaproteobacteria > Burkholderiales > Oxalobacteraceae > Massilia > Massilia sp. BAP21. The sequence goes on from NZ_CM173596.1 coordinate 3,379,400, forward strand.
TGGACCCCAGAAATCGAGCACGTCGCCGATCTGGTCTTGCCGGCGCGTGGTCGAGCCGAAGAAGCGGAAGTGCACCGGCTCGCCCACCACCAGGCCGAATTCCTGGCCCGGCAGTTCGAGTTCGCTCCCTTCTTCCATGCCGAAAGGCGCCACGCACAGGGCCTGGATCGGCGGCTCCATGCCGGGAATCGCCGGCATCGAGGACTCCACGCCCACGTAGTAGGAACGTGCCGTGCCGCCGCGGATGCGCACGCCGCCGCCGCGGCGGGCATAGCTGTAGTAGGCCGCGCCACGGGCGACGGCCAGGTCGAGGTCGGCGCCTTCGAGCATGCGTGCCGGTTCCGCGCCTTCCATGTAGAGCCAGTCGTTGATGGTGTCCATCACGCGCTGGGCGAGGATGCTTGACTTGAACACGCCGCCGTTGAACAGCACCGCGCTCGGATGCAGGAAGGTGTGTTCGGCCGACACGCGGCCCGCGAAACCTTCCAGTTCGGCGGTGGCGCCGGCCTGGCGCGCCAGGAAGGCGCTCAAGTGCTTGGTAATCGCCGCATCCTGCGCGTAGGGCAGGCCAAGCTGCGTCAGGCCGGCGCGGGTGCGCGTGGCCGGGCGGGCAGACGCTTCCACGCGCGGGAAGAAGCCGTCGGTGATGAAGGCGGTGACTTCCTCGCGCGTGAGTTCGGTGCGGATCGAGCCGCCGATGAGTTTCGAGCCGCGGCTCGGTACCACGATCGGCCAGGTGGTGGCGTTCGGGTCGGCCAGCAGGTGTTCCTTGGCGCCACGGCAGCCGTAGGTGAGGGCGCGCATCTGCCAGGCATCGAGTTGCGTGCCGTTGGCGGCGAGTTTACGCGCCACCAGGTGCGCCAGCGCCAGGTCCATGTTGTCGCCGCCGAGCAGGATGTGGTCGCCCACGGCCACGCGGTGCGGTTCCAGCTTGCCATCGCGTTCGAGGATGGCGATCAGCGAAAAGTCGCTGGTGCCGCCGCCCACGTCCACGACCAGCACGATGTCGCCTGCCTTGACCTGCTTGCGCCAGGCCCCGTTGCTGCCCTGGATCCAGCTGTACAGGGCCGCTTGCGGTTCTTCGAGCAGGGTGGCCGAGCTGTAGCCGGCGTTGCGCGCCGCTTCCGCCGTCAGTTCGCGCGCGCCCGGGTCGAAGGAGGCGGGAATGGTGACGGTGACTTGCTGCTGGTCGAACGGCGCTTCCGGATGCGCGTGGTCCCAGGCGCGGCGCAGGTGCTGCAGGTAGCGCGTGGAGGCTTCCAGAGGCGAGACGCGCGTGACTTCTTCCGGCGCATCCGACGGCAGGATGGCGGCGCGGCGGTCCACGCCTGGGTGGCACAGCCAGCTCTTGGCGCTCGACACCAGGCGGATCGGCGTGGTGGCGCCACGGCTGCGCGCCATTTCGCCGGCAACCGCCGTTTCGCCTTCCGTGGACCACGGCAGGGCCAGTTCGCCCGGCGCCAGTTCGTCTGGATGCGGCAGGTAGAGGAAAGAGGGCAGCAGCGGCAGCGCCTCGACGGTGCCCGGTGCGCTCAGCTGCGGGATCGGCAGCACGCCGTGCGCGGTCTGCTCGCCGTCGCTCGCTTCCAGGTCGACGTAGGAGAGGGCGCTGTGCGTCGTGCCCAGGTCGATGCCGATGGCGTAACGGGCGCTCACAGTTCCACCTCGGCCGGGGCGATGACGCTGGCGTCGTGTTCCTTGGCCAGCTGCGGCAGGCGCACGTCGGTTGCGCGCCAGCCGCGGTGGCTCAGCGTGCCCTTGAACGGCGCCTTGCCGACCACGTTGCCGGTCAGGCGCACGCTGGCGGCATCAAAGCCTTCTTCCAGTGTCACGCGCGCGCCTTCGGCTTCGCTGCGCACCGGGGCGATGGTGAAGTGTTCCTTCAGGACGCGGGCGCAGCCTTCGTGCACCACGCGCGCGGCGGCGCCGATGTCGGCGTCGGCATAGCTGGCCAGGTTTTCGTTGGCGAAGTCGATCAGGCGCGCTTCGCGCTGCAGCAGGGTCAGGAGCTGCAGGGCCGATTCGGGCGTGTTCACGCGCAGCGGCGTTGGGGCCGGAGCGACGGGCGCCGGGGCCGGCGTCGGGACCGGGGTTGGAGCAGGGGCGGGCGCGGCCACGGGGCCAACCTGGTCATCGCGCACGCGCGCGGCAAATTCGGCGTCGCCGGCGGCCTTGAAGAAGGCGCCGAAGGCAAGCGACAACCGGCTCCAGAAGCCTGGCAGTTGGGTCGGTGTATTCATTCCTGGTGTTCTGTAGGTGAGGGACGGGACGCTGTTGGACAGCACCGGGGTCCGGAAAACGCGAATGATACCAGTTCGACCATGAGTGGCGCACGCGTGCACCTCAGTCCTGCCGGGGCTGCGGCCGGCACGCTTGCCAAAATGCGTTGACTTTATCTTCTGTTTGTTCTTTAATTTCTGTCATAACAGAAAAGAGAGAAAATCATGGATATCAGCCCGACCGAACAAAAGTTCATCCTGCATTGGGGCGAGATGGGCACCCGCTGGGGCGTGAACCGCACCGTGGCGCAGATCCATGCGCTGCTCTACCTGGCCGAGCGTCCGCTGCCGGCCGACGACATCGTCGAGGTGCTGGGCGTGGCGCGTTCGAACGTCAGCAACAGCCTGAAAGAACTGCAGAGCTGGAAGCTGGTGCGCGTGACCCACGTACTGGGCGACCGGCGCGACCACTTCGTGGCCTTGCAGGATGTATGGGAAATCTTCCGCGTGATCCTGGAAGAGCGCAAGCGGCGCGAGATCGACCCCACCCTGAGCGTGCTGCGCGAGTGCGCCATCGAAGGCACCCAGGACGAGCAGCTCGATGCCGCCACGCTGGCGCGCATGCAGACCGTGCTCGACTTCCTGGAAATGCTGAGCACCACCTTCCAGGACTACCAGCACCTGTCGCCGCAAACCCTGCAGCGCTTCATCAAGATGGGCGGCAAGGTGGCGCGCTTCCTCGGACCGAACGACAAGGAGCCGGCATGAACATCCTGACCCTGTATTTCGACGGCCGCTGCCCGTTCTGCGTGAAGTCCATGCTGAAGCTGAGGAAGTGGAACACGGCCGGGCGCCTGGCATTCGTCGACATCACCGAGCCCGGCTTCGACCCGGCCTCGCTCGGCGCGGACATGGCGGCACTGAACCGCGAACTGCATGCGCGCACGCTTGATGGCCGGGTGCTGGTGGGTATCGACAGCATGCTGGCGGCCTATACCCTGGTGGGGCGGGGCTGGATGGTCTGGCCCTTGCGCATTCCCTTCCTGCGGCCGCTGTTGGCCAAGCTGTACCGCTGGTTCGCGCGGCATCGCTACGCGATTTCGCGCCGCCTCGGCATCCGCCTTCCGCAGGGCTGCGACGGCGATACCTGCGGCATCGGCAGTCCCTTCCTCAACTAGGAGCGCGGCATGAACATGACCTTACGCGGATGGTTGATCCGCTGGCTGCTGCTGGTGTCGATCGCCCACGTGCTGGTGGGCGCCGTGCTGCCGTGGGTGGCGACGGCGCCGGTACTCGACGCCTACCACGGCAGTATCGAAGCCGCCTTCTGGCCTGGCGCTGCGCCGGCCGGGGCGCGCGACCTGCAAACCTGGTGGATCGCGCTGTTCGGGCCGACGGTGCAATTGATGGCCCTGTGGATGATTGCCCTGATCCACCTGGCCGACCGCCTGCGCCAGCCGCAGGTGTGGCTGTGGCTGATGATCGGCCTCGTGGTCTGGGCGCCGCAGGACATCATCGTGTCGCTGCGCGCCGCCTGCTGGGCGCACGTCTGGGTCGATGCCGCGGCACTCGTCGCGATGCTGCCGCCGCTGTTCTGGCTGTGGCGCCACGACCGGGCGGCGGTGGCGTCATGAACACCCACTTGCTGGCGCTGCAGCTGATGGCGGCACAAGGCTGCCTCGGCGCCTTCGACACGCTGTACCACCACGAACTCACCGAAGCCCTGCCGCAAAAGCCGGGCGCGCGGCTGGAACTGGGCATTCATGCGACGCGCGCCCTGATCTATGCGCTGCTGTTCATCGGGCTCGCGTACTGGGAATGGCATGGCGTGTTTGCGGTCGCCTTATTGGCCATCTTCACGGTGGAAATCGTGCTCACGCTGTGGGACTTCGTGGTCGAGGACCGCACCCGGCTGCTGCCGGCCACCGAGCGCGTGACGCATACGGTATTGGCGATCAACGGCGGCGCCTTCATCACGCTGCTGGCGATGAATTTCCCGGCCTGGTATGCCGAACCGACGGGGCTGGTATGGAGTCCGCAGGGCTGGCTCAGCGTGTTCCTGGCGCTGTGCGGAGTGGGTGTGGGCATCTCCGGCCTGCGCGATGGGGTGGCCGCTTTGCGGCTTGGGCGCGTCGGCGGGCAGGGCGTGGCCGAGGCGCCGATCGCTTTCGATGAGAAGAAGCGCACCGTGCTGGTGACCGGCGCCACCGGCTTCATCGGCCGCCAGCTGGTGCGCGCCTTGCTGCAGGACGGTCACGCGGTGATTGCCCTGACCCGCCAGCCCAGGCAGGCCGCATGGACTTTCGAGGGCAAGGTGCGCTGCATCGCCTCGATGCAGGAACTGCCGGCGGCATGCCGTGTCGACGTCATCGTCAACCTGGCCGGCGCCCGCATCCTGGGGCCGCGCTGGACGGCGAAACGCCAGGCAGCCTTGCGCCGCAGCCGCATCGGCCTGACCGGGCAGGTGGTCGACTGGATCGCGCGCGCCGAACACAAGCCCTTTCTGATGTTGTCGGCGTCCGCCATCGGCTACTACGGCATCCAGCGCATCGGCGACGCCACGGAACTCGATGAGAGCGCGCCGCCGCAAGCGATGTTCATGTCGGACTTGTGCCGCGAATGGGAACAGGCCGCGGGCGCCGCCGCGCAATACGGCACGCAGGTGGAATGCATGCGCTTCGGCCTGGTGCTCGGCATGGCCGGCGCGCTGCCGATGATGCTGTTGCCTATCCTGCTGGGATTGGGCGGCAGGCTGGCCAGCGGCAAGCAATGGCTGTCCTGGATCCACGTCGACGACGTGGTGCGCGGCATGGCGCACCGCTGGCGGCTGGCGGTGGGGCAAGCCGGATCGGCGCCTGGCATGGGCGTCAGCAATTTCACGGCCCCCGAATGCGTGACGCAACTCGGCTTCAGCCAGGCAGCGGCGCGCATCTGGCATCGGCCCTGCGTGATGCCGACGCCGGGCTGGCCGATGCGACTGGTGCTCGGCGAGCAGGCCGACTTGCTGCTGGAAGGGCAGCGTGTTGTGCCCAGGCGCCTGGAGCGGGAAGGCTTTGTGTTCCGCTATCCGGGCATCGCGGCAGCGTTGCGGAGCGTGAAGTAGATTGCGGTTATAGTCGCATCATGCCAGCCGATCGCACCTATCCGCATACGCCCGACGGCCGTTACTTCGTCGTCTCGGGCCGCCTTTGGCGCACCAGCAATCCTGGTCTCTCACCGGAGCATCGTCAGGAACTGGTCGACCAGCTGATGCGCGCACGGCGCCAGGTTGGCCTTACCAAGAAGGCGGGCGATGCCGAAGCGGAACGCCAGGCGCGATCAAGCGTCGACAAGGCCAAGCGCGCCCTGGGCGAGCGCGGTCCGGTATGGTGGACCGACGGCGCGCCGGACCTGAACCGGCGCATGGTCGCCAACACGCCGTATGCCGATTGGTACGCGGCCCTGGCGGCGGATGGTGGGGATTGACGCCTAGGCCGCCGCCCCGGCGCGCGTGACCAATGCCTGGCTGTAGGCGCCGAAATCGTCGAGCCCGCGCTTGATGATGGTGACCAGCGCCGGCAGCGGCGCGGCCTGGTGGTCCCACTCGGCGCGGCAGAATTCGCCGGTGCGCTTCAGGTCTTCGGCCAGCGCCGCCTCGATCCAGCCATGCTCGGCCAGCAGGGTCATCACCTCGCGCTCGTCGTGCGGCTCGCCCAGGCCGGCCACGCCGATCACGTAGTCTCCCATCTCGACCGCCGCTTCCCAGGCGCGGATCACGTTCAGCGTGGCCGCGTCCTGGCGCGTGATGTCGCCGACAAAGGTGGTCGGGTCCTTTTCGTACTCTTCGCGGGCGCGCCGGCAGCAGCGTTCGATGGTGCCGGTCTTGCCGATCAATACGGTGTCGTCCATGGGTGCTCCTCTAGATCAGGAAAAGCAATGCTGCCACAGCGGTCGGCCCGAGCGCGCCACCCAGCAAACCGAGCGCGTTGATGGATTCGTCGGCAAAGCCATGCTTGAGCAGGGCCGCGCCGGCCGGGTTCGGGGCGTTGGCGATGACGGTCAGGCCGCCGCCGGCCACCGCGCCCGCCACCAGCATGTATTGCGACTGTTCCGACAGGCCCGCGATCAGCGAGCCGAGATAGGTGAGGGCGGCATTGTCGGTAATCGCCGTCAGGCCCAGCGCGCCGAAGAACAGGGCGGTCGGCCCCAGGCTGGAGACGACCGGCTGCAGCCACCATTGCTGCATCCCGCCCAGCACCACCAGGCCGGCCAGGAAGAAGCCGACCAGCAGGCCTTCCTTCAGGATCAATGGGTCCTGGTGGCGCTGGTAGGCCTGGGTAAAGCCGAGGAAGAGCATGAACAGGCCCAGGAAGAGCACCGGATGGTGGGCCAGCAGCACCACCGCGGCCAGGAAGGCCAGGTGGATGAGCGACACTTTCAGGGGCACCGTTTTTGCGTCGCCCGTCGCGTCGCTCGTCGCGGCGGCGGGCGCCAGGTACTTGCGCAGCAGCAGGGTGATGACGGTGGCGTTGACCAGCACGGCCAGGGCCGCGCGCCAACCGAAGTGCAGGAACATGTAGGCGCTGTCCCAGCCCCAGGTGGACGCCACCATCAACACCGGCGGCGCGGCATACGAGGTCAGGGTGCCGCCGATCGACACGTTCACGAACAGCACCCCCAGCGCGCCGTACTTCAGCGCCTCCGGTATGCCGGGGCGGAACACCTGGGGCGCCAGCATCAGCGCCGCCAGCGTCATCGCGGCCGGCTCGGTGATCAGGGAACCGGCCAGCGGCACCAGGGCCAGGCCGAGCCAGGCCAGGGCTACTTCGGTGCGCACCGGCACCAAGCGCGCGACCGTGGCGAGCAGGGAGCGCACGGCATCCAGGATGGGCCGCGAAGCCGCGATCACCATCACCACGAACACGAACAGCGGCTCGGTGAACTGGCGCGACTCGGTATAGTCCACCGCCGCACCCGGCCCGCCGATCAGGGCCATGGCCACGATCAGGACCATGGCCCAGAAGCCGAATACCACCTCGACCTCGCCCAGCAGATGGAACAGCCCGGCATGGCGCGGGTGGCGGTGGGCCAGCACCTCGAAGCCTTTGGCGGCAAAGGTGTGGACGAGGGCGCAGGCGAACAGGATGGCGCCGACCAGCTGCATGGTGGTCATGGCTGGCCTTGCTGTTGTATATGGAAGAGATCTGCAGTCATTGTCAGGCGATTAATAGGTAAACCGCCATTATTTCATCTTTTGATGCGGCTCGGATGACTTGCCTGGCCAGGCTGAAAAGAGGTGGCCCGCTTGAGCGTACACAGGAACAAGGTGAAATCCTACATAGACAGACTATACACATCTTGCCAAAAGCTGAACGAACTAGTACTGTATATCCATCCAGTACTTTTGTATTACCCGTAATCATGTCTTCCTTACAAAACAATACTTCACCGGAAGAATTGCACCCTTCGCTATGGCTGGCCTCGCAGCTGGCCCGTGCGAATACGCGTTGCGTCGACACTGGCCACCCGGTGCTGTCGAAGCAATTGCCGGGCGGCGGTTGGCCGGTCGGCACCCTGGTCGATTTGCTGCTGCAGCAGCCCGGCATTGGCGAAATGCGCCTGCTGCGCCCGGCCCTGGTGGCGGCTGCGTCGCGCCGCATCGTGCTGCTGCAGCCGCCGCACCCGCCGCAGGCGCTGGCGCTGGCTGCGCTCGGCCTGCCGCCCTCGCAACTCGTCTGGCTGCGCAGCACGCGCAGCAACGACGCGCTGTGGGCCGCCGAGCAGGTGCTGCGCAGCGGCAGTTGCGGCGCGCTGCTGTTCTGGGCCAACCACGTGCGCGGCGAAAGCCTGCGCCGCCTGCACCTGGCGGCGCAATGCGGCGAAACCCTGTTTTTCATGATGCGTCCGCTCGCCGCCGCGCAAGATTCGTCGCCGGCGCCGCTACGCCTGTCGCTGCGGCCTGCCGCCGGCGGGCTCGACGTCGGCTTCGTCAAACGCCGGGGGCCGCAGCGCGAAGCGCCGCTGTTCCTGCCACTCACTCCAACTTTGCTTCAACGACATGCGTTTGTGGATCGGCCTGCACCTGCACCAGTTACCGCTCGAGGTCTTCAGCCCGAACTGGTGCAATGACGCCGGCAGCGTCGTGCTCGAGCAGGAGCGCGTGCTGGCAGCTTCCCCGACAGCACGCGCTGCCGGGGTAGCACCCGGCATGCGCCGCGGCGGAGTGCTCATGCTGATGCCGGATGCACGCCTGCACGTGCGCTCGCCCGAGCGCGAGGCCGAAGCCCTGAACACGGCGGCGCTGGCGCTGCTGCAGTACACGCCGCTGGTCGCGGTGGCCGAGGAATCGACCCTGCTGATCGACATCGGCGCCAGCCTGCGCCTGTTCGGCGGCATCCGCGCGCTGTGCCGGCGCGTGCGCGCCAGTTTGCGTGCGCTCGGCTATTCCGGCGTGCTCAGCTGCGCCCCCACCGCACGCGGCGCCTGGATGCTGGCGCGGCGCCGCGCCGGCCGCGCCATGCGCATCGAGTCGCTCACGCGCCGGCTCGACAGCCTGCCCGCCAGCCTGCCGCCGCCGGCGCGCGCCTATGCCACCTGGTTCGAAGGCATCGGCTGCTTCAGCCTGGGCGCCATGCGGCGTTTGCCACGTCCGGGTTTGCAGCGGCGCTGCGGACGCGCGCTGCTCGACATGCTCGACGCCGCCTACGGCATGGCGCCCGAATTGTTCGAATGGGTCGAGGCGCCCACCAGTTTCCACGCGAAGATCGAACTCTTCGACCGGCTGGAAAATGCCGAGGAATGCCTGATGGGCGCCGAACGCCTGGTGCAGCAACTGACGGGCTGGCTGTGCGCGCACCAGCTGGCCGTCGAGCGCATTACACTGCTGCTGGAGCATGAGCGGGGCAGGGTGGCGCGTCCGCCCACGCCGGTCGAGATCGCGCTGGCCGAGCCCACCTGGCGCGACGAACACCTGGTGCGCCTGCTGCGCGAACGCCTGGCCAAGCTGACCCTGGAAGCGCCGGTGATTGCCCTGGTGCTCGACGCCAACCAGGTGCAGCCGATGGCGCCGCCGAACGAATCGCTGTTTCCCGAGCCGGGCGGCAGCGAGGAAGACCGCCTGCGCATGTTCGAACTCCTGACCGCACGCCTGGGGCCGGAGAATGTGCTGCAGGCCCTGCCGCAGGCCGATTACCGGCCCGAGGTGGCCAACAGCTGGGTACCGGTGCAGGAAAAGGTGCGCGAAACGGCGCGCTCGGCGCAGATGCCGCCGGACGTCGAAAGCCTGGCGCGGCCGACCTGGATCCTGGCCAAGCCGATTGCGCTCTTGATGCGCAATCACCGGCCATTCTATGGATCGCCCCTGAAGATGGCGTCGGTGGCGGAGCGGATCGAGGCGGGGTGGTGGAGCCAGACGCAGACGCGGGATTATTTTGTCGCGGAAGGGCAGGATCACACGCTGTACTGGGTATACCGCGAGCGCATCGTCGGCTCGGGCGAGGAAGAGGCGCCGCGGTGGTACCTGCATGGCCTGTTCGGCTGACCGGCAGCCCGGGCGGCGCCATGACCTGCCGCCGCGGCCGGGAGCCGGCATGCTCAGCGTGCCGCCGGAAACGTCACGCGCGCACGCAATCCCCGCATGCCGTCGGGCCTGTCCAGCAGCGCAATGCCGGCACCGGCCTGGCGCGCGATCGACGCCGTGATGGCCAGGCCGAGGCCGGAGCCGATCGCGCCGTTGCCGAGCACGCGGTAGAAAGGATCGAACACGCGCTCCCGTTCTTCCTCAGGAATGCCGATGCCCGTGTCGTCGATGTCGAGCACGACGCGGCCGCCGGCCTCGGTCACGCTGATGTCGATGCGGCCGCCTTCGGGCGTATACCGGATGGCGTTCTCGACCAGGTTTTTCACGAGGATGGCGATATCCACGGCGTGCCCGGCGACGGTCGGGTCGGCATCGCCCACCACGCCCAGGTCGATCGCCCTGGCTTCGGCCAGCGGCACCAGGTCCTCGAGGCATTCCTGGATCGTCTTCTTCAAGGCCACCTGCGCCAGCCGGCCATTGCCCGACTCCTGGGTGCGCGCCAGGGTCAGCAACTGGTCGAGCAGGATACGGGTGCGCGCCAGGCCCGCCGATAGGGCGCCCAGCCGTTCCCGCGCCTCGCCCTGCATGTCGCTGGCCGCCAGCCGTTCCGCCTGCAGCGACAGGGCGGTCATGGGTGAGCGCAGCTCGTGCGCGGCGTCGGCGATGAAGCGCCGCTGCAGCGACAGCGCGCGCACCGTGCGGCCGATCAGCTTGTTGATCTCGGCCACGAAAGGCCAGGCTTCCGACGGGAGTGCAGCCCGGTCGAGTTCCCCGAGGTCGTGTTCCGGGCGCTCGCGCACTTGCGCGGCAAGCTTTTGCAGCGGTTGGAACATGGTCCGCACCAGCAGCGTCACCATCAGCACCAGCAGCGGCCCCAGGAACAAAACCGGCGTCACCGCGCGCAAGGCATTCGCACGCGCCGCCGCGTCGCGCACGGCCGTCTGCTGCGCCACCGCGACGCGCACGCCGCGGGAGTTGGTGCGGATGAAGACGCGCCAGGTCTCGCTGCCGCTGGTCACGGTCTGCAGGCCGTCGGGCAGGGCAGGTGAAAAATGCGGCGGCCGTTCCGGTTTCGGCACGGGCACGCCGGGCGCGTCGATGAAGCGCACGACCAGGCGCGCATCGAAGTCGACGTCGCCGACCCGTTCGCGCGCCATCGGCGAGGTCGGTACGGCATCGAGCCTGCTGATCAGGTAGCCGACCTGCCGCAGTTGCGTGTCCTGGTCATGGTGGGCATCGCTGGTGGCGTCGACGTACGAATACAGGCCGGCCACGGCGGCGCCGAGCAGGATCGCCGTCGAGATCCACAGCGACAGCCTGAAACGCAGCGATGCCGCTACCGGCCCTTCGCGACCATCCATCCGACGCCCCGTACATTCTTGATGATTTCGCTGCCGAGTTTCTTGCGCAGCGAGTGGATCAGGAATTCGATCGCATTGCTCTCGACTTCCTCGTCCCAGCCGTAGACGCGGTGTTCCAGCTCCGCACGCGAGAGGATGGCGCCCGGGCGCACCAGCAGCGCCTGCAGCAGGGGAAATTCGCGCGCGGTCAGGCGCACCGTCGCCGTCGCGGTGCGGGCCTCGTGGGTGGCCGGGTCGAGGGCGACGATGCCGTTCCCGAGCACCGGGCTGGCGCTGCCCTCCTTGCGCCGGGTCAGGGCGCGCATCCGCGCCAGCAGCTCGCTCATCGCGAACGGCTTGACCAGGTAGTCGTCGGCCCCGCCATCGAGGCCGGCCACGCGGTCCTCGGTGGCCTCGCGCGCCGTGAGCACCAGCACCGGCACGTCGTTGCGCGCCTGGCGCACCGAGCGCAGCACGGCCATGCCGTCGATGCGGGGCAGGTTCAGGTCGAGCAGGACCAGCCCGTATTCCAGGGTGCGCAGCGCTGTCAGCGCAGCCTCGCCGTCGACCACCCAGTCGGCCGCATAGCTGGCGTCGCGCAGCGCATGCTGGACCACGCTGCCGATCATCGGGTCGTCCTCCACCAGCAGCACTCTCATCGGCCGGTTCCCCGGGACGGCGGGCCACCGCATGCCGTGCGCCCTGCCGGGGCCAGGCCCGTCGTCGCTACTTTCATGTCTTGCTTTCTCCTGTATTACGCCGCCAAATTACGCCGCCAAGCTTACCAGCGGCCGGCACGGGGCCGCGTTCGCTGGCGCCTGCCCGGCCGGGTTCGTGCGAGCGCGTCATGTTAGGAGGAAACACTTAGCGAAGCCTTAGCGTACTTGAGATGCTGGGCGCCGCGCCGGCGCACCGGACGATCCTGCTCATCGCTAAGTGTTTGCTAATTCTCGGCCATTACGATGGCCGGATTCGTATGCTCCGCTGTCCGACCGAGGGCGGCGGAGGCGTTGCTTGCCTCTTTCGAAGATGAAAATACTGGTCCTCGTTTTCCTGTCCCTGGCATTCCTGCTGGGTTCCGCATCGCCCGTGCACGCCAACGGCAGCCATTCCTCCGCCACGGCGAAGGCAAAAACAAAAGCGAAGGCAAAAAAAAAGGCAAAAGCAAGAACAAAGGCAAAAGCAAAAACAAAGGCAAAAGCAAGAACGAAAGCAAAAGCCAGGGCAAAAGCCGCGAAGCGGGTGCGTCACCCGAAGGCGGCCACGGTCAACCGTGCCAACGTCCAGCTGGCGGCCCTGCGCTCGAGCGCGGTACTGGTGCTCGATCCGAAGACGCAGAGGGTCCTGTACCAGAAGAACGCACACGCGGTCATGCCGATCGCGTCGCTGACCAAGCTGATGACGGCCCTGGTCGTGCTGGAAGCCAAACAGGACATGAAGGAAATGCTGACCGTCACCCAGGCCGACGTCGACCGCCTCAAGTACTCGTCGTCGCGCCTGCGCGTGGGCACCCGCCTGTCGCGCTCGTCCATGCTGCACCTTGCCCTGATGAGTTCGGAAAACCGCGCCGCCTCGGCGCTCGGGCGCAACTACCCTGGCGGGACCGGGAAATTCGTCGAGGCGATGAATGCCAAGGCAAGGGCGCTGGGCATGCGCAGTACCCGCTACGTGGAACCGACCGGGCTCTCGAGCGCCAACGTCTCGAGCCCGGAGGACCTGGCCAGGCTGGTGGTCGCCGTCGAGAAGAACCCCTTGATCCGGCGCTACTCGACCGACCGCCACTTCACGATCCGGCAGGCGCGGGAGCAGACCGTCTACCGCAACTCGAACCGGCTGACCGCGAACCGCAACTGGAAGATCCGCCTGCAAAAGACGGGGTATATCTCGGAGGCCGGCCGCTGCATGGTGCTGCACGCAGTGGTCAAGGGCAGGGCGACGGTCATGGTCTTCCTGAATTCCCAGGGAAAGTTATCGCGTGCGGCCGACGCCAATCGGGTGCGTGCCTGGCTGACCACCTTCCATCCCTGGCGGCGCTGACGCGGCGCTTCACAGCCTGCCGATCTGCCGGTTAATGGCCGCCTGCGCCCGCTCGTTGCGCTCGCTGTAGCGGTCCGTCAGGTAGTCCGTGCGGCCGCGCAGCAGCAGCGTCATCTTGAACAGCTCTTCCATCACGTCGACCACGCGGTCGTAATAGGCCGACGGGCGCATGCGCCCGGCCTCGTCGAATTCCTTGTAGGCCATCGGCACCGAGGACTGGTTCGGGATCGTGAACATGCGCATCCAGCGGCCCAGCAGGCGCAGGGTATTCACCACATTGAACGACTGCGAGCCGCCGCACACCTGCATCACCGCCAACGTGCGTCCCTGGCTCGGGCGGATCGCGCCCATTTCCAGCGGAATCCAGTCGATCTGGTTCTTCATCACCGCCGTCACCGCGCCATGTCGCTCCGGGCTGCACCAGACCTGGCCTTCCGACCACAGGCACAGTTCGCGCAGTTCGACTACTTTCGGGTGCGTCTCCGGCACGCTGCCGGCCATCGGCAGTTCGGTCGGATCGAAGATCTTCACTTCCGCGCCGAAGTGTTCGAGGATGCGCGCCGCCTCCTTGGTCAGGAAGCGGCTGAACGAGCGCTCGCGCAGCGAGCCGTACAGCATCAGGATGCGCGGCGGGTGGTTCATGTCGCCCACGGGCGCCAGCTTGTCCAGCGTTGGCAAGTCCAGCAGTGCGGGGCGGATATTGGGGAGGTCGTCGAGTGTGTCCATATACTTCCTTCAGCTCAGGCGCAGGGCCAGCGCGCACAGGGTAACCAGCAGGATCGGCAAGGTGAGCACGATGCCGACCCTGAAGTAATAGCCCCAGGAGATGCGAATGTCTTTCGATGCCAGCACATGCAGCCAGAGCAGGGTGGCCAGGCTGCCGATCGGCGTGATCTTCGGACCGAGGTCGGCACCGATGACGTTTGCGTAGATCATGGCTTCGCGCACCACGCCCTGGGCCGTACTCGCGTCGATGGCCAGTGCACCGACCAGCACGGTCGGCATGTTGTTCATGACCGACGACAGGATGGCGGTGATGAAGCCGGTGCCGAGCGCCGCGCCCCAGACGCCATGTTCGGCGCAGCGATCCAGAAAGGCCGTCAGGTAACCGGTCAATCCCGCATTGCGCAGCCCATATACCACCAGGTACATGCCGAGCGAAAAAACAACCACCTGCCAGGGAGCGCTGCGCAACACCGCGCGGGTCGAGATGCGGTGCCCGCGCGCCGCCACAGCCAGCAGCAGCACTGCACCGGCTGCAGCGACGGCGCTGATCGGAATGCCGGCTTCGCCCAGCCAGAAAAAGCCGACCAGCAGCAGCGCCAGCACCCACCAGCCGGTGACAAAGGTCGCGCGGTCGTGGATGGCGTCGTCGGGCAGCCTGAGTTGGGTGACATCGTAGTGCGCAGGAATCTCCTTGCGGAAGAACCAGGCCAGCGCCGCCAGCGTTGCTGCCACCGACACCAGGTTCACCGGCGCCATCACCGCCGCATAGCGCGCGAAACCGATATCGAAGTAGTCGCTCGACACGATGTTCACCAGGTTCGATACGACCAGCGGGAGGCTGGCGGTATCGGCAATAAAGCCGGCCGCCATCACGAAGGCCAGGGTTGCCTTCGGCGGAAAACGCAGGGCGGCCAGCATGGCGACGACGATGGGCGTGAGGATCAGGGCGGCACCGTCGTTGGCGAACAGGGCGGCGACAGCAGCGCCGAGCAGGACCAGCAGCAGGAACAGGCGCCGGCCATGGCCGCCACCCCAGCGCGCCATGTGCAACGCGGCCCATTCGAAGAAGCCCGCCTTGTCGAGCAGCAGGCTGATGATGATCACGGCAATGAAGGCGCCGGTGGCGTTCCAGACGATGTGCCACACCGTCGGGATGTCGCCCACTTGGATCACGCCCGCGAGCAGGGCGACGACGGCCCCGCCAGTTGCGCTCCAGCCGATGCCCAGCCCTCGCGGCTGCCAGATGACGAGTGTGAGGGTCGCCGCGAAAATCAGGAAAGCGGTCAGCACGAATGTTCCGCCTTCAAGCCAGGATGCCGCCGATGCGGTCGAGTTCGGTCTTGAACCGTGCATGATCGGCGGCCAGTTCGCCGAGCGGCAGCGTCAGGAAGGTCTCGATGCGGGCGCGCAGGATGGCATAGGCTCCTTCGAACGCGGACGTGATCTCGTCTTCCGTGCCTACTACATGGCTCGGATCTTCCACGCCCCAATGCGTGCGCAGGACCGGGCCCAGGTAGGCCGGGCAGGTTTCGCCGGCCGCGCTGGCGCAGACGGTGACCACGATGTCCGGCGTCACTGGCAAGGCGTCCCAGGACTTGCTGTAGCAGCCCGCGGTGGACACATCCTTGGCGGCGAGCAGGGCCAATGCTCGCTCGTTCAGCTTGCCGGTCGGCTGGCTGCCGGCGCTGATGGCCTGCCAGCCTTGCGGCGCAAGGTGGTTGAAGACGGCTTCGGCGATGAGCGAACGGCAGGAATTGCCCGTGCAGAGGAAGAGGACGTTCATGAGGGTTTTGTCTTGTCGAGTGAATTCAGGTGCCGCAGACGAGCCCGGCAGAAGGCGTGCACGGCGTGCCGCCGCAGCAGTTTTCGGTCAGGAAGCCGAGCAGGGTGTTCATCGTGTCGAACTGGGCGGCATAGATGATGAAGCGGCCTTCCTGGCGTGCCACGATCAGGTTGGCGTGCGCCAGTTCCTTCAGGTGGAACGAGAGAGACGACGCGGGCATGCCCAGGGCGTGCGCAATCTTGCTGGCGGCCAGGCCGTCGGGGCCGGTTTGCACGAGCAGGCGGAAGACTGCCAGGCGCGATTCCTGGGCGAGGGCGGCGAGGGCGACGACTGCATCTTTGTTTTCCACCACGGCTCCCTTCATTTCGACGTTTCGACGTTTCTAGTATAGTCGAAACGTCTTGCGATAGGAAGCGTTTGAAAGCATGTCACTGGAGCGCATGCAGAGCGCTTTCTTGCGCGCCTCGCCGATCGCGTGCAGAGTAGCGCCTTCATTGCAAAAGAAAGACACCATGTTCACCGAACGCGTCGATTTCCAGGGGCCGCACGGCAAGCTCTCGGCCAAGCTGGACATGCCCGACGGCACCCCGCGCGCCTACGGCGTCTTCGCCCATTGCTTCACCTGCAGCAAGGATGTGCTGGCGGCGAACCGCATCTGCCACGGCCTGGCCGAGCGCGGCGTGGCCATGCTGCGTTTCGATTTCGCCGGCCTGGGCGCCAGCGCGGGCGACTTTGCCGACACCAATTTTTCTTCGAACGTGGACGACCTGGTCGCGGCCGCCGACTTCCTGCGCACGCGCTTCGAGGCGCCGCGGCTGCTGGTGGGGCACAGCATGGGCGGCACGGCGGTCCTGGCTGCAGCGCAGCGCATTCCGGAATCGAAGGCCGTGGTGACGATTGCCTCGCCGAGCGATCCGCACTACGTGGTCGACAAGCTGCTGTCCGAGCACCTGGATACGCTGGCGCGGCTGGGCGAGGCCCGGGTCAAGCTGGCGGGGCGCGATTTCCAGATCCGCCAGCAGTTCGTGGAGGATGCGGCGCAACACGGCCTGGCGGACCGGATTGCCGGGCTGGGCCGTGCGCTGATGGTGATGCATGCGCCGCAGGACGATACCGTCGACATCGCGAATGGACAGCGCATCTTCGACCTGGCGCGCTACCCGAAAAGCTTTGTTTCGCTCGACGGGATGGACCATCTGGTGACGGGACGGGAAGATGCGGCGCAGGTGGCCAGGATGATTGCGGCGTGGAGTGCGCGCCATATCGATGCGGCGTGATGGATCGACATGCTAATCGTACGGTGGGCACTCCGTGCCCACGCGGAAGCCAGCGCAGCGTTAGCGCAGTTTGAAAGCGGATGTTGGACGAACCGCGGAGTTTCCCCAGGAGGCACCGCGACATGAAAACGGAGCCGGTATAACGCAGCCAACATGACGCCAGCTTCCGCGTGGGCACAGCGTGCCCACCGTACGGTTGACGCCAGCGGCTAATGCTTACTCGTCGAAGTCTTCGGCGAGGTTTTTCCAGCCACGCGCCTTGGCAAACGCCGTGAATTCTTCCGGCGCCTCGAGCACGATCAGCTTGCGCTCCTGCAGCCCCGGATCGCTGTGTCCGAAATCCGGCCCTTTATAGCCCAGCGCGCGCAGGCGGTCGATGATGTTCTTGACCAGCACGCGGTCCTTGTACAAGCCGCTGTCGAGCGGCTTGGCAAAGTCCACGTACACGTCGATGATCCCGTAACCCTCGTCGAAAATGCGGATCGCCTTGACGTCATGGGTACGGCCGGTGCTGTCCGCGGCCTGGAAAGGCCCGGACAGTTCAATATCGGAGGAGTCGGTAGTCATAGCGCGCAGCATACAGGAATCCCGATAAACCTACTGCGCGTCGGACTGACAATCTGCGATGCTCGCTGTACTTCCGTACAGCTGCGCTTCTCGATTGCCAGTCCTTCCGCTCGCGACGGTTTCTCGAGATCCCTCGACAGTTTTACTTCAGCGCCTTGTAGATCGCGTCCAGGCGGTCCGGCGTGCCCGGGATGCGTTCCAGGCGCGGGTAGCGCAGGCCGTCGTGGTAGTCGAGCGAGATGGTGCGCAGGTTGTTACCCTTGCGGACCAGCAATTCGATCGGCGCCTTGCTGCCTTTGGCCGCCTTCACCGCCGCCTTCAGCACCTCGGCCTTGTAGGCCCGGTTATTCACCGCCACGACGGTCGTGTTGCCGGCCAGGCCAGCGCGGAAACCGACACCATCCCAGATCACGTTGCTCACGCCGCCATCGGCGCGCACCGAGAAGCCCAGCGAGTAGCTGAAGTCGGCCGACTTGCTGCGCTCTTCCGCAGCCTTGATGGCGTCGGTCGGGGTGTCGGTGTAGACCAGCTTCCAGCCGGCGCGGGCCAAGCCGTCGAGCGGGGCGCCCGGGCCGTGGCCTTCCACGCGGGTGCGCAGGAAGGGCGCCCAGTCGAATTTCTGCACCTTGTCGAGCGCGGCGACCACGTCCTCGAAGGTGTAGAAGGCCGGCAGCATGCTGCCGTTGTCGATGCCGTAGAAGGCGCGTGCGAAATCGTCGAGCGAGCGCTTGTCGCCGGACAGTTCGCGGATCTTGGTGTCCACATCCAGCCAGATCAGCGCGCCTTCCGAGTAGTAGTCTTCGCTGCGCTGCCAGTTGCTCCAGGCGAGGGCGCGGCGGCCGGCGATGATCGGGTCGTTCACCGTGTCCTGCATGGCGCGCCAGGCACGGCCCTGGGTGTTGTCGTAGCGGGCGGCGGTGGCGGCCAGCGTGTTGCGTGCGGCTTCCTTCGACACCAGGCCCGAGCGCGCAGCGAGGATGCCGCCCCAGTACTGGGTCTGGCCTTCGTACACCCACAACAGGCTGTTCTGCAGCGGCGTGTTGAAGTTCGGGACGTCCTGGCCGGCCGGGCGGCGGAACTTGCCGTTCCACGAGTGGGTGTACTCGTGCGGCAGCAAATCGCGGCCGGCTTCGCTGCGTGCCCAGTCGGTGAAGTAGCCCGGCTTCACGCCGTTCTCGCTCGACTGGTGGTGCTCGCGGCCGACGCCGCCGAATTCGTCCGACAGGGCCAGCAGGAAGTCGTAGTGCTGGTAGTGGTGCGAGCCGAACAGCTTGAGCGATTGCTGGACCATCGCGCGGTGGGCGGCGATCTGTTCCGGCTTGGCTTCCAGGCTCTCGGCATTGTCGGCAACCACGTTCAGCGACACGCGCACCTTGGCGCCCGGGTCGAGGTCGAACTGCTTGAAGTGGCGGCCGGCGAACAGCGGCGAGTCGATCAGGGTTTCCAGGTCGTGCGGCTGGAACTGGATCTCGTCGCCCTGGCGGGTGGCCGTCTCCAGCGCGGTGCCGTACTGCCAGCCTGCCGGGAGCGTGAGCGACGGCTGCACGGTGATGCGGCGCGCCACGTAGCCGGCAGGGTAGAGCGTCACCGATGGCCACTGCAGGCCGATGATGTCGTCGGTCATGACGATGCGGCCCTGGCCCGGGTCGAGCGGCGACAGGAACTGGTATTCGACGTCCAGGGTCGTGGCGCCTTCCGGCACGGTGACGTGGAAGGCGAAGACTTCGACCGGGTCGCGCGTCCATTCGACGGCTTTGCCGTTGGCGCTGAATTTCAGGCCAGCCAGCTGGGTCAGCGGACCGCTCGGGCCGTGGTTCGCCGGCAGCCATTGCGGGTACAGGAAAGTCATCGGGCCCGGCTTCACCGGCACCGTCATGCGCATGCGGAAGATCTGCTGCGACAGGTTGGTCGCATCGACCTTCAGGACGATGGTGCCGGGGTAGGGCTGGTCGACTGGGGCCGGCACGGCTGCTTGTGCTGGGAAGGCCAGTGCGAGCGCGAGGGCGAGGGCGGACGCCGATTTGGCGGCAAGGGAAAACGGGCTGTGAGCGGTCATCTTGTGATGTGTGCGGGTGACAAAACCGGACGAGTGTAGCACGCACCCTGTGCCGGAAAGCATTGAAATACTCCGAAACATCATTGCAAATAAAATTTGCAAAATGTCTTAAAAATCCGTATTTCGTATCCCTTGAAAATCGATTGAGATGGCATTAGATTGGTCCCAACGGATGCTCACGATGAGGTCCGTCAACTTATCGCTTAACTTAACGAGGATATTTAATCATGCGTACTTTCGATCTGACTCCCCTGTACCGTTCCGCCATTGGTTTCGACCGCCTGGCCAGCCTGCTCGAGCAACGCGCCGAATCGCAGCCGAGCTACCCGCCGTACAACATCGAGCTGGTCTCCGAAGACCAGTACCGTATCGTGATGGCGCTGGCTGGTTTCAACCGTAACGAAGTGGAAATCGTCACCGAGCGCGATTCGCTGCACGTGACCGGCCGCAAGCAGAAGGACGAGACCCAGCGTACCTACCTGCACCGTGGCATCGCCGCCCGCGACTTCGAACAGCGCTTCCAGCTGGCGAACCACGTGAAGGTCACCACCGCTTCGTTCGACAACGGCATGCTCACCATCGAACTGGTGCGCGAAGTGCCCGAGGCGCTCAAGCCACGCAAGATCGCGATCGGCGATGCGGCAGGCACCATCGACAATGTTCAGCAAATCGAACAGCGTCAAGCAGCCTAAAGGCGTAGAGCAGTAACGAAAGAGGGTGCCCACCGGGCGCCCTTTTTTACGTCCGGAAGCGGACAGAATTGTCCGTCCCTGCGTTTGGCGATGCACTGCCAACGCCGGCTGCGGCGCGTAGGGTGGACGGCTGTGCCGTCCACGCTACGTATTGACGTGCGTGTCCAGTTGAATGCACAGGCATTCCGACGTCCGCGCAACAGCCAATCGTAACGCTGAGTTTTAAGCATGTTCTAAGACAGATCGGCGAAACTAATCACCATGCGATAACCCGTTATCGGCAACCCTTTCATCCAGGAGTACGTCCATGCAAAACGAAGGTGCAGTCACTGCCATCACCGCAAAACGTCTCACGCTGGCGCTCTGCGCGGCGGGCGTTATTGGCGGGGCGGTCGGTGCGGTTGCAGTCAACCACAACAACGCCACCGCCCAGGCCCAGGCAACCGTTGCAGCGGCCCCGGCGCCCGCTCCGGTGCAGGCGCCGCCCGCCGTGGCAGGCGCCCCCGCGGCCACGGTCTCCCTGCCGGACTTCACCACCATCGCCAAGCAGAATGGCAAGGCGGTCGTGAACATCCGCGTCATGGGCACCACCAAGACCAGCGCGCGCGGTATGCCGCAAATGAGCCCGGGCGACCCGTTCTATGAATTCTTCCGTCAGTTCCAGGACCCGCGCGGTTCGCAACGTGACGCTCCCGTTTTCGGCGCCGGATCGGGCTTCATCGTAAGCCCGGACGGCGTCATCTTGACAAATGCCCACGTGGTGCAGGGCGCCAGCGAGGTAACCGTCAAGCTGGCCGACCGCCGCGAGTTCCGCGCCAAGGTGCTGGGCTCCGACCCGCGCACCGACGTCGCCGTGCTGAAGATCGACGCCAAGAACCTGCCCACTGTCCCGCTGGGCAATGCGCGTGCTCTGCAGACCGGCGAATGGGTGCTGGCCATTGGCTCGCCCTTCGGCCTGGAGTCGACCGTTACCGCCGGCGTGGTCAGCGCCACCGGCCGCAGCCTGGGCAACGACAGCCAGGTGCAGTTCATCCAGACCGACGTCGCCGTCAACCCCGGCAACTCGGGCGGTCCGCTGCTCAATACCCGCGGCGAAGTGGTCGGCATCAACTCGCAGATCTATAGCCAGACCGGCGGCTACCAGGGCCTGTCGTTCGCGATCCCGATCGACGTCGCGGCGCGCATCAAGGACCAGATCGTCGCCACCGGCAAGGTGCAGCATGCCAAGCTGGGCGTGTCGATCCAGGACGTGAACCAGAGCTTCGCCGATTCCTTCAACCTCGATTCGCCTGAAGGCGCGCTGGTGGCGAACGTCGAACGCGGCAGCGCCGCCGAAAAGGCCGGCCTGAAATCCGGCGACGTGGTGCGCAAGGTGAATGGCCAGCCCATCATCGGCTCCGGCGATTTGCCGGGCACGCTGGCGGTGGCCAAGCCGGGCGACAAGGTCGCGCTCGACGTCTGGCGCGACGGCAAGATCGTGCGCCTGAACGCAACGCTGGCGAATGCCGACGACAAGGCCGCGCCCGATGAGCGCGAAGAAGTGGCGGCAGCCGACAAGGGCGCCAAGCTGGGCCTGGCGCTGCGTCCGCTGGACCCGCTCGAACGGCGCCAAAGCGGCATCGCCTCCGGCCTGGTGATCGAAGACGCGCGCGGCGCGGCGGCGGTGGCCGGCATTGCGCCGGGCGACGTGCTGCTGTCGGTGAACGGCAAGCCGGTGTCCAGCGTGGACCAGGTGCGCGACGCGGTCGGCAAGTCCACCAAATCGGTAGCCTTGCTGATCCAGCGCGGAAATGAAAGAATCTTCTTTCCGGTGCGGATAGGCTAAGACGCCGTCTTGGCGCAGCCGGATCACACACAAGAGGTAAGGCGATGCGGCTGTTGTTAGTTGAAGACGATACGATGATTGGGGAAGTGGTGCTCGACCTGCTGCGGGCCGAGCACTACGCCGTCGATTGGGTGAAAGACGGCGAAATGGCCGACACGGCCCTGGTGCAGAACCAGAACTACGACCTGGTCCTGCTCGACCTGGGCCTGCCGCGCAAGGACGGCCTCGATGTCCTGCGCTCGATGCGCACCCGCAAGGACCGCACCCCGGTGCTGGTCGCCACCGCGCGCGACTCCGTCGCCCAGCGCATCGCCGGGCTCGATGCCGGCGCCGACGACTACGTATTGAAACCCTACGATCTCGACGAGCTGCTGGCGCGCATCCGCGCCTTGCTGCGCCGAGCCGCCGGCCGCGCCGAGCCCATCTTCGAATACAAGAACATCTCGATCAATCCCGCCACCCGCGAAACCCTGGTCGACGGCGAGCCGGTGTCGCTGTCGGCGCGCGAATGGGCCGTACTGGAGGCCCTGGTGGCGCGCCCCGGCGCCGTGCTCTCGCGCGCCCAGCTCGAGGAAAAGCTCTACAGCTGGCGCGATGAAGTCAGCAGCAACGCAGTCGAGGTGTATATCCACGGCCTGCGCAAGAAGCTGGGGAGCGATTTGATCCAGAACGTGCGCGGCGTCGGCTACATGGTACCGAAGGCATGAGAATGACCCACTCGCTGCGCGGGCGCCTGTTATGGTTCCTGCTGGCGGCCATCACGCTGGCGGCGCTGGCGCAAGCCTCGATCGCCTACAACACGGCGCTGTCGGACGCCGACCAGATCTTCGACTACCACATGCAGCAGATGGCGCTGTCGCTGCGCTCGAGCACGCCGCTGTCGAACACCGAGGCGCGCGAAAAGCTTGAGGAAGCCCCGGGCAACGACGACCTGGTGGTGCAGATGTGGTCGCCGGACGGCGTGCAGGTGTTCCACAGCGTCTCGCGCGCGCGCCTGCCGCAGCGCGCGGTACTCGGCTTTTCCAACGTCAAGGCCAACGGCACCACCTACCGCGTGTTCTCGATCCAGACTTCCGGCCAGACCGTGCAGGTGGCGCAGGACCTGGCCGTGCGCCGCAACATGGCCGGCAACCTGGCCCTGCGCACGCTCGGGCCCACGGCGGTGATGATGCCGATCCTGATGCTGGTGGTGTGGTGGGTGGTGAGCGGTTCGCTGCAACCGGTGGCGCGCGTGCGCAAGCAGGTGGCGGCGCGCCAGGCCGACGATTTGTCTCCGGTGTCGGAAGCCGGCCTGCCCGATGAGGTGCGCCCGCTGGTGCACGAGCTGAACCTGCTGTTCGGGCGTGTGAAGACGGCCTTCGACGCCCAGCAGCATTTCGTGGCCGACGCCGCCCACGAGCTGCGCACGCCGCTCGCCGCGCTGCGCCTGCAGGCGCAAAGCCTGGACCGCGCCGACAACCCGGAAGCGCGCAAGACGGCTGTGGCGCGCCTGACCGCCGGCATCGACCGCGCCACGCGCCTGGTCGAGCAGCTGCTGGTGCTGGCGCGCCAGGAAGCCTCGGCGGCGAACGGGGCGGCCAGCAAGCCGGTCGACCTGGCCGAGCTGGCGCGGCGCACCGTGGGCGACCTGGCCGGCCTGGCCCAGGCCAAGAACATCGACCTCGGCCTGCAGCATGCCGACGAAGCCAGCGTCGACGGCCAGCCCGACGCCCTGCACATCCTGCTGCGCAACCTGGTCGAGAACGCGGTGAAATACACCCCAAGCGGCGGCACCGTCGACATCGCGCTGCGGCTGGAAAAGGATGCGGCCGTGGTCAGCGTCGAAGACAGCGGGCCGGGCATTCCGCCGGAGGAACGCGAGCGCGTGTTCGACCGCTTCTACCGCGTGGCCGGCAGCGAGGCGGCCGGCAGCGGGCTGGGGCTGGCGATCATCAAGGCGATCGCCGAACGCCATGGGGCGAGCCTGAAGCTCGACAAGTCGGAGCGGCTGGGCGGGCTGGCGGCGGTCGTGCGCTTCCCGCTATCGAAAACCTGAACTACGAGCGCAGGTTCATCGGCAGGTCGCGCGACGGAAACTGGTGGCGCCGCTCGGCCGGCCGCGTGAGCACGCGGCGCGCCACCTCGAACGGCACGCCCATTTTTGCCAGCTCGCGCGCGGGCGAGGGCTGGCCGGCGTCGGGCGGCGCGTTGACGATGGTGTGGATGAGCAGGGCGGTCCTGTAGTCGGTGCGGCGGTCCATGCCCCATCCTACCATGCGCATCGCACGCACTGTGCATACGGCAGAGCACCTTGCGAGCCACGCAGGTCACACTTGTCCTTACATTTAGCAACACTCCTTACATCAATTGTGTGACGTGCTTCCGAAGAAAGATGTAATCTAAATTACAACTTTTGATTTGGAGCTCATCATGAAAAAAATTACCATCCCCGCCCTGATGCTGGCCGTCGCCATGGTCGCCACCGGTTGCAAGAAAGCCGACGACAATCCGAACATGGGTCCGGCCCAGGAAGCCGGCGCCGCCATCGATAACGCCGGCGCCAACACCGCCGCCGCCGCCCGCGAAGGCGCCGAGCGCGTCGACGCCGCCACCGACCGCGCCGCCGCCAACATGGAGAATGCTGCCGAGCGTGCCGGCGAGAACATCGACCAGGCAACCGACCGTGCCGGCGAAAAGATGCGTGAAGCCGGCGCCGAAGTGCGCCAGGAATCGCGCGAAGCCGGCCAGAACATCAAGGAAGGCGCAAGCGATGCCACCGCCGCCACCGGCCGTGCCGTCGAACGCGCTGGCGAAAAAATCCAGGACGCCTCGAAGTAATCATCCAGCCGGCGAAACCAGTCTTCGCCTGGCAAGCGCATGATGTCCAGCCCTGCATTGCCGGGGCTGGGCACGCTACGCACATTCGACGGAAAAAATGGCAGTCGACAGAAGCCAGGAACAAGGTCTGACACCCAAGGACCAGATGGGACACATCCTCGAGGAAGCGCGGATGGTCTTGCCTGGCATCCAGGCCTTGTTCGGGTTCCAGACCGTTGCCGTCTTCAATGCGCGTTTCGGCGACATGCCTGCACTTGCCCAGGGTGCCCACGTGGCCGCCCTGGCATTCGTCGTGCTCGCCATCGGCCTGGTGATGCTGCCGGCCGCCTACCAGCGGCTGGCGCAACCCGACAAGGTGACCCTGCAGACCATCAAGGTCAGTTCGCGCGCGATCTGCTACGCGCTGGCAGCGCTAATCGGCGGCATCACCTTCGATTTGTACGTGGTGATCGATGTCATTTCCGATAACGCCCTGGTTAGCCTGGGCGCGGCCGTTCTTGCCTGCGTCCTGTTGAACGGTTTGTGGTTCCTGGTGCCGCTCAGGGCGCGCCGCCGGCATGGCTACGGCGCCACCGACAAGGGTGCGTGACGCATGTTGCAAGCTTTCCGGGAACTGCTGCGCCCGCCACCGGGCATGGAATTCGACTTCAGCCAGCCGGCCGGCGAACCGGCGCTGGCGCCGCACGATGGTGTGACCTGGCAAGTGTTCGCCAATCCGGTGTCCCTGTTCGTCGGCGGCGTGGCGGCGGTCTTGCTGGAGCTGGCCGAGCCTTCGGTGCGCTCGGGCGTGTGGGACCACAGCAGTTTCCGGCGCGACCCGGGCATGCGCCTGCGCCGTACCGGCTTTGCCGCCATGATGACGGTGTATGGCCCCCGTTCCGCTGCCGAACAATTGATCGCGCGCGTGGTACGCATCCATGACGGGGTGCGCGGCGCCACGCCCGGCGGGCTCGCTTACCATGCCAACGATCCGCGCCTGCTCGACTGGGTGCAGGCCACCGCCGTGTATGGCTTCACCGAGGCCTGCCACCGCTACGCCCGGCCCTTGTCCGCGCAGGAGAAGGACGCCGCTTTCACCGAGTCGGCAGCCTCCGCACGGCTGTACGGCGCCACCGGCCTGCCGCAATCGTGGTCCGAATGGGAAGCGCTGCTGGCCGCCACCGCGCTGGAAGGGTCCGCCATCCTGGCCAAGTTCCTGCAGATCATGCGCACGGCGCCGATCTTGCCCGCTCCCTTGCGGCCGCTGCAGCGCCTGCTGGTGCGCGCCGCCGTCGACATGAGTCCGGAACCGCTGCGTTCATTGCCGCAGCTGCGTGGACGCGGACTGCGCTTCGGCGAGGCGGCGCTGGTGCGCACGCTGGCGCGCACCGCCGCGCTGTTGCCGCTGGGCGATACGCCGGCAAGGCAGGCGGCGCGCCGTCTTGCATCAGGTAGCCGGCCTGCAGGCTGGGAATGCTAAAATAGCAAGCTCATCGCTGGCCCCTGACCGGCTCATCGCCATCCTGGCGCGCTGCCAGCACCTTTTTTATTTCAAGCATGACGACTTCGCCGGCCTACCTCAGCAAGGAAACATCCGATACCGTGGCGCCCGATAGCCGGCTGCGCATCGCCGGGGCGCTTGCCGTTTTCCTGTTCGTCGGCCTGCTCTGGCTGTACCCGGCGGCTACCCTGAAACTGGGGCACCAGAACGATATCGCGGTACACCTGCGCTGGGTCGAGCAGTTCCATACCTCGCTGCAGGATGGCGTGCTCTTGCCGCGCTGGGCCCACGCCGCCCAGCTCGGGCTGGGCGACCCGTCTTTCTTCTACTACCAGCCGCTGTTCTACTACATCACCAGTCTGTTCCTCTGGCTGGGATTGGGCCCCGAGCGGGCGCTGGTGTTTGCCGCGGCCGTGCCTTTCCTGATGGTGGCGGTGATTGCCTACCGGACCTTCGTGGCGCGCTATCCGGCGCGCGCCGCCGTCCTCGGCGCCGTATTCGTAGTCAGCTGCCCGACCCTGTACTTCATGTCGACCCACCTGGCGGCATTTCCGTGGAGCCTGAGTATCCCGTTCAGCCTGCTGTTCGCCGCCGAGAGCATCCGCGACAAGCCACGCGCCCGCCATCTCGCCATCTTGCTGGCCCTGATCTGCCTGAGCCACCTGCTGAGCGGCATGATGACCCTGCTGTGCGTGGGCCTGGCCCGGTTGATCTTTGCGCCGCCGCACCCGCGCACGCTGGCCGGTCACGCCACCTGGCTCGGCGGCGTGGTGCTGGGCCTGGCGCTGGCCGCCTTCTTCATCTATCCGGCGCTCACGCAAATCCACCTGATCAATCCG
Source organism: Massilia sp. BAP21 (assembly GCF_057801335.1). Classification (NCBI taxonomy): domain Bacteria; kingdom Pseudomonadati; phylum Pseudomonadota; class Betaproteobacteria; order Burkholderiales; family Oxalobacteraceae; genus Massilia; species Massilia sp. BAP21. Next base: position 3,406,616 of record NZ_CM173596.1, read on the forward strand.
GCCGGATGGGAAGAAAACTTCAACTGGCGCCGCTGCTTCGCCTTGCCGCTGGTGAACCAGTTCCTGGTCGGCACCTACTGGTTCGGCGTGCAATGGCCGTTTTCCCTCGCCTGCCTGGGTATCATCCTGGTCGTGCTGCTGCCGCGCATGCCGCTGCCGCTCACCGCGGGTGGGCGCAATGCGCGGCGCCTGGCGATCGTTGCCCTGTGCGCGCTGGCGCTGGGCACCGAACTGGCCTATCCGCTGTACGCGCTGCTGTCGCCCATGCAGAAGCTGCAGTTTCCTTACCGCTTCATGTTCCTGGCCTCGATCCTGGGCAGCATCGCCCTGGTACTGCACCTGAACGAAGGCGCCTGGCGCCGCTGGAGCAAGACGGTGCGCGTCCTGGTCGTGGCCCTGATTGCCCTGCAATGCGCCCAGGCCGCGGTGCTGCAGTTCAAGATCATCCGCAATGGCGAGCGCATGGCCACGCACGACAAATACTTCAGCGGCCGCTTCGGCCAGCCGGAATACCTGCTGGCGGCGCGCGGACCTTCCTTCGTCGAGTATGCCAAGGGCGGCGCGCTGGAAGCGGATTGCGCGCGCCTGCAGATCGCTTGCCGGAATGTCGTGCGTGGCAGCCACGCCTTTGCGGCCACCATCACGACGCCGCACGCGGTCAGCCTGCGCCTGCCGGTGTTTGCCTTTCCTGCGTGGCAAGCCAGCGTGGATGGCCAGGCACGCGCCTACCGTCCTGACAAGGACACCGGCGTCATCACGCTCGACCTGGCGCCGGGTACGCATGAGGTGAAGCTGCGCTTTGGGCGCCTGCCGGCCGAGATCGCTGGTTACTGGATCAGCGCGCTTGCGCTGGGCGTACTGCTGGTGCTGGCGGCGCTGGCGCGGCGGGCGCGCCGGAGCGGCGCCTAGCCTGGCAACAGCCGAGGCCGTGTCTTGATGAGACCTGGCCCCGTTGTTTTTAGTTGCCGGCGTCGACCGCCTGCAAGGCCTGTTTCGCCATCGCCAGCACGCCCTCGTAGGACCTGGCGGCGGCGATGAAGCGGCCGTTGTGGCAGAAGGTGGCGTCCGGCACGCCGGTGACGGCGGCCAGGTCGGCGTCGCGCAGCCCCGCCCAGGGCGCGGGCAAATCGGCGCGGGCGTCGAAGCTTTCGGTGCTGACCGAGACCGTGTGCAGCATGTAGCGCTGCTCGCCGATGCTGTGGCTGATCACGAACAGTACCTTCGGCATTTCCTTGCGCACGATGCTGGACCAGGGCAGGGCGCTGTTGCGCAGATACAGCAGGCGCCCGTTTTCCAGCGTCTCGGCGTCGCGCACCTGTTCCACGGCCAGCAGCGCGCCGACGCGGTATTTCACGGAATTGACCATGATGTCGGTCAGCAGCGCCATGGCGCGGCGGAATTCCTGCAGGCGGTAGGCTTCGGTCGGCGCGCCGTAGCCGATGCGCTCTTCGTCGAGCCAGTTCGGGTTGAAGCCGGAGACAATGGCCGACAGGCCATAGCCGCCCGGCGCATTCTTGGCGGCGCCGACGTCCGACAAATCCAGGTATTGCACGATGTCGGCGTCGATGGCGTAGGCCATCTCCTGCGCCGTGCTGTCCTTTAGTTCGCGCCCGACGTGCTGCAGGGCGAGGGCGGCGACGCAGCGCGCGCCGTATTCGCGCCAGACCAGGCCGGCGCTGGCGTAGGGCACGCCGCTGGGGCGGGCGCCGTCGAAACCTTTCTGGTGGTGGTCGAAGCGGCCGCTGGCCGGGTCCCAGATACCGCCGACGTCGACGGCGAAGTCGGCTGCCCCGATGACGGCGCCGTCGCGCGTACGCACCAGCTCGGCGTCGGGAAACAGGATCTGCAGGACGGCGCAGGCCCATGCGTCATCCGCATGGAACTTGCCGTTGTGGGTCACGATGACCATGTAAAACTCCAGTTCAATTCTTTTAGGCGAATGCGGATGATACCGGCTTCGCGAAAGCACGGTGTACATCCGAAGGCAATGCATAAAAGAATTGGCGTTCTCTCAGCCATACGGTATCTTCTTCCACTTGAAGATCGGGCAACATTTCGATCGTCAACGATAAGCGCCGTGTATCCAAAACCGAAGAGGATGATGTAGATGAACGAGTTGGTCAGTACTATCAATGGCATTGTCTGGAGCCCGGCCCTGGTCGTGCTCTGCCTGGCCGTGGGCCTGTATTTTTCGCTGCGCTCGCGCTTCCTGCAAGTGCGCCACGTGCGCGAGATGACGCGCCTGATGTTCGAAGGTAAAAGCTCGGAGCAGGGCGTCTCGTCGTTCCAGGCGCTGACCATGACCCTGGCCGGGCGCGTCGGCACCGGCAACATCGCCGGCGTCGCCACCGCGATCACCTTCGGCGGCCCCGGCGCCGTGTTCTGGATGTGGGCCGTGGCCTTCCTCGGCGCCAGTTCCGCCTTTGTCGAGTCGACCCTGGGCCAGGTCTACAAGGAGCAGATCGCCAACCAGTACCGCGGCGGCCCGGCCTTCTACATCGAGAAGGGCCTGGGCATGAAGTGGTACGCGCTCACCTTTGCCTTTGCCACCATCCTCGCCACCGGCCTGCTGCTGCCGGGCGTGCAGGCCAACTCGATTGCCGAAGGCCTGCAGACCGCGGTCGGCATCGACCGCAACGTTACCGCGGCGCTGCTGGCGATCGCCCTCGGCTTCATCATCTTCGGCGGCGTGAAGCGCATCGCCACCTTCGCCGAAGTCGTCGTGCCCTTCATGGCGCTCGGCTACATCATCGTCGCCTGCGTCATCATCTTCCTCAACATCGAACAGCTGCCCGGCGTGGTCAAGCTGATCTTCAGCTCGGCCTTCGGCCTGGACGCGGGCTTCGGCGCCATCATCGGCATGGCCATCCAGTGGGGCGTGAAGCGCGGCGTGTACTCGAACGAGGCCGGCCAGGGCACCGGCCCGCACGCCTCGTCGGCGGCGGAAGTGAGCCACCCGGCCAAGCAGGGCCTGGTGCAGGGCTTCTCGGTGTATGTCGACACCCTGTTCGTGTGCTCGGCCACCGCCTTCATGCTCCTGATTACCGGCCAGTACAACGTGGAGGGCCCGAACGGCGTGGCGATGTACACCGGCGTGCAGGGCGTGGCGGGCGGCCCGGGTTACGTGCAGGTCGCGCTGGAGAACGTGATGCCGGGCTTCGGCGCGATCTTCGTGGCGGTGGCGCTGCTGTTCTTCGCGTTCACCACCATCGTTGCCTACTACTACATCGCCGAAACGAACATCGCCTACATCGACCGCCATGCGCGCCATCCTTGGCTGAAGTTCGTGCTGAAGGTGGCGATCATCGCCGCCACCGTCTACGGTACCGTCAAGACCGCCGACCTGGCCTGGGCGCTGGGCGACATCGGCGTCGGCCTGATGGCCTGGCTGAACCTGGTGGCCATCGTCCTGCTGCGCAACGTCGCCTTCAAGTGCCTGCGCGACTACGAGGCGCAGAAAAAATTGGGCAAGGACCCGCAGTTCGATCCGCTGGCGCTGGGCATCGCGAATGCGCATTACTGGGAGCAGCGCGTGGCCGACGGCAAGCGCAATGCGAAGGATGTGCACCTGGCCGATTGATCCGGCCGGTGCGAGCAGCAAGGACGGCAGCTTCGGCTGCCGTTATCTTTTAGGGTCGCCCATGCGCCGGGCCTTGCCGATGCCCGCCAGGATCGCCGCCAGTTGCGCCGTGTCGGCCGGCTTTACCAGGTGGTGGTCGAAGCCGGCGGCCAGGGCCTTGCGGCGGTCGCTGTCGTGGCCATAGCCGGTCACCGCCACCAGCACCGCATCGCGCGTTTCAGGCTGCGCGCGCAGGCGTTCGGCCAGTTCGTAGCCGTCGATGTCGGGCAGGCCGATGTCGAGGATGCACACGTCCGGGCGTTCGCCTTGCGCACGCGCCAGTGCGGCCAGCGAGCCGTGTTCGACCTGCACATCGTGCCCATAGGTTTCCAGCACCATGGCCAGCATCGCCGCGGCGTCGGCGTTGTCGTCGACCACCAGCACGCGCAGGCCCTGGCCGGACGGCGGGACGGCGACATCCGCCGTGGCGCCCGGTCCGGACGCTGCCTGTGCCTGCAGCCGCGGCAGGCAGACCTGGAAGCGGCTGCCCAGTCCCGGACCCGGGCTGTCGCAGGTGACGCGGCCGCCGTGCAGCTCGACCAGGCTTTTCACCAGCGCCAAGCCCAGGCCCAGGCCGCCGGCCGCGCGGTCCGAGCTGCGTTCGGCCTGGGCAAACAGGTCAAAGGCGCGCGCCACCAGTTCCGGCGTCATGCCGATGCCGTTGTCGGCCACCTCGATGGTCACATGATCGGCCCGCACTTCCGAGGTGAGGCTGATGCTGCCGCCTTCGTCGGTGTACTTGGCGGCGTTGTTCAGGATATTCGCCAGCACCTGCACCAGGCGCTTCTTGTCGCCCAGGACAATCGTGGTATCGGGCGGGATGTGCGAATGCAGGTGGTGGCGGCGCTTTTGCATCAGCGGCGCCACCTGCTCGACGGCGTCGGTGACCACGTGCCGGATGTCGAGCGGCGCCATGTCGAGTTCGACCAGGCCGCGCGTGACGCGCGACACATCCAGCAGGTCGTCGATCAGGTGGGTCATGTGGTCGACCTGGCGCCCGATGATCTGGCTGGTCTGGCGCACCCGTTCCTGGTCGAGCCGTCCCAGGCGCAGCAGGTGGGCGGCGGCGCCGATCGGGGCCAGCGGGTTGCGCAGCTCGTGTGCCAGCATGGCCAGGAATTCGTCCTTGCGGCGGTCGGCTTCGTGCAGTTTGTCCTCGGTCTCCTTGCGCTTGCCGATGTCGCGGAAAAAGACCGCCAGCCGCTGCTCGGGCAGCGGGTAGGCGCGGCTCTCGATCCAGGCCCCGGCGCCGTCCAGCAGGATTTGCCGGTGCTCGAGGTACTCCGGCTGGCCGCCGGCCTGCACGCGCCGGTACAGCGCTTCCACCGGGCCGCCGGCCAGGTGCGGCATTGCCTCCCACAGCTTGCGGCCGAGCAGCTCGGCATGCGTGCGCCGGATCAGCCGGGTGCCGGTCTCGTTGACCTGCAGGATGGTCCAGTCGGCGTCGAGCAGGGCGAAGCCCTCGGCCATGTTGTCGAAGATCTGGCGGCTCTGGTCGCGCTCGGCGCGTAGCGCGGCCTGGGCGCGCAGGCTGTCGAGCGCGAACCAGGTGCGGTCGACCATGTCCTCGGCCATGGCGATGTGCTCGGCGCTCCAATGGTGCGGCTGGTCGTGGTGCACGCTCAGCACGGCGTGCAGGCGGCCGTTCTTCATCAAGGGAATGCCGAGGGCTGCGCCCATGCCGGCCGCACGGTAGGCCGCGGCATGGGGCGCGGTGGCCGCGTCGCGCGTGACGTCGTCGAGTACCAGGTTACGGCCGGCGCGCAGCAGGTCGACCGCCGCCACGCCGAAGTCGTCGAGACGCAGGCGCACGCCGCGCATCGAGGGCATGTCGCCGGTAGTCCAGTCGGGATGTATCTGGATCCAGACGCCGTCCGGGTCGGTCTCGCCGTACACGACGCGCTTGCCGCCGACTTCCTTGCCGAGCAGTTCGCTGGCGGCGGCGGTCACTTCGCCGGGGTCGGTCAGCGGGCGGATGCGGTCGGCCAGGGCCAGCTGGAAAGCATGGCGCCGACCGGCCGTTTCCAGCGCTTCGAACAGCTGGCGGTAGCGCGCTTCGCCCTCGGCCAGCGCGATCTTGGCCAGCTTTTCCTCGTGGATGTCGGTCGAGGTGCCGAACCAGCGCTCGATCTCGCCGGCGGCGTTTTTATAGGGCTCGGCGCGCACCAGGAACCAGCGGTAGGCGCCGGAGCGCGCGCGGATGCGGTGCTCGACCTGGAAGCGCCCGCCCCGGGCGTAGGCTTCGCCCCAGGCCGCCATGGTGGCGGCGCGGTCTTCGGGATGGACGAATTCCCCGGCCACGTCCGCCGGTGTCGAGGAATCGATGGGCACGCCGGCGTAGTCTTCCCAGACCTGGTTGAAATAGATGGCCTGGCCCGCCGCCGTGACGATCCAGACGATCTGCGGAATCGATTCGGCCAGCTGGCGGAAACTGCGCTCGCTCTCGCGCAGCGCCTGTTCGGTGCCCACCTGCGCCGTCACGTCGCGGAAGTAGAAGGTGAGGCCGGTGGCGGCGTGCGAGATGCGCACCTCGTACCACTTGCCGTGCTCGGGATAGAAGGCGGTGACTTCGGTGGCGGTCTTGTCGCGGATGGCCTTGACGTAGGCTTCCTCGAAAGCGGTGCCGGCCAGGCCGGGGTAGGCCTCGGCCATGGTGCGGCCGAGGATGTCTTCGCGGTGCACGTCGAGGATGCGTTCGGCCTGGCGGTTGACGTAGACGAAGCGGCCTTCGCGGTCGATCGAGAAGAAGCCGTCGGAGATGCTTTCCAGAATGGCGACAGCCTCCTCTGCCAAATGCTGGGAGGAGGTGTCGGGGAGGGTGTGGCGGGATTCCGGCGGCGAGGTCATGCCTGATTATAGAACCAGGCGGTCGAGCGCGCCGGACAGGTCAGAACTTGTGCCAGAGCCGCGCGAAGTAGGCCGCGCCGTTTAGGCCGAACTGCACGCTTTCGTACTTGAAGCCGTTGTCGGTTTCGTTCTCGTCCTGCGTGGTCGGCTTGACGTTGAAGATGTTGGTCGCGCCCAGGGTCAGCCTGGTGTTCTCGCTGTACGACCAGCTGAACGAGAGGTCGGCCGAGGTCTTCGCCTTGTAGTAGGCGTTCGGCACCGGCGGACCCGAGAAGGTGCCGAGCGTCTGCGGGCCGAAGTGGATGATGCGGAAGTCCGAACCGAACTTGCCGAGGCTGTACTCGAAGCCGAGGGTGGCCTTGCGGCGCGGGCCGCCCTGTTCGATGAACAGGCGCTCGCGTTCCGACAGCAGCACGTCCTCGAAGCCGGCCAGGGCGCTTGGCGCGTGCACGCCGGCCACTTCGGTCTTGCTGAAGTTCAGGGCCAGGAAGGTGTTCAGGCGGCCCGCGCCCAGCGGCATGCGGTGCGCGGCGGTGATGTCCAGGCCCTTCGTTTCGGTATCGACCGAGTTGACGAAGAACTGGGCCTGGCCAACGCCCAGCGTCTGCAGCGTGGCGCCCAGGGCCGGGTAGTTGTCGGCGTCGAAGCGGCCCGACAGCACGATGCGGTCGTCGATGTCGATGCGGTACAGGTCGGCCGTGACCGAGGTGGTCTGCGACGGCGTCCAGGTGGCGCCGACGGTGAAGCTCTTCGACTTTTCTTCCTTCAGTTTCGGGATGCCGGCGGCGTTGGCAACCGCGCCGCCGTTCGGCGCCAGCACCACGTCGAGCGGCTGGCCGCTGACGAAGTCGGTGAAGGTGGAAGAGAAGTAGACCTGCTGCAGCGACGGCGCGCGGAAGCCGGTGCTGGCCGAGGCGCGCAGCAGCACGTCGCCGCCAAGCTTGAAGGCGGCGGCCAGCTTGCCGTCGGTGGTCGAGCCGAAGTCCGAGAAGCGCTCGTGGCGCAGCGCGGCCTGCACTTTCAGGCGCTCCGTGACATCGGCCTCGAGGTCGAGGTAGGCGGCCGTGCTGTGGCGGCTGCGCTTGGTGGCGTCGCCCGGCTGGAAGCCCGGGAAGCCCTGGCTGCCGCCGGCGCCGCCGATGCCCACGCCGTCGGCGTCGATCCAGGAGCCGCGTTCGCCTTCGAAGATGCGGTATTGTTCGTTGCGGTATTCGAAGCCGAAGGCGGCGTTCAGGCCGTTCAGGACGTTGCCGTAGTAGCGGCTGAAGTCGGCGTTGGTGGTCAGCTGGCGGAAGTCGAAGCCGCCGGCGCTGAACGAGCTCGGGCTGATGCCGGCGCCGCCGTTCATCAGGTCGAGGTTCGCGATCGAGGCGTTCAGGGTGTTGGCGATGGTGTAGTCGAGGCGGTTGTAGCCGTAGGTCTGGGAGAAGTCGCCGCTCCATTCGCCGAGCTTGGTGCGGTAGCCGGCGGTGGCGTAGCGGTCCTTCAGATCGCCGTTGATGAAGGGGACGAAGCCGTTCGGGTACATGGCGGCCGAGTTGCGGGTCGGGATGTCGTCGGTGCCCAGGCCGCCGCGCGCAAAGGCGGCGCTCGACGCGTCGCGGCGCTGCACGCCGCCGGTGAGATACAGCTTGCCCTCGCCGAGGGCGACGTCGCCGTTGATGTAAACCGTTTGGTTTTCCGTCTTGCTGTCGCCGATGATGCGCGGGTTGCCTTCCTCGGCGCGGTTCGAGCGGCCGCGGTACAGGTATTCGGTGGTGATGCCGAAGCTGCCGCCGGCGACCGGGATGCCGCAGTAGGCCGAGGCCAGGTAGTTGTCGCCGTCGCCTTCCTTGTACTGGCCCCAGCCGGCCACCGCTTCGCAGCCCAGGCTTTTCTTGAGTTCGATGTTCATCACGCCGGCAATCGCGTCCGAGCCGTACTGGGCGGCGGCGCCGTCGCGCAGCACCTGCACGTTGCGGATCGCCATCACGGGAATCGCGTTCAGGTCGGTGCCGGTGTTGCCGCGGTTGCGCGCGCCAAACAAATTGACGAGGGCGGTGGTGTGGCGGCGCTTGCCGTTCATTAGTACCAGGGTCTGGTCCGAGCCGAGGCCGCGCAGGGCGGCGGAATCGACCAGGTCGGCGCCGTCGGCGCCGCTCTGGCGGGTCGAGTTGAACGACGGGGAGATGTTGGTGAGCGTCTGCGACAGGTCGAACTGGCTGCCTTGCTCGGCCAGGCGCGTCATCGGGATGATGTCGACCGGGACCGGCGTGTCGGTGCTCGATGCGGCGCCGGTGCGGCGGGTGCCGACCACGTGCACGCTTTGCATCGTGGTGTTCTCGGCCGCTTCAGGCGTGGCGGTCTGGGCAAAGGCCGGGGGAACGAAAGCGGCCAGGGCGCTGCTGCCATACAGGCCGAGCAGCACGGCGCGGCGCAATTGAGTCGGTTTGAACACGCACATCTCCAGTTAGGCAAACTTGCATGCTAGCCAATATTGGCAGACTCAACTACTGGGTGTGTCTGAAACACAACGGATGCACCGAAATGGCGCGGGTGGTCATGCCGGGTGCATGGTTTCGGTGCGGGTTTTCGTAGGGTGGACTCCCGAGTCCACCCTACGAACATCAACAGCGTGTAGGGTGGGTTCGAGAACCCACCCTATGCGATTACGCGGCTTTGCCTTGCAATGCCTCGCTGCGCAATACCTTCGCCGCCTCCACCATGTTGCGCAGCGCCGCCCGCGTCTCCGGCCAGGCCCGGGTCTTCAGCCCGCAATCCGGATTCACCCACAAATTCGCCGCCGGGATCACCTCGGCCGCCTTGCGCATCAGGCGGGCGATGTCGTCCACCGACGGCACCCGTGGCGAGTGGATGTCGTACACGCCCGGCCCGATCGCGTTCGGGTAGGCGAAGTCGCCGAACCCGCGCAGCAGTTCCATGTCCGAACGGCTGGTTTCGATGGTGATGACGTCGGCATCCATCGATGCGATCCCGGGCAGGATGTCGTTGAACTCGGCATAGCACATGTGCGTGTGCAGCTGGGTCGTGTCGGCGATGCCGGATGCCGAAATGCGGAAAGCGCGCGCGGCCCAGTCCAGGTAGTCGCGCCAGAGTGCGCGGCGCAGCGGCAGGCCTTCGCGGATCGCCGGTTCGTCGATCTGGATGATGCCGATGCCGGCCGCTTCCAGGTCTTGTACCTCGTCGCGGATCGCCAGCGCGATCTGCAGGGCGGTATCGCGGCGCGGCTGGTCGTCGCGCACGAACGACCATTGCAGGATGGTGACCGGGCCGGTCAGCATGCCTTTCACGGGACGCGTGGTGAGGCCCTGGGCGTAGGCGCTCCAGGACACCGTCATCGCGGCGGGCCGGGCGACGTCGCCGAACAGCAGCGGCGGCTTGACGCAGCGCGAACCATACGACTGCACCCAGCCGTTGGCTGTGAAGGCGAAGCCGTCGAGCTGCTCGCCGAAGTACTCGACCATGTCGTTGCGCTCGGCCTCGCCATGCACCAGCACGTCGATGTCGAGGGCTTCCTGTTCGCGCACGGCCTGTTCGATCTCGCGCCGCATCGCCGCTTCGTAGCTGTCCTGCGCCAGCTCGCCGCGCCTGAAGGCGGCGCGCGCGGCGCGGATGGCAGCCGTTTGCGGGAAGGAGCCGATCGTGGTGGTCGGATACAGCGGCAAGTTGAAGCGTGCCGCCTGCGCGGCCTGGCGCTCGGCGAAGGGAGTCGATCGGCGGTCGGCATTCGCCGCGAGCGTGCCGACGCGCTCCTGCACGGCGCGCCTGCGCACACGCGGGCTGTTGGCGCGCGCCTCCGCCGCCGCACGCGAGGCGCACAGTTCCAGGTACACGCTGCCGTCGCCTTCGACCAGGGCGTTGCGCAGGATGCGCAGTTCGTCCAGTTTTTCCGCAGCGCCGGCCAGCCAGCTGCGCAATTCGACGTCGATGGCGGCGTCTTCGCGCAGCGACAGCGGCACGTGCAGCAGCGAGCACGATGGCGCGAGCCAGAGTTCGCCGCGGCGGCGCTGCGCCAGCGGCTTGAGGCAGGCGAGGGCGCGGTCGAGATCCGTGCGCCAGATGTTGCGGCCATCGACGATGCCGACCGAGAGCACCTTGTTATCCGGCAGCCAGTCGGCCACCGATTGCAGCTCGTGGGCGGCGCGTACGCCGTCGACGTGCAGGCCGGCCACCGGCAGCTTGCAGGCGATACTCAGCTGGCCTTCGAGCGGAGAGAAGTAGGTGGCCAGCAGCAGCGGCAGGCCGGCCGTGGCCAGCGTGTGATAGGCGCGCTCGAAGGCCAGCAGCCAGGCGCCCGGCAGGTCCAGGCCGAGAATCGGTTCGTCGACCTGCACCCATTCGGCGCCGGCCGCTTTCAATTGCACCAGCAGCTGCACGTAGGCGGGCAGCAGGGTATCGAGCAGGTCGAGCTTGTCGAAGCCGTCCTGCCTGGCTTTGCCGAGCCAGAGGAAGGTGAGGGGGCCGACCAGCGCCACCTTGACCTTGTGGCCCAGGGCCCGGGCTTGCGTTACTTCGGCCAGCAGGCGTTCGGGCGCCAGCGCGAAGCTGGTGGCGGCATCGAACTCGGGGACCAGGTAGTGGTAGTTGGTGTCGAACCACTTGGTCATTTCCAGTGCCGGCTTGCCGCCGTGCTGGCCGCCGCAGCATCCTTCGCCGTGTTCGTGCGCTGCCTCGTTTGCCACCTCGTTTGCTACCCCACGGGCGAGGGTGAAGTAACGCGCCAGCGCCGATTCGCTGCCGTCAAAACCGAAGCGCGCCGGCTCGCAGCCGAACAGCTGGATGTGGTTCGCCACATGATCGTAGAAGGCGAAGTCGCCGACCGTGACGTAGTCCAGCCCCGCGTTTGCCTGCTGCTGCCAGTGGCGTGCGCGCAGTTCGCGGCGGTCTCTTCCAGTTCCGCTGCGCTCGATTCGCCGCGCCAGTGGCGTTCGAGGGCGAACTTCAGCTCGCGTTGCAGGCCGATGCGTGGATAGCCCAGTGTATGAATCTTGATCATGATAAATCCAGTTCGTATGAATGATGCTAACGATTGTCGTCAGAACTCATGCATAATTCAAACGAAAAAATTTCGACTTAACGTGAAAATCATTCATGGCTACTTCCATCCTTGAACTGCGCCACCTGCGCACCCTGCTGGCGCTGAAAGAGGCCGGCACCATCTCGCGCGCCGCGCAATTGCTCAACGTGACGCAGTCGGCGCTCTCGCACCAGGTGCTGGCGCTGGAGCGGCAATACGAGACCGGGCTGTTCGAACGCAAGTCGTCGCCGGTGGCGTTTACGGCTGCCGGCCAGCGCCTGTTGGCGCTGGCCGAGCAGGTCTTGCCGCACATCGGCGCGGCCGAGCGCGACCTGGCGCGCCTGACCAGCAACGCCACCGGCAAGCTGCGCATCGCGGTCGAGTGCCATACCTGCTTCGACTGGCTGATGCCGTCGATGGACGCATTGCGCGCGCGCTGGCCGGAAGTCGAGCAGGACATCGTGTCGGGCTTCCAGGCCGATCCGATCGGCCTGCTGCACCAGGACCGCGCCGAGGTGGCAATCGTGTCGGAGCTGGACGAGAGCGAGACCGACGTGGACTTCCATCCGTTGTTCGAGTTCGAGATGGTGGCGATCCTGCCGCTGAACCATCCGTATCTCGCCAAGCCTTATCTGGTGGCGCAGGATTTCGCGGGCCAGGCCCTGATTACCTACCCGGTGCCGGACGACATGCTGGACCTGGTGCGCCAGGTGCTGCGCCCGGCCGGCGTGGAGCCGCCGCGGCGCACGACCGAGTTGACGGTGGGGATGCTGCAGCTGGTGGCCAGCGGACGCGGACTGGCGGCGCTGCCGCTGTGGGCGGTGAACGGCTACCTGGAGCGCGGCTACGTGGCGCGCTCGCGCATCGGGCCGGAGGGCTTGACGGGGCGCCTGTATGCGGTAACGCCGAAACGGCTGGCGGGAAATGCCTGCCTGGTCGATTTCGTGCAGGTGATGCGCGAGACGTCCTTGCTGGCCTTGCCGGGGATTACCTTGCTGTGAGCGGAGCAGGCCCATCCGATAGCGGTGTTGTTAGTAGGGTGGGCCGGGCCACGAATGGCACTTGTGCCCACGCGGTCTGACCATCGGCATGCTCGGCAGCCTTTGAGCTGGCCTGCAATCTTCCCGATCCCGGGAAGTTATGAAGGTATGCTGGAGTACGACCGCGTGGGCACAAGTGCCCACCCTACATAAAAACGATGTTATGCACTGCGGCTCACCAGCCCGCCCACCAGCACGGCCTCGCCTTCGAGTGCGGTGCGGATGGAGCAGGACTGGCCGGTGGCGCGGCCCTGGCGCACCTTCACACCCTGGCCCAGCAGCAGCGTGAGCGCCCCCGCCGCCACGCCGGTGGCGCTGTCTTCCAGCGCCGGTTCGAGGTGGTTGAAGTTGCGGCCCTCGACCTCGCCATCGCCGGTGCGGCACCAGACGTAGCAGCCGTTCACGCCGGCGTTCCTGCTCCACACATGGATCAGCGCCAGGTCAGGCTGCAAGCCGTACAGCGTGTCGACATCGGCCACTTCCAGCAGCAGCTTCGGGCTGCCTACCGACAGCACGCGCGGCGCGCTGGCCAGCACCAGGTCGGGCGCCGCCAGCAGGCGCAGGGGCAGGGCGGTGTCCAGTTCGAGCGCGGGCGCTTGCTGGCGCTCCAGCCAGACGAACACCGTATCGCCAAGGCGCGACAGGAGCAGCGGCTGGCCGTGCATCGCGGTCTTGACCGTCAGCGGCGCAGCGGCCCCGTGCCGCTCGAACAGCAGCGCCGCCGCCGCCAGCGTGGCATGCACGCACAGCGGACTGCGCATGTGCGGATAGACGTAATCCAGTACCGCCGCCACATCGGGGGTATCGCCGGCATCGACGAACACACAGGTCAAGCCGCGCTCGCGCGCCAGCGCCCGGCGCCAGCCCGGGTTGCCGTTTCCTTCCTCGACGACCAGCGCCGGGTTGCCCTCTCCAGGCTTTTCTCCAAAACAATCGAACTCATGAACACGCATTGCTGATCCTTGCCAAATTTACCTCGTCAGTTATACTGTGTTTTTATACAGTAGTTTTGTGCGGTTTGCACGTTTAATTTTTGTCACCCCCGTTTTTCTCAAGCCCAGTCAAGAATGCCTTTACCGTCCGATCCGTCGATGCAGGGCCTGCCCGACTATGCCGAGCTGTTCTGCCTCTCGAACTTCTCCTTCCTGCAAGGCGCCTCGCATGCCGAGGAGCTGGTGGCGCGGGCGGTGAAGCTGGGTTATGCGGCGTTGGCGCTTACCGACGAATGCTCGCTGGCCGGCGTGGTGCGCGCCCATGCCGAGGCCAAGAAGGCGGGGCTGCCCTTCGTCGTCGGCGCCCATTTCCACCTGCAGGAGCCGGACGGCAACCCGGCCCTGTCGCTGATCCTGCTGGCCCGCAACCGCAACGGCTACGGCAACCTGTCCGAGTTCATCACGCTGGGCCGCACGCGCAGCGAAAAGGGAAGCTACTGCCTCACCCCGGGCGACATCGCCGACCCGCAAGGCGAGCTGGCGCACCTGAAGGGCATGCCCGACTGCCTGGCGATCCTGCTGCCGCGCTATCCCGGCCACGACCAGGCCGGCGTCGATCGCCTGCACGCGCAGGCCGCGTGGATGATCGAGCAGTTCGGCAACCGTGCCTGGATCGGCCTGACCCTGCTGCACCGCGCGCTGGATGAAGCGCACCGCATCACGGTGGAAGAAGTGGGCTGGCAGCACGGCCTGCCGATCGTCGCGCTCGGGCACGTGACGATGCATGTGCGCTCCCGCAAGCCCCTGCAGGACACGCTCACCGCCACCCGCCTGAACAAGCCCGTGGCCGAATGCGGCTACGGCCTGGCGCAGAACGCCGAGCAGCACCTGCGCGCGCGCCTGCGCCTGGCGAACATCTATTCGAAGGAGGCGCTGGACGAGACACTGCGTATCGCTTCGGCCTGCACCTTTTCGCTCGACGAACTGCGCTACGAGTACCCGAACGAAGTGGTGCCGCCGGGGCAGACGGCGAGCAGCTTCTTGCGCAGCGAAACCTATATCGGCGCGCACCGGCGCTTCCGCGAGGGCATCCCGGCCAGGGTGCAGGCCCAGATCGAGCACGAGCTGGCGCTGATCGCCGAGATGGAATACGAACACTATTTTCTCACCGTGTACGACATCGTGCGCTTCGCCCGTTCGCAGGAGATCCTGTGCCAGGGCCGCGGCTCGGCCGCCAACTCGGCGGTCTGCTACTGCCTCGGCATCACCGAGGTCGATCCGGCGCGGGCGAACCTGCTGTTCGAACGCTTTATCTCGAAGGAGCGCAACGAGCCGCCGGACATCGACGTCGACTTCGAACACCAGCGCCGCGAAGAGGTCATCCAGTACATCTACGCCAAGTACGGCCGCATGCGCGCGGCATTGGCGGCGGTGGTCATCAGCTACCGCCCGAAAAGCGCGCTGCGCGACAGCGGCCGCGCGCTCGGCATCGACCTCGCCATCATCGAGAAGGTCTGCAAGAACCACCACTGGTTCGACAGCAAGGAAAACCTGCTGATGCGCCTGGGCGAATGCGGCCTCGATCCGCAGGCGCCGCTGTCGCTGCAATGGGCCACGCTGGCGCAGCAGCTGCTGAACTTCCCGCGTCACCTCTCGCAGCACCCGGGTGGCTTCGTCATCGCGCGCGGCAAACTGTCGCGCCTGGTGCCGATCGAGAACGCCACCATGGTCGACCGCAGCGTCATCCAGTGGGACAAGAACGACCTCGAGGAACTCGGCCTGATGAAGGTCGACGTGCTGGCGCTGGGCATGCTGTCGATGCTGCGGCGTGCGCTGGCGCTGGTGAGCCTGCGCCACGACATCGTCTTCGAGATGCAGGACATCCCGCCCGACGACAAGGCGACCTACGACATGATCTGCGCCGCCGACACGGTGGGCGTGTTCCAGATCGAATCGCGCGCGCAAATGAGCATGCTGCCGCGCATGAAGCCGCGCGTCTTCTACGACCTGGTGATCGAGGTGGCGGTGGTGCGGCCGGGGCCGATCCAGGGCGGCATGGTGCATCCGTATCTGCGGCGGCGCCAGGGACTGGAACCGGTGGTGTATCCGAGCGAGCAGATGAAAGTGGCGCTCGAACGCACGCTCGGCGTGCCGATCTTCCAGGAACAGGTGATGCAGGTGGCGATCCTCGGCGCCGGCTTCACGCCGGGCGAGGCCGACCAGCTGCGCCGCGCAATGGCGGCCTGGAAGCGCAAGGGCGGCCTGGAACATTATTACGACCGCATCGTGCGTGGCATGCTGGAGCGCGGCTACGACCTGGCCTTCGCCGAGCAGATCTTCAGCCAGATCCAGGGCTTCGGCGAATACGGCTTTCCCGAGTCGCACGCGGCCAGCTTCGCCTTGCTCGCCTATGCCAGCTCCTGGGTCAAGTGCCACGAGCCGGCCGCCTTCCTGTGTGCGCTCCTGAACAGCCAGCCGATGGGCTTCTACAGCCCTTCGCAACTGGTGCAGGACGCGCAGCGCCACGGCATCGAGGTGCGGCCGGTGGATGTGAACATCAGCGGCTGGGACTCGACGCTGGAAGAACTGCACGACCGCACGCGCCAGCCGGCTGTGCGCCTGGGCCTGTCGCTACAGCGCGGCATGAGCCGCGAAGCGGTGGCGCGCATCGAGGACGCGCGCGCGATCAAGCCGTTCGACAGCGTGGCCGACCTGGCGCGCCGGGCAGGGTTGGACCGCAGCGACCTGCAGGTGCTGGCCGGCGCGAATGCCCTGCGTTCGCTGGCCGGGCACCGGCGCGAAGCCTTGTGGCAGGCGGTGGGTGCGGTGCCCGACCGCGATTTGCTGCGACCGACCACGGTGGATGAGGAGATGCCAGCGCTCGCGGCGCCGAGCGAGGGCGACGAGATCGTCGGCGACTACCGCGCGCAGGGGTTGACGCTGGGGCGGCATCCGCTGGCGCTGTTGCGCAAGCAGCTGCTGAAGCAAAGGTTCATGCCGGCGTCCGTATTGAACGAGTATGCCGACGGCCAGCTGGCGCGCGGCTGCGGCATCGTTACCGTGCGCCAGCGTCCGGGCACCGCCAAGGGCGTGCTGTTCGTGACGCTGGAAGACGAGACCGGCAACGTGAACGTGATCGTCTGGCCCGACCTGGTCGAGCAGCAGCGGCGCGAGGTGCTGGGGGCGCATCTGCTGGGCGTGTACGGGGTCTGGCAGAGCCAGGGGCAGGTGAAGCACCTGGTGGCCAAGCGGCTGGTGGACATGTCGCATTTGCTGGGCAGGCTGGCGACGAACAGCCGGGATTTTTGCTGAGACGGAGACCATGCGCCCAAAAAGGGAGCTGTTTGCTCCCCTGAACTGATCAGTAATGATAACGACAGGAAATGATGACCAAGTCATCTTCCATCGCTTCGTAGACCAGGCGATTTGTCTCATCTATTCGCCTGGACCAGAAGCCGGCAAGGCTGTGCTTCAGTGCTTCCGGTTTGCCAATACCTGTAAAGGGATCCCTCTGCGCTTCCTTGATCAGATCATTGATGCGTTTAAGTGTCTTCCTGTCTTGCGTTTGCCAGTAGATGTAGCTGGTCCAGGCTTCATCCGTGAACTTCACGTTGCGCATGCTGCGGTTCCTCAGTATCGGAAATGTCGATCAGTTCCCGATGCTGCGTTTGACCTGCACGTGCCTGAGCGATTGATTTTGCCAAGTGCGCCGCGTTCGCAGGTGAACTTAACAAATGGACAGTCTCCATCAGGCTGCTGTAGTGATCGAAGGACATGACTACTGCATCTGGCGCATCTCGGCGCGAGATAACGGTGACATCTGCATCTTCAACCACCTGGTCGATAACAGTCCGAAGACTGCTACGCGCATCGGAAAAATTGATGATTCTCATTTGGCACTCCATTGCTTCAATACTTAAAATGGTCGGATGAATAGTTGGTGTCGTCGTAGTCAGTATTTAGAACCTATCCCAGTAGGGAATGAGTCGTTGCTGACGCGCCTGGAAAGCGGGGGCGGCGTTGCTCGTCCTTGCATGGCTCGCCATGCGGCGTCCTCGCGCCTAGCCCGCGCTTCCCAGTCATCGCCAGCAACTTCCTCCTCCCTACTGGGATAGGTTCTTAGTAGTCGCAAGTATCGGTAAGATCGTCAGTATCGGAATAGTCGTCTGAGTCGTATGAGCGCGTATTGAGCGAGTGCTACTTGTACCATAAATAGTACAACTCATAGTGTATACCAACAAACGAAAATAGCAAGCTTGGGAGCACTGCATACGTATTTGGAAGACTGGATCGTAACGTTGTCGTAATGAAGCTATCTAAAGTCATTTATCGTAGTCAAAGCAGCCTGGGGTGAAGTACCGAACCGATCCCCAGCAGCTGGGCACGTATCGTCCGTCTTCCACTTATCGAGGACAACACCATGGCCACCGATTTCGACCGCAGCGACAACCAGCACCGCCCACCCCTCGGCGCAACGCAAGCCGGCAGCACGAAGCCGCTGATCGTCACGCCTACTTTCGTCAGCCGCGTCGATGCCACCCCGCGCGGCGAACGCCCGCAGGACAGCGGCGCCTCGAAAAGCCGCCACGGCCACGAGGTGCACTTCCCGAACTGGCGCCCGCACGCGCTGGCGCTCGAAGGCGAGCCGAACCTCGCCTTCGAGCACTGGGACGAATACTGGCGCAAGGTGCACGGCCCGAAGTTCGCCTGGGACGAGCCGGGCAGTTCGTCGGCGGCCGTGCTGCGCTACGACCAGGTGCACCGCATCGCGTCCGGCCCGTCGTCCTTCTTCGCGCCGCCTTACCGCGCGATGGTGACGGACGAAGGCAAGCTGCCGGACGATCCGGAAAAGCGCGTCCCGCCCTACGATCGCCCGCGCTGGGACGGCTTCGCCTACATCGCCTATGCCGACGAAGACGACATCGAGCGCACGCTGGGCCAGGACAAGTTCGACCAGCGCATCGTAGCCGACGAGCAGGTGGCCTTCCGCATGGTCACGCGCGAGATCACGCGCGAATACATCCTGATACCGAGCGCGCGCCACCGCGATCCGGTGAGCCTGGTGATGATCCACATGCGCGCATCCCACCTGTCGCGCGAGGCCTTCCAGGAGCGGCTGCTGGGCGAGCATGCCCGGCT
This sequence comes from Massilia sp. BAP21, assembly GCF_057801335.1. Taxonomy (NCBI): domain Bacteria; kingdom Pseudomonadati; phylum Pseudomonadota; class Betaproteobacteria; order Burkholderiales; family Oxalobacteraceae; genus Massilia; species Massilia sp. BAP21. The sequence continues at coordinate 3,425,210 of NZ_CM173596.1, forward strand.
GGTGCTGGCCCAGCCGGCCACGCACGAATTCGTGCGCCGCTACGCCCAGCTGCACAACATCGGCTCGACCCAGAAAGACCCCGAGGGCAGCCGGATCGACGCGGTGTCGGTGCTGTCGTTCGCGTCGCTGAACGACGTCGAGGATTACCTCGTCAGCGACGACTACGCCGCCATCCAGGCCTCGTACGATGCGCTGCTGGGCGAGGGTTCGGAATGGTGGACCGGCATCAACTACAGCGTGATCAACCGCCTGATGCCGGAAGTGGCCACCGTGCTGCCCGCATCCGCCACGCGGGATCAGGCCTGATCCTGCCCTCCCTCGGGCAGGCGCGCCACCACCTTGATCTCGAACTGGAAGCCATACAGCCAGGTCACGCCAACCGCGGTCACGGTGGGGTGGGGCGGGCCGCCCCAGAATTCCTGGGCCACGCCCCAGATCTGTTCGAAGCGCGTTTCCGGGTCGACGATGAAGATGGTCACGTCGACCACGTCGTCGAAGCTGCATCCCGCCGCCGCCAGCACGGCGTTCAGGTTCTGGAAGGCGCGCCGTACCTGGGCGTCCAGTTCCGGCTCGGGCGACCCATCCTCGCGGCTGCCCACCTGGCCCGAGACGAACAAAAAGCCGCCCGCGCGCACCGCCGGCGAATAGCGGTTCTTTTCATATAAAGCCTGGCGCCCGGCCGGGAACACGACGTCGCGTACTGTCATTGCTGTCTCCTTTGGTGAAGCCGGCAATGCGCCGGCCGATGGAGAGCATTCTGCCTGCCTACGGATCGCGGATAAACGGGCAGTTTTGTGCAAGACTGTTTGTATAATCCAAACAATCCAAATAATCAGAAGAGGAGGCGGCGTGGACAGGTTCGACGCGATGCGGGTGTTCGCCAGGGTGGTCGAAGCCGGCAGTTTTACGAAGGCGGCGCAAACGCTGCACATGAACCGCACCACGGTGACCCAGCTGGTGCAGCAGCTGGAAGCGCGCCTGCGCCTGAAGCTGCTGAACCGCACCACGCGCAAGGTGGGCGTCACGGCCGATGGCGCCGCGTATTACGAGCGCATCGTGCGCCTGCTGGCCGACCTCGAGGATGTGGAGACCAGCTTGCCGAATGCATTGGCGGCGCCCAGCGGCGAGCTGCGCGTCGACGTGCCGAGCCCGTTTGCGACGATGATCCTGATACCGGCGCTGCCCCGCTTCCATGCGCGCTATCCCGAGATCCGCTTCGACCTCGGCGCCAGCGACCGCAAGGTCGACCTGGTGGGCGAGAACATCGACTGCGTGGTGCGCGGCGGCGCCGTGACCGACGGCGCGCTCATCGCCCGCCACATCGGAGACCTGCGCCTGGGCGTGTACGCGGCGCCCGCCTACCTGGCCCAGGCCGGCGTGCCGGCGCATCCGCAGGAGTTGCTGGACGCGCGGCACCGCATCGTGCGCTTTCGCTGGTCGCGCAGCGGCGCCTTTCCGTATGCGATGCACAAGGACGGCGAAACGGTGCAGATCGGCGGGCGCCACGTGTTGTCCATCGACGATGGCAACGCCTACCTGGCGGCGGGCCTGGCCGGCCTGGGCGTGCTGTGGCTGCCCGACTACATGGCGCGCGGGCATGCGGAGGCGGGCAGGCTGCTGCCCCTGTTCGGGGACTGGCGCATCGACCCGATGCCGCTCTACGTGGCGTATCCGCCGAACCGCCATCCCAGCAAGAAGCTGCGCGTGTTCATCGACTGGATGGGCGAGCTGATGGCCGAGCACGCGCCGCTGGCGCCGCGCACCCGATCCTGAGGCAGGGCCGGCCTCCACTCAACGATGCGACAGGGCATTCACTTAGCCGCTATGATGAATTGTCAAAATCACCATCAAGGACAAGTCCATGTCTTCTGTCGTCACGGCCGGCCCGGCCTACCGCAGCCCGCCCGGCCGGCTTCACACCATTTTTCTTGTCGGAAGCGTTCCCCTGTTCCTCGGCGCATTGCTGAACGATATCGCCTACTACCAGAGCTACCAGATCCAGTGGAGCAATTTCGCTTCCTGGCTGCTGGCCGGCGCCGAGCTCTTCTGCGGGCTGGCGCTGCTGTTTGCCTTGATTAAGCTGGTACGCGCGCAACGCAAGGGCGGCTATCCGCTGACCTATTTCCTGTTGCTGCTGGCGACCTTTGTCCTGGGCCTGATCGATTGCTTCCAGCACGCCAAGGATGCCTGGGCCGTGATGCCGGCCGGGCTGGTGTTGTCGGCTATCGTGTTCCTGTTGAGCTGCCTGGCGGCCTGGGTTGGTCTCACCCCACGCGCGGGAGGTGTGCAATGAGGTATGCAACGAAACGTTCGAACGCACTCGCATGCATGAGCATGGCGCTGCTGCTCGGCGCATGCGGCGAACAAGGTGCCGACACCCAGGCGCGCGGTCCCGATCCCAAGCTGCCGGAACAGCAGCGCGGCCTGCTGCCGAGCATGAAGATCGCCGAACCGACGCCCTGGGGCGACCAGAAGCCGACCGTGCCCAAGGGCTATAGCGTCACGGCCATTGCCACCGACTTGCAGATTCCACGCCAGACCCTGGTGCTGCCGAACGGCGACATCCTGGTGGCGGAAGGGCGCGGCGGCAGCGCGGCCAAGCTCAAGCCGAAGGACGTGATCGCCGGCTACATCAAGGCCAAGGGCAACACCAAGGTGAAAAGCGGCAACCGCCTGACCCTGCTGCGCGACGCCGACGGCGACGGCACCTACGAGCTGAAGACCGTCTTCGCCGAGAACCTGAACGCCCCCTACGGCCTGGCGTTCGCGAACAACAAGCTGTACGTGGCCAACCAGGACGAGCTGGTCAGCTTCGACTACCAGGAAGGCCAGACGAAAGCCGCCGGCGCACCGACCAGCGTGGCCAAGCTGCCGTCCGAGATCAACCACCACTGGACCAAGTCGCTGACCGTGAGCGCCGACGGACGCTTCCTGTACGTCGGGATCGGCTCGAACAGCAACATCACCGAGCGCGGCATGGAGGCCGAACTGAACCGGGCCGAGGTGTGGCAGATCGACGCCGCCAGCGGCGCCCACAAGCCCTACGCCACCGGCATCCGCAACCCGACCGCCCTGGCCATGCATCCGGAAACCGGGCAGTTGTGGTCGGTGGTGAACGAGCGCGACGAACTGGGGCCGGACCTGGTGCCCGACTACCTGACTTCGGTGCGCGAAGGCGGCTTCTACGGCTGGCCGTACAGCTACTGGGGCCAGAACGTCGACCCGCGCGTCAAGCCGGGCGACCCGAAGAAGGTGGCCGCCGCCATCAAGCCTGACTACAGCCTGGGCTCGCACGTGGCCGCGCTGGGCCTGTCGTTCTCGCAGGCCGCGATGGGCGACAAGTTCGCGAATGGCGCCTTCGTTGGCGAGCACGGCAGCTGGAACCGCGACCAGCCGGTGGGCTACAAGGTGATCTTCGTGCCGTTCGCGAATGGACGTCCGTCCGGCCAGCCGATCGACTTCGTGACCGGCTTCCGCACGGAAGAGGGCAAGACGCGCGGACGCCCGGTCGGCGTCACCGTCGACCCGCGCGGTGCGCTGATCGTGGCCGACGACCTGGCGAATACGGTGTGGCGGGTAACGCGTAATCGCTGAAATGCGCGTTGAAATGCGCGTTGAAAACAGCCAGGGTCAAGTCTGACATTCGGACACGGCCCCGGCTGTGGAGGCAGCTGGCGCGCTTGCGAGTATGGGATTGAGCAATATTGTCTCGTAATCGGCCCGCAGCCGTCGTCACGGTATCATGCAAGCGACATGGCTTGCCTCGGTGCCTGGCTCCGGCGCTTGCCGTCGCCTGTGCGCCGGCGCCAGGCATATACTCGGTGTTCGACCTTCCTCACCGGGAGCTTGCCATGAAAACGATGCATCTTCTCGCTGCGGCCGCTAGCGCCGCGTTCGCGTTCTCGACCGGCGCCGTACTGGCCCAGACACTCAAGAAAACCGACGGCGTGCTGACCGACGCCGCGGGCATGACTGTTTACACCTTCGACAAGGACACGGCCGGCTCGGGCAAGAGCGCCTGCAACGACAGCTGCGCGAAGATGTGGCCGCCGGTACCGGTCACGGGCAGCAGCGTCGCCTCTCCGTACTCGACCGTCACGCGCGACGACGGCTCGAAGCAGCTGGCCTACAAGGGCAAGCCGCTCTACCTGTATGCCAAGGATGCCAAGCCGGGCGAACGCAAGGGCGACAAGGTGATGGATGTCTGGCACGTGGTCAGCGATTGACCACGCCGCCGCTTGGAGCCTGCTGAGACAGGCTCTTACTGCGCCCAGTAATCCAGCACCAGCGAGCGCGCCAGGCTCGCGCCCAGGGTGTCGACGAAGCGCGCGTGCGCCGGATGCACCAGGTAGCCGTCGCGCGCCTCGGCGCTGGCAAACGTCAGCGTGAAGCAGTGGGTGAAGCCGTCGTTCAGGCCTTCCGGGCTGACGTTGGTGCCCCATTCGTAGGACACGATGCCCGGGATGGCGCCGGGCAGGGTGGCGAAATCGGCGACCACGGCGTCGACTTGCTCGGGCGTGGCATCTTCCTTGAAAGCGAACAGAACGACGTGGCGCAGGGTGGCGGAAGCGTTGGCGGTCATGGAATGGAAGGGTGGATAAAAAGATAAGCAATCTTACACGCCCCGGCTGTTCCGTGCGCGCGCCATGTTCGCGCGTGCCGCGTCCGTTGCGAAGCGTGTAGAGTGCGCGGACCGACAAGCGAAAGGAGCACGCCATGTTCAGTATCGAAGACTTCGCGCAACTGCAGTTCCTGGTGGGCCGCTGGCGCGGCGAAAGCGCCGACGGCAAGCCCTTCTTCGAAGAATACGACCATCCCGAAGCCAGGGTGTTCCAGTCGCACCGCTACGCCGACGAGAGCTTTGCCGAGCGCACCGACGGCAGCACCATCGCCTACGAGGACGGCGAAGTCACCTCGACCTGGGGCGACTTCACCTGGCGCGCGTCGCGCATCGGCGCCGACAGCGCCGTCTTCGAGCCGGTGAGCGCACCCAGCCGTTTCGAGTGGCGCCGCGTCGACGACTCGACCCTGGAAGCGCACCAGCGCTGGACGGCCGAGGGCAAGGAGCAGCAGCACACGATCCGGATGACGCGTGTAATCAAGATCTGAACAGCTGCGGCGCCAGATGCCGCTGCCAGCGGCCCCGCGCCCTCCGTTTTGGGTGCACCCGCATGTCGCTTTTCCGACAATTGTTTCCATTATCAAGCATTTGTTTGTGAAAAACCGTGTTCGGCAGCCGGGGCGTGGCCAGCCTTTGCCAGCTTGATAAGAAGAAGTATTTGCCTGTTTAAGGTATAATTTCAATTTCCCGCGCGTGCCGTTCGGCACCTTCAGCACAATGACCAAATTTGTATTCGTCACTGGCGGCGTCGTGTCCTCCCTGGGTAAAGGGATCGCGGCCGCTTCCCTTGCCGCGATCCTCGAATCGCGCGGCCTCAAAGTCACCATGCTCAAGCTCGACCCGTATATCAACGTCGACCCGGGCACGATGAGCCCGATGCAGCACGGTGAAGTCTTCGTCACCGACGACGGCGCCGAGACCGACCTCGACCTCGGCCACTACGAGCGCTTCATCAGCACCCGCATGAAGAAGGTGAACAACTTCACCACCGGCCAGATCTACGAGTCCGTCATCCGCAAGGAACGCCGCGGCGAGTACCTCGGCAAGACCGTGCAGGTGATTCCGCACATCACCAACGAAATCCAGGACTACATCCGCCGCGGCGCCGAAGGCGTCGATGTGGCGCTGGTCGAAATCGGCGGTACCGTCGGCGACATCGAATCGCTGCCCTTCCTGGAAGCCGCGCGCCAGCTTTCGCTGCGCTCGGGCCGCAAGGGCGCCGCTTTTGTCCACCTGACCCTGGTGCCCTACATCGCCTCGGCCGGCGAACTGAAAACCAAGCCGACCCAGCACAGCGTGCAGAAGCTGCGCGAGATCGGCATTTCGCCGAACGCGCTGCTGTGCCGCGCCGACCGCCGCATCCCGGACGACGAGCGCGCCAAGATCTCGCTGTTCGCCAACGTCGAAGAGCAGGCCGTCATTTCGGTGTGGGACGTCGACACCATCTACAAGGTGCCGCAGGTGCTGCACGACCAGGGCCTGGACGACATTATCCTCGAAGCCCTGGGCCTGGAAGCGCCCAAGGCCGACCTGTCGATGTGGACCAAGCTGATCCACACGCTGGAAAACCCGAAGCACGAGGTCACCATCGGCATGGTCGGCAAGTACGTCGACCTGACCGAGTCGTACAAGTCGCTGACCGAAGCGCTGCGCCACGCCGGCATCCACACCGAAAGCCGCGTCAACATCGAGTACCTGGATTCGGAAGAAATCGAAACCAAGGGCTGCGACGGCCTGGCCAAGTACGACGCCATCCTGGTGCCGGGCGGCTTCGGCAAGCGCGGCGTGGAAGGCAAGATCATGGCCGCGCGCTATGCCCGCGAACAGAAGATCCCTTACCTCGGCATCTGCCTGGGCATGCAGGTGGCGCTGATCGAATACGCGCGTCACATGGCGAACCTGCCGAACGCGAACTCCACCGAGTTCGACCTGGAAACCGACCAGCCGGTCGTCGCCCTGATCAACGAATGGCAGAACCACGACGGCAAGGTCGAGCAGCGCGACGAGAACTCCGACCTCGGTGGTACCATGCGCCTGGGCGCCCAGACCTGCGCGGTGAAGCCGGGCACGCTGGCTGCCGAAATCTACGGCAGCGTCGTCACCGAGCGTCACCGTCACCGCTACGAAGCCAACAACCACTACCTGCCGAAGGTGGAAGCGGCCGGCCTCGTGGTGGCGGCGCGTACCCCGAACGAAGACCTGTGCGAGATCATGGAACTGCCGCGCGAAGGTGAAAATTCGCACCCGTGGTACATGGGCGTCCAGTTCCACCCTGAATTCAAGTCGACCCCGCGCAGCGGCCACCCGCTGTTCACCTCCTTCATCCAGGCGGCCCTGGCGCACCAGGCCGGCAACGAGAAGGTCGCGGCGAACACGCCAGCATTGCAAGGAGATGCAGCATGAAACTTTGCGGTTTCGAAGTAGGCCAGGAACACCCGATCTTCCTGATCGCCGGCACCTGCGTGATCGAGTCGCGCCAGATGGCGATGGACACGGCAGGCACCCTGAAAGAGATCACCAGCGCGCTGGGTATCCCTTTCATTTACAAGTCGTCTTTTGACAAGGCGAACCGCTCGTCGGGCAAATCCTTCCGCGGCCCCGGCCGCGAAAAGGGCCTGGAGATCCTGGCCGACGTGCGCAAGACGCTCGGCGTGCCGGTGCTCACCGACGTCCATGACGAAGAGATGATCCCCGAAGTGGCGAGCATCGTCGACGTGCTGCAGACCCCGGCCTTCCTGTGCCGCCAGACCGATTTCATCAACGCCTGCGCACGCTCGGGCAAACCGGTGAACATCAAGAAGGGCCAGTTCCTGGCCCCGGGCGACATGAAGAACGTGATCGACAAGGCACGCGCCGCCGCGCGCGAGGCCGGCCTGGAAGAAGACAACTTCATGGCCTGCGAACGCGGCGCCTCGTTCGGCTACAACAACCTGGTGTCGGACATGCGTTCGCTCGCCATCATGCGCGAATCGAACTGCCCGGTGGTGTTCGACGCCACCCACTCGGTGCAGCTGCCGGGCGGCCAGGGCACCTCGTCGGGCGGCCAGCGCGAGCACGTGCCGGTGCTGTCGCGCGCGGCGGTTGCCGCGGGCATCGCCGGCCTGTTCATGGAAACCCACCCGGACCCGGCGAACGCCCTGTCCGATGGCCCGAACGCCGTGCCGCTGGGCCGCATGAAGGAACTGCTGACCACCCTGGTCGAACTCGACCGCGTGGTGAAGCGTACCGGCTTCCTCGAGACCAGTTTCAAGGCTTGAGCCTGCGTGATTAGTATTTAGTGAACGATGCTTGTAATCGAGGCGCCCATGAGGCGCCTCGACTTGCATCTGCGAGACGATTTTTCTACTTTCCGGAGACTGAAACATGAGTGCTATCGTTGATATTATCGGCCGCGAGATCATCGACTCGCGCGGCAATCCGACCGTCGAATGCGACGTGCTGCTCGAATCGGGCGTGATGGGCCGTGCCGCCGTGCCGTCGGGCGCATCGACCGGTTCGCGCGAAGCGATCGAACTGCGCGACGGCGATCCGAAGCGTTACTTCGGCAAGGGCGTGCTGCAAGCCTGCGAGAACATCAATACCGAGATCAGCGAAGCCATCATGGGCCTGGACGCCAACGAACAGGCCTTCCTGGACCGCACCCTGATCGACCTGGACGGCACCGAGAACAAGAGCCGCCTGGGCGCGAACGCCATGCTGGCCGTGTCGATGGCCGTGGCGAAAGCCGCCGCCGAAGAAGCCGGCCTGCCGCTGTACCGCTACTTCGGCGGTTCGGGTGCGATGCAGATGCCGGTGCCGATGATGAACGTCATCAACGGCGGCGCCCACGCCGACAACAACCTGGACATCCAGGAATTCATGATCATCCCGGTCGGCGCGCCTTCGTTCAAGGAAGCCATCCGCTACGGCGCCGAGGTGTTCCACACCCTGAAAAAGATCCTGCACGCGAAGGGCCTGAACACGGCCGTCGGCGACGAAGGCGGCTTTGCCCCGTCGGTGGCCAACCATGAGGAAGCGATCAAGCTGATCATGGAAGCGATCGAGCAGGCCGGCTACCAGGCCGGCACCGACATCGCCATCGGCCTCGATTGCGCGGCCAGCGAGTTCTACAAGGACGGCAAGTACCACCTGGAAGGCGAGGGCCTGACCCTGTCGTCGACCGACTTCACCAACATGCTGGCGACCTGGGTCGACAAGTACCCGATCATCTCGATCGAGGACGCGATGCACGAAGGCGACTGGGAAGGCTGGGGCATCCTGACGCAGGCCCTGGGCAAGCGCGTGCAGCTGGTGGGCGACGACCTGTTCGTCACCAACACCAAGATCCTGAAAGAAGGCATCCAGAAGGGCATCGCCAACTCGATCCTCATCAAGATCAACCAGATCGGCACCCTGACCGAGACCTTTGCCGCCATCGAGATGGCCAAGCGCGCCGGCTACACCGCCGTGATCTCGCACCGTTCGGGCGAGACCGAGGACTCGACGATCGCCGACATCGCCGTTGGCCTGAACGCCCTGCAGATCAAGACCGGCTCGATGTCGCGCTCGGACCGCATGGCCAAGTACAACCAGCTGCTGCGCATCGAGGAAGACCTGGGCGACGTTGCCAGCTACCCTGGCCGCGATGCTTTCTATAATCTGAAGTAAATTAAACCGTCCTACCGCCGGCCGGTCGCAATGACCTGCCGGCGTTTTATATTCCCATCATGCGCCTGATTTCGCTTGCCCTTGCCGTCTTGCTGTTGCTGATCCAGTACCCGCTGTGGCTGGGGAAGGGCGGCATGCTGGCCGTTGCCGATCTGCGCGACCAGGTGACCGTGGCCCAGGCCCAGCTCGATGGGCGCAAGGCGCGTAACGCCAAGCTCGATTCCGAAGTGCGCGACCTGCGCGAAGGACTGGGCGCCGTCGAGGAGCGCGCGCGCCTGGAACTGGGCATGATCAAGCAGAACGAAATCTTCGTGCAGGTGCTGCGCCATAACGAAAAGCCGGTCGAATCGATGACCGTGCCGCCACCACCGCCCGCGCCGAAGAACAAGGGCGGGCATGCCACGCCCCCCGTGACGCACTGACACTCCATGACACTTGACACCCTCGAAGAGCTGGCGGCTTATCTGGCCGGCGCGTTCGACAGCGGCGACGCCGCCGTGCTGCGCGATGCGCTGGACGTCGCCTCGCGCGCGCCAGCGACGGCGCACCTGGCCGCGGCTGCCGGCGTGCCCCAGGCCGACCTGCGCGCCGCCTTTGCATCCGGCGAGATGGACCTCGAGACCACGCTGGCGGTCATGAAGGTCATCGACCTGCATCTGCCGGGCTGATCGCCGACGCCTCGCGATGCCGAGGCTCCCGCAAACCACGCGGATTGGCCTAGAATGTTCCTTATCTCTTCATGACAAGGTGAGGGCACCATGAGCCAGCAACATGCCGCAGGACCGTTCGACGTCACCGTGACGCCCCAGGGCCAGCCCGAGGTGCGCGACGGCGTTACCACCGGACGCATGGCAATCGACAAGCGCTACCACGGCGAGCTCGAAGGCAGCGGCGTGGGCGAGATGCTGTCGGCGATGACCACCACCGAAGGTTCGGCCGGCTATGTGGCCATGGAGCGCGTGACCGGCACGCTGCAAGGACGCAGCGGCAGTTTCGTGGTCCAGCACAGCGGCACGATGGCGCGCGGCGCGCAGGCGCTGGCGATCAGCGTGGTGCCGGATTCGGGAACGGGGGAATTGGCGGGGATTGCCGGCACCATGCGTATCCGCATCGAGGAGCGCAAGCACTTCTACGAATTCGATTACGAGCTGCCGGATTTGTAAGACGGCTGCAGCGGGCGAGTGCCCGCCGCAGCACCGTTGATACTTAGTCCGACGAGGCGTCGCCCTGTTGCGCGCCGGCGCCTTGCTCCAGGAAGGAGCGCAGCATCCAGGCGTTCTTTTCGTGCACTTCCATGCGGGTGGTCAGCATGTCGGCGGTCGGGAAGTCGTCCAGCTCGTCGGCGACCTTCACGCCTGCGCGCAGGGTGCGGATCAGGATCTCGTTGCCTTCCACCAGCTGGCGGATCATTTCCTTCGACGAGAGCACTTCCGGCTCTTCGGTAATGTTCGACAGCTCGGCGTAGCGCTTGTAGGTGGCCGGGGCGAAGTGGCCCAGGGCGCGGATGCGCTCGGCGATCTCGTCGAGGGCGTTCCACTGCTCGGTGTACTGCTCTTCGAACATCACGTGCAGGCTCGAGAACAGCGGGCCGGTCACGTTCCAGTGGAAGTTGTGGGTCTTCAGGTAGAGCATGTAGGCGTCTGCCAGAACGGTCGAGAGCGATTCGACGATCTTGGCGCGGTCTTCGGTGCTGATGCCGGTATCCATGTGCATTGCGGTTCTCCTGTAGTGAGTGACAGTGCTTGTTGAAAGTTGTAGCACTATTAACAATGCACAGCTTAGCACCGGCGCTAAAATCCTGCGGCACGATAAGGAATGACCGGGCAGGCCGCTCCCGGTGCTGTGCGTCGCGCCTGCCGGGCTGGTGCTACAGTTCGGATCACATCAGCACGGAGAGGCGGCATGGACAAGTTTCTGATCGTTTTTCGGGGATCGACAGCCGGGGAGGCGGAAGGCCGCCGGCACGATCCGCTGCAGTGGGAATCCTGGTTCGATTCGCTGGGCCAGGCCTTGCTCGACCGGGGCGCCCTGAGCCAGGGCAGCGTCGAGGTGCCGACCCGCCTGCTCGGGCCGAAGATCAGCAGCAGCGCCATGTCGGGCTATTGCGTGATCGGCGCCAGCGATTTCAACAACGCGGTGCGCCTGGCCAAGACCTCGCCCATCTTCGACGAAGACGGCTCGGTGGAAATCGCCCACCTGCGCTAGGGATGGCGCTCTGCGCTTCCGGCTGGTGGAAATGGGTGAGTTTTGCAGGCAATAAAATGGCTATGATCATGGCCGATGAACGTCCTGCTGATCAATCCTCCCCATACCGCCATCGGAAGCCGCATCCCGCGTGAACAACTGCCGCCGCTCGGCCTGCTGAGCATTGGCGGGCCGCTGATCGACGCCGGCTTCACGGTGCGCCTGCTCGACGCCGAATTCGGCCCCATGCTTGACGACGCCATCGTGCGCGCGGCGCTGGCCGCGATGCCCGACCTGGTGCTGATGGGGCATTCCGGTTCCACCTCGGCCCACGACACCATCATGCGCCTGGCCGCGGCCCTGAAGGCGGCCCGGCCCGGCTTGACGGTCGTGTACGGCGGCGTCTACCCGACCTATCACTGGGAAGACATCCTGCGCGACTATCCGCAGGTCGACTACATCGTGCGCGGCGAGGGCGAGCGCACCGCCACGCTCCTGCTGCAGGCGCTGCGCGACGGCGCCGGGCCCGCGTCGGTGGACGGCATCGCCTGGCGTGCGAACGGCGTGCCGGCCGCCAGCGCGCCGGCCGAGATGATCCGCGACCTCGACGATTACCGCATCGGCTGGGAGCTGATCGACCACACCCGCTATTCCTACTGGGGCGGCATGCGCGCCGTGGTCGTGCAATTTTCGCGCGGCTGCCCCTACCTGTGCAGCTATTGTGGCCAGCGCGGCTTCTGGACCCAGTGGCGCCACCGCGATCCGGTCAAGTTTGCCAAGGAACTGGCGCGGCTGAAGCGCGAGCACGGCGTTACGCTGATCAATTTTGCCGACGAACTGCCGACCGGTTCGCGCAAGGCCTGGAAGGCTTTCCTGGAAGCGCTGATCGCGGAAGACGTGGGCCTGACCCTGGTGGGGTCGACCCGCGCCGGCGACATCGTGCGCGATGCCGACATCCTGCACCTGTACAAGCAGGCCGGCGTCGTTCGCTTCTTGCTCGGCATCGAAAGCTACGACGAAGCCATGCTCAAGACCATCAAGAAGGGCGCGAGCATGAGCGAAGACCGGCAGGCGATCCGATTGCTGCGCCAGCACGGCATCATCTCGATGGCCACCTATGTCGTCGGCTTCGAGGAGGAAACCGATGCCGACTACTGGCGCTCGCTGAAGCACCTGTTGCACTACGACCCCGACCAGATCCAGATGCTGTACGTCACGCCGCATCGCTGGACGCCGTATTTCAAGACCGTCGAGGAACGCAAGGTCATCGAAACCGATGCCGCGAAATGGGATTACAAGCACCAGGTGCTGGAAACCACGCGCGTGCCGCCCTGGCGCATTTTGCTGTGGGTGAAGTCGATCGAGGTGATCATGCAGCTGCGCCCGAAAGCCATCCTGCGCGTGTTGCTGGGCAAGGACCGTCACGTGCGACACGGCATGCGCTGGTACACGCGCATGGGGCGGCGCGTCTGGTTCCACGAGATTGCCGAGTTCATCCTGGGCAAGCGCCTGAAGAGCAGCACGCTGACGCTGCGCCGTTTCTGGGGCGCCTCGCTCGAGGAGCATGAAGAATCGATGGTCAAGCGCAAGCGGTCCGTGATTCCGATCGAGGCCGTGCAGGCCGTGCAGGCCGGGCAGACCGGGCAGACCGGGCAGACCAGGCGGAAAGAGCAACAGCTGACCTGAGACGTAACCTGGAACGTAACCTGAGACGAGGCGAGCGAAGTCGCCGCATTGCAAGGCACTGTCCGGCACGCTGCCGTTACCGGCTGGGCAAAGTCACGAAGCCAACATCCTTCGAGCTCTTTCTTTAGAACGATTTCCGCAGCACTAGTTCTTTCTGCCAAAATCCAGAAGGTGGGGGAGGGGAGGCTCGAATCACGCCCTCTCTCAAACAGTCTCGTTTGGTGTTCTCATTTCTTCTCATTCGGTCTCTGTTTGAACTTGTCTAAATAGCAGAGATCAAACGAGAACCGATGAGAACAAATGAGAAAGCCAAATGAGACAGTTTGATACAGGGCTGGATTTGCACACCTCCTCCGCCCTGCGCGAGCTTGCCGATTATCTAGAGCGTTCAGGAAGTATCTTTTCGCCAAATGCGGCGCTGGAGTTTGCGATCCGGGAATGGATCGCTGCGCGTGAGGGTGGAGAAATTTCTCGCGATGTCGCCGTGATGTATCGCAGGCACGGCGGCTACCAATGGAAATGCCTGTTTCTCGCGCACGGCAGCGAGCTGCGTATGTATCACAACGAGCGCTACCATTACGCCGAGGTCGATCGGGATGTGTTGATGTATCAGGGCCGGCCTGTATCGCCGCGCCAGTTCGTGCTGGCAGTGATGGGCGAGGCGCGGAATGCATGGCGCGAGCTGTGGGTGCGCCGGCCAAGCGATGCGCGATGGAAAATGGCATCCGTATTGCGGCGTGAACTTGAATCGGGCCAGGCGCCACCGGAATCACCCGTCGGCGCCATGCGCGAAGTTGCCGCCGCGATGGCGCAAACGCTCACTACTGCGCAGACCATCGTGAAGCGTGTGCAAGATTTCGCCGAGCCGAAATTTGAACGGCGCGGCAGAGGTTTGCGGCGCAAGGACGATGTACTCGCTGACGATTGTCAGCAGGAATAAAGACAGCAGGATTAAAGACAGCAGGGCTAACGATCAGCAGGTGGACCGAGTGTCTGCAGCACCGCCCGCGCTCCCTCGGGAATCGGCACCGACTTGCCGCTCGGCCGGTGCACATACACATGCACGAAATGTCCGGCAGCAGCCGGCATGGTCTCGTCGTTGCGGTATAGCGCGATCTCGTAGCGCACGCTGGAATTACCGAGCTTGGCCACGCGCACGCCCACGTGCACGACGTCGGGAAAGGAAATGGAACTGAAGTAGGAGCATCCGGTCTCGACGACGAAGCCGACGACCTCGTCCTTATGGATGTCGAGCACGCCGCGGTCGATCAGGTAGCGATTGACCGCGGTGTCGAAAAAGCTGTAATAGTTGACGTTGTTGACATGCCCGTAGCTGTCGTTGTCCATCCAGCGCGTCGGCAGGGCGGCGATGTGGGGAAAGGCAGAGCGGGGCGTGTCGCGCATCGTCAACGGTCCTGTTTCAGTGTGGCTGTCAGTGTTTGGTGTCGTCGGCCGGGGTCATGGCATCGGCTGCGATCGGGGTGGCGAACAATTGCGCACAATCGACCTTGTCGAAGGCGTAATGCTTGCCGCAGAAATCGCAGTTGATGCCCAGTTCGCCCAGGTCGGCCAGCGCGGCATCCACTTCCGGCTTGCCCAGCATTTTCAGCATGTTGCCCACCTTTTCGCGGGTGCAGGAGCAATGGAATTGCGGATGCTGCGGGTCGAACACGCGGATCGTCTCTTCCCAGAACAGGCGGTTCAGCAGGGTCTCGATGCCGGTGCTCAGCAGTTCTTCCTGTTTCAACGTGCTGCCCAGCATGACGGCGCGGTTCCAGGTTTCCAGGTCTTCCTCTTCGCTTGCCTGTTTCACCTGGTCGTCCTTGCCGGTGTGGCGCGGCAGCTTTTGCAGCAGCAGGCCGCGCGAAACCTTGTCGTCGGCCGCCAGCCACAGGCGCGTGTCCATCTGCTCGGAACGCAGCATGTAGTTCTCGATGACGGTCGCCATGCTTTCGCCGTCGAGCGGCACGATGCCCTGGTAGGGCTGCTGGCCTGGCACCTTGTCGAGCGGGTCGAGGGTGATCACGAAGCGGCCCTGGCCATTGGCGTTGAGCAGCTGGCGCAGGGTGGCGTCGTCGGCCACTTCGGCGTCCGGCGCCAGTTTCGCCGTGGCGCGGATGCGCAGCTCGGCGTCGCATTCGACCACCAGCAGGCGCACCGGGCCGTCGCCGTGGATCTGCATCACGATCGAGCCGTTGAACTTCAGGTTGGCCGAGAGCAGGGCGGCTGCGGCCACCATTTCGCCCAGCAGGGAACGCACGGCTTTCGGGTAGCCGTGGCGGGCCTGGATCTCGCGCCAGGTATCGGAAATCTCGACCAGCTCGCCGCGCACGGCGGCGTTGTCGAAGATGAATTTCTGCAGGGTGTCCTTGGTGTCCGTTGTCGTCATTGTCTATCCGATTTGCTTGAGCTGCGCCTTGAACAATTGGCCACGCGCCACGTAACTGGCGGCATTGGCCTGCAAGCGCAGCAGGTCTTCTTCCGTGAGGGTGCGCACCGCCTTGGCCGGCGCACCGATGATGAGCGAGTTGTCGGGAAATTCCTTGCCCTCGGTAACCAGCGCGCCGGCACCGACCAGGCATCCCTTGCCAATCTTTGCGCCGTTCAGGATCACGGCCTGGATGCCGATCAGCGAGCCGTCGCCGACCGTGCAGCCATGCAGCATGGCCTGGTGGCCGACGGTCACGCCCTTGCCGAGCGTGAGCGGGTAGCCCATGTCGGTGTGCATGACCGTGCCTTCCTGTACATTACTGTTCTCGCCGATCGTGATCCGCTCGTTGTCGCCGCGGATCGTCACGCCGTACCACACCGAGGTATTCGCCTCGAGCGTGACTTTGCCGATCAGGTTGGCCGTATCGGCAACAAAGGCCGACGCATCGATCTCGGGCGCATGCTCGCCCAGCTGGTAAATCGCCATGGATTGCTCGCGGAAGGGTTGGTGTACCGCTATTTTACGCCCTTGCGTCCGCCATCGCCGGGTTGGCTCGATCTTCGATGAAGTCCCCAAGTGGGGATGGCAGGCAGGAATTCAACGGCATGCGTATAATCGGACGATTAATCCGAACGATCGTACTATTTTCTATCAGCCGAGCGAGCCCATGACACCATCCCGTTCCGAATTCCTCACCGTGCGCGGCCTGCGCACCCACGTGCGCCACTGGGGCCGCGAAGGCGCGCCGAAGATCTTCATGGCGCATGGCTGGATGGACATGTCGGCCTCGTTCCAGTTCATCGTCGATTGCCTGGAGGGAGACTGGCATGTGATTGCCCACGACTGGCGCGGCTTCGGCCTGAGCGAGCGGACCGGGACCGACACCTACTGGTTCCCCGACTACGTGGCCGACCTCGATTTCCTGCTCGACCATTATTCCCCAGACGCGCCGGTGAACCTGCTCGGCCACAGCATGGGCGGCAATGTCGTCAGCCTGTATGCGGGCGTGCGGCCCGAGCGCGTGGCGAAATTGATCAACCTGGAAGGCATCGGCCTGCAGGGCGGCGTGCCGCAGCAGGCGCCCAAGCGCATGGCGCGCTGGCTCGACGAACTGAAAACGCCGCCGGTGATGCGCGGCTATGCCAGCCTGGACGAGGTGGCGGCGCGCCTGAAGAAGACCAACCCGCGCCTGCCCGAAGACCGCGCCGCTTTCCTGGCCGAGCACTGGTCGGCGCGCAACGCCGAGGGCGAGTACGAGATCCTGGGCGATCCGGCGCACAAGATGAGCGGGCCGCTCTTGTACCACCTGGACGAGATGATCGCGATCTGGAAGAAGATCACGGCTCCTGTGTTGTGGATCGAAGCCGCCGAGACGGACATGTGGCGCTGGATGGGGCCGCAGGAACAGATGCGGGCCGAGGTGGACAGCCGCCTGTCGCACATGGCGTCGGTCGAGGCGCATATCGTGCCCGGGGCGGGGCACATGGTGCATCACGACCAGCCGCAGGTGCTGGCGCGCTTGATCGAGGCGTTTTTGGGGCGTTGAACCGGCGGTATGCGAGGGCAGGCGGGGCTGTTGCCTATGCCGTTATAGGTATGCATGATCCGCGTGGGCACGTGTTTGAAGCCCCCTGCTTCAAACACCCCACCGTACGGTTACCGTTATCGGCAAGTTCACACAAAAACCATCACCGCCAACAGCGGGATCATACAAAACCCGGTGCGTGACGCGTGCCCATCGACGGCAACATCATACGAAACGCGGATACGCAACGTGTCCCGTAGGGTGGGCACTCCGTGCCCACGCGGATTCAACACACCAATAACAGAGCAGGCAACAGCCCCACGTCCGCCCGCAAACCTTCCGCCCGCAAACCTTCCACCCGCGTCACGCTCATAAATACCGCGTCTCCACCGGCGCCGTCCCCCAATTATCATTGGCCCCATCGATATACCTGACCGGCGCTGAAACCAATTCCTCCACCTCCACATCATCCAGACTCGCCACCGTCACCGCCACGAAAGCCCCCAGCCCCACCGACTCCCCCGTCGAAAACACATTGATCCCGCACACCCGGCAAAAACAATGCCCATCCCTGCGCGCCCCAAACCGGTACTCCCCCAGCGCCTCCGCCCCCGCCAGCAGTCGAAAACAAGAAGCCCCCACCTGCACTCCCCAGAACCGCATCTTCGTACACATCGAACAATTACACTTCACCGTCCCCGTCACCGCCAGGTCGAACGCCGCCTCATACCGCACCGCCCCGCAATGACAACTCCCCCGATACGTCTTCATCCCCGCCGCCTAAGTCCAAGAAGAAAGCAACAACTCTAGCACTGCCCAGCCGCCCGCACAGCCAGCGCATTGCGGCGTACAATGTCCCTTCCGTCCAGTATCCGCACACGCACCGCATCCATGCTGAAAGTCGACCTGCACTGCCATTCCAACGTTTCCGACGGCGTCCTCGCGCCGGCCGCCGTGGCTGCCTATGCGCGCCAGGGCGGGGTCGATGCCTGGGCCCTGACCGACCACGATGAAGTCGGCGGCATCAAGGCGGCGCGCGCCAAGGCCAACGAACTCGGCATGCGTTTCGTCCCCGGCGTCGAGATCTCCGTCACCTGGGCGAACCAGACCGTGCACCTGGTCGGCCTGCACGTCGACGAAGACAACCCGGACCTGCTGGCCGGCCTGGCCGCCACGCGCCAGGGCCGCGACGCGCGCGGACGCGAGATTGCCGCCCAGCTGGAACAGGCCGGCATTCTTGACGCCTATGAGGGCGCCCTGAAATACGTCGGCAACCCCGATTTGCTGTCGCGCACCCACTTCGCCCGCTACATCGTCGAGACCGGCCGCTGCGCCAGCACCCCCGAGGTCTTCCGCAAATACCTCAGCGAAGGCAAACCCGGCTACGTGCCGCACCGCTGGGCCGCGCTCGACCAGGCCATGGGCTGGATCAAGCGTGCCGGCGGCATCCCCGTCATCGCCCATCCGGGCCGCTACCGCTTCGACGCCACCGCCGAGGGCGTGCTGTTCGACGAATTCCGCCAGCTCGGCGGCAACGCGATCGAAGTCGTCACCGGCAGCCACACGCCCGACCAGTACGCCGTGTACGCCGAGGTCGCGCGCCGCTACGGCTTCCTCGCCTCGCGCGGCACCGACTTCCACGCCCCCGGCGAAGCCCGCGTCGAATTCGACGCCTTGCCGCCATTGCCGGCCAACGTCACCCCGGTCTGGCACGACTGGTTCTGACGCGATCGCCTGTCACGTAGGGTGGACGGCTCTACCCGCCGACATGCATGCCTGCGGCCATTGCGCCGTCCACGCGTTCAGTTCCGCCAGCGCCGACGCGCGCTTTCCTGGGCCTGCTGAACGCGTGGACGGCGCCACAGCCGCAGGAACGCACCTTGCCAGGAGTAGCCGTCCACCCTACGTGGCCGGACCACGTCATGCACGCACGCGCCTTAAGCCCCCCATAAGCCCGCGCCCTTGAATTTCCCGGCACTCAGCCCTATCTTGGCAGCCTGTCAAGCTCATTTTTGCTGGAGGCTGTTTCCATGAAGCGCATCGTTTTGTTCCTCGCCACCAACCTCGCGGTTGTGCTGGTGCTCACCGTTGTCCTGAACCTGCTGGGTGTCGGGCGCGCGGTGACCGCCGAGGGCATCAATGTCGGCGCCCTGGCTGTCTTCTCGCTGGTGGTCGGCTTCACCGGCTCCATCATTTCCCTGCTGCTGAGCAAGCCCATGGCCAAATGGTCGACCGGCGCGCGCGTCATCGAGCATCCACAAAATGCCACCGAGCAGTGGCTGGTGAATACCGTGCGTAAACTCGCCGAGCGCGCCGGCATCGGCATGCCGGAGGTAGCGGTCTATGACGGCGAACCGAACGCCTTTGCCACCGGCGCCTTTAAAAACTCCGCGCTGGTGGCCGTCTCCACCGGCTTGCTGCAGGGCATGACCCAGGACGAAGTCGAGGCCGTGCTCGGCCACGAGGTAGCCCACATCGCCAACGGCGACATGGTCACGCTCACGCTGATCCAGGGCGTGGTGAATACCTTCGTCGTGTTCCTGGCGCGCGTGGTCGGCTTCTTCGTCGACAAGGTGTTGCTGCGCGGGAACGACGACCGCGGCCCTGGCATCGGCTACATGGTGACCGTGTTCGTCTGCGAGATCGTGTTCGGCCTGGTGGCCTCGATCATCGTGGCCTGGTTCTCGCGTCAACGCGAATTCCGCGCCGATGCGGGCTCGGCTAAACTCCTGGGCAGCACGGTGCCGATGCAGCATGCGCTGGCGCGCCTGGGCGGCCTGCAGCCGGGCGCCTTGCCGTCGTCGCTGAACGCCTCGGGCATCTCGGGCGGCGGTGGCGGCTGGGGCGCGCTGTTCTCGACCCACCCGCCGATGGAAGAGCGCATCGCCGCGCTGCAAGCCCTGCGCTAATCAAGGAAACCAATGAGCCAATTTTTCCAGATCCATCCAGAAAACCCGCAGGCGCGGCTGATCAAGCAGGCCGCGCAGATCATCCGCTCCGGCGGCGTGGCGGCGCTGCCGACCGACTCGGCCTATGCGCTGGTGTGCCAGCTCGACGATAAAGGCGCGGTCGAGAAGCTGCGTCGCGTGCGCGGCATCGACGACAAGCACCACCTGACGCTGCTGTGCCGCGACCTGTCGGAAATCGCCAAGTACGCGCGCATCGACAACTCCCAGTACCGCCTGCTGAAGGCCACCACCCCCGGCCCCTACACGGTGATCCTGGAGGCGACGAAAGAGGTGCCGCGGCGCCTGTCGCACCCCTCGCGCAAGACCATCGGCCTGCGCGTGCCGGAAAACCTGATCACGCTGGCGCTGCTGGAAGAACTGGGCGAGCCGCTGATCGGCACCACGCTGCAGCTGCCGGGCGACGACCACATGCTGTCCGACCCCGACGAAGTACGCGAACGCCTGGAAAAGCAGATCGACCTGGTGGTCGATGGCGGCGCCGGCACGCTGGAAGGCACCACCATCGTCGACCTCACCGGCCCCGAGCCCGTGCTGCTGCGCGAGGGCAGGGGCGACCCCGCTGCGTTCGGCCTGTAAGTTCTCTCCGCCACTGTCACCCCGGCCCGGCCGCTCATCCTGCGCGCCGGGCCGCCTGCCGGGTTTCCTTGCCCGGCTCTGCTAGAATCCCTCCCCATGGTCGAAAATTTTAGAAACATCCTGGTCTTCGCGCTGCCCGTGCTGTTCGCGATCACCCTGCACGAAGCGGCCCATGCCTATGCCGCCCGCCGCCTCGGCGACAACACCGCCTATGCCCAGGGCCGCATGACCCTGAACCCGCTGGTCCACATCGACCTGCTCGGCACCATCATCATTCCGATCGTGCTCTACATGACGAGCGGCTTCGTGTTCGGCTATGCCAAGCCGGTACCGGTCCAGTTCGGCAACCTACGCAATCCGAAGCGCGACATGGCCTGGGTGGCGCTGGCTGGGCCTGCCGCCAATCTGCTGATGGCCTTCCTGTGGGTGGTGTTCAGCATGCTGCTGGTAGCGTTCAATATCGACGAGGAATTTCCGAACAAGATGGCGCGTGCCGGCCTGGTCACGAACCTGCTGATCTTCGCCTTCAATTTGTTCCCGCTGCCGCCGCTCGACGGTGGGCGCGTGCTCACCAGCATGCTGCCGAACCGGATCGCCTACCAGTTCGCGCGCATCGAGCCCTACGGCTTCTTCATCCTGCTGGCGCTGCTGTACTTTAACCTGCTCGCCTTCTGGGTGCAGCCGGTGATGTGGCTGGGCGCGCAGGCGGTCGAGCTGATCACGACGCCGCTGGCCTGGCTCCTGACATGATGCACGCTCCCGTTTCCGCCGCCTCGCCCTGGGTGGGGCGCTTCGCCCACCTGGTCCCGCCCGGCGAAGTGCTGGACCTGGCCTGTGGCAGCGGCCGCCACGCGCGCCTGTTCGCACAGCTTGGCCACCCGGTGCTGGCGGTCGACCGCGACCCGCAGGCGCTGGCCAGCGCCGCCGGCCCCGGCATCGTCACCCTGGAGCACGACCTGGAGCGTGATGGCGCCGCCTGGCCCTTCGAGCCAGGCCGCTTTGCCGGCATCGTCGTCACGAACTACCTGCACCGGCCCCTGATGGCGCGGCTGATGGCCAGCCTGGCGCCCAACGGCGTGCTCCTATACGAAACCTTTGCCCTTGGTAACGAACTCTTCGGCAAACCCTCGAACCCGGACTTCCTGCTGCGCCCCGGCGAGCTGCTGGAGCATGCGGCGGCGGGCGGCTTGCGGGTACTCGCGTTCGAGGATGGCGCCATCGCCCGGCCGAAGCCGGCGCGGGTGCAGCGCCTGTGCGCGGCGGGGCAGGCCATGGTGCAAACCGAGGTAAAGCTCGACCATTTATCTGGCGGTTAATGAACCATAGCGCCGGGCTATCCGCTACAATCGGATTTTTATTTTTCAACACGTACCAGAAATTATGATCAAGGGCAGCATAGTAGCAATCGTCACGCCGATGTTTGAGGATGGCAGTCTCGACAAGGACAGCCTGCGCAAACTGCTCGACTGGCACGTGGCCGAAGGCACCGACGGCGTCGTCATCGTCGGCACCACCGGCGAATCGGCCACCGTCAGCCCGGAAGAGCACTGCGAACTCATCAAGCTGACGGTCGACCACGTGGCCGGCCGCATTCCCGTCATTGCCGGCTCGGGCGGCAATTCCACCGCCGAAGCCATCGCCCTGACGCGCCACGCAAAGGAAGTCGGCGCCGACGCCTCGCTGCAGGTCGTGCCGTACTACAACCGTCCGACCCAGGAAGGCATGTACCGCCACTTCAAGGCGATTGCCGAAGCGGTCGAGCTGCCGATCATCCTGTACAACGTGCCGGGCCGTACCGTGGCCGACATGAGCAACGAGACCATCGCGCGCCTGGCGCCGATCGACAACATCGTCGGCGTGAAGGATGCCACCGGCAACATCGGGCGCGGCATCGAGCTGCTGAAGATGGTCGACAAATCCTTCGCCGTGTACTCGGGCGACGATCCGACCGCGATGGCGCTGATGTTCTGCGGCGGCGCCGGGAATATCTCGGTCACCGCCAACGTCGCCCCGCGCGCCATGCACGAGCTGTGCGCCGCCGCCATGGCCGGCGACATCGCGAAAGCCGTCGAGATCAATAACCGCGTGCTTGAACTGCACGCCAAGCTCTTCGTCGAGCCGAATCCGGTGCCGGTCAAATGGGCGCTGACGGAAATGGGCAAGATGCCGGCAGGCCTGCGCCTGCCGCTGGCGCCGCTGTCCGCGCCTTTCCACGACACCGTGCGCACCGCGCTGCGCCAGGCGGGCCTCCTGCCGCAATCCTGAGTCCCGCAAGGGTGTTGGTTTACAGATCTGAAATCGTAACGATATGACTACTCGCAACAAAAAGACCTTCGCGACCCGTGTTTCCGCGCCAACCGCAGCGCGCGTACTGGCGCTGTCCGCACTGGCGCTGAGCATGGCCGCGTGCACCACCGTGTTCGAGTCGGACAAGGTGGATTACAAGGCTTCGAAAAAAGCAGCGCCGCTGGATGTGCCGCCGGACCTGACCCAGCTTCAAAAAGACAATCGTTACGCCGTGCCGGATGGCAGCGGCGTCGCCACCGCGTCGGGCATGCAGGCTGCCGCGGGTAGCCAGGCAGCGCCAGCCGCGGGCGTTCCCGCCGGCGCCGCCGCCATCGGCCCGGTCTCGACCGACGCCGTGCGCATCGAGCGCGCCGGCGACCAGCGCTGGCTGGTGGTCAAGCAGACGCCCGAGCAGCTCTGGCCGAAACTGCGCGAGTTCTGGAACGACGCCGGCCTGCCGGTGGCAACCGAGTCGGAAGCGACCGGCGTGATGGAAACCGAGTGGGTCGAGAACCGTTCGAAGATCCCGCAGGACTTCCTGCGCAACACCCTCGGTAAGGTCTTCGACCGCGCCTACTCGACCGGCGAGCGCGACAAGTTCCGCACCCGCCTCGAACGCCTGCCGGACGGCTCGACCGAGATCTACATTAGCCACCGCGGCGCCGAAGAGGTGCTGACCGGCGCCCAGAAGGAAACCACGGTCTGGACCGTGCGCCCGAACGACCCGACCCTGGAAGCGCAGTTCCTGGGCCGCCTGGTGGCACGCCTGACCGGCGCCACTACGCCCGAGCAGGTGCAGAGCGCGCAGGCCAAGGTCGACAACGCCGCCCCGGCGCCGCAGCGCGCCAAGCTGGTGGGCAACGCCGTCGAAGTCGACGAGGGCTTCGAGCGCGCCTGGCGCCGTGTCGGCCTGGCGCTCGACCGCGTCGGCTTCACCGTCGAAGACCGCGACCGCGTGCAGGGCATCTACTTCGTTCGCTACGTCGATCCGGACGCGTCCAGCAAGGATGGCTTCTTCTCGAAACTGTTCAGCTTCGGCAACGACGACAAGGCCAAGGAAGCCCAGCGCTACCGCGTGCTGGTCAAGGCCAACGAAGGCGGCAACAGCAGCGCGGTGACCGTCCAGGACAACGAAGGCAAGCCGGATGCATCGGCAACGGCGGGCAAGATCCTGTCGCTGCTGAATGACGAGCTGAAGTAATCGTTGTCCGCGTCGAGAAAGCCGGCCCACGTGGCCGGCTTTTTTATGGGTGCATCGTGACGGTAGGGCGTGCGTGGGTACGACCCGCGTGGGCACAAGTGCCCACCCTTGTATCTTGACCGAGTTGGTGGTTAGCTACTGCCAGCAGAGGTGAAGACCAGCTTGGGCCCACCCTTAAGGCTCGACCTTGGAAGGTAGATCAAGCCCTTCACCTCGTTCCCACACCATGCCAAACACTGGACGGTAGCCAAGGGCAATGACCCTGTATGCACAAGGAGAGTGGGTGTGTTGATCGAGGACGCAAGGAGAATTTATGTTTTATCTAGGTGTAGACGTTGCCAAGAAAAACCTTGACTGCATGCTGCTCGATAGCGAGACCGGCAAGCTCAAGTCGAAGAGTAATATTCCAAATACAGCTGCTGGCTTTGTGGAGTTGCTTGACTGGCTGAACGAAAAGAAGGCGTCCAATCCACACGTGGTGATGGAGCCGACAGGGATGTATCACGAAGCCGCTGCATTGGCCCTGGCCGATGCTGGACTGGTCGTATCGCTGGTTAATCCAGCTCAGCTGCGCGCTTTCGCGCAAGGACTGGGGGTGAAGAACAAGACCGATAAGCAAGACAGTGCGGTGCTGGCTCGCTTCGGCATGGCCCAAAATCCTGCACCATGGCAGCCACCATCGCCGTCAGCACGTCACCTCAAAGCCCTGCTGGCGCGCCGTGATGCAGTCGCCGACGATCTACAGCGCGAACGCAATCGCAAGGAAGCAAACGACTTTAGCTCGGTACCAGAAGCTGTAAGCGCCTCTATTGCAGAATCAATCGCTTTTCTGCAGGCCGAACTGAAGCGGTTGGAAAAGATGATTGCCAAGCACATCAATGACGACCCGGACCTGCGCAACAAGAAAGAACTACTCGAAACGATACCTGGTGTCGGTCCTCGTGTTTCGACCCATATGACGACGTTATTTGCTGGTCGAACGTTTGAGAGCGCCGAGCAGCTGGCAGCCTATCTGGGGCTCGTGCCAGTTGTATGGGAGTCAGGATCTTCGGTACGTGGCCGGCCGCATATGTCGAAAGCCGGCCCTGCTTACTTACGCAAAGTGCTGTACATGCCTGCCGTCGTGGCAACACGCTGTAATCCGCATATTAAGGCGCTGAATGAGCGACTGCTCGCCAAAGGTAAAACCGCGATGGCCGCAATTGGAGCCGCTATGCGCAAGCTGGCACACCTGTGTTTTGGTGTCATCCACTCCGGCAAGCCCTACGACCCAAAATTTGCATGTAGGGCTTGACGGGTAAGACGGTATCTACAGTATCACCATGCAATTACCGGCGGCATGGGGGCTTTCGTAGGGTGGGCACTTGTGCCCACGCGGTACGGCGCCTCCATGTCGATAACTTCTTCCGGCCACAAATGTCTGGACGAAAAAAAACCGGCCCGCAGGCCGGTCTTTCGAACCAGAAAAATCTGATTACTTGGTAGCAGCAGCCGAAGCAGCAGCGTCAGCAGCGGTCGAAGCGGCTTCCGAAGCAGCAGCCGAAGCGGTAGCGGCAGCAGCAGCAGCGTCAGCGGCTGGGGTGGTAGCAGCAGCGTCGGTGGTTGCTGGAGCAACGGTGTCGGTGGTGGTGGTGGTGGCGGTGGTGTCAGCAGCAGGCGCTTCGACAGCAGCTGGGGTTGCTGGAGCTTCTTCTTTCTTCGAGCAAGCAGCCAGAGCAACAGCCATCAGGGAGACGATCAGCAGGGATTTTTTCATGATTTTCCTTTTAATTAAAAGTGGAGTGCTTCTTGTTTTGACGATGAATAATTACCGGTAATTATCGCTCGCTGGAATTCTCGTGTACTTTGCAAATATTGCAACAATGATACACATACAACGGAACCTTCCTAACCCGATATTATAGCCAAATTTACTCATTCGCAATAGAAAAGTCATGCCAAAATGTAAGTATTGTGTGACTTGTTAAGCTTCATTTTGTTACAAGATGCAACAGCCTCCAAGAGCTTTCCCGGCAGTTCAAATACTTGCCTAAATGCTACAGCCCAGTGACGCTCGGCAGGAGCGTTTGGCGCGATTCTTCCCAGATGCCGGCGAAGCGATGAGCCGGCACATCCACGGCGCCGGGCGCGTCGAAAGCAGCCTCGCCGCGCATCCAGTCGCTGTGGAAACGGCGCAGCACATGCAGCTCGTCGGCAATGCAGAAAGAATCGGTCAGCTGGCGCAGCGCGCGCGGCGTCTGGCGGCATTCGGCCAGGTGGCTGTAGTCGCGCAGCAGGCGCAGGAAACGCGGCGCGTGGCGTTCGATGTGGCCGGGGTCATGCAGCGCCAGGCGCAGGCTGCCGCCGCCATGCAGAAAGGCGCGCAGCTGGGCATCGACTTCGCTCGAACCCAGCGGGAAGACGCTGAAATCCGGATCGAACATGTCGAGCCGCCGCACGGCGCGCGCCATCACGGCCCGCCACTGCGCCTCGCAGTCGCGGCGGGTATCGAAACGCAGCAGCAGCGGCTCGTCCATGCTTTCTCCCGTTCGTGATTACCCCAGTTCGATCCAGCCGTCCTGGTACCAGGTGTAGAGCGCTTCCAGCACGTCGTCCGAGGCGTGGCCCAGGGTTTCGCCGTCGAGGCGGCGCTCGTTGGCCAGGACGTCGAGTACGATCTTGTCGTTGCGGCTGACGGCAAACGATTCGCCGTTGATGAAGACATGCTTGCCGCGGTAGAGCATCAGGGTCTTGCTGGAGAGCTTCAGGCCCTTCTTCGCTGCCGCTTCCATGAAGCGCCCCACCACCAGCGGCTTGGCCGGGCCGGTGAAGAAGACATTGTGCTTCGGCTCGGACATGTACTCGCCGAAGAAGATGGTCACGTCTTCCTCGTCCCAGCGCACCTTGTTCAATTCTTCGGTGATGCTGGCCAGCATCTCGCGCGGGATCTCGGCCGGGTTTTTCGCAACCTGCTGGCCCGGGTCGGCATAGCGGCCCGGCAAATCGATCGAGTCGGCCATGAACTGCAGGAAGGCTTCGCCCAGTTCCTGGAACGAGGGCGAGCGGAAGCCGATCGAATAGGTCATGCATTCGCCCTCGGCGATGCCGTCGTGGGCGTAGTGCGGCGGCAGGTACAGCATGTCGCCCGGCTCGAGCACGAATTCTTCTTCCGGAGTAAAGTTCGACAGGATCTTCAGCGGCAGGCCTTCGACCAGCGACAGGTCTTGCTGGGCGCTGATCTTCCAGCGGCGCTTGCCATGGGCTTGCAGCAGGAACACGTCGTAGGAATCGAAGTGGGGACCGACGCCGGCGCCGTCGGTGGCGTAGCTGATCATCAGGTCGTCGAGGCGCGCGTCCGGCAGGAAGCGGAACTGGCGCAGCAAATCGTCGGCCTTTTCGTCGTACAGGTTCACGCCCTGCACCAGCATCGTCCAGTTCTTCTGGTCGCGCGGGGGGAGTTCAGTCAGGGGGCCGTGCTGCATGTCCCACTGGCCGTCGACCTGGGTGACGAGGCGCGATTCGACGAAGTTCTTGGTGGCGAGGTCGGCCAGGCGCTCGAACTTGAGCAGGGGCTTGAAACCGGGGATGGCGCCGCGGATCAGCAGCGGCTTCTTGTGCCAGTATTCCTTGAGGAACTGGGCGGGAGTGATGTTCCCGAGGAGCGGTAATTTATTCATGCGTCATTATAACCAGCCGGGCAACAGGCAGCAGCGGGGCAGGGGTATAATCCGCACCTTACAACGAAAGGATGTGCGATGAAGATTGCCAAGAATACGGTCGTATCGGTCAACTACAAACTGTCGGATGCGCAAAACAACCTCATCGAGGAAGGCGCCCAGCCGATGGTCTACCTCCACGGCGGCTACGAGAACACCCTGCCGAAAATCGAGGAACACCTGGACGGCAAGGAAGCCGGCTTCAATTCGACCCTGCAGATCGAGCCGGAAGACGCCTTTGGCGACTACGACGCCGAGCTGGTGAAGGTCGAAGAGCGTTCGCGCCTGCCGGAGCCGCTCGAAGTGGGCATGCAGTTCGAAGGCATGGCCGACGGCGCGCCGGACGACGAGCCGGTCATCTTCACCGTCACCGAAATCGCCGACGACAAGGTCGTGCTCGACGGTAACCACCCGCTGGCCGGCATGGCCCTGCGCTTCGAGCTGTCGGTCATCGACGTGCGCGCCGCCACCGACGAAGAAATCGCCCACGGCCACGTGCACGGCGCCCATGGTCATCACCACGGTGAAGACGAAGGCGACGACGAAGGCGAAGAGGGCGATCACTTCCGCAGCCAGCCGCTGCACTGATCGGGCAATTGCCTCATCAACGAGAAACGGGACCATGTGTCCCGTTTTTTGTTGGCGCCGCAGGTCGGCCCGGTCAGGCGTTTCGACGAGATGATGGTGGCGCTCCGAATACGGCCAACACGGCGCGCACGTTCGCGTGGGCACGGAGTGCCCACCGTACGGTCAAGGTTCAAGTGCTGCCGGCGTTCGCAATGATCTGCGCCTGAAACCGTACGGTGGGCACCCCGTGCCCACGCGGAACGCGCCGCATCGTTGGCGCCATCTCGCTCACGCTGCCAACGAACACCACCACCGTATCCCGGTGATCATCCCCTAACGCTAATCCGCCGCATCCTTCACGACAAACAAGGCCTTAGCCCCCGGCTTCACTTCGACTTCAACCGCCTGGTCATCCACCGACAGGTGCCCCAGGTTCCCACGCCATTCGATCTCCGGCTGCTTGCCCTTGCCCAGCGCCGCACTGTCGACCAGCAGCACCTTGCCGTCGAATTTCCTGGCCAGCGCCAGCACCTGCTTGCGCGTCGCCGCAAAGCCATCGAAGAGAGGCGAACCACGCCGCAGCAGGCTGGGCGCCACCGGGTCGGTCAGCGGCTTCAAGTCCCCTTCCGAGAACAGCACAATCGCATCGAGCTTGTCGCCGCGCGCCAGCGTGAACAGGCGGTTCAGCCAGAAGCGCGTGGCCACCTGCCGGTCCTCGTACTCGCTGTTCCTGCCCGCCGCCGCCAGGTAATGGTTGTTATTCGCCGGCAGGTTCACGCTCGCATACAGCACCTTGCCCACGGTCCAATGGGCATTCTCGGCATACGCGCGAAAACGCGGGCTCATCGACAGCCGCGTGAGCGGCAGCTTCTTCACGCCGAGCGAGGCCGGCTCGCCATGGAACAGCTCGCGCAGCCGGTTCAGGCGTTCGACCGCATTCGTGCGCCCGGCCGAATTGCGGCAGGCGGTCCAGTCGCTGCCGGCCGGCAGCACGATCACCGGGCGCTTGACGCGCGCGACCAGGTCGCGCCGCGCCTCGTACACGCGGTCGCCGCAAGGCTCGCTCGCATGCTTGATGCCGGTGAGGACCACGAAGGCATTCGACTTGTCGGAGGTATCGTCCAGCGCCTGCCTGAAACGCTTGTCGCTCTTGCCGTCAAAGCTGTGGCCGATGACGCCGAAGTGGTGCGCATGGACGTCGCGCGCATCGTCCTTTGCGCCCGCCACGGCCGGCAGGCAGAGCGCCGCGCACAGGGCGGCTGCCAGCAGGGCAAAGGCGGGCGGGCAGCGCATCAGGCGGCCAGGCGCTTCAGTTCGTACAAGCGGGCCAGCGCTTCGCGCGGGGTCAGCGCGTCCGGATCGATGCCGGCCAGGGCGTCCAGCAGTTCGTCCGATGCGGCTGCGGCCGGCGCGGGCGCCGCCTCTTCCTCGGCCGGCTCCTCGCACACCTGGGCAAACAGGTCGCGCTGCGGCGTGGCGTCGAGCGCCTGCGATTCCAGGCGCGCCAGGTGCTTGCGCGCGGCCTTGATCACGGCCGGCGGCACGCCGGCCAGCTGGGCCACCTGCAAGCCATAGCTCTGCGAGGCCGGGCCTTCCTGTACCGCGTGCAGGAACACGATGCTGTCCTTGTGCTCGACCGCCGACAGGTGCACGTTGGCGGCGCTGGCGTGGGTCTCGGGCAGCTGGGTCAGTTCGAAGTAATGGGTCGCGAACAGGGTGAAGCTGCGGCTGATGTCGATCAGGTGGCGCGCGATCGCCCAGGCCAGTGCCAGGCCATCAAAAGTAGAGGTGCCGCGCCCGACTTCGTCCATCAGCACGAGCGAATGCTCGGTGGCGCCGTTCAGGATCGCCGCCGACTCGGTCATCTCGACCATGAAGGTCGAGCGGCCACCGGCCAGGTCGTCGTTGGCGCCGATACGCGTGAAGATGCGGTCGATCGGGCCGATGGTGGCGCTCGTCGCCGGCACATAGCTGCCGATGTAGGCCAGCAGCACGATCAGCGCGGTCTGGCGCATGAATGTCGATTTACCGCCCATGTTCGGGCCGGTGATCAGGAGCAGGCGCCGGTCGTTCGACAGCTTGCAGTCGTTGGCGATGAAGCGCTCGATCTGCTTTTCCACCACCGGATGCCGGCCTTCGTGGATCGTCAGGCAGGGCGCATCGACCAGCTGCGGCGCGCACCAGTTATTCACCAGCGCGTGCCTGGTCAGTGCCACCAGGGTATCGATCTGGGCCAGGCCTTGCGCCACCGTCTGCAACTGGCCGATGTGCGGCGCCAGGCAGGCCAGCAGCTCGTCGTAGAGCTGCTTTTCGCGGGCCAGCGCCCGGTCCTGGGCCGACAGCGCCTTGTCCTCGAAGGCCTTCAGTTCCGGCGTGATGTAGCGCTCGCAGTTCTTCAGGGTCTGGCGGCGGCGGTAGTCGTCCGGCACCTTGTCGGCCTGGCCGTTGGTGACCTCGATGTAGAAGCCGTGCACGCGGTTGTATTCCACGCGCAGGTTGGCAATACCGGTACGGGCGCGCTCGCGCGTCTCGAGGTCGACCAGGAACTGGCCGGCGTTTTCCGACAGCGCGCGCAGTTCGTCCAGGTCGGCGTCGTAGCCGCGCGCGAACACGCCGCCGTCGCGCACCATCGCAGCCGGTTCTTCCATCACGGCGCGGGTCAGCAAATCCAGGCAGTCGGCCGGCGGCAGCAAGGCATCGTGGATCTCGCGCAGCAGGCAGG
The DNA here is from genome assembly GCF_057801335.1 of Massilia sp. BAP21. Classification (NCBI taxonomy): domain Bacteria; kingdom Pseudomonadati; phylum Pseudomonadota; class Betaproteobacteria; order Burkholderiales; family Oxalobacteraceae; genus Massilia; species Massilia sp. BAP21. Next base: position 3,456,321 of record NZ_CM173596.1, read on the forward strand.
AGTCGCCCGGGATAAAGCAGCGCGCCACGCCCTGGCGCAGGGCCGGCAATGTTTTAAGGCCGTCGCGCAGGCTGGCCAGGTCGCGCGGGCGCGCCGACAGCAGGGCGATGCGCGTGGTGATGCGCTCGATGTCCGGCACCTGGGCCAGGATGCTCGACAAGCCATCGGCGGCATCGCCCTGGGCCAGCGCCTCGATCGCTTCGTGGCGCGAACGGGCCACCGACTGGTCGCGGCGCGCATGGTGCAGCCAGTGGCGCAGCAGGCGCGAACCCATCGCGGTGCGGCAGCCGTCGAGCAGCGAGAACAGGGTCGGCGATTCCTGGCCGCGGATGGTTTCGGTCAGTTCCAGGTTGCGGCGCGTGGCGGCGTCCAGGCCGATGAATTCGTTTTCGGACTCCACCGTGAGGCTGTTCACGTGCTGCAGGCCGCGGCCCTGGGTCGAGTGGGCGTAGCGCAGCAGCGCGCCGGCCGCACCGAACGCCGCGCCCAGGCCATCGGCGCCGAAGCCGGTGAGGGTCGACACGGCCAATTGGTCGACCAGCGCCTTGTGGCCCTTGACCACGTCGAAGTGCCATTCGGGCACGCGCTGGGTGTGGGTGACCGGGCTGTCCTCGAACAGATCGCCGTCGTCGGCGCGCAGGATCTCGGCCGGGGCGATGCGTTCCAGTTCCTGGGCCAGGCGGATCTCGTTGGCGCGGGCGTCGCCGCTGAACTCCATCAGGCGCAGCGCGCCGCTGGCCAGCGACATCCAGGCCAGGCCGGTGGTGACCTGCTTGCGGTTCGTGACCGAATACAGGGCCAGCAGCGGGCGCTCGGCCTTTTCGGGCAGCAGGTCGGAATCGGTGAGGGTGCCGGGCGTGACCACGCGCACGACCTTGCGCTCGACCGGCCCCTTACTGAGCGCCGGGTCGCCGATCTGCTCGCAGATGGCGCAGGATTCGCCCAGCTTGACCAGTTTGGCCAGGTAGGGATCGAGCGAGTGGAAGGGCACGCCCGCCATCTTGATCGGATTGCCGCCCATCGAGCCGCGCGCGGTCAGCGTGATGCCGAGGATGCGCGCGGCCTTTTCGGCGTCGTCGAAGAAGAGTTCGTAGAAGTCGCCCATGCGGTAGAAGACCAGCATGGTGGGGTAGTCGTTCTTGATGCGCAGGTATTGCTGCATCATGGGCGTGACTTTTTCCGTGGCGCTGTTCTTGACGGCGGCGGCGTTGATTTCGGATGGAACGGTGGTCATGTTGGTTGTGTTCGGTACGGCGGGGCAGGGGATGCCAGGACCGCCATTTTAACCGCTTCAGTTGAGCAGGAGCCAAAGCATGCCTCTCCTGTATTGACTATGTTGTCCAGCGCACGGAAAAAAATTTCCGCCCCGCTATGATTCGCTCAAGAAAGGGAATGCGATGGACGCGCACGAAAAAAATATATTGATCCTGGAACGCGACGAAGACGTCGCCGAAACCGTGTGCAGCATGGCCGAGATGCTCGGTTACCGCACGCGCGTATGCGACACCACCGATGGTGCGCTGACCGAACTGTCGCGCAAGCGCTACGACATCGTGATCACCAACCGCGTGCTGAAGCACACCGAAGTCTCGCTGCCCTGGCTGATCCGCTCGGTCCAGCCCGACGCCAAGATCGTGGTTACCACGGCCTGGCCGCTGGAACTGAATACGACGGCACTGCCGATCGACTGCCTGCTGCACAAGCCCTTCAGCCTGACCGAGCTGGGTAGCGCCATCGACGCCCGCTAGTGGGCACTCGCTAACGCCGGCTCAGTCCGCCGGTTTGTTCATCGCCATGGTCTCGGCGTCGAGCAGCAGATCGCGCACCAGCGCCACCAGTTCATCGGCCGCCACCGGCTTGTTCAATACCGGCACGCCAGGAATCTGCACGCTCAGTTCGTTGCCGTAGGCCGACACGATCAAGGCCGGCAAGGCCGGCTGCCGCGCGCGCAGGGCCAAAATCAATTCTTCGCCATTCATGCCCGGCATGCGGAAATCGGTGACCAGCAGGTCGGCCGGCTCCGCGTCGAACAGCGCCAGGGCGGCGCGTCCGTCCGGTGCCGCGCGCACGGCAAAGCCTGCCTTATCGAGATAACGCGTCAGGATGTAGCTGACGGCCGGATCGTCCTCGGCCAATAGAATCCGTTTCAAAAGTCATCCTTCGTGCTGGAAGCCCGCCGCGGAGTCCCTGGAACCCTTGCCCGCTTTGCTGTCGAGTGCCAGGCGCACGCGCTCGGCCAGGTCGGCCAGGCGGTAGGGCTTGGCCATGGTCGTGTAGGTGGCGCCGGGGCGGGCCGAGACCGGCAGTTCGTTCATGTAGCCGGTGGCGAGGAGTACGGGCACGTCGGGCTGGCGCTTGCGTACGAGTTCGGCCAGGCGCACGCCGTTCATCCCGCCCGGCATGATGATATCGCTGAACAGCAGGTCGATGTCGCCATAGCGCTCGATCAGTTCCATTGCTTCCTCGCCGCTCTGGGCCGCCAGCACCCGGTAGCCGAGTTCGCGCAGGTGGTTTTCGGCCAGCTCGCGCACGTCGTGGCTGTCGTCCACCACCAGGATGGTGCGGCGTCCGAGGATGGCGGCCGGGGTCCAGCTCGTCTGCGTGCTCCTGCCCTTGCCGCCCAGGCGGTCGGCCAGGACTTCCAGGCCCGACTGCTGGGCCAGCGGGAAGATCATGCGGATGGTCGTGCCTTCGCCCGGCACGCTGTCGATCTCCAGGCGGCCGTGCGATTGCTGGACGAAGCCGTGCACCATCGCCAGCCCGAGGCCGGTGCCCGGACCCTTTGTGGTAAAGAAGGGTTCGGTGGCGCGCTGGGCCACTTCGGGCGGCATGCCCTGGCCCTGGTCGATCACGCAGATCACGACATAGGTGCCCGGCGCCAGGCCGTGGCGCTCCAGGCGTTCGCTGTCGACCATGGTCGAGGTGGCGACGGTGACCCGGCCGCCGTCCGGCATGGCGTCGCGCGCATTGATCAGCACATTCAGAAGGGCCATTTCCATGTGGGTGGCGTCGAGCGTGCAGGAGGGCAGGCCGGGCTTCAGGTCGAGGTGCAGGTCGACATTCTCGCCGAGGGTGCGCACCAGCATGTCGCTGAACTCGACCACCAGCGAATTCAGGTTCAGGCGCTTCGGCTCCAGGCGCTGCTTGCGGGCGAAGGTCAGCAGTTGCTGGGTCAGCTTGCTGGCCTTTTCGCTCGCCAGTTGGGCCCGTTCGATCGATTGCAGCGTGGCTTCCGGGTCGTGCACCGTGGTGGTGGCCACTTCCAGGTTGCCGGCAACCACCTGCAGCAGGTTGTTGAAGTCGTGTGCCAGGCCGGCGGTGAGCTGGCCGATGGCTTCCATCTTCTGCGCCTGCAAATACGACTGCTCGGAGACGCGGCGGCGCGTGATGTCCATCTGCGAGGCGAACCAGTACAGCAGCTTGCCGTCCTGGTCGAACACCGGGCCTGCGAACAGGCCGTTCCAGAACGGGCGGCCGTCCGCCTTGTAATTGAGGATGTCGACCGCCACCGCGCGCTGTTCCGCCACTGCCGCACGCAGCTCGGCCACGGTGGCGGGGTCGGTCTGTTCGCCCTGCAGCAGGCGGCAGTTGCGGCCCAGGACTTCTTCCTCGCGGTACATGGTCAGGTCGAGGAAGGCGCCGTTCACGAACACGATCGGATTGTCGGGCTGGTTCGGGTCGGTGAGGACCATCGGCATGCGCGTCATCTCGATGGCGGCGAAGAAGACGTTGCCGCGGTCGTCCAGGCCGGGGCGCGAGATCTGGCTGGCCTGCCAGTGGCGCACGGCGACTTCGCCGATCGGGTGGTAGCTGTTGCCCTCCAGCTTGCCAAGCGCGGGCACGCCCTGGCTCTGGCCGCCGCCTTCCTGTTCGTGCGGAAGGTTCTCGCGTTCGTCTTTCGAGCTGCCGGTTGTCATGCTGGACTTCTCCATGGTCTGGTGGATGCAAGGCCAGGCGCTTCGACCCCGTGGGATTATAACAATATGCAAAGATGGTAAGCCGTCGGCTTGCCTATACGCGGAGAACAACTGAATAAGTGAAAAAGCGAACAGGAATGTTCTCGGAAGCGTATAAAAAAGACTATTTTTTTCACAATCTGGTCCAACACCGTGCTGGATCGTCTAGACTCGCGCTTATCAATTCAGATGCACTTTCAAGCGCACACAGTATGTACGATCCCGGAAACGCACCCAGCACCCCTCCCACCGAACCCGGCATCGTGCCGAGCAGCGTCGACTTCCCGGTCGTCGGCATCGGCGCTTCGGCCGGCGGCCTGCCGGCGCTGGTGCGCCTGTTCGAGAACATGCCGGCGGTGCACGAGATGGCCTTCGTCGTCATCCTGCATTTGTCGCCCAAGCATCCGAGTTCGGCCGCGGCGATCCTGCAGCGCGCCACCCGCATGCCGGTGCTGCAGGTGACGTCGAAGGTGCAGATCGAACCCGGCCATGTGTACGTGATCGCGCCGAACCAGCACATGTCGATGGTGGACGGGCTGCTGCTGGTCGATCCGCTCGAGCGCCCGCGCGGCAAGCACGTCGCCATCGACATGTTCTTCCGCACCCTGGCCGAGGTGCATCGCGAGCGCGCGGTGGCAATCGTGCTGTCGGGCACCGGCGCCGACGGGGCGGTGGGGCTGACGCGGGTGAAGGAGCAGGGCGGGGTGACGCTGGTGCAGGCGCCGGCCGATGCCGAGCACGACGGCATGCCGACGGCGGCGATCAGCACCGGCGCGGTCGACTTCGTCCTGCCCGCGATCGAAATCCCGCAAAAGCTGATCGAGCTGTGGAACAACGCGCGCACGATCCAGATGCCGCCGCCTGGCGACGGCGAGGAGCCTGTGGCCCACGTCACGCAGGGCGACGCCACCGCCAGCGCCGAGGATGCGCTGCAGGACATCATCGGCGCCCTGCTGAGCCATACCGGGCACGACTTCCGCCACTACAAGCGCGCCACCGTGCTGCGCCGCATCGAACGGCGCCTGCAGGTGCGCGCGGTGCAGACCCTGCCCGAATACCGCGATTTGCTCGAAGCCGACCCCGGGGAACACAAGCTGCTGCTCGACGACATGCTGATCGGCGTGACGAACTTCTTCCGCGACCGCGAAGCCTTCGAATCGGTCGAGCGCGAGATCATTCCCGAACTGTTCAAGGACAAGGGCCCGACCGACGAGGTGCGCGCCTGGGTGGCCGCCTGCGCCACTGGCGAGGAAGCGTATTCGCTCGCCATGCTGATGGCCGACCAGGCCGAGCTGATGGAGCATCCGCCGGCCTTCCAGGTGTTCGCGTCGGACATCGACGACGGCGCGATCGATGCCGCGCGCTCGGGCAATTACCCGGCCTCGATCATCACCGACGTCGCCCCGACCCGCCTGCGCCAGTACTTCAGCAAGGAAGACGACCGCTACCGCATCCGCAAGACCCTGCGCGACCACATCCTGTTCGCCTCGCACAATCTGCTGCGCGACCCGCCGTTCTCGCGGCTGGACATGATTTCCTGCCGCAACCTGCTGATCTACCTGAACCGCGACGTCCAGGTACGCGTGCTGCAGACCTTCCACTTCGCGCTGAAACCGGGCGGCTATCTCTTCCTGGGCAGCTCGGAGTCGGCCGAATCGGTGTCTGATTATTTCATTCCGGTCGACAAGAAGAACCGCATCTACCGCGCGCGCGGCGGCAGCCGTCCGCTGCAGTACCAGAGCCCGACCTCGGCCGTGTTCGGTGCCCGCCTGCCGGAAGTGAGCCGGGTCAAGCCGCCCGGCAAGCGCCAGTTCTCGTATGCCGAACTGCACCAGCGCGCCCTGGCCCAATACGCGCCGCCGTCGGCCGTGATCGACGGCGAAGGCAACATCGTGCACATGTCGGAAGGCGCGGGCCGCTTCCTGCGCATGGTCGGCGGCGAGCCCTCGCGCAACCTGCTGACGCTGGTGCTGCCCGAACTGCGCCTGGAACTGCGCTCGGCCATGTACCAGGCCACGCAAAGCCAGGCCAGCATCGAATGCCGCCCGATCGAGCTGCACGAGCAGAAGGAGCTGGGCACCATTGCGATGTCGGTGCGGCCTTTCCGCGACGAGGACGCCGAGACCGACTTCCTGCTGGTGGTCTTCAACCGCGTCGAGCACCTGCCCGAACGGGCCTTGCCGGCGCGCCCGAACGGCAGCCACGACGTGCTTTTGGGCCAGCTCGAGGCCGAGCTGCAACGCAAGCGCGAGCAGCTGCAGGAAACCATCGAGAATGCCGAGGTCTCGACCGAGGAACTGCGCGCTTCGAACGAGGAACTGCAGGCCATCAACGAAGAACTGCGCTCGGCCACCGAGGAGCTCGAAACCAGCAAGGAAGAGCTGCAGTCGGTGAACGAGGAACTCGTCACCGTCAACTACGAGCTGAAGGTGAAGGTCGAGGAAACCGGCAAGGCCAACGACGACCTGAACAACCTGATCGCCTCCACCGACATCGCCACCATCTTTGTCGACAGCAGCCTGCGCATCAAGCGTTTTACCCCGCGTGCGGCCGATTTGTTCTCGATCATCGCCTCCGACATCGGCCGTTCGCTGCTCGACCTGACCCACAAGCTCGACTACGACGCGCTGGCCGAGGACGTCAGCGCCACCTTCGACACGCTGCGCCTGGTCGAGCGCGAGGTGCGCAGCAACGACGGCCGCTACTACATCGTGCGCCTGCTGCCTTACCGCACCAACGAAGACCGCATCGAAGGCGCGGTGATGACCTTCTTCGACATCACGGCGCGCCGCCAGGCCGAGGAGCAGGCGCGTGCGATCGAGGCGCGCATGCGCATGGTGGCCGAGAGCGCCAACGACTACGCCATCATCACGATGGACGAAGAGGGCCGCGCGACCAGCTGGAACAAGGGCGCCGAGGCGCTGTTCGGCTACAGCGAGCAGGAGATGCTGGGCCAGCCGCTCGACCCGCTGTTCGTGCCGGAAGACCGCGCCGCCGGCGTGCCGGCCGACGAACTGCGCCGTGCGCGCGAGGACGGCCGCGCCGAGGACGAGCGCTGGCACCTGCGCAAGGACGGCAGCCGCTTCTTCTGCAGCGGCGTGACGACCCCGCTGCGCAACGGCGACATGGAAGGCTACGCGAAGATCGCGCGCGACGTTACCGCGCGCGAGCGCCAGGAGCAGGCGGTGCGCTCCGACGCCGAGAACGCGGTGGCGCTGAAGGACGAGTTCCTCGCGGTGATGGCGCACGAGCTCCGCCACCCGCTGAACATGATCAATATTAACGTCGAGCTGCTGGCGCGCATGCCGGAAATCCGCCAGTCGCCGGCCTTCCTGCGCGCCGCCACCATCATCCGCAATTCGGTGATGAGCCAGGCGAAGATCATCGACGATTTGATGGACATGTCGCGCGTGCGCACCGGCAAGCTGTCGCTGACGATGGCGCCGGTGCTGCCCGACCTCGTGGTGCGCGGCATCGTCGAGGTGATGCGCGCCGATCCGGCGTCGCAGGACATCGCCATCGAGCTGTCCGGCAGCGCCGACGGCCTGTACGTGATGGCCGACGCCGTGCGCATCGAGCAGGTGCTGATGAACCTGCTGAGCAATGCGCTGAAGTTCACGCCCAGGGGCGGGCGCGTCGCGGTGCAGGTCGAGCGCGACGACGGCCTGCTGCGCATCGACGTCATCGACAGCGGCCAGGGCATCGCGCCATCCTTCCTGCCGCACGTATTCGACATGTACGGCCAGAGCGTCTCGGTGACCACGCGCACCAAGGGCGGCCTGGGCATCGGGCTGGCGCTGGTGCGCGAGATCGTCGCCCTGCACGGCGGCCGGGTCGAGGCCTTCTCGGAGGGCGCCGGCAAGGGCGCGCGCTTCAGCGTCTGGCTGCCGCTGCTCGACAGCCACGCCGCGCCGCTGTCGGGCGGCGGCGGCGAGGGCGAAGACAGCATGGCCGGCCTGCGCATCCTGGTGGTCGACGACATGGAAGAGATGCTGCTGATCTTCAAGTCGCTGCTGGAGACGGGCGGCGCGACCGTGTTCGAGGCCACCAGCGCGCGCAAAGGGCTGGAAATCCTGGAGCGCGAGCAGATCGATCTGCTGATCTCGGACGTGTCGATGCCCGAGATCGACGGCTACGAATTCCTGCGCCGCATCCGCGCCAATCCGGCGCTGGCCAGGTTGCCGGCAATTGCCATCAGCGGGATGCGGCGCGACAGCGATATCGCGAATGCGCGTGCGGCGGGCTACTCGGCGCACCTGGGCAAGCCGGTCTCGGTCGAGCGCCTGAGCGCGATCGTGCACAACCTGCTGCCGCGCGGCGGGGCGGCGAAACGCTGAAGTGGCGTGGGTGCATCCGGGCGCTCAATGGCCGCCGGATGTCGCCAAGTTTTACATCCCTCGCAGAGGGATTTGACAATCTCTCCGTAAGGCATTGATTTAGCGGAAGCTTCCGTCACGGGCGTAGAACTTGCTTTTCTTTCCTGGTCAACTGAAAGGAGAGCCATGAGCATGTTCCCGCACCGCCTTACCGCTTTGTTCCTTGCCTGCCTGGTGAGCGGCAGCGCCGGCGCCACCGTTGTTGCCAGCAATACCCGCTACGGCCTGTTCGACGGCAGCGAGGGCACGCGCAGCCTCAACGTGACTTACCACGGTTCCATCCTCGACCTGAACCTGATCTTCGACCTGGCCAAGTGCGACGATCCGCCGATCGGCGCGAGCGGCGGCGCCTGCCGCGGCTTCGGCATCCCGTATGAAGACGAGTTTTCGATTGCGCTGGTGGCGCCCGACGGCACCACGGTCGACCTGGTGCGCGCCTACGACACCTATGCGCGCGGGAATGCCGGCGCCGGGCGCGTGCGCCTGCATTTCGACGACGAGGCGCCGGATGCCGCCGGGCCGCAGCTGGCATCGGGCAGCTTCCGCCCGGCCGGGTCGTTGTCCGCCTTTGACGGCATGGATGTGTACGGGCGCTGGACGCTGCAGTTCCAGGATTTCTTCCCGGGCGACCCGCTCGAATTCTTCGCGGCGCGGCTGGATGTGGAAACCGATCCGCCGGCGCCGGTGCCGGAACCGGCGTCCCTCGCCTTGCTTGGGCTGGGGCTGGGCCTGCTGGAGCTGCGGCGCTTCAGCGCGCGACGATCAGCTTGATGCCGAGCGCGACGAAGACGGTGCCGGCGATCCGGTCCAGCCATTTGCCGGCGCCGGGCTTGCGGTTCAGCCAGGCGCCAATCGCCCCGGCGAAGTAGCCGAGCAGGCCGAACAGGATCGCCGCCTGCACGGTGAAGGTCACGCCCAGGGCCAGCATCTGGCCGGGCACGTTGCCGTTGGCGGGAATGACGAACTGCGGCAGTAGCGAGAGGAAGAACAGCACGACCTTCGGGTTGATGGCGTTGGCCACCAGGCCCTTGGTGAACAGGCTGCGCAGCGATTGCGGGGCGGCGTTGCCGTCGCTGGCTTTCGAGCCGCCCTGGCTGCGCAGGGCGTTGTAGCCGAGCCAGACCAGGTACAGGCCGCCGCCGATGCGCAGGGCGGTAAAGGCGACCGGCGAGGCGGCAATCAGGGCGCTCACGCCGAGCACGGCCAGCAGGGTGTGGCTCAGGCAGCCGAGCGCGCAACCGAGACCGAATACCATGCCCTGCTTGCGTCCCTTGGACATGCCCAGGCCCAGGACCATCAGGTTGTCGGGGCCGGGGGAGGCGGTGAGCAGGATGGCGGCGAGCAGGAAGCCCAGGAATTGTTCGGGTGCGAGCATGGTGTGTTTTGGATGACCGGGGATGATGCTGGGTGGCGTAGGGTGGACGGGTTCCCCGTCCACGCGTTCAAACATGGCGTGATCCGCCGCGACGTTCGATTTTGCCGCGTTGAATCAAACGGCGCAAGGAGCCGATGCGAATGATCAGGTGATGGTTGAACGCGTGGACGGCAAAGCCGTCCACCCTACGGCTTATGCCTCGGCGACACGCTTGGCAATGTGCGCCAAGGCCTCATCCACCTGGTCGATCAGGATCAGGCACAGGTCGCCGTCGGACACACGTTCCAGCGCGCGGTCGATCGCCACGAACTCGCCGTAGATCTCTTCCACGTGACTGGTGCGCGATGCACCCTGCAAGCCCTGGCGCAGCAGCGCCACCACTTCGCCGTCGGCCCGCCCGCGCTGGCACTGGTCTTCGTACAGCAGCACGTCGTCGAAGGCCGCGCCAAGAATGGCGGTCTGCTGCGTGATGTCCTGGTCGCGGCGGTCGCCGGCGCCGCTGATCACCACCGAACGCCGTTTGGCCGGCATGTTCTCCACGGCCGACACCAGCGCCGCGATCGCGTCCGGATTGTGGCCGTAGTCGGCGATCAGCGTCGCGCCGCGATAGTCGAAGACGTTGAAACGCCCCGGCGCATTGTCGCTCTCGCCGACAAAGGTGCGCAGGCCGAGGGCGATTTTGTCCCAGTCGATGCCGACGCCCCAGGCCGCGGCCACCGAGGCCATCACGTTCTCGACCTGGAAGCCGATCACGCCGCCACGGGTGATCGGCACGTCCGCCAGGGGAATACGGTGCTCGAACTTGCCCTGCGCGCAGACCAGGTGTCCATCTTCCACGAACACGGCGCGGCGGCCCTGGGCGCGGTGCATGGCCATCAGCGGCAGATTGCCGTCCTGGGCGAAGAAGGTGACGTCGCCGCGGGTGAAGTTCGCCATGTCGGCCACGGTCGGGTCGGCGGCGTTCAGCACGGCCATGCCGCCCTCCATCACGTTCTGCACGATCACGCGCTTCAGGACCGCCAGGTCTTCCAGCGTGGTGATGTAGTTCAGGCCGAGGTGGTCGCCGGCGCCGATGTTGGTCACCACCGCCACCTGGCAGCGGTCGAAAGCCAGGCCTTCGCGCAGCAGGCCGCCGCGCGCGGTCTCGAAGACGGCGGCATCGACGTCCGGGTGCAGCAGCACATTGCGCGCGCTGCGCGGGCCGCTGCAGTCGCCGCTGTCGATGCGGCGGCCTTCGATGTACACGCCGTCGGTATTCGTCATGCCGGTGCGCAGGCCGGAGGCGGTGAGCAGGTGCGCGATCAGGCGCACCGTGGTGGTCTTGCCGTTGGTGCCGGTGACGGCGACCACCGGGATGCGGCCGTCGTCGCCATCTTCATACAGCATGTCGACAATCGCTTCGCCGATGGCGCGCGGCTTGCCGAACGAGGGCGCCAGGTGCATGCGCAGGCCCGGCGCGGCGTTCACTTCGACCACGCCGCCGTTCTGGTCTTCGATCGGTTTCAACACGCTGTCGCACACCAGGTCGACGCCGCAGATATCCAGGCCGACCATGTGGGCGGCGGCAATCGCGCGCGCCGCCACTTCCGGATGCACGTCGTCGGTGACGTCGGTGGCGGTGCCGCCGGTCGACAAATTCGCGTTGTTGCGCAGGATGACGCGCTTGCCCTTGGGCGGCACCGAGTCGGCCTCCATGCCTTGCGTGGCCAGGCTGGCCAGGGCGATGTCGTCGAAGCGGATCTTGGTGAGCGAAGTCGAGTGACCGTTGCCGCGGCGCGGGTCGCGGTTGACGATGTCGACCAGTTCGCGCACGGTGTGCACGCCGTCGCCGGTCACGTTCGGCGGTTCGCGCCGTGCGGCGGCCACCAGCTTGTCGCCGATGACCAGCAGGCGGTAGTCGTGGCCCGGCAGGTAGCGCTCGACCATGATGTCGTCGCGGAATTCGCTGGCAGCAATGAAGCCGGCGGTGATCTGTTCCTTGGTCGTGATGTTGACCGTCACGCCCTTGCCCTGGTTGCCGTCCTTCGGCTTGACCACGACCGGCAGGCCGATCTCCTGGGCCGCGGCCCAGGCGTCGTCCGGGTCCGTCACCGTGCGGCCATGCGGCACCGGCACGCCGGCGGCGTCGAGCAGCTTCTTGGTCAGTTCCTTGTCCTGGGCGATGGTCTCGGCAATCGCGCCGGTGGCGTCGATCTCGGCGGCCTGGATGCGGCGCTGCTTGCTGCCCCAGCCGAACATCACCAGGCTGCCTTCGGTCAGGCGGCGGAAGGGAATGTTGCGGGCCGCGGCGGCCTGCACGATCGAGCCAGTGGACGGGCCGAGGCGCACGTCTTCGTCGAGGTCGCGCAGCTGGGTGAGGGCGTTCTGCAGATCGAAGGGTGCGTCATTGCGCGCGGCTGCGATCAGGTTTTCCGCCAGCGTGAGGGCCAGGCGGCCGACGTCTTCCTCGGTGTATTCGACCACTACCTGGTAGATGCCGCTTTCCAGCGTGGCGGTGGTGCGGCTGAAGGTGACCGGGCAGCCGGCTTGCGCCTGCAGGTCGAGCGTGACTACTTCTAGTACATGGGCCAGCGGGATGGTGTCGTCGTGGCCGAGCGGCTGCAGCTGGCCGAGCTGGGGGAAGAGGGAACGCAGGCGCGTCTCGAAGCCTGGCAGGGCGCCAATCGATTCTTCTTCCGGCGTGCAGGCGACGATCGCCTCGACCGAGGTGTGGTGGCTCCAGAGATTGGGGCCACGCAGGGCCCGTACGCGAGATACTTCCATAAAACTGTAATCCTTAAATGTGGGCCGCGCCAATCACGCGCGGCGGGCGGCTGCCGGTTTCAAAAGCCGGCCCGCTCTTCTTCAATAAATCGTTTTCTTTGGCGTGGCGTCGAAGGCGCGCAGGCCGCCGCAGATCAGGTCGTGCTGCAGGCCCAGCGCCCAGGCGGCGGCGGTGGCGGCCAGCACGCTGGCCGGATGCTTGACGGTGGCCGGCTTGATCTTGGCGAGGTCGAGCAGGGCAGTTTCTTCTGCTCCGTCGGCCAGCATGATGCGGTTGTCGCGCGCAAACACGACACGCTCGCCGGCCGCGCGGTGCGCCGCCATCACGGGGTTATGCTCGTCCATGCCGTAGAAGATCACGCGGCCGTCCGACAGTTCGGCCAGCTTCACCACTTCCGGATCGGCCGCGTTCAGCACGGCCGCGCCGCTGGACAGGATCACGTCGACCTGGCTGCGCACCACGTTGGCCAGCGCTTCATCGTCGTTGATGTGCAGGTCGCGCACGTCGTCGAGCTTGCCCATGTCGGTGACCACGCCCACCGAGCAGCGGTCGTAGGGCAGGCCCTCAAGCAGGATGCTGCGCGCGTTCGATTCGAATACCGCCGCTTCCATGTTGCGGTTGATGAGCAGGCGCTCGCCGGCGGCAAAGCCGGTGCAATCGCCTTTTTGTACCTGGCGGCCGTCGAGGTAGAGGCCTTCGCCGTTTGCCACGCCGGCGTGCTTGCCGGCCGCGTTCAGCAGGCAGCCCAGCAGTTTCGCGATCAGGCTGCTGCCCAGGGTGCCGGTGACGCCGACGATCGGGATGCGGCCCGATTCTTCAGCCGCGAACAGGTGCTCGACGATGGCCGCGCCGACGTTCCTCGGTTCGCCGCTGGCCGGCTTGATGTGGGCCAGCAGGCCAGGGCTGGCATTGACTTCGATGATGGCGCCGCGCTGCTCAAGCAGGGGTTTGGAGATGTCTTCGCAGACCAGGTCGATGCCGGCGATGTCGAGGCCGACCACGCGCGCGGCCAGGGCGGCGGCGTGGGCCACGTCCGGATGCACGATGCCGGTCACGTCGTCGGCGACGTTGCCGTTTGGCTGGATCAGCACGCGCTGGCCGTCTTGCGGAATCGCGTCCGGCGTCAGGCTCTGGCGCTGCAAATCGAGCAGGATCACCGGGTCTTTGGTGTCGATGCGGCCGAGCGGGAATTCCTCGCTGTCGCCGCGGCGCGGGTCGATGTTGATCTGGCTGTCGCAGAGCTGGGCGACCGTGGACTTGCCGTCGCCGGTGACCCACAGCGCCTCGCCGCGTGCGGCGGCCACGACCTTCTTGCCGACGACCAGCAGGCGGTGCTCGTTGCCGGGGATGAAGCGCTCGACCAGCACGGCGGTGCTGTCGCCTTCCTTCGAGGCGATGGCGTAGGCGGCATGCACATCCGCTTCCGTCATCAGGTTCAGGGTCACGCCGCGGCCATGGTTGCCGTCGACGGGTTTGACCACCACCGGCAGGCCGATGTCCTGCGCTTCTTCCCAGGCGGCTGCCGCGCTGCGCACCAGCGCGCCTTCCGGCACCGGCACGCCGCAAGAGGCGAGCAGGCTCTTGGTCAGGTCCTTGTCGCTGGCGATGCCTTCGCCGATGGCGCTGGTGCGGTCGGTTTCGGCGGTCCAGATACGGCGCTGGGCGGCGCCGTGGCCGAGCTGCACCAGGTTGCCTTCGGTCAGGCGGATCGAGGGGATGCGGCGGTCGGTGGCGGCGTCGACGATGTTCGCGGTGGACGGGCCGAGGCAGTAGCGGTCGACCAGGTCGGTCAATCGGCTGACGGTGCCGGCCATGTCGAAGGCTTCATCGTTGATGGCCGCCATCAGCAGGCGGTGGCCGGCTTCCAGGGCGGCGCGGCCGACCACGGCGTCGCGCGTGCGGAAGGCCATTTTGTACACGCCATGTTCGCCGGTGGAGCGGGTCTTGCCGAAGCCGGTCTTCATGCCAGCCATGTTCTGCAACTCCAGCACCACGTGCTCGAGGATGTGGCCGGCCCAGGTGCCGCCCTGCAGGCGTTCGATGAAGCCGCCGCGCTCGCCGACGCCGCAGCGGTGCTCGATCAGGCCGGGCAGCCAGGCTGTCAGGCGCTCCGTGAAACCAGGCAGTTTGTTCGAGGGGAAGTCTTCCAGCTCGCCGATGTCGAGCCAGGCCTCGATGACCGGACGGTAGGTCCAGATGTTCGGGCCGCGCAAATGGGTCACACGGAGAAACTTGATGTCGTTCTTTTTCGTCATGTATCGATGTCTTGCCGCCGGTGTCTGCACGACTACCATGATGGCGTTGCCTATGTTTTTCTGCCTGTGCGCTACCGCACCGAATCGCCATGCTGCGCGAGATGCTGTGGTGCGCCGTGTTATATACTCGCGGGCTTATTTCCTATCCGGCACCGGTTTCCCGGGGGCCGTGCTACGGTAATCACACCGCCAGCGAAGAATATTTCCACGTTCTACGTAAACCGCTGAGCCGGTCACCGCGTTACCCCCTTATTCAGAACTTGCCTGACCAAGGCTGCATCACACAATGACAACTCAACAACCTGCTATTCCGACTTCGCTGGCGGCACCCGCCAGTTTCCTGCCCGATGCCTGGCAGGGTGACGTTCGGAAACAGCTTGCACCAGGGGAAAACGTTTTAAGTAGCGTGGAGGTTGACCTCGATGCGAAATTACGTTTCGTGAAGGGCATCCTGGTCGTCACGAACCGCCGTCTGCTGAGCCTTGCCCCCGGCGAAACGGCCTGGCGCGACTGGGCCTACCGCCCCGGCCTGGCCCTCCAGCACCACGACCATGCCGGCGTCGGCCACCTGGAACTGGTCGATGAACAGGGCCGCCTGGCGTCCTGGCGTTTCACCCTGGGCCAGAACCTGCACGCCATCCGCGTGGTCGATGCCTTTACGGACCAACTGAAAAGCGTGCTCACCGGCGTGGCCGTGCAGCCGCCCGAGACCCACACCTGCCCGAGCTGCAAGGCGCCGCTCGAACCGGACCAGGAAGATTGCCCGATCTGCACCAAGGTGCTGCACACGCCGCCCTCCACCTGGACCCTGTTCCGCCTGTGGCGCTTCGCCCGGCCGTACAAGGTGCAGCTGCTGGTGGGTTTCCTGCTGATGCTGGGCTCGACGGCGGCGCACATGATTCCGCCGTACCTGACCAAGCCGCTGATGGACAATGTGCTGATCCCGTACCAGAACGGCCAGACCATCGACAACTCGCTCGTCTGGCTGTACATGGGCGGCCTGTTCGGCGCGTCGATACTGGCCTGGGCCCTGGGCTGGGGCAAGACCTATGTGCTGGCGCTCGCATCCGAGCGTATCAGCGCCGATCTGCGCTCGACCACCTATGAACACCTGCTGCGCCTGTCGCTCGAATACTTCGGCGGCAAGCGCACCGGCGACCTGATGAGCCGCATCGGCAGCGGCTCGGACCGGATCAGTGTCTTCCTGTCGCTGCACCTGCTCGACTTCCTGTCGGACGTGCTGCTCATCATCATGACCGGCGTGATCCTGTTCAGCATGAATCCGTGGCTGGCGCTGGTGACCCTGGTGCCGCTGCCCTTCATCGCCTGGATGATCCACGTGGTGCGCGACCGCCTGCGCACCGGCTTCGAGAAGATCGACCGCGTCTGGGGCGAGGTCACCAACGTGCTGGCCGATACCATTCCCGGCATCCGCGTGGTGAAAGCCTTTGCCCAGGAAAAGCGCGAAGCGCTGCGCTTCCGCGAAGCCAACAAGCACAACCTGGCCGTCAACGACAAGCTGAACCGCGTGTGGTCGTTGTTCTCGCCGACGGTGTCGCTGCTGACCGAACTGGGCCTGCTGGTGATCTGGATCTTCGGTATCTGGCAGGTATCGCAGGGCGACATTACGGTCGGCACACTGACCGCCTTCATCGCCTACAGCGGCCGCTTCTATGTAAAACTCGATTCGATGAGCCGCATCGTGTCGGTGACGCAAAAGTCGGCGTCGGCCGCCAAGCGCATCTTCGATATCCTGGATCACGTGTCGAGCGTGCCGGACCCGGTGACGCCTGCCAAGGTTCCTGAAGTGCAGGGGAATATCGAGCTGCGCGAAGTCGGTTTCCGCTACGGCAACCGCGCCGTGAACCGCGGCATTTCCCTGAACATCAAGGCCGGCGAAATGGTGGGCCTGGTCGGGCACAGCGGTTCGGGCAAGAGCACGCTGGTCAACCTGATCTGCCGCTTCTACGACGTGGCCGAAGGCGCGATCCTGTTGGATGGCGTGGATATCCGCTCGTTTGCCGTGGCCGACTACCGCCGCAACATCGGTCTCGTGTTGCAGGAACCGTTCCTGTTCTTCGGCACGATTGCCGAGAACATTGCCTACGGCAAGCCGCATGCGACGCGCGAGGAAATCATCGCCGCCGCCCGCGCCGCCCACGCCCACGAATTCATCCTGCGCCTGCCGCAGGGCTACGATTCGATGGTGGGCGAGCGCGGGCAAGGCCTGTCGGGCGGCGAGCGCCAGCGTATCTCGATTGCGCGCGCGCTCCTGATCGACCCGCCGATCCTGATCCTCGATGAGGCAACCTCGTCGGTGGACTCGGAAACCGAAAAGGAAATCCAGAAGGCGCTCGACAACCTGGTGCAGGGCCGCACCACGATTGCGATTGCCCACCGCCTGTCGACGCTGCACCGCGCCGATCGCCTGGTCGTGCTCGACCGCGGCGTGGTGGTGGAAGAGGGCAGCCACGACGAACTGATGGCGCGCGAAGGCGCCTACCACAGGCTGTATGAAGCGCAGGCGCGCAATGTCGACCAGGACATGGACGACGCCAACAAGGACGACTAAAGCATGAGCAATCCCATTCAACTGCGCCGCGACGCGTTCGGCAAACTGGTGTTCATGAGCGCCGAGGGCGAAGACTTCGTCGGCGTGATCCCGGTGCGCGCCTTTCCGATCCAGGCGCCGACGCGCGGCATTTCGCTGGTGCGCGATGGCGGCAAGGAAGTGGCCTGGATCGACGACCTGGCCGAGCAGCCGGAAGCGATCCGCGCCTTGATCACCGAGGAACTCGAAGGGCGCGAATTCATTCCCGAGATCGAGACGATCCGCAGCGTGTCGAGCTTCGCCACGCCCTGCACCTGGTATGTGAAGACCGACCGCGGCGAGACCGCGTTCGTGCTGAAGGTGGACGAGGATATCCGGCGCGTGGGCGAGGCCTCGCTGCTGATTGCGGACAGCCACGGCATCAACTTCCTGGTGCGCGACATGTTCAGGATCGACAAGGGAAGCCGCAAGATCCTCGACCGCTTCCTCTGATCGCGCATGCCCGGAAAGCCGCCCTGCCTGCAAGGCCGGGGCGGCTTTGTCGTTTCTGGAGGTTTCCTTCGAATCGCTACCCTGCGCCTTGCCTGGCCAGCAAGCCGGTGCTAATGTCGTTAACACGTTAACTATATCGGGAGCTGCACATGACGGCCGAAGCGATCCGTATCCCCATCGGCGCCGCCGCCGATATCGGCGCACGCCTGTTCGCGGCAAGTTCCCCGCGCGGCGTGGTCCTGATCCATCCCGCCACGGCGTTAACGCAAGGGTATTACGAAGCCTTTGCCCGCTATCTGTGCGGCCTCGGCCTGCACGTGGTGACCTACGATTACCGGGGCACAGGCGCGTCGCGGCCGGCGCGCTTGCGCGGCTTCGAAGTGAGTATGTCGGACTGGATGCTGGAGGATGTCGGCGCGGTGACGCGTTGGGCGCAGTCGCGCTTTCCCGGCCTGCCCTTGCTGGCG
The DNA here is from genome assembly GCF_057801335.1 of Massilia sp. BAP21. NCBI lineage: Bacteria > Pseudomonadati > Pseudomonadota > Betaproteobacteria > Burkholderiales > Oxalobacteraceae > Massilia > Massilia sp. BAP21. The sequence goes on from NZ_CM173596.1 coordinate 3,474,557, forward strand.
GTGGGGCATAGCGTGGGCGGGCATGCGATCGGACTGTCGTTGGAAACGGCGCACCTGCGCGCGGCCTTGCTGGTGGCCACCCATGCCGGCGTGACGCGCACCATCCGCGGCCGCGCCGAGCGCTTGCGCGTGTGGTGCGTGATGCGCCTGCTGGCGCCCGTGCTGTGCGCGCTGCTGGGCTACATGCCGGGACGGCGCATCGGACTGGGCGAAGACTTGCCGCGCGCAGTGATGCTGGAATGGAGCCGCTGGACCACATTGCCGCGCTATTTCTTCGACGATCCGGCACTCGATGCCGGGCGCCGGATGGCCGACGTCGCGATTCCCTTGCTGGTGCTGGGCTTCGACGACGATCCCTGGGCCAATCCCGGGGCGATGGACATCCTGCTCGCGGGCTACACGTCGGCGCCGCTCGAACGCCGCCAGGTCGACCCGCGCAGCCTCGGGCTGCCGGGTATCGGCCACATGGGCTTTTTCCGGCGGCGCTGCGCGGCGGGCCTGTGGCAAGATGCCGGCGCCTGGCTGCTGCTGCAGCTGGCGAACCGGCGCCATGCCCCGGATGCGGCCGGGGACGCGGCATGAAGGGCGTGTCCAGGCCGCCGCGCTTCGTGTTCCTGGTCAACCGGGCCCAGAAGGCGATCGCGCGCTGGATCGAGCGTCGCGACCAGGCCTGGGACGGTATCAGCCCGGCCCAGGTCGGCCTGCTGTTCGTGCTCGCCGCACGCGACGAGGCCGCCATCGGCGAGATCGCGCAGGCGCTGGACGTGGCGCCCGCCGCGGTAACGAACCTGTCGAAGCGCATGCAGGCTGCCGCGCTGGTCGAGCGCATTGCCGATGAGCACGACGCGCGCCTGACGCGCCTGCGCCTGACCGCTGCGGGTATCGACGCCAGCGTGCGCGCCAGGGCGGTGCTTGCCGAGCTCAACGAACGCCTGACGGCGGGCTTCAGCGTGCAGGAGCAGCAGGTCGTCGCGCGCTGGCTGGAGCACAGTGCGCGCGTCATAGCGGAAGACGCGGCGTCGTGACGCGTTCCGCTTGAAGCGGGCCGCGCTCTCGCCTATTCTGGATACCGGTGTCGTCGACAGGAGACGGTCATGATCTTGCAGGGCGGATGTTTTTGCGGTGCAGTACGCTACGTCATCGACGGCGACACCTTCCACAGCACCCTGTGCCATTGCAGCGACTGCCGCCGCATCGCCGGCGCCCCCGCGGTGGCCTGGGTCAGCGCCGCCATGGACAAGTTTCGTTTTTCGCAGGGTAACGCCACCACCTTCCGCTCCAGCGACCACGTCCTGCGCAGCTTCTGCTCCACCTGCGGCACCACGCTCACCTACCAGGACGACCGCTACCCCGACGAGCTCGACATCTCCACCGCCACCCTCGACGACCCGGCCGCCATCGCCCTCGGCGACCACACCTTCGTGAACGAGCGCCTGCCCTGGATGCGGCTGCATGACGGCCTGCCGGAATACCCGCGCACCCGTAGCGAAGGCCAGGCCGGCTAGCGATGCGACCGCCCGCGTGAGGCAGTGCACATACGGAAGCGTCTTGACGAGCTAAGGTGACCCATCGTGACCAACGAAGGAGAACCCATGGATTCGATCAACCAGCAGCAACCTGAAGAGAACCGCCGCGACCTCGCCGGAGCGGAAGCCCGCGCCCGCATCAAGGAAATGGCCGACGACGCCAAGACCTGTTTCTTCACCACCCATGGCAGCCTGGGCGACAGCCGCGGCGTGCGTCCGATGAGCGTGCTGCAGGCCGACGACGACGGCACCCTGTGGTTCATGAGCGCCATCGACAGCCACAAGAACGCCGAGCTGAAGGCCGACCCGAACGTGAAGCTTTACTTCCAGGCCGACAAGCACGCCGGTTTCCTGGAACTCGACGGCGTCGCGACGATCTCACAGGACAAAGCGAAGATCAAGGCGCTTTGGGACTTTACGCTGAAGACCTGGTTCACCGAAGGCGAGGACGACCCGCGCATCACCGTCATCGGGGTGACGCCGCGTGCCGGCTACTACTGGGACAACAAGCACGGCCAGGCCGTGGCCGGGGCCAAGATGCTGGTGGGCGCCGCCATCGGCAAGACGCTCGACGATTCGATCGAAGGGCGACTGCTGCCGTAACAGCATCTCGCCCCAGGCAGGACATGCTAACGGCCAGCTACGCCCGCAAGGGCGGCTGAGCTTGTTGTAGCGCAATTCTTGTCCGCGTGACATACTACAAGCGTGGTTTTTCTATCAACGCGTAGCACTCGTTAACCTGAAAGAGCCGGCATGACGTTTACCGAATCGATTTCCACCTGCTTCAACAAGTACGCCACCTTCGACGGTACCGCCTCGCGCTCCGAATACTGGTGGTTCATGCTGTTCGTGTTCCTCGGCGGCCTGGCGGCGAATGTCGTCAGCAACACCGTCGGTATCCTGTTCAACCTGGCCACGCTCCTGCCCGTGCTCGCCGCCGGTTCCCGCCGCCTGCACGATACCGACCGCAGCGGCTGGTGGCAGCTGATCTGGTTCGTGCCTTTCATCGGCTGGATCATCCTGATCGTGTTCATGGTGCAGGAAGGCCGTCCGAACCGCTACAGCCAGGGCTTGCCGGCAACGGTCTGAGCGCTTGTCCGCGGCGCCGCGTTCAGGCGGCGCCGACGTCTTTTTTCCTGCCCAAGTAGAATAGGCTTTACTTGGTAGAGAAAGGACAAAGATGAAACGGACAGCATTGATCGCCGGCGTCACCGGCATCGGCGGCAACCACCTCGCACGCGAACTGCTCGCGAACGGCTGGGATGTGGTCGGCCTGTCGCGCCGCGCACCGAAGGACTTGCCGGGCGTGCGCCATGTCGCCGCCGACCTGCTCGACCCGGCCGCGCTGAGCACTGCCCTGGCAGACGTCGCGCCGACCCACGTCTTCATCACCACCTGGATGCGGCAGGACACCGAAGCCGAGAACATCCGCGTCAACGCCGCCCTGGTGCGCAATCTGCTCGACGCGCTGTCGCCGCAAAAAAGCCTGCGCCACGTGGCCCTGGTCACCGGCCTGAAGCACTACCTCGGCCCCTTCGAGGCCTATGCCAGCTCGGGCACCTTGCCCGACACGCCGCTGCGCGAAAGCCAGCCGCGGCTGCCGCTGGAGAACTTCTATTACGCCCAGGAAGACGAAGTCTACGCCGCCGCCGCGCGCGACCGCTTCACCTGGAGCATCCACCGTCCGCACACCATCATCGGCCTGGCCGTCGGCAACGCCATGAACCTGGGCACCACGCTGGCCGTGTACGCCACCATCTGCAAGGAAACCGGCCGCCCGTTCCAGTTCCCGGGCTCGGAAGCGCAGTGGAAGGGCTTGTCGGACGTGACCGACGCGCGCATGCTGGCGAAGCAACTGGCCTGGGCGGCGGACACCGATGCGGCCAAGAACGAAGCCTTCAACATCGTGAATGGCGATGTGTTCCGCTGGAGCTGGCTGTGGCCGAAGCTGGCCGAATGGTTCGGCGTGGAAGCGGCCGGCTTCAATGGCACGATGCAGCCGCTGGAAGCCGCGATGGCGAACGACGCCGACACCTGGCGCCAGATCGCCGCCAAGCATAACCTCGTCGAAGCCGACCTGGAGCGCCTGGCCTCGGCCTGGCACACCGACCTCGACCTCGGCCGTCCGCTGGAAGTCATGACCGACATGGCCAACAGCCGCCGCCTCGGCTTCAGCGCCTACCAGGCCACCGACAGCTCGTTCTTCGACCTGTTCGCGCGCCTGCGCGCCGAGCGCTTGATTCCGTAATGGCGATCACGGGAGCGCACGACGTGGACGTCGATCGCACTCCCGTCGACGCCGGCCATGTTGTCCTGGTGACGATCGGCTCGGCCGGCGACCTATTTCCCTTCCTGAAGCTGGGCCTGGCCCTGCATGCGGCGGGGCGGCGGGTCAGTTTCCTCGGGCCGGAGCAGCATGGGCCGTATGTACGCGAGGCCGGCCTGCCTTTCCACGGCTTGCCGGCCGACGAGGCGGTGCTCGACCATCCCGACTTGTGGCATCCGACGCGCGGCTTCGGCGTGGTGTGGGCGGCGACGCGGCCGGCCATGGCCCTGGTCCCGGCTTTCATGGCGGCGCTGCCGGCCGATGAGCCATGCACGATGGTGGTCCATCCGCTGGCGCTGCCCGAAGCAGACCTGTGCCGCGCCGCGCGTCCAGGCCTGCGCATTGCCGCGATCTTCCTGGCGCCGTCCAACATCCCCACCGTCTACGACCCGCTGCTGCTGGGACCGTACCGCGTACCGCGCTGGGTGCCGCATGGCGCGCGCCGCTGGCTGTGGCGCACGGCGGTCAAACACCTGGTTGATCCGATTGCGATGCCGGACGTGAATGCGAAGCGCCGTGCGGCCGGGCTGGCGCCGGCCGGGTCGCTGATGGACCACATCTTTGCGATTCCGGATTGGTCGATCGGGCTGTTCCCGGAGTGGTTTGCGCCGACCCAGCCGGACTGGCCGCAGCCGATGCTGCGTACCGGCTTTCCCTTGTACGACCCGAATCCGCATGCGGAACTGTCCGCCGAGCTGCGCCATTTCCTGGGCCAGGGCGGGCGCACGCTGGTGTTCACGCCGGGGACCGGCAACCGCCAGGCGCGGGCCTACTTCGAGCACGCGATCGAGGCCTCGCGGTTGCTGGGCGAGCGGGCGGTGTTCCTTACGCCGCACCGCGATCAGCTACCCGCCGAGCTGCCGCGCCATGTGCTGTGGCAGGAGTATGTGCCGCTGCGGGCCTTGCTGCCGCATGTGGCGGTGCTGGTGCACCATGGCGGCGTCGGGACCACGGCCGAGGCGCTGCATGCCGGCACGCCGCAGCTGGTGGTGCCGCTGGCGCACGACCAGTTCGACAATGGGGCACGCGTCGCGGCGCTGGGCGTGGGGCGGAGTTTGCCGGCCACGCGCCTGACGCAGGGGCGCTTGTTGCGGTGCCTGGAAGCCTTGCTCGACGATGAAGGCTTGCCGGCCCGCTGCCGCGCCGTGGCGGCGTATTTCGAACGCGATACCGGCATCGAGACCATCGTAGGGTGGACGGCTCCACCCGTGGCGTAGCACGTCACGCGGCGCGTATGCCGTCCACGCGTTCAACGCCAGGATGATGTGCCGCGGTGTTTCGGGGGGCGGTTGGACGCGTGGACGGCGCCCATGTTGGTGATAGGCAAGGACCGGGAACGAGCCGTCCACCCTACAGCGTGTGTCACCGCACCGTCTTTTCCGACTCAGAGCGCTTTAATAACACCAACGAATCACCGGACGACAAGCAATGCGCAGGAAAGCCGAGGACACCACCGCCACCACCCCCCAATCCGGCCAGGGCCGCCCCGGCTACGTGCGCGTACGCGGCGCGCGCGAACACAACTTGAAGAACGTCAGCCTCGACATCCCGCGCGACGCGCTGGTCGTCTTTACCGGCGTCTCCGGCTCCGGCAAATCCTCGCTCGCCTTCGGCACCCTGTACGCCGAAGCCCAGCGCCGCTATCTTGAGTCGGTCTCGCCCTACGCGCGCCGCCTGTTCCACCAGATGCCGGTCCCCGAAGTCGACGAGATCGACGGCCTGCCGCCGGCCGTGGCCCTGCAGCAGCAGCGCGGTTCGCCCACCACGCGCTCCTCGGTCGGCAGCGTCAGCACCCTGTCGAATTCCCTGCGCATGCTGTACTCGCGCGCCGGCGATTACCCGGAAGGCCAGGAACTCCTGTACGCCGAGTCCTTCTCCCCGAACACCCCGGAAGGCGCCTGCCCCGAGTGCTCGGGCCTGGGCCGCGTGTACGAAGTGACCGAACAATCGATGGTGCCCGACGATTCATTGACCATCCGCGAACGGGCGATTGCCGCCTGGCCGCCGGCCTGGCACGGCCAGAACCTGCGCGACATCCTCGTCACCATGGGCTACGACGTCGACACGCCCTGGCGCGACTTGCCGAAGAAAGACCGCGACTGGATCCTGTACACCGACGAAACGCCGACCGTGCCGGTCTACGCCGGCCTCACGCCCGAGGAAACCAAACGCGCCCTGAAGCGCAAGGACCCGCCCAGCTACCAGGGGACCTTCACCGGCGTGAAGCGCTATGTGATGCAGACCTTCGCCACCACCGAAAGCGCCTCGATGAAGAAGCGCGTGGCGCGCTACATGGTGAGCACCGAATGCCCGCTTTGCCGCGGCAAGCGGCTGCGCCAGGAAGCCTTGTCGGTGACGTTTGCCGGCGTCGACATCACCGATATCTCGCGCATGCCGATGGCGCGCCTGCACGCGCTGCTGCAGCCTTACGCCGCCGGCGCGGCGCCAAAGGATGCGCGCCGCGCCAAGCTGCACCCCGAGCAGCTGATCGTCACGCGCCGTATCGCCGAAGACCTGGTCGCGCGCCTGGACGTGCTGCTGGCCCTGGGCCTGGGCTACCTGGCGCTGGAACGCAGCACGCCGACGCTCTCTCCCGGCGAACTGCAGCGCCTGCGCCTGGCCACGCAGGTGCGCTCGAATCTGTTCGGCGTGGTCTACGTGCTGGATGAACCCTCGGCCGGCCTGCACCCGGCCGATACCGAGGCGCTGCTCACGGCCCTCGACCAGTTGAAAGCCTCGGGCAACTCGATGTTCGTGGTCGAGCACGCGCTGGACGTGATCCGCTGCGCGGACTGGATCGTCGACGTCGGCCCGGCCGCCGGCGAGCGTGGCGGCGAAGTGCTGTACAGCGGCCCGCCCGAGGGCCTGAAGAAAATCGAGGCGTCGCAGACGCGGCGCTACCTGTTCGACGATGCGCCGCCCGAAGCACGCACCCGGCGCGAACCCGTCGGCCAGTTGCGCCTGGAAGGCGTCACCCGCAATAACCTAAACAAGCTCGACGTCGACTTCCCGCTCGGCGTGCTCACCGCCGTCACCGGCGTCTCGGGTTCTGGCAAATCGAGCCTGGTGAGCCAGGTACTGGTCGAACTGGTGTCGAAGGAACTGGGGCAGGGGGCTCCCGCCGCCGAAGCCGAGGAAGGCGAAGACCTGGAACAGGAAGCCGCGCTGCCGCTGGAAGGCCGCATCGCCGCCGGCATGGAGGCTATCCGCCGCATGGTGCGCGTCGACCAGAAGCCGATCGGCCGCACCCCGCGCTCGAACCTGGCCACCTACACCGGTTTGTTCGACCAGGTGCGTAAACTCTTCGCCGCCACCAAGATGGCGAAATCGCGCCGCTACAATGCCGGCCGTTTCTCCTTCAATGTCGCCAAGGGCCGCTGCGAGAACTGCGCCGGCGAGGGTTCGGTCATGGTGGAATTGCTGTTCCTGCCCAGTGTGTACGCGCCTTGCCCGGTATGCGAAGGCGCGCGCTACAACGCCAAGACGCTGGAAGTGACCTATAAAGACCGCAACATCGCCGAGGTGCTGGGCATGACGGTCGATGCCGCTGCCGAGTTCTTCGCAGGCGAGGCGCTGGTCGAACGCTCGCTGGAAGTATTGCGCGAAGTCGGCCTCGGCTACCTGCGCCTGGGCCAGCCGGCCACGGAACTGTCGGGCGGCGAAGCCCAGCGCATCAAGCTGGCGACCGAACTGCAGCGCGCCGGGCGTGGCAACACCCTGTATGTACTGGACGAGCCGACCACCGGCCTGCACCCGTCCGACGTGGATCGCCTGATCGTGCAATTGCAGCGCCTGGTCGACGCCGGCAACACCGTGGTGGTGGTCGAGCACACGATGCGCGTGGTGGCGGCCTGCGACTGGGTGATCGACATCGGCCCCGGCGCCGGCGACGAAGGCGGCACCGTGGTCTGCGCCGGCCCGCCTGAAAAGGTGGCCAAGGCCGGGCGTAGCCGTACCGCACCCTACTTGAGGCCGTATGTACCAGCTTGATTGTTATAATTAGCACGATCGTACTTGATACAAAGCGATACACGCCCGCGCACGGTTGAGCGTATCAGCGATTTCGCAATTGCGTTAAACTTAGGATATTTTTCTTAAGATAATCGCAACGAATGACCGGCTCTTCCATCGATAATTCCCAGTTTCGCCGCATCCTGACGCGCAATGTCGCGTTGCCGCTCGGCCTGAGCGTGTTGAGTGCCGGCGTGTTCGTGGCGATCATTGCCTACCTGATCAGCGTGCTGAACTGGGTCGAGCACTCGCAGCAGGTGATCGGCAATGCCACCGAGGTCAACCGTCTCGTCTCGGAGATGGAAACCGGCATGCGCGGCTATCTGCTCACCGGCGACGAAAGCTTCCTCGGGCCTTATGTGGTGTCGAAACCCAAGGTCGAGGCCGAACTCGAATCCCTGGTGCGCATGGTGCTCGACAACGAGTCCCAGACCACGCGCCTGAGCCGGGTGCGCGCCGCGCATGCCGAATGGGTCAAGTACACAGACGAGATGATCGAGCGCCGCCGCCGCAACGAAGAGGTGGTCGATTCGGTCAAGAGCGGCCGCGGCAAGATCCTCACCGACGACATGCGCGCCCAGTTCGCCGCCTTCATCGCGATGGAGCGCACCTTGTTGCAGACCCGCAACGGGGATGCGCGCTCGGTAACCACCTGGTCGGTCGGCTTCTACCTGCTGTTCACCCTGATCGTCGGCGGCATGATGGCGGCCTTTGGCCGGCGCGAACTGGTGCGCCTGTCGACCTCCTATTCCGACATCCTGGAACACGAGGCCGAGCACAACGCCGAACTGCGCCACCAGGCCTGGCTGCGCACCGGCCAGACCGAGCTGTCCGCGCGCAGCGCCGGCATCCACAGCCTGGAACCGCTGGCCCAGGCCGTGCTCGACCACGTGGTGCGCTATGTCGGCGGCACCGTGGCCGCCATGTACGTGCGCAGCGACGACGGCGTGCTGCGCCGTATCGGCGCCTTCGGCTTCTCGAATGAGGAACAGCGCAACATGGTCATCGAGCCGGGCGCCTCGCTGGCCAGCCAGGCCGCCAACGAAAACCGCCTGATCACCGTCGACAACCTGCCCGACAACTACATGAAGGTGGCGTCGAGCCTGGGCGACGCCGTGCCGCGCGAAGTCGTGATCGCACCGATCAACAACTTCGGCAAGGTGAAAGGCGTGATCGAGATCGGCTTCCTGCACGGCATCCGCGAGCGCGACGTCGAATTCCTGAAGCTGATTGCCGACAACGTCGGCGCTTCGGTGGCCGCCGTGGTCTACCGCCAGCGCCTGCAGGATGCGCTGTCCGAAACCCAGGCCCTGAACGAGGAACTGCAGGTCCAGCAGGAAGAACTGCGCACCGCCAACGAGGAACTCGAAGAGCAGTCGCGCGCGCTGGAAGAATCGCAGTCGAGCCTGGAAAACCAGCAGGCCGAGCTGGAACAGACCAACGACCAGCTGGCCGAGCAGGCCCTGAACCTGGACATGAAGAACGCCGCGCTGACCGAAGCCCAGGACCAGTTGCGCGCCCGCGCCCTGGACCTGGAACGCGCCAGCCGCTACAAGTCCGAGTTCCTGGCCAACATGTCGCACGAACTGCGCACGCCGCTGAACAGCTCGCTCATCCTGGCCAAGCTGCTGTCCGACAACGTGCCGGGCAACCTGAACGAAGAGCAGGTGCGTTTCGCCCAGACGATCTATTCGGCCGGCAACGACCTGCTGAACCTGATCAACGACATCCTGGATATTTCCAAGGTCGAGGCCGGCAAGCTGGAACTGCTGCCGGAAGACCTGCCGCTGCGCCGCACGGTCGAGGGCCTGGGCCGCACCTTCGAGCCGCTGGCCAAGCAAAAGGAGCTGCAATTTACCGTGACGGTCGAGCCGAACGTGCCGGCCTCGATCCACACCGACCGCCAGCGCCTGGAACAGGTGCTGAAGAACCTGCTCTCGAACGCCGTGAAGTTCACCGAGCAGGGCGCGGTCAGCCTCACCGTGAGCGCCACCGACGAAGGCTGGGTCCAGTTCACGGTGCAGGATTCCGGCATCGGCATCGCGCCCGAGCAGCAGGAACGCATCTTCGAGGCCTTCCACCAGGCCGATGGCACCACCAGCCGCCGCTTCGGCGGCACGGGTCTCGGCCTGTCGATTTCGCGCGACCTGACCAGCCTCCTGGGCGGCACCCTGGTGGTGTCCAGCACGCCGGGCGAGGGCAGCAGCTTTACCCTCAGCCTGCCGAAGAGCGGCGCGGTCGCGGCCACGCCGCCGGCCCCGCGCGCGCCGGCTCCGCAGTTGCGCGCAGCCCGTCCCGCGCCGGAGCCGGTGGCCGCGCCGGCCGCCGAACCTGCCCAGGCGCCTGCCGAACGCTTCCCGGACGACCGCGAGCAGGCCGTCGCCGGCCGCCGCACCGTGCTGGTGGTCGAGGACGAACCCGGCTTCGCGCGCATCCTGTACGACCTGGCGCACGACCTCGGCTACCGCTGCCTGGTGGGCCTGACCGCCGGCGAGGGCCTGGAACTGGCAACCAACAACAGCCCGGACGCGATCCTGCTCGACATCCGCCTGCCCGACGGTTCCGGCCTGTCGGTGCTGCAGCAGCTGAAGGACAACCCGGCCACGCGCCACATCCCGGTGCACGTGGTGTCGAGCATGGAAAACGGCACCGAGGCCCTGCACCTGGGCGCGATCGGCTACGCCCTGAAGCCGACCACGCGCGAACAGCTGGAAGATGTGTTCCGTAAACTCCAGGAGAAATCCTCGCAGCAGATCAAGCGCGTGCTGCTGGTGGAAGACGACGAGCGCCAGCGCGACAGCGTGGTGGCCCTGATCGCCGACGCCGACGTGCAGATCTCGGCGGTCGGCTCGGGCGAGGAAGCCCTGGCCCTGCTGCACAGCGAGATCTTCGACTGCATGATCATCGACCTGAAACTGCCCGACATGCAGGGCAACGAACTGCTGCAGCGCATGTCGCAGGAAGAACTGTTCTCGTTCCCGCCGGTGATCGTCTACACGGGCCGCAACCTGACGCGCGACGAAGAGGCGGAATTGCTGAAGTATTCGCGCTCGATCATCATCAAGGGCGCGCGTTCGCCCGAGCGCCTGCTCGACGAAGTGACGCTGTTCCTGCACAAGGTCGAGTCGCAGCTGTCGACCGAGCGCCAGCACATGCTCAAGACCGTGCGCGGCCGCGACCGCGTGTTCGAAGGGCGTACAATCCTGCTGGTCGACGACGACGTGCGCAACGTCTTCGCCTTGACCAGCGCACTGGAGCAGCGCGGCGCCAACGTGGTCGTCGGCCGCAATGGCTTCGAGGCGATCTCGAAACTCGACGAGGTGCCGGGCATCGACCTGGTGCTGATGGACGTCATGATGCCGGGCATGGATGGCCTGGAAGCGACGCGCCGCATCCGCGCCGACGGCCGCTTCGACCGCCTGCCGATCATCGCCATCACCGCCAAGGCGATGAAGGACGACCAGGAGCAATGCCTGGCTGCCGGCGCGAATGACTACCTGGCCAAGCCCATCGACCTGGCCCGCCTGTACTCGCTGCTGCGGGTCTGGATGCCCACCATGGAGCGCGTTTGAAAACTGCACCGGACAACATCGACATCGAACTGCGGATGCTGGTCGAGGCGGTCTACCTCAAGTACAACTACGACTTCCGCGACTACACCGGCGCCTCGCAAAAGCGCCGCGTGCTGGTGGCTCTGCGCGAAATGGACTGCGCCACGGTCTCGGAACTGCAGGCCAAGGTGCTGCACCAGCCGGAAGCGTTTTCCCAGCTGCTGCAATACCTGACGATTCCCGTCTCCGAGATGTTCCGCGACCCGGAATACTTTGCGGCGATCCGCAGCCAGGTGGTGCCGCACCTGCGCACCTATCCGTCGCTGAAGATCTGGGTGGCCGGCTGCAGCACCGGGGAAGAGGTGTATTCGCTGGCCATCCTGCTGCACGAGGAAGGGCTGCTGGAACGCACCATGCTCTACGCCACCGACATCAACCCGGTGTCGCTGGACGCGGCGCGGCGCGGCGTGTTCCCGCTGGACCGCATGCGTTTATTCACCGAGAACTACCAGAAGTCGGGCGGTAAGCGCGCCTTTTCCGATTACTACACGGCGGCCTATGGCGGCGCCCTGTTCGAGCGCATGCTGGTCGAGAACGTGACCTTTGCCGACCATTCGCTGGCCACCGACAGCGTGTTTTCGGAAACCCATTTCGTCAGCTGCCGCAATGTGATGATCTACTTTAACCGGCGCCTGCAGAACCGCGTGCTGGGCCTGTTCCACGAGTCGCTCTGCCACCGCGGCTTCCTGGGCCTGGGCAGCAAGGAGAGCATCGACTTTTCCAGTTACGCGAATCGCTTCGAGCCGCTGGCGCGGCGCGAGCGCCTGTTCCGCAAGGCGGCCGAATGAGCGACTTGGCGGCCAGGTTCGCGCAGGTGCTGGCGGGGCGGCGCATCGAGGCCGTCGTGATCGGCGCCTCGGCCGGCGGCGTCGATGCCCTGGTCGCGCTGCTGCCGGCGCTGCCGGTCAGCCCGAAGCTGGCCGCCGTCTGCATCCTGCACGTGCCGAGCGACCGCGACAGCCGCCTGGCCGAACTGTTCGACGCGCGCCTCGGCCTGCCGGTGCGCGAAGCGATGGACAAGGAAAGCGTCGAGCCGGGCACGCTGTACTTCGCCGGCGCCGGCTACCACCTGTCGATTGAGGCCGATCGCGTATTTTCACTCAGCTGCGAGCCGCCGGTGCACTATGCGCGTCCGGCCATCGACGTGCTGATGGAGTCGGCCGCCGACGCCTATGGCCCGGCCCTGGCCGGCATTTTGCTCACCGGCGCCAATGCCGACGGCGCCGAAGGCATGCAAAGGATCAGGCAGCGCGGCGGCCTGACCATTGTGCAAGACCCGATTGAAGCGCAGGCGGCGACGATGCCCGAAAAAGCCATCAGCCTGTGCGCCCCGCACCTGGTGCTGCCGCTCGCGGACATCCGCGTGCTGCTGCCCCTGCTGGAGACAACAACACCATGAGCTTCCAAGAGCCAAGCAAACTGTTAATCGTCGACGACCTGCCGGACAACCTGCGCGCCCTCGATGCCCTGATCCGCGACGAGCGCCGCCTCGTGTTCCACGCCCATTCCGGCGAGGAAGCGCTGACCCTGCTGCTCGAGCACGAGTTCGCGCTCGCCATCCTCGACGTCCAGATGCCGGGCATGGACGGCTTCGAGCTGGCCGAACTGATGCGCGGCACCGAGCGCACGCGCAACATCCCGATCATGTTCGTCTCGGCCGCCGGGCGCGAACTGAATTACTCGTTCAAGGGCTACGAGAGCGGGGCGGTCGACTTCCTCTACAAGCCGCTCGACCCGGACGCGGTGCGCGGCAAGGTGAACGTGTTCGTGGCGCTCGACCAGCAGCGGCGCGAGGTGGCGCGCCAGATGGAAGCGCTGGAACGCAGCCGGCGCGAGCAGGAAATCCTGCTGCAGGAGCTGAACGCGACCCAGGCCGAACTCCAGCGCTCGCTGCGCATGCGCGACGAATTCATGTCGCTTGTCGCCCACGAACTGCGCACGCCGCTCAACACCCTGTTCCTGGAAATCCAGATGCGCACGCTGCACCTGAAGCGCGGCAATCTGCAGGCCTTCAATGCCGAACAGATGGGCGCCATGGTCAAGCGTGACGAGCGCCAGGTAAAGGCGATGATCCGCCTGATCGACGACATGCTGGACGTGACCCGCATGCGCAACGGCACGCTGTCGGTGCGGCCGGCGCCGGTGGAGCTGATGGGCATGCTGGAACGCGTGGTGAGCGATCTGTCGCTGCAGGCCGCCGCCAGCGGCTGCGCCATCGGTCTGCAGCCGCACGAACCCGTGTTCGGCCACTGGGACGAATTCCGCATCGAGCAGGTGATCGTCAATCTGCTGACGAATGCGCTGCGCTATGGCGGCGGCTGCAACGTGGAAGTGAACGTGCAGGTCGACGGGTGCTGCGCCCGCATCGACGTGGCCGACAAGGGCAAGGGCATTTCGCCCGACGACATCGAGCGCATCTTCCAGCCTTTCGAGCGCGGCACCCGCAACGGCGAACCGAAGGGCCTGGGCCTGGGCCTGTACATTTCGCGCCAGCTGGCCGTGGCCCACGGCGGCGAACTGACGGTGACCAGCACGCCGGGGCAGGGCTCGACCTTCAGCCTGGCGCTGCCGTGCAGCGTGATGACGCCGCGCGCCGAAATTCCAGCCTGAATACCGGACTAATCCCGGGCTAACCCGGGGCCGATCCCGGGCCCGTTCGCGCGGGCGATTGAAAATCCAAATCGGGCGGCGGTTGCAAACCCCGCCCGTTTCCCTCACACTTACGCGGCACTTGCGAGGCTGATATCTTTTGTCACCTCTGCATCATAGGTAAAATCAATTGAACTCATCTGATCAATTAATTTTACAAAAGCACAGCAAGAGCATAAACTTCGTTTCATCAATTTTTGATTTGACCCACAACAGGAGCTTCCATGTCCCTTATCAACACCGAGATCAAGCCTTTCAAAGCAACCGCTTACCATGCTGGCAAATTCATCGATCTGACCGAAGAGCAGTTCAAAGGTACCTGGTCCGTCCTGATGTTCTACCCGGCCGACTTCACCTTCGTCTGCCCGACCGAACTGGAAGACCTGGCTGACTTCCAGCCAGAATTCGAAAAGCTGGGCGTGAAAGTCTACGGCGTGTCGACCGACACCCACTTCGCCCACAAGGCATGGCACGACACCTCGGACGCCATCAAGAAAGTGAACTACCCGCTGATCGGCGACCCGACCGGCACCCTGGCACGTAACTTCGAAGTCATGATCGAAGAAGAAGGCCTGGCACTGCGCGGCACCTTCGTCATCAATCCAGAAGGCCAGATCAAGGTCATGGAAGTGCACGACAACGGCATCGGCCGTGACGCGTCGGAACTGATGCGCAAAGTCAAGGCAGCCCAGTACGTCGCCGCCCACCCAGGCCAGGTGTGCCCAGCCAAGTGGACCGAAGGCGCCGAAACCCTGACCCCGTCGCTGGACCTGGTCGGCAAGATCTAAGGTGGTAGGACCTCGATAAACCTACTGCGCGTCGGATTGGCGCCCTGCGATGCTCGCTGTACTCCTCGTACAGCTGCGCTTCTCGGACGCCACTCCTTCCGCTCGCTACGGTTTCTCGAGGTCCCGATACGCCAACGAGTAGCACAGTAATACCCGTAGCACCGGAAGCCCGCCGATTGGCGGGCTTCCAATAAAAACCTCTGTATTTCAAGGAAAATCACCATGCTGGACGCAACCCTCAAGAAGCAGTTACAAGCCTATTTGGAAAAAGTGGTGCAGCCGATTGAGATCGTTGCATCGCTTGATGACTCGCCAAAAGCGCGAGAAATGGAAGAGCTGCTCAAGGAAATCACTTCCCTGGGCACCAAGATTACTTACCGCGAAGACGGCAATGCCACGCGCAAACCGTCGTTCGCCATCAACCGCGTCGGCACCGATATCGGCATCGAATTCGCCGCCATTCCGCTGGGCCATGAGTTCACCTCGCTGGTGCTGGCCCTGCTGCAGGTGGGCGGCCACCCGATCAAGTTCGATGCGCCTGTCATCGAGCAGATCAAGAACCTGCCGGGCGACTTCGTGTTCGAAGCCTTTATTTCGCTGTCGTGCCACAACTGCCCGGAAGTCGTGCAGGCGCTGAACTCGATGTCCATCATCAACCCGCGCATCAAGGTCACGACCATCGACGGCGGCCTGTTCAAGGATGAAGTCGAAGCACGCCAGATTTTGGCAGTGCCGATGATGTTCCTGAACGGCGAGCACTTCGGCCAGGGCCG
The DNA here is from genome assembly GCF_057801335.1 of Massilia sp. BAP21. Lineage (NCBI taxonomy): Bacteria > Pseudomonadati > Pseudomonadota > Betaproteobacteria > Burkholderiales > Oxalobacteraceae > Massilia > Massilia sp. BAP21. Next base: position 3,490,241 of record NZ_CM173596.1, read on the forward strand.
CATGAGCGTCGAGGAAATCCTCGCCAAGCTCGACACCGGCGCCGGCGCCAAGAAAGCGGAAGAACTGAGCAAGAAAGAAGCCTTCGACGTGCTGATCGTCGGCGGCGGCCCTGCCGGTGCGGCAGCGGCGATCTACTCGGCCCGCAAAGGCATCCGTACCGGCGTGCTGGCCGACCGTTTCGGCGGCCAGGTGATGGATACCCTGGCGATCGAGAACTTTGTCTCGGTCAAGGAAACCGAAGGACCGAAGTTTGCTGTCTCGCTGGAAGAGCACGTCAAGCAGTACGAAGTCGACATCATGAACCTGCAGCGTGCCGCCAAGCTGGAGCGCAACGAAGGCGAGAAGCTGTTCGAAGTGACGACCGAGTCGGGCGCGCTGCTGAAAGCCAAGTCGGTGATCCTGTCGACCGGCGCCCGCTGGCGCGAAATCAACGTGCCGGGCGAAAAAGAGTACAAGAACCACGGCGTGGCCTATTGCCCGCACTGCGACGGTCCGCTGTTCAAGGGCAAGCGCGTGTCGGTGATCGGCGGCGGTAACTCGGGCGTCGAAGCGGCCATCGACCTGGCCGGCATCGTCGAGCACGTGACCCTGATCGAATATGGCGCGGAACTGCGCGCCGACGCGGTCCTGCAGCGCAAGCTCTACAGCCTGAAGAACGTGAACGTGATCAAGAACGCCCAAACCACGGAAATCCATGGCGACGGCAAGAAAGTCACCGCCCTGTCGTACAAGGACCGCCTGTCGGGCGAGACCCACCGCGTGGAACTGGCCGGCGTGTTCGTCCAGATCGGCCTGATCCCGAACGCCGAATGGCTGAAAGGCACGCTGGAACTGTCGCCGTACGGCGAGATCGAAGTCGACGTGCGTGGTGAAACCTCGATCCCGGGCGTGTTTGCCGCCGGCGACGTGACCACCGTGCCGTTCAAGCAGATCGTCATCGCCGTGGGCGAGGGCGGCAAGGCTTCGCTGGCGTCGTTCGACTACCTGATGCGTCTGCCGACGGAAGAAACCGAGGCGCTGGAAGCAAAAGCAGCCTAAGCGTCAAGCGGCCCGGAGGGGCCGTCAGCAAGAACAAAAACGCCATCGCGACGATACTTGCGATGGCGTTTTTCTATTTCATTTGGAAATATTTCGGAACACGGCAGTGCTAAACTGTTGCATCTTTAGCATATATCTCCATATGAAAACCTTTTCTCTGCTGGCGGGCCTGGGATTACGCGATCTTCGTCGTGTGCTCGCGCTGGTTGTTGTGGCGGCGATCGGCGCTGGCTGCAGCAAAACCCAGCCCACTTGCATCGACCCGTCCACCATCGACCTCGTCAAACAGGGCGTCGAGGAAACGCTGGAAAAAGCCTTGTCCGGCTCAGGGAGCGACACCGAACTGCTCGACCGCCTCAATAAGCGCATGCAGATCGCCGTCACGACCATTCGCACATCGAACAAGGATGAAAAGATCGGCAAGGTCACATGCGAAGCCTCGCTCGAGATTACGCTGGCCAATGCCGATCAAATCGTCGGCGACCCGGTTTTCAAATCCCTGCAGGACAAACTCGTCGATACGAGCGGGCCGGCGTGGAAAACCGGCATCCAGTACACCGCCCAGCGTACCGAGGACACGAAGGAACTGCTGGTCGAACTGAGCGGCCATGCGCCCATGGTGGAATTGCTGTCCACGCTTGCCCAATCCGGCGTCATGGACCCCAGGCAGTCGCCGCCCGGCGACATTCCGCCCAACCTGCTCGCTTCCGGCAACGCACGCGACGCTGCCGTGCGACTGATGAATCACATCTACGGCAAACAGGAAAAGGAGCACGGATGCTGGATATCCCGGTTTGAAGGGATGCCGTATTGCATGAAGATCGCGCAATCCGAGATCAAGACGCTCGGCAGCGGAAAGCGTTTGTATGCCATTGCAAATGGACAGGCCATCGATCAGCAGGGCGAAGCGATTACTGCCCACGCCATGCAGGGCCTGGTCGGCGCATTCATCGTTGGCGAGACAAATGGCAAGCCCGCATTCATTGCGAAATCGACGACCATCCAGGCCGGCACCATGGGCACTGCGCCGTCCGAATGGATATTGACCGAGCTCGGAGCGAACGATAACTGGGGCTGGCGTGGCGAATACGGCGATTGCCACCAGGGTTATTGCGGCAGCCGGATGATTATCCTTGCAAATCGCGCCGGCGTCGTTCAAGAGGTCGGTGGGCTACCAACTGCTTATGACGACACGGGTGCATGCGGGGAGTGCGAAGGGAAGTCGTCATCGCTGGCCTCGACCGTGCGTGTCAGCGATGGTCCCGAAAATGCCGAGTTCTATCATCTGCTCGTCGCGGTGACCGGCACCAGCAACGGCGAGGAGTTGGCGAAAGAATGGACGCTGGCGTTCGACAATGCAAAGGGCACGTATAGCGAGCCTGCCGACTGGCCGCTCGCTGACAGGGACTTCTAGCAAAACGCCGCGTCATTGCACCCAACAAAAAGCGCCGTTCCACGTCAGTGGTACGGCGCTTGCTCTATCGTGCGCAGGTCTCGGCTGCGGCTGGGTAAAATGGGCTATCGAACTTGCCACGCAGGCAAGTATTGAGCCGTGTTTCGTAAAATCAGTGGAACATCATGAACGCCGCGCCCTGCAGCGCATTGGTCTCGTAGAGCAGCCAGGCGGCTGCACTGGCGAGGGCAAGTTGCAAGGCAGTCAGGGTGGTGGGAATTGAGCGCATCATGATCGTTCTCCGGGGCGGTACGGCGTGTTTTGTTGGTGTATGGTGCCATCTTAGCCATCCAACTGATGTTGCGGCATCGGCGGGAACTCCGCCGTTATGTAGGAAAAAGCCTTGTGGCCCTGTCTCAGCGGCACCCGGCCCAGCTGAACGGCGGCGCCGACAGCGCCGGTCCCGCATTTTCCCCCACCCGCACTCCTACACACCGGTTGGCGTGCATCCTATAGCTGGGTTTGCAGGGGAGGCTTACATTAGCTTCCATCATGACCCGACACGAACCCAAACTCCTGCATAACGGCCTCCTCGCGGTGCGCCGTAATTCCATTCGCAAGCTGCTGCGCTCCGTGTTCGGTATCGAACAGCTGCGCGAAGGGCAGCAACGCGTGATCGACAGCGTCCTGGACGGCAAGGACACCCTGGCGATCATGCCCACCGGCGGCGGCAAGTCGCTGTGTTACCAGATCCCCGCACGCATGCTGGGCGGCACCACGGTCGTGGTCTCGCCGCTGATCTCGCTCATGAAAGACCAGCTGGAAAAGCTCGATGAGCTGGGCGTGCGCGCCTGCCAGGTCAACAGCAGCCTGAATGCCGAGGAAGAGCACCAGGCCCTGGAGTCGATCAGCGGCGGCACCTGCGAAATCGTGTTCTGCACGCCCGAGCGCCTGACCTCGCCCGAATTCATCGAGGTGCTCAAGCACACCACGGTCACCCTGGTGGCCATCGACGAGGCCCATTGCATTTCCCAATGGGGCCACGATTTCCGCCCGGCCTACATCGAGATGGCGGCGGCAATCGCGGCCATCGGCAACCCGACCGTGCTGGCCCTGACCGCCACCGCCACCGACGAGGTGATGGAAGACATCGGCCGCCAGCTGAACCGGCCACGCATGAAGGTCATCAACACCGGCATCTACCGCCCGAATCTCGAATACCGGGTGCACCAGGTGACGAGCCTGGCCGACAAGTTCGCCGAAGCGCGCCGCCTGGTGGCCGAGACCGAAGGCGTGGGCATCGTGTACGCCGCCACCGTCAAGGCGGCCGAGGAAATGCATCGCATCCTGGAAGAAGCCGGCGAATCGGTGACGATTTACCATGGCAAGCTGCCGGCCGCCGAGCGCCGCGCCAACCAGGACATGTTCATGAACGACGAGCGCCGCATCATGGTGGCGACGAACGCTTTCGGCATGGGCATCGACAAGGCGGACACGCGTTTCGTGGTGCACCTGCAGATTCCGGCAAACCTGGAATCGTATTACCAGGAGTCGGGCCGCGCCGGCCGCGACGGCAAGGACGCCCAGTGCACGCTGCTGTTCCTGCAGGACGACAAGCGCCTGCAGCAGTTCTTCCTGGTGAAGCACTATCCGGATGCGGCCGAGATTCGCTCGGTCTACGACGCTGCCTGCGAACTGGCGGAAGCGGGGCCGGTCACCACCGAGCGCATCGAGGACAAGCTAATCGACCTGAACGAAGCCAAGATCAAGGTCTGCCTCAAGCTGCTGAAAGACGGCAAGCTGGTGCGCCAGAACCGCAAGCTGGAGTTCGTGATCACGAGTGCCGAGCCGAAGGCCGTCACCTTCGAGCAGCTGGCCCAGGTCTACATCCAGAAGCAGGACCACGACCGCGAGGCGCTGGAAAAGATGGTGGGCTATGCGGTGAGCGGTTTTTGCCGCTGGAAGCTGCTGCTCGACTATTTCAATGACGAAGTCGAAGGCTTCGAGAAGTGCTGCCGCTGCGACAACTGCCTGAATCCGCCGGCCGCCGCGCTGGAAGACATCGAGATCCGCGACGACGAATTCAGGCATGAGCCGGAACCGGAAGACACGGGTCCACACTTCGAAACAGGCATGCGCGTAACGGTGGCGAAGTACGGCGAGGGCGTGGTGAGCTCGGTGGCCGGCAGCCAGATCGGCATCGACTTCCCGGACGGCGAGCATCGGAGCTTTATGGCAGACTTCGTCAAGCTTGTTTAAAATATAAGGTTTGGCATGGGAGATATGGTCGTCGTACGCAAGGAAGGCCTGTACTGTGTGCCGGGCGGTTTCTACATCGACCCCTGGCGGCCGGTGGAACGGGCCGTGATCACGCATGCACACGGCGACCACGCGCGCTACGGCCATGGCCGCTACCTGACCGCCGCCAGCGGCGTGCACGTGCTGCGCTCGCGCCTTGGCGACATCTCGGTCGATGGGCTGGAATACGGAGAAACCGTGGTCCACAACGGCGTCACCATTTCGCTGCACCCGGCCGGCCATGTGCTTGGGTCCGCCCAAGTGCGCATGGAATGCGGCGGCGAAGTCTGGGTCGCATCCGGCGACTACAAGATTGAACCCGACAAGACCTGCGCGCCGTTTGAACCCGTGCGCTGCCATACCTTCATCACCGAATCCACCTTCGGCCTGCCGATCTACCGCTGGGCGCCCGAACAATCCATCTTCGACGACATGAACCGCTGGTGGCGCAAGAACGCGGAAGAGGGGCGTTGCAGCGTGGTGTTCGGCTATTCCTTCGGGAAGGCCCAACGCATCTTGTCCGGGCTCGATCCTTCCATCGGACCGATCGTTTGCCATGGCGCGGTCGAGCCGCTGAACCGCGTCTACCGCGAAGGCGGTATCGAATTGCCGCCGACGCTGATGGTCAGCGACGTGTCGAAAGCCGATCTGAAGCAGTCCATCGTGGTGGCGCCGCCGTCCGCCTCGGGGTCGGCCTGGATGAAGCGCTTCGGCGACTACAGCGATGCCTTTGCCAGCGGCTGGATGCAGCTGCGCGGCGCGCGCCGGCGGCGTGGCGTCGACCGTGGCTTCGTGCTGTCCGACCACGCCGACTGGCCGGGGCTGATGCAGGCGATTGCCGCCACCGGCGCCGAACGCGTGATCGTTACCCACGGTTCGATTCCCGTGCTGGTGAAGTGGCTGTGCCAGCAGGGGCTGGACGCGGCCGGCTTCGACACCGAATACGGCGACGACGATGACGATGTGGCGATTCCGCCGCAACCTGCCGAAGCTGCTGAAGCCGCCGAAACAGCGCAAGCCACCGAAGCGAACGATGCCCTCGGGACCACGGAGGCAAAGGAGACGCGCGATGCGTGAATTCGCCCGCCTCTACGCCGAACTCGACGAAACCACCGCCACCAACCGCAAGCTCGAAGCCCTGCAGCAGTATTTCTCGACCGCCGCACCGGAGAACGCCGCCTGGGCCGTCTACTTCCTGGCCGGCGGCAAGCCGCGGCAGGCCGTGCCGACCAAGCTCCTGCGCCAGTTCGCCATCGAATACGCGGTGCTCGACGAATGGCTGTTCGACGAGTCCTATCATGCGGTCGGCGACATGGCCGAGACCATCGCCCTGATCCTGCCGCCGCCCGAAAAACACAGCGACGTCGGTCTTGCCGAATGGATGACCGAACGCATCGGCCCCTTGCGCGGCGCCGACCCGGACGTCATCCGCGCCGCCCTGTTCAGCTACTGGAACGAACTCGATACGCGCGAGCGCTTTTTGTTCTGCAAGCTGATCGGCGGCGGTTTCCGCGTCGGCGTCTCGAAGCTGCTAGTGACGCGCGCCCTGGCGAACATCGCCGCCGTGGACAGTAAACTCGTGGCCCAGCGCCTGATGGGCTGGACCGACGGCAGCGTGCGCCCGACCGCCACCAAGTTCCTGCAACTCATCGCCGCCCAGTCCGACGAAGAGCACAAGCTGCGCGGCGGCCAGCCCTATCCCTTCTTCCTCGCGCACCAGCTGCAGGGCGATCCGGCCGCGCTGGGCGAGCTCAAGGAATGGCAGGTCGAGTGGAAGTACGACGGCATCCGCGCCCAGCTGGTGCGGCGCGGTGCGCAGAACTATTTGTGGTCGCGCGGTGAAGACCTGATCTCCGAACGCTTCCCCGAGCTGTGCGCGGTGCGCCTGCCCGAGGGCACGGTGGTCGACGGCGAAGTGCTGGTCTGGGACCATGCCAACGATGCGCCTGCCCCGTTCGCGGAACTGCAGCGCCGCATCGGCCGCAAGACGCTATCCGCCAAGCTGCTGGCCGAGCTGCCGGCGGTGCTGGTCTGCTACGACCTGCTCGAACTCGACGGCGTCGATTTGCGTGCGCTGCCCCAGCATGAGCGGCGCACGCTGCTGGAAACGCTGGTGGCCGCCGTCGACCAGGCGCAGCTGAAGGTGTCGCCCGTGGTCCATGCCGACGATTGGGCAGCGCTGGCCGAGCTGCGCGCCGAATCGCGTGCGCGCGGCGTGGAAGGCATGATGGTAAAAGCCAGGAGCGCCCAGTATGGCGTGGGCCGCACCAAGGACGTCGGCACCTGGTGGAAGTGGAAGGTCGATCCCTATTCGGTGGACGCGGTGCTGATCTATGCCCAGGCCGGGCACGGGCGGCGCGCTTCGCTGTACACCGACTATACCTTTGCGGTCTGGGATGACGAGGAAGGGAAGGGCGAGCGGCGCCTGGTGCCGTTCGCGAAAGCCTATTCCGGCCTGACCGATGCCGAGATCGCCCAGGTCGACAATGCGATCCGCAAGACCACGGTCGAGAAGTTCGGGCCGGTGCGCTCGGTGAAGCCGACCATGGTGTTCGAGATCGGCTTCGAGGGCATCGCCCTGTCGAGCCGGCACAAGGCGGGGATTGCCGTACGCTTCCCGCGCATCCTGCGCCGGCGCGACGACAAGCCGATCGAGGAAGCCGATACGCTCGACACCCTGAAAGGCCTGCTGGCCGCCGCCGGTGCATGAGCGGGCCGAGTAAAAAGGAGGTGAAAGCGTGGTTCGATGCGCGCGGCTGGAAGCCTTTCCCATTCCAGAAGGCGGTGTGGGACGCGGCGCTGGCCGGCCAATCCGGCCTGCTGCATGCGAACACAGGCGCCGGCAAGACCTACGCGGTGTGGCTGGCGGCGCTGCAGCGCGGCTCCCTCACCAAGGGACGCATGAGCGGCCTGCGCGCGCTGTGGATCACGCCGATGCGCGCACTGGCGGCCGACACCCAGCGCGCGCTGGAAGAATCGGCGGCGGCACTCGCGCCCGAGTGGACGGTTGGCGCGCGTACCGGCGACACCGGTTCCGCCGAACGCGCGCGCCAGGCCCGCAAGTGGCCGTCTGCACTCATCACCACACCCGAAAGCCTGTCGCTGCTGCTCTCGCACGCCGCGGCCGAAGAGCAGTTCAAGCACCTCGACATGATCGTCATCGACGAGTGGCACGAACTGATGGGCAGCAAGCGCGGCGTGCAGGTGCAGCTGGCGCTGGCGCGCCTGCGTACCTGGCGCCCGGGCCTGGTGATCTGGGGCGTGTCGGCGACGATGGGCGACCTCGACCTGGCGCGCCAGGTGCTGCTGGGCGCAGATTCTGAGAATAAGCCGGGCGTCCTGGTCGAAGGCGATACCAAGAAACAGATCGTGGTCGATTCGCTGATCCCGAAGGACGTTTCGCGCTTCCCCTGGGGCGGGCACCTGGGCCTGCAGATGCTGAAGCCCGTCATCGACGAGATCGAGCACTACGACGCGACCCTGGTCTTTACCAACACGCGCTCGCAGTCGGAAATCTGGTACCAGAACATCCTCGAAGCCCGCCCCGACTGGGCCGGCGTGATCGCGCTGCACCACGGTTCGCTGGCGCGCGAGGTGCGGGACTGGGTCGAGATGGGCCTGAAAAAGGGTGAGCTGAAAGCGGTGATCTGCACCGCCAGCCTGGACCTCGGCGTGGATTTCCTGCCGGTCGAGCGCGTGCTGCAGGTGGGCAGCGCGAAAGGCATCGCACGCCTGCTGCAACGGGCCGGGCGCAGCGGTCACGCGCCGGGCCGGGTCTCGCGCGTGACCCTGGTGCCGACCAACAGCATGGAAATTTTGGAAGCGGCCGGCGCCAAGGTGGCGGTGGTCAAGCGCCGCATCGAAGGACGCTACGTGCCGAACAAGCCCTTCGACGTGCTGGTGCAGCACCTGGTGACGGTGGCGCTGGGCGGCGGTTTCCGCTCCGAGCAGCTGTTCGAGGAAGTGAAGCGCGCCTGGTCTTACCGCGACCTGAACGAGGAAGAATGGCAGTGGGCGCTGGATTTCGTCGCGCGCGGCGGCCAGAGTTTGACCGTGTATCCGGAATACCGGCGCGTGCTGCCCGACGAGGAGGGCGTGTACCGCGTGCCGGACATCGGCATCGGACGCCGCCACCGCATGGGCATCGGCACCATCGTCTCGGATGCCTCGATCCAGGTGAAGTACGTCAGCGGCGGGCGCATCGGCAGCATGGAAGAGTCCTTCATCTCGCGCCTGAAGCAGGGCGACCATTTCCTGTTCGGCGGACGCATCCTGGAATTCATCCGCGTGCACGAGATGACGGCCTTCGTGAAACGCGCCACCGGTTCGCGCGGCGCCATCGCGCGCTGGCAGGGCGCGAAGATGCCGATGTCCTCGGAACTGGCGCACGCCGCGCTGGAACAGCTGCGCCAGGCCGCCGAAGGCCGCTTCGAGGGGCCGGAAATGCAGGCCATCCGGCCGCTGCTGGAAATCCAGGAAAAATGGTCGGCGCTACCCACCATCGACACCCTGGTGCTGGAATCGATGAAGAGCCGCGAGGGGTATCACCTGTTCGTGTATCCGTTCGCTGGCCGTTCGGTGCACATGGGCCTGGCCTCGCTGTTCGCCTGGCGCATCGGGCGCGTGCAGCCGATTACGTTTTCGATCGCGGTCAACGACTACGGCTTCGAGCTAATGGCGCCGGAGCCGGTGGACTGGGAGAGCATGTTCGCGGGCGCCACCGGGCTCGAGGTAGCGCTGTTCGCTACCGAGCACCTTCTGGAAGACGTGCTGGAAAGTTTGAATGCGACCCAGCTCTCGCAACAGCGCTTCCGCGAAGTGGCGCGCATTGCCGGGCTGGTGTTCCAGGGTTATCCGGGCCAGCCGAAGTCGAACCGGCAGGTGCAGGCTTCGTCGTCGCTGTTCTTCGAGGTCTTCCGCAAGCACGATGCCGGCAATCTGCTGCTGACCCAGGCCCAGCGCGAAGTGCTGGAGCAGGAACTGGAACTCACGCGCCTGCGCGAAACGCTGGAAGAACTGCATGCACGCAAAGTGGCGTATCGTGTGGTCAAGCGCGCCACGCCCTTCGGCTTTGCGCTGATGGTCGAGCGCTTCCGCGAAAAGGTGAGTACCGAAAAACTCAACGACCGCGTGGCGCGCATGGTACGGGAACTGGAAAAGGCAGCGCAGGTATGAGTGGTACGGGTGAGGTAGTAACAGTGGCATCGGCGGTGGCGGTGGCGGGCGAAACCTTGATGCTGTTGCCGGAAAAGGCCGTGTACTGGCAGGCGCGGCAGATGCTGATCATCGCCGACATCCACTTCGGAAAAGCGGCGTCCTTCCGCGCCCAGGGCATTCCGGTGCCGCGCGGCACCACCACGGAAAACCTGGCCGGGCTCGACGACCTGGTCGAACGCTATGGCGCCCGCCACGTGATGTTCCTCGGCGACTTTTTGCATGCGCGCGCGGCCCATGCATCCTCGACCCAGGGGGCGATGCTGGCCTGGCGCCGCACGCGGCCAGACCTGCAGCTGACCCTGGTGCGCGGCAACCACGACAAGCACGCCGGCGATCCGGCGGCCGCGCTCGGCATCGAGCTGGTCGACGAGCCGCATACGGTGGGGCCGTTCGCCTTTTGCCATCATCCGGACCTCGATACCGGGGGTTACGCCCTGGCTGGGCACGTGCATCCGGCCTGGGTGCTGGCCACGCGCTACGACGCGCTGCGCCTGCCGTGCTTCGTCGTGGGTAGCCAGCGCATGATCCTGCCGTCCTTCGGTTCCTTCACCGGCGGGCACGTGGTCACGCGCGAAGCGGGCGATGCCATCTACGTGACCTCGGGCGAGGCGGTGCACGCGATCCGCTAGGCCGGCTTCGCTCTGGCATCCGGCGTTTTCGCTCCGCCGAAACCGGCTTTCGTCGCAGCCGGCTTGCCGCCGCCCGCGCGGCTCGGCAGAATGGGCTCGTTGCTAACCAGACAAAGCAAACGCCGATGCCCACCACTCTCTTTCCTGCCGAGGCAGCGCCGGCGCCAGCGCCGGCAGCCCCACCGGTGCTGCGGCGCCTGCTGGCCGACCTGCGCATTGCCTTGCCGGTCAGCCTGCTGGCCGGCCTGGTGATCACGCTTGCCAATGGCTACCCGGAATTGCTGTACGAGCAGCTGGTGTATTCGGTGTGGATCGGCCTGATTGCGTTTTGCATGGTCGACCTGGCGCGCCTGCTGGTCTGGCCTGGTCCGCAACGGCGTGCGCACCAGTGGCTGGCGTTTCTCGGCCTGATGCTGCTGGCCTCGCTGGTCGGCCATTTCGCCGGCATCCACGTCGGCGCCGTCTTCCTCCGCCACGAGGTTCCCTCGCTGGCCGCGTACCCGTCTATTGGCCGCCTGAGCATGGTGCTGTTCACCTTCCTCGGCATGTGCACGATGACCTTCCTGGTCGAGTACCGCGAACGCCTGGCGCGTATCCAGCGCGAGCACCAGGAAGCACGCCTGCGCGCCGAAGTCGTCGAGCGCCAGGCCGTGCAGGCGCAATTGCGCCTGCTGCAGGCCCAGATCGAGCCGCACATGCTGTTCAATACCCTGGCCAACTTGCAGGGCCTGATCGCCCTGGACCCGGAGCGCGCCAGCCGCATGCTCGACCAGTTGATCCAGTACCTGCGCGCCACGCTCGGCGCCACGCGCGCGGACAGCACGACGCTGGAGCAGGAATTCGCCGCGATGCAGGCTTACCTCGGCCTGATGGGTGTGCGCATGGGCGCGCGCCTGGCTTACCGCTTCGACCTGCCGCCGGAACTGCGCAAGGCGCGCCTGCCGCCGCTGCTGCTGCAGCCGCTGGTCGAGAACGCCATCGTGCACGGACTGGAACCGAAGATCGAGGGCGGCGAGATCCTGGTCGAAGCCCGCTCCCGCGACGGCCTGCTCGATATCGCCGTGCGCGACAGCGGCCTCGGCCTGGATGAGGACGCCGCTCCAGCCCGCAGCGGCGGCGGGGTGGGCGTGGCCACCACCCGCGAACGCCTGCAAGCCCTGTATGGCGAGCGCGCCAGCGTGCTGCTCGCGCCGGCCCAGCCGCAGGGCACAATCGTCCGACTCACCCTTCCACTGGAGAACCCATGAGCATCCGCGCCCTGATTGCCGAAGACGAACCGATCCTGGCCGCGGTGCTGGCCGCCAGCCTGCGGCGCCTGTGGCCGGAACTGGAGATCGTCGGCACCGCGCCGAACGGCGTCGCCGCGGTCGAACAGGCGCTGGCGCTGCGGCCGGACATCCTGTTTTTCGACATCAAGATGCCGGGGCAGAGCGGGCTCGAGGCGGCCGAGGAACTGGCCGAGTGCTGGGACGCTGTTGGAGAAAACGCGGCGCCGTTCCCGCAGGTGGTGTTCGTCACCGCCTACGACGAATTCGCGGTGCAGGCCTTCGAGCAGGCCGCCGCTGACTACGTGCCCAAGCCGGTGAACGACGCGCGCCTGGCGCGCACGGTCGAGCGCCTGCGCGCGCGGGTTGCCAGCCGCGCAGGCGATGGCGGGCTGGCCAGCCTGGTCGGCCAGTTGCAGGCGCTATTGCCGGCGGTGGCCGCACCTGAACGCCTGAGCGTAATCCGCGCCGCCGTCGGCAATACCGTACGCATGATCCCGGTGCAGGAGGTGGTGTTCTTCCAGGCGCTCGACAAGTACGTGAACGTGGCCACCGCCGACAGCGAGGCCCTGATCCGGCTGCCGCTGAAGGACTTGCTGCCCCAGCTCGACCCGGCCTGTTTTCAGCAGGTCAGCCGCAGCACGGTGGTGAACCTGCGCTGCGTGGCGCATGCCGGGCGCGATACGGCGGGCAAGGTGGTCCTGCACCTGCGCAACCGGCCCGACAAGCTGCGCGTAAGTCCCGTCTACGCCCACCAGTTCCGGCAGATGTAGCCGCGCCGCCGTTTTTTAATGCGGGACATTGCCGCTGCGCTTTACTGCTGTGCTCGTCTGCACGGTACGTTAGCGCACGGTAGACGCGCTTGCGCAGGCGTACTTTCATTCCATGCCCCAGGTCCGCACCGGACCCATCAAGAGGAGGGAAACATGAAAGCACGCAAGACAATCTGCAGCCTGGTGTGCGCACTGCTGCCGCTCGGCCCCCTGGCGCTGGCCCCCATGGCCGCCCAAGCGCAACAATATGCGAATGAACGCATGCCGGCGCCGGACATCCGCGGCTTCGACGTCGAAGAGGTGCGCCGCATCGCCCCCGGCGTGGAGCTGCATTTCAATCTGTACGGCACGCCCGGCGGCAACGCCACGGTGAAGATCGACGGCGCCACCCGCAACCTGCGCCTGCACGAACTCGACCGTGGCCAGTACGCCGGCACCTACACGATCGGCACCCACGACCGCATCCGCAACGGCAGCCGCGTGACGGCCGACCTGCGCGTGGGCGACCGCGTGGCCAGCGACGTGCTCAGGGAAACCCTGGTGCGCGACGGCGCGCCGCCGGCAGCCCAGCGCAACCTGGCTGCCGACAACCGCGGCCGCACTACCGAGTCCCCGCGCGCGGCGCGCTACTGCACCAATTGCGCCACCGTGGAAGCGGTGAACGTGGTGGAGAACAAGGGTTCCGGCGCCCTGGGCACGGTTGGCGGCGCCGTCATCGGCGGCCTGCTCGGCAACCAGGTCGGCAGCGGCAGCGGGCGCACGGCGGCAACGGCGGCCGGCGCCATCGGCGGCGCAGTGGTGGGGCGCAATATCGAGCAAAACCAGCGCCGCGACCAGCGCTACGAAGTCGTGGTCCGGTATTCGGGAAATGGCGCGACGCAAACCCTGCAATACGACAACGATCCGGGCTTCCGCGCCGGCGACGCGGTGCGCGTGAACGACGGCGTGCTGTCGCGCGACCAATAAGAGCCTATCTCAGTAGGCTCGAGTCGCCGCTGGCGCGCCTGACAAGCGGGGGCTGCGTTGCTCGTCGTTGCATGGAACCACCATGCGGCCTCCTCGCGCCTTGCCCGCGCTTGCCATGCATCGCCATCCGCTTCCTCGTGCCTACTAAGATAGGCTCTAAGGCGGCGATTTAAAACGAAACCGGCTCCGATAAGGCGCTCTCGTCCTGAGAAAGCCGCATCGGAGCCGATTCCTGCACTGCTACGACAGCCGGGCATTCCTGCGAACTGCTCCGGTAAAACATGCGCCGGTAGGAGCGCTCAGGCGGTGGCAAGCATCTGGTCGTCGCCGGCCGTATCGAGCTCGGCCTTCTTGCCGGCAGCCTTGGTGCGCGAGCGCGACGGCGGCAGGCGGCGCAGGGTCTTGAGGGCTTCGGCGTCCTTGATGCCGATGGTGCGCTGGTCGACGGTGATCAGGCCGATTTCGTTGAACGCCGACAGCGTGCGGCTGACGGTTTCCAGGGTCAGGCCGAGGTAGCTGCCGATCTCGTGGCGTGTCATGCGCAGGTTGAACAGCTTGCTCGAGTAACCCATGGCGGCGAAGCGGTCGGCCAGCGACACCAGGAAACGGGCTACGCGGGCTTCGGCCGAGAGGGCGCCGAGCATGCCGATCATGGCCTGTTCGCGCACCAGTTCGCGGCTCATGACGCCGTACATCAGGTTTTCGAGCTCCATGTGCACGCGGCCCAGTGCCGTGAGTTTCTTGAACGGCAGCAGGATCAGGTCGCAGTCGGACAGGGCCACGGCCTCGGAGGCGTAGTGGCGGGTGTGGATGCCGTCGACGCCGAGCATGTCGCCCTTCATCGGGAAGCTCAGCACCTGCTCGTTGCCGAACTCGTCGATGAGCACGGTTTTCAGGAAGCCGGAGTTGACGATGTACAGGGTGTCGAAGGCCTGGCCGATGGTGTGCACGCGCTGGCCGGTCTTGAACTGTACGTGCTGGAACAGCAACTCTTCGGAGTTGACCGAGACCGCGGCCGGAATATGCAGCAGGTCGCAGACTTCCTTCAGGTTGGACCACAGGCGGCCCTGGCGTTGGCGGCCGGCCTCCATCGGCGTGGTGTGCATGGTCGACGTGCTGGCGGTGCGTTGGTCTGTCGTTTGCTGGGACTGCATGCTCATCTCCAGTGAAGAATTCTTTCGGGTGAGGCCGCGAGTGGCGCTGCACCGGTGCTTCAATAGGAATTCAGGAACGGCGGCAGGCTGGCTTACGAAGAGAAAGGTGATCGCAAGCAAGTCGATACGCTGGATTCAGTATGCCAACACGAGTCCGGCAGTGGTATCAGCAATGGCTGAATGTGTAGGTAGGAGAGAAGGTAGGAATGTAGGAGTATTCCGACCGAATTACTTACCGCATAGAGGGAGAGGCTTGGTCGCAGCGGATGCGGACCACTGCGAATGGATCAAACTGCGCGTGGCGCTGGTGGCACGAATGCGACTGGACGGTGTCCAAGTTGATTAGGCTTCTTGACGCGTCACGACGCATTGTTGCTTATAGCGCAGTCGTGCCGGAAATACTTTCACGCCAGCATACGGCGGCGCGATCAAGCCTTCATCGGCGCCAGCAGGCGGTGCGCCACCGCATATTGCACCATTTCCGACAACGAAGTCATGCCCATCTTCTGCATGATGCGCGTCTTGTGGGTGCTGACGGTTTTCACCGACAAGTGCAAATTGTTGGCGATCTCGGTGATCGACTTGCCGCCCACCAGCAGCGAAAACACCTCGAACTCGCGGTCCGACAACTGCTTGTGCAGCAATTGCTCGTTCGGCGCCATGATGTTCAGGGCCAGTTGCTCGGCCACTTCGGTGCTGATGTAGGGCCGCCCCGAGGCCACCTTGCGGATCGCCCCCACCAGCTGCGTGCCCGCGCTTTCCTTGGTGAGATAACCGGCTCTGGTGCAAATTATGGACAAAGGTACGCCAACCTGCCGGTGCGCCGGCTGAGTTCACGCAGCCAGAACAGCTGCCCAGATTTCGGACGGAGTTTGCCCCTGAGTTCCCAGACCTCGTAGGTCGAACTGCCCTTTGCGAATGCGATGCATGAGCTCAATACCTTGTATTGTCGTGGTAGCGGAAGTGAAGCTTTTTAAACCCAGCATCGTTCCAAGTCTGGATTTGACATTGCGATGGTCCTGCTCGATCAGATTGTTCAGATATTTTGACGAGCGAAGCTTCGTTAAGTCAGGAAGACGTCCCTGCTCTTGAAGTTCGCGAACGGCACGGTGGGAAGCGGCATAACCGTCCAGCGTAATAGTCTCGGGTGACCGGCCTTGAGAACGTATGGCTTTACGAAAGAATGCCTTGGCCGAAGCGACGTTGCGCCGCGGGCTGAGCCGGAAGTCGACGGTATTGCCGGCCGAGTCGACAGCCCGGTAGAGATAAGCCCACTGGCCGCGGATTCTGACGTAGGTCTCGTCCACCCGCCAGGAGGTGCCAGCCGACGTCGCGAAGCGGCTCCAGCGTTTGTCGAACTCCGGTGCGTACCGCTGAACCCAACGCAGGATTGTCGTGTGAGCGATCGGCAGGCCTCGCTCAGCCATCATCTCGACCAGGTCTCGGTACGACAGCTTATAACGCAGGTACCAGCGCACGCAAAGGATGATGATCTCTTGTTCGAAGTGTCGGCCCTTGAACAGGTCGCTCGTGCTCGCGTGACTACGCATGTTAGGCAAAGGCCGTCATTCTAGCTGAGCTGCAGGTTTGCACCAGAGCCGCAGCAGTTGCGTCAAGCTTTACGATAGAGTGTTCACTCGGTTGCACTGCAACAAATTATCTCCTAACATACAACTCAATGATGCTTTTAATGCAACTTTTTAAGGAGTGTCGCTGTGCGTCCTTTTCCCTATGCCCCTGATGTAGAAACGGTTTCTGAAGACGAAGCACACCTGACAGACCAGATCGTCGAACAGATGGCGGCCGCCAACCGCTGCGCCTTCGAGCGTCACCGTCACGCAGTCCGCGACGCCCATGCCAAGTCCAATGGCCTGCTGATTGGCGAACTAGCGGTGCATGCGAATTTGCCGCCCGAGCTGCGTCAGGGGATTTTCGCCGAGGCGCGCAGCTACCACGTTGTCGCGCGCCTATCCTCGGCACCCGGCGACATCCACTCCGACAAGATTCCGGCACCGCGCGGCTTTGCGCTCAAGGTGATGGGCGTGGAGGGCGAGCGCCTGTCGCCCGGCATTGCTGGCGCCAACCAGGATTTTCTGATGGTGAACTTTCCGGTGCTTGCCTTCGGCACCATCCCGAAGTACAAGCAGATGCTAGCGCTGCTCGAAGCCAATTCACATGCGCCGGATACCTTCCAACGGCTGGTGGCTGGCACCGCGCGTGGCGCGAAAGAGCTAGTGCAGGCACTGGGTATGGAACCAGGCGCAACGCTCGAAGGATTGGCGCGCGATAATTACCATCCGCTCGGCGAGACTTACCACACACAGGCGGCGATCCGCTTTGGCGACTACATTGCCAAGCTCGCGCTCGCGCCCAAGTCTGCAGAGGTGCGTACGTTAACAGGGCAGCCTCTGACAGAGGTGCATGATGCCTGCATGCGCGACGCCGTCAGTGCCTTCTTTGCCGAGCATGGCGCCGAATACGAACTGTCGGCGCAGTTGTGCGTCGATCTGGCGGCGATGCCGGTCGAAGACGCTGCCGTACGATGGAGCGAGGAGCGTTCGCCACACTGCCCTATCGCCACGCTGCGCTTCCCTCCGCAACCGACTGCGACGCCGCAGCGCCAAGTGTATGGCGACGATGTCCTTTCCTTCAACCCCTGGAACGGCATCGAGGCGCACCGGCCGCTGGGCGGCATCATGCGCATCCGGCGCGCGGCCTACGAGCGTTCGAGCGCGTATCGGCACACGATGAATGCGCGTCCGCGCACGGAGCCATCGCAGCCTTCCGACATCCCAGACTGAGGAGCCAGAACCATGACCGACAAGACCACCGACCCGCGCCTGGACGACGAAACCTGGCTGCAGGAAGTCAGGCGCCGCATCGACGCGGTTGCGCACGACGCGCCGCATCTTGCCAAGATCGCACTGGAAGCGATGGTGCGCAAGCACAATCCCGACCTGAAAGGCAGCGCCAGATCGGCCGGGCGCGCCGGCAAGCAGTCCGGGAACGTGTCCGAGCTGACGGCCATCGCGCCGCTCAAGCCGGGCGGCGCCGACCGTCTGCGCCGCATCTTCGATCTCACCAACGGCAATATGGATGGCGCCCAGCGCGTCTCTACCTTGCACGACATGCGCTTTGTTTTCTTCGACAACGACACACGCATCCTGTTCGCCACCACCTATGACGGCGACTGGGACAGCTACATCAATGACTTCGCGACCAAGATTCCAGAACTGATGGACCTGCTATTCGCGAACGTGGAGGGCTGGCCCGGCATCACCAGCCCGAAGGTGAAAGACTTCATCGCATCGCACCAGATCGACGCCGCCGGCTGGTTTGTCGCCAATCCGCAGGTGACCGTGGTCGACACCCGCCGCTACCAGCGGATGGAAAAGGCGCTGGACACCTTCTTCGACGCCATGGCCCCGCATCCGCCTGCGGACGAGGCGACACGCAAGGCGCTGGACACCCTCACTGCCACGATCTCGCAGCCAGAAGGGGTGGATTACTGACATGGGCCTGCTCAACGATCTGAAAGCGCGCTTCCAGCGTGAACGGGTGACGCTGGCCCTAGACGACATCCAGGCCCTGATCCTGCGTTCTCGTCCCGAACCCTATGTCGGCATCCACGCGATGCTGCGTTTCGAGGATGAGGAAGGAGGACGCGACCTGGTGCGCCGTCTGGCCGCCCACATCCCTTCTGCGGCCGGCTGGACCGACGACCGCGATGCCTGGACCGGCGCCGCGCTCAGCTTCGAGGGCTTGAAGGCGCTGGGTCTGCCGGAATCCTCGCTCAAGAGTTTTCCGCTGCCTTTCCAGCAAGGCATGGCGGCGCGCGCCGAGCAGTTGCGCGACGTCGACGTCAATGCGCCCGAACACTGGGATGAAGCGTTCCGCCCCGGCGCCTGCCACCTGGCGCTGACGATCTATGCACGCGACGACGCCGCGCTCGAAACAGCGCGCGCTAAGGCCATGGGCGAACTGGCGCGCTCGCACGGCGTGACTTTGCTCGGTACCCACACATTCGGCGCTGATGCCGATGCCAAAAACCCCTTCGGCTTCCGCGATTCGATTTCGCAGCCAGCGGTTGCCGGCAGCGGCGTCGATGCGCTGCCGGGCCAGGAACGCGCGATCGCGGCCGGCGAATTCATCCTCGGCGAAAACAGCGAGACCGGAGCGCCGGTGGCGATGCCGGATCCGCCCGAGTTAGGACGCAATGGTTCTTTCGTGGTGCTGCGCAAGTACGCCAGTCAGGTGGGCGCGTTTAACGACTTCGTGCGTAGCCAGGCGGCCAGTGAATCTGACGAAGAGCTGCTTGCTGCTAAGCTGGTCGGCCGCTGGCGTAGCGGGGCGCCACTGATCCTGGCGCCGGGGCGCGACGATCCGGCACTGGGCGCCGACCCGAACCGCAACAACGATTTCGATTTTTCGACGGATCCGCGCGGCCTGGTCTGCCCGCATGCGTCCCACATGCGGCGCCTGAATCCGCGCGACAGCAGGCTGACGATCCTGACCGATGTGAACATCCACCGCATTATCCGGCGGTCCTCGACCTTCGGCCCCAAATGGAGTCGCGAGGTAACGGCGGCAGACGATGCACGGAGCGAGCGCGGCATCTTCTTCATCTTCATCAGTGCACGCGCCTATGACACCATCGAGTTTCTTCAACAGGAATGGATCAACCGCGGCAATTTCATCGACTTGGGCACGGAGCGCGACGCTATCGTCGGCCTGCACGAGACGCCTGGCAGTTTCACGCTGCCGCAGTCGCCAGTGCGGCGCCGGTTGGACGGCGTGACTACGTTCAACCAGCTCAAGGGCGGCGAGTACCTGTTCATGCCCTCGCTGGCAGCGCTACGCTGGATCGGCGAGGCCGGTTGGGCACGTTAATAATCTGCGGAACAGGAAGCTGTAACCGTTGGCCCGCAGGCGTAGGAAGACTGCTTCACGGATGCGCCGCCAACCGTCGGCTTGCAGCCACTCTTGAAGAGGATTCTAGTGAATACCTCGAATTTAAACTCCATACACTAGAGAACCCGATAATATGGTTTCTAATGTCGAATGTTGGTGGGATGCTTGGTTCGGACCTACCGCATGTTAGGTGCCGATCAACCTGCAGCTTCAGTTAAAACAAGCGGCTCTGGTGCAAATTATGGACAAAGGCACGCTAACCTGCCGGTGCGCCGGCTGAGTTCACGCAGCCAGAACAGCTGCCCAGATTTCGGATGGAGTTTGCCCCTGAGTTCCCAGACCTCGTAGGTCGAACTGCCCTTTGCGAATGCGATGCATGAGCTCAATACCTTGTATTGTCGTGGTAGCGGAAGTGAAGCTTTTTAAACCCAGCATCGTTCCAAGTCTGGATTTGACATTGCGATGGTCCTGCTCGATCAGATTGTTCAGATATTTTGACGAGCGAAGCTTCGTTAAGTCAGGAAGACGTCCCTGCTCTTGAAGTTCGCGAACGGCACGGTGGGAAGCGGCATAACCGTCCAGCGTAATAGTCTCGGGTGACCGGCCTTGAGAACGTATGGCTTTACGAAAGAATGCCTTGGCCGAAGCGACGTTGCGCCGCGGGCTGAGCCGGAAGTCGACGGTATTGCCGGCCGAGTCGACAGCCCGGTAGAGATAAGCCCACTGGCCGCGGATTCTGACGTAGGTCTCGTCCACCCGCCAGGAGGTGCCAGCCGACGTCGCGAAGCGGCTTCAGCGTTTGTCGAACTCCGGTGCGTACCGCTGAACCCAACGCAGGATTGTCGTGTGAGCGATCGGCAGGCCTCGCTCAGCCATCATCTCGACCAGGTCTCGGTACGACAGCTTATAACGCAGGTACCAGCGCACGCAAAGGATGATGATCTCTTGTTCGAAGTGTCGGCCCTTGAACAGGTCGCTCGTGCTCGCGTGACTACGCATGTTAGGCAAAGGCCGTCATTCTAGCTGAGCTGCAGGTTTGCACCAGAGCCGTTCACAGACCCTCTCCAATGCGGGCGCGCAGGCCTTCCAGCAGGTCGGTCGCGGCGTTCAGGGTGGAGGGGTCGAGGCCGTCGAGCATGGCCGAGCGGAAGGCATCGGCTTCCTCCCGCACCTTGGCGTACAGGGCGCGGCCATCGTCGGTGAGGTGGGCTAGCTTGACGCGGCGGTCGAGCGGGGAGGGTTCGCGCCGTACCAGGCCGTCGCGCTCGAGGCGGTCGAGCATGGAGACGATCGACGGGCCTTCGATGCCGAGCAAATCGGCCAGGGCGCGTTGCGACAGCGGTTCCTTCGCCTTGGCGATCATGGCGATGGTCATCCAGCCGGACTGGCCGACGCCCAGGTCCTTCAGGCGCTTGTCGATGGCGATGCGCCACTCGCGCGCGGTGGCGTGCAGGGCCATCGAGAAGCGTTCGGCCGGCGTGAGCGCCGGATTCGGTAGATGGGACATGATTAGGTGGTTATTCAGTAGGTAGCTATCTATTTTAATCTGAGCAACATCTGTGAGTAAAGCGGCAGTTTTCAGGAGGGGCGGGAGCGCCGTCGTGCGATGAGCGTGCGCAGCCGTGGAGTGGTAAGCTGGTGATCGGAATTTGCTTCAACTATTAAGTGGATTCTTACTCTTCCAGAGGAGGCCGCCATGCCCACTGTCGCACTCGTCTCAGTCCACGGAATGGGCGAAAC
Source organism: Massilia sp. BAP21 (assembly GCF_057801335.1). Lineage (NCBI taxonomy): Bacteria > Pseudomonadati > Pseudomonadota > Betaproteobacteria > Burkholderiales > Oxalobacteraceae > Massilia > Massilia sp. BAP21. The sequence continues at coordinate 3,511,626 of NZ_CM173596.1, forward strand.
GCCGCGCGACTACGCGGCCGGCGTGTTCGGGCAGATGCGTGCGCGCCTGGGGCCGGACCTGCGCGAGCGGCTCGCCTGCTATTCGGTGTATTACCAGGGCATCCTGCAAAAGAACGAGCAGCTGGTGTGGAACCGGGTCGACAGCCAGAGCAAGGTGCACTATGACGAGCTGCGCAAGTTCATGCTGTTCGGCTTTGCCGACGCCGCCGGGCTGGAAAACCGCAAGGAGATCCCGGGCTCGGTGTACGAACTGGCGCAGGGCGAGATCGCGCGCAACCTGCTCGGCGCCTGCACGGCGAACCACGCGATGCCGGTGGTGTTCCTGGCGCATTCGCTCGGCTGCCAGGTGCTATCGAGCTACCTGTACGACGCCCAGAAGGCGCGCGCCGGCGGGCGCGTGGAGGCGGGCGTGTGGCGCGACATCGACGCCTGGGCGCGCATGGCGGTGGGGCGGGCGCTGAGCGAGCGCGAGAAGCTTTACCTGGCCGGCGGCACCTGCAGCGGAATGCTGACCACGGGCTGCAATATCCCGATCTTCGTGGCCGCGCACCGCAACATGCACATCAAGCCGATCGCGCCGCCGACGCCGATCTTTCACTGGCTGAATCTGTACGACCCGGACGATGTGCTGGGCTGGCCGCTGCAGCCCTTGTCCGAGGACTACCGGGTGCTGGTGGAAGACCGGGCGATCAATGCGGGGCAGGGGGCGGTGAACTGGATGCTCAAGAGCTGGAATCCGTTGTCGCACAGCGCGTACTGGCAGGACGATGCGGTGCTGGAGCCGCTGGCGGGGATGATCAGGCGGATGATTGAATGACCGCGGCGGCATTGCGGTGGTAACGGTGACCGTACGGTGGGCACTCCGTGCCCACGCGGAAGGATGCATGGTGATGGCGTTGGTGGATGACGTATCGCGCGCATGTCGAAACGTCTCGGAATGATCATCTGGAGACGCTGGCAATGATCCGCTAGCCCGCAGAAAACAACGCCGACATAGCGGCGCGTTCCGCGTGGGCACTTCGTCTTTGAGGCCCCCGGCCTCAAAGACCCCACCGTACGGTCGGCGATACCAACTGATCCTACTGTCCGGCCTTGCGCGCCGCGTCTTCCCGCTCCATCCGCGCCCGCACGCCGCCGTCGACACCGGTCCCGCCCGCCGTCGGCTGATGCACGGCATTGCTGCCATTTTGCGCCGGCCCCGCCTTTTCGAACTGCTCCGCATGGGCGATATTCGCCGACAGGCGCTCGGTCACGTCCGGCGTAATCCGGTGCGACCAGTAGGCCCCGCGCGCCTTCCACCCGGCCGGCACTTCCTCGCGCGGATACACGGACGCGCGCACGATGATGTCGGCCACCTTGTCCGGATCGTCCATCCACGCCATGCGCGGCGCGCGGCCGGTGTAGTTGGCGGCATGGTCGAAGAAGGGCGTATCGGCCGCCCACGGCAGCACGGTGGCAATCGCGATGTTGCGCTGCCCGCCCAGGCGGAGCTCTTCGCGCAGGGCGCGGCCCAGGCTCAGGATGGCGGCCTTGGTCGAAGCATAGGTGGCGTGGTAGGCCAGCGGGATTTCGCTTTCGACCGAGCCGATGTTCACCAGCTTGCCGCCGCCCTGCTGGCGGAACTGGCGCAGCGCCACGTGGCTGCCGTAGATCACGCCCTTCAGGTTGACGTCGACGATGCGCGCATGGTCGGCCAGGGGAATCTTCTCGAATTCGCCGATCGCGCCCACGCCGGCATTGTTGATCCAGACGTCGATGCGGCCGAAGCGCTGCACGGTGGCGGCGGCCAGGCGTTCCACGTCGTCCGGGTTGGCGACGTCGGTGGTCACCACCAGCGGCGTGCCGCCGGCGCTTTTCACCTGGGCCGCCACTTCTTCCAGCACCTGCGTGCGGCGCGCGGCCAGCACCACGTTGGCGCGCATCGCGCCCAGCTTGAGGGCGACGCCGCGCCCGAAGCCGCTGGAGGCGCCGGTGACGACATAGGTCTTGCCGGCCACCGCCTGCGCTTCGCTTTGCGAGAGCGCGGTGGCGCAACCGGTCAGTAGCAGCAGCGGCAGCAGAACAAAGGCGCGCAGCGAGCGCCACGCCGTGGTCAGGCAGGGCTGGGTCATTGTCAGGCTCCATCGAATACGATGGTCTTATCCTAGAACGGAAGCCGGCTCTGCCTGCGTACGATACTGCAAGGAACGGCTCAGGCGCGCTGCAGCGTGAACAGCGGCCGGATGTCGCCCGCCAGCGTGCCGCGCGCGTTGCGGATCTCCGGGCGGCGGAAGCGTTCCAGCACGGTGCGTTTGGCGTCGTCGAGCAGGCCGAGCTGGTCGAGCACGTTGTAGGTCACGGTGTGCATGCCGCGGCTGTTGCCGTCGGCGATCTTGATGGCGATGCCGATGCCGGCCGAGCGGATGCCGATGGCCTGCACCGCGTCGGCGCCGACCTTTGCCACCCAGTCGCCGTCGCCGGCGGTCATGATCACCAGGTCGCTGCGCTCGGTGCCCGAGACCATGTCCGGGTGGCCGGTCATGGCGTCGAACAGCGGGCCGAGAGCGCCGCCCAGGCGCGCGTCCTTTCCGCCTTGCCCCAGGCGCGCATACAGGTGGGCCAGTTTCGACAAGGGGAGAGCGTAGTTCGGCGCCGAGCAGCCGTCGATCCCGGTCGGCATGGCGGACTCCGGCAGGTCGACGGCATCGGCCAGGCTGGCGCGGATCGCCCGCTGCAGCGGGTGGTCCGGGTCGACGTAGTGCGCGGTCGGCACGCCGTGCAGGCGGCACCAGCCCAGGAAGCCGCTGTGCTTGCCCGAGCAGTTGTGGTGCACCGGCGTCCACTGGCGGTCGATCGGCGCCGGCAGGTTCACGAAGTCGTAATACAGGGGCACGCCGCAGCCGCATTCCAGGTGCTCGGCGCCCACATCGATCTTGCCGAGGATGGAGCGTACGCCGGCCAAATGCTTTTCTTCGCCGGAATGGCTGGCGCAGAGCAGCGCCAGTTCTTCCTGGGCCAGGCCGAACTTGTTCGGGCCATCGGACAGCAGGAAGGGCAGGGCCTGGAAGGGCTTCAGGGCGGAGCGGGTAAAGGTCTGGTAGTGCGGGTCGCCGGCCCAGGCGACCAGGCGGCCGGAGGCGTCGACGACGGCGACCGAACCGGCGTGCACGTTCTCGATCGTGTAGCCGGCGGAAGGGTAGCCACGGGTGGTGGCCACCAGGGGGATGGGCGCTGCTTGCATGCTCGGGTCTCGCAAAAGTAGGGACCCGTTCACTCTAGCGCAGCGCGCGCAAACGCAGCGCCACGGCTGCGTTGCATCTACTGTGACAGGGGGCGATTACATCGGCGCCCCGAACTTGCCCGCCTGGTAGTCGCGGATCGCCTGCTCGATCTCGGCGCGCGAATTCATCACGAAGGGCCCGTGCGACACCACCGGCGCGCCGATCGGCTCGGCGTGGCCGAACAGCACCAGCGCGCCTTCGGCCGAAGACAGCAGGATTTCGTCGCCGTCGCTGCTCAGCTCGACCAGGTGGAAGGCGCCGACGCGGTCCTCGTAGTTGCCGACCTGGGCGGCGCCGCGCACCACGTACAGGAAGACGCTGCGGCGCGCCATGTCGCCGATGCGCAGGCTGGCGCCGGGACGCAGTTCGATCGTGCTCATGAAGACGCCGGTGAGCGACTCCACCGGGCCGGTCGTGCCGTCCCAGGTGCCGGAGACCAGGTGCATGGTGGCCTTGCCGTCGTCCAGGGACAGGGCGGGGATCTGGTCCTTCTGCAGGCCGGTATAGGCTGGCTGGGTCATCTTCAGGTGCGGCGGCAAATTCACCCACAGCTGCAGGATTTCCAGCGGGCCGCCGGTCTCCAGGAATTCGCGCGGCGAGATCTCGGCATGGATCAGGCCGCTGCCGGCCGTCATCCACTGCACGCCGCCGGCGCGGATGATGCTCTCGTGGCCGGCGCTGTCCTTGTGGGTCAGCATGCCCTCCAGGATGAACGTGACGGTCTCGAAGCCGCGGTGCGGGTGCGGGCCAAAAGGCAGGCCGCGGTTGTGCGGCGGGTAGGTCTGGGGGCCGTGGTGGTTCAGGAACAGGAAGGGATCGACCTGGTCCAGGTGGGCGCTGGGGACAGGGCGCTGGGTGATCAGGTCGCCGATGTCGTCGCGCAGGGCGGGGTGGACCCGGGTGACGGTCTTGTCGCTCATGGTGGGCTCTCAGTGTGCTTGGATGATCGTTACGATAGCGGAAAACGCGCGGATTGCGCGCTAACTCGCCGCAGGGTGCTGTGCTAGACTCGTTGCGCCTTTGCAATGGAGACTATGGCACCTATGAAAAGAACGATACTCGCCAGCCTGCTGCTGGCCTGCGCGGCGCATGCCGTCGCCGCACCCCAGGACAGCGTAACTGCCAAACCCGACACGAAATCCACCGCCGCCGCCCCAAGCGACGCCGCCGTCAAGGCCGCCAAGTACGCCGTCACGACCTACCGTACCGCGGTGGTCGACACCCTGGGCAAACTGGTCAGCTACAACACGGTGGCCGACCCGAACGTGCCGTCCGACCGCGACCCGCAGCACATCGCCTTCAAGGCCTACCTGAAAAGCGAGGCAGACCGTCTCGGTTTCGACTTCGCCGACCATGGCTGGGTGGTGGTCGTCGGCATGGGGCAGGGCACGGAACGCGTCGGCGTCGTGACTCACGGCGACGTGCAGCCGGTCGATCCGAAGAAGTGGAAGAAGTCGCCTTTCGTGCTGGATCAGACCAGCGAACCGGGCAAGCTGCTGGCGCGCGGCGCCGAGGACGACAAGGGCCCGATCGCCACCGCGCTGTATGCGATGAAGGCGCTGAAGGACCAGCAGCTGCCGCTCTCGAAACGCATCGAACTGTATGTGTACATGGGCGAGGAATCGAACTGGCAGCCGCTGGTCGACTTCCTCAAGACCCACGAGCCGCCCCAGGTGAGCATCACGCTCGACGCCGAGTATCCGGCCGTGGTGGCCGAAAAGGCCTCGGGCACCATCGCGGTGACGATCCCGAAGACGGCGCCGGACGCGGTGCCTGCGGGCGAGCCGCAGATCGTCGCCTTTGCCGGCGGCTTCTTCGGCAGCCAGATTCCGGAAGACGCCAGCGCGGTCGTCGCCAACGCCACGCCGGCGCTGGAAGCCCAGATCAAGGCCCGCGGCGCGAAGCAGGAGGGCATGCGCTACACGTTCGAGCGCAAGGGGAACGACTTGCACGTGACGGCCAACGGTTTGTCCGCGCATTCGTCCAAGCCCGAAGACGGCGTGAACGCGATTGCCATGCTGGCCGACGCGCTGGCCGTGCGCACCTGGCCGAACACCACGGCCGGCGGCGTCGTGAACTACCTGAACGAGCTGGTGGGCACGGGCCTGTACGGCGAGAAGTTCGGCGCGATCGCCTACCGCGACAGCTTCATGGGGCCGATGACGGTGGCGCCCACCGTGATCAAGCAGCGCGAGGACGGCATCGAGGTCTCGATCAATCTGCGCCGCCCGCAAGGCAAGAGCATCGAACAGCTGACGAACGAGGTGAATGCGGCGCTGGCGCAGTGGCAGGGCCGCAACATGGAGCTGGCCAACATCACGGTACGCACGGGCGAACCCTGGGTGCGCAAGGATGCGCCGCAGTTGCCGGTGCTGATGAACGTGTTCTCCTATTTCACCGGCATCAAGGACCCGAAGCCGGTGGCGATCGGCGGCGGCACCAATTCGCGCCTGTTCCCGAACGCGGTGAGCTTCGGGCCGGCGATGCCGGGCAAGGTGTACACCGGGCACTCGGAGCACGAATTCATCACGCTCAAGCAGCTGCTGCTCAATTTGCAGATGTACACGGCGGTACTGGCCGAGCTGGCCAAGTAAAGCTGGCTTGATCGAAACGGTGAATCATCGCTTTTCGTAGGGTGGGCTCCTGAGCCCACGCGGTCTCATCGATTGATGCCACGCGGCGTCTGAAATAGGACGCTGAATTCAGCACCCCGTTGATTCGAAGGGTGATCCAGGTGGGCACAAGTGCCCACCCTACAAAACCCCACATCTCACCCTGTTGAGCTTGTAAGAGCTTTTCTCCCCGCGCCGTGTCAATACTGCCATTCGTTTTGTAGGCTTAGACCTACAAGATTGCATCTTTGACGAAGCCAACCCAGCCATTCCCCCCGCTCTTCATAGGAGCGCACTACGCACCTGCAGCAATTCCTTTGGTCCGCTTCCAATGAGTCATTAACCAGCGGAAAATCCCTCTGTTCCCTCCAGAAAGTGTGGTGAAAACGCCATGTTAGGATCGTTCCCTAGCCGCGTTTGCAGGGCCTGCCGTGCCTGCGAATGTTTGTGGACTGCCCGACATTAGCGAAGCCATGTACAGCAAAGAACTGACCAAGCCCGACGGACGACCCCTTACCCTCTACAGCAACCAGCCGATTCCGGACGGGCTCATCGCGCCCAGTCCTTTCCCCGACCCGATGAACGCAAACCCGCACCTGCGCTGGCACCCCCTGCGCGGCGAGTGGGTGACCTACGCAGGGTTCCGCCAGAACCGCACCTTCCAGCCGCCACCCCAGTACAACCCGCTGGCGGTCACGACCGACCCCGCGAATCCCACCGAGCTGCCCCAGGGCGACTATGAAGTGGCTGTCTTCGACAACCGCTTCCCCTCGCTGGCGCTGGAATCGCACGACCCGCCAAGCCTGACGGTGCCGACCGCGCCCGCCAACGGCCACTGCGAAGTGGTGGTCTTCACGCAAGACCCGAACGCGGCCCTGGTGCACCTGCCGCTGTCGCGCATCGAATTGCTGTTCAAGGTCTGGGGCGACCGCACCACGCGCATCGGCGCGCAGCCGCACATCCAGTACGTGCTGCCCTTCGAGAACCGCGGCAGCGAAGTCGGCGTGACCCTGCACCATCCGCACGGCCAGATCTATTCCTATCCCTTCATCCCACAGGTGCCCGAGCGCATGCTGGCCCAGGAGCGCGACTGGTACCTCGAACATGGCACCAGCCTGCTGTGCGACATGGCGAAGAAGGAATCGGAAGATGGCCGGCGCGTGCTGTTCGAGGACGAGCACGCGATCGCCTTCGTGCCCGCCTGCGCCCGCTACCCCTACGAGGTGTGGGTGATGCCGAGCGCGCCGTGCAAGGACTTCGCGTCGCTGTCCGACGCGCAGCGCACCAGCCTGGCGCGCGCGCTCAAGACCGTGCTGCTGAAGTACGAAACCATGTGGAACCGGCCTTTCCCTTACCTGATGGCCTGGTACCAGGCGCCGACCGACGGCATGGAGCATCCGGAAACCCAGCTGCACGCCCAGTTCTACCCGCCTTACCGCTCGCGCGAGCGCCTGAAATACCTGGCCGGCACCGAGCTCGGCGCCGGCATGTTCGCAATGGACGTGCTGCCCGAGAACACGGCCGCCGAGCTGCAGGCGGTGCAGGTGTCGCTCGAGGAGGACGCATGAGCGAAGCCTTGCAACTGCGCTCGGCGGAGGTGCAGGCCAAGCTGGCGCTGCTGCGCGAATGCCTGAATAAGGCGGGCGCCGCGGCGATCCGCTTGCGCGGCATCGACTGGTTCGCCTGGGTCACGGCCGGCGGTTCCAGCGCGGTGCTGCAATGCGCCGAGACCGGCGTGGCCGAAGTGCTGGTGACCCAGGACGAAGCCGTCATCCTCACCGACGAGATCGAGCTTGCGCGCCTGCGCGAGGAAGAGATACCGGCCGGTTTCAGCTTCCACGCCTCGCCCTGGGCCCAGGTCGAGCTGCGCGAACGCTACGTGCTCGGCCTGGCGGGCGACGCCAGCGTGCTGTCGGACCGTCCGCACAACGGCGAGCAGCCGCTGCCGCACGCGCTGCGCCTGCGCCGCCTGGTGCTGGGGGAGGCCGAGCAGATGCGCTACCGCGCCCTGGGGCGCGAAGCAGCCGCGGCGATGAGCGAAGTGCTGCGCGCGGCGCGCCCCGACTGGACCGAATACCAGCTGGCCGGCGCCGGGGCGCATGCCCTGTGGCGGCGCGGCATCCACCCGGCCCTGGTGCTGGCGGCCGGCGAGCGCCGCTTGCCCTTGTACCGCCACCCGGTGCCGACCCACGAGCCGATCGGCAAACGGGCGATGCTGGTGTTCTGCGCGCGCCGCCACGGGCTGTACGCGAACCTGACGCGCTTCGTCAGCTTCGGCCAGGCGCCACAGGAACAAAGCGCGCTGATGGAAGTCGAGGCCACCGGCCTGAGCGCGGTGGAGCCGGGCAAGTCGCTCTCGGCCGTGTACCACGCTTTTGACGCAGCCTACAAGCATGCGGACCGCGCCGAGGCCCTGAACGAGCACCACCAGGGCGGCATCACCGGCTACCTGGCGCGCGAGATCGTGGCCACGCCGAGCACGGCTACCGGGCTCGAACCCGGCATGGCCTTTGCGTTCAACCCCAGCTTTGCGGGCATCAAGATCGAGGACACCTTCCTCCTCGGCCCGCAGGGACTGGAAAACTTAACCTGTGACCCGCAGTGGCCTGCCGCGAACGTGCACGGCCGCCAGCGTCCACTCTGGCTGGAGATGATCTGATGCTCACGACCGACTCCTTCTTCGGCGGCGCGCCCGAGGTCAATGCATCCGCACCCGGACGCGTGAACCTGCTGGGCGAGCATACCGACTACAACGATGGCTTCATGCTGCCGGTGGCCACGCCCCAGCGCACCACGGTGGCGATGAGCCGCAGCGGCGACGGCCATTTCCATTTCTATTCGAGCACGCTCGACGCGAACGTGACCTTCGCCCCCGACGGCAGTGCGCCGAGCGGCTTCGGCAGCTACATCGAGGGCTGCATCCGCCTGGTCGAGGCCGAGGGCGTGCAGGTGCCGCCGCTGCGCATCTGGGTGTCGACCGACGTGCCGGTGGGTTCCGGCCTGTCGTCGAGCGCGGCGCTGGAAGTGGCGACCCTGCGTGCGCTGCGCGAGCTGCTGGGTTTTGAGCTCGACGACGTCAAGCTGGCGCGCATCGCCCAGCGCGCCGAGATCGAATACGCCCGCGTGAACTGCGGGATCATGGACCAGATGGCGTCCAGCCTGGCCGACGAGGGCCATATGCTGTTCATCGACGCCCGCTCGCTGGAGCACCGCCTGGCGCCCCTGCCGAAGGATGCCGAGATCATCGTGATCGACTCCGGCATCGCGCGCAAGCTGGCCGGCAGCAAGTACAACGAGCGCCGCGCCGAGTGCGAGGAAGCCTCGCGCAAGCTGGGCGTGCAGGCGCTGCGCGACGTCACCGATCCGGCATTGGTCGAAGACCTGCCCGAACCGATCCGGCGCCGCGCGCGCCACGTGGTGCTGGAAGACCTGCGCGTGCTCGAAGCGGTGAAGGGCGTCTCCGCCGAGCGCTTCGGTGCCTTGATGAACGATTCGCACGCCAGCCTGCGCGACGACTACGAAGTGTCGATCCCCGAGCTCGACGAACTGTGCGAACTGCTGCGCCAGCAGGACGGCGTGTTCGGCGCGCGCCTGACCGGCGCCGGCTTCGGCGGCGCCTGCGTGGCCCTGTGCCGCGCCGGCATGGGCGCGCAGGCAGGGCAGGCTGCAGTGGATGCTTACAACAACAAGGACGGACGGCAGGGGCAGCTCCTGATCCCGGTTCCTGCTAGTAACGGCTGAATGAAAGGAAAACGATGAGTCAATTCGAATATCCCCGCCCGCAACTGGTCCGCGACGACTGGACCAGCCTGAACGGCAAATGGCGCTTCTGCTTCGACGACGAGATGCGCTACAAGCTGCCGGGCGACGTGGCGCAGTGGACGCATGAGATCGAGGTGCCGTTCGCACCCGAAACCCAGATGTCCGGCATCGGCGACACCGGTTTCCACCGGGTCTGCTGGTACCAGCGCGAATTCACCGTCACCCCGACCGAAGGCCGCACCATCCTGCACTTCGGCGCGGTCGACTATTCGGCGCGCGTGTGGGTGAACGGCCAGCTGGTGGCCGAGCACGAGGGCGGCCATACGCCGTTTTCGGCCGACATCACGTCGGCCCTGAAGGCCGATGGTCAGCAGGTGGTGACCGTGTACGTGGAAGACGATCCGGCCGACCTGGCCAAGCCGCGCGGCAAGCAGGACTGGCTGCTGGAACCGCACTCGATCTGGTATCCGCGCACCACCGGCATCTGGCAGACCGTGTGGCTCGAGCAGGTCGACAAGACCTATATCGCCAAGTTGAAGTGGACGCCGATCTTCGAGACCTTCGAGATCGGCTGCGAAGTCTTCGCCGGCGGCCAGATTCAGCCGGACATGTTCGTCGAAGTCAAGATCTGGCATGGCGAGCACCTGCTGGCCGACGACCACTACAAGCTGCTGGGCGGCGAGGCGAATCGCAAGATCGCACTGTCCGACCCCGGCATCGACGACTCGCGCAACGAACTGCTGTGGAGCCCCGAGCGGCCGACCCTGCTCGACGCCGAAGTGACGCTGCGCTGCGGCGACCGCGTGGTCGACCGCATCCGCTCGTACACGGCGCTGCGCTCGTTCGCGATCAACCGCGACCGTTTGATGCTCAATGGAAGGCCATACCAGTTGCGCCTGGTGCTGGACCAGGGCTACTGGCCGGAGTCCTTCCTCACAGGCCCGTCCGACGAGCACCTGAAGCGCGACGTCGAACTGGCCAAGCTGATGGGCTTCAATGGCGTGCGCAAGCACCAGAAGATCGAGGACCCGCGCTACCTGTACTGGGCCGATAAACTCGGCCTGCTGGTGTGGGAAGAGATGCCCTCGGCCTACCGCTTCAGCCCGCGCGCCATCACGCGCATGGTGCGCGAATGGACCGAAGCCATCGAGCGCGACTACAGCCATCCCTGCATCATCGTCTGGGTGGCGTTCAACGAATCCTGGGGCGTGCCGAACCTGACGCTGACCCAGGCGCACCGGAACGCCGTGGAGGCGCTGTACCACCTGACGCGCACGCTCGATGCGACGCGGCCGGTGATCGGCAACGACGGCTGGGAAGCCTCGGCCACCGACATCCTCGGCATCCACGACTACGACTGCGATCCGGAAAAGGTCAAGGCGCGCTACGAGGTGAGCGACCCGGTGCGCACCCTGTTCGACCAGCGCCGTCCGGGCGGGCGCATCCTGACCCTGGACGGCTTCCCGCACCGCGGCCAGCCGATCGTGCTGACCGAGTTCGGCGGCATCGCCTTCGACACCAAGGGCGAGCCGGAAGAGGGCACCTGGGGTTATTCGCGTTCGACCACGGCCGACGGCTTCCACAACCTGTACCGCTCGCTGCTGAAGGTGGTGAACGAGACCTTCATGTTCGCCGGCTTCTGCTACACGCAGTTCGCCGACACCTTCCAGGAAGCGAACGGCCTGCTGAACGCCGACCGCACGCCGAAGCTGCCGTTCGAGGTGATCTCGGCGGCCACGCGCAATGCGGCGCTGCAGCCTGCCAGCGACGGCGAGCAAGACAAGGAGGAGCGCGGACCAGATCCTGCATGACAGTGCGCCTTCGAGCGCACGGGTGGTCGGGCGCAGCAGCGAAGGATTCCATAACCGACCACCCGCCCCGAGGGGCGCGAAAGGAGTGATCATGGTGACGATCGTCGTATTCAGCCACTTGCGCTGGGATTTCGTGTTTCAAAGGCCGCAGCACCTGCTGACGCGGCTGGCCCGGCATTACCGCATCGTGATTGTCGAGGAGCCGCTGCACGACGCCGCCGGGACGGCCCGGCTCGAGCGTTCCGAACCGCTTCCCAACGTCACCGTTTGCCGGCCGCGTACGCCGCTCGACCTGCCTGGCTTCCACGACGACCAGATCGCGCTGGTGGCGCCGCTGCTGGCGGACCTGCTGCCGCCGGGCGAGATGCCGATCGCCTGGTTCTATACGCCGATGGCGCTGCCGCTGCTGCAGGAACTCACGCCGCGCCTGGTGGTCTATGACTGCATGGACGAGTTGGCATCCTTCAAGAAAGCGCCACGCCAGTTGCTGCAGCGCGAGTCGGCCTTGCTCAACCTGGCCGACCTGGTGTTTGCCGGCGGCCCCAGCCTGTACGAGGCCAAGCGCCACCGCCATCCGAACGTGCACTGCTTCCCGAGCAGCGTCGACGTCGAGCACTTCGCCCAGGCCCAGGGCGCGGTCGCCAGCCATCCGGACCAGGAACACATCCCGGGGCCGCGCCTCGGTTTCTACGGCGTCATCGACGAGCGCGTCGACCTGGCGCTGGTGGCGGCGCTGGCCGACGACTATCCCGACTGGCAACTGGTGCTGGTCGGGCCGGTGGTCAAGATCACCGAGGACGAGCTGCCGCGCCGTCCGAACATCCATTACCTGGGCCAGCGCGACTATGCCGACCTGCCGCGCTTCCTGGCGGGCTGGGACGTCTGCCTGATGCCGTTTGCCATCAACGAGGCCACGCGCTTCATCAGCCCGACCAAGGTGCTCGAATACATGGCGGCCGAGCTGCCAATCGTCAGCACGCCGATTGCCGACGTGGTCGGGCCGTATGGCGGCGTGGTGGCGATCGCGGCCGGCGCCCAGGAATTCGGCGTGGCCTGTGCCGAAGCGCTGGCGCTGGAACCGTCCGAGCGCGCAGCCAGGACGGCGGCGATGCGCGAGCAGGTGGCGCGCACCTCCTGGGAGCGCACGGCGCAGGCCATGGCCGGCTTGCTCGACGCCGCCTATGCCGAAGCGGCGCAGGCCGAGGAGGAAGCGGCCAGCACGCCGGTACGGCGCGCCGGGGCGGCCTGAGGGCGGGCCGCCGATTTGCCCACGCAGGCGTATGGATGCGTTATTGGATGCCTCGCTGGAGGCGTCGTGCGGCGGCAGGTGGGTCACGCTGATGCGCATCGTGCGGGCCGCATCACGTTTTGCATCACGTTTTGGATCACGCCCGGCATCGGAGTCCGTCCCGGCACGGGCCAGGCGCCTGGCGCTCCTGGCCGGCATGCTGGCGGCGGCGCACGGCGTTCCGGCGCAGGCCGGGCCGCTGGCGGCGCAGGAGTATGCCGTGCACGCGCCCCAGGCCGACGGCCCGGCCCCGGTGCGTGCCCGGCACCAGGGCGGCTTCTACCGTATCAGCGGGCACGGCCGCGTGGCCTATTTGTTCGGCACCATCCACGTCGGGCAGCGCTCGTTTTATCCCCTGGCGCCGGAAGCCGAGCGTGCGCTGGCCGGCGCCGACCGCCTGGTGGTCGAGCTCGATACAGCCGCCGACGCGGCCTTCCTGCGCGCGGTCGACCTGCACGGCCGCTATCCGGCCGGCGGCGACCTGCGGCGGCGCCTGAGCCCGGAGACGCTGGCGCGCCTGCGCACGGCCTTGCACGCACAAGGCGTGAGCCTGGCCAGCATGGCGCACCTGAAACCCTGGCTGGTGGCCAATTTGCTGCTGGGCATGCGCCTGGAGCGCGAGGGTTTCCGCCGCAGCGACGGTGTCGAGCAGGTGCTGCTGGCGCAGGCGCGGCGGCGCGGCACCCGGGTGGCCGAGCTGGAAAGCGCGGAAGCCCAGCTGGCGCTGTTCGACAGCATGAATGACATCGAATCCGAACGCTACCTGTGCGAAACGCTCGATGGCCTGGAAAACGGCAGCGCCCTGCGCCGTGCCGGGCGCGTGATCGAAGCCTGGCGCTCGGGCAACGTGGCCGAGCTCGACGCGCTGCTGCCCGACGCCACGGCTGGCGGCGGCGCCATTGCCGACTTCACGCGGCGCAAGCTGCTGGGCCGGCGCAACCCGGACATGGCGGCGCACATCGACACCCTGATGGGAAGAGGCGGGGTGATCTTCGTCGGCGTTGGATTGCTGCACCTCCTGGGCGAGAATGGCTTGCCGGCCTTGCTGGCGCAGCGCGGTTATCTGGTGGAACGCGTGTACTGAACCGGCCGCCTCGAAGCCGCCGCCCGGGCCGTGACCGTGACCGGGACCGCGCAGGCGCACCTTGCCTGCACGGCCCAGCCCTACCATGCTGCAAGCCTGTCAGCGCCCGATCACGCCGCCGTTCAGGCTCACGCGGTCGCCGCTGCGGAAGTCCGGCGTGGTTTCCTGGGTGACGATCTGGGTGCTGCCGTCGTCCATGCGCAGGGTGACGCGGTAGACGCGGTCCGACGCCATCGAGCTGCCCGTGGCGCCGCTGCCGCTGCTGCCCACCGCGGCGCCGGCCACCGTGCCGCCGCCGATGCTGCCGCTGGGGCGCGGCACCAGTTCGATCGCGACCACCGTACTGTTCGGGCTGGCGCCCGATGCGGTAGCTGCGCCGGCGCCCGTGCCGCCCTGGGCGCTGCCCGTGGCGCTATCGCTTGCGGCCCCGGCCGAGCTGCCTTCGCCCATGCTGACACTGCCGGTAGTGCCGCCGGAACTGGAGGCGCCGCTGCCGGAGCTGCCCGAGGCGCCGGAGCTGCCCGAACCCGACTGGTCGTAGCCGGAACTGCCGGACGTACCGGAGCTGCCCGAGGTGCCGGAACTACCCGAGGACCCCGAGGACCCCGACTGGTCGATGCCGCTGCCCGAGCTTCCCGATGTGCCCGAGGTTCCCGACGAGCCCGAGCTGCCGCTGCCCCAGCTGCCGGAACCGCCCGTGCCGGTGCCGGCGCCGGTGCCCGACATGCCGCCGCTCTCCGTGCCGCTGCCGGTGGCGCTGCTGCCCGAGCTGCCGCTGGCGCCCTCGCTGCCGCCGCGCATGCCGGCGCAGCCGGCCAGGCCGAGCGCCATGGCCAGCAAGCCCGCCAAGACCACGCTTTGGTGTTTTTGGTTCATGATCGACTCCTTGGTTGGATTTTGTCAGTGGGTATGCGTGACGATGTCGTCTGCCACCCCGGTAAGAGAGGCGAACGGGCGCGACGTTCCAGCTGACTCGGGTTGGCACTGAGCCAGATCAACGCTGAGGAAAGAGCATGAAACTCAGGGAAAATTTACTCAGGCACGTTCGAGCTCGGCTTTTGGCAAGACCAGCGACAGGATGGCGCAAGTAACGATGGCCGCGCAGCAATCGACCAGCCAGTCGTGCACGTCGGCGCCGCGGTAGGGGAAGAAACTTTGCACGAACTCGTCGATGGCGCCCATCGCGGCGATCGTGGCCACGGCCGCCAGGCTGCGCGCGGCGGCGCTGCCGCGGCTGCCGGTGTACCAGAGCAGGGCCAGCGTCGCATAGGCCAGCGAATGCAGGATCACGCCCGAGGCGTAGTGGCCGATGTCGGCGCGCGCGCCGGGAATCGAGCCGGCAATCACGATTGCCAGGAACAAGGCGATGGCGCCGGCACGGCGCAGCGTGCGCAGGCGCGCATCAAGCAGGAGGAAATAGAGGAGGGAAGGCATGGTCGACGTGCTGGCAAAACGTCAACCATATCATGTGCGCGGCCGCGCATGCGCGCAGCCGCCGGTATGCCGGAGCGCGTCAGATGGTCAGTGCCGGTTCGCCGTCGGCGTAGCGGGCGTCGAAACAGCTTTCGCATTCGGCGCAGAACAGGTGCGCCATGCGCACCGAGGACTGGCGCAGGACCAGCTTCAGGCTGCCCTGCTGGCACTTGGGACAACATTCGCGCACGCTGCCGAAGGTCATGAGGGTCAGGGCGGCCTGCCCGGCCTCGGCATGGTCGATCACGACGTGCGGGTTGAGTTCGCGGAGAATCAGGTGGTCGGCGCCATTGCTGCGGCGGCGGCTGGAGGATGGCTGCGGGTTCTGGCTTTCAGGTGATTGAAAATTCATCGGTCCGGCTCCCTATTCTGGTTGGCTTGACGCACGTTGCGGTACGCACCGGGCGCGCCGCAACGAGGCGCGAACTTCATCATAGTCAAATGTGCGCGAGGCGCAAGCTTCCCGATTTTTTGCGTTGCGATGCACCTAAAAAGGCGCTGTCACTGTTTGCTGTGGATGGGTCCGATTGCAAGGCGAAGCAATTGATCGGCAGAAGTAATCTTGCCACCATCGAGCATCCGGCGCCAGCCCAGGTAGTTCGGTAGGTAGCGCGACGCAACGCCGTGAAAGGGCAGTAGCCACTCGCGCAAACGCCCGTGATAGCCGTTCACGTTCTGAACGTGGATCGCGCCGTGCGCGCCCTGGCGTACACGCTCGCCGGCGCTGACATTGACGGCCTGGTGCGCAATGCCATGTGCACGGGAAAAAGCACGATAAGCTGCGTTCGCGTCGGTCACGAGCAGGACGTCCCGGTCGAGAAAGGGCAGCAGGTGGCGCTCGAGCTGGGCTTTGCTGATGGCGCCGCGCCCGGTGACGGCATCGATGGTCTGCTTGTTGCGATCGCGCGCCACCAGGATGCAATCGAGCTCGCGTGAGATGCCGCGCCTGCCGGCAACGCCACCCCGTTTACGCGCTGGCCGGTCGAGCTTGCGCGCCCCCTTTTGCGATTCCAGGATGAACATCTCGTCGGCCTCGGCGATACCGCTCAGGCGTGCTGGCCGGTCGTCCTTCACCCGGTCCAGGAAGCGATGGCGCCAGCGGAAGGCGGTGTTACGGTGCACCTTGATGCCGGCGGCTGCCGCGCGCACCGGGCTTGACGCACGCAGCGCCTCGATATAATCGAGCCATTTCTCTTTGAGCCGCAGGCGCGCCAGTGGCGTGCCGGTCAGATCGTTGAAGGTGCGCCGGCACGCGCAGCAGCGGTAGCGCTGCAGGTCGTTCGCGTGGCCATGCCGGTGCCAGCGTTCGCACTGGCAATGCGGACAGCGGCGCCCGGGGGATCTGCATTGTTGAATCAGCGCGAGCACCTGGTGCAGCCCGGCCGCCGGCCGCAGCGCGTCGAGAACCTGCAGCCGCTGAGGCTGGTTCAGTGCGGGCAAGGCTGCGAACCACTTGGTGAAGCGAGGCGCTTTCATGGTCGACCCGTATCGATGGCGATACGGCTTGGACCGCGACTAAGCTCAGCAGTTCATCCTCATCCATAGCTAACGGTGACAGCGCTAAAAAAAATGCCCGCCGGGAGAGAGGTGGCGGGCACAACCCAAGATCGGGCCAAGAGACGCTGTTCGGTGGGTGTGCAGCGCGATTGCGTTGCACACCTGTCTGCCGTCACGCATATCGGTTGCGTGTACCGCAGATGAATCCAGTATAGGCAGGGTTTGTGACGCAGGCATGACACAGCGCAAGCTCATGTGTGGTTATGGGAACGCGGCAGCGTTTGGCTGGTCTACCAGATGAGACGCGAAAGCACGCATCCGTTCGGTGGCATCCAAGAGTTGTTTGAGCACGATCAAACTGTAGCGCAAAAAAAAAGCCCGCTGATTGAGCGGGCTTAAAACTATTTTCTTGGAGGAGAATAGTGGAGACAGGTGCCATTATGCTGCGTTGCGGCATACGTGTCTAATTGCAAATACAGATACCAGACATATGAAGTATGAATACTAGCGGGGCCGTATGCAGGCTGCATTGCCTGCGCCGGTTCAGGCGTTCGCGTCGTCGCGCACCGGCACCGTGTAGTTCAGCGGCAGGCGGCCGCCGTCGGCGTACAGGGTCTGGCCGGTCATGTACGAGGCGTCATCGCTGGCCAGGAAGGCGACGATGGACGCTACTTCCTCGGGTTCGCCGCAGCGGCCGAGCGGGGTGCGCGACAGGATGGTGTGGCGCGCCTGCGGGCTGCCGAGCACGGCCTGCTTGGCCAGATCGGTGAGAATGGTGCCGGGGCCGACCGCGTTCACGCGGATGCCGTGCTGGGCCAGGCTGACGGCGGCCACCCGGGTCAGCTGGTTGACGCCGCCCTTCGACACCACGTAGGGCACCTGGTTCGGGATTACCAGTTCGGCGTTCACGCTCGACATGTTGATGATGCAGCCGCTCCGGCGCTTGACCATGTCGCGCGCTGCCGCCTGGCTGCACAGGAACATCGATTTCAGGTTGATGCGCAGCACGCGGTCGAAGTCGTCTTCGGTGAGGTCGAGGAAGTCGGCGGCATGGGTGACGCCGGCATTGTTGACCAGGATGTCGATGTGGCCAAAGGCTTCCAGGGTGGCGGCGAACAGGGCGTCGACGTCGGATTTCTGGCTGACGTCGGCCACGATGAAGCGGGCGGCGTCGCCCAAGGCCTCGGCGGCGGCGGCGCCTTCCGGGCGCACGTCGGCCAGCATCACGCGCGCGCCTTCGCGCACCAGGCGTTGGGCACAGGCCAGGCCGATGCCCTGGCTGGCTCCGGTGACGATGGCGGTCTTGTTGGCGAGTTTCATGGCAGGGCTTTCAGGATGTCTGGAAAGCCCAGATTGTAGCGAGAACGCAGGCCGGCAGGTAGGCGTTGCTGCTACAACATGATCGGGCGGTCGGGCAGTTCGTTCGGGCGCTCGCCGTCCGCCGGGAAGTGCTCGCGCAGCAGCGAATTCACCTGCTCGACCGCCGCCAGCGCGGCCTGGTGGAATTCGCCGCGCCGGAAGCCTTCGGTCATGGTGCGGCACACGGTCTGCCAGGTGCCGGTATCGATCTTGCGGTCGATGCCGCGGTCGGCCACGATGTCGACCTTGTGGTCGGCCAGGTTTACGTAGATCAGCACGCCGCAATTGTCCTCGGTATCCCACACGCCGTAGTCGGCGAACAGGGCCAGGGCGCGCTGGCGGTTGGTGACGCCGTCCCAGATCTCGTCGGCCGGCAAGGCCTTTTCGACGATGAAGCGCACCTCGCCGCGGTGGGTGCGCTCCCCGGCCGTGATTGCCTGGGCCACCGCTTCCAGGGTGGCGTCGGGGAAGGCGCGCCGCGCATCGGCTTTCGTACTGCGCCAGTGGCGCAACACGCGGCCCAGGCGCTGGCCGAAGGAACCTGCCGTTTCTTGTGTCATCACCAGTCTCCCGAGGCGCCGCCGCCATCGAAACTGCCGCCACCGCCGGAGAATCCGCCTCCGCCGAAGCCGCCGCTACCGCCCGAAAATCCACCGAAGCCACCGCCGCCGCTGCGGCCCATGTTGGCAAGGACGTTACCAAGGATGAAGCCGGTGGCGCCGCTGCCCCAGCCGCCGCGCGAGAGGCGGGTGCGGCGCGGGCGGAACATCGAGCGCACCAGGCTGAAGCCGACCACCAGCAGCACGATGCCGACGATGCCAAGGCCGCCGCCGCCATCGCCCTGGGGCACGCGCGCGGGTTGCGCTTGCTGCTTGGGCGCCGGGAACTGTTCCTGGTTCAGCAGGGTGGCGATGGCGCCGACGCCGGCGACCAGCCCCTCGTAATAATGCTCCTGACGAAAATGAGGCGCGATCGTGTCCTGCAGGATGCGTTTCGACTGTGCATCGGTCAGCACACCCTGCACGCCGCGTCCGGCCTCGATGCGCAAGCGGCGCAGGGAACTCGGGTTGTCGCGCGCCACCATCAGCAGCACGCCGTCGTCCACGCCCTTGCGGCCCAGCTTCCAGGCATCGGCCACGCGAATGCCGAACTGCTCGATGGCTTCCGGTTCGGTCGACTTCACCAGCAGCACGGCGATCTGGCTGCCGGTCTTCGCCTCGTAGTCGGTCAGCACGGCTTCCAGCCGCCCGTGCTGGTCGGCGTCCAGCATGCCGGCCTCGTCAGTGACGTGACCGGCCAGCGGCGGCACTTCCTTCAGCTGTGCCCGGGCCGGCGTGGGCGCCAGCACGGCCAGCGTCATGGCCAGCAGGCAAAGCCAGAAGCTGCGCAGGAGGGTCATCGACGCGCCTTATTTGCCGAAGTCGACCGTTGGCGCGGTCGAGATCGCTTTTTCGTTCTCGACCGTGAACGAAGGCTTGGCGTCGTAGCCGAACATCATCGCCGTCAAATTGGTCGGGAACTTGCGCACGGTGACGTTGTAGTCCTGGACCGAGGCGATGTAGCGCTGGCGCGCCACGGTGATGCGGTTCTCGGTGCCTTCGAGTTGCGACTGCAGGTCGCGGAAACTGGTGTCCGCTTTCAGGTCCGGGTATTTTTCCGACACGGCCATCAGGCGCGACAGGGCGCCCGACAGTTCACCCTGCACCTGCTGGAATTTCTGGAAGGCTTCCGGGTTGTTCAGCACTTCCGGCGTGATCTGGAAACTGGTGGCGGCCGAACGGGCGCGCGTGACCGCTTCCAGCGTTTCGCGTTCGTGCGAGGCATAGCCTTTCACGGTGTTGACCAGGTTCGGGATCAGGTCGGCGCGGCGCTGGTACTGGTTGACCACTTCGCCCCAGGCGGCCTTGGTCGCTTCGTCCTTGGTCTGGAAGTCGTTGTAGCCGCAGCCCGAGAGCAGGGAGCCGGCCAGCAGGGCGCCGGCCAGCAGGCGGGCCCAGCGCGAGAAGAGGGTAGACGTCATCATGTGCTTGTCCATGGCGAGTTGTCGAATGAATAAAATATACCCCAAGAGCGGCAGTGCCGGTCGCACGACCGGGCAGGCGGCGCCGGCCGGCGCTGCGGCGCAGGTAAAATACGGGGTTTGCAATGACACCGTGAAGAGGACTTGCCGTGAATTTCATCGATAAACTGTCCGCCGCCTGGACCCGCAACGATTCGCTCCTGTGCGTGGGCCTGGACCCCGACCTGGCGCGCTTTCCCGCCGAACTGAAGGATGCGCCGGACGGGATTGTCCGTTTCTGCAAGGCCATCATCGATGCCACCGCCGACCTGGCCTGCGCCTTCAAGCCGCAGATCGCCTATTTCGCCGCGCTCGGCGCGGAAAGCCAGCTGGAAGAAATCTGCCGCTACCTGCGCGAGACCTATCCCCACATTCCGCTGATCCTGGACGCCAAGCGCGGCGACATCGGCGCCACCGCGCACCAGTATGCGCGCGAAGCCTTCGAGCGCTATGGCGCGGATGCGGTCACCGTCAACCCCTACATGGGCTTCGATTCGGTCGAGCCTTACATGGAATGGGCGGACCGCGGCGTGATCGTGCTGTGCCGCACCTCGAATGCGGGCGGATCGGATTTGCAATTCCTCGACGTGGGCGGGCAGCCGCTGTACCAGCACGTGGCAAGGCTGGTGGCGGAGAAGTGGAACCGCAACGGGCAGTGCGCGCTGGTGGTGGGGGCGACCTTCCCGGAGGAACTGGCGCAGGTGCGTTCCATTGTTGGCGACATGCCGCTGCTGGTGCCGGGCATTGGCGCGCAGGGTGGGAATGTGGGGGCGACCGTGCGTTCGGGGCGGACCGCCGATGGGGCCGGAATGATGATCAATTCCTCGCGGGCGATTATTTATGCGAAGCCGGAAGCGGGCGAGGATTTCGCGGCGGCAGCGCGCAGGGTGGCGCGCGAGACGCGCGATGAGATCAATGGGTATCGGGGGTAAAACCGGTTAGGGTTTGTGGGGCTGTTGCCTGATCCGTTAGTGGTGGGTTGAATCCGCGTGGGCACGGAGTGCCCACCCTACAGGAGACGTTATCGGCGAGTTCATACGAAACCAAATGAGGTTTCGTCCGAGCGTGAGAACTACGCCAATTCGGGTTTCGCTCGAACTCGCCTGGAACGCATCCCGTAGGGTGGGCACTCGTGCCCACGCGGATTGAAAACACCACCACCCTCACAGGCAACAGCCCCAATAACGCGCGAAACCCATCACGATCAATACCGCTCTGGCGCAATCATCTCCACGTAATCGCACAGCGCCCCCAGAATCACCTGCGCCCGCTCATCCGCCGTCTCCGACAGCGCATCGATCTCCCCGAACAACTGGTCCACAGTCCGCGCATTCCCCGCCCCATCGAACAGGCGCGCCGCGCGGTGCTCTTCCCAGCGCGCCATCTCCACCTCGTTCAGGGTCTCCGGGAAATTGCGTGCACGATAGCGGAACAGCAGCTCGACCAGGCGCTCGTCCTCGAACGCCGCCTGCATGGCGGCCAGCCGCGCCGGCGTTTCGCCGCGCATGGCATCGAGCTTGCGCCGGTCGTTGTTGCCGACGAAGCCGCCATACAAATCCTCATCGACATCGGTCTCGTCGACAGCGGCAGGCTTCTTGAACACCTGCGCCCACACCGCCGCCATGTCCGGCCCCTGCGCCGCCAGCTGGGCATGCGCGCGGTGCTGGGCGACGTCGATGCCCCAGCGCTCGGCCATCGCCGGGCTCAGGGTCTTCAAATTCCCGACCAGCATCGGCGACTTGTTCAGGTGCACGCTCTTGATCGGCAGCCGCGTCACGCCTTCAGGCAGTTCGCTGCTGCGCGTGAACATGCGCTGGCGGATCGTCTCGACGTCGAGCCCGAACAGTTCCGACGGATCGTGGCGGCAATCCCAGACCAGGATCTCGTTCTTGTTCGACGGATGCTGGGCCAGCGGCCATACCAGGCCCAGGCAACCCTGTTCCGCCGGGAACATGCCCGACACGTGAAGGAAGGGCTGGCGCAGCGCCGGTTCCAGGTGCAATCCCATCTCGGCGGCGACCCGGTCCTTCCGCCGCAGTTCCAGGCAGAAATCGAACAGTTTCGGTTGTTTGCTGCGGATCAGGCGCGCCAGGGCGATGGTGGCGCGCACGTCGGACAGCGCATCGTGCGCCGACTCGTGGGCCAGGCCGTTGGCGGCCGTCAGGTGCTCGAGGCGAAAGCTCGGACGGCCATCCTCGTGGCGCGGCCACTCGATACCGTCCGGCCGCAGGGCATAGGTCATGCGCACCACGTCGAGCAGGTCCCAGCGGCCGCAGCCGTTCTTCCACTCGCGCGCATATGGGTCGATCAAATTGCGCCAGAACAGGAAGCGCGTGACCTCGTCGTCGAAGCGGATGGTGTTGTAGCCGACGCCGACGGTGCCGGGCTCGGCAAACGCCGCCTCGACCTGGCGTGCGAACTCGTGCTCGGGCACGCCCAGTTCCAGGCATTGCTGGGGCGTGATGCCGGTGATCAGGCAGGACTGCGGGTCGGGCAGGTAGTCGTTGGCCGGCTGGCAGTACAGCATGACCGGATCGCCGATCTCGTTGAGCTCGGCATCGGTGCGGATTGCGGCAAACTGGGCCGGACGGTCGCGGCGCGGCTGGGCGCCGAAGGTTTCGTAGTCGTGCCAGAGGAAGGTGTGGTTGCTCATCGAAGTCCAGGAAGGTAACGCTGGTGAAGGTGTCGCTCAGCGTGGCACGGAATTGTCGTGGGCAAGTCCCGTTCCGTCAACCGTCCATGGACTCGATGGCTTATAAACTGACGCAGTTGCGGCCAGCTTCCTTGGCGCGATACAAGGCAGCGTCGGCCGCTTCGATGAGGGCGGTTTCGTCGGCGCCCGGGTCGAGCACGGCCACGCCGAAGCAGGCGGTCAGGTGCGGCATCGGCACCCGCATGTCGGGGAAGAGCACGGTCTCGCGCATCTTCTGGCACAGGCGGTTCGCCACCATGTGCGCCATCTCGGCATTGGTGTCGGGCAGCACCGCCATCAGTTCTTCGCCGCCATAGCGCACCGCAAAGTCGGAGGGCCGCAGGCCGTCGCGGATCACGTTCGCCGCGGCGCACAGGGCGGCGTCGCCGACCAGGTGGCCGTGGGTATCGTTGAACTTCTTGAAGTTGTCGAGGTCAACCATGAGCAGGGCCAGCGGGCTGCCCTGGGCACGCGCGCGGCCCACCAGTTTCGGCAGCATGTCGGCCAGCCAGGTGCGGTTGTACAAGCCGGTGAGGGTATCGTTCAGCGAGAGCTGGCGGTAGAACTCGCCCAGCTTCTGGCGCCGGCGCAGCATGGCGTTGGTGGCGCGGATGCGGAAGGACAGTAAACGCAGCAGGTTGCGCGCCACGGCGTTCGAGTGGTCGATGAGTTCCCAGGCGAGTTCGGATTCGATCACGAGGAGGAGGGTGTCTTCCACCGCGCGCACCGCGTCCAGGTTCACGGCGTCGTCCAGCACCGATTGCTCGCCCACGCTTTCGCCGGGCAGGATGCGGTTCACGTTGCCGTCCGAGGCGCCGGCGTGGCCGTCGGTCTCGACTTCGAGCATGCCGCTGAGCACGATATACAGGCGGGCGCGGACCGTGTCTTCGATCAGTTCGCCTTCGGTAACGCGCACCACGTCGCACTCGGCGATCGCGCGTGCAGCCGCGGCCATGTCGGCCCCGCGGAACAATTGCAGGTCGTCGATTTTGTGCCCCGACTGGCCAAACTTACCGATGTGTTTCAAGACTTTCCTCCGCGTGGTTGCTGGCGCAGTGTAAACCATAAGTTGCATGATAAACCATCATGCGAATCGGATCGGCTGGTGTTTCGGAAACATCGGTGTTCCAATAGCGGCCATGACTTCATCAGACCATTATCTTGTCGACGCCCTCGGCGTCCGGCACCAGCCGGCGCCCGCTGCGCGCATCGTGTCGCTGGTTCCCTCGATCACCGAACTGCTGTGCGACCTGGGCCTGGCCGGGCAGGTGGTCGGCCGCACCGGTTTCTGCATCCATCCAGCCGAGGTGGTGAAGACGATCCCGAAGATCGGCGGCACCAAGGACGTCAACATCGAAAAGATCCGCAAGCTGGCGCCGACCCACCTGGTGGTGAACATCGACGAAAACGAAAAACCGACCGTCGAGGCGCTGGCCGCATTCGTGCCGCACATCGTCGTCACCCACCCGCTGGCGCCGCGCGACAACCTGGGGCTGGCGCGCCTGCTGGGCGGTATCTTCGGCGCCGCCGAGCGGGCCGAGGCCTGGTGCGCGGCCTTCGAGGCCGAGTACGCGGCACTGCGCGCACAGGGCACAGGCCCCACGCGCACGGTGCTGTACTGCATCTGGCAAGACCCGTGGATGAGTATTTCCAGCGACACGTATATTGCGCGCATGCTAGGCGAACTGGGCTGGCGCGTGCCGGCGCTTGGCGAAGCGCGCTATCCACGCTTTGCCTGGTCGAGCGAACTCGTCGACCAGCTGGACGCGGTGCTATTGTCGACCGAACCCTACCGCTTCACGCAGGCGCACGCGGACGCGCTCGAGAAGCAGCTCGGCATCCCGACTTTCCTGGTCGATGGGGAAATGATGTCCTGGTATGGCAGCCGGGCCTTGCCCGGACTGCGCTACCTGCGCGAGGTGCGCGCGATGGTCGAGGGGACCGCGCCGGGCTAGTCGGGAACTGGCCCCGGCCCGGCAAGGCCACGTGACAGGATGCCGCGTGGCGCAGCGCGCCCTAGCTTACACGCCGCTGGTCAGGTTCTTGTCGGACAGGATGTCCACAGCGTCGTCGACTGGCGGTGCTTCGTGGCGGCCCTTGTCGTTCAGGCGGCCGATGGCGCTGTCGAGCGCGCGCTTGAGCTTGCCGCCGGCGTTCGAGATCGCCTGGTGCAGGTTGACTGCGTGCTCTTTCACGACAACGGGGGCGTAGCCGTTGACGCGTGCTTCCATCATGCAGTAGTTGCCGCCGTCCAGTTGCTTCTGGCTATTCTCGTTGCTCAGGTGGACATCGACGCGGTTGACCTGCTCGCTGAAGCGGCCGATCGAGGACTGGACCACGCTTTCGACGTGTTCGTCCAGGCCCTGGTGTTTTTCGATGGTGTGGTCGGTGTTAACATTGATTTGCATAGTTGGCTCCCTATTCACAAGTGCTGGAGCCGATCTTACACATCCTGCATGATTCACTGTGTTCGGCCACGCACCGAGCGCTCCAACTAAGTCTTCTTCTCGTGATGCGGGAAGCGGTCCATCTTCGAAAGAACAGGGAACAATACCGCCCACAGGCCGGTCACGGCCAGGGTGGCCGCGCCGCCCAGCAGGATCGCGCGCGTCAGGCCGAGCCAGCCGGCGGTGATGCCCGATTCGAATTCACCCAGCTCGTTCGAGGCGCCGATGAAGACCGAATTCACGGCGCTCACGCGGCCGCGGATTTCATCCGGCGTTTCGTACTGCACCAGCAGATGGCGCACGTAGACGCTGACCATGTCGCCGGCGCCGAGGATGAAGAGGGCGGCCAGCGCCACCGGGAAGCGGTCGGTGAAACCGAGGGTGAGCACGGCCAGCCCGAACACGGCCACGCCGCCGAACATCCAGGCGCCCACGTGGCGGCGCAGCGGGAAGAAGGCCAGGGCGATCGAGCACAGCGCGGCGCCGGCGCCCGGGGCGGTGCGCAGCCAGCCGAGCGCAGTGGGGCCGGCGTGCAGCACGTCGTGGGCATAGGCCGGCAGCAGGGCGGTGGCGCCGCCGAACAGCACCGCGAACAGATCGAGCGAAATGGCGCCCAGCACGATCGGACGCGACCGGACGAAGCGCAGGCCCTCGAGCAGGGTATGCCAGCTGACCGGCGCCGTGCTGCGCGCCTGCGGGGCGCTGTTTGCCGACGCCATCAGGATCACGGAAATCAGCAGCAGCGCCGCCGACACCGAGTACACGAAGGTCGGGCCGAACACATACAGCAGGCCGCCCAGCACCGGGCCGGCGATCACGGCCACGTGGAAGGTCGAGGACGACAGGGCGACCGCCTGGCCGAAGTCCTTGTCCGGCACCAGGTTGCGCAGCACTGCCTGCGAGGCCGGCATCATGAAGGCGCGCGCACTGCCGAACAGCACCAGCACCGCGAACACCGGCCACACGACCTTGCTGCCGCTAAAGGTGAACGCCAGCAGCAGCGCACTCACCAGCAATTGCACCAGCATGCAGGCGACGATGATCTTGCGGCGGTCGTGGCGGTCGGCCACGTGGCCGGCCCACAGGATCAGCACCAGGAAGGGCGCGAACTGGGCCAGGCCGATCAGGCCGAGGTCGAACAGGCTGCCGGTGATCTGGTAGACCTGCCAGCCGACGGCGACACTTTGCATCTGGACGGCCAGGGTGCCGAGGAATCGGGCGGACAGGTAAAAGGAGAGGTTGCGGTTGCGCAGGACGCCCAGACCGCCGCTTGGCGACAACAGAGACATGGATGGAGGAAAATGACTGGCGAGAAGCCGGTCATTGTGCCTGAATTGGGATCAGGCTGCTGGCGACGGGCGACGGGCGTAGGGTGGACGGCTTGCCGTCCACGCGTTCAACTATCCTGCGAACTGTCGCGCCGTGTCATCATGCGTTGGACGCGTGGGCGGCGCACCGGCCGCGTGTCCGTCATGCCAACGGGTGTAGCCGACCACCCTACGGCTTATTGTTGCGCCAGATCCGCCTCGGTCGTAAACGAATCCGCAAAGAACTCGTCCGCCGGCAAGCCGCACTGCGCCACGTACTGCTCGCGCGCCGCATCGACCATCACCGGCGCGCCGCAGGCGTACACCTGCCAGCCCGACAAATCCGGGATGTCCTGCATCACCGCCGCGTGCACGTAGCCGCTGCGGCCGGACCAATTGTCTTCGGGCAGCGCATCCGAGATCACCGGCACGTAGCGGAAGTCGGGCAGGGTGGTGCTCCAGGCCTGGCACAGTTCGTCCATGTACAAATCCTGCGGACGGCGTCCGCCCCAGTACAGGCGCACCGGACGTTCGGACTTCAGGTGCATCAGGTGTTCGACCAGCGCCTTGACCGGCGCGAAACCAGTGCCCGAAGCCAGCAGCACGATCGGCTTGTTCGATTCCTCGCGCAGGAAGAAGGTGCCGAGCGGACCTTCGAAGCGCAGGATGTCGCGTTCCTTCATGGCGCCGAACACGTGATCGGTGAACACGCCGCCGGGCAGGTGGCGGATGTGCAGTTCCAGCGGGCGCTCGAGCGAGGGCGCGCTGGCGATGCTGTAGGCGCGGCGCTTGCCGTCCTTCAGCAGGAATTCGATGTACTGGCCGGCGCGGTAGGCCAGCGCCTCGTTGGCCGGCAACTGCAGGGTGACGATGGCGACGTCGGGCGCGGCGCGGGTGATGCTTTGCACGCGGGTCGGCATCTTGCGCAGCGGGTAGTCGCTGCTGCCGCCGACTTCGCGCGCCTCGATGGTGACATCGCCACCTGGTACCGCGCAGCAGAACAGGGACATGCCCTGCAGCTTTTCCTGCTCGCTCAGGGCGCGCGCCTGGTGCGGCTTGTGGGCGACGCTGCCGTCGACGACCTTGCCCTTGCACGAGCCGCAGGCGCCGTTCTTGCAGCCGTACGGCAGGCCGACGCCGGCGCGGATCGCAGCGGCAAGCACGGTTTCGTCGGGCTCGCAGGCGAATTGGTGGCCGCTGGGCTGGACAGTGATCTGGTACGTCATGGGTGTATGGGCAGAATAGGGTGGAAAAAGCGGGTGGAAAGAGCGGACGGGATCGTGCCGCCGTAACAGATAGCTATTTTACACGGGGCCTTCATTGCGCGAGGCCGCCTGGCGGACGGCGCCTGGCGCGCACCAGGCAGGCCCGCGCGCAAGCACGCCGGCGCTCGCTTACAATCGCTGGCGTGAACACACCATCTTCCCACTTGAAACGCCCGCGCCTGCTGCTGGTGGGCTGCGGCGACGTCGGCATGC
The DNA here is from genome assembly GCF_057801335.1 of Massilia sp. BAP21. Taxonomy (NCBI): domain Bacteria; kingdom Pseudomonadati; phylum Pseudomonadota; class Betaproteobacteria; order Burkholderiales; family Oxalobacteraceae; genus Massilia; species Massilia sp. BAP21. Next base: position 3,539,755 of record NZ_CM173596.1, read on the forward strand.
GCCTGCTGCCGCTGCTCGCGGGGCGCTATCGCGTCTTTGCCATGACGCGCGACCCGGCGCGCTGCGCCGAACTGCGTGCGGCCGGCGCCGTGCCCGTTGTTGCCGACCTCGACCAGCCGGCCTCGCTGGCGCGCCTGCGCGGCCTGGCGCAGCGTGTCGTGCATCTGGCGCCGCCGCGCCCGGAAGGCGAGCGCGACCTGCGCACGCGCCACCTGGCCGCCCTCCTGCCCGAGGGCGCCCGCGTCGTCTACGTGAGCACGACCGGCGTCTACGGCGACTGCGGCGGCGCCCTGGTCAGCGAAACGCGCAGCGTGGCGCCGAAGAACGCGCGGGCCGGGCGGCGCGTGGATGCCGAGCGGGTCCTGCGCGCCTGGGCCCGCCGCAATGCCGGGCAAGTGGCCATCCTGCGCGTGCCCGGCATCTACGCGGCCGAGCGCTTGCCGCTGAAACGGCTGCGCGAAGGCACGCCTGCCTTGCAGCCCGAGGACGACGTCTACACGAATCACATCCAGGCCGACGACCTGGCGCGCATCATCGTGCAGGCCTTGCGCCGGGCCTTGCCGAACCGGGTTTATCACGCCGTCGACGGCACGCGCATGCAGATGGGGGCGTATTTCGATGCCGTGGCCGACGCGTACGGCTTGCCGCGTCCGCCGCGCCTGGCGCGCGCGGACCTGCAGAGCCAGGTGTCGCCGATGCTGCTCTCCTTCATGTCGGAGTCGCGCCGGCTCGACAACACGCGCTTGCGCGAACTGGGCGTGCGCCTGCGCTATTCCGACGTCGCCGCGGCCCTGGCCGAATGGGCGCCGGCCCACGCTGGTACAATGCCCGCCTTGAGGAAAGAACCATGACCTACGAAGAATACCTGGATGAAGTGACGACCCTGATCGTCGAAAAGTACAACCTCTCCGACGAGGCCGCCATCAAGATCGTCGTCGATGCGCAGGACAAGGGCTATTTCATTGCCCACGACGACAAGAAGGCGATGCGCACCCTGGACCGCGCCCACGACGACGCCCGCGCCCTGTTCAAGGCCAGCGGCGCGAAGTAACAGCAGCCTCGGCTTCTCCCCGGAGCCGCATCGGACCCCCCTCCTACAGGCACCACCCGGCGCCTGCCTCCCTTTTCGCCCTGTTTTTGCGTGATACATCGGTGCATCCGATGCATGGCCGTGTCACATCCGTTGGTTAACTTCCACATTTTCCTTTCAGCTTGTAGGGCTATTCCTACAATTGCTTGAATAAAACGTAACTTTCCCTTTATCATTGCGGCTTGAAGAAAATCACCGTACAAACGGTGTCGATTTAGCTCGCCAGGCCAATTTTTTACGCTCAAAAGTTAGATGTAAGAAATTACTGACGGATTGTGATATTTAGAAAGAATTCAAGAATGCCTATCAGAAGACTGCCGGAAGGCGCAGATTACGACCCGAACCGCGTCCTGGACGCCATCATCGCCAAACTGCAACTGAAAAACGATGCAGCCCTGTCGCGCGCCCTGGAAGTGGCGCCGCCGGTGATCAGCAAGATTCGCCACAACACCCTGCCGATCGGCGCCACCATTCTGTTGCGCATGCACGAAATCAGCGATTTCAGCATCCGCGAACTGCGCGCGCTGATGGTATCGACGCGCGCCGAAGCGGCTGCGGCCTAAAGAAAAAGCCGGCTGCACGGGCCGGCTTTGCAAGACTTTGCCAGGGGCAGGGCGGCGTGAGCCGGCCCTGCCTTTCTTTTTTCTCAGGCAGCAACCGGAACCCGGCCGCACCACGCGGTCTGGGCGGCCGCCGCGGTTGCGGCAGGAGCGCGGCCGCACCAGGCGGTGTCCTGCGCAGCCGCGGTCTTTGCCGGGGCGCGCCCGCACCACGCGGTATCTTTCGCAGCGGCGTCGGCTTTTGCCGGGGCACGGCCGCACCATGCGGTGTCCTTCGCGGCTGCCTCGGACTTGGCCGGGGCGCGCCCGCACCAGGCGGTATCTTTCGCGGCGGCTTCGGCTTTTGCCGGCGCCCGGCCGCACCAGGCGGTCTGTACCGCATCGGCGATCGGCTTGATCGGCGCCCGGCCGCACCACGCGGTCTTGGCCAGGGCGGCATCGGTGCCGGCCGGCGCACGGCCACACCAGGCGGTCTGGGCGGCGCCATCGGCGGTTACTGCCGGCGCACGGCCGCACCAGGCGGTCTCGGCAGCGCCTTCGGCGCTTACTGCCGGCGCACGGCCGCACCATGCCGCCTCGGCAGCGGCGTCAACCACATTCGCCGGGGCACGGCCGCACCAGGCGAGATCGGCCTTGGCTTCGGCATCGAAGCTGAAGTAGGCTTCGCCGAAGGTCGATTCGTACAGTTCGCGCATCCGTTCGCCTGCCTGCTGCTGGACGGCGACGTCGTCTTCGCTGCGCAGGCCGATGTAGGGGTAGTGGTGCAGGAAGTAGCCGAAAGCCTGTTCGCAGTCCTGGGCGTACTTCATGGTGTCGAGGATGTGGTAGTGCCAGAAGGTGTCGACATCGACCTGCGGCGCGGTCTCGTCGTTCGGGAAGGCCTTCATCAGATACAGGAAGCGGCGGTACTCGATTTCCATGGCATTGGCCTTGTCGAGCGACCAGCCTTCGCCGGATTTCTTGTGCATCAGCTTTACTTTAATCGGGGTCAAATCCAGCGCGGCGATTGCTGCGAAATCGTTATTCGAGATCATGATTCATCCTATCGTTTTGGATACTGCATCGTTATTGTGTTGTGTATGACTGGACGGTCGATGAGACATGCTGGCGAATGGTCTGGTCCTCCTCGGGGTTATTGCTGTGTGCATTGCTGCGGGCTTGTTGATGCATCACAGTGAGAACCATTCTCTACCCCAAACTTCCTGAAATAATTGATTTTGCGCAAGTTGAGTGAGGTCAAGCAATTTCTTGTGGTAAATCGCACTACAGGCTCTCGAACGCTTTCGCCGGGCTGGCGACGGTCGGCGTTCCCGGAGCAACCGACAGCAGGTTGTCGGCCACTGGAATCGCCACGTGCACCGTGGTGCCGGCGTTCGGCCGGCTGGTAATGACGCATTTTCCGCCCAGGATGCGCACCCTTTCCTCGATGCCGACCAGGCCGAAGGAACCCGGTTTCTGTCCGCCGCCCTTGTTCAGGCCGATGCCGTTGTCGCTGACCGTCATCGTGATCGACTCCTCGTCCAGCGCCAGCTCGACCCGCACGCTGGTAGCGCGCGCGTGGCGCGAGACGTTCGTCAGCGACTCCTGCAGGATGCGGAACAGGGTGGTGGCGCAGCGGTCGCTGACGTGCAGCTCGCGTCCGTCCGACACCAGCTCGCAGGCAATGCCGGTGCGGCGCTGGAATTCGGCGATCTGCCAGTCGACCGCCGCCGTCAGGCCCAGGTCGAGCACGTGCGGCCGCAGGTCGTTGATGATCTGGCGCACGCTCTTGATGGTGGCGTCGATCTGTTCCAGGGTCCAACGCGCCCGCGCGTGCAGGCGCGGGTGGCGGCCGCTGGTGCGCGAGGCCAGCAGGTCGGCCTCGATGCGCAGGGCCAGCAGGTTCTGGCCGAGATCGTCGTGGATCTCGCGCGCAATGCGCTTGCGCTCGCTTTCCTTGATGGTTTCCGCATGGGCCGCCAGGCGCCGCAAATTGTCGTTGGTCTTTTGCAGCTTGGCTTCGCTGGCGCGCAGTTCACCCGTCATTTCCTCGGCCAGCTCGATGGCGCGCCGGCGCGAGGAGCTCAGGGTCTGGTACAGCGCATACAGCAGGCTGGTGCCGACCATGCCGGCCAGCATCGCCACCCAGGGCAGGTAGATGTCGAGCTCCGAATACATGTCGCGCTTGCTGACGCGAAAGTCGATGTCCCAGCCGCGTCCGCTCACGCCCACCGGCAGCAGGGCGCGGAACACGCCCGGGTCGTCGGCGGCATCGGGATAGTTGTCGAAGAACACGGTGCGCTTGTAGACCCCCGGCGGCCCGCCAGGCTCTTCCACCGGACTCATGCCGGAAATCACGAGGCGCGTGGAGTGCTTCGGCATGTTGTCGAGTACGCCCTGGGCCAGGCGCTCGACGCTGAAGCCGATCCCGACCGAGCCGATGTAGGCGGCGCGGCGCTGGGCCACGTCGCCCAGGGGCATGGCCGGACGGTAGACCGGCATGCGCATGCCCAGGCCGCTGCCGCTGCTGCGGATCGCCACCCGCGTGCCCGAGGTCGAGGCTTCGCCGGTATCGCGCGAGTGTGCCAGGGCCAGCGCCACGGCGGGGCGCGCCTGCAGGTCCATGCCGAGGCGGTTGTTCCAGGCCTGGTTCGGCTCGACGAAGGTGAGTACCGTGTATTCGGGGCGCCGGCCTTCGGGCCAGATGCGGAAGGCATGCTGTCTGCCGTCGAGTTCGCGTCGTACCTGCTGCTCGAACGACGCACGCTCGGCATCCGTGACGTGGCGTGCGAAATTGATGGTCTCGACGCCGGGGAAATGGTTGCTCAGGTCGAGGCCGACGACATATTGCTGGAACTGCTGGCGCGACAGGTTCTCGTCTGTCAGGAACAGGGCCGATGCGCCGCGCAGCAGGTCGGCATAGGTCTTGATGCGCCCGTCCAGGATCGACTGCACGTTGCGCGCCATGTGCAGGAAGCGCTCGTGCGAATCGTATTCGATAGCGCGGCTGGTGCTGATGTGCAGGCCCGCCCCCACGCCGAGCGAGAGCAGGGCGCCCAGCCAAGAGCCGAGTTTGATTGCCCGGATTGTTGCAGTGAAGTCGGCTGTCATCCCCATGTCCGCCTCGGTCTGTGTGTTTTTCTATGACCTTTTTGATTTCGATCAGAATCGCGCAGACAGACCTTGGCTGTTACCTAGCAACCCTGATAGGTTGATGGCGGCAGGTGAACGACATAAAAAAAATCCCGCCGCGGTTACCCGGGCGGGATTGTTTATGCCAGGAAAATTACTTATTTACCCCAGCTATCCTTCAGCGTGGTCACGCGGTTGAACACGGGTTTGCCCGGCTGCGAATCGACACGGTCGGCAACAAAATAACCGTGGCGCTCGAACTGGAAGCGCTGGTCCGCTACAGCGGCGGCCATGCCCGGCTCGAGATAGGCGGTGACGGTTTCCAGCGCGTTCGGGTTCAGCGCGGCCTTGAAGTCCTTGCCGCCCGCGTCCGGCTGGGCTTCCAGGAACAGGCGGTCGTACAGGCGCACTTCGGCTTCGAGTGCCGAGGCGGCGCTGACCCAGGTGATGTTGCCCTTGACCTTGTAGTTGTCGGCGCCTGGCGTGCCCGACTTCGAATCGGCGAAGTACTTCACGTGCACGGCGGTGACCTTGCCGTTCTCGTCCTTGTCGTAACCGGTGCACTCGACCACGTAGCCGTATTTCAGGCGCACGCGCGCGCCCGGCTGGTCGCCGACTGGCGGGGTGAAGCGGAAGTAACCCTTGGTCGGGGTTTCCATGAAGTCTTCCTGCTCGATCCACAGTTCGCGTGTGAACGGGAAGTGGCGCAGGCCCATTTCCGGGTGGTGCGGGTGGACCGGCGAGGTGCAGTCGTGGGCTTCGCCTTCAGGGAAGTTATCGACGATCAGTTTCAAAGGACGCAGGACGGCGATCGCGCGCGGCGCCTTCGGATCGAGGTCGTCGCGCAGCGCGCCTTCCAGCGTGCTCATGTCGATCCAGCCATCGGCCTTCGAGACGCCGATGCGCTCGCAGAACAGCTGCAGCGATTCCGGCGTGTAGCCGCGGCGGCGCAGGCCGACGATGGTCGGCATGCGCGGGTCGTCCCAGCCGGTGACCACGCCATCGTCGACCAGCGCGCGCAGCTTGCGCTTCGAGGTGACAACGTAAGTCAAGTTCAGGCGCGAGAATTCGTACTGGCGCGGCACCGGGCGCGGGAAGAAGCCGCCCTCGGCCAGGGTCTCGACCAGCCAGTCGTAGAACGGGCGGTGGTCCTGGAATTCCAGCGTGCACAACGAGTGCGTGATGCTTTCCAGCGCATCCGAAATCGGGTGCGTGTAGTCGTACATCGGGTAGATGCACCAGTCGTCGCCCGTGCGGTGGTGGTGCGCATGGCGGATGCGGTACAGGGCCGGGTCGCGGTTGGTCATGATCGGCGAGGACATCGCGTCTTCGCTCATCTTGGCACGCAGGATGTGCTCGCCGTCCTTGTACTTGCCGGCCTTCATGTCGCGGAAGAGTTGCAGCGATTCTTCCGGCGGGCGGTTACGGAAAGGCGAATTCGTGCCCGGCGTACCGAAGTTGCCGCGGTTCTTCGCCATGTCTTCGGCGCTCTGGCTGTCGACGTAGGCGTAGCCCTTGCTGATCAGGTACTCGGCCATCTCGTACAGCTTGCCGAAGTAGTCCGAGGCGTAGTGCAGGTATTCCTCGCCGCCTTGCTCCCAGGTGAAGCCCAGCCACTTCACGCTGTCCATGATGGTGTCGACGTATTCCTGGTCTTCCTTCTCGGGATTGGTGTCGTCGAAGCGCAGGTGACAGCGGCCGGCGTAGTCGCGCGCCAGGCCGAAGTTCAGGCAGATCGATTTCGCGTGGCCGATGTGCAGGTAGCCGTTCGGCTCGGGCGGGAAGCGGGTGATGACTTCCGGCATGCCGTCGCGCTTGTGGGTGCCGGCCGCCAGGTCGTTCTCGATGATGGCGCGCACAAAATTCGACGAAGGCGCGTTGGCCGCCGCATTGTTCTTTTCAGTGCTCATGAAAAAGGTGTTTGGATTAGGTAAAGTTCTTGCCATTTTACCGTAGACGGGGGCGCCACGGTCCGTGTATGTGGTGGAGCGCACGGAGTGCGTTTAATGCGAAGCACATACTTGGGCGCTATTGCTCCCACTTGCAAGTGGCTGGCAGGGCCTTTCCGTCCGCTTGGCCGTCCTGACAAGTTGGTGATTTCTATAGGATAATCTCGTTTTGCCGTTTTTCGGCACCAGCCGGAGAGTTCCAAATTGGAAAATTTATACGCGATCCTCGGCGTCGCGCCGAATGCCAGCGACGATGAGATCAAGAAGGTCTACCGCTCGCTGGCGATGCGCTACCACCCCGACCGCAATCAGGCGCCGGGTGCGGAAGCGCGCTTCAAGGCCGTCACCAAGGCCTACGAGATCCTGTCCGACCGCGCCAAACGCGACGAGTACAACCAGAGCGTGAACCACCGCATCGTGCTCGATGCCGAGGCCGAGGCCTTCGAGCTGTGGCGCTCGCTGTTCGCGCTGAACGGCGTGACGCTGCAGGTCTGAGCCGAATGAAGAGCCGTGCCGATGCGGGGCAAGTGCCCCGCATCGGCCCTCGAACCCCTACAGGAACAAGAACATGAAAAGAGTACATCCCGAATTCGCTTACCAGTCGCGCGAGCTGGAAGGCCAGATCGACGGCACACTGGGCGACCCGCCCAACAAGAAGAACTACGACATGATGGTCGACGCCCTGGTGTCGGAATACGCCGGCGGCTCGGGCATCGACGATGTCAACCTGATGGCATTCGCCCTCGTTGACAAGATTCGTTTCAAGGACCCGAAAGGCCTGCTGCGCGAAGCGGCCGACTACGAAGGCGGCGACCCGGCGCCGGTGTTCGCCATGGCCGAGTGCGAAGGCGAGGACGGCGCGGCCATGTACGCGTCGATGACGGAAAACCACCCGGAACTGGCGCGGCAGGCCATCATTACCGCCTTCCTGTTCAAGCACCAGCAGCGCTGGCAGGACGACGACCAGTCGCTCGACCAGCTGGCCGAAGGCGACGAGGGCGACGACGAAGACGACGTCCAGAGCATGGACGACACCGCCGCCACCGACGACTTCACCCAGATTTTCGATCAGGGAGAACGTGAATGAGTGACAAAGCCAACCTGCCGGCGCTGACCAAACAGGTCAGCGAACTGGTACTGGCCGGCTCGCTGCAGCACGCCGAAGAGGCGTTCTCGCAGGCGGCCGACGAACACGGCGACTACGCCGTGGTGGAGGTGCTGTCGACCCTGCCGCCGCAAGTGACGGCGCTGCACCTGGCCGGCTTCGACGGCGCCAAGACTTCGCTGGCCACCATGCTGGTGCCGCCGAAAGCCTGGGCCGACAGCCTGGCCTACCTGGCCGCCACCTGGCCCGACAACATGATCGAGGACGACCCCGAGCGCCTGGCCGAGGGCCTGTTCAACCACGTGCACGGCGTGGTCTACGCCAACGACGACGAAGACCGCCGCCACGAACTGCTGCAGGAAGCCTCGAGCACCGACCACGGCGCCACCGTGTTCGCCATCATCTGGTCGCTGGCGCCGAAGGAGATCATGGAAGTGGCCGGCGAGATCAACCTGAAGGGCCGCTACGTGACCGGCCAGACCTCTTCCGACAGCGACATCATTCCGCTCGCGGTTGACCTGGCCAAGGCAACGGAAGACGGCTGGGAACGTTCGCTGATCGAGCTGTTCCCGGACTTCCGTCACAGCGCCGAGATGGCCGATGCCGAATACCCGGACGATCCCGACGAAGACCCGGACTTTCAGCAGCGCGGCACGCGCGAGCTGCTGTACCGCCTGCGCAAGCAGGTGCCGTCGGTCCGCACCATGCCACGCCGCAGTACGCGCAAGAGCATGGGCTCGGACATCTTCTCGTGAGCGGGAGCGGAGTGTCGATGCTGCCTGCAATCGTCGTCGAGAAGCTGCCGCGCCTGGTCCGCGCGATCAAGCTGCTGGCCAATGAAGACCCGGAAGAAGCGGCGATCCTGGCCGACGAACTGTCCGGGGTCACGGCGATGGTGGCCGAGAAGTTCACCAACGACCGCACCGCCGAAGGCATACAGCGCGGCTTGCTGCTGACGGTGGGCGGCGTGTCGCTGGGCCTGGAAAGCCTGCTCGTGGAAGAGGGCGTGAGCGAGGACGACGGCGACGCCGTGGCCCTCGACATCCTGATCGAGGACGGCGTCGAGTCCGTGTTCCAGGCGGGCTTTCGCCTGGTGCGCGAACTGTCCGCGCTGCCCGAGGACAGCCTGGTCGGCGAGTACGACAGCGACCCGGTCTACGCGCAGCGCCGCCTGAAGGAACTGTTCGTCGATTTGTGCACCGCCGACCCCGGCGAAAGCTGGACCGGCTACGAACGCTACCTCGGCCAGCTGCAGCAGCGCCAGGGCGTGCAGGCCATCGTGCGCGCGGCCCAGTGGCTGCGCAAGCACCACTACGAAGGCGCGGTCAACGATCCGGACCTGAATGCCGAAGGCGTGATCGCGCTGGCGATCATCTTCGCGGTGGAAGGCGGCGGCACCATCGTCGCGCGCACCACGCAGAAGGGCTTCGAGCGCTTCGTGAAGGCGGTGCGCAAGGACAATCCCGACTTCGAAACCGGCTGGGCCCACTTCCTCGACAAGATCCCGGCGCCGCACCGCGCCATCATCGCCGAGCGCATCCAGACCTACCGCGAGCATTGCACGGTCCTGCAAAGCATCCGCACCAAGGCGCCGATGAAGCAGCTGATCGCGGAGCTGGAAAACTATGCGGGTTCGGAGCTGGATACGGAATATCCGTAGGGTGGTCCGGGCCACGAAAGGCGGCTCCACCCGGCGGTGCGCGTGGTGACGGCTCGAATGCCGCCCACGCGTTCAAGGACCGCCGGATATGCCGCGATAAATCACCGGTCTGTTACCAGCAGCCCCAGCCGATCTCCGTTATCATGGGCAGTCGCATTCCAGGATTCACCCCATGCCTACCCCTGCCATCGCTGCCGGCAGCGCCGAGTTCAAGCGCGTCAACCGCGCCATGGCCTTCGGCGGTTTCTCCACCTTCGCACTGCTCTACAGCGTCCAGCCGCTGATGCCCCTGCTGGCGCGCGACTTCGCCCTCACGCCCGCGCAAAGCAGCCTGGCACTGTCGATTTCCACCGGCGCCCTGGCCATCTCCCTGCTGGTCTCAAGCATTCTCTCGGACCGCTTCGGCCGCAAGCCCCTGATGGCCGCCTCGATGTTCAGCGGCGGCCTGCTTACATTGCTGGCCGCCTTCACCAGCGACTACGCGCAACTGGTCGCCCTGCGCGCCCTGATGGGCTTCATGCTGGGCGGGATGCCCGCCGTCGCCATGGCCTACCTGAGCGAGGAAATCGAGGGCAGCTCGCTCGGCCTGGCAATGGGCATGTACATCAGCGGCAGCGCCTTTGGCGGCATGTTCGGGCGCGTGCTGGCTTCGGTCATCAGCGACTTCTTTTCCTGGCGCCTGGCCCTCGGCCTGATGGGCGCGGCCGGCCTGTACGCGGCCTGGGAATTCTGGCGCAGCCTGCCGGTCTCGAAACGCTTCCGGCCGGGGCAGGGCGGTTTGGGCGGCCTGGCCGACGGCGCCCGCCGCCACCTGCGCGACCCCGGCCTGCCTTTCCTCTTCGTGCTGGCCTTCCTGCTGATGGGCTCCTTCGTCAGCCTGTACAACTACATCGGCTACCGCCTGCTGGGGCCGGAATTCGGGCTGCGCCAGAGCGCGGTGGGCGCACTCTCGGTGCTGTACCTGCTCGGCATCTTCAGCTCGGTCTGGGCCGGTCGCCTGGCCGACCGCCTGGGACGGCGCAAGGTGCTGTGGCTGGTCATGTCGCTGATGCTGGGCGGGCTGCTGCTCACGCTCTCCGGCAACCTGGTCGCCGTCGTCGCCGGCGTGGGTCTGTACACCTTCGGCTTCTTCGCCTCGCACTCGGTGGCCAGCAGCTGGGTCGGACGGCGGGCGCGTCCGCCTCAGGCGCTCGCCTCGGCGCTCTACCTGTTCTTCTACTACCTCGGTTCGAGCGTGGTCGGCTGGTTCTCGGGCTATTTGTGGGAGCACGGCGGCTGGTTCGGCGTGGTCGGCCTGCTCGGTGCGATCCTGGTGCTGGCCATGCTGATCGCCTTGCGCCTGCGCGGCCTGGCCCCGCTGAAATCGACGCCGCCTGCCGCGCCGTAAGCGCCGGCTGCGCTGCGAGGCCGGGCTTGAACCCGGCGAAATATTTCACTTCTGCATTGATTCCCGTCATGTTGCACGGGCTATTTCCGTACTTTCCGCTTCGGTAAGATCGACGGCTGTGCGTGTTCGGGCGGGCTCGACAATTCACCTGCCCGACACCCCTGCCGATTTCCCGCATCGCAAAGGAGTCCCGGATGGCATCGATCGCAGTCGTGTCTGCCCCATGAACGCCCCGCCCGAGTTGGCCGCCCTTGGCCTTGCACTGGGCCAGTTCGGCACCGGTCTCAGCCAGCACGCGCGCCTCATCACCCTGGCCAGCGCCCAGGATGGCAGCCTGCCAGAGGCGCCCGCCGTCGAAGCCTTTCGCGGACGCGAAGCCGTCAACGAACTATTCGCCTTCGAGGTCGATGCCCTCAGCACCTCGGCCGACCTCGACCTGGCAGGCTTCATCGGCGAAGAACTGACCGTCGGCCTGCTGCAGCCCGACGGCAGCCGGCGCGCCTGGCACGGCCTGTGCACGGGCGCGGCCTGGCTCGGCGCCGACGGCGGCATCGCCCGCTACCGCCTGCAACTGGAACCGGCCCTGGCGCTGCTGACGCTGCGCCGCGACAGCTATCTGTTCCAGGACAAGAACGCGCGCGAGATCGTCAGCGAACTGCTGGCCGACTACCCGCAGGTGCGCTTCGACTTCGCCATTACCCAGGAATTGCGGATGCGGCCGGTCTGCACCCAGTACCGCGAAACGGATTTCGATTTCCTGGTACGGCTGCTGGCCAGCGAAGGCCTGAATTGGCGCTTCGAGCACGACCAGGCAGGCGATGCGCCTGGTACATCTGATGCGCGTGGCCACGCCGGTCACAAGCTCGTCATCTTCGACCGTCGCGCACGCATTCCGGCCACTCCTGGCGGCGACGTGCTGCGCTTTCACGGCGTGCGTGCCACCGAGCACGACGACGCCATCGACGACTTCCGCGCCAGGCGTGCGGTGCAGGCAAATGGCGTCGCCATCAGCAGCTGGGACCCGACGCAACTGGTGGCCCCGGGCGCCGAGCAGCAATCCTGCCTCGACGCCGGCGAACTGCCGGCATTGCAGGTCTACGACGGCAGCGGCGAGCGCATCGCCACCGAACGCGGCGCGCCCTATGCGCACAGCGACCTGATGCTGCTGGCGCTGGAACAGGACAACAAGGTCTTCGAAGGCGGCGGCGCCATGCGCCGGCTGGCGGCCGGCCACGGCTTCCGGCTGACCCAGCACGACCGCTATCCGAATGGCAAGAACGCCTTCACCGTGCTGTGGGTCGAGCACGCGGCGCGCAACAACTTCCGTACCGGGATCGCCGACAGCACGTCCGGCGGCCTGGAAAACGGCACCTACCGCAACCGCTTCGGCTGCGTGCGCGACGTCGTGCCGCTGGTGCCGCCTGCGACGGTTGCGCCGCATCCGTCGACCGCCCTCGGTCCGCAGACGGCGCTGGTGGTCGGCGTTGCCGACGCCACTGCCACTTCAACGCGCGATCACCAGGTCAAGGTGCAGTTCGCATGGCAGCGCGGGCAGGGCGCGAACCGCGGTGGGCTGGAGCACAACATCGACAAGCGCGGCTGCGCGCCGGGCGACCAGCGCTCCGGCACCTGGGTGCGCGTGTCCGAAGCGCTGGCCGGGCCGAACTGGGGCACCGTGTTCACGCCGCGCATCGGCACCGAGGTGCTGGTCGACTTCATCGAAGGCGACATGGACCGGCCAATCGTCGTGGCCCAGCTGTTCACCGGGGCCGACTTGCCGCCGTTTGCGGCTGGCGTCGATTCGGGCGTCGATCACGCGGGCGTGCTGTCCGGGATTCACACGCACGGTTTCGACGGCAGCGGCTACAACCAGTGGCAGATCGACGACACGCAGGGCCAGTTGCGTACGCGGCTAGCCACCAGCTGCGCGTCGACGCAGCTGAACCTTGGCTACCTGATCCAGCAGTCGCCCGGTTCGGCTGCGCGTGGCGCCTACCGCGGCAGCGGCTTCGAACTGCGCACCGATGCCTGGGCCGTGATTCGTGGCGGTGAAGGCGTGCTGATTACGACCAGTGCACGGTCCCAGCTGGGCAGTGGCATCGCCGCGACGCAGATGGATGCGGCCGAGAGCGTGTCGTTGTTCAAGGGGGTGCAGGCGCTGGCGGGCACGTTGGGTGATGCCGCCGTTCAGCAGGGAGCGCTGTTCAGCAAGGATGCCGCGAAGGCGCAGGCCGATTTCATCGAACAGATCGATCCTGCTGCGCAGGGCAAGTATGCGGGCGCCGTCGGCGGCCAGGAAGCGCTGAAGGCCAGGCCGGGATCGCGCGAACTCGATGCGGGGCAGCCAGTCGAGAAATTCGGTTCGGCGCTTGTGCTGATGGATGCGGCGGCCAGCATGAACTGGGCGACGCCGGCATCGACCGTGATCCATGCGGGGCAGCAGCTGCACTGGACGGCGCAATCCGATTTGCATTTCGCCGCGGCGCATACGGTGTCGTCAGTGGCTGGCGGCGCGGCCACTTTCTTTACCCATTCGGGCGGCATCCAGGCGATCGCGGGGAATGGGCCGGTGTCGCTGCAGGCGCATACGGATCAGCTGGAGATTTTGGCAGACAAGGAGATCACGGTGATCTCGGTGAACGACTGCATCGAGATCAAGGCGAAGGAAAAGATCGTGCTGCAGGCGGGGCAGTCGGCGGTGACGCTGGAGGGTGGGGATATTACGTTTGCTTGTCCGGGGAAGTTTTCGGTGAAGGGTGGGAAGCATGTGTTTGATGGTGGTGGCAATAAGGCCGCAAATCTGTTGAACCTGCCTGGGGAGTTAAGCGAGGAAGCCAAGCACTGGATTGGTTTGCACTACCTCGATCCTGAACTGGCAGAAGGCATCCCCGAGGTGGATTACAAGATTCACTTCGAGGGGGGCTCTGTATTGTCCGGCACCCTCGACAAGGATGGGAAAGCCTTGCACGAGAATGTTCTCAACAAAACCGTCAAAAAGATCGTGTACAGCCCGCGTACGCCAACGAAGGAAAATCCACATGATCCCTTGGAGAAGTTGACCAGTTGATCTGTCATAGGAAACCGATTCACCCCGGAGGACTGTTTATGGCGGAAGTCAATGCAACGCAAATGCGGAGCGCAATAGCTTGGGCGACAGGAGATGAAGAAGGACAAGAGCAAGAAAATGAACCCAGCTCGAATCCTTTTGTATGGTTTTGGGAGGCGATCGAAGGGGACTTCAACGACGACAGGTCGACTGCGCAGATTCTGGTTGATGCTGGCATTTCGATGATTCCTTTAGTTGACCAAGTGTGCGATCTGCGTGATTTGATAGCAAATTGCCGAAAGCTGGCGAAAGACCGTACCGATATATGGAATTGGGTCGCCTTGGTTCTTACTCTCATCGGTCTCTTTCCTTCATTGGGATCGCTTGTGAAAGGAGTCCTGAAGATCTTTTTTGGCTTCGTACGGAAAGTTGGAGAGAAAAAAACAGGGGAAGCGGTTGATGCGGCGATGAGCTGGGTCATCTCTTTCCTGCGCAGACGGCGGGTCCAGGAATATTTGAAATCGCACAAGGTTGACGAAGTCCTAAGGTGGCTAGCTCTCGAAATCAAGACTGTGCGCGCACGTATCAATGTGGCTGAGTTAACTGCAGCTTTCGATCGCGCCATCAAAGTGGTCGAGGCAATGGTAAGCAAGGTTGAGTTGATTCCAATGCTTGGAAACAAAGCAAATCAAGTGTTGCTGGAAGTGAAAAACATTCGTTTGGCAGCAGATAAGTATTTTGCTCGGGCATTAAAACCAGTACAGAATGTCGTCGATACAGTGGTATTACGCTTGGAACGTGAGGCTCTGGAAAGGCAGAAGGGTATTGTAGACGTACGGAATGTACATTTCAGGGGCACTCTACCGGAGGCAAAAGCCGTTTCTCTCATGCGTAATTCGCGTACGAGGCCGAGTTGGCTCAACGATGGCGCACCACGCTTGAACCAGGCCGATCCTGATCTTATGCGCTCAATGGTAGAGGCAAAAGTAAAAGACGGGTGGCCGCCTCTCACCGACGGCAATATCCAGTCGTTTCACAAACTGGTCGCTGACGAGATCAAAGGCCCAGCGAGGCTCTTTCGAATTGTATCGCCGAACAGCAGAGCAATGAGTGATTGCTGGATCAGTGAAAAAGTGTTTAATGACATCCAAAATTCGCCTAACCCAAGAGAGGCATGGCGAAAGTTTCTGGCAGTGTGGCCCGACTGGAATGCAGATGGACAGTTCGTGATTTATGACTTGAAACCGGGTGAGTCTCTCAAAACGTGGAGAGGACCTGCCTCTGGACAGACGAAAGATGCATTGCCAGACCATCACCTCGAAGGGGGATACGAACAGATTGTTTTCAATATAGCACGGGCCGACCCGAGAAATGATGTCATGCGGTTTTACAAGCTAAAGGGCGGCAAGAAAGATATTCTAAGGGCACCTATTACGCAAGCTGATTTTAACAAGCTGAGTCGGGCCGAGCAGAAGGAATATGTATCGATACGTGAGTCAATAACTCATCCGAACATTAGCGGGCCGTTTGAAACAGGGTGGGGATACACTGACTTCGAAGGGGCAGGTTTCGGGGATAAAATAGGACTCCCATCGTTGCCTGGGCAGACCACCATATTAAATCATTGAAGTGATTGCCAGATCTTCTGGCTTTCGCTTGAATCAATCAGAGAGCATCTGAATGAATCTTACCTTGTGGCAAAAGAAGCAGGCTGCGCTTCTATATCATTTTTCCTCTCTAAAATATCTTGAAGGGTTAAAAGATCAAGTTATACAGCTTAGGATGTTTGCTGAAGGTATTCTCGACATAAGTCATGATGAAGGGCGGGATCTATTACTTCGTTGCAAACAGTGGGGAAGTCGCAATACAAGCGAAAACTGGGAGAATAATGCCTGGCCATTTCTTGGTGATTTTCAGCGTTCGGTAGCGCAGAGTATTGCAGATCTCAAGTCAAATATTTATCACAAGACAGGTGCATATCAATGTGGCCGCGGCATGGCAGAGTTTTCAATGCAATGGACCACTCCGGAGGAGCAGGAGCAATTTGATCGAATGTTTGAGGCGGTGTCCAAATATGCGCGGTATATCGATAATACGATGGATCGAGCGGTATCTTCGACTCGATGGAATGATTTCGGTTTGACTCTCGCGTGGGAAGGTCATCGGGATATTTTCCCGGTCTTGCCCAAATTCCGAGTCATACCTGAGCTTGTCTGCGAGAGTGGTCAGGTACCTCCTAAAACTGGTGTGTATGTATCCATCAATGATCCAAACGCAAGCTTGCAGTTTGCCTGGACTGGAAATGCAACAGGCAAGCTCTTGGCCGGGACGACGTTCAACGACTTAGGGAGAGCTGCTCTGGCGAGTGTGGGTCGCGCGAAGCTGTGGACTGATGGAAGTGCGATGCTTCGTTTTGTTGTCGATAATCTATCCTCCCCGGATCTGAGGCAAGATAGCTTCTTCGAGGAATCGCAGACTCCCGAGCTAGCACCAAGTCTCGTAGCTCGCAACGCCTTTAGACCAAATTCATCACGCTGGTGCTTTGTCGGACTCGTCAACGATGAGGTGGAGGAGATCTACGCCGAGCCGCAAGTTGGATCAGCAGAATTGTTACGCTTTGACGCGGGCGAATACTGTGTGCAAGCCGGATTCTATTTATCTCCAGCAGCGGTAAATTCGCGTCGCTACTATCGGTCAGGTGAACAGTTTGACAACCTTAATTCGGATTATGGAAAAACGATTTGGCAATGGGATAGTGATCAAGGCCAGAAAACATGACAAGGAAATGTTGAGCGGCATAATTGTCCGCGTCAAAGCCTGAGAAGCGTGCACATCAACATAAGTGCGCTGGAAGCAGCACACCTATTTAACTTTGTAAATCATGTCCATGTTCTTATTTCGTCGCTTGAGCCGCTGCGCAATGGCGATCCTGATTGGTGCCATGCTGAGTAGTGGCGTCATGGCAGCAAACAATAATCGTTCCTTGACGATGCATGGGGGGACCTATTCCAACACCTGCTCCAAACCTGAGCAGCAAGTCCTGCGGCAGGCCGTGTCGAAGGCAGGCGTGAAAAATATGCCGGTCGTATGGAGAGCGGTCCAGGCACTGCTATGCGCACCTCGGACAGGTCCTGAACGTGCCTACCTTGCCAGCATGTTCGCCAAAAAGATAAAAAGAGAACTGGAAGCTACGGGTACGGAGCCCTCATATGAGGTGGTTTCCCGAACCGATGAGTTGATCGACAATACGATGGCTGCTGGCGAAGCGTGGGCTGCGGGTATTCAGATCGAAGTGGATGAGATAAAACTTCATTATTTCGCCAATGAGGCGTCTGTCAGAGGCGTTACATTGTCGTATCGCCGGAACAAATGGGTGATCGACGAGATCGGTGAAGCCTGTGATTAAGACCGTCGCGTGGTGATCATGCCGTCTCGCCTCCATCAGTTAGCGTTGTGGTTGATCTTGCTGTCACTTGTCGCCTGTGATGCCAGTAGCGGCGTGCGCTACTCTACCGATCAGGCCGAATTGATACGCCTGGTCAAGCTCGACTTGCCCATCAATACAGTGCGCTGGGAAGTATTCAGCACGCCAGAGTCGACAGGCCTCGTTCCGGGACCAACCGACTATGTCACGTTAATAGCAGAGATCGCACCAGCCATTCGGGTTGCCCAGGCCAACCCGGCAGAAACCGCATGGATCACACCGGGTTCCGCACGTCGCTGGTTATCTCCCGATTTCAGGGCGATGTTCACGCAACACAGCAATTCGCGATCGGTCTTGCGCCATATCGGAAACTGCGCAGCACTCCACGCGGAGCTCACGAAATCAGGCAAGAAGGTGCAAGGTTTTCTCTGCAGTGGCGAGGCAAGCTCGGTCGTTTATCTGACACTGCACAGCGCCTTCGAATAACTACGCTACCGTCATCAAATCGACGATTTCATCCGGGTAACGTGCGCCATTAACGCAAGCATTTTCTCCCAGCGCTAAAATCGGCTGCTCTCTTTAAAACGGAGGTCATCATGTTGCAAGCAAACGAAATCCAGCAACGCTACAGCCATCTGCAGCAAACCATCGGTGAAGCCGAGCAGGCCTGCCGCTCGTCGCAGGATACGCCGCGGGAAATGCGCGACTGTATCGAGAAAATCTCGCGTGAAGTGAAACAGGCGCGCGATGTGATGCAGTCGAATGACGAGGCGAAAATCGTCCAGTGCGTCGACAGCCTGGAAGACATGGGCGACGAAGCGAAACGCATCAGCCGTTCGATGCCGCAAATGCCGGCGCACCTGGAAGCGATGGTCACCCGCGTCCACGCGGAGCTGTCCGACTTCAAGCACAAGCTGCACTAAGCCGTAGAAAACGCGGCAGGGGCAAAAAGCTTACACCACACCCTTGCCGCGCAGCGCCGCAATCTCGTCGCCGTTCTTGCCCAGCACATCGCGCAGCACTTCCTCGGTGTGCTCGCCCAGCAGCGGCGGCGCCTTGGTGCTGGTCGCCGGCGTGGCCGACATCTTCATCGGACTGCGCACCAGCGTGACCTTGCCGGCCGCCGGGTGCGGCAACTCCACCGCCATCCCGCGCGCCTGCACCTGCTCGTTGGCGAACACTTCGCCCACGTCGTTGATCGGCCCGCAGGGCACGCCCACTTCCTCGAGCATGGCGATCCACTCGTCGCGCCCGCGCGTGGCCGCCATCTCGGCCAGCAGCGGCACCAGCACGTCGCGGTGCTGCACGCGTAGCGGGTTGGTGGCAAAGCGCGGGTCGGTCGCCAGCTCGGGCCGGTCGCCGGCTTCGACGAATTTCCGGTACTGGCCATCGTTGCCGGCGGCGACGATCATGTGGCCGTCGGCGCAGGCAAAGGTCTGGTAGGGCACGATGTTCGCGTGCGCATTGCCCCAGCGTTTCGGCGCCTTGCCGCTGGTGAGGTAGTTGCTGCCGACGTTCGCCAGCATCGCCACCTGGGTGTCGAGCAGGGCCATGTCGATGTACTGGCCTTCGCCGGTGCGGTCGCGGTGGGTCAGTGCCGCCAGCACGGCGATGGTCGCGTACATGCCGGTCATCAGGTCGGTCAGCGCCACGCCGGCCTTTTGCGGGCCGCCGCCGGGCAGTTCGTCGCGCTCGCCGGTCACCGACATCAGGCCGCCCATGCCCTGGATCAGGAAGTCGTAGCCGGCGCGGTGCGCGTAGGGGCCGTCCTGGCCGAAGCCGGTGATCGAGCAGTAGACCAGGTCCGGCTTGACCGCCTTCAGCGAGTCGTAGTCGAGGCCATAGCGCTTCAGGTGGCCGACCTTGAAGTTCTCCAGCACCACGTCCGCGTGGCGCGCCAGTTCGCGGATCAGGGCCTGCCCCTCGCTGCTTGCGATATCGACCGTCACCGAGCGCTTGCCGCGGTTCGCCGACAGGTAGTAGGCGGCTTCGCCCGTATCCCGGCCGTCCGCGTCCTTGGCATAGGGCGGTCCCCAGGCGCGCGTGTCGTCGCCGCTGCCGGGGCGTTCGATCTTGATCACGTCGGCGCCCAGGTCGGCCAGGTTCTGGGCGCACCAGGGGCCGGCCAGCACGCGAGACAGGTCGAGTACACGGATGTGGCCGAGGGCTTGCAAGGTATCGCTCATTGTCTTTTTCGCCAGGTTGGAAGAAGGCCGATTATAGCTGGCTGCGTTCGGCAATCGATGGCCGGAAGGAGCCTCACGCGCGGTGCGTACCCGCTTCGCGCAGGCCGGCGTCGTTGAGCTGCTCGGCAAACAGATCGCGCTCGCGGTCGACGATGTCGTCCACGGTGCGCTCGTCCAGTCCCATCGCTTCGAGCACGAAGGCCGAGAGCTGCAGGCTCGCTTCCAGCGTTTCCGGCACCACCACCGTGGCGCCGGCCAGGCGCAGGGCGCGCGCATGCTTTTCGTCGCGCGAGCGCACGAACAGCGGCACGTGCGGGAAGTCGCGGCGGATGCCGCGCACCGCCTGCAGGGCCGATGCCGGGTGGTCCATGGTCAGCACGATGGCCGGCGCTTCGTCGGCATGCACGCGGCGCAGCAGCTCGCAGCGCGCGGCATTGCCGAAGTAGACCGGCACGCCTTGCGCATGCAACTGCGAGACCATTTTCGCGTTGTTTTCAAACGCGATGAAGTCGATGCGCTGGGCGCCGAGCAGCTTGCCCAGTTGCTGGCCCACGCGGCCGAAGCCGGCAATGATGATGCGTCCGCGCGCGGCGGCCAACGCGGCTTCGTCCACCTCGGCCAGTTGTGCGCGTTCGCCGCGTTCGGCGCGCTCGCCGATGGCGCGGCCCAGGCGCGCCAGCAGCGGCGTGATGAACATCGACAGGCCGACCGCCAGCATCGCCCGTGCACCCAGGTCGGGTTCCAGCAGCCGGGTCGAGATGGCATAGCCGATGACGATGAAGGCGAACTCGCCGCCCTGGCCGAGCAGCAAGCCGCCTTCGACCGCGCGCGGCCAGGGCAGTCGGCCGATGCGGAAGATCAGGGCGATCACGCCCGCCTTGATCAGCACCAGGGCAGCGACAAACGCCGCCAGCCACAGTGGCGCGTCGACGATGTGGCGGGTGTCCATCTGCATCCCCACCGTCATGAAGAACAGGCCCATGAGCAGGCCCTTGAAAGGCTCGACCATCAGCTCGACCTCGTGCTTGAACTCGGTCTCGGCCAGCAGCAGGCCGGCGATCAGGGCGCCGAGCGCCATCGACAAGCCGGCGGCGGCCGAGAGGCCGGCGATGCCGAAGGTGCTCAATAAAATCAGCGCCATGAACACGTCGGGCTGGCGCTGGCGGGCAAAGGCCTTGAACAGCGGATGGATCACGCGCCCGCCGACCAGGTAGATGAGGGCGATCGCGCCGCCGGCCTTTGCCATCGTGACCACGGCCAGCATGGCGGCGCCGTCGCCGCTGCCTTTTGCCAGGGCGCCGATCAGGATCAGGATCGGCACCACGGCCAGGTCCTGCAGCATCAGTACGGCAAAGGCGGCCTGGCCCAGGCGCGTGCCGGTGCTTTGCTGCTCGCTCATCAGCTGCATGACGACGGCGGTGGACGAGAGCGAGAGTACCAGGCCGAGGATGATGGCGGTGGGGATGGCTGCACCGAGCAGGAAGACGACGGCGGCGCCGATGATGGCGGCGCTGGCCAGCACCTGGGCGCTGCCGGCGCCGAACACCCAGCGCCGCAGGGCCCACAGGCGCGCGGCCGAGAGTTCCAGGCCGATCATGAACATCAGGAACAGCACGCCGATTTCGGCCAGCATCGAGACGCCGGGGCCGCTGGGGAAGGTGAGCCAGGACAGCCAGTGGATGTCGGCGGCCAGCAGTCCCAGGCCGAAAGGGCCGACCAGCGTGCCGACGGCCAGGAAGCCGAGCACCTGGTTGATGCGCAGGCGCTGCAGCGTCGGGATCAGGATGCCGGCGAGGATCAGGAACAGCAGGATTTCGCGCAGGAAGGGGAAGGCGTGTTGCTCGTGCACGGGTGAAGGCCTTTGCGGTTGTGGGCTGGCATTGGCATTTTATAACGTGCGGATGGGAAGACTAGTAGGGTAGACGGCTTGTCATTCAGGCCCCAGCCTGAATGACTCCACGCGTTCAACGGATGCATGAAGATCCGATATCGCGATTGATCATCGGGTGGTTGAACGCGTGAACGGCGAAGCAGTCCACCCTACGTGTCAGAGACTCTTGGCCTGGAACGCTTCCGCCGGCGTTTCTTCCTGCTGGCGATGGCCGCTGGCCACCGGCTGACGCGATTCGGCCGTCTTCACCAGTTCCTCGTACTCCGGATCGTCGGTGCCACGCAGTTCGATGAAGCGCTCCAGCGCGTTCTCCAGCTTCGGCAGCAGGATCGCACGCTCGCTGTGCAGCACGCTGTAGGCAGGGCGTGGAGCCGTCATGCCCAGTTCCGACGAGGCGCGCGCTTCCAGGCGCGAGGCGTCGATGCCGGCCTTTTCCGCCGCCATCTTCGCCAGCTCGTACCAGCTCACCGAGCCCACGTTGTTCAGGTGCCAGACGCCGCTCTCGCGGTCCACGGCGAGGTCGAGGCAGGTGTGCACCAGGTCCGGCACGTAGGTCGGCGACACCGTCATGTCGCTCGCGGCGGTGAAGGACTCGCCGCGTTCCAGCGCGCCCAAAGCCTGGGTGACGAAGTTATGTTGGTCCCAGGGCCCGAAGAAGGCGCTGGTACGCACCACCAGGGCGCCCGGGTGCTTGTCGAGGACCGCCGTCTCGGCCTCGGCCTTGCTGCGGCCATAGGCGTTCAGCGGCGAGACCGGATCGCTTTCGACGTACGGGCTGTTCTTCGAGCCGTCGAAGACCAGGTCGCTCGAGAAGGTGGTCAGGTGCACGCCATGGCGGGCGCAAGCTTCGGCCAGGATGGCGGCGCCTTGCGTGTTGTCGCGGAAGCAGCGCTCGAGATCGCCCTCGGCATCGTCCACCCGCACATAGCCGCAGGTATTGATCACGGCCCAGGGCTGGTGCAGGCTCAGCGCGCGCTCCACCGAGGCCGGGTCGGCGATGTCCATGTCGTGGCGCGACAGCAGCTTGTAGTGCAGGTGGCGCTTCTGGCAGATGCGCGCAAACGCGCGGCCGAGGGTGCCGCTGGCGCCGAGGATGAGGATCGGCGCCGCGCTCGTGCCGACCAGGCTGTGGCCGTCGGCCGAGATCGAGGTGAGGGCGGCGGGCGTGGCGACCGGCGTGCACAGCCAGCGGTTCGGGCGGCGCCACCAGCCCTGGCCGCGCAGCACCGGGTGCGACAGCGGCTTGCCTGCGGCCAGTTCGCGCATCATGGCCGCCAGCGCGGTCGGGCGCGGCATGGGCGAACGCACGTCGAACGGGCCCGGCTCGTAGTAGCCGCGGTTCTGCGTGACCAGGCTGTTCCAGTCGAAGGAGCCGAGCAGCGACCAGACGGTGACGGCGCAGATATCCACGCCATTGTCGCGCGCGGTATTGGCGGCCTGCCAGATTTCCAGCAGCCAGCGCAGCTGGTCTTCGCGGTTGGCGTCGATGTGGGCTTCGGTAATCGCAATCTTCAGGTGGTAGCGGTCCCAGACTTCCTGCAGCAGCGGACCGATGCCGGCGGTGGGCGTGGCCAGCGCGCGCGAGGCTTCGATATCGGCGCAGGGAATACCGTCGGCGACGCCGCGGTGGTGCTCGGGGTAGCGCTGTGGACGGTGGTCGAGCCAGCGCTCGCTGGTGACGTAGTAATTCACGCCGATGACGTCCGGCGGGCAAGGGTTGTCGCGGAACCAGAGGAACTCGGCGGCGTCGATGCCGGTTTTCGTCAGGTAGTTCCAGAGCTTGTGCTCGGGGCCGACGGTGCCGCACAGCAGGTCCCAGGCCAGCCAGCGGCGCTCGTTATAAAAATCGGCCACCTTGGCCAGTTCC
Organism: Massilia sp. BAP21; assembly: GCF_057801335.1. Lineage (NCBI taxonomy): Bacteria > Pseudomonadati > Pseudomonadota > Betaproteobacteria > Burkholderiales > Oxalobacteraceae > Massilia > Massilia sp. BAP21. The sequence continues at coordinate 3,563,031 of NZ_CM173596.1, forward strand.
GGCGTGCTGTAGGTCTTGCCGAGGTCGTCGGTCTGCACCAGCTTGGCGTTCGGATTGACCTTGCGGATTTCGCGCATGCACAGCACCACGGCGCGGCACTGGATCAGCAGGGCTTCGATGAAGCTGCGGTCGTCGCGTGCGTGCGGGTACCAGACGCCGTACAGGCCGGCGAAGCGGGCGGTGGTGCAGGGCTCGTTGACCGGGGTGTAGTACTCCAGCCAGGGATAGCGCGCGGCCACGGCGCCGGCGTATTCGGCCAGGCGTTCCGGGAAGGCCGGGTCCATCAGGCTGGTGTCGCGCGGACCGCTGCCGTGGTGGATCAGGCCGGCGATCGGGGTGACGCCGGCTTCACGCAGGGCGGGCAGGCGTTCGTCGGGCCAGGACCAGTCGGCCTTGGCGATGCCCTCGGGGGCGGTGCGCTCCCAGAGGATGGGGTAACGGATGGCGCGGATGCCGAGCGAGGCAAAACGGCCGATGTCGCAGGCCCGCAGTGCGTGGCCATTGCGGTCGAGCTGGCTGAAGTAGTCGTCGCGGACGCGGTTGACGGTGCATTCGAGGCCGCCCCAGAGTTCGAGCGGCTGGCGCTCTGGTGGGCGAGATTGGCTGTTCAGGCTCGTATTGGTATTCATAAATCACCACTCGTTATATTTTTAGCAACAAAGAAAGTTTAGATGGCTACCGAAAGCGAAAAGTTCGCTCAGTCCGGTGCGGTTCGCCGGGTCCCCCTGTCCCGGTCAATGATGCCGATGGTGTAACGCGCGGTTGACAGCGCGTCGCCAACCTGCAACCATGCCACCCATGAATTTTCTGAAACCACATCGTTCGCTCTGCACCTGGTGGCGCCGCTGACAGCGCGCGGCCCAGAGATGATGTGACTCGATGAACGCCGCCTCGATTCAGGTGGCGTTTTTCGTTTAGCGCGGCAGGATCGGGGCACAACAAGGAAACCCGATGAGCCAGCAACACAATCCTGCTTCAGACCCAGCCCAGACCCCCGCTACCGCTGCGGCGCCCGTCATCCTGACCGGCGACCGCCCGACCGGCCCCTTGCACCTTGGCCACTTCGTGGGCAGCCTGCGCAACCGCGTGGCCTACCAGGACCAGTACCGGCAGTTCGTCATGCTCGCCGACGCCCAGGCGCTCACCGACAACATGGACGACACGAACAAGGTGCACCGTAACGTTGTCGAAGTAGCGCTCGATTACCTGGCGGTCGGCATCGACCCGTCGCGCTCGACGATCTTCATCCAGTCCCAGGTTCCGGAACTGGCCGAGTTGACATTTTATTACTTAAATCTCGTCACTGTCGCACGCTTGGAGCGTAACCCGACTGTCAAGACGGAGATTGCGCTGCGCGGCTTCGAGCGCGACATTCCGGCTGGCTTCCTGACCTACCCGGCCAGCCAGGCATCCGACATCAGCGCCTTCAAGGCGACCCTGGTGCCGGTGGGCGAAGACCAGATCCCGATGATCGAGCAGTGCAACGAGATCGTGCGCCGCTTCAACCGCATCGCGAACCGCGACATCCTGGTCGAGTGCAAGGCCCTGGTGCCGGAAATCGGCCGCCTGCCCGGCATCGACGGCAAGGCCAAGATGAGCAAGTCGCTCGGCAACACCATCAACCTGGGCGACAGCGCCGACGCCATCCGCGCCGCCGTCAAGCAGGTCTACACCGACCCGCTGCACCTGAAGGTCTCGGACCCGGGCCACCTGGAAGGCAACGTCGCCTTCCTCTACCTGGATGCCTTCGATCCGGAAAAGGAAGCGCTGGAAGAGATGAAGGCGCACTACACCCGCGGCGGCCTGGGCGACAGCGTGGTCAAGAAGCGGCTCGACGTGGTGCTGCAGGAAATGCTGGCGCCGATCCGCGAGCGCCGCGAGCACTTTGCCCAGGACAAGGGACAGGTGCTGCAGATGCTGAAGGAAGGTACGATGAAGGCGCGCGAGACCGCAGCGCAGACGATGGACGAAGTGCGCCGCGCGCTGGGCCTGTCGTACTTCTGATGCTGGTACCGTAGGGTGGACGGCCGTACCCGCCAGCGTGAATACACGCGATGGGTGCGCCGTCCACGCGTTCAACAATCCTGTGAATTGCCGCGACGGTTCTGGAGCCGCCTGAACGCGTGGGCGGCGTCCACGCAGCGTGGTTTCCACCACCCGGGTGGAGCCGGCCACCCTACGTCGCTTTCCGATACCCCCGGTATCGCATCCCGCTCCTTCGTTCTGCCAGCTAGCCCCGCGCTTTGACATGTGACAAGCTGCGCTCCATCGTTAATCGAGGAGAATCCCATGTCGAAAGGTTTGCGCTTGACCGAGCGGTGGATGGGCCGCGCGCTGTGGCTGGTCGCCTTCATTTTCGCCGCCTTCCTGATCGGCCTGGGCGGCAAGATCGTCGAGAATCTGTGGGACGTCGAGTCGCCCCTCACGGTCGAGCAGTTCATGGACCCGCAGCGCCTGGCTACCCTGCAAAGCCAGCGCGACGCGGCCGAGCAGAAGCAGACCGCCGCCCGCACCGCGCTCCAGCAGGCCGAGCAGCAGCACGAGGTGGCGCGTTCGAATACGGCCTCGGCCCGCGCCTCCTTCGATAACTGGCTAGCCACGCGCCGCGTCACGGCGCGGCCCGACCAGGACAGCGAACTCATCACCCGCACGAAGGCCCTCGACGCCCTGGAGGCCGAGGAGCGCAAGGCCCTGGGAGCGGTGGAGGCCCAGCGCCAGGCCATGCTCGACGCCACCCAGCAGGCCGAAAGCGTGGAAAGGAACTGGCAGGCGCTGGAACGCCCGGCCATGCAGGCCCACTTCGAGGCGGTGCGGTCCAAGGAACTGCGCGTCTTCCTGTACCGGCTGGCGCTGACCCTGCCGCTGCTGGTGATCGCCGGCTGGCTGTTCAAGCACAAGAGGAAGAGCACCTACTGGCCGTTTGCCTGGGGCTTCATCTACTTTGCCCTGTTCGCCTTCTTCTTCGAGCTGGTGCCCTATCTGCCCAGCTATGGCGGCTATGTGCGCTACCTGGTGGGGATCGTGGTGACAGTGGTGGTGGGGCGCTATGCGATTGTCTCGCTGCAGCACTACCTGGCGCGCCAGAAGGAAACCGAAGCGCTGCCCGACGTGGCGCGGCGCCAGACCATGCGCTACGACATGGCCTTGCAACGCTTGGCGAAAAGCGTGTGCCCGGGCTGCGAGCGCACGGTGGATTTGAAGGATACGAGCATCGATTACTGCCCGCACTGCGGCATCGGCCTGTTCGACCGCTGCGGTTGCTGCAAGACGCGCAAGAACGCGTTCGCGCGGTTCTGCTTTTCGTGCGGAACCGCGGCGAACACGACGCTGGCGGATTGAGAGACCGGCGGGCGGCGCAGGGCCGGCCGCCAGTCGCTCCCTTATCCCGTCAGGCGCTTAATCCTGCAGGTCGGCCGGCACCTTGCCGCCGTTTTCGGCCAGCTTCTTCATGACCTGCTTGTGCAGCCAGATGTTCATCGAGGCCGAATCGCTCGTGTCGCCGCTGTAGTGCAGCTCGGCGGCCAGTTCCTTGCGCGCGGCCAGGCTGGAGTCGAGGTCGAGCAGCTTCATCAGGTCGACGATCGAGGTACGCCAATTCAGCTGCTGGCCCGAGGCCTTCAGCTTGGCATTCAGGATTTCCTCCACGTCGACCTGCTGGTTCAGGGTCGAGGCCGGGGCGGCTGCGGCCGGAGCGGTCGGCGCCGGGTTCGGTGCGGCCTGCCCAGCAGGCTGGGCAGGGGCGGCCGGGGCCGGCGCTGGCGCGGCGGCTGGCGCGTTCTGCTGCTGTGCCGGCGCCGGGGCCGACTTCTGCGGGAAGATCTTATGGAAGATATTGCTCAGGATGCCCACGTTGTTCTCCTTTTCGGGTGTCGAAGTTGAATTGCGGCGCTGGATGCCCTGCGCCATGGCGCCGAGTGCGACGGCCAGCGCCGTGGCGCCGATCGCCTTGACCGCGGTCGGGTGTTCGGCATAGAACTCGCCCATGCGGTCGAGGATGCCCGGGTTTTCCTTCTGCGCCTGTTCGGCGATGTCCTTGATCTGCTGCTCCGAGACTTGCGAAGCCTGTTCCGGCGTCACTTTGCCGCCGTTACCGCCGAACAGCCCGCCCAGCTTGCCCAGCAGGCCGGGGCCGGCGCCGGCGATCAATTGGTTCAGCATGCCTGCGCGCTGGTCCGGATTGCTATTGCCGAACATCTGGGCCAGCATCTGCGGGAAAGGTGGCGTCTGGTCCGAGCGCAATGCCTGGGCCAGGCCCTGCGCGAGGGTATCGCGCGGCGCCGATTGCGCTGCGCGGTCGAAGTCGTCCGATGCCTGCGCGGTATTCGCGCCGCCGCCCAGGTATTGCCCGAGCAAATTCCCTAAATCAAAACCCATGTGTCCTCCTGCTTCATTGACGTTGAAGGAAGAGTGTAGGACGGTTGAGCACCGGTTTTCGGTACGCTGACGAACCTATAACAGACAAAATCCGCCAGTTGCTGCCTGCTGGTAATTACCTGCTGCCCGCGCTAAGCTGACTGCATGCCTTATCTTCCTCTCCTTGCCTTTGCCGTCTTGTATGCGGGCGCGACCCTGGCCTGGGACTTGCCGCCGCTGGTGGCGGGGGCCTATGCCGTTACCAGCCTGAGCTGCTTCGTTGCCTACGCCATCGACAAGTCGGCGGCGCGCAAGGGCGGCTGGCGTACGCCCGAGCGGACCCTGCTGCTGCTTGGGCTGGTGGGCGGCTGGCCGGGCGGGCTGTTGGCCCAGCAATGGCTGCGCCACAAGTCGGCGAAGCGGTCTTTTCAGGCGATGTTCTGGGTGACGGTGGCGCTGAACGTGGCGGGTTTTGCGTACTTGTCCTGGCGGATGGCGGGCGCATGAGCTGGACCTATCCAGAGCGCATACTGGCCCACCGCGGCGGCGGCACGCTGGCGCCGGAAAACACCATGGCCGGGCTGCTGGAAGGCATGCGGCGCGGCTTTCGCGCCATCGAGTACGACGTCATGCTGGCGCGCGATGGGGTGGCGGTGGTGATGCACGATCCCTATCTCGGGCGCACGGTGGCCGGGTCGGGGAATGTGTTCGATTACAATGCGTTGGAGCTGGCGGCGATGGATGCGGGCAGCTGGTTCGGGCGGGCGTTCGATGGCGAGCCGGTGCCGCTGTTCGTCGAGTATGCGGGATTCTGCAAGGCGCAAGCCGTGTGGATGAACATGGAGATCAAGCCGGCGCCGGGGTTTGACATCGAGACCGGCGGGGCAGTGGCGCGCATTGCTGCCGGGATGTTTGCCGATGAGATAGCGGCGGGGAGGTGGGATGTGGCGCCGCTGCTGTCGTCGTTCAGCGAGCTGGCGCTGGAGGCGGCAAGGGAGGTGGCGCCCGAGGTGCCGCGCGCCTTGCTGATGAGCGAGCTGCCGCCGGATTGGGAGCGGCGGGTGCAGGCCGTGGAGGCGGTGGCGGTGCATACGAATCATCGGCATTTGACGGCCGAGCTGGCGCGGGCGGTGAAGGAGGCGGGGTTGGCGCTGTTTTGCTATACCGTGAATGAGCCGGCGCGTGCCAGGGAACTCTTTGGGTGGGGAGTCGATGCTCTTTGTACCGACCGCATCGACCTGATCGGGGCGGATTTCATGTAACGCTGGCACCTGGACTGGGTGCGCGAAATGCGGGATGTTGTAGGGTGGGCTCTCGAGCCCACGCGGTCTCACCGGCTGATCATCGGCGCCATTTGAGAAAAAAGGCTTGCACACGCAAATGGGGCTGTTGCCTGCACTGTTATCGGTATCTTCAATCCGCGTGGGCTCGAGAGCCCACCCTACGGACATTGCCGCGGACTCGCGGTGACGAAACCCCCGCCTTGCACACCATGCAAATAAGTCACGGGTGACTGATATAATCGTTTCCTTTATATACCGTACTGCTCTCTTTCCGCATCCGCCAACATGAAATCTTCCGAAATTCGCGAAAAGTTCCTCAAGTTCTTTGAGTCCAAGGGCCATACGATCGTACGGTCCAGCCCGCTCGTGCCGGGCAACGATCCGACCATGTTGTTGACCAACAGCGGAATGGTGCAGTTCAAGGACGTCTTCCTGGGCCTCGATTCGCGCCCCTACAAGCGCGCCACCACCGTGCAGCGCTGCGTGCGCGCCGGCGGCAAGCACAACGACCTGGAAAACGTCGGCTACACCGCGCGTCACCACACCTTCTTCGAAATGCTGGGCAACTTCAGCTTCGGCGATTACTTCAAGCGCGACGCGATCAACTTTTGTTGGGAACTGCTAACAAAAGTTTATCAGCTGCCGGCCGAGAAGCTGACCGTCACCGTCTACTTCGAGGACGATGAAGCCTACGACATCTGGGCCAACGAGATCGGTGTGCCGACAGAGCGCATCATCCGCATCGGCGACAACAAGGGCGCGCGCTACGCGTCGGACAACTTCTGGCAGATGGCCGACACCGGCCCTTGCGGTCCGTGCACCGAAGTGTTCTACGACCACGGCGCCGACATCTGGGGCGGTCCTCCGGGCTCGCCGGAAGAAGACGGCGACCGCTTCATCGAAATCTGGAACCTGGTGTTCATGCAGTTCAACCGCGACGAATCGGGCGTGTTGACCCCGCTGCCGAAGCCGTCGATCGACACCGGCATGGGCATGGAACGCCTGGCCGCGGTGCTGCAGCACGTGCACAGCAACTACGAGATCGACCTGTTCCAGAACCTGATCAAGGCGGCTGCCCGCGAAACCGGCGCGAGCGACCTGAACAATAATTCGCTGAAAGTGATCGCGGACCACATCCGCGCCGCTTCCTTCCTGATCGTCGACGGCATCATCCCGAGCAGCGAAGGCCACGGCTACGTCCTGCGCCGCATCATCCGTCGCGCGCTGCGTCACGGCCACAAGCTGGGCCAGACCCGTCCGTTCTTCTACAAGCTGGTGCAAGACCTCGACATCGAGATGGGCTCGGCGTATCCGGAACTGACCGAAGCGAAAGAGCGCGTGGCCCAGGTGCTGAAGGCCGAGGAAGAGCGTTTCGGCGAGACCCTGGAAAACGGCATGAAGATCCTGGAAGCCCAGCTGGCCAAGGATCCGCAAAAGCTCGACGGCGGCACCGCCTTCACCCTGTACGACACCTACGGTTTCCCGCTGGACCTGACCGCCGACATCTGCCGCGAGCGTAACGTCACGCTCGACGAAGAAGGTTTCAATGCCGCCATGGAGCAGCAGAAGAAAACCGCGCGCGCCGCCGGCAAGTTCAAGATGGCTGCCAAGGTCGAGTATGCGGGCGACAAGACCAAGTTCGTCGGCTACGAATCCCTGGTGCACAACACCCACGTGCTGGCGCTGTACAGCGAAGGCGTGTCGGTGCAGGAACTGAAGGAAGGCCAGGAAGGCATCGTCGTCCTCGACACCACGCCGTTCTACGCGGAATCGGGCGGCCAGGTCGGTGACCACGGCACGATCGCCTCCGGCGCGGGCCAGTTCGAAGTCGAAGACACCCTGAAGATCCAGGCCGATGTGTTCGGCCACCACGGCGTGCTGCGTTCGGGTTCGCTGAAGGTCGGCGACACCGTCGATGCACAAGTGGACCAGGCCAAGCGTGCGCGCACCATCCGCAACCACTCGGCGACCCACCTGATGCACAAGGCCCTGCGCGAAGTGCTGGGCGGCCACGTGCAGCAGAAGGGCTCGCTGGTCGATCCGGACAAGACCCGCTTCGACTTCAGCCACAACGCGCCAGTCACGCAGGAACAGATCGCCCAGGTCGAGCAGATCGTCAACCGCGAGATCCTGGAAAACCACGCGACCCTGGCCCAGCACATGAGCTTTGACGACGCCGTGAAGCATGGCGCCATGGCCCTGTTCGGCGAGAAGTACGGCGACGAAGTGCGCGTGCTCGACATCGGTTCCTCGAAAGAGCTGTGCGGCGGCGTCCACGTGACCCGTACCGGCGACATCGGCCTGTTCAAGATCGTGTCGGAAGGCGGCGTCGCAGCCGGTATCCGCCGTATCGAAGCGGTGACCGGCGAGGGCGCCCTGGCCTGGGTGCAGGCGACCAATGCCAAGCTGCTGGCCGCCGCCTCGGCCCTGAAGACCGGCCCGGACGAGCTGCCGTCGCGCATCGCCCAGGTGCAGGATCAGGTCAAAGTGCTGGAGAAGGAAGTCGCGGCGCTGAAGTCGAAACTGGCTGCCGGCCAGGGCGACGAACTGCTGAACCAGGCGGTCGATGTGAACGGCATCAAGGTGCTGGCCGCAACGATGGAAGGCGCCGACGTTGCCACCCTGCGCGAAGCCATGGACAAGCTGAAGGACAAGCTGGGCACCGCCGCCATCGTGCTGGCCAGCGTGATCGACGGCAAGGTCAGCCTGATCGCGGGCGTGACCAAGGACGCCACCGGTAAAGTAAAAGCCGGCGAGCTGGTCAACTTCGTGGCCCAGCAGGTGGGCGGCAAGGGCGGCGGCCGTCCGGACATGGCGCAAGCCGGTGGTACCGATCCGGCTGGCCTGCCGCAGGCGCTGGCCGGCGTTGTGGGCTGGGTGGGCGAACGCGCCGCGTAAGGTATCGCTCCAGCACACGCTGTATCCAAAAACGCCGCTCCATGCGGCGTTTTTTTTCGCCCGTTCGCGCTGCGCACGATTGCTTTATGCATGGTAACTAGGCATTGCAGCCCCGCGAGCTCGTCCATACAATCCGTTGTTTATTTCATATGGACGGAAATGAACATGCGCATGTTTCGACTCATCGGCGTACTCCTGCTTGCCGCAACCAGCTCGCTGGCCTGGTCCATGATGCCGGCGACCGACACAGTCAAGGGAGGCAAGGACCATCCGCTGCTGTCGCGCTTCGAGGGCGCCAAGCTGGTGGGCTACGATGTCAAGCAATTCGATGAAACCATGCTCCCGGCCGGCAAGCATTACATCACCAAGGATGGCCTTGCGGCGCATGACAAGACAGTGCAGCTCGAAGGCAAGGTGACGCGCATTGCCTACAATTTCCCACGCGAGCGCTCGTCGCTCGAGGTATTGCGCAACTACCAAAGCGCGCTTGAGCGGGCCGGCTTGAAGACCCTGTTCACCTGTGCCAAGGACGCCTGCGGCCAAAAGTTCGGTGTGTTCTGGTATGAGCGCCGCCTGAGCGATGGGTTTGTACAGGGGAGCGGAACCTACGCGCCGTTCATCGACGGCCGCAGTGACATGCGCTTCCTGCTCGCTGGCGGCACGCGGCCGGACGGCTCGGCGCTGCACGTCGGTGTGTTTGTCTTCGCGCCGGTGAAGAACCAAGATGGCGGCCTCTACCTGGAGATCGTCGAAGGCAAGCCCATGGAAACCGGCAAGGTCACCGCCAACCTGAGTGCGGCCGAGATGGCCAAGGGCATCGTCAACGAGGGTAGGGTAGCGGTCTATGGCGTCTATTTCGACACCGGCAAGGCCGAGCTGAAGCCGGATTCGAAGCCGGCGCTGGCCGAGATGGCCAAGATGCTGCAGCAGGAACCCAAAATGAAGGTGTTCGTGGTCGGCCATACCGATAACCAGGGCGTGCCGGCCCAGAACCTGGCGCTCTCGCAGCAGCGCGCCGATGCCGTGGTCAAGGCCCTGGCCGAGGGCTACAAGATCGACCCGAAGCGCCTTTCGGCCAAGGGGCTGGCCGCCTACGCGCCGCTGGCGTCGAACCGTGCCGAAGACGGCCGCCAGAAGAACCGCCGCGTCGAACTCGTCGAACAGTAAGTGAAGCGGTTTGCACTGCCGTAGTGCTTATTGATGAGCACATGTTGCACGGCAGTGCAAGCGTTCGCGTCACTTTTACACTTCGGTTGTACCCCTGCAACAATGTGTGACTATTTTGGTGCGCTGCGTCATACTGCGCGAATTGGAGTAGTATGCGATTTCAGTACCACCACCTAGCAGGCGAGCGATGAGCGACACCACTATCGACATTGACACCATGGAGTTCCAGAAAGACCTGGATGCGCGCGGACTGAACTGTCCCTTGCCCATCCTGAAAGCCAAGAAGGCGCTGGCCGAAATGGAGAGCGGGCAAGTCCTGCGCATCGTGGCCACCGACACCGGCTCCGTGCGTGACTTCCAGGCATTTGCCAAGCAGACCGGCAATGCCTTGCTGGCCCACACCGCCGAAAACGGCGAATTCACCTTCCTGATGCGCCGCAAATAAACCTGTCGGCGCACGCGGCGCCAACCCGGCGGGGCGGCTTCCTGGCCCCGTCCGTTCCTCCTGATTTCACGGAATTTCAGTCGTTGAGCACGATTTCGAAGATTCACTCTAGCCAAAAATCGCACGATCGTGCTTTAATCCGGTTTGGCGGCAGTTTATCTCTTATAATCTAGGCCACTTTAGCCAAGTCTACCTCTTCAATTTTTCAAAGGCACACCTATGAAAGTCCTGGTACCCGTCAAACGCGTGGTCGACTATAACGTCAAGGTCCGCGTCAAGTCCGACGGCAGCGGCGTCGATATCGCCAACGTCAAAATGTCGATGAACCCGTTCGACGAGATCGCACTCGAAGAAGCGACCCGTTTGAAGGAAGCCGGCAAGGTCACCGAGGTGGTGGCCGTGTCCGTCGGTGTGCCGCAGTGCCAGGAAACCCTGCGCACCGGCATGGCGATCGGCGCCGACCGCGGCATCCTGGTGGAAACCGCCGGCGACACCGAGCCGCTGGCCGTGGCCAAGATCATGAAGGCGCTGGCCGACAAAGAGCAGCCGCAGCTGATCATCCTGGGCAAGCAAGCCATCGACGACGACTCGAACCAGACCGGCCAGATGCTGGCAGCCCTGCTGGGCTGGCCACAGGCGACCTTTGCATCGAAAGTCGTGCTGGAAGACGGCAAGGTCACCGTGACCCGCGAAGTCGACGGCGGCCTGGAAACCGTGGCCCTGAGCCTGCCTGCCATCGTCACCACCGACCTGCGCCTGAACGAGCCGCGCTACGTGACGCTGCCGAACATCATGAAGGCGAAGAAAAAGCCGCTGGAAACCGTCAAGCCGGAAGACCTGGGCGTCGACGTCGCGCCGCGCCTGAAGACCCTGAAAGTGGTCGAGCCGGCCAAGCGTTCGGCCGGCGTGAAGGTGCCGGACGTCGCCACCCTGGTGCAGAAACTGCGCACTGAAGCCAAAGTCATCTAAATATAGGACACATCATGGTCGCACTCGTAATTGCTGAACACGACAATGGCTCCCTGAAGGGCGCAACCCACCACACCGTGACCGCGGCCGCCCAGTGCGGCGGCGACGTACACGTGCTGGTCGCCGGCTCGAACTGCGGCGCCGCCGCCGAAGCCGCCGCGCAGATCGCCGGCGTCTCGAAAGTGCTGGTCGCCGACGCGGCCTACTTCGCCGACGGCCTGGCCGAAAACGTGGCCGAGCAGATCCTGGCGATCGCCGGTTCGTACTCGCACATCCTGGCTCCGGCCACCGCCTACGGCAAGAACATCCTGCCGCGCGTCGCCGCCAAGCTGGACGTGGCCCAGATCTCGGAAATCACCAAGGTCGACTCCCCGGACACCTTCGAGCGTCCGATCTACGCCGGTAACGCGATCGCCACCGTGCAGTCGAGCGACAGCGTGAAAGTCATCACCGTGCGCGGCACCGGCTTCGACGCCGCCGCTGCCACCGGCGGCTCGGCTGCCGTCGAGAACATCGCCGCCGCTGCCGACTTCGGCAAGTCCAGTTTCGTTGGCCGCGAGCTGGCGAAATCGGACCGTCCGGAACTGACCGCTGCCAAGATCATCGTCTCCGGTGGCCGCGGCATGGGCTCGGGCGACAACTTCAAGCTGCTCGAGCCGCTGGCCGACAAGCTGGGCGCGGCCATGGGTGCGTCGCGCGCCGCGGTCGACGCCGGCTACGTGCCGAACGACTGGCAGGTTGGCCAGACCGGCAAGATCGTCGCCCCGTCGCTGTACATCGCCGTCGGTATCTCGGGCGCGATCCAGCACTTGGCCGGCATGAAGGACTCGAAGACCATCGTCGCCATCAACAAGGACCCGGAAGCACCGATCTTCTCGGTGGCCGACTACGGCCTGGTCGGTGACCTGTTCGAAGTGATTCCGCAGCTGGTGCAAGAGCTCGGCTAATCGTAGGGTGGGTTCTCGAACCCACCATTCGCGCGCATCGACGTAACCGTGACAGGTGGGTTCAAGCCGTACGCGGACCGACCCACCCTACGTTGTCGATCCCGCCAGCCATGCAAGAACGACATACAGGCCACGCTGGTCCGGCAATTTGCCCGGCTACCGTGGCCTGAATTACATCCATTCCGAGGAGATATCGTGAGCTACCAAGCCCCGATCAAAGACATGCTGTTCGTCATGAACGAACTGGCCGGCCTGAACGTCGTTTCCCAGCTGCCCGGCTGCGAAGACGCGACCATCGACACCGTGGAAGCGGTACTGGAAGAGAACGCGAAGTTCTGCGGCGAAGTCATCGCCCCGCTGAACCACCCGAGCGACAAGGAGCCGAGCTTCTGGCACGACGGCCAGGTGACCACCGCCGCCGGCTTCAAGGTGGCCTTCCAGGCCTTTGCCGAATCCGGCTGGCAGGGCGTGCAGCACCCGAGCGAATTCGGCGGCCAGGGCTTGCCGAAGCTGGTATCGACCCCGTGCACCGAGATGCTGAACGCGGCCTCGATCTCGTTCGCGCTGGTGGCCCTGCTGACCGACGGCGCCATCGAGGCGCTGCTGACCGCCGGCTCGGAAGAGCAAAAGGCGCGCTTCCTCGAGCCGCTGATCTCGGGCAAGTGGACCGGCACCATGAACCTGACCGAGCCGCAGGCCGGTTCGGACCTGGCCGCCGTGCGCACCCGCGCCGTGCCGCAGGGCGACGGCACCTACAAGATTTTCGGCACCAAGATCTACATCACCTATGGTGAGCACGACATGGCCGAGAACATCATCCACCTGGTCCTGGCGCGTACGCCGGACGCGCCCCCGGGCGTGAAGGGGATTTCGCTGTTCATCGTGCCGAAGTTCATGATCAACGAAGACGGCTCGCCGGGCGCACGCAACGACGCCCACTGCGTGTCGATCGAGCACAAGCTCGGCATCAAGGCCAGCCCGACCGCCGTGCTGCAGTTCGGCGACAACGGCGGCGCCATCGGCACCCTGGTCGGCGAGGAAAACCGCGGCCTGGAATACATGTTCATCATGATGAACGCAGCCCGCTTCGGCGTCGGCCTGCAGGGCATCGGCCTGGCCGAGCGCGCCTACCAGCAGGCAGTGGCATTTGCCAAGGAGCGCGTGCAGTCGCGCGACCTGGCGGGATCAAGCGGCCCGGTGGCCATCATCAACCACCCGGACGTGCGCCGCATGCTGATGTCGATGCGCGCCCAGACCGAGGCTGCGCGGGCGCTGGCCTACGTTGGCGCCGGCATTTCCGACGTAGCCCACTACCACCCGGACGAGACCACGCGCCGCGCCAACCTGGCGGTATACGAGTACCTGGTGCCGGTCATCAAGGGCTGGTCGACCGAAATGAGCGAAAACGTGGCGCGCGATGGCGTGCAGGTGCACGGCGGCATGGGCTTCATCGAGGAAACCGGCGCAGCGCAGCACTACCGCGACGCCAAGATCCTGACCATCTACGAAGGCACGACCGCGATCCAGGCGAACGACCTGGTCGGCCGCAAGACCGCGCGTGACGGCGGCGCTGTGGCGAAAGCCATCATCGACCAGGTACGCGAAACCCAGGCGGCGCTCGCCGAGCTGCAGGGCGAAGACTTTGCTGCGATCAGCAAGCAGCTGGGCCTGGGTGTGGCGGCGCTGGAAGAGGTGGTCGACTTCGTGGTGGCCAACGTCAAGCCGAACATCAAGGGCGTATTCGCCGGTTCCGTGCTCTACCTGAAGCTGGCCGGCATCGTGCTGGGCGGCTGGCAGATGGGGCGTGCGGCGCTGGTAGCGCAGAAGAAGCTGGAAGCGGGCGAGGGCGATGCCGCTTTCCTGCGCGCGAAGATCGCCACCGCGCGCTTCTTTGCGGATCACATCCTGTCTGGTGCGCAGGGCCTGCGTTCGGCGATCGTCGAAGGCAGTGCGGGCGTGCTGGCGCTGGACGTCGAGCAGTTCTGATCGTCGGTATCAGTATGACCGGAAGCGGCCTGCGGGCCGCTTTTTTTATGACTTTGTAGGGTGGACCGGGCCGCGCAGGGCACCTGTGTCCACGCGGTCTCATCGCATGCGTCGATGCGGCATCTCTAACGGCGCTGACGCTGGCGTGGGCATGTTTCGACTTGCATGTGCACTACAGCGTGGGCACAAGTGCCCACCCTACGAACTACGCCCCGTCCTGCACCACCGCCGAGCTTGATCTGGCTTAAACGAAGCACTACAGCCGCGTCCGTACCATCGACTCATCCACCAACCCAGCCCGTCATGTGGCGGGCTCATCCGGGAGCCGATATGCGATTCGCCACTGTCCGATCCGGCCTGTGCCTGGCACTGGCCGCTTTCCTGTCCCTGCTGTCCGCCTGTGGCGGCGGGGGCGGCCATGATGACCCGCCACCGACCACCACCCAGCCGCCACCGCCACCCGCGCCGCTGCCGCCGCCGGTGTCCCTGGCCGCCACCTACACCGACCTGGTCGCCGGCACCATCAACAGCCCCCAGGGCTGGCCCGCCTGGAGCGGCAGCGGCCAGCCGGTGGCCGGCGTCGGCTGCCTGGTCAACGAGGACTACCACATCCACGCCCTGGTCTCGATCTACAAGGATGGCGTGCGCCAGGGCTTGCCCGACAACATAGGCCGCAGCGGCTGCGCCTACGAACTGCACACGCACGACGTTACCGGCACCATCCACATCGAGACGAATGTGCCGAAGAAGTTCACGCTGGGGCAACTGTTTGCGCTATGGCGCCAGCCGCTGCTGGCAAGCGGCACGGCCGGGCTGCCGGGGCCGATCCGTTTCTATGTAATCGACAAGGAAGTGCTGACGCCCTACACTGGAGACCCCGGCGACATCGAACTGGCCGCGCACCGCGAAATCGTGATCGTCAGCGGCACGCCGCCTGCCACGCTGCCGAAGTACCGCTGGCCGAGCGGAATCTAGCGCAGCGAGGGAAGGGCAGTCAGCCGTAGGCGCCGCCGGTGTACATCAGGTCGAACAGGCGCGAGATCGTGGCGATCAGCACGGTCGCGCCCACCATCAGCGTCGCCACCAGCAGCACCGCCAGTATCCAGTTCGACTGCGTTTGCCTGCCGGCGCCGGCGTTGAAGCGCGCATCCCATTTCTCGTCCGGCATCAAGCCGATGACCAGCGCAGCAATGAAGCCGGCGATACAGGACACGAGCAGCGGCAGCATGGCGTAGAACAGATCGACGCCGCCATCGGTCTGGCTGTACAGCAGGCCCGCGACGGGCAGGCTGCAGGCGTGCAGGATGCCGATCCGGTCCACGCCGCCATGCAGGTAGAAACGGTGCGCACCCAGTCCGCCCAGGGACAGTGCCAATGCGGTGGCCAGTGTCTTGTTCTTGAAAGGCATGCGCTCGATATGTGTTAAATAAAGGCGCAAGTATCGTTCAAAAATGTTTTAAAAGCATCACATTTTATGTAAATGCCATGTATCGAGTTGTATATGCCACCACAACGAGCGAGTTGGATGGGTAGCGGCGCGGCGCAAAATCGGCCATAATGCGCAATTCGGCCGGGACCGCGCGCCCTGTTCTCATATCGCTTGCCGCTGTGCGGCATTGCGCGCTATAATCGTCGGCTTTCTCCGTCCAGTACAACTTTTTGGAATTATTATGGTCGTTATCCGTTTGGCTCGTGGCGGCGCAAAAAAGCGCCCGTTCTTCAACATCGTTGCAACCGACTCGCGTAACCGTCGCGACGGCCGTTTCATCGAGCGCATCGGCTTCTACAACCCGATGGCTTCGGGCGCTGAAGTCGGCCTGAAGATCACCGCGGACCGTCTGGCCTACTGGCAAGGCGTTGGCGCACAACTGTCGCCAACCGTTGCTCGCCTGGTCGCTCAGCAGACCCCGGCTGCCTAAGTAAGGTAAGCCTGGTTTGACCGCTTCAGCAGCAAGCGGGGCGCAAGCCCCCGACGACCTGACCCAGGTCGGGTATGTTTCCGGCGCCTATGGCATTGCCGGCGCCATCCGCGTCACGCCGTTCTCGACGGACGCCGATGCGCTGCTGAACGTCAAAACCTGGTGGCTCGACAAGTCGGCTGACAAGTCGGCCCCGCAGTCCGTCACCGTACGGACCGCAAAGATGCATGGCGGCGACGTGGTCGCCACCCTGGTCGGGATGAGCGATCGCAACCTGGCGGAGGCGCTGAAAGGCGCAGCCGTCCATGTATCGCGCGGCGCATTTCCCGAACTCGAGGAAGACGAGTATTACTGGTCCGACCTGATCGGCATGGATGCGGTGAACCTGCAGGGCGAAGCCCTCGGCAAGGTGACCGACATGATGAGCAACGGCGCGCAATCCATTTTGCGCATCGAGCCCGTGCAAGATCCGGCCAGTACCGAAAAAACGCCTGAGCGCCTGGTGCCCTTCGTGGACCAGTTCGTGAAGACCGTCGACCTCAAGGCAAAACAGATTACCCTGGACTGGGGTCTTGATTTCTGATCCCTCCAATTCGAAGCGAGGTCCCGATGCAGTTTGACGTCGTGAGCTTGTTTCCCGAGATGTTTGCCGCATTGACGCAGTCGGGTGTGACCCGGCGCGCTTTCGAGCAGGAACGCTGGGGCCTGACCTTGTGGAATCCGCGCGATTTCACGACGGACCGCCACCGCACCGTGGATGACCGCCCGTATGGCGGCGGCCCCGGGATGGTGATGCTGGCCAAGCCGCTCGAGGCGACGATCAATGCGGCCAAGGCGCGCCAGGTCGAGCGTGGCCTGCCGTCGCCGCGCGTGGTATTCATGTCGCCGCAAGGCAAACCGCTGACCCACGAACGCGTGGTGGCCCTGAAGGACGAGCCCGGTCTCGTCATCCTGTGCGGCCGCTACGAAGCCGTGGACCAGCGCCTGCTGGACCGTGTCGTCGATGAGGAAATTTCTCTTGGCGACTTCGTGCTGTCGGGTGGCGAGTTGCCGGCGATGGCATTGATGGATGCGGTGGTGCGGCTCTTGCCCGGCGTGCTGGGCGACGATGCCTCGGCGGTCGAAGACAGCTTCGTTAACGGCTTGCTCGACTCGCCGCATTACACGCGTCCGGAAGTCTACGAAGACGTGGCTGTGCCGCCAGTGCTCATGGGCGGCAACCATGCTGAAATTACCAAGTGGCGCCGCCAGCGCATGCTGGAAGCGACACTGAAGAAGCGGCCCGAATTGCTCGACGCCGCCAGGAAGGCAGGGCGCTTGACGCCCGCCGACGAAAAGTTTTTGGCCACGCTTTCGCAAGAGGGCTAGGCTGGAAAAATGCACCGATATTGGTGCGCAGCACCCGGGCATGTTGCCCGTGTGTTCAACCCCATCCTCTACTGGGCAACAAGTACAGCGCCAGCAAGATGGTTTTTGGAGTCATAAGCATGAATCTGATTCAGCAACTCGAACAGGAAGAAATCGCGCGCCTCGGCCGTGCCATTCCTGATTTCGCACCTGGCGACACCGTGATCGTCAACGTCAACGTCGTCGAAGGCAACCGCAAGCGCGCCCAGGCATACGAAGGCGTCGTCATCTCGCGCCGTAACCGTGGCCTGAACTCGAACTTCATCGTTCGCAAGATCTCGTCGGGCGAAGGCGTGGAACGTACGTTCCAGCTGTACTCCCCGCTGATCGCATCGATCGAAGTCAAGCGCCGCGGCGACGTTCGTCGTGCGAAGCTGTACTACCTGCGCGAGCGTTCGGGCAAATCGGCACGTATCAAAGAGAAACTGCCGCAGCGCCGCGTCGCCGCTACCACCGCTGCTGAGTAATAGCATCTGTGGAATGAAAAAGGCATCCTTCGGGATGCCTTTTTCTTTATCTGTCCGTCGTGTTGGCTGGAGGAAATCTGGCCGGAGGAAACCTTTTGGTAAAGCCGCATCTCGATCCCACCCGCTTGCCGGTAGACGCCATTGCCGGCGAAGCGCCCGTCGATCCGGCGCTGCTGACCGCCGCCCGCCTGCGCGCGCGCTTCGCCGAGACCCTGCGCGCCTGGGATCCCGAAGCCACCGAGGAAATGCCGTTCCAGCCGGGATTCAAACTGCGCCGCGCCTCGGTGCTGGTGCCGCTGATCGATCGTCCCGCAGGCCTGACCGTGCTGCTGACCCAGCGTACCGACCACCTCAGCAGCCACGCAGGCCAGATCAGCTTCCCGGGCGGCCGCGCCGAGGAATACGATTCCTCGCCGATCGAAACGGCGCTGCGCGAATCCGAAGAAGAAATCGGCCTGCACCGGCGCCACGTGCAGATCGTCGGCGTGCTGCCCGAATACATTACCGCCAGCGCCTACCGCGTGCGTCCGGTAGTGGCGCTGGTGACGCCGCCTTTCGACCTGACTGCCGACCCGGGCGAAGTGGCCGAGATCTTCGAGGTGCCGCTTGCCTTCCTGATGAACGGCGCCCATCACCAGCGCATGTCCTTCGACCTGCCGGAAGGGGCGGGGCGGCGCAGCTTCTACGCCATGCCCTACGAGCGCTTCTTCATCTGGGGCGCCACCGCCGGCATGCTGCGCAATCTCTTCCATTTCCTGCGCGCCTGAGGGGGAGCCGGCCAGCGCCAGACTTAAGGCGCAATGAAGATCGTATCCCGGCATTTGATTATGGCGGGCGACTGCGCTATCGTAGCGGGCAGCGTAGTATTGCCATAACAAAAGAAGGATTTGCATGACATTTTTTTCCATTCTGTGCGCCTTGCTGATCGAGCAACTGAAGCCTTTGCGCGCGGATAACCAGGTCTACGGCGGCATCAAGACGCTCGCGATGCGCATCGAAGGCTGGTTCAATGCCGGCGAGCCGAAGAACGGCCGCATGGGATGGATATTGATGATGCTGGTGCTGGTGGTGCCGGTCGCCATCGTCTACTGGGTCCTCGTCTACTATGGTTTCGTGTTCCTGGCCTTTGCCTGGAATGTGGCGGTGGTCTACCTGACCCTGGGTTTCCGCCACTACAGCCATTACTTCACCTCGATCCAGCTGGCCCTGAACCAGGGCGACGAACCCACCGCCCGTACCTTGCTGGCCGAATGGGCGCGCATCGATACGGTGGGCATGGATGCCCAGGAAATCGCCCGCATCGCCGTCGAAAAATCCCTGATCACCACCCACCGCAGCGTGTTCGGCGTGTTCTTCTGGTTCCTGATGCCGGCCGGCCCGGCCTGCGCCGTGCTGTACCGCGTCTCGGAGTACCTGGCGCGCGCCTGGAACGAGCCCGAGCACATGCGCAACGAAGCCTTTGGCCAGTTCGCCGCCAGGGCTTTCTACTGGATCGACTGGATTCCGGTGCGCCTGACGGCGATTGCCTTTGCCGTGGTCGGCAACTTCGAGGACGCCATCTATGCTTGGCGCAATTTCGCCAGCCGCTGGGCCGACGAATCGCGCGGCATCATCCTGGCCGCCGGCGGCGGCGCCATGGGCGTGCGCCTCGGCACCCCGTTCGAGAACGCGCCGCAGCTGTTGCCGGCCGACGCCGCCATGGTCGACCTGAGCGAAGCCGAGACCGACGTCCTGCCCGGCGAGGAACCGAACCTGCGCGCACTGCAAAGCACCGTGGGCCTGGTCTGGCGCGCTCTGATACTATGGATGATCCTGTTGCTCCTGCTGTCCAGCGTGGTCTGGCTGGGCTAGGAAGCAGATCGCGACTTGCGTGCAGATATGGTCGAATGGCCTGAAGTTGGCGTTGGTTACCGCCAGCAAGGCTAAAGTCCGGAGACAGGACTCGTCCGCAGGTCTTCTATAAGATATAATACTGCCGTTGTCTCCTCCACGCAGTATTCTTGTATCAGCAAGCAGCACTATGGCAGAGTTACCGCACACCGGGAGCGAAAGCGCGAATGGCGAGTTCTTCATCCTGGGACTGACGAATAAAGGCAAGCAGTTCCGCCCCAGCGACTGGGCGGAGCGCCTGTGCGGCGTCATGTCCTGTTTCCGTCCCGAAGGCAGCGGCGGCCGCCACGCCCACCTGCAGTTTTCCCCCTACGTCCACCCGACCGTGGTGAACGGCGTCAAGGCCGTTGTCGTCGACAACAAGCTGCAGAAAGCCGAACCGCTGGCTTACCACTTCGTCGTGAATTTCGCCAAGGACAACGACTTGCAAGTCGTCGACGCCTGCTTCGTCGACCTGCCGGGCGACCAACAGGCCAAATAAGTTCCGCTGGCGGTTTGAGCTAGCTCAAACCGCGCCCACTCTCCTGCATTAGCGTGACCGCAGAAGGGAGGGCATCATCATGAACATCGGCGAAATCTGCACCATCCAGACCGTCACCTGCACGCGCGACGAAACCGTGCAGGGCGCGGCGCTCCTGATGCGCAAGCACCATGTGGGCGATTTGATCGTCATCGACGGGGCCGACGGCCAGGCGGTGCCGGTCGGCATCGTCACCGACCGCGACATCGTCGTTTCCGTCATTGCCCTCGGCCTCGATCCCGCCGGCCTGCAGGTCGACGACATCATGAGCGACGATTTGCTCACCTGCCGCGAAGACGACGACGTCTACGAAACCATCGAGCACATGCGCCTGCGCGGTATCCGCCGCGTGCCGGTCGTCAACGGCGCGGGCGGCTTGACGGGTATCGTCAGCGTTGACGACCTGCTCGAATTCCTGGCCGAGGAAATGGGCGACCTGTCGCGCATCAGCGCCAGTGGCCAGGCCCACGAAAAGCGCGCGCGGCATTGACCCGCATTCCGGCGCGCGATGCTGGCGGCGCCGGCGCCGGCGCCAATGTCCTGTCGCTGCAGCGCTTGCCGCCGCATTGCCCGCATCCGCAGCGCCCGCATCTCCCCACCCGCACCGCAATAGTGCGTGCAGGCATCTATTCACCCGGCCATCTGTTACCATCGCCGCTGGCGCGCCGCGTTGGCGGCGCATGCGCGTTCGCCGCGACGCACCTTTGACAGGACTTCATGAATTCGACGAGTTACCAGCGCCGCCTGCCCGCGCACCTGATCGCCGGCGCCTTTGCCTTCCTCGCCGCCGCCGCTGCTCCTGCCGCTCCTGCCGCCGCCGCCCCTCCTGCCGCTCCTGCCGCCGCCGCCCCTCCCGCCGCTCCTGCTGCTCCCGCCGCTCCCGCCGCGCCCGCCAGGCCGCTGCCGAAGGGCGTCACGCTCGGCCCCTCGGTCGAAGGCATCACCGAATACCGCCTGGCCAACGGCCTGAAGGTCCTGCTGTTCCCGGACGCCTCGCGTCCCACCGTCACGGTCAACGTCACCTACCTGGTCGGCTCGCGCCACGAGAACTACGGCGAAACCGGCATGGCCCACCTGCTCGAACACCTGATGTTCAAGGGGTCGCGCAAGAACCGCGACATCACGCGCCAGTTCGCCGACCGCGGCATGGACTTCAACGGCACCACCTCGCTCGACCGCACCAATTACTACGAAGTGTTCCAGGCCTCGAACGACAACCTGGACTGGGCGCTGCAGATGGAAGCGGACCGCATGACCGGCTCCTTCATCGCCCAGAAAGACCTGGAGTCGGAAATGACCGTGGTGCGCAACGAGTACGAGAGCGGCGAGAATTCGCCCTCGAGCGTGCTGGTCAAGCGCATGGAAAGCGTGGCCTACGACTGGCACAGCTATGGCCGCGCCACCATCGGCAACCGCAGCGACATCGAAAACGTGCGCATCGCCAACCTGCAAGCGTTTTACCGCACCTATTACCAGCCGGACAATGCGGTGCTGCTGGTGGCCGGCAAGTTCGACCCGGACGCCACCCTGGCCAGGATCAACCGCCTGTTCGGCGTCATCCCGAAGCCGAAGCGCAGCTTGCCGGCGTTCTGGACCGTCGAGCCCCAGCAGGACGGCGAGCGCAGCTTTGCCGTACGGCGCCAGGGCGACGTCCAGCTCGTGATGCTGGGCTACAAGGTGCCGTCCGCCATCCACGACGACAGCGACGTGATGGCCTTTGCCTCGTCCATCCTGGGCGACGTGCCGACCGGGCGCCTGCACAAGCAGCTGGTCGAGACCGGCAAGGCGAGCCAGGTGTTCAGCTATGGCCAGACCGGTTATGCGCCGGGCCTGCAGATGATCGGCGCCGTGGTCAAGAAGGGAGAGCCGATCGAGCCGGTGCGCGCCGCCCTGACCGAGGCGGTGGAAACCTTTGCCGCCAAGCCGCCCACCGAAGAAGAAATGGCGCGCGTGCGCCGCCTCTACGAAAACCAGATGGAGCGCAGCCTGAACGACCCGCAGCAGGTAGGGGTGGCGCTCTCGGAAACCATCGCGCTGGGCGACTGGCGCCTGTTCTTCACCGGGCGCGAGCGCATCAAGAGCATCAGCGCGCAGGAAGTGGCCGACGTGGCGCAACGCTATTTCCGGCGCGACAACCGCGTTACCGGCACCTTCGTCCCCGAGGATGCGCCGCAGCGCGCCACCATTCCGCCGGCGCCGAGCGTGGCCAGCATCCTGGAGAAGTTCACGCCGCGCGCGTCGACCCTGGTATCGGAAGACTTCGATCCGACCCAGGCCAATATCATGAAGCGCACGCAGTTGACACGCGCCGGCGGCGTCAAGCTGGCCTTGCTGCCGAAAAAGAACCGCGGCGAGACCGTCACCGTCGACCTGCGCCAGCACATCGGCGACGAAAAGAATTTGTTCGGCACCGGCGCGGTTCCCGAACTGACCGGGGCCATGCTGGCGCGCGGCACCACCCGCTACTCGCGCGAGCAATTGGCGGACGAATTCGACCGTCTCAAGATTTCCGGCAGCCTGAACCATTTCCAGACCACGCGCGCGCACCTGCACGAGGCCCTGCGCCTGGTGGCGCACGTCCTGAAGGAACCGGCCTTCCCGAAGGCCGAGTTCGAGCAGTTGCAGAACCAGGCCCTGGTCGGCCTGGAAGCGAGCCGCGGCGAGCCGCAGGCCGTGGCCGCACGCGCCCTGGCCGAGCACTTCGACACCTACCCGAAGGGCGACGTGCGCCATGCGAATACATTTGACGAAGACATGGCCGAGCTGAAGGCGGCAAAGGTCGAGGACCTGGCCGACTTCCACCGCCGCTACTACGGCAGCGTGCCGGCCGAGCTGGCCATTGTCGGCGATTTCGACGCCGCCGCCGTGGTGCCGCTAATCGACGAACTCTTCGGCGCCTGGCGCGCCCAGGAAAACGTGGCCCCGGTGCTGCGCCGCTTCGATGACATCGCGCCCCTGAAGAAGACCCTGGACACGCCGGACAAGGAAAACGGCGTCTACATCGCGCGCCTGAACCTGGACCTGAACATCGACGACCCGGATTACCCGGCCCTGATGCTGGCCAACTACGTCTTCGGCGAAGGCGGCCTGCGCTCGCGCCTGATGGACCGCATCCGCCAGAAGGATGGCCTGTCCTACGGCGGCGGCTCCCAGCTCGACGCCGGCGACCTGGACCGTGCCGGCAGCTTCGCGATCAGCGCCATCGCCGCCCCGCAGAACCTGGCCAGGCTCGACGCCGCGGTGCGCGAGGAACTGGCGCGGGCGCTGAAGGACGGCTTCACGGCCGCCGAGCTGAACGGCGCGAAATCCGGCCTGATGCAGAGCCGCATCCAGACCCGCGCCGACGATGGCGCCCTGGCCGCCGGCTGGACCTCCTACCTGTTCCGCGACCGCACCTATGAATGGTCGCGCCAGTTCGAGGAGAAGCTGATGGCGGTCACGCTGGCGCAGCTGAACGCCGCCTTCCGCAAGGCGATCGACCCGGCGAAACTCTCGGTCGTCATGGCCGGCGACCAGCAGAAGGCGAAACCGGCGCCTTGAACCTGTTGCGCCGCGCCGACGCATGATTGAACAAAGGACGGCTTCCGGTTATGATGTTGCCCGCAAGCATCATTTTAGTGTGGAGTCGATGTACATGAAGGGCAAGAATAAAGCGGAACCGGCGGAAGCCACGTTTGCCGGCAAGGTTGCGCTGGTGACGGGCGGCGCCAGCGGCATCGGGCGGGCAACGGCGCTCGCCTTTGGCCGCGCCGGCGCTGCGGTGGTGATTGCCGACGTGTCGGTCGACGGCGGCCATGCGACCGCGGCCATGATCGTGGAAAACGGCGGCAAGGCGCTGTTCGTGCAGGCGAACGTGAGCCACGCGCAGGACGTCGAGATCCTGCTCGACAAGACCCAGTATCACTATGGCCGCCTCGACTGCGCCGTGAATTGCGCCGGCCAGCAGGCCGCCGGCGCGCGCCTCGACGAGATCGAGGAAGAAGATTTCGATCGCCTGATGGACGTCAACGTGAAGGGTGTCTGGCTGTCGATGAAATACCAACTGCGCCGCATGAAGGAGCAGGGCGGCGGCGCCATCGTCAACTTGTCGTCGAGCTACGGCTTGGTGGGCGCGCCTTCGCAGGGCGCGTATGCGGCCAGCAAGCACGCGGTGGCCGGCCTGACCCGCACCGCCGCCGCCGAGTATGCCAAGGACGGGATCCGGGTCAACGCCCTGTGCCCGGGCGCGGTGCGCACGCCGATGCTGGCGCGCGCGTTGGGCGGCGAAGCAGCGCTGGAAAAGAAACTGCGCGCCGCGCACCCGATGGACCGTTTCGCCGAGCCGCACGAGATTGCCAACGCCATCCTGTGGCTGTGCTCCGAGCAATCCTCCTTTGTCACCGGCCACCAATTGACCGCCGACGGCGGCTTCACCGCGATTTGATGGGGGCAGGTGGGTATGCCTACCCGCCGTAGGGTGGGTACTCGTACCCACCAACAATATCAATCTCCGCCCGCAACCCCATCCATCACCAGCCGCATCTGCTGCAGCATTAGCGCCGACCCGGCACGCATCGGCACCGGCGCATTCACCGGCCTGAACCCGGCGCGCTCGTACAGGCGCAGGGCCGAGGCATTCCCCAGCGTGACGTCGAGCTCGGCAAAACGCACCTCGCGCTCGCGCGCCCAGGCCAGCGCCGCATCGAGCAAGCCGCGGCCGACGCCCTTGCCGCGGCATTCCGGCGTTACCCACATCTGGAACAGGTGCACCAGGGCAGGGTTGATACTGTCCATTTTTGCCCAAACCAGGCCGGCGGGCTGGCCGTCCAGCTCGGCCACCAGCGGGCAATCCTGGCCCGATACGGCCGCCGCCGCCAGCCGCGCCGCCCAGTCTTCGGCCGTGCGCGCGCTTTCGGCCTCGAGGGTGCTGTAGAAAGCATCCGGCGCATCGGCCAGCGAGCGCAGGCGCAGCTCGCGGTAGATTGCCCATTCGTCGGGATACAGCGGACGGATGATGGGCATGCGATTCGATGTATTCATGTCAGGAAAAAGTAGTTTTTGTTTTGCAACAATACTACCATGTCCGGGGCATGCATGTTCAATGTGTAGACGATCCGGCAAGATCGTCGCATGCGTCAGCTGCTCCGCCCCATTGCCCGGCTCACTTCGGACGCGGGTCGCGCAGGCGCGCATCGGGCGGGATCACGCGGCCGGAGCGGATGTCCTGCACAGCCAGCGCCACCGCGCGCGCGACGTTGCGCACTTCTTCCTGGAAGGTGGTGTCGCGGTCCAACACGTCGTGGCTCTCGGCATACGATTCGTAGTAGCCGATGAAGCGGTCGAGCTGGCCGAAGCTGCCCGAATCGACCAGGCCCATCCAGTTCAGCCAGTCCGATAGCGAGCGCCGCGTGCCCTCGATGCCGGCAACGTCGCCGTGCACTACCAGGCCGAAGGCGCGCCCGGCCAGGTGCTTCGGATAATCCCAGCCGTCGAGTTCGATGCGCTTGGCGATCTCCGGGTCCTTGCCCTGGGTCGAGCTCGGGTCGGGGTTGCCGCCGTCGGCGCAGACCAGGCGGTCGATCATCAGCTTCAGGGTGGACGGGGTCTGGTACCAGTACACCGGCGTCAGGATGATGATGCCGTGGGCGGCGACCCAGCGTTCGTAGATCTCGTTCATCCAGTCGCCGGTCTGGCGCTCGGAATGGTTCGGGTAGCAGCTGCACGGCCAGTGGCAGAGCGGCATCGCGGTCGAGACGCAGGCCTTGCAGGGGTGGATGTGACGGTCGTAGTCGGAGGTCAGGCGGCTCAGGTCGAGCAGGTCGGCTTCGATGCCCTGGGCAGCCAGGGTCTCCTCCGCCATCTTGCTCATGCGCCAGGTCTTCGACATTTCGCTGGGGCAGGTGCCGTCGTTGCGCGCCGCGGCGTTGATGACCAGCACGCGGCTGGGCGTGGCCGGGTCTTTCTGCTTCGCTTCGGCGGCAAGCAGGCGGTCGCGCGCCTGTTTCCATTCGATCGACAGATCGTAGTCGGGGTCGGCGAAGCCGGGGCCGGCCTTGGCCGTGCGCGGCGCCTTGCGCTTGTCCTGGTAGGCCTGCCAGGCGATTTCCTCGACCTTGGCCAGCTCTCCTGCGACCGCTTCGAATGCCGGGTCGAAGAACTGCCCGATGAACTTGCGATGGAATTCGTCCCGCTCCAGCCTTGCGGGCGCCTGGCCCTTGCGCACCGTTGTCATGCCGCCTCCTTAGTCATGAGCTCATTATCGAAGGGGTATGGCAATGCGGATGTTCGTTGGCGCACCGAGGCGGGCATGCAGGATGTAAAAAAAGCAGAGTACGCTTGCGCGCCTCCGCTTCCTTGCCTGCCCCGGAAAGGGGCAGGCCGCTTGATGCCTGTTGCCGTTACTGGCCGGCTGGCGCCGCCGCGGCAGTTGCCTGCGCGCCCGCGCCGGCAGGCTGCTTCAGCAGCGTGATCCAGATGCGCGCCGCGTCCGACAAACCGCCGCCGGCTTTCACGCTTTCGAACGTCTTGATCGCTTCGTCCTTGCGGCCGGCCTTGGCTTGCGCCGCGCCCAGGCGCAGCTTGGCTTCGTCGGGCTGCTTCAGGCCGCCCTTGGCGATGCCTTGCTGGATGAAGCCGATCGCCTTGTCGTGCTGGCCCATGGTGCTGTAGGCCCAGCCCAGGTTGACCAGGCCGGCGCCGGTCTTGGCCTTGGCGGCCGAGGCTTCGCCCGAAGCGATGTTCTTGGCGTCGTCGGCGGCGCCCTTGTTGGCGCGGTCGCGCAGCTGGCCGTGGGCCTTGGCGTTCGCGCCCTTGCCCAGTACGCCGGCGGCGTAGCCCGCGTCCATCACGTTCTTGGCTTCGGTCGGGAAGCCGTCGCGCAGGGCGGTCTCGGCCAGGTCGATGTAGTCTTCCTCGCGCAGGGTCTTCATGGCGGCGAACTCGAGGCGCAGCACGGTCATGAAGTTGTCCTGGCTGAAGCCCGGCTTCTTGATAACGCCAACACGGATCAGTTCGCTCCAGTACTCGTCGGTCGGGTAGTAGGCCACCATCTTCTCGACCGCGGTGTTGTAGGCGGCGGTGTCTTTCGACTCATGGGCGGCGCTGAGCAGCAGCTTCAGGTCTTCCTGGGTCGGGGTCTTGCCGGCCTTTTCGTTCTCGGCGACCGTTTGCAGCAGCTGGGTCTTGGCGCCGGCGTAGTCCTTGCCCAGGTACATGGCGCGTACCAGCAGCGGACGCGCGGTGGTCATGTCGCCGCCCATCGATTCATAGCGCTTGAGCTGCTCGACCGCGGCAGGGTAGTTCTGTTCCTTGTAGCGGAGGTCGGCAACGGCCAGCACCATCTTGGCCTGCGAATCCTTCGGCTCGAAGCCGGAGTTGATGACGTCCTCGATGGCGGTGGCCAGGGTGGCATTGTCGCCAGCGACCGAGGCGGTCACCATCTTGACGCGGTTGACGGCGTAGGTTTCATACGGCGTCTTGTTCGGGAGCGCTTCGGCCTGGGCGATGCGGTTCTTCAGCTCGGTGACGTTCTTGGTCGCCACCAGTTGCTGGACCTGGGCCGAATCGATCAGTTTGAACAGTTCCGGGCGCACCGTGTTGGCCTGGGCTGCCGCAGGGGCGTCGGCTTTCTGGGCATGGGCGCTCGTCATCAGGGCAGGCGCGGTGTTCAGGCCGACGGCAGCCAGCAGCAGGCAGAGGCGAGCAAGGCGGAAATGGGACATGAATGATCCTTCTAAAAAGATGAGCGGTACAAATCCGCGGCAAGATGGCGTTTTTGCCAAGCTTGAGCAAACGCGCATTGTCCCATAAAACAGGGCGGGACCCTGCGGCGCTATTGTGCCGCAGGGCGCGGCCCGGCGGGGCGCCGGTTACATTGCGTTACCGCGAGTCGATCGCGGCAACATGCAACTGTCAAAAACCCGGCACCGGGCACTGTCCTGCGGCCTCGATGCGGCCCGCCAGCCAGGCGTTCACGGCGTCCAGCGCCGGCGCCGCGAAGCCGTAGGTCATCAGGGCCGGGGCGGCGAAGTCGAGCGCCTGGTAGGGATTCCACAAGGCCAGGTGCAGGTCCGGGCGCCAGGTGTCGCGCGCATGCGGGCCATAGCGGCGGCGCGAGGTCGAGGCCAGGATCGTGAAGCGGCCGTCCTGGGGCAGGGCGCCCCAATCGAAGGCTTCGGCGTCGGCGAAAGTGACCAGTTCGACCTCGAACAATTGCCCGAGCGAAGCCGCCAGCGTGGCCGCCGGCACGCCGGCTTCGGACACGCCGTCGCTGACCACGTCCTGGCGCGCCACCAGGCGCACCCTGCTGCCGGGAGCCGGACGGCGCACCGCGCCGCGCGCGCTCAGGCCGCGCTGCCAGGCGCGCGCCATCAGGGCGCGGTCGGCGCTGTCGCCGTCCTGCAGTGCAGCCTTGCCGACGCCGACGCCGGCGGCGCCGGCCGGGTGGCCCGCTGCCAGCGCGGCCAGGCGCGCCAGCTTCTGCTCGACCTGGGCCAGCGGCAACTCGCCGGACGCGAGGGCGGCGGCAATCGCGGCCACCGTTTCTTCCTGGGTCTCGCGCGAACCGATCGCCATCACCATGTCGGCGCCCGCCACCAGGGCGCGCACGGCGGCCTGGCCGGCGCCGTAGCGGTGGGCGATCGCATGCATGTCCATGCCGTCCGTGATCACCACGCCCCCGTAATTCCATTGCTCGCGCAGGATGCCGGTGAGGATGGCGTGCGACATCGTGGCCGGGTAGTCGGGGTCGAGCGCCGGATAGACGATGTGGGCGGTCATCATGGCCGGCGCCGGCGCCGCACCTCCCGCCGCCATCCGGAACGGCGCGAATTCGAAGCGTTCCAGTTCCGCCAGCGGCTTGTCGACGGTGGGCAGGGCCCGGTGCGAATCGACGTGGGTGTCGCCGTGGCCGGGGAAGTGCTTGACGCAGCAGGCCACGCCTTCGCTTTCGCTGCCGGCCATCCAGGCCAGGGCGATGCGGGTGGCGGTTTCCGGGTCGGCGCCGAAGGAGCGCTCGGCGATCACCGGGTTGTGCGGGTTGTTGTTCAGGTCCAGCACCGGGGCGAAGTTCCAGTTGAAGCCGAGCCCGCGCACCGCGCGCGCCACCGCCGCGCCAACCTCGAACGCCAGTTCCGGATCGTTCGCCGCGCCCAGGGCCATCGCCGAGGGCGGCGCCGGCACCCAGGTCGAGCGCACCACGGCGCCGCCTTCCTGGTCGAGCGCAATCAGGGCCTGCTCGCCCATCACCTCGCGCAGGGCGCCTGTAAAGCCGGTCAATTGCTCGGCATTGAGCATGTTCTGGCGGAACAGGCAGGCGCCGCGGATGCGGTTGTCGCGCAGGAAGGCGGCCGTGTCCTCGTCCAGTTCGGTGCCGAACAGGCGCACCATGATCAATTGGCCGGCGATGCGCCGCAGTTCGCTCAGGTCGTTCATGGTCTGCTTAGTTCGTCTTGGTGACTTTGCTCAGGTGGCGCGGACGGTCCGGGTCGAGGCCGCGTGCCTTCGAGAGCTGGGCCGCCATCACATAAAAGGCCTGGATCGCGACGATCGGGTCGAGGTCCGGGTTGGCCGCCACCGGCAGGGTCAGGTCGCGTTCCGCCACGTCTTCCGGCGCGGCCAGCAGCACGCGCGCGCCGCGGCCGCGCATTTCGCTTGCCAGGGCCAGCAGGCCGGCCTGGGCCGGGCCGCGGGTGGCGAAGATCAGGAGCGGATAGCCTTCCTCGATCAGGGCCATCGGGCCGTGCTTGATCTCGGCGCCGGAAAAGGCTTCGGCCTGCAGGGCCGAGGTTTCCTTGAATTTCAGGGCCGCTTCCAGGGCGACCGGGAAGCTGATGCCGCGCCCGACGACCATGATGTTGCGTGCCGGCGCCAGCACGTCGATGGCGGCCGACCAGTCGGCCTGGCTTGCCTTGCGCAAGTCGTCGGGCAGGGCGGCCAGGCCGGCGCGCAGGCCGTCGTCGTCCTGCCACTCGGCGACCAGGCGCGCACCGGCGACCAGGCTGGTGATGAAACTCTTGGTGGCGGCCACGCTCTGCTCCTTGCCGGCGTGCAGGGGCATGGTCCAGGCGGCGCTCTGCGCCAGCGGCGATGCGGCATCGTTGACCAGGGCGACCGTGGTGGCGCCGCCGTCGCGGAAGTACTGGATCGGCTCGACCACGTCCGGGCTCTGGCCCGACTGCGAGATGGCGATCGCCAGCGTGTCGCGCGTCACCAGCGGCGATTTGTACAGGGTGATCAGGGACATCGGCAGCGAGGTCACCAGGCGGCCCAGGCGCGACATGATCAGGTAGGCAACGTAGCTCGAGGCGTGATCGGAACTGCCGCGCGCCACCGTGACGGCGCTGTGGAAATCGGTCGAACGCAGCGTGCGGCCGAGTTCGGCGTAGCGCTCCACGTCCTGGCTCAGCTGCAGGGCAACGCAATCCCCGGCCGACAGGGCTTCCTGCAGCATCAACGAGGTCGTGGTCATACTGGTTCTCCTTCGATATAAACGGCCTTGATGTGCAGGTCGCGATCCAGCACGACGATGTCGGCGTGGCAGCCCGGCGCCAGGCGCCCGCGCCGGGTTTCGCCGAGGTAGTCGGCGGCATTCGTCGAGACGCGGCGCGAGGCGTCGGCCAGCGACAGGCCGATCTGCACCAGGTTGCGCAGGGCCCCATCCATGGTGAGCGTGGAGCCGGCCAGGGTGCCGTCGGCCAGGCGCACGCCGCCCATGCATTTATGGACGACCTGGCGCCCCAGCATGTACTCGCCGTCGGGCATGCCGGCCGCTGCCGTGGAATCGGTCACGCAGAACAGGTGCGGAATCGAGCGCAGTGCCACCTTGATCGCGCCCGGATGCACGTGCAGCAGGTCGGGAATGATCTCGGCATATTGCGCATGGGCCAGGGCGGCGCCGACCATGCCCGGTTCGCGGTGGTGCAGGCCGGGCATGGCGTTGAACAAATGGGTGAAACCGGCGGCGCCGTGTTCCAGCGCGGCCACGCCGTCTTCATACGAGCCGCTGGTGTGGCCGATCTGGACGCGGATGCCGGCGTCGGCCAGCAGGCGTACCAGTTCCAGGTGACCATGGATTTCCGGCGCTACCGTAATCAGGCGCATCGGCGCCTGGCGGCCATAGGCTTCGACTTCGGCCAGCGAGGCTTCTTTCGCAAACGGCGGCTGGGCGCCGAGCTTGCTCGAATTGATGTAGGGGCCTTCCAGGTGCACGCCCAGGATGCGCGCCTCGCCTTTGCCGCGTTCCTTGCAGGCGGCGCCGATGGCGGCCAGGGCGCGCTCGATGTCCTCGGGCGGCGCGGTCATGGTGGTGGCCAGCAGGCTGGTGGTGCCGTGTTTCGCGTGCAGGGCAGCGATCACGTGCGGGGCGTCGCCGCCTTCCATCATGTCGCGCCCGGCGCCGCCGTGCACGTGGACGTCGATGAAGCCGGGCAGGATGTAGTCGTCGCCGTTGGCCTGCGGATCGGCGGCAACGCCCTCGATGGCGGCAATGGTGGCGCCGGTCTCATCAAAGTGCAGTTCGCCGTGGACCCAGCCGTTTGGCGTCAGGATATTGCCTTTCATTGGGGTGCACCTCCGCCATGGCCTTCCACATACAGCGCGATCATGCGCAGCGCGCCCTTGGCCGAGTCGCCTTCGGGCGGGGTGCAGCGGGCGCGGGTGTCCTCGGGCAGCCAGGCCAGCAGCACGTCGCCCAGGCCGCCGCACAGCGACAGCGGCAGCCTGCCGCTCTTGTCGAGTGCGCGTGCGATGCCGGCCACTTCGCGCCCGGCGTGTTCGAGGATGGCGCGCGCCACCGGATCGGTCTCGCCATGGGCGACCACGAAGCGGGCCAGGCTGGCATAGGCGGTCTGGTTGGCGCGGCCGAGCCAGATTTGCACGGCATCGCGGGTGCCGCCGCAATGGGCGATGACTTCGCGCGCAAAGGCGCCGCCGTCGACGCGGCCGTCGAGCACCTGCTCGATGTGGTTCAGGGCGCGCAGGCCCATCCAGGCGCCGCTCGCTTCGTCGCCGGCCGGAAAGCCCCAGCCGCCGACCTCGACCTTGGTGCCGTCCTCGAGCATGGCTTCGCCGACGCTGCCGGTGCCGATGGCAACGATGGCGCCGGGCTTGCCGCCGTGGGCGCCCATCAGGGTACTAAAGCCGTCGGTGTCGAGCACGAGGGCGGCAAAGCCGGGATTCGCCGCGGTAAATTGCGCCGCCCATTCCTTGTTGTGCACGCCAGCCAGGCCGAGGCCGATGCCCATCGCCGCGAGGGGCGGATCGCCGATGTCGGCCGCCGCGCAGGCTTCGCCGACGGCGGAAAGAATGGTGGTCCAGGCCTTGGCAATGCCTTGCGACAAGGCCGACGGACCCGCCGTGGCCTGGGCCAGCTCGACGCCGTCCAGGGAAGCCAGGCGAACACGGGTGCCGGTGCCGCCGCCATCGACGCCGATGAGGTATTCGATCATGAGAATAAGAGTGCCGGGGAAGGTCAGGGCACTATAGGGAGGCGGGTTCGGCTTGTCAACAGGTATTTAAGTGGTATTCAAGTCATGGGGAAACTGGTATGCAATCTGGTATGGTTCCGAAGTCAGCGCCACGTAGGGTGGGCACTCCGTGCCCACGCGGAACGATGAGCATAGTTAGCCGTGCAAAAAGCATAACCGCAACGTCATTAGCACGTTATCACTACTCACGCTCCACGCATGCCAGGTACCACCACCTCACCCCCCATTCCGCCTCCCATTCCGCTCCACCACCACCACCTCACTCCGCCCATCCCGCACCTGGCTCACCCGCGCACTCCCCGGCCCACGCACGCTGATGTCGCTCTGCCGCACCGTCAACCGCCGCCCCTCCAGGCTGCCCGACCCGCTCAGCTCTGCACGCAACTCATCGGCGCTGCCGCTCAAGGTCACCGTCCCCGGCCCGCCCATGCGCAGCACCGCACGCCCCGCCTGCAGACCACGCGCTTCGAGGTCGCCCGACCCCTGCACCTCGCCCTCGAACTCGCGGATAGTGCCCGCCACACACACATCGCCCGGCCCGTTCTGGACCGTATTCACGCCCTCGGCCTCCAGCTCGCAGCCGTCGAAGTCGCCCGATCCCCTGACCTCAACCCGCAATGCGCGCGCCCGGCCGCGCAGATTCACGTCGCCGGGCCCGCTCAGGTGCGCCACGGCCCGCTCGAGGCGCAAGTCCTCGCCCTCGAGATCGCCCGAGCCGCTGACGCGCGCCGCCAGTTCCCTGCCGATGCCGGCCACCTGCACGTCGCCGGGGCCGGACATGTCCAGCTCGAGCTTGTCCGCCCGCAGCCGGCGCAAATCGAGGTCGCCGCTGCCGCTGCTCGCGACGCGCAGCTCGCGCACCTCGCCGCGGGCATGCACATCGCCCGGACCGCTCGACGTCAGGCTGAAGCGCGGGCCAGCCACGCGCTCGAGTTCGACGTCACCGCTGCCGCTGGTGTCCAGGCTGCGCAGGCCGGCCGCGCCGATGCGCACCACGACTTCCTCGTGCTTCTTGCCGAAGCTGAGCTGGATATTCCAGCGCGACTTTTGGCGCACGACCAGCTTACCGTTGCGCA
Source organism: Massilia sp. BAP21 (assembly GCF_057801335.1). Taxonomy (NCBI): domain Bacteria; kingdom Pseudomonadati; phylum Pseudomonadota; class Betaproteobacteria; order Burkholderiales; family Oxalobacteraceae; genus Massilia; species Massilia sp. BAP21. The sequence goes on from NZ_CM173596.1 coordinate 3,596,822, forward strand.
CCGTGGTCTCGATGTCGGCCAGGCGCGCCGGATCGCCCGACAGTTCCAGGCCTGGCGGCCCATCGGTGACGATCACGCGGAACGGCCCGGCCAGTTCGATGGCGTCGAAGGCCGGAACGGTGCGCTTTTCGGTGGTGTGGGCGCCGTGCCTGTCCTGGGCGCCGGCGGGGTGGAGCAGGGTGAGGCCGGCGCAGAGGGCGACGGTCAAGGTGAGCGGGGCAATGCGCTTGCGTTGGCTATTCATGGTTTCCTTTGTTGTTTTTGTGATGAACACAGCGTCCACGATATGTGAAATTGAACGAAGATACGCGGTTCAACCGACGAACGAACGAAACGAAGGGGCCAGTGGTCGAAGAAGGGAGCTGAGCCGCGCTTGATTTCCCGTCCGCTCGTTCGCACTTGAGATCCACGTCATATCGAGGAGTTAGCATGTCCAGCCTGACCGTTCGCAAGATCGACGTCGACCTGTCCCGGGGCTTCGGGCGCCACTGGAATGGTGGCGACGCTTACCGCACCCAGTTGTTCAATGCCTTGTCGATGAGCTTTCCACGTGGTGAGCAATTGTTCATCGACGCGGTGCGCGACGTGCCCCAGGATTGCCTGACGGACCCGGTGCTGCGCGCCGAGGTCAAGGATTTCATCGGCCAGGAAGCGACCCATCGCTACCTGCATGCGCAGTACAACAAGGGGCTCGAAGACCACGGCCTGCCCTACACGCGCGAAGAAAAACTCAAGAAACGCCTCGCCCGTGTCGATAAGCTGGGAGTGCTGGACCGCCTGGCGATCACCTGCGCGCTGGAACACTACACGGCGGTGCTGGCCGACGGCGTGCTGCGCCACCCCGACTGGCTGGCCGGCGCCGAGCCGCACATGAAGACCCTGTGGTACTGGCATGCGGTCGAGGAAACCGAGCACAAGGGCGTGGCCTTCGATGCCTACGTGGCGGCCGGCGGCGGCTACCGGCGCCGGGTGGCGTGGTACCTGCACGCCAGTATCGTGTTTGCCTACGACAGTTTCATGCAGACCCTGCATAACCTGCGCAACGATGGGCAATTGTTCCGCCTGCGCACCTGGGGCAGCGCGCTCCATACCTGGTTCGGGCGCAGCGGCCTGGCCTGGCACCTGGCGAAACCGGTGCTGGAATACCTGTCGCCGCGCTTCCACCCCTGGCGGCACGATAACCGCAAGCTGATCGACGATTGGCTGCAAGAAAACAGCGCGTCCTGGCGCCCGGTGCGGAGCAAGGCCGCATGAGGCGCCTGCTTCCCGACTGCCCGCCGTGCCGGGCAGGGCGGCGAGATGTCATAATGTGCCTTCCGCAAGGGGGGCGAGAGAGAGGATAGACAAGTGATTCGTTACATGGGCACGCGCAAGAACAACACCGGCGCCACTGTCTACGTCTTTATCGTGAACGGCCTCGAGAAAGAGGTGCGCGAACACGCCCTGAAGCAGCATCCGGGCTGCTACGAAGCCTTGCCGGCCACGGCCAAGGCGCAGATCGCCGCCAACCGCAACTGGCTGTCGAAGGCGTGAGCGTGGGCCGGGTGCGCATCGCTGCCGCGGCCGTTCACGGGCTGGCGCTGGCTTGCGCCTGTTCCTGGGCCGGCGCCGCGGCGCTGCCATCGACCTTCGAGCCGACCGTGGGCGGGGCCTTGCTCTGCCGTAGCCAGCTCGACAACGCTTATTTCCACGCCTACCTGAGCACCGCCTTCGGCCCGCCCTACAAGCACGAGGGCGGGGCGTACTGGTTCAAGCTTGACGCCACCCTGTGGGGCAAGCCCGTCAAGGAAGTCATGGTCAGCGACGACACGAGCGAACTGGTGTTCGTGGCGGCCGTTGCCGACAGCAAGCCGGACGAGCTGGCCGAGGCGATCCGCAGCAGCGCCGGCATCCGCCACCGCGCGGTCGACGCCTCGCCGTATTCCTTACGCGTATCAAACCCCGGCAGCGTCATCGCTTATCAGAACAACAAATCCAAAATATACTGCGCAAGATACAAATCCTTGCCGCCGGCACCCTAGCTTCGCATGTACAACCATTACTTCAGCCTGAAAGGCGCGCCGTTCTCGATCGCGCCCGACCCGCGCTACCTGTTCATGAGCGAGCGCCACCGCGAGGCGCTGGCCCACCTGCTGTACGGGATCGGCAGCGGCGGCGGCTTCGTGCTGCTGACCGGCGAGATCGGCGCCGGCAAGACCACGGTCTGCCGCTGCTTCATCGAGCAGGTGCCCGAGAACTGCCGCCTTGCCTATATCTTCAACCCGAAGCTGACCGTGGCCGAGTTGCTGCAATCGGTGTGCGAGGAATTCCGCATCGCCGTGCCGGCCGGGCAGGGCGGCGTGAAGGCCTATGTCGACGCCATCAACGATTATTTGCTGGCCTCGCATGCCCAGGGGCGCAACAACGTGCTCGTCATCGACGAGGCCCAGAATCTGTCGGCCGAAGTGCTGGAGCAGCTGCGCCTGCTGACCAACCTCGAAACCAGCGAGCGCAAGCTGCTGCAGATCATCCTGATCGGCCAGCCGGAACTGCGCACCATGCTGGCGCGTCCCGAGCTGGAGCAACTGGCCCAGCGCGTGATCGCGCGCTACCACCTGGGGCCGCTTTCCGAAGCTGAAACCGGCGCCTACATCGCGCACCGCATGGCGGTGGCCGGCTTCCAGGGCGCGCCGGTGTTTCCGCCTGCGGTCGTGCCCGTCGTGCACCGCATCACCCACGGCGTGCCGCGCCGCATCAACCTGCTGTGCGACCGCGCGCTGCTGGGCGCCTATGTCGAGAACAGCCGCGAGGTGACGAAAAAGATCTTGCGCACCGCCGCCGGCGAAGTGTTTGCCGGCGAAGCGCCGGCCTCGGCCCCTTCACCGCGCTGGCCGCTGGTGGCAGGCGGCGTGCTGGCCGGCGTCGTGCTCAGCGCCGCGGCCGCCTGGCAGGTGCTGCCGCATGGCGCGCCGCTGCAGGCCGCAAGCGCGCCGGCCGCTCAGGTGCACAAAATCAAGCCCGTGCAGGCAGCGCCAGCGCCGGCGGCCAGCGCCGGCTTGCCGGCCGGGCATGCCGACCAAGCCGCGGCGCTGCGCGTGCTGGCCGGGCTGTGGGGAGAAGCCTTGCCGGCGGGCGAGCCCTGCGAGGCGGCGCTGCGCCGCAACCTGCGCTGCCACCAGGGCAAGGGCGGCCTGTTCGAGCTGCGCCAGCTGGACCGTCCCGCCGTGTTGACCCTGCGCGATGGCGCCAGGACGCGCTACGCGGTGCTCACCGGCATGGACGACGGGGCCGCAAGCTTCGAGGCGGGCGGCAAGCGCGAGCGCATGGACCTGGCGGCGCTGGCGCTGCGTTTCACCGGCGAATTCACCACCTTCTGGAAAGTGCCGCGCAGCTTCCGCGACCAGGTCGCCGCCGGCGACGAAGGGCCGGACGTCGACTGGCTCGCCGCCCAGCTGGCGCGCCTGGACGGCACTGCGCCGCCGCCGGCGCGCCAGGCCTTCGGCACCCATACCCAGGAATTGCTGCGCGCATTCCAGGCCAAGCAGAACCTGAAGGCAGACGGCGTGGCCGGGCCGCGCACCTTCATGCGCCTGAATCAGCTCGGCGGCGTAAACGAGCCGCGCCTGCTCACGGCCGCCAGGACGGGACAATAAATGTCGTACATTCTCGAAGCACTCAAGAAGGCGCAAGCCGAACGCCAGCTCGGCAGCGCCCCGGATATCCATACACCGGCGCCCAGCCACGTTCCCGCGCCAACTGCCGGCGCCAGCCGCAAGCCGCTGCTGATCGGGCTGTCGGCCGGGATCGTGATTGCCGGTATCGCCGGCGTGCTGGCCTGGCGCTCCCAGGCGCCTGCGCCGCAGGTGGCCGTGCTGGCTTCCGCTGCGCAAGGGGCGGGCGGGGCGGCTATGCCGGCGCCGGCGGTTTCATCAGACGCGGCTGCGCCAGCGCCTGGGTTGGCGGCAAGTGCGCCATCGCCTGTGGCGGCTGTGCCGGCTTCGGCTCCAACGCCGGCTCCGGCTTCAACGTCGGCTCCAACGCCAACTTCAACAACGGCTGCAGGCAGTCCCGGCGCATCGGCGGACGCGCCGGCCCCGGTCGCGGCGCCCCGCGAGCTGCCTGCGCAAGCCCCACGCCAGGCAGCCCATGCCGTGACGGCCGCCGAAGCGGCACCCGCGTCACGGCCGGCAAACGCGGCGCCGCCAGCCGGCGAGGCGGCGCGTCCGCGCTCATCCACGCAGCCGGATGGCAAGGCGCCGGCCGCCCGCAGCACCCCGGCGCCCGCAAACGTCGCCGCTGCCAGCCCGGAAGCCGTCTACCTGCCGGCTCCCGCCGCACGTGCGCCCGATCTGGCGCCGGTGGCACGCGCACCCGAACCAGTCGAGGAAAACCTGCGCACCCTACAGCAATTGCCGGAAGCGATACAGCGCGAGGTGCCGAGGGTCAGTGTCGGCGGCTACATCTATTCGCCGAATCCGGCCGACCGCCTGCTGCTGGTCGACAAGATGCTGCGCCGCGAAGGCGAGGAGCTGGCGCCTGGCCTGGTGCTGGAACGCCTGATGCCGAAGTATGCCGTCATGAATTACCGGGGTACCCGCTATCGTGTCGCGTATTGAGGACGGCCCGGGGCCCGGCCCGGTATTGGCCGTGGTCGGCTGGTCGGGCAGCGGCAAGACGACCCTGCTCGAATTCCTGGTCGGCGCCCTGGCGCAGCGCGGCCTGCGCGTGAACATCGTCAAGCACAGCCACCACGACATCGTGCTCGAACCGCCGCAGAAGGACAGCGCGCGCCTGCGCATGGCCGGTGCGGCCGAGGTGATGATCGCCTCGCCTTACCGCTACGCCATCATGCGCGAGCTGCGTGGCGCGGAAGAACCCAGCCTGCGCGAGCAACTGGCGCGCCTGGGCCCTGCCGACCTGACCCTGGTCGAAGGGTATAAATGGGAAGCGCTGCCCAAGCTGGAAGTGTATCGGCCCGGATTGGGCAAGCCGCCGCTGCACGCCGACGATCCGCTGGTGGTGGCCGTGGCCTCGGACGCGCCTGCACCCGATGCGCTTGCGCCCGGCACGGCATGGCTGAACCTGAATGCGCGCGACAGCGTCCTGGTTTGGCTCAGCAATTGGATGATGACAAAGCCTAAAGTTCCCGGAGCTTGAGCCGTTAAACAGGGATAACCCTCTACAGGAGACGATATGGACGTCCTCGCCATCGCCAAGCTGTCTACTACCATGGCAGAAACCGGTAACAAGCAGGAAGTTGCGATGACCGTGCTGAAAAAGCAACAAGACATCCAGCGTTCGCACGCCGCCCAGCTGCTGGAGGGTATCCAGCCGCCGCAGCCGGCGCAGAACCTGCCGGCTCACCTGGGCAATACCATCAACACCACGGCCTGAATAACAACGCCGCGTCACGACGCGGCGTTGTTGTATGCGCTCAGTGCAATGCGCTCAGTGAAAAGCGCGCAGGATGCGCGCTTCGCCGGAGTGGTCGGCGAAGCGTTCGTTGGCGAGGCGCGTGGCTTCCATCATGCGGGTCAGCTGCGCATCCTCGAAACGTTCGAGCTCCTCGTTGGCGGCATTGAGCGCCATGGCCAGCTTGGCGCGCGCATTCTGGTACAGCACGCTGGTGTAGTGATCGGTGTTCTTCAGCAGTTCTTCCGCGTTTTCGATCACGAGGCGCAGGTCGCCGATCAGCCGCTCCTGCGTTTGGGGTTGGTTGTCGTCCGGGGTATTCATTGCGTTCACCTCAACCGGTTAGTCACATCCTGGAGTGTCCGACAATGTCCCGGGGCCAGGTTGCCGTATCTCGCCCCGAGCGTTTTGCCAGCCGCTCTTAAAATATAAGCAAGGACTACCGGTCGCGTTTGTCTGATCTCAAACGCACGAAGCTCAGGCCGGCAGCCCCATTTACGCCACAGAAATCTGCACGTCGCCTACCGTCACGGTCTGGCCAGTGCGGATCTTGGCGGTCTTGCGCAATTCCTGCTTGCCATCGACCGACACCACGCCGCTGGCCACGATGTTCTTGCCGGCGCCGCCGCTGTCGCACAAACCCACCAGTTTCAGCAGCTGGTTGAGTTCGACGAACTCGGATGTCAGTTCGAAAGTTGTCTTTTGCATTCTATCCTCGGGAAAAATTGTGGGGCGTACGGTTGAGGACGCCATTTTTGTTGGCGCGCATGCCCCACACCGTCCTTACGCCGGGTCCGGCCGCGTCATGTCGATCGGAACGATCCACTGGGAGAACTGTTCCGCACTGACGTGGCCCGATTGCAGGGCCGCCTCGCGCAGCGTGATGCCTTCGTGCTGCGCATGCTTGGCGATCTGCGCGGCGCGATCATACCCGATGTGGGGCGCCAGTGCGGTCACCAGCATCAGCGACTGCTCCATGAGTTCACCGATGCGCGTACGGTTCGGTTCGATGCCCTGGGCGCAGTGCTCGTCGAAGGAGCGCATGCCGTCGGCCAGCAGGCGCGCGCTTTGCAGGAAATTGTGCGCGATCATGGGCTTGAACACGTTCAGCTCGAAGTTGCCCTGCGAGCCGCCGATGGTGAGCGCGACGTCGTTGCCGAACACCTGGCAGCAGAGCATGGTCATCGCCTCGCACTGGGTCGGGTTCACCTTGCCCGGCATGATCGAGCTGCCCGGCTCGTTTTCCGGAATCGTGATCTCGCCCAGGCCCGAGCGCGGGCCGGACGCCATCCAGCGGATGTCGTTGGCGATCTTCATGAGGGCGGCGGCCAGGGTCTTGAAGGCGCCATGGGCGGCGACCAGGGCGTCGTGCCCGGCCAGGGCCGCGAACTTGTTGCTGGCGCTCTTAAACGACAGCCCGGTGCGCGAGCCGAGTTCGGCGGCGATGCGCGCGGCGAACTCGGGGTGCGCGTTCAGGCCGGTGCCGACCGCGGTGCCGCCGGCGGCCAGGGCCAGCAAGCCGGGCAGCGAAGCGCGGATCGCAGCCTCGGAAAATTCGAGCTGGGCCACGTAGCCGGAAAACTCCTGGCCCAGCGTCAGCGGGGTGGCGTCCTGCAGGTGGGTGCGGCCGATCTTGACGATGTCGGCGAAGTCGCGCGACTTCACCGTGAGCGTGCCGCGCAGGCGCGCCAGGGCCGGCAGCACTTCCTTCGAGACCGCGAGCGCCGCCGCCACGTGCATGGCGGTGGGGAAGATGTCGTTCGAGGACTGGCCCATGTTGACGTGGTCGTTCGGGTGCAGCAGGCGCGCCTCGCCGCGCTCGCCGCCCATCAGCTCGGAGCCGCGGTTGGCCAGCACCTCGTTCATGTTCATGTTGCTCTGGGTGCCAGAGCCGGTCTGCCACACGGCAAGCGGGAATTCGGCGGGATGCTTGCCGTCGAGGACTTCGTCGGCGGCGGCCATGATGGCGTCGGCCTTGTCCTTCGGCAGCTTGCCAAGCGAGCGGTTGACAGCGGCGGCGGCGCGCTTGACCTGGGCCAGCGCGGCCACCAGTTCCGGCGCCATTTTTTCGGTGGAAATGTGGAAGTGGTGCAGGGAGCGTTGGGTCTGGGCGCCCCATAAATGGCCGGAAGGTACCTCGATCGGGCCAAAGCTGTCTTTTTCGATACGGTTTTCCATTGGCGGTCCTGTTATTTCGAAGGCTGGAGCTAAAGAGTGTAGCGCAACACCCGTTAATTACGCTGAGGCTACAAATTCACCCCTATATATGGCGATTCGCCCTTTCCACCTGTTTGCCGGCTTGCTGCTTCCGTTCGCGGCGCCCGGTCTCGTCCACGCTGCGGAGCTCGGCGACGCGCGCGTGCTGTCCTATATCGGCCAGCCGCTGGCTGCCGAAGTCGAGCTGACTTCCGTCGAGGATGCATCGAAACCCGTGCAGGCCCAGCTGGCGCGCCGCGACGTCTACCGCGGCGCCAACATCGCCATGCCGCCGGTGCTTTCCGGCCTCGACATTGCTGTGATCCGCCAGGGCGGCAAACAGTTCCTGCGTCTGGCTTCGGTCAAACCGGTTGAAAGCAAGCACTTGCACGTCTACCTGGAACTGGTCGATGGCGGCCAGCGTTCGGTGCGCCTGGTTACGCTGTGGCTGACGCCCGACCCGGACCCGGCGCCGCCGCCGGTGGCGGCGCCCGTCCCGGCGCCGGTCCTTACCCCGGTTGCCCTTCCGCCGCCTGCCGAGCCTGCCGCATCTGCAGCGATAGCCGCGCAGCCAGCCAAGGCCAGCAAGCCTCCGGCGCCGCTGCCCAGGCCCGTGCCGCCGAAGCGCCGTCCAGCACCGGTCCAGGCCGTAGCTGGCGAGCATCCTGCCGAGGACGCGGCGCACGTCGCCCCGCCGAAGCCGGTCGTTGCCGCTGCCGGATCGGTTGCCAAGCCGGATGCCGCGGCCGCCGGGCCGGCTGGGTCGCCCGCGGCCTGCGCCCCGGCGCCGGCTGCTGCGGAACTCAACGCGTGCGCCGTGCTCGGGGCGAAAAACGAGGCGCTGCGCCATGAACTCGGCCAGCTCGAGGACAAGGTCAAGGTCTTGCAGGTGGCAACCGGCGTGAAGTCGGCTTCCGAAGCCGATGCCGAGACCGTCGCCAGGGCGAATGCGAAACTCGATGCGGATGCGCAGACAAAGCCGGAGACCAGGCCGGATGCCGGTCCGAAGCCGGCGCCGCGCATCCACCGCAAGCCGAAACCGGCCGCGCCGCCGGAAGAGCCGATGCCCTGGCTGGCCATCGGCGGCGCCCTGGCGGGCCTGCTGGCGCTGGCCGGCCTGTTCCTGGTGTGGCGCCGCCGCCGCGCGGCCGCAGGCAAGGAACTGAAGACGGCGCGCGAGCCTGAAGTCGTGGTCCTGCCCCAGGATGGCGGGGCGGCGAAGCCGAGCATGATGTCCGTGCTGAAGGCGCGCCTGGCGGCTTTGCAGGCCAGGAAGCGTCCGGCGCAGGCTGCGCGTACCGAACCGCAAGCCGCCGACGAACAGCCGCTTACCCAGCCGGAATAAGCCGCCGGCAAGGAAAAAAGGCGCGCACGAATTGGTCTACACAAGCCCGAAAATTCGGTTATACTGAATTCGCTGGTTAATAAAACCACAAAAAAACGGCCCCAGGGTCCGGCGCAGCCACCACCGATAGCGTGGCGCGGGAACCGGATGTACGTCGCAAGACGCCTGTGTACGGAAGCGGTTGTCTGCCAACAGCGGCAGTCGACGCCGGATGCAACCGGCAAAGAGGCGGCACCAGGACTAGCCTGGTGTTCGCTCTCCGAATTCATGCAAACGGACCTGTTCCGCGTGCAGCAAAGACAAGGCGCCCACGGGCGCCTTTTTTGTTGCCTGCTTCGTTCCTTGCCTGCCCTCAGGTGTCCGCCGATTGTTCCCTTGCTGTCCGCTTGCCTTGGTTCCATGGCAGGAGTCTGCCCAAGCCATCCCTCGCGCCCAACAAAAAAGCGCCCGCAGGCGCTTGTTCGTTCGAGCAGCTCGGCTCAGTGCGCACACATCGCACGGTCGAGCTGGCCCATCCATGGCTCGGTGATGTCGCGAATCGCGCGGTCGTTGGCCATGATCTGCTTCAGCAGATCGATCTTGCGCAGGCGGCGCGCGCCTTCGAGGGCAGGGACGCCGGTGGCGGCAGCGCTGGCCTGGCTGGCGCACTCGCCCTGCAGTGCGTCGAACCCGTTCCAGTCACCCGATTGCGCGGCGCCAGCCATCTTGCCCGTCAGGCCGGCAATATTTTCGTACATAGCGAGGACTTCGTTCTGGTTCATCTTGGCACCGAGGCAATTTTTTCCGGACGGATGACCGGTTGTCCTCCTTTTACGGCAGTGTTTTTGGAAACTTTAGGCCTTTTGCTAAAAAATTTTGAAAAATCTTTTATCAATACCGTCGCCGTCGGCAGCCCCGCTGATTTGCATCATGGCGATATGATGGGCAATATGCGGCCAAGAACTTCGGTCCGGAAATCCGGGTCGAAGCTAGGACGCGAACAAACGCATCCGCACCGCCGCAATGTCATTGCAAGGTCACCGCACAACATAAGGAAGCACATGACTATTCGCTGGACCCTGGCCAGGACGGCCATCGCCCTGGCCCTTGCTGGCTCCGCCTGCGCCGTGCCAAATTTTGCCGCTGCCCAGGCCGCCTCGCCCACTGCGCCCGCAGCTCCCAAGGCCGACAAGCCGGCCGCCATGACCGTGTTGCCTGGCGACGATTTCTTCGCCTATGCCAACGGCGACTGGCTGGCCAAGACCGAGATCCCAGCCGACCGCGGTTCCTGGAGCGCCATGGGCGCCCTGGCCGAAGACACGAATACCCGCATCGCGAAGATGATCGAGGCGCTGGGCGCGGCGGAGGGAACGTCCGGCGACGCGCGCAAGGTGGCCGACTTCTACGCCGCCTACATGGACGAAGCCGCCATCGAGAAGCGCGGCCTGGCCCCAATCAAGCCGATGCTGGCGGACATCGCCGCGATGGAGGACAAGGCGGCGCTGGTGCGCGCGCTGGGCGCCTCGGTGCGGGCAGACGTCGACCCGCTGAATGCCACCGATTTCTTTACCGAGAACCTGTTCGGCGTATGGGTCGCGCAAGGCCTGAACGATCCCTCGCGCAACCTGCCTTACCTGCTGCAGGGCGGCCTGGGCATGCCCGACCGCGCCTACTACCTGGAAAACAACACGCGCATGGCCGAGCTGCGCACAAAGTACCAGCAGCACATCGCCGCCATGCTGAAGCTGGCCGGCTTCGACAAGACCGACGAGCGCGCCGCCCGTGTATTCGAACTCGAACTCGCGCTGGCGCAAACCCATGCCACGCGCGAAGAGTCGGCCGACATCCAGAAGTCGAACACGGTCTGGACCCTGAAGGATTTCGCCGCCAAAGCGCCGGGCGTCGACTGGAATGCCTTCTTCAAGGCGGCCCGCCTGTCCGGCCAGGAACGCTTCCAGGTCTACCATCCGGGCGCGGTGACGGGCGCGGCGCGCCTGTTGGCGCATGCCGACGTCGCCGTCTGGCGCGACTACCTCGCCTTCCACAAGCTGAATCAATATGCCAGCCTGCTGCCGAAAGCCTTTGCCGACCAGCGTTTCGAATTCAACGGCAAGGCCCTGACCGGCACGCCGCAGCAATCGGTACGCTGGAAGCGTGCCCTGGCCGCCACCAACGAAGCCATGGACGAAGCCGTCGGCAAGATCTATGTCGAACGCTATTTCCCGGCCGCAGACAAGGCGCGCGTACAAAAGATGGTCGCCAACATCATCGAGGCATTCAGCGCGCGCATCGACAAGCTGGAATGGATGGCGCCGGCCACCCGCGCCCAGGCCCAGGCAAAAGTCAAATCGCTGTACGTGGGCGTGGGTTATCCGGACCAATGGAAGTCCTACGCTGGCCTGCAGGTGGAGCGCGATGATGCCTTCGGCAATGCCGTGCGCGCCGAGGCGTTCCATTACGCGCAGGAGCTGGCCAAGCTCGGCAAGAAGCCGCAGCGCCTTGACTGGGCCATGCCGCCGCAGCTGGTGAATGCCGTGAATCTGCCCCTGCAGAACGCGCTGAACTTCCCGGCCGCCATCCTGCAGCCGCCGTTCTTCGACCCGAAGGCATCCGACGCCGCCAATTACGGCGCGATCGGCGCCATCATCGGCCACGAGATCAGCCACAGCTTCGACGACCAGGGCGCCCAGTTCGATGCCCAGGGCCGCCTGCGCGACTGGTGGACCAGGGAAGACCTGGCCCACTTCAAGGCCGCGTCAGGCAAGCTGGTGGCGCAGTACAACACCTACCGGCCTTTCCCCGACCTGGCGGTAAACGGGCAACTGACCCTGAGCGAAAACCTGGCCGACCTGGCAGGGCTACAGGCGGCTTTCGACGCCTATACAGCCTCGCCGGCGGGCAAGGCGGCAGGCGTCGAGGGCGAACGCCAGTTCTTTACCGGCTTCGCCCAGGGCTGGCGCACCAGGATGCGCGAAGCCTCGCTGCGCCGCGCCGTACTGACCGATGGCCATGCACCGGCCCAGTACCGCACCTACATCGTGCGCAACCTGGACGGCTGGTACCGGGCCTTCGACGTCAAGCCCGGCCAGGCGCTGTACCTGGCGCCGCAAGACCGGGTGCGGATCTGGTGATGGGGGAGAACGACGACCCCGCCGGCCGCGCTGCCGGCGACGCGCCCGGCGCTTTTGACACCATCACGCAGCGCACGCTCGCGCATTACGAGCGCAACGCCAAGCAATTTTTTATCGGAACGATCGACCACGACGTCAGCCAGAACGTCGCGGCGCTGCTGTCTGCCATCGACGCGCCGGCGCCGTTCACGCTGCTCGACCTCGGCTGCGGGCCGGGGCGCGATCTGAAAACCTTCAGCGCGCTCGGGCACCGCGCCATCGGGCTCGACGGTTCGGTCGAGTTCGTGGCCATGGCACGCGCCTACAGCGGCTGCGACGTCTGGCACCAGGACTTCCTGCACCTGGACTTGCCGCCGGCAAGCTTCGACGGCGTGTTCGCGAACGCGTCGCTGTTCCACGTGCCGAGCGCGGCGCTGCCCGACGTGCTGGCGGCGCTGTACGGCGCGCTGAAGCCAGGTGGCGTGCTGTTCAGCTCGAACCCGCGCGGACACAACGAAGAGGGCTGGAACGGGCCGCGCTACGGCAGCTATTACGACTATCCGACCTGGGAGCGGCACCTGGCCGCGGCGGGCTTCGTGGCGCTGCACCATTACTACCGGCCGGAAGGCCTGCCGCGCGAGCAGCAGCCCTGGCTGGCCAGCCTGTGGCGCAAACCCAGTGTTAACCAGCGCACAGAGATGCCCAGCCATCAGGCTTAAGGTGTGACTTCGTTTCACTACATCAAAGAGGTAATGTCATGAACGAAGACCAGATCAAGGGCAAGGCCAAGGATATCGGCGGCAAGGTCCAGCAAAAGGTCGGCGAAGCCGTGGGCAGCCGCCAGCAGCAGTCCGAGGGTTTGTCGAACCAGGCCGAAGGCAAGGTCCAGGAGAAGGTCGGCGACGCCAAGGACATCGTCAAGGGCAACCGCTAAGCGCGCCGCGCCCAACCGCGCCTTTCAATGAACAACAGCCGCGATGCGTCGCGGCTGTTTTGTTTTATGCGGGCGCCATCCGCGCCCGTGCTGCATTCATGACTTGTCGTCTTCCTCGACCTTGTCTCCCAGCATATCTTCCACGTACAGCATCTGCACCAGCACCTTCAGCGCGGCCGTCAGCGGCGTCGCCAGCGCCACGCCGGCAAAGCCGAACAGCGTGCCGAACACCAGCTGCATGGCGATGATGAGCGCCGGCGGCAAATCGACGGCGCGCGACTCGATCATCGGCTGCAAAATATAGCCCTGCACCAGCTGGATGCCGGCGAACAGCAGGACCACGTACAACGCCATGTCGGGACTGATCGAGAACGCGATCAACACCGCCGGCACGCCGGCCATGATGGGCCCGACGTAGGGAACGAAATCCAGCAGCCCGGCAATGATGCCGAGGATCAGGGCCAGCGGCACGCCCAGCAGGCTCAGGCCGACCGAGGTGACGACGCCGACGATCAGCATCGAGACCGAGGTACCCAGCAGCCAGCTCGACAAATTGCCGCCCATTTTTTGCAGCACCTGGCGCGCGCGCGGACGTTTCGGCTGGGGTATCAGCTTGACGAAGCCGCTTGTATACAAGTGTGGCGAGGCGGCGAAATAAATGCCGACAACCATGATGATGACCACGTTGCCGATGGCGCCGAAGATGCCCGTAAAGAACAGCCCGGCATTCGGCATCATCGAGGACATCTGCTTCATGGCGTCTTCCGGTGCAGGCAGTTCCGAGGCCAGGCGCTGCAGGATCGGATGCTGCTTGACGAATTCCTGCAGCTTGCCGATCGACTGCGGCACCGCCTCGGCCAGCTTGTTCGACTGTTCGGCGATCTGCGGCGCCATGGCCCAGCCGCCCAGCCCGATCACCGCGAACAGCAGCAGCACCACGATGGCCAGGGCGATGGGCCGCTTGATGCCGGTGTAGCGCGCCAGCAGTTGGCTCAGCTTATACAGCAGGACAGAAAACAGGATGCAGGCGAAGAGTAGCAGCAGGGCATCGACCGCGAACCAGGCGGCGGCCAGGCCGAGGATGAAGAGGACGCCGACGCCGTCAATGATGGCGGTGCGTTTCATCAGCTTGCGCTTGGGTATGGCTTCGGGTTCACCGCGGCCGGGGAGAGTGGACATCTGTTCATTCATGCTGGTGCTCGATTATCAAAAGGATAATGTCAGCCTACCATCACGTAAGGACAACCGGCGCATGGATGGGCATCAAGGTGCACTTCTGCGATATGGACGAGCTGTGTGCGTGGCCGTACAGATGGGCAGGTTGGGCGGGCGTATTCTGGACCCATCGCGCGGCACATCGACCGCGCCTTTTACGCAAGGAGAACGACCATGAACGAAGATCAAGTCAAAGGCAAACTGAAAGACATCGGCGGCAAAATCCAGGAAGAAGCCGGCAAGCTGGTCGACAACAAGGAAACCGAAGCGAAAGGCCTGAAGAACCAGGTCGAAGGCAAGACCCAGGAAAAATACGGCGACGCCAAGGAAACGCTGAAAGACGGCATCGACCGCATCTAATGCACCTGGCCGCCAGGCCGCGCCGGGTTATCCCGGCCGGCGGCGGCCTGTAACGAAAAACGGGCCCCGGCGTCTGCGACGCGCGGGGCCCGTTTGCTGTTGATTTTGCCGCCGGCGATTACTGGATTTCGTAGGCGCCGATGTCGATCGTGCCACCCTTGGTCGAACGCGAGGAGTAGGTCGCGGTGTGCTTGTAGCTGGCAGTCGGCTTCAGGGCCAGGCCGCCGGCCGAGTTGCCCGGGTTCGAGCCGGCATTCACGATCTGCGCGTTGCTTGCCGGGCGCAGGTCATACGTTGCCTTGTTGACGAAGTTGCCTGCCACCGAGCGGTAGTTGGTCTTCTGGATTGCCGTGGCCTGGGCCGTGACCGTGCCGCCGCCGACGAAGATGTTGTTGATTAGCTTGGCTGGCGTGGTTGCGTTGCGGATCGTAACGAAGGTGCCGCGCGAGCTTTCGTCGTTGACGAAGGTATTGTTGATCACGTACAGGTCGGTCTTGCGGGTGCCCACGCCTTCTTCGCCGTACGACACCATGGCCGGGTTGTTGTTCGACGCCGGTTGCTGGATCACGTTGCCGATCAGGTAGGTGGTGCCGCCGTTCGGCACGTTGACTTCGTAGCTCGGCTTGCCTGCCGCGGTGCTGCCGGTTTCGCCCGAGCGCAGGCTCGAGAAGCGGTTGTAGGCAATCATGTTGTACAGGCCACGGGTCTTCAGGTTGTGGCCGACGTTTGCGTCGTGCGAGAAGTTGTAGCGGAAGTAGAGTTTCGCGACCTTGCCGATGTACACGTTGTGGGTGTAGCCGTCGCCGCGGCCGTTGCGGCCGAACTCGTTGTATTCCATGGTCACGGTGCTGGCTTCGTTCACGCCGCTCAGGACACCGTTCTCGTTGTCGTGCAGGAAGGAGCGACGCAGCGTGAAGTTGGTGCCTTCCAGGCGCAGGGCGGCGCCATTCTTGTCGGGGACTGCGGCGCCCGACATCTCGACGTTGTCGATCGTGATGTCATTGCCGCGCACGACCCAGATCGCCTTGCCGCCGGAATGCTTGCCGCCGGCCTTGATGTGCGGACGGCCGTTCACGCCACGGATGGTGAGCTTGCTGGCGGAAATCGCGCAGACGTCGCCGGAATAGGTGCCGGCCTGGATGTCAACGGTGTCGCCGGTCTTGGCGGCGGCAAAGGCCTTGCATGGGGTGGCGTAGGTCTTGCCTGCGCCCACGCTCAGGGTAGCAGGCGAAGCCGGTGCCGCGATGGCGGCGCCGAGCACGAGAGCGGAGGCGGCGAAAGCGATGCGGTTGGTGCTGATGCGGATCGATTGCATGGTATTCCTCGTGTAATGCACGCTCTGGAGAAGAGCGTCTGTGAGATCAGGAACACGCAGAATACCGTGCGGAATTAATTCCGTGGGGACATAATTTGTTACAGGAAACCTAAACAGCCGAGTTCAATTTATCACATTCCTATAGGAAAGAACGTGCTTTAAAGCATGCGAATCGGGTACGAAAAAATATTGAACAACGTCGCCTGAACGCAACAGAAAGTGTTGACTTTTTGCGTAATGACGAACTAATTAATTCCTCTTCGGAAAGACATTTTTTCCACGAGGAAAAAGTAAAGGCCGGAATAGCTACAATTCATGCGGCTTTCCGGCCTTTTGCCAGGGTTCAAGCAAAGTGCGCGAGCTTGCCGCAACCTTGCCGATAACAGATAAGCATTACTGCGGTGCGGTACCGCCCAGGTTCTTCTTGAAGAAGGCTTCGATCAGGCCATACACGTGGCGCTGGCTGGTACGGCCCGAGATGCCGTGCTTGGCGCCCGGATAGGTCATCAGGTCGAACTGGACGTTGCGCTTGACGAGTTCGTCGATCAGGCGGGTGCTGTTGGTGAACAGGACATTGTCGTCAGCCATGCCGTGGATCAGCAGCAGCGGCGACTTCAGGCCATCCAGGTGGGCGAATACGCCGCTGCGCGCGTACGCGTCCGGGTCCGACTTCGGCGTGGCGCCGACGAACTGTTCCGTGTAGTGGGTGTCGTACAGTGCCCAGTCGGTGACCGGCGCCACCGACACGCCCATCGCGATCTTGTCCGACGCCGCCGCCAGCAGGCGCAGGGTCATGAAGCCGCCATAGCTCCAGCCGAACACGCCCACGCGCTTGGGATCGACAAAGCTCTGCTGGGCCAGCCAATCGATGCCGGTGACCTGGTCTTCGACTTCGTTCTTGCCGAGGTTGTTATAGATGACGTCGGTGAATTGGCGCTCGCGGCGGCTCGAACCACGGTTATCCAGGCGGAACACCACGAAGCCTTGCTGGGCCATGTACTGGTCAAAATAATTGCCCCAGGTACGGGTCACGCGCTGCGAGTGCGGGCCGCCGTAGGTGAACAGGAAGACCGGGTACTTTTTCGTCGCATCGAAATTGGCCGGCTTGATCATCGAGTAGTGCAGGGTTTGGCCATCGTGCGCCTTGATCGTGCCGAATTCGGTCGGCAGCAAGTCGGGCAGGTACTTGGCGAACGGGTGGTTCGCGTTCAGCTCATTGTGCTGCAGCCACTCGACCATGGCGCCATCGGCGCGGCGGATCGACACTTGCGGCGGGGTGGTCGGGTTCGAATAGGTATCGACAAAGATCTTGCCGTTGCCTGCGAACGCGGCCTCGTGCCAGCCGTCGCCCTTGCTGATGCGGACCGGCTTGTTGGCGTTGCTGCCGTTCAGGGCCAGCGCATAGGTCTGCTTGTCGATGACGGCGTCGCGGTTCGACGACACGTACACCTTGCCGGCCTTTTCGTCGACGGCCAGCACGTTGTCCACGCCCCATTCACCGCTGGAAATCGGGTTGATCAGCTTGCCGTTCAGGTCGTACAAATACAGGTGGTTCCGGCCGCTGCGCTCGGAAGCCCAGATAAAGGCCGGGCGGTTCTTCAGGAAACGCAGGTCGTTGTGGATGCTGACCCAGGTCGGCGAGGTTTCGGTGAGCAGGGTGCGCTGGGCCAGGCTGGCGGCGTCGACGGCCACCAGGTCGAGGCGCTTCTGGTCGCGCGTCTGGCGCTGGTAGGCCAGGGTCTTGCCGTCGGCACTCCAGTCGGCGCGCACCAGGTAGATGTCCTTATCCGCGCCGAGGTCGACTTTGCGCGAGACGCCGGTGTCAGGCGACACGATGAACAGATCCACCAGCACGTTCGGGTCGCCGGCGGCAGGGTAGTGCTGGTCGATCACTTCGGTGCGGTCGGCAAAGATCTCGAAGCGGCGCGCCACCGGCACCGGCGCTTCGTCGTAGCGTTTATAGGCAATGGCCGAATCGTCCGGCGCCCAGTAATAGCCGGTGGTCTGGTCCATTTCTTCCTGGGCGATGAACTCGGCTTCGCCGTTGTGCACGGTGCCCTTGCCGTCCGTCGTCAGCTGGCGCTCGGCGCCGGTTTTGAGGTCGATGACGAACAGGTTCTGGTTGCGCACGAAGGACACGTAGCGGCCCTTCGGCGAAATCTTTGGATCGAGCACATTGCCCGAGGCAACCTTGCGCGCGGTGTCGGGGCTGGCGACATCGACCAGGTACAGGTCGCCGGCGATCGGCACCAGCAGTTGCTTGCCGTCAGGCGACCAGCTGTAGGAGATGATGCCCGACAGGCTGGCGGTACGCGCGCGTTCGCGGCGCGCCTTTTCCTCGAGCGACAGTTCCTCGTTCGGGACCAGTTTCTTGGAGTCGACCAGGCGGCGCGTGGTCTTGTCCTTCATGTTGTATTCCCACAGGTCTTGCTGGAACTGGTTGTCGTCGCGGCCGCGCAGGAAGGTGACGCGCTCGCCGTCGGGCGAGACCTTCAGGGTTTTCACGCCGGGACCGGCAAGCGAAGGCTCGCCATGGATACGGTCGAGGGTCAGGCGTTCCGCCGAGGCGGGCGCTGCCGCAAGCGCGGCCAGCAGGCAAAGGATTAAGCGCATTGTGTGTCTCGTTAAAATTAGCTAAATGCAACGGACGAGACAATAACAGAGGTGGCCTCCAAAAGCAGTATGTATCGCCTCTCTCACGGCTGGGTTTGCAACTATACTGCTTGTAAATTTATAAGGAGAACCATGAAGACACGCATCATTGCCCAGTGCGCCGCGGCCCTGGCCGCGCTGTGCATGAGCGCAGCGGCGATGTCCTTGCCGCTGGCGCAGTTCGAGGGCCAGTACAACCTGGTGTCCTCGACCACCGAACCCGATTCCAGCTGGCGCTATACCAAGGGCCGCATCGCGATCAAGAAGCTCGACGACCGGCACGTGTCCATCCTGCACGCCTGCGAATGGATGAAGAGTCCGAAGGAAGTCTGCAGCCAGCGCTATGTGGCGCAATGGCGCAACGGCGCGATTTATCTGCAGGACAGGAATACCTGGCACGAGCGCATGGGCTTCGAACCGGCGGCGCGCCGGCTGACCGTGCTGACGCAGGGCGTCGACGGCACGCTGCGGCGCGATGTCTACGAAGCGACGACGGCTCCGCTGACCGACAGGGCGCTGGTGCGCCGCATGAAGCGCGAGCAGGACGCGGTGGACGACCTGATCGACGAGCCGGCCTTCGGCGAGTTCGGCAAGTGGGAATACCGCAAGAATCGCATCGAGGTCGCACGCTGAGCCAGGCCCTTCAGGCGAGGTGCGCTGCGCGGACCTTCTGACGCGACAGGCGGTCGAAGGACCAGGTCAGCAGCACGGCGGCAATCGTCAGGCCCAGTACCAGGCCGATCCAGAAGCCGGTGGTTTCCATCGGCGCCGCCGGCGACAAACCGAACCAGGCCGGCGCAATACCCAGGATATAACCCAGCGGCAGCGAAAAGCCCCAGAAGGCGACCAGCTGGATGATCATCGGCGGGCGCGTCACCTGGTAGCCGCGGATGGCCGAGGCGGTGGCGACCTGGGTTGCGTCCGACAACTGGAACAACGCTGCGAACAGCAGCAGGTGCACGCAGGCTTCCTGCACCGCCGGGTCCGAGGTATAGGCGCGCGCGATTTCCCAGCGGAAGATCGCGATACAGGCCGCCGACAGCACGCCGAAGGCAACCGACATGCCCACGCCGACCCAGGCGACGAAACGCGCGCGCACCGGATTGCCTTCGCCCATCGCCTGGCCGACGCGGGTCAGCAGGCCGATGCCAAAGCTCATGGGCACCATGAACACCAGCGAGGAAAAGTTCAGCGCCACCTGGTGCGCCGACACCTGCACCACGCCGAAGCGCGCCACGAGCAGGCTAATCAGGCCGAAGGCGCTGACCTCGGCAAAATAAGTCACGCCGATCGGCAGGCCGAGGCGGAACATCTCGCGAATCTCCTTCCAGTCCGGCCCTTCCATCTTCGTGAACGGGTAGGTCATGCGGTAGGCGCTGGAGAACTTGATCCACATCACCATCGCGACCAGCATCAGCCACATGCCCACCGCCGTCGACACCGCGCAGCCAACCGCACCCAGCTGCGGGAACCCCCAGTTGCCGAACACCAGCAGCCAGTTGCTGGCGATAACGAACAGCAAGCCGAAGATGGCGATGATCATGATCGGCTTGGTCTGGTTGATGCTGGTGGTGTAGCCATACAGCGCGCGGTAGCAGGCAAAGGCCGGCATGCCAACGCTGGTCACGTGCAGGAACAGGGACGCGCGGTCGGTCACTGCCTGGTCGAGGCCGATGTGGTCGAACAGCAGGGTGGCCAGGTTGGCCGCGAGGCAGGCGACCAGGCCGACGATCAGGCCCTTCCACAGCGACTGGCGCACCGAATGCGGAATCCTGTCGTAGCGGCCGCCGCCGATCTCGTGGGCGACGACGGTGTTAATCGCCATCATCGTGCCCATCACGGTGACCAGCACGATCGACCACACCGATGCGCCAAGCGACACGGCGGCCAGCTCCTCGGCGCTGACGTGGCCGGTCATCGCCACGTCGGCCACACCCATGCCCACCGTCGCCAGCTGCCCGACCAGCATCGGCCAGGACAGCTTCCAGAGCGTGGCGATTTCGGCGCGGACGGGGGAAGAGGTATTGCTGAGTGTGGCGCTGCTGCTCATGGGCGATTTCTTGCTCTTGGAAACCCTCGATTTTACTGGCTAAGCGACAAGTTCGTGGGGGCAGGTGTCTGGCGTGCGCCGCAATGGTGCGAGGGTAGACATCTTTAATTTTGTATTGACGGCCCCATATGGGACGCATTCGTGAACACTGCTTTTGGGAGTGCACTGTGGAATACAAGGACTATTACGAGACCCTTGGTGTCGACAGGACGGCGTCGGCAGACGACATCAAGAAGGCGTACCGCAAGCAGGTGCGCAAGTACCACCCGGATGTCAGCAAGCACAAGGACGCGGACGCGAAGACAAAGGAAATCAACGAGGCCTACGAGGTGCTGGGCGACGCCGACAAGCGCGCCGCCTACGACGCCCGTGGACGTGCCTATGCGGGCGCACAATACGCGGGTGAGCAGTACGAGGCGCCGGACTGGAACGGGCATTTCGACTTCGGCGGCGCCGGTGCCGACGAGTTCTTTGCCGATCTGTTCGCCAAGGCCGGCGGTACGCGCCGCGGCGGCTTCCAGATGCGCGGCGACGACATCCACGCCGCCATTACCATCGACTTGGCGGACGCCTACCACGGCGCAACGCGCACCGTGAACCTGCGCCTACCGCAGCAGGACGGTCGCGGCCGTACGGCGCTGCGCGACAAGACGCTGAACGTGACCATTCCGCGCGGCGTGACGCCGGGGCAGCAATTGCGCCTGGCGGGGCAGGGGCATGAAGGGCATGGCGGCGCCGGTCCGGGCGATTTGTATCTCGAAATCCAGTTCGCGCAGGATGCGCGGTATCGCGTGGACGGTGCGCACGTGTACGAAACAGTGCCGGTGACGCCGTGGGAAGCAGCGCTGGGCGGCAGCGTGTCGGTGCAGACGCCATCGGGCAAGGTCGAGGTGGCGCTGCCGGCCGGCTCGCAGAGCGGGCGCAAGCTGCGGCTAAAGGGCAAGGGGATTCCGGCAGCGACGCCAGGGGACCTGTTCCTGGTGCTGGAAGTCGTGCTGCCGCCGGCCGACAACGACAAGGCGCGGGCGTTTTACCAGGCGATGGCACGCGACCTGGCGTTCAATCCGCGCGTCGCGTAGCGTGCCGCGTAGCGCGCGCCATTTCCCGATGCGGCCTCCTACAATCGATAACAAATGATTCACAGTTATTCATCTTGAGGAGGTCGTATGGAGCAGAGTAATCATGGCGGCGTTGACCAGGCGGTCGAAGGCGTCGGTGTGGCACGCACGCTGCAGGGCAAGCGCATTGCCGTGCTGATGACGGACGGCGTGGAGCAGGTCGAATACACGGGGCCGCGCAGCTTTCTCGAAGAGCAGGGCGCGCAGGTGATCCTGGTTTCGCCGAAGGGCGTGGGCGAGGAAGTACAGGGCATGAACCACGACCAGCCGGGGGACACCTTCAAGGTCGAGATGAACGTCAAGGATGCGGTGCCGGGCGACTTCGATGCGCTGGTGCTGCCGGGTGGCGAAGAAAATCCGAAGCTGCTGCGCAAGGACGCGGACTCGGTGGCGTTTGTGCGGAATTTCTACGCCGAGGACAAGCCATTGGCCGCGATCTGCCATGGGCCGTGGGTGTTGATCGATGCGGGGATTGCCGAGTCGAAGCACCTGACCAGCTATCCCGAAATCCAGGACGACATGCGTGCGGCCGGGGCGGAATGGGTCGACCAGGAGGTGGTGATCGACGACAAGCTGATCACGAGCCGCAAGCCGGATGATATTCCGGCGTTTAACGAGGCCTTGTTCAAGGCCTTGCGGGTGGATCCGCAGGCTGCGGATGCGGGCGCGAGTTCGTGATCTGAAACGTATCGATATTGCGCTGGCGAGTGCCGGCGCAATGCCCGATTGCTTGCTTCTTCGTCGATACCTCAGCGATTGTATGCGCCGGTTATCCCTTGCCGGCTTGCCTTAATCCCGGCAGATGAGTTTTACAGTTGACGCATCTGGAAACTTTGGATTCTTGTGTGTCAGCTCACATGCCGTGGCGGTATCCGCTACACGGCGCATCAGTTGCACATGCCCGTAATAGCAGACGAACCATTTTCCGGGTGGACGCTGATCGCGCTCGAAGCCAAAGTGCGTGACAAAGCCGCCTTTGATCCGCCGTTCGCTTCCGCGCAGTTCACCACGACGTTGAATTGGCCCGGCGTACATGCCACCGCCGTCGAGTGGAATCCCGGCAGGTACGAGGCCGGTTTCCCATTGTCCGCTTTGTGGAAGCGCGATGTCTTCCGCCGGATAGCGGGCAGGGCATTCGATGTGCTGCTCTGCAGCGAATGCCGGAGGGCATAGGGAAAAGATCGCAAGTAAGAGTGTTTTCATTTCACGACGTAGAAATGGTCGGCGTTATCGGAATCGTCGATTCGGTTTCCTGCCGAATGCAACTGCGCTCCACGTGGATAAATGCTGCGTGCACTGATTCTTGGCTTTCGGGTCCACTGGTCCCGGGATTCGCCTTCGATGGAGCTACAGGTATGAGGCGCTTGTCGTGATGTTTCAGGGTATGTGCAGGAGGCCATTTTGCGTTCATGACGGCGCACACGATTTGATTGTGCTTAACGCAAAGGGATGACATCCGGGAGTGAAACATGCGAGAAGGGAACCACCCGATGGATCGTTTGCAGCAGACGAACCGGGAAACCTCGCAGTAGATGCGCGAGTTGCTCACGGGTTAGTTACAGCGAAGGTCGAATCCGCTATTCACCCTACGCGTCCGTGGATTCAATGCCGACTATCTGGCACAAGGTATTCAAAAACAAAGCCCCGTTGACTTGCGCCAACGGGGCTTTGTTTTTGAATACTGGTGGAGGCGGCGGGAATCGAACCCGCGTCCGCAAGCACTCTACAGACAGTTCTACATACTTAGCACTATCAATTAATTTAACCTGGACAACGGGGATGTGCACCCTTTGTACAAGCGAGTTACCTTAAATTTCGGAAGCACCCAAGTAACCCGAGTGATTCCTAGCCTCTGTAAATGACTCTACTTGCCTTGCGGCCCACCCCAGAGGCGAGGTAGTGTAGAGCTAGCAGCAATTAAGCTGCGAGTGCGTACGAGTTATCGTTTGCAGTTATTGATTTCTGGGTGTATTTACGAGGTAACCAGCCCTCGGTATGCCCTGCGCTGCTTTGCAACCCACGTCGAAACCAGGTCGCCCCCCAACGAAAGAACCTTCATTGTACTCCAAAGCGGGTACGTGTGCACTGCGTGTTGCTTCCATGCGTAACGCTAGCAATGATCACCGTTCCGCGTGGGCACAGCGTGCCCACCCTACGGTCCACGCTGGCGGAAGAACTGCTGCGCGTTAGCGCGGCAGTTCCTTGCGTCGGCTTAGCGGTTGCCGGCGTTGCGCTGGGCGATCTCGTTGCCGAGGTAGCCGCCGCCGATCACACCGGCCAGCGTTGCCAGCTTCTTGCCATTGCCGCCGCCAACCTGGTTACCGATCAGGCCGCCGATGACGGCGCCGGTGGCAACGCCGACGTAGCTCGGGCCTTGCTGGACCGGGGCCGGGGCCGGCGCCGGGTGGTAGGCCGGTTCGGCGTAGCGGACCGGCTGCGGGGCAGGGCGGTGCTCGACGACGCGCGGCTTTTGCACGACGGTCTGCTTGACCACGGTGTGCTTCACCACTGGCGCCGGTTCCTGCTTGACCACGATCACCGGGGCGTTGGCGGTGGCCGGCTGGATGGTGGTCGTCGTGCCTGGGGCGGCGCTGACAACGACCGGGGCCGGGGCAGCTGCCAGCTGGGTCGGCTGCAGCTGGGCGGAAATCGGGGCTGCCAGCGGGGCAATCGGGGCGGCAGCCAGCGGGACGGCTTGCGGCTCGGGTGCGCTGCGCGACGAGGGCAGCAGGCCGGTAATGGCGGCGGCGCCGGTCAGGCTGACGATGATCACCGAGGCGGCAGCGGCGGCCATCAGGGGATGGATACGGGTGGTGGCTTGGGTGGTGGTCATGTTCTCTGCTCCATGTGGTGTTGCGTTGTTCGATGGATGCAGATTACGGAAATCGACGGTTACACGGTAGACCTGAGGCTGTATCAGTCGTAATCAGATGTAAGGGCGGGTAGGGTGGGCCGGGCCGCGAAAGGCGGGTGTCCCGTTCACGCGTTCAGATGGAGATAGGGAGTCGCAGCGGGGCTGCATAGGGTGGGGGACGCGTGGACGGCGAAGCCGTCCACCCTACGGTTCACGCAGCCGATACGGCTGGGGCGGAAGTCACTGAAAGCGAACGCAGCAGTTCGAGCAGATCCAGCGGCGTGGCGCACAGGAAGTCGGCACCCCAGGTCGACGGTTCGACCGAGCCGCAATAGCCCCAGGCGCAGGCGACGGTGACCATGTTGGCGGCGCGGCCGGCTTCGATGTCGCGCAGGTCGTCGCCGACGTACCAGCAGTGCTCGGGCGCGATGCCGAGGCGGCGGGCGCCTTCCAGCAGCGGGGCCGGATGCGGCTTCGAAAACGGCATCGTATCGCCAGACACGATACACCCCGCGTGGTCAAGCTTAATCTGCGGAATCAGGGGGTCGGTGAAGCGCGCGGGCTTGTTGGTGACCACGCCCCAAGCCATGTCGGCGTCCGTAATGCCCTGTAACAGTGCGTCGACGCCCTCGAACAGGGTGCTGTCGACGGCCATGTGGTCCTGGTAGCGGTCGAACCAGGCGAGGCGCAATTCCTCGTAGCCGGCGTCGCCCGGCGCCAAGCCGAAGGCGGCGCCGATCATGCCGCGCGCGCCGGCCGAGGCGGTGGGGCGCAGGATGGCGTAGGGCGTGGGCGCGAGGCCGCGCTCGGTGCGCAGCCAGTTGACGGCGGCGGCGAGGTCGGGCGCGGTGTCGGCCAGCGTGCCGTCGAGGTCGAACAAAACGGCGCGCGGCGCGGGCGTGGCAGGGGAGGTCATCGTGTCTGGCGCAGGGTCAAAGCGGTTTCGTGCACGCCACCATGTAGTTCACATCGGTGTCGTTGTTGAGCGAATAGATCTTGGTGAGCGGGTTGTAGCTCAGGCCCTTCATGCCGTCCACCTGCAGGCCGGCCAGGCGCAGGTATTGCGACAGTTCGGCCGGGGTGATGAACTTGCCGTAGTCGTGGGTGCCGCGCGGCAGCATGCGCAGCACGTATTCGGCGCCGATCACGGCCAGCAGGTAGGCCTTCGGATTGCGGTTGATGGTCGAGAAGAACAGCTTGCCGCCCGGCTTCGCCAGGGCAGCGGCGGCGCGCACGATGGAAGCGGGATCGGGCACGTGCTCGAGCATCTCCATGCAGGTGACGACGTCGTACTGGCCGGGTTCCTCTGCGGCCATGTCTTCGGCGGCGATCAGCTTGTAGCGCACTTCCACGCCCGACTCCAGGCTGTGCAGGTCGGCCACTTTCAGCGCCTTTTTCGACAGATCGATGCCGGTGACCTTCGCGCCCTTGCGCGCCATCGATTCGGACAGCACGCCGCCGCCGCAGCCGATGTCGATCACGTTCTTGCCGGCCAGCGGCGCGCGCGCGTTGATCCATTCCAGGCGCAGCGGATTGATTTCGTGGAGCGGTCGGAATTCCGAGGTCGGGTCCCACCAGCGGTGGGCCAGTTCACTGAATTTCGAGATTTCGAGGGGGTCGGCGTTCGTAGTCATAGGTCGGAATAATAGCGGGAAACTCTGCGCCGTGAGGTACAAGCGGGCGACAAAAGTGCCGGGGACGAAAAAAACCCCGCGTGAGCGGGGTTCGAAAGCTTGTTGCAAGCGGGTGGCAGGCCACCCGCTCCTACGCCCGATTACTGCTGGCGGCTGCGGGTGCCGACCACTTCGATCTCGACGCGGCGGTTCTTCGCACGGCCTTCCGAGCTCTTGTTGTCTGCAACCGGCTGGCCTTCGCCCTTGCCTTCGGTGTAGATGCGGTTGGCATCGACGCCCTTGCCTTGCAGGTAGGCCTTGACGGCTTCGGCGCGGCGGATCGACAGTTTCTGGTTGTAGGCATCGGTGCCGATCGAGTCGGTGTGGCCGACGGCGATGATGACTTCCAGGTTCATGTCGCCCAGCTTCGAGGTCAGTTCGTCGAGCGAAGCCTTGCCTTCCGGCTTCAGGACGGCCTTGTCGAAGTCGAAGAAGGCGTCAGCCGAGTAGCTCACTTTTTCCGAGGTCGGGACCGGAGCCGGTGCCGGGGTTGGTGCCGGTGCCGGCGGAGCGGCTTCGACCGGCGGCGGCGGGGCCACGCACTTGCCGTTTTCGAGTTTTTCAGGCGGGACGCACAGCGGCGCGTCGCAGCCAGGGACCGCGTCGGCCGGGGTCCAGTAGCCGGTACGCCAGCACAGGCCGAAAGGATCGCGCGCGATCACGCCGCGGCTGTCCTGGACGTAGGCGCTGTACGGCTTGTTCGCCTGGATGTCGGTGGTCAGCGGCGCGTATGGCGGTGCGCTTTGAGCAAACGCACTGCCAGCCATCGCTGCCGAAGCTGCGAGCATGAGGGTTGCAATTTTCTTCATATTTTTCTTCCTTTCGGTTTTAAATCTATCCGTTGCGGGCTGGGCATACGCACTGACGTAAGCAGAATATTAACATCCATGCAGCCGTGTACGGTTCGCATTGCGAAATTAGCAATTAACTTCTCATCCATTTTGCCATATGCGCCATGACCGCACGACCGCACGATGCCCATTTGCGGTGCATCACATTTTGACACGTTGTTTCTGCGCAACAATGCATTGCCAGAGCACGCTAGCTTGACGAAGGTTTATGACAAGCATGTGTCAAAAGGTCAATTGTGTGTACTTGGCAAGTGGCTGGCGGAGAAGAAGAGTTGCCTGCGAATTACGCTGCGGGAGGGGCGCCCATGGTAAAATCCTCCGCTTGTAATTCATAAATCCACAGCCTGAAAGCAGTCGACACGCCCAATGGATCAATTCGCAAAAGAAACAGTCCCGATTTCCCTCGAAGAAGAGATGCGCAAGAGCTATCTCGATTACGCGATGAGCGTGATCGTGGGCCGTGCGCTGCCGGATGTGCGCGATGGCCTGAAGCCTGTGCACCGCCGTGTGCTCTACTCGATGCACGAGAGTAATTACAACTTCAACCGCCCGTACGTGAAGTGCGCGCGCGTGGTCGGCGACACCATGGGTAAGTACCACCCGCACGGCGACTCGTCGATCTACGACACGCTGGTGCGCATGGCCCAGGACTTTTCGCTGCGCTACACGCTGGTCGACGGCCAGGGTAACTTCGGCTCGATCGACGGCGACAGCGCGGCGGCCATGCGTTACACCGAGTGCCGCCTGGACAAGATTTCCAGCGAGCTGCTGGCCGACATCGACAAGGACACCGTCGACTACCAGCCGAACTACGACGGCAAGGAAAAAGAACCGACCGTCCTGCCGACCAAGATCCCGAATTTGCTGATCAATGGCTCGTCGGGCATCGCGGTCGGCATGGCCACCAACATTCCGCCGCATAACCTGTCGGAAGTCATCAACGGCGCCCAGCACCTGCTGCGCAACCCGGACTGCACCATCGACGAACTGATCGAGCTGATCCCGGCGCCGGACTTCCCGACCGCCGGCATCATCTACGGCGTCTCGGGCGTGCGCGACGGATACCGCACCGGCCGCGGCCGCGTGGTGATGCGCGCCAAGACCCACTTCGAAGAGTACGGCAAGGATGGCGGCCGCGTGGCCATCATCATCGACGAGCTGCCGTACCAGGTGAACAAGAAGTCGCTGCTCGAGCGCATCGCCGACAACGTCCGCGAGAAGAAGCTTGAAGGCATTTCCGACATCCGCGACGAGTCCGACAAGTCGGGCATGCGCGTGGTCATCGA
The DNA here is from genome assembly GCF_057801335.1 of Massilia sp. BAP21. Lineage (NCBI taxonomy): Bacteria > Pseudomonadati > Pseudomonadota > Betaproteobacteria > Burkholderiales > Oxalobacteraceae > Massilia > Massilia sp. BAP21. The sequence continues at coordinate 3,625,151 of NZ_CM173596.1, forward strand.
ACTCAAGCGCGGCGAAGTGCCGGAAGTGGTGCTGAACAATTTGTACAAGCAGACCCAGCTGCAAGACACCTTCGGCATGAACATGGTCGCGCTGGTGAACGGCCAGCCGAAGCTGCTGAACCTGAAGCAGATGCTGGAGTGCTTCCTGTCGCACCGCCGCGAAGTGGTCACGCGCCGCACCGTGTTCGAGCTGCGCAAGGCGCGCGAGCGCGGGCACATGCTGGAAGGCCTGGCGGTGGCGCTGGCGAACATCGACGACTTCATCGCCATCATCAAGGCGGCGCCGACGCCGCCGGTGGCGAAGGTCGAGCTGATGCAGCGCGCCTGGGATTCGTCCCTGGTGCGCGAAATGCTCACGCGTACCGACCTCGGCGCGTCGGGCGGCATCGAGGCCTTCCGTCCCGAGCACCTGCCGAAGCACTACGGCATGCAGCACGACGGCCTGTACAAGCTGTCCGACGAGCAGGCCCAGGAAATCCTGCAGATGCGCCTGCAGCGCCTGACCGGCCTGGAGCAGGACAAGATCGTCAACGAGTACAAGGAAGTGATGGCCCACATCGCCGACCTGCTCGACATCCTGGCGCGTCCGGAACGCGTGACGACCATCATCAGCGACGAGATGGCCCAGATCAAGTCGGACTACACGGAAAACGGCAAGGACGCGCGCCGCTCGGCCATCGAGCACAACGCCAACGAGCTCGAGACCGAAGACCTGATCACGCCGCAGGACATGGTGGTCACGCTCTCGCACACCGGCTACATGAAGTCGCAGCCGATCGCCGAATACCGTGCGCAGAAGCGCGGCGGCCGCGGCAAGCAGGCGATGGCGACCAAGGACGAGGACTGGATCGACCAGCTGTTCATCGCCAACACCCACGACTACATGCTGTGCTTCTCGAACCGCGGCCGCATGTACTGGCTGAAGGTGTGGGAAGTGCCGCAGGGTTCGCGCAACTCGCGCGGCAAGCCGATCGTGAACATGTTCCCGCTGCAGGACAACGAGAAGATCACCGTGATCCTGCCGCTGTCGGGCGAAAACCGCACCTTCCCGGAAGACCATTACGTGTTCATGGCGACCTCGCTCGGCACCGTCAAGAAGACGCCGTTGCGCGACTTCAGCAACCCGCGCAAGGCCGGCATCATCGCGGTCGACCTCGACGAGGGCGACTTCCTGATCGGCGCCGCCCTGACCGACGGCGAGCACGACGTGATGCTGTTCTCGGACGGCGGCAAGGCGGTGCGCTTCGACGAGAACGACGTGCGTCCGATGGGCCGCCAGGCGCGCGGCGTGCGCGGCATGAACCTGGAAGAGGGCCAGAACGTGATCGCCCTGCTGGTGGCCGAGAACGAGCAGCAGTCGGTGCTCACCGCCACCGAGAACGGCTTCGGCAAGCGTACCCCGATCCTGGAGTACACCCGCCATGGCCGCGGCACCAAGGGCATGATCGCGATCCAGCAGTCCGAACGCAACGGTAAAGTGGTGGCCGCGACCCTGGTCGACGTCAACGACGAGATCATGCTGATCACCACCGGTGGCGTGTTGATCCGCACCCGCGTGGCCGAGATCCGCGAGATGGGCCGTGCGACCCAGGGCGTGACCCTGATCGCGGTGGAAGACGGCACCAAGCTGTCGGGCCTGCAGCGCGTGGTCGAGACCGATCTCGAAGAGGTCGAACTCGAAACGCCGCCGGAATAAGGCGGGGCCGGGCATGATGCGAGCGACGTGTTGCGCACATCGATCTGTCCCGGCCGTGTCGTGTATTCTGTGTTCCAAAGACCGCCTGTGCGCTTCCTCTTCCGGGGTCGCGGCAGGCGGTTTTTTATTTGACCGGCCATCAGAGCCGCTACCTGAAGGAGAACAACAATGAAGAAATTCCTCGCCGCCTTTGCCACCGTGATCGCCCTGAGCGGCGTCGCCCCGGCGTATGCCGCGCCGGCCGTCGACCCGCAGGTCAGCGCCGCCGTGCGTTCGATGTTCGAGGCAATGAAATACCGCGACCTGATGACGGCTACCTTCGCCCAGATGGAAGCCGCGCTGCCGGAGAACATGCGCGCCGGCGCCACCGCCGCGATCAATGCCGACCCCAAGCTCGATGCCGAGGCGAAGCAGGCAAAGCTGGCCGAACTGGAAAAAGAGGTTCCCCAGGTCCGCGCGGCCATCCACCAGGTGTTCAACGCCCCTGGACTGATGGAGGAAATGCTCGACGCCTTGGTGCCGCTGTATGCCAACACCTATACCCTGGAAGAAGTGCGCCAGATGAGCGCTTTCTACCAGAGCCCGGTCGGCCAGAAGATGCTGGCCACCACGCCGAAGCTGATGGGCGAAGGCATGGCGATCAGCAACCAGATCATGGCGCCGCGCATCAACAAGCTGATGCAGTCGCTGACCAAGGACGCCAAGAAATAAGACAGAAAGGACCACGATGACCCAGGTATTCAATTTCTCCGCCGGCCCGGCCGTCTTGCCGAAGGCCGTGTTGCAGCAGGCCGCCAGCGAAATGCTCGACTGGCAGGGCAGCGGCATGTCGGTGATGGAGATGTCGCACCGTGGTCCCGAATTCATCTCGATCTACCGGCAGGCCGTGGCCGATTTGCGCGAGCTGCTGGCCGTGCCGGCCAACTACCGCATCCTGTTCATGCAGGGCGGGGGGCTGGGGCAGAACGCCATCATCCCGATGAACCTGCTGGGGCGCGTGCGCGAGCCGGCCGTGATCGACTTCGTGCACACGGGTTCGTGGTCGGGCAAGTCGATCAAGGAGGCGGCGCGCTATGCGCAGGTAAATGTCGCGGCGTCTAGCCAGGCCGGCGGCTTTGTCTCGGTGCCGGCGCCGGAATCGTGGCAGCTGACCGAGGGCGCGGCTTACCTGCATGTGTGCACCAACGAAACCATCGACGGGGTTGAATACAACTTCGTGCCGCAACCGCTTGCCGGCGTGCCGCTGGTGGCGGACATGTCTTCGCACATCCTGTCGCGCCAAATCGACGTGTCGCAGTACGGTGTGATCTTTGCCGGGGCGCAGAAGAACATCGGGCCGGCCGGGCTGACGCTGGTGATCGTGCGCGAGGATTTGCTGGAGCATGCGCTGCCGATCTGTCCGTCCGCCTTTAACTGGAAGAACGTCGCCGAGCACGAGTCGATGTTCAATACGCCGCCGACCTACGCGATCTATATCGCCGGCCTCGTGTTTGCGCACCTGAAGGCGCAGGGTGGCGTGGCGGCGATGGAAGCGCGTAATATCGAAAAGGCGCGCCTGCTGTACGAGGCGCTGGACCGGGACGATTTCTATGCCAACCGCGTGGATGAATCATGTCGCTCGCGCATGAATATCCCCTTCTATTTACGCGACGAATCACTGAATGAGCAATTCCTGGCCGGCGCCAAGGCGCGCGGGCTGCTGCAGCTGAAGGGCCACAAGTCCGTCGGCGGTATGCGGGCATCCATTTACAATGCGATGCCGATCGAAGGTGTGCAGGCACTGGTCGATTATTTGAACGAGTTTGCGGGGCGGTAAATGTCGGCCTATGGCCGATGGTAAATCGCTTTTGATTTTCGTAGGGTGGGCACCTGTGCCCACGCTGTCTCATCGCTTGATATGCGGCGGCACCCGACTTCGGCCAGGCAATCGCTGCTCAACCGCCGTACCGCGTGGGCACAGGTGCCTTACGTGGCCCGGCCCACCCTACAACTGCGAACACCACACCAGTCTTAACTAGCACAACAATGAACGACAAACTCCTCCCCCTGCGCCAGCAGATCGATGCCATCGACGCCCAAATCCTCGAGCTGCTGAGCCAGCGCGGCCGGCTGGCCCAGGAAGTCGGCCACGTGAAGGCCGAGACCGACGCCCCCGTGTTCCGCCCCGAGCGCGAAGCCCAGGTATTGCGCGGCGTGGCCGAGCGCAACGGCGGTCCGCTCAACGACCACGACCTGCAGACCATTTTCCGCGAAGTCATGTCCGCCTGCCGCGCCCTCGAAAAGCGCGTCACGGTCGCCTACCTCGGCCCGGCCGGCACCTTCAGCGAGCAGGCCGTCTACCAGCAGTTCGGCAGCGCCGTCGAAGGCCTCCCTTGCGCCTCGATCGACGAAGTCTTCCGCGCCGCCGAAGCCGGCACCGCCGACTTCGGCGTGGTTCCGGTCGAGAACTCGTCGGAAGGCGCGGTCAACCGCACGCTGGACCTGATGCTGGCCACCACCACCATCATCAGCGGCGAAGTCTCGATCCCGGTCCACCACAGCCTGATGAGCAAGAGCGGCAGCATGGACGGCATCACCACCATCTGCGCCCACTCGCAGGCGCTGGCCCAGTGCCAGGTCTGGCTGAACCTGCACCACCCCGGCATCGCGCGCCGCGCCGTGGCCTCGAATGCCGAAGCGGCGGTGATGGCCAGCCGCGACCCGTCGGTGGCGGCGATTGCCAGCGAAATGGCGGGCGAACAGTATGGGCTCGGCGTGGTGCAGGCCCACATCCAGGACGACCCGCACAACCGCACGCGCTTCGTGGTCATTGGCCAGCACGCCACCACGCCCTCGGGCAAGGACCGCACCTCGCTGGTGCTGGCGGTGCCGAACAAGGCGGGCGCCGTCTACAACCTGCTGGCGCCGCTGGCCACGCACGGCGTGTCGATGAGCCGGTTCGAATCGCGCCCGGCGCGCACCGGCAACTGGGAGTATTACTTCTACGTCGACGTCGAGGGCCACCGCCAGGACGCGCCGGTCGCGCGCGCCCTGCAAGACCTGCAGGACAATGCCGCCTTCTACAAGCTGCTGGGTTCCTACCCGGTCGGCCTCTAATTTTTATCTTTTTTGAGATCTCACCATGACGCAATTCGGTCCAGAGTACGTTCGTGCCATCGCCCCTTACCAGGCCGGCAAACCCATCGCTGAAGTCGCCCGCGAATTCGGTCTCGACGAAGCTTCCATCGTCAAGCTCGCATCGAACGAGAACCCGTTCGGCGTGCCGGAATCGAGCAAGGCCGCGATGGCGAAAGCGGCAGCAGAGCTGGGCCGCTACCCGGACGCCAACGGCTTCGAGCTGAAGTCCGCGCTGGCCGAACGCTACGACGTGCCGGCCGACTGGATCACCCTCGGCAACGGCAGCAACGACATCCTGGAAATCGCCGCCCACGCCTTTGTGCAAAAGGGCGAGGCGGTGGTGTTCTCGCAGTACTCGTTCGCCGTGTACGCACTGGCCACGCAAGGCGTAGGCGCGCGCGCCATCGTGGTGCCGGCGGTGAAGTACGGCCACGACCTCGACGCCATGGCCGCCGCCATCGATGCCGACACCCGCCTGGTGTTCGTGGCTAACCCGAACAACCCGACCGGCACCTTCATCGGCGCGCAAGAGATCGAAGCCTTCCTGAACAAGGTGCCGGCGAATGTGATCGTCGTGCTGGACGAAGCCTACAACGAGTACCTGGCGCCGGAAAACCAGTTCGAGTCCGCCAGCTGGGTGCGCAAGTACCCGAACCTGGTCGTGTCGCGCACCTTCTCCAAGGCCTATGGCCTGGCCGGCCTGCGCGTCGGTTTCGCGATTGCCCAGCCGGCGGTCACCGATTTGATGAACCGCATCCGCCAGCCCTTCAACGTGAATTCGCTGGCCCAGGCGGCGGCGATTGCCGCCCTGAACGACAAGGAATTCCTGGCCAAGGGCGCCGAGAACAACGCGGCAGGCTACAAGCAGCTGACCGCCGCCTTCGATGAGCTGGGCCTGGAATACGTGCCGTCGTTCGGCAACTTCGTGCTGGTGCGCGTCGGCGACGATGAGGGGGCCGGTGCACGCGTGAACCTGGCGCTGCTGAAGCAGGGCGTGATCGTGCGTCCGGTGGGCGCCTACGGCCTGCCGCAATGGCTGCGCATCTCGATCGGCCTGCCGCAGGAAAACGCGGCCTTCATCGACGCGCTGAAGAAGACGCTCGCGTAAATGCTGGGCAAAGTCGTCATCGTCGGCGTCGGGCTGATCGGCGGGTCGTTCGCGCTGGCCCTGAAAGCCGCCGGCGCCGTGCGCGAAGTGGTGGGCCTGGAGCGTTCGCCGCAAGCGCTGGCGCGTGCGCTGGAGCTGGGCATCGTTGATGTGGCGACCACCTCGCCGCAAGAGGCGATGAATGGGGCCGACCTGGTGCTGCTGGCCGCACCGGTGGCGCAGACGGCGCGGATACTCGAAGCGCTGCTGCCATACCTGGAGCCGGGCACGGTCATCACCGACGCCGGCAGCACCAAGTCCGACGTTGCCGCCACCGCGCGCGCCGTGCTCGGCGAGCGCGCCAGGCAGTTCGTGCCCGGCCACCCGATCGCCGGCCGCGAAAGCAACGGCCCCGACGCCGCGCTGCCCGATCTCTACCATGGCAAGAAAACGGTGATCACGCCGCTGCCGGAAAACGCACCGGGCGACGTCGGCCTGGTGGCCGCCGCCTGGCGCCTGTGCGGAGCGGTCATCCACACGCTCACGCCCGAACAGCACGACAGCGTGTTCGCCGCGGTCAGCCATTTGCCGCACCTGCTCGCCTTTGCCCTGGTCGACGACATCGCGCAGAAACCGCATGCGGACCTGCTGTTCCAGTACGCCGCCAGCGGCTTCCGCGACTTCACGCGCATCGCCGGCTCCTCGCCCGAAATGTGGCGCGACATCAGCCTGGCCAACCGCGATGCACTCCTTACCGAGCTGGATGCATATCTGGCACAATTGACAGCATTGCGCGCACGCCTGGCCGCGAACGACGGTCCCGGGCTGGAAGCCATCTATACGAATGCGCAGCGCGCCCGCCGGGCCTGGAGCGAGGCCATCGAGACAGCCGAGCCTCCGGTCCCAGGATCAGCTTCAAATCAGGAACCTCAATGACGCAGCAAAAGCCGAAACACTACCCGCAGCACATCGACCTGGAACCCGTGATGCACGTGGAGGGCACGGTGCGCCTGCCGGGTTCGAAAAGCATTTCGAACCGCACGCTCCTCCTTAGCGCGCTCGCCGAAGGCACGACCACGATCCACGACCTGCTGGCCTCGGACGACACCCTGGTCATGCTGGGCGCGCTGCGCTCGCTCGGCATCGAGTGGGAAGAGATCGACGAACGGACCATCATCGTCCACGGCAAGGCCGGCGAGCTGCCGAACCACGAGGCCGACCTCTTCATGGGCAATGCCGGCACCGCGATCCGTCCGCTGACGGCGGCCCTGGCCGTGATCGGCGGCAGCTACACCCTGCACGGCGTCTCGCGCATGCACGAGCGCCCGATCGGCGACCTGGTCGACGCCCTGAACGAAGTCGGCGCCCAGATCGAGTACACGGGCGAACCGGGCTTCCCGCCGCTGCACATCAAGCGCGGCCACATCCACGCGAACCGCATGTCGGTGCGCGGCAACGTGTCGAGCCAGTTCCTCACGGCCCTGCTGATGGCTGCGCCGCTGATGACGCGCGGCCACGCCGTCACCATCGACGTGGAGGGCGAACTGATCTCGAAGCCCTACATCGAGATCACCCTGAATCTGATGCGCCGCTTTGGCGTCGAGGTGGAGCAGGCCGGCTGGTCTTCGTTCACCGTGCAGCCGGGTCAGCGCTACCGGAGCCCGGGCAGCATCCACGTCGAGGGCGACGCGTCCTCGGCTTCCTACTTCCTGGCCGCCGGCGCGATCGGCGGCGGGCCGGTGCGGGTCGAGGGCGTGGGCGAGCACAGCATCCAGGGCGACGTGCGCTTTGCCGACGCGCTGGAGCGCATGGGCGCCACCATCACGCGCGGCGACAACTGGATCGAGGCGCGTTCGAACGGTGTATTGAAAGCCATCGACGCCGACTTCAACCACATTCCCGACGCGGCGATGACGATTGCCGTGGCCGCGCTGTATGCCGACGGCACCAGCACCCTGCGCAACATCGCCAGCTGGCGCGTAAAGGAAACCGACCGCCTGGCGGCGATGGCGACCGAGCTGCGCAAGGTCGGCGCCATCGTGGAAGAGGGCGCCGATTACCTGCGCGTGACCCCGCCGCACGAACTGCTGCCAGCCACCGTCGACACCTACGACGACCACCGCATGGCGATGTGCTTCTCGCTCGCCGCGCTCGACGGCAAGGCGCGCCGCGGCAACGCCATGCGCATCAACGATCCGAAGTGCGTCGCCAAGACCTTCCCCGATTACTTCGAGGCGTTTGCCGGCATCGCCAGGAACGAATTGTTTTGAACTGTTTTTAAAAAGAAAAATCATGTCTAACTCCCACATCCCCGTCATCACCATCGACGGCCCGACCGCCTCGGGCAAGGGCACCGTTGCCGCGCGCGTGGCCGACCGCCTCGGCTACCACCTGCTCGACTCGGGCGCGCTGTACCGCCTGACGGCGCTGTCCGCGATCCGTACCGGCGTTGCGCTCGACGACGAACACGCGGTGGCGAAACTGGGCGCCGAGCTGCCGGCTACCTTCGCCAACGGCGACATCTTCCTGGCCGGGGAAGAGGTGGGAGCGGCGATTCGCGCCGAGGAAGTGGGCAATAGCGCCTCGAAGATCGCGGCCTTGCCGGCGGTGCGCCAGGCCCTGTACGCGCTGCAGCTGGGCTTCCGCAAGGCGCCCGGCCTGGTAGCCGACGGGCGCGACATGGGAACCGTCATCTTCCCGAACGCCCGCCTAAAAGTGTTCCTGACCGCAAGTGTGGAAGCACGTGCGGAACGCCGATATAAGCAATTGATTGGCAAAGGAATTTCTGCTAATATGGAAGGTCTGCTGGCTGATTTGCAGGCGCGCGACGAACGCGATACCCATCGCAGCGTCGCCCCGCTGGTGCCGGCAGAGGGTGCGTATATCCTCGATACGTCAGACATGACGGTCGATGAAGCAGTGGAACAAGTGCTCCATTGGAACGCATTGTTGTAAATACCTGGATGTTTCCGGATGCTTTAATTCGGACCCGTAGTACAGCCGTAAAGGAGCCTGTGAGGCGTTTGCCGCACGGGCATTTGTTTCAACCTGACCCAGTTCAGAACCACACCATCGCTGGTCCTGCTGGCTAACATGTAAATCACCTATGTCTACTGCAACCACCCAAGATACCGGTATGGAAAGCTTCGCAGCCCTCTTCGAGGAATCGCTGCAACGCCAGGATATGCGTTCGGGCGAAGTCATCTCGGCTGAAGTCGTCCGCCTGGATCATAACTTCGTCATCGTCAACGCTGGCCTGAAGTCGGAAGCCTTCATCCCGGTCGAAGAATTCAAGAACGACCAGGGCGAACTGGAAGTTCAAATCGGCGATTTCGTTTCCGTGGCTATCGAGTCGCTGGAAAACGGCTTCGGCGACACCATCCTGTCGCGCGACAAGGCCAAGCGCCTGGCGTCGTGGCTGGCACTGGAAAAAGCGATGGAATCGGGCGAAATCGTCACCGGTACCGTCAACGGTAAAGTCAAAGGCGGCCTGACCGTCCTGACCAACGGCATCCGTGCCTTCCTGCCGGGTTCGCTGGTCGACACCCGTCCAGTCAAGGACACCACCCCGTTCGAAGGCAAGACCCTGGAATTCAAGGTCATCAAGCTGGACCGCAAGCGTAACAACGTCGTCCTGTCGCGCCGCGCCGTCATCGAAGCATCGATGGGCGAAGAACGCGCCAAGCTGATGGAAACCCTGAAAGAAGGCACCGTGGTTACCGGCGTCGTCAAGAACATCACCGACTACGGTGCGTTCGTTGACCTGGGCGGCATCGACGGCCTGCTGCACATCACCGACCTGGCATGGCGTCGCGTGCGTCACCCGTCGGAAGTCCTGTCGGTTGGCCAAGAGATCACCGCTAAAGTCCTGAAATACGATCAAGAGAAGAACCGTGTTTCGCTGGGCGTGAAGCAACTGGGCGATGACCCATGGACCGGTCTGTCGCGTCGTTACCCACAAGGCACCCGCCTGTTCGGTAAAGTCACCAACCTGACCGACTACGGCGCGTTCGTCGAAGTGGAACAAGGCATCGAAGGCCTGGTCCACGTGTCGGAAATGGACTGGACCAACAAGAACGTGGCCCCGAACAAAGTCGTGCAGCTGGGCGACGAAGTCGAAGTCATGGTCCTGGAAATCGACGAAGAGCGTCGCCGTATCTCGCTGGGCATGAAGCAGTGCAAGGCGAACCCATGGGACGACTTCGGCATGACCCACAAGAAGGGCGACAAGGTCAAGGGTTCGATCAAGTCGATCACCGACTTCGGCGTATTCATCGGCCTGCCAGGCAACATCGATGGTCTGGTGCACCTGTCCGACCTGTCGTGGACCGAAGCCGGCGAAGAAGCTGTCCGCCGCTTCAAGAAGGGCGACGAGCTGGAAGCCGTTGTCCTGGCCATCGACGTCGAGCGCGAGCGTGTTTCGCTGGGCGTCAAGCAGCTGGAAGGCGACCCGTTCAACAACTTCGCAGCCCTGAACGACAAGGGTTCGCTGGTCACCGGCACCGTGAAATCGGTTGAGCCAAAAGGCGCCGTGATCGCCCTGAACGAAGAAGTCGAAGGCTACCTGCGCGCTTCGGAAATCTCGCGCGACCGCGTGGAAGACGCTGGCACCCACCTGAAAGTGGGCGACAAGGTCGAAGCCCTGGTCATCAACATCGATCGCAAGGCTCGCAGCATCCAGCTGTCGATCAAGGCGAAAGACAGTGCCGACACCCAGGAAGCGATGAGCAAGCTGGCTTCGGACAGCAGCGCCGCATCGGGCACCACCAGCCTGGGCGCACTGCTGAAGGCCAAGTTCGATAATAAGAACTGAGCAAGAACTAATAGTTCTCTAAGGCGACCAGATGACCAAGTCCGAGCTGATTGCACGACTGGCTGAGCGTTACTCTCAGCTGGTCGCCAAGGATGCGGAGTACGCTGTCAAGACCATCCTCGATGCGATGACCAACGCTTTGGCCACGGGCCAGCGCATCGAGATCCGTGGTTTCGGCAGCTTCGCGTTGAACAGCCGTCCGCCCCGCATCGGACGCAACCCGAAGTCCGGCGACAAGGTGATGGTGCCCGAAAAACGGGTGCCCCACTTCAAGCCGGGCAAGCAGTTGCGCGAGCGGGTGGATGCGATGGTCGGGCAACCGATCATCGAAGACTGATTCGTCTGCCAGCCAAGCAAGAACGGCGTCCTTCGGGGCGCCGTTTTTTTATGCCGGTTGCTGACGCATCTCTCGTCGAAATGCATATTGATATGGATGCGTTGACCGTACGGTGGGCACCCCGTGCCCACGCGGAACGATGAGTATTGTTGGCCTTGTTCATGCAAACCCGTTGCGCCCGCAAATTGGCGCTGCGGGGTGTGCATTTGCGCGGCCAACACTGTGCAGGCTTCCGCGTGGGCACGGGGTGCCCACCCTACGACCGTGGCTTCGGCCCGGTCGGTGGCATGCGGCTTTGAAAGAATTCTGTAGATATGCGACACTGCGCCTTTGCAGACCGCTCCAGGCAACCCACCCGATGAAATTCGTCTCCACCATCGCAGGATGCATCCTGTTCGTCCTGTTCTTCGGCTTCGCGCTGAAGAATACGCAGGCAGTCGACCTTCACTTTTTCCTCGGTTATGAACTGCGCGGCCCGCTGGTGCTGATGCTGCTCGCGTTTTTCGTGGCCGGCGCCGCCCTCGGCATCCTGGCCGTCACGCCCACCGTGTTCCGTCACCGCCGCGAAACCTCGCAGCACAAGAACACCATCCAGGCCCTGCAAAGCGCCGCCGGCACCGGCGCCGCCCAGCCTGCCTCGGACGCGGTCGCGCCGACGCCGCGCTGACCCTCTCCGCGCAGCCCGCTACACTGCGCTACACTGCGCACTCGGTAACACAACATAAAAAGAAACTCATGGAAGCTGAAATCTGGTGGCTGCTGGCCATTCCCTTCTTCTTTGGCCTGGGCTGGATCGCCGCCCGCGTCGACATCCGGCAACTCGTCTCCGAATCGCGCACCCTGCCGCGCGCCTACTTCAAGGGCCTGAACCACCTGCTGAACGACCAGCCCGACAAGGCCATCGACGCCTTTATCGAGATCGTTACGCTCGACCCGGAAACGGCCGACATGCACTTTGCGCTCGGTAACCTGTTCCGCCGCCGCGGCGAGATCGAGCGCGCGATCCGCGTCCACCAGAACCTGCTGGCGCGCCCGGACCTGCCGCTCGAACAACGCACCCACGCCCAGTACGAACTCGGCATGGACTACCTGAAGGCCGGCCTGCTCGACCGCGCCGAGGAAACCTTCAACGGCCTGGTCGAAGGCAGCTACAGCGTCCAGGCACGCAAGGCTCTGCTCGAAATCTACCAGCGCGAAAAGGAATGGAGCCGCGCCATCGACGCCGCCAGCGGCCTGCAATCCTCGGGCGCCGGTGCGCGCCAGAAGGAAATCGCGCAGTTCTATTGCGAGCTGGCCCAGGACGCCCTGGTACGCAGCGACTTGCCGGACGCACTCTCGCTGCTGGACAAGGCCCTGCATGCCGACCGCAACAGCGTGCGTGCCACGATGCTGCTGGGCGATGCGCTCCTGGCCCAGGGCGAGGTGGAAAGCGCGCTCACCGTCTGGAAGCGCGTCGAGCAGCAAAGCGTACCGCACGTGGCCCTGGTCGCCGGGCGCCTGATGGATGGTTACCGCCGCGTCGGCCGTCCGCAGGAGGGCGTGAACCTGCTGCGCTCCTACCTGGCCGAAGCCTCGTCGATCGACCTGATCGACGTCATCTTCAAGGCCGTGCTCGAGCTCGACGGCGTGGAGGCGGCCAAGGCCCTGGTGGTCGACGAGTTGCGCCGCAACCCGACCCTGCTCGGCCTGGACAAGTTGTTGGAGGCGCGCCTCATGGATGCGCCGGCCCACATCTGGGAAGAGCTGTCGATGGTGAAGAACCTGATCCACGGTTACACGGCGAAGCTGGCGCGTTACCAGTGCAGCCACTGCGGCTTCAAGGCGCGCCAGTACTACTGGCAATGCCCGGGCTGCAGCAACTGGGAAACCTATCCGCCGCGCCGCACCGAAGAACTAAACGTGATGAACTGACCATGGACATCGTCATTCCATCCCGCCTGCTGGCGGCAGCAGATTATCTCGGCCCTGCGCCGGCACAGTTGGACACGGTGCGCATGCTGGTGGTCGGCGACGTCATGCTCGACCGCTACTGGTTCGGCGAGGTCTCGCGCATTTCGCCGGAAGCGCCGGTGCCGGTGGTGCGCATCGAGCGCCGCGAAGAGCGCCTTGGCGGCGCCGCCAACGTGGCGCGCAACGCGGCCGCGCTGGGCGCGCACAGCGGGCTGCTGGGCGTGGTCGGCAAGGACGAGGCGGGTACGCAGGTGGAAACCCTGCTGCGCGACTCCAGCATCCACAGCTACCTGCAGCGCGACGAGGCGATCTCCACCATCATCAAGCTGCGCGTGATCGGGCGCCAGCAGCAGATGGTGCGCATCGACTTCGAGGATGCGCCAACCGAAACCGTGTTACGCGACAAGTTCACCCAGTTCAAGGCACTGCTGCCGCGCTACGACGTCCTGATCTTCTCGGACTACAACAAGGGCAGCCTGGTGAACGTGGCCGAGATGATCCGCGCCGCGCGCGAGGCCGGCAAGTTCGTGATGGTCGACCCGAAGGGCGACGATTTCTCGCCGTATGCCGGGGCCAGCATCCTGACGCCCAATAAGTCGGAGCTGAAGCGGATTGTCGGCAACTGGAAGACCGAGGAACAGCTGACGCAAAAGGCCCAGGCATTGCGCGACGAGCTGGGCCTGGAAGCCTTATTGCTGACGCGCTCGGAAGAGGGCATGAGTTTGTACACGGCGCAGGAAGTGCTGCACGTGCACGCCGATGCGCGCGAAGTGTTCGACGTGTCGGGCGCCGGGGATACCGTGATCGCGACCATGGCGGCGATGCTGGGCGCCGGCGCGCCGATGGATGTGGCGCTGGCGACCGCCAACCGGGCCGGCGGGATTGTGGTCGGCAAGCTCGGGACCGCGACCGTGACGCGCGAGGAGTTGTTCGGCGCTTGAGGTCGTGGTGCTCACCTCGCTCGGGTAAGCACAGGTACGACCGCGTGGGCAGCAGGGCTGGCTAAATGCCAGCACTGCGAATGCCCACCCTACGAAAAACAGAAGTACGGCACGGGTGGCGAGCCGACGAGCCCGTAGGGTGGGCACTCGTGCCCACGCGGTACCACCTCCGCACCCTGGAAACGCCGGCCAACATCCGCTTGATCTCCATCAACCGCAACACGTCAACAGCGCCGCCGCTCAGCCGTTAAGCGCGCTGGACGGCAACCGCCGTCCCTGTCACGACTATGGAGACCACATGATCAAGCAACTGATGCTCGCATTCGCCGCGCTGGCCGCCTCGGCCAGCTTCGCCTTCGCCCAGGTCGACGTCAACAAGGCCGATGCCGCCGCCCTCGACGGCGTGAAGGGCGTGGGCCCGAGTATGTCGAAAGCCATCCTCGACGAGCGCGCCAAGGGCGAGTTCAAGGACTGGGCCGATCTGCAGAAACGGGTGAAGGGCATGGGCGACAAGAAGGCAGCCAAGCTGTCCGAGGCCGGCCTGCAGGTGAATGGCAAGGCGAAAGAAGGCGCGGCCATGGCGGCGAAGACCGACAAGCCGGCCAAGGGTGCCAAGGAAGCCAAGCCGGCCGAGGCCAAGGCCAGCATGTAATGGAAGAGGGTGAGCCGGCGTGGCTGCAGGCAGCCGCGTTGGCTTGCCTTCGTCACTCGACCAGACAGCTTTTTCGCCTGTAAAGACTGCAAGACCAGGCGTGTGCGTGAGAAGATACGTTGCTTGATTGAAGCGCAACGATAAGAAGGAAACGCATGCCTCACGTCCGCCGCATTACTCTCCTCGTCGCCGGCCTGTTCGCCGCCGCCGTCGCCGCACCGGCCACCTCGGCTACCTCGGGTCCCGACACCACCCGTCACCAGGCGCAGATCGACAAGATCGTCGCCGAGATCTCGCCGAAGCGCATCGAGAATTACATCAATAAACTGGTCAGCTTCGAGACCCGCCACACGATGTCCGATACCGTGTCCGAGACGCGCGGCATCGGCGCCGCCCGCCGCTGGATCAAGAGCGAGCTCGAGCGCTGCGGCGCCGGCAAGCTGCAGGTGAGCTTCGACAGCCACGTCGCGCCGGTGTCGGCCCGCATCTCGCGTCCGACCGAGATCGTCAACGTGGTCGCCACGCTGCCGGGCACGCAGGAGGCCTCGAAGGAGCGCCTGTACGTGGTCAGCGGCCACTACGATTCGCGCAACACCGACGTGATGGATGCCGAAGGCAAGGCGCCGGGCGCCAACGACGACGCGTCCGGCACCGCCGCCGTCATGGAAATGGCCTGCGTGATGGCCAAGTACAAATTCGATGCGACCCTGGTCTTCATGGCCGTGGCCGCCGAAGAGCAGGGCCTGCTGGGCGCCGGCCACTGGGCCAAGCAGGCGCGCGCCAACAACCTGAACGTGGCCGGCATGTTCACCAACGACATCATCGGCAGCTCGCGCGCCGACGATGGCCGCGTCGACAACAAACAGGTGCGCCTGTTCGCCCAGAGCATCCCGGCGACCAAGGAAATGAGCGACGCGGTGCGCCAGCTGGTGGCCACCGGCGGCGAGAACGATTCGATCTCGCGCCAGCTCGCGCGCCATGTGAAGGAGCAGGGCGAGCGCTACGTGAAGGGCTTCAAGGTCAGCGTGATCCAGCGCCACGACCGCTACCTGCGCGGCGGCGACCACATGCCGTTCCTGGAGCAGGGCTATGCCGCGCTGCGCTTCACCGAACCGAACGAGGACTTCTCGCACCAGCACCAGAACCTGCGCACCGAAAACGGCAAGGTGTATGGCGACCTGATCGAGTTCGTCGACTTCGACTACACGGCCAAGGTGGCCAAGGTGAATGCCGCGGCCCTGGCCTCGCTGGCCCTGGCCCCGAGCGCGCCGAAAGACGTCAAGGTGCGCACTGACAAGCTGGTGAACGACTCGACCCTGGTGTGGGCGGCGAACCCGGAACCGGACGTCGCGGGTTACCGCATCGTCTGGCGCGATACGACCGCGGCGCAGTGGGAAGGCTCGCAGTACGTGGGTAACGTGACCGAGGCCACGGTCAAGCTGTCGAAGGACAATGTGTTCTTCGGCGTGCAGGCGATCGACAAGGACGGCAACGTCAGCCCGGCGACCTATCCGGCGCCGCTGCGCTGATCGTGCACGGCGCTTGCGCCGTGTGATTTTCGTAGGGTGGGCTCTTGAGCCCACGCGGTCTCACCGTGTGACCGGATGCAGCCTGAAACGGATTGCGAACGTTCGCGTCCTCCGTTGAACGCCTTTGGATATGCATCGGTACCATACCGCGTGGGCACAGGTGCCCACCCTTGTATCTTGACCGAGTTGGTGGTTAGCTACTGCCAGCAGAGGTGAAGACCAGCTTGGGCCCACCCTTAAGGCTCGACCTTGGAAGGTAGATCAAGCCCTTCACCTCGTTCCCACACCATGCCAAACACTGGACGGTAGCCAAGGGCAATGACCCTGTATGCACAAGGAGAGTGGGTGTGTTGATCGAGGACGCAAGGAGAATTTATGTTTTATCTAGGTGTAGACGTTGCCAAGAAAAACCTTGACTGCATGCTGCTCGATAGCGAGACCGGCAAGCTCAAGTCGAAGAGTAATATTCCAAATACAGCTGCTGGCTTTGTGGAGTTGCTTGACTGGCTGAACGAAAAGAAGGCGTCCAATCCACACGTGGTGATGGAGCCGACAGGGATGTATCACGAAGCCGCTGCATTGGCCCTGGCCGATGCTGGACTGGTCGTATCGCTGGTTAATCCAGCTCAGCTGCGCGCTTTCGCGCAAGGACTGGGGGTGAAGAACAAGACCGATAAGCAAGACAGTGCGGTGCTGGCTCGCTTCGGCATGGCCCAAAATCCTGCACCATGGCAGCCACCATCGCCGTCAGCACGTCACCTCAAAGCCCTGCTGGCGCGCCGTGATGCAGTCGCCGACGATCTACAGCGCGAACGCAATCGCAAGGAAGCAAACGACTTTAGCTCGGTACCAGAAGCTGTAAGCGCCTCTATTGCAGAATCAATCGCTTTTCTGCAGGCCGAACTGAAGCGGTTGGAAAAGATGATTGCCAAGCACATCAATGACGACCCGGACCTGCGCAACAAGAAAGAACTACTCGAAACGATACCTGGTGTCGGTCCTCGTGTTTCGACCCATATGACGACGTTATTTGCTGGTCGAACGTTTGAGAGCGCCGAGCAGCTGGCAGCCTATCTGGGGCTCGTGCCAGTTGTATGGGAGTCAGGATCTTCGGTACGTGGCCGGCCGCATATGTCGAAAGCCGGCCCTGCTTACTTACGCAAAGTGCTGTACATGCCTGCCGTCGTGGCAACACGCTGTAATCCGCATATTAAGGCGCTGAATGAGCGACTGCTCGCCAAAGGTAAAACCGCGATGGCCGCAATTGGAGCCGCTATGCGCAAGCTGGCACACCTGTGTTTTGGTGTCATCCACTCCGGCAAGCCCTACGACCCAAAATTTGCATGTAGGGCTTGACGGGTAAGACGGTATCTACAACCCCTCCCGCCTCCTCGCCATACGCCCATCCGCTTCCCGGTTTAAAATGGTGTTTTAAGGAACAGCAAGAGAGCGAACATGGCCTACAAGACCATCGAAGATACGATCGGTAACACCCCGCTGGTGCAGCTCGTGCGCCTGCCGGGCGCTGAGATTGCCGCCCGCAACAACATCATCCTCGGCAAACTGGAAGGCAACAACCCGGCGGGTTCCGTGAAGGACCGCGCCGCCATGTCGATGCTCAGGCACGCCGAGGCGCGCGGCCAGATCAAGCCGGGCGACACCATCATCGAGGCTACTTCAGGCAATACCGGCATCGCGCTGGCGATGGCCGCCTCGATCCGCGGCTACAAGATGGTCCTGCTCATGCCCGACAACCTGTCGATCGAGCGCCGCCAGAGCATGGCGGCCTACGGCGCCGAAATCATCCTGACCCCGAAGACCGGCGGCATGGAATACGCGCGCGACATGGCCGAGCAGATGCAAAAGGACGGCAAGGGCATCATCCTCGACCAGTTCGCCAACCAGGACAATCCGCTGGCCCACTATGAAACCACGGGTCCGGAAATCTGGCGCGACACCGAAGGCCGCATCACCCATTTCGTCAGCGCCATGGGCACCACCGGCACCATCATGGGCGTGTCGCGCTACCTGAAGGAACAGAACGAGAACGTGCGCATCGTCGGCGCCCAGCCCGAAGAAGGCTCATCGATTCCCGGCATCCGCAAGTGGCCGCAAGCCTACCTGCCGAAGATCTTCGACAAGAGCCGCGTCGACCAGGTGGAAAACGTGAGCCAGGCCGCAGCCGAGCAGATGGCGCGCCGGCTGGCGGCGGAAGAGGGCATCTTCTGCGGCATCTCGGCCGCCGGCGCCTGCGAAGTGGCGCTGCGCATCGCGCAGACCGTGGAAAACGCCACCATCGTGTTCATCGTCTGCGACCGCGGCGACCGTTACCTGTCGACCGGCGTGTTCCCGGCCTGAGGGCGGCCAGCCTGCCGCGGCAGGCAGTGTACAAACGACAAAGGAGCCACAAGGCTCCTTTTGTTTTTCTCGCAAGCTTAATGCAAGATCGGGCGCTCAGCCCGAAACAGCCGATTACGACTGGTCGCTGCCGCTCGACGGTGCTGCGCCTTCTTTCGGCTTGAACTGCTTGTCGCTGATGCGGAACTTGTTGCGGCGGTCGCCCATCAGGTAACGCAGGTCGCGGATCGACAGGTCGCTGACTTCGTGCATGCGGATCAGCAGCGAAGCGCCGACCGGCAGGCGGTGGTGGCGGATTTTCGAGATCACCGGCGGCGCCACTTCCAGGGCGCGCGACAGGGCGGCGTCGTTCTTCAGGCGCAGGTTCTCGATCAGGGTGTCCAGCAGGCGGTTCGGGTTGTATTGCAGCAGTTCGTCCGATTCCGCATCGCTGTTCATATCAATGCCGACTTGGTTTGTCATGATTTGAATAATTCCTATATGGGTTTACGGAAAGTCGCTAGCGGCGGTTCGATTCCGGAAGGTCTTTCGAAAAAATCTACTCAATTGTACAACTATTTTTGAGTCTAGTACTTATGAGCAATAGAATTCGGTAGTAAAGTCTCTGTTTGTTGTCTAGTCGCAACAATAGCCGCAATGCAATTCTCTCACAAACTCACGGAAAAAATAATTGTTTTTTCGTTAAACTTGAGTGTAAAGGAAACAGGTTTTGCCTGCCGCACGTTTCAAATTGATATGCTTGATTGACAAGACTTAGGGGGGTATGCAGCTCCACGGAAAGTTTCCATAGAGTATAGAAAAGAAAACACGAGGGGTACACCGGGGGAGTACCCGGTGTCAAAAAGCGTTTATTAGAACAAACTTAAGCCTCAGGTGTTACAGGCTGTTACAAATTTCGTGCTCTACAACAGTGCATGCTAGCGTGCTTCGCGCACCGCCCGGCCCAGGTCGAGCACCGACATCGCGTAAAAGTAACTGCGGTTGTAGCGGGTGATGGCAAAGAAGTTTTCGCTGGCCGCCCAGTATTCGGTCGCCTCGGCGCCATTCTGCAAGTCGACCAGGCCGTACAGGCGCTCGCCCGGCAGCGGCACGTCGGGCGTGATGCCGGCGCTTAGCAATTCCTCGGCGCGCAGGGTGGCGCTCAGGCCGCGCTCCAGCAATGGTTCCCAGGCACGGCTCGGCGCCACTGATACCTGGAGCACGGTTGGGGCCTTGTCGAGCGGGTTCCAGCCGTGCTGGATCAGGAAGTTGGCCACGCTGCCGATGGCGTCGGCGGTCGAGCCGCGCAGGTCGATGTGGCTGTCGCCGTCGAAGTCAACGCCGTATTTGAGGATATTGCCCGGCATGAACTGCGGCAGGCCGACGGCGCCCGCGAACGAGCCCAGCAGTGAGAACGGATCGATCTTCTCGTGGCGCGCCAGCAGCAGGGCCTGTTCCAGCTCGCTGCGGAAGAAAGCGGCGCGCGCCGCCCGGTTCGGCGCTTCCGGATAGGCAAACGCGAGGGTGGTCAGGGTGTCGATCACGCGGAAGCGCCCGGTGTCGCGGCCATACACGGTTTCCACGCCGATGATGCCGACCAGGATCTCGGCTGGCACGCCATAGGTCGCCTCGGCACGGGCCAGCGCTTCGGCGTTCTCGTTCCAGAAGCGCACGCCGGCGTTGATGCGGATCGGTTCGATGAAGCGCTCGCTGTAGGCCTGCCAGTTCTTCGGTTTGCCCGGCGGCGCCGGTTTCACCAGTTGCACCGCCGACTCGACGAAACGCACCTGGCGCAGCAGCGCATCCATCTCGCCGCGCTCGAAACCGTGTTTCGCCACCATCTCGTCGCCGAAGTCGCGCACCGCCTGCCACTCGGCGAAGTTGACCTGCTCGCCGTCGTAGTCGATGGGTTTGGCTGCGGCTGCGGCCGCCACGGCCGGCGCTTTCCTGGCGGGTCTGGCTTTCGGCTTGGCGGCCTTGGCCTTCGCCGGCTTGCTCGCCTTGGCCGTTTTGGTGGCCTTGGCCGCCTTGGCATGATGGGGCTCGGCAGCGCCAGCCTGGTGGAGCGGTGCTGCCGAAAGAACGAACGCTGCGAACAGAGATGCAAATGCGGGTACGAACTGTTTCATCTGACCTGGGAAAGTAAGCGCTTCAGGGTCGCGGCGAGATCGGCATCGGCGCGGCGCGGTGCATAGCGCCAGGCACTGTAGCGGCGCAGGAAGTCCTGCGCGGCGGCCTGCGCGCCCGGCGCCAGCCGGCCCGCCGCGCCGATCCGCTCGGCATAGGCATGCGGGCCTTCGTCCGGCGCGCGCGCCAGCCCCAGCCGGGACAGGCGCGTGCACAGGGCCGAGTATAGCGCATCGATCGGATCGATCCCGCGCCGGCGGCGCCAGGTGCGTACCAGCAACAACAGAATTGCCAGCGAGGCAAGCCAGGCCGGCAGGCGCCAGTCCAGCAGCGACGACTGCAGCTGCTCGACCATGCCGCGCTGGCGCTGCGGCGTGTAGTTCAGCACCCACTGGTTCCAGCCATTGTTCATGGCGCCGGCCGCGTAGCGCATCTGCGCCAGCCAGGGGTTGGCTTCGCCGTCGATGCGCATGAAGCGGCCCAGGCCTTCGATGCCGAAGGGTGGGCGTGGCGGCACTGCACCCTCCAGCCCGCGCTGCACACGTTCGGGCGCCACCGCCGCGGTCGGGTCGATGCGCACCCAGCCGCGCCGCGCCAGCCACACCTCGGCCCAGGCGTGGGCATCGGACTGGCGCACGGTGAGGTAGCCGTCGAGCGGATTCATGTCGCCGCCCTGGTACCCGGTGACCACGCGCGCGGGCACACCGGCGGCGCGCATCAGGAACACAAAGGCGCCGGCGTAATGCTCGCAAAAGCCGGCGCGGCTGCCGTACAGGAAGCCGTCGACGGCGTCCTTGCCGAGCAGCGGCGGGTTCAGGGTGTAGACGTAGTTTTCGGTGCGGAAGCCGCGCAGCACCGATTCGACGCGCCGGCCCGGGTCGGGAATCGCGCGCAGCTGCAGGCCGGCCATCAGCGCGCGCGGGTTGCTGTCGGCCGGCAGCTGCAGCCACTGGTCGGCATCCTGCGGCAAGCCGTCGGCCTGCAGGCGGTAATGGATGAAGGAGGAGACCTGGTAGCGCAGCCGGCTGTCGATCGGGGCCAGCGTCGTCATCTCGACTTCGCCCGACAGCTGGGCGGCGTTCCCGGTGATCGCCGGCAAGCGTTCGGGCATCTCGAGCGCGAACAGCCAGCGGTTGTTGGCCGGCTCCAGCGTGACTTCGTAGCGCAGCGGCTCGCCCGCCACCGACAGCGGCAGGCGCCGGTTCGCGAGCGCCTGGCGCTGGGCCGGGCCGCGCTGAGCAGGACTGAGCCTGGTCCAGGTGCGGCCGTCGTAGTCGCCGAGCACCGGGCCGCGCCAGTACAGCTGCTCGCGCTCCGGCGGCGCACCCTCGAACTTCACGCGGAAGGCGGTTTCCGGCGACTGCGCCAGGTTCGCCAGCATGCCCGGCGCCATGGTCTCGGACAGGCCCGAGCGCGCGCCGTTGGCGTCGCCCGGCAGGCCCCAGAGCGGTCCTTGGATGCGCGGGAACAGGAAGAACAGGGCCAGGGCCACGGGCGCGGCCAGGCCCAGCATGCGCGCGCTCATCCGGAAGCGTTCGCGCAGCGGCGGCAGGCTGCCGGCGAACTGGAAGCTCATCTGGGTGGTGAACAGCAGCAGCACCGAGGCCGACATCAGGAGGGCGGTGGCGATGCCCTGCTCGTAGAAGAAGTTGGTCAGCACCAGGAAGAAGCACAGGAAGACCACCACGAACAAGTCGCGCCGCGCATGCATCTCCAGCATCTTGAAGGCCACCAGCAGCACCAGCATGGCGACTCCGGCATCGCGCCCGAGCAGGGTCTGGTAGGTGTGCATCACGCCGAGCATGGCGCCGGCCGCCAGCGGAATCAGGATCAGGCTGGGCGGCATGCGCTTGCCGCGCAGGGTGATCGCGGCGCGCCAGGCCAGGGTGGCGCCGCACAGCAGCGAGACCCAGAGCGGCAGGTGCAGGGTATGCGGTGCCAGCACCAGCAGCGCGCTGGCGAGCAGCAGCAGGGTGTCGGCTTTATCGCGCGGCAGGTTGGCCAGGTGCGCCAGGTTCATGGCATGCTCCCGTTGCCGGGATTGTCATACAGGGCCAGGGCGCGCAGGCAGGCCGCCTGGTGCGCGGCGCCATTGCCCGCATCGTAGCGGTCGGCGCCGAGGCGGAAGGCATAGGGCAGGGCGTGGCTTTCCGCTTCCAGCACCCAGCGCGTCAGGCGCGACAGGCGCGCCTCGAGATCGAGCTGGACCGGCAGCGCGGCCAGGTCGAGCACCAGTTCGTCGCGCGCGCCGCCTTCGAAATGCTTGGTGGCGAGCTGGCCCCCCTCGGCCGGGTCGAGGCGCGCGATCTGGCGCCAGGCCAGGCGCCGCATCGCGTCGCCCGGCTGGTAGGGGCGCACGCCGGCGAAATCGTCGCTGCCGGCCTGTCCGGTGCCGTCGCTGCGCCCGCCCGCCACCTGGGGCAGGGGCGGCGCGCCTTCCTCGGGGAAGGGATACACCAGCCCGTGCAGGTCCGGATGCCAGTAGGCCCAGGCGCGGAACAGGCCGAGCGGAAAGCGCGTGCTGAGGGTCAGGCGCGGCGCCGCCAGCGGGCCGCGATGTTCCGTCGGCACGGCGATGCGCACGGCCGCGCTGGAACCGGCCGGCACGTCGGCCACGTGGCGCGGCTCGGCCACACCGGCCACGTCGACCCACACCGCATAGCGCGTGCGCGGGCCGGGGTTGGCCAGTTGCAGTTCGAACGGCGCTTCCTGGCCGCAGAACACGTTCGGGGCGCGGCCCGGCGTGAGCACCAGGTGGGCCAGGTTGCGCCAGGTGAGCACCATGTCGACCAGGGCGCAGGACAGGGCCGTGAAGGTGAGGGCATAGCCCAGGCCCAGGTTGTAGTTGATCGAGCCGACCAGCAGCACCAGGATCAGGGCGCCGAAGCCCAGCCCCGGCCCGGTTGGCAGGATGTAGATGCGGCGCTGGCCGAGCAGCAGCGATCCCGTATCGCGTTCGCGCACCAGGCGGCTGCCCGCCTTGCGGCGCAGCCGGCCAAGGAAGGAGCCCGCGGTGTCTGCCTGTGCCTGCGCCATGGCGCTTATACCGGCACCGATTTCTGCAGCTGCAGCACCAGGTCGCGGCTGGCCAGGGCCATGCCCTGCGCCGAGCGCAGTGGGCGCAGGCGGTGGGCGCAGACCGGCACCAGCACCGCCTGGATGTCTTCCGGCAGCACGTGGTCGCGCCCTTCGAGCGCAGCCCAGGCGCGCCCGGCCTGGAGCAGGGCCAGGGTGGCGCGCGGCGACAGGCCTTCGGCGAACAGCGTGCCCTGGCGCGAAGCCTGGGCCAGGGCCTGCACGTAATCCACCAGCGCGTTCGATGCATGGATGCGCCGCAGCGCGGCCTGCGCCTCCATCAGTTCGGCCGGGCTGGTGGCGGCCTGCAGGGTGCGCAGCATGGCGCGCCGGTCTTCGCCCAGCAGCAGGGCGCGTTCGGCGGCCGGGTCGGGGTAGCCGAGCGAGAGGCACATCAGGAAGCGGTCGAGCTGGGACTCGGGCAGCGGGAAGGTGCCGACCTGGTGTGCCGGGTTCTGCGTGGCGATGACAAAAAAGGGTTCCGGCAGATCGCGCGTGACGCCGTCGAAGGTGACCTGGCGTTCTTCCATCGCCTCGAGCAGGCCCGATTGCGTTTTCGGCGTGGCGCGGTTGATTTCGTCGGCCAGCAGCACCTGGGTGAAGATCGGGCCGGGATGGAACACGAAGCCGTTCTTTTCGCGCTCGTAGACCGAGATGCCGGCCACGTCGGCCGGCAGCAGGTCGCTGGTGAACTGGACGCGGTTGAACTTCAGGCCGAGCGAGAGGGCCAGCGCGTGCGCCAGCGTGGTCTTGCCGACGCCGGGGACGTCCTCGATCAGCAGGTGGCCGCCGGCCAGCAGGCAGGTAAAGGCCAGCCGCACCTGCTGGTCCTTGCCGACGACGATCTGGCCGACCTGGCGGGCGGCGGCGTGCAATTTGTTGAACATGCTTGGGTTCCCATGGTCGAATGGTGCGACGGCCCGGGCGGCATGGTAGATTAGCGATATTGGCAACTATTCTTCCACGCGGGGAGGGCCGTCCGGATGATTCTATGCGAGAACGGATATTTCCGGTGTATGGATGAGCAGGGCAGTCACCCACGCTTGACGAGCGCACCATGAGCACAGCTATTTTCAGCCATCCCGATTGCCTGAAGCACGACATGGGCGACTGGCACCCGGAGTCGCCCGACCGGCTCCAGGCCATCGAGGACCAACTCATCCTGGCCCGGCTCGACGGCCTGGTCGAACGGCGCCTGGCGCCGCTGGCCGAGGAAGCGTCCATCCTGCGCAACCACACGCCGGGCGCGCTGGCGCTGGTGCGCGACCATGTGCCGGTGGAAGGCGAGTTCTATCCGCTCGATGCCGACACCATCCTGTGCCACGCCAGCTACGGGGCCGCCCTGCGCGCGGCCGGCGCGGCCGTGGCGGCGACCGACGCCGTCATCGCCGGCAGCATCGCCAACGCCTTCTGCTCGGTGCGCCCGCCGGGGCACCACGCCACGCCGAAGGAGCCGATGGGCTTTTGCCTGTTCAACAATGTGGCGATCGCGGTGCGCCATGCGCTCGAGGTGCACGGCCTGGCGCGGGTGGCGATCGTCGACTTCGACGTCCACCATGGGAACGGCACCGCCGACGCCTTTCGCAATGACCCGCGGGTGCTGATGGCGAGCTTCTTCCAGCATCCTTTCTACCCGTATTCCGAGCCTGAGCCGATCACGGCCACCAGCGTGAATGTGCCGGTGGCGGCGCGCAGCGGCGGGGACGTGGTGCGCGACGTGGTTCGTGACCAGTGGCTGCCGGCCCTGCACGCGTTCCGGCCGCAGATGATTTTCATCTCCGCCGGCTTCGACGCCCACCGCGACGACGACATGGGCGGCATGGACCTGGTCGAGGCCGATTATGCGTGGATCACGCGCGAGGTGATGGCGGTGGCCAGGGAGCATGCGCAGGGAAGGATCGTCAGCTGCCTGGAGGGGGGATATGACCTGTCGTCGCTGGGGCGCAGCGTGGTGGCGCATCTGAAGGTGCTGGCCGAGCTGGACTAGCACCAATCCCAGTCGCTGACGCCGCGTTGGTGACGGCTTTGACCGTACGGTGGGCACTCCGTGCCCACGCGGTTACGTGCGTGTCCTTGAATCGTTGGCTGGTGATGCTCGCTCCGCGGCTTTCGCCCTTGACGATACGTTAGCGAGACGCTTCTGGACACGCCGCGAGGCCGCATTCATTTCGATATGGCGCGCGCCAACACGGATCATCGTTCCGCGTGGGCACGGAGTGCCCACCGTACGGGAACCGTCAACATATATACCGACGTTGCCATCCATCTTGCACTGGCGTTAACGCGACACATCCACAAACGATGTTTCGTCTTACCTTCGCACAATTGACTCTCATACATACGCATCCTACAGTCGACCCAGCCGTAACAAGCGGCTGCGCCTGCGTCAGCCGGCAGCGATGGCGGCCGAAACAGGCGTCCACTCAGACAAGGAGGAGATGGTGAAGAAAGCACTTCAACTGGCCATGGCGCTCTGCCTGATGGCCGCATCCGGCATGGCCGCCGCGGCCAACTACACGCTGTGGATCAACGGCCGTACCGGCGGCGGGGTGGTCGGCAACTACAACAGCTTCACCTACTGGGGCCCCGGCACCACGGCCGCCGGCGTCAACAAGAAGTCGGTCAACTGGGACGGCCGCAGCAGCATCGCTTCGCAAAGCGGCAAGATCCGCGACGCGCTCGACTGCTTCTGCACCGGCGGCAACTGGTGCTACATCGCCACCCACAGCGCCGGCGATCTGATCCTTGGCTACACCCTGGCCAACTACGGCGGCTCGGCGCGCGTCAAGAAGAACGCCAGCGCCAACGCCTCCGGCGTGTGCGGCAACCTTGATGGCAGCTCGCAAACCGGCTGGAACATCAAGTGGGTGCGCGCGGCATCGGGCGCGGGCGGCGGCTCGGAACTGTCCGACGCCGGTTCCTGGGCCGTGTCGGAAGCCCTGGTCAAGGACCTGAAAACCACCACCGCGCGCGCCATGTACAACCACAACACCACGCGCAACATCTGGTTCTACATGTACGCCGGCGCCAAGGGCACGGCCTATTCCGGCATCCTGCCGGGCCAGGACGACGAAGCCGTGGCCTACCACAGCACCGGCGGCGTGGCCGGCACCTCGGGCGGCTCCTACTGCAACCCGAGCGACTGGCTGTGCAACGACCTGACCCTGGGCACGGCGGCCAACGAGGGCGGCTCGGCCAAGTGGAGCTACCACTCGGTCAGCTTCCGCGACGACGCCGAGGCCTACAACCACTACGCGAACGGCAACTGGGGCGGCATCGTCGGTGTCGTGCGCAATGCCGTGGTGAACAGTGCCCTCTGAGCATCCACAGGGCCGCCCGGGCGGCGGCCCGTCCTTCCTGCGCCGCTGGCTGCCGCTGGCGCTGCTGGCGGTGCTGGTCGCGGCCCTCGCCTGGCTGGCCTTGAGGGGAAGCGGAGAGTCCGCAGTAGCCGAGCCTCGCACGGCTTCTGCTCCCTCTCCGCAAGGGCCGCAGTTCTTCGGCCAGGTCGACGGCCAGCCGGCGCAGCCGTCCGCCGCCGAGCGCGCCCAGCGCCGCCAGCAACTGATCGAGCACGTGCAACTGACGGATCACACCTATTGCAGCTACCTTGAAGGCAGCAAGTACCCGGCCGGCTCGCGGCCGATGTCGCAGAATCCCGACCAGGCCTACCCGAACAGGCCGGTCACCGAAATGACGCCGATGCGGACCAGCGATCGCAACAGCGACCCCAACATCCTGCTCCAGACCTCGCAGTCGCGCGTCTACATGGCGGCCAACGAATCGGTCGCCTTCTCGCTACGCGCGGTGGCGCCCGACGGCACGCTGGTGCCACTGGTGGTCACGCGCGCCGTGGCCGCCGGATTGATGACGACCGGCGCGCGCCCGACCACCCAGGTGGCGCTGGCCTTTGCCGACGATGGCGGTGGCGCCGACCCGGTGGCCGGCGACGGCGCCTTTGCCGCCGTGCTCACGCCGGCCCAGACCGGACTGGCCGGCTTCCACGGCACCATCCGCACCGAGGTGCGCTATACGGCGGGCGGCAAGAACGGCGCGCTGATCTTCGACGTCATCTATTCGCCGCGGCTGCCGGCGGTGTGGGCCGGGCCGCCGCGCGAAGTCGTGACCGACGGCTCGCTCGCCTTTGTGCTGCGCGCCGACGTGCGCACGCCGGGACGCTATGTGGTGACCGGGCGCATCGACGATGCGAAAGGGCGCCCGTTCGCGCTGGCCACCTTCAACGAGGTGCTGGGACCGGGACCGAACGACATCAAGCTGGCCGTGTTCGGCAAGCTGA
The DNA here is from genome assembly GCF_057801335.1 of Massilia sp. BAP21. Classification (NCBI taxonomy): domain Bacteria; kingdom Pseudomonadati; phylum Pseudomonadota; class Betaproteobacteria; order Burkholderiales; family Oxalobacteraceae; genus Massilia; species Massilia sp. BAP21. The sequence continues at coordinate 3,653,106 of NZ_CM173596.1, forward strand.
TGCACGACGGCGCGCCGGCCCTGCCGCTCACGCTGCGCGACGTCGACGGCTACCTGCTGAAGGAAAACACCGATCCCGACCGCGAGCTGATGCCGCGCCTGGAAGGGCCGGTGCTGAAGAGCCGGACGCAGTCGCTGGACGGCATCTCGGATGCCGAGGCCGGCGGCGAGGAACGCGAGCGCTACCTGGCCGAGTTCGGCAAGGACCGCAAGCTCGCGCGCGACAGCCTGGACGCCTTCGATCCGTCGCAACCGCTGCCGCCGAGCGAATGCGGGGCGCCGGCGCGCTAGTGCACGCCTGAGCCATGCCTGCACGAGGGTGGCGGCGTTTCGATGCCGCCATTCCTTCCTCCTCGCTGTTCGGTATCCTTCCCACGACGCCCACGCTGCGCGCGATTGACGCAGCGCCTCCCACGTTGTTCGATGGCCGTTACAACAACACGGAGGAAGACATGGGACGTCCTGCACGCGGTTTGCGTCAACTCGCACTTGCGCTGTGCCTGCCCGGCATGCTTGCTGCCGGCGTGGCGAGTGCCACCAACTTCACCCTGTGGGTCCACGGCCGCACCGGCGGCGGCGCCATCGGCAACTACAACGACTTCGCCTACTTCGGCCCGAACGCCACGCCGGCCGGTGTCAACAAGAAGTCGGTCAACTGGGACGGCAGGAGCGGCATCGCCTCGCAAAGCGGCTACGTCCGCAATGCGCTGGACTGCTTCTGCACCGGGCAGAACTGGTGCTACATCGCCGTCCACAGCGCCGGCGACATGCTGGTCGGCTATACCCTGGCCAACTACGGCGGCTCGGCGCGGCCGGTGACCAACGCCCAGGCGAATGGCGCCGGCGTGTGCACCGGGACCGGCGGCAGCCAGGCCGGCTGGAACATCCGCTGGGTACGCGTGGCGGCCGGTTCCGCCGGCGGCAGCGAGCTGGCCGACATCGGCGCCTGGGTCACAAGCGAACCGCTGGCCCAGCAGCACAAGGTGGCCACCGCGCGCGCGCTCTACAACCACAACGACACGCGCAACATCTGGTTCTACATGTACGCGGGCGCGAACGGCACCCTGTACTCGTTCGCGCTGCCTGGGCAGGACGACGAGGTGGTGGCTTACCATAGTTCAGGCGGTGCGTCGGGGAGCTCGGGCAGTTCGCTGTGCAATCCGGGCGACTGGTTCTGCAACGACCTGACCCTGGGCGCGGGCAACAACCAGGGCGGGCGGCCGAAGTGGGCGTACCACGCGGTGGTGTTCCGCGACGATGGGGAAGATTACGGGCACTACACGGGGCGGAACTGGGGTGGGATTACGTCGGTGCTGCGGCGGGATATGGAGAACCTGGCGCGGTGAAGCAAGCACGAGCAACGATGTGATCTGGCTGCAGCGGCAACCGTACGGTGGGCACCTCGTGCCCACGCGGAAACCTGCACGGTGTTAGCGCTCATCACTGTCGAAACGTGTGAATGACGCCGGAGTATCAGGAGCACATCGCTAGCTCTTCCATGCTGCAAGCGTTTCGAGCGACATCGCGCGGCAGCAGACTCCGGATAAACACGTAACCGCGTGGGCACGGAGTGCCCACCGTACGGGATATGCCGCGGGCGTTAACCCGCGCTGCCTTTGCGCATCTGCGCCTTCTCCGCCGCCGTCGGCCGTTTCCCGACCACATACACCGTGTACATCGGCTGGCGCGGGTCGATCGGCAGCGCCATCTCGCCTTCGACCGCGGCATTCGCCACCGGCGCGGGCGCCGCGCGTTCGGCCGGACCGCTCAGGCAGGCCACCAGGCCCAGTACCAGGAATGCCCCGAAAATCCACACTTCCACGTTGCGACCGATCCCCATGATCTTCTCCTCGACCCGGCCACCGGCGGCCGGTCTCGTCATGGTGCCGGGCTGGCACTGCGTCGCTATTGCAACAGATCAAAGGATTTCGTTCCGTGTGGAAACATTCCGACATGCAGGAGGCGACGCGGCAGGGACAAGCCGCGTAGAATACCGCCTCGTCAGAAAGAATTGGAAAGCACAGCATGTCGATACAATGGTTCCCGGGCCACATGAACTCCGCCAAGAAGCAGGCGGAGGAGCAGATGGAAAACATCGATCTCGTGATCGAGGTGCTCGACGCACGCCTGCCTGAAGCGAGCTGCAACCCGCTGGTTGACCGCATGCGCAAGTTCCGCCAGCGTCCCGTCCTCAAGATCCTGAACAAGATCGACCTGGCCGATCCGGTGGCCACCGCCGCCTGGAAAGCCTATTACGATGCCCAGGACGGCGTGACCGCCTACCCAATGACGACCAAGAAACCGCTCGACGTGGCGCGCATCCCGCAACTGGCGCTGTCGCTGGCGCCGCACCGCGGCGTGCCGACCAAGCCGCTGCGCATCATGATCATGGGCATCCCGAACGTAGGCAAGTCCACGCTGATGAACGCGCTGCTGAAAAAGCGCGTGGCCAAGGTCGGCGACGAGCCGGCGGTGACCAAGACCCAGCAGAAGCTCTACCTCGACAAGCACACCGTCCTTGTCGATACGCCCGGCCTGATGTGGCCGAAGATCGAGATGGACAGCGACGGCATGATGCTGGCCGCCAGCCACGCGATCGGCACCAATGCGCTGATCGAGGAGGAGGTCGCCTTCTTCCTGGGCGACCTGCTGCTGGAGCGTTACCCGCAACTGCTCACCGCACGCTACGGCTTCAAGACCGAGGGCATGGACGGTATCGCGGTGGTGGAAAACGTCGCGGCGCGCCGCGGCTTCCGCGTACGCGGCGGCGAGTTCGACGTCGAAAAGGCGGCCCACGTGCTGCTGCACGACTACCGCAGCGGCGCCCTCGGCCGCATCAGCCTCGAAACCCCGGAAACCCGCGCCGCCCGCATCGCTGCCCATGAAATCGCCATGGCCGAAAAGGCGCGCATCGCCGCCGAAAAAGCCGCCGCCAAAGCCGAAGAAGCCGCCCGCGGCAAGCGCGGCACATAAGTCTCGAAGCCGGCATTCCACCGGCGTCACCGCGGTCCGTGGCTTAATTCGTAGGGTGGGCACTCCGTGCCCACGCGGAAGCATGCGTCGCGGCTGCGGTTTTCCCTATCGTATCGGAGGCATACCGCTATGGCGTCCAAGTGATCAGCCACCTACGCCTCCACCTCCCCAAACCTGAAACTCGACACCGCCAGGCTGCCAAAGAACGCATCCTCGTGATACACGTTCTCAGCCCGTTCCTGCTCCGCCGCGCCCAGCGCCACCATCAAAGGAATCAAATGCTCCTCCCTCGGATGCGCCGCCCTGGCTGAGGGCGCCTCCTCCCAGCGCAGCAGCGCCGCCGTCCGCTCGGCCGGCGCCAGGTCCAGCAAGGTCCGGTTCAGCCACCCATCGAACCCGTGCGACGCCTCGCGCCCGCTCGCCCCGAACTGGCGCAGGTTATGGAACGACAGCCCGCTGCCGATGATCAGCACCCCTTCGTCGCGCAGCGGCGCCAGCGCCCGCCCGGCCTCGACGTGGGCCAGCGGATCGAGGTCGCGCCGCAGCGACAGCTGCACCACCGGCATGTCGGCCTGCGGATACACCGGATACAGCATCGAGAAGGTGCCGTGGTCGAAGCCGCGTTCGGCGTCCAGCGCGGCCGGATGGCCGGCTTCGTTCAGCAGGGCGGCCACGCGCGCCGCCAGTTGCGGCTCGCCCGGGGCAGGGTAGCTTACCTGGTAGGTATGCGGCGGAAAGCCGCCGTAGTCGTAGATCATGCCGGGCGCGTTCGATGACGAAACCATGAAGCGCGCCGCTTCCCAGTGGCTGGTCACCACCAATACCGCCTTCGGGCGCGCCTTCAGCTGGCGCGGGATATCGACCAGCGAGGCTTCGAGCTTGTCGTAGGCGTTGCCGAATTCCTTCTTCAGCCAGGGCCAGGGGCCGCCGCCGTGGGAGACGAAATAGGTGGGCAGGCGGGTGGGCATGGCGGGGCTCCTTCATGTGGCGACAGAGTTTGATGGTAGCCGATCCGGCGATTCGGTGTGGTGGTGGGTTCGAGAACCCAACCTACGAGATTCGCCGTTGTAGGGTGGGTTCTCGAACCCACCGTGTTCCAAACATGCACCGCGCGGCCCATGACCATGAACGTAAGCCCTTGCTCGTTATATAATCCGCCCCGTTCTGGTGCCCGCGCGCGCAATCCGCGTGCGCAGTTAAACGGGAAACACGATGCTCCTGCGCCCCCGGCGCACGGCCCAGGTGTGCTGCCCCCGCAACGGTAAACAAGCGTCGCCCCGGCGACAGGCCGCCTCGAAGACCACTGTGCACGGCATAGGAAGGTGAGGCGGTCCGACTTGCTAGCCCGGATACCGGCCAGGACAGGTGGACATTCCCAGGGAATGTCCGTTGAATCCGGCCTGCGGGGACGCAGGCTGGATGCACACTAATCGAATAACGACATCATGACTTCTGCTGTTCCGACCAGCGCGCCGGCGATCAAGCCGCTCGTGCTTGCCTGTGCCTTTTCCCTGTTCGCCAATGCCGCCAGCGCCGAGCAGGCCATTGCCACCGTCAACGTCACCGGCGCCCGCTTCGCCAGCGACGCGGCATTGAATCCGATCGGCGCCACCGTGATCACCGCCGACGACATCCGCCGCGCCGGCGCCAACGACGTCAACAGCGCGATCCGCAAGATCGGCGGCGTGTTCGGCCGCCAGAGCCTGGACGGCTCGCCCGACTTCGGCCTCGACCTGCGCGGCTTCGGCTCGAACAGCAGCCAGAACATGGTGATCCTGGTCGACGGCGTGCGCCTGAACGAGAACGAACTGGCCGGCACTATCCTGTCGTCGATCCCGGTCGAGACCGTCGAGCGCATCGAGATCACGCGCGGCGGCAGCAGCGTGCTGTACGGCGAAGGCGCCACCGGTGGCGTCATCAACATCATCACCAAACGCGGCGCCGACGACGGCTACCACGGTTCGCTGAGCCTGGAAGGCGGCCGCTTCGACCAGTACGATGCGCGCGCCTCGGTACGCCACGGCGAAGGCCCGCTGTCGTTCGACCTGGCCGCCGACAAGCAGGGCACCGACAACTACCGCAACAACAACGCCTTCCGCCAGAAGAGCATCAGCGGCGGCTTCCAGTGGGCCGTCGATGGTTCGCGCCTCGGTTTGCGCGTGGAAAGCGCACGCCAGCACGGGCGCCTCCCGGGTTCGCTGACCCAGGCAGAATTCGACGCCAACCCGCGCCAGACCAACACCCCGAACGACTTCGGCTCGCTCGACAGCGACCGCGTCACCCTGTTCGGCGAACACCGCATCGGCAGCGTCGAACTGGCGGCCGAGCTGTCGCACCGCGAACGCGAAGTGAAGTCGGCCTACGACTTCGGCAGCGGCCCGTCCGAGTCGACCTACCGCAGCCGCCAGACCCAGTTCTCGCCACGCCTGCGCCAGATTTCGCGCCGCGACGGCATGCTGAACGAGTTCGTGGCCGGCGTCGACCTGACCCGCTGGGAGCGCAGCACCAGTTTCGGTTCGGAGTCGAGCCAGGATGCGAAGGCGGTCTACGTGCGCGACGAAATGCGCTTCGCCAGCGTCTACAATGCGCGCCTGGCCGTCGGCGCCCGTCACGAGCGCTTCGACAAGGAAGACGATAGCGGCTTCGGAAGCCCGGAACAGGGCGAACAGTCGCAGAACGGCTGGAGCGTCGAAGGCAGCATCGACCCGGTCGCCGGCATCACCGTGCACGCCAAGGCGGGCGAAAGCTACCGCATCCCGAACGCCGACGAAAACGGCTACCGTGCATCAAGCGGCCTGCTCGACGTGCAGACCTCGCGCGACCTGGAACTGGGCGTCACCGCCGGCAGCGATGCACGCCGCATCAGCGCGCGCGTGTTCCGTCACCGCCTGACGAACGAGATCTTCTTCGACCCGACCCTGAACGGCTTCGGCGCCAACACCAACCTCGACCCGACGCGCCGCCAGGGCGCCGAAGTCGAAGGCCACCTGACGTTTGCCGGCGACTGGCGCATCACCGGCCAGCTGCAGCACGTGGAGGCGAAGTTCACCGACGGCCCGAACGCCGGCCGCGAAATGGTACTGGTGCCGAAGAACGTCGTCACCGCGCGCCTGGCGTGGATGCCGGCGACCGGCCAGACGGCCGACATCGGCGCCCAGTACGTGTCGAACCAGCGCGTCGGCAACGACTTCGCCAACACCTGCAGCGCGCGCATCCCGTCGTACACGACGATCGACGCACGCTTCGCGCAGAAGGTCGGCAACTGGGAGTTCGCGGTCAATGGCCTGAACCTGGCCGACCGCCAGTACTACAGCAACGCCTTCGGCTGCCGCAGCGGCATCTACCCGAGCGACGGCCGCCAGCTGAAGCTCTCGGCGCGCTACGACTTCTGATGACGTAAGCGCATGAGCGTCCTGCCGGCAGCGTCGACGACCCAGCCTGTGCACAGCCAGCGTGGAACGCTGGCTGTGCTGAGCGCGCTCGCTTTCGTTTCGCTGCTGGTGTTCGCCGCCGCCGGCCTGGCCGGCTCGGTGCCGGTGCCGCTTGCCGACCTGCCGCAGGCCTTCATCAACCTGGTCGCGGGCGAGCCAAGCGACATGTCCGCCACCTTGCTCGACCTGCGCCTGGGCCGCGCCAGCGCCGCCTTTGTCACCGGCGCCGCGCTGGCGCTGGCCGGCGTCATGATGCAGGCCCTGGTGCGCAATCCGCTGGCCGACCCTTACGTGCTGGGCGTCTCGGCCGGCGCCGCCGTCGGCGCCCTGGCCGCGCTGCTGTTCGGCGCGGCGCTGTGGATGGTCGATCTCGGCGCGCTCGCGGGCGCGGTCGGGATCTCCTTGCTCCTCTACCTGCTCGCGCGCCGTGACCTGGGCGGCGGGCGTGGCGCGGTGCGCACCGGCGAGTCCGGCGTGCTGCTGCTCACCGGCGTGGTGCTGGCCTCGGCCTGCATGGCGCTGGTGACGCTGATGCTGTCGGTGGCGCCCGAGTCGCGCCTGCGCGGCATGGTGTTCTGGATGATCGGCGACCTGGCCGGGTCCAGCTGGCGCCTGCTGCCCTGGCTCGTGCTGGCCGCCGCCGTGCTGCTGGCCCTGCGCCGCGCGCGGGCGCTGAACGTGATGGCCCTGCATGCCGACGCCGCCGCCGCGCTCGGTGTCGATGTCCCGGCCCAGCGCCGCTTCCTGTTCCTGTGTTCGGGCCTGCTGACCGCCTGCGCCGTCACCAGCGGCGGCAGCATCGGCTTCGTCGGCCTGGTGGTGCCGCATGCCTGCCGCTATGCATTCGGCCCCGACCACCGTATTCTCTTGCCGGCCGCCACCCTGGTGGGCGGCAGCTTTCTCGTTCTCGCCGACACCCTGGCGCGCACGGTACTCGCGCCGCAGCAGCTGCCGGTGGGTGTGCTGACCTCGCTGATCGGCGTGCCCGTGTTCCTGTTCCAGCTTCATCAACTTCACCTGCGCCGCCGATGACTCTGCCGATGATTTCCACCCAAGACCTGACCCTGCGCGTCGATGGGCGCCTGCTCGTCGAGCGCCTGGACTGGCGCGTGCACGCCGGCGAGAGCTGGTGCGTGATCGGCCCGAACGGCGCCGGCAAGAGCACGCTGCTGCGCACCGTGGCCGGCCTGCGTGCGCCCGACGGCGGCAGCGTGGCGCTGGCCGGCAAGCCGGTCGGCGACTGGGCCTTGCCGGCGCTGGCGCGCGAACGGGCCTACCTCGCGCAGTCGCGCGGCGACGCCTTTGCCTACCGCGTCATCGAAACCGTGCTGATGGCGCGCCACCCCTATCACGCCGACCGCTACTGGGAAGGCAGCGACGACCATGCCGCCGCCGAAGCGGCGCTGCGCACGCTCGACGTGGCGCACCTGGCCGAGCGCGACGTGCGCACGCTGTCGGGCGGCGAGCGCCAGCGCGTGGCGATTGCCGCGCTGCTGGCCCAGGACACGCCGCTGCTGCTGCTCGACGAACCGGCGAATGCCCTCGACCTGGCGCACCAGGTGGCCGTCACCGAGCTGATGGCGCGCCTGTGCCGCGAGGGCAGGGCGGTGGTCAGCGTCGGCCACGATTTGAACCTGGCCTGGAGCGGCGCCACCCATGCGCTGCTGCTGAATGGCGACGGCAGCTGGCACGCCGGCACCACCCGGGACGTGATGCGACCGGAGCTGCTGAGCGCCTGCCTGGGCCATCCGATCGCGGCGATCGCCCACGGCGCGCGCACCGTATTCCTGCCGGATGCGCCGGCATCCATCCCCAACCTTGCCCCTGTCAGGAATAGCCAATGAAAGCGCTTTTCTTTGCTCTGCTGATGTTTGCCGCTTCGGCGCAGGCCGCCATCAGCGTGGTCGACGATGCCGGCCAGCGCGTCACGCTGGCGCGTCCGGCCCAGCGCGTGATCTCGATGGCGCCGCACGTCACCGAATTGCTGTTCGCGGCCGGCGGCGGGCCGCGCATCGTCGGCGCCATGAACTACAGCGATTACCCGGCGGCGGCGCGCAGCATTCCCCTGATCGGCTCGAACAGCCAGATCGACATCGAGCGCGTGATCGCGATGAAGCCGGATTTGCTGATCGTCTGGCAGAGCGGGAACACGGCGCGCCAGATCGCCCAACTGCAGGGCCTGGGCATCCCGGTCTTCCACAGCGAGCCGCGCAGGCTCGACGAGGTGGCGACCAGCCTGCTGCGCCTGGGCCAGCTGCTCGGCACCGAGCCCGTCGCGCGCGCAGCGGCAAACGCCTATACGGCGAAGCTGGCGGCCCTGCGCGCCCGCTATGCGCAGCGCCCGCCGGTGACGGTGTTCTACCAGACCTGGGACAGCCCCTTGTACACCCTGAACGGCGAGCAGATCGCCAGCGACGCCATCCGCGCCTGCGGCGGCCGGAATATCTTTGCCGAACTGAAGACGGTGGCGCCGCAGGTCGGCGTGGAAGCCGTGGTACAGAAGGACCCCGAGGCCATCGTCGGCGGCAAGCTGTACACACCGCAGGACCGCGGCCTGTCGATCTGGCAGCCGTACAAGGGCATGACCGCGGTGCGCCGCAACAACCTGTTCACGCTCGACGAGGAAATGCTGACCCGGCCGGGCCCGCGCGTGGTCGATGGCGCGGCCACGCTGTGCGCACGCCTCGATGAAGCCCGTGCACGGCGCACACGGTAGGGTGGGCCGGGCCGCGCTAGGCACCCCGTGCCCACGCGGAAGCATGCACCGTGTTGGCACGGCTCCAGCTGCAAAATCCGCCACGTGTCAGCGCCGCCAAATGATCATTCGAACACGTTTCGATATGCCAGCGTTCGTAGGTAAAATCGAGCCAACCATGCTCATCATTACGCGTGGGCACGGGGTGCCCACCATACGGTCATCGACGATGCCAGCAGATCCGGGGCCAGCAATGGCCCACATTCGCGCAGACGCTGCGTTACAGCCGTAAGCAATTGCAAAAAATCGTGTCCGCCTTAGAGGGGAGGGCGAAAAAGTGGTAATCTCGCGGTCGTTTTCTTCAACTTCACACAGAAGGATTTTTATGCGCCGCTCCCTGCGTTTCGCCATCGTCGCTGCCAGCCTGGTTGCCAGCACTGCTTTCGCCTCGCCAACCAATCCGCAGAACGGCGTCGAATACACGACCCTGGCAACGCCGCAGCCGGTCCAGGCGACCGGCAAGAAGGTCGAAGTGGTGGAATTCTTCGCTTACCACTGCCCGGCCTGCTACGCGCTGGAACCTGGCCTGAACGAATGGGTCAAAAAGCAGGGTGACAAGATCGTGCTGCGCCGTGTCCACCTGCCGTTCCAGGGCCCGGCCGATCCGGAAGCGCACCTGTTCCTGACCCTCGAAGCCATGGGCAAGCTGGCCGAATTCCATCCGAAGGTCCTGCACGCCGTGCACGTGCAGCGCGTGCGCCTGATGAAGGACGAGCAGATCATCGACTGGGTGTCGAAGAACGGCATCGACCGTGCCAAGTTCCTCGAAGTGTGGAACTCGTTCGGCGTGACCACCAAGCTGCGCCGTCTGCCGCAACTGGCCACGGCCTACCAGGTGAGCGGCACGCCGACCATCATCGTCGACGGCAAGTACCAGACCTCGCCGGGCCAGGTGTCGGAAAAGCTGAAGATCTCGGACCGTAACCAACTGATGCAGGCGAGCTTCCAGGTGCTGGACGCCCTCGTCGAGAAGGCAGCCAAGACGAAATGAGCGATACCGAAGGCAAGGTCCTGGCCATGTACGAGGGCGCCCGCCCTCGTGAAGAGGACCTGTTCGAGACCAGCAACGTGAACCACATCGCGTGGTCGCTGGTCGTGATCCTGCTCGGGCTGGTGATCTGGCTCTGCATCACGCTTGTGAACGCGGAAAACCAGCGCTACGCCCTGATCACGAATCAATGCCCGGACCCGGTGTTCAAGAGCGGGGTCGACAAGGCCTGCCTGTACACCGTGAAGTCGCGCGCGCACTGGTGGGAACACCTGTGGTACGGCTTCACGCACGTGAAGCCGGAACGCAAGTAGGGTGGTCGGCTCCACCCGGGTGGGTGGAGGGCAAGCTGCGTGTGCGCCGCCCACGCGTTCAAACCTGGTCCGATCGCTTGTACCGTTGAGCGGAGCTGCTTTTCGGTACAGACCGCCCTCCGCTAAATGCTGCCATGGGGCAGGCACTGACTGAACGCGTGGGCGGCGCACACGCAGCGTGGTTGCGGCCGCCAAAGGTGGAGCCGACCACCCTACAGCGCGATCACGAATCTGGCGCCGCCCAGCGCCGAGTCTTCCACCGTCAGGCTGCCGCCGTGCAGCAGCACCGCCTTGCGCGCGATCGACAGGCCGAGGCCGAAGCCGCCGGTGGCGCGGTCGCGGCTGCGGTCGAGCCGGTAGAAGGGCTCGAAGATGCGGTCGCGTTCCTCTTCGGGAATGCCTGGCCCGTCGTCCTCGACCGCGATCAGCAGCCGGCCGCCCTCGCGCGCGGCCGACAGGCGGATCGATGCCGCCGCGTATTTCTGCGCATTCCTCAGCAGGTTCGACAGCGCCCGGCCCAGCAGGCGCGGGTCGGCCTCGACCGTGCCGAGATCCTGCCCGGCGGCGACGGCCAGCGCCTGCGCACCCGGGGGCAGCGCGGCCGCGGCGCCCTCCAGCAGGCCGGCCACGTCCACCGTTTCGCACCGCAGCGCCTGCTCGCTGTCGAGGCGCGCCATGCCCAGCAGTTCGTTGACCAGGTCGTTCAGTTCGCGCACGTCGCCCTCCATTGCCGCGATGCGCCGGCGCAGGGCCGGGTCGCCGGCTTTCGCATCGAGCAGTTCGAGCGCGAATTCGAGGCGCGCGATCGGCGTGCGCAGTTCGTGCGACACCGAATGCAGCAGGTTCTTCTGCGTGACCAGCAATGCCTCGATGCGGTCGGCCATGTGGTCGATCCGTTCCGCCAGCGGATAGATGCTGGCCGAGCGCGGCATGCGCGCCCGCGCCGACAGGCGGCCGGCGCCGAATTCGTCGGCCACGCGCGAGAGCTTCTGCAAGCCCTGCCAGTGCGAACGCGACCACAGCGCCACCGGCACCAGGAGGGCCAGCGCCACGATCACATAGCGCACCGCTTCCATCTTGAGGGCCAGGTTGACGTCGATCGGCAAGTCGCGCGCATGGATCACTTCCTCGTCGCTGCCGATGTAGCGCTGGCCGTCCAGGTCCACGCGGCGGTAGAAGGCCTTGTTGCCGACGTCGAGCACGACCTCGCCGCGCTCGAGCGCGCGCAGGCTGGCGCGCGGCAGGGCGGCGCGGGCAGCGTCCAGGGAAATCAGGTCGAAGCGCGTGTCCGACACCTCGCGCACGCGGTTCAGGCGCACCAGCCATTCGTCGGCCGGCGCTTCGTCGACGTATTGCTCGATCAGGAAGATCTGGGCCGAGGACTGGCGCCGGGCGATGTCGTCGAGCGGGTCGCCGAACAGCCGGCTCATCGCGAAATAGATCACGAAGGTGGCGGCCGTAATCGACAGCATCACCAGCACGAAAAAGCGGAAGAAAATCCGGTTCACCCGATTTCCCTCCAACATCGGCCCTTCTCTACGACGCCAAGAAACATTGTTTTTCTCCTAACGCCATTGTATAGGAGCAATGATGACAACGGTAAATTACAAATTTGCGACAAAGTGGCGACATCTGCAGGGAGAATAAAACATGCCAGACGGATAACCTAGCCAGGATTCAGGTTTTCCGTTTGCCCACTCGATACGCGAGTGTCGGTGGGTTTTTTTATTCGGGCCGCCGCCCTGGCGCGTGGCCAGCCGAAGGGAGGACGAGATGAGGCCGTGCTGCTCGCCACTCCCCGGCCCCGGGCGCTTCCCCGCCACCTCTTTTTCTTCCCCGATCGGCACCGGGCGCCCCGACGCGACCGTAAATCATGCATTCAGGACATTTCGGGCAAGGCTAGCTCAACGTAGAATATGGGCAACCGATCTTCCGACTCCACCATGAACAAGTTCACCGCCCTGGCCTTGGCATTCCTGTCGGGCAGCGCCGCTGCCCAGACGCCGGCCACCAATCCCATGCCCGACGGCAGCCGCGACATGTATGTCGGGCTGGGCCTGGTTTCGGCCGCGCGCTACGAAGGGGCACAGCACAGCGAGCGCAAGGCGCTGCCGGTGCTGCAGGTGCAGTGGAGTAATGGCGTGTTCGTGTCCGGCATGTCGGCCGGCATGCACCTGTCGCGCGACCCGCGCGTCGAATTCGGCCCCCTGGTCGAGCTGCAGCGGCGGCGCGACGAGTCGGGCAGGGGCGGCGGCGTGGACGGCATGCTGATGCGCTATTCGGTCGTTTCGCTGCCGGACGCCGCACTGAGCGAGAACCGCCTGACCGGCATGACCCCGGTCGCCACCCGCCTGCTGGGCGGCGGCTTCCTGAACGCCTACCTGACGCCCGACTGGCGCGTCACCGGCAGCCTGCTGTATGGCGCCGGCAACGAACGCGAGGGCGCGCGCCTGGACCTGGGCGTGCAGCGCCTGGCGATGCAGGCCGGGGCCCAGCACCGGATCTCGGTGGCAGCCGGCGTGAGCCTGGTCAACGCCGGCTATAACCGCGCCTTCTTCGGCGTCGACGAACTCGATTCCCTGCGCAGCGGCCATCCGGTGTACCGCCCCGGCGGCGGCCTGAAGGACGCCCACCTCGGCCTGCGCTGGAACTGGGCCTTCACGCCGTCCTGGATGCTGACCTCGAACCTCCAGCTGGTGCGCCTGGCTGGCGACGCCCGCCACAGCCCGCTCGTCGAGCGGCCGACCAACCTGACGGTTTCCACCGCCATCGCCTACCGGTTCTGACGATGCCCCCGGCCCGCCACCTGTTCGCCACCTGCATCCTGACGCTGAGCGCCCTCGGCGCCGGCGCGGGCGCGCACGCGGCCGACTGGGTCAGCTACCGCGACGCCTACCGGGCGATGGTCGTGTTCGAGAAATACGGCGGGCCGAAGCACGGATTGCAGCATCACCTGCAGGTGGTGCCGCTGGACAAGGGCGTGGCGCTCGAAGGGGTGCAACTGACCCTGGCAGGCAAGGCCAACCAGGTGAACCTGGCGCTCGACCCGCTCGGCCGCACCGCCTTCCCGTTGCTGAAGGCGGCCTACGACGAGAATGCCGCCTTGTACCTGAGCCGCAAGATCGGCGCCTTCAGCGTGCGTCCGCGCGTCTCGCTGCTGCCGCAGGCCGACGGCGTGTACGATGCGGCCCAGCTGCGCGCCGGCTGCGAGCAGGCGCTCGGCTTCGCGCGCCATGCCGACGCCTCGCAGCGTGCGCTGCAATGCGGCGGCGTGCGTTTCGTGTTTGCCCGGCGGGCAGGGGAGATCGCGGTGCGCCTGCACCGCCCGGACGGCGCCGACCAGGTCCTGGCGCCGGTGAATGGCCCCGCCTTCCAGGGCGACGCCGACGAAGGTTTCCCGACGGTGGTCTACCGCTTCGCCGGCGCCGGACGCGCCCAGGTGATCAGCGCCAACGTACCGCTGGCGATCGTGCCGCTGTTCGAGTAAGAAGCTTTAGTTCCAGGCCGACGGCGAGAACAGGTAGCCTTCGCCCCACACCGTCTTGATCTTTTCCGAGCGCCCATCGTCGAACTTGCGGCGCAGCTTCGAGATGCAGTTGTCGATGCTGCGGTCGAGTCCGTCGAACTCGATGCCGCGCATCTTCTTCAGCAGCTCGTCGCGCGAGAGCACGCGCCCGGCCGCCTCGGCCAGCACCAGCAGCAGCTTGTATTCGGTATTGCTCAGCACGCAGAGCTTGTCGCGCCAGAACACGGTGCGGTCGGCGCCGACGATCCGCAAGCCGCCGAACACCAGTTCAGCCGATTCGGGCGCGCCCTTGGGCTGGGTACGGCGCAGCAGGGCGCGCAGGCGCGCCAGCAGCACGCGCGGCTGCACCGGCTTGTTGACGAAGTCGTCGGCGCCTTGCTCCAGGCCCGAGACCTCGTCGTAGGAATCCTCGCGCGCCGTCAGGATCAGGATCGGCACATCGGACAGCTCGCGGATCCTGCGGCAGACCACCATCCCGTCCAGCCCCGGCAGCATCAGGTCGAGCACCACGATGTCGGGCGCAAACGCCCCGAAGCGCGCCAGCGCCGCGTCGCCGCGCGTGACCAGCTCGACGGTAAACTCGTAGGCGGACAGGTATTCGGTCACCAGCTCGGCCAACCGGGCATCGTCTTCCACCAGTAAAACTCGGTACATGCGTTTTCTCCTTCTTTCGGCATTGTATAGAAGCAAGGGCATGCAAGCACACTTACTACATTGACACGACACTTGGAGACACTTTCGCGACATCTCATTGTATGCCTAGGCATTTTCTTTTAAATAATTATTATTAGGAATATCGAAATCCGGATTGCCGAAGTTTGCGATAAGCGAAAGCGCTATTTCGCCGTCAATGAGATCGTTATCACCAGCGCGCAAGATGTTCCTTATCGATTCACTTTATTGGAGGATATATGGAAGAGCCGGCATTCGACGAACTCGAAGTAACGCTTGCTCCTGTCGGAAGTGCCAATACCATTGCTGGCCTGCCGTGTGTCAGGGTCATTATTTGGCTGATCACGCGCAAACCGCTTTAAGCGCATGCGAGGGCCTGCCTCGATCGCCGGGGCACGCTCTTGCTGTCTCATTCCGGAAAAACAGGGCAAGAAATGAAGACAATGATTTCCGTTCCAGACGATGTTCGCCTTTTCATCGATCTCGCCAATGCGCAATTGAACGATGCGAAAGCATGCGATTTCGCCGGGCTGGTTCCCGCATTCGAACGGCTGGCGTGCCGGGCCAGGCGCGGTGCCGAAGAACTCCTGTTGGCCGAACTGGCGGAATTGCACGAACGGCCGCATTATCATGCCGAAGGTTGGGATACAAACCAGCTTTTATTGGAAGTCAATCAGAACTTTTCGCTCGGCATTTCGCTTCTCCAGGCGACCCCGGCACACCTGTTGAACGCAGTCGCCGATGCCGCGTATATCGTCCTGGGAAAAGCCCCGTTTTCCTATTCCTTGTACAAAATGCCCGCAGACATGGACCGGAATGTTTTCCGGGCCAACCTGGAACCGCGTTTTCACGCGTCCAGAACCGTATTGCCGGGCCAGATGCTGCAGTTACAGGCCGGTATCGACATCATCGACTGGCGCGTCGAGGAACCCGTCATGCTGCTGCGCCTGATTGCGGCACCCTCCGAGAGGGTTCAGTGGGTGTACCAGAAGCATCCTGTTCGCTCCTGGTTCATCGCATCGGTCGATCCCGGCGTCACCCAGTTATCGGCATTGTCGGCCTATTTCGCCGATGCGCGCTACGTGCCGGCGCTGGGCGCGCTCGAGGAACTGCTCCGGCATCCAAGTCATCAGGTGCGATGGGAGTCGGCCGGGACGCTCTGGAAGATCGACCGGAACGCCGGTCTTGCCGCCCTCAGGCAATTACTGGACGATCCTCATCCGCATGTTCACCGGGCCGCGGCGCGTACCTATGCGCGACTGGGCACCTCTGTCACGCATGGAGCTTGATATGGCATTGACCATCGAATGCAATACGGATGAGGCATGCAGTATCGAGGAGTGTGTCGAGTTCGCACTCGATAACGTCGATCCTCATGCTTTCGACAGCGTCCTCGCCGTGGCGCCGGTATTAAAAAAACTATCCAACAACAAGAATGCCGTGGCGGCGGGCCTGTGCGCATATCTCAAGGTGTTTGCACATACGGAGCATGGCGGTTTGAGCTATTCCCCAAGCAGCTTCCTGTTATCGGATGCGCATCCGAACATCATTTTGCGGGCAAATATCTGGCGACCATTATGTAAGGAAAAAGAGCGCCAGTCATTCGAAGCCAAGCTGTTTGCCTACCACCATGCGCATAACCACAATTTTCATTTTCTCACTGTCGGCCATTTCGGTCCCGGCTATGACACCGATATCTACGAATACGACAGAAATGCATTGGCCGGGCATATCGGCGAGCCGGTAATGCTGCTGCATGCCGAGCGTACCCGCCTGTCGGTCGGCAAGATCATGGCGTATCGCGCCGACCGGGATATCCACACGCAGTTTCCCCCAGAATCCGTTTCGGTATCGCTCAACCTGGTGGTGGCGTCCGATGATGACAGAAACCGTGATCAATATTTCTTCGACACAGACAAAGCGCTGCTGTCCGGTTATTCCGATACCCTGCCAACCAAGCGTGTCTCACTGCTGCAAATGGCGGCCCACCTTGCCAATGAAAACATCGTCGACGTCCTGGCCCACATCGCGCTCGCCCATCCTTGCAGCCGGACACGCTTGCAGGCGTTCCGGTCGCTCGCGATCGCTTCTCCCGGCGAACTCGCCCATTGGCAGGCCCTGTCGCGCAAGGACACAGCGGAAATGGTACGCACTTTCGCTTCCGGAACACTGTCCGTGTCGAATCGCCAGGAACACTTCGATCCCGCTTTCCTGCAGCTGGTCTGATATGGAAAAGCGCTACAGCATCCCTTCATCGGCGCGCGTTTCCAGCGGCACGCACGATGAAGCGCATCCCTGTACGCCGTCCGCGCGCGCGCTGCGCGATCCCGCCATCCATGCCATGTCCGGCGTGTGCAAGCATTATCGGCGCGGCGGCGTGCAAATCTGGGCGCTGCGCGATATCGGCATCGATTTCCGCACGGCCGGCGTGACCGGTGTGCTGGGACCGAACGGTTCCGGCAAGAGTACGCTCATCAAGATATTGAGCGGCCTGTGCACGCCCGATAGCGGCCACATCAGCCCGCCCGGCGCACCGGCCCGATGGCGTGACATCGGCGTGTTGCTGGAAGGGCGGTCGAACGTCAACGAGCGGCTTTCCACATTCGAAAACGCGCGCTATTACTGCACGCTGCGTGAGCATCGCTTCGATCGCCCCTATTTCGAGCACCTGGCGCGGCAACTCGCGCTGGCGGACCCGTACTGCCCGATACGCCAGTTGTCGACCGGCCTGAAGCTGCGGAGCTCCTTGTTGCTTGCCTTTATCCACCGGCCCTCGATGCTCTTGCTCGATGAACCCACGCTCGGGCTCGATGTCAGCGGCGTCGCCTGCCTGGAAGCGCTGATTGCCAGCTGCGCGGGCGAAGGTGCGCGCGTCCTCGTCGGTTCCCACGATCTCGCTTTCCTCGAGAGGATATGTCAGCGCATCATTTGTCTTAATGAAGGCAAGATCGTTTTCGATGGCTCGGCAGACGCGTTCCGCTCGATCGAGTATGCCTACAAGGTCAGCGCGCGCTTTGCCTCTCCCGATCCGTCTTGTATTCCGGAAGAATGGAAGGAGGCACGCTTCGTGGGACACCAGGCCACGCTGTTGCTCGAGAAGCATGAAGATCTGTGCCGCTTCATGCAGCGCGCCCAGCACAACCTGTCGCAGCTCCAGGCCTTCGAGGTGTCGCGGCTGACGCTGCATGACAAATACATGCAGCTCCTGGCTGGCGGCATGGGGCCGGAGACCGGGCCATGAACATGCTCGCGCATGCCAGGAACGAACTCGGCTTGCGCCTTTACCTGGCGCGGCGTTACTGGCTCGAATCCGTCTCGGGCTTCGTCCTGATACTCGGGAGTTTCGTCGGCCTGCTGCATGCGGTCATGGCCGCCGGAGAGATGTCGATCCATTCCGAACGCCTCAATGGCTTGATATTGGGCTTTGTCCTGTGGATGTATGCCGGGATGGCGTATTCGAGCACCTCCAGCGAGGTCGCCGAAGAAATCCGCGCGCGTTCGCTGGAGCAGTTGTGCATGGGGCCGCTTCCTTTGTGGCGGATACTGGCAATCCGGGCCATCCTGCATATCGCCGGCGGCACGCTGATCCTGCTCCTGTCGTTCACCGTCATCGCATGGCTGGGGCGCGAAGAACTGCATCTCCTCGATCCTGCGGTCCTGGGCATTGTCTTGCTCGCGGCACCATCGCTGCTCGGCTTCGGCTACATGGTGGCCGGTGTCTTGCTGGTGATACGAAAGATGGAAACCCTGCAGTTGCTGGTGTACCCCGGACTGATCGCCCTGATCGCCTTGCCGGCCTATCCGCTGAACGGGTTCGCGGCGCTGCCGTTTGCCTATGGCGCGTCGGCAGCACGCTTTGCCGTCGGCGGCGGTGCGCTCGGCACACTCGATTTCATCGTCGTGGCAAGCAATTCCCTCGGGTGGCTGATGTTGGGTGTCGCCGTCTTCAAGCGCTTCGAGCGCGAGGCGCGCCGCCTTGGCGTCATGGGACATGGTTGAGCGATGCGCCCCTGCCTGCCGCCGGGCGCCGGGCAGGGGCGGCGGGATGGAAAGCCCCGCGGCGGCTTTGCGGGGAAGGACCGGACCTTATCCCATCTTCCCGGCCAGGTCCGCCATCGCCCCCACCAGGCGGTCGATGTCCTCGACGCTCGTCCACAGGTGAGTCGAGATGCGGATCGCATAATGGTCGCTGGCCGCGCCGATGACGGGGAAGTTGACGTTGCGGATCACGAAGCCCGGGCTGTAGTCGCTCAACATGCGCGCCACGAATTCGCCTGACTTGGCGCTGTTCATCACGTCGGCCGGGTTGATGAAGGGGTTGAACGAGGTGACGGCCGAGACCAGCTTCGGATCGTCCTTCGGCGAATACAGCCGCTCCACGCCCCAGATCCCGGTGATGCGTTCCTTCAGGTAGGCCGACAGGGCCAGGTCGTAGGTCTCGATCTTCTTGCGGCCGATCCGATCCCACAAGGTGCAGCTCGATACCAGCGCGTGGAACAGCGGCGTGTGCAGGCTGCCGCAGGCGGTGATGGTGGCGCCGATGTCCCAGGTGGCGGTGCCGTTGGTAGTGCGCGCGCGCGGCGTCCAGCTGCTGGTGTGGATCGGGTACCAGTTCGGCAGCGGCAGCGGGTTCGAGGCGCGGATCTTGTTGCGCACGATCAGGATGCCGGTCGAGCCGGGGCCGCACTGCCACTTGTGGCCGGCGCCGGACATGAAGTCCATGCCGAGCTGGGCATAATCGTAGGCCATCATGCCGGGCAAGTGGGCGCCGTCGACGATCGAGACCAGGCCGTGCAGCTTGGCGATTTCCATCAGCTCGGCAATCGGCAGCATGGTGCCGGTCTTGTACGAAGGCGCGGAAAACATCATGGCGCGCACGCGCTTGCCTTGCGTGCGCAGTTCGCGGATGCGGCTGTCGAACAGCGTGGCGTACAGGGCCGCGGTCTGGTTGTTCCCGACCGGCATGGCCACGCGGGCGATCTCGATGCCGTAGCGCGCCACGGCGATCGCCATCGGCGTCTCGCCGCCGCCGTGCTCGTGGTTGGTGGTGACGATCACGTCGCCCGGCTGCCAGTCCAGGCCCAGGATGGCGTGGCACATGCCGGACGAGGTATTCGCCGAGAAGGCCAGTTCGTCCGGGTCGACGCCGAAGCCGGGCGCCACCTGCGTGCGTTCGGCCAGCAGGTTCAAATAGCCATTGCCGGATTCGCGCGCCTTGGCGCGGTTCTCGCTGTCGAACAGGTCGAGCGACACGTTCGGCATCGAACCGGCAGTGCCGACGTTCATGAAGCGGCGCGCCGGATCGAGCGTGAACATGCCGGCGACGTCGGTCCAGAAGCGCTCGTCGGCCAGCAGCTGGTTGCGCAGCTCGTCGCTGCGGCTGGCGGCGTGGCCGCTGCTGCAGGCGGCTAGCGGTCCGAGGGCGGCGAGTGCCGCGCCGGAACCCAGGATGCGCAGGAAATCGCGCCGGTTGCGGCTCCAGTGCGCGGGAATGTCATTAACGTCATGGAGCGATGTGGTGCTGCCCCGGGCGATGCTGTGCTCTTGCATTCCTGTCTGCTAGCGAGAACGTGCACAAAAGTGCGCAGCGTTCTCTTCCTGCCCCGAACCGTCCTACCGACCGTGTTCGTACCTGACAGGCGTTACTTTCCCACCTCCCGCCGACAACTGGCCGGCGGCAGTGCCCAGCGTCGCCGCTGGACTCGCCACGGGTAGCGCCTGTCCTGCCCCAAGGGCAGCGGTGGCGAGCCGTTTAAAATTGACCGCCGCGTTGACGCCGCGGTTGTGGTGCGCACCGGCGGGATCAGCCCCCTCGCGCTCCCAGCGCTGCAGCGTCTTGTCCGTAATCCGGAGCAATGTCGTTGCGTGTCCAATGCAAATGGTGCTTTTCACGGTCTTTATTCGACACTTATGAGAACATGAAGTTCGACCAGGGTCTAATGTAGTGGTGCATTAGCCGCGTTCACTGCCTTCGCTCAAGGTTTGCATGGGGCGACGTTGTTTGCAGGCAGCGCCGGGCAGGGAGAGCCAGCTGCGCCGGTACGTGCTGAAGGTAGCTGCACAAAAGAAACGGCCCGCCAGGTGGCGGGCCGTTGCGGGCGCTTCCTTCCGGCGTTGCGCCGGAAAGACGCGGTGGATCAGCCCAGGTTCGCGTTCACGAATTCCCAGTTGACCAGGTTCCACCACGATTCCACGAACTTGGCACGGGCGTTGCGGTAGTCGATGTAGTAGGCGTGTTCCCAGACGTCGCAGGTCAGCAGGGCCTTGTCGTCCGAGGCCAGCGGGGTGTGGGCGTTCGAGGTGTTGACGATGTCGACGCTGCCGTCGGCCTTTTGCACCAGCCAGGTCCAGCCCGAACCGAAGTTGCCGACTGCCGACTTGGTGAACTCTTCCTTGAACTTGTCGAACGAACCCCATTTCGCGTTGATGGCGTCAGCGACCTTGCCGGTCGGTGCTCCGCCGCCGTTCGGGCTCATGCAGTTCCAGAAGAAGGTGTGGTTCCAGACTTGCGCCGAGTTGTTGAAGATGCCGCCCGAGGACTTCTTGACGATTTCTTCCAGCGACATGTTTTCGAACTCGGTGCCCTTGATCAGGTTGTTCAGGTTCGTCACGTAGGTCGCGTGGTGCTTGCCGTAGTGGTATTCCAGGGTCTCGGCCGAGATGTGCGGCTGCAGGGCGTCTTTGGCGTACGGCAGTGGCGGCAGGGTATGTTCCATGTCTTTGTCCTTGTTGGTTAGAAAGTTATTGTTCGGAAACGGCGCTTATTCTAAACCGGATGGACCGACGTTGCATGCTTGCCCAGATTGCCGTCATTCCAACTCGGCTTGCACGCTCGATACCCGTACCTGCGCGCTGCCTTCGGCCAGGCGCACCGTGAGCGCGGTGCGCGCCTTGATTTGATCCGGCGAACGCAGCGCCTCGCCCTTGGCATTGCTGACGATGGCATAGCCGCGCTCGAGCGTGCGCTGCGGGTTCAGCAATTCCAGCTGGGCTGCCAGCGCACCCAGGCGGTCGCGCCGCTGGGCGACCTGCGTGCAGATACCCGCATTCAGGTGGCGCCCCTCGGCCGTGAGCTGGGCACGCAGGGTGCGCAGGTCCGGACGGTGGCGCGCCCAGCGCTGCTGGAGCTGGGCCAGGGTCACGCCGCCGCGGCCCAGCGGCGTGCGCACCGCGTGCGTGAGCGAGGCGGCCATGGCGCGCAGCTTCAGGCGCTGGTGGGCGATCTGGGCCGTGGGGCTGAGCAGGCGCCGGCTGAGGTTATCCAGGCCCTGGCTCGCTTCCGACAGCTGGCGCGCCATGGCGCGGCGCAAATCGAGGGCATCGGCCGACAGCGAGGCCATCCAGTCGTCGCGCGGCGTGGCCGCCAGTTCGGCTGCCGCCGTCGGGGTGGCGGCGCGCATGTCGGCGGCGAAGTCGGCGATGGTGACGTCGGTCTCGTGGCCGACGCCGGAAATCACGGGGATGCTGCAGGCGGCGATCGCGCGCGCCACGCATTCCTCGTTGAAGCTCCACAAATCCTCGATCGAGCCGCCGCCGCGGCAGACCAGCAGCACGTCGACCTCGGCGCGGCGCGAGGCTGTCATGATGGCTTCGGCGATCTTGTCGGCGGCAAACTGGCCCTGCACCGGGGCCGGATACAGCACGATGTTGACGTGCGGCGCACGCCTCTTCAGGGCAGTGAGCACGTCGCGCAGGGCGGCCGCCTGCGGGCTGGTGACGATGCCGATGCTGCGCGTGAATAGCGGCAGCGGGCGCTTTCGGTCGACGTCGAACAGGCCCTGGCTGTTCAGCTTTTCCTTCAGGCGCAGGAAGGCCTCGTACAGTTGGCCGACGCCGGCGCGGCGGATCGCCTCGACATTGATCTGGTAGTCGCCGCGCGCGCCATACAGCGTGACCAGCGCGCGTACCTCGACCTTGTCGCCTTCGCGCGGACTGAAGCCGGCGTACTGGGCGCGGCTGCGGAACATTACCGCGCGCACCTGGGCCGCATCGTCCTTCAGCGTGAAGTACCAGTGACCGGAACTGGCACGCGTGAAGTTCGAGATTTCGCCGCCGATCCAGACCAGCGGGAAGGAACGCTCCAGCAGGCGCGCGACCTGTCCGTTCAGTGCGGTAACGGAGAGGACGGGTGGGGCGGCGTAGGCGGTGTCGGAATCGGTATCGTTGAGCATGTGTGGGCATCCTGGTGCATGAGCGGTGAAGCTTATGGCATATTCGCGCCGCGCCGACAAGGGGTATTTGTAGTGTGCAGGTGCGCCTTTTTTGCAGGCACGGCAGGGCGATTCGTTTGAAATCAATGGTTTATGTAGGGCAAGGTTCACTTGGGCACAATGTTATCCACAAAAAATGTGAGGAACTCGGCAGTAAAACTGTCCTGCTGCCGAAAATGCGTGCATGCATACATATGTCTTTTGAAATCAATGACTTGCTTGTGGAGCACCTGCCTTGCGCACATCTTTTTCCACAGTTTGTGTGAAGAGTTCGCTTCGAATGGACTTATCCAGGGCAGTCAAGTCCGCCCTGAGCTCGGGGATGCCGCCTGTCTTACCAGGCTTTTCAGCTGTGCCAAAAATTGAAGCAACAGATTTTTTCTCTTTAAAATCAAACAGTTTGTGCTAACGCAAGAGGCTTCCTCACAATTTTGTCCACAGAAAATGTGAAGAAGCGCAGATCTGTTCACATTCCACACCTTGCCCAGCCCAGCGCGCAAGAGTGCCTTGCAGAGGCCGCGATAATGGACCAGGCTCGGCGCTACAGCATTTTTCGCGGATAACTCTTGAGCTTGCTCAAAAAGCAGGCGTCATCACAAAGCATAGAAGAATCAATCACTTGTGGTTCAAGGAAGGGCTTTGCTCACATTCTTTTCCACAGAAAGTGTGCATAGACTGCAGCCTGGTTCGTGCCGGCACCAACCGAACCGGGCTTCCTGTAGTGCAGTGGGGATAAGTCAGTCTGCTTACTTTCTTTGCAGCACCATTTTTCCCTTTGAAATCAAAGGTGTCAGCTGGCCTGCCTGGCCTTGCTCACAATTTTGTCCACAAAAATTGTGGGGAAACGCCTTTCAATCGAATCCAGGCGACGGATGAGCCGGTGCTGCATTCTTCAGCAGTAAAATATTGATGAGTTAAATCAACTACTTAAGTCTGCAAGACTGCCATTGCGCACATTTTTATCCACAGAAATTGTTTGCAACTCCAAGGCATGGGGAGGCCGCATCGAGTGCCTGGACGCCATCGCATCCTGCCAATCCACCTGCTTCTTTCTTGCGCACGCAGAAAATTCCCTTAAGAATCAACGTACTTAGCGTATGAATATGTCCTTGCGCACAATTTTATCCACAGAACTTGTGCAGAACTACTCTTGCTCAGGCGGCGGCAACTTGCTACATTGCCGGATTCGTTTCCATTCTGTCAGGAGTTCACTTGCTCGCCATCTTACAAGCCGCAGGCTGGCCCATCTGGCCATTGCTGATTGCCTCGATCGTTGCCCTGGCATTGATCATCGAACGCCTGATTTACCTGCGCCGCGAAAAGATCCTCCCGAAAGCCCTGCTCGGCGAAGTCATCAACGTCTATCGCAACAACAAGGTCACCCCGGACATCATCAACACCCTGGAAACCAACTCGCCGCTCGGCACCGTGCTGGCGGCCGCCCTGCGCAACGTCGACGCGCCGCGCGATGTGATGAAGGAGTCGATCGAGGAAGCCGGCCGCGGCGTCGCCCACGTGCTGGAGCGTTTCCTGACCACGCTCGGCACCATC
Organism: Massilia sp. BAP21; assembly: GCF_057801335.1. Lineage (NCBI taxonomy): Bacteria > Pseudomonadati > Pseudomonadota > Betaproteobacteria > Burkholderiales > Oxalobacteraceae > Massilia > Massilia sp. BAP21. The sequence goes on from NZ_CM173596.1 coordinate 3,677,525, forward strand.
GCCTCGCTGGCGCCGCTGATGGGCCTGTTCGGCACGGTGGTCGGCATGATCGAGATCTTCGGTTCGCAAAACGCCTCGGGCGCAAATCCCGCGCAGCTGGCGCACGGGATTTCGATTGCCTTGTATAACACCGGTTTCGGCCTGGCGATCGCGATGCCGGCCCTGGTCTTCTACCGCCACTTCCGCGCCCTGGTCGACAGCTTCATCGTCGACATGGAACTGCAGGCGGTGAAATTCGTCGACGTCGTTCACGGTGCCCGCAAATGATGGACTTTCGCCGCGGCCGCAAGCGCGAGGATCCGGAAATCAACCTGATCCCGTTCATCGACGTGCTGCTGGTCGTGCTCATCTTCCTGATGGTGTCGACCACCTACAGCAAGTTCACCGAACTGCAGATCACGCTGCCGACGGCCGACGCCGACAAGGTGGTCGACAAGCCTTTCGAGATCAATGTCACGATCGACGCCAAGGGTAACTACACGGTGAACAACACGCCGGTCTCCTTTCACGGCGTGAACGGCCTGGCCGACGACCTGAAGGCTGCCGCGCGCTCGGGCCCGAACGGCCAGCCGGTGGCCGATCCTGTCATCATCGTCAACGCCGACCAGTTCGCGATGCACCAGATGGTCATCAACGTGCTGGAGGCAGCGCGCCTGGCCGGCTACGACAAGCTCACCTTTGCTGCCCAGACCGGCGGCAAGAAGTAAGGCCGTCGGTAACACCGTCCAGGCGGGCAGCGACTGCGCGCCTGGCGTTCCATTCCCTTCATGTCCAAGAACCATTCCCTCGAATCCGTCCTGACCCGCGCCTGGCTGCGCCGCGGTCCGCTCGCCTGCGCGCTGTGGCCGTTGTCGCTGCTGTTTCGCGCGCTGGCGGCCCTGCGCGCCGGCCTGTACCGCGCCGGCCTGCTGACGTCGGCGCGCCTGCCGGTGCCGGTCGTTGTCGTCGGCAACATCTTTATTGGCGGTACGGGCAAGACCCCGCTGACGATCTGGCTGGCCGAGGCGCTGGTCGAGGCCGGCATGCGTCCCGGCGTGATTTCGCGCGGCCACGGGAGCGAGGGCGAGGCGCCACGCGCCGTGACGCCCGCATCGGATGCGGCCCAGGTCGGCGACGAGCCGCTCCTGATCGCGCGCCGCACGCGGGTGCCGGTGTTCGTCGGGCGCCGGCGTGCCGAGGCGGGCAGGGCGTTGCTGGCGGCGCATCCGGAAGTGGATGTCCTGTTCACCGACGATGGCCTGCAACACTACGCCCTGGCGCGCGACGTCGAGGTGGTGCTGTTCGACGGGCGCGGCGTGGGCAATGGCTGGCTGCTGCCGGCCGGCCCCTTGCGCGAACCGCCCGCGCGCCGGCGCGACTTCACGGTGGTGAATGCGCCCGAGATAGGGCCGCAGCTGGCGCGCGCCGTCGGCGGCCAGCCGTACCGAATGACGCTGGCCGGCGACACGGCCGAGCAACTGGTCGACTCCAACCGGCGCCTGCCGCTGGCCGATTTCGCCGGCCGCCGCATCCTGGCCGCTGCCGGCATCGGCAATCCGGGACGCTTCTTTGCCATGCTGCGCGGCGCCGGTCTGTCGTTCGAGGAACTGCCCTTGCCCGACCACCACGACTTCCGCGACGACCCGTTTGCGGGCGTGGACGCCGATGTCATCCTGATCACCGAGAAGGATGCAGTAAAATGTGGGCAACTTGAAAACCTGAAGCACGACCCGCGCCTGTGGGTGGTGCCGGTCAGCGCGCGCATCGATGCCGCGCTCGCCCAACAAATTGTGGAGAAATGTCGTGGACGCTCGACTGCTTGATATCCTGGTCTGCCCGCTGTGCAAGGGCCCGCTCGAATACGATAAAAAAGGCCAGGAACTGACCTGCCGCCCCGACCGCCTGGCTTACCCGATCCGCGACGGTATCCCGATCATGTGGGCCGACCAGGCGCGCAAGATCGAAGCGGTCTGAATCGCATGCGCTTTACCGTCATCATCCCGGCGCGCCTGGCCTCGACCCGGCTGCCGAACAAGCCGCTGGCCGACCTCGGCGGCAAGCCGATGGTCGTGCGCGTTGCCGAGCGCGCGCGTGAGTCCGGCGCGGCGCGCATCATCGTCGCCACCGACCACGCGGATATCGCCGCCGCCTGCGCCGCGCACGGCGTGGAAGCCGTCATGACGCGCGCCGACCACCCGTCCGGCACCGACCGCATCGCCGAAGTGGCGCGCGCGCTGAACCTGCCGGCCGACGAAGTCGTGGTCAATCTGCAGGGCGACGAGCCGCTGATCGACCCGGCCTTGCTGGCGGCCTGCGCCGCGCGCATCAGCCTTGAGGTGCCGATGGCGACCTGCGCCCATCCTTTGACCGACGTGGCCGACGTGTTCAACCCGAACGTGGTGAAGGTCGTGCTCGACAAGGCGGGCCGCGCCCTGTATTTCTCGCGCGCCAGCATTCCCTGGGCGCGCGACGCCTTTGCCGCCAGCCGCGACACCTTGCCTGCCGGGTATGCGCCGCTGCGCCACATCGGCCTTTATGCCTACAGCAACGCCTTCCTGCAAGCCTATCCGGGCCTGGACGTTTCGCCGCTGGAGCAGATCGAAGCCCTGGAGCAATTGCGTGTTCTCTGGCATGGCGTGCCGATTGCCGTGCACGTGACCGACAGCGCGCCCCAGGCCGGCGTTGACACCCCGGAAGATTTAGCACGGGTGCAATTGCACTACGCGTCTTGAGCTTTATTGCAATTGATTAGCGGCTAGTCTGCGGTACATCAAAAAAGCAAGAAATCGCGACCGAAGCCAGCCGCTGGAATTGGCGTTGACGCTGCCTTTTGTGGTAAGTTTCGTATCAAGCCAGGCAGGTCTGCATCAATAAAGCATCAAATGCAATGCGTTGCCAACACAATAACGATTTTCAACATTTCACCATTTCAACATCCGTTTAGGAATCTTCATGCGTCTCATTTTGTTAGGAGCGCCTGGCGCCGGTAAGGGCACCCAGGCTAACTTCATCAAGGAAAAATACAATATCCCACAAATCTCCACCGGCGACATGCTGCGCGCGGCGATCAAGGCCGGCACCGAGCTGGGCCTGGCAGCGAAAAAGGTAATGGATGCAGGCGGCCTGGTTTCCGACGACATCATGATCGGCCTCGTGAAAGACCGCCTGCAGGAAGCCGACTGCGCCAACGGCTACCTGTTCGACGGCTTCCCGCGTACCATCGCCCAGGCCGACGCCATGAAGGACAACGGCATCAACGTCGACTACGTGCTGGAAATCGACGTGCCCGACGACCTGATCGTCGAGCGCATGAGCGGCCGCCGCACCCACCAGCCTTCGGGCCGCGTGTACCACACCAAGTTCAACCCGCCGAAGGTCGCCGATACCGACGACGTCACCGGCGAGCCGCTGGTCCAGCGCGACGACGACAAGGAAGAAACCGTCAAGAAGCGCCTGTCGGTCTACCACAACCAGACCGAAGTGCTGCTCGGCTACTACAACAAGTGGGCCCAGTCGGGCCTGCCGGGCGCGCCGAAATACCGCAAGATCACGGGCGTGGGCCCGGTCGAGCAAGTACGCGACGCGGCGTTTGCCGCGCTTTCCGAGTAATCGGGAGCAAGACCGAAGCGGACAGCGATGTCCGCTTTTTTTATACCCGGATGACGCGCGATGCCATCCGTCGTATCGCTGGTTTGAATCAAATGTGTGCAGTACGCAGTGAGGCAGACTGCTTCGCCGAAGAGGTGGGCATCTTTCGTTGTGTGGTGTTGCTTGATTAAAAAACTAAGGGGACGACATGGCAGCAAACCTGATCACGTTTACCGTGGCCTGCGGCGTCATCGCGGTCATCTACGGGCTGTGGGCCCGCGCCTGGATCCTGCGCCAGGACGCCGGCAACGCCCGCATGCAGGAAATCTCGCTGGCCATCCAGGAAGGCGCCGCCGCCTACCTCGGGCGCCAGTACCGCACCATCGGCATCGTCGGCCTGGTGCTCCTCGTTGCCATCTACTTTTTGCTGGGCGCCTGGACCGCGGGCGGCTTCCTCGCCGGCGCGGTGCTGTCCGGCGCCTGCGGCTTCATCGGCATGAACGTCTCGGTGCGCGCCAACGTGCGTACCGCCCAAGCCGCTGCCAAGGGCATGAACGAGGCGCTCGACGTCGCCTTCAAGGGCGGGGCGATCACCGGCATGCTGGTGGTCGGCCTCGGCCTGCTGGGCGTGACCCTGTTCTACTGGGCCCTGTCCGCCAATGGCGACGCAGCCCTTTCGCGCCATGACGTCATCAAGCCCCTGATCGGCCTCGCCTTTGGCGCTTCGCTCATCTCCATTTTCGCGCGGCTGGGCGGCGGCATCTTCACCAAGGGCGCCGACGTCGGCGCCGACCTCGTCGGCAAGGTCGAAGCCGGCATTCCCGAGGACGACCCGCGCAACCCGGCGGTGATCGCCGACAACGTGGGCGACAACGTCGGCGACTGCGCCGGCATGGCGGCCGATCTGTTCGAAACGTACGTGGTCACCCTGATTGCCACCATGCTGCTCGGCGCGCTGATGATCGTCGACGGCGCCGGCGAAGCCATGCTGTATCCGCTGCTGCTGGGGGCGGTGTCCATCCTCGGTTCCATCGTCGGCTGCGCCATGGTGCGCCACAAGCCGGGGCGCAAGATCATGTCGGCCCTGTACACCGGCCTGTGGTGGGCGGCCGGCCTGTCGCTGATCGGCTTCGCCGTCGTCACCTGGCTGGTCTGGGGCGACGAAGCCATGCGCGGCAGCATGCTCGGCTGCGCGGTGGTCGGCATCGTGCTGACCGGCCTCATGGTCTACATCACCGAGTACTACACCGGCACCGATTTCAAGCCGGTGCGCCACATCGCCGAAGCGTCGACCACCGGCCATGGCACCAACATCATCGCCGGCCTGGGCGTGTCAATGAAGTCCACCGCCTACCCGGTGCTCGCGGTCTGCATCGCCATCCTGGTCGCCTTCCAGCTGGGCGGCCTGTACGGCATTGCGATTGCCGCTACCTCGATGTTGTCGATGGCCGGCATCATCGTCGCGCTCGACGCCTATGGCCCGATCACCGACAACGCCGGCGGCATCGCCGAAATGAGCGGCATGCCGGATTCAGTGCGCGCGATTACCGACCCGCTCGATGCGGTGGGCAACACCACCAAGGCGGTCACCAAGGGCTATGCCATCGGCTCGGCCGGCCTGGCGGCGCTGGTGCTGTTCGCCGACTACACCCACGCGCTCGATTCGGTCGGCAAGTCCGTCGTCTTCGAACTGTCGAACCCGATGGTGATCGTCGGCCTGTTCATCGGCGGCCTGGTTCCCTACCTGTTCGGGGCGATGGCGATGGAAGCAGTGGGGCGCGCGGCGGGCGCGGTGGTGGTGGAAGTGCGGCGCCAGTTCCGCGACATCGTCGGCATCATGGCCGGCACCGGCAAGCCGGAATACGACAAGGCGGTGGACATGCTCACTGCCTCGGCGATCCGCGAAATGGTGGTGCCGTCGCTGCTGCCGGTGATCGTGCCGATCCTGGTCGGCATGCTGCTGGGGCCGGCCGCGCTTGGCGGGCTGCTGATGGGCACCATCATCACCGGGCTGTTCGTGGCGATCTCGATGACCACCGGCGGCGGCGCCTGGGACAACGCCAAGAAATACATCGAGGACGGCAACTACGGCGGCAAGGGTTCCGACACGCACAAGGCGGCCGTGACCGGCGACACCGTGGGCGACCCCTACAAGGACACGGCCGGCCCGGCGGTGAACCCACTCATCAAGATCATCAACATCGTCGCGCTGCTGCTGGTGCCGCTGTTGCCGGCGGCGGGCTGGATCGCGGTGTCCGAGCCCCAGCTCGCGCAGATGCGCAAGCCGGCGCACACGACCACGGCGCCGTCGGTGACTCCGACACGGGTTGCTGCTGAACAGCCTAGAACCCAGCCTTGAAGGAGAGGCCGGCAAGGCGGTAGGGTGGACGGCTTTGCCGTCCACGCGTCCAGCATACGGCAATGTTCGTAACGCAAGCCGGCACCGGAACGCAGGCTACAAAATTGTAACTAACCGACCTAAGCATTGCTGCCAACGTTGGCCGCCAGGGCCGATCACGCCGGCGTCAACGCAGCGCAGGCGTTAACACTGTGCCAACGCAGTGCAGCGTCAAGACTGCGTCGACGCTGCGCCAATCAATACTGCGTCGACGCTGCGCCAACGTGGATGCAAACCAGCTTCAACGCTGCTGCATGGCCTCGTCGATCGCCTGCGCCAGCGACGCATGGTCCGAATCCCCATGGTAGCGCTCGCCATTGATGAAGAAACTCGGCGTTCCGCTGGCTCCGGCGGCGCGTCCGGCTTCCGCTTGCGCCAGCACCTTGTCGCGATACCGCCCGCTCTCGAACTCGTCGCGCAAGCGCCCGGCATCGATCCCCATGGCGGCGGCGAGCGCGGGCAGGGCGTCCTCGTCCAGCATGCCCTGGTTCTCGAACAGCGCATCGTGCATCTCCCAGAACTTGCCCTGGGCGCCAGCGGCCTCGGCGGCTTCCGCCAGCGGCTGGGCGAGCGGGTGCAGGTCTGAGAGCGGCAGGTGCCGGTAGACCAGCCGCAGGCGGTCTCCGTGCTGGCGCCGCAATTCGCCCAGCGCCGCGTGCGCGCGGGCGCAATACGGGCACTGGAAATCGCCGTATTCGACCAGCGTGACCACGGCGCCGCTGCCGCCGCGCACGTGATCGTCCTGGGTAATGCCAAGTTCCTTGCTCATCCTGCCTCCATGATGGTGCCGGCCAATGCGGCGTCGATCTCATCATGGCACGGCCGGGCAGGGCGGTGGCGCAGGTTTCCCGTCAGAACACACACATCTTGCCGGCTTCCTCGCGCAGCCAGCCGCGGAAGTCCGGGTGCGCGATCGCGATCAGTTCCTGCGCCCTCTGCTTGGCCGACTTGCCGCGCAGCTGGGCCACGCCGTATTCGGTGACCACGTAGTTGACGTCGTTCTTGCTGGTGGTGGCGTGGGTGCCCGACGTGAGCGTGGGCACGATGCGCGAGATGGTGCCGTCCTTTGCCGTCGAGGGCAGCACGATAAAGGACTTGCCGCCGCGCGAACGGTTGGCGGCGCGCACGAAGTCGACCTGGCCGCCGGTGCCGGAATAGGGCAGGTGGGCAATGCTTTCGCTGCCGCATTGCCCGAGCAAGTCGACCTGCAAACTGGCGTTAATCGACACCAGCTTGTCGTTCTGGCCGGCGATGTAGGGGTCGTTGGTGAAGTTCGACGGGTGCATTTCCAGCATCGGGTTCTGGTGCATGAAGTCGTAGAGCTTGCGCGAGCCGAGCGCAAAGGTGGCCACCATCTTGCCGGGCAGGAGGGTCTTGCGCCGGTTGGTCACGGCGCCGCATTCGACCAGCTTCAGGATGCCGTCGCCGATCATCTCGGTATGGATGCCGAGGTCGTGCTTGTGGGTCAGCTGCATCACCACGGCGTCGGGAATGCCGCCATAGCCGATCTGCAGGGTCGAGCCATCCTCGATCATGTCGGCCACGTGCTTGCCGATGGCTTCCTGCACCGCGCCGATCGCCGGCAGGCCCACTTCCAGGATCGGCGTGTCGTCCTCGATCAGCGCGGTCACCTGCGAAATGTGCACGTGGCACTGGCCATGTGCGAAGGGTACATGCGGGTTCACTTCCAGCACCACCACGCGCGCCTTGGCCACCGCCGCCATGGTGTAGTCGGTGCCCAGGCTGAGCGAAAAGAAACCCTGGGCATTCATGCTCGACGCCATGGCGAAAACCACGTCGGCCGGCATCAGGCCGCGCTCGATCAGGGTCGGGATTTCGGAAAAATAATTCGGGATGAAGTCGCACCAGCCGCCCTGGCCACCCCCGCGCGAGGCGCCGCCGAAGAACAGCGCCGCGTGGCGCACGTGCCGGGCCGTGTCCTGCTCGAAGTAGCCGTACTTGCGCATCGCCAGGATCTGCGCCACCCGGATGCCTTGCCAGCGCGTGCGCGCTTCCGACAGGGCCGTGAGCAGGGCAGGCGGCTCGCCGACCCCGGTCGGCACGATGATCATGTCCTGGTCCTGCAGGTGCGCCAGCGCACCCGCGGCGTCGGTGCGTTTGGCCTGGTAGAGCTCGTGAACTGTCTGCATTGCCGTCTCCATCGTTGTGATTATCGTCGCGGCAATCATCACGCACATTGCCGGATTGTCCCCTTAGCGTAAACCGCGAAACTGACACGGACTTGACGCGGCGGCCATGCTGGCGCGCGCCATGGCGGGCAGGGGCGGCCGATAATCCCCGTATCGGCCCCAGGCCGCATGGAGGACGCCATGAAGCACACACCCCACCTCAAGCACTCGAAGCCCTTCCGGGCCACGCAAATCGCCCTGGCCCTGATGGTGGCGCTGGCCGCCGCAAGCGCGGCGCAACCGGCCCACGCGCAAACGCCGTCCGGGCAGCAACCCGAGCCACAGCGCCAGGCCGCACAGGCCGCCCAGGCCGGACAGGCTGCGCGCCAGCCGGCCCCGGCCACCGGCCCCAGCTACGGCCCGGTGCTGCATCCGCAGACGACCCGGGCCGAGCCCGGCGCCCAGCCGGAACAGACCCCGCAGGCCCAGGAAGAAAAAGCCGGCGGCCTGCCGCAACAGCAGCCGCACAAGGAAGCCGATCCGTCGGCGCGCCCGGCGCCACAGCAGCAGGCCCCGGCCAGGACGGATGGCAAGGAGCCGAAGAAGCAGGCGAATGCCACGCCGCGCCGCCCGGTCCAGTCATCGATTGCCCGCATGCCCGAAGGGCAGTCGAACCCGGCGCCGAATACGGTCGTGACGCCTCCCCCGCCTACGGTGGGCCCGCCGGCCGCGCCGCAGCCCAGTTCCGCCCGGCTCAACAGTTGCCTCGGCAACACCTGCACCGACAGCGGCGGCACGACCTACCAGACGAATGTCGGCAATGCCGGCGTCAGCAGCGAAGGACGCCTGTGCACGCGCAACGGCGCCAACGTGCAATGCTTTTAAGTCAGCGGTGGCTTTTCCCGCCAAAAGTTCGCTACAATCCTGTGGATTGACGTTTACGTAAACGTCAAAGCCAAGCGTCCTAGCGAACGCACAGAGACAAAAAGGGAAAACCATGCAAATTCAAGACAATGTGTTCATCGTCACCGGCGGCGCGTCGGGCCTGGGAGCGGCCACCGCGCGCATGATCACCGAAGCCGGCGGCAAGGTCGTCATCGCCGACGTGCAGGCCGAGGCCGGCGCGGCCCTGGCGGCGGAACTGAACGGCCAGTTCGTGCGCTGCGACGTGACCTCCGAGGCCGATGGCCAGGCGGTGGTGGCAGCGGCGGTCGCCCTGGGCACCCTGCGCGGCCTGGTCAACTGCGCCGGCGTCGCCCCGGCCGTGAAGACCGTGGGCAAGGACGGCCCGCACCCGCTGGACGTGTTCCAGCGCGCGGTGAACATCAACCTGGTCGGCACCTTCAACATGTCACGCCTGGCGGCCGAAGCGATGGGCAATACCGAAGCGGGTGAATACGGCGAGCGCGGCATCATCATCAACACCGCCTCGGTGGCGGCTTTCGACGGCCAGATCGGCCAGGCGGCCTACGGTTCCTCGAAAGCGGCCGTGGCCGGCATGACGTTGCCGATGGCGCGCGACCTGGCGCGCAGCGGCATCCGCGTGATGACGATCGCCCCGGGCATCTTCGAGACCCCGATGCTGATGGGCATGCCGCAGGAAGTGCGCGATTCGCTGGGCAAGATGGTGCCGTTCCCGCCGCGTCTCGGCATGCCGAAGGAATACGCGCACCTGGCCAAGGCCATCATCGAAAACGTGATGCTGAACGGCGAAACGATCCGCCTCGACGGCGCGATCCGCATGCAGCCGAAGTAAAGACGCTCTCTGAGCACTTTACATGGTGCCATGAGCCGTTTGACAATTTGATGTAGGATGCCAGACGGTATCGGGCGTGCGGCCCTGGTCGCACGCCCGTTTTGCTTTTTGGAGAATCGATGATCAAGTTGAAGATGCGCGCCAGCGCCGCGCTGTTGTCCGCCATGGCCACCCTGGCCGGCGTCACCTTGCCCGCCAGCCCGGCGTTTGCCCAGAAGACGGCGGAGCGCCCAGCCGCGGCCCAGGACACCGCCCAGCGCGCCCCCGAGATCGCCACCGGCTACGAAGAAAAGGCCGGCTGGGCCGCGAAGAAGTACATGGTCGCCGCCGCCAATCCGCTCGCGGTCGAGGCCGGCTACGAGATGCTTAAGAAGGGCGGCAGCGCCATCGACGCCGCCATCGCCACACAAATGGTGCTGACCCTGGTTGAGCCGCAAAGCTCGGGCATCGGCGGCGGCGCCTTCCTGGTTCACTACGACGGCAAGAAAACGCAGGCCTTCGACGGCCGCGAAACCGCGCCGATGGCGGCCGACGAGCACCTGTTCGAAAAGCCGGACGGCACGCCGCTTTCGCGCACCGCCGGCGTGGTCGGCGGGCGCTCGGTCGGCGCACCGGGCGTGCTGCGCATGCTGGAACTGGCCCACAAGCAGCACGGCAAGCTGCCCTGGAAAACCCTGTTCGGGCCGGCGATCCGCCTGTCCGAGCGCGGCTTCCCGGTCAGCGCTCGCCTGAACGGCATGCTGATGTGGGACGCCCATATCCGCAAGGACCCGACGGCCGCCGCCTACTTTTACGACAAGGAGGGCAACCCGCGCCCGGTCGGCTACCTGCTGAAGAACCCGGCCCTGGCCAAGACCCTGCGCGAGATCGCGGGCGGCGGTGCCGACGCCTTCTACAAGGGCCACATCGCGCGCGACATCGCCGCCAAGGTCAAGGCACACCCGACCAACCCGGGCCTGCTCACCGCGAAAGACATTGCCGACTACCGCCCGAAGGTGCGCGAGCCGGTCTGCAGCGACTACCGCGTGTACACCGTGTGCGGCATGCCGCCGCCATCCTCGGGCGGGATCGCCGTGGCCCAGATGCTGGCCATGTTCGAAACGCGCGACATGCGCGCACTCGCGCCCACGAACGGCGTGCCAGGCGCCGACGCCGTGCACCTGTTCTCGGAAGTCGGCCGCCTGGCCTACGCCGACCGCAACCGCTACGCCGCCGACACCGACTTCGTGCCGCTGCCGGGCCGCGGCCTGCCCGGCCTGATCGACAAGGCCTACATGGCGAAACGCGCCGCCCTGATCGGCGAAAAGTCGATGGGCGAGGCGCCGGCCGGCAATCCGCCGGGCATGGAAACGGCCTGGCTCTGGGGCAAGGACAACGCCATCGAGACGCCGTCGACCTCGCACCTGGTGGTGGTCGACGGCCATGGCGCCGGGCTGTCGATGACAACGACCGTGGAAGACGCTTTCGGCTCGCGCCAGATGGTCGATGGCTTCATCCTGAACAACCAGCTTACCGACTTCAGCTTCGCGGCGCGCGACAAGGATGGCCCGGTGGCGAATCGCGTCGAGCCGGGCAAGCGTCCGCGTAGCGCCATGTCGCCGACCATCGTCTTCGACACCAGGACGGGCAAGCTGGTGCTGGCGGTCGGCTCGCCCGGTGGCCCGGCCATCATCAACTACGTCGCCAAGACCCTGGTCGGCACCCTCGACTGGGGCCTGAACATGCAGCAGGCGATCGCCTTGCCGAACTTCGGCAGCCGCAACGGCCCGACCGAGATCGAGGCCGGCCGCTTCCCGCAGGCCACCGTCGACGCCCTGAAGGCGCGCGGCCACAAGGTCCAGCAGACCGAGCAGAACTCGGGCCTGCACGGCATCATGCGCATGGCCATCCATGGCGAGTCCTGGTGGTTCGGCGGCGCCGACCCGCGCCGCGAGGGCGTTGCAAAAGGAGACTAAAAGTCTGCAAAAATGCAGGAAACGATTGATCGGAGAGCAATAATTTCCCTCTAGACTCACTTTGTTTGCTACCCTTACGGAGTGGATAGGGAACAGACAAGTCGATCGGCCGTGAACAGGGCAGGGGCGCCAGCTGCCTGCCCTGCTAGCGCCTGCCTTGCGTTTGCATGTACCTTGCAGCGGGCGCTGCTTTCCGCATGAAGGCGCTGCTGTTCATCCTGCTGCTGGCCGTGGCCGGCGGGTTCGGCGCGCCGGCCCCGGCCTGGAGCGCGCCGGCCCCGACCATGCGCTTCGAGCACCTGAGCGTCGAGGATGGCCTGGCCCAGGAATCGGTGCTGGCCATGGCCCAGGACAGCGACGGCTTCATGTGGTTCGGCACCCAGAACGGCCTGTCGCGCTTCGACGGCTACCGCTTCGTCAATTTCCGCAACGCCGTCGGCGACCCCGCCACCCTGCCCAGCAACTGGATCCGCGTGCTGCACGTCGACCGCGAAGGGCGGCTCTGGGTCGGCACCGACGGCGGCCTGGCGCGCTACGACGCGGCGACCCAGGGTTTCCAGCACTTCCTGCCCGAGGAGCCGGCCCGGCGCGGCAACGGCAACCGCCACGTGCGCGCCATCATCGACGACGGCAAGGGCGGTTTCTGGCTCGGCACCGGCGACGGCCTGCAGCACTTCGACGTCGCCAGCGGCCGCTTCACCACCTGGCACCACGTGCCGGGCGACCCCGACAGCCTGGCCAGCGACGACATCAATGCGCTGGCGCTCGACCGCAGCGGCCTGCTGTGGATCGGCACCACGGCCGGCGTCGACAGCTTCGACCTGGCGCTGAAGCGCTTCGAGCACCACGGCAGCGGCAGGCCGGAGCCGCGCGAGGCCGCGCGCGAGACCGCGCACGAGACCGCGCACGAGACCGTACATGCGCTGCTGGTGGACGCCGCCAACACCCTGTGGATCGGCTCTCTCGGCGGCCTCGAGCGCATGGCCCTGGCCGGACCGGAAGTCGGACGGCGCCAGCGCCTCGGGCCGCAGGAGGGCATCCCGCGCGCCTGGATCAGCGCGCTCTACCAGGACGCCCAGGGCCAGGTGTGGGTCGGCTCCCACGACGAAGGCCTGTACCGCTGGGACGCGGCGCAGGCGCGTTTCGAGGTGCACCGCCAGGTGGTCGCCGACAGTCACAGCCTGGCCGACAACCACATCGCCGCGCTCTACCGCGACCGCGTCGGTACCTTCTGGGCCGGCACCTGGTATGCCGGCGTGTCGCGCGTGGACCTGGGCAGCGGCGGCTTCGCGCGCATCGTGCGCGAGCGCGACGGCGCCGCCACGGCCGACAACCGCGTCAGGGGCATCGAGAACGACGGCAGCGGCAAGCTGTGGCTGGCCTCGACCACCAGCCTGCAGCTGTACGACCCGGCCGCGCCCGGCCAGGCCAACCGCATCTGGCGCCATGAGCCGGGCAACCCGAACAGCCTGATCGACAACACCGTGAACGCCGTGGTGCGCGACCGCCAGGGCCTGCTCTGGGTCGGCGGGCGCACCGGCATCACCAGCTTCGATCCGAAGACGGGGCGCTTCGTGCGCCAGGTACTGGCGGCAAACGACAGGAACGGGGCGAACGCCAACAACGTGCGCGCCATGAGCCTGGGCCGCGACGGCATGGTGTGGATCGCCACCAAGGGCGGCCTGCACATGCTCGACCCGGCCACGCGCCAGGTGACCAGCTACCGCCACGATCCGGCGCGCCAGGCCAGTTTGTCCGACAATTCGGTGCGCCCGGTGCTGGAAGACCGGCGCGGGCGGCTCTGGGTCGGCACCTTTAATGGTCTCGACCTGCTGGACCGCGCCAGCGGGCGCTTCCGCCATTTCCGCCACGACGGCTACGACCCCACCAGCCTGAGCCACGACGAGATCCACTACCTGATGGAAGACCGCGCCGGCAACGTCTGGGTCGGCACCGCGGTCGGCCTGAACAAGATGGTGACGGCCGCCGACGGCTCGGTCAGTTTTGTCCGCTACACCATGCGCGACGGCCTGGTCGACGACGCCGTGGCAGCGATGCTGGAAGACGCCGACGGCGCAATCTGGATCAGCACCACCAACGGCCTGTCGCGCTTCGACCCTGCCACCAACACCTGGCGCAGCTACACGGCCGCCGACGGCACCGTCGACGGCGCCTATTTCGACGCGGCGGCGGCGCGCGCGCCCGACGGCAGCCTGTACTTCGGCGGCTTCAACGGCATCACCGCTTTCGACCCGCGCGCGCTGCGCTACAACCGCATTCCGCCGCGCGCCGTGATCACCGGCTTCCAGATCTTCAACCGCCCGGTACAGCAGGCCTGGCCCGAGCTGCTCGACGGCCCGATCGAGAATGCGCGCTCGATCACGCTGTCCTCTAGGCACTCGGTGTTCTCGCTCGAGTTCTCGGCCCTGCACTATGCGGCGCCGAAGCGCAACCGCTTCGCCTACAAGCTCGAGGGCTTCGACCAGGCCTGGGTGAGTGCCGACGCCAGCAAGCGCTTTGCCACCTACACCAACCTCGACCCGGGCCGCTACGTGTTCCATGTGCGCGCCGCCAACAAGGACGGTGTCTGGAGCGAGACCCCGGCCACGCTGGAAATCGTGATCGAGCCGCCGGCCTGGGGCACCTGGTGGTTCCGCGTCGCCGGCGCCTTGATGCTGCTGAGCGCCGGCTACGGCGGCTACCGCCTGCGCATCGGCAGCCTGCACCGCCAGCAGCTGCGCCTGGAGCGCCAGGTCGGCGCCCGCACCGAGGAAATCGGGCTGCAGAACCGCCTGCTCGAACGCCAGACCGCCGAGCTGCGCGAGCGCGAGCAGCAGGTGCGCCAGAACACCATCGAACTGGGCGAGGCGAACCGCGCCCTGCACGAGAACGAGCGCCGCCTGCAGCTGGCCGCGCGCCGCGCCGAGGACGCCGCACGCCAGAAGTCCGAGTTCCTGGCCAACATGAGCCATGAGATGCGCACGCCGCTGGCCGGCGTGATCGGCATGCTCGGCTTCGCCCTGCGCGACGGCCAATTAAAAGAAAGCACACGCGAGCAGATCGCGCGCGGCCAGGCGAATGCCGAGGCGCTGCTGGCGATCATCAACGACCTGCTCGACTTTTCCAAGATCGAGGCCGGCAAGCTCACCGTCGAGACCATCGACTTCGGGCTCGACGCGGCCATCGGCAACGTGGCCGCCCTGTTCGAGGAGCAGGCCGCCGCCCTCAGCATCGACTTCGCGATCGAGCTGGCGCCCGACCTGCCGCGCTTCGTGCGCGGCGACCCGACCCGGCTGCGCCAGGTGCTGGTCAACCTGGTCGGGAATGCCTTCAAGTTCACGCCGGCCGGGCAGGTGCTGCTGCGCGTCGAGCGCCGGACCGAGGACCAGGCCTGCACGGAGGACCTCGAGCAGGACAGGACTCCGCACTTCATCCGCTTTTCGGTGCAGGACACCGGCATCGGCATCGCCGCCGAGGCCTTGCCGCGCCTGTTCCAGAAGTTCGAGCAGGCCGACGCCACCACCACGCGCCGCTACGGCGGCACCGGCCTGGGGCTGGCGATCTGCCGCCAGCTGGTCGAGCTGATGAACGGGACGATCGAGGCGCACAGCGAGCCTGGCAAGGGCAGCACCTTCAGCTTCGTGCTGCCGTTCGACGAAGGCATCGAACCGGCCCGGGCCGAACCTGCGGTCTTCCTGCCCCACACCCACCGCCTGCATGTGCTGTGCGCAGAGGACTTCGCCACCAACCAGATCATCGCGCGCATGATGGTCGAGGATATGGGCCACAGCATCGACGTGGTCGAGAACGGCGCACTGGCGGTGGCGGCCTGCGCCCGCACGCACTACGACATCGTGCTGATGGACGGGCGCATGCCGGAGATCGACGGCGCCACCGCCACGCGCCTGATCCGCGCCGGCGGCACGCTCGACGCGCCGGTGCTCGACCCGCGCGTGATGATCGTGGCGCTGACGGCGAACGCCAGCAACGAAGACCGCGACCGCTACCTGGCCTGCGGCATGGACGCCTTCCTCACCAAGCCGATCGACGAGGCGGCCCTGCACCGCCAGCTCGGCCTGGCCATCGAACGCCAGCTGGCGCGCGGCATCGCGCTGGTGCCGATGGCGGCGCCGCTGCCGCCATCGGCACCAGCAGCGGCGCCGACGACGGCCGAACTCGACGCCCTGTTCGGGATCGCGCCGGAGGAGGCGCCGCCGGCGGAGGCTGCCCCGGCTCCAGCTGCGGAGCATCCGGCCGGCGACCTCCAGGCCCGGCTGCGCGCCGCCTTTGCCGCCGACCTGCCGCGCCGCCGCCGCGAGCTGCGCGCCGCGCTCGACGACGGCGACGACGAGGCCTGCGCACGCGTGCTGCACGGCTTGCGCGGCAGCGCCGGCCACCTTGGTGCGCGCGAACTGGCGGTGCTCTGCGCGCGCCTGGAAAAGGCGGCCGACAGCGGCCGCCGCGACGAACTGCGCGCCGGCCTGCCGCGCCTGGATGCGCTGCTCGACGCCTTCGACACCTCCCTTACCTGATCCTCCGAACCGATGTCTTCAACAAGTAACATCATGCCGGCGGCGCCGGCGCCCATGCCCCAGGTGCTGGTCGTCGACGATGACGTGGTCTCGCGCATGATGCTGATGCATCTGGTCGATACCTGCGGCCGGTTCGAGATCCTGGAAGCGGAAGACGGCGCCGACGCCTGGCGCCAGCTCGAGGCCGGCCTGCGTCCGGCCATGGTGTTCTGCGACCTGCGCATGCCGCACCTGTCGGGCACCGAGCTGCTGGCGCGGGTCAAGGCGCACCCGCAGCTGGCCGCGCTGCCCTTCGTGCTGGTCTCGGCCGCCAACGACGGCGACAGCATGAGCGAAGCGGCCGCGCTGGGGGCCGACGGCTACGTGGTCAAGCCCTTCCGCGTGGAGCAACTGCGGCCCTGGCTGGCGGCCCTGGGGCAGGCCGAGGCGCCGCAGGACAGCGCGCGCCGCCTCGGCATCGACCTGGCGCGCCTGCGGCTCTACCTCGGCGGCCTGGCGCGCCAGCTCGACGACACGGCAACCGGCCTGGCGGCGCTGCTGGCCGATGCGCCGGCGGCGCGCGCGCGCCTGGCGCGCCTGGAAGAGGGCTGCGTCACGCTCGGCCTGCACGCGGCGGCGGCGCGCCTGGCGCAGGCGCGCGCATCTATGGCGCCCGCCGCGCTGGCCGAGGCGCTGGCCGCGGCCAGTACAGCGGTCGGACGCCAGGCGCAGCGCGTGGACGGGGCCTGACCCCGAGTCCCGAATCCAGGTTCGCACTGCAGGGCCTGGCCATCCCGACAATTCGCTTGTCGGCACGATCGTTTAGACTTAAAGTATCTCCCGGATATTGGCTGATCACCCAACCGGGACGACCATGACAAGCTCGCAGACGGTAGAACCCAGAGCAGCACTCAGTCCTTCCTCGCACGTCGACGGCTTTGCCCGCGACCATCTTCCGCCACCCGGCGAGTGGCCCGAATTCCTGTTCGATCTCCCGGCGCTGCGCTACCCGCAGCGCATCAACTGCGCCGTCGAACTGCTCGACGCGGCGCTGGCGCGCGGCTGGGGCGAACGCACGGCCTTGATCGGCGCCGGCGAGCGCCTGAGCTATGCCGGGCTCGCGGCGCGGGTCGACCGCATCGCCCATGTGCTGCTGCGCGATTTGCACCTGGTGCCGGGAAACCGCGTGCTGCTGCGCGGCGCGAATTGCCCGGCCATGGCGGCGGCGATCCTGGCCGTGTTCAAGGCCGGCTGCATCGCGGTGCCGACCATGCCGCTGCTGCGCGCGCGCGAACTCGGCGCCATCGCCGCCAAGGCGCGGGTCAACGCGGTGCTGTGCGCCGCCGGCCTGCGCGCCGAAATCGACGCCCTGCACGAAGTCCTGGGCGAAGGCGCGCCGCCGGTAACGTTGTTCGACGCCCCCGGCAACCCGGCCGCATTGGAAAACCTGATGGCGCGCCACGGCGACCCGTTCGCGGCCACCGACACCGCGGCGGACGACGTCTGCCTGATCAGCTTCACCTCGGGCACTACCGGCGTCCCGAAGGGCACGATGCATTTCCACCGCGATCTGCTGGCGATCTGCGATTGCTTCCCGGTGCACACCCTGGAGTCGCGCGGCGACGACATCTTCATCGGCACCCCGCCGCTGGCCTTCACCTTTGGCCTGGGCGGGCTGCTGTTGTTCCCGCTGCGCGTGGGTGCGGCCGCGGTGCTGATCGAAAAGCCCACGCCCGAGACCCTGCTGGCCGCCATCGCCGCCGAGCACGCCACGGTTTGCTTCACGGCGCCGACCTTCTACCGCCAAATGGCGCAGCTGGCGGCGAGCCACGATTTGTCCAGCCTCACGCGCACGGTGTCGGCCGGCGAGGCGCTGCCGCTGGCCACGCGCGAAGCCTGGCAGGCGGCGACCGGCCTGGCCATGATCGACGGCATCGGCGCCACCGAGATGCTGCACATCTTCATTTCCGCGGCCGGCGACGCGATCCGTCTTGGGGCCACCGGCAGGCCGGTGCCGGGCTACCAGGCCTGCGTGCTCGATGCCGAAGGCAAGCCGGTGGGGCCAGGCGTGATCGGGCGCCTGGCGGTGAAGGGGCCGACCGGCTGCCGCTACCTGGCCGATCCGCGCCAGCGCGACTACGTGCAGGACGGCTGGAACCTGACCGGTGACGCCTACGAAATGGACGGCGACGGCTATTTCTATTACCGCGCGCGGATGGACGACATGATCATCTCGGCCGGCTACAACATCGCCGGCGTCGAAGTCGAGGAAGCGCTGCTGCGCCACCCGTCGGTGGCCGAATGCGCGGTCATCGGCCGCCCGGACGAGGAACGCGGGCAGGTGGTCGAGGCCCACGTGGTCGTGCGCGGCGGGCAGGAAGGGGGCGCGGCGCTGGAGCGCGAATTGCAGGAATTCGTTAAGCGCCAGATCGCGCCGTACAAATATCCGCGACGCATCGTGTTCCGCGACGCACTGCCACGCACCGAAACCGGTAAACTGCAGCGTTTCAAACTACGCGCCGAAGCGGCGCCGGCGCAGAATGCAGGATGAAAACAGGCAGGGAACAGGCACACCGCAGGGACTCGACCTGGCCACACGCTTGAGCAGCGAGCACCACCAGTCGCTCAAGCTATGGCTGCGCATGCTCTCGTGCACCGTGCGCATCGAGAACGAGATCCGCAGCCGCCTGCGCGCCGGCTTCGGCATCACGCTGCCGCGCTTCGATCTGATGGCCCAGCTGGAACGCCATCCCGAGGGTTTGCGCATGGGCGAACTGTCGCGGCGCATGATGGTCACCGGCGGCAACATCACCGGCATCACCGACCAGCTCGAACGCGAGGGGCTGGTGGAACGCGTGCCCGACCCGCAGGACAAGCGCGCCTTTGCCGTCAGGCTCACCGCGGCCGGCCAGGCGGCGTTCGGCGCCATGGCGAGGGTGCACGAAGGCTGGGTCGAGGAATTGCTGGGACATGTGGCGCCCCAGGACAAGGAGCGCCTGATCGCACTGCTCAGTGCAATGAAGGCGGGGCTGGACGAGCGCGGCGGCGCGTAAAATTCGCCGCGCCGGCTCGCCGCGCCCGCTCATTGCGGGGCAGCGTCCTCAGGTGCGTTCGTGCTGTTCCTGCTTTTGGGACGACTCCTTGGCCGCCGGCTTGTAGGTGACCACGCGGTACAAATACCAGGCCAGCATCGCGCCGAGGATGGTCTTCGATACCGGGTCGACGTATTTCGCCACATCCTTGTAATTGTCCTCGAGCAGGAAGCCGGCCGCCGTCAGCAGGCCGGTCCAGGCCAGCGAGCCGATCGTCGAATACAGCAGGAACTGGCCCAGGTTCATGTTGCCGAGCCCGGCCGGCACCGAGATCAGGGTGCGCACCGCCGGCACCAGGCGCCCGAACAGCACCGCCTTCTTGCCGTGCTTGTGGAAGGCGTCGAGCGCCTTGTCGATGTCGTCGGGCGTGATCGTCAGCCAGCGCGCGCGGCGCCCGGCCAGCTTCTTCAGGCGCTCGCAGCCATACACCTTGGCCGCGTAGTACCAGGGCAGGGCGCCCACCACCGAACCGGCAGTGCCGGCGATCAGTACGCCCACCACGTTCAGGTCGCCGCGCGCGGCAACGAAGCCGGCGAAGGGCATGATCATCTCGGATGGAATTGGCGGAAAGATATTCTCCAGCGCCATCAGTGCAAAGACGCCGAGATAGCCGCTTTTCTCCAAGAAATTCGTGATGAAGTCGAACATGGATGCCGTCCTCCAGATCAGTGATAAGGCCATCCTAACCGCGAATACGGCGGCTTTATGTTCGGCAGGGCACGCTTGTGCGCAATCGCACCGGGCAAACGATGTATACCGTTTATCCGCACCAGGATGAGGCAAGCCTGCACCGGCGGTGCGCCCGGCAAGGCATCATGCCTCCCCGGAATGGTGCATTCGATTGGACAAGCCCCCGCCCACTGGTTAACATAGCAATTTATTAAGAACAGTGCTTCCCGGAGACACAACGAATGAAACGCGCTTACGAAATGGCCCAGCTGCGCCGCCCGCCAAACCGCCTCTCTCCCAAGGAGTATGACATGTACGGCCTGGCCGGCATGAGCTGGGAAGAAAAATCGCAGTTCCTGGGCGAGAAGTCGTCGACGGCCACCACGTCGAACAACGACCTGCGTGCACAGGCGCTGACGGCGGACAAATTGATTGCCTATGGCATCCTGCGCCTGCACGATTTTCCCTTCCCCCCAATCCAGGCGATCGGCCATCCGACGCGCAGCTTTCCCGGCGCTGTGTCGCTGCGCTCCGTGGAGGAGGTGACCGAATACCTGGCGAGCCGGGCGGTCTTCCCGGTCTTCATGAAGCCGATTGCCGGCAACGGCGGCGCCGGCTCGGTCTGGGTCGATGGCTATGCCGACGGCAAGCTGCAGCTGCGCAATGGCGAAACCATCGCCGTCGACCAGTATTTCAAGCGCTGGCTGAGCCGCGAAGGCATCATGCTGCAAAGCGTGGCGCGTCCGCACCCGGAACTCGACGCACGCTTCGGCCCGCGCCTGGCAACGGCGCGCGTGGTGGTGCTGGTCGACGACAGCGGGCCGCTGGTCCACCGTGCCGTGCTGCGTATCCCGGTTGGCAAGAACATGATCGATAATTTCCGGCATGGCGCCACCGGCAACCTGCTGGGCGCCATCGACGTCGATACCGGTGTCCTGTTCAATGTCATCGGAAGGAAAGGTTCACGCCTGGAACCGGTCCCGGCGCACCCGGATACCGGCCAGCAGATCGTCGGCTGCACGCTGCCCGACTGGCAGCAGGCGGTCGCGATGTGCCTGCGCGCCGCGCCCTTGTTCCCGGGGATCATGTACCAGTCCTGGGACATCGCGTTCACTGACCAGGGGCCGCAAACCATCGAGGTGAATTCGGGCGGAGACGTGGACGTGCTGCAACTGGCCTCGGGACGCGGCATTGCGGATGAAACGTGGTGGAAATTGTTCCGGGAACCGAAACCGCAGAATGTGGTGCGGCGCTGGATGATGCGCAGCGGGCCGTGGAGCGACGGGCGCTGAGAGGTTTGGTCCCCCCGACTGGAATCGAACCAGTATCCCACGCTTAGGAGGCATGTGCACTATCCATTGTGCTACGGGGAGGACGCGCGTGCTGCCGGGGCGGCACGAAAGCAGGACAGGCCTGCAGTTCGGCGAGCGGACCCTGCAAGGCAGGCCGGTATCGTGAACCGAGTGCAATTATAGCCGAGGAAAGCGGATTCTTTGGAAGTGTGCGTGCCGCAATCGGTACAATGTCGGCTTCTTTCAATTGATTCCGCCGCGCCGCTGCTCGACCACGAGCGTCGAGCGGCCCGCACACAGATTATGGCTGTCATTTCCCTTACGTCCGCGCAATTGGCATTTGGCCACGTCGCACTGCTCGACCACGCGGATTTTTCCCTTGAAACCGGCGAGCGCGTCGGCCTGATCGGCCGCAACGGCACCGGCAAGTCCTCGCTCCTGAAAACCATCGCCGGCCGCTTCAAGCTCGACGATGGCCTGCTGGTCATGCAGCAGGGCCTGAAGATCGCCTATGTCGAGCAGGAGCCGACCTTCGATCCGGAGTCGACGGTGTTCGACGCGGTGGCCGCCGGCATGGGCGAGCTGCAAGGCATGCTGGCCGAATACGAAGCGCTGACCGGCCAGTTCGGCCAGGGCGACGACGAGGCGCTGATGGAGCGCATGCATGTGATCCAGGTGAAACTCGACGCCACCGATGGCTGGAACCTGGGCAACAAGGTCGACACCACCCTCGACCGCCTGGGCCTGGCGCGCGATGCGAAAATGGGCACGCTCTCGGGCGGCATGCAAAAGCGCGTGGCGCTGGCCGTCGCCCTGGTCTCGGCACCCGACGTGCTGCTGCTCGACGAACCGACCAACCACCTCGACTTCAAGTCCATCATGTGGCTGGAAGGCCTGCTGCGCGAATTCCGCGGCTCCGTCCTGTTCATTACCCACGACCGCAGCTTCCTCGACAACGTGGCGACCCGCATCATCGAACTCGACCGTGGGCGTCTGCTTTCGTTCCCCGGCAATTTCTCGACCTACCAGGAACGCAAGCGCGAACTGCTGGCGAACGAGGAAGTGGAGAATGCCAAGTTCGACAAGTTCCTGGCCCAGGAAGAAGTGTGGATCCGCAAGGGCGTGCAGGCGCGCCGTACCCGCGACGAAGGCCGCGTGCGCCGCCTGGAAGCCCTGCGCCTGCAGCGCGCCGCTCGGCGCGAGACGCAAGGCCAGATCAAGCTCGACGTCGGCACCGGCGAGCGTTCGGGCAAGATCGTGGCGGAACTGGAAAACGTGTCCAAGGCGTATGGCGAAAAGGTGATCGTTACCAACTTCACGGGCACCATCCTGCGCGGCGACAAGGTCGGCCTGATCGGCCCGAACGGCGCCGGCAAGACCACGCTGCTGAAGATGATCCTCGGCGAGGAAAGCGCCGACAGCGGCACGACCCGCCTCGGCACCAAGCTGAACGTGGCGTACTTCGACCAGATGCGCACCCAGCTGAACGAGGAGGCCAGCCTGGCCGACACGATTTCTCCGGGCAGCGACTGGGTCGAGGTCAATGGCCAGCGCAAGCACGTCATGACTTACCTGAACGATTTCCTGTTCGCACCGGAACGCTCGCGTTCGCCGGTGAAGTCGCTGTCCGGCGGCGAGCGCAACCGCTTGCTGCTGGCGCGCCTGTTCGCCAAGCCGGCCAACTGCCTGGTGCTGGACGAACCGACCAACGACCTCGACATCGACACCCTGGAACTGCTGGAAGAGCTGCTGGAAGAGTACACCGGCACCGTGTTCCTGGTCAGCCACGACCGCACCTTCCTCGACAATGTCGTGACCCAGGTGATCGTGGCCGAAGGACAGGGCCAGTGGCGCGAATACGTGGGCGGCTATAGCGACTGGGAGCGGGTCAAGGCAATCGAGCCGAAGACGGCCGCCCCGGCCCCGGCTGCAGCCAAGGCCGCGCCGGCACCGGCTGCCGAGGCCCCGGCGGCGGCATCTGGCGCCAAGAAAGTGAAGCTGAGCTACAAGGAGCAGCGCGAGCTGGAAGAGCTGCCCAAGCTGATCGCTTCGCTCGAGGACGAACAGGCCCTGATCACGGCCCAGCTGAACGCGCCGGACTTCTATAAAACCAATCCGGCCGACGCGCGCCGCATCAACGCGCGCTTCAGCGAGATCGACGAGCAGTTGATGGAAGCGCTGGAGCGCTGGGAGCAGATCGAGGCGCGCGCCCGCGGCGACGCCTGACCCGGCTGCGATCCCGGGGGGCGCCAACGCGCAACCCCGGTCGCGTTGATCCAGCACAGATCGCATTTCAGGGGTTTCGTCAGTATCGGCCTTGGCGTGTCGGACCGCCGCTGCTCCGGTCCGCGCCGGAACCGCTGCGCTCGCCTCCCTGCCATCGCCGCCGGCATGCGCGGCGCTGGAAAGCGGCGCCGGTTTCCCGTCCGACGCAGCGCTTTCCGAGACGAACATCATGTCGCGATTTTGCCTGCGCCCGCCTGTGCTCCTGGCCGGGGTACTCGTTTGCGGTCCCGCACTTGCCGTGCCGGGCACCGGGCTGGACCTGTACGGCCGCATCGGCTGGGCCTACGACGACAATCTGCTGCGCATTCCCGACGACGCGCCGGCCTTCGATAACCAGCGCTCCGATTCCTGGCGCACCCTGGAAGCCGGCGCCGTCTACGACCGCACGATCAGCCGCCAGCGCCTGGTGGCCCATGCCAAGCTGTCGAAGGTCAAGTTCGACCATTTCCGCCAGCTCGACTACGACGGCCGCGACATCCAGGGCACCTGGTACTGGCAGCTCGGCAACCGCTTCGAGGGCCAGCTCGGCGTCGTGCATGCGCAGACGCTGGCGCCGTACACCGACTTTCGCAGCGACCAGCGCAACCTGCGCAAGCAGCGCCGCGGCTTTTTCGAGGGCGGCTGGAAACTGCATCCGCGCTGGGAAGCGCACGCCGCCTTTTCGCGCGACAAGTATGACTACGACCTGGCGGCCCAGGCCTTCAACGACCGTACCGAAGACGTGGCCGAGCTCGAAGGGCGCTACCTGGCCCGCAGCGGCAGCGCGGTCGGGCTGGTGCTGCGCCGCATCGAGGGCAGCTATCCGAACCGGCGCCCGTTTTCCCTCAGTCCGCTCACCGA
Organism: Massilia sp. BAP21; assembly: GCF_057801335.1. NCBI lineage: Bacteria > Pseudomonadati > Pseudomonadota > Betaproteobacteria > Burkholderiales > Oxalobacteraceae > Massilia > Massilia sp. BAP21. The sequence continues at coordinate 3,702,020 of NZ_CM173596.1, forward strand.
CGACTTCACCCAGGACGAACTGAAGGCGCGCGTGGACTGGAAGGCGAGTGGCGCCACCACGGTCCAGGCGCTGGCCGGCTATGCGCGGCGCGAGCAGCCCTCGTTCGGCAGCGGACGCACGAGCGGCGCCAACGGGCGGGTGACGCTGCTGCACGACCCAAGCGGCAAGCTGCATTACCGCGCCTCGCTCTGGCGCGACTTCGCGCCGATCGAAAGCACGCTCGTCAGCTATACCCTGAACAAGGGGGCGAGCGCCGGCGCTACCTGGGATGCGCGCGCCAAGCTGCGCGTAGAGGCCGACGCGGCCTACGAGAAGCGCGCCTACAATGCGCGCGCGGCGCTGCCCGCCGCCGGCGGCCTGGACGATGCGCTGCGCACCGCCAGCCTGAAGGCGACCTGGGCGCCGCGGCAAGCCGTCTCGCTGTCGGCCGGCTGGTTCTACCAGGCGCGCAGCGGCTCGCGCCTGCTTGGCATCGGCAAGTTCGAGTCGCATTCGTTTGCCGTCAACGCCAGCGGACAGTTCTGAAGACCAGGCAATGACGGTCAACGACATTCCGATCATCTCGTTTTTCCAGCGCGTGCTTGATCCCCTGATCATCATGGGGTCGCTGTACGTGTCGTCGATGGTCTTCAACGAACCGTTTTCCGGCTATTTGCTGGTGCTGATGATCCTGGCCTTCTTCATTTCCTCGGCCGTCTACCAGCACATCGACCCTTATCGCACCTGGCGCAGCGGGCGCATGCTGGCGTATGCGCGCGATACCCTGTTCGGCTGGTGCCTCACGGTGGGCGTGCTTTACTTCCTCGGCTCGGCCAGCGGCCTGAAATACTATTACGACGCGCGGGTCCTGCTGGCCTGGGCGATCGCCGCGCCCAGTACCTTGCTGGTTTGCCATATCGCGGTGCGGCTGGCAGCCGGCCGGCCCGGACGCAGCCGCGAAGTGCGGTCAACCGTGATTGTCGGCGCCAACGACGTCGGCCTGAAGTTCGCCGCCATCTGCGACCGCCAACCAAACTTGTTCATGCAGGTGCACGGTTTCTTCGACGACCGCGCCGGCGAGCGCCATCCGCCCGGCTTGCGGCACCCGATGCTGGGCAGGATGTCGGACCTGAGCCAGTATGTGCGCGCACACAACATCAAGCTGATCTTCATCAGCCAGCCGGTATCGGCGCAGCCACGCATCCGGCGCCTGATCGACGAGCTCCAGGACACCACCGCCTCGGTATATTTCCTGCCCGACGTCTACGTGTTCGACCTGATGCAGGCACGCTTCGACAACGTCGGCGGCATGCCGGTGATCGCGATCCGCGAGACGCCCTTCATGGGCCTGAACGGCTTGGTAAAACGCGTCAGCGACATCGTGCTTGCCAGCGTCATCCTGGTCGGGCTGGCGCCCCTGATGCTGGCGGTGGCGGCCGCGGTGAAGTGGACCTCGCCGGGGCCGGTGATCTTCAAGCAGCGCCGCTACGGCCTGTACGGGGATGAAATCTGGGTCTACAAGTTCCGCTCGATGACGGTCATGGACGACGGCAAGGACATCGTCCAGGCACGCCGCAACGACGGCCGGGTGACGCCGATCGGTCGCTTCCTGCGCCGCACCTCGCTCGACGAGTTGCCGCAATTCGTCAACGTGCTGCAGGGGCGCATGAGCATTGTCGGGCCGCGTCCGCATGCCGTCGCCCACAACGAGCAGTACAGGAAACTGATCAAGGGCTACATGCTGCGCCATAAGGTCAAGCCGGGCATTACCGGCTGGGCCCAGGTAAACGGCTTGCGCGGCGAAACGGCCACGCTCGACAAGATGGAAGCGCGCATCCAGCACGACCTCGACTACCTGCGCAACTGGTCGCTGTGGCTGGACCTGTGGATCATTTTAAAGACAGTCAAGGTTGTTTTGACGCGTGAGAACGCGTTTTAAAACGAAGCGCCGCCGCGTGACAGCTGAGGGAGCTCCGAGTTCATTTCTCGGCCTTTGCGCGCTTCGATCCTTGTCAAAGGTTGCGCTGCGTTCGACGGGTAGGCTTGCAACGGTATTGTGCCCAACCGTACGGGTGTGCGGACGGGCTTGCTGCTTCGCATTTTTTGCCGCAAACGAGACCTCGTATCCATCAGGAGGGCAGCTTGAATCTTCCAGATCCCCGCATTTATGTGGCCGGTCATCGCGGCCTGGTCGGCTCGGCCATCGTGCGCGCACTGCAGGCGCGCGGCCACGCCAACCTCGTCATGCGCAGCCACGATGAACTCGAACTGACCGACCAGGCCCAGGTGCGTGCATTCTTCCGCAGCGAGCGTATCGACCAGGTCTACCTGGCGGCGGCCAGGGTGGGCGGCATCCACGCCAACAACACCTATCCTGCCGAATTCATCTACGACAACCTGCTGGTGGAAACGAACGTCGTCCACGAAGCCTGGCGCGCCGGCGTGAAGAAGCTCCTGTTCCTGGGCTCGTCCTGCATCTATCCGCGTATGGCGCAGCAGCCGATCCAGGAAGACTACCTGATGGCCGGCGAGCTGGAACCGACCAATGAACCGTACGCGATCGCCAAGATCGCCGGCATTAAACTGTGCGAGAGCTACAACCGCCAGTACGGCACCGACTACCGCAGCGTCATGCCCACCAACCTGTATGGACCGGGCGACAACTACCACCCCGAAAACAGCCACGTGATCCCGGCCATGATCCGGCGCTTCCACGAGGCCAGGATGGGCGCCGTGCCCGAGGTCGCGATCTGGGGCAGCGGCAAGCCGATGCGCGAATTCCTGTATGTCGACGACATGGCCGCCGCCAGCGTGCACGTGATGAACCTTCCGCTTGACGCCTACCGCGGCAGCACCGATCCCATGCATTCGCACCTGAACGTGGGCACCGGTGTGGATGTCAGCATCGCCGAACTGGCCGGGCTGGTGAGCGACGTGGTCGGCTACGCGGGGCGCATCGTGTTCGACACCTCGCGCCCCGACGGCACGCCGCGCAAGCTGCTCGACGTATCGAAGCTGCATGCGCTGGGCTGGCGCGCCAGCACCCCCCTGCGCGAAGGCTTGCGGCGCACCTACGCGGCATTTCTCGAAACGCAGGCCATGGAGACACCGGCCTGAACCGGGACCGGTACAGGCATCGGCAGTAATGCAGCGGCAGTAACGCAGCGGCAGCAACGCATCATTCACGAGGAGTCATCTTGAAGAACCTTCATCAGGCCCGCAAGGCATCGCTTTCGGCCGCCATCCTGCTGGCGGCGGTACTGGCCGGTTGCGGCGACCAGGAAAAGGAATCGAAACCGGGCCAGGCGCTTGCCAGCGTCAACGGCGAGGAAATCACCGTGCTGCAGCTGAACGAGGAGATCCAGCGCGCCGGCGTGCCGGCGGCGCGCCAGCAGGAAGCCAGCAAACAGTTGCTGCAGGCGCTGATCGACCGCCAGCTGCTCGAGGGCGCGGCCGAACAGGAAAAGCTCGACCGCGACCCGAAGGTGGTGCAGGCCATCGAAAGGGCGCGTTCGCTGATCGTGGCCCAGGCCTACATGCAAAAGCGCTTGGCAAATGTCGCGCGGCCCACGCCGGCCGAAGTCGAGGATTACTTCAAGCAGCATCCCGAGTTCTTCTCGGACCGCAAACAGTTCCAGATGGACCAGCTGGTGCTCGCTGCCAAGGACCTGACACCCGAGGCGCGCGCCGCGGCCGATGCCGCCCGTTCGCTGGAAGAAGTGGCGGTCTGGCTCGACGCACACCAGGTCAAGTACGGCCGCGCCCAGGTCACGCGCAGCACTTCCGAGCTGAATCCGCAACTGTCCAAGAAGCTGCTGGGCATGCCGAAGAACCAGCTGTTCAGCGTGCGCGAGGGCGAGCGCGCCATGCTGCTGGCGGTGGCCGATGTCCGCGACGCACCGGTGCCGCTGGAAGTGGCCGCGCCCCAGATCGAGAAATACCTGATGAGCAACAAGAACAAGGAACTCGCTGCGGCCGAGGTCGAGCGCCTGCGCCAGCACGCGAAGATCGAATACCTGAACAAGGACCTGGCCGCAGGGCCGAAGGCTGCGCCGGCCAGCATGACGGCGCCGGCAGCTGCGGCGCCATCCGCGGCGGCAGGCACGGCGCCGGCGCAGGAGGGCACGGCGCAGGGCATGGCCGCGGGCATTGCGGAAGGGCATTCCGAGGGCAAGGCGCCTGGCGCGGCGGCCGATGGCGCAGCCCCGGATACGCTGGCGCCCGATGCGCCGATGGCGCCCGCGCCCGACCATGCCACCGTCGACCGCGGCGTGGCCGGCCTGAAGTGAATCCGACCAGACGCATACAGGAGGAAGGACCATGAAACCACTTGCACACTGGATGGCCGCGGCCGTGCTGGCACTGGGCGCAGGGGTAGCCAGCGCCGCCGAAGTCCTGCTCGGTCCGGGCGACGTGGTGCGCCTGTCGGTCTACGGCAGCCCCGATTTGTCGATCGAGACGCGGGTCAGCGAAAGCGGGGCGATCACTTTTCCGCTGCTGGGCCAGGTCGGCGTCGGCGGCCTGTCGGTGGCCGCCGCCGAACGCAAGATCGGCAACCTGCTGGAAAAGGGCGGCTACCTGAAAAAGGCCGAGGTCAACATGATCATCACCACCCTGGCCAGCCAGCAGGTGTCGGTGCTGGGCCAGGTCAACCGGCCCGGGCGCTATCCGGTCGAGGGCCGGCGCAAGGTGCTCGACCTGCTGGCCATGGCGGGCGGCGCCAGCGCCGACGGCGGCGACCTGATCAGCCTGGTGCGCACGCGCGACGGCAAGACCACGCGCGAAACCATCGACGTGGTCGACATGGTGCGCAAGGGCGAACTCGACAAGGACTACGAGGTGGCCGGCGGCGACATCATCTTCGTGGAACGGGCGCCGCGCGCCTATGTCACCGGCGAAGTGCAGCGGCCCGGGGCCTTCCGCATCGAGCGCGGCATGACGGTCCAGCAGGCGATCTCGGCGGGCGGCGGCCTGACCCCGCGCGGCAGCGACAGCCGCATGCGCATCACGCGCCGCGACGCGGCCGGCAACCCGGTCACCATCGAAGCCCGCGCCAGCGACCCGGTGCAGGTCGACGACGTGATCACGGTGCGCGAAAGCTGGTTCTGAGCGGGAGCACGCCATGCACCTCTACCAATTCCTCCTGCTGCTGCGCGCGCGCAGGAAACTGATCCTGGCCACGCTGTGCACCACCATCCTGCTGGCGCTGGGCTGGAGCCTGGTCCAGGGCAAGACCTATACCGCCACCACCTCGGTGCTGCTGAACTACAAGGGCGTCGACCCGCTGACCGGCCTGACCATGCCCGGCCAGCTGCTGCCCGGCTACATGGCGACCCAGATCGACATCATCAGCAGCAAGAACGTGGCGCTGCGCGTGGTCGAGCGCCTGCGCATGGCCAGCAACCCGGCCGTGCTCGCCCAGTTCCAGGAGGCGACCGAGGGCCGCGGCACGGTGCGCGACTGGCTGGCCGACCTGCTGCTGCGCAAGCTCGACATCAAGCCCTCGCGAGAGTCGAGCGTGGTCGAGATCAGCTTCAAGGGCGCCGACCCCGGCTTCGCGGCGGCGGTGGCGAATGCCTTTGCCGAGGAATACCAGAACGTCAGCGTGCGCCTGAAAACCGAACCGATGAAAAAGGCATCGAGCTATTTCAACGAGCAGACGAAGCAATTGCGCGACAACGTGGAAACCGCGCAGGCGCGCTTGTCCAAGTACCAGCAGGACAAGGGCATCGTCAGCCTCGACAATAACCGCGTCGATATCGAACTCTCGCGCCTGAGCGATTTGTCCGCGCAACTGGTGGCGGCGCAGACGCTGGCGCTGGAAGCCACCTCGCGCGAGCGCATGGCCGGCGGCGGCAATGCCCAGTCGCCGGATGTCGCCAACAACCCGCTGATCCAGAACCTGCGCGTGTCGCTGTCGGCGGCCGAAGCCAAGCTGGCCGAAAGCGCCTCGCGCTACGGCCGCAACCATCCCGCCTACCAGGCCGCCAGCGCCGAAGTGGCCAAGATGCGTTCCGACCTGAACGCGGCGCTGGCGACCGTCTCGCGCAGCGTCGGCGGTAATGCCCAGGTGCTGCGCCAGCGCGAGGAAGACTTGCGCAACGCACTGGCCGCGCAAAAGGCGAAGGTGCTGGAACTGAACCGCACGCGCGACGAGCTCGGCGTGCTGCTGAAAGACCTCGACAGCGCCCAGCGCGCCTTCGACGCCGCCGCCGGGCGCTTCTCGCAGACCCGCATCGAGGCCCAGTCCGAGCAGTCCGACATCGCCGTGCTCAATCCGGCCGTGCCCCCGGCCGAGCCTTCCGGGCCGCGCATCCTGCTCAACACCCTGGTGGCGGTGCTGCTCGGCACCGTGCTCGGCGTCGGGCTGGCGCTGCTGCTCGAATTGCTGAACCGTCCGGTGCGTTCCAGCGGCGACGTCCAGGAACTGCTTGGCATCCCAGTGCTGGGCACGGTGGCCTGGCAGCCGACGCGCCCGCGCAGCAGCCTGCGCGCCCTGATGGCGCCGCGCCGCCTGTTGCGCCTGAACTAGGAGGCATCGATGAATTCCCCTATCCTGTCGCCGCTGCCGGTCGATCCCCTCGATTCCAGCATGGGCGCCCTGCTGGTGGACGCCGGCAAGCTCACGCTCGAGGGCGCCGAACGCGCCTTGCGCATGCAAAAGGACCTGGGCATCCGCTTCGGCGAGGCCGCCGTGCGCCTGGGCCTGGTGAGCGAGGACGACGTCCAGGAAGCGCTGGCGCGCCAGTTTGCATACCCGTATTTGCCGAAAGGGCAGGCGAATCTGTCGCCGCGCCTGGTGGCCGCCTACGAGCCGTTTTCGCCCCAGGTCGAGTCGCTGCGCGCGATCCGCAGCCAGTTGATGCTGCGCTGGTTTGCGCGTGGGCACCGCGCGCTGGCCGTGCTCGGCGCAGATCCCGACGACGGCGCGGCCCTGTTCGCAGCCAACCTGGCCGTGGTGTTTTCCCAGCTCGGCGAGCAGACCCTGCTGGTCGACGCCAACCTGCGGGCGCCGCGCCAGCACGATGTGTTCGGATTGCGTGCACGCCAGGGCCTGTCCGACCTGCTGGCCGGACGCGCCGACCTCGACGTGGTGCTGCGCGTGGGCGGCTTCGTCGATCTCTCGGTGCTGCCGGCCGGCACGTTGCCGCCGAACCCGCAGGAGCTGCTCAGCCGCGACACCTTCCGCACCCTCGATGCCTCGCTCGCCAGCCGCTACGACGTGGTGCTGTACGACCTCGCACCCTTCGGCGCCGGAGCCGATGCGCTGGCGGTGGCGGCGCGCGCCGGCGGCGTGCTGCTGGCGGTACGCAAGGACCATACCCGCGTGGCCCAGCTGGCGCGCATGAGCGAGCAACTGGCCGAGGCCGGGGCCGAAGTGGTCGGCGCGGTGGTCATGGAGTTCTGAATGACGACCCAGGTGCGTCCCGGCCCGGCAGCGCCGTCGCTGGCACCAGCAGCGCCAGGGCCGGCCGATCCGCCACTGCAGGCACGCCTGCGCGGCGCGCTCCCCGAATGGTGGCCGGTGCTGGCCGGGCTGGCCGCGCTGTTCCTGCCGACCATGTATTCGCTGTTCACCGGCGCCTGGATCGGCGAGGAACAGGCGCATGGGCCGATGATCTTCGCGCTGGCGTTGTGGCTGGGCTGGCGCAAGTGGCCCGATGTCCTGGCCGGGCTGGTCGCACCGTCCTGGCTGGCCTGGCCGCTGCTGGCGCTCGGCCTGGCGCTGTACCTGCTGGGCCGCTCGCAACAGATATTGATGTTCGAGATCGGCTCCATCATCGTGGTGCTGGCAGCGGTCGTGCTGGCCAAGCTGGGCACGCGCGCCCTGCGCGTGCTGTGGTTCCCGTTCTTCTTCATGCTGTTCATGGTGCCGCTGCCGAGCGAAGTCGTGGCCGCCGTCACCATGCCCATGAAGATGGCCGTGTCCTGGGCCACCGAGCACTTGCTGTTTGCCGCCGGCTACCCGATCGCGCGCTCCGGTGTGATCCTGCAGATCGGCCAGTACCAGCTGCTGGTGGCCGACGCCTGCGCCGGCCTGCAGACCCTGCTCACGCTCGAGGCGCTTGGCCTGTTCTACCTGAACCTGATGCGCCATCCTTCGGCCTTCCGCAACATCGGCCTGGCGATCCTGATCATTCCGATCTCGTTTTCCGCAAACGTGATCCGCGTGATCACCCTGACCCTGGTCACCTATTACCTGGGTGACGCCGCCGGCCAGGGTTTCCTGCACGGCTTTGCCGGCATGGTGCTGTTCCTCACCGCGCTGGTGCTGATCCTCGCGGTCGATTCAGGCTTGCAATGGTATGTCGCACGGCGCAGGGGAGGGACCCGATGAACCGCCGCTTCCTGGCCAGCCTGGTGCTCGGCCTGGGCATGGCCGGCACCTCGGCGCTCACCGGCGCGCTAACGCCCGGCGTCAGGCTGGCCCAGGGACAGGCGCCGTTCCAGCTCGAGACCATGATCCCGCAGCGCTTCGGCGCCTGGCAGCTCGACCCCAGCGTGGTGCCGCTCACGCCCGATCCCGAGCAGCAGGGCATGCTCAAGAAACTCTACGACCAGACCCTGTCGCGCACCTACATCGATGCGGCGGGGCGGCGCGTGATGCTGTCGATTGCCTATGGCGGCGACCAGAGCAAGGCGCTGCAGCTGCACTTGCCCGAAGTCTGTTATGTGGCCCAGGGCTTCCAGCTGGTGCGCGACGGCGCCGGCAGCCTGGCCACGCAATACGGCGCGTTGCCGGTCAAGCGCCTGGTGGCACGCCAGGGGCAGCGTAACGAGCCGATCACCTACTGGATCACGATCGGCGACAAGGCCACGCGTTCGGGCATCGAACAAAAACTGCGTCGCCTGGCCTATGGCCTGTCGGGCGAGATTCCCGACGGGATGCTGGTGCGGGTGTCCAGCATTGGTATGGACGACACCCGCGCCTACGCATTGCAGGACCAGTTCGTGGCCGAGATGCTGGCCGGCCTCGATGCGCCCAGCCGCGCACGCCTGATCGGCAGTTCGGTGGCGGGGCAGGCCGGGCAGGGCGAAGGACCCGCCACGCAGCAGCCGCTGCAGCGGGAGCCTCGGCAACAGGCGCGGCAGGAAGCGCGGCAACCAGCGCATCAAGAGGCGCGGCAAAATACGCAGCAAGCCGTGGCCCGGGCGGCACGGCACCAGGCGCAGCAAGCCGTGGAGCAAACCATGGAGCACAAAGCGCGATGAGCGAAACCCTGCTCCAGTACCTGTTCACCTCGCTTCCCTTCATTGTCGTGGTGCTGCTGGCGCTGCTCGCCGTGCTCGGCATCGGCCTCGGCCTGGTATGGCCGCGCCTGCTCGTCTATCCCTATTTGTGCATCTTTTTCTGGATGAATTCGACCAGCTACGGCAACCTGTCCGTGTTCGCCACCCCCGGCGTCTACAGCCGCGGCTCGGGCATGCTGCTGTTCCCGGTGGTGCTCTGGTATGTGCTCGGCGCCTGGTGCTGCGCGCGCATCGCGGCAGGCTTCAGCGCAGGCCTGGCATCCGGCGCGGCACAGGGGGGCAGGCCGGTCAGGGCGCAGGCGCAGCTTGCCGGTAGCGCCGCGCCCTGCGACCTGCTGCCCTGGTTCTGGGGCTGGGCCGTGCTGCTGGCCTGCCACACCGGCGCCGCCTTCGTCGCCGGCGTACCGGTCAAGGACGCGCTGGCCCCGTCCGGCTTCTCGAACATCGTCTGGATGGGCCCGCTGGTTGCCCTGGTGCTGCTCTCGTTCCGCACCCGCGAGCAGGCCCTGGAACTGGCCCGCTTCGTGATGCTGGCAGGCCTGGGCCGCGCCCTGTTCGGCCTGGGGCGCTGGGCCGCCTTCGGAGGCGACCCGAACAATGTGTATGCGAACATGAATGCGATCCGCATTCGCCTGACATTCTTCGACATTAACGACAGCCTGCTGTGCATGCTCGCCTTTTCGATTGCCGCGGTGCAGCTATTCCAGGCCGCGCAGGTGCGGCGCGCCACGCTCTGGCGCCTCCTCGAGTGGCTGACCCTGGGCGCCACCGCCGCCTGCATCGTGCTGTCCTACCGGCGCAGCGCCTGGTTCGGCTTCATGCTCGGGTTTGCCATCGTGATGCTGCGCTTCCCGCCGCGGCGCCGGGTGCAGCTGGCGCTGGCGGCGCTGCCCCTGGCCGGCGCCGCGCTCGGCTATGCGGCCCTGCGCCGTCTCGGCCAGACACGCGGCGGCAGCGGCCTGTTCTACGACATGCAATCGCGCCGCTTCGGTCCCGAGAGCGAACGCGTGCTCGAACTCAAGCTGGTGCTGGGCGACATCCTGGCGAAACCCTTTACCGGCATCGGCTCCTGGGGCCGCTATTCCGGCTACGAACAGATTTCCTGGCAAGCCAATCCGGACGGCGGCCTGTTCCTGCACAGCGGGATCCTGCACGTGGCCCTGAAATGCGGCCTGCCCGGCATCGCGCTGCTGGCCGGGACGGTGGTGGCCTTCGTGCTGGCCGCGCGCCGCGCCCTGCGCAGCCTGCCGCCCGAGCTGCTGCCGCTGGGCACGGCGGGCGTGGCGGCGCTGGCCTTCATGATTCCCGACGTGCTGGTCGGCACGCCGTTCCCGCAGGTGCGCACCACGCAAATGTTGGCCATTGCGCTGGCGCTGCCCTATGTGGCGCTGGCCGCCGCGGCCCGCCCGGCGCTGCCGGCGCCGCCGTCACGTGCCAGGGCGCCGCGCCCCCGTATCCAGCCGGTGCCGGCCTGAGTGCCGCGTAGACCGCCATGCAACTGCGCCTGTTCCGCAATGCCTGGTCGAACCTGCTCGGAGCGGCGGTGCCGGCATTGGCGGCCCTGGCCACCGTGCCCCTGGTCGTGGCCGGCCTGGGCGAGGCCAACTACGGCCTGTATGCGCTGGTCACGGCCATCGTCGGCTATTTCGCCGTCATCGACATCAACGTCACCGCCGGCTCGGTGAAATACATCGCCGCCCAGCATGCGCGTGCCGAGGACGAGCAGATCGCCCGCACGCTGAGCTTCGGCGCCGCCATCTACGCGCTGATCGGCGCGCTGGGCGGCTGCGGCCTGTTGTTCGGCGCCCGCTTCCTGGTTGCAGGGGTGTTCGCGGTGCCGCCGCACCTGGCCGCCGACGCCGTCGCCAGCCTGCAACTGGCCGCGCTCGGCTTTTTCCTGGGCCAATTGCAAAGCTACCTGCACAGCGTACCGCAGGCGCTGATGCGCTTCGATGTTTCCGGACGGCTCGAGATGGTGTTCGGCACCCTGGTGCCGCTGCTGACGGTCGGCGTACTGATGCTTGGATATGGCCTGTTCGAGATCATCGCGCTGCGCGTGGCGGCGAGCGCCATCCATTGCCTGCTGCTGTGGCGCGGCATCGCACGCCTGCTGCCGGGCCTGCACTGGCGCTGGCCCGGGCGCGCGCTGCGGCGAGGCATCCTCGGCTTTTCCGCCTACTCCTTCCTGTCGCGCTTTGCCGCGCTGTCGTATGCCCATGCCGACAAGCTCATTATCGGTGCCCTGGTCGGGGTCACCGGGCTGGCCTATTTCACGGTCGCGGCCACGCTGGCAAACCGGGTGCTGGGCTTGAGCTTCCGCCTGTCCGGCGTGTTCTTCCCGGCGGCGAGCATGCTGGCCGCGGGCGGCGAGCTGGCGCGCCTGGACCACGCCTACCTGAAGGCGACCCGCTACGTGGTCTATCTGAACGCGGCCATGCTGGTGCTGCTGGCGGTGTTTGCCGAACCCCTGCTGCGCTACTGGATGAACCCGGACTTCGCCGCGCATGGCGCCGCCGTGCTGGCGCTAATGGCGCTGGCCCAATTCGTCGATTCCCTTACCAGCCTGCCGTCGCTGGTGAACGACGGCATGGGCCACCCGCGCGTTTCCGGCCTGTTCGCGGTGGCGCGCGCCCTGGCCGGGCTGCTCATCGTCTACTTGGGCGTGGCGGGGTGGGGCATCGCCGGGGCGGCCTGGGGCCACCTGCTCGCTTCCGTGCTGTTCACGGGCGCCTTCCTGGTCTTCGTGCACGGGCGCACGGTGCCGACCCCGCTGGCCCGCCTGTGCGCGCACGGCCTGTTGCCCGGCATCGCGGGCGCCGCCGGCGTGGCGCTGGCGGCGGCGCTGGCCGAGGCCTGGCTGCACCGCGGCGCATCCGACTTCGTGCTGGTCCTGGCATCGACCCTGGTGCTGCTGGCGCTGGCCGGCGTGCTGGTCGCCGAGCGCGAGGACCGGCGCTGGGCCTGGGCGCAGCTGCGGCTCCGGCTGCGGGCGCGTATCTGGGCACGTATGCGAGCGCGTATGCGGGCGCGGGCGGGAGGCTAGGGTGCGCATCCTGCTAGTCTCCGAAGACTTGCCCGGCGAACAGATCGGCGGCCTCGGCAAGCACGTGGTCACGCTCGGGAATGCCTTGCTGGCGCGCGGGCACGAGGTACGCATCCTTGGCCGCAACGACCGCGGCAATCAACATGAAAATCGGAGTGGCAATCACAGCAGCAATTGCAGCAGCGGCAATACCAGGGAGGTCGGCACCAGAGGCGGCAGCACGGGCGGCGCCGGCCATGGTTCCGCCGGCGCCGCGCAGGCCGCGCGCGCCGCGCACGACGCCGCGCGCGCCCCGCACGACGCCGCGCGCCAGATTGGCTTCCACGGCGCTTTCGTGCCCGGCTTCGACTACGCCCATCCAGGCTGGAAGGAAAGCCAGCTCGGCGTCTTCAATCCGCTGAAGCGGCCCTATTTTGCGCGCAAGATCGGTACCGCCATCAACCGCCACGCCGCCGATGCCGACGTCGTGCACTACCACGGCCATCTGCCGATGGTCGGCCTGCACGTGGCGCCCGGCATGAACTACGTACAGACCCGCCACGACCAGGGCAGCGAATGCCTGACCCACCTGCGCTTTCGCGACGACTCACCCTGCACCACGCTGGCGCCGCGCGACTGCTCGGCCTGCATCTGCGCGCATGCCGGTCCGCTGCGCAAGAGTGTCACGGCAGTGGCAGTGCGGCGCTACCGCGACCAGACCGCGCGTGCCTTTGCCATGCACAAGACCGTGTTCGTCTCGCACTTCCTGCAGCGCCAGTTCCTGCGCGCCGTGCCGCATGCCGACCTGGCGCGCTGCCGCGTGATTCCGAATTTCGTCGATTATCCGCGCCTGGCCGCCACCGTCGATGGGGCGCTGGCGCCGGTGGCCGGGCGCGTGGTGCTGGTAGGCCGGGTCGATGCCGGCAAGGGCTTCGGCGAATTCCTGGCCGCGGCAGCAGGGCGCCTGCCCGAACTGGCGCAGGTGCTGGTGGCCGGCGACGGTCCGCAGCGCCCGCTGCTCGAAGGCCGCCATGCGGGGCCGGGCGTGCGCTTTCTGGGCTGGCAAGACTACGCCGGCGCGCTGGGCCTGGCCGCCAGCGCCCATGTGTGCGTGGTGCCTTCGGTATGCGAGGAGGCCTGCAGCACCACGGTGCTGGAAGCGCTGGCCCTGGGCCGGCCCTGCATCGCGCTGGCGCGCGGCGGCACGCCGGAACTGGCCGCCTACCAGCAGTATCCGGGCCAGTTGCAATTGGCCTGGAACATGCCCGACCTGGTCGCGCGCGTGCGCCGCCAGCTGGCCACGCCGCCGGCCCGGCGCGCCCGTGCGGCCGCGTTCGGCGCCGACGCCGCCCACATTCTTCCCCGCCTGCTGGAGCTGTATGCCGAATGAACTGCTGAATGAACTCCCCAAGCCGCCGCGCTTCTCGATCGTCACCTGCACCTGGAACAGCGGCGCGACCCTGGCCGACACCCTTACCTCGGTACGCACGCAAACCTGCCAGGATCTCGAGCATATCTTCGTCGACGCCGGGTCGGGCGACGCCACTCTGGGCCTGATCGACGCCCACCCGGTCGCCAAACGCGTGCTGCACGGCGTGGACGGCGGCATCAGCCGCGCCATGAATGCCGGCATCCTGGCCGCGCGCGGCGACTACATCGCCCACCTGCATTCCGACGATTACTATGCCGCCCCCGACGTGCTGGACAGGGTGGCGCGCTGCGTCGAGGAAACCGGCGCGGCCTGGGTGGTGGGCCAGGTGCGCGTGCTGAAGGATGGCCGGCTGGCCGAACCGTATCCGATGCGGCCGTTCAGCTACCGCGCCTATGCTTCCGGCCACGCGGCGATCGCCCATCCGGCCGTGTTCGTGCGCCGCGACCTGTTCGCGCAGGTGGGCCTGTTCGACGAGAGCCTGCGCTATGCGATGGACATCGACCTCTGGCTGCGCCTGGCCGCGCATGCGGCGCCGGTCCAGCTTGCCCAGCCGCTGACGGTGTTCCGCGAGCATGCCGGCAGCGTATCCAGCGCCAACAAGCTGCGCGCGCGCCAGGAAGAGTTCGCAGTGCGGCGCCGCTACCTGCACAAGGCGCCGCTCGCGTTCGCCATTTACTGCCTGCGCTACCTGAAACGCCTGCGCGCAATACGCGCCTGCGCAGCCTGAAATCCCGGCGACAAAAGAAATTGCACGTACAAAAACGAAAGTTGGCAGGACGTCTTTGTGAACACAACACAGCTATTACCAGTGTGAAAATGATGCTGAAACAAGCTTAATATTCTGGCGTTGGATTTCTGCGATGCACACAAAAAAGGATGATTTCGGGAAAAAAGTTGCCGCTGTTCAATTTCTTACTGCGGTAACATCAGTTTGTAGCGATCGACATTGTTCAGTAAAAAGCCTCGATCGTCGGCAATATCGGGCCATCCACGGTGTTTGGCCCCTCGACAAGTCATCCCATCGTCCGGAGCATCATTCAATGAAATTCAACCGACAGGGCCTGTTCCAGGCCCTCGCCCTGGCATCCCTGTGCGCACTGTCGCTGAACGCGCGTGCCGACTGGGCGCAGTCGACCGACCCGCTGATCGTCCAGCCGGGTCCCACCAACAATGCCGTGCAGGCCCAGAACCCGCCCGGTTTCACCTGGGCGCGCCACCCGACGGGGCCGGCCGCCTACGAAATCGAGATCACCCCGGTCGGCGGCGCGCCGGTCAAGGCGGTCGTCGAACGCAACTGGTATATGCCGGCCAAGGTGCTGCCGCTGGGCAGCTACACCTGGCGCGTGCGTCCGAACGGTAGCAACGACTGGTCCAGCCCGCGCAGCTTCCAGCTCACCAGCCGTTCCACCGTGTTCGAAGTGCCCGACAACGCCACGCTGCGCAACCGCATCGCCGCCAAGGCGCGCCCGCGCGCACTGCCGCCCTCGTTCACCCTGTACACGAGCTGGAACGCAAGCAAGAAGGCCGAGCTCGACCCTTACGTGAGCCGCATGACCAACGAGATCAAGCTCCAGATCAATGCGTTGCCGCTGCTGAACGACGCGCGCTGGCCGATCGCCATCACCACGCCGCTGACGGCTGCGATGGCCTCGCAGCAGACCGATATCCGCCAGCGCATCAACGAAGCCAGCCGCCAGCTGGAAGCGGCCGCCATCATGTGGCGCATGAAGCGCGATCCGATGTTCCTGAACGAAGCCCTGCGCAAGGGCGACCAGCTGGCCAGCCTGAATCCGACCGGCCCGACCAGCTATGCCAACCAGGACCAGGCCACGCGCCAGATCTCGGTGTCCCTGATCAAGGCCGTCGACAGCCTGGCCGGCGACCTGGACGCACCGCGCAAGGCGCGCTGGCTGGAAACCGTGCGCGTGCGCACCGAGGAAATCTACCGCAACCTGGCGGACGACAACGGCCGCCTCGACCAGTACCCCTTCGATTCGCACGGCAATACCAGCCTGGTGTTCCTGGTGCTGATTTCCTCGCTCTCGCTGGGCGACATCCCGGAAGCGCAGAAGTGGTTCGACTTCTCGTTCCGCGCCTATGCGAATGCGCCGTCGCCCTGGGCCGGCCCGGAAGGCGGCTTCGCCAACGGCACCGCCTATGCCGAGTACGCGGCCGGGTACCTGGTGCAATTGTGGGACCCGCTGACCCAGGCCACCGGCGTGAATTTCTATGCCAAGCCCTGGGCCCTCGGTTTCCTGGACTTTGCCACCCAGTTCACGCCGCCGGGCTCGAAGATCCACGCCTTTGGCGACGGTTCCGAGACCAAGCCCGATACCCGCGTGTTCCACGCCTTCGGTTCGCGCATGGTATCGCCGCGCGCGGCCTGGTACGTGGACAAGCTGGGCGGCACCGAAGACACGCTGTCGCTGCTGCAGGCGCCGTATCCGATGCCGGTGGCCGACACCAAGACCCAGGCGCCGCCGTCGAGCAGCGCCTATTACCCGAGCATCGGCTGGGTTTCGATGCACAGCGACATCGGCTCGACCGCGCGCAGCTCGCTCTACTTCAAGTCCAGCCCGTATGGCTCCTTCAACCATAGCCATGGCGACCAGAACGGCATCCTGCTGTCGGTGGCCGGCCAGCCGCTGCTGGTCAAGGCCGGCTGGTACGACTGGTACGGCTCGCCCTACTGGACCGACTGGTACCACCAGAGCCGCTCGCAGAACGCCATCACCTTCGACGGCGGGAAGGGCCAACTGGTGAACGGCTACCGCGAGCAGCTGCAGCGCAACGGCAAGATCACGGCGTTCTCGGCCCAGCCCGGCTACGACTATGCCGAAGGCGATGCCACCGCGGCCTACGGCGGCCAGTTGACCATGGCCAAGCGCCAGGTCTGGCACCTGCGCAATGCCGGGAATGCGATCCTGGTGCGCGACCGCCTGTCCGCGAGCGTGCCGCATACCTATGAATTCAACCTGCACGCCCCGGTGGCAATGACGGTGGAAAACACGGGTGCGGTGAAGATCGCCGCCAACGGCCAGTCGGTCTGCGTACGCAGCCTGAACGGCAACGCCAGCTTCGCCAAATGGGCCGGCCCGGCGCCGAAATCCGGCGTCACCGAGGACCATGGCGCCTTCTACCTGCCGAACGACGGCAAGTCGACTGCCGAATTCCTGGTGCTGCTCGACGTCGGCTGCAAGCGCCCGCCGGTGCAGGTGGCGGCCTCGGGTTCGGTGCGCACGGTCACGGTAGCGGGGCAGGCGGTCACGCTGAACTGACCAGGGGCCCGATTCCCGGCCGCGCCCCGGCGCGCTGCACATCCCCACAGCCTTCATGCTGTGGGGATTTTTTTATCCCTGCAGCCTGTCGCTTTCCATCGTCAAATAGTTCCCGCGCTTGAGCGGCCGCAAAGGCGCCGTGCGCTCGCCTGCCTGGGCGGCTTTTGCGGCAGCGTGCTGCGCTAGTATCGATTGGTCATCACCAGCCGACACCGACATGCGCTCCAGTCCGCTATCGATTGCCTACATCGTCCGCGACCCCTTGCCGCCGCGCCGGGCCGACGTGCTGACCTTGTTCGGCGCCGAATTGCCGCGCCATGGCGTGCATGCCGAATTCGTCGGGCAGGCCGGCCCCGATGCCGCCGACGGCCCCGATGACTCGGATGGCACCGGCAGCACCGGGCAGCGGGACCGGGGCGGCATGCAGGTGGTCGGCCGCCTGGGCAGCCGTTTCGCCGCCGTATTCTCTCCGTTCTGGGACGTGCTCGGCCTGCTGCGCGCCTGGCGCCGCGTGCGACCGGACTGCGTCCAGGTGCGCGACAAGATCGCCAGCGCCTTCGTGGCCTGGCTGGCCGCGCGCCTGCTGGGCGTGCCTTTTGTCTACTGGATGTCGTTTCCGATCGTCGAAGGCTTCGAGGTGCGGCGCGACGCCATCGGCAAGCGGGGCAGGGGAGCGCTGTGGCTGGCGCACGCGCTGCGGGCGCAGGCCTCGCGCCTGCTGCTGTACCGCCTGGTGCTGCCGCACGCCGACCACGTGTTCGTGCAGAGCGAGGCGATGCGCGCCTGGCTGGCCGGGCGCGGCATCGCTCCAGGGCGCATGACGGCGGTGCCGATGGGGGTGGACAGCGCCGTGTTCGCACGCAGCGCCATCGTCCCCAGTACCGACCCGCACCTGGACGGGCGGCGCGTGGTCGTCTACCTGGGCAGCGTGGCGCAATCGCGCCAGTCCGGCTTCCTGCTCGACGTTGCGCTGTTGCTGCGCGCGCGCCTGCCGGATGTGTTGCTGGTGATCGCCGGCGACGCCCCCTCGCCCGACGAAATGGCCTGGATGCGGCGCGAGATCGCCAGCCTGAAGCTCGGCGAACACGTGCTGCTCACCGGCTGGCTGCCCCAGCGCGAGGCGCTCGGCTATGTTGTGCGCGCCGAAGTCGGGCTGTCGCCGATCCCGCGCGGGGTGCTGTTCGACGTGTCGTCTCCCACCAAGCTGGTCGAGTACCTGGCACTGGGCATCCCGAGCGTGGCCAACGACATTCCCGACCAGGCCCTGGTCCTCGGGGAAAGCGGGGCCGGGCTGTGCGTGCAGATGCAGGCCGGGGCCTTTGCCGAGGCCACGCTGCGCCTGCTGGACGACCGCGCGCTGGCGGCCGCGCTGGCCGCGCGCGGGCCGCCCTGGGTGCGCGCACACCGCAGCTACGCGATCCTCGGCCGCAAGGTCGCGCAGGCCTACAGCGCCATCTGCCCGCCATGTGGACCTACTCGCTGAAGTTCACGCTGCGCTCGCTGGTGCGCGAGCTGCTGCGCGGCTTCTGGGGCCGCTACCTGGTGTATCCGCGCCTGGCCGCCGTGGAACGCTCGGCGGCGCTACTGAACGCCGCGATCGCGTGCCGCGCGCGCCGCATCGGCGTGCCCGTGGAGCCGGACGGCACCCGCCTGCGCCGCCTCGGCCCCGGCGCGGCGCTGCTGGACAAGAGCGAGCTGCGGCGCCACCCGGAGCGCTTCCTGCGCGCGCGCAGCCTGGGCACGCTGCTGCGCAGCACGATCCGCACCAGTGGCACCTCGGGCAGCCCGCTGGCGCTGGTGCAGACCCTGGGCGCCGTGATCCGCGAGGAAGGCTTCATCCAGCGCCAGCTGGCCTGGATCGGCTGGCGCCACGGACAGCGGCGTGCCTGGATCCGCGGCGAGATCGTCTGCCCGCCGCAGCCGCCCGACGGGCGCTACTGGTGCCAGGACTGGTTCGGCAAGATGCTCATGATGTCGTCCTACCATTTGTCGAACGCCACCATCGGTGCCTATGTCGGCGCGCTCGAGCGGCACGACCCGGTGGTCATCCACGCCTACCCGTCCTCGGTCGGCGCCCTCGCTGCCTGGCTGAACGCGGCCGGGCAGCGCTACCGGGGCCGGGCCCTGCGCGGCGTGCTGACGTCGTCGGAAACCCTGGAGCCGGAAGTGCGCGCGTCCGTGGAAACCGCCTTCGGCGTGCCCGTCTTCGACTGGTATGGCCAGGCCGAACGGGTGGCGGCGATCGGCAGCTGCGAGCGCGGCAACTACCACGTGCTTACTGACTACGGGGCCGTCGAGTTGCTGGAAGGCGAGGACGGTAGCTGCGAACTGGTCGGCACCACGCTGAACAACGCGGCCATGCCCCTGGTGCGCTACCGCACCGGCGACCGTGTCGTGCCCGGCAACGGCCGGCCCTGCGCCTGCGGCCGGGTCTTCCCCACCGTGAAAGCCGTGATCGGGCGCCAGGAACGTATCGTGAACCTGCCCGACGGCCGGGTCATCGCCCGTCTCGACCGCGTGTTCCAGGGCCATGAACGCGGCCTGCTCGAAGGTCAGGTGTTGTATCGCGGCGACGCCCGGTTCGTGCTGCGCGTGGTCGCCACCGAGGCCTTCGGCGCGGCAGACGAAGCGGCCCTGCTGGACAAGTTTCTCCTGCGTGTACCCGGCGTGGAGGCGGTCGTGGAGCGGGTTGCGGCAATTGCGCGCGGGCCGAACGGCAAGTATGAATTTATTGCGTTTGAAATATGAATTCTGCGGCGAACCGTGCGCGGGAGGGGAAATTCTTGATGTATGATCGAAATATTGTACCTTTATTAAGAAACGTGAACCACTTCCTTCGCACCAGATTGCTGCCAACGCCTGCCGGAGCCTGCGCATGAAAGCGCGCGCGCCGCGCATCCTGATGGTCGGCACGGCCCTCGACGGGCGGGGTGGGGTGGCAGCGGTATTGTCGGTGCTGCGCGCCGGCGGCCTGTTCGAACGCGAGGCGGTGCGCTACGTCAGCACCCACCGCGAGGGCGGCGCGCTGGCCAAGCTGTGCCAAGCCGGCGCCGGCCTCGGGGCGACGCTGGCGGCCTGCCTGCTGTGGCGCCCGGCCATCGTCCACGCCCATGCTTCCTCGGGAGCCAGTTTCGTGCGCAAGTCGCTGGTGCTGCTGCTGGCGCGCGCCAGCGGCTGCAAGACCATTTTCCACCTGCATGGCGGCGCCTTCCGCGAATACGCACTGGAGCGCTCGGGCGCCCTGATGCGGCGCTGGATCCGCCATACCCTCGAACGCAGCTCGCTCGTCATCGCCCTGTCCGACAGCTGGGCCGCCTTTCTCGCAGGCTTCGCCCCGAAGGCGCGCGTGGCTGTGGTGCCGAACGCGGTGTCCCTGCCTCCGGCACGCGCCAGCGCCGCCCCGGCAAGCCTGGCGGGCCCGGCAGATTCGGACGCCGCCGTCCCGGGCCGCATCCTCTTCCTCGGCCGGCTCGAAGCCGCCAAGGGCACGGCCGAACTGCTGGACGCCGTTGCGCACCTGGCGCCGCACTTTCCGCAGCTGCGCTTGGTGATGGGCGGCAGCGGCGACCTGGAAGGCTTCCGGCGCGGCGCCGAGCGGCGCGGCATCGGCGCGCGCATCGACTTGCCCGGCTGGCTGGACGCCGCCGCGCGCGACGCCGAACTGGCGCGCGCCAGCGTGTTCTGCCTGCCTTCGCATGCCGAGGGCTTGCCGATGGCGGTGCTGGAAGCGATGGCGGCCGGCAAGGCGGTGGTGGCCAGCAGCGTGGGCAGCATCCCGGAACTGGTGCGCGACGGCGAGAATGGCCTGCTGGTGCCGCCGCACGACGGCGCCGCCCTGGCGCGCGCCCTGGCGCGCCTGCTCGAGGACGAGGGCCTGCGCAGCCGGCTCGGCGCCAGCGCGCGCAAGACGGTCGAAGCGCAGTATTCGACACAGGCAGTCTGCGGCCGCCTGGCCGCGATCTACAACGATTTGGCGGGGACGCGATGAACGCAACAGTACGCATGGTTTGGCTGGTCAACCGTTTGCGCTGCATGTCGGTGGCCGAGATCGGCTACCGGGTGCGCCAGGCAGCGCGCACAAGGATGAGCCGGGGCGCCGCCCACCGGGCCGCGCCCGCGCCCCTGCCGCGCGCCCGCACCTTCGATGTCCACGGCGCCCCGGCGCTCGACCCGGTCCAGATCGAGGCCCTGCTGGCCGAAGCCGACCGCGTCTGCGCCGGCCACGTGGTGCTGTTCGCCGACCGCAGCTTCGACGTCGGCGTGCCCACCGTCTGGAACCGCGACCCCGACAGCGGCATCACCGGCCCTTCGGTATTCTCGGGCGACATCGCCATCGACAGGCAGGAACTGGTCGGCGACATCAAGCACGTCTGGGAACTGAACCGCCACCTGCACCTGGTGCGCCTGGCCCAGGCCTGGAGCGTGTCGGGCGAGGTGCGCTGGCTGCACGCGCTCGAGCAGCAGCTGCGCAGCTGGCTCGACCAGTGCCCGCCGCTCACCGGCCCCAACTGGACCAGCCCGCTCGAAATGGGCATCCGCCTGGTTAACTGGGCCTTGCTGTGGCAACTGGTGGGTGGCGAGTCCAGCAGCCTGTTCGCCGGCGAATCCGGCGGGCGCCTGCGCGCCGACTGGCTCGACAGCATCCACGCCCATTGCCGCACGATCGCGCGCAATTTGTCGCGCCACTCCTCGGCCAACAACCACCTGATCGGCGAACTGACCGGCCTGTTCGTCGGCGCCTCGGTCTGGCCTTGCTGGAAAGAATCCGGCGCCTGGATGGAGCAGGCGCGGCGCGAGCTCGAGCAGCAAGCGCGCCTGCAATATTCCCTCGACGGCGTCAACAAGGAACAGGCCTTTGCCTACCACGTGTTCTCGGCCGAGTTCCTGTTCGTGGCCGGCCTGGTAGGGCAGGCAACCGGCGTGCCGTTCTCGCGCAACTACTGGGGCGTGCTGCAGCGCGCGCTGCGCTTCCTGCGCTCGGTGCGCGACGTCGGCGGCCACGTGCCGATGGTGGGCGACGCCGACGATGGCATCGTGTTCCGCCTCGACGCCGCCGGCAGCGACCGCGCCGCGCAACTGCTGGCGCTGGGCGACACCGTGTTCGGCGCCGCCCCCGACAAGCACCCCGGCGTGCGCTGGCTGCTGCACGCGCTGCCCGGGCGTCGGCCCGACGCCGACGCCCACGAGCCCGACACCGGCTGGGCCTTCCCCGACGGCGGCTACTTCCTGTTCGGCTCGCACTTCGGCGCGCCCGACGAAATCAAGGGCATGCTCGACTGCGGCCCGCTCGGCTACCTCGGCATCGCCGCCCACGGCCACGCCGACGCCCTGTCGATGACGCTGTCGGTGGCAGGCGAAGAGGTGCTGGTCGATCCCGGCACCTATTCCTACTGGCAAGACCAGAAGTGGCGCGACTACTTCCGCGGCACCTCGGCCCACAACACGGTGCGCATCGACAACCGCGACCAGTCGGTCTCGGGCGGGCGCTTCCTGTGGCTGAAAAAAGCGCGCGCCAGCATCGAGCGCATGCCGACCTCGCCCCACGAATTCGATTTCCGCGGCTCGCACGATGGCTACGCGCGCCTGGCGGACCCGGTGCGCCACGTGCGCAGCGTGCGGTTCGACGCCGCCAGCTCCACGCTCACGGTACGCGACGAGGTGGCAGGCAAGCGGCCGCATCCGCTGGAGCTGTTCTGGCATTTCGCGCCGGAACTGAACGTGCGCCTGACCAGCACCGGCCTGCACGTGCGCGGCAAGCGCTTCGCGCTGCAGATGCAGGCCAGCGGCGCCGATCTGAAGCTGGAACTGGTGCGCGGCGCCGAAAATCCGCCGCTGGGCTGGTATTCGCGCTGCTACGAATCGAAAGAACCGTGCGACGTGCTGCGCATCAGCACCGTATCGTCCGCCGTTCCTGTCGAGTGCAGGTTTACAATAACGTTTTTCTAACTAGTTTCAACCCTGTTAAGTTTCACACGCTCACGTTCTCATCGATACAGTTTTTATAATTACTACAGTGCAGGATCGTCCAAACATGCTTATTTACCTGGTCGCGGGCGCACGCCCGAACTTCATGAAAATCGCGCCGATCGTGCGCGCATTGCAGGCGCAGGACAAGCTGGCGTTCAAGATCATCCACACCGGCCAGCACTATGACCGCGAGATGAACGACGTCTTCTTCGAGGAACTCGGCATTCCCCAGCCCGACGTGTTCATGGCCGCCGGTGGCGGCAGCCACGCCCAGCAGACGGCGAAGATCATGGTCGGCTTCGAGGAGCTCTGCGTGGCCGAGCGCCCCGCCGCCGTGCTGGTGGTGGGCGACGTGAATTCCACGCTGGCCTGCTCGATCGTCGCCAAGAAACTGAACATCCCGGTGGCCCACGTCGAGGCCGGCCTGCGCAGCGGCGACATGTCGATGCCGGAGGAAATCAACCGCCTCGTCACCGACAGCATCTCGGACTGGTTCTTTGCCACCGAGCCGGCCGCCGTCGAGCACCTGCGCCGCGAAGGCAAGGCGGAGTCCGCCGTACACTACGTCGGCCACGTGATGGTCGACAACGTGCTGTACCAGGCCGACAAGCTCACCCGCGCCGACACCTCGGGCTTCGAGACCGCCGCCTTCAAGGCAGCAAGCCAGGAAAACGGCGGCCGCTACGGCGTGGTCACCATGCACCGCCCGAGCAACGTCGACGAGCCGGACACCTTTGCCCGCATCGCCGGCGCGTTGAAGGAAATCGCGCAGGAGCTGCCGCTGATCTTCCCGGTGCACCCGCGCACCCGCGCGAACATCGAGAAGTTCGGCATCGACCTCGGCCCGAACATCACCCTGGCCGGCCCGCAAGCTTACATGGCCTTCCTGAACCTCTGGAAAGACGCGGCCGTGGTCCTCACCGACTCCGGCGGCCTGCAGGAAGAAACCACGGCCCTGGGCGTGCCCTGCGTGACCATCCGCGACAACACCGAGCGCCCGGTGACGGTGGACGAAGGCTCGAACGTGCTGGCCGGCACCAACCCGGAAAAGATCCTGCTGGAAGCGCGCAAGGTCTTGCGCGGCGAAGGCAAGCAGGGCCGCCGCCCGCAGCTGTGGGACGGCAAGGCCGCCGAACGCATCGTCGCCATTCTCGCAGGCGAACTGGGATAAGACGGCAATGACATCCGCCATCACGATGATGGGCTGCAGGATCGACAATTTGTCGATGGAGGAAACCCTCGTGCGCATCGAGGAATTCATCCGCTCCGGCCAGCCCCATCAGCACGTGGTGGTGAATGTCGACAAGCTGGTGAAAGCCAGCCGCGATCCTGACCTGCGCCGCATCATCAACGAGTGCGCGCTGGTGAATGCCGACGGCATGCCGGTGGTGTGGGCGGCGCGCCTGCTGGGTAAGCCGCTGAAGGAGCGGGTGGCGGGCATCGATTTGTTCGAGGCGCTGATGCGGCGCGCCGGCGAAAAGGGCTGGCGGGTGTTCCTGCTCGGCGCGTGCGAGGAAGTGGTGGCGGCCGTGGCCGATACCTACCGCCGCCGTTATCCCGACCTGGCGATCGCCGGCTGGCGCAACGGTTACTGGACGGTCGACGAGGAGGCGCATGTGGCCGCGCAGGTGCGCGCCAGCAGCGCCGACCTGCTGTTCGTGGCGATCAGCTCGCCCAAGAAAGAGCAATTCCTCGGCCGCTGGCAGGCCGAGATGCGGATTCCGTTCGCCATGGGCGTGGGCGGCACCTTCGACGTGGCGATCGGGCGGGTAAGGCGCGCGCCGCGCTGGATGCGGCGGGCCGGCCTGGAGTGGTTCTACCGATTCCTGCAGGAGCCGCGCCGCATGTTCCGCCGTTACTTTATCGACGACATGGCGTTCATCTGGCTGTTCATCAAGGAAGCGGCCGGACGCAAGGTGTGACGCAAGGTGTGGTAAGTGCGCGCAAGGGAAAGTGAACGATAGGGGAAGGCGGCCACAGAAAGCCGCTGCCGAAAGAACGAGGGGGGACGGCATCGCGCCGTCCTGGAGCGCCGAAACAGGCGCGTATCGACAGTGCATCAAAGTACACACAGAGAGTGACGACAATGAAGATTCTGGTTACGGGCGGCGTGGGCTACATCGGTTCCCACACCGTCGTCGAGTTGCAACATGCCGGGTACGACGTGGTCGTGGTCGACAATCTCTCGAATGCCCAGCGCTCGGTGCAAGAGCGTGTGCAAAAGATCACCGGCAAGCCTTTCGAGCTGGTCGAAGCCGACATCCGCGACCGCGCGGCCATGGAAGCGGTGTTTGCCGCCCACAAGGTCGACGCCGTGGTCCACTTCGCCGGCCTGAAAGCCGTCGGCGAATCGGTGGCGCAGCCGCTGCGCTACTACGACAACAATGTCTCGGGCAGCGTGGTGCTGTTCGAAACCATGGCCAAGTTCGGCGTCAAGACCCTGGTGTTTTCCAGCTCGGCGACCGTCTACGGCGACCCGGCCTCGGTGCCGATCCTGGAAGACTTCCCGCTCTCGGCCACCAATCCCTACGGCCGCAGCAAGCTGATGATCGAAGACATCCTGCGCGACCTGATCAAGGCCGAGCCGGACTGGCATATCGCGCTGCTGCGCTACTTCAACCCGGTCGGCGCCCATGAAAGCGGCCTGATCGGCGAAGAGCCTTCCGGCATCCCGAACAACCTGGTGCCCTACATCGCCCAGGTGGCCACCGGCCAGCGCGAAAAGCTGTCGGTCTACGGCGGCGACTACCCGACCCCAGACGGCACCGGCATGCGCGACTACATCCACGTAGTCGATTTGTCGATCGGCCACGTGAAGACCCTGGAAAAGCTGGCCAAGGCGCCGGGCCTGCTCACCTATAACCTCGGCACCGGCCGCGGCAACAGCGTGCTGGAAATGGTGGCCGCTTTCGAGAAGGCCTGCGGCCGTCCGATTCCCTACCAGATCGTCGACCGCCGCCCGGGCGACATCGCGAAGTGCTATGCCGACCCGGCGCGCGCACGCGACGAGCTCGGCTGGGTAGCCACCCGCGACGTTGCCCAGATGTGCACCGACACCTGGCATTACCAGACCGTCAACGGCAAGGCATGACGCCTTCCAGATAGTCTTCAAGCACCAGACCACGGAAAACCCATGCAGTCGGACGACAAACGGTAAAAGAATCCAGACAAAGTTTGACAGTCCGATTGCTCAACACCCCATAGAATGAGGAAGCTTCAATGAAAGCAATGATTCTCGCGGCAGGCAAGGGCACCCGCGTACGCCCGCTCACCTACGATCTTCCGAAACCGATGATTCCGCTGCTCGGCAAGCCCGTCATGGCTTACCTGGTCGAGCACCTGAAGAAGCACGGCATCACCGAGATCATGGTCAACGTCAGCTGGCTGCACGAAAAGATCGAAGAGTATTTCGGCGAAGGCGAGCAGTTCGGCGTGCAGATCGGCTATTCCTTCGAAGGCTACATGACCGACGACGGCACGATCGTGCCCGAGCCGATCGGCTCGGCCGGCGGCATGAAGAAGATCCAGGAATTCGGCGGCTTCTTCGACGACACCACCATCGTGCTGTGCGGCGACGCCCTGATCGACCTCGACCTGAAGGCGGCCCTGCTGGAACACCGCCGCAAGGGCGCGATGGCCTCGGTCATCACCAAGGAAGTCCCGTGGGACAAGGTCTCGTCGTACGGCGTGGTCGTCACCGACGAAGAAGGGCGTATCAAGCAGTTCCAGGAAAAGCCGAGCCAGGAAGAAGCGCTGTCGAACTACATCAGCACCGGCATCTACATCTTCGAGCCGGAAGTGATCGACCTGATCCCGCCGGGCGTATCGTTCGACATCGGCTCCGAGCTGTTCCCGCTGCTGGCCGAGCGCGGCCTGCCGTTCTATGCCCAGACGCGCCCGTTCAACTGGCTCGACATCGGCACCATGAGCGACTACTGGGAAGTGCTGCAGGCCGTACTGACCGGCGAAGTGAACCACATGGACGTGCCTGGCATCCAGATCGAGCCGGGCATCTGGACCGGTTTGAACACCAGCATCGACTGGAGCGGCGGCACGAAAATCGAGGGCCCGGTGTATATCGGCTCGGGCGTGCGCATCGAAGCGGGCGCCCACATCGTGGGTCCGACCTG
The DNA here is from genome assembly GCF_057801335.1 of Massilia sp. BAP21. Lineage (NCBI taxonomy): Bacteria > Pseudomonadati > Pseudomonadota > Betaproteobacteria > Burkholderiales > Oxalobacteraceae > Massilia > Massilia sp. BAP21. The sequence goes on from NZ_CM173596.1 coordinate 3,729,081, forward strand.
GATCGGGCATGGCAGCCACATCTGCGAAGGCGCGGAGATTGTGCGAAGTGTGTTGTTTGAATATACTCGCGTGTTGCATGATGTAACCTTGCATGAAATGATAGTCTTTAAGGAATATAGTGTCGACCGTGCCGGAGAAATGAAGCACGCGTCGGAGTACGGTTCCGAAGAATGGCTGAATGCGCGTGACCGCCGGCGCAGCAGCCGCAAGGAAATCGCGAGTCAGAAAAGTAATAACCTAGAGAAAGCGAACGCATGAAGATTTACCCAGTGATCCTCTCCGGCGGCGCCGGTACCCGTCTGTGGCCCTTGTCGCGCGCCGTGCTGCCCAAGCAGCTGTTGCCGTTGGTTGCGGACAAGACCATGCTGCAGGAAACCGCGTTGCGCGTTTCCGGCTTGCCTGGGCTGATGGCGCCGCTCGTCGTGTGTGGCAACGACCACCGCTTCATGGTGGCCGAACAGCTGCGCGCGGCCGGCATCACGCCGCTGGGGATCCTGCTCGAGCCGGTCGGCCGCAACACCGCGCCGGCCGTCGCCGCCGCAGCGCATTTCCTGAAATCCGTCGATCCGGAAGCGGTCATGCTGGTGCTGCCGGCCGACCACGTGATCACCGACCGCGAAGCCTTCAAGGACGCCGTGCTGCGCGCCGCCAGCATGGTGCAGGGCGGCGGCCTGGCCACCTTCGGCATCGTGCCGAAGTCGCCTGAAACCGGCTACGGCTACATCCGCCGCGGCGCCGCGCTGGCCAACTGCGCCGATTGCTACGCGGTCGAACGCTTCGTCGAGAAACCGGACCTGGCCACGGCCCAGGCCTTCCTGGCCGACGGCGGCTACTACTGGAACAGCGGCATGTTCATGTTCGCCGCCGAGCGCTATCTGTCCGAGCTGGCGAAATTCGCGCCGGAAATCGCCGACGCCGCCGACAAGGCGGTGAACAACGGTTACCGCGACCTCGATTTCTGCCGCCTCGACGATGCCGCCTTCACGGCTTGCCCGTCGGATTCGATCGACTACGCCGTCATGGAACACACCCAGGACGCCGTCGTGGTGCCGGCCGACATCGGCTGGAGCGACGTCGGTTCCTGGTCGGCCCTGTGGGAAGTGCAGCCGCACGACGAGAACGGCAACGCCCAGCGCGGCGACGTCTACCTCGACGGTGTGAAGAACTCCCTGGTGCGCGCCGAAAGCCGCATCGTGGCCGTGGTCGGTGTCGAGGACATCGTGGTCGTCGAGACCGAAGACGCGGTGCTGGTCGCGCACAAGGACCAGGTCCAGCGCGTCAAGCAGGTGGTCGACCACCTGAAGTCGAAGGAGCGCACCGAGCACCTGCATCACACCCGCGTCTACCGCCCATGGGGCCACTACGAGGGCATCGATGCCGGCGACCGTTTCCAGGTCAAGCGCATCACCGTCAAGCCGGGCGAGAAGCTGTCGCTGCAGATGCACCACCACCGCGCCGAGCACTGGGTGGTCGTGTCGGGCACCGCGCGCGTCACCTGCGGCGACAAGGTCAGCCTGCTGTCGGAAAACGAATCGACCTATATCCCGATCGGCATGAACCACCGCCTGGAAAACCCGGGCAAGCTGCCGCTGCACATCATCGAGGTGCAGTCGGGCAGTTATCTCGGCGAGGACGACATCGTCCGCTTCGAAGATATCTACAAGCGTTCGTAAGGGCGGTTTTTGTAGAACAGGAACGGGCCGAGAGGCCCGTTTTTCATGTTTGGCGTACAGCGCAACATCCTTAAGTCAACAGTGTGAGACCCTCCCACGGTCAGGCATACAATGCCCCGGTCAGTGCATCCTCTTGGGAGTGATCATGAAGACGCTTTTCGCCGCCGGCGCGCTCGCGCTGGCCTTGTCCTCGGCGGCGCCGCAGGCCGCCGCGCAAACCGGCGCACCGCCACTCGATCCCCTGCTCGAAGGCCAGCTCGAACGCTGGCTCGGCGCCGGCGACCAGGTCTTTTCGAATCTCTACACGCGCCAGCCGGGCGACGATTCGCTCGACTTCCACGCCGCCGCCGACGGCCGCGGCGACACCTTTACCCTGCTGCGGGTAAGCGACCCGCAAGACAACAGCTGGCTGGTCGGCGGCTACAACCCGCAGAGCTGGGAACGCGACGGCGGCTGGAACATCACCCCGCGCGACTTCCAGCGCACCGCCTTCCTCTTCAACTTCACCGAGCCGGCCGTCTACCGCCAGGTACCCACGAGCTTCGAGCTGCCCAGCCAGGGTTCCTTCCAGACCTTCAATACGCCCGACCAGGGACCGACCTTCGGCGCCGGCGCCGATTTGTTCGTCAATGACCGGCTCGACACCGCCTTTTCCTGGCGCCTGAGCTACGGTGATCCGGACGGGGAGGGGCAGAGCATCGTCGACGGCAGCGTCGGCGGCCGGTTCCTGCGCATCGACGCGCTCGAGATCTACGCGGTGTCGCCGATCCCCGAACCGGCGCAGGCGGCCATGCTGGCGGCGGGCCTGGGCCTGCTTGGGCTGGGGCTGGGTGCGCGCCGGCGGACCCGGACGCGTTTCGCCTGACGGCCGGCCCATGGCCCGGCTCCTGCGCGCGGCGCTGCTCCTGCTTTTCCTGGCCCTGCATGGCGCCGCGTTGGCGCAGATACCTGCGCAGGTATCTGCGCATGGTTCTGTGATGGACAGCGGCGCGCTCGGGCCGGCGCAGCTGGCCATCGTGGTGAACGACGCCGACCCGGCCAGCATTGCCGTGGCCGCCTACTACCGCGAGCGGCGCGGCATCCCGGCCGAGAACGTGGTCCATGTGCACATTCCGGGCAAGCCGCACAGCCTGGAGCCGGCGCGCTTCCGCCTGCTGAAGGCGGAGATCGACAGCCAGCTCGGCCCCGGCATCCAGGCCGTGCTGATGGTCTGGACCGCGCCGTATGCCGTGGCCTGCAACAGCATCACCGGCGCCTACACCCTCGGCTTCGACGCCGCCCTGTGCCGCGATACCTGCGCCGCCGGCCAGCCCAGCGCCTGGTTCAATGCGCCCGCTGGGCAGCGTCCATTCACCGGCCACGGCATGCGCCTGTCCATGCTGCTGCCGACGGAATCGGTGGCGGCGGCCAGGGCGCTGATCGACCGCGGCGTGACCAGCGGCTTTCGCCCGGTGCCGGCGAGCGCCTATTACCTCACCACGGGCGAGGCCGCGCGCAACAGCCGCGCCGCCTTCTTCCCGCCGGCCGGCCGCATCGGCGCGAAACAGCTCGACATCCGGCGCCTCCAGGCCGAGGCGCTGGAAAACGCGCAGGACGTGATGGTCTACCAGCTGGGCAAGGCCAGCGTCGACAAGCTCGATACCCTGCGGTTCCTGCCCGGCGCCCTGGCCGACCACCTGACATCCTACGGCGGCGATTTGCTGGGAAACAGGCAGATGAGCAGCCTGCGCTGGCTGGAGGCCGGCGCCACCGCCAGCTACGGCACCGTCAGCGAGCCCTGCAGCCACTGGCAGAAGTTCCCGAACCCGGCCGTGCTGCTACGCCATTACCTGCGCGGCGACAGCGCCATCGAGGCCTACTGGAAAAGCGTGGCCTGGCCGGCCCAGGGCCTGTTCATCGGCGAGCCGCTGGCCGCTCCCTACCGGCGGCGCTGATGCTCCACTGTTGCGCGCGCGGGCCTGGCGGCTGCGCGAAATCCGTGCATCTGTTGTCGGGATACCTCATCCGCGCACCAGGGTGGAGATTGCTTGTCATTATCTTGTCAAATTGTGGTTTTAGTATCGTTTCTGATAATAAAATGACTAGCCGTAAAGACAAGAATGCTTTGCTTTTCCACCACACCCAGGATGCCCATGAAAATGCACGTTGCAAGGAATAACCCAGCCGGCCGGTTGACTGTCCTGGCCGCCTCGTTGGCAGGATTACTCAGCGGCCTGTCGGCGCCGGCCCTGGCCGCTCCGGCCGATGTGGTCATCAGCCAGTACTACGGCGGCGCCGGCAGCAACGGCGCCCTCTGGAACAAGGACTTCGTCGAACTGTTCAACCGCAGCAGCGCACCGGTCAGCCTGAATGGCTGGAGCGTGCAATACCAGTCGGCAACGGGCAGCACCTGGCAGGCGATTGCCCTGACCAACACGGTGCTGCAGCCGGGCCAGTACTACCTCGTTACCGCACAAACCGCCAGCACCGGCACCGACGTCGGCCAGGGCGACGCCACGGGCGGCCTGGCGCTGTCGGCGACCAGCGGCAAGGTGGCGCTGGCCAGCGTGGCCCGGGCCATGACCACCGCCGAAGGCGAAGCCGTGATCGACCTGGTCGGCTTCGGTACTGCGAATCGCTTCGAGGGCAGCGTGGCGCCGGCGCCGTCGACCGCGAATGCCATCCAGCGCGGCGAACTCGGCTGCCTCGACACCGACGACAATGGCAGCGACTTCAGCGCCGCGCCGGTGGTCGGCCCGCGCCGTACCAGCTCGCCGCTGAACGCCTGCGCCGGTGGCGGCGGTCCGGTTGCCTACCCGATCGTGCTGAGCTGCCCGGCCGGCGTGCAAGTCGAATTCGGGCGCGGCACGAGCGCCGCGCTGTCTGCCAGCGACCGCGACAGCATCGTCAACAGCGCCATCATCGCCTCGGGCGCCGTGCCCGGCATCAGCATCACCGGCTTCACCCCGGCCGGCGCGGCCGGCGGTACGGCGAATGCCACCCTCAGCATCGACCCATCGCTGGCTGCCGGCAACTACCCGCTGACGATCACCTTCGCCAACAACGATGGCCAGGATGCCAGCTGCAACGTCGCCGTGAGCGTGGCCGGCCAATTGAGCATTCCGCAAATCCAGGGGCCGAACCCGAAGAGCGCCTACAACAACACCGTGCAGACCACGCAGGGCGTCGTGACCCATAAAGTGGGCAGCGGCTACTTCATCCAGGACCAGAACGGCGACGGCGACCCGGCCACCTCGGACGGTATCTTCGTCTTCAGCAGCAACACCGGCGTGAACGTCGGCGACCTGGTGCGCATCACCGGCACCGTCACCGAATACACGCCGAGCGGCGCATCGCGTTCCTACACCGAATTCAAGGACCTGACCGCGACCACCAAACTGGGCGCCGGCTACAGCATCGCCCCGACCAACATCGAACTGCCGACCGACCTGGCGCGGGTGGAGGGCATGCTGGTACGCTTCACGAATGCGCTGACGGTGAACGGCAACGCCTACCTGGGCGACCGTGGCGAACTGGTGCTGTCGAACGGCCGCCGCGAAATCCCGACCAACCGCTATCCGGCAGGTTCGCCTGAAGCGATTGCGCTGGCGCAGGCAAACGCGGCAAATGTGATCGTCCTCGACGACAACATCTTCACGACGCCAGCCACGATTCCTTATCTGGCGGCTGACGGTACCGTGCGCAGCGGCGACACCGTCACCGACCTGACGGGCGTGATCGACTACGGCGCCCAGGGCGGCGGCGGTGCGGCCTTCAAGCTACAGCCGACCGTGGCCCCGACCTTCTCGCGCACCAACGAGCGCACCCCGGCGCCGGTACTGGCAGCCGGCAACGTGAAAGTCGCCAGCGCCAACGTGCTGAACTTCTTCACCACCTTCACCAACGGCGGCGATGCCTGGGGCCGCAGCGGCCAGGGCTGCACGGTCGGCGGCACCACGCGCGCCTCGAACTGCCGCGGCGCCGACAACCTCGCCGAGTTCGTGCGCCAGCGCGACAAGATCGTCGAGTCGCTGGGCGCCATCAATGCCGACGTCGTCGGCCTGATGGAAATCCAGAACAACGGCGACACCGCCGCCTCCTACCTGGTGGAGCAGCTGAATGCGAAACTCGGCGCCGGCACCTACGCCGTCGTGCCGAAGCCGGCCACCACCGGCACCGACGCGATCCGCGTGGCGATGATCTACAAGCCGGGCGCGGTCAGCCTGGTGGGCAATGCGCTGTCGGATGGCGACGCCGTCAACAACCGTCCGCCGATGGCGCAAACCTTCAAGGCCACGAACGGCGGCAAGTTCTCGCTGGTCGTGAACCACCTGAAGTCGAAAGGCAGCTGTGGCGGCGGCGCCGGCAACACCGACAGCGGCGACGGCCAGGGCTGCTGGAACGCCACCCGCGTCGAACAGGCCGCGCGCCTGCGCGACTACTTCCTGCCGCAGGTGGCAGGCGCCGCCAACGATGCCGACATCCTGGTGGTGGGCGACATGAACGCCTATGGCCACGAAGACCCGATCCGCCTGCTGAACGCGGCCGGCTACGTCAACGAGATCGAGCGCTTCGTGCGTCCGCAGGGCATTCCTTACTCGTACGTGTTCGGCGCCGAAAGCGGCTACCTCGACCATGCGCTGGCCAGCGCGAGTCTCTCGGGGCAAGTGGCGGGCGTGACCGAATGGCACAACAACGCCGACGAGCCGGAAGCGATCGACTACAACCTGAACGACACCGCCGAGGACCCGTACGTGAAGAACGCCTACCGCGCCTCGGACCACGACCCGGTGGTGGTCAGCCTGAACCTGGCGCCGACCTATGCCGACGTCACGGCAGCGGTGGCGATCACCAGGTCGGGCATCACCCTGGGCCGTGTCGGCGGCAAGTACAGCGGCACCGTGACGGTCAAGAACACGTCCGGCGCGGCGATCACCGGCCCGCTGCACCTGGTATTGCAGGGCTTGCCAAGCGGCGTCACGCTCGACAACAAGAGCGGCATGGTCGACGGCGCGCCTTACCTGACGCTGGCGAACACCACGCTGGCGCCGGGCGCCTCGGTCACCGTGACCACCACCTTCACCAATCCGTCGAAAGCCGGCATCGGCTACAACGCCAAGCTGCTCTCGGGCTCTTTCTAAGACTAAGGAACTGAACCATGTTTAACCTGAAAAACCTGTTCGCCCGCGCCATGCTGGCCCTGATGCTGGTGACCGGCGCCGGCGCCGCCTCGGCCGGCCCGACCTACCAAGTCACGATCGACACCGAGGGCCTGAGCGGCACCGGCAAGCTTGACTTCTTCTTCGGTGGCCTGGAATCGGCCGGCGCCGCCACCGCCTACCTGAGCAACTTCAGCGGCAACTACGGCATCTTCGAGCTCGAAGGCGACGCCAGCGGCGACCGCGACACTGGCATTACCCTCGGCAACTCGGTCTTCTTCACCGACTACCTGCAGACCGTAACCCTAGGCGGCATCTTCCGCTTCAACGTGATGTTCGACTTCGCGGGCGAAGGCGAGGGCATGACCCTGGGCGTGGCGCTGTACGACGAGTTCTTCACGACCTACCTGGGCGCGGAAGGCAACCTGGTGCAGTTCGACCTGCTGCCGGGCAGCGGCGTGACGGTAACGGCTGCCGACGGCGTGGCCCGCGTGGCCGAAGTGCCGGAACCGGCCTCGATGGCCATGCTGCTGGCCGGGCTGATGCTGCTGGGCTGGACGATGCGCCAGCGCCGCATGCGCTAAGTCCTGGTGCCCGCTGCCGGCATGGCGCCGGCGTAAAAAAGGCCCGCCCGGCTCAGCCTGGGCGGGCCTTTTTCTTGTTTCGTTACTCAGCCCTGGTCCTGGGCCGCGCGGCGCATGGCGTCGATGCGGAAGGCTTCGGCGTTGCCGTCGATGATGCGCAGGCCCGCGCAGCCGTCGGCCGCGCAGTCGGGGGCAGGGGTCTGGCCGACGGCGGCCGGATCGACGGAAAGATCGATGGCAGGGGCAGCGCTGGCGGATACCGTGACAGCGGCGGTCTGGACCGGTGCGCCGGCGCTGCCGGTCGCCGCGCCGCCGCAGGCGCTGAGGAAGACGACAAACAGGGAAGCGGCGAGAAGGGTGCGGATGTGTTGGGTGGTCATGGTGGAAGAGGCAGGCTCGTCAGTGAATGCGACGATTGTAGCCGCTAATTTTTCCGTGAATCAATTTATTTTCGTAAAAATAAGCGAAGATAAAAGATAATGAACGCGAAAAGACATCAAGATAGGCGCAGATGAATGGTGATTGTGAGAAATATCCTACAAGAAATATTAGATGCACCAGAGCATCACACATCGCGCTGCGTCGCTTTCATGCCACATCTGATGCCGGGCAGGTGGGCAGGGCAGCCGGGCCGTAATGCTTCGCGATCGGCACACCGACAGGCTTGACCACGCATGCGACAAGCGTATGATGAGCTGATGCGAAAACTTGTTCTTCTTTCATTGCTGGCCTGCGCGGCCTGCACCACCCGGGCCGACGCGCCCGCCGCGTCTCCGGCCGCATCTCCGGTCACGCCGCAGGCTGCCCAGCCGGCCGCTTCCGCACCGCCGTCCAACACGCTGGCGCAGATCACCGGACTCATCGGCAAGGCCGCCTGCACCTCCGACCAGCAATGCCAGGTCCTGCCCGTGGGCGCACGTCCCTGCGGCGGCCCGGCCAGTTATCTGGCCTGGTCGACTGCCGCCACCTCCGGCGCGGACCTGCAGGCCCTGGCCGACCGCTACCGCAGCGAGCAGCAGGCGGGCAATACGCGTTCGGGCATGGTGTCCGACTGCCGCGCCATCGCGCCGCCGGCGGCGGCCTGCCGCGCAGGGGCCTGCCAGCTGATCGACGCCGTGTCCGCCCAATAAGCGTTTGGCCGCCTTCCCCATGCCCGGACCTGCCGCGCCGCCGTGCGAGGCCGCATGCTGACCCTCATCCGCAAGCTGTTCGGCGCGAGCGCCGGCCCCGCTGCGACACGGGAACAGGCGCCGGCCGTGCACGCCCTGGCCGCGCCCTCCGAGGTGGCGAGCGGCGCCGCGCCCGCGTTTCGCATCGCCGCGCACTGCCGGTTGCAGCAGGGCTACCCCATCATGGACTGGGCGGCGGCCGGCGGCTGGGCCGATGCGCTCGCGGAGGAAGAACAGGCCCCGGCCTGGCGCGCAATCGAGCGCGCCTGGCTGCTGCATCTGCGCGATGCGCTCGGCGCCGGCTTCCAATTGCTGGAGTCCGACAACTGCCTGTTGCTGGCCGCCGTGGAAGAGCATGTCGCCCATGCCACGCTGGCCTTCATGGAACGCACGCGCAAGCGCGTCGTCCGCACGCTCGACGGCATCGCCCGGGTGACGCCCGAGGGCAAGGACATCCTGGTCGTGTTCGACGACGAGGACAGTTATTACCGCTATGTCTCGCACGCCTATCCGGACGGCGGCGAATTCGCCAGCAGCGGCGGCATGTACATCGACGGCGGCTGCGGCCATTTCGTCACGGTGCGGCGCGACCTGGGCGCGATCGAGCCCGTCATCGCCCACGAAATGACGCACGGCTGCCTTGCCCACCTGCCGATTCCGCTCTGGCTGAACGAGGGCCTGGCCGTGAACACCGAGCAGCGCCTGACCGGGGTGCAGCCAGCGCTCTTCAGTGCCCGTGACATGCACGACAAGCATTGCGCATTCTGGGGCGCGGCCGAGATCCAGGAATTCTGGTCGGGGTGGTCGTTCCAGCGCATCGACGACGGCAACCTGCTCTCGTACGACCTGGCGCGCATCCTGGTCGCTTACCTGGGCAAGGACTGGGCGTCTTTCCGCCGTTTCGTGCTGGCGGCGAACGCGGCCGACGGGGGTGGCGCGGCAGCGTCCGAGCACCTGGGCGCGGACCTGGGGGAACTGGTGTGCGCCCTGCTCGGGCAGGCGCATTCGCCCGGCTGGAGCCCGGCAGCGGCGGCCTGAGTTTTCTCTCCGGCTTGCCTGCCTCAGGCAAGTGTCAGGCGTGTGACAGGAACGCAAAAAAAGTCGCATGCGTGGCGCCTGCCGGGCGCGCTTTTTAATTGCTTGGCAGATAGCGCCATGGTAGTCTGGACAGGTACGGCCGCCGGGCCAAATCAGGAGTGTTCTGGATGTCGGAAGCAAGCTTCGCTGGAACCCGCCGCAAGCGCGTAGCGGGCTTTACCCTGCTCGAATTGCTGGTGGTGATCGTGATCATCGGCCTGCTCGCGGCCTACGTCGGGCCGAAGTATTTTTCCCAGCTCGGCAAGTCGGAAGTGACGATCGCCAGGGCCCAGATCGACGCCTTCGAAAAGTCGCTCGACACCTATCGCCTCGACGTCGGCCGCTACCCGAGCGGCGAGGAAGGCCTGGCGGCGCTGATGACCGCCCCGGCCAGCGCCGGCGCCAAGTGGAACGGTCCCTACCTGAAGAAGGGCGTGCCGCAAGACCCGTGGGGCCATCCATATCAATACCGTTCGCCCGGCGCCAAGGGAGAATACGAGATTGTCTCGTTCGGCAAGGACGGCCAGCCAGGCGGCAGCGGCGACAACGCCGACATCTCCTCGCTCTGAGCGTTCGCCGTCCCGCGTTTTCCTATCTTACTCACCCGGCAGGTCTTCATGCAGTTTGCAGTACGCACCCTCGCGCCCGACCTGTCGATCGCCAGCGTCGTCGTCGACGCACTCGACGAAGCCGACGCGCGCCGCCAGGTTGAAATGCGCGGCCTGCATGTCAGCGCGGTCGAGCCGGCTGGCGGCGGTGGCCTGCAGCGCGCGCGTGGCGGCAAGCTCTCCATCGTCCTGTTCAGCCAGGAGTTGCTGGCGCTGCTGAATGCGGGCCTGGGCATCGTCGAAGGCCTGGAAGCGCTGCTGGAAAAGGAGGCCAATCCGGCCGCGCGTGTGGTGCTCGAACGCCTGCTCGCCGGCCTGCGCGAAGGCAAGCGCTTTTCCAGCGTGCTCGCCGGCCAGCCGGCGCTGTTCCCGCCGCTGTACGTCGGCATCGTGCGCGCCGCCGAAGGCACCAGCGATTTGCCGCGCGCGCTGGCGCGCTACATCGACTACCAGCAGCGCATCGACACCGTGCGCGCGAAGATCGTCAGCGCCTCGATCTACCCGGTGATCCTGCTGTGCGTGGGCGGCGGCGTCAGCGCCTTTTTGATCGGCTACGTGGTGCCGCGCTTCGCCGAGGTGTACCAGGGCGCCGGGCGCAACCTGCCATGGATGTCGCAGCTGCTGCTCGAATGGGGCCAGTTCGCGTCCAGCCACGGCGTGCCGATCCTGCTGTGCGCGCTGGCGCTGCTGGCGCTGGCCATCGCGGGTGCGCGCCGCGTGCTCAGGAGCGGCGGCATTGCACGCCTGCTGGCGCGCCTGCCCGGCATCGGCGAGCGCGCCCGCATCTACGAACTCTCGCGCCTGTATCTCACGCTCGGCATGCTGAGCGAGGGGGGCATCACCATCGTCAACGCCATCGAGACCGTGCAGTCGATGGTGTCGCCGACGCTGCGCCAATCGCTGGCGAACGCGCGCGCGGCCATCGAATCGGGCCGCCCGCTGTCGGACGCCTTCGAAGCCCATGGCCTGACCACGCCGATCTCGCTGCGCATGCTGCGCGTGGGCGAACGCACCGGCGACATGGGGCCGATGCTCACGCAATCGGCCGCCTTCTACGACGGCGAGATCAGCCGCTGGATCGACCGTTTTACCCGCACCTTCGAGCCGCTCCTGATGGCCGCCATCGGCCTGGTGGTGGGCGCCATTGTGGTGCTGCTCTACATGCCGATCTTCGATCTCGCAGGGGATATGTCGTGAGTGCGTCCGGTACGGCGGTCTCCCTCGATGCAGCCATGCTGGCCCGCGCGCGCTCGCAAAGCCGCCTGTCCCACCGTTCGCCCGTGGCCGAGCTCGAAGCCATCAGCGGCCTGGAGCCGCGCCAGCTCGTGAGCGCGCTGGCCGAACCCTTCGGCTTGACGGTCATGGAAACGGCCGAGATGCTGATGCAGGAGCCGGCCTTCGATTTGCTGCCGCTGGCCCAGGCCATGGCGCGCCACTGCGTGCTGCTGCGCGGCGCGGGCGGCCAGGTCACCGGCGTGATCGCCGACCCCTTCGACCTCGACCAGCAGACCTGGCTGTCAAGCATGGCCGGCGCCACGCCGCGGGCCCCGCTGCACCTGCGCCTGGCGCTGCAGTCCGACATCCAGGCCTATTTGTCGCGCCAGGAAGCCTCGGCGCGCGCGGTCGACACCCTCGCGCCCAGCGGCAACGATGCCCGGCGCGACGGCAAGACCGCCGCCGTGCTGTCGTTCGCCTCGGTGTCGGAAGCCGGCAGCCCGGCCGTCAAGCTGGTCAACTCCACGCTCTACGACGCCCTGAAGGCCGGCGCCTCCGACATCCACCTGGAAAGCACAGCCAGCGGCATCGCCGTGAAGTACCGCGTGGACGGCGTGCTCGATCATGCGGCCTCGGTCGGCGGCATCGAGCTGGCCGAGCACATCATCTCGCGTTTGAAGGTGCTGGCCGAACTCGACATCGCCGAGCGCCGCATCCCGCAGGACGGGAGCTTCCGCGTCGAATCCGGCGGGCGCGAGATCGATTTGCGCGTCTCGATCATGCCCAGCATCCACGGCGAGGACGCGGTCATCCGTATCCTGGATAAGCGCGCCATGATCGAAGCCTATGGCGCGCTGACGCTGGAAGCCCTGGGCTTCGACGCGCCTTCTCTGGCCACGCTGCGCATGCTGGCCCAGGAAGCCTACGGCATGCTGCTGGTGACCGGGCCCACCGGCTCGGGCAAGACCACCACCCTGTACGCGGCGCTTACCGAAATCCACAACGGCCGCGAAAAGATCATCACCATCGAAGACCCGGTCGAATACCAGCTGCCCGGCATCCTGCAGATTCCGGTGAACGAGAAGAAGGGACTCACGTTCGCGAAGGGCCTGCGCTCGATCCTGCGTCACGATCCCGACAAGATCATGGTCGGCGAGATCCGCGACCACGAGACCGCCGAGATCGCGGTGCAGTCGGCGCTCACCGGCCACCTGGTGCTGACGACGGTCCATGCCAACAACGTGTTCGACGTGTTCGGCCGCTTCACCCACATGGGCATCGACCCCTACGCTTTTGTTTCGGCCCTGAACGGCATCTGGGCCCAGCGCCTGGTGCGCATGAACTGCCCGCACTGCGTGGTGCGCTACACGCCCACCGACCACGAGCTGGTAGCGGCGCGCCTGGAGCGCGAGGCCGCCGAAGATTACCTCTTCATGCGCGGCAAGGGCTGCGGCGACTGCCGCGGCACCGGCTACAAGGGCCGGCGCTCGATCGCCGAGATCCTGACCCTGAACGACGAGATCCGCGAGCTGATCGTCGACAAGCAGCCGATCCGGCGCATCAAGGCCGCCGCCCACGCCAACGGCACGCGCAGCCTGCGCATGGCCGCGCTCGACCTGGTGCGGCGCGGCGCCACCACGCTCGACGAAATCAAGCGGGTGACCCAGCATGCCTAGACTGCCCGGACAATCGCTGCGCCTCGGGCTGGGCCACGACAGCCTGGCCCTGGTCCGCGTCGGCCGCGTGTTCGGGCGCGGCGCGACGGTGCTGGCCGAAGCGCGCCTGGCCGATACGCACGATTCGGCGTCGCTGCGGCAAGGGCTGCGCGCGCTGCTGGCCGAGGTGAAAGTCGCCGGCTGGCCGCTGAGCGTGGTGCTGGCCGACGAGCTGGTACGCATGTGGCAGGTGGCGCCGCCGCCGAACGCGGCCCGGCCGGCCGACCTGGAAGCGGCTGCAAGCATGCGCTACCAGGCCCTGTTCGGCGCGCCGCCGGGCGGCTGGAAGATCGCCGCCGACTGGCAGGCCACGCGGCCCTTCCTGGCCGCCGCGCTGCCGCTGGCGCTGGTCGAGGCGCTCGAGGAAGCGGCGCGCGAGGCGCGCTGCCACTTGGTCGAGATCGTGCCGCAATTCGTCGTCGCCATGAACGCCTGGCGCCGCCAGCACCGCCCCGGCGCCTGGTTCGGCCTGGTGCATGGCCAGGTCCTGACCCTGGCCGCCTACGATGGCCGCGCCCTGGCCGCGCTGCGCACGGCGGTGGTGCCGCCCGGCGCCGACCGCGAGTGGCTGGAAAGCCATGTGGCGCGCGAGGCGCTGCGCGTGGGCGTGGGGCGGCCCGAGCGGGTACAGGTGTGCGGGCCGGCGCCGCGCAGCTGGGCCAGCCACGAGGGCCGCCTCAAGTTCGGCTGCACCCTGCTCGACGACGAGGGCAGCAGCGGCCAGCCGGCCGCCGTGCGCCTGGCCCGTACCGGGAGCCCGGCATGAAGCGCGTGCGTCTCGATTTCGCCCGGCCCGGCCTGCGCCGCACCCTGTTCCTGGCGCCGCCCGCCGTGTGGGGGCCACTGCTGGCCGCCCTGGTCGTGTGCGGCGTGGCGCTGGCGCATGCGCTCGATTACCGCGAGGCGCGCGAGGAAGTCGACGCGCTGCAGGCGGCCCTGCGCGCCCGCGCCGGCGCGCCGCCCGTGCAGCCGGCGGCCCAGCGCACCGGGAGAACGAATACGCCCGTCAGCGAGCAGCAGGCCGCGGCCGTGAATGCCGCCGTGATGCAGTTGAACCTGCCCTGGCGCGCGCTGCACGACGCCGTGCGCGAGGCGACGCCGGCCACGGTGGCGCTGCTGGCGCTGGAACCCGATGCGCGCAAGCGCGTGCTGCGCATCACCGCCGAAGCACGCGGCAGCGACGACATGATCGCTTACGTGGAAAAACTGCAAACGCAGAAATGGTTCGGCGCCGTCACCCTGGTGCGCCACGAGATCGGCGAGCAGGACCCGAACCGGCCGATCCGCTTCCAGATCGATGCCCAGTGGGGTGCGCCATGAAGCGGCTGAAGGCGTCTTCGCTGGCACTGCGCCTGCGCCTGGCCCTGCGCGCCACCAGCCCGGTGCTGCTGGCGGCGCTGCTGCTGGGTGCGAGCGGCATCGCGGCGCTGGCCTGGCTGGTGCCGGCGCGCGAAGCGCTCGAAGCGCAGCGCCAACTGGCGCGCCGCGCGGCCGCCGCTCCGCCGCCCGCGCCGCGCGCCGAGCCGGTCGCCAGCGCCGACGCCAACCTGGCCCTGTTCTACGCCTCGCTGGGCGAGAAACGCGTCGCCGAGCGGCAGGTCAGGACGCTGTTCGACATCGCCGCCAAAACGGGCCTGACCCTGCGCCAGGGCGAGTACAAGAGCGGCTACGACCGCAACGGCAAGCTGTACACCTACCAGATCAACCTGCCGGTGCAGGGCAGCTATGGCCAGGTGTGGCGCTTCGCGCTGCTGGCCTTGCGCGCGATTCCCTTCGCCTCGCTGGACGACATCAGCTTCAAGCGCGACAGCATCGGCCAGGCCCAGGTGGATGCGCACCTGCGCCTGACGCTCTACCTGGCGGATGCGCCCGAGGTGCCTCGATGAAGCCGCGTCACATCCTGATGGGCGCGGCGCTGGCGATTGCCGCGGGCCTGGCCGCGTTCGGCGACACGACCCCGCAGGAAGACGTGGCCGAAGCGGTCGAGCGCCCGGCGCAGCCGGCACGCGCCCCGGTCGCGCGCGCAGCGGCCGCAGCGGCCACCATCCTGCGCCTGCAGCCGCGCGCGGACCTGATCGGCGATTTGTCCGCCAGCGGCGACGACCTGTTCGGCAGCCAGGACTGGACGCCGCCGGCGCCACCTCCGCCCGCGGCACAAGCCGGTCCGCCACCGCCGCCAATGGCGCCGCCGCTGCCCTTCATCTTCATCGGCAAGTCGCTGGAGGAGGGGCGGTGGGAGGTCTACCTGGCGAGCGGCGAGCGCACCCATATCGCGTTCGAAGGCGGCACGCTCGACGGTGCCTGGCGTGTCGAGCGCATCGCGCCGCCGTTGATGACCTTGACTTACCTGCCGCTGAACCAGGTTCAGCAGCTCAATATTGGAGCATTCGACTAATGGTTCGTTCCCGCATCCGTTCCACGCCGCTGGCTGTGGCGGCAGGCCTGGCGTGCACGCTGCTCGCGGGCTGCGCGGCCCAGCGCGCCTACCAGGAGGGCAATGCGCTGGTCGCCCGGGAAGAGGTCGGTGCCGGCCTGGCGAAATACCGCGAGGCGGTGGCCGCCGACCCCGGCAACCCGCTGTACCGCGCCGCCTACCTGCGCGCGCGCGACGGCGCCACCGTGCGCCTGATCGACGGCGCCGAGCGCGATTTGGCCGCCGGCCGCGCCGAGGAAGCGCGCACCGCTTTTGCGCGCGTGCTCGAGATCGACCCGGCCAACGAGCGTGGTCGCGCCGGCATGCGCCAGCTGGAAGCCGATGCGCGCCACAGCGCGCTGATCGAGGCCGCCACGCTTGACGTGGAAAAGAAGGACTACGAGGCCGCGCGCCAGAAGCTCGCCGCCATCCTCACCGAACGCCCGCTGCACGAGCGCGCGCGCCTGATGCTGAACGATGTGAACGAAGCGGCGGCGGTGCCGACCTCCGAAGCCACGTTGTCCGCCGCCTTCCGCAAACCCATCAGCCTGGAGTTCCGCGACGCGCCGCTGCGCCAGGTCTTCGAGATCATCGCGCGCCACTCGGGCCTGAACTTCGTGTTCGACAAGGACGTGCGTTCCGACCAGCGCACCTCGATCTTCCTGAAGAACAGCACGGTGGAGGCGGCCGTCCACTTCCTGCTGGTGACCAACCAGCTCGAGCGCCAGGTCATGGACGGCAATACCATCCTGGTCTACCCGAACGTGGCCGTGAAGCTCAAGGAATACCAGGAGATGACGGTGAAAACCTTCTACCTGGCCAACGCCGAGGCCAAGACCATCGCCAACACCTTCAAGACCATCCTGAAGTCGCGCGACGTGGTGATCGACGAAAAGCTGAACCTGGTGATCCTGCGCGACAGCCCGGAGGCGATCAAGCTGGCCACGCAGCTGGTGGCCCTGCAGGATGTGCCGGAGCCCGAAGTCATGCTCGACGTGGAGGTGCTGGAAATCAAGCGCAGCCGCCTGATGGACCTGGGCCTGAGCTGGCCGCCCAGCCTCGGTTTCACGCCGCTGATCGCGGCGCAAGGCGCACCGATCACGATCAACGAACTGCGTGGCTTGAACAGCGACAGCATCGGCGTCACCGGCATCGGCGCCACCCTGAACGCGAACAAGACCGACACCGATTCGAACACCCTGGCCAACCCGCGCATCCGCGTACGCAACAAGGAAAAGGCCAAGGTCGTGATCGGCGACCGCGTGCCGAACATCACCACCACGGTCTCGACCGGCGTGGGCGGCTTCGCTTCGCAGTCGATCACCTATGTCGACGTCGGCCTGACCCTGAACGTCGAGCCGACCATCTACCTGAACAACGAAGTCGGCATCCGCATCTCGCTCGAAGTGAGCAACCTGATCGACTCGATGACGACCAACGACGGCTCGGTGGCCTACCGCATCGGCACGCGTTCGGCCCAGACCATGCTGCAACTGAAGGATGGCGAGAACCAGGTGCTGGCGGGGCTGATCAGCAGCGAAGACCGCACCAGCGGCAGCAAGGTGCCTGGCGTCGGCAGCCTGCCGGTGCTGGGGCGCCTGTTCGGCAGCACGCGCGACTCGAACGACAAGACGGAAATCGTGCTGTCGATCACGCCGCACCTGGTGCGCACCATCCAGCGTCCGCCGGCCGGAGCGTCCGAATTCGGCGCCGGCACCGAGGCCAGCTTCCGGCGCCGTCCGGACACCACGGTGCGCTTGCCGGCCGTGGCGCCTGTTCCCGGCACGCGCGCACTGCCGCCGCCCGCGCAGCCGGCAAACAGCCAGCCGACCGCGCCGCCGCTCGGCCAGCCCGCCACCGCGCCAGGCGTGCCGCCGCCGGTCACCGGCATCCCGCTGTCGCAACCGGTCGGCACCACGCCGCCCGCCGCGACGCCGCAGGTAACGCCGATCCCGGCGCCGGCCACGACCCCGCTCCCCAACCAATGACGGCAAATCGTAGGGTGGACGGGTTCCCCGTCCACGCGTCCAACCCACGCCCATGTCGACGCGACCGACGCGTCCTGCGCGGCTTCACCCTGATCGAACTCCTGGTCACCCTCACCATCCTGGCCCTGCTCGCCACGCTGGTGATTCCGGTCGGCCAGACCGTCGTCCAGCGCCGCAACGAAGCCCAGCTGCGCCAGTCCCTGCGCGAAATCCGCTCCGCCATCGACGCCTACAAACGCGCCAGCGACGAAGGCCGCGTCAAGAAGAACGCCGGCGCCACGGGTTATCCGGCGAAACTGGAACTGCTGGTCGAAGGCGTGACCGACCTGCGCAGCCCGAAGCAGGCCAAGATCTACTTCCTGCGCCGCCTGCCGCGCGACCCGTTCAACCCCGACCCGGAACTGGCCGATGCCGACACCTGGGGCAAGCGCAGCTACGCCAGCGAAGCCGAGGAGCCGAAGGAGGGCGACGATGTCTACGACGTGTATTCGACTTCGGGCAAGACCGGCCTGAACGGCATTCCCTACAAGCGCTGGTGAACCCATGACGAGACTGCACCGCAAGCGCGGCTTCACCCTGATCGAACTGCTGGTCGTGCTCGGCATCGTCGCCTTGCTGCTGACCCTGGCCGTGCCGCGCTTCTTCCCGAGCGTCGACAAGACGAAAGAGACCATCCTGCTCGACAACCTGCGCAACACGCGCGCCGTGATCGACCAATACCACGCCGACACCGGCCGCTATCCGGATTCGCTGGAACAGCTGGTCGAGAAAAAATACCTGGCACGGGTGCCGGTCGATCCGGTCACCGAGAGCGAGACCACCTGGGTGATTGTGGCGCCCGAGGCCGACGGCGAGCAGGGCGCCGTGTATGACATCCGCAGCGGCGCGCCCGGCAATGGCCGCGACGGCCGGCCCTACGCCGAATGGTAGCGCGGCCCTCACCCGCAGGGTCAAGGGAAGCCGGCTTCACCTACGTCGGCATGGTGTTTTTTGTCGCCATGCTGGGCCTGGTCGGCGCCGCGACCCTGAAGGTCGATACGCTGCTGCGCCGCGCCGCCGCCGAGCAGGACCTGCTCGAGATCGGCGCCGAATTTAGCGAGGCCCTGCGCAGCTATGCCGCCGCCACGCCGCGCGGCTACCCGACCGCGCCGCCAACCCTGCAGGACCTGCTGAAAGACCCGCGCTTTCCCGGCACGCGGCGACATTTGCGGAAAATCTTCGTCGACCCGGTCACGGGCAAGGACGAGTGGGGCATCGTCTACCAGGGCGACAAGGTGGGCGTGCTGGCCGTGTACAGTTTGTCGCAGGCGCAGCCGCTGAAGCTGGCGAACTTCGACGCGCGCTTCCTGAATTTCGAGAACAAGGAGCACCTGTCGGAGTGGAAGTTCACGGCGACCGGGCAGGGCGTCAGCGTGACGGCGCCGAACAACATCGCGCCGCCGGGCACGCCGGGCACGCCCGGTGCGCCGGCCCCGCTGTTCCCGGCCCCGGGCATGCCGTCGACACCGAGTACGCCTGCCGTGCCGGTTCCGCCGTCCGTCCCGCCCGAGCAGCCGGCCCAGCCGGAACCCGAGGCCGAAGCGCCGTCGGAACCCGAGGAGCCGCCAGCGCAGCCGGAGTCGCAGGAAGAGCCGGAGTCCAGCCCGCCGCCCACCGACCCGGCGCCGGCCGAACCGCCGCAGCCGGTCGAGCGCTGATTACTTGGCGCGGCGTTTGAAGTCGCGCGGACGGAAGCCGAGCACACCCAGGACGCCGAAGTAGGTGATCCCGCACAGGGCGATGATGCCGAGCAGGGCGCCAGCGCGCAGCAGCGGATGGGCGCGTAGCGCGATCCAGTCGAACTGCACCTGGCCGAACCAGGCCACGGCCCCCATCACCGACACCGCCACCATCAGTTTGATGAAGAAGGCGCCCCAGCCCGGCAGCGGCACGTAGATGCCGCGCTTGCGCAGGCCGCGGAAGAGCAGGGCAGCGTTCAGGCAGGCGGCAACGCCGATCGACAGCGCCAGTCCGGCCACGCCCAGCAGCGGCACGAAGACCAGGTTCATCAGCTGGGTCGCGACCAGCGTACCGACCGCGATGTACACCGGCGTGCGCACTTCCTGGCGCGCGAAAAAGGCCGGCGCCAGGGTCTTGACCAGGATGAAGCCGAGCAGGCCGGCGCTGTAGGCCATCAATGGCAGCGAGGAGGCATCCACGTCGGCAGCGTCAAACGCGCCGTAGTGGAACAGGGTCGAGATCATGGGCGTGGCCATGGTGGCGAGACCGACCGCCGCCGGGATCGACAGCAGGAAGGTCAGGCGCAGGCCCCAGTCGAGCAGCGACGAGTATTCCTGGGTATCGCCTTCGGTATTCGCCTTGGCCAGGCCCGGCAGCAGGATGGTGCCCAGGGCCACGCCGAGCAGGGCGGTCGGCAGCTCCATCAGGCGGTCGGCGTATTGCAGGGCGGTGACGGCGCCGGCGGCCAGGCTGGCGGCAATCGTCGTGTTGATCAGCAGGCTGATCTGGGCCGCGGCGACGGCGAACACGGCCGGGCCCATCTTGCCGAGCATGCGGCGCACGCCAGCGTCGCGCAGGCCGACCAGGGGATTGATCGACAGGCGCGGCAGCATGCCGAGCTTGATCAGCGGCGGCAGCTGGAGCGCCACCTGCAGCACGCCGCCGATGCACACGCCGACCGCCATCGCATAGATCGGCTGCTCGAAATAATCGGACAGCACGACGGCGGCAAAGATGAAGGAGAGGTTCAGCAGCACCGGCGTGAACGCGGGAATCTTGAACTGGCGCCAGGTGTTCAGCACGCCGCTGGCCATGGCGACAAAGGCCATGCAGGCGATGTAGGGGAACATCATGCGCGTCATGACCACCGCCGCGTCGAAGGCGGCCGGCTCGCGCTGCAGCCCGCCGCCGATCCAGAGGATCAGCACCGGGGCGGCGATGATGCCGACGATGCTGGTCAGCACTGTCGCCCAGATCAGCACGGTAGCCACGTGGTCGACCAGGGTCTTGGTGGCTTCCTGGCCGTGCTTGGTCTTGTATTCGGTGAGGATGGGCACGAAGGCCTGGGAGAAGGCGCCCTCGGCGAACAGGCGCCGCAGCAGGTTCGGCAGGCGGAACGCGATGTTGAAGGCATCGGTGAAATTCGAGGCGCCGAAGGCGGCGGCGAACAGGCTTTCGCGCAACAGTCCGGTGATGCGCGACACCATGGTCATGCTGGAGATGGCGGCGAGGGTCTTGAGCAGATTCATGGGCCGAGATTATAACTGTGCAACACCCGGCGCGGCCCTGCTTCAGTGGCTTTTGTGAATAATGAATTGCTAGGAGGGGATTCCTTCGCTATAATCGTGGGCTGTACTGAATTCTGTTAGCAGACACTTATGTTTGGCAGGCACTGGAATGGGCCAGTTTGACTCGCTAATGTTTGCAAACGCAACTTGACCCCGATTTAGGAAATTCCATGGCAAATACCGCACAAGCACGCAAGCGCGCTCGTCAAGCAGTTAAGCAAAACGCACACAACAGCGCCCAGCGCTCGACCCTGCGTACCGCAATCAAGGCCGTCCGCAAAGCCATCCAGGCTGGCGACAAGGCCGCTGCAACCAGCATCTTCCAGTCGTCCGTGTCGACCATCGACAGCATCGCCGACAAGAAGATCATCCACAAGAACAAGGCCGCTCGCCACAAGAGCCGCCTGGCTGCTGCCCTGAAAGCCCTGTCGGCCTAATAGACCGGTTGGCGCGCGGCACACGCCGCGCTGGCAGTACAGTGGAAGAAAGACCCGCCCGATGAGAATCCGGCGGGTTTTTCCGCTTTGTGCCGTCGGGGTTGATGTTGGTTGTCGTAGGGTGGGCACCTGTGCCCACGCTGTCTGACCTTGTGATCATCGGCGAAATAATGCGTAGCTCCGCGACACGGTGCGGTATGCATGAGTACGACCGCGTGGGCTCAAGAGCCCACCCTACGACTCCCGCGTCACTTTCGTGCCGAGGTCCACGCCAGGCACCCGGCCACCCAAGCCGAATTGCTCACCACCCAGGCCCCATGCCGGTAGAGCTGGCCAGTCCGGCTCTTGTCCCGCACATCGAGCGCCCACACATCCCCCGACGGCGCCGACCACAAGATCCGCCCGTCCACCGCCTCGATCCCGGCAAACACCTGCGCCGGCGTCGTCCCCGGCTTGAAGAACACCATCACCGTGTTCACGTTCGGCGGCGGCAGCGCCGCCACCGGTCCACCGACCAGCACCGCCGCCACCAGCATCGCTGCGCCGGTCTTGCCGCCGAGCGCGCCGCCGTTCCGGTCGCGCCCCAGCCACCAGCCCAGCGCCACGAACGCCACCCCGAACACGAAGAACCACAGCAAGTCCCAGAACAGCACGTTCTCGCTGTCGAGCCGGATGCGGTGGATGCCCAGCAGCCAGTGCGACAGTACCCCGTCGAGCATGTGCCAGGCCCCAAACCCGATCAGGGCCTTGGCCAGCAGCAGCCGGTCGCCGCCCGGTGCGGACAGGCTGTGCCGCCCTTTCCACAGCTTCCACAGCCCGGCAAAGGCGATCACGTACATCAGCAGGTGGAAAAAGCCGTCGGCCATGATCTGGACCCGGATGTCCTCGAAGGGTGGGCGCGTGACCAGCGACAGCAGATGGTGCCACTGCAGGATCTGGTGCAGCAGGATGCCGTCGAAGAAGCCGCCCAGCCCGAAGCCCAGCAGGAAACCGGCCCAGCCGAGCGAGCGCAGCGCGGAAATGGCGAAAGCATCGGACTGGCGTACGCTCATGGCAGCTCCTGGCAAATGGTGGGGAGGGAAAACCTGGGCACATGCTAGCGCGTTCGCGCACTGCCGAGCGCCCGGCAGGCGGTGCGGGGAGAGGGCTATTGGGATGCTAAAGCTATAGCGTCTAGTAAAATACTGGTGCATAATGTGAAACGCGCGTCTTATGTCTTATAGAAGAGTTGACGCAGTGCTCCAGGAGAGCCGAGCAGCGGGCAGGCCCGGACGTATCGTCCATCGCGCTGTCCATCGCGCGCCAAGCGGAGTAGTATCGGCGCGTGGATGGCGTGCCGCCCGACAGCGGGCGCAGACAGGCCTTATTTATTAGTTAGACATTCGCGATACCGTCGCGAGAACCGAGGAAATAGTGCATGAGCAGTGATCCGACCATCATCTACACCCTGACCGACGAGGCGCCGCTGCTGGCGACCCACGCCTTCCTGCCTGTCGTCAGCACCTTCACCAAGGCTGCGGGTATCCGCGTCGAGCAGGCCGATATCTCGGTCGCCGCCCGTATCCTGGCCCAATTCCCGGAAGCCCTGACCCCTGAGCAACGCGTCCCTGACGTGCTGGCCGAGCTGGGCAAGAAGACCCTGGAACCGGACGCGAACATCATCAAGCTGCCGAACATCTCGGCATCGGTGGGCCAGCTGACGGCCGCCATCAAGGAACTGCAGGGCAAGGGCTACAACATCCCCGACTATCCGGCCGATCCGAAGACCGACGAAGAGAAAGCCATCAAGGCCAAGTACGGCAAGTGTGTCGGCTCCGCCGTGAACCCGGTCCTGCGCGAAGGTAACTCGGACCGCCGCGCCCCGCGCGCCGTGAAAGAATACGCACGCAAGAACCCGCACTCGATGCAGCCATGGTCGCAGGCCTCGCGCACCCACGTCTCGCACATGACCCACGGCGACTTCTACCACGGCGAAAAGTCGATGACGGTGAACGGCGCGCGTGAAGTCAAGATGGAACTGGTCACCAAGAGCGGCCAGACCATCGTGCTGAAGCCGAAGGTCGCGCTGCAGGACGGCGAGATCATCGACTCGATGTTCATGAGCCGCAAGGCCCTGCTCGAGTTCTACGAACAGCAGATCGAAGACGCGAAGGAAACCGGCGTCCTGTTCTCGCTGCACGTGAAAGCCACGATGATGAAGGTCTCGCACCCGATCGTCTTCGGCCACGCCGTGCGCATGTTCTACAAGGACGCGTTCGCCAAGCACGGCGCGCTGTTCGACAGCCTGGGCATCAACGTCAACAACGGCATGGCCGATCTGTACAACAAGATCGCCGACCTGCCGGCCTCGCAGCGCGAAGAAATCGAACGCGACCTGCACGCCTGCCAGGAACACCGTCCGGCGCTGGCCATGGTCGACTCGGCCAAGGGCATCACCAACTTCCACTCGCCGAACGACGTCATCGTCGACGCCTCGATGCCTGCGATGATCCGCGCCGGCGGCAAGATGTACGACGCCAACGGCCGCCTGAAGGAAGTCAAGGCCGTCATTCCGGAATCGACCTTCGCCCGTATCTACCAGGAGATCATCAACTTCTGCAAATGGCACGGCGCCTTCGATCCGAAGACCATGGGCACGGTGCCGAACGTCGGCCTGATGGCACAGCAAGCCGAGGAATACGGCTCGCACGACAAGACCTTCGAGATCGCCGAGGACGGCGTGGCCAACATCACCGACCTCGCTACCGGCGAAGTGCTGATGAGCCAGAACGTCGAGCAGGGCGACATCTGGCGCATGTGCCAGGTGAAAGACGCGCCTATCCGCGACTGGGTCAAGCTGGCGGTCACCCGCGCACGCAACTCGGGCATGCCGGCCGTGTTCTGGCTCGACCCGTACCGTCCGCACGAGAATGAACTGATCAAGAAGGTCAAGACCTACCTGAAGGATCACGACACCACCGGCCTGGACATCCAGATCATGTCGCAAGTGCGCGCCATGCGTTACACCCTGGAGCGCGTCAAGCGTGGCCTGGACACCATCTCGGTGACCGGCAACATCCTGCGCGACTACCTGACCGACCTGTTCCCGATCATGGAACTGGGCACCTCGGCCAAGATGCTGTCGATCGTCCCGCTGATGGCTGGCGGCGGCATGTACGAAACCGGCGCCGGCGGCTCGGCACCGAAGCACGTGCAGCAGTTGACCGAAGAAAACCACCTGCGCTGGGATTCGCTGGGCGAGTTCCTGGCCCTGGCTGTGTCGCTGGAAGACCTGGGCATCAAGACCGGCAACGCGAAAGCCAAGGTGCTGGCCAAGACCCTGGACGCCGCCACCGGCAAGCTGCTCGACAACCGCAAGTCGCCTTCGCCGAAGACCGGCGAGCTCGACAACCGCGGCAGCCAGTTCTACCTGTCGCTGTACTGGGCCCAGGAACTGGCCGCGCAGAGCGAGGACGCCGAGCTGGCAGCCCGGTTCGCGCCGCTGGCCAAGAGCCTGGCCGAGAACGAGCAGAAGATCGTTGCCGAGCTGCTGGAAGTGCAGGGCAAGCCGGCCGATATCGGCGGCTACTACAAGCTCGACGAAACCAAGGTGACGGCCGTGATGCGTCCGAGCGCGACCTTCAATGCGGCGCTGGAAACGGTTGCTTGAGTAAGTTGACTGCGTGAGTTGATTGCGCGGTGATGCCGCGCAGTGTGAAGTAAAAAGAAAACCCGCCCGATCAGCCTGATCTGGCGGGTTTTTGTTTTTCGTATCGGCGGCGTTATCCGTACGGTGGGCACTCCGTGCCCACGCGGACGTGTGCGTCGTGTTGGCGTTTAAACGCGGCGATGACGTCCGTGGATGTTGTCCGGCGTTCGCGGAGCATCCCGGGTAGCGCCGGCGGCCGGCAGCTCGTCGGGTGCAAACCTGACCAACACCGCGCAGGTTTCCGCGTGGGCACGGAGTGCCCACCGTACGTTCACTTCCCCGGCCGCAAAGCCGCCACTGGCACCTCGATGTATTCGCCCGGCATCAACGGATGCGTCGCCAGCGAAAACGGCCCGATGCTGCTGCGCACCAGCCGCAGCGTCGGCAAGCCCACCGCCGCCGTCATCCGCCGCACCTGCCGGTTCTTGCCTTCCTCCAGCGTGATCGCGATCCACCCCGTAGGCTTGTCCGCGCGCGCCCGGATCGGCGGATTGCGTGGCCACAGCCATTCCGGCTCGGCAATGCGCACCGCGCGGCAGGGTTTCGTGACGAAATCGCCCAGGTCGAGCGGCGCCTGCAGCCGTGCCAGCGCATCGGCATCGGGTACGCCATCCACCTGCACCAGGTAGGTCTTGGCTTCCTTGTGGTCCGGATGGGCGATCTTGTGCTGCAGCTTGCCGTCGTCGGTGAGCAGCATCAGGCCTTCGCTGTCGGCGTCCAGGCGGCCGGCAGGGTAGATGTTGGGAATGTCGAGGTAGTCGGCCAGCGACTGCCGGCCTTCCTGCGGGCTGAACTGGCACAGGACCTGGAAGGGTTTATTGAAGAGAATCAGGGACATGGAAAGGCTGAAAAGGGTTCGGACTGCCGAGCGTGGCGCGCCGCACAAGACTGGTGCATAATGCAAGACGCCATCTCTTATAGAGGACCAAGCTGGCATTGTAATGTAATCGAAGACCATGCCTGCAGCGCCAGAAGCAGCGAGCTGTCACCCTGCCACGCGACCATTTCGGAGAACACGATGTACCAACATATCCACGTACCCGCCGACGCCCAGAAAATCACCGTCAACGCCGATTTTTCGCTGACTGTACCAGACAACCCGGTCATCCCCTACATCGAGGGCGACGGCACCGGCGCCGACATCACCCCGGTGATGCGCAAGGTGGTCGACGCGGCGGTGGCAAAGGCGTATGGCGGTGCGCGTCAGATCAGCTGGATGGAAATCTTTGCCGGCGAAAAGGCGACGAGCGTGTACGGTCCGGACGTCTGGCTGCCCGAGGAAACGCTGGCGGTGCTGAAGGAGTACGTGGTCTCGATCAAGGGCCCGCTGACCACGCCGGTCGGCGGCGGCATCCGTTCGCTGAACGTGGCCCTGCGCCAGGAACTCGATTTGTATGTCTGCCTGCGCCCGGTGCGGTATTTCGCCGGCGTGCCGTCGCCGCTGAAGCAGCCGGAAAAGACCGACATGGTGATCTTCCGCGAAAACTCGGAAGACATTTACGCCGGCATCGAATGGGCGGCAGGGTCGGAAGGCGTGCAGAAACTGATCGCCTTCCTGACGAACGAGATGGGCGTGAAAAAGATCCGCTTCCCGGAAACCTCGGGCCTGGGCATCAAGCCGGTCTCGCGCGAAGGCACCGAGCGCCTGGTGCGCAAGGCGATCCAGTACGCGATCGACAACGACAAGCCTTCGGTGACGATCGTCCACAAGGGCAACATCATGAAGTACACCGAAGGTGGCTTCCGCGATTGGGCCTATGCGCTGGCGCAAAAGGAGTTCGGCGCCGAATTGATCGATGGCGGCCCATGGTGCAAGTTCAAGAATCCGAAGACCGGACGCGACATCATGATCAAGGATTCGATCGCCGACGCCTTCCTGCAGCAGATCCTGCTGCGCCCGGCCGAATACAGCGTGATCGCCACCCTGAATTTGAACGGCGACTATATCTCGGATGCGCTGGCGGCCCAGGTCGGCGGCATCGGCATTGCGCCGGGCGCGAATATGTCGGATTCGGTGGCGATGTTCGAAGCCACCCACGGCACCGCACCGAAATACGCGGGCAAGGATTATGTGAATCCGGGGTCCCTGATCCTGTCGGCCGAAATGATGCTGCGCCATATGGGCTGGGTCGAAGCGGCCGGCCTGATCATCGCGGCTATGGAAAAAGCCATTCAGTCGAAACGCGTGACCTACGATTTCGCGCGCCTGATGGAAAATGCGACCCAGGTATCGTGTTCCGGATTCGGCGACGTCATGATCGAGCAGATGCAGTAAGCATGAGCAGGTCGCCCCTGTTACTATTAACAGGATAGCGATTCCCGGTATCGTCGAAATGCGGATGCGGAGAATGCCATGGATCAGGTTCCGAATTACGAGAAAATCGGCCGCTTCATTTATGGCATGGCGCGTGCCGGACTCGGCGAGGCAGAGTTGAGCGCCATGGCCGCAGACGGCGCGCATCCCGAGCGCGCCGCCCGCGCCGCCCGCCTGCTGC
The DNA here is from genome assembly GCF_057801335.1 of Massilia sp. BAP21. NCBI lineage: Bacteria > Pseudomonadati > Pseudomonadota > Betaproteobacteria > Burkholderiales > Oxalobacteraceae > Massilia > Massilia sp. BAP21. The sequence continues at coordinate 3,756,569 of NZ_CM173596.1, forward strand.
GGCACTACGCCCGACTGCGCAGCGGCGTGAACCTGGATGTGCTGGCGCAGGAATGCGCCGCCGCCCTGGAAGAGGGCCAGCGCCTGGCGCGCGGCGAAGGCGCGTTATAAACAGGCGAAAAAAAACCCCGCCGGAGCGGGGTTCTTCGCAGTGGCTTTCCGCCAGGGCCGATTACATGCCCTGGATGTTGGAAGCTTGCTTGCCTTTAGGGCCTTGCGTGACTTCGAATTGGACTTTCTGACCTTCTTTGAGGGTCTTAAAACCGTTCATGTTGATCGCGGAGAAGTGTGCAAACAGATCCTCGCCGCCGTCATCTGGAGTGATGAAGCCAAAGCCTTTGGAATCATTGAACCACTTAACAGTACCAGTTGCCATAAAAGAACTTTCAAATAAAAACAAATCACACGAGCCATAAAAGCAAGAAGCTTCTTGCCCCCTCCTCAGCCTGCTCACTTCTTATCAACAAGTACATAAGTACATGTCAATGTTTGCATTGTTGATGCACTAAAGTTGTAAGTCAAGCCCTTTAAAGCAACTGTTGCTAAATTCTTCACACGACCTGCATCGTCCCCTCTTGATTTCTGCAATCGGAACGCCATCTGCGCTTTCAACGGAAAACAAGTAAGATGAAGGCAAGTCGAAGTGATCTGATCGCTGCGTCTGATCTTTACGCTTGGCATCATCCTTGAAAGCATTAGAATACGCCCATGGCAACGAAGCACGATACCGAACAGCTGCTGGAGCGGCAGACGATTAAACCACCGCCCCTGTATCAGGTGGCGTTGCTGAATGACGACTACACGCCGATGGAATTCGTGGTGGCCATCATTCAGGAGTACTTCAACAAGGATCGCGAGACGGCGACGCAGATCATGCTTTCCGTGCACCGCCATGGTAAAGGCGTGTGTGGCGTGTTTTCCAAAGATATAGCGTGTACCAAAGTGGAGTTTGTCTTAACGCATGCGCGCAAGGCGGGTCACCCCCTGCAGTGCGTGATGGAGGAAGTATGATTGCGCAGGAACTTGAAGTATCCCTACACATGGCCTTTGTCGAAGCTCGACAGGCACGGCACGAGTTCATTACCGTGGAGCACCTGCTGCTTGCGCTCCTCGACAATCCCTCGGCCGCGGAAGTCCTGCGTGCATGCGCGGTCAACATCGATGACCTGCGCAAGACCCTGACCAATTTCATCGGTGACAACACCCCGACCGTGCCCGGCACGGGCGAGGTCGACACCCAGCCGACGCTCGGCTTCCAGCGTGTGATCCAGCGCGCGATCATGCACGTGCAGTCGGCGTCGAACGGCAAGAAGGAAGTCACCGGCGCGAACGTGCTGGTGGCGATCTTCGGCGAGAAAGACTCGCATGCTGTTTACTACCTGCACCAGCAGGGCGTGACCCGTCTCGACGTGGTGAACTTCATTTCGCACGGCGTGCGCAAGGACCAGCAGATCGACAGCCAGAAGGCGTCGGAAGGCGTGGAAGAAGCGCAGGTCGAAGGCGCGACGAAGGAAAGCCCGCTCGACCAGTTCACCCAGAACCTGAACAAGTCGGCTGCCGACGGCAAGATCGATCCGCTGATCGGGCGCGAAGAGGAAGTGGACCGCGTCATTCAAATCCTGTGCCGCCGCCGCAAGAACAATCCGCTGCTGGTCGGCGAAGCCGGTGTCGGCAAGACCGCGATTGCGGAAGGCCTGGCATGGCGCATCGTCCAGGAAGACGTGCCTGAAATCCTGCAGAACGCCGTCGTGTTCTCGCTCGACATGGGCGCGCTGCTGGCCGGCACCAAGTACCGCGGCGATTTCGAGCAGCGCCTGAAGGCCGTCCTGAAGCAACTGAAGGACACGCCGAACGGCATCCTGTTCATCGACGAGATCCACACGATCATCGGCGCCGGCTCGGCCTCGGGCGGCACGCTCGACGCATCGAACCTGCTGAAACCGGCCCTGGCCAATGGCCAGCTCAAGTGCATCGGCGCGACCACGTTCACGGAATTCCGCGGCGTGTTTGAGAAGGACCATGCACTGAGCCGCCGTTTCCAGAAGGTGGATGTGAACGAGCCGTCGGTCGAGCAGACCGTGCAGATCCTGCGTGGCCTGAAGTCGCGCTTCGAAGAGCACCACGGCGTGAAGTACTCGTCGTCGGCGCTGTCGACGGCTGCGGAACTGGCGGCACGCTTCATCAACGACCGTCACCTGCCTGACAAGGCAATCGACGTCATCGACGAAGCGGGCGCGGCCCAGCGCATCCTGCCGAAATCGAAGCAGAAAAAAACGATCGGCAAGACCGAGATCGAGGAAATCATCGCGAAGATCGCGCGGATTCCCCCGCAGACCGTCAACCAGGACGACCGCAGCAAGCTGCAGACGATCGACCGCGATTTGCGCAACGTCGTCTTCGGCCAGGACCCGGCCATCGAAGCCCTGTCGGCGGCCATCAAGATGGCGCGTGCGGGCCTGGGCAAGCAGGACAAGCCGATCGGCTCCTTCCTGTTCTCCGGTCCGACCGGCGTCGGCAAGACCGAGGTGGCCAAGCAGCTTGCCTTTATCCTCGGCATCGAGCTGATCCGCTTCGACATGTCGGAGTACATGGAGCGTCACGCCGTGTCGCGCCTGATCGGTGCGCCGCCGGGCTATGTCGGCTTCGACCAGGGTGGCTTGCTGACCGAGGCCATCACCAAGAAGCCGCATGCGGTGCTGCTGCTGGACGAGATTGAAAAGGCCCACCCGGACATTTTCAACATCCTGCTGCAGGTGATGGACCACGGCACGCTGACCGACAACAACGGACGCAAGGCCGACTTCCGCAACGTGATCATCATCATGACCACGAACGCGGGCGCCGAGAGCCTGACCAAGCGTTCGGTCGGCTTCGTGGATGCGCGTGCGACCGGCGACGAGATGGCCGACATCAAGCGCATGTTCACGCCGGAGTTCCGGAATCGCCTGGATTCGATCATCAGCTTCCGTGCGCTCGACGAAGACATCATCCTGCGCGTTGTGGACAAGTTCCTGATGCAGCTGGAAGAGCAGCTGCACGAGAAGAAGGTGGAAGCCATCTTCACCGAGAAACTGCGCAAGTTCCTCGGCGCCAAGGGCTTCGATCCGCAGATGGGTGCGCGTCCGATGTCGCGCCTGATCCAGGACATGATCCGCAAGGCGCTGGCCGACGAACTGCTGTTCGGCCGCCTGGTCAACGGCGGGCGTGTGACGGTGGACTTGAACGAGAAGGACGACGTGGTGCTCGAGTTCCCGGAAGGGGACGCACTGCCGCCACCGGCACCGGCCGAGACAGTCGAGATCGAATGATTGGGATGAACTGAGCTCGATCGCTTCACAAAGAACCGCGCCTTGTGCGCGGTTTTTTTATGTCTGCGTAATCGAGAACTTCGCATATCTGGCTACGTTCCCCGTAGGGTGGGCACCCCGTGCCCACGCGGAACGATGCGCATGGTTGACACATCAGAGCGACGCAGATGATGCATTCCAGCTAAGCATCCAAAGGCGGCTCGGTAGCGCCAGCAATCATCGTGAAGCCGCGGAGCGAATCCCCGCCGCCGCCGACTCCAGATAAGCACGTAACCGCGTGGGCACGGAGTGCCCACCCTACGTTCGCGTCCGCAACTTCGGATGACCGCAACTCGACACACACCGTCAGGTTTTTTTGCATGTATGCACGCCACCTCATGCATTCCATATGGCAAACTCATTTTCTTTTGCCAACTTGCCACCACTCGCATGAACCTGTCCCGCACCATTCTCGCGCTGTCCCTGGCGCTCGTCGGCAGCCAGGCCGCCGCCGCCGATCCGTATTTCCGTTTCCCTGCCGTGCGCGGCGACACGGTGGTCTTCACCGCAGAGGGCGACCTCTGGCGCACCACCACGAATGGCGGCAAGGCCACGCGCCTGACCACCCACCCGTCCGCCGAAACCCATGCCGCCATCTCGCACGACGGCAAGTTCGTCGCCTTTGCAGCATCGTATGAAGGCGCGCAGGAAGCCTACGTGATGCCGATCGAGGGCGGCCTGCCCAAGCGCATCACCTTCGAAAACGGCGGCGTCACCGTCCTTGGCTGGACCAGGCAAGGCGAGGTCCTGGTCAGCACCGAGAACTCGGTTGGCCCGTCGAAGCACCGCGTGGTCGCCGCACTCGACCCGGTGAAACTCGCGCGGCGCGTGCTGCCGCTGGCCGACGCCAACGACGCCACCCTGAGCGACGACGGCAAGACCGTCTGGTTCACGCGCATGGGCCTGGCCATGACCAACGATAACGTCAAGTCCTACCGCGGCGGCGCCACCGCCCAGCTGTGGCGCTACGAACTCGGATCGAAAGGCGAAGCCCAGCAACTGTTCAAGGGCGACCCGGCCAACAACCGCCGCGCCATGCTCTGGCAGAACCGCCTGTACTTCATCAGCGATGCCGGCGGCGCCGACAACCTGTGGTCCGCCAACCCGGACGGCTCCGACCGGCGCCAGCTCACGCATCACCGGGAATGGGACGTGCGCAGCGCCTCGCTCGGCGACGGCCGCATCGCCTACCAGCTGGGCGCGGATTTGCACGTGTACGACATCGCCAGCGGCCAGGACAACCGCGTGAACGCCAGCCTGCTGTCGGACTTCGACCAGCAGCGCATGCGCCGCGTGAAGTCGCCGCTGGAGGCGCTGACCAGCATCGAACCGGCCAGCAAGGCCGAGCGCATCGTGATCACCGCGCGCGGGCGCGTGACGATTGCCGGCACCGGCAAGCACCGCCGCGTGGAGATCGCCGTGCCGGACGGCGCCCGCGCCCGCAGCGCCGTCTTCAGTCACGACGACAAATGGGTGTATGCGATTGCCGACACCAGCGGCGAAAACGAAATCTGGCGCTACGCCGCCGACGGTTCCGGCAGCGGCGAACGCCTGACGACGGACGGCGCCTCGCACCGCGCCGCCCTGTATCCTTCGCCGGACGGCAAATGGCTGGCCCACACCGACAAGAAGGGCCGCACCTGGCTGCTCGACCTCGACAAGAAGACCAACGTCATCATCGACGACGCCGGGCAGGCCGGCATCGACCGCCCGGACCAGGTGGTGTGGTCGCCGGACAGCCGCAACCTGGCGTTTGTGCGCGCCGGATCGAGCGAGCAGCGCAACCAGATCGGCATGTTCAACCTGGCCGGCAAACAGATGGCATTCGTGACGACCGACCGCTACGAATCGAATTCGCCGGTGTTCTCGCCGGACGGCAAATGGCTGTACTTCCTCTCGGCGCGTAACTTCAACCTCGGTAACGCCTCGCCCTGGGGCGACCGCAACATGGGGCCGGTGTTCGACAAGCGCGTCGGCGTGTATGCGCTGGCGCTGCAGCCGGGCAGCCGCTTCCCGTTCAAGCCCGAAGACGAGCTGACCAAGCCGGAAGAAAAATCGCCGGAAGCCGCCGCGCGCGAAGCGATCAAGTCGCCGGACGACCGCGATGCCGACAAGAGTGCAGCGGTTGCAGCAGCGGTGGCCGCCACGGCCAAGACTGCAGCCGCCGAGAAGCCGAAGGCGCCGACCCCGGCCATCGTGTATGCCGGCTTGCGCGAACGCCTGTACGAAGTGCCGGTCGAGGCGGGCAACTACAGCGCGCTGGCCGTCGACGACAAGCGCCTGTACCTGCTCGATGCGGAAGAAGGCGGGAAGGGCACGTTGAAGACGCTGGAAATCGCGCGCAGCACGCCGAAGCTGGAAACCTTTGTCGCCAACGTGCGCGAGTTCGGCCTGACCACGGACCGCAAGCACGTCTTCTACCGCACCTTCGCCAAGGGCACGCCGGGCGACATGCTGATCGTCGACACCGGCGCCAAGGCCCCGGCCGACCTGACCAAGGCGAAGATCAAGGTCGACGACTGGGCGGTGAGCTCGAACCCGCGCATGGAGTGGGTGCAGATGTTCAACGATGCCTGGCGCATGCACCGCGACTTCCTGTACGACGCCAACATGCGCGGTATCGACTGGAACGCCGTACGCAAGCGCTATGCGCCGCTGGTCGAGCGCGTGACCGACCGCGCGGAACTCGACGACGTGCTCGGCATGATGGTCGGCGAAGTCGGTGCGCTGCACTCGCAGATCCGTCCGGGCGACGTGCGCCGCGCCGCCGCCGAAGGCACGCCATCGAGCCTGGGCGCGGTGCTGACCCGCACCAATGAGGGCTACCGCGTCGACCGCGTCTACCGCAGCGAGCCGGAACTGCCGTCCGAAGCCGGGCCGCTCTCGATGCCGGACGTCGACGTGAAGGAAGGCGACATCATCCTGGCCGTGAACGGCAAGTCCCTGGCGGACGCACGCGACATCGCCGATCTGCTGCTGGACCAGGCCGACAAGCAGGTGCTGCTGCAGGTGAAGAGCCCGGGCGGCAAGCCGCGCCAGGTCATCGTGACGCCGGTATCGATGACGAAGCACGCCAGCCTGCGCTACGCCGACTGGGAACAGGGCAGGGCCCAACAGGCCGATACCGCCTCGAAAGGCAAGATCGGCTACCTGCACCTGCGTGCGATGGTGGCGCGCGACATCAACGCCTTTGCGCGCGACTTCTACGCCAACATCAACAAGGAAGGCCTGATCATCGACGTACGCCGCAACAACGGCGGCAACATCGACAGCTGGATCATCGAGAAGCTGCTGCGCCGCTCCTGGGCTTTCTGGGCCTCGAACGGCAAGCAGCCGCAGTCGAACATGCAGAACACCTTCCGCGGCCACCTGGTGGTGCTGGTCGATGAGCTGACGTATTCCGACGGCGAGACCTTTGCCGCCGGCGTCAAGGCGCTGAAGCTCGGGCCGCTGGTCGGCAAGCGCACCGCCGGCGCCGGCGTGTGGCTGAGCGACGGCAACGGCCTGCTTGATAACGGCATGGCGCGCGTGGCCGAGTTCGGGCAGTTCTCGACCGATGGCGAATGGCTGATCGAAGGCGTGGGCGTGGCGCCGGACGTCGAGGTCGACAATTTGCCGCACGAGACCTTCGAAGGACGCGACCGCCAGCTGGAAGTGGCGATCGAGCTGCTGCAGAAGAAGATGCAGGAGCAGCCGGTCAAGCCGTGGAAGCCGGCGGCGATTCCGGCGTTGAAGCGGCAGTGATGTGGTCAGCGGCGTCCCGGTGGCGCCGCAGGTTTGCATAGCGTGATCCGCGTGGGCAGTGGGGCTGGCTAAATGCCAGCACCACGAATGCCCACCCTACAAATTCGGGTTGGTAGGGTGGGCACTTGTGCCCACGCTGTCTCATCGCTAGCGCATCGGCGAAACCACAATTACACCAACGTTCACATCCTTGTCACATTAAGTTTCTACACTGCAAGTATTCCTTCACTCCACCCCACCGTGATGCGACTTGCACGACTCCACACCGGCACCAAGCTCCTCGCTTCCTTCGCCATCGTTTCCCTGCTCATCGTCGTGATTGCCCTAGTGGCACTGTGGCGCATGCAGGCCGCCGACGCTCTCACCGCCGACCTGGTCGACGACAAGCTCGCCAAGCAGCAACTGGTTTCCGACCTGCTCGGCCTGGAACGCCTGAACGGCTCGCGCACGGTGGCGATTGCGCGCAGCGACAGCCTGGAACTGGCCGACTACTTCCAGGCCCAGTTGGCCGAGGGCCGCAAGCTGCGCGCCGCCGTCACGGCCAGGCTGGACAAGCTGCCCGCCAGCGACCGCGAGCGCGCCCTGAAAGCCGCCGCCGCCCAGCACGACAAGACGCTGGCCAGCGCCCAGGCCGACCTGTTCCGCGCCAAGGACCTCGGCCAGACCAACGTGGTCGAAGAGATCATCGCCTCGCGCTGGGAGCCGGCCTTCAAGGCCCAGACCGCCGCGCTCGACGCCCTGCTGGCCCACGAGGCGAACGAAGCGCACCGCCTGGCCGATGCATCGGCCGCCAGCACCGCCTTCAGCAAGGCCCTGCTGCTGGCGCTCGGCGCCGCGGCGCTGGCCATCGGCGCGCTGCTGGCCTGGCTCCTGACGCGCAACATTGTCGGCCCGCTGCAGCAGGCGGTTAGCCTGGCGGAACAGGTGGCGCGCGGCGACCTGCGCCCGACCATCGAGCACACCCGCAGCGACGAGATCGGCCGCCTGTTCGACGCCCTGAACGGCATGACCGGCGGCGTCTCGCAGACCGTGGCCCAGGTGCTGCGCGGCGCATACGCCATCGATTCCGCGTCCAACGAGATCGCCGACGGCAACCTCGACCTGTCGCAGCGCACCGAACGCCAGGCCGCCTCCCTGCGCCGGACCGTCAGCGCGATGGACGCGCTGACCGGCGCCATCGCCGACAACAACGCCAGTTCGCAGCGCGCCAACAGCCTGGCCCAGACCGCGTCGAACGTGGCCGGCGAAGGCGCGCAGGCCGTCGAGCAGCTGGTGGCGCGCATGGAGGCGATCAAGGCGTCGGCCGCGCGCATCGTCGACATCACGGGAATGATCGACAGCATCGCCTTCCAGACGAATATCCTGGCCCTGAACGCGGCGGTCGAAGCGGCGCGCGCCGGCGAGCAGGGGCGCGGCTTTGCGGTGGTCGCATCCGAAGTGCGCCACCTGGCCCAGCGCTCGGCCCAGGCGGCGAAAGAGATCAAGACCCTGATCGGCGCATCGAACGCCGAAATCGCATCCGGCACCGGCATCGCCAGCGCGGCCGGCGCCACCATGCGCGCCGTGCTCGCCCACGTGCGCGAGGTGGCCGCGATCCTGGCCGCCATCGACAGCGCCAGCGCCAGCCAGGCCGGCGGCGTGGCCCAGGTCGGACGCGCGATCGCGGAGATGGATGCCTCGACCCGGCAGAATGCCGCAATGGTCGAGGAAGCGGCGGCCGCCGCCGAAGCGATGCGCGAGCAGGCGGCGGAACTGGCGCACCTGGTCGGCACCTTCAAACTGCGTGGCGCCGAAATGGAAGAAGCCGCTGCAGTGCTGGAAGCACCGCAGCGGCTGGCATTGGCTGCCTGAGGGGGCAGCGGGCCGCAGCCCGCCGTGCGCTCAGACTGCGTCGAGCGCGCGCTGCAAGTCCATGCGCTGGTCTTCCAGGTGCTCGATGCCCACCGACAGGCGGATCAGGCTGTCCCCGATCCCCAGTTCCGCGCGCTGCGCCGGCGGGATGGTCGCATGCGTCATCAACGCCGGATGCTCGATCAGGCTCTCGACGCCGCCCAGGCTCTCGGCCAGCGTGAACACCTTGCAGGTTTCGAGGAAGCGGCGCGAACCGGCCAGGTCGGTATCGAGCTCGATCGAGATGATGCCGCCGAAAGCATCCATCTGGCGCCGCGCCAGCGCATGCTGCGGGTGCGACTCCAGCCCCGGGTAGTGCACCTTGCGTACCTTGGGTTCGCGCTCGAGCCACTGCGCCAGGTTCAGGGCATTCGCGCTGCTGCGCTCCACGCGCAGGGCCAGGGTCTTGATCCCGCGTAGCACCAGGAAACTGTCGAACGGCCCCTGGATCGCGCCCACCGCGTTCTGGATGAAACCCAGCCCTTCGCGCAGCCCGGCATGGTGGGCGGCATTGCCGACCACCGCCACGCCGCCGATCACGTCCGAGTGCCCGTTCATGTACTTGGTGGTCGAGTGCACCACGATGTCGATGCCCAGTTCCAAAGGGCGCTGGTTGATCGGGCTGGCGAAGGTGTTGTCGCACACGCTGACGATGCCGCGCTCGCGGCACAGGGTGGCGATCGCCCGCAGATCGGCCAGCTTCAGCATCGGGTTGGTCGGCGTTTCGACCCAGACCATCTTTGTCTCGGGCGTGAGCGCGGCGGCCAGCGCTTGCGGGTCGGCCAGGTTCACGTAGCTGAAGGTATGGCCCGCGCTTTTACGGCGCACGCGCTCGAACAGGCGGTAGGTGCCGCCGTACATGTCGTCGCCGGCCACGATGTGCGAGCCGGCCGGCAGCAGTTCCAGCACCGCGGAAATCGCCGCCAGGCCCGAGGCGAAGGCAAAGGCGGCGCTGCCGCTTTCGATGTCGGCCACGCAGCGCTCCAGCGCCCAGCGCGTGGGGTTGTGCGAGCGGCCGTAGTCCAGGCCCTTGTGCACGCCCGGGCTCTCCTGCACGAACGTCGAGGTGGCGAAGATCGGCGGCATGACGGCGCCGGTACTTGGGTCGGGCGCCTGGCCGCCGTGGATGACGCGGGTGGCGAGGTGCTGTTTGTTATCGGTGTCGGTGGTGTCGGTCACAGTCAAGCTCACGATAAGGTCCTGCGCAGGTGGTTGAGAAGGTCGAAGCGGGTGATCAGGCCGTAGAACTGGTCGCCGTCCGCGATCACCGCGGTCAGGCCGCGGTCGAGGATGCTGCGCAACTGGGCCATGCTGCTCGACGGTTTCAGGGTTTGCAGATGCGCCGTCATGGTCTGCGCGACCGGCGACTTGAAGTGCCCCGGCTCGTCGATTACGTGCAGCAGCAAGTCGGATTCGTCGATGATGCCGGCCAGGCGGCCGTTCTCGATCACGGGCAGCTGGGCCAGGTCGCTGCTGCGCATGCGGTTGAAGGCGGTGAGCAGGGTGTCGGTCGGCGCCACGGTGACGACTTCGCCGGCGTCGAAGCGGCGTCCGATCAAATCGCGCAGGTCGCCCAGCTTGGGCCGCTGCAGCAGGCCCTGGTCGACCATCCAGCCGTCGCTGTAGACCTTGGTCAGATAGCGGGTGCCGGTGTCGCACACAAAAGTGACGACGCGCTTCGGCGTGGTCTGCTCGCGGCAGTAGCGCAGGGCGGCGGCGAGCAGGGTGCCGGTCGACGACCCGGCCAGGATGCCTTCGCGCTGCAGCAGGGTGCGTGCGGTGTTGAAACTTTCCTCGTCGCTGATCGAGTAGGCGCTCTTCACCCGCGACAAATCGGCGATGCCGGGAATGAAGTCTTCGCCGATGCCCTCGACCGCCCAGGAGCCGGCGTCCTTCGACAGGTGGCCGGTCTGTACGTATTCGGTGAGGATCGAGCCCTGCGGGTCGGCCAGCACGAATTCCAGGTTCGGCTGGGCGGTTTTGAAGAAGTTGGACAGGCCGGTGAGCGTGCCGGAGGATCCGACGCCGACCACGATGGCATCGAGATGGTGGTCGGTCTGCTGCCAGATTTCCGGGCCGGTCGTGGTTTCGTGGGCGCGCGGGTTGGCGAGGTTGTTGAACTGGTCGGCGAACCAGGCGCCGGGAATGGATTGCGCCAGGCGCGCCGCCACGTCCTGGTAGTACTCGGGATGACCCTTGCCGACGTCCGAGCGGGTCAGGTGGATTTCGGCGCCCAGGGCTTTGAGGTGCAGCACCTTTTCGGCCGCCATCTTGTCGGGCACGACCAGCACCACGCGGTAGCCCTTGATGCGCGCCACCAGGGCCAGGCCCAGGCCTGTATTCCCGGCAGTGGCCTCGACCACGGTGCCGCCGGGTTGCAGGCGGCCGTCGAGCTCGGCCGCTTCGATCATGGCCACGCCGATGCGGTCCTTGATCGAGCCGCCGGGATTTTGCGATTCCAGTTTCAGGAACAGCTGGCAGGGGCCAGTGTCCATGCGTGTGACTTGCACCAGCGGGGTATTGCCGATCAGCGAGAAAATCGCTGCTTGCGTGGGGTGTTCCAGATCGCGTTGCATGTTGCCTCCGAAGGAGCGCCTTGTGGACGCCGTGAACGCAGGAAAGAGGGCGCAGATGGGCGCCGGTCGTGAAGAACAAGACATCTTACGGCGATCCGTGCGCGCGGGTTTGAACTGGCGCGAACGGTGTACGAATGGCGCCGCGAGACATCGAAGGGCGTTACCTTAACATGTATAGTCATGTTTTTTTAATAAGATAATCGCATATCGGTATGCGGTTCATGCGCTCAGCTTCTGAAGGCATGGTTGCGGCCGGGGCGCCATGTGACCGCTCAATCGCGCTACCCGGCTGGCATATGATTTTGTCAATTGTTATTGCCGCCGGGTGCTATACTGCCCCATCTTTCTTCCCTGGATAATCGGACACCATGAGCTTCAAGCGCCTCCTTTCCCTGACCGCAGCCGCCGCGCTGCTCGTACTGTCCGCCTGCGGTGGCCACGGCGTCGAGCTGGGCGACTTCACGGTGCCGAACAAGGTGGAAGGCGATGCGCCTTTCGAGCTGACGCCCCCCAGCTCGAAGAGTCCCGGCGCATTCACTTTTACCAGCAGTAATCCGCAAGTGGCCAGCATCGCCGGCAGGACCGTGACCGTGCACCTTGCCGGCACTACCACCATCACCGCATCGCAGCCCGAGGTCGGCAGCTACAATCCCACCTCCACCAGCACCGTGCTCACCGTAACGGAACGCGTCTGCGAAGCGCCGTCGGTGCGCCAGAACGGGCAGTGCGTGGCGCCGGCCACCACCGCCGGCTTCGTCACGCGCGGCGAGATCGTCTGGATGCCGGCCTCTTTCGTGCTGGACTGGGCCAAGGCCGATGCCTTCTGCAAGAACACGACGATCCAGGGCAAGACCGGCTGGAAACTGCCGACGCAAGCCGACCTGGCCGCGCTGATCGAATCCGGGCAATTGACGGGGCAGGACTGGGCAGCGGGCAACGCCTGGACGGCGGATGCCGGCACCGGTACGAGTACCCACGTGGCGCTGAATCTGGCAACCGGCACGGCGAACGCTTCCGGCAGCGAGGCCAAGGCCTACGTAACCTGCATGCGCTGAGCCTGCCGATGGATGGCCGGGCGCGCTTCCACGCGCGCCAGGACGCCTACGCTTGAACAGCCGTGCCCTGGTCCGCGCTAGGCGAACAGGGCGATCATCGCATCGTCCCAGGCGTGGCCTGCGGACGACCATGCACCATCGGGTGCAACCGGCGGAAAGCCGGTCCGGCACCGCCCCTGGCGCGCGCTGAAGTCGAAGACAGCGTGCGGATAGTCATTGATGAGCAGGACCGTCTTCAGGCTGTCTTGCGACCAGCCGATCCTCGCCATCGAAGGACGGGCGCGGTCCGTCACGTTGCGGGCGTTATAGATGTGCATTTTGGTGGCGCTGCAGACGTGCCGAACTCGCTAGCATGCACACTGTACATGATTGTTTCTGGTTACTTGTAAAGTTCCGCGGGCGAGGGCGAGCGACACGGTGCCGCCGCCAGGACAGTCGATACGAGGTTGAAACGATGCGCTTGTCGCAAGGTATCCGCACCGTCGCGGCGATCGAGGCCGCCAAGGGCTTGGTTGTGCTGCTGACCGGTTTCGGTTTGTTCGCATTGGTGCACCGGAATGTGCAGCAGCTGGCGGAGGCGCTGGTCGCGCACGCGCACCTGAATCCCGCTTCGCACACGCCGCGCGTGTTCCTGGAATATGCCGGCAAGCTCGACGACGCACACCTGATGCAACTGGCGGCGGCGGCGCTGGCTTATTCCGCCGTGCGCATGATCGAGGCCTATGGGCTGTGGTACGAGCGTACCTGGGGCGAAGGCTTTGCCGCGGCAAGCGGCGCGGTCTACCTGCCTTTCGAATTCCGGGAACTGTTCCACCAGCCCAGCATCCTTGGCGCCTGTCTCGTGACCGTGAACCTGGGCGTGGTCGGCTTCATGATCTACAGCTTGCGCCAGCGGCGCGCGCTCAGGGCGTGAACGTGCCAGTCCTGAGAATGTCGAGCCGGCGCTGCTCCGGGGGCTTCGCAGGGCGCAGGTCGTGGCCATGCTTGCCCCCCGGGAGCGATGGCGCCGGGACTCTCGGAACGTTGCCGGCAACGGTGCGTTCAAGAGGTCTGATGGTCAGGGACGCAGGCTTCTGGAGGTTGATATAAGGAAAAATGTCGATCAATGGATACGGCGCTCCCGTATCGGCAACCTGTGCATTGAATATCTCTGCCTGCTGCAATGCGCCAGCCGGTAGGCTGAACCGGACGCCATGGCGCAGTGCGATATCGAGCGGCAGCCTGGGATTGTAGTAGATCGATTGCCCTTCTTCGCGCAGAAAACCGCTGGTTGCAAATGACGGTGCATAGGTCACCTGCGTTCCTGTCCTGAGCGGCTTGAGCAGCACGAATATCTCGCCACCGTAGTAGTGTTGCTCGATGAGTAGCGGACGGGACAACGTAACGCTCCCAGTGACATTGCCGCCACGTCGATCCTCGAAGTAAAGCGTGTCAATCTGCGTAAAAGGAAGCAGTGCATCCGCCAGCAGGCTTGCGCTGCCGTTGCCGCCCGCGGCCGGCTGCTCGCCGGGCAAGCGAGGAAGGCGGTAGCAGGCCGATGTCGAGCAAAGCACCAGCCCGCCAAACCGGAGCGGCGGGAGTGGTGCGGCATCCTCCGACGCCGCAGCGATCCTCAGGCGCGCGTGGCTGAGCCGATGGCTGGGGTTGGAAACGCTGAAGTCCGGAAGCGGGGCCGGATTGAAAGGATGATGCTGTGCATGCAGCTCGCTGGCGAATAAGGCCATCCCGATCAGTCCGAGCATCGCTCTCATGGCAGTCTTCTCGCTTCTCAGTGCAGCGGGCGCTCGCCGGCAGGGACCGCTTGCACATCCAGGCGCGCAGCCGCCAGCGCCCGCAGTACGCGTTGACCGCGGCGGGCAATCCAGGCCAGGCGCAGGCCGGCGTAGCCCAACAGCCCCAGCAGTGCTGCAAGCGCGGCGGCAGGCCCGGCAAACAACAGCACGCCGCCCAGCAGGAAGGGCGCCAGCCAGGCAAGCGCGCCGATCTCGTCCAGCATGGCAAGCCAGGTCATGTCCTTGAGCCTGCTTGTTCCGGATTGCAAGTCAAGCCAGCCGAGGAGGGTAGACCAGTCGCCCGGCCTGGCAAATGCAATCAGGTAGGCGGCGCCCGCTTGCGGAATCAAACCGCGGCGCAGGTGCACGGCGTACTGTGTCTGTCCGTGACTCCTGAAACTGAAGTTGCCCGGCCCCGGTTGGGCATCGAAGACTTCGTCGAAGTGGATGCGCTTGATGTGCATTGACTCTCCGTGAATGCGTATTATTGGCTGGCAGGCGGGGCGATCCTGTATCGTTCGGCGAGAAGCCTGTCCGCGAGTGCCAGGATATCGCTACCCATCGCCAGTTTCGCCATCCACGCTTCCGGAATATCCCGGAAGCCGTAACAGGCGCCCGCCAATTGTCCGCAAATGGCCGCCGTCGTATCCGCATCGTCGCCCAGGTTCGCCGCCTTCAATACCGCATCCTTGAAAGACGCCGTGTGCCAGAAGCACCAGAGCGCGGCCTCGAGCGACTCGACGCAATAGCCGCTTCCCTTGATTTGCCCGGCTGGTTTATCGAGGAAATCGCGGTTGGCGATCGATGCCACCCGGGCGCTCAAGGGTTCCGGATAAGCGACGGACAGGATGGCTTCCTTCGAGCCGCCGTGCAAGGCCGCGCACAATTGCAGGCCGAACAGGCGCGAGCATTCGATCGCCTCTTGCGCGCCATGCGTCGTTCGCGTGCTGTCGCCGGCATAGCGAAACACGGCCGTTTCGTCGTCGGCGTAATACATCGGCACTGGCGCCAGCCGCATCAGGCCGCCGTTGCCGGCAGACGCCGCATCGGTCGAGCCTGCGAATGGGTCCTGGTTGTCGAGATACCTGCGCAGGGCTTGCGCAGTCGTGTTGCCGATATCAAAGCATTCGCCGGTGCTGCTCATGTAGCCCCAGTTATACCAGTTGCAGTAGCGGTTCATCTGGTCGAACGGGTCGAATCCCTGGCGGTACAACAGGCTGTGCGCAAGGCACAGCGCCATCGAGGTATCGTCGGTCCACGCTCCCGGTTTCAGGTCGAACGGACCGCCGCCGACCATGTCGGTCAGAACCGGGAAGGTTCCGCGCGCCTGGAACTCGGCAGTCGTACCGATCGCATCGCCGCAGGCGAGTCCGGCGAGCGCTCCACGGTAGCGGTCTTGCATGGCAATCATTGCTGCTCCTGATGGATAGTCTTGTTTGCAGCAGTAGGCAAGCCGGCTCCCGCAACTGGAGGATGGGACAAGGTGATGCCGCAATCAACCCGGCGGACAGCGCTACGGGGCAATGCTGCGTCAGCGGCCCGCCAGGCGGCCGGCACGACAACGAGCGCATGCTGCTCAGTCTAAAAGAATACTTGCTTTCCAGGCAAGTGGCTTGTTGAGCACCTGCTCACGTACCGTTTTTCAGTCGCCGCCACAAGGTGGTCCGGCTGATGCCCAGATGCCGGGCGGCTGCGTCGCGCGCGCCGCCGAAGCGTGCCACGATGTCGGCCGCTGTTTCAGTCGACGCAGCCTCCGCAGCCGGCAGGGGCGGCGCGGTAACTGGCGCTTCAGGGAAGGCCGGGAGTGCGGGCTGCCCCAGCTCCGGCGCCACCGCCAGCAGGAAGCCCGGCGTCAGCGCCTGCAAGGGCTCCGCCGCCAGGAACAGGGCCAGGCGCTCCATCAGGTTGCGCAGCTCGCGCACATTCCCCGGCCAGCCATAGCGCTCCAGCAGCGGCGCGCAGGCCGTCAGTTCCGCATGCAGGTTCGGATGCGGCCGCGCACCCAGCGCCGCCAGCGACTGCTTCAGCGACCATTCCGCCAGCGGCGCGATGTCCGGCAGGCGCGCCCGCAGCGGCGGCAGCGCCAGGCGCAGCACCGCCAGGCGATAGAACAAATCGGCCCGGAAGCGCCCCTCGCGCACGCGCGCTTCCAGGTCGCAGTGGGTGGCGCTGATCACGCGTACCTCGATCGGCACCGGCCGCGTGCCGCCCACGCGCATCACTTCGCGCTCTTCCAGTACGCGCAGCAGGCGCGTTTGCAGGGCCAGCGGCATTTCGCCGATCTCGTCGAGGAACAGCGTGCCGCGATTGGCCGCCTCGAACAATCCCGCATGGCCGCCACGGCGCGCGCCGGTGAACGCGCCTTCCTCGTGCCCGAACAGTTCCGATTCCAGCAGCGACTCGGCAATCGCGCCGCAATTCACCGCCACGAAGGGCCGGTTCGCGCCCAGGTTGCGCGGCCCTTCGCGGTGGATGGCCTGGGCCACGAGTTCCTTGCCGCTGCCGGTCTCGCCCTGGATCAGGACCGTCGCCGGCGAGCGCGCATACAGCACCACCGATTGGCGCAGTCTTTCCATGGCTTCGGATTCGCCGCGCAGGTCGTTCAGGCCGCGCCGTGCGCGCCGCGGCTCGTTCGCCGGCCCACGCCGGATGCGGTTCGCTTCCAGCTGGGTCAGGCGGGCGAGCTCCAGCGCATCGTCGAAAGCCTGGCGGATCGAAGCCGCCGAGTACAGGAACACACCGGTCAGTCCCGCTTCCTCGGCCAGGTCCGTAATCAGGCCGGCGCCGACCACGACTTCGATCCCGGCCGTTTTCATCTCCTTGATCGCCGCGCGTGCATCCTCGCGCGTCACATACGTGCGCTGGGCGATGGTGAGGCCGAAGGTAGTGCTGAAGTCGGCCAGTTCGGGCAAGGGCTGCTGGTAGCTGATCACGCCGATGCGACTCGACACCTTGCGCGCCCGCGCCAGTGCCTGCATCACGTCGAAGCCGCTGGCCTTGGCCACCACCACCGGCGCCGAGACGCGGCCCTTCAGGTAGGCGCCGTTCGAGCCGGCGGCAATCACCACATCGCAGCGCTCGCTCGCCATGCGTTCGCGGATATGACGCGCCGCTTCATCGAAACCGAGGTTGATCGGCTCGATCGTGGCGAGGTGGTCGTACTCGAGCGTGATGTCGCGCAGCAGGTCGGACAGGCGCGAGACCGAGACGGTCCAGATGACCGGCTTGTCGACTTCCTGGGGGAGAGGAGAGAGAGGGCGCATGTTGCAATTCTACTGCAACGATGTTGCAGGGATGTTTCACGGTGAAACATCGTTGAAACACCATGGATATTGATGCAGGAGGCTGCTCCACGCTAAACCCCTGAACTATCAGGCTTTTCGACAGCCCAAACCGTGTCGGCCGCGCTGGCACGCTCTTTGCAATTACCAGCTTATTCATTTGTCGAACCATCAGGAGACCCCATGATCCAATCGCCAGGCGCACTGTTCCGTCGCGCCGTCCAGGAAGAATCGCCGCTGCAGGTTGTCGGCGCCATCAACGCCAACCACGCCCTGCTGGCCAAGCGCGCCGGCTTCAAGGCCATCTACCTGTCGGGTGGCGGCGTCGCGGCCGGTTCGCTCGGCCTGCCTGACCTGGGCATCTCGAACCTGGACGACGTGCTGACCGACGTGCGCCGCATCACCGACGTCTGCGATTTGCCGCTGCTGGTCGACGTCGATACCGGCTTCGGTTCCTCGGCCTTCAACGTGGCGCGCACTGTGAAGTCGATGATCAAGTTCGGCGCCGCCGCCATGCACATCGAAGACCAGGTCGGCGCCAAGCGCTGCGGTCACCGTCCGGGCAAGGAGATCGTGTCCAAGCAGGAGATGGTCGACCGCATCAAGGCGGCAGTCGATGCCCGTACCGACGAGAACTTCGTGATCATGGCGCGTACCGATGCGCTGGCCGTGGAAGGCATCGACGCCGCCATCGACCGCGCCGTGGCCTGCGTCGAAGCCGGCGCCGACATGGTCTTCCCGGAAGCGATGACCGACCTGGCCATGTATTCGAAGTTCGCGAAAGCCGTCGGCGTGCCGATCCTGGCCAACATCACCGAGTTCGGCTCGACTCCACTGTTCACGGTCGACGAACTGAAGACCGCCGACGTCGGCATCGTGCTGTACCCGCTGTCCGCTTTCCGCGCCATGAACAAGGCGGCCGAAAACGTCTACACTGCGATTCGCCGCGATGGCAGCCAGCAAGCCGTGGTCGACACCATGCAGACCCGCGCCGAACTCTACGAGCGCATCAATTACCACGACTTCGAACAGAAGCTCGACGCCCTGTTCGCAGCCCAGAAAAAATAAACCGACTGAATTGGAGACCAACATGAGCGAACAACAAACCCCAACCTTCAAGCCGAAGAAATCCGTGGCCCTGTCGGGCGTCGCCGCCGGTAACACCGCCCTGTGCTCGGTCGGCAAATCGGGCAACGATTTGCACTACCGCGGCTACGACATCCTGGACGTGGCCAATTCCTGCGAATTCGAAGAAATCGCCTACCTGCTGGTGCACGGCAAGCTGCCGACCGGCGCCGAACTGCGCGGCTACAAGGCCAAGCTGAAAATGCTGCGCGGCCTGCCGCAAGCGGTGAAGCTGGCGCTGGAAGCCCTGCCGGCCGGCAGCCACCCGATGGACGTGATGCGCACCGGCGTCTCGGCGCTGGGCTGCGCGCTGCCGGAAAAGGACGACCACAACGTCGCCGGCGCGCGCGACATCGCCGACCGCCTGATGGCCTCGTTCGGCTCGATGCTGCTGTACTGGTACCACTACAGCCACAACGGCAAGCGCATCGAAACCGAAACCGACGACGACTCGATCGGCGGCCACTTCCTGCACCTGCTGCACGGTCACAAGCCGTCGGACGAATGGGTGCGCGCGATGCACACCTCGCTCATCCTGTACGCCGAACACGAGTTCAACGCCTCGACCTTCACCGCGCGCGTGATCGCCGGCACCGGCTCCGACATGCACTCGGCGATTACCGGCGCCATCGGCGCGCTGCGCGGACCGAAGCACGGCGGCGCCAACGAAGTCGCGCTCGACATCCAGAAGCGCTACGAAAACGCCGACGAAGCCGAGGCCGACATCCGCAACCGTGTGGCGAACAAGGAAGTCGTGATCGGCTTCGGCCACCCGGTGTACACCATCAGCGACCCGCGCAACGTGGTCATCAAGGAAGTGGCGCGCACGCTGTCGCAAAGCGCCGGCTCGATGAAGATGTTCGACATCGCCGAGCGCCTGGAATCGGTGATGTGGGAAGTGAAGAAGATGTTCCCGAACCTGGACTGGTTCTCGGCCGTGTCGTACCACATGATGGGCGTGCCGACCGCGATGTTCACGCCGCTGTTCGTCATCTCGCGTACCTCCGGCTGGGCCGCCCACATCATCGAGCAGCGCATCGACAACAAGATCATCCGCCCGAGCGCGAATTATGTCGGTCCGGAAGACCTCCAATTCGTACCGATCGCCGACCGTAAATAACGCATTGCCTGGATACCGAGCTTCACCATGAACAACGCATACCGCAAACCCCTGCACGGCACCAATCTGCATTACTTCGATGCGCGCGCAGCCGTCGACGAGATCGAAGCCGGCGCCTGGGACAAGCTGCCCTACACCTCGCGCGTGCTGGCCGAAAACCTGGTGCGCCGCTGCGATCCCGTGTCGCTGGTGCCGTCGCTGAAGCAACTCATCGAGCGTAAACGCGACCTCGACTTCCCCTGGTTCCCGGCCCGCGTGGTCTGCCACGACATCCTGGGCCAGACCGCCCTGGTCGACCTGGCCGGCCTGCGCGACGCCATCGCTTTGGAGGGCGGCAACCCGGCGCTGGTGAATCCGGTGGTGCCGACCCAGCTGGTGGTCGACCACTCGCTGGCGGTGGAGTGCGGCGGCTTCGACCCCGACGCATTCGCCAAGAACCGCGCCATCGAGGATCGCCGCAACGAAGACCGCTTCCACTTCATCGACTGGACCAAGAAGGCCTTCCAGAACGTGGACGTGATCCCGCCCGGGAACGGCATCCTGCACCAGATTAACCTGGAACGCATGTCGCCGGTCATCCAGACCAAGGACGGCGTGGCCTTCCCGGATACGCTGGTCGGCACCGACTCGCACACCCCGATGGTCGACGCGCTGGGCGTGATCGCCATCGGCGTGGGCGGCCTGGAAGCCGAAAGCGTGATGCTGGGCCGCGCGTCCTACATGCGCCTGCCCGACATCGTCGGCGTCGAACTGACCGGTAAACCGCAGCCGGGCATCACCGCCACCGACGTGGTGCTGGCCCTGACCGAGTTCCTGCGCGCCTCGAAAGTGGTGTCCACCTACCTCGAGTTCTACGGCGAAGGCGCGGCCAACCTGACCCTGGGCGACCGCGCTACCATTTCGAACATGGCGCCGGAATTCGGCGCCACTGCCGCGATGTTCTACATCGACGAGCAGACCATCAAGTACCTGAAGCTCACCGGCCGCGAAGACGAGACCGTGAAACTGGTCGAGCTGTACGCGAAGGAAACCGGCCTGTGGGCCGATGCGCTGGTCACCGCCGAATACGAGCGCGTGCTGCGTTTCGATCTGTCGACGGTCGTGCGGAATATCGCCGGCCCGTCGAACCCGCACAAGCGCGTGCCGACCTCGGAACTGGCGGCGCGCGGCATCGCCGGCGTAGTCGAGAACGAGCCGGGCCGCATGCCGGATGGCGCCGTCATCATCGCGGCCATCACCAGCTGCACCAACACGAACAATCCGCGCAACATGATCGCCGCCGGCCTGCTGGCCCGTAACGCGAATGCGCGCGGCCTGCTGCGTAAACCCTGGGTCAAGTCCTCGCTGGCGCCGGGCTCGAAAGCCGTGTCGCTGTACCTGGAAGAAGCAGGCCTGATGCCGGAACTGGAGAAGCTGGGCTTCGGCGTGGTGGCCTTTGCCTGCACCACCTGCAACGGCATGAGCGGCGCGCTGGACCCGGTCATCCAGCAGGAGATCGTCGAGCGCGATTTGTACGCAACCGCCGTGTTGTCGGGCAACCGCAACTTCGACGGCCGTATCCACCCGTACGCGAAGCAGGCCTTCCTGGCCTCGCCGCCGCTGGTGATCGCCTACGCGATTGCCGGCACGATCCGCTTCGATATCGAGAAGGACGTGCTGGGCATCGACAACAATGGCCAGCCGGTAAAGCTGGCCGATATCTGGCCGAGCGACGCCGAGATCGACGCCGCGATCGAACAGAGCGTGAAGCCCGAGCAGTTCCGCAAGGTCTATACGCCGATGTTCGCAC
This sequence comes from Massilia sp. BAP21, assembly GCF_057801335.1. Taxonomy (NCBI): domain Bacteria; kingdom Pseudomonadati; phylum Pseudomonadota; class Betaproteobacteria; order Burkholderiales; family Oxalobacteraceae; genus Massilia; species Massilia sp. BAP21. The sequence goes on from NZ_CM173596.1 coordinate 3,778,267, forward strand.
GCGTGGCCGACGATGGCGAAACCGTCAGCCCGCTGTACGACTGGCGCGAGATGAGCACCTACATCCGCCGCCCGCCGTACTGGGAAGGCGCGCTGGCCGGCGTGCGTTCGCTTACCGGCATGCGTCCGCTGGCGCTCCTCGGCGACAACATCACCACCGACCACCTGTCACCGTCGAACGCGATCATGGGCGACAGCGCGGCCGGCGAATACCTGTTCAAGATGGGCTTGCCGGAGGAAGACTTCAACTCCTACGCCACCCACCGCGGCGACCACCTCACGGCCCAGCGCGCGACGTTTGCGAATCCGACCTTGAAGAACGAGATGGTACGCAATGCGGACGGTTCTGTCCGCGCCGGTTCCCTCGCGCGCATCGAACCGGAAGGGCAGGTCACGCGCATGTGGGAAGCGATCGAGACCTATATGGAACGCAAGCAGCCGCTGATCGTGGTGGCCGGCGCCGACTACGGCCAGGGCTCGTCGCGCGACTGGGCGGCCAAGGGCGTGCGCCTGGCGGGCGTGGAAGCGATCGTGGCCGAGGGCTTCGAGCGCATCCACCGCACCAACCTGGTCGGCATGGGCGTGCTGCCGCTGGAGTTCCTGCCGGGCGTGAACCGCTTGACGCTGGGGCTGGACGGGACCGAGACCTATGACGTGGTCGGCGAGCGTACGCCGCGTGCGCAGTTGACGCTGGTGGTCAATCGCAAGAACGGCGAGCGGGTCGAGGTGCCGGTGACCTGCAGGCTGGATACGGCGGAAGAAGTGTCGATCTACGAGGCGGGCGGGGTGCTGCAGCGGTTTGCGCAGGACTTCCTGGCGTCGTCGAAGGTCGCGGCCTGACGGAGACGTTCGCGGGCGGGTAGTTACCGTCCGCGGCGTTGTTTGGAACACGTAACCGCGTGGGCACGGAGTGCCTTGCGCGGCCCGGCCCACCCTACGATATCCGCAGCCCCGGACCGATGCATCCGTAGGGTGGACGGGTTTCCCGTCCACGCGTTCAAGCGGCGGATGATCGTTCGATACACGAGCAGCGAAGCGCATGTAGGTTGAACGCGTGGACGGCAGAGCCGTCCACCCTACCAAATACGGCACATCGTCGCCTGCGCAATCAAACAGGATCAACGAACACATGGCACACCAACCCCAAATCAAAATCCCCGCCACCTACATGCGCGGCGGCACCAGCAAAGGCGTCTTCTTCCGCCTGCAAGACCTCCCCGAGGCTGCCCAACAACCTGGCCCGGCCCGCGACAAACTCCTGCTGCGCGTGATCGGCAGCCCCGACCCCTACGGCAAGCAGATCGACGGCATGGGCGGCGCCACCTCCAGCACCAGCAAATCCGTCATCGTCGCGAAAAGCACGCAACCGGAGCACGACGTCGACTACCTGTTCGGCCAGGTCTCGATCGACAAGGCCTTCGTCGACTGGTCCGGCAACTGCGGCAACTTGTCCTCGGCCGTCGGCTCGTTCGCCATTAGCGCCGGCCTGGTCGACAGGGAGCGCGTGCCCGACAACGGCATGGCCACGGTCCGCATCTGGCAAGCCAACATCGGCAAGACCATCATCGCCCATGTGCCGATCACGAACGGCGAAGTCCAGGAAACCGGCGACTTCGAACTCGACGGCGTGACCTTCCCGGCCGCCGAAGTCCAGCTCGAATTCATGGACCCGGCCGCCGACGAGGAAGGCGCGGGCGGCTCGATGTTCCCGACCGGGAACCTGGTCGACGACCTGGAAGTCCCGGGTGTCGGCACGTTGCGCGCGACCATGATCAACGCCGGCATCCCGACCATCTTCCTGAACGCGGCCGACATCGGCTACACCGGCGCCGAGCTGCAGGACGCCATCAACGGCGACCCGAAGGCGCTGGTGCTGTTCGAAACTATCCGTGCCTGCGGTGCGGTGCGCATGGGCCTGATCAAGCACGCCGACGAAGCGGTGGGGCGCCAGCACACGCCCAAGGTGGCCTTTGTCGCGCCGCCGCTGGATTACACCGCCTCCAGCGGCAAGGCAGTGGAGGCCGACGACATCGACCTGGTCGTGCGCGCGCTCTCGATGGGCAAACTCCACCACGCGATGATGGGCACGGCGGCAGTGGCCATCGGCACCGCCGCCGCGGTGCCGGGCACGCTGGTCAACCTGGCCGCCGGCGGCGGCAAGCCGAGCGCGGTGCGCTTCGGCCATCCGTCGGGCACCCTGCGCGTGGGCGCTGAGGCGGTCGAGGCGAATGGTGAATGGAGCGTGACCAAGGCAGTGATGAGCCGCAGCGCGCGCGTGCTGATGGAAGGCTGGGTGCGGGTGCCGGGCGACACTTTCTGATCGGGATGCACAAAGGAGCGGGCAGGTGGCGTCAATACGACGCCACCTGCCCGTTTTTGCTTCTAATATTTCCTTTGTGCTAGTAGTTTTTCTCGAACGTGGTTTATCATCTGGCAACGAAAAGCGGCCCGGATTCAGAGGCTGCAGTCTGGGATGCACCTGAAGATGGACAGAATGCCGAGCCAACCCGCCCTCGTCGCCGATGCCTTGCGGCTGCTGGGCGCACCTGCCTGCGCCTGCGACGGCGCGGGCCTCATCATTGCCGCCAACGATGCGCTGGCGGCGCTATTCGACGATTCGCCGCTGGGCCGCACGCTGCCCGGGCTGTTTCACGACACCGCCGTCCAGACCGCGGCCGGCCAGCTGGCGCAAGCGCTGCACCTGCCTTGCCACTGGCACGGCGTGCTGGCCACGCGCCGCGGCGAAGTGCCGGTGCAGGTGCAGGGCCAGCCGCTGCGCGAGGGTGGCGGCGCCAGCTTCGTCTTTGCCGATGTCAGCGCCTACGAGCAGGGCCGCGAGACACTGCGTACCACGGTGCTGGAGCAGCGCGTGCTGATCGAGAACGCGCCGGTCGGCATCCTGTTCACCCAGGACGGCCGCATGCTCAGCTGTAATCCGCGCCTGGCCGCGATGGCCGGCTACAGCGCGCAGGAGCTGGCGCAGGTGGAGCCGGTCGAGATGTTCGAATCGCCGCAAGCCTTTGCCAGCTTCATGGACGGCGCCTTCGGCACCCTGGCCCAGGGGCAGGTGTTCGAGAAATCGGGCCAGCGCTTCCGCCGCCGCGACGGCACGCTGTTCTGGTGCCACGTGCGCGCCCACCTGGTCGAACCGGGACGGCGCGAGGCCGGCACCATCTGGATCGTCGAGGACATCACCGAGGCGCGCCGCGCCCAGCTCGAAGTCGAGGCGCTGCTGACCAATTCCGCGCTGGCCATCATCTTCACGCGCGAACGCGCCATCACCCGCTGCAACGGCGGCTTCCGCGAGATGTTCGGCTACCCGGCCGGCAGCGCGCTGCCGGTTCACGTGCGCGGCCTGTATGCCGACGACGCGGCCTGCGACGCCATCGGCGCCGCGGCCTTTGAACAGTTCGCGCTGGGGCGCTCCTACACCACCGAGACCGCAATGGTACGCGCCGACGGCACGCCGCTGTGGGTGCAGCTGATCGGCTTCATGGTCAATCCCGACGAGCCGTCGCACGGCAATGCCTGGATCGTCGAGGACCGCACCCGACACAAGCGCAGCGAAGAATCGCTGCGCGACGCGCTGCTCGAAAACCAGGCCATCCTCGACAGCGCGGTGCTGGGCATCGCCGTGGTCGAGAACGGCCACATCCTGCACTGCAACCGCAAGATGGAAGAGCTGTTCGGCTGCGGCGCGGGCGCCATCAGCAGCGTGTCGGTGCGCTCGCTGTATCCGGACAGCGACGGCTGGCAGGCGGCGCGCGCCGAGACCGCGCGCGACTTCGCGGCCGGGCGCGTGCACGTGTCCGAACACCGCCTGATGCGGCGCGACGGCGAAGTGTTCTGGGCGCGGCTGTCCGGCCGGCCCTTCGACCTGGACAACCCCGGCGGACGCAGTGTCTGGATGGTGGACGACGTGACGGCGCAACGCGAAGCGGCCGAGGAAGTGCGGCGCGCGCGCGACGAGCTCGAAGTGCGGGTGGCCGAGCGCACCGCCGAACTGGCCGGCGCGAATGCCCTGCTGCAGGACGAGATCCTCGAGCGGCGCCAGGCCGAGGCGCGCGTGCACCACATGGCCTACCACGACAGCCTGACCGGCCTGCCGAACCGCGCGCTGCTCGCCGACCGCATGGAGCAGGCGATCCTGGCGGCAGGGCGCTCGGGCACGAAACTGGCCGTGATGTTCATCGACCTCGACCGCTTCAAGACGATCAACGATTCGCTCGGCCACCTGACCGGCGACTACCTGCTCAAGGAAGTGGCGAACCGCCTATGCCGCGCGGTGCGCGCCAGCGATACCGTGGCGCGCCTAGGCGGCGACGAATTCGTGGTGCTGGTGCCGGGCGTGCACGCCAGCCTGGAATGCGATGCGGTGGGCGACAAGATCATCGAGGCCCTGGCCGCCCCGGTGCCGGTGGACGGCCACAGCCTGCACATCTCGCCCTCGATCGGCATCTGCCTGTATCCGGACGACGGCAAGGATGTCGAGACCCTGATGCGCCATGCCGACGCCGCGATGTACCACGCCAAGGCGGCCGGGCGCAACAACTACCAGTTCTTCAACCAGCGCATCAACCAGGCCGCGGCGCGCCACTTCGAGCTCGAAACCAGCCTGCGCACGGCGCTGGCGAACGGCGAGTTCGAACCCTACTACCAGCCGATCATGGACATGGCCACGCGCCGCGTGCATGCGCTGGAAGTGCTGCTGCGCTGGCGCCGCCCGGGCCTCGGCCTGGCGCTGCCGGACGACTTCATTCCTATCCTGGAGGAGAACGGCATGATCGTGCCGGTGGGCGAATGGGTGATCCGCCGCGCCTGCGAGCAGAGCATGGCCTGGCAGCGCCAGGGCTTGCCGGCGGTGCCGCTGGCGATCAACCTGTCGGCACGCCAGTTCATGCACCGCGCGCTGGTGGCCTCGATCCGGCGCATCGTCGAGGAGACCGGGATCGACCCGACCCTGGTGGAATTCGAGATCACCGAATCGGCGCTGATGCAGCACAGCGAGCAGACCCTGGAGATCCTGGGCCAGATCAACCGCATGGGCATGCGCCTGTCGATCGACGACTTCGGCACCGGCTATTCGAGCCTGGCCTATTTGAAGCGCTTCCCGGTCCGCAAGATCAAGATCGACCGCGCCTTCATCCGCGAACTGGAGGCGAGCAGCGAGGACCGCGCGATCGTGGCGGCCGTGATGGCGCTGGCGAACAGCCTGCAGCTGCAGGTGGTGGCGGAAGGGGTGGAGACCGAAGAGCAGCTGGCGCTGCTGCGCGGCTACGGCTGCCAGTACGTGCAGGGCTGGCTATTTGCCAAGGCGCTCGATAGCGAGGCGACGCGCGCTTTGCTGGCCGACGATGCACGCTAGGGTGGCCCGGCCCACCCCACGATGTCAACCCAGGGTCGCAATCACCGGCGTATGGTCCGACGGCTGCTCCCAGGTGCGCGGCTCGCGGTCGATGGTGCAGGCCGTGCAGCGCCTGGCCAGCTCGGTCGACAGCAGGATGTGGTCGATGCGCAGCCCGCGGTTGCGGCGGAAGGCCATCATGCGGTAGTCCCACCAGCTGTACTGCTTTTCCGGCTGCTCGAACATGCGGAAGGCATCCACCATGCCGAGGTCGACCAGGGCCGTCATGGCGGCCTTTTCCTTGTCCGAGAAATGGATCTTGCCTTCCCACTCGGCCGGGTCGTGCACGTCGCGGTCTTCCGGGGCGATGTTGTAGTCGCCCAGCAGGGCCAGTTGCGGATGCTGGCGCATTTCCTCGCCCAGCCACTCGTGCAGGGCCTTCAGCCAGGCCAGCTTGTAGACGTACTTGTCCGAATCAACCGCCTGGCCGTTCGGGATGTAGGCGCACACGAAACGTACGCCCTCGATGGTGGCGGCGATGATGCGCTGCTGCGGGTCCTCGAAGCGCGGGTTGTTCTTGACTACGTCAAGGATCGCGAATTTCGAGAGGATGGCAACGCCGTTGTAGGTCTTCTGGCCGGTGTAGGCAACCTGATAACCGGCAGAATTAATTTCCGCAAGTGGGAACTTATCGTCGGTCAGCTTGGTCTCTTGAAGGCAGAGTACGTCAACCGGACTGGTCTCGAGCCACTTCAGCAAGTGGGGCAGGCGGACCTTCAGCGAATTAACGTTCCAGGTGGCTATTTTCATGTATGCGCGTGGTAGGTAAGGCGCCAGGCGGACCCTCCGGCCTGGCAGGTGCGCAGTATCGGTGCTGGCCACGAATCCTGCAAGCTCCCACAAGATGCGCCTCCGCCCGCCGCCCCGTCATGCGATTTGCTTAAAATGCAATCCCGATGCTCAAGAGCCAGATTTGTGATTTAAAATATATGAGTGCGACATCCGGGGCCGGCGACGGGGCGGAATGTAACATTTCAATCGTGGAAACCCACAGCCGGCAATCGTTACTATTCTGGAACTTGTAGTTGTTTTCGCATAACTTGCGATGTAGTATGCCATTTGGCGGGCTGAACCATTCAATGTCCACTCCGGCAGGCCCGCACGATTGCATGCATTCGTGACAATAGTTTTGCAACAAAATGGTACTATAGGAAATATTGCTGTTTCGATAGCGAGTTTCCGTACCCATATGAAAAGGACAGAGATGCGCAGTGCATTTGAAGCGTGGGCCCAACGCGATGGCCACATTGTTCGACGTCGTGAAGACAAGCCCGAGGAATACCTCGTCTACGAAACCCAGCGCCGCTGGGTGATCTGGCAGGCGGCCCTGGCGCACGGTGCCAAGGCGGCAGGCGAGACGCCGTCGAAATTCCCCGAGCAGGGCGCCGCCCCAGCCATGCAGCAGGACGAAGCCGCGGTCCGCAACCGCGTGCTCAACGAGGTGCTCGACGCGTTCAGCGACCTCGACGAGACTGCCGGCATGGAAGGCGTGCTGAAGGTCATCCAGGGCCTCAAGAAGCGTCAAAAAGCAACGGCCGACCAGGCCTGATGCAATACCGGCACTACAAGGGTGGCCTCTACGAGCTGGTCTGCGAAGCCACGCTCGAGGCCGACCTCACGCCCATGATCATCTACCGCGCGGCGGATGGGTCGATCTGGGCGCGTCCGAAAAGCGTGTTCTTCGAGCTGGTCGATGTCGATGGCGTGATGACGCCAAGGTTTGCGCCGGTGTCGTGATTCGCGCCGCGTGAACTGACCACCGGTTCGCCGTTGTAGGGTGGGCACCTGTGCCCACGCTGTCTCACCGTTCGCGTTCACGCGGCGGCCGCCAACATCCCATGTGCATACGTATCGGCGTTGATTGACGTCGATATCATTCGGCTGTGCTATACCGCGTGGGCACAGGTGCCCACCCTACAAAAACCGCCATTTCACCGTCGCTGCATAAAAAACGGGCCGCATCTGCGGCCCGTTTTCATTCCAGTCTAACCGTCAATCACACACGGTTCATCAGGAAGGTCGTCAGCAGCGGCACCGGACGGCCGGTCGCGCCTTTCGATGCGCCGCTCTTCCACGCCGTACCCGCGATATCCAGGTGGGCCCAGGTGTAGTTGCGGGTGAAGTTCTCGAGGAAGCAGGCCGCGGTGATCGAGGCGCCGCCCGGGGTGCCGATATTCGCCAGGTCGGCGAAGTTCGACTTCAGCTGCTCGTTGTACTGCTCGCCGATCGGCAGGCGCCATGCGCCGTCGCCGGTTTCCTTACCTGCCTGCAGCAGCTCGTCGGCCAGGGCGTCGTGGGCGGCGTCGTGGCGGGTGAACAGGCCGCTGTTGTGGTGGCCCAGCGAAACGATGCAGGCACCGGTCAGGGTGGCGATGTCGACCACGGCCGCCGGCTTGAAGCGCTCGGCGTAGGTGAGGGCGTCGCACAGGATCAGGCGGCCTTCGGCGTCGGTGTTCAGGATCTCGATGGTCAGGCCGTTCATGGCGGTGACGATGTCGCCCGGCTTCGAGGCGCGGCCCGACGGCATGTTTTCGCAGGCAGCCACGATGCCGATCACGTTCAGTTTCAGGCCCATCTCGCCGATGGCGCGGAAGGTGCCCAGCACCGAGCCGGCGCCGCACATGTCGTACTTCATCTCGTCCATGCCAGGACCGGGCTTCAGCGAAATACCGCCGGTGTCAAACGTGATGCCCTTGCCGACCAGGACCACCGGCGCATCCTTCTTGCCGCCGCCCATGTGCTTGAGGACGATGAACTTCGGCGCTTCGTCGCTGCCCTTGGTCACCGACAGGAAGCTGCCCATCTTCAGGGCTTCGAGCTGCTTGCGCTCCAGGACTTCGATGTCGAAGCCGTGGTCGTCGGCCAGCTTGCGGGCGACGGTGGCGAGGTAGGTCGGGGTGCAGACGTTCGGCGACAGGTTGCCCAGTTCCTTGGTCAGGGCCATGCCGTTGGCAATCGCGATCGACTGCGCCAGCGAGGCCTTGGCCTGCGGGCTGGCCAGCGGCACGGCGACGGTGATCTTGCGCACGCCGGTCAGGGCAGGGTCCTTCTTGCTCTTTTGCGTATCGGTGCGGAATTCGCTTTCGTTGGCGGCCACCACGATGCTGCGCAATGCCCATTCAGGCTCGCGCTCTTTCACTTCGGTGGTTGGAAATGCGATAATGGCATCCGCAGTGCCGAGCGAAGCAAAGGCCTTCAGGGTCGCGTTCACGGCGGTGCTGAAATTCTTTTCGCTGACCACTTCGTCCGCGCCCATGCCCACCAGCAGCACGCGCGCCGCAGTCACGCCGGCCACGCCACGCAGCAGCAGGGTCGAGCCGGCCTTGCCGCTGATGTCGCCCGATTTCAATGCCGCCGTGATTTCACCGGTTTGATCGAGGGCTTTCGCAGCCTGCGACAGTTTTTTGTTTTCGAACACCGCCACTGCCACACAGCCGGTCTTGGCCGCGGCCAGGGTGTTTTTTGTGTCGAATGCTTTTATGCTAAAGTCCATTTGATTCTCCCGTTTCGTTTTGTGCGCAGCATGCGAATACAAGTGCGGCTACTGCTCAACCTGCAATTATAACTATCGAATGATTTTTTCACGCGCCTTGTACCGTGAACTGGCCAGCGCGGCCGGAGCAACCTTCACGGTGCTGTTCTCGGTATGTATTACCTGGACCCTGATCGCCATTCTTGGCCGGGCCGCTGGCGGGCGTGTCGCATCGGGCGACGTGGTCGCCCTGATCGCGTTCCAATCCCTGAATTATCTGCCAACTGTCCTGACTCTCACCAGCTTTATTTCGGTGCTGGTCGTGCTCACGCGGACCTACCGCGATTCCGAAATGGTGGTCTGGTTCGCCTCGGGCCAGTCGCTGCTGCGCTGGATCCGCCCGGTGCTGGTGTTCGGCATTCCGATGGTGCTGCTGGTGGCCGTGCTGTCGCTGTTCGTCACGCCCTGGGCCAAGATGAAGAGCACCGAGTTCGTGCAGCGCTTCGAGAAGCGCGAAGACCTGAAGCGCGTGGCCCCCGGCCAGTTCCGCGAGTCCTCGTCGGCCGACCGCGTGTTCTTCGTGGAGGGCAGCGCCAACGGGTCGACCGTGGTCCAGAACGTGTTCGTCAATTCCCTGCAGGGCGCCAGCAACTCGGTGGTCGTGGCCAAGGAAGGCGTGATCGAATCCGACGGCAAGGGCGGCCAGTTCCTGGTGCTGAAGAACGGCCGCCGCTACCAGGGCGTGCCGGGCCAGGCCGACTACCAGTCGATGGAGTTCGAACGCTACAGCATGCGCGTGGCCACCAAGGTGCCGGTGCTCGGCACCGACGTGCCGCTCGACGCCCAGTCCACCGCCATGCTGCTGGCCGTCGACAACCAGTACACGCGCTCGGAGCTGCTGTCGCGCATTTCCTCGCCCATCGTCTGCCTGGTGCTGGTGCTGCTGGCGATCCCGCTCGGCTTCGTCAACCCGCGCGCCGGCAGTTCGGCCAACCTGATCCTCGCCCTGCTGATCTTCTTCACCTATAACAACCTGGTCAAGATGGTCGAGGCCAGCGTCAAGAAGGACAAGCTCGACTTCGCGCTGGCCTGGTGGCCGCTGCACCTGGTCGTGGCGCTGATCGTGGTGATGCTGTTCGCCTGGCGCCTGAACGTGAACCACCGCTACCACCCGCTGGTGTGGCTCAATACCTGGAAGCGCCGCCGGATGCTGCGCAAGTCGCCCGAGCTGGCGGGAGGAAGCGCGCGATGAAAGTCCTGCAACGCTATTTTGCGGTGAACATCGCGCAGGCCGTGGTCTTCGTGCTGTTCGCCTTCCTCGGTCTGATCGCCTTCATGGACCTGACCGGCGAACTGCCGTCGGTCGGCAAGGGCAACTACCAGTTCCAGCATGCGCTGATCTACGTGGCGCTGATGCTGCCCGGGCACGTGTACGAGGTAATGCCGGTGGCGGCGCTGATCGGCACCATCTACGCGATGGCGCAGTTCGCGCAAAGCTCGGAATTCACCATCATGCGCGCGTCCTCGATGTCGACCCGCATGGCCGGCTGGATGCTGTTCAAGATCGGCATCGTGTTTGTCGTGATCACCTTCATCTTCGGCGAGCTGATCACGCCGCGCACCGCGCCGCTGGCGGAAAAGGTGCGCCTGTCGGCCAAGGGCGCGACGCTGGCCTCGGAGTTCCGCTCGGGGATGTGGACCAAGGATAACGTGCACGCGCCGGGCCCGAACGGCGCGCGCGGCCCGGTCACCGGTTCGCGCTTCTTCAACGCGCGCCAGATCGCCGCCGACGGCCAGCTGCTCGACGTGCGCGTGTACGAATTCGACCCGTCGATGCGCATGCGCGCCATCTATACCGCGGCCAGCGCCAGCTTCCGCGGCAACGGCACCTGGCGCCTGCAGAACGTCACCGAAACCGTGTTCTCCAACAGCCGCACGCTGCCCGAGCCGGGCGCGCCGGTGCCGGCCGGGCAGACCATCCAGAGCACCTTCGGCCAGGAGACCAGCGCGGTGGCCACGCGCCGCGTCGAGAGCCTCGACCTGGCCTCCGAGATCACGCCGAAGATTTTGCAGGTCTCGCGCCGCGACCCCGAGCGCATGTCGGCCAACGAACTGGCCGTGTATTCGCGCCACCTGGTGGAAAACCGCCAGGAGAGCGAGCGCTTCCAGATCGCGTTCTGGAAAAAGCTGATCGACCCGCTGGCGATCTTCGTGCTGATGGCGCTGGCGCTGCCGTTCGCCTACCTGCACACGCGCAGCGGCGGCGTCAGCCTGAAGATCTTCATCGGCATCATGATCGGGGTGAGCTTCATCCTGATCAACTCGCTGTTCTCGCACCTGGGCGTGCTCTCGACCTGGCCGGCGTTCGTGACGGCGGCGGCGCCGAGCCTGCTGTTCCTGTTGCTGGCGATCGGCGCGCTGCGCTGGGTGGAGCGGCACTGATGAACGCACCCATCGACAAGCGCGCACTGGTCCTGTTCGCCCACGGCGCGCGCGCTGCATCCTGGGCCGCGCCCTTCGAGCGCCTGCGCGCCCTGATCGAGGCGCAGACCGCGGTGCAGCAGCCCGGCACCGAGGTGGCGCTCGCCTTTCTCGAACTGATGGAGCCGCGCCTGCCCGAGGTGGTCTCCAGCCTGGTTGCGCGCGGCGTGCTGGACGTGACGGTGGTGCCGGTGTTCCTGGGGCAGGGCGGGCATCTGCTGCGCGACCTGCCGCAGCTGGCCGATGCACTGCGCGCGGCGCATCCGGAGCTGCGCCTGCAGGTGGCCGGCGCCGTTGGCGAAGACGCCAACGTGCTGGCGGCGATGCGCGACTACTGCCTCAGCATGCTCGGCCCGGCGCCGGGCTGATTGCCTCCACGGCGAGACTGGCCGTCTCGCTTTCTTCTTCCTCTGTCTCCCGTTTCGCATGGCGCGCGATCTGCTCGCGCATCCAGGCATGGCTGCGCGCCAGCGCCAGTTGCGCCATGCGCGTCGGGAAGTGGACGAAGCCGTGCGGCGCGTCCGGCAGCACATTCAGTTCCACGTCCGCCACCTCGCGCCAGCGCTGCGCCAGTTCCAGGGTATCGTCGCGCAGCGGGTCGATGTCGCCGACGGCCATCCAGGCCGGCGGCATGCCGATCAAGTCGCCGTACAGCGGCGACAGCGGCGCACGGCGCCGTTCGGCGTCGCTCATGCCGGGCGTGAGCAGGCGCAGCGCCGCCGGCATGCCGGGGCCGTCCAGCACCAGGGTATCCGGCCCGGCGGCCTGCACGCTCGGGCTGCCGGCCAGGTCGTAGACGCCGTAGAACAGCACCGCGCCGGCGATGCGCCGCAGCAGGCCCGGGCGGGCCTGCAGGCGCTGCAGCACGCCCGCCGCCAGGTGGCCGCCGGCCGATTCGCCGACCACGAACACGGGCAGCGCGCGGTATGCCGGCAAGCCGCCGTCCAGCACCCAGTGCACGGCCGCCAGGCAGTCGTCCATGATGTCGCGCAGCGGCGTGCGCGTGGCCAGGCGGTAGTCGACCGAGACCACCACCGCGTCGAGCGCCTGCACGCGCGCGGCATTGAAGCGGTCGTCCATGCGCGCATTCCCGATCACCCAGCCGCCGCCGTGGATGTCGATGACCAACGCCTTCGGCGTCGAGGGGCCAGGCGCCGGCCGCAGGATCCGCACCGGCACGCGCAGGCCATCGGCTTCGGCGATGCGCTGTTCGACGCGGATGCCGCTTCGTTCCAGCCTGGCGTCGGCGCCGATTTGCGACACGCGCAGCAGGGCCTGGCCCAGCATCGGCATAAAGCGGTTGCGCACACCGAAGCGCGGCGCCCATGCGAGCTTGCGGTTGAAGCGGCCGGCTTCGGCCAGGGTGGCGGCGTCCAGCGGTATCGTGTTCATCGTGGTGTGTTATCAGGAGCGATGGGCCCATGCTAACCGCCGCGTTGCGCGCGCACTGTGCGCTGGCGTCCCTCCGGGCGCAGGAAGCTGCCGTTCCGGCAAGGTTTCCGATGCGGTCTTGACAAGGAATGCGGCGAACACGCCACGGATTGTTCCGAATCATGGCATCGCACCGCGCGCCGGTTTGACACTTGTTCGGAAACCACCCACACTGCTCGGGCATTTCCGGCTCATCCATACGGGCCGCCTTCCAACCAACCGGCCCGCACCATGCTTCCACCGTTCCTGAAGCACCTTGTTGCCACGCTGCTGGGGCCTGTCCAGGCCTTCTTGCGCCGTGCTGCCCGCCTGCCGGCGGCGCTGGTGGTCGAGATCCGCTGCGCGCGCCGCATCGATGCCGCCGCACGCCGCGTCGGCGCCATGCGCACCAAGATCGGCATCATGTCGGGCCACCTGAACGCCGGCAGCATCGAGGGCCGGGTCGACGCCGACCGCAACCTGCGGCGCATGCTGAGCGAACTGAAGGACGACCTGAGCGAGATGCGGCGCGACCTGGCGGCCTGGCACGTGAAGGAATGCCGCGGCCGCACCGGCGCGCGGCTGGAAGCGGCGATCGCGCAGCTGAACCGGATCGCGGCCGATACCTGGGCGGCGGCCGATAAGCTGGTGCTGCAGATCGAGGAATACGATGGGGCGCGGGCGCATTGCCCGGGGTAGCTTGATAGCGTGCTCGTAGGGTGGACGGGGAACCCGTCCACCCTACAAAGCCTGGTGCTCGCGCAGCCGCAGCGCTTCCCCGATCATCACCAGCACCGGCCCCTGCGCCGCATCCAGCCCACGCGCCAGGTCGGCCAGCGTCAGGCGCGCAATGCGTTCATCGGCGCGGCTGCAGTTTTCCACCACCACCACCGGCGTGTCCACGCTGCGCCCTTGCGCCAGCAGGCGTTCCGCCGTGGCCGCGGCTTCGCGTCCGCCCATGTACTGGATCATGGTGTCGGTATGGGGCAGGGCGGGTTGTTCCGGCTCGTCCGGCGCGGTGCTGGAGGTGAAGAAGGCGACGCTGCGCGCCACGCCGCGCTTGGTGAGCGGCTGGCGGGTCGCGGCGGCGGCGGCCACCGCGGTGGTAATCCCGGGCACGACCTCGACCTCGATGCCTTCAAGCTCGAGCGCGCGCAGTTCCTCGTCGGCGCGCCCGAACAGCATCGGGTCGCCGCCCTTCAGGCGCACCACCATCCTGTACTTGAAAGCGCAATCGACCAGCAGCTTGTTGATCGCATCCTGCGCCGTGGAGCGCTGGCCGGAACGCTTGCCGACCGAGATCAGCTCGGCCTGCGCGCACAGTTCCAGCATCTCGGGTGTCACCAGTGCGTCGTACAGCACGACCTCGGCCTGTGCCAGTAAACGCGCCCCGCGCACCGTGATCAGGTCGGCCGCACCAGGGCCGGCGCCGATCAGGTAGACCTTCCCCGCCATCCGCTACTCCTGTTAGTTATCCAGGCGAATCATACCCGCTGCGACAGTCTGGTGGGTGACTTCGTCGATGAGGATAAAGGCGCCGGTGGCGCGGATGTCGGCGTAGGCATCGGCGGCAAGAGGCTGCTGCACGGTCAGGTGGATGCGCGCGATGTCGTTCAACTTGAGGCCCTGGGCCGCGCCGTCCACGGGCTTGCGCTCCTGGGTGTTCACGTCGAGCAAGGTGTCCACCTTCGTCACCTTGGCCGCGGTCTGGCGCGTGCCGTGCTTGATCCAGTACTTGCGGCGCACATCGAGCGGCTCGTCCGACATCCAGCAGACGTCGGCCACGACCTGCTTGAGCAGGGTCGCCGGGGCCGCGGCGCCGGCCAGCGTGTCGCCGCGCGAGATGTCGAGGTACTCGTTCAGCAGCAGGGTCACCGACTGGCCGGCGCTGGCCGTTTGCAGCGAACCGTCGAAGGTGACGATGTCCTTCACGGTCGCGGTCTGGCCGGAGGGCTGCACCGTCAGCGTGTCGCCAACCGCCACGCGGCCCGATTCGATGCGGCCCATGTAGCCGCGGAAGTCGTTGGCTTCGTGGCCGTTGTGGCGGGCGACCAGCTGCACCGGGAAGCGGAACGGTGCATCGTGGGCTTCGTCGTACACCGACAGCGACTCCAGCAGCTCGATCAGGGTCGGGCCGGTATACCAGTCCATGTTGTCGCCACGGTCGACGACGTTGTCTCCGGAGAGGGCCGACAGCGGGATCGCGGTCACGTCCTTCAGGCCCAGCGATTGCGCAAACTCGCCGTAGGCAGCGACGATGCGCTCGTACACGGCCTGGTCGTAGTTCACCAGGTCCATCTTGTTGACGGCGACGATCACGTGCTCGATCTGCAGCAGCTTGGCGATGGTCGAGTGGCGCTTGGTTTGAATCAGAAGGTCGACACCACCGTCTTCACGGAGTTTGACCTTCGACACGTCGACCAGGATGATCACGGCGTCGGCGGTCGAGGCGCCGGTGACCATGTTGCGCGTGTACTGCTCGTGGCCGGGCGTATCGGCGATGATGAACTTGCGCTTCGGCGTGGCGAAATAACGGTAGGCGACGTCGATGGTGATGCCTTGCTCGCGCTCGGCTTCGAGGCCGTCGGTCAGCAGCGAGAGGTCGATGGTGTCGCCCACGGTGCGCTTGTGCTTCGAGCGCGATACCGCAGCCAGCTGGTCGGCGAAGATGCCCTTGCTGTCGTACAGCAGGCGGCCGATCAGCGTGCTCTTGCCGTCGTCGACGGAACCGGCGGTGATGAAGCGCAGCAGGCTATGCTGGGTCAGGTTGTCAGCGGGGGTGTCAATGCGTGCGTTCATCAGAAATATCCTTGCTTCTTGCGTTTTTCCATCGAGGCTTCCGAGGTCTGGTCGTCCATGCGCGTGGCGCCGCGCTCGGTCACCTGGGTGACGGCGGTTTCGGCGATGATCGCTTCCACGGTGGCCGCATCGGACGATACCGGGCAGGTGCAGGAGATGTCGCCCACGGTACGGAAACGCACGGTCTGGGTTTCCACGGTCTCGCCTTCCTTTGCCGGGGTCAGCGGGGTCAGCGGCACCAGCAGGCCGTTGCGCGGGATCACCTGGCGTTCGTGCGCAAAATAGATCGGTGGCAGGGCCAGCTTTTCGCGGGCGATGTATTGCCACACGTCGAGCTCGGTCCAGTTCGAGATCGGGAACACACGCATGTTTTCGCCCGGGTGGACGCGGGTGTTGTACAGGTCCCAGAGTTCCGGACGCTGGGCCTTCGGGTCCCATTGGCCGAATTCGTCGCGGAAGGAGAAGATGCGCTCTTTCGCACGCGCCTTTTCCTCGTCGCGGCGGGCGCCGCCGATACAGGCGTCGAAGCCGTGTTCGGCGATGGTTTCCAGCAGCGTTACGGCCTGGGCCGCATTGCGCGAATCGGTGGCCGGGTTACGCAGGCGCACCGTGCCCTTCCTGATCGAATCCTCGACCGAGCCGACGATCAGGCGCTCGCCGAGTTCCGCCACGCGCGCATCGCGGAAGGCGATGACTTCGTCGAAGTTGTGGCCGGTGTCGATGTGCACCAGCGGGAAGGGAAATTTCCCTGGGCGGAAAGCCTTTTCAGCCAGGCGCAGCAGCACGACCGAGTCCTTGCCGCCCGAGAACAGCAGGGCCGGGTTGCTGCACTCGGCTGCCACTTCGCGCAGGATGTGGATGGCTTCGGATTCGAGGGCGTCGAGGTGGCGCGCGTTGACGTCGGCGAGGACGGCGTTGCTGTCAGAAAGATTCGTCATGAATTCTGCCTTGTATTCTTGAGTAGCGGAACTGAATCAGGCCGCCACGGATTTGATACGAATGAGTTTGCCGTCGACCACGTGCAGGCCGCATTCCTTCGATTCCGGGTTTTCCCACCACCAGCGGCCGGCGCGCACATCCTCGCCCGGCTGGATCGCGCGGGTGCAGGGTTCGCAGCCGATCGACGGGTAGCCGCGGTCGTGCAGCGCGTTGTACGGCACCTTGTTGGCGCGGATGTATTCCCAGACGTGTTCTTCGGTCCAGTCGGCCAGCGGATTGAACTTGGTCATGCCGTGCGCCGGATCGTCTTCCTGGGTCGACAGCTCCGAACGGGTGGCGGACTGGGCGCGGCGCTGGCCGGTGATCCAGGCCTTGTTGCCGGCCAGGGCGCGGCCGAGCGGCTCGACCTTGCGGATGCGGCAGCATTCGCGGCGCATCTCGACGCTGTCGTAGAAGGCGTTCAGGCCGTTCTGGGCCACGTAGGCGTCGACCGCTTCGGTTTGCGGGCGGAACAGGGTGATGTCGTGGCCGTAATGGGCCTTGACTGCATCCAGCACCGCCAGCGTTTCGCTGTGCAGGCGGCCGGTTTCCAGCGAGAAGATGCCGATTGGCAGATTGTTCTTCAGGATCAGGTCGGTCAGCACCATGTCCTCGGCCGCCAGGCTGGACGCGAACACGGCCGGGGTGTACTCGGCGGCGATGCGTGCCAGGATGGCTTGCGTGTCGGCGACGCGGTTGGCGAGATCGCTCATCGTCCTGTCCTTAGATGCCCGCACCAATGTCGGTGTGCTCGGGCTTGGCGTCGCGCTCGGCGCGGCGGAACAGCGGCAGCGGCTGGTCGACCGAGGCCTGGTAGGTTTCCGAGAACACGGTCAAGCCCTTCAGTGCGTCGTGGATCGAGCGGTCCTGGCGCGTGGCATAGGCATTGAAGCCGACACGCGACATCGAGAACAATTGATCGCGCAGCACGTCGCCGATGGCGCGCAGTTCGCCGGTATAGCCCAGGCGCTTGCGCACGTTGTAGGCGATCGAATAGCCGCGGCCATCGGAGAATTTCGGGAAGTCCACCGCGATCACGGCGAAGCGGTCGGCATCGCCCTTCAGCGCTTCGAAACGCTCGTCGGCGGCGATCCACACGCCGAGCTCCGCGCGCTGCGACAGGGTTTCCTTCTGCGCCAGCCAGACCGTCAGCGGGACAATGACCTTGCCTTCAGGGACGACAACCGCGTCAAGCGCCTCGTTTTCTTCGAGGCGCAGCACGCGCCAGTCGTCGGCCACGACTTCACGGCCGCGAATAATATGTTCGTGAACTACTTCAAGCATGGTCTTCCCCAACCAGTTCGCCCGCCGGGATCGGCGTGGCATACACGTGTTCCTTGAATGGTGCCAGCCCCAAGCGCTGCGCGGTGTCGACGAAGCGCTCGTCTTCGAAGCGGTTCTGCACGTACACATTCAGCAGGCGGCCAATGACTTCCGGCATCTGGCCGGCCGAGAACGACGGGCCGATGATCTTGCCGATGGCCGCGTTGTTGCCCTGCGCGCCGCCGATCGACACCTGGTACCACTCGCTGCCGTCCTTGTCGACGCCGAGCACGCCGATCGAACCGACGTGGTGGTGGCCGCAGGCATTGATGCAGCCCGAGATGTTCAGCTCGATGTCGCCGATGTCGTGCTGGAAGTCGAGGTTGTCGAAGCGCTCGGCAATCGCCGCCGCAATCGGGATCGACTTGGCATTCGCCAGCGAGCAGAAGTCGCCGCCCGGGCAGGAAATGATGTCGGTCAGCAGGCCGATGTTCGGCGTCGCCAGGCCTTTCGACTTGGCCAGTTGCCAGACCTCGAACAAATCGCTTTGCTTCACATCGGCCAGCACCAGGTTCTGCTCGTGGGTCACGCGCAGTTCGCCAAAGCTGTACTTGTCGGCCAGGTCGGCCACGAAATCCATCTGTTCGGCGGTGGCGTCGCCCGGCGGCACGCCGGTTTTCTTCAGCGACAGCACGACCGCGGCATAGCCCGGCACCTTGTGCGGCTTGACGTTGCGGCCCAGCCAGTTGGCAAAGGCCTTGTTGTCGGCATGCGCGGCCAGCGGGTCGATGGCGTCCAGGGTTTCATACGGCGGCGCCACGAAATAGGCGGCCACGCGGTCGTATTCTTCCTGGCTCAGGGTTTCCGGGCCATCCTTCAGGTCTTGCCATTCTTCTTCGACCAGGCGCGAGAATTCCTCCACGCCCAGGGCCTTCAGCAGGATCTTGATGCGGGCCTTGTACTTGTTGTCGCGGCGGCCGTACGAGTTGTACACGCGCATTACGGCTTCGGTATAGGTGAGCAGGTGCTGCCACGGCAGGAAGTCGCGGATCACGCTGCCGATGATCGGGGTGCGGCCCATGCCGCCGCCGGCCATGAACTTGAAGCCGACTTCGCCCGCTTCGTTGCGGGTGAGCGTGAGGCCGATGTCGTGGATCGCAATCGCCGCGCGGTCTTCCACCGAACCATTGATCGCCACCTTGAACTTGCGCGGCAGGGCGATGAATTCGGGGTGGAAGGTGCTCCACTGGCGCAGGATCTCGGCGAAGGCGCGCGGGTCCATGATCTCATCGGCAGCCACGCCGGCGAACTCATCAGTGGTAATGTTGCGGATGCAGTTGCCCGACGTTTGAATCGCATGCATTTCCACGGACGCGAGGTCGGTCAGGATGTCCGGCGTCTGCTCCAGCTCGATCCAGTTGTACTGGATGTTCTGGCGCGTGGTGAAGTGGCCGTAACCGCGGTCGTACTTGCGCGCGATGTGGGCGAACATGCGCATCTGGCTTGTGGACAGCAGGCCGTAGGGCACGGCAACGCGCAACATGTAGGCATGGCGCTGCATGTACAGGCCGTTTTGCAGGCGCAGCGGCACGAATTCTTCTTCGGTCAGCTCGTCGTTCAGGCGGCGCGCCACCTGGTCGCGGTACTGCGCAATGCGCTCGCGCACGATGAGATGGTCGTATTTGTCGTAGCGGTACATAAAGATTTCCTGATGAGGAAGGGCCAGGCGGCCCTTTAGGCTAGATGGAATGGTAAGGGCGGCAGGCTTTATTCCAAACTACTGACAATTTATTTGCTTATATACGGTAGGGGTATAAGCATTCGCATAAAATAGCGGCTGGCGTTTTCACACATCAGACAACAACAGGAATGAACCTTCATCAATTGCGCTTCGTACGCGAAGCCGTGCGCCAGAACTACAACCTGACCGATGCGGCGAAGGCCTTGTTCACCTCACAGCCCGGGGTGTCGAAGGCCATCATCGAGCTCGAGGAAGAGCTGGGCGTCGACATCTTCACGCGCCACGGCAAGCGCATCCGCGGCCTGACGGAACCGGGCCGCCTGGTGCTGGCCTCGGTCGAGCTGATCATGCAGGAAATCGAAAGCCTGAAACGGATCGGCAAGGAATACGCGGCCCACGACAGCGGCAGCTTCACCATCGCCACCACCCACACGCAGGCGCGCTACATGCTGCCGAAGGTGGTGCAGGCCTTCATGGCCAAGTTCCCGAAGGTGCGCCTGTCGCTGCTGCAGGGCAACCCGAAGCAGATCGCCGACATGGTCAAGAATGGCCAGGCCGACCTGGCGATCGCCACCGAGTCGATCGCCGCCATCGATGGCCTGATCACCCTGCCGTGCTACCAGTGGGAACACGTGCTGGTGCTGCCGCCGGAACATGACCTGCTGCGCTCGAAGGCGGTGTCGCTGGAAGAAATCGCCACCTATCCCTTGATTACCTACGACGGCGCCTTTGCCGGCCGCAGCAAGATCGACCACGCCTTCAACCTGCGCGAACTGAAGCCGGACGTGCTGCTCGAAGCCATCGACGCCGACGTCATCAAGACCTATGTCGAGCTGGGCATGGGCGTGGGCATCATCGCCGGCATGGCGTTTGACGCCGAGCGCGACCGCAACCTGCGCGCGATTCCCGTCGGGCACTTGTTCGGCATGAACGTCTCGCGCGTGGCGGTGAAGCAGGGCGCCTACCTGCGCAGCTATATCTATACCTTCATCGAGCTGCTGGCCCCGAGCCTGAACCGCAAGATGGTCGAAGCCGCGATGCGCGGCGGCGAAAACTACGAACTGTAAACAACATGAGCACGACACTAGCCAAATACTATGCCCAGCTGGGCGACGCCGTCGAAGACATCTACCTCGAGCCCGACATGGACGAGGACATCGACGACATGAGCATCCACCTCGGCAATTTGCTGAGCGGGCACACCGTGCTGGAACTGGGCTGCGGCACCGGCTACTGGACCGAAGTCGTGGCGGAGTCGGCGACGTCGGTGCTGGCGCTGGACATCAACGCCAACCTGGTCGACATCGCCCGCGAACGCGGCATGCCGGCCGACAAGGTGAACTTCCGCGTGGCCGATGCGCTTGATTTGCCGGAAGACATCGGCAAGTTCTCGGCAGTCTTGGTCAGCTTCCTGTGGTCGCACCTGACCAAGGGCGAACAGGAAAAGCTGCTGGCCTCGTTGAAAAAGCGTCTTGGAAAAGATGTGCTGCTGGTGATCCTCGACGAATCCTTCGTCGAAGGCTTTAGCGAAACCACGGCGCGCACCGATGCCGAGGGCACGACCTGGGAAATCCAGACGCTCGACGGCGAGCGTTACGAGCTGCCGAAGAGCTACCCGTCGGACAGCGCCCTGCGCAAGCGCATCGGCAACGTCGGCAAGGAAATCAAGATCGAGCGCGTCGAGTTCTTCTGGATCCTAACCTGCCGCCTGAAATAAGGTAAACATGTAGGGTGGGCACTTGTGCCCACGCGGTACGACTGTTGAACGTCAAAATGCCTGTTTATGACAAAGGCCGATGATCATCGCATCTCTGCGAGATCATCGGCCTCGTTGTTTCAAGCTTCGCACCGCGTGGGCTCAAGAGCCCACCCTACGCGTATCGGGCCAGAGCCAACACGATAGCCCCGCGCATATCGGGCGGCGACACCGTCAACTTAGAACGTGTGACGAATACCCAGCGTGAAGGCGCTCGGATCGGTGCCCAGCGCAGTCGCGGCCGGGGTGATGCTCGGGGTCGATGCGGTCAGGCCGAACACGCCGCGGGCGTTGTTGCGCATGGTGCCGTAGGTCGTGTAGACGTTGGTGCGCTTCGACAGTGCGTAGCTGTAGGCCACGGCCCAGGCATTGCCCTTGGCGCCATTGTCGATTTCGTTGCGCTGCACGTTGGCGTAGAACTTGTTCGCGCCCGCGGTGTACACGCCGCCGACGTTGATCTGCTCGAACTTGTTGTTGTTGCCGGTCTGGTCGGCGACCAGGTAGTTACCCTTCAGGTCGAAGTCGCCGAACTTGAAGCCGGCGCCGAAGGCGTATTCCTTGTCGTCGCCGGTCGCCAGGCGCTCGTAGTTGTGGTAACCGGCGCCCAGGTACAGGCCGCCGTTCGCGTATTCCACGGCCACGCCCCACAGGTCGGCCGACGGATCGGTGGTGCGCTCGCCGGCCGAATAGGCCGCCAGGACGCTGAAGCCGCCCATCGGGTTGCTCTTGTAGTTGACCGAGTTGCTCAGGCGGCGGGTCATGCGGTTGGTGCCGAATGCCGAGAGGTTGCTGCCGTAGAAGCCCTGGCCGAAGGCGTCGGTGGCGGCGGCGACCGAGGCGATCGGGCTGTACTCGCGGCCCACGGTCACTTGGCCGAAGGCGCCTTGCAGGCCGACCACGGCGCGGCGGCCGAACAGGTCGGTATCGGCGGCGCCGGTATCGAGGCGTACGCCGGATTCGATGTTGAAGATGGCTTTCAGGCCATTGCCCAGATCTTCGGTGCCGCGGAAGCCGAGGCGGCTGCTCGACTGGTTGCCCGAGTTGACGACGGTACGGCGCGATTCGCCCGGCGCGTCGGTGTCTTCGACAGCGATGGCCGCATCCATGACGCCGTAGATGGTGACGTTGCTCTGCGCATGCGCGAACAGCGGGAGGGACGTGATCAGCGCTGCGGCCAGGGCTTTGTATTGCATGAAGATCTCCAATAAGGTTCGACGAAGGATTGAGTTAGCTTGCGGCAAACTCAAGGTCGAGCGAATCTTATCGGAACATTATGTCGATTTGATGACAGTGTTGTAAAAATAACGCATTGACAAAAACCGGCTAAACCGTATGCCCGCGAATCGGCAGCACGATGTCGATGCGGGTGCCGCCGCTGCCATTGTCGGGCCCGATGCTGATCTGTCCCTGCAGGCCCCAGACCCGTTCGCGCATCCCCACCAGGCCCAGGGACTCGGCCTTTTCCATGTCGGCATCGACGATGCCGCGGCCATCGTCGCGGATGGTCACCAGCAAATCGCCGTTGCTGCGGTAGAGCGTGAGCGTGACATGGGTTGCCTGTGCGTGGCGCGCCACATTGGTCAGCGCTTCCTGCACGATGCGGAAGATGGCGGTGCTGGCGCCGTCGTCGAGGCGCAGTTCGGCTTCGTCGGCCAGCAGCTCGCAGGCAATCCCGTGGCGCTCGACGAAATCGTCGCGCAGCCCTTGCAGTGCGAAATACAGGCCGCCTTCGTCGAGCGCGCGCGGACGCAGGTTGGTGGCGATGCGGCGCAGCGAGGCGATCGCGGTCAGCAGGTTGGCATCCATGCCGCTGATCAGGCGCGCCGCGTCCTCGGCGTTGCCGCAGGCTTCGCGCAGCAGGGTCAGGTCCATGCGCAGCGAGGCCAGCAACTGGCCGAGGTCGTCGTGCAGTTCGCGCGCGATATGGGTGCGCTCTTCCTCGCGGATAGTCTGCAGGGCCGCCGACAGCTGGCGCAGCTGGTCGTGCGAGCGCGCCAGCTTCTGCTGCACGCGCTGGCGCTCGGACACGTCGCGCAGGATGATGGTATACAGGGTGACGCCGTCCTGGAAGGCGTCGGTGATCGAGCCTTCGATGGGGAAGGTGCCGCCAGCGCGGATACCGACCGCGGCGTAGTCGGTGGAACGGCGCCCGGCGCGCCCGCCCTGGAAGTGGTCGAGCGGACTATGGCCGGCGTCGGCCGGGGCACGGATGAAGCGCGCCAGCGGCTGGCCCAGCATCTGCGCCACGCTCACGCCGAACATGGCCGCCGCCGCCGGGTTGGCCAGCACCACGCGGCTGAATTCGTCGGCCGAGATGATGGCTTCGCCGGCATTGTCGACGATGCGGCGGCTGTGCTGGGACGGCGCATCGCCGTGGCTGTCGGTGTTCAAGCGGGCAACCATGTGCCCGCCGAGCAGGCCGAGCGCGAAGAGTGCCGCGCCGCGCCCGCGCCGGCGCGGGTTGCGCTGTAGAGTCATGGAAAGTCCTGCGTCCGAGATGAAGCGAAGCGGTCCGCGGCGCGGACCAATCGCTACGATACGGCGCGAACCGATGGGCAGGTTTGAGGGGCGACAAGCACGCGGGGAGGGCGTGGGGGCGGAACATGGTGGGTACAAGTACCCACCCTACGAAAGCCAACGGTAGGGTGGGTCGGTCCGCGTGCGGCTCGAACCCACCGTGCCAAGCTGACACCTTTACATCTGCTTGAACAGATGCAGGAAACTGCGGCTCACTTCCAGCTTCTCCGGCCGCCCCTTGATCAGCACCAGGTGCCGCCCGCGGATATCGCGCGTCACGCCTTCGATCGCATTCACGTTCACTAGCGTGGCGCGGTGGATTTGCCAGAACAGCGAGGGGTCGAGCTCGTCGGCCAGGTCGCGCACGGGTTTGCGGATCAGGGCCTCGAACTTCTCGGTCTGGACGCAGGTATATTTTTCGTCGGAACGGAAGAACAGGATTTCCTCGACCGGGATCATGCGCAGGTCCGAGCCGATGCTGGCCTGGATCCATTGCAGATGCTTGGGCTTGGGCGCCGCGATCTTTTCCGCCAGCTGCGACAGCATGGCCGTCACGCTGTCGTTGACCACCGCCCCCGGCTTGTCGAGGCGCGCCTTCAGGCGCTCGACGGTCACCTTCAGGCGCTCGGGCTCGGACGGTTTCAGCACGTAGTCCACCGCGCCGCGCTCGAAGGCCTCGACCGCATACTGGTCGTAGGCGGTCACGAACACGATCTGGCTGCGGTCGCCGATCTCGGCCGCCGCTTCCATGCCGGTCTTGCCCGGCATGCGGATGTCGAGGAAAGTCAGGTCGGGCTTGAACTGGCCGACCAGCTCCACGGCTTCCTCGCCGTTCTTGGCCTCGCCCACGATGTCCAGTTCCGGCCACACCTGTTCCAGGCGCATGCGCAATTGGTCGCGCATCAGTCTTTCGTCGTCGGCAATGATTGCGGTAGGCATGGCGTGGTCCGGTCGGTGAGGGAAGAGAGTGACAATTATTCAAGAAAACAGCGCGGCAGGCAAGGTATCCGGCCTGCTTATCTGGACACCTCGTAAGGCACCTCGACCATGGCGATCACGCCGGTCGGGCTGTTCGAGGCGATGTGCAATTGCCCCGCGTCGCCGTGCAGCAGGCGCAGGCGTTCGCGGATGGTCGGCAGGCCCAGGCCGGTGCCATTGCTCGGCACCACGCCAAAGCCCACGCCATCGTCGGTCACGGTCAAGCGCAGCTTGCCGTCGGCCACGTCGGCCACGATCTTCAGGGTGCCGCCTTCGGGCTTGCATTCCAGGCCGTGCTTGATCGCATTCTCGACCATGGATTGCAGCATCATCGGCGGGAAGGCGGCGTTGCGCAGGCCCTCGGGAATCTGCATGTCCACCGTCAGCCGTTCTTCCATGCGCATCTTGAGCAGGTTCAGGTAGGCGCTGACCATGTCGACCTCGCGCCCGAGGTTGGTGACCAGGATGTTGTCGCGCATCTGAGGCAGCACGGCGCGCAGGTACTGGATCAGGCTGCGCTGCATGGCCGAGGCGCGCGGCGGGTTGGTTTCGATCAGGTGCTCGACCGAGGCCAGGGTGTTGAACAGGAAATGCGGTTCCACTTGCGCCTGCATCATCTGCATCCTGGTTTCGGAGAGCTGGCGCTGCATCGATTCGCGCTCGGCAGCGGCATTCGCGGTGCGGGTCTGCAGTTCCGCGCGCTTCTTGCCGCCAACCAGGGCCTTGGTGCCGAACAGGGCCAGCACCAGCAGCCAGACGAAACTCGTGAACCAGGTCGAGGCCTGCTTGTGATAACGCGACACCCTGGCCTCGGCCGCATCGTCGACCGCGCCTTCGATCGCCACCGACAACTCCTCGGCGATCTGCGGCGGCAGTTCGATGTGGACTGAGTCGCCGCTCGGGTGCACGCCTTTCGGCAGGCTGAGTTCGGGAGCAGCCGGCGCGGCGGGTGTGCCGGGGGCTGCGGGCGCCGCCGGGGCGCCAGGCGGGGCGGGCGGGGCCGGGGGCGCGCCGGGCGCGGCCGGCGGATTCTTGTTGCGCGAATTGAAGCGGATGCCGCTGTCGTCGATGGTGATGCTGGCCCGCTCCTTGCGCTCGCCGCGTTCCAGGCGCGGCTCTTCGTCGCTGCCGGAAAACAGCTCTTCCTGCAAGATGGTGCCGGCGATCAGCATCAGCGCGGCGAACAGGAAAAACTTCCACCACGACAGTTGCGTCACCCAGGTGGCCACGCTGTCGAAGGCGCGGTACAGCCACGACAAGGTGCCGGAAAAGTAGTAATGGGCAGAGCTGCGCGCTTGCATGGTCAGGTGTTTGTCAGGTGTCATTGCGGGTGCGAGTGTACCGCGTTGCCGCCGCCCGGTGACGAAAAAGTGATGCCTGGAATACATCGCCGCCGGTCTCGCTGTGTTGGAATGACACAACTCTAGCGCCAGGATGCTCACCCCGCACGCGCTGTGCGACAGCCTGCACAAAGCGGGCAACAGGCTGCATGCAGACGCCTGCCGCGGCGTTGTAAGTTGCCGAATATACACACAAAAGCTGTCCATCGGAAATTTTGCGCGGTATGATGAATTCACTTCCTGGCCGCGCCAGCCCATGATCCGTTCGATGAAAGGGTATGCCGATGTCTGCCGTTCCTGCTCGATTCCGTCTCGTCACCCGCAGCGATTTCGATGGCCTGGTCTGCGCCGTCCTCCTGAGACACCTGGACCTGATCGACGACATCCTGTTCGTCCACCCCAAGGACATGCAGGACGGGAAGATCGCCATCACCAGCCGCGATATCACCACCAATTTGCCGTATGTGGCCGGCGCGCACCTGGTGTTCGACCACCACCTGTCGGAAACGATGCGCAATACCGGACTGCGCGCCAACCACGTGATCCAGCCGAACGCCCCCTCGGCCGCGCGCGTGGTCTGGGACCATTACGGCGGCGCTGCCTTCCCGGCCAGCTGGGCCGAGATGATGACGGCGGTCGACAAGGCCGACGCAGCGCGCTTTACCCGCAGCGAGGTACTGGAGCCGAGCGGCTGGAACCTGCTCAACTTCCTGATGGACGCGCGCACCGGGCTGGGGCGCTTCCACGACTTCCGCATTTCCAACTACCAGCTGATGATGGCGCTGATCGACGCCTGCCGCACCTTGAACATCGACCAGATCATGGCGCTGGCCGACGTGCAGGAGCGGACCCGGCTGTATTTCGAACACAGCGAGCGCTGCAAGGAACAGATCCGCCGCTGCGCGCGGGTCGAGCGCAACCTGGTGGTGCTGGACTTGCGTAATGAAGAAACGATCTATGCGGGGAACCGCTTCATCATCTATGCGCTGTTCCCGGAAACGAACATCTCGATCCACGTGCTGTGGGGATTGAAGAACCAGAATACGGTGTTCGCGACGGGCAAGTCGATCCTGAACCGGAGTTCGCAGACGAATATCGGGGCGCTGATGCTCGAATATGGCGGCGGCGGGCATGAGAATGCGGGGACCTGCCAGGTGGCGAACGAGATGGCGGAGGATGTGCTGGGGGCCTTGATTCATCGAATCACCAGCGAAGGTTGATTCGACTAGCGGCGATGTCCGTACGGTGGGCCGGGCCGCGCAAGGCACTCCGTGCCCACGCGGTTACGGGCGTGTGCTTTGATACGGAGCGGTGAATGTTCGCTCGCAGGCGCATGCGATAGACGGTAAGGTATCGATGCGTTTGGGTTGGCGTTACGAATCATTGCATACGCCAGCGAGCGAAGCGCACCCGCCAACGGAAGTGGAGTAACACGTAACCGCGTGGGCACTTCGGTGTAGAGCCCCCCGGGCTCTACACCCCCACCGTACGGGATACGCTGTGGCTGAAATCGCTTTCTCCGCAGCGCATCTGCAGCGTCAACATCACGCCGGCATCCGGTCCCGCACCAGCTCGCGCGCTGCCTCCGCCTCCATCGGCTCGCCCAGCCACGTCCCCTGCAAGCCCTCGCAGCCATGCGCCTTGAGAAACTCCATCTGCGAACGCGTTTCCACCGCTTCGCCGATCACCGGCATCTTGAGGTTGTGTCCGATATCGATGAGCGTGCGCGCCATGACGCTGCCTTCGCGCGCATCGTCGTCGGCAATTGCGTGCACGGCCTGCTTCGACAGTTTCAGCTGCCCCACCGACAGTTCGCGCAAAAAGCCGAGGTCGCTCATGCCGTGCCCGAACTCGTCCACCGACAGCGTCAGCCCGAGTTCGCGCAGCTGCGCCGCCAGGTCGCGCACCTGGCCCGGGTTGCGGATTAGCGCTTCCTCGCGCAATTCGATCTGCAGGCTGTCCGGCGCCAGCCCATGCGCGGCCAGGCGCCGGGCGATATTCGCGACGAAATCCTGCTGCACGTATTCACGCGCCGAGACGTTCACCGATACCGGCACCCCGGTCACGCCGAGCTCCTTCAATTCGTGCAGGAAAGCGCAGGCCTGGTCCAGCACCCAGGCGCCGAACTGGACGATGCGGCCGTTCTCCTCGGCTTCCAGCAAAAAAGCCGACGGCAGCAGCACACCGCGCTCGGGATGGCGCCAGCGCAACAGCGCCTCGAAGCTCTTCACGCTGCCGCTGCGGGCGTCGATGCAGGGCTGGTACAGCATGAAGAGCTCGCCGCGCTCAATGGCCTGCGCCATGCCGGCGTCGAGCTGCTGGCGCGCGTCGGTGGTCGACTTCATGTCGTTGGAAAAGAAATAGATCTCGTTGCGGCCGGTGGCCTTGGCGTGGTACATCGCCACGTCGGCCGAGCGCACCAGCTCGGCCGCGGTGTGGCCGTCGTGCGGATATACCGACACCCCGAGGCTGGCGCCGACCGCGATTTCCTTGTGCATGAACGAGACCGGCTGGGTCAGGCCCTGGCGCAGGCGCTCGATCATGCGCAGGGTGAAGCGCAGCGAGGGCTGGTTGACCAGCACCAGCACGAATTCGTCGCCGGACAGGCGCGCTACGGTATCGCTGTCGCGCACCGAGGCCAGCAGGCGCTTGGCCACGACCTTCAGCACCACGTCGCCGGCTTCGTGGCCATGGGTGTCGTTGATGGTCTTGAAGTTGTTCAGGTCGATCAGCACGATGGCCACCAGCGACTTCTGGCGCTGGGCCAGGTGCAGGGCCTGTTCCAGGCGGTCCCACAACAGATTGCGGTTGGCCAGGCCGGTGAGGGCATCGTGGTTTACCTCGTGTTCGAGGTGGGCGGTACGCTGCCTGCTGGCGGTGACGTCCATGATGACGCCGATGAAGTGGCAGGACTGGCCGTGTTCGTCGAGCACCGGGGTGATGCTCAGGTCGTTCCAGAACAGCTCGCCATTCTTGCGCATGTTGCGAAACACCACGTTGATCGGGCGCCGCGCGGCAATGGCGTCGCGCACTTGGGCGCGTTCGTTGGTGTCCATGCCGGGCGCCGCCATGAAACGCGAGTCGCGCCCGATGACTTCGGCTGCCGGATAGCCGGTGATGCGCTCGAAGGCCGGGTTCACGTATTCGATCGGGCAATCGTTGCCGTCGATGCGGGCGATGACGATGCCGTTGCTGGCCGCGTGCAGGGCTCGCTCGCGCAGGCGCAACTGGTGCTCCTGGGCGCGGCGCCGGGTCAGGTCGAGCCCCATGCCGAACAGGTATTCGCCGCCATTGCAGGCGACGCGCGAGCCGCACAGCAGTACCGGTGTAACGCGTCCGCTGCGCGAGGTGAAGTCGGCTTCGATCTCGATTTCCTCGTTGTCCTCGAATACGCGGCGGATGCTTTCCGCGATGAGCGGCCGGGTCTTGAGGTCGAACAGTTCGACGGCGTTGGTGGCCGCGAGTTCGTCGGGCATCATTTCAGTGATGCGCTCGTGGTTGCGGTTCCAGAGTACGTAGCGGCCCTCGCGGTTGATCGCATAGAAAGTGCCGGGCAGGGTGTCGACGATGGTGGCCAGCGGCGCGCGCCCGACCTGCACCGCCTCGGGCGTGGAATCGTCGTGCACGTTGTCGATGGCTGCGACCCAGTAGTGGACGGCGCCGTCGGCCCCGGCCTGGGGCGAGAGCGCGAGCTGGGCATATACATCCTTGCCGGCCGCATGGCGCAGCACGACCTTGTTGGTGCGCCCGTGGTCGGCCACCATGCCACGCCAGCGCTCGGCCTTGTCCTCGATCGTAACGCCGACCAGCAGGGCTCCAACGGGTTGCCCGATTGCATCAAACGACTTGAAGCCGAGCAGGCGTTGGCAACTGTCGTTCCAGGTCATGATGATGCCGGTCTCGTCGACGAGAAAGGCCGCATTCGCGGTCGGAAGGGACATGAACATGCTGGGCGCCTTTGATCGAAGGAGACCTTAGTTGGACTCGTCAAGTCCGCTTGCGTTCCCGAAGTTCCTCTGGCCGAGCACAAATAAAAAAAGCCACGGCTGACCGTGGCTATTCTAAACCTGTATTTACCCGAAATGGGTATTATGCGGCTGCGCTTTCCTGCTTTTCCGGCAGCGCCACCTGGTCGTCCACGCTGAACTGGTAGTCCTTGAACACGTGCTCGGCAGACAGGATCTGGTAGGAGCCGTCGGCCAGCTTGTGGGTCGTGTCCTTCAGGCGGTAGGTGTAGTGCCCGCAGGTCCAGCAGTTGTAGTTGCGCATGTGCGTGCACAGGCAGGTCTTGTCCATCACCGGCGGATTTTTCACGTCCGGATTGGCCAGTACTTCGCGGTTGTACGAATTGATGTAGGCGCAATTGCCGGTCGCGTCCAGCAGGTAGCCGTAGGATTCGCAGCCCGGGCGGATGCCGGAACCGATCGCCGGCGTGCTCTTCAGCATGCGCATCGGGTAGCCGGTCGGCGAGATGCCGTTGACGATGATGTCTTCCTCGCTGGCGCGGAAGTATTCCTGCTTCACGCTGTCGGGCATGCCGCACTCGTGGGTCACGGTGAAGCGGGTCGCCACCTGCACGCCGCCCACGCCTTTTTCCAGGAAGCGCACGGCGTCGGAGCCGGTGAACACGCCGCCGGCCGCGATCAGCGGGATATCGATGTTCTCCGCGCGCATGTAGGCGAGGATCTCATCGATGATGGTGTGCAGGTCGTATTCCTTCCAGTCGAAGCCGAAGCCCAGGTGGCCGCCGGCCAGGGGACCCTCGACGATGATGAAATCGGGCGGGCGGTTCAGCTTGGCAACCTTGCGCAGGAACAGCTGCAGTGCGCGCACCGAGGACACGATGATGCCCAGCTTGGCTTCGCGGAAGCGCGGGTGGTCCTTGATCAGCTCGAAGGAACCCAGGTGCAGGCCGGCCGACATGGTGATGCCGTCGATGCCGGCGTCGAGCGCCGAGGCCAGGCGGGTGCGCAGGGTTTCCTTCGGCGCATTCATGGTCAGCTTTTCCATGACGTTCACGAAGATCAGGCCATCCCCCTTTTTCGCTGCCATGGTGGCGCCCACGTGCAGGCGGGTCGCCTCGGCCAGGCGCTCGAGGTCGAACTGCACCACGGCCTTGTCCATGTTGTTGATGTTGAACTTGTAGAGCTTGGTCTTGTCCTTGACGAAGGTGGTATCGAACTTGCGGTCCGACACGTCCTGCACCATGGCGTCCGAGATGTGGCCGATGCCGCCGAGGCGGGCTGCTTCCAGCGCCAGCTCGGAGGTCGAGATGTCCACGCCCATCCCGCCGATCATGATGGGCACATATTCCTTGTTGCCCAGACGCAGGCGGAAATCATCTACACGTTTCATTGCTATCCTTAACACTACCGAATGTGCGCTCGTTCAATCTGGCGACGCCAAATCCGGAACGAGTTTATGCGGCCTCAATTCTACCCCAGCTCATTGTGGGTGAGGCGTATGAAAGGACTGCGGCGCCGACCTGGCCGCAGTCCCGCTGCTGTCGGGCGACCGCTCAGTCGCGGAAGTTGTTGAACGCCAGCGGCAGGTCTTGCACGTCCTTGCGCAGCAGGGCGATGGCTTCCTGCAGGATGTCGCGGTCCTTGCCGGTCACGCGCACGGCCTCGCCCTGGATGCTGGCTTGCACCTTCATCTTGCTTTCCTTGATCAGCTTGGTGATCTTCTTGGCGTCTTCGGACTCGATGCCGTTGCGCACCTTGATCACCTGCTTGACCTTGTCGCCGCCGATTTTCTCGACCTTCTGCTCGTCGAGGAAACGCACGTCGACCTTGCGCTTGCTCA
Organism: Massilia sp. BAP21; assembly: GCF_057801335.1. Taxonomy (NCBI): domain Bacteria; kingdom Pseudomonadati; phylum Pseudomonadota; class Betaproteobacteria; order Burkholderiales; family Oxalobacteraceae; genus Massilia; species Massilia sp. BAP21. Next base: position 3,810,210 of record NZ_CM173596.1, read on the forward strand.
TTTTATTGATGAGCACATCGCGTACCTGGCCGAGCTGGAAGTCGGAGTCGGCGAACAGCGTCAGTTCGCGTTCCTTCTGCTCGACCTTGGCCGAGCTGCCCTTGAAGTCGAAGCGGGTGGTGATTTCCTTGTTCGATTGCTCGACGGCGTTCTTGACTTCGACCATGTCTGCTTCGCAGACCACATCAAACGATGGCATGGTGTTTTCCTTATAGCTGCTGTATTTGTAAGTGGCGGTATTTTAACGGACAAGCCCCTGTGCGAGGATGGTTTTTGCCTTGGCGCAGCACCTTGGCTCTATAATTCCCCCGATTCCAGCCTCGTCCACCAGCGCTCATGCCGCCCATTCTCTCCATCGAACACGACGTTTCCCTCCAGCCTTTCAACACCTTCGGCCTGCCGGCCCGGGCACGCCACTACCTGCGCATCACCGATCCGGCCCAGCTCGATAGCCTGCGCACCGATGCCGCCACCGCCGGCCTGCCGCGCTTCGTGCTCGGCGGCGGCAGCAATGTCCTGCTCACGCGCGACGTCGCGGCGCTGGTGCTGCACATGGCGATTCCCGGGCGCGCGATCGCCGGCGAAGAGAACGGCGCCGTGCTGGTGCGCGCCGGCGCCGGCGAGAACTGGCATGGTTTTGTCGAATTCACCCTGGCGCAAGGGCTGGGCGGGCTGGAAAACCTGTCCCTGATCCCGGGCACCGTGGGCGCCGCGCCGATCCAGAACATCGGGGCCTATGGCCTGGAAATCAAGGATGTGTTCCATTCGCTCACCGCCTACGACCTGACGACGGGGACACAGCGCGTGCTGAACGCCGCCGATTGCCGCTTCGGCTACCGCGACAGCATTTTCAAGCATGCCGATGGGGCCAGCCTGGTGGTGCTGGACGTGACCTTTGCCCTGCCGCGCGCCTGGCAGCCGAACCTGCGCTACGCCGAACTGGCGAATGCGCTGCGGGAGGCGGGCATTGCCGAGCCGACGCCCCGGCAGGTGAGCGAAACGGTGGTGGCGATCCGGCGCCGCAAGCTGCCCGATCCTGCGCTGATCGGGAATGCGGGCAGCTTCTTCAAGAATCCGGTGGTCACAAGCGAGCAGTGCGCGGCGCTGCTGGCGCGCTTTCCGCAACTGGTGCACCACGCGCAGGCGGACGGGAGCGAGAAGCTGGCGGCCGGCTGGCTGATCGACCAGTGCGGCTGGAAAGGGCGCAGCATGGGCGCGGCCGGGGTGTATCCGAAGCAGGCGCTGGTGCTGGTGAATAATGGCGGGGCGAGCGGTGCGGAAGTGCTGGCGCTGGCCAGGGCGATCCAGGCGGATGTGCTGGAGAAGTTCGGGGTGGCGCTGGAGCCGGAGCCGGTGTTCGTTTGATGTTGTAGGGTGGGCACTTGTGCCCACGCGGTACTACAATTGATCAGTCGAACATGACGCGGAGAGCCGATCCGCACGCATTCGTGCCCCGTTGCACAGATTGGCAATATCCAGGCGCCGTACCGCGTGGGCACCAGTGCCCACCCTACGACCTCATTACATCAGCCGCGCAGCGCCATCACCCGGTTGCGCCCGCGCGCCTTGGCCGCTTCCAGCGCCTCGTCCGCACGTTCCAGCAGCGTTTCCAGCCCGGCATCCTCGGCCGGCACGCTCGACGCCACGCCGATCGACATCGTCACCACGCGCCGCTCCGGCGCCGGATGCGACAGCGCCAGGCGTTCGAGCGAGGCGCGGCAGGCTTCGGCTACGCGCACCGCGCCGTCCAGGCTGGTATCGGGCAGCATGATCGCAAACGCCTTGCCGCTGTAGCGCGCCGCCAGGTCGGACGGGCGCTTCAGTTGCCCGACCAGCAGGCCGGCCAGCTTCTTCAGACACAAGTCCCCGGCATCCTGGCCCAGGCGCTCGTTGAACTGGTCGAAATGGTCGACGTCGCAGACCAGCACCGACAGCGGCTGGCCATTGCGGCGCGCGCGCTGCCATTCGTTCTGGGCCACGTGGTCGAAGCGGCTGCGGCTGGCCACGCCGGTCAGGGCGTCGAGCCCGGCGAGCTGCTCGATCTCGACCTGGGCGCGGGCCAGGGTCGCCTCGCTCGCACGCAGGCGGCAGACGGCGGCGTCGCGCTGCTGGCGCGCCAGGTGGGCGTCGGCGTGGTAGCGCACGCGCGCCAGCAATTCGGTGCGCGCCGGCAGGTGCGCCAGGTAATCGGTGGCGCCGGCGGCAAAGGCCGCTTCCCGTGCCGCCGCCTCGGCCTGCGGCGCGATCACCAGCAGCGGCACCTCCTTCAGCACGTCGCTCTTGCGGCAGACGTGGACGAAGCCGCCGCCATCCTCGTATCCGTGCAGGGCCTGCAGCACCACCGACGGCGCCAGCACGGCGGCGCGCTCGCGTGCCTCGGACTGGTCGGCCTGGTGCAGTTCGACGCCGTCGACGCCCGACAGGGTTTCGGCCAGGGCGGCGGCAACGGGCGATGCGCTGCCGACCAGCAGCACGCGGCAGGGGAGACTGGAGGGGAACTCGCTGTCGGATATCATCGATGGAGAAGGGTTGATCGGAAGACGCCCATTTTACCCTGCGGCATTGACATTTGGTTTGCAAGTCGACGCCGGCGTCGGTTCGGCCCAACAGTGCGCAGGCGCGCGCGATCGTCTATGCTCCTGTTCATGATCATCCTGGAGACAAGCATGAAAGCCATCGTTACCGGACATACCAAAGGCCTGGGCGCCGCCATCACGCAGGAACTGCTGGAGCGCGGCATTCCCGTGCTCGGGCTGGCGCGCGGCCGTTCGCCGGACGCCGCCACGCGCTACCCCGGCCTGCTCACCGAGATCGAGCTCGACCTGTCGGACAGCGCGGCCTTGGCGGCCTGGCTGGGCCGTGGCGAAGCGGGCGCCTGGCTGGCCGGCTGCAGCACCGCGCTGCTGGTGAACAATGCCGGCATCGTGTCGCCGGTCGGCCCGCTGGCCGGGCAGGACCCGCTGCAGGCGATCCGCGCCGTCACCCTGAACGTCGCGGCGCCGCTGGCGCTGGCGGCGAGCGTGGTGGCGGCAACGGCCGGCGCCGAGCGCCGCATCCTGCACGTGTCGAGCGGGGCGGGGCGCTCGGCCTATCCCGGCTGGAGCGTGTACTGCGCCACCAAGGCCGCGCTCGACCGGCACGCGGAGGCGGTGCTGCTCGACGGCGACGCCACCGTGCGCGTATGCAGCCTGGCGCCGGGCGTGATCGACACCGGCATGCAGGCCGAAATCCGCGCCACCGGCGAAGACCGCTTCCCGCTGCGCGAGCGCTTCGTGCAATTGAAGGAGCAGGGCGGCTTGTCCTCGCCCGAGGATTGCGCGCGCAAGCTGGTGGCGTATTTGCTGGCCGATGGCTTCGGCAGCCAGGCGGTGGCGGATTTGCGCGAGGTGTAAGGCTGCACGAAACCTACTTCATCCATTTCCCGAGCACATAGCGAAACCCGAATGCGTCGCCGGTATCGTGCAGGATGTCGTCGCGCGTCACGGTGTGGGTCGCTGGATCGGGCTGCCGGTCGTCGACCGAGATGAAGTAGGACGCCTGCTGCAGCGCCCACCCCTGCTGCGCAAGCGCGTACCTGGCCGTCAGGTGGCACTGCACGCGGATGGGCATCAGGCCCGTGGAGGCCGCCGCTTCTTCCTCGGTGTCGAAGCCTTCGGACTGCGTGATCTCGACGGTGAACCTGGCAAGCGCCTGTGGCGGGCCAGGCGGCCTGGGCTTGAGGAGTTCGTGGCTGCCGAGGCTGCGCTTGAAGTATTGCTTGAACCATGCCCTGGTGTCGTCGTTCCACCGTACATGCACCGACGATGCGTCGAGCGCGGCTTCCGCGACAAAGGCGCCGAATGCATCGGCGGCGGGCGAGGCCGCCGGCGCAGGTCTGGCCGCGGCTGGCTTGCCTGTCGGCGCCGCCGCGGTGGCCGTGGATGCTGCCAGGCACAGAAGGAAGAGAACGGTACGGGTCATGGCAATGTGGCGGGCGCTATCCGGGCGTATGGTCAGATGCCGAGTATAGCCAGCAAGCGATGCCGGAAGTCTCGCCAATTGTTGCGCGCACATCGGGCGGCAGGGCTGAGAACCGCGGCCTGGCGACCGCGTCATGGCCATCACGCCATGTGCCGCAGCGAGGCCAGGCCGTGGCGTTCGCGCGCCCGCGTGCACTTGTCGTCGCCGATCTGGACTTCGCGGCAGGGGCTGGGGCGGGCCTCGTAGACGCCGCAGGCCATCGGGCCGGCGCTACCGCGGCCGAGGGCGGCGCAGCGCGGCGCGGCGGCGTTGGTGCCGGCCATGCAGGCGATGTGCGGCGTGACGTGCTCGGTTAAATCGTCGGGCAGGGCCAGGGCTTCGGCCCAATAGAACGAGACGCGAAAGCTCATGCAGCAGGCGCCGCAGGACAGGCAGGGGTTGTCACTGATGTCGTTCATGGCCGTGGTCGTAAAAACAATATTTTACCCACGTGCGCGATTTTTTAGGGAGGCCCCCCGGTTCCGACGATATAAAAAAAGCCGCCCGAAGGCGGCTTTTCATTCATCAGCAGCGAGTTTATTGGCCGCCTTATTGCCCACGTTTTGCGCGCGCCTTGGCAGCAATGCGCATGCGCAGCGCGTTCAGCTTGATGAAGCCGCCCGCATCCGCCTGGTTGTAGGCGCCGCCGTCTTCGTCGAACGTGGCGATGTTCATGTCGAACAGCGAATCGGTCTTCGAGTCGCGCGACACCACGATCACGTTGCCCTTGTAGAGCTTCACGCGCACCCAGCCGTTCACGGTCTGCTGGGTGTGGTCGATCAGCGTCTGCAGCGCAACGCGTTCCGGCGCCCACCAGTAGCCGTTATAGATCAGCGAAGCATAACGTGGCATCAGGTCGTCCTTCAGGTGCGCCACTTCGCGGTCCAGCGTGATCGACTCGATCGCGCGGTGGGCGCGCAGCATGATGGTGCCGCCCGGGGTTTCGTAGCAGCCGCGCGACTTCATGCCGACGTAGCGATTCTCGACTAAGTCAAGCCGGCCGATGCCGTGCTTGCCGCCGACGCGGTTCAGTTCCGTCAGCACTTCGGCCGGGGTCATGCGCTTGCCGTTCAGGGCCACGATGTCGCCCTTTTCGTATTCGATGTCGAGGTACTCGGCTTCGTTCGGCGCCTGCTCCGGGCTCACGGTCCAGCGCCACATCGATTCCTCGGCTTCGGCGCTCGGGTTTTCCAGGTGCCGGCCTTCGAAGGAGATGTGCAGCAGGTTGGCGTCCATCGAGTAGGGCGCGCCGCCGTTCTTGTGCTTCATGTCCACCGCGATGCCGGCGTCTTCCGCGTACTTCAGCAGTTTTTCGCGCGACAGCAGGTCCCATTCACGCCATGGAGCGATGATCTTGACGTCCGGCTTCAGCGCATAGGCGCCCAGCTCGAAGCGCACCTGGTCGTTGCCCTTGCCGGTGGCGCCGTGCGAGATGGCGTCGGCGCCGGTGGCGTTGGCGATCTCGATCAGGCGTTTCGCGATCAGCGGACGCGCGATCGAGGTGCCCAGCAGGTACTCGCCTTCGTAGACGGTGTTCGCGCGGAACATCGGGTACACGAAGTCGCGCACGAATTCTTCGCGCACGTCGTCGATGTAGATGTTCTCCGGCTTGATGCCGAACTTGATGGCCTTGGCGCGTGCCGGTTCGAGTTCTTCGCCCTGGCCGAGGTCGGCCGTGAAGGTGACGATCTCGCAGCCGTAATTGTCTTGCAGCCATTTCAGGATGACGGAGGTGTCGAGGCCGCCGGAGTAGGCGAGAACTACTTTTTTGATGTCGCTCATTGGTGTTCCAGTGTGGAGGGAGGGGAGGTCGGTCAGCCGGCCCGCCCTTCCTGCTGGGGGCAGGAAGGGCGGCCGACGATCAAACAAAGGGTGGTGCTTTCAAAGGGTATTGCTTAACAATCCGGGTATTTTACTTGTCTTCGATGCGGCCGAGCAGCAGGTATTCGATCAGCGCCTTCTGCACGTGCAGGCGGTTCTCGGCCTCGTCCCAGACCACCGACTGCGGGCCGTCGATGACTTCGGCCGCGACTTCCTCGCCGCGGTGGGCCGGCAGGCAGTGCATGAACAGGGCGTCCGGGGTGGCGCGCGCCATCTTGGCGGCATCGACGATGAAGCCATCAAAGGCCTTCAGGCGCTCGGCGTTTTCCTTCTCGAAGCCCATGCTGGTCCACACATCCGTGCTGACCAGGTGCGCGCCTTCGCAGGCGTCGGCCGGGTTGTCGAACAGGGTGTAGCGGCTGGTGCTCACCAGGCTCGGGTCGAGGTCGTAGCCCTTTGGCGTGGCGATGTTCAGGTGGAAGCCGAACACCTCGGCCGCCTGCAGCCAGGAATACAGCATGTTGTTGGCGTCGCCGATCCAGGCCACGGTCTTGCCGGTAATGGCGCCACGGTGCTCGTGGAAGGTGAAGATGTCGGCCAGCACCTGGCAAGGATGGTGCTCGTTGGTCAGGCCATTGATGACCGGGACGCGCGAGTGCGCGGCAAAGCGCTCGATGATGTCCTGGCCGAAAGTGCGCACCATGATGATGTCGCACATGCGGCTCATCACCTGGCCCGCGTCTTCCACCGGCTCGCCGCGGCCCAACTGGCTGTCGCGCGTATTCAGGTAGATCGCGGCGCCGCCGAGCTGGTGCATGCCGGCTTCGAAGGAAAGGCGGGTACGGGTCGAGCTTTTCTCGAACACCATCACCAGCGTGCGGTCGACCAGCGGGTGGTAAACCTCGTAGGCCTTGAACTTGCGCTTGATGACGGTCGCGCGCTCGATGACGTAATTGAATTCGTCGAGCGTGAAGTCGGAGAACTGCAGGAAGTGCTTGATCGGTTTGGAGCCTGGCATATCGTTGTTCGCTTGTCTGTTATCCCTTCGATTATAAGGGCTTTTGTTTTTTGCGTGGCCGGGGATGTAGGGTGGACGGCTACGCCGTCCACGCGTCGATCGCTATCGGTTCCGGTTTCGCGCTCGATGATCTTGCTGTCAACTATCGACGCGTGGACGGCATAGCCGTCCACCCTACTACTAATACAAGGTCTGCGCCGACTCGTGCAGCAGCTGCGCATACAGCTCGTGTCGATGTTTGGCGATCTTCCCGGCCGCCACCGCATCGAGCACCGCGCACTGCGGCTCGGCCAGGTGACGGCAGTTATAGTACTTGCAGCCGCCCAGGTAAGGCTTGAACTCGACGAACGCCCGTTCCAGCATGCCTTCGCTCAGGTGGTACAGCCCGAATTCCTGGAAGCCCGGCGAATCGATGATCGCCGCGCCGCCCGGCAGCCAGTACAGCCGCGTAAAGGTGGTGGTGTGCTTGCCGGTATCCAGTGCCGACGAGATCTCGCGCACCGCGATGTCGGCATCCGGCACCAGCAAATTGATGAGCGAGGACTTGCCCATGCCCGACTGGCCGATGAAAATCGACGATTGCCCGGCCAGCAGCGGCTGCAGCACGGCCAGCGCGTGCTCCGGATTGGCGCGCGCCGACACCTCATGCACCGGATAACCCAGCGCGCCATACACGGCGGCGCGTTCGCGCGCACGCGGCAGCAAATCGGTGACGTCGGTCTTGTTCAGGATAAGGTGGGCCTCGATGCCCGCCGCCTCGGCCGCCACCAGCGCACGCGACACCAGGTCGTCGGCGAAACCGGGTTCGGTCGCCACCACGATGAACAGGCGCGAGATGTTCGCCGCCAGCAGCTTCGATTTGTACTGGTCGGAGCGGTAGATCAGGGTGGTGCGGTCGGCGATCTTTTCGATCACGGCCTGGTCGTTCGAGGTCTGCTTCAGGTGGACCACGTCGCCCACCGCCACATTGGTCTTCTTGCCGCGCGTGACGCACTGGAATTTGGCGCCGTCGACATCGGCCAGGTAGTGGCGGCCGTGGGCCGCGATGATGGTTCCAAGCATGCTCATGCGCGGCGTTCCTCGTAGATTGCGTCGGCTTTCGCAGCGCAGATAAAGTCGTTCATCGACACGGCATTGCCGGCCGAATGGGTGGTAAAGGCGACCAGGCAGTGGCGGTAGCGCACGCGCAGTTCGGGATGGTGGTCTTGCTGGTGGATCATCGCGGCCAGGGCATCGACGAAGGCGATGGTCTCGTGGTAATCGGTGAAGGCGTACTCGCGCTCGATGCGCTTGCCGGCCAGGCGCCAGTCAGGCAGCGCGGCCAGGTGCGCGTTCACGGCGCCGGCGTCGAGCGCCGGCGCACCGTGGGTGCAATGCTGCTCAACCAGCTTCATGCCGCCGCCGCATTCAGGTGCGCAATCCGGACCGAGGCCGGCGGATGCGAATCATAGAAGGCCGAGTGCAGCGGGTCGGGCGTGAGCGTCGAGGCATTGTCCTCGTACATCTTGACCAGGGCCGAGACCAGGTCGTCGGCGCTGCTGTGCTTTGCCGCAAAGGCATCTGCCTCGAACTCGTGCTTGCGCGAGGTGATCGCGCTCAAGGGGCCGAGCACGAAGGTAAAGATCGGCAGCACCAGCATGAACAGCAGCAGGGCCATGGCGTCGTTCGGCGCGCCCAGCATCGGCGTCACGCCCAGGCCGGTGTAGAACCAGCTTTGTTCCTTCAGGTAGCCGAGCAGGGCCAGGAAGCCCAGCGACAGCGCGAACATGACCACCATGCGCTTGACGATGTGGCGCAGCTTGAAGTGGCCGAGTTCATGCGCCAGCACGGCCTCGATTTCCTGCGGCGCCAGACGCTCGATCAGGGTGTCGAAGAAGACGATGCGCTTGGCCGCGCCGAAGCCGGAAAAGTAGGCGTTGCCGTGGGCGCTGCGGCGGCTGCCGTCCATCACGAACAGGCCTTTGGACGCAAAGCCGACGCGCGCCATCAGGCCTTCGATGCGGCTTTTCAGGCTGTCGTCGGCGAGCGGCGTGAACTTGTTGAACAGCGGCGCGATGACGGTCGGGTACAGCACCATCATCAAGAGCTGGAAGCCGCTCCACACGCACCAGGCCCAGAACCACCACAGCGAGCCGGTGGTTTCCATCAGCTTCAGCACGACCCAGATGAGCGGCAGGCCGATGGCGGCGCCGAGCAGGGTGCCTTTCACCAGGTCGGCGATCCACAGGCCAGGCGTCATCTTGTTGAAGCCGAAGCGCTCCTCGAGCACGAACTGGCGGTAGTAATCGAAAGGCAGGTCGAGCACACCGGAGATGGCGGCAAACGCGATCACCAGCAGGATCTGATGTAGCATCCCAGGGCCGGCCAGCGGCAGCAGGGCGCTGGAAATGACCTGCAGCCCGCCGAGCAGGGTAAAGCCGATCAGCACCAGGCCGCCCCACAGCAGCGCCACGATGCCGAAGCGGGTCTTGGCCACCGTGTAGTCGGCCGCCTTCTGGTGCGTCTCGAGCGAGACCTTGGACGCGAATTCGCCGGGCACGCTGGCGCGCTTGCGCAGCACGTGGCGGATCTGGCGGTTGGCCAGCCAGAAGCGCAGTCCTAGCGTCAGCACGAAGAAAACGACGAAGGTGACCGAAAACGCAAGTGAAGACATTCTGTGCCTGTGAGAAAATGCAGGATTGTTTAAGGCAAAGAGAGAATTATGTCACAAGCTAACGAATCCACCGCATCAGCCAACCCGTCGGCCAACCCGTCGGCCAACCCTGCCGCAGCCCCCCAGCGTCCGAACGAGATGAACCTGGTCTGGGTAGACATGGAAATGACCGGCCTCGATCCGGACAACGACCGCATCATCGAAGTGGCCGTTGTCGTCACCGACGCCGACCTGAACGTGATCGCCGAAGGCCCGGTGTTCGCCATCCACCAGTCCGACGCAACCCTGGACAAGATGGACAACTGGAACAAGGGCACCCACGGCAAGTCGGGCCTGATCGACCGCGTGAAAGCCTCGACCGTCAGCGAAGCCGACGCCGAAGCCCAGCTGATCGCCTTCCTCAAGCAGTACGTCCCGGCCAACAAATCGCCGATGTGCGGCAACTCGATCTGCCAGGACCGCCGCTTCATGGCGCGCGGCATGCCGAAGCTGGAAGCCTTCTTCCACTACCGTAACCTGGACGTCTCGACGCTGAAGGAACTGTGCCGCCGCTGGAAGCCGGAACTGGCCTCGGGCTTCAAGAAGCACCAGAAGCACACCGCCCTGGCCGACATCATCGAGTCGGTCGAGGAACTGAAGTATTACCGCGAGCACTTTATTAAATTGTGATGCGTAAGCTGTAATGCGTACGCTGTAACCCCCGTCCCATTCGTGCATCGTGCAGCGGACATCATGTGAGAAAATGTCAATATGCACGGATTTTTGCGGGCTGCCCATGACGCGGCCCCCGCCAGCCTGCGCGCCCTGATCGGCGCGCACGACTGGCGGCATTCTCCCCTCGGACATCCCGACGACTGGCCGCCCCAACTGGCGACCGCCGTCGCGATGGCGCTCGACTCGGCGCTGCCGATGTTCATCGCCTGGGGGCCGGACCTGCGCATGCTGTACAACGACGCCTATGTGCAGATGCTGGGCGAGCGCCATCCGGCCGCCTTGGGCGAACCCTTCCAGCGCGTCTGGTCCGATGCCTGGCCGCAGCTGGTGCCGATCATCGACCGCGCCCTGTCCGGCAAGGGCGTCCACTTCGAGGACCTGGAAATCCCCATCGTGCGCAACGGCGCGCGCGAGCCGGCCAACTTCACCTTTTCGTATTCGCCGCTGCACGACGGCGCCGGGCGCGTGGCCGGCATGTACTGCACCGCCGTCGAAACCACCGAGCGCCTGCGCGCCGAACGCCGCGCCGCCCTCGAACTGAAGCTCTCCGACGCCCTGCGCCCGCTGCACCTGCCGTCCGAAGTGCTGGCGACGGCCGGCGCGCTGCTGGGAGAAGAGTTGCGCCTGGCGCGGGTGCTGTACGGCGAGGTCGAGGAAGACGGCGCCGCCTTCACGGTGGCCAGCCAATGGCTGCGCGAGGGCATGGAAGGCCTGTCGCAAGCGCGCTACCGGCTCGACGACTTCGGCCCCGACATCGGCGCCGCCCTGCGCGCCGGCGAGCTGGTGGTCGTCGAAGACATCCTGCGCGATCCGCGCACCGCCAACTGGCCGCGCCGCTATGCCGACGAAGCCATCGGCTCGGTGGTGACGGTGCCGCTGGTGCGCGCCGGCCGCCTGGACGCCTTCCTCAGCATCAACCGCGACGCGCCGCACCGCTGGAACGCCGACGAACTGCGCTTCACGCGCGACACCGCCGAACGCACCTGGACCGCGCTCGACGGCGCGCGCACCCAGGCCGCGCTGCGCGCCGAGCGCGACCGCAGCCGCTACATCTTCGACACCATCGGCGAAGGCTTCGCGCGGCTCGACCGCGACTGGCGGATCGTCGAAATGAATGCCGAGGGCCTGCGCATCTGCCGCCTGACCCTGGACCAGGTAATCGGCCGCACGCACTGGGAACTGTTCCCGGAATCGGCCGACGCCGAAGCCAGCCGCATGCTGCGCCGCGTGATGGACGGGCGCCGTGCCGGCGCCGCCGAGTACCGGATGCCGCCGGTCGACGGGCGCTGCGGCTGGAACGAGATCCGCGCCTTTCCGATGCAGGACGGCGGCATCGCGATCTTCTTCCGCGACATCACCGACCGCAAGCTGGCCGAGGAAAAGCTGAAGGCGGCCGACCAGCGCAAGGACGAATTCCTGGCCATGCTGGCGCACGAACTGCGCAACCCGCTGGCGCCGATCAAGTCGGCCGCGATGCTGCTCGACATGGGCATGCTCAACGAAACCCGGGTGCGCCAGAGCAGCGCCATCATCGGGCGCCAGGTGAAGCACATGACGCGCCTGGTCGACGACCTGCTCGACGTGTCGCGCGTGACGCGCGGCCTGATCGTGCTCGACAAGGCCGTGCTCGACGTGCGCAGCATCGTCGACGAGGCGGTGGAGCAGGTCCGTCCGCTGCTGCTGGCGCGGCGCCAGACCCTGGGCGTGCACATGCCTGCCGTGCCCCTGAGCGTGGAAGGCGACCGCGCGCGCCTGGTGCAGGTGCTCGCCAATCTGCTGAACAACGCCGTCAAGTACACGCCCGAGGAATGCGCCATCGACATCGAGGTGCGGCACAAGGACGGCATGCTGGAACTGGCCGTATGCGACGAGGGCATCGGCATGGAGCAGGAACTGACCGAGCGCGCCTTTGACCTGTTCACCCAGGCCAAGCGCTCGAGCGACCGTTCGCAGGGCGGGCTGGGGTTGGGCCTGGCGCTGGTGCGCAACCTGGTCGAACTGCACGGTGGCAGCGTTGCCTGTGCCAGTCCGGGGCCGGGGCGGGGCAGTACCTTTACCGTGACACTGCCGCTGGCCACGCCGGTCGCCGCGCCCGAATCCGCGCCAGCCGGCGCCGCGGCATCGGGCGGGCCATTGCGGGTGATGGTGGTGGACGACAACGTCGACGCCGCCGAGACCCTGGCCATGCTGCTCGATGCGGCCGGGCACGCGGTGGAAGTCGAGCACGATTCGCGCCGCGCGCTGGAGCGCGCGCGTGCGGCGGCGCCGGACGTGTTCCTGCTCGATATCGGCCTGCCCGAGATCGACGGCAACGAACTGGCGCGGCGCCTGCTGGCCCAGCCCGAGACGGCGGACGCGGTGCTGATCGCCGTGTCGGGCTATGGACAGGAACAGGACAAGCGCGCCGCGCGCGAGGCGGGCTTCCGGCACCACCTGGTCAAGCCGGTGGATTTCGACCAGCTGGCCGAGTTGCTGGCCGATGTGCGCGGCGCCCTGGCGTGAAGCACCTGCGGCGCACCCGTAGGGTGGACGGCTCTGCCTGTAACGCCTGAGGTACCCGCGCCGCTTGCGCCGTCCACGCGTCGATCGCTAACGTATCAGCAATCGCCGGCCGCCCTTACCGCATCTGCGTGTAATTCACCGGCACGAAGCGATACCCCTTGCCCTCGGCCCGCAGATGCCCCAGCCCCGGGAACTGCAGATGCGCGCCGCCGACCAGCGCTCCATCCTTGGCCGCCATGTCGAACAGCTTCTTGCGCGCCGCTGCTGCGGCCTTCTGGTCGCCGTCGAAGCCGATCGTCACCGCCGGGTTCTCGAACTGCACCGCCGCCACGTGGATCAGATCGCCGATCAGCATCATCTTTTGCCCGCCGCTCTCGACGACGAAGGTGGTATGCCCCGGCGTATGCCCATGCCCGCCCAGCGCACGGAAGCCCGGCGACACCTCGACATCGCCCTCGAAGGTCTTGAAACGGCCGGCCTTGACGTAAGGGTCGAGCGCGGCCATCGCGTTCTTGAACGTGTCCTTGCCGTCGGCCGGCGCCTTGTCCATGTTCGCCTGGCTCAGCCAGTGATCGGCTTCAGCCTTGGAGGCGCGCACGACGGCGTTCGGGAAGGCTGGTTTCGCCGAGCTGGTCAATCCGCCCAGGTGGTCGCTGTGGAAGTGGGTCAGGTAGACCTCGTCGACCTGCTCGGGCGTGTAGCCGGCCGCCTTCATGTTCGCCAGCAGCTTGCCGAGGGTTGGCCCGAACAGCACGCCGGCGCCGGTGTCGACCAGGATCAGCTTCGTGCCGGTGTTGACCAGGAAGGCGTTGTCCGAGGTTTCGAGCGGGGCTTTCAGGAAGGACTTCGCCAGCGTGGCTTGCGTCTTTTCGGCTTTGTCGCTCAGCAGCTTGTCGACCGGCAGGTCGACGGTGCCATCTGATAGCGGCGTGACCTCGAACTGGCCCAGCATCAGGCGGAAGTAGCCCGGGGCCGGGGTCTTTGCCATCGGGGCGGCAGCGAGGGCAGGGCTGGCAGCGATGGCGGCCAGTGCGGCGGCAGCCAGCGCGCGCAGGGCGGTCTTGCGGAAGGAGGTGGTCATGGATGCTCCGGTGAATGACACGGTTTGTACAAAGGCCAAGATTGCGCATCGTACATCAAGTGCCACGGCGGCGCTGGCCGCCGGCCAGCGTCCGGCTTCAGCAAGGGACAGGCCATTTATGATGTAATGGCGGTCTTTGCTTCAAGCAGCTTCTCATTTTCTCCTGTCATGCAAGGAAGTTTCACCCAATGGCTGCACGGCTTCCTGCCGCAGCCGCTTGCCGCCAGCCGCACCGAGCGCCTGCGCGCCACCGTCGGGGCCTGCGTCGGCCTGTTCGTTACCGCATTGGTCAGCCACATGCTGGCGCCAGGGCTGGCCGCCTGGTTGATTGCCCCCATGGGCGCCTCGGCGGTGCTGCTGTTCTGCGTGCCGGCCAGCCCGTTGGCCCAGCCCTGGTCGGTGGTCGGCGGGAATACCCTGTCGGCCCTGGTCGGCGTCGGCTGCTGGCACCTGGTGCCCGACCCGCTGCTGGCCGCGCCGCTGGCCGGCTGCCTGGCGATTGCCGCGATGTTCGCGCTGCGCTGCCTGCATCCGCCCGGCGGCGCCGTGGCCCTGACCGCGGTGCTGGGCGGCGCGGCGGTGCATGCGGCCAGCTGGCAGTTCGCCCTGTTGCCGGTGGCGCTCAATTCCACCGTCATCGTCGGCGCCGCGCTCCTCTACAACAACCTGACCGGCCGCCGCTACCCGCACGCGCCGCACGCGGCCGACCGCAACATCCACGCCACCGGCGACCCGGCCCCGGCCGCACGCCTCGGCATCACGGAACAGGACCTGGAAGCGGCCATGGCGCGCTATGGCGAGGTGCTGGACATCAGCCGCGACGATCTGCTGGCGATCGTCGACGACGCCCGCCAGTTGGCCTTGCACCGCCACTTCCGCGAACGCAACTGCGCCGAACTGATGTCGCGCCATGTGGTCGCGATCGGCCCGCGCGACACCCTGGAGCATGCGCGCGAACTGCTGCTGCGCCACCGCCTGCAGGGCGTGCCGGTGCTGGACGAGGGGCGGCGCCTGCTCGGCTTCCTGTCGCAGGAAGACCTGCTGCGCCAGAGCGGATGGGGCGCACGCCTGCGCGCACTGGTGCCGGGCGCCGCGCCGCGCGTGGAGGATGCCATGCACCGCATCGTCGCCGTGCTCGACGCCGCCGCGCCGCTGGCGCGCCTGGTGCCGCTGCTGAGCGACGAGGGCCATCACCAGGTGGCGATCACCGGGGAGGGCGGGGCCGTGGTCGGCGTGGTCGGGCGTTCGGACCTGCTGGCGGCGCTGTGCGAGCGGCAGCTGGAGACCGCGGCCTGAAGCGGGGGCGGGCACGCTGTCATGACTGCTGGGCGACATGCGCGGCGCATCCGGCGTACCATGCATACTGGATAAGAAGACGACCAGGAGTCACGCGTGACCTACGCCAGCGACCAGAAAGACGACGGCAGCGGCCTGTCGCCTACCTCGCAGCGCATGCTCGCCCTGCGCGAACAGGTGTTCGCCGATTGGGAACGCGCCGTGCGCGCGAACGTCGAGGAAGCGGCCCAGCTGCGCCACCCGGTGCTGATCGATACGCTGCCGGTCTTCTACGACAACATCGCCGAAAGCCTGACGCCGGGCTACGGGCGCCAGGGCGGCGCCGACGGCACCACGGTGGCGGCCGAGCACGGCGGCGAGCGCGCGCGCGTGACCAGCTACGACCACGTGGCCCTGATCGACGAGTACCAGATCCTGCGCCGCTGCCTCCTGGAAGCGCTGGCGCGCGACGGCATCTCGCTCAGCCACGCCGAGGTGCTGGTGATCGACAGCTCGATCGATGCCGGCATCAAGGAAGCCGTGAATGCCTTTACGTTGGTGCACCAGGGCCTGCGCGAGCGCTTCACGGCGGCGCTCACCCACGATTTGCGCGGGCCGCTGCACGCGGCCTCGATGGCGCTGGAAATCATCCTCATGACGAACGACCCGGCGCGCATCCGCACCGTGGCGGCCAAGGCGCTGTCGAGCGTGCAGCGCATGGGCGGCATGGTGAGCGAGCTGCTCGATTCGATGGCCTTCCATGGCGGCCAGAAGGTGCCGCTGGAACTGAGCGCCTTCGACATCTGCGAGCTGGTGCGCGAAGTCCAGCTCGACGCGGTGGCGCACGGGGGCCAGCCGGTGCACATGACGCCGCACTCGGTGCACGGCTGGTGGGACCGCAAGGCGCTCTGGCGCGCGATCGAGAACATGCTGTCGAACGCGGCCAAGTACGGCACGCCCGGCACGCCGATTACCATCAAGATCGACGAGGTGCACGAGCGCCTGCTGCTCACCGTCCACAACCACGGCGAGCCGATCCCGCCCGCCGAGCAGGAAAGCATTTTCCAGATGTACCGCCGTGCGGAATCGGCGCGCCAGGGCGTGAAGGGCGGCTGGGGCATCGGCCTGCCCTATGTGCGCGCGGTGGCCGAGAGCCATGGCGGCAGCGTCGGCGTCGACAGTTCGCGCGAGCGCGGCACCACCTTCGTCATCGACATCCCGGTCGATTGCCGGCCTTTTTTGGCCGCGCCGACGCTGGCCGAGGCTTGACGCCCAAGGACTGAAGCGGGCGAAAAAAAGCCGGGGTCGGCCCGGCTCCTTGTGCTTCTTGATGCAGGGTGGACGGGTTCCCCGTCCACGCGTTCAGCTCCGGCATGCTCATTCGCTACGCTTGCCCCGGCTGAACGCGTGGGCGGCGGAGCCGACCACCCTACGCCTGTTCAGCCCCGCAGCATTTCTTGAACTTCTTGCCGCTGCCGCAAGGGCAGTCGTCGTTGCGGCCGGTCTTCGGCCCTTCGTTGCGGATGGTCTCGACCGCCGGCTTGCGCAGCGGCAGCCAGTAGCGGTAGATCGCCGGCAAATTGGCTTCGATTTCCAGCGCCAGCTGGTGCGCCTTGACCGGGTCTTCGACCAGCGGCAATTCGTCTTCCTCGATCTCGTCGGCGCCGAGCAGGTACAGCGGGCGCATCAGCTCGCCGACTTCGGAATCCCAGACCGGGTCCCAGGAGCCCGGACGCAGTTCCATGCCTTCCCAGAAGCCCCAGCACCAGGCTTCGGCGTCGATCAGGGTCTGGCCGTTGTGCTCGTGCTCGCAGTACAGCGGCTCGAATTCCTTCGGCGCGACCTCGAAGGTGATCAGCACTTCGTTCATGAAGCGCATGATCAGGTTGAGGATGCGTTCTTCTTCCTTGGCGTTCTTCCACTTCGGCGCCTGCTTGCCGTCCTGGCCCCAGACGCGCGGCAGCCACTCGGCCGGCATGATGGTTTCCGGGCCGATCGCGATCGCGGTCAGGTAGCCGTGGAGGGTGTCCATCGTCATCGCGTCTTCCGGGCTGCGCTCGGAGAGGAGGAACTGGTCGAGTTCGTCGAATTCTTTTTCGGTGAGGGGCTGTTCGAGTTGCATGGGATGCCTTGTTGCGGTGAAGCCGCCAGTTTAACGCGTGGCGGGCCAGCGGCACACGAAAATCTGCGCGCCGCCTTACAATGGCGGTATGGATAATTTGTCAGGCTTGCCGGATTCATCAGCTTCCCACCCCTTTGCCAGGCTTGGTCCCGAGCGCGTGCTCGACGCCCTGGAAAGCCTGGGCCTGTACGGCGACGGCCGCCTGCTGGCCCTGAACAGCTACGAAAACCGCGTCTACCAGGTCGGGCGCGAAGAAGGGCCGCCGGTGGTGGTCAAGTTCTACCGCCCCGAACGCTGGAGCACGCAGGCCATCCTCGAGGAGCATGCCTTTGTGGCCGAGCTGCACGAACGCGAAGTGCCGGTGGTGCCGGCATTGACGGTCGACGGGCGTACCCTGCACAGCTTCGACGGTTTCCATTTCGCGGTCTTTCCGCGCCGCGGCGGCCGCGCGCCGGAACTCGGCGACCCGGCCACGCTGGAATGGATCGGGCGCTTCATCGGCCGCATCCACGCCGTCGGCGCGCTGGCATCGTATGCCCAGCGCCCGGCGCTCGACCCGCGCACCTTCGGCCAGGAACCCTTCGACTGGCTGCTGCGGCACGACTTCCTGCCGCCCGAGCTGCGCGCCACCTGGGCCAGCGTGGTCGAACAGGCCTTGCAGGGCGTGGCGCGCTGCTACGAGCGGGCAGGGCAGGTGCCGCTCCTGCGCCTGCACGGCGACTGCCACGTCGGCAACGTGCTCTGGACCGGCGACGGCCCGCACTTCGTCGACTTCGACGACAGCCGCATGGGGCCGGCGGTGCAGGACTTGTGGATGCTGCTCTCGGGCGAGCGCCAGGACATGGTGCGCCAGATGGGCGACGTCCTGGCCGGCTACGAAGACTTTTGCGACTTCGATCCGCGCCAGCTTTACCTGGTCGAGGCCTTGCGCACCCTGCGCCTGATCCATTATTCGGCCTGGCTGGCGATGCGCTGGAACGACCCGGCCTTCCCGGCGGCCTTCCCCTGGTTTAACACCCAGCGCTACTGGCAGGACCGCATTCTCGAACTGCGCGAGCAGGTGGCGCTGATGGACGAGCCGCCACTGTGGCCGGTCTGAGGATGGCACGGCCCGCACCGAAGCGCCCGGGTCCGTGAAGACGCGGCTGAAAGGTGCGCTCATGCTGCTGGTTGCGGTGCTGTTCGGCTTCTTCATGATCACGACCGTGGCCGACAAGCTGCGGTTTTCGTCGTGGCCGGCCACGCGCGCCGTAGTCCTGGGGCTGGAGACGCACACGAAGCCGAAATCATCGGATCGGTGCGTCCAGTTGCGCTACCGGTACCTCGTTGGCGGCAAGGAGTTCGTCGCAAACCGGATGACGGTGGCCCGCGCCGGTTCCTGCTACCGCGACCAGGCCGCGCTTGCCGCGCTGACGCAGCGCTACCGGCCCGGAACGCAAATATGGATACGCTACGATCCCGCGCATCCGCACAAGGCGGCGATCCATCCCGACAAGCCGGGCTTCATCGATGTGCTGTTCTGCCTGCTGGCGATCCTGCTTGGCGCGGCCGGCGTCCGGCTGCTCGGGCAGCCCGCGCAACAGACAGTCGGTTGTCATTCCTGAAGGCCGGAATTGCAAGGGTTTTGCCGCGCAGCTCGGCGTGACACGATTCGCGTCTTTCGTCGATAATGAGCTGGCAGGCCCCCTTTTCCAGACCGAGAAATACCATGGAACACCCACCGACTCCCCACGACGATACCGATTTCACGATCGACCTGCCGCCGCTCGCCGGCGGGCACCTGCCATCCGCAGGCAAGCCGGCGCCCGCGCCTGCACCGGCAGCCGCGTCGGCACCTGCAGCCGCATCGGCCCCCGACCGTGGCGCACTGGAAAAGGCCGCGATCAGGGAAGCGATCGCGCGGGTCGAGGCCGAGGCCAAGGCGAATGTCGCCGCCGAAAGCCGCGCCGCCGCCGAGGCCCATGCGCGCGCGCTGGCCGAGGAGCGCGCCGCCATGGATGCCGCCACCGCCGCCGCCGCGCTGGCGAACGCCCAGGTGTCGGAGCAGGCCATCGAAGCCAACCGCGACCGTCTGGAAACCCTGCGCGCCGCCGCCCAGGCATCGAGCGAGCGCCTGGAAGCCATGCGCCAGGAAACCGCCGAGCTGCGCGCGCGCGTGCAGGCCGACACCGAAAGCCGCCTGGCCGCCGAAGCCCGCGCCCGCGCCGCCGAAGAAGCGCGCCGCCGCGCCGCCGAACAGATCGAAGCCGAAGCGGCAATGGCGATGGAAGCGGCGCGCGCCGCCGAGGAATTGCTGGCCCAGACCGAGGAAGCGCGGCGCCACGCCGCCGAGCGCGTGGCCGCCGTGCATGCGGCGCGCGAAGAGGTGCTGCACAGCGCCAGCGCCGATGCGCGCGTGGCGGTGCTGGCGCGCGAGCGCGAGCGTGCCGAAAAGGCCGCGCGCGCCACCGCCGAGAAACTGGCCAAGCTCGAAGCCGAAGCGCTCGAACTGGCGGTGCAGCGCGAGCGCGCCGACCAGATCGCGCTGGCCTCGGCCTTTGCCCGCGCCGCCGCCGAGGCGCGCATGCTGGAAGAAGCGCGCGCCCTGGCCCACGTCGAACAAGAACGCGAAAGCATCGCCCAGGCCCAGGCCGATTCGCAACGGGTGGCCGCCGACACCGTGCGCACGCGCCTGGACCTGGAAAAGGAATTGCGCGACGCCGCCGTGCACCGTGAGCGTCTGGAGCAGATGGCCGCCGCCACCGCCGAGGCGCGGCGCGAGGCCGAAGCGAAGATCGTGGCCGCCACCGAGGCGCGCATCGAGGCCGACCGCAAGCTGCGCGAAGCGGCGCTGTTGCGCGCCCAGGCCGAAGAAGACGCGGGCATGCAGGTCGAGGCCCGCCTGCAGGCCGAGCTGACGGCGGCCGAGCACGCGCAGCAGCGCGCCGAGGCCGACCGCATCGCCGCCGAAGCGGCCGGGCGCGACGCCGAACAGCAGGCCCGTGCGCGCGAGCTGGCCGAAGCCCGCGCGGCCCAGGCCGCAGCCGCCGCCGAGGCGCGCGCGGCCGAGAACGCGGCGGCCGAAGCGGCGCTGGCGCTGGCAAGCGAGCAGGCGGCCATGGCGCGCGACGCGGCAGCCCTGGCCGCGCAGCGCGAAGCCGAGGCCGCCCAGCTTGCGGCGGCCGAGCGCGAACGCCTGCGCACCGAGGAAGCGGCACTGGCGCGCCTGCACGAAAAACGGGAAAACGAACGCGCACTGGCCGCCGCCGCCCAGGCCCGGGCCGAGGCGGAAGAAGGGCAGGCGGCCCTGATGCGCGACGAATTCGAGGCCGAGCACCGCATCGCCGAGGCCCAGCGCGCGGCCCTGGAAGCCAAGCGCGAAGCCGCGGCCAGGGTGCTGGAGGAGGCGGCGCAGGAAGAGGCCGCTGCCGCCGCCGTCCAGGCCGAAGCGGCTGCCGCCGCCAGCCTGGCGCAGTTGCAGGCCGAACGCGCCCGGGCCGAAGCGGCGCGCCTGGCGGCGACCGAGGCCGCCCTCGACGCCGAACGCGCCGCCCTGGAAGCGGAACAGACCGCCGCCGAGGCGGCGCGCGGCGCGCTGGCGCTGGCCGAGCAAAAGCTGGCGGCGCAGCGTTTGCAGGCCGAGTCCGAAGCGCGCGCCATCGAGGAGGCGGCCGCGCGCCTGGCCTCGGAACAGGCCACGGCGGAAAGCGCGCGCCTGCGTGCGGAGGCCGAAGCCGAAGCCGCGCGCCTGGCCCTGGCGCGCGAAGCGGCCGAGAAGGATGCGGCCCAGGCCGCGCTTGAAAAGCGCGACGCCCAGCGCGCGCTGCTCGAACACGCCCAGGCGCACGCCGAGATGCAGCGCCGCACGGCCGCCACCACCCAGCAGATGGCCGACGCGCGGCGCGAACTGCTGGAGCTGGAAACGAAGCGCCTGGAAGAGCAGGCGGCGGAATTGTCGGCGACCGAGGATGCGATCAACGAACGCAAGGCCGAGGCGCGTCAGCGTGCGGCGTCCGAGAACATTACCCGCGAAGTGCTGGGGAGATTGAAGAAGCAGCCGTCGGCCCAGCAGGCGGCGGCCAGGCTGGCGGAAGTGATCATGAACCAGCGGCGGACGAACGGGGAATAAACGCCCGCGCGGCGAGGGTGTTGTAGGGTGGGCACCTGTGCCCACGCGGTCGTACCGTACCGCTTCTGGTAACCATCTGGTATCGGTATCGCATGCATTCCGGTGTTGTAGACTTTCCGGTGCTGCGTTCCCGTAAGCTGCGGAGACGTTGCGGCATGCATCTGTACGACCGCGTGGGCACAGGTGCCCACCCTACGGCCAGCATATCGAATCCGATATGCAATTCGTCTCAATCAGCCTTTATCGATACGTGCAACGAATCACTGCGCCCCGGCCGGCGCATCGCTCGGCGCCACCGGATTCACCGGCCCGGTATTCACGCTCTCGACGAAATACTCGGTCTCGCCAAAGCAGCTGGTCGGCACGCCGCGGTGCTGTTCGTAGCTGATTTCCACACGCTGGCCCATGGTCGACTGCAGCTTCTGCACCAGCTTCTCGTCGCGCACGGTAAACGCGAAACGTTCCGGAATCGCGCCCGGCATGCTGGAAAGCAGGATCTCGCCTTCCCAGGTCTTGCATAGCCAGCCCTTGTTCGAGAACTTCTGCAGGTAGCCGGCGCGCGTGCCTTCCGAGTAGGACCAGGTCAGCGTGAACCAGGTGTACAGGCCGAACACCACCACGAGGGCGACGAGCAGGGACAGCAGGATGGCAAAGGCGCGCTTGGGCAAGGCTTTAGGCATGATCGGTGTGGTTTCGAAAGTGGAAGCGGTGTATGGATGACCTGGCGCGGCAGTACCGCGCGGCGCCCATTCTGCCACGGCCGCGCGGATTGTCAAAAGGTCCAGGCTTAAGTGAAGCTTAGGACCGGAGTCGATGTCCTCAAGCTTCCGACGACACGCCGACACCGGCGCGCGCCTCTTCCGCCTCGACCCGCTTGCGGTAGCGCACCGAGGACCACAGCGACACCAGGATGAAGGCCAGCCCCGACAGGCCCGTGAACCACTCGGGAATATGGAAGTGCACGCTGGCGAACATGATCAGGGCCAGGATGCCGATCGCGTAGTGGGCGCCGTGCTCGAGGAACACGAATTCCTGCAGCGTGCCTTTATAGACCAGGAACACCGTCATCGACCGCACGAACATGGCGCCGATCGCCAGGCCCAGCATGATCACGACCACGTCGTTGGTAATCGCAAAGGCGCCGATCACGCCGTCGAACGAGAACGAGGCATCCAGCACTTCCAGGTACAGGAAGCCGCCGATACTGCCTTGCGAGATCATCTTGCCGACCGTCGGGTCGTGTTCTTCTTCTTCCAGCAAACCGCTGACCCAGTTCACGCCGATGTACACCGCCACCCCGACCACGCCCGAGATCAGCACGGCCAGCTTGCGCTGCTCGGGCATGAGCGACATGGCGAAGAACACCGCCAGCAGGGTCAGCAGCACGGCCAGGCCTTCGGAGCCGTACTTGCCGATTTTTTCCTCGATCCAGCCGAGCCAGTGGAGTTCCTTTTCCTCGTCGAACAGGAAGTTCAGGAAGACCAGCATCAGGAAGGCGCCGCCAAAGGCCGACACTTCCGCATGGTGCTCGGTCAGGTGGCGCGAGTATTCCTGCGGCGTGTCGATGGCCATGTGCCAGACGTCGAGCAGGCCGAGCCCGGTGGCCACCGAGACGATCACCAGCGGGAACAGCAGGCGCATGCCGAACACCGCCACCAGGATGCCGACGGTGAGGAAGAGCTTGCGCCAGAACTCGTTCCAGTGGCGCAGCACCGAGGCGTTCACGACCGCATTGTCGAAGGACAGCGAGACCTCGAGCACGCCCAGGATGGCGGTGATCCACAGCGCCGACAGCAGGCCGCTCACGCCGCCATGTTCGTAGCCCCACCAGCCCGACAATGCCATGAGCACGGCAGTGACGATGAACGATAAACGGAAGTGTTGCATCTGGTTCCTCTTCTTATTCGAATATTGGTTGAAATGACACAGTTTTCAGGCATCTTACCGTTTCGTAGGAGCGGAGGTCGCAGCGCAGGTCGCTCGCGTGCATGCCTTCTGCGATAATTCCGCCCGGCATTTACATTTTGGATAATACATGGACCTTACTTACCTCATCACGCCTTTCCTGACCTGGCTCGTCGTCGGTCCAATCAAGTTCCTGATCAACAGCGCACGCCAGCGGCGCTGGGCGTTCAACCTGGTCGGGAATGGTGGTTTTCCCAGTAACCATAGCTCGGTGGTCACCAGCATGGCGACCCTGATCGCCCTGCGCGAAGGCATGGACCATCCGGCCTTCGGCGTGGCCGTGACCCTGGCCTTCATCGTGATGATCGACGCCAACAGCCTGCGCCAGCACGTCGGCCGCCAGGCTGCCGCCATCAACCGCCTGGCAGTCGAAGTCACCGGCCACATCACCCTGCGTGAACGCATGGGCCATACCCTGGTCGAAATCTGCGGCGGCATCGTCACCGGCATCGGCATGGGCTTCCTGGTCTACCACCTGCTGGTCGCCTGATGAAGTAAGAAAAAAGGCGGCCACTCGCCGGACGGTGTCCGCCGGGTGTCCGCCGGCTGTCCGGCCACCCCGCATTTTATCCGCGCAGATGCAGTCCATCGCGCCAGGACGCAGTTCATCCCTCGAAAACCACAGTGCGCAGGAGCGTCGATTGACGGGTGGGGCCGGCTCCCGGATACTGCGCGCTGGTGAAATCCGCCCCTTACAAATATAAGTCATCAGCGTCCAATTGGAGAGACTCAACATGCTGCGCAACACTCTACTCGTCCTTGCCATCGCGTCGGCCCTGGCCGCCTGCAGCAAGGAGGGCAAGGACCCGGCCAAGGCCGGTCCGAACGCCACCGCCCAGGCCAAGGACAACAAGCCGAGCCAGCTGCTGGTTGCGCCCGAAGACCTGTTGACGGTACAGAGCGATGCGCTGGCCTCGGGCCCGGTGATCACCGGCTCGATCCAGCCGGAACGGCGCGCCGATCTGCGCGCGGAAGTCTCGGCCGTGGTGCTGCAAGTGCTGAAAGAGAACGGCGAGCCGGTCAAGCGCGGCGACCTGCTGGTAAAACTGGATGAGACCGCGATCCGCGATACGCTGCTGTCAGCCGACGAAGCCGTGCGCGCCGCCGCGCAGGCACTCGACCAGTCGAACCGCCAGCTGGAACGCCTGAAGACCCTGCGCGCCTCGGGCATGACCTCGGCCGCCGCCTTCGATGAAGCCGAAGTGCGCAGGAACAGCGCCCTGAGCGAACTGTCGGCCGCGAAGAGCCGCGCCGCCCTGGCGCGCCAGCAGACCAGCCGCACCCAGGTGCGCGCGCCGTTCGACGGCATCGTCAGCGACCGCAAGGTGTCCGCCGGCGACACCGCCACGGTCGGCAAGGAACTGGTGAAGGTGATCGACCCGAACTCCATGCGCTTCGAGGGCCGTGTCTCGACCGACAAGATCGCCACCGTGAAACTCGGCCAGCCGGTCAAGTTCCACATCAACGGCTACGGCAACCAGCAGTTCACCGGCGTGGTCAAACGCATCGACCCCTCGGCCAACGACATCACGCGCCAGGTCGAGGTGCTGGTCGGCCTGACCGGCGAGCAGCCGCGCGTGGCCGGCCTGTACGCCGAAGGGCGGATCGACGCCGAGACCTCGAACGCGCTGATGCTTCCGGAAAGCGCCATCGTGCGCAGCGGCGACGACACCTATACCTGGCGCGTGAAGGGCGGCACGCTGGCGAAAGTGAACCTGGAAGTCGGCATGCGCGACCAGCGTACCGGCAACTACGAGATCAAGGCCGGCCTGGCCGCCGGCGACACCGTGCTGCGCAGCCCGAGCTCGAACCTGAAGGATGGCCAGAAGGTGGAAATGGCCGCTGCGCGCGTAGCCTCCGCTCCCCAGGCCCAAGGGAAATAAGCCATGTTCCTCTCCAATTTCAGTGTCAAGAAGCCGGTCGCCACGATCGTGCTGATCCTGGGCATGATGTGCATCGGCTTGCTGGCCCTGTCCAAGCTGCGCGTCAACCAGAATCCCGACGTCGATATCCCGGTGATCGTGGTCAACGTGCCGTATCCGGGCGCCTCGCCGGAAACGGCCGAGCGCGAGATCATCGACCGCCTGGAAAAGCAGATGCAGAGCGTGCAGGGCGTGACCGAGGTCACCTCCTACGCGAACGAAGGTAGCGCCACCCTGGTGCTGGAGTTCGACTTCAAGCGCAACCTGATCGAAGCCTCGGACGATGTGCGCAACGCCATCTCGGCGGTGCGCTACAAATTGCCGCTGGAAATGCGCGAGCCTATCCTGCGCCGGGTCGACCCTTCGGCCCAGCCGATCATGCAGCTGGCGCTGTCGTCGAGCAGCCAGAGTCACGCGAGCATTTCGCGCCTGGCCGAGGACGTGCTGGCCGACCGCTTCCGCGCCATCGACGGCGTGTCCACCGTCAACGTGAACGGTTCGCTGCGGCGCGAACTGTCAGTGCTGCTGCGCGCCGACCAGCTGCGCGAATACAATGTCTCGGTCAGCGATGTCACGACTGCGCTGAGCCGGCAGAACACGAACGCGCCGGTAGGCAAGGTGCGCGGCGTGCTCGACGAAAAGGGCATCCGCCTGATCGGCCGCATCGAGCGCCCCGAGGACTTTTCCCAGGTCGTGGTGAAACGCAGCGGCGACACCATCGTGCGCCTGAACCAGGTGGCCACGATCCAGGACGGCTTCGCCGACATCGACAGCGCCTCGATCCATAGCGGCAGCCCGAACGTCGGCATCTCGATCGTGCGTACCCGCGACGCCTCGACCGTGTCGATCGCCAAGCGCGTGCACGAGCTGGTGGCCGAGATCAACAAGGAACTGCCGAAGGGCACCACCCTGACCATCACCCGCGACGGCGGCGAGGAAGCGCAAAGCAGCCTGAACAACGTGATCGAGTCGCTGGTGTTCGGCGCCGTGCTGACCGTGTTCGTGGTCTACGCCTTCCTGAATTCCTGGCGCTCGACGCTGATCACGGCGCTGTCGCTGCCGACCTCGGTGCTGGCCGCCTTCATCGCGGTCTGGCTGTGCGGCTTCACGCTGAACTTCATGACCCTGCTCGGGCTGTCGCTGGCGATCGGCGTGCTGATCGACGACGCCATCGTGGTGCGCGAAAACATCGTGCGCCACATGGAAAACGGCGCCGACCGCCGCACCGCGGCCCTGGTCGGCACGGCCGAGATCGGCATGGCCGTGGCCGCCACCACCTTCTCGATCATGGCCGTGTTCATCCCGGTCGCCTTCATGCCGGGCATTGCCGGCGAATGGTTCCGTCCGTTCGCGCTGACCGTCACCTGCTCGGTGCTGGTCTCGCTGTTCATTTCCTTCACGCTCGACCCGATGCTGTCGGCCTACTGGGGCGACCCGCCGGGCCACCACCTGGAGCCGAAGAAGGGCCTGTCGAAGGCGCTGGGCCACTTCAATGCCTGGTTCGACCGCCTGGCCGGCCGCTACGGCAACGTGATTGCGTGGGCGCTGCACCACCGCCGCTGGATGGGTGTGCTCGCGGTGCTGAGTTTTGCCGCGGCGATTGCGATGCAGATCTTCCTTGGCGGCACCAGCTTCCTGCCTGCGGGCGACGGCAACAAGATCATGATCGAGGTGCGCACCCCACCGTCGTCGAGCCTGGCGTTTGCGCGCCTGAAGATGGAGCAGGCGGCCAAGCTGGCCCATACGCTGCCGGAAACCCGCGCCACCGACATCGTTGCGCGCCCGAGCGGCGGCTCGATCTACGTCGAGATCGGCAAGCGCAACACGCGCAGCCGCAGCGCGGCCGCCATCGGCGCCGATTTGCGCGCCAAGGTCTCGCGCCTGGTGGGCGCCGAGTACACCGTCATCGACGATTTGTCGGGCGGCGGCAAGCCGGTGCAGATCGAATTCACCGGCAACGACTCGCGCAAACTCATGGAGCTGACCACGGCCTACATGGAAAAGCTGCGCCAGGTGCCGGGCGCGGTGGATGTGACCCTGTCGCAGCAGGACCCGAAGGACGAGCTGCAGATCGAGCTCGACCGCGGCCTGGCGAATTCGATGGGCGTGTCGGTGGGCGACGCCGCTACCGCGCTGCGCGTGGCCTTTGCCGGCATCGAGGTTGGCGACTGGGTCGACCCGACCGGCGAAACGCGCGACGTGGCGGTGCGCCTGCATCCGGAAGACCGGGTCAGCATCGAGAACATCGAGCGCCTGCCGATCGCGATTGCCGGCACCAACACCATGGTGCCGCTCGAGCAGATCGCCCGCATCAGCATGGGTAAAGGCCCGTCGGAAATCGTGCACAAGGACGGCAAGCGCGTGATTACCGTGTCGGCGAATGCCCAGGGCCGCTCGAACGGCGAAGTCACGGCCGACGCCATGGCCCTGGCCAAGAGCTTCGACTTCCCGCCGGGCTATGGCCTGGCGCTGGGCGGCGCCGGCAAGGACCAGGCCGAGCTGTTCCGTGAAATGACGATCGCCCTGTTCGGCGGCATCGGCCTGATGTACCTGATCCTGGTGATGCAGTTCGGCTCCTTCACCGCGCCGATCGGCGTGATGATGTCGCTGCCGCTGTCGCTGTTCGGCGTGGTGGTGGCGCTGCTGCTCACCGGCGGTACCCTGAACCTGATGAGCTTTATCGGCATCATCATGCTGATGGGCCTGGTGGCGAAGAACGCGATCCTGCTGCTGGAGGCGGCGCGCGCCCTGGAACACGAAGGCTATGCCAGGGAAGAAGCGCTGATGAAGGCCGGCCGCGTGCGTCTGCGTCCGATCCTGATGACCACCTTCGCCCTGATCGCCGGCATGCTGCCGGTGGCCCTGGCGCTCGGCCCGGACGGCAAGTTCTACCAGCCGCTGGCGGTGGCCATCATCGGCGGCACCATCACCTCGACGCTGCTGACCCTGCTGGTGGTGCCGACTTTCTACGACAGCATCGAGATCGCGCGCGACCGCATGGCGGCCAAGTTCGGTCGCCGCGCGGAACGCTGGCACGTGCTGCCGGCCTTCCTGGTCACCTTCGTGGAAGCGATCCTGACCCTGCTGCTGGTGCGCTTTGTGTTCCGCATGGTCATGTGGCTGTTCCGCTTCGCTACCGGCCGCGGCCGTGGTCCGGGCGCCGGCAAGACCGTGCCGCTGGCGAAGAAGCCGGCCAAGGTGGCCGAAGGCGTGTAAGACGGCGGCCCGCTGCAGGGCCGTCCAGGGCGCATGGGTTTGCTGCATGCGCTGCGCAATAAAAGAGCCCGCACATGTGCGGGCTCTTTTGTTTTTGCAGGTATCCCGTCCTGGCCTGGCGGCGGCCAGGCTCAAGACCAGGATGCGGAACGTGAATTAGCGGCCGGTGCCGGGAGCCGGGTTCAGCGGGCCCGATTCGCCGGTGCCGGCGCGGGTCGATGCCGGGCCAGTGCCGGTAGTGTTGCCGGTGCTGCCGCCGGTGACGGCGCCTTCGCTGCCGGTGGCAGGGGCCGGGGCCATTGGCGCGCCGCCCGGATTGGCGCCGCCGGTGGTGCTGCCGTTCGGGCCGACCTCCACGGCGCCGCTCACGCCGCTGGCGCCGCCGACCGCGCCTGGCGTGTTCTCGCGCGAGCCGCCTTCGTTTTCGCCGACGGTGCGCGGGTTGTTGTTGGTGTTGTACTCGACGCCGCCCAGGCCGGTATCGCCGGCGTTGCCGGTGGCGCCGCTGGTGCCGGCCGCACCGCCGGTACCCGCGCCTTCGCTGCGGCTGGAGACCGCTGCCGCGTCGCCGTCGCCGCCGATGCCATTGTCTTCCTTCTTGCAGCCGCCGAGGACGGCGGCGAGCAGGGCGGTGGTCATGATGATGGCTGGGATTTTACGTGTCGTTTTCATGGTGGGTCCTTTGTCTGTTGTCGTCGGTACGCCGGCGCCGTGCCGGCGATTGCCCGCGTTGCGCCGGCCTTTACTGGCCGGTCGTGGTGGTGCCGGTGCCGGTGTCGCGGTTGTTCGCGCCGGTGCCGGTGCCGGTGCCGGTGGTGGCGGCATTGGTGCCGTCGGCATTCGCCGGCGTCATGGTGTTGGCGCCGGGGCCGCCCGAGACCGTGCTGCCGGTGCCGCCCGAGCTGGTGCCGCCGTTGTTGCCGGCCGCGCCCTCGTTGTCGCCCTGTACGCCGATGTTCGTGGTTTCGCCGTTGGTCGGGTTCACGCCGGCATTCTGGCTGGCGGTGGCGTTATCGACGCCGCCCGAGGTGGTGCCGGCGGCGCCGCTGGTGCCGACCGCGGTGCTGGTGCTCAGGCCGCTGCCTGCGACCGGGCCGCCATCGGCGCCCTGGGCCACCGGATCGGCAGCCGGCTCGTCCTTGCGGCAGCCGCCCAGCATGGCGGCAACGACGGCCGCGGCCAGGATGATTTTCGGTAGGGTAGTGGTGCGGTTCATGGTGAACCTCCTTAAGAATATGGGAAACAGAGTCGCAGCAATGCCGCGTTGGTTCCCATTCTGGCGGCGCGCAACCACGCAGTCCGTGCGCGGGCCAACGTAAGGCGCAAACAGGTGCGGTTGGCGGTCATGGTGTGAAGCAAGGTCTGGCAGCGTGCCGGAGGCTTGCACAAGACAGGTACGAGGGAAAAAGGGAAGAAGAAAGTGGAGCGAAGGAACGGGGGGGGCGATACAACGCTAGAGCGATGGCGCCAAGGGGGAGAGGAAAAGCGATGTGGAGGAAACTGAACAACAAAGCGTAAAACCACGCAACACCGGCTCGGATGCCGGCGGCGTGATGCACTGATGACATGCGCACACCGCAGAGCCTGCAAAAAGCAGGCCCTGCTGAGTGGTCAAACGCGGCCCGATTAGCGGCCGGTGGTGCCCGAGGTACCGGTGCCGGTGCCCGACGAATCGGTGCTGCCGGTGGTGCCGCTGGCGCCGGTGGTGCCGGTCGTGCCCGAGGTGCCGCTGGTGCCCGTGCCGGTGGTGCCGGTGCCGGTGGTGTCGCCAGTGGTGCCCGTTGCGCCGGTGCCGGTGCCGGTGGCGCCGGTACCCATGGTGTCGCCGGTGGTGCCGGTTGCGCCCGTGGCGCCGGTGCCGGTTGCGCCGGTGCCGGTGGTGTCGCCCGTGGTGCCGGTGCCGGTGGCGCCCGTGCCGGTGTCACCGGTGGTGCCCGTGGTGCCGCTGGTGCCAGACGTCGAGCTCGGCGAGGTTGCCGAGGTGTCGCCGGCGCCGGTGGTGTCGGCGGTGTCGTTCTTCTTGCATGCGCCCAGCATGGTGGCCAGGAGGGCTGCGGTCAGCAGGATTTTTGGTGCTTTGGTCATTGCGTTCATTGTTTATACTCCTCGTTCACGTCTATCTTGTGCCGTTGACTCCAGGTGAGGCGCTGGAGGGCTAACGGCGCCAGTTCAGTTTCACCATGGAACCTCGCTGGGCCCATTGGTGAAACCCTCAGGGAACCGACGCAACACGCGGCCCCGTTCGGTGCACGAATCCGACTAGTGATTAGACTGACATTGTTACCACCAGTTCGCCGGATTGCGCACATCTTGCTTTATTCCGCGGTACGGCATGCGGATTTTGATACCAGTCAAACGGTTTCCCGCCCGACCGTGTCCCCCGGCGCAGGCCGGATGGTCTTTTCCTTGCCGGCATCCTTGCCGGCAACCGATTCGAGCAGGGCGGGAATTTCGTCCGGTATCTCCCGCGCCAGGTAACCCAGTACACCCATGCGCTCGGCCAGGCGTTCGCCGGCGCGCGCATGCAGGGCCACGCCCCAGCAGGCCGCCTGGGCCAGCGAGGCGCCGCGCGCCGCCAGCCCGGTGATGATGCCCGACAGGGTGTCGCCCGAGCCCGAAATGCCCAGGCCGACGTTGCCCCCTTCGTGCTGCCACAATTCGCCGTCGGGCGAGGCGATCACGGTGCGCGCACCCTTCAGCGCCACCACGGCGTTCCATTCGGCGGCCGAGGCCAGCGCCCGCGCATCGGGTCCGGACACGATGTCGGGCTTCGCAATGCCGGTCAGGTGCGCCATTTCGCCGCAGTGCGGGGTAACGATCACCGGCTGCTCGAAACGGTAATTCTCGTTCGGGTCCCAGCCCGGCGGCGCGTGCAGCAGCGTGCCCATGGCGCAGGCGTCGAGCACCACGGCGGTGTCGCCGCCCTGCAGGCGTTCGAGCAGGCCGTGCACCAGTTGGGCGGCGGCCGCTTCGTCTTGCATGCCGGGGCCGATCAGCACCGCGCTGACGCGGTCGGCCAGCGGGTCGAGCCGGGCGATCGCGTCGGGCGTGAAGCCGCCGGCCTCGGTTTCGGCGAGGCCGATCACGCGCGCCTCGGGCATGGCCAAGGCCACCAGCTGGGCCACGCTGGCGCCGGTGGCAATCGTCAGCTTGCCGGCGCCGGCGCGCAGGGCGGCGGTGGCGGCCAGGATGACGGCGCCCGGCATTTCGCGCGAGCCGCCCAGCACCAGCACGTGGCCGCGCACTTCCTTGTCGCTGTCTTCGCCGGGCATGGGCAAGGGCCACGCACGCAGCAGCTCGGTGGTGACGTCGTGCACGGCAGGTGCGCTCTGGATGGCGTTCATGGTGTCAGGGTAGGGGTCAGGCCTTGGGCGCCGCCGGCACGTCCTTGCTGACCGTGACCGGCGTGCCGCTCGCTTCCAGCGGGGCGACGAAATTCACCAGGCGCAGTACCAGCTTGCCGCGCTTGCCGGCGTCGGCATCGAAGGCATACGAGGTGACCGAGCAGTTCGGCACGTCTTCGGCGCGGTCGAAGGCCAGGATGCTGGCTTCGTCGAGGCGCTCGATCAGGTAGCGGAAGCAGTTGACGATGACCTGGTGCGCCACGATGAGCACGCGCTCGCCGCCGTATTCGCGCGCGATGGTGTCGAGCAGGCTGCGCAGGCGCAGGACGACGTCGCACCAGCTCTCGCCGCCGGGCGGGCGGAAATAGAACTTGCCGACGTGCTGGCGCTGTTCGTACAGCTCGGGGTACTTGTGGGCGATGCCGTGCGTGGTGAGGCGGTCGAGGATGCCGAATTCCTTTTCGCGCAGGCGCTCGTCGTGGTGCACGGCCAGGAAGGACTCGCGCTCGAGGCGGCGCATCAGGATGTTGGCGGTTTCGGCGGCGCGCACGTAAGGCGAATGCAGCACCACGTTCGGGCGCTCGGCCTCGGGCAGGGCGGCGAACCAGGAAGCGAGGGCCTCGGACTGGCGGATGCCGAGCTCGGACAGGGGCACGTCGACGTCGCGCTCGGCGATGTCGATCATGTGCCCGGCCGCCGCCTCGGCCACGTCGCGCGCGACGTTACCCGCGCTTTGACCGTGCCTGACCAGCCAGATCTCCTGAGGCCACTTCCGTTCCATTAGCTGCCCGCCATGATTATTGACATGACGTCATCATAGACGGATTCTGCAGCGGGTCAGCGCACGATACTTTTTGCTAACAAATTACGAAAAAAACAGCGAAAAATTCGCTCAGGCGGTTTGCTCTTCGCCGTCCAGGTTGGTTTCCGCATCACTATTGAAAACCGCCATGTTGCTGGCGCCGAGGGCGCGCGCGGTCAGGGTGCCGGCGGTGATCGATCCGCTCACGTTCAGGGCGGTGCGGCCCATGTCGATCAGCGGCTCGATCGAGATCAACAGGCCCGCCAGCGCCACCGGCAAATCGAGCGCCGACAGCACGATCAGGGCGGCAAAGGTGGCGCCGCCGCCCACGCCGGCCACGCCGATCGAACCGAACACGACGATGGCCACCAACGGCAGCAGGAAGCCGATGTTCCACGGGTCGATGCCGACCGTGGGCGCGATCATCACCGCCAACATGGCCGGGTAGATACCGGCGCAGCCGTTCTGGCCGATGGTGGCGCCGAACGAGGCGGCGAAGTTGGCGATGCCCTCGGGCACGCCGAGGCGGCGGGTCTGGGTCGCCACGTTCATCGGAATGGCGCCGGCGCTGGTGCGCGAGGTAAAGGCAAACACCAGCACGGGCAGGATCTTCTTCACGTAGCGCAGCGGGTTGTAGCCGGCCAGGGCGACCAGCAGCAGGTGCACGCCGAACATCAGGAACAGGGCGCTGTACGAAGCGAGCACGAAGTTCAGCAAATTCAGGATGTCCTGCAGGCTGGAGCCGGCCACCACCTTGGTCATCAGGGCGAACACGCCGAACGGGGTCAGGCGCAGCACCAGGGTCACCATGCGCATCACGATGGTGTGGGCGACGTGCACGAAGTGGCTGAAGGAAGCGAATTCGGTCGGCTTCTTGGCCGCGATGCCGGTCGCGGCAATGCCGATGAAGACCGAGAACAGGACCACCGCAATCGTCGAGGTCTTGCGCGCGCCGGTCATGTCGAGGAAGGGATTGGCCGGGATGAACGACAGGATCATCGACGGCAGCGAGATTTCCTTGGCCGTCGAGAGCGAACCCTGCAGGTATTCGCCGCGCGCCACTTCCGCGGCCGAGGCCGTGAGACCCACCGCCGTCAGGCCGAACACCTTGGCCATGGCAATGCCGATCAGGGCCGCCACGGCAGTGGTGGCGATCAGGATGCCGATGGTGAGCGCGCTGATCTTGCCGAGCGAGGCGGCGTCGCGCAATTTCAGGATGGCGCCGATGATGGACACCATGATCAGCGGAATCACGATCATCTGCAGCAGCTTCACGTAGCCGCTGCCGACCACGTCGAGCCAGGCATTCGTGCCGGCCACTTCCGGCGAGGCGGCGCCGTAGATGGCTTGCAGGGCCGCACCCAGCACCACACCCAGGCCGAGGCCGGTGAACACGCGCCGCGTGAACGACTGGTGGCTCGCCTGCATGCGGTAGAGCAGGACGCAGACGGCGGCAGCAACGGCCAAGTTGAGGAGGATGGGAAGGGTCATGGCTGCCTCTTGTTTTAAACATCAATTGAATCGCAGCATTTTATAGGCAAACGCCGTGCGCCGCAGGAAGGCGGTGGCGCACACTCCTTGACGCTCTGTCAACGCCTGTTGTGCGAGGGCGACGATAAACCCATGAAACCAGTAAGGTATTAGGCAGAAAGTTTCCGTATGGATTCACTTGTTCCTATAATCAGGGGAGCCGGCCGGTCCAGAACCTGCTCCCGACCAACCTGTTACCCGATTGCGGGCTTTTACATGTTCAAGAATCTCACCATCAAGTCGCGCCTGATCTTCGTGCTCGGTTTCCTCGTTTTCGAGCTGATCGTCGGCTTCGCGATCGGCATCCTCAATCTGAACAAGTCGAACCAGGCGCTCGAGCACATGTACAGCGACCGCCTGCTGGCCCTGGCCGATCTCGACGAGATTGGCCGCCTGATGACGCTGAACCAGCTGAACCTGGCCAAGGCCAGCCTGCCGAACGCCCAGAACACCGATGCGGTCATCGAGCAGGTGGAAGCCAACGCCAAGCGCGTGGAGGCGCGCTGGACCGAATACCTGGGCACCGAGATGGCGGCCGACGAAAAGGCGCTCATCGCGCGTTTCGTTGTTGAACGCAAGGCGTTTGTCGAGGACGGCCTGAACCCGGCCATCGCCGCCGTCCGCGCCCGCGATACCGCGCGCGCCGCCGAGATCGTGAACGGCGACATGCAGCGCCTGTTCGCACCGATGAACAAGACCGTGACCGAACTGGTGGAACTGCAGCAAAGCTCGGCCAAGGCGAGTTACGAGGACTCGCAGGCGATGTACCGCCTGGTGCTGGCGGTCTGCATCGCCGGCCTGGTGTTCGGCGTGCTCGTGGCAAGCGTGCTCGGCTGGATGCTGGTACGCGCCATCGTCATTCCGCTGCAGGCCGCCGTGAAGATCGCCGGCGGCGTGGCCCAGGGCGACCTGACCCAGCAGATCGAGGTGCGCTCGAACGACGAAACCGGCCGCCTGATGGCCGCGCTGAAGGACATGAACGATTCCCTGGTCGAGATCGTGACCCGGGTGCGCGCCGGCACCGACAACATCGCCACCGCATCGAGCGAAATCGCCGACGGCAACCTGGACCTGTCGGCGCGCACCGAGCAGCAGGCCGGTTCGCTGGAAGAAACCGCGTCCTCGATGGAAGAGCTGACCTCGACCGTGAAGCAGAACGCCGACAACGCGCGCCAGGCCAACATGCTGGCCGGCTCGGCCTCGGAAGTGGCGGGCAAGGGCGGCGTGGTGGTGGCGCAGGTGGTCCAGACCATGGGTGCGATCAATACCTCGGCGGGCAAGATCGTCGAGATCATTTCGGTGATCGACGGCATCGCCTTCCAGACCAACATCCTGGCGCTGAACGCCGCCGTGGAAGCGGCCCGTGCCGGCGAGCAGGGCCGCGGCTTCGCGGTCGTGGCCGGCGAAGTGCGCAGCCTGGCCCAGCGCAGCGCCGCCGCCGCCAAGGAAATCAAGCTGCTGATCGACGACTCGGTGGACAAGGTGCACCATGGCGCGGCCCTGGTCGACCAGGCCGGCGCCACCATGAACGAGATCGTGCAGAGCGTCAGCCGCGTGACCGACATCATGGCCGAGATCACCGCCGCCAGCCAGGAACAGACCGCCGGCATCGAGCAGGTGAACGCGGCCATCGCACAGATGGACCAGACCACCCAGCAGAACGCCGCCCTGGTCGAGGAAGCATCGGCCGCGGCCCAGTCGCTGCAGCAGGAAGCCTCGACGCTGGCGCGCACCGTGGGCGCCTTCCGCATCGAAGAAAGCCACGTGCGCGCCGCCGCTTCAGCCGCCAAGGCCGCCCCGGCCCATGCACAACTGGCCAAACCGGCAGCACGTCCCGCGGTGGCCAAGCCCGCCGCCACGGCGAAACCTGCCGCCGAACCATCGAAGGCTGCCGTCACCGCCGGCGACGGCTGGGAAGAGTTCTAAGGCACCGGACATGCCCGTGTCGTAGGGTGGGCACCCCGTGCCCACGCGGAACTGTGAACATTGTTGGCCGAACAAACTGAACATCGCCAACGTTTCCCGCATCACGAACCCCAACCCGCACGCATTCCAAAAGGGCGACACCATGGCCCTTTTTTCTTATCCGCAAACAAATTCCTTGAGCAAAATCGATCTTCGCTACCGCTGCGCTTGCGCAAACTCGCAGCCAACGCGGCAGTTACGCTGACTGTACAGATTGACTTTGATGAGGATGTGATGCGAACCCCCTTGCTGGCGCGGTTCGCGGCAGGCCTGCTCCTGGCCATGCCGCTGCTCGCCGCC
This sequence comes from Massilia sp. BAP21, assembly GCF_057801335.1. Classification (NCBI taxonomy): domain Bacteria; kingdom Pseudomonadati; phylum Pseudomonadota; class Betaproteobacteria; order Burkholderiales; family Oxalobacteraceae; genus Massilia; species Massilia sp. BAP21. The sequence goes on from NZ_CM173596.1 coordinate 3,846,547, forward strand.
GCCGACCCGCGCTACACCGTCACCGTCCTGGCCGGCCCCGACAGCCGCGCCTGGGACATCAACCTCTCCGGCCAGGTCGTCGGCGCGAACGGCGACAACGCCTGGCTGCACGACGGCGCCGCCTACATCGACCTCGGCAGCGGCACAGCGTTCGGCATCAACGATTCCGGCCAGGTCGCCGGCCATTCCGGCAACAACGGCTTCTTCTACAACGGCGGCGTGATGACCGCGATCACCGGCTGGGGCTTCACCACGGCCCGCGGGCTGAACAACGACGGCGTCGTGGTCGGCATGGCCGAATTCGAGGACGCCGAAAACGGCTTCGTGCGCCACGCCATCAGCTGGCAAAACGGCGTCACCACCGACCTCGGCACCGTGTACGGCTTCCAGAGCCGCGCCTACGGCGTCAACAGCCAGGGCCACGTGGTCGGCGGCAGCGACATCGGCGGCGCACCGAACTACCCGCTCACGCCTTTCCTCTACCGCGACGGCGCCATGAGCGAGATCGCCCAGTTCCCGGGCCCGTGGAGCGAGGCCACGGCCATCAACGACCACGACCAGATCGTCGGCTTCGGCAACCTGCTGCCGAACGGCCCGGAACTGTATCCGCGCACCGCGTTCATGTGGGACGACGGCGTGCTCACCGATATCGGCGCATTGAGCGGTGGCGCCAACAGTTTTGCCTACGGCATCAACAATGCAAGCCAGGTGGTCGGCTGGTTCGGCAACTTCGCCAGCGAGCGTGGCTTCCTCTTCGAATATGGCAGCTTCTACGACCTGAACACCCTGATCGACCCCGCCTCCGGCTGGGTGATTGCCGAGGCAAATGCGATCAACGACCTGGGCCAGATCGCCGGTACCGCCTGCCGCGACGGCAGCTGTCATGCGGTGCGGCTCGACCTGGTTCCGGCCGTGCCCGAGCCGGCCACCTGGGGCATGTTGCTGGCTGGCTGCACCCTGGTCGGGTGGCGTCGCCGCCTGCGCACGCGGGGAGCCTTATTTCGTTGACAACGTTGTGCCTTTTTGCAACACTCAGGTAGCTGTCGAGCCCGGTAAGCACGCGTGGTGCGCTGCTTCGGGCTGGCAGCGACGATCCAGTCGGAGAACCGATGCGCGCCTTGCCCCGAGTGTTGTTTCTGATGGCTTTATCTTGCTGCGCGCAGGCGGCGCAGTCCAGGGGGGCGGGGCAGACCTCCGCCTCGACTCCGGCCGCGACTCCGGCTTCGGCCGCAGCCCAGTTGCTGGCCCAGGCGCCGGCCGCCCCGGCCCCGGCGCAGACAAGCGTGGAGTCATTCTCGCCCGAGGGCGAAGTGCGCCAGGTGCGCCAGGTGACGGCGCGCTTCACCCAGCCCATGGTCGCTTTTGGCGATCCGCGCGGCGCCGACCCCTTCATCATCGACTGTCCGGCCAAGGGCAAGGGCCGCTGGATCGACGGCGCCAACTGGAGCTACGACTTCGACGCCGATTTGCCCGGCGCAACGGCCTGCCGCTTCACCCTGCGCGACGACAGCCGCGACCTGGCCGGCAAGCCGCTGGGCGGGCAGCGCGCCTTTGCCTTTACCACCGGCGGCCCGGCCGTGGTGCGCACCCGGCCTTACGAGGGTTCCGGCCAGGTCGACGAAAACCAGATCTTCGTGCTGGCGCTGGACGCCCAGGTGGCGCCGGCCAGTATCGCGCGCCATGCCTGGTGCCGCGCCGAAGGCATCAACGAGAAAATCCCGCTGCGCGTGCTGGAAGGCGAGGAGCGCGAACGCATCCGCGCCGTGCAGCGCGACTTCATCGACGGCCACCTGGGGCGCTGGTTCAAGGCACGCGGGCGCAGCTGGCGCGATAACGTGCCGCTTTCCGGCGAACTGCCGCTGGCCGTGGTGCAGTGCCGCCGCACGCTGCCGCCGAGCAAGGAAATCGCGCTGATGTGGGGCAAGGGCGTGGCCGCGCCGAACGGCATCGCCACCACCGAGGACCAGCAGCTCGACTTCCGCACCCGTCCCGACTTCACGGTCTCGGCCCGCTGCGAGCGCGTGAATGCGCGCGCCGGCTGCGTGCCTTTCCTGCCGGTGCGCGTCGGCTTCAGCGCGCCGGTGGCGCTGCAGGATGCCCAGGCCATCGCCCTCGAAGGGCCGGGCGGCAAGCGCTACCCTGCAAAGTTCGACGACGAGCATGCCGGCCATGTCACCGGCATGTCGTTTTCCGGCCCCTTCCCGGAACGCGCCGAATTGCGCCTGCTGCTGCCTCCCGGCCTGAAGGACGATGCCGGCCGCAGCCCGGTGCTGCGCGCGAAGACGAAACTGGTCCTGCGCACCGACCGCCAGCCGCCGCTGGTGAAGTTCGCCGCGCCCTTCGGCATCATCGAAGCGCGCGGCGACCGCATGTTGCCGGTCACGGTGCGCAACGTCGAGCCGGCCCTGGCCACCGCCGTGCGCACGAGCGGCGCCAGCCAGCGCGTCAGCCGCGAGGAAGACGTGCTGGCCTGGATGCGCAAGGCGAGCAGCGGCCAATACCACAGCCTCGAGGAGCAGGTGCTGGGCAAGGGCGCCGAGGGCAGCATCGAGCGCTTCGCGCTGCCCAAGCCGAACGGGCGCCGCGCCTTCGAGGTCATCGGCATCCCGTTGCGTAAACCCGGCTTCTACGTGGTCGAGCTCAGCAGCCCGCAACTGGGGGCGGCGCTCAACGACAAGGGCAAGCGGGCCTACGTGCACACCGCCGCCCTGGTGACCAACCTGGCGGCCCACTTCAAGCATGGGGCGGCGTCCTCGCTGGTCTGGGTGACCTCGCTCGACAAGGGCCGTCCGGTGGCCGGCGCCCAGGTGGCGGTGCGCGACTGCGCCGGCAAGCCGCTCTGGAGCGGCAGCACCGACGCCAGCGGCGTGGCGCGCATCCGCAAGGAACTGCGCGCATCGCGCTGCACGTCCGGCGGCGGCTTCTTCGTTACCGCGCGCAGCGGCGAGGACTTCACCTTCACGTTGTCGGAGTGGCAGCGCGGCATCGAGTCCTGGCGCTACAACGTCTCCACCGAGGGCGTCGACACCGACAGCCGCCTGGTCGCCACCGTCTTCGACCGCACCCTGCTGCGCGCCGGCGAAACCGTGCACATGAAACACTTCCTGCGCCGCCGCGTGGCAGCCGGCATCGCCCTGGTGCGTGCCGGCGACAAGGCGCCGCAGAACTTGTCGCGATGGGCCGATGATGAGGCCGACCAGGCTGGAGAGGGTGCGGCCGCCGACAAGGGCCCCTTGCCGGCCAAAGGCTGGCTGGTGCATGGCGGCAGCGGCGAAAAGGTCGCCTTTGCCCTGCGCTGGGATGCCGGCGGCGCCGCCCTCGGCGAATGGAAGATCCCGACGGAAGCCAAGCTCGGCGAATACCAGGTCGTGATCGGCGGCCAGGTGGCGGGCGAGTTCCGGGTCGAGCAGTTCCGCGTGCCGACCATGAAGGCGCTGCTGAAAGGGCCGAGCGGGCCGGTGGTGGCGGGGCGCGGCGTCAGCATCGACGCCCAGGTGAATTACCTGTCCGGCGGCCCGGCCGGCCTGGCCCCGGTCAAGCTGCGCACCGTGCTCGAATACGGCGGCGTCGCGTTCCCCGGCTACGAGGGCTTTGCCTTTGCCGCCGGCGACGTCAAGGAGGGCATCGAGCGCGAAGGCACGGGCTATAACGAGGACGGCTATGACGATGGCTACGAGGGCGGGGAGGCGCCGGACGAGCAGGCGAATACAGCCGAAGGCAGCGAAGCGGCGGCAAACGCCGCGCGCACCCAGAGCGCCACCCTCGACCGCAACGGCGGCGCGCGCATCGCCGTGCGCGATTTGCCGCCGATCGACGGCCCGCGCACCCTGCTGGCCGAGCTGAGCTACCAGGACGCGAACGGCGAAACGCTCACGACCGCGACCCGGGTCAGCCTGTTCCCGTCGGAGGTCATGCTCGGCATCAAGACCGTCAGCTGGCTGAACAAGGAGCCGATCAAGCTGCAGGCCGTCGTGGTGGACGTGCACGGCAAGCCGGTGGCGGGGCGGCAGGTCGAGGTCGACCTGTTCCAGCGCACGAGCTACGCGCACCGGCGCCGCCTGGTCGGCGGTTTCTACGCCTACGAGAACAGCAGCGAGATCAAGCGCATCGGCGCGGCCTGCAGCGGCCAGACCGATGCCCGCGGCCTGCTGGCCTGCGAGGTGGCGGCGCCGGTCCAGGGCAACCTGATCCTGCGCGCGCGCACCCAGGATGCCGACGGCCGCGCGGTGGTCAGCCACACCGAGGCCTGGGCCGGCGCCGGGGCCGAGGCGCGCGACGACAACTGGTTCGAGGTTGACGACAACGACCGCATCGATTTGCTGCCGGCCAAGCCGCGCTTCGAACCGGGCGAGGATGCGCGCTTCCAGGTGCGCGCGCCGTTCCGCTCCGGCACCGTGCTGGTGACCGTCGAACGCGAAGGCATCCTCGAGACCTGGGTACGGCGCTTCTCCGCGAAAGACCCGACCATCAGCGTGCCGATCAAGGGCAGCTATGCGCCGAACGTGTTCGTGTCGGCCATGGTCGTGCGTGGACGGGTGGCCGGCGTGCAGCCGACCGCGCTGGTCGACCTCGGCAAGCCGGCCTACAAGCTCGGCATCGCCGAGGTGAAGGTGGGCTGGGCGGCGCACGAGTTGAAGGTCGCCGTCAGCACCGACAAGGAGGTCTACAAGGTGCGCGACCGTGCCCAGGTGCGCGTGAAAGTCACGCGGCTTGACGGCAAGGCGTTGCCGGCCGGGGCCGAGGTGGCCCTGGCGGCGGTGGACGCCGGCCTGCTCGAGCTGATGCCGAATGAGAGCTGGAAGCTGCTCGAAGCGATGATGCGCCAGCGCAGCCTGCAGGTGCAGACCTCGACCGCGCAGATGCAGGTGGTCGGCAAGCGCCACTTCGGGCGCAAGGCGGTGGCGCACGGCGGCGGCGGCGGGCGCGGCATGAGCCGCGAGCTGTTCGAGACCCTGCTGCTGTGGCAGGGCAAGGTGAAGCTCGATGCCAAGGGCGAAGCCACGCTGCCGGTGCCGCTCAACGATTCGCTGACGAGCTTCCGCATCGTTGCCGTGGCGAATGCCGGGGCCGGCCTGTTCGGCACCGGCGCCACCGACATCCGCAGCACCCAAGACCTGATGCTGATGTCGGGCCTGCCGCCCCTGGTACGCGAGGGCGACCGCCTGCGCGCCGGCTTCACGCTGCGCAACGCCTCCGAGCGCAGCCTGCAGGTGCGGCTGAGCGCGAGCGTGAGCGCCGACGGCGGCCAGGCCCGGGCCCAGGCCCCACAGAACGTGCGCCTGGAGCCGGGAGAGTCGCGCGAGGTGGGCTGGGACCTGACGGTGCCGCAGGCCCAGGCCCTGCGCTGGCAGGTCGATGCGCGTACCGGCGAAGGCGGCATCGGCGACAGCCTGCGCATCGTGCAGAAGGTGACGGCGGCGGTGCCGGTGCGCGTGTTGCAGGCCACCTTGCTCCAGCTCGACGCGCCGAAGACGATTCCCGTGGCGCGTCCGCAGGACGCCTTGCCGGGCCACGGCGGCATCCGCACCACGTTCACGCCGCGCCTGGCCGGCAGCATGGCGGGCGTGCGCGACTACATGGCCGCCTACCCCTACACCTGCTTCGAGCAGAACACCTCGCGCGCCGTCGCGCTGCGCGACACAAAGATGTGGGAGGGCCTGGCCGCCACGCTGCCGGCCCACCTCGACAGCGATGGCATGCTGAAGTATTTCGCCAGCATGCTCGAAGGCAGCGACAGTTTGACGGCCTACGTGCTGTCGGTCACGAGCGAGGCCGGCTACGCCATCGCGCCCGAGCAGCGCGAGCGCATGGAGGCGGCCCTGGTCGCCTTTGTCGAAGGCAAGCTGACGCGCGGGCAATCGCTGCGCAGCGGCGACCTCGCGGTACGCAAGCTGGCCGCGCTCGAAGCCCTGTCGCGTACCCAGGAAGTGCGCGACGCCTGGCTCGAATCGATCCGCATCGAACCGAACCTGTGGCCGACCTCGGCCGTGCTCGACTGGTACCTGGTGCTGCAACGTACCCCCGGCCTGGCCGAGCACGACACCCACCTGGCCCAGGCCGAGCGCATCCTGCGCGCGCGCCTGACCCTGGCCGGCACCACCATGGGCTTTTCCACCGAGGCGGGCGACGACTGGTGGTGGCTGATGGCCTCGCCCGACGTGAACGCCAACCGCCTGCTGCTGGCAATGCTCGACAATCCATCCTGGCAGGGCGACATGGGCCGCCTGGCGCGAGGCGCCCTGGGCCGCCAGCAGCGCGGGCGCTGGAACACGACGCTGGCGAATGCCTGGGGCGTGCTGGCGATGGAAAAATTCTCGGACAAGTTCGAGGCCGCGCCGGTGACCGGCAACAGCAGCGCCGTGCTGGCTGCCAGTGCGGGCAATGCAAGCGCCAACCCTGCCACCTGGAGCGGCGCCGTGCCCGCGACCGTGCTGCAGGCCTGGCCGCAGGCGGGCAGCGGCCAGCTCACGCTGCGCCACGAAGGCGGCGGCAAGCCCTGGGCCACGGTGCAGAGCCTGGCCGCGGTGCCCCTGAAGGCGCCGCTGTCCGCCGGCTACCGCATCAAGCGCACCGTCACCCCGGTCGAGCAGGCGAAGCAGGGCGCCTGGAGCCGCGGCGACGTGTACCGCGTGAACCTGGTCATCGACGCCCAGTCCGACATGACCTGGGTGGTGGTCGACGACCCGATCCCGGCCAGCGCCAGCATCCTCGGCAGCGGCCTGGGCGGCGATTCGCAGTTGGCGGGAGGCGGGCGCAGGAGCGGCGGCTGGGGTGGCGATACCTGGGGTGGTGGCGGCTGGAGCTATGGCGGCCTCGAATACGAGGAGCGCACCCATGGCGCCTTCCGCGCCTATTACTCCTTCGTGCCGAAGGGCCAGTTCAGCATCGAATACACGGTGCGCCTGAACAACGCGGGCAACTTCAGCCTGCCGCCGACGCGGGTCGAGGCGATGTACAACCCCGAGACCTTCGGCGAGCTGCCGAATCCGGCGCTGGCCGTGGGGCCGTGATGCGCCGTTCGATGCTGTTGCCGGTGGTGCTGGTGCTGTCGGCCGCCGTCCACCTCGGCGCCTCGGCGGCCATGCCGACGCCGCAGCAGGTGCGCGCCGCATGGAAGCCGTCCAGCGCGCGGCTGCTCGACCGCCACGGCGTGCCGGTCGAATCGGTGCGCATCGACATGCGCGTGCGCAGGATGGCCTGGACGCCGCTGGCCGACATCTCGCCGGCCCTGGGCCTGGCCGTGCTGCAGGCCGAGGACGGACGCTTCATGGAGCATGGCGGCATCGACCTGCGCGCCATCGGCCAGGCCGCCTGGGACAATGTGTTCCGCGCACGCCCGCGCGGCGCCTCGACCATCACCATGCAGCTGGCCGGTTTGCTCGACGCCGAGCTGCGCGCCGGCGCGAACGGACGCAACTGGACCCAGAAATTCAACCAGGCCCTGGCCGCGCGCGAACTCGAAGCCGGCTGGAGCAAGGCCGAGATCCTCGAAGCCTACCTGAACCTGGCCAGCTTCCGCGGCGAACTGCAAGGCGTCGCCGCCGCCTCGCAGGCACTGTTCGGCAAGGCGCCGTCCGGGCTCGACCTGGCCGAATCGGCCATCCTGGCGGCGCTGCTGCGCGCGCCCGGCGCGGCGCCAAAAACAGTGGCCATGCGCGCCTGCACAATCGCCGCCGAGCTCAAGGCGCGCACCGGCTGCGCCAGCATCGAGTGGCAGGCCGAGGTCGCGCTCGGCCGTCCCGCCGCTGCCGCCATCAAGGGGCAGGCGCAGATGGCGCCGCAAGTGGCCAATCAGCTGCTAGGCACGGGCGGGCAGGACGTGCGCAGCACCCTCGACGCCGGCCTGCAGCGTTTCGCGCTCGACTCGCTGCGCCGCCACCTGCGCGAACTGAACGACCGGAATGTCGCCGACGGCGCCGTGGTCGTGATCGACAACGCCAGCGGCGAGCTGCTGGCCTATGTCGGCAACGGCGGCAAGGGCGAAGTCGACGGCGTGGCCGCCCTGCGCCAGGCCGGCTCGACCCTGAAACCCTTCCTGTACGAGCTGGCGCTCGAGCGGCGCCTGCTTACTGCCGCCTCGCTGCTCGACGACAGCCCGATCGACGTCGCGGGCGAGGCCGGCCTCTACGTTCCGCAGAACTATGACCGCCAGTTCAAGGGCTATGCCAGCGTGCGCACCAGCCTGGCCAGCTCGCTGAACATCCCGGCGGTGCGCACGCTGCTCCTGCTCGGGCCGGAACGTTTCCACGGCCGCCTGCAAGACCTCGGCATCAGCTCGCTGAAGGAAGACGCGGCTTTCTACGGCCCCTCGCTGGCGCTGGGCTCGGCCGACGTCTCGCTACTGGAACTGAGCAACGCCTACCGCACCCTGGCCAACGGCGGCCTGTACGGCCCGGTCACACTGCGCGCCCGCGCGCCCGCGTCCAGGCCCGGGCCGAAGCAGCGCGTGCTGGACGCCGGCGCGGCCTGGATCGTGGGCGACATCCTGTCCGACCGCGGCGCGCGCAGCCCGACCTTCGGCCTGCGCAGCGACCTTGCCACCGCCTACTGGAGCGCCGTCAAGACCGGCACCAGCAAGGACATGCGCGACAACTGGTGCGTGGGCTATTCCACACGCTACACGGTCGGCGTCTGGGTCGGCAATTTCGACGGCCAGTCGATGTGGGACGTCTCCGGCGTCTCCGGCGCGGCGCCGGTCTGGCGCGACGTGATGGACTTCCTGCACCGCGAACATCCGCCCCGGCAAGCCGCCGCGCCGGACGGGGTAGTGCGGCGCGAACTGCGCTACGCCCCGGCGCACGAGGCCGCGCGCCAGGAGTGGTTCCTGCGCGGCACCGAAACCAGCCTGGTCGAAGCGGTGGCGCCGGAACGCCGCACGCCGAAGATCATCTACCCGGTCGACGGCAGCATCCTCGCCACCGATCCCGACATCCCGGCCGAGCGCGAGCGCGTGCTGTTCCAGGCCCAGGCCGGCCAGGGCCTGCGCTGGCGTCTCGACGATGCCGAGCAGGGCGCCGCCGATGCCGTCCTGGCCTGGCGCCCGGCGGTCGGCCCGCACCGCCTGGAACTGCTCGACGCGGCAGGCAAGGTACTCGCCACCAGCCGCTTCGAAGTACGCGGCAACCGGGTGCCGGCAGCGGACCAGAAGCCCGGCTTATAGATGAGCTCGTTCTATCGCGAAATCCGATGGCAGCTCACTTGCCGATCCAGCTGCGCTCGCCAAGCCGCTGGCCCTGCGGGAAGCGCTGGTGCCGGATCAGGATGCGTTCGACCGGACCGTCCGGCAGGTATTCGATCGTCAGGTTGCCGTCTTGCGAACTGAGCAGGTTTGGCGACACGGGGAACACCCGTTTGCGGTAATGTCGGTTCAGGTCGGCATACAGCTGCTGGTCGACCAGGCTGAGGCGCACGTCAAGGCCGCTCGCCAGCCGGTATTGACCGGCAACGGCGTCTTTCAGGTCTTGCGCATCGCCACGGTCCATGGAAGCGGCGGCAAGGGCGGATGAAAAGAAAGCGGTGGACGACACGAAGGCAAGGCAAAGCAGGGCACGCATGGCTGTCTCCTTCATCGAACGTTGAACGACACGACTGACGAAGGTTGGACAGGCCGGGTTTCAGCGCGACTGCACGTATGTATTAAATTTTGCTGCAGAAACCCGCGAAATGTACCGGCTCAGGCCTGGTTCACGATGCCGATGAATTCCACAATCAGTGTCGCCGCGCCAACCACCAGTACATGTGCAGTCACCAGCACCAGCCAGCGGCAGCACGTGGCGAAACGGCTTCCGCCATAGACCCGCTGCATAGCCATCGGCAGATAGGCTATCAGGCAGAGAAAGGGAATGATCTGGAAAATGTCCCATGCCGAAAGCACGTCGCTGGATACGCCCTTCAGGAATGGGAACATCGCGGCCCATCCTATGCTTCCAGGTATGACGATCATCAGGCTGACAACCAGGAAGGCAAACGCATTGGTATGCAAGGCAAACACCAAATGCTCGCCGTAGTGGAAGTTGGAGCGCCGGTAAATCAGTTTCAGGTACAGCGCAAAGAGCGGTAGTGCGCCAATCAGCATGTAGGGCGCATATGCAAGGAATCCGTGATTCAGCGCCGCGCTTTTTTCCTTGTCGGTTTGTTTGAGAAAGTTGTTCAGCTTGTCCTGCCAGTGTGTATTTACCTTGCCTATGGCGGCGATGGCGTCCTGGATGCTGTCGTTCACGGTTGGGGATTCGTCCGTTGTTTCCGCATGCTGCGGGTCATGCACCGCCAGCGTGAAAATCGCTCTTGGCGTCTTGCCTGGAGCATAAGTTCCCGGAGCCGCGTGGCTATACGTAAAGCCGAACTGCCCGTCTTCGATCAGCAACTGGGGCAGTTCAATATGAAAGACAATAATGAGAGCAAACAGGATCAGACTCAGGGTCAGATACAGCCGCAACGGCGGAATATACGGCATGCGGCGCCCAGCCAGGAATTCCTTTGTCAGTTCGCCAGGACGCAGGACGAGCAACTTCAGCGTTTGCCAGAGCTTGCCTTCCAATGCCACGTAATGGCCGACGAATTCATGCACGAACTCACCCGCGCTCGGGACGTGGGCATGGGTCGGCTCTCCGCATTTTGCGCAGAAGTTATCGGTAACGATAGCGTTGCAACTGCGGCAGTGTGAGGCGGGAAGAGCGGAGTGCGGGGCAAGGGTACTTTATACGGCAGCAGTCTGCATGGTATCTGTTGCAAAAGTTTCCAAACAAACACATGCTACCTCAAGCCTTGGCAACGCGACAATGCCAGCGTGCGGTTGTTGAAGAAAGCCGACAAAAGAAGTAAGGGCGCTAAAAGAAGAGAGCAGGTAAAAAAAGGCCCGTGATTGCTCATGGACCTGTCAATGCTGTCGGATCGGCCGATCTGCCCGTCATGCTCTAGACCAATTGCTCAGCCGTTGGCTCATCAGGTCGAGATGTTGTGGTTCCACTCGAAGTGACCTGATCGCACCAGCGGCATGGGATCATCGAGTTTGCCCCGCGAATGCATCGAGGCTTGCGACTATTTCGCTCAAGACATCCTTTTCGTTCAAATGCTATTTTTGCGCCATTAAGCAAATGGGCAACGTGACCGACTGCAGGGCAGAACTCGGTCCGGACACATCAAAGGTGGCGACAAGCGTATGTGGAAAAACAAAAGCGTAGGCGATTCCCATATTTTCGACTATATGTCGCCGGACACGTGGTGCCCCTCGCAGCTGGCCAAAGAACGTTCAGCCATGATCGCCCTGCTGGAGGGACAGGTTTCTACAGATGAGCAAGGCTGGCTTGATCTGGCCCGGCGCCTGCCCACTGGACTGCGCAGTGCACTGATCAAAGAGCTCGCAGCCGGCAACTCGATTGTCTCGATCTCGGATACCGGATGGCCCCATCCGGGCAGCATCGTCGTCACCATGTGTGAACGATTTCACGTGACTCGCCGGGCGCCGCCGCATGGAGTGTCATGGCGCGCGGTAAATGTCCCGCATTATTGGCGCGAAGAACTGAGCGAAAACAGTAGTGGCATCGAATTCTTGCTGATCACGTAAGCGTGGCATGGCAGGCGCCTCGCTGAGCGACGCCTTCGGCATTGCTTGTCCACACAAATCGCGGAGAGCGCCATGCACGTGCTCTACGAAGTGCGCGGTCGTGCGAGCGTAACAAGTACGGCGCAGCAGTAGAAGAGGAAGAGCTCCAGAAAACAAAAAAGGCCCCATGATTTCTCATGGAGCCTTCAGTGCTACTGCGCATTCGTGGTAGGCCGTGCGGGATTCGAACCTGCGACCAACGGATTAAAAGTCCGCTGCTCTACCAGCTGAGCTAACGACCCGAAAGAAGCAAGATTATAGGGGTGAACACCGATGCTGTCAAATGTCCACGCTTAAAATCTTGCCGTGGAGCCTTATTTGAGTACCGCCAGCCGGTCCTTGGCCGATTGCGCCGCCTGGGTGCCCGGGAACTTGGACACCAGCTGCTGCAGCGTCTTCTTCGCCTTCGGCAGGTCCTTCAGTTCGGCATAGCTGGTGGCCATGTTCAGCATGGCGTCGGCCGCCTTCGGGCTGGTGCCGTAATTGGTGGTCACGATCTCCTGAGCCGCGATCGCTTTCTTGTAGTCGCGCTGGGCGTAATAGGCGTTGCCCAGCCAGTACTGCGCATTCGCGGCATAGGCCGAATCCGGATAGCGCTTCACGAAATCCTGCAGCGCAGCGGCGGCAGCCTTGTAGTCGCCGCCCTTGAAGGTTTCCATGGCAGTGTCGTAGGCCTGCTTTTCCGACGGCAGCACTTCAGCGGTCTGGCCGTCGATGTTTTCCTGGCGCGGCTCGAGTTTCTTGATGCGGGCGTCGAGGTCGGCGTACAGGGTGCGCTGGCTGTTTTGCGCCTTGGCGATTTCGTTGGCCAGCACTTCGATCTGGCCGCGCAGCTTGGCGATCTCGGCCATGGTGCGCTCGTTCTGGTTCAGCATGTCGAGCGTCGCGGTCTTGTCGGCCTTATTGTCGAGGCGGCCGTTCAGGTCGCGCGCGATATTGTCGACTTTGGCGCGCAGGTCGAGGATGGCCTTGCGGGCTTCATCGTCGTCGAGCAGGCCGGCAGAGGCCTGCAGCGGCAGCCAGGCAGCGATCAGCAGGCAGGCAAGACGGGACGGAACCAGTTTCATCATGTCGTAGTTCTTTCTAAACCAGTGGGGCAAAGGAAAACGGGGCGGGTTGCAGTCTGCACTGCACCCGCCCCGCTGTCAATTAACCGGGTCTTAATACGACCCGGACGCGACAGGATTACTGATAAACGATGTCGGCGCGACGGTTTTCAGCCCAGGCGGATTCGCCCGAACCGGTTGCCTTTGGCTTTTCTTCGCCCAGCGAGACGGCTTCCATCTGGCTTTCCGACACGCCCAGCGATGCCATCGAACGACGGACGGCTTCGGCGCGCTTCTGGCCCAGGGCCAGGTTGTATTCGGTGCCGCCGCGATCATCGGTGTTACCTTGGATCAGGACTTTGCGGCCCTGGTTCTTGGTCAGGTAGCCCGAGTGGTTGGCGACGACTGGCTTGCCGTCTTCGCGCACGACGTAGCTGTCGAAGTCGAAGTAGACGCTGCGGTTGGCCAGCACGCCTTGTGGGTCGTTCAGTGGGTCGACGGTTGCGGTTTCGACTGGACGCACGTCACGTGGGTCGGCGGCGGCGGCGACTGGCGCAGGCGACTTTTCTTCGACTGGCGCTGGTGCGTCCGGCACTGGGGTTTTGCACGCTGCCAGCAGGGCAGCGGAGGCGATGATGAATGCGAGGCTCTTGGTATTGCGCATGGTTTCTCTCCTGGTCTTGGTTAGTGATTTACTGCTATTACTTCATGAAAGGACCCCAGCTGGGCTCCCGAATGTTTCCCGCTTTGGTGGTCAAACGTTGCTTGACCCGTCCATCCACCGAAACCACGGCCAGCGCAGTACGCCCGCCGCCTTTGTTCGCATACATGATGTACTTGCCGTTAGGCGAAAAACTCGGTTCGGTGGCCCCATCGGCCAGGCGCAGTTCCTGGCCGCTGGCCAGGTCCATCGCAAAGAGGGAATATCCGCCGTCGCGCTGCGAAATCCAGGCCAGGGTCTTGCCGTCTGGAGCCACGCGCGGGCTGATGTTATAGCTGCCATTGAAGGTGACGCGGGTCGCATTCCCGCCATTCACGCTCATTTTGTAAATCTGCGGGCCGCCGCTGCGGTCGCTGGTGAAATAAATGGTCTGGCCGTCGGCCGAGAATTGCGGCTCGGTGTCGATGCCGTTGCTGTTCGACAGGCGGCGCAGGCCGGAACCGTCGGCATTCACGATATACACCTGGTAGCTGCCCGACTTCGACAGGGCGATCGCCAGCTTGCTGCCGTCCGGCGACCAGCTCGGCGCCGAATTGCTGCCTTTTTCGTTGGCGATGACGCGGCGCTTGCCGCTGACCAGGTCCTGCATGTAGATCACAGGCTTGCGGTCTTCAAAGGAAACGTAGGCAACCTTGCCGCCGTCCGGCGACCACGATGGCGAAATGATCGGCTCGCGGCCCTGCACGGCGATGATTTCGTTTTCGCCGTCGGCATCGGCCACGGCCAGCGCGTAATTGCGGCCGGCGCGGTTTTCTTTCACGTAGGCGATGCGGGTCGAGAAAATGCCGCGCACGCCGGTCAGTTTTTCGTACACGTCGTCGGCAATGCGGTGGGCTTGCAGGCGGGTATAGCGCGGCTGCACTTCGCCGCCGAGGGCCGACAATTGGCCGCCCTTGACGGTATCGAACAGTTTATAGCGCACGGCGAAACGGCCGTCCGGCTGGCGCGATACGCTGCCGACGACGAGTGCATCGGCGCCGCGTGCTTTCCAGGCGCCGGCGTCGATATTCGCGCTGTCGCTGATCACCTGGCCGGCGTCGATGACCTTGAATACGCCGCTGCGTTCCAGGTCGGCGCGGATGATGGCCGACACCTGGTCGGGCGCCACGCCTTCGTCGGCAAAGGCGGCGACGGCGACCGGAATCTGGGTGCTGCTGACGCCGGCGATTTCGACGCGGAATTGCGCGTGCGCGGCGCTGCCCATCAGGAGGGAAACGCTGAACAGAAGGGTATGTAGTTTCTTCATGGGCCTCTCAATACTTGAATACTGGTGGTCACTGCAAATCTTTTAACTTGAAGACGAGTGGGAAAGACCGTTCTACCGTACCATCTTTTTTCTTCGGTAGTGGTGACGATTTGTTAATGCCCCTTTCCACTGCTTCGTCGAAAGCCGGAACGCCGCTGCTCTTGGTCTTGCGCACCGACAGGATTTCACCGGTCGGCAGTTGCTCGATGCGGAATTCGACGGTCGGATTACCCGGCTCGTCGCCGCCCGGATAGACCGTATTGCTCTTGACCTTGGCCGCAATCGCCGCCTGGTAACCGCTGTCGAGTTTTGGAGCGCTCGATTTCTGGGCATTGCCGGTCGAACCGGCGGCGCCCGCAATGCGCTTGAGTTCCAGGTCGCGCAGTTTATCGAGCTGGGCCTTTTCGGCGGCGTCGGCTTTTGCTTTCGCGGCTTTTTCGGCGGCGAGTTTCTTTTTCTTGTCGGCTTCGGCTTTCTCAGCCTTTTCTTTCTCGACGGCGAGCTTCTTCTCGGCTTCTTTCTTCTTCTCTTCTTCTTTTTTCTTCTGTTCGGCGATTTCGCGCTTTTTCTGCTCGTCGCGTTCCTTTGCATCCTCGCGGCGCTTCTCTTCGGCCAATTCCTTGCGCCGCTGTTCTTCGCGTTCTTCGCGTTTCTTTTGTTCCGCGATTTCGCGCTCGCGTTCCTTCTTCGCCTGTTCCAGCTTGCGTTCTTTCTCGCGCTGGAGCGCGATGTCCGGCGCAGTCGGTTTGACTGGCTCGGGCTCCACCACTTTCGGCGCCGGCGGTGGCGGCGGTGGGGCAGGCGTTGGCTCGGGTTCCGGTTCCGGCTCGGGTGCCGGCTCAGGTTCCACAACCGGCGCCGGCAGCGGCGGCGCGGCGGCCGTCTCGACCTTCATGTCCCAGACTTCCGCCTCGACCGAGATCGGCGTATTGCTCTGCCAGCTGATACCGAAATACAAAAAGGCCAGCAGCAGGGCGTGCACGGCCAGCGCCAGCAGGATCGCTGGCATGCGGCTCGGTTCGGGCGGCACCGTGTATGGGGCGCCGGGGGAAGCTGGCTTCATTACTGGTATGACTCTTTACTGGGTGGCAAGGCCAACGCGGGCAATGCCCATCTTCTTCGCTTCCGAGATCATCTCGATCACTTCCTCGTACTTGCTTTCGCGGTCGCCGGCGATCAGCACCGGATAATCCGGGTTGTCCTGGTGCAGGGTGCGCAGGCGGGCGAGCAGGGCGGCGCGGTTGTCCATGCTTTCGGCCGGCGTCGATTCCTTGCCGTGGACACCGATCGAGAGTTCCGCGTTCGGCTTGATCGAAATCTGGATATAGGTGTCAGGCGGCAGCGTCGACTTTTCGGCGCGTGGCAAATTCACCACATTTGGCGTCTCGTTCGCTGGCACCGCCATGAAGATGATGAGCAGCACCAGCATCACGTCGATGTAGGGCACGACGTTGATCTCGGATTTCAGTTTGCTGCGGCGCCCGCTGCGCATGCTGCTGCCGGAATAGGCCATGTCGGTTCCTCCTGACTATCAGCGCGACTGGCGCTGCAGGATGTTCGAGAATTCCTCGACGAAGCTCTCGAAGCGGATCGCCAGGCGGTCGATGTCGTGGGTGAAGCGGTTGTAGGCGACCACGGCAGGAATCGCGGCGAACAGGCCGATGGCAGTGGCGATCAGCGCTTCGGCAATGCCGGGTGCAACCACGGCCAGCGTCGCCTGCTGGACATTCGCCAGGCCGCGGAAGGCGTTCATGATGCCCCAGACGGTGCCGAGCAGGCCGATGTAGGGCGAGACCGAGCCGACCGACGCCAGGAAGTTCAGGTGCAGGTCGAGGGCGTCGAGTTCGCGCTGGAAGGCGGCGCGCATGGCGCGGCGGGCGCCGTCCAGCACTGCGCCCATGTCGAGGGCGTCGCGCGAGGCTTGCTTGCCCTTGATGAACTCGCCCATGCCGGCTTCGAAGATGCGGGCCAGGGCGCCGCTCTGGTCGCGCTGGGCGCTGGCGCTCTGGTGCAGGGTGTGCAGGTTGCCGCCGGCCCAGAAGCTGCGCTCGAACTGCTCGGTCTGGCGCCGTGCGGCGCGGATCGCGAACAGCTTGCGGAAGATGTACGACCACGAGAAGACCGACAACAGCAACAGCAACAGCATGATGAGCTGCACCAGGATATGCGCGTTACTGATCAGGGCAATGAAGGAAAGGTCGTGGGTCGGGGTCATCGGTTGGGCAATATTGTCGGTTTATTTAAGCGGCACGCATTTTATCAGCCACGTGGCCGGGGAGCGAGCGCGGCCGTACAGACGCGAGGTCGACGCAGCCGACCTTGACGCTGGCTTCGGCCAGGAGTTGGTCGCCGCGATAGGCCTTCTGCGCGAACTGCACCGAGGCGCGGCCGAGCTTTTCGACCGCCAGGGTCAGCGTGATTTCGTCGTCCAGGCGCGCCGGCGCGTGGTAGTCGATGGTGGCGCTTTTCACCACGAAGCCGGCATTGTCAGAAGCGATCAGGTCCTGCTGGCCAATGCCCGCCGCGCGCAGCCATTCGGTGCGCGCGCGTTCGAAGAACTTCAGGTAATTCGCGTAGAACACGATGCCGCCGGCGTCGGTGTCTTCGTAATAGACCCTGACAGGCCAGGTGAAAACGGAGGGCATGCTACAAGCCATAAATGATAATAGGAAACATTTTACGCTATTCGATTCCGCATATGTACTCCAGCGAACATGGCGGATGGAGAGCGCGACCAGGCGCATGCTGGTGAATTGCCAGGATTGCGAGGTAGTAGACGAGATGCAACCCTGTCAAGACAACAACTGTAACACTTTCTCACAATTATCAGAGGTGGGGCGCACGGTGTGCATATGCTCCAGGCCAGCGGTATTCGTCGCGGGTAATCGCATAGCTGCCGTGGTAGGGTGGGCACTTGTGCCCACGCGGCTCGACCTCTTGAGCAGACCGGACGAAAACAGCAGACATGTAGGCATGAGTCCCATACCGCGTGGGCACGAGTGCCCACCCTACAACAGCAATCCCATCCGTAACGTCGAGCGACTACGCGCGCTTGATGTTGAATGGTGAGAACCCCTGGCAAGTCGGCATCAGCTCGATCAGGTTGACGTTGATGTGCGGCGGCAGGGTCGCGATCCAGTACGCCGTATCGGCAATATCCTGCGCGGTCAGCGGCGTGGTGCCTTCGTACACCTTGGCCGCGGCCGCATCGTCGCCCTTGAAGCGCACGTTCGAGAACTCGGTGCCGCCGCACAGGCCCGGCGCCAGGTTGGTGGCGCGCACGCCGGTGCCGACCAGATCGGCGCGCAGGTTCAGGGTAAATTGCTCGACGAAGGCCTTGGTGGCGCCGTATACGTTGCCGCCCGGGTAAGGGTAATGACCGGCCACCGAGCCCAGGTTGATGATCAGCCCGCTGCCGCGCTCGACCATCGCCGGCAGGATGGCGCGGGTCATGGTCACCAGGCCCTGGCAATTGGTGGCAATCATGGTTTCCCAGTCTTCCAGCGGCGCTTCGTGGGCTGGCGCGGTGCCCAGCGCCAGGCCGGCATTGTTGATCAGCACGTCGATCGGGCGCCAGGATTGCGGCAGCAGGGCCAGCGCTTCCTCGATCGAGGCCTTGTCGGTCACATCCATTTCCACCGGCAGCGCCGATTCGCCCAGCTCGGCGGCGAGGGCGTCGAGGCGGTCCTTGCGGCGCGCCGCCATCACGACCTGGTGGCCGTTGCGGACGAACGTACGCGCCATGTCGGCGCCGAAGCCGGCCGATGCGCCGGTGATGAAAACGATCATGATGAGTCCTCGGGTTGGCTGAACCCGATGATTGTAGCCGAAACAATCATGTTGCCAGCTCTTTAAGGCCACTTGCAGGCAGCCGGGCAGTTTCCTTGCCCTGAATGGGCACATCACATACAATCCGAGCTCCATTTGCGTCTCACGTGACTGGCGAAAACCGCACGGGCCTGGCTCTGCGGCAAGGTGGCTACCACCGTGGAGCGTGAGACCTCATCCGCCGTTCGCCTGGGCAACCGACAAAGTGCACGCGCAGCAGACCTCTGCCGCGCGGCCGGTTGCGTCCAGGCTTCCTGCCGATCCGGCTCTGCCCTGTCTGGTTCTCTTATCGATTGGAGTTTTGTTCATGTTTGCAAAAGATCACACGCTGGCCAATGTTGACCCGGAACTGTGGGATGCGATTCAGAAGGAAAACACCCGTCAGCAAGATCACATCGAGCTGATCGCGTCGGAAAACTACACCTCGCCGGCCGTGATGCAGGCGCAGGGTTCGCAGCTGACCAACAAGTACGCCGAAGGCTATCCGGGCAAGCGCTACTACGGCGGCTGCGAATACGTCGACGTTGCCGAGCAGCTGGCAATCGACCGCGTCAAGCAACTGTTCGGCGCGGAAGCCGCCAACGTCCAGCCGAACTCGGGTTCGCAGGCCAACCAGGGCGTGTTCTTCGCCATGCTGAAACCGGGCGACACCATCATGGGCATGTCGCTGGCCGAAGGCGGCCACCTGACCCACGGCATGGCGCTGAACATGTCGGGTAAATGGTTCAACGTCATTTCCTACGGCCTGACCGAGCAGGAAGACATCGACTACGAGGCCATGGAACGCCTGGCGCGCGAGCACAAGCCGAAGATGATCATCGCCGGCGCCTCGGCCTTCGCCCTGCGCATCGACTTCGAGCGCTTCGCCCGCATCGCCAAGGAAGTCGGCGCCTACTTCATGGTCGACATGGCCCACTACGCCGGCCTGATCGCCGCAGGCGAGTACCCGAACCCGGTGCCGCACGCCGACTTCGTTACTTCGACCACGCACAAGTCGCTGCGCGGCCCGCGCGGCGGCATCATCCTGATGAAGGCCGAGCACGAAAAGGCGATCAACTCGGCGATCTTCCCTGGCATCCAGGGCGGCCCGCTGATGCACGTGATTGCCGGCAAGGCAGTCGCCTTCAAGGAAGCGCTGTCGCCGGAGTTCAAGGCTTACCAGCAGCAGGTCGTGAAGAACGCCAAGGCCCTGGCCGACGCCCTGATCGAGCGCGGCCTGCGCATCGTGTCGGGCCGTACCGAGTCGCACGTGATGCTGGTCGATCTGCGCGCGAAAGGCCTGACCGGCAAGGAAGCCGAAGCGATCCTGGGCCAGGCGCACATGACATGCAACAAGAACGGCATTCCGAACGACCCGCAGAAACCGTTCGTGACCTCGGGCATCCGCCTGGGCAGCCCGGCCTTCACCACCCGCGGCTTCAAGGAAGAAGACGCGGCGAAAGTGGGCCACCTGATCGCCGACGTGCTGGACAACCCGCACGACGCCGCCACCATCGAGCGCGTGAAGGCCGAAGTCAAGGTCCTGACCGACAAGTACCCGGTGTACGCAGCGTAATCGTCACGACGCTGCAAACGTAGTAGAGTTCAGGAACGGCGCCGGAAGCATGGCGCCGTTCCTTGCATCACCCCGCACCATCCGCATCATCAGCACCATCGGCGCCCCATGAAATGTCCGTTCTGCCAGCATGAAGATACCCAGGTCCTCGATACGCGCGTATCCGAGGAAGGCGACGCCATCCGCCGCCGCCGCCGCTGCGTGCAATGCGACAAGCGCTTCACCACCTATGAACGCATCGAACTGTCGATGCCGATCATCGTCAAGAAAAACGGCAGCCGCACCGAATTTGCCTCCAGCAAGCTGCGCGGCAGCCTGATGCTGGCCCTGCGCAAGCGCCCGGTCTCGGCCGAAGCCATCGACGCCGCCGTCGCCTCGATCGAGGAAAAACTGCTCACCAGCGGCCGCCGCGAAGTCGATACCGGCTATGTCGGCGAACTGGTCATGCAGGAACTCAAGCGGCTCGACGAGATCGCTTACATCCGCTTTGCCTCCGTCTATAAAGACTTCAAGGACCTCGCCGAGTTCCAGCAGGCGCTTGCCGAAGTCGGGCATCCGCGCAAATAAATCCGCGGTTCTACGCGACCCTGGCACACACAAGTTTGGCAAGCGCGCACGCTTGAGCGGCCGCATGGGTGCACCTTAGCTCGCTGATAACTTCACAGCTCGCGCGGATTTCCCGCGCCTTGAACCTGTGGAGGTGGCCGTGCAACGCTGTGGTGCCAAGGGTTTTACGCTGGTCGAAGTACTGGTCGCGATGTTCATTTTGGCCGTCGGCGCCATCGGTGCGGCGGCCACGCAATCGACCGTGGCGCGCCTGCGCGAACAGGCTGCGCTCGAATCCGAAGCCGTGCAGCTGGCGGCCTCGCTGTCGGCGCGCATGCTGGCCAATCCGGCGCAGATGGCGCTGCCCGACGCGGCCAACCCCTACCTCCAGCTCGACTACGACGCCGACGACGGCGACCCGGACGCCGCGCCCGTGCAGTGTTTCGATGGCGCCGACTGCGACCCTGCCAGCCTGGCCCGCTTCGACCTGTATGAAACGGCGCGCCTCGTGCAGCGTGCTTTCCCGGGTGGCCGTATCGCGGTCTGCCGCGATGCCGCCGTGTGGAATCCGGCCTTGCAGGCGCCCGACTGGGAGTGCGTCAGTTCGGCGCAAGCTCCGATCGTCATCAAGCTCGGCTGGCGCCTGCACGCGCGCCAGGGGCAGCCGGCGAGCGGCGCGCAGGCCTTTGTCACGATGGCGGTGCCGGGATGAAGGCCGCGGTCCGTCAATGTGGCATGACGCTGGTCGAGCTGCTGGTGGCGCTGTCGCTCGGTCTCGGCGTGCTGCTGGCCGGTTCCACCTTGCTGCTTGGCGCGAACGCGGCGTATGCCGGCCATGCCGATGCGGCTGCCATCGACGACAACGGCCGCTATGCGCTCGAAGTCATCGGGCGCGCCGTGCGCCAGGGCGCCTTTGCCGATTGGGAGCGCCTGGGCGCCGCCGGGCCGGCCCCCGCTGCGCCGGCTCCGCTGCTGGGTCTCGACGATCGCTCGATCGGCAAGGCCAGCTTCGGCATCGACAGTCCGTTTCCTGCCAGCGTCAACCATAGCGACGTGCTGGCGGTGCGCTACGGCGGCGCCGGGGCGGGGCCGGATGGCGACGGCAGCGTGCTCAACTGCGCGGGCTTTCCGGTGCACGAAGCCGAGGACGGCTGGAGCATCTTCTATGTGGCGCGCAACGGCGACGGCCAGGATGAACTGCGCTGCAAGTACCGCGGCACGACGAGCTGGGGCGCGGATGCGGTGGTGGCCGGCGTCGATGGTTTCCAGGTCCTGTACGGCATCGACACCGACACGCCGCGCGACGGCATCGCCAACCGTTTCGTGAACGCCAGCGCGCTGAACGCGCTCGATGCGGCGCTGGCGCCGAGCGGCGCCACGCCCGCCGACCTGGAAGCGGACCGGAATGCCAAAACCTGGTGGAAGCGGGTGACGAATGTGAAGGTGGCCTTGCTGCTGCATGGCGAGCGGCCATCGACAGTGGCGGCCCCGGCTGGCTACGACTTGTTCGGGCAGGCGTACAGCGATGCGCACGCGGCGGGCGACCCGGGTGTGCGCCTGACACAGGCCGAGCTCGCTAGCGGCGAGGGTGCACCCAGGCAACCGCTGCGAAGGCTATTCACTGCCGTGTATGCAACCGGCGCCGCCGTCCCTTGAGACCGCAATGGATACCCTTCGAAAAGAACGCGAGCGCGGCGCGGCGCTGGTCACGGTCCTGTTCCTGATGCTGGCCGTTCTGATGATGTCCGTTTCCAGCACACGGGCGTCGCTGGCCGCCGTCAAGTCGGCACGCCATGAGCGCGACCGCCATATTGCCCACCAGTCGGCGCAGGTGGCGCTGTTCGACGCCGAGCGCGATATCGCCGGCGCGGCAGGTCCGGCCTCGCCGCGTACTGCGATCTTCGTCGCGGCAAACGCTTCCGCTTTCATCGCCGCCTGTGCCGGCAGCGCCGAACATGCGGGCCTGTGCCGACTCGTTCCGGCGCCGGGCATTCCATCGTGGCAGGCGGTCGATCTCGCCGGCGCAGCGTCGGTCGAATACGGCCGCTTCACCGGCGCCGCGATGCCGACCGGCCTTGGCCTGCTGCCGGCCCGGCCGCCGCGCTACATCGTCGAACTGCTGGACTACCCGGCGGCCGATCCGGTCTACCGCATCACCGCCATCGGCTTCGGCGCCAGCGAGGCCACGCGCGTGGTCCTGCAGGGCCACTACCGCCGCGCCAGCGCCACCGCGCCCGCGCGGCGCCTGGGCTGGCGCGAGGTCGCCAACTGGCCTGAGCTGCACGCCGCCACGCTCTGACATCCACCCTCAAGCGAAGGAGAACGACGATGTGCCGCAGTCCCGGCTTTACCCTGATCGAAACGATGGTCGTGCTGCTGATCCTGGCTATCCTGGCGGCGATCGCCTATCCCGGCTATGCCGAGCACCTGGCGACGATGCGCCGCATCGAAGGGCAGGTGGCGCTGATCGACGCCATGCAGCAGCAGGAACGCCACCATGCGCTGCACCATAGCTATGTCGCGTTCTCGGCGGCGGCGCCGGTCGAGGGCCAGCGCTGGTGGTCGGGCAACCACGCGCCGGAGAGCGCCTACGAACTCGAGGCGCGCGCCTGCCCGGACAGTGCGCTGCGCGATTGCGTCGAGATCGTCGCCACGCCGGGCACGCCGAACGTCGACGCCAGCTACCGCGACAGCGCATGCGGCACGCTCAGCATGCGCAGCACGGGCGAGCAGGGCGCCAGCGGCACCTCGTCACGCTGCTGGCCATGAGCACACAGCCACAGCGCGGCATGACGCTGCCCGAACTCATCATCGTCACCGCCATCGCGGCGACCCTGCTCGCCGTCGGCCTGCCCAACCTGCAGGCGCTGGTGCACGCCCAGCAGGTGCGCAGCGCCACCAACGATCTGTTCGGCGCCATCAACCTGGCGCGTGCCCAGGCCATTGCGCGCAACGAGCGCGTGAAGATGGTGCCGCGCGACCCCGAGGGCACCCAGTGGGCGCGCGGCTGGACCGTGTTCGCCGACCGCGACGGCGATGGCGAACCCGGTCCGCCGGACGACATCATCGCCGTGCACGGGCCGCTGCCGAGCGGCGTGGCGTCGGTCTTTGCCTTCACCAGTCCTGCAGCGCCGTATTACATCGCCTACAATGGCGCCGGGCGCAGTTGCAGCGATACCAGCAGCGCGTCGGCGCGCTGGGGCACGCTGTCGCTGTTCTACGGCAGTGCGATCCGGCGTATTAAAATCAACATGCTGGGCCGCGCCCGCGTCTGCGATCCGCAGCGCGACGCCAACTGCGAAGGCGCCGAGGCGCCTTCCTGAACCAACCACATTGAACACAGTGCAAATCAAGAGCGATACCGAAGGCATGGCGCTGGCCCTGGAATGGGCCGCAAAGGGCATGTATATCACCGCGCCGAACCCGCGCATCGGCTGCGTGATCGTCAAGGATGGGGACGTGATTGGCGCCGGCCATACCCAGCCGGCCGGCCAGGCCCATGCCGAGATCCAGGCCCTGCGCGACGCCGCCGCCCGCGGCAACGACGTGCGCGGCGCCACTGCCTACGTCACGCTGGAGCCCTGCAGCCACTATGGCCGCACGCCGCCCTGCTCGAAGGCGCTGGTAGAGGCCGGGCTGGGGCGCGTGGTGGCGGCGATGGGCGACCCGAACCCGCTGGTGGCCGGGCGCGGCATGGCCCAGTTGGAAGCGGCCGGCATCGCGGTGGCGATGGGCGAACTGGCGAGCGAAGCCCACGAACTGAACATCGGCTTCTTCAAGCGCATGCGCCAGGGCCTGCCCTGGGTGCGCCTGAAGACGGCGGCCAGCCTGGACGGCTTCACGGCGCTGGAGAATGGCGAAAGCCAGTGGATCACCGGGCCCGAGGCGCGCGCCGACGGCCATGCCTGGCGCGCCCGCGCCTGCGTCATCCTGACCGGCATCGGCACGGTGAAGGCGGACGATCCGCAACTGACGGTGCGCGGGATCGACATGGATGTGGTCAATGCACGCCAGCCGCGCCGCGTGATCGTCGACAGCCGCCTCGAGATCGACCTGAATGCACGCATCCTGCAGGGCGCGCCGTGCTGGATCGTGGTTGCAGTCGACGATGGCGACAAGGCGAAGCAGCTGCGTGATGCTGGCCATGAAATCATCGTGCTGCCCAACGCTTCCGGCAAGGTCGATTTGCCGGCCCTGATGCGCGAACTGGGCCGGCGCGAGATCAACGAGGTCCATGTCGAAGCCGGCTCGAAATTGAACGCCTCGCTGGTGCGTGAAGGCTGCGTCGACGAGCTGCTGGTCTACCTGGCGCCGAGCCTGATCGGCGCCGGGCAGGGCATGTTCGCGCTGCCTCCACTGGCCCGGCTGGCCGATAAACACGCACTGCGCTTTCACGGCGTGAGCCAGGTCGGCGCCGACCTGCGCATCCTGGCCCGCTTCGAACAACAAGAACAACCCCTAGAATCAACCTGAGGAATCAAGCCGTATGTTTACTGGAATCGTCGCCGCTGTCGGCAACATCACTTCGGTCTCGCCGCTGGCGGGTGGACATGACGCGGGCGTGCGCCTGGATATCGACGCCGGCAGCCTGCCGCTGGGCGACGTCATCCTGGGCGACTCGATCGCCATCAACGGCGCCTGCATGACCGTGGTCGCCAAGACCGATAACAGCTTCGCCGTCGACGTCTCGCGCGAAAGCCTGAACAAGACCGCGGGCCTGGACGCCGCCGGCGAAGTCAACCTGGAAAAGGCCCTGACCCTGGCCGAGCGCCTGGGCGGCCACCTGGTGTCGGGCCACGTCGACGGCCTGGGCACGGTGCACAGCTTCGCGCCGGTGGGCGAATCGCACGAGCTGGTGATCGATGCGCCGCAGGAACTGGCCAAGTTCCTGGCCTACAAGGGCTCGGTGGTGGTGAACGGCGTGTCGCTGACCGTCAACCGCGTGGAAGACCTGGAAGCGAACGGCGCCAAGGTGTGCCGCTTCTCGATCAACCTGATCCCGCACACCATCGAGGTCACGACCCTGAAGCACCTGCGCGCAGGCAGCAAGGTCAACCTCGAGATCGACCTGATCGCGCGCTACGTCGAGCGCATGCTAGGAGCATCTAATACCGTCTCGCGCTGAATAAAAACGTATAAAATTCAAGGGTTTGCATTCCTGCTGGACAGCTTTAGACAGATTGATCTATTGAAAGCTCGACGGTATGATTGACGGTATGAACACGTCAATTAAAGCAAATACCGTCAAGCTGACGGACCGAAGCGTCAAGGCTATTCGAGTTGTCGAGAGGGCGCAGAAATTCGCCGATGAGAAGGGGTTGTACCTGTACGTCACCCCTACGGGCTTGAAATCGTGGCGCTATGATTACCGTTCAAACGGGAAGCGGGTTACTGTTACTTTCGGAAGGTATCCAGACGTTTCCCTTGCGACCGCGCGCAGGAAGCACCTTGATGCGCGTGCGGCACTGGCAAACGGAACAGATCCGGCGCAACAAAAGAAGATGCAGAAGCTCGAGCGGCGTAATGCTCTTAGCAACACGTTCGATGATGTGGCTACAGCCTGGTTTGCTGGAAAAGAGGCGCGTCGTTCAGCGGTATGGAGGGAGACCCATAGCCTTTACATGCGCCGAGACCTCTCGCCATACATTGGGCGGCTGCCATTGAGCGAAATTTCGAGCGAGACGCTTCTCGCCGTGCTCGAAGGCGCGCGCGCGCGGTCGGGCGCAAAAACCGCTGACCGCGTACGTCAGACTGCAGTGCAGATTTTTGACTACGGAAAGCGCAAACTGATGGTTTCCTTGAATGTCGCGCGTGGCCTTGTAGGATGGGCCGATGGCGACATGCCTGCAAAGCAGCATCGCGCGTGGCTCAAGGCTTCCGAACTCGGCGGCTTTCTTGCCGCATTGGACTGCTATCCCGGTTACCTCACCACCAAGTCGGCAGCCATTTTGCTGCTTCTGACGTTCGTACGAAAACGGGAACTCATCCACGCAAAGTGGGAAGAGTTCGATTTCGATATGAATGTTTGGACTGTCCCTGCCGAACGAATGAAAATGCCAACCGAGGAGAAGGGGCGCAGACATGGGGGGCATCAAGTGCCTTTGAGCGAACAAACCGTCCGCATGCTCCGCGAGCTCAAACCGCTGTGCTCCGGATCAGCCTACCTCTTCCCCAGTAACTCAAGCCTCGATAAGCCTATGAGTGCAAGCACCTTGAACATGATGTTCAAACGTATGGGGTACGACGGCTTGCTAACACCACATGGGATTCGGGCTACCGCCAGCACTATCCTGAACGAGAGTGGCTTTCGTGGCGATATTATCGAGCGGCAGCTCTCGCATGTGGAGCGAAACGAGGTCCGAAGAGCATACAATCATGCCGAATTTATCGATGATCGACGTACGATGATGCAGTACTGGGCTGATTACGTTGACAGCGCGCGTACAGCGAAAATGAATGGTGTGGAGGCTAAGTGACCGACGACATGTACCTCAGGATCAAGCAGGTAACTGCGGTTACTGGTCTCTCTAGGGCGACGATCTACAACATGATGGCAGCAGGAGACTTTCCGATGCGAACGGCACTCGGGGCTCGCGCTGTAGGATGGCTGTCTTCTGAAATTCAGCATTGGATGGCTGCGCGTAAGTCAGTCGAAAAGACGGGTCTTGAGGCGAACCCCGCTCGTCGTAAGATTGTTCGCAAGGCGAGCCCGGCGCCTAGCGTATCGCAGGGAGATTCGACACCAGTTGTACGGGCGGGGCCGAGTGTCAGTAAGCCAACCGAATGGTCCGATCGGGCAGACGATCCCGGGCCGACAGCTGCTGAAAAGCAAGCTATTTCGGATCGCCTTAGGCTCAACAATGCGATGAGAAAGCAGAAAGCGCAGACGGGCCCATTAGTGAAGGTCCGTAGTAGAACGTTTTCTATCATAGGTGGTCGAGCGCAGCCCGCCCCAGTTGAAGATCGTTCCGCCGCATGCTTAGGTGATCTGTCAAAGCGTTCGGCAAAGCGCAAGACATAGACCGGTTCGGTCTATGTCTACCGTTTCTCAAGGCACTTAACTGTCACGGTTAAGTATGAGCAATGTGAGCGTAGTTCATGTCAAAGCGGCTTGCGGAGGGCTCCGCCGGCCCTTCAGACGCGTTTGTGCTCAGTTTGAATGATGTGCGTCGCGTATGACTTTGCATGCTATATAAAGTGCGAAAAATCATGTGATGGTTGTCAATTTGCAGCGACGCGCGCCACCGCTACGGCACCATCAACGTACCGAACTCAAACGCTAGCTGCCGATTCACTTCCGCATGACTGCCAATATCAGATTGTCCATGCGCCTAACCAGAGGAGCTAGTACCAAAGCATCGCCTGGTTAGGTTAACGCTAACCGGAGTTCAGTATGACCGATTCGATCCGCGCCGTTCTCGACCTTACCAAGATGAGCAGACAAGCTCGCATGGACATTGATGCAACCATCGGACGCGATATTAGTCCGCAGGGCGTGGTCAAACGTCAGTATGACAAACAGTCAACGCAGAAGAGCCCACTGAGCGATGCCAAGACCTCTTGGCGGACGCGAACCGAACTAATAGACGGGGAGTTCGTCCCGACCAAGATCGAGGCCAGTCTCAACATTCCAAATGCTGTAGCTGGTCAGAATGTGGTTCACGGCACAAGCGTGTTTGCGGCAGCCGTGTCCGCGTTCTACCTTCTGAAGATCTGGATGGCTGAATCCGGCGTGCCTGGTATAGAGCTGGACAAGCTCACACTCGCCGACATACGTATTGCAGGTGTAACTCTGTCATATCCTCAGGAATGCGCTGGAATGGCAGACGCGCGCAGCTTGGTTGAAGCAGTTCGTGATGTGGGCAGAGCTCTGTACGGCGACAAATGCACCGTTCTCAGTTCAAGCAACGACACGGTCTACATTGATCGAGGCGACTATGAACTCACCATCTACAACAAGACCGATCTGTCTCATTGTGCCTTCAAAGAAGGCACGCCGATTTCGGCGTTGCGGGCACTCTCTCCAACCATCGTCCGCATTGAGGTTAAGTTAGGGGCTCGGCTCTTGCAGAAGCGTGGCCTCACCTCAGCAGAGAGTTGGCGACATGCGTACGCTGAGGAGCGGTATAAACAGCTATTCAATGAACTGGTCCGCGGGACACTCCACCTCGACGACGATCTTCGCTGCAAGGCGCCTCGCCCAGAAGTTTTCGCGAGGTTGACCGAATTGGAAACCCATATTCTTCGCGGTTACCTGAACGGACGCGACCCTAGGGCTGCTAAGACGGTGCTCACTAGCGCTCGTCCGACTAATCGCTTCTATGAACTACGCAGGGCCCTCATGAACAAGGCGCAGGTCGATATAGTCATCCCTTGGACACTTCATAAGAAGCTTAGATCTGCTGAGCTGGTTGGTCGCCTGGTCTACCGTGGGGATTTTGATCCTGCGCCCGAGAACACAGACTGGGCTTTTGCGCGATCGAGTTGGGACGCCTTGCGAAGAACTATGTATGGGCTATATGACCAAGCGCTAGCAAACGCGTCTCGCGAACCTGCAAATCTACCTTCCGCGCATCGCTAAAATTCGCTGAAGTAGGGGAGCGGGTTGCTCGCTCCAGTCGACTTCAACCAAGTGAAACGACTGTCTGACTTCCAACCAGACCGTCTAACGACAACTTTTCTTGTTGGTAATAACCTCCCGATAACAGCTATACTTGGTAGAACGCAATGGCGTTAGTCGCCTTGCGCATATCACGAGGCTTACCAAGGCTAAATCAACAGGGGGATGTTTGGAGACCGATCATACAGCTGAGCAGGCTGAAATTATGGCAAGCGAACTGTTCAGCGAATTTTTTTGGAATAAGCTTGGCCCAACTAATCATGATTGGCCATGCGAAGACCAAGACATACACCAAGTCAAGACACATCCTTGCGATGTAGTTTACTACTACGATGAGCCATACGCTGCTCGTCAAACATATATCCACTGTGATTTGAAAAGTTACGCAAAAGGTTCGATCACCTCTTCAGCGGTCAAAGCAGCGGCCGAAAGCTTGGCTAAACAAGTTGCATGCGCAGAACGAAGTGACGAATGGAGACAACTTCATACCCAAGAACACGTCACCTTTGCTGTTAGCGGTCTGCTCTTCGTTTATAACCATGACGGCGAGTACGATAAAGACTTTAACTCTACTTTGCTGGGTATCACACCGGAATCGCTGCTATTACCGAGAGGTAGTAAATTATATATTCTTGGACCAAGAGAGATATTTTGGCTCGACAACGTCCGTGACGAAATTCAGCGCATGAGAGGGAAGAAAAAGCCTGAAATTCCATCTGCGGAGTATTGCTCATACTTCCATCCGCAGTTGATGCGGCGAGCTAATTTGCAGGTGAGAAAAGCCAAAGCGGCTACTTTGGAAACGCTCACCTCTCCAATTATCATTCTGGAGCACAGGGACCCCCGTGGCTTGGATCAACGTGGCGTAGTCGTTTTCTACGGACGTAATGGCGAAACACCGGACGAGTTCATGTACTTAATAGACACACTAAGAAAGTACGATCTCTTGGACGGCCGTACCGATGTAGTTATCAAGACGTTAGATGCTTCACGAATATCCTCCCCGATGTTTCAAAAAGCGAAGTTAAAATACGTTGATGGGCTTGCTGGTGCTGCAACAGACTTGGGTGAATATGTTTTAAACATTCGCTATGAGACAATGTCGCATATTAAAACAACTTATTCCAATATCGACTTGGGAACTTGGTCATGACCTCCTTTTTGGATCACCTCAGTGCGAATGATAACGATATCTACGATTTACTGATATCCGGAAAGCAGCGTTTGACGGAGTCGGTCCTCCGGGAAATTTTGCGAGATCGCGGCATCTTCTGCTCGCCAGAGGATGAGCGGGAACAATTAGCAGACTATATTTCCGTATTGCCACATGGGTTCCACGACGTTGCTTTGATAATGCAAAAGCGAGACCCTGGACCGCGCAGAGAGAAAACAACCTCTGTAAGGCTTAACGCGCTACTCACGCCTGAGGAGATCAAAGAGGCGACCGCGGATTATGAAAGCTCATTTGGTGACAGGGAGCGCGTTACACATCGGCCTGCTAGCAACGGAAGCTATATAGTGCGAGTGGGATATGATGAGTTCAATAGAACAAAGACGCGCTTACTGCAAAAGGAAAGGCAAGAGGCGGAGATCGAATTCGTTGTGCAAGATGGACGTACTATCGCTCGACTGCCAGCGACGGAAAAAGCGCAGAGAATCATTTCAGAATTAACAGATAGAGTCGAGCGCAAACGAAAAGAACGTATTTCAGTCGACAAGATAGAACTGACTGGAATTACAACTGCGGCACTAAAATCACGATTTTTCACGCAGTTGATCTCTCAAATGCCCGGGTTAAAACTAATTAACGTGATGAGCTTAAAAGTCTCATCGGAGCGCTCTGAGGATGGGGAATACGACGATGCGTTGGATCTTGAGGATCAAGACGAAGCAGGTGCGGATGCACTAATGTTCGCTGCGGTAGTTCACAGCATGCATCTTAGCGGCCAGAACTTAGTCCAGTCCAAAGAATATAAAGAGCTCATACATCGAGGATTTTATATCACTGCGATTTCGTGGCGTGCTGAAATACAGAGTGAGCCCCCGGACATTGTGCAATTCGATGCAGCGTTTCAAGATCGCAAAGATGGGAAAGGATTTAAGTACGGAATCACGGGGGCATTCAGAGCACATAAAGGCGGGCACCGGAAGTCGATAGCGCCAATGCTTGACGCCGAAAAGGCTGCACTATTTGCCTCCTTAGAAGACACAGCGCGTAAGATCATTTCCGATCTTAAGGAGGATGCCAACAAACCGAGCGGCGTCCCAGGGGGCACTGATGGCTCGATATAGGTGGTTAAGCGCCGACTGGCCGATAACTGTCGGCACACTTGCTGCCAGAATAAAAACAAAACCATTTACCTCTGAGGTTAAGCATGGTTTTGTTATTGATCGCGTTCGAGATGACTTTTTAGAGGCGAGGTATATTGAACGCATTGAATATAAAGACTCAGTCATCGACCCGTTCGGCAAAGAATTATTTTTTGATAGAGTCGAATTTAGGAAAAGCACATTTCGGGTTTCGGCGCTACAGCCGAGCATAGAGCTATACGAGCCGCCGCGAAGCGTCCAGGCTTTGATCAATCAGTTGTCGGAACTCGTCGATTTTCAGCTTTCGGTATCTACGGATCCTGTAAACGTTCTTTCGTGGGCCGAAAAAATCCAAATTTTATCAAGGCGCAGCTCGGTGATAGATTCGGTGCAGATTAACTCGTTAGCGCTGAAAGAAAATGTCACCGCCAAAATGATTGTCAAAGGCACGATCGATGTCAGATCGTCGTATCAGGATCTAACGCAGAATCGAAAATATACGCTTGAAAAGGTCCAGTTACGATTTGATGGCTCAACTAAGGGATTTATTATACTAGGCAACACCAGCACGGCAAGCGTTGAGATAGATGATCCCAAGGGAGAAATTATTCTGGCGGTGCGATCTGCATTGGCCGAGCTAAAAACTTGAGAAGTCTGCTCACTCGAGTATTGGATAGCTCGCTTTGAGAAAACACTTTGGAGGTGGCCGAAACGATATGCATTAGCAAGAGTGACTTGCTATTATGTCGCTTCTTAAATTTCGGATAAGTTCGAATTTAACGGGTAATGTGCAAATTAACGAAAACACGCAGTTATCGCTAGTTGAAAAGTGCGAAAGCGTAGTAAGCGACGTGCAACTGCCGCATGACTCTGCATAGGCTCAAGGATACATACCCTCCCCGGGCCGATGTCCTGCATTAAAATTTATCAGAGGTAAATATCTGGTTGAAAGCCAGTATTCGGCCGGTAGGTAATTTGGCTAGAATTACTAATGCCTGCGAATAAAAAATAAAGTTCAAGCGCATTATTCGGAGCGTCGAGATATCGTCGCCGCTATAGAAATTCAATAGGATTCTGTAACCGTGCTTCAGATAAAGCCTATTCACACCCATACTCAGAACGATATTGCTCGGCGACGTCATTAATTTTTTCTAAGATCCTAAAATAGCGATCAGCAACCTTTTTATTGCGGGCTGCCTTGTCATGCTTTCCAAAAGCTTGCGCCACCTCATCGATTGCCTCTGATACGTCCTTCCCCTCGGCGTGAACGAGTTCCCAAACGCGCATCGAGCAAAGGGTTACGGCGATACTATTTTTTTGGCTTACATATATATTAGAGCGTGTCGGCTTGCCGATAAATGCCTTAGCAAGTTGATCAGTTATCTTCCAATCTGAACTAAGGCGTGCGCCATCGGAACTTGGTGAAAAATAACGGCGAGCCATTTGAAAACGAAATTTGTATTCATCAAGAGCCTCAAGGAAGTCCTCAGCACTTATGTCGTAGGTGGCGCCGAACGCAGGAGCAAATCCTTCAGAATTCATCCCGACATCGGACGGAGCAAAGAAAAACATACGTGCCGACGGATACAAAAATATCGGATAACGACGAAGTAGCTTTTCTATGATATCGGAAAGGTCCGTAGGTACGAGCTTAAGTTCTCCATTTGATGGCTCACTTAAGCAGCGAAATTCCTTACTGAAAAGCCCGCACGCTGCTTGAATGGTTGAGTCTAATTCGAAAGGACGAAGAAGCTCGGCTGCCCGTAATCTCTCCAATACCGGAAGATCTATCATTCTAAATGCATTGACATAACGATTTCGAAACTCAGCGATGTTCTGGCAAAACGCGCGTTCGATCCGATCGTCATACAGAAATTCCGCAGGCCGCTCAAACCGGAAATTGCATTGCAGAAGATCCCAGGCGCTATCGATCAAGTAGCGCTCTTCCAGTATGTCTTCCGTAAAACCTCTATCGATCCAGAAGTCTCGAATCACCCGATCGAACTGAAGGAGTTCGATGTATTCGTTGTTCCAAATAGTTTTCGCTGCGCTAGCTCTAACAAAAAACTCAGTTAGGCGGTCGATCGTATGTACGATTGCTGTAGAAATGCTGTCATCCAACGATTTTTTCATAGCGGAAACTTTGGTGCGTTCGACATCAGTGTTCGTCGGCGAAGGCGATTGTCTGTGAAACTTCTTGTCAGCAGTTCGTCATGGACGAAGTGCGCCTCGCCCTTTACATTGAATCTTTTTGAAAGGAGCTAAGATGATCTCACAAGCTAAGAGGCTTGGCACGCTAGAACCTGCCCATGACGACCTGCCACTGGTACAAGTGGCGGCTGTACCTTCGATACCTCGAAAAGAGGCGACGGGCCATGTGCTGTCGCTGCATGACGCCGAGATGAAACTTATCAATAGCGGACCATTGGGCATGAGGCGCCTCGCTTCGGCACGCGCATTTGACATACAAGAACTCCTTCCGAATCTGCCTGACCGTGATGCACAGCTCATCGGCGCTGGCTACGTGTTGTTGCGTTTGCAGGCAGCAAGCGGCAAGCTCATCGAAACAACTCGAGCAGAGGTCCAGCGCTTGGACGCACAAGAGAGAAATGTATAACGAGTGCGAAGCCATACGGCTGTATGGGACGCAGGAGTGTAACGAGCCCGCAAAACGGGGCTCGTTACCAGATTGCCACTACGTGCTAGCTCATCCACTTGTCGATTGTACACTTCAGGTCGCAGTACCGTTGAGGTGTGCTAAGGCCGAGCGATACAAATCGAAAAGGCGTAAATTTAGGCGAGCGCGACTTACCAACACTCCAGGTCAAAGCAGCATCTCCTTTTGGGTACCGCTTCCCCAGTCCCGTCCAATGTGTTAGAATTTTCTCATACCAGCGACTAGGAGGAGCTCCGGTCTAATGTCTGGTCCCTAGGGCGATTTATCTACTTACGCATGCCCGGTCGCTGGCTTACGCCCGACCGGGCGTTTCGTATGCATCCTACATACTTGCAGTTAAAATTCTTACCTGCGACCGTGAAGGAATTTCAGGAACTGCTCGATGACTCTAAGGCCGCTGCATCAGCTGTTTGATGCGATGTATCACGAAAAGTATCGGTTCGAGGAGTTCTTGGCATTGAGGCCTGAAGAACATTACAGCCCCGTTCGGTGGAAAAATCGAACCATATATAAGCCATCTCCAATTCTAAAAGAATTTCATTATTTTCTTAATGGATTTCTTCTTGAATATCTTCCGGTTGACCACTCGGTTTCGTTCGCTTATCGCAAAGGTGCAACGCTGCTTCAGGCCGTTACACCTCATGCTCATAGCCGCGCTTTCTATCAGACTGATCTCGAGCTTTTCTTCGAAAGCATTACTTCAGATCTAATTCAGGCGGTCCTTAGCCGAGCTAATACCCCTATCTCTGACCTGCCTAATTATATTGACCATATTCTCGACGTTCTAACTATCGACGGTAAGCTGCCGATCGGCTATTCCACATCCCCAATCCTGAGTAATGCTTGCTTATTCGGATTCGATCAGCGCCTGGGCGCGGTTAGTAGGGAGCGAAAATGGATATATACCCGTTATGCTGACGATATCATCCTTTCAGCGGGTCATCGCCTGGCAGTTGAAGATGCAAATGAAATAGTCGAAGGATGCCTTAAAGCCGAGCTAGGTGATGGATTCAGAATTAACTATAGCAAAACTAAAATCACTACAGTTGGAAGAAAGGTAAAGCTTCTCGGGCTTGTTATTTTGCCAACCGGCAATATTGTTGTGGATCGTGATGTTAAAAATAGGATCGAGTCTCTACTACATTTTTATGTGACAGACCGATCCCGGTTAGCGAAAATATTCGTAGAAGAAAGAAGCGAGGGGATGGAAGAGGGTCTGCAGAGACTGAGCGGGCTTATAAGTTATGTTTATTCGGCCGATCAGGCATACCTGCAAAAACTTAGAACTAAGTTTGGGAGTACCGTAATAGACAGCTTTCTCCACAGGTCTGCTCAGTGAATCACCTGCAAGTAACACTTGAGTCGATTCAGCACGTTGTCAGTCTGACGTTTGATTTGGACTTGTCGGCCCCTGGATTGGTGTGCCTAGTAGGCCGAAACGGTACCGGCAAAACCACATTAGTTCGATCACTCCGTAATCTTGCCAGTGCTGATACTTTCGTCAGGACCGCTACGCCATACGCTTTTTCAGCTGCCAGCAGAATCAACTATGTCTTGGATGAGGACACGGTTGTATTTGAATACGACGAAAAAATCCGTTCTTTAAACTGTAAGGAGATCATACCGCCTGCTCTGCGTGACCTTATCGCAGCCGAGCTACCAATGCCTCATGGTACACGTTTCAATTACTTCAAGAGCGCTAGCGAGGCGGATTTAGACATCCGTAAGGCGATAGCTCTCCGTAATCATAAATTTCCTGAAGAGCTCGTTGCTTTCCTTACCGCGATGTATGGCACTGCACGTTATTCAAGTATGGTGGAAGTGAAGGTCAAGGGAAAGAGCTACTATGCCATCGTAAAAAACGACGGGACATATATTCGCGAAGACTATCTAAGCTCTGGAGAGTATTTTCTCATAAATCTTTATCGAACCATCAAAGGAGCTGCCCGGCTCATCGTCATTGATGAAATCGACATTTCCCTCGACTCGGCAGCGCAGGCTAATTTGGCGGGATGGTTAAGAGCCTTCTGTGTTCGATATAACCGAAAGATTTTGTTCACGACACACTCACTTGCCCTGATGCGACAACTCGAGGCCAGTGAGCTGTTTTACGTTAATGAGAATAACGGCGTTGTTTCGATAAATCCAACATCCTATAGCTATGCCAAAGCTCGGCTGTTTGGATTTGCTGGGTGGGATAGATATATTCTTACCGAAGACGAGGTGCTTCTAGGCTTCATTGAAGCCTTAATAGAAACGTTTTGTCACGACTGTTTTTTTCGCTACAAGGTTATATTTGTAGGTGGAGGGACACAGGTCGTCGGACTAATGAAGCACAACGAGCGGGAACAATTCTTATCGTCCCCGGAAAAAGTTATTGCTATCCTTGACGGGGATCAAAAAAACGAGAAGTTTACCTCGCACCCGAGTGTTTATACAATTCCGATTGAGAGCGTCGAAAAGGCTATCTATGCGGACAGTCAAACGAATCTGGACTTTCCCTTTCGAGCCCAGCGCACAAATTTTACTAGCGCCAAAGATTTTCACAGTTACATTCAGCAGAAAAAGATAGCAACGCAGAAACAAATCTTCAGCTATCTAATTAGTAGAAACGACGTTGCGCTGCAGCATATAGTGGGCGTGCTTCGAAATTTCCTTACTCTTGCCTCTTAGCACTGTCCTTATTTAGATACTTACGACATTCATAACATGGAGCAAGGCTTGAAATGCCGAGCGCCTGAACTCTAAGACTCAAATCAGGAAAGCTGAATGGGTGGATATCATATGTGGTGTGGATTATGAGAATAGACAAAATTAGCATTAAGAATTTCAAAGGAATCGCAGACAGCGAGTTTTCTTTGAATAAGCGTTTCACCGTGTTTATTGGCGAGAATGCCACAGGAAAGACAACTATTCTCGATGCCCTGGCGGTGGCGTTAGGCAGTTTCTTTCTTGGTATTGAGGGCGTCAATTCACGCTGTATATATTCCGACGAAATCCGGGTTATTTCCTTGGACGGGCAACCTCGGCCTCAAAAGCCGGTGGTAATTGAAGCACACGGCGAAATTGATGGCCAAGAAATCCGCCCGTGGAAGCGCGAGATAACAAACAGAAACACGAGTTACAAAGATGCTACCTCGATCCGATCTATCGCTAGCCAAAAGCTTAAAGAAAGCAGAAAACCTAAGTCAGAGCGTGACGAGAAATCTATAGTTTTTCCGTTGATAGCTTACCTCGGCACAGGGAGACTTTGGGCCGAACATGAAAAAGTTGGTTATCAAAAGCAGGATGAGGGAGTCGTCCGCGCTTATACGAATGCGCTATCTCATAAATCTTCAGCTCGAGAATTTTTGTCTTGGTTTAAGACCCAAGAGGATACGATAAAAAAGTTCGAGAATCCACAGGATATAGCCCATTTCAAAGCGTTCAAACATGTCATCCTTTCCTTAATACCAGGGAAGCGTTGGGAAGACATGGAGTACGACTTCAAGGCTGATGGCTTGATGGGATATTTTCGGGATAAAGATGGAGTTATTTGCAAGCTGGCTTTTAACCAGCTGAGCGACGGATATCGCAATTTGATTGGGATGGCTGCGGATTTAGCATATAGATGTATTCAGTTAAATCCGCAACTATTGGAGCGAGCAGTGTGTGACACGCCCGGTGTGGTGCTAATCGATGAAATTGACCTTCACTTGCATCCGAATTGGCAAAAGTCAGTAGTTGGATTGTTAAAAGAAGCTTTTCCAAAAGTTCAGTTTGTCGCCACGACTCATTCACCTTTCATAGTTCAAAGTTTAGACTCGGATGAGCTAATTGATTTAGATCACAAAGTAGTTAATGGCGATCCAAAAGAGCTCCCTCTCAACAAGGTGGTAACTGAAGTTATGGGTGTCGACAGCATTCGGAGCGACGAATTCGAAGAACGTGTTAAAGATGCTCAGCTAAAGCTGTCGGCGATCAGTGAAGAAAAAGGCGAGTTGACGCTTGATGACTATCAGGAAATCAGCAAAGTGTTAGGTGAATCGTTGGTAGACGAAACCGACGACCCAGAATATAAGGCATTTTTACTCGAAACCCAATTTAAGAAAAATGAGACCAATTAACAAAGGGGGGTGGCCCGCGAGTAGCGGTGGGAAAAATTACGTTTTCAATGATTGGAAACGGGCAAAGCGGCATCTAACTGGCCGGACTGGAATATATTGCCACTTTTGTGAAATGCGAGTTAATAACTCTCTGGCTGTCGAGCACATAAAATCCCGTGACGATTTCCGTCGCCTGGCAAGCAACTGGAACAATTTTCTGTTGACTTGCACGTACTGCAATTCGAGGAAGAAGGCTAGCAAATTATTGATTCCGTATCGGGTAAATTATTATTGGCCTCACCTCAATAATACTTGGCTCGCTTTTTCCAGTCCAATTGTTGGTCCGAATGCTCAGCTAATCGAACCTCGGAGCACTCTTTCAAAATCTCAAGCGCAGCGGGCTAAGAACACTATTGCGCTCTACGCCTTAGATCAGCGTTCAACGTCGACAGGTGATAGCGACACTCGCCATTTGGAGCGTAAAAAGGCTACGAAGATAGCGGTCGATCGTAGAATTGAGTATTTATCTAATAAGGCAACGATTGCAGCGATCGTGGATAGTGCGCAAATCACGGGATTTATTAGCGTGTGGCTAAATGTTTTTCACGATCTTCAATCTGTTAAGATTGCGTTGCTAAATGCGCCGGATTTCAAGATTGATGCGAATTTGTATTTTGATCAAAACTATAATCTTATTCCTCGTAATCCCATGAACAAAAACGATCCTATCTAGTTTCGCCTTTCGATTGGGCTTGGAGACTAGACGCAAATGCCGGTGGCGGTGCCGTCTAATTTGCGGTGGCGGCTTGCGCGGGATCTCAAGGAGGAGGTACACAACGGTGCTGCGTTGCCCACATCTACGTGCCCGACTATATGCTCCCACAAAGGGCTTTGTGTCTAATTGACTTGCATGCCTTGCGGAGCACAAGCTTGACTGTTTGGTCTTGTGTGGATCACACAGCATGTCTTAATGTAACCGCTTTCACGAAAGCCCGGCGGTAGGTTATTGGTAAGAGGTCGTCACTTACTTTTAAAGAAGACTCGGTATTTTTCTTTTATTAGCCGGCCTGATGTATCGTGCGAGCGTCACATCTGATCTGTGGCCCGTCTGCTCGCGTATTTGATATGCCTGGAGCCCTACCGCTGCCGCTTCAGTACAGTAACCAGCCCGAAGACTGTGTCCTGCCACGTGCCTCGACGCCTCCTCGCCGCGCATCATTTTGACATACGACTTGATCAGGAGCGCGACGGTTTGCGGCGTCAGAGCTTTTGAACCTACAATGCGATCATGCCGACTCAGCCGTAAAAATACAGGCCCTGAGGCGATTCCTGATGCAATTAGCCATTCTTCCAGAGCTTTGACCGGGCAGCGTCTGCCTTGTGTGTACGGGATAAAGACAGTACGACCCAGCCCTTCTTGATCTGTTTTAGATCGGGTTATAGTTAACTCGATTCCGTTGTCGTACCTAACGATGTCTTCAGTTGTTAAGGCAACAAGCTCTGACCGTCGGAATGCACCTGCAAACCCGAGTAGCACCAGAGCTTTATCACGTGCGGCGCGCATCGGCGCTTGACGTTCGATGTGCACGACCATTTCGAGCAGATCGTCTTTCACTAGAGCGGTTACGCGTCGCTGCTTAACCCCCAGAGTGCGACGAATTCCTTGCATTGTTCGCTTAACCAACTGATCTTTCGCTGGCGAAGGCAGGTTAGCATCGATGTGCGCTCGGTGAATTGCAATCAAGCGATGCTGTAATGTTGCTACTGATAGGCTGCCCGCAAAATGTGCCAGGTATTCGGCGGTTGCTGCTGGAGTGGCTGGTATCGTGCCACCATGTTGCTTGAAGTGCCGTATGTTCACGTCATATGAGCGCGTAGTAGCGCTTGACTGCGCTGCAGCTGAAAAGTTAGCTACAAGCTGCGACGGCGCGGCCTGACGCGTTCTCTGTGTTTTGTTCGTATGCAAGTCACTGTCTGCGCGTCTCTTCATCCTCGGTACTCCGATGGAAGTAGTAACGTTGTGCGGGCTCGATTTGTGCCCGTAATGATCCAAAGCCATTTCAGCCCGACGCTGAATGATGACAGCACTCTTCTACCGATTCCAATCGCGTGACAGTTTTGCTCGGCGTCACTAATCTGTATCGTCCCAAGGTCGCCCCCTTGATTGCTGCTGAGGTAAATCGAAGCATTTGCCCCAATACGATCAAGTAGATCAAGAGCGCCATGAGTAGAGATCATGTTGCCTAAACTGAACAGTAATGTGCGCCTGTTCCGGCTTTTAGGGTGACAAACGTCCTCTTGGTTCATTTCTTCCCTTACAAGCTGCTCGTGCAATAGTCATGATCGCGCGAAGGGGCTCCGCGCGATCATTAGTTGAGACAAGTAAGGTGGCAGGTTCGCAGCCTGCTTAGACTTACTTTTTCGTAGACGTATTTCTTACTTTTTCGTAGAGGTATTTTTCATCGGATGCGCCCCGATGTACCAAGCTGGCGCCAAAAGGGAGATGTCAGTCCTCACGACTTGATTTGTACTAAGCGCAGTAGGGTCAATGATATATTCAACGATTTTGGCATCGTGACTACCTTTGGCGCGGTGGAAAACTGCATGACGTCCAACTTCCCATTCAGCGTCATAGTCGATAAGAACAATTGCCAGATCCGGTAGCTGGGATGGTTTCTCACATTCCTTCCATACCGTTGCGACCCAAGAATATTGGGCAAGGAGCCTTGCAATGAAGTCTCCGTCGAGGAAATGGAAAAAGGGCCAGTTTTTGGCAAGCTTAGTTCTTCTGCCTTTTTCCAAACGTCATCAAGCGTTGTTGACACGAGCGTCGCAATTGCGCCTAGAGCGCAGGCATGTCTGTCCTTCGTGCAAACTGGCGCAAAAGCAGGCTGGAAACCAGTGGCAGACGAGGTAACGGTAGTTGGAATAATTGCGGTCATGAGAGACTCCAGTAATTGTTGAGATATGCACTACCATGCCGCCCCTATGGGAAACGAAATGATCGCGGAGGGAGGGAGTTACGCAGATGGCAGTGCTTGGTGGCTATAGCGTTTGCGAAAATATGGCTCAGCAGCAATATTTTAACATAAAATATAGAAATTTTGATAACTTTTAACTTTGCTTAGGGCACACTTCAGAATGCAAAGTTTAGGTCAACCACGATTTGCCCTTGAGCTGAACTAACGGGACGATTTGTATGCTCGTGGGACTGAGTGTAGGCTGCAGGGTCAGCGAGCAGGATTAGGCCGACTTGTGGCTGGGTGCATAGAGACGTGGTTTAACTTAGTCGGCGCACGCGGCGCACAAGCGATTCGTCGCCGAATGTCGTCGCACTCAGCCATTTACGGTATATATGACGGTATTTGGGTTCGTTAGCTCGCGGGAGGTCGCTGTGAGGCGGGTTTTGACGCGATTGAACATAATCGCGCGCTACGTCGAGCGCATGCTGTCGGCCTCGAAGGTCTGAAGCCCTGAACCAGTCCGCAGTGCCTACTGCGGATTGGTGAAGTAGAGCGAGCTGGTGCCGCAGCCTGCGCACTCGCGGTAGAAGTGGCGACCGTCCTTGCGGATGCGTTCCTTGTGGTCGGCGCCGCCGCAGCCCACGCTGAACGGCGTATTCCCGCCGCAGCCGCCGCACTTGAAGTAGTAGCCGTATTTTCCCCAGACGATGGACAGGTCGGCGCCGCCGCAGCTGCGGCAGGCGTGCGGTTGCGCCGCCGTGTCATGGCTTGCCATTGGCGCGTCGACGGCGTGTGTGGACGCAGCGCCAGCGGCGGCGTGCGCCATCGGCCGGGCAGTGCTTCCCTGCGGCTGGATGACCACCCGCGGGCCGGCGCGTGGCGCGTCCACCGTTGCCAGCGCCGGTTCCCGCTCCATACTGGCGGAGGGTGCGGAACGTGGCGGCGCCGGCCTGGCCGGGTTCGGCTCCTGCGGCGCCGCTGCGCGGCCGGCCGGCGCCTCGGACGCCGGTGCGGCAGGGGCGGGCGGCGCCGGGTCGGCCCTGGACGGTGCCGGCGCGGCCTGCATCAACGCGTCGCGCTGCACGCCGAAGCGCGCCATGTAGTCCGAGGTCGAGGGCCGGTGCAGCGCCACCAGCTTCTTCGCGATGTCGCCGATCGAGTCCGACACCGTGTTCTTCAGCAGGCCGCTGAGCACCGTCAGCACCGGCGCGCCTTCCAGCGACTTGTGCAGCCTTTCCATGAACTGGTCGGCCTTGACCACCTGCGAGGTGTCGAACTTGCGCGGCCGGTCGATGCGCGCTTCGGGCGCCACCAGCACCAGGGTCTCGATCGGCGATTCGCCCAGGCCCAGCGTTTCCAGCACCTTGCGCAGCACCAGGGCATGGCGCTCGTTCTGGGCCAGCGGCGAAGGCATGCCTTCGTAGGTCTTCTTCCAGTCGTTCCAGCGCAGGAATTCGCCCTGCTCGGTGATCTTCACGCCGTGCGCGAAGTGCTTGGTCTCGAGGATGTAGATGCGGCGCGTGCGGTGGATCAGCAGGTGGTCGATCTGGGCCACGCGGCCGTCGTCGAGCACCAGGCGCAGGTCGTGCACGACGGCGGTGCGGGTCGAATCCTTCAGGTGGAAGTCGATCAGGTAGGCCGACTCGCGCTCGCCCTTCACGCCGGCGCGCATGATGCGCAGCTCGCGCTCGATCAGCGCCTTCTTGTCCGCGCCGGCCAGGCTCAGCATCTTCTCGAGGATGGCGAGGACCGGTTCCTTGTTGTCGGTGTCTTTGTAGATCATGCTTGTCTCCTGCTCGGTTTACCCGGGAAGTGTAGCGTTGGGGCAAGAAGTCATCATGATATTTTCTTTCCTCAAGGCAAAATAATGCGATCTGCATAAGAATTGTTGCGC
The DNA here is from genome assembly GCF_057801335.1 of Massilia sp. BAP21. Classification (NCBI taxonomy): domain Bacteria; kingdom Pseudomonadati; phylum Pseudomonadota; class Betaproteobacteria; order Burkholderiales; family Oxalobacteraceae; genus Massilia; species Massilia sp. BAP21. The sequence continues at coordinate 3,889,640 of NZ_CM173596.1, forward strand.
GGCGAACTCAGGAGATGTCGCGTAGACTGCGCCAAATCAAACAACGACGAGCCAGCCCGCGCATATCCCGTGCCCAGGGCGGCCAACGAGGAGGAGAACAATGAACGTTACCAAGGCCTTTGCCGGCGCCATGACTGCCAGCGCCCTGGTGGGCACGAGCCTGGCCGCCGCGGCTACTACCACGGCCGCCACCACGGCTTCCGCCCCAACCGCGCTGCGCGACTACCGTTCGGTCGCGATCACGGCCGACGGCGAGCGCATCGCCGCCATCGAGTCCGACGCCGGCGCGCCCGGCCAGCGCCCCCACGGGCGCATCGTCGTGCGCGACGCCGCGAGCGGCAAGGTGACCGCCGAATACGACCCCTGCGCCGCATGTTCCTATGATTTCCCCAGTTGGTCGCCGGACCGCCGTAGCCTGGCCTTCATCGCCGCCGATTCCCAGGCCGGCACGGCCACGCTGTGGGTAGTGCGCGGCGGCCAGCCCGCAGCCGCGGCCACGATTGCAGGCGTGGCCAACACGGCGCGCTGGTCGCCGGACGGCAGCCGCATCGCCTTCCTGGCCACGGTCGGCGCGAAGAAGCAGACCGGCGCGGTCGAGGCGGGCGAGCGCCTGGTCGGCGAGATCGGCGTCAACGAGGATGCCCAGCGCATCGCCATCGTGCCAGGCGCGGGCGGCGAGGCGCGCATGGTTTCGCCCGACGGCACCTATGTCTACGAATACGACTGGACGCCAGACGGCAAGGGCTTCATCGCCACCAGCGCGCAAGGCAACGGCGACAACAACTGGTGGGTGGCCACCCTCGGCCACATCGATGCGGCCAGCGGCGCACTGCGCATCGTCGCCGCGCCGAAGATGCAGGTCAGCCTGCCGCACGTGTCGCCGGACGGGCGCACGGTCGCCTTTGTCGGCGGCCTGATGAGCGACTTCGGCTCGGTCGGCGGCGACATCTTCACGGTGCCGCTGGCCGGCGGCGAGCCGGTCGACGTCACGCCCGGCTTTGCCGGCTCGTTCAACGGACTGGCCTGGAAAGGGACCGGCCTGGTCGCCTCCAGCCTGCAGGGCGACCAGATGACGGTGGTCGCGGTCGACCCGCAGGCGCGCAGCACGCGCCGCCTGTTCTCGCGCGCGGTCACGGCCAGCGGCTCGCGCGACGGCCGCATCGTGTTCAGCGCGGACGGCGGCGCGGCGGTGTCGGTGTTCGAGACCTACGAGCAGGCGCCCTACATCGCGGCCGGGCGCGTGAACGAGCTGGTGAAGCTCACCCGCGACAACGATGGCGCCGCGCCCCAGGTGGCGGCGCGCAGCATCGCCTGGACCAACGAGGGCTACCGCAGCCAGGGCTGGCTAATCGGCCCACGCCAGCCGCAGGCCAGGGACGAGCAAACGCGCAAGCACCCGATGGTGGTGATCGTGCACGGCGGCCCGGCCTCGGCCGCCACGCCGCGCTACGTCGGCGCCGGCGCATCGGCCAACCCGCTGGTGCGCGAGCTGGTCGAGCGCGGCTACTTCGTGTTCCAGCCGAACCCGCGCGGCAGCTATGGCCAGGGCCTGGCCTTCACCTCCGCCAACCGGCGCGACTTCGGCGGCGGCGACTGGCGCGACATCCTGGCCGGCGTCGACGCCGCCATCGCGCAGGCGCCGATCGACGGCGCGCGCCTGGGGCTGATGGGGCATTCCTACGGCGGCTTCATGACCATGTGGGGCGTGACGCACAGCACCCGCTTCAAGGCGGCGGTGGCGGGCGCCGGCATCGCCAACTGGATCAGCTACTACGGCCAGAACGGCATCGACCAGTGGATGGTGCCGTTCTTCGGCGCCACCATGTACGACGATCCGGCGGTGTACCGCAGGGCCTCGCCGATCGAGGCCATCAAGCAGGCGAAGACGCCGACCCTGATCTACGTGGGCGAGCGCGACGTCGAGACGCCGGCGGTGCAGTCGATGGAGTTCTGGCACGGCCTGCGCGCGATGGGGGTGCCGACCGCGCTGGTGATCTACGAAGGGGAAGGGCATGCGATCCGCAAGCCGGAGCACCAGCTGGACCAGCGCAAGAGGACGGTGGAGTGGTTCGAGAAGTATTTGAAGCAGTGAGAGTGGTTGCTTCACCGCGTGATGGCACGGCGGCGGTGACCGTACGGTGGGGGTTTAGAGGCCGGGGGCCTCTAAACCGAAGTGCCCACGCGGTTGCGTGCGTTTGATGTTGGCTACGTGCGGAGATGGTTCGCTCGCCGGCGTTACCGACAACCCGCACCGGCGGTGTCCCGGTTTTTGCAAACGCTGCGGGGCGAAACGTCTCGGCCAACGCAAGAAGGATAAGCACGTAACCGCGTGGGCACGGAGTGCCCACCGTACGGTCTTGGCCGCAGGCCTTATTTTGGCCGCAGGCCTTGATCAGTTTGCCGGTGCCGGCTCCGCCGCTTTCGCAGGCTCGTCCTTCGCCGCCGGCGCCGCGCCTTTTTCGGGATATAGCACCACCTGCACGTAATTCCCCGTGTTCAGGTAACGCTTCGCCGCATCCTGCACCTCGCCCGCTGCCAGCGCCTGCACGCGCTGTTCGTGGGTCAGGATCGCGGCCGGGTCGGTCCCGTCCAGCAGCGCCGATTGCAGCCTGCCCAGCCAGTAGCCGTTCTCGCGCAGGGCGCGGCGGTGGTTCTGGATCCAGTTCTGCTTCACCTTGGCCAGGTCGGCCGCGCTCGGGCCTTCGCGCTTGATGCGCTCGAATTCCTCGAAGGTGGCGGCAATCACCTTGTCCACGTTCTCCGGCCCGGTCGGCAGCGTCACCGACAGCGAATAGCTTTCATACGGAATCCGCCCCAGCGAGGCGCTGGCGCTGCCGCCGTAGATCAGCGACAGCTTCTCGCGCAGTACCTCGATGATGCGGATGTTCAGCACCTCGACCAGGGCCTGCAGGCGCATCTGCTCGGCGTCGGAGAACGACGCGTCGCCGGTGAAGGTGAGCGAGACCGTGCTCTTCGGCTCGCTGCCGCTGTGGACGGCGCGCTTGACCACGCCCTTCACCGGACGCAGGCCGACGTCGCGGTAGGCGGTCGGGATGTCCGGGGTCGGCAGGCTGCCGAGGTAAGTCGCGAGCAGCGGCTTCATTTTCTCGATGTCGAAGCTGCCGACCATGATGAAGGTGAGGTCCTTGGCGCTCGAGAAGCGTTCGCGGTAGATGGCGATGCTGCGGTCCAGGCTGATCTGCGAGAACTCTTCCGGACGCAGCGCGCGCGGCGCGCGCGGGTGGTTGTTGTACAGCGTGGCGATCAGGGTGTCGCCGAAGCGCGCGCCCGGCTGGGCCAGGCGGTTGCGCGCCGCTTCCACCTGCTTGCCGATGAAGGACTTGAACAGCTCTTCGTCGCGGCGCACGGCGTCGAAGCGCAGCCACAACATCTGCAGCATGGTCTCGATGTCGGTCGCGCCCGAGGAGGCGCCGACGATCTCGCTGTAGCCCGACAGGCCCATGGTCACGGCCGCCGCCTTGCCGGCCAACACGCGCGACAGGTCGAGCGGCGAATAGTCCTTCAGGCCCATGCTGGCGACAATGGCGTTGGCATAGCGCGCATTCAGGATGTCGGCGTCGCCGTACAGGCTCTGGCCACCGAAGCGCGCCGCGCTCATCACCACCTGGTCGTTGCGGAAGTCGGTCGACTTCAGGATCGCCTTCACGCCGTTCGAGAAGGTCAGCTCAAGCAGGCCGAGGGCCTTGTTCTCGGTTTCCTTGACGATGCTGCCGGCCTTTGGCGGCTGCGCCATCAGGGTCGAGCCGAACGCCTTTTCTTCGCGCGGCGCCACCTGCGCCTTTTCGGCCGTGGCCAGGGCGGCAAGCAGGGCGTCGCCTGCGGGCGGCGGCATGTCCGGGCGCGCAATGCCGGTGTAGACCACCAGCTTGCCCGAGTCAGCCGGAATGGTGCGGCGCGCGTAGGCGTTCATTTCGTCGAGCGTCAAGCCGGGCAGCAGCGTCTGCGCATAGCCGTATTCGGCGGCGATGCCGGGGATCGGTTCCTGCTGCAGGAAGTTGCGCATGTACTCGCCCACGTAGGAGCCGGAATCGGTCTTGTCGCGCTCGTTGTAGCTGCGCTCGAAGCTGCGCATCATGTCCTTCTTGGCCCGGTCCAGTTCGGCGGCGGAGAAGCCGTACTGGCGCGCGCGTTCGTTCTCGCGCACCAGGGCGTCGATGGCTCTCGGCGCGCCGCCCGGGCCGATGGCCGCGCTGGAGTTGTAGGCTTTATAGAAGGGCGTCAGCTTGCCGAGGGCACTGCCGCCGCGCAGGAAGGGCGGTTCGGCCTGCTGCGTCAGTTCCACCAGGCGCCCGTTCAGCATGCCGGTGAACAGGCTTTCGACCAGCTGCTCGCGATAGCCGCGCACGGTGTCGGGCTCGCGCACCGGCATCACCGGATAGCGGATCAGGATGCTGTTGCCGCCGGCTTCCTTGTCGGTGATGACCAGGGCTTCGGTGTCGTCGCGGCGCGGGATTTGCGCGTACTCGCGCTTGCGGGAAGGGGTCGGGTTCTTCAGCTTGCCGAAGTGGGCGCGGATCAGCTTTTCGGCCTGGGCCGGCTCGATGTCGCCCACCGCCACCACCGCCATCAGGTCGGGGCGGTACCAGTCGCGGTAGAAGCGGCGCAGGGTCTCGGGCTGGAAGTTGCGCAGCACCTCTTCCTTGCCGATCGGCAGGCGCTCGGCGTAGCGCGAGCCGTTGAACATCTTCGGATACAGCTGCTTGCCGATGCGGTCGCCCGCGCCCTTGCCGAGCCGGAGTTCCTCGAGCACGATGCCGCGCTCCTTCTCGATCTCGGCGTCCTCGAACGCGAGGCCGTGCGCCCAGTCTTCGAGCACCTGGAAGGCGCGCGTCACGTTCTCCGGCTTGTCGGTGGGGATCGGCAGGATGTACACGGTTTCGTCGAACGAGGTGTAGGCATTCAGGTCCGCCCCGAACTTCACGCCGATCGACTGCAAATAGTCGACCAGCTCGTGCTTCTTGAAGTTGGCGGTGCCGTTGAAGGCCATGTGCTCCACGAAGTGGGCCAGGCCTTGCTGGTCGTCGTCTTCGAGGATGGAGCCGGCCTTGACCACCAGGCGCAGTTCCACGCGGCGCTCGGGGCGCGCATTCTTCTGGATGTAGTAGGTCAGGCCGTTCGGCAGCTTGCCGACCTTCACCTGCGGACCGACCGGGATCGGCGCGTCGAGCTGGATGGCCGCCGCGGGCTGGGAGGGCTGGGCGGCGGATGCGGCAACGAAGGGATAAACCAGCAGGACAGCGGCGAGACAGGTGCGACGGACGAATTGGATGAGCATCGGGATTCCGTGACAGGATTCTGTAAATGAAGGTCGGAGCGCTATTGTTGGAGCGCTATTGTAAAGGCGTGGCCGCGAAGGCATCAGGGCGCCACGCGTCCCGCGCGCAGCAGCTCCCCCATCTCGCGTGCCGGCACGGGTGGGCTGTACAGGAAGCCCTGCAGCACCCCGCAGCCGATGCGGCCGAGGAAGTCGCGCTGGGCCAGGGTCTCGACGCCCTCGGCCACCACGCGCAGGGACAGGCCTTCGGCCAGGGCGATGGTGGCCTGGGCGATGGCCGCGCTGCGCGCGTCGAGGGTGATGTTGCGCACGAAGGCCTGGTCGATCTTCAGCTTGTCGAGCGAGAAGCGCGACAGGTAACCGAGCGAGGAATAGCCGGTGCCGAAGTCGTCCAGCGACAGCGAAACGCCCATCGCGCGCAGCTCGGCCAGCTGGGCCTCGGCGGCGCTGGTATCGCCCAGCATCACGCTTTCGGTCAGTTCCACCTCCAGGTAGCGCGCCTCGAGCCCGGATTCCTGCAAGGCCGCGCGCACCACGGCCGGCACGGTGCCGGCCTTGAACTGGTGCGCCGAGACGTTCACCGCCACCGGCACGCGCGCCAGCCCGGCATCTTGCCAGGCCTTGTTCTGCAGGCAGGCCTGGCGGATCACCCAGTCGCCGATCGGCAAAATCAGGCCGGTGTCCTCGGCCAGCGGAATGAAGTCGGCCGGGGAGATGCGGCCCAGTTCCGGGCTGTGCCAGCGCAGCAGGGCTTCCATGCCGAGCACGCGGCCGTCGTTCGTTGCTACCTGCGGCTGGAAGTGCAGCGCCAGTTCGGCGCGGCCGATCGCCCGGCGCAGGCGCGTTTCCAGGGCCAGCCAGCGCAGCGCCTGGTCGTTCATCTCGCCCTTGAAGAAGCGGAAGCCGTTGCGGCCTTCCTCCTTCTGGTGCGCCAGTGCGGCGTCGGCTGCCTTCAGCAGGTCGCCGGGGGCGTCGCCGTCGCGCGGGAAGACGCTGATGCCGACGCTGCCGGTGACCACCACGTCGTGCCCGCCCACCGGGTGCGGCTGGGCGATGGCGTCGATCAGGCGCCGCGCCGAGAAGATGATGTCCTCGGTGTCGTCGCAGCTGCAGAGCAGCAGCACGAATTCGTCGCCCGACAGGCGCGCCACCGTGTCGAGCGGCCCGGCGATTTCGCTGGCGCGGCGCGCCACTTCGCGCAGCAGGGCGTCGCCGGCGGCGTGGCCCAGGCTGTCGTTGATGCGCGAGAGGCGGTCGACGTTCACCAGCAGCAGCGCCAGCTGGCGCCCGCTGCGGCGCGCCGCCGCGATCGACTGCTGCAGGCGGTCCTGGAACAGCGAACGGTTCGGCAGCTGGGTCAGGGCATCGTGGTTGGTGAGGAAGTCGAGCTGGTTGTGGGCGGCCTTCAGGGCCGACAGGTCGCTCGATACCGAGACATAGGCGGTGAGCTTGCCGGCGTCGTCGCGCACCGCGCTGATGCTGGTGTGCTCGGGGAAGATCTCGCCGTTCTTGCGCCGGTTCCAGAGCTCGCCGCGCCACTGGCCGTAACGCTCCAGGCTGTCCCACATGGCGCGGTAGAAGGCGGCGTCCTGGCGCCCCGAGCGCAGGAAGCGCGGGTTCTTGCCCATCGCCTCGGCCTCGCTGTAGCCGGTGATGCGCTCGAAGGCGGGATTCACGGCGACGATGTTGGCGCAGGCATCGGTCATCATGATCGCTTCCTGGGTGCTGTCGAACACCTGGCGCGCCAGCTCCAGCCGGTGCTCGCTCTCGCGCAGGGCGGCGTCGGCCCGCGCGCGCGCGGTCGCTTCCAGCTGCAGCTGGGCGGCGTGGCGCTGCACCACCTGATACAAGTTCAGGTTTTCGTGGGCCACCGCGAGGTGGGCGCCGAGGGCCGAGGCCCAGCGCCGGTCTTCCTCGCCGAAAGGGGCGGCGCCGGGCGCGCGCACGAAGTACATCCAGCCGTGCAGGTGGTGCAGGTCGCGCACCGCCAGGCCGAGGAAGGCGCCGGGGCGTGGGTGCAGGGCCGGCCAGGGCAGGGTGGCCAGCAGCGGCTCGCCGCCTTGCAGCAGCAGGGCCTCGCGCGCATGCACCAGGGCGCCCGGCAGGCGCAGGTCGTTGGCGGCGTGCTGAGCCAGCAGGGCGGCGTCGAAGCCCTGGGCCGCCAGGTGGCGCACGCTGCGCTCGTCGCGTTCGAACAGGCACAGGGCCAGCGCGTCGGCGCACAGGATGCGGGCGGCTGCCTGCAGGAAGCAGGCAGCCAGGCCTTCGACCTCGCGCTCGCCCACCAGTTGCAGGCACATCGCCTCGAGCGCGGCCAGGCGCGTGTTCAGCTGGCCTCCGGGTGCGGCGCAACTGTTCGGAATCTCTTCCGGACTGGCAGGGGAGGAGGGGGCCGCGGAGGCTGGAGCCACGGCGGGGAGCGCCGCCTTGGCCGGGGCGCTCGGCAGCGCGCCGGCCAGCACCAGTTCGGCATTCACGGCCTCCATGATGGCGTCGGCGTCGGACGGCTTGCTCAGCACGCGTTCGACGCCGCAGCTGCGCGCCATGGCCAGGGTCTCGCGCTCGGCGTAGACTGCGGAATAGAAGATGACGCGGGTGGCGGCCAGCTCGCGGTCGGCGCGCAGGCGCTGCACGAACTCGTAGCCGTCCATCTTCGGCATCAGGATGTCGGTGATGATCAGGTCGGGGCGGTGGGCGCGCACCAGGTCGAGCGCGGTGGCGCCGTCGTCCGCCTCGAGCAGGCGGTGTTCGGTAAAGCCGAGCAGGGCCAGCAGATAGGCGCGGTTGCTCGGCCGGTCGTCGACGATGAGGATGGTGGCCATCAGTGATTCTCCCGGGCTGCGGCGGTGAACTGACGGTCGAATGGCAGTACCAGCATGACTACTCCAAGAATACGCCGGCGGCAGCACGCCGACGTGTTAGACCGGACTATCATAATCCAGTCGATGTCGCAAACACCACGAAGTTGCATTCTAAGACATTACGTTTAACAATTGTATTTGAACAATTGCTATTTTGTTGTGGTAGTGCAACGAGTCGATACGGATGGAATGGCGGGCGCGCGGCATTGTCGTGCCCGGATCGCCGGGAGGGGAGGCCGGATGCCGGCAAATCCTTTAAAATAGCGGATTGCGCGCGGCGCGTCACCCGTGCGCCAACCGTATCTGTCACCCGCATCTGTCACCGCTCTCAAGGAATCCACATGTCTATCTCCAGCACCCAGGAAATCGTTGCCGAATTGCGCGCAGGGCGCATGGTCATTCTGGTCGATGAAGAAGACCGCGAAAACGAGGGCGACCTGGTGCTGGCAGCCGATTTCGTCACGCCGGAAGCGATCAACTTCATGATCCGCCATGCGCGCGGCCTGGTCTGCCTGACCCTGGCGGAAGAGATCTGCGACCGCCTGGCGCTGCCGATGATGACCACCCGCAACGGCACCTCGTTCGGCACCAACTTCACGGTCTCGATCGAGGCGGCCGAAGGCGTCACCACCGGCATCTCGGCGGCCGACCGCGCCCGCACCATCCAGGTGGCGGTGGCGAAGAACGCGAAACCCGACGACCTGGTGCAGCCGGGCCACATCTTCCCGCTGCGCGCGGTCAAGGGCGGCGTGCTGATGCGCGCCGGCCATACCGAAGCCGGCTGCGACCTGACCGAGATGGCCGGCCTGACCCCGGCCTCGGTGATCTGCGAGATCATCAAGGAAGACGGCACCATGTCGCGCCTGCCCGACCTGATCGAGTTCGCGAAAGAACACAACCTGAAGATCGGCACCATTGCCGACCTGATCCACTACCGCAGCCAGAACGAAAGCCTGGTCGAGCGTGTTGCCGAGCGCACCTTGAACACCGCCCACGGCGAGTTCAAGCTGATCGCCTGGCGCGACAAGCCGAGCGGCTGCGCCCACCTGGCGATGGTCCACGGCGACATCGGCCGCGACGTCGAAACCCTGGTGCGCGTGCACCAGCCGGTGTCGATCCTCGACATCCTGGAACACAAGGCCACCACCCACTCCTGGACCATGGCCTCGGCGATGGAAGCGATCAAGAAAAGCGAGAGCGGCGTGCTGGTGCTGCTGAACTGCGGCGAAACCGCCGAGCAATTGTTCTCGCAGTTCGCCTCGATCGACGCCCCGGGCGCGCGCCCGAGCGGCCGCGCTGCCACGATGGACCTGCGCACCTACGGCATCGGCGCCCAGATCCTGAAGGAACTTGGCGTGGGCAAGATGAAGCTGCTGGCGAATCCGCGCAAGATGCCGTCGATGACCGGTTTCGACCTCGAAGTCACCGGATACATTGCGAGTCCTGCCGCTTGAAGCGGTACACTTTTACTATTCAACTTAAACCGAACAAACAAGAAGAGGGCAGCCATGACCGTAGGAACTTATGAAAGCAACATGACGGGCGAAGACCTGCGCATCGGGATCGTGCAGGCGCGCTTCAACGCCGACGTCGGGCACGGCCTGCTGTCGTCCTGCCTGGCCGAGCTCAAGCGCCTGGGCGTGGCCGACGAAGACATCCTGCACGTGACCGTGCCGGGTGCGCTGGAAGTGCCGCTGGCGCTGGCCAAGATGGCCGAGACCCAGCAGTTCGACGCCCTGATCGCGCTGGGCGCGGTGATCCGCGGCGAAACCTACCACTTCGAGCTGGTCTCGAACGAGTCGGGCGCCGGCATCACCCGCATCGGCCTGGACTACGGCATCCCGATCGCGAATGCCATCCTCACCACCGAGAACGATGCGCAAGCCGAAGCGCGCATGGCCGAGAAGGGCAGCGACGCCGCCAAGGTGGCCGTCGAGATGGCCAACCTCCTGATGGCGCTCGAAGAGCTGCATCCGGAAGAAGAAGAGTAAACAGAAGGAACACGATGAACGACAAGACCACCCACGCCAACCCGAGCAAGAACCGCACCCCGCGCCACCGCGCGCGCGAGTTCGCGCTGCAGGGCCTGTACCAATGGCTGCTGAACAATGAGCCGTCGAGCACGGTGGCGAAGAACATCCGCCAGGCGCATGGTTTCGACAAGGCCGACGGCGACTATTTTGCTTCCCTGCTCAACGGCACCATCAGCACCTCGCCCGAGCTGCGCGAAACGATCGCCCCGCTGATCGACCGCGGCATCGCCGAACTGTCGCCGATCGAGCACGGCGTGCTGCTGCTCGGCGCCTACGAGCTGAAGAACCAGCCGGAAATCCCTTACCGCGTCGTGATCAACGAAGCGGTCGAGCTGACCAAGTCCTTCGGCGGCATCGACGGCCACAAGTACGTGAACGGCGTGCTCGACAAGCTGGCCGGCAAGCTGCGTCCGGACGAAGTGGCGGCCGACGCGCGGCGTTAAAACGTACTGCTACTATATATATTAGTAGCATCGGCCAGAAAGCCACCGTTGCCTCGCGGCGCGGTGGCTTTTTTGTTGGTACTTGCGAACCCCAGCGCCGTTGCCAATGTGGCCAACGCGCACTGGCACCTTGCCAATAAAAAAGGCCACCGCAAGCGATGGCCATGAGGAGTATCGATATACAGAGGCTTACAGGTTCGCTGCCAGCGTCTCGGTATGCGTTTCGGCGGTTGGTGCCGCTTCCGTCTTCGGTGCCGGAGCCGGCGCTTCCGGCTGGGCGCGCTTGACGACCATCTGCGCCGGGGCTGCCGGGGTACGGGTCGGCACCTTGTGGCCGCGCGCCACCTGCTTCAGGCGCTGATATTCGGCCAGCACACGGGAGCCGTAGCCCGAGTCGGATTCGAAGTCGGCCGCGCCCACGTAGGTCTTCAGGCCGCCTTCCACCGAGCCGGTGCGTTTCACGTAATCCTTCAGGATCTGGGCGCCGACACGGATGTTGGCGACCGGGTTCAGCGCGGCCTGGGCGCCGCCCACTTCCTGGAACTTGTCGTGATGGACCTTGGCCATTACCTGCATCAGGCCCTTGGCGCCCATCGGGCTTTCCGCGAACGGGTTCAGGCCCGATTCGATGGCCATCACCGCCAGGATCAGGAGCGGGTCGAGCTTGACCTCGTGCGCCGTCACGTAGGCGGTCGAGACCAGCATGTTGGCGGCGTCGCCGGCCACGCGGTAGCGCTTGGCCAGCCAGGAAGTCACGTTCTGCTGCTGCTTGGTATTGCCCAGCAGCTTGGCGTCGTGGGCCACCTCGGCCGGGCCGGCCATGGCGGCCGGTGCGGGTGCAGGTGCAGGTGTGGCCTGGGCTGCCACCATGGGCGCTGCAGGCGTAGCGGACGCGGAAACGGCGGCCTCCGGGTGCAGGAAGCGGGACACCGACTTGGCGGCGTCCGGATTCGTGTAGAGCAGGGCCAGTACCGCCACTGCCGAGAGACCGAAAACGGTCAGGGTGTGCTGCATGGTGGTCATCAGACCACGCGCCGTTTTGCCCATGGAAGACCATGAGACTGGCTGGCTGGCCAGGTGGACGAGCCTTGCGCTCGTGCCGAACAAACGATTGATCATCGAAGTCCCCTTTGTCGCGGCAAAAAGCATCCCGTCGCGGCGCTCCAGGCGCTGCGGTGGTGACCAATGCCGTGCATCAGAAAAATCGTCAGGCCACCCATCGTGGGCTGGCCAAAACGCCGTCATTGCTTTGCTACAGCTGGCCGCATGACCCAAGGGTGGGTGGCGTTGCCAGTGGCTCAACAACTGTCTCGGGGGATAGAACCGAAAGGTTCTTGAGGCAGACGCCTCGTGAAAACACTCCTTAAAATGTCGTTGGGGCCCCGACCCCGTGAAGTTATGAGAGCGGCTACAATCACTGCAAAATGTGGCCGCCTCATCAAGTAGGGGGGATTCTAAGAGGTGGTTTATACCAAGTCAATACTAGCACGAACGAGCTTAATTACTTTTAAATCTAATTATTGTCACGCCAGCTCAGCAATACCGTGGCAAATCAATCACTTGGCCGCTGTATTTGATTAACCTCAAGCAATCGAAAAAACAAGTAAAAGTTGATGAAATATTCGGATCTCCGGGATTTTATGTCCCAACTGCAACAAATAGGCGAATTAAAGCGGGTAACTATCCCGGTATCGCCTCATCTCGAGATGACCGAGATCTGCGACCGCACCCTGCGCGCCGCCGGACCGGCACTGCTGTTCGAGAAGCCGGCCGGTCATACGATCCCGGTGCTCGGCAACCTGTTCGGCACGCCGCACCGCGTGGCGCTGGGCATGGGCGCCGACAATGTCGGCGAGCTGCGCCGCATCGGCCACGTGCTGGCACGCCTGAAGGAGCCGGAGCCGCCGCGCGGTTTCAAGGACATCATGGACATGGGCTCGCTCGTGAAAGCCGTGTGGGACATGGGGCCGAAGGAAGTCAAGGGCGCGCCTTGCCAGGAAATCGTCTGGGAGGGCAATGACGTCGACCTCGGCCGCCTGCCGATCCAGCACTGCTGGCCGGGCGACATTGCGCCGCTCATCACCTGGGGCCTGGTCATTACCAAGGGACCGAACAAGAAGCGGCAGAACCTGGGCATCTACCGCCAGCAGGTGCTGGGGCCGAACAAGGTGATCATGCGCTGGCTGGCGCACCGCGGCGGCGCGCTCGACTTCCGCGAGCACGCGATCGCCAACCCGGGCCAGCCGTATCCGGTGGCCGTGGCCCTGGGCGCCGACCCGGCGACCATCCTCGGCGCGGTGACGCCGGTGCCCGACAGCCTGTCGGAATACCAGTTCGCCGGCCTGCTGCGCGGCCAGCGCACAGTGCTGACGAAAGCCATCGGCAGCGAACTGCGGGTGCCGGCGTCTGCCGAGATCGTGCTGGAAGGGCATATCTACCCGGATGCGAACCACCCTTCGGGCTTCGAGCATGCCTTGGAGGGGCCGTACGGCGACCACACCGGCTACTACAACGAGCAGGACAGCTTCCCGGTGTTCACGATCGACCGCATCACCATGCGCCGCGACCCGATCTACCACTCGACCTACACCGGGAAACCGCCGGACGAGCCGGCCGTGCTGGGCGTGGCCCTGAACGAAGTCTTCATTCCGCTGCTGCAGAAGCAGTTCAGCGAGATCACCGATTTCTACCTGCCGCCGGAAGGCTGCAGCTACCGCATGGCGGTGGTGCAGATGAAGAAGCAATACGCCGGACACGCCAAGCGCGTGATGTTCGGGGTCTGGAGCTTCCTGCGCCAGTTCATGTACACCAAGTTCATCGTGGTGGTGGACGAGGACGTCGACGTGCGCGACTGGAAGGAAGTGATCTGGGCGATCACGACCCGGGTCGACCCGACGCGCGACACGGTGCTGGTCGATAACACGCCGATCGACTACCTCGACTTCGCTTCGCCGATCAGCGGGCTGGGCAGCAAGATGGGGATCGACGCCACCAACAAGTGGCCGGGCGAGACCAATCGCGAGTGGGGCACGCCGATCGTGATGGCGCCGGAGGTGAAAACCCGGGTCGACGAAATCTGGCAGCAACTGGGTATTTGACCCGGAGGCGCCGAGCCGGGCTGCCGGCGCCAACCGTACGATGGGGGTTGGCGGCCCCCCCGGCTTCTCAGCCCTCGCCGTACGGACATATCTCACAGCAATAAAAACGCTGCCACTTTGCGGGCTTCGTCGGTTATAATGGCCGCTGGCGGGCCCCTGCGCATTGTGGCATGGTTTACCTGGTCAGGTCGGGAACGAAGCAGCCACAGCCGTTCACCGCAAGTGCCGCAGATCAGGCTCGCCTCCTTCCGCTTCTCAGCTTCTCAGCTTCCTCATTCGCTTCTTCCCCATTCCCGCAGTTTCCCTCGCGCTTGCGTAGCGTTGCATGCTGTCTCCTGCTCTTCTGCTTTTTGCTTTTCTGGCATTCGCCGACGCTTTCCTGTTTTCCCTGCGTTGATTACTGCATTGAGGCAGGGCTGCGTGCGCCTGTACGCGAATACTGTTGTAAATGACGATCGCTACAGCGCCATAGTTTGCTATTCGTCCCAATTTCTTACCGACCGGTTTCAAGCTGAGTATTTCTCTGATTAAATTTCCGCATGTCAACAAATTCATCAAAACGGCGGGAAAATGATTAAATTACATGTGCAGGAGACACTCACAGGCAAGCTGCGCCAGGCCAACCGGCTGATGGCATGCATCATGGCGGCAATGCTGCTGGTGTCGTTCGCCTTGTCGGGCATGCACGATACCCTCAAATGGTCGCTCCTGATCGGCCTGCCCACGGCGCTGTTGTCGGCCGGCCTGGCGTTGACGGCGGCTGGATCGCGCCTGACCGGCATGGTGCAGGCCGTCGCGCTGGTCGTGATGTGCGCCCTGCACATCCACCAGGGCGGCGGGCGCGACGAATTGCATTTCGGTCTGTTCGTGGCATTGGCATTTCTCCTGTGCTACCGCGACTGGCAGGTGATCGTCGTGGCCGCTACCACCATCGCGCTGCACCACCTGTCCTTCAATTACCTGCAGGAGCTCGGGTATGGCGTGCTGTGCCTGGAACGCCCCGGCCTGGGCATCGTGCTGACGCATGCCGCCTATGTCGTCGCCGAATCCATCGTCCTGTGCTACCTGGCGCTGGTCCTGCGGCGCGAGGCCTTGCAGGATGCCGAGCTGCGCGCCAGCGTCACCGCGCTGCAGGGCCGCGACGGCGCCATCGACCTGCGCGCCCAGCCGGTGCGCAGCGAGAGCGGGCGCGCGCTGCAGGACGTGGTGCGGCTGCTGCAGGCAGCGCTGGCCAGTGTCCAGCACAATGTGCGCACCACGCGCGCCGCCTCGGCCCGAATCGCCGACGGCAATGCCGAGCTGGCGCTGCGCACCGGGCGCCAGGCGGCGTCGATCCGCGCCAGCGTCGCCTCGATGGATGCGCTGACCGAGACCGTGCGCCGCAATGCCGAGCATGCCCAGCGCGCCGACGCCCTGGCCGGTTCGGCATCCGAGGTCGCCGCGCGCGGCGGCGCGGTGGTGAGCCAGGTGGTGGAGCGCATGGGGGCGATCGATGCCTCGGCGCGCCGGATCGGCGACATCATCGCCCTGATCGACGGCATTGCTTTCCAGACCAATATCCTGGCCCTGAATGCCGCCGTCGAAGCGGCGCGGGCCGGCGAGCAGGGGCGCGGCTTCGCCGTCGTCGCCAGCGAAGTGCGCGGCCTGGCGCAGCGCTCGGCCGATGCGGCGCGCGAGATCAAGGCCCTGATCGAAGAGTCGGTGGTCCAGGTCAGCGCCGGCAGCGCGCTGGCCCAGCAGGCGGGCAGCACCATGCAGGAAGTGGTGGCCAGCGTGCACCAGGTGTCGGACATCATTGCCGAGATCAGCGGCGCCAGCCGCGACCAGGCCCAGGGTATCGCCCAGGTCGGCGAGGCGATGGCCGGGATGGACGGCGACACGCGCGAGAGCGCGGCCATGGTGCGCGACGCGGCGCTGGCGGCCGAAGCGCTCAAGAGCCAGGCCGAGGAACTCGCCACCGTGGTCGCGGTGTTTCAGCTGGATAACAACACGGCACAGCAGGCGCCGCAGCCGCCGCGCGTGTCCTGAGAAGCGGCCGGGGCCGCGATTGTTCGCGCCGTAGCCCAACTGCGGTAAAATCACGGCATGTCCTATCAAGTCCTCGCCCGCAAATACCGTCCCAAGAACTTCGAAACGCTGGTCGGCCAGGAGCACGTGGTGCGCGCGCTCACGCATGCGCTGCACACGGGGCGCCTGCACCATGCCTACCTGTTCACGGGTACCCGCGGCGTCGGCAAGACCACGCTGTCGCGTATTCTCGCCAAGTCGCTCAACTGCACCGGCCCCGATGGGCAGGGCGGGATCACGGCCAGCCCTTGCGGCGCGTGCGAAGCCTGCCGCGCCATCGACGCCGGCCGCTTCGTCGACTATATAGAGATGGACGCCGCCTCCAACCGCGGCGTCGACGAAATGGCCCAGCTGCTGGAACAGGCGGTCTACGCGCCGAGCAATGCGCGCTTCAAGGTCTACATGATCGACGAAGTGCACATGCTGACCAACCACGCGTTCAATTCGATGCTGAAGACGCTCGAGGAGCCGCCCGAGCACGTCAAGTTCATCCTCGCCACCACCGACCCGCAAAAGATCCCGGTCACGGTGCTGTCGCGCTGCCTCCAGTTCAACCTGAAGCAAATGCCGCCGGGCCACATCGTCGGCCACCTCGAGAACATCCTGGGCCAGGAAGGCGTGAGCTTCGAGCAGCCGGCCCTGCGCCTGCTGGCGCAGGGCGCGCACGGCTCGATGCGCGACGCGCTGTCGCTGACCGACCAGGCGATCGCCTATGCCGCCGGCGCCGTGACGCTGGACGCGGTGCAGGGCATGCTCGGCGCCCTCGACCAGTCCTACCTGGTGCGCCTGCTCGATGCATTGGCGCTTGAGAACGGCGCCGACCTGCTGGCCGTGGCCGACGAGATGGCCAGCCGCAGCCTGTCGTACAACGGCGCCCTGCAGGACCTGGGCACGCTGCTGCACCGGATCGCGCTGGCGCAATCGGTGCCGGCCGCTGTGCCGCAGGACTTGCCGGAACTGGCCGACATCCTGCGCCTGGCCGAGGCTTTCGATCCGCAGGAAGTGCAGCTGTACTACCAGATTGCCGTGCACGGCCGTAACGAGATCGGCCTGGCGCCGGACGAGTACGCCGGCTTCACCATGACCCTGCTGCGCATGCTGGCCTTCCGTCCGGGGCAGGGCGGGGCCGAGCGCCTGGCCGCGCCGGCCGCGTCGGCAGCAGCGCCGCGCATGGCGGCGCCGGCGGGACGTGCTGCGGCCGCTGCCGCTGCGGCTGCGCCGTCCGCCGGCATGCCTGGCGCCGCTGCACGTCCGGGTATGGCGCCGCCCGCTGCCGCACCGGCTACCTCGGCCGCACCGGCTGCCCCGGCTGCTCCGGCAAACCCGGCTCCGGCCATGAATTCCGCCCGCGCCGCCATCAACGCCGCTCTGGAAGCGGCGCGCGCCGCCTCCGGCATCCGCACGCCGCCGAAGCGTCCGGGCGCCGATGCCGCCCCCGCCACGCCGCAGGCCCCGACCGCACCGCAGGCCCCGGCTGCGCCGCCTGGGCGTCCGATCAATGTTGCCCCGGCAGGCATGCCGCCGGGCGCGCCGGCTGGCCGCATGGCGTCACCACCTGCGCCGCCGTCCGCGCCTTCCTCTGCGCCGTCCTCGGCGCCGCCGGGTCCATCGGCCGGCATGGCCGCGCCTGGCGCCCGTCCGGGCACGGCATCGCCGCCCTGGGACAGCCCGCAGGCAGGCGCCCAGGCCGGCATGCGCCAGCAGCCGCAGGCGCGCGCCGGCTACCAGGATGCGGGTGAGGACGACGGCCCGCCATCCTGGGTCACCGAATTTTCCGACGATACCGCCGTGGCCTCCGAAGCGCCGGCCGTGGTGGCGCCGGCCCCGGCCGTGCGCGCACCGGCCGCGCCGCCGCATGCCTATGTCGTCACCCCGGTGCCGGCCATCGGTTGGGACGGCAACTGGCCGGCCCTGGCCGCAGGCCTGGCGCTGCGCGGCGTGTCGCAGCAGCTGGCTTTGCAGACCGAACTGGTCAAGTGCCACGCCGACGCCGGCTCCGCCACCTTCTACCTGCGCGTGCCGGTCGATACCCTGCGCGCCAGCGGCAACAGCGAAAAACTCCAGGCGGCATTGCAGGAACGTTTCCCGTCGGTGCGCGTCAACCTGGAAACCGAACTCGGTCCGACCTGGTACACCGCCAGCGCCGAAGCCAAGGCCGCGCGCGAAGAGCGCCAGCGCCAGGCCGAAGCCGTGGTGGCCGGCGACGCCTTCGTGCAGGACATGGAGCGCACCTTCAATGCGTTCGTCGTGCCCGGCTCGGTCAAGCCGCCGCTGGCCTGACCTGAACTTTATTTCTCACCATCCGACTTATTGGAGAACCGCATCATGATGAAGAACCAGCTCGCAGGCTTGATGAAACAGGCGCAAGCCATGCAGGACAACATGAAGAAGGCGCAGGAGCAGCTGGCCCAGATCGAAGTCGAGGGCCAGTCCGGCGCCGGCCTGGTGAAGGTCACCATGACCTGCAAGAACGACGTCAAGCGCGTCCAGATCGACCCGTCGCTGCTGGCCGACGACAAGGACATGCTGGAAGACCTGGTGGCCGCCGCCTTCAACGACGCCGTGCGCAAGGCTGAAGCCACCGCCGCCGAAAAGATGAGCGGCCTGACCGCCGGCATGCCTGGCCTGCCGCCCGGCTTCAAGATGCCTTTCTAAGAGCGAAAGCGCTAGCGCCCGCATGTCCAAGTCGCTCGACTTCCTGACCGAGGCGCTGCGCCGCCTGCCCGGCATCGGGCCGAAATCGGCCCAGCGCATGGCCTTCCACCTGCTGCAGCACGACCGCGAGGGCGCGGCGATGCTGTCGCGCGCGCTCTACCAGGCCGTCGACACGGTGCACCACTGCGCCATGTGCAATACCTTCGCCGATACCGAGATCTGCGAGATGTGCGCCGACCCGGAGCGCGACCACACGCTGCTGTGCGTGGTCGAGACCCCGGCCGACCAGATGATGATCGAGCAGACCCTGACCTGGAAGGGCCTGTATTTCGTGCTGATGGGAAGGCTGTCGCCGCTGGACGGCATCGGTCCGAAAGACCTGCACCTGGAAAAGCTGGTCGGCCGCGCGGCCGACGGCGTGGTGGGGGAGGTCGTGCTCGCCACCAACTTCACCAACGAGGGCGAAGCCACCGCCCACTACATCAGCGAGATGCTCAAGGCGCGCGGGCTGAAGGTCAGCCGCCTGGCGCGCGGCGTGCCCGTGGGCGGCGAACTCGAGTACGTTGACGCCGGCACCATCGCGCGCGCCATGCTGGACCGCCGTACCGCATAATCGGTCTCATCCAGTAGCCCCGCAGCGGTGCTCGTCCCGTTTGCGTGCGCGCAATCGATGTCGAAACGCCGCTGCTATCGTGGGCTCACTTTATGCGGACCGCGTTTATGCACCTCGTCGACATCACGATGTTCTACGCCGCCGAAGGCAACGGCGTGAGCACCTACCTGAATGCCAAGGCGCGCTGGCTGGCGCGCCAGAGCCGTTTTCGCCACACCATCCTCAGCCCGAACGTCGACAGCGGCGGCGCCGCCCCGGCCCTGGTGCGGGTGCCGGCCGTGGCGCTGCCCGGCATCAACGGCTTTCGCATGCCCACCTCGGTGCGCGCCCCGATGCGCCTGCTGCACCAGGCCCGGCCCGACCTGATCGAGGTCGGCGACGCCGGCCACAGCGCCTGGGCCGCCCTGCGCCTGCGCCGCCGCCTCGGCGTGCCGGCCATCGCCTTTTACCATTCCGACCTGCCGCGCCTGGTGCGTCCGCGCTTCGGCCAGGCCGCCGAAGGTGTCGCCTGCAAATACCTGGCCCACCTGTACCGTCAGTTCGACCTGGTGCTGGCGCCCAGCCGCGTGATGGTCGAGCAATTGCAGGACATCGGCGTGCCCGGCGCGCGCCACCAGCCGCTCGGCATCGACAGCGCCGTGTTCCACCCGGCGCGCCGGGTCGAAACCCTGCGCGACCACCTGCACCTGCCGGAGAATGCGCGCCTGCTGGTGTATGCCGGGCGCTTCACGCTGGAAAAGAAATTGCCACTGCTGATAGAGGCAGTGCGCAAGCTGGGGCGGCCCTATCACCTGGTGCTGATCGGCGGCGGCGCCGACCTGCCGCGCTACCCGCAAATCACCTATATCCCGTTCAAGCGCAACCAGCGCCAGCTAGCGCGGCTGCTGGCCAGTTGCGACGTCCTGGTTCATCCGGGCGACTGCGAAACCTTTGGCCTGATCGTGCTCGAAGCCATGGCCTGCGGCTTGCCGGTGGTGGCCACCACCGGCGGCGGGGTGGCGGAACTGGTCGACGAACGCACCGGCGTGCTGGCGGCGCCGAACAGTGTCGACAGCCTGGCTGCCGCCATCGAGGCCATCTATGCGCGCGACCTGGCGCAGCTGGGCGCCAACGCGCGCCGCAAGGCGGCCGAATACTACGACTGGGACCAGATCCTGCCCCAGGTGATGCGGCGCTACCAGGCCGTGCTCGGGCAGCGCGAACGCGGCGAGCCGGACGCCGGGCACATCTGTGTGTCGGACTGACGCGGTGGCCTGGCCTTCACCGTCCCGAACCCAGGCGCAGGCCGAGGTGCAAGCCGAGGTGCAAGTCCAGCGCCAGGCCGCGGTGTCGCCGCCGCCCTTGCTGTGCGTCTCGATCCACGACGTCGCCCCCGCCACCTGGGACGATTGCGCACGCCTGGCCGCGGCCCTGCGCGAAGTGGCCGACATTCCTTTGAGCTGGCTGGTGGTGCCGCGCTATCACGACCGTCCGGGCGACGATGCAACGATGCGCGCCGGGCTCGATGCGGCGCTGGCGCGCGGCGACGAACTGGTCTTGCATGGCCTGACCCACCTGGATACCGAAGCACGGGCCACTAGCCTGCGCCAGCGTTTTTTGCGCGGGGTGTATACCCAGCGCGAAGGCGAATTCGCCGCCTTGTCCGCCGCGGAGGCGCGGCGCCGGCTTGCACTGGGACTCGATTGGTTCCGCGAACGCGGCTGGACGGCAAGCGGCTTCGTGCCGCCGGCCTGGCTGATGGGGGAGGGGGCCTGGGAAGCCCTGAACGATTTTCCGTTCGTTTACACGACGACCTTCACGCACTTCCACCTGCTGGGCGGCAAGGGAGACGCCGCAGCGGCCGCGATAGCCGAAACAGGCAGTGCCAACGAACGCACTAGCGCTGGCGCAGGGCCGGCCGCGCGGCTGTCACAGACGCCCTTCGGCCCGGCGCTGTTCGCGCCGTCGCTGGTCTATGCGGCCCGCAACCGCAGCGGACGTTTCCTGTCGCCGCTGGCGGCCGGGCTGGCCGCGCGCTGGCAGGCCGGGGCGCCGCTGGTGCGCCTGAGCTTGCATCCGCCGGACGTGCGCCATCCGCGCCTGCTCGCGCATGCCAGGCGCCTGGTCGAACAGATGGTGGCCACCCGCCATGCGGTAACCAAGGCCGGCTGCGCCGATGTTTACCAGCCGCGGCCCCAGAACCCGCCGCGCCAGCCCGGACCCCAGCCGCCATATGGCCCGTAGTTGCCGGCGCGCTGGACTTCGTCGCGCGTGCTCAGGCTGAGAATGCAGTTACGCCATTGATCCGACTGCTGGGCATAGCCGAGCCGGTCGCAGGCCGGCCCGTAGACCTGCATGAGTTCGGCCATTTCGGCCTGTTTGCGTGCGGCCTTTTCTTGCGGGGTAGCGCAGGCGCTCAGCGCCAGCACTGCGGATAGTGCGATGAGGGTACGCATGATTAACTCCTCGTTGTTGGTTTGTCCCGAATCCAGACCTGTTTCGAGCTTAGCGCAATCGCATCCTGATTGCTCGATCACGGCCAATCGCGCTCGCCCACGAGCCTGCTTATCGCTGGGTACTCTTATATAAGCCCATGTAAGGCTTTCTCAAGGATGGTTTTTCTGGCAAGATGCGAAGTTTAACAGATAGCAACAAAAGGGGAGCGCATGGCCAAGCGTCGCTGGACAGTCTGGACCGGGTGGATCGCCACCTGCCTGCTCATGCTCCTGCTGCTCGGCGCCCTCGGCGCATGGCTGTTCCTGCGCGCCAGCCTGGCCCAGCTCGACGGCGAACGTACCGCGCCCGGCCTGCGGGCGGCGGTCAGCATCGAGCGCGACGACATGGGCGTGCCCCTGATCCGCGGCCGCGACCGGCTTGACCTGGCGTATGCCACCGGCTTCGTGCACGCCCAGGAACGCTACTTCCAGATGGACCTGCTGCGCCGCACCGCCGCCGGCGAACTGGCCGAACTGTTCGGCCCGCGCGCGCTGCCGCTCGACCGCGCGCGCCGCCTGCACCGCTTCCGCGCCCGCGCCCAGCAGTCGCTGGCCCTGCTGACGCCGCAGGAGCGCGCCTTTGTCGACCGCTACGTGGCCGGCGTCAACGACGGCCTGGGCGCCCTGAAGGCGCGTCCTTTCGAATACCTGCTGGCCGGCGCCGCGCCGCAAGCCTGGCGCGCCGAGGATTCGCTGCTCGCCGTATGGGCCATGTACATCGACCTGCAGGGCAGCCAGGAAGGGCGCGAACTGGCGCGCGGCTGGCTGCGCGAGCACAGCGACGCCGCCCAGCTGGCCTTCCTGCTGCCCGGCGCCTCGCGCTGGGATGCCCCGCTCGATGGCGCCCTGCACGCCGCGCCGCCTGACGCGCCGCTGCCGCCCGCGCCGCCGGCCTGGTGGGGGCGCAAGCCGCAGGCGCCGGCGCAGCTGGCGCTGGCCTCGAACGCCTTTGTCGACGCGGTCGGCAGCAACAACTACGCGATTGCCGGCAGCCGCAGCAGCAGCGGCGCGGCGATCGTCGCCGACGACATGCACCTGGGCCTGCAACTGCCGAACATCTGGTACCGGCTGGCGCTGCTGTACCAGGACGGGCAGGGCGTGCAGCGGCGCCTGGCCGGCGTCACCCTGCCGGGCGCGCCGCCCCTGGTCATCGCCGGTAGCAACGGCCACGTGGCCTGGGGCTTCACCAACAGCTATGCCGACACCGTCGACCTGGTCGAAGTCGGCGTCGACGCCGCGCGCCCGAACGAAGTACGGACTCCGGCGGGCTGGGAGCGCGTGATGGAACGGGTCGAGACCATCGCCGTGAAGGGCGCGCCGGGCGAGCGCCTGGCAGTGCGCGAGACCTCGCTCGGACCGCTGCGCACGGCGGGCGGCAGGCAGTACGCGGTGCACTGGGTGGCGCACCAGCCGCAGGCGGTGAATTTGAACCACCTGAAGCTGGAGACGGCGGAGACGCTGGACGCGGCGCTGGCCATCGCCAACACCGACGGCATCCCGGCCCAGAACTTCGTCGGCGGCGACCGCGCCGGCAACATCGGCTGGACCATCGCCGGCATGCTGCCGCGCCGCGCGCAGCCGGGCGTGGAACACAGCTTCCCGCTGGCCGCCGGCGCTGCCGCCCCGGGCTGGCAAGACCTGCTGGCGCCGCAGGATTATCCGCGCGTGGTCAATCCCCTCGACGGCCAGATCACCACCGCCAACAGCCGCCAGTTGGCGGGGCCGGGCGCGGCGCTGCTGGGCGACGGCGGCTTCGACCTCGGCCAGCGCAATGCCCAGCTGGCGGACCGCGTGCACCGCCTCGGCCCGCGCACCGACGTCGCGCATGCCTTCCAGGCCGCGCTCGACGACCGCGCGCGCTTCATCGCCCTGTGGCGCGAGCGCGCCCTGGCCGTGCTGGACCCGGCCGCCACCGCCGGCCAGCCGCGCCGCGCCGAGTTCCGGCGCCTGCTGGAAACCAGCTGGAACGGCCGCGCCGACGTCGATTCGGTCGGCTACCGGCTGGCGCGCAACACCATGTGGGCACTGCACGACATCCTGTTCGCCGGCGTCAACGAAGAACTGGCGAAGCTCGATCAGAAGGCGAGCATGGGCAGCGCCAATCCGCGCTGGCCGGCCGTGCTGGTGCGCCTGCTCGACACCCAGCCGGCCGGCTGGCTGCCGCCGGGCCAGAAAACCTGGCGCGACCTGCAACTGGCCGCGGTCGACCGCGTTATCGCGGACTTCGACAAGGAAGGCCTGGCGCTGGCGCAGGCCACCTGGGGCCAGCGCAACACGGCGGCGATCACGCACCCGATCGCGCTGGCCGTCCCGAGTCTGGCCGGCTGGCTCGGCATGCCGCCCGACGAGCTGCCGGGCGACGCCCACATGCCGCGCGTGGCCGGGCCGAAGTTCGGCCAGTCCGAGCGCATGACGGTGTCGCCGGGGCGCGAGGAAGAAGGGCTGTACAACATGCCGGGCGGGCAGAGCGGGCATCCGCTGTCGCCCTGGTTCCGCAAGGGGCACGGCGAATGGGTGAAGGGCACGCCGCTGCCGCTGCTGCCGGGCGTGGCGCGGCATACGCTGGTCTTGCGGCCCTAAGGTGTGCTGCCGGTGCGTCAGCAACCGTAACGCATCGGATCCCAGAAGTAGAATCTTGCCGCCGGCCGCCAGGGCTGGCCGGCCGCCAGTTGGCTCGACAGGAACAGCTGCATCTCGAGGTAGTCGCTGCGGTCCTGCGGCCGTAGCACCAGGTCCGGCTTGCCGTCGCCATCGAGGTCGCCGATCCAGACCACGAAGTCCTCGATCGGCAGCGGCATGCCCAGTTCGGGCGCGTTCGTCGTCACCACCGCCAGCGTGCGCTTGACGTCGCCGAGCCGGTATTCCCAGGCCACGCGCAGCACGTCCGGGCACTGCGCCACCGGTTCGCATTCCGGGTCCTTCGCAGCCGAAAAGGCGCCGGTCATGGACAGCGGCATGCCGTCGATATCGAAGCTGCGCGTCTGGCTCGCGGTCCAGGGGCGGTCGGGGCCGCGCCCGTCGTCGGGGAAGCGGAAGCGCTTGTTGACGTACCAGGTGCGTACCGGCCCCTTCTTCAGGCCGGGGATGCCGCGCACCAGGAAGAGCGAGCGCCCGGCGCTCTTGAGCACCAGGCCCGGCGCCGGGCCGTCGGTGGTATCGATGGTCTGGCGCAGCACGCGCAGCTGGTCCTCGACCAGTTCGCAGTCGGGCGCGCAGCGCAGGCCGAGATAGGCGCCGGCCGGATAGTCGGCCACCGGATCGAGGTTCTCGTAATAACTGGTGTAGGCGTGGCCGGCCGGGGTGCCGTGGACCAGGTGCACCGCGCTTCCGGTCTCGCTCCGAGGTGCGGCCTCGCTGGCGCCGGCGCAGGCGGCAAGACCGAGGAGTGCGGCGCACAGGAGGCGGGTGGCAGGCATGGGCGGCGGGCAGTAGTGAATGTCGTATTGACAGCATAGCCGATCCGCGCCGCCGCCGGACGGAAAAAACCTCGCCGTGGCGAGGGGCTGCGGCGGGCATGGGCGCCGGTTCAGCCCGAGGGCAGCACCAGGCGCACCGGGCCCAGCATGTGGGTGATGCTCTCGGCCGTCGACGGATGGCCCAGGAAGTAGCCCTGCACCACGTCGCAGCCATATTCTTCAAGCAGTACCAGCTGTTCGTCGGTCTCCACGCCTTCGGCCACCACCGCCATCTTCAGGCCATGGGCCATGGCGATGATGGCGCGCGTGATCGCCGCGTTTTCCGAGTCCTGCGGCAGGCCGTTGATGAAACTGCGGTCGATCTTCAGCGCGCGCACGTCGAAGCGCTTCAGGTAGTTCATCGACGAGTAGCCGGTGCCGAAGTCGTCGATCGACAGGTAGACGCCGATGCGGCGCAGCTGCTCGAGCGTGGCCAGCGTGGCGAGGGCGTCGTCCATCAGCGTGCCCTCGGTGAGTTCGAGTTCCAGCAGCTTCGGATCGAGCCCGGTCTCATGCAGGGCCGAGAGCACGATCTGCGACAGGTTCTCGTCCTTGAACTGCTTGGCCGAGAGGTTCACCGCCATGCGCAGCGCGCGGCGGCCGTGGCGCTGCCAGGCGCGCGCCTGGTTGCAGGCGGTACGCAGCACCCACTCGCCGATCGGCACGATCAGGCCGGTCTCTTCTGCCAGCGGAATGAACTCGGTCGGCGAGATGATGCCGCGCTCCGGGTGGCGCCAGCGCACCAGCGCTTCCACGCCGACGACTTCCTGCGAACGCACGTCGAGCTGGGGCTGGTACAGCAAATACAGTTCGTCGTTCTGCAGCGCCTTGCGCAGCCCGACCTCGAGCTTCACGTGGCTCATGATCTGCATCGTCAGCGAAGAGCTGTACAGCTTGGCGTTGTTCTTGCCGCAGTTCTTGGCGTGGTACATGGCGGTGTCGGCGAATTTCAGCAGCGAGTTGCAGTCGTCGCCGTCTTCCGGGAACAGCGAGATGCCGATGCTGGCGGTCACGAAAATCTCGTTGCCGTCGATGAGGAAGGGGCGGCGCATTGCTTCCTTCACGCGGTGGGCCACGTTCAGCGCATGCTCCACGCGCTCCAGGTCCGGGATCAGGATCGTGAATTCGTCGCCGCCCAGGCGCGCCAGGTTGCTGGCCGAGTCCCCGGTCGTCCCATCCAGCCCCGCATCGCCGCGCGATACCAGGTCGCTCGGGCGAATGGTTTCGCGCAGGCGCTCCGAGACGATCTTCAGCAGGTGGTCGCCGACGTTGTGGCCGAGCGTGTCGTTGATGCGCTTGAAGGCATCCAGGTCCATGAACAGCACGGCGAACTTCTTGTTGCCGATCTTCGAGCGCTGCAGCTCGCGTTCCAGGTTTTCGAGGAAGGCCTGGCGGTTCGGGATGCCGGTCAGGCTGTCGCAGTAGGCCAGGCGCCGGATCTGCTCCTCGCTGCGCTTGCGCTCGCTGATGTCGCGCACCAGGCCCAGCACCTCGGAGGGGCTGGTGGCAACCAGGCGCGCCTCGAAATGCTGGGCCGCGCCGAAGCGGATCAACTCGTATTCGACCGAGCGGATTTCCTGGGTGCGCAGCACCTCGCCGAGCTGCTCGAGCATGCGCGCCGCGATCGGGCGCGGCAGCACGTCGCTGATGTGGCGGCCGATGCAGCGTTCGCTGGAGAAGGGGGCATCGTGGCGGTCGGCGGCGCGCCCGGCGCGTTCGCCCGGCGTACGGCCCTGGCCACTCCGGTCGTGGCCGGGTTCATAATCCAGGTAAAAGCCGTCGCGGTTCATGCGGAAGAAGGTGTCCGGAATCGCCGCCAGCACCGCGCGGTTCTGGGCGTCGGCGATGCGCAGGCGCGCAATCGCATCGCTGGCGCGCAGCACGTACAGCACGCGGTGGCCGAGGATGGGCCAGTTGATCGGCTTCGAGACGAAGTCGGTGGCGCCGGCCTCGTAGGCGCTGGTGACGGCCTCGATGTCGTCGCCGCCGGTGACCATCACGATCGGCACCTGGGCGCCGCCGGACTCGTCGCGGCGGATCGCACGACAGGCGGCAAAGCCGTCCATCTGCGGCATCTCGACGTCCATCAGGATTAGGTCGGGCCGGCGCTCGTGCGCCAGCCGCACCGCCTGGGCGCCGTCGGCGGCCTCGATCGCATCCAGGCCGACCCCGGCCAGCATTTCCAGCATCAGCATGCGCATCACCGGATCGTCGTCGGCCACCAGCACGGCGCCGCGTTGGGAAGAACTTGGCATCTCAGGTTTCCTTCTCTAGCATGGCATTGAGCGAATGCCGGACCGCCTGGAAGGCGTGTTCCATGTCGGTGAGGAGCGCATCGGCGCCCTCGACGGTGTCGGCGCGGCCGAGCTGTTCGAGGTCCTTGCACAGGCCGGCCAGCGCCTCGGCGCCGACGTTCGCGCTGGCCGATTTCAGACTGTGGGCGATGCGCCTGACGGTGCCGGCGTCGTGGCCGCCGACCGCCTGGCGCAGCGTGCGCAGGTGCTGGGGCACGTCGCCGACGTAGGCGTTGATCACCTTCTGCACCAGGACGTCGCCGCCGTCGCGGCTCAGGGCCCGGATCTTGTCGAGCGCTGCGCCGTTGATGGCCTCGCGCTGGATCGCTTCGCGCGTCTCCGGCGGCAACGTCGGCGCCGCACTACGGTGATGCGCGCCGTGGTGCACGCTGCCGGCCAGCGGCAGCGCGATCCAGCGCCCGATGACAGCGGCCAGCTGCTGCTGGGTGAAGGGCTTCGACAGGTAGTCGTCCATGCCGGCGGCAAGGCAGGCTTCGCGGTCGCCCTGCAGGGCGTTCGCGGTGATGGCGATAATGGGTAAGGTGCGGGGCAACGTGCGGGGTAAAGTGTGGGCAGCGCCGGATTCGCGCTCTGCGCGGCGGATCGCGGCGGTGGCGGCAAAGCCGTCCATTACCGGCATCTGGCAATCCATCAGCACCGCCTCGACGCCGCCCTTGCGCACCGCCTGCAAGGCTTCCATGCCGTTCTGCGCCACCTGCGCCTGCAGGCCCAGGCTTTCCAGCATCGCCTTTGCGACCTCGACGTTCACCGGGTTGTCCTCGGCCAGCAGCACCCGGCGCACCGGCGTCACGCCGCCCGGCTGGGGCAGGGCCGGCGGCGGCATGAATTGCGGCGCCGGGGCGGTGGCGCCGCGCGGGCGCGTGGCCAGGCAGGCAAACAGGTCGGCGGCGCGCGCCGGCTGGATCAACTGGTAGGCCACGCCCGCCTCGCGCCGCTGCACCGGGTCGGCCGCCAGGCGCTCGGGGCTGAGCAGGATCAGGCGCGTCGGCCGCGTGACCGGATTGGCCTTGATGGTGGCGGCCAGCAGCAGGCCGCTCGAATGCTGCAGTTCCATGGCGAGCACCGCCGCATCGAAAGGCTGGCCGGCGCGCGCGGCGCCATCGAGCTTGTCGAGCGCCTCGGCGGCGCAGGTGGCGCTGTCGCAGTCGGCCTGCCAGGCGGCCAGGTGCCGTTCGAGGCCGACGCGGCTGTCGTGCACCTCGTCGACCACCAGCACGCGCAGGCCGTCCAGGGTGTGGTGCTGCTCGCCCGGCGTGGCGACGCCCGGCGTGGCGGCGCGTGGCGTGGCGACGCCCGGCGCATCCGGATCGACGCGGCGCTTGTCGAAGCCGACCGTGAACCAGAACACCGATCCCTGCGGCTTGCCGTGCTCGACGCCGATGGCGCCGCCCATCAGCTCCACCAGCTCCTTCGAGATCGCCAGACCCAGGCCCGTGCCGCCGTACTTGCGGGTGGTCGAATCGTCGGCCTGGGAAAAGGCCTCGAAGATGCGGCTCCTGGCTTCGCGCGAGATGCCGATGCCGGTGTCGTGCACCTCGAAGCGCAGCATCACGGCCTGGCTGTCTTCGCCGGCCACGCGCACCCTGGCCTGGATGCGTCCCTGCTCGGTGAACTTGATGGCGTTGCCGAGCAAATTCGCCATGATCTGGCGCAGCCGGTTCGGGTCGCCGCAGATCGCCACCGGGATGTCGTTGGCGATGTCGAAGTCGAGCGCGATGCCCTTGCTCTGCGCCTGCGGGGTATAGACGGTATGGATGTCTTCCAGCAGGTCCCAGAGGTTGAAGTTGATGTACTCGATGGTCAGCTTGCCGGCCTCGATTTTCGAGAAATCGAGGATGTCGTTGATGATCACCAGCAGGTGCTCGCCCGAGCGCTTGACCAGGCGCGTGTAGTTGCGCTGGTTGTCGGTGAGCTCGGTCCCGAGCAGCATCTCGGCCATGCCGAGCACGCCGTTCATCGGGGTGCGGATCTCGTGGCTCATGGTGGCGAGGAAGGCGCTCTTCGCGCGGCTGGCCGCTTCGGCGGCATTCTTGGCGCGCTCCAGCTGCTCGGTGCGCACCGAGACCTGGCGTTCGAGTTCGTCGCGGTGGTTGGTGAGCGCGGCGCCGCGGCCCTCGATCTGGGCCAGCATGGTGTTGAAGCTGTCGATCAGGGCGCCCAGTTCGTCGTTGCGGCCATTCGCCACGCGCAGGGTGTAGTTCTGGCTTTCGGACACCTTGCGCGCGGTCTGGATCAGTTTCGTCACCGGGTCGGCGATCGAGCGCGTGAAGCGACGCGCCAGCACCAGCGACACCAGCAGCGAGACGCAGGTCGCCGCGCCGATCACGCCCACGCTTTTCGCGATGCCCAGCCACATCGGCAGCAGGTCGGCCTCGATCACGATCGCGCCAGCCTGGGCGCCTTCCTTGGTCACCGGGCGGTACAGGCGCATGCGCGGCGACCAGATGCGGCTGCCGCGCCCGCTGGCTTCGGCCAGGGCGGCGGCGTCAAAGGCATCCAGCTGCGGCGCCGCGTCGGCGCTGGCATGGCGGGGCGACTGCCAGGACGCGAACAGCCGGCCCTTGCGGTCGTACAGGGCGGCGCCGGAGATTTCCTCCTTGGCCGCCAGGGCGGCGAGCAGGGTGCCGGCCAGGCTGCGGTCGTTGAAGACCAGGGCGTCGGCGCTGTTGGTGGCCACCACGCCGGCCAGGGACGAGAGCTGCATGCCCTCGTCCTTGCGCCCGTTCAGCACCGAGGCGACGGCAAAGGCGAGGAACACGCACACCAGCGCGCTGCCGGTCGACAGCAGCGACATCACGGTCAGTTTGCGGTTCAGGCTGGAACGCTGGGAATGGGGCATGGGGTCGGGTCCGGCATTGGGATGCGGACCCGCGCAAGTGTCGCACGCAAGCCCTCCATGCAGAAATGCAAATTCCTGCAAGAAAAAATATACGTTGCCGGGGGAGGGCGGGCTTTGCGCAAACGCAAAGTGGGGAGGGAGGCGGGGACGTGCCGTGGGACGACGCGACGGTCACGGTTGGTGGGTTCGAGAACCCACCCTACAGGTTCGGTGTCGATTTGGTAGGGTGGGTTCTCGAACCCACCATATAAAAAGCCCGCGCCATCACTGGCACGGGCTTCGTTCAAGCGGTCAAGAAGAGCGCCTCAGCAGCAACCTCCGCTGCGCCCCGACCCATACCGCGCTTCCTGGCGCTCGCGGAAAAACTCCTCGTAGGTCATCGGCGTCTTGTCCGGATGCTCGCGCTCCATGTGCGCGAGGTAGGTGTCGTATTCGGGCAGGCCAACCATCAGGCGCATGCTTTGCCCGAGGTAGCGGCCGGCCTGGGCCAGGGCGCCGAGCATCACTGCACCTGCGCCGTCGGTGCCGCAACAAACGGCGATTCCTTCACCGTCGGACTGTTGCTGTTGCGCGCATTGATCACGGTCTTGATGCCGTACACCAGCACCGCGATCACTACCACCATGAAGAAGCCGGCCAGGGTGGCGTCGACGTAGTCGTTGAAGATGATGCGGCGCATCTCGTCGAGCGACTTGGCCGGGGCCAGCACTTCGCCGGCGTCGAGCGCGGCCTGGAACTTCTGGGCGTGGGCGACGAAGCCGACCTTCACGTTCTCGTCGAAGATCTTCTGCCAGCCGGCGGTGAGCGTGCAGATCAGCAGCCAGATGGTCGGCAGCACCGTCACCAGCGCGTACTGGCCGCGCTTCATCTTGAACAGCACCACGGTGCCCAGCATCAGCGCAATACCGGCCAGCATCTGGTTGGCGATGCCGAACAGCGGCCACAGGGTGTTGATGCCGCCCAGCGGATCGACCACGCCCTGGTACAGGAAGTAGCCCCAGGCGGCCACGCACAGGCCCGTGGCCAGCAAATTGGCCGGCAGCGACTCGGTGCGCTTGAGCGACGGGACAAAGGCGCCCAACAAGTCCTGCAGCATGAAGCGGCCGGCGCGCGTGCCCGCATCCACCGCGGTCAGGATGAACAGGGCCTCGAACAGGATCGCGAAGTGGTACCAGAAGGCCATCATGGCCTTGCCGCCGATTACGTTGGCCAGGATGTTGGCCATGCCCACGGCCAGGGTCGGGGCGCCGCCGGCGCGCGAGATGATGGTGTGCTCGCCGACGTCCTTCGCCACCTGCGTGAGCGTTTCGGGCGTGATCACGAAGCCCCAGTTCGACACGGCCGCCGCCGCCGATTGCGCGGTGGTGCCGAGCACGGCGGCCGGCGCGTTCATGGCGAAGTAGATGCCCGGGTCGATGGTCGACGCGGCCACCAGCGCCATGATGGCGACAAACGATTCCATCAGCATCGCGCCGTAGCCGATGAAGCGGGCGTGGGTTTCGTTCTCGATCATCTTCGGCGTGGTGCCCGACGAGATCAGCGCGTGGAAGCCGGACACGGCGCCGCAGGCAATGGTGATGAACAGGAAGGGGAACAAATTGCCCGACCAGACCGGGCCGGTGCCGTCGATGAAGCGGGTCACGGCCGGCATCTGCATGTGCGGGGCGACCACCAGGATGCCGATGGCCAGGGCGACGATGGTGCCGATCTTCAGGAAGGTCGACAGGTAGTCGCGCGGCGCCAGCAGCAGCCAGACGGGAATGACCGAGGCCACGAAGCCGTAGCCGATCAGCATCCAGGTCAGTTCGACGCCGGTGAAGGTGAACATCGGGCCGAAGGTCGGCGAGTCGTGGACCCACTGGCCGCCGACGATGGCCAGCATCAGCAGCACGAAGCCGATCAGCGAAATCTCGCCGATGCGGCCGACGCGCACGTAGCGCGAGTAGATGCCCATGAACAGCGCGATCGGGATCGTCGCCATCACGGTGAAGGTGCCCCAGGGCGAACCGGTCAGCGCTTTTACCACGATCAGGGCCAGCACCGCGAGGATGATGACCATGATCATGAAGGTGCCGAACAGGGCGATCACGCCCGGAATCTCGCCCATCTCGGATTTGATCAGGTCGCCCAGCGAGCGGCCATCGCGGCGCATCGACATGAACAGGACGATGAAGTCCTGCACGGCGCCGGCGAACACCACGCCGGCCAGGATCCACATCATGCCCGGCAGGTAGCCCATCTGGGCCGCCAGGACCGGCCCCACGAGCGGCCCCGCGCCGGCGATGGCGGCGAAGTGGTGGCCGAACAGCACGTAGCGGTTGGTGGGAACGTAGTCGAGACCGTCGTTGTATTTATAGGCGGGCGTCTGGCGGCGCGCGTCCAGCCCCATCACCTTGGTGGCGATGTACAGGCTGTAGAAACGGTAGGCGATGAGATAAACACAGACGGCAGCGGCGACCACCCAAACGGCATTGATCGACTCGCCGCGGCGCAGGGCCACATAAGCGAGCGCGAACGCGCCGAGGAGTGAGACTGCCAACCAGCCGAGCTTGTTTCCGAGGCTTTTCATGGTGGCTCCTTCAGTTTTTTATTCGTCAGGGTAGGGCGCATCCAGCGTCCTGCCGCGAGCGGCAATACGGCCGCAGCACCTCTCGCCAGACCGCCGACAGGTTGACAACGGCCGCCCCCGGCGTCCGATACATATCTTGCACCATTATGGAAATGGCAAGCGCATGATTCTACCGCCTGACTCATCTGTATCCAGTTCGTATTAGTACGTAGTCAATGTATCTCTGAGGAAACAAATTTAGTTGCCATTCGCTAATCGCTCGTCTAATATGGCCCGATCATTCACTCAGAGGAAGCCGATGGCCGCCCTGGACTTGACCCCGTTCCCGCTGGTGCAGATGCACCCGATCGCCAATGGGCGAAACGAGTGGGTGGCGCTGGGCCTGGACTTGCGCGCCCGATCCGGTAACGCCGACGCGCTGCCTCTGCTGTTCGGCTCGCCCGATTTGCTGGCGGCAATCGCGCCGCTCGACTGCGTGCTGCAGCTCGACGGCCCGGCCCAGCTGCCCTTGTCCCTGCTCAAGCAACTGCCGCCGCAGCGCGTGGTGCTGGCCATCGACGCCGCTGCCCTGGCCCAGGACGGCGCGCCGCGCCAGCTGGCAGCCCTGCAGGAAGAGGGCTACCGCATCCTGCTCGATGGCGCGCTGGCGCCGGGCGTGGCCCGCCCCGCCACCCTGCGCGCCGTGGCTCTCGACTGCGGCGCCGGCGCGCCGCCGCCCGGCCAGCTGCTGGCGCTGTTCGGTCCGCACCTGGCGTATGGCCTGCCTGACCAGCGCGCCATGCAGGCCTGCGAAAAGGCCGGCTTCGCCTGGTTCGCCGGCGCCTACCTGGAACGCTGCGGCGCGGCGAATCAAGGCGCCAGCGAAGTGCCGACGCGCCGGCGCCTGCTTGGCCTCTTGGCCCTGCTCGCGCGCGACGCCGATTCGCGCGAGCTCGAAACCCTGCTGAAGCAGGACCCGGTGCTGTCCTGGCACCTGCTCAAGCTGGTCAACTCGGCGGCCTTCGCCCTCAACACCCAGATCACCGGCTTTGCCCAGGCGATCGCTTTGCTCGGGCGGCGCCAGCTGCAGCGCTGGCTGCAGCTGCTGCTGTATGCGCGCACCGACGCCGAAGGGCCGCTCAATCCCTTGCTGCCGCAGGCGGCGCTGCGCGCGGCGCGCCTCGAGGTGCTGTGCAAGATGGATGGCGGCGACCGCGACGAGCAGGACCTCGCCTTCATGACCGGCGCCTTTTCCCTGCTCGAGCACCTGCTCGGCATGCACATGGCCGAGATCGTCGGCGAATTGTGCCTGCCGGCCCACGTGGAAGCGGCGCTGCTGCGGCGCGAGGGGATCAACGGCGCACGCCTGCGCCTGATGGAAGGCGGCGCGGCCCACGGCCAGGCGCTGGCCGCCGCCGGCGTCGACGCCGGCTCCTGGTGGCGCAGCCAGCTGCACGCCTATCACTGGGCAATCCAGGTGGGCCGCAATGTCTGAGCTGCTGGCGCTGCGCAGCCACGATTTCGCGGCCGCCGGCGCCGCCCTGGGCGAAGCCGTCATGCGCCTGCGCGGCGCAGCCTTGCACGAAGAACTGGGCCGCATCGCGCGCGCCCTGCTGGCCAGCCCGCAGGGCAGCTTCACGGCCGCCGATGCAAGCGCGGAACCGGCGGCGCATGCCGGCGCCTCCAGTGCTCCCCACACGCTGCAGCAGGACATCCGCTTCGACGGCCATCTCTTCGGCAGCTTCGAGGTCGCCGGGCGCCACGACTACGATGCCGAGGACCGGCGCCAGCTGGCCAGCCTGTCGGCCCTGGCCGGTCCGCTGCTGCAGGTGCATTCGCTGGCCCAGCGCGCGACCCACGCCTACGCCCAGGTCGAGGCCCAGCTGGCGCACCAGTCGCAAATCCTCGACCAGATCCACGAGTCGGTGCTCACGCTCGACCAGATGGGCTACATCACCAGCTGGAACGGCGGCGCCGAGCGCCTGTTCGGCTACACGGCGCTGGAAGCGGTGGGCCGCAACATCCTGTTCCTGTACGCCGACGAAGACGCCGGCGACAGCCAGCCGGACCTGTTCGCCGAGCAGGGCGGGCGCATGATGGAAGTCCGGCGCCGCAAGAAATCGGGCGAGATCTTCTGGGCCAGCCTCTCGCTGTCGCCCCTGCGCGACCTGGAAGACCGCCCGGCCGGCCTGATCGCCTACCTCACCGACATCACCGAGCGCAAGCTGGCCGAAGAGCGCCTGCACCACCTGGCCTACTACAACGAACTGACAAGCCTGCCGAACCGCACCCTGTTCACGCGCCTGGTCGACCAGGCCCTGATGGTGGCCCAGCGTAACGAGCTGTCGGGCTGCGTGCTGTTCATCGACCTGAACCGCTTCAAGCTGGTGAACGACACCCTGGGCCGGCGCATCGGCGACGAACTGCTGCGCCAGGTGGCCATGCGCTTTCGCGCCGCCCTGCGCGAGGAGGACGTGGTGGCCCACCTGTCGGGCGACGAATTCGCGATCGGCCTGTTCGACGTGCGCCAGCACTTCGAAGCCACCACGGTGGCGCAGAAACTCCAGGCCGCGCTCGACGCGTCCTTCCTGATCGACGGCCACGATGTGCGCGTGGGCGCCAGCGTCGGCATCAGCGTCTATCCGCAGGACGGCTTCGATGCCGACACCCTGCTCGGCAAGGCCGACATCGCGATGGCGCGCGCGAAAGAAGGGCATGCGAATCCGGACCACAGCGTGGCCTTCTACAGCTTCGACATGAACAAGGGCATGCACGAGCGCATGCGCATCGAGTCCGGCCTGCGCCACGCGCTCGGGCACGGCGAACTGATGCTGGTCTACCAGCCGAAGTTCGAGATCGGCACCGACAGGATCGTCGGTGCTGAAGCGCTGGTGCGCTGGGTGCACCCGGAGCGCGGCGTGGTGCCGCCGTCGGAATTCATTCCGCTGGCCGAGACCACCGGCCTGATCGTGCAGGTGGGCGAGTGGGTGCTGGAACAGGCTTGCGCCCAGGCGGCCGTATGGCAGCGCGCCGGCATGCGACCGTTCCGCCTGGCCGTGAACGTCTCGGCGCGCGAATTCACCGAGTCGCTGCCGAACCGCGTGGCCGACACGCTGGCGCGCTACGCCCTCGACCCGGGCTGGCTGGAACTCGAGATCACCGAAAGCACGCTGATGCACGACATCGACCGTGTGATCGGCATCATGGACCGCATCAACGCGCTCGGCGTGGCCTTGTCGCTGGACGATTTCGGCACCGGGTATTCGAGCCTGTCCTACCTGAAGCGCTTCCCGATCCACACGCTGAAGATCGACCGCTCGTTCACCACCGGCATCCCGAACGACGCCAGCGACTGCGCGATTGCCAGTACCATCATCAGCATCGGGCGCCAGCTCGGGCATCGGGTGATCGCGGAAGGGGTGGAGACGCCGGACCAGCTGGCCTTCCTGCGCGACAGCGGGTGTGACGAGGTGCAGGGGTATCTGTATGCGAAGCCGCTGCCGGCGGCGAGGTTCGAGCAGGGGCTGCGCGAGAACTGGCTGCTGGTGGGGTAGGCGGCTTTCCGTGGCCTGCGCCGCGGCACTGCCCGGGCCGCGATGAATTATGTATAATGCCGGTTCCCCAAAGGAAGCGTGGCCGAGTGGTTGAAGGCAGCAGTCTTGAAAACTGCCGACGGTGTGAGCCGTTCGTGAGTTCGAATCTCACCGCTTCCGCCAGAATTTACAGATAAGCCCTTGTGTTTCAAGGGCTTTTTTGTTGCCTGCACCGTTGCTATTGGCCTCGCGAACCGCCCTGTAATTAAGCAGTTGCGGAAACGATTTCCGCAACCCCAATCTATTTCGTGGGCTTCACGACCTCGCCCAGGCGTCGGTAGACGCTCTGCGTGATCTGCGTGTCGGTGTGACCCAAGAGCTTGCTCGCGTCCTCCAGGCTGCTCATTTCACTGGCCGCCTTTGGGCGGATATCGCGGAACTGGAACGCCTTGATGCGTGCAGCCAAGTCCGCTTTTCCGACCCGCTCCGCCTGCTTCGCGGCTGCACTCCTGGCTGCATCGAAGCGATCGCGCAGCATCTTCATCGTCAACGGCTGCCCTGACTCGTTGCAGATAAGCTCCCCGCTCATCGACTTCACCTGGCGTGTCAGCAGCCGGTCCACGCACGCGCCCAGCTGCGTCGGCGCTCCGTCTACGTGCAGGCGGATTCGGAGCGCGTGCTGGGTTTTATTCTGGAGCACGTGCAGCTCGTCGTTCCGGATGTGACTCCGATTCATCTTGAGCACGTCCGCAGGCCGCTGGCCCGACAGGTACGCCAGGTCCATCGCGTCACGTAACGCCTCGGTGCCTGCGCCGCGCACAGCATCCCAGACATCGGCCTCGGCATAATAGTCCCGCGGCTTCTCCTTGTTCTTCCGGACGCCGCGGCATGGGTTATCCCGCTGGGTGAATCCCCACTCGCGCGCCATGTTGAAGACATGCGAGAGCAGGGCAATCTCGCGGTTTGCGCGGACGGGCGCCGACCTGGCGTCTCTGTACCGTGCGATGTCCTGCGGCCGAATCGCATCGATCGGCGCGCTGTCGAACACCGGCCGCAGCTGCGCCAAGCAGAGTCGATTTTCCCGCTGGGTGGATGCCTTCTTCTTCGGCAGGATGTCGCGCTCGTACTGCTCGAAGGCATACTTCATGATCGATGCATCTGGCGGCACCTCCACGCACTCGAGCTCCGCCCACTTCCGCTTTGCGGCTGCGAGGTCGGTGCCGAGCGGGATCTCCTTGCGGTTCCCTGTCTCATCCCGGCCGTTGTAGTAATAGCCGGTCCAGACCTCGCCCGATTTTAGTTTTCTTTTCCGCGCGAGCATGCGCGGCGGCAGCTTCCTGCCGGTTGTCTTCGGTCGCATCTATCGTCCTGGTTATCGAACGCGGGAGAGGTCTGGCTTCCAGCCGGCTGCCTCCGGCGCCGCGAGCGCGGCCGGGTTGATGCCGGCCAGCTTCAGTCTAGCGTACAGGCGGCCGATCACCGGCGCGCCGGCGCGGTTTTGCAGGAAGTGCCAGCCGTTTTGCTTAAGCCAGTCAATCTGGTCACTTTTCCTGCTGCAGCCGGAAATCTCGCTGACCTCGTCCGTGCTCAGCGTTTCCGATGGCAAGGCCAATTCAAAAATCGCGCTCATCTTACGGTTCCTTGTCTGCGCCTACCGGCGAATTGTTAGGGGATGGGGCAGCTGGCATGGGCATCCAGTGCGTGACCCAATCGTTGTCGCTGATCGGCGAAGCGTAGCAATCGAAGTACGACATTTCGGCGCTCTCGCCGCGTCTGTATTCGCCCATCTCGACCTGGGCGCCTTCGCTCTGGCATTCGATGTCGTCCAGCCAGCCGCGCTTTTGCGTGCGCACGTACAACAACACCGCCTCGCCGAAATCCGGCTTGCGCTCGTCCTCGACGCTGATCCACGCATCCCCGGCCTGCTCGGTGCTCACTTGCGCGCTCTCGGGCTGGGTGCCTTGGGCTGCGCTACGAGCGGCGCGGGCCTCCCAAGCTGCCCACATGCTTTCGCGCAGTCCGCCGAATTTCTCACGCTCAAACCACTCGTTGAACTCCCGGCGCTCGGCCTCTACGTCCAGCTCGCGAGCGGCGACAGAGGCACGGCGATTCCACGCCGCAATCGCATCTTCAGGGCTGTCTTCCCAGCCAGTTCTCATGCCGCATTGGTAGCATTCGATGATGTAGGTCTCGCCTTCGATGAAGTCGGTTTGTGCGTCGCCGCCACACTGGGCGCACGGCTTCAATTCTTCGCTCATTTCATTCCTTCCATATTCTTCGGTGTGCACCACGGCTTATTGCTCGGTCCCCAGGAGTGGCCGCAGTCGGCGCACTCGGGTGGGCACTGCATAGGCTTCGGCGAGTACAGGTGCAGGTAGACCGGCGGGCCGACCCAGAGGATCAGCGCTGCCAGCAGCCACAGGGCGAGGCCGGGGCGGGTCATTGCGCGGCAGCCTTCGCGCGTTCCCACGCAGCGATCTCGCGCTCCGTCATGTGCATGTAGCTGTCGCAGCCG
Source organism: Massilia sp. BAP21 (assembly GCF_057801335.1). Taxonomy (NCBI): domain Bacteria; kingdom Pseudomonadati; phylum Pseudomonadota; class Betaproteobacteria; order Burkholderiales; family Oxalobacteraceae; genus Massilia; species Massilia sp. BAP21. The sequence goes on from NZ_CM173596.1 coordinate 3,928,385, forward strand.
CACGTCGGACAGACCGATTGCCTGACACCGCTGATTTTCCTGTGCGGCACCTCTACCAAGTCAGTCTCATAGCCGCGCCATTTGCACTTCATCTTTCCGCAGCGGATAGGCGCGGCTCCCCAAACTGGTCGGCTCACGCTTCACCGCCTTTCTGTGCGCTGGGCTGTTGAGTGGCGCGGTCGAGCTGCTGAGCGATTTTCACCAGCGTGCCCAGCCTGTCATTCGTGGTCAGTTCGACATTACCGATGCTGATGGCGCATGGAAGTTTTTGATCCAGCGGGTCTGCCGGTGCCGCTGCGCGCTCGGTAGGGGCGGCATCGATCACGCCGTCGCCCCACATCAAAGCGCGTGCGCGCGCAAATCTGCCCCGAAAATCGGCTTGCGCCTCGAAATTGCGACACCAAGTCAGCACAATACTTTCGGCGGCCATCAAATCGACCAGAGCGGCGGCGAGTTGGTGCTCGCGCGGGCTCGCCACCTGACCGGCTTGCCGCAGCTCCTGCGGAGCAAGGGCGCGCAGCTCGGCAATGGCGCGCCGGATCATCTGCTCGTTGGTCATGCCCTCAGACAGCGCCACCTGACCGGCTTGCCCTGCGCCCTCGGCAGGCTGGGCTGCGAGCAGTGCTTTTGCGCGCAATACGATGCAGTCCTCAGCGTGCGTGAGCTTGAAGCCCTCCCCAATCCCAACAAATCGTGCGGCCTGGTTGCATCCGATGCAAAGGCGCTCGTCGGTCTCACGGTCGATATAGTCAAAGTCCGGTCCCGCTACTGCTTCTACGAACTCGCGCAGGTGCTCGGGCAGGGCCGGGGCGGCTTGCCCTGCGCTGGCGTTCAGGTCGATGGCTGCAATATCCGCTACCTGCGGGGATGGGGCGGCCAGTGCCTTCAATTCATCGGCGCGAGCCAGGACCAGATCAGCAGCGGCATGACGCGCGTCGCGGTGTCCTTCCTTGTAAGAATTCATCTCATGGACCGTGGCAAAGTGCGACATCGTGCGATTGCATGGCAGGTGCAGGATCGCAGTCGGGATTGCCAGTACGGCTGCGCCTGCGGTGATCTGGTCGTTCGTGAGGGTGGTGGTCATGGGTCAGTCCTTGTATCGTTCTGCTGCGGTTTGCCCGAACATGTCGGTGTCGGTCCAGAAGTAAATGCCGTCAATTTCAGTGAACCCGAGCGCGCCTTGCGGGGCGATAATGTCAGTAGTACGTACGCGGAAGCCAGCCTTGTTTGGCTCGATCTCTGGCCTCAGCTCCATTGCTCCGAGGTTGCCCCATTCCTCGACGTGTAGGCGGATCGGCTCGCGTTTTGATTCGGGCAGCCAAGACTCGCCGCCCAGCATGTACATGATCCCGCTCGGTGGCTGAGGCTCAATCAGTCCAAGAATTTTCGGCTTACGCATCGCCTGCCTCCGAGCTATGGGTAGGGGTGAGGCGCAGCGACATCAGGAAGTTGCGAATGGCGCGGAATTCTTCGTTGCGGTAGCTGCCGTATGCGTAGATTCGTGTTTCGCGCAGGTTGTGGCCGTTGCGCGTCAGGTAATCGAGGCAACCCTGTTCGGTGAAGCAGGCAGTAACGAATGTCCAGATGTCGGCCATTTCATAGCGCCGCCAGCCAGGCGTTTCGCGGCCGGCACGGTGCAGTGCTTCCAGGCGCTCGGCACGCTCCGGCGAGGCGAGTTGGTAGTCGCCGTTTTCCGTTTCGCGCCACTCGACGCGGCAATCGTTGTAGTCGGAATCGGAAACGACCGGCGTTTTCTGCTCGACCACGAAGATCGGCGCCTCGGTGATCCGGTTGTCCTGCGTAGCGATCAGCTGGCCGATTTCAGCCATTCGCACCTGTTCTGCAGTCTGTGCCGCTCCAGTAGTGGAGGCGGCAGGGGTGGCGGCGAGCATGGCTTCGAAGATCATTTCTACGTCGCTGCTGTCGGCATCGCAATCGCGCCGGTTCGCCTCGACCAAGCCTGCGTCGCGCATCTCCTTCGTCACCCTCGCCAGAATTCGACCGGCCTGCGACGCTGCTGGCTTGGTGGCGAGAAGGGATGCATATGCGTCGCCGGCTGTCATCTGGCCGGTCCCGAACGCGCGCACAGTGGCTGCGGCTTTTTCGATAACTGCCAACATGGTGTCGAGGTCGGCGGTCGGCTTGGTGGAGGCAGATGCTGCGGCACGGGCCTCCATCGCTTCCAGAGCTTTTGCGAGTTGCCACGCAAAGTCGCCGGCCAGCGGGTTCGAGCGCGCCGGGTCAGCCATGATGTAGCGCGAGAACGTGCGATCGGTAGGGAAGTGCTTGCGGTGCCATGCGTCCATGAACTTGCGCGCGCTGGTCGTGTTCGTGATCTGGCTCGGCGGCAGCTCATCGCCCGATGTGGTAGCAGGAGCCTGACCGGAACCTTTGCAGGTCGGGCAAACGTGATCGAACTCGGTCTTGCCGTCAAAGCAGTTTGAGCAGTCGCTCGGTGCAGGAGCTGCGGCGCTCTCGATGCGGGCGATCAGGCCGAGAACAACGGCAGGGTTGGCAGCGGCGATGTAGGCGGCGTCTGGCGCGCATTCACTTGAGTCCCGGCCAAATCCGGTTGTCTCGGCGATGGCCATAGTCGTACCGGTGCGCATGACGGTCGTCGGTGCATGGCCGTTCCAATGGGTTGCTGTCCACGGTCCTGGCGTTGCCGCCAGTGCCAGCGCCTTGAGCTGTTGCAGGTCGGCCGGGGCATCGCCCGAGGTAGCGGCAGGCTGCTCCGCGCCGGCGGCGCCGAACTCTGCCGGCCAGTCGGCAAGGGGCTCGGTCGGGCGCTGGCCGTGCTTGACGCGCCGCTGTGGTTTCTCGCTGCTGTTCGTGGTGTCCATGTTCTCTCGCCTGGTGGTTGATGGGTTATTTGTTCTGTTCGGGATCCGCGCTCTTCGGCGCCGGTGCTGCGGTGGTTATGTTGGCCATGTCCTGGCGGTAGCGCTGGCCGCGCGGGACAGCCGCGGCCGTGGCGATGTCCTGGCGGTCCTGCGCCGTGTTGCCGCCGAGCTGGCGCTCCAGCCGCGTCATGCCGGCGCCGGACCAGGGCCCGCGCTTGCGCCGCGCCGTCACGATTGCCCCACAAAGGCCTGGGTGTAGAGGATCGCGAGCACCAGGCCGATGGCGGTCAGGCAGCGAATCGCGTACGAGGCCACGCGGGCAGAGATCTGGCGCTCGGTCATGGCAGCACCACCACGGTCACGCCCATGGCGCCGGCGTCGTAGGCTGCCGCTTCCAGCGCGGCGCGGTCGCCAATGGCGGTGTAGGTCTCAGGGCGATCGTTCTCATCGCGGACCGTGATTCGAAAGCGCATGGTGTTCTCCCTAGTTGGTGGTCAGTGGCTCTCGCGAGCCTCGGTGCAAACTTGAATCGCAGCCCGGACGATCGCGGCCCAGGTGGCGGCGTCCTTCGTCGGGTGGTCGGCATAGGCCTCGGTGACGTCGCGCCGGCGGCTGCCGGTGCCGGCCGACACAGTTCCTTCTTCCAGGTCGTGGCGCACGCTCAGGCCCAATTCGGTCGACAGCTCGCCGGCCGCCTTCCAGTTCCGACGCCAGCGCGGCGGCGTCCTCGGCTGCGTGGAGAAGGCCAGGCGCTGCGCACCGGCGCTCTGCAGGCTGCCGCCACGAGCCGGCAGGCACAGGTCCGTCTCCAAGGTCGGCGAGACCGGCGCCGTGAACCGGCGGCCCCACTTCGGGTGCACGGCAGCCAGGGCGATCTCGTCGCGGATCGCGCCCTTCAGATACTCCTGGGTCCAGGTCGTCATGGTCAGCTCCACAGCGCGGTTACAGCGCCGGCAATGAAGCCCAGCGCGCAGGCAAGCATCAGTCCGGCGACGGTGCGGTCGGCGCGGCTCCAGTCCTGCTGGTCAATCTCGGTTTCGTTCGTAGTGCCCATCGGTTCTTCCTTCATTGCAACTGTCTTAGTGGCCTTGCTTCGATGAGTGCAACTTTAGCTTACTAAACTAATCAATGCAAGAATTTTCTTTAGTTCGCTAAAGTTTATGGTACGATCCTGTCATCGCCTAAAGTCGGCGGTCGCAAGTTTGGGGTAGGGAGGGGAAACCGCCGACGCCCAGGCTGAAGATGCCAAGGAAGCCGGAAGGGCAACGCGTGGGTGGTAGTTCGTAGAGCGCGCCGGGGGAACAGGTGGAAGCACCTGGAAAGTCTGCGAAAAGCGAAAGTGTCCGAAGGCGAAAGCATGGGATGCAGGCGCTCTCCACGAAAGCGAGTCTTTTTGACTGGCCTTTAGGGAGGGTGCCGCTCTGGAACCGAGGCTCTGCTGGGATCAAGCAAAACCGATAACCCTAGAACACCTGGTTGATCAGCCAAGAACAAGAACCTCAACAGTACCTATAGAGGGTGCGCAGAAAAAAAGGCCCGAAAATGCCCGAAAATTTGACCCTCGCTGTCTACCTGGAACGCCGCGGCTCGGTGAAAGCGCTGACGCGAATCGAGGCTGAAGTATTCGGAGTGCCGTACCCTCTCGTGAAGGGCTGGGCAACAAGGCTTGGCGCTATGGCGATCACGCAGGCGATGCTGGACCAGCTGCAGGAAAAAATCGGCTGCGCGAACTCAGCAACGGCCGCGCGTGCCCGCCGAGGGCTGGATGGCGCCGAGCGCCCGCAGCCGGCGCCTGCTGTGGCACTGACCGCACGCGAGGAATACTTGATCGACTGCGCATGTAAGCGCGTGGTCGATCAGCTGCAGCAGGCCGGGCGTATATAGCCAGCAGTGGCGCTGGGCGCTATTGCATGGACGAAAAAAGCCCCGACTGACGGGGCCTGGAGGATTTGATGGAAGCTATTACTCTGACAGCAGATATGGGGTTATTCCAGCGGAAGCTGGAGTGGGTCGTGTCACTTCTTGAAACCCCGGATGTTCGAGAACGCCTTGATAGCGGCATCATTGACCGCCTTCTGGAGGCGGTCGCGGGAGGCTCGGGTGATGAACTTGTCGAGCTTGGCGGTATGTCCGCAGGCAGAGCAGGTGACGTCGTTGTCGAGATCGAGTTCAGCGGTGTTCTTGACGAGGTTGCCACCGCACTTCGGGCACTTGGTTTCGAGTTTCAAGGTTGACTCCGGTATCGGCATCCAGGCGTGCCGCTGCGCCTACTTCAAAGCGAAAGCCGCATACTTCATGTCGTGCAGTGACTGCTTCGCGCAATTCTTGTTCCATGCCTTCGACGTGGTGCTGATCGCGCCTTTGGTATAGGCTGCGTGTTCAAAGTTCATCCCGCCGAACCCATTTCTTCCCCGGTACGTTACGCACACGACGGTGCCATCGTCGTTGGAAAGGATCTGATCCCACTTCAAAGAATCAGGATCGCGCATGCTTGATTTGATCAGGGCCAGAACGCGTGCGGTCGCCTGGAAACGGTCATCGGATAAGGTTCGTTCTTTTACGCGGGCCGGCGCTGGCTGAACTCGATCTGGCGTAGTCGAGGCGGGCTTAGAGGATGTCGCCGGCAGAATGCTGGTCAGCACGTACCCACCAAGGATCAACCCCACGATAACCGGCAGCCGACCTATAGGCTGTTTCGGCTTCGCTCCACATTTCGGGCAGGCGGCCGCCTCTGTACTGACTTGTTGTCCACATTCTCTGCATGGAACCAGTGCCATTTTGAACTCGTATCTGTGCGGCATCGAGGCGTGCCGTAGCGCCTAAAAGGGTAATGGCTCGTCTTTCTCGACCGGAGGAACGCTCAAATCGATCTCGCGCAGCGTGAGCTGCTCGAGCTGTAGCAGGGCCAGCAACGTGTGGGTCTGGAACGGTGCATAGGCGGCGAAGCCATCCCTCTCCACAGACACCAGCATGATGGGCTCGAGCGGGAAGTACTTCTGTAGCTGGGCCAATAATTGGCTGCCCGGGCCTGGCTGAAGCCATTGCGGATCGACTATTGCGACTCGAACCGGTGCGCCATGTGGCGAGAAAGATGCGGTCTGCACTTTCACACGCTGGGCCTGAACGCTGATTTCGGAATATGGCCCAGCACCAGGTGGAGCGCGGTGATCTCCTCGATGTCGACAATGATGTTCGGGAAGTCTTTGTTCACCGATTCAAAGCATGCCTGCTCATCTCGCTTCCACAGCAGCCGTTTGATCATTCGGCGCCCGTCCTCAAGCAGCACGATCACCTCGTCGCTGGGGAAGACATCGGCGCAAGGATCGACGCCCACGAACTCGCCCGGGAGGTACCGAGGGCTCATGCTCTCGCCGCGCACGCGCAGCGCGTAGGCCTCAACGCAGGACGTGTACCAGGCCATATAGCCTTCCGGGTGCTCCGGGGGGAAATCGTCGATGTGAAGCAGCCCGTCGGCGCCGGCCTGTACGCGCCCGGCCACTGGGATCAACCGCGGGGTAGCGACGATTGCCGGCGCGTCGTCAACGTCCGAGCCTGGCTCAGCCACTGGAGCGCGATATTTCGGGAGCTTTCCATCGGTGAGCCAGTCTAGGCTGAACTGAGTCCGGCCGAATGCCTTCAAAGGCTTCGGGCCGAGTTTCGTCATTCCCGAGAACCATTGAGCCACGAGGCCTTGCGAAACCCCGCAGAAATCAGCGAGCTCAGCATTGGTCGTGAGATTCAGTTCTTTCATCACCTGCTTCAGGCGTATTGCTAAGTCATCCATATTTAGCACTCTAAATGTTTTTCGCTTTAGCGTGCTTGCATGTTCAACTTTAGTAGGCTAAAGTATCGACATGGATAAAGACCTGACGCCTGACGAGATCATCGATGCCCTGGGCGGGACATCAAAGGTTGCACAGATGTGTGACGTGACCGACTCCGCAGTATCGCAGTGGAGGGTCAATGGCATCCCGAAGCCTCAGCTGCGATTCCTTCGCCTTGCAAGGCCTGAAGTGTTTGCGACTCTTGAGTCCACCAATCCCGCGCCCCGGCGGCGCGCCTCCGACTCGCTGCCAGTAGCCGCGCCGGCGCCAAAGCTGTAAGCCAGTTCGGCGCATTGCGGCAATTGGCGCGAAGTGCAGTGTGTGGTCGTTTTCATAGTCGTGGTCAGTTCTTCAGTGTCGTTAGATTAACTTTCTATTTAGAAAAAGTCATGAATATCAATCCTCAGCCGAACGGCATCGCAAGCATCCTGCGCACCGAGATCGAAGCCTGGCGCCGTGTCGGGAACATCAGCCGCGAGGCGGTGGGCGCCGCTGTGATCGATGCGCACGCCGAGCTGGGCGGCGAGGCCGCAACCGGCGTGGAGTTCACCTTCACTGGCGACACGTACACCCAGGCGAAGAAGGCCGCGCAGAAGCTGTTCCGCTGGCTCGACGCGGGCGACACGCTGCCGGCCAACATGGTGCCGGCGATCCTGGCTGTGCTGCCGCTGGACGTGCGCCTGCACTGCCTGAACCAGATGTTCCGCCCGCTGGGCGCCGAGGCCCGCAGCCTGGAGGCGGTGGCGCCGGCGCGCTTCGACGGCCTGCCACACCTGCAGGCCATGGTGAAGGAGGGCGGCGAGGCCAAGTCGGCAGTGATCGCGGCGATCAGCGCGCCGACCCCCGAGGCTCTCAGCACCGCCATCAAGGAAGTGACCGAATCGATCGAGGCCGACACGGCAGCCAAGCGCGCGCTTGAGGCGGCGCTGGCCGGTGCCCAGGCCCACCAGTCGACGTAAGCAGTGCCCAGGCGGCGGGGCACGCCGTCACCAATACAACGAGAACACGGAGGAAAGATGAGCAATGCAACCGCAGCAGCAGTGAACGAAAAGGCCGAGGCGTTCAACCCGGCTGCGCTGCTGGACACGCTGATCACGACGCTGCGCTTGAAGAACGATGCACGCCTTGCCGCTGCGCTGGAAGTGGCGCCGCCGGTGATCAGCAAGATCCGCCACGGCCGCCTGCCGGTGGGCGCTTCGATGCTGATTCGCATGCACGAGGTGAGCGAGCTGTCGATTCGCGACCTGCGCGCCCTGATGGGCGATCGTCGCAAGCAGTTCCGCGCGGCAGGGTCGATGTAGGGAAGGTGCAGCAGAAATGACAAAGCCCGGCGGCAACCGGGCTTCTTGAAACAAGTACAACTACGGAGAACCGCATGTTAGCACAAGAAATTCAGACGCCGGCGCAAACCGGCGAAGAGCAGTCTTCGCACGCCGTGTTCGCGACGCGCGATGCGCACTGGAAGATGGTCCTGCTGGGCCTGCTGAACGCCGCGCGCACCCTGGGCAAGACCTACCTGCAGGAAGAGCACGACGATGTGCGCGCCTGTGTCGACGCTGACCACCACGCCGCCGTGCGCGACCTGTTCGCCCAGGTCAAGCGCGCCGAGGCTCTGGGCCTGACCGTGGTCGGCGCCACGCAGCTGGCCACCACCGGCCGCGCCGAGGTAGAGCTGTGGTCGGTCGTCAACGAAGAGTTCTCGGCCTGCTCGCTGCGCGACCTGATCGCTGCGAACGACTGGCTGCGGCCGGGCGACGCGGTGTTCAAGGCCGAGACCGTGCTGCGCCACACCCTGACCGAAGCCGACTTCAAAGCAGTTGCGGCCCCGGCCGAGATCGGCGGTGCAGCATGAGCGCGCTAACCCAAGAAAAGTTCTTGCGCGAAGTAGCTGGCCACGGCATGACCATCATCCGCGACGACGGCGTGCATCGCCACGTTCGGTTCAAGCGTCCGGATACGAGCTGCGCGCACTTCGACCTGGTTACCTGGCCTGGCTACCTCTGCTACAGCGGCGATATGGGCACCTTCGTGTTCTCCCGCCTGTTCGACATGTTCGATTTCTTCCGCCGCTCGCACAAGGAAAACCTGTTCGCGATCGACCATCACTACTGGGCCGAGAAGGTCGAGGCCGGCGACCAGCGCAGCCGCGGTGATGGCGTGCGCGAGTTCAGCAAGGCAAAGTTCGACGCCGGCGTGCGCCAGTGGGTCGAGGAGTTCGCCAAGGCCGAGCTGGAAGAGGCGGCAGAGATCGGTGAAACCGAACTGTGCACGACCGCCATGAACGACCTGCGCGCCGCGGTGGAACGTGAAGTCATCGGCGCCGACGACAACGACGTCCGGAGCTATGACGCCGCCAACGAGTTCCGGTTCTGCGCAAGCGACAGCGAGGCCTGGAGTGCGTTGTTCGGTGGGGAGAAGACGTTCGAGTTCGTCGACTTCTGGGAATGTGACCACCAGGTATTCACTCACCGCTTCCAGTGGTGCTGTTTTGCCCTGGTCTGGGCCATCAAGCAATACGACGACGCGAAAGCCGCAGCTGCTGCTGCAGTGGCACCGACGGCGAATGAAGAGGTTCCGGCATGACCCGCGCCCACCACGTAACCCACGGCCAGACCATCCAGCGTATGGAGCGCCTGCGCACCCTGGTCACCGAGCTGCTGACCCGCGACCTGCAGGCCGACGAGCTGGCCGACGTGCTGAAGCTCAGCCCCTCCGGCGCCCGCAAGTACGTCGGCGACCTAACTGCCGCTGGCGTCATCGCCCTGGCGATCCCGGTCGACGGCGCCATGTCGGTGGTTCGCCGCGTCTATACCCTGGCCGTCACCCCGGAGCAGGCCCAGGCATACCTGGCCAGCCTCGCCACCACCGCCCCGGTGCGCGCCGCGCGCGAGTCGAAGTCGGCGCTCAGCATCGCCGGCCGCGACCCGAGCCGCCGCTTCCACATCATGCAGGACGACGCGCCGTTCTCGATCCGCGTCAGCCGCGCGCCAGCCATGCGCGACCCGCTCGTGGCCGCATTCTTCGGCGCCGGCCGTCATGAGGTGCGCGCGTGAACCAGGCCGATATCTTTGGTGCCGGCGCGCAGCGCCTGCAGATGACCGAATCCATCGAGCTGACGATCCAATCGTTGCAGGCCTACGGGGCCTCGCACGAACACTGGGGCATCGCATGGTCGGGCGGCAAGGACAGCTCGGCTACGCTGACGCTGATCATCTGGCTCCTCGACACTGGCAAGATCGCGCGCCCGAAGTCGATCACCGTGTTCTACGCCGACACGCGTCAGGAGCTGATCCCGCTGGCCGTGGCCGCGCGCCACATCATGGACGAGCTGGAAGAGCGTGGCATCCGCGTGGAAGTCGTGACGGCGCCCATGGACAAGCGCTTTATGGTCTACATCCTGGGCCGCGGCGTGCCGCCGCCGAACAACAACACGCTGCGCTGGTGCACCCGCCAGATCAAGATCGACCCGATGGAGCAGGCCCTGCGCGACCGCCTCGACCAGCTCGACGGCCAGATCCTGATGATCACCGGCGTGCGGCAGGGCGAGAGCGCAATCCGCGATCGCCGCATCGAGATGAGCTGCGGGAAGGACGGCGCCGAATGCGGCCAGGGCTGGTATCAGCAGGTGCTGCCAAACGCGAAGGGCCTGCGCGGGCGACTGGCCACCCTGGCGCCGCTGCTCCACTGGCGCGTTTGCCACGTGTGGGAGTGGCTGAAGCACTGGGCGCCGGCCGAACAGTTCGGCGACTGGAGCACGGCCATGATCGCGGATGCCTATGGTGGCGACGAGGCGGAAGAGATCAACGCGCGCACCGGCTGCATCGGCTGTGCCCTGGCCCAGGAAGACAAGGCGCTCGACAGCGTGCTGCTGCTGCCGGCTTGGTCGTACCTGGCGCCGCTCAAGGGCCTGCGTCCGCTGTGGCGCGAACTGCGCGAGCCGCAACACCGGCTGCGCAAGGCCGGCGCCGAGCTGCTGAAGGACGGCAGCATCGCCAAAAATCCGCAGCGCATGGGGCCGATCACGCTCGAGGCGCGCCAGATGGGCCTCGACCGGGTGCTGGGCATTCAGGCCGAGATCAACGCCGCCGCGCGCGCACTGGGCCGGCCGGAGATCGACCTGATCAATCCTGAGGAAGAGGGGCGCATTCGTGAGCTGATCGCTGCTGGCACCTGGCCGCAGGGCTGGGAGGGCGACGAGCCCATCGCGACCACGATCATGGACACCGTCTACCAGAACGGCGCCGTGCAGCCGCGGCTGTTTTCGGAGGCAGAACTTTGATCGCCACTACCTACATCCACAGCACCGTACCGCGCTGCATCGCCTGCGGCCGCCTCCAGGGCGAGCCTCACGCTGGCGGCTGCAAGTACGAACCATTCACTATTCGGAGGGCTCAGTAATGGGCAGGCGCAGTCAAAACCCACGTGTGCCGAGCAAGCACACCTTCCCGCACTCGGCCGGGGCGTACCTGTACCGGCATGGTCCGCAAACCGAAGACGCGTTGTTCAAGGCGATGGGCGACAGCGTGCGCAAGGAAGGCCGCGGTGAACTGATTCAGCGTTGCCTGAGCAGCGGCTGGTTCACCCTGGCTCAGAACGACCTGATCAACTGCAGCGAGTTCGCCCGCGCGCACTACGACAAGCTCGAAGGCCTGGTGAAAGTCGAGTATGTCGGCCAGATCGCGGTGTCGCGCGCGCCGACGGCGTACACCCAGCCGCCGCTGAGCCGCAAGTACATCCCGAACGCGCGCGGCATCCGTCAGGACATTCCAGCCTGGTCGGTGCGTAATGGCCACTCCGTTCACAAGGCATAGTCATGGGCATCAAGCTATACATCCGGGCACGCGCGAGAAAGAGTGGCCAGAAGAGTGCGCATTTCGGCGATTGTTGGGTTGAAGGCTGCTCGGAGTGTGTGCCCGTACATGGTCAATCCCCGGAGTGCGCCGGCGAACTCGCCATCAGCAGCGCGCGGAGGATTCGCTCGATATCGGATTTCCACCTCATCAAGCTCCTCGGCCAGCGTGTTATGAACTTGCGCCGTGATCGCCAAGCTTTTGGCGGCAGCGTAGGTGTGGATTATTTCGCGTTGAATGCGCGGGTCAGGAATGACGCCGAGTTTCGGTATGAGCTTGTCGAAAATTGGGAAGGGATATTCCGGAAGACCGAAGGTATAACGAATCGGATTTCCAACTTCAATGTGGTTGAGGACTGGAAGCACCTCTCGTTCCAAGTACGCAAGGCTGGTTTCTACCTCGGACTTGAGGCTCTGGAGCACGCCAGATATCTCTGCATTATCTCGCTCGTCATCGCGCAAACGCTGTTGGGCAGCTTGGTCCCAACTTACCCACACAGCAACAAGAATGGCCGAGATCGAGCCTACCGCTTGTACCCACGCTGGCCAGTCGAAATTGTGTGGGGATACGAAGGTACGCGCGATAAACAGAGCGAGTGCATCGGCGGCGCCGAGCAGGTAGAGGGGTGCGAAACGCTTGGAATGGCTGAGCTTGGTTGTCATAAAGGCATCTTAGCATGATGCGCCGCTCACCCCTCAACCCAGGCAAGCCGCTGCAGCGCAAGACGGCGATGTCGCGCGGAACCGGCTTCAAGACCCCAGCCGCCAGCGCCGGCCTGCTGCGCGTTGCCGCCACCCAGACCAAGGCCCGCGCCCGTGCACCGAAGTTAGCGAGGTCAATGAAGTCACGGCGCCCGAAGATGACGCCGATCCGTGCCTCGGCGCATAACCAAGAATGCACGCTGCGCTTCCCTGGCATCTGCAATCGCAACCCGGAGACCACCGTCTGGTGCCACTCCAACCGCCTGGCGGATGGCAAGGGCATGAGCTTGAAGGCTCCGGACGAGCAAGGCTGTTACGGGTGCTCTGACTGCCACGCGTGGCTGGACGGCGGGTATGCGGCCAGCGGTGCGAGCCGGGAATCGGTCGATGAGCGCTTCGACGCCGCCCGAGCCGAGAGTCAAGGAATTCTGAAATCGAAAGGGCTGATGCCATGACCATTGAAATTTGGAAGCCGATCCCTGGCTTCGGCGGGCACTATGAGGCGTCCAGCTTGGGAAATGTTCGGGTAAAGCAGCGGACCATCATCAAGCCGCACTCCCGATCTAGCAAGCCGTGGCCCTATACCTACTCAGCCCGCCAGCTTAAGTTGATCCCCGATCAGAAGGGCTATTTGTGCGTAAGCATTGGTGTCGACGGGAAGCGGATCAAGCTGCAGGCGCATCGTGCAGTGCTCATGGCCTTCGTGGGCCTGCCGCCTGCAGGGCTTGAGGCTTGCCACTGTAACGGTAAGTCGGACGATAACCGCATCGAGAATCTGCGTTGGGATACCCACTTGGCCAACAACCACGATCGACTCAAGCACGGCACCTACGACCGTGGGGAGGATCACGTCATGGCCAAGTATTCGGAAGCCGATATTCGTCGAATCCGGGCTGGCGAGATCTCGTTCTCAGACGCACGCCGAAGCCTCGGCATCAGCCTGACCCACTTTTACCGTGTGCGGAAGGGTGAGGGCTGGAAACACTTGAACTCGGGCGCGGCGCCACAGGAGGCTGTATGAAAAAGCGTCGAAACAAGCCGTACCGCCCGAAATACGTCGCCCGCAACGTCCTGACCACCATTTTCGGTGGAATGAGCGGCGACCACATCGAGCACCTCCGTCTGATCCAGATCCGCAGCCACAAGGCCCTGGCCGACATGGCGCAGGGCGCCGGCACCCGGGAGGGCTGGGACCTGCTGGTCGGCGCGATCAACATGGCCAACGTCATGTGCGAGCAGGGCATCGGCAACGAGTTCCGCCAGGTCACGATCGCCGCGCGCGATGCGCTGCTCGAGGTGGGCAAGCGCATCGTCAAGTTGGATCGCGTGATCATGCGGGGCGACGAGCTCAATGCGATCCGCGAGGGTCTGGAATGCCACGATGCTCAGTTAGAAAACGTCCGTGCGATCGACGTGGAGCGTGCATGCCGCGAGGTCGACCGGCGCGTGCGCCACCACATCAACTCGACCAGCGTCATGGGTGAACTGGCGAAGGAAGCCGCCTGACGCGGCTCCGATACTGGAAAGGAAACGATATGGGAAGCATGTTGACAATGCAGTTTGGCGCCGCCGCCAGCGCAACGATGTCCAGCCGGGATATCGCTGAGATGACCGGCAAGCGTCACGATAATGTATTGCGGGTCTGCTACGACCTGAAGGCGTCAGGGGTCACTCCTCAGATTGAGGAATGCCGTGTAATCAATGAGTTAGCGAACGGACGAGAATTTACGGAGTTCCGGCTCAATAAGCGCGACTCGCACATCTTGGTGGCGCGGCTGTCGCCAGAGTTCACCGGTCGTCTAGTTGATCGCTGGATGGAGCTGGAGGCCGCAGAGCCGGCGCCGGCGCTGCCGAAGACCTTCGCCGACGCGCTGCGCCTGGCCGCCGACCAGCAGGACATCATCACCGCCCAGGCTGCGCAGCTGGAGGCCGCGGCGCCGGCGGTGGAGTTCGTCGGCCGCTACGTCGAATCCACTGGCCTCATGACCTTCCGCCAGGTGGCGAAGCTGCTGCAGGTGAAAGAGCCCGAGTTCCGGCGATTTCTCCATGGGGCGAAGATCATGTACCCGCTGAACGGCGAGTGGACCGCACACGCCCAGCACATCGAGGCCGGCCGTTTCGAAATGCGCGCTGGCACCGCGCAGAGCAACGGGCACGCCTTCAACACGGCCAAATTTACCGCCAAGGGTGTCGAGTGGGTTGCGGGCGAGCTGGCGAAGTGGCAACTGAAACTGCGCAGCGGGGAGGCGGATCATGGTTGACCGTGCATCCCTGCGCCAGATTGCCGAGACCATGCCGGCCGTGCTGGTCGACGCGGCCACGCTGCTTGAACTGCTGGACGCCGCTGACCGCGCGCCAAAGGCCAAGACGCCGCGCGCGCCGCGCCAGGCCAACGACGATGACGAGAAGTGCGCGCGCTGGCTGTACGGCGCCATCCTCAACACCGCACCCAAGTTCAAGGAACCGAACTTCAAGGCGTGGGCGAACGATGTGCGCCTGATGCGCGAACGCGACGGCTGCACGCACCGCGAAATCTGCGAACTGCTGCAGTGGGCGCACACCATCCCCTTCTGGCGCGGGAACATCCTCAGCCCGGCGAAGCTCCGCGAGCACTGGGACCGGCTGACGATCCAGCGCGATGCCGCAGCCGCGCCGAAGCCGGCCGCAACTGCACCATGGTGGACGAGCGAGGCGGCGAAGCTGGCCAAGGCGAACGAGGTTGGTGTCGGGCCCGCGCGCATGGGCGAATCCGCGGCGGCCTGGGAGTCCCGCATCCGTGAGGCGATCGACAATGGCGGCAAGCCCCCGGCGCCACCGGCGCGCATCCGCCCGACCGACGCAGCCGCGAACGCGCCCGAGCAGCGAGGGATGAAGCCGGCCGGCCTGAACCTCAAGGCTCTGGTTGGCCCTGCGCCGGCACCGAGGGCCGCATGAAGGCGCCGGCCGGTGACATCTGCGCCCAGTGCACCCACTTCAAGATGAAGGGCTACCCGGAGCATGCCCGGGTGGGCCTGGGCCGGTGCATGGGCTACGACGCCACCTTCACCCCGCTGATCAATCCGTTCCTCGCCTGGAGCACCAAGGCGTGCCGGCGATTCAGCCGGGACTGGGCGGGCCGGGACGCTCGCCAGGCGTGGATCGACAAGCAGCAAGCGAAACAAGATGTCAAAACTGAAACGAAGGGATGAAATGATTGATTCACATGAAAAGCAACCACTCCACGCGCCCGACGGCGAGAAGCTGACCAACCCGAAGGACCTGGTCGGCGTGCGCAAGGTGCCAATGTCAACCGTGCCGGCCACGGTGCTGGCCGAGATCGGCGTGGCGATGCTGGAGGGCGCCAGCAAGTACGGACGGCACAATTACCGTGTGGTGGGCGTGCGCGGCTCCGTCTACTACGACGGCGTGATGCGCCATCTGATGGCCTGGTGGGAGGGCGAGGACCTGGACCCGGATTCGGGCATGTCGCACGTTACGAAGGCGATCACCTCGCTGGTGGTGCTCCGTGACGCGATGATGCAGGGGAAGTTCACGGACGACCGCCCGCCGCGCGCGGCGCCGTTCTACCCGGCCCTCAACGCCGCCTCCGCCGATATCATCGACCGCTACGCCGACCGCAAGCCGACGCACTGCACCATCACCTTCAACGGGCTGGGCACGTGAACCGGCAGAAGGCAATCCAGGCGCTGGGCCGCCTCAAGACCGGTGCCATGAACAAGACCGAGCAGGCCTATTGCGCGACGCTGGAGGCGCGCCGCGCGGCAGGCGAGGTAGCCTGGTACAAGTTCGAAGGGATCAAACTGCGCTTGGCGGACAACACGTTCTACAGTCCGGACTTCGCTGTCATGCTGGCTGATGGCGCGCTGGAGATGCACGAAGTGAAGGGTTACTGGCAGGACGATGCGCGGGCGAAGATCAAGATCGCCGCCGACATGTACCCGATGCGCTTCCTCGCGATCCAGGTGAAGCCGAGAAAGGAGGGCGGCGGCTGGGCCGTCGAGGAGTTCTAAGATGTGCTGAACTACGACATATTGTCATTTGGAAAAGTTCGGAACAGGCATTAATTTCCCGTGCGAATGGTAACCTCAGCAGGTCTATATAGAGGAGTTACCATGGGATTCGCAGATCGTTATGTCCACGCTTTGAGCGCTACGAATCTCAAGGACGACGAGCGCCACCACCAGGCCGAGCCCCTGCTCGCCGCCGCCTTCGCTGCTGCTGAGGTATCGGGCGATCTGGGGGCGCTGCTGCATCGCGTGAAGTTCGCCGATCCGCTCGCGCGCCAGGCCTTCGAAGGCAACGCCGGCAACCTTGCGCAGCTGCTGCGCTTGTGGACTGCAGAAGTGATCAAGCGCGGGCGCGCGCGCCGCTGGGTGCCGGAGAATACCGCCTGGGATGCCGACGCCGCACAGAAGCTGTATCGCAAGGTGGCCGAGCATTCGTTGGCCCACTGGCTGGACGGAAACTGCGCGCCATGCGGCGGCACCGGCGTGATTGAGAGCCGCACCTGTAAGTCATGCGCAGGCACCGGCAAGGCCGAGCTGGCCATGGCCGCCGGCTTCGTCCGTGAGCACACGCTCAACATGGTCAGCGAGTTGCACAGCATCGTTGACAGCCACGCCGCCCGCGCCGGCGCCAAGTTGCGGGCTGTGTCCGGTTGCGATTAAATGTGCTGCATTGTTGAGCAAATTCCCAGCAATTCGTGTAAACTGAAGGCCTTCATTCTTCCGGCCTCGTAATGTGCGCGCCGCGCCACCGATAACCGGAACTCGCGACAGTCCCCAGCCTTTGATGCTGTCGCACGTCCGTACAGATTGACCTTTCAATATGGCCCCGTCCTCTGCTTCCGAGCGCGGTGGGGCTCTCTTTATAGCTCACCACGCAGATAGCGTGGGAGCCCTAAGCCCGCCTCCGCAAGGACCGCGGGCTTTTCTATTTCCGGGGAATTCATGAACGACCAAGCAATCGAGCAGGAAATCCAGGCCAAGGGCAAGATCGCCCCGCGTGTTACGCCCGGCGACATCGAGGCGAACATCGCCAGGGAGCATTACTTCACTGCGGGCGACGGTGTGTATGGAAGTGAGGCGCTCCAGCACGGGCAGGGTTTCACGAATGAGCAAACGCTGAACCTCCTCACATTCTGCGTGCTGGTCCTGCGCAATGGCTTCACCGTCACCGGCGAATCGGCCTGCGCCTCGCCGGAGAACTTCGACGCCGAGATCGGCCGCAAGATCGCGCGCCAGAACGCAGTGCAGAAGATCTGGCCGCTGATGGGCTACGAACTGAAGCAGCGCCTGCACGCGGCAGCGTAACTGCCATCGGCAGCGTAGAAGCGCGACGACACGCGCACGGGATCAGACTTGCCCGACGAGTTCCGGAGCGCCCGCCCGGATAGCCTCGGAAGACGGCACCCACGCACATTCGAATACGACCTGGCGCTGGCCAGAACAGACGGGCGCTCACCCAGGCGCGCCACGTCGCCGGACGCTGTAACCGGCAAGAATGTCTCTCCAGGTTCCCCGCCTGGTTCGCCGCCTCTGCACCTATGCACGGGCGGCTTTTTTATTCCCGAGGCCGGCATGACCATCGAGTCCGAAATTAAGTGGCTGCGCATGCTGATCCAGATCTGCCGCGAGCAGGAAGCCCTGCAGGCCGAGCGGCAGGACTTCGACGCCTGGTACCGGCGGCGCCAGAACGCCGCCCATGCCGCGTACATGAAGCGCACCGACCAACACCTGGCATGCGACTGGCGCATCACTCGGCCCTCCTCACCCGAGGAGATCAGCCGGCTCTACAACATTCCACTGAATGAGGCTGAATCGTGAAGCCGATCTCCGAGCAGTACCGCGACCAGATTATCCGCAGCGTGGTGCCCGACCGGCCAGCCCTGTGCTACCCGGTGAACAAGCCCGAGGCCCTGGCCGACGTGTGCAAGCTGCTCGCCGATGGCTACGAGGCTAAGCGCCTGCTGCGCGCCAAGGGATGGGGCCAGGTCGGCATGACCGTGCTGGAGATCGCTCAGCTGCTGCCGTGCGCGCCGCAGCGGCCGGCGCGGAAGAAGAAAGGAAGACGCTGATGAACGACGCACCCGAAGCCCGCCGCTGCAACAAGGTCATGGCCAACAGCTTCGGCAAGGCCATGGCCGAGCATCTGGGGCTTGACCCGAAGCGCGTCACACTCGTGGTTGTTGAGGGGCGCCCCGGCGCACTGTTGACCGCCCAGGTGACCGTCGCTGTCAACGCCGACGACCTGGCTGCAGTGGCCGAGCGCATGAAGGAAGGAAGGCGCTGATGGCACGAACAACGATCACCGCCACTCTCAAGTGGCGTTGGTGGCTTAAGAGCTACCTGTTCGGCGTGGTGCTCACGGCCAAGCTGACCGGTTGCCAGCCCAACTGGGATCGCGTGCACTACTGGGTGCGCAAGGGCATCAAGATCGAGTTCCGCTGATGGTCTGGGGTACGAAGAGCCGCCACGAGCGCGGCTACGGCGCCGCTTGGGTAAAGCTGCGCACCAGGATCATGGAGCGCGATCACGGGCTGTGTCAGGTCTGCCGCCAGGCCGGCAGGGTCAGCGTCGCTTACGCGGTCGACCACATCACGAGCAAGGCCAACGCCACGCGCCTCAACTGGACGCAGGAGCAGATCGACGCCGAGAGCAACCTCCAGGCGATCTGCCGGCCCTGCCACGACGAGAAGACCGAGGTCGAGCAGGGCAAACGCAAGCGCCCGCGCACCAAGATCGGTGCCGACGGCTGGCCGGTCCCGGCCTGAGGGGAGGGGGGGTATCAAAAGTCCCCAGGCCTACCCCCTAGGGACCGTCCGGGTACCTCTTTCCGCACACCCGCGAATTGAAACTTTTTTTCCGGAGAAAAAATGGCCGGCAGGCGACCCACCCCGACCGCGCTCAAGCTGGTCACGGGTAACGCCGGCAAGCGCGCCATCAACAAGAAAGAACCGAAGCCGCGCACCAAGGCTCCCACCTGTCCGGCGCACCTCGATGCCAAGGCGAAGCTGGTGTGGAAGAAGTTATCCACACTGCTGCGCGGCATGGGCGTGCTGACCGAAGCCGACGGCCTGGCGCTCGAGCGGCTGGTCGACTGCTACGCCGACATCCTGGCGTGCCGCGAGCTGATTGAGCGCGACGGCCGGACATACACGACGATCGACCAGAACAGCAACACCCTCATCAAGAACAACCCCGCGGTGAACCAGCTGCGTGCGGCTGACGCCCAGTTCAAGAGCTACCTGGTCGAATTCGGCCTGACGCCGGCCGCCCGCACCAAGGTCACAGTGGAACCGCCGGATGACGACAAAAAGAAAGACCCGCTCGCCAGCTACTTCTGACGACCCGGTCACCGCGTACGCCCAGGCCGTCGTCGACGGCACGCGCATCGCAGGGCCCCATGTCCGTGACCAGTGCGCACGTCACCTGGCCGACATCGCCGAGGGCGGCAAGCGCGGCCTGGTCTGGGACCTGGCGGAAGCGAAGAAGGCGATCGGCTTCTACCGCGACATCCTGAAGCTGAACGGCGGCGACTTCGAAGGCCTGCCGTTTGAGCTGTTGCCCTGGCAGCAGTTTGTCGTCGGCAGCATCTTCGGATGGAAGGGCGCCGACGGTTACCGCCGCTTTCGCGTGGTGTACGTCGAGACGGCGAAGGGTAGCGGCAAGTCGCCGCTGGCCGCCGGCGTCGGCATGAAGGGCCTGGTCGCCGACGGCGAGGCGCGCGCCGAGGTCTACTCGGCAGCGACGAAGAAAGACCAGGCGATGATCCTGTTCCGCGATGCGGTCGCCATGTACGACCATTCGCCGGAGCTGCGCAAGCGCCTGACGAAGAGTGGCACCGGCGAGAAGGCCTGGAACCTGGCCTACCTGCAGACCGGCTCGTTCTTCCGGCCGGTGAGTAGCGACGACGGTCAGTCGGGCCCACGCCCGCACGTCTCTCTGATCGACGAGTTCCACGAGCACAAGACAGGGACCGTGCTCGAGATGATGCGGGCTGGGACGAAGAGCCGGCGCCAAGCGCTGATCTTCATCATCACCAACGCAGGCAGCGGCCGCAACACGCCGTGTTGGGGGTACCACGAATACGGCGCGAAGGTTGCCGCCGGCGAGTCGATCGACGATTCGTTCTTCCCCTATATCTGCTCGCTCGATGAAGAGGATGACCCGTTCAATGACGAGACCTGCTGGCCGAAGGCGAACCCCAGCCTGCAGGATGCGAATCTGCCCGGCTACAAATACCTGCGCGAGCAGGTGACTGAGGCGAAAGGGATGCCCTCGAAAGAGGCCATCGTCCGCCGCCTGAACTTCTGCCAGTGGACCGATGCGGAATCGCCCTGGATCAGCCACGAGATTTGGACAGGCGCCAAGCGCGACTACAACGTCGAGCAGCTGCGCGGCCGCCGCGCGATCGCGGCGATGGACCTTGCGAGCACTACCGACTTGACCGGGCTGGTGTTTCTAGTCGAGCCGGTAGAACCGGGCGAACCGTGGAAACTGGTGCCCTACGCCTGGCTGCCGGATGCGGATCTGCAGCGCCGCGCCGACCAGGACCGGGTGCCGTATGTGCAGTGGGTGGCCGAGGGCTTCCTCGATACGACACCAGGGCGCGCGATCAGTAAGCGGATCATCTTGCAAAGGCTGTCCGGCCTGAGCGACTTCTTCGAAGTCATCGTGTGCGCATACGACCGCTGGCGCATGGCTGACCTGATCCAGATGGCGGTCGACGACGGGATAACCCTGCCGCCGATGAAAGAGTTTGGCCAGGGCTACAAGGACATGAGCCCGGCTATCGAGCAGTTTGAAACGATGCTGCTCAACGGCGATCTGGTGCACAACGGCCACAAGGTGCTGACCATGTGCGCCGGCAACGCGGTGACGGACTCGGATGCCGCGGGCAACCGGAAGCTGGACAAGGCCAAGGCCACTGGCCGCATCGACTTGATCATCGCAGCGGTGATGGCAGCTGGCCTGGTCAATATGCTGGAGCCCGAGGCCGAGACTGCACCTGAAATTTACTTCTTGGACTTTTAGATGACCGGAAAACTACTGAACCTGGAGGCCACGGCGCAACCTTCGCGCGTGCTGGGCTCCTGGCTGGCCGGTCGCGATGGCGGCGCGGAGCGGGCGGGCATCGCCGCGCTGGGCGAGAACTCGCACAGCGATCTGTCGATGAGCGAGCTGGCGAACCTGCTGGGCGCCGCGCACCGCTCGTCGTCTGGCGCCGCGGTGACGGCCGAGACAGGCATGCGCGTCTCGGCGGCTTACGGCTGCATGTCGCTCATCGCTGGCGCCATCGCCACGCTGCCGATCGGCATCTACGAGCGCAAGGGCAACGAGCGCGATTCGGCCGACCACGAATACTGGTGGATGCTGAACGAGAAGGCCAGCGACGGCTGGACGTCGGCGGCGGCTTGGGAGGCCATCATCCTGTCGAAGCTGTCGCACGGCGATGGCTTCGGCGAACTGATCCGTCCGCATTTCGGGACGAACCGCGTAATCGGCTGGAAGCCGCTGCCGCGCCACACGGTCACCCCGTTCAAGGATGGCAAGATGGTGCGGTACCGGGTTACCCCCGGCGACGCGCCGCCGTATGTCCTTGACCGGGCCGACATCATCCACCTGCCGAGCCTGGGCTTCGATGGTCTCACCAGTCCGAGCCCGCTCACCTATGCGGCGCTGGAGGCGATCGGCACGGCGCTGGCAGCGCAGCAGCATGTCGGGAAGTTCTTCTCGGGCGGGGCGAACTTCGACTACGCGCTGAAGACCGCGTCGAAGCTGGACAAGGAACAGCTCGAGCAGCTGAAGGCTTCGCTACTCGCGCGCGTGCAGAACGGCGGGCGCGGCCCGCTGATTTTGGGCGGCGGCCTGGAGCCGGCGCAGCTCAGCGTGAACTCGAAGGATGCCGAGATCCTGGCAACCCGCCTGTTCACGGTTGAGGAAATCTGCCGGATTTTCGGCGTCCCGCCATCGATGGTCGGCCACGGCGGAGCGGTGTCGAACTGGGGTACCGGCGTCGCGCAGCAGGGCATGGGCTTCGTGCGCTACACGCTGCAGCGGCACCTGACGCCGATTGTCCAGGAGCTGAACAGCAAGTTCTGGCCTGTGCGCGACCGGTTCTTCGTCGAGCACATCACCGCAGCGCTCGAGCGCGGCGATCTGAAGGGGCGCTACGACGCATACCGCGTCGCGCTGGGCCGCGCCGGCGAGATGCCGTTCATGGACGTCGACGAAGTCCGGCGCCTCGAGAACATGCCGAAGAATCCGAATTTGAAAATGAATGGAGGCAAGAGTGCCGAACAGCCTGACCAAGCTCCTGGCGAGCAACAAGAAGCGGCCTGACCGGCTGCCCCAGTCGCGCATCGTTGCCCAGGGCGGCGACACCGAGATCTATATCTACGACGCGATCGTCGCCGACGACGAGACCGCTTACTGGTGGGGCGGCGTCTCCGCCGAAACCCTGGTGCCGGCAATTCGCGACATCAAGGGTGGCACGATCCACCTGCGCATCAACAGCCCCGGCGGCGATGTCTTCGCAGCGCAGACCATCTGCCAGGCGATCCGCGACACCGGCGCCAAGGTCGTCGCCCACGTCGACGGCTACGCAGCCAGCGCGGCCACCGTAATCGCTACCGCGGCCGACGAGGTCGAGATCTCGGACGGCGGCTTCTTCATGATCCACAACGCGTGGACCTGGGCGATGGGCAATGCGAACGACCTGACCGCCACCGCCACCCTGCTGTCGAAGATCGACGGCACCCTGGCCGCCCAGTACGCGAAGAAGAGTGGCATGGCCGTCGACGACGTGCGCGCCGCAATGGACGCCGAGACCTGGTACACCGCCGAGGAAGCGGTGGCCGCCGGCCTGGTCGACCGCATCGCCGTCGGCAAAAAGGCCGAGGCCTCCTGGAACATGAGCGCCTATGCCAAGGCGCCGAAGATCGAAAACAAGGAACCCGACCAAGTCGACCCGGTCGCCACCGCCGAACACCGCGCCCGCCAGCAACAGCGCATCTCGATGCTGGCCCGCATTGCAAGTTAGCTGACGCTCTCGCGCCACTAAGCCAGCCGCCTTCGAGCGGCTTTTTTTTCGCCCAAACCAGGCCGCGAGAGCGGACCACCCACCGAAAGGTAATACATGAGCAAGCTCGCACAACTGCGCGCCCAGCGCGACGCCGTGGCCAAGAAGGCCCACGACCTGAACAACAAATACCCGGCCGACCAGCGCATGCCGGCTGCCGAAGCTGCCCAGCTGGACGGCTTCCTGGCGGAAGTCGAGGTGATCGACGCCGAGATCGCGCGCGAGCAACGCATCGCGCAACTGGCCGGCGAGAACCCGGACGCCCAGCATGACGCCGCCATGCAAGCGGCGTATCGCGGTGGCGTGCGTGACGCTGATGAAAGCGCTGCGCTGCGTGCCATGCTGTCGGGCGGCCTGTCGGCCCTGACTGCCGAGCAACGCAGCGCAATGAACGCGCGCGTGAACCACGACATCCGCGCCGCGATGTCGACCACCACCGGCTCGGAAGGCGGCTACACCGTGGCCACCGAGTTCAACAAAACGCTGATCCAGGCCATGAAGGCAGCGTTCTCGGTGCGCAGTGTTGCGAGCGGCATCCAGACCTCGACCGGCGCGCAGATGCTGTTCCCAACCGCGGACTCGACCAGCGAGGAAGGCGAGATTGTCGGCCAGAGCGTTGGCGCCGGCAGCGGTGATACCGGCTTCGGCCAGGCGTCGATGGACGTGTACAAGTACTCGTCGAAGGCGATCGCGTTGCCGTTCGAGCTGATCCAGGACTCGATGTTCAACATCGAAGCCTACATCCAGAACCTGCTGCAGCTGCGCATCGGCCGCATCCAGAACCGTCACCACACCGTTGGTACCGGCACCGCCCAGCCGCGCGGCGTCGTGACCGCATCCGGCGCCGGCAAGGTCGGCGCTACCGGCCAGACCGGCACCGTCACCTATGACGACCTGGTCGACCTCGAGCACTCGGTGGACCCGTACTACCGTGCGACCGCCAAGTGGATGATGCACGACGACACCCTGAAGGTCCTTCGCAAGCTGAAGGACGGCAACGGCCGCCCGATCTTCGTGCCGGGCTACGAGCAGGGCAACCCGGGCGGCGCGCCTGATCGCCTGATGGGCCGCGAGATCATCATCAACCAGCACATGCCGGTGATGGCCGCGAACGCGAAGTCGATCCTGTTCGGCGACTTCTCGAAGTACCTGATCCGCGACGTGATGGACCTGACCCTGTTCCGCATGACCGACTCGAAGTACACCGAGAAGGGCCAGGTCGGCTTCCTGGCCTTCCAGCGCTCGGGCGCGAACATGGTCGACGTCGGCGGCGCGATCAAGTACTACCAGAACTCGGCCACCTAACAGCAACCGGCGGCCAGCTGCGGCTGGCCCCTCCCAATCCCGTAGGAGAAAGACATGGCAGAAGCCAAAAAGAAAAAGGCCCGCGTGCTGGTTAAGTGCGCACTGGGCGAGATCGACGACGTCGTCGAAATCGAGGTCGATCAGGAAAAGTCCCTGGCCGGCATGGTCGACACCGATCCGGCGGCAGTGAAGTACGCCGAGTCGCTGAAGTAAGCCGGTGGGCATCGGGCCCGCCACCTCCGCCCTCATCGCCGATCTGCGCGAGTGGGCGGCCGACCCGGGCGCCTGGTGCTACCCGGTCGAAACCACACGCGGCCGCGCCGTCCTCTTTCCGGAGGATGTCGACGGCCGCACCGATGAACAGTTGGTCGCGGTGATCTGCGAGCGGCTGAGCGAAAACCGAAAACGAAACTAGGATAAAAATGACGATTCGCCTTCTCGCCGCGCGCGGACACTATCCGGTTAATGCGATCGTTACCTTGGATGCTGGCACAGAAGCAGGTCTGGTGGCCGCTAGGCTAGCCGAATTCGATCTAACGGGCGGCACGCCGTACGTGGCGCCGACGCTGCCAAACCAGCGCTTCGACGCGCAGATCGAGGTCGACCCTGCCGGCGCCGTCGTCGGACTCGTCGCGGATGGGAAGGTGCTTGCTATTGGGGGCGGCTACACACCTCCGATTTCGCAGTACGACCGCGCGCTGATCATTCCGCAAATCCGCCAAGCGAACGCAGTCAAGGGATTAAGCCGCAACATCAACGATGCGCAGTATGTGGGCGCGATTACCGATGCGGAGGTCTACGACACGGAACCGGGCGCGCTGTCGGTCGGGCAAGCCACCAGCAAGGCGCTCGCCTTTCATTGGGGGAAAATGCTATGGGACTTGGCAGATGGGGAATCCCTGCTAGTGCAGTGCCGGTTCAAGACGGTGGGAGCCACGGCTGGCGCGCGAATCATCTTTGGTAACTCTAACGGCGCAGCTGCTGAGGGCTGGAATATTCAGCTCTATGGACCAACGGATTCGGGGCAGGCGGGCCGGCTGATTTTGAACTATAAGACCTCCACCAACGCCAGTAATCGCCAGCTTCAGCCAGCGACAGTGGGCAACGGATCGGTGGGGAGCACCATCCTGCCAACTGATGCATGGATCAACCTCACGATGGTGATAGAAGGAAGCACCCGCCGCATGGATTCATGGGTGAACTGCCAGCAGAGCTTGCAAGCCGGTTCCATCTTGCAGCCAGGTAGCTGGGTTCCAGCAGTTAAGCGTAATTTCGGCATCGGCCACGCACCGACCGACGACAGCTTTACGACAACATCGGCGCAGGCTGTACGAATTCAGGCGCTCCGGATTGCTGTCCTGCCTGCCGGTCAGACGTTTGCCAATCCTGGCTGGCTTGACCTGCAATTCAATATCAATCCGTATCGTTTCTTTAGCGATGCTGACTACGTGGGGGCTGTGTAATGGCACAACGAAAAATCATGCTAAACATCGGCTATGGGCAATCAAACGAACTGGGAACAGGCGTTGCGCCTCGTATGGACGGCACCACGTCCATCATCACGTCGAACATCGGGGTGAACGTACGTCACACCTCCGTGTTCGGCCGTCCCAATGTCAGCCTGACCGTGGCGGGCACGCCAGGCGCCGTGTCGGCAGCGTCGATCTTCCAGAAGCTAGCCGAGCATATTGCCTTGGAAACTGGCTGGATCGTCGGCGTACAGAACTTCGCACGGGGTGGCACAGCAGTTACTGATAACTGGTGCGGTTGGGATGGCACGAACAAACGTATTCTTGCCCCCGGTGAAACTGGCTATGACCCATCGTCGTTAATCGCCAACACGATTACCGGCGTCACCAGTGCAGTCGCGGCCGGATTTGAAGTCTGGTCGATCACGGCCGGGCACCAGAACGATATAACTATTAGCGATGTCAACAATGCTGCGTTTCGACCTGTGCAGCAGATCATTTCCGGTTCAGCTCACATTCAGAATCTTGCACTTGCTGCTGGCGCGTCAAAAGTCATCGTCGGCAAGACGCCGCGATTCATCGGCGGCTCGTATGAGGCAGAATTCGACCCAGGCGGGAAGATCCACCAGATCGCCGCAGGAGTCATAGCGGCCGTTCCTGGCGCCATCGCAGGCGCCGACCTGACGGGGAATCTTGATACGCGCCTTTGCGCAACGGACAATCTGCAATTCATCCACCTGAACCACGCGGGCGTGTGCTGGGCTGCCGAAAAGTGGCTTCACGCCATTAAGGCGGCAAAGCTCATCTGACTTCATTGCAAGCCTGCTCCCGCACCTGCGAGAGTGGGCGCAAGACCCGGGCGCTCTGCGCTGTCCGATTAATTCCTGAAAGCCGTTCCCAATGAGCAGAGAACAAACATCGGCGCCGGTGGCGCTCGCCCTGACGATGGCCGAGGCCAAGCAGGCGCTGCGCATCGAAGAGGATGACACCTCGCTCGACACCATGATCAGCATCTGGGTGGCAGGCATCACTGCCGAGGCTGAGGCGCAGACCCACCGGGCGTTCGTCAACCGCGGTATGCGCGTGACCCTGGATGCGTTTCCGGACGCGATCCAGCTGAGCGCGCCAACGTTCAGCGTCGAGGCAGTGCGGTACCTGGACCCCGATGGCGTGATGCGCACGCTCGCCCCGGCCGACTACTACGTCGACAAGGTGACGACGCCAGGCTACATCGTGCCAGCGCGGGGCAAGGCCTGGCCAGCGACCGAGGCGCACGTCAACGCGGTCACAGTCGACTACACGGCCGGCTACGGCCCGACAGCCGCCACGGTTCCAGATGCGGTCCGGCTGTACATCCTGGCGCGCCTGTCCGAGATGTTCGACCCGGCGGCGCGCGAGTTCAAGGAAACCCAGGCGTCGATCTTCGTGAACCGCCTGCTCGATGGCCTGTGGGTGCCGGCGCTATGATGATCGCGCACCGACTGAACAAACGCGTGGCGCTGCAGCAGCTGGTGAAGGGCAAGACGCCCAGCGGCGCGCCGACCGAGGTCTGGGAGAGCGTGGTCAAGACCGGCGACGGCAAGATCTGGGCGGGCAAACGCGACCTCACCGGCCGGCAGTACCTCGCCGCCGGCGGCACGCAGAACTCCGTCCAGACTGAGTGGGAAATCCGGCGCCGCGCCGGCGTGATCCCGGCGATGCGCGTCGTGCACGGCACCGACCTCTACGACATCGAGGCGGTGCTCGAGCAGCAGAATGGCTCGCTGAAACTGATGTGTTCGAAAGGGGCCAACCGTGGCTGATACCAAAAACCTGACCGGCTTCGCGGAAATGGCGAAGAAGCTGCGCGAGTTTGGCCCAAAGGTCGGCCGCAAACACCTGCGCGCGGCGACGTCCAAGGGCGCGGCTGTCATCCGGAAGAAGGCGCGCGAATTGGCCCCGGTCGACACCGGCGAGATGCGCAAGGACATCCAGCAAAAGCGCGTGAAGACTGAAGGCGATCACATCGCCAGCTTCTCGGTCTACACCCGCAGCGGCAAACGGTCGCGCCTGTCCGGCAAGGCCCGCAACGTGGACAAGGACTCGTTCTACTGGAAGTTCCAGGAGTTCGGCACGGCCAAGATGCCGGCGCAGCCTTTCATGCGGCCCGCGTTCGAAAGCGAGAAAGAGAACGCTGTCGACGAGATCGGCGCCGAGCTGGACAAGCGCATCCAGAAAGAAGCCGCTGACGCGGCCGGGGGAAGTTGATGGACGTGCTTGCTGAATTCCTCGCCCTGGTCGACCCGATCATGGACGGCCAGGCGTACCGCAACGTGATCCCGGACGACGCGCCCGCGCCGTATGCCCGGTTCCTCCGCGTCGCTGCGGTCGAGGGCATCACGCTCGACGACAACGGCGGCGACGACAACGAGACCGCCACCCGGATCCAGCTCGATATTTTCGGCAGCTCGCCGGACGTCGACGCGAAGGCGAAGGCGATCAAGGCCGCGCTTAAGGGCTGGGCCATCGACAACATCATCACGCTCGAGCTGGACAGCTTCGAGCCGGAAGTAAAGCTGCACCGGACGATGCTCGACATCTCCACTATCCACCCGTAACCCGCATCACCAATCCAAGCCCGCCCGCGACAGCGGGTTTTTTTACGTCCAAAAGGATCAAACATGTCCGGAATCTCCGCACAAGGCAGCACGCTGCACATCGCCACCGGCACCGGCGGCGCGAAAAACATCACCGGCATCGCCGCCGGGTTCCCGACCATCGTGACCAGCGCCGCGCACGGCTTCAAGAACGGCGACGTCGTCAGCTTCGCCAGCGTGACCGGCACGATCGCGGCGCAGATCAACGGCACCACGCGTGTCGTGTCGAACGTGACCACCAACACCTATGCCCTGGATGACCTGGACAGCACCGGCCTGGCCTACACCTCGGGCGGTACCGCCACGCCGCAGACCTACACCAAGGTCAACGGCCTGCTGTCGTTCGATGGTTTCGACGGTTCGGCCGACGAGCTCGATACCACCGACCTGGACTCGACCGCGAAGGAATTCGTGTCGGGCATCAAGGACGAGGGCAAGTTCGGCTTCGAGATGAAGACCCTGAAGACCGACAACGGCCAGATCGCCCTGCGCGCGGCGCGCACCAACGGCAACATCGTCGGCCTCAAGCTGACCCTGCCGGACGCCAGCGTGGCCTCGTTCAGCGCCCTGGTAAAAACGATCCCGACCAGCGGCGGCGTCAATGCCGTCCTGAAGGGCAAGGTCGACTGCAAGATTTCCGGTCCTGTGACCTGGGCATAAGGGGGACACATGAAACTGCTGAATAAAGCCGCGATCCTCGGTGCCGAGGACCTGAAGCACGAAGACGTGCCGGTGGCCGCATGGGGCGGTACCGTGCGCGTGCGCATGATGACCGGCGCCGAGCGCGACGAGTTCCGCGGCGCGATCGCAAACGATGACGGCAAGCCAGCGCCGGGCAAGGTCTCCGCCGCGCTCCTGGTGGCCACCTGCGTCGACGAGAACGGTGCACGTCTGTTCACCGCCGACGACATGGACGCGCTGCAGGAAAAGAGCGCGCCGGCCCTCGACGTGCTGGCTGAAGTGGCGATGCGCCTGAACGGCCTGGGCGGCAACGCGGTGTCGGATGCCGCAAAAAACTCCGCGAGCACCCAGAGCGACGATTCTGGTTCCGACTCGCTCTCGCCCTCGGAAAAACAGTAAGGCAGCTGCAGGCCGAGATGGACTCGGCCGAGTTCACCGACTGGATGGCGTTCTACCAGGTCGAGCCTTTCGGCGACCTGGTCGCCGACGAGCGGCACGGATCGGCGGCGTCCCTGCTGGCGAACCTGAACCGTGATCCGAAGACGCGGCCCGAGCCGTTCAAGCCGGAGGACTTCATTCACTGGCGCGCGACTGGCCAGGAGGCCGAGGAAGCCGAGCCAACGCTGCTCGACGATCCAGTAGCGCAATCCAACCTGATCCGCGCAGCAATGTTTGGCCTGTCCCCACGATAGGGGCAGGCATTTTTTTGGGAGTACTCGATGGCAGATTTGGGCCGGCTGGTCGTCAACCTTGAAGCCAACATCGCGCAATTTACGCAGGATATGCAGCGCGCGTCTCAGGTCACCGAGCAGACGGCAAACAAAATCAGCGGTGCCGTGGACCTTGCGGGGAAGGCCCTCGGCGCGCTCGGCATCGCCCTGTCCGTCGACCTGATTGTCAGCGAGATCAACCGCTCGCTCGATTCTCTGGCCGCGCTGGACGACATGGCGCAGAAGACCGGCTCGTCGGTCGAGACGCTCTCGAAACTGAGCAAGGTGGCCGCCTTCACCGGCACCGACCTGGGTGCCGTCGATGGCATGCTTGTGAAGCTGTCGAAAAACCTGAACGAAGTCGACGAGAAAGGCAACAAAACGGCGAAGGCGCTGGCCGCTATTGGGATCTCGACCAATGACCTCAAGGGCAAGGACGCAGCGCAGGTCTTCGTTGACATCACGAACAAGCTGCAGGACTACGAGGACGGCGCCGGCAAGGTCGCGTTGGTGACCGATCTGATGGGTAAGTCGGCAGCTGACATGCTGCCGTTCATGAACGACGTCTCGGAAAGCCTGGACGACTTTGCCGCCGACAGCGCGGAAGCGGCGGCTATGGCGGCGGCGTATCAGGATGAACTCGCCAAGACGAAGCTCAAGTACGACGACATGGTGAAGGCCATCGTCAAAGGGGCCTTACCAGCGACGACTGCCTTCATTGGCGCGCTGAAGGACGTCAGCCAAGAGTCCAGCAGCTTGACCGGTATTAGTGTCGATTCCTGGGCAGAAGACGTCGCCGTTGGCCTTGCTCGCGTCGTCGACGTGGCGGTGCTTCTTCCGCGCCTGTTGTCCACTATCGGCGGCAGCTTCAAGGCCGTTGGTGCCGACATCGAATTCCTCGTAACGGCAGCAGCAACAGCTACTCCGCAAGGAATCGCGCGTAGCCTGGCGCAGGGTATCAACCCGGTCGATACCATCCGAGCTGCCTTCGAGGAACGCAATGCAGTTGTCGACGAGGCGAACAGGAAGCTCGACGATCTGTGGAACAAGCCTGCGAACATGATGGAGCAGGCCGTTCTGAAGCGGATCGCTGCACGTCGTGATCTGGAGGCAGCGGCCGGCGCTGATGCAATGGCCGGCATGTTGCCCGGGAACGGTGCGCCCGAGGAGCGCAAGAAAATCGCGTACAGCGGTAGCGATAAGCCTGAGCCCAAGAAGAAGGATGGGTGGAGCGCTGAAGACGCTGCGAAGCGCCTCGTAACATCTGCGCTCGACGAGTCATTCGCGATCAAGAACACGACCGAAGCTACAGAAGCCTTGATCCAGGCCGAACAACGGAGGATGGATCAGTACGCTCGTGCTTCTGCTCAGATTACCGCCAACGCGCAGCAAATCCGCATGAGCCTGATGAGCGATGCCGAGGCCGAACAGTTCGAGCACGACGCGCGCATTGCCGAATTGCAGGCGTATGGCGAACTGGCACTGACGACCACAGAAGAAATCAATGCACTACTCGAAGCGGAAAACCGGAGGCATGCCGATGCGCAGGCGGCGATGCAATTGTCCGCCGCGCAGAACATCCTGAACATTGCGCAATCTTCGTCCAGCCAGTTGTATGACGCACTCAAGGCAGCGGGACTGGAGCAGACCGCGCTTGGCAAAGCGATGTTCTGGGCACAAAAGGCGATCCAGATTGCCACTATCATCGTCAACACCGAAGTGGCCGCAGCTGCAGCGCAGGCTGGCATGATCGCCGCGGCAGGCGCAACCGCGGCGGTTTCTGGGCCTGCTGGCCCGGGCATCCTGGCGGCCGGTATCGCAGCTGGCGCAGCGTACGCGACCGCGACACGAGCGATGGGATATGCCACAGCCGGCATCGTGGCAGGGACAGCTATTGCGTCGGCAGAAGGGGGCTTTGACATCCCCGCTGGCGTCAATCCGGTCACTCAGTTGCACGAAAAGGAGATGGTACTTCCGAAGGCTCAGGCTGAAGTGATTCGCGGCCTGGCTGCCAACGGCGGTGCCGGCGGCGGCATGAAGGTGACGATCGTCAACCAGACGACCGGCCGAATCGA
The DNA here is from genome assembly GCF_057801335.1 of Massilia sp. BAP21. Lineage (NCBI taxonomy): Bacteria > Pseudomonadati > Pseudomonadota > Betaproteobacteria > Burkholderiales > Oxalobacteraceae > Massilia > Massilia sp. BAP21. The sequence goes on from NZ_CM173596.1 coordinate 3,960,561, forward strand.
CAACGTGATCGAGCAGCGCATCAGCCCGACGGAGCGTGCGTTGATCATCCAGGAAGCGGTGGCGGCCACGGCGTCGACGCTAGGCGACCCGAACAGCAAGACGTCGCGGGCGATGAGCCGCAACTTTAACGTGGCGAGGACGCGCTCATGATTCCAGTTATGCCAGTTCGCCTCGTACCTGGCGTCTCGAGCTATACCGGGGCAGGGCCCGGTGGCGTCGTCCGCATGGAAGTTGGCGGTGGTGCGGCGCGCTACCGGCTCGACTGGGCCCGCGGGCGCGAGCGCTTCGACGTCCGCATGCAGCTCGACAAGGAGCGCTTCTCGATCTGGTCGATGTTCTATCACCACGTCATCAGGAAAGGCGCAGTCGCCTTCCAGATGCGGCTCGATACCGGGCTGGGCGTGGCGCCGCACCAGGTCAACCTGATCCCCGGCAGCTACCAGGCGTCGGCCTATGCAGGTGGCTACGCGGTCGCCTTCGCCGTCGAGTGCGACAACGCCGTGTATGCGCTGACCGACGCGCAGGTGGCCGCCTACGGACTCGACGCCGCGGCAATGCCTGCCGGCTTCGTGCCGACGGTGGCCTCGTACAGCTTCGGCGGCCCGGGCGGCGTGCTGCGCGACGATGTCGCCGGCGGCGCGCCAGGCTATGCGCAGGAGTGGGGCCGGGGGCCGCAGCAGTTCTCCTGCACGCTGATCCTGACGCCGGAGAAGTTCGCCATCTGGACGGTATGGTTCCATCGCCTGATCAACAAGGGCGGGCGCACCTTCACCATGCGCCTCGACAGCGGGCAGGGCACGGCCGACCACACGGCGACGATCATCCCCGGCAGCTACTCCACCGCGCGCACTGGCGGCATCGCCACTGTCGTGTCCTTCGCCGTCGAAGCCGAGAGCAATGTCTACGACATCAGCGCTGCCGACGCGCAGATGATGATCGAGTTCTACAACAGCATGGGCGGCGCCTCGATCAGCGGCCTGACCGAGCGCATCGAGCGCTTCGCCACGGTCGATACCAACGTACTGGAGTTCTAATGAGTCTCGACTTGGAAAGCCGCCTGCGCACCTTCCTTGCGTCGGCGCCGCAGCGCATCTGGCCGATCCAGACGATCCAGATCAGCCACTCGGCGCTGAGCAAGACCTATCACCTGTGGCGCGAGCCGTACCCGGGGCAGACGACGGTCGACGGCGTGCAAGTCGATATGCAGCCATGCAACATCGAGATCAAGCTGGCCGGCAGTGAAGGCCACCTTGACCAGAAGTTCGACATCAGGCTCGGCTTGGCCGACATCGAGGACGAGTTCCGCGAGCAGCTGGACCGCGTCCCGGTGGACACGCGGGAGAAGATCCGGATCGTCTACCGGGAATTCCTGAGCGACGACCTGGCCGCAGCGCAGGCCACGGCCGTGCTGCAGGCCGAAAGCATCTCGTACACCATCGGCGCCGCGCACATCAGCGCGGTGTCGCCGCGGCTGAACATGTCGCGAACCGGCGAGCTCTACACCCCGAAAGACATACCCATGCTGCGAGGATTCCTCTGATGAACGTGAACGACTACCTGGGCCGGCAGTACCCGGCGCCGCCCTGCTGGGCACTGATCGCAGACGTCTACGCAAACGAGCTGGCCACGACGGTCACGGATTACAAGACGGTCAACGCGTCAATCCGCGCGATCGCCAGTGCGTTTCGCCTGGCCCTGCACAAGTCGGCGCATGGATTCGCGCAGATCTCGGAGCCTGTCGACTATTGCGTCGTTCTGTTGGGCAAGACGGCGCGCACCGGCCTGCATCACTGCGGTATTTACTACCAGGGCCGGGTGCTGCACATGCTGGAAAGCGGCGGGCAGTACCAGGAGATGACGGTGATCGAAGACGCCTACGAGCTGATCGAATTTTGGGCGAAGCCGGCATGACGCGTATCCGACTGTACGACCACCCGTTTGCAGCGGCCGCTCCGCGCATCTTCGACGTTCCCAGCCTGGCGGAATGGCTGCTCGGACATTACGGCCCGGCGCCGTCGGTGACGGTGCAGATTTTCGCCGGCGAACCCTGTGCGGAGAACGAGATCAGTCAGGATGCGGAAGCGATCCTCGCCGACGACTGTGCCGAGTATGTCGTTCTGCAAAGCCCCGGCGAGGCGATGACCATCTTCTATGTCGTGATGGCGATCGTGGCCGTAGCGGCCGTCGTGCTGATGCCGAAGCCTGTCATGCCCGGCAACGTCAACCGGTCGCAGCAGAGTCCGAACAATGCGCTCAGCAGCCGCGAAAACAAGGTGCGCCTGCTCGAACGCGTCGAAGACATCTACGGCACGGTCAAGGCAATCCCGTCCCTGATGATGCCGACCTATACCAAGTACATCGGAAACAAGAAGTTCGAGTACGGCTACTACTGTGTCGGCCGTGGCTACTACACGATCAGCGAGCTGCGTGATGGCGATACGTTGATCTCGGATATCGCCGGCGCGAGCGCATCGGTGTATGCACCATTCACGTCGCCGAACAGCGGCCACGCACCGCAACTGCAGGTCGGCGCCAGAATCATCGATGACATCCTGACGGTGGCGCGCGCAATCGAGGTCGACGGTATTACCCTGCGCGCTTCCAACCAGGTGCAGCTCGGCGGCTATTCGACATATGATTTTTACTCGGAAGGACGGATTGTTCAGAACGTGGCAAAGCCGAACTTCAATGCAGTTGTGCATGTGGGCGATACTGTTGAGGTCGCGGCGTCGATTACCGGTGGCGAGCCGGAGGATTTCAGCGGAACCTACCAGGTAACCGAGGTCGGTGACGGCTACATCGTCGTCGCCGAACCCAACTGGTACTCGACGCACTTTAGCGTCAACGGATCGGTCAGTGTTACAGGCAGCCAGGCTGATGCATTTACCGACTGGGTGACCTTGCCCGATCCGTTGCGTACGCAGGTGTGGTGCAACATCGTGGCGCCAAACGGACTGTTCAAGGACAACGGCGGTAAATCGGCTGCGACGGTGGCCTTCAGGATCGAGATCGAGCGGCTGACTGCTGACCTGGCGCCAACTGGACAAGTTGAGGTCGCCGGTGGTTCGCTAAGTGGCGCGACCACCGAGGAGTATGCTGATACGATCGAGCACTCGACCGCCTGGACAGGCCCAGCCCGAGTTAGGATGATACGTCTGACGCCCTACGATTTCGAGTTCAAGGGGACCGTCCAGGACGAGATCAAGTGGGGCGACCTGTACAGCGCGAGTCCGGTCACGACGACCGAGTTTGGCAACAAGACGACGATCCACACAATCACGCAGGCGACGTCCCGGGCCACTGCAGTAAAGTCACGTCAGCTGAACTGCATCGCCTCACGCAGGCTGCCGGTGTTCGATGGCAGGGTATTTTCGGGATCGTTCGACGCGACGGGCCGGCATACGCTCGGCGTCATCGCGCCCACATCGCGGCTCATCGACATTATCGCCGCGGTGTCGGTCGACCCGAAAATCGGCGGGAGGGATCTGGCCCTTGAGGTTGACATCCCGCAGATCTGGGGTGTGCAGCAGAAGCTTGATGCGTGGCATCCGGAGTGTGGGCAGTTCAACTATACCCTCGACTCGGACGGCATGAGCTACGAGGAAACCGTGGTGAGTATCGCCAATGCGGGATTTTGTATCGCGTACCGCCAGAACGGCAAGATTCGCCTGGCGCTCGACCAGGCCCAGCCGGCCAGCACGGCGCTGTTCACGCACCGCAACAAGAAGCCCCGATCGGAGACGATCACCCGCAAGTTCGCCAACGATGCCGATTACGATGGCGTCGAATTCGTGTACGTCGACCCTGATACGCAGCAGTCGGAAACGATCACGCTGCCGCTGAGCGGTGGACACACGAAGGCGAAGAAGTTCGAGATCGCCGGCATCCGGTCGTTTGCCCAGGCGTGGTTCCGCGCGAACCGGGAGTACCACAAGCTGATGGGGCAGCGCATCACGATCGAGACGACGACTACGCCGGACGCTCGCTCACTGCTGCCCAATGCCCGCATCGACGTCGTCGACAACACGCGTTTCAAGTCGTACGACGGCGAGGTGGTGGGGCAGAGCGGCTTGACGCTGACGCTGAGCCAAGATGTGGCCTTTGCGGCCGGCCTGACGCACAGCATCCTGCTGATGCGGCGCGACGGCTCGCTACAGAGCATCGCCTGTACGCCTGGCGCATCGGCGAACCAGGTTGTCCTCCAGTCGCTGCCGAGCGAGGCCGTGGTGACGCGGGGCGGGGTAGACGGCATTCGGACGATCTACAGCTTCGCGGCCGACAGCGCGCGCGGAGCGATGGCGTATATGGTGCAGGAAATTGACCTGTCCGATGGCGACTACGCGACGATACGGGCGATCAACTACAGCGATAAGTACTACCAGATGGACAACGCGCCGGTCCCGGCCAAAGAAATCATCCTGAATTAACTGAGAAACTCATGCGGCCAATCAATATTCTTGATCTGAACAACGCGCAGCAGGACGTGACGCATATTGCGGAGATCGCGACCTCTGCTCAGGCCACAGCGGTAGACAGGCTCGGGCAACGCAAGCGCACAATCTCCGGGGTTGTTGCTGACGCTGCTCTTTCCGCCGAAACGAAGGCGGGGGCGGCAATGGCGGCAATCCAAGGGGTAATTACCGATGCTACTTTCGCTGTGGAAGCGGCTGCGAGCGCGTCAATGGCGTCGATCGGCTATCAACCACCGGTGGCATATGGAGCAGGCATCAGCATCACTGCTCGTACGCAGACGGTCTCCTATGCTGGACAGGTCTTTGGGCCGAACCTTGCTGATATCCCATTCACCACCAGCGGTACTTTTGAGTCGACCAAATTTCGCCTGATCTCGGGCGTGACGGCTGCCGACCTGGCCGCTGCAAGCGGCGCGGCGTTAGTCGGCAATGGCGGCGAGTCCGTCAAGGAATCCCTCGACGCCCTGCAACTTCCCGACTACGCCGCCCTGCGCGCGTACAAGGGGCCGCGAAAATCCGTCTATGTGACCGGTGTGCTGGGCACGGCTGCGCCTTCGGGCATCGCGGGCATGTTCGTGCGCGATGATGCGGACACGGCCAGCGCGGACAATGGCGGGACGGTTATCGTGGCGAGCAGCAAGCGGTGGAAGCGCGTGGTTGAGGGTCGCACTAACGTTTGTTCGTTCGGAGCGAAGCCGGACGGAGCGACTGACCTTTATCCCGCGCTGACGGCGGCCATTGCTGCTGGAAAGCCAGTTCGTATTCCCGACACCTTGCCTGGTGAGTTTTACTATCTATCCCAGCCGATCACACCAGCAGAAGGAATGGCTTTGTTTGGCGATTCCGAAGTCCCAGTACTCAGAACGCGCGGAGCAAAGATTTACGCGCCGAACGGGTTCATCGCAGGCGATGCGCGAATTCGCTACCAGCTTTACGGGCTGCACGTATATGGCAACTCTAGCCCTGGCGTTCATGGCATCACCGGCAAGATGGGAGGGCTGGTCGAGGGTTGCCTGTTCGAGAATCTCGACGCCTGCATCGTCAATCCACAGTCCTACCTGACCGACTATCGGCGCTGTAAGTTCTTCAAGGCCAATCGCGGATTGTGGCTGGGCGAAACCAATACCGTCAACATCGACGCCTGCCATTTCGACGGCGACGTATTGATCCAGATCGACAATCAGGCGTTGACGCCGGGCGGCTCGCTCGTCGGCGGCAGCGGCCTGGAAATCCACAACTGCAATTTCAACGTTGTTGCAACAACTCTGCAAGTGGCACGCCTGACGCAAAACGTGCGCTTCACCGGGATCAACTATTTCGAGGTCTACGAGGCCATGCCGGTTGGATCTGTGCTGATCGACTATCTGGCCGACCGTTTTGCCTATTCGGACTTCGACCTGACTGGCGCACACATGCCTGGGCAGAACAATTGTGATCGTGCACTGCGCATTCGCTCGACGCATACGCAAGGGACTGACCAGTGCGGCATCGTGACCAGAAACTGGATGCGAGGGTTCCGCAAAGCGCCGATCCTGGTGGACAACAGCGAAGGCAAGGGTCGCGTCACTGGCATCATCTACGAGCACAACCCGTCCACGCAGGCGCAAGCTGTCGAGTTCGGATCGTTCGCGGTTCCTCATGTGCAAGCCATGCGCGCGACCTACACGGCGGGCACGCTTGCCATTGCCGGGACATCGTTCATCGCCGTGCCCCTGACGGATGCGATGCCGACGATGGGCGCAGACTTGACCGCGTTAGGCGGTACGGCATGGAAGGCGGGACCCGCTGGGATGTACCACATCGAAATGAGCCTGTCGGCCAAGTCCACCGCAGCCGACCAGTTATCGCAAGAAGCCGCGTTGCAAATAAACGGCGTCACCGTCGATCAACGATTTTTCCCCATCGTGCGCAATGCGGCAGCAGGGAACCGTTACGCGAACGTGACCATCAGCGGCGTGTTTGCGCTCGCGGCAAATGATGTGGTGAGCATGGCCGCCCGAAATGGCGAAGTGCTGCACCGGGCAACCCTGAGCGCCTACCGTATTGGCGACAACTGCTACATCAAGGTGTAACCCATAACCACCGCCATTCCCTACACCGCCGCACCAGCGGCGTATGAACTGATGCGCGCCTGATCGGCGTGCTCGCCCACCAGGCCGCGAACAGCGGCTTTTTTTACGCCCAATGAAAAGGCAAACATGAGCAAATCCAACATCCCAGAAATGACGAGCTACGCCGGTGCGGCCAGCTCGCTGGGGATCGGCACCCTGACGATGAACGACTGGGCCATCCTCGTCGGCATCCTGATGGCCATCCTGACGTTCCTGTTGAACGCCTGGTATGCCGACCGCAGGGACAAGCGCGAACAGCGGCTGAAGGAGATGGAAGAGCAGCTGAAGAAGCTGGAAGAGCAGGAACTGCTCGCCCGCATCCTTGCGCATGGGGCGAACAAGTGAGCCGCATTCGCATGGCCGTGGCCGGCCTAGCCCTCAGCGCCTCGGCGTTTGTGGGCATTCTTACCTCCGAGAGCTACACCGAAACCGCGGTGGTACCAACGAAGAACGACCGGCCTACGGTGGGGTTCGGCTCCACGTTTCGCGAGGACGGCACTCCGGTGCGTATGGGTGATCGCATCACGCCCGTGCGAGCTGTGCAGCGCGCAGCTGCGCACCTGACGAAAGAAGAGGCGGCGTTCCGCGCCTCGCTGACGGGGGTTGAGCTCCACCAGGCCGAGTACGACCTGTACATGGACTGGGTCTACCAGTACGGCGCCGGCGCCTGGGCAAAGTCGACAATGCGGCGCGAGCTGCTGGCCGGCCGCTACTCGCAGGCCTGCGCTGGGCTTCTTCTCTACAAGTACTCGGGCGGCTACGATTGCTCGGCGCCGGGCAATCGCGTATGTCCCGGCGTGTGGGCACGCCAACTGGAGCGGCACCGCAAATGCATGGAGGCCCAATGATCGACATCCCCCTGACGAAGTACCGGCTCGCCGCCGGCGCCGCGGCGCTCGCCCTGGTGCTGGCTGGCGCGGCCGCCGCCGGCGCCGTCGTCAACGGCTGGCGGCTGGACGGCGTGCACCAGCGCGCGCTGGCCAGCGAGAAGGACAGGCGCATCGCCGTCGAGGCGCTGCTGGCCGAGCAAAGCGCCGCGGTCGACCAGCTGGGCGCCGAGAAGCGCGCCGCCGACGAGCGCCGCCAGGTGGCCGAGAAATTCGCGGCGTCCGCCATCGCGCGCGCGAAGGACCGCGGCGCGGCCGTGGCCGCCAGCCAGGCGCCTGACTGCAGCGGCGTGATGCGCGAGGCCTGGGAGGGATGGAAGTGAGGCCGCTGATCCTGTGCCTGCTGCTGGCGGGCTGCGGTACCGAGCCGCAGAAAATTCCGATGCCGGTCGCGGTGGGCTGCGTCGGTGCGAAGCCGGCTCGCCCGGTGAACACCTTCGGCGCCGGCGCCTACCCGGGCGACAAGGCGGCCGCGCAGTCAGCGCTGATCGACGGCGCGGCCTGGGAGGGCTACGCCCTGAAGCTCGAGGTGATCATTGCAGGCTGCCCGGCTCAGGCCGGCGCCGGCGCGAAGGTTCAGCCAGCACCCGCGCCGCAACCTCCGCCGGCACGCCGCTGAGCGCGAGCATGCAGGACACCTCCAGCCAGGTTATTAAGGGCAGCAGGATCAGGGCCAGGTCGACCCGGCTGGAGGTGAGAGTGTCGGCCCGTAGTTCCATGCCCGCATGATGCCAGCGCACCGCCGAGGCATTTTGATGATCAGCAGTCTGCCTTGATATACTGGATAAATATACAGTATTGGTGCCATATGGGATTCAAACCGCCGTTGACGAAAGAAACGCTGATCGAGATTCAGGATCGCAACCCTGAGTCAGCCGACGTGCGCGCGCTGCTGTGGGAGGTGAAGCGGCTGCGCTCCCTGGCGCTCTACGTCGATCAGCTGCAGCGCATGCTCGGGACGCTATCTGGGCCGCAGGGCATGCTGCTGGAATCGATCCGCGAGCAGCTCAAGAATGAGCCGTGCGTGCAGGAGTTCCCCCGGCTGCCGCCGGAGGCCTGAACCTGTTAAAATCGTTTCCGCAACCATGACGCCAAAGCCCGGAATGCGGGGCGCAAAGCGGCTGAAAAAGCGGGAACGTGCGGAAATGAAAAGCAGCTAACGTTTTGATTTCTCGGCAATAAGTCCGTAGACTTGAAAACTGCCGACGGTGTGAGCCGTTCGTGAGTTCGAATCTCACCGCTTCCGCCAAGACAGTAAAGAAAAGCCCCGCACGCTGGGGCTTTTTTGTTTCTCCTAGAGCCGATACATTAGTATCCAACGGCGACTGCCGGCTGATTACGCAAGCTGCTGCACCGTCAATCAGCCGAAGTCCGGAGCAAGTACAAGCCGCTCCCTGCGGGCCACCGGCTCCCACGGGCGCAAACCCTGATCCTTGGCCAGGCGAATGCGCTGTACCTTCATGGCGTCGATCAGGTCTGCTGGAGAAGCGGCTGTTTCGAGCATCGGAAGGGTTTGTTCGGCTTCAAGGAAAAACCGGTGGCGTGCATCGGTCCCCGTCGACAGGAACGCATCTTCCCACCATGCGGTGATTCGCTCGCTGGCCTGTTCCAGGGCAGTGTGTGTGACCAGGCGGTTCGACTTTTCGCCGTTGATCCGTTTCGAGGCAGGCATCAAATTCCAGGCGTCCCCGCAGGGCCATGCGGCGAAGGGAAAACAATGATCGATGTCGTAGTCACTCTTCAGACGCTGACCCGACCAGACGCAATAAACAGACTTCCCTTGATGACGAAGCCGCTCGACGGCCGCGCGCGCGAACCTGGTGTCGCGTTCCGGGTCTGCCCATGCGAGTAAAGAATACGCGGTTTGACTGATGGTCGGGCCGAGCTGCCCCGCATAGGATTCCATCAGGCGCACCCATTCCGCAACGAGAACCGGTTCGACCCAAACGTTGTAATGGCGAAGCGCATCCCAGATGGGAAGAGGGACGTGGAATTCGCCAAAGCTCCACAGGAATGGATCATCGATCCGCAAACGGGTCGGCGTCGACGTGCGGCACTGGTGCTTGATGTGGAAGATGTTCTCATCGCTCGCTGGCCAGCGCAGGTACTTCACAGGCATTTCGCGGATCAGTCTTGAGATCTCCCACAGGCTTGCGTGAAGGTGACGTGCGATGTCGTCATGGAAGTCCATGCCGGCACGGAGGTCAACCGGACGAACGAGACGCAAGGCGGTGAAGTTATCGGTCACGAAGCCGGGGGCATTGCCAGCCCGGTTAGGCGGCATCTGTGGAAGTCCGCCCTCGATGAGCGGCTTGTACATGCGCAGCCAGAACAGCGCGACCAAGCCCATTGGCAGCACGACGGACTCCGACTCATGCCGCGCTGCACCCGCGGCAGTATCGGCGATCCTGGCGAGGATGCGTAGCAACGCGATCTTGTAGGTCGATGCCTTGCTGTCCGTGAGGATCAAGTGGCGCAGCAGGGGAAGTGCGCCCAAGCCATCGTCGGGTAGCCCGAGAATCGCAGTCGTCCACGAGACGCCCGGCCGGCCCAGCCTGTCAGGACTGTCGTCGGTGCATACCACCCTCAGGCCAAACCGCCGGGACATCGCCGTCAATTCCGGCAGCGTCACCTCGTACATGGCGCGACCGGTATCGGGTGGGCCGATGCGAAGGCTGATGGCGAGGCGGCCATTCGGCGACAGCAAGGTCGCCAGCCTTCGCAGGGCGCGCTGACGTGCAGCCGGTGGAACGTGCATCCAGACCGCCGACAGCAGGATCAGATCGAAGCGAAGGCCAAGCCGCCGTACCTGGGCGAGGTCCGGCAAGCTGTCGGCTACCCAGTGAATGCGTTGCGAAGGATGGCGCTGGCGTGCCAGCGTCCGCATCGCCTCCGAAGGCTCGACAGCGACGACCTCGTATCCTTTGGCTGCAAACCAGGCGGCATCCCTGCCGGAACCGGCACCGACGTCGAGAATTGTTGCGCCGGGCGGTGGCAGGAGGTCCAGAAGGGCAGGGTGCACATGTTCGAAGGTCAGCGATTCATACTGGGAGACAAGCTGCTCGGCGTTCTGATCGTAGTGAGGAATGGTCTGCACGTGAACTTCGGTATGTTTTGTCGACTCATCAATTGTATTTCGAAGGAGCTGCCGTAGGGCAATCGATCTGCATTCCGCACCGGCCAACGTGAAACATCGACTTGCTCCGCTTCGGACTTGTTTCGCTTACCAAGGCGTTGCATATGAACAACAAAACTCCTGTCCGGCGGCCAGTGTGACCGCCAGTCTGTCCTGAAAATGTAACAGCAATTTATTCCCTACTGGCAATAAGGTTATCATGCTGGATTATTTGGAAGATCAGGATGACGTGCTGACCAGATTTTTTACTCGCTCAACTCCTAGCGGTGAGCATTCGCCCCGGTTGGCCACCCTGACCATGCTCGTCGTCAGCGCCGCGGTCGTCCTGACCATGCTGCTGCACCTGGCCCTGGTCAGCCACTTCGCCCACCAGCAGGCGCGCAAGGAGGCGCAGCTGCGCCTGCAGCAGCTGTCCTGGCAGATGCGCGATTCGCTGAACCGGGTGATCGGCAATGCCGCCGCCAACGTCAAGCTGCTCTCCGAATTGCCGCAGATCCGCTCGGTGCACGATGTCGACGCCACCCGCAACGCCCTCGAATCGCTGCAGCGCTCGGTGCCCGAGTATGCCTGGATCGGCGTGACCGATGCCGACGGGCGCCTGATGGCGTCCACCGGCCGCCTGCTGGAGGGCGCGCAGGTCGATGCCCGGCCCTGGTTCCAGGGCGGGCGCCAGGGTTTGCACGCTTCCGACTACCATCCTGCCGTCCTGCTCGGCAAGCTGTTGCCGAAGTCGCCCGATCCCTGGCGCTTCGTCGACGTGTCGGCGCCGCTGAAGAACGCCAGGGGCGAGTTCGTCGGCGTGGTGGGCATGCACATGAGCTGGCAATGGGTGCGCAAGCGCGCCGCCGAGCTCCTGACGCCGGCCCTGCGCGAATACGGCGCCGAGGTGCTGGTCGTGCGCGACGACGGCATGGTGCTGCTGGGGCCGGAGCAACTGATCGAAACGCGCATCGACACGCCCAGCCTGCGCCTGGCGGCCAAGGGGGAGACCGGTTCCATGAGCGAAACCGGGCCCGACGGCAAAGTGTATTTCACCGGCTACAGCCGCACCGGCGCCGACGGCGATCCGGCCTCACTGCGCTGGTCGGTGCTGGTACGCCACAGCGAGGATGCCGCCCTGGCCGGGGCGCGTGTGCTGGAGCGGCGCATGATCTGGCTGAGCGTGCTGATGGCCGCCGTACTGGCCGGCTCCGCGGTGCTGCTGGCGCGGCGCCTGACGCGGCCGATGGATGCGCTCAGCAATGCCATCGAACTGGCCGCCCACGAGACCGATGCCGGCCGCCCGGCGCCGGAAATCCCGGTGGTGGCGGGCTTTCACGAAGCGCAGGTCTTGTCGCAGGCGATGCGTGAACTGGTGCGCAGCGAGGAAGCCCATCGCCAGGCGTTGGAAACCATGAACCTGCAGCTCGAATCCACGGTGGCGCTGCGCACCGCCGAACTGCAGGCCCTGCTGCTGCGCGATGTGCTGACCGGCTTGCCGAACCGGCGTGCGCTGATGGAGACGCTGCCGGTCGCGATGGAGCGCTCGGCGCGCAGCGGCAAGCCCTGCGCCTTGCTGTTCCTCGACATGGACGGTTTCAAGGCCATCAACGATACCCACGGGCACGAGGAGGGCGACGAGCTGCTGCGCCAGTTCGGGTCGCGCATTGCCGAGGCGGTGAGGCGTACCGATACCGCGGCGCGCCTGGCGGGCGACGAATTCGTGGTGATTCTCGAGAACCTGGCCCATCTCGGCGACGCCGAGGACAAGGCGCAAAGCCTGCTGGCGTCGCTGCGCCAGCCGTATGCGCTGAAGAACGGCACCGTCAGCGTCGGCGCCAGCGTCGGCGTGGCCCTGCACCTGCCGGGCGACGCGGCAGACCTGGAAGCCTGGCTGGCGCGCGCCGACCAGGCCATGTACGTGGCCAAGCGCGGCGGCAAGAATGCAGTGGCGCTGGCGCCGCCGGCGCAGCGGACGGTGGCCGCTTAGTTGTAACCAGGAATCATCGTGGGAATGTACCTACAAAAAGACAAGCCATTATGGTGAGCGGTATGTGAGCTTTTTGACAGATGAACTCGCTTGGAGAGGCGTAAGGTAGAGGCGTAGAGAGGAATACGCCGATGCTCAAGTCGCTTGTCACATTTGCCATGCTGGGAGGAAGTGCCGCCGCTGCCTGCGCACAGGATGCGGGTCCGCGCGGGATCACGACCTATGGCGTGCTCGACGCCGGCGTGGTTGGCGAGCGCGGCTGCACGAACGCTTGCACGACGCGCGTCGGCAGCGGCGTGGCATCGGCCTCGCGCATCGGCATCCAGGGCAGCGAAGCGGTCGGCCAGAACACCAGCGCCATCTTCGGGTTCGAAACCGAGCTTCGGCTCGACACCGGCCGCGCCGCGAATAACCATGAGACCGGCCGCACGCTCGACCACGAACAGCGCCGCAACCCGGGCAGCGACTTCGCGCGCGAGCGCCTGGAGCACCAGGCATGGGTTGGCCTGACGGGCGAATTCGGCGCCGTCACCATCGGCCGCCAGTACAACCTGGAATACCAGGCCCTGGCCGACGTCGCCGATCCCTTCAAGGGCGGTACCGCCGGCAGTGCGACCAACCTGATCGGCGGCCCGCGCCGCACCGACAACAGCGTCCAGTACTACAAGACCTTGCCGAACGGCTTTTCGGCCGGCGCTTCCTGGGCTGCACGCGACCTCGACACGTCGCCGGCCGGGCGTGCCTGGGGCATGACGGTGGGCCTGACCAGCGGTCCGCTGACGGTGCGCGCGGCGCACCGCAACCAGGGCGCGGTACGGGCCCAGCTGAACTACAAGACCAGCAACGACATGACGTCGAAGAATTCGCTGCTGGCCGCCAACCTGCGCCTCGGCTGGGGCACCGCCTATGCGGCCTACAGCATGAGCCGCGGCATTTCCAACTCGCCGCTCTTCAATCCCGATAATCCCTACGCCGCCGGCATGGCGCGCACGCCGTCGAACAGCAGCCGCGACGTGCTGTTCGGGATGGCGGTGCCGGTCGACCGTTCCTTCACCCTGCTGGCGTCCTATATCCGCAAGGACGACCGCGACCTGGCCAACCAGGATGCCAACCAGACCGCCTTCGGCGCCAGCTATGCGGTGTCGCGCCGTACCGATTTCTACGCCGCGTACTCGCACATCCGCAACCGCAACGGCGCCGGCTATACGGTCGGCAATGCCAGCGCGCCGGGCAGCGGCAACAAGGCCTTCAATATCGGCATGCGCCACGCTTTCTAGCAGCATCTACCGTCGGGCCGATGCCATGCGCTGCGCCGCGCAGGCAGGAAACTCTGTAGCCTGACACCATCCACCCACTACCTGTATATGGAGGCAATATGACTGGAGCCAGCACCCTCGATCCGGACAACTTCCCGGAAGCCCCGGACCGCAGCCTTGGCAAGGGCCACGGCACCGACGCCCTCGGGCCGAGCGATATTTCCGATACCGGCAGCGACGTCGTCGGCGGCCCCGGCTTTGCCGGAAACCTCGACGACGATCAACTGATCCATCTCGACGAAGGCACGACCTCGGACCTTGAGCAGAGCCATGCCGGTGACACCGCCGGCCCCGACGTCGGCGACGCCGATTTCTCGGGCGACACCGACATGGGCGGCACCGGCGAACGCGCCGCCGCCGGCCGCGACACGGTGGCCAAGGATGGCGCCGATATCGATACCGACCGTATCGAATCCATCCCCGACCTGCCGCTCACGGAAGACGATACCGACTTCCTAGCGAGCCAGCCGCCGCGAGATCCCGCGGGCCGCGAATAAGGCCCCGAACAGCGCGCCACCGGCCAGCAGGGCGGTGGTGACCGGTTTCGAGCGCAGCGCCAGCGCCGTGTAGGCCGAGCTCTCGGCCACATGGCGCTCGGTCATGCCCTGGCGCTCGCGCAGGGCCTGGGTTGGATCGGGCGCATGCAGGGCGTCGGTGCGGCCGGGCTGTTTGTCGTATTTCGACTTCTGCTGCTTGAACATCGAGGCGTTCATGTACTTGTCGAGCAGGCGCGGCATGTGGGCAGCGCTAGATGACACCAGCTTCGAGGCGCTGCCAACGAAGATGTCGCGTTTCGGATGCTGGGCGCAGTACAGGATGGCCTTGGCCACGATCTCCGGCGCATACACCGGCGCCGGCAGCACCGCTTCCTTCTCCATGTAGTTCTTCGCGTGCAGTGCGAACATGGTGTCGATCGCGGCCGGCCTGACCAGCGTCACCGAGACCGGCGCTTCTTCCTTTTCCAGTTCCATGCGCAGGGCGTCGGTAAAGCCTTTCACGGCGTGCTTCGAGGCCGAGTACATGCCCTGCAGCGGGGCGGCGCGCTCCGACACTTCGCTGCCGACGTTGATGAGGGCGCCGCCGCCGCGCTGCTTCATGCGCTTGACCGCTTCCAGCGAACCATTCACCACGCCCCAGAAATTGGTCTGGAACAGGCGGATGTGGTCTTCCAGCGCCACTTCCTCCAGGCGGCCGAAGGTGCCGACGCCGGCGTTGTTGACCCAGGTATCGATGCGGCCGAAGCGCTCCATGGCGGTGGCGCCGATGCGTTCGACGTCATTGGCATTGCCGACGTCGGCGGCGACGGTGGCCACCTGGCAGCCCTGGCGCCGCAGTTCGCTGGCCAGCTGGTCGAGGGCGTCGCCGTTGCGCGAGGCCAGCACCAGCTTGGCGCCCTGTTCGGCGGCCATGCGCGCGGTCGTGAGGCCGATGCCGCTGCTGGCGCCGGTGATCACGATGACCTGCTCATTGATCTTGCGAAGTTTTACGGACATGACGTGTTCCTTTCCTGTCGGTTGGTACGAAACAAGCGCGGGCTGCAGGATTGCGCGATTGCGCACAGACGGCAGCGCCGCGTTATCGAACTATCACAGTCGTGATCGTGCCGTGTATTTCAAGGCATTTTTTGTTGGGCTGGCGCGCCGTAGGCTTGCGGCATGCCGGTGGGTGGAGGCAGGAAAGGAAGAGACAGTTGTGCGCGACGGCCGGGCGTTCGCTGTTAGCATTGAAGCAATGCCATGCGCAAGGGCGTGCGCAAGGCAGTGCGCGGTGGCGCGGCGGCGCGGGAGAAGGCTGGAGGCTGGAGGGTGGTCGCCCGGTGCGCCGCCGCCAGGAACGGGTCGCGCGGCGCATCGGGCGTTCTTGCACGCTGTGGCGGCCGTTGCGAAGGAGGCAGGGCGCCGGGAGCAAGCCCCGCCGGCACGGATTGGTGCGCGCCGGTCGGGGAGGGAGGAAACTGGTAAGGCCTGCCTTGATGCGAGACTTAGTGCGAAGCTTGATGCGCCTTTGAGAGGATCAGCAGCCAACGGCCGAACAACAACACCTCGACGTGGCCCGGTTCGATGCCGGTATCGCATTCGATGACCGGGTTGACCGGGTAGAAGCGCCTGCGGAAGTCGCGCGTGACGGTGAGTTCGCGGCGGCCGAAGCGCATCATGAAAGGAGCAGGAGCGTATTCCAGGCCGAAGGAGTTGTTCAGAGTGGTCATTGACGTTTCCCTATCGTTTTGTTGTGTTGGTCAAGTGAGTACAGAATAGCATAACCACTGTATAAATCTACAGGTACTGTACAAATAACCAGTAATATTTTTTGACTGTGGTTTTTTTGCCATGCATCCCCATTTGATGTCGATGGACAAATCATTGACTGCCCGCCTGCACCGTTTCGCGCGCGCACGCTTCTCGCCCGAAGAGGAATTCGGCCTGCACCTGACCGCCGGCGTGCTGGTGCTGCTGTTGGCGATGGCCGGTTTCGCGCGCATCGCCGGGGCGGTGGTGGCAGGGGCGCCCATCACCCAGCTCGACATCGACCTGGCGAACTGGCTGCATGCCCACGCCCATGGCAACGATGCCTTGCGCACCTCGCTGATGGTGCTCACCCAATTGCACAGCACACCCGGCGTGCTGGCGCTGACCGGCCTGGCCGGCTGGTGGTTATATCGCCGCGGCGCGCGCCACTGGATGCTTACCATCCTGGTGACGGTGCCGGGCGGCATGGTCCTGAACGTGCTCATGAAGCACACCTTCGAGCGTGCGCGGCCGCATTTCGAGGAACCCATCCTCACCCTCACCACCTACAGTTTCCCGAGCGGCCATACGGTGGCCGCGACCCTGCTGTACGGCTTCCTGGCCTGCTACCTGGTGCGCCATGCCCGTTCCTGGCCGGCGCGTGCCGGCTGGGTGCTGCTGGCCTGCGTCATGGTGCTGCTGGTGGCCGGCTCGCGCCTCTACCTGGGCGCCCATTACCTGAGCGACGTGCTGGCGGCCATGGCCGAAGGCTGTGCCTGGCTATCGGTGTGCGTGACCGGCGTGGCCACGCTGCGCCGGCGCCAGGCCGCGCAGGCCGCCCGTGCCGCCCATGCCACCAGTGCCGCCAGTGCACCGAGCGCCTCCACCAACCTGAGCGAGAAATCCTGATGCGTACACTTGTCCACTTGTCCGACCTGCATTTTGGCCGCGTCGACCCGGCCCTGCTGGAGCCGCTGCGCAAGCTGGTCCACGAGGTCGCCCCCGACGTGGTGGTGGTCTCCGGCGACCTGACCCAGCGCGCTCGCAGCGAGGAGTTCGAGGAAGCCAAGGCCTTCCTCGACACCTTGCCGGGCCCGCAGATCGTGGTGCCGGGGAACCACGACATTTCCCTGTACAACGTGTTCCGGCGCTTCGCCAAGCCGCTCGACCGCTACAAGCGCTACATCACCGACGACTTGTGCCCGGTGCACCTCGACGACGAGATCGCCGTGGTCGGCGTCAACACGGCGCGCTCGCTGACCATCAAGGACGGCCGCGTCAACAAGGAACAGGTCACGCGCATCCACGAGCGCCTGGGCGGCCTGCCGCCGCACATCACGCGCATCGTCGTCACCCACCATCCCTTCGACCTGCCGGAAAGCTTCCAGGAGCGCGACCTGGTGAACCGCGCGCCGATGGCGATGGAAGTCTTCGCCCAGTGCGGCGTCGACGTGCTGCTGGCCGGCCACATGCACGTTAGCCATGCGGCCAGCACCGCCACCCGCTACCAGATCGATGCCTACGCGGCGCTGGTGGTGCAGGCCGGCACCGCGACCTCGACCCGCGGCCGCGGCGAGACCAATTCCTTCAACGTGCTGCGGGTGGAGCCGGAGCGGGTCGAGGTCGACCGTTATGGCTGGGACGTGGTGAACGGCGGCTACCGCGTGGTGCTTACCGAGAAATTCGTGCGCAGTGGGAGTGTGTGGGCGCCGGCCAGCGAAGGCATGCTGGCGGCCGGCATCTAGGCCGGGCGGAGCTGCTACACTCGCGTGTTTCCACACACGCTTTTCCTCAAGCATGAAGCACAGTTCAAAGGGCGGCCTGGTCTATTCCACCGAAAGCGGCCGCATGTGCCCAGATTGCCGCCAGCCGCTCGCAGGCTGCCAGTGCAAGGCCGGTGCCGCCATCCTGGGCGACGGCGTGGTGCGCGTATCGCGCCAGAAAAAGGGCGGCAAGACCGTTACCCTGGTCAAGGGCCTGGCCCTGGACGCCGCCGCGCTCGCCCAGCTGGGCAAGGCCTTGCGCACGGCCTGCGGCGCGGGCGGCACCGTCAAGGACGGCGTGATTGAAGTGCAGGGCGACCATTGCGACCTGCTGATGACCATGCTCAGCGAGCAGGGCCACCGGCCGAAGCGCGCCGGCGGCTGAACGCCGGCTGCCGGTCAGATCCAGTATTCGGTCAGGCGCGAGGCCCATTCCTTGATGCGGTCCGACCAGGGGCGGTCGCGCCATTGTTCCAAGGTGATTTCTTTCGACGAGCGCAGGTCTTCGTTGAAGGCGGCTTCCATGTCGCGCCCGAAGGCCGGGTCGATCACGACCAGGTTCAGCTCGTAGTTGTGGATGAAGCTGCGGCGGTCGATGTTCGCCGAGCCGATGGTCGACCAGGCGCCGTCCACGACCACGGTCTTGGCGTGCAGTACCGCCACCTGCAGCTGGAAGATCTTGACTCCGCCTTCAAGCAATTGTTCGTAGAACGCACGGCCGGCCTGCATCACCAGGCCATGGTCGGACACGCCCGGCAGCACCAGTTTCACATCCACGCCGCGCTTGGCCGCGGCGATCAGGGCATCCACGATCTGCTGGTCCGGCACGAAATAGGCCGAGGTCACGTGCACCGACTTTTTCGCTTCGTTGATCGCCACCATCAGCGACTTGTAGATTTCCGAATGGCTGCCCGGCTCGGTGGCCAGCACGCGTACGAATTTCTCGCCGGCCGGGGCCAGGCGCGGGAAATACTCTGCCGGCAGCAGTTCGCCGGCTTCCTGGCGCACCCAGTTGTTCACGAAGGCATATTGCAGCGTGGCGACGGCCGGGCCGTCGATGCGGATGTGGGTGTCGCGCCAGCCGACCTTGTCCTTGTCGACCTTGTCGCTTTTGCGGCCCGAACGGAACAGCGAACTGTTGGCATAGTCGGCGCTGATGTTGATGCCGCCCGTGAATCCCACCTTGCCGTCCACCACCAGGATCTTGCGGTGGTCGCGGTTGTTGATCGACCAGTTGCCCTTGGCCTTGGCCGGATTGATCGGATTAAAGGCCAGCATGTTCACGCCGGCGGCGCGCATGTTGTCGAAGAAGGCCTGCGGCGTGCCGATGGTGCCGACGCTGTCGTACATCACGTTCACCACCACGCCCTGGCGCCGCTTTTCCATCAGCAGTTCGGCGAACTGCAGGCCGATCGGGTCCTGGTCGAAGATATAGGTTTCCAGGTTGATCGTACTCTTCGCGGCGCGCACCGCTTCGATCATCGCGCGCAGGGTGGCCGGTCCGTCGAACAGCAGTTGCACGTTGTTGCCTGCGATCAGCGGCACGCCGGTGGCCTGCTCCTCGAGCACGGCCAGCGACTTCAGATCGGGCGTGGCATTGGCCCAGCGCCGCGACAGCAGCTTCGACGATTGCGCCTGGCTCAGCGTGCCCTTGGCCGTGGCCACCGTCGGCACCGGCTTGGCCGGGGTCTCGGGCAGGTGCTCGGCGTTCGGCAAGGTCTTGCAGGAAGCGACCACGCCCAGGAAGGCGAGCGCGGCAATCCACATCGACGTGCGGTGCTTGTTCATTTTGAGTGTCCTCGATGAGCCTCGGGCGCGGCGTCGACGACGTCGATGTCGCGTGGGCCGAATAAGAAGTCGAGCGGCGCGTGCAGGAAGCGCCGGCCGAGTGCGCGCATCAGCAGGATGCTGCGCGTGAAGCGGATATTGCGTGCACGCAGCGCCACCCACAGCGCCAGGTTGAAGCTGACCAGCAGATTCACCGCGCCGATCAGGGCCACGCCGGCGGCGGCGTTCGCGATCATCTGCCAGCTCATCTGGTAGTCGAGCGCGACCAGCGCGGTGGCGAAGTTCGCGGTCGAGAAGGTGACGTGGCGGATGTCCAGCGGCAGCCCGAGCAGGTAGCCGACGGTGCCGGTGGTGCCGAGCAGGATGCCGAAGAAGAAGTTACCCATCAGGCCGCCCAGGTTGTTCTCGATGTAGACGGAGACGCGGTCGCGGCGCTCTGCGCCGAGCAGCCAGCGCAGCCAGCGCAACTGGCGCACGCGCAGGCCCATGCGCGTGTACAGGGCCTTGTTGTCGTAGTAGCCGGAAATCAGACCGGCCACGAACAGCCATACCCCGGCAATGGCCGCATAGAACAGGGCCGGCGTGTGGAAGGGATCGATGTCGTGCAGCAGGTGGTGCGCCTTTTCCACATTCACCAGGTGATGGCCCGTCATTTGCTGGACGGCGATGGCGATCACCAGCGCCGTCGGGAAGGCGACCACGACGTTGCCGAGCACCGACACGATCTGGGTCCGGAACACCTTGTTCACCAGCTCGGCCATGCTGTCGAAGTCGATGCCGCGCCCGTCGCGGCTGTGCAGGCCGGCGGCGATGCGCTGGGCCGTCATCGCCGGCTGCTTGGTGGCAATCGTCCAGTGCAGCATGTGCACCAGCATGAAGCCGAGCGAATAGTTCATGCTGAACAAAAAGGACTCGACCAGCGGCGCGGCGCGCAGGTAGCCCAACAAAATCTTGAACATCGCCATGAAGCCGACGATGAAGCCGGCCCCGGCCGAGGCGCCGAACATGCGGCGCAGGCCAGCGCGGCTTTCAGCGATGTAGTGCTCGCCGGTGCGGCTGGCGTTCTCGGTGACATTGCGCGCCAGCAGGTGGATGTTCTCGCGGAACAGCCCGCCCACCTGGTACTTGGTGTTGTGCGCCTCGATCAGTTCCTGGGCCAGGGCCAGGGCGGCGGCGCGCCGTTCGCTTACCAACGGCTGGGCCGGCTGGGCGACCGTCGCCGGCAGCAGCGTGCCGCTGTAGCCGGGGCTGTCGGGCGAGCCGGGAGCGTCGAGGGCGAGCGGGGCGGTCACGGTGGGCGGCTCGGCCGCTTCGCTGGTGTCGACCAGGAACAGCAGCTTGCGCAGCCGTGCAATGCTTTGGGTAATGGCCACCAGCACATAGGTCAGGGCCACGCTGGTGCCGACCGACAGCGAGTTGCGGCGGATCTTGGCCACGACTTCGTCGCACTGGTCCAGCATCACCAGCAAATGGCGCGGATCGTCGGGGCGGTCCATCACGCCGTCGAGATGGCGCGCATAGGCATCGAGGTAGGCGTTGACCTCGATGTTCTGCATCAGGAAAGGCGAATCGAAATCCTCGATCTGGCTGTAGCTGTGCACCAGCAGCGGCTCCAGGCCCAGCGCGCAGATGCGGCAGGACAGGGTGCGGATCGCGTCCAGGATGCCGGTCAGCGTCACGTAGCGGGCGCGGTCGGCTTTCGCGTCGGTGGGCGGCGCCGCATAGGCCACCACGTCGAACAGGGCCAGCCAGTCGGCGTCGGGCACGGCGCGGATCCATTCGTGGTCGTCCTCGGCGTACAGCACGCCGGCCAGGGCATCGGACAAATAGATGTCGTCGAGCGCGGGCGGCAGCACGCGGTAGGCGATGCGGCGCTTGAGTTCGGTAAAGAAACCGTCGTTCGAGAGGATGCCGACGTCGCTGTACAGGCTGGTATGGCGGCGCTTCTCGAGCAGGGTGACGAGGTAGCTGCGCAGGGACCAGGCCTGCTGCGGGTTGCCCCTCAACAGCTGGGTCAGCGTACGTACATTCGCGCGCGCCTGTCCGCCGTCGCGCCGCCGTGGACGCAGGCTGCAGACCAGTTCGACCAGCAGGTCGATGCGGTCGCTGTGCGGGTCGATGCGTTCGAGAATGGCGAGCATAAGTAATCCGGTTTTCGTCAAAGAGAGTGTACGCGCTGAGGCCGCCCGGGATTGGTACGGCAACGTACACACAGAGGATGATTGCGAGAAAGAGCGATCCGGCTAAGGAGTAGCCGGGCGGGCACTATAACCGATCATGGCGGCCGGTGCCGAGGGAGGGGCGATCAGGTAAACGCCAGCAGCAGGGTGGTGAACAGGAAAGCGCCGGCCCAGCACAGCCCGCCTAGCACCACGGCCAGGCCGAGCGCGCCGTTCCAGCCGCGCCGCGCATAGCGGCGCCCGTACTGGCGGCGCACCGCGATCCACTGCGGCCAGGCCGCGCCAAGCAGCCACAGCAGCAACCAGGCCAGGGCCAGCCAGGCCATCAGCGGCGAGTCGCCGTTGACGCGGCGGTTGATGGCGCCGGCCAGCAGTTGCAGGGCCAGCATGGCCAGGCTGGCGGCCAGCCAGAGGCGGGCGCGGCCGGCCGCCTGCGGCTGCCCGAGGGCGCGCCAGTTGTGCATCAGCAGCCAGGAGCCGAAGGCCGGCGTGAATACCAGGCTCCAGGCGGCGACGACCGACGGCCGCCACAAGGCGGTGCTTGGTGTGGCGTGGTCGAACTCGATCGCATGGGTAGTGTCGCGCATGATGACGATAGGAAATGTTGCCGACGTGAAGTAACACTATCGCGCGCTGCGCCTTGCGCCGGCTTGCGCGGGGTCGCCCCAGGCCGTGTGCACAATCAAGTGTACGGTGCATAAAAAAAACCGCCCGGCACGGGCCGGGCGGTTCTGGTCAGGCAGGCACTCCGATTAGAAGCGGTAGCTTGCGGTCACGCGGAAGTAACGGCCAAAGCCATTGTGCAGCTGCGAGTTGAAGCCCTCGGTGTCGTACGAAGGATCGTACGGCGCGGCGCGGTCGAACAGGTTGCGGATGTTGGCCGACAGGGTCCAGTTCTTGAAGCCGGTGTAGCTGTACGCCAGGTTCACGGTGGTCCACGAGGCCACGTCGCACTTCGAGGTCCAGTTCGAGAACTTCGGCAGGCCGCCCGGCTGGGTGTAGCCGTCGGCGTCCACGCCGTAGTAGCACATCGGGGTCTCGAAGGTTTCGTAGTTGTCGCTACGCAGCAGCATCGACACGCCCGAGACGTAGTCGACCGAGCCGGTCAGCGAGTGCACGCCCTTGATCCAGTTGGTCGACACGGTGGCGCGGTTGCGCGGCACTTCGCCGACCGAGGTGGCCCAGTTCGACAAGCCGCCAACGGTGCCGACCAGGTTGGTTTCCTTGTCGCCAGGCTGCTCGGCGCGGCGGTAGGAAATCGCGTGGTTCCAGTCCAGCCTGGTGGTCAGGCGGCCCATGTCGCCCAGCGACAGGCGGTGTGCGATCTCCAGGTCGATACCGGTGACTTCGGTCGCGCCCTGGTTCACGTACATGGTGTTGATCGCCTGCAGCGGACCCGAGTTCGGGATCACGTTGCCGTTGGCGTCGACCAGCTGGTTGGCCGGGTTCTGGTCGCGGATCACGAGATCCGGGAACTGGTCCTGGTGTTCGGCGACGAAGGTCGAGCCTTGCAGGGCGGTCTCGTTTTCCTTGCGAATCTTGTAGTAGTCGATCAGGATGTCGAGGTTGCGGGTCGGGTTGATGATCGCGCCGAACGAGTAGCTCTTCGAGGTTTCCGACTTCAGCTGCGGGTTTGGGGTCGACATGTTCGAGATGCTCTTCGAGCAGTCGAGCTGGTCGGCGCCCGGCAGCGGGTTCTGCTGGTCAGGGCAGCGGATCGGGTCGGTGAAGCCGTTCAGGAAGGACTGCACGCCGCCCGGCGAAACCTGGGTCAGGGCCGGTGCGCGGAAGCCTTCGGCGTAGGTGCCGCGGAAGGTCAGCTTGTCGTTGACTTCCCATTTCGCACCGACTTTCGGCACGAAGTTCGATTCGGTCGGGTACTTGTCGTAGCGGCCGGCGAAGTCCATCTCGAAGTTCTTGGTGAACGGGGTACGCAGTTCGACAAAGGCCGACTTGACCATGCGGCGGCCGTTGACGATCGAGTTGGCCAGGCCGATGATCTCGCCGCGCTGGGTCAGTTCGTCCGGGGTCAGGGCGATCTTTTCCTGGCGGATTTCGCCGCCGAATGCCAGGCCGATGTCGCCGCCGGCGAGCTGGCCGACGGTGGTCGAGGCCTTGGCGTCGAGCTGCATGACCTGGGCGTAGCCGCGGTTGTTCAGGTTGCGCACGGCGCTCGGGTCGGCCGCGGTCTCGGCCAGGGTGCGGCCTTCGGACGCGATGCGCTCGATGGTCGGACGGTACAGGCGGCCGAAGATGCTTTCGTCACGCTCGCTGCGGTTGATCAGGAAGCCCGATTCCCAGTCGAACTGGCCGGTCGTGCCTTTCAGGCCGGTCAGGAAGCGGTAGGCGGTGTTGACGTTCTTGCTGCCCGAGTTGGCATCGGTGAAGCGGTAGCCGACGGCGGCGCGCGAGCCGGCGAACGGATTGTCCGGGTGGCCGGCAGGCAGGATCATCTGGTAGTTCACCGGCAGGCCGTTGGCGCTGAATACGGTGCTGGCAGTGGTGCTGACCAGCGAGATCGGCACGCCGGTGTACTGGCGTTCGGTGCGGCTGTAGCCCAGTTCGGTGAACGAGGTGATGTCCGGGGTCAGCTGGACGGTCAGCTTCGACAGGATGTTGGCGTCCTTGCCCTTGCTCTGCACGTCGTAGGCGTTGTTGACGTCGTAGTTGCAGAACTGGCGGCCGTACAGCATCGAGGTCGGGCGGATGTTGTGCTCGGCGCCGCCGGTGATCAGCTGCGATGGGGCGCAGCCCGCGGTCTGGTTGATGATGTCGGCGTTGTAGGCGGCCGTGGTCTTGAAGTCGCGCGCACCCGGGGTGATCTCGCGGAAGAAGAACGGCTGGTTCGACACGTAGCTGCCGTAAGGATTCAGGCGTGCGTTGATGTCGTTGTACATCGCGCCCTGGATGTCCTTGACATCCTTCATGCCGGTGCGGTCACGCTGGGCCAGGTCGAAGCTGATGAAGGCGTTGAAGCGGTCCTTCTCCAGGTCACCGAAGCCGAACACGCCGTTGACGTTGGTGCGAGCGAACTCGCCGTCGTCGTTGGCGCTGGTCGAGGCCGAGATTTCGGCGCCCTGATAGTCGGTCTTGGTGATGAAGTTGATGACGCCGGCGATCGCGTCGGAGCCGTACACGGCCGATGCGCCATCCTTGAAGATCTCGACGCGTTCGATGGCCGAGACCGGGATGCTGTTCAGGTCATACACGGCCGACTGGCCCTGGTTCGGGTCGGCGTAGGCCGAGGCGGTGATGCGGCGGCCGTTCAGCAGGATCAGGGTCGAGGACGAGCCCAGGCCGCGCATCGAGGCGGTCGAGGCGCCACGGGTGAAGCTGCCGTCGGTGATGTCGGTCGCGGTGCCCGAGCCGAAGGCCGGCACGGTCTGCAGCAGTTCGGCCACGGTATTGGCGCCGGTGGCGGCGATCTGCTTGGCGTTCAGGGTCGATACTGGCGAGGAACCTTCCTTGTCAGCGCGCTTGATGTTGGAACCGGTGACGTACACCTTGGTTACCGGGGCGGCAGCTTCCTGCTGCGCGAAAACGACGCTGGACGAAGCCAGGGTCAGGGCGACAGCGACGACGCTGCGCTTTACTGCGAAATGCTGCTTGGTCAAAAAAACTCTCCGATGCTTCTTTCACCGTGCGGCCCGCCTGCGGGGAGCCGGCTTGTGGCCGGACTGTAGGGCGCTGACGCTCGGTTTGTTGCCGTTAAATAAATTGCTCAAGCAGCAAATTGCGCCTGAGGGGCAACATAAAAACATTTCGGATAAACAAATGTCAAATTCAATTGGATGTTTGTTTGGTTAACACAACAGGTATGCCACATCCCATAGGAGAAAAGGCCAATCACTCGTCTAGACGTCTATACAAAAGGGCCTTGAGCATAAGCAAAGCTTACGCTCAAGGCCCTTTTTACTTATCCTCCTCGCCTGGCTTCGACGGAGCCTGGCGGGACGGGGCTCAACCCTGTGCCGGTTCGGCGACGAAGATCTCGACGCGGCGGTTGCGGGCGCGGCCGGCTGCATCGCCGTTGTTGGCGATCGGCTCGCGGTCGGCGCGGCCTTCGATGGTGATGCGGTTCGGATTCACGCCGCGGCCAGCCAGGTAGTCGCGCGTGCGCGAGGCGCGGTCGACCGACAGCGGCTGGTTGATCGACACGCTGCCGGTGTTGTCGGTATGGCCGATGATGACGACGTTCGTGTTCGGGTTTTCCTGCAGCGTGGTGGCGAAGCGTTGCAGGATGGGCTGGAAGTTCGACTTGATGTCGGAGCGGCCCGTATCGAACGAGATATCGCTCGGGATTTCCAGCTTCAGGCGGTTATCCGAGGTCTGCGAGACCTGCACGCCGGTGCCTTGCGTGGCCTGTTCCATGGCCTGCTTCTGCTGCTCCATGCGCTTGGACCAGATGTTGCCGATCACGGCGCCGGCAGCGCCACCGAGGACGGCGCCCTTGGTGGCGCGGCTGCTGCCGCCGCCGCCGGTGGTGCCGCCGATGATGGCGCCGAGGGCCGCACCGGCGCCGGCGCCGGTGGCGGTGCCGCGCTGGGTGGCGCTCATGTCGGCGCAGCCGCTGACGCCGAGTGCGAGGATGGTCGCTGCGATGGCGGATTTGGTGAGATGGGTAGTCATAAGTGCTCTCCTTAAAGAAAAAATCCGTTTCGTAGGCGCACCCTGCGGGCACGTCCGCGAAACGGATTGGTCAAACAAACCTCTGTTGGCGCATGCGATTGCTGGTGCAATCGCGGGCGGCAAGCCGACGCAAGGCGTCACTCGCGCGCTGGCGCCTATATGCCTCGTCCGCTGATCAGGCGCACCAGGATCATGATCACGGCGACGACCAGCAGGATATGGATGAAGCCGCCGATGGTGTACGAGGTAACCAGGCCGAGCAGCCACAGGACGATCAAAACAATGGCAATAGTATAAAGCATGATGAGTCTCCTCAGACATTAGCGCCTCGGTGGCGCGGTAAGTCCAGTATGAGACGGGCTGCTCAGCACCACCGTTCGATGGCCCACATTATGTGCGAGATTTTTGTTCTTTTTGCATCCCGCCGCCTTGCAGGCCCGTGCTCTGCAGCCCCGCGCTTTGAAGCCCGGGAATCCAACCCATGAAACCGAGCAGGCCGACCACGCCGATCAGGCAGGTCAGCAGGCCGCCGGCAACGAGCAGCGTCACGTCGTGCGGCGCCACCGCATGCCCCTCGGGCAGCGGCGGGCCCGCGGACACCAGGCCGAAGCCCGTTACAAGCAATCCCCAAACGATGATGCCGATCCACGCGAGGCTATTCATGGTAATCCCCTTTTCGATGGTTGTGTCCAGGACTTGCCGCGGCAGGCGCCCGGCGCCGGCTGGTGTGCTCTTAGTTCCGGCGTAGAAACATTCTGGTGCCAGCTCAGCAGTAATTCCGTGCGTTGGCGCACATTGCACTGGAGAAAATATCAAGGCCGGGCATCCTTGCGGATGGCCGGCCTCGAAAAGGGGAAGATTGATCTGGATCAGGCGGCGCGCAGGCGACCCTTGACGATACGCACGCGGTCGCCGCTGCGCCATTGCGGCTGGCTGCTCTGGTGGAAGGTGCGCAGGGTGCCGTCATCCAGGCGCACCCGGATTTCGTAGCTGGTGCTGGCCTTCATGTTGCCTTCGACCTGGTTGCCAACCACGGCGCCGCCGATGGCGCCGGCGACGGTGGCCAGCTGGCGGCCATGGCCGCCGCCGATCTGGTTGCCGAGCAGGCCGCCGACCACCGCACCGCCGGCCGCGCCGAGACCGCTGCCCTGGGCGCGCTGCTTGATGGCGCGCACCGATTCGATGTTGCCGCAGTTGCCGCACCATGTTGGCGTCTCGGCGGCGGCGACCTGGACCGGTTCCTTCTCTGCCTTCGGATGCGTGACCGGAGCAGGGGCGGGGGCCGGCGCAGGCGCGGTGACCGGCGCAGGCGCATAGCCCTGGGCCAGCTGCTGGGCAGGATAGGCCGGTGCGGCCGGGGCCGCAGTCATGGCGCCCTGGGCGGCGAGCGGATCGGCGCCGCTGGCCGCCAGGGCCGTTGCATCCTGGCTCGCCGGCGGCAGGGTGGCGGCCAGCGCGGCGCGGTCGGCTTCGCTCAATTGACGGCTCGAATTGCCGCCGATCGAAGACGGAATCCAGCCCATGATGGCGGCGGTGCCGACCAGGCAGAACAGGACGACGGCAAGCGCCGCGATCAGGAGAAGCGGATGGTGCTGGGCGCGCGCCGGGGGAGTAGGGATATTGTTCATGGCTTGTCCTCGACAGATTGCAGGCCGCGTGTACGGCCCGCGCCGGCCAGGCAGCGCGCCCGGTCGACGCTGCTGATTGTCCTCAGGAACAACAAGGTATTCCGTGCGTCACCGAACATACTTCCTCCTATGGGAGGCTTTACTCTGATCGAAATTGTTTGCAAATGTATCCGCTGCCCGTGCCCCGTCCTGTTACCCGAGGCGGGACGCGTGCAGCCTACTACGAGGGTCCGATGAATTTTGCCGCTTCCCACGACGTCGCCGAGCACAACGCCAATCTGCTGCTGGCCGCGCTCCCGCCGCAGGAGTTGGCCCAGGTGTTGCCGATGCTCGACCAGGTAAAGGTCGAGGCGGGAGAGGTATTGTCCGAAGCGGGCGAGCCTTTCCATCACATTTACTTCCCCCACGATTGCCTGATCTCGCTGCTCGGCGTGGCCGGCGGGCGTCTCACGCTCGAGGTCGGCCTGGTCGGGCGCGAAGGCATGCTCGGCGCCACCGTCGCGCTCGGCCACCAGACGGCTCAGGTGCGCGCGGTGGTGCAGCGGCCCGGCAGTGCCAGCCGCATGACGAGCAGCGATTTCCGCGCCGAGTTCGCACGCAATCCGGCGCTCCAGCGCGTGCTCTACCGCTACACCGACACCCTGCTGGCGCAGGCGATCCAGATCGCCGTCTGCAGCCGCTTCCACGTGCTCGAGGCGCGCCTGGCGCGCTCGCTGCTGATCACGCGCGACCGCCTGCAATCCGACAAATTCCACCTCACGCACGAGTTCCTGGCCCATGCGCTCGGCGTGCGCCGGGTCGGCGTAACGAAAGCGGCCAGCGCGCTGCAACAGCAGGGATTGATCATCTACAGCCGCGGCAACATCGAGATCCTCGACCCGACCGGGCTGGCCGCGGCCGCCTGCACCTGCTACGAGATCGTCAAGGATGCCTCGGTCGGGGCATTGTCGAGCGCATTCGTCTGAGCGCATTGTAGGGTGGTCGGCTACACCCTTTCGTGTGCGGTCACGTGGCCGGTGCGCCGCCCACGCGTTCAACGAACTTCCAATCCGTCGCGGTGTGTCATCGTAGGTTTGAACGCGTGGGCGGCGTTCAGGCAGCGTGGTCATCCACCAGCCGGGTATAGCCGACCACCCTACGGCACTACAAACAACAACGCCCCGCAAGCGGGGCGTTGTCGCATCGGGCTGAAAACGATTTAGTTCGTTTTGCCGGTCTGGTTGCCGATCACGCCGCCGACGGCTGCGCCACCCACGGTGCCGACGGCCGAGCCACCGGTCAGGACGCCACCGACCACTGCACCGGCGCCGGCGCCGATGGCGGTGTTCTTGTCTTGCTGCGACATGCCGGCGCAGCCGGTCAGGCCCAGGGCCAGGGTTGCGATGGTTGCGCTCACTGCCAGTTGTTTGATGGTTTTCATAATGATCTCCTTGGGTGGGGTTTTACTTCAGGCGCAGGTCGTTGTGTACCGACTTGACGCCCTTCACGGTGCGCGCAACCGACGCTGCGGTTGCCACATTCTCTGCCGAGCTGACGAAACCGCTCAGCCTGACGATGCCTTCGCGGGTGGCGACATCGATGTCCGCTGCCCGCAGCTCCGGCGCCTTGCCGATGGCTGCCTGGACGCCGGTCGTGATCGTCGCGTCGTCCACGGCCCGGGCCTCAATTCGTCCCGGCACATTGCCGGAGGAAACACAGCCGCTGGCCATGCTTCCGAAGCCCAGGACCGCGAACAAGGCCACGGCCGGTTTCCAGTACGTCATGCAGTTTCCTCGAATGCCGCTTTTCACTTCGGCGATAGGTCCAGAATAGGCCAGCACACAAATGCAGTCTGTTCGACAACACACACTGTGGCTGGCCCTGCCTTCGGTTTTACATTTTTTACATTATTTCTTCGTCTTGCCGGGCGGCGGCGCGGTCGGCTTGGCATTCGCCAGGGCCACCAGCTTAGCGCAGTCGCTGTTCTCGCCAGGGCCGGTATTGATCAGCGGGAGCAGGGCCGCCACCGGCGCCGCGATGGTCGCCAGGGCCGCCGCACCGCCCGCCTTCAGGGCCAGCGTCTTCTTGTCGACCGACACATCCGGATCGCTGAAGGTGCCGCGCACGTACAGCGGGGCGCGCAGCGTGAACAGGCGCAGCGCCTTGGTCTCGGGTTTCACCGTCAGGTCCATGCCTTCGTTGCCGAGATTGACGTTGCCGCTGACGTTGATGATCGCCTCTTTCGTATCGACCACGAACACCTGCGACTGCATCACGCCCTTCTTGACGTCGAAGTCGGCGGCCAGGCAGTTCAGTTCCACCGGCTTGTGGCCGAACAGCTTGGTGAGCACCATGTTGCCCACGTTCAGGCCGGCCATCTCGAGCAGCATCTTGCTGATCGTGCCCTGGTTCACCAGCGCCTTGACCTCGCCGTTCGAGGTGCCGAGCAGGGACGCGACCGAGGTGCCGGTGGCCGACAGTTGGGCGTCGCCGTTCACCTGGCCGACCGTGGCCTGCATCTGCTCGATGGTCGGGAACAGCTGCTTGATCTGGATGTGGCGCGCCGAGACCTTGGCCGTGGCCGCGATGGTGTTGCCGGCCGCGCCGCTGCCATCCAGACGAATGGTCGAGCGCAGCGTGCCGCCGGCCACGCCGAAGTCGAGCGGCGCCAGGGTGATGACGCC
Source organism: Massilia sp. BAP21 (assembly GCF_057801335.1). Lineage (NCBI taxonomy): Bacteria > Pseudomonadati > Pseudomonadota > Betaproteobacteria > Burkholderiales > Oxalobacteraceae > Massilia > Massilia sp. BAP21. The sequence continues at coordinate 3,991,329 of NZ_CM173596.1, forward strand.
ATCCTTCATGATCAGGTGGGCCGAGAGCTTGCTGATCGGCAAGGTCTTCTCGCGGACAATCTTGTCCGCTGCATACTTCACATCGGCGTCGATGGCTTTCCAGCGTTCGGTCCGGAACTCTTCCACTGGCAAGACCTTGCCGCCCGGCTGCACGGCTTCCACGCCGCGCGCCTTTTTGCTCGCGTTCGAGTCGGCGCCGACCAGCGGGCCCAGATCCTCGAACACCAGCTTGTTCGACGCCACGTTGCCCGACAGCTTGCCGCGCGGCTTGCCGCCCTCGTAGACCAGCTTGCCGTGGATGTCGCTGCTGCCGACCTTGCCCTTGAAGTCCTCGTAGGTCCAGCGCCCGTATTCACGGTCGAGCTCGCCGCGCAGGCGGCCGGAGGTCGAGAAGGCCGGGGTTTCCGGCAGCGTGATGCCGGTAAAGTTATACAGGCGCGCCATGCTGCGGCCGGCCAGTTCCAGCTGGAGGTCGACCGCCTTCAGCTTGGCCGGGGAGGTGACGGTGCCCTCGATCGCGATGCGGCTGGGGCCGCTGCGCATGTCGGCCTGGACCGGGTAGGGCACATTCTGGTCCTTCAGCGACAGCACCTGGCCGACCTTGCCGCCGCCCGTGACCGGGGCGCCGTTGTAGCTGCCGCCGACCTCGAAGCTGATGCCGTACTTCGGATCGTTGGCCAGGGTGCGCACATTTGCCGTGACGTCGGCCTTGGTGACGGCGTCGACGAAGCGCACCACGCCGTCGGTCAGGACCACGCGCTCGAGGTCGAGCTTCCACTTCGATTCCTTTTCCTCTTTCTTGTAGACCCAGTTGTAGTGGCTGGCGTCGGTGCGCACCAGGTCCACGCGCGGCGCATCGAAGCGCAGCACGGGAATGCCGATCGTGTGGTGCAGCAGGCCGAGCGGGTTCAGCGAGAACGAGAACTGCTTCACCGCCGCCATGTCGGCCTGCTTCATGTGGGCCGGGTTGCCGACGTGGACGTCGTTGGCGATCAGGTGCGGCCAGGGGATCCAGTCGCGCAGGTTGCGGTCGCCCGGCGCCATGCTGCGCGCGGGGATTTCCCATTCCACGTTCAGGTTGCCGCGGATGGCGAACGGGCGCTCGATGGCTTCGCTGACCTTGGCGTTCAGCCAGGGGCGGGCCTTGTTCCAGTCGAAGGTCAGGATGAAAATGACGGCGATGACCGGGATCGCAACCAGGATGCCGATTGCGCTGAGGATGATTTTCTTGCGGCGGCCGTTGTGGGGCTTGACGGTGCCGTGCTGGGGAGTGGTGGTGTCTGGCATGACGATCCTTCGCTGGGTGTCAGTGTTGAAGCCAGCTTAGCGCAAAGGCAAGGGTCATCAATGTGCGGTGTCGCACGCTGAAAACGGATGAGCATTGCGATCGGTGGTCAGTGTGCGCTAGCGTACCGAACTCGTCTCATAACAAGCTTATAACGTTAACAACTTCCTCACATAAACAGGAGAACAGGATGGACAAGCAATTCCCGATGAAGCGTGTATTTGGCAGTGCTGCCCTGGCAGCGATGCTGGTACTGACCGGTTGCGCCAGCCAGAAAGCGCCGGCCACCGCCGATGTCGCGGTGTCGCGCAATGCAGTTCAGAACGCCGTGCAGGCGGGCGCCGCCGAGCTGGCCCCGGCCGAGATCACCGCGGCGCGCGCCAAGATGATGCGTGCCAACGAAGCCCTGGCCGCACGCGACTACAAGCTGGCGCGCGAGCTGGCGATGCAGGCCCAGGCCGATGCGCAACTGGCGCAGAGCAAGGCGAACTCGGCCAAGGCCACGGCTGCTTCCGACGCGCTGAACGAAGACCTGCGCGTGCTGCGCCAGGAAGTCGAGCGCGCAAACTCGCAGTAAGGGTAATGAGGAGGACGGTGGCCGCCATGCGCGCGCCGTCCGCCATGCAGTACGCCTGCACATCCGTGCAGCACACCATGACAGCGCCGCACCGCGCATGCCGGCGCACCGCGATCCCATGCGCCATGCGGCGCCAACGACAAGGAGGGCAAGAACATGAAAAACCGTTTCCTGAAACCGGCCGTCTTCGCCAGCGCCATCCTGCTGGCCGCCTGCAGCAGCACGCCGACCACCACGCCGACCCTGGACCAGGCGCGCGCCGATTTCGTTTCCGCAAATAACAACCCGCAAGTCTCGACCTACGCGCCGATGGAATTCCGCGATGCCAGTGCCGCGCTCGACCGCGCCAATACCGCTGCCGCGAAAAAGGAAAGCCTGGAAGACATCGACCGCCTGGCCTATGTGGCCAAGCAGAAGATCGCCACCGCCCAGGAAGTGGCGCGCGCCAAGGCCGCCGAAGCGAACATCGCGAACGCCTCGGTGGAGCGCAACGCCGTGCGCCTGGAAGCTCGCACCGCCGAAGCCGAACGCGCCAAGCGCGAAGCCGAAGCCGCACAGGCTGCCGCCCTGGCCGCCCAGCAGCAGGCGAACGCCGCCGCCGACCAGAACCGCGCCCTGGCCGAGCGCGCCGCCAAGCTCGAAGCGATGCTGGTCGAGCTGCATGCCAAGCAGACCGAGCGCGGCATGGTCGTCACCATCGGCGACGTGCTGTTCGCGACCGGCCAGGCCACCCTCACGCCGAACGGAACCTCGACCCTGCGCAAGCTCGCCGAGGTGATGCAGCAGAACCCGGAGCGTACCGTGCTGGTCGAAGGGTTTACCGATAGCACCGGCAGCTCGAGCTTCAACCAGGACTTGTCGCAGCGCCGCGCCAACGCGGTCGCCACGGCCCTGGCCGAAATGGGCGTCGAGCGCCAGCGCATCGCGACCAAGGCCTATGGCGAAGCCTTCCCGGTCGCAGGCAACGACACGGCCGGCAACCGCCAGTTGAACCGCCGTGTCGAGATCGTGCTGTCGAACGGCAATGCGCCGATTCCGCAGCGCACTGCCGGACGCTGAGCGGGCGGCCCCCTAGTTGAAGTAAATGAGCCGAGGTAAAGGAATCATCATGGAACAGTCCGGCAAGCCCCTGGCGCACGGCTTCGACATCGAAGCCATCCGCCGCGCCGCCGCCAACATCGACGAAGGCGCCGTCACCGATGGCTACGCGGCCGACCGCGAAGCCGTCATCGCCATGCTGAACGATGCGCTCGCCACCGAGCTGCTGTGCGTGCTGCGCTACAAGCGCCACTACTACACGGTGAGCGGGCCGAACAACGGCGCCCTGAAGGCCGAGTTCCTGGAACACGCCCAGCAGGAGCAGGACCACGCCGACCGCATCGCCGAGCGCATCGTGCAACTGAACGGTTCACCGAACTTCAACCCGGCCACGCTGACGGCCCGTTCGCATGCCGAGTACGACGATTCCGACGATACCCAGGCCATGGTGCGCGCCGACCTCATCGCCGAGCGCGTGGCCATCGAGTCTTACCGCCAGATGATCCAGGCGATCGGCGACAAGGACCCGACCACGCGCCAGATGCTCACCGAAATCCTCGCCGTCGAGGAAGAGCATGCCGATGACATGCGCGATTTCCTCGTGCCGTAACCACGTTTTATCCAACCCCATAATCAACAACAGGAGTACATCATGCAAGACACCACCGCCCGCTCGATCGACAACGGCCTGAAGGACGCGAATGCCGACATGAAAGTCCTGGTCAAGGATGCGCAGTCGCTGCTGAGCGCAGCCGCTTCGCTGACTGGTGACAAGGCCGACGAGCTGCGTTCGCGCGGCATGGAACTGCTGGACCGCGCCATGGGCAAGGCCAGCCAGTACCAGGGTCAAGCTGTCGTCAAGAGCAAGGAACTGGCGCACACGGCCGATGTCTACGTAAAAGACAACCCATGGCGCACCGTCGTTGCTGCCGCCAGCGTCGGCCTGCTGGTCGGCATCGTCCTGGGTCGTAAATAACACACGTCGGAGAGCGCCATGGAAAAGACCGACACCGTTGTACATGGTCCCGGACTCATGGGCGGCATCTCCGGCCTGGCGAAGAACCTGTTCGGCCTCATCGTGTCCCGCGTGGAATTAGCGGCACTCGAGTTGTCGGAAGTGCGCAACCACGCGATTCAGTTGCTGGCGGTCTTCGCCGGCGCGATCCTCGCCGTGTGGTTCGCACTGGCCTACGGCACCGCGACAATCGTGGCGCTGGCCTGGGACGCCATGGGCTGGAAGATCCTGCTGGTGCTGTTCCTCGTGTTCCTCGTCATCACGGCTGTGCTGGTGATGCGCGGAATGGCGATGCTCAAGCAGGGCAAGCTCGCCTTCCCGGAAACGATGAACGAACTGCGCAACGACCGCGACGCACTGCTGTAAGCGTCTACCAGGGGAGGGAACATGGACAAGCATCATCATAACGACGAACCAACCGGCCTGGCCGGTCACAAGCACAGCCGCGACCCTGCAACCCGCAAGGCCGAGCTGCTGCGCGAGGGCGAGTTCTACCGTGCCGGGGTGGCGTACGCGCGCGCACAAGTGAAACACGGCGCGCGGCCCGAAGTCATGTTACATTCTGCTTTCGACCACGCGACATGGGCACTGCGGGCCAGGGCTGATGCTCTGCTGAAACCCACGGGCACCAGCATCTCGGTCCTGATGCCGTACGGCCTGGCTGTCTTCAACTTCGTGCGCCAGCGGCGCATGGGCAAGCAGGCGCTGGCAGGTGCGGTACTGCTGGGTGTAGTAGGCTGGTTCATGCAGAAGCGCCGGGCAGCACGCGAAGTATCCTGAGCACGGCCGCGTTGCATGCGGCTTGCCCGGGGCGCGCAACCCGTTTGCGCTCCTGGCAAGCCCGATCCTCGCGGCGTCGACGAAAGAATATGGTGGGGCTTGAGCGGCGTCGCAATCCTTGATTGGGCGCCGTCTTTTTTTGCCGATGGCCTGCAGGCTGGCTCAGCGCCCCACCGTGGTATTCCCGGCGGCTGCGGCCTGTCCCGCGCCGGCGTTGGCCGTGCTGCCGGAACCTGTGCTGCCGGCGCCCGCGCTGCCCGCGTTGCTGGAACCGGCATTGCTCGAACCCGCGCTGCCGGCGCCAGCCTGCACCGGCGCCTCGGCGCGCACCGCTTTCATTTCGCTTTGCCAGGTCGCCTGGGCAGTCTTCAGGCAAGCCTGGCGCTCTGCCGCAGGCCCCGCCTTGCAGGCATTCTTCGCTTCGTCCAATGCCGCGCCGATTTCCTTGGTGCGCGTACGCAGGCGTTCCTGGCGCGTCGTGTCTTCCTTGTACCAGCGCACCGGGTCGCCCTGGGCGATCTCGCGCGCCTGCTTGCTGGCCGCGGCCGGCGGCACGTTGGCGTCGGTGCTGGCCTGGGCCAGGGCGAGGGGTGCGGCGGCGGCGAGGCAGGCGCCGAGCATGGCGCGTCCGGCGATCGTTCGAAGCTTCATGATGACCTCCACAAAGAATGCGGGCCGGCGCAGGCCGGCCCGTGGGCGTTTCGACAATGAGGGAGCCGGGGAGCGCTCCCGGATACGGTCTTAGTAGCGGTAGACGCGGCCGTCGACCAGGCGCACGCGGTTACCCACGCGCAGGTCGTAGACGCTGTCCTGGACCACGGTGCGGTATTCGCCGTTGTCCATGCGCACGTTCACCTGGTACATCTCCTGGCCATTGCCGGCATTCCGGTTGCGCTCGACATTGTTGCCGATGGCGGCACCCGCCACGCCGCCGGCCACCGTAGCCGCCGTACGGCCGCTGCCGCTGCCGACCTGGTTGCCCGCGAGGGCGCCGATCAGTGCGCCGGCCACGGCGCCGCCGCCGCTGGTGCGGTTCTCGGCCTGGGTCACCTGGATCGACTCGATCGTGCCGTAGCCCATCGAGGCGGTGTTGTTGTAGCCGCTGTTGTAGCCATTGTTGCCGTACGAAGGGCCGTTGCTGGCGCAACCGGCGAGGACGGCGCTGGCTGCGACGACCGCAGCTGCAAGGGTGCGGGTAGCTTTCATATTGTTCTCCTGGCAAATGATGTATGGCCAGAATAGGCAGTGCGGGGCAGGGGGTCTGTGCGATGACGCACTCACTGTTGCCGAGTTGCTAATGCTGAGCAGTATCACGCTGTTGTGTTCGACACCGTACAGAAATACCCGGTCAAGGAGCGTAAAACATCATCTGTGTTGACAAATAGAGCACAAACGGAGCACTCGAAGAACATGACGATAAGAATGAAAAATACGCATGCCCTGCTGATCCTCGGCGCCGCCCTGTTGTGGGTCGGCCATGCCCGTGCCCAGGCCGTCACGACGCCGGCCACGCCGGCCGCCACCGCGGCGGCAAGCGCGAACACGACGCCGGTACCCGACGCCGAGACGGCCTACGAACGGGCGCGCGACACGGCCGCCGCCAACTACAAGGCGGCGCGGGCGCGCTGCGACAGCCTGAGCGGCAACCCGCACGACGTGTGCGAGGCCGAAGCCAAGGCCGAGCGCGTGCGCACCGAGGAAGAAGCCGGCGCCGCCTACAAGAACACCCTGAAGGCCTATACCCAGGCCCGCATGCGCATCGCCGACGCCAACCATGCGCGCGACAAGGCGCGCTGCGGCGCGCTGGCAGGCAACGACCGCGACGTGTGCATCAAGCAGGCCAAGGCGACCCTGGTCGCCGCCCAGGCCGATGCCACCGCGGACCGCAAGATGATCGAGGCGCGCAGCAATGCGCGCGAAGACAAACTGACGGCTGAATACCGGGTCGCACTGCAGAAGTGCGATGCGTTTGCCGGCGCGGCGAAGGACCAATGTGTCCAGGCCGCAAAAACCGCGTACGGCAAGTGACGTACCGGCCCGCTCGCAGTGAGCAAGCAGTAAACATACGACGCAGTGAATATTTTTTGACCAACGAAAGAAAGGGATACATCATGAAAATCACCCAACGCCTGGCCACCGCTGTCTTCACCGGCGCACTCGCCTTCACCATGGTCGGTTGCGCTTCCGGCCCGCAAAAGGAAAGCGCCGGCGAATACGTCGACGACAGCGTCATCACCGCCAAGGTGAAGGCTGCCTTCGCCGCCGACTCGAACGTCAAGGCAACCGAAATCAATGTCGAAACCTTCAAGGGCGACGTCCAGCTGTCGGGCTTCGTGTCCGATGCCGGCGATGCGCAGAAAGCCGTCGCGATCGCCCGCGGCGTGAAGGGTGTAAGCTCGGTCAAGAACGATATCCGCGTGAAGTAATCCACGCAGCCGGGGCGGCGCGGTCCGGCGACTAACATTCGGCAAACACATGCAACTCGCCAGACCGGGCTCGGCAGCAGCCGAGCCAAACCATTCCGCCGCCCCCGAGGGAACTCCGGCATTCGCGGCAGACGCCGTCAGGCCGGACTCCCTCGAGCCGTCTTCTCCCGGCCATCCGCATCATCCCGACGACCTGGCCCTGCATGCCGGCGGCCTGCGTCTTCCCGTCCATGTGAACGCCCGAGGGCTGTCGCTGGGCATCCTGGCCACCGTGGCCTTTGTCTTCGCGCTGCAATGGGCGCAAAAATTCTTCGTGCCGCTCCTGCTCGGCATCTTCATCGCCTACACCCTGAGTCCGGTCGTGCGCTGGCTCGAGCGCCTGCGCATCCCGCGCCTGATCGGCGCCACCATCGTCACCGGCGTGCTGCTGGGCGGCATGGGCGCGACCATGTACCGGTTGCAGGACGAATTCTTCAACATCCTCGACGAACTGCCGACGCTCACGCACAAGGTGACCAAGCTCGTCACCAGCGCCACCGGCGGCGAGGGCTCGACCATCCAGCGCGTGCAAAAGGCCGCCGCCGAGATCGAGCAGGCCACCGCCAACGTCGGCGCCAACCCGCGCCTGATCCAGCGCCGCCCCACGGTCGCGGCCCAGCACTCCTCGAGTTTCCGCATCACCGACTGGCTGCTGGCCGGCTCGGTCGGCCTGGCTTCCTTCGTCACCCAGTCGACCATGGTCGTGTTCCTCGTGTTCTTCCTGCTGCTGGCCGGCGACACCTTCAAGCGCAAGCTGGTCAAGCTGACCGGGCCCTCGCTCACGCGCAAGAAAGTGACCGTGCACATCCTGGACGACATCAACACCTCGATCCAGAACTACATGTTCATGCTGCTGGTCACGAACATCCTGCTGGCGCTGCTGATGTGGGTGGCGCTGCGCGCCATCGGCCTGGAAAACGCCGGCGCCTGGGCCATCTTCGCCGGCGTGGCCCACATCATGCCTTACTTCGGTCCCTTGCTGATCACCTCGGCTACCGGCCTGGTGGCCTTCATGCAGTTCGAGTCGCTGCGCATGGTGATCCTGGTGGCCGGCGCCTCGATGGGGATTGCCACCCTGGTCGGCATGGTCGTCACCACCTGGATGACCGGCAAGATCGCCAAGATGAACCCGGCCGCCGTGTTCGTCAGCCTGCTGTTCTGGGGCTGGCTGTGGGGCATGTGGGGCCTGCTGCTCGGCGTGCCCGTGGTGGTGGTGCTGAAGGTGGTGGCCGAGCGCGTCGAGGGCATGGAAGCCCTGGCGGAGCTGCTCGGGGAGTAGGGTGGGTTCTCGAACCCACCACAACAACCGATCCCGAACGAACGTCTTCCTCGATCCAACAAACAAAAACAGCCGCGACGCAGCGCGGCTGTGACACGTGCAGGCCAGGCGCTCAGCTCATGCGCTTGACCTTCTTGGCCCCGGTCTCTTCCTTCGGCTTGTGCCGCAAGCTGCCCAGCTGCAGCGCGTACTGGCGCGCGAACTCGGCGCCGAGGAAGAAGATCTGCGCCGAGTAGTACACCCAGAGCAGGAGTGCGATCAGCGAGCCGGCCGCGCCAAAGCTGCTGGCCGCGCCGCTGTTGCCGATGTACAGGCCGATACCGTATTTGCCCAGCGTGAACATGGCTGCCGTGCCGAGCGCGCCGATGGTCACGTCGTGCCAGGACAGGTGGACGCGCGGCAGCAGTTTGTAGATCGTCCCGAACAGGGTGGCGATGACGAGGAAGCTGATGCAGGAGGAAATCCAGCCGACGATGATCGACGCTTCCTTGTACATGCCGCCGAAATAATTTTCGACCACGGCCATCGCCGCGCTCACGACCAGCGACACCATCAGCAGGAAGCCCAGCACCAGGATCAGGCCGAACGAGAGCAGGCGCGTGCGCACCGTGTCCCACCAGCTGGCATCCTTCGGCGGCGGCACGTCCCAGATCTCGTCCAGGCTGTCCTTCAGCTCGGCAAAGACCGAGGTGGCGCCGACCAGCAGCAGCACGGTGGCGATGATGGTGGCCATCAGGCCGCTGTCCTTGTTGCGGGCGCCGGCCAGGATTGCCTGGATGGTATCGGCGCCTTGCGCCCCGACCAGGCCGCGCAATTCATTGAAGAGTTGTCCCTGCGCCGCTTCGGCACCGTAGAAAAAGCCGGCGATCGCGATCACCAGCACCAGGATCGGCGCCAGCGAGAACAGGGTGTAGTAAGCCAGTGCGGCGCCCTTGCTGGCGGCGCGGTGCTCCAGCCATTCGCTGACGGCGCACTTCATCACATGGATGATCTGGCGTGAATATGGGAACCATTGTTTGACGGCCATACCGGATCTCCAAAAAAGGGAAAAAGAAAAAGGGGCACGAGGCCCCTTGAGCCGGACGTCCTGGGACGTCCGGATGAAGGGGCAATGTCGATCTCATTGCCCCTGCCGGCTGACCGGATTACTGCACGCGTTTTTCGATCGTGATCTGCTCGACTTCGACGCGGCGGTTCGGTTCCAGGCACTTGATCAGGTCTGCACGTTTCTTGTCGTTGCACTCGACGACAGGATTCGCTTCGCCCTTGCCGATGGCGTTCAGGCGGCTACCGTCGATGCCCTTGCTGACCAGGTAGTCACGCACGGCGTTGGCGCGGCGCTCCGACAGCTTCTGGTTGTAGCTGTCCGAACCCAGGCGGTCGGTGTAGCCGGTGATGTCGACGTTGGTGATGCTGGTGTCGGCTTGCAGGGCCATGGCGATCTCGTCCAGGCGGGTCTGTGGCATGCGCAGCTCAGCCTTGTCGAACTGGAACAGTTCGGTTGCCGACATCGTCACTTTTTCGAAACGTGCTGGCGGTGGTGGCGGCGGAGCGACCGGTGCCGGTGCCGGAGCCGGGGCTTCGACGACTGGTGCTGGAGCCGGTGCCGGTGGTGCTGGCGGCGGGTTGAACGCGTAGTTCAGGCCGACGGTGACGTACTTGTTGTTGCTTTGTTCGAAGCCGTAGCGTTCGTCGTCACGCAGGAAGCCGCGCACCGAACGGATGTCGGCCTGCAGCGACCACTGTGGGCTCAGGCTTGCCTGGAAGCCGATACCGGCGGTGGCATATGGCGAGTTCTTGCTGACGAAACGCTGAGCGTTTTCAACCTTGTCGCGCTCGGCGCCGACGCCGAACAGGATGAATGGGCGGAACTGTTTACGCGACAGCATCAGCAGCGCATCGACACCGACCAGGGTCTGGCGATAGCGTGCAGCACCGTCTTCGGTACGGACCTGGGTGGCACCGATCTGGATGTCCCAGTACGGGTGCACGGCCTTACCGAACTTCAGGCCGCCGCCCCAGTCCTTGTCGTCCACGCCGAAGTTGCTGTCAGGCTTCATGCCGACAACGCTAGGCTGGATGTACCAGGACGGGTTAATGATCTCAGACGCTTCTTGAGCCAGCGCGGTGCCGGCGGCGCAGAGCATTGCGACGGCCAGGGCGATCTTCTTCGAATTATTCACAGGAAACTCCCATAAGTTGAAAAGGTAGGGTGACATCGCGTGCCTTGACAGTGATGTTGGAGTGAAGAATACGAGGCCGAGTTCCGGAGGGTCCGTGCGCTAGCGCACCTATGAGTACTGCTGAGTGACAAAACCGCAACGTTGACAGCTTGATTTCACATTTGCTCTATATAGAGGGAAAGCGGATTTAACTTAATTGGAGGAAACTTTCTAATTTCTTCATGATCCGTTGTAATCGTACAACAAACGCGATTTTTCTCGAGTTCATTTGATTTTTGACAAGTTCCATGCTTGTCGAAATTCTTCATGGAATTTTACCAATGTGGGCTGGCGCACAGACCGGACAGTCTGACGCAGGCAATCTTGTGGCCAGTTAAGCGGAACCCAAGGTGTTGTCAGGGTGTCAGACAGACACACAGCGACCCGGACCACACAGTCTCTCTCTATCTCAACGGAGTACACCAACATGCATGCAACGACCCATCACAACGCGGTGCAAGGCGAACACGGCGCAGTGCACACTTCCAGCAACTCAGCGCTGATCGAACGCGTGCCGCCCCAACCGACCGAACGCGCCCCGATTTCGTTGGCGCCGATCGAGCGTGTGCGGTCTACCTCGGCCACCCAGCGCCGGATCGAGAACATGCAAAAGCTCATCAACGAACTGTCGACCCATGAGATGCTCGCCGACGAGATCGCATGGTTCCTGAAATTCTCGCCGTCCGGCGCCCGCAAGTACATCCGCGACCTGCGCGAAGCCGGCGTCATCGAACTGGCCCGCTACATCGAAGGCACCGCCACCTACCTGGGCAAGGCCGTGTACCAGATCTGCCCCGACCAGGAACGCGTGAAAGCCTTCCTGGCCGCCATCTGCCAGCCGAAGCGCGAAGGCGCCGCCCCACGCAAGGAACGTCCTGGCCTGCGCGAGCAGAGCATGGCCGGCAGCGGCCGCCACTTCCACATCCTGGCCGACGACACCCACTACGCGATCCGCGTGAACCGCAGCCCGGTCGCCCGCGATCCGCTGGTCGCCGCCCTGTTCGGCCCGGCACCTGGCCAGGTTGGCAAGTAACGCGCTCCGGCGCCTGCCGGAAGTGCGCAGCGGTGGAGACCCGTGGCGCCCTTCCTGAATCGACGATCGCTGTCGTCAAGTAAACGCCGCCCAGTGCGGCGTTTGCCGTTTACATCGAGTGGTTGGTCATTGCCGGCCAGTTGAAAACCTGCCAACAAGCCCCACCTGCGGCGGATATCCTGATAACAGAAAGGAACCCCATGCTGCCGAGTGCCGAATCGCTGGAAGGCAAACCAGTACCGAGTGTCACGTTCAAGATCCGCCCGAACGACGTCTGGCAAGACCTGGGCAGCGACGAGCTGTTCAAGGGCAAGACCGTTGTTGTCTTCGCGCTGCCCGGTGCCTACACGCCTACCTGTTCCTCGACCCACCTGCCGCGTTACAACGAACTGGCCGCCGTGCTGCACGATAACGGTGTCGACGAGATCGTCTGCATCTCGGTCAACGACGCCTTCGTGATGAACGAATGGCGGCATGGCCAGGACGCGGACGCGATCACCTTCATCCCCGACGGCAATGCCGACTTCACGCGCGGCATGGGCATGCTGGTCGACAAGCGCGATCTCGGTTTCGGCCAGCGCTCGTGGCGCTATTCGATGCTGGTGCGCGACGGCGTGATCGAGAAGATTTTCATCGAAGAAGAGGGCGACGACGATCCCTTTGCCGTGTCCGATGCCGACACCATGCTCAGGCACATCAACCCGCAGGCCGTGGCGCCGGAACCGATCGTCATGTTCTCGCGCCCCGGCTGCCCGTTCTGCGCACGCGCCAAGGCGGCGCTGGCACGCCACCGTTTGCGTTTTACGGATATTTCCCAGAGCCAGAAGATCAATATCAGTGTGCTGCGCGCCGTGAGCGGGCACATCACCTGGCCCCAGGTCTTCATCGGCGGGCGCCTGATCGGCGGCGCCGACGAGCTCGATGCACACCTGGCCCAGCGCACGGCGGCCGCGTGAGAGGCCCTGCTTTATCGGGCAAGGTGTGCGGCAGCGTGCTTGCGGGCACGTCGGGCAGCTTGATGGATGGCTTGTTTGACAGCTTATTCGACAGCTTATTCGACAGCTCATTTGACAGGACGCGCTGATGGAAGCCCTGCTGACCGTTTCCGCACTCGTGGCCGCGGGCCTGCTGGCCTGGGCGATCCCGCGCTGGCGCCTGCACCGCGCGCTGGCCCGGCCCTTGCCGCAGGAGGCGCTGGACACGCTGGCGCGCAATGTCGAGCAATACGGCGGCATGGACGCCGCCCAGCGCACCCGCCTGGAGCGCCTGGTGCGCCGCTTCCTGCACGAAAAGACCTTCGTCGGCTGCGCCGGCCTCGAGATCACCGACGAAATGCGGGTGACCATCGCCGGCCAGGCCTGCCTGCTTCTGCTCGGCACCAGGGGCGAGCTGGTCTACCCGACCCTGCATTCGGTGCTGGTCTATCCCGGCGCCTTCCTGGTGCCGCGGCGCCAGGTCGACGAAGCCGGGGTGGTCAGCGAGGAACGCCAGGATTTGCTGGGCGAATCCTGGGGCGACGGGCGCGTGATCCTGTCCTGGGACCACGTGCGCCGCAGCGACAACGAGGAGCCGCCTTCGCATAACGTCGTGCTGCACGAGTTCGCCCACCAGCTCGACAGCGAATCCGGCAGCACGAACGGCGCGCCCTACCTGGGCAGCGCCGAGCGCTACCGCAGCTGGTCGGAAGTGCTGTCGCGCGACTTCGCCGCCCTGCGCCACAATGCCTGGTTCGGCCAGCAGGGGGTGCTCGACCATTACGGCGCCACCAATCCGGCCGAGTTCTTCGCGGTGGCCACCGAGGCCTTTTTCGAGCAGCCGCACCGCCTGGCCGAACGCCACGCGGCCCTGTTCGAGGAATTCCTGAAGTATTACCGGGTCGATCCGCGCGCCTGGAGCGCGCCGCCGGCGCCCGTGCCGGACTATGGCATGGTGTACGGGCAATGGCAGTAGACATGTCCTGGAGCGCGAGGCGCCCCAGACTACGTGCGTTTGCGTACAGATTGAGCAGCCCAGCAGGAGCATCCTGTTGTCATTACAGACGCAGGAGAATCCCATGTCTACCATCATTGCAGGACACTTCGAACTCCAGGACGAGGTCGACGTCGCGCGCCGTGCCCTGGCCGAGGCCGGCTTCAGCCAGGAGCGCATCAGCGCGTTCTACCTGAGCCAGGCCGGCCAGCACGACATGACCCCGATCGGCGGCGACAACCTCCATTCGCCGGGCGCCAAGGAAACCCCGACCGGGGTGGTGCAGGGCGCGGCTACCGGCGGCGCCATTGGCGCGGCCGTCGGCACGGCCACGGTGCCGCTCACCGGCCCGGCCGGCCCGATCGTCGGCGGCCTGGTCGGCGCCCACGTCGGTTCGCTATTCAGCTTTTCCAAGATGAAGGAAGCCGGCGAGCACGAGGAGGGCGGGCGCGCGCCGGTCGAGCAGCGCAAGGCGGGCATGCTGGTGGCCGTCGCCTTTGACGATGCCGGCGACGAGGGGCGCGCCGTCGAAGTGTTGCGCAAGCTGGGTGCGGTGCAGATCGAACGGGCGCGCGGGAACATCGTGGATGGCGACTGGGCCGATTTCGACCCATCGCAGCCGCCGGATATTGTGCACTGAGCCTTCACCGAGCGTTCACCGGGCGTTGACCCGAGAGTCAGCGAACCTGTTTTCGGGCGCACCGCAAGCGCGCCGTTCAGTATATGCATTTGATCCAGCTCAATGTCTACGAGAACCGCGCTCCTAGACATGTTTGTTTCGGCCGCTTGGCCGTCGACAAGGGTTTTTAGTAGTTCCCGGTAATTTGTCTGAACATACGCAATCTTATCCAGGATGGATAAGATTGTTCTCCTCACGACCACACGTGAAAGCACTTGTATTGTGGTCTTCTGCCCAGCTGAGCGACAGGCGCAGTCATCTGAACCAAAAACTGATCGACGGTGTCAAATAGGGGTTAAAGGAGGCGCGATGATCTTGGCCCATCGTATTCGGATCGACCCCAATAAGGTGCAGGCAACGTATCTGGCGCGTGCAGCCGGGACCGCCCGGTTTGCCTACAACTGGGCCCTGGCCGAATGGGGACGGCAATTCGAAGCATGCAAACTCAACGCAGCCTTGCCCAAACCAAACGAAGCGGCGCTGCGACGCCAGCTCAACGCCATCAAGCGCACGCAATTCCCGTGGATGCTGGAAGTGACGAAGAATGCGCCCCAGATGGCGATCATGCAACTGGGCCGCGCTTTCCAGAATTTCTTTGAAAAACGGGCGCGCTACCCGAGGCTCCGGCGCAAGGGCATCAACGATCGGTTCACATTGACCAACGACCAGTTCCAGGTCGATGGGAAACGCATCCGTATTCCGAAACTAGGATGGCTAAGGATGCGTGAGACCTTGCGCTACGCAGGACGGATTGTCTCTGCGACCGTTTCACGCACGGCCGACCACTGGTATGCCAGCATCAGCATCGACATCTCCGACGCGCAGATGCCGCTAGCTGAAAACCAAAGCGCGGTTGGCATCGACTTCGGAGTGAGGAGCCTGGCCACTTTGTCGACGGGAGAAAAAGTGGCTGGAACCAAGGCATTGCGAACCTTGCTGGATCGCCTGCGTCGTCTGTCACGCGCTCTGTCGCGCAAGGTGAAAGGCTCGTGCAATCGCAAGAAGACAAAAGCCAGACTGGCTCGCTTGCACGCCAGGATCGCCAACGTGCGCGCGAACGGCTTGCACCAGCTCAGCGCAAGTATCACCCGGCGCTTTCACACCATCGGCATCGAGGATTTAAACGTCAAGGGCATGCTCGGCAACCGCTGCCTGTCACGTGCGATAGTCGACATGGGCTTTGCCGAACTGCGCCGCCAGCTCGTGTACAAAGCGCAGCGGCGCGGTGGCCAGGTGATCGTCATCGGTCGCTGGTACCCCAGCAGCAAGACCTGTTCGTGCTGTGGTTGCAAGTTTGATGCACTCAGCCTCGATGTACGCCAGTGGACCTGCCCTGGATGCGCAACGCTGCATGACCGCGATGTCAACGCGGCAATCAACCTGAGAAACATGGCGGTGAGTTCCACCGTGTCGGCCTGTGGAGGGGAAGGCGCTGGCCCTGTGCTCCATGTGCAGAGCGAAACCGGCCCCGGTGAATCAGGAATCCAACAGAAAAGTTAGCGATGGCTAGCTTTGCGTAAGTTTGGAAGAACGGCTACCTGCGCACGAAGATGGTGAGCGCCGTGCCGGCCGAGATCATGCAGACGAAAATCCTGCCGCAGATTCCGGTGGGGCGCCTGGGCGAGTCCGACGAAGTGGCGGCCCTGGTCGCCTACCTGGCATCGGAGGCGGCCGGCTTCGTGACCGGCGCCGACATTGCCATTAATGGCGGCCAGCATATTCGCTGACTGCGCCTAGCGTTTCTCGAAGCGCGTCTGGCAGGCAATGCACAGGCGCGCTTCGGGGCGGGCCTGCAGGCGCGAATAGCCGATGTCGTTGCCGCATTCCTCGCACAGGCCGTAGCCGCCGTCCTCGAACTTGGCCAGCGCCTGGCGCAGCACCTGCATCTGGGCCGCATTGTGCCCGGCCGCTTCGAGCGCGAGGTCGTTCAGCAGGCGCACGGTGGCCTTGTCGGCGGGCGAGGTTTCGACTTCGGACACGGGCAGGTCGCGCCCGCCCGCAGGGGGCGATTCGGCAACGTCGTTCAGGCCGTTGAGCGCCGCAAGACGGGCCTCGAGGGTGGCGCGCAACTGCGCCAGCTGGCCTTGGTCGAGGGTGGCCATGGCAGGGGCGTGCATTCAGGACCGCAGCGCGGCAAGGCGTTGCGCAGGCTGCATGCTGGCCTGAAGCAAAGGAAAGCGGTCCATTGCGCACTCCCCGGTGATGGTGTGGGGACAGTGTAGCGCGATGCGGGCGGGAAGAACATGGGCGCACGCGTGCGCCCGCTGCGGCGGCCCGGGCGGCTGATGTGCCGCGGGCGCTTGAAGTGGATCGGATGGCTGAGCGGCTCAGGCGGGCTTGCTGGCCGGCGTCTTGCTGGCCTCGATCGCCGCCATGTGTGCGCGGATCTTGTCGAGCGCGCCAACGATGGAGGCGGCCTGTCCGGTGGCCGCGGCGCCTGCCAGCTGCAGCAGGCCGCCGACCAGGCCGGTGATGTCGCCGATCAGGGTGATCTTGCGGATCTTTTCCGCCGCTTCGGTGGTCAGGGCGATCACGCCGCGCTGCGATTTGCCGAGCGACTTCACGGTGTAGGTGGCGGCGTCGGCGTACAGGCCGTTGGCGCGCTGGCGCAGGATCACTTCGTCCTCGAGCAGGGCGCGGGCGGCGGCCTGTACCGCATCCGGTACGGTACCGCCCTGGTAGGCGCGGATGTCGCGCATGATGCGATCGTGCAGCTGGTCTGCGCAGGCGGACAATTGATCCGCCAGCTCGACGATCTGCTGGACGCTGGCCAGGCCGCCGCCCTGGTCCGTCGCCGGGGCCGCCGCACCCGCCATGGCCGGGGCTGCCGTAGCGGATGCCGCGCCGCCATCCATGGCCGCGTCCGGTGCCGCATCGGGTGCCGCACCCTTGTCCCTGGCCGCGCCGGCGGCTGCCCCATTCTCGTTTTCCATCGCATCTCCTTCGGATCAGTCGCTCGACAGGCCGTCGCGGATCATCCGCAAATCCCGCGCGTAATTGCCCAGCATGCGGCGCACATCTGCCTCGGACAGCTTGTGCAGGTTCTCGCGCAGCTTCTGGTGGCCGAGCGCGACTTTCGTCAGGCCCTGCAGCGCCAAGTCGTAGCGGCGGTCGATCAGCTTGTATTCGCTGGCCTTGTTCAGGTAATGCACCTTGGCCAGGGTGACCAGCATGCGGTCGCCGGTCTTGTTGTTAAACGGCAGCTCGACGTCGAAGATGCCGAGGATGGTCTTCTTTTCATTTTCGTTGGTCTTGTAATACAGGCGGGTGAGCGAGATCATGGCCTCCAGCAGCACCTGCACGTCGGCGTCGCCGTCGCGCACCATGGTTTCCACGCTGCGGTTCTGGTAGCCCGAGGCGATCACCCGGGTCAGCAGGCGGGTCAGGCCGGTGTAGGCGGCGATATGACGCTGTTGCAGGCCGGATTCGGTGTTCGCCTTCAGCCCGTTGCCGAGGTCGTCGATGCGTTCCGACAGGTCGTAGCGGGTGTCGCCGGCCAGCAGGCTCAGGGTCTGCATGTAGAGCACTACCGCCTTTTGCACGCTGACGAAGTCCTCGTACACGGCGCGGCGCTTGGCATCGTTCTCGCGCGCCAGCTTGTCGGCGGCGGCAGGCAGGTAGGGCTGTTCGCGCTCGTAGGTGTCGCGGTAGCGGCGCGAGAGCTCGGCATAGCCGCCCAGGCGCGCCGAGGCGTCGGCGAATTCGCGCACCTCGGTCAGGCTGACGGGACCGTTGGTGGCCGCACAGCCGCCCAGGAACAGGCTCAGGCCCAGTACGGCGGTGGCGACGAGACGGGAAGTGTTCATCGGGTCCTTTCGAACGGCGAAGATGCCGGCCGGAAAGTACCCATTCTGGCAAACGCCGTCTACCGCGGCGTTGCAGTTGGTCAACTCATTCGCTGACGGTGTTGCGCCTTACGCGACCTTGGCCAGGTCGAAGTGGGGATTCTCGATGATGCCGAACAGGTTGCCGTACGGATCGCGGATGGTGGCGACCCGGATGCCGTCGCCCACGTCTTCCAGCGGCGACTCGACCGTGGCCCCGAGCCCTTCCAGGCGCGCCACCTCGGCCCCGGCGTCAGGCGTGCCCCAGTAGGCGGTGGCGCCGGCGCTGCCGGGCACGCCGTCGGGAACCAGACCCAGCTCGAAGCCGCCGACCTCGAAGCCGACGTAGAAGGGCTGCTCGAAGTAAGGCGCCTTGTCGAGCACGCGGCGGTACCACTCGGTGGCCTCGGTCAATTGCGTGACGGGGTAGATGACGGTGCGCAGTCCCTGGATCATGGCGGTCCCTTTAGTTGATTTTGGAACAATCGTGCATCAAGCCGCGGGGCTTGTCCAGCTCTACCTTTTCTGACAGCCGGTCAGCCCGCCAGTTCCGTACGCCAGCCCAGGCCTTGCGCGGTATCGCCTTGCGGGTTGTATTCGCAGCCGATCCAGCCGCCGTAGCCGAGTTCGTCCAGCAGGCGGAACAGGTAGGGGTAATTGATCTCGCCGGTGCCCGGTTCGTGGCGGCCGGGCACGTCGGCCAGCTGGATGTGGCGGATTAGCGGCAACAGGGTGCGCAGGCTGTTGGCCAGGTCGCCCTCCATGCGCTGCATGTGGTAGATGTCGAACTGCAGGAACAGGTTCTCGGCGCCGCATTCCTCGATGACGGCCGCGGCCTGGCGCGAGCCGGTGAGGAAGTAACCGGGCATGTCGCGGTCGTTGATCGGCTCGATCAGCAGGGCGAGGCCTTTTTCCTTCAGTCTAGCGGCGGCGAATTGCAGGTTGGCGACATAGGTGGCGTGGGCGCGTTCGTGCGGCACGTTGGGCGGAATCTTGCCTGCCATACAGTGCAACTGCTTGACGCCGAGTTCTTCGGCGTAATCGAGGGCGAGTTCGACGCTGTCCTGGAATTCGCCGATGCGGCGCGGATCGCAGGCCATGCCGCGGTCGCCGGCCGCCCAGTCGCCTGGCGGGAAGTTGTGCAGGACCGGTTGCAGGTTGTAGCGTGCCAGGCGGCCGGTGATCCATTCCGGCTCGCAGGCGTAGGGGAAGAGGAATTCCACGGCATCGAAGCCGGCCGACCGCGCGGCGGCAAAGCGGTCGAGGAAGCTGAGCTCGGGGAACAGCGTGCTCAGGTTGGCGGCGAATCGTGGCATGGCGGGTCCCGGATGTTGACAGCCCGCTATCGTAGCATTCGGGGTGAAAAGTTGCCGGGGTGGGGCAATCGTGTGGGAGGGGGCATTTTTTGCGGTGGCGCTGGCAACCGTACGGTGGGCACGCCGTGCCCACGCGGAAGCGGGCATGGTGATTGCATGCTTAGAACCCGGGTAGCCGCGTGTCGCCGGCGCATCCTCGGGCATGCCGCGAGCGCTTTCCGATGGCGCACACGGTGGTAACGCCGCGCTCGGACGATAACGCTGCATCACGTTCCGCGTGGGCACGGAGTGCCCACCGTACGGTTGAGGTTAACATACTTCGTGAGCCAACAAAAAAGGACAGGCCAGCATCCCGGTCCTGTCCTTCTCAGCAAACGCTAGCGCCGATTAACGGTCGCGCCCGCCCTGGCGTGGCGCCGCACCGGTACGCGGGCCGCGGCTGGCGCCGCCGTTACCACCATTGCCGCCACGGTTGCCGCCGGCGCTCGCCGGACGGCCACCGTTGCCACCGCCGCCTGCCGGACGGCCACCGTTGCCATTGCCCGCGCCCGCACTACGTCCCTGGCCCTGACCACCACGACCACCACCTGGACGGCCGCCGCGGTTGGCATGGCCCGGCGCGCCGCTGCGCAGCTGGATCGGCTGGGCCTTGGCGTTCAGGTCCGGCTCGAAGCCCGGGATCACGTGACGCGGCAGGGTCTGCTTGATCAGCTTTTCGATGTCCTTCAACATCTGGTGCTCGTCGACGCAGACCAGCGACACGGCTTCGCCGGTGGCGCCGGCGCGGCCGGTACGGCCGATGCGGTGCACGTAGTCTTCCGGCACGTTCGGCAGGTCGTAGTTCACGACGTGCGGCAGCTGGTCGATGTCGATGCCGCGCGCGGCGATGTCGGTGGCCACCAGCACCTGCAGGCTGCCGTCCTTGAACTCGGCCAGGGCCTTGGTGCGGGCCGACTGGCTCTTGTTGCCGTGGATGGCCATGGCGCCGATGCCGTCCTTGCCCAGCTGCTCGACCAGTTTATTCGCGCCGTGCTTGGTGCGGGTGAATACCAGCACCTGGTGCCAGTCGTTTTCCTTGATCAGGTGCGACAGCATCGGGTGCTTCTTGTCGCGGTCGACCGGGTGGATCTTCTGTGCGATCACTTCCACGGTCGAGTTGCGGCGCGCCACTTCGATCGAGGCCGGGTTGTCCAGCAGCTTGTCGGCCAGGGCCTTGATGTCGTCCGAGAAGGTGGCCGAGAACAGCAGGTTCTGGCGCTTCGGCGGCAGGATCGCCAGCACTTTCTTGATGTCGTGGATGAAGCCCATGTCGAGCATGCGGTCGGCTTCGTCCAGGATCAGGATTTCCACTTTCGACAGGTCGACGGTGCGCTGGCCGACGTGGTCGAGCAGGCGGCCCGGGGTGGCGACCAGGATGTCGACGCCATGTTTCAGCAGCTTGATCTGCGGGTTGATGCCGACGCCGCCGAAGATCACGGCCGAGTTCAGGTTGGTGTACTTGCCGTACAGGCGCACGCTTTCCTCGACCTGGGCCGCCAGTTCGCGGGTCGGAGCCAGGATCAGGGCGCGCACGGCGCGTGGGGAAGTCTTGCTTTTCAGGGCGGCGCCGACCGCATCGGTCGACAGGCGCTGCAGCAGGGGAAGCGTGAAGCCGGCAGTCTTGCCGGTGCCGGTCTGTGCGCCGGCCAGCAGGTCGCCGCCGCCCAGCACCGCAGGGATCGCCTGGGCCTGGATCGGGGTCGGCGTGGTATAGCCTTGTTCAGTGACTGCGCGAACAATAGCGTCGGACAAGCCGAGGGTAGCAAATGACATAGATTCTCTGGTGAAGTTGATTCCGCCGCCGGCGCAAGCGGCGCCAGGATCGGATGGGCAGTTCAAGGCAATACCGGTGCAGCGTCGAACATGTCGAGCATGATGTTGAGCCTCATGTCGAACCTCATGTCGAACGATAAGCGCCAGACCCGGAACCGATTATAGTGGGTTTGTTGCAGTGTGGAAATGCATGCTTGAAAGGCCGCCCTGCGCGTGCTGCGCCGGCGGCCTGCAATCCATCTATTTTACGCGATTATGAAATTACGCGAAGGGGACCATCAAAGGCACCATCTGCGCGAACACCTTCGGGCCGGCGGCAATGATGTCGCCCTTGTTCAGGTATTGCGATTCGCCGTTGAACTCGCCGACGATGCCGCCGGCTTCGGTCACCAGCAGCGAACCCGCGGCGATGTCCCAGATCTTCAGGCCCTTTTCGAAGTAACCGTCGACGCGGCCGGCGGCCACGTTCGCCAGTTCCAGCGCGGCCGAGCCGGCGCTGCGCACGCCGTGGCAGCGCGAGGCGACGACTTCGTACATGCGCAGGTATTCGGCCAGCGCGCGCGGGTCGGGGCCGTGGCCGGCGGCCAACAGGGATTTCAGGATGCGGTCGTTGTTCTTGACGCGGATACGCTTGTCGTTCAGGTAGGCGCCGGCGCCCTTGGTGGCGGTGAACAAATCGTTGCGCACCGGGTCGTAGACCACGGCCTGCGTGATCACGCCGCGCTGCTGCAGCGCGATCGAGATGCAGTAGTTAGGATAGCCGTGCAGGAAGTTGGTGGTGCCGTCGAGCGGATCGATGATCCAGACGTATTCGCTTTCGTCGTTCAGATTGCGCGAGGCGCCCGATTCTTCGGCCAGGATGGCGTGGTCAGGGTAGGCCTTGAGCAGGGTTTCGACGATGGCTTGCTCGGAAGCCTGGTCGACGTCGGTGACGAAATCGTTGTGTTGTTTTTCCGAAACGGTAACGCGGTCCAGATCGAAAGACGCGCGGTTGATGACTGTGGCAGCGCGGCGAGCGGCCTTGATGGCCGTGTTAAGCATTGGGTGCATGTAAGCTTTTTCCGTAAAAAAATGCTGACGCCCACCGCGCAACGTGGCGCCGTGAACCGTCGGAAACAAATGAATTAAAGAGCAAAGCGGCGCCGAACCCGTTAGAATCCCGGCCCTTGGGACCAGAATCTACCTGTTCGCGCCGCGCGATGGCGCTATTTTAAATGAACCCGACCGAAACCGACACGTCTCTTTTTTCCCGCCTGCGCTTCGTGCTCGTCGAAACCAGCCGCGCCGGCAATGTCGGCTCGGTGGCGCGCGCCATGAAAACCATGGGTTTTTCGGAACTGGTGCTGGTGGCGCCGCGCTGCGCCGACCCGCTCACCGATCCCGAAGCGGTGGCCTTTGCCAGCGGCGCGCTCGACGTGCTGTCGCAGGCGCGCATCGTCGGCAGCATCGCCGAGGCGCTGGAGGGCTGCAATTTCGCGGCGGCAGTGTCGGCGCGGCTGCGCGAATTCTCGCCCCCGGTGTGGACGCCGCGCAACTTTGCCGGGCACATCGCCGCGCAACAGGACCTGCGGCCGGCGCTCATCTTCGGCAACGAGCGGGTTGGCTTGCCGAACGGGATCGTCGAAGACTGCAATGTGCTGATCAACATTCCGGCCAATCCTGCCTATTCCTCGCTGAACCTGTCGCAGGCGGCCCAGGTGCTGGCCTACGAATGCCGGATGGGGACGGTGGGCGACGCCTTGCCGGCCACCCCGGTCGGCTTCCATGGCGACGCCGCCAGCCTCGACCAGGTCGAGGGCATGTATGCCCACCTGGAAGAAGCGCTGGTGGCGATCGGCTTCCTGAAGGCCGACAACCCGGGCAAGCTGATGCCGCGCCTGAAGCGGCTGTTCTCGCGCACCGGCCTGGAAACCGAGGAAGTGAATATCCTGCGCGGCATTGCGCGCCAGATCCTGAAACGCTAGCGATTCAGTCCGGCATGCGCCGCACTGCCTGCCCCGGGCCGGCGTATTCGTGGAATACGTCGTCCAGGTAGATGGCGATCTCGTCGCCGGCCAGCTGGCCTGGGATGACGACGTCGTGCAGGGGACAGCGCTTGCCCTGTTCCGCCCGGTAGACGGTCCAGCCATCGCGCTCGCGCCGCACCTCGACCTGGAAGCGGCCGTCAATATCGAATTTCATCGGTGACCGCTCCGGGGTTCGCCCTTCCAGGCCACGACCGCGGCGAAGAGGACTGCCGTCAGGCAGCCCCAGGCGGCGACGGCCGGCTGGCCCAGGGGCGCCAATCCGATCACCCCGCCGATCAGGGCGGACAGGAAGACGGCGTAGACGAGCCAGCCTTGCCACACCAGCGGCAGGCCCCAGCCCCAGCCATATCCCGGCGGCTTGACGGGAAACCAGTAGCGCTTGTCGTCCATGTTCTCCTCCTCGATGCGGTTCATGAAGCCAGGTCGATGACCTCGTCCCCGTCCGTCGCGCGGCATTCGGCCCCGAGCGGCGGCCCGTCGCGGCGCACGACGATGCGCTGCGTATCGTGGCAGAGTTCGACGTGGCGCGTGCCCGGAACCGTGCGCCGCACGAAGCCTTCGATCGCATCAGGCACACTCACCTGCAGGGCCAGCGCGTGGATGTCCTCGACCGGGTGGTCGTCGACATGCACCAGCGGCACGAACTGGCCGGCGAACATCATCAGGTGCGAGGGAATCCGCACCGGTCCGGCGGCATAGCCCTGGGCGCGCAGCCACGCCTGGGACTGCTCGCGCGCATGCGCGCCGCCTGCCAGCCGGCCCCAGGCGCTGGCCAGCAGCTCGGCCACCCATTGATTGCAGTTCTGGTAGCGCGTGCCGAAGGCATAGGCATTCGCGCTGTACTGGCCGGCCAGCAGCGACAGCGCCAGCGGCTTGTCGAGCGCCGCCCGTTCCAGCAGGGCGCTGCGCTCGTCGGGCAGGAACAGCAGCGACACATGTCCGTGGCCCGGGGCATCGGCCCCCAGCGCGAAGCCGGAGATACCCTGGTCGAACAGGCGCGGACGCGATTCCTCGCAGGCATAGTACAACTGGCGCACGCCCCAGCGGCTGCCGGGATTGTCGCGCAGGGCCACGCCCGCATGCGAATACAGCAAGCCAAAGCGGGCCAGGTCGACGCCGGCGCGCGCGATCAGGGCCACGCCCTGGCCCGAGCGTTCCAGTTCCGCCTTCACTGCGCCGGCAAAGCGCAGCACGCGGTCCTGCTCGCGCGCCGTGATCGCGCGCGGGCGCTCGCAGAAAGTCGGCAGGCCGGCCTGGGCCGCGCCGCCGGCGCACAGCAGCAGCGCCGCAGCGGCGTGGCGTGCCAGGCGCGCCGGGCGTAGCATCAGATCGCGACCTGCTTCGAGCCCAGCTCGCGGTACCAGTCGTCCTGCAGCGCCAGGAAGAAGGGCTGGCGGTCGTCGGCATGCGCGAACTCGTAGCCGTACACGCGTTCGTTCACCCGCACCACTTCGCCTATGGCGACGGTGCGTGCGGCCAGGGCGCGGTCGGGTACGTCGAGGTAGAACTCGCGGGCCGGGCCGGCGGCGGCGCGCAGGGTCATGCGCGTGGTGCCGGGCTTGGCCGGGGCCTGGGCGATGTCGATGACGCGGTAGTCGCCGGCGGCAACGCGGCGGTCGCCGCTGGAGCTGTCGCTGGAGGCGCCGATCGAGTCGGAAATGCTGCCCGACGAGGCCGAGCCGGCGCTCGATGCGACCGAGGAGGCGCTGTCGGCATGGGCGGGCAGGGCGCAGGCGGCGGCCAGGGTGGCTGCGCAGACGGCGCGCAGGAGTGCGGAAACGGTCATGGATGTGCTTTCATGGGCTGGGTTGAATAGGCCTATGGTACAAGCCCCAGCCGCTGATGAGAAGTCGTGCGTGGTAGGGTGGTCGGCTATACCCGTGAGCCGGCATGAACGCAACGCATGCGCCGCCCACGCGTTCAGCTAACGTTGGAAGCGTGGCGCACTGAAGCGGAGTCCTGCCACGGGTGGTTGGCACGCGGCCCTGCAAGCAGGGGCTTCGCTTGCTGGCGCGTGGTCGGTGACCGGGTTTGAACGCGTGGGCGGCGCACAAGCCGCGGAGTGTTCAACCACCAGGGTCGAGCCGACCACCCTACAACTAATATTTGCATGATGAGCTTCCCATGCAAACATCCTTTGCAAGCTTGTCATTCATGCCATTTTTTCGACTATTCCCTCTAGTTCGCGTGCGATTGGCGGCCCTGCGTTTGGCGTACACTAGGAGCATAACAACAAGGATGACAGATGGAGACAAGCCGCAGATCCTTCCTGAAGGCAGGCGTGCTGGGTGCGCTCGTCCTGGCCGCCGGTGGCGGCATTTACCGCGCCACGCAGGCCCCCAACCCTGAGCGCTTCGTGCTCGATGGCGAAGCACGCGCCGCGCTCGGCGCCATCGTGCCCGCCATGCTGGCCGGCGCCTTGCCGGCCGGCGCTGCCGAACGCGGGGCCGCCATCGCCGCCACGGTCGAGGGCGTGCATACCGCCATTTCGAATCTGCCCCTGGCCGTGCAGAAGGAGGTCCAGGACCTGTTCGGCCTGCTCGCGCTGGCACCGGCGCGGCGCCTGCTGACCGGTATTGCCGGCGGCTGGGCCAAGGCATCCGAGAGCGAGGTTGCGGCCTTTCTCCAGGACTGGCGCCTGCACCGTTTCGCCCTGCTGCGCAGTGCCTACGGCGCGCTGCACGACCTCGCGCTTGGCGCTTGGTATGCCCAGCCGGCCAGCTGGAGCGCGATCGGCTATCCCGGCCCATTGAAAGAACTGTCGTGAGGAGCCGGCCATGAGCGAACCGCAGAACGATTTCATCCCCGATCCGATCAAGCAGGGCATCGCCCGCGGCTGGCGCATTGTCGACGGCGCGGCCCTGGAAGCCGACCGCACGCTCGAAGCCGACGTCGTGATCGTCGGCAGCGGCGCCGGCGGCGGCGTGACGGCCGAGATCCTGGCGCTGGCCGGCCTGCAGGTGCTGGTCGTGGAAGAGGGCGCGCTGCGCTCCTCGAAAGACTTCAAGATGCGCGAGGCCGATGCCTATCCCGCGCTGTACCAGGAATCGGCCGCGCGCCAGACGCTTGACAAGGGCGTCAAGATCCTGCAGGGCCGCACCGTCGGCGGCTCGACGGTCGTGAACTGGACCTCGAGCTTTCGCACGCCGCCGTCCACACTCGATTACTGGCGCAGCCACTTCGGCCTCGACGGCTTCGACGAGGGGGCCATGGCGCCCTGGTTCGCGATGATGGAGGCGCGCCTGCACATCCAGGACTGGCAGGCCGCGCCGAACGAGAACAATGCCCTGCTCGGGCGCGGCGCCGGCAAGCTCGGCATTTCTTCAAGCCTGATCCGGCGTAACGTGCAGGGCTGCTGGAACCTCGGCTACTGCGGCATGGGCTGCCCGACCAACGCCAAGCAGTCGATGCTGGTCACGACCATCCCCTCGGCCCTCGACCATGGCGCGCAGCTCGTCACGCGCGTCCGCGCCGAGCGCTTCGAGATCGAGGGCGAGCGCGTGCAGGCGCTGCTGTGCACCGCCCTGCAGCCCGACGGCGTGGCGCCCAACGGCCGCCAGTTGCGCCTGCGCGCCAAGCACTATGTGGTGGCCGGCGGCGCCATCAATTCGCCGGCGCTGCTGCTGCGCTCGAAGGCGCCGGACCCGAACAAGCTGCTCGGCAGGCGCACCTTCCTGCACCCGACGCTGATCTCGGCCGGCATCTTCCCGCAGCGCGTGGACGCCTATGCCGGCGCGCCGCAGACCGTGTATTCCGACCACTTCCTGCACAGCGCGCCCATCGATGGCCCGCTCGGCTACAAGCTCGAAGCGCCGCCGCTGCACCCGGTGCTGCTGTCGACCACGATGAACGGCTTCGGGCAGGACCACGCCGCCATGATGCGCCAGTTCCCGCACATCCAGGGCATGCTGGCGCTGCTGCGCGACGGCTTCCACGGAGAGTCGCCCGGCGGCAGCGTGCAATTGAAGGATGGCGCCGGCGTCCTCGACTACCCCCTGAACGACTTCCTCTGGGACGGCGCGCGGCGCGCCCTGCTCAGCATGGCCGAGATCCAGTTCGCCGCGGGCGCCAGCGCCGTGCGCCCGGCCCACGAGACCGCGCGCGCCTACACCAGCTGGAGCGAAGCGAAGCGCGAGATCGCGGCCCTGCCGCAGGCCCTGCACATGACGCGCGTGGCCTCGGCCCACGTGATGGGCGGCTGCACCATGGCCGGCGACGAGCGCCGCGGCGTGGTCGCACCGAGCGGGCGCTACCGCGAGCTGGCCAACCTGTCGGTGCACGACGGCTCGCTGTTCCCGACCTCGATCGGCGCCAATCCCCAGCTGTCGATCTATGGCCTGGCGGCGCGCCTGGCAAGCGGCCTGGCGCACGAATTGACCGGCCGGCCCGCGCCGCGCCCGCAGGCGGCTTGATGGGCAAGGCGATGAAACGATGACGGCGCGCCGCCTGCTGCAACTGGTGCTGCTGGTGCAGCTTCTCGCCGCGCTCGCGATCGCGTTCGCCGCCGTGCGTTGGCTCGGACTGGCGTCCTGGACGGCCGCCGCCCTTGGATGCGGCTGCGTGGCTTTGGTGCGCCTTGCGATCAACATGAACAACTTCGTGCTGGCCGCGTTCTTCGCCAGCCCGACGCCGCCCGCGTTCCGCCTCGGCCTGGCGGCGCGCCTGCACCTGCTGGCCGAGGAATTCTGCGCCAGCATGTTCTACACCTCCTGCACCATGCCCTGGGCGCGGGAAGGGCTGCGCGTGTACCCCGGCGCGGCGGCGGTGCCGGTGCTGCTGGTACACGGCTACGGCTGCAATAGCGGCTACTGGGCGCACCTGCTGCCGCGCCTGGCGCGGGCGCGGATCAGCCACGCGACGCTGGACCTGGCGCCCGTGACCGTCGACATCGAGCATTACGTCGACCAGGTCGAGCGCGCCGTCGAGGCCCTGCGCGCGCAGACCGGCGCCGCCCGCATCGCCATCGTCGCCCACAGCATGGGCGGCCTGGTGGCGCGCGCCTGGCTGCGCAGATACGGTGCAGAGCAGGGTGGCGGGGAGGGTCGCAAGCGCATCGTGCGCGTGATCACGCTCGGCACGCCGCACTTCGGCACCGGCCTGGCCAACTTCGGCCTCGGCGAGAATGCGGCGCAGATGCGGCGCAAGGGTGGCGTGCCCTGCGACTGGCTGCGCCAGCTCGACGCCGGCGAAGACGCGGCGCGCCGGGCCCTGTTCACCTCGATCTTCTCGCACCACGACAACATCATCTCGCCGCAGACCTCGAGCGTCCTGCCGGGCGCGCGCAACCTCGTTTTCGGCGGCATCGGCCACGTGGCGCTGGGACGCAACCGGCGCATCCTCGACGCCGTCATGGACGAACTGGCGGCCCTGGAAACCGAGGAGTCGCTGCGGGCGTGATACAGTCCGTCTCATCGACTTCCGGAGCCATCGTGGCGGTCCGCATCCACATCCTCGACGACGATCCCGCCAGCTTTGCCGGCATGGCGCGCCTGCTGCGCGAGCGCGGCCACATCGTCAATACCGGCGCCCACGATCCGCAGGCGCCCGACCTGCTGCTCTGCCAGGCGCGCCACCCGGCCGCCTTCGGCCTGCCCGGCCGCGGCGGCGGCGTGCTGCTGGCGCTCGCGGCGCCCGGCGATGCGGCCCTGCGCGCGGCGCTGCTGGAAGCGGGCTTCGACGGCTACATCGCGCTGCCGGTGGAAGCGGCCAGCTTCGCCGACGAGGTCGAGGCCTTCCTGCCGGCGGCCACGCCGGCGCAGGTTTCGCCGCAAGCACAGACTCTGCTGCTGGTCGACGACGACCCCTTCATGCTCGAGGTGCTGGCCGACATGGTCGAAGACCAGGGCTGGCGCGTGCGCACGGCGTCCTCGGGCGCGCAGGCGCTGGCCATGCTCAGGCACGAGCCGGTGGCGGTGATCGTCAGCGACCATTTCATGCCCGGCATGAGCGGCGCCGAACTGCTGGCCGAGGCGCAGCGCCTGTATCCGCCGACGGTGCGCATCCTGCTCTCGGGCCAGAGCGAGGACGAGGGCGAGATCGCCGGCGCCCTGGCCAGCGGCGCGGCCGACCGCTACTATGCCAAGCCCTGGATGGGCGCGACCCTGATGGCGGCCCTGCGCGACGCCCTGGCGCTGCAGCTGCGGCGCCGGGAAGGCGCATAAAGCGCGCGCGTTTAGAACCCGCCTTCTAGCGTGCGCTCCTACAATGGAGGGCATACGGAAGAGGATGCAATGAGCAAGAAAATCGAGGACCTGGAGCAGGAAGAAGAAGCGCTGGCGCGCGCGGTGCGCAGCTCGGCGCAGCAGATCTGGCAGGCCGGCCTGGGCGCCTTTGCCAAGGCCCAGCAGGAAGGCGGGCGCGAATTCACGCGCCTGGTGCGCGACGGTACCGAGCTGCAGAAGCGCGCGCGCAAGGTCGAGGACGCCACCGACACCGTGGCGCGCAAGGCCGAGCGCTCCAGCCGCCGCGCGTCGGGCACTTGGGGCAAGCTGGAACAGGTGTTCGAGGAACGCGTGGCGCGCGCCCTGGCCGCCATCGACGTGCCGGCGCGCAGCGAGATCGAGGCGCTGGACCACCGCATCGACGAACTGGAGCGCATGCTGGCCGAGCTCGGCGCCGCAGCGAAGAAACCCGCAGCGAAGAAGCCGGCCGCGAAGAAGCCGGCCGCGAAAAAGGTCGAAGATAAGCGCAAGGACGGCGCCGATAAGGCCTGAATGATGGTATTTGCCAGTAACGCCGTCATCGCGTTCGATGTTATGCTTGCGGCTGATACCAATAACGCCGCCTTCCATGCTACAGAAAGCACCACGCCGCACCCGTGAACGCATCCTCGAGCTGTCGCTCAGGCTGTTCAACGAGTTCGGCGAGCCGAACATCACGACGACCGTCATTGCCGAGGAGATGAACATCTCGCCCGGCAACCTGTACTACCACTTCCGCAACAAAGACGACATCGTCAACTCGATCTTCGTGCAGTTCGAGGCCGAGATCGAGCGCATCCTCACGGTGCCGGCGGGGCGCCGCTCGAACATGGAAGACGTCTGGCTCTACCTGCACCTGATGTTCGAGCTGATCTGGCGCTACCGCTTCTTCTACCGCGACCTGAACGACCTGCTGTCGCGCAACCGCAAGCTGGAGCTGCACTTCAAGGCCATCCTGGCCCACAAGATCAAGGTCGCGCGCCAGCTGTGCGAAGACCTGCGCAGCGAAAATTCGCTCGACGCCGGCGACCAGCAGATCAGCGCCATGGCCACCAACATGGTGGTCGTCGCCACCTACTGGCTGTCCTACGAATACGTGCGCAACCCGCGCAAGTACAGCGAGCAGCAGGCGATTGCCGACGCCCTGGCGCGCGGCTGCTACCAGGTGCTGTCGATGCTGGGGCCGTATTTGCGCGGCGATACGCGGCTGCTGTTCGAGAAACTCTCGGAGGAGTACCTGAAGAAGCTCCCCGAAGAAGCGCGCGACCCTTCCTGATTACTGGAACACTGATGAAATCGATTGCCGTTTACTGCGGCGCCTCGAACGGCGCCAAGCCCATCTACGCCGACGCGGCGCGCCAGTTGGCGCGCGCGCTGGTGGATCACAACATCGCCCTGGTCTACGGCGGCGGCAAGGTCGGCCTGATGGGCGTGATCGCCGACGAAGTGCTGCGCCTGGGCGGCGAGGCCACCGGCGTGATCCCGCGGGCGCTGGTCGAGCGCGAGGTCGGGCATGCAGGGCTGACGCGGCTGTTCGTGGTGAAGGACATGCACGAACGCAAGGCGATGATGGCGGATTTGTCGGAAGGCTTCATTGCCATGCCGGGCGGGTTTGGTACGCTGGAAGAGCTGTTCGAGATGGTGACCTGGGCGCAGCTGGGGATTCATGCCAAGCCGATCGGGCTGCTGAATACCGAAGGCTTCTACGATGGGCTGGTGGCGTTTGCAAGGCACCAGCAGGAAGAGGGGTTCGTGCGCCCGGCGCATGCGGCCCTGATGAATATCGATGCGGATGCCGAGGCACTGGTACGCAAGCTTCTGGACGTAGCGTGACCCGTATGGTGGGGTCTTTGAGGCCGGGGGCCTCAAAGACGAAGTGCCCACGCGGAACGTGGCGTCATTGGTAGCTTCATACCGGGCGCGCTACAAGCACCGAGACAGTGTGTCTCAAAGAATAGGCGCTAACGTCCATCCTGGGCGGCCGCCAACACCACGCATGGCGCCGGCATCAAACGGCGCCAACACGCATCATGCTTCCGCGTGGGCACAGAGTGCCCACCGTACGGGAAGCCGCCCGATTCCAGCCAGGTATCAACCCGCCAGCGCCAACGCCGCCCGCGGCTGCGACGCCACCAACTGCAAGCGCGCACACGCCCCCGGCTGCGCCACGTACTGCTCCAGCATATCCTCGATCTCGCCCGCCGTCACCGGCTTGCTGAACAAGTAGCCCTGCATCTCGTCGCACTCGTTCTCGCGCAGGAAGGCGCATTGCTGCTCGGTCTCCACGCCCTCGGCGATCACCTTTAAATTCAGCTTGTGCCCCAGCGAGATCACCGCCATCGCAATCGCCTGGTCGTCGGGATTCTCGGCCAGTTCGCTGACGAACGACTTGTCGATCTTCAGCCGGCTGATCGGGAAGCTCTTCAGCGCCGACAGGCTCGAATACCCGGTGCCGAAGTCGTCCACCGACAGCGACACGCCCATGGCCTTCAGTTCGCGCATCTTGTCGACCGCCTTCTGCAAGTCGCGCATGATCAGGCTCTCGGTCACCTCGAGTTCCAGCAGCTCCGGCGGCAGGCTTGAATCCTGCAGCGCGGCCGCCACGCGCTCGACCAGGCGCGATTCCTCGAACTGGCGCGCCGACACGTTCACCGACACGGTGATCGGTGGCAGGCCGCAGGCGCGCCAGATCTGGGCCTGGCGGCAGGCGGTGCGCACCACCCATTCGCCGATCTGCACGATCAGGCCGCTTTCCTCGGCCAGGCCGATGAAGCGCTGCGGCGACACCACGCCGTGCTCGGGATGGTGCCAGCGGATCAGCGCCTCGACGCCGAAGATGCGCCCGCTCTTCAGGTCGACCTTCGGCTGGTACAGCAGGTGGAAGCGGTTGCCCCCGGGTTTGCCGGCATCCTCGCCATCGCGCTCGATCGTCTCCTGCACCGCATGGCGCAGGCCGTCGAGCAGCACCAGCTTTTCCTCGACGCTGGCGTTCATCTCGCGCGCATAGAACTGGAAGTTGTTCGAGCCCAGGTCCTTGGCGCGGTACATCGCGGCGTCGGCGTTCATCAACAGGGCGCTGGCGTCGGCGCCGTCGCGCGGGTACATCACCACGCCCATGCTGCAGCTGACCTGCACCGCCTGGCCGGCCACCTGTACCGGCTCGGTCACGGCCACGCGGATCTTTTCCAGCAGCGGCGTGAGCGCCAGCGGGTCCTGGCCCTGGTCGGGCAGCAGGATCACGAATTCGTCGCCGCCGAAGCGCGCCAGGGTGTCGTTGCGGCGCAGGCAGGCGCCCATGCGCTTGCTGACTACCTTCAGCAGTTCGTCGCCGGCCTTGTGGCCGAGGCCATCGTTGACCAGCTTGAAGCCGTCCAGGTCGACAAAGGCCAGGGCCACGCCGCTGCCGGCGCGCGCCGCGTTGCGGATCGCCTGGTCGATGCGGTCGTGCATCAGGTTACGGTTCGGCAGGCCGGTGAGTTCGTCGTGGTGCGCCATGTGGAAGATGCGCTCCTCGGCCAGCTTGCGCTCGGTGATGTCGCGCACGATGGCGACGATGCCGTCTTCCACCGGCACCACCTGGCGCTGCAGCCAGCGGCCCCGGGCCGCGACCGAGGCCGCCAGCCATTCGCCCTCGCGCGCCTGGCCGGTGGTAACGACCAGCGCCATGTCGTCGAAGATGCCGTTCTCGCGGTAGTACGGCAGCAGCACGCACAGGCGCTGGCCGCGCAGGGCCTCGCTGCTCATGCCGAAGATGGCCTCGGCCGCGGTGTTGGTGGCCTCGATCTCGAAGTCGGCGACCTGGCCGCGGGCGTCGCGCACCGTGCGCATCACGCAAAACGCGTCCAGGCTGCCCTCGGAGGCGGCGGCATAGGTTTCCTGGGCGCGGCGGGCGCGCCGGCGCGCCTTGGCCAGCTGCCACGACCACACCGAGATCATCGCCACCACCACCACCAGCAGGGCGCTGGCGCCGCCTGCCACCAGCAGCCAGGTGCGGCGCGTGGCCTCGAAGGGCGCGAACTGTTCGTCCTGCGCCAGGCCGACCACGATCGCCAGCGGGAAGCCGTGCAGGCGCTGGACGCCGGTGTAGCGCACCACGCCGTCGGGCGTGCCCTGGCGCAGCGCAATGCTGCCATGCGCGGCGCCCGGCGCGCCGTGGCCCAGTTCGATGCGCTGGCCCCAGCTGATGCTGTCGCCGATGCGCAGGGCGCGCATCACGCCATCCAGGCCGGCCAGGCCCAGCATGCCGCGCTCGCCGTCGCGCCCGTGCTCGTAGGCGCTGGTGAAATAGGCCGGGTCGACTTCGACGATGGCAATCCCGGCGAAGCGCCCGGCGTCGTCGTTGATGCGGCGCGTGAAATGCAGGTGCGGCTCGGCCTTGGCGGCGTCGGCCACGGTGGCGCTGACGAAGGGTTCGCCCTCGTCGTTGTCGCGGTGGTAGAGGAAGTAGGCGGCGTTCGAGACGTCCAGGCCGTCTCCAGCGGCGCCGTCGTCCGGGTTGCTGGCGACGATGCGCCCGCCGCGGTCGGCCACCGCCACCACGAACACCAGGCCGGGCGGCAGCAGGCCCTGTTCGCGCAGCGCCGGGATCGCGCCTTGCGTGCCTTTCATCTCGACCGCGTACTTCAGCACCTTCAGGGTCTGGTCGATGCCGTTCAGGCTGCGCGCCATCTGGGCCTCGTAGGTGTCGAGGCGCTCCTGGGTGGCGCTGTGTGCGGCAACGGCGGTGGCATCGCGTTCCGAATCGATCAGGCGCAGGGTCAGCGTCCACATCGCCGCCACCAGCAGCAGTGCGAACACCGGCAGGGCGATATGGGTTTCCAGGCCGCGCCCGAGCCAGCGCGTGAGGCGGGCGCGGCGCGCCAGGCGTTGTGCTTTTGCTTGAATGCTTGGCATACGGTCTCTCAATGCACCAGCAGGACCTGGCGTACGCTCGGGTCGAGCGCCTCGCGGTCGATGTAGCCGATCAGGCCCGGGTCGTCGGCCACGGCGCGGCGCACGGCGGCGCTGTCCTGCAGTTCGCGCGGCGGCTGGCCGCGCCCGGTGAAGACCAGCTTCGACCAGTGGGCCTTGAGCAGGGCCGGGGTCTTGCCGGTCACGCGCAGGTAGAACTGGTTGCGTTCGTTCGAGCCGATCGGCTGGTCGAGGGCGGTGGCCAGGGCGCCGCCGGGAAAGCGCGCGCTCTGGCCGAGGAAGATCGCGGCCACCTGGTCGGGGCGCAGCGCGTCGACGCTGCTGCGCGCGGACACGATCACGACCAGGTCGCCGGCTTGCGCGGCGGCGCACGTGAGGGCAAGGGCGAGGGCGGCGCCGAGCAGCTTGGCTGCGGTAGTCGTCATGGCAGCCTCAGAACACGAAGTCGAGCGCGGCACTGGCCACGTGCGCGGTGTGGCCGGAACGGAAGTCCTGGCCCAGGTTCATCATCGTGCCGCGCGAGCCGGCGCGCGGGGTCACGCGGTCGTACTGCAGCTTGAAGGCGAGGTTCGGCGCGGCGTCCCAGCGCAGGCCGGCGCTGACGGTCGACTGCGAGGCGATGGTGCGCAGCAGCTTGTCGAGCACCAGGTTCAGTTCGCCGGCCGCGGCGGCATGCGGCGGCGCCAGGCCGTCGAGCGCCAGCGCGTGCGGGCCGGGCGGCTTTTTGCCCCCGATGCGCGCGTAGCCGACGAAGGGCGTCAGCGCGCCATGGCGGTAGCCGCTGCTGGCGTAGAAGGAATTCGTGGTGCCGAGGAAGGAGTCGACCCGGTAGTGGCCCACCTCGGCCAGCACGAACCATTTGCCCGGGTCGTAGTTCATGCCGATGCTGGCAGCGTTGGCGCGCTTGCGTTCGGTGGCGATGGCGTCGGCCACCTGCGCACCCTGGCTGCCGAAGGCGCGCAGGCCGGCGAACAGTTCCGGGTACAGCGACACCGTCAGGCGCGTGGTGATGAGCGAGGCGCGCAGGCTCAGGTCGCCGAGTTCGACGGTCTGCGACAGGCCGGCGATGCCGCTGCCGCGCAGGCGCGCGCCCTGGTACAGCGCCATGTCGGTGTGCCCGGCAAAGGCCTGGGTGGTGCCGCGCAGGGTTTCGCCGTTCCAGTGCCAGGTCAGGTCGGCGCCGTCGCTGCTGGAGATCGGCACCGCGCCATACAGCTCGACCGGCGTGCGCACCCAAGGGTAGGCATAGCCAACCTTGCGGTAGTCGGCGGCGACGAACATCGGCAGCGCGATACGGCCCACGCGCAGCGCCAGTTCCGGCGTGGCCTGGTATTTCACGTTGGCCCATTCCACGCGCGGGCGGTAGCTGTAGTCCAGGCGCTGCTCGGACACCACCTGCAGCACCGCCGACCAGCGCGGGTTCACCTGCAAATCGAGCTGGGCGCCCAGCCGGCTGTCGACGGCAGCGCTCCAGTCGTGGCTGCGGCCGGCGCCGTCGGCCTTCAACACCGAGGAACTGTAGTCGGCCTGCCGTTCGCTCGAGTGCACCGCGCCGAGCGTGCCGAAGCCGGACAGCTTCCACACCGGAGCTGCGTCCTCGGCCGCACAGGCGGCGCCAGTCATCAAACATGCCAGCAGGCTGGCGCGCACGGCGCAGGGCAAACCCTTGCCAGGAAAATGGATGGGGTACATGGTTTCGTTGTTCTCATGGGTCCCTCGCTGCGCACGGGCGGCGAAGGGAAGAAGGCGGCGCGGCCAGTGGGGCCGGTGCTGCGTTGCCGGCGAGACGGCGCTGTGCCTGGGGCACGGACCGACTTTAGCGAACGCGTCCCCAAAAGTCGATAAATTTACGTGTGGAAACGCCAGCGACAGACTTGGCCGTTGTGATGCGGCAACGAGTGTTGTTGAACATGTATCGTACGGGCATGGCGGCTGTTGTCGTATGCAAAACGGACAGTTGCGCCGGACAGCGCTGTCCGGATCGGCGCATGCCCTGGCGATTCGCCAGTGGCCGCAATACCAAGTATGATGGCAGGAACGGGCATGCGCCTTCCACGAGTTGTATTTCCATCCTGTTCCGATGCGCCGCTGGGTCCTCATCATTCTGCTGCTGGTCTATCCGCTCCAGGTCGCCCTGGCCATGGCGGACCAGTGCTGCGTGACGACGCCGAACGGCGTCACCCACCACGTGGCCGAGGGAGAGCCGGGCGCCGCTACGTTCGAGCCGGCCTTCGTGGCCGACGACGGCGCGTCCCTGCTGGCCGATCCGCATTGCCCGTCCTGCATGCTCGGGCACATCATCTACCTTCCCCCGGGCGACACGGCCGTGCCGGGCCAGCGCCACGAATCGACGCCGGTCGCCGGCGTGTCTCCCTTCCTGAGTTCGCCCCCGGCGGCCCGTCCCGAACGCCCCAAGTGGCCTGCGCGCGCCGGGTAGCGCGCAGGATGCTTGAAAAGCGGAGCCAGCCGGCTCCCGCCCGCCTGCGCGCCTGATTTCCATTTTCATCAGGAGCCAAGCATGACATACCACCCCTTGCGGCATCTCGCCGCCGGGATCGTGGCGGCGTGGGCGTTCGGCGGTGCAGCCGCCGCGCCCCAGCAGCCCGAACCCATAGACCTGCCCGGCGCGATCCGTCTCGCCCTCGACGGCCCGCGCCTGCGCGCCGCCGGCCACGAAGCCGCTGCCAGTGCCGCCGAGGCCGCGCAAGCCGGCCGCTACCCGAATCCCACCCTGGAATACCTGCGCGAAGGCGAGCAGGCCGGCACCCGCACTACCACCGTCCAGATCAGCCAGCCGATCGAACTGGGCGGCAAGCGGCGCGCCCGCGTGGCCCTTGCCGGCAGCACGGCGGCGCAGGCCAGGGACGAACTGGCGGCGCTGCGCCAGGAAGTGCGCGCCGAGGCCATCGCCGCCTGGTACGGCGTGCGCACGGCCCAGGAGCGCCAGGCGCTGGCGCAGGCGCTGTCGGACCTGGCCGGCAAGAGCATCAATGTGGCCGCACGCCAGGTCGCGGCCGGCAAGGTCTCGCCGATCGACGAAACCCGTGCCCGCCTGGCCGCGGCCGAGGCGCGCACGGAACTGAACGCCGCTAGCGCCGACCTGGCCGTTGCGCGCACCCGCCTCGGCGCCCTGGTCGGACGGCCGGGCGAGGCTTTGGTGCTGGCGCCCGGCGACGACGCGCCGCTGCCCGCCCTGAAGCCGCTGCCGGCGCTGCTGGCCGAGGCCGCGAAGTCGCTGCCGGTGCGGCGCGCGCGCGGCCAGCTGGCGGCGCAGGAAGCCCAGGCGCAGGTGGAACGCGCCGCGCGCCTGCCTGACCTGACGCTCACCGTCGGCAGCCAGAAAACCGACGACATGGGCCGGCGCCAGGCCGTGGTCGGCGTCTCGCTGCCGCTGCCGCTGTTCAACCGCAACGAAGGCAAATTGCTGGCGGCGCTGCGCCGCAGCGACAAGGCGCGCGACGCGCTGGCCGCCGCCGAAACGGACGCCGCGGCCGAACTTGGCGCCGCGTACACCCGCTACGAGCAGGCGCGGTTTGACGCGGACCTGCTGCGCGCCGAGGTGATCCCGAGCGCACGCTCGGCCTATGAACTGACCTTGACCGGCTTCGAGCACGGCAAGTTCGCCTTCCTCGACGTGCTCGACGCCCAGCGCACCTGGGCCCGGGTCCAGTCGCGCCAGTGGGCCGCCACCCAGGAAGCCTGGCGTGCCTGGGCCGACATCGCGCGCCTCGCCGGCGCCGCCATCGAACAAGAAGGACGGGAACAACCATGAACCGGAAACAGACCATCACGATCGCGCTGATGTGCGCGGTCGCCGCCCTCCTTGTCGCGCTGATGCTGTGGCGCCAGCCGGGCGCGCCGGGCAATGCCAGGAGCAGTACGCCAAGCGGCAGCGAGCACGCCGGCCACGCCGATTCGCACGGCCACGACGACCGCCACGAGGATCGCCACGACGATGCGCCAGGCGTCGCGCTCGCCCATGCGGACGAGGACGAGCGCGCCATCGCCATGAGCGCGGCGCAGATCAAGACCGCCGGCAGCGCCATCGACAACGCGAAGCCCGCCCTGATCCAGGAACGCCTGCACCTGCCGGCGCAGGTGAAAGCCAACGCCGAACGCAGCGTGGCGCTGGCCGCACCGGCCGCCGGCATCGTGCAGTCGGTGCTGGTGTCGAACGGCGCTGTTGTGAAGAAGGGGCAGGCGCTGCTGACGCTGAACAGCCCGGCGGTGGCCGGCTGGCGCGCCGATGCCGCCGCCGCCCGCGCCCGCCTGGCACTCGCGCAGACGGTGCAGGCGCGCGAGCAAACCCTGTGGGAGCAGGGCATCTCGGCGCGCCAGGACCTGGACGCCGCCCAGGCCGCGCTGCAGGAAGCGCGCATCGCCGCCGCAGTTGCCAGGAGCCGCCTCGATGCGCTCGGCATCGGGGCAGGGCGCGGCGCTGCGTCCGACAGCGTCTCCAGCACCGTCACCCTGCGCGCCCCGTATGACGGCGTGGTGGTCGAGCGTCCGGTCGTCGCCGGCCAGTCGGTCGACGAAACGCGGCTGCTGCTGACCGTGGCCGATTTGTCGCAGGTGTGGGTGGAAGCGGCGGTGCCGGGCGTAAACCTGGCCCAGGTGAGCGCGGGCATGCCGGCCAGGGTGAGCATCGCCGCCCAGCCGCGCGAACTCGAAGGGACGGTCTCGTTCGTCGGCCCGGTGCTGGGCGAAGCTACGCGCATGGCCACGGCGCGCGTGATCCTGCCGAACCGCGACGGACGCCTGCGCCCCGGCATGCTGGCCGACGTCGACCTGATGGGCCAGCCGGGGGAGGTGGCGGTGACGGTGGCCGCCGATGCGGTGCAGACGGTGCACGAGCGCAGCGTGGTCTTCGTGCGGACAGGCACGGGATTCCGCGCCCAGGACGTGAGCACAGGCCGTTCCGACGGCAAGCGCACCGAGATAGTAAAAGGGCTGGACGCAGGCACGCCGTATGCCAGCGCCGGCAGTTTCGTGCTCAAGGCCGATCTCGGCAAGGGCGAAGCCGAGCACGATCACTGAAGGGTAGCCATGTTCCAGCAACTCATTGCATTTGCCATCGCGCGGCGCTGGCTGGTGGTCTTTGCCGCCCTCTGCCTGGCCGGCCTCGGCGTGTACCACTATGGCCGCCTGCCGATCGACGCGGTCCCGGACATCACCAACGTGCAGGTCCAGATCAACACCGGC
This sequence comes from Massilia sp. BAP21, assembly GCF_057801335.1. Taxonomy (NCBI): domain Bacteria; kingdom Pseudomonadati; phylum Pseudomonadota; class Betaproteobacteria; order Burkholderiales; family Oxalobacteraceae; genus Massilia; species Massilia sp. BAP21. The sequence continues at coordinate 4,030,962 of NZ_CM173596.1, forward strand.
GCGCCCGGCTATTCGCCGCTCGAAGTCGAGCAGCGCATCACCTTCCCGATCGAGACCGTGATGAGCGGCCTGCCCGGCCTCGAGCAGACCCGTTCGCTGTCGAAGTACGGCCTGTCGCAGGTGACCGTGGTGTTCGAGGACGGCACCGACATCTACTTTGCGCGCCAACTGGTGAACGAGCGCCTGCAAGGGGCCAGGGCCGCGCTGCCCCCGGGCCTGGAGCCGGGCATGGGGCCGACCGCCACCGGCCTCGGCGAAATCTTCTACTGGACGGTGGAAGCAAAGGAAGGCGCGCGCAAGCCCGATGGCAGGCCCTACACGCCGCAGGACCTGCGCGAAATCCAGGACTGGATCGTCGCGCCCCAGTTGCGCGGCGTGCCCGGCGTGACCGAGGTGAACACCATCGGCGGCTACCTGAAGGAATACCAGGTGGCGCCGAACATGGAGCGCCTGGCCGCGCACGGCCTGTCGCTGGCCACGCTGGTGAACGCCATCGACCGCAACAACGCGAGTGCCGGCGCCGGCTACATCGAGCGCGGCGGCGAGCAGTTCGTGGTGCGCACGCCGGGGCAGGTCAAGTCGCTCGACGAGATCCGCAACATCGTGCTCGACGTGGTCGAGGGTGCGCCGATCCACGTCGACGACGTGGCCGAGGTCCAGTACGGACGCGAGCTGCGCACCGGCGCCGCCACCGAGAACGGGCGCGAAGTCGTGCTGGGCGCGGTGTTCATGCTGATCGGCGAGAACAGCCGCGCCGTGGCCGAAGCCGCGCGCAACAAGCTGGCGCTGGTGAACCGCTCGCTGCCGGCCGGCGTGCAGGCCTTGCCCGTGTACGACCGCTCGGTGCTGGTGAACAAGGCGATCGCCACTGTGCGCGACAACCTGGTCGAAGGCGCGCTGCTGGTGGTGGCGATCCTCTTCCTCTTCCTCGGCAATCTGCGCGCGGCCCTGATCACGGCGCTGGTGATCCCGCTGACCATGCTGATGGTGTTCACGGGGATGGTGCAGGCCGGCGTCAGCGCCAATCTGATGAGCCTGGGCGCGCTCGACTTCGGCATCATCGTCGACGGCGCGGTGGTGATCGTCGAGAACTGCATCCGCCGGCTCGGGCTGGCGCAGGCGGCACGGGGCAGGGTGCTCACGCGCGAGGAACGCTTTGCCGAAGTGGCGGCGGCCGCGCTTGAAGCGCGCCGGCCGCTGCTGTTCGGGCAGCTGATCATCATGACCGTCTACCTGCCGATCTTCGCGCTGTCCGGCATCGAGGGGCGCATGTTCCATCCGATGGCGATCACCGTGGTCATGGCCCTGGCGGCGGCGATGATCCTGTCGGTGACCTTCGTGCCGGCGGCCGTCGCCCTGTTCGTGAACAAGGCCGTGCCCGAGCACGAGAACCGCATCATGGACCGTGCGCGCGGCCTGTACCGGCGCATGCTCGACTGGGTGTTGCGCAACCGGCCGGTGGCCCTGAGCTTCGCCTTGCTGAGTGTGCTGCTGTGCGGCGTGCTGGCCACGCGCCTCGGTACCGAGTTCGCGCCGAACCTCGATGAAGGCGACCTCGCCGTGCTGACGATGCGCATTCCCGGCACCAGCCTGTCGCAGTCGGTGGCGATGCAGCAGGGGCTGGAAAGCGCGCTGCTGAAGGAGTTCCCCGAGATCGAGCGGGTGTTCGCGCGCATCGGCACCTCGGAAGTGGCGACTGACCCGATGCCGCCGAATGCGGCCGACAGCTACATCATGCTGCGCCCGCGCGCCCAGTGGCCGCAGCCGCGCAAGACGCATGCCCAGCTGGTGGAAGCCATTACCGAGGCGGCGAACCGCATCCCCGGCAACAGCTACGAGTTCTCGCAGCCGATCCAGCTGCGCTTCAACGAGCTGATCTCCGGCGTGCGCAGCGACGTGGCGGTGAAGGTGTTCGGCGACGACACCGAGGCGATGGAAGCCACGGCGCGGCAGGTGGCGCGCGTGCTGGGCGGCGTGCGCGGGGCGGTCGAGGTGAAGGTCGAGCAGACCGAAGGCCTGCCGGCGCTGACCCTCACGGTGGACCGCATCAAGGCCGCGCGCTACGGCCTGAACGTGGCCGACGTGCAGGACGTGTTCGGCACCCTGGTCGGCGGGCGCGATGTCGGCATGGTGTTCGAGGGCGACCGCCGCTTCGCCATCACCGTGCGCCTGCCTGAAGGGCCGCGCAACGACATCGACAGCCTGCGCCAGCTGCCGATCGCGCTGCCGCCGGTGAACGGGCACGCGGCCAGCATTCCGCTGTCCGAGATCGGCACGCTGGCCTTCGTGCCGGAGGCGAACCAGGTCAGCCGCGAGAACGGCAAGCGCCGCATCGTGGTGACGGCCAACGTGCGCGGGCGCGACCTCGGCTCCTTTGTCGGCGAGCTCGATGCCGCGCTGGCGAAGGTGAAGCTGCCTGCCGGGACCTGGCTCAGCCTGGGCGGGCAGTTCGAGAACCTGCAGGCGGCCAGCAAGCGCCTGGGCCTGGTGATCCCGGCGGCGCTGGCGCTGGTGTTCGCATTGCTGTACCTGATGTTCAACAGCGTGAAGGATGGGCTGCTGGTGTTCAGCGGGATTCCGTTCGCGATGACCGGCGGCGTGCTGGCGCTATGGCTGCGCGGGCTGCCGCTGTCGATCTCGGCGGCGGTGGGCTTCATCGCGCTGTCGGGCGTGGCGGTGCTGAACGGGCTGGTGATGATCTCGTTCGTGCGCGGCCTGCGCGAGCAGGGGCATGCGCCGGAACCGGCGATGCGCGAAGGGGCCGAGGTGCGCTTGCGGGCGGTCCTGATGACGGCGCTGGTGGCCTCGCTCGGCTTCCTGCCGATGGCGCTGGCGACCAGTACCGGGGCCGAGGTGCAGCGGCCGCTGGCGACCGTGGTGATCGGCGGGATCCTGTCGTCGACGGCCCTGACCTTGCTGATCCTGCCGGCCTTGTACACCTGGGTGCATGGGGTCAAGGGCAGGCGCCGGAGCGTGAACCTGAGGTAATGTGAAACTGTGCACCGGTGGGGGAGCGCCGGTGCTAGCGGTTTCGGCTCCATAGCCGTAACAACAGCGATGTGACAGCCACCGAACCGATGAACACTCCGCCAGATATGCTCATCCATGTTCTGTAGGCCATTGCGTTATCGAAGACGGATAGCGCAACGATCACCGTCGCAAAGAAAGCAACGCTAAGCGATATGATCCCTCGACGCCATTCGCCCGGGAGGGGGGCAGGCAACAAGAGAAGAGAGAATGTGACTACCGACGCGAGCAATGCAGAAACACCGATATCGATGGCCGCATCCCTTTCAAGCTCCCGAGGACTGGGAACAATGCAGGTCATGTACAGGAATGTGAATTCGACCAGTCCGGCCCCAAGTGCGATTGGAATTCGTCGAACTGTCGCCGTGTGGCCTTGCCGGTATTTCAGGACAAGGTAAGTGATGACTGCCGTGCTAATGAATGTCATGAAGAGAATGGCAGTCGCCATGTCCAAGTTCAAGGCAGGGGTCAGCTGGTGCCCTATCAGCAGGTTAAGCACGGTCACAAAGAAGGCCACACCAAGCGAGATGAGTGCTTTCATGCGAAAGGCTCTGCTGAAGGACAGTTGAAGTACATGCCTGCCTTGCTACCGCCTGCCCGCACAACTTCCTCCACAAACGAAGCGCAGTTGTTCGGCAAGATTAACCACAGCCATTGTTTCTCCATCAGGTCATGGAGCTTTTCATGAGCGCCGCGAGGATTGGACAGCTTGACAATCCAGCGTCGGATTTCGTGCTTGCCAGTCTCTTTCAGATAACGCTGGTAGCCGCTCTCATGCATGAATTTAGGCAAGCTATTACGTCCTGCTACGTGGAAGTACCATGAATCGCCAACATGGAGCAAGGCATGGCCGCAGAAGTTTGGGCCATCGCCCGACACAATGACAGCACACGTGTGCTTGAAGTCGGTATAGTCGAGTGGGCAGAGAATCATTTCATCGCCTTCATAGGGTACAGACATCATCGGCCCCTGTTAGCAGACCTTGTTGGCGCTGCAATCCCAGCCGCCCATGGTGCTACCCTGTGCACCGCCCCGGATGCTCTGGCGTGTGTAGTTCCACTTGATTTTCGCGTAAGCCAACTGGACCCGCTCTTGAATGACACCGCCGTTACCGCTGTCGGGGGAGATGTTTGCAATCATCAAGTTCTCCAGCTCGATCTTGAAGTACGGGATCGGTTTGCCATCGCTGTCGGCCCTCATGAATTCAAAGGTGGCCTTTGCAATCGTTTTCCCCGCCGCACAGGTTTGCAGCAGGACAGGCGAGGCGATGTCGGCCAGCTTCTGGAAGGTGATCGGGTGAAGCTCGGCTCTACCACTGGTCAAGCCACCAGCGGTTGAAACCGTCTCGGCTCGCGGCTGGTGAATCGCGTACAAAACATTGCTTACTTCGATCCAGTTCTTGTGGCGGTCGTCTTCCGACTCCCCGTTGATCCCTTCGATCTTCAGGTATGCGTCAATCATGCCGTTCTCCATTGTAAGTTGGTTAACTGGCTGATTCTGGCTCGCTTACGGCGTTTCGAAGTTGGGAGGGGTCAAGTACTCAAGAGAGGGGAGTCAACAGAGGGCGTTTCCACAACCTGGAATTTCCTATAAAAAAATTCTGGAGTTCGTGCGTAGAAGGCGTTCCGGAGTCGCGGATATGAAAGATAGATCTGGAAGAGAGGGGTCGGCTAACAATCGAAAAGCTTGATGTTTCGACTGCGGTTTTTAGTGGGAAATGGCCGAGGATTTAAAGAGGCGGAGGGCGATCCAAACTATCACGGCACGGCGAGTTATCGTGTCGAACCGACCGTAAAACGCTTCGTTTGGCTTGCCCTACGCGCATTTTGCGATCACTTTTGCCGAGGAAGCGAATTGATCAGCGCTTCCTTGGACCTGGTCCTCGCTGTACTCATTGAAATATCCGCCGGCTCGGCTGCTGTCTGCCTTTATGGCAAATTCAAATCCATGCCCAGCTTCGTGGCAAGGAGCCAGGTGCCGTACACCAGGACCAGGACCAGCACCACGAAGATGACGGTGATCCTGGCGGCCGTGCGCAGCACCGCGCGCCGCTCGGTATGCCTGCCTTTCTTTCCCTGGTCGTAATGCCATTTGATGGCGAAGAACATCCCCGTGCCGAGCACGAGGAACTTGAACGCAAAGGCGAGTATCGGGAACCATTCCATGATGTGTGTATTTCCAGGCTATGTTGACGCTATCTATCGTGCGCAGCACCACGGTGGCTGGGGTGGAACGGTGGTGGTGCTGCCTATTTCGGGACATACTACGCAAAAGCAATCTCCATACATCGAGACAAATTGTCCCAGTTGAAAACCATACAAGATGAAAATCCGCCAGGCTGGCTGCCGCGCCTGGCTGCGCGCGCCGGGCCGCGTTTCCTGCAGATTGCCGATGCCTTGCAGGCGGCGGTGGCGGATGGCTCCTTGAGGCCGGGCGACCGCCTGCCGCCGCAGCGCCAGCTGGCGGCCCAGCTGCAGGTCGACCTGACGACGGTCACGCGCGCCTACGACGAAGCACGGCGCCGCAACCTGCTGGAGGGCCGCGGCGCACGCGGCACCTATGTCGCGGCGCCGAAAGTCGAACTGAACGCGATCCTCGACCTGAGCATGAACACCCCGCCGCCGCCGGATGGCGTGGACTTCGACGACATGCTGAAGCAGGGCCTGTCCCAGGTCCTGATGCGGGCAGACAATGCATCGCTGATGACCTACCACCTGGGCGGCGGAAGCGATTCCGACCGCAAGGCCGGCGCCGCCTGGCTGGCGCCGATGTTCGGACAGCTCGATGCCGCGCAGGTGCTGGTCTGCCCGGGGGCGCAAGCGGCGATCGCGGCCCTGATCCTTGCGCTGACGGAACCGGGCAACGTGATCCTGGCCGAGCCGATGAGTTATCCCGGCCTGCGCGCGACCGCGGTCCAGTTCGGCCGGCGCATCCTTGCGGTGGAAGCGGACCGGCACGGGATGCTGCCGGCAATGTTCGAGGAAGCCTGCCGCCGGCACCGGCCGCGCCTGGTCTACCTGAATCCGACCTTGCAGAACCCGACTGCCAGCACCATGCCGGAGCGCCGGCGCAGGGAGCTTGCCAGTATCGCCAGGCGCTGCCAGGTGCGTATCGTCGAGGACGATCCCTACTGGCTGCTGGCCGAGGCCCCGCCGCCGCCGATTGCCGCGTTTGCGCCGGACCAGGTGGTCTACATTTCCACCCTGTCGAAATGCCTGACGCCCGGCTTGCGGGTTGCCTTCGTGCTGGTACGCGACCCGCTCGAGCGCGAACGTTTCCTGGTCGCGCTCAGGTCATTCGCGCTGATGGCGGCGCCGCTGACGGCCGCACTGGCCACCCAGTGGATACTCGACGGTTCGGCCAGCCGCCTGCTGGAGGGCGTACGCACCGAGGCGCGCCTGCGCCACCGGATGGCGCGCGATATCCTGGCGGGGCGCTACAACGGCGCGGGCGACGGCCTGCATGTATGGCTCGCGTTGCCGGGATACTGGGCTTCCGCCCAGCTTGCGCAGGCGGCCGGCAGCGAGGGCATCGCCATCACGCCGGCCGAGGCGTTCGCGACAGGGGAGGTATCGGTGAATGCCATCCGGATTTCGCTGGGGAGCATCCAGGACCGCGCACGCTTGCAGGCCAGCCTGCAACGGCTGTCGCACCTGCTTGCGCGGCGGCCGGAGCCGTTCAGCGCTGCCGTGGTGTGACTGTGCGGCGACACCCAGCTGCGTTCGGCTAGCGCGGCTCGAGGTAAGGCGCCAGCAATTCCTGCACCCACTTCATGAAGGCGAGGGTGCGCGCCGGCACGTAGCGGCGCGAGGGATACACAAAGGCGACCGGCATCGGCTCGGGCCGGAAGTCCGGCAATACCTCGATCAGTTCGCCGCTGTCGAGGTAGGCGCGGATGCCCACGTCCGGCGCCTGGATCAGGCCGAGGCCGGCGCGGCAGGCGGCCTCGAAGCAGGCGGTGCCGTTCACGGTGAGCATGCCGCCGACCGGCGCCAGCCGGGTACGCTCGCCGTCGAACCATTCCCATACCGGGGCGCTGCCGCCGAGCAGGGCGTCGTAATGAACGATGCGGTGCTCGGCCAGGTCGGCCAGCGTGCGCGGCGTGCCGAATGCCTCGAGATAGGCCGGGCTGGCGCAGTTGACCATGCGGTAGCTGCCCAGCGGGCGCGCGACCAGGCTGGAATCGGCCAATGGACCGGAGCGCAGCACGCAATCGAAGCCTTCGCGCACCACGTCGACGCGGCGGTCGGTGGTGCTGAGGTTGATCTCCAGGCGCGGGTGGCGCGCCATGAATTCCTTCAGGCGCGGCAGCACGATTCTGGCGGCGATGCCGACCGTCAGGTCGACGCGCAGGCGTCCGGTCAAGCCATCGGCATCGCCGTCGAACATGGCGCCGAGCTCGTCGAACTCGTCGAGCAGGTCGCGGCTGCGCGCGTAGAAGGCGGCGCCTTCCTGGGTCAGCTTCACGCGGCGCGTGGTCCGCTGCAGCAGGCGCACGCCGATGTCTTCTTCCAGCTCGCGCACGTTGGCCGACACGGTCGTGTTCGGTAAACCGAGCTGCTGGGCGGCGCCGCTGAAGCTTTCCAGCTCGGCAACCTTCAGGAAGATGCGGATGGGGTCGAGTTTGTTCATCGTTCGATTATGCAAAATGATCGCAGAATGAATGCAGATTTCGCCAGTTTATCCATGTGTGCTGCAAAAATATACTGGCTGCTCACTCAACGAAGGAGCCCAGCATGACCCAACGTATCGCACTCATCACCGGCGGCAGCCGTGGCCTTGGACGCAGCATGGCGCTGCACCTGGCGCAGGCCGGCGTCGACGTCGTCTTCACTTACCAGCGCAACGCGGCCGCGGCGCAGGAAGTCGCCGCGCGCATCGAGGCCCTGGGCCGCCGCGCCGGCGCGCTGCAACTCGACACCGGCGACAGCGCCGGCTTTGCCGCCTTTGCCGGCCAGGTGCGCGCCACCCTCGCCGATTGGGGCGCGGAGCGTTTCGATATCCTCGTGAACAACGCCGGCGCCGGGCTGCACACGCCGCTGCTGGACGTTACCGAGGACCAGTTCGACAGTATCGTCGCCATGCACATGAAGTCGATCGTGTTCCTGACGCCGCTCCTGCTGCCGCTCCTGAACGACGGCGGACGCATCATGAACGTGTCGAGCGGCCTCACGCGCTTCAGCCTGCCGGGCTATGGCGTGTATGCGGCAGCGAAGGGCGCGGTCGAGGTGCTGACGCGCTACCAGGCGCGCGAGTTCGCCGGGCGCGGCATCACGGTGAACACGCTGGCGCCGGGCGCCATCGAAACCGACTTCGGCGGCGGCGCGGTGCGCGACAATCCCGAGCTGAACCGCATGGTGGCGGGCATGACGGCGCTGGGGCGGGCCGGCCAGCCGGACGACATCGGCGCCGCCGTCGCGGCCCTGCTAGCCGAGGGCAATGGCTGGATGACCGGGCAGCGTATCGAGGTGTCGGGCGGGATGCTGCTCTGATCCGCCGGGCCTGAATATATTTCCTGTCAACATGTTGTTTGCTGGATAATGAACAGGCCGGGCAGTGTGTGCCGGCGGGAGCGGGCCGGCACGGCCTGCACGTGATCGCATCGCCGTCCTTCCGGGAACGCCATGACCTGTCCTCAGCCCCATCCGCCATCGCCTGTCTTGCCCGGCAAGCTCACGGTGCAAGCCTGCGCCCGCATCGCCGGGCTGCTCTACCTGGTGATCATCGTCGTCGGCGTGGTCGGCGAATCGGTGATCCGCGGCTCGCTGGTGGCATCGGGCGATCCCGAGGCAACCGCGCGCAACATCCTGCATGCGGAGTCGCTGTGGCGCATCGGGATCGCGGCGCAAGACCTGCTGCTGGTCTGCGCATTGGGGCTGACCTTCATGTGGTATGTGCTGCTGCGCCCGGTAAGCAAACAGCTTACCTGGCTGGCGGTGTTCTTTGCCCTGACCTCGCTGGCGGTCGAAAGCGTCAGCGCGCTGCACCTGCACGCGGTGCTGGTGCCGCTATCGAGCGCGGCTTACCTGGAGACGGTGGCCCCGCACATCCTGCACCTCATCGCCTACCAGTCGGTGGTGGCGCATGCCCAGGCCTTTGGGCTGGCGCTGATCTTCTTCGGCGTCGAATGCCTGGTCATCGGCTACCTGGTGCGCCGCTCCGGCTTCTTTCCGAAGACGATAGGCACGCTGATGCAGGTGGCGGGCGCCTGCTACCTGGTGAACAGCTTCGCCATGATCCTGTCGCCGGCCCTGCAGGACCAGCTGTTTCCCTTCATCCTGTTGCCCTGCTTCATCGGCGAAAGCGTGTTCTGCCTCTACCTGCTGGTCAAGGGCGTCCGCTTGCCGGACTGGGAGCGGCGCCTGAACCCGGCCTGAGCGCGCTCCGGGCGCCGTTCAGGCTTCGCTAGCCCAGAGCCGTTCGCCGGTGTGCTCCATGTGCGTCAGGTAGAGGCGCAAGTCGAGCTCGAACTGGTGGTACTGCGGCTCCATCCAGCAGCACAGTTTATAGAAGGCCTTGTCGTGGTCCTTCTCCTTCAGGTGGGCCAGTTCGTGCACGGCGATCATGCGCAGGAATTCCAGCGGCGCGTCGCGGAAGACGCTGGCGATGCGGATCTCGTGCTTGGCCTTCAGCTTGCTGCCCTGGACGCGCGAAATCTGCGTGTGCAGGCCGAGCGCATGCTGGACCACGTGGATCTTGCTGTCGTAGGCCACCTTCGACACCGGCTGGGCGTTGCGCAGGTACTCAATCTTCAGCTCCTGCACGTAGTCGTAGAGCGCGCGGTCGGTGCGCAGGCCGTGGGCGCGCGGGTAGCGCGAGCGGAGCAGGGCGCCGAGGCGGTTTTCGCCGAGCAGGCCGGCTGCCTGCTGGCGCAGGTGGTCGGGGTAGGCGGTGAGGTACTTGAGTGCTTGCATAGGGACGCGAATGTAGCACAGGCCGGCGCGGCGTGCCGGTCGTGGCCCATTGGCCTGGAGCATGCGTGCGCCGCCGCGCACCGACGGCTTTTATCCTTGTTCGTTCGATCACCAGCATCAGGAGAACAAGATGGAAACACTGGATTTTCAAAGCTGTATCGACGCCTGCAACGCCTGTGCGAATGCCTGCGACCATTGCGCGGCCTCGTGCCTGAAGGAAGAAGACGTCAAGATGATGGCCAGGTGCATTGCCACCGACATGGATTGCGCCCAGGTGTGCCGGCTGGCGGCGAGCCTGATGGCGCGCGGCAGCGAGCATGCGGCTGCCTTCTGCCGCCTGTGCGCCGAAGTGTGCCGGAACTGCGGCGAGGAGTGTGCGAAGCACAAGATGGACCATTGCCAGCAGTGCGCGGCGGCGTGCAAACGCTGTGCGGAAGAGTGCGAGAAGATGGCCGCGTAATTCCTTCGTAACGCTTGCAGGATAGACCTGACCGCACAAAGAGCCTGGCCGCACGAAAAAACCGGCCGCGCGGCCCGCCGAAGCGGCGAGACCGCGCGGGTACGTCAAGCGGGCAGACAGGGTCCGCCCGCCTTATTCCTCCTTACTCCCCTGGCGGTTGCCGGCCGCCTTGGCCGCGCTGGCGGCGCGGTTGGCGGACTGCCGGCTTTCGCCGCCCTTGCGGCCGATGTCGGCCATGTGTGCACGGTTGCGGCTGACTGCCTCACCGCCTTTCTGCCCCGCCCGGCGCGCTTCTTCGGAATCGAACTCGTGCGCCGTGCCCTTCTGGTGGGCGGCCTGGCCACCCTTGCTGGCGATTTCGCGCTGCTGGTTCTGGTCCATTGCCGCGAAGCCGCGCTTGGCCGGCCCGCTGCCACTGCTGCTGCCGCTGCCGCTCTTCTGGGCGCTGCCGCCGGAGCTGCCCGCGCTCTTGCCGCTCTCCTTACTCGTCGCCATGTCGCTCTCCTGGTTGCCCTGCACGTGGATGGAAGTCAATCGCAAGCGCCGCATTGCCGCGCTCGTGCGGTTAGAGACACCACGGTCCCGTTAGTTCCTTCAGTCCGGCGCGCGCGGCGGCAGGCGCATGCCGGCGTGCGGTTCCATCGCGTCGATGACGTCCGGCGCCTCGTTCAGGTCTTCGTCGAGCTCGCGCCGGCGCGCCTGCATCCTGCGCCCCAGCGCGGCCAGGTCGATGCCCGAGCTGCGCGCGGTGTCGAACATGTCGCTCTCTTCGATCGCCACGTGGTGCTCGACTTCCTCGGCCAGCACCGCGACGGTGGCCTCGAAGTGGTCGTCGCCGGGGTACATGACTTCGAGCTGGCTGATCAGCTCGCGCACGCCGGCGTGCTCGACCTCGGCCTCGTCCATCATCTCGTCGTCCTCGGCGGCGGCGCGCAGGAGCGGGTAGAACAGTTCTTCCTCGACGATGGCGTGCAGGGCCAGTTCGTAGCAGATCTCGTCGACCAGTTCGGCCTTGCGCTCGTCTTCGTCCTCGATGCCGCGCAGGCCCGCGAATTGCGCGAACAGCTGGCGGATCCTGTCGTGTTCGTGGCGCAGCAGCGCGAGCGCGTCTGCCGGCCGGTCCTGGCGTTTGCCGGATGGTGCCATGGGAGCCTCCGTTCGGTAGCAGTGGAAGGGGCGTCAGCGGACCGGCGCGTGCGCCGCCTTGCCGTCGGGCGCGGCGCCGCCACTACCGGCCCCCATGAAGCTCCCGGCGCCGCGCGCGGCCTGCCAGCTGCTGTTGTTGGCGTCGCGCGCCAGGGTCGCGGTGCCGGCGCCCAGCATGGTCATGAGTTCGCCCTGCCAGGCGCGCAGGTGCTCGACTGTCGGCTGGGTCTCGCGCATGGCGACGGCGCCCATCTGGAACGGGTCTTTGCAGGCGGCCAGGGCGCGGCCGAAGCGGATCGAATCGTCGAACATCTGGCGCATCATGCGCAGGTTGAGTTCGCCGATCTGGCCGGCGGCATCGACCGCGTGGCGCGACATCTGCGTGAAGAAGTCGACCTGGGCGTTGAGCTGGGCCTGCAGGGCAGGATGATCGGTGGGGAAGGTTGGCATGCTGTCCTCGAAGTGGGCGGTGGGTTGAAAGAGCGTCGAAGTAGACGCTCCCAGGCCGCACAAGTTCAAGGAGATTGCACGCCCCTCTGGATAGATCAAGGCGCGTGCGGCGATCGCTGTGAGGGTGACTGTCAGGCGTCGGCGACTTTCAGCACCAGCTTGCCGAGGTTCTCGCCCTTGAACAGCATCAGCAGGGCCGACGGGAAGTTCTCGAAGCCTTCGACGACGTGCTCGCGGGTCTTGAAGCTGCCTTCGCCCATCCAGCGCGCGATCGTCGCCACGCCTTCCGGGTAGCGCGCGGCGTAGTCGGTAACCAGCATGCCTTCCATGCGCGCACGGTTGACCAGCAGCGACAGGTAGTTCGCCGGGCCCTTCACGGCGCTGGTGGCGTTGTACTGCGAGATGGCGCCGCAGATCACGATGCGCGCCTTCATGTTGATGCGGGTAAGCACCGCGTCCAGGATATCGCCGCCGACGTTGTCGAAGTAGACGTCCACGCCCTGCGGGCAGTGTTCCTTCAGCCCGGCGTGCACGGGGCCGGCCTTGTAGTCGATGCAGGCGTCGAAGCCGAGTTCCTCGACCACGAAGCGGCACTTGTCCTCGCCGCCGGCAATGCCGACCACGCGGCAGCCCATCTGGCGCGCCACCTGGCCCACCGTCATGCCGACCGCGCCGGCCGCGCCCGATACCACCACGGTCTCGCCCGGCTTCGGCTGGCCGACGTCGAGCAGGCCGAAGTAGGCGGTCATGCCCGGCATGCCGAGCGCGTTCAGCCAGGTCGGCAGCGGCGCCATCGATGGGTCGACTTTCGCCAGCATCGCGCCCTTGTCGTCGGCCGGGCCGCTCCAGTAGCGCTGCACGCCCATCACGCCCATCACCGTGTCGCCGGCGCTGAACTTGCCCGACTTCGATTCCTCGACGATGCCGATGCCGCCGGCGCGCATGACTTCGCCGATGTTCACCGGGCGCACGTAGGATTTGCCTTCGTTCATCCAGCCGCGCATGGCCGGGTCGAGCGAAATGTACAGGACCTTGATGCGTACTTCGCCGTCCTGCAGCTCGGGCAGGGGCGGGGTGGCGCGCAGCCAGTCGCTCTCCTTTGGCACGCCGACCGGGCGGGCGGCGAGGAGGAATTGGTCGTTCGCGGTGTGGGTCATCTTGTTGTCTCCGTTCAGGTTAAGTTGTCCGACGTGCTCGAAACACTATACCGAAAAAACAAACGGTCGTGCGTTTTCTCGCGTGGCCAATTTTGCAAGCACATGCGACAATCGAACGACCTTTGTCTTTATCTGCCCACTACTGCGAGCCGCCCACCATGACGCATCCGGAATACATCCTGACCCTGTCCTGCAACGACCAGCGCGGCATCGTGCTGCGCGTCGCAGGCTTCCTTGCCGAGCACGGCTGCAACATCATCGACTCGGCCCAATTCGGCGATCCCGAGTCGCACCTGTTCTTCATGCGCATGCACTTCGCCGCCGAGGACCCGTCCGTGGGCGACGCCGACCTGCGCGGCGCCTTTGTCGCCCTGTGCGAGGAAACCGGCATGCGCGGCCAGCTGTACGATGCGCATGCCAAGCCGCGCGTGCTGATCATGGTCTCGAAGATCGGCCACTGCCTGAACGATCTGCTGTTCCGCTACAAGAGCGGCCTGCTGCCGGTGGAAATTTCGGCCATCGTCTCGAACCACATGGACTTCTACCAGCTCGCGGCAAGTTACAATATCCCGTTTCACCACTTGCCGCTGGCAACCGGCGCACCGGAAGAAGCCAAGCTGGCCCAGGAAGCACGCGTGATCGAGCTGCTCGACATGCACAAGATCGACCTGGTGGTATTGGCGCGCTACATGCAGATCCTGTCGCCGGGGCTGTGCGAGGCCCTGAAGGGCAGGGCGATCAATATTCACCACTCCTTCCTGCCGAGCTTCAAGGGCGCGCGCCCGTATGCGCAGGCGCACCGCCGCGGCGTGAAGCTGATCGGCGCCACCGCCCACTTCGTCACCGGCGACCTGGACGAAGGCCCGATCATCGAGCAGGACGTCGAGCGTGTCGATCACGCGATGACGGTCGAGGAGCTGACGGCAATCGGCCGCGACGTCGAGTGCGTGGTGCTGGCGCGGGCGGTGAAATGGTTCGTGGAACATCGGGTTCTGCAGAATGGCGACAGGACCGTCGTCTTTAAATAATTTAAGTAGAGTATCAATGGCGCTGAAAGCAACGATTTACAAGGCAGACCTGCAAATCGCGGACATGGACCGCAACTACTATGCGGAGCACGGGCTGACCATCGCCCGCCACCCGTCGGAAACCGACGAACGCGTGATGATCCGCGTGCTGGCCTTTGCCCTGCACGCGAGCGAATCGCTCACCTTCACCAAGGGCCTGTTCGACACCGACGAGCCGGACCTGTGGCAGAAGGACCTGACCGGCGCCATCGACACCTGGATCGAGATCGGCCAGCCCGACGACAAGCGCCTCTTGAAGGCCTGCGGCCGCGCCGAGCACGTGTTCGTGTACAGCTACAGCGCCACCAGCAGCATCTGGTGGAAGGGCATCGCCAACAAGGTGGACCGTGCGCGCAACCTCACCGTCATCAACATCCCGGCCGAGGCCAGCGCCGGCCTGGAAAAGCTGGCCAAGCGCGCGATGCAATTGCAGTGCACGATCCAGGACGGCCAGGTCTGGCTGACCGACAGCGTCGACACCGTGCTGGTCGAGCGCGAGACGCTCAAGGCCGGCGCCTGATTTATAATCGCCCGATTATCCCTTTCGTTAAGCTGCCCATGAACCGACACCTGATTGCCTCCCTGGCCGCCGGCCTGTTCGCAACGAGCGCGCTGGCGCAAACAAGCGTGCAACTGAGCGTCACCGAGCCCTGGGTGCGCGCCACCGTGCCGGCCGCGAAAAGCGCCGGCGCCTTCATGCACCTGCAGTCGGCGACGAACGCGCGCCTGGTGGGCGTGAGCACGCCGGTTGCCGGCCGCGCCGAGATCCACGAGATGGCGATGGAAAACAACACCATGCGCATGCGCGCGGTGGAGGGGATCGACCTGCCGGCCGGCAAGCCGGTGCATCTGGCCTCGGGCGGCTACCATTTGATGTTCTTCGAGCTGAAGCGCCAGCTGAAGGAAGGCGAGACCGTGCCGGTAAC
This sequence comes from Massilia sp. BAP21, assembly GCF_057801335.1. NCBI lineage: Bacteria > Pseudomonadati > Pseudomonadota > Betaproteobacteria > Burkholderiales > Oxalobacteraceae > Massilia > Massilia sp. BAP21. Next base: position 4,046,109 of record NZ_CM173596.1, read on the forward strand.
CCTCACCGTGCAGGACGCCGCGAAGAAGCAGACCAGCGTGACGGTGCAGGCGCAGGTCAAGCCGCTGACGTATGTGGCGCCGGCGATGCAGGGGCATCACGGGCATTGAGTCGTGCCCCAAGGTATACGTACCGTTGGCTGACGTGCTTGTGTTGACCTAAACGTAGATACCGTCTTACCCGTCAAGCCCTACATGCAAATTTTGGGTCGTAGGGCTTGCCGGAGTGGATGACACCAAAACACAAGTGTGCCAGCTTGCGCATAGCGGCTCCAATTGCGGCCATCGCGGTTTTACCTTTGGCGAGCAGTCGCTCATTCAGCGCCTTAATATGCGGATTACAGCGTGTTGCCACGACGGCAGGCATGTACAGCACTTTGCGTAAGTAAGCAGGGCCGGCTTTCGACATATGCGGCCGGCCACGTACCGAAGATCCTGACTCCCATACAACTGGCACGAGCCCCAGATAGGCTGCCAGCTGCTCGGCGCTCTCAAACGTTCGACCAGCAAATAACGTCGTCATATGGGTCGAAACACGAGGACCGACACCAGGTATCGTTTCGAGTAGTTCTTTCTTGTTGCGCAGGTCCGGGTCGTCATTGATGTGCTTGGCAATCATCTTTTCCAACCGCTTCAGTTCGGCCTGCAGAAAAGCGATTGATTCTGCAATAGAGGCGCTTACAGCTTCTGGTACCGAGCTAAAGTCGTTTGCTTCCTTGCGATTGCGTTCGCGCTGTAGATCGTCGGCGACTGCATCACGGCGCGCCAGCAGGGCTTTGAGGTGACGTGCTGACGGCGATGGTGGCTGCCATGGTGCAGGATTTTGGGCCATGCCGAAGCGAGCCAGCACCGCACTGTCTTGCTTATCGGTCTTGTTCTTCACCCCCAGTCCTTGCGCGAAAGCGCGCAGCTGAGCTGGATTAACCAGCGATACGACCAGTCCAGCATCGGCCAGGGCCAATGCAGCGGCTTCGTGATACATCCCTGTCGGCTCCATCACCACGTGTGGATTGGACGCCTTCTTTTCGTTCAGCCAGTCAAGCAACTCCACAAAGCCAGCAGCTGTATTTGGAATATTACTCTTCGACTTGAGCTTGCCGGTCTCGCTATCGAGCAGCATGCAGTCAAGGTTTTTCTTGGCAACGTCTACACCTAGATAAAACATAAATTCTCCTTGCGTCCTCGATCAACACACCCACTCTCCTTGTGCATACAGGGTCATTGCCCTTGGCTACCGTCCAGTGTTTGGCATGGTGTGGGAACGAGGTGAAGGGCTTGATCTACCTTCCAAGGTCGAGCCTTAAGGGTGGGCCCAAGCTGGTCTTCACCTCTGCTGGCAGTAGCTAACCACCAACTCGGTCAAGATACAAGGGTGGGCACCCCCGTGCCCACGCGGAACGGTGCGCCATGTTGGCGCTTGATTGCGTCGCAAAGTATGCGGGTCGACGGCACATCCAAAAGCGTCACGTTGGCTCTGTGTCCAGGCTCAGCGCCGCGGAGCGAACATTCACCGTCGCCGAATCCGGATCAGCACGTAACCGCGTGGGCACGGAGTGCCCACCCTACGTTGACGGGCGGGCTCCGGTCACCGCCGCAGTCCGTTCTTAGCGTGCCGACGCACCCGCCCGCCTGACTTCCCCCGACCCCGCAACCGACTTGCTCACCTGCGGATCGCCGTAATACTTCACATCGCCCGACCCCGCGATCGACACGCCCAGCCGGTTGCGCGCCGCTACCACCGCGTCGCCCGATCCCGCCACCGACACGCTGGCGCTGCCCGCCTGCACGCGCCCCAGGTCGACGTCGCCCGAACCCTTGATTGACACCGACAGCTTGTCCACGTTCCCGCCCGCGGCCTCGACGTCGCCGCTGCCGGCCAGCGATACCGACAGCGTCCCGGCGTCGACGCCGTTCAGCCGGATCGAACCCGAGCCGCCGACGTCGATGTCGAGCCCGCGCGTGCGCAGCGGGTCGGCGTGGATGCTGCCCGAGCCGCCCAGCGACAGGCGCTCGATGGAGCGCGCCTGCACCACCACGCGGATCGCGGTGCCCTTCAGGGCGAGGTTGCGGCGCGCCGGACGGATCTTCAGCACGCCGTCCTCGACCACGGTCTCGATCAGCGGCAGCACGTTGTCGTCGGCTTCGACCGTCACGCTCTCGCTGTTCCCGATGCGCAGCTCGACCCGTCCCGGCGTGCCCAGCGACAGGCCGCTGAAGCCGCCCACCTGGCGGTCCTGTTTGACGATGCGCCCGCTGCCTTGGACCTGTTCGCCGCCCCAGGACCAGGACCCGGCCGTTGCCAGGCCGGGGCCGGCAAGGCAGGCGGCGATGCAGGCGCCGAGCAGGGCGCGGCGGGCGAAGGAAGGTGCGGCGGGCTTGATCATGGTGTGCTCCTCATGGCTGTCGATGCTGCGACTGTAGCGAAGGGCCGGCCCGTGCGCGATTGCTTTGCGACGAACTGCAGGGAAGCGCGCCCAGGATGCCACCGGACAGGCATGGCCAGGCGCCGCGCCAGCCGGGAATGGATGAACTCCAGCCTGCGGCGCTGTCTAACACAGCACCGCAGCCAGTGCACGGCGCGCACCCATCGGGAACAGGCGGACAACGGAGGACGGCATGGCAATTGCGGTGATCGATCCCGGGCATGGCGGGAAGAGCGAGGTCGGCGGGTCCAGCCCCAACAATGCCGTCGGCCCCGGCGGCCTGCTCGAAAAGGACCTGACCCTCGACCTCGCGCGCCGCGTGCGCAGCGTGCTGGCGCGCGAAGGCGTGGACGTGCGCCTGACGCGCGACGCCGACACCAACCTCGGCCTGCGCGAGCGTGCCGGACTGGCCCGCAAGGCCGGCGCCGATGCCTTCGTCTCCATCCATTTCAACGGCTTCAACGGCAAGGCGCAGGGCACCGAGACCTGGCACCACAGCGCGGCGTCAAGCGACTCGCAGGCGCTTGCCCTGCTGGTGCAAACCGCCGTGCGCAAGGCCACCGGCCTCGACGACCGCAAGGTCAAGGCACGCGGATTCGGCGTGCTGCATCCGCAGAGCCATGCAAAAGACACTGCGGCCTGCCTGGTCGAGGTCAGTTTCATGGATGTCGCTGCCGAGGAAGCGCGCCTGCGGCTCGACGCCTACAAGGACAAGGTGGCCGCGGCCCTGGCCGGCGCGATCAAGGGCTGGCTGGTGGCCGATGGCCGCATGGCCGGGCCTGCGCCGCGCGTCGAATCCACCGCTGCGCCGGGCCGCGCCGCCCCCGAGGATGGCTACGAGGCGGGCCGCCTGCCCGATGGGCAGGATGGCCAGGACCGGGGCGGGAACGGGATGGCGCAGCCAGCCGTGCAGGACCGGCCGGCGCCAGGTCCGGCGGCGCGGCGCGGCGAGCTGTCGGCCGGCGTCACGTTCATCGGCGATCCGCGCGCGCCGGCCGCGGACGCTGCGGCCGGCATCAAGCTCGATCCGATGCTGCGCGGCTGGCGCACGAACCGCCTGCTGCCCGGCACGGCGGGCGACGTGCACGTGGAAGCCGCGGTCGGCCGCGACGAATCGCTCGATGCGGCCTTTCTCGAACTGCTGGCGCGGCACCGCCGCGCGGTCGGCATCATCCGCACCGGCGGCGTGAACTACGAGGGCGAGCACGCCGAGGCCTGGAGCGGTACCGGTTCGCTGGTGGCGCCGAACATCCTGCTGACCAACCACCATGTCCTGAATTCGCCGCAGGTCGCGGCCGCGGCCGAGGTGGCCTTCGACTTCGAGGTCAGCGTGCAGGACCTGGCGAACGGGCGCAAGACGTCGCCGGCGCCGGGACGCAGCTTTCGCCTGCAACCCGAGCAGCTGTTCGTGACCAGCCCCACCGTGGGAGGGCTCGACTACACCTTCGTCTGGATCGATGCGGCGCAGGCGGCGGGCGTCGCGCCCCTGCGCATGGAGCGCGCCGCGTTCGTGATCGCGGAGGGCGAAAAGGCCTTCATCATCCACCATCCGAACTGGAAGCCCAAGCAGGTGTCGCTCGACGACGCCGACGTGGTCGCGGCGCCGCCCGAAGGCCCGCTCATCCACTATACGAGCGACACCGAGCGCGGCTCGTCGGGCGCCCTGGTGTTCGACCGCAGCGGCCGCATCATCGCCCTGCACCATGCCTCGCGCGAGAACCGCGAACAATTGCGCACGCCCGATGGGCTGGTGCCGGATGCCGTCAACGAAGGCATCAAGCTGGCCGCCATCGCGCTCGACCTCGAGGCGCGCCGCGCCCACGACGCCACCGCCATGATCGACCTGGTCCTCGGCGAAATCTACGGTTCCGACACGCTGGCCGGCTTCTTCGGCGCGGCCGGACGCCAGGCCGATGCCGGCCAGGACAGCGCCACGCGAGTAGCCGGGCTGTACCAGGCAAGCGAGCAGGACATCGACGTCGGTTTCTGGAACCTCGCCCCGTTCACCTCGTTCGCCGCCGGCGATGCGGCCCAGGCCGGCGAGACGGCGGCCATGCTGGTCGACCTCGGCCTCGACCTCTGGGTGCTGGGCGGCGCCGCGCCGGCCACTGCCGCGGCGCTGGTCGAGGCCATCGAGCGCAAGTTCGGGCTGGCGCTGCGCTGCCTGTCCCTGCCGCCCGGCGCGCCGGCAGCCGGGCAGACGGTCGCCGTGCTGTGGAATCCGGAAACGGTGGAGAGCGCGCCGCTCGCCTGGCCGCCCGGCATCGCGCAACTGTTCGCCCTGCGCGGCGAAGACTTCGCCACGCCGGGCCAGGCGGCGTATGTGCCGGGACCCGCGCCAGGGCCGATCTTTTCGCGCCAGCCGGCGCTGCTCCAGGTGCGCGGACGCGGCAGCCTCGCCTTCAACCTGGTCCCGGTCGACCCGGGGGAGGGCGATGCCGTCCGGCGCAGCCTGGCCGCGCACATCCTGGCGCGGGCGGCCGGCGAGATGATCGTGCGCCATGGGGCCAGCCAGGACTGGGTACTGGGCGGCGGCTTCGACGCCGCCAGCGCCAACGCCGGCTTCGCCATCCTGGCCGGCACCGGCTACACGCCGGCCGCGGCGCAGGACGAGGCGGGTGGTGCCATCGGCTACCTGAAGAGTCCGGGCTCGTCGGTCGGCCCCGCCTTCCTGTCGCCGAACGTCTCGCGCCTGTACGGGCCGCAGGACGTGTTCATCGTCGCCCGGGAGAAAAGCCAGGTCGACTACCTGAAGCGCTTCGGCGAACACCGCCCGCTGTTGCTGCGCCTGTCCGCGCGCACTGCCGGCGCGGCACCGGAAGCGCACACCGGGCCCGCGCTTGGCGAACACATCGACGCGGCCCTGCGCCGTGTGCTCGGCTGAACCGCCATGCTCGTCAAGCTCCTCTACTCGGCCCTGCTCGCGGCCGTGGCCCTGGCCGCGGCCGGCGAACTGCTGCGCATCTGGACCGACAAGCGCCTGTACATCGGCGCCTTCGAGGTTGCCGCGGACGATGTTGTTTCGGCCGACCTCGGCGAGGAGCGCGGGCAGGTCATCTTCCACCAGCTGCAGGAATACAACCAGCGCGGGATCGGCGGCACCTCCGACACGACCTACAACATCGCCCCCGACGAGCAGGCCACCGTGGCCGAGGACACGTTCGCCGACCTGGCGCTGACCTACCAGAACGTAAACATCGGCCAGCTGCTCTCCGGCCTGCGCAAGTCGCTGGCCCAGCCCAACGAGGTGAGCGGCTCGGCCACCGAACTGGGAGGGCAGTCCTGGGCCAGGGTGAGCTGGCCGCGGGCTGCGGGCCGCTGGTCGAGCTGGTCAGCGGCCGGGTTATCGGCGTGCACTTTGCGGGCGAGTGGGACAACGAAAAAGGCAAGTTCAGCTCGTCCGAACTGATCACGCCGGAACTCGTCCAGGCAATCGTGGAGGCTCTCAAGCCGGCATCGGATGGGCCGGGCGTTCAGCCTGCCACTGCGCCTGCACCGGCGCCACGCTGAATTCGTACTGCGCACACGCTTGCCCGAATTGCACGCAGCACCGCGACATCCACTACAATCTCGCCCTTTTGACTCCGGCCCGGCCGGAAAGGAAGTGGAAGATGAATGCGGTCCTGTTTCTCCTGGCTTTTTGTGTCGGGCTCTTTATTTCGGTGCAGGCAGCCGTCAACAGCCAGCTGGCCAGTGCGCTGCATGCCAACTCGGTGGTGGCGGCCTGGATCTCGTTCACGGTCGGCACCGTGGTGCTCGGCATTGCCGCCTTTGCCCGTGGCGGCGTTGGCGAGGCCCTGGGCGCCCTGGTGCACCAGCCGCTGTGGAAGATGAGCGGCGGCCTGCTCGGTGCAGCGTTTGTGTTCGGCACCGTGTTCCTGGCGCCACGCATCGGCTTGCTGAACCTGGTGGTGCTGGTGATCGCCGGCCAACTGATGATGTCGATGGCAATCGATAACTTTGGCCTGGTCAACATGGCGGTGCGCAAGGTCTCGGGCATCCGCCTGGCCGGCGCGCTGGTGGTGGTGGCCGGCGTGGCCCTGACCCTGTTCGGCGACCGGATCGTGGCCGCGTTGGAACGCTAAAGAATTTCTAGTCAGTAGATGTATTTTCTGCGGAGCATGGTTTTATAATGGTCGAACTTGTCTGAACGACACTTCGATTGACCAAAGAGCCACGCCAGATGGAACATCACCAGTCCTCGCAAATCCCGACGCTGACCTATATCGAGAACGAAGACCACCCGGTCTTCGGCACGCTGGTCGAGCAGATCCTGCACCTGCTGAATTCGCGCCTGGTGTTTTCGGACATCATCATTCACCAGAACAGCCCGCTCATGCTGCGCCAGCCAAAGGGGCTGGTGGCGGTCACGGATTCGCCGATCACGCGCGAGGAACTGGAAGAATTCTTTGACGTCATCGAGCCGAACTGGGCCGAGCGCATCGCCGACCGCGCTTTCGATCGCTCGATCGACCTGCACACGGCGCGCATCCGCGCCAACTGCTTCAGTTTCCAGGGCAAGAAGCGCTGGGGCTGCGTGATCCGCCGCTTCCCGAAGGAACCGCTGCCCTTGGCCGAGCTGGGCCTGCCGCGCGACGCCCAGGAATTCGCGCAGCTCACGGGCGGCCTGGTCCTGATCGTCGGCGACACCTGCCAGGGCAAGTCGACCACGATTGCCTCGATGATCGACGAGATCAACAAGCGCCGCTCGGGCCACATCATCACTATCGAAGACCCGGTCGAAACCCTGATCCCCCAGCGCAAATGCATCATCACCCAGCGCGAGGTGGGCAAGGATGGCGACGTCGAAAGCTATTATTTGGGCGCACTCGACGCCCTGCGCGAGCGCCCGGACGTGATCGTGATCGGCGAAATCCGCGACGCCCAGACCGCGCAGGAAGCCCTGGCCCTGGCCGAATCCGGCCCGCTGGTGCTGGCTTCGCTACACGCACGCTCGACCGAGATGGGCCTGCAAAAGATGCTGCGCCTGCTCGGCAACGCCGAATCACAAGCCCAGGCGCTGGCGCATGCGCTGCGCGGCGTGCTGTGCCAGGCCCTGCTGCCTTCGCTCGACGCCAACCGCTACCACCTGGCCACCGAATGCCTGGGCAATACGCCGGCGGTGGCGCGCCTGATCGAGGCGGGCGACCTGGGCGCCCTGCGCGCCCACATGAACAGCGGCCGCGATCCTGGCTCGCACACGATGAACGCCTCGCTCGAACGCCTGCTGGCCGGGCACAAGGTCAGCGTCGAGGATGCACGCAACGCCACCACCGACCGCGTCGGGTTCGCCGAGCTGGTCTGAGTCCTACTTCAAGCCCAGGTCGAAGTCGAAGTCGGCGTCGGTACGGGTAGCGGTGCCGGAGGCCAGGCGTTCGGCCAGCAGGGCGGAGATCACGGCCTGGATCACGTGCACGGCCCAACGCTCGGTCGCCTTACGCGGGCCGGCCTTTACTTCGCCTTCGGTAATCCCGAGCACAGGCGCGATGCAGCCGATGTTCACCGCGTACAGGGCGGTGCCGTACAGCGTGCCCAGGGCCACCGGCGACAGCGAGGGCAGCAGTTCGCGCAGCTTGGGCAGGGCCGCCGCAAAGGCCGCCGAAGCGCCGAGGTGATTCGCGAATTCGACCACGCTGGTGCCGGTGTCGCCGATCATCGCACGCGAACCGGTCAGGTCGTCGATCCAGTCGACCGCGTCGCGGTCCAGCGTCTTGTGCAGCACGCCGCTCTTGCGGCCGGCCACCATGACCGCTGTCGTTACCACGCCTGCAATCAGGCCGCCTACCACTGCCGCTTTGTATCGTTCCATGACTACTCCGCCGAAAAGGTGAGGGCATTGCGCGGCGCGGCGGGTCGATACCGCCGTCCTGCATTGCCGGGGTGCCTAGCTTACCTCGCGGTTGCCGACGCCTCTGTTCGGTTTCAAACAGAATCTCGTGACACGGGACCGGAGTGGCTAATCGAGCGGCACCGCCCGATACCGGTTCACCTGCGCGCTCGACACCGGCGCCGCCGCATTGCCCCAGCTGGCGCGCAGGTAGGTCACCAGCGTGGCCACCTGCGCGTCGTCCAGCACGTGGCTGAAGGGCGGCATGCCGTAAGGACGCGGATTGCCCGCCGTGGCCGGTGCAAAGCCGCCGTTCAGCACCACGCGGATCGCGTTCACCGGCTCCTCCAGGCTCAGCGCCCGGTTGCCGGCCAGCGCAGGGTAGGGCCCGAGGCCTTCGCCGCGCTCGCCGTGGCAGGCGGCGCAATGCTGGCGGTACAGGCGGCTGCCTTCTTCCAGCACCTGTTGCGGCGCGCGCGGTGCCGGCGCGCGTGCTGGCGCCGGCCCGCCCGGCAGCGATTTCAGGTACACCGCCATTGCCCGCACGTCGGCTTCGCTCATGTGCTGCAGGCTCTGCGCGACCACCTCGGCCATCGGCCCGGTGACGCTGGCCCCCGGCGCCACGCCGGTACGCAGCAATTGCACGATGTGCTCTTCCTTCCACCTGCCCAAGCCCGCTTCGCTGTCGGACGTCAGCGAAGGCGCATACCAGCCGATCGTCGGAATCAGGCCGCCTCCCAACGCATCGTCCGCGGCGCCGAAGCGGTTACGCGTACTGTGGCAGGCGCTGCAATGGCCGAGGCCCTCGACCAGGTAGGCGCCGCGGTTCCACTGCGCATCGCGTTTCGCATCCGCCTCGAACATGCCCGGCTTGAAGTAGAGCAGGCGCCAGCCGGCCAGGGCGAGTTGGCTGTCGTAGGGGAAGCGCAGGGCGTGCGCGCGGTTCTGCGCCTGGCGCGGCGGCAAACTGCGCAGCCAGGCGAACAGGGCGTCGGAATCGGCGCGCGAAACCTTGGTGTAGCTGGTGTAGGGGAAGGCCGGATACAGCAGGTGGCCGTCGCGCGATTTGCCGTTGTGGAGGGCGTTCCAGAAATCGTCGGCGCTCCACTTGCCGATGCCGGTGGCGCGGTCGGGGGTGATGTTCGGCGTGTACAGGGTGCCGAAGGGCGTGTCCATGGCGCGTCCGCCGGCATAGGGGGCACCGCCGCGCGCGGTGTGACAGGCCATGCAGTCGCCGGCGCGGGCGAGATAGGCGCCGCGCGCGATGTTGGCCGAGGTGGGCGCCCAGGCCTCGGGCGAGGCGGCCGGCACGAATTGCTCGCGCGGCCAGGCGAGGGCGACGAGTGTGGCCAGCGCGGCCAATGCGGCCAGCACGGCGCCGGAGATGAAGCGCAGGCGCCGGCTCATGGCGCGCTGCCGCAGGCGATCGGGAGCGGCTGCCCGGGGCGGTCGAGCGGACGCAGGTCGGGCGGCGTCGGTTGGCCGGCCAGCCAGGCCGAGATGGCGGCCACGTCGCCCGGACTCAGGCGCGCGGCGATCGTCGCCATGCAATCGGGCGCATGCGCGCGGCGTACGCCGTTGCGCCAGGCGCCGAGCTGGGCGTTCACGTAATCGCGCGGCAAATTCAGCAGGCCGGGGATGCCGGGCGCGACGCCGCCCAGGCGCGCGCCGTGGCAGGCCACGCAGGCCGGCACCTTCAGCGCCGGGTCGCCGCGCCGCACCAGTTGCTCGCCGCGCGCCAGCACGGCGGCCGGTTCGCGGGCAGGGGGAGGGGCCGGCACGGGCGGGTGCTGGTGCGCGAAGTAGTCGGCGATCTCGTGCAGGTAAGGGTCGGACAGGTGGTTCACCATCCAGGTCATCAGCGGATACTGGCGCCGCCCTTCGCGGAAATTCACCAGCTGGTTGACCAGGTAGCCGGCCGGCTTGCCGGCGATGCGCGGGAAATACACGCCGCCGGCGCGGGTGCCGGCCGTGTCCTTCGGCGCGTGGCAGGCAATGCAGGCGGCAATGCGCTGCTCGAGGGTGTCGGGGATGGTGCGCGGTGCCTGCGGCTGGGCGGCGGCGCCCGCCGACAAGAAGACCAACACGGCGGCCGCCAGGCTTTGCGCCAGGGCTGCGCGAAAGAGGGGAGGGCGGGGCCGGCTGATCGTCAAATCGGTTTTCCTGTCGTTGCGGGGCCGGCTGCGCGCCGGCCGGTGTCGCGTCGAAACGGGCCTGTCAGCTTGCCAGGCAGAGCGCGTATTCTGCCCGGCATTCGTAAAGGAAATGTGCGCTGCATTTCATTCCACCGGTTGGGCAGACGGATGACAGAATGATACCGCGCCGTCTGTTTGCGCGGTATCAATATTGAGAAAAAAATAAAGGAATGCAGTCTTTCAGCGTGCCACGCAGGCGAGCAGTTGCGCGTAGCAGGGGGGGGCGGGTCGTCGGTACAGGGCTGGTAGAGCTTGTTACAGTGCGCCGGATTGGCACCTTATTGCGACTGCGCCACCGTGCGCGGCGCGATGCCGGCGTTCTTCAGCGCCTCGTCGTAGACGGGGGCGTTGAAGCCGTCGATGCGGCGGTTGCCGATCAGGATCAGCGGCACGCCCTTGCCGTCGAGCTTGCCGAAGGCTTCCCTGGCGGCCGGCGACTTCTGCACGTCGTAGTCGGCATAGGCGATGCCGCGTTCGTTCAGGTACGCGCGCGCCTTGGCGCAGTAGGGGCAGGTGGAGGTGCCGTACATCACGACCGTGGTGCCCGGGTTCGGGAAGTAGGCGGCGTAGTTGCCTTCGGTGTAGTCACCCTTCAGCCATTGCGGCACGCGCGGCGCAATGGTGCCGATGGCGATGCCGGCGGCAATGATGAGGAGGTAGGAAAAGATGGTCTTCAGGTTTTTCAATGCGCTCTCCCGTGGTGACGTGATCACTTGTTATCGACGTGCTGGCGTAAGCATTTGCGCAGCGCCATTGCGTGCTCAGGCGTTGTTGCCACGGGAATATTACCGCGCCGATTGCTAAACCGAAGCAGTCAAGAATGATAGGTTTCTGCCAGGTTTTACGCGCCTGGGGTGGCGGGCGGCTGTGCGCGCCAGTGGCGGTAGATGCGCAGGGCGACATGGGCGTCGTCGGCCGCGTACAGGATCTGCTTCTCGGACAGGCGCGGCAGCGCCCAGTTGGTGGTGGTGATGCGCTTCGATTTCGCCAGCGACTGCGCAAAGAAGCGCGCCACGGCGGTCTTCGCGCCCAGGGTGTTGCGCTCGCCGCGGCGGCGCAGCGCGGTCGACAAATCGATCACGTTCTGCGTGTCGATGCCGAGCTTGCTGCGCAGGCGGCGCAAATCGTCGCCCAGGCCGAAGCCGACCTTCAGGATGTCCGGCGACTCGAGCACGGTGCGCAGCAGGGCGTGCAGTTCAGCGCGCAGCGGCGCCGCGCCCACCTGCAGCAGGTAGGCGGTGTCGTCGGTGGCAAGCTGCACCAGGTGCGGACCGGTCGATTCCTCGCCCTTGGCGAAGGTCGGCTTGGATTCGGTGTCGAAGCCGACCACGTCGGCCGCCATGAGCGCCGCCAGGGCGGCGGCGGCGTCTTCGGGCGTTTTCACGAGCCGCACGTCGGCCAGGGCGATGCCGATGTAGGGAGGCAGGTCCTCCCCGGCCGGCATGTCCGTGCTGGTGCCCAGGTTCGCGCTCAACGACCGCTCAGCTGCGCGAGAACTTGGAGGCCAGCTGCTGCAGCTTTTCCTGGCGCAGGCGCGCCGCTTCGGCTTCGGCAGCGGCGGCTTTTTCCGCCTTCTTGCGCTCGGCTTCCTTCTTGAAGCGCTGCTGCAGCTGTTCCTTGGCGTGGCTGCGGTGGGTGTCGGTCACTTCGGCGCCGGCAGTACCGTCGAGGTCGTAGCGCACGGTGGCCTTTTCCATCGCGCGCAGGTAGCGCATCGAGCCGGTATGGATGCCGAGGGCGGCCCGCATGGTCTTGCGGTCCAGGCCGGGCATGCGCGCCAGCAGCTGCTTGTCGATGCCGATGGCCAGCGGCAGGCAGTCGCGGAAGGCGGGGAATTGCTGCTGCAATTGCTTGAGCAGGGTGCGGGCCGACGGGGCCGCCGGCGCAGCAGCCGATGGGGCAGCCGCAGGATTGGCCGATTCGGACGCGGTCTGCGCCGGGGTCGCCGACGCGGTGTCCGAGGTGGCAGCCGACGCGCTATCCGGCGCGCTGTCCGATACGGGGCTCGACGTGGTCGCTTCCGTGCTGGTGTTCTCGGCGGGAGTGCTGGTGGTGACGTCGGCGGATTCGGCGGCAGGACTAATGGTGTTCATTGACTTCATGGTAATAGCAGGAAAGCGAAGGATAGCATGCGGGCTCGCACTAGTGCGGCAATCGTGTGACATTTGCAGGATGAACATTACCTGATAGAACCGGGCAAGCTCGCGCCGCTTGCCGCGAAATCGTGTATGATTCGCCCCTTGCCTTGCGCACGGCTTGCGCCGGCGCAGACGGACGGAAGAGTGGATTGCTGACAGTCTGGCAATATTATGTGTTTTGTTTATATCCATTATGGGATATTTCAATTGTTACCAATTCTTGCTTTAAGGCATAATGCCGACTGTCCCCTCTATTCTTCCTAACCGAGACTAGATACAAGCCCGTTTCAGCCGACGGGCTTTTTTTCGTTCCGACATGCACAGCGCCATCCTGATCACCGCCTTTCGACTCCCTGCCACCCGCGCATCCGGCCATGCCGCATGCTGCCGCAGGAAAAGGCGGGCTTGATTTGCGGCCAGTGCGCCCTTAGCTAGGGCCATTCCCGATTTCCCTTCCCCGGCCCCAGCGGGCCATGGTGAATTATTGACCTCGCAGGCATCCACCCGCCGCGACAGGAGAGTTTTTTTATGAAGAACACCGCCAAGACCCTGACACTGACAGCGAAAAAGGCGCCGGCAAAAACCACCACGGCCCAGTTGGCCGTGCCCAAAACCGCGACCTCCTACTTCCTCGAAACGGAAGCGGCGGCCAAGGTAACGGTGGTGAAGACCCGTTCGCGCCTGGCCTCGCTGAAGGCGCAGGCCGAGGCGGTGGAAGCTGCCGCCGTTGCGCCTACCGAAGCGCCTGCGGCCGAAGCGCCGGCCGAGATGGCGCCGGCGGCCGTTGCGCCCGCCGCGGCTGCGCCGGCCGACGTCGCGCCGGCCGTGGAAGCCGCAGCGCCTGCCGCCGAAGCCGCGCCGGCGGTGCAGCAGGCCGAACCGGCTGCCGCACCTGTCTTGGCTGCCGCTCCTGCCGACGCCGACGCTCCCGACGCCGACCTCGGCTACACCGTGCCAACCACCCCGGCGGTCGCTCCGGTCATCGTGCGCAAGCGCACCTCGAAGCTGGCTGCGCTGAAGGCCGCCGAAGAGCCGGCGCCGGCCGTGGCTGCCGTGGCCGTTCCCGCACCTGCCGCTGCCGCTGCCGCCGCAGAAGCTGCGCCGAAAGTCGTGCGCACCCGCACCGCGCGCCGCATCGAACCGGCAGCGCCGACCGTGATCGCCACCGGCGGCAGCACCGTCAGCAAGACCACCGACGCCGCCACCCTGGCCGCTATCGACACCACCGGTTACCTGCTGCCGCAAGTCAAGGTGCCGGGCCGTCGTGGCCGTAAACCGAGCGAATTCATGCCGGAGAACGACGAAGTCGCGGCGCTGAACGCGGTCGAACGCGCCGAACTGAAGGCTGTGTCGAAGGCGCGCGAACGCAAGGCCAAGGGCATCGCCGGCCTGAGCGAAGAAGGCTTCTCGGGCGAGGAACTGGAAAAGCGCCGCCAGCAGCTGCGCAACCTGATCAACATGGGCAAGGAGCGCGGCTACCTGACCCACGCGGAGATCAACGACCACCTGCCGGAAAACATCATCGATCCGGAAGCGATCGAAGGCATCATCGCCACCTTCAACGACATGGGCATCGCCGTCTACGAGCGCGCCCCTGAAGCGGAAATGATGCTGCTGTCGGATAACGCCGTCACGCCGACCAGCGAAGACGAAGTCGAAGCCGCCGCCGCCACCGCACTGTCGACCGTCGACTCCGACTTCGGCCGCACCACCGACCCGGTGCGCATGTACATGCGCGAAATGGGCGCGGTGTCGCTGCTGACGCGCGAAGGCGAGATCGAGATCGCCAAGCGCATCGAGGGTGGCCTGAAGGACATGGTGCAAGCCATCTCGGCCTGCCCGATCACGATTTCGGAAATCATCGCGCTGTCGCACAAGATCGCCAGCGACGAGCTGAAGATCGACGAAGTCGTCGACGGCTTCGTCGACCTGAACGAAAACGCCGCCGCGACGACCCCGCCGCCTGCCGCCGCCTCGGACGACGAGGATGAGGAAGAGGTGGAAGACGAGGAAGAAGAGGGCGAATCGGCCAGCGGCGGCGCTGCCGGCTACTCGGCCGAGCAGCTGGCGCAGCTGAAGAAGAGCGCGCTGGAGAAGTTCAGGCTGATCGAAGAGCAGTTCGACCGCATGGGCCACGCCTTCAAGAGCACCGGCTACGGTTCGGCTGCGTATGTGAAGGCGCAGGACATCATCTCGAACGAGCTGCTGGGCATCCGCTTCACGGCCAAGGTCGTGGAAAAGCTGTGCGATTCGCTGCGCGGCCAGATGGACGAAGTGCGTTCGATCGAGCGTGCCGTGCTGGACATCTGCGTGAACCGCTGCGGCATGCCGCGCGCCCACTTCATCAAGGTCTTCCCGGGCAACGAAACCGACCTGGAATGGGGTGACCGCGAAGTCGACTGCGCCTACCCGTACAGCGCGGTGCTGAGCCGTAACCTGCCGGCGATCAAGGAACTGCAGCAGCGCATGATCGACCTGCAGGCGCGCGTGGCGCTGCCGCTGGCCGACCTGCGCAAGATCAACAAGCAGATGGCTGCCGGCGAAAAGCGTGCGCGTACCGCGAAGCGCGAAATGACCGTGGCCAACCTGCGACTGGTGATCTCGATCGCGAAGAAGTACATCAACCGCGGCCTGCAATTCCTCGACCTGATCCAGGAAGGCAACATCGGCCTGCTGAAGGCGGTGGACAAGTTCGAGTACCGTCGTGGCTATAAATTCTCGACCTACGCGACCTGGTGGATTCGCCAGGCGATCACGCGTTCGATCGCCGACATGGCCCGTACCATTCGCGTGCCGGTACACATGATCGAGACCATCAACAAGATGAACCGCATCTCGCGCCAGATCATGCAGGAAACCGGCAGCGAGCCGGACCTGGCCACCCTGGCCGAGAAGATGGAAATGCCGGAGAACAAGGTCCGCGAGATCATGAAGATCGCCAAGGAACCGATTTCGATGGAAACCCCGATGGGCGAGGACGGCGATTCGCAGCTGGGCGACTTCATCGAAGACAACACGACCCTGGCACCGCTCGACGCCGCGCTGCACGCGTCGATGCGCAACGTGATCAAGGAAGTGCTGGACTCGCTGACCCCGCGCGAAGCCAAGGTGCTGCGCATGCGCTACGGCGTCGAGATGTCGAACGACCACACGCTGGAAGAAGTCGGCAAGCAGTTCGACGTGACCCGCGAGCGTATTCGCCAGATCGAAGCCAAGGCCATGAGCAAGCTGCGCCAGCCTTCGCGGTCGGACAAGCTGAAGACCTTCCTGCACGAGAAGTAATCCGACTTCGGTCGAATGACAATGCCGCCCCGTTTCGACCGGGCGGCATTTTTTATTGGTGGCTCGCGGTTGTGGTGAACGGTGATCCGCGGCCTCCGTCAACAGCGGCCTGCGGCCGTAATCGTAGGGTGGGCCGGGCCGCGCTAGGCACTCCGTGCCCACGCTGTACGCACGGGTCCGTAGTCAGCGGCGGCGAAACGTCGCTCGTACAGCATGAAACGGACGTGGCCGGGATTTGGGTTTGCGGGCGATGAGTCGCAGCCGCAGGCAAAAGGATACGCACGTAACCGCGTGGGCACGGAGTGCCCACCGTACGGTTGAAGCCGCAGGCCGTCGATTGGATTCGCAGGAGAGTCACGGCCGCAGGCCGCCATTCGCGAGAGGCCCCCTGATCACGCAGCGCTCAACCACGTCTGCGCAAACACCTCCGCCGGCACCGGCTTGCCGAAATAGTAGCCCTGCGCCTCGCCGCAGCCGAGCGAGCGCAGCGCCTGGGCCTGCGCGCCTTCTTCCACGCCCTCGGCAATCACGTCCAGCCCCAGGTTGCGCGCCATGCCGATGATGGTGGTGACAATCGTGTAGTCATGGCGGTCGGTCAGCATCTCGCGCACGAACGACATGTCGATCTTGAGCTTGTCCGCCGGCAGCCGCTTCAAATACGCCAGCGATGAATACCCGGTCCCGAAGTCGTCGATCGCAATCGCAAACCCATCCTCGCGTAGAGTGGCCATGGTGCGGATCGAGCCCTCGACGTCGGCCATCAACCCGCTCTCGGTCAGTTCCAGCGCCAGGCAGGCCGGGGCGATGCCGGCGGCGCCGGTGATGCCGCGGATGCTGGCCACGAGGTCGGCTTCTTCCAGCTGCTGGGCCGCGAGGTTGATCCACAGCCGGCCCGGGAAGCGCAGGCCGGCATCGCTCCAGGCGCGCATCTGGCGGCAGGCTTCGCCCAGCACCCAGCGCCCGAGCGCGCAGATCATGCCGCGGCTCTCGGCAATCGGGATGAACACGCCGGGACTGACCCAGCCGCGCCGCGGGTCGTGCCAGCGCAGCAGGGCTTCGGCGCCGATGGCGCGGCCGCTGGCCAGGTCGACCTGCGGCTGGTAGTGGAGCGACAGCGCATTGGCGGCCAGCGCGCCGGATAAATCCTTGGCCAGCTCGATGCGTTCGAGCAGGCCCACGCTCATCTCGGGCTGGTAGAACATGTAGCCGCCGCCGGCCGCCTTGGCGCGGTACATGGCGATGTCGGCGCGCTTCAGGAGGTCGTCCATGCACAGGCCGTCGCGCGGGAAGGTGGCGATCCCGATCGACAGGCCGACCGGGAAGGTCTGGCCGTGGGTGGCCACCGGGTCCTGCATGGCGTCGACCAGGCGCCCGGCGATGCGCGCGGCCACCGCGGCGTCGGCGCGCTCGGCCACCACCACGAATTCGTCGCCGGCCAAGCGCGCCAGCACTTCTTCTTCGCGCAGCGCGGCCTGGAGGCGCCGCGCCACCTTCACCAGCACCTGGTCGCCCACGCCGTGACCCTGCGTGTCGTTGATCTCCTTGAAGCGGTTCAGGTCGAGGAACAGCACAGATAAAGAATCTCCGCTCTGGCCAGTACGCTGAAGCGCACTGGCCAGGCGATCGGTCAACAGGCTGCGGTTCGCCAGGCCGGTCAGGCCGTCGTACAGGGCCAGGTTGCGGATCTTTTCGTCGCTCGCCTTGCGCTGGGTGATGTCGGTGTTGATCACCAAAAAGGCCTTCGGGCGTTCGTCGTCGTCGCGCACCAGGGTCCAGTAGCCGTCGACGGTGAGCAGGGCGCCGTCCTTGCGCCGCTGGGCGATCTCGCCGCTCCATTCGCCGGCCTCGAGCGTGATGTTCACCACCGCGCCTGATGCGGCGGGGCCGTCGCGGTACAGCCAGTGGTCGATGCGGTGGCCCAGCACTTCCTCGCTGCTCCAGCCATACAGGCGCTGGGCGCCCTTGTTCCAGAACTGGATGCGGCCGTCGATGCCGCGCACGATGATGGCGTCGCGCGCCTTGTCCAGCAGCGAGGCCTGGTCGCGGTAGCGCGCGGCGTTGTGACGGGCCTCGTCGCGCAGGCGCTGCTCCTCGGTGACGTCCTCGGCCATCACCAGCAGGCGCCGCTCGCCCTCGGCCAGCACAATGGCCGCCATCGCCACGCGCAGGTGCTTGTCGCCCAGGTCGACCAGGACGCCGTGCCGCGTCTCGCCCGCGGCCACCAGCGAGGCCGCCAGTTCCCGCACCGACGACTTCGGAATCACCGCGCCGAAGTCCTGGCCGCGCATCCGCGCTTCGTCGGCCAGGCCGACGATGCCGCAGAAGGCGCGGTTCATGCTCTGGATGGTGAGCTCGCCGTCGAGCACCATCAGCCCGGTCGGCAGGCTGGCGACGATGGCTTCGGCGTAGCGCTTGAGGGCCACCATGGTGCGCCGGTCGGTGATGTCGGTGAGGGCGCCGGCCACGCGGATCGCATGGCCGGCTGCGTTGCGCTGGGCATGGCTGAGGGCGCGGAACCAGCGGTATTCGCCGCTCTTGCAGCGCAGGCGGTAGGTGACGTCGTAGGGCGTCTGGCCGCTGCGGTCGTGGATATGGGCGGTGAAGGCGGTGACCGTCGGCAGCACGTCGTCGGGGTGCAGCAGTTTCAGCAGGCTGACCAGGCCGTTCGGCAGCTCGCTGGCGTCGCCATAGCCGACCAGGCGCCGCACCTGCTCGGACCAGATGAATTCGTTGGCCGGGTCCATCAGCTTGCGCTCGCCCAGTTCGACGTCCCAGAGGCCGTCGCTGGTCGATTCGCGCAGCAGGTCGAAGCGGGCTTGCAGGAGGGTGTGGGCATTGCGCAGGGTGGCCAGTTCGGTGCGTGCCTGGGTGCCCGCGCGCCGTAGGTCATTCAGGCGCTGGCGCACGCGTGCATCGAGCGGGTTACCTGGTCGTTTCGAAAGAGGGCGCACTGGTCACCTCGTGATGGCTGGTGGGCTGATTGGCGGAAGCGGGAAGTATGAGCGCCGCGCCCGGTATTGTCTTGGTGCAATTAGCTCAACATCGAGGAATGCTGATGTTGGTCAAGATGCACCGTTGCAGCGCCTGCGCAACGTTTCTTTATCACCCTGCAAAGACCCGGGCCGAATAAGGTTGACCGGCCTGGCGCGATCGCGAGATGATGCTGTCTGGCAATCTTTCTCCTCTTTTCTCCAGGTTCGTTCCCATGTTTGCACGACTTCTCCGCCGCTGGTCGATCAAGACCAAGCTCATGCTCGGCATGGCCGCCTGCCTGCTGCTCTTCATCGTCATTTCCGCTGTCCTCAGCGTCAACCTGACCGGCCGCGGCATGCGCGCGCGCGTCGTCAACCATGAGTTGCCGGCCGTGGTCGGCGAGATCCGCAACGACGTGCTGCGCCAGATCACCGCTCCCCTGAGCGCCTCGCTCGGCATTGCCGGCAATACCTATGTACAGGCTTGGGAGCGCGCCGGCCTGGACGACGCCGGCCTCGACGCATGGCGCACTTACGCCGCGCGCCTGAAGGCCGACAGCAAGGCCGTCACCGTGTTCTGGGCCTCGCCCTCGACCCTGAAGTTCATGGACGAGAGCGGCTTGAGCTACATGCTGGAAAAGGACAATCCGCGCGACGCCTGGATGACCAAGTTCCTCGCCAGCGGCCAGGCCCACGAACTGAACATGAACGCCGATCCCAAGACCGGCGAACTGAAGCTCTTCATCAATACCCGTGCGGACGCCGGCGACGGCAAGCTGGCGGTGGCCGGCCTCGGCCTGTCGATCAACGCCCTCGGCGAAGCCGTGCGCGCCTACAAGGTCGGCGCCTCGGGTTACGTGTACCTGGTGCGCGAGGACGGCACCATCCTGCTGCACCGCGACGCCGCCCTGGCCGACGGCGCGCACAACATGAAGGACTTGCCGGGCTTCGGGCCGGAACTGGTGGCGAGCCTGCTCGGAAAAGCGAAGTTCGCGCATGCCGCCCACAGCTCGGCGCAGGGCGAGATGATCGTGGCCTCGTCGTATATCCCCGAGCTGGGCCTGTACGTCATCGCCGAAGTGCCGGAAAGCGAAGTGCTGGGCGAACTGACCCGCTCGACGCTGCTGGCGAGCCTGGCGGCCGGCGTGATCGGCGGCGGCATCGGCCTGGTGCTGATCTTCCTGATCAGCCGCGCGATCGCCGCGCCGGTCTCGCGCGCCGCCGCCATGCTCGACGAGATCGCCGACGGCAAGGGCGACCTGACGCGCCGCATGCCGGTCGAGAGCGAGGACGAAGTCGGCCAGCTGGCCGACGCCTTCAACCGCTTCGTCTCGTCGCTGAACCGCACCATGAGCGAAGTGCGCGACAGCACCCACGCGATTGCCGGCGCCTCGGCCGAAATCGCGGCCGGCAACCTGAACCTGTCGAGCCGTACCGAAGCCCAGGCGTCGAGCCTGGAAGAGACGGCCGCCGCGATGGAGGAATTGACCTCGACCGTGCGCCAGAACGCCGACAATGCGCGCCAGGCCAACGGGCTGGTGATGTCGGCCAGCGACCAGGCGCGCGCAGGCGGCACGGTGGTGGGCGACGTGGTGGCGACCATGGGCGCCATCTCCGACAGCTCGCGCAGGATCGCCGACATCATCGGCGTGATCGACGGCATCGCCTTCCAGACCAATATCCTGGCGCTGAACGCGGCGGTGGAAGCGGCCCGCGCCGGCGAACAGGGACGCGGCTTTGCGGTCGTCGCTTCCGAGGTGCGCAACCTGGCCCAGCGCTCGGCGGCGGCGGCGAAAGAGATCAAGGACCTGATCGGCGCATCGAGCGCGCAGGTGGAAGCGGGCGCGCGCCTGGTCGACACGGCCGGCGCCACCATGACCGGCATCGTGCAGGCGGTGCAGCGCGTGGCCGACCTGATGAGCGAGATCGACGCCGCCAGCAGCGAGCAGAGCCAGGGTATCGGCCAGGTGAATGGGTCGATCGCGGCCATGGACGACGTGACCCAGCAGAACGCGGCGCTGGTCGAGGAAGCAGCGGCGGCAGCGGGCGCACTGGAAGAGCAGGCGGCCCGGCTGGCGCAGGTGGTGAGTGGCTTCAAGCTCGAGGACGAGGGCGGGGCGGTGCTGGTGTCGAAGGCGCCGGTGCGCAAGCTGCTCGGCCGTTAATCAGCATTGCAGCGCGCAGCGGAACAACCGCGTGGACACAGGTGCCTTGCGCGGCCTGGTCCACCCTACAATTACCGAGTATTTCGTAGGGTGGACCGGGCCGCGCAAGGCACCTGTGTCCACGCTGTAGAGCACACGCATACCGACAACACCACCGCGCCAGCCCGTTAGCGGCTCTGCCTTTCCGGACATTCCTGTCCACATTCCTTCGTCCACCGCCGCGATTTAACAATCCCCGCGGTTCGCGTGCGCGCCGTTTCGCTGCATCGCTCTATGATGCAGCGATGCGCGAAGACTATTCCCACGCAGTATTTACCTGCACAAAAGCCCGCTGTCCTGGGGATTGTGTATCGGGGTCGCGCACGATTGCCCTGCCTATTGTGGATTACCCGTAATCCGTCGCAGCCCTGCAACTGTTACATGGCCGTTTTGTATCAGCCGTGTATCCGCCTACCGTGCGCACGAGTTTCCGTGTAGCATCGCCCCCTTTTTGAAAGTTCCACCTCACGCGCGCCCGGCCGGGCGTGACGTCATTACCGAGAACTGTTATGTCTGACGAAACCAAATCCCCCTCCCGCCGGAGCCTGATCAAGAGTCTGGTGTTCGTGCCGATGGGCGTCGGCGTTGCCGGCGCCATCCAGGGCGTCACCGGCGCCACGGCCAGCACCACGACCACGGCCGAAGGCAAGCCGAACGACTACAAGCCGACCTTCTTCAACGCCGACGAATGGCGCTTCCTCGGCGCCGCCGTCGACCGCCTGATCCCGCACGACGAGCACGGTCCGGGCGCCGTCGAATCCGGCGTGCTGGAATTCCTCGACCGCCACATGCAGACCCCGTACGCCAACGGCGGCGTGTGGTACATGCAGGGCCCGTTCCTGGAAGCGGCGCCCGAGTTCGGCTACCAGGGCAAGCTGCCGCTGCGCGACATCCTGCGCGTCGGCATCAAGGCCATGGACGCGCACTGCACCGCCAACTTCTCGGGCAAGCGCTTCGCCGACCTGGGCGTGGCCAAGCAGGAAGCCCTGCTGAAGGATGCCGAAGCCGGCAAGATCAAACTGGAAAACATTTCGTCGAAGCTCTTCTTCAGCAACTTGCTGAACGAAACCCGCAACGGCTATTTCGCCGACCCGCGCCACGGCGGCAACAAGAACATGGGCGCCTGGAAAATGATCGGTTACCCGGGCATGCGCGCCGATTACCTCGACTGGGTCGAGGTGCGCGACAAACCGTATCCGATCGGACCGGTGGACCTGGCAGGACGCAGAGGATAAAAAGAACATGGCAATCGTAAAAAACAAAGTAGACGTCGTCATCGTCGGCATGGGCTGGACCGGCGCCATCATGGCCAAGGAACTGACCGACGCCGGCCTGAACGTGGTGGCGCTCGAGCGCGGCCCGGACCGCGACACGCAAACCGATTTCTCGTACCCGCGCGTGGTCGACGAGCTCGAAGGCTCGGTGCACCGCAAGTACCTGCAGTCGCTGAACCAGGAAACCGTGACCATCCGCCACGGCATCAACGACACCGCCGTGCCTTACCGCCAGATGGGTTCGTTCAAGCCGGGCACCGGCGTCGGCGGCGCCGGCAGCCACTGGTCGGGCGCCCACTTCCGCGCACTGCCGGAAGACTTCAAAGTGCGTTCCAACCTGGAGCAGCGCTTCGGCAAGAACTTCATCCCGGCCAACATGACGGTGCAGGATTTCCCGGTCACCTATGAAGACCTGGAACCGCACTTCGACCACTTCGAATACGTCTGCGGCACCTCGGGCAAGGGCGGCGTCATCAACGGCCAGATCGTCGAAGGCGGCAACCCGTTCGAGGGCTCGCGCAAGCGCGACTACCCGCTCGGCCCGAACCCGAGCTACCTGGGCGCCGAATGGTTCTACAAGGCCGCGCGCGAAATGGGCTACCACCCGTTCCCGATCCCGGCCTCGAACGCCTCGGCTCCGTACATCAACCCCTACGGCTGCCAGATGGGCCCGTGCAATGCCTGCGGCTTCTGCTCGGACTACGGCTGCCTGAACTATTCCAAGGCCAGCCCGAACGTCAACATCCTGCCGGTGCTGCGCACCCGCGAGAACTTCACCCTGCGCACCCACGCGCAAGTGCTGAAGGTGAACCTGAGCGCCGACAAGAAGATGGCCACCGGCGTGTCCTACCTCGACGCGGAAGGCCGCGAAACCGAGCAGCCGGCCGACCTGGTCCTGCTGTGCGCCTTCTCGCTGTTCAACGTGCACATGATGCTGGTGTCGGGCATCGGTACTCCGTACGACCCGGTATCGAAAACCGGTAACGTCGGCAACAACTACTCGTACCAGAACCTGAACCGCGTTTCGCTGTTCTTCGACGAGACCGTGCAGGCCAACCAGTTCATCGGTATCGGCGGCGCCGGCACCACCTTCGACGACTTGAACGGCAACCGCAACGATTCGTCGAAGACCGGCTACATCGGCGGCGGCATCATCTGGGCGCGCCAGCCGGGCGCCGGTCCGGTGCGCGGCATCGCCACCCCGCCGGGCGTGCCGGCCTGGGGCAGCGAATGGAAGAAGGGCGTGAAGGAAGCCTTCCGCCACTCGTTCTACTACGAAGTGCAGGGTTCCTGCATGTCGTACGACGACGCTTACCTGAGCCTGGACCCGACGTATAAAGATGCCTTCGGCCGTCCGCTGCTGCGCATGACCTTCGACTGGCACGACAACGAGATCAAGGCCTCGCAGTACCTGGTCGAGAAGGCACAGGACATGTGCAAGGTCCTGGGACCGAAGGCGATGAAGGGCGACGCCAAGAAGGACGGCTCGCACTACAACATCACCCAGTACCAGTCGACCCACACCTGCGGCGGCGCGATCATGGGCTCGAACCCGAAGACCTCGGCGCTGAACAAGTACCTGCAATCGTGGGACGTGCCGAACGTGTTCGCGCCGGGCGCCAACGCCTTCCCGCAGAACAACGGCTACAACCCGACCGGCATGGTCGGTGCACTGACCTACTGGTGCGCCAAGGCGGTACGCGAGCTGTACTTGAAAAACCCGGGCCCGCTGGTGCAGGCATAAGACGCAAGGATGAGCATGAGTTCCAAGAAAAAAATCCTGGCCGGCGTCGTCGGCGTGGGCGCCCTGGTGTTCGTTGGTGCGCTGACCTACGCGCTGATCCCGACCGCTACCCGTGACATCGGCCCAGGTCAGCAGGTCGCGGCCGGCAGCGCCGAAGAAAAGCAGCTGATCGAAGCGGGCCGCTACGTGGCCGTGGCGTCGGACTGTATCGCCTGCCACACCGCGGGCAACGGCAAGCAGTACGCCGGCGGGCGCGGCATCGAGTCGCCGATCGGCACGATGTACGCCACCAACATCACCCCGGACAAGAACACCGGTATCGGCAACTACACGCTGAACGACTTCGACCGCGCGGTCCGCCACGGCATCAAGCCGGGCGGCGGCACGCTGTACCCGTCGATGCCTTATCCGTCGTACGCGAAGATGAGCGACGGGGACCTGCGCGCCCTGTACGTCTACTTCATGAAGGGCGTGGCGCCGGTGGCGGCGGAAAACTGCGCCAGCGATATCCCGTGGCCGCTGTCGATCCGCTGGCCGCTGTCGATCTGGCGCAAGCAGTTCGCCCCGGAAGTGGCGCCGATCGACGCCGGCAAGTACGCCGACGCCAACATCGCACGCGGCGCCTACCTGGTGCAGAGCCTGGGCCACTGCGGCAGCTGCCACACCCCGAGGTCAAGCACCATGAGCGAACTGGCGCTGGACGAATCCGGTCCGGAATACCTGTCGGGCGGTCCGCTGATCGACGGCTGGCTGGCGGTCAACCTGCGCGGCGACAAGGTCGGCGGCATGGGCGACTGGAGCCAGAAGGACATCGTCGACACCCTCAAGAGCGCGCGTAACAGCCACACGGCTGTGGTGGGCGGTCCGATGAACGACGTGGTCTCGCACAGCACCCAGCACATGACGGACGCCGACCTGAACGCGATGGCGGCCTACCTCAAGACGCTGCCGGCAACGGGCAAGACCAAGTCGACCTTCGCGGCCAGCGACACCACGGCCAAGGAACTGTTCGCCGGTATCGAGAAGAACCGCGGCGCCCAGCTCTACCTGGACAACTGCGCGGCCTGCCACCGTACCGATGGCAAGTCGAACCGCATCGTGTTCCCGGCACTGCCAGGCAATCCGACCGTGCTGTCGGACGACCCGACCTCGCTGATCCGCGTGGTCCTGGCCGGCAGCCGCCTGCCATCGACCAAGACCGCACCGTCGGACCTCGGCATGCCAGGCTTCGCATGGCGCCTGTCGGATGACGAGACGGCGCAGCTGGTGACCTTCGTGCGCCAGAGCTGGGGCAACAACGCCGCAGCCGCCACCGCGTCGGACGTCAAGAAGGTGCGTGGAAGCATCGACGAGCAGGAGCTGAAAGCCGGTAACGTGACTTCGCTGGAAGAAATGCGCAAGATCACGGGTGCGGAGCAGAAGGTGCACTAAGCCTGTGAGAGAGGAGCTTGGCAGATCGGTCAGCCGGTCTGCCGGCTGCAGATGAAAAATGCCGCTTGGGCCGATAGCCCCAGCGGCATTTTTATTGGGTTGTCGCTATCCCGAACGACATACTTCGCTCGGGGCGTACGCCCTGATCACAGTTTGATCCTGGGTTTTTTTTCTTCATTGCGAACCGGGAGCGACGACGAGAGCGCCCAGTAGTCCCGCCATATCGAGAAGTGCCGGCGCAAGGCTTCCTCTGGTACGGTAACGCCATAGACCAGGAGTTGCTCCACACCTTCCTCCAGCGATCGCTCATCAAACGTATTCATCATTGGCGGCAACTCGTTCTCGGTGAACCATTTACCAATTTCTCTTTGTACGCTGATGATTTTGGCTGCCCGAACAACTTGTTCGTCTGGCGGCAGAGACTTGAGATCGCTCACCAGGCTCAATGTGACTTTGCTCAGCACCTCCTTGATCAGTACCTTGGTGCTCTCCGGAAACGCTTGATAGATCGTGATTCCGGTACTTATCGCTTGCGCAGAGTTCCACACTATCTTTCCGATCGCATCCAAGACCGCAGATGGACTTGCTTGCTGGTGTGCTGTTTTAGCCTGCCTGCGCTTCTTCCTCGAAGGTTTTGCCATTGCGTTTTTCCAGTGTTGGAGAAATGTTCGGTAAGGATATCTGTCAGCAAACATTGCGGTAAATACGGGCCGGGAACTACTCTTCAGACTGTGTATTGTTATTTTTCTTAAATTGGGTTAGCGGTGTTGTGCTGGCGCTGATGGGGACCATGATCGCGTGGCCGTGGGCGTGGAAGAAGCTGCCCCGGCGAACCGTCGGCTGAGCGTTCGCGGCGCCCGAATGACTCAGCGTAGGCCCAGGCCCTGATGTCGAGCGCCGCAATGAGATCGGCGGCAAGCGTGAACTGGAAATGCATGTCCAGCGGCTGCCGGGGAAATTGCCGCTGACTCTGGCCTGTACAGTGCAACTGTCCGCGCCCAGCCACCGCACCATGCGCTACCGCTTTGCCACCGCCGGCATCTTGCCGGACTGGCCCTGTTTTTCCGGCACGGATGCAGAACCATCCCAAGCAGCGCCTTGATCGCCGAAGCCCTTGCACTGGGCGTGCATGGCGAGAATCAGGCTTGAAGCTCGCTGTTTGTTACCGTTAAGTACCGAACGCTGAGCTCGCTAACTGTTGCGTAGAATCGTACGGAACCTATTTGCACGATGGTAAGCGCTCCATCAGCGTTTAACACGTGCCCGCTGTTCAATCACGATGCATCCAACACAGGAGTACAGAGATGGAAATCCGCAGCCTGCTTTCGTCCATTTTGATCGGCGCCGTTGCCAGTGCGCGCTCGATGACGCCGATGGCCACCATTGCAACGGCACGCCTGGCGGGCCGCGATACCACCGGCGACATCTTTCTGTTGAACCGGCCGGTCTTCAAGTACGGCGCGCTGGCCATGGGCGTGGGCGAGCTGTTCGGTGACAAGATGAAGTCGGCCCCGGACCGCACCGTCGCCCTGGGCTTGCTCGCGCGCGTGATGAGCGCCGGGATTGCCGGCGCGGCGCTGGCGCCGAAGGGCCGCGAAAAGGCCGGCGCCGCAGTGGCCGTTGCCACCGCCGTGCCGCTCGCCTATGCCACGCTGGCCTGCCGCAAGCAGGCAATGGCGCGCATCGGCCAGACCCGCAGCGGACTGATCGAAGATGCGTTGGTGGTCGCGGCCAGCACGGCGATCGTGGCGCTGTCGACGCGCAATCAGCCAGGGGAATAAACGCTGCCGCCCCCTGCGGCGGGGATGCGCGGCGGCCACAGCCGAGGCCGTGTCGGGATATCAGGCCCGCCCCCGGCTGTTGTCGTCAGAACGTGTGGACCATGCCCACGCCATAGGTCGATGCAGATCGCGTCGGGTAGGCCTTGCGCGCGAAGTCGGCATACAAACTGGTGCGTTTTGAGAGCGCCTGCTTGACGCCGAGTCCCAGCATCTTCTGCTGCATGGCGCCGTCGACGTTCAGGCGGCCGATGCCGGCGCGGAAGGTGGTCTGGCGCACGTCCATGCTGGCGCCGAGCGACCAGGCCCTGGCGGTCGACGCGCCGGACTTGCTGATGTCGACCCCGCCCATCACGCTGAACCCGGACGCGATCAGCTTCAAGCCGACGAAACTGTCCGTATCGCCCGCGCTGTTGCGGCCGTGCGCGAGCATCGCCGCGCCATGTGCGTGCTGGTAGCGCAGCGCCGTCATCAGCGCCTTCTTGCGGTCGCCGGGGGATGATTCGGGCGAGCCGCTCAGGTGCAGCGTGAAGCCGGCAAGGCTGGGCGAATCGTAGAAGATGCCGTTGTTCAGCCGTCCCCAGTCCGGCGTGCCGCCGCGGTTGGCGCTTGGGTCGGAGGCGAAGTGATGGCGCCACAGGTCCCAGGCCGGCGAGGCGATGCGGTCGTAATAATTCCAGGGGTCGAAGATCCAGTCGTTCGCGTACAGCGCATCCATGCGCCGGCCCACCTGCAGCGTGCCGTACCTGCCGCTGATGCCGATCGTGGCTTCGTCGTGCCACAGCGGCTTGTTCGATTCCTCGAGGGTGCCGGTGTCGGTCTCGAAGCGTGTGCTGAGCCGGAAGATGAAGGCGGTGCCGCCGCCCAGGTCTTCCTTGCCGCTGAAGGCGAGGTGACTGCGCTGGATGGGGCCGATCTTCCAGTCCTGGTCGATGTCGCGGTAGATGCCGGCGTCGATGAAGCCGGATACCGCCACGCTGCCCTGGCACCACGCCGCGGGCGGCGCCAGCGTGCAGGAGACGAGAAAGGTCCAGGCGAGCGCCGACCGCGAACGCCGCTGCTGATTCGCTTGCATGCTGAGTCTCCGTTGTTGCGAAGGGCGAAAGCGATGCGCCTTGGTGGGTTCGAGAACCCACCCTACGTGCTAGGCCGCCTCAGTTGTTTGCCGCGGGCGCCCCCGCGGATGCTTGTGCGGTGCGCCTGGTGCCGGCCCGCGTGGCCAGCCAGCACAGGATGGCGCCGCCGCAGACCATGGCCGCGCCCTGCCAGAACGACAGCGGCAGCGGTGCGCGCAGCAGCAGCGTCGAGAGCGCCGCCGAGAACACTGGGATGAAGTAGGACGCCCCGGCCAGCACGGTCACGTTACCGTGCAGGATACCCACGTTCCAGGCGCCGTAGCCGAAGCCCATGGCGCCGGCTGCCAGCAGCAGGTAGACAATCGCTTCCAGGCTGAAGTCCATCGCGCCGCCGCCTTCGAGCAGGTATTTCAACCACAGGCTGATCGAGACCAGGATGAAGAACAGCGTCACGCCGTTCTTGCCGCCGGCGATGCGCGCGGTTACGGTGCAGTAGGCGGCCCAGATCAGCGCGCCGGCAAGGGCCAGGCCGTAGCTGAGCGGGTTGTCGCGCACGTTGGCCAGCATGCCGCCGACGTCGATACCCTGATCGCCGCCCAGCACCCAGCAGATGCCGACGATCGACAGCACGAAGCCGGGCACGATCAGCCAGTTGGCCTTCTGGCGGTTGAACAGGATCGCGGCAAGGACGGTAAAGGTGGGCCACAGGTAGTTGACCATGCCGACCTCGATGGCCTGGCGCGCGGTGTTGGCATAGCCGATCGACAGCGACAGGCAGAGTTCATACACCACGAACAGCAGGCTGCCCCAGGCCAGGTAGCGGCGCGGGAACTCGCCCAGCCTGACCCAGCCCACCGACAGCAGCAGGAACACCGAGGCCACGCTGTACATCATGGCCGCGCCGCCGGTCGGGCCCAGGTGCTCGCTGACGCTGCGGATCAGGCCGACGATGGCACTCCACAGTAAAACGGCGACCAGGCCAATTAGGGTGGCCTTGCTGGTACCTGGCATGGGTGCGTCTACTCCAGGCGGATCGCCATGTCGAAGATCCAGGTGCGGCGGATTTCGATCACGTCGTACTGGCGCGCCAGGTTGGGCGGGAATTTGCCGTAGGGCGCCTGGCTGGCCACGACCTGCTCGATGGCCGCATCGAGGGCGCGGTTGCCGCTCGACACCACGAACGTGACTTTTTCGACCGAGCCGTCGGCGCGCACGGCAACCGTGACGACCGGTTGCGTGTGCGGCTGTTTCGCGAGTTCGCGCACGGTGTCGAAAGACTGGTTCATTTCGATTTTCTGGCTCATGGCGCGCGCGTACTGGACCATGTCCGCATTCGGATCGCTGCGGCCGAACAGCCAGCCGCGGCGCAGGCCGCTGGTAGTGGGCGGGAGCTTGGCGGCGGCGTCGCGCTGTGCGGCTTCTTCGTTGAGCTGGCGGCCGATGGCGCGCAGGCGTTCTTCGCGTTGCGCTTCACGCTCGGCTTTCTCGCGCTGGGCCAGGTCCAGTTTTTCCTGGGCCTGCCTTGCCGCGTCCTGGCGGGCCTGCTCCTGCCTGCCGGCTTCCTGGCGTGCAGCCTCCTGGCGCGCCAGTTCCTGCTGCGCAGCTTGCTGGCGGGCGGCTTCGCGCTGGGCGGCTTCCTGGCGGGCGGCTTCCTGCCTGTCTGCTTCGCGTTGCGCCAGGCGTGCCTGTTCCTGGCGTGCGGCCTCGCGCGCGATGGCTTCCTGGCGGGCTGCTTCGCGTTGGGCGGCTTCGCGGCGCGCAGCTTCCTGCTTCTCCGCTTCACGCTGTGCCAGGCGTGCCTGTTCCTGCTTTGCCTGTTCCAGGCGTGCCGCTTCCTGGCGCGCAGCTTCCTGACGTACAGCTTCCTGACGTACAGCTTCCTGACGTACAGCTTCCTTACGTACAGCTTCCTGGGCGATGGCTTCCTGTTTTGCGGCTTCGCGCCGGGCGGCTTCCTGCCTCTCTGCCTCAAGCTGCGCCTGTCTTGCACCTTCCTCGCGTTCGGCTTCGCGGCGTGCGGTCTCCATGCGCTCGGCATCCTGGCGGGCCTGCTCGGCAAGGCCTGCCTGTTCCTGCGCCTCTTTCTGTTCCTGTGCTGCGCGCCGTTGCGCTTCCTGGTGCGCCAGTTCCCGGCGCTCGGCTTCCTGCCGCGCGGCGTCGGCCTGCGCTGCCTGCTCGGCGCGCGCCTGCTCCTGCAGGATGGCTTCGCGCTGACGGGTTTCGTCCTGGACGAGTGCGATGCGTTCCGCCTCCCGCTGGGCGGCCTCGTGCGCGGCGGTTTGCTCGGCCTGGATGGCGTCCTGGCGGCGTTGTTCTTCGTCTGCGGCCTGGGTGTCGGCGATGTTCGGCAGGGTCACGGCGGGGCGTTCGGCCGGGGGCATAGGCGGTGCGGGAGGCGGGGCAGGGGCAGGGGCAGGTGGTGCGGCAGCGGGCGCCGCTTCCTGCGCGGCTGGTGCCGGCAACGTCATTGTTGCGGGTTTGTTCGTATCGCTGCGTTTGGCGGCGAGAATTGGTGTCGCCGTGTCATCTGGCGCAGGCGCGGGCGCGGCTGTTTCCTGCGCTGCTGGGGCTGCAGCGGGCTTCGGCTGGGCCGGTGCCAGCGAAACGCGCAGGTCGTTCGCAGCGAAGCGGCGCTCTTCCCAAGGGAAGTGCAGGCCGGGGAGGCCGAAGGCTTCACCACCCAGTGTGAGGCTCAATAGCAACGCGTGCGCGAGCAGGGAGATCGCGATCGCGAGGTGCAGGCGCCTGGGGCCGGGAGGGGTGAAGACGGCAGTTCTCAAATGCGGAGATCCTTTGTTGAAACGGGCGCATCTTAGCAGCTCAGCAGCAAGTTCAGCTGATATGAGCGCTCATTCTGCGGCGATCGACGCGTGGACGGCATAGCCGTCCACCCTACGAAAGCCTTAGCCGGTGTTACGCAGGCCGGCGGCGACACCGTTGATCGACAGGTGAATCCCGCGGTGCACGCGCGGGTCCATTTCGCCGCCTCCGTCTTCGCCCGCCTTGCGCGACATCGCGCGGTGGCGGTGGATCAGCTCGACCTGCAAGTGGTTCAGCGGGTCGAGGTAGGCGAAGCGGTTCTGGATCGAGCGGGCCAGCAGCGGGTTGCCGGCCAGGCGTTCATCGGCGCCGGTGATCGCTTCCAGGCGGCGGATGGTTTCGCCGTGTTCTGCCGCGATGCGCTTGAAGATGCGTTCGCGCAGCGCCGCATCCGGCACCAGTTCGGCGTAGCGCGAGGCAATCGCCAGGTCGGTCTTGGCCAGCACCATGTCCATGTTCGACAGCAGCGTGGCGAAGAACGGCCACTCCTTGAACATCTCCTGCAGCGTGGCCAGGCGCTCATCCTGCGGACCGTCCTGCAGCCAGCCCGCCACCGCCGACCCGAAGCCATACCAGCCAGGCAGCAGCAGGCGGCACTGGCCCCAGGAGAAGCCCCAGGGAATCGCGCGCAGGTCTTCGATGCGGCGCGTCGACTTGCGCGAGGCCGGGCGCGAACCGAGGTTCAGTTCCGCGATCTCGGCAATCGGCGTGGCGGCGAAGAAGTAGTCGGTGAAGCCCGGCGTTTCGTAGACCAGGTTGCGGTAAGCCTTGTAGGCACGCTCGGACAGTTCCGCCATCACGCCCTCGAAGCGCGCCAGGCGTTCGGCCTTGGCGCCTTCGGTCGAGTGCGGGGTCAGGCTGGCCTCCAGCGTGGCCGCCACCAGCAGTTCCAGGTTGCGGCGGCCGATCTCGGGGTTCGAGAACTTCGAAGCGATGATCTCGCCCTGTTCGGTCAGGCGGATCTGGCCGTTCACCGTGCCCGGGGGCTGCGCCAGGATCGCCTGGTAGCTCGGGCCGCCGCCGCGGCCGACGGTGCCGCCGCGGCCGTGGAACAGGCGCAACTTCACCTTGGCGCGTTCGAAGACTTCGACCAGCTTCAGCTCGGCCTGGTACAGCTCCCAGTTCGAGGTGAGGAAACCGCCGTCCTTGTTCGAGTCCGAGTAGCCGAGCATGACTTCCTGCAGCCGGCCCTGGTGCTCGATCACGCGCGCCACCGGCGCCAAGGCCATCCATTCTTCCATGATGGCGCCCGCGCGCTGCAGGTCGGGGATGGTTTCGAACAGCGGGATCACCATCACGTCCGACTTGCCCTGGGCAACGTGGAGCAGGCCGCCTTCCTTCTGCAGCAGCAGCACTTCCAGCAGATCGGACACCGCCTCGGTGTGCGAGATGATGTAGTTGCGGATCGCGCGCTTGCCGTAGCGCTCGCGGATCTCGCGCGCGGCGCGCACGATGGCCAGTTCGGACTCGGTCTCGTCGGAATAGCGCTCGTACGGCGTGTAGAGCAGGCGCGGCTGCGCCAGTTCGGCCAGCAGCAGCTTGACCTTGTCGTCTTCCGACAGCGCCGCGTAGTCGGCTTCGACGCCGCCTTTTTCGAACAGCTCGGCCAGCACGCGCTCGTGCACGTCCGAGGTCTGGCGCATGTCGAGCGACGCAAGGTGGAAGCCGAAGATGCGCGCCGCGCGCATCAGGCCTGCCAGGCGCGGCAGGATCAGCATGGCGCCGTGGTTTGCCGTGAGCGAGTCGGCGATGATCTGCAGGTCTTGCGCGAATTCGTTCGCGTCGGCATACGGCTCGGCGTGGCCGACTTCCTTGCGCAGGATGTTGGTGGCGCCGAGTTCGCGCGCGCTGGCGGCCAGGCGCGCATACATGCCGATCAGGGCGCGGCGGTAGGGTTCGTCCTCGCGGTGCGGCGACTGGTCGGTCGAGCGTTCGGCCAGCGACTGCATGGCCGGCGTGATGTCGACCATCAGCGTGGAGGTCGACAGCTCGGCGCCGAGCGTGTGCACTTCGTCCAGGTACCAGTCGAGAATCGTGGTGGCGTGGCGCATCACGGCGTGGCGCATGGTGCCGGCGTTCACGTTCGGGTTGCCGTCGCGGTCGCCGCCGATCCAGCTGCCCATCTGCACATAGGCGTTGTCGCCCAATTGCGCCGGGGCGCCGTGGTACTGGACGCCGATCTCGTCCTCGATGTCGTCGTACAGGGCGGGCAGCTCGCGCAGGAAGGTGATGCGGTAGTAGGAGAGGGCGTTCTCGATTTCGTCGGCCACGGTCAGCTTGGTGTAGCGCAGCATGCGCGTTTGCCACAGGGTGGCGATGCGGGCATGCATCAGCTGCAGGTTGCGCACCTGCTCCTTGGGCGTGAGCGGCAAATCGCGTTCGGCCAGCAGGCGCGCGATGTCGTGCTCGGCGTCGAGGATGCTTTTCCGTTGCACCTCGGTCGGGTGGGCAGTGAGCACCGGCGAGATCAGGGCCTCCTTGAAGAAGCGTTCGACCGTGTTTTGCTCGACGCCGGCGGCGCGCAGTTTGCCGAGCGCATAGCCGACGCTGCCTTCGCGCGGCGGCGAACCGTTCAGCAGGTGGGTGCGCCGGCGGCGGTTGTGGTGCTGGTCTTCGGCGATATTCGCCAAGTGCGAAAAGTACGAGAATGCGCGCACCACCGAGATGGTCTGGTTGCGCGTCAGCTTGTGCAGCAGCGTCGTGAGTTCCTGGCCGGCCTCGGGGTCGGCGTCGCGGCGAAAGCGCACGGCGGTCTGGCGGATGGTCTCGACGACGTCGAAGACGGCATCGCCTTCCTGGTCGCGCAGCACGTCGCCGAGCAGGCGGCCGAGCAGGCGGATGTCTTCTTTCAGCGGGGCGTCCTTGTCGGCGCCGGCGAGGGTGTCAGGTACAACTTGTTTGTCCATAGCGACCACTAATCTTCTTAAGTTAGAAACTTAGAGCGTGTGAAAAAAACTTCAGGGCAAGGCGCATCGGCGAAGACAGTACACTTGTACGGCGAGACGATGCAACGCAGCCATGGAGGATTTTTTCACGCGCTCGCCGGTTGGTACGTGGCGGTCGGCCACGATCTGCAATGAAGCCCCATGCTAAAATTTATGGTCCTTTGCAAGGGCCTTTACTGGCATCGGCTGGTAAGCAACGACAGTGAAAGAATTCGTTTTGAAAGCATCCGACATGACACAGCAGGTGGAAGTGCCATCGCAACTGATTATCGCATCGCGCGAGAGCCGCCTTGCCATGTGGCAGGCGGAGCACGTGCGCGACCGTCTTGCCGCATTATATCCAGATTGCCAAATTAGCATTCTCGGGATGACGACGCGTGGCGACCAGATCCTCGACCGCACCCTCTCGAAGGTGGGCGGCAAGGGCCTGTTCGTGAAAGAACTGGAAGTGGCGATGGCTGAGGGCCGCGCCGACCTGGCCGTGCACTCCCTGAAAGACGTGCCGATGGACCTGCCCGAAGGGTTCGAACTGGCCGCCGTGCTCGAGCGCGAAGACCCGCGCGACGCGTTCGTCTCGAACGACTACGCCAGCCTGGATGCACTCCCGCCCGGCGCCGTGGTCGGCACCAGCAGCCTGCGCCGCCAGGCCCTGATCGCCGCGCGCTACCCGCACCTGGTCATTCAACCATTGCGCGGCAACCTCGATACCCGCCTGGGCAAGCTCGACCGTGGCGACTACGCCGCCATCATCCTGGCCGCCGCCGGCCTGATCCGCCTCGGATTGCCGCAGCGCATACGCAGCGTGCTGGACCCGGAGATGAGCCTGCCGGCCGCCGGCCAGGGCGCGATGGCGATCGAGATTGCCAGCAACGAGCGCAGCGATGGCGTCGACCTGCGCGCACTGCTGGCGCCGCTGAACCACGTGGACACCGCCCATGCCGTCATGGCCGAGCGCAAGGTCTCGAAGATCTTTGGCGGCAGCTGCCAGATTCCGCTGGCCGCGCACGCCACGGTCGACGGCGCCAACATGCACCTGCGCGCGATGGTCGCCACGCCCGACGGCAAGCGCAGCGCGTACGCCGACCTGACCGGCGCCGCGAATCAGCCCGAGCTGCTGGGCGAGCGCGTGTCGGCACTGCTGGCACAGCAGGACGCCCAGGCGATCGTCGATGCGGTCAAGCAGGACGCCGCCCCCGATGCCTGACAAAGTCGTCATCACGCGGCCGCGCGCCCAGGCCGATGGCCTGGCGCAAGCCGTTGCCGCGCTGGGACGCACGCCGGTGCTGCTGCCGCTGCTGGAGATCGCGCCGCTGGCCGACCCCTCGGCGCTGCGCGCTGCCCTGGACGAGCTGGACAGCTTTGCCCTGGTCGCCTTCGTGTCGCCGAACGCCATCGACGCCGCATTCGCCCATCTGCCGCATCGGCTGGATGCCTGGCCGCGCCAGGTGGCGCTGGCCGTGCTGGGCGAGGGCAGCCGCGCCACGCTGGCGCGCCATGGCTTGAGCGAGGCCAATGCCACCATCCTCGGGCCGCAGGACCCGACCCGCAGCGATTCCGAGAACCTGCTGGAATCGCTCGACCTGGCGGCCTTGCAAGGCAAGCGCGTGCTGATCGTGCGCGGCGAGTCCGGGCGCGAGCTGATGGCCGACGGCTTTCGCGCCGCCGGCGCCGACGTCAGCGTGGTGCCGGCCTACCGGCGCAGCGTACCCGTTTTGACGCCGGAACTGGCCGCGAGCTTGCGCGCATTGCTGGCCGAACCGAATGACTGGATACTCACCAGTTCCGAGGCGCTGCGCGGTCTTTTTGGCCTGCTGGCGATGGCCGATCCGTCATTAGTGGCAAAAATGCAACAGCAGCATGCGATCGTTCCCCATGCGCGCATCGCGCAAACGGCCGCGGCGCTGGGAATGGCGCATGTCACGCTCACCGGCTCGGGCGACGAGCGCCTGCTTGCCGCGTTACAATCTAGAACATGAACGAATTGCCGAATCATCCAGAGCTGCCGCCGACGCAGCCCACCGTTGCGCCCCCGGCGCCGGCTCCCGATTACACCCGCGACACCCGCGCGCCGGTACGCGGCCCGAGCCTGGCCGACACCCTGATGCGTCCGCTGCCGCTGGCCGTGATCGCGCTGGCGGTGCTGCTGGCCGCCCAGACCTGGTCGAGCCACAGCCGCATCAACACGCTGCGCAAGGAGATGGCGCTCAGCCTGCAAAAGGGCAATGAGATCAATGCCGAGACCGCTTCGCTGGCGCGCGACGTTGCCGAGCAGTCAAAGGCGCTGCAACTGAAGGTGGGCGTGCTGGAAAGCCGTCAGATGGAGAGCCAGAGCCAGCAGCTGGCGCTCGAGCAGCTCTACCAGGACCTGTCGAAGAGCCGCGACGAGTGGGCGCTGTCGGAAGTCGAGCAGGTGCTGTCGACGGCCAGCCAGCAGCTGCAACTGGCCGGCAACGTGCAGGGCGCGCTGATCGCGCTGCAGAATGCCGACCGTTCGCTGTCGCGCTCCGACAAGCCGCAGTTCATCACCGTGCGCCGGGCGATTGCCAGCGACATGGAAAAACTCAAGGCCCTGCCGGCGGTGGACCTGGCCGGCGTGGCCGTGCGCCTGGACAGCGTGATCGCCCAGGTCGACACGCTGCCGCTGGTATCCGACGAAAAGCCGCTGCTGCCGGCCGCGCCGGTGCGCGAAACGCGCGTGCAGCAGAAGAGCGCTGTGGCATCCGGCCCGGCCGGAGCGGCTGCGCCGGCGCCGTTGGGCGTGGGCGAGCGCATGGTGCAGACCTGGCGCAATTGGACCCAGGAAATGTGGGACGACATCCGCCAGCTGATCCGCGTGCGCAGCGTGAACACGCCGGACGCGCTGATGCTGTCGCCCGACCAGCGTTATTTCGTGCGCGAAAACCTGAAACTGCGCCTGCTGAACGCGCGCATGGCGCTGCTGTCGCGCGACGAAGGCACCTTCGGCGACGACCTGACCGCCGCGCGCCAGACCCTGGAAAAGTATTTCGACACGCGGGCCCGTACGACCCAGCAGGCGCAGGCGGCGCTGCGCCAGGTGCAGGCGAACAACCTGTCGATCGAGATGCCGACGCTGGCCGACAGCCTGAACGCCGTGCGCAACTACAAGACGAAGCCCTGATCCATGCGTTTACTCCTCTGGTTAGTCGCCCTGATGGCCGCCGCCATCGGCATCGCCGTGACGGCGCGCTTCAATCCGGGCAACGTGGTGCTGTTCTACCCGCCGCACCGGATCGACATGTCGCTGAACCTGTTCGTGGTGCTGCTGGCGCTGCTGTTCCTGATGCTGTACGGCCTGGTGCGCGCGGTGCGCTCGACGCTGCGCATGCCGCAGCGCGTGGCCGCCTACCGTCTGCGCAAGCGCGAGCGTGAAGGCAACAAGGGCCTGCGCGACGCCCTGAAGGCCTTGCTCGAAGGGCGCTTCGGCCACGCCGAAAAGGCCGCCATGCGCGCCGCCGAGCTACCCGAGAACGCCGGCCTGGCTGCCCTGATCGGCGCCCGCGCCGCGCACCGCATGCGCGAACCGGCGCGGCGCGACGCCTGGCTGGCCGGCATCGCCGGCGACAACAGCATGAAGACGGCGCGCCTGATGACCGTCATCGAGCTGCTGGTCGACGACCACCAGCCGGAAGCGGCGCTGCAGGCGGCCGACGAACTGAACGCCAGCGGCCAGCGCCACATCCACGCGCTGCAGTGGTCGATGAAGGCGCACCAGCAGGCGCGCAACTGGCCGGAAGTGCTGCGCCTGGTGCGCATCCTGGATAAACGCAAGGCGCTGCACCCGGCGCTGGCGGCGCGCCTGCGCGAATTGGCCTACGAGGCGCTGCTGTCGGAAGAGGGCCACGATCCGGAGGCGATCCGCCGCGTGTGGGCCGAGGTGCCGGCGGCGGACCGCACCCAGCCCTACATCGCGGCGCGCGCCGCTACCGCCTTCAATGCCAGCGGCCTGCACGACGAGGCACGCGTGATTGCCGAGGAGGCGCTGCGCGCGGGCTGGGACGAGCGTGTGGTGCGGGCTTACCGCGATGCTGCCGGGCCGGCGGGATCGGCCACGCTGCTGGCGCAGATCGAGAACTGCGAAGGCTGGCTGCGCGAGCGCCCGAACGACGCGGAACTGGCGTTCGCTCTGGGCTCGCTGTGCCTGCGCCAGAAGCTGTGGGGCAAGGCCCAGCGCTACCTGGAGCAGGCCTTGTCGGATGCGACGGATTCGGCGATGGTGCGCGACGTGCACCTGAAGCTGGCCCAGCTGCACGAGGCGCTGGGGCAGGATGCGAAGGCGGCGGGGCATTATCGGCATAGTGCGTTGGCGAATATTCTTTGATCTGAATTCGCCAACGGCTGTGGCTGAAGTTGAGGAACACTGATCTCGCGGTAATGGGGCTGTTGCCTGTACCGTTATTGGTGTGCTGAATCCGCGTGGGCACGAGTGCCCACCCTACGAGAAAGGTTCCGGGCCACAAACCGATGCGCTAACGCCCGGGTTTCCTTTTCGAGGCACGCAGTGCCGAACCCGCGACCTCATCCGTAGGGTGGGCACTCCGTGCCCACGCGGATCAAACACACCACGAACGGCACAGGCAACAGCCCCACTACCGCTCGCGCACCGGCTTTCAAACTCCAATGCCGCACGGCACCCCACCGCACCGCACAAGCCCATGCCTATTCGATATAATGCTTCCCTTTATTGAATCTTCAGCAACCAAGGAACACTCCATGAGCTTGAACAACGTCCCAGCCGGCCGCGATGTGCCGAACGATTTCAACGTCATCATCGAAATCCCGATGAACGCCGATCCGATCAAGTACGAAGTGGACAAGGACACCGGCGCGATCTTCGTCGACCGCTTCATGGGCACCGCGATGCACTACCCGTGCAACTACGGCTACGTGCCGCAAACCCTGTCGGACGACGGCGACCCATGCGACGTGCTGGTCATCACCCCGTTCCCGCTGATCCCTGGCGTGGTCGTGCGTTGCCGCGCGATCGGCGTGCTGAAGATGACCGACGAAGGCGGCGGCGACGCCAAGGTGCTGGCTGTGCCGGTCGACAAGATCCTGCCGATCTACAGCCACTGGCAAAAGCCGGAAGACCTGCAAGACCTGCGCCTGCAGCAGATCCAGCACTTCTTCGAGCACTACAAGGACCTCGAAAAAGGCAAGTGGGTCAAGGTCGAGGGCTGGGCTGGTCCGGAAGAAGCGAAGGCCGAGATCGTCAACGGCGTCAAGGCTTACAACGCCAAGCAGCAACAGCAGTAATATCCACGCGCCCCAGCGGCGCTATGGAAAAGGCCGGCACCCTCGGGTGGCCGGCCTTTTGTTTTGCTGCCGCCGCTATTCAAAGACCGCCTGACAGCCTTCCGCCATCGCGTTTAGCCAGCGCGAATCACCATCATCTCGCGGCCGAGTTCAGCGGCTAAATTCAGCGGCTAAATTTCCCCAACCACCTTTACCAGCCAATGTCCTGCAGCAGCGGATAGGTCAGGTCGCGCGGCGGCGTGACCGTGTGCGACAGGTCCGAGTTGATCGACGGCTCCATCAGCTGGTTTGGCTTGGCATCGGTCGTGTAGTGCGAGACCGACGAGCCCGGCGCATTGGTGGTCGGCGTGTACATCAGGATGCGGCGCTGGGCGTCGGTGCCGGCCAGGCGGGTCGGGTCGATGCCGAGGCTGGCCGTCACGCCGGAACGGGTACGCGAACGCGAAGCAAGCGCGGCGCGCAAGGTGTTGCCGGCTTCCTGGGTAATGCGTACCGACGGGATCGTGATGTTCGGATCGTCGCCGCTCATGCCGGTCGCTTCGCCCGGCGCGTTATCCGCCACAACCATGCCGATCGCACCGGCAGCCTGGACGTTGCGCGCCTTGGCGACGAAGTCGCAGCTGCCGCGCGAGACCAGGGCGATGTTGCCGCGTACCGCCAGCGCATTCACCTCGTTCAGCGCGGTGCAGGCCAGGCCGGTGCCGTCTGGCTGCTCGACCACCGGCATCAGCTGGCCGGTGACGGCCGTGGCGCCCAGCGGCGGGCCGAAGGAGGCGTCGCCCACTTCGTAATTGCCGGCCGCGTTGCCGGCGGCGCTGCCGGCCACCGTGAGGCGCGATTTCGGATCGAGCACCTGGGGTACGGCCGCGGTGACGATCGGCCCGTTCCACGACAGGCCGTCGCCGCTGATGGCCGAGGCCACGCGTTCGGCCGGCGTCATGTCGACCCACAGGCGCTCGCTGCGGTTGTCGACCAGGTAGTGGTCCCAGATCGAGGGGATGTCCTGGATTTCGGCGCCGGTTTCGTCGTCGGTGAAGGTCTGGAAGCCGAGGCCGTGCGCCATTTCGTGCAGCAGCACGGTGACCAGGTCGATCTGGCCGGCGGCGTTGTTGTCGGTGCCGAGGTAGAAGCCGGAACCGGGCAGGCAGTCGGCGAACAGGCCAAGGCGCGAATTGAAGCGCGCGATGATGTGTGGCTCGCCCGGCGTGGCGACGTCGACCCCGGCCAGCTTGCTGGCCAGCGCGCTCGGGTACCAGGTGTTCTGGCGCGGCGCGTTGGTGAAGTCGGACCAGATCTCGTTGGCGCCGGCCGAGCCGAGC
This sequence comes from Massilia sp. BAP21, assembly GCF_057801335.1. Taxonomy (NCBI): domain Bacteria; kingdom Pseudomonadati; phylum Pseudomonadota; class Betaproteobacteria; order Burkholderiales; family Oxalobacteraceae; genus Massilia; species Massilia sp. BAP21. The sequence continues at coordinate 4,086,809 of NZ_CM173596.1, forward strand.
ACGGCGCTGTTGGCGGTGCACGAGAGCGGCACGAAGGAGGCGCCGATGCGGATCGGCACGTTGCTGGTGAGCGTGGCGCCCCAGATGTTGGCGGCGTACTGGAAGGCGTACAGGCGCTGCTGGCCGAGTGTGGTGCCCGGGTTGCCGCCGACCGGGGTGGCCGGCGTCGGGTCGTTGAAGCCGATGCCGGGCGCGTTCTGGTTGACGATGGTGATGGTGGCCGCCTGCACGGGCGCGGCGAATGCCGCAAAGGCGAGGGCAAGGGCAACGGCACGCGCAGCTGAAAATGCGGCGGCGGCCGGGCGCTGCAGGGAATTAGCGGACTTCATAGCGACCCTCCTTGTCATCGTGTGCCTGCGTGGCTTGGCCGTCTTGCCGGCTGTGCGCGGCATGGTCGTGCACGGCATGCTCGGCCGCCTGCGCGCCATGGACGCATTCGTCGCTGAGCTTGCCGTCGCCGTCGCGCGTGACCACCGAATACACGAGGCCGCGCTCGCCCAGGCGCACCTGGCGCGCGCCGCCCGGATGGGTGACCATGGCCGGACGTGCCGGCGCCGCCATCGCGGCGGTCGACTTGGGTGCGAGGGCGCGGCTTTCGGCCGCGGTGGGGGCGCGCAGCTGGCCGGTCTGGGCGTCGCGGACGACGACCATGCCTTGCTGGTCCTGTGCTGAGGCGTGATGCGGCATGAGGCAGATGGCGGCCAGGGGCAGCGCCGCTAACATTTTTTTGGATGACATGGTGGGTCTCCGGAACGCGTTGAATTGCTCGGTTTGCTTCAGTCAGCCTGCCTGCGGCGCATGAACGTCAGGGCGCCCAGGCCAAGGGCCAGCATTGCGTACAGCGAAGGTTCCGGCACCGCCGTGACTACTCGGACCGTATCGAGGCCGACATAGTTCAGGCTATCGGCGGAGCCGACGTAGCGGAACGCGAACCGGCCTTCGCCCTGGAGGTCGAGGTTGCTGCTCCAGGCGGTCCAGTCGGTGGGGTAGGGCGAGCCCACGCCGCCGAAGGTAGCCAGCAGGGTGTTGAAGGCGGTGGTACCGCCACTGCTGCCGGCCGCCCAGCGCACTTCCAGGAAGTCGGAGAAGCCGGGCGTGGCCTCGTGCGCGGTGTAGAACGAGAAGCTGGTCAGGCCGGTGAGGTTTAGCAGCGGCGTGATCAGCCAGTTGTCGACCACGCCCTGGCCGTTGGCGGCCCCGAGGTAGTTGGCGGCGGCATAGGCGTTCGGCGCGCCGGATTGGGCGCCGAAGACGTCGGCATTGCCCTGGAACCAGTTGGTGCCGGGCGGCACGCTGTTATTGACCAGGGTCCAGCCGGGGAGGGAGGCGACGTTGTCGAAGCCTTCGTTGAGGATTTCCACGCCCGCGGCGCTGGCGACCCCGGGCGCAAGTGCCGCCAGCGCAAGCGCGCCGGCCGCTGCGTACGACTTGAGTGTGTTCATGGGTGAGCTTTCATGCGAAGCCAGAGGGATGGCATCGAACTCGCGCCTGGCTGACACGAGGCCATGGTTCAGTTCATCATATGAGCTGAACAAGAGCGAACCTTGATCTTTATTCAAGGTGTGCTGTAACTCGGCGGTTTGGCGGGAGGGGCGGCAGGGTGGGCATTCGTAGGGCTGGCTAAATGCCAGCACTACGAATGTCCACCCCTGCGAACACAGGAGATAATCAGGCAGGAGTGGCGAGCGCGAACGGAGCCGTTCGCGCCCTGAAAACGCGTCAGCGTTTTGCGAAATAGCTGCGCAGCCGCATCTTGCCCACGATCCCGACCGGGAAGAAATAGATCGACAGCACAAACAGCACGCCCAGCCACAGCATCCAGCGGTCCGGATGCAGCGCGGCCGCCAGCAGCGGCACGCCTTCCAGCGCGCTCGAGCCATGCGCCATCAGTTCTTTCAGGTAGTTCTGTGCCAGGATGAACAGCGCCGCCCCCACCACCGCGCCGTACATCGTGCCCATGCCGCCGATGACGACGATCAGCAGGATATCGGTCATCACCTCGAAGCCGAGCGAAGTCTTGGGTCCGACATAGCGCAGCCACAACGCCATCAGCGCGCCGGCCAGGGCCGCCACCAGTGCCGCCAGGCAGTTGGCCCAGATGCGGTAGACGACGGTGCGGTAGCCCAGCGCCTCGGCGCGGAACTCGTTTTCGCGGATCGCCTGCAGCACCCGCCCGAAGGGCGAATTCACCAGGCGCAGCAGGAACAGGAAGAGCAGCAGGCAGCCGAAGAACACCAGGTAATAGGTGAGCAGCTTGCCGTCGATGGCGCGCCCGAATACCTCGTTTTCCACCAGCGTGAAGCCGGGCGTCAGCACTTCCGGCACGCTGAAGGTCTTGCCGTCCTCGCCGCCGGTAAAATCCGACAGTTGCGACGCCAGCACGGCAAACGAAGAGGCCACTGCCAGGGTGATCATGGCGTAGAAAATCGCCCGCACGCGCAGCGCGAACAGCCCGACGACAAAGGCCAGCACCAGGGCCAGCAGCAGTGCCAGCCCCAGGCCTTTCAGGGCCACGCCCCAGGTCGGTTCATCGACGGACGCCAGACCCAGTCCGATGCCGTAGGCGCCGATCCCGTAGAACATGGTATGCGCGAACGAGACGATGCCGGTGTAGCCGAGCAGCAGGTCGTAGGAGGCCACCAGCACGATGTAGACGCAGATGGTGGCCGCCATGTTCAGCGGACGCGCGCCGCTCGTGAGGAAGGGTGCGAACGCCAGCGCGAGCAGGATCAGGACCAGCACGGCGGACAGGATGCGGCTGCGCGGCAGGTCGCCGGAGAGAAGTCGGTTCATCATGCTCAGCTCCGCATCTTCGAATACAGCCCGGCCGGGCGCCACAGCAGGATCGCGATCATCAGGATGATGTTCGAGACCAGCGCGATTTTTGGGGCCAGGAAGCCGGCGTAGTTGGCCACCAGCGCCATCAGCAGGGCGCCGATGAAGCAGCCGCCCACCGAACCCAGGCCGCCGATGATGATCACGATGAAGATCATGATCATGATCTCGCCGCCCATCGCCGCCGACAGGGTTTCCTTGTACAGGCCCCACATCACGCCGCCCAGGCCGGCCAGCGCGGAACCGGCCGCGAACACGCCCACGAACAGGCGGCGGATGCGATAGCCCAGGCTTTCGACCATCTCGCCGTTTTCCACGCCGGCGCGGATCAGGAGGCCGATCTTGGTGCGGTTCAGGACCAGGAACATCCCGGCGAAGACCACCAGCCCGACGATCACCGCCACCAGCCGGTATTTTTCGATGGCCGCGTCGCCGAGGAAGATGGCGCCGCGCAGGCTGGTGGGCAGCGGCAGCGGGATGGTCTCGGCGCCCCAGATCACGTTGATCAGCTGCTCGGCGACGATCATGCCGCCCATGGTAATCAGGATTTGCTTCAGGTGCTGGCCATACACCGGCATGATGATCACGCGTTCGAAGGCCCAGCCGAGCAGGGCCGTGACCAGCATCGCCACCGTCACCGCCAGGGCCAGCACGCCGAGGTTCACCAGCAGCGAATCCATTTCGAGCCAGCCGCGCATCGGCAGCAGCACGAGGGTGGCGGCAAAGGCGCCGACCGAGACAAAGGCGCCATGGCCGAAGTTCAGCACGTTCATCAAACCGAACACCAGGGTCAGGCCGCTGGCCATGATGAAGATCATCATGCCCATGGCGAGGCCGGCGACGGTCAGCGTGACCCAGGTCGGGAAGCTGCCGACCAGCGGCAGCATGAGCAGGGCCAGCACGGGCACCAGCAGCACCGGCGCGATATCGCGCGGCGCGCTCGGCAAGGGCGCATCGGCCTGCGGTGGCGGCATGGCAGCCGGTGCGGCCGGCGTGCGAGGGAGAGTAGCGCTCATGATAGAGGTCCTATTGGTGTGCGGCCAGCGACAGGCCGAGCAGGCGCTGCTGCAATGCGTCGTCGTTTGCCAGCGCCGCCATCGTGCTGGCGTGGGCCACGCGGCCATCGTCCATCACGCTCACGGTGTCGCCGAGCGAGCGCACGAAATTGAAATTCTGCTCGACCAGCAGGATGGTGGTGTCGTGCTCCTTCAGTTCGCGGAAGGCGGCGATCAGGCTTTGCACGATGGCGGGTGCCAGGCCCTTGGTTGGCTCGTCCACCAGCAGCAGCTTGCGCGGCTCGACGATGGCGCGGGCGATCGCCACCATCTGCTTCTGGCCGCCCGAGAGGTTCCCCGCCGGGTAGTTCCAGAATTTTTTCAGGGCCGGAAAGAAGCCGAAGATCCACTCCACGCGCGCCTCGTCCATCGGCCCGCTGCGCGCGGCCAGGTGCAGGTTCTCGCGCACGGTGAGGTCCGAGAACACGGCCATGCTTTCCGGGACGTAGGCGATGCCGAGGCGGGCGATGTCGGGCGTGGCCAGTTTGCCGATGTCCTGGCCGTCGAAATGGATGCTGCCGGCGCTGGCCTTCCACAGGCCCATGATGGTGCGCAGGGTGGTGGTCTTGCCGGCGCCGTTGCGGCCGAGCAGCACCGACAGGCCGCCGCGCGGGACCACCAGGTCCACGCCTTGCAGGATGTGGTACTGGCCGATGTGGGTGTGCACACCCGAGAGGCGCAACAGGGGTTCAGCCATGGGCAGCGGCGGGTTCGGTGTCGGGTGTTCCAAGATAGGCTTCCTGTACGATCTTCGATTGCATCACTTCATGCGGGTTGCCGTCCGCGACCAGGGTGCCGTTGTGCAGCACGATGATGCGGTCGGCCAGCTGGCGCACTACATCCATCTTGTGCTCGACCAGCAGCACAGTTTTGGTGGTGTCGCGCTTGACCGACTGGATCAGTTCCAGCACCACCGGCACCTCGTCCACGCTCATGCCGGCGGTCGGCTCGTCGAACATCAGGATGCGCGGCTCCAGCGCCAGCAGGATCGCCACTTCCAGCTTGCGCTGGTCGCCGTGCGAGAGCGCGCCGACGCGCGCTTCGCGCTTCGCCAACATCGCCACGCGCTCCAGGTAATGTTCGGCGCGCGCGATGAGTTCCTTGTACCCGAACCACACCGAGAACATGTTCATGCCCAGCCCGGCGCGGCTCTGCACCGCCAGGCGCACGTTTTCCATCACCGTCAGGTTCGGGAACAGGTTCGTGAGCTGGAAGGCGCGCCCGATGCCCAGGCGGGTACGGCGTGCGGCGCCAGCCTTTGTCACGTCCTGGCCGCCCAGCAGCACGCTGCCCGAGGTGGCCGGCAACTGGCCCGACACCAGGTTGAAATAGGTGGTCTTGCCGGCCCCGTTCGGGCCGACGATCACGGTCAGCGTGCCTGGATAAAAATCCGCCGTCACCGCGTTGACAGCGACGTGGCCGCCGAAGCGGATCGTCAGGTCGCGCGTCGACAGCGAAGGGGCTTGGTCGGTGGCCGCCATGTCAGCGCTTGTTCTTCACCGGCAGCGGCATGTCGGTGACCGGGATCTCGCGCACCAGTTCCAGCAAGTCCCACTCGTTGGCCTGGTTCTTCTTGATGCGGAAGTGGTACATCGATTGCAGCGCCTGGTGGTCTTCCTTGCGGAAGCTCATCTTGCCTTTCGGGGTGTCGAAGGACATGCCTTCCATCGCCGCCACCAGCTGCTCGCTGTTCCCGCTCGGGACCTTCGACAGGGCGGTGTAGACAGCGCTGGCCGCCGCGAAGCCGCCGGCCGTGAACATGTCGGGCGGGGCCTTGAAGCGCTTCTGGTGCTCGGCCACCAGCCAGTCGTTCATCTTGTTCTTCGGAAAGGCGTAGTAGTAATAGATGGTGCCTTCGGTGCCGGCATAGTTCTTCCAGGTCTTCATCACCGGCAGGATGTTCCCGCCTGGCGCCAGGTGGATGCCGTAGCGCTCGGGCTTCATGTCGGCCAGCTTGTTCATCGGGTTCGGGCCGGCCCAGACGATCTGCAGCACGCGCGGCTGCGGCTTGTCCTTCAGGGCGTCGAACAGGCGCTGGGTCGAGGCGGTGAAATCGGTGGTGGTCATCGGCGCGTACTCTTCGTGCACCACCCTGGCCTTGCTGCCGGTGGCCGCCAGCGCTTCCTTGCCGGCCTTGATGGCGTCGCGCCCGAAGGCGTAGTCCTGGGTCAGGAAGCCGACGCTGCCCTGCTTGAGGGTGCTGGCCGCCGCCATCGCGTCCTGCATCGAGCTGCGCGCGGTGCGGAAGATGTACTTGTTCCACTTGTCGCCGGTGATCGCATCGGCCACGGCCGGCTCGATGATCAGGACCTTCTTGTATTCCTTGGCCACCGGCAGCATCGCCAGCGCCGAACCCGAGGAGGTGGTGCCGACCGCGATGTCGGCCTTGTCGTCGCCATAGGCTTCGGCCAGCAGGGTGCGGCCGAGGTCGGGTTTGCTCTGGTCGTCCTTGACGATGACCTTCAGCTTGCGGCCGTTGATTTCCATCTTGCCGCCGGTGAGGTATTCCAGGCCCATCATGAAGCCGGTCTCGGTTTCCTTGGCATAGGCCTCGAGGGCGCCGGTCTTGCCGGCGATGAGGGCGATCTTCAGGTCGGGGCCGGCGGCCATGACATAGGGCGTGGCGCCAATGGCGAAGGTGGCGAGTACCGCGGCCGAGAGAGGTTTGATCAGGTGCTTCATGTTGTCTCCTGTCGATCTGATTTTATTTCTGTGTTTATGGAAGCTGGGCTAGGAACCCGCGGATCGCGTCCAGCGCCGCCGGTTCGGTGAGCATCGGCGCATGGCCGACGTCCGGGACTTCGGCGTAGGCCATGGCAGGTGCGGCGCGCCGCATCCATGCCACCTGGTCCGGTTCGACCAGGTCGGACAGGGCGCCGCGCACCAGCAGGGTCGGACGGCGCTGCGCCAGGCGGCGGAAGGCCATGCGCGCCGCCAGCGAGGTCGGCTTGAGTTTACCCGTTTGCAAGGACAGCGCAATACGTGGGTCGTAACGCAGGGCCAGCGCGCCGGCGTCGTTGGCGGCAAAGGCGCGCCGCGCCCACTTGCCCCATTCCGCATCGGAGTTGCCGGGGAAGGCGCAGGCGTTGATGTCCTTCAGGTAGCCGGCGGCGTCGTCCCAGGTCGAGAGCACGTTGCAGCGCCCCGCGTAGCCGGCGATGCGCGCCAGGCCCTTGGTGGACAGCACCGGGCCGACGTCGTTCAGCACGGCGCCGGCGATCAGGTCGAGGTGGCGCATGGCGAGCGTCATGGTGACCAGGCCGCCCATCGAGGTGCCGACGAACACGGCGCGCGCGATGCCGAGGTCGTGCATCAGCTTGACGACGTCGCCGGCATACACCACCGGGTTGTAGTTGGCCGGGTCGGGATCGTAGGCCGAGTGGCCGCGTCCGCGCACGTCGAGCGCGAGCACGCGCCGGCCCAGGCGCGCGATTTCCGGGGCCAGTTCGTCGAAGTCGGCCGAATTACGGGTCAGGCCGTGGATGCAGATCACGGGCAGGCGTGCCGGAGCAGGCTCGGCCCCGGCCTGGGGGGCGTAGTCGCGTGCATACAGCGCCAGCCCGTCGCTGCTGTCAAAACGGAGAGGTGTGAAGTTCGGCACGCTGGCAAATCCTGTTGGTTCGTCGGGTGAGAGAAACGAAGGCGAGGACACCCGGGCCGGGCGGCGCCCGGATGCCCACGCAAGCGGAACAGTCTAGAAGCGGTACTCGAGGGTGGCCGAGACCGTGCGCGGGTTGCCGTAGAAGGCCGTCAGCGTGCCCTCGTTGCCCAGGGTCGGGAACAGGTAGCCGGCGGTCTTGTAGCGCTCGTCGTTCAGGTTCTTGCCGTGGATGCCGGCGCGGATCTTGCCGTCGGCGCGGGTCCAGACGATGCTGGCATCCCACAATTTATACGAAGGCTGGTCCAGCAGGGACACGGTCTCGAACTGGTTGGTGGCGCCCTTGTACGACACGCTGCCGATCAGCGAGACCTTGCCGTTGTGGCCCATGATGGGCAGGGCGATGTCGTAGTTGGCGCGCAGGTTGGCCGAGTTCTTCGGCGTGTTCTGGAACACGCGCTGGTCGGCCACGTTCACGCCGGCGACGATGTATTCCTTGTAGTCGGCGTCGATGTAGCTATACATGCCGGCAATCGTGAAGCCGCGCGTGATGTTGGCGATCGCTTCCAGTTCGACGCCCTTGATCTTGGCCTTGCCGGCGTTGGTGGTCACGCCGGCGAAGCTGTCGTCGCGGCCGTCGCCGTTGGTGTCGATCGCCACCGAACCCGGGATCTGCACGTCCTTGTAGTCGCTGTAGAACACGGCGGCGTTGGTGGTGATGCGCCCGCCATTGAAGGCCGACTTCAGGCCGAGTTCATAGGTTTCGATGGTTTCGGGCTCGTAGCCGGCGCGGGCCTGGGCTTCGGTCAGGCGGGTGCCGACCATGTTCAGGCGCGGATCGAAACCGCCGCCCTTGAAGCCTTCGGAATACGAGGCGTAGACGTTGTGGTCGGCATTCACCTTGTAGCCCAGGGCCACGCGCGGGGTGAACTTCTTGTCCTTGCGCTGCAGCGTACCGTTACGGAAATCGGTGTCGGTGCGGAACAGGATGGCGCCCGGGTTGCCCATCTCCGGCGAGCCGGCCAGGCCCAGGTAGATCTGGCGGTAGATCGAGGCGGTGCGCTCGTCGACCGTGTAGCGCCCGCCCAGCGACAGGCTGAAGGCGTCGGTGAAGTTGTAGCTGCCGTCGAAGTAGGCGGCCCAGGCCTTGGTGTCGATGTCGCCGCTGGTGAAGGTCGAGGTTGGCGCGAGGCCGGCCAGCACGGTATCGAACTTGTTGTAGGCGTTGGCGTCGATGTAGTACAAACCGGCGACACCCTGGATGCGCTCGCCGGTATAGGTGAGCTGGAATTCCTGGCTGAACTGCTTGTTGGTGTACAGGGCCGGCACTTCCATGTCGACCACGGGCAGGGCGTCGAAGTCGATCGGCGCGTACGACTTGTCCTTGCGGCTGGCCGTGATCGACTTGGCGCTGAACTGGTCGTTGAAGCGGTATTCCACCAGCGCCGAGACGCCGTAGGACTTGACGTCCTGGTCGTGGCCGAGGGCCTGGGTCAGGTTGGCGCGGGTGTCGAATTCGTTCGACAGGATCGGCGCGCCGCTGGTGCGGCCGACCGTCAGGCGGTGGCCGTTCTTCGGGTTCGAGTCGTCTTGCGTGCCGTCGGCGGCGATGCGGATGAACAGGTCGGCGCTCGGCGTGAATTCGGTCGAGAGGCGCAGCGCGGTGACGTCCTTGTCGTAGTTCTCGGCGCCGGTGTACAGGTTGGTGCCGAAGCCGTCGCGCTTGAAGCGCGCCACCGTGCCGCCGATACGGACGGTGTCGCTGAGCGGGGTGCTGGCGGTGACCACGCCGTCGAGCTGGCCGTAGTTGCCGGCGGTGGCACGCAGGCGCACGTCGGGTTGCGAACCCAGTTTGCGGGTCACGTACTTGACCGCGCCGCCGATGGTGTTGCGGCCATACAGCGTGCCTTGCGGGCCGCGCAGCACCTCGATGCGCTCGACGTCGTAGATGTCGGCCACGGCGGCCTGCGGGCGGGCGAGATAGATGTCGTCGATGTAGATGCCGACGCCGGACTCGAAGCCGGCCAGCGGGTCGGCCTGGCCGACGCCGCGGATGAAGGCGGTGAGGGTGGAGTTGGTGGCGCGCGAGGCCTTCAGCGTGGTGTTCGGCAGCGCCAGGGCCAGGGCGGTCACGTCGGGCACGCCCTGCTTCGACAACTGGTCGGCGGAAAAGGCCGTGACCGAGACCGGCACGTCCTGCAACGATTCTTCGCGGCGGCGCGCGGTGACGACCACCTTCTGGATGTCCGAGGCGGCTTCGCCGTCAGGTGCGGGCGCGCCCGAGGATTGCTGGGCGTGGGCAGCGCCCAGCGCGCCGCTGGACAGGGCCAGCAGGGCGGCGGCGGAACGGTAGAGCAGCTTCTTTTTTCTATTTGTCAGACGCATCGTTGTCTCCTGTTTTTGGAATGGCGGCGCACGCTCGGCTTATTGCTCTTTCACGCACGGCTAGCAGTGTGCCTCGGTCCGGTTTGGCTGAAAAGATAACAATCCGCCCACCCTGTGTGCGAATTTGCACAAGGCCTTGCACCGGCTCGGTGCAGACCCGGCCCCCATGGCAGCGAGGGAAAATGCTGCAAGCGCACAATTTTCGTGCTCTGGCGGCGGATCGAGGGAAGTGATTGCAGGAGGAATGTGCACTGGTGCACAATAGGTCGTCTTGATCTATTTTGATAACTGAGCAAATGCGCCGATGAACAGCCTGCCTGAGTGGACCGACCTGCGTTTCTTCCTCGAGCTGGCGCGCGCCGGCACCTTGTCCGGCGCGTCGCGCCGGCTGGACGTCGAGCACACCACGGTGGCGCGCCGCATCGACCGCCTGGAAAAGGAACTCGGCTCGACCCTGTTCGACCGCTCGCGCGAAGGCTACGAACTGACCGAGATGGGCCATGCGCTGCTGCCCCACGCCGAGGCGATGGAGGGCGCGGCGCTGGCCGCGGCCGAGCAGCTCGGCGGGGCCGAGGTGGCGGCGCACGGCGTGGTGCGCCTGGGCGTGCCGGAAGTGTTTGGGGTGAAGGTGGTGGCGCCGCTGCTGGCGGACCTGCTCGACGCCAACCCGGACCTGTCGATCGACTTGCTGGCGCTGCCCAGCTTTGCCAACCTCGCCAACCGCGAGGCCGACCTCGGCGTCATGCTCGACCCGCCCACCACCGGGCGCTACATGGTCACGCGCCTGGCCTCGTTCCGCTTCTACCTGTACGCCTCGCCCGGCTACCTGGACCGGCATCCGCCGATCCGCCAGCAGTCCGACCTGGCCCAGCATTACTTTGTCGACTACGTGCAGGACCGCCTGGCCAGCCGCGAACTGTCCTACATGGGTGAACTCGGCTTCACGCCGCGGCGGCGCCTGTGCTGCTCGGGCATGACGGCGCAGATCGAGGCGGCGTCGCTGGGCATGGGCCTGATGATGGCGCCGCCGTATGCCGTGCCCGACGACGGCAAGCTGGTGCAGGTGCTGCCGGGTTTCCATGCCGAGCGCTCGTTCTGGCTGGCCGCGCCGACCGACCTGTACCGGCTGCGCCGCGTGAAGGTGGTGTGGAACCTGCTGCGCGACTATGCCGACAGCCAGCCTTCGCTGTTCGTCTGAGGCGCCAGGCCAGCTTGATTGCCACCGCAGTCGTGGCAGGATGAGATGCAATTCACTTGGAGAACGCCATGAACCTTGCCCGCCCCGGTCTTGCCACACTCGATGCCTGCCAGCGCGACATGCGTGCCGGCTACCTGGGCGGCGCCCCGGGCGTACTTGTCTCCGGTTCGGTCTGGGCCGTGGCCGCTTGCGTCGCAGCCTGGCTGTCGCCGCAGCGCGCCGTATGGGCGCTGTTCGTCGGAGGCATGTTCATCCATCCGATCGCGGTGCTGTGCACGCGCCTGCTGGGCGCTCCGGGCCGTCATACCTCCGGCAATCCGCTCGGCGCGCTGGCAATGGCCACCACGTTCTGGATGATTGCGATGCTGCCGCTCGCCTATGGCATCGCGCTCTGGCGCATCGAACTGTTCTTCCCGGCGATGCTGCTCGTGATCGGCGGCCGCTATCTTTGCTTCCACACCCTCTACGGCAACCGCATGTTCTGGATGATCGGGGCCGTGCTCGGGCTGGCCGGCTATGGCTTGGCGAGTTTGAACGCGCCGCCGGTGCTGGGCGCAGCGGCCGGCGCGCTGATCGAGATCGTGTTCGCCTTCGTGCTGCTGGCCAGCGCGCGGCGCGAAGCCGGGATCGGGCCGACCCCGGTCTGACACATCGTCAGCCGGCCGCGTTGCGGAACGGGTTGCGCTCGTTCAGCTCGTCCATGTAGTCGTCGATCCCGCCCGCTTCACGCTCCAGGAAACGTTCGATCGCATCCGCGAACGAGGGGTGGGCCAGCCAGTGCGCCGAGAAGGTGCGGGTCGGCAGGAAGCCGCGCGCCATCTTGTGCTCGCCCTGGGCCCCGCCCTCGAACACCTTGATCCCTTGCTCGATGCAGAATTCCAGCGGCTGGTAATAGGCCGCCTCGAAGTGCAGGCAGGGCACGTGTTCGATCTCGCCCCAGTAGCGCCCGTACAGGGTGTCGGCCGTGTGGATCACGAGCGAAGCCGCGATCGGCCGCCCTTCGCGTTCGGCGATCACCAGCAGGATATTTTCCGGCATGGCGGCGCCGATGCGGCGGAAGAAGTCCAGGTTCAGGTAGGGCGTCGAGTAATGCGCCGCATAAGTGTGGCGGTAGCAGCGGTTGAAGAAGCGCCACTCGTCATCGGTGATGTCGGCCCCGCGCACCCGGCGCATCAGGACGCCGGCTTCCTTCACCTTGCGCCGCTCGGCGCGGATGTTCTTGCGCTTCTTTTGTTCCAGCGTCGCCAGGAAGGCATCGAAGTCGGCGTACTCATTGTTCAGCCAGTGGAACTGCACGCCGCTGCGTAGCAGGAAGCCGGCCTCCTGCAGCTGGCGCGCGTGCTCCTCGGGCGGGAACAGGATGTGGGTCGACGAGACCTCGGTGGCCTGCTGGGTGGCGCGCAGCACCTCGATCAGGGCGGCGCGGGCATCGCTGTCGCGCGCCAGCAGGCGCGGTCCGGCCACCGGCGTGAACGGCACCGCCGACAAGAGCTTCGGGTAGTACTCAAGGCCGTGGCGCTGGTAGGCGTCGGCCCAGGCCCAGTCGAACACGTATTCGCCGTAGGAGTGTCCTTTCACGTACAGGGGCAGGGCGGCGGCCAGGTCCTCGCCATCGTACAGCGCGATGTACTGCGGCTGCCAGCCGGTATCGGGACAGGCGCTGCCGGATTCGTGCAGCGCATGCAGGAAGGCATACGACAGGAAGGGATTGGCCTCGCCCTGCAGGGCCAGCAAGCCATCCCAGGCAGCCTGGCCGATTTCGGACAAGGATGAAACGATATGCGTGCGATAATTAAAAGTGGCGTTCAAGATGACGTCCAGACTGTTTCCATAACCAGGAGAGGGGTGGGCCGATGTGCCGGGCCGGGCCTTGCACACCGCTTGCCATGCGAAAGACTACGAGATGAACAAGCCATTCTATAACCTCTACTCGCACCAGTTCGCCCGCGTGGCGGTTGCCATCCCGCGTTGCCGCATCGCCGACCCGGCCTACAACGTCGAGCAGACCCTCGCGCTGGCGCGCCAGGCGGCCGATGAAGGCGCGGCGCTGGTGGCCTTCCCCGAGCTGGGGCTGTCGGCCTACAGCTGCGAGGATCTGTTCCACCAGCGTGCGCTGCTCGACGCCTGCGAAGCGGCCCTGGCCGCCGTGGTCGAGGCGTCTAACGCCTTGCCCGTGGCGATGGTAGTGGGCCTGCCGCTACGGGTCAATCACCAGCTGTTCAATTGTGCGGCCGTGGTCGCGAACGGCCGCGTGCTCGGCCTGGTGCCGAAAAGCTTCCTGCCGAACTACGGCGAATTCTACGAATCGCGCCAGTTCTCGAATGCCGACAGCGCGAACGTCGATTGCGTCGAACTGTTCGGCGAGATGATTCCCTTCGGTGCGAACCAGGTGTTCGAGGTCGAGAATTTGCCGTTGCTGCGCTTCCACGTCGAGATCTGCGAAGACGTCTGGGTGCCGGTGCCGCCGTCCTCGTTCGCGGCGATGGCCGGCGCCACGGTGCTGGTCAATTTGTCGGCCTCGAACGTATTGGTGGGCAAGAGTACCTACCGCCACCAGCTGGTGAGCCAGCAGTCGGCGCGCTGCATGGCGGCCTACCTGTACACCTCGGCCGGGCGCGGCGAGTCGACCACCGACATGGCCTGGGATGGCCAGTCGCTGATCTACGAAAAGGGCGAATTGCTGGCCGAATCGAAGCGCTTCCTCGACGAGTCGCACACCATCTTTGCCGACGTCGACCTGGAGCGCCTGTCGCAGGAGCGCATGCGCGCCACCACCTTTGCCCAGTCGGCGGCGCGCCATGGCGCCGAGGTGGCGAAGTTCCGCGTGCAGCGCTTCAGCCTGGCGCTGCCGCTGGAGCGCACGCTGCCCTTGCAGCGCGAGATCGAGCGCTTCCCTTATGTGCCGGCCGACCGCGCGCTGCGCGACGAGCGCTGCACCGAGGTCTACAACATCCAGGTCCAGGCCCTGATCCAGCGCCTGTCCTCGAGCGGCATCCGGAAGGTGGTGATCGGCGTCTCGGGCGGGCTGGACTCGACCCATGCGCTGTTGGTCTGCGCCGCCGCCATGGACCGCCTGGGCCTACCGCGCACGAACATCCTGGCCTATACCATGCCAGGCTTCGCCACCAGCGGGCGCACCCTGAGGCAGGCGCACGACCTGATGCGCGTGGTCGGCTGCTCGGCCCAGGAAATCGACATCCGCCCGAGCTGCATCCAGATGCTGAAGGACCTGAACCACCCGTTCGCCGAAGGGAAGGAACAGTACGACGTCACGTTCGAAAACGTGCAGGCCGGCGAGCGCACGAACCACCTGTTCCGGCTCGCGAACCACCTGGGCGCGATCGTGATCGGCACCGGCGATTTGTCCGAGCTGGCGCTGGGCTGGTGCACCTATGGCGTGGGCGACCACATGTCGCACTACAACGTGAACGCCAGCGTGCCCAAGACCCTGATCTCGCACCTGGTGCGCTGGGTGGCCGAGACCGAGTCGGTGGTGGCCGGCGGCACCGAGGTGCTGCTGAACATCCTCGGCACCGAGATCAGCCCGGAGCTGGTGCCGGGCAAGGAGGGAGAAGACCAGCCGGCCCAGGTGACCGAGAACGTGATCGGGCCCTACGAGCTGCAGGACTTCAATCTGTACTACATCCTGCGCTACGGCTTCGCGCCGACCAAGGTCGCCTTCCTGGCGTATTCCGCCTGGCGCGCGCGGCACGAAGGCCGCTGGCCGGACGAACACGGCGCGCGCAACGAGTACGACCTGGCCGCGATCAAGCGCAACCTCGGCATCTTCCTGTGGCGCTTCTTCAAGACCAGCCAGTTCAAGCGCAGCTGCGTGCCGAACGGGCCGAAGGTCGGCAACGGCGGCTCGCTGTCGCCACGCGGCGACTGGCGCGCGCCGAGCGATTCCGAGGCCACGGTGTGGCTCGACGACCTGGCCAGGATTCCCGACTAAATACCCATTGTTGAACAAGGAGCAGACATGAAACAGATCACCTGCGTGATCAAACCCTTCAAACTCGACGAAGTGCGCGAGGCGCTGGCGGACGTGAACGTCACCGGCCTGACCGTCACCGAAGTGAAGGGTTTCGGGCGCCAGAAGGGGCATACCGAACTCTATCGCGGCGCGGAGTACGTGGTCGACTTCCTGCCGAAGGTGAAGATCGAAGTGGTGGTGGATGACGCCATCACCGACCAGGTGGTGGACGCGATCATCAAGGCGGCGCGTACCGGCAAGATCGGTGACGGCAAGATCTTCGTGCAGGACGTGCAGCAGGTGATTCGCATCCGTACTGGCGAAACTGGGCCAGACGCGGTGTAAGGTGTTGTAGATACCGTCTTACCCGTCAAGCCCTACATGCAAATTTTGGGTCGTAGGGCTTGCCGGAGTGGATGACACCAAAACACAGGTGTGCCAGCTTGCGCATAGCGGCTCCAATTGCGGCCATCGCGGTTTTACCTTTGGCGAGCAGTCGCTCAGTCAGCGCCTTAATATGCGGATTACAGCGTGTTGCCACGACGGCAGGCATGTACAGCACTTTGCGTAAGTAAGCAGGGCCGGCTTTCGACATATGCGGCCGGCCACGTACCGAAGATCCTGACTCCCATACAACTGGCACGAGCCCCAGATAGGCTGCCAGCTGCTCGGCGCTCTCAAACGTTCGACCAGCAAATAACGTCGTCATATGGGTCGAAACACGAGGACCGACACCAGGTATCGTTTCGAGTAGTTCTTTCTTGTTGCGCAGGTCCGGGTCGTCATTGATGTGCTTGGCAATCATCTTTTCCAACCGCTTCAGTTCGGCCTGCAGAAAAGCGATTGATTCTGCAATAGAGGCGCTTACAGCTTCTGGTACCGAGCTAAAGTCGTTTGCTTCCTTGCGATTGCGTTCGCGCTGTAGATCGTCGGCGACTGCATCACGGCGCGCCAGCAGGGCTTTGAGGTGACGTGCTGACGGCGATGGTGGCTGCCATGGTGCAGGATTTTGGGCCATGCCGAAGCGAGCCAGCACCGCACTGTCTTGCTTATCGGTCTTGTTCTTCACCCCCAGTCCTTGCGCGAAAGCGCGCAGCTGAGCTGGATTAACCAGCGATACGACCAGTCCAGCATCGGCCAGGGCCAATGCAGCGGCTTCGTGATACATCCCTGTCGGCTCCATCACCACGTGTGGATTGGACGCCTTCTTTTCGTTCAGCCAGTCAAGCAACTCCACAAAGCCAGCAGCTGTATTTGGAATATTACTCTTCGACTTGAGCTTGCCGGTCTCGCTATCGAGCAGCATGCAGTCAAGGTTTTTCTTGGCAACGTCTACACCTAGATAAAACATAAATTCTCCTTGCGTCCTCGATCAACACACCCACTCTCCTTGTGCATACAGGGTCATTGCCCTTGGCTACCGTCCAGTGTTTGGCATGGTGTGGGAACGAGGTGAAGGGCTTGATCTACCTTCCAAGGTCGAGCCTTAAGGGTGGGCCCAAGCTGGTCTTCACCTCTGCTGGCAGTAGCTAACCACCAACTCGGTCAAGATACAAGGGTGGGCTCTCGAGCCCACGCGGTGTCAGCGGTAGATACCATGCGGCGTCACCGGGTACGCCGCATGACCTGGCGTCCCGGAAGACGTTTCGGCACATTGTTGCCGTACAGCGTGGGCTCGAGAGCCCACCCTACAAAGGCGCGGTATCGAAGCGCCGCCCGTCAGCGCAAGTCATGCAAGAACAAAATGCATGGTTCATCGCCCCATCTGGATATCGAACTTCCAGGTAATCAAGCGCAGCGCGCTGATGAACAGGGCGCTGGTCCACAGCGCGAAGTCGTGCGAGACATCGGTGTAGATCCCCATCATCAGGAACATCCAGTTGCCGAGGAAGGCGCACAGGGCGTAAGGTTTACCGTCCCTGAACACCATCGGCACTTCGTTGCAGACGATGTCGCGCAGCACGCCGCCGAAAATCCCCGTGATCACGCCCATCATCGAGGCGATGAAGATCGGCATGTTGGCGTCCAGCGCGGCCGAGGTGCCGGCAATCGAGAACAGGCCGAGTCCCACGGCATCGGCGATCACGATCAGGCGTTCCGACACGATATGGCGCAGGGTGCGGATCAGCGGCGAGGCGATCAGAGCCAGCACGAAGATGGCGATCGCGTATTCCTGGTGCGTGACCCAGAACAGCGGACGGCGGTCGAGCAGGATGTCGCGCAGGGTGCCGCCACCGAAGGCGGCGATGAAAGCGACGGTGAACACCCCCACCAGGTCCATGCGCTTGCGCCGTGCTTCGATGAATCCAGAAAAAGCGCCGACCAGGATTGCCACGATTTCGATGAACTTGATGAGGGTCATGCAAGGAGTGCGCAGTTGGACTGTTGCTAGCCTAACATGCAGCGGGCTCCTGCGGTAGGGAGCGCGTGCGGAGCCCGCCCTGCACGCGCACACCGGCGTTTCAGGTCGGGCCGGCGCGTTCCATCTCGGCCAGCGGCAGGCGCACGCTGAAGATCACCCGGCCGCCTGCCTGCCCCTCTTCGTAGCGGTAGGCGATCTCGCCCTCGTGCTCGCGTACGATCTGCGCCGCAATATACAGCCCCAGGCCCATGCCGGTGCGGTTGCGCGGGTTGTGCAGCGAGGTGCGCTTGAAGGGATTGAACAGCGATGCCGCCACGTCCGGCGCAATCGGTGCGCCCGCGTTCGACACCGTCAGCTCGGCCCAGCCATGCGCGTTGGTCAGGCCGGCCACGATCGGCCGACCGACTTCGCCGTGGTGGCGCGCATTGCTCAGCAAATTGGTCAGCACCTGGGCCAGGCGCCCGCCGTCGGCGCGCACGAAGACCGGGCCCGGATTGGCGAACACGTAGTCGATGGTCGGATAAGCCATGCGCGACTCGTCGATCACGTCTTCCACCAGCGCCGACACGTCGAGCGGCGCCAGCGTCATGCCCAGGCCCATGCCGCCGTCGATGCGGCTCATGTCGAGCACTTGCCCGATCAGGCGTTGCATGCGGTTGCTGGACGACTGGATGCGGCGGCCCAGGGTCGACTGCGTGCTGCCGCGCTCGATCAGGGTGCCGGCCATGTTGATCGAGTGCAGCGGGTCGCGCAGGTCGTGTCCCAGCATGGCCAGCAGTTGGGCACGCGTGGATTCGGTCTGGGCGCGCCGTGCGTTCGAGGCGCGCAGCAGTTCCGATTGCGTCAGTCGCGCATTTTCCAGCACCGCCGCTTCCCAGGGGTGCGAGCGGCCGCGCACGGTTTCGTGCCAGGCGTCGAACGAGCCGCGTGGGGTCAGGCGCGCACCAAGCGGACCGTGCTGGATTGTCTTTTCAGGACGGCCGCCCCAGGACACGTGCTCGATCTGCTCGGTGCGCAGCAGCAGGCACCAGCCGCCGCCGGGCGGATCGAAGGGCAGGGCCAGCATGCCGACCCACTTTCCCAGGCTGGCCTGCACCGCCAGGGGCCATTCGTCCAGCGCGTCGTAGGTAATGATGTCGCTCGCTTCCGGCGGCAGGGCGCGCACGATCGCTTCGGCGATGTCGCGCTCGACCGGGCCGTGGCTGAAGACCTTGCCATTGTGGACCGCTACCAGGGCCTGCGAGCGGGTTGCCGCCAGCAGGGCCTCGGCGTGGTGGGCCAGGGCGTCGAGCGGTTCCTCGTCGATCAGCAGCGATTCGACCAGGGCAGTGCGCACGCGCGCCGACTGCTCCACCAGTTCGGCGTCGGCGCGCGCCTCGATGCTTTGCACGGTCGAGGCCAGCACCTGGGCCAGCACGTCGGCCGCCATACGGATCGCGTGCGGCACCTGCTTCGGCGTCATGTGGTGGCAGGCCAGCAGGCCCCAGAGGCGGCCGTTGATCACGATCGACACACTCATCGAGGCCTGGATGCCCATGTTCTGCAGGTATTCGACGTGGATCGGCGAGACGCTGCGCAGCACGCCGAAGCTCATGTCGAGCGGCGCGCCATCCGGCGCACCCAGCAGCGGCACCGGGGTGTAGGCGATGTCGGCGATCATGCGGAGGGTGTTGAGCACGTACAGGCGGCGCGCCTGGGCCGGGATGTCGCCTGCGGGATAGCGCTGGCCGAGGTAGGGGACGAGGTCGTCGCGGCGCGCCTCGGCCACCACGTCGCCGCTGTCGTCTTCGCGGAAGCGGTAGGCCATCACGCGGTCGAAGCCGGTGAAGTCGCGCACCTGGCGCACCGCCGTTTCCAGCAGGCCCTCGATGCTGCGCTGGCGCCGCACGCGCTCGATCGAGCTGTGGGCGCGCACGGCAAACAGGGCGACTTCGTCGGCCGGCACGTCGCGCGACTCGAACTCGGCCACGATGCGGCCATGCGTACCATGCACGATGGCGTCGAAACCGCAGCCGTCGACCATCACCGCCGCCACCATCGGCGCGCATTCGCCTTCGCCCGCGGACTCGGCGCACTCGGCAACCAGTTCGGCGCAGGCGGCCGGCAAGGGCAGTTCGGTATAAGGGCGGCCCAGTTGCAGGGACGCCAGCAGACCGGCGGGCACGTTCGCGCTCCAGCCTTCGACGCTACCCTGCGCATCCATGAACACGAGAAAGCCGTGTGGTTGAATCGATCCCGGAACGTGGATGGGTTCTTCTGCGCAGTTCGCCAGGTCTACCTGGGCGGGCACAGGCATCGGGACGGCCTGAATCGACTTCAATGTATTCCCTTCTATTTAGGGGGGGGGCTGGACAGCTACGCTGGCATTCTACAACGCGATGACCACTGGGAGCGCACCGGATTGTTTCACGATAGTACTAAAGAATGAAGGCGGTGCACCGGATGAGGGTATTCTGACACAAGCCAGTGTCAATACGAAAGGTCAGCGATCCAGCGCCGGCTTCAGCAGCACGACCAGGGCGCCATGGCCGCCGTCGGCGCGGTTGGCCACGCAGAAGGCCACCACTTCGTCCTTTTGCACCAGCCAGCTGTGCACCACCGAGCGCAGCACCGGCTCGCCGTTCGGCGAACCGTAGCCGATGCCGTGGATGATGCGCACGCAGCGCACCCCGCGGCGCATGCTGCGGCGGATGAAGTCGCCCACCTGCCCGCGCGCGATGTCGCGCGTCATGCCGTGCAGGTCGAGTTCGTCCTGGATGGGCCAGTGACGCTTGCGTAGTTTTTTCACCACATCCGGACCGACGCCCTCGCGCGCATAGCTGAGGGTGGGATCGTCGTCGAGCAGGCCGTCGACGTCGAACAGGTCGGACAGCGATTCCTGCAGCACCAGGGCATCGTCTTCTTCCTGGCTCAGGCGGCGCTGCTCGGGCGTGGCGCGCAGCAGCGCTTCCTGCACCGGGCGGTAGACGTAGCGGTCCGATTCCGGCAGCTTCGTCACGCCGTCCATGGCACCGCGAAACTCCACGGCGCGTTCGCGCGCGATGCGTTCGCGCCGTTCGCGCGCGGCCTGTTCGATGGCGCGCACGCGTTCTTCTTCCTTGAGCTGGTCGCGCAAGGATTTCAGATCGGCAAAGTCCTTCATGCCCGCCATCGTCAGTCTCCGCGCTCCTTACTCGCCCAGGGCTTCCAGGTAGCGCTGCGCATCCAGCGCAGCCATGCAGCCGGTACCCGAGCTGGTGATCGCCTGGCGGTAGATGTGGTCCTGCACGTCGCCGGCGGCAAACACGCCCGGCACGCTGGTGGCCGTGGCCATGCCCTCGGTGCCGCTGCGGGTCTTGATGTAGCCGTTGTGCATGTCGAGCTGGCCCTCGAAGATCATGGTGTTCGGCTTGTGGCCGATGGCCACGAACAGGCCGTGCACGGTCAGTTCCTTGTCGGCGCCATTCTCGGTCGACTTCAGTTTCAGGCCGGTCACGCCGCTGTTGTCGCCGACGACCTGGTCCAGGGTGTGGTTCAGTTCCAGCGCGATTTTGCCTTCGGCAACCTTGGCCATCAGGCGGTCGACCAGGATAGGCTCGGCGCGGAACTTGTCGCGGCGGTGGATCAAAGTCACTTTCGAGGCGATGCCGGCCAGGTACAGGGCTTCCTCGACCGCGGTGTTGCCGCCGCCGATGACCGCCACTTCCTGGTTACGGTAGAAGAAGCCGTCGCAGGTGGCGCAGGCCGAGACGCCGCGGCCCATGAATTCCTGTTCGCTCGGCAGGCCCAGGTACTGGGCCGAGGCGCCGGTGGCGATGATCAGGGCGTCGCAGGTGAATTCGTGCGAGTCGCCGACCAGGCGGATCGGCTTTTCGTTCAGGTAGGTCGTGTGGATGTGGTCGAACACGATCTCGGTGTTGAAGCGCTCGGCGTGCTGCAGCAGGCGCTGCATCAGTTCCGGGCCCTGCACGCCGAGCGGGTCGCCCGGCCAGTTTTCCACATCGGTTGTCGTCATCAGCTGACCGCCTTGTTCGACACCGGTGACCAGCATCGGTTGCAGATTGGCGCGCGCGGCGTAGACGGCGGCGCTGTAGCCGGCAGGACCGGAACCGAGGATCAGGACTTTGGCGTGTTTCTTAGTGGTCATGAGAGCAGAGGAAATGATGTGGAAAATTGGAAACTGGGGGCGGGACGCGCAGAATCAAGACAGTGATTTCGTCGTCGAATACAACGCAGATTATAGACGATGATGCGCACAAGCATGAATGATGAGGCCGTCTTGGCAATATATGCCTTAGAATGGCTGGATTCCGCAATCGCGAAGATGAATGCACCACGCAGCATGAGCAAGAAGAGTTCCGCCCCTCCCTCGAATGTCCCCCGCAATACGGCCGGCCGCGCTCCGCTGCCGGGCAGGCTTGCGCGCCTCCTGCTGGAAGCGCGCTGGATCGCCATGGCGGTCGCCTTCCTGTATTTCGTCCTGATCCTGCTGAGCTACAACAAGGCGGACCCGGGCTGGTCGCACGCGAATACCGTGCCGCAGATTGCCAACCTCGGCGGCAAGGCCGGCGCCTGGCTCGCCGACTTGCTGCTGTTTATCTTCGGCTTTTCCGCCTGGTGGTGGGGCGGCCTGTTCCTGCGCGCCGTCTGGCGCGGCTACCGGCGCCTGAAAGACACCGATCCGGCCCCGCGCGAACCCGAGCACCAGGACGAATTCATCATTCGCTGGATCGGCTTCGCCCTGATGTTCGCCGGCAGCGTCGGCCTGGAATACCTGCGCATGTGGTCCTGGGACGTCGATTTGCCGCGCGCCCCGGGCGGCGTGCTCGGCCAGCTGCTCGGCCACGCCTCGCAGGTCGCCTTTGGCTTTACCGGCGCCACGCTGCTCCTGCTGCTGCTGTTCGGCCTGGGCTTTTCGCTGTTCTTCCAGGTGTCCTGGCTGGCCGTGGCCGAACGCATCGGCGAGTCGGCCGAGATGACGCTGGACTGGTTCCGCCGCCGCATGGAAGCCGGTGAAGACCGCCGCCAGGGTGAAGCCGCCGCCGTCAAGCGCGACGAAGCCGTGGTCACCGAACGCGCCAGGCACGTGGAAAAGCAGCCGGCGCCGGCCCTGCGCGCCGAGCCCCAGCTGGAACTGAGCAAGGCGGCCGCCTCGGCCCCGGCGCGCCCGGCCATGAAGGAGCCGCGCCTGGAGCCGGACGACGACGTGCCCGCGTACATCGATCTGGACGAGGACTTCTCGAGCAGCGCGCCGCCACCGAAGCCGCCGCGCGCGCCGGCTGCGGCCGGCGCTGCCGAGCCGGTCCTGGCGCCAATCAAGATCGAGCCGCAAATGATCTCGGTGCCGAAAGGCGAGCGCGCCGTCAAGGAGCAGCAGACCACGCTGTTCCGCGACTTGCCCGGCGACTCGGCCCTGCCGCCGCTGGCCCTGCTGGACGAACCGCCGCCGGCCCAGGAAACCGTGGCCGTCGACGTGCTGGAATTCACGAGCCGCCTGATCGAAAAGAAATTGTCGGACTTCGGCGTCGAAGCCGCGGTCGTGGCCGCCTATCCGGGCCCGGTCGTCACGCGCTACGAAATCGAACCGGCCACCGGCGTGAAAGGCAGCCAGATCGTGAACCTGGCGCGCGACCTGGCGCGTTCGCTGTCGCTGACCTCGATCCGCGTGGTCGAGACCATCCCGGGCAAGAATTA
This sequence comes from Massilia sp. BAP21, assembly GCF_057801335.1. Taxonomy (NCBI): domain Bacteria; kingdom Pseudomonadati; phylum Pseudomonadota; class Betaproteobacteria; order Burkholderiales; family Oxalobacteraceae; genus Massilia; species Massilia sp. BAP21. The sequence goes on from NZ_CM173596.1 coordinate 4,109,888, forward strand.
CATGGCGCTGGAACTGCCGAACCCGAAGCGCCAGATCGTGCGCCTGACGGAAATCGTCGGCTCCAAGGTCTACAATGACTCGGCCTCGAACCTGACCGTGGCGCTGGGCAAGGACATCGCCGGTAAACCGGTGGTGGCCGATCTCGCCAAGATGCCGCACCTGCTGGTGGCCGGTACCACCGGCTCCGGTAAGTCGGTCGGCATCAACGCCACCATCCTGTCGCTGCTGTACAAGTCCGACCCGGCCGACGTACGCCTGATCCTGATCGACCCGAAGATGCTGGAAATGTCGGTGTACGAAGGCATCCCGCACCTGCTGGCGCCGGTGGTGACCGACATGCGCCAGGCCGGCCACGCCCTGAACTGGGCCGTGAACGAGATGGAGCGCCGGTACAAGCTGATGTCTAAATTAGGCGTGCGTAACCTGGCCGGCTACAACGCCAAGATCGCCGAAGCAACGAAGCGGGAAGAACACATTCCGAACCCGTTCTCGATCATGCCGGACAATCCCGAGCCGCTGGAAAAGCTGCCGACGATCGTCATCATCATCGACGAACTGGCCGACCTGATGATGGTGGTCGGCAAGAAGGTGGAAGAACTGATTGCGCGTATCGCCCAGAAGGCGCGTGCGGCGGGGATCCACCTGATTCTTGCGACCCAGCGTCCGTCGGTCGACGTGATTACCGGCCTGATCAAGGCCAACATCCCGACCCGCATCGCGTTCCAGGTATCGTCGAAAATCGACTCGCGCACCATTCTCGACCAGATGGGCGCCGAAACCCTGCTCGGCATGGGCGACATGCTGTACATGCCGCCGGGCACCGGCCTGCCGGTACGCGTGCACGGCGCCTTTGTCTCGGACGACGAAGTGCATCGAGTTGTAAAACATCTTCAATCGATGGGCGAGCCGAATTACATTGAAGGCATCCTGGAAGGCGGCACACTGGAAGAGGGCGGCGCCGGCGGCGATGCCACGGCCGGCGAAGGCGGCGGCGAGTCCGACGCCATGTACGACCAGGCGGTGCAGGTCGTGCTGAAGAACCGCCGCGCCTCGATCTCGCTGGTCCAGCGCCACCTGCGCATCGGCTACAACCGCGCCGCGCGCCTGCTCGAACAGATGGAGCAGAGCGGCGTGGTCTCGCCGATGCAGTCAAACGGCAACCGCGACATCCTCGTGCCCGCCACCAGTGCCGAGTAATGCCCATTAATCGGGTCGCTGGCGTCCACCCTCGTGGCGCGGTATGCATACCGCCCTGGTAGGGTGGGCCGGGCCGCGCAAGGCACCTGTGCCCACGCGGTCATGCTCACGCACACCCCAACGCAAAAAAGGACCACGATGAAGAACAACACGAAAACGACTATCGCCACCCTGATCGCCAGCGCCACCCTGGCCCTGGCCGGCTCCGCCCACGCCGCCGCCCTCGACCAATTCAAATCCTTCGTCTCCGGCACCAAATCCGCCAAGGGCGAATTCACCCAGCAACAGCAGCGCAAGTCCACCAATGGCAAGGCCACGCCTGCCTCGAGCGGCAGCTTCGTCTTCGCCCGTCCCGGCAAGTTCATCTGGACCTACCAGAAACCTTACGAACAAGTGCTGCAGGCCGACGGCGAGCAGCTCTACATCTACGACAAGGACCTGAACCAGGTCACCACCAGGAAGCTCGGCAACGCCCTGGGTTCCTCGCCGGCCGCCATTCTGTTCGGCAGCAACGACCTGGAAAAGAACTTCACCCTGTCCGAAGCAGGCACGCGCGACGGCCTGGAATGGCTGAGCGCCGTGCCAAAGGCGCGCGACACCACCTTCGAGCAGATCAGCATCGGCCTGCGCGACGGTATTCCGCAGGCAATGGAACTGAAGGATACCTTCGGCCAGACCTCGGTTCTGAAATTCACCAATTTCCAGCGCAACCCGTCTCTGGGCGCCCAGCAGTTCAAATTCGAGATGCCGAAGGGCGCGGACGTCATCAATAACTGACGCGCCTGGCTGCAGCCTGCCATCCGCAGCCGCTCCCGACCGGGCGGCTTTTTTCATGGGTGGGCCAGGCCTGGATCAAGTGTGCGAGGACGCCCGGCATGCGTGCACTTCGCGACGTGTGCAGGCATCGGCTACACTAGCTGCATGCACAACCATTCGCACTATTTCGCCGTTCCGGCACCCATTCGGGGAGCGCCGCATGGATGACCTGTTCAAGCACGAACCCGCGGCCCCGCTGGCCGAAGCCTTGCGCCCGCGCACCATCGATGAAGTGATCGGCCAGAGCCACCTGCTCGGTCCCGGCAAGCCGCTGAACCTGGTGTTCAAGTCGGGCAAGCCGCACTCGATGATCCTGTGGGGCCCGCCCGGCGTCGGCAAGACCACGCTGGCGCGCCTGACGGCCTATGCCTTCGACTGCGAATTCATCGCCCTGTCCGCCGTGCTGTCGGGCGTGAAGGACATCCGCGCCGCCGTCGAGCAGGCCGAGCAGTACCTGGCGCGCGGCAAGCACACGATTTTGTTCATCGACGAGATCCACCGCTTCAACAAGTCGCAGCAGGATGCCTTGCTGCCCTTCGTCGAGTCCGGTCTCGTCACGCTGATCGGCGCCACCACTGAGAACCCGTCGTTCGAAGTGAATTCGGCGCTGCTGTCGCGCTCGCAGGTCTACGTGCTCAAAGCCCTGAACGACGACGAGATGCGCCAGCTCCTGAAGCGTGCGCAGGAAAGGGTACTGAAGCACCTGACGTTCGACGAGGTCGCGGTGAATACCCTGGTCGGCTATGCCGATGGTGACGCGCGCCGCTTCCTGAACCTGCTCGAACAGACCAAGACCTCGGCCGAAACCTCGGGCATCACGACGATCACCGGCGAGTTCGTCGACAACGCGCTGACCCTGAATTCGCGCCGCTTCGACAAGGGCGGCGACAATTTCTACGACCAGATTTCGGCCCTGCACAAGTCGGTGCGCGGCTCGCATCCGGACGCGGCACTGTACTGGCTGTGCCGCATGCTCGATGGCGGCGCCGACGCCAAGTATTTGTCGCGTCGCATCGTGCGCATGGCCTGGGAAGACATCGGCCTGGCCGACCCGCGCGCGCTGCAGATCGCGAACGACGCCGCCACTACCTATGAACGGCTCGGCTCGCCCGAGGGCGAACTGGCGCTGGGGCAGGCGGTGATCTATCTCGCCATTGCCGCGAAGAGCAATGCCGGCTACAACGCCTTCAATGCCGCCATGGCGTTCGTGCGCAAGGACAAGTCGCGCGAGGTGCCGGTCCACCTGCGCAATGCGCCGACCAAGCTCATGAAGGAGCTGGGCTACGGCCACGAATACCGCTACGCGCACGACGAGCCGAACGCGTATGCGGCCGGCGAAACCTATCTGCCCGACGGCATGCCGGAGCCGCGCTGGTACCAGCCGGTGCCGCGTGGGATCGAGGCCAAGGTGGCCGACAAGCTGGCCTTCCTGCGCCAGCTCGACGCCGACGCGCAGGGCGAAGAAAGCTGAAGCGGGCCGCCCCTGGGCAGCTCATCCATTACGCATGTAAATCACGCTTTGGAAACGCTGCCCCCTTGGTACAATTGCGTTTTCGACATACGCCTCGCAGAAGCCGACAATGATAGACATCCAACTCCTCCGCAAAGACATCGACAACGTCGCCGCCCGCCTGGCGACCCGCAAGTTCCAGCTCGACGTGAATGCCTTCAACGCCCTGGAAGCCGAACGCAAGGCCATCCAGATCCGCACCGAAGAGCTGCAGGGCAAGCGCAACTCGCTGTCCAAGCAGATCGGCATGCTTAAGGGCAAAGGCGAAGACACGAGCGCCGTGATGGCCGAAGTGGCCGGCCTGGGCGACGAGCTGAAGGCCAATGAGGTCTCGCTGGCCGAGGTCCAGCGCAAGATGGCCGAGTTCATGGAAGCCATCCCGAACCTGCCGCACGAGTCGGTGCCAGCCGGCCAGGACGAAACCGGCAACGTCGAAGTGCGCAAGGTCGGCATGCCGCCTGCTTTTGAGTTCGAAGTGAAAGACCACGTCGACATCGGCGAAAAACTGGGCCTGGACTTCGACACCGCGACCAAGCTGACCGGCTCGCGCTTCTCGGTGATGAAAGGCGGCATCGCGCGCCTGCACCGCGCACTGGCCCAGTTCATGCTGGACACCCACACCGACAAGCACGGCTACACCGAGTGCTACACGCCTTACATGGTGAATGCCGATTCGCTGCGCGGCACCGGCCAGCTGCCGAAGTTCGAGGAAGACCTGTTCTCGGTGAAGAAGGGCGGCGCGGAAGGCGAGGGCGAGACCTTCTACCTGATCCCGACTTCGGAAGTGTCGCTGACGAATATCGTGCGCGACGAGATCGTGCCGCTCGACGCGCTGCCGATCCGCATGACCGCGCACACGCCATGCTTCCGTTCGGAAGCGGGCAGCTACGGCCGCGACACGCGCGGCATGATCCGCCAGCACCAGTTCGATAAAGTCGAGCTTGTTCAGGTGGTCCATCCCGAGCAGTCGTACGCGGCGCTGGAAGAGATGGTCGGCCAGGCCGAGTCCATCCTGCAATCGCTGGGCCTGCCTTACCGCGTGATGTCGCTGTGCACCGGCGACATGGGCTTCGGCGCGGCCAAGACCTACGACCTGGAAGTCTGGCTGCCGGCGCAGAACACCTACCGCGAGATTTCCTCGCTGTCGAACACGGAAAGCTTCCAGGCCCGCCGCATGGGCGCACGTTTCCGCAATGCCCAGAACAAGCCTGAGCTGCTGCATACGCTCAATGGTTCGGGCCTGGCGGTTGGGCGTACCCTGGTAGCGGTGCTGGAGAACTTCCAGCAGGCCGACGGCAGCGTGATCATTCCGGAAGTGCTGCGTCCGTACATGGGCGGGCTGGAGCGCCTGGCGCCGGCTGCCTGAATGTCGAAAGGGGAGGGTGATTCGTTTGAAACGAATTAGCTCTTCCGTTTTCGGTAGAGGCTGGCTATAATGCGTGTCTCTTGCAGCGACCACGCCGCAACGAAGTAGGAGAGGTGGCAGAGTGGTCGAATGTACCTGACTCGAAATCAGGCGTACGGGTGACCGTACCGTGGGTTCGAATCCCACCCTCTCCGCCAGAACATGAAAAAAGCTCCCCTCGTGGGAGCTTTTTTTTATGGACTGGCGGAGAGGAGCAAGGCCCCTGCGGGCCTTGCGCGTGGGATTCGAAGCTTGGCGCGTACTCGCGCCAAGGCGGCCTGCGGAACGTAGGCGAATCCCACCCTCCCAGCTCCCGCAGGGAGCCATTTCAGTCTTGAAAAAGAAACTTTATGCTCTCGACATCTTTCTCCTTCCACAAATGGAAATCCCCCGCTATAATGCGGCCTCGCTTGCAGCGACCGCAACGCACCGAATAAGGAGAGGTGGCAGAGTGGTCGAATGTACCTGACTCGAAATCAGGCGTACGGGTGACCGTACCGTGGGTTCGAATCCCACCCTCTCCGCCAGTAGTAAAAAAAGGCTCCCGCTGGGAGCCTTTTTCGTTTTCCGCCTCCTGGCGCACGCCATGCACATGACGCTACCCATCCTTCTCTTCAATACCGCCCTCGGCGCCGGCCTTGGCTTTGCCGGCGGCCTGCTCGGCATCGGCGGCGGCCTGATCGCCATTCCCACCCTGGCCTGGCTGTACGGCATGGACCAGCACCTGGCCCAGGGCACGGCCCTGGTCATGATCGTGCCGAACGTGCTGATCGGCTTCTTCCGCTACCACCAGAAGCACCGCATCGATTTGCGCGCGGTCGCCGCGATCAGCGTGTTCTCGATGGTCGCCGCCTACGTGGCCGGGCGGCTGGCGAGCGGCATCGATTCGCGCGTGCTGCGGGTCGCGTTCGCCCTGTTCCTGGTTGCGCTTGCCCTCTACTTCGGCCAGGGCCTGCTGCGCAAGGCGACGCCGCGCGCCGGGCCGGCCGCGCCCAGGCAGATGACGCGCTCGGCCTTGCCCCTGCTCGGGATCGCCAGCGGCGCGATGTCGGGCATCTTCACCATCGGCGGGGGACTGGTGGTGGTGCCGGCCTTGGTCAGCCTGTTCCGCATGGAGCAGACCCGGGCGCAGGGCATGGCGCTGGCCCTCGTGATGCCGAGTTCGGCGATCGCCCTGTTCGCCTATGCCCAGGGCCAGCACGTCGCCTGGGACGTGGGCGTGCCGATGGCGGTCGGCGGCATCCTCAGCGTGTCGGCGGGCGTGGCGCTGGCGCACAAGTTTCCGGCGGCGCGCCTGCGCCTGCTGTTCTGCGCGGTGCTGCTGGTGACGGCGGGGGCGATGCTGGTGACCGGATAAGCGGGCCCTGGCTTCGATATCAAGAGTGCGTTATCATTAAGGCTGGTCCCGCGCCCTGGCGGCGTGGCGGCTTCCGTTCGCATGCCGGCCGCGCCGCCTGCTGTTCCTTAACCTGATGCTGCCGGCGCAGCCCATTCCCATGCAAGCAATCCAGGCCCATTCCAGCGGGCGCCGTATCCTCGCCATCGACGCCCTGCGCGGCCTCGTCATGGTCTTCATGCTGGCCGACCATGTGCGCGAGACCTTCCTGCTGCACCTGCAGGTGTCCGATCCGATGGACGTGTCAACGACGCCGGCGCCGCTGTTCGTGTCGCGCCTGATCGCCCACTTGTGCGCGCCGGTCTTCGTGTTCCTGACCGGGCTATCGGCCTTCCTGTATGCATCGCGCCAGGCCGACGGACCGCGTGCGGCATCAAGCTTCCTCGCCAAGCGCGGGCTGTTCCTGGTCGTGCTGGAGCTGACCGTGATCAATTTCGCCTGGACGGCGTCCTTCCCGCCGCAAGTGGTCTACCTGCAAGTGATTTGGGCCATCGGCCTGTCGATGCTGGCGCTCGCCGCGCTGGTGTATCTGCCGCGCGCGGCCCTAATCGCGCTCGGTTTCGCGATCGTGGCCGGGCACAACCTGCTCGATGGGCTGCACTTCGCCGCCGGGCACCCGCTGCATACGCTGTGGGCCGTGCTGCACGACCGCGGCTGGATCGAGGTGTCCGACACGCTGCGCCTGCGCACCTCGTATCCTGTGCTGCCCTGGATCGGCATCATTTGCCTGGGCTATGCCTGCGGTCCCTGGTTTGCCCAGGGCTGGGCGGCGCCGGAGCGCCGGCGGCGCCTGCTCGCCTGGGCCGCAACTGCGCTGGGCCTGTTCGTGGCGCTGCGCGTGCTGAACGTGTATGGCGACCGGCCTTGGGTTGTCGGCGCATCGAGTGGCGAAACCCTGATGAGCTTTTTCAACGTGACCAAGTATCCGCCATCGCTGCTGTTCGCGGCGCTGACGCTGGGCATCGGTTTGCTCCTGCTTCTCCTGCTGGAGCGCAAGGACGGGCGCTTGAGCGCGTGGCTGGCGGTACTGGGGTCCGCACCGATGTTCTTCTACATCCTGCACCTGTACGTGCTGCAATGCATCGCGCGTGGACTGGAAGCGGGCGGCATCGTGCCACGCATGGAGGGCGTGTGGCAGGTCTGGGCGCTGACGGCCGTGCTGACGCTGGCGCTGTATCCGGCAGTGCGCGCCTTTGCGCGCTTCAAGGCCCGGCGGCGCGACCTGGCCTGGCTCAAGTATTTGTAGGGCACCTGGCGGACCCGGCCTGATGCCGAGGCCGGCGCCCGAATGCGGAAGAGCAGGGTGGGGAGGCCCGTCCAGGACCCTGCATCAAACCGTCTCATTCCGCATTCTCATTCGTTCTCTTTCTCTCTCTTTTCGTACTTGTCGAAATGGCAGGGAGAAAAAGAGACGAAAAGAGAAGGAATGAGAACGCCGGAAGAGACACCTTGGCAGATGGCGGGATCTGCATGCCCCCCACCGGCGCCTTCTCCAGGCAGGTTTATCCGCGCATGGTTGCGTGCAGCCACACCGCCGCGATCCGCTCCACGTCCTCGTAGCCCTCGCAGTCGAGCTGGCCGCCGAAGATGTCCGGGTCGAGTTCCTCGTAACGCCAGCCGGGACAGCATGCGTCCAGCCGCTGCCGGACCGTGTCCAGGAATTCGTCGCGCCCGTCGACGATCGCGATGCCCGTGTACAGCAGCAGGGTCCCGCCCGGGCGCAGGCGTTCCAAGGCCGCCTCGACGATATCGACCGATAGCGCCGCGCCGTGCATGCCGCCGCCATGGCGGTAGCGCAGTTCCGACGGGTCGAGGATATAGGGCGGGTTCGACAGCACCAGGTCGAAGCCGCCGTCCAGGTCCTTCAGCAAATCGCTGTGCAGGGTCGGCACGTTGGCGGCGCCGGCCAGGCGTGCGTTGACGGCGGCCAGGGACAGGGCGAACGGATTGATGTCGGCGCCCACCGCTTCGCAGTCCGGGAAGCGGCAGGCGACCTCGATGGCGCCGGCGCCGCTGCCGGTGCCGATATCGACCGCGCGGCGCGGCGGCGCGATGCCTTCCATCGAGCGCTTCAGGGCGGCGATGTAGCGGTAGGTGTCGGGGCCGAAGAACACGGCGTCGTCTTCGCGCGTGGGAAACGCGGAATGGAAATACAGGCGCTCGCCGACCGTCGAGGCGCGCACGGTGGCGCACAGGTAGCCGTCGCGCTCGCGCAGCACGCCGGCGCGGCGCATCAGGGCCAGCATCTCGCCCGGCAGCGTGTCTTCGGTGAAGGGCCGGCTCCAGCCGAACACGCCGCGCAAATCGCCGGCGCGCGCGTTGCCTTCGCGGCCGTTCACGCGGCGGTGGCTGGCGGGGGTGATGGTGACGAAGCGGTAGCCTGCACGCTGCAGGGCCTGGCCCAGTTCGAACAGGGCGTCGGGGTCGTGGAGGGAAGAGGTCATGCCACGAGCATCAAGGATTCGCCCGGGCTACTCTGTTCGCTAACGCACATAGCGCAACTGCGCCTGCCCGCATGCCATGGAAGAGCTATGTGAATGCCCGAACATACTGGCGCGCCGGGGCCGTCCATACTGCTACCATGGCCAGGCCGGCAGGAAGCCGGCTGCGCCACCGGCCCCACGCATCCAGCACACGCATCCAGCACAAGCATCAGCACAAGGAGCATCATGAAGCCACTGTTACCGGACCAGGAACACGCCCGCGTCGACCGCGAAGTCGAGCGCGAACGCAACGAACGCCACCTGAACGACGAGGCCCGCGCCGGCCTCGCCGTCGACGAGGAATTCCGTCTCAAGGATGCGCGTGAGAGCATGAATTCCAGCAACCTGCGGCGGTCGCGATGAAGTGGGAAGGCGGACGCGAAAGCGATAACGTCGAGGACCGCCGCGGCGAGGGCGGCGGTGGAGGCGGCTTCGGCTTCGGCGGGCGTTCGATCGGCCTCGGCACGGTGGCGATTGCCTTGGTGGCGTCGATCTTCTTCGGCGTCGACCCGCGCGTGGTGCTAAGCCTGCTCGGCGGCGGCGGCGCCGGCCCTTCGCCGCAGGTGCAGCAGCAGCGCCAGGCCGACGCGCCCAAGGCCACCGACCGCGAATCGCGTTTCGTGGGCACCGTGCTCGCCATGACCGAAGATGCCTGGGCGCCTTTGTTCAAGGAACAAGGCGGCACCTATAAACCGCCGCGCCTGGTGCTGTTCAACGGCCGCACCGATACCGCCTGCGGCACCGGCAACAGCGCCACCGGGCCCTTCTATTGCCCGCCCGACCAGACCGTCTACATCGACCTCAGCTTCTTCCGCCTGATGCAGGAGCGCTTCAATGTCGCCGGCGAATTTGCCCAGGCTTACGTGATCGCCCACGAAGTCGGCCACCACGTGCAGAACCTGCTCGGCATTTCCGACCAGGTACACAACGCCCAGCAGGGCGCATCCGAAAAGCAGGGCAATGCGCTGTCGGTGAAGCTGGAACTGCAGGCCGATTGCCTGGCCGGCGTCTGGGCCTACCACGCCAACCAGAAGCAGGCCATCCTGGAAAGCGGCGACGTCGAGACCGCGCTGGCCGCCGCCACGGCGATCGGCGACGACGCCCTGCAGCGCCAGTCGCAAGGCACAGTGGTGCCGGATTCGTTCACCCACGGCAGCTCGGCGCAGCGGGTGCGCTGGTTCCGGCGCGGCATCGACAGCGGCGACGTCCAGCAGTGCAATACCTTCGACGCGCGCCAACTGTAAGGGTGGCCCGATGCAGGCGCTGCCATGCGGAATCGGTGCTTTCCTGATGTGAATAAAATATGCAAATAGATGGGTTATCCCAACAAATATTTGCATAAACTATCCTGAGGGTAACGTGCACGTTGGTGTTTTGGCATAAGCTTGGAAGAACTGATATGTCCGCATGGCCGCGGGCATCGCACACTTTCGAGGAGGTAGTATGCTGGCAATGAATTACCGCGGACCTTACCGCGTTCGCGCCCAACACAAGCCCGACCCCGTGATCGAACACCCGGGCGACGCCATCGTGCGCGTGACCCGCTCCTGCATCTGCGGTTCCGACCTGCACCTGTACCACGGCATGGTGCCCGACACCCGCGTCGGCCACACCTTCGGCCACGAGTTCATCGGCATCGTCGAAGACGTGGGCTCGGGCGTGCAGAACCTGAAGGTCGGCGACCGCGTGCTGGTGCCGTTCAACATCTTCTGCGGTTCCTGCTTCTTCTGCCAGAAAGAACTCTACGGTAACTGCCACAACACGAATGCGCAGGCCACTGCGGTCGGCGCCATCTACGGTTACTCGCACACGGCCGGCGGCTACGACGGCGGCCAGGCCGAATACGTGCGCGTGCCGATGGCCGACGTCGGCCCGCTGGTCATCCCCGACGACATCGTCGACGACGACGCCGTGCTCCTCACCGACGCCCTGCCAACCGGCTACCAGGCTGCCGAAATGGGCAGCATCCAGGAAGGCGACACGGTCGTCGTGTTTGGCGCCGGCCCGGTCGGCATCTTTGCCGCCAAGTCGGCCTGGCTGTTCGGCGCCGGCCGCGTGATCGTGGTCGACGAAGTCGAGTACCGCCTGGAATTCGTCAAGCGCTACGCCCAGTGCGAAGTGGTGAACTTCAAGGACGTCGGCGACATGGCGCTGCACATCAAGAAGATGACCGACTGGCTCGGCGCCGACGTCTGCATCGACTGCGTCGGCGGCGACGCCGCCGGCAGCGTGGCGCAGACCGTCACCGGGCGCCTGCTGAAGATGCAGGCCGGCGCCGCCACCGTCCTGCACTGGTGCATTAACTCGGTGCGCAAGGGCGGCAACGTGTCGATCGTCGGCGTGTACGGCCCGACCTTCAACGCCGTGCCGATCGGGAATGCCCTGAACAAGGGCATCACCATGCGCATGAACCAGGCCAGCGTCAAGCGCCACCTGCCGCGCCTGATCGAGCACATCCGCGCCGGGCACATCGATCCGAAGCAGATCATCACCCACCGCATTCCGCTGGAAGAAGTGTCGGACGCGTACCACATCTTCTCGAGCAAACTTGACAACTGCATCAAGCCGATCCTGATCCCGCCACGTGCCCACGAGGTGCGCGCGGTGACGGCAAGCGTTGCGAAATAAGGAGCCACGTATGGAAAGCCGCATGGAAAACCCGACCGACATGAAGCAGCACGGCGATCACCAGGGACATACCCACGATCTCGACCAGCCCTGCCACCACGGCCACACGACCGAGGTGCAGCCGCAGCTGCGCGCCGTCCGCCCGACCCGCGACCAGATGAGCCACATCAAGGGCTGGGGCGCCGACCTCGAGCGCGAAAACCGTCCCGGCGTGCCGATGGAGCGCACCCCGCCGCGCTACACCCCGGCCGACATCGCCGAGCCTTCACCGCAGCCGCAGAACGTCGAGGTCCTGGTCTCGACCGAGCGTCCCGGCATCACCCAGCTGTTCGGCACCGGGCAGCCGCCGTCGGGCGTGTCGGGCATGATCCGCCGCGCCGCCTTCAGCATGACCGAAAGCGACATCCGCCGCTGGCTGCTGCTGCTGGCCGCCGACCGGGTGCAGGTGGTCGAGGGCGTGGTCGACGACCTGGCGCACGGCCACGTGCCGAACATCCTCGGCGAGATGGGCATCAAGTCCGAGTGGCAGTACAACAAGGCCGGGCTGGCGAAGAAGGTGGCGATTGCCGGCGCCATTGGCGCGGCTGCCTATTTCCTGCTGAAACGCGGCAAGGAAGAGGAAGCCGATCGTTTCGACCGCTGGGATTGAGTGCGGCGCCTGGCCTAGGTTGCCTGAGCGAGCCTGAGCCAGCCGAGCCGGGCCGAACAGCCCGAGCAGACTGAGCAGATCGATATGACGCCCCGTCCGTTGCGTGCAAGCGCAACCGGCGGGGCTTCTTGCGTTTAAGCAATAGACAAATATCAGCCTCGTCCACACTTCGAGATTGACCGGTTCGCCTGTGCGGCCGGCGCGATTCGAATGGAGACGAGATGCGTGTTCACCCAACCCTGTTGGCCAGCGCGTTGGCCACCGTATTTGCCAGCGCAGTGGGCGCCCTGTTCGCGAGCGGCGCCGCCGCCGCGCCAATGATGAGCGCGCCAAAAGCGGTCTCGGCGCAAGCAAACGCGGCGCTGGTCGGCAGGCTGGCGGCCGGACGCGGCGCGCGAGGGCTCGACAGTAACCACGGCTTCGCCATTACCCGGCAGCATCCGGGCGTGCAGGGCACCCAGGTGGTGCGCGCCGCCCACACCTACAAGGGCTTGCGCGTCTTCGGTTCCGAGTCGGTGGTGGTGCTCGACGCGGCCGGCGCCATCGTCTCGGAAGTGGCGTCGGAGCGGCGCCTGCACCTGGGCCGCGGCAACGCCAACCGCCTGCGCCCGATGACGGCCGACTTCAGCGTCAGGCCGGCCATTTTTTCCAAAGCGGCCATCGACGCGGCGCTTGCCGCAACGGCGCCGGCCAGCGCCGCTACGGCCGGGGCGCCGGCGCCTGCCGCCACCCACGTGGCGCCGCCCACCGCCGAACTCCTGATCTACCCGGTGATGCGCACCGAGCGCACGCCCGGCGCCGCCGACAAGCTCGAAGCCGAACTGAACGCCGTCGACGTGGTCGAGGTGGTCGACCACTACGAACTGGCCTACCTGGTGCGCACCCGCATGCAGCAAAACGGCAAGCCGCTGTACTTCGATACCATCGTCAGCGCGAAGGACGCCCACATCATCGACCGCTGGAGCATGGTGCAGAGCGTGATCGGCATCGGCAAGAGCCAGTACAACGGCGAGGTGCCGATCAGCACCACCCTGAAGGATGGTGCGTACAGCATGCTCGACCCCGAGCGCGGCACCGGCGGCGCCCACGGCGCAATGGCCATCACCAACGCCAACAACACCAGCAGCGCCGGCAAGATGTACACGAATGCCACTAACACCTGGGGCGACGGCAAGCAGTACGTGCGCGGCGGCTCCACCACGAACGAGAACGGCCAGACCGCCGCCGTGAACGCGATGTGGGGCCTGATGAACACCTACGATGCGCTCAAGAACGTACTCGGCTGGCAATCGCTGGACGGCCGCAATACCGCCACCTACATCGCCGTGCACGTCAACAACGCCTACGACAACGCCTATTACAGCGACACCTGCGCCTGCATGTTCATCGGCGACGGTTCCAGCTTCACCAGCCTCGGCTCGATCGACGTGATCGGGCACGAGATGGGGCACGGTGTGACGGCCGCCACCTCGGACCTGGTGTATTCGGGAGAATCGGGCGGGCTGAACGAATCGAGTTCCGACATCGGCGGCGAGATTGTCGAAGCCTACGCGCGCGCCGGCGGCAAGGGCGAAGCGATCCCGAACGGCGGCAACGACTGGATGCTGGGCACCGAGATCAGCCGCGAACAGACCCCGCTGCGCTGGATGTACCGGCCCAGCAAGGACGGCAGCAGCCCGGACGCCTGGAGCACCGCGCTGCGCCGCCTCGACGTCCACTACAGCAGCGGGCCGAACAACCGCATGTTCTACTTCCTGTCGCAGGGCTCGAAAGCGGACAAGGATGGCGATTACTACAGCAAGTACCTGGTGAAGTCGCCAGGCGCCATGACCGGCATCGGCACCGACAAGGCCTTCAGGATCTGGTTCAAGGCCAACACCACCAAGTTCACGTCGAGCACGGATTACGCCGGGGCGCGCGAGAAGATGGTCGAGGCGGCGCAGGAGCTGTATGGCGTGGCGAGTGCTGAAGCGATTGCCGTGCAGCGGGCGTATGCCGCCATCAATGTCGGCGCGGATGTGGATGAAGTCGGCCCGTGAACCACGTGGCGGCGGACATTCCTTCGCTAACCCCCACCGTACGAACATCGTCATCGCCGGAGCACGGTGCAGCGCCGACCTCAATCCCCCAGCATCGGATACGGATTGACCGGCGTCCCTTTCCACCACTGCTTCTCGGCCGTCAGCGCCACCACCGCGAAATGCAAATGCGGCGCGTTCGGATCGGCGTTCCCGCTTGCACCCACGTAGCCGATCAGGTCCCCGCGCTTGAGCTGCTGGCCTTCCTTGATGCCGTCGGCATAGCGCTGCAGGTGGGCGTAGTAATAGGCGTGCTTCTCGCTCGGGTCGAACTGGTACAGCGTGATCCCGCCCGGCTTGCTGTTGAAGAGCTTCACCACGCGCCCGTCGCCTGCTGCGCGCACCGGGGTGCCGGTCGGCGCCATGATGTCGAGCGCCTCGTGATGCCGTTCCTGGCCGCGCGGCTGGTCAAAGGTGTCGGTCAGCTGGGCAAACGCGACGCCTTCGACCGGCACCAGCAGCTTGCCGGGCATGTTGCCGTCGGCCGTGAGTTCCGGCGCCGACGGCGTGCCGGTGGAGGCTTGCGGGGCAGGGCGGATCGGCAGGTCGGCCTCGAGCAGGTCGGTCTGCACCACGGGGTTATCCGGCGTCCCCGTGCCCGCCGCGGGTGCGGCCGGCGGCGCGGGCAGGGCGCCGCCATCGATGACGATCGGATCGGGCGCGTCCGCGATCTGGCGCAGGTAGACGAACAGCCCACCCGCGCCCACCAGCACGCCCAGCAAGAATGTGACCAGCCATCTCATGCCCTACCTCCTCGACGATACGCCCGGCGCCGCGCGCCGGCTGCGGTAATACAAGCCTGCCGTGCCTTTACTGCTGCAGCACGACGTCGGTGCCGGCTCCCACCACCTGGGCCACCGCGGCGGCGCTCCAGTTGGTCAGGCGGATGCAGCCGTGCGACTCGGTCTTGCCGATGAACTTCGGCACCGGCGTGCCGTGGATGCCGTAGTGCGGCTTGGACAGGTCGATCCAGGCCACGCCCACCGGATTGTTCGGGCCGGCGGCGACGGTCGCCTTCTTGTGGCCCGGGTCGGCGTCCCAGAACAGTTTCGGGTTGTAGTTGTAGGTCGGGTTCGGGAACACGCCCTCGATCTTCCAGTTGCCGACCGGGAGCGGGTCGTGTTCGCTGCCGGTCGAGGCCGGGAACTGGGCGATCAGGCGGTCGGCGCCGTCGAACAGCATCAGCACCTTGCGGCTGTCGCTGACCACCACCTTGGCCGCCTGCGGCAGCGGGGCGCCGCCGTGCACGGCCGGCACCAGGATCTGTTCGCCGGCGCGGGTGAAGTCCTTGCCCGGGTTCAGGCGCGCCAGCAGGTCCGGGCTGGCATGGAATTTCTCGCCCAGCCCTTCGAGCGGCGAAGCGTAGCCCAGCTTGTCGAGCTTGGATTTCTCCATCATGTCTTCGGGAATCTTCACGAAGGGGCCGTCGACGTCTTCGCCGGTCAGCACATAGGCGGTGAGGGTGGGCGTGGTGTCCTGGTTCAGCAGGGTCCAGGTGGCGTCGTCGAGCTTGCCGCTGGCTTCGAGGTTGCGGGTCTTCTGGAAGCTGGCCAGGGCCTGGCGCATGTTCGAGCCGTATTCGCCGTCGATTTCGCCGGGCGAGAAATACAGGCGGTCGAGCAGGACCTGGGCGCGCAGCAGGCGCTCGAATTCGGCGCGCGCGGCGGCGGCATCGGCTTGCAGGGGCTGGCCCGGCTGGACGGCGGCGGGTGCTTGCGCGCCTGCCTGCGCACCTGCCTGGGTAGCGGTCGGCATGCGCGGTTGGGCCGCCGGAGCGACCTGGGCGCTGGCAAGGCTGGCGGCGCCGGCACAAGCGGCGAGGAAAAGTGGGGCGATGATTTTTTGCATGGGGCACCTGCGTACGTACTGAAAGAACCCCCAGCGTAGGCGCGCGGCATTTTCCGGTCTGTGCGGAAACGTACTGAGGCATTGCCACCGCGGCGAAGGGGCCCCCGGCGTTACAATCGGGCGTATGAGCCACGACGCCACTTCCCATCCTACGCCGCCCGGCACGATCACGCTGCAACCGCTCCACTGCACCTTCCCGGCCGACGGCAAGACCATTTTGCAGGCGGCCGAGGCCGCCGGCTTCGCGCTGCCCAGCTCCTGCCGCAACGGCACCTGCCGCACCTGCATCTGCCGCCTGGAGAGCGGCGCGGTGCGCTACCTGGTCGAGTGGCCGGGGCTGTCGATCGAGGAAAAGCGCGAGGACTACCTGCTGCCCTGCGTTGCCGTGCCGGTCGGCGATGTGGTGGTCAGGGCGCCTTTGGCGAAGCCGGCGGCGCGCTAGCGGGCGCGGCCGGCTTCGACGGCGCCAGGGCGCGCTCGATGGCGCCCAGCACCTGCGGCCAGGCCGGGGAGGTCGCGGCCACCTCGTCGTAGTGGCTGGCGCCGGGCAGGATCACCACCTCGGCGCGGTCGCCGGCGGCTTGTGCGCGCGCCGCATAGTCGTGGGCCACGCGCGGCGGCGAGATCGTGTCGAGTTCGCCCGTCACCAGGATCGTGTGGCTGCCGTTGGGCAGCAGTTCGGCGGCATTCGTGTCGGCATACACGTCGGGCCTGTCCTTGCTTGGCGTGCCGGCCAGTTCCGGCGTATCGCGGCCGCAATTGGCCTTGATCAGTTCCCGCTCGCGGCGCAAGTCGGCCAGGCCGCCCAGGCTGACCACGGCCCGCACCGGCAGCATCTGCTGGCGGTGCAGTACGCTGCCGGCCGGGATGCGTTGGCGACCGGCAATCCACTGCACCAGCTGGCCGCCGGCCGAGTGGCCGACCGCCACCACGCGCCCGAGGTCCAGCCGGTGCGCGCCGGCCTGGGCCTGCAGTGTGTCGAGGGCGGCATGCATGTCCTGGTACATGCCGGGATAGCCGCCGCCGGCTTCGTCGACGCGCCGGTATTCCACGTTCCACACCGCGATGCCGCGCTCGCGCAGCGCGCCGGCCATGTTGCGCAGCTGGGTGATGCCGCCGAACTTCGCGGTCCAGCAGCCGCCGTGCACCAGCACCGCCACCGGGAAGGGGCCGGCGCCTTGCGGCAGGAACAGCTCGGCGTACTGCGAGGGGGCGGGGCCGTAGGCGACGTGGGCGTCCGGCGCCGGGCCGCTCAGGGCCATGTAGTCGGCCAGCTGCATCGGGGCGGCGCTGGCCGCAGCGGGAAGGACGGCGGAGAGGATCAGGGAACGCAGCTTCATGGTCGAATTGATGGGAAGAAAACGCCACTATACCGGGGTTTCACGCTCGCGCACGATTGAAAACCCTTGCGGTTCTTCCATGCTAGTCTGCGCCAGACGTCAACGTTTTCACCACCACGGAGGACCATGATGAGCCAATCGAAATCGGGCGGCAGCCCGCAGAACAAGCAGTCGGACAACCTGGCGGAAGCAGACCTGCAGAAGAAACGCGCCGGCAAGGAAGACAAGAGCAGCCACGACGACAAGTCGCGCGTGCGTGCCGGTACGGGCGAAGGCGCCGGCGGCGGCGCCAAGCAAAAGCAGAACCACTGAAAACGGCATCAGCCGGCGTCCGGGCAACGCGCTTGCGCTGCCCGGCGCCATGACCCTAGAAAGGACGATGATGGACATCACCGACCCGCGCGCGGACCGCGAGACGCTGCGCGCCCACTCGACGCCCGATCCCGAGCAAACCCCGACCCCGCCGACGATTCCGGTTCCCGACGACGTGCCCGATCCGGCGCACGCCCCGGTTGAGGAACCGGTGATCCCCGATCCGCCGATCCGCGCGCAATAAAAATCGCACTACAACCGCAATAGAAACAGCAAGGGCGGGTTCGACCCCGCCCTCTACTATCTACTAACCTGGCCCTGTCCCGCTCAGGCCTTGTCCTGCTTCTTGTCTTACTTCTTGTCCTGCTTCTCGTCCGACTTCAGGGGCGGGATTTCCTTGATCATTTCCTCGGTTTCCTTTTCGCCCGGCGTTTTCTCGCCGCTGCCGATATCGTCTTCGTGCAGGATGGCGCCGCCCTTGGCTGCCGGGTCGGTGGTCTGGTGACGTGTGTTCATGCTGTGCTCCTTTGCTTGCGAATGTTGGAACAATCCTAACAGTCGTAGCGCGAGACCGGCGCGCGCCATCGATTATGTTGTAATTCACACAAAGTTACAAATATGTTCGGTGCCGAACGTTCCCTGTTTATGGATTTTTTTATAATATCCATTCACGATGATTGAATTTCGGAGTAACACAGATGGGCAATTCCCTGCACAACAAAATCTACCTCGGCCGCAACCGCGGCTTCACCTCGCGCCGCTTCCAGGGCGTGCTTGCCGTGGCCGGCATCGTCGGCGCCGGCCTGGTCTGGATCGCCCTGCGTTCGCTGCGCTGAGCCGCCAGCCGATCGGCAAGGTTGCCCCCGGGCGTCGCGGCGGTTACCATGACGGCCGCAACGAACCTTGAAAGCGGCAATGAAGAACGAAAAACTGACGACCGACGAATACAACGCGCTGGGCATGATCCGTGGCGGCGTGGCCAGCGACCGGGTGAATGCCTGTGTCGGACGCAACGCCAAGCGCCTCGCTGGCCTGAAAATGGTGGCCTACGCCCGCAATGGCCGGCTCGAGCTGACCGAAAAAGGCGAGCAGGTGCTGTTCCTGCGCAGCTGTGTCGAAGCGCTGAAGGCGCTGACGCAGGACCCGGCAGCCGCCGTCGGCGCCGATGTCGCCGGTTTCCTGATGCGCAAGAACCACATCGCCGAGCGCGAAGAAGGTGGTTTCAGCGTGACCGCCAAAGGGCAGGAATCGCTGGCGGATATCCTGGCGCAGGAACCGCGCAGCTGAATGGCTTGAAGGGCGGGCTCGAAGCCGGCCCCGATATCACGCGCGCCGCTCGCTGTTCGCGCGTGACCGTCACACCAGACTAGCCGCGGCGGCGCCGGTGCGGATACACCAGCGTACGCACCGCAATCTCCGCCGGCACGTTCATCGCCGCTAGGAATTCCGCCGCCCGCTGCAAACCCAAAGTCGGGACCGACGCCACGGCCTGGTTCACCAGGTCACGCGTGCGCAGGTCGGTGCGCACCACCCGTGCCTCTGCCTGTGCCTCCGGGCGGGTTTCTACATCTTCCATGTTCATCCACTCCACGTTGCTACGGAAAAGCGCAATTCTAGTGGAATGATGTAGAAATTTCTACAGAGATATAATTTTTTCTACGGATTAAGAACCTATCCCAGTAGGGAGGAGGAAGCTGGCGGCGATGCATGGCAAGCGCGGGCAAGGCGCGAGGAGGCCGCATGGCTAGCCATGCAACGACGAGCAACGCCGCCCCCGCTTGTCAGGCGCGCCGAAAGCGACTCATCCCTACTGGGATAGGTTCTGAGCCGCAGCCGGCTCCGCTTCCGGCGCCGGCCCGATCTCGCTCGCCTGCAGCCCGCGTCCCTCGACCAGCAATTGCTCGAACTCCGCTGCCGGCAGCGGACGGCTGAAATAATAGCCCTGCATTTCGTCGCAGCCGTGGCGGCGCAGGTAGTCGAGCTGTTCGCCGGTTTCCACGCCCTCGGCAATCACGGCCAGTTTCAGGTTGTGGGCGAGGGCGATGATCGAGGTCACGATAGCCTCGTCGTTGGCGTCGCGCGTGATGTCGGCAACAAAACTGCGGTCGATCTTCAGCACGTCGATCGGGAAACGCGACAGGTAGGACAGGCTCGAGTAACCGGTGCCAAAGTCGTCGATCGACAGATTCACGCCGAGCGCCTTCATGCGGTGCAGCAGCTCGACCGCCGGCGTGACGTCGCTCATGAACAGGCTTTCGGTGAGCTCGATTTCCAGGTACTTCGGCTCCAGGCCGGTGTCAAGCAGCACCCGCTCCAGGCCTTCGATCAGGTCCGGTGCGCTGAACTGGCGCGCCGACAAGTTTACCGCCACGCGCAGCTTGTCGAAGCCGGCATCCTGCCAGGCCTTGTTCTGGGCGCAGGCGGTGCGCATCACCCAGGCGCCGATCGGCACGATCAGGCCGGTCTCCTCGGCGATGCTGACGAAACGGCCAGGCGGCACCATGCCCAGTTCCGGATGCTGCCAGCGGATCAGCGCTTCCATGCCGCAGATCTTGCCGGTCTTCATGTCCAGCTGGGGCTGGTAATACAGCACGAACTCGTCGCGCTCGAGGGCATTGCGCAGCGCGCCTTCGATGCGCACGCGCTCCAGCGATTCCTCGTTCATGGCCGGGGTATAGAACTGGAAGTTGTTGCGGCCCAGTTTCTTGGCGCGGTACATGGCGATGTCGGCATGCTCGATCAAGGCGTCGGCGCCCGTGCCTTCGCTCGGGAACACTGCCACGCCGATACTGCAGGTGACGAAGAATTCCTTGGTGCCGAGCATGACCGGCTGGGCCACCGCGTCCATCACGCGCTGCACGATGTCCGGGTTCAGGGTCTGCTCGCCATGCTCGGACAGGATGGCCACGAATTCGTCGCCCGACAGGCGCGCCACGGTATCGAGCTCGCGCAGCGAAGAGCGCAGGCGCGCCGCCACCGTCATCAGCAGCACGTCGCCGGCCTTGTGGCCCATGCTGTCGTTGACGAACTTGAAGCGGTCGAGGTCGATCAGCATGACCCATACCGGATTGCCGCTGCGGGACGCATAGGCCACGGCCTGCTCCAGGCGGTCCTGCAGCAGCGAACGGTTCGGCAGGCCGGTCAGCACGTCGTGCTGGGCCACGTGGTGCACGCGCTGCTCGGTCAGCTTGCGGGCGGTGATGTCCGAGCCGGTGCCGCGGTAGCCGCTGAAGTTGCCGTGCTCGTCGAAGACCGGCTGGCCGCTGACCAGGAACCAGCGCGTGTCGCCGTTGTCGTCGGCCAGCTGGTACTCGAAATTCGTGAACGCCTCGTGCGCCTTGACCTGGGCGATGTGGGCCCGCCCGGCCTCGCTGTCTTCCACGCTGGCCAGGGCTTCCCAGCGCGTCTTGCCGAGCAGGCGGCCGACCGCGACACCGGACTTTTCGGCAAAGCCGCCGGTGATGTTCGTGAAGCGCAGCTCGCGGTCCTGCTCCCAGTACCAGTCCGAGGACATCGCCGCCAGCTGGCGGAAGCGCTGTTCGCTTTGCTGCAGGGCCTTCTCGGTGCGTTCGCGCGCGACCATGTCGTCGACCAGGCGCCGGTTGGTGCGCTTCAGGTCGGCGGTGCGCTTGCGCACCAGCTGCTGCACGCGGCGGGTCCGCACGCTCGAAGCCTGCACCCAGGCCGCGCTGAGCAGGCTGAGCAGGATGCCGCCGGCCAGGATCGCCAGCGAGGCTAGGTGGTCGGCGGCGAAGGGGCGCGGCATGGCGGTGACTTCCACCAGCCAGGGACGGCCGGCCACGTCCAGGGTGCGCGCCAGGCTGGAACGGTGCTGCGGCGCCAGCCAGGCGGCCATGGTGTCCTGCGGCAGCGGCGCGTCGTCGGCGCGCGTGCTGAACACCAGGTTGGCCGGTTCCGGACGCGCCGAGGCGTAGACCGACATCACGATCTGGCTATCGCCCAGCAGGTTGGCCGCAGCCAGGACGCTGCTGACCAGTTCGCGCGCGCGCACCACCGCGCCGGTGTCGCCGACCAGCTTGCCCTGGCTGTCGAACACCGGCATCACGATCTGGAAGCTGGGCTGGGGCTGCGGGTCCTGGATCAGCGGGAACAGGGCGGTGGCGGCGGCGCGGCCGTCGGCCTGCGCGCGCGCCAGGGCCTGGCCGAACTGCGGACGCACGCCCACGTCGAAGCCGAAGGCGGCTTCGTTGCCGCGCATCGGTTCCAGGTAATGGACGATGTGGTAGCGTGCGCGCCGCTCGGCCGGCACGCGCCGGCTGTCGCGCACCTCGCCGATCACCGTGCCCGGCACGATCCGCCCCAGCTCGGCCTCGACCGCGGAACGCTCGGCGTCGTCGACCACGCGGTGGAAATTGAAGGCCTTGATAAAGGGGTGGCGCGCCAGCAGCGGCGAGGTGAAGTCGTGGAACTGCTCGCGCGTCACCGGCGCGCCGAGCGCGAACAGCTGGTTGGTGACGGTGGCCACCTCGACCGCGTCGTGCAGGCCCTGGCGCACGGTGGCCACGCGCTGGTCGGCCCGCTGGCTGAAGGAGAGGGCGAGGTTGTCGTATTCGAGGTGGCTCACGCCCACGAACAGCGCGCACGAGGCGGCCAGGCCGGCCCCGAGGGTCAGGACGCTTGCGCGGGTGAGGGAAAACGACAGGCGACGCACCATGTACTGTTCCAGGAGAAATTTGCTTGCCTAAAGGCACCAAAGCCCGGAAGTGTGTCATAGTTCCGCGCTTTTCGCCAATCACTTCCGCGCCAGGGAGCGCCTGGGTGGACGGCTGTCGTCAGGATCAGACAGGACGGCGTGCCAGCCAGGCAACCACGGCGCGCGCCAGCAGGCGGTTCAGCCAGGCCAGGCGCAGGCCGCGGCTGCATGTCAGGCCTGTCAGGCGCGCATGGCGCCGCACGGCGCACGCCGCCGCTGAGCCTGGCACCGGCCGGCGCGGCGCGCGCAGGGCGAACAGGATGTGGTTGTTGCCGGCGATGCCGGCGAACTGGCAGACCCGCTCCTCGAAGGCGGCATGGATGCGCGCCTGCAGCGCCGCATACTGCGGGTCGTAGCTGAGCAGGTTGGCCACCAGCACGCCGCCGTCGCGCAGGGCGCGGCGGCAGGCCCCGTAGAAGCCGGCGCTGCCGAGTTGCGGTGGCATGCCGCCGGCGTCGAAGCCGTCGACCAGGATCACGTCGCAGCTGCCCGGCGCGGCGGCGATGAAGCGGGCGGCGTCGGCGTGCACGATGCGCAGGCGCGCGTCGTCGGGCGGCACCTGGAACTGCTCGCGCAGGGAGATCACCTCGGCGCTGATTTCCAGCACCGTGATGCGCGCCCGGGGGAAGTGGCGGTAGCAGAACTTGGCCAGCGAACCGCCGCCCAGGCCGACCATCACGATATGGCGCGGCTGCGGCACGAACAGGGCGAAGCACATCATGGCGCGCGAATAATCGAGCACCAGGGCGTCGGGACGCGACAGCAGCATCTCGCTCTGGATATCGCCGGGCACGAATTCCAGCGTGCGGCGGTCGCCGACGGTGCGTACCAGGGGCGGCAGGGGCGGTGCCGGATCGGATTCGGAAGGCATGGCGCCAGTATACCGAGGCGCGCCCGGCGCAGGGCAGGCGGGCGCGGAGCGGGCGGGGCGTCTTGTTTGCAAGCATTAAATTCTGATAAGCTGGCCCTTGCCCTCACACGGAGTTCTTCATGTTCCTGGATCACCCGACGATCACCGCCACCAACAGCTTGACCGAGCCCGACCGCATTGAGCGGCTCAACCGTGTGTACGGCTACGCAATGGCGCTGGCCGACAGCGAGGGCAACGCCGGCTTCGTCGAGCGGCTGACCCAGCTGCACGACCACAAGGGCACCCTGATCGTGTTCTGGAACGAGGCCCCGGGCGAGCACGACCGCAGTTGCTGGGAGCGCGCCTGGGCCAGCCGGGTCGGCGACGGCACGGTCAACGTCGAACACGAATTCTGAATCCCATGATGAACCTCGATTCCACCACCATGGTGCTGGTGCTGGCCCTCGGCAACCTGGCCCTGTGCAGCCTGCTGTTCTTCTTCGACTACGGCGCCGTGCGCGCACCAAGCCTGGCCGGTTGGGGCCTGTCGCGCCAGGTGCAGGCTGCGGCCTGGGTACTGCTGGCGCTGGGTGGCGCGCGCGTGCTGCCCGAGCCGCTGGCGCTGCCGGCCGGCTGGGCGCTGCTGATCGGCGGCGTCGCGCTCGAAGCCGGGTCGCTGTGGGAAGCGGCGAACCGCCCGCGCTGGCGGCGCGCCATGGTGCCCCTCGCCGTGGCCGCGGTGCTGGTGTTCCTGGTCTGCTACCTGATCGACGACATCGGCCTGCGCAACCTGGCCGCCTTGCTGCTGCTGGGCGGCTTTTACCTGCTGGCCGGCGCCGCCCTGGCCCAGGACTGGCGCCAGGCCGGCATGCTGCAGCGCGTGCTGGCGATCGCCATCGCGCTGCTGGCGCTGGTGGTCGCGGCGCGCGGCCTGCTGGTGCTGGTCATGCCCGACGGCTGGCGCTGGCTCTCGCACGAACTGCTGCGCCAGCTCTCCAGCGCGGCGCTCTACCTGCTGATGCTGGCCGGCGCCTTTGGCTGCCTGCTGCTGGCGCGCGAACGACTGCAGGCCGAGCTGGCGCGCCGCGAAACCGTCGACACCGTGGCCGACGTGCCGAACCGGCGCGGCTTCTTCGCCATGCTGGCGCCCTGGATGGCGCTGGCGCGCCGCCCCGGCCTGCCGACCGCGCTGGTGGTGCTCGACCTCGACGGCTTCAAGCGCGTCAACGACGGCTACGGCCACCCGGCCGGCGACGTCGTGCTGCGCCATGTCGCCGCCCTGTGCAAGCGCCAGCTGCGCGACAGCGACCAACTGGCGCGCCTGGTCGGCGGCGAGTTCGCGCTGCTGCTGCCGCGCACCGGCGCCGTCGAGGCAGCCCTGGTGGCCGAGCGCATGCGCGCCGCGATCGAGACCACCCCGGTGAAGACCGAACGCGCGATGATCTCGATGACGGCCAGCTTCGGCGTGACCACGATCCGCGCCGACGACAGCAATGCGATCCTGCTGCAGCGTGCCGGCGAAGCGATGCGCGCGGCCAAGGCGGCGGGGCGCAACCGGGTGATGCAGGCGGAAGAGGGCGCCGTCTGAGCGTTCCGGGCAACCGGACCCACGCGTTCGTTGGCACATGCCGGAATCTGCACGCACGCATTCCCGACGCTGTCACAAACGCCGCTTCCTCCGTCATCTCCCCGTCACAAACCCCCGTCATACTGCGTGCTTACTTGTTAACACGCCCCCGATGACCAATCCGCCTGCCGCAGTGCCCCTGTACGCCGCCGTGGAACTCGGCTCGGACAGCTTCCGCCTGCACGTGGCCAGTGTCGAGGCGGGCCGGGTGCGCGTGGTGGCCACCCTCAGCGAACCGGTGCGCCTCGGCGCCGAACTCGAGGCCGGCGGCAGCATCGGCGCCGACGCCATGCGCCGCGCCCTCGATTGCCTGGAGCGCTTTCGCGCCGTGCTGGCGCTGTGGGCGCCGCGTGCGGTGCGCGTGGTGGCCACCGCCGCGCTGCGCAGGGCGCGCAACGCAGCGGCCTTCGTGCCGGCGGCGGCGGCCGCAATCGGTCATCCGGTCGACGTCATCGGCCCCGAGGAAGAAGGGCGCCTGGTCTACCTCGGCGTGGCGACGGCGCTGGGGAGCGGGCTGGAAGGCGCGCAGGAAGATGCCGGCCAGCGGCGCCTGGTCCTCGACATCGGCAGCGGCTCGACCGAGCTGGTGCTGGGGCAGGGCGAGCGCATCGAGCGCGTCTATTCGTTCGGCGTAGGCGCGCTGCGCCATGGCCTGACCTTTTTCGGCGACGGCATCGATCCCGGCGCCTTCGATGCGGCGCTGGAATCGTCGCGCAGCCGCTTCGCCGACGCCGGCGCGGCGCCCGGCATGCGCGGCTGGCGGCGCGCCCATGGCGCCTCGGGCAGCGTGCGTGCGCTGGCGGAACTGGCCGACGCCCTGCTGGGACCGGCGCCCAGCCTCGATGCCGGACGCCTGTACGCGCTGCGCCGGGCGGCGATCGAGGACGGCGGCCTGGCGCGCGTGGCGGCGCAGTGGCCACAGGGAGGGCGGGCGGCGCAGGTGGCCGGCGCGCTGGCGATGCTGGTGGCGCTGGTCGAGGAACTCGGCATCGACGAGGTGGCGCCGGTGCAGGCGGGACTTCGCGCGGGCGTGATCCGCATGCTGCACGCGCGCTGCGAGGGAGAAGCACCCGGCAGGACACCCTACCGGGAATGCGTGTGATCGACTATATTGTTTACCTTGTTAAGCAGTGGAATACCCAATGAGCAGAAAACCGGTTCCCGACGCGGCTGAATCCAGGCCGTCGGCACGAACAAAACAGGGCGCGGCGGCCAAGCCGGCGCCGAAAACCGCCAAGGCGCTGAAGGCGGCTGCAGCCGACGTGGCGGTGGCCAAGGCCGGCGCGAGAAAAACCAAAGGCGAAGCCAAGGCCGTACCGAAGGCCGCAGCCCCCGAGCCGGCAAAGCGCAGCACCAGGGCGGCGCCGAAAGCCGCCGACAAGGCGCAGGCGAAAGCAGTCAAGCTGGCACCTAAGGCTGGCAAGAGCGTGACGGCGAAGGCGCCCGCCAAGCCCGCCGACAAGGCGTCCGCACCCGCCAAGGCAAAGGCAGTCGCAAAACCAGCTGCAACGCTGGCCGTAAAATCGGCTGCAAAACCGGCCACCAGGGCGCCCGCCCGCAGTGCCGCCCGCAGTACTGCCGCTGCGCCCGCCACGGCGGCCAAGACCGCGGCCAAGGCCCTGGTCAAGGCAGGCGGCAAGGCCAGCGTACGCAACGTGCAGGCGCCGGCCGCCGAATCGGCGCGTCCTGCGCTGGTGCGCGACAGCTTCACCATGCCCGAGCAGGAATACGGGGTGCTGGCCGACGTCAAGCAGGCTTGCCTGAAGGCCGGCTTCGAGGTCAAGAAGAGCGAGCTGCTGCGCATCGGCGTGGCGCTGGTCGGCCGCCTGGATATGGCGACCCTGCGCCAGGTGCTCGACGGCCTGCCCCAGCTGAAGACCGGACGCCCGCCCAGCCAGTAAGCATGCTCACTGGCTGGCTTGCTAGCTGCCTTACTCTCTTCCGCTAGTGGATGGAAGCGCTGGTCAGCTCCTTCAGTTCGCGGATCGGAATGTTCGACTTTTCGTGCATGCGCAGCAGGATCGTGGCGCCGACATTCAGCTTGCGGTGGCGGATCTTGCTGATGATCGGGGGCTGGACTTCCAGCACCCGGCACAGTTCGGCGTCATTCTTCAGATGCAGCTTTTCGATGAGGGTGTCGAGCAGCTTGTTGGGGACGAAGCTCGACGGCTCGAGGGCGCGCGCGCGGTGCATCGCGGCCAGCATTTCCTGTTTTTTTTGGCGTACGTTCATGTACTCCTCCAAATACTGAATCTGGTTGAGGGGACAGGACCGTCTTGGATGCGCCCGATGTTGTGTTAGCTTATGCGTGCGGGTCGTTGTGATATTACTACGCCCCTGCGCAGTACGACGCACTTTTCGCACGTAACGTGCGGCATCATCGTTCTTTCTGCCAGGAACTTGCGAACAAAGGCTCAGGCGGCTTGCAGCCCGGAACGGGTCAGCAGCAAGACCTGGTCCGCCATCTCGGCGGCGGCGTGCGAGTGGGTGACCATGATGGCGCCGGCGCCGGTCGCCTTGATTTCGCTGCGCAGCAGGCGCAGGATGCCTTCGGCCGTCTCCGGGTCGAGATTCCCGGTCGGCTCGTCGGCCAGCAGCAGGGCGGGCCGGTGCACCAGGGCGCGCGCGATCGCCACCCGCTGCAGTTCGCCGCCCGAGAGCTGGCGCGGGAAGTCGCCTCCGCGCCCTCCCAGTCCCACCGCCGCCAGCATGTCGTCGGCACGCACGCTCGAATCGCGGTTCAGCAGCAGCGGCAGCGCCACGTTCTGGCGCAGCGTCAGGTGCGGCAGCACATGGAAGGCCTGGAAGATGAAGCCCATGCGCGTGCGCCGCAGGCGGGTGGCGGCATCGTCGTCGAGCGCCGCCATCGGCTGGCCGTCGACCAGCACCTCGCCGCTGTCCGGCGCATCGAGTCCCGCGATCAGGTTCAGCAGGGTCGACTTGCCCACGCCCGATTCGCCCATGATGGCGATGAACTGCCCGGATTCGAAACGGTGCGACAGACTAGCCAGGACGGTGCGTCCGCCATAGGTCTTGGTGAGGTCGCGCAGTTCGAGCATGGTATCTACCGGGTAAGGGTGCGCCGCAGCGCGAAACTGATCGCATCGACCAGGGCCACCAGCAGCAGCATGGCAAGGATGACGGTGGCCGCGCTCGGCATCTGGAACAGCGACAGGTGGTACTTCAGCATCTGCCCCAGGCCGCCGGCGCCGACCACGCCCAGCACGGCGGCGGCGCGGATATTGTTCTCCCAGCGGTACAGGGTGTAGGACAGCATCTGGGGCAGGGTCTGGGGCAGGGTCGCGTAGAAGAAGGCGGCCAGCGCGCCGGCGCCATTCGTGCGCAGCGTCGCTTCCGGCAGCGGCGCCGCGTTTTCCAGGGCGTCGGCGAACAGGCGCCCGAGCACGCCGGCGGTGTGCGCCGCCAGCGCCAGGGTGCCGGCGAACGGCCCCAGGCCGGCGGCAACCAGCAGCAGCGCCGCCCACACCAGTTCAGGGATCGAGCGCAACACGTTCAGCACCAGGCGCACGGCGCCGCGCGGGGCCGCGCCCCAGCGGCCGGACGCCGGCAGCGCCAGCACCAGGCCGGCGGCCACGGCCAGCAGGGTGCCGAGGGCCGACATCGACAGGGTCTCGATGGCCGCGTCCAGGGTCTTCATCAGGAAGGGCGTGGCCGTTTCCGGCGGCGCGAAGCCGGCCAGGAACTCGGCCATGGTGCCGGCGGCGTCGGGCGTGAAGAAGGCGGCGAGGTCGAGCCGTAGCGTGGCGAAGCTGGCGACCACCAGCGCGGCCAGCGCCAGCAACAGCAGCGGCGTGCTCCAGGAGCGGGGTGGCGGCGAAGGTGGCATCTGGCGCGCTTCGCTCATCCCAGCCTCCGGCGCAGCAGCGTGGACACCAGGTCGGCGGCGGCCACCAGCAGCACGAACATCAGCAGCATGGTGGCGACTTCGCCGCCGGCCATCATCTTGGTCGATTCATCCATGCGCTGGCCCAGGCCGCCGGCGCCGACAAAGCCCATGATGGCCGAGCCGCGGATCGCGCATTCCCAGCGGTAGACGGTGTAGGAAACGAGTTCGGCCGCGGCCTCAGGCAGGGCGCCGTACAGCAGGGCCGCCAGGCGCCCGCTGCCGTTGGCGAGCAGGCTGTCGCTGGCGTGGGCATCGCTCGACTCGAGGATTTCGGCGTACACCTTGGCCAGCATGCCGCAATAGGTGAGGGCGATCGCCAGCACGCCGGCGGTCGGGCCCAGGCCCACCACGCGCACGAACAGCAGGGCCCAGACCAGTTCCGGTACGCTGCGCAGGAGCACCAGCACCCAGCGCACCGCCTGGCGCAGCAGCGCGCTGGTGCGGCGCATGCGGCCGGTGCCCAGCAGCGACACCGACAGGCGCTCGCTCACCAGCAGGGTGGCGGGAATCGCGCCGAGCAGGGCCAGGAACAGGCCGCAGGTGGCGATCGCCACCGTGATCCAGGTTTCGCGCAGCACCATCGCCAGGAATTCGGCGGAGTGGGCGGGATGCAGGAAGTCCGACAGGAAGCTGCCGGCCGCGGCCAGGCTTTGCAGGTCGAACAAGATCCAGGGCTTGAATTCGCTGTAGACCAGCATCGGCCACAGCAGCACCAGGCCCAGGCCGCAGGCCATCAGGCGGCCACGCCAGGCCGGGTCGGGATGCAGAGGGGATGACGAAATCTGAGACGGCACGTATCGGATTCCAGGAATCAGAAGCAGGCGCCGACCGCGATGCGTTCGGGCGTCTCGTGCAGGTGGTGTGCGGGCGGCGCCGGCGTTTCGTTGGCGTAGAGGGCGGCGATCATCTCGTCGCTCACCTGCTCGCGCGGCAAATCGAATACGATGCGCCCGGCGCGCAGGCCGACGATGCGCGCGAAATGGGCGCGCGCCATCTCCACCTGGTGCAGGCTGCACACCAGCGTGGCCTTGCGCGCCGCCGCCTCGCCCTGCAGGGTGGCGAGCGTGAGCTGGGCCAGCGCCGGGTCGAGCGCCGAGATCGGCTCGTCGACCAGAAACGCTTCGGCGTTCGACAGCAGCAGGCGCGCCAGGCTGCAGCGCTGGCGCTCGCCGCCGGACAGGCGGTCGACGCGCGCGTACAGCTTGTCGCCCAGGCCGAAGCGCGCCAGGGCATCGTGGGCGGCATCCGGATCGGCCGGCCTGAACAGCGAGGCCAGGGCCTGGCCCAGGCTCCACTGCGGCAGGCGCGCGGCGAGCACCGCGGTGACCACGCGCTGGCGCGGCGGCAGCGGCGGCGTCTGCGGCGCCAGGAACAGGCGCGCACGCAAGGCATGGCGCGCGCGCTGCGGCAGGGCCCACGGGTCCTGGCCAAAGGCGCGGAAGCCGCCCTCGGCCGGCTGGTGGGCCAGCGCCAGGGTGGACAGCAGGGTGGTCTTGCCGGCGCCCGACGGCCCGATCAGCGCCAGCTGCTCGCCCGGCGCAATGGCCAGGTCGAGCGCCTGCAGCGCGGGCGCGCGGCTGCCGGTCAGGTGGCGCACCGTGAGTTGCTCGAGCGTGAAGGACATCGGCAAGATCCCGTACGGCAGATTACTTCAGCAGGCCGGCATTGCGCGCGGCTGCTTCGATCGCCTTGTAGTTCTCCGGCTTGGTAGCGATGAACTTGGTGGCGCGCTGCAGGTCCAGGATCTGCTTGCCTTCAGGCGTGGAATCGTCCAGGGCCAGGAAGGCGTCGCGGATTTTCTTTTGCAGCGCCGGGTTCATGTCCGAACGCACCGACCAGTTGTAGTCGTAGTAGCCGGGCGTGGTGTAGAACACGCGCACGACTTTCGGGTCGACCTTGTTCGCTTCGACCAGCTTTTCCCAGACCGAGATGTTGAGCGCGCCGGCATCGACCTTGCCGCCGGCAACCGCGGCGACGGTGGCGTCGTGCGCGCCCGAGAACGAGATGCGCTTCAGGTCGGTGTCCGGGTTGATCTTCGCGCCGAGCAGGAAGGAACGCGGCATCAGGTGGCCCGAGGTCGAGGATTCCGAGCCGAACGACAGGGTCTTGCCCTTCAGGTCTTCCAGCTTGTTGATGCCGGGCTGGGTGGTGACGAAGACCGAGCGGAATTTCTCGTCTTCGGCACGCTGCACCAGCGGCGTGATCTGGCCCTTGCTGCGCACGTTGGCCTGCACGAAGGTGAAGCCGCCGAACCAGACCATGTCGAGCTTCTTGTTGACCAGGCCCTCGACCGAGGCGGCGTAGTCGGTCACCGGGGTGAACTCGACCTTCAGGCCGGTGGCCTTGGCCAGGTAGTCGCCCAGCGGCTTGAACTTGCGCTGCAGTTCGGTTGGCGCTTCGTCGGGAATGGCCGACACTTTCAGCACGCCGGGCGTGTTCTGGGCCGCGGCGCCGGGAGCGGCGAACGCGAAGGAGACGGCGACGGAGGCTGCGAGCAGCGATTTGATGGCAGAGATGGGCGACATGGACATGGCTTTCTTATTGGTTGGGTACGGATGACGGCCGTCCGCACGCTTGCGCGGCAGGCGGACGCGGAGATTCGGCGCTTCGGGCTATGATAGCAAAAAGGGCAACATCCCCAGGCCAGGGCGCATCCGGCGCTTCGGCGGCACGAATGATAAACCTTATGATGACCTCCTGCACGACCGACACGCCCGAAACCCTGGCCAATGCCCACGTTCCCGCCGAGCTGTACGACGGCCTGGGCGCCCGGCACGCCACGATTTCGCCGAAATTCCTGTACGACGCGCTCGGCTCCAAGCTGTTCGAGGCCATCTGCGAATTGCCGGAATATTATCCGACCCGCACCGAAGCGGCGATCTTCGCACGCCATGGCGCCGAGATGGCGCGCGTGGCCGGCCTCGGCAGCACCCTGGTCGACCTTGGCGCCGGCAACTGCGCCAAGGCGGCCTCGCTGTTTCCGCTGCTGCGCCCGAGCCAGTACGTGGCGATCGACATTTCCACCGAATTCCTGCACGACGCCCTGAACCGCCTGCGCCAGCGCTTCCCGCACATCGCGATGGAGGCGCTGGGCCTGGACTTTTCCAGCGGCCTCGAACTCCCGAGCAATGTGCGCGCCGAGAAGCGCCTGTTCTTTTATCCCGGCTCGTCGCTGGGCAATTTCACGCCGCCGGAAGCGCGCGCTTTCCTGCGCCGCCTGCGCCGCAACTGCGGGCCCGACGGCGGCCTGCTGATCGGCATCGACCTGGTCAAGGACAAGGCCGTCATGGACGCCGCCTACGACGACGCCCTGGGCGTGACCGCCGCCTTCAACCTGAACGTGCTGCGCCATGTGAACACCCTGCTCGGGGCCGACTTCGACATCCGCGGCTGGCGCCACGTCGGCTTCTACAACGAGGCCATGGGCCGGGTCGAGATGCACCTCGAAGCGAAGACGGCGCAGCGCGTGCGCTGGCCGGGCGGCGGGCGCGATTTCGCGGCGGGCGAGCGCATCCATACCGAGAACAGCTACAAGTACCGCCAGGCCGATGCCATTAGCCTGCTGGAAACGGCCGGCTTCGAGGCAACCCGGGTGTGGACCGATCCCCACTGTCCGTTCGCCGTGATCCACGCGCAGGCGGCCGGCTGAAAGTTCGTATGTCGCACCATCGCATGCCGCAAGATTTTCACACCGTCCGCCAGCGCTCGCTGCACCTGGCCGAGCCGCTCTCGAGCGAGGATTGCTGCGCCCAGTCCATGCCCGACGCCAGCCCCATCAAATGGCACCTGGCGCACACCACCTGGTTCTTCGAGACCTTCATCCTGGAGGCGATGGAAGAGGGCTTCGCGCCTTTCCACCCCGCCTTCCGGGTGCTGTTCAATTCCTATTACAACGGCGTCGGCGCCAAGCATCCGCGCCCGCACCGGGGCCTGCTCACGCGGCCGTCGCTGGACGAGGTGCGCGCCTACCGCCGCGACGTCGATGCGCGCATGGCGCGCCTGCTGGGGCAACGGGCCGGCGACGCCCGCCTGGCCGAACTGGTCGAGCTCGGCCTGCAGCACGAGCAGCAGCACCAGGAGCTGATGCTCACCGACCTCAAGCACCTGCTGGCCCAGAACCCGCTCTATCCGGCGTATGCCGCCGACCCGCTCGGGGCCGAGGCGCCGCCCGCGCCCATGGAATGGATCGCCTGCGCCGGCGGACTGGCCGAGTTCGGCTTCGACGGCCGCGGCTTCTGCTTCGACAACGAACTGCCGCGCCACCGCGCCTACCTGGCGCCCTTCGAACTCGCCTCGCGCCTGGTAACCAACGGCGAATACCTGGCCTTCATCGAGGCCGGCGGCTACCGCGACCCCAGCCTGTGGCTGGCCGAGGGCTGGGACAAGGTGGCGGGCGGCGAACTGGCGCAGCCCTTCTACTGGCGCCAGGACGAGGACGGCCGCTGGCACGAATTCACCCTGCACGGCCTGCTGCCGCTCGACCCGGCGCGCCCGGCTACGCATTTGTCGCTGTACGAAGCCGATGCCTATGCGCGCTGGTGCGGGGCGCGCCTGCCGACCGAGTTCGAATGGGAATTCGCCGCGCGCCAGGCCAGCATCGAGGCGGGGCGCTTCCATCCTGGCGCCGCCGCAAACAGAGGGCCGGGTGCGGGACTCAGCCAGATGTTCGGCGCTTGCTGGCAATGGACCAGCAGCAGCTACGCGCCGTATCCCGGCTATGCGCCGGCGCCGGGCGCCATTGGCGAATACAACGGCAAGTTCATGGTCAACCAGTACGTGCTGCGCGGCTCGTCGTGCGCCACGCCAAGCGGCCATGCGCGCGCCAGCTACCGCAACTTCTTCCCGGCCTTAGCGCGCTGGCAATTTACTGGAATCAGGCTGGCGCGATGATACGGCTGCGCTGGCAGTCGGTGCGCCGTGCGCGCATCCGCATCCTGAACCGGCGCGCGAATGCCTATATCCTTTCCCATCCGCTGGCCTTTACCCTGAGCTGCCTGCGCGGCTTCCGCGCCAACCAGGGCTTGCTGCTGGCCGGCGCCGTGGCCTATTACGCGCTGCTCTCGATCGTGCCCTTCCTGATGCTGGTGGTGGTGGCGCTGTCGCACTTCATCGACCAGGCCGAGCTGCTGGAAACCCTGCGCCGCTACCTGGAATTGCTGGTGCCGGGCCAGTCGCGTTCTATCGTGGCCGAGGTCGCCAACTTCCTCGACAACCGCGACCTGATCACCTGGGTGCTGGGCGTGACCATGCTGTTCTTCAGTTCCTTCGCCTTCACGGTGCTGGAAAACGCGATGAGCGTGATTTTTATCCACCGCGTGGCGATCCGGCGCCGCCACTTCCTGGTGTCGGCGGTGCTGCCTTACTGCTACATCCTGGCGCTGGGCTTCGGCGTGATGCTGGTGACCCTGGTGGCCGGCACCCTGCAGGTGATGGGGCGGGAACACGTCGACCTGCTCGGCTACAGCTGGTCGCTGGGCGGGGTGTCGGGGGCGCTGCTGTATCTACTGGGCCTGGGCGGCGAGATCCTGGTGCTGACCTCGATCTACCTGGTGATGCCGGTGGGCCGGCTGTCGCTCTCGCATGCGCTGGTCGGCGGGGTCACGGCGGCCCTGCTGTGGGAACTGGCGCGCCACGTCCTGGTCTGGTACTTCTCGACCCTGTCCCAGGTGAACGTGGTATATGGCTCGATGACGACCGCCATCGTGGTCATGTTCAGCCTCGAGATCGGCGCCACGCTGCTGCTGTTCGGGGCCCAGGTGATCGCCGAGTACGAACGGGTCGGCAAGGGCAAGCCCGAGCGGGCACAGCCGCTGTCGACGGCGGCGTGATCCGGGGCGGGGCTTTGCGGTAGCTCAATTTCCAGTAGGAATAGAAATGGCACATTCGTTCTTGCGCCCGGCTAACACCGGGCCATGTTCAACGGAACGGGAGATGTCATGGATCAGGGCGTATTCCTCGGTTTGCCGGCGCCGGTCGTCTTGGCTTTCGCCGCATTGCTGTTGCTGCTGGTGCTGGTTGCGCATGCCTTGCATGGCTTGCGCAAGCCGGCGCCGGTGCGCCGCCCGGCGGCGCACGGGCGCCACCGGCAGGACGCTGGCGGCTGATTTTCAACTTAGCAAAAAAAAGCCCGGGTGTTTCCACCCGGGCTTTTTTTTGCAAGCACGGGCGCCGCAGCGCCCGTGCCCTGTACTTATTAATTAAATCTTCTGCGCCACCACTGCTTCGGCCAGCCCGCCGTCGGCCGTCGTCAGGCCGAAGGTCAGGAAGGTCTTGGCGGTGTTCAGCTTGGCGATGCCGCTCAGCTGGGTGGTGCTGCCGGTGCAGGTCTCGGTCAGGGTGACGTCGAACACGGCCACGCTGCCATGCGGCGCCACGGTGCCGTTGTAGCTGCAGCCCAGGGTGCTGGTGCCCGACAGCACGCCGTTGGCGTCGACGGTCCAGTTGGCCACGATGGTGCCGCCGGCCTTGGTGAAGCGCCAGTTGCCGGTGGCATCGGCACGGGTCACGGCGGTGCTGTAGCGGGTGTCCGCCGTCAGCGCCAGCGAGCTGGTGCCGGCGTTGCCGCGCACCGATACCGCGAACGCGTTGCCGCTCGGTGCGCCGCCCGAGACGGTGACCGTCTCGGCGCGGGCGCCCGACACCGGGTAGCGGGCGCCGTTGGCCGAGAAGGTCTGGCCCGAGACGGCCAGCTTGGCGGTGGACAGGCCGACCAGGTTGTCCTGCGCATCGTGCAGGAACAGCCAGGCCGCGCCGTCGCTCAGGACCACGCTGCGCACGACGCTGGCGCCGCCGAAGCTGGCGCCGGTGACCGGGCCGTTCCAGAAGCCTTGCAGCTGGCCCAGGGTGATTGCCGGAGGGGTCACCACCGGCGGGGTGGTCGTGCCGCCACCGCCACCGCCGCCGCCGCCGCAGGCGGCCAGGCTCAGGACACTCGATGCAGCCAAGAATTTAATCAGTTTCATTTTCATTCCTTTAATCATGTATTTTCGGTGCTTAGTCGAACGCGTTGCCTGGGCCTTGCTCGTCCGGCGTGTCGATCACGTAGCCGATCAGGCTCAGCGATGCATGCGCCGCCACGCCGTTGCTGACGATGTTCGAATCGCCGGCCACGCCCACGTCGAACTGGCTGCCTTCGGTGATGTGGAAGTCGAGGCGGATCTTGTCGCCTTCGGTCACCATCTGACCGCCGTAGGCCGCGCTGGCCAGGTTGACCAGCACGCCGCTCGCATCCTTCGCCCAGTAGCCGTTCACACCCGAGCTCGCATCGACGTACAGGCTGAAGTTCTCGGTCGCGCCCGGTGCATTGACCTTGGCGGTGAACGAGATGCCGTCCATCGGGGCTTGCGCCCAGCTTGGCAGGTCGATCGCGTCGTGCACGCTGTGGACGTCGGTCAGCGGATTCGCGTCCGCCACCGGCTTGCCGTTCACCGCGCCTGCCACCAGCGTGACATAGGAGCTGGCATTGGCGGCGCCCGGTACGGCCATCGAGACCACCGAAGGCTGCAGGGCGTCGAGGATGCCGTCGCCGTTGCCGTCGCCGAGCAGGCCGCCGTTGCCGAGCGCCGGCGCCAGGGCTTCCACCGAAGGCGCCACGCCGTTGCCGTCACGCACCGCCTCGGTGGATGCGCTGCCCACCGCTTCCGCCGCGCCGAAGCCGTCGGTGTAGCGGGCCACCACGCCGATCGTCTTGCCGATCAGCGCCGCGTCCAGGGTCAGGCTGCCGCCGGTGGCGCCGGCGATGTCGGCGCCGTTGGCTTGCCACTGGTAGCTCACCGTGCCCATGGCGTCCTGGTCCGCCAGGGTGTTCGAGGCGGTCAGGGTCTGGCCCAGGGTGGCGTTGCCGGCGATCAGCACCGCGCCGGTCGGCGCGTCGTTGACGTTGGCCACGCGCTCGGTGGCGCTGCTGCTCACGGTTTCCACCGTGCCTTCGGCATCAAGGTAGCTGGCGACCACGGTGATCGCCTTGCCCACTTGCGCCTGGGTCAGCACATAGCTGCTGCCCACCGCCACCAGGGCGCCATCGGCGAGCCAGCGGTAGCTGACGTTGCCCATGCCGTCGGTGTCGCCCAGCGTGTTGCTGGCCGTCAGGGTCTGGTGCTGGGTGGCCGATCCGGAGATCGTCACCGCGCCGCTCGGGCCATCGTTGACACGGGTCAGCACGACGTCGTTGCCGGTGCCGCCCACGTAGCTGATGC
Organism: Massilia sp. BAP21; assembly: GCF_057801335.1. NCBI lineage: Bacteria > Pseudomonadati > Pseudomonadota > Betaproteobacteria > Burkholderiales > Oxalobacteraceae > Massilia > Massilia sp. BAP21. Next base: position 4,146,844 of record NZ_CM173596.1, read on the forward strand.
TGAACAGCTTGCCGCCCACCAGGATCGCCGCGCCTTCCGCCAGGCCTGCGAAGGTGCCGACCACGGCATCGCTGCCGTCGTTGTCGAGCAGGGTGATGGTGTCGCCCAGGTGCGCCGCGTAGTCCGGGTCCAGCGTCAGGTTCAGCGGGGTGCCGTCGAGCGAGACGGTGCCGGCCACGGTCAGGGCCGTGGTGGCGTCGCCGCCGAGCTTGATGCTCATCGCATCGCCGCTGTCGAGCTGCAGGTCGCCGATCACGTCGATCGTGCCCTTGCCGTTGTTCGCCAGCTGCACGTTGCTGTTGCCCGAGGTATCGACCTGCACGTGTTCGCCCTGTGCCAGGTTCGACTCCACCACCACCGGACCGCTGCCCTGCAGGACCAGGGTCGAGCCGGCCGGCAGGTGCTGCACCGTGACCGGGCCGCTGTCGTGGTTGTCCAGCGTGAAGCCGCCCACCGGGTGGTCGATCAGCGCCGGGCCGGTGCCGGTCTTGGTCACCGTGCTGCCGTCGGCCGGCTGCTCGATGATCATGGTGCCGGTGCCGGCGTTATGGACATGCACGTCGCCGACCGGAGCCAGGATCGTGATGTCGCCCGCGCCCAGGCTGTCGATCTGCGCGCCGGCTGGTGCATGCAGCACCTGCACGTCGGCGCCGTCGACGTTGTTCAGGCCGATATGGCCGCCTGCCGGGAAGCCTGCCAGGTCGACCGCGAACGGACCGCTGCCGGTCAAGTCCAGCTGGCTGTCCGGCGCCGGGCCGGTCACCGTCAGGACGCCGCTGCCGCCGTTGTGCAGCGTCGCGTCGCCTTGCGGGTTGCTGACCGTGGTCGGACCGTTGCCGGTCACGTTCACGGTTTCGCCGTCGTTCAGGCCGATCACGCTCACGGTGCCAGGACCGCCGTTGTTCAGGTTGACGCTGCCTTCCGGCTGGTCGACGTCCACGTCGCCATTGCCCGAGGTGGTGAGCGTCGCATCGTCATCTAGGCCGGTCACGGTCGCCGTGCCAGGGCCGGCATTGTTGACGGTGAGGTCGCCTTCCGGATCGGCCACGGTGGTCGGGCCGGCGCCGTTGACGTCGACGCTGCGGCCGTCGTCGAGACCGCGCACGGTCACGGTGCCAGGACCGCCGTTGTTGACGTTGACATCGCCTTCAGGCTGGTCGACATCGACGTTGCCATTACCCGAAGTGGTGACGGTGGCGTCGTCATCCAGGCCGGTCACGGTCGTGGTGCCTGGGCCGCCGTTATTGACGGTCAGGTCGCCTTCCGGATCGGCCACGGTGGTCGGGCCGGCGCCGTTGACGTCGACGCTGCGGCCGTCGTCGAGACCGCGCACGGTCACGGTGCCAGGACCGCCGTTGTTGACGTTGACATCGCCTTCAGGCTGGTCGACATCGACGTTGCCATTACCAGAAGTGGTGACGGTGGCGTCATCGTCCAGGCCGGTCACGGTCGTGGTGCCCGGGCCGCCATTGTTGACGGTCAGGTCGCCTTCCGGGTCGGCCACGGTGGTCGGGCCGGCGCCGTTGACGTCGACGCTGCGGCCGTCGTCGAGACCGCGCACGGTCACGGTGCCAGGACCGTCGTTGTCGACGTTGACGTCGCCCTGCGGATTGTTGACGTTCACGTCGCCGTCGCCCGAGGTGGTGACGGTGGCGTCGTCCTCGAGTTCCTCGATCGTCACGGTGCCCGGACCATCGGTCTCGACGTTGACGTCGCCGCGTGGATCGTGCAGCACGACCGGGCCGGCGCCTTCGTAGGTCAGGGTGCCGCCGTGCGGCATGCCGCCCACGGTCAACGGACCGTCGCCGCCGTTGCGCACGTTGATGTCGCGGATCGGGTTGAGGAGCACCACCGGTTCGTCGGTATCGATGTCGAGCACGATGTCGCCGTTCACGTCGGCCACGACGGCCGGCGCATCGGCACGCGCCGAGTCGAACACCGGCACCGATTGGGTCGCCAAATCGTCTGCATAGGTGACGACGACGCGCACTTCGCGGTTCGCTTCGGCCGTGCTCAGCAGGTAGGTACTGGCGGTGGCGCCGGCAATCGCGGTCCAGGCGCCGTTCGGTACTGCACGCGATTCCCACTGGTAGGTGGTGGCGGCAGCGATTTCCAGGGCGGTGCGGTCGACGTCGGCGATGTCGACGTTGGCCGTCAGGACCTGGCCGTCGCGCAGTTCGCCGCTGACCGTGACACTTGGCACGCCGCTGCCGTCCGAACCGGTCGGCAGGTCGTTGACCGGCACGACGTTCAGGGTCAGGGTAGCCGGGGTGGCGTCGAGGTCGGCGCCGCCGTTGGCCGTGCCGCCGGCGTCGCGGACCTGGAAGGTCAGCGTCGGGGCAGGCGGATTCTGGCCATCATTGGCATTCGCCACAGGGCGGTACACCAGCTTGCCGGCGGCGATGTCCGCCGCGCTGACTTCCTGGCCCGCGGTCAGCGCAACGCCGTCCAGGGTCAGGCTGCCGGTGGCCGGCAGGGTAGCGATCTTCACGCCGGCCAGCGCATGGCCTTCGGCGTCGGCATAGCCGAAGTCCTGCAGGCGCAGGGTGTAGGCGCCGTCCTCGTCCAGGCTCACCGCGCCGTCGAGGCCCACCGGGGCGTCGTTGACCGGGGTGATGTGGATGACGGTCGAGGCGCCGACACCGGTGTTGTCCTGCATGTCGACCGATTCGACGCGCACCACGCGGTCTTCCGGCGACGGATTGGCCGAGCTGTTCACGTACTGGATCGCACGCAGCGCCAGCTGGAACACGGAACCGTCCTTGTTGCCGGTGACGGTGATCGCATGCGAGTTGTTGCCGGTGATGGTCAGGCCGATGGCGCCGAACTGGGCGATCAGGGCGTCGGATACGAACAGCTTCTCGCTGGCGCCGTCCGGATGGTTGCCCAGGGTGACGACCAGGCGCTTGATGTTGCCGTCCTGGTCGACGATGCTGGCGTCCGAGGCGGCAATGGCCACGCCGGCGCTGCGTTCGACGTAGGTGGCCTCGTTGTTGCGGCCCGCGGCGCGGTCGCCGTTCATGTCGACCACCGGGGTCCATGGGACCTGGATGGTGGTGGTGACGATGGCCGAATCCAGGCCGTTGGCGGCGTCGCCGGTGCTGACCGAGGCGTCGCGCACCACGATCTGCACGGTGCGGTCGCCCGAGTAGGCGTTCGGGTTGCTGTTGTTGTACAGGACCGTTTTCAGTGCATCCTGGTAGTCGGCGTGGGTGCCGGCGCCGCTGAAGTTCAGCTGCGTCGCGCCAACCAGGCCGTGCTCGCCCGTGCCGTTGCCGCTGATCGCGATCGTGCCCAGCGAACCGGCGAAGCTGGCGCCGGCGCTCGAGACCAGGGTCTCGTAGGTGGTGCCGAACAGGTTGTCCAGTGCGCCTCCGCTGAGGGTGACGCGGGCCGAGACCAGGGTGTCGCTCACGCCGCCGGCCAGGTGGTCGGCGTCGGTGATGACGATGTCGCCCACCACCGCCACGGCGTCGCCGCGCGGACGGAAGATGGTCGCCAGGTTGTTGCCTGCACCGCCGCCGTTCAGGTCGACCACCGGTGCGTCGTTGGCATGGGTGACCGTGATGCTCGAGGTATCCGAGCCGGTCGAGAAGGCGCTGGTGCCGCCACGTACCGAGGCGTCGGCCTTGGCGCCGGCGCTGCCGCTGGCGCCATCCCACAGGTAGTAGGAGAAGCTCGCTTGCGTGCCGTTCAGGCCGTCAGGCTTGAAGCGGATCAGGTCGCTGCTGCGCAGCAGCAGGGCGTTGCCGCTGTCAACCGCGCCGACCGCCAGCCAGGTGCTGCCGCCGTCGAGCGAGTATTCCCAGGCGCCGCCGTCGGCCGGGCCGTCGTTGGCCAGGGCGTGGATCGCGATGCCGTGGCCGGTGCCTTCCGGCGCGTAGCCGGCGCCGTTGTTGTTGAGGGCGTCGACGTCGGCCACGCCGGTCTGGCCTGCTGCGTTGCCGACCAGGGTCGAGACTGCCTGTCCGCCGTTGTTCAGCGCATCTTCGCCGATCGTGAGCATGACTGGCGCGGCCGCGGTCATTACCGGCGCATCGTTCACCGGGGTGACGTCGATGCTCAGGGTGCGTGCGACCGGATCGAGGTCGACGCCGCCGTTGGCGGTGCCGCCGTCGTCCTGCACCTGGAAGCCGAAGCTGGCCAGGGCCGGGCCGCTGCGGTCGGCGACCGGGGTGTAGACCAGCTTGCCGGCGGCGATGTCGGCCGCCGACACGAACTGGCCGGCCGTGACGGCGGCGCCGTCCAGGCTCAGGCTGCCCGTTTGCGGCAGGCTCGCGATCTTCACGGCGACCAGGGTGTTGGCGTCGACGTCGGTGAAGCCGAAGTCGGCCACGTTCAGTACCAGCGCCGTGTCTTCCAGGGCGGTGACGGTGCCGTTCGTGCCGTGCGGCGCATCGTTCACGCCGACCAGGTTGATGGTGGTGCTGGCGCCGACGCCGGTGTTGCCGTCGACGTCGGTGCTGGTGACCGAGACCACGCGCGGGGTCAGGTTCGGCAGGTCGGCGGCGTTCACGTACTGCACTGCGCGCAGGCCGATCTGGAAGTAGGCCGCATCGACGCCGTTCGGACGCGCTGCCGCGTCGTAGCCGAGGGTGATGGCGGTGCTGTTGTTGCCGCTCACGGTCACGCCGAAGACGGCCAGCTGGGCCACCAGGGCGTCCGAGATGAACAGCTTCTCGGCGGCGCCGTTCTGCGGGTTGGTCAGGGTCACGACCACGCTGGCGATGTTGCCGTCCTGGTCGGTGATGCTGGCGTCGGAAGTGGCCATCGCCACGCCGCTCTGGCCTTCGGTGTAGGTGACGCTGTGGTCACGGCCTTCGAGGCCTTCGCCGTTCATGTCGATGACCGGGGTCCATGGCACCAGCACGGTGGTGGTGGCCACCACCGGCCCGCTCTGGACGGCGCTGGTGACCAGGCTGCCCGCACCCCAGAACTGCAGGTTGGCGCCCGGCGCCAGGCCGGCCAGTGGGCCGGAGGCGACGAAGTGCTGGCTGTCGATGACCTGGCCGACGGTGAAGCCGGTGTCGGCGCCGTTCAGGAAGATACGCTGGCCGACCGCGATCAGGTTGTTCGGAACCGCGGTGGCGAACGAGCCGGTGTTCGAGGCCGAACCTTCGTCGTCGGTCACCGAGATGGTGATGGTGCGCTCGCCCGAGAAGGCGTTCGGGTTGCTGTTGTTGTAGACGACGGTCTTGAGCGCGTTCTCGTAGTCGGCGCGGGTGCCGTTGCCGGTCAGGACCAGCGAGGTGGCGCCGGTCAGGCCGTGTTCGCCCGTGCCGTTGCCGTTGATCGCGATCGCGCCCAGCGAACCGGCGTAGCTGCTGCCGGCGGTCGAGCGCAGGGTCTCGTAGACCGTGCCGAAGACGTTGTCGAAGGCACCGGTCGCCAGGGCCACGGTGGCCGAGACGATGGTGTCCTGGACGTCGATGTCGGTGATGCGCACGTCGTCGGCGACGACCGCCACTTCGCCGCCGCGCGGGCGGAAGGTGGTGGTGAAGTCGTTGCCGTCGGTGGCGCCGCCGCCGAGGTCGACGATCGGCGGGTTGTTGGCGTGGGTGACGTCGAGGGAGGTGGTGCCGGCGTCCATGAAGCTGCCGTTACCGTCGCGCACCGCATAGGTCAGGGTGTCGTTCAGGTTGCCGTTCTGGTTCGGACCGCTGGTGTACAGCAGCTGGCTGGCGGCCAGCCAGTTCTGCACGTCGCCCATGCTGTTGCCGGCGATGATCAGGACACCCGTGTCGGTACCGGTAACGGTGAGGCCTGCCGGGCGGGTGTAGCCTGCCGGCTCTTCGCCGCGCAGGAAGCCCTGGTTGACGCTCAGGCGCAGCGCGAAGCTGGCGCCGCCGTCCGGATCGACGATCGAGAAGCTGGTACGGATCGCGGCTGCCACGTCTTCGGTGAACACGGCCGTTGGCGGCACGTCGTTCAGGGTCGGCGCGTCGTTGGCGCCGTTGATGGTGATGTTCAGCACGGCCGTGTCGAACAGGCCGGTGTCGTCGCCGATGGTGTAGTTGAAGCTGTCCTGCAGCGACTGGCCCGGGGCCAACGAGTCGACGGTGCTGTTGCTCTGGTCGACGACGTAGGACCAGTCGCCGGTGGCGCGGTTCAGGGTCAGGGTGCCGTACAGGCCGATCACGGTGTAGACGTCGCCGCTCAGCTGGCCTGCGTCGCCCAGGCCTTCGGCGTTGCCGCTGCGCACCGAGGCGATCGGGTTGACCGTGTCCAGGTTGTTGTTGGTGTCGTGGTCGTTTGTCAGCACGTTGCCGGTCGGGTTCACGCCCGCGACGCTGTTGCCGACGCCGCTGGCTTCGACGGCGATGCCGCTGTCGTCGACCGCGGTCGGCTTGACGGCGCCCAGCTGCACGGTGGCGGTCGAGCCCGAACTGATGTTCGATTCGAGGGTGCCGTGGTCGTCGGTGTAGCTAACGCTCACGCTCATTTGATGGCCGCCGTCGGCATTGGTCAGGGTGTAGGCGGCGTAGTTCGCGCCGTTGATCGCCACGCCGTCGCGGAACCACTGGTAGCTCGGCTCGGCCATCAGCAGGCCGTCGCCGTCGGCGATGGTCGCGGTCAGGGTTTCGCCCGGGGTCAGGGCGCCCGAGACGGTAACCGTGCCCGGGGTTTGCAGGTTCTGGATGGTGAGGGCGCTGGAGACCGGCGACTCGGCCACGCCGCCGTTGTCGTTGTAGAAGGCCTGCACGCGCACCAACTTGGTCGATTCGCTTTCGGCCAGCATCAAGGTGTCGGTCTGGCCGCGCACTGCGCCGTTCGCGGCCGGAGCCACGTCCTGCCAGGTCTGGCCGTTGTCGCTCGAGACCTGCCACTGGTAGCGGGCCGGGCCCGACACGCCGTCGGCGTCGGTCGGGGCGTTGGCGGTCAGGATCTGGCCTTCGAGCGGATTGCCCGAGATGGTCACGGCGCCAGGATTGTTGGCGGCCAGCGCTTCCAGGCTGCCCTGCGGCGCACTGCCGTCGTTCAGGTTCAGCGTGAAGCTGGTGCTGGCCCGGCTGCCGCCCTGCTGTTCGATGCCGGTGACGAGGATGTTCAGGTAAGGCTCGGCTGCCGACGGGTTGCCGCCGAAGACCAGGCCGCCGTCGGCTTGCACGGTGACGGTCAGGCCGAAGTCGGACAGCGGACGGCCGTTGGCGGTGACGATGTAGCTGATGCCGTCGGTCTGGGCGGTGCCGCCGTTGGTGCCGTCCGGGTTGGTGAACGGGGCCGGGACGCTCAGGCCGAACACGTTGCCGGCGCCGACGGTCTGGTCGGCGATCGGCGCGCTCAGGACGATGCCGTCGTTCGGGTTGGCGACCTGCAGGGTGAACGGCGCGCTGCTGGCGGTGAGGCCGTTACTGCCGTGGGCGGTGACGACCAGGCGCACGTCGTCCGCCAGGTAGGTCGGGTTGCCGCTGAAGGTGCCGTTGTGGCCGTCGAAGTGCAGCCAGGCCGGGAACGGGAGCGGGTTGCCGTCGGCGTCGACCGCGGTGGCCGTGTAGGTCAGCGGCGTGCCGTCGTTCGCAACGTAGTCGAAGGCGGTGGCCGGCAGGGTGTAGCTGCCGGTGCCGGCGCCGCTGACGAAGCTGGTGTCGCTCGGCGCAATGTTGGCGCTCAGGCTGGCGACGGTGACGCCGCGGGTGACGGCCAGCTGGAACTGGCTGGTCGCGTACTGGCCCGAGGCGGTATCGGTGGCGCGCACTTCGATCAGGGTGTTGCCTGCTGCCAGGCCGTTGCCGCTGAAGGTGTTGGTGGCCGGGTTGAAGCTCAGGGCCGCGCTGTCGACCAGCGGGCTGGCGGCGCCGGTGGACGGATCGAGGGTATACGCGCTGTAGACCAGGGCGTTGTTCTCGGCGTCGATGAAGGTGCCGGCCGGGATCGCGTAGGTCCAGCCGGCGCCGTCGCTGTGGCCTGCCACGGTGGTGGCGCCGGTGTGGGTGCCGCCGAAGTCGGCGGCGGTCAGGTCGGCCTGGTCGCCCGGCTCGTTGGCGACGACGCGGATGCTGCCGTTGCCATTGTCGACGATGTCGTGGTTGGCATAGGTTGCGCTGGCCAGGGCCGCGGCGGTGTCGGCCGCGGACACGGCGTTGCCTGCTGCGGCGGTCACGCCGGCGATAGTGATCTGAGCGCCGCCGTAGCTGCCGTCGAAGGTGAGGTCGACCAGTTCGCGCACGGCGTTGGCGCCGTCGGTGCTATCGAGCACGGCCGGGGCCAGGCCGCCGAAGTCGCCGACCGTCAGGCCAGCCACGGCGCCGGGTTGGGCGACGAAGTACACCGTGTCGGTCGCGACGCTGTCGACGCTGGCGGTCCAGGTGCCGTTGCCGGCGTTCAGCTGCTGCACGATGGCGGCGGCGATTTCCTCGACGGTCAGCGGGCCGTTCAGCGTGATCGCCACGCCGCCGATGCTGAAGCTGGCCTGGGTGTCCGATGCGAGCGGGGTGCCGAACTGGATGTCGCTGGTTGCGCTGACGGCGTCGCGGCCCTCGGTGCGGACGTTGACGGTGTAGCTGCCGCCGTCGACGTTGTAGGTGCCGTTGGTGAAGTCGCTGCGGGCGCCGGCGCTGTCGGCGCGCAGCGTAATGCTGTTGCCGAAGGCCGGGTCGATCGGGGTGTAGCCGTTGCCGGTGGCGGCGCTGAAGGCCTGCTCGACGGCGATGGCCACCTGGTCGCCGGTGGCGGCGCTGCCCAGGTTGACGGTCTGGCCGTCGAAGGTGATGGTGGTGCCGCCCAGGTTGGTGCCGAGGGTGACGTCGGTGGTCTCGAAGGTGGCGGCGACCGACTGCCATTTCAGCGGTGCGCCCACGGTCGGGCCCTGGTTGGCGGTGTTGGACAGGTTCAGCGCGAAGTTGCCGGACACGGCGGCGCCTTCGGCGTCGGTGGCGGTGACGCGCAGGGTCAGGCCGGCGTTGTTCCAGGCGGGGCTCGGGTTGCCGGTGAAGGTGCGGGTGCCTTCGTCAAAGCTCAGCCACGACGAAGCCTTGGCCGGGTCGTTGCCGTTGGCGGCGCCGATGGTGTCGACCACGTTGCCCTGGGCGTCGAGCACGTCGACGGTGTACGCCAGGCCGCGGCCTTCGGCGTCGGTGAAGCTGTCGGCCGGGATCTGGAACTTCCAGGTGCCGGCGCCGGCGAAGGACTGGTCGGCAATCGTGTGCGCCAGTACCGGCAGGTCGTTGGTGCCGGTGATCGAGACGTCGATGGTCTGGTTGCTCGAGGCGCCGGCCGAGTCGGTGACCTTGAATTCGAACACGTCGTGGCCGGTCTGGCCGGCGGCCAGCGCGTTGACCGCGGCGGCCTTGTTCGGGGTGTAGCTCCAGGCGTGGGTGGTGGCGTCCAGGCTCAGGGTGCCGTACAGGCCGACCTTGGTCCAGGTGTTGCCGGCCAGGGTGCCGCCGCGGATGCTGAAGGCGAGCGTGTCGACCGGGCTGTCGACGTCGGTGCCGCTGAGGGTGCCGGTGATGGTGTTGTCGGTGGCGAAAGCGGCGCCGTCATGGGCGGCGGTCTCGAGGATCGCCGGGGTGGCGGCGACGCTGTCGAAAATCGGCGCGTCGTTCACTGCAACCACGTTGGTGGCGATCGCGCGCGGCGCGTTCGACACGCCCGAGGTGGCGGCGTCGGTCGTGGTGTCGAAGGTCGCGCGGTTGGCGCCGTTCGTGTAGGCGCCGGCGAAGTTGTTGTCGGCCGCGTGCACGCTCAAGCTGCCCGGGGTGCCGTTCCAGTTCAGCGCCGGCACGAAGTGCAGGCGCGCGCCGGCGCCCAGCACCAGGCCGTCGGTGGCGCTGACGCTGCCGACGTCGAACCAGGTGACGCCGTCGGTCGAGTACTGCCAGCTGCCTTGTGCGGCAGTGGCTGCGTTGCCGACGATGACGATGCCGCCCAGGCTACTGCCGCTGTCGATGTCGGAGAACACGCCGCCGGCCAGCTGGGCCACGGTGCGGCCAGGATTCTCGCCAGTGGTGGCGCCGGCGTCTTCCAGCACCGCGGCCAGGCGCATGTCGGCGTTCAGGATTGGCGCGTCGTTGGCGCCGACCACGTTCACGGTGACGGTCTTGTAGCTGTTCAGGGCGCCGTCGCTGACGCTGACGGTGAAGGTGTCGGTGCGGGTCTGGCCGGCGGCCAGGGCGTTGATCGCGTACGCGTCCGGGGTGTAGCTGAAGCTGCCATCGCTGCCCACTGCCAGGGTGCCGAAGTCGCCCACGCCGCCGCCGCCGAAGCGCATGGTGCTGGTCGGGGTCGAGTCGGTGGCGGTGAAGGTGCCGGTGGTAGCGCCGAAGCCGTCGGTGGCGCCGCTGTCGTTATAGGTCTGCAGCAGGTTGTGGCTGTCGGTGAAGACCGGCGCGGTCGGCGGCGCCGGGGTCGGTGCCGGCGCGTTGCCGATGTCGGTGCCCGATGCCACCTGGCCGTTGGCGGTGCCGATGTACAGCGAGTAGCTGCCGCGGTAGCCCGGCGAGAAGGTGGTGGCGCGGATCACGTCGCCCGGCTGGTAGATCCAGCTGACAAAGGCGTCGTAGCTGCGTTCGCCGTCGCCGCCGTCGTCGTTCTGGGTGATGATGGTGCCGTTGCGGTCGATCTGCAGGTAGTCGTCGACCGAGTCCGAGTTACCCATGTAGACGTAGACGCGGGTGCCGGCGGCGACGCCTTCGAGGATGTAGCGGTCCCACTTGTTACCCTCGCGCAGCGGGTTTTCCGGGTCGCTGTCGGTGATGGCGCCATCGAGGCGGGTCTGGAAGGTGTAGCCGCCCCAGGTGTAGGGGCCGTTGCCGCGCAGGCCGCCCGGCAGCTGGACGTCGGGGCCGAGGGTCGCGTCGTAGTCGTCGAAGGCGAGCGCGGTGGTCTCGATGCTGCCGGTCTGCGCTTCCAGGACCCAGTTGCCGCCCAGGCGCGCGGCGCCGGTGACGTCGGTCGAGGCAGCCACGTCGGCGCCGGTGGCGGCGGCCAGGGCTTGCGTGAAGGCGGCGCCGCTGTCGCCGGCGGCGACGTCGCAGCCGTACAGCAGCAGGTCGGCGCCGTCGCCCAGGGCGGCGCGGATGGTCGCCAGTTCGGCGCCGTGGCTGGCCAGGGCGGCTTCGTCGATCGTGACGCCGCCCAGCACCAGCGCGCCCGGCGCGCCGTGCGAGACGATGTGGAGGGCGCCGATGTCGGTGCGGCCGTCGAGGGCGCGCGCGATTTGCGCCAGCCCGTCTTCGTTGGCGTTCAGCTGCACCACTTCGATCGACGAATCCACCGATGCCAGCAGGGCCGCGACGTCGGTCACGGCGGCATCGATGAACAGGATTTGCGTAGCTTGGTTCATGCTCATGGTAGGTATCTTGTCAAAAAAATACTGTGATGGAAGTGGTGTGTTACTGATTTGCTAACTAGCGAACAGCAGGCAACAAGGTCCCCGCGTCGATGCGGGAACGGTAAAAAAGGGAAACTGCGGGAGTGGCAGGCGGGGAATGCGAAGTGTCGAGCAAGGCAGGAATCAACATGATGTTCACGTACTGATGGTAACAGAGTCCGTTGGCTTGTGGAAACATCAGTTACACCCAGCAATACCAAGATTCTCAGGGGTACCGGAAAACAACACTTTCCGGTAGCGATTTAACAACTCAAGGTTGCCGCGCTGTGGAGGGCGACACATTTCCTTTTGCCAGGCCGATCGCGAAGAAACGGTCGATCCGGTCGAGCTGGGCGGTATCGAAGGCCCCGGCCAGCACCGCCAGGCGCACGCCGGCGATCAGGTACAGGTAGCGCGCCTGCGCCAGGTCGCGTTCGGCGCTCGTGCGCTGCTGCTCGGCATTCAGGATGTCGACCGTGGTGCGGCTGCCGGCGGCGAACGACTTGCGGTTCGACAGCACCACCTGTTCGCTCGAGCGCACCGCCTGCTGCAGGGCGCGGATGCGCAGCGCGCCTTCGGCGACGCTGGAGAATTCGCGGTAGACGCGCACCTCGAGGTCGCGCCCCAGGGCTTCCAGCGCGGCCTCGGCGCGGCTGCGCTCGGCCACCGCCTGGCGCGCCGCCGAATTCACGGCGCCGCCCGCATACAGCGGCACGTTCAGCTGCAGGCCGACCGACTTGTTGTTGTAGCGCGAGCCGATGCGGTCGATGCTGTCGCTCTCGTTGCGCGAGTAGTTGGCCACCAGGTCGAGGGTCGGCAGGTGCTGGGCGCGGGCCTTGGTCACTTCCAGCCCGGCTGCTTTTACCTGCGCCTGCAAGGCCTTGAGCTCGGGGCTGTTGGCGGCGGCGCGCGCGGTCCAGGCGTCGAGCTCGGCGGCGGCCGGCGCGTTCGGCTCGAAGCGGGCGGCGTCGAGCGGCGCCACGGCGTCGAAGGGCACGGTGACCATGGTGCGCAGCTGTTTCAGCGCGACCAGGCGGTGCTGGCGCGCCTGCAGTTCGTCGGCCGCGTTCAAATCGAGGCGGGCGCGCACTTCATCGATGTCGGTGCGGGTCCCGGAGCCGGCCGCGAAGCCGCGTTCGGCCGCCGCCAGCTGGGTGGTGTAGGCCGCGCGCTGGCTTGCCACCAGGGCGATCTGCTCGTCGGCCAGCAGCAGTTCGAAATAGGCTTCGCAGACGCGCACCGCGAGGTTCTGGGTGTCGCGCTCGAGATTGGCCTCGGATTCGTCGACGCGGGCGTATGCCTGCTTCAGGTTGACGACGTCGCCAGCGCGGATCAGCGGCTGGCGCAGCGACAGTACCTTGCTCGATGCAAAATACTCGCGTTCGCTCCTGACCGGCTGGGCGCCGAGGCTGGTGCTGTCGAGTTCTTCCTTGCTGCGCGCGAGGTTCATCGAGACGTTCGGCAGCAGGCGGGCGCGGGCCTGGGGCACGGCTTCGCGGCCGGCCTCGGCCTGGGCGCGGGCGGCCTGCAAGGTCGCGTCCTGCTGGCGCGCGGCGGCGTACACCTGCTGCAGGGTCAGGGTCTGGGCCGCGACCGTGACGCTCGCACAGGCGAGCACGGATGCGACCAGGGTGGAAAGCAGACAGCGCTTCATTACTCTTCCTTCATCGAAGCGGCCACGCGCTTGACCAGCGGGTGCAGCATGTAGGTCAGCAGCGAGCGTTCGCCGGTCTTGAAGACCAGTTCGGCCGGCATGCCCGGCTGCAGCTGGCGCGCGCCGAGCGTGCGCATGCCGTCCGGCGTGACGGTCACACGCGCCAGGTAGTAGCTGACGTTGGTTTGCGGGTCGGTCAGCAGGTCGGCCGACACAGTCAGCACCTTGCCGGTGACGACCAGCTGCGGCGAGTGCGCGAACGAGGAGAAGCGGATGTCGACTTCCTGGCCGTTGCGGACGCGGTCGACCAGTTGCGGCGGCACGTGGGCCTCGACGGTGAGGGCCGCGCCTTCTGGCACGATGTCCATCAGCTTCTGGGCCGGCTGGATCACGGCGCCGGGCGACTGCAGGGCCAGGCCGACCACGTGGCCGGCGGCCGGCGAGCGGATCTCCATGCGCGCCAGTTCCTCGCCGGCGGCGCGGAATTTTTCCTGGTCGGCCTGGACGTCGCGCAGCACTTCGGTCAGCTGGCGCGCGCTGTCCTGGCGGTATTCGCTGCGGCGCTGGGTGGCGCGCTGGCTGGCTTCGGCGATGGCGGCGCGGGCACGTGCGATGTTGCCGAGCAGGTCGGCCGAGGCGCCGCGCGCGTCGGCCACCATGCGCTCGAGTTCGAGCTGGCGATTGCGCGGCGCATAGCCTTCCTTCACCAGGTCGCGCGTGGCGTTCAGTTCTTCGGTCAGCAGGGCGAGCTGGGCGCGGCGGCTCTCGAGCAGGCCCTGGTAGCCGTCGATGGCGCTGCGCTGGCCGCGGATGCTGTCCTCGATGGCTTGCAGGTCGGCCTGCAGCGCCGCCTTGCGCGACACGAACAGCTGTTGCTGGGCCTCGATCTGCAGGCTCACGCCCGGTTCCTGGCGCGCGGCTTCGACGTCGGGGTGCAGGGCGATGGCGGCGGCGCCGTTCTGTTCGGCCAGCAGGCGCGACTCGGCCGCGCGTTCGTTCAGGTAGCGCAGGCGCACCGCGGTGAAGTTGGCGCGCGCCACGGCGCTGTCGAGTTCGACGAGCGGCTGACCCTGTTTCACGAGGTCGCCCTCGCGCACCAGTACCTGTTTGATCAGGCCGCCGGTCAGGTGCTGCACCGGCTGGCGCTTGGTGTCGACCATCACGGTGCCGGGCGCCGGCACGCCTTCGTCGAGCGGAGCAAAGGCAACCCAGGCCAGCAAACCGGCCAGGCCCAGGGCCAGGGCCAGCTTGCCCAGGCGCAGGCTGCGGCGTGCGCGGCCGGCGGCGGCAGGCGCATCGCCCACGGGCGGTTCATCGTTGGCGGCCGGGCCGCTGCCCGGCCACAGGTCGGCGCCAGCCTGCGGCAGGCCGGGCTGGACAGGATCGATCTCGCGTTGAGCAGTATTGAGTTGAGGTTTCATGGCGTTTGCGGAAGAGGTTGGGAAGCGGCGCGGCGCACTTCTGCGAGCACCTGCTCGGGCGTGCCGTCGCGTTCTACTTTGCCGTCGCGCAGCATGACCAGGCGGTCGGCGGCGGCCAGGATGGCCGGGCGGTGGGTAATCAGGAGCACGGTCTTGCCTTCGACTTTCAGCTGGCGCACCAGGGCGGTGAGCGCGGCTTCGCCGGCTTCGTCGAGGTTGGCGTTCGGCTCGTCGAGCACCACCAGGGCGGGCGAACCGTAGACCGCGCGCGCCAGGGCGATGCGCTGGCGCAGGCCGCCGGGCAGCTGCACGCCGTCGTTGTCGACCGGGGTGTCGTAGCCGCGCGGCAGGCGCAGGATGATGTCGTGCAGGCCGGTCTTCAGGGCCGCGCCGATCACCTGCTGCGAATCGATTTCGCCGAAGCGGGCGATGTTCTCGGCGATGCTGCCGTCGAACAGGCCGACGTCCTGCGGCAGGTAGCCGAGCTGGGCGCCGAACTGGCGGCGCGGGTAATCCTGCAGCGGGCGGCCGTCGAGCAGGGCTTCGCCGCTGATGTGCGGCCAGGCGCCAACGACCACGCGCGCCAGCGTCGACTTGCCCGAGCCCGAAGGGCCGACCACCACGGTGACGCTGCCGGCGGCCAGGGCCAGGTCGATGCCGTCGAGGATGGTGCGTGCGCCGCCCAGGGTGTGAGCGCTCAGGGCGCGCAGCTGCACGTTGCCGCGCAGGCGTTCCTGGGGCAGTGCATGCGCCATCGCGACGGGCGCGTTGCCCTGTTCCTGCAGCAGCGCGCGCAGGCGGCCGTAGGCCAGGCGGGCGTTGATCAGGCCGCGCCAGAGGCCGACCAGGCTGTCGATCGGGGCCAGCGCGCGCGTCATCAGCACGTTGGCGGCGAGCATGGCGCCGACCGAGAGCTGGCCATCGATCACGAGCAGGCTGCCCAGGCCCAGCACCAGCGACTGCTGGGCATAGCGCACGAACTTGCTGACCGCGGTCACGCGGGCGGTAAAACCCTGGAGTTCCAGGCCGCGCTGCAATTGCTGGCCGTGCAGGCGGTTCCAGCGCTGCCACAGGTTGCCCAGCATGCCCATCGCTTCCAGCGCTTCGGCGCCGCGCAGCTTGGCGCGCAGCCAGCCCATCTCGGCGCCGGACGCTTTCGATGCGGCGTCGGCCGGGGCCACGCTGCGGCCGTGGCCCTGCCAGGCCAGCAGGCACTGGATGGCGGCGAACACCAGCGCCAGCGCGCCCAGCGCCGGATGCAGCACGAACAGCACGGCGATGTAGATCGGCGCCCAGGGCGCGTCGAAGAAGGCGAGGATGCCGGGGCCGGTGAGGAACTGGCGCACTTGAATGAGATCGGCCAGCGGACGGGTGGCGCTCGTGCCCTTGCCCTGCAGCGAAGCGGCGAAATCGGCGTCCATCAGCGGGCCGGCGAGGGCGGCGTCGAGGCGCTGCCCAGCCTGCACCAGCACCCGGGTGCGCCACCATTCGGCCAGCGCCACGCAGGCAAACATCGCCAGCGCGATCAGCGACACGGCGAGCAGGGTCAGCTCGCTGCGGCTGAGCAGCACGCGGTCGTAGACCTGCAGCATGTAGATCGTGGGCGTGAGCATCAGCACGTTGGTGAGCACGCTCAGGAGGCCGGCGTGGCCGAATTCGCGGCGCAGGGACGCAAGGGCCCCGCGCAGGCCGTTCTGGCCTGTCGTTTTGGTGGTCATGGGGTTCAGCCTTTCGCGGTGGCGAGGGGAGGAGCGCTGCGCTGGACAGGTGCAGGTGCAGCCGCGTCGGGAGCGTTCGCCCGGCGCAGCGCGGCCAGCACTTCCTCGCGCGGCCCGAAGCCGGCCTGCTGGCCTTCGCGCAGCAGCAGGATCTTGTCGGCCACCGCCAGCACGTTGGCGCGGTGGCTCATCACGACGAAGGTGCAGCCGCGTTCCTTGTGTTCGAGGATGGCGTGGACCAGGGCGGCGTCGCCGGCGTCGTCCAGGCTGGAATTCGGTTCGTCGAGCACCACCAGGGCCGGGTTGCCGTACAGCGCGCGCGCCAGGGCGATGCGCTGGCGCTGGCCGCCGGAGAGCGCATTGCCGTTCGGGCCGACCGGGGTATCGTAGCCCTGCGGCAGGGTGGCGATCAGCGGCTCCAGGTTGGCGCTGCGCGCGGCGGCTTCGACGGCGGCGCGGTCGACCCGTCCGAAGCGGCAGATGTTCTCGGCGACCGTGCCTTCGACCAGGTCCACCGCCTGCGGCAGGTAGCCCAGGTGCGGGCCGAGTTCGGCACGCGGCCAGGCAAACACGTCGACGCCGTCGAGGCGCACCTTGCCCGAGGCGGCCGGCCACATGCCCAGCAGCAGGCGCGCCAGGCTCGACTTGCCGGCGCCCGACGGGCCCATGACCACCGCCACTTCGCCCGGCTGCAGGCCGAAGGCCAGGCCTTTCAGGATCGGGGCGCTGTTGCCTGGCGCCGTGGCGACCAGCTGCTCCACCGTCAGCGTGCCTTGCGGCGCCGGCAGCGGCATGCCCGGGGCTGCGCTCGGAACGGCCTTCAGCAGGGCTTCCAGGCGCTGGAACGATTCGAGCGCCGAGGCCACCCCCTGCCACTGGGTGACGATCTGGATGAAGGGCGCCAGCACGCGGCCGCCCAGGATGCCGGCGATGACCAGCATGGCGCTGCCGCCGTTCAGGGAATCGTGCAGCAGCAGCCAGCACGACAGGCCGAGCAGGGCCGAGTTGACCAGGTTCTGCAGCAGTTTCGACAGGGCCTGGTAGCCGCCGCCGCGCTTCGAGGCATCGGCCTGGAGCGCGGTCGCTTCCATCTGCTTGCCGAACCAGCGCGTGCGCAGGGCGCCGTACATGCCGAGCACGTCGATGACACTGGCCTGCGACTGCAGGCGGTCGGCCTGCTGCTGGGCGGCATGGCTGTTGCGGTTGGCCGCCAGCAGCGGCTCGCGGGTGCCGCGGCTGTTCAGCCAGCCGATCAGCACCTGCACCAGGGCCACGCCCAGGGCCACCACGCCCAGCAGCGGGCTGATGGCGAAGATCAGGGCCAGGAACAGCACGGCCAGCGGCGCGTCCATGGCGGCGGTGACGACCGGCGAATGGATGAAGTCGCGCACGGTGCGCAGATCGTTCATGGCCTGGGCGCCGCCGCCCGGCAGCGACTTGCGGCTGGATTCGAAGGCGGCGTGGAAGACGCGGCGCGTCAGGCGCTCGTCGAGGTGGCAGGCGGCCGCATGCATCTGGTCGGCGCGCGCCCATTCCAGCACCTCCATCAGCAGGTAGGCGCCGAGCACGGCCAAGGTCAGCATGGCCAGGGTGGTGCCGTTCGCGCTGTTGACCACGCGGTCATAGACTTCGAGCATGTACCAGGAAGGCGCCAGCACCAGCACGCCGCAGGCCAGGCTGAACCAGAGGGCCCTGCCCACATAGGGCGAGAGTTCGCGCAGTGCGGCGCGCAGTTCGGAGAGAGAAGACGATCGTGCCGGCGAATTCATCGATAGGATGCTTGGAAAATGATTGCTGGAGTGGGAGCACGCGGCCGGGCATTGCGCGGTGCGGACGACCAACTGTTTTCGACCGCCCGACGCTGTCTTTCGCATGCCGCTTTTGTTGCCAGTTGCTCTAAAACGGATGGAAAGTCCTGGTCACAGCCAAAATGGTAGCAGAGCACATTGATGTGCGGAAACAGTAATATCCGCAAACAATGATGTGGATCATCTCGGGAACACGAAAAACAACACTCCATGACGATTCTGTCATAACGCCCCGTGACAAAGCGTTAACAAGAAATACAAGGGAAATAACGCATCGTTCCTGTAGGAAACATCCTACATGACAAGCTGTTATTCGTCCAGGGGGATTGCGGGCTTTTCCGGTTTGGTGGGGTTGCTGCGGGCAGGCTGCGCCAGGCCGGAAGGTCCAGCCAATGACGCAATTGTTCGGCGTAGGGGGGAAAGGGCGTCAGAGCACGACGCTGCGGTTACGTCCCGCCGACTTGGCGGCGTACAGGGCGCGGTCGGCGCGTTCGATGGCCTGGTCGATCGGCTCGCCGTCTTCGTAGCGGGCAAAACCGGCCGAGAAGCGCACACGCAGCTCAGGCAGGGTGGGGCTGGCCGGCATCACGGCCAGGGTGTCGCGCAGGCGTGCCACGCCCAGGGTCGGTTCGCCCGGGGGGCTTTCCGGCAGCAGCAGCAGGAATTCCTCGCCGCCCCAGCGCCCGATCATGTCGGTGCCGCGCAGTACCTGCTGGGCCTGGTTGGCAAAGGCGCGCAGCACGGCGTCGCCGGCGGCGTGGCCGAAGGTGTCGTTGATGCTCTTGAAGTGATCCAGGTCGATGATGCAGACGTAGAAGCGCGGGCCGCCGCGCGCATGGCGCGTTGCATGTTCCTGCAGCAGGGTCATCATGCGGCGCCGGTTCGGCAGGCCGGTCAGTTCGTCGCGCGCCGCCATCTCGTTGATGTGGGTGAGCGCCTGTTCGAGGGCGATCTTCTGGGTCTTGACGCGGGTACGCATGTCCATCAGCTGGCCGGAGAGCTGGGAGATGGCCAGCATCACCACCGCCGTCAGCGCGAAATTGAACAGTTCCAGGCGTGCCGGATAGAGCTCGGGCTGGTGGCGCACGCACCAGTACATCACGGCGCCCATTACCGCCACCGTGTACAGGCTGGCCACGCGCAGGGCAGCCGGGCGCAGGCTGAACATGCCGAACACCATGACCAGCGACAGCATGATGACGGTGGCGCCATGCACCGGGCCGGTCATGGCATAGCCGGTGGCGACCAGGCTCTGGGCCGAGATCACCTGCGGCAGGGCCAGGGTGGGGTCGTTGAAGCGGCGGTTCAGGCCGCTGCGGATGGTGGTATAGAAGCCGACCATGAATAGCCCGAACAGGCCGGCCAGCCAGGCAATATGCTTCGCCTGCGCGACGCCGATCATGGTGGCGTAGGCGAGCAGCCCCACGACGGTTGCGGTGACGAGGGCGGCCAGCAGCAGCAGGCTGAGCGTGCGGCGCTGGCGGCTGTCGGTCGTCAGGATGGCGTCGCCCAGCCGGGTCAGCCAGCTGGGGAGGCGCTCGAGCTCAGGGTCGGGAGCGGGATCGGGGGGCGCGGATGCGGCCACGGGCGTCGGCATGTGTCTCAAGAAGTCGTCGTGGGTGTCGAAGTCCGGTCTGCGCCGGCGCAGCGATTATACAACCGACAATTCTCAAGAAGATAACTTGTTGCCGTATGGATGCAAAATAATTGTTTGGACAAAATTGAAAAGTGTGTCAGCCGCAACATTTTGCAGGAAACGGCTGACACCGGCATGCCTTGCAATCAGGCCTGCACGACGACGCGCGCGCTGCCCCCGTCCATGCGGCCGATGACGCGGGCGTCGCCGAAACCTTCACGCGCGAACAGGGCCAGCACGGCGTCTGCCGCTTCCGGCGCGCACGACACCAGCAGGCCGCCCGAGGTTTGCGGGTCGGTCAGCAGGGCGCGCTGGGCCGCGGTGATGCCGTCGGCCAGGGCCACGTCCTTGCCGTAGGCATCCCAGTTGCGGCCGGATGCGCCGGTGAAGTAACCGTCGTGGGCCAACTGCAGCACGCCGGGCAGCAGGGGAATCGCCTCCATGTCGAGCCGCGCTTCGAGCTGGGCGCCGCGCGCCAGTTCCAGCAGGTGGCCGAGCAGCCCGAAGCCGGTGACGTCGGTCAGGGCATGCACGCCGTCCATCTCGGCCAGCAGCTTGCCCGGCTTGTTCAGCTTGGTGGTGTTGGCGATCATCGCGGCATAGCCATCCTCGCCCAGCGCGTCTTTCTTGAGCGCGGCCGAGAGCACGCCCACGCCCAGCGGCTTGCCAAGGATGAGCACGTCGCCGGCGCGGGCGTCGGCATTGCGTTTCACGCGGTCCGGGTGCACCAGGCCCATCACCACCAGGCCATAGATCGGCTCCACCGAGTCGATGGTATGGCCGCCGGCGATCGGGATGCCGGCTTCGGCGCACACCGATTCGCCGCCGCGGATGATGTCGCCAATGGTTTCCAGAGGCAACTTGTTGATCGGCATGCCGACCAGGGCCAGGGCCATGATCGGGGTGCCGCCCATGGCGTACACGTCGGAGATAGCATTGGTGGCGGCGATGCGGCCGAAGTCGAAGGGGTCGTCGACGATCGGCATGAAGAAGTCGGTGGTGGCGATCAGTGCCTGCTCGTCGTTGAGTTTGTAGACGGCGGCGTCGTCGGCCGTCTCGATGCCGACCATCAATTGCGGCGGCACGGGGAAGCCGCTCGACTTCTTCAGGATCTCGGCCAGCACGCCGGGTGCGATCTTGCAGCCGCAGCCGCCGCCGTGGGAGAAGGAAGTCAGTTTGATGGGTTGGTCGCTCATGTTCGGTTCCAGGTTTGTTGACGTATTCAGGACGCGCTCGCGCGCAGCAGATTATCCACCAAGTCGCACAAGGCTGCTTGCTCGGCGCCTGGGGCGAACAGCGGTGCGCGCGCGGCGCACTGGCGGCGCAGCAGGGCGTCGAATGCCGGGTCGCTTGCGATACGGTCGAGCAGCCGGGCCAGGGCGGCGGCGTCGCCGGGCGCGAAGTAGCCGGCATAGCCGGCGCCCAGCATGCCGCGGTTGCCGTCGATATCCGACGCCAGCACCGGCACGCCGCTGGTGACGGCTTCGATGATGACGTTGGCGCCGCCTTCCATGCGGGAGGTGATCACCATGGCCGCGCAGCGTTTCAGGCGTTGGCGCGTGGCGGCGTGGGTCATCGGGCCGAGCCAGCGGTAGCGTGGGCATGCCTGTTCCGTGTTGCCTGCCGCCTCGGCCAGGGCCGGGTCGAGGGCGCCGCCGATGTGCAGCAGGCGCAGGCGCGGATGCGTCACCAGTTGCGCGGCGCGCATGAAGGTCTGCGGGTCTTTCTCAAGGCGCAGGTGGCCGATCATGCAGACATCGAACTGGCGCTTCTTGCCTGGCGGCGCCGGCAGCAGGGTGGGGGCGGACTGGTAGATCACGCGGGCCTTGGCGCGCAGCGGAGGCGGCAGGCGCTCCAGGCCGGCTTCCTGCAGCACGACCAGGGCGCTGGCGTGCTCGAGCGAAGCGCGGGCTTCAAGCGAAGTGTCGATGTCGCGGTACAGGTCGGTGCCGGTCAGGACCAGGATGCTGGGCTTGTCCGGATGGCGTTCGCAGAAGGCGGCCAGTGCGGCGGCCGAGCGGCGTGCGTGTAAGGCAATCAGCAAGTCGGGTTCCGCCTGGTCCGGCATCGGCCAGTTGTTCACGACTTGCACCCAATACGCTCTGCCGAGGAAACGCGCCCAGCGGCTGGCCGTTTGCCAATTGCCGTTGTTGTCGCTGGCGGCGGCCGGGCTGACGATGGTGATGCGGGAGCGGGTGGGCACGTTTCAGGCAGACGATGGAGGAGGGCGCGATTATACGGCGGGCGGCTTCGGCGCGGTCTTACGCGACGAAAAGCGCTTCGAGAACAGGAAACCGGCAATCAATAGAGTGGGACAGCACCGGAGTGGGACAGCGTCGTCCTACGCCCTTGTCCGCTACGGGACTATGCGCGTGCGGCAGGTGCGGAATTATCATGAAAGCACATTTCATGAGGAGGCCAGCATGTCGATGCAAAACGAAGTCGAGGACACCAAAGGACAGGATGCGCACGGGAGCACAGTTGACGCAACAGGCAATGCCGATAGCGTCGATACCGGCGCCACGGCCGGTACCAGCGCCACAGCGGAACCGCCGGCGGGAAACGGCAACCAACAATCCGGCCAGCACACCGGCCAGCAAGGCGCGATGCCACCCAGCCAGACCGACGATGACCAGTACGACCAGGGCACCGTGCAGCGCGAGTCCTGAGCAACTTCGCCTGGCCGGCGCGGGCCGGCCGAGGGCCATATTGCTGACTGGCCAGCAATTGCCGCTGTCGTGAGCGACTTGTGATGCATATTCGGCACGGGCGCATGCCCGCGCTGGGAATATTTGCGCAGAAGCCTGATATGCCCGTCACGCGACGCACAGGGACGAAAAAAAACGGCTGCCAAAGCAGCCGTTCTTTATGCAGATCGCCTCAGCGATCAGTTGTCGCCAAAGGTGCGGCGGGCGCCTTCGAACGAACGCGGGTGAGCGTTGCCGCTGCGGAAGCCGCCTTCACGGCGTTGGCCGCCTTCGCGTGGTGCGCTGTCGCGGTTATAGCCGCCACTGCGTGGAGCCGCATCGCGGTTATAACCACCTTCACGCGGTGCCGAGTTGTAACCACCTTCGCGCGGTCCGGCGTCCCGGTTGTAACCGCCACCCTGCGGTGCGCCATCGCGCTGGCCGTAAGGCTTGCTGAAGCTGCGCTGGCCCGGCTTGGCGGCGCTGCGGCCGTCGCCTGGTTTCCAGCCTGGGCGGGCGCCGCCGCGCGATGCCGGTGCGGCACGCTTCGGCTCGAAACCTTCCACCACGTTGACCGGAATCAGCTGCTTGGTGAAACGCTCGATGCGCTTGACGTTGATGCCTTCCGCGTGGTTCACCAGCGAGATCGCCAGGCCGTTGCGACCTGCACGGCCGGTACGGCCGATACGGTGCACGTAGTCTTCCGGGAATTTCGGCAGGTCGTAGTTCACCACGTGGGTGATGGTCGGCACGTCGATGCCGCGGGCGGCAACGTCGGTGGCCACCAGCACGCGCACCTGGCCGCGGCGCATGCTGTCCAGGGTGCGGTTGCGCGCGCCCTGGTGCATGTCGCCGTGCAGCGCGGCGGCGGCGAAGCCGGCGATGTTCAGGCGGTCGGCGATCATGTCGGCGTCGCGCTTGGTGGCGGTGAAGACCACGGCCTGGTCCATCGTGTCGTCGCGCAGCAGGTGGTCGAGCAGGCGGTTCTTGTGCGACAGGTCGTCGACGAAGTGCACGCGCTGCACGATGTTTTCATGGCGGTTGGCCGCGCTCATGATCTGGATCGTCTGCGGGTTCTTGGTGATGCGGCGCGCCATGTTGCCGACCACGCCGTCGAGCGTTGCCGAGAACAGCATGGTCTGGCGGGTTTCCGGCGTTGCGGCGACGATCTTCTCGATGTCGTCGATGAAGCCCATGTCCAGCATGCGGTCGGCTTCGTCGAGCACCAGGATTTCCAGTTGCGAGAAGTCGATCTTGCCCGATTCCATGTGGTCGATCAGGCGGCCTGGGGTTGCCACCAGGATTTCAGGGTTCTTGGCCAGCAGTTGCATCTGCTTCGGGTAAGGCATGCCGCCCAGGATCGAGACGGCGCGGATGCGGCGCATCGAGGTGGTGTACTGCTCGGTCGCGGTGGTCACTTGCAGGGCCAGTTCGCGGGTCGGGGTCAGGACCAGCATCTTCGGCTTGGCGGCGGTAAAGCGAACGCGCTCGCCGCGCGAGCGGGCCGACTGCGCTTCTTGCGCAGGGGTGCGGCCGGCAGGTGCAGGCTCGGCGCTGGCCAGCTTGTGCAGGGCAGGCAGCATGAATGCCGCGGTCTTGCCGGAACCGGTTTGCGACGAGACCAGCAGGTCGCGGCCGCCGATGGCGGCAGGGATGGCCTGTTCCTGGACTGGCGTCGGCTTGGTGTAACCGGCTGCGGCGACTGCCTGGACGAGGGACGCGTGGAGACCTAGTGCTTCAAAACTCATTGTTTAATTTTCTTTCGGTAGAAATCAGCGCTCATGGATGATTTCGGAGCGCAAAATAGCAACGCGAACCAACACAACGAAATGACTCAAAAATGAAAGAAATTTCGGCACAAAAGCTTTGCGCCGGGACGGTGTCAAGGTGCGACACGCAGGGCGGGAGGGCTTTATGGGAGGGTATCTGATTGATACGCCTGGCTTGCGAAGCTGCTAGTAAATCGGTACTGACGCTGCCACGGCCATGAGTCTGGCGACTCAGGAATCACGTTCATTTTGCAGCGCACAAACGACACTATACAGCAGAATCAACTTGCTTGCACAGCGCTGTACATTTGATGTTGCGCAAACAGCGGACTTGATGAAAGTCCGCTGTTCGGCAGTGAGGAGCGGGGATTGTTGCCTTGATAAGGCGCCGGAGCGTGCTCAGCGGTGCTTGCGCTTGCTGGACACGGCCACCGACTTGCTCTTGTAGCGCTGGGTGCGCGCGCCGCTGCGTTTCTCGCCGCGGTCCGCTTCCAGGGCCATGACGGCGTTCTCGACGATGTTGTCGGCGATGTCGCTATGCATGCTGGCCGAGGTCTTCGGCACCAGGATGGTCGAGCCGGCCTTCAGGCGGGTTTGCGCCGGAATATTGTTGGCCTGGCGGATGATTTCCGGGGTGGTGCCGAACTTCGATGCCAGCGAGGTAATGCTTTCCTTGGCGCCGGTGATCTTGTGCGTGGTCCAGCTCGACAGCGCCTGGCCCCACTGCGCCAGGTTCAGGTGGAACTTTTCCGCGTTTTCCTTCGGCAGCAGGATCTTGGTCTTTTCGTCGCCGGTGATGACCGGGCGCTTGAACTGCGGGTTCAGGGCCTTGAATTCGGCGAGCGACATTTCGGCCAGCTGGGCGGCGACGGCGATGTCGATGTCGCTGGTCTTGTCGACCGCGGTGAAATAAGGCTGGTTGTCGATCACCGGCAAATTGACGCCGTACTGGCCCGGGTTGGCGACGATGTTCTTCACCGCTTGCAGCTTCGGCACGTAGTTGCGGGTCTCGGCCGGCATCAAATCGGCCAGGCTTTCGAAGTCGGTCGGCTTGCCGGCTTCCTGGTTGCGCTTGATGGCTTTCTGCACGTTGCCTTCGCCCCAGTTATAGGCGGCCAGGGCCAGCTGCCAGTCGCCGAACATGGTGTACAGGCGCTGCAGGTAAGTCAGGGCAGCGTCGGTCGAGGCCAGTACGCCGCGGCGCTCGTCCTTGAACATGTTCTGCTTCAGGTTGAAGTCCCTGCCCGTGCCCGGCACGAACTGCCAGATGCCGGCGGCGTCGGCGCTCGACAGCGCTTGCGGGTTGAAGGCGGATTCGATGATCGGCAGCAGGGCCAGCTCGGTCGGCATGCCGCGCTTTTCCAGTTCCTGCACCACGTGGTACATGTAGAGCGAGGCGCGGCCGGAAATGCGGGCCATGTACTCCGGCTTGGCGCTGTACGACTTGGCGTGGCGCTCGACCAGGTTGTTATTGATGTCGGGAATGGCGTAACCGCTGCGGATACGGCCCCAGACGTCGGTTTCCTTGTATTCGTCGACCTTCAGCGAGGCGGCGGTGGCCGGGCCTACGGTGCGGGAGAGGGTGGCGCTTACGGTGGCATTGGCCGGCGCGGCATCGATGGCCATGGCGAGCGGTGCGGAACACAGCAGCACGATCGCAGCGGCAAGGGAAGTGTAGCGGGTCATGTCGTTGTTGGCTTTCCAGTGTTGCGTCCAGGAACGGCGGGACTGACGATAAGGGGGCAGTGTAAGGAGGGGCTGTTGAGACAGTCAAGCAATAAGTCCCCTCGGTTACAAATTTTTCTGTCTACTCAATATGCTAACAGGCAATACTTTATGGAACTTTTTAACAGGGTATCGCGTTTTTATTTGGTTTCGGTAGAGGAGAGTATCGGTTTCGTGCCAAGGTACTCCCACCGGGTATGCTAAAAATTGCCGTGCGGAAGATATTCTTTGAAGCAATAAATTACGGTGTGGCTGCCTTTCCGGAACGTCAATCGAGCTGGCGATCCGGCCTGCCTGCTGACGTTTCCAACTTACCCGGCGCGCATTGCCGGTCTATGAGCGCACGCAAACTCTGCGTACAATCGCGCTTTCGCCCCAAGGCGTTTCTTCTTATCGAAAGCACTACATGAGCAAGCCCAACCTGAACGCCGACGACGACGCGATCGTCGCCGCCACCCGCCGCTGGCTGGAGAAAGCCGTCATCGGCCTGAACTTGTGTCCGTTCGCCAAGTCGGTGTATGTGAAGGAGCAGGTGCGCTACGTCGTGTCGCCGGCGCGCACGCCCGAAGCCTTGCTCGAGCAATTGATGGACGAGCTGCAGCTGCTGTCCGATACTCCGGCCGAGAAAATCGACACCACGCTGCTGATCCATCCTTTCGTGCTCGATGACTTCCTCGACTACAACGAGTTCCTCGACGTGGCCGATGCCGCGGTCGAGGACATGCACCTCGACGGCGAGCTGCAGGTGGCCAGCTTCCATCCGGACTACCAGTTCGCCGATACCGACAAGAACGACATCGAGAACTTCACCAACCGCGCGCCGTATCCGATCCTGCAGCTGCTGCGCGAAGACAGCATCGAGCGCGCCGTCGAGGCCTTCCCGGACGCCGCCGAGATCTTCGAACGCAATATCGAGACCATGGAAAAACTGGGCCACGAAGGCTGGGACAAGCTCGATGTCGGACCAGCACGCTAAGCCGCCGGCGTCGGACCCGCAGCGTCCTGCCGAGACGCAGGTACGCCCTGTCGGGGCTCCTGTACGCCCTGTCGGGACTCCTGTACGTCCCGACACACCCTGCGTCGCGGTATGCTCGACCACCTTCGACGAAATCTGCCGCGGCTGCGGCCGTACCGTGGCCGAGGTTGCGAACTGGGTCTCGATGGATGCCGCGCAGAAGGAAGTCGTGTGGCAGCGCATCCTGGCCCAGGGCTATCCGCGCCGGAATACCTGATCGTTTCGACAATGCCTGGGCACGGTTGAAGCCCGGCTGTTGTATTGACGCGCCGTGTGCGATCATGGAGCCGACACCGGCAGTCGCCATGCGTGCAATGACTGCCGGTGTCAGATGGTTGTGCCGCTCCAACGCATGGTGACTGGTGGCAATTAACTGTGCATAATCGTGGGCTTTCGCACACCCGACAGCCGGCCGAGCCGGCCCACATTACCGCGGCCTGATGATATTCCCGATTGACTTGCGCGCACTTCCGTCCAGACTGAGCCGTTTATACGACAGCTCGGTCTACGGCGCGCTCATCATCGTAGTGGTCTGCGGCCTGGTGATCCCGGCCCTGGCTGCCGGCTACCTGCTGCTGGCGGTGCAGGAACGGCGCGCCACCGTGGCCGAACTCGACGCCACCCTGGAGCGCAATGCCGAGATCCTGGCGCTCGGCATCCAGGAATCGCTCTGGAACATGAACACCGATGCCGCCCGCTCGCTGGTCGACTCGGTGATGCGCGACCCCTCGGTGGTGCGGATCGAGGTGCGCGGCGTGGCCGGCAGCGCCGGCGCCGGCCTGATCGATGCCCGCGCGCCGGCACGTCCGCTGGGCCGGGTGCTGCGCGCCGAGCGCCGGATCGTGGTGCGCGGCCAGCCGATCGGCCAGGTGATCATCGAGATGGACGATTTGCAAAGCGAGCAGGCGCTGCGCCACAAGCAGCGCAACTACGCGCTGGTGCTGGCGCTGCAGGTGGTGCTGTCGCTGGCGCTCATCGTGACCTTCCTGCGGCGCCGCCTGCACCGGCCGATGCGCACGCTGTCCGCCTTTTCCGACCGCCTCTCGCGCGGCGACTTCGATACTCCGCTCGAACTCGATGCCAAGGGCGAGCTGGCGCGGCTCGGGCGCCAGATGGAGCGCATGCGCACCGCGATCCGCACCCTGTTCGTCGACATCGCGCGCCGCGAGGAGCAGTTCCGCACCATCGTCAACCAGGTGCCGGGCGCCGTGTTCCGGGCCCACCCCGGCGGCGCCATCGAGTTCGTCAGCGACGCCATCGAGGACATCTCGGGCTACCCGGCCGCGACGCTGATGCGCGGTACCACCGAGGACTGGTCGAACATCGTCTGTCCCGAAGACCGGCGCCTGCAGCGCCACATCACGCGCGAGGCGATCAACGCCGGGCGCAGCTACGAGATCGAATACCGCATCATCGACGCCCATGGCCTGGAGCGCTGGGTGCTGGAAAGCGGCCAGCCGCAGGGCAGTCCGGGCGACGCCGATTTCCGGGTCGACGGCATCATCTCCGACATCAGCGAGCGCAAGCACAATGAAATGCGCATCGAGGCGCTGCTGGTCGAGCAGGGCGCGATCCTCGACAACGTGATGTTCGGCGTGGTGTTTACGCGCGAACGGCGCATCGTCTCGACCAACCGCCGCGCCGAAGACCTGTTCGGCTACCCCGACGGCAGCCTGGTCGGCCAGCCGGCATCAAGGCTGTTCGCCAGCCAGGACGAGCATGCGCGCGCCGAGGATGTGTTTTTCCCGATCCTGGCACGTGGAGCGGACGCGCGCCACGAGCGCCAGATGCGCCGCCGCGACGGCAGCCTGATCTGGTGCCTGGTGAGCGGCAGCTCGCTCGTGCCCGGCCAGCCGGAAGCGGGGAACGTCTGGGTGTTCGCCGACATCTCCGAGCGCAAGGAAGCGGAAGAAGAGCTGCGCCTGTCGTCCACCGTGATCGCCCACATCGCCGACGGCGTGATGGTGACCGACACCGCCGGCACCATCGTCACCGTGAATCCGGCATTCACGGCAATCACCGGCTATGCCGAGGCCGAGGCGATCGGCCAGTCCTGGACCATGACCCGTTCCAGCCGCCACGACGACGGCTTCTATGAGGAGATCGCGCGCGAGCTCGAAGCGGGCGGCTTCTGGCGCGGCGAGGTCTGGTCTTGCCGCAAGAACGGCGACGTCTTCCTCGAGTGGCTGACCGTGTCGGCGGTGCACGGCAGCGGCAGCGCCGGGGCCGGCGCGCCCACGCATTACGTGGGCGTGTTCAGCGACATCACGCGCCTGAAGGAATCGCAGGAGCAGCTCGACTTCCTGGCCCACCACGATCCGCTCACCGGCCTGCCGAACCGCCTGCTGTTCCAGGACCGCCTGCTGCATGCGATCGGCCGCGCGGCGCGCGAGAGCCAGCAACTGGCCGTGATGTTCATCGACCTCGACCGCTTCAAGAACGTCAACGACACGCTCGGGCACCAGACCGGCGACCGGCTGTTGAAAGAGGTCGCAAGCGCCCTGAGCGGGCGACTGCGTGAGGGCGACACCCTGGCGCGCCTGGGCGGCGACGAATTCGTGGTCCTGCTCGAACACGTGGATGGCCAGTACGGGGCGACCCAGGTGGCGCAGAAGATGGTGGCGCTGTTCGAGCAGCCTTTCCTGGTTTCGGGCCACGAGCTGTTCGTCACCGGCAGCATCGGCGTGGCCCTGTATCCGCAGGATGCGCTCGACGCCAACCTCCTGATCCGGCATGCCGACGTGGCCATGTACCAGGCCAAGGCGCGCGGGCGCAACGGCTACCAGTTCTATTCGCCGGCCATGGACGGCGAGGGCGTGGAGCGCCTGCGCATGGAAGCGCTGCTTCGCCGCGCCATCGAGCGCCAGGAGATTTTCCTGCACTATCAGCCGCAGGTGGAAATCGACAGCGGCCGCCTGATCGGGGTCGAGGCGCTGGTGCGCTGGCGCCATCCCGAGCTGGGGCTGGTGAGCCCGGCGCGCTTCATCCCGATGGCCGAGGACACCGGCTTCATCAACCAGCTGGGCGAATGGGTGCTGATCGAGGCCTGCCACCAGATGGCGCGCTGGGACGCGGCGGGATTGCAAGTGCCGAAGATGGCGGTGAACCTGTCGGTGCGCCAGGTCGAGCGCGGCGCGATGACGCCGCTGGTTGCGCGCGCGCTGGCGACAACCGGACTGGCGCCGCGGCGGCTGCAGCTGGAAGTAACCGAATCGGTCATCATGAACACCGGCGACGCCGCCGCCTTCATCGGCGAGCTGCACGGCCTGGGCGTGGGACTGGCGATCGACGACTTCGGCACCGGCTACTCGTCGCTGGCCTACCTGAAGCAGTTGCCGGTGGACGTGCTGAAAATCGACCGCAGCTTCATCAAGGACATCCCGGCCGATGCCGACGACGAAGCGATCGCGATCGCCATCATCCAGCTGGGTAAAAGCATGAACCTCTCGGTGATCGCCGAAGGGGTGGAAAACGAACAACAGGCAGCCTTCCTGCTGCGCCACGGGTGCAACCGGGCGCAGGGGTTCCTGTACGGACGGCCGCTGGGGCCGGAAGCGCTGCTGGCAGACTGGGGACAGGACACGCATGAGAGACAATCCGAGCAACACGAGCATCGATCCAGCTCCTGAGCCTGCGCAGCATGGGGCGCCGCGCCGTTCGCGCCGACGCTTCTTGCTGGGCGGCCTGCTGGGGAGCGGTGCGCTGCTGGTCGGCTGGGGCATGCAGGCGCCGCGCCAGCGCCTGCATACTTCGGTGCCGCTGCCGGTCGGGAAGGGCGTGGTGGCGCTGAACGGCTGGGTCGCGCTGCATCCCGACGGCACGGTGTCGGTGGTGGTGCCGCGCAGCGAAATGGGGCAGGGCGTGCACACGGCCCTGCCGATGCTGGTGGCCGAGGAGCTCGACGTGCCGCTGGCCCAGGTTCGCATCGCGCCGGCGCCGATCGACAAGATCTTCGGCAACCTGGCGGTGCTGCGCGAGAACCTGCCCTTCCACCCCGACGAGCGCGGCAACGTGAAGGACGGCGTGCAGTGGATGCTGTCGAAGGTCGGGCGCGAACTCGGCATCATGTTCACCGGCGGCTCGACCAGCGTGAAGGATGCCTGGGTGCCGATGCGCGAAGCCGGCGCCGTGGCGCGCGCCATGCTGGTGAAAGCCGCGGCCGAGGACTGGAAATCGCCGGTGGCGCATTGCCGCACCGAGGACGGCTACGTGATCCACCGAGATGGGCGGCGCGCGGCATATGCCAGTCTGGCGGCGCGTGCGGCCGAGGTGGGCGCCGGCATCGATGCGTCGGATGTGAAGCTGAAGGAGCCGCGCGCATTCCGCCTGATCGGCAAGCCGGTGCCGCGCCGCGACACGCCCGGCAAGGTCGATGGCAGCGCGCGCTTCGGCATCGATGCGCGGCCTGAAGGCATGCTGTATGCGGCGGTGAAGATGTCGCCGGTGATCGGCGGCACCGTCGCCTCGTTCGACGCCGCGGCCGTGACAGGCATGGCGGGCGTGACCGGGGTGGTCGACTTTTCGTCGTCGCTGGGCGCGTTCTCGGGCGCCGGCGCCGGCGTGGCCGTGGTGGCGCGCAGCTGGTGGCAGGCGAAGCAGGCCGCCGCCGCGCTGCCCGTCACCTGGAACGAGGGCGCGCATGCCGGGCTGTCGTCGGAAGCGATCTACCGGGGCCTTGCCGAGGCGCTCGACAACGAGTCGGGCTACGCCTATTTCGAATCCGGCACTCAGGACGTGCGCGGCGTGGCCCGCACCGTGAGCGCCGAATACCGCGCGCCTTTCCTGGCCCACGCCACCATGGAGCCGGTGAACTGCACCGCGCAGGTGGCGAACGGCAAGGTGCGCCTGTGGGCCTCGACCCAGGTGCCGAGCATCGCGGTCGACGTGGCCGCCAAGGTGGCCGGCGTGGCGCGCGAAGACGTCGCCACCGAAGTGATGCTGCTCGGCGGCGGCTTCGGGCGCCGGCTGGAAGGCGACATGGTGGCGCAGGCAGTCGCCGTGGCCATGGCCAGCCATGGCAAGCCGGTGCAACTGATCTGGACCCGCGAGGACGACACCACCCACGACGTCTACCGCCCGGCGGCGCTGGCGCGTTTCACGGCGCGGCTCGACGCGCAAGGGCATGTCCTCGCCTGGAACAACAAGTCGGCCAGCGGCGCCATCGGCCACCAGTACTTCCCGCGCAACCTCGGCCTGCCCGGCATGGGGCCGGACAAGACCGCGGCCGAGGGCGCCTACGACATGCAGTACGAGATCGACAACCAGCGCATCGCCCACGTGATCGTCGACAGCGCCGTGCCGCTCGGCTACTGGCGCTCGGTGGGGCACTCGCACAATGCCTTTTTCAAGGAGGCTTTTCTCGACGAAGTGGCGCATGCGGCGGGGCAGGACGGCGTGGCTTACCGGCGCGCGCTGCTGGCCCGGCATCCGCGCCACCTGGCGGTGTTGGAGGCCGCCGTGCGCGCCGCCGGCGAGGCGCCGGGCGGGCGCGCGCATGGCGTGGCGCTGCACCAGTCCTTCGGCAGCATCGTGGCGCAGGTGGCCGAGGTGTCGGTGGAGGGAACGGATATCCGCGTGCACCGCGTGGTGTGCGCGATCGACTGCGGCATCGTGGTGAACCCGAACATCGTGGCCCAGCAGATGGAATCGGCGGTGGTGTTCGGTCTGTCGGCGGCACTGGCCGGCGAGATCACCATCCAGGACGGGCGCGTGCAGCAGTCGAACTTCGGCGACTATCCGGTGCTGCGCATGGACCGCACGCCCGTGGTCGAGACCATCATCGTGCCGAGCGCCGAGCCACCCGAAGGCGTGGGCGAGCCGGGCGTGCCGCCGCTGGCGCCGGCCGTGGCGGCGGCAGTGTTCGCGTTGACGGGGAAACGCCTGCGCAGCTTGCCGCTGCGCCTGGCGTGAGAGTGCTCAGCGCGGATTCGGATTTTCTTGCGCCGACCAGACCACGGCGGCGATCTTCCAGCCGGCGTCGGTGCGCAACAGCTGCCAGCTTTCCTTGCCCCAGGCGCTTTTGTAGTCGCCGGTCATGAAGGCGAAATCGAACCAGACCTGGGCGATCTCGCCGTCGGTATCGATGCGCACGTTGGAGATGACTTCGGAGCGCGCCTGTTTCGACCTGGCGATGCTGTCGATGAAGGTCCTGGGGCTGCCGCCCTGGACCCGGGTCGCCAGGGGAATGTTCGGGTCTTTCAGGCTGGCGTTGTAGCGTTTGACGCTGTCGTCGGTGTAGACGACGTTCCAGGTGATGTCTTCGCGCAGGAAGAGCTGCATGAAGGCGGCGGGGTCCTTGTCGGTGATCGCAGTGCGGAAGCGCTCGACCACCTGTTCGATCTGCCGTTTGCTGGCGTCGGTATCCTGGGCGAACGCCGGTGAGGGAGGCAAGGAAAGAAGCCCAACGGCGAGCACGACGGCGGAAAGCGCGATTTTCATCTGCTATATCTCCTGGTTCAGCGGTACTGCGCCTGTTTCGCAGTACTGCTGCTTTGTTGTTGAATAGTTTATTGCTAGATACTAGCATTAAAATATTCTTTGTTGTGGAAATATCAGGAAGCGCCAGACCGCCGGCAGATCCAGTGCGCTGCCACGCCAACCACCAGCCCCAGCCCGACATTCCACAGGGCCGCCGCCGCCGTCAGCGCCACCGGCAACAGCACGCGCCAGTCGCGCGTGCGCGGCGCATTCCCGACCGCCAGCCGGGCGCCGGTGAGGAACAGGATCGCACCGAGCACCGCTGCCGGCACGGCCTGCAGCAGGAAGCCGATGGCGCCGCTGAAGCACAGGGCAAGCACCACCAGCGTGGCGCCGAAGATGACCGGCGCGCCGCCGCTGCGGGCGCCGAAGGCGGCGTAGGCCGCCATGCCGCCGGCGCCGTGGCACATCGGCACGCCGCCAATGGCGCCGCCGGCCAGGTTCATCACGCCGGTCGACACCGACACCTTGCGCACGCTGGTGGCGCGGTCCGGGAACAGGCGGTTGTTTTCCTCGGTGACGCCGATGACGGCATTCCCCAGCGTCAGCGGCAGCTGGGGCAGGGCCAGCAGCAGGGTGCCGGTGACGAAATCCGTCCAGTGCAGGTCCGTCACGGCCAGCGCGGGCAGGCGCAGGTGGAAGCCGAAAGACGCGCCTTCCCACAGTGCCGGCTGGCGCAGCACGCCGTAGACCAGGCCGCCGGCGAGCAGCACCAGCATCGCCGGGAACAGCCGGCTGTTCCTCAGCACCATGGCCAGCGCCAGCGCCGCCACGGCCGCCAGCCAGTCGCTGCCCATCATGCGCAGGCCCTGCAGCATAAAGGAGATGCCCAGGCCCAGCATCACGCCCAGCACCGCTTCGCGCGGGATGGTGCGCGCCAGGCGGCTGGCGGCGCCGCTCAGGCCCAAGAATAGCCACAGCACCCCGGTGACCAGGCTAGCCGCGACGATGGCGCCGGCGGAAATCGTGGCGGCCTGTGCCAGTGCGACCGCGCCGATCGCCTTCATCGGCTGCACCGGCAGCGGCGTGCGGTAGAGGAAGCCGCAGGCGACCAGGGCCAGGCCGAAGGCGAGCAGGATGCCGACCGGGTCCATCCCGAGCACGCTCACGTAGGCGACCACGTAGGGAATGAAGGTGCCGAGGTCGGCAAAGGCGGCGGCCCACTCGGCGCGGTCGAAGCGCAGCGGCGCCCGGGCCATGTCCGCGTGCACGGCTTGCGGCAATTCTTCATTCATACCGGTTCGTCACTTGGGTTTGCGGAAGGAATACCAGGGCAGGGCGCGGCTCAGCGACACGACCTGGCCGGCGCCGGTGGTGTCGTAGCCGGGCAGGTCCGCCGTCAGGCTTTGCCACTCGCTGCGCGCCAGCAGTTCGCGCAATGCCGCGATCGGCGCGGCATCGACCGCTTCCTTCAGGCAGACAAAATAATACTGCTCGCGCATCACCGGAATGAAGTCCAGCCCGAACTCGACGGCGGCGGCCTGGATGCCGAAGCCGGCATCGGCCAGCCCCGAGGCCACCGCCGCGGCCACCGACAGATGGGTCGGCTCCGCGGTATCGAAGCCGCGCACGCTGGTGGTGGCAATGGCCGCCTGGCGCAGCAACTGTTCCACCAGCAGCCGGGTGCCGGAATTGACTTGCCGGTTCACGAAGCGCACGTCGGGGCGCGCCAGGTCCGGCACGGCGTGGATGGCTTTCGGGTTGCCGCGCGCGACCATCAATCCCTGCTGGCGGCCGACGAAGTTGATCAGTTTGTGGCGCCCTGGCTTAAGCAGCGACTTGAAGGCCTTCTGGGTCATGCTGCCGGGCGCGCGGTCTTCGCTGACGTGGAAGCCTGCCAGCTGGCATTCGCCGCGCTCCAGGGCTTCCAGGCATTCGACGCTGCCGCGGAACTGCAGGTCCAGGTGCAGCTTGGCGCTGCGGCCCATGAATTCCTTCAGGCGCGGCAGGGCCAGGTCGTGGCTGGCGCACATCGGGATCACGTGCGCGCCCGGGTCGAAGGCGAGCGCGAATTCGCGTTCCATCTCGGCCACCAGGTTCTCGATCTGCGGCAGCACGCGCATGCGCGCACGGCGCTCGGCAAACAGCAGCTTTTCGCCGAACGGCGACAGGCGCGCGCGCTTGCCCCGCTCCCAGACGATGAGTTCCGAGGCCAGCGCGGATTCCCACTTCTTCAGCTCGCCCCACACGTGGCGGTAGGACAGGCCGAGCGTGATTGCCGCCTGGCCGACCGAGCCTGCCCCATGGATCGCCGTCAGGATGTCGAACAAGGGATTGTCGAGCTGGGAGCGCAGGGCGGCCGAATCGGCGAAGGTGTAGGCAAGCTTAACGTGCAACATATGCAATCATGTTCATATTGAAAGTTTTTGAGGGCGGCTTACCATAGCACATCGATAAGACACCGAGGGATGACATGGGGCGGGATAGTAGCAAGCGCGCGAGGCGGGCATGAAGCGTGCAGGCGGCGCGCTGGCGCTGGCCGCGCTGTTGCCATCGCTGCTGCCCGCGGCGGCGCTGGCGCAGGGGAGCGAACCGGCACAGCCTGCGTCCGCGAGCGCACCCGTGCTGCTCGCCGCCGGCAGCCTGCGCCAGGCCTTTGGCGACCTCCTCGTCGCCTATCGCGCGTCGGGCGGCGCCACCTTCGACGCCCGGTACGGCCCCTCCGGCAAGCTGCGCAAGGAAATCGAGGGCGGGCGCCAGGCCGATGTGTTCGCCTCGGCGGCCAGCGAACACACCGAAGCCCTGGCGAAAAGCGGCCTGCTGGGCGAATCGGCGGTGTTCACCCATAACGACCTGTGCGTGGTCTCGACGCCGCAGGCCGGCCTGCGCGCCGAGAACCTGCTCGAGACCCTGCGTTCGCCGGCGCTGCGCCTGGCGACATCGACCCCGGTCAGCGACCCGATGGGCGACTACACCTGGCAGTTCTTCCGCAAGGCCGACGCGCAGCAGCCCGGCCTGTACGCCGTGCTCGATGCCAAGGCCCTGAAGCTGTCGGGCGCCGCCAACCTCGACCCGAACAGCACGCTGCCCTACATCACGGCCTTCGAGCAGGACCGCGCCGACGCCTACATCATGTACTGCACGAATGCCGTGCTGGTGACGCAGGCCTTGCCGCGCCTGGCGACGCTGCGCATTCCCGACAGCCTGAACGTGCGCAGCAGCTACGGCATCGCGGCGCGTAAAGGGTCGGGCGAGGGCGAGCGCCTGCTGCGCTTCGTGCTCGGCCGACAGGGCCAGGACATCCTGCGCAAATACGGATTCCATTGAACACACTTAAGCACGTCAACCTAGAGAGAGAAGCATGACCCACCTGAAGAAACACCTTGCCGTACTCGGCTTCCTGCTGGCTGCGGCCGTACCGGCGTTCGCGCAGCAAGTGATCAAGCTGTCGACCACCACCAGCACCGAGAACTCGGGCCTGCTGCAATACCTGCTGCCGAAGTTCGAGGCCAAGACCAATTCCAAGGTCAACGTGATCTCGGTCGGCACTGGCAAGGCGCTGGAACTGGCGAAGAACGGCGACGTCGACGTGACCCTGGTGCACGCCCGCGCCAGCGAAGACAAGTTCGTGGCCGAGGGCCATGGCGTGAACCGGCGCGACGTGATGTACAACGACTTCATCATCGTCGGCCCGGAAAGCGACCCGGCGAAGATCAAGGGCAGCAAGGACGTGCTCGACGCGATGAAGAAGATCACCGCCAGCGGCGCCAAGTTCATCTCGCGCGGCGACAATTCCGGCACCGACCAGATGGAGCGCGCCTACTGGAAGCAGGTGGGCAGCCAGCCGCAGGGCGCCAACTACGTGTCGGCCGGCCTGGGCATGGGCGAAGTGCTGACCATGGCCGCCGAGCTGCGCGCCTATACGCTCACCGACCGCGCCACCTACATCGCCTACCGCGCCAAGACCGGCCTGCAAATCGCGGTCGAGGGCGACACCAAGATGTTCAACCCCTACGGCATCATCGCCGTGAATCCGAAGAGCTTCCCGCAGGCGAACTACAAGGGCGCGATGCAGCTGGTCGAGTGGATCACCTCGCCGGAAGGCCAGGGCCTGATCGCCGCGTTCAAGGTCGAAGGCCAGCAGGTCTTCTTCCCTTCGTACAAAGGCGGTAAGTAAGATGGCGCGCGCCGGCGGTCCTGGATGGCGTGTCGGGTTCTTCCTTCCGCTGCTGCTGGCGGCCGGCCTCGCGTTCGCGCAGGACGGCGGGATCGAGGTGAGGATCGGCGAGGCGGCGCGCCGCTTCACCCAGGCCGAAATTGCCGCGCTGCCGCAGACCGAACTGGTCGAGACCCGCAGCATCGGCGCCGGCGCCGGCGCCAGGGCCGAGCAGGCCGAGGTGCGCTACCGTGGCGTGCTGCTGCGCGACCTGCTCGATGCCGCCGGCGTGCAGAAGCTCGATCGCTACGCGCTGCGCCACTCCGGCGTGGTCGCGCGCGCGAGCGACGACTATGCGGTGCTGTTTTCGTGGGGTGAGCTCTACAACGGCCGCGCCGGCGACAGCGTGCTGGTCATCACCAGCATGAACGGCAAGCCGCTGCCGCCAGCCGAAGGACCGTACGCGCTGCGTTCGCTGTCCGACACGAAACCGGGACCGCGCCACGTGAAATGGCTGAACCGGATCGCGTTCTTCACGCTGCCGAAACAGGCTTTGCCGCCAGGCTAGGTGACGCCGCGTGACGCCATGCTGTGCCAGACTGGCGTCATCGAAAACCCCGCAAGGAGCGTCACATGAGCACCAGTAATCAGCCTGGCAACATCCAACCTGCCGAAGACCGCAACCCCGAAGACGCGGCGCAAGGGGCACGAGCCGAAGCCGGGGCCACCCAGCCCTCCCATCCCTCGTCCGAATCGGTCGACGGCCTGAAGGACAAGAAACCCGAGGAACTCACGCCGGACGAGTTGCGCCTGATGGCCGACACCATGCCTGGCGAAGGGCCGGGTGACTGAGTCTTTCCGTCTTGTTTGACGCAGGCTTCAGCTGGCGTCCTGCAGCAGGGTGCGCAGGTTGCAGTCGCGCTGCCACGCGCGCCGCTCGGCGCTGGATTGGGCCAGGCGCGCCAGTTCGGCGGGCGCCAGCTCGGCCTGGGCCTTGACCAAGCGTTCGGCCACGGCAGGGTCGGGCAGCATGGTGCCGAAGAAGGCGACCGTGTCGTCGCGCTGGACCAGCAGGGTAGGGAAGTTCTCGACGTCGAGGTCGCCCACCACGTCGGCCTGGTCTTCGATGTCGATCCAGACGAAGACCTTGTCCGGGTGGCGCGCGGCGATGCCGTCGAAGGCTGCGCGGTAGCCGCCGCAGGTGCCGCACCAGGCGGCGCACAGGCAGGCGACGACCCAGCGCTCGCCGGCAATGGCGTCGGCGACGGCGTCGCGGTTGTCGTTGTCGAGTGTCAGGCTATGCATGGGCGAATTCTACATCGCGCGGACGAATCCGGCAGCATCGGTATCGGGCGGCAGCCGTGGCCTTGGTCGCCATCCCGCGGCGCGGTAAAATACCGCATGCCTAACATCCTTGCCATCGAAACCTCGTCGGAACTCGCCTCGTGCGCGCTGCTTATTGACACCCATCGCGGTTCCCACGTCCTGTCGCGCGAATCCGGCGGCGTGCGCACCCATTCCCAGTCCGTGCTGCCGATGGTGCAGGAACTCCTGGTTGAGGCCGGCATCAAGCTGGCCGATTGCGAGGCCATCGCCTTTGGCGCCGGCCCCGGTTCGTTCACCGGCGTGCGCACCGCCTGCGGCGTGGCCCAGGGCCTGGCCTTTGGCGCCGAATTGCCGGTGATCCCGCTGGTGACGCTGGCCGCCATGGCCGAAGCCTGCCGCGCCCGTACCGGCGCTGTCGAGGTGCTGGCGGTGCTCGACGCGCGCATGAACGAAGTCTATTGGGCGCAGTACCGCTACGATGGCGCTCGCTGGACCACGGTCGCCGAGCCGGCCTTGTCGGCGCCGGAGGCCGTGCAGCCGCTGGCGACCGACGGCCTGGCTGCCTGCGGCAACGGTTTCGCGGCCTATCCGCAAGCCTTCGAGGGCAAGGACTTTGCGCTTGGCGCCCATGCCGACATCGTGCCGCATGCGCGCGAACTGGCCGTGCTGGCCGCGCCGGCGCTGGCCGCGGGCCAGGCCCTGCCGGCCGCCGAGGCCCAGCCGCTCTACCTGCGCAACAAGGTCGCCTACACCAGCGCCGAGCGCCAGGCGATCAACGCTGCCAAGGCCGGCGCATGACAGCCATGCAGCACGCCAGCCTGGCGTTGGCCCCGATGGAGGCCGGCGACGTCGACGAGGTGTACGCGCTCGAATGCAGCGTGTTCCCGCATCCCTGGACGCGCGGGAATTTCGTCGACTGCATCGCCAGCGGCTACGACGCCTGGGTCGCGCGCGACGCCGGCGGCAAGCTGGCGGGTTACTTCCTGCTGATGTATGCGCTCGACGAAGCCCACCTGCTCGACGTGGCGGTGGCCGGCGAGCGCCATGGCACGGGCCTCGGGCGCTGGCTGCTCGACACCCTCGGCGCCCGCGCCCGCGCCCGCGGCGCCGAATCGGTGCTGCTCGAAGTGCGGCCCTCGAACGAGCGCGCCCTGCACGTGTACACGCGCTACGGTTTTAGGGAAATCGGCCGGCGCAAGGGGTATTATCCGGCGCATGAAGGCAGGCGCGAGGATGCGATCGTGATGAGGCTGGACTTATGAACATGAGCGAACGCGACGAGGTCTTCCTGCAGGAGATGGGCATTGCGCCGCTGTGGCGCCTGCGCCGCCAGCCGCAGGAAGAGGCGCAGCCGGTAGCGGCGCAAAGTGCGGATGCTGCGCCGGAAGGCGACGCGGCGGCTGCCCAAGCCCCTGTGGCTGCACCGGCACCTACACCTGCGCCGGCGCCGGCTCCCGCATCTGCCCCGGCCCCGGCCCCGGGCTTCATCCCGCCGCCGCCGCGCGACCCAGCCTGGGGCGAGGTGCCGATGACCTCGGCTCCGCCGCCCCCCGCCTGGGCGCCGCCGCCACCGCCCGCGCCGATCGAGGAAGACACTGGGCCCTCGGTCGAGGAGATCGCGCGCATGGACTGGGACGAATTGCGCACCGCGATCGCCACCTGCAAGCGCTGCGGCGCCTGCCAGGGCGGCGAAGGCGCCCGCAAGCCGGTGTACGGCGCCGGCGCGCGCCAGGCGCACTGGTTCGTCGCCGCCGGCGCCACCTCGAGCGCCGACGAACAGGCCGGCCAGCCGCTGTCGGGCGAAGCCGGCAAGCTGCTGGACAACATGCTGGCCGCGGTCGACCTCTCGCGCCAGGACACGGTCTACGTGACCAGCCTGGTCAAGTGCCGTCCGGCCAGCGCCAAGGGCGGCGACCGCGCGCCCACTGCCGAGGAAGCCGCGGCCTGCCGCCCCTTCCTGGAACGCGAGCTGGCGCTCACTGGAGCATCGACCGTGCTCACCCTCGGCCAGATCGCCGCCAACGGCCTGCTCGGCAAGCCGCTGCAGGAGCCGCTGGCCGGTTCGCGCGGCGCCGTGCACGCGCTGGGCGAGGCCAGCCTGGTGGCGACCCTGCATCCGGGCGAGCTGCTGCGCCGCGGGGCCGACAAGGCCCTGGCCTGGACCGATTTGTGCCGCGCGCGGGCTGCGCATGCGCGACGGGGCCGATAGTTACCAGTCAAGCTTCCACCGCCGCTGGTCGCACCTGCGGCGCGCACGGGTGCGGGCGCTGGCCTGGCTGCTCGACTCTCCCGACCTGCTCGACAGCGCCGCCCCGCACTGGCAGGGCCGCATTGCCTCGCTGGGGCCGGTAACGGAGGAGGTGGCGCGCTGGCTGGCCAACCTCGACCACGACCCTTCCGCGCTCGACGCCGCGCTTGGCCCGCGCGTCTACACCCGCCTCGGGCTGTATGCGGAAAAGCTGATGGCCTTTTATTTCCAGCACCAGGGCCGCCTGGTCGAACACGGCCTGCAAGTGCGCGCCAGCCGCAACGACACCGTCGGCGAGTTCGACTTCCTGCTCGACGCCGGGCCGGATGCGCTGGAACACATCGAGTTCGCCACCAAGTTCTATCTGCTGCAGGGCGGGCAGGGGCAGGAATTCGACGCCCTGGTCGGTCCGAACCTGGCCGACAGCCTGGGCGCCAAGATGCGCAAGATCTTCGAACGCCAGCTGGAACTGGGCGCGCACCCTGCGGCCCAGGCCCTGCTGCCGCGGCCGGTCACGGCGGCGCGGGCGCTGGTGAAGGGCTGGCTGTTCTACCC
Organism: Massilia sp. BAP21; assembly: GCF_057801335.1. Taxonomy (NCBI): domain Bacteria; kingdom Pseudomonadati; phylum Pseudomonadota; class Betaproteobacteria; order Burkholderiales; family Oxalobacteraceae; genus Massilia; species Massilia sp. BAP21. Next base: position 4,188,290 of record NZ_CM173596.1, read on the forward strand.
GGCCGGCAGCTGGGCGGCAATAAGCGGCATCACGGCCGGCCACTGCCGCGGCTTCTGGTGCGCGCTGGACGAACTCGACGCGACCGGGGCCGATGCCTTCCTGGTCCTGCCCAAGCTGCAATGGCTGGCGCCGTTCCGGGCCACGCAGGCCGCCGGGCTATTGAATCGTGCGCAGCTGCATGCGGCGCTGGAGGCGCAGTTCGAGGAGTCGGGGTCGCCGGTGCTGGTGGCCGTGGTGCGCGCAACGCCGGGCTGCGTGGAAGAGATCGAGCGCGGGTTCATCGTGCCGAACGATTGGCGCGAGCGGGCGGCAGCGCGTTACCCGGCGAATGTGCCGCGAAATATTGTTTGGTAATATTGCAATATTTGCAAATATTATTTGCGGCGCGCTCTCTGCCGTTTTGTGGCGGGTGATGCGTGGTGATGTCGTTCTGACGAATGGCCTCGACCGTAGGGTGGGCACTCCGTGCCCACGCGGTACGTGCGTTGCAGGTATTGTTGGCCGCACCGTCATCGCTCGCTACCGTTCGCAGTACTGCTGACGTCAGCGAGCGACGTTTTTTACGCACGTGTCCAAGAGATGAGCACGTAACCGCGTGGGCACAGAGTGCCCACCGTACAGGAGACGTCGCGGGCCGATCAGTGCTTATGCTCGCCAATCAAGGCCAGCGAATCATGCTGCTTCTGGTTCAGCTGGTGCCGTCGCAGGATCAGGTAAGTAATGCCGGCGATCGACAACCCGAAGATCATGATGATCACGTTCAGGTTGAGGTTCAGGGTGATCATGATCGCGTACATCGCCAGCATGGTCAGGATCGACAGGTTCTCGTTGAAGTTCTGCACCGCGATCGAGTGCCCTGCGCTCATCAACACGTGGCCGCGGTGCTGCAGCAGCGCGTTCATCGGCACCACGAAGAAGCCCGACAGGAAGCCGATCATGGCCAGCAGCGGGTAGGCGACGATCACGTCGTGCACGAACACCATCACGGTCACGATCAGGCCCATGAAAATCCCCATCGGGATCACGGTCAGCGATTTCTTCAACGGGATCATCTTCGCGGCCAGCGCCGCGCCCACCGCCACGCCGATCGCGACCACGCCGATCAGGCTGGTGGCCTTATCCAGCGGCATGTGCAGCGAGCGCTCGGCCCACTTCAGCACGATGAACTGCAAGGTCGCGCCCGCGCCCCAGAACAGGGTGGTCACGGCCAGCGAAATCTGGCCCAGCTTGTCTTTCCACAGCGTGGCCGAGCAGTTGGCGAAGTCGGCGATCAGCTTCATCGGATTGCGTTCCTGGTGCTCGTAGCGGGCGCCGGTGTCGGGGATGCGCAGATTGAACAGCGCAGCCAATATATAGATGGCCACCACCACGGCCATCGCCGCTTCGCTGGTGTTGTCGATGCCCGGGATGCCGAAGCCCAGCAGCAGGGCCGAGCCGGCGTCGCTGACCAGGGCGCCGCCGAGCACGGTGCCGAAGATGATCGACATCACGGTCAGGCCCTCGATCCAGCCATTCGCGGCGACGAGTTTTTCCGGCGGCAGGAGTTCGGTCAGGATGCCGTACTTGGCCGGCGAATACACGGCCGCGCCGAAGCCGACCACGGCGTAGGAGAGCAGGGGATGCACGGTCAGGAACATCAGGCCGCAGCCGAAGATCTTGATCAGGTTCGCGATGAACATCACGCGGCCCTTGAGCAGCGAATCGGCAAAGGCGCCGACAAAGGCGGCCAGTAGCACATAGAACAGCACGAACGACAGCTTCAGCAACGGCGTCAGCGATGCCGGGGCGTTCATCGTCACCAGGATGTCAATGGCTACGAACAGCAGCGCATTGTCTGCCAGCGACGAGAAGAACTGCGCCGCCATGATGGTGTAGAAACCACGGTTCATCGAAAGTATCTGAAAACAAGTCTGGGTTGCTTTATACCATGAAAGGGTGGCTCGCCAAAGAATTCAGCCCGCCAGAAAGGGGGGCTGTCCGGTAAAATAGAGCCTTTCACCTAATACCGTTTCTCTTCCTTTTCCGGTCTCTTTCCCCATATAGTTGCTATGCCACGCCCCCTCTGCGCCACCATTCACCTCGATTCGATGCAGCATAACCTGGCCCGCGCCCGTGCCTGCGCCCCGCAGTCCAAGGCCTGGGCCGTGGTGAAAGCGAACGCCTATGGCCACGGCCTGGAGCGCGGCATGAAGGGCTTTGCCCAGGCCGACGGCCTGGCCCTGATCGAAACCGAGAACGCCCTGCGCCTGCGCGAACTCGGCTGGACCAGGCCGATCCTGCTGCTGGAAGGGATCTTCGATGCTTCGGACGTGCCGCTGCTGGCCGAGCACGACATCAACAGCACCGTGCACTCGCTCGAGCAGATCAAGATGCTGGAGTACACCCAGCTCTACCGCCCGATCGACGTGCACCTGAAGATGAACACCGGGATGAACCGCCTCGGTTTCCGCCCCGACGAATACGCCGCCGCCTACAAGCGCCTGCGCGCCATTCCCGGCGTGCGCAACATCACCCACATGACCCACTTCGCAAATGCCGACGAACTGGAACACCCGCGCCTGACGATTTCCGAGCAGGTGCGCCGCTTCCGCACCGGCGTCGAGGGCCTGGGCGGCGAGCGCAGCCTGTCGAATTCGGCCGGCGTGCTGCACCAGGAAGTGCTGGCCCAGGAACTGCAAAACGACTGGGTCCGTCCCGGCATCATGCTGTATGGCGGCACCCCGGGCGGCGGGCGCACGGCGCACGACTTCGGCCTGCGTCCGACCATGACATTGAGCAGCGAGATCATCGCGATCCAGCAGCTGGAAGCCGGCGACACCGTCGGCTACGGCAGCCGCTTCGAGGCGACCGGCGCGATGCAGGTGGGCGTGGTGGCCTGCGGCTATGCCGACGGCTACCCGCGCCACGCGCCGCACGGCACCCCGGTGATCGTCGATGGCGTGCGCACCAGCGTGGTGGGGCGGGTGTCGATGGACATGATGACGGTCGACCTGACGCCGATCCCGAATGCCCGCGTCGGCAGCAAGGTCACCCTGTGGGGCGACGGCTTGCCGATCGACGAGGTGGCAACCGCTTCCGGCACCATCGGCTATGAATTGATGTGCGCACTCGCGCCGCGCGTGCGCGTGAGCGAAGGACGGATGGGAACCCATGGCTAAGGCAAAGACCCAGTTTGTGTGCAGCGAATGCGGCAGCGTCAGCAGCCGCTGGATGGGCCAGTGCCCGGACTGCAAGGCCTGGAACACGCTGGTCGAGTCGGCGGTGGAAACCGCGGGCGTGAACCGCATGTCGCAGACCGTGAACCACAAGGCGCTGGCGCAGACGGCGCCGGTGCTGTCCCTGGCCGACATCGAAGCCACCGACGTGCCGCGCTTCGGCACCGGCATCGAGGAATTCGACCGCGTGCTCGGCGGCGGCCTGGTGGCCGGCGGCGTGGTGCTGATCGGCGGCGACCCTGGCATCGGCAAGTCGACCCTGCTGCTGCAGGCGCTGGCGAACCTCGCCTCGGTACGCAGCACTTTATATGTGAGCGGCGAGGAATCCGGCGCCCAGATCGCCCTGCGCGCCAAGCGCCTGGCGGTGGACGCCAAGGAACTCAAGCTGCAGGCCGAGATCCAGCTCGAGAAGATCCTCGGCACCCTGGCCGACCTGAAGCCGGAAGTGGCGGTGATCGACTCGATCCAGACCCTGTATTCGGACGCGCTCACTGCGGCGCCGGGTTCGGTGTCGCAGGTACGCGAATGCGCAGCCCAGCTCACGCGCGTGGCAAAGCAGACCGGTGTCACCATCATCCTGGTCGGCCACGTGACGAAAGAGGGCGCGCTGGCCGGGCCGCGCGTGCTGGAACACATCGTCGACACCGTGCTCTACTTCGAGGGCGATACCCAGTCCAGCTTCCGCCTGGTGCGGGCGATTAAGAACCGTTTCGGCGCGGTGAACGAGCTGGGCGTGTTCGCCATGACCGAGAAGGGCCTGAAGGGCGTGTCGAATCCGTCGGCGCTGTTCCTGTCCCAGCACGACAGCCAGGTGCCGGGTTCCTGCGTGATGGTCACGCAAGAGGGCACGCGCCCGCTGCTGGTCGAAATCCAGGCCCTGGTCGACGCCAGCCACCTGCCGAACGCGCGCCGGCTGTCGGTGGGCCTGGAGCAGAACCGCCTGGCGATGCTGCTGGCGGTGCTGCACCGCCATGCCGGTATCGCCGCTTTTGACCAGGACGTGTTCATCAATGCGGTGGGCGGCGTGAAGATCGCCGAGCCGGCGGCCGACCTGGCCGTGCTGCTGGCGATCAACTCGTCGATGCGCAACAAACCCTTGCCGCGCGGGCTGGTGGTGTTCGGGGAAGTGGGCCTGGCCGGCGAGATCCGCCCGGCGCCGCGCGGCCAGGAACGCCTGAAGGAAGCGGCCAAGCTGGGCTTCTCGACCGCGATCATTCCAAAAGCCAACGTGCCGAAGCAAAAAATCGAAGGCATGAACATCATCGCCGTCGAGCGCATCGACCAGGCGTTCAGCAAGCTGCGCGAGCTGGACTGAACCCATCCACCACGAAGGTTGCGCGCTGGGACGCCGGCGCGCGGCCCCGTCCTTACTGACGGGGTCGTCAGTTTTACCTATAATGGAGCATTGTTTCCATTAGGCAAGTTGGTGAATTTGTGACAGAGCAAAGGCAGTCCCCCCGAAAAGTATGCAAGACCCGCGCCATGCTGGCGGTCGAGGGCAGCGCCCCGATGATGGGCCGTACCACCGACATCAGCGCCCAGGGCGTCAGTATCAACCTGCCGAACCCGGTGCCGGCAGGGCAGGCGGCGCAATTGCGCTTCGACCTGCTGGTCGATGGCAACATCGTTCCCATCAACACCCGCGTCAAGGTCACGCACTGCATCCTCAGCCACGGCGAGTTCAAGGCCGGTTTCCAGTTCCTGAACCTGGACTTGGGCGCGATGACCTCGCTGGCGCGCTTCCTGCGCTAGCGCGGGGTAAGCGACGGGACGCAAACGAAGCGGCGAGCGCCCGTGGGCCTCGCCGCTTTTTTACGTCTTGACGTCTGGCCCATGATGGGCCGTGCACTATTCGTGATAGTGGTCGTGCAGGGCTTCCGAACTGCCGCCGATTTCCTGGAAGATTTCGTAGGCAATCAGGCCAACCATGCCGCTGAGGATGGCAAACACAAACATATTAAACATACCGCCCAAACGCTCTTCAGCATTCCCTCCATGATGTGAACATGTCTTGAGCATAGCAGCCGCCGGTGTATTTACAAGAGCGTGGCCGGCCGATTTTTTGCACCCGGGGCCGCTTGACAATTCGCCTGCCGGGCCCGCTTGCCAGGCCTGGCCGGAATGGGTGTCATCAATTGTGTGACGGTCATTCCTGTAACACGGCACTATGGCGCGGACCGCGTTTCGCGGGGCGTGGACGTGGCCGCTGTCCAGCTGTGGTTCAGCTACGGTTCAGCTGTCATGCGAATGAAACGCGGTTGAAATACGCATATGACACGCCCAACATCCCATGTCATGGATTCGATGACATGGATTTTTGCGATGTCATTAACTTGTCATATTCAATCAGTAGACTGCGCTGCAATGAAGCCGGACATCCGGAAATGCAGTGTCGCACTACACCCTGAAAGGATATCGATATGCGTATGAAGCACCTGTTCTTCACCGTCGCGCTTGCCGCCGCCACCCTGGCGACGACTGCCCAGGCAGCGAACATCACCGGCGCCGGCGCAACCTTCCCTTATCCGATCTACGCCAAGTGGGCGGAAATGTACAAGGCGGCCAGCGGCACCGGCCTGAACTACCAGTCGGTCGGTTCGGGCGCCGGCATCAAGCAGATCAAGGCCGGGACCGTCGACTTCGGCGCATCGGACATGCCGCTGCCGGCCAAGGAGCTGAACGATGCCGGCCTGTTCCAGTTCCCGGCCGTGATGGGCGGCGTGGTCCCGATCGTGAATATTCCCGGCGTCGGCCCCGGCCAGGTCAAGCTCACCGGCGCCGTGCTGGCCGACATCTACATGGGCAAGATCACCAAGTGGAACGCCCAGCCGATCGCCGTGCTGAACCCGGGCGTCAAGCTCCCGGCCGACGACATCACCGTCGTGCGCCGCGCCGACAGTTCGGGCACCTCCTTCCTGTTCACCGACTACCTGTCGAAGGCCAGCCCCGACTGGAAGCTGAAGATCGGCGCCGGCACTTCGGTCAAGTGGGCCGTGGGCGTGGGCGGCAAGGGCAACGAAGGCGTGGCCGCCAACGTCCAGCGCATCAAGGGCGCCATCGGCTACGTCGAGTGGGCCTACGCCAAGAAGAACAAGATGGCGCACACCCAGCTGCAGAACCGCGAAGGCGCTTTCCTCCAGCCTGACGACGAAGCCTTCAAGGCCGCCGCCGCCAGCGCCGACTGGGCCAAGGCCCCGGGCTTCGCCGTGGTCCTGACCGACCAGCCGGGCAAGGCCAGCTGGCCGATCACCGGCGCCTCCTACATCCTGGTGCACAAGTCGCAAGCCGACGCTGCCAAGGGCAAGGAAGTCCTGAAGTTCTTCGACTGGGCCTACAAGAACGGCGCCGGCGCAGCCGCCGACCTGGACTACGTGCCGATGCCGGCCGGCGTCACCAAGCTGGTCCAGGACGCCTGGAAAGCCAACCTGAAGGACGCTTCGGGCAAGGCGGTCTGGTAAGGGCACACCCTCGCCGCCGGCAATGATCGCGCCGGCGGCGCCTCGCACGACCTGAAAGCAGCACACTCAATAAAAATACACATGAGCGCACACCCATCCGTCGCCCTCGACAAGCCAGCCAGCGCGGCGCACGCCGACCAGCAGCAGGCGGCCCTCAGCAAGACCATGCGCAACCAGCGCATCCAGGACTTCATCTTCCACAAGGTAACCCTGCTGTTCGCGGCCAGCGTGCTCATCGCACTGGTCGGCATCATCATTTCACTGGCCATCGGCGCCGCGCCCGCGTTTGCGGAATTCGGCCCGGCCTTCATCAGCACCGTCGAGTGGGACCCGGTCGAAGATAAATTCGGCGCCCTGATCGCCATCTGGGGCACGCTCGCCACGTCCTTGATCGCGCTGGCGGTCGCCTTCCCGATCAGCTTCGGCATCGCGCTCTTCCTCACCGAGATCTGCCCGGTCTGGCTGCGCCGCCCGATGGGCACCGCGGTCGAGCTGCTGGCGGGCGTCCCGTCGATCATCTACGGCATGTGGGGCCTGTTCGTGTTCGCGCCGCTGTTCGCCGACCATGTGCAGCCGCTGCTGAAATCTACCCTCGGCCAGCTGCCGGTGATCGGCCAGCTGTTCCAGGGCCCGACCATGGGCATCGGCATCCTGACCGCCGGCCTGATCCTGGCCGTGATGATCATCCCCTTCATCTCCTCGGTGATGCGCGACGTGTTCGAGATCGTCCCGACCGTGCTGAAGGAATCGGCCTACGGCCTGGGCTGCACCAAGTGGGAAGTGGTGCGCAAGGTGGTGCTGCCTTATACCCGCAACGGCGTGGTCGGCGGCGTGATGCTGGGCCTGGGCCGCGCGCTCGGCGAAACCATGGCGGTCACTTTTGTCATCGGTAACGCGCATGAACTGAGCTGGTCGCTGTTCTCGGCCGGTAACTCGATTTCCTCGACCCTGGCGAACGAATTCGCCGAAGCGGCCTCGCCGCTGCACGTGTCCTCGCTGTTCGCGCTGGCACTGATCCTGTTCGCCATCACCTTCGTCGTGCTGTCGGCTGCAAAACTGATGTTGGCGGGGATGTCCCGCAAGGAAGGCACGAAATGAACGTGATGAATCCTGTCTACCGCAAGCGCCTGCTGGCGCACCGTGTCGGCATCGCGCTGTCGGTGCTGGCGATGGCGATCGGCCTGGCCGTCCTGGCCTGGATTCTCTGGACCCTGCTGGCCAACGGCTTCGGCGCACTGTCGACCACGATGTTCAGCGGCGACACCCCGGCGCCGGGCAGCGAGGGCGGCGGCCTGCGCAACGCCATCGTCGGCAGCCTGATGATGGTCGGTTTGTCGACCCTGGTCAGCACCCCGATCGGTATCCTGGCCGGCATCTACCTGGCCGAGTACGGCGAGACCAACCGATTCGGCCAGGTCACGCGCTTTGTCACCGACATCATGCTGTCGGCGCCGTCGATCGTGATCGGTTTGTTCGTGTACGCCCTGTACGTGGCGAACGTGAAGCACTTCTCGGGCTATGCCGGCACCATCGCGCTGTCGCTGATCGCGATTCCCGTGGTCGTGCGCACCACCGACAACATGCTGCGCCTCGTACCGAATAGTTTGCTGGAAGCGGCCTTCGCCCTCGGCGCGCCGCGCTGGAAGGTGGCGATGCTGGTGCGCCTGCGCGCCGTAAAGGCCGGCGTGATCACCGGCGTGCTGCTGGCCCTGGCCCGTATCTCGGGCGAGACCGCACCGCTCCTGTTCACGGCCCTGAACAACCAGTTCTTCAGCACCGACATGAATGCACCGATGGCCAATTTGCCGGTGGTGATCTACCAGTTCGCGATGAGCCCTTACGACGACTGGCGCTCGCTGGCCTGGGGCGGCGCACTGCTGGTGACCTTCACCGTGCTGTTCCTGAACATTTTGTCGCGCACCGTCTTCACCCAGAAGACGCCACGTTAATTTATCCTGACGAACCATGACCCTTGCTATGGCAACCCCGACCGCAGCTCCAAGCGCAAAAACCAAGACCATCGAGATTGCGGGCCTGAATTTCTTCTACGGTAAAACGCAGAGCCTGAAAAACGTTTCGCTCGACATCCACGACAAGCAGGTGACCGCCTTCATCGGCCCTTCGGGCTGCGGCAAGTCGACCCTGCTGCGCACCCTGAACCGCATGTACGATCTGTACCCGGGCCAGCGCGCCGAAGGCCAGATCAACTACCGCGGCCGCAACATCCTGGAGCCGGGTGTCGACGTGAACGCCCTGCGCGCGAAAATCGGCATGGTGTTCCAGAAGCCGACCCCGTTCCCGATGTCGATCTACGACAACATCGCCTTCGGCGTGCGCCTCTACGAAAACCTGTCGAAAGGCGAGATGGACGAGCGCGTCGAATGGGCTTTGAAAAAGGCGGCGCTGTGGGAAGAAGCCAAGGATAAGCTGACCAAGAGCGGCCTGTCGCTGTCGGGCGGCCAGCAGCAGCGCCTGTGCATCGCACGCGGCGTGGCGGTGAAGCCGGACGTGCTGTTGTTGGATGAGCCGACCTCGGCGCTGGACCCGATCTCGACCGCGAAGATCGAGGAACTGATCAGCGAACTGAAGCAGGACTACACGATCACCATCGTGACCCACAACATGCAGCAGGCGGCACGCTGCTCCGATTACACTGCGTACATGTACCTCGGGGAACTGGTTGAATTCGGCGAGACCGATCAATTGTTCATGAACCCGGCGCGCAAGGAAACGCAGGACTACATTACGGGTCGTTTCGGTTAATCGACGTCCGGACAATAACGAATATTAGGGAGAGACGTATATGATCGGCGAACACTCATCCAAGCAGTACGACCAGGAACTGGAATCGATCCGCTCCAAGGTCTTGCTGATGGGCGGCATGGTGGAAACCCAGTTCGAGGAAGCGCTGAACTGCTTCCGCGTCGACGACGCCGTCCGTGCCGACAAGGTCATGGCCGACGACCACGCGGTGAACCAGCTCGAAGTGCAGCTCGACGACGCCTGCAGCCACCTGATCGTCAAGCGCCAGCCGACCGCCAACGATTTGCGTACCGTGATGGCCACCATCAAGGTCATCACCGACCTGGAGCGCATCGGCGACGAATCGACCAAGATCGCACGCACCGCGAAAAGCCTGCACGCGCGCGGCGTGGGCAGCTTCGCCCATTACGACATGATCCGCACCATCGGCAAGGCCACCTCCGACCTGCTGCACGACGCCCTCGACGCGTTCGCGCGCCTGGACGGCAAGCAGGCCTTGCAGATCATTGCGGCCGACGAGATCGTCGACCACGAGTTCCGCACCATCCTGCGCAACCTGATCACCTTCATGATGGAAGACCCGCGCACGATCTCGTCGGCACTCGATACGCTGTGGGTAGCCAAGGCCATCGAGCGCATCGGCGACCACGCGAAGAACATCGCCGAGTACGTGATCTACGTGGTCGAAGGGCGCGACATCCGCCACAGCAAACCAGCCGTGCAAGAGGGCTGATCCACAATGCAGAACACGAGCGTACTGGTAGTGGAGGACGAGCCGGCGATTGTCGAGCTGGTGAGCTATTCGCTGCGCGAAGCCGGCTGGACCATCCGCTCGGTCGGCACCACGGCCGCGGCCTGGGACAGCATCGCGCACGGCAAGCCGGACCTGCTGCTGCTGGACTGGATGCTGCCCGACCAGAGCGGCCTGCGCCTGCTGGCGCGGCTGCGCGGCGACCGCGACTTCCAGGACATCCCGGTCATCATGCTGACCGCGAAGAGCATGGAAGAAGACAAGCTGGCCGGCCTGAACACGGGCGCCGACGATTACGTCACCAAGCCGTTCTCGCCGCGCGAGCTGCTGGCCCGTTCGCGCGCGCTGCTGCGCCGCAAAAGCCCGCACCTGGCCGAGGCGCCGCTGCGCGCTGGCAGCGTGGTGCTCGACCCGGCCAGCTGCACTGTCAGCATCGAAGGCAGCCAGATCGACATCGGCAATGCCGAATACAAGCTGCTGAAATTCCTGCTGGCGCACCGCGAGCGCGTGTTTTCGCGCGCCCAGCTGCTCGATAAAGTGTGGGGCGACCACGCCGTGATCGAGGAGCGCACGGTCGACGTCCACGTGCTGCGGCTGCGCAAGGCGCTGAAGGGCGCCGAAGGGCTGATCCGCACGGTGCGCAGCGTCGGGTATATGCTCTCGGAAAAATAAATCCTTGAAGGCCAGATGAATCCCTCACTGCTGTTCTGGGTGCCGGCGCTGTTGCGCATGGCGTCCCTCTTCGTTGCCGCCGGCGTGATCTGGTGGATGGGCGGTCTGGTGGCAGGCCTGGTGGCCGCGCTGCTGGGCATGATCGTGGTGCTGGTGTCGCAGCTGCGTTACCTGCAGCAGCTCGGCAACTGGCTCGACGACCCGCAGTCGGGCAAGTTGCCCGACGGCTGGGGCGCCTGGACCGACGTCTTCGCCCGCCTGTACCGCCTGCGCCGCGAGGACGAGCGCCATCAGTCGGAACTGGCCGAATGGCTGGCGCGCTTCCGCCAGGCCATGAGCCTGCTGCCGGAGGGCGTGGCGATCATGGACGACGTGCTGTTCCTCGAGTGGTGCAACCCGGCGGCCGAGCGCCACCTCGGCCTGACCCTGGAACGCGACAAGGGCCTGCGCGTGACCAACCTGGTGCGCCATCCCGACTTCATCGACTACATCATCCTGGGGCGCTATGAGCAGCCGCTGACCTTGTCCTTCCGCGGCCGCAAGATCGAGTGCCGCATCATCCCGTTCGAGAACCGGCGCCAGATCCTGGTGACCCACGATGCTACCGACACCGAGCGCATCGAGGCGATGCGGCGCGACTTCATCGCGAACGCCTCGCACGAATTGCGCACGCCGCTGACGGTGATCGTCGGCTTCCTGGAAATCGCGATGTCCGATCCATGCATGGATGCGGCCACGCGCCAGGCGCACCTGAAGCTGATGACCGAGCAGGGCGGGCGCATGCAGCGGCTGATCGAGGACATGCTGACGTTATCGCGCCTGGAGTCGGACGAATTCCCGCTGCGGCGCGAGCGGGTCGATATCGCGGCGCTGGTGGAGTCGGTGGCGGCCGAGGCAAGGGCCTTGTCGGGCGGGCGCCACGAGATCGCGGTGTCGGTCGACGGGCCGGACGTGATGGGCAGCGTGGAAGAATTGCGCAGCGCGTTTGCCAATTTGGCGTCGAACGCGGTGCGCTACTCGCCCGAAGGCGGACGCATCGAGCTGTCGTGGAAGCGCGGCGAGGATGATTTGCAGTTCTCGGTGAAGGATAGCGGGATCGGGATCGACCCGCAGCATATCTCGCGTTTGACCGAACGCTTTTATCGCGTGGACAAGAGCCGCTCGCGCGAGACGCAAGGGACGGGGTTGGGGCTGGCGATCGTCAAGCACGTGCTGCTGCGGCATGGCGGGCGGGTGAAGATTTGCTCGAAGCCGGGGGAGGGGAGTACGTTCACGGCGTCGTTGCCCAACACCTCGTTGCCGGGATGAATCGGACGCTTTTTTGATTGGCGCAATACCGTAGGGTGGGCACTCGTGCCCACGCGGTACAACGGTCGATTTAACGCGATGCCGGCAACCGGCCATCGTCCGTTTGCGATCTCGAGTCGACGTTCGGGTGCGCATCGGTACGACCGCGTGGGCACAAGTGCCCACCCTACGAATACCCACCCCTCAGTTCAGCCTCATCCACCGCCCCACATTGCGCGGTACAATCGGGAATTGTCCTTCTCGACCCGCACATGTTCTCTCGACGCACTTCCCTCATTGCGCTCGGCGCACTCGCCCTGGCCGGCTGCGGCAGCACCCCGCCGCCCGTCGCTCCCACTCCCGCCGTGGTCGCCACCCCGGCGCCACCTAAAAAACTGCGCATCGGCCTGGCCCTGGGCGGCGGCGCGGCGCGCGGCTTCGCCCACATCGGCGTGATCAAGGCTCTCGAAGCGCAAGGCATCATCCCCGAGATCGTGGTCGGCACCAGTGCAGGCTCGGTGGTCGGCGCCCTGTACGCCTCGGGCTACGACGGCTTCACCCTGCAGCGCACCGCGATGAGCATGGACGAAGCGACCATCTCCGACTGGGCGCTGCCGCTGTTCTCGAAATCCCCCGGCGTGCTGAAAGGCGAGGCCTTGCAGAACTACGTCAACAAGGCGGTGGGCAACGTGCCGATGGAGCGCCTGAAAAAGCGCTTCGGCGCCGTCGCCACCGACCTCAAGACGGGCGAATCCATCCTCTTCAACAAGGGCAATACCGGCCTGGCCGTGCGCGCCTCGTCCTCGGTGCCGAGCGTGTTCCAGCCGGTAAAGATCGGGAACAAGACCTATGTCGACGGCGGCCTGGTGGCGCCGGTGCCGGTGAAGTACACGCGCGACATGGGCGCCGACTTCATCATCGCGGTCAACATCTCGACCCAGGCCGATTCGCAAGCCACGGCCAGCTCGGTCGACGTCCTGCTGCAGACCTTCTCGATCATGGGCCAGCGCATCAATTCCTACGAGCTGAAGGATGCCGACGTCGTCATGACCCCGGCCCTGGGCAAGATGGGCAGCGCCGACTTTGCCGGCCGCAACCTGGCGATCCTGGCGGGCGAGCAGGCCGCGGCCGCCGTGATGCCGCAACTGAAGGCCAAGCTGAAGGCCAAGCAACAGCAGCCCTGACAACCAAAAGAGTTTAAACAAGGAAACGATATGAAGACCAAGCCATTCCTGACCCTGGAAGACGTGAAAATCATTGCCGCCGCGGCCGAAGCCGAAGCGCTTGCAAACAACTGGGCCGTCACCTTCTCGATCGTCGACGACGGCGGCCACCTGCTGTGGCTGCAGCGCCTGGACGGCGCGCCGCCGGTGTCGTCGCACATTTCGCCGGCCAAGGCCAAGACCGCCGCGCTCGGCCGCCGCGAATCGAAGATCTATGAAGACGTGATCAATGGCGGGCGCATGTCTTTCCTGTCGGCGCCGGAAATCGAAGGCATGCTCGAAGGCGGCGTGCCGGTGATCGTCGATGGCCACGTGATTGGCGCGGTCGGCGTGTCGGGCGTGAAGTCGGAGCAGGATGCGCAGATTGCCAAGGCGGGTATCGCCGCGCTGGTCGGCTGATCGTAGGGTGGACGGCTGCACCCGATCTTGTGCATGAACGCGGCGGGCGCGCCGTCCACGCGTTCAATTGGCTTCGCTCATGGCCGCATCAGGTCACGCACGGGTTGAACGCGTGGGCGGCGCAGCGGCAGCGTGTCCGCCAGCCGCCGGGTATAGCCGACCACCCTACATCCCACCATTAACGCCCGGAAAACTCTCGCTCATCCGTAAGTAAAAACACGCATTTCCCCCGAAAACCGTCTGTCGGTACATTGCCGCCACCCTCGAAGGGCGCTATAATTGAGGGGTTTAACCATTCTACTTACTTGCCGTAGCGCCTACCTTCCATTCCTCATTCCAAACGACCTCCATACTCGGATTGCACCCGTGCATCCGTGGTCTTGGGTGTCGGTCTGACGTGGCGCCGCTACGGTAACTTTATTGGGAGTTACCCTTGCCGCCATTTTTTTCTGGCCCAGCCGTCCCGGCCATCCTGGCCCTCGCAGACGGAACGATTTTCAAAGGTGTTTCCATTGGTGCCGCCGGCCATACGACCGGTGAAGTGGTCTTCAATACCGCGATCACTGGCTACCAGGAAATCCTGACCGACCCCAGCTACTCGCGTCAGATCGTCACCCTGACGTACCCGCACATCGGCAACTACGGCGTCAACGGCGCCGACGTCGAAGCCGGTAAAGTCCACGCCGCAGGCCTGATCATCCGCGACCTGCCGCTCTTGGCATCGAACTTCCGTTCCACCCAATCGCTGTCGGATTACCTGAAGGCCGAGAACGTCGTGGCAATCTCCGGCATCGACACCCGCAAGCTGACCCGCCTGCTGCGCGAAAAAGGCGCCCAGGCCGGCGCCATCCTCACCGGCACCCAGGGCAACCAGCCCTCCGAAGCGCAGGCGCTCGAGCTCGCCCGTTCCTTCCCCGGCCTGGCCGGCATGGACCTGGCGAAAGTCGTGTCCGTGAAGGAGCCGTATGTGTTCACCGAAACCGAGTGGAAACTCGGCCAGGGCTTCGGCAAGCAGGAAAACCCGGAATACCACGTCGTCGCCTTTGACTACGGCGTCAAGCGCAACATCCTGCGCATGCTGGCCGAACGCGGCTGCAAGGTCACCGTGCTGCCGGCCGAATCGACCGCCGCCGATGCGCTGGCCCTGAACCCGGACGGCATCTTCCTGGCCAACGGCCCCGGCGATCCGGAACCCTGCTACTACGCCATCAAGGCGACCGCGGAGCTGATCGAGAAGGGCATCCCGACCTTCGGCATTTGCCTCGGCCACCAGATCATGGCGCTCGCCTCGGGCGCCAAGACCATGAAGATGAAGTTCGGCCACCACGGCGCGAACCACCCGGTGCAGGACCTGGATTCGAAGAAGGTCCTGATCACCTCGCAGAACCACGGCTTCGCGGTCGACCCGGAGACGCTGCCGCAGAACTGCCGCGTGACCCACGTGTCGCTGTTCGACGGTTCGCTGCAGGGCTTCGCCCGCACCGACAAACCGGCCTTCTGCTTCCAGGGTCACCCGGAAGCATCGCCAGGCCCGACCGACGTCGCCTATCTGTTCGACCGCTTCATCAAGCTGATGCAAGCCCAGGAAAAAAAAGCAAATGCAGGAGAAGTGAATGCCTAAGCGTAGTGATATCAAAAGCATCCTGATCATCGGCGCCGGCCCGATCGTCATCGGCCAGGCCGCGGAGTTCGACTATTCCGGCGCCCAGGCTTGTAAAGCCCTGCGCGACGAAGGCTACAAGGTCATCCTGGTCAACAGCAATCCGGCGACCATCATGACCGACCCGGAGATGGCCGACGTCACCTACATCGAGCCGATCACCTGGAAGGTCGTCGAGCGCATCATCGCCAAGGAAAAGCCGGACGCGATCCTGCCGACCATGGGCGGCCAGACCGCGCTGAACTGCGCGCTCGACCTGCACCGCCACGGCATCCTGGAAAAATACAATGTCGAACTGATCGGCGCCTCGCCGGAAGCCATCGACAAGGCCGAGGACCGCTCCAAGTTCAAGGACGCGATGACCAAGATCGGCCTGGGTTCGGCACGCTCGGGCGTGGCGCACTCGATGGACGAAGCGCGCGCCGTGCAGCGCGAGCTGGGCTTCCCGACCATCATCCGTCCGTCGTTCACGATGGGTGGTTCGGGTGGCGGCATCGCCTACAACGAAGAAGAATTCGAATCGATCTGCAAGCGCGGCCTGGAAGCCTCGCCGACCTCGGAACTGCTGATCGAAGAGTCGCTGCTGGGCTGGAAAGAGTACGAGATGGAAGTCGTGCGCGACAAGGCCGACAACTGCATCATCATCTGCTCGATCGAGAACCTGGACCCGATGGGCGTGCATACCGGCGACTCGATCACGGTCGCACCGGCGCAGACGCTGACGGACAAGGAATACCAGATCATGCGCAACGCGTCGATCAACGTCCTGCGCGAGATCGGCGTCGACACCGGCGGCTCGAACGTGCAGTTCGCGATCAATCCGCAAGACGGCCGCATGATCGTCATCGAGATGAACCCGCGCGTGTCGCGTTCGTCGGCACTGGCCTCGAAGGCCACCGGCTTCCCGATCGCGAAAGTGGCGGCGAAGCTGGCGGTCGGCTTCACGCTGGACGAACTGCGCAACGAGATCACCGGCGGCGCGACGCCGGCCAGTTTCGAACCATCGATCGACTACGTCGTCACCAAGATCCCGCGCTTCGCATTCGAAAAATTCCCGGCGGCCGACAAGCACCTGACCACGCAGATGAAATCGGTCGGCGAAGTCATGGCCATGGGCCGCACCTTCCAGGAATCCTTCCAGAAGGCCCTGCGCGGCCTGGAAGTGGGCGTGGACGGCCTGAACGAAATGACGCGCGACCGCGAAGTCATCGAAGAAGAGCTGGGCGAGCCTGGCCCGGAACGCATCTGGTACGTGGGCGATGCCTTTGCCCAGGGCTTCACGCTGGAAGAAGTGCATCAGCTGACCAAGATCGACCCGTGGTTCCTCATCCAGATCAAGGAAATCGTCGACATCGAACTCTGGCTGGATCACCAGAAGCTGGAGTCGCTCGACAAGCCGACGCTGTACAAGCTCAAGCAAAAGGGCTTCTCGGACGCGCGCATGGCCTTCCTGATGCACACCACGCAGGCCGCGGTGCGCGAGCGCCGTCACGCGCTGGGCATCCGTCCGGTGTACAAGCGCGTCGACACCTGCGCCGCCGAATTCTCGACCGACACCGCCTACATGTACTCGACCTATGACGAGGAATGCGAAGCGGCGCCGACCGACAAGAAGAAGATCATGGTGCTGGGCGGTGGCCCGAACCGCATCGGCCAGGGCATCGAGTTCGACTACTGCTGCGTCCACGCGGCCCTCGCCATGCGCGAAGACGGCTACGAGACCATCATGGTCAACTGCAACCCGGAGACCGTGTCGACCGACTACGATACTTCGGACCGCCTCTACTTCGAATCGCTGACCCTGGAAGACGTGCTGGAAATCGTCGAGCTGGAAAAGCCGGTGGGCGTGATCGTGCAGTACGGCGGCCAGACCCCGCTGAAACTCGCGCTCGATCTCGAAGCCAATGGCGTGCCGATCGTCGGCACCTCGCCGGACATGATCGACGCCGCCGAAGACCGCGAGCGTTTCCAGAAGCTGCTGCAGGACCTCGGCCTGCGCCAGCCGCCGAACCGTACCGCGCGCACCGAAACCGAAGCCCTGGCACTGGCCCAGGAAATCGGTTACCCGCTGGTCGTGCGTCCTTCGTACGTTCTCGGCGGCCGCGCCATGGAGATCGTGCACGAGCAGCGCGACCTCGAGCGCTACATGCGCGAAGCCGTGAAGGTGTCGAACGATTCGCCGGTGCTGCTCGACCGCTTCCTGAACGACGCCATCGAAGTCGACGTCGACTGCATCTCGGACGGCGAGACCACCTTCATCGGCGGCGTGATGGAGCACATCGAGCAAGCCGGCGTGCACTCGGGCGACTCGGCCTGCTCGCTGCCGCCGTACTCGCTGAGTGCGGAGACCATCGATGAACTGAAGCGCCAGACCGCGCTGATGGCGAAGGGCCTGAACGTGGTCGGCCTGATGAACGTGCAGTTCGCGATCCAGCAATCGGAAGTCGACGGCAAGCTTGTGGACACCGTGTTCGTGCTGGAAGTGAACCCGCGTGCCTCGCGTACCGTCCCATTCGTGTCGAAAGCCACGGGCATCCAGTTGGCGAAAGTCGCTGCGCGCTGCATGGTCGGCCAGAAGCTGGCAGAGCAGGGCATCACCAAAGAGGTGACGCCGCCGTTCTACAGCGTCAAGGAAGCCGTGTTCCCGTTCGTGAAATTCCCGGGCGTCGACACCATCCTCGGACCGGAAATGAAATCGACCGGCGAGGTGATGGGCGTGGGCGAGACCTTCGGCGAAGCCTTCGTGAAATCGCAGCTGGGCGCCGGCATCAAGCTGCCGGAGTCGGGCAAGGTCTTCCTGTCGGTGAAGGGTTCGGACAAGCCGCGCGCCGTGAAGGTGGCGCGCGACCTGGTCTCGCTCGGCTTCTCGCTGGTGGCCACGAAAGGCACCGCAGCCGTGATCGCGGCGGCCGGCCTGCCGGTGACCGCGGTGAACAAGGTGATCGAAGGCCGTCCGCACGTGGTCGACATGATCAAGAACCACGAGATCGAGATGGTCATCAACACGGTCGAGGAAAAGCGCAGCGCGATTTCCGACTCGCGCACCATCCGCACCTCGGCGCTGGCGGCGCGCGCGGTGACCTACACCACGATCGCCGGCGCGGAAGCGGCGATCCAGGGCATGCGTCACCTGAGCGAACTGAAGGTCTACGATTTACAAGGTCTGCATAACACCTTAAACTAGTAGGCAAGTAGTACCCGTCAAACCACAGAGTTCGCGCGGCTCCCGTCGCGCGCCTCTGTGGTTTTCACTTGTACGTCCTACAAACATCAGCAGAAGCGACATTTGAAATGAACACTACCGTACCGCTCACCAAATACGGCGCCGAACTTCTGAAGGAAGAACTGCATCAGCTCAAGACCAAGGAGCGCCGCATTGTCATCGACGCGATCGCCGAAGCGCGTTCGCACGGCGATCTGTCGGAAAACGCGGAATACGACGCCGCCAAGGAGCGCCAGGCTTTCGTCGAAGGCCGCATCGCCGAACTCGAAGGCAAGCTGAGTGCCGCCCAGATCATCGACCCGGCCACGCTGGACGCCGAGGGCCGCGTGGTCTTCGCTTCCACCGTCGACCTGGAAGACCTGGAAAACGGCCAGAAGGTGAGCTACCAGATCGTCGGTATCGACGAAGCCGACATCAAGCTGAATAAAGTCTCGGTCACCTCGCCGATCGCGCGCGCCCTGATCGGCAAGTTCGCCGGCGACGTGGTCGAAGTGCAGGCGCCGTCCGGCCCGCGCGAATACGAAATCCTGGAAGTGCGCTACGTCTGATGACGGCCATGTCGGCGCGCGCAGTTTCCCGTATCGCCGCAGCACGGCTGCTGGTTGCGGCCTTCTGGGCTGGCGCCCTCTGGGTGCTGGGCTACATCGCGGCGCCGGCGGTGTTCGCGACGGCGTCGGGAACAGTGGCGGGCGACATCGTGGGTTCGTTCCTGCACCGGCTGGCCTGGATCAGTTTCGTTTGCGCGGCACTGATGCTGGTGCTGGTGCGTGCTTCGGGCGACCTGGATGCGGCGCGCAAGCGCTTCCTGAACCTGCTGGTGCTGGCGATGCTGGCCTGTGCGCTCGTCATGTACGTCGGCTTGCAGCCGGCGATGGCGGCGATGCGCGAGGCAGCTGGTCCTGCCGGCATCCGCGCCTCGCCCGAGTGGACCAGGTTTGCGGTCATGCATGGCGTGTCGCAGCTGTTTCACCTGATCGAGAGCCTGCTGGCCGCGGTGCTGCTGCTGAAAAGCCGGACGTAGGGTGGACGGCTTTGCCGTCCACGCGTCGATCGCTATCGGCTCCGCTTCCGGGCTCGATGATCTCGCTGCCAACTACCGGCTCCGTTCGTGGGTTCGATGATCTCGCTGCCAACTACCGGCTCCGTTCGCGGGCTCGATGATCTCGCTGCCAATTACCGGCTCCGTTCGCGGGCTCGATGATCTCGCTGCCAACGATCGACGCGTGGGCGGCGCATGCATCATCATTACGCATGCCATGGTGGTGGAGCCGACCACCCTACGTCCGCTACCGACGAAAAAAACCGGGGAATCCCCGGTTTCTTTTTTACTTGTTCAGCGAGGTTTTCTTGCTGCTGGTCTGGCGCGGTTTGGCGCGCTTGATGTTGCCACCGGCGGTGACCCGCTCGTTACCTTTGAGCATAACCTTGGTCACGCTCGGTTTCTTGGTGCCGCTGGCGCTGGCCTTGACGATGGTGACTTCGCGCATGCCCTTGCCGGCCTTGCTGCTGCGCTCTTTCACCGCTTCTTTTTTTGGACGGTAGAGCACCAGCAGCTTGCCGATGTGCTGGACCGGGGCAGCGTCGAGCTCGGCGCTGATCTGTTCGTACATGGCAACGCGGGCTTCGCGGTCGTCGCCGAAGACGCGGACCTTGATCAGGCCGTGGGCGTCGAGACTGGCGGCGATTTCCTTCATGACGGACTCGGTCAGGCCGGCTTCGCCGATCATGACAACTGGATTGAGCCCATGGGCTTCCGCACGCAGCGCGCTGCGCTCGGCCGGAGTGAGTTTAAGCATAATAATTTTTGGATGTACCTATAAAAGCAGTATTCTACGCGAATGGCCAAGAACAAATTAAACAAAAACTGGTTGCACGACCATATTAACGACCCGTACGTCAAGCTGGCGCAGAAAGAAGGCTACCGTGCCCGCGCCGCTTTCAAGCTCAAGGAAATCGACGAAAGCGAAAAACTCATCAAGTCCGGGCAGGTCATCGTCGACCTCGGCTGCACGCCTGGCAGCTGGGCGCAATACACCCGGCGCAAGCTGGCGGGCAAGGAAGGCGGCGGCATCAACGGCACCATCATCGGCCTCGACATTCTGCCGATGGAACCGATTGCCGACGTCCATTACATCCAGGGCGACTTCCGCGAAGATGTTGTATTAGACCAACTCGCGGAGGTGCTGGAAGGCCGCAAGACCGACCTCGTGCTGTCCGACATGGCCCCGAACTTGTCGGGGATTCCCACGGCCGACGCTGCGCGGATGGAACATTTGATCGATCTCGCGATTGAGTTTTCTCAAATGCATCTGAAGCCGGGCGGCGCATTGTTGGTGAAGTGCTTCAAGGACATGGGCTTTACCCAGATCGTCGAGAAGTTCCGCACCGAGTTCAAGACCGTCAAGCAGATCAAGCCGAAAGCAAGTCGCGACAAGTCTTCGGAAATCTTCCTGCTCGGACGTGGTCTGAAGAATCCAGTGGAATATAAATCCGCCGTAAACGACGATCCGGCCCTTGATATTTGAGTTCGCAGCCACACATGCACGCCGTGATGCTCCGTTCGGCAAGCGCGACAAGTCAGTCGTGCCGCACGGAACTGAAAAAAGTGGCAATATGGCATGATGGGGCTTGGCGCGTAGCGCCGCTTCGTAGCACAGCAAGTCTATTGCGAGTAAAATCGGCAATCTCACTGGTAATGGTGCGGATCGCATCGGAGGAGTTTTCGTGAATAATATGTTTTCCAAATCCGCCATCTGGGTGGTCGTCGCACTGCTGTTGTTCATGCTGTTCAAGCAGTTCGACAATCACAGCCCGGCCGGTGGCAGCAAGACCATCGCTTATTCCGAGCTGCTCGACGATGTCAAGGCGCGCCGCGTGAAGGACGTCGTGATCGAAGGCGCGAACATCACCGCCACCCGCACCGACGACACCAAGGTACGCGCCACCGCCACCATGCTCGACCGCGGCCTGATCGGCGACCTGCGCGAGAACGGCGTGCGCTTCGACGTCAAGCCGCCCGAGGAGCCATCGTTCCTGCAGCAAGTCTTCATCTCCTGGTTCCCGATGCTGCTCCTGATCGGCGTCTGGGTCTTCTTCATGCGCCAGATGCAGGGCGGCGGCAAGGGCGGGGCTTTCTCGTTCGGCAAGTCGAAGGCGCGCATGCTCGATGAAACGAACAACAGCGTCACCTTCGCCGATGTCGCCGGTTGCGACGAAGCGAAGGAAGAAGTCAGCGAAATCGTCGACTTCCTGAAAGACCCGACCAAGTTCCAGAAACTCGGCGGCCGCATCCCGCGCGGCGTGCTGATGGTCGGTCCTCCGGGTACCGGTAAAACCCTGCTGGCGCGCGCCATCGCCGGCGAAGCGAAAGTACCGTTCTTCTCGATCTCGGGTTCCGACTTCGTCGAGATGTTCGTCGGCGTGGGTGCATCCCGCGTGCGCGATATGTTCGAGAACGCCAAGAAGCACTCGCCTTGCATCATCTTCATCGACGAGATCGACGCGGTCGGCCGTCACCGTGGCGCCGGCATGGGCGGCGGCAACGACGAACGCGAGCAGACCCTGAACCAGCTGCTGGTCGAGATGGACGGTTTCGAGGCCACCTCGGGCGTGATCGTGATCGCCGCCACCAATCGCGCCGACGTGCTCGACAAAGCGCTGCTGCGTCCGGGCCGTTTCGACCGCCAGGTGATGGTGGGCCTGCCGGACATCCGCGGCCGCGAACAGATCCTGAACGTGCACATGCGCAAGGTGCCAATCGGCGCCGACGTGAAAGCCGACATCCTGGCACGCGGCACCCCGGGCTTCTCGGGCGCCGACCTGGCCAACCTGGTCAACGAAGCCGCACTGTTCGCCGCGCGCCGCAACAAGCGCCTGGTCGAGATGCTCGACTTCGAAGACGCCAAGGACAAGATCTACATGGGTCCGGAGCGCAAGTCGATGGTCATGCGCGAAGAAGAACGCCGCAACACGGCGTACCACGAGTCGGGCCACGCCGTTATCGCCAAGCTGTTGCCGAAGGCCGACCCCGTGCACAAGGTCACGATCATGCCGCGTGGCTATGCCTTGGGCCTGACCTGGCAGCTGCCTGAGCACGACGCGCTGTCCGGTTACAAGGACAAGATGCTGGAAGAAATCTCCATCCTGTTCGGCGGCCGTATCGCCGAAGAGATCTTCGTTGGCCAGATGTCGACCGGCGCCTCGAACGACTTCTCGCGTGCCACCAAGCTGGCGCGTTCGATGGTCACCCGTTTCGGCATGTCGGAAAGCATGGGCGTGATGGTCTACGAAGACAGCGAGAACGAAGGCTTCTTTGGTGGCGCCACCAAGACGATTTCGGAAGCGACCCAGCAAAAGGTCGACGCCGAGATCCGCGCCATCCTCGACACCCAGTACGCGCTGGCACGCCGCCTGCTGGAAGAAAACCGCGACAAGGTCGAAATGATGACCAAGGCGCTGCTCGACTGGGAAACCATCGACGCCGAGCAGATCAACGACATCATGGCCGGCCGCGAGCCGCATCCGCCGAAGTCGAGCATCCTGACCAAGCGTACGCCTCCTGGCGACAGTGGTTCGGGCGGCGTTGCCACCAACGCACCGGCACCGGCTTGATCGGCCTGTAATACCCCTGCAAAAGGCATCCCTGGATGCCTTTTGCTCGTTAACACTCTGTATTCCTCCTTATGCGTCAATTCCTGCAGTGTGGCCGCTTCCGTTTCGAGCTGGGGCGGCGTCCCCTCGTCATGGGCGTCCTGAACGTCACTCCCGATTCGTTTTCCGATGGCGGCCATTACCGCTCCCTCGAGTTCGCGGTCTCGCGCGCCGAGGAGATGGTGGCCAGCGGCGTCGACATCATCGACATCGGCGGTGAATCCACCCGGCCCGGTTCGCCCAGCGTCCCGGTCGCAGAGGAACTGGCGCGCGTGATTCCGGCCCTGTACGCGCTGCAGGAAGCCGGCAAGGCCTTGTCGGTCGATACCTGCAAGCCGGAAGTGATGCGCGAAGCCATCATCGCCGGCGCCGACATGATCAACGATATCAATGGTTTCCAGGCCCCGGGTGCGATCGAGGCGGTCGTCAACAGCGACTGCGGCCTGTGCGTGATGCACATGCAGGGCACGCCCCAGGACATGCAGGCCCAGCCGGTCTACACCGACGTGGTGGCGGAAGTGATCGCCTTCCTGCACGAGCGCATTGCTGCACTGGAGGCGGCCGGCGTCGACCGCGAACGCATCTGCGTCGACCCTGGCCTGGGCTTCGGCAAGACGGTCGAACACAACTACGCCTTGCTGAAGAACACGGGGCGCATTGCCGACGAACTCGGCCTGCCGGTGCTGATCGGCCTGTCGCGCAAGTCGATGATCGGCGCCGTCACCGGCCGCCCGGTCGAGGAACGCCTGGCCGGCAGCCTGGCTGGTGCGTTGGCTGCGGTGGCGCAGGGCGCTAAAATTATTCGAGTACATGATGTTGCAGAGACGGTCGACGCGCTGAAGGTCTGGCGCGCGGCGACCATTGATTGACCCCCACAAGAAAGAGAAGAAGCATGGCACGCAAATATTTCGGTACCGATGGCATTCGCGGCGAGGTCGGCGTTGCGCCGATCACCCCCGAATTCGTGATGCGTCTCGGCTATGCAGCCGGTAAGGTGCTGGCCAAGGACAATGCCGCGGCCACCCGTCCAACCGTGTTGATCGGCAAGGACACCCGTATTTCCGGCTACATGCTGGAAGCAGCCCTGGAGGCAGGCTTCTCGGCCGCCGGCGTCGACGTGATGCTGGCCGGCCCGATGCCGACCCCGGCAATCGCCTACCTGACGCGCGCGCTGCGCCTGCAGGCTGGCGTCGTGATCTCGGCCTCGCACAATCCCTTCCAGGACAACGGTATCAAGTTCTTTTCGGAACACGGCACCAAGCTGCCGGACAGCGTCGAACTCTCCATCGAGGAAGCGATCGACCAGCCGATGGACTGCGTGCCGTCGGATAAGCTCGGCCGCGCCACGCGCCTGCGCGACGCCCAGGGCCGCTACATCGAATTCTGCAAGAGCACCTTCCCCAACGAACTCGATTTGCGCGGCCTGAAGATCGTGGTCGACAGCGCCCACGGCGCCGCCTACAACATCGCCCCGCACGTATTCCACGAACTGGGAGCGGAAGTGGTGTCGATCGGCGCCACGCCGGACGGCTTCAACATCAACGCCGGCTTCGGCGCTACCGCACCGAAGGCCCTGGCGCAGGCCGTGGTCGACAACAAGGCCGACCTCGGCATCGCGCTGGACGGCGACGCCGACCGCCTGATCATGGTCGACGCCACCGGCCGCGTCTACAACGGCGACGAATTGCTGTACCTGATGGTGCGCGACCGCATGGCGACCGGCCCGGTGGCGGGCGCCGTCGGCACCCTGATGACCAACATGGCGCTCGAAGTCGCGTTCAAGGAAATGGGCATCGGCTTCGCGCGCGCCAAGGTCGGCGACCGCTACGTGCTGGAAGTGATGCAGGAGCGCGGCTGGATCCTCGGCGGTGAAGGCTCGGGCCACCTGCTGGCGCTCGACAAGCACACCACCGGCGACGGCATCGTCTCCGCCTTGCAAGTGCTGTCGGCCCTGAAGCGCAGCGGCAAGTCGCTGCAGGAATGCTGCAGCGAGCTGAAGCTGTATCCGCAGACCCTGATCAATAAAAAAGTACCGGCGGGCTTCGACTGGACCCAGGATGCCGCGATGGTCGCCGAAAAGGAAGCCGTCGAGCGCGAACTGGGCGACGCCGGCCGCGTGCTGATCCGCGCCTCGGGCACCGAGCCGCTGATCCGCGTGATGGTCGAGGCCAAGGAAGCGGAACAGGCCGAAAGCATGGCCCGTAGGATCGCCGACAAGCTCGCCGCCTGAGCCGGAACCCGGGTCGAGCAGGGCGCACATTGACGCCGCGCCTTGCGGCGAGTATGATGTGCGTATTCGGAGTGTAGCGCAGCCCGGTAGCGCACCTGGTTTGGGACCAGGGGGTCCAAGGTTCGAATCCTTGTACTCCGACCAAGTTTTACTAACGGGCCGTCGTCATGACGGCCCGTTTTCGTTTATCCGGCTATTCTGCCGGATTCCTACTGCCCATAGCTCAGTTGGATAGAGCATCAGCCTTCTAAGCTGAGGGTCGCTGGTTCGAACCCAGCTGGGCAGGCCAAGCCGCTTTTCCCTATCGAATTCTGCCCGACGCGTTGCCCGCGCCGAGCCTGACGCACGGCCGGACGGTATCGCGTCCGGCCGTGCGTTTCTACCCAATCAGCGGCGCCCTTCCTGGACCCCCAAATACTTGGCGGCCTTCGGGTTACTCCTGCTCCACTTCGGCGCTTCGCTGCCGTTGGCGATGTTCCAGATCGCCAGCGCCACCGTACGGTCGACCGCCGCCATGTTCTCGTAATCGATCTTGTCCCAGTGGTCGCCGGCGCCGTGGTAATCCGGGAAGGCATAGGCCACGCTGACCGTGTGCGCCGGGATGCCCTGGTCGGCCAGCGCCTGGTTGTCGCTGTGCGCGAAATACTTGTCGCTGTTCACCGGATGCTTCCAGACCTTGATGCCGGTCTGGTCGCCCGCCTTTTTCAGGATCTCGCCGACGTCCGAGAAGTCATAACCAGTAACGGCAAACGCGCGCTGCTGCGGGCCTTCGCTGTCGTCGGTGCGGCCAACCTGCTCGATGTTGATGCCGGCCACGGTCTTTTCGATCGGCACCAGCGGATTAGCGCCGTAGTAGCGCGAGCCGACCAGGCCGTGTTCTTCGCCGAACACCGTCATGAAGACGATGCTGCGCTTCGGGCGCTCCTTGTTGGCGGCAAAGGCCTTGGCCAGTTCGATCACCGACACCGTGCCGCTGCCGTCATCGTTGGCGCCGTTGAAGATGCCGTCGCCTTCGCCCGGTTTGGTGCCGACGTGGTCGTAGTGGGCCGTCACCAGGATGTAGGTGTCTTTCAGTACCGGGTCCGAGCCGCGCAGGATGCCGACCACGTTGCGCACCTTGGCGGGCACCGCCGGTGCGGCGTTCTTGTCGCGGCGCGGGTTGATCTTGTTCCAGTCGGCGGTCTGGAAGTAGGGCTCGTCGCCCAGCGGCTCCAGGCCGGCGGCGCGGAACTGCGAGGCGATGAATTCGGCCGCGATGTCGAGCCCGCGCGAGGGCGTGCCGCGTCCTTCCAGTGCATCCGAGGCCAGGAAGGCCAGGTTGCCGCGCATGGCCGTGGCCGAGATGCGGTCCAGGATCGGCATGGCCGCCGCCGGTGCTGCGGCGGTCGGCGCCGAGGGGGCGGCCGGGGCGGCTGCCGGGGCTGCGGAAGCGAGCGACGCGGCGCTGGCCAGGGTGGCGAGCATGACTGCGCGGGAAAGGAGACGTCGGGTCATAGGCATAAGGAAGTCCGTGAAGGTCCGGGCAAGTGGTGAACTGGTTGATGAAGTAACAAACTTGCGCAGTATAGCGCCGTGGGGGCGGCGAGGCACAGGGGCGCAGGCTGGCGAGCCGAAGGCCTGCCGGCACGATACTTGTCTGTTTGCAAACAAGCGCCGTCCTGCTGGGCTTCATGATAGCGTTCCGACATCGCGCGCCCATGCCGGGCCGGCCATTACGGAGTGGGTATGTCTTTTTGTCGTCTGTTGGGAAGCACCGTCCTGTTTCTTGTCCTGGGCTGCGGCCTGGCCGCCGGCGTGTCTGCCCAGGAGGCGCCAACCGCCGACACGTACACGCTGAAGCTGCCGGCGGGCGATCCGTCTGCCGCCAGTGAACAGAACGGCAACGTGCAGTTCATCGGCACCGCCACGGTCCTGATCCGCTACCGCGGCCTGACCATCATGACCGACCCGAATTTCCTGCACAAGGGCGAGCACGTGCACCTCGGTTATGGCCTGACCTCGCAGCGGCGCACGAATCCCGCCATCGATTTCGACAAGCTGCCCCCGATCGACCTGGTGATCCTGTCGCACATGCACGACGACCACTTCGACAAGCTGGTCCAGGAAAAGCTGCCGCGCAATACGCCGATCGTTACCAACAAGGAGGCCAGCGAAGCGCTCAAGCGCCTCGGTTTCACCCAGCGCTTTGCCCTCAGCGTCTGGGACCGGCTCGAGGTGACCAAGGGCGAGGCGCGCGTGCGCATCACCGCCGCCCCCGGGCGCCACGGCGCAGCCGGGGTCTCGGTGCTGCTGCCGAAGGTAATGGGCAGCGTGCTCGATTTCGGCGCCAACGCCGACACGCCGGACTACCGCATGTACATCAGCGGCGATACCCTGGTCTACGACGACATCCAGACCATCCCGCAGCGCTTCCCGGGCATCGACCTGGCGCTGCTGCACCTCGGCGGCACCCGCATCCTGGGCGTGTTCAAGGTGACCATGGACGGCAAGGACGGCGTGCAGATGCTGCAGATCATCCGCCCAAAAAAGGCGATCCCAATCCACTACAATGACTACGACGTATTCAAGTCGCCGCTGGCCGATTTCGCGCGCGAAGTAAAGGCGGCCGGGCTGGAGGAGGGCGTTGTCTACCTGGAGCACGGCGAAAGCTATACCTTCACGCCGCGCCAGCGCTGAGCGCCGGGCCGGTCACTGGCCCAGCAGGCTGCCGCCGACCGGCGATTGCGGGTCGATGGTCGACAGTTCGGTGTCGTATTCGTGCGGCATCACCACCGGCACCTGCAGGCAGATGCTTTTCGTCGGCAGCACGGTTTCCCAGGCCCGCACGAGTTCGCGGTAGGCCACGCCCACGGGCCGGATCTTGCGGTCGAGGTCGAACAGGCCGAGGGCGTTCACGTTGCCGTTGTCTTCGCGCAGGGCAGTGTCCCAGTCGACCTGGTCGGTCAGCGAATACCAGGTGAAGCCGATCAGCGGCACGCCGTTGTTGCGCACCCGCAGGACGTTGGCCCATTCCTTCTTCAGCCAATACACGGCCTCGTCGCCGGCCGGACCCTGGCACAGGTTGGTTTCCGTATGCATTACCGGCAGGCGGTAGCGGTTGTAGTACTGGTGGGTAATGACCGCATAGCCGAAGATCTCGCCGGCCGCGCGCGTCATGCCGTCGGCCGAGACATAGTGCTCGTTGGTCTGGTAATAGTCGTTCCCCATGATGCAGTGGTGCTTCAGGTTATGCTGGAGAAAGAAGTGGTATTCCTCGCGCGACATCCCGTTGTCCAGCAGGTACTCGTACATCTCGGAGTCGACGCGCCGTCCATAGTTCAGGTCGAGCGCCAGGAAGCGGCGCGCGTTGTTGAGCTCAGCCGGGCCGATGGCATCGGGCGCCTCGGCGTGGAAGTATTCGGTCGACTCGCTCTGGATGAACAGGGCGTCCGGGCGCACCTTCAGGATCGCGTGCATGGCCAGGATGTTCGCCTTCACCACGTGCTTGATGGCCGTCACGAAGGCGGCGTCGGTGCGCATCTGCTCGTTCCACCAGCCGTACAGGGTCGAGAACACGGCGCAGATCCACATCTCGTTGATCGGCGTGTACATCTGCACCCAGGGATAGCGGCGTGCAAAGGCGCCCGCATAAGCCGCGAACAGTTCCGGGAAGTCGGGGTTCTGGAAGTTGCCGATCCAGTCGGGCACGCCGAAGTGGCACAGGTCGACGATCGGCGCAATGTTCCGGCGCCGCAGGTCGTTGAAGGTAAGGTCGGCGAAGTCCCAGTCGTAGCGCTCGGGGCCGAGATAGCAGCGGTGCAGCGGCGGGCCGTAGCGCAGCACGCGCAGGCCGAGTTCCTGGACCAGGTCGAAGTCGAGTTTCCAGTGCTTGTAGTGGCCGCATTTCTCGAGCTCGTCCATCCGGGTACGGCCACCGTTGATGGTGGGATTGCTGTTCTCGATGCCTGTCGCGAAAATGAAACCTGGGTGCATGCAGCTCCTCCTTCGTCGCCAATCTGCTTCCAGTATTGTCCACGCAGTCATGGAATGCTAGCGTGCGCAGTGTTCCTTAAGTAAACGTTAAGCTGTGAGCTCAACCATACCGCCCCGCGCATGACCCACTCCACTGCACCCCGCGCTTCGGATCGCGCCAACCGCCGCATGCTGGCCGGCCTTGGGCTGTCGCTGCTCGTGCATGGCGTGATCCTGGTCATCCAGTTCGGCGTGCCGGGCATGGAGGCAGGGAGCGCGGGGCCGATCATGGTCACGCTGGCGCCTCCTACGCCGCTGCCTGCCGCCGAGGACTTGCCGGCGCCCGTGTCCACGTCTCCTGCCACTCCGGCGCCTCCGGTTGTTCCTGCGCCGGCATCTCCTGTCGATATGACGCCGCTGCCGGTGCCGCCGCTTGCCGTGGCACAGGCGCCGCGGCCGCCGTCGTCCGGTTTCCAGCTGCGCGATCCGGTGCCGCTGGCGCCGCCGCCGGCGCCGGCCAAGCCGGTGCAGCAAGCGGCAAAGCGGCGCCGTCCCCGTCCCGGTCCGCCGCCCTTGCAGCCGGGCCTGGAGACGCCGGTCATCGCCCAGCTCGACGACGCCGATTCCGTATTCAGGCTGCCGCCTCCCGAGCTGGTTCCGGACGATCCGCCCGATCCGGTGCTTGATTCGGCACCTGAGCTGGCCCAGGCCGAGCCCGACGCGGAGACGACCGCCCAAGACGACCCGCCTGCCATCGATACGCATGCCGCGGCCGAGGCCCTGGCGCGCGAGGGGGAGGCAGAGCGCATGGCCGCCGAGGAAGCGCAGCGCCTGGCGCGTGAAGAAGAGGAACAACTTGCCGCGGCGCGCCTGGCGGCCGAGCAGGAAGCACGGCTCGCCGACGAGCGCAGGACCGAAGAGTTGCGCCGGCAGGATCGCCTGCGCGCGGAGCAGGAGGCACAGCGCCAGCGCGCCGACGAAGAACGCCGCCTGGCGCAGGCGCGCGCGGCCGAAGACAGCGCACGTGCCGCCGCCGAGCAAAGCCTGGCGCAGGCGCAGCGCGAGCGGGAAGTGATCGAGGCGCGCGAGCGCCAGTTGGCCGCGCAGCGCGAGCAGGAGGCCGCGTCGCGCGTGCTTGCCGAACAGCAGGCGCTGGCCGAGCGGCAGCGCGCGGAAGCACTGCAACGCGAGCATGCACTGGCGCAGCAACGCGAGGAAGAACAGCAAGGTCAGCGCGCACTGGCGCAGCAGCGGGAGGCAGAACAGCAGCGCGAGCGTGCATTGGCCCGGCAGCGCGAGGAAGCGCAGCAGCGCGAACTGGCCCGGCAACGCCTCGACGACGAGCGGCGCGCACGCGAGGCCGAGCTTGCCAGCGCGCGCCGTGCCGCCGAGCAGGAAGCCGAGCGTCTGGCGCTGGAACGCCGCCAGCAGGCCGATGCCGCGCGCCGCCTGGCCGAACAGCAGGCGCGGCAGCGGGAAGAAGAGGCGGCACGCCGCGCCGAACAGCTTGCCCAGCAAAAAGCACAGGAGCAGATGCAGGCGCAACAGGCGGAACAGGCCGAGCGCCAGCGTGCCCTCGAGGATGCACGCCGCGAAGCCGGGCGGACGGCCCTGGCCGGGCGCGCCAGCCAGCCTGGCGCCGGCAGCGCCTTCGATCCCGGCCTGGACGCCGGCCCCGGGCGCGGCAATGGCGCCGGCGGTGCCGGCAATTCCGGCGCCGTCCCGCGCGGCATGCTCGGCAGCGACCTCGCCCTGCGTGCGCGCGAGATGATGCGCGGTATCGATATCCCGGCCAATCCGCCGGCAGCCCTGCGCGCGGCGCGCGAGGCTGCGCGGCGTATCGCCGTCGCCGCGGACGAACGGGACGTGCCGGTACGCATGTATGTCGACAGCTTCCGCCAGAAAATAGAACGCACCGCCGCGCAGATCCAGATGCGCGTGGCGGCGGCGCCGGCGCGCTACGACCCGCTGGTCAGCGTGGCGGTGCGCAGCGACGGCAGCGTCGACGAGGTCGTCATCCTGCGGTCGAGCGGACGCCCCGATACCGACGAGGCGATACGCCGCATCGTGCACCTGAATGCGCGCTACGCCGCGTTTCCGCCGAACGTGGCGGCGCGCTTCGATGTCATCGAGATCCGCCGCATCTGGACCTTCGCCGAGACCCTGAAGCTGCTCGAAGAGGTGCGCTGAGGCGCTGGAGCCCGTATGCGCAGCGCATTCTGGCGCCGGTGCACGGCCCCGCGCGCTACCTGAGCCTGCCGTTTGATTTGCAGCAAAGCTGCCTGTGGTGGACGCCTTACGCTGACTTGGTCAGCCAGACAAGGCGCTTCATTTTCATAGGCAAGCTCATGAATTTACCAACAGAAATTTTGCGTCTGCGCATTTTTGGCGCAGGCCGTATGTGCACGTTTGCGCGCGTCCCCGCGTTCGCTTCCGCGTCTGTCCCTGCGCGCGCGCTGGCCCTCGCACTGGTCCTTGCGCTAAGCGGCTGCACCGGGGGACCGCGCTTCCACTCCGAAGCCGGGGGCGCCGAAGCCGCGCCGCCGACCGAACTGATTACCGAGCAGCTGATCGCCGCCGAGCAGCAGGCCTACGCCGCGCGCGGCAACCAGGACCTGTCGAAGCTGCTGGTGGCGCACCCGCCGCCCTATACCATCGGCCGCGGCGACATCCTCTCGATCGTGGTCTGGGACCATCCCGAACTGGCCGCCGGCGGCATGACCGCCGCCACGGCTTCTGCCGACGCCGCGGTGGCCGTCGCCGGCGCCACCGCCAACGCCAACGCGCAGCAGCCCGGTTTCGTGGTCGATCACCAGGGCCGCATCCAGTTTCCGTTCGCCGGCCTGCTGCCGGTCGAGGGCCTGACCGAGGAACAGGCGCGCGCGCTGCTGACGCAAAAAATCGCCAAGTACATCGCCAACCCCAACATCACGCTGCGCGTGCAGGCCTACCGCAGCAAGCGCGTCTACATCGACGGCGAGGTCAAGTCGCCCGGCCTGCAGGCCATCAACGACATCCCCATGACCCTGGTGGAAGCGCTGAACCGTGCCGGCGGCCTGCTGCCCACGGCCGACCAGAGCCGCATCGCCCTCGAACGCGGCGACCTGCGCTACAGCATCAACCTGCGCGAACTGGTGCAGAAGGGCATCAATCCCGGCAACGTCATGCTGGCGCCGGGCGACGTGGTGCGTGTGCATTCGCGCGACGAAAGCAAGGTCTTCGTGTCGGGCGAGGTCGTCACCCCGCGCGCGCTCACCATGCACAACGGCCGCCTCACGCTCAACGAGGCGCTCGGCGAGACCGGCGGTGTGAGTCCCCTGAGCGGCGACGCGCGCCAGATCTACGTGGTGCGCAAGACGCCCGAGCGCACCCGCGTGTTCCAGCTCGACGCCCGCGTCACCGGCTCGCTGGCGATGGCCGAATCCTTCGAACTGCGGCCGAAGGACGTGGTGTACGTGGCCGCTTCGCCGCTGGCCAACTGGAACCGCCACCTGAGCCTGCTCTTCCCGGGCGCGCTGACGAATGCGGTCGGCGTCAGCACCCGGCCCTGACGGCAGTCGGCGCCTTATCGGGGAACACTCGACGCATACGGAGAACACCATGACCAAACCCGCCGACAACCATTCGCTGGCCCACGTCACCCACAGCCCGCCGATCCTGAGCGTGCCCTTCGACCCGCGGCCGACGGTGAGCGCAAGCGACGAGCCGACCGTCGACCTGAAAGGGCACTTCAACACCCTGTACGACAGCCGCTGGCTGATCGGCGGCATCACCGCCCTGATCACGCTGCTGGCCGTGCTGTATGCGCTGGTCGCCAAGCCGGTGTACGAAGCCAACCTGATGATCCACGTCGAGGAAGAAAGCCCGAACGCCTCGAAGAACATCCTGAGCGAAGCCTCGTCGCTGTTCGAGACCAAGAAGGCGGCGATCGCCGAAATGGAGCTGCTGCGTTCGCGCATGGTCGTGTCGCAGGCGGTCGACAACCTCCAGCTCTACATCGAGGTGCAGCCGAAGTACTTCCCGGTGGTCGGCTACTGGTTCGCCACCCAGAACAACGGCGCACTGGCCACGCCCGGCCTGTTCGGCTATGGCGGCTACGTCTGGGGCGGCGAAAGGGCCGAGGTCTCGGTGTTCGACGTGCCCGAATCCTGGCTCAACCGCGAATTCACTCTCACCGCGCGCGGTGTCAACCGCTATCACTTTTCCGGCGGCGGCCAGCGCGTCGCCTTCGAAGGCACGGTCGGCCAGCGCTACCGCGTGCCCACGCCCGACGGCACCGTCGAGATCAAGGTCGACCGCATGAACGCCAACCCCGGCGCGCGCTTCCGCCTGAAGCGCAAGTCGCGCCTCGGCACCATCCAGGCGATCCAGACCGCGATGGTGATCACCGAGCAGGGCAAGCAGTCCGGCGTGATCGAGGTCAAGCTGCAGGGAGAAAACGCCAAGCGCATCAATGCCTTGCTGAGCGAGATCGGGCGCGAATACATGCGCCAGAACCTGGCGCGCAAGACCGAGGAAGCCGAGAAGTCGCTCGCTTTCCTGAACAAGCAATTGCCCATCCTGAAGCGTCAGCTCGAGCAATCCGAAGACCGCTACAACCAGTTCCGCAATTCGCACGGCACCGTCGACCTGCGCGAGGAGGCGCGCGTCAGCCTGGCCCAGGCCACCGCGGCGCGTGCGCGCCGCATCGAGCTGACGCAGAAGAAGACCGAGCTGCTGGCGCGCTTCACCGAAGACCACCCGATCGTCGCCGCCGTCAACCGCCAGCGCAAGGAAGTCGACGCCGAAATCGAAGCGATCGCCGCGCGCATCCGCACGCTGCCCGTGCTCGAGCAGGACGAAGCGCGCCTGACGCGCGACATCAAAGTGAACACCGACCTGTACACGGCGCTGTCGAACACGGCCCAGCAGCTGCGCCTGATCTCCGTCGGCCGCGTCAGCAACGTGCGCCTGGTCGACGCGCCGATCGCACCCGAGCGTCCGCTCAAGCCGAACCGCCCGCTGATCGTGGCCCTGGCCGTGATCACCGGGCTGTTCCTCGGCACGCTGCTCGCCTTTGCGCGCAAGGCCATGAAGGGCGGCATCGACGACCCGCAGAAGATCGAGCAGCTGCTCAATGCCCGGGTCGTCTACGCCACCATCCCGCACAGCGGCAACCAGGACAAGCTGCTGCGCAAGGCACGCGGCGATGGCGGCGCCTTGCCGCTGCTGGCCCAGATCCTGCCGGAAGATCCGGCGGTCGAGAGCCTGCGCAGCTTCCGCGCCGCGCTGCTGTTTGCCATGCCCCACTTCAAGAACAACATCGTGATGTTTGCCGGGCCGACGCGCGACATCGGCAAGTCCTTCGTCGCCGCCAACTTCGCCGCCGTGATGGCCGCCAGCGGCAAGCGCGTGCTGCTGATCGACGCCGACCTGCGCAATGGCCACTTGCACCGCTACTTCGGCGTCGCCCGCGAGCGCGGCCTGTCGCGCTCGATCATCGGCTCGATGCCGGTCGAGGACATCATCCACCACGACGTCATGGAAAACCTCGACTTCATCCCGACCGGGGAATTGCCGCCGAACCGCTCGGAATTCCTGCTGCACCTGAACTTCGGCGCCTTGCTCGAATCCGTCAGCAAGCAATACGACCTGGTGCTGCTCGACCCGCCGCCGCTGCTGGCCGTGGCCGACGCCCTGATCATCGGCGCGCATGCCGGCGCCGTCTTCATCGTGGCGCGCGCCGGCGTCACCACCGAAGGGCAGATCAACGAGTCGGTCAAGCGCCTCAATCACGCCGGGATTGCACCGCAAGGGGTGCTGTTCAACGACATGGCCCTGCGCCTGGGCGCCAGCGCCGCCCAGTACGGCGCAGCGACGGCGCAGATCGGCTACGTGGCCTGATCCGAAGAGGCAGCGCCTGTGCCCCTTATGGGGCTTTGGGTGCCGCATCGCGGCTTTCCCGGCGTTTCGACAGCCGCTCCCATGCGGCGTTTGCCGGCGCCGCCGTGTCTTGTTGCAGTGCTCTGCGGCCAGGGCGGCGCTGCGGCGTATCGTCCGTTCGGAGCATCCGGTGCGATCCGGCGCCATGGGGCGCTTTTCCATGCCAGTCAGATGCCAGGTGCGGGAGCGACGGGTAGCCACAGGCCGCTCTCCATGTGCCCCAGGCTGCGACGGCGCGATCCATCTCTTCACACTAAATGAGTCCTTGCTGTGGCCTACGCGTACTGTGGCGCGGTTCATGCGCCCAATTCGCGGCATCGCGTTGAGCTGCAGGTTTGCGAACCCCGTCTGGCACACCGGCACTTGCTTGCCGGATAAGGGACTGCAAGGGAAAGAGGAGCGAAAGGCGCCGGCCGGACAAACAGGGGCCGGCCGGATAAGCAGGGGAGCGGGAGGAACTGGCGCTGCTGGCTGATGCAGCCCGCCGCGCCGGGCCGGCTGACCGGTGTAACCAGACACGCCAAACCGGCTAGCGGTGGCGCCAGCCATGCCAAACCGGCTAGCCGTGGCACCAGCCACGCTGGCCCGGCTGGCCGATGTGACCAGCAGGGCCGACCCCAGCCAGAAGATGCGAAAACCGGTGCGCCTGCCCAACGACAAGGCGCACCGGCCAACTGATGCCTATTTAGGGAAGAGCATGGGCTTGGCCACCGGCTTGCCTTGCGGCTGCAGCAGCAGGCGCTTGACGAGGCGGCGTACCCGGTAGGTATTGCGCTCGAAAACCAGGTAGGAGAGCCAGGCCGACAGCATCAGGATGCCGAGTACACCGAAGTAGATCGCGAAATCGGCGGCGCTGCCCGGGTCGAGTTTTTCGCGGCCGAACTGCGTCAGGCCGATATGCTGAACCAGGTCGATCACCGGCACGTGCAGCACATACAGGGTGAAGGAGAATTCGGACAATTGCTTGCCGATGGTGCCGAGGCGGCGCAGGAAGGCCGAGTTGCGGTCGATCGGCGCGTGCATCGAGGCCAGCAGGAGCACGATCGGGATCGTGCAGATCAGGTCCTGGCCGAAGGACTCGGGCAGGATGTCGTCGTTGACACCGGTGAGCCGGTAGTACACCGACACGGCCATGGCAACCGCGAGCACGGCGATGCGGGTCCAGAAGCCGCAGTCGATACGGATGCGCGAGAAGGCGGCGCCCAGCAGCCAGATGCCGAAGTAAAGCGTCATCACGTAGGGCAGGAAGGCCACGGTCAGCGCCAGCGCGGCGGCGGCGGCAAGCGGACGCAGGATGCCGCGGCCGGTAAACACCAGCACCAGCAGCGGAAATTGGATGTAGTACCAGGTTTCGTTGGCCAGGCTCCAGAGCGGATAATTGCCGCCGAACTTGTCCACCAAAATGGTCTGCAGGCCGAGCAGGTTGCCGACGAAGGCCGCGGCCGAGAATTCGTCGGACGCGCCTAGCCCGGCCGGCTCGGGCGCGATGGTGCCGATCACCAGGCCGATTCCGAGCATCATGACCAGCATCGGCAGCAGGACGGTCCAGAGCCGGGTCACGCGGTCGATCGCGTAGGAGCGCAGGGCCTGGGGCTTGCCGATCTTGTCGAGCAGGCTGCCGCCCACCAGCCAGCCGCTGATCAGGAAGAAGACCATCACGGCCTGGTGCGCGAAGCCGGTGAAGAAGGCCAGGGCCATGTAGGCCAGGCCGGGCTCTTCCAGGCCGCGCAGGCCGGGGTAGATTTCGGCGCGCAGGTGGGCCGCCGCAACCTGCAGCGAGGCGAGGCCGCGCAGCAGGTTCATCAGCAGCGACTGCATGGCGTTTTCGTTCAGCTGGCTCTGTCGTAGACAGTGGAAGCTTGCAATGGACATGATAATTCTCCTCGATAAAAGTGCGGCGCAAGACAGGAACGGCTCAGCTGCAGCTGTCCCAGGGAAATGGGCGCGCATTGCCCGACAGGGCGAGGGCGACCTTGATCATCCAGTACCCGACCTGCGCCCTTTGCATGGCCCAGGCCACGCCGGCAAAGGCGAGCAGCGCGCAAACGAGTCCCGCAGCAGGGCGCGCGGCCGGCGCCGGCCCGGCGAGCCGGATGGCGGCCAGGCTGGCGCCGCAGCCGACCATCCAGCCGGCCCAGGCTTCCGCCGGGCTGTGCTCGCCGGCGAGCACCAGCAAATACGCCGCCGCGGCGCCGAGCACGATGCCGGCCGCGGCGCCGGCACGGCGCAGCCGCGCCCCCGCATGCCGCAACAGCAGGTAGAACAGGGTCGGGAACACCGCGCTGACGCCGGCCGCATGGCCGCTCGGCGCCTTGAAATCCAGGGCCGGCACGCCGGTTCCCCAGCCGAGGAAGGCGAGCTTGGCGGCGCCGACCGTGCCCAGCGCCAGCGCGAACAGGCAGGCCCAGGCGGTGCCCGCGCGCCAGTCGCGTGCGCCGAGCAGCCCGGCCGCCATCGCGGCGGCGAGCGGCAGCGTCAGCGTCAGGTCGCCGAGTTCGAAAATGGGAGGCCAGGACATTGCGCACCTGTCAATGTGCAAGCGCGCCCAGCGTACGGAAGATGATGCGCACGTCGCCCCAGAAGCTGCGTTCGCGGACGTAGCGGGCGTAATACTCGAGCTTGGTCGGCAGGATGGTCTCGATGTAGGCGCGCTCGGGGTCGGCCGCCTGGCCGAGGATGCTGCTTTCGTCCTTGTAGAGGATGGCGGCGAGGTCCGTCACCCCGGGCTGGACCGACAGGACCAGGTCGCGCAGGTCGGGCGGATAGCAGGCGACGTAGCGCGGCACTTCCGGACGCGGCCCGACCAGGCTCATCGAGCCGCCGACGACGTTGAATAGCTGCGGCAGTTCGTCGAGCTTGTACTTGCGCAGCACGTGGCCGGCGCGCGTGATGCGCGGATCGCGCCCGACGGTCAGCTGGCGCCGCGGGTCGGTTGCGGCGGCCATGGTGCGGAACTTCAGGATCTCGAACAGCTGGCCGCCACGCCCGACGCGCAACTGCCGGAACAGCACCGGCCCGGGTGAGTCGAGCTTCACCCACAGCGCGATCGCGGCCAGCAGCGGCAGCAGGAGCATCACGCCCAGCGCTGCGGCCGTCAGGTCGAAGGCGCGCTTCATCATGACAGCAGCTTCTGCAGCGCCGCGACGACGCGGTCTTGCTCGGCGTCGAGCATGCGCGTGTACAGCGGCAGCGTCAGCATGGCGCCATAGGCGGCCTCGGCGGCCGGGAAGCGGGCCGGGTCCGAGGCGCAGTTGTCGCGCCAGTAGGGCTGGCGGTGCAGCGGAATGAAGTGCACGCTGGTGCCGATGCCGAGTTGCGACAGCCGCAGGATGAGTTCGTTGCGGCCCAACGGCGCGTCGGCGCGCAGGCGCACGACGTACAGGTGCCAGGCATGGGTGCTGTCGCCGAAAGGGCGCGGCGGCAGGAGCAGGGGCAGGCCGGCCAGGGCCGCGTCGTAGCGCGCCGCCAGGTGCTCGCGCCGCGCCAGGAAGCGGTCGATCTTGCGCAGCTGTTCCAGGCCGATCGCCGAAGCGATGTCGGTCAGGTTGTACTTGAAGCCGGCGGCAACGACCTCGTAGAACCAGGCCGGCGTCTTGGAGACATAGCGGTCGAAGGCATCCTGGCTGATGCCGTGCAGGCGCATCAGGCGGATGCGGCGCGCCAGGTCGGGGTCGCGCGCGATTACCATCCCGCCTTCGCCGGTGGTCATGGTCTTGTTGGCATAGAAGCTGAAGACGGTGATGTCGCTGTCGAGGGTGCCGACCAGGCGGCCCCGGTAGCGGGTCGGGAAGGCGTGGGCCGCGTCCTCGACCACGCGCAGGCCGTGGGCGCGCGCAATGCTTAGCAGTTCGTCCATGGCGCAGGCCATCCCGGCATAGTGGACCGGGACGATGGCGCGCGTGCGCGGCGTGATCGCCGCCTCGACGGCTCGCGGGGACAGGTTCAGGGTGGCCGGATCGGCGTCGACCAGCACCGGTTGCGCGCCCAGGTAGCGCACCACCTCGGCGGTGGCGGTGAAGGTGAGGGTGGGCACGATGACTTCGTCGCCGGGACCGATGCCGAGCGCTTCCAGCGCCAGGTGCAGGCCGGCGGTGGCCGAGTTGACGGAAATGGCCTGGACCCCGTCGCCCAGGTAGGCGGCAAACGCCGCCTCGAAACGGCGCGTCGCCGGGCCAGTGGTGACCCAACCGGAGCGCAGGCACTCGACCACGGCCGCGATTTCTTCTTCGCCGATGTCGGGCAGGGCAAACGGGAGGAAGGGCGCTGCCGTGGCGTTGCCGGCGTCGGGTGCGGCGCCGACGGCCGGTCCCGGCGCGGTAGAGGCGGCCTGCACGATCGGCATCGCAGGCATCGTTGGCGCACCGGCCGCAGCGGGCGCCATGGATGTGGCGGGTGTGGGGGGCGTGAGGGTGGCGATGGAAGCGGCAGGCGCATCGGTGCCGGCCGCGGCAATCTGGTGGTCATCCATGTTGTGGGTCTCCTGCGCAGGCGGTCAAGAAGCGTTGTCCGAGGACGGGATAGGTGAGGTGGGCGAGGGCGTGGCGCTGGCCGCGCAGGCCCATGGCTTCGCGCTCGGCCGGGGCGGTTTCCATCAGCGCCGCGATGGCGGCGGCCAGGGCCTGCGGGTCCTCGGGCGTGACCGTGAGGCCGCAGCCGGCTTCGGCCACCGGGTCGTTGCCGGCTTCGACCGCGTGCACCACCGGGCGCGCCGCCATCATGTAGTCGATCAGCTTGTTCGGCGCGATGCCGAAGCGGTACAGGGGCTGGCGCTTCCAGCCGATGTAGGCAAGGTCGAAGCGGCGCAGCAGGGCCGGCACCTGCTGCTTCGGCACCGGGTCGAGGAAGTAAATATTGTCGAGCGCCAGGGTGCGGGCGCGCAGGCGCAGGCGCTGCTTGTCGGGGCCGCCGCCGGCCAGTACGAAGGCGACGCGCCGGTGGCGCAGCAGCGAGGCGGCTTCGACCAGGGTGTCGAGGGCGTTCGCGATGCCGTGGGTGCCGGCGTAGCCGACGATGCAGTCGTTCGAGGCGCGCAGCGCCGCCAGTAGTTTGTCGGTCGCGGGCGCCAGGGCCGCGCTGTCCGCCGCCCATTCGGCCGGATCGGCGCCGTTCGGCACGATGTGCAGCTTGTGCGGCGCCATGCCGTGCGCTTCCAGGTGCTCGCGTACCTTGGGCAGGATCGAGACAATGGCGTCGGCATGGCGGCAGGCGTAGTTCTCGGCCGCCTGCAGCAGCATGATGAAGGGATGCCAGCGCGAGTAGCCGCCCAGTTCCATCGGCGACAGCGGCCACAAATCGTGCAGCTCGAACAGCAGGCGCGCACTGGCCAGGCGGGCGATGCGGCGCGCCGGCCAGATGTCGAGCGGATAGGTGCTGGAGGCGATGACGATGTCCGGTTGCACCTCGCGTGCGAGGGCGCGTCCTTCGCGCAGCAGGCGCCAGACGAAACTGGCCATGTTGCGCACCCGCGCCGCGCCGTTGCCCTGGTAGGACGGGGTGGCGAACCAGGTGTAGTCGACGCCGTCGATGGTCTGGTCGAGCCGCGTGCGGCCGTCCATCTCCGGCGCCTGGGCGCGGATGTGCGAGGTCGAGGACGCGACGATGCGCACGCGGTGCCCGAGCCGCACCCATTCGCGCGCCAGGTAGTAGGGGCGGTACTCCATGCCGTGGCGTACCGAGCCCGCGTAATGGTTGATCAGCAGGATATTCAGGCGCGCCATGCGATCTCCTCTGCCAGGCGGCGGACGTTGCAGCGGGTGTTCTCGATCCAGTTGGTTTCCCATTGCACCGGGTGGGTCAGGAAGCAGATGCGCTTATGCCGCTCGATGGCGTCGAAGGGCGACATCGGGTAGTAGAACTGCGGATAGGAGCGGTCGCTGATGTACATATCGAAATGGCGTAGCAACTCGTTGTCGTAGGATTCGCACTCGATGCCGCAGCGGCGCCGCAGCTCGGGGTCGCGCAGCAGCTCGTGGTTGATGACGTTCAGGCGGCGGTTGGCGAAATCGCCGTGGCTGGCGACGGTGACCATCTGCAGGCCGAGGCGTTCGCCGATGCTATTGAAGTTGCGCACAAAGAGTTCACGGATCTCGGGGAAGCGCTGGCGGATCAGCTTGGCACAGCGGATGCGGTGGCGCTTGGCGAAGTCGGCCACTTCCTCGTAGTGGTAGCTGGCTTCGCCGCCGGCGGCCTCGATTTCGCGCATGAAGCCGAAATCCAGGGTACTGAGCCGGAAGTAATAGCTGGCGCTGACGCCATGCCGGGTCTCCAGGTCGAACATCTTGCGCGCCGTGCGGACATCGCTGTCGATGTCGTGCCGGTGCACCAGGATCCTGGCCGGCGCCGGCCTCGGCACCCCACCGTCTGCCGCCACGAGCTGGCGGAAAAAGCTGCGCACGGTTATTTGCGCATAACCGCGGTCGCGCGCCTCGCGCAGCAGGGCGCCGTATTCGCCCAGCCTGGTCGGCATGAAATAGTCGGCATACAGCCGATTCAGGAGACTGATCATTGCAATGTGTACCTGGCGCGATAAGGGCGGAAACCGAGGATTTTTTTGAATGTCTGCAAACCTGGCTGGGCGCCGAAAAAGGTGTCGTACATCAGGTAGCGGGCGCGGCCCTGGGAAATTAATTGCTCGACGATATCGACCACCATCATGTGCATGATGCCGTCGTTGTTGCGGATGCCGATCAGCTGGGAAAACGAGGAGAAATTACCGTAATGGCCGAGATTTGCATAAGCGACCAGGCGATTTTCGGAATTGAAGACGCCGTAATAGCTGAAATGCGCAAGCGTATCGAATGCCGTGGATTTTTCGCGGTATTTCGCGTCCATTGGCCGGCCCTGGCGTTCCTCCAGCGAGGTATTGACCGCGTAGATGTCGTCGATATACGCATTGCGGTCGATGTGGCGCAGCTGGTAGCCGCGTGCGCGGGCGCGCCGTGCATGGTGGGCGCCGGCGTTTTTTCCCTTGATGGATTCCAGGTAGTGTTCCTGCGTGCCCAGGCTGCCGAGGTCGAGCAGGGCGGCGCCGATGGTCTTATTCCGGATGACTTTATAGCGCGGATGCGGTTTCGTGTAATAGCGGTAGGTGGTACGGATATCCGTCGGATGAATTGCTGAGTCGAAATGCAGATGGGCCACCGGGAGCCGGATAATATCGGACAGCAGGCGGTAATGGCGCAGGATGGAATTCATGGTGTCGGCTCGGCAGTTTAATAAGACAATAAATCCGGTCGGTAAATTGCTCTTTGAAGCTGATTAAATCTGCGTGTGGAATGCGCCATTAAAAACGCAATGATTTTCTGAGTGGAAAATATCGCCGCCGCGATATGGCATGGCGATTTCATGGAGTTTTGGCGCGTTCATGTGAAATCACACAGTTTCATAAAACGCGATCAGCTTTTCGGATTCGTGCAGCCAGTTATAATGCTGCTCCACGGCACGCCGGCCGTTCTCGCCCATGCGCGCCGCCAGTTCCGGGTGCTGGACCAGGTGGTCGATGGCAGCCGCGATCGCCGCCGGGTCGC
The DNA here is from genome assembly GCF_057801335.1 of Massilia sp. BAP21. Taxonomy (NCBI): domain Bacteria; kingdom Pseudomonadati; phylum Pseudomonadota; class Betaproteobacteria; order Burkholderiales; family Oxalobacteraceae; genus Massilia; species Massilia sp. BAP21. Next base: position 4,231,221 of record NZ_CM173596.1, read on the forward strand.
CCGGGTCGACGCAGACGCCGCAACCGTGCCTGTCGATGATGCTGCGCCACAAGGGAAAGCGCGAGGCGATCACCGGGATACCCGAAGCCATGTATTCGAACATCTTCACCGGCAGCGCATCGAGGTAGTTCAGCACCGGATGCAGGGTCACCAGCCCGGCCATCGCGCCGCGCATCACGCGGTTCACGCCCACCCGCCCCAGGTGGCCGTGGGCGATGACCTTGTCCCAGCCCGGATAGCCGCGCACCTCGGCTTCGAGCTCGGCTTCGGCGAACTGCCCGGCCAGCGCCAGGCGTGCGTTCGAGCGCAGCAGCGCGCAGGCGCGCACCAGTTCGCGGATGCCGCGGATGGCCGAGATGCTGCCCACATAGCAAACCTGGGCCGGCTTGTTGCGCCAGTCGGCGGCGACATCGAATTCGCTCACCAGCGGATAGTTGTTGACGTCGACCGAACGCGGATTGATGGGCACGAATTTGTCGCGAATGGTCGGGGTGGCGGCGATCACGCCATCGAAGCGGCTGCAGGCGAAGCGCTGGTAGGCGCCGAAGGACTGCGACAGCAGGCGCGCCGAAGTCTTGCCGAGGTAGGGTTTCGCCAGCAGCTGCGATGGCACGTCTTCGTGCGAATCGAAGATCACTTTCTTGCCCAGGCGCTTCAGGCTGAGGCCGACGGGGATCAGTTCGGGGTCATGCAATTGATAGACGTCGGCGTCGAGGGCGAGCGCGGCGTCGCGCACGCGGCGGGTGGTGCGCAGCATGCGGTTCACGCGTCCGGGCAGGCGCCCGACGTCGACCACGCGCACGCCGTCGGCGCGTTCCGGACCGGCCCCGTCGGCCACCACGAGGCTCACGTCATGTCCATGCGCCGCCAGGCTACGACATTGCTTGATGAAGATGCGGGTGTCGTGGCGTGGGTGGGCGGAGGTCAGGTGTGCGATTTTTCGCATATTTCCTCTCGTAGAAGTAGCGGGAGCTGGCGCCCAGCGTGGCGCCGATCAGCATGTCGGTGAAGTAGTGCGAGGTAATGAGCAGCAGCACGGTGACGCAGGCCATGGAAAAGCCGAGCAGGAAGATGCCGCAGTGGCGCGGGGCAAAGTATTCGCGAATGAACATCGGGATGATGGGCACGATGGTCACCAGGCTGAGGTAGGCGATGCCGAAGAAACCGAGGTCGACCCAGGCCGAGAGCACGTTGTGCGAGTAATAGCCGGGCTTGTAGCTGGCGTAGTCGCCGAGCAGGGGGTGGGCCAGGATGGTCTGCACCGCGTGCACGGTCAGGTAGTGGCGCTTGTTGGCCGAGGTCGAGTGCGACAAGTCGAGCAGCTCGAGGATGCGGTTGTCGGGCAGTGCGGCCAGGATGCGGTCGAAGTACAAGTGGATCACGAAGAACAGGATCAGGCCGCAGAGGATGAAGTGCAGCTTGTGGCGCGAATAATAGAACTCGATGATGGGAATCACGAACATCAGGGCCGCGAACTCGCTGCGCGCGGTGTTCACGAACAGGGTGGCGGCGCCGCCCGCATGCAGCAGCAGGCGCAGCGGCAGCGAGCGGGTGAACGCGATGACCGGCAGGAAGGTGATCAGGTAGGAGCGCGCGAAACCCTGGTAGGTGGCGAGCGCGTCGGCATCCTTGGCGATGCCCATGGCGCCGAGGTAGAACACGCCGTCCACCGAATAGGAAAAGGCGACCGCCGACATTCCTGCCAGGCTGAGCAGCCCGACGATGCGGAAAGGGCGGCCGGCAAAGTCGAGGAAGCTGGCGATCACGAACATGTTGAAGATGAACAGGCAGCCCAGGATGTGGTTGCCGACGATGGTGCGGTTCGCGCCGGCCGCCGCGTTCACGACGATGACGGCGGCGAAGTAGAGCAGGAACAGGCCCAGGTGCAGATCGACGAGGTGGAAGCGGCGCGGGTCGCGCCGCATGCGCTTGATGTAGATCAGGGTGAGCGGCAGCGCGAACAGCACCGAGATCGGGGCGAAATAGCCGCCCAGGAAGGCTCCAGTGGTGCCGGTCCCGAGCAGGGTGTGATAGAAGAAAAATCCTGGGAACAGCAGGAAGAATGCCGCCAGCAGGACGGCCTGCTCGCGCCGCGAGGAAAGCGGGCGCGAGTGTGGTCGCACATTCGGGCGCAAGCCCGGGTTCGTGGCGGCGTAGGCGTTCATGCTGTGGCCAGCCGGTTCTGGGAACACTGCCAGGACATGTGCAGGTAGACGAAATACAGCGAGGAATAGCCGATCGCGTACCAGAGCACGTTGTCGTGCAGCGAGCCGGGGATGACAAAGGCGCTGACCGTTATGACGAACAGGGTCAGCTGCCACCACAGGTCGACGTTTTGCTTGCCGGTGACGAAGAACACATAGCTGAGCGGGCTGGCGACGAAGTTCAGGAAGTAGAGCGGCGCCAGGATCTGCGCCAGTTCGCCGGCTTCGCGCCAGGCCGGGCCGAACACCCATGAGAACAGGTGCGGAGAAAACAGCAGCAGCACCAGCGAGGGCGCCAGGCCCAGCAGCATCAGCACCTTGAAGGTGTAGCGGTAGGCCTGCTTGCAGTTGCCGACGGTCTGGAACTCGTGCACCGACTGGCGCTTGAACACTTCCAGCACCGAGGCCGCCAGCAGCGAGATCGGTGCGGCCAGCACGCGCTGGGTCAGGGCGTACAGACCGGCCGCCATGGCGCCATGGCGCATGCCGATCAGGAACAGCGGCAACTGGCCGACCAGGTTGTTGAGCAGGTTCGAGGGCAGGGCGTAGCGCCAGAAGTTCCGATGCCGTACCAGGTAGGCGCGCGCTTCCGGGCCGAGCGTCCAGCCGATGCGCGCCGGCGGCGGTTGCAGGAAGTGGCGCGCCATCATCAGGCCCGTGAACAGGCCGATCAGTTGCCCGGCCAGCAGGGCCACGCCACCGACGCCGACGAACAGCAGGACCAGCTGCGACACGGCGATGGTGCCGGCGCCCCAGACCTTGGCGCGCGCGGCCTTGCCGAAGGCATTGTGCGAGGTGGCGTAGGCGAGCGTGGTCTGCATGTTGGCGGTCAGCCAGGTGCCGATACCGACGGTGAGCAGGGCCGGCCAGGTGAGCTGGTGGATCGCCGGCACGTCGACCAGGTGGGCGCCGACGGTGAGCGCGGTGACGATCACCGCGGTGATGGTGGCCGCGTACAGCACCACGCCGAAGCAGGTGCGCTGCTGCTCGGTTTCGTGGTCGAGGATCATCGCCGTTTCCATGCGCAGCGTGGCGCCGATGGCCGTGACCGCCACGATCGCCAGCCACAGGCTGAAGGCGCCCATGTCGGCCGGCGTGCACAGGCGCGTGATCAGCGGCGCCGCCAGCAAGGGCAGGGCCTGGGCGCCGAGCGCGCCGCCCAGCACCGTCATCACGTGCTTCCAGAAGGTCGGCGGATGCAGCTTCATGCTGTGGCGGCGCTCGCTGTGACGGTGGATGCCGCGGACGCCGCGTCAGAATCCGCAGCGGACGTCGGAACCGGAATGCGCAGCGACTGCAGCAGGGTCTGGGCCACGCGGCGCGTGCCGGCGTCGTCGAGGTAGGGGCCCATCGGCAGGCTGAGCACGCGTGCGGCCATGCCACTGGCGACCGGGCAGGCGTCGGCGCTGGACAGGTGGGCATAAGCCGGCTGCAGGTGCATCGGCACCGGGTAGTGGACGGTAGTGGGAATCCCGGCCGCCTGCAGCTGGGCCTGGATGCGCTCGCGTTCCTCGACCACCACCGTGTACTGGGCATGCGCGCTGCTGCGGTCGCGCGCCTGGCCCACCAGCTGCACGCGGCCCGAGAGCAGGGCCTCGTAGCCGTCGGCCACGCGCTGGCGCTGGGCCAGCTCCCAGTCGAAGCGGTCGAGCTTGGCCAGCACGATCGCGCATTGCAGGGTGTCCATGCGCCCGCCGACGCGAGTGTGCACGTAGCGGCGCGACTGGCCGTGCACGCGGATTTCGCGCGCGGCGGCGGCGATCGCGTCGTCGCTGGTAAACAGGGCGCCGCCGTCGCCGTAGCAGCCCAGCGGCTTGCTCGGGAAGAAACTGGTGCAGCCGACCGTCGACAGATTGCAGCTCTGGCGCCCGCGGTAGGTGGCGCCGAAGCTTTGGGCGGCGTCCTCGATCACGGCCAGGCCGTGGCGCGTGGCGATGGCATTGATTTCGTCCATGTCGGCCGGCTGGCCATACAGCGACACCGGCATGATGGCACGCGTGCGCGGCGTGATCCGTTCCTCGATCATGCCAGGGGCGATGTTGCAGGTGGCCGGGTCGATGTCGACGAACACCGGCGTGGCGCCGAGCAGTACGATGACCTCGGCGGTGGCGATGAAGGAGAAAGGCGTGGTGATGACTTCGTCGCCGGGACGGATGCCGAGCGCCATCAGCGCGATCAGCAAGGCCTCGGTGCCGGAGGCCACCGTGATGCAGTGGCGCGCGCCGGTATAGTCGGCCAGGCGCGCCTCGAGCTCGGCCACTTCGGGGCCGAGGATGTACTGGCCGTGGTCGAGCACGGCCTGGATGCGTGCGTTGATCGTTTCGCGCGAGGCGGCGTATTGGGCTTTCAGGTCGATGAATTCCATGGTGGTTCCGTTTTCGGTGTCGGGCTCGGAATGTAGGCTCGGAATGTAGGCTCGGTATCAGGCGATGGATCGGGCGCGGTGTCTGGCCCTGATTCAAGCCTGTGCTTCGGGGACCAGCATGCAGACGCCGTCCTGGAGCAGGTACAGGTCGCCGGTATGCGGGCACAGGGCTTCGCCGTTGCCGCCCAGGCGCAGCGGCAGGCGCTCGCCGTGGCGGCTCATCCAGCCGATCTGGCGCGCGGGAACGCCGGCCATCAGGGCGAAATCGGGTACGTCGCGCGTGACCACGGCGCCGGCGCCGATGAAGGCGAATTCGCCGACCGTGACGCCGCAGACGATGGTGGCGTTGGCCCCGATCGTGGCGCCGCGTTTCACGCGCGTGCGGCGGTACTCGTGCTTGCGTTCGACGGCGGCGCGCGGGTTGTGCACGTTGGTGAACACCATGCTCGGCCCGCAGAAGACGTCGTCTTCCAGGGTGACGGCGTCGTAGACCGAGACGTTGTTCTGGATCTTGACGCGGTCGCCGATGACGACGTCGTTGGCGACGAACACGTTTTGCCCGAGCGAGCAGCCGGCGCCGACGCGGGCGCCGGCGCAGACGTGGGCAAAGTGCCAGACCCGGGTGCCGGGACCGAGCGTGGCGCCGTCGTCGACGATGGCGCTGGAATGGATGCCGGCGTCCATCTCAATACTCCAGCGGCAGGGCGACGCGCTTGCCGTCGCGCGCCGACATGTAGGCGGCCACCAGCACCTCGAGCGACTTCAGTCCCTCGCGGCCGTCGGTCTCGGGTTCGGCTTCGCCGCGCAGCACCTTGATGACGTTGTCGTAGTAGAGCGGGTGGCCGAAGCCGTAGACCGAGGTGGTCTCGTAGCTGGCGTCGCGCACCTTGTCGTCGTCGGCGTCGGGCGTCGCGAATTCCCATTGCTGGACTTCGTTGACGGCGACGCCGCCGATGCGCACCGTGCCGTGTTCGCCCAGCACCGTGATCGAGCCTTCCATGTTGCGCGGGTAGGTGAGCATGGTCACGTTCATCGAGCCGAGCGCGCCGTTGCGCCAGCGCAGGCTGATGACGCCGGTGTCCTCGACCTCGATGTTGCGCGCCAGGGTGGCGGTGTAGGCTTGCAGGCTTTCCACCGGGCCGATGATCCAGTCGATCAGGTCGACGTAGTGGCTGGCCTGGTTCATGAAGGCGCCGCCGTCGAATTCCCAGGTGCCGCGCCACTTGGCGCTGTTGTAGTACTCGTCGGGCCGGGTCCAGAACACGTTCAGGTTGACCATGTAGATGCGGCCGAAGCGCTTCTTGTCGACCGCGCTTTTCAGCAATTGCAGGGTGGCGTTGCGGCGGTTCTGCTTGACGACGAACAGGCGCACGCCGGCGACGTCGGCGGCATTCACCATGCGCTTGCCGTCTTCCCAGCGCGTGGCCATCGGCTTTTCGGTGATCACGTGGCGTCCGGCGCGCGCGATGCGCACCGCCTGCTCGGGGTGCAGGCCCGAGGGCGTGGTGACGATGAAGGCATCGGCGTCGCAGCGCGCCAGCATGTCGTCCAGGCTGGCATAGGCTTCGGCGCCGGTCTTGTCGGCTGCCTCGCGCAGGGCGCGCGGGTCGATGTCGCAGACGCCAACCAGTTCGCAGCGTTCGCGGTGTTCGGCGATGGCAGCGAAATGGTTCCTGGCGATGCGGCCGCAGCCTACCAGGGCAAAGCGGATCTTGCGGTCGACGATGGCGGGGGGATAGTTGCGCATGACGTTCTCCGGTGATCGCTTCAGGCCTTGACGACGTGGGGCAGGCGTTCCAGGTAGACGCCGCGGGTGTCGACGATCAGGTTGGCATAGCGTCGGATCATGTCGTAGTCGAAGGCGCTGTGGCTGGTGGCCAGCAGCACCAGGTCGTAGGACGCCAGGGCGTCGGGCGTGAGCGCCACGCTGGAGAGTTCGAAGCGGTGCTCGCGCATGCGCGGGAACACGGGCACGTGCGGGTCGGAATAGTCGACGTGGGCGCCCTTGTCGCGCAGCAGTTCCATCAGTTCGACCGAGGGCGACTCGCGCATGTCCTCGACGTCTTTCTTGTAGGCGATGCCCAGCACCAGCACGCGGCTGCCCATCACCGAGCGCCCGCGCTGATTCAGGGCGTCGGTGACCTTGCCGATCACCCAGTGCGGCATGTCGCTATTTATTTCGCCGGCCAGCTCGATGAAGCGGGTGTGGACGCCGTACTGGCGCGCCTTCCAGGTGAGGTAGAAGGGGTCGATCGGGATGCAGTGCCCGCCCAGGCCCGGACCGGGGTAATAGGGCGTGAAGCCGAAGGGCTTGGTGGCGGCGGCGCGGATCACCTCGTGGATGTCGATGTCCATCTTGTCGGCGATGATCTTCATTTCGTTGACCAGGCCGATGTTCACCGCGCGGTGGATATTTTCCAGCAGCTTGGTGAGCTCCGCGGCGCGGGTCGAGCTGACCGGCACCACGCGGTCGATCGCGGCGCTGTACAGGGCGACGCCGGCTTCCAGGCAGGCCGCGGTGCTGCCGCCGCAGACCTTCGGAATGGTGCGGGTTTCGAAGTGGGCGTTGCCCGGGTCTTCGCGCTCGGGCGAGAACACGAGGAAGACATCGCGCCCGACTTCCAGGCCGCGCGACTCCAGGCGCGGACGCAGTTCTTCCTCGGTGGTGCCGGGATAGGTGGTGCTTTCCAGGGAGAGCAGCTGGCCGGGGCGGATGAAGGGCAGCAGGGCGTCGACGGTGTCGAGCACGAAGGACAGGTCGGGTTCGCGGTAGGCATTCAGGGGCGTGGGCACGCAGATGACCAGGGCGTCCGCTTCGTGGGCGCGGGTGAAATCGGTGGTGGCTTCGAAACCGGCCTCGCGCGCAGCGGCGATGTCGTCGGCTGCGATGTGGCGGATGTAGCTCTCGCCGCGGTTCAGCTTCTCGACTTTCGCGCTGTCGATGTCGATGCCGAGCACGCGGAAACCGGCTTCGGCATAGCGCAGGGTCAGCGGCAGGCCGACGTAGCCGAGCCCGATGATGCCGACGACGGCTGTGCGGTCGCGCAGTTTGGCGGTGAGCTGTTGCAGGTGGGCCGATTGGTGTTCGTCGCGCATGGGTATCCTCGCCAATTCAAGGTAAAAGAATCAAAAACGGAAGCCGTGCCGCTAGATGCGGAAGGGCACGAACTTGTTGATCAGACTGAGACGGGCCGGCTCGGGCAGCGGCACCGGTGCCGCGGCCGGCAGCTGCGGCGTGTATTCGCTGACGATGGCCTTGACCATCGATTCGATCATGGCGCGCTCGTGGGTCTCGCAGGCCATCATCAGGCAGGTGATGCAGGTTTCCAGCACGCTGGGACGCAGCGCGTTTTCCTTCATGCGCATGATGCGTGGATGCTCGCTGGGGAAGACGGTGCCGTCGGTGAGCAGTTCCTCGTGCAGCTTTTCGCCCGCGAACAAACCGACAAACTTGATCTCGATGTCGCCGTTCGGGTTCTGCGGCGATTTTTCGGTAAGGCCGGACATCGCGATCATGGTGCGCGCCAGGTCGACGATGCGCACCGGCTCGCCCATGTCGAGCACGAAGACGTCGCCGCCCTTGGCCATGGCGCCGGCCTGGATGACCAGCTGCGCAGCCTCGGGAATGAGCATGAAGTAGCGCGACACCTCGGGGTGGGTGATGGTGAGCGGGCCGCCCTTGGCGATCTGGCGCTGGAACAAGGGGATCACGGAACCCGAGGAACCGAGCACGTTGCCGAAGCGGACCATGCAGAAGGTGGTCTGGCTGCCGCGCGCGGCCGCCGCCTGGAAGATCAGTTCGGCGATGCGCTTGCTGGCGCCCATGATGTTGGTCGGGCGCACCGCCTTGTCGCTGGAGATCAGTACGCAGGTTTCGACGTTGTGGCGGGCGCAGGCGCTGGCCACGACCTGGGCGCCGAGCACGTTGTTGCGCAGGCCCTCAACGATGTTGGCCTCGACCAGGGGCACGTGCTTGTAGGCGGCGGCGTGGTAGACGGTGTCGACGTGGCTGCCGCCGAGGATGCGTTCGACCAGGTCGGCATTGCAGACCGAGCCGAGGTGGGCGTCGATGCGCAGGTCGGGGAAGCGGATGCTCAGTTCCTGGCGCACCGTGTAGAGCGCGTATTCGGAGTGGTCGAGCAGGTGCAGGCGCGCCGGGCCGAGGGTGACGATCTGGCGGCACAGCTCTCCGCCGATCGAGCCGCCGGCGCCGGTGACGAGCACGGTCTTGCCGCGCACGCAGCGGGCAAAGAGGTCGAGACGCGGCGGCACCGGCGGGCGGCCGAGCAGGTCTTCGAACTTCAGTTCGCGGATCGAGTCGCGTGGACGCACCCGGTCGTCGGCCAGGTCGACCAGGCGGCTGAGGATCTTGGTGGTGACGCCGGCTTGCGCCAGGCGCTGCATGATGTCGCGCAGGCGCTCGGCCGGCATGGCGGGCACGGCGATGACGACGGTGCGGATGCCGTGGGCGGCGACCAGGTCGGCCAGGCGGTCGGTGTGGAAGACGCGCAGGCCGGCGATGGTGCGGTCGACCAGGGCGCGCTTGTCGTCGAAGAAGCAGACCGGGCAGTGTTCGTCGCTGTTGCGCATGGTTTGCGCGAGGCGCGCGCCGGGTTCGCCGGCGCCGTAGATGGCGACGGCGTCCGACGTCTGGCGGCCTTTCGTATGATTGCGCAGGAAATTGCGCATGCCAATACGCGAGGTGACGACATACGAGAAAACGATAAACCAGTAAATAGCCAATGCGCTGCGGGGAAATACCGCGTCGTTAATGGCAAACAGCACGACATAAGCACATAATACGGCAATGCCGAGGGCAAGGCCGGTGGCGCCCAATAATCGCTGGTCGATGAAACGGATAACGGCCCGATAAAGATCGGACATCGAAAAAGCGGCAATCGTGACCAGCGCCACTAATATATAAGAGGCCGGGCCGTAATTGGCAGCGAGCCGCATGTCGCCGCGCAGCAGCAGGGCGATCAGGAAGCAGAGGGGCAGCGCAAGCAGGTCGATCGCGACCATCAGGGCGATTTTCGTGGTCCGACCGAGCGACACCATGCGGGCACAGAATTGGTTCAGGATATTCGTGGACTGGGTCGACATGGTAATCGCGGTCAAATGGTTGCGGGAATGCGGATTATCCAGGCTGGTAAAAACAAGGAATTAACGTGCTCAGCAATATTTCCGCGATTAATTAAATCAATGAGCGAGAATTAGACTAATCATCGCTGAGTAAGTTTATTATCCGGCCGCCTCGGCGTGCAGCGTTTGACCCTGCTCAACCGCGAATTGCGAATTAAAATGAAGAACGGCTGTCGTTAAATATAAGAAATGGAAATAGGAAATATATCGACGTAATTTACGTGATAGATTTCTTTTTAGAACTATTTCAGAAGATATTGGCGTGCCGCACAGGCGAGCTGGACGGGCATAGGGCAGACGCCGGGAACGTGATGAGCGGGAAGTGCGGGGGAAAGGCAGCGGAGAACCGCGGAGACATGAAGCTGGAGTAACGCGCGGACGAACAGCGGGAGGGAAGAACGTCCGTGAAGCGCGGGAAGTCGCCAGCGCCCGCCGTCCGGCATCGGGCGGCAGGCAAGGGCAGGCGGGGGAAGGTCAGTCCGTCAGGCTCCCGGACGCGGTTGCGGCGCCATCGGCGGCACCACGATGTTGTCGTTCAGGCGCAGGAACTTGAAGCCGGCCAGGCGCTGGCCGTTCTTGCCCTCGCGCGCATTCTTCGCTTCGCGCTCGGCGGCGCGGGCGATGTAGGATTCGAAGGTCTCTTCGCGCACCCGCGGTTCCGACGAATGCAGGAAGTGGCGTTCGCCATTCGGCCCAAGTACCACCAGCCCGACGTGCGAGGCCCAGTGCTCGCCGTCGCGGGTCGAGATCACGTTCACGAAATCGCCTTCCTGCAGCTGCGCCGCGATCGCGGCCACGCTCTCCTTCGGCACATAGGCCTGGCGGCTGGTCTCGACCGGGATCTCGCGCACCGTGTTGTGGCGCGTCTTGAGGAAGCGTGCGCGGTCGACGCGCATGTCGTAGCCCGGAGCGCCAGCGCCGGCCAGTTCGGCGCTGATATCGGTGACCAGCCAGCGGTTCGACACGTTCCAGTCGAGTTCCGTGTAGTGGTTGCGCGTGGCCACTCCGATCACGCCGTCCTTGTAGCGGATGCGCTGCAGCATCCAGAAGAACTCTTCCCACGATTTCGAGAGCGCCATCGCGTAAGTATGTTCCGCAAATACCACGCAGTCGCTGTGGTCCAGGCTGAACAGCGGCAGGTTGTCGTGCACCTCAAACGGGAATTCGCCCAGCAGATTCAGGATGTAGGGCTGGCCGATGTTCTTGCGGCCGATGGCGGCGATGCGCTTGCGCAGGTCGGGCTCGGCTGCGTGCTGCCAGGCCACGTAGCGCCCGGCTTCCACCGGACTCATCTGATAAAGCGGTTTCTGCAGGATGGTCTCGATGGGGACCGGGGTGGCCGGCGCCTGGGCGGTCTTCGGCGCGGGCGGGGTGGCGCAGCCGGCCAGCACGGCGCCGGCGAGGAGCAGGGAGAGTGAGCGCATGGGCAATGAATTCCGAGAATCGAAACGCCAACGCTAACGCGCGCCGAGTCAATTTGACAATGATTATTCGTGGCCCAGCCATAACCGGCGGTTGCAGGCGATATGTACATTCCTCCAAGTTATGACAGGAGGATGACAAGTGATTGTGCAAGTTATTTGCTTATAGCTAATACTTTCAGTATGGCAGAAAAGTCATGCTGCCGCAGGACGCCAATACTTATATCAGGAGAGAGAACATGTTCAAGCAGAAGCCGCTCGCAGCGGCCGTATCGACCGCGCTGTTCGGCCTGGCCGCACTGCCGGCCCTGGCCCAGGACAGCGAGGCGCAGGCGCCGATGCAGACCGTCGAGGTCACCGGCATCCGCGCCTCGATGGCCAAGTCGCTCGCCGTCAAGAAGAACGCCACCGGCAACGTCGAGGTCATTACGGCGGAAGACGTGGGCAAGATGCCCGACCGCAACCTGGCCGACTCGCTGCAGCGCCTGGCCGGCGTGGCCGTGCGTACCGACTATGACGAAGCGGAAAAGGTGTCGATGCGCGGTACCAACCCCGACATGTCCCTCATCCTGTTCAACGGCCATACCGTTTCCGGCGGCGACTGGTACGTGGGCGACCAGGGCTCGAGCTCGCGCTCGACCAGCCTGTCGCTGATGCCGTCCTCGGTCCTGAACCAGGCCCTGGTCTACAAGACCTCGTATGCCAACATCGTCGACGGCGGCCTTGCCGGCACCATCAACGTCACCACGCGTAAACCCCTGGCGCAGAAGGAACGCCTGTCGGGCGTGGCCAGTATCGGCGCCAGCTATGCCCAGTTGCCGGACAAGACCGCGCCCGACGCCGACGTCTCGGTCAACTGGAAGAACGAAGCGAACACCTTCGGCATCATCGCCCAGGGCTTTGCCCAGAAGCGCTACGTGCGCCGCGATTCGGTGTCGCGCTTTGCCTACGGCACCAGCAGCGGCTGGGGCGAGATCAATACCGCCACCATGCTCGGCATCACCGACGCCTCGCTGGCCGGCACCGGCTACACCGCCGCCGACCTGAACGGCGTGCGCCTGCCGGGTTCGATGAGCTCGGAATTCGTCGAGTCCGTACGCGACCGCAAGGGCGGCATGCTGTCGATGCAGTTCAAGCCGAACGCCGACCTCGACGTGACACTGACCGGCTTCCATTCGCAGATGAACGCGAACAACAATGGCCGCCTGACCTCGGGCGCCATCTACTCGATGCTGATGGGTAAGGGCGAAGCGCTGGGCGGCACTACCGGCACCTCGCCGAACACCTCGTCGAACGGCCAGCGCGTGTATGCCCAGATCCGCAATCCGGTGATCACCACCGAGCGCACCTTGTACGGCCACGAGCTGAAGGTCCTGAAGTCGGCCGACATCGTCTTCCCGGACGGCACCACGCCCCAGTACGTGGGCAACTCGGAAGGCTTCTACCGCGACGGCGCCAAGGCCACCAGTTCCTTTATCGACCTCGACGCGAAATACCGCGTGACCCCGGACCTGACCGTGAAGGGCCTGTTCGCGACCACGCGCGGCGTCGGCAAGACCGACCTCGACCAGGGCACCACCTTTGCCCGCTACGGCACCGGCGTGTCCTACGCGCTGCGCGGCCTGCACGAAGCGCCTTATGTCCAGTACCAGGGCGCCGGCAGCAACCAGCCGGGCATCAACCCGGACGGCAGCGGCTACATGATCGTCGGCCGCACCGCCTCGGGCGTGAAGACCACCGACAAGGAATCGAGCGGCCAGGTCGACGCCGAATACAAGCTGAACAACGCCTGGGTGCAGTCGCTGGAAATGGGCCTGCGCCACGCCGACCACAAGCGCGACAGCCGCCGCTGGGGTCCGGCCTTCCGCACGCCGCTGACCGTCACCTACGATGCCACCGGCAAGATCATCCAGTCGACCGTGACCCCGACCGAGGGCTGGCAGCCTTACCCGGGCAACTTCGGCTCCGGCCTGGGCGGCTCGGGCTGGGACAACACCGGTTTCACCTACACCCCGGAAGCGCTGAAGGCCTACATCGCGGCCAACACCAAGGAAACCAGCGAAGCCTTCGAGCGCCGCGTCAGCACCGAAATCGACATGCGCGAGCGCCAGAGCTCGGCCTACCTGATGGCCAACCTGGAGAATGGTCCGTGGTCGGGCAACGTCGGCCTGCGCTACGTGCGCACCGTGGTCGACGCCCAGATCGCCACCCCGATCCCGAACCCGCGCACCTGCCTGCGCAGCGCGCCGGGCCAGGCGCCGACCGTCTGCGCGGCTTACCCTGGCGCGATCACCGATGCCGGCGATGCGGTGGCCTTCTACGACGGCGCGACTTTCAACCCGCTGTCGGGCACGATGTACTACAAGACGCCGACCCACAAGGTCTTCAAGAACTTCCTGCCGAGCCTGAACCTGCGCTACGAGATCACGCCGGACATGATCGCCCGCTTCGGCGCCAGCCGCACCATCGGCCGCCAGAACTACAACGTGCTGGGCAGCGGCTTCGGCACCCCGGGCTGCGACGTCAACGGCTGCCGCGTGACGGGTCCGAACCCGGACCTGCATCCGCTCACCTCGGACAACGTCGACATCTCCTGGTCCTGGTTCTTCGCGCGCCGCTCGAACGTGACGGCCAGCGTGTTCCACTCGAAGATCGACGGCTACGTGAAGACCGGCACCGTCGGCACCTCGACCATCGAACTGACCGATCCGCGCGACCAGGTGGTGAAGACCTTCTTCATCAACACCTCGTCGCAGCAGGGCGCGAAGATCACCGGCATCGAGCTGGCCTACGAGCAGCCCTTCGGCCAGAGCCCGTTCGGCTTCACCTCGAACGTCAGCCGCGCCAAGACCAAGGTCGACGACGGCCGCCCGATGGTGGGCGCCTCGGAATGGGCCGGCAACCTGGGCCTGTACTTCGAGAACGACAAGGCCTCGGCGCGCCTGGTGGCGAACTACCGCGGCGAGTACGTGAACAGCACCACGGCGCCGTCGCCGACCGCCAACAGCCAGGGCAACTCGGTCATCAACGGGATCGTGATGCCGACCGCGCCGACCATGGCCGCACCGGTGACCACGCTCGCCCTGAACGCCAGCTACAACCTCACGCAGCAGCTGTCGCTGTCGTTCAGCGCGACCAACCTCACCAATGTGAAGCGCGCCTACTACCGCTACAGCGAGGAAGAGCAGCAGAAGCTGGATGTCGCCGGGCGCCAGTTCTACCTGAACCTGCGCTACAAGTTCTGACCGCGCGGTTCGCGCGAACAGGCGAGGGGAGCTGCGGCTCCCCTTTTTCATGCCTGGGCGCAGCGGCCGCGCAGGACACTTAAGCCTGCCTTAATTGCCGAGTTCTTCCGCGCAGTGTGCGGCAGCTAACGGTGAACCGGCGACGCCCTCGCTATGATGAACCTGTGTGAGTGAGGCGCCTGCGATTCGGTTCGGCGGGCAGCCAAATACCTCAACAGGTTAGCCGGTCGCCTCGAGGATCGGCACCAGATTCCACGCCGTCGCCATGTGGCGCCGGCATGCAGTGCAAGCGGAGGCGCCATGTCTGCAACGACCACGAATCCACCGAAGCATGTTGTGCGCGAATACCTCGAACGGCGTTCGCGCGACCCGAAACCGCCGCCGGCACCGGAAGAAATCCGCCGCCAGCTCGGTTGGGAAATGCTGATGCCGGCGGACGTGCGAGTATCGCAGCACCGCTCCTGACCACTGCCTTGTATACCGTTTCAACAGAGGAGAAGGTCATGACCAAGAAAATCGGCAACAAGCACGAAGCCCAACACCGCGGCAAGCAGGAACGCCTGGAAATCCGCCGCACCAACATCGCACGCGAAGCCGTGAAGAAGGCCGAAGCCAGCGCCAAGTACCGCAACCAGGTCAAGAACCAGCCGGCGATGAACCTGTCCGCTGCAGCCTGACGCGCGGCAGCGGAGCATCACGCCATCCGGCCCGCCTTTCGAGGCGGGCTTTTTTTCGTCCCTGCGGTTTGTTTCCGCATTGCGTCTCCAGCGCCCCGGCCACGCCGCCCACCGCCAGGCGGCGCAGCCCGCCGATTCCTCCGTCATTCACCGATCCGGCGCTGCCATTCGCCGAATGGCGCTTTTCCACGCCGGCGCACGCGGCTATCGTACAGACATCACAACACGGAGGACGGCATGGGCACCGAAAACAACGGTTACAGGCAGCGCAAGCAGATGATGTGGGGACTGGTCCTGATTGCGGTCGGCATCGCCTTCCTGCTCGACCGCATGGACGTCCTCGACGTCGCGACGCTGTGGCATTATTGGCCGCTGCTGCTGGTGGTGGCGGGCATCAACCAGACCATCGGCTACCCAAGCCCCAGGGAGTTCACAAGCGGGCTGTGGACGGTGTTCATCGGCCTGTGGCTGTTCGCGGTCTTCGAAGGCTTATGGGGCCTGACCTTCCGCAACAGCTGGCCGCTGTTCATCCTGATGTGGGGGCTGCAACTGGTGCTCGCGCCTGTGTTCGCGCGCCGCTTCGCATCGAACAAGGAGAAGGAACATGTATAAGGACAGCTTCGAAGAAGGCGGCATGAAGGGGCATGATGTCAAGCGCCAGCAACGCCGTGCGCGCCGCGCCGAACGCGGCATGACGGGGCAGGTGGTGCTGGGGCTGATGGTCATCGTGGTCGGCCTGCTGTTCCTGCTCGATAACCTCGACATCCTCGACCTGCACGACGCGGTGGCCTTCTGGCCGCTGGTCTTCATCTTCGCCGGCGTCGCCAAGCTGCTCGACACCTCGACCCCGAGCGGCTACCTGATCGGCCTGGCCGGCATCGGCATCGGCACGGTCATGATCCTGAACCGGCTCGGCGTCATCTACATCACCTGGCGCATGGCCTGGCCGCTGTTCCTGATCGGCGCCGGCGCCGTGCTGGTCTACCGCGCCACGACCGGACAGCGCCTGGTTGGGCACGGCATGGTCGACGACAAGCCCGGCGAGGGCCTGGCGCCGGCCGGCGACACGCAGAAGATCGACGTCACCGCCATCCTCGGCGGCTTCGACCGCCGCGTGCACAGCCAGGACTTCCGTGGCGGCGAAATCACCGCGGTGATGGGTGGCTGCGTGCTCGACATGCGCGGCGCCTCGATCGCGACCGGCGAAGCCGTGATCAACGTGTTCGCCTTCTGGGGCGGCGTCACCATCAAGTGCCCGCCCGACTGGACGGTGGTGCTGCAGGGTACGCCGATCATGGGCGGCTTCGACGAGAAGACGGTTGCGCCGCCCGACGGCAACAAGCGCCTGGTGATCCGCGGCTACGCGATCATGGGCGGCGTCGAGGTCCGCAACTGATGGTGACCGGCTGATGCATGCGCGGCGCAGCATCGCGCTCTACCTGGCGGCCTGGCTGCTATTCGGGCTGCTGCTCGCGGGACTGATCGTGGCCGCCACCGGCGCGCGCATCGGCGCCAGCCTGCTGTTCGCCCTGCCGCTGGCGCTGGTGTATGGCTGCGCCAGCGGCTTTTCGTCGTATTACCTGTGCCGCGCCTACCCGTTGGCGAGCAGGCCCCTGCACTCGGTGCTGCTGGTGTTCGCGGGCACCGCGGTCTGCGCCAGCCTGCTGTGGACGGCGGCCGGCAGCGGCTGGAGCGAATTGCTGCGCGGCGTGTCGGCCAATCCTGCGCAGGGCACCCTCGTGGTAACGCGGCCCTTTGCCGCCCTGATGTTCGGCCTGGGCGTGATCCTATACGCGATGACGGCGGTGGGCCAGTACCTGGCGCTGGAATTCGAACGCGCGCGCAGCCTCGAGCGGCGCGAACTCGAAATGAAGCTGGCGGCCCAGGAAGCCGAACTGCGCATGCTGCGCACCCAGATCGACCCGCACTTCCTTTTCAACAGCCTGAATTCGATCAGCGCCCTGACCTCGATCGACCCGCCGGCGGCGCGCAGCATGACCTTGCAGCTGTCGGACTTCTTCCGCCGCAGCCTGGGCATGGATGCCCAGCGCAAGGTGCCGCTGGCGCAGGAGATCGCGCTGGTGCGTGCCTTCCTGGCGGTGGAGGGGGTGCGCTTCGGGCCGCGTCTCGCCTTCGAGGACGACGTGGCCGGCGATGCGGCCGACTGCCTGGTGCCGCCGATGATCCTGCAGCCGCTGGTGGAGAACGCGGTCAAGCACGGGATCGGCCACCGGCTCGACGGCGGCGCGATCCGGATCGTGGCGCGGCGCGCGGGCTCGCTCTTACGCATCCGCGTCGAGAACGATGCCGACGACGAGGAAGCGGCGGCGCCGGTCGCCGGTTGCGGGATTGGCCTGGCCAACGTGCGGCAGCGCTTGACGGCGACTTATGCGCACGAGGCCAGCATTCACTGGCTGCGCGAGCCAGAGCGCTTTTGCGTCGACCTGACGCTGCCTGCCGCCGGCATGGCGCGGCACGCACCGGATACGGACTAAGGAGGGGACATGCGGGTCATCATCGTGGACGACGAACACCTGGCGCGTGCGCTGCTGCGCGAATTCCTGGGCGCCTGGCCCGACATCGAGATCGTGGCCGAATGCGCCAACGGCTTCGAGGCGGTGAAGGCGATCGGCGAGCTGCAACCGGACCTGGTCTTCCTCGACATCCAGATGCCGAAGCTCGACGGCTTCGAAGTGGTGGAGCTGGCAAATGCCAGTATTGCTGCCGGCAGCCCCGCGCGCACCCGCTACGTCTTCGTCACCGCCTACGACCAGTTCGCGCTGAAGGCCTTCGAGGTACGCGCCATCGACTACCTGCTGAAGCCCTTCAGCCGCGAACGCCTGGCCCAGGCCCTGCACAGCGTGCGCAGCCGCGCCGTGCCGCCGGAGCAAATGGAAGGGTTGGTACAGGACGCAGCGAAGCGCAACGGCTTCATCGAACGCGTGCTGGTGCGCGACGGCGCGCGCGTGCACGTGGTGCCGAGCGCCAGCATCGACTGGATCGAAGCCCAGGACGACTACGTGGCGATCAGCACCGCCGGCAAGACGCACCTGAAGAACGGACGCATGGCGGAACTCGAAGGCGGGCTGGACCCGGCGCTGTTCCTGCGCGTGCACCGCTCGTATATCGTGAACATCGGCGCCATCGCGCGCATCGAGGCGCCGACCCGCGACAGCTGGTGCGCGGTGCTGAAGGACGGCAAACGGGTCCCGGTCAGCCGCAGCGGTTACGCCAAGCTCAAGGAGCTGATGCGCTGAGTGTGTCTACTTGCCACCAGCGCGGCAGCAGCTCGCGCACGGCCGGCTGGCCGAAGCGGTCGTCGATCAGGTAGACGGTGCCGCGGTCCTGCTCGGTGCGGATCACGCGCCCGGCCGCCTGCACCACCTTCTGCAGGCCCGGATACAGATAGGTGTAGTCGTAGCCGGCGCCGAACATGGCCTGCATGCGCGCGCGCAGCTGCTCGTTGACGGGATTCAGCTGCGGCAGACCGAGCGTGGCCACGAATGCCCCGATCAGGCGTGCGCCCGGCAAATCGACGCCTTCGCCGAACGAGCCGCCCAGCACCGCGAAGCCGATGCCGCGGCCTTCGGGCTGGAAGCGGTCCAGAAAAGCTGCCCGTTCCGCTTCGCTCATGCGCCGCTCCTGGCGCCAGACCGGCACATCCGGGTGCAGCCGGGTGAAGAGATCGGCGGCCTGCTCCAGGTAATCGAAGCTGCTGAAAAAAGCCAGGTAGTTGCCGGGCGCTTGCGCGTACTGGTCGGCCATGAGTTGCGCGATCGGCGCCAGCGATGCCGCGCGGTGCTGGTAACGCGTGGAGATGCGGCTGGCGATGTGCACCGCCAGCTGGCCGGCGGAGAAGGGCGATTCGACGTCGACCCAGCCGGTGTTCTCCGGCAGGCCGAGCAGGTCGGCGAAATAATGCCAGGGGCTGAGCGTGGCCGAGAACAGCGTCACCGAATGCGCGCCCTCGAAACGGGGCTTGAGGAAAGGCGCAGGCACGACATTGCGGATGCAGACCGTGGTGTCCTTGCCGTCACGCGTGATGTCGCACAGCGAATGCTCGCCGAAGGATTCGGCCAGGCGCTGAAAGCCCAAGGCGTCGAAATGAAAGCGCTGCAGGTCCGGGTCGAGCGGCACGGCCTGCTCGGCCAGGTAATCGTTGATGGTGCTGGTGGCGTTCAGCAGGGCCGACAGCAGCTTTTCCGGCGGCGCGGCCAATAGTTGGTAGGGCGCGGGCGCATGCGCATCCATCTCGCCCCAGGCACGCGCCACCTTGGTCAGGGCCTTCTTCACGGTCTCGGAAGGCGCAGCGGCGCGCGCCATGCGAAGAAGCGCGCGATCGAGTTCGCCCGAATACATCGAGCGCGCACGCGACACCATGTTGTGCGCTTCGTCGACCAGCACGCTGGCGCGCCAGCCCTGTTCCTGGGCCAGCGCGTAGAGCATGGCGCCGCCGTCGAAGTAATAGTTGTAGTCGCCAACGATCACGTCGCTCCAGCGCGCCATCTCGCCCCCCAGGTAATAGGGGCAGACATCGTGGGCCAGGCTGACGTCGCGCAGGGCGGCGCGGTCCAGCACCGGCACCTCCAGGGCCGCGGCGCGAGCGGCCGGCAGGCGGTCGTAGAAGCCTTTCGCCAGCGGGCAGGAGGCGCCCTGGCAGGCCTTGTCTGGATGTTCGCAGGCCTTGTCGCGTGCGGTCAATTCCAGCACGCGCAAGGGCAGGCGCGGATCGGCGGCGCGGATGGTGGCGGCGGCGTCGAGGGCAAGCTGGCGGCCCGGGGTTTTCGCGGCCAGGAAGTAGACCTTGTCGATGCGCTGGGCTGGCGCCGCTTTCAGCACCGGGAACAGGCTGCCGACGGTCTTGCCGATGCCGGTCGGGGCCTGGGCCAGCAGGCAGCGCGCGGTGCTGTTGGCCTTGAAGACGGTCTCGGCGAGCTGGCGCTGGCCGGGGCGGAAGCTGGCGTGCGGGAAGCGCAGCGCAACCAGGGCCGCATCGCGCGCCTCGCGGTGGCGCAGCTCCTGTTCGGCCCAGGCGATGAAACGGAGGCATCGTTCTTCGAAGGTCGCCTTCAGTTCGGCGGCGCTGCGGGTTTCGCGCAGCACTGTCTCATGGCCGCTGCCGATCTCGTAGTAGACCAGTGCCAGGTTGACGCTGTCGAGTCCGAGCTGGGCGCACAGCAGGTGGCCATACATGCGCACCTGGGCCCAGTGCAGGTGGCGGTGGTTCTCCGGCATCGAGGACAGCTTGCCGCGGTAGGTCTTGATTTCTTCCAGCAGGTTCTCGCGGGCGTCGTAGCCGTCGGCGCGGCCGCGCACGTGCAGCAGGCCGTGGTCGCCGGAGAGCGAGACTTCGGTGCGGTAGCCGTCGCCGCGGCGCGCCGTTACCACGGCATGGCCGGCGATGCCTTCCTGGGCCGTGGGCGAGGGCGTGAAGCGCAGGTCGAGGTCGCCCTGCTTGGCGGTGAACTCGCACAGGGCGCGCACGGCGACAACGTACTTCGCCGGCTCGCTCAAGCAGCCTGCTCCCACTGCAGGTAGCACACCGAGACCGGCATGCCGTGGGTGGCGCAGTACTCGATCCAGCGCAGCTGGTTGTCCTGCAGGCGGTCGCCCGGCCCCTTTACCTCGATCATGTTGTAGCGCTTTTCATGCGGCCAGAACTGGATCAGGTCGGGGAAGCCGGTGCGGTTTTCCTTGACGTCGGCCAGGATGCGCTCGCACCACTTCTTCAGGTGGGCGGCAGGGATGCAGTCCAGGGCCAGTTCGAGCAGGCCGGCGTCCAGGTATTCCCAGGACACGAAGGGCGAGGAGATGCCGGCTTTTTCCGCGAAGTGGCCGAGGATGGTGGCGCGGTAGCGGCCATCGTCGCACTGGGCCAGGCAATCGGCGAACTCGTTCGCGCGGCGCTGGTGGAAGTCGGGGCTGTACAAATCGGCCGGGCCGCGGTGGAACGGGTGGAAGAAGGCGCCGGGAATCGCGGCGAAGATCGCGCGCCAGCACAACAGCCCGAAGAGGGCGTTGGCCAGCATGTTTTCGACGTAGAACACGGGTGCGTGTTCGCCGGCCAGGTGCTCGCGCACCACGCCTTCGACCCACCAGTCGCCCGAAGGCATGGGCAGGCACAGGTCCAGGCGCACCGGGTCGGGCCGGCGCGCGATGGTCTTCGGGTGGCCGAGGCGGCGCGCCAGGCGCGGGCCGATGCGCAGCAGGTGCTGGCGCTCGGCGTCGTTCTCCGGCGCTTCGCGCGCCGCCAGCAGCAGTTCCCAGGCCTCGTCGTAGCGTTCGGCCTTTTCCAGCACGCGGATGGCGCGGCCGCGCGCGCCAGGGAAGCGACAGCGCGTGTAGACGGCGTGGGCATTCGCCCAGTCCTTTCCCTTCTCGTAGTGCTGGCCCATCTGGAACAGCAGCTTTTCGCGCCGGCTCTCGAGCCAGTCGTTGTGGAAGGCGTGTTGCGGCACGTCGCGCACGATGTCCTCGAGCGGCTCCAGGCCCTCGGCGAAGCGCGCGCGGCAAGCGTGCAGGACGAGGTAGTGCTCGATGTCGCTGCGCTCGCGGAAACCGCGCGAGGCCGGCGAGAACTCGACCTGCTCGTAGCGGAACAGGCCGAGGTCGGACAGCACGAACTCGGTCCAGTCCTGGCGCAAATTGCCGAAGAAGATCAGGCGCAGGCGGTCGCACAGGGGCTTGACGTGGATGCGCAGGGCGAGGTCGCCGCTGTCCTGGAACCAGCTGGAGAAGGAGCGGACCGGAGGCGCGGCATCGCTCTCGCCGGATTGGTTAGCAACTTCCCCCGCAGTCTGCTCTGCAGTCGCGCCCATGCTGGCGCGCAGGGCTGCGAGCTGCTCGGCCTTGCGCGCGTTCTTGTGCTGGAGGCGGTCGCCAAAGGCGAGGACGAGTTCGGGCTTGGAGAGCAGGTCGAACAGTTCGTCGAGGGTGAGGTCGGGGTCGCCCGACACCCAGCCGGTCGGGAACAGGTGTTGCGCCGCTTCCACCGGGCAGCCGATTTCGGCATAGCGCAGTTTGCTGGCGCGAAACAGCTCGCCCTTGCGCATGACCATGCGCACGAACAGGGCGCGCGCCGGCTGCGGCAGCGCCGGGAAGGCTGCAATGAAGGCCTGTTCTTCGTCGGTCAGCAAATCCGGGTAGCGCTGCGCGATCCAGTCCAGGACGGCCTGGAAGTTATCCAGGTAATAAAACTCGTTTTCCAGAACCCTGTTCATCTCGAGACGCCACTGTGCTTATGTACAGTATAGCCTCGGGTGCCGCCTTCATCCCAGCATTTTCAGGCGCCGGGATGCCTGGCCGTGGTTTTTTGCCACATCAGGGACGGGGCGGAGCCGAGGACTGCGGCGGGCATTTCGGCCCGGTGCAGGGCGCCGGCTGTTCGCGCTCGCCGCGGTGGCGTTCGGAATGCGCGATGATGGCCGAGATCAGGGCGACGTCGGTGTCGACCGCGGGTTCGGCGGCGGTGGGCGACGCCGCCTTGTTCCGGGCACGCGCCGCCGCGCCGGCCTTGGCGGCGGCCGGGCGCGTCGCCTTTGCCGTGCGCGGGGGCGCTTTCTCGGCTTTCTCCGCCTTCTCGGCCTTGTTGCTCCTATCGGCCTTGGCCAGCGCAGCCGGCCTGTCCGTTTTTGCGGGCCTGGCTTCGGCCGGCTGCGCCGGCTTGGCCGTGGTGGGCGCCGTAGCAGCCTGGACCGGCGCGCTCTCCTTCGGCGGTGCCACCGGTCTGGCTTTTGCCGTCCCTTCCGGCGGCAGCATCACCAGCGGCGGCGGGGCGGCCGGCATGCTCTGCGGCTGGTCGACGATCACGGCCGGGGCCGGGGCTGCCGGAGCCGGGGCCGGCGCATCGGCCTGGGCCGGCGTCACGGTGTCCGCCTCGGCCACGCGCTCGGCCTGCACCTGGACCTGCATCGCAGTCGCCGTTTCGTGGTTGTCGTAGGCCAGCCACGCCACCGCACCGACCAGGATGCCGGAAAAGGCCGCCGCCGCGCAGTACCAGGCCAGGCGCGGGCTGGTCATGCGCGTGCCGCTGCGCCGTGCGGCATCGCGTTCCAGCATCGCCAGGATGTTTTCTTCACCGGCCCCGCGGCGCGACGACATCAAATTCGGTCGCGTCGAGGGCCCTTGATTTTCGTCTGTAGGGCGCACGGCATTACTCCTAAGATATTCGTTTCCAATCCGATTAGAAACAATCTGGGAAAAACCATGCTGATTTTTCTCGCACTTCTGTACTTTTGCGTCGCCTGCACCCTGATCTGGCTGGCCTGTTTTCCAACCGGAAGGGCGATGCTGGGCCAGTTCGTCTTCAGCCTGCGCAGCCGCATGAAGCGGCGCGATGCCACATGGCGCGGGGCGCCCGCACGCGAGCGCGGGGCGTTCAGGCGCGGCCTGGCCGGCGGGCTGGCGGCGGCCATGAAGCTGGCGCGCCGCAACTGGATCGTGTTCGCCATCGGGGTGCCGGTGATTGCAATTCCCTCGCTGCTGGCCCTGGTGCTGCGCTCGCCCGCCATGCTGCCCGACTATGTGCCGACCGCCGCGCTGCCCGACGCCCAGATCGCTGCGCTGCTGCAGGGCGAGCAGCTGGTGCCGCCGGTGGCGCCGCCGCCGCTGGCCTTTACCACCCAGGAAGTGGTGCTGGTGCGGCCGATGCTGGTGAGCGCCAGCCGCAACTGGGGCCTGCTGCACCCGGACTTCAACGCGCGCCTGCTGCTCGCCTTCAAGATCATGAAGGAACAGCACGGCTATGAAATGGCGCTGCTGGAAGGCTACCGCAGCCCGGCGCGCCAGGACCTGCTGGCGCAGATGGGCGGCACCGTCACCAATGCGCGCGCCTTCCAGAGCTGGCACCAGTACGGCTTGGCCGCCGACTGCGCATTCTGGCGCGACGGCAAGCTGGTCATTTCCGAGAAAGACCCCTGGGCCATGCGCGGCTACCGGCTGTATGGCGAGGTGGCCGAGCAGCTCGGCCTGACCTGGGGCGGACGCTGGAAAATGATGGACCTCGGGCACACGGAATTGCGCTTGCCGGGGGTGATGCGCCGCTAGCACACCTTCCCAAGGAGCTTGATGCGGGTCAAATTTTTCCGGTAGGAATGGTGCGAGCATTGCCTGTCCGACCCTTTCCATAACCCACACAAGCTCCCGCCATGGCCCGTCTCTGGAAGTTCCTCACCGACAGCCGCGTGCTCGTCGTGATCGGCATCACTGCACTGCTCGGCTTCCTGCTGCTGGGGGCCGATACCTTCGAAATCGGCCTGATCTGGGCACTCATCGCGGCGCTCAGCCTGCTGGCGCTGTGGGGCATGTTCTGGGGCGCGCGCAAGCTGTGGCGCATCCGCGCCGCGAAACGCTTGACCGCCAGCCTGGCGGCCGGCGAAGCGGGCGCAGGCGCCGGCGCCGATAGCGGCCGCAACGAAGTCGCGGTGCTGCGCAAGAACATGCTGGAGGCGATCAACACCATCAAGACCTCGAAGCTGGGCCTGACGCGCGGCGCCGAAGCCTTGTACGAGCTGCCCTGGTACATGATCATCGGGAACCCCGCGGCCGGCAAGAGCAGCGCCATCGCCCATTCCGGGCTGACGTTCCCGATCCCGGGCAGCAAGGCGGTGCAGGGCGTGGGCGGCACCCGCAACTGCGACTGGTTCTTCACCACCGACGGCATCCTGCTCGACACGGCAGGCCGCTATTCGGTGCAGGACGGCGACCGCGACGAGTGGTTCAGCTTCCTCGACCTCCTGAAAAAACACCGCCGCCGCGCGCCGATCAACGGCATCCTGATCGCGGTCAGCGTGGCCGAACTCACGGGCGGGTCGGCCAGCGCCTCGATGGAGCTGGCCAAGAGCCTGCGCACCCGGGTCCAGGAATTAACTGAACGCCTGGGCGTGTATGCGCCGGTGTACGTGATCTTCACCAAGGCCGATCTGATCGCGGGCTTTGCCGACTTCTTCCACGACAGCGAACGCAGCGAGCGCGACCGGGTGTGGGGCGCCACGCTGCGCTACAACCGCCGCAGCACGCCGCAGGACGTGCTGGCCTTCTTCGACCAGCACTTCGACGAACTGCACGACGGGCTGAAAGAGCTCAGCCTGGCGAACATGGCCGGCAACCGCAGCACGCAGATGCGGCCCGGCGTGTTCACCTTCCCGCTCGAATTCGCCTCGGTCCGCAGCCCGCTGCGCGCCTTCCTGTCGACCCTGTTCGAAGAAAACACCTACCAGTTCAAGCCGGTGTTCCGCGGCTTTTACTTTACCAGCGCGCTGCAGGAAGGCGCGGTGCAGGACCTGGCCTCGAAGCGCGTCGCCAACCGCTTCGACCTGGAGTTGCGCGAGGGGGGCGCCGCAGAAGGCGAGAATCCGGCGAAGGAGGGCGAGGGCAAGGGCTACTTCCTGCTCGAGCTGTTCAGGAAGGTGATCTTCGCCGACCGCGAACTGGTCAAGCGCTACACGAATCCGGCCAGCGCGCGCCTGAAGTACGCGGCCTTCTTTGCCGCCACCATCGCCCTCGGCGCCGCACTGGGCGGCTGGAGCTGGTCCTACATGGGCAACAGCCAGCTGGTGGCGAATGTCCAGGCCGACCTGGACAAGGTGATGCGCATGCAGGACAAGCGCATCGATCTGCAGTCGCGCCTGGAAGCGCTCGACATTTTGCAGGACCGCATCGAGCAGCTCGACAAGTACAAGCAGGACCAGCCCTGGGCGCTCTCCTTCGGCCTGTACCAGGGCGAGAAGGTCGAGCGCAAGCTGCGCGACGAATACTTCGCTGGGGCGCGTGCGGTGATGGTGGAGCCGGTCGCCGCCGCGCTGGAGACCATGCTGGCCGAGGTGAACGCGAATGCGGCGGCGCTGGATTCAAGTGGACAGGCGCCGAATGCACAGGCGCAGGATGTGCAGGCCGCGCCTGCCGTCAAATCCGGCCAGCCTTACCAGGACGTCTCGCCGACCAACGTGGCCGACGCCTACAACGCGCTGAAGACTTACCTGATGCTGGGCGATAAAAGCCATGCCGAACCGGGCCACCTGAACGACCAGCTGACCCGCTACTGGCGCACCTGGCTGGAGGCGAATCGCGGTGCCATGCCGCGCGAGCAGATGATCCGCAGCGCCGAGCGCCTGCTGAGCTTTTACCTGGCCCAGATCAACGACCAGGCCTGGCCGCAGGTGACGCTCAAGCTCGGCCTGCTCGACGGCGTGCGCGAGAATTTGCGCCGCGTGGTGCGCGGCACGCCGGCGCGCGAACGCGTGTATGCCGACATCAAGACCCGCGCCGCCACGCGCTTCCCGGCGGTGACGGTGGCGCGCATCGTCGGCGAGCATGGCGATGGCCAGGACCGAGGCCTGCTCGCCGGCAGCCACGCCGTCAGCGGCGCATTCACCCGCGATGCCTGGGACAAGTACGTGCAGGGCGCGATCCGCGAAGCGTCGAACCGCGAGCTGTCGAGCACCGACTGGGTCCTGAAGACCGTGGCCAAGGACGACCTGACGCTCGAGGGCAGCCCCGAGCAGATCCAGAAAACCCTGGTCGACATGTACAAGGCCGAGTATGCAAAAGAGTGGGGGCGCTTCGTGCAGGGCGTGACGGTGGCCGACCTGAAGGGTTTCGAGGCCAGCGTGCAGGCCATGAACCGCCTCGGCGACCCGCAGAATTCGCCGCTGGCGCGCCTGCTGAAGACGATCTACGACGAGACCTCCTGGGACAATCCCGGCGCCGCCCGCCCGAACCTGAGCAAGGCCGAGCGCGGCGTGATCGGCTGGTTCAAGGAAGTGGTGCTGCGCCGCGCGCCGTCGGATGCGCGCACGCTGGCCGATGCCGTCGGGCAGCTGGCCCCGGGTGCTGCCGCCACCCCGGGCGCCATGGGTGTCATCGCCCGCGAGTTCGCCGGCGTGGCGCGCCTGGTCGGGCCGCGCGAGCAGCAAGCCTCGCTGATGAGCGGCTACCTGGATGCATTGTCGCGCCTGCGCACCCGCTTGAATCAACTGAAGAACCAGGGCGACCCCGGCCCCGGCGCCAAGCAGTTCATGCAGCAGACCCTGGAAGGCAGCGGTTCGGAACTGGCCGACGCCCTGAAGTACGTCGACGAGCAGATGCTGACCGGGATGAGCGAGCCGCAGAAGGCGGCGCTGCGTCCGCTGCTGGTGCGCCCGCTGATCCAGACCTTCGCCATGATCGTGCAGCCATCGGAATCCGAGATCAACAAGACCTGGCAGGCGCAAGTGGTCGAGCCCTTCCAGAAAACCCTGGCCGACAAGTACCCGTTCGCGCCCGGCAGCAAGATCGAAGCCAACGGCGCCGAGATCGGCCAGGTGTTCGGGCCGGAAGGCGCGGTGGCGAAGTTCGTGAACGCCTCGATGGGCCCGCTGGTGGTGCGGCGCGGCGACGTGCTCTCGCCGCGCACCTGGGCCGACATCGGCATCACGCTGGCGCCGGCGGCGGTGCAGTCCTTCCCCGGTTGGGTGGCGCCGTTATCGAGCAACGGCGTGGCCTCGCCCACGTCGTCCGGGCCGCAGACGGTGTTCCAGCTGCAGGCCACACCAGCGCCCGGCACCACCGAATACACGATCGAGATCGACGGCCAGCAGCTGCGCTACCGGAACACGCCGCCGGTGTGGTTCAACATGGTCCATCCAGGACCGGGCACCTCGGGGGCGCGCATCACGGCCGTCACCTTCGACGGGCGCACGGTGGAGCTGTTCAACGAGCCCGGGCAGTTCGGCCTGAAGCGCATGATCGAGGCGGCGGCCAAGAAGCGCAAGGAGGGCGGCGTGCACGAGCTGCGCTGGAGCGGGCCCGGGGGCGCGGTGTCGGTAGCGGTCGACCTGAAGATCACCAGCAGCGCCGAAGCGAATGCCGGCGGCTCGGCCGCCGGCAGCCAGGGCTTCAAGGGCATGCGCCTGCCGCCGGCCATCGTCGGCCGTGCGCTCGAGCACCGGACCGAAACCCCGGTCATGGCCGCCGCCGGAGATGTGCAATGATGCGTGCGGCATCGAGCCGGATCGGCTACTTCGGCAAGATCCCGGCGCGCAGCGACTTCGTCAAGCTGGCCCACGACGCCGCGGCCATCAGCATGCTCGACGACTGGCTGGCCGCCGTCATGCAGCGCCTGCCTTCGAACGCGCGCTGGAAGATCGACTACGACGCCATGGCGCCGGTCAGCTTTGCCTTTGTCGGCCCGGCGCGCCGCCACGCCGTGGCCGGGCACCTGGTGGCCAGCCACGATGCGCCGGGACGGCGCTTCCCTTTTCTCACCATGCGCACGCTCGACGTGGCCGATCCGCCGGCCTTTTTGTCGCGCTGCGTGCTGGCCTTTGCGCCGCTCTGGACCTTCCTCGAAGCTGCGGCGCCGCAGGTGCTGGCAGCCTGCGATCCGGCGCCGCACCTGCAGGGCATCAGCGAAGCGGCGATCGCGCTGGGCGAAGCCGACGCCGCCTTGTCCGGCTTCCTCGCCGGCGCCACCGTCGGCTCGCTGTCGGACCTGCTGGGCGGCCTGGACGCCAGCCGCACCATCCTCGCGCTCGGCCTGCTGCTGCAGCCGGTCATGCACAGCAAACCGGCCCAGGTGGACAAGAGCCTGGTGCTGCCGCTGCCCGACGATGCGGCCCTGCGCGCCCAGGTTGCCGCCTTCTGGCTGGAGCTGGTCGCGCCTTTCGTGCGCCGCACCGGCTTCGACCTGGCGCTGTTCCTCACCTGCCTGGACGGCCGGCCGGTGCTGGTGATCGGCTTTTGCGGGGCCGCCGCCCAGACCCTGCGCGCGATCGTCGACCCGCTGGCCGGCGCCGAGCAGCAGGTGCGTTTTGCCGACCTGGGCTGGATCGACGAACAGCTCGGCCTTGACGTCGACGTGCGCGCCCTGGCCAGCTACCTCGACCAGCCGCAGCTGCCGCTGAAGATGGCGCGCGAACTGTTCCTGAAGACTTTCATTGGAGGCGCAGCGTGAAACTATCCTTGATCAGCATGGCGGCGCTGCTCGCCGCCGGGTCCGCAGCGGCGCAGGCGCCTGCCGGCGCGCCCGCTTCTGCGACTGCGCCGGTGCAGGGCGCAGCAGCGAACGCACCGATCGTCGTTGCCGGCACCGTTGCCGACGAAGCCAGCAAGGCGGCGCTGCTGGCGCGCCTGCGCGCGGTGTACGGCGCCGAACGCGTGATCGACCAGCTCGCGGTCGGCACCGTGGCCACGCCGGCCAACTGGAACGACTACGTGCAGCGCCTGATCGGCCCGAACCTGAAGATGATCAGCCGCGGCCAGCTGAAAATCGACGGCAACAACGTCAGCCTGCGCGGCGACGTCGCCAACGAGGCCCAGCGCCAGCAGATCGCCGGCGACATCGCCAGCACCCTTAACCCGACCTACACGGTGAACAACGGCCTGCGCGTGGCGGCGACCCAGCAGGGCGAACTCGATGCCGTGCTGGCCAACCGCATCATCGAGTTCGAGTCGGGCAAGGCGGCGCTCGCGCCCTCGGGCATGGAGATCCTCGACCAGATGAGCCAGGCGCTGAAAAAACTGGGCGGCGTCAAGGTCGAGGTGATCGGCCACACCGATAACGCCGGCTCGCGCGCCGGCAACCTGTCGCTGAGCCAGGCGCGCGCGGAAGCGGTGAAGACCTATGTGGCATCGCGCGGTGTGAATCCCGAGCTGATCGCGGTGTCTGGCGAGGGACCGGACCGGCCGGTGGCGGACAATCGTACAATCGAGGGCCGCGCGCGCAATCGCCGCATCGAGTTCAAGGTTGTCCAGTGACTGCAGACCCCGCTAAACGCCATCTCCTTCCGTTCCTGATCCCTTTCCTCCTTGCCGCGCCGGCGCAGGCCAGCACCTGTTACGGCCGCCCCGGCGCCGGCAGCATCGCCGGCGCGGTTGCGCTGCCGGCGAGCGGCACTAACTTCCAAGCCTACAGCCAGCTTGGCGTGCAGATGGGACGCACCCATGTCCATGCCCGCGTGGGCGAGGTCGTGCTCGACGCCTACGCGGCGCTGGCGCGCAGCGCGCCGGGCAAGCAGTTCGTGTATGGCGAAACCGGCCTGGCGGAGGGCGGCAGGATGCGGCCGCACCGCACCCACCAGAACGGCCTGTCAATCGACTTCATGGTGCCGGTACTGGATGCGCGAGGGCGCTCGGTGCCGCTGCCGTCCTCGCCGCTGAACAAGTTCGGCTACGGCCTGGAGTTCGATGCGCGCGGCAAGGCAGGCGAGCTGCGTATCGACCATGCGGCGCTGGCCGAGCACCTGTACGCACTGAAGGAAGCGGCGCGGAAGCAGAAGGTCGGCATCGCACTCGTGATCTTCGACCCGGCCTTGATGCCGGCGCTCCTGAAGACGGCGCGTGGGAAGGCGTTGGAAAGCTTGCCCTTCATGAAGGGCAAGCCCTGGATCCGGCACGACGAGCACTACCACGTGGATTTCTCCCTGCCGTGCCAGTCCGTTCAAGCAAAGCTCAAGGCAGGGTGATGGTCACGTTCGCCGCGCGCGGCGGCAGTTTCACCAGGTCGTTGTAGCTGGCCAGCGTGGTCTCGGTGTCGTGCGAGAGCTTGGCCCGAAAGCCCACGTAGGCCGCCAGCCCGGCCAGCGCGAACACGGCCGACAGCACCCACAGCGACAGATCGCTGCGCAGGGTGTTCACGACCTGGTCCGGCCGCTCGGCATGCGGCGCGAAGCCGCGGCTTTTCCCGCGCATGCGCGCGATCTCGTCGCCCAGGCGCGCCACCAGGTAGTTCAGCTTGTCCTGGCCGTCGAGCGCGTAGCGGCCCTGGAAGCCGAGCAGCAGGCACATATGGAAGACTTCCAGCGCCTGCAGGTGCACGCTGCCTTTCGCGCGCAAATCCTCCAGCCGGTGGAAGAAGTGCTCGCCGGCCAGCTGGTCGCCGAACACGCGCAGCTGCAGCGGCCGCGTTTCCCAGGCTTCGCGCACCTCGAAGTTCGAGCGCAGGATGATTTCGTCGACCGCCGAGCAGAAGGCGTACTTGGCGGCGGTGACGTCTTCCGCGGCCACGCCGAGCGCCTTGGCGTTGCGGTCGACGTCGCCGAGGAAGGCCGTCATGTGGTCGGCAAAGGCGGTCTTGTCGTGCGGGCCGCAGCCGTTCTTCAGCAGGAACAGGGCATAGAAGCCTTCGTACATCAGGTCGACCAGGTTCTGCGGCGTGCTGCCTGCCGCTCCGCGATTGCCGGCTTGGGGCGCGGCGCGCCGTTCGACGTGGCCGCTCATGCCGCCACCGCGATCAAATCGAGCTGCAGGTCGCGGATCCCGTTCGGCACGTAGATCGAGATGGCCTGCGCCTTGAGCATGTTGTCGTACAGGGTGCCGCGGTTTTCCAGTGCGAAGTAATAGGTATCGGGCCGCACCGGCAAGGCCGCCGGCACCTGCGGCGCGTGCACCAGGCGCACGCCGGGCATGGCCGAGAGCACGAACTTGTCGACGTCCTGCGGCGCGCCGAGCTTGAAGCGCAGCGGCACGATGTCGACCAGCTGCAGCGCCGGCATGTCGGCCGACACCGCGAGATACAGCGTGGTCTGGGCGTTGATCTTGCCCGAGTCGAGGGCGCCCAGGTGGTACGAAGGGCGGTCGTTCGAGAGCGGAATCGAGAAGTATTTCGAGGACACCACGGTGTCGAGCAAATCGCGCAGGATGTCCACCAAACGCGCGAATGCCGGTCCCGGGTCGAGGTGGGAATAGGCGGGCAGGTCTTCCAGCTTGTAGCTGCGCGAATAGGCCATCAGGCCGCCGGCGAGCGACAACAGATCGCCGAACAGGCGTTCCGGATGCAGCTCGGGGTGGTGCAGGTAATGCGACAGGGCCGCGTAGCCGGTGCTGGCCGTGTGCAGCAGCCAGAACGAGGACATGTCGCCGCCGCGGATCTCGACCACGTTGCGGCTCGGCTCGCGCATGTGGCCATATAAAGCGTTGACCTTGGCCAGCAGCTTTTCCATCAGGCGCGCCACCGCGTTGTGCAGGCCGGGCGCGCCTTCGATCGACACGCTCGGCGGCGTGAACGAGGGATCGACCTCGAAGCCGCCGGTCGCCACGCGGCGCAGGCGCAGCAGCGGGAAGCTGTCGAAGGCTTCCAACGCATCCTCGTCCGGCACCAGGCGCAGGGTTTTCCTGAGGTAGACCACCGGGGCGTCAGCCGCGTGCGTGAAGAGGTCTTGCGTGTCGCGCTCGTGCTGGGCAAAGCGGGCCGCGCCGGCATCCTCGTCGGGCTCGGCGCAGTTGTCGCCGTGAGGTTTCAGCGCGGGCAGGGCGGCGTGGAAGGTGATGGTCTGGGTGTTCGGCGGCAGCTCGCCGAGGCGTACCTGCAGCGGCAGCGGATCGGATTCCGGAGCGCGGTACAACTCGCCGTCGGGGAAGACCAGCGACAGCGCGTCGATGCGCAGCGTGTCGGATTTCAGGGCATCGTGGTCGACGGCGATGCGCCGCACGCCCCAGCAATACGGATGCAAGGCGCGCGCGGTCTGGTTCAGGCGCGCCTCGTGGTAGCGGTCTTGCTGCTGGAAATGTTGGGGACGCAGGAACAAGCCTTCGCCCCACAGCAATTTCGATGGCATGGTCACGATGTACCTCGCAGAGTGAATCGAGAAAGTTGAACCAGGAAAATGTTGAGCTTGATCGAATGCCGACCAAACTTATTGACACCGCGCAGAGCCGAGGGGCTTGACATCTGAAACCGTGGGTTTGGCGCCGGCGCCGGCCGACAGCGCGCAGGCATGCAGGCCCAGCGTCAGTCCCGCTTTTTCGGCTTCCGGCGCGGGAAAGGCGAGCCGCCAGCGCCCGGGCGCCGGGGCATGGAACAGCGCCACCACGCCCACATAGCCCGCTTCGCGCGGCACTTTCTCCACGGTCTCGTAACGCTGGCCAGGCACCAGGGTCACGTCCTTGACTTCTACCAGGTCGGCGCCGAAGGCTTCCTTTTCCGCGCCCGGCGTCAGGAAGGCAGAGTAGGGCGCGGCCTCGAAAGCGGCGTTCTGGCGCAGCTTGTACACCCGCGCCACCAGGGCCAGCGCACGCCCCTTGGCATCGGCGTTCAGCCTGGGCGCGGCATGCAGGCGGATCGCGATTTCGCGCGGCGGCTTTTGTGACTCGGGCAACTCGGGCGCCTTGCCGGTGATGGCAGACAGGCCGCCGCAGCCAGCGAGCAGCGGGAAGCAGATCAGGCAGGGAAGAAAGCGCATGACGGTCTTGCCTTTCGTAAATAAAACCATCGCTCATTTAACAGCAGCGCCGTGCAGGGCGGCTGCGGCAGCGCAAGCAGTGGCGACTTAATGCGCGGCGCCACAGAAGCGACCGCTAGTTGACTCGGCGCAACTCTTGCGAAATCGCTTCCCGAATAATGGCGGCTGGTTCAACGTACTGGAGAACGAGATGATGTTGAAACGACTGATTCCGGCTGTCGCCTGCGCTGCCTTGCTGGCGGCCTGCGCCAGCCCTGGCGGCGGCAGCACGGCCAAGCCGGCCACGGTGGCCGCCGCCGTCGCCGAAGCCGACGCCGCCGTCGCCGCCGGCCAGCGCGACAAGGCATTCGCCCTGTTGAAGACCGCCAGCCTGGCCTTCCCGACCGACAAGACGCCGCTGGTGCGCATGGCCCAGATGCGCTTCGACGCCAACGACTACGGCGAGGCGATCACCCATGCGCAGGAGGCGCTGGAGCGCGACCCCGACGACCTGCTTGCCAACAGCATCGCCGCCGTCAGCGGCCTGCGCGTGAGCAGCAAGGCGCTGGGTGAGCTGACGCGCAAGAGCAAGCTCAATGGCGACGTCAAGTCGGAGGCGGAAGGCCTGGCCAAGCTGCTGCGCGCCAGCCTGGGCGAGGAGGTGCTGGTGCCCGGTGGCGGCAAGGCAAAGACCCCGACCAGGACGACGAAGCCGACACCCGCGTCCGGCCCGGCGAAGACCGCCACCGCCTCCTCATCGAGCGACCCGTTCGGCGCACTCAAGTAAATCCCCGTGGACCGGCCCGCGCCGGTCCGTCTTCCCCGCCCTGGAGTCGACATGTCAAAAAATGAAAGCGTGCAGAAACGCCTGCAAAAGGTGCGTGCGCCGCGCGTGCAGATGACCTATGACGTCGAGATCGGCGACGCCATCGAAAACAAGGAGCTGCCCTTCGTGGTCGGCGTGATCGGCGATTTCGGCGCCGACCCCGAGGCCGAGAAGAAGCGCATCAAGGACCGCAAGTTCGTGAACGTCGACGCCGGCAACTTCGACGAAGTGCTGGGTGCGGTGGCCCCGGCCACCCAGTTCCGCGTCGAGAACCACCTGAGCGAGGAAGGCGGTCAGTTCGGCGTGCAGCTGCAGTTCCGCGAGATGGCCGACTTCCGCCCCGAAGCCGTGGTGCAGCAGGTCGCGCCTTTGAAGGGCCTGCTGGAAGCGCGCACCAAGCTGGCCGATTTGCGCAACAAGCTGGCCGGGAACGACAAGCTCGACGACATCCTGAGCGAAGTGCTGGGCAATACCGAAAAACTCGACAGCCTGCGCAAGACGGAGGACAAATAAATGGCCGCGATCCTCGAACAGGCAAGCAAGCCGGCGGCGGTGGAGCTGGACAACTCGCTGCTCGACCAGATCGTCGAGCAGAGCCGCGTGGCCTCGTCAAGCAGCGAACATGCGCGCGCGCGCGACCTGATCTCGGAGCTGGTGACCCAGGTGATGTCGGGCACCATGGTCGTGTCGAACAATCTGTCGGCCATGATCGATGCGCGCCTGGCGGAGCTGGACCGCATGATCTCGAGCCAGCTGTCCGCCATCATGCACGCGCCCGAATTCCAGAAGCTCGAGCGCAGCTGGACCGGCCTGCAATACCTGGTCAAGAATTCGTCCACCAGCGCCGGCCTGCAGATCCGCATGCTCAACGCCAGCAAGCGCGAACTGGTAAAGGACTTCCAGGCCGCCCTCGAATTCGACCAGAGCTCGCTCTTCAAGAAGATCTACGAGGAAGAATTCGGCACCTTCGGTGGCGCGCCCTACGGCGCCCTGATCGGCGACTTCGAGATGAGCCGCCAGCCCGAGGACATGTACTTCCTCGAGCAGATGTCGCACGTGGCCGCCGCTGCGCACGCGCCCTTCATCGCATCGGCCGCGCCCGACATGTTCGGCGTCGAGAGCTTCGGCGACCTGGGCAAACCGCGCGATTTGGCCAAGGTCTTCGATACCGTCGAATACGCGAAATGGAAGGCGTTCCGCGAGTCCGAGGATTCGCGCTACGTCGGCCTGACCCTGCCGCGCTTCCTCGGCCGCCTGCCTTTCAACCCGGTCGACGGCCAGACCACCGAAGGCTTCAATTACGTGGAAGACGTCGACGGCACCGACCACAACAAGTACCTGTGGTGTAACGCCTCGTACGCCTTTGCCGCGAAACTGACGCGCGCCTTCGAGGACTATGGCTGGTGCGCGGCGATCCGCGGCGTCGAGGGCGGCGGCCTGGTGGAGAACCTGCCGACCCATACATTTAAAACCGACGAAGGCGAGGTCGCCCTGAAATGCCCGACCGAAGTGGCGATCACCGACCGCCGCGAAAAGGAGCTGTCGGACCTGGGCTTCATCTCGCTGGTCCACTGCAAGAACACCTCGTACGCGGCCTTCTTCGGCGCCCAGTCGGCGCAAAAGGCGAAGAAGTACAACAACGAGGCGGCGAATGCCAACGCCATGCTGTCGTCGCAACTGCAGTACATCTTTGCCGTTTCGCGCATCGCCCACTACATGAAGTCCATGATGCGCGACAAGATCGGCAGCTTCGCCGCCGCCTCGAACGTCGAGGATTACCTGAACCGCTGGCTGACGCAGTACGTGCTCCTCGACGACAACGCCAGCCAGGAACAAAAGGCGCAGTTCCCGCTGCGCGAAGCGAGCGTGCAGGTGTCGGAAGTGCCGGGCCGGCCGGGTTGCTACCGCGCCGTGTCCTTCCTGCGTCCGCACTTCCAGCTCGACGAACTCTCCGTTTCTCTCCGACTGGTCGCGGAGTTGCCGCAGTCGACCAAAAGCTGATCCACCATCAACCTGAAAACTGGAGTAAACAAAAATGGCAATTGACGTGTACCTGCAGATCGACGGCATCAAGGGCGAGTCGATGGACGACAAGCACAAGGACTGGATCGAGTGCACCTCGGTGACCTGGGGCGTGAAGCAACCGCGCTCGGCCACCGCGTCCACCGGCGGCGGCCACACCGCCGAACGCTGCGAGCACGAGGAAGTCGTGATCGACAAGCTGGCCGACCTGGCCTCGCCGATCCTGCTGCAAACCTGCTCCGCCGGCAAGACGATCCCGAAAGCCAAGCTCGAATTCATGCGCGCCGACGGCCAGGGCGACCGCATCAAGTATTTCGAGATCGAACTCGAGAACGTGCTGATCGGCGCCATCAAGCCGAAGGTGGAAGAGGGCGCGATCATCCAGGAGAAGGTCGGCCTGAAGTTCTCGAAGATCAAGTGGAAGTACACCCAGCAAAAGGTGACCGGCGGCGCCGGCGGCAATACCTCGGGCGGCTGGGACCTGGCGACCAACAAGGTCGTCTGACCTGCGCGGGCAACTCCGCTGTTTGCGGCACACGGGCCGGCGTCCTGCCGGTCCGTCTTTTCCATCAAGGTTCGACATGAGCGGTTTCATCCCCGGCGTGCTGGATCGCCTGATGGACGAGCGCGCGGAAGGTAGCGCCCAGCTGTCGGTCGAGCAGATCAAGGACCTGGTGGCGCGCGACCTCGAAGCGCTGCTCAATACCCGCGTGGCGCTGCCCGCCAGCGCCTTTGCCGGCCACCCGCTGGCCGGGGCCTCGATCCTGAACTACGGCCTGCTCGACTTCGCCGCCTTCTGCCTCACGAGTGCGGAAGACCGCGCCGCGATCTGCGCCAGCATCAAGTCCGCCATCGAGACCCATGAGCCGCGACTGAAGGAAGTCAGCGCCAGCCTGGTGCCGCTGGCCGGCAGCGTCAACCGGCTCGACTTCGTCATCCACGCGCGCCTCGCTCTGCTCGATAGCGGCGACGCGGTGAATTTCAGCGCGGTGCTGCAGCCATCGTCGCTGCATTACGTGGTGCGGCGCACGGCGCGTCCACGCTAGTTTCCTCTATCGATATCAAGGACCCGACATCCATGGACATCAACCTCAAGACCCTGATCGGCAAACTGAACGACGCCTCGCGCACCGCGGCCACGCGCGCCGCCAACATCTGCGTCGGGCTGGGCCAGTACGAAGTCGACGTCGAGCACGTGTTCCTGGCGCTGCTCGAACAGCCCGACTGCGACTTCGTGGTGGCGGCGCGCGCCTGCGGCATCAGTCTCACCGCACTAGAAAACGATCTGCGGCGCGAGGTGGCGCGCTTTGCCACCGGCAGCGCACGCACGCCGGTGTTCTCGAAACACCTGCCGATGCTGTTCGAGCACGCCTGGCTGATCGCCTCGCTCGGCAACGGCCAGCCGAACATGATCCGCAGCGGCCACCTGCTGCTGGCCCTGCTCACCGAGCCGGGCCTGGCCCAGCTGGCGCGGCGCGGCTCGCCCCTGTTCGCCGAGTTTCCGCTCGACCGCCTGAAGCACGACTTCGACAAGCTCACGCGCGGCTCGAGCGAAGCGACGGCCGCATCCGGCGCACCGGCGATGGCGGGCGGCGACCCGGTCGGCGAACTCGAAGCGCAAGCGCCCGGCAAGACGCCGGCGCTGGACCAGTTCACCACTTGCCTGACTGAACGCGCGCGGGGCGGCAAGGTCGATCCGGTGATCGGGCGCGACCCCGAGATCCGCCAGGCCATCGACATCCTGATGCGGCGGCGCCAGAACAACCCCATTCTCACTGGCGAGGCCGGCGTCGGCAAGACCGCCGTGGTCGAAGGGCTGGCGCTGCGCATTGCCCAGGGCGACGTGCCGGAAGTGCTGCGCGGGGTCGAGATCCACACGCTGGACATGGGCCTGCTGCAGGCCGGCGCCAGCGTCAAGGGCGAGTTCGAGAACCGCCTGAAGAACGTGATCGACGAAGTGAAAAAGAGCCCGCACGCGATCATCCTCTTCATCGACGAAGCGCATACGATGATCGGCGCCGGCGGCACGGCCGGCCAGAACGATGCGGCGAATTTGCTGAAACCGGCCCTGGCGCGCGGCGAACTGCGCACCATCGCGGCGGCGACCTGGAGCGAATATAAAAAATACTTCGAGAAGGACGCGGCGCTGGCGCGGCGCTTCCAGGTAATCAAGGTCGAGGAACCCGACGAAGCCACCGCCTGCGCCATGCTACGCGCGATGGCGCCGCTGATGGAAAAGCATTTCAAGGTGCGCGTGTTCGACGAGGCGATTTCGGAAGCCGTGCGCCTGTCGCACCGCTACATCAGCGGGCGCCAGCTGCCCGACAAGGCGATCAGCGTGCTGGATACGGCGTGCGCCAAGGTCGCGCTGGGCCAGAGCGCCACGCCGGCGCTGCTGGAAACCTGCACCCGCGCCATCGAGCAGCTCGACGCCCAGGCCGCGGCGCTGGGCCGTGAACAAAGCGCGGGCCTCGACCATGGCGCAATGCTGGCCCAGCTGCGCGACGAACGCGCGCTGCAGGCCGCCGAGCAGGAACGCCTGCAGGCACGCTGGGAACGCGAGCGCACGCTAGCCGACGAGATCGCGGCGATGCGCGGCGAACTCGAGGCCGGGCGCGGCGACGGTCCGGCCTTGAAAAGCATGATGGAACAGCTGCACACGCTGCAGGGCGAAGCGCCGCTGGTGCCGGTCCAGGTCGATGGGAATACCGTGGCGGCCATCGTCGCCAGCTGGACCGGCATCCCGCTCGGGCGCATGGTGAAGGACGAGATCAAGACCGTGCTGCAGCTGCAGCCGCTGCTGGAAGAGCGCATCCTCGGCCAGTCGCATGCGATCGGCGTGGTGGCGCAGCGGGTGCGCACCGCGCGCGCAAACCTGGACGACCCGAACAAGCCGAAAGGCGTGTTCCTGTTCGTTGGCACCTCGGGCGTGGGCAAGACGGAAACCGCGCTGGCGCTGGCCGATCTGCTGTACGGCGGCGAGCGCAAACTCGTCACCATTAACATGAGCGAATACCAGGAGGCGCACAGCGTCTCGGGGCTGAAGGGTTCGCCGCCGGGCTACGTCGGCTACGGCGAAGGCGGCGTGCTGACCGAGGCCGTGCGCCGCAATCCCTACAGCGTGGTGCTGCTCGACGAGGTGGAAAAGGCGCATCCGGACGTGCTCGAACTCTTCTTCCAGGTCTTCGACAAGGGTGTGCTGGACGATGCCGAAGGGCGGCAAATCGACTTCCGCAACACCATCATCATCCTGACCTCGAATACGGCATCGAGCACGATGATGGGCGCCTGCCTGAACAAGAGCGCGGCCGAGATGCCGAAGCCCGAGCAGCTCGCGGAACTGATCCGCCCGCAGTTGATGAAGCAGTTCAAGCCGGCTTTCCTGGGCCGCCTGACGACCGTGCCCTTCTATCCGATCGGTGACGAGGTGCTGGCCAACATCATCCGCCTGAAGCTGAACCGCATCGCCAAGCGCGTGCGCGACAACCACCAGGCCAGATTCGAGTACGACGATGCGCTGGTGAACGCGGTGCTGGCGCGTTGCACCGAGGTCGATTCCGGCGCGCGCAATGTCGACACCATCCTGAACGGCACCCTGCTGCCCGAGATCGCCGACACCGTGCTGGCGCGCATGGCCGAGGGCGGGGCGATCGCGCGCATCAAGGTGAGCGCCACCAAGGCCGGGCGCTTCAAGTACACGATCGAGCCGGCATAAGGAGAGGCCATGAGCACGCTCGAACAACTCCTGAAACCGGTCAGCGAAGCCGCGCCCTGCGGCGAAAGCCTGGCGTTCACGCCGGAGCTCGATGCGATTGCCCAGGCGCGCAAGGCCGACGACCCGTCGCTGGAGCAGGGCGCCTGGGTCACCACGCTCAAGGAAGCCGACTGGAAGTTCGTCTCGAAACGCTGCGCGGCGCTGATCGAGACGCGCAGCAAGGACCTCCAGCTGGCGGTGTGGCTGGCCGAGGCGAATGCCAAGACCGCCGGCCTGCGCGGCCTGGGCGACGCCCTGCAGCTGATCGGCGCGCTGTGCGAACGTTATTGGGACGGTTTATATCCGCTGCCCGACGAAGACGGTTTCGAGCAGCGCATCGGCAACCTCAGCTGGATCGCGGCGCGTGTGCCGCAATTGGTGACCGA
This sequence comes from Massilia sp. BAP21, assembly GCF_057801335.1. Lineage (NCBI taxonomy): Bacteria > Pseudomonadati > Pseudomonadota > Betaproteobacteria > Burkholderiales > Oxalobacteraceae > Massilia > Massilia sp. BAP21. The sequence continues at coordinate 4,271,397 of NZ_CM173596.1, forward strand.
ATGTCCGGTGACCGAAGGCGCCGGCTTTTCGATGCGCGACATCGAGGCCGCGCGCACCCATGGGGCCGACGCGATTGCCGATGTCGAGGCAGCGCGCGGCCGCACCTCGAAAGCCTTTTCCGAACGCCTGCTGGACGACGGCGCGCATTGCCTGGCCATGCTGGACGAGCTGGAAAAGTCGGTCGATGCGCGCCTCGGCAACGATGGTCCGAGTTTTGGCGGCGCCAGGACAGCACTCCAGAACCTGATCCATTTCGTGACGCCGGCGGCCGGCAAGGCGGCTGCAACTGCGACGCCATCATCGGCGGCGCAGGCGGGCGCGCAAGCGTCGGCAGCGCTGCCGCCGGCGGCATCGGGCGCGGTGGCATCCGGCCCGCTGCAAAGCCGCACCCAGGCCCTGGCCCAGCTGCGCGCGGTGGCCGAGTTCTTCCGCCATACCGAGCCGCACAGCCCGGTCGCCTACCTGGCCGACAAGGCGGCCAGCTGGGGCGAACAGCCGCTGCACGTGTGGCTCAAGATGGTGGTCAAGGATGCGGCGGCACTGTCCCACGTCGACGAACTGCTGGGAATCGAGCGGAAAGGGGACGCGGAGGGATGAAATAATCTTTCATAGAAGGCGCTTCCATGAAAGATTATTGCAGGGCGGTCGGGAGGCCGCCCTGTTTGTTTCGGACGAGGCTTATTCGGCCGGCTTGTCTTTGGGCGCAGCCGCCTTGCCCATGCCGGGATTCACCAGCGACGAGGCCTTGGCGATCTGCTCCTCGACGTTCTGCACGGCCTGGCGCGTGGCCTGGGTCACCTGCTCGTAGCCCTTGAAGGCATTGTCGATCGCGGCCTTGATGATCTCGACCGCGTTCTCGGAACCCGGCTTCACGTTTTGCGTGACGTCGTAGATCAGCGCCGATAGCGTACTTTTCGCTTCCGCCACGTGCACGTCGGCCGCGCGCCGGAACTCGCTCTGCATCTCGTCGATGATGGTCTTCAGCTGGGCGCGGTATTCGGCGCTGTCGGTGGCGCCCGGCGCCATGCGGGCCGACAGGGCGTCGAAGGCGGCGCGGGCATCGCGCGCCTGGCTCAGGTCCCGGCTGGCGGCCAGGGTCTGGTCCATCGTGTTGCGGGCGGTCGCCATGTTCAGCGCGACGACCTGTTCCAGACCCTTGACGGTTTTATTGGCAAGCATGTCGAAGGTCTGCATCTGCAGGTCGAACAGGGTCTTTGTGGCGCTGGCGAATTGCTCGGGGCTCGTGAACATCAATGTCTCCTCGGTATAGGTATGGAACGACGGACGACGTGCTGGCACAAATGGTTGGCTCAGTTTGTAGAACGAGCAGCCTATTATTTAGCAACGATGAGCTTTTCGCAACGGGCGTCCCGATACGGACCGGTGGCGCGTTCCCAGCCCGGGCCGAGCGGGGTTTGCGAACAGGCCAGCGAACCGTTGGTCTTGCTGCGCCACTGGAACCAGGGAGCGGGCTTGGCCAGGGCGCTGGCGCAGACAGCGGCGACAAGGCAGCCGCAGACGAACGATGAAATTTTCATGTGAGGCCGAGCATAGCACAGGCCTGGCCGCCGGATTCCACCTTGTGCTTCCCATGATGGGAAGGTGTATGCTTTTCGCTCGACTGGAGAACAATGGAATGGACAGCATGAATATCGGCGATGCCGGCCGCGCCTCGGGCGTATCGGCCAAGATGATCCGCCATTACGAAGCGATCGGCCTGATTGGCGCCGCTCGCCGCACCGATGCCGGGTATCGCGTGTACGCAAGCCAGGACGTGCAGGTGCTGCAATTCATCCATCGCGCCCGCGCACTTGGCTTTTCGCTCGACCAGATCCGCGATTTGCTGGCGCTGTGGCAGGACAAGGGACGTGCAAGCAGCGACGTGCGGGCATTGGCGCGTGCACATATCGATGAATTGAACCGCAAGATCGCGGAAATGGAAGCAATGCGGCGCACGCTCGAGCAACTGGCGGCATCCTGCCATGGCGACAGCCGTTCCGATTGCCCGATCCTGGATGACCTGGCTGCGCAATAGAGAATAGGGGAGAGAAAATGAAAAACGCCGCAAACCTTGGATAAGGATTGCGGCGTTTTGCACCGGATAACCGGGAAAAGCCTTTGGTGCCCACGGAGGGACTCGAACCCCCACACCTCGCGGCACATGGACCTGAACCATGCGCGTCTACCAATTCCGCCACGTGGGCACTGCTGGGTACTGCTAACACAACGATACTGCAACTGCTGCGGATTACACTTCCGGTAGAGTGGTGCCCACGGAGGGACTCGAACCCCCACACCTCGCGGCACATGGACCTGAACCATGCGCGTCTACCAATTCCGCCACGTGGGCACTGGTTTACTGCTTCTTTTACTGCTAACACTGATCAACCTTCCGCGTGGGCACGTTTGTAATTGATGCCACTGGCATCAATGACCCCACCCTACGATCAATGGTACTGCTTACTTCTGCGGATCACTCCGGTAGTTGGTGCCCACGGAGGGACTCGAACCCCCACACCTCGCGGCACATGGACCTGAACCATGCGCGTCTACCAATTCCGCCACGTGGGCATTTGTACTGCTTGCTGCTCATTTACTACTTTACTGCTGAAGCTGATACAATATCAGGCTTTCCTATTTTTCGCTAGATCAACTTTCGCTGTCTTACGTAGAACTTCCTGATCCTGCACCTTCTTTTTCTTTCGCTTCAACATGTGTCGTTGCGAGAGAGCCGAGATTATAGCGGAAGGATTGCAAAAGTCAAAGACTCTCCTGCAAGGGCATAACGGACCCTGCAGCACACCGAAATGACCGCATCGAAATGACCGGCAAAGTGCCGGCCCATTTCCCTGGCTAATCAGCCCGCGTTTCAATTCGCTCTATATAGCGCCACGCAGCACGCTTCGTTAGGCGAATCACCCGGTCCTCCGTTACACTACGCCTGTCAAGGTGTCAATCCAACCATGGCGCCGGCCGCTCCGGCGCTACTATAGAAGAATTCAAGAAACCGATTTGAAGCAACCTACTCATACCATTCCTAGCCGCGAGGAAATCCTCGGCGTCTTCCGCGATGCCGGTACCCCACTCGACGCGGCCACTCTCGCGCGTGCCCTGAAGGTCAAGCCAGCTGCCCAGGAAGTTCTGGGCCGCCGCCTGAACGCCATGCAGCGCGACGGACAAATCACCGCCGGCGACGACGGCGTCTATGCGCTGGCCGATAGCGGCGACTTCATCGCCGGCCGCATCGCCGCCCACCGCGACGGCTTCGGCTTCGTGATCCCCGACGCGCCGGGTCCCGACCTATTCCTGAACGACAAGGAAATGCAGAAGGTTCTGCATGGCGACCGCGTGCTGGCGAAAGTCACCGGTCTCGACCGCCGCGGCCGTCCGGAAGGCACCATCGTCGAAGTCGTGGAACGCGCGAACACCCACATCATCGGCCGCCTGCTGAACGAAGGCGGCGTCTGGATCGTCGCGCCCGAAGACCAGCGCATGAACCAGGACGTGCTGGTTGCCGGCGGACCGGGCAAGGCGAAAGCCGGCCAGGTCGTGAGCGTGGAATTGATCGAACAGCCGGCCCGCTTCCAGCAGCCGACGGGCCGCATCGTCGAAGTGCTCGGCGAGCTGGACGACCCGGGCATGGAAATCGAAATCGCCGTGCGCAAGTTCGGCGTGCCGCACGTGTTCTCGCCGAACGCGCTCAAGCAAGCGAATAAACTGCCGAACGAAGTGCACGATCCCGACCTGGTCGACCGCGTCGACCTGCGCGACGTGCCTTTGGTGACCATCGACGGCGAAGACGCGCGCGACTTCGACGATGCCGTCTATTGCGAACCGGTGAAACTCGGCCGCGAGCGCGGCTACCGCCTGCTGGTGGCAATCGCCGACGTCAGCCACTATGTGAAACCGAACGATTCGCTCGACGCCGACGCGATCGAGCGCAGCACCTCGGTCTACTTCCCGCGCCGCGTGATCCCGATGCTGCCGGAGAAGCTGTCGAACGGCCTGTGCTCGCTGAACCCGGCCGTCGACCGCCTGACCCTGGTCTGCGACATGGTCGTGACAGCCAAGGGCGAAGTCACGGCTTACCAGTTCTACCCGGCCGTGATCCACTCGGCCGCGCGCCTGACCTATAACCAGGTCGCCGCCGTGCTGGCCGATCCGAAAGGCGAGGAAGCGCAAGCGCGTCCGGCCATCGTGCCGCACCTGCTGAACCTGAACGAGGTCTTCCACGCCCTGCTGGGCGCGCGCCAGGAACGCGGCGCCATCGATTTCGAGACGACCGAGACCTACATCGTCTGCAACCCGATGGGCAAGATCGAGAAGATCATCCCGCGCACCCGCAACGATGCGCACCGCCTGATCGAGGAGTGCATGCTGGCCGCGAACGTCTGCGCCGCCGACCTCCTGATCCGCCATAAGCACCCGGGCACCTTCCGCATCCACGCGGTGCCGACAGAGGAAAAGCTGAACCAGCTGCGCACCTTCCTCAAGCAGACCGGCCTGAACCTCGGTGGCGGCAACAAGCCGAGCGCCTCGGACTATGCCGCTGTCATGCGCGAGATCAAGGAGCGCCCGGACGCGGCCCTGCTGCAGACCATGCTGCTGCGCTCGATGCAGCAGGCCGTCTACAGCCCGGACAATGTCGGCCACTTCGGCCTGGCCTACGAGGCCTATGCCCACTTCACCAGCCCGATCCGCCGCTATCCCGACCTGCTCACGCACCGCGCGATCAAGGCGATCCTGCTGGGCAAGCGCTACGAGCCGAAGGGCCTGGACGTGTCGAAACTGAACACGACCGTCTCGAACGCCACCCGCAAGCAGGCCGCGAAAGACAAGGCTGAAGGCAAGGCGAAGAACGAAAAAGACCTGACCATCTGGGACGCGCTGGGCGTGCACTGCTCGGCCAACGAGCGCCGTGCCGACGAAGCTTCGCGCGACGTCGAGAACTGGCTGAAGTGCTACTTCATGCAAGACAAGCTGGGCGAGTCCTTCACCGGCACCGTGGCCGGCGTAACCACCTTCGGCATCTTCGTGCAGCTCGACGAGCTGTACGTCGAAGGCCTGGTGCACGTCACCGGCCTGGGCCAGGATTATTTCCAGTACGACGAAGCGCGCCACCTGCTGCGCGGCGAGCGCACCGGCAAGACCTTCGGCCTGACCGACCGCGTGACGGTACAGGTGGCCAAGGTCGACCTGGAAGCGCGCAAGATCGACCTGGTGCTGGCCGACGGCGAAGGCGCCGTGGCTGCGCCGGCGCAGGAACGCCAGCCGTCCCGTGCCGACGAGGGCAAGGGCAAGGTCAAGGCGGGCAATGGCCGCGATGCCAAGCCGGTCCAGGCGAACGGCAATGCATCGCTGCTGAACTTCGACGACATCGTCGAGGCCAAGCCGTCCGGTAAATCGAAGCGTTCGCGCCGCGCCCGCAAGGAAGCGGCGGAACTGGCGCGCCAGCAGGCCAACGGCGTGCGCGCTCCAGAGCCGCAGGCCGATACCGAAACCGAGGCCGCGCCTGCCGAAGGCACCGGCAAGAGCAAGAACAAGCGTTCGCGCAGCGCACGCCGCAGGGCCGCGGCCGAACGCCAGGCAGCGAGTGCGCAGGCGGCGAACGCGCAGCCAGTGAATGCGCAGCCATCGAATGTGCAGCCGGCAGGTGCGCAGCCGGTGAATGCGCAGCCATCGAATGCGCAGTCGGCCCAGGACGCGCAGGTGTACAAGGTCGAGGCAACGCAAGTCCAGGCGCAGCCGGAGGTGCTTGCACAGCCAGCGGCCAAGCCGGCGCGCAAGGCGAAGGCTAAGCCAGTCGCGGCAGCGCCGGTGGAAGCGGCCGCTCCTGCCGTGGCGCCGGCCCCGGTCGAAGCGGCGGCGCCAGCCGAAGCCCCAGCCAAGCCGGCGCGCAAGCGCAAGGCCGCCGCTGCACCGGCCCTGGCCGAGCAGGTGGAAGCCGTGCGCGAGCCGGTCGCCGTCCCAGCGCCGCAGCCAGTGGAGGCCCCGGTGGCCCCGGCACCGAAGCGCACCCGCGCCGCCAAGGCCGTCAAGGCGGTGCTGGAAACCCCTGCGCCGCAAGCCGAGACCGTGGCCGTGGCCGCACCGGTTGCCGCCAAGCGCGCACGCCGCACCAAGGCAGCTGACGTGGCTACGCAGGTCGCCGAGGCCGCGCCGAGCGCGTCGCCTGGCGTTGCCGAAGCCATCGCCGCCGTTGAAGTCCCGGCCAAGCCACGCCGCACGCGTGCCGCGAAAGCCGTGGCCGACGTGGCGCCGGCGGTTGCACCTGTCGCCGAACCTGCGGCAGCACCGGCAGCAAAGCGCGCAAGGAAAACCGCGACCAAGACCGCAGCGAAAGCCGCAGCCCCGGCAGCAACCGCAGCAGAAACCCCCAGCGCCGCCGCCAAGAGCAGCGCCAAGAAGAAGCCGGCCGCCGAGGCCGACACCGCATCCAAAACGAGCAAGAAAAGAAGTAAAGCATGAAGAATAAAATGATTTTCGGTTTCCACGCGGTGACGTCGCGCCTGCGCCACGAAGCCCAATCCGTGGAAGAAATCTTCGTCGACGCCGAGCGCAACGACGCCCGCATGAAGGCGCTGATCGCCAACGCCAAGGAAGCCGGCGTGCGCGTGATGCCGGTCGAGGCAGCCCGTCTCGACAAGATCGTGGGCACCCGCCGCCATCAGGGCGTGATCGCCTTTGCCAGCCAGCTGGCGCTGGCGCGCAACCTCGACGAGCTGCTGGACGCCATCGACGGCCCGCCGCTGCTGCTGATCCTGGATGGCATCACCGACCCGCACAACCTGGGCGCCTGCCTGCGCGTGGCCGACGGCGTCGGCGCGCACGCGGTCATCGTGCCGAAGGACCGCGCGGTCGGCCTGAACGCCACCGCGGCCAAGGTCGCCAGCGGCGCCGCCGAGACCGTGCCTTACATCACGGTGACGAACCTGGCGCGCACCATGCGCGACCTGAAGGAACGCGGCATCTGGCTGATCGGCACCTCCGACGACGCCGACAAGGGCCTGTACGAAGCCGACTTCACCGGCCCGACCGCGCTGGTGATGGGTTCGGAAGGCGAGGGCATGCGCCGCCTGACCCGCGAAACCTGCGACCTGCTGGTCAGCATCCCGATGTTCGGCTCGGTCGAGAGCCTGAACGTGTCGGTGGCTTCCGGCGTCTGCCTGTACGAGGCACGGCGCCAGCGCGGGGCCTGAGTCTCGCCGCCGTAGCAACTTATTGCCTATCAAAAGCGCCCTTTGCGGGCGCTTTTTTATTGTCTCATGGCAACTTAGATGACGCCGCGATAAGCATAATGGCTCGTCCATCGACGAACCATCGACTGCATTCCATTGGAGCCGGCCATGAACACCACGTGCTATCAACCGTCAGGCAGGGTGCCTGTCGCCCTGTTGCCGCTGTCCCTGCTGGGACTGCTCGCTGTCATTCCTTGTGCCTGGGTGTATGCCTGGGTCATCTCCAAGCTGCCCATTCCGCTCGGCATGTTCGTTGCCTTTGGCTACTCGGCCTTGCTCGGACTGATCGTCAGCGCGGTAGCTGCCGGCGCCAAGGTGCGCAACCCTGGCTGGATGAGCAAGACCGGCGTGCTGTTTGCCCTGGCCGGCTGGTATGGCCAATGGGTGTTCTGGCTCACGATGCTGGTCACGGCCAATACCGGCGGCCTTGCCGCAGGCGACCCGCTGCAGATCGCAATCGGCGCGGCGACCGATCCGGCTGGCATGTTCGTGCTGGCGTCCGACATTGCCACGAGTGGCGGCGTGACGATCAGGAAGTGGGTGGTGCCGGCCTTTATCGTCGTCCTGGTCTGGATCGGCGAGCTGGCCATGCACTTGATGCTGCCCTCCTTCATGGGGCGCCTGCGCGCCATGGCGCCGTTCTGCGAAACCTCGGGTACCTGGGCCAGGAAGGATGTCGTGGAATGCCGTTTTGCCTTGCTGGGGAGCGAAGACGTCGAACGGCTGGCAGCCGACCCGACGCTGTTGTCCGCGCTGCTGGTGCCGCTGCCTGCCGGCGCCCCCGATTACGCCGAGCTGACCCTGCACCGTTGCGCGGCGTCCGACGCGTATGCTTCGCTGGTCAACATCACTTCGCATCCGGGCGACCGCGGCCGGCCCGAGAAAAAGCAGGATGTGCTGATCGATTACCTGCGCCTGCCTGGCATGGATGTGGATGCGCTGGTCCAGGAGCTGATGCAGCCAGTTGACCCAACCGCGCAAGCTGGCGACCCCGACCGCCCTGTCGCCCCGGACCTGGCCCCGGCCCTGGCCTTGCTGCAGGACGGCGCGCTTGAACAGGCCTGTGCTGCGGCAGAGGCGCAGTTTGGCTCCGACGATCCGGCAGTGCAGGCCGACGCCCTGCGCATCTGCGCACTCGCCTGTTCCGGCCTCGAACGCTGGCAAGACGCCTGCTACCATTGGCAGGCCCTGTTGGATTACGAACCGACTGCGCACAATGCGCTCCAGGTCGCGACCACGTCGGTAATGGCGGGCGCCACGGCCCAGGGCGTCGAATGGATCGAACAGGCCGCCGCGCTGAACCTGCGTTCGCGCGAACTGCCCATGCTGCAGGTCTGGATCGGCTTCGTCACCGCGCTCGGCCGCACGGGGCAGGAGCGGGCGGCGCTGCCCTACCTGGAAAAGATCCGCCAGGTGTACGCCGAACTCGGCACCACCGATGCGACCGTGCTGTACGCCCAGCGCATTCCCTTCTTCGGGGCCTTCCTCGACAACACGCGCCCTCTGGTGCGCGCCGCGCTCGATGACGAGCAGGGCCGGCGCTGGTATGCGTCGCTGCTGCCGAGCCTGGACGACAGGGGCAAGCAGGAGCTCAATGCCTGGCTCGACGAGAGCTTTGGCGATAGCGCCTGCCAGCAGCCGGCAGTATAAGCATCGCTGCGAGCAGCGACGCAATAGGCGAGGCAGGAGAAAACACGGAGGAAGCCGGCAAGCCGACAAAACCGCCGCCTCCCAAGCAGCCGGCAGCCGGATAAGCTACCATTGCCGCTGTTTTGCTTTTGTACTCATTATGCTTGCCTCCCTGCGCGAAGATATTCGCAACATCATCGAACGCGACCCGGCCGCCCGCAACGGCTGGGAAGTGCTCACGTGCTATCCCGGCCTGCACGCCATCGTCCTGCACCGCTGGGCCCACGCCTGTTGGCGCCTGAACCTGAAATGGCTGGGCCGCTTCGTCTCGCACATCGCGCGCATCTTCACCGGCATCGAAATCCACCCCGGCGCCACCATCGGCCGCCGCGTCTTCATCGACCACGGCTTCGGCGTGGTGATCGGCGAGACGGCCGTGGTCGGCGACGACTGCACCATCTACCAGGGCGTGACCCTGGGCGGCACCACGCTGGTGGCGGGCACCAAGCGCCACCCGACCCTGGAGCGCGGCGTGATCGTCGGCGCCGGCGCGCAGGTACTGGGCGCGTTCACGGTCGGCGAGTTCGCCAAGATCGGCTCGAACGCGGTGGTGGTGAAACCGGTGCCGGCCGGCGCCACGGCGGTCGGCAATCCGGCCCACATCATGCGCAAGGAAGAGCAGTCTAGGAGCGCGCGCATGTTCGCCGCCTATGGCGTCACGCCAAATGGCGACGACCCCTTGAGCAAGGCCCTGCGCGGCCTGATCGACCACGTGGCGCGCCAGGACGAGCAGCTCGAACGCCTGACGGCCACCATCAAGGCGGCCGGCATCGCCTGTCCGAACGTGCGCGAGGGTGATAAACTCGATTCGGCCGAACTGAACCGGCTGGTCGACTGAGGAACCGATGACTGAAGAAACCAAGGATGTACTGGATCCGTTCGAGATCCGCGTGCTGGCCGTGCTCGCCGAAAAAGAAGCGCTCACGCCCGATAACTACCCGATGTCGCTGAACGCCATCACCAACGGCTGCAACCAATTGTCGAGCCGCGATCCGGTGATGCAGCTGTCCGAAGACACCGTCCAGGACACCCTGCAGCGCCTGATCGAACGGCGCCTGGTGAACGGCATCACCCAGGCCGGCGCGCGCGTGACCAAGTACGAACACCGCATGCGCATCAAGTGGACGCTCGAGCAGGACAAGGTCGCCGTGCTCACCGTGCTGATGCTGCGCGGCCTGCAGACCGCCGGCGAGATCCGCACCCGCACCGGGCGCCTGCACGAATTCAAGAGCGTGGGCGAGGCCGAAAGCGCGCTGCAGTTCCTGATCGATAAATACCCGCCGCTGGTCGCCAAGCTGGAACGCGCGCCCGGCACCAAGGAATCGCGCTACGGCCAGCTGCTGGGCGGCGAGATTTCGGCCGCGCGCGACGATTCGGCCTTTGGCGCCGCCGCCGGCCAGGCAGCGCCCGCGGGCAGCCGCATCGGCCAGCTGGAAGTGGAAGTGGCCGCCCTGCGCGACGAAGTGGCCGACCTGAAGGCCCAGTTCGAGGCCTTCCGCCAGCAGTTCCAATGACCTTCGCGTAAAACGTCAGCGCTGCGCCTGCAGCGTCGGCGTCTCCGCGGCCCCGTCGGCCGCGGCAATCACCTTCTTCACGGCCGCAATCACCAGTTCGGGTTCCTCGAGCTGGATGTTGTGGCCGCTCTTGCTGGTGACCACCTGCGATCCCTCCCTGAACTGGCGCACGAAGTCCGCATGCAACTGCTGCTTGATGGCCACCGCCTGCGGCGTCTCCAGGAAGAATTCCGGCTTTTCCGCCTGCCGGTTCGAGGTCAGCACCACGGTCGGCACGTCGGGCAGCTTGCCGGCGAAGGGCAGCTTGCCGCTGTCGAGCACCGGCTGCAAGAGCTTCAGTTCGGGTTGGAACTTGGGCGGCACGATCGCGGCAAAGGCGCGGTCGTCGCTCGCTGCGCGCTCGGCGTCGAGCTGGTGCAGGGCCGGATTGAAGCGCTCGTCGCTCGGATCGACCAGCACCATGCCGGCCACCTGATCCGGATGACGCGCGGCGAACGAGCGCATCAACAACGCGCCGTAGGAATGCCCGACCAGCACGAAGGGCGGCGCCAGCTTCGCGCTTGCAATCAGTTCTTCCAGTTCGACCGTGCTCTGCTCGATGGTGCGCGGTTCGGGGCGCGCCTCGGACTGGCCATGGCCTGCGCGCGAATACGCCACGGCGCGCGCCGATTTCGCTACTTCCGGCGCCACCTTGCGCCAGGCGCGCAAATCGGTGCCGAAGCCGGACTCGAAGATCACGGTGTAGCGCCCGCTGCCGAGGCTGGCCATCTGCATCGCATATGGCCTGGCGCCGACGGCGATCTGTTCGGTGGCGAGGGCGGCCGGCGTTTGCGCCTGCGCCAGGGTGCAGCAAGCCAGGGCCAGGGCCGATATCGTGGTGTGCAGTAACTTGTTCTTCATCGTGGTCTCGTTATGGTGATTGGGTTGCCGGCGCCGGCGCGAACTCCAGCTCGATCAGCGCATCGTCGCCCCAGGACGTGTCGCCCAGCGCCACGCTGAAGCGGTCGCCGTCGGTCTTCAGCAGCTTGCTGCGGTTACCTTCCTGCAGGATCGCCCCGACGATCGGTGCGTCGCTGTCGAAGCCCCAGTCCGGCATCGCTTTCTTGTGCGTGAAGTTGCACCAGTCGCGGGTCAGCAGCAGTCCATTGATCGCCACCACCCAGAACAGCGGAATCTCTTCCTTGGCAATGGCAATCATCGTCTTGCATTCCAGCCGCAGGTCGCCCAGGCGCCGCACGTTGGGCGGCAGGCCCGGGGTGCGCACGTCGGGGTGGATGCGGTAGAGCTTGCGTTTCTGATTCAGCACCACCTCGCCGTTCTCATCCTCGGCCGCCGCGCTGCGCGGCACGCTGAAGCGGTTGGCGGCGTCCAGGTCCAGCGGCAGGATGAAGTCGTGGTCGCCTTCGATGCGCACGCGCGGCTGCTCGGGCAGCCCGGCGCCGCCGCGCGGGCGGATCCGGAAGCGCAGTTCCGGCACGTTCGGCGCCAGGGCGTGGTGCTCGTCGAAGCTGTCCAGCCCGGCCAGCACGGCCTTGTAGCTGTGGATCTCCGGGTTGCGGATCGCGTTCACTTTCACGGTATCCGGCTCGTCGATTCCCGGCACGGCGGCCGCCGGGTTCGCCAGGAGCAGGGCGCCGAGGGCGCCGGCAAGCATGATGGTGCGCATGACGGGCTCCCTCAGCCTTCGTCGCGCCAGCGGCGCAGGCGGATGGCGGCGGCGATCATCGCCACGCCGCCTGCCGCGCCAACCCAGGCTTCCGGCCGCGCCAGGCTGCCCCAGGAGGCGCTCAGCAGCGACAGCATGTCGGCGCCGTGCTGGGCACGCACCGGCAGGGCGGTGCCGCCGTCCATGAACCAGGCGCCGGGAACCAGGCCCAGCAGCAGGGTCTCGAGCACGTTGTTGATGATCCAGTCGGCGTTGATGGTGCTGCCGTACAGGACCAGCATGTAATCGAGCCACTTCAGCAGGACCGCGGCGATCAGCGGCACGCCCACGGCCCACAGGAAGACCTTCGAGCGTGCCCAGCTCGACACCAGCAGCAGCCAGCCGGCGGTCGGCAGCGCCCACAGCACGTAGACCGGGATCATGGCCAGCAGGTACACCGGCGACAGGTACAGATTGATGTTGCTGAGCACCGGCGCGAACAGATTCACGCCCTGGGCGCTGACCGCCACCCCCGCGAGTATCAGGATCACGAAGGCGGCCGCGCTGGCGATGCCGATGGTGATCGCCGGCGCCAGCACCAGCGCCGTCAGCAGCTTCGACAGCACGGTGTTGGTATCGGAAATCGGCAGCGACTTCCAGAACAGGATGCTGCGGTCCCGGCGGTCGTCGTAGAGCGCGGCCAGGCAGTAGAAGAAGGCCACCACCGGCAGCACCAGGAAGATCGGCGCGCCGACAGCCATGTAGTTGTTCGCCGCCACGTTCGCCATCTCGGTGCGGGTGTGGCCCGTGGCGAGCACCGACATCTGGGTACGGTGCACTTCCTCGCCGTCGACCCGCAGCGTGATGCTGTCGGTCTGGAACTTGTCGGCCCCGATGCCGTAGCCGACCACGCCCGCCACCAGCACCACCATGATCGCCGCTGCGATCAGCGGCGCCCACACGAAGCCGCCCTTGTGTTCCCAGAACTCGCGGCGCAGCAGCCATTTCATCGTATTCATGCGTAGGTTCCTTTCATCGTTGCCACGAACAAATCGGCCACGCTCGGATTGCGCGTTTCGCCGAGGGCGGACAGCTGGGCGCGCGAGACGCCGTCGAACAGCATCACCGACTTGCCGAACACGGTGCGCTGGTCGATCGGCTGCAGCGCGTTCGCCGCATTCACCTTGTCGGCCGGGACCATCACTTCGACATAGCGCTCGCCGACTTCGTCCATCGAGGCGGCCAGCACGATCTTGCCGTCGCGGATGAACATCAGGTCGGTCAGGATGTGCTCGACTTCCTCGACCTGGTGGGTGGTGATGACGATGGTCTTGTTCTCGTCAAAATAGTCTTCCAGCAGGTTCTGGTAGAACTGCTTGCGGTACAGGATGTCCAGGCCCAGAGTGGGCTCGTCGAGCACGAGCAGCTTGGCGTCGATGGCCATCACCAGCGCCAGGTGCAGCTGGACGATCATGCCCTTCGACATCTGCTTGACCTTCATGGACGGGGTCAGGCGGGTATTTGCGATGTAGCGCTCGGCGCGGGCACGGTCGAAACGCGGGTGGATGCCGGCCACGAAGTCGATGGCGTCGCGCACCCGCAGCCAGCGCGGCAGGATCGCCACGTCGGCAATGAAACAGACATCCTGCATCAGGGCGTCGCGCTGGGTGCGCGGGTCCAGGCCCATTACGCGCAGCTCGCCGTCGAACGGGATCAGGCCCAGGGCCGCCTTCAGCGTGGTGGTCTTGCCCGAGCCGTTGGGGCCGATCAGGCCAACGATGCGGCCGGCGGGAATCTCGAAGTCGATGCCGTCGATCGCCGTCTGCTTGCCGTATTTCTTGCTCAGGTTTTTGGCGGAGATGACGGCGTTCATGCTGTGCCTCCCGGCTGCGCGGTGTGCAGCAATTGCTCGACATTCAGGCCGAGCTGGCGGATGCGCTCGACCATGGCCGGCCATTCCTCGCTCAGGAAGCGCTCGCGCTCGCTGGCCAGCAGTTTCTCGCTTGCTCCTTCAGTAACGTACATGCCAATTCCCCTTCGTTTTTCTACTAGGTTTTCGTCGACCAGCTCCTGGTAAGCCTTGGAGACGGTGATCGGGTTGAGTTGGTATTCGGCCGCGATCTGGCGGACCGAGGGCAGGGCGTCGCCGGCTTTCAGGACGCCGTCGAGCATCATGCCGATGACGCGGTCCTTCAGTTGGCGGTAGATCGGTGCGTTGTCGTTCCAGCCGATGTTCATGTCCGGCCTCCCTGTCGCGCTGGTGTTGCCACATGTTCCTGCATGTCTGGCTCCTGTGGGTGAATGCATTGGTGTTGTAGTGGAGTATGACACCAGCATTCCGGTCAACCACCGGGTTGCGACGGGCTGCAGGAAAACGGGAATAAACGGCAGGAAAGGCGCGCTGGACCGGAGGAGAGTCCGGCTGTTCGTCAGGACCGAACAATGGTGTGGACACGACAAAACCTCTTGCAAGCGCTGTGGAACCAGCGCGCAATGATAGAGGATTTGTTTGTGAAAAAACTAACCAATTATTGCCGGCGGCAAATTAATTCAGGCTGGGAGTGGCTGGCCGTCGAGTCCGGTGCGCACGATCTTGCCGGTGTCGTCGACGGCGATCCAGCCGCCGCGCGGCGGCCCGGCGTCGAGCTCCCAATCCGGCAGCACGTAGCGCAGGCGTTCGCCGTGCCGGTGCAGGGCGGGACGGTGGGTATGGCCATGGATCAGCACCCTGGCGCCGGTGGCCTCGAATACGGCCTCGACGGCGCCAGGCGTGACGTCCATGATCTCGTAGGATTTCGTCGTGTGCGCTTCGCGGCTGCCTTCGCGCAGGCCGGCGATGATGGCCTTGCGTTGCGCGAGCGGCATGGCCAGGAACTGCGCCTGCCAGGCCGGCTGGCGCACCATCGCGCGAAATTCCATGTACTTGGTGTCGAGCGTGCATTCGGCGTCGCCGTGCACCAGGGCGATGCGCTGGCCGCCTATCTCGACCACATGCGGCTCCTGCAGCAGCGTCAGCCCTGCCGCATCGGCAAAGCCCTGTCCGACCAAAAAGTCGCGGTTGCCGGCCATCCAGAACAGCTCGACGCCGCCGTCAGCGAGCGTACGCAGGGCGGCAACGATGCGGGCGTGGAAGGGCGTATCGAGATCGTCGTCGCCGGCCCAGTATTCGAAGATGTCGCCGAGCAGGTAGAGCTGACGGGTATGGCGCGCGTGTTCTTCCAGGAAGCGGAAGAAGGCATCGAGGGTGCGCGGGTGGGATTCCTGCAGGTGCAGGTCGGAAATGAAAAGCGCGAGCGTGCGCGCGGGAGTGGACATGGTGGTGCTGGTGTTCTCGTTCCCGCGCGCCTTTCTACTGAAGCAGATTACTGGACGACTTCGATCTTCTCGATGATGACCGGCTCGGCAGGCACGTCGGAGTGCATGCCCGAACGCGAGGTGGCGACGGTGTTGATGGCGTCCACGACTTCGGTGCCCTGGGTGACCTTGCCGAACACGGCGTAGCCCCAGCCATCCTGGCCCGGGTAGTTCAGGAAGTCGTTGTTCTTGGTGTTGATGAAGAACTGGGCCGATGCCGAGTGCGGCGCCGAGGTGCGGGCCATGGCGATGGTGTACTTGTCGTTCTTCAGGCCGTTCTTGCCTTCGTTCTCGACGGTGGCGTCGGTGGCTTTTTGTTTCATGCCCGGCTCGAAACCGCCGCCCTGGATCATGAAGTCCTTGATCACGCGGTGGAAGATCGTGTTGGTGAAGTGACCCTGTTCGACGTATGCCAGGAAGTTGGCAACGGTCTTCGGCGCCTTTTCAGCGTCCAGCTCGACGGTGATGTTGCCCTTGTTGGTGGTCATGAGTACGGAGGTCATGTGAGTTCCTTTTTGTTGAAATTCGTGTACGAATGCGAAATGTGCAAGCGTTATTTTACAAGCTTATCGCCGGACAGGATGGTCGCGTTCTGAATCACGACCGGCGTGACCGGCACGTTCTGCATGCCGCGCACGTCGTCGACCATCACGTTCTTGATCTTGTCGACCGTTTCCTGGCCCTTCACCACGCGGCCGAAAACGGCATAGCCGTGGCCATCCATGCCCGGATAATCGAGGCCGGCATTGTCGTTGGTGTTGATGAAGAATTGCGAGGTGGCCGAGTTGGGGTCGCCGGTGCGCGCCATCGCCACCGTATAGGGTTTATTCGACAGCCCGTTCTGGGCTTCGCTCGGAATCGGTTTGCGCACGCCCGGCTTGTCGATCAGTTTCTCGGTGTAGCCGCCGGCCTGGATCATGAAGTCGCTGATCACGCGGTGGAACACCGTGCCTTTATAAAAGCCGGCCTTGACGTATTGCAGGAAATTCGCCGTGCTTTTCGGCGCCTTTTCCTGGTCCAGCTCGATGACGATCTCGCCCATCGTGGTCTTCAGGGAGACCTGCGGATTCTCGAAGGCGAGGGCGGCGCCGGAGACCAGCAGGGCGGCGCCGGCGGCGGCCAGGCGCATCATCAGGCGGCGGGTTGGGTATGCGGTGGTGTGCTTCAAGGGCTCTCCTCGGTGGACGTGGCGCAAAGCCGTGTCAAGTCTTTTACAGAAAAATAAACCTGAGCCGTAGGCGGCCAGTCGGGATTTTATCAATGCTATACTTTGCGCAGAACGTCCCATTCTATCAAGAAGAACAACAACGAGGGTCTCGACGATCTCGACGCAAAGCATCATCTCCCGGCGCGCGCCCGTTTTGGCGCCGTGCCCGGCATTCGCTTGCTCGGGCGTCCCGTCCCCTCAGTTTCATCATCACCAATGAGCCAATTAAAGATCTACAACACGCTGGCGCGCGAAAAGCAGGTATTTGTCCCGATGGAGGCCGGCAAGGTCGGCATGTACGTATGCGGCATGACCGTCTACGACTACTGCCACGTCGGCCACGCGCGCATGATGATGGCCTTCGACGTCATCTACCGCTGGCTCATGGCGTCGGGCTACGAAGTCAAGTACGTCCGCAACATCACCGACATCGAAGACAAGATCATCAAGCGTGCCGCCGAAAACGGTGAAACCATGTCCTCGCTGGTGAACCGCTTCACCAGATACATGGACGAAGACACCGAGGCGCTGGGCATCCTGCCGCCGAACTTCGTGCCGCGCGCCACCGAACACGTGCCGGGCATGCTGTCGATCATTGACATGCTCGAAGCGAAAGGCCTGGCCTACCGCAGCGACGACGGCGACGTGAATTTCGCCGTGCGCGATTTCGAAGGCTACGGCAAGCTGTCGGGCAAGTCGCTCGACGATCTGCGCGCCGGCGAGCGCGTCGACATCAACACCGGCAAGCGCGACCCGCTCGACTTCGTGCTCTGGAAAGCCGCCAAGGAATCCGAGCCCGACGAAGCGAAATGGGACTCGAAATGGGGCCGCGGCCGCCCGGGCTGGCACATCGAGTGCTCGGCCATGTCGTGCGCGCTGCTGGGCGAACACTTCGACATCCACGGCGGCGGCCAGGATTTGCAGTTCCCGCACCACGAGAACGAGATCGCCCAGAGCGAAGGCGCGTTTGGTGGCCCGATGGTGAACTACTGGATCCACAACGGTTTCGTGCGCGTCGATAACGAAAAGATGTCCAAGTCCTTGGGCAACTTCTTCACCATCCGCGACGTGCTCAAGAAGTACGACGCCGAAGTCGTGCGCTTCTTCATCCTGCGCTCGCACTACCGCAGCCCGCTGAATTACTCGGACGTGCACATCGACGATGCCAAGGCGGCCCTGACGCGCCTGTACACGGCGCTCGCCGACGTCGACCTGGGCAACGAAGCGCCTGAGGTCGACTGGAACGAGGAACACGCGGTGCGCTTCCGCGAAGCGATGGACGACGATTTCAACACGCCGCTGGCCGTGGCCGAGCTGTTCGACCTGGCGAGCGAAGTCAACCGCACCAAGTCAATCGACACCGCGCGCCGGCTGAAAGCCCTGGCCGGCGTGCTCGGCCTGCTCGAACGCGCGCCGCAGGACTTCCTGCAAGCCGGCGTGGGCGCAGGCGAGGGCGGCCTCGACGAAACGCAGATCGCCTCGCTGATCGAGCAACGCGCCGCCGCCAAGAAGGCACGCAATTTTGCGGAGGCCGACCGCATCCGCACCGAACTGACTGCCGCCGGGATCATCCTCGAAGACAAGCCGGACGGCACGACGAATTGGCGCCGCGCATAATGGCAGCCGAACAGGACAAGGCCGGCCCAGGGACGGCGGCGCCGGAACTCGACGTTCCCGCCTACTGGGCCGAGGCCAAGGCGGAGCTGATGCGGCGCGACCGCATCATGAAGCGCCTGATTCCGCAGATCGGCGACATGCACCTGAAGGGCCACCCGGACCCGTTCACGACGCTGGCCCGTTCCATCGTCGGCCAGCAGGTCACGCCGAAAGCCGCCGACGCCGCCTGGACCAAGCTCGGACTGGCCTGTCCGAAACTGACCCCGGCGCAAGTGATCAAGCTCGGCGGCGAGGGGTTGGCCGCCTGCGGCCTGTCGAAGCGCAAGACCGAATACATCCTCGACCTGGCCGACCACTTCAAGGCCAAGCGCGTGCACGCGAACCTGTGGTCGCAGATGGACGACGAGGCCGTGATTGCCGAGCTGGTCCGGATCCGCGGCATCAGCCGCTGGACAGCCGAGATGTTTTTGATATTTAATCTGCTGCGGCCGAACGTCCTGCCCCTGGACGACGCCGGCCTGATCCAGGGCATCAGCCAGAATTATTTTTCCGGCGAGCCGGTGTCGCGCAGCGATGCGCGCGAAGTCGCGGCGAACTGGGAACCCTGGCGCACCGTCGCCACCTGGTATTTGTGGCGCAGTCTCGACCCTGTAAATGGGTCTGATGGCGCGTCCGATACGGTCTAGGCTGCGGTAGAATAGCGCCGAATCAGGTCCGCCGGCCCCGCGCCGGTGCGGCCACAGAACAACCCCGGAGGTACAATGACTAAAACAACTTTCCTCAGCTTCGAGCAGCCGATTGCCGAGCTCGATTCGAAAATCGAAGAGCTCCGCTTCGTCCAGGACGATTCGGCTGTCGATATTTCGGAAGAAATCGACCGCCTGGCCAAGAAGAGCCAGCAGCTGACCAAGGATATCTACGCCAAGCTCACCCCATGGCAAGTGTCGCAGATCGCGCGCCACCCGCAGCGTCCCTACACCATGGACTACGTGAACGCGATCTTCACCGACTTCCACGAGCTGCACGGCGACCGTACCTTCGCCGACGACCAGTCGATCATCGGCGGCCTGGCCCGCTTCAATGGCCAGGCCTGCATGGTCATCGGCCACCAGAAGGGCCGCGATACCAAAGAGCGCGCGATGCGCAACTTCGGCATGCCGAAGCCCGAAGGCTACCGCAAGGCCATGCGTCTGATGAAGCTGGCGGAAAAGTTCAACCTGCCGATCTTCACCTTCGTCGATACGCCAGGCGCCTTCCCCGGCATCGACGCCGAAGAGCGCGGCCAGTCGGAAGCGATCGGCCATAACCTGTATGTCATGGCCGAGCTGAAAGTGCCGCTGATCGCCACCATCATCGGCGAAGGCGGCTCCGGCGGCGCGCTGGCGATCGCCGTCGGCGACGCGGTGCTGATGCTGCAATACGCGACCTACTCGGTGATCTCGCCGGAAGGCTGCGCCTCGATCCTGTGGAAGACCTCGGAGCGCGCCTCGGACGCGGCCGACGCCCTGGGCCTGACCGCGCACCGCCTGAAGGCGATGGGCGTGATCGACAAGATCATTACCGAACCGCTGGGCGGCGCCCACCGCGATCCGAAAGGCATGGCGCAGATGCTGAAACGCGCGCTGGCCGATACCCTGCGCCAGTTCCAGGGCATGAAGACCAAGGACCTGCTCGAAGCCCGTCACCAGAAGCTGATGGCCTACGGCAAGTTCAAGGAAACCCTGCCGACCGAAGAGTAAGTTCTTCCTTCATTCGAGATGTTCAGTGAGTAGTTCTTCAGCCGGGCAAGTCCCGGCCATTTTCGCGCGCGCCCTCGCGGCGCTGCGCGAGCAAGTCTCTTCTTCCTCCCTTGCCATTGCCTGTAGCGGCGGCCTCGATTCGATGGTCCTGCTGCACCTGGCGTCCAACTGGTGCCGCCAGCATGGCGTGTCCTTGTTTGCTTTCCACGTCCATCACGGCCTGAGTCCGAACGCCGATGCCTGGCTGGCGCACGTCGAGGCGGCAGCCGCCGCGCTCGGCGCCACTGTCGACCATCGCCGGGTAGCGGTGGAGCAGGGCGGTGCCGGCATCGAGGCGGCGGCGCGCAAACTCCGTTACCGCGCGCTCGGCGAGCTGTGCCGCGAACACGGCGCCGGCCTGCTGCTGACCGCCCACCACCTCGACGACCAGGCCGAGACCGTGCTGCTGCAATTGCTGCGCGGCTCGGGACCGGCCGGCTTGTCGGGCATGGATGCAGCCAACAGCGCCCCCGAACTGCTGGGCAACCCCAGCCTGGTGATGGCGCGCCCGCTGCTGCCGCTGGCGCGCGCCGAACTCGAAGCCTATGCCGACGAACACGGTCTGGCCTGGGTCGAGGACGAATCGAACCACGATCCGCGCTATGCCCGGAATGCCTTGCGCCACACGGTGATGCCGGCGCTGGCCCAGGCCTTTCCCGGCTTCCAGCAGCGCTTCGCGCGTAGCGCCGCGCATGCGCAATCGGCCCAGCGCCTGCTCGACGAGCTGGCGGCGCAGGACCTGGCGGCCAGCCTGGTCGACGGCGCCGTGGATGTCGCACGCGTGCGCGCCATGTCGCTCGACCGCGCCTACAACATGTTGCGCCACTGGTTCCGCCAGCAAGGCCTGGCGATGCCGTCTACGGCGTGGCTGGTGGAAATGGTGGCGCAGCTGGTCGAGGCCCGCCACGACGCCCAGTTGCTGGTGACGCACCCGGCCTGCCACATCCGGCGCCACCGCGACCGCCTGTACATCACGCCGAAGCTGGCCGATCTGGCCGGCATGCGCGACCCGGACGACGAAGGCGTGATCGAGAAGCTGGGCGAAGGTTTTAGCTGGAAGGGTGAAGCCGCGCTGGTCTTTCCGGCCTACGGCGGCGTGCTGCATTTCGAGGCGGCCGAGGTCGGCTTCGATGCAGCCTGGCTGCGCGGGCAGCCGCTGGTAATCGACTTCCGCAAGGGCGGCGAGCGCCTGAAGCTGGCGCCGAACCGTCCGACGCGCGGCCTGAAGGCGCACTACCAGGCGGCCGACGTGCCGGCCTGGGAGCGCGCGCGCCTGCCCATCGTCAGCAGCGGTGCGGATCTGCTGTACGCGGCCGGGCTGGGCATGGATTGCCACCACTTCAGTCAGGACGCCGGCGAGCGCATCGCCCTGCGTTGGGAGTCCCGGACGGAAAGGTTGTAAGACGTAAAACGTATTACTTTATTTTGATTCCGTATAGCTTTTCGGACTTCCCTCTCTTGTGATTTTGCGATGCAGCATGCTAGAGTGATTATCCCCTTTTATCATTTTCAAGCTGGGAAGCTCCTTTTATGGCTTTAATTGTCCACAAATACGGTGGTACGTCGATGGGTTCGACGGACCGTATCAAGAACGTTGCGGCCCGCGTCGCCAAGTGGCATGACGCGGGGCACCAGATCGTCGTGGTGCCGTCGGCAATGTCGGGCGAAACCAACCGCCTGATCGGCCTGGCCAAGGCCATCATGGACCAGCCGGACCCGCGCGAACTGGACATGATCGCCTCGACCGGCGAGCAGGTATCGGTCGGCCTGCTGGCGATGGCGCTGCTGGCCATCGGCAAGGATGCCGTCTCCTACACCGGCTGGCAGGTCGGCATCCGCACCGATTCCTCGTTCACCAAGGCGCGCATCCAGTCGATCGGCGACTCGCGCGTGCGCGGCGACCTCGAGGCAGGTAAGATCGTCATCATCACCGGCTTCCAGGGCGTGGACGAGCAGGGCAACATCTCGACCCTGGGCCGCGGCGGTTCCGACACCTCGGCCGTGGCGATTGCCGCCGCGCTGAAGGCCGACGAATGCCTGATCTACACCGACGTCGACGGCGTCTACACGACCGACCCGCGCGTGGTCGACGAGGCGCGGCGCCTGGAAAAGATCACGTTTGAAGAAATGCTGGAGCTGGCTTCGCTCGGATCGAAAGTGCTGCAGACGCGCTCGGTCGAGTTCGCCGGTAACTACCAGGTCCCGACGCGTGTGCTGTCGTCGCTGACCGACCCCCTGATGCCATTGGCCGAGGAAGCCAATTCGGGCACCCTGATTTCGTTTGAGGAAGAAACCAACATGGAACAAGCCGTCATCTCCGGTATCGCTTTTCACCGTGATGAAGCCAAGATCACCGTCCTCGGCGTGCCGGACAAGCCCGGCGTCGCCTTCCACATCCTGGGCCCGGTGTCGGACGCGAACATCGAAGTGGACATGATCATCCAGAACCAATCGGTGGACGGCAAGACCGACTTCACCTTCACCGTCTCGCGCGGCGACTACCAGCGCGCCCTGGCGGTCCTGGAAAGCCAGAAGGAGCAGCTCGGCTACACCCGCATCGTCGGCGACGCCAAGGTCTCGAAGGTCTCGGCGGTGGGCGTGGGCATGCGCAGCCACGTCGGCGTTGCATCGCAGATGTTCCGCACCCTGGCCGACGAGAACATCAACATCATGATGATCTCGACATCCGAGATCAAGATTTCGGTGCTGATCGACGAAAAATACATGGAGCTGGCCGTTCGTGCCCTGCATAAAGCTTTTGATCTGGAGAAAGCTTAACTTTTTTCATATTTTTGGCCGTGCTTCCTTGACCAAACGGGGCGTGGCCATTAATATGCCTGCACTCAGCGACAACGAGCAACATTGTTAAGAGCTGATTGGAGACGTGGCCGAGTGGCCGAAGGCACATCCCTGCTAAGGATGCATACGGCTTATACCCGTATCGTGGGTTCGAATCCCACCGTCTCCGCCAGAGTTTCAAAGAAAAAAGCCACCGCAAGGTGGCTTTTTTCTTTCCCGCAGCAGCGCAGACGAGCAAGGCGCCTGCGCGCCTTGCGGGTAGGATTCGAAGCCGCGCGCGTACTCGCGCGCGGGCGGCCTGCAACATGTAGGCGAATCCCACCGTCTCCGCCAAAGTTTCAAAGAAAAAAGCCACCGCAAGGTGGCTTTTTTCTTTTCCCGCTTCCTGTTCCTACTCCTATTCCTGTTCGTCTTTCTCTTCGATTCCTGCTTTCGCTTTCGGCCCCGTGTTATTCCTCATGACGGTGTCCGCATCCGCAACCGTGCGTGTGCTGATGAAGATGTGGTGCGAGTGTGACCGTACGGACCTTTTCGCCGGCAGGACCCAGGGCAAGGATGTAATGCTGTTGCGCTACCGCGAGTAGCGGCGTTGCCCCGCGCTTGAATATTGCGTGGATATTGCGCGCCGCCTCAGGGGCAAGACGCAGGCAGCCCGATTTTCCGGTTCGTCCCTGCGCGATGCCGGCCAACTCTTCCGTCTCGTCGTCCCCGGTGTCCGGACCGTTCAACGCATGAATCCGCCAAGCATGGGCACGGCCGCTCTCCAGTTCGGGCACGCAAATGGTCCGCGCCAGCGGCTCTTTCAAGGACGGCCCATCTTCGGCGTTGCGCGCAAACGTCTCCAGGTACTCCAGGCGCGCGGCGGCGTCAAAGGCGTCGCGCTGCTCGTCGGGATGGAGCCGCATCAGCGCGTCCAGTGCCTGCTTGACCCTGCTCCGGTCGGTCGTGTCGCGGGCCGCCGCTTCCCAATACGCGGTCAGCCAGGACGACGCGCGCGTACTGCCAGCGGCGACGGCCTTTTCGTACCATTCCCGGGCCTGCTCCTGGCTCGCCGGCACGCCTTCGCCGGCCGCGTACAGGGCGCCCAGCTGTTCGCTGGACTTCGCATACCCCCCGCCGGCGCCGCGCTCCAGCCATGCGAGCATGGCCGGGTTGTCGCCGACCATGGCTGCCAGGCGCGCCCGTGCGTGTGTGGCAGACAGGCTGCCTGCGCTTGCGCCGCGTTCCGAGAGGGCGATTGCATCGGCGCAGGCGTTTGGGGGCGGCAGTTCGAACTGTCCCGACGCGCCACGGCTGGGGCGCGCGGCATGTTCGCAGTTGGCTGCCAGGGCATCGAGCGCTTTGGCGAGCGCATCGTCGGCGCGGGTACGTTCCCATTCGGCCTGGTAAGCCTGGGCCGCATGCGTGCACGCGCCGGGGTTACGTTCCTCGGTGCATGACATCCAGCGTGCGATATCGAGATCGGTGCTGGCCAGGTCGGCGCCGCCCATCTTTATCGCGCGCTGGAACAGCGCTGCCGCCTGGCCGGGTTGTTCGGCCTCGTGCAGGACGAGGCGCCCAAGCTGATTCATGGCCCGCGCGTGGCCATTCCTTGCGGCCTTTTCGTACAGTTCGAGGGCGCGTCCTGCGTCCTCGTCCACGCCCTTGCCGCCATGGTAGGCCTGGGCCAGGTAGAACTGCGCTTCGGCGTCGCCGGTTGCAGCAAGGCGCTCGGCCATCGGTACAAATTCTTCGTAGCGTGCCTTCTCAAATAAATCCTTCAGCGCGGCGCCAGGCGGATCGGCGGCGACGGACGAGCTGGTCCAGGCCAACAGTACCAGAATACCCAGGTATTTCATTGCAAGACTCCTTGGTGAAGGGCGACGGCAGCGAAGCCGGCCCGATGATGAAGAGGTAGATGCGCTGACGAGCTGGACGAGGTCGGGGCGCGAACTGCGCCATCCCGAGAGGCATCCCGTATCGCAGTCCCGGCGCTTCCAGGTCGGGACATGTCGCCATCCGGGCCGCCACGCTGCACCTGCCCGGCTGCAGAAGAAGCCTACCCAGGCTGCGCATCGGCATGGTGTGCGGGCGTAAAGGTTGCACCAAGGAAACCATGTGCTTTGTGCCTGCTCAGCGTTTTCGGCAAGGATGGAAAAAAACGGCAGCGTTTGCGCCGGGCCGATGTGCGACACCTGCCGTCCGACACCTGAGCGCCGTCAATGCCGGCCCACCGCCCCGATGGGAGCATGCATCTTGGTCTTCAGCAATTTTTGCGGAGAGCACATGGATGAGCTTCTGCGGTATTTCGAGGAAGAGCTGGGCCTGTTCGGGGAATTCGCGCGCGAGTTTGCGCGGCGCTATCCGAATCCCGCCGGCGCCCTGCACCTGGCCGGCGACAGTATCGAAGACCCCGGTGTCGCGCGCCTGATCCAGTCGGTGGCGCTGCTCAGCGCGCGCATCCACAAGCGGCTCGACGACGACTACCCGAAGTTCACCGAGTCGCTGCTCGAAAGCCTGTATCCGCACTACCTGCGGCCCTTGCCCTCGTATTCGGTCGCCCGCCTGGCCCAGGACGGTGCCGGCGACAGCGGCGAGTTCGCCGAGCTGGCGCGCGGCACGGCCCTGCGCAGCGTGCCGGTCGAAGGCACGATCTGCCACTTCCGCACCGTCTACCCGGTCCTGGCCGGGCCGCTGCGGGTCCTGCGCGCTTCCTTTGCGGCGCCGTTCGCCGCCGCGCGGCCGCCGGGTGCGGTGCGCCTGCCGCGCGGGGTGGGCGCCTGCATCGCGATCGAGTTCGGCGTGCGCGGTTCGCTCGGTGCGCTGTGCGCGCGCGGGATCGGACGCGTGCGCCTGTTCGTCGACGCCGACGCCTCGCTGCGCGCAGCCCTGCTCGACGCCCTGTTCATCCACGCGGCAGGGGCCTGGATCCAGGCCGCGGACGGCGCCTGGCAGGCGCTCGGGCGGGTGCCGCTGCAGCTGGCCGGCCTGGCGCCGGAGGACGCCATCCTGCCCGACAGCGGCCGCTCGCATCCGGCCTTTCGCCTGCTCACCGAGTACTTCAGCTATCCGGAAAAATTCGCCTTCGTCGAGGTCGACCTCGCGGCCATGGCGCGCGTGCTGCCGGCCGGCTGCGTGCGCTTCACGCTGCACCTGCCGCTGCACGCGCCGGCCGCCGACACACCCGAGGCACGCCTGCTGGCGCCGCTGTCGCCCCAGCACCTGCTGCCCGGCTGCACGCCGGTGGTGAACCTGTTCCGCAAGGGCGGCGATCCGATCCAGCTGTCCCACACCCGGGCCGACTATCCGCTGGCAGCCGATTCGGCGCACGCGGCCTCCTACGAAATCCACAGCATCGACCGGGTGCGCCTGGTGCGCGAAGCGCGCGCGGGAAGTGGAGCCAGCAGCATCACCGAGTTCGCGCCGCTGTACGCCGTGGGCCACGATGCGCCGGGAAGCGGCGGCGCGCACTTCTGGGTCGCGCGGCGCGACGAGACGCTGGCCCAGGTCAGTCCCGGGCACGAGGTCCGGCTGGCGCTGGTCGACGCCGATTTCCGGCCCAGCGAGGCGGCCGGGGCGACGGTGTCGACCGAACTCACCTGCAGCAACCGCGACCTGCCGGCGCAGTTGGGGGCGGGCGGCCCGGGCGCCGTCCTGATCGCCGAGTCGGCGTCGAACAGCGCGCCCTGGCGCCTGCTGCGCACGCCAACGCCGAGCCGCCGCTTCGACGGCAAGGGCGCGCACTGGCGCCTGATCGCCCATCTCTCGCTGAACCATGCCGGATTGACCGAGGCCGGGCTGGGCGACCTGCAGAAGATGCTGACCCTGTACGACTTGCCGAAGTCGGCCGGCGCGCGGCGCCAGATCGGCGGCATCGTGAAGCTGGAACACGGCAGCATGCGCGCCTGGATCCGCACCCGGCCGGTATCGACCCTGATGCCCGGCATCGGCATCCGCATGACGCTTGACGAAGACGCCTTTGCCGGCGCCAGCCTGTACGTGTTCGCCCAGGTGATGGACCGCTACTTTGCCCTGAACAGCCAGATCAACTGCTTCACCCGGCTCGAGATCGTCTCTGCCCGCAGCGGCCAGGAAATCCTCGCATGCGCCCCACACAGCGCCGAAGCGACGTGAGCGTGGGCCGCCTGGGCGTGGTCGAACGCCTGCTGGCGGCGCCGCAGGCCTTCGAGTTCGCCCAGGCGGTGACGATCCTGCTGCGCTGGCTGGAAGAGCAGGGCGTGCCGCGCGAGCAGGCCTGGCGCGCGCACTTACGCTTCGCGAACAGCCTGCGCCTGGGTTTCCCGGCGGGCGAGATCGAGGACCTGCGCGCGCTCGACACGGACGCGCCGCAGGCGCCGCAGTTCCTGCTCACGCCAGGCTTCATGGGCCTGCTTGGCGTCCATGGCGCGCTGCCCCTGCACGACACCGAGCGCATCCAGCAATGGCAATCGGCGCACGGGGACGAGGCGCCGCGCGCCTTTCTCGACATCCTGTCCGGGCGCATGCTGGCCCTGTACTACGGGGCCTGGAGCAAGCACCGCGTCGAACACGACCTGGCATACGGGGCTGACCGCTTCATGCCGCGCCTGCTGGCCCTGGCCGGAGCCGCCGGCAGTGGCGCGGCAACCGAAGCGGCAACCCGCGTGCCGGCGGCGTCGCTGGCCTACTTCGCGGGTTTACTGCACCAGCGCCCGCGCTCGGCGGCCGTGCTGCGCAGCCTGCTGGCGGGCTACTTCGGCGTGCCGGTAACGCTGCAGGAAACGGTGGGGCACTGGAGCCGCCTCGCCGTACATGAACAGAGCGCGCTCGGCGCCGCCCGCCTCGGCGACAACACGGTGCTCGGTGCGCGCAGCTGGCGTCCCGACCTGCGGGTGCGCCTGCGCATCGGGCCACTCGACCGGTCGCGCTTCGGCCGTTTCCTGCCCAGCGGCGACATGGCGGCCGCCCTGCACCAGCTGCTGGCCCAGTTCGCGGTGCCAGGCATCGAGTTCGAAGTGCAACTCATCCTGCGTGCAGCCGATGTCGGGCCGAGCCGGCTTGCCGGTGCGCAGTCGCTGCCGCCGCGGCTGGGCCGCGACAGCTTCGTGGTGACGGCGGCGGTCAGCGCGGACCGGGCGGACATGCGCTACCTGGTCCGCCCGATGGCGCCGCTGCCACCTTCGCCCGTCCCGCGCCGCTAGCGCTGCCGGCTCCGTGGCTGCGGCCTTGCGCCCGCGCCTTATTTCAGCACAATGCCCGTGAACGCGATGGGCTGGGCAATGAACACCGTTGCACAGTTCAAGGTCGGGTACTCGTAGTCGAAGGCGATTTGGCCGCTGCCGCTGATTGCGCGCAGCTTGCTGCGCGTGCGGCCTGCCGTCGCCGCGTACCCGATCAGGTAGTTGCCGGGCGTGGTTTCATAGGTGCTGGAACAGATGTCCGAATAGATCGGCGGTTCGGGAGCGTAGGTCCAGACCTCGGCAGCGGTGCGCTTCTTCTCGTCGATCGCGTAGCGCGAGGGTGTGCTGAAGTCGCGCGTGACCCCGGGTGCGGTGCCCGCCGGCTGGTTCAGGCTGCCCAGGCCGTTATTGAAGAGCAGCAGTTCGCCGTTCGGGGTGACCGAGAGCGTATGCTGGCCGATCGGCGCCTTGCCCGAGGTGAGTTCGAGCGCCAGTGCGCGCAGTGACGGATAATCGACATACCAGTGCTTGGTGGTGTCGCCGAACAGCCACTTGATCTTGCCGGTCTGGTAGTCGAGCTTAACGACGAAGTTTTCGCGGCTGGAGATCAGCAGCGAATCGTCGGCCGGCACGTAGATGGCGGAATTCATGTGGAACCAGTCGGTACCGTCGCGCACGAAGTTCGACGGATCGTCGCCACCGGCTTGCATGGCGGCGCGGAAGATCGGCCCGAGGTCCCATTCTTTCAGGATGGCGCCGTCGGTGCCGATTTCGACCAGGATGGATTCGATCTTCGGCACCCCGCCATCGTTCGCATCGAGCTCGGCGAGCAAGCCCTTCTTGCCGGCCGACAGGTCGTGGTGGAAGTTGGTATAGCGCGTAGAGGCGAGCGGAACGTTGGTAAAGGCGCCGGTCAGGTCGAAGCGGCGCAGTTCCGGCGCGACGGCGTTGCCGACATAAAAGGCGTCGCCGCTGAACCAGGTCGAGGGCGAGGAGTAGGGTTCGGCGCCCAGCCAGCGGAAATTGCCGTCGGTGTCGAGCACGACCGGCGCGTGGTTGCTGCTCTTGATGAGCATGTAGTCGAACCCCGGCGCCGCCGTGGCGCTGCGCGCGGTCCTGACGTCGGGCGTGTTGTAGACTGCGGCCTGCCCTGTATAGGCCGGCGTGGACACGCTCACCTGCTCGTCGTCGGTCGACTTGTCCTCGAATGCCGCGCTGACCGTGACGCCGTTGGCATACCCTGCATACAGCCCGAACACCGGAATGACGAGGCGCCGGTCGGCCGCGCGCCAGGCGCCGGTGCGCTCGATCCAGGCGCGGGTGTAGGTAGCGCTCATCGGCTTCGAAAAGGTGCCGGGCCGGGCGGCGA
The DNA here is from genome assembly GCF_057801335.1 of Massilia sp. BAP21. Lineage (NCBI taxonomy): Bacteria > Pseudomonadati > Pseudomonadota > Betaproteobacteria > Burkholderiales > Oxalobacteraceae > Massilia > Massilia sp. BAP21. Next base: position 4,300,746 of record NZ_CM173596.1, read on the forward strand.
TGGTGTACGACACGCTCGACAGGTGGGTAAAGTCGTCGAGCGAGAGTGTCAGGTTGGCGACGAAGGGCGTGGGGCCCGGCGCCTGGCCGACCACCTGCACGCGCGCCTCTTCGGCCTGGGAGTCGTCGTCGGAATGGCTGCAGGCTGCCAGCAGCAGGCAGGGTGAAACGAGCAATACGGTACGCAATGCGGTCTTCATGCATCCTCCAGGAAGTGGGATACTGACGAGTTACAGCTTCGACGCCGCCTCTGCCGTAAAGTTCTGGCAGGACGGCGATGCCACCGACCGGCTCAATCGTCTTCGCCATGCTGCCCGGCAGCGGCGCTTGACCTTCCCACGATGGGAAGCAATATGCTGTGGGTATCGGAAGGAGATGAACCATGAACAACAGCCTCGAACAGCATGCCAAGCCCGGCGCGGCAAGCTTTGATATTTCCGGGATGACATGCGCATCCTGCGTGGCGCGTGTGGAGAAGGCGCTACGCGCGGTGCCCGGGGTCGAGGACGCGAGCGTCAACCTGGCCCTCGAGCGCGCCAGCGTGCGCGGCGCGGCGGACAGCGCCGCCATCGTCGACGCCGTGCGCAGGGCCGGCTACGAGGCCGCCGCGATCGAGGCCGCGCCGCTGCGCGCCTCCGCGCCGGCGCGCGCCCTGCCGGCCTGGTGGCCGGTGGCCGCCGCCGCGCTGCTGAGCGCGCCGCTGATGCTGCCGATGCTCGGCCAGCTGGCCGGCGCCGGCTGGACGCTGCCGGGCTGGCTGCAATGGCTGCTGGCCACCCCGGTGCAGTTCTGGCTCGGCGCGCGCTTCTACCGCGCCGGCTGGAAGGCGCTGCGCGCCGGCGCCGGCAACATGGACCTGCTGGTCGCGCTCGGCACCAGCGCGGCCTACGGCCTGTCGGTCTACCTGCTGCTGGCCGGCGGGCACGGCGCCGCCCACCTGTATTTCGAATCCTCGGCGGTCGTCATCACCCTGGTCCTGCTCGGCAAGTGGCTGGAAGCGCGCGCCCGGCGCCAGACCCTGGAAGCGATCGGCGCGCTGGAATCGCTGCGCGCCACCGAGGCCCTGGTGCGGCGCGGCGGCCAGGACCGCTTGATCGACGCCGGCGCGCTACGCATTGGCGACCTGCTGCTGGTGCGGCCGGGCGAGCGCGTCGCCGCCGACGGCGTGGTGGAAGAGGGCCGCAGCCACCTCGACGAATCGCTGCTCACCGGCGAGAGCCTGCCGCTGGCCAAGGGGCCGGGCGAGCGCGTCACCGGGGGCGCCGTGAACGGCGAAGGCCTGCTGCTGGTACGCGTGACGGCGGTCGGCGCGGCGACCCTGCTGTCGCAGATCATCCGCCAGGTGGAAGACGCGCAGGCGGTCAAGGCGCCGGTCCAGCGCCTGGTCGACCGTGTCAGCGCGGTGTTCGTGCCGGCCGTGCTGGTGATTTCCGCGATCACCTTTGTCGGCTGGTGGCTGGCCACCGGCGACTGGCAGGGCGCGCTGCTGAACGCGGTGGCGGTGCAGGTGATCGCCTGCCCCTGCGCGCTGGGCCTGGCGACGCCGACCGCGATCATGGTCGGCACCGGCGTGGCGGCGCGTCACGGCATCCTGATCCGCGACGCCGAGGCGCTGGAAACCGCGCATGCGGTCGATACCGTGGTGTTCGACAAGACCGGCACCCTGACCGAGGGCCGGCCGGTCGTTGCCGCGATCGAGAGCGGGCAGCCCGAACTGGCGCTGGCGCTGGCGGCCGCCGTGCAGCGGGCCAGCAGCCATCCGCTGGCGCACGCCGTGGGCGAGCTGGCCCGGCAGCGCGGCCTGGTCCTGCAGCCGGCCGGCGCGGCCCAGGCCCTGCCGGGGCGCGGCGTGCAGGCGGTCGTGGACGGCGCGCGCGTCTGGCTCGGCAACGCGCGCCTGGCCGCGGAACTCGGCGCCGCGCTTGGGCCGTGGCAGGAGGTGGCCGCGCGCCACGAAGCCGAAGGCCGGACCGTGTCCTGGCTGCTGCGCGAGCAGGGCGGCCAGCCTGAGGTGCTGGGCCTGCTCGCCTTTGGCGACCGCGTGCGCGCCACGGCGCCGGCCGCGGTGGCGCGCCTGCAGGCGATGGGTGTGCGCACCAGCATGCTGACCGGCGATAACCAGGGCGCGGCGCGCGCGGTGGCGGCGGCGGTCGGCATCGAGGATTTCGCCGCCGGGGTCCTGCCTGGCGAAAAGGCCGAGCACGTGCAGCGTGCGCTCGCGGCCGGGCGCAAGGTGGCGATGGTCGGTGACGGCATCAACGATGCGCCGGCCCTGGCCGCGGCGGGCGTCGGCATCGCCATGGCCGGCGGCACCGACGTCGCCATGCATACCGCCGGCATCACGCTGATGCGCGCCGATCCAACCCTGGTGGCGGACGCCATCGCGGTGTCGCAGCGCACCTACCGCAAGATCCGCCAGAACCTGGGCTGGGCCTTTGCCTACAATGTCGTCGGCATTCCGCTGGCCGCCTTTGGCCTGCTGAACCCGATGCTGGCCGGCGCCGCCATGGCGCTCAGCTCAGTGAGCGTGGTCAGCAACGCGCTGCTGCTGCGGCGCTGGCGGCCGGCCGCGCCGCATCGGGCGGCGCCCGCACCATCGGGCATGCATGCGGCAAGCATGCCATCATCAACGGGCGGGACCAGCCTGCCCCCATCGAAAGGAGAACACACCATGTACGAACTGACTGTCGAAGGCATGAGCTGCGGCCATTGCGTGGGCCGCGTGACGAAAACTGTGCAGGGCATCGACGCCGCCGCCAAAGTCGAGATCGACCTGCCGACGGGGAAGGTGAAGATCGACAGCAGCGCCGACCTGGACCGGATCGCGGCGGCGATCGACGACGCCGGCTATCCGGTGACGGCGCGCGCGGCGGCCTGACGCGCCAAGGGACGATTCCGGCGGCGATCTCAGGCCGCAATCTCGGGCAGCGACGTCAGTCCACGCCCGATCTTTTCGCAATCCTCGGCCGTCGGCTTGCGGTCCTGGCTGATGCCGAGGCTGCCGACGGTCCAGGCTTGCAGCCGTTGCTGCTCGTCGCGCACCACTGCGCTGGCGGCAGCGGCATCGCTGCGGCTGGAACGCGCCATCATCACCACGGCCGCCTGGTCGAGCGCCGGCTTGTGCGTCGCCTGCCAGGCGCCGTAGGCATCCTGCACGCCCGGTCCGGCGGCGGGGAAGGTACGTGCGCAGAACGTCACGATCCCGCCCAGCAGGTCCTTGCGCGCCATGAGCCGCGTCAGGCGTTCTTCTTCGGCGGAGAGCGGCGCAGCAGGGGTCGCCGGCGCTGTGGGCACGGCGGCCTGTAGGTCGCGGTAGAAATCCTTCGGGTCTTTCGGGTTGGCCTGGATCTGCGCCACCTTGGCGAGGAAATCGCTGCTGTCCTCGAGCCTGCCGCCGACGGTCCCGATCGCCGTGCCGCGCCGGAATACCATCTGCTCGGGCAGGCCGATCGGCTTGGGGAGCTTGCCGAAATCCGGGAACCTGTGCCACACCGGCCACTGCACGCGCACGTACCTGACCCTGGCATCGCGCGCCGGCGCGACGGCCTTGTCGAAGGCCCTGTCGGCGCCGATGCAGTAGCGGCACTTGGGGTCGGGCGAGGTGAACTGCACCACGACGGTGTCGTTCCTGGCCAGGAAGGCGGGCAGGTCCTGCATGCGCACTTCCTGCACGCGGGCAGCATGGGCGGGGAGGGCGGCAGCGCCGGCCAGGACAGCGGCAAGAATGCATCCGGTACGAGAGAGGGTCATGGAAAGAAAGGCTGGAAGTCGACAGTTAGATTGTCGATTATTCAAGCCTTTCCTTCAATGCGGCCTGCATGGGTGCGCCAAAAAACGCCTCAATGCCGGTGTTGCTGCGGCTTGCGCGCCGATGCCGCGCCTTCTGCTGGAGCGGGCGCCGTGCCCGGTGCCTGTGCGGCCGGCGGCAGGTCGCCATGCCACTCGCGCGCCACCGTGCCGGCCGGGTGCCGGTACCAGCCCGGGTCGCGGTAGTCGCCGCGCGCCAGCCCCTCGCGCACCTTCAGCACCGTGAACATCCCGCCCATTTCCAGGTTGCCAAAGGGGCCGCGCCCGGTCATCATCGGCAGGGTGTTTTCCGGCAGCGGCATTCGCATGTCGCCCATCGAGCCACCCTTGTCGCCCATCACCATGTAGCCGGGGATCAGGTCGTTGATCTTCTCGGCCACGCCGCGGTGGTCGACGCCGATCAGGTTCGGCACCTCGTGGCCCATCGCGTTCATGGTGTGGTGCGACTTGTGGCAGTGGAAGGCCCAGTCGCCGGGATTGTCGGCCACGAACTCGATGGCGCGCATCTGGCCCACGGCGACGTCGACGCTCACTTCCGGCCAGCGTGCTTCCGGCCGCACCCAGCCGCCGTCGGTGCCGGCCACCTCGAAGCGGTGCCCGTGCAGGTGGATCGGGTGGTTCGTCATGGTGAGGTTGCCGACGCGGATGCGTACCCGGTCGCCCAGGCGCGCCACCATCGGATCGACGCCGGGGAAGACGCGGCTGTTCATGGTCCACAAATTAAAGTCGAGCATGGTGTTGGTGCGCGGCGTGTAGCTGCCCGGCTCGATGTCGAAGGCGCCGAGCAGCATCACGTAGTCGCGCTCGACCGCATGCTGGCGCGGGTCCTTCGGATGGGTGACCCAGGAGCCCATCATCCCCATCGCCATCTGCTGCATCTCGTCGGCGTGCGGGTGGTACATGAAGGTGCCGGCATGGCGCGCCACGAATTCGTAGACGAAGGTCTTGCCCGGGGCGATGCCGGGCTGGGTCAGGCCGGTCACGCCATCCATCCCGCAAGGCAGGATCTGGCCGTGCCAGTGGATGCTGGTGTGCTCGGGCAGCTTGTTGGTGACGAAAATGCGCACCCGGTCGCCCTCGACCACCTCGATGGTCGGGCCCGGGCTCTGGCCGTTGTAGCCCCACAGGTTGGCCTGCATGCCGGGGGCGAGCTCGCGTACCACGGGCTCGGCCACCAGGTGGAATTCCTTGACGCCGTCCTTCATGCGCCAGGGCAGGGACCAGCCATTCAGGGTGACGACCGGGTGGTAGGGGCGGCCGTTGGGCGGGGCCAGCGGGGCGGCGGTGGCGCCCGGCGACGCCGCAGCGGCTTGGGTGTGCGCTGCGTACGGCGCTTCCGGCAGGCCGGCCGCGGCGGCGCGGCTGACCGCCGCGGCGCCGACCAGGGTGCCGGCGCCGCCGAGGAATGCTCTGCGGGTGGTCATGGTGCATGTTCCTTGTGTTCGTTGGTGGCGGCCTGCGGCGCGGGGCCGCCCAGGGCCAGCTGCAATGCCGCTTCCTGTATCCAGAATTCCTTCAGGGCCTCGATGGCGGCGTTCACGGCGCCGGCCTGTTCGCGCGCATCGAGCAGCAGCTCGAAGGTGCTGGCCAGCATGCCGTTGTAGCGCAACAGGACTTCGGCGGAGATCTTCTTGCGCAGCGGGAGGACTTCGTCGCGGTAGTGGCGCGCCAGGTCCCAGCCGCCGCGGTAGGCCAGGTAGCGTTCGCGCGCCTCGCTGCGCGCATTGACCGCGGTTTCGGCCACGCGCCGCAGCGACTGCATGTAGAGCGCCTCGGCGCGCGCGCTGCGGGCGCCGCCCCAGTCGAACAGCGGCAGTTCCAGCGACACTTCGTAGCCGCGCGCGCGCGGTTCGCCGGTCTCGCTCTTGCGCTCCAGGCCGAGCTCGAACACGTTGACGAAGCGCGTGGCGCGGGTCAGGCCGAGATTCGCCGCCGTGCTGGCCGCCTGCTGGCGCGCGGCCTGGACGTCGGCGCGGCGCTCCAGCGCAAGACGCTCGGTCGCGCCGGGCTCCAGTGGCGCGGCGGGCAGGTCGGGCAGGCGCTCCGGCAGCGTGAAGGCGGTTTGTTCGCCCCACAGGCCGAGCAGGCGCGCCAGGCGTTCGCGGCTGGCCACCAGCGCCTGCTCGGCACGCATGACGCCGGCGGCGGCTTCGGCATGGAACAGCTGTTCGCGCGCGCCGTCGAGGGCGCTGGCGTTGCCGGAGCGGGTCATGCGGCCGGTCAGCGCGGCGCTGGCTTCGGCGGCGGCGTTCACGCGCCGCGCGTAGTCCAGGCCCTGGCGCGCGGCCACCGCCTCGGCCCAGGCGCGCCGGGTCTCGAAGGCGTGGCGCTCGATGGCGGCGCCCACGTCCAGGATCGCCTGGTCGAAGCGCGCCTGTTCCAGCCGCCGCGACAGGGGCAGGGTCAGCGCCTGCACCAGGTTGACGGTGAGCGAGCGTTCGATCTCGACCGACCCGCCGCCGGCGCTGCGCTTGAAGCCGAAGCCCGGGTTCTGCAGGCGCGCGGCCTGGGCCAGGTCGGCCTGGGCGATGCCGGCGTCCCAGTAGCTGGCTTGCAGGCCCGGGTGGTTCAGCAGGGCGATGCGCACCGCGTCTTCACGGCCCAGCGGCTGCGCCAGCAGGGTGCGCACGGTGTCGGCGACCGCGCGTTCGTCGGCCTCGGTGCGCACCAGCTTCGCTTCGGCGCCGGTGCGCGCACGGGCCGCGTCGGCGACGGCGGCAAACCCGCCATCCGGCGCCACGCCGACGCAGCCCGCCAGCAGTGCGGCGGCGCCGGCCAGGGCGCCGCGTGTCACGAGGGCGGCTGGCATCAGTGCTGCCCCTGGTGCTGGTGCGCCGGCGCGGCTGGGCGGTGGCCGGCGTGCGGGTCGGCAGGTGCTGCAGCAGGCATGGCGTGACCGGCATGCGGATCGGCCGGGGCAGCAGGCATGGCGTGCCCGGCGTGCGGATCGGCCGGTGCTGGAGCCGGCATGGCGTGACCGGCGTGTGGATCGGCTGGTGAAGAAGCAGGCATGGCGTGCCCGGCATGCGGATCGGCCGGTGCCGCAGCAGGCATGGCGTGCCCGGCGTGCGGATCGGCGCCGTGCATCGCGTGGCCGTGGCCCGGCGTGGCCGCGACGATGCGGTTCTGTTCCTTCCAGGCCTGGTCGGGCGTGGCCGGTTCGGCCGGGCGCGGCTGGTAGGCGGCGCCGGTCTGGTAGCGCGTCGGCGGCACCGGCGCGTTCGGGTCGGCGGCGGGCACGCTGGCGGCGTGGGCGGCATGGAAGCTGGCGGCCAGCAGGCCGGCGCTCAGGAAAGCTGAAGACGCGCGGGATGGCGCAATGCGCGCAATGCGCAAGATGGCGGATGGCATGGAATCCTCTCTGGTTGCATACGACAGGGCCGCGCGGCAAGCGGCGCGGCAAGCGGCAAATCAGGCGAGGACGAAGCGGGGAGGTCGTTCGGGCAGGTCGAGGTCGACCGAGGGCAGGAGCCCGGCCGAGAACGGAGCCGCCAGGCGCGGCGGCGCATGCACCGGCAGGGCGAGGACGGGCGCCGGCACGATGGCCGCACCGATCGAGCAGGCCGAGCAGGCGCCGCACTTGGCGTTGCCGTGGTGCTGGGGCGAATGATGGCCGTCGTCCGCATCCGCGCCCGCAGCCGGCATGGCGTGGTGCTGGCCGCCATGCGTGCCGTGATGCGCATGCTCCGCGCCCATGTCCGCCGCGGCGGACGAAGCCGGCGCCGGATGCCCCATGTTGCCCACCCCGCAGCCGAGCATGGCCGCCGCGGCGACTCCCTGGAAGGGAACCGCCAGCAGGACCAGCCACAGGGTCAGGGTGCGCAAGAGGGTATTCACGCGGCCATTCTAGCACGCTGCCCCGGCGATATGGCGGCGGGGGGCCTGCAGCCATCCTCTCTGCCGGCTCCCGCAATTCTTGATTGCCAGCATAAATACCTGCTGATAAAATGTTGCTCGTTAGTCAATCAGTGTTGAACAGAGGACCACACAGATGGCCTGGATCGCCCAGCTCCTGGTTCCGCGCCGCCGCAAGAACCGGCGCGAACTCGCCGACCGCGCCGCCGAGGTGGTCAGGCAGGTCCTGTTCGACATCGGCGTCGAGCGTTTCCTGAGCGGGACCATGCTGGTCGACCGCCAGTACCGGGTGCGCTTCGTGAGCGGCAAGCTGCCCGGCGGCGGCGCCCTTGCCGCGGTGCCGGTGACGGCGCTGGCGCGCGCCCATGCGCTGCAGGCGAGCGTGCCGCAACTGCCGGCCCTGGCTGCCTTCCACCAGCACGACCTGGCCCTGCTGGTCGACGAACTGATGGCCGCGCTGCTGGCGCAATCGGCCCTGCTGCGGGCCTTGCCCGAACAGCGCTACCGGCTGGCCGAGCGCAGCGCCGCCGCCTCGAAATAAACGCGCCGGATCGCCGGATCGAATTCCCTCACCGCGGCTTCCAGGCGGGCGATCGCCAGGTCGACTTCATCGATGCGCATGCCGCGCCGGAAGCGCACGGCGGCGGTCAGCAGCACGTCGTCGGGACCGAGCTGCATGGTCATCAGCTGGCCCACGGTTTCCAGTGCGGGGTCGGCGCGGAAGATGTCCTTCAGCTGGCCGGTCTGTTCCACGCCCACGCTCTCTCCCACCAGCAGGCCGCCGGTCTCCCGCGCCAGGGTCCAGGCCGCGCCCACCAGCAGCAGCCCGATCGCGATCGAGGCGGCCGGGTCGATGTAGGGATTGTCCAGCAGGTGCCCGAGCCAGATGCCGCCGGCCGCGACCAGGATGCCGAGCAGGGCCGCGCTGTCCTCGATGAAGACGGTGAACACCGAGGCATCCTTGCTGGCCTTGACGGTCTGCCAGAGCGTGGCGCCGGGCAGGCGGTTGCTGTTCAGTGCGCGCCGCGAAACGTTCCAGCTGTATCCTTCGAACAGGAAGGCAACGCCCAGCACCACGTAGTTCCAGAACGGGTCTTCGAGCGGCGCCGGTTCCTGCAGGCTGTGGATGCCGTGGTAGATCGACAGCCCGCCGCCCAGCGTGAACACGGACAAGGCCACGATCAGGGCCCAGAAATACACGGCCTTGCCGTAGCCGAAGGGGTGGCGCGCGTCGGGCTTGCGGCCTGCGATTTTCTCGCCGACCAGCAGCAGGAGTTCGTTGCCGGTGTCGACCGCCGAGTGGATGCCTTCGGCCAGCATGGCGGCGCTGCCGGTGACGGCGGCCACCGAGAACTTGGCGGCGGCGATGCCGAGGTTGGCGACGATGGCGGCGTAGATGACCTTGCGGCTGTCGGTAACGGGTTTTGTGTTCTTGTTGTTGGACATAAAAGGGGAGATATTCTTAGTGAAGCCGAGCTTGAAGCCCAGTCTAGCCAATTCGCCGGTTTCGCCGGGCACGCTTGCCGTGCGGGCTGTCGCCGCATGAGCACCCGCAACCTGGCAAGCCTGTTCGCACCGCGCTCGGTGGCCCTGGTCGGCGCCTCGGAGCGGCCCGGCAGCCTGGGCGCAACCCTGCTGGCCAACCTGGCGGCGGGCGGTTTCAAGGGCCCGGTGTATCCGGTCAATCCGAAGTACACCGAGCTGCTCGGCCAGCCGGTCTACGCCAGCGTGGCCGAACTGCCGGCCGCGCCCGACCTGGCCATCATCTGCACCCCGGCCGCCACCATCCCGGCCATCATCCGCCAGCTCGGCGAAAAGGGCACGCGCGCCGCCATCGTGCTGAGCGCCGGCCTGGCCGGCGCGCGCGACGAGCGCGGGCGCCCCGTCAAGCAGGCCATGCTCGACGCCGCCCACCCCTACCTGCTGCGCATCCTCGGCGCCAACAGCGCCGGGCTACTGTCGCCGGCGCTGGGCCTGAATGCGAGCGTCGCGCACAGCGGCGCGCTGCCGGGGCGGATCGCCTTTGTCTCGCAGTCCGGCGCTTTAATGACGGGCGTGCTGGACCGGGCGCGCTCGCGCGGCATCGGTTTTTCGCACTTCATCGCGCTGGGCGACGCGAGCGACGTCGACCTCGGCGACGTGCTCGACTACCTGGCCAGCGACGGCGCCACCGGCTCGATCCTGCTGTACGTGGAAAACCTGCGCTATGCGCGCAAGTTCATGTCGGCGGCGCGCGCGGCGGCGCGCAGCAAGCCGACCCTGGTGCTGAAGGCTGGCCGGGTCGGCAACGGCGTGCGTGCGGCGGCCAGCGAGACCGGGCTGCTGGCGGCCCCGGACGACGTGTTCGACGCCGCCATCCGCCGTGCCGGCATGCTGCGCGTGGACACCACCGAAGAGCTGTTCGCGGCGGTCGAGACCCTGGCCCACGCCAGGCCGCTGTACGGCGAGCGCCTCCTGATCCTGTCGAACGGCGCCGGCCCCGGCGTGCTGGCGCTCGACGCCCTGCTATGCGGCGGCGGCACCGCGGCCGCTTTGTCGCCCGACTCGCTGGCGCGCCTGGCGGCGCTGCTGCCGGCCAGCCCGCCGCAGGCGAACCCGGTCAACCTGCTGGGCGACGCCGAACCCGAACGCTACCGCCAGGCGCTGGAGATCGCCTTGCAGGACAAGGGCGCGGACGCGGTGCTGGTCGTGCATTCGCCTACGGCCACGGTCGACCCGGCCGATATCGCGCGGGCGATCGCGCCGCTGGCGCGCGCCGCCTCGCGCAACGTGCTGGCCTGCTGGCTGGGCGGCGATTCGGTGGCCGCGGCGCGCGAGATCGCCTCCAGCGCCGGCATGCCGACCTTCGACACGCCCGAGGACGCGGTGGCCGGCTTCCTGCAGATCGTGCACTACCGCCAGAACCAGAACCTGCTGATGCAGGTGCCGCCCTCGATTTCCGGCACGCTGGCCTCGGGCCGCGCCACCGCGCGCGCCCTGGTGCGCGAGGCGCTGGCGGCCGGGCGTTACCTGCTGTCCGACCCCGAGACCAAGGCCATCCTGCGCGCCTACGGCATGGCCCTGGTCGAGACGCGCCAGGCGGCGGACGCCGAGGAAGCGGTGGCGGCGGCACGAAGCATCGGCTTTCCGGTAGCCGTGAAGATCCTCTCGCCCGACGTGATGCACAAGTCGGACGTCGGCGGCGTGGCGCTCGACCTCGATTCCGAGCAGGCGGTGCGGGCGGCGGCCGGGCGCGTGCGGCGCCAATTGGCCGAGCTACGCCCCGACGCCCGTTTCGAGGGCTATTCGGTACAGGCCATGGCGCGCCGGCCCGAGGGCCATGAGCTAATTTTAGGCGCGGCCACCGATCCGGTGTTCGGGCCGGTGATCCTGTTCGGCCAGGGCGGCATCGCGGTCGAGGTGACCGACGACCACGCGGTGGCGCTGCCGCCGCTGAACGCGGTGCTGGCGCGCGAACTGGTCGACCGCACCCGCGTGGCGCGCCTGCTGGCCGGCTACCGCAACCGCCCGGCGGCCGACATGAACGCCATCCTCGCCGCCGTGGTGCAGGTGGCGCGCCTGGTGGCGGATATCCCGGAGATCGTCGAACTCGACATCAACCCGCTGATTGCCGATGCCTCCGGCGCCGTGGTGCTCGACGCGCGCATGCGCCTGGCGCTGGCCGACCGCTCGGCCAGCACGCTCGACCGGCTGGCGATCCGGCCCTATCCGCGCGAGCTGGAGCAGACCATCCCCTGGCAGGGCGGCTCGCTGCTGCTGCGCCCCGTGCGTCCGGAAGACGGGCCGGCGCACCTGAGATTCTTCGACGCCCTCACGCCCGACGACATCCGCTACCGCATGTTCGTGCGCCTGCGCGAGCTGCAGCCCTCGCAGCTGGCGCGCTTCACGCAGATCGACTACGACCGCGAGATGGCGTTCATTGCCACCCGCCCGGGGGCGGACGGCCAGCCCGAGACGCTGGCGGTGGGGCGGGTGGTGGCCGATCCCGACAACACCTCGGCCGAATTCGCGGTAACGGTGCGCTCGGACCTGAAGGGCATGGGGCTGGGCCGCATCCTGATGGAAAAGCTGATCGCGTATTGCCGCGCGCGCGGCACGCGCGAGATCGTCGGCGAGGTGCTGCCGCAGAACAGCCGCATGATCGGCCTGGTGAAGAAACTCGGCTTCCAGGTCACGCCGGGCGAGGAAGGGGTGCGCAAGCTGCGGCTGGTGTTACAGTAAATTCAAGCGGTGAAATAAAATTTCGTCAAGCAATTGCCTGTGAAATTTTATTTCACGCGTAAAGCGGCGGCTTTCAGCGCCGGAAGCGCACGTCCTCGGTCACCACGCGCTGTTCGCCGCGTGCCTCCTTGGGCTTCTTCGGTTTCTTCGGCTTCTTGACGATCTGTCCGCCCGCATTCGTTTGCGGCACCCGGTGGTCCGGCTCGAAGCCGCTTTCCTCGACCCGCTTCAGGGTCTGTTTGGTGAGCATCTCGATGGCCGCCAGCTGCTGCACCTCGTCGGCGCAGACCAGCGACACCGCTTCGCCCGAGGCGCCGGCGCGGCCGGTGCGGCCGGTGCGGTGCACGTAGTCCTCGGCCACGATCGGCAGGTCGACGTTCACCACCACCGGCAGATCGTCGATGTCGAGGCCGCGCGCGGCAACGTCGGTGGCCACCAGCACTTTCACCTCACCGGCCTTGAAACGCTCGAGCGCGCGCAGGCGCGCCGGCTGCGGCTTGTCGCCGTGGATGGCATCGACGGCGATGCGTTTCGCTTCCAGCAGCGCAACGAGCTCGTCGACGCCCTTGCGTGTCTTGGCAAAGGCCAGCACCTGGCCCCAGCCGTGCTTCTTCAGCAAATGCAGGAACAGCTCCGGCTTGCGCTTTTTATCGACCGGCACCGCCCACTGCCGGATCGCCTTGACGGTGGTGTTGCGCGGCGCGGTTTCGATGCTGAGCGGATCGACCAGCAACTTGGCGGCCAGGGCGCGGATCGGGTCCGAGAAGGTGGCCGAGAACAGCAGGGTCTGGCGTTTTTTCGGCAAGGCCGCCAATACCTGGTCGAGCTCGCGCGAAAAGCCGAGGTCGAGCATGCGGTCGGCTTCGTCGAGCACCAGCATCTGTGTCGCGTTGAACTTCAGCGCGTTCTGGCGGTGCAAGTCGAGCAGGCGGCCCGGCGTGGCCACCAGCAGATCGACACCCTTGCGCAGGCGCATCATCTGCGGATTGATGCTGACGCCGCCGTAGGCGACCATGGTGCGCAGCGGCAGGCCGGCGCCATAGGTCTGGAAACTCGTGTGCACCTGCTCGGCCAGCTCGCGCGTGGGCACCAGCACCAGCGCGCGTGCCGTGTTGCTGGCCAGCGGCGTGCCTTCCATCACCAGGCGCTGCAGCAGGGGCAGGGCGAAGCCGGCGGTCTTGCCGGTGCCGGTCTGGGCGGCGGCCATGACGTCGCGCCCGGCCAGCACGGCGGGAATCGCCTGGGCCTGGACCGGCGTCGGGTTCTTGTATTCGAGCGTTTCGAGGGTGCGGGCGATCGGGTCGATCAGGCCGAGCGAGGCAAACGACATGGAAACCTTGGGCAAAAATGAACAGCCGACAGTTTACCGTGCCGCGCGCCGGCGGGCGCAAAAACCGTACACCGGTTCTCAGGTATCAAGGAAACGGTCGATGACGGCAGGCGCGCCTGGGGCGGTCGGCTTGACCGGCTCATGGCGGTCCTTGCAGGCGCTGGCGAGCAGGCAGGCAAGGGTGAGGGCGGACCAGCGCAGGACATGGTTTTTCATGGCGATCTCCTTGGTGCCGATGATACCGGAGTTCCTGCGCCGGCCGCGCGCACGCGTGCGTCAAAAGCGATACGACAGGCTGGCGCGCAGCACCGGATAGACCTTGTAGTCCGAGGCTTCGTCGGCCAGGCGCGCTTCTTCCACCGCCACGTCGCTCGCGAGCTGGTTGCACAGGGCCGACTGCACGGTACAGTTGACGCTGCGCAGGCTGACACGCGCCTTGCCCTGGTAAAAGGCGCCGAGGTCGCCGCCGAAACTCCAGCCGCGCTCGCTGCTGAGCGCATTGCCCCAGCCGATGCCGATGTAGGGCGCGGCCTTGCGGAAGTCGACCTTGCCGACCAGTACCCCGACGTCGGCCGCGTTGTACAGGCGCTCGTTGAGGCGGAAGGTGCCGTTCAGGTCGGGCGTGGCGAGGGCGTCGAAGCGGGTGTCGTTGTAGAACACGCCGCCGGTGATGCGGAAGCTGCTGCCGGCGCGCGGATACCAGTCGAGCAGGGCGTCGACGGTCTGCAGCTTGCCGTCGAGGTCGTACTCCAGGCGGCCGGAGCGCTTGGTGAAGTCGTGCTTGAAGTAATTGACGCCGAGACGGCCGTTGAGGCTGGGGCTGAAGCCGAACACGAGGTGGGCGCCGACGCCGGTGGTGCCGAGGTCGGCCGACACGCCGGTCTGGGCCGAGGCCGCCCCCGTGGCGAGCAGGCAGGCGAGAGCAAGGGAAAGACGCGGGTAAGACATGACTCCTCCATGCTGGATGCGTTGGGCCGATTGTAGCGAGCCTGGCGTCGCATCCTTACCACAGCGCGAATTTCGCGCAGCATTTGTAAATGTGTGTTGCAGCGTACGGGAACGTAACGTTTCAGCTGATAAAGTTCACATCAACGAAAACAACATGACAAGAGGACCTGTCCCATGACTTCTCCGTTCAAGCTCCTGCTCGCCGGCCTGGCCCTGGCCGCTTCCGCGCTCCCGGCCGTGGCCGCCACCAACGTCAGTATCAACATCGGCCAGCCCGGCTTCTATGGCCGCCTCGACATCGCCGACTACGGCCGTCCGCCGGTCATCTACGAACGCCCGGTGATCGTGCGCGAAGTGCGCCACGTGCGCGCCGCCCCGATCTACCTGCGCGTGCCGGCCGGCCACCGCAGCAACTGGAAACGCTACTGCGGCCGCTACGACGCCTGCGGCCGTCCGGTGATGTTCGTGCGCGACGACTGGTACACCAACACCTATGCGCCGCGCTGGCGCGAGCGTCACCATCGCCCGGCGCACCACCACGGCCGTCCGGACCACCACGACCGCCGCGACCATCACGATCGCCACGACCGCCGCGACCACCATGGCCGCGACCGCGACCACCACGACCGTGGCCACGGTCACGGCCACGGCCGATAAGCAGCGCCAGCCCCGCGCATCCCTTGCCGTTTTCGGGGTGCGCGCCACGCGATTTCCCCTGCCGGTGTAGACTTGCTCCTGTAACAAGGTACATACGAAATGGAGGTAAGTTTTGCAAAGTGAAATCGTGATCGTGGGTGGCGGGGCAGGCGGGCTGGAGCTCGCCTGCAAACTGGGGCGCAAGCTGGGGCCGGCAAAGGTGATGCTGGTCGATACCCGGCTGTACCATATCTGGAAACCCTCGCTGCACGAGGTGGCGGCCGGCACCCTGGACATCCACCAGGAAGGCCTGTCCTACCAGATGCTGGCCCACGACAACGGCTTCACTTTCGTCTACGGCCCGATGACCGCGCTTGACACGAACGCGCGCCGCATCACGGTCGGCGCAGTCAAGACGGCCGACGACGAAGACGTGCTGCACGAGCGCCGCATCGAGTACGGATCGCTGGTGATGTCGGTCGGCAGCACCTCGAACTACTTCGGCGTGCCGGGCGCGCGCAAACACACGATTTCCCTGAACGCCACCGAGGATGCCGAGCGCTTCCGCCTGCGCCTCTTGCGCCTGATGGCGGTGGCCGAACAGGCGCGCGAGGAGCGCCCGGACGCGGTGGCCGCGCTCGACGTGGTGATCATCGGCGGCGGCGCCACCGGTGTCGAGCTGGCGGCCGAGCTGCGCGAAGCCTCGGGCGTGTATGCCACCTATGGTTTCTCGCGCCTGCAGGTCAAGCGCGACGTGCGCATCACCCTGCTCGAAGGCGCGCCGCGCATCCTGGCGCCGCTGCCCGAGCGGGTCTCGGCCTCGGCCCTGAAACTGCTGGGCGAGCGTGGCATCCAGGTGGTGACCGATTGCCGCGTCACCCAGATCGACCCGGACAAGGTGCTCGACAACGCCGGCAACGTGTATCCGGCCAACCTGGTGGTGTGGGCAGCCGGTATTCGGGCGCCGGAATTCTTGTCCACGCTGGGCCTGCCCACCAACAAGGGCGGCCAGATCGAGGTCGACGCGCAGCTGCGGGTGAAGGGCGTACCCGGCGTGTACGCGCTGGGCGATTGCGCCGCCTGCATCGACGAATCCGGCAAGCCGGTGCCGCCGCGCGCCCAGGCCGCGCACCAGCAGGCCGATTACCTGCTGAAGCAGTTCCTGCGCATCGCCGCCGGCAAGGCCTTCGACGAAAAGCCCTACCGCTACCGCGACTACGGTTCCCTGGTATCGCTCGGCAAGACGACCAGCGTTGGCAACCTGATGGGTTCGCTGCGCGGGACCAGCTGGTTTGTCGAAGGGATGATCGCGCGCTTCATGTACACCAGCCTGCACCTGATGCACCACCAGGCCGTGCTCGGCTCGATGCGCACCGGCGTGCTGGCGATCGCGCGCTTCCTGATCCGCCGCACCACGCCGCTGGTGAAGCTGCATTGATACTGCATCGCAGGTAACAAAAAGGCCGGCAATGCCGGCCTTTTTTACGTCTGCTGCTTACCTACTATTTATGCGCCCGGCACCTGCCGCGGCAGCACCATGGTCAACGCCGTGCCGCCCTCGGGCCCCGGCCCCAGCGTCAGCGTCCCGCCCAGCGCCCGCGCACGCTCGCGCAGCAGGCGCAGGCCGTGGCAATTCAGCGATTCCGACGGCGCCGCCCCGTCCGGCAGGCCGACGCCGTCGTCGCGCACGGTCAGCATCAACTGCTCGCCGTCGTCGTCCAGGATCACCTCGACCTTGCCGGCCTGGGCGTGGTGCAGCACGTTGCGCAAGCCTTCCTCGGCGCAGCGCAGCAGGGCCACGCCCTGGGCGCGCGCATAGCCGTCGTCGTCGTCGGGCAGGCTGGCGCTGGTCTTGACGCCGTGTTCCTGGCCGAATTCGGTCACCAGTTCGGCCAGCGCGGCCTTGATGCCCAGGAACTCGAGCTTGTCGTTCCACAGGCCCAGCTGCACCTTGCGGTTGGTCTCGATGATGTTGTTGAGCAGGCTCTTCATCTGGCTGGCGCGGTCCTTGGCCTTGTCTTCGCTCAGGTTCTTTGCCAGCAGGCCCAGGTGCATGGTGAGGGCCGTCATCGACGAGCCGAGGCTGTCGTGCAGCTTGCGCGCCAGCAGGCGGCGCTCTTCGTCCCAGCAGCTCATCAGGTGACCAACCAGTTCGGTCAGTTCGGCAGTACGTTCGGCCACCTTGCGATCCAGTTCCGGGTCAGGGTGGTGCGGGTCCGGTGCAGTCATCGTCGGCTCGGTTAAATGTTTCCCAAATCATACAACAGAGTCGGCCGGGAAGCGCGCACTGACCTCACGTTGACGTCCAGCGTGCGCTTCCGAACAGTAGCCATGCGCATTTAGGCTCAGGCTGGAGGGGTAGTCAAAATTATTATATTCATAACCATCAAGGAGCTCACATGGCAACCAACAAGACCACCAGCGCGACCACCGGCATCGACGCCGTCGAGCTGCTGACCAGGCAACACCGCGAGGTCGAGGATCTGTTCGAGCAATTCGAGAAACTCGGCGACGACGCCAAGGACAAGAAGAAAAAGCTGGCCGAGGAAATCTGCAACGCCCTGACCATGCACACCATGATCGAGGAAGAGATCTTCTACCCGGCCACCCGCGCGGCGGGCGGCGAAGAGGAAGAAACCGAGGACATGGTCGACGAAGCCATCGTCGAGCACGCGTCGGCCAAGGACCTGATCGCCCAGATCCAGGAAATGAGCCCCGAGGACGATTTGTACGATGCCAAGGTCAAGGTGCTGTCGGAAATGATCGACCACCACGTCGAGGAAGAAGAGAAGGAAATGTTCCCGAAAACGCGCAAGCTGAAACTGGACCTGGGCGTGCTGGGGGAAGAGATGAAGAAGCGCCAGGAAGAGATCGAAGCGTCGATGTAAACAGCCATGCGGCCGGCATGGTGACGGCCGTATCGGAGCGACGTAGGGTGGGCCGGGCCGCGCTAGGCACCCCGTGCCCACGCGGAAGCTTGCATGGTGATTGCCGCGCCAAAAGCAGGCCGATAACGTATCTGGAGGGTCACATCCTGGCCGAAGCCGCGTCGCCGATGTTCAATCGATGACACCGCGTGGGCACAAGTGCCCACCCTACGCCCCCCGGTTCAGCCCGCCGCCGTGCGCAGCGGCGCCGGTTCTCCCAACGCCCCCAGCAACTGCGCAATATCCACCGGCTTCACCAGGTGCATGTCGAAGCCCGCCTCCAGCACGCGGCGCTGGTCTTCGGCCAATCCATACCCGGTCAGCGCGATCAGCCGCATCGCCTGCGTGCCGGGATTCGCGCGCAGCCTGCGCGCCACCTCGTAGCCGTCGATGCCCGGCAGCCCGATGTCGACCAGCGCCACGCTCGGCAGCCGCGACAGGGCCTGCTGCACGCCATCGAGCCCGTCGGCCGACTGCAGCACCGGGTAGCCGTACACGTCGAGCATGGTCGCCATCATCTCGCGCCCATCTTCGTTGTCTTCGATCAGCAGCACCGCCGGCTTGGCGCAGTTTGGTTCCGGCGCGGCGGCGACCGGTGCGCTGGCCTCGGCCGGCTCGGCGCGCGGCAGGCGGATGGTAAAGGCGCTGCCGGCGCCGCCGCCGGCGCTGGTGGCCGACACGCTGCCGCCGTGCAGCTCGACCAAACGCCGCACCAGCGACAGGCCGATGCCCAGCCCGCCCTGGGCGCGGTCGAGGCTGATGCTGCCCTGCACGAACACGTCGAATACGTGCGGCAGCAGATCGGGCGCGATGCCGACGCCGGTGTCGCTCACCGTCAGCAGCACGTCCTCGTCCTCGGCGCCGATGCGAATCGCAATGCTGCCGCCGGCCGGGGTGTATTTCAGGGCATTGTCGATCAGGTTGGTGGCGATCTGCTCGAGCCGGGTCGGGTCGCCGTCGACCCAGTTCGGCGCCAGGTCGACGTCGATGCGGTAGCCGGCCGTGCGGCCGGTGGCGCGGAAGGTGTCGAGGCAGGCGCCGACCAGGCTGGCCATGTCCACCGGGCGGCGCGCCAGCAGGATCTTGCCGGACATCGCGCGCGACAGGTCGAGCAGGTCGTCGACGATGCGCGACAGATGCTGGCTCTGGCGCCCGATGATCTGGCGCGCGCGGCTGGCCGTATCGAGGCCGGCGCCGGGCATGTCGATCAGGGCGGCGGCGCTGCTGATCGCCGACAGCGGGTTGCGCAGCTCGTGGCCGAGCATGGCCAGGAACTCGTCCTTCGCGTGGCTGGTGCGCTCGGCGGCCTGGCGCTCCTCGATCTCGCGCATCAGGCGCTCGTTGGTCGCGGTCAGTTCGAGGGTGCGCTGCGACAGGTCCTCGGTCTGGCGCCGCAGTTGCTCGTTCTTGTTGGCCAGGGCCACGAACACCGACACCTTGGCGTGCAGGATCTGCGGAATCACCGGCGTGAACAAGAAGTCGGCGGCGCCGCGCTGGTAGGCCTTCAGGCGGTCGATCTCGTCGGCCAGGAAGGCGGTCACGAAAATGATCGGGATGTCGGCCGAGCGCGCGCGCTGGTGGATCGCCTCGGCGGTCTCGAAGCCGTCCATGCCGGGCATGTTGACGTCGAGGATGATGACGGCGAAGTCGTGCAACAGCACCTGGCGCAGCGCATCCTGTCCGGAGCGCGCCGAGAGCACCGTGTAGCCGGTTTCGTCGGCCCATTGGTCGAGCAGGCTGGTCAGGGCCAGCAGGCTGGCCGCGTCGTCATTGACGACCAAGATCTTCGGTTTGGCGGTGGTGAGCACGTCGTTCCTGCTGCGTTTGTCGGGGCGAGGGGCCTGGCCTCTGCCGGTTAAAACAAGGATAGCAGAGTAGCTGCTTTCCAATGCGCTTTCCTATGGTAAAGACACGGCTGAGCGGCGTCGAATGATATCACGGCAATTTGCAATGTTAAGGGGCAATCGTGCGCCTACTTGCACAGGGCTTGCGCGCTTCGTGTACGGCACCGCACATACGGTTTTGCGAGGCCATGCGATAGTGGAAGCGTGTCCAGTTCAACCGTGTCAATGGAGGACAGGCGCGCTCACTTGAAAGGACAAAAACATGAATATCAATACCATCGTCAACGAACAGTTCCACGGCAAATCGTTCAAGGAACTGGTGGATTGCCCGCTGACCGCGCTGTGCGGCATCGGTCCGAATCAGGCCAAGGCCCTGGAAGACGCATTCGGCGTCACGACCATCGGCCAGCTGGCCGGCTTGAAGGTGGTCGCCCATGCCGTCGCCATCGAAATGATGGCCGGCGTGGAAACCCAGCCGCAGGGTGACGCGGCCAAGGAAACCCTGCTCGACGAGGCTGTCGAGATGACCTTCCCGGCCAGCGACCCGATCTCGGTCGACGCCGGCATCACCCGCATCGAAGTCGCCCCGGACAAGGTCGACGCCAGCCGCGACCACCAGGGCGCGGTTGCAATGGCGGCGCACAACGAGCAGGCCGTCGGGGAATCGTGCATCGGTACGAAGGACAAGGAGCCGGGCAGCGCCTGATCGTTCGGTAACACCGTTCCAGGCCACGGCGCCTTGGGGCCCGCATCGCGCGGACCCCAAGGCGCCGTTGTTGTTTGTTCGGTGGACCCGTTCCCGTCCACGCGTTCCACGTACGCGAAGGTGGCACGACAATTGTAGGGTGGACGGGTTTCCCGTCCACGCGTTCGACGCACGGTAACGTGGCACCACAATTGTAGGGTGGACGGGTTTCCCGTCCACGCGTTCCACGCACGGTAACGTGGCGCGACAGTCGTAGGGTGGACGGGTTTCCCGTCCACGCGTTCGACGCACGGTGACACGGCGCGACAGTCCGCAGGATGGTTGAACGCGTGGACGGCGCAGCCGTCCACCCTACCGCTTCGTGGTATCGCAGGGCAAATAAAAACGGCGCCGGGCTGGTGGGCCGGCGCCGTGGAAGGCGGGTGTCCGCTCGGGGCGGCTGGCGGGGCTTCAGCGGTGCTGAGCCAGCTCAGCCACCTGCTTTGGGGGCGATTTCGCGGCCACCTGGCGCGCTCCTCCGGCCGTCGAGCAGAAACGGTTCTTGCCGGCGCGCTTGGCTTCGTACAGCGCATAGTCGGCAATGCTGATCAGGGCGTCCACCGATTCGGCGTCGTCCGGGTAGATGCTGATGCCGATCGAGGTCGACAGGCGCAGCGTCAGGTCGTTGATGAAGTAGGGCTCGGACAGCGCCTCGACCAGCTTGGCCGCCGGCCCTTGCGCGTCGGCCAGGCTGTGGATGTCGCCCAGCACCACCATGAATTCGTCGCCGCCCAGGCGCGCCACCGTGTCTTCCTTGCGCGAGGTGGACAGCAGGCGCTGCGACACCATCTTCAGGATGTCGTCGCCGTAGGCATGGCCGTAGGTGTCGTTGATCGCCTTGAAGCCGTCCAGGTCCAGGTACATGATCGCCGCCTTGGCGTGGCTGCGGTTGGCATGCTGGAGCGCGGTTTCGATGCGGTCTTCGAGCAGGCGCCGGTTCGGCAGGCCGGTGAGGGCGTCGTGCAGGGCCAGTTCCTGCTGGGCCTTGGAATACTGGGCCAGCTCTTTATAGAGCAGGCGCACTTCGAGCATGTTGTGGATGCGCTTGTGCACTTCCAGCAAATCGAAGGGCTTGCTGATGAAGTCGCGGGCGCCCGCTTCCAGGGCCGCGATCTTGAAACTCGGCTGCGCCGTGAGGGCCAGTACCGGTAGGTAGCCGCCTTTTTCGATTTCCTTCAGGCTTTTCATGACCTGGAAACCGTTCAGGCCGGGCATCTGCAGGTCCAGCAGGATCAGGTCGTAGTTATGCTCGCGATGCAGCGGGCACACCTGTTCAGGCTCCATGGTCGAGCTGACATCGGTGTAGCCCTCTTCGGACAATATCTCTTCCATCAGCTCGATATTGTCGGGCGAATCGTCTACGACCAAAATCTTGGCGTTCAAAATGTCTTGTCTGCTCGGCATGCTTCTCTCGTCGAAATAGGTACTGGAAGGACACAAATTTCACTAAGGAATCCGACTTTCCCATCCAGGCTAGTCTAGCAAAAGCACCAAAATTTCTTGTAGGACAGCGCCGCGTGCGCGGGTAGGATCATCACAATTTTGATTTGCCCGGCGCCGGACGCACCAATGATGCCACGGCAGCGATCAGTTCGCTTGGTTCCACGGGTTTGGAAATGTGCGAATTGAACCCGGCTTCGAGCGCGCGCAGGCGGTCCTCGGAGCGGGCAAAGGCGGTCAGGGCCACCGCCGGCAGCAGGCCGCCGCGGTCGCGCCCCAGGCTGCGCACCCAGGACAGCAGCTCGAAGCCATCCACTTCGGGCATGCCGAGGTCGCTGATCAACAAATCGGGTAAGTCCGCGCGCAGGGCGTCGAAGGCTTCGCGCGCGCTGGCGGCGATGCGCACCCGGGCGTGGCAATCGGTGAGGATGCGCGCGATCAGTTCGCGCGCGTCGCGGTCGTCGTCGACCACCAGCACCGACACGCCGCCCAGGTCGCGCAGGGTGAGTTCCGGCGTGGCCGGACTCGGCGCGCCGACCAGGCCGGCGCGCGAACGCCGGGTGGGCGGTGCGGCCTTGGACAGCGGCAGCTCGATCGAGAAGCTCGATCCCAGGCCTTCGCCGGCGCTTTCGGCGCGCACCGTGCCGCCGTGCTGCTCGATCAGGTGCTTGACGATGGACAGGCCCAGGCCCAGCCCGCCGTGGCGGCGCGTCATCGAGGCGTCGGCCTGGCGGAAGCGCTCGAACACGTGCGTGATGAACTCCGGCTTGATGCCGGCGCCGGTGTCGCGCACCGTGATCACCACCGAATCGCCGCGCCGTGCCAGTTCCACCGTCACCTGGCCGTCGCGCGGGGTGAACTTGATGGCGTTCGACAGCAGGTTCCACACCACCTGCTGCAGGCGCGCCGGGTCGCCGGCGATGGTGCCGGGGTCGGCATCGTAGTGCTTTTCCAGGCGGATGTTCTTGGCGTCGGCCGCCGGGCGCACGGTTTCGATGGCGGCGTCGAGGAAGCCGGCCGGGGACAGGTTCTGGATGTCGAGCAGCACCTTGCCCGAGGTGATGCGGCTCATGTCGAGCAGGTCTTCGATCAGCTGGGCCTGCGCACGCGCGTTGCGTTCGATGGTCTGCAAACCGCGCTGGCGGTCGGCCTCGTCCTTGCCGCCGCGGCGCAGCACCTGGGCCCAGCCGAGGATGGCCGAGAGCGGGGTGCGCAGCTCGTGCGACAGGGTGGCCAGGAATTCGTCCTTCATCTGGCTCGACCGCTCGGCCTCGGCGCGCGCCTCGCGTTCGCTCTCCAGCAGCACCTTGCGTTCCTCGGCGGCCTGCTGGGCCGCTTCGTACAGGCGGGTATTGTCGAGCGCCACCGCGGCCTGGGCGGCAATGCCGCGCACGATGCGCTCGGTGCGTTCGGTGAACACGCCTGGTTCCGGGTGGCCGAAGAACATGGTGCCGATCGCTTCGCCGCTGGCGGCCGTGACCGGCACCGACAGGTAGCTTTTCACGACCGGCTGGCCGGACAGCATGCCGAACTGCGGCAGCGCCGGACCATCGCGCCCATCGCTGCCGATGTCGGTCGAGCGCACCAGGCCGGCGCCGCGGAAACCGGCGCCGAACAGGGCGGTCGCATGCGGCTCGCCGAAGCTCTGGAATTCGTTGGCGCTGCCGCCCGAGACGGTGTACAACGAGAACTTCGGTCCTTCGCCTTCCTTGCCATGGTAGAAGAAAGCGGCGAAGCGGGCGCCGGCGATGCCGCTGGCGGCGTCGGTGGCCACCTGCAGCAGCGAGCGCAAGTCGCGCGTCGAGGCCAGGGCGCTGCCGGTGCTGTTGAGCAGTTCCAGCACCTTCGATTCCTCGCGCAGGGCCTGCTCGGCGCGCTTGACCTGGTCGACGTCGGTATTCGTGCCGAACCAGCGCACCACCTTGCCGCGCCGGTCGCGCACCGCGTTCACGCGCGTCAGGAACCAGCGGTACTGGCCGTCGGCGCCGCGGATCGGGTATTCCATCTCGAAGGGTTCGCCGGTGCGCAGCGAGCTGGCCCAGTGTTCCTGCATGGCCGGCAGCACGTCCGGGTCGACCGTGCCTTGCCAGCCCCAGCCGGCCGCGCCCTCGGGCGTGGTGCCGGTGTACTCGTACCAGCGCTCGTTGAACCAGACGATGGCGCCGTCGGGCTCGGCCATCCATGCCAGTTGCGGAATGGTATTGGCCAGTGCGCGCAGCACTTCCTCGCTCTGGCGCAGGCTGTCCTCGGCAATCTTGCGCGACGACACG
Source organism: Massilia sp. BAP21 (assembly GCF_057801335.1). Classification (NCBI taxonomy): domain Bacteria; kingdom Pseudomonadati; phylum Pseudomonadota; class Betaproteobacteria; order Burkholderiales; family Oxalobacteraceae; genus Massilia; species Massilia sp. BAP21. Next base: position 4,324,768 of record NZ_CM173596.1, read on the forward strand.
TCCTGGACCACGCCGGTCATGCCGATCACGCTGTCGCGCAGGGCCGGGTTGGCGTAGTCGGCGCGCCCGACCAGGGCGATCCAGCGCGACTGCCCGCCGTCGGGCAGCAGCCGGCATTCGATGTTCAGGTCGGTATGGGTGGCAAACGCGTGCAGGACCGCGCGGCGCACGCCCTCGCGGTCGGCCGCCTCCAGGCGCGCGCGCAGGTGCGGCCAGGCCAGCGGCACTTCCGCTTCCAGGCCAAGGATGGTGGCGGCGCGCTCGCCCAGCAGCACGCGGTCGCTGGCGGCGTCCCAGCGCCAGTCGCCCAGGCGCCCGGCGGCCAGGGCCACCTGCAGGCGGCTGTTGCCGTCGATCAGGGCCTGCTGGTCGATGCGGCGCTGGGTGATGTCCTGGAAGTACAGGGTCAGGCCGTCGGGCGAGGGATACATGCGCGCCTCGACCCAGATCGCCAGGCGCTGGTAGAAGAATTCGCGCGTGCCCATCTGGCGCGATTCCATGGCCTGGCGCAGGTTGCTGGCCAGGTTGGTGCCCTGCAGTTCGTCGAACTCGTCCCATAGGCTCTTGCCGAGCAGGCCCGCGCGGGTCTTGTTCAGCGGCGCCAGCATGTCGAGCGCACGGCCGTTGATGTAGGTGATGCGCCAGTCGAAGTCGACCGCGCAGAAGGCATCGGTCAGGCTCTCGAGCATGTTTTCCATGCGCTCGTTGGCCTGGCGCAGGGCTTCCTTGGCGGCCATCAGTTCGGCCTCGGCGCGCTGGCGCGCGGCCAGCGCATTGCCGGCATTGCGCAGGGCGGCCGAGCGCATCGTTTCGAGATCGTCGTGCTTATCGCTCACGCGCGGCTCCCCGTGCCGGAGGCGGGCGGCTGCATGGTCCTGCCAACGAACAGGCTGGAAATCGGGGTGGGCATCGGGATGGAGATCATGGTCAGCAGCGCGCGCAGCGAAACTCGGCCTGCAACCATTCTAGCCCAGCCGCTCGCGCGGGACGCACACGCTTGGGCACTCAGGCGCCCGCCCGCAACTGGTTGCCGACCTGGTTCAGCGCGTTCTGCAGCTGGTCGAGTTCGTACGGCTTTTGCAGCGACTGGTAAGGGAAGTCGAGATGCTTGAGCAGCATGTCGCCGTAGCCCGAGGCGAAGATCACCTTCAGGTGCGGATACAGGCGCATCGCTTCGCGCGCCAGGTCGACGCCGGACATGCCGGGCAGGCTGACGTCGGTAAACAGCACGTGGTAGCGCCCGGCCGCCAGGCGCGCCAGGGCATCGTCCGGATGGGCCACGCCGTCGGCTTCGTAGCCGAAGGCCTTGAGCATCTCGCAGACCAGGTATTGCGAATCGAGGTTGTCCTCGACCACCAGCACGTTCAAGGGGCCGGTCTCCTCGGCGGCAGTAGCCGATGCTTCGGCCGCGGTGGCGGGCGCCAGCATGCACAGCACGCCAGCCACCGCGCCGTCCTGCTGCAGCGGGGTGAAATGCAGGTCGTACTGGCCGGCGCTGGCGTTGCCGAAATTCACCGTCACGCCGGCGACCTGCACCGCTTCACCGCGCCAGGCGCGGGCCGCGCCTTCCTGTGCAGCCTGCAGCGGCGGCGGCATGATGGCGGGCACCGAGCCGCCGGGCACGCGGCCATAGCCGGGGCCGGCAAGTGCGCCATATGCCTCGTTGCACAGGAGGACCGATTGCGGCCCCCATTGCAGCAGCATCGGCAGCGGGGTGTTGAACATCAGCCCGGCGGCGACGCGCAGCGGCTGCGGCCAGGCGGACGGGTCGCCGACCGTGCTGGTGCTCCAATCGTAGGTGGAAACGGAGGGTGCGGACTTACCGGGAGCGGACATGGACGACGACCTGTTGTGTATTCGAAAACATGGCCGAATCCTACACTAAACGGCGCGTCTCTGTCGGCGCGCAAGTGTGTGCGGGGAAAGGCAGCGCGTGCGCGGATGCCAAAAAAAAGCCCGCTCGGTGAGGAGCGGGCTGAATCTATTTCCTTGCGGGGAATAGAGGAGACAGGTGCAATTATGCTGCTCCGCAACAAAAGTTTCCAATTTAGATTTGTAATGACAGATATAGTGTCCCTATATGGCTGTAACAGCCTGGTAACAGTTGAGCAGCTTGCAGTAGCTCTCCCTATGCGACCGGCATCCCCGCGCACGGCAGACGCACACGCTTGGTGCACGTCAGAAAATGTTTTACCATGGCAAATATGTTAAAACGATGTCTGCCGACTTGCGCCTTTGCGGGGCTACTCACGGTGTTCCCCGACGTTCAGGCCCAGGAGGGCGGGTCGCTGGCCGACTATTCGCTCGAACAATTGGCCGATGTGGTCGTGACCTCGGTAGCGCGCCAGGAAACGCGCCTGTCCGAAGCGCCGGCCTCGGTATTCGTGATCAGCGGCACCGATATCCGTCGCTCCGGCGCAACAAGCCTGCCGGAAGCGCTGCGCCTGGCGCCGAACCTGCAGGTGGCGCGCGCCGATGCCCACGACTACGCCATCAGCGCGCGCGGCTTCGGCTCGACGCTGGCCAACAAGCTGCTGGTGCTGATCGACGGCCGCAGCGTGTATTCGCCATTGTTCTCCGGGGTGTTCTGGGATACCCACGACGTGGTGATGAGCGACGTCGAGCGCATCGAGGTCATCAGCGGTCCTGGCGCCACCATCTGGGGCGCCAACGCCGTGAACGGTGTCATCAACATCATCACCAAATCGGCGCGCGACACCCAGGGCAAGCAGCTGGTGGTGCGCGGCGGCGCCGAGGGCGCCAGCGCGTCGCTGCGCCACGGCGGCGCAACCGCGAACGGCGGCCACTACCGCGCCTATGCCAAGCTGATCCGCCATGACGACATCGGCCGCGAGGACGGCAGCGTGAGCGGCACCGGCTGGCGCCGCCAGCAGGCGGGCTTTCGCGCCGACTGGGACGGCGAGGGCCGCAGCACCACCCTCAGCGGCGACGTGTACGAAGGCAAGCTCGACGAGCTCGGCGAACAGGACACCCGGCTCGCTGGCGCCAACCTGGTGGCGCGCTCGCTGCGCACCCTGGCCGACGGCTCGACCCTGCGCCTGCAGGCTTACCTCGACCACACGCGGCGCGAGCAGACCCTCGGCGCCCAGCGCCTGGAAACGCTCGACCTCGAAGCCCAGCACAACCTGCGCGCCGGCGAGCGCCACAGCCTGGCCTGGGGCGGCGGCTACCGCATCAGCCGCGACCGCATCCGCAGCAGCCCCTGGCTGAGCATGCTGGACGAAAACAAGACCCTGCGCTGGGCCAACCTGTTCGTGCAGGACGAGATCGCCCTGAGCGGCACCCTGCGCGCCACCGCCGGCATCAAGGCCGAGCACAATGTGTATACCGGCGTCGAGTGGCTGCCGAGCGCGCGCCTGGCCTGGAACGCGGGGCCGCACGCGCTGGCCTGGGCGGCGCTGTCGCGCACGGTGCGCGCGCCGTCGCGCATCGAGCGCGACCTGCGCCTGGCCGCCGGCATCGCGCCCGGCGGCGTGCCGCGCTACGTCGTCGAGGGCGGGCCGGGCTTCGAATCCGAGACCGCGCGCGTGATCGAGCTCGGCTACCGCGCCCAGCCGGTGCCGGCGGTCTCGTATTCGGCCACCCTGTTCCACAGCGAGTACGACCGCCTGCGCACGCTGGAACTGCGGCCGCGCATGCCGGCGCAGTTCGAGAACCAGGCCAGGGGACGCGTCAGCGGCCTGGAGACCTGGGCCAGCTGGCAGGTGCTGCGCGGCTGGCGCCTGTCGGGCGGCGCCGTGTTCCAGGACGTGCGCCTCCGCACCGACGAGGCCAGCCGCGATTTGTCGCGCCTGCTGGGCCTGGCTAGCAACGACCCGAAACACTACTGGAGCCTGCGTTCGGCGCACGAGCTGGGCGCCGATTTGCAACTCGATGTCGCGCTGCGGCACGTCGGCAGGCTGACGCGCCCCGCCGTACCGGGCTATCATGAGCTCGACGCGCGTATTGCCTGGCAGGCCAGGCCGAACCTCGAGTTCGCCCTGGTCGGGCGCAACCTGCTGCACGACCGGCATGCCGAATTCGGCGAGCCGGGCCTGCGCCAGACCTTCGAGCGCAACGTGGGCTTCAGCGCGATCCTGCAATTTTAAGCGGCCAATGATTCGACACCGATCCTTATTTTCTTCCACGCCGCCCGCCGGGATGCCCGGCGCCGCAGCGCGGCCGCTTGCCGTTCCGCTGGCGTGTCCGCCCGGGCGTTCGTGGTGGCGTCCGGCGGGCTGGGCCCTGGCCTGCGCCGCGGCGCTGTTCACGGCCGCGGCGGTCGATCCATCGCCGGTGCTGGCCCAGAACGGCATCGCCAGCCAGGCCCTCGAGCGCCGCGTCAAGGCGGCCTTTATCTACAAATTCCTGGGCTATGCCGAATTCCCGGCCGGCGCCTTTGCCGACCCCGGCGCACCGGTCACGATCGGCGTGGTCGGTTCCGACGAAATGGCCGCCGAGCTGGCGCGGGTGGTGGCCGGGCGCAACGTGGGCGGGCGCCCGGTCGTGGTGCGCCAGCTGCGCGAAGGCGAGGGCGGCAATGCCGTGCACCTGCTGTTCGTGGCCGGCAGCGACAGCGCGCGCGCCGGCCGCATCCTGAAAAGCGGCCCACCGGCGCTGCTGCCGGTCACCGAGTGCGAATCCGGCCTGCAGCAGGGCAGTGTCATCAATTTCCGGATCGTCGACGAGCGCGTGCGCTTCGACGTATCCCTCGATTCAGCAGAGAGAAATAACGTGAAACTCAGTTCGCGACTGCTCACCGTCGCCAACCGCGTCGTGAAGGGGAATTCCTGATGAACGCGCACGATACCGGTTCCGTCCGCAGCAAACTGATCAAGATGGCGGTGTTCACCACGCTGGCGGCCCTGCTGTCGGCCTCGATCGCCATGCTGGTGCTCGACTTGCGCACCTTCCAGCGCCTGTGGATCGACGACCTGACCACCCAGGCCGACATCATGGCCAGCGTCACCGCGCCGGCCCTGGCGTTTTCCGACGCCAAGACCGCCCAGCAGCAGCTGGCGGTGCTGCGCGCGCGCCCGCAGATCCTGTCCGGCGCCGTCTTCACCGCCTCGGGTTCGCGCTTCGCCAGTTACGTGAAAGCCGGCAGCGACCAGGTGCTGCCCACGCGTCCGCGCGCGGCCGGCTACCTGATCGAGCGCGGCGGACTCGAGGTCTGGCACAACATCGTCGAGAACGGCGAACTGGTCGGCACGGTCTACCTGCGCTCGCGCTACGGCCTGGTCGACCGCCTGCTGAACTACGGGGCGATTCTCGGCGGCGTGATGCTCGGCGCCCTCGTCATTGCCGGCCTGGTGGCCTCGCGCCTGCAGGCGGCCATTACCCGCCCGCTGGAAGCGGTGACGAACGTGGCGCGCCAGGTAATGCAGCAGCGCGACTTCACGCTGCGCGTGCCGGGCAATAACAGCGGCGAGATCGGGGTGCTGGTCGACGCCTTCAACGACATGCTGGCGGAAATCGGGCGCCGCGCCGACGCCCTGCAGGCCGCCAACCGCACCCTGGAACACGAGATGGACGTGCGCCAGAAGGCCGAAGACGCGCTGATCGTGGCCGACCGTCGCAAGGACGAATTCCTCGCGACCCTGGCGCACGAGCTGCGCAACCCGCTGGCGCCGATCCGCACCGGGCTGGATATCCTGCGCATCCGCAGCGGCGACGCCCAGGCCACCCAGCGCGCCACCGACATCATGGAACGTCAGCTGCGCCAGATGGTGCGCCTGGTCGACGACCTGCTCGACGTCTCGCGCATCAATACCGGCAAGTTCGCCATCAAGATGGGCCGGGTGGAACTGAAAGCAGTGGTCAACGACGCGCTCGAAGTGGTGCGTTCCTACATCGAGCTGCACGGCCACGAGCTGGTGCTGGACTTGCCGGACCGCCCGGTCTTCCTGCACGGCGACGCCACGCGCCTGGCGCAGATCCTGTCGAATTTGCTGAACAACGCCGCCAAGTACACCAACCGCGGCGGGCGCGTCACGCTGTCCGGCCATGTCGAGGACAAGACCCTGGTGCTGGAAGTAACGGACACCGGCATCGGCCTGGCGCCCGAGATGCTCGATTCGGTGTTCGAGATGTTCGTGCAGGTGGACTCGACCCTGGAGCGCACCAATGCCGGCCTGGGCGTGGGCCTGTCGCTGGCGCGCAAACTCGTCGAGCTGCACGGCGGCACGATCACCGCGCGCAGCGAGGGCCTGGGCCGCGGCTCCTGCTTCTCGGTGCGCCTGCCGATCGTGGTCGAGCCGGAACCGCTGAGCAAGCCGACGCCGGCCGCCTTCATCAGCACCGAGACCTACCGCATCCTGTTGGCCGACGACAACGTCGACTTCGTCAACAGCATCGGCGCGCTGCTCACCGCCATGGGGCACAGCGTGGTCATCACCCACAACGGGCCCGATGCGCTGGCGGCCGCCGCGCGCTTCTGCCCGGACTACGCCTTCCTCGACATCGGCCTGCCGCAGATGTCGGGCTACGACCTGGCGCGCGGCATCCGCAAGCTGTCGTGCGGCGCCATGACGGCCCTGATCGCGGTGACCGGCTGGGGCCAGGAAAAGGACCGCCAGCTAGCCTTCGAGGCCGGCTTCGACCACCATATGGTGAAGCCGGTACGCTTCGAGCAGATTGAGGAAATCCTGGGCAACCGCAGCATCATCAAGAAGCTCAGGACCTGAAGCGGGAGCCGGCTTGCTGGCGGATGAAAAAACGGAGACGCATGCGTCTCCGTTTTTTTCGCCTGGGCGGCGAACCCGGCCGTGGAATCAGCCGCGTTTGGCCTGGCGGCGCCGCGCCAGGAAGCCCAGGATACCCAGGCCGCCCAGCATCATGCCGTAGGTTTCGGGCTCCGGCACCGGCGCCAGCATGATCGCGCCGCCGAAGGAGGCGCCTTCGCCCGAGACGACGTTGCCGTCGACCCGCAGGTAGTAGTCGCCGACGGCCAGGCCGTCGCCGGCCACCGTCCACACGTCCACCGCGCCCGACTGCAGCGAGGTCCCGGTGCTGACCAGGGTGTCGTTTCCGTCGTAGATCCAGAGCCCGGTGATGTCCAGCCCGACGCCGGCCGAGCGGCTGACCGAGCCGACGATGGCGTCGACATTCACCCCCAGCGCCTCGTCGACCGTGAAAGTGAAGCGGTCGGCGAAGGTGGCGCCGCTGTTGCCCGCTTCCAGGCTGTCGCCGAAGAAGGCGGAGTCGTCCACCAGGTCGAGTGCCTGCGGCGAATTCCCGATGACCTGTGCCTGCGCCGCCGTCGAGCCCAGCGACGCGCCTGCCAGCACGACCGCAGCGAGTAAAGCGCTTCCTAAAGTGGGTTTTCTCATAGCATCCTCACGCGTAAGTCGGCCGCAGTTGCGGCCGGATTGTGGCAATCGGGGATGTTTATGCTAGCAAGCGGCGAAGCGCTACGGGAAACCGATGCTGAGGTGTGACGTTTCAGGGACAGCAGTGCTCAGCGGAACATGATTCCATGAGGCGAGGAATTACAGGGCCTGCTAGAGGGAGAGCGGATGATCTCGTTTTGTTGAGAAAAAGATCATGAGCATTGCTGGGATGACGTCAGTGCGATCCTACAAAAAGAGAAATGTCTCTCCTGTGCAGAGCTTAGGGCTATTTAAGCGAATCGCTTGACCGTACGATGAAAAGAAGCGGGGAGGGTAGTGCAATACCAACCTGGAGGCAAAACCGGAGGCGGAAAGAAAAATGGCTCAGAATTTCTTCTGAGCCATTTCCTTGAAAAAGTTGGTGCGGCTGGCAGGAATCGAACCCACGACCCCTTGGTTCGTAGCCAAGTACTCTATCCAGCTGAGCTACAGCCGCCCGAGGCACGCATTATAGCGGCACATCCGAAAAATGGGAAGGCTTGCATCCATCGCGATTTGGCGCCGGCATGTCGTCTTCGAATACGGCCACTTTCCCGATGCCTGGGCCATGTGCGTCCGCTATCGGCCCAGGCGGTCAGCTGCTCACCGTGATTGCGCGCGCCAGCCTGCTCGCTCAGTCGGGAGCCGACGATACCAGGCGGTCGGCAACGACGTCGCCTCGAACCGGGCCTTCTACCAGCTCGGCACATTCACGCATCCGATGCCGCAGTTCGGCCATGCGTGCAGTCGGCTCGGGCTGTGTTGCCGACGCACGTTCCGAGGGCCATTGGGCGTACGCAAAATAATGGCCATCGGCGCACCGATGCAAACGCGACCCCAGGCCGCCTCGCTCATCGCGTATCAGTTCGGTCAATTCCAGCCAGGCTTGCTCGAAGTCCGGCTCACGGCCAGGAGCGACTTTCCATCTGAAGTAAATTGCGTGCATACGATATGGTCGGGTTGGCCGATCCCGGCTTTGCAGCGGGATAGAATTGCCCAGTGTACGAGTTTGTTGCTATCGGTACAAACAAAGGTGCCGATGCGGCAGGAGAGGGGAATGGCCGATGCTTCCGATGGCGCCGGCATCGATACGGCGCCCAAAACGAAAAAGGCCAGATCTCGCGATCTGGCCTTGCAATTCGTGGTGCGGCTGGCAGGAATCGAACCCACGACCCCTTGGTTCGTAGCCAAGTACTCTATCCAGCTGAGCTACAGCCGCCCGAGCACGCATTATAGCGGGGCGGCTTCGAAAAGGGAAGCGAGCGGATGAAGCGCAGGCTCGTGGCCATTGGCGAGCAAATCGGCGTGCCCGCTGGCGATGCCCTGCGGGATCGTCAGCCTTGGGGCTTGGTTGGATTGAATCATGTCGCTTAGCGCATTTCTCCTCGGCCGGTAACTCGCAGTGTGCATAGGTATTCCAGATACCCTGAATTAACTGATGACCTTAAAATAATGACAATTTTATATATTGGAGCGCAGTAATGGCGAATCGCGTTTATCTGTTGGGCGTGGACCAGGACTTTTTCGCAAGCGATGAGCCTGGGCTGCATCAGTTGCTGGAGGCCGAATATTGCCTGCCCCTGTTGTGGCTGTCGTTGTACCGGAAGGGAGATATACGCCTGTACCAGCAGGTTCCGCTGTTGCTGGCCTCGCGCGAGCAGGCCCTGGCCAATTTCGATGCGCGCCGTGCCGCGCTGGCAGCGTTCCTGGGCGGGTCGTCCGCCACCTTGCTCGACCAGTTCCGCCAGTTTATCGAGCAGAACGCATTTGCCAACTACATGGTCAACACCTATGAGCTCGACATGATGGAAGACGACGGCGTCTTCCATGAGCAGCTGCAGGGCTACATGGATGAGCTTGAAGCCATTGCCGAAGGCAGCTTTGAATCGAGAGAATTGCCAGTGCTCGTGCAGGCGGACGACGGGCTTGCCGAGTATCCCTACGTTGGCAACGCCCTGCCATTGTGCGGGTTCAGCTACGACCTTCCTCTGCCATGGGAGGACAGGGCGGCTTGAGCCTCGCGCGCAAGGCGCCCGAAACGAAAAAAGGCCAGATCTTGCGATCTGGCCTTCATATTCGTGGTGCGGCTGGCAGGAATCGAACCCACGACCCCTTGGTTCGTAGCCAAGTACTCTATCCAGCTGAGCTACAGCCGCCCGAGGCACGCATTATAGCGACACTTATTGTTTTATGGAAGCATCAATTGCGAGGATAACCACGCAGGGCAGGGCTGCAGCATCTTCCCACCCGCCATGATGAAAAACCGGTTCGGAAAACGAAAAAGGCCAGATCTTGCGATCTGGCCTTCCGTATTTCTTGGTGCGGCTGGCAGGAATCGAACCCACGACCCCTTGGTTCGTAGCCAAGTACTCTATCCAGCTGAGCTACAGCCGCCCGATGCACGCATTATAGCAGTGTCATCCCCATCGGGGAAGTCTTAATTTATTACAACTCTTTGGCGGCATCTGGTAGATTGATCGCATCTGTTTCGGATACTGATACTTATGCTGGGGTTCACCACATGGCGTGGCGCCTTGCGCGCAGTCGCCTGCCTGCTGCTGGCGAGCATTTTCGCGAATGCCGCCCACGCCACCGCGCCGCGCAACCTGCGTTTCGAACGCCTGTCCATCGAGCATGGCCTGACCCAGGAATCCGTGCTCACCATCCTGCAGGACCGCCAGGGCTTCATGTGGTTCGGCACCCAGGCTGGCCTGAACCGCTACGACGGCTACCGCATCACCGCTTACCGCAACGACCCGCGCGACCAGGCGTCGCTGCCCGACGGCTACGTCAATGCCTCGCTCGAAGACGCCGAAGGGCGGCTCTGGTTCGGCACGAAGGGCGGGCTGGCGCGCCTCGATCCGGCCAGCGGCAAGTTCGTGCGCTATACCCTGCTCGACGCCGGCGCCGGCGAACGCGCCAACCGCAGCGTCAACGCGATCGCCGCCGACCGCCACGGCATGCTCTGGCTCGGCACCAGCGACGGCCTGAAGCGCTTCGATCCGCGCACGGGCAGCTTCACCACCATCCGCCAGCCCGGTAGCCGCCTCGGTACCACGGGCGACCACATCGTGAACGCGCTGGCCTTCGATGCCCAGGGCGCGCTCTGGGTCGGGACCCTGGAAGGCGTCGCGCGCCTGGCGCCGGGTGCGGACCGGCTGGTCTACTTCGCTCCCCTGAACGGCGACCCGCGCCGGGCACGCGTGATGGCGCTGGCCATGGGGCCGCGCGACACCCTGTGGGTCGGCACCGACGCCGGCATCGAGGAGTGGCGCCCCGGCGCCGGCGCGGGCGAGCCGCAGCGGCGCGCGGTCGGTCCGGACGAAGGCATGGGCGACCTGCGGGTGCTGACGCTGTACATCGATGCCGGCGGCACGCTCTGGGTCGGCACCGAGTTCGACGGCCTGAAGTGGCGCGAGCCGGCCAGCGGCCGCTTCGTGTCCTACCGCAACCGCGCGCTCGACCAGCACAGCCTGTCCGACAACCAGGTGGCGGCAGTGCGCATCGACCGCACCGGCACGCTCTGGGTCGGCACCCGCTTCGGCGGCGTCAGCCGCACCGACCTGGCCAGCGGCGGCTTCTCGCACTTCAGCTACGAACCCGAAAGCGGCTACCAGAACGGCTACAAGAAGGTGCGCGACATCGCCGTGCGCACCAACGGCGAGCTGTGGGTCGGCACCTCGGGCGGCGGCCTGCTGCTGTCCGACCCGGGCAGCGGCCGTACCCGCGCGCTGCGCCACGAAGCCGGCAATCCGCGTTCGCTGCCGAGCGACGCCGTGCACAGCCTGTCGATCGTCGATGGCCGCCTGTGGGCCGGAACGCCGGCCGGCCTGGCCTGGTGCCCGGAAGCCGGCGGCGACTTCCACCGGGTCGACCTGGGCCCGGACGGGAATGCCGCGCTGGTGCAGGCGGTGATGAAAACCCGCGACGGCGCCACCTGGGTGGTGTCGCGCGCCGGCCTGTATCTGCTCGGCCCCGACCTGGCAGTGCGCCGCTCGTGGCGCCACGATCCGGCCGACCCGGCCAGCCTGGGCGACAACCGCATCTTCGCCATGGCCGAGGACAAGGACGGCATCCTGTGGGTCGGCACCGACAATGGCCTCGACCGCTTCGACCGCGCCACGAACCGCTTCACCCATTACCGCCACGACGACGCCGACCCCGACAGCCTGCGCCACGACCGCATCCACGACGTGATGGTGAGTAGCAAAGGCGAGCTGTGGCTGGGCACGGCCGGCGGCCTGCACCGCATGGAGCGCGGCCCCGGCGGCAAGCCGCTGTTCCGCCACTTCACGATCACCGACAGCGGCCAGGCGGTGCCGATCGGCGCCGTGCTCGAAGACGGCGCCGGGCGCCTGTGGGCCAGCACCACGGTCGGCCTGTCGCGCGTCGATCCCGCCACCGGCGAGTACAAGCACTACACCGCCAAGGATGGCCTGATCGACGGCACGTATTTCGTCGGCTCGGCGGCGCGCGGGCCGGACGGGCAGCTGCATTTCGGCGGCGTTGCCGGCATGAATTCCTTCCAGCCCGATGCGATCCGCGACAACCCGTATCCGCCGGTGGTGCGCATCACCGGCTTCACGGTGTTCAACAAGCCGCGCGCGCTGCCCCAGGGAACGGTGACGCTGCCGTCGCGCGAGTCGGTGTTCGCGCTCGAATTCGCGGCCCTGCACTACGCGGCGCCGGGCAGCAACCGCTATGCCTACCGGCTGGAAGGCTTCGACGAGGCCTGGGTCGAGACCGATGCCGGTAAGCGCTTTGCCAGCTACACCAACCTGGACGCCGGCGACTATGTGTTCCGGGTGCGCGCCAGTAACAAGGACGGCGTCTGGAGCGAGGCGCCGGCGTCGCTGGCGATCACCATCACGCCGCCCTGGTGGAAGACCTGGTGGTTCCGCCTGCTGGCGGTGGCGCTGCTGGGCGCGGCGGGGCTGGCCGCCTACCGCTACCGCATCCGCGCGCTGGTCCAGCAAAAGGGCTGGCTCGAGCGCCAGGTGAATGCGCGCACCGCCGAGCTGCTGCTGCAAAAGGACGCGGCCGAGCGGCGCAAGCGCGAGGCCGAGCAGCAGAAGGACGCCGCCGACCAGGCGCGCCGCAACATCGCCCTGCTGTCCGACATCGGCCGGCGCCTCACCGCCAACCTCGACATCGAGGCCATCATGGACACCCTGCACGAGCACGTGCAGGTGCTGATGGATGCGCCGGTGTTCGCGGTGGTGGTGGCGCGCGGTGAGAACGCAGGCGAGGGCGCGCTCGACATTCCGTATGCGGTGGTCGATGGCCGCCGCTGCGGCCCTTCGCTGCGCGAGCGGCGCGACCCGGCTTCGCTGGCCGCCTGGAGCATCGAGCACGGGCGCGAAGTCTTCGTCAACGACCTGGAGCGGGAATCGGGGCGCTACCTGCCCGGCGCCACGCCACAGGCGGTGGCGGAGAGCGCCTTGCCTTGCGCGGACGGCGACCTGCCACCGCGCGCGCTGCCGCGCTCCCTCCTGCTCCTGCCGGTGGCGGTGGGCCAGCGCGTGCTCGGGGCGCTGTCGGTGCAGAGCTATGCGCGCGGCGCCTACCAGCGCGTGCACCTGGACATGCTGCGCACGCTCGCCGCCTACGTCGGCGTGGCACTGGACAATGCCCAGGCTTACCGCCAACTGAAGGATGCCCAGACCCTGCTGGCGGCCCAGGAAAAGCTGGCCTCGCTCGGCTCGCTGGTGGCCGGCGTGGCGCACGAACTGAATACGCCGATCGGCAACAGCCTGCTGATGGCCAGCACCCTGCACGACAAGACGGCCGCCATCCACGCTGCGCTCGACGGTTCTGCCCTGCGCCGCTCGGAGCTGTCGGCCTATATTGGCGCCACGCGCGAGGCTTCGGAGCTGATCATGCGCAGCCTGCACCAGGCGGCGGAACTGGTGAACAGCTTCCGCCAGGTGTCGGTCGACCAGGCCAGCGCCCAGCGGCGCCGTTTCGACCTGGCGCGCGCCTGCCAGGAAATCCTGGCCACCATGATGAACACGGTGCGCATGGCCGGCCACACCCTGGTCCTCGAGGTGCCGGACGGGATCGTGATGGACAGCTATCCGGGCCCCTTCGGCCAGGTGATCATCAACTTCGTCAACAACGCGCTGCTGCATGCTTTCGAGCGTCCCGGCGGGCAGATGCGCCTGTCGGCGCGCCAGCTCGACGCTGCCTGGGTCGAGCTGCGCTTCGCCGACGACGGCCGCGGCATCGCGCCCGCGCACCTGGCGCGCGTGTTCGACCCCTTCTTCACCACGCGCATGGGCCAGGGCGGCACCGGCCTGGGCCTGAATATCGCGCACACCATCGTGACTTCGCTGCTGGGCGGCGCGATCCGGGTCGAGAGCACGCCGGGCGAGGGCGCCGTCTTCATCCTCGCGCTGCCCCTGGCGCCGGCCGAGGCGCGCCCCCTGACACCACCTGCTTCCCATTCCACCGACGAGAGGAAACTGCACGCATGAGTATCATCACGACCATCGAAGACCTGCGCGTCCTGGCCAAGCGGCGCGTGCCGCGCATGTTCTACGACTACGCGGACGCCGGCTCCTGGACCGAGTCGACCTACCGCGCCAACGAGACGGACTTCGCCGCCATCAAGTTCCGCCAGCGAGTGGCCGTCAACCTGGTCGACCGCAGCCTGAAAAGCACGATGGTGGGCCAGGAAGTGGCGATGCCGGTGGCCCTGGCCCCGACCGGGCTGACCGGCATGCAGCATGCCGACGGCGAGATCCTGGCGGCGCGCGCGGCCGAGAAGATCGGCGTGCCCTTTACGCTCTCGACCATGAGCATCTGCTCGATCGAGGACGTGGCGGCGCGCACCACCAAACCGTTCTGGTTCCAGTTGTACGTGATGAAGGACCGCGATTTCATCAACCGCCTGATCGACCGCGCGAAAGCGGCCAAGTGCTCGGCGCTGGTGCTGACGCTGGACTTGCAGGTACTGGGCCAGCGTCACAAGGACATCCGCAACGGCATGACCGCGCCGCCCAAGCTCACGATTCCGAACATGATGAACCTGGCGACCAAGCCGCGCTGGTGCCTGAACATGCTGCGCACCCCGCGCCGCCACTTCGGCAACATCGTCGGCCATGCGAAGAGCGTGTCGGACATGAGTTCACTCTCGTCCTGGACCTCGCAGCAGTTCGATCCGGCGCTGAGCTGGCGCGACGTGGAATGGATCAAGAACCGCTGGGGCGGCAAGCTGATCATCAAGGGCATCATGGACAACGAGGATGCGCGCCTGTGCGTGGAGAGCGGGGCCGACGCCCTGATCGTCTCGAACCACGGCGGGCGCCAGCTCGACGGCGCGCAGTCGAGCATCGGGGCCTTGCCGGGCATCGTGGATGCGGTCGGCAAGCAGATCGAGGTGCACATGGACGGCGGCATCCGCTCGGGACAGGACGTGATCCGCGCGCTGGCGCTGGGGGCCAAGGGGGTGTATATCGGCCGGCCCTTCCTGTACGGGCTGGGGGCGATGGGGGAGGCGGGCGTGGCGCGCTGCCTGGAGATCATCCGCAACGAGCTGGATTTGACGATGGCGTTTTGCGGGCTGCGCGATGTGACGCACGTGGACAGGAATATCCTGTTGCCGGGGACGTATTGAAGCGTTTCGATGGGCCCACGCGGCCTCATCGGCTGATCATCGGCGAATCAAACCATATTCGTCGGCGTCCCCGCCTCCCACGCCTCGATATTCCCCACCAACATATCGGCCAGGGTCTGCATCGCCCCGCCACTCGCCCACGCCACGTGCGGTGTGAGGATAAAGTTGGGCAGCCGCAGCCCCAGCAGCGGATTATCCTGCCCCGGCGGCTCCTTGCTCAACACGTCGAAGCCGGCCCCGCCGATGGTGCGCCGCATCAGCGCCTCGGCCAACGCCGCCTCGTCCACCAGCCCGCCGCGCGCGGTATTGATCAGGAGTCCAGTCGGCTTCATCAGGCCCAGCTCGCGCGCCCCGATCATGTGGCGCGTCTGCTCGTTCAGCGGCAGGTGCAGGCTGATCACGTCGCAGGAGGCGAGCAACTCATCCAGCGGCATCTGCGTCACGTCCGCGTCCTCTACCGGCGAGCGCGAGGTGATGCAGACTTCCATCCCGAAGGCGCGCCCGATCTGCGCCACGCGCCGCCCCAGCGCGCCATAACCGACGATGCCGAGCCGGCTGCCGGACAAGTCGCCGATCGGATGGTCCAGCAGGCAGAAGCGGCTCGAATGCTCCCAGCGCCCGGCCTCGACGTCGGCGACATAGGCGCGCAGGTTGCGGCGCAGGGCCAGCATCAGGGTGAAGCAGTGCTCGGGCACCGACACCACCGAGTAATCGCGGATATTGCTTACCACAATGCCGCGCGCGCGGCAGGCGGCCAGGTCGACGTTGTCGGTGCCGGTGGCGGCCACCGCCACCATCTTCAGGTCCGGCAGCCGGGCGAGGGCGTCGGCGCGCAGCGGCACCTTGTTGGTAATAGCGATGCTGGCGCCGCGCAGGCGCTCGACCACCTGGTCGGGCGCGGTGGCCGGGTGATCCTGCCAGTCGTGGGGAAAGGCGGGCCGGCGTACCTGGGCGATCAGGCTGTCGCGGTCGAGGAAGACGATCTTGTGCATGGCGCTCTCGGTGGGGAGGGGTCAAGCAATTGTAGAGCATACGGCAGGCTATGCGGCATGCATGGAAAAGACAGGGACGAAAAAAAGACAGGGCGTACCCTGTCTTTTTTGGCGGTATATGGAGGGGGGCTCGAGCGGCCTTATTTGGTGGAGGCGGTGGTGCTGGCCTTGTGGTCGGCCGCATCGGCCTTGGCTTCGGCCTTGTCTTCCGCAGCGTCGGCCTTGGCCTCGGCTTTTTCCTTGGTGGCTTTTTTCTCGGCCTTGGCTTTCTTCTTGGCGGCGTCGGCCTTGGCTTCGGCGACATCCGACTTGGCCTCGGCCTTGGCCTTTTCTACCTTGGCATCGGCCTTCGCGACATCCTTGGCTTCCTTGGCCTCGGCCTTGGTGGCCGGGGTAGTTGCCTGGGTGGCGGTGCTCTGGGCGAAAGCCGAGGTAGCGAACAGGCCAGCGATCAGGGTAGCGACGATTTTGCTCATGGTGTGCTTTCCTTTAGTAGTGGAAAAGTGTGGTCGTTCCACCGGTGTTTTCCGGTGTTACTGAGCCCTTAACGCGGGCCGCTCCGGCAACGTTGACGCTTATTACATCCCGTTACAAACGGCCAGGCCACAGGTGCACGGTTAGCTGCCGTACAGTCGCGCCGGGCCGCCGCGCCTAGACTGGCTGCACCGCCGTATTGCAGGAGAGGGCCATGCCAGACTCGCTGAAAGCCTATAAATCCAAGCGCGATTTTTCCATCACCTCGGAGCCCGCCGAAGGCGGCCGGCCAGGGAAGGACGCGCTCACCTTCGTCATCCAGAAGCACTGGGCCAGCCGGCTGCACTACGATTTCCGGCTCGAGCTCGACGGGGTCATGAAAAGCTGGGCCGTGCCGAAAGGCCCGAGCTACGACACCCACGACAAGCGCATGGCCGTGCACGTCGAGGACCACCCGATTTCGTATTCCGACTTCGAAGGCACGATCCCCGAAAAGCAGTACGGCGCCGGCAAGGTCATCATCTGGGACAAGGGCACCTGGGAACCGGAAGGCGACCCGCATGCGGGCTACCGCAGCGGCAACATCAAGTTCCAGCTGCACGGGCACAAGATGCATGGCCGCTGGGTGCTGGTGCGCATGAAGGGGCGCGGCGACGAGAAGCAGGAACCCTGGCTCCTGATCAAGGAAAAGGACGATTACGCCTGCCCCGCCGAGGCGTTTTCCGTGATCGACGAGATGCCCGACAGCGTCAAGGACCTGCCGATGCCGGACAGTTCGGCCAGGGTGCCGGAGAAGGCCAGGGCGACGAAGAACGGCCGCGCCGTCAAGGCCAGGGCCGACGCCGCCGCCGAGGAAGCCGTGGAAGAAATCGACGCGGAGCCGGCTGCAAAAAGCAGCGGCAAGCGTGCCACGAAAGCGCCGGCAAAAGCCGCCACGAAAACGGCCACAAAAACGACGAAAAAGGGCGGCACCGTGTCCGAATCAGCGGGCGACGCCAGCCTGCCCGCAGGCGCCGTCGAAGCGAAGCTGCCGAAGGAATTCGCCCCTGAACTCGCCACCCTGGTCGACGGTGCGCCGCCCGACCCGGAAAACTGGGTATTCGAGGTCAAGTTCGACGGCTACCGCATGCTCACCCGCATCGAGAACGGCGAGGTGCGCCTCATCACCCGCAACAACAATGACTGGACCGACAAGCTGGCCCCGCTGCAAAAGGAAATCGCGCGCATGGGCCTGCCCGACGGCTGGTACGACGGCGAGATCGTCGTCCACGACGCCAACGGCCGCCCCAACTTCGGCATGCTGCAGCTTGCCTTCGACGGCAGCAACAAGGCCGACATCCTGTACTTCCTGTTCGACGCGCCCTACCTGGGCGGCTACGACCTGCGCGAAGTGGACCTGGTCGACCGCCGCGCCCTGCTCGAAGGCGCGCTGATCCAGGCGCAGGCCTCGGACAAGGTACGGTTTTCTAGCGAGTTCGGCAACGACCCGGAAGGCCTGGTGGTCGCGGCCTGCAAGATCGGCCTGGAAGGCGTGATCGGCAAGCGGCGCGATTCGAAGTACGTGTCGCGCCGCTCACCCGAGTGGATCAAGCTGAAATGCGGCCAGCGCCAGGAATTCGTGATCGGCGGCTACACCGATCCCAAGGGATCGCGCACCGGCGTCGGCTCGCTGCTGCTGGGCACCTACGACAAGGACGGCGTGCTGCGCTATGCCGGGAACGTCGGCAGCGGCTTCAATGCCGAGAGCCTGCGCGACGTCACCGCCAGGCTGAAGGCGCTCGATACCGACAAGAGCCCCTTCCCGCCGCGCTCGGTGGCGGGCCGCAAGCACCATTGGGTGAAGCCCGAGCTGATCGCCGAGGTCAGCTTCTCGGAGTGGACCAGTGCCGGCGCGGTGCGCCACCCGGTGTTCCAGGGCCTGCGCAGCGACAAGCCGGCCGAGGGTATCACGCGCGAGGTCGCCAGGCCGATCGACGAAGTGGCATCGAGCGTGGCGCCCGAGGCCGCGTCCGAGCCGGCAGGCAAACCGGCGCGCAAGCGCACGGGCAAGCGCGCATCCGCAGCGGACCAGGAACCGGTGGCCCCGGCCGGCAAGCTGCCGGCCACGCTGAAGGTGACCCACGGCGAGCGCGTGATGGATGCGAAGAGCGGCATCACCAAGCTGGAGCTGGTGCGCTACTACGCGCTGGTGGGCGAGCTGATGATGGAACACCTGAAGGACCGCCCGGTCTCGCTGGTGCGCGCGCCGGCCGGCGTAGGCGGCGAGCTGTTCTTCCAGAAGCATGCCGATACCCGGAAGATGCCCGGCGTCGAAAACATGAACCCGGCGCTCGACCCGGATCACCCGCCGATGCTGACCATTGCCAGCGTCGAGGGCCTTCTGTCGGCGGCTCAGTTCAACGTGGTCGAGATCCACACCCAGAACGCCACCGCCAGGGCCTACGACAAGCCCGACCGCATGGTGTTCGACCTCGACCCGGGGGAGGGTGTGGCGTGGCACACGATGCAGGAAGCGGCCCAGCTGATGCACGCCTTCCTGGATGAACTCGGCCTGCCGAACTTCCTGAAGACCAGCGGCGGCAAGGGCCTGCACGTGGTGGTGCCGATCAAGGGCGGCAAGGACTGGGACACGGTAAAGGGCTTTTCGCAAGCCATCGTCAAGCACCTGGCAATGACCTTGCCGGACCGCTTCGCCTTCAAGAGCGGCGCCAAGAACCGGGTCGGCAAGGTCTTTATCGATTACCTGCGCAACGGGCAGGGTGCGACCACGGTCTGCGCCTGGGCTGCGCGCACGCGTCCGGGGCTGGGCATCTCGGTACCGCTGGCCTGGGACGAGCTGGCCGGCCTGAAGTCCGGCGACCAGTGGACCGTGGCCAACGCGCACACGCGCCTGGACCGCGGCAACGAACCCTGGGCCGGTTACGCCAAGGCAGCGAAGACGTTAACGGCGGCCATGAAACAGATGGGCTATAAAGGATGAGCTGATACTCGGCTTTACCTATCGGAAGCATAGGGATAATCAATTTCTGCTATTCCAGCATTGTGGTTAGGATAACTATCCCAAACGTAATGTTGATAGGTAGTAGCTATGAAAATGACTTCCCCGTCCCTTGGCCGGATCGCGTTGTGCGCGCTGACGCTGGCATCCGGCGTCATCGCCCTCACGCAGGGCGCGCATGCCCAGACCCTGACCAAGGACAATGGCGCCCCGGTCGGCGACAACCAGAACAGCCAGACCGCCGGCCCGAATGGCCCGACCCTGCTGCAAGACGTGCACTTGGTGCAAAAGCTGCAGCGCTTCGACCGCGAGCGCATTCCGGAGCGCGTGGTGCACGCGACCGGTACCGGCGCCCATGGTGAGTTCATTACCACCGACGATCTGTCTGACCTGAGCAAGGCAAAGCTGTTCGCCAAGAACACCAAGACGCCGGTGTTCGTGCGCTTTTCGACCGTGATCCCGGGCCGTTCCGGCGCCGAGACCACGCGCGACCCGCGCGGCTTCGCCACCAAGTTCTATACGCAAGAGGGCAACTGGGACCTGGTCGGCAACAACCTGCCGATCTTCTTCATCCGCGACGCCATCAAGTTCCCCGACATGATCCACGCGCTGAAGCCGTCGCCGGTTTCGAACGTGCAGGAGCCGGAACGCGTGTTCGACTTCTTCTCGCACGTGCCGGAAGCGACCGCCATGCTGACCCGCGTGTATTCGAACTACGGCACGCCGGCGACCTACCGCGAAATGAACGGCAGCAGCGTGCACGCGCTCAAGCTGGTGAATGCGCGCGGCGACTACGTGTACGCCAAGTTCGCCTGGAAGTCGAAGCAGGGCGAGCGCAACCTGCGACCGCAAGAGATTCCCGTGGTGCAGGGCAAGAGCACCAGCCACGCCACGGTCGATCTGTATGGCGCCATCAACGCCGGCAAGTTCCCGTCGTGGGACCTGACCGTGCAGGTGCTCAAACCCGACGAGCTCGCCAAGTTCGACTTCGACCCGCTGGACGCCACCAAGATCTGGCCGGGCGTGCCCGAGCGCAAGGTCGGCACCATGGTGCTGAACCGCGTGCCGGACAATGTCTTCGAGTCGACCGAGCAGGTGGCCATGGCCCCGGGTAACCTGGTGCCGGGTATCGAGGCTTCGGAAGACCGCATGCTGCAGGGTCGCCTGTTCTCGTACATCGACACCCAGCACCACCGCCTGGGCGCCAACTTCCAGTCGCTGCCGATCAACAAGCCGCTGGTGGCCGTGAACAACAACCACATCGACGGCGCCGCCAGCACCAGCAACCGCAAGGGCATCGTCAACTACGAGCCGAGCCGCCTGGCGCCGCTGAAGGAAGACGCGAACGCCCGCAGCAGCGCGCTGCCCCTGAGCGGCAGCACCCAGCAGGCGCGCATCGCCAGGACGCTGAACTTCCGCCAGGCGGGTGAGTTCTACCGTTCGCTGAGCAGCCAGGACCGCGACGACCTGATCGCCAACCTGTCGGGCGACCTCAAGATGGTGAAGAACGCCGACAGCCTGAACACCATGCTGTCGCACTTCTGGAAGGCCGACGCCGACTATGGCAAGCGCCTGGTCAAGGCCGTCGGCGCCGATGCCGGCAAGATCGCCGCGCTGGCTGCGGCCCTGAAGGAATAAGCACGCCCGCCATGCGGGTGATGGAAAGCCGGGCATGCGTGCCCGGCTTTTTTCTTGGGCGCTGTCTACGCATGGCCCGAACGGTGTGGGCACATGCGGCCTGCATGCGGGGCTGCTCAGGCCATCCCGCCCGTGCTCATGAACCAGCCGAGCGCCAGGCAGTTGACGAAGACGGTAAACCACAGGCTGGGCTGGAAGCTTGGCTTCGACGATTTGTGCCGGAGCAGGTGCTGGGCCAGCAGGGCGCCGGGCCAGCCGCCGGCCAGGCCGAGCATATGCAGGTCGCGCTCGCTGGTTCGCCGTTGAGCCCTGCGCGCTGCGGTCTTGTCACGTGCGTAGGCGAGGAAAGTCAGCACGCTGATGCCCGCATAGGCGCCCAGTGCCCAGGCAGGCAAGCGGCCAACTGCCACGAACAGGGCAAGCGCGGCGAAAAAGCCGCAGGCCAGCAGCGCCCGGGCCGGTCTGCCCGCAGGGGCCTGGCGGCGCGCGGCCCCTGCGCGGTAGAACGCGACCTTGCCGGCGCGCGGTTGTCCGCGTTCGTTGGCCGTCAGCTCATAGGTCACGATCTCGTTGCCGGCCGGGCGGCCGCGCTGGCCGTCGAACGCGCTGATGTGGACAAAGACGGTCGGCCCGCCGCCGTTCGGCGTGATGAAGCCGAAGCCTTGTTCGTCTTTCCAGGTCGTGATTCGTCCGGCGTAACGGATCGGTTTGGCGGCGCGCATCGTGCAGGTCACTCGTCGGTAAAACGGCAAGTGTAGCTGCGGGTTTGCATTCAGGCAATGCGCTGAGGGTGCGGCGGGCATGGCAGCGCCTGCCGTCCTTATGCCGCATCGATCCGAACGCGCGCCGATCGAGATTGTTTGGTGATGCCGCGACCGGCCGCGCTTGCCATCGTGTATCGCGGTCCTAGACTGAATCGGCCGCGTGGCGTAGCCGCGCAATCCCGCGCGGGCAAGCACAGCCGGCTGGAGGGAGAATCATCATGCGAATTTCACTGTTCATGGCAAGTGCATCCCTGCTCGCGGCGGCGGCAGGCGCCCATGCGCAAACGCCCGGCGCTGCGCCAGGTCCAAGCGACGCGATCTCGTCGGTGCAGGTGAGGGCGCCGGTCTCGGCGCTGCGTATCCGCGACGACCAGGCCCGGCAGATCACCGGGGCCTACGGTTTGTCGAACGGCAGCTACCTGAAGGTGCATACCGAACCGCGCTACATTGTCGCCACCATCGACCACGATACGACGCTGCGGCTGTATGCCGTCAAGCCCTACCACTTCGTGTCGGCCGACAACAAGGTGACGATGGAATTCAACCGCGGTCCCGCCGGCGAAGACATGCTGATGAGCTATGTGCCGGAAACGGGCCTGGCCCGGATTACCTTGACGTCGGCGCCGCTGGCAGGGCGCTGAACGAAACGAAAAGAGGCGCCGCAAAGGGCGCCTCCATCCTGCCGGCCGCTGTCGATCAGTCGACGTTGCGGCCGCGCGCCTTCAGCGCCGCGCGCACGCCACGGCCGTAAGCCGGGTCGGCCTTGTCGAACAGGGCCAGCTGGCGCGCCAGGACTGCGTCGGTGACCTGGCTCAGCGGACCGGCCAGGTTGTCGAACAGGTTCTGCTGCTCCTCGGCGCTCATCAGGCGGAACAGGTTGCCGGGCTGGGTGTAGTCGTCTTCCTGGCCGCGGAAGTCGAAGCGGCCGGCGTTGCCTTGCAGCGGCAGCTCCTGCTCGCCATGGCCCATGCCGAGCGCACCTTTACCGACCGCGTTCACCGGATCGTAGATCGGGGCGGCGCCGACGTCGGCGATCGCCATCGCGCCGTCGCGCTGCTGGTTGTGGAAGGGGCAGCGCGGAGCGTTCACCGGCAGGTGCTGGTGGTTGGTGCCGACGCGGTAGAGCTGGGCGTCGTGGTAGGCGAACAGGCGGCCTTGCAGCATCTTGTCCGGCGAGTAGCCCATGCCCGGCGGCACGTTGGCCGGCGAGAAGGCGGCCTGCTCGACTTCCATGTGGTAGTTGCGCGGGTTGCGGTTCAGTTCCAGCACGCCGACCTGCAGCAGCGGGAAGTCGCCATGCGGCCACACCTTGGTCAGGTCGAACGGGTTCCAGCCGGTGCGCGCTTCCCAGTCGTCGAGCTGCTGCTGGGTTGCCAGCTGCACCTTCACGTCCCACTGCGGGTAGTCGCCGGCGGCGATCGCCTCGAACAGGTCGCGCCCGGCGTGGTCCGGGTCGGCGCCGCCAAGGCGCACGGCTTCGGCGTTGCTCAGGTTCTTGATGCCCTGGCGCGTCTTGAAGTGCCACTTCACATAGGTGCGTTCGCCGTTCTCGTTGATCAGGCTATAGGTGTGGCTGCCGAAACCGTCCATGTGGCGGTAGCCGTGCGGGGTGCCACGGCTGGAGAACAGGATCGTCACCTGGTGCAGGCTTTCCGGCGCCTGGCTCCAGAAGTCGAACATCATGTTGGCCGACTTCAAATTGCTGTCGGGCTGGCGCTTCTGGGTGTGGATGAAGTCCGGGAACTTGATCGGGTCTTTCAGGAAGAACACCGGCGTGTTGTTGCCCACCAGGTCCCAGTTGCCTTCCTCGGTGTAGAAGCGCAGGGCGAAGCCGCGCGGATCGCGCTCGGTGTCGGCGCTGCCTTTCTCGCCGCCGACGGTCGAGAAGCGCAGGAAGGTCTCGGTCTGCTTGCCGACTTCGGCGAACAGCTTGGCCTTGGTGAAGGCGGTGATGTCATGCGTGACCGTGAAGGTGCCGTAGGCGCCCGAACCCTTGGCGTGCACCACGCGCTCGGGAATGCGCTCGCGGTTGAAGTGCTGCAGCTTTTCGATCAGGTGGAAGTCCTGCAGCAGCAGCGGGCCGTTGCGGCCGGCGCTCAGCGAATTCTGGTTGTCGGCAACGGGAATACCGGAAGCGGTAGTGAGGCGTGGGCGGTTCATGCGATCTCCTGGTCAAAGTGCGTAATTTGATGAAGGAGATTCTAGTTGCTGCTGAGCGAAAGATAAATTTGATTGATTTGATGCAATCAATAGGTTTTAACTAATCATGGTGGTGTCTCGATAGCTTCGCTTCATGGCTGGACGCCGTAGCGGTCGATAAAGGCGCGCACACCGCCGGGGTTGGCGGCGATCCATTCTTCGAGCGCCGGGCGATACGATTGGCGGAACATCAGGATCAGGATCGCAGGCTTGAGCTGCCCATCCCTGGCCATGGCCTGGATCTGGCGCAGGGCCGGATCGCGCAAGGATATGTCTGCTGAATCGCCTGCTGAATTGGCTTGTGGCCTGGCCGCCGCCGCGCCGGACTCGTCGAACACGCGGATCGCCGTTTCCCACGCGCCCAGGGCCTGCTCGAAAGGCGGCGCCCGGTCCGCGCCGGTGCGCTTGCCCGCCTCGATCTCGGCCAGGCCCAGCATGAGCAAGAAGCCGAAATCGCCGCCGGCGTCCGGCGCGAGCAGCTTCTCGTCGACGGCCGCTTGCGTCTTGCCGTCGGCCCCGAGCGTGACCTTGACGGCACGTTGCAGCCGCAAGGGCCGCAGCGGGATGCCGGCGCCGCGGCGCATCAGCGCCAGCTTGGCCCAGCTGGTGCGCTGCCCGGGATCGGCGGCGATGGCCGCAATGATAGCGTCCTCGGCGGCGTTGGCCTTGCCCTGGGCGAGCAGGGCGTCGGACAGGTAGCGCCAGGCCTGGGCGTTGCGCGGCTCGATCTCGGCCGCGCGGCGGAACAGTGCTGCGGCCTCCGCCCATTCGCCCTGCAGGTAATGGCAATCGCCCGCGCCCAGCCAGGCATACGAAGCGCCGGGATCGAGCAGCATGGCTTCCTGGTATTTTTTCAGCGCGGCGGGCAGGCTGCGCTCGGCGAACAGGCGTTCGGCCTCGTGCAGCACCCTGACGGCGGCCGGATTCGGCTCGCGCAGCGGCGAGGGGCCGTCGTCGTCGAGCAGGCGCAAGGCTTCCAGCGCGATCGGGTCCTCGGGATCGCGCTGCAGCGCCTGCCGGGCCGCGGCGTTGGCGCGCCCGCGGCTGTTGCCGGGGTCGGGCGATGGCGCCAGCTTCGACACCCTTTGCAGCATCGCGGCCATGAAGGCCAGCGGCTGCGAGGCCGTGGGCGCCGCCTTGTGCGCAGCCTCGAAGGCGTCGAGGGCCTGCTCGTACTCGCCTTTCACCTCGTGCGCATGGGCCTGCTCGATGAACCCGATGCACTTGTCGCCGCACGCGGTGGCGGCGTGGACGGCCGGAAGCGCAACGGTCAGCAGCGCGGCGGCGAGCAGGCGAGGCAACATATATTGTCCGATAAGCAAAAAGCCCATCCTAGCAGAGCGGATGGGCTGGATTTCTATCGGATTGTCACCCGCGCTTGCGGGCTGCGCCGGGAGTCAATAGCGGCGCACGGGCGCGCTGCCCTGGCGGTTCATACGGGTCTGGATTTTTTTCCAGATAAAACCGGCAATCGCCATCATGATCATCTTGCGCATCGTATTTCTCCTTGAGTAAGCGGCCATCGCCGCGTGAAAAATGCCTCGGGTTCAGCCCGGCGATTTGCCGGCGCCGGCCTGCAGGCGGTTATCGGTCGTACCTTTGTCGTTTTTCCAGATACCGCGGATGTTCATGCCCATCAGCGCCACCTGCAGCGCGATCAGGGCCCAGGCGCCGTCGTGCACGCCCCAGACGATCCACAGGATATTGCTGAGGATGAACATCCAGAAGCCGAACACCCGCTTCCCGGCGCGTTGCGAGCCGATCAGGAAGGCGGCGTACAGGCTCACCGCCATCGCGGGCCACTGGAGGAAGTCGATGAATGCATCCATGTGTGCCTACGCCGCCTTCCTGCGGCGTGCCGGGGCGGCTGCCGTGCTGGTCTTCTTGGCGGCCACGGCTTTCTTCGCCGGGGCCTTTTTTGCGGCCGGCTTTGCAGCCGCGGCGCGCTTCGGCTTGTCGGCGCTGGCGGCCACGTGCTCGCGCGAACTGGCGGCCGTCTTGCGGCGCGGCGGCGGCGCGTCGTCCTCGTCGTCGTCTTCGGACGGCTTGCGCGCGCGCTTCGGCGGTGGCGGTTCGTCGTCGTCATCGTCGCCCAGGGCGGCCGCCTTGCCCGGTTTCTTGCCCAGGCTGGCCTGCAGCAGCGACACCAGGTCGATGACGTTGGTGGTCTTCGCCGGCTTCTCGTCCGGGTCGGGCATGGTGATGGTCTTGGTCTGCTTGGCCTTGATCTTCTTCTGCACCAGGGCCAGCACGTCCTCGCGGTAGGTGTCGTGGTACTGGTTCGGTTTCCAGTCCTCGCTCATGCCCTCGACCAGGGCCATCGCCATCTTGAGTTCCTTGGCGCTGATCGTGGCGGCTTTCGCCTTCGGCGACGGAATCTTCAGGTCGTCGGTCTCGCGGATCTCGTCCGGGTAGCGCAGGGTGTTCAGGACGATGGTGTCGCCGATGCACACCAGCGCCGCCAGATGCTGCTTGACGCGGATGACGACGTTCGCGATGCCGATCTTGCCGACTTCCTTCAGGGTTTCGCGCAGCAGCGCATACACCTTGTCGCCGCCCTTGCCGGGCGCCAGGTAATAGGGGTGGTCGTAGTAGAGCAGCGGCACGTCCTCGGCATCGACAAAGGCGAGGATGTCGATGGTCTGGGTCGCTTCGGGGTTCGCGCGGCGCAGGTCTTCGTCGGACAGCACCACGTATTCGCCGGATTCGTACTCGTAGCCCTTGACGATGTCGTCCCAGGAAACTTCCTTGCCGGTGTTCTTGTTGTAGCGCTTGAATCCGATCGGGGCGAAATCGCGGCGGTCGAGCATGGAAAGGTCGAGCGAATTGCTGCTCACCGCGGGATACATTTCGACCGGGATGTGGACCAGACCGAAGCTGATCGCACCCTTCCACATGCTGCGTGCCATGGCGGTCTCCTTTTACTCGCCAACGCTGCCGGTCACCGGCAGCACGATGCCCGTGATGTAGCTCGAGCACGCGTTCGAGGCCAGGAACACATAGGCCGGCGACAGTTCCTCGGGCTGGGCCGCGCGGCCGTAGGTGGTGCTCTCGCCGAAGTGGACGATCTTGTCCGGCGACTGGTCGGCCGGATTGAGCGGCGTCCATACCGGGCCCGGCGCCACGCAGTTCACGCGGATGCCTTTATCGAGCAGGTTCGCCGCCAGCGACATGGTAAAGGCATGGATCGCGCCCTTGGTCGAGGAATAGTCGAGCAGCAGCTTCGAGCCCTTCAGGCCGGTGACCGAGCCGGTATTCACGATGGCGGCGCCGCGCTTCATGTAGGGCAGGGCGGCTTTCGCCATGTGGAAGTAGCCGTAGATATTGGTGCGCATGGTTTCGTCGAAGCGCTCCTCGGTGATGTCGAGCAGGCTGCTGGCGTGTTCCTGGAAGGCGGCGTTGTTGACCAGGACATCCAGGCGGCCCCATTCGGCCACCACGGCGTCCACGGCCTGCTGGCAGAATTCCATGTCCTTGACGTCGCCGGCGATGGTGACGCAGCGGCGGCCTTCGGCCTCGATGCAGCGCTGGGTCTCGGCGGCGTCTTCGTGTTCGTTCAGGTAGAGCACGGCAACGTCGGCGCCTTCGCGCGCGAACAGTACGGCCACCGCGCGGCCGATGCCGGAGTCGCCGCCGGTGACGATCGCCACCTGGCCCTCGAGCTTGCCGCTGCCCTTGTAGTGTTCTGCCATGAAGCGCGGCTTGACGGCCATCTGTGCTTCCAGGCCGGGCTTGGCCAGGTGCTGCTCGGGCATCGGCGGCACCGGCTGTTCGGCGCCGATCTGGACCGGCTTGCCGCTTTCTTCTTCCTTCTGGCTGGCGTCGAGCTGGTCCTGGCGGTTCTGGATTGCTTTCTGGTGGTTTGCTACATCGTCCTGGTTGGCCATTGCGCTTCCTTTGAAAACGGGTTCTTGACCGGGCCAGTATCGGCCGCGGGCGGGCAGCGCGACGGTGCGGTTCCACACACAAGGGCGAACGTCCTGTTCGATGGTATGCGAATATGTCAAAATTCACGGCGTAGAGTTGCATGGCGTAACGAATATGCATGACAAGGAGAAAAACATGCCTCAGCAGGCCGAGCCGCAAGGCCAACGTACTGGGTTGTTCGTCAACCCGGCCGCACCGCGGCGCGCGCAGTTCCAGGCCGAGGCCGGCAGCCGCTTCGCCAGCCTGGCGCAGGCCGACGGCGCCGAGGCCGCGCTCGAATTGCTGGGGCGCGGGCCGGTCGACCTGCTGGTCATCGACCTCGAACGCTTCGATCCCGAACTCGACCTGGCCGGCCTGGCCCAGCTGGTCGCGTTCCGCGCCGGCGCCCCGATCCTGGTCCTGTGCCCGTTCTCGAACGCGCGCTGGCTGCCGGCGCTGATGGCGCACGGCCCGCTCGCCTACGCCATCACGCCGCTGGCGCAGGACGCCCTGGAGGCGGCGCTGGACGAGGCGCTGGCCGCCGGCCCCGGGCAGGCGCCGATGCCGCGCGAAACCGAACTCCTGGAACTGGCCGCGCTGCGCGCCCGCGTGCAGGCCGCCCTGGGCGAAGGCGAAGACCTGGCCGCGCTGTCCGAGCGTTTGTGCGAGGCGCTATGCAGCTGGCCGGGCGTGGTGCACGCGTCCCTGTTCTGCCTGCAGCCGGGCGGCGATTTGCAATTGCAGGCCCAGCACGGTGTGCACCGCGAACTGAATCGCGAACTGAATTTGGCGCGGGTGCTGGGCCGCGGCGAGCGCCTGCTGCAGTCGCCGTTGCGGCATGCCTTCCCGGGCCTGCTGGCGGCTGCCACGAACAGCCTGGCCCTGCTCGACGCGCCGGAAAAGTCGGGCGAGCCGGAACTGAGCGCGGCGCTGCGCGCGCATGGCGTGGAGATGGTGCTGGGCTTGCCGATCCCGGCCGGCGGGCCGGGCGGCGCGCGCGGGTCGCTGTGCCTGCTGTTCGACGCCAGCCGCCGCTTTAGCCCGGACGCGCTGGCGGCGCTCGAAGGCCTGGCGGCGCTGGCGGCGGTCGGCCTGCGCCTGGCCGACATGGGGCGCGAAAGCGAGGAACTGCTGGCGCGCCTGACCCATATCTCGACGATCGACGCCCTGACCGGCGTGGCCAACCGGCGCCACGGCGAAACCCTGCTGGAAGGCGAAATCAAGCGCGCCCGGCGCTACCGCCTGCCGCTGGCGCTGATCGCCTTCGACATCGACCGCTTCAAGGAAGTCAACGACCGCTACGGCCACCCGGTGGGCGACATCGCCCTGCGCACGGTAGCCGAAGCGGCGCAGAAGCTGGTGCGCTCGAGCGACATCGTGGTGCGCTCGGGCGGCGAGGATTTCCAGGTGATCGCGCCGCACACCAGCGCCATCGACGGCTTGAAGATGGCCGAGAAGCTGCGCGTGGCGATCGCCTCGACCCTGATCCCCGGCTGCGACCAGGTCACCGTCAGCCTCGGCGTGGCCCAGCTCGGCGACCAGGAAAGCGCGGACTCGCTGACCGTGCGCGTGAACGCCGCGCTGGCCAGGGCCAAGCGGGCAGGGCGCAATTGCGTCGAGCTGGCGATGCAATGACTGCGTGACCATCGCGGGCTGGTTTTCGTAGGGTGGGCACTTGTGCCCACGCGGTACCCCTGCGATATGTCGAAATGCGTCTTTCTCGGACGCGGGTGCATGGCGGGTGCGATGCGGTTCGCGTAGGTACGACCGCGTGGGCACAAGTGCCTAGCGCGGCCCGGCCCACCCTACGATCAGCGCCTCTACCCCGACCCACCCAACCACAACACGATTTTAAAAACGGAAACACAATGCTGCACTGGTTGAAGCACTACCAGCGCGCCATGCTGCCGGGCGACATCAGCGCCGGGATCGTGGTAGCGATGATGATGATCCCGCAGGGCATGGCCTATGCGCTGGTGGCCGGCCTGCCGCCGGTGGTTGGCATCTACGCCAGCATCGTGCCGCCGGCCCTGTACGCGCTGTTCGGCACCAGCAGCACGCAGTCGGTCGGGCCGATGGCGATCATCTCGCTGATGACGGCCTCGAGCCTGGCGCCGCTGGCCACGGCCGGCAGCGCCCTGTACGGGGTGCTGGCCGCCCAGCTGGCCTTGATGTCCGGCGCGGTGCTGCTGCTGTGCGGGCTGCTGCGCATCGGCTTCATCGCCAACTTCTTCTCGCGCCCGGTGATGAGCGGCTTCACCATCGGCTCCTCGGTGGTCATCGCGCTCGGCCAGCTGCCGGTCCTGCTCGGCGCCAGGCTGCCGGCCATCCACCTGCCCAGCGCGCTGCTCGGCGTCGGTTCCCTGGTCCTGCTGCTGCTTGCGCGCAGCCACCTGGCGCCGCTGCTGCGCCGGTGCGGGCTGGCGCCGGCCTGGGCCGACATCGGCGCCAAGCTCGCGCCGATGGTGGTGGTGCTCGGCGCCACGGCGCTGGTGCCGCTTCTCGATCTGCAGGCGCGCGGCGTGCACACCACCGGCACGGTGCCGGCCGGCCTGCCCCTGCTGACGTTCGGTGTCTCGCACGCGCACTGGCAGGCGCTGCTGCAGCCGGCTCTGCTGATCGGCTTCATGGTCTTCCTGATCAGCATGTCCGGGGCCCAGGCCCTGGCCCTGAAGCGTGCCGAAAAGCTGCATAGCGACCGCGAACTGATCGGCCTCGGCGCCGCCAACCTGGGCAGCGCGCTGACCGGCGGCTTTCCCGTCACCGGCAGCATCTCGCGCTCGGCGGTGAACTTCACGGCCGGCGCCAACACCCAGCTGGCCAGCCTGATCACGGCGGCGCTGCTGGCCCTGGCGCTGGTGGCGCCGACCGGCTGGCTGGCCCTGATGCCGCTGCCGACCCTGGCCGCGACCATCATCGTGGCCGTGCTCGGCATGCTCGATACCACCACGCTGCGCACCGCCTGGCGCTTCGACCGCGCCGACGCGGCGGCCCTGGTCGCCACCGCCGGCGGCGTGCTCGCGCTGGGCGTCGAGGCCGGCGTGGTGATCGGCGTGGCGCTCTCGATGGGCGCGCTGATCTGGCGCGCCAGCCGCCCGCACATCGCGGTGCTGGGACGGATTCCCGGCACCGAGCACTTCCGCAACATCGCCCGTTACGCCGCCGACACGGCGCCCGGCCTGCTGATGCTGCGCGTGGATGCCGGCCTGTTCTTCGGCAACGTCGAGGCGGTGAATGCGCGCATCGAGGACGAGCTGGCGGCGCGCCCGGCCACGCGCGACCTGGTACTGGTGCTGTCGGCGGTGAACGAGGTCGATACCTCGGCCCTGTTCGCGCTGACCGGGCTGAACGCGATGCTCAAGACGCGCGGGGTGGCACTGCACCTGGCCGAGGTCAAGGGGCCGGTAATGGACCGCCTGAAACACAGCGAATTCTTGCCTGCGTTAAATGGCCGCGTCTTCCTGAGCACGGCCATGGCCTGGGACGCACTGGCCTATTAGAAACCTATCATAATTGATATTGATATTGCTCAAACCTCATGGCAGCATTTACAGCAAACAAGAATGATGGAGGCTGCCATGACCTGTCTCTTCACCCCTGGCTGTGCGCGCGCGGCGGCGCGTTTCCGACAAGCCGGCGGGCATTCCACGGCGACGGCGCGCCAGCATGGTTGAGCCGGGCAACGCCATGGCAACGCAGACAACGACCCGGCACCCGTCCGGGCAGCCCCCCCGCCCCTTAGCGATCAGCCTGGACCGCTCCCGAACCTTGCCCGGCCTGGCAGTCCTTGGCCTGGCGCTGGGCAGCCCATGTGCGCAGGCCATCGACGCCAAGCTCAGTGGCCGTGTGATGCTGGGCGCGGTGGCCCGCAGCGAGGCGCGCGACCCGCAGCTCCTGACCGGTGTGAACGCCGCGGCGATCGGCCTGGCGGGCTTCGGCAGCGGCGGCAACGGCGACGACGGCAACATGAACTTCGGACGCGGCGACCTGGCCTCGCTGGCCTGGAAAGCCACCCTCGATCTCGACCTGCGCCAGGGCCCCTGGTCGGCGCTGGTGCGCGTCAAGGCCTGGCGCGACGAAGCGCTGGAACGGCGCAAGCGTCCCTGGGGCAATTCCATCAACGGCTATGCGCCGAATGCGCCGCTGGACGATGCCGGCGCCGCACGGCTGGCGCGCTTTTCGGGCGTGGCCCTGGGCGACGCCTGGCTCCAGTATGCGGGCCAGGCCGGCGCCATGCGCTACAGCGCGCGCCTCGGGCGCCAGTCCCTGAACTGGGGCGAACGCTCGATCACCCCGGGCGGGCTGGAAGCCCTGAACCCCAGGGATTTGCCGGCCACGCGCAGGGCCGGCGCGATTCCCCAGGAAATGCGGGCGCCGGCGCCGATGCTGCTCGGGCGCGTCGAGCTGACGCCGGCCCTCGGCCTCGAAGCCTATTACCAGACCCGGCACCAGCCGACGGCGCTCGATTTGTGCGGCAGCCTGTGGTCGGTGAGCGATTACCTGGCGCCCGGCTGCGACCTGGTGATGTCGGGGCAGCCCGCCGTGAGCGACCGCGCCCGCATCCCGCTCGGCGCCTACCAGAAACGCCTGCCCACGCCGGCGGTGAACGGCCCGGAATACGGCGTCGCGCTCAGCTGGAAATCGGCGGCGTTGGCCACCGACTTCGGCCTGTATCACGCCCGCTACAATGCGCGCAGCGCCTTGCCCAGCCTGCGCCGCAGCACCCGGCCCGCCGGACCGGCCCTGATCCCGGGCGACCCTGACGGGCGCAACATGGCCTATTTTTCCGAGTACCCGCAAGACCTGGCGATCACCGCGCTGACGTTCCTGCACAAGCGCGGCAAGGCCAGCCTGTACGGCGAAGCTTCGTACCGGCCGCGCCAGCCCTTCATGCTGGCCCCGGGCGACGTGCTGCCGCCTTTCCTGAACGCCACGGTGCCGGCCCTGCTGCGCGCCGATGCCGACGCCGTGCCGCCGGGCGGCGTGTACCACGGCTACGACCTGCATCCGATGTCGCAACTGCAGCTGGGCGTGCAGCGCGAATGGCAGGCCGGGCCGGTGGCGCTGGTGGCCACGGCCGAGGTGGTCGGCAAGCATGCCGCCGGCTTGCCGGACCCGGCCGTGCGCCGCTATGGCCGCGCCGACATCTTCGGAGTGGGGCCGGTGAACGGCGCCTGCAACGTTACCACCGGGAACGCGGCGCGCCAGTGCAGCCTGCGCGGCTATGCCAGTACGAACGCCTGGGGCTACCGCCTGCGCGTGGACGCGCGTATGCCGGCGGTGCTGCTCACCTTGCTGCCTGGCCTGGCCTGCAACGCCAGCCTGGTGCTGGCGCACGACGTCAAGGGCTGGTCGGGCGACTTCCTGCTGAACGAGGGCCGCAAGACCGCCACCGCGGCGCTGCGCTTCGAATACCGCCAGCGTTACCTGCTGGAACTTGCCTGGGCGCCGAGCTGGGGCGGTGACTACAACCCGGTGGCCGACCGCGATGTCGTTGCGCTCGCCGCCGGGGTCCGTTTTTAGTGCATGCGCCGGCCAATTGCACCAGCATGGGGCGCGCACCCCTGACCGGCGCCCTCGACAAGCAGGCACGAATCCTGCACGCTCTTCCATTCGACAGAGGAGGGTGGAAATGATGCAGATTCGAATGCTCGACGCCGCCGGCGCGGCAGCGCATGCGGCGCCATTGCGCGCGCTCTTGCTCGACGCTGTCGCGCACGGCGCATCGGTCGGTTTCATGGCCTCGATCGACGAGGCGGCGGCCGACGCCTACTGGGCCGGCGTGCGCGAGGCCGTGGCCGCGGGAACGCGGGTACTGCTGGTGGCCTGGCGCGACCATGTACTGGTCGGCACGGTCCAGCTCGACCTGTGCCAGAAGCCGAACGGCCTGAACCGGGCGGAGGTGCAGAAGCTGCTGGTGCATAGCGGCGCGCGCCGCGGCGGGGCGGCGACGGCCCTGATGGAGGCGGCCGAGGTGCAGGCGCTGGCGCTCAAGCGCGGCCTGCTGTTCCTCGATACCGAGGCGGGGTCGAACGCCGAGGCGCTGTACGCGCGGCTCGGCTACACGAAGATTGGCGAATTGCCGGAATACTGCGCCACGCCGGATGGCGCCTGGCGCGCCACGGCGATCTACTACAAGACGCTGTTCGTGCGCGAACGCAAGGGCGCGCTCGCCAATTGAGGGCCCAGGGCGGGGCCCAGGGCAGCGCTCAGGCGCTTTTCCTGCGGTCCGGGCCATTGTGCGGCGGCGCCAGCTTGATCGGCGCGGCCAGTTCCGGGTGCAGCGCCTGCTTGCCTTCGTACACGGCGGCAATGGCCGCCATGTCGGCATCCTGGTCGCCGCTCAGGCGCACGGTGTCGACCACGCTCAGGACCTTGGTGCGGTAGTCCATGTAGACCAGCAGCAGCGGCACGTTCGCGGCGGCGGCCAGGTGATAGAAGCCGCTCTTCCAGTGCGGGCGGTAGCCGCGCGTGCCTTCCGGCGTGATGGCGACCCAGCACCATGTCTCGCGCAGCATGCTCTGCGCCAGCGAGCGGGTGGCGCCCATCGGCGCGCGGCGGTCGACGGCAATGCCGCCCCAGTAGCGCATGAGTGGACCCATCAACCCCTTGAACAGGGAATCCTTGGCCAGCCAGCGGAAATCCAGGTCCAGCGCCCACTTGCCGAGCAGGCCGATGGGGAAGTCCCAGTTCGATGTGTGCGGGTAGACGACGACGATGCCGTGCGGGCCGGGCAGGGGCTTGTGGCGCAGCTTCCAGCCGAACATGTTCAGCATGCGCAGCGCAGTGCGTTGGCGCCAGGTTGGCAGGTCTGCGGGGCGCAGCAGGTGGTCGATCATGTTTTCTCCGTCGTGCCGTGCGCGAGCCGGCCGTTTTTTGATAGCTGTTCCCGCAAGAATTACTTCCCTCCCGGAAAACCGAGGGTGGATTCTATATGGCGAGAACAGGGGTGACAAGAAAAAAGGAATGTGCTGTTGCAAGGCGTACGCGGTATGATGCGGCCGCCCGTGGCGGCACTTCCGCTACCATTTCATGCGACTACTTCACGCTGCCGGACTGGCAAGCCTTCACGATATGGATATCACGATTTACCACAATCCGCGCTGCGGCACCTCGCGCAATACCCTGGCCGCCATCCGCGACGCCGGCCACGAACCGCGCATCGTCGAATACCTGGCCACGCCGCCCACGCGCACCGAACTGCAGGGCATGCTGGCGGCGGCCGGCCTGTCGCCGCGCCAGGCCCTGCGCAGCAAGGAAAGCCTGGCCGCCGAATTGCGACTGGATGCGCCGGGCGTGTCCGACGAGGCGCTGCTGGACGCCATGCTGGCGCACCCGGTCCTGATCGAACGCCCGTTCGTGGTCACGCCCAAGGGCGTACGGCTGTGCCGGCCCTTCGACAAGGTGCGGGAAATCCTGTAAGCGGGCGGGGCCCGCTGCCGGGTGTCGCTGGCGCTGGCTCAGTTGCCGGCGTCAACGCTGCCCAGCCCTGAAGCGGACTTGTTCACGACCGGCGGCTTGCCGTAATAGGTGAGGCTGCCGATGCCCTGGACTTTCGCGTCGAGCCGCTTGCGGGCATGGACGCGGACGTCGCCCACGCCGCGGAAGGTGACGTCGACGTTGTCGGCGAGCAGGGCCTTGGCATCGACCTCGCCCACGCCCTCGGCCTTCATGCTGAAGGTCTTGACCTCGCCGCTCGCGCGCAGGCTGCCGGCGCCACGGTAGTTGATGTCGAAGCGCTCGCCGCGCACGTCGTTCAGGCGGATTTCGCCGGCGCCCTCGGCGGCAAAGGCGCGCAGCGCCGGCATGCCGACGATCACGCGCTCGTCGCCGCGGCTGGTGGTCTTCATGCGGTCGTCGCGCATGCTCAGGCGCAGTTCGCCGCCCACGACTTCGCTGACCAGGTTGTTGAGGAATTTCTCGTCGCCGCGCACGGTGAGGGTCTGGGCCGCGTTGCGGTCGACGGTGACGTTGATCGCCCCTTTGACGTAGATCGAGGTAAAGGCCGGCGCGCTGCGCTGCTGGTCCCCGGCATGCGCAATGGAAGGGAATGCGAAGGAGGCGAGCGAGGAGAGGGTGGCGGCAAGGATGAGTCGGCGCATGGCGGTGTGTCCCGGTTTGTTTGAATGCAGCCATTCTAGATACGGCATTTTTCAAAAACCAAGTTTTTGAGACGGAATGCGCTATTTGCCGGACAAGCTGCCGGAAACCACCATGTTTGCTAGTGCTGGTAGGCCCCGATATCGAAGCCGGTCTCCTTGTTGCGCGGCTTGCCCTGGAAGTCCTGTTCCGGCTTGTCGCCGCCCACGCCCTTGCCGATGGCCGGCGAGCGGGGACTGAGGCGGAAGTCGGGCGTGCCGGTGCGGCTGTACTCGACAAAGGCCGGTTCGGCGGCAATCGTGCCGACGTGGCGCCGTCCCTCAGGCAATTTCCAATCGGCCACTGCGTTCTGGAACACCAGGTTGTTCACGTAGATATTGTTCTCACCCGTGTCGCCCTGTTCGATGACGCCGTGCCTGTTGTCGAACACGATGTTGTTGGCTACCTGGGTGAAGTCGTTCGGCCCCTTCGAGTGGTAGTAGTCGCCGCCGCCGACCACGATCCCGGTGCCCGAGGTGGAGATGGTGTTGCCGGTGACGTCGACCCGGTTGGCGTCGTGCCACAGGTGGATGCCGGCGCCGGCCACGCGGTAGATCAGGTTGTTGCGCACCCGGCCTTCGGTGCTGATGTAGATGCCGTGGTGGAAGCGGCAATCGAGCGGGCCGATGTCGTGCACGTTGTTGCCGATGACCTCGGATTTCGTGCCGCGGTAGTAGCTGTCGACGCCGATGCCGGCGCCGCCCGCGCTTTCGCAGGGCACGTCGAGGCCGACGTGGTGCACGTGGTTGTGGCGGATGCTGTTGTAGGAGCCGCCGTTATAGATGCCGCTCAGCCACTTGCTGCCGCTCTGGTACTGGGTGCCGTCGATCTCGAAGCCGACGATGTCGACGTGGCTGCCGCGGTTGTCCCAGGCGCTGGTGGTGCGCGAGTCGAGCG
The DNA here is from genome assembly GCF_057801335.1 of Massilia sp. BAP21. Classification (NCBI taxonomy): domain Bacteria; kingdom Pseudomonadati; phylum Pseudomonadota; class Betaproteobacteria; order Burkholderiales; family Oxalobacteraceae; genus Massilia; species Massilia sp. BAP21. The sequence continues at coordinate 4,361,763 of NZ_CM173596.1, forward strand.
GCGGGACGATCTTCGCGCCCCAGCGCTCGCTCGACTGGAAGATGATGCGCGCCTCGGCGCTGCCGTTGACGTTGGTGCGGAAGCCCCCGGTGTACTGGCCCGGCCCGACATACACCGTGGTGCCGGGCGTGACCACCTGGGCCGCGCGCCCGATGGTGCGGAAGGGCTCGGCCTCGGTGCCGGGGTTCGCGTCCGAGCCGCCGGGGGCCACGTACAGGTTGGTGCGCACGACCTCGGGTATCACCAGCTGCTCGGATGCGCCTTCGCGCCAGCGGCAGCCATCGAGCACGAGCAGCAGCGCGCAGCAGAGCACCGCGACGAAGGGATTGGCGGGGCGGTTCGCGGGGCGGCGGGCGCCGAAGGAAAAAGGGGCAGACATGGCGTTCCTTGTCGAGGCAGACACCCGCAAAGTGTCGCCCGTCACTCCCGCCGCCCGGCGCGGATTGCTCAAGTTTGCCTTTGAGCGCGCGCAAGGTAGATGGCGCGCGCTCGTGCATTGCCTTAACTGCCGCCGCTGGCGCCGACCACCTGCGGCATGTAGGCCTCCAGGAAGGCCGGCGGCATGCGCCGCGGGCGGCCGCCGCTGATGTCGATGCACACCAGTTCCCAGCGTCCGCGCAGCACGGTGGCGCCGTCGCTGTTCCTGACCAGCTGGAAGCGGCGTTCCATCGACAGCTTGCCGTCACCGCCGACCAGCCAGGTGGCCAGGGTCAGCTCCTCGCCCAGCAGGGTCGGCAGGATGTACTCGTATTCGCCGCGCCGGATCGCCATCGCGCGGTCGAGGCGCCGGTAGTCGTCGAGCGAGAGGCCGAGCGACTCGGAGTGGACCCAGCCGACCTGTTCGCACCAGCGCACGTAGACGGCGTTGTTGGTGTGGTTCAGCCCGTCGATGTCCTCGACGCGCGGCACGAGGGGTAAGGTAAAGGGGTGCGGATAATCCCAGTTCAAGTGATGTCCTTGCAAAGCGCACGGCAAACGCCCGGGTCCGCCGCCAAAAGGAACATTCTAACCGCGGGCGCGGCTCGGTGCAGCCCAGCTCGGGTCAACCCAGCTCCAGCAGCAGCGCCTGGTGGTCCGACCCGGTTTCCGCCGCGTCCACGCGCATGCGCCCGACCCGCTCGGCCAGGGCGGCGCTGACGAAAGCGAAATCGAAGGCGAAGGGCGCGTTGGCGTCGGGATGGTCGTCGTGCAGGCCGACCGTGGGCGCGTGGCGCCGGCCCGGCTGCGACAGGCGCCAGGCGTCGCGCAGCGGCGGCGTGCCATCGGGGAAGGGCGCCAGCAGGCGCGCATACTCGGGCGAATCGGGCAGCATGTTGAAGCCGCCCAGCAACACCGCACTGGCGGCGCGTGGCAGGGCCTCGAAGGCGCCGTGCTCCGGCCCGCCCGGACGCAGCACGCGCGCCTGCAGCACGGCTTCGCGGTGCAGCTCGCGCAGCCGCTCGACCTGGGCCATGCGCTGGAGCAGCGAAAAATCCTCCAGGTGCACCGACAGCACGCGCAGCAGCCCGGCCGGCGTTTGCAGCGTGACTTCCAGCGCGCTGCGCGGCATGCTCATCACCTCGGGGTCGGCCGGCCAGGGCAGCGAGTGGCGCAAGACCTGCAGTATCCGGTAGCGGGAAAAAATCATGGTGCCGAGCCGGCGCCGGCTGCCGTCGGGCGCGAGCGTGTCGAGCGCGGTGCAGCAGGCCAGGTTGTAGCCCGGCAGGCGCAGGGCTAGGCCGGCGAACTGGTCGCCAAGCGGGGTGCCGTTGCGCGATTCATACCCGCAAGCTACTTCTTGCAGGCACAGCACGTCGAAATGGGAAAAGCGGGTGAGCGTGGACACGACGCGGTCCAGGTCGGCGCCGCCTTGCGGCGTGCGGGCCGCTTGGATGTTCCAGGTGATAAGCTTGGGCATGGCTGTCCTTTGCATCGAGAGCGCACAGCCTAAGCCGACTGCGTTGAAGCGGACTGATCCAGTTCAAGCGTGCGAACCGAACCCGGCAGACAGCTGCGGAGGCCAACATGTTCACGATCGTCTTGCTGCTCTACCTGCAGCAGCACCTGGAAGTGACGCTCGAAGGCAGCAGCCTGCGTGGCGTCTATGAAACGAAACAGGAATGCGAGCGGGCGGCCGTGCGCCTGCGCGGGCCGGTGCCCAGGCCGCCCGGGGTGACGGCGGCCTGGCACGATGCGCTCTGCCTGCCGATCAACCGCGGCGTGCGCGTCAACGAGATGGCGCCGCTGGACTTGCGCGAGCTGCTCGACCGGCAACCACCGCCCGGCTGCGGCGGCAGCGGCGACTGGCGCCGCGTGGCCGAGCTGTGCCGGCCGTCCAGCAATCCCGCACCTTGAGGACCACGGCGCGCGCCTGGATGCCGGCCTACATGCGCTCCCAGCTCACGCCCTTCGGGCAAGCCACGTCACCGGCCGCGCTGCCGCCGCCGGCGGCGCCGGGACCGAATACCACGGAGCCGGTCATGCGGCAGGTCTGCTTGCCATTCTGGGTCGTGCGGTAGATGACGACGCCGTCCGGCGACTCGTATTTTTCCATGCGCATGCTGAGCGAACGGTCGATGTGGGCGGCGGCCACCGTGCTGCGAAAGCGCGACCACGGGGTATCGGCCTCCAGGGGCACGCCGCTCTTGCCCTTGCGCGTCTCGCGGTCGAAGGCGGCGGCGCTGCGCTTGCCTGCGGCAAGCAGGTCTTCTCCGGCAAGCGTGACGGGGGCGTCGCCCGCAGGCTGTTCTGACGGCTGGGGCATGTCCGCGGTGTCGGGTTGCACGGCGGGCGCCGTATCGGCGGGAACGGGCGGCGCGCTTGCTGGCGGCGGCGCGGGAACGGTGTTGCGCGGCGCCGGCAAGGGTGTCGGCGGTGGAGCTGAGTTGGACGGCGCGGGCGGCGCAACCGAGGCAGGCGGCGCCGGCACCGGGCGCATGGGCAGCAGTTCGATCAGCCGCTCGGGCAGTGCCGGAAGCGGCACTGTTTGCGCCTGCCAGCGCCAGGCCAGCACCAGCAGCAGGTGAAAGCCGAGGGTGAGTGCGAGCGGCGTCCAGTTCGGCCGTGCGGCAGGGTGCCGGTCTCCGAATTGCATATGTCCTCAGAGCCGCGTCCAGCGGACGCCGGTCGGGCAGGGGATGTTGCCGGCCGTCTGGCCATCGGAGGGATTGATGCCGCCGACGCTGCCGCTGCGGTAGCAGCGCACCCGGCTGCCGACGGTCTTGCGGTAGACGATGACGCCGTCGGCAGACACGTGGCTGTCCAGGGTGCCGGCCATGCTGCCGGTCTTGCGCGCATCGGCAACCTGCGTGCCGAAGCGCTCCCACTTGCCCGCAGGTTCGGCCGTCATCGCGCTGTCGCCCGGAGGCAGTTCGCGGCTGATGCGCCCTGCCAGGGCGCGCGACCTGGCGAGCAGCTCTCCAACGGAAGCGATGGGAGCGGCAACCTCGGCCTGGACTGGCTCACGCTGTGGAGACTCGGCATCCGTCACCACGGCTGCAGGCGGTTCGGATGCAGGCAGGACGCGCGCCACTGGCCGTTGCGCGGGTTTGCGTACGGGTTCGCGTAGCGCGCGCGGTGCGGCAGGGATGGCCCCTGCCGGGGGCTTGACCATCACCAGCAGCGTGGCGCGTTCGGCGGAGGGTTGCGGCCCTGGCTGCACGCCGGGCCGCAGCAGCCAGGCCAGCACCAGCAGCAGGTGCAGGCCCAGCGTGAGGACGAGCGGCGTCCACGACACGCTGGAAGATGCCGGAACGCCGATCCGCATGGCGGCTTACTTCACCGTCATGGCTTGCTCCATGCGCACGCAGCGCCCGTCTTCCTGCAGCGTATCGAGCAGGGCGCGGCGGGTGCCGGCCGACAGCTCGGTGTACTTGCCTGCCGCCGCTTCCAGGCGCTCCACGCTGGCCGGGGTGCAGGTGGCCGGAATCAGGGAGCCTGCATACGAGCGCATGTAGACCGGGCCGGCCTCCTTGTCGATGGCCGGCAGTTTGGCCAGGCGCGCCGCGGCGGTCTGCTCTGACAGCGCGCCCTGCTCGGCCGGGTACAGGCTGCCCATCGCGGTGCGGATCTTCGAGAACGGCTGCTTCGTCTGCAGGTCTTCGACGGTGGCCAGCCACTGCGATTTGACCTGCGCGTCCGGACGCACGACGGTGGCGGCAATCGCCGCGGCCTGGCCGGTATCCGACTTGTCGCGCGCGGCTTCGCTTTCCACCAGCGCGCTAGCGCCGGCCACGTTGTAGCGGTTCAGGCGGCGGATGATGGACCAGCGCAGGTCCTGGCTCACGTTCAGGCCTTCGACCGTGGTGCTGCCGGCCAGGATGCCTTGCAGGCGTTCGAGTGCCGCCGGGCTGGAGGCCAGGTTCAGCCAGGTGCCGAACCAGGCGCGCTGGAAGTTCTCGTTGCCCTTGTTCGCCTGCACGCCGTTCCAGGCCATGTCTTCCAGCTGGACGCGGGTTTGCTTGGCCCAGGTCGAATCCAGGTTCATCGCGTCCAGGTACTGGCTAGACGCGGCCACCTTGCCGAGCACGTCGTTCAGCAGCGTGTAATCCTTTTCCAGCGGCGCATTCGTCAGCGCGGTCTGGATAAACTCGTTCAGCGGCAGCTGGCCGTCACGCACGCCATCCCACAGGCTTTGCCACAGCATCGAGCGCAGCAGGGCGTCGTCGACTTTCGACAGGTTGGCGCGCGCCGTCGCGAACGAGCGCTTGTCCAGCTGCACCTTGACGAAGCCCCAGTCCTGGTAGTTCGGGTAGACCAGGTCCGGGCAGGCCGTGCCGACCAGGCCAGGTACCTTGGTTGCGGCGCCGGAATAGGTGACCGCCACGTTCTGGGCCAGGGCCAGCTTGCCGCCCTCGACCTTGAAGGTGCCGATCTGCACGCGCTGTTCGCGCAGGGTCGGCAACGCCTTGCTTGGCGCGGTCTGCTTCAGCGTGAACGAGGAGATCTTGCCGGCCTTGCAGGAGAAGTCGGCGGTCACCGTGTTCACGCCCGCTTCGTACAGCCACTGGCGGGTCCAGCCGGAGAGGTCGCGGCCGGCCGCTTCGCCCAGGCTGCCGATGAAGTCTTCCAGCTTGGCGTTCTGGTAGCTGTACTTGGCCAGGTAGTTGTGCACGCCCTTGCGGAAGACTTCCGCACCCAGCAGGTGGCGCAGCTGGGCCAGGGTCGAGGCGCCCTTCGAATAGGTAATCGCGTCGATGTTGTCGAAGGCGTTCGCGGTCGAGGCCACCGGCACCTCGATCGGGTGGGTGGTGACCTTCTGGTCCTGGGCGTAGGCCGCCTGCTTGCCGCCCGAGTAGAAGGACTGCCAGGCGTCCTTGAACTCGGTCGCTTCGGCGGTGGCCAGGGTGCCCATGAAGGAAGCGAAGCTTTCGTTCAGCCACAGGCCGTTCCACCACTGCATGGTGACCAGGTCGCCGAACCACTGGTGCGCCATCTCGTGCATGATCACCGAGGCCAGCGACTGGCGCTGGGCGTCGGTCATCTTCGCCTTGTGCAGGAAGCGGCCTTCGGCAAAGGTGATGGCGCCGGCGTTTTCCATGGCGCCGTACAGGAAGTCCGGCACCAGCAACTGGTCGTATTTCTCGAACTGGTAAGGAATGCCGAAATACTGGTCGAAGAAGACCAGGCCATCTTTCGTGTAGCGGAACCAGTCTTCCGGCGTCACCTGGGCCGCCACCGACTGGCGCGCGAACAGGCGCATCGGGTACTTGCCGCTCTTGTCTTCCCATACTTTATAGGGGCCGGCGTGCAGCGAGAAGTTGTAAGGGCTGAGCTTTTTCGTGGTCGGGAAAGTCCAGCGGCGCAGGGCGCCCAGGTCTTCGATCTTCGTTTCGCGGGTGGTCGAGACCACGTGCCAGTCGGCCGGTGCGGTGGCCGTTACCTGGTAGGTCGCTTTCAGGTCGGGCTGGTCGAACACGGCGAACATCTGGTGCGCGGCGGCCGGCTCGAAATGGGAATAGGTGTAGACGCGGCCATCGACCGGGTCGACCATGCGGTGCAGGCCTTCGCCGTTGGTGCTGTGCAGGCGCTCGTAGGCGATGACGACGGTGTTGCGGCCCTTGGCCAGGTCGCTTGCTGCGATGGTGACGAACCAGTTGTTGTACTTCGCGTCCACCTGCTTGCCGTTGACCGTCACCGATTTGACGGTTGCCTTGTCGAGGTCGATGGTGAGGGGCGCCGTGTTATCGGCCAGGTCGAAGCTGGCGTTGGTGACGCCGCTGAAGGTTTCCTTGCCGGTCAGTGCGAATTCCAGGGCGTAGGCGACGTTCGACACGCGTGCCGAGCGGGCGGCGGCATCCTGTTGCGAGAGGAAGGCGTTTTCGGCGCGGACTGGGGTGGAAGGCGCTGCGTGGGCGGCGCTGAACACAAAAACGGATGCGACGGCAAGCGCCATGGCGCGTGGTGCGAAGATATTCAATGCGGTTCCTTGTGAACGTGCCACGAGCGGCACGGATGCGAATCGCGCAAGAATATCATGAGTGCAACCGTGGAGGGCAGGGGATGGCGAGAGCCAGGCCCTGGCCGGAGAGGGCGGCGGTCGCCGCCCGGTCTTCTCTCGATGCACCATGAACTTATATATGCATAACGCCCGTATTGACGGGCGTTATGCGTTTCAAACAAGGCAGCGCAGGGCCGCCTCGTGGGGCTTATGCCGACAGTGCCGGGTAGTCCGTATAACCCTCGCTGCCCTGGCCGTAGATGACTTCCGCGCGCAGCGGATTCAGCTCGGCGCCTTGCTGCAGGCGTTGCGGCAGGTCCGGGTTGGCGATGAACCAGAGGCCGAAGGCGATCGCGTCGGCCTTGCCTTCGGTGAGCAGCTTCTCGGCGGTCTCGACCGACATCTTTTCGTTGGCGATGAAGGGGCCGCCGAATTCCTGCTTCAGCAGCGGGCCGAGACTGTCTTCGCCCACGGCTTCGCGCGCGAAGATAAAGGCGATACCGCGCTTGCCCAGCTCACGTGCGACGTAGCCGAAGGTTTCGGCCGGGGTCGAATCGCCCATGTCGTGCGAATCGCGGCGCGGCGCCAGGTGCATGCCGACGCGGTCGGCGCCCCAGACGTCGATGCAGGCGTCGGTGACTTCCAGCAGCAGGCGCGCGCGGTTCTCGATCGAGCCGCCGTATTCATCGGTGCGCTGGTTCGTGCTGTCTTGCAGGAACTGGTCGAGCAGGTAGCCGTTGGCGCCGTGCACTTCCACGCCGTCGAAGCCGGCCAGTTTCGCGTTCTCGGCGCCCTTGCGGTAGGCGGCCACGACCTCGGCGATTTCCGCCGTTTCCAGCGCGCGCGGGGTGGTGTACTCGCGCTTTGGACGCACCAGGCTCACGGTGCCGGCCGGCTTGATGGCGCTCGGCGCGACCGGGGCGGCGCCGTCCAGGAAGACCGGGTCGGAAATACGGCCGACGTGCCACAGCTGCAGCACGATGCGCCCGCCGGCGGCGTGCACGGCGTCGGTGACTTTCTTCCAGCCTGCCACCTGCTCGTCGGACCAGATGCCCGGGGTATCGGCGTAGCCGACGCCCATCGGGGTCACCGAGGTCGCTTCGGACAGGATCAGGCCGGCGCTGGCGCGCTGGACGTAGTATTCGGCCATGAGGTCGTTCGGCACGCGGCCTTCGCCGATGGCGCGGGCGCGGGTCAGCGGCGCCATGATGATGCGGTTCGGCAGCTCCAGGGCGCCGATCTTGATCGGGTCAAACAGGGTGGTCATTCTTGCTCCTTCTGCGAAATAAGCTGGCGGTCATCTTAAGGGATGCGCGAAATTCCTGCCGAGACCGGTCCAATTTCACTTCCGCGGGTATACTTCGCCCGGTTTTCACGATGAATGGAAAGGTGGAGGATGAGCTGGTTTTACCTGGTGATTGCGGGCCTGCTGGAAGTGGCCTGGGCGGTGGGCTTGAAGTACACCGAAGGATTCACGCGGCCGGTGATCTCCGGCTTCACGCTGCTGGCGATGCTGGGCAGCGTCGGCATGCTGGGCCTGGCGCTGAAGGAGCTACCGCTGGGCACGGCGTATGCGGTGTGGACCGGGATCGGGACCATCGGCACGGCGGTGTTCGGGATGTGGATGCTGGGCGAGCCGGCCGGTGCGGTGCGGCTTGGATCGATCGGCCTGATCGCGTTGGGGATCATCGGCCTGAAGCTGGTGGCGCATGCTTGATCGGGAACGTGTCGGCGTTTCGTAGGGTGGGCACCTGTGCCCACGCGGTGAGGCGCTCGCGTGGATGCGGCTCCGTTCACACGGCGGCGGATACACGTCGAAACGGCACGAAGAGATCAGTCGAGACAGCGATGCTCTTCAAGCCGCGGGTTGGATGACGGCGCGGCACGTGGCCAATGGATGCGTGCGTACCGCGTGGGCACTTCGTCATTGATGCCCCCGGCATCAATGACCCCACCGTACGATCGACGGCGCGTCATCAATTTGCGATATACCGTCGCATGCGGACGAAAAAAAGGCGCCACATCGGGCGCCTCGGGTTATGTCACACGCAAATCGATCAGCGGTAAAACGCCTCGACCTTGCCCTTCAGCTTGATCAGCATCGGCTTGCCCTTGCGGTCGAGCGTCTTGCCGGCGGCGACCTTGATCCAGCCTTCGCTGAGGCAGTATTCTTCGACGTCGAAGCGGTCCTTGTCGTTGAAGCGGATGCCGATGTCGTTCTGGAACACGTCGCGGTTATGGAAAGGGCTGCTCGGGTCGATCGAGAGCCGGTCTGGGAGCGGGGGGAGGGTGGCGGTATCGTTCATGGGCCGAATTATCCACCAGAACCGCGCGCCTTACAACGGCGCGCACCGCTGACCGTACTTCGGTCCGCCATCAGCCCGCAGTTCAGCCGATCTTGCGCCGCGCCGCCGCCAGCCCCAGGATGCGCTCCAGGTCCCCCGCCGCGGCGGGCTTGGTCAGGTGGGCGTCGAAGCCCGAGGTTTTCGAGCGCTCCCGGTCCAGCTCGCCGCCCCAGCCGGTCAGGGCGGCCAGCATGATGTCTTCGTTGCCGGGCATCGCGCGGATCGCCCTGGCCACCTCATAGCCGTTCAGGCTGGGCATGCCGATGTCGAGGATGGCCAGGTCCGGGCGCAGCTTCTCGACCAGGCGCAGCGCCTGCAGGCCGTCGTGGACCGGCTCGGCCGTGTGCCCGGCCGCTTCCAGCAGCACGCTGAGGATGTTCGCCGCGTCGACATTATCGTCGGCCACCACGATGCGCAGGCCGCCCGCGGCTGGCGCGCGCTCTTCCTCCGGTACGTGCGCCGCTTCCGGACGCCCGCCGTCCGCCAGCGGCAGCCTGAGCGTGAAGGTGGTGCCTTGCCAGGGCCCCGGGCTGCTGACCTCGACACTGCCGCCATGCATGCCAGCCAGGCTGCGCACCAGCGACAGGCCGATGCCCAGGCCGCCCTGGGCGCGGCCCATGTTGCGCGACACCTGGCTGAACATCTCGAACACATGCGCCTGTTCCTCGAGCGGAATGCCCATGCCGCTGTCGCGCACCTCGATCACGGCCATGCGGTCCTCGGCCCTGGCGGCGATGCAGATCCGGCCGCCCTGGGGCGTGTACTTCACCGCGTTCGTCAGCAGGTTGCCGAGGATTTGCGCGAGGCGGGTCGGGTCGGCATGCAGGATCAGCCCTGGCGGCGGCAGCGTCATGTCGAGCCGGTGGCGTGCGGCCTGGGCGGCGGGCAGGGAGGTCTCGACGGCATTCCGGATGGCCTGCGCGAGGTCGATGTAGTCCTTCTGCAGCACGATCTTGCCGCTGTTGATGCGCGAAACGTCCATCAGATCGTCGATCAGGTGCACCATCTGCCTGAGCTGGCGGTCCATCATCTCGTGGATCTTGCCGCTCGCGGCGGCATCAAGTCCGGCCCGGCGCATCAGGTCCAGCCCGGTGCGCAGCGGGGCCAGCGGATTGCGCAATTCGTGCGCGAGCGTGGCCAGGAACTCGGTCTTGCGCCGGTTCGCTTCCGACAAGTCGGCGGCCAGCTGGCGCAGCTCTTCCTCGGCCTGGCGGCGCGCCGTGATGTCGGTGAACAGGATACCGATGCGCAGCTCGTCCGGCGCGCCGATCGGCATCGCATACACGTCCCACCAGTAGCCCATGGCGGCCGAATGCTCGACGAAGCGCGTCGCCTCGCGCTCCACGGCCACCCGGCCATAGCGTTCGATCCACTTCGGTTCGATGTCCGGCACCATTTCGCGGATGGTCTTGCCGGCCGCGTCGACCAGGCCGGACTGCTTTTCCATGGCGGCGTTGACTTCCTCGAAGCGGTAGTCGTAGGGCTTGCCCGCGGCGTCGACCAGCACCTGCACGATGCCGAAGGCCTCGTCGATAGAGCTGATCAGTTTGCTGTAGCGCTCCTGGGTCGTGCGCAGCTGGTCCTGGGCTTCCTTCTGCTGCGTGATGTCGATGGTGACCCCGGCCAGGATCGCCGGCGCGCCGTCGGCGTCGAAGTCGACCCGTCCGCGCGCGTTGATCCAGCGGTAGCCGTGCTCGGAATCGGTGACGCGGTAGGTGGCGCGGTAGGGCTGGCGGGTGGCGATCGACAGGTCGATCAGGCGCGTGACCTCGTCCAGGTCGTCGGGATGGATCGAGGCGATGTAGCGCTCCAGCGTGGCGTCCGCGGTTGCGCCTTCCGGCACGCCGAACAGCTTGGCCAGGTTGCGGTCGGCCATCAGGTGGTTGTTGCGGATGTCCCAGATCCAGCTGCCGACTTCGCCCGCCGACAGCGTGGCCTCGAGCCGGATGCGGGCGTCGCGCAGCGCCTCTTCGTTGCGCTTGCGCTCGGTGATGTCGGCGGCGGTGCCGATGATGCGCAGCCCGCCGGCGTCGTCGGTCTGCGGCATGCCGCTCAGTTCCAGCCAGTGCAGGCCGGTCTCCGGCCGGCGGTAGAAACGGCCGGTGAACTGGAAGCGGGCGCCATGGCGGATGGCCTCGCCGGTGGCCTGGTGGAAGGCGTCCACGTCGTCCGGATGGAGGCGGTTGGCAATCAGTTCCTCCGCGGTCAGGATGGCGGAGCCCGGCGCCATGCCGAAGATCTCGTACATGCGCTCGTTTTCCCAGGTGCCGGTGTCGTGGGTCACGTCCCAGGTCCAGATGCCGAGCCCGGCCGCCTCGGCCGCCAGGTGCAGCTGGGCCTGGGTCTTGCGCTCGCGGTCTTCCGATTCCTCGGCGGCAATGCGCTTGCCCTGCTCGCGCAGGGTTTCGTCGCGCGCAGCGCTGGCCGCGTGCACCGCGCTCACGTCGTTCATCGAGATCACGGCGCCGAGGATCTGGCCTTCGGCGTCGCGCATCGAGCGGCCGGTCACTTCCACGTCGTGGCGCCTGCCGCCGGCGGACAGCACCGTGACCCGGGCGCTGTCGACGCGTTCGCCGCGCAGGGCGCGGTACAGCGGCAGCTCGTCCTCGGCCAGCAGGGTCGCGCCGTCGGCGCGGTAGAGACGGTAGTGTTCGGCCCACTGTTCGGGCGGCAAAGGCTGTTCCTCGCGGCCATGGATGGCGCGCGCAGCGGCGTTGAAGAATGTCAGCTTGCCTTCGGGATCGCAAGCAACGATGCCGTTTTCCACGCTTTCCAGCACCGCGCCCAGGAACGAGCGCTCCTCGGCGCGCGCACGGTGCGGCGCCTCACCTTGTTCCGCCGAGGTATAGCCCTCGCGCATGATTTTGCAAAAGCCGAGCACGGTCTTGCCGTCCTCGTCCAGGATGCTGTTGACGGTGCCGTCGCAGAACACCGTGCTGCCATCCTTGCGCAGGTGCCAGCGCACGTCGGAGCAACGCCCCAGCCTGAGCGCGGTGCCGAGTTCGGTGCCTGGCGCGTCCGTTGCCCGGTCTTCGGGCGTGAAGATGATATGCGCCGGCTGGCCGATGGCTTCCTGCGCGCTCCAGCCCAGCAAGCGCTCGGCGCCGTGCGACCATTCCAGGATGATGCCTTCGCTGTCGAGCATGATCATGCCGAACTCGAGGGCATGGCGGGCAAGCAGGCGGTAGCGCTGGTCGGAGGAGAGCTGGTGCAGGGGGCGTGATGGCATGGCGGGGCGATGGCTGGGTCAGCCGTCAATAAAGGTCATCAATACGCTTTCTGCGGCACCGCAGCGCCATCCCCGTGCAAGAGATTTCCTACAAGAAGTGAAATCGCCGGCGCTTCCGTTTTACATGGTTGCGCTGCAGGCCGCTGCGCGACCGGCAATCGATTGTGCAGCATGCTAGACTGCCGCTTCGACCGACCTCCCGCAAGCGCCGTGCCGCTCCTCCAACCTTCTCCCGTCGACCTGGCGATCCGCAGCTATGGCGCCGCCCTCGACGCCGACCGCCATGACTTTGCCCAGCTGGTGCTGCCGCTGGCGGGCGAGGTGCAGCTCGACATCGATGGCCGGGCCGGACGGCTCGACCCGCTGCATGGCGCCTTCGTGGCGCCGCAGGCCTGGCATGCGCAGACCGGCGCGCCGGGCAACCGTTCCCTCATCGTGGACATCGGGCGCGGCGCCATGACCCACGGCGCCTTCGAGCGCCTGGCCGAGCGGCCGTTCACCGCGCTCGGGCCGGGTGCGCGCAAGCTGGTCGAGTACATGGGCATCATGCGCGCGGCGCAGCCGGTGAATCCAGCCCTGCTGCAGGGCTGGACCGGGCTGCTGCTCGACACCCTGGCCTTCGATGCGCCGCAGCCGCGCTCACGCCTGGCGCTGCTGCTGGCCCAGGTGCAGGCGCAACCGGGCTTACCCTGGAGCACCGAGTCGATGGCGGATGCGGCACGCATGAGCGTGAGCCGCCTGCACGCGCTGTTCCGCGCGGAACTCGACACCAGCCCGCACGCGTGGCTATTGCAGCAGCGCCTGGACTTCGCCTGCCGCCGCCTGGCCGATACCCGGCTCCCGATCGCCGCAGTGGCGCTGGAAGCGGGCTTTTCCGACCAGAGCGCCCTCAGCCGCGCCATGCGGCGCCACCGCGACACCACGCCCGCCCTTTGGCGGCGCAGCTGCGCAACGCAGCACGCTTGAGCACCTTGCTTGCCGGCAAAGGCAAGCCGAACACACATGGTACGGAAGCACAGCGCCGCGCAGGTGCCTGCAACGGTGTTCGCCCGTGGCGATATGGCTTAGACCGCGAACGAGCCCGGTAGTCCAGTGCCCATTCATGGCCGGCAATAACGGCGCCTGTGGGAATGTGTGATATTCGTGGCAACTTTTTTATGTATAGTCGCGTCGACATGCCGCGACGCAGCACCTGTCGTGTCATCCGGCCAGTCATAGACGCCCATTCCGTTCGATCGCCACGCCGTCCAGCGCGGCAGAAATAGTTGAGCCCAAATGAACCGTTCGCGCCACTTCCATCGCCGCGCCTTGCCGGCACCTGCAGGAACCGCATCCGCCAGCCTGCCGTCCGCGCCCCGCAGCTTCATCGGCGTCGCCTTGCTGGCGCTGCTCTTCGTCAGCAAGGGCGGCCTGGCCGAGACGCCCATCTGGCAGCCGCCATGCGCGCCGAACATGAGCTGCGCACCCGGCACGCCGCCGGCGACGCCCACGCCATTCCCCACGCCCACGCCAACCCCGACCCCGCCGCCGTCGTGCGCGCCGGGCGTGGGCGGTTCCCCCTGCAACGCCGCAGCGGGCAACCCGATCAATACGATGACGGGCAATAAATTCCAGCGCGAGGTCGACATGGCGCCCCTGCCGGGCGTGCTGGGCCTGGAAATCGTGCGCTACTACAACAGTGCGTTCAGCGGCATGGGCGGTTCGACCAACCTGGTCGGCCGCGGCTGGAAGCTGTCGTATGAAGTCGAGCTGCATGGGAGTGCGACGGCGATCCAGATCATCGAAGCCGACGGCACGCGCCGCATCTTCAGCCGCGACCCGCGCAATCCCAGCCTGTGCGCCAGCGCCGATCCGGCCCAGGGCACGGTCCGGGTGAGCCGCAGCGGCCGGGGCGACGAATTCTTATGGCAGCAGAACGACGGCACCCAGCTGAGCTTTAACAATGCAGGCAAGCTGATCCAGATACTGGCGCCAACCGGCGAGTTCGTCGCGCTGCAGCACGACCGCGCGGGGCTGCTGCTCAGTGCTACCGACCCGCAAGGGCGCCAGCTGCGCCTGAATTACCTCGACAGGCAGGCCGGCCGCGGCGGCGACGCTTTCCGTGGCGTTCAGTCGATCGACAGTCCCCTCGGCCGCTACAGCTACGGCCACGGGGCGCCGCTCCCGAAAGGCGCCAGCGTGGACAAGGCGCTGTTGCTGGCCAGCCTGGTGTCGGTGCGCTATCCCGACCAGCTGCAGGGACGCGATTACCACTACGAAAACGCGCAATTGCCGACCCTCCTCACCGGGATCAGCGTACGCGACGGCAAGGAGGTGAAACGCCTTTCCACCTACACCTACGGTGCGGACGGCCGGGCGATCGAAAGCAGCCTGGCCGGCAACAGCGGCCGCGTGCGCCTGGACTTCGGCGCGGCCGGCCAGACCGTGCTGACCAACAGCCTGGGGCAGAAGACGGTCTACCGCTACGGCGTGCTGGCCGGCGAGTACCGCCTGCTGGAAGTGCGCGGCGCCGGTTGCGCCCAGTGCAGCGAACCGAACATCCGCTATGGCTACGACGATCTCGGGCGCCTGGTCGAAGCCGTCAAGCTCGACGATGCCGGCCGCCCGGTGCAGGCATTGCGTACCGAACTCGACAGCCGCGGCCGTCCGGTGGCGGTGCGCCGGGTCCGCTACGCCGGCGGCAAGCCCGGCGCGCCGGAACCCGTGGTGCGTCACGAATACGCCCAGTTCGACGAGCCGACCCTGACTGCGCGCCCGAGTGTGGTCGCAGGCAAGGAAACGGTGACGCGCATCCGCTACAACGCGCACGGGCAGCCGCTGACGGTGACCGACAGCGGCTGGGCGCCGGCGACAAACCCTGGCGGCGCGCCGCAGCCGGTCGAGCGCAGCGTGCGCTACGTCTACCGCATCGTCAACGGCCGCAGCCTGTTGGCCGCCATCGATGGTCCTCTGCCCAACGGCAAGACCGGCACCCCGGCCGATTCCGACATCACGCAGTTCGAATGGGACGAGCGCGGCAACCGGATCGTGTCCGCCACCGCGCCGGGTAACGCGAGCGGCAAGTTCGGCTATGACGCGGCGGGGCGCATCGTCACCGTCGAGGCTGGCGGCAAGGCGACGGCGCTGGCCTACGACGGCCGCGGGCGCATGAGCGAAGTGCGCGTTGGCGGCGTCGCGCAGCGCACCCGCTACGACGCCCTGGATAATCCGGTCGAGGTCGGCACGAAAGGCCCGCGCGGCTACACGGCGCTGGCGCGCAACGGCTTCGACGACGCCGGGCGCCATGTGTGGAGCGTGTCGCACCTGGGCGTGGTGGAGCGGCGCCGCCTCGATGGCGAAGGGCATGTGCTCGAGCACAGCATGCGCAGCGGCCCGTTCGGCAATGTCCAGCGCTACGAGTACGACGGCTTCGGCCGCGTGATCGCCAGCGTCGACGGCGACGGCGCGGTACGCCGCATGCGCTACGACCTCCAGGGCCGGCCCGAGCTGCAGGTCGACGCGCTGGGCCGTACGACCCGCTACGACTACGATGGGCAGGGGCGGGTGAGCAGCATCACGCCGGCCAGCAACACGGCCTTTGCCCGCCTGCAGCCAACCGCCATCGGCTTCGAGTACGATGCCCAGGGCAACACCGCCGCGGTGCATGCTCCCACCGGCGGCGCCACGCGCACCGTGCACGACGACTTCGGCCGCGCCATTGCCGTGGCCAGCCCCGACAGCGGGTTGCGCGTGAACCGCTACGACGCGGCCGGGCGGCTGGTGGCCAGCCGCGATGCGCTGGGCAATACGGCCAGCTACGAATACGACGTGGCAGGGCGCATCCTGCGCCAGGTCGTCATGCATGCGGCGCCCGGGCAGGGGCAGGGCAGGCGCGTCACCACCGAATGGAAATACGAAGGGGGCAGGCTGGTCGCCCTCGAGCACCCCGACCAGCGCGAAAGCTACCGCTACGACGAAGCGGGCCGTATCGTGGCGCGCGCCGTCAGCCTGGTGCTGAACAGCGGGGGCCGCGCCGAGAGCACCGCCCGCTACCGCTATGACGACGAAGGGCGGCTGGCCAGCAGCACGCTGCCGGACGGCAGCCTGCTGGAGTACGAGCGCAATGCGCAAGGACTGATCGTCGGGATGAAGCGCCATCGCATCCAGATCCGCTGGCTGCGCTGGTTGCTGCCGTCGCAGACCGTGGTGCAGGACGTGACCGGCTCGGTGGCCGGGATCGCCGGCTACACCTACGGCAACGGCGTGCAGGCGCGCCTGGTGCGCGGACCGAACGGGATGCTGGCGCAAGTGCTGCATCGCCGGCCAGGGACTCGCGTGGCCGGCACGCAGCCGCCGCTGGCGGGGCTGTTCATGGACCGGCTGCTCGGCCTGCGCCCGGCGCATGCGGCGAGCGCCGACGCCCCGGCCCAGCCCGCAGCCACGCCAGGGAACCTGTCCGTGCTCGGCGCGCTCGGCGCACCCGCCGAGCCGGATGCACTGCTCGATTACCGCTACCTGTGGGACGTGCAGGGCAACCTGCTGCACCAGCGCGGGCGCGGCACGGCCAGCGATTACGCCTACGATGCGCAGGATCGGCTGATCGCCGCCGCCAGTGGCGCGCGCGGCGCGGCCACGCTCGACGGCGCGCGCGCACTGCACGCCGCGCGCTACTTCTACGATGGGGCCGGCAACCGCTTGCTGGCGCAGGAAGATGCGGCCGGCGCGGAAGGCGCCACGCTGCGCGTCAATTACAGCGGCGGCAATCGCGCGCAGCCGGCGCAAGGGGGTGCGGTCCGGTACGATGCCGCCGGCCAGCCGCTGGGTGCGGGTGGCCGGGAGTTCAGCCGGGAGTACGGCTGGGACGCGCACGGACGCCTGCTCTCTGTCAGGCAGGACGGCGCGCCCCTGGCCAGCTACCGCTACAACCACCGCGGCGAGCGGATCGCCAAGGCGGCCGGCAAGCTGCAGCGCCACTACCTGTACCGCGACCGCCGCATCGCCGCCGAACTCGATGCCGATGGCAAGCTGCTGCGCCAGTATTTGTACCTCGGGGACATGCCGGTCGAGGTCATCGACACCGCCGGCGGCACCGACCTGGCGGACGGGGAGCGCTCGGCTGTCGGGCAGGCCCTGGCCGATATCGGCACCGCGCTGGCGCACCTGTTTGGCCGCGCCGAGCGGCTCGGCTACCTGCATCACAACCATCTCGGCGCGCCGGAAGTGGTGAGCGATGCGGCGGGCAAGCCGGTGTGGCAGGCCAGCTATACGCCGTATGGCAAGCTGGTTCCGGCGGCAGGGCTGGCCGGCGGCTTCGAGATGAACCTGCGCCTGCCGGGGCAGTACGAGGATGGGGAAACGGGGCTGTATTACAACGACCACCGTTACTACGATCCGCGCCAGGGGCGGTACCTGTCGCCCGATCCGCTGGGGCTGCGCGCGGGGATCAATACCTATGCGTATGTGGCGGGGAACCCGCTCAAGTATGTCGATCCGAGCGGGCTGATTCTGTTTGCATTCGATGGGACCGGGAATAGCGACCCGGCCCCGAGTGGCGATTCGATCTCGAACGTGCGCAAGTTCTATCAAGCCTACGATGTCGTGAATAATGGACCAAGGTTCTACATCACCGGCATCGGGACGACCAATGAAGACATGCCTATCAAAGGAAATATGCTCAATGGTGACGGTTTCGATGAGCGGGTGGCGCTGGGCTTCAGTTTTCTCGATCGCTTCGTCGACAGTGACAGCGGCACCACGACGGTGGAAATCGACGTGGTCGGATTCAGCCGGGGCGCCGCGGAAGCCAGGGTATGGATGAATCTGTTGGTGGGGCGCCTGCAGGACGGAAAATACACTAGTGCGGGAGGCAAGTCGCGTTGCCTGAGTTTGCGTTTTGAAGGGCTATGGGACACCGTGCCGCACTTGGGCTATTTGAACGGTAGTGAATCCAATTATGATTTTTCCGTGCCGGGGCAGGTGAAATTCGCCGCGCATGCAGTGGCGCTGAACGAGCATCGAGGCGGATTGGCCAATTTCAATGGCCGCTCCATTTTGCAGACACCCGCTTCGCCGAATGGCGGTAACCGCATCGAAATGGGCTTTATTGGCAGCCATGCCGATGTTGGCGGTGGCTACGGCACGGGCGACCTTTCCGATGTCGCGCTCATGTGGATGATCAAGCAAGCAAAGGACCAGGGCATCAAGTTCCAGGACTCGGTCATCGTCGAGAGCGGTTGGACCACTGTGACGAACCCGATCCTGCACGATAAAAGCGGCAACAAGATTGACCCGGGCAACGCGCCGAACTACGGCGACCGCAATTTCGTCTATGGCGACGGCACCAAAGTCAAGCAAACCGAGGCAATCATTGGCAACAATACGGCATGGACGAAAGACTTTGTGAGCTACTATCAAATGTGGTGCGGGACCAGAAGTGCGCCCGTGGTTGGTCTGGTGGATATGCAAAAATACAGCGATTGGCTCCGGGGGCAAGGTGTGAATATCGACTATACCGTTCCATCCAACCCTCACCCTTGTAATTGAGCTTCCCATGAGACGAACCGTGATCAAGTCATTATTTGCAGGAGTCATCGGCATGCTTGGCGCCGGCTGTGTCGGGGCCGATGAAGGCCCCGGCATGATGCTGCATTTCGCCTCACTGAAGGAAGGGGTGGTCATTGCTTGCAAGGGCGGACGACTGGCTAGCGGAAAACGCTTCCCCGGCCCCGGTGCGCTTGGTCGAACCAGGGATTGGGTAACCGGCGGGGCGACCGAGGGCGCGGCACCAGACGGCCGGCAATTGCCTGAATGGGTGGAGTTCGAGTGGACCGAACACGTGGCCGACAAAGCGTACTCACTGGAAGAACTCAAGGCGCTTCCTCTTCATGTCGAACGGGTCGTCATCAGGGAGCGCGTGCCGCAAGATGTGATCGATGAAGTGATTCTCTCCAAGCGTGCAACTCCACCGGGGACATTACCGGACAAATCCCTCTGGTTGAATTTCGTCTGGACCGATAGCGGCATCAAGTTCCACTGGCGGCTCGAGTCAAGGAAGGCAGCACCGGAATACATGTTGCGATCCGGTGGCGATGTGATTGAAAGACCTTGACCTTCCCAAAGGAGATCAGTTTGCTGTTGCATCCCATCCTCGACCGCGTCATTGCGCCCCTATGAGACGTACCGTGATCAAGTCACTCCTTGCAGGGGTAATCGGCATGCTTGGCGCCGGTTATGTCGAGGCTGGCGAGGGCCCCGGGATGGTTTTGCATTTCGCCTCATTGAAGGAAGGGATTGTGGTTGTCTGCATGGGAGGGCGTTTGCCCAGCGGGAAACGCTTCCCCGGCCCTGGCGGACTCAGTCGAACCAAAGACTGGCTAACCGGCGGGAAAACTGAGGGGGCGGCACCGGACGGCCGACAATTGCCGGAATGGGTGGAGTTCGAGTGGACCGAATACGCCTCTGACAAGGATGATTCAGTAAAAGAACTTGGGCCGCTTCCTGTACACGTAGAGCAGGTCGTCATCAGAGAGCGCGTGCCGCAAGATGTGATCGAAGAAGTGATTCGCTCCAAGCTTGCCACCCCGCCGGGAAAATTGCCGGACAAATCCCTTTGGTTGGATTTCGTCTGGACTGACAGCGGAATCAAGTTTCATTGGCGGCTCGAGTCAATAAGGGCGGCACCGGAATACACTTTGCGGTCCGGTGGCGATGTCATCGAAGGATCTTGACCTTCAAAAGGCAGGCCAGGGTGCCCATGTTTGATTCGGTAAAGACGCAAAAACGCGGAGGCTGGCTCAAACTCCACACCCCCCAGCACGGTTGAACCGGCTCACTTGCCGAGGAGGCAAGAAAGCACTTACACTGCATGCGGGGCGCCAAGCGGCGCCCCGCGCGCGTTGTAGCGCATGTGCCGTGTGCGTGCGTTTGCCTTCGTTTTGCGCAAGTCTGCGCGCGGGCGCTTGTTGTGTTCACCTGGACCTTGCCCGGCCCGGCAAGGAATTGCGATGCATTCCTCATCCTTATTCGAGTCGGTTTTCAATCACGCGCCGATCGGCAACTACCTGCTGTCGCCCACGCCCGAGGCCATCGTCCTGGCCGTAAACGACGCCTTCCTGGCCGCGTCCGGCCGCACGCGCGAGGAAATGGTCGGCGTCAGCCTGTTCACCACCTTTCCCGCCGACCCCAACGATCCCACCGACGACAGCGAGACCGTATTGCGCGCCTCGCTCGCGCGTGCGGTCGCCAGCGGCAAACCCGACAGCCTGCCGACGGTGCGCTATCCGATCCCGGTCACGCAGGCCGATGGCAGCGTGTGCTTCGAGGAACGCTTCTGGAACGCGATCAGCACACCGCTGTTCGATGCCGACGGCCGCATCCTGTGCGTGTCCCACTCGACCAGCGACATCACCGAGCAGGTGCGGGCGGCGGCCGCGCTGCGCGAGAGCGAAAAGCGTTTCCGCGCCCTGACCGATGCCGCCGCCGACGTGGTCTATACCATGAGCCCGGACTGGAGCGAAATGCACCAGCTCGACGGCCGCGGCTTCCTGAAGGACACCACCGGCTCCGACGAATCCTGGCTCGACGACTACATCCCGTCCGAGGAGCGCGTGCGCGTGCGCCAGGCCATCGACACGGCGCGCCGCAACAAGGCGGTGTTCGAGCTCGAGCACAGGGTGCTGCGCGCCGACGGCAGCTGCGGCTGGACCCTGTCGCGCGCGGTGCCGATGCTCGACGCCGAGGGCGAGATCTACGAATGGATCGGCGCCGCCAACGACGTGACCGAGCGCCGCGAAGCCGAGGAAAAGCTGCGCCAGGCCGACCGCCACAAGGACGAATTCCTGGCCATGCTGGCGCACGAGTTGCGCAACCCGCTGGCGCCGCTGGGCGCGGCCGCCCAGTTGCTGCAGATGGGCCAACCCGACGAAGCGCGGGTGCGCCACACCAGCCAGATCATCGCCCGGCAAGTGCTGCACATGACGCACCTGATCGACGACCTGCTCGACGTCTCGCGCGTGACCAACGGCCTGGTGTCGCTGGACAAGGCGCCCGCCGAACTGAACCGCATCCTGGCCGAGGCGGTGGAGCAGGTGACGCCGTTGATGCGCGCACGCGAGCACGATTTTTCCTGCGCGTTCGCCCCAGGCACGGTGATGGTCGACGGCGACAGCAAGCGCCTGGTGCAGGTGGTGGCGAACATCCTGAACAACGCCGCCAAGTACACGCCGGAAGGCGGTAGCATTTCCCTGGCCGCCGAAGCCACCGCGGGCGACGTCTGCATCATCGTGACCGACAACGGCATCGGCATGGCGCCCCAGCTGGCGGCGCGCGCCTTCGACCTGTTTGCCCAGGCCGAGCGCAGCCCGGACCGTTCATCCGGCGGCCTTGGCCTGGGGCTGGCGCTGGTGCGCAGCCTGGTCGAGCTGCACGGCGGCAGCGTAGCATGCGACAGTGCCGGCGAAGGGCAGGGCAGCCGCTTCACCGTACGCCTGCCGCGCCTGCCTGCCGGGCAAGGCCCCGCGCAGCCCGAAGCCAGGGCGGGCACCGCGCACGATGTGGGCGGGGCGCTGCGCATCATGGTGGTGGACGACAACGTCGACGCCGCCTCGATGCTGGCCATGCTGCTCGAAATCGACGGCCACGAGGTGGCGGTGGAACACCATCCGCACCCGGCTTTGGAGCGGGCGCGCGCCGCGCCGCCCCAGGTCTGCCTGCTCGACATCGGGCTGCCCGACATGGACGGCAAGGAGCTGGCCCGGCGCCTGCGCGCCCAGCCGGAAACGGCAAACAGCCTGCTGGTGGCGATCACCGGCTATGGCCAGGACAGCGACCGCGCCTGTGCGCTGGACGCCGGCTTCGACCATTACCTGGTCAAACCCATCGATACGGCCAAGCTCGGCGATATCCTGGCCGAAGCCGGGGCCGCGGCGTAAGCCGGATTGAAGGATTTGCCAAGCTTGCAGTAGACGGCGCCAAGATTTTTCTCCTGCCGGCGTGCAGACTCTCCTTTCGAAGGAGAATCGCATGCACGCACAAACAACCTGGCGCGGTATCGGCGCCGGCATCGCCGCCGGCGCCTTGTGGGGGCTGGTGTTCCTGGCCCCTGAACTCACCCACGGCTTTACCTCGATGCAGCTGTCGGCCGGGCGCTACCTCGCCTACGGCCTGGTGGCGGCGCTGCTGATCGCACCCGGCTGGCGCCGCGTGAGCGCACGCCTGACGCGCAGGGAATGGTGGACCCTGGCCTGGCTCAGCCCTGCCGGCAACGTCGTCTACTACATCTTTCTTGCCAACGCAGTGCGCAGCGGCGGCGTGGCCATGGCTTCGCTGGTGATCGGCCTGTCGCCGCTGGCCGTGACGCTGTTCGGGCGGGACGAGCGGCAGGCGCTGCCACTGCGCCGTTTGCTGCCTTCGCTGCTGCTGGGCTTTGCCGGGCTGCTCTGCATCAGCTGGGAATCGCTGCGGCAGTCCGGGCCGGGCTCGCTGTTCGGGCTGCTGTGCGCGGTCGGGGCGCTGGCGTCGTGGACGATCTACGCGGTCGTGAACAGCCGGGTGCTGGCGCGGCTGACGGCGGTCACGGCGCACGAGTGGAGCTTGCTGACCGGGGTGATGACCGGCGCCCAGGCCCTGCTGCTGGCAGTACCGGCCTTCCTGTTGGCGTCGAACGTGCAGTCGGCGGCGGACTGGCTGCGCTTCACCGGCGTGGTGAGCGGGGTGGCCATCCTGTGCTCCATCATCGGCAATGGCTTGTGGAACGTCGCCAGCCGCGCGCTGCCCATGAGCCTGATGGGGCAGATGATCATCTTCGAGACCGTGTTCGCGGCCCTGTACGGCTGGCTGTGGGAAGCGCGCTGGCCGAGCGGGCTGGAGTGCGCGGCGATGCTGCTGCTGGTCGGCGGCGTGGTGTCCTGCGCCTCGGCGCACCGGACCGCGGCGCGAAAAGACCGGTCGCCGCAGGCCGGAAATGCGGTATGCTGATCGATGCACCAGCCTGTTGATCGACGCGTTTCCTCAACCTTGGGAGAAATAAAGTGACCAGCAAAAATACTGTATGCCTGTGGTACGACGGTACGGCCCTGGAGGCGGCGCAGTTCTATGCCGAGACCTTTCCCGATAGCGCAGTCGGCGACGTATTCCGTGCGCCGGCCGACTTCCCGGCGGGGAAAGCGGGCGACGTGCTGACGGTGTTGTTCACGGTGGCCGGCATCCCCTGCCTGGGCCTGAACGGCGGCCCGATGTTCAGGCACAGCGAAGCGTTTTCCTTCCAGATCGCCACCGACAGCCAGGAAGAGACCGACCGCCTGTGGAACGCGATTGTCGGCAATGGCGGGCAGGAAAGCGAGTGCGGCTGGTGCAAGGACAAATGGGGCCTGTCGTGGCAGATCACGCCGCGCGTGCTGACCGATGCCCTGGCCAACCCCGACCCGCAAGTGGGTCGGCGTGCCTTCGAAGCGATGATGACGATGCGCAAGATCGACGTCGCGAAGATCGAGGCGGCGGTGCGCGGCTGAGGAGAGGCGGCGTAGGGTGGTCGGCTACACCCGACGGCATGCCGGCCCGCAGCGTGTGCGCCGCCCACGCGTTCAGGCGGCAGGTGAGTCGCCAGGCAGGTTCGTCGGGCGGTCGGCAGCGTGTGCGCCGCCCACGCGTTCAGGTGGCAGGTGAGTCGCCAGGCAGGTTCATCGGGCGGTCGACAGCGTGTGCGCCGCCCACGCGTTCAGGCGGCAGGTGAGATGCCGCGCATGTTCATCAGCCGGTTGAACGCGTGGACGGCATCCATGCAGCGGGCCACGATACGGTCCGGGTGGAGCCGCCCACCCTACGCACGCTAGCCGGTGCCGCCACGCATACAAGCTGTCAATCCAGATCGGAGGCGTCGTGGCGCTCGGCCACTTGTTCTTCCGGCTTGCCGCGCACGCGGTTGACCTTGCGGCCGCGGATCACGGCCGGACGCGCCGCCACTTCCTTCGCCCAGCGGTTCAGGTGCTGGTACGCGTGCACCGCCAGGAACTCGGCGGCGTCGTAGATTTCGCCCTGCACCAGGCCACCGTACCAGGGCCAGATCGCCATGTCGGCAATCGTGTACTCGTCGCCGGCGATGAAGCGGTTGTTGGCGAGCTGGCGGTCGAGCACGTCGAGCTGGCGCTTGGCTTCCATGGCGTAGCGGTTGATCGCATACTCGATCTTTTCCGGCGCGTAGGCGTAGAAGTGGCCGAAGCCGCCGCCCAGCAGCGGGCCGGCGCCCATCTGCCAGAACAGCCAGTTCAGGGTTTCGGTGCGCTTGGCCGCATCCTTCGGCAGGAAGGCGCCGAATTTCTCGGCCAGGTAGAGCAGGATGGAACCGGACTCGAACACGCGCACCGGCGCATCGCCGCTGCGGTCCAGCAGGGCCGGGATCTTCGAGTTCGGGTTGACGTCAACAAAACCGCTGCCGAACTGGTCGCCCTCGTTGATCTTGATGAGCCAGGCGTCGTATTCGGCGCCGCCGTGGCCGGCGGCCAGCAGCTCTTCGAGCATGATGGTCACCTTCACGCCGTTCGGCGTGGCCAGCGAATACAGCTGCAGCGGATGCTTGCCGACCGGGAGTTCCTTCTCGTGGGTCGGCCCGGCGGTCGGGCGGTTGATGCTGGCGAAGGGACCGCCGTTGGCGGAGGGTACCCAGACCCTGGGCGGTTGGTATTCTGTTTGTTGATGCGACTGGTCAGTCATCCTGTTCTCCTCTGTATTGGGTGGACTTGCATGCCTGACCAGATTCTAGCCGCACTCGCCGGATGGCGCTGGCGGCGGACAACGTTGTACGGATCAGCGGCCGAGTCAGCGGCCGAATTCCGGGTTCGGGCGTGTCAGGTAGTACCACTCCGAGTTGGCGTTGGCCTTGGCGTCCGGGAACAGGATGCGGCCGCTGAACTCGGCCACCACCGGCGTGCCGTCGGCGCGCGTGCCGATCTGTTCGCCCTCGATCACCGGGTCGAAACTGGCCCAGGTGCGGGAAAACGCATCGGCGGCGTCCGTCTTGTCGTGCACCACGACCATCTGCAGCGCTTCCATTTCGTCGAACGGAACCGGTTCCGGCTCCGGCGCATCGACCAGTTTCAAGAAGGCGAGGGTGTTCATGATGGCGCGGTAGGCCACTTCCGGTGCGCGCGGGTCGAGGTGCTGGCCGCATTCCAGGGTCAGCGCGTAGCCGCCCGTGGTGCGCATGTATTCGGTGGTGCCGACGCCGTAGCGCAGCACGGTCTCGAGTTCAGCTGCATTCCCGCGCGAGCGGCGCTTGACGCCGCCGCCATAGGCCGCCATCCAGCCGGTCACAAAACGGCGCACGCCCAGGCGCCGCGCCAGCGCGCGCTCCTTCTCGGCGTGCTGGAAGGGTTCGAGGTCGCCGTCGTTGTTGACCGGGCCGACCATCACGAAGGGCTCGCCGTGGGCGGCGTTGAACGAGTGCAGGTCGAGCAGCACGTCGTGCTGGGCCAGGAGCGGGCACAGCCAATTAGCAATTTGGTCTTCGAAATCCTGCGGATCGTTTTTCGGGAACAGGTTGCGGTTCAGGTTACGGTCGCCGTTGCGCTCGTTCTTCTGGTAGGCGAGGGGATTCACGATCGGCACGAAAGTGACGCTGCCGGCGGCAATGCGCAGGGCGCCGCTGTTGAGCTCGGCCATCACGCGCTTGATCGCTTCGGTGCCGCAGATTTCGTTGCCGTGGGTGGCGCCCATGATGATGACGCGCGGGCCCTGGCCGAGGCCGGTATAGGTGACGGATTTGAACTGGAAATTGCGGGCGGAGCTCATGCGATGGTGATCCAAGGAAATATCGGTCCTGCCATTTTATCGGTAAATGCTGGCTGCCGTGGATGGCGCGTGGCATCATTGCCACCTTTGCAAGCTCGCGCTTTCCGATGACTTCTTCCCGCAGTGCCCGCCCCAGTAGCCGCATACATGGACTCGACACCCTGCGCGCGCTCGCCGTGACGCTGGTGGTGCTGCACCATTACACCCTGTTCGTGTCGAATGACGACCACACCTTCGGCTGGGTCGGGCGCATCGGCTGGACCGGGGTCGATTTGTTCTTTGCCCTGTCGGGCTACCTGATCGGTAACCAGATTTTCAAGGCCCTGCGCACCGAACATGGCCTGTCGCTGAAAAACTTCTATGCCCGGCGCCTGCTGCGCACGCTGCCGAATTTCTGGGTGGTGCTGGCGCTGTACTTCCTGTGGCCGGCCTGGCGCGAGCATGCCGAGCTGCTGCCGCTGTGGCGCTACCTCAGCTTTACCCAGAACATTGGCCTGCCGCCGGGCACCGGCTTTTCGCACAGCTGGTCGCTCGCCATCGAGGAACAGTTTTACTTGCTGCTGCCGGCGCTGGCCATGATGGCGGCAGCGCTGCGCTGGCGCATCGGCATGGCCTGGTTGGCGATCGGGCTGGTCGTCGTGGGCGGCATGCTGCTGCGCGCCGAGCTGTGGAGTACCCATGTCGATGGCAAGAAGTATGGGACTTACTTCTATTACAAGCTCATTTATTACTCAAGCTTATGCAGGCTCGACGAGCTGGTGGCCGGCGTGGCGCTGGCCCTGCTGAAGAACCGCCATGCGAGCGCCTGGGCCGCGCTCACGCGCCACGGCAACGCGGCGCTGGTGGCGGGCCTCGCCATCATCGGCGTGGCATTCTGGTGCTTCCTCGACGAGCGCTATGGCTTTGCGGTGACGGTGTTCGGGCTGCCGGCACTCGGCGTGGGTTTTGGCTTGCTGATCCTGTCGGCGCTGTCGCAAGGCTCGCTCCTGCGCGACCTGCGTGTTCCCGGCGCCGCCAGCCTGGCGCTGTGGTCCTACGCGATCTACCTGACCCACCGTGGCGTGAGCGCGCTCGGCGCCGCATGGCTGGCGCAGAAGGGCTATGGGCCGGAGACGGCGCCGGCGATCGTCGTGCTGCTGGCCCTGTCGGTACTGGGCGGCTGGCTGCTGTACGCGCTGGTGGAAACGCCCTTCATGCGCCTGCGCGAGCGCTACGTGCCGAGCAACCTGGCCAAGCCCTTGTTCAGTCCCGTGCTTCGATGACGTCGAAGGCGGCCGACATGGCGCCGAGGAAGGCGAGCGTCGCATGCACGCGTTCGCGCATGTCCTGCCCCTGCGTGGCCTCGATGGCGGCGCGCAGGCCGGGACGCGCTTCCAGCGTATGCGGGCTGCGGTAGGCCTCGACCAGCAGGGCGACCAGGTCGAGCGGGGCGTTGCAGCTGCGCCGCAGGCGGGTGTCGATCACGGCAAGCAGGGTGCGCTGCATGGCTGGCGTGGGGTTGACGATGTGGGCGAACACCGACGGCGTGTTCGCGATCGAATCGCACAGAGCGCGCTCGATGGCGTCGGGCTTCATGTCGGAGGCGATGTCGAAGTAAGCGCGGTCCCAGCGCGTGCGCGCGTAGGCGTGGCCGGCAGGGAAGCGGTCGATGGTCTCGAAGCCGAGCGCATGGCTGGCCTTCGACAGCAGATCGAGCACGATGGGCATCAGCGGCATGGCTGGAAGGAGTACGGTGTAGACATGCCGTGAGTGTAATCGAAAGCGCAGTGGGCGATCGAACGACCGCCCGCCCACGCATAAACCTTTATGCTGAACGTCTGGCCGCATCCAGGGCAAGGCGCATCGGCGAAGACAGTACGCTAGTACGGCGAGACGATGCAACGACGCCATGGGTGCGGCCAGGCGTTCAGGCTGCGAATTTCCCGGAGCGGAAGTCCTCGACCGCCTGCTGCAGCTCGGCCTGGGTATTCATCACGAAGGGGCCGTACTGCGCGATCGGTTCCTTCAATGGCCGGCCCGCGATTAGCAGCAGGCGCGTCGGCCTGGCCGCCTTGATCGCCACGCCATCGGCGCCTTCGGCGTTGTCGAAGATCGCCATGCGCGTCTGCGGCACGCCCTTGCCGCCAACGACCGCTTCACCACGGAACACGTAGATGAAGGCATTGTGGCCGGCTGGCAGGGCCTGTTCGAAGACCGCACCCTCGGGCAGCTCGATGTCCAGGTACAGCGGCTCCGTCCCTTCGCGCTGCACGGCGCCGGCCACGCCGTGGCTTGCGCCCGCGATCACCTGCACCGTCGCGCCGGAATCGAGCGTGAAGCGCGGCACCTGCTCGTTCGGGATGTCGCGGTACCACGGCGCCATCATCTTGTCCTTCGCCGGCAGGTTCAGCCACAGCTGGAAGCCTTCCATCAGGCCCTCGTTCTGCTCGGGCATCTCGGAGTGGATCACGCCACGTCCGGCCGTCATCCACTGGACGCCGCCGTCGGTGACCAGGCCTTCGTTGCCGGCGCTGTCGCGGTGGCGCATGCGCCCGGCCAGCATGTAGGTAACGGTCTCGAAGCCGCGGTGCGGGTGCTCCGGAAAGCCGGCGATGTAGTCGCCCGCCTTGTCGCTGCCAAAGGCGTCGAGCATCAGGAACGGATCGAGGCGGCGCTGCAGGGTGCTGGTGAGGACGCGGTTGATCTTCACGCCCGCACCGTCCATCACATACTGGCCGGCGACGACGCGCTCGACGCCGCGCGCCTTCCTCACGCCCTGGGTTTGAATCACCTTGGTCATCATCGTCTCCTTGTCAGCGCCGTTTCGGCGGCGCGCTTACTTAAGCCAGTGCTGCCGCAACGGTGGCGTCGGCTTCGGCCTGGCCCTTGGCGGCCGCTTCCGGACCCATCGATTGCGCCGCCGAGTACACGAAGGTCTGGTCGGTCATGCCCAGGAAGTTCAGTAGCATGCGCACGAACGGCACTTGCGGATCGGCGTCGGTTGGGTAGATGCCGCCGCGTGCGGTGGCAACAAAAACCTTCTTACCCTTCAGCAGGCCTTCCGGACCGCTCTCGGTGTAGCGGAAGGTGACGCCGGCGCGGGCGATCGCGTCGAACCAGCTTTTGAGCTGCACCGGAATGCCGAAGTTGTACATCGGCGCGCCGATCACCACCACGTCGGCCGCCTGCACCTGGGCGATCAGGGCGTCGTCCAGGGCCACGCGTGCCGACTGCTCGGCAGTGCGCGATTCAACCGGGGTGAACAGGGCGCCCAGGGCGGCTTCGTCGAGCTGCGGGTGCGGCTGGCGCGCCAGGTCGCGGGTGACGACGCTTGCGTTCGGGTCCGCTGCGACCAGTTTCGCCACGATGCTGTTGGCAACGCGGTTCGATTCGGATTGTTCGCCGCGCAGGCTGGAGGTGATTTGCAGGATGTTCATGGTGTCTTCCTTTGTTCTGGTGGTTGGATATTCGATGGGTCTACTTTAACCATTCCATAATCGATCCGGAAGCCTTTAGAATGGATAACATTATTCAGCCAGTGGAACAATTGCATGGAAGTCGAACCGAACGATCTGCTGCTCTTCGCCCGCATCGTCGAGGCGGGCAGCTTCAGCCAGGCCGCCACCCGCGTGAACCTGCCGAAGTCCACCGTCTCGCGCCGCATCTCCTTATTGGAAGCGCGCCTGGGCGAGCGCCTGCTGCAGCGGACCACGCGTAAACTCGTCGTCACCGAATTCGGCGCCAGCCTCCTCGAACATGCGCGCAAGGTGGCGGAAGAAGCCGAAGCGGCCGGCGCCCTGGCCCAGCACCGCCAGGCCGCGCCCAGTGGGCGCCTGCGCATTTCGCTGCCGGCCGACTTCGCCAACCTGGGCATGAGCGGCATGATCGGGCGCTTCCTGGAACGCTACCCGGCGGTGAACATCGAACTCGATCTGTCGCCGCGCCGGGTCGACCTGGTGGCGGAAAACTTCGACATCGCGATCCGCATGGGCGACCTGCCCGACGACGCCTCACTCAACGCGCGCCGCGTCACGCTGCAGCGCTTCGGCCTGTACGCATCGCCCTGCTACACGGCCGTGCGCGGCCTGCCCGAGCACCCCGACGATCTGCTCGGCCACGATTTATTGTGTCTGTTGAGCCGCAGCGGCGGCGCCCAGCGCTGGACACTCACGCGAGGCAAGGTCAAGTGGGAGCGCGAGCTGCCGGCGCGCCTGACGGCCAATTCGCCCGACCTGCTGGCGCGCATCGCCTGCAGCGGCGCCGGCATCGCGGCCAGCTCGGAACTGTTCGCCCAGCCGCTGGTGCGCAAGGGCGAACTGGTGCGCGTGCTGCCGGAGTGGGACTTGCCGGCCGCGACCGGCTGGGCCGTGTTCCCGGGGCGGCGCCTGATGCCGGCCAAGACCCGGGCCTTCCTCGACATGATGGAAGAGGTGTTCGGCGTTGCCACGGCCGGCTGACTTCGCCCCGGCAGCCGCATGCTAGGATGAAGGGCTCAGCCACCATCCTTCGAGCACCAGTGCGGCACCAACTCTTTCTCTTCGATCTCGACGATACCCTGCTCGACTTCCGGGCATCCGAACAACTCTCTTTCGTGCGCACGCTGTCCGCGCTCGGCTACGGCGGCGCCATCGAGCCCGTGTTCCAGGACTACCAGGCCATCAACGTGGCCCTGTGGCGCAGTTTCGAGCGCGGCCTGGTGGACAAGGATTTCCTGAAGGTCGAGCGCTTCCGCCAGACCTTCGCCATGCACGGCCTCGCACTCGACCCGAACGCGGCCAGCAAACTGTATCTCGACGCCTTGCCCGAGACCGTGGTGCTGGTCGAGGGCGCGCTGGAAGTCTGCGCAAGGCTCAGCGAGCATGGCGAGATCGGCATCGTCACGAATGGCGTCGAGCACATCCAGCAACGCCGTATCGCCAGCTCCGGCCTCGGCTCCTTCATCTCCTTCGTCGCGACCTCGGAAGCCTGCGGTCATGCCAAGCCCGACGTGCGGATCTTCGACTACGCGGCCGGCATGGCGCGCGCCTTTGTGCCGGAATCGACCATCATCGTCGGCGACCGGCTGGATGCCGACATCCTCGGCGCCAACCGCTTCGGCATCGACAGCTGCTGGTTCAATCCGGGCCGGGCGCCGAACGGGTCCGAGGCGCGCCCGACCTTCGAGGTCGCCCGCCTGCACGACCTGGTTCCTGCGCTCGCTCAGTAAAAGCCGGTTGCGCGGGCATCGCTACTCTGCATATAATCCGTATACGTTTCGTATATGGAGAATAGTATGGGTATCGTGAACATCGACGACGAGCTGCACGACCAGGTGCGCAAGGCAACTGTCGTGTCCTGCCGCTCGATCAATGCGCAGGCGGCGTTCTGGATCAAGGTCGGCATGCTGTGCGAGCTGAATCCTTCGCTCAGCTTCAACGAAATCGTCGCGCGCGAGCTGAAGGCAGCCGGCGTGAAGCCGCAGCCGGTGAAGGTGGCGGCGCTATGACCAAGCGGCCCGAGGAAATCGAATTGATGGCCGAATCGGGCCGCCTGCTCGCCAGCGTCTTCGCCCATCTCGACCGGCTGGACCTGATCGGCATGTCGACCATGGCGGTGAACGACCTGGTCGAGCGCCTGATCGTCGACGAACTGCAATCGCGCCCGGCCAGCAAGGGCCAGTACGGCTACGCCTATGCCCTGAATTCCTCGCGCAACCAGGTGGTCTGCCACGGCGTGCCGTCGCCGAACGAGCTGCTGCAAAGCGGCGACATCGTCAACTTCGACATCACGCTGGAGAAGAACGGCTACATCGCCGACTCCAGCAAGACCTACCTGGTGGGCGAGGTCGCGCCGCTGGCCAGGCGCCTGGTGCAGGTGACCTACGAGGCGATGTGGAAGGGCATCAAGGCGGTGCGCCCGGGGGCGCGCCTGGGCGACGTCGGCCACGCCATCGAACGCCATGCGCGCAAGAACGGCTACACGGTGGTGCGCGAATACTGCGGCCACGGCATCGGCCGCGAAATGCACGAGCCGCCCCAGGTGCTGCACTTCGGTAAACCGCAGACCGGGCTGGTGCTGCAGGAAGGGATGGTGTTCACCATCGAGCCGATGCTGAACCAGGGGCGGCGCTCGGTGCTCACCGAGGACGACGGCTGGACCGTGGTGACGCGCGACGGGCAACTGTCGGCGCAGTTCGAGCACACGGTGGCCGTCACGCGCCATGGCGTGCGGGTGCTGACCTTGCGCGCCGACGAGCGCGTGCCGCACTGAACGCGCAGGCGAGACCTCATGCGGCCCGTCGCGGCCCCCGCGCCAGCACGGCGGCCACGCCCGCCTCGGCGGCTTCGATAGCGCCCGCCAGGTAGCCGGGGAATTGCGGCGACCATTCGCTGCCGATGCCGGCCAGTCTGCCTGCCCACGGGCCCGCATCCGGCCCGGCGGCCGGCGCCTGTCCGTGCCCGTCGCCGGCATGGAGATCGTTTGCCGTGGCCGTGAACGGATCGGCCGCCCAGTCCTTGACGCATTCCGCGACCGGTTTTCCTGCTTCGTCGCCGAATAGGCGCACCAGCTGCGCGCGGCAATGCGTGCGCAGCGCGTCTTCGCCAAGCGTCGCGCGCAGCTGCGCGGGTATGCCGAGGAAGCCGAACAGCGCCGCGCCGGCGCCGGGCAGCGAGGCGTCGTGGATTTCCGCCATCGGTCCGCGCCCGCTGCGCGCTTCGCCGGACAAACCGTGTTCGCGCCAGAACGGCGCCGCGTACACGGCAACGTACTTCGCGTGCGGCGCCATCCAGGTAGCGGTTGCGCGCCACTGGCTGGCCAGGGCCGATGGCAGAGGAGGATCGAAGGCCAGCGTCTGCATCGCCAAACGCGGCGGCAAGGCCAGCAGCAGGTGATCCACCTGCCAGGAGAAGGAAGCACCCTGGGCATCCACCCCGTTCACTTCCATCTGTGCGCCATGCATGCGCACCTCGCGCACCACGTGGCCGGCCAGGATTTGTGGGTTGGCCAGGCGCTGGCGCAAGGCCCCGGTCAGCGCCGCCATCCCCCCAGTCAGCCGCATCGAGGGCGGCGCATTCGCGTAGCCGCGCATGCGCTGGATGGGCAATCCGCCGCGTTCGACCAGCATGTCGCCGCTTTCGTACTGGGCAAACGGCACCAGGCCGAGGTCGCGCACCAGGCGGTCGAGCTGCGGCTGGATAGCGGGCCAGAACCAGGTGGGACCGAGGTCGAAGCGGCCGTGCGTGTCCGCTTCGCCCGCAGCGACGGACAGGATGCGTCCGCCAAGGTCGCCGCGCGCTTCGAGCAGCACGTAGTCGTGCACGCCGTATTGCTCGAGCAGGCTGGCGGCGTACAGGCCGGCCAGGCCGCCGCCGACGATGGCAATCCGTGCACGCGTCATCGGTCGCTTCCATCCGGGTTGATCGGTGCGCCGAGCTTCAGGTAGATGCGCGCGCCGGCAACGCCTGCCCGGTAGTCCGGCCAGGACCCGGCCGGCAAGCGCAGCCAGGCGCCAGCCTCGTAGCGCTCGCCGTCGGCCAGCAGCTCGCCCGCGAGCACGAGGATCTCGGCGCCCGCCAGCGGCTCCTCGAACACGGCGGCGCCGGCGTCCAGGCGCAGCAGGCAGACCTGTTCGCACGCGCTCTCGAAGAGCAGGCAGACCGCGCGGTCGCTGTCGCGCCGCCAGGCGCCTGGTGCGCGCGTATCGACCCGCACCTGCCGGGTGTCGCCGGCGGCCATCTGGCGCAGCTTGACGAAGATGGTGGCGCCTCCCCGGCTCGATGGCGTGTGCGCCGAGCCGGGCGGATTGCGCAGGTAATAGCCGGCCGGGTAATCGGCGGCGTCGTCGGAAAAGACGCCGTCCAGGACCAGGATCTCCTCGCCGCCGGGATGGGCATGGCGCGGGAACTGTGAGTCCGGCGCGTAGCGCACGATGCTGGTGGCGCGCGCCTGTTCGGCGCCGATCCGGTCCAGCATGACGCGCTCGACGCCATGCTGGGGCGAGGCCACCCATTCGTAGTCGCCGGGCCGCACGACGGCGCGCCGGCCGAAGTCTGCATTCACGAGCATGATTGCTTCTCCTGTAGTGCGGGACGCGCGGACCTCAATTACGCCCGGCCATGACGCCGCCGTCCACGTCCCAGATGGCGCCGGTGACCCATCCGGCCTTGTCCGACAACAGGAAGGCGACGGCGTCGGCAACATCTTGCGGCGTGCCGACACGCCCGATCGGATGGAAGCCATTGAAGCCCTGCAGCGCATTATGCACGTCTTCCTTGGGGATGAAGCCTTCGTAGATCGGCGTGGCCACCACCGCCGGCGCGACGGCGTTCATGCGGATGCCGTGCGGCGCCAGCTCCATCGCCAGGTGCTGGGTCAGCGCATGCAGGCCGGCCTTGGCCATCGAGTAGGCCGAGGACGGGGTGGCGGCAATCGCCTGCTTCGCCCACATCGAGCCGATGTTGACGATGGCGCCAGATCGCCCGGCGGCGACCATGCCGGCGGCCACTTTCTGGGTGATGAAGAACACCGCCTTGTTCAGGGCCATGTAGCGGTCGTAGTCGGCCTCGGCATGCTCGAGGAAGGGCTTGGGGAAGAACACGCCCGCGGCATTCACCAGCAGGTCGATGTCGGCGTGGTGCGTCGCCAGGGTGTCGAGCAGAGCGGCCAGGCTTGACGCATCGCCCAGGTCGGCGTTGAGGGCGCTGACCTGGCCGAGCGCGGCCAGTTCCAGGCGTGCGGCTTCGGTCTTGTCGGGACGGCTGCCGACGATGACGGCGTGGCCGCCCTCGGCCAGGATGGTGCGTGCGGTTTGCAGGCCGATGCCGCTGGTGCCGCCGACGACCAGCAGTTTCTTGCCTTCGAATTGTTTGCCCATGGTGTACTCCTTGTTCGTGATGATGGCAGCGTCGGGTGACGCGCCGATGAGGAGGATTGTCGCTGCGGCGCCGCATGGCGACAAACGGGATAAACTATCTTTCATTGAAAGAAAAACTTTACCGCCATGACGTCTCTCGTCTACCTGAACGCCTTGCGTGCCTTTGAAGCGAGCGCCCGCCACAAAAGCTTTTCTGCGGCGGCCGAAGAGCTGAGCGTGACCCCGGCCGCGGTTGGCCAGTCGGTGCGCAGCCTGGAAGAATGGCTGGGGTCGCCCCTGTTCGAGCGCGGCCGCAGCGGACGCGCGCGCCTGGTGCCGACGGAGGCCGCCGAGCGGGCGCTGCCGGATATCCGTGCCGGCTTCGACCGCCTGCTGCTGGGCCTGGAGCGGCTGCGCGAAGGCGCGGCGAATGGCGTGCTGACGGTGACGGTGAGTCCCGCCTTTGCCGCCAAGTGGCTCCTGCCGCGCATCGAGCGCTTCCAGTCTGCCTGGCCCGATACCGACCTGCGCCTCGACACCAGCAACAAGCCGGTGGATTTCGTGGCGCAGCGGATCGATATCGGCGTGCGCTATGGCGCCGGGACTTGGCCCGGCCTGGCGGCGCACAAGCTGATGGAAGAAGAGCTGTATCCGGTCTGCTCGCCGGCCCTGCTGCGCGAGCCGGGCCGGCTGGCCGATCCCGCCGATTTGGCCGGCGAAACCCTGATCCATGATGTGTCGCTGGAAGGCAGCGCCGCATTCCCGTCGTGGCGACACTGGCTGCAACTGGCCGGCGTTGCCGACACCGGCGCCGCGCGCGGACTGCGGATCAACAATTCGGCGGCGGTGCTGCAGGCGGCGGTCGATGGCCAGGGTATCGCCCTGGCGCGCAGCGCGATGGCGCACGACGACCTGCGCGCCGGCCGCCTGGTGCGCCTGTTCCCGCACATCGCCTGTCCTTTTCCGCTCGCATACTACGTGGTGCACCGCCCGGAATGCGCCACGCTGCCCCGGCTCGAGGCCTTCCGCGCATGGTTGCTGGACGAAGCGGCGCGCGACGCCGGCAGCCCGCGCTGAACCGGCCAGGCCGGCATGTCTGTCGGACGCTTACCGCGCAGGATCGTTCAGCTTGTCCAGCGTGATCGTGCGCCCGTCCTCGATCACCTCGCCGTTGCGCAGCAGGATCTGCGACACGCCGCCCGTCTTCGGCAGTTCCAGCGCGATGGCGTCGCCGCGCTGGCGGTAGCGGCCCTGGGCCGCGCAGGTGCCGAACAAGGGCGTGTTGCTGACGCGGTCGGCATCGACGAGCAGGAAGAAGAACAGGGTGTCGCAGCTGTTGCCGCGCCCGCCGCTGCTGGCCATCAGGATGGCTTCGCGTCCATTCGACTGGTTGAAGCTGCGCACCGGGAATTGCCACTGCGCGTCTTCGCCCTCGAACAGCGGCGTGCCGCTGACGGTCATCCGGTAGCTGCCGTCGGCGCCTTTCGTGCGCTTGAGTATGCCGGCACTCGTGTTCAGCGAGGCGGACAGGGGGACGGCATCGCTGTTGAACCTGCCGCGCTCGAGCCGCGTGCCTGGCGTCGCCGGCAGGATGTCGTCGAAGTCGTTGTAGGCCGTGCCGTTGGCAACCGTGCTGCGCTCGTTGGCCATAGGGGCGGGAATCAGGATGGCGGACGCGAGCGCGAGAACGAACACGGCCAGCACGATGCCCACGCCCCAGCGCGACCAGTTTTTCTGGACCCGGTTGAAGTGATCGAGGTTTTGCCAGCCGCCGGCCCGCCATGCCATCTCGCGGCCCTTGAAGCCGAGCCAGATCGCCACGAGGAAGCCGACGTAGGGAATGATGGCCAGCAGGCCGATCCAGGTACGGTTGCCGACCGCCCAGATCCAGTTGAGCAGGAAGGCGCCCCAACTCCAGCCTTTCACGCCATCGGGCATCTCCTCGTCCATCTGGCCCGGGCGCCACATGGGCTTGCTGCCCCCCTTGTCGAGCGACAAAGCGGGCTGGGCTGCGGCGAGCGGCTTGCCGCACTGGCTGCAAAAGGCGCTGCCTGCGCCCGCCTGGGCGCCGCACGAAGTACAAAACATGTGAGTTCCTGATGAGGATGCTGGGCCGGGGCCGGAGCGTCCGATTGTAGGGGATGTTGGCGCGAGGAAAACTATCGAATCCTCACCACAGTCAGATTTTCCATGAGGGGGACGATACGGATTGCCGCGCCGCGCGGCACTTCATCTATACTGCCGCTCGAGGCCGCATCCACGCCGGCTAACCATGGAGATAAGCAATGCTGAATCACGTCATGATCGGTTCGAACGATATCGAACGCTCGAAACGCTTTTACGATGCGGTGCTGGGCACCCTCGGCGCCGGCGAGGCCGTGCGCAACGTCGCGCCATCGGGCCATACCCGTCTGTTCTATCGCCACGACGGCAACAGCTTCGGTGTCAGCGAGCCCATCAATGGCGAAGCCGCGACCTGCGCCAACGGTGCCACCATCGGCTTCAAGTGCCATTCGCCCGAGCAGGTGCAGCAGTTCCACGACACGGCCGTGGCCCAGGGCGGCGTCTCGATCGAAGACCCGCCAGGCCTGCGTGAGAGCAACATGGGCGCGCTCTACCTGGCCTATGTGCGCGACCCGGACGGCAACAAGCTGTGCGCCATCTACCGTCCTAAATAAGAGGGCTGGTTCATGCACGGCGAAGCCTTGTCCCTGCGCATCCGCGCACTGATCCGTTCGTTGCCGCGCACCGGCATCACGCTGAGCGAACTGGTGCACCGCGTCGGCAACGACGGCCTGCTGATCCTGGCCGCGCTGCTGACCCTGGTGTTCCTGATCCCGATCTCGATCCCCGGCGTGAGCACGGTGTTCGGCGCGGCCATCCTGCTGATCGGCCTGGCGCGCCTGCTGCGGCGCGAACTC
The DNA here is from genome assembly GCF_057801335.1 of Massilia sp. BAP21. Classification (NCBI taxonomy): domain Bacteria; kingdom Pseudomonadati; phylum Pseudomonadota; class Betaproteobacteria; order Burkholderiales; family Oxalobacteraceae; genus Massilia; species Massilia sp. BAP21. Next base: position 4,399,249 of record NZ_CM173596.1, read on the forward strand.
TGGATTCCCGAGCGCATCGCGCACAAGACCATTGCCACCCGCAAGCTGCGTCCCATGCTGCGCAAGGCGCTGCCCCTGCTGCACCGGCTGGAACGCGTGAGCCGCCCGAACCGCATCGCCTGGCTGGTGGCCAACGGCCCGGCCGAGCGCATGAACAATGCGTCGCTGATCCTGGGCGCCGTGCTGTTGATGATGCCGTTCGGACTGATCCCGTTCAGCAATACCTTCCCGGCGGTGGCGCTGCTGTTCTTTGCCATCGGGCTGCTGCAACGCGATGGCGTGTGCGTGCTGCTGGGTTATGTCGCCAATGTGCTGACGATCGCGTATTTCGCGCTGCTGATCGGTGGCGGCGGGCTGGCGCTGCGCGAGATGGTGGGGCGGGTGATTGCCTGAGCTATTCGGGAAGGCTGGGATGGTGGGTTCTTGAACCCACCACATCGGCCATCAAGCCGGCCGATTGCCCATCAATTCCCCAAGCCGCACCGAACGCTCCGGCGCCCACTCGTTATTGAAGCCGATCGTGTTCTCCTTGAACAGCATCACCACCGTCGAGCCGAGCAGGAAGCGGCCCATCTCTTCTCCCTTTTTCAGCACCACCGGCGTGGTGTCGTAGGTCCAGTCGCAGATGCGCGCCATGCGCGGCGGGTTCACCACGCCGTGCCAGGACGTCGCCATGCTGCCGACGATGGTCGCGCCGACCAGCACCATCACGAAGGTGCCGAACTGCTCGGACTCGAACACGCACACCACGCGCTCGTTGCGCGCGAACAGGCCGGGCACGCCGCGCGCCGTGGTCGGGTTCACCGAGAACAGGGCGCCGGGCACGTAGATCATGCGCGTCAGGCGGCCGTCGCAGGGCATGTGGATGCGGTGGTAGTCCTTCGGGCTCAGGTAGAGATTGGCGAAGCTGCCGTGCCGGAAGTGCGCGGCCAGCTGGGCGTCGCCGCCCACCAGTTCGGTGGTGGTGAACTTGTGGCCCTTGGCCTGCAAAATGTGGTGGTCGTCGATGGCGCCGAACTGGCTGATCGCGCCGTCCACCGGGCACACGAAATCGGCCTGGGCCAGCGGCCGCACGCCGTCGGCCAGCGGGCGGGTGAAGAATTCATTGAAGCTGGCGTAGCTGGCGATGTCCGGATTGGCCGCTTCGGCCATGTTGACGCCGTACTTGCCGACGAACCAGCGGATCAGGCGGGTCGTCATTGCGCCTCCGCGGGCGCCGGCGACGCGCCCGGCAAACGAGGTCAGCGCCTGCTTGGGCAGGACATATTGTGGCAGTACTTTAAAGCGGTCGGACACGGTGGCAAGCCCCAGATTGTAAGGATGGCGAATTATAAATAAGGGCCGGGCCGGTGCCTATCCTTGTTTTCACGCCGGGCCCGCCTGTCCAGTGTAGCGCATAGTCCCGGGCGGCCGTGCATGCGACGATTCCGGTGCACATGCATATCAAAAAAATATTCTCAGGGGCAACACAAAGGATGTGATCTCGCAGACAATACCGGCTCCTTTCATTGTCTGTTCCCTATGCACGCCCGATTCTCTCCGATTCGCCTGACGCTGCTGGCCGCCGCGTTGGCAACCACCTTCCCGCTGTACGCACAAGACGTGCAGGAAACCAGGCAAGCCGCAGCCGACACTACGCTCAAGCAAGGCGAAGCCGCCCAGTCCGGGCAGACGATGCAGCGCGTCGAAGTGAAGGGCTCGGCCCAGGCCTACGATCCGCGCCGCGACGACACCGCCACCAAGATCGTGGTCAACCAGGAAGAGATCGTCAAATACGGCGACACCAGCGTCACCGACGTGCTCAAGCGCGTACCCGGCATCACCGTCAACAGCAGCAATGGCCGCGGCGGCGAAATCCGCATGCGCGGCATGGGCGCCGGCTACACGCAGATCCTGATCAACGGCGAGCGGGCGCCGGCCGGCTTCTCGATCGAGTCGCTGGCGCCGGATGTCATCGAACGCATCGAAGTGCTGCGCGCCGCCAGCGCCGAGTTCTCGACCCAGTCGGTGGCCGGCACCATCAACATCGTGCTGAAAAAGGCGATCCGCACCGGCCAGCGCGAAGTCAAGGTCGGCATGCGCCGCACCAGCAGCGGCATGCGCGGGCCGAACGTGAACCTGCAGCTGTCGGACAAGGTCGGCAAGATGTCGTACTCGATCTCGGGCAGCGGCGCGCACGAAAGCTTCGAGCGCACCGCCACCGTGTTCGAGGATGCCTACAGCGACGCCGGCGTCCAGACCCAGGCGCGCAGCACGGTCGGCGTGGAAGACGGCTCCTTCAGCTACTTCAACCTGGCGCCGCGCCTGAACTGGAATCTCGAGAACGGCGACACGCTCACCTCGCAGACCTTCCTGAATTCGGGCCGCTTCCGGACCCGTACGAACGAGACGGCCACGACCACGATCGGCGCCGCGGCGCCTTACCCGGACCTGGCCCTGGCCAACGACAACAAGAACAGCTTCTACCGCACCGAGCTGAACTGGGTGCACAAGATGGACGCCGGCGCCAAGCTCGACATGAAGCTGGGCGTGCAGGGCGGCGAGAACGACAGCACCTCGCGCCGCCTGACGCCCGCCGGCGCCGCGCGCGCGCTCGACAACCTGATCGTCTCGGAAGGCGAAGACCGCGGCGTGACCAGCACCGGCAAGTTTTCGAAGACCATCTTCGAAGGCCATGCGCTGGGCATGGGCTGGGACGGCGGCTACAACACGCGCGAAGACAGCCGCTTCGAGACCGAGGCCGGCCGCGCCGTGTTCCCGGGCCTGCCGGACGGCGAGCAGTTCGAGGCCCAGGTCTCGCGCCTGGCGCTGTATGCGCAGGACGAGTGGAGCGTCACGCCGCGCCTGTCGGTGTACCTCGGCGCGCGCTGGGAAGGCATCCGCACCCGCACCTCGGGCAACACCTTCGAGATCGGCCGTTCGCGTTCGAGCGTCTGGAGCCCGGTGCTGCAAACGCTGTGGAAGATCCCGGACACCAAGGGCGACCAGGTGCGCTTCGCCGTCACCCGCACCTACAAGGCGCCGAACGTCTCCAGCCTGATCCCGCGCCGCCAGACCTCGGTCGACAACCGCTCCACCGATCCCGACTACCAGGGCAACCCGGACCTGCAGCCGGAACTGGCGCTGGGCTTCGACGCCTCGTACGAGCACTATTGGGCCGAAGGTGCGCTGCTCTCGGCCAGCGCCTCGATCCGCCGCATCGACGGCTACACCCGCTCGGTCATCGATTTCGACGGCACGCGCTGGGTGGCGATGCCGATGAACGCCGGCCAGGCCGTGTCGAAGAACCTGGAACTCGAAGCCAAGTTCCCGCTGAAAGCGGTGATAGCCGGCGCCCCGGCGATCGACCTGCGCGCCAGCATCAGCCGCAACTGGTCGGAAGTCGACGGCGTGCCGGGTCCGGGCAACCGCCTCGATGGCCAGACCCCGCTGTCGGCCAACCTCGGCATCGACTACAAGGTCGGCAAGGTCAGCACCGGCGCCAGCTTCGCCTACAAGGAAGGCATGCGGGTGCGCGTGTCGGAACGCCAGACTTCGATCATGGACACGCGGCGCGACCTGGAAGCCTACGTGCTGTACAAATTCTCGCCCAAGCTGCAGCTGCGCGTGGCGGGGCAGAACCTGCTCGACGAGGACTTCAAGGCCAGCAGCAGCTACCTGGAAGACGGGCGCGGGCTGGTGCTGCGCCGCGCAAGCTTCCCGGTAGGCGTGACGCTGCGCGCGACGGTGGAAGCGAAGTTTTAAACACACGAGTCAGGCAGTCCGGCTGGTTATGACCGACGCCGCGCTGCCACTCAACAGCAAGAGCATGTGATGCAAAAGACTAAACGAACAGAATCAAACGTCCTCAAGACCAGGATCGAGCGACTGACCACTCTTCTTTGTAGCGGGATGGTAGAACGTGAGGAGACCGTCGCTGTCGCTCTCCTGGCTGCGTTATGCGGCCAGAATGTCTTTTTGTATGGCCCGCCGGGCACCGCAAAGAGCCTGATTTCAAGACGCATCGCCTGCGCCTTCCTGAAACCGGTTTACTTCGAATGTCTGATGAATCGGTTCAGCACGCCTGAAGAAGTCTTTGGGCCGGTTTCGATCAAGGCCTTGAAAGAGGACCGCTATATTCGCCAGACCGATGCTTACCTGCCAAAAGCCGATATCGCTTTTCTGGATGAAATCTGGAAGTCCAGCCCTGCCATTTTGAATACCTTGTTGACGCTCATAAATGAACGAATCTTCAAGAATGGCGGCGTCGTGGAGAAGGTGCCGCTGCGTGCATTGCTTGCTGCGTCCAATGAAACGCCGGATGCCAATCAGGGCCTGGAGGCGCTGTTCGATCGCTTCCTCGTTCGCCTGACGGTTGCGCCAGTCCACGAGATCCGGCATTTCGAGCAGATACTGAGCAGCAAACCCAGTTCACCGGAAGTCAATGTTCCGGAAGACCTGCGTGTCGGGCAAGAAGAGTGGGGTGCGTGGATCGAGCAGATTCACACGATTTCGCTTTCAGCCGAGACGCTGCTCATCATTCACATGATTCGCGAGCAGTTGGCGGAGCAGTATCAAACGCTTGGCGTATATGTTTCGGACAGGCGCTGGCAGCGGGCGGCCATGCTGATGAAGGCTGCGGCGTTCTTCAATGGTCGGGCTGCGACCAACCATAGCGATGCACTGCTGCTGCAGCATTGTCTGTGGACGCAGAAGGAAAACCATCAGGTGCTGGCGGACATGGTTGCAAACGCCGTTAAAGCAGCAGGGATCGACAGTGGAGTCAGCCTGGCGGATATCGACCGGACCAAGAACGCGCTTGAGCGAGAAATCAACGATGGGTTGTTCTATTCATCGAACGTGTACGAAACGGAGAAAAGCGGAAACGACGACGACGTGTTCAGGGTGAAGCTACCGCGTCAACGTAGCCGTTACCACTCCTATTACTCAGGGAGCGATCACGAAGAAATCGTATTTCTGCCGTATAAACACATGAAATCGTCCACGACTTTCCATCCTCTGGATCAGTCCGGAAACGAAATCGAAGAGCTGGAATGTGCATTCGACGGCCAGGGCAGCTGCAAGGTCACGGAGAATGGCCGTGAACGTACCACATTCGAGCCCAACATATTGTTCCATCGGGGAGATAAGAAAGCCAACGTGAGTCCCCGCCTCGTTGAGTCGCTGTCCTGCTCGGTTGCAAAGGTCAGGACAGAACTGCAGTCGATTCTTGCCAAAGTGACCGCGCAGTTTGTGGACATGGAAGCGCGCTTGTCTTCGCTCTTCGTTCCGCTTGAGAAAACCAATCTGGCCATTGCTGGCATGGAAGAGCAGGTCGCCAGCCTGAAGCTCCGTATCAAGGACTGCGAGCGCCTTGAAGCATTATGCAGCTAGATGCACTAGAGCTCGCAGCGCAGGAAATCGCAGCGGACATTCGCTCCTCTTTTCCAACGTTGACAGGCCACTCGGGCACGGTCCACAACTTCGTTACTGAGCAGATAGGTACCTGGCGTTCCCGGACTGCTTCGATCCTGAATGACGGATTTCCTCTTGCTTCCGAAGAGACGACCTTACGCATTTGGCAGGACAGGGCACAGGCTGGAAGCATCCCGCTTGCTAAGTTGGCCGATGCAGTTGGCGAGTACAGCGCCTTCTGTAAACTGATCGGGCATCCAGCCAATGAAGCATTCTGGAAGCGTCAGTTCGATCCGACGGTACCGCAGACAGCGATCGCCCAGAAATTCAAGGGCGACGTCGAGATCAGCACCCGGCTCTTGCTGACGGAGTGGCAAAAGCGGATGGACGAGGCGCGCGCCAGATGGGCATTCGATGAACTCGCTGCGCGTCGCGCAGCACTGGTGGCCGAACTGTACAAGATTCTGCGCCTGGTGCAAGAACTTCAGGAACGGCTTGCGTCACTGGGACTGGACGCCGGCATTCTTCTTGACCTGTCAAAGGGGACTTTGACGTCGCAAGATATTCAACAGTTCGAGCGCTGGGCTGCCTATCTTGCAGAGGATAAGGGTGTGCAGCGACTGTGCGAACTGCTCGGAAAAATTCGGCAAATCGAACTATCGGAACGAATCGAACGTGTCACATCTTCCGCACACGTCAACATGGCTTTGCCGGACATTCATTCTCGCGAAGAAATCGTCGGCATTCGTCTCGGTCGGGATATCGAGCATGTCCTGCCCTCCGAGCTTGCTCTTCTTGCCGATCCGGATACTTCGGTATTGTTCGACCTTAAATTTGTCGAGTCCGGCCTGATGTGCTTTGACATGCAGGGCATACTGCACATCGACACGCAGGCCGACGTCGAAGATGAGCAAAGCGTAAAGGATGCCGATGAGCTCGGGCCGATGGTGATTTGCATTGACACCAGTGGCTCGATGAGCGGCACGCCCGAGACGATCGCGAAGGCGATATCGCTGTTCCTTGCGACGAAAGCAAGGGAACAGAAACGCACCTGCTATCTGATTAACTTTTCCACTGATATAGACACACTCGATCTCAGCGGCGATACTGGCATGGAGGAGGTGCTCCGTTTCCTGAGGATGTCGTTCCATGGTGGCACGGATGTGGCACCGGCGCTGGAACATGCTCTGGACACGATGGAGCAGGATGCTTACCTGAATGCGGACCTGCTCGTCATTTCGGACTTCGTTATGTCGAGCCTACCTGACAGCTTGTTGGCACGCATCGACAAACGCCGCCTCGATGGAAACAGGTTTCATTCCTTGGTCGTTGGGGAGTGTTACCTGAACCACCGGCTGAGAACGCTGTTTGACAATGAGTGGATTTACGATCCGTGTAACGGCAGCATTTATGAACTGCTCGCTTTTGAACACAACGTGCGTATGTCTCCGCTTCGCCCCTAATTCAAGAGCCGAGCCAGCGGCTCAATGCAGCCGCATCGCCGCCGCGCCACAGGCAATCAACACCGCGCCGGCCAGCCGCAGCGGCGCCACGCGCTCGCGCAGGACCAGCAGCGCGATGGCGGCGGCAAACAGGATCGAGGTCTCGCGCAGCGCCGCCACTGCGGCCACGGGTGCCTGCGTCATCGCCCACAGCGCCACCCAGTAGGCGCCGACCGACAGCGCGCCGCCGCCGGGCAGGGCCGGATTGCTGCGCACAAACGGCAGCAGCTCGCGCCGGCGCCGCACGGCCAGCACCGCGACGCCGGGCGCGGTGGCGGCGAAGATCCACATCGTGTAGGCGGCGGGCGCGTGCGACAGGCGCACGCCGGCGCCGTCGACCAGGGTGTAGGCCGCGATGGTCGCGGCCGAGGCCAGCGCCAGCAACGTGGTACGGCGGCTGACAGCAGTGCTGGCCCGGGCGCGCCCGGTCATCGTCAGCACGCCGCCGCAGATCAGGCAGACCGACAGCCACTGCATCGCGCCCAGGCGCTCGCCCATGAGGGCCAGTCCGAACGAGGCCACGAGCAGCGGCGCGCAGCCGCGCATCAGCGGGTAGGCGAGGCTGACGTCGCCGTCGCGGTAGGTGGCCATCAGCAGTGCGTAATACACCACGTGGATCAGGGCCGAGGCGGCAATGTAGGGCCAGCTCGCCGGCGCCGGCTGCGAGAGCCAGGGCAGGGCCAGTGCGCATAGCAGGCCGGCGCTGACGGCCACCGCCACCGTCGAGAGAAAGGCGTCGCCCTTCGTTTTGAGCATGGCGTTCCAGCCGGCGTGCATCAGCGCCGCGGCCAGCACGGCCATCGCCACCGTGCCCGACATGCCAGCCGCGGGCACGCTCATGCGGCGCGCGTCATGCCGTCAGGTGCCGCCGGCGGAACCAGCGCAGGGCCACCAGTACCGCCAGCGCCTGCATCGCCGCCGACAGGAAGAAGCTCGAGCCGATGCGCCAGTCGTCGGGCGGCAGGTGGCTGACGGCGCCCAGGATCGAGGTGCCGATCAGCGGCGTCACCACCACCGCCAGGCTGCTGATCGACTGCAGGGAACCCATCAGCTCTCCCTGCTCGCCGGGGCCGGCCTCGCGCGAGACGATGCCCTGCAACGCCGGCCCGGCGGCAAAGGCCAGCAGGTTGCAGCAAATGAAGACGTACATCATCCAGCCCTGGGTCGCCAGGCCATACAGGACGAAGGTGATGGCGCCCGAGGCCAGGCCCATGAGCGACAGGCGTACTTCGCCCAGGCGCCGGATCAGGACCGATACCAGCCCGCCTTGGACCACGGCCGCGGCCAGGCCGACGCAGAACATGGCGATGCCGTTGTCGCGCGGGGTCCAGCCGAAGCGGAAGGTGGTGTACAGCACCCAGGTGGTCTGGGTCATGATCTGGCCGAAGGTGGTCAGCGCGAACACGACCACCAGGCCGCGGATGGCGCGCCGTGCCAGCAACTTGCGCAGCGCGTAGAACGGATTCACCTTCTGCCAGCTGAAGGGTTCGCGCGTCGTTGCGGGCAGCGATTCCGGCACGAAGAAGTAGCCATAGACCAGGTTCACGCCGGCCAGCACGGCCGCTGCGTAGAAGGGCAGGGCGAGGTCGTATTCGCCCAGCAGCCCACCCAGCATCGGGCCGCAGATGAAGCCCAGGCCAAAGGCGGCGCCGATCTTGCCGAAGCTTTTCGCGCGGTTCTCGGGCGTGGAGACGTCGGAGGCGTACGCCATCGCCACCGACATGCTGGCCGCCGACACGCCGCCGATGGCGCGCCCGATGAACAGCCAGGCCAGGCTCGGGGCCATGGCGGTGACGAGGAAGTTCAGGCACATGCCGCCCATCGAATACAGCAGCACCGGGCGCCGGCCGATGCGGTCGCTGATGGCGCCGAGCATGGGCATGAAGACGAACTGCAGCAGGCCGAAGACGGTGGCCAGGATGCCGTACCACAGGGCCTGCTCGTCGCGGCCCTGCACGAACTGGCCGACCAGCGGCGGCATCACCGGCACGATCAGGCCGATGCCGATGACGTCGATGAACACGCTGACCAGGACGAAGTTCAAATTGCCGGTCTGCGCCCGGTGCGTTGCAGCCTTCTGCAGCATGGGATGGTCCTGCCAAAAAAGAACGATCTTACACCGCTTATGCAGAGCCGGCAGTGGCCGGCAGACTGCGCCCTCAGACTTCCCACTGCAGCTTGAAGGTCAGCGCGGTGCTGCGCTCCTCCACCAGCGGCAGCTTGTCGCTGGCCACCCCGAGCGACAGCGTGCGTCCGTGCTGCCACTGGTAGCGGTACAGCAGCGAACGGTGCACCTGGCGCTCGTTCCATGCTTCGAGCTGGGTCACGCCGTCGTCGCGCCTTGCGGCCCAGGTGTTCTGGGCCAGCAGGCGCAGCGAGTCGCGCGGGCTGAAGTGCAGCATCGCGCGCCAGCGCCAGGCGGTGTCCGTAAACGCCGGCGTGCCGAGGGTGCCGCGCACCCAGGACCGGTTCAGGTGGTGGTCGAGTTCCAGCGACCAGCCGCGCCTGATCGGAAAGCGCAGGTCGACGTCCAGGATCGCCTGTCCGCCCGGACCCACGCGGTCGGCGTCGGCGTCGAGCTGGCGGCCCAGCGCCAGTTCGGCCGCGATGCGTGCGATCCAGGGCGCCGGCTTGGTCTCGATGCCGAGGTTGACCACGCGCGTGTCGTGCAGGCGTCCGCCGGGACGGGCGCGCTGGCGGTCGAAGCCGAGTTCGGCCCAGAGGCCGGTCTGCAGCGGCGCCGCCGTCCAGACGCCGGGCCGCAGCCTGCGCTCGACGGTCTCGCCACCGGCCTGGCCGGTCGGCTTGTCGGCCAGGGTGCGCATCTCGTGGAAGCCCAGGTAGGTTTCGAATTCGTAGAGTTCGAGCGCGCCCAGCGTCTGCGAGCCGAGGATGCGGTTCAGCGAGCCGCTGGCGCGCGCGATGCCGGCCTGCGGCACGAAGCCGTTGTCGTTGGCGAAGCCCGGCGCGATCGCTTCCAGCTCGACCTCGTGCCACCAGCGCTCGGTCTTGTGCAGGTACTTGTTCCACAAATAAGCGCCGGAGCGGCGCGCCACCTTGCCGACGATGGCATCCTCGCCGAAGCCGGCGCTCGTGCGCGAGACCATCGCCACGCCCGACAGCTGGTGCTGCACGCCGTCCTCGCCTGCGGCGCGCCACTGCGCATCCAGCCCGAGCACGTCGTTGCGGCCGAAGCGGTGGTAGTCGCGCTGCGAGGCAAAGGCGCCCAGCAGCAGGCCTTCGCCGTGCCAGCGTGCGCGCACCAGGCTGGCGACACTGCGCCCGGCCTGCACGGCTTCCAGCGTTTCGTAGGGGCGCCCGCGCAGGACCAGGCCGCCCGGCTCGTCGCGCAGGCTCATGGCGGTGGCGTCCATGTCCGACGCGCGCCAGGTGGCGCGCAGGCCGTACTCGGGGTCGTTCACGGTGCGCGAATAAAACGCCGGCAGGGGCAGGCTGAGCACGTCCGCGCTCTCCAGGAAGAAGCCGCGCTTTTCCGGCAGGCTGAGGGCGATATTGCCGGCGCCCTGGGACACCGGCTCGTCGATCTCGACCAGCGAGAAGTCCGGGTTCAGGGTGGCATTGAAGACCCAGTCGGCGCGCGGGCGGGCGTTGATCTCCAGGCCCAGCTGGGTGTCGCTGCCGCGCACGCGCTGGCCGGGCGCGGCGGCGCGCGCGCTGCGCACCGTCAGCTCCGGGCGCCACTCGACGAAGCCGCGGTCGCGCACCGAGGCCACGGTGGTGTCCATGCCCTCGATCTCCTGCAGGAAGCTGAGGCGGCTCAGGGCGTCGACCCGGTAGGGCGCCGTCGCCAGCAGCGTGCCGTCGGCATGCGGGATGCTGCGCTCGACCATCACGCGCCAGTTGCGCCCGCCCGCGTAGGGAAAGCGCAAATTCGACAGGGGCCAGCGTACTTCCATGCTGTAGCCGTCGGGCAGCAGCCGCACGGCGGCGTCGATCGGGAAGTCGGGGCCGAGGTCGGATTCGTCGTCGTCGGCGCGGTGCATGCCGTCGCTTACCACGCCAGCGATATTTACGCGCACGAACTGGGCGGCGCGGCCATGGCCGGCCGGGTCGATCCAGATGCCGATGAAATCCTGGCCCGCGTCGACCTTGTCGCGCCGCGCCAGGGCGCTGCGCAGGCGCTCGGGGGAGGGGTCCCAGGCGCGGATGGCGAATACCAGGGCGTCGTCATCGACCACCAGCTGCACGCTGGTGCGCATACCCTTGGCGCTGGACTCGCCGTCGCGCGGCAGGTGCTTGTGGAAGCCGTCGAACACGGGCGCGCGCCGCCAGGCGGGGTCGTCGAGCACGCCGTCGATGGCGGGAACATCGGCGCTGGCAATGCGCAGCGCGCGCAGGCCGCGCGGCTCGGTGTCGATTGCCAGGGCGGGGTCGGCGGCCAGGACGGCGGCGGCCAGCAGGCTGCGCACGCGGCCGGGGAACGAAGAAGTTTTCATTCAGGCAATTATAACAATGCCATCATGCCCCGAGCCGGAAAATGTGAGTGCCGGTTGGCTTCAGCCGGCGGCGTTCGCGGCTCCCAGCCACTCCGCCGCGAACTCCCTCCGAAACACCATCAGCTTGCCCAGCCGTTCGTTGGCCAGGTCGCGGCCGGCCGCGGTCTGCATCATATCGGGCAGCTTCGCCAGCTTCAGCACGATGTGGTCGAGCGCGTAGGCGCGGTCGTCGAGCGCGCGGTTTTCCGCCAGCGGGTCGGTCGGGTGGGCCAGGGCGCGGCGCATGCGGCCGGAAATGGAAAACATGCGCGCCAGGCCGACCGCGCCGAGCGCGTCGAGCCGGTCGGCGTCCTGCACGATCCGCGCTTCGATGGTGGTGGGGACGATCGCCGCCGAAAAGCTGTGCGCCTCGATCGCATGGGCGACGGCGTCGAGCCGCGCGGGCGGGAAGCCGGCCTCCCGCAGCAGCGTGCGCGCGAGCAGGGCCGAGCGGCGCGAGGCCTGGGCGCGTTCGGGATCGTCCTTTTCCAGGTTGACCAGGTCGTGCAGGTAGCTGGCCGCCATCACCACCAGCGGGTCGGCATCGAGGTGGTGGCCGAGCAGGGTCTCGGCGCTGCGCCAGACGCGTTCCAGGTGGCTGGCGTCGTGGGCGCCGTCATCCGTGGCAGTAGCAGCGGCAGCGCCGGCGGCCATGGCGGCCAGGCGCGGGCGCCAGGCCGCGAGTTCAGGCTGCGGCGCGGTATGGTCGTTCATTCGCTTCCTTCATGGATTGCTTCAATGTCGTCGGCTGGCGCCGCGGTGGCGCGCTGCGACAGGGCATCGGCTTCCCCGTTCTTGTGGCGCGGTATCCAGCGCAGCGTGGTCGCCGGCAGTTGCGCCAGCAGCGCGTGTACGCGTGCGCGCAAGGGGCGCAGCGCAGCCGCGCTGTCGGCAGGGGCGCCGTTCACGTCATCGATCACCACCTGGCTGTCGCCGTACACGGTGAGCGGCCTGGCGCCCTGCGCGACGGCGGTTTCCAGCAGCAGGATCAGGGCGCGGTATTCGGCTTCGCTGCTGTTGCCGTAGCCGGCCGCTTGCGACAGCTCGACCGCCTCGCCGCCCGGCCCGAGCAGGCGCGCGCCGATGCCGCAGCGGCCCGGGTTCGGCTTGGCGGACCCGTCGAACCAGCCGCGCCAGGCAGTCGGCATGCCTTCCTGGCGCAGGCGGCGCAGGGCGAGGGCGGTTTCCCGCGCCGCTTCCCTGGCGGCGTCGCGGGCGGCGCGGCGCGCCAGGGCGCGTGCTGCCTCGGCGGCGCGCAGGGTGGCGCGCGCGTCGAGCAGGTAGTCGAGGCCGGCGTCGCCCGCGCTCGCGGTGAGCGTGGTGCGCAGGGCGTCTTCGAAGGAGATGTTGGAGCGCAGGGCCAGTTTGCGGCTGGCGGCAAGTTCGGTCTTGCTGGCGGCGCCTTGCAGGCGGACGAGGTCGTTCATGGCGTGAGCATAACCGCTTTCGGCGGCGTTGACACGGCATGCAAAGCTTGCAACACTTGCCTGGCGTTATTTTGCTGCGTCATTCATATCGTCGTTCCAGAGGAGCTAGACTCTGCTCGAACTAAACAGGTGTGTTCGTGTCCAATTGTGATCATGGAAAACACAATGGCCATAGGTCAGGCAGTCAGGTTGCTCGGCATTGCAGTGAAGTCGCTGCAGCGCTGGGAGCGCGAAGGACGGCTCGTTCCCGCAGCGCGCACGGCCAGTAACTGGCGACGTAACACGGAAAACCATTTGCACTCGGTATTGGAGAGCGACCATGCTGCTGGCACACCGGATCAGGCTTGAGCCGTCACCTTACCAGCGCGACTATTTCACGCGCGCGGCCGGCACTGCCCGGCGGGTCTGGAACTGGGCACTGGCCGAATGGCAGCGCCAGGTGGCGCTTGGCCTGCGCCCGAACGCCATGGCGCTCAAGAAGCGTTTCAACAGCATCAAGTACTCTGACCCGGACTGGCTCGACGAACATGGCCAGCCCTGGCTGCGCACCATTCACCGCGACGCCCATGCGCAGCCCTTCGCCAATTTGGCCAAGGCGTGGACGCGCTACGTCGAACAGCGCCGCGCCAGACAACCTGCCCACCCGCCGCGCTTCAAGAAAAAGGGGCGCTGCCGGGACAGCTTCTACCTGGCCAACGATAAATTTAGAACGGAAGGCATGGCGGTCGTCCTGCCCAAGATCGGTCGTGTACTGCTGCGTGAGCCGCTGCGCTGGCCTGGGAAAATCATGGGAGCCAGCGTCTCGCGCCAGGCCGATCACTGGTATCTGTCGGTCCAGGTAGAGGTGCCCGAGCGACTAGCGATGCGGTCGCGAACAGGCGATGCGGTGATTGGTGTCGATCTGGGCGTGACGGCTGCGGCGACCCTGTCCAGCGGAGAAAAGATCGTTGCGCCCCGTCCGCTAAAAGCCGCGCTGCGGCGCCTTCGCATCCGCAGCCGGCGCCAGTCGCGCAAGCTGGAGGCGGTCAAGAAGGCGTCCGGCCTTACCGGACCGATCCCGAAAGGTTCCCGGCTGCCGGTATCGAAAAACCGCACAAAGGGGGCGCTGTCGCTGGCGCGCCTGCATGAGCGCATCGCCCGGGTCCGCGCCGATTTTTACCCATAAGCTGACTACCCGTCTCTGCCGCGAAAATCAAGCAGTGGCGATCGAGGACCTGAACGTGCGCGGCATGCTCGCCAACCACAAGCTGGCCCGGGCCATCGCTGACGTCGGCTTTTACGAAATCCGGCGCCAGCTGCAATACAAGTCGGCCCGTTACGGCACCAGGATCGTACTGGCCGACCGCTGGTACCCGTCGAGCAAGCTGTGTTCGGGGTGCGGGGTGCGCAATGCCGGGTTGAACCTGGGTGAACGGGTCTGGACCTGCGGCGCTTGCGGCATCCGCCACGACCGCGATGTCAACGCGGCCGTCAATTTGCAATGGCTCGCCACCGGCGCTCTTGCGGCGCGCACGGCGCTACCCGAGGCGAGCCAGGCGGTGACGCCGGGCACTGCCGCCGGAACGGTTCCGGCGGCAGGCGGGGAAGTAACGCCTGCCAGAGACGAACACGGTCAACAGGACGGTTCGGGGCAGGAAGAATACGCTGCGCACGTTTGCGCACGTTTTTGATAGCAGCCCATGCGTTTGTTCCACCAGGCCGTACGTGTATCCCTGCTCGCCGCCTGCGCCGCGGCCGCACTGTCCCCGGCCCAGGCAGCCGCTCCGGCGCCTGCCGCCAAGGCCGCGCAAAAGGCGCAGAAGCAGCCCAGGCGCTATACCATCGAGCAGTTCATGGCCACCACCTCGGTCAACGGCGCCTCGTTCAGCCGCGACGAGAAGCAGGTCCTGTTCAACAGCAACGCCTCGCGCATCTTCAACGCCTACGTGCTGCCGGTCGGCGGCGGCACCCCGCGCGCCTTGACCAGCTCGACCACGGACAGCACCTATGCTGTCGGCTTCTTCTACAACGACGACCGCATTTTGTTCACGCGCGACCAGGGCGGCAACGAGCAGAACCACCTGTACGTGCGCGAACTCGACGGCGCCGAGCGCGACCTGACGCCGGGCGCCAAACTGAAGGCCGCCTTTGCCGGCTGGCAGCCCGACGGCAAGGCCTTCTACGTCAGCACCAACGAGCGCGACCCGAAATACTTCGACCTCTACCGCTACGACGCGCAGACCTACGCACGCACCCTGGTCTACCAGAACGAGACCGGGCGCACCGTGTCCGCCATCAGCCGCGACGGCCGTTATCTGGCGCTCGACAAGCCGAACACCACCGCCGACAGCGACGTCTACTTGTACGACGTGCAGACCCGCGAAACGAAGCACATTTCGCAGCACCAGGGCACTGCCAGCTACAGCGCCGAAGACTTCGACCCCGACTCGAAGCGCCTGCTGTTCGCCACCAACGACGGCGGCGAATTCACGCGCATCCGCGCCTACGACCTGGCCACCGGCGCCGTCACGGACGTGGAACAGGCCGACTGGGACATCGCCGGCACCGGCTACTCGCGCAACGGCAGGCATCGCATCAGCTACGTCAACGAGGACGGCAGCATCCGCATGCGCGTCGTCGACAGCGCGACCGGCAAACCGGTGGCGCTGCCGAAGACCGGCGGCGGCGAAATGCGCGGCGCCGTGTTTTCGGACAGCGGCAACCTGGTGGCCTTCTACGTGAACGGCGACCGCTCGCCGAACAATCTGTACGTGCACGACTTCCGCAGCAACAAGACGACCCAGCTGACGCGCAGCCTGAGCCCGGAGATCGACCCGAACGACCTGGTCGAGGCCGAGGTGGTGCGCTTCACCTCGTTCGACGGTACGGTGATCCCGTCGATCTTCTACAAGCCGAAGGGCGCCTCGAACGCGAACAAGGTGCCGGCCGTGGTCTACGTGCACGGCGGCCCCGGCGGCCAGACCATGCGCGGCTATAACGCCCAGATCCAGTACCTGGTGAATCACGGCTATGCGGTCCTGGGCATCAACAACCGCGGCAGCTCGGGCTACGGCAAGACCTTCTTCACCGCCGACGACCGCAAGCACGGGCAGGAGCCGCTGTGGGACTGCGTCGAGGCCAAGACCTGGCTCGCCAGCCTGGGCTGGGTCGACCCGGGGCGCATTGGCATCATGGGCGGCAGCTACGGCGGCTACATGACGCTGGCGGCGCTGGCCTTCCGGCCGGAAGCCTTCAAGGTCGGCATCGACATCTTCGGCGTCAGCAACTGGATCCGCACGCTGGAGAGCATTCCGCCCTACTGGGAATCGCAGCGCAAGGCCCTGTACGACGAGATCGGCGACCCGGTGAAGGATAAGGCCTTCCTCACCGCCACCTCGCCCCTGTTCCACGCCGCGAACATCCGCAAGCCGCTGATGGTCATCCAGGGCGCCAACGACCCGCGCGTGATCAAGCCGGAAAGCGACGAGATCGTCGAGGCGGTGCGCAAGAACGGGGTCGAGGTCGAGTACGTGGTGTTTGCCGACGAGGGGCACGGGTTCTCGAAGAAGAAAAACCAGGCCGAGGCGAGTGCGAAGATATTGGCGTTTCTCGACAAGCACCTCAAGAAATAGGCCGCCCGGCTGATCGACCGATCTACCGCGTGGACACAGGTGTCCACCCTACAACAGCCTCGTAGGGTGGACACCTGTGTCCACGCGGTCTCATCGACTGATCATCGGCGAAATCCGCCAACGGCCACTCAATAAAAAAAGCGCCTCTCACGAGGCGCTTCTCATTCCGCTACCGGCTACCCGCTCAACGGCGATACGGATTATCCGGATTGCGGTCGCGGCGGTTCCCGACCCCATCGCCATCGCGGTCGCGGTCATGGCGGTTGCTGATTCCATCGTTGTCGCGGTCCCGGTCATACCGGTTCGGCACGCCGTCGCGGTCGTAGTCGCGGCGCCCTTCGTTGCGGCCGTAATTGCCGCCGCGGTGATCGCGGTCGTTCCAGCCGCGATCCGGTCCATGCCGGCGGTCCGGGCCGTAGTAGCGGTCGTTGTTCGCGTAATAGCGGTCACGCGGCGACCAGGCTCCCTGGCTCATGTACCAGCGCCCGCCGCGCTGGTGCCAGGCTGGCGGCGCATACACGTAGCCCGGACGCTCGACCACGTAGCTGCCCGGCACCCAGAAGTGGCGGTGGCCGCGCCACTCCCAGTAACCCGGCGCCCAGACGTAACCATGGCGTGCGGCCGGGATGCGTTCGTAGACAGGCGCCGGCGGCGCGGTGCCGATATAGACTTCGAGGCCCTGCGCCATCGAAGGCAGCGGTGCATACGCGGCGGCGCCAAGGGCGATCAGGGCAGCGAGAGTGAGGCGTTTCATGTTCGTTCTCCAAATCCAAAGCGGATGATTCACTATAGCGCTCGCCTGGACGGGAAGGACGATTTGATGCATGTGCTTACAAGTGATACAGAAAGCTGCGTCACTGTGACAAGCCGGGGAGAAACGAGGAGGGAGATGTAACGCAGAAGGGGAAAACCGCTGCCGGGCATGCCTGGGTCGTCAGCCACGACCCGGCACTGCCCGGCACGCGCGGGACATCAAATCACGCTCCCTGGTGCGCGGCGATCGGCTAGCAGCATCTGCTGTTTCTCGGCGGCGCTCGGGCGCTTGCCTTTCACGACCACGACAGCCATCTTGGTTTCGGTAGCGATGCTCGAATCCTGGATGACGGCCGGGCGTGCATGCGCCTGCGGCACGCTGTCGGCGAAGTAGCTGAACGAGCCGGCGGCGGCGAGGGCAACGACGAAAACGGCTTCCATGTGCTTGGCGATCTTCACGGTGTTCTCCTTGCGGGTGGGGTTTCGATGGATGCACTGTATCCGAGGGCCGTCTAGGGTGACAGCGGATTGCGACGAGCCGCACAAAAGGCGGGATGACCTGCACAGGAACGGCGCCGAACGTCCGTCTACGCGGCCGTATCTGCCTGTTTTCCCCTTCCCTCCGCTAGACCTGCGCGATAAGCGGCCACAGCGGAGCCGCGCGGAAGGAGAGCAATGGGGGGAATGATCGCCACGGTATTGGGCGGGCTGGCGTCGAACCGCCGGGCGCGCCGGCGCGCACGCAACCTGCGTGCCGGCGGACGCACGGCACCGGCGAGGGCCGTTGCGGCAGAGGCGAGTGGACAGGCGCGTCCGCAGCCTGGGCCCGGCCTCTGGATCGGCGTGGCCGCGCTGGCGCTGGCTATCGGCGGCGGCATCCTGATTGCCCATCACGCGCGCACCCTGGCCGTGGCCGCCGGCAGCAGCGCCGGCTCCGGCCTGGTGCGCGAGCTCGACGCCTTCCAGCCGGCACTCCCCGGCCTGGCCTTCAGCGTGCCGGCCCAGGCCGGCGTCAGCCTGAACCCGCAGGGCGGCGGGGCGCTGCTGGTGGTGGCCGGCATGCGCGCCGAGCGCCCGGTGGTGATCGATCTGTGCGAGCAGATGCTCGACCGCGCCAGCGGACGCATTTCGCCGGTACGGGTCGGCTATCCCTTCGCCGACGTGGCGCGCTGGGCCGCGCGCAACGAAACGGCGGCCAGTCCCATCACCCTGCGCAACGTGGTGCTGGCGAGCGGGACGATGCCGCAGCTCGACATCGCCGGCAACGCCACGGGCGGCGCGCCGCTGCGCGTGAGCTGGAACGGCGCCCCGGCGGCGCGCTGGATCGACGACCTGGGCGCCGGCGCCATCAATAAGAGCGGCGCGGCCCGGCTGGGCCGGCAGGGCTGGCTGGTCTGGGGCGATGCCGGCGCATTGCGCGTGATGCGGCGCGCCAGCGCGGCCTGTCCGGCCGCGGGCGAACTGGTGCTGCAGCGCTGGCTGCCTGCTAGCGGGCCGGTTCCGGCCGCGCTGGTGGCGGCCTTCCCGGCCCAGGGCGAGCTGCGCACCGCCATGCTGGCCCCGGGCGAGTACCGGGTGCCGGCCAAGGCCGCGCCGCGCCTGGAAGACGGCGCCCTGTTCGACAGCCTGCGCGAGCGCGGCTTGATCCGCCTGGCGCCGTCCGGTCTGATCGAGGTGGCCCCGCGCGATTTGGCGCGCTGGCGCGCCGCCGAGCCCGGCCAGCGCACGGGCGACCTACACAGCTGGGACAATGTTGCGCTTGACGCCGCCGGCCTGAAACTGCTGGAACGCCTGCATCACCGCGCCGACGGCGCCTATGTGCTGGAACAGGTGCGCGTCTTTAACAGCGAACGGCGCCTGCTGGCCTGGCGCCTGCGTCCGAATGCGCTGGGCGGCAGCTGGCAGGCCAGCGCCGGCGCGGTGGCGGTCGGCGCCAGCACGGCCATGCCGCTGGCGGCGGCGCGCCTGTTCGAACGCCTGCCGCAGGGCTGGGAAGCCTGGAGCCGCGTCGCCGACTGGCCGGCCGGCGCGCAGTCGGCGCGGCTGGCGCTGGTGCTGCCGCAGCCGGCCCGGGGCGGCGAACGCATCGAGCTGATGCTCGCCGGGCGCATGACCGGCATCGGCGGCGCCGAGCTGGTCGACACCCGCCCGGCCTGCGGCGGGCGCGCCTGCACCCGGCCCGACGACGTGCGCGAACTGGTGCTGGCCCTGCAGCCGGGCGCGCGGCGCGTGGTGCTGGAGGCGGCGCCGCTCGACATGGCCAACTTGGGCAGCGCCGGCGACGCCGCCTACCGCCACCTGGCGCTGGAGGGACGGGA
This sequence comes from Massilia sp. BAP21, assembly GCF_057801335.1. Taxonomy (NCBI): domain Bacteria; kingdom Pseudomonadati; phylum Pseudomonadota; class Betaproteobacteria; order Burkholderiales; family Oxalobacteraceae; genus Massilia; species Massilia sp. BAP21. The sequence goes on from NZ_CM173596.1 coordinate 4,418,750, forward strand.
GCTGCGCTGGCAGCCCTTGCCCGATGCGAGCCGGGTCGCGCCAGCGGCGCCGGTGCCGGTGCTGCTGGCCGACCGCAACGGCAGGCCGCTGTGGCAGGGCGGGCGTGCGCTGGAAGCCGCGCACGGCGCCGGCCTGGATACGCTGCTCGGTTTGCGCGACGGCCATGCGAACAGCATCGCCGGCATGCTGGGCCGCCTGCCGGCGCCGAACGGCCGCCCGCACGCGGCCAGGCTCACGCTCGACCTGGCCCTGCAAGGCGCGGCCCAGGGCGCGCTCGACTGCGTCGGCCTGCGCCGCGGCCAGTGGGACGGCGCGCGCTGCAGCGGCGGCGCGGCCCCGGCGCCGGGCCGCCAGGCGGGCCTGGTGCTGCTCGATACCGGCAGCGGCGACATCCTGGCCGCCGCCAGCGCCCAGGCCGGCTCCCCGGCGTCGGCGGCGCCGTGGAACGAGCTGCGCGACTTCGACCGCGTCGATCCGGCGCGCAGCCCGCTGCGCCAGGCGGCCCTGCAGCACGACGGCGGCGCCGAGCGCAGCCCCGGCTCGACGTATAAAATCGTCAGTGCGCTGGGCCTGGAACTGGCGGCGCAGGCCAACCCGCGCCTGGATGCCCTGCTCGACGGCATGCCGCTGGCCGCCATCAACGGCACGGCCGCGCGCGGCGGCTACGCCTTCCGCACCGACGCCGCCAGCTATCCGCTCGGCAGCGCCGCCCGCATCACCAACTTCCGCGACCAGCACCTCGACCGCCGCGCCCAGGACGGCAAGCTGGGCCTGGCCCAGGCGCTCACCTATAGCCTGAACACCTGGTTCGCCTGGACCGCGGAACTGGGCGACCGCAGCCTGCTCGGGAAACCAGAAGGCGGGGCGCCCAGCCTGCGCGCCCTGGACGGCGCGGCGCTCGACGCGGTGCGCCCGAGCGTGGCGATGGCGCGCCGCCTCGGCTTCGAGCGCCCGCTGCGCCTGGACGGCGGCCTGCTGCCGGGCGACTATGCCTGGCGCAACTGGGATGCGCTGCAGGCGAGCGTCGCCGCCAGCGACCCGGTCGGCTCGCGCCACGAGCTGCGCCAGATGGCGATCGGGCTGCGCATGCAGGCCACGCCGCTGCACATGGCGCTGGCGGCCGGCGCCGTCGGCGAAGGCCGCGCGATTGCGCCGCGCCTGCTGCTGGAGCTCGATGGCGCCCAGGCGCGCAGCGAATCCGGCGCCAGGCTCGGCGTGCGCCTGGACCGCATCCGCGCCGGCCTGCGCGGCGTGGTGGCCCACGGCACCGCGGCGGGCGCCTTCCGCGCGCCGGAATTCGACGGCCTGCGCGCCGGCCTGTACGGCAAGACCGGCACCGCGCCGGTCGGCGACGCCGGCCTGGCCACGGTCTGGTTCACCGGCTGGCTGGAGCCGGGCAGCCTGCCCGGGCAAGACCGGCGCCTGGCGTTTGCCGCCTTTGTCAGCCGTTCCGAAGCCACCGGCGGCGAGCACGCGGCGCCGGTCGTGGCGGCACTGCTGCGCTCGATGCTGGCGCAAAAGCCTGAACAGAAGGGTAACTAGGCTTCTCCAGCGCGCCTCGATTTCATGTTTGTATGGCATGATTTGCAAAGTTCGTTATCTGACGGACATATTGCAGATACAAGAGGAAGGTGTATGCGTTTGCCGGGAACCCGGTACCAGGAACCTGGATGGGAGCAGGTAAGGAAACTGTTGGGCGCCTGTTCGCTCGAGGTCTGTGCGCGCGTCGATCCGATCGAGCTGATCGTAGCCGCACCACCGGAGGATGGGTTGGCGCTGTACCTCGACCTGCTGGCCGAGTCGCTGCACGCGGCCGGCCGCACCGCGCGTGCGCAGGCGAATGGCAACAGCTACGGCGAGACGGTGGGCGAGCTGGCCCTGGGCCTGGCCTTCGAGCTGGGCGCACGCCAGGCCGACTGGGACGCGTTTTGCACGGCGCTCGCCGCCGAGCATGCGCGCGCGCCCGCCTTCTGGCGCCAGGCCGGCGGCGAGGCGCTGCTGCGCAAGAAGGTCAACGACATGTTCGCGCTCCTGCGCGACAAGGTCGATGCCGACAACTACCAGGTGGCCTGCGGCCGCCCCTGCAGCCCGAACCGCCTGTACGCCTACCGCATGCTCGACACGGCCTACGGCGAGATCGCGCGCCTGTTCGCCGGCTGGCGCGAGCACACGGCGCAAGTCGGCGCCATCCTCGGCCGCCCGGTCGATTTCTCGGTACCGATCGAGGTGCGCCAGCTGCAGTCGATCGCGGCCTGCCGCCCCGAGTGGATCATGCGCTGGAGCGAGAGCCTGGAGCGCTTCAGTGGCGCGCCCGGACCCCTGCACACGAAGTCGAAACGCTTCGACAGCCTGAAGAACAGCCCGGAGAAGATTGCCGAGATGCTGCGCGAGATCGCCGAATACGAGGCGATTTCCAGCAACCGCGACAGCGGCTGGCTGCACGACCAGGACACCGCCGGCGCCTGGATCGAGGATTACTGGCGCGTGCTGGACGAATCGGCGCATGGCGCCACGCCGGGGCCGGACCTGATACTGGAAGCGCGCGCGGAAGAGCTGGATGCGCCGGTGACGGAACCAACGCAGGCGGCGCCGGTGGCGGACGACGACCCGCTCGGCGCCACGCGCGCGCAGGCGGTTTCACTGCCCCCCGGCTTTCTGTCTGCGGCGCGCGCCGCGCAGGACCCGGGCAGCTGGGCCGGACGCATGCTGGAAGACGATACGCTGCCGGTGCGCCTGGCGGTGTACCTGAAGCTGCTGGGCGCCGAGGACGACAGTTATCCCGAGGCCTGGCGCGATCCGGCCAGCGGCGCGCTGCCGACCCTGCAGCAACTGGCCGCGCTGGACGCGGTGTCGCTGCCGACGCTGCGCAAGCGGCGCGACGCGGCCATCGCCAGGCTGGAAGCCGCACCACGAACGGGAGGATGAATTGATGACGACGAGCGAGATCGACCGCAAGCTGCAGGAACGCCTGCTCCTGGGCCGGCGCGTGGAGGGCGACCGCCTGGTGCTGGCCGACGCCGTGCTGCTGGCGGCGCTGGACGGCAGCCGCCCGCTGACCGGCGGCGAACGCGCGGCCCTGGAAGGCTCGCCGCTGACGGCGCGCCGCCTGCGCACGCTGGCGTTGGCGCGCAGGCGCACGCAGGCAGCAAACGACGGGCACTGGCAGGGCAGCCACGGCATGCTGCGCGCGGCCGACAGCGGCGCGGCCCTGCGCCAGCTGGCCACCGACGACGGCTATTGGCGCCTGCATTTCCTCGATGGCGGCGCGGCCTGCCGCGTGATCCTGCAGCTGGCGCCCGAGGCGCCATTCGCGGCGCGCCTGCTGCGCGAAGCGGCGCTGCTGCGCGTGCTCGACGGCGCCGGCGCCGAAGTCCTGCAGGGCCGCCTGGATGCCGACGGCGAATGCGAATGCGCCTGGCCCTTCGCCGAAGCGCCGGCCGCGCACTTCCAGCGCCACGGGGCCGCCTTCAGCGTGCTGCCGGCGCGGTGACATGATGTTCGATCTGTTCAAGCGCATGGCGCGCGCGCCGGCATTCGACGCGACGGGACTGGGCAGCACGTTGCTGGCGCGGCCGATCGCATCCGGCTGCACGCTGCCGGCCGGCGCCAGCGGCGTGGCAGTCGATCGCGGCGGCCGCACGCGCCGCATCAGCGCCGGCGGGCGCATGGGGCTGCTCGATGGCGAGAGCGGCTGGTGCTTCCATCCCGGACCCTACGGCTGCGACCTGGTGCCGTTTGCCGCCGCGCCCGAGATCGGCCTGCGCTTGCATTTCGCGGTCGACAGTCCCGACCCGCGCGTGAGCCAGCAGCGCTTCGATTTGTTCCTGGCCAGCGAAGGCGCGGGCGACGTATCCCTGGCCGGCTTCGCGGCTAGTGTCGAGGCGGCGCTGCAGCGCGAACTGGCCCAGGGCAACCTCGACCTGCCGCCCTGCACCACGCTCGACGAGTGGAATGCCTTCCGCGCCGGCTTCAACCAGCTGCTGTACACCCGCTTCGGCGTCACCGTGGACGACTGCGTGCCGGTCGACCTGCGGCCGGGGCGCGACTTTGCCGAGGTATTGCGTGCGCGCGCCGTGCATGATGCGGACGAGCCCCATATCGGTGTGGAAGCGGTGCCGGCTGCCGCTGCCGCCGTTGCCGCACCTGCCGCCGCCGCACCTGCCGCCGGCGCTGCCCTGGCCAATGTGCCGGACAGCACGCCTTTCGATCCGGCGCGCGAGGACGCGCGTGCGCTGCGCCGCCTCTTCCTCGAACTGCCTTGCCTGATGTGCCGCGTGCGCCAGGCGACGCTGCCCAGCGGCCAGGACCTGTTCCGCCAGCAGCAGGCACTATTGCAGCGGCTCGACCTGGTCTGCCTGGCGGCGAGCACCATGCCGGCACTGGCCCTGGCCGCGCCCGGCCAGCCGCTGGCGCCGGGCCAGCAGCTGCGCCGCGCGCGCCACAGCGTGGCGGCGGCAGCGGCGCTGGACGAAGCCTGGGCCTTGCTGGCGCGCTTCGAACTGGCCGAGGACCGCGGCCTGGAAGTCCTGTTCGACGAGGCCGACCGCATCGTCGCCAATCTCGAACAGGCGCTTGGTGCGCGCAAGCTGGCCACCGAAGGGGAGGACGCATGAGCGCACCCGTCAGCGAAGCCGTCAGCGAAGCCGTGTTCCGTAGCCTGCTGGCCGACGGTTCCGTCGTCACGGTCACGGCCACGCGCCGTCCGCGCGGCGGGCGCGCCGACATCAAGTGCAGCGCGCCCGGTGCGCCGGCGCTGGCCGCGCGCATGCAGGAAGTGGCGCGCCTGGCGCGCCATACCGAGGCCCGCTACGACAGCCGCGACCAGGTCGTGATCAGCATGGACCGGGCGCCGGGCGCGCAGGAACGCGACTGGGAGCTGGCCGTGGTGCTGGCCGACCGCACCGTGCGCGGCCTGTTGCCGCCGGCCGAAAAACCGCAGCTGGCGCTGGGCTGGTCGGACGGGTGGCAGCGCGGGCGCATTGACGGCCACGATGCCGCGCAGGCGCCGGCGGGCGCACTGCTGGGCGGCCCGCGTCACCTGCGCCACCTGGGCGCCCTGAGCGGCCAGCCCGACCTTTCGGCATCGGTGTCGAGCGCGCGCGCCTGGTTCCCGCTGCACAGCGGCGGCATCAACGACAGTTTGTGCTGGGTCGAAGTGAGCGTGTATCCGTTCGAGCCTGGCGAAGCGCCGGACGACGAGGCGGTCGCGGCGGCGGGCCTGGACAGCGCGCGCCAGCACGCCGTGCGCCAGACGCTGGCCGGCGCGCGCCACTTCGATGGCGAGGCCGCGCCGCGCTGGCGCACCACGGTGCGCTTCGGCCAGGACGGCCTGCACGGCAACTCCTATGAACTGGCGCTGGTGCTGGCCGACCGCCTGGCGCGCGGGCGCGAATTCCTGCCGCGCGGGCGCATCATCGCCACTGGCTGTTCTGGCGCCTGGCATGCCGGCCAGGTGGAGGGCGTGGAAGGGCTGGCGCCGAAGTGCGCGCTGATCGCGCGCGAAGCGGCGGCAGGCGACCGCGTGCTGCTGCCGCGCGCCTGGGAAGCCCACTTGCCGCCCGGCCTGCGCGACGGATTGCGGGTCAAAGGCGCGAGCCTGGCCTGTGTCGAGCGGATCGGATTGATTTGATGCGGCGCGCGTTCTGGCAGGGGCAGGCGCTTGCGCCGGGTCCCGGCTGCTAGAATCGCCGGGCCAGGGATAGAGAAACTAGGGAGTCGGATCATGTTCCAGATGTTCGGTTTTGGCGGCACGCGCTGCCCGCGCTGCGCACACAAGAATGCGGGCGGCGCAGGCTATTGCGCGGCCTGCGGCATCACGCTGGGCGCGCCGCGCAACGCGCCGGTGCTGGTCGAGAACCGCTGGGTGGCCGGCCCCGACGAGCTGGCGGTCTTCTTCGGCGTGCAGGCGCTGTCCGGCCTGTTCGTGAAGACCCTGCGCGTGCCGGCCACCGCGCGCGCCTATATCCTGCAGGACAGCCAGGCCACCGAGGTGCCGCAGGGCGAGTACGAGATCGAGGGTTTCTTCACGCGCCTGAACCACCTGCTGCGCGACAGCCATGCCGAAATCCTGATCACGCGCACCAACGCGCTGCCGGTCGAATTCGCGTTCGACGACCTGGAAACCGCCGAGCACCTGGTGGTGGCGGCGCGTTTCAGCGTCAACCTGCGCGTGGAAAACGTGCCGGCCTTTGCGCGCCACTTCATGACCATGCCGGGCGTGGTGGGCAGCGCGCAGCTGCGCGAACTGCTGGCGCCGGCGCTGCGCCAGCTGGCGGGCGAATTCGTGGCCAGCCAGTCGCTGCGCGAGATGGCGGAAAACCGCGACCTGCGCCCGCAGTTCGACGAACGCCTGCAGGGCGCGCTGCGCCTGCTGCTGGCTTCCTACGGGCTGGGCGTGGCCGGCGTCGAGACGCTGGCCCTGCGCCACGACAAGTTCGACGCCAACCGCGCGCGCATCGGCACGCTTTGGCTGGCGGCCGACGAGCGGCGCGTGCAGATGGAGCATGCGCGCCAGCTCGACGAGCTGTACGACGAGCAGGAATGGAAGCGCCTGCGCCACGAGGAACAAGCGGCCCGGGTGCGCCTGCGCCGCCTGGAACTGCGCCAGGACGAGACCCTGGAGCGCGCCGAACGCACGCTGGGCAACGCGGAGCGGGCGCAAGGGCTGCGTGCGCGCGAGATCGACCTGTATGCGCGCGTAAGCGAATCGAAGTCGCGGCGCGAGGCGATCGAACGCGGCGCCGGCGAAGTGCTGGCCGAGCTGGAACATGATGTGGCGAAGAAGCGCAGCGCGCGGCTTGGCGAAGAAGCCGAGTGGAAGCAGCTGCAGGCGCTGGCGCAGATTCGCATGCGCGGCGCGCTGGAAGTGGCGCAGCAGGAAGCGCAGCAAACGCGCCAGCTGGCGCAGCAGCGTTTTTCGCAGACCCTGCTGGTCCAGCAGATCCGCAACAAGGTCGAGCAGGCAAAGGAAATCGAGGACGCATCGCGCCAGCGCGAGGAACTGGCGCGCCTGCGCGCGGCCGAGCGACTGGCGGCCGAACGGGCCCGCGCCATCGACGAGGAAGAGCATGCGGCCCAGCTGGCGCTGGTGGTACTGGCGAACGCCGCGCGCCGCCGCGCCGCCGAGCGCGAGCAGGAATGGGAAGAGCTGGCCGGCGGCCAGCGCCTGCGCGAACTGCAGCGCGCCGAGAGCCTGGAAGCCGAGCGCATGCAGCAGAAGATCGACGCCTTGCGGCGCGAGGGCGGCCAGCAGGAATCAATCGCCCAGCACGAAAAGCTGCTGCGCACCATCGAAGCCGAGCACCGCCACGCCCAGCGCGCAAAGGAAGTCGAGCTGATGGCGGGCGAGCGCCAGGCCGCGCTGCGCCGCGCCGAGCAGGAAGCGGCCTGGCAGCAGGAACTGCGCCGCCTCGGCCACGAACGCGCCGAGCGCGCCGCCCAGCTGGAACACGCGCTGGAACTGGCGCGCATCGACATCGCGCGCAACGAATCGATCAGCCGCATGGACGATACCGCCAAGCTGGCCGTGGCCGCCGCGCCGAACGCCGCCGTGCTGGCCGACTACATGAAGACCCGCGTGCACGCGACCATGGATGCAGGCCAGCTGGCCGCGCTGGCCGGCGTGGTGGGAGCGGGGGGCGCGCTGGGCCCCGCAGATGCCGCGCGCCTGGCCCAGGACGCCGTGCGCCAGGAGCAGGCGCGGCGCGATGCCGAGGTCGACAAGGACCGCCGCCACCAGGTCGATTTGCTGACGCTGCAGAACGACGTCAACAAGGCGGCGCTGGAGGCGCAGGCCCGGGTCGCTGCGGCGGTCGCACCGCGGACCTGCGCCAACGGCCATCCGGCGGGCGGGAGCGACCGCTTCTGCGCCAGCTGCGGTACGCCGCTGCAGGACTGAACGGCAATGCAGACAGCCATCGACAAGATCCGCGAACTGCGCGCGCTGCACGACGACGGCCTGCTGAGCCGCCAGGAGTTCGACCAGCGCAAGAACGCGATCCTCGATGCGGCCCACGCGCTGCCGGAGCCGGCACAGCCCGACAAGACGCGCCAGGCCGCGCGCGGCACGGAACTGGGCCTGATGCAGGGCCAGCATGTGGGCCCGGCGAATCGCCGCTACCGGCTCGAGCGCCTGATCGCGCACGGCGGCATGGGGCAGGTGTGGCAGGCCACCGACCTCGCGACCCACGCCGAGCTGGGTCACAGCGCCCAGGTGGCGCTGAAGATCCTGTCGCCGGAACTGACCGAGAGCGCCAGCCACGCCAAGCTGCTGGTGCAGGAAGCCACGCGCGCGCGTCGCCTGGCGCACGAACACATCGTGCGCGTGTACGACTGGGCCCAGGACCCGGCCACGGCCAGCTACTTCGTGATCATGGAATGCCTGGAGGGCGAGGACCTGGAGGCCATGTTAACGAGCGAATCGGGCCCGCCGCTGCCGCTGGCGCGCGCGCTCGCTTTACTGCGGCCGGTGGCCGAGGCCCTCGACTATGCCTGGGACCGGCACGGCCTGGTCCACCGCGACATCAAGCCGGCGAATGTCTTCGTCACCGCCAGGGGCGAGGTCAAGCTGCTCGACTTCGGCATCGCCGCGCGCGCGCGCCAGGGCGCCATGTCGCCGCTGGAGGCGCCGGCCGTATCCGGCACGCCCGGCTACCGCGCCCCGGAAGCGGCCACGCCCGGCCTGACGCCGGCGCGCACGCTGGATGTGTATTCGGTGGCGGCGATGGTCTACCGCATGGTCGGCGGCGCGCTGCCGGCCGGCGCCCTCGACACGCTGGCCCGTCCCGAGGCGCTGGCCGAGGCGCAGTGGCAGGCGCTGCGGCTCGGCCTGGCGCCGGACCCGGCGGCGCGGCCGGAGAGCGTGTCGGCCCTGCTGGCGCGGTTGGATGGGGCGGCGCCGGAGCCGGAGGCGGCGCCCGAGCAGGACGCGGTGTCGGAGACGCCGCCGCTGGCCCAGCCGGCGGCAGTCGAGCCGGCAGTAGCAGGGCCGACGACGGTAGAACCGGTGGCAGGTGAATCGGCAGGGACGGCGCCCGTACCGGACGCCGCGCCTGCGCAGCCGAGGCCGCCCGCAGCGCGCGTGCCGAGCGAACGCGCGCGCGCCGAAGCCGCGGCGGCAGCGGCGGCCCAGGCGGAGGCCGAACGCCTGCGCCGCGAACAGCAGCGCCGCGAGCGCCAGGAAGCCGAGGAAGCACGGCGGGCGCGGCGCGAAGCCCTGCGCGAGCAGCTGCGCGCGCGCCAGGCCGAGGAGGTGGCCAAGGCGCGCCAGGCCCAGGAGGAGGCCCAGCGCAAGGTCATGCAGGCCAGGGCGGCGGCGGCTTACCTGGCCGAGCAGGAACGGGCGCGCGCCAAGGCGGCGCAAGCGCAGGAAGCGCCGGCGTCCGACACAGCCAAGCCGGGACAGGCCCCGGCGCTGCTGATGCGCGACCGCTTCCTTGACGGCAGCGCCCAGGGGCCGGAACTGGTGGTGCTGCGCGCCGGCCGCTTCCAGATGGGCTCACCCGAACACGAGCGCAAGATCGCGATGGCGGCCGGCGCCCAGAAGAACTGGCTGGCGCGCGAAACGCCCCAGCACTGGGTCGGCATCGCGCGCCCCTTTGCCATGGGGCGCTATCCGGTGACGGTGGGCGAATGGCGCGTCTTCGCCCGGGCCACCGGCTGGCAGCCGGACGGCGACGTCGACTGGGCGGCGCCGGGCTTCCCGCAAAGCGACATGCATCCGGTGGTTGGGGTGTCCTGGGTCGATGCGCAGCGCTACCTGGCCTGGCTGACGGAAGCCACCGGCCAGCGCTACCGCCTGCCGAGCGAAGCCGAGTGGGAATATGCCTGCCGCGCCGGCACCAAAACTGCTTTCAGCTTCGGCGACAGCATCGGCACCGATCTCGCCAACTACGACGGCAACTTCACCTGGAACGGCGGCGCGCGCGGCGAATACCGGCGCGGCACCACGCCGGTGACCCAATTCGCGCCGAATCCCTGGGGCCTGCACGACATGCACGGCAACGTCTGGGAATGGGTGCAGGACGTCATGCACGACAGCTACGAAGGCGCGCCGCTCGACGGCAGTGCCTGGGAAGAGGGCGGCGACCGTGCGCGGCGGGTGCTGCGCGGCGGCTCCTGGCTATACAACCCGCGCTACCTGCGCTCGGCGTTGCGCAACGGGTTCTCGGCGGTGATGTCGAACGATATCGTTGGGTTCCGGGTGGTGCGCGAACTGCCGGCGGCGGAAGGGGATGCCGGGGTTTCCTGATTACGATTGATCGAAGGCTAGCGTGCGCCGCGTGCCGGCGGCAGGCGTAGGCTGGAGACTCCCGGTAGTAGTGGATTCCTTGGGAGACGAATCATGAAAATCCCCGAAGAGCTGCGGATTCCTGCGATCGTGTTCGGGCTGCAGGCCGCATTGCTGGCTGGCTGCGCGCTAATCTTCCTGGTGTTGTTGCCGCAGGGGCATTAGAAGCGTTAGCAGCGACCGTACGGTGGGCACTTTGTGGTGCTGGCATTTAGCCAGCCCCACTGCCCACGCGGATGCGTGCGCGGTGTTGGCTGCGTTGGGGCCGTGCTGCCCGCTTCTTGCTGGCGTTCGCAAATGATCATTGCGAACGTTTGCGATGGGCGGATGTTTCGGCCGAAATGCCGATATCGCTGCTCCACCTTCCGCGTGGGCACGGAGTGCCCACCGTACGGTTTAAGCCAACGACTCGCGGGGCCCGCGGCCCTGTGCTCGCGTGGTCACGCTTGTTCGCATTTCCGGATACGCGCTCGCTGAAAAACCCGTTCCACGCGGCCACCCTGTGATCCGCTCGAACGCGGTAGCCGGCGTCAGTGGCGTCTCGTCGCCTCCGGTCCCGGCCGCCCAGAACCCGCCATCGCGGTGGAACAGGGGCGGCAAGCCAAGCGCGCCACCGCACGCGGTGCCCGGCTGCCTGTCCGGATCGACGATATACAAGGCCTCGTACGCCATGCCCGCATCCACGCGCTGCAGCACCAGCGCGTGCGGCAGCACGGCCGCCACTTCCAGCGTCACGATGCCGGGAATGCTGGCCGTCAGTTCGATGCGCATGCCCGGATGCAGCCTGACCGGCTTGTGCTTGCCCGGCCAGACGCCGTCGACCAGCAGCCCGTAGCGCGACACGTCCTCGATCTCGAAACCTTCGCGCCCGCGCCGGATCAAGGCATGCTGCGCCGACAGCCGGCGCGTCAGGCCTTCCAGCGTGGGGCCGTGTTCGAGATGGTGGGCCAGCAGGATGTCGGCCTCGCCATCGGCGCGCCCCAGCACGCATTCGTCGAGCGCGAACAGGCGCAGGCGGCGCGCACGCGGCAGGTCGCCGGCGGGCAGTTCGAGGCAGGCGCTGCTGGCCGGGCAAGGGTGAATGGCGGGCTGGGCCGGCACGTCGATTTCCAGCAATTCCTCGTCCCAGGCGATGCTGGTCACGCCGAGGTCGATCTTGCCGCCGTGGGCGTCCAGGGCATCCAGGTCCAGGTGGGCGATGCCGGCATTGCTGGCATTCACGTCGATGTCGACCCGCCCGCCGCCGGTGCGCGCCTGTACCCGCGCGATCGAGGCGTCGTCGGCATGCACGCGCACGTTCTTGTGGGTGGCGAGGAAGGTCTGGTGGATGTCGCGCAGGCTGGCGTCGGCGCGCGGGGCAAGGATCAGCAGCGTGGCGACCCAGGTGCGGGCCGGCTGGCTGCGGCTGTGCAGTTCGAGTTCGACCCGGTACTGGCCGTGCTCCAGCCCGCGCGAGGAAAACTCGAGGAAGACCGGCAGCCAGTCGCCGCGCAGGGTGCGCGTGAAGCCGTGGCGCTCGCCGCCTTCGAGGCGCAGGCGCGAGCTGGCCAGCAGCGTGACCTGCGGCGCGCAATCGGCCGGCATGCCGCGTAGTTCGAGCTTCAGCACCTGGCGCCCGCCGGCGGCGCGCGGGTCGAAACCGCTGACGTGCAGGTGCGGGCGCCGAGGGGAAGCGGAAATCGGGGCGGAAACAGGTGCCGGGATCGATGAGTGGTCCGCTGCCGCCACGGGGGGCGCATCGGCAAGGGTCTCGAAACCCTCGGCGCCAGCGGACGCAGGGGCCGAAGAAACCTCGGCAGGTGCCGGCTGCGGGTGACCGTGCGCGCAGGCGGCATCCCCTGGCATCACCCAGACGGTGCAATGCGGATGCGCGGGATTGCTGCAACGGTTCATGGAAATAGCCTGGCTAGCGACCGGGCCAGCTTACGCGTTTTGGCTCGGCAGTGGCGCGCGATTATGGGTTGAAAAATTGATTCTACGCACTATTTCCTATTTTAAATCAATTGTTTGCCGGCAGAGCCGTTTCGTCGCGCCGGAATGGGCGAAAGCGCAACACGATCGCCGTCAGGTTATCCGGCTGCAGGCCGACCGGCGGGCGTTCCTCCATCTCGGCGAACAGCGCCTCCAACCCGTCCGCCGCGCCGTGCCCGCACAGCAGGCGCGGCCAGCGTGCGATGAACTCGGCCGGGTCGGCGCAGGACCAGAAGCCGTCGGTAGCCAGCAGGTAGCTGCAATCCGGCCGCAGCGACACCGCGCGGCGGTCGGGCAGGGCGCGCAGCCAGGGCGGCAGGTTGCCGGCATCGAGGGCGAACAGGCCGTCTTCCAGGTGGCGCGGGTCGGCAAAGGTATTCCCGAGGATAAAGGCCTGGGCGATCTGCGGCCAGTGCTCGCCATGCACCTGGCGCCGCCAGTCGGCCTCGCCGAGCAGGCCGAGCATGGCATAGGCCGTGGCCGGCACGTGGTCGACCGTGAGCGGCGCCACGCCCGCGGGCTGGATTTCGACCAGGCGCGAGTCGCCCGCATGCCACAGCAGGGGCGCGCCGAGGGGCGGGATCTCCAGCAGGGTGAGCGTGGTGCCGGGGCGTGGCCCGTGTTCGCCGAGGGCGTCGAAACGCGCCTGCAGCGCGGCATGCAAAGCATCGAGGTGGGCCGACAGCACGCCGATGTCGCTGCAGGCCGGGATCGCCAGCAAGCCTTCGGCGGCGGCTTCGGCCGCTTCGCGCCCATGCCCGTGCCCGCCCATGCCGTCCAGCACCGCCAGGCGCACGTGGCCGGCGGGCCAGCCCGGCACGCGCTGGCGCAGCTCGGCGCCGCCGCGCAGCAGGGCGGCCGTGCCGTCGGCGCCGACCAGCACGCAGTTGTCCTGGTTTTCGGCGCGCGTGACCGGCCCGGCGCCGATGCTGCTGCGCGCGGCGACGTCGAGACGGGGACCGAACTGCAAACCTTCGAACATGCGCGCTGCCTCGGGCAAGTGGAAAAAATGGGGTGGCGCGAGCGGTGCGCCGTGCGTCGTGCTCATGGTAAGCTAGCTTGCATCTTTGGCAAAGTCCCGCACCACTCATGCTGATCCGGCCCCTCCTCGACTCCGACCTGCCCGCGGCGGCGCGCCTGCTGCGCGCGGCCGCGATCGAATTCATCGTCCACGAATCGACGCCGGAAGGCGCGGCGACCTTCCTGCGCGAGAACGACGAAGACGGACTGCGCAACTACGTGCGCAGCGGGCACGTGTACCACGTAGCCGAGGACCAGGGCACGCTGGCCGGCTTCATCGGCATCCGCGCCAACAACCACCTGTTCCACCTGTTCGTCGACAAGCGCTGGCACGGCCAGGGCCTGGCGCGGCGCCTGTGGCAGGTGGCGCGGCGCGCGGCGATCGAGCGCGGCGGCGATGGCGCCTTCCTGGTCAATTCCTCGAACCACGCGGTGCGCGTGTACGAGGCCTTCGGCTTCGTGCGCATGGCGCCGACCCAGTGCGTAAAGGGGCTGTACTTCAACCCGATGCGCTACACGCCGGCCTGAATCTGGCGTCACCGGCATGGCCTTAGCGTCGCTTCTCGTCGGCGCGGCGCAGCCACAGGCTGCTGGCCCAGCCTTCGCGCGCTTCGCCTTCGACCTCGGCGCGCACCTGCCACCAGTCGCCATCCTGCATGCCGGTCGCGGTGACGATGGCGCCGGCCGGCAGCACGGTCACGCGCTCGGCGCCGACGCCGACCGCCGCGCGCAGGTTCAGGGCGTCGGCCACGCGGTAGCTACGGCCGGGCAGGGGCGTTTCCTGGTGGTTGGCGAGGAGCGGGGCCGCCCCAGCCTGCGCTGGCTCGGTCTGCGCTGCCTCGGCCGGCGCCGGCGCCGCAAACCACCACAAGGCGCTGCCGATGGCGCCGGTGCCCGCCACCAGCACCGCCAGCGCACGCGCGTTGGCGCGCCGCCACCAGAGACGCGGCGTCAGCCAGGCGGCCGCCACCAGGGTCACGACCAGCGCCGCGCCGAAGCAGGCCAGCGCGGTGAGCGCGGCGGACACCGCTCAGCCCTCGACGCGCAGCACGTAATGGCCGGCGACGATGTGGTGGCCGGCGGGAACGAGGCACGGGGCATCGGGCCCATGCTCGATCAGGCCCACGAAGCCGAGTCGCTCATCAAGATGGTACAGGGCCTGGGTCGGCGACAGGCGGGCGACGCGGAAGCCGTCCGGGCCGGGCTCGATGCTGACGGCGTTGCGCGACAGGCCGAGGCGGTCGGCGCTGCCGGCGTCCATGCCGTCCGCGCCGCGCAGGCAGCCGGCGGCATCGAGTACGCGCAGGCCGGCCAGGGCCTGGGCGCCGCGGCCAAAGGCGATGCGCGCGCCATCCGGAACCGGCAGCGACGGCGCCTGCGGCAGGCAGACCAGGGCGCTGTAGCGGTCGGCCATCTCCGGCGCCGGCGCCAGCACCCGCAGGTCGACGCCATCGACCGGCGCGAAGCGGTTCGGCACCGCGATGCGCTGGCGTCCGGCGGCGCCGACCGCGTACACTTCGTCGGCCTCGTCCACGGCAAAGCCGATCAGGGCATCCTTGCCGGGCGCGCCCGCCACCAGGTTGCGGTCGAGGGCGAATTCGAGCAGGCCGGCGCCGGTCTCGCGGTAGCGGCTCAGGCGCGGCAGCGCCAGCGCGGCCAGGGCGATGCGCTGGCGCGCCACCGGCGCAAAGGTCGCTTCGTCCGCCGGCATGCGCGCGCTGGCGCGGTGCAGGGCGGGCGTGGCGGTCAGTTCGGCATCGTCGGGCGTGCGGGCGCGGGTCTTCCAGACGGCGGGCGCGCGGCTGGGTGCAGGCGGCGCGCTGGCCGGGCGTGCGGGGGCGGAAGTGCCATGCATCGTACCCGCTGCCGTGGCCGATGTCGTGCCCGCCGCCGTGCTTGAACCGGTGGCCAGGGCCGCGGCCGGATTGCTGCGAGCGATCTTCAGGAGCAGGCGTCCCGCATTGCCCGGCGTGTCGCCGTGGCGCGCGCGGATCGTGTAGTAGCCGGCGGCGGCGTCGAAGCTGCACTCGAAGGCCTCTTTCGGGCGCACGTGCACTTCCATCGGCGCATCCGGCCCATCGTTGATCAGGAGGATGGCACCGTCGAGGGCGAAGGGCCAGCCGGGCACGGCGCAGGTGGCGCTGGCGGCGTCGTGGCCGAGCACGGTCAGGCGCTGATGCGGGTAGATCGGGCAGACGGTCTGCCAGATGGCGCTGTCGCGCGAAACGCTCACCGTATATTGCACCTGCTCGCCCGGCGCCGGCAGGTAGACGGCGTGGCCGAACTTCACCTCCACCTGGCCCGCTTCGAGCTGCTCCGAGCCGACCACGTGGTAGCGCACTTCGTCGGCGCCGAGCAGGTCGCCGAAGTCCTTCTGGTGCAGCGACTGCAGGGTCTGCGCCAGGTCGCGCACGCGCGCGCCGCGGGTCAGGTGGCGGTCGTCGTCGACCTCGTCCTGGGGCAGCACCAGGGTGACGTGGGAAAAGCAGCGGGTGGCGGCGCGCCCGCGCTGCTCGCGCGGCGAGCGCTCCAATAAATCGCGCAGCAGCGGGCGGCGCGCGAACAGCGCCAGGCCCGGGGCCTGCCACAGCGCTTCGGCATTGAACACGTCGTTCACCTTGCCCAGGGATTCGTGTTGGACGTAGACCGGCATGACTGATTCTCCTCAAATGAATAAGCGCTCGTGGCACCGAAACCTAGCAGGGGGAAGATGAAAAACAGGAGATGCGAGCCGCCCGCCGACAGGAAGCTCATCGGCTGCCCCATGATCGGGAAGAAGGACAGGTTCGTGCCCCAGGACAGCAGGAAATGGCCGAACACGAAGGCCGCGCCGCCGCACAGCACGAAGCAACGGAAGCGCCCTTGCCAGGCATGGCGGAAGTCGCGCGCGCCCGAGCCTGCGATCCAGGCGCGCAGCGCCGCCTGAAGCAGCGCGCACAGGAACAGCGCCTGCAGCGCCCACAAGGCCAGCGCGGCGCCCAGGCCGTGGCGGTTCAGGAAGAACGACGGCGCGAAGTCGTCCTGCACCGCGGGAATGGCCAGCGCATCGGGGGCGCTGGCGCCTAGCGCGGCCAGGCCGAACACGCCGTCGGCCCCCATCCAGCCGCCTTCCAGGATGGCGCGGGCGCCGAGCAGCAGCTGCTGGCCGGTATGCGGATGCGCGGCCGGGTCGAGCCAGACCAGGAAGCGCTCGCCGTAGAAATTCCAGTGCGCGATCTGGCCCGGGTCGGCGGCGCGCAGCAGGCCGATGACGCCCACCACACCGACCGCCAGCAGGCACAGCGCCGCCGTCGCCAGCCGCTGGCGCGCCGCCAGCGACCAGGCCAGCAGCATCGCCGCGCCCCAGACCAGCAGCAGGATCAGCGGAGAATAATCGTCGACCTGGACCAGGGCCACGGCCAGCAGCACGATGAACAGCAGCGCCGGCGAGGCCAGGCGCAGCCAGCGCAGCAGGGTGCCCTTGCCCTGGCGCGCATGGCCGGCCTCGGCGCCCAGGCCAAGGGCGATGCAGTGCGCGGTCAGCACGGTCAGGGCGAGCTTGGCGAACTCCACCGGCTGCAGGTCGAACACGCCGGTCTCGCTGCCCCAGCCGACCTGCACCAGCAGGGCCAGCACGGCGCATCCGGCCAGCGCGAGCAGGGTCCATTCGACCTGGGCCTGCGAGGCCGGGCGCCGCGCCGTGCGCAGGCCCGCCAGGCCAGCAACGCGGGCGATGCCGACCAGCCCCAGGCCCAGCGTGGTGGCGGCGGCGGTTTTCTGGAAGTGGCGCATCCACGAGGTGTCGGCGGCGGCCGTGCCCAGTTCCAGCTGCAGCAGCAGGCCGCCGGCCAGCAGCAGCACGCCGCTGGCCAGCACGGCGTTCGGACGGCGCAGTGGCAGGCCGTACCAGAGCGCGGCCCATGCCAGCAGCAGGGTCGGCCCGATGCCGGGCGCTTGGCCGGCGCGCACGGCCAGCAGCACGGCGAGGCCGCCCAGCGCCAGCGCCACGCCGGCGCCGAAACGCAGCGCGACTGCCGGCTGCTTGCGCCAGGCCGAGCGCCAGCCCAACAGGCCGGCCAGCACGCCGCAGGCCAGGGCCATGGCGCCGGCCCAGGGAGCGCCGTCGGGCAGCTGCCAGGGATTACGTGCCTGCCACTGCCAGCTGACGCCATCGGGCAGCTCGGCGCGCGTGTCGGCGAAGAGGGCGACGCGGCTCACCGGCCGCAGCTGCAGGGTGTCGCCTTCGATGGCAGCCAGCAGGCGCGTGCGGCCGACGCCGAGGGCGCTCGCACCGGCCAGCGGCAGTTCGCGCAGGGCCAGGTCGGCGGGAATACCGTCGACCTCGGCCAGCAGCGGCACGCGGCCGGCGCCGCTGGCGGCATACAGGGTCGGTACGCCGTCGCTAAAGGCGATGCCGGCACTGCCGGCTGCGGCGTCCGCGTTGCCGATGGTGGTGGCGCAGGAGAGGTTGCCGCCGAAGCCCAGGGGACGCTCGAACCCAAGCGAGGCAGGCACGATCCGGTTCCAGAATCCGGCCAGCCGCTGGCCCGGCGAGGATTGCGGGCAGGCGCCCTGGACGCTGCCGTCGCGGCGCAGCAGGGCGCCGTCGTATTCCCAGGTATGGCTGCCGTCGCCGAAGCGCAGCAGGCCGGCGCTTGCGCTGTCGACGGTGTACTGCGCCGCGCCGAGCCGGAAGCGCTGGCCTGCCTGCAGCGCGAGCGACCCGCTGCGCGTGCGCTCGCCCGCCCCGGTTCCGTACTCAATACGCAGGCCTTGTACGCCGCTGGCGCTGGCAATCAACCAGCGGCCGGCGCTGTCGCGGCGCAGGCGCAGGTGGCGCGGGTCGGCCTGGGGCGCGGCAAGTTCGGTGCGTCCGAGTTCGATCGAATGGCCGGGCGCCAGCCTTATCGTTACCTGGCTCGGAAAAAAGGCGGGCGGCATGCGCAGCACGGCCAGCGCCTGCAGGGCGCACAGCAGGGCGAGCGCGGCGGCGGCCAGCATGCCCAGGCCGCCGCGTGCGAAGCGCCTCATGCCGCCCTCCGCACGGTGGCTTGCGGGCCGGCGGCAGCGGCGATCATGCGGCTGATCTCGAGCGCGTGGCGCGGGCGGTCCTGGCGGCGCACGGCGAGCAGGGCGCGCAGCAGGGCCAGGGCGGCGGCCGGGTCTGCATCGCCGTTGCCGGCGCGGGCGCATTGCAGGAAGTGCTCGGCCTCGTCCTCGGCCAGGGAGGGCGGCAGGGCGCCGTTCCAGGCCGCCAGCAGCTGGGCGGCGCCGTCGCGGCCATGGGCGCGCCAGGCGTCGGCGCAGGCGCCGCTGTAGCGCAGCGTGGCGCCGTCGGTGACGAGATAGAAGAAGATGGCGCCGAGGGCGAAGTAATCGGTGCGCGCATCGGTGAGATGGCCGGCGCCTTCGGGGAAGAACTGTTCCGGCGCCTGCCAGCTGGCGGTGCCGGTGTAGGTATGGGCGCCGGCGTCGAGCAGGCTGCGGTTGGTGCCGAAGTCGGCCAGTTTCAGGGTATGCGTGGACGCATCGAGCAGCAGGTTGCCGGGTTTCAGGTCGAGGTAGCGCCAGCCGTGCTGGTGGACTTTCGCCAGCGCGGCATTGACCTGGGCAAGCCAGGCCAGCGACTGCGCCAGGCCAATGCGCCGGGCGGCGGCGTTCTGCGCGGCCATGTGGGCGGCCAGGTCGCCGTCGAGCAGTTCGAGTGCCATGGCCGGCAGGCCGTCGTGCAGGCCATGGTCGAGCAGGCGCACGATGTGGCGCGCATCCCAGGGCGCGAGCCGGGACAGGAAGGCGATCTCGCGCGCGGCGCATTCGGCCCAGCGCGCCTGCACGGTGGGTTCGGCGCGCGTCATCTGTTCGCGGTTCACCAGCTTGATCGCGACCTCGCCGGCGGCCCCGCCATCGGCGCGCCAGACCACGCCATAGGCCGAGCCGGCCAGCTGTTCGCGCAGCCGGTAGTGGCCGGCTGCCAGTGTCACGATGTCGCCGCTGTGGACCATGCCTTCCTCCGTCAAGACGGCAGGTGCCGCCGCGAGGAACTAGCCGGGGGAAGGGGAAAGGCGAAAAAAAGCCGCGTCGTAACGCGGCTCCTTTTAATACTGCATGATACTGCGGCCCGGGGATCAGCGGCGGTAGCCGTCGCGGTAGCCGTCGCGCCCACCGCGGTCATGGCCACGGTCCCAGTCGCGGCGGTCGTGGTCGCGGCCACGGTCCCAGCCACGGTTGTCGTGACGGTGACGCGGTTCGACATACACGACTTCGGGCTGGCGATAGTAACGCGGGGCCTCGTAGTAGACCGGACGCGGCTGGGCATACACCGGCGCCGGCTGGTAGTAGCCGACCGAACCGTAGCCATGGCCGCCACGGTTGCCATAATAGCGGCGGTCGTCGTGGGTGTTGATCGAATTGCCGACTGCCGCGCCGAGCACGCCGCCGACCAGGGCGCCGCCGCTGCCTCCAGCGCTACCGCCAATTGCCGCACCGAGCACCGCGCCGACCGCCGTATTGACGCCGCGGTCGCCAGCGAATGCCGAGGGCGAGACGGCGACAGCGGCCAGGATCACCGCACCAAAGCATTTTTTGTTCAACATGGCATTTCCTTTTTACCGCAGCGCGGATCGGAGTGATCGCGGTTACGCCGGGTATGGACACACTATAGTCCCGGCCGCCGAAGGTCTCATCACCTAATACAGAATATTACAAGTGCAGAAAGCTCCGTAACATTCTTTTGACAAGCCTGGCCGGCCGGCCTTGCAGACGGCGCAGCCTGCCCCATCTAACACGCACGACCCATTCTTCCCCGCGTTTATGTCAGCCCGCCGCAACCTGTCCGTCGTCCTTTCCCTGCTCATCCTGCTGCACGTGTACATCGCTGCGCGCCTGATGCCCGACATGGGGCTCGGCTTTCTTGGCTTTGCAGTCGGCATCGTGCTGCTGGTGCTGTCGACGCTACTGGTGCCGGTCGGATTGCTGTCCTCGTCGTTGCGGCGGCGGCGCTGGTCGGATGGCCTGGCCTGGGTCGGCCTGCTGGCGATGGGCCTGTTCTCGTCGCTGATCGTCACGACCTTCCTGCGCGATATCGTGCTGCTCGCCTTGTTGGCGGCAGGGCAGGGGAATGCCGCCTTTACCCACTGGAGCGCGGTGGCGGTGCCGCTGCTGGCGCTGGGCGTGAGCTTCATCGGCTTCGTGAATGCGCGCCGCCTGGCAAGGGTGAAGCGGGTGGATGTGCCGATCGCCAACCTTCCCGAGGAACTGCACGGCTATTCGATCGCCCAGATTTCCGATATCCACGTCGGCCCTACCATCCGCCGGCCCTACCTGAACGCCATCGTCAACCGCGTGAATGCGCTGAAGGCCGATGCGATCGCCGTCACCGGCGACCTGGTCGACGGCAGCGTGCAGCGCCTGTCCCTGCATACCCAGCCGCTGGCACGCCTGTCGGCGCCGGATGGCGCCTTTTTCGTAACCGGCAACCACGAGTATTACTCGGGCGCCGAGGAGTGGATCGCCGAGGTGCGCCGGCTGGGGCTGACGGTGCTGCTGAACCAGCACGTGGTGCGCCAGCGCGGCGCGGCCAGGGTGTTGATCGCGGGCGTGCCGGATTTCACGGCGCATCACTTCGTGCCCAGCCACCGCAGCAACCCGCAGGCGGCCGCGGCCGGGGCGCCGGAAGAGGTGGACGTGAAGATCCTGCTCGCGCACCAGCCGCGCACGGCGCCAGCTGCCGCCGAGGCCGGGTTCGACCTGCAATTGTCCGGCCACACCCACGGCGGCCAGTTCTTCCCGTGGAATTTGTTCGTGCCGCTGCAGCAGCCTTTCGTGGCCGGCCTGCACCGGGTGCGCGATTTGTGGGTGTACACCAGCCGCGGCACTGGCTACTGGGGGCCGCCGAAGCGCTTCGGTGCGCCGTCGGAAATCACGCTGGTGCGGCTGGTGCCGGCCTAGCCCTCGCTGCCTCGTGCGCCGGGCGTAAAGACAGCGCAAAAGCGGCGGATGCGCTACCCTTCGATTCTTGTAAAAACTTAATCGAAGGAATTTCTGCATGAATCGCCGCACCCGCCTTCCCGCCCTCGGCCTGATGGCCGCCCTGTTCGCGAGTTCGTTTTCCGCGTCGTTCGCCCAGGCCGCCAGCCCGGGCAACGATCCGGCGGCCCTGGCGAAGATCCGCGACGCCGCCATGACCAGCGATTACGCCTGGGAACGCACGGCCGACATGACCGACCTGATCGGTCCGCGTTTGTCGGGCTCGGCCGGCGCGGCGGCGGCGGTGAACCAGGTGGCGGACGCGATGCGCAAGCTCGGCGCGAAGGTGACCCTGCAGCCGGTGAAGGTGCCGCACTGGGTGCGCGGGGCCGAGACGGGCGAACTGGTGGACTACAAGGGCAGGCCGGACGGCATCACCCAGCGCGTGGTCCTGACCGCGCTGGGCGGATCGGGCGCGACGCCGAACGAGGGCCTGGTGGCCCCGGTGATCGTGGTGAGCAGCTTCGACGAACTGAAGGCGCGCGCCGCCGAGGTCAAGGGCCGCATCGTGCTGTTCGATGTACCGTTCGACCAGCACATGGCCGACCGCGGCCTGGCCGGCCCGGCCTATGGCCAGGGCTCGAACTTCCGTACCAACGGCCCGCGCATGGCGGCCGAGATGGGCGCGGCGGCGGCGCTGGTGCGCTCGGTCGGCGGCGCCAACTACCGCCTGCCGCATACCGGCAACACGGCCCTGCAGGACGGCGCGCGCATCCCGGCGGCGGCGGTCAGCGTCGAAGACGCCATGCTGATGCGCCGCCTGGCCGAGCGCGGCCCGCTGCGCATGCGCCTGGTGCTGACGCCGAAGATCCTCCCCGACGCCGACAGCTTCAATGTGATCGCCGATTTCCCGGGCACCGACAAGCCCGACGAAATCGTGATCGTGTCGGGCCACCTCGATTCCTGGGACCTGGCCACCGGCGCCCACGACGACGCGGCCGGCGTGGCCAGCGCGATGGCGGTGTTCGAGGTCCTGAAAAAACTCGACTACCGTCCGCGCCGCACCATCCGCCTGATCGCCTGGATGAACGAAGAGAACGGCACCCGCGGCGCACGCACCTACCTGGAAGCGCAACAGGCGAACGCCGGCAGCCACGTCGGCGCCATCGAAAGCGACAATGGGGTGGGGCGCCCGTTCGGCATGCGCGCCAGCGTACCGGCCGCCTCCACCAGGCTGTTCGCGCCGCTGCAGGCGGCCCTGCTGCCGATCGGCGCCGCCGTGTTCCAGCGCCAGGATGCCCTGTCGACCGGCGATCTGTCGGGCCTGGAGCGTGCCGGCGTGCCGAGCTTCGCGCCACTGGTCGACACCTCGGCCTACTTCGACTACCACCACACGGCCGCCGATACCCTGGACAAGGTCGATCCCGACAACCTGCGCCGCAACGTGGCGGTGATGACGGCCACGGCCTGGTTCCTGGCCAACGTCGAGGAGCCGATCGGCCGCGCCAACGTGCCGGCGAAGTAAGCCTCGCGGCCAGCCTGCGGACGGGCAGCCCGGCGCCCGACGTCGCGTCCTCGCCCCGGCCTGCCAGGCGCCGGGCTAGTGGACCGTACGCTGCCCATTCAGCCATTCCGGTAGACTCCTCCGCACATTATCTCAACGGAGGACACCATGACTGGACGGAAGAAACTGGCAGGGCAGCGCATCGCCGTGCTCGCCGCGGACGGCTTCGAGAAAGTGGAACTCACGGCGCCGGTGGCGGCGCTGCGTGGCGCCGGCGCCGAGGTCGACATCATCTCGCTCAAATCCGGCAAGATCCGCGGCATGAACCTGCACATGCCGGCCGACCTGATCGCCGTCGACTGGACGATCGAGGACGTGAGCGCACGCGACTACGACGGCCTGCTCATCCCGGGCGGCTTCATGAACCCGGACGCGCTGCGCCAGTCGGCCGAGGCGCGCGACTTCGTGCGCGCCTTCGACCTGCTCGACAAGCCGATCGCCACGCTTTGCCACGGCCCCTGGGTGCTGGCTTCGGCTGGCCTGCTGTCGGGCCGCACCCTGACTTCGTGGCCGGGCGTGCGCGACGACATGGTGAACGCCGGGGCCACCTGGCTCGACCAGGAGGTGGTGCGCGACGGTAACCTCGTGACCAGCCGCGGCCCGCAGGACATCATGCCTTTCGTGCGCGAGATGATCCAGCTGTACGCAGGCGGTCCGGCCAGCAGCGCCGCACTGCGCCGCCGCCATTCCGATCCACAACGCGAGAGCCCGAACGCCGTCACCGGCGCGGCAGCACGCTGGATTCCGCGTTCGCCGCTCGGCGCCGTGCTCGGCCTTGCGCTGCTGGGCGCCGGCGTGATGGCGGTCCGCGCCAACAACGGCAACCGCATGTCGGCCAACGAAGCGCGGACGGCATCGGAGTAAGACGGGGCATCGCTGCGCGCATGCAGTGATGCGTGTGCGCAGTGTTCAGGAGTCAGGTGTCAGGAGTCAGGAGTCAGTGCGCAGCGCATTGCGCATTGCCACTGCTTCACTGCGCACTGCTTCACTGCTTTCGCTACTCGCTGCTCACTGTTCATTGCTCCATGCGTCCCAGCGGATCGCCGGTGCAGGACCGCAGTCCAGCTACGCGCCCACCGGAGGCAGGCACGCGCTCGCTGCTCGGGTACCAGCGTGCCTCCCTGTACCGCCTATTCGATCAGGATGCGCCTGACAGCGCGCGCATGTCCGCGGAAAGGCCGGCCGTAGACGGTTTGAATACCGCTGGCAAAGTTCTCGCCCCAGACCAGTTGTGAACGGGTCTCGTGGGCCTCGGACGACCAATACCACTCCCTCTCGAATTGCTCGCGCAGGTTGGCGAACAGCAGCGACAGCTCGCGCCGATTCGGCAGTTCGCCGCCCTGGCTGCCTGCCCAGTCGAGCGCGCCGGGCCAGCTGATGTCGCCCAGGTCGCCGGGCAGCAGAATCAGGTGGTGGTCGGCCTCGCCACCCTTGCCGAGGATGACCCCGGCGTAGTGCTCGCCTTCCTTCAAGGTTTCGCGTAGTTGCATATAAATGCCCATCGTATCCTCGTGCGTCAGTGTATGCGGTCCTGTAAGACACCGGCCTCTGCGCATTAGTTGCTGCTTAAGACACGACATGGATCAGAGCACTGTTCGATTTCAGAAGAATAAAGGCGCTTAATCCTTTGTTACTTGTAAAAAATTTTTTTGAGAAAAAGTTGAACTAAGGAAGTTTCCTCCCCTCAAAGGTTACGTATTCGCGTTTTACACGCTTCGATTTTTTACCTTTGACGTTAGGAACTTCTCGCATGAAAAAGCAAGCCACCATCGCCCTGAACGCTGTCGCTACCGCTGTCGTCCTGGCCTTTTCCGTTTCCGCCCACGCCGCCCCGACCAACTTTGCGCTCACCGGCTATGATGCTTCGTCGAACTTGACCGTGAACACCGGCAGCAACGCCACGACGCCGGCCACGACCTACAACTATTATGTGTCGCCAAACGGTTCCGACACCGCTGCCGGCACCAAGGCTGCACCGTTCAAGACCCTGGCCCGCGCTGCAAAGGCCGTGACCAAAGCCGGCACCACTGTGTTCGTTGCACCGGGCACCTATGATGGCGGTTTCAAGACCACCGCCAACGGCACCGCTGCGGCCCGCATCTACTGGGTATCGACCACCAAGTGGGGCGCCAAGATCGTACCGCCTGCGAACTCGACCAACAAGAACGCCTGGGACAACCGCGGCAACTACGTCAGCATCATCGGCTTCGAAGTCGACGGCTCGAAAGTGCGCAGCGGTACCAAGTGGACCCTGGGCATCTACACCGGCGGTTCCTACAACGTCATCGAAGGCAACCACGTCCACCACACCGCCACCACCATTCCCTGCAACAGCGCTGGCGGTTCGGCCATTGGCGTGGACAGCTACTACAAGGGCGTGATGACCGATGTGATCGGTAACGTCGTCCACGACATCGGCCCGGCAGGCTGCACCTATGTCCAGGGTATCTATGTCAGCACCTCGGGCACGATCAAGAACAACGTGGTCTACCGCGTCGGTTCGGCAGCGATCCACCTCTGGCACGATGCGACGAACGTGAAGATCATCAACAACACGGTGAGCTCGTCGGTGTTCGGCATCATCGTCGGTGGCGGCGACTTCTACTTCACCTCGGCCGGCGCCAACAACGTCGCTGTGTACAACAACATCGTGTACGACAACAAGTATGGCATCTCGGAGCAGGGCAAGACCGGCACCGGCAACTCGTACAAGAACAACCTGGTGTTCAAGAACACGACCTACGACTGGCAGCTGCGCAATGGCCTGAAGCACACCGGCACGATCTCGTCGGATCCGCTGCTGGCCGGCTACTCGCGCACTGCCGCCATGCCGAACTTCAAGCCGAGCGCGAGCTCGCCGCTAATCGGCCGCGGTATCGCCACCTACGCACTGCCGACCGACATCGACGGCAAGCCGCGTAACGCGTCGACCGGCTACGACATCGGCGCTTACCAGCACTAACAGCAACATCCGGCAGCAGTAAGCGAGCACAAGCAGTAGCGAGCAAGACCCACGACTGCGCCATCCAGGCGCTTGCGCCCAGTACGCTGCCAGCCGATTAGCCCCCAACCAACCCGCGTGACCGCAAGGCACGCGGGTTTTTTATTGCGCATTTGACCGGGGCATGGCTACGCGAGCACAGCTAAACAAAATCTCAACAATTGTTTCTACTGGCAAATCATATTTGCAGATTTGATAGCTAAGAGAAATTTTTCTTAGAAAACGTTGAACTTAGGCAGTTTCCTACGCTCAAACCTTTCGCATTTCGCATTTAACGTAAGGAACTATTGATGAAACACTCCGCTACCAAGCCCTCCAATATCCGTACCAATGCACTGACCTGCGGCGCTGCTGCCGTGCTGCTGGCGCTGGGCGTATCCACTGCCAGCGCCGCCACCGGCTTTGCCTTGTTGGGTTACGATGCCCAGGAAGGCCTGCGTGCCAAAACGGCCGTCACCAGCAGCCCAACGACGCCAGCGACCACCTATAACTATTACGTTTCGCCTAATGGCTCGGACACGGCGGCCGGCACCAAGGCCAAGCCCTTCAAGACCCTGGCGCGTGCCGCCAAGGCTGTCACCAAGCCGGGCACGACCGTGTTCGTGGCGCCGGGCACCTATGACGGCGGCTTCAAGACCACCGCCAGCGGTACCGCGGCTGCCCGCATCTACTGGGTCTCGACCACCAAGTGGGGCGCCAAGATCGTGCCGCCTGCCAAGTCGAGCAACAAGACTGCCTGGGATAACCGCGGTAACTATGTCAGCATCATCGGCTTCGAAGTCGACGGCTCGAAAGTGCGCAGCGGTACCAAGTGGACGCTCGGCATCTATACCGGCGGTTCCTATAACGTTATCGAAGGCAACCGCGTTCACCACACCGCCACCACCATTCCCTGCAACAGCGCGGGTGGTTCGGCGATTGGCGTGGACAGCTACTACAAGGGCGTGATGACCGACGTGGTCGGCAACGTCGTCCACGATATCGGCCCGGCCGGCTGCTCCTACGTGCAAGGTATCTATGTCAGCACCTCGGGCACGATCAAGAACAACGTGGTCTACCGCGTTGGTTCGGCGGCGATCCACCTGTGGCACGATGCGACGAATGTGAAGATCATCAACAACACCGTGTCGTCGTCGAACTTCGGCATCATCGTTGGCGGTGGCGACTTCTACTTCACCTCGGCTGGCGCGAACAATGTCGCGGTGTACAACAACATCGTGTATGACAACAAGTACGGCATTTCCGAGCAGGGCAAGACTGGCACCGGCAACTCGTACAAGAACAACCTGGTGTTCAAGAACACGACGTATAACTGGCAGCTGCGCAATGGCCTGAAGCACACTGGGACCATCACCTCGGACCCGCTGCTGGCCGGCTACTCGCGCACTGCCGCCATGCCGAACTTCAAGCCGAGCGCCAGCTCGCCGGTGATCGGCCGCGGTATCGCGACCTACGCACTGCCGACCGACATCGACGGCAAGCCGCGTAATGCCAGCACCGGCTACGACATCGGCGCTTACCAGCACTAAGGGCAGCGCCAGGCACTAAGCCGTCTTCTCGGGTTCCGACGTGAGCCAAGCCCGCGTTGCCACGGCACGCGGGCTTTTTTTTCGTCTAGGATCATGTGGATTTCACAATTGTTCCGTATCTCCTGTTCAGTTTCCTGATCTGAAGCTGCGATAAGTCTTTGATACTCCAAGAAAATTTATTTGAGAAAAAGTTGAACTAAGGAAGTTTCCTCCCCTCAAAGGTTACGTATTCGCGTTTTACACGCTTCGATTTTTACCTTTGACGTTAGGAACTTCTCGCATGAAAAAGCAAGCCACCATCGCCCTGAACGCTGTCGCTACCGCTGTCGTCCTGGCCTTCTCCGTTTCCGCCCACGCCGCCCCGACCAACTTTGCGCTCACCGGCTATGATGCTTCGTCGAACCTGACCGTGAACACCGGCAGCAACGCCACCACGCCGGCCACGACCTACAACTATTATGTGTCGCCAAACGGTTCCGACACCGCCGCCGGCACCAAGGCCGCACCGTTCAAGACCCTGGCCCGCGCTGCGAAGGCCGTGACCAAGGCCGGCACCACCGTGTTCGTTGCACCGGGCACCTATGATGGCGGCTTCAAGACCACCGCCAACGGCACCGCTGCTGCCCGCATCTACTGGGTCTCGACCACCAAGTGGGGCGCCAAGATCGTGCCGCCTGCGAACTCGACCAACAAGAACGCCTGGGACAACCGTGGCAACTACGTCAGCATCATCGGTTTCGAAGTCGACGGCTCGAAAGTGCGCAGCGGTACCAAGTGGACGCTCGGCATCTACACCGGCGGTTCCTACAACGTCATCGAAGGCAACCACGTCCACCACACCGCGACCACCATTCCCTGCAACAGCGCGGGCGGTTCGGCCATTGGCGTGGACAGCTACTACAAGGGCGTGATGACCGATGTGATCGGTAACGTCGTGCACGACATCGGCCCGGCAGGCTGCACCTATGTCCAGGGTATCTATGTCAGCACCTCGGGCACGATCAAGAACAACGTGGTCTACCGCGTCGGTTCGGCAGCGATCCACCTCTGGCACGATGCGACGAACGTGAAGATCATCAACAACACGGTGAGCTCGTCGGTGTTCGGCATCATCGTCGGTGGTGGTGACTTCTACTTCACCTCGGCCGGCGCCAACAATGTCGCTGTGTACAACAACATCGTCTACGACAACAAGTACGGCATCTCGGAGCAGGGCAAGACCGGTACCGGCAACTCGTACAAGAACAACCTGGTGTTCAAGAACACGACCTACGACTGGCAGCTGCGCAACGGCCTGAAGCACACCGGCACGATCTCGTCAGACCCGCTCTTGGCCGGCTACTCGCGCACCGCCGCCATGCCGAACTTCAAGCCAAGCGCGAGCTCGCCGGTGATCGGCCGCGGTATCGCCACCTACGCACTGCCGACCGACATCGACGGCAAGCCGCGTAACGCGTCGACCGGCTACGACATCGGCGCTTACCAGCACTAACAGCAACATCCAGCAGCACTCAGCAGCACCAGCCAAAACCTGACTGGCGTTCAGTAAAAAAAGGCCCCGGAAACGGGGCCTTTGACATTGCACAACATGTATTCAATTGCGTATTGATCTAACAAGCTGTTCGTGTAGAATCATTTCTTTCATGCGGTCGGCGCCTGCGTTGTGCAGCGCCGATGGCGGATCGAACACGGTAATTGGCATGTCAAGCATTCAGCAAGATCAGTCGTTCACTATCTCGTTCCCACACGGCGCGGCGCCTGTTCCTGCCGTTGCCGCTTTCCGCCTCGCGGCGACGCGTTGTCGACTTCCCTTCAGCGCCGCCTGCGCCCGTATTTCCGAGCATCTCGCCCGGCTTGCCTGAGCTCGGCAGACAGCATTGCTGTCAGGCCGAGCCTGCATCCACCCCCTGTAGCCGGCCACGCCGGCCGGCATGATCAATCTTCGGCAATGACCATCGGAGTCGCCAATGGATACCATAGAGATGAACACGGAACCTACCATGCAACAAGAAAAAGCCCCATCGGAACGCAGCGGATTACGTCCGCGCCGCCGCATCGCCAAGCAGATGGTCGAACGCGGCCAGCGCCTGCGCAGCCGCGCCGGCGTGATTATCGGCCTGTCGCTGGGATTGCTGGCCCTGGTCAGCGTGCTGGAGTAAATCGGCCGGCGCTCACTCCGGCAGGGGCAGCGCCATCTGCGGACTGTTGGCGCCGGCGCGGTTGACCTCCGGCGTCACCTTGAACCACTCGAAGGCATCGGGCGGCAGCGCGGCATGGCGCGCCAGCTCGATGGCCGCGTCCGGCGCCAGGCCAGGGTCCAGCCACAAGGCGGCATCGGCCGCCTCGAGCACCACCGGGCGGCGGTCGTGGATGTCGAGCATGCCTTCGGCGGCATCGTCGGTAACGATCACGAAGCCGGCCTCGGCGCGGTTTTCCGTGAAGCTGCCGAAGTTGGCGATGGCCAGCATGAACAGCGGCGCGCGGTCCTTGCGGTGGATGTGCCAGGGCTGCTTCTTCCCTTTTTCGCCGGTCCATTCGTACCAGCCTTCGGCTGGGACCACGGCGCGTCCGTTCTTCAGCAGCCGGCTCCAGTAGCGGTTGTTGAGTTTATCCAGGCGGGCGTTGATGGTGATCGGCACCTTGCCTTCGGCCCATTTGGCGCGATAACTCCAGAACACGTCGTCGACACGGCGCTCGCCGTCCTGCAGGTGCATGACGGGGCGGTAGCTGCCGGGCGAGACGTTGTAGGCCGGCGCCGATTCGCTGTCGTACACCGCGTCGGCCCAGCCGAAGACGCTCGCGTAGTAACGCGCCGTTTGGCTTTGGTCAAATCGTCCACACATGGTGCGATGGTAATGCATAAACGCGGCCGCACGATTGCACACTTGAGTCGACTGTCCGGGCAGCGATGAGGGGTGCTATGCTGCATCCCATTCGATTTGGAGGAAACAAACATGGCCGTAGCCTGGCTGAAGGTGTTGAAGGCGGTTCCGTGGAGCGAGGTCATCGCTGCCGCACCGCAAGTGGCGAACGGCGCCCGCAAGCTGTGGGACACGGTCGGACGCAAGGGTGCGCCGCAAGCCGGCATCGACGACGCGGCAATGGCGCCCATGCCCAGGGGCGAAGACGGCATGGCCGTGCTGGCCGCGCACATCGAGCAGCAGGACGTCACCATCGCCCAGATGCACGGGCAATTGCGCGAAGCCTCGAAGCTGATCGCCGAACTGGCCGACCAGAACGCCCAATTGATCGCCAGGATGGAAGCGGCGCGCGGCCGAATGCAGGTGGTGAGCCTGATCGCGGCAGGGGCGGGCGTGCTGGGGTTCGTGTCGCTGGCCCTGGTACTGGCACGGACCTGAGACGGCAAGGATCATGATGAAATTTGTCCTGCTACTGTTTTTCCTGTTCATTTTCGTGTCCATGCTGCTCAATTCCAGCCGCAAGCGCGGCATGCTGAACAAGGACGCCAACAAGGCCGTCGCCGGCCTCGCAAATGCGATGCGCTGGTTCCTGTTCGGCTTGCTGGCCCTGGGCGCGGCGGTGTGCGGCGTGCTGATCTACCAGGGCGCTTGATCCGGGCTGCCGTTCAGACCGTCAACGGGTCCGGGTGCGGCAAGGAAGCCGGCGCCGGACGCACGCTCGCATCCATGCTGTCGAGCAGCCGGTGCAGTTCGTCGGCCGTGTGCCGGCGCCCCTGCGGCGGCCCACGCCGGTAAAACACCTGGTCGCAGTCCTCGCCCGCGCCGCGCATGCCGAGCTCGGTGAATCCCATTTTTTCCAGGCCGCGCCGCGAGCGCAGGTTGTAGTCGAAGGCCTTGGCATAGCAGCCGCGCAGTCCGTAGGCGCGTTGGCCCAGGTCCAGCAATAGCCCACCGGCACAGGGGCCGAAGCCCTGTCCCTGGAAATCCTTGCCCAGCCAGTAATAGAAGAAGCCGAGGCCGCGGTGCAGCGTCAGGCTGACGCAGCCGATGAATCCCCATCCATCGTGCAGCACCGCGTACAGCAGGCGCCGGCCTTCGCGCCAGAGCCCGGCCAGCCAGCGGTGCCAGTCGAGCGCGTCGGCAAACACCGGCAGGCAGCACAGTTCGGCAATGGAAGGGTCGCCGTATTGCCAGGCGAAGTCGCGCGCGTGATGGTGGGCCAGTGGCTCGAGCGTGAGCGCGCCGCTGCGGGAGGGAGCAGGGAAGTGCCGGCGCCAGGCCAGCCAGGCGCGCAGTTCCGCAACGAGCTCGGCATGCCGAGGCTGCTCCCGCGCCAGCACCCGCGCCAGGGCCAGCGCTTCGCCGCCCTTGCCGAGTGCGCGGCAGGCGTCGACCAGGTGCAGCGTGTCGTCTGTGTCGAGGCCGTTGCTGGCGGCCAGGCGCGTGCCGGCGGCATGCACCAGCGGCCACGCGCCCCAGGCGGCGGCGTGACCGAACAGGCTGCGCAAGGCATCCTGCGGCAGGGCACTTCCCTGGTCACGCCAGATCCTGTGCAGCTCGGCCAGCCGGGCATGGCGGTCGACAGGATGCAGCATGCCGTCTCCGCGTCACGAGTGATGGAAAAATCCATCGTAGCGCCGTGGCACAGGCTTGCGGTGGCGCGCCGTTCCTGCTTGCCGCTTCCTTGCGCTGGCGCAGACCGTGCGATGCGGCGCCGAGACATTTCCAGCCACGATTGTCATCGCTGCATGCCAGTCTGGACACGGTGTTGCGCGGATCACGCAGTCGGCGAAAAAAGCGATGTTCATCCTGGCATTAAATCGCTGTGTGCGCGAAAAACCCCTCTAGAATCCCTTCATTCCATTGCCGCACGGCATTATCCAGAGCCTGCCGCGGCGCCAGCGTCCACCTTTTGCCCTCAACAGAATGACCTACTGCGCTTCGCGGCTGCTGCCGCTCGTCTGTCTTGTGCTGTTCTCGATGCAGGTTTCCGCCCACGCCTCGGCGCCAGGCCCGGCCGAGCCGGTCTTTGCCGCCGCGGACGAGGCCGCATTCACGGCGAATGCCGGCGTCGCCAGCCAGTACGTGTGGCGCGGCCTGCGCCAGACCGATGGCAAGCCCGCCGCCCAGGCCGGCATCGACGTCGTGCACCCGGGCGGCTGGTCGGCCGGCACCCGCGTGGTGAACGTGGGCGACCGCCTGATCGCCAGGGGCTCGGTCGAGTGGGACCTGTATGGCGGCTACAGCGGCAAGGTCGGTGCACTCGGCTATAGCCTGATGGGGCATTACGCCAGGTATCCGGGCGCCGGGCGCGGGCCGAACGGCGGGCGCTTCGACTACGGCGAGGTTTCGGCAGCCCTCAGCTACAAGGCGCTATACGCCAAGTACAACTACACCGTCACCCGCAATTTTTTCGGTATCGCGAATGCGCGCGGCACCGGCTACCTGGATGGCGGCGCGAATCTCGACCTGGGCGCGGCTACCACGCTGAACCTGCACGCCGGCGAGGGCCGGGTGGCCGGGGCCGGCAACGATTATTGGAACTGGCGCGACGTGAAAGTGGGCCTGACACATCGCCTGAACGGCGGCTGGAAGATGGCCGGCGCCTATACCCGCGCTTTTGGCGCGACTCATGCCTGCGATCCTGGGTCGAGCGGCGTCGTGAACCGGAGCGAGCGGATCGGCTATACCGATCCAGGGAAGAACACGTTGGTGGTGTCGCTGAGCAAGACCTTCTGACAGGGTACCGCCGGGCTTTAAGACATTTCTTGAAGTTTGTGCGAATTCGCCTACGTCAAGACAGGGAGAGTTTTCCCGGTGTGGCCCTTGTATGCCGTCCGCATGCCCTTATCATAAGAAATGTCTCCAACTCAGACCAACTGAGCGTTTGCCGCCGCCGCACCCGATGCGACGGCGGCATTTTTTTGTCCGCAATGCGCTTATTTCGCTGCCACTCCCTTGCCCGGGACGTACTTGAACCCGACCGCGACCACGTCGCCCAGTGCCACGTTCTTGTCCAGCGATAGGGCCACGTACCCGGCATCGTCGTCGCCGTAGGCGACGGGCACGCTCGAGCGGCCGATTTCCCGGCCCAGCGCATCGTAGGCGAACATGCGCAGGCTGCCTTCGGCCCGGGTGCTGGCGATCACATAGGCCAGCAGGCCGTGCGCCGCACCATCGCCGGCTTCGCTTCCATCCTGGACCCGGGAGACGGCCAGGCCGGCCTTTGCCAGCGATGGATCAATGTTCAGCTTGCGGCCCACCTTCAGGGCGCCGCGCTCGACGCCATTGACCACGGTGCCGACGCCGGTAGCGATCGACTCGGCCGCCTTGCCGCCCTTGTCGGTCAATGCGTTGCCGATGCCAGTCACCATGTCGATTTTCTCGCCCGCCATGTCCGCGCCTTTCTCCTCGGCGCTCTTCGGCGAGCATGCCCACAAGGCAGCCGCCACCAGGCAGGCCGCGCCACATCGAATCAGGGAAACGTCCATTATTCCACCTCGGGAGCTGAGCAAAACGCCAGCATCGCATGCATGCTTTGCGGCAATTTTGTTTGAGAATAAACCGCCGGCAAGGGGCGGGGCGCTGCCGCCGCAAGCTTGTCACTGGCTCAACCACTAACACTGAAGTTGCCGCACGGTGTACAATCCCCGCCGGCGCGGGCATGGCGGAACTGGTAGACGCATCAGACTTAAAATCTGCCGCCGTGAGGCGTGCCGGTTCGATTCCGGCTGCCCGCACCACCTTCTTCGCATCCCCTGCAAAATCGGCCAGCCATCTTTGGCTCAGCCATCGAATGGTCTAGAATGCTTCCCGGCGCCATGACGGCGCACCAAGAAGCCTAGGACCATACATTGAACATCACCATCAACGACGAGCTGCGTGCCTTCGTCGACCCGCTGACCGATATCGAATACGCCGCGCTGGAGCGCAGCCTGCTTGCCGAAGGCTGCCGCGACGCGCTGGTGCTATGGGGCGACGTCCTGATCGACGGCCATAACCGCTACGAAATCTGCCGCAAGCACAATATCGACTTCCGTACCGTCCAGAACAACAGCTTCGCCTCCATCGAGGACGTGATGCTGTGGATGATCGACAACCACCTGGCGCGCCGGAGCGTGTCGGACTTCCAGCGCGGCCTGCTGGCCCTGCGCAAGAAGGAAATCGTCAGCGCCCGCATGGCCCAGCGCATGGCCGAGGAGCCGCCCGAGCCCAGCCCCGACGACATGGATTCGCGCCCGCCGCCGCCCTGGAACACGCGCGAAGACGTGGCGAAAGCGGCGCGCGTGTCGAGCAACACCATCAGCCAGATCGAACGCATCCAGAAGGCGGCCGCGCCCCAGCTGGTGGAAGCCGTGCGCGCCGGCACCATCTCCATCAATGCCGCCGCGAACGTGGCGCAATTGCCGCCGGAAGCGCAGATCGCGGCCGTGGCCGGCGGACGCAAGGAATTGCAGCAGGCCGCGCGCCAGGTGCGCGAGCAGAAGCAGGCCACCAAGCCGAAGAAGACCGGCCCGGACGGCGAGCCGGTCGACGACAAGGCCGCCTTGAAAGCCGAGATCGCCGCGCTGAAGGACCGCATGGCGACCTTGCTGACCGAGAACGAGATCCTCAAGCAGAAGCTGGCCAACGCCGGGCTGTAGCGAACCAGGCTGCCCGTCAGCCGGCACACCGATAACAACAAGGAACAACAAGGAGACTCGCATGATCCCGTCGCGCCGCTTTGCCCCGACCTTTGCCCTCGCTGCCTGCATCGCCGCCTTTGCCGGCGCTGCGCCGGCCGTCCATGCGGCGCCCGCCGCGACAGTCAAGCAGAAGGCCGGCCACGCCGAGCTGGCGCGCTGGCAGGACACGGCGCAACGCGTGACGATCATGCGCGACAAGTGGGGCATTCCCCACGTGTTCGGCAAGAGCGACGCCGATGCGGTGTTCGGGATGATCTATGCCCAGGCCGAGGACGACTTCAACCGTGTCGAACTGAACTACATCAATTCGATGGGGCGGCTGGCCGAGGTCGAGGGTGAGAAGGAAATCTGGCGCGACCTGCGCATGAAGCTCTACATCCAGCCCGCCGACATGCAGGCCAAGTTCGCGGCCAGCCCGGCCTGGCTGCAGGGCTTGATGAGCGCCTGGGCCGATGGCCTGAATTTCTACCTGCACACGCATCCGGAAGTGAAGCCGAAGCTGATCACCCGCTTCGAGCCCTGGATGGCGCTCTCGTTCAGCGAGGGCAGCATCGGCGGCGACATCGAGTCGATCGAACTGAAGGACCTGGAAGCCTTCTATGGCAAGCCGCGGCCCGCCACGGCAGGCAAGGTGGCGAACCAGGTGGCGGACAACACCAACATCCTCGACGCCGAACCGCGCGGCTCGAACGGCTTTGCCATCGCGCCGAAACGCACGCAGGCCGGTCATCCGCTCCTGATGATCAACCCGCACACCTCGTTCTACTTCCGCCCGGAAGTGCACATGGTCAGCGAAGAAGGCCTGAACGCCTATGGCGCCGTGACCTGGGGCCAGTTTTTCATCTACCAGGGCTTCAACGAGCGCGCCGGCTGGATGCACACCTCGGGCGGCGGCGACGTCATCGACGAGTACCTGGAAACCGTGACAGAGCGCGGCGGCAAGTTCTACTACCGCTACGGGCAGGAAGAACGCGCCCTGCGCGCGGTGCCGATCACGCTGCCGTACAAGGCGGCGGACGGCAAGCTGGCCAGCCGCACGGTGACGGCCTACTTCAGCCACCACGGCCCGATCGTGCGCGCCGAGAACGGCAAATGGGTGGCCGTGAAAATGATGGACGAGCCAATCAAGGCGCTCACCCAATCCTATTCGCGCACCAAGGCCAGGAACTACGAGGCCTTTTACCAGGCCATGCAGCTGCGCACGAACTCCTCGAACAACACCGTGTACGCCGACGCCGACGGCAACATTGCCTACTTCCACGGCAACTTCATTCCGAAGCGCGATACCCGTTTCGACTGGAGCAAGCCGGTGGACGGCAGCAACCCCGCGACCGAATGGCAGGGCCTGCACGAGATCAAGGACACGATCACGCTGTTCAACCCGGCCAGCGGCTACATCAGCAATACCAATAACTGGCCGTTCAGCGCCTCGGGCGCCAACAGCCCGAAGCAGGCCGACTACCCGGCCTACATGTGGTCGCTGCCGGAAAACGCGCGCGGCATCCACGCCGAACGCGTGCTGCGCGATGCGAAGGACATGACGCTCGACAGCCTGATCGCCGCCTCCTACGACAGCTACCTGACGGCTTTCGAGCCGCTGGTGCCGCAGCTGCTGCGGGACTACGAAGCCTTGCCGGGGAATGACGCGCGCAAGGCTGCCCTGAAGGACCAGGTCGCCGCGCTGCGCGGCTGGGATCTGCGCTTCGCCGCCGACTCGGTGCCGACCTCGCTCGCCGTGTACTGGGGCCAGGAAATGGTGGCCGCGGCGGCGCCGAAGGCACGCGCCGCCGGCCTGCCGTCGGTCGACTACATCACCACCCGCCTGGACGCGCAGGAGCGGCTCGATGCCCTGGCCCGCGCCAGCAATAAACTGGCGCAGGACTTCGGCACCTGGCAGACGCCCTGGGGCGAGATCAACCGTTTCCAGCGCATCAGCGGCGACGTCGACCAGCAGTACGACGACAGCAAGCCGAGCTACCCGGTGGCGTTCACCTCGGCGCACTGGGGCTCGCTGGCCTCGTTCGGCATGGTGGCCAAGCAAAAAACCAAGCGCATCTACGGCGACCGCGGCAACAGTTTCGTCGTCGCCGTCGAGTTCGGTCCGCGCGTGCGCGCGAAGAGCATCCTGGCCGGCGGCCAGAGCGGCAACCCGGCCTCGAAGCACTTTGCCGACCAGGCGGAGATGTATGCGCGCGGCGAGTTCAAGGACGTGCTCTTCTACAAGGAAGACATCCGCAAAGCGCTGGAACGCCAGTACCATCCAGGCCAGTAAGGAGCAGCCATGACACGCAGCGACAAGGAAAAGATGCTGGCCGGCGAGCTGTACCACCCGAGCGCGCCCGAGCTGCAAGTGGAACTGGCCGCCTGCGCGGCCTGGCTGGCGCGCTACAACGCGGCCATGGGCGAGCAGGCCGACACCTGGCACGCGCTGCTGCGCGAACGCGCGGGATCGGTGGGCGAGGGCGCCATGCTGCGCCCGCCGTTCTACTGCGACTACGGCTTCAACCTCCACCTCGGCAAGCACGTCTTCCTGAACTACAACTGCGTGATCCTGGACACCGCGCGCGTGACAATCGGCGACGACACCCGCATCGGCCCGGCGGTGCAGATCTACACCGCCGACCACCCGCGCGACCCGGCGCTCCGGCGCAGCGGGCTGGAGTGCGGCAAGCCGGTGACGATCGGGGCCAACGTCTGGATCGGCGGCGGCGCCATCGTCCTGCCGGGCGTGACGATCGGCGACGATGCCATCGTCGGCGCGGGCAGCGTGGTCAGCCGCGACGTGCCGCCGGGCGCTACGGTGGTCGGCAACCCGGCACGCATTGTGTCGAAAAGCTGACGCGCTCATGCGCCGGATCGCTGTCCAGCCGCGCCACTTCTGAGGCAGCGCAAAGTGTCATTCATTCAACGTTAATTGGATTGCAACATCGGGCGGAACGCGGTGTACTCGACTTTGGCAGAAGCCGAATCCACCGAACCCAAGGAGTGCAATCATGCAAAGCAAGCCCTTCGCCCTGAAAAGCCTGGTCGCCGCCATGCTCTTGTGCGGCGCCGTCAGCGCCAGCGCCCAGATCACGGTCTATACCGACCGCAACGCCTTCCTCGCCGCCGTCGGCGGCTACGGGGTCGACACCTACGACGACCTCGACATCGACCTCTACGACAGCCCGTTCGCCCGCAGCGCCGGCGCCTACAGCTACACCGCCACCGCCCCGAGCGGCCTGTACGGCGCGGGCAGCGGCAGCGACGGCTGGCTGTCGACCAACGTCGACAGCGACGGCATCGTGTTCTCGGATTTCGCCCCCGGCGTGACCGGCTTCGGCGGCTATTTCTTCGGCTCCGACGTGCTCGGCAGCTTCCTGCCCGGCGGCACCCTGCAGTTCACCGCCACCGGCGGCGGCACCCTGAACTACACGCTGAGCAACGCCACCACCTCGAGCTTCCTCGGCTTCGTTTCCAGCTCGCCGCTGAGCTCGGTGACCATGACCAGCGGCGGCGACTACTGGGTGACCGCCAACGACCTCACCCTGGCCATGCCGGTGCCCGAGCCGGAAACCTACGCCATGATGCTGATGGGGTTGGGCCTGGTCGGCTGGATGCGCCGCCGCCGTGGCTAAGCAAGTTCCTGCATGCCGGCCCGTGGACAGGCAGCCGTCGCTCTGGCCCCGGCTGCCTGTCCACGCTATAATTCGCGCCATTTTAAATCCGGCAAGCAGGGCAGGGCAGTGGCAAAACTCTATTTCAGGTACTCGGCGATGAACGCCGGCAAATCGACTGCCTTGCTGCAGGTGGCGCACAACTACGAGGAGCAGGGCCAGCAGGTCAAGCTCTACACCGCCGCCATCGACGACCGCTACGGCGTCGGCCTGATCACCTCGCGCCTGGGCCC
Organism: Massilia sp. BAP21; assembly: GCF_057801335.1. Lineage (NCBI taxonomy): Bacteria > Pseudomonadati > Pseudomonadota > Betaproteobacteria > Burkholderiales > Oxalobacteraceae > Massilia > Massilia sp. BAP21. The sequence goes on from NZ_CM173596.1 coordinate 4,457,563, forward strand.
GCAGCGTCAGGTCGGCCTGTTCGATGCCGGCACCGATTTTCTCGCCGATGCGCCGCGCGTGGCCTGCGTGCTGGTCGACGAAGCCCAGTTCCTCACGACCGCCCAGGTGCAGCAGTTGCACCAGCTGGCCCAGGTGCGCGGCGTGCCCGTCATCTGCTACGGCCTGCGCAGCGATTTCCGCGGCGAACCCTTCCCCGGTTCGGCCTACCTGCTGGCCCTGGCCGACGACATCGAGGAAATCAAGAACATCTGCACCTGCGGCAAGAAGGCGACCATGAACATCCGCGTCGACGAAGAGGGACGCCGCATCCGTGAAGGCGAGCAGGTCAGTATCGGCGGCAACGAAAGCTACCGCCAGGCCTGCGGGCGCTGTTTCTACAGCAACTAAACCCGGCCGCTTTTCGCATGGACCTGCCCGCTGCCTGTGCGAGCATTGCGCCGCTCTTCCTGTGCGCCCATGCCGACATCCTGGTCTACCTGCTGCCCTCGCTGGCGCTGGCTTTCCTGTTCTGGATGCTCTCCAGCGCCCATCCGGGCTTCTTCGTCCTCACCGCGGCCGGCACCCTGTGCCACGAGCTGGCGCATTTCGGCGTCGGCCTGTTGACGAATGCCGAGCCGGTCGGGCTGAACCTGGTCCCGCGCCGCAAGGGGAAAGTCTGGGAGCTCGGTTCCGTCACCTTTGCCAACCTGCGCTGGTACAACGCCGCCCCGGCCGCGCTGGCGCCCTTGCTGGTGCTGCTGGTGCCGCTGCTGGTGGCGAGCTGGCGCACCCGGCCCGGCTGGCATTTCGAACCGCTCGACCTGCTGCTGGCCGTGTTCCTGGCGCCGCAATACCTGTCGTTCTGGCCTTCCCCGGTGGACTGGAAGCTGGCGGCGCGCTCCTGGCCCTGGCTGGTGCTGGGCGCGCTGGCGCTGGCCGCCTGGCTCTGGCGCGCGCAGCTGCCCGGACTTCTGCCGGCGCTCTAGTCGCGCATCAGCTCGTCCAGCACGGCGTCGGTCGCGGCGACCCGCGCATACTCGCCGTCCAGGTTCGCCAGCGCCATCAGGTGCACTTCCTCGGCGCTGCGCAAGTTGCCGCCATAGTCGCGCTGCTCGAAGGCAAAGCAGGCGTCGGCCACGACCGTGGCCAGGAAGCCCAGGTTGCCGGCGCTGCGTGCGCTGGCCTCGACCGAATTGTTGGTGCTGACGCCGGCAAGCACGAGCCGCCGAATGCCGCGCATGTGCAGCCAGCGTTCCAGGCCCGTGTTGACGAAGGCATCCGGCACATTCTTCTCGACCACCTGTTCGTGCGCCAGCGGCTGCAGGGCGGCCTGGAAAGCGGCGCCCGCTTGTCCCGGCGCGAACACCGAGTCGGGCGAGCGGCTGATGTGGCGCACCGCGACCACCGGCTGGCCGGCCCCGCGCCAGGCCTGCAGCAGGCGCGCGATATTCTCCTCGGCTGCCGGGTTGTTGCGCGGCGGCAGGGCAGGGCTGCGCATGCCTTCCTGCATGTCGATGATGATGAGGGCAATCGGTGCGTGCATGGATGGGTCGGCCTCTGACATGGTGCGTGCGGTTCCTCGATTACGATTCGGGTGCGTGAGATCCTGCGGCCCAGCCCGACATGGCAAGCGGCGGCGCGCAGCATTTACCCCTGTTTCAATTTGTAAAAATTTGATCATACCCGCTTAAGGCGACCTTAAGCTGGTCCGCTCATCCTCGACAAGCCAACTCTGCGCGCTTGCGCTATCCTGTAGAATGGTCCGCGCGGCCGGGATAAGCCTTGTACAGGTTTGCGGCGCGCTGGCAGACACCCAAGTACACGTTCGGAGAACGCATAAATGAAGAAGCAGATGTTGATGGTTGCGCTGGCCTTTGCCATGTCGACGCATGCGGTGACCGCACAGCCCGAGAAGGCCGTTGCCGTCCAGATGAAGCCGGTCGAGGCCCAGGCCCAGGCTGCCCTGTGGGCCTCGCGCGTCCTGGCGCGCTACCACTACAAGGCGATGCCGCTGGACGATGCGATGTCGGAGAAAATCTTCGACAACTACTTCGAAGCGCTCGACGGCGAAAAACTCTACTTCACCCAGGTCGACCTCGACCGCTATGCGCCGCTGCGCACCAGGCTCGACGATGCGATCAACAACGAAGACCTGAGCCAGCCCTTCGCCATCTACAACCTCTACCAGCAGCGTTTCGCCGACCGTATGGCCTATGCGCGCAGCCTGCTCAAGACAAAGTTCGACTTTACCGTCGACGAGACCCTGCAGCTCGACCGTGAAAAAGCCCCGTGGGCGAAAAACGAAGAGGAAGTGCGCGACCTGTGGCGCAAACGCGTCAAGAACGACTGGCTGCGCCTGAAGCTCGCCGGCAAGGACGAGAAGGGCATCCGCGAGACGCTCGACAAGCGCTATGCCAACTACGTGGCGCGCATGAAAAAGCTGAACAACGAAGACGTGTTCCAGATGTTCATGAACGCGTATGCCACCGCCATCGAGCCGCACACCAATTACCTTGGCCCGCGCTCGGCCGACAACTTCGACATTTCCATGCGCCTGTCGCTGGAAGGCATCGGCGCCGTGCTGCAGACGCGCGACGACTACACCATCATCCGCGAAATCGTGCCGGGCAGCCCGGCCGACAAATCCGGCAAGCTGAAGGTCGGCGACCGCGTGGTCGGCGTGGCCCAGGGCAACGGCGCCTTCACCGACGTGCTCGGCTGGCGCATCGACGATGTGGTGCAACTCATCCGCGGCGAGAAAGGCTCGACCGTGCGCCTCGACGTAATCCCGGCCGACGCCGGCGTCGATGCCAAGCACATCACCGTGGCCATGGTGCGCAAGAAGATCAGCATGGAAGAGCAGGCCGCCAAGAAGTCGATCATCGAGGTCAAGGAAAACGGCGTGAACCGCCGCATCGGCGTGATCTCGCTGCCGACCTTCTACCAGGACTTCGAGGCGCGCCGCAAGGGCGACAAGGACTTCAAGAGCGCTACCCGCGACGTCGAGCGCATCCTGGGCGAACTGAAGAAAGACCGCGTCGACAACGTCCTGATCGACCTGCGCAACAACGGCGGCGGCTCGCTGGTGGAAGCGGTGGAACTGACCGGCCTGTTCATCGACAAGGGTCCGGTGGTGCAGCAGCGCACGGCCGAAGGCCGCATCGAGGTCGAGGGCGACGTCAAGCCCGGCCTGGCCTGGGACGGCCCGATGGGCGTGCTGATCAACCGCGGCTCGGCCTCGGCCTCGGAAATCTTTGCCGCCGCCATCCAGGACTACGGCCGCGGCCTGGTGATCGGCGAACCGAGCTTCGGCAAGGGCACGGTCCAGACCCTGCTCGACCTCGACCGCTTCTCGCAGTCCGACAAGGTGCGCTACGGCGAACTGAAGATGACCATCGCCCAGTTCTTCCGCATCAACGGCGGCACCACCCAGCTGCGCGGCGTGACGCCGGACATCAAGCTGCCGGTGCTGTCGGATACCGAGCACTTCGGCGAATCCTCGTTCGGCAATGCGCTGCCTTGGGTGTCGATCAAGCCGGCAACCTATGTCCCGCTGGGTAACCTGAAGGAACTGGTCGACCCCTTGCAGAAACGCCACGAGGCACGTATCGCGAAAGACAAGGACTTCGCCGACCTGCGCGAGGACATGGCTGAAGTCATGAAGATCCGCAAGGAAAACGCGATCTCGCTGAACGAAGCCGTGCGCCGCAAGGAGCGCGACGCCCAGGACGCCCGTTCCAAGGCCCGCGAAGCGCGCCTGGCCGCGGGCAAGGATGCAACGACCGACGAGCCGGCGGCAGCGCCGGGCGGCAAGGAAGCGCGCAGCAAGGTGCCGACGCCAACGAAACCGGCCAAGACTGTGGTTGCCGCTCGCAACACGCCGCAGCAGGACGATGGCCTGCAGGGCGACGAGCGCGCACTGTCGGCCGAGCTGGCGGCGGAAAAGGCAGCCAAGGACGCGAAGGACGTGCTGCTCCAGGAAGCCGCCCACATCCTGGCCGACGAAGCCGGCATGCTCAAGACCGATACCCGTATGGCGTCGCGCGTCATGCCGTACATGGCGCCAGTCAAGCCGTAAGCGCAGGCGCCGCAGTCTGGCGCTCCCTGCAATATCGAAAGCCGCACCGGAGCGATCCGGGGCGGCTTTTTCGTTGGCGCTGTCACCGTTAGCTATGGATGAGGGTTGTACTGCTGAGCTAAACCGCGGTCCAAGCCGTATCGCCATCGATACGGGTCGACCATGAAAGCGCTTCGCTTTACCAAATGGTTCGCAGCCTTGCCCGCACTGAACCAGCCTCAGCGGTTGCAGGTTCTCGACGCGCTGCGGCCGGCGGCCGGGCTGCATCAGGTGCTCGCGCTGATTCAACAATGCAGGTCGGCCGGGCGCCGTTGTCCGCATTGCCAGTGCGAACGCTGGCACCGGCATGGCCACGCGAACGACCTGCAGCGCTACCGCTGCTGCCCGTGCCGGCGCACCTTCAACGATCTGACCGGCACGCCACTGGCGCGCCTGCGGTTGAAGGGAAAATGGCTCGATTATCTCGTTACGCTGCGTGCTTCGCGCCCGGTGTGCGCGGCGGCAGACGGCATCAAGGTGCACCGTAACACCGCTTTCCGCTAGCGCCATCGCTTCCTGGATGCTCGATGGCGGCAAGGTCACTTCTGCCGATCAATTGTTCCACCTTGCAATCGGACCCATCCACAGTAAACGGTGAGAGCGCCTTTCGCTGCTGCCAATGATAAAACCCGGAAATGCAGGTTGATAAAAAATCAATTTACGGGTACATTATCGTGAGCTAAAGCAACTTCCAAGAGGAAAGAAATTCCAAAAAGAAAAGAATATTAACCATTTTCATTTCCTTTTAGAATTAACTCAATTGAAACAAGCCCTTTTTATGCTTGTGATAGTATGATCTTGCTGTTGTAATATTTATCACAGTCACTCTCAATAAGAAGGAGCAATCATGCAAGTTCGTCACCTCGTCATTGCCGCCCTGCTCGTCACCGCCGGTGCAGCACAAGCACAAACCGCCCGTCATCCGGGCACCCTGACCGGCTGGGCTGTCACCGGCGGCGCCGTTGCCGCTTCGTCCAGCGCTGCCGCACCAAGCGTCACCGCACCAAGCGTTGCTGTCGAAGTACCGGTGCCAGCCGCCATCGCTCCAGTCGCAGCCGAGCCAGTCCAGCTGCCGGTTGCTGCCGATCCGGTCGTTACCGCACCGGCTGCCGCCGAAGTGCCGGAGCCATCGAGCATTGCTCTGCTGCTGGCAGGCGCAATGGGTGTTGGCGCACTGCGTCGCCGCCGCGCGAAGTAATCCCGTTCCACTGCAACAGCAAAAAGGGCGCTTCCCACCGGGAGCGCCCTTTTGTTATTTGAATCGCCAGCGTTTCAGGTACAATCCCCGGTGAACGGTCGTGCTTTTTTGCGTCCGCGCGACAATAACAAGGAGACAGAATGGACCTGAATTACTCTGACGAAGAGCTGGCCTTCCGCAGCGAAGTACGGGCTTTCCTGGCCGCGAACCTGCCGCCGGACCTGCAGCACAAGGTGCGCAGCCACCTGCGCCTGAGCAAGGAAGACAGCGTACGCTGGCACAAGATCCTGGCCGCGCAAGGCTGGGTGGCGCCGGGCTGGCCAATCGAGTTCGGCGGCCCCGGCTGGACCCCGACCCAGCGCCACATCTTCGAGGAAGAATGCGCGCGCGCCGGCACGCCGCAAATCATGCCCTTCGGCGTGAACATGGTGGCGCCGGTGATCATGGCCTTCGGCAGCCCGGAACAGAAGGCCTATTACCTGCCGCGCATCCTGTCCTGCGAAGACTGGTGGTGCCAGGGCTATTCCGAGCCGGGCGCCGGCTCCGACCTGGCCTCGCTCAAGACCACGGCCGTGCGCGGCATCGACGCCGAGGGCGAACACTACATCGTGAATGGCCAGAAGACCTGGACCACGCTGGCCCAGCACGCCGACATGATCTTTTGCCTGGTGCGCACCGACACCGGCGTGCGCAAGCAGGAAGGCATTTCCTTCCTGCTGATCGACATGCACAGCCCCGGCATCACCGTGCGCCCGATCATCATGCTCGACGAAGACCACGAAGTGAACGAAGTCTTCTTCGACAACGTGCGCGTGCCGGCCGCCAACCTGGTGGGCCAGGAAAACCGCGGCTGGACCTATGCCAAGTACCTGCTCGGCCACGAGCGCACCGGGATTGCCGCCGTCGGCCGCTCCAAGCGCGAGCTCGCCTTCCTGAAGGGCCTGGCCAAACGCGAAACCAAGAACGGCAAGCCGCTGATCGAGGACCCGCTGTTTGCCGCCAAAGTCGCCAGCCTGGAAATCGAACTGATGGCGCTGGAGATGACCGTGCTGCGCGTGCTGGCGAAAGCCGACAAGGCGCCAGGACCGGAAGCCTCGGTACTGAAGGTGCGCGGCACCGACATCCAGCAGATGCTGACCGAACTGATGGTCGAAGCCGTGGGCCCGATGGCCTTGCCCTTCGACCCGGCCTACCTCGAAGGCGCGAACGAACACAGCGTGTTCGACGACGACGACGCGGCGCCGCTGGCCTCGTACTACTTCAACTACCGCAAGACCTCGATCTACGGCGGTTCGAACGAAATCCAACGCAACATCATCACCCAGATGATCCTGGGCCTGTAAGGAGAGAAGAACATGGACTTCAATTTCAATCCCGAGCAGACCCAGTTCGCCGACGCCCTGAAGCGCTGGATCGCACGCGACTACGACTTCGAGGCGCGCCGCGCCATTGTCCATTCCGAGACCGGCGTGTCGGATGCCGCCTGGGCCACCCTGGCCGAACTCGGCATGACGGCGCTGCCGGTGCCGGAAGCGCAGGGCGGCTTTGCCGGCAGCGCCGTCGACATGTTCGTGGTGATGCAAGAGCTGGGCCGCGGCCTGGTGGTCGAACCGTATTTCGCCACCGTGCTTGGCGCCGAGTTCCTGCGCCTGGGCGGCCGGCATGCCGCACTGCTGGAACAGGTGGCGAGCGGCGAGCTGAAACTGGCCTGCGCGCTGGGCGAGCGCCAGTCGCGCCACGACATGCGCGATATTGCAACGCGGGCCATGCCCGATGGCGCCGGCTACGTCCTGAACGGCGAAAAGAAGGTCGTGCTGCACGGCGCGCAAGCGGGCATGCTGGTGGTCTCGGCGCGCATGACAGGTGAACAGTACGGAGAACAGCGAGCCGAGGAAGGCATCAGTCTGTTCGTGGTGCCGGTGGATGCCGCCGGCCTGCGCATCGCCGACTACCGCACCCTGGACGGCTTGCGCGCCGCCGATGTCGTGTTCGACAAGGTGCGCGTGGATGCCGGCGCCGTCATCGGCACGCCGGGTGCGGGCTGGCCCATCCTCGACGCCGCCCTCGACTACGGCGCCGGCCTGCTGTGTGCGGAAGCCGTGGGCGCCATGGAAGCCATTTTCGAGGCCACGCTCGACTACCTGAAGACGCGCCAGCAGTTCGGCGCCCCGATCGGCAAGTTCCAGGCGCTGCAGCACCGCATGGCCGACATGTATATCCACCTGGAGCAGGCGCGCTCGATGGCGCTGCTGGCCGCGGTCAGGCTGGGGTCCAGCGATGCCGCAGAGCGGCGCCGCGCCGTCTCGGCCGCCAAGTACCGCATCAACCTGGCCGCGCGCTTCATCGGCCAGCAGGCGGTGCAGCTGCATGGCGGCATGGGCGTGACCGACGAACTGCCGGCCGCGCATTACTTCAAGCGCCTGGCCAGCATCGAGCTGACGCTCGGCGACGCCGACCACCACCTGGCGCGCTTCATCGCCCAGCCGGGCTTCAGCGACGACACGACCGAAGGAGCGGCAGCATGAGGACCGACCTGACAGGCGACTGGTATTTCGAGGACTTCACCCCGGGCCAGGAAATCGCGCTCGGCTCGCGCACCGTGAGCGAGGAAGAGATCATCGAGTTCGCGCGGCAGTTCGATCCGCAGCCCTTCCACGTCGACCGCGAAGCGGCCGGCGCCTCGATCTACGGCGGCGTGATCGCCAGCGGCTGGCACACCTGCGCCATGATGATGCGCATGGTGGTCGACGGCATGCCCTTCGCCTCGACCAGCATGGGTTCGCCCGGCCTGGACGGCGTACGCTGGCTGCTGCCGGTGCGCGCCGGCGACACCCTTTCGCTGCACCACGTGACGAAGGCGGTCAAGGCATCGGGCTCGAAGCCCGACCGCGGCGTGGTATGGACCAGCTGGGTGGCCACCAACCAGCATGGCGAGACCGTGTGCACGATCGAGGGGATGGCGATGTTCAAGCGGCGGCCGGCGGGCTGACGGACCGCGGCCCGGGAATGCCGCTCGCTCGATCGGAGTCAGGCGCTGAGAAAGCGGTGTCGGACGCTTGAGCGCAGAGGCGAACGCCGCGTGTTGGCTACGGCACGGTCAACGGAAGTAAATATGTCCGTAACCGCGTGGGCACGGGGTGCCCACCCTACGGACCCGGCCGCAGGCCCAGTGCGTGTTTCGGCCTGCGGCTGCCAGCGTAGGTGGGCACGCCGTGCCCACGCGGAACGTGCGTGTCCGGTGGACGGCGGCTTGGAAATGTCCCTCGCTGGCCCGATCGAAGCCAGGAACGAGAAAAGCGATTCAGGACGCAGCCGCCACCCGATAACGATTGCGCCCCGCCGCCTTGGCCTCGTACAGCGCCGCATCGGCCGCGCGGATCAGCGCCGCGCTGGTCTGCCCCACGACCGGCACCACGGCCGCGATCCCCATGCTCACGGTCAGCACCGGGCAGGTCGGCGAGGCGGCGTGCGGGATCGCCATGCCGGCCAGCTCGGCCAGCAGGCGCTGGGCCACGCGCTCGGCGCCGGCGGCGTCGAGCTGGGGCAGCAGGATCGCGAATTCCTCGCCGCCGTAGCGCGCCACCAGGTCCTGGGCGCGGCCCGCGGTGCGCGCCATGGCGCGCGCCACCTGTTCCAGGCAGGCGTCGCCGGCCTGGTGGCCGTAGCGGTCGTTGTACATCTTGAAGTGGTCGATGTCGGCCAGGATCAGCGCCATCGGCAGCTGGGCGCGGTTGCAGCGGCGCCATTCGGACTCGATGCGCTGCGAAAACGCGCGCCGGTTCGCCACCCCGGTCAGGCTGTCGGTCAGGGTCAGGGCGCGCAGGGCGTCGGCCTGGCGCTTCACCGTCAGTTGCGTGCGCACGCGGGCGCGCACCACCGCCGCGTTCACCGGTTTGCTGATGAAGTCGGCCGCGCCGGCCTCCAGGGCGCCGGTTTCGTCTTCCGGGCTGGAGAGGGCGGTCACGAAGATCACCGGGATGTCGCGCGTGGACATCTCCGCGCGCAGCGCGGCCAGCACGCGGTGGCCGTCCATGTCGGGCATGACGGCGTCGAGCAGGATCAGGTCCGGGCGCTGGGCGCGCGCCAGCTCGAGGGCCTTCGCGCCGTCCAGCGCAAACAGGACCTCGTGCTCGTCCTGCAGTGCGGCGTGCAGGATCTGGATGTTTTCCATGGCGTCGTCGACAACCAGGATGCGCCCGTTCAGGGCCAGATCGGTCCAGCTCATGCGTCTCCTTTCCGCTCCAGTATAGCCTGCACCAGGCGCGCGGCCCGTTCGAAACGCAGCAGCCCGATTGCCTCGTCCAGCGCCGCCAGCTCGCCGGGCTCCAGCCGGTCCGCCAGGCCCGCGCGCAGCGCCGCAAAGGCGGCCATTGCCTTCATGTTGTTTTGCCGGAGCAGCTGGAGCAGGTCCGCCAGCGCCGCGTCCAGTGCCCCTTCGGGCAGCGCGGGAAGGGCGTCTGGCTTGGCTCCCTGGCCGGCGTCATCGAGACCGTTCGCAGTGGTCAGCACGGTGTCCAGCGCGGCGTCGAGGGCAGCCAGGTGCGCGGCCGGGTCGGCGCCGTCGCGCAAGGCCTGTTCCAGCAAGCGGGCCTGGCCGGCCAGGGCGTTGGCGCCGAGGTTGGCGGCCACGCCGCGCAGGCGGTGCGCCAGCTGGCTGGCTTCGCCCTGCCTGCCGGCTTCCAGCGCGGCGCCGATCGCATCGACGGCGCCGTTTTGGGTCTGGCCGAAGCGCCGCAATACCGAGGCAAAGGCGGCAAAGCTGCCGCCGAAGCGCGGCAGGACCGCGCGCAGGTCGATGCCCGCCAGTTCCGCCGCCGGAAGGGCGGCAGGAGCAGGAAGGGCAGGAGGAGCTGCTTCGCCGGCGCCTGGCGCCGCGCCGTCCGCGGCGCGGCCCGTCACGCGCAGCAGCGTGGCCACCAGCTCGTCGACGTCGATCGGCTTCGGCAGGTGGGCGTCCATGCCCGCTTCGAGCGCGCGCTGGCGGTCTTCCTCCATGGCGTTGGCGGTCATGGCGACGATCGGCAGGCCGGTGAGCCCCAGGGCGCGGATCGCGGCGCTGGCCTCGAAGCCGTTCATGACCGGCATCTGCAAATCCATCAGCACGGCGTCGTAGCGCGCGCCGGCGGCCAGCCTGTCGACGGCGATGCGGCCGTTGGCGGCGGCATCGGCCATCGCGCCGGCATGCGCCAGCACGTGGTGCGCCACTTCCTGGTTGACCGGGTTGTCCTCGACCACCAGCACGCGCAGGCCGGCCAGGCGCGCCGCCAGCGGCGCCGGCGCAGGTGTGGAGGCAGATGCGGGCACAGTTGCGGGCACCGATGCAGGCACCGATGCGGCCACAGTTGCGGGCGCGATCTCCGTGCCATCGCCGCTGCGCAGCACGGCCAGCACCTCGCGCAGGGCGGTGCGCGTAAACGGCTTGGCCAGCACCGGGTGCCCCAGGTCCTCCTTGCCCGGGTCGCCCGAGAGCAGGGCCGCCGGCGGCAGCGTGCAGCCGCTTGCGGCCGCCTCGGCGCGCGCATGGGCGAGCAGGGTGGCGCCGTCGAGCTCAGGCAGGGCGGCGTCGATAAAGGCGAGGTCGACGCGCGGCGCCGCGCGCAGCAGGGCCAGGGCTTCGATGCCGCCGGCGGCGCGCACCACGTCCCAGCCGAAGCCGGCCAGCTGGGCCGCCAGGGCGGCGCCGGCCGTGTCGTTGCCGTCGGCGACCAGTACGCGTAAGGCGCCGCCGCAGGGCGCGGCCATCGGCTCGGCGATGCCGGCATCGAGCTCGAAGCTGAACAGGGCGCCGGCCCCGGGGCTGCTTGCCAGCGCCAGTTCGCCGCCCATCAGGGCGACCAGGCGGCGCGCGATCGACAGCCCGAGGCCGGCGCCGCCGTACTTGCGGCTGGTCGAACCGTCGCCCTGGGTGAAGGGTTCGAAGATTTCGCGCTGCACGCCCTGTTCGATGCCGATGCCGGTGTCGCGCACGGAAAAGCACAGGCGCAGCCGGCTGTCCTGGCGGTGCACGATCTCGACCGCGAGCACGACCTCGCCGCGCTCGGTGAATTTCACGGCATTCCCGACCAGGTTCAGCAGGATCTGTTCGAGGCGGATCGGGTCGCCCAGCAGCTGCTCGGGCATGCCGGGCGCCACCGCGAACACCGGCTCGACACCCTTGCGCCAGGCCTGGGGCGCGGCCAGCAGGGCGAGGTTCTGCAGCGTGTCGTCGAGGCGGAAGGGCAGGCGTTCGAGCGGCAGTGCGCCGGACTCGATGCGGGCATAGTCGAGCAGGTCGCTGAGCAGGGCCAGCAGCGACTTCGAGGCGGCCGTGATGTGGGCCACGTGGCCGCGCTCGCGCGCGCCCAGCGGCGCTTCCTCGAGCACGCGCGCCAGGCCCATGATGGCGTTCAGCGGCGTGCGGATCTCGTGGCTCATGTTGCCGAGGAATTCGGTCTTGGCGCGGCTGGCGCCCTCGGCCTGGCGCAGGGCCAGCACCAGGCGGCTCTCGGTGTGCTTCAGGTCGGTCACGTTCATGTGCAGCTTGTAGACGCCACGCACGCGGCCATCGGCGTCGAAGTCGGGCAGGTAGCTGCACCAGACGTGGATCGGCTCGCGCTGCGGCTGGCCGGCCGGCGTCGGCAGTTCGCACTCGAAGCGCTGCGGCTGCCCGGCCAGCACGCCGTCGAGGTAGGGGGCGAAGCAGGCCATGTGCTCGGGCGCGATGAGGTCGGCGGCGTGGCGGCCGAGGGCCTCTTCTTCCGTGCATCCCAGCCAGTCCAGGCAGGGCCGGTTGGCAAAGCGCAGGCGCGCGTCGGCGTCCCAGTAGCTGACCAGGGCCGGCAAGTTGTCGGTGACGGTGCGGATGAACTGCTCGCGCTCGCGCAGCTGGGCGCTCGTTGCGCGCAGGGCGGCGTCGGCGGCCACGCGGGCGCTGATGTCGCGGATCGTCACCTGCATGATGCCGTGCCCGCCGACGTCGAGGGCGGTGAGCTTGACGTCGGCGTGGAAGTTGCTGCCGTCGCGGCGCCGGTGCACCCATTCGAACTGGGCCCCGCCCTGGTCGAGCGCCTGGCGCATCAGTTCCAGGGCCATGTCCTCGGAGCGGCGCCCGTTCGGCTGGAATTCGGGCGAAGCGCCGGCTGGCGACAGGTCCATGAATTCCTCGACCGTCGCGTAGCCGAACAGGCTGGCGGCAGCCGCATTCGCGCTGATGAAGTTGGCGTTGTAGGCGAGCAGGGCCTGGGCGTCGCCCGCCGCCTCGAACAGCACCCGGAACATTTCTTCGTTGTCGCGGTTGCGCCGTTCCAGCAGCTTGCGCTCGGTGATGTCGATCACGACCGCGTTGATGCCGAGCAGTTCGTGCGCCGCGCCGAAGACCGGGTAATAGCTGGTCAGCCAGGAGCGCGTCACGCCGGGCTGGGCCGGCACTTCGCCGCTGGTCTCGATGTCGCGCAGCGGGCGCAGGGTTTCGCGCACGCGGCGGTAGGCTTCCTCGAATTCGAGCCCGGTCTCGCCCAGCAGCTCGGGCAGGGTGTGGCCGATATGGTCGGCCGCCGGCACCGCGTTGATCGAGGCCAGGTGCTCGTTGATCATCACGAAGCGCAGGTCACGGTCGAGGAAGCACAGGCCCACCGGCGCGGTGGCGTACACGGTTTCCACCCGCGCCTTCAGGCGCTGCAGCTCGACGGTGCGGTCGGCAACCGCCTGTTCCAGGTCGCTGCGGTGGCGCAGCAGTTCGCCCTCGACCTGGCGCAGCGCGTCGCTCACCACCGCCGTCTCGCGGATCGTCGGCGCGGCCAGGCGCAGCGGCTCGCCGCGACCCAGGGCCGCCGCCGGCCCGCCCAGCCCGCGCACCGAGCGCGCGATCGAGCCGCCGATGGCCCAGGCCAGCAGCACGCCCAGGAACAGCAGCGCCAGCGAGATGGTGACCGTGGCCGGCAGGGTGCCGCCGAGCATCTCGCGTGCGGCATTGTCGGGATAGCTGACCGCCACCGTCCAGCCATGCTGGTCGGATTTCGAATACACCGAGTACCAGTCGGGCTCGCCCCCGCGCCCGGTCAGCTTCACCGCGCCCTCGGGGCCGTGACCGAGTTCCGCCGCCAGCGCTGGGTTCATGCGCCCGCCCAGGTAGCGCGCATGGTCGATGTTGCGCGCCACCACCAGGCCCTGCGTGTCGAAGACTTCGGCAACCCAGCCTTGCGGCAACTGCTGGGCGGCCAGCAGATCGGCGATGCGGCGCGGGCGGATCTGGGCCGACAGCACATACTCCACCTTGCCGGCGCGCCAGACCGGCACCTCGGTCGAGACTACCGGCGGCAGGCCGGCGCCAGGGCTGTACAGGCTGGAGGTAACGGCGTCGCCGCGGTCGAGCACCTTGCGAATCGCGGCCAGGTTGGCTTGCGGCGGGCGCGCGCCGTAAGGTGTGCGGGTGCTCAGCAGCGCCTGGCCGTCGGCGCCGGCCAGGACAAAGGCGATCACCGGAAATTCCGGGCGCAGCAGTTGGCGCGCATGCGCGTGGAAGGCGCCCAGGGTCGCGGGCGCCAGGGTCGGCCAGGCCGCCGCCACGCGCGCCGCCGAGCCGGCGCTGTCGAGCTCGCGGTCGAGGGCCGCCGTCAGGACCCGCGCCACGGTGGCGGCATCGCGCGCGACGTGCACGCGCTCGCGCTGGCCGGCATCGTGCACGAACGCGATGCAGCCCAGCACGAGCGGCAGGACACAGGCGAGGACGAGGGCAATCAGCTTCGAGCGGATCGAAGGCAGGGCGTGCCGGGAAAAGGGAAACAAGCGCGGGAACAAGCGGCCATCCGGGTTGAGGCGGCACGGTGTGCCGCGTTCTCGCATGGTAGCCGAGCCTTTACTGTCGCAGCAATAAAGTTGCCTCTCGGAAAATTCAATTGTGACGTGAGTGTCGCCATCAGGCAACATTCCTTGTCACAAATTTATGCGTACCGGGCCAGCTCCAGCTTGGCGATCGCATTCCGGTGCACCTCGTCCGGGCCGTCGGCCAGGCGCAGGGTACGGTTGCCGGCCCATTGGTAGGCGAGCGGGAAATCGTCGGACACGCCGCCGGCGCCATGGGCCTGGATCGCCCAGTCCAGCACCTGCTGGGCCACGTTTGGACCGAGCACCTTGATCATGGCGATCTCGGCCTGGGCCCCCTTGTTGCCGACCTTGTCCATCATCCAGGCTGCCTTCAGGGTCAGCAGGCGCGCGGTGTCGATGCGGATGCGCGACTCGGCGATGCGCTCGCGCCATACACCCTGTTCCGAAATCTTGCGCCCGAAAGCGACGCGGCTGTCGAGGCGTTTGACCATCAGTTCCAGCGCGCGCTCGGCCACGCCGATCGAGCGCATGCAGTGGTGGATGCGGCCCGGCCCCAGGCGGCCCTGGGCGATCTCGAAGCCGCGGCCTTCGCCGAGCAGCATGTTCGATGCCGGGACGCGCACGTTCTCGAAGGTGATCTCGCAGTGGCCGTGCGGCGCGTCGTCGTAGCCGAACACGGGCAGCGGGCGCCGGATGGTCACGCCCGGGGTGTCGGCCGGGACCAGGATCATCGACTGCTGCTGGTGGCGCGCCGCGTTCGGGTCGTTCTTTCCCATCACGATGAAGATCTGGCAGCGCGGGTCGCCGGCGCCGGAAATCCACCATTTGTGGCCGTTGATGACATATTCCTCGCCATCACGCTCGATGCGGGTGGCGATGTTGGTCGCGTCCGAGGAAGCGACGTCCGGCTCGGTCATGGCAAAGGCCGAGCGCATCTCGCCGCGCAGCAGCGGTTCCAGCCAGCGCGCCTTGTGTTCCTCGGTGCCGTAGCGTTCCAGGGTTTCCATGTTGCCGGTGTCGGGCGCCGAGCAGTTGAACACTTCCGGCGCCCAGGACACGCGGCCCATGATCTCGCACAGCGGGGCGTAGTCGAGGTTCGACAGGCCTTCCGGCGCGCGCGGCGACTTCGGCAGGAACAGATTCCACAGGCCCTGTTCGCGCGCCAGCGGTTTCAGGCGTTCGATGAGTTCGGTCGGTACCCAGCGGTTGCCGGCGGCGCCGTTGCGGTCGACTTCTTCCTTGAAGGCTTTTTCGTTCGGGTAGATGTGCTCGTCCATGAAGGCGAGCAGGCGGGTCTGCAGTTCCTTGCAGCGGTCGGAATAATCGAAATCCATGGGGCTCTCTCAGTGGTTGGACGACGGGCGGGTCGCGAATTGCCAGGCCATCTCGGCCATGGGACGGGCGGCTTTGCCGTTCTGCAGCGCCTGCGCGCTCGATGCCGTGCCGTCGACGTAGCGCTTCATGATCCCCTGCATGATGCCGGCCAGGCGGAACATGTTGTAGGCGAGATAGAAATTGAAATCCTCGGGACGGATGGTCTTGCCGGTGCGTTCGCAATAGCGGCGCACGTATTCCTCCATGCTCGGGATGCCCAGTTCGGCCAGGTCGAGGCCGGCGATGCCGCGGAACTTGCCTGGCTGGATGTGCCAGGACATGCAGTGGTAGGAAAAATCTGCGAGAGGGTGGCCCAGGGTCGAGAGTTCCCAGTCGAGCACGGCCAGGATGCGCGGCTCGGTCGGGTGGAAGATGATGTTGTCCAGGCGGAAGTCGCCATGGACGATGGCCGTGTCTTCGCCGGGCGGGATGTTCTGCGGCAGCCATTCGATCAGGCGGTCCATGGCCTCGATCGTCTCGGTGCTGGATGCCTGGTACTGCTTGGTCCAGCGCTCGATCTGGCGCGCAAAGTAATTGCCGGGCTTGCCATAATCGGCCAGGCCGATGGCGGCGTAGTCGATCGTGTGCAACTGGGCGATCACGCGGTTCATTTCGTCGTAGATGGCGCCACGTTCTTCCTTCGACATGCCGGGCAGCGACTGCTCCCACAGCACCCGGCCTTCGACGCACTCCATCAGGAAGAAGGCGCGCCCGATCACGGATTCGTCGGCGCAGAGCACGATCTGGCGCGGCACCGGGAAGCCGGCCCCGTGCAGGGCCTGCATCACGCGGAATTCGCGGTCGATGGCGTGGGCGGAAGGCAGCAGCTTGGCGGCCGGGCCGGGCTTGGTGCGCAGCACATATTGTTGGCCACCGGCGCGTAGTTTGAAAGTCGGGTTCGATTGCCCGCCCTTGAACTGCTCGACCTCGAGCGGGCCGTCCGGGAAGCCCGGGGCGTTTGCGCGCAGCCAGGCGGCCAGCGCGTCGACGTCGAATTTCTGGCCCTCGGACACCGGCTTGGTGCCCATCATTTCTTCGTACACTGGCGTCTCCTCCTGTGTTGTTGTCGGGTGATTCTAGCCGATGAAATGCACGATCGTGCTATTTGTTTCATTATTTTTTCACCTGTTTTGCCAGGCGAACCAAACCTTATCGGGCGCGCCCGTATTGCAGGAACAGCTGTTCCATCGTGGTCAGGCGTGATCCGAGTTGGAGCGGGGCGGGCGGTACGTGGTTCACGAAGCGCACCACCCAGTCGGCGCGCTCCTGGCCTACATCAAGCGCGTTGATGCAGCCGGCCGTTTGCGCCAGGCCGCCCAGGAACAGGCGCTGGCCGGTGAGGGCGAGCGAGAGGATGGCGCAGTTGACGCCGCCGTGCAGGACCAGCAGCACGGTGTCCCAGTCCGGATCGTCGCGCAGCTTCTGGATGGCGGGGTGGACGCGGTCCATCATCTCGCCGACCGACTCGCCGCCGAGGAAGCGTTGTTCGGGATTCACCAGGCCTTCGAAGACGCCGGTAAAGGCGCGCTTGAGTTCCGCGGACGGGATGGTGGAAAGGCGGCCGCCCTTGATTTCGTGGAGTTCGGGCCAGACCTCAGGCGCGATGTCTTGCCCGGTGACGGCCAGCACGCGCTGCGCCGTTTCCACCGTGCGCGGCAGGCCTGATACGATCACGCGGTCGAAGCGGACGCCGGCGGCGGCAAAGGCGGCGCCGGCGGCATCGGCCTGGGACCGGCCTTCGTCGTTGAGGGGAACCTGCTCGGGCAGGACCGGTTTGCCGGCGGCGTCGAAGTAGGTGACGCTGCCGTGGCGCATCAGGAAAATGCGGCGGCGCGCATTGGTAGTTTCGGACATGCAGGCTCCTGAAAAGATACGTGGCGGTTGCGACTGTACGGTGGGCACCCCGTGCCCACGCGGTTACGTGTTCGTGCTTGCACCGTTTGCCGCGATGACTCGCTCGTGAACGTCAAGCCCGGACACGGCATCGTCCGTTGCATAGGTATCGAGCGACACCTCACCGCAGCGGACTGGCGGAACCGTGCGTAACCGCGTGGGCACGGGGTGCCCACCGTACGGGACAAGCATCAGGCGAGATCATCCGGCCCGGCATCATCATCTCTTGCTTATCTTACACGCATCAAGCCGCCGAGCGAGGCATCCCGGCCACAGATATAAGTACCATCGGTAAATGTCGCCCGGTTCTGCCTTAGAATGACTCCCGATTTCCAGATCAATCGCAAGGGGTAACATGGCAAGGCCGGAAAAGATTCGACTCGGTGAAGTGCTGATCCAGCAGAAGCTGTTGTCGGAAGAGCAGTTGAACCAGGCGCTGGCCGACCAGAAGCGCACCGGACGCAAGCTGGGCCGGGTGTTCGTCGAGAACGGGTTCGTGACCGAGGAACAGATTTCCGGCGCCCTGGCGCGCCAGCTCGACATCCCCTACATCAACCTGAAGTTCTACAACATCAGCGACCAGCTGGTGCGCCTGCTGCCGGAAACGGCCGCGCGCCGCTTCCGTGCGCTGGTGCTGGAGGACCGCCTGGATACGGTGCTGGTCGGCGTGTCCGATCCCACCGACCTGTTCGCCTACGACGAGATCGCGCGCCTGCTGAAGAAGGGCGTGGAGCTGGCCGTGGTCAACGAGACCGAGGTCCTGCACACGATCGACCGCATCTACCGCCGCACCGGCGAGATCAGCGACTTCGCGCGCGAGGTCGAGGCCGACGTGGCCGAGACCTTCGTCGACTTCGGCGCCATGACCGCGAATACCGGGCTGGAAGAAGCGCCGGTGGTCAAGCTCCTGCAATCGGTGTTCGACGACGCCGCCCAGGTGCGCGCCTCGGACATCCACATCGAACCGCAGGAAGGGCGCCTGCAGATCCGCTTCCGCATCGACGGCGTGCTGCACCTGCAGACCGAGGCCGACATCAGGATCGCCACCCCGCTGGCGCTGCGCCTGAAACTGATGGCCGACCTGGATATCTCGGAAAAACGCCTGCCGCAGGATGGCCGCTTTGCCATGAAGGTGAAGAACCAGCGCATCGACGTGCGTATCTCGACCATGCCGACCCAGTACGGCGAATCGGTGGTCATGCGTTTGCTGAACCAGGCCGGCAATACCCTGCGCCTGGAATCGATCGGCATGCCGAGGAAGCTGCTGGAGCGCTTCCGCGCCGTGGTCCAGCGCCCGAACGGCCTGGTGCTGGTGACCGGGCCCACGGGCAGCGGCAAGACCACGACGCTCTACAGCGCGCTGGCCGAACTGAACTCGGTGGAAAAGAAGCTGATCACCGTCGAAGACCCGGTCGAATACCGGCTGCAGGGCATCAACCAGGTGCAGGTGAACGAGAAGATCGAGCTGAGTTTCGCGCGCGTGCTGCGCTCGGCCCTGCGCCAGGACCCGGACATCGTGCTGGTCGGCGAGATGCGCGACCAGGAAACCGCCCAGATCGGCCTGCGCGCCGCGATGACGGGCCACCTGGTGCTCTCCACCCTGCACACCAACGATGCCGCCAGCACGCCGCTGCGCCTGATGGACATGGGCGTGCCGCGCTACATGGTGGGCGGCTCGCTGCAGGCCGTGCTGGCCCAGCGCCTGGTGCGCGTGATCTGCGAAAGCTGCAGCACGCCCTATGCGCCGACCCCGGCCGAGCGCACCTGGCTGCGCCCGGAACTGGGCGACTTCGCCGAGCAGGCCCAGTTCTTCCATGGCAAGGGCTGCCCGCACTGCAACGGCACCGGCTACCGTGGACGCACCGGCGTCTACGAGCTGCTGGAGATGACGCGCGCCGTGACCGATGCCGCGAACCACCCCGACCCGGCCCACTTCCTGAAGGTGGCGCATGCCGAGATGGCCGGCGAAACCCTGCGCCGCCACGGCGTGCAGCTGGCGGTGCAGGGCCGCACCACGGTGGCCGAGGCGATGCGCATCAGTAACCAGCTGGAGGATTGAGTTGCCCTTCTATGCCTACAAGGGCCGCAACACGCGCGGCGAACTGATGCAGGGCGTGCTGGAAGCGGCCGACAGCGGGGCGGTCGCCGACCAGCTGTTCGGCACCGGCGTCACGCCGGTCGAGATCGTGCCGACCACGCGCAAGGCCACCAGTAACAGCGGTGCGCCCGATAGCTGGTGGGGCCGCCTGCGCGAGAAGCCGGTGCGCTCGATGGACGTGCAGCTGTTCAGCCGCCAGATGCACACGCTGCTGAAGTCCGGCGTGCCGATCATGCGCGGCCTGGGCGGCCTGCAGGAGTCCGCCACCAGCCCCGCCTTCGGTCGCGTGATCAAGGACCTGCGCGAGTCGCTCGACTCGGGGCGCGAGCTGTCCGCCGCCATGCGGCGCCACCCGGAAGCGTTTTCCACCTTCTACCTGTCGATGGTGCGCGTGGGCGAGATGACCGGGCGCCTGGAAGAAGTCTTCCTGCGCCTGTTCGACCACCTCGAATTCGACCGCGACATGAAGGACCGCGTGAAGACGGCGCTGCGCTATCCGAGCTTCGTGGTGATCGCCATGGTGATCGCGATGATCATCGTGAACCTGTTCGTGATCCCGGCCTTTGCCAGGGTGTTCGAGAGCCTGCACACCGAGCTGCCGCTGATGACGCGCATCCTGATGGCGACCTCGCGCTTCACGCTCGACTACTGGCCGCTGCTGCTGGCGCTCGCCATCGGCGGCTTCTTCGGTTTCCGCGCCTGGGCCGGCTCGGTCAAAGGGCGCTACGACTGGGACCGCTACAAGCTGCGCCTGCCGATTGCCGGCAAGATCATCCATAAATCGACGATGTCGCGTTTTGCGCGCAGCTTTTCGCTGTCGATGCGCTCGGGCGTGCCGGTGGTGCAGGCCCTGACCGTGGTGGCCCAGACCGCCGACAACGCGTATCTTGCCGCGCGCATCGAGCAGATGCGCGACGGCGTCGAGCGCGGCGAAAGCATCCTGCGCACCTCGACCGCCGCCAACGTGTTCACGCCCATCGTGCTGCAGATGATCGCGGTCGGCGAGGAAACCGGCTCGCTCGACGATTTGATGGACGAGATCGCGCTGATGTACGAGCGCGAGGTCGACTACGAACTAAAGACACTGTCGGCCCAGATCGAGCCGATCCTGATCACCTTCCTCGGCGTGATGGTCCTGGTCATGGCGCTCGGGATCTTCCTGCCGATCTGGGACCTGGGGCAAGCCGCCCTGCACCGGCAATGAGCGCGGGTCGGCACGCCGGCATGGCGCAGGCGCGGCGCAGGGGCGCGCCATGCACAGTGGGCGGCTTCGCGCTGCTGGAACTGGCCGTTGCGGCTGTCGTATTCAGCCTGGTGGCCGGCGTGTTGCTGAATCGCCTCGTTCCCTACATCGGCGAATCGGAACACGTTGCGGCGAAACAACTCATCAGTTCGCTGCGAACGGCCCTGGCCGTGCGCTCGGCAAGGGCAGTGGCGCAGGGCGGGCGGGGTGGTTTGTTGAGCGTCGCACAAGAAAACCCCATGGATTGGTTGGTAGAACGACCAAAAAACTACCTTGGTGAATATTATTCTCCCAACGAATCGGCACTTCGGAAGGGAAATTGGTACTTCGATAAGGCGAATTCGACCCTGGTTTATCTATCGGCATCATCGGAAAGTTTTTCTGCTGAAACACCGAAATTTCTCAGGTTCAAGGTAGAATTGTTTCGCGTGCCCAATCCGGTTAAATCAGAAATACGGAGCGAGGTCACCGAAGGCCTGGACCGGGTCAACATCGACAGCCAGCCGGCCGCTGCAGCAATGAAATAAGCAGCTTTATACCAGCGGTTCCCCCGCACTTTTTTAACTCGGAGAAAACGTAATGAACAAGAGCATCAAATCGGCCCAAGGCGGCTTCACCCTGATCGAACTGATCGTCGTGATCGTCATCCTCGGCATCCTGGCTGCCACCGCACTGCCGCGCTTCACCAACCTGAGCGGCGACGCCCGCGTGGCCAGCCTGAACGCGGCGCGCGGCGCGCTGAGCGCAACTGCCGCCATGACCCATGGCCGTCATCTGGTGAATCCGATCGAAATTCAGAACGTCGAAGGCGCCAACGTTACCATGAGCATGGCCACGGGTTACCCGACGGTCCTTGCCGCCACCGCTGCTGGCAGCACCGTCGATGCATCGGTCGCGGGCCTGATGCAGGCCGCCGGCCTGGCGCAAGACTACGTGGCTTACACCGCAGGTGGCGCGAACCGCCCTGCGTTCACTACCGGTACGATCAACATCGTCCCGCGTAACATCGACGGCACCGCAACCGCGGCAACCTGCTTCCTGACCTACACCCCGGCCACCGCGGCCAACCCCGTGCCGCGCATCGAACTGGGCGCCAACGTCAACGCTGCAAGCTGCCAGTAATTCCGTAGGGCGGCCGTGGCTGGCGTGCATGTCAACTTGAACCGTGCAGCCAGCCACGGCTGCAACCCCCATCGCCGGCTCGGCGGCCACCATGGCTTCACCATGGTGGAACTCATCATCGTGATCGTCCTCGTCGGCATCCTGTCGGCGCTGGCGATCACGCGCTTTTTCGACCGCACGGTGTACGACACCGAAACCGCCACCGAGCAGCTGCGCAACATCCTGCGCTACGGCCAGAAGACCGCCATCGCCCAGCACCGCAACGTGTTCGTGGTCCTCGGCCCGAACAGCGCGGGCCTGTGCTTCGCCAACGAGAATCCCTGCAGCGTGCCGAACCAGGTCCTGGCCCCGTCCGGCCAGAACAGCGACTCGGCCGCCACGCGCGCCGCCTGCAATTCGCGTACCTGGATGTGCGAAGGACGGCCCGCCAGCATCACGGCCGGAGCCAACCCCGCCATCACTTTCTTCGGCTTCAATTCGCTCGGCCAGCCCTTCAACAACCCGAACGCCGCGGCCTTTGGCGGCCTGACCTTCACCCTGTCCGGCGGCGGCAACACCCGTACCGTCAGCGTCGCCCCGGAGACCGGCTATGTCTTCTGAGGCCCGCTTTCATTGCCGCCAGCGCGGCGTGACCCTGGTCGAGCTGATCATGTTCATCGTGATCGTCTCGGTGGCGCTGGCCAGCATCATCGCCGTCATGCGCATCACCACCGCCAACAGCGCCGACCCGCTGCGCCGCAAGCAGGCGCTGATGATCGCCGAGGGCCTGTTGGAAGAAGTGCGCTCGGCCGGCTTCACGCTGTGCGACCCGAGCTCGGCCGACTTCGATACCCAGACCGATCCGACCCAATGCGCGGTGCGCGAGAACTGGGGGCAGGTGGCGCCGGAACCCGTGAATCCGCGCCCCTTCGACAACGTCAACGACTACGTGACCGAGCCGAACGTGGCGGTCAACGCCTTCAACAACGCGGCCGGCGTCCTGACCGACGTGTCGGGCCAGCCGATCGGCGTGGACGGCTACACGGCCACGCTCACGGTCTCGCCGGCCCAGCTGGGCGGCTACGGCGTCGCCAGCGGCTCCGCCGCCAACACGCCGGTGCTGCGCATCCGCGTCACGGTCGCCTTTGGCGGCGACGCGCCAGTGGTGCTGGACGCCTACCGCATGCGCTACGCGCGCCCGGGGTTCCAGTGATGCGCGGCGCGCACGCGCTTGCCGCCCAGCGCGGCTTCACCCTGGTCGAGGCGGTCATCGTGATCGTCATCATCGGCATCCTGGGGGCGATCGTCGCGGTCTTCATCCGCGCCCCGATCCAGGGTTACGTCGACGCCGTGGCACGCGCCGAGGCCACCGACGAGGCCGACCTGGCGCTGCGCCGCATGGCGCGCGACATCCGCCTGGCGCTGCCCAACAGCGTGCGGGTGAACGCGGCCGGCAGCGCCATCGAATTCCTGCTTACCCGCACCGGCGGACGCTACCTGGCGGCCGAGGACGAGGCCCAGGGCGGCACGCCGCTGTCGTTTACCGACACCGGCGCGGCCGGCCGCAGCTTTACCGTCGTCGGGCGCCTGGCGGCGAACATCGAGCGCGGCAACCTGATCGCCGTGTTCAACCTCGGCCTGCCCGGCGCCGACGCCTACGAAAACCCGAGCCCGACCATGTCGGTGGTGGCAAACGGCGCCGCCGCCGGCGCCGAGAATGCCCTGGTCACGCTGGAGCGAAACCGCTTTGCCGACCAGCCGGTGCCGATGCCCTCGCCGGATGCGCGCTTCCAGGTGGTGGAGGGGCCGGTGTCGTATGTGTGCGAGGCGGCGCCGGGCGGCGGCTTCATGCTGCGCCGCTATGCCGGGTATGCGATCAATGCCGCCATGACGGTGCCGCCCGCCGGCGTCCAGCCCGCGATGCTGGCCGCGCGCGTGGCCACCTGCGCCAATCTGTTCCGCAACGAGACCGCCGCCTCCAGCCGTGCCGGACTGGTGGTGATGTCGCTGTCGCTGCGCACCCGTAACATCGCCGACCCCGCCGTGCGCCTCGTGCACCAGGTTCGCGTGGACAATACGCCATGATGCAGCAAACGACGCCAGTTCCTTCGCGCCGCCGCGCTGCCGGCGCCGGTCTCGTGACCGCGATCTTCCTGCTGGTGGTGCTGGCCGGCCTGGCCACGGCCATGGTCTCGATCTTCGGCGCCCAGCGCCAGTCCGGCGCGCTCGACGAGCAGGGCGCGCGCGCCTACCAGGCCGCCCGCGCCGGCGTGGAGTGGGCCGTGTTCCGCCGCTCCACCGAAGGCGCCGCCTATTGCCCGCCCGGCAGCGCAGCGGCCAGCCGCACCGATTCGTTCGCGCTGCCGGCCGGCTCGACCATGGCCGGCTTCGTGGTGACCGTGGTCTGCACCATGACGCCGGGGCCGGTCTCGGACAATCCGAACATCGACCTGAGCCGCTGGACCATCCGCGCCACCGCCTGCACCACGGGCGGCAATGCCTGCCCGGCCCCGACCAACAGCCGCGACTACGTCGAGCGCGTGATCGAGGTGCAACTGTGAGGGCGGTGCGGGTTGGCCTGCTGTCCAGGGCGGGCATGGTGCTGGGGATGCTGCTGGCCATGCTGCTGGCCCTGCCGGCCCCCGCGCGCGCCGATACGGCGATGGCGCTGACCCAGACCTTCAATGGCGCCATCAATTTCACCGGCACCCAGGCCACGATCCGTTCCAACAGCAACAGCAGGGATGCCTGCTCGGTGTATGGCTCGACCACCAACCGCAGCGCCATGCTGACCATGCCGTCCGGCGCCACGGTGCTGTCGGCCCAGCTCTACTGGGCCGGTTCCGGCAACAGCGCCGACAACAGTGTCGTCCTGGAGGGCAAGACGGTCACCGCGACGCGCAAGTATTCGTCGACCACGGTCGGCAACGGCCTGAATTTCTTCGGCGGTGCCGCCGACGTCACCGACATCGTCAAGGCCAAGGGCAGCGGCAGCTATACCTTCTCCGGCCTGACGGTATCGACCGGCAGCCCCTGGTGCGCGTCGCAGGCCGTGCTGGGCGGCTTTTCGCTGCTGGTGGTGTACGGGCATCCGAACGAGGAAGAGCGCATCCTGAACCTGTACGAAGGCTTCCGCTACCTGCAGAACAGCGAGTACACGGTCACCGCGACCAACTTCCGCTGGCCCACGCCGTGGCTGCCGACGCGCGAGAAGGCGCGCATCGGCTACATCAGCTGGGAGGGCGACGCCAGCCTGCTGTCCGACGGCGAAGCCCTGATCTTCGAAGGCAGGGAGCTGAGCGACGACATGAACCCGGCCGGCAACCAGTTCAACTCGAAGAGCAGCGTCAACCGCGACCCTTACTCCTACGGCATCGACTTCGACGTCTACGATACCGAGGTGGTGCAGTGGATCTTCTACGCGCCGACCGTGACCACCACCTACCGCGCCGGCCAGGACCTGGTGCTGCTGAACGCCGAGATCCTGGTGGTGCCGACGCTGCCAGTGTCCGATTTGTCGATCGCGATGACGCGCGCCGCCGGTGCGCTGCAGGTCGGCGGCAAGGCCACCTATACGCTGCAGGTGACCAACAACGGCCCCTACACCGAGGCCGGGCCGGTAACGGTGGTCGACACCCTGCCGGCCGGCATGAGCTATGTATCCGCCAGCGGCACCAACTGGACCTGCTCCAGCAGCGGCCAGGTCGTGACCTGCACCTACAGGGCCTCGATGGCGCCGAACACGAATGCGTCGCCGCTGGTCCTGACGGCGAGCGTGACCCAGGCGGGCAGCCTGACCAACACCGCCCAGGTGAGCGGCACCACGGACAACAACGCCAGCAACAACACGGCCAGCGATACCGCGACCGCCACCGCGCCGGTGGTGTCGGCTTCGGGCTACCGCTTTACCTCAAAGGCGTGCGACGCGAACGCGCTCATCGATACCCCGGCCTGCCCCTTGTACGATGCGACGATGACGGGCGGCGCCAGCGCCGCCATCTACGTGACGGCGGTGAGCGGCAACCGGGCGATCGCCCTCAGCAGCACCCAGGAAACGACGGTGCCGATGCAGTTCAGCCTGAGCTGCCTGGACCCGGCGAGCGGCACGGTGGGCGCCAGCTATGCCGGTGCCACGCTGCCCGTGTGTACGCCAAACGGGGCGGTGCCGCCCGTCACGGCGGCTTCTTCCTGGTCGAGTTCGGTCAACATGAAGTTCGCGTCAGGCAAGGCCTCCGCTGCCATCAACACGGCCGGCGCCGCCATCCCGCCGCAGGCCGTGTTCGGCTATGCCGACGTCGGCAGCGTGCATCTGAACCTGCTGGCCGCGGGCAAGACGGCGGCCACGGAGCCGTTCGTGGCACGGCCCCTGCGCGTGGAGACGCGTAACATCACCAACGCTGCCGGCGGCGCCAATCCGAAGGTGAACAATCCCGACGGGACGGGTTTTGCCAGGGCGGGTGAAGACTTCAATGTCGAGGTCGTGGCCCTGCTCGCCGACGGCAAGACCGTGGCGCCGGGCTTTGGCAAGGAAAAGACAGTGCCGCAGCTGAACTTCGCCCACACCACGGCGGCCGTTGCCTCGGCGCCCATGGCCGATGCCGGCAAACTCGCCTGGTCGAACCAGTCAAGAAACGGCAACGTGTTCTCCGCCCAGGTGAACTACAGCGAAGTGGGCGCCATCAACCTGGAGCCGGGGCTCGCCGACTACCTGGGCAGCGGCGCGGTCGGCGGCACACCGGTCGTGGTCGGCCGCTTCTATCCGGCTTACTACACCACCACCGTGACGACGCCGCTGGCCTGCCAGGCGGCGATGAACTGCGAGGCGGCGCCGAGCCCGGTGAATGGGGCCGCCTACTCGGGGCAAAACTTCGATGTCGAGGTCAAGGCCTTCAACGCCATCGGCGAGGGCCAGCCGCTGAAGAACTTCACTGGCGCCTGGCGCAAGCCCGTCACGCTGAGCGCGGCGGCGGCAAAGGGCGGCGCGCCAGCCGTCGGCGGCACCCTCGCGGCGATTGCCACCAGCCCCAACCCGGGCGACGCCACGCTGCTGGCGTCGCCGAACTACACGCTGGCCATGCCCTTCGATGCCGACAAGCCGGCGAACACGGCCTGGACGGCGCCGACGGCGGTCTACCTGCGCGCCGAATCGCAAGAGCAGGTAGCCGGCTACGCCACGGCGCAAACGGTGTCGTCGAAGCGCCCGGCGACGATCCCGTCCGAGGAAGATGGCCTAATGATCATCAACGGGCGCCTGAATGTGGGCAGCGCCCAGGGCGCGAATACCCAGCGCACGCCGCTCAGCCTGCAGGCCCAGTACTGGACCGGCAGCGCCTGGGTCAACCACAGCTGGGCCGACGAGGCGGTGCCGCCGCTGGTGAGCATCGCACCGGGCGACGCCGTGTATACCTCGTGCCGGCGCAACCTGAACCGCACCACGGTCGAACCGGCCCGGGATGCCCAGAACGTCGACAACTGCCGTACCGGCAGCACCGGCATCGTGAAGGCCGGCTCGTCCCAGGCCATCAACCTCGGCAACCGCGGCGCCGGCACCTTCTGGCTGGCCGCGCCCGGCGCGGCCAACGTGGGCAGCGTGCTGGTGCAGATGAAGACGCCGTCCTGGCTGCCGAGCACGCGCGGGCGCGTGAGCTTTGCCGCCACCCGGACCTCGACGATCTACCTGCGCGAGCTGTATGGCGTGCAGTAAGAACCTATCCCAGTAGGGATGAGTCGCTTTCGGCGCGCCTGGCAAGCGGGGGCGGCGTTGCTCGTCGTTGCATGGCTAGCCATGCGGCCTCCTCGCGCCTTGCCCGCGCTCGCCATGCATCGCCGCCAGCTTCCTCCTCCCTACTGGGATAGGTTCTAAGCGGGGCGACAGGCAAGCGCCGGCGTGGCGCAGCGAGGCAGGTGGCAATGAATTGTGTCGCTTTGTTTTCGTACTTGAATATAATCAAGGCTTTATTGGCGACACTGTCGGCAGCGCCTGAAGCCCGTGTCAACATCGAACCGGACCCGCATGCGTTTTTTTAGAAGAGCAAAGAAAAGAGAAGGGTGGCTGGCGATCAGCCTGCAGCGCGACGGCATCGCCGCCGTCAGCATGCAGACCGCGCCGGACATCCGTCCGCAGGTGCGCCAGGCGGTGTTTTACCAGGGCAAGGTAACGCCGGAACTGCTGGAAAAGCTGGGCCGCGACCTGCATGCCAACGCCTACCAGTGCAGCACCGTGCTTGCGGCCGGCGAATACCAGATGCTGGCGGTCGACGCGCCGAACGTGGCGGCCGACGAACTGAAGACGGCGGTGCGCTGGCGCCTGAAGGACATGCTCGACTTCCACATCGACGACGCCACCATCGACGTGCTCGACCTGCCGGTCGACGCCGGCGCCGCTACCCGCGCCCAGCACTCGATGTTCGCGGTCGCCGCGCGCAACAGCATCATCGAAGGGCGCCAGAAACTGTTCAGCGGCGCGAAGATCGACATGGCCGTGATCGACATTCCTGAAATGGCGCAGCGGAACATCGCGAAGCTGGTCGAGCCGGCGGGCCGCGGCGTCGCCATGCTCTCGTTCGGCGAAGACGGCGGGCTGCTGACCGTGTCGTACAAGGGCGAGCTGTACCTGACGCGCCGCATCGACATCGCGCTCGAACAACTGCTCGACGCCGACCACGAGCGCAAGCACGCCGGCTTCGACCGCATCACGCTGGAACTGCAACGCTCGCTCGACAACTTCGAGCGCCAGTATTCCTTCATCAGCGTGGCCAGGCTGGTGCTGGCCCCGTCCACCATCGCCGGCCTCGAAGAATACCTGTCGAGCAACCTCTACATGCCGGTCGATACCCTCGACCTGGCCGCGCTCTTCGATTTCGCGCGCGCGCCGGAACTGGCCGACAAGGCCCTGCAGCAGCGCTTCCTGGTACCGCTCGGCGCGGCCCTGCGCCATGAGGAGACGGTGCTGTGAGCCAGCAGATCAACCTGTTCAATCCGATCTTCCTGCAGCAGAAGAAGATCTTCTCGACCCGCACCATGGCCCAGTCCCTGGGCGTGCTGGTGCTGGGGGTGGTGGCGATGGGGCTGTACGGGAGTGCCCGCGTGTCGGCGCTGCAGAAGCAGGCCGACGCCGGCGCCGCCCAGCTGCAGGCGCGCCAGGCGCGGCTGCTGGCCGTGAACGCGGAATTCCCGCCGCGCCAGAAAGACCCCAGCCTAGTCGCGGCGGTGCAGGACGCCGAGCGCCAGCTCGCCACCCTGCGCGAAGTGTCCGGCGTGCTGCAGGGCGGGGAGCTCGGCAACACGCGCGGCTATGCGGAATACTTCCGCGCGCTGGCGCGCCAGCATGTGGACGGCCTGTGGCTGACCGGGCTGACGATCACCGGCGCCGGCACCGACATCGGCGTGCGCGGCCGCGCCCTCGATCCGGAAAGCGTGCCGGGCTTCCTGACCCGCCTGACCCGCGAGCCGGTCATGCAGGGCAAGGGCTTCGGCAGCCTGCAGATTTCGGAAGGGGCGCGCGAGCCGCAGGCCGGCGCGCCGGCGCAGGCGGCGCCTGCTGCCGCATCCGCCGGCCCGGCGCCCTATGTCGAATTCAGCCTGCAATCGAATTCCGAGGCGCCGCGCACATGAAACAACAATGGACCAGGCTGGCCACGCGCGTCGATGCCCTCAGCCTGCGCGAGCGCATCATGGTGTTCGCGGCCTGCGCCGCCGCCATCGTCTTCCTGATGCACTTCTTCGCGCTCGGCCCGCAGCTGCGCAAGCAGGACGCGCTGAACGCCCAGATCACCCAGCAGCAGAACAACATCGAGGGCATCGACAACGAGATCCGCGCGCGCGTGGAAGCGGCCCGGAACGATCCGGACGCGGCGGTGCGCACCCGCCTGGCCGCGGTGCGCCGGGAAACCGAGGAACTGGGCGGGCAGCTGCGCGCGATGCAGAACGGCCTGGTGGCGCCCGAGCGCATGGCGCCGCTGCTCGACAGCATCCTGCGCGCGAACGGCCGCCTGACCCTGGTGTCGGTGCGCACGCTGCCGGTGGAATCGGTGCTCGAAGCGGGCCGCCGCGCGGCAGCCTCGGCGCCCGACGCAGTTCCGGCAGCGGCGCCGGCTGCCCAGGCCCAGCCCGGCAGCGCCGGCCTGCTTTACCGCCACGGCGTGGAAATCACCGTGCGCGGCAACTACCTCGACATGATCGCCTACATGAACGCGCTGGAAGGCTTGCCGACCCAGCTGTTCTGGGGCCGCGCGCAACTCGAGGCGGAAACCTGGCCGGCCTCGCGCCTGACGCTGACCCTGTACACCCTGAGCCTGGACCGCAAATGGATGAAGCTATGAAGCGCGGCTGCCTTGTCGTGTTCGCGCTGGCGCTGGCGGGGGCCTCCTGCCTGCCGGCCGCCGCGCAGGCGCTGCGCGACCCGACCCGGCCACCGGCCCAGCTGATCCCGGGCGGGGCCGGCGCCCGTGCAGCCGCCCCGGCATCGAGCGGGCCGCGGCTGCAATCGGTCCTGATCGCGCGCCAGCCCGGCGGGCGCCACGTGGCCGTGATCGATGGCGAGACGGTGCGCCTCGGCGACAGCTACAAGGGCGCGCGCGTGGCGCGCATGACCCCGAACGAAGTCGAGCTGGTACGCGGGAGCGAACGTCGCGTGCTGAAACTGAATGCGCCTGGAAACGCGCTGCCGGCCGGCGGCATCGAACGCGCCCGCAAGGACTGAACCAAGATGACGATGAACAAACGCACCCTCCATTCCACCTTGCTCGTCGGCGCCGCCTTCCTGGCCGGCTGCCAGGCCACGCCGCCGCACGCCACCTACGACAGCATCAAGCGCGAGGTGGCCAGGGCCAGCGCCGCCGGCGCGCCGGCGCCCGGCACGCCGGCGGCCGGCGATGCCGTCGCCGATGCGCTGCTGCCGCCGGCCGCGACCCTGGCGCGCGAACTGCCGAAGGCGCGCCCGACGCTGGAGGAACGCTTCAACGTCGCCTTCAACAACGTGCCGGCGCAGCAGTTCTTCCGCTCGATCGTGGCCGGCACCCGCTACAACATGGTGGTGCATCCCGAGGTCGACGGCAATATCTCCGCCAACCTGAAGGACGTGACCCTGGCCGAGACCCTGGATGCGATCCGCGACATGTACGGCTACGACTACAGGATCGACGGCACCCGCGTGACGATCCGCCCGCTCACCATGCAGACCCGCATGTTCCGCGTGAACTACCTGGTCGGCAACCGCAGCGGCAGCTCGAACCTGCGCGTGACCTCGACCTCGGTGTCCGATGCCGGCAACAACAACAACGGCAGCAACCAGGGCTCCGGCAACAACAACCAGAACAACCAGAACAACCGCAACAATAACAACAACCCGAACGACCCGAACAGCCAGAACGGCAACGGGGTCCAGAGCAGCGACGTCAACACGGTCTCGAACAACGACTTCTGGCGCGACCTGGCGCTGTCGCTGGAAGCCATCGTCGGCGGCAAGCAGGACGGGCGCAGCCTGGTGGTCAGCCCGCAATCGGGCGTGATCGTGATCCGCGCCATGCCGGAAGAACTGCGCAACGTCGACGCCTACCTGAAGGCGACCCAGCTGTCGGTCGACCGCCAGGTGATTTTGGAAGCGAAGATCCTGGAAGTGGAACTGAACGACCAGTTCCAGAGCGGCATCAACTGGGCCTCGTTCGCCTCGATCAAGAGCTCGCACCCGAACCGCGTCTCCGGCGGCCTGATCTCGCCGGGCACCGGCCTGGCGCCGCTGCCCTACACCGGCGGCCAGCCGCCGGTGATCGCCAACGGCACCGGGCTGTCGGCCAGCACCGGCTTTTCGCTGTCGAACGCGGCGAATGCCGCCGGCTCGCTGTTCGGCCTGGCGGTGCAGACGAATAACTTCGCGGCGCTGATTTCCTTCCTCGAGCAGCAGGGCACGGTGCACGTGCTGTCCAGCCCGCGCATCGCGGCGGTGAACAACCAGAAGGCCGTGCTGAAGATCGGCACCGACGAGTTCTACGTGACCGGCGTGCAGACCAACATCACCAGCAACGCCACCGGCGACACCGTGACCCCGAGCGTTACCCTGCAGCCCTTCTTCTCGGGCGTGGTGCTCGACGTGACGCCGCAGATCGACGACGCCGGCAACATCCTGCTGCACGTGCACCCGTCGGTGAGCCAGGTCAGCACCGTGACCAAGGGCGTGAACCTGGGATCGGCCGGCAACCTGAGCCTGCCGCTGGCGGCATCGAGCACCTCGGAACTGGACAGTATTGTCCGCGGCCAGGACGGCCAGGTGGTGGCCATCGGTGGCCTGATGCGCCAGGCTTCGACCGACGACACCAGCCAGCTGCCGGGCGCCGGCCGCGTGCCGGTGCTGGGCGCGCTGTTCCGCAACAAGAACAAGGTCAACCAGAAGCGCGAGCTGGTGGTGCTGATCAAGCCGACCATCGTCGACAGCGCCAACAGCTGGAACCAGGACCTGCTGGACGCCACGCGCCGCATCGAGCAGCTCGATCCGCGCCAGCTGGAGCGCCGCTGATGTACGAAGCGCATTTCGGCCTGCGCGAGCTGCCGTTCGGGATCACGCCGGACACGAGTTTCTTTTTCGGCAGCCCGCGCTCGCAGGAAGCGCTGAACACCCTGCTGGTCGCCGCGCGGGGCGGCGAAGGCTTCATCAAGATCACGGGCGAGGTCGGTACGGGTAAAACCCTGTTGTGCCGCAAGTTCATGGCAACCCTGGGCGAGGATTTCATCACCGCCTACATCCCGAACCCCTACCTGGAACCGCGCAGCCTGATGCTGGCCCTGGCCGACGAGCTGGAACTGTCGTTTGGACCCGAGGTGGACCAGCACCAGCTGCTGAAAACCATCACGCACCACCTGCTGCGCCTGGCGGGCCAGGACAAGCGCGTGCTGCTGTGCATCGACGAAGCCCAGGCGCTGCCGCTCGAGACCATGGAAGCGCTGCGCCTGCTCACGAACCTGGAAACCGAAAAGCGCAAGCTGCTGCAGATCGTGCTGTTCGGCCAGCCGGAACTGAACCGCAAGCTGGAGAGCGAGTCGATCCGCCAGCTGGCCCAGCGCATCACCTTTCACTACCACCTCGGCCCGCTCGGGCGCGACGACCTCGATTACTATGTGGCGCACCGCCTGCGCGTGGCCGGTTTCGGCGGCGCGCGCCTGTTTTCCGCGTCCGCCATCTCCCGTTTGTACCGCGCCAGCGGCGGCATCCCGCGCCTGGTGAACATCCTCGCGCACAAGGCGCTGATGCTGTGCTACGGCCAGGGACGCCAGCAGGTGACGGCCGCGCACGTGGCCGCCGCTGCCGCGGACACCCTGGCGGCGCGAAGCCGTAGCTGGCCCTGGCTGGCCGGCGTGGGCGCATTGGCCGCGATGGCCGCAGGACTTGCCTGGACCCTTGTACGATGAGCCTGATAAATAAAATGCTGCAGGACCTCGACGCGCGCGGCAGTGCGCGCAGCGCGGACATCGCGTCCGATGTGAAGCCGGTGGCGCCGGAAGCGGCGCTGCGCTCGAAGCGGCGGATTGCCGCTATCACCGCCGGCCTGATCGCCGTGGCGCTGGGCGTGACCGGCTGGATGCTGTTGCCGCTGAAGGGCAAGAGCTTCGATGCCAAGCCGGTGGCGGCCGTGGCGCCGCAGCCCGCGGCACCGGCGTCGGCCCCAGCACCGGCACCGGCACCGGCCGACCCTGCGCCGGTTGCCGTGGCCGAGGTGGCACCCGCGCCCGACACGGCCCCACCCGCCGCCGGCCCTGGGCCGGCGCCGCGCGCAGCCGAACCCGAAGCGGCGCCGCAGCGCAAGCGTGCCGAGGCCGCCGCGCCCGCGACAGCGCAGCGCGCGCCAGCCAGCGCGCGCGGCGACGCGGCCTCGGTCGCGGCCCTGAAGCGCAGGGAAAGCGCCACCGCTTCCGACGCCGAAGCCCCGGCGGCGCCCGCGAACGGCGTCCAGGGCCGCAGCGAAACGACCGTCCAGCGCGCCGACAATACCTACCGCCGCGCCCTGGCCAGCCTGCAGGAAGGCCGCGTCAACGAAGCCATCGCCGGCCTGCAGCAGACCCTGGGCATCAACCCGCGCCACGACGCGGCGCGCCAGACCCTGGTCGGCCTGCTGGTCGAGAACAAGCGCAGCGACGAAGCGGTGCTGGAGCTGCAGGGCGCGCTGGCGCTGGACGCGCGCCAGCCCGCCATGGCGATGCTGCTGGCGCGCCTGCAGATCGAACGCGGCGGCAGCGGCATCGAGACCCTGCTGCGCACGCTGCCCTACGCGAACGGTAATGGCGAATACCACGCCTTCCTGGCCGGCGCCCTGCAGCGCCAGAACCGCCACCGCGAGGCGATCGACGAGTACACCGCCGCGCTGCGCGGCGCGCCGGACAACGGCGTGTGGTGGATGGGCCTGGGCCTGTCGCTGCAGGCTGAGAAGCGCAACGCCGAGGCGGCCGACGCCTGGCGCCGCGCCCAGGCATCGGGAACGCTGTCGGGCGAGCTGCAGGGCTTTGTCGAGCGCAAGCTGCAGCAGGTGGCGCGCTAGCCGGCGTCTTTCATCAGCTGGCGCGCCAGCAGGCCGGCATGCGGCGGCAAGGCCGCGAAGTCGCGCGCGCACAAATACAGCCCGCGCGCGGCCCAGGCTTCGGCCAGCGGCAAAATCGCCAGGTCGCGCCGGATGCCGGCGGCCAGCGCCGCCGACATGATCGATACGCCGATGCCCGCTTCGACATACATGGCCACGTGCTCGCTCGTGCGCAAGCGGATGCGGTAGTCGAGCTGGCGTCCCAGGCGCGCGGCGCGTTCGGCCAGGTGGGTTTCGAGCGCGGTGTCGGCCATGCCCACGATCGGCTCGGACAGGATGTCGGCAAAGGCCACGCCTGCCTGCCGCGCCAGCCGGTGTCCATGGCCTGCCACCACCACCAACTGGTCGCTGGCAATGGGCTGGGTCTGCAGGGCGGTCAGTTCCGTGATGTCGGCCACGACGCCGATGTCGGCGCGCTTGTCGGCCAGGGCCTGGACGATCTCCACGCTGGGCCGCTCGTCGAGGTCGATCGCCAGGTCGGGATGCGCGGCCAGGAAACGGCAGAGCCGCGGCGGCAGGAAGCCGGCCATGGCGGCCGTGTTCGACAGCAGCCGGATGCGGCCCTTCAATCCCGTGGCATAGGTGCGCATCTCGCCGCGCATCTGCTCGACCCCCTCCAGGATGGAGCGTGCGTGCCGCACCAGCGCCTCGCCCGCAGGCGTGGGGCGCACGCCGCGCCGGTTGCGCTCCAGCAGGGGCGCGCCGAGCGCTTCTTCCATGCCTGCGATGCGCGCGCTGACCGAGGCCAGCGCCAGGTGCATCGCGCGGGCGCCGTGGGTCAGGCTGCCGCATTCCACCACGCTCAGGAAGAGCCGCAAATCCACCAGGTCGAACCGCATGTCGATGCTCCTGCCTTCGTCAAAACCGAAGTCTAGCACCGGAATTGCCAGATTGCCTACGGTGCTGGCCACGACTAGGATGGTTGCCATGCACACGATCTTCCTCACCTTTTCCGCGGGCATCCTGGCCGGCGCCATGAATGCGCTGGCCGGCGGCGGTTCCTTCGTCAGCCTGCCGGCCCTGATGATGGCGGGCGTGCCTCCGGTACAGGCGAATACTTCGAGTACGGTGGCCCTGTTCCCGGGCGGGCTGGCGAGCGCCTGGGCCTATCGCGACGGGCTGGGTCCGATCGGCGGCGTGCCGCTGCGCGCGCTGCTGGGGACGACGCTGGCCGGCGGCCTGCTCGGGGCGCTGTTGCTGCTGCATACCCCGGCGACCGCATTCCGTTTCGTGCTGCCCTGGCTGCTGCTGGTGGCGTTGCTGGCCCTGGCCTGCGGCCGGCGCATCGGCGACGCCCTGCGCGCGCGCTGGCGCATCCGCGCGCCTGCCGTGCTGGCTATCCAGTTCGGGCTGGGCGTGTATGGCGGTTATTTCGGCGGTGCGGTCGGCATCATGATGCTCGCGGTCTGGGGCCTGCTCGACCGGCGCGACTTCAAGGGGCTAAACGCGCCGCGCACGCTGCTGGTGAGCGCGGCGAACACCGTGGCCGTGCTGGCCTTCGTGCTGGCCGATGCCGTGCACTGGCCGGCCACCCTGGGCATGCTGGCCGGCGCGCTGGCCGGCGGCTATGGCGGCGCCTGGCTGGGCCGCCGCGCGCCTGCCGACGTGGTGCGCGCCGTCACCTTGCTGGCCACCTCCTGCATCACGGCGGCCTTTTTCGCCAAGACCTACGCACCCGCGCTGCTGGAGCGCTAACCGAAGGGAGACACCATGCTGGACGCATTCATGGCAACGATCGGCACGCTGGGCATCATCGCCAGCATCCTGGCCAAGCTGGGCAAGCTCGGTAAGCCGGCCAGGCCGGATGGGGGCTAGAGCTTGATCAGCTCGACGCGGCGGTTCTTCGCGCGGCCGGCGTCGTCCCTGTTGTCCGCCAGCGGCTGCCCGGCCCCGTGGCCGGCCGTGCGCAGGCGCCTGGCGTCGATGCCGTCCTGCACCAGGGCCTGCAGCACCGTGTCGGCGCGCGCTTTCGAGAGCGCCAGGTTGTGCGCGCCATCGCCGCTGTTGTCGGTGTGGCCCTCGATGGCCAGCTTCAGTGCCGGATCGGCTTTCAGCAGCCTGGTGATCTCGTCGACGGCTGGCTTGCCGTCGGCGCGCAGGCTGGCCTTGTCGGTATCGAAGTTGATGTACAGGGCGACCCGGCCCCTGGCGTCGAGTTCCTTGCGCATGGCGTCGGCCGTGACCAGGGCCACGCTTTGTTGCATCGCCTTTTCGCGCACCGCCAGCAGGCGGGTTTCGCTGTCGTTGAACATCAGCACCAGCCAGACGTTCGCCTCGGGCGTGCGTACCAGGTAGCTGTCGTAGGACATGGTCCGGTCCGGATAGCGCATCTTGTCCTTGCGGAGCGTGTATTCCGTGATCTCCTTGCCGCTCTTGTCCTTGCGGGTGTTGGCAGCGAGCAGGGCCTGGTCCTCCGGACCGACGGCGTTCACCTTCACGCCGCCCAGGGCCTTGACCGCCGCTTCGTAGTTGCGGCGCACCGCCCACGCCGACAGGTTGGCGTTCTTGATCGGGAAGGTGCGCGTCTCGACCTCGCCTTCGACGCTGCGCAACTGATTGCCGACGATGATGCTCACGGCATCGAAGTTGGCATGCCGCGTGAACTGCGAGCCCTCGTGCAGGCCCGGCGGATAGGCCAGGTAAGGGAAAGGCGGCAGCGCCGCCGTGGACACAGGTAGGCTGGCAATGTCCACCGGTTGCGCCGCCGTTGCCGGGCTGCCGCTTGCTGCGACCGGCGTGTCCCGGCTGCCTTCGAGGCCGACGGTCTGGGCGAAAGGTTTTTCCTCGACGGTCAGCAGGCCGGTCTCGCTGTCGTTGGTCGTGACCACGATCCAGTGGCGCGCATTGCCTTTGCGGGCGAGGTAGACATCGTAGGACATGCCCAGGTCCGGGATCATCAGCATCGATTTCCGCAGGAAGTAGTCGTCGCCGCCGGCGGCGGCCACGATGGCGGGATTGTCGGGCTGTACGGTGTTCACCTTGATCGCGCCGATTGCCGCCAGCGCGTTCTCGTAATTGCGGCGTACCTCGAGTTCCGACATCTCGGCGTCGCGGTGGGCGAACTGGCGCGTCATGACGCGTCCTTCCAGCGCATGCAGATGGTCGCCGAGGATCACGTAGACGCGGTCCATCGGGGTCTCGCGCGTCCAGCGCCCGCCCGAATGCACCTTGGGCGGATAGTCGACGTAGGGGAAGGGCGGAACCGCTCCGGCCGCTTCGGCCACGGTGGAGAAGTCGAAGGGAATCGCCGGTATCGCGCCGGGCGCGCCTTTTGCTGCCGCGGTGTCGGCGTTGGCGGCAGCCGCGGTTGCCGCCGAACGGGCGGTGGGTTCGACGCCAGGCGCCTTGGCGCCGTCGGCCGGGGCAGGCATGCCGGGCGGGATCGGCGGGGCGGGATCGGCGTTTTTCTTGCATGCCGCAAGGGGCAGGCTCATGGCGAGAGCAAGGGACAGCAGGCGCAGTGGTGTCGTGTTCATGGAAGGAATTTTAAGCGCTCCCAGCCGTTAGCACACCAGTATGCTTGCATTTTATTCATCATGCATGGAGTGGCCGGGGCGACAGGGTGTCGCCCGGCGTGCGCGCCGGGCCGGTCAGTCCAGCCTGGTGTCGCGAGCGCAAGCGTAGGTCGGAAGTGGCGCAGGAGCCAGGAAGACGCCGATGGCCGACAGGATCATGGCCTTCAGCTGCGCACTCCCGCCATCGTGCATATCGTTGTGGCGCGCGCCTTCGATGCGGACCACGCAGATGCCGTAGCGCTTGCGCTCTTCCTCGTCCGGCAGGACGCCGGGGTCGGCTACCGTGTCGCTGGCCCGGATGGTCAGGACGGGGATATCGGCTGAGCGCGGCAAAGCGACGCGCCGGCTGTCGAGGCTGATCAGGCCGGATACGCGGCCCGGGTAATCGGCAGCGAACCGGGCTGCGCTGTCACCGCCCAGCGAATGCCCGACCAGAAGGAGGCGCCGCCAGTCGAACGCCCGGTACAGCGGCGCGTTCGCGTCGGCCGCGGCGGCAATCGATTGCGAGGCCGTCCGCGCCATAGCCTGCACCTGCTCCGACATCCGGCCGCTCCGGTCCAGTTGCACGCCCCCCGCACTGTCGCGCAGGACAAGGACCAGGTAGCGGGCCTCGTTCAAGTACCTGACGACAAAGCCGTAGTCGGAACCTGCCATCCCATATCCCGGACCCAGGACCGCCACCGGGCATGGCCTGGCCATGCTGCAGGCGTGCTCCCGTGCAGGAGGATAGATGTCCACCGGAACGGTAGCCATGGCAAGCGGCATGGCAAGCAGCAGGGGGATCAAGGCAGCGCGGCGCATATCACCCTGTTGTCGTGATCGGGCTTCACAGCCGCGCCAGGCGCGCCAGCGCCAATTGCAGGGTATCGTCCTGCTTGGCAAAGCAGAAGCGCACGATGCCCGATTTCCGGGCCTGGCTGTAGAAGGCCGAGACCGGGATCGCCGCGACCTTGCACTCGCTCGTGAGCCACTGCGCGAATTCGGCTTCCGGCATGCTTGAAACGGCACTGTAGTCGACGCACTGGAAATAGGTGCCGTCGGCCGGCAGTAGGCGCAAGCGGGTGTCGGCCAGGCCGGCGCGGAACAGATCGCGCTTGCGCTGGTAAAAAACCGGCAGTTCCAGGTAGGGCGCCGGATCGGCCATGTAGCGCGCCAGCCCATGCTGCATCGGCGTGTTCACCGTGAACACGTTGTACTGGTGCAGCTTGCGAAATTGCGCGCTGAGCGGCGCCGGCGCGGCGACATAGCCCACCTTCCAGCCGGTCACGTGATACGTCTTGCCGAAGCTCGACACCACGAAGGCGCGCTCGGCCAGCACCGGATGGCTGGCCACCGAGGCGTGGCGTTCGCCGTCGTAGACCATGTGCTCGTAGACCTCGTCCGACAGGATCAGGATATCGGTGCCGGCCACGATCTGCGCCAGGCGTTCGAGGTCGGCGCCGCGCAGGATCGAACCGGTCGGGTTGTGCGGCGAATTGATCACGATCAGGCGGGTGCGCGGCGTGACGGCGGCGGCCAGCATGTCCCAGGGCAGGCTGTAGCCATCCGGGCCGATTTCCATGCAGACCGGCACCGCCACGCCGCCGGCCAGGGCGATCGCCGGCGCATAGCTGTCGTAGGCCGGTTCGATGACGATGGCTTCGTCGCCGGGATGCACGCAGCACAGGATGGCGGTGGTGAGCGCCTGGGTGGCGCCGGCGGTGACCGTGATCTCGGTGTTGGCGTCGTAGGCGCGGCCGTACAGGCGCCCGATCTTGGCGGCGATCGCCTCGCGCAGGGCGGGCACGCCCGGCATCGGCGGGTATTGGTTATGGCCGGCGCGCATCGCCTCGTTGACGTAGTCGAGCAGCAGCGAGTCGCAGCCGAAGTCGGGGAAGCCCTGGCCCAGGTTCACGGCGCCATGCTCGAGGGCGAGGGCCGACATGGTGGAGAAGATGGTGGCGCCGACGGCGGGCAGGCGCGACTGCAGTACGGGAGTGCTCATGGTCTTCCGGGACGGTTGCGGGTTAGGCTACGAATTCGCCTATTCTAGCTGGCTTGCGGCCTGCGCCTTGACCCAGGCTTCAGGCAGCATGATGCGGAACATGCCGGCCTGCTGGGTCTTGCGGCCGAGCTTCAGCAAGGCCTTGTCTTTCGTGACCAGGATGGCGGCCTGCGCGTCGCGCGCCAGTTCCAGGAATTTCTGGTCGTCGCGGTCGCTGCAGACCGGCAGGCGGACCGGCTTGCTGTCCGGCGCCACCACGGCAATCAGGGCGTCGAAGCGGGCGGCGGCCTGTTCGCGGCTGGCTTCGTCGAGCGGCAGGTGGGGATAGTGCAGCACGACCCGGTATTCGTCGCGGCAGTCGGCGCGCGTGACGGCCCGGACCTCGCCACGTTCGAGCGCCTGCAGCAGGCTGTCCCAGCGTTTGTCGTGAAAGACGAACAGATCCAGGCAGACATTGGTATCGAGGACGATGGTTGGTGCGGAAGCGGGTATCATATAGGAAATATTAATTGCTTTTGCGTTTGCGCTGTTAGGTTTCTATGCTGCTTGTCATTTCGCCCGCCAAATCCCTCGACCTCGATACCCCGACTCCCACCCGGGAGCACACGCTCCCCGATTTCATCGACCGCGCCAGCCAGTTGATCGGCGTGCTGCGCGATCTGTCGCCCGGCCAGGTGGGCGACCTGATGCACATTTCCGACGCCCTGGCGGCGCTGAACGTGGCGCGCTACGCCAGCTGGACGGCGGACCACGCCGACGGCCACCAGGCCGTGATGGCCTTCGACGGCGACGTCTACGGCGGACTCGATGCGCGCAGCCTGCCGCCCGAGGCGATCGACTTCGCCCAGCGCCACCTGCGCATCCTGTCGGGCCTGTACGGCCTGCTGCGTCCGCTCGACCTGATCCATCCCTACCGGCTGGAAATGGGTACGAAGCTGGCGAATCCGGGCGGCAAGGATTTGTACACCTTCTGGGGCGAGACCATCACGCGCGCCCTGAATGCCGAGCTGGAGAAGACAGGATCGGCGGCGCTGGTCAACCTGGCCTCGGAAGAGTACTTCAAGTCGGTCAAGCCCAAGCTGCTCACCGCCCCGGTCGTCACGCCGGTGTTCGAGGACTGGAAGAACGGGAAGTACAAGATCATTTCCTTCTACGCCAAGCGGGCGCGCGGGATGATGGCGCGCTATGCGATCGAGAACGGGGTCACTGATCCGGAGGCATTGAAGGAGTTCGATGTGGATGGGTATGCGTTCGTGCCGGAGGAATCGAAGGAGCGGACCTGGGTATTCCGGCGCAAGATCGACGCTTGATTGTGGCCCGCGGCGGCAATCGATTGTCGGCCCGCGGCTTCAACCGTAGGGTGGGCACGGAGTGCCCACCCTACGGACTGTGGCCGTATCCCGCGCCAACGATGTTCACATCACCGCAATGCGGTGATTATTTTGCCACCACATCCTTCGGCGCCGGCTTCGGACCCGACTTCGACCAGAACTTCCACCACGGCGCATCGCCGCTGGCGTTCGGGTTGATGAAGTGGCTGTCCGGGTAGTTGCGCAGTAATACGCGCTGGGTGTCGTCGCGCAGGTCGAACATGCCGAGCTTGTCGTAGGAGCGCACCATGATGAACAGCGCTTCCTCGCGCGACGGCGATTCGCTGTAGTCGCTCACCGCGTTCTGCGCGCGGTTCAGGGCCGCCATGTAGGCGCCGCGGCGGAAGTAGTAGTTCGCCACGTGCACTTCGTACTGGGCCATCGCGTTGATCAGGTAGTTCATGCGCGCAACCGCGTCCGGCACGTACTTGCTGTTCGGGTAGCGGTCGACCAGGGCCTTGAACGCGGCGAACGCTTCGCGCGTGGCACGCGGGTCGCGCTCCGACGGGTCCTGCGAGTAGATGATGCTCAGGAAGCCGATCTGGTCATTAAAATTGATCAGGCCGCGCAGGTAGTACATGTAGTCGACTTGCGGGTGGTTCGGGTGCAGCTTGATGAAACGCTCGACCGCGGCCAGCGCCTCGGCCTGGTCCTTCGCCTTGTAGTGGGCGTAGGCAATTTCCATCTGTGCCTGGGTGGCATAGGTGCCGAACGGATAGTTCGATTCCAGGCGCTGGAACAGGGCAATCGCGGCTTCGTACTGGCCGGCGCTCATCTCTTCGCGTGCCTCAGCGTATAATTTCTCCGCTGACCACTTCTGGGTCTCGTCGGTTTTCGACGGCAACATGCCGCAACCGGACAGGGCCAGCAAGGCACTCGTAGCAACCACCACCAACAATTTTTTTTGCATAGCTTTTTGCAGAAAAGTTTTACCTAGATTCAACGAACGGCTGATTATAGCCGATGGGACTGACGTGATATTAACTCCTGCGCCGAATTCGGCGGAATTGCCCCTGGACCCCGAGTTCGACGACGACATCGTTGCCGAGTTCCCTCCTGCGACCGGCATCGACCTCTCTCCAATCACCCTGCACCTCGGCGCTGACGCCTGCGGCCAGCGCCTCGACAAGGTCGTGGCAAGCCTGGTGCCGCAGTTCTCGCGCAGCCGCCTGCAGCTGTGGTTCGAGGGCGGCCACGTGCTGGTCGACGGCAAGCCGGCACGCGGCAAGAACACCGCCTATGGCGACGAAACCGTGGTCGTCGAGCCGCAGCCGGCGCCCGAGGACACCGCCTTTGCGCCCGAAGAAATCGCCCTGAACATCGTTTATGAAGACGAGCACATCATGGTGATCAACAAGCCGGCCGGCCTGGTCGTGCACCCGGGCGCCGGCAACTGGTCGGGCACGCTCTTGAATGGCCTGCTGCACCATGCGCCGCAATTGGCCTCGGTGCCGCGCGCCGGCATCGTGCACCGCCTCGACAAGGATACCAGCGGCCTGATGGTCGTCGGCAAGACCCTGGCCGCCCAGACCGACCTGGTGCGCCAGCTGCAGGCGCGCACCGTGAAGCGCGAATACTTTGCGCTGGTGTGGGGCACGCCGAACCTGTCGGGCACCATCGACGCGCCGATGGGCCGTCACCCGAAGGACCGCGTCAAGATGGCGGTCTCGACCGGCATGGGCGCGAAACCGGCGATCACCCACTACGAGCGCGTGGCCGAAGGCATGCTCGACCGCCGTCCGGTCAGCCTGGTGCGCTGCTCGCTGGAAACCGGCCGCACCCACCAGATCCGCGTGCACATGCTGTCGATCGGCTTCGGCCTGGTCGGCGACTCGGTGTATGGCAAGACCCACCTGAGTCCGGTGTTCCACCGCCAGGCCCTGCAGGCGCGCCGCCTCGGCCTGGTGCACCCGGCCACCGGCGAGCACTGCGAATGGATCGTGCCGCTGGCCGCCGACTTTGCCGAACTGATCGCCCAGGCCGGCATCGAAGAACCGGAAGCCGTGTAATGGACGCGGCCAGCCTGATCGTCCCGGAATGGCCGGATGCGCCGGCGAACATCGGCGCACTGGCCACCACGCGCGCCGGCGGCGTGTCGCAGGGCCCGTACGACGATGGCCTCGGCGGCGGCGGGCTGAACCTCGGCCTGCACGTGAACGACGACCCGCAGGCCGTGGCCGGGAACCGCGCGCGCCTGCAGGCCCTGCTGCCGGGGCGGCCGGCCTGGATTTCGCAGGTGCACGGCAACGGTGTGGTCGATGCGGCGACGGTCGGCCCGGACCAGCCGGTGCGCGTCGGCGACGCCAGCATCACCCATCAGCCGGGCGTGGTGTGCGCCATCCTCACCGCCGACTGCCTGCCGGTGCTGTTTGCCGACCGCGGCGGCAAGGTGGTGGGTGCAGCGCATGCCGGCTGGCGCGGCCTGGCCGGCGGGGTGCTGGGAGAAACCCTGAAGGCGATGCGCGCGGCCGGGGCAGGGGAGATCACCGCCTGGATGGGCCCGGCGATCGGCCCGCTGGCCTTCGAGGTGGGGCAGGACGTGTTCGACAGTTTTGCCGCGGCCTTGCCGGGCGTGGACATCGGCTTTGCCTTCCGTCGCCAGCCTGAACTCGGCGGCAAGTACCTGGCCGATATCTTCGCGCTGGCGCGGCTGATGCTGGAACGCGATGGGGTAAGCAGCATTGCCGGTGGCATCCATTGCACCGCCACCGAGCGCGACCGTTTTTATTCGTACCGCCGCGATGGCGTGACGGGGCGCCAGGCGAGTTTGATCTGGCTCAAGTGAGGCTGGCCGGCGTCATCAATACTCTGTCAGTCGCCGCCTCCACCGCCACCATCGCCGCCGCCGCAGTCACCGCCGCTGCCGCTGTCCGTACTGCCGCAGTCGCTGCTGTCGCTGCTGTCGGGCGAGGGCAGGAAGAAGCCTGGGCTCGTCAACGGCATGCTAGCGTCGGCGCCGTCAGGCCTGGATTCTGGCCTTGCTGTCGGGTAAGCCGATGCGCCGGCGCGACGCTGACGGCGCTTTCCCGCCCCGGCGATATAAAAAAGTATAGACAAGGGCAACACGCAATAGCCGAAAAAAGTCATAATTCCGGCGATCACCGAGGTTTCGGTTGCCGCCATCAGGATGACG
This sequence comes from Massilia sp. BAP21, assembly GCF_057801335.1. Lineage (NCBI taxonomy): Bacteria > Pseudomonadati > Pseudomonadota > Betaproteobacteria > Burkholderiales > Oxalobacteraceae > Massilia > Massilia sp. BAP21. Next base: position 4,501,934 of record NZ_CM173596.1, read on the forward strand.
ACATAGGCCCAGCCGACTGCAACGATCCACATGCTTTTCTCCAGTTGACCACCGATTCTAAACAACGGACGCCGACATGAACATGCCCGACCCCCACGCTTTTGCCGCTTCCTGGATGAACCAGCTGACCGATCCGTCGGCCTGGCAAGGATGGCTCAAGATGCCGGCCGTGAATGGCGCCCCTGCCAATCCGCTGAACGGCGCCGCGCTCGGCGCCAACCCGCTGGCCGGTATCCTGAAGGACTTTCAGGTTAGCATTGCGCCGGCCCGCCTGGAAACCTTGCGTCAGGACTATTTGCAGAAAGCCGGCAAACTCTGGCAAGACATGATGCTCGGCAAAACCCCCGAGCTGCACGACCGCCGCTTCTCCGCTTCCGAATGGACGGCGAACCCCTTCTCGGCCTTCTCGGCCGCCTCCTACCTGCTGAACGCCGAATTCATGCTGGCGCTGGCCGATGCCGTCGAGGCGCCCCCGCGCGAACACCAGAAGATCCGCTTCGCGGTACAGCAAATGGTCGACGCCATGTCTCCGGCGAACTTCCTCGCAACCAATCCGGAAGCGCAGAAGAAGATGCTCGACACCAAGGGCGAAAGCCTGAACCAGGGCTTGCAGAACATGCTGGCCGACATGCAGAAGGGCCGCATCTCGCAGTCCGACGAGTCGGCCTTCGAGGTCGGCGTGAATGTCGCCACCACGCCGGGCCAGGTGGTCTACGAGAACGAACTGTTCCAGCTGATCCAGTACAGCCCGGCCACGCCGACGGTGCGCGAAGTGCCGCTGTTGATGATCCCGCCCTGTATCAACAAGTTCTACATCCTCGACCTGCAGCCGGAAAATTCGGTCGTGCGCTACGTCGTGGAGCAGGGCAATACCGTGTTCATGGTGTCCTGGCGTAATCCGGACAAATCGATGGGGTCGCTGGGCTGGGACGACTACGTCGAGCGTGGTGCCATCGAGGCCATCGGCGTGGTGCGCGAGATCACCGGCCAGCCGAAGACCCACGTGTTCGGCTTCTGCGTCGGCGGCACCATCGCCGCCAGCGCGCTGGCGGTGCTGGCGGCGCGCGGCCAGCAGCCGGCCGCCAGCCTCAGCCTGCTCACCACCTTGCTCGATTTCGACGACACCGGCGTGCTCGAAGTCTTCGTCGACGAAACCCAGGTGGCGCTGCGCGAGCAGAACCTGGCCAAGGGCGGCATCATGCCGGGCCGCGACCTGGCGACCACCTTCTCGGCCCTGCGCCCGAACGACCTGGTCTGGAACTACGTGCAGCAGAACTACCTGAAGGGCAAGACCCCGCCGGCTTTCGACTTGCTGTACTGGAACGCCGACAGCACCAACCTGCCGGGGCCGATGTTCTGCTGGTACCTGCGCAACACTTACCTGGAAAACAAGCTCAAGCGACCGGGGGAGCTGACCGTCTGCGGCGAGCAGGTCGACCTGGGCCGCATCGACGCCCCGGTCTTCATCTACGGCTCGAAGGAAGACCACATCGTGCCCTGGACCGCCGCGTTTGCGTCGATGAATTTGCTGAACCCGAAAAAGGCCAAGGCGAACCGCTTCGTGCTGGGGGCGTCGGGCCACATCGCCGGCGTGATCAACCCGGCCTCGAAGGGCAAGCGCAGTTACTGGGTGAACGAAAAGAACGGCAAGACCCGTCCGCGCACGCCGCAGGACTGGTTTGCCGGGGCGGTAGAGCACAAGGGCAGCTGGTGGCCGGAATGGGCCCGCTTCCTGCAGGAGAATGGTGGGGCGGAAGTGCCGGCGCCAGCCCAGGCCGGCAACGAGCAATACCTGCCGTCCGAGCCGGCGCCGGGGCGTTACGTCAAGGTTCGCGCCGACTAAGCGTGTACGGATGAGTACGCAGATGAGCGTGTGGGTATTGCTTAGAAATAAATTGGGTGGTAAAACCATTAATTGCTGCACCTGCACCAGCAATGTCGCATTGCTGGTCCTGTAGAGCAATACGGAGACAGCAGGAACCGGTGCATACCGGCTGTATGGTCATCATTCAAAAGCGCGGCCGACGAAGCCTGCGCAACACATGGAACTTGAGATGAGTAGTGCAAAAAACAGTACTGAACGCCTGATCAAGAAATACCCGAACCGTCGTTTGTACGACACCCAGACCAGCTCCTACATCACCCTCACGGATGTGAAGCAGCTGGTGCTGGATGCCGACGAGTTCACCGTGGTCGACGCCAAGTCGAACGAGGACCTCACGCGCAGCATCCTGCTGCAAATCATCCTCGAAGAGGAAGCGAACGGCGTGCCGATGTTCTCGAGCTCGGTGCTGGCCCAGATCATCCGTTACTACGGCCACGCGATGCAGGGCATGATGGGCTCTTACCTGGAAAAGAATGTCCAGGCGTTCACCGACATCCAGAACAAGTTCACCAGCAACGCCGCCGGCGCGCTGGAAGGCAAGCCCTTCAGCCCGGAGATGTGGACCCAGTTCATGAATGTCCAGGGCCCGATGATGCAGGGCATGATGAACAACTACATCGACCAGAGCAAGAATCTGTTCGTGCAGATGCAGGAGCAGATGCAGAACCAGAGCAAGGCCCTGTTCAGCGCCTTCCCGTTCCCGCCGGTGCCGCCGACGGACAAGAAATAAGTCTCGTTTCCCGCCAGGCCCGGGCAGGCGCGCTTCTCCTGGCGCCTGATGCATCCTTCCGGGGCCGGCCGCTTCATGAAGACCATGCTGTCGATTGACACGAATACGGTGCAGCACGCTTCACCGGGTACGCCGCCGGATATGCAGGCACGGCCCGCGGAAGCGGCGGCGTTTGCGCCGCGCTGCATTTCCATCGACCTCGAAGTCGGTGTCACGGACAACACGATCCATGCCTTTGCCGGCGTGCTCGGCGACACCGGCAATGCCTGTGTGTTCCGTCGCGGCGACCTGGCCCAGGCTCTGGCAATGCTCGACGAATTCGCCGGCGCGGCGGCATTCGTCCTTGGCCACAACTTCATCGCCTTCGACCGGGCGCACCTGGCGGCAGCCAGTCCCGACCTGAAGCTGTTGCAGCTGCCGGTGGTGGACACGCTCTGCCTGAATCCGCTGGCCTTTCCGCGCAACCCCTACCACCGCCTGGTCAAGCATTACCAGGACGGGCAACTCCAGCGCGGCCAGCTGAACGACCCGGAACTCGACGCCCGGCTGACCTTGCATGTCTTGCGCGACCAGCTGGCGGCGCTGCAGGACACGGCGCGCAGCGACCCCGATCTCCTGGCTGCCTGGCACTGGCTGACCACGACCGATACCACGGTATCCGGCCTGAACGCCTTTTTCACGACGATCCGGCGCCTGCCGCGTCCCTCCGACGACACAGGGCGCGCCGCGATTGCACGTTATCTCGATGGCCTGGGCTGCGCCACGCAGGCAGGTCGCTGCGTCGAGGAGGCGCACGAGCTAGGCTGGCCGCTTGCCTATGCGCTCGCCTGGCTGTCTGTGTCGAGCAGCAACTCGGTGATGCCGCCCTGGGTGCGGCACCAGTACCCGCAAGCCGGCGACATCGTGCGCAGGCTGCGCGACACGCCGTGTGGCGATCCCGCCTGTGGCTGGTGCGCCGAGCGCCACGATGCCCGCAAGGAATTGCAGCGCTGGTTCGGATTCGACGCTTTCAGGCCGGAGCCGGCGGGCGACGACGGCAAACCCCTGCAGCAAACCATTGTTGAGGCCGCTATGGCGGGGCGGCATGTGCTGGGCATTTTGCCAACCGGCACCGGCAAGTCGCTGTGCTACCAGATTCCCGCCCTGTCGCGCTATGACAAGACCGGCGCATTGACGGTCGTGATCTCGCCGCTGGTGGCGCTGATGGCCGACCAGGTCGCCGGTCTCGAAGCGCGCGGGATCGCCAGCAGCGCGGCCATCAATGGACTGCTGTCCTTGCCGGAACGCGCCGATATCCTGGACCGCGTGCGCCTGGGCGACGTCGCGATCCTGATCGTGGCGCCCGAACAGTTGCGCAGCAAGGCGGTTCGCAAGGTCTTGTCGCAGCGCGAGATCGGGATGTGGGTGCTGGACGAAGCGCACTGCATCTCGAAGTGGGGCCACGATTTCCGTCCCGACTACCGCTATGTCGGCCGCTTCATCCGCGAATCGGCGCAGGGCGCCGCGCCGCCGACCATCCTGTGCCTGACCGCGACCGCGAAACCCGAGGTGGTGCAGGACATGGTCGGCCATTTCCGCGACAAGGTCGGCGTCGACTTGCAGGTCCTGAACGGCGGCGCGCGCCGCGATAACCTCGCATTCGATTTCTTGCCGACGACGCCGGCGGCGAAGTTCGCCAGCGTGCACGGCTTGCTGGAGCAGGAACTGCCGGCCGGCGCGCCCGGCGGCGCCATCGTCTATTGCGCCTCGCGCAAGCACACCGAGGAGATCGCGCGCTATCTGCAAGAGAAGGGCGTGGCCGCCGCCTATTTCCACGCCGGACTTGCCGCCGAGACCAAGAAAACCACGCAGCAGCGTTTCATCGGCGGCGAGCTGCAGGTGATCGCCGCCACCAACGCCTTTGGCATGGGCATCGACAAGCCCGACGTGCGCCTGGTCATCCATGCCGACATGCCCGGGTCGCTCGAGAACTACCTGCAGGAAGCCGGCCGCGCCGGACGCGACCGTGCCCATGCGCGCTGTGTCCTGCTGTATTCGCCGCTCGATGTCGAGCGCCAGTTCGGCATGTCGGCCAGGTCGCGGCTCACGCAGCGCGAGATCGGCTCGGTCCTGCGCGCCTTGCGTGCGCTCGAGCGCAAGAAAAAGGGCGACGGGGAGGTCATCGCCACGCCGGGCGAGATCCTGGCCGAGGACAGCGAAGGCGTGTTCGAACGCGACAAGACCACCGACGACACCCGCGTGCGCACTGCGGTGTCGTGGCTAGAAGAAGCGGGCCTGCTATTGCGCGAGGAAAACCACGTCCAGGTGTTTCCCTCGTCGCTCAAGGTGCAGTCGATCGAGGAGGCGCGCCGCAAGCTCGAGGGCTTGTCCCTGTTCGACAGCTACCGTAATGCACTGCTGGCGCTGGTGCAGGCAATGCTCGGCGCCGACGCCGACGAGGGCATCTCGACCGACGAGCTGATGGGCCTGTCCGGCCTGAATGCGCAGAAGCTGCGCGCCGCCCTGTACGACCTCGAGCGTCTTGGCATCGCCAGCAACGACACCTTGCTGACGGCCTATGTGCACGCGGGCGTGGCCAACGCGTCGCTCAAGCGCCTCGACGATGCCGTGGCGCTCGAAACCGCGCTGATCGAGGCCTTGCGCAGCGCCGCGCCGGACCTGGAGCGCGGCGCCGCTTCGGTGCTGCACTTGCGCCAGGCAACCCAGGCCCTCAAGGATGCGGGAAACGCCGGCGCCTTACCCGAGAAAATCGTGCGCCTGCTCAATGGCCTGGCCGCCGACGGCCGTACCGAGGATGGCGGCATCGGCAGCCTGCGCCTGCGCCGGCTGGACGCCGAGCACATGCAGGTGACGCTGCAGCGCGAATGGGGCAAGCTGGTACGCACCGCCGAACTGCGGCGGCAAGCGGCCAGCCTGGTGCTGCGCCACTTGCTGTCGACCTTGCCGGCGGGCGCGCGCGGCACCGACCTGCTGGCCGAAACCAGCCTTGGCCGGCTGCATGCCGCCTTGAAGGAAGATGTCGTCCTGCTGGCGGAGATCAAGGATTCCGGAAAACTGCTCGACCGGGCCTTGTTGTGGCTGCACGAGCAGGAAGTGATCCGCTTGAACAAGGGGCTGGCCGTGTTCCGGCCGGCAATGACGATCCGCCTCGCGGCCGAGCGCCGCAATTTCGTGAAGGCCGATTTTGCGCCCCTGAAGATGCATTACGACGAGCAGGTCGTGCAGATCCACGTGATGGCCGAGTTCGTGCGGCGCGGCCTGCAGGCCGTTGCGCAGGCCCTGCAGCTGATCGTCGATTATTTCAGGCTGGACCGGGATGCCTTTTTGCGCCTCTGGCTGCCGGCGACGCAAAAGGAACTCGAGCGGCAGACCACGCCGGCGTCCTGGACCGCCATCGTAGAGAGCCTGAACAATCCGCACCAGCAAAAGATCGTTGCCGACGACCGCGAGCAGACCAATGTGCTGGCGCTGGCCGGCCCCGGCTCAGGCAAGACGCGGGTGCTGGTGCACCGCATCGCTTACCTGGTGCGGGTCCGGCGCGAAAACCCGCATGGCATCCTGGCACTGGCCTACAACCGGCATGCCGCGATCGAGATCCGGCGCCGGCTGAGCGAGCTGATCGGCGACGACGCGCGCGGCGTGATGGTCATGACCTGTCATGCATTCGCCATGCGCCTGACCGGCACGAGTTTTCGCAAGCACGCCGCGCAGAACGAGGATGCCTTCGACGAGGTGATGCGTGCCGCGGTGGCCCTGCTGCAGGGCGATGGCGCTGCGCCCGACGAAGCCGATGCCCAGCGCGACCGCCTGCTCGCCGGCTTTCGCTGGGTGCTGGTCGACGAATACCAGGACATCGGCCCGGGGCAGTACGCGCTCATTTCCGCCATCGCCGGCCGTACCCGTTCCGACGAGGATGGACGCCTGAGCCTGTTCGCGGTGGGCGACGACGACCAGAACATCTACGCCTTCGGCGGCGCCAGCGTCGATTTCATCCGGCGTTTCGAGGCCGACTACGATGCCAGGCCAGCCTTCCTGGTCGAGAACTACCGTTCCACCCACCATATCGTCGATGCCGCTAACCGCATCATCGAGCCGGCCGCCGGCCGCATGAAGACCGGGCACCCGATCGGCGTCGACCGCGCCCGCCTGCGCGCCGCGCCGGGCGGCAGCTGGCAGGAAATCGATCCGCTGGCGCAGGGGCGGGTGCAGGTACTGCGCACCGGCAGCGGGGCAGGGCGCCAGGCGCTGGGGATCATGGGCGAACTGCGGCGCCTGGCCAGTCTCTCGTCCACCTGGAGCTGGAACCGCGTGGCGGTGATCGCGCGCGACTGGAAAACGCTGGAACCCGTGCGCAGCTACTGCGAAATGAACGGCATTCCGGTGCAGATGGCCGACCAGGAGATGCTGCACTGCTGGCACCTGCGCGAAACGCGCCAGCTCGTCGCCAGCCTGCGCGCGCGGCCGGACGGCCTGCTGCGCGCCGCGGACATCCAGGACGCCATCCTGGCGCAGGGTAGCGGGCCATGGTGGGAGGTGCTGCGCGACGCCGCCGGACAGTACGCACTCGATACCGGCGGGGCCGAGCTGCCGGGCGAGCACTTCGTCGAATGGCTGGCCGAGTGGGGCCGGGAATTGCGCCGCCGCCAGGGCGGCCTGCTGCTGCTCACGGCGCACCGCGCCAAGGGGCTGGAGTTCGACCATGTTGCCGTGCTTGATGGCGGCTGGGGCCGTTCCAGCCCGAACGAGGACCCGGACGCGTCGCGCCGCCTGTTCTATGTTGCCATGACACGGGCACGCCACACCCTCATGCTGGCCGACACGGACAGCGGCCACCCTTACCTCACGCGCCTGGCCGATGCTCCCTGCGCGCTGCTGCGCACGCTGCCCACGCAAGCCTCGCCCTTGCCGCGGGAGCGGCGCTACCTGCGGCCGACGCTGTCCGACATCGATCTCGGCCATGCCGGGCGTTACGGGAAGGCCGATCCGGTCCATGCGGCCATTGCGGCGCTCGGGGCCGGTTCCCCGTTGCTGCTGGCGCAAGGTTTGCGCGGATGGGAGCTGCACAACGCGACCGGCCAGGTCGTGGGCCGCCTGGCCAGGTCGTTCCAGCCGCCTCCCGGCATGCATTGCATACAGGCCTACGTGCACGCCGTCGTCACGCGCCGGCGCAAGGACACGGACCCGGACTACCTCGACCGGGTCCGTTGCGACGACTGGGAAGTGATCGTGCCGGAGCTGGTGTTCGAACCGGCGGCACGCCACGAAACGCCGATGCGCGACCGCGCACAGGCCGGTTGAAGGACTCGCCCTGTTGCGCCGGCGGTAACAGGGCCTACCCGAGGGCTGCCAAGCTTGCCCCGCTTCGGGTACAATCTCCGATTGCCCCGAATATTTGCCGTCCTTCTCCATGACCGAACTCCGTCGTAATCCTCTCCCCACCAGTATCGATGCCGTCACCGGCGCCGCCGTTGCCCCGAAGGTCGGCTTCGTTTCGCTCGGCTGCCCGAAGGCGCTGGTCGACTCCGAGCAGATCCTGACCCAGCTGCGTGCCGAGGGCTACCAGACCGCCAAGTCCTACGACGGCGCCGACCTGGTGATCGTCAACACCTGCGGCTTCATCGACGCCGCGGTGCAGGAGTCGCTCGACGCCATCGGCGAAGCCCTGGCCGAGAACGGTAAAGTGATCGTCACCGGCTGCCTGGGCGCGAAGAAGGATGCGGCGGGCCAGGACATCATCACCAAGGTGCACCCGAAGGTGCTGGCCGTGACCGGTCCGCATGCCGTGGCCGAGGTCATGAGCTCGGTCCACACCCACCTGCCGAAGCCGCACGATCCCTTCATCGACCTGGTGCCGGACCACGGCGTCAAGCTGACCCCGAAGCACTACGCCTACCTGAAGATTTCCGAAGGCTGCAACCACCGCTGCAGCTTCTGCATCATCCCGTCGATGCGCGGCGACCTGGTCTCGCGCCCGATCCATGAAGTCCTCACCGAAGCGGAAAACCTGTTCAAGGCCGGCGTGAAGGAACTGCTGGTCATTTCGCAGGACACCTCGGCCTATGGCGTGGATGTGAAGTTCCGCACCGGCTTCTGGAACGGCCGCCCGGTGAAAACCCACATGACGCAGCTGGTCGAGGCCCTGGGCCAGCTGGCGCGCCAGTACGACGCCTGGGTGCGCCTGCACTACGTCTACCCGTATCCGCACGTCGACCAGGCGATCCCGCTGATGGGCGACGGCCACGTGCTGCCTTACCTCGACATCCCGATGCAGCACGCACATCCGGACGTCCTGAAGCGCATGAAGCGTCCGGCCAGCGGCGAAAAGAACCTGGACCGCATCCTGGCCTGGCGCAAGATGAATCCGGACCTGACGATCCGCTCGACTTTCATCGCCGGCTTCCCGGGCGAAACCGAAGCCGAGTTCGAATACCTGCTGGACTTCCTGCGTGAAGCGCAGATCGACCGCCTGGGCTGCTTCGCCTACTCGCCGGTGGAAGGCGCGACCGCCAACCTGCTGGATAACCCGGTGCCGGAGGAAGTGCGCGAAGAACGCCGCGCCCGCGTCATGCTGCTGCAGGAAGAAATCTCCGCCAAGCGCCTGCAGGCGAAAGTCGGCAAGACCATGCGTGTGATCATCGACGAAGTCAACCCGCGCGAAGCCATCGGCAGGTCGAGCGCCGACGCCCCGGAAATCGACGGCGTCGTCCACATCAAGCGTTCGCTGGTGCCGGGCAAGGCCAAGCTCGCCGTCGGCCAGTTCGCCGACGTGGTCATCACCAAGGCCGACGCCCACGACCTGTGGGCCAGCGTCGCGTAAGATAGGGTGTTGACGTTGTAGGGTGGGCCGGGCCGCGCAGGCACTCGTGCCCACGCGGTATAGCACCGTAGAAATGCCGGCCGCTTGCAGAACCAGCAGCGCCGGCATTGTCATTTCTGGCTAACTCGAACTCATCGTATGAAAGGGCCCCCATGACCAAGAAGTCCCTCCAGACCACCCTGATCCACACCGATTACACCGCGCCGACCGGCTTCGACGCCTACCCACCCGGCATCCACCGCGCCTCCACCGTCCTGTTCGAGAACGTCGCGGCCCTCCGTTCCGGCGACTGGAAGAACAAGACCGCCTACACCTACGGCCTGCACGGCACGCCCACCACCTTTACCCTGGAAGCACGCCTGGCCGAAATCGAAGGCGGCGCCCACTGCCTGCTCGCCCCCTCCGGCTTGTCCGCGATCTCGATGGTCGACTTCGCCTTCCTGAAAAGCGGCGACGACGTCCTCCTGCCCGACAACGTCTACAACCCGAACCGCGAACTGGGCCGCTGGCTGCAGCAGGACTTCGGCATCACCGCGCGCTACTACGACCCCATGATCGGCGCCGGCATCCGTGCGCTGATCCAGCCGAACACGAAGCTGGTCTGGGCCGAAGCCCCCGGCTCGGTCTCGATGGAAGTGCCCGACCTGCGCGCCATCTGCGCCGCCGCCCACGAACAGGGCGTGCTGGTGGCGCTCGACAACACCTGGTCCGCCGGCCTGGCCCTGCGCGGCTTCGACCTTGGCGTCGACATCGTCATGCATGCGCTGACCAAGTACCAGTCAGGCGGCTCGGACCTGCTGATGGGCGCCGTCATCACGCGCGACCGCGCCGTGCACGACAGGCTGGCCACCGCGCACATGCGCCTCGGCCTGGGTGTCAGCCCGGACGACGCCTACCTGGTCATGCGCGGCCTGCCGACCATGAAGCTGCGCTTCGAGGCCCATGACCGGGCAGCGCGCAAGGTGGCGGCCTGGCTCAAGGAGCGGCCCGAGATCGTGCGCGTGCTGCACCCGGCCTTCGAAGAGTGCCCGGGGCACGAAAACTGGCAGCGCGATTTCACGGGCGCGGGCGGGCTGTTCTCGGTGATCTTCGACGAGCGGTATACCGAGGAGCAGACGGACCGCTTCGTCGATTCGCTGGAGTTGTTCGGGCTGGGTTACAGCTGGGGCGGGGCGAACAGCCTGGTGGTGCCGTACAGGATGGCGGCGATCCGGCGCGACTGGCAGGAGAAGGGGACGCTGGTGCGCTTCAATATCGGGCTGGAAGAGCCGGATGACTTGATTGCGGATATCGAGCGGGCTTTGTCGACGCTGTGATGCTGGCCCCAACTCTGTTCTGATGGGGCAACCGCGTGGGCACGAGTGCCCACCCTACAAGAGGCCGATTTTCGTAGGGTGGGCTCTTGAGCCCACGCGGTACGGCGCCCGAACAATCGAAACGCCACCGGGACGCCCGCAAACTTACCGACCAACAAAAATTACTGCTTCAACACCCGCCGCAAGGTCGCCGACAAATCCTCTGCCGAGAACTTGGCCACATACGCATCCGCGCCCACGTTCTTGACGTGTTCCTCGTTCGTGGTCCCCGACAGCGACGAGTGGATCACCACCGGGATATTCCCGAAGCGCGCATTCTTCTTCACATTCCGGGTGAGCGTGAAGCCGTCCATCTCCGGCATCTCGAGGTCGGTCAGCACCAGGGCCACCTTGTCGTTGATGCTCTTGCCCTCGGCTTCGGCCTGGGCCGCGATGCTGTTGAGCTGGTCCCAGCATTCCTTGCCGCTCTTGGTCATCACATAGGGCAGGCCCATCGCGTCCAGGCCCTGTTCGATGAGGGCGCGCGCCACCACCGAATCGTCGGCCGCCAGCACGATCGAGCCGGGCTTGATCTGGATGCGCGCGCCAACCGTCTGCTGGCTGATTTCCGGGCCGGCATCCGGGTTCATGTTGCGCAGGATAGTTTCCACGTCGAGCACCTGGGCCAGGCGGCCCGGTTCGCCGTTTTCGCCATCGAGGCGGGCGATGCTGGTGACCATGCCGCTGCCGGCGCTCTTTTCGGCCGACATCACCTGGCTCCAGTCGAGGCGCACGATTTCCTCGACGCTCTCGACGGCAAAGGCCTGGGTGGTACGCGCGAACTCGGTCACCAGCATGATGTTCAGGCCGGTCTTGGGCTTGACGCCGGCAATCGCCGGCAAGTCTAGCACCTGGATAATCTGGCCGCGCAGGTTGACCACGCCCAGCACGTGCGGCGGCGAACCGGCCACCGCGGTGATCGCCGGCATGGCGACGATTTCGCGGATCTTGAAGACGTTGATACCGAATAGTTCGCTGCGCTCGCCGTGCTCGTCGCCGCCGAGGCGGAACAGCAGCAGTTCGAATTTGTTGGTGCCCGTGAGGTTGCTGCGTTCGTCGACTTCCTGCTGTACCGATTTCATGTTTCGCCCTGGAGAGTATTGATGCCTGTTGATGCCACTGGGCAATCATTCTAGCTGCGAATGTCCGAAAAGCGTAAAGACGTCGTCAAAGAGGCATGGATTTGTTGCTGTTCAGATCCAAAAAACCACGAATCAGGCGATATGCCTTCCACACCCAGGCCACGCCCCACACCAGGAAGGCCAGCGGAATGCCGACCACGGTGGCGAACAGGATGCCGCCGACGACCATCCACAGCACGTAATACCAGAAGGAACGGATCATCCAGCTATGGTGGCTGTAGACCATGCCCACGGTGTCCGGGCGTTTGACGTAATTGACGATCACCGGCACGATCGACAGCATGCCGAGCGAGAAAAAGAAGGTGGCGGCATGCACCAGGTAGAGGATGCGCGCGAGCTGCCTGGCGTCTTCGGTATCGCCGTCGAGTACGAGTTGTTGCGACATGCTGTTCTCCTTCGGGTCGGTCCCGTTTGCCCGGATTGTAGCAGCCACCCGTGGCTGTTTTGCCAGCTGTTCCAAGCGTGCGCGGCGTCCCTGTGAGGATGTGAAAAAAACGGCAGGGTAAGGGATACGGCCTACCGGCGCCGAGTCGAAGACAGTACGAGCGTACGGCGAGACGAGGCAACGCAGCCTTGGCGATTTTTTCACATCCTCTACAGGTGCGATTGGACCCAGGCCGCGATGCGCCCGGCATCCATGGCCCCGGCCTGGCGCGCGATCTCGCGCCCGCCCTTGAACAGCGCCAGCGTCGGAATGCTGCGGATCGCGAAGCGCGCCGACACATCCTGGGCGCGCTCGGTGTCCACCTTCAGCAGGCGCACCTGCGGTTCGAGGCGCTGCGCCGCCTGCGCGTAGTGGGGCGCCATCATCTTGCACGGCCCGCACCAGTCGGCCCAGAAATCGACCAGCACCGGGATGTCGTTGCGGCCGATGTGGCGCGCGAACTGTTCGGACGTGACGTCCAGCGGTTTGCCGGCGAACAGGGCTTGCGCGCACTTGCCGCACACGGGCTGGTCAAGCAGGCGTGCCGGGGCCAGGCGGTTGACGGCCTCGCATTGCGGGCAGACGATGTGGATGGGGTCGCTCACGGATTCTCCTCGAATGGCTGTTGCCGTGATTGTAATCCCGCCGCTGCAATCCTGGCGCTGCATTCCTCCCCCTGCAATCTCGCCTGCGTCCGCATCCAAGCATGCGCCGTAGAAGGGGCGCGGCGCGTAGAATTGAACTTATCAATATTGCAAAACAGCGAGCCCCGATTCGATGACTGCGCCTGACCATGCCTGCACCCACCTGATCGGCTGCGCCGGCTGGAGCATCCACAAGGATGCCGCCCCCGCGTTCCCGGCCGAGGGCAGCCACCTCGAGCGCTACGCCGCCGTGTTTCCCATGGTGGAGATCAATTCCTCGTTCTACCGGCCGCACCAGCCCAAGACCTATGCGCGCTGGGCCGAGTGCGTGCCCGAGGACTTCCGCTTCGCGGTCAAGGTGCCGCGCGCGATCACCCACGACGCCGCGTTGCAGGACGTCGATGCACTGCTCGACAGCTTTGCCGGCGAAGTGAAGGAGCTCGGCCCCAAGCTGGGCGCGCTGCTGGTGCAGCTGCCGCCCAAGTTCGGTTTCCACGACCTCACCGTGCGCGACTTCTTCCTGCGCCTGCGCGATCGCTTCGGCTGCATGTTGGCCTGCGAAGGCCGGCATCCGAGCTGGTTCGGCGACACCGCCACCGACCTGCTGCGCGAACTCGGCGTCACGCGCGTGATCGCCGACCCGGCGGCCGGCCAGCCAGGACCGCACGTGCCGACCACCCGGGACGTCTACATGCGCCTGCACGGCACGCCGCGCATCTATTACTCGGCCTACACGCCCGCCTTCCTGGCGGCGCTGGTGCGCGAGCTGGCCGACTATGCCGCGGCCGGGCGCCGGGCCTGGTGCGTGTTCGACAACACGGCCGCCTTCGAGGCGGTGCCGAATGCGCTCGACGTGCTCCGTGCCTGCCGTGACGGAACGCCGCTGGCGCCCTGATACTGCGATACTGCGGCCATGGTCACGGCGACGTTTCGCTTCTACGACGAACTGAACGGCTTCCTGCCGCGCGCGCGGCGCGGGCGGGAATTCGCCACGCCTTGCGCGCGCGCCGCCACCGTCAAGCACATGATCGAGGCGCTCGGCGTGCCGCATACCGAGGCCGCGCTGGTCCTGGTGAACGGCGAATCGAGCGGCTTCGGGCGGCTGCTGGAGGAGGGCGACCGGGTCGCGGTGTACCCGCGCTTCGGGATGCTGGACGTGAGGTCGCTGTCGCGCCTGCCGCAGCCGCTGCACATGGCGCAGGAGTCGCAGGGGTCGCAGCAGCCGCAGCAGCCGCACGATTCCCGGATCGCGCCGCGCTTCGTGGCCGACGCCCACCTTGGCGGCCTGGCGCGCCTGTTGCGCATGGCGGGTTTCGACACCCTGTACGACAACGGTTACCGCGACGACGAGATCGTCGCCATTGCAGCCCGGGATGACCGCATCGTGCTCACGCGCGACCGCGAGCTGCTCAAGCGGCGCGCCGTGTCGCGGGGTTGCTACCTGCACGCGATCAAGCCGGAAATCCAGTTCCGCGAACTCTTCGAGCGCCTCGGCCTGGCGCCGGGCGCCCAGCCGTTCTCGCTTTGCCTGCACTGCAACCTGGCCCTGCGCGCGGTCGACAAGGCGCTGGTGCTGGACGCGCTGCCGCCCTCGGTGCGCGAGTTGCACGAGGAATTCACGACCTGCGAGGCGTGCCGGCGCGTGTACTGGAAGGGATCGCACCACAAGCGCATGCGCGCGCTGCTCGACACGGTGACCGGAGGCGCCATGCCGGCCGCGCACGATGACGCTGCCGCGCCCCGCAGCCAGGAGCCGGACTGCGCGCCCGGCGGACCGGAGACGGACGCCACGCATCGCGCCGGGGGAGGGCCGCAAGCATGAACGGGCCCGCCGTCCAGCTGCCGTTCCCGGTGCGGGTGGAGTGTCCGCCCGGCGCCTGCGTGTGCGAGCGCGAGCGGCTGCTGGCCGATCCCGCGGGCGACCACCGGCCGCTGGCCATCGACCGCAAGCAGGAGCAGAACCTGGTGGCGCGCATCGAGCGCGTGCGCGATTACCAGGACCTGCAGCACGTGCAGGCCCTGATCCGCCAGAACGTCGGCGCCGAGCTGCGCATCGAGCCGGGGCCGAACGAAGTGCGCACCGTGCGCGGCATCATCGTCGTGCTCGAGGAAAAGCCAGGCCTGTGCAAGAAGGTGCGGCAGTCGGTGCCGGCCGCGGTGCGGCGGCTATTGCAGGAGCGGCCCGAGATCGCCTACGCCATCCTCGACGCGCACGACCTGTTCGGGCAATGAGCCTTAAAGGCGCTTGAGCCCGCCGATCACGCTCGCGACCTTGGTGGTGATGACGTCGACCGCCGGGCCATTGGCGCCGTGCGGCAGGATCACGTCGGCGTGGCGCTTGGTCGGCTCGATGAACTGCTTGTGCATCGGGCGCACCGTTTCCAGGTACTGGTCGACGATGCTTTCCACCGTGCGACCACGCTCGTTGATATCCCTTTGCATGCGGCGGATGAAGCGGACGTCGGGCGCGGTGTCGACGAAGATCTTCAGCGACATCATCTTGCGCAGGTCGGCATCGTACAGGGCGAACAGGCCTTCGATCAGGATGATCGGCGCCGGCTTGACGGGGATGGTCTTGTTCGAGCGGTTGTCGATCGTGAAGTCGTATTCCGGCATCTCGATCGCTTCGCCGTTGCGCAGGGCGCGCACGTGCTGCACCAGCAGCGGCCAGTCGAAGGCCTGCGGGTGGTCGTAGTTCTGCTTGCGGCGTACTTCAGGGGTGAGGTCGGACTGGTCGCGGTAGTAATCGTCCTGCATCACGACCGAGACGACGTCGGTGCCGAACGAGGCGAGGACTTGCTGGGACACCGTTGACTTGCCACTGCCGCTACCGCCGGCGACACCAATGACAAACGGAGGGGTAAAGATTGCATTCATCCCGACATGATACCGGAGCGGAAGCCGGACCGACAGGGCTGATTGCGGCGCGTGGCGCGTGCGCCATGCCGCGCCGCCGGGCTCCCTTACATCTTGACAAGGTATTTCAGGACGAAACCGACGACCAGCGCGCCGGCCATCAGCAGCGACAAACCGCCGTGCAGCGCATCGCTGCCGATCGACACGTCGCGCGACATTTCTTCCTTGCTGATCTTGCCGGCGCGCGACAGCACGACCGGACGCAGCAGGCCCTGGATGCCGAGCACGATCAGGCCGAAGCCGACCAGCGATTCGCCCACCAGGCCGCGCTGCAGGCCGAGAAAGAGCCCGCTGACACCGAGGATCATGCCGAACAGGAACCAGAAAGCGCGCGAGCCGGAGTAGAGCTTGAGTTTGGAAAAGTCCATGGATTTGCCGGGAACGTTAAACCCGACATTATAGCGGTGCGCCGGGACTGCGCAGGCGCATTCGCCAGCGCGGGCCGAACACCACCAGCGCCAGCGACAGCACGATCAGCACGATGCCCGCCCATTGCCAGGGCGTGATGCGGTCGCCCAATGCGAGCATGCCGGCCGCGATGCCCACCGGCGGCACGGCCAGGCTGAAGGGCGCCACGCGGTTCGCCGGATGGCGTTTCAGCAGGCCGGTCCACATCGCATAGCCGAGGATGGTGGCGAACCAGCCGAGGTAGGCCAGCGAGGCCCAGCCTGTCATCGACAGGCCGCGCCAGTCCCAGCGCGTGCCGGGCGGATCGAAGGCGAGCGACAGCAAGACAAACGGCGGCACCGCCACCAGGCTGCTCCAGACCATGAAGGAGAGGACGTCGAAGTCCGGCGCGATGTCGCGGATGCGCCGCACCACGATGTTCGAGGCGCCCCACATCGCGCCCGAGGCGACAGTCAGCACCAGGCCGATGACCGTCACCTCCGAGCCGCGCCCGAAGAAATCGGCGCAGAAGCAGGCCAGGCCCAGGGCCGCGATCGCCATTGCCGCCTGTAGCGGCCGGCCGACGCGCTCGCCCAGCAGCAGGAAGCCGAGCAGGGCGGTGAAGAAGACCTGCATCTGCAGCATTACTGGCGCCAGCGCCGCCGACATGCCGGCGCGCAGCGCCAGGAACAGCAAACCGAACTGGCCGACGCCCTGGAACAGCCCGTACAGCAGCACCCAGCGCACCGGCAGGCGTGGCGGACGCACGAACAGGGCCAGCGGCAGGAAGGCGAACAGGTAGCGCCCGGCGCCGAGCTGGAAGGGCGTCAGTTCGCGCAGGCCGAGCTTCATGGCCACGAAGTTGGTGCCCCAGACCAGCACCACGCACAGGGCGGCGAGGTAGTCGCGCCCCGCCAGGCCGCCGGTGTCGTTCGCCGCCGCGCCCATCACGCCGCTCCTGTCACGTGCAGGCCCCGCATATGCAAGCTCCTCAGGTGCAGGTCCATCGCGCCGGCGCCCGCGCCATCAGTGCGCGTGGCCGCCCCCGAGGTAGGCCGCCACCACCTTCGGATCGTGCTTCAGGCTCTCCGCCGGGCCATGCACCGAGATGCGGCCGTTCTCCAGCACGTAGCCATAGTCGGCCACGTTCAGGGCGGCGGCGGCGAACTGCTCGACCAGCAGCATGGTCACGCCCTCGGCCTTCAGGCGCGTGATGATGCGAAACACCTCTTCGACCAGGATCGGCGCCAGGCCCATCGAGGGTTCGTCGAGCAGCACCACGTCCGGGTTCAGCATCACGGCGCGCGCCATGGCCAGCATCTGCTGCTCGCCGCCGGAGAGCGTGCCGGCCAACTGCTCGCGTCGTTCCTTCAGGCGCGGGAAGAGTTCCATCGCCCGCTCCAGGTCGTGCTGCACGTCGCCCTTTGGGCGCGCGCGGGTAAAGCGCGGAAAGGCGCCCAGCAGCAGATTGTCGGTCACGCTCATGGTGGCGAACACGCGCCGCCCTTCCGGCGAATGCGCCAGGCCGCTGCGCGCGATGCGGTGCGAGTCCAGGCCGGTGATGTCCTTGCCGTCCAGCGTGACCTTGCCGCCGCGCGGCTTGATCATGCCCGAGATGGCGCGCATGGTGGTGGTCTTGCCGGCGCCGTTGGAGCCGATCAGGGTCACCAGGCTGCCCTTCGGCACCTCGAGCGAGATGCCGTGCAGGACCTGCACCTTGCCGTAGGCCGCTTCCAGATTCTGTATGCTCAGCATGGGTTGCTCCTTTCAGGTGCGCGCCGCGGCGGTGGCCGACGGGGCAGCGGGGGCAGACGGGGCCGGCTCGCTGGCGCCGCCCAGGTAGGCCTCGATGACTTTCGGGTCGGCCTGGACGCTGGCCGGGTTGCCCTCGGCGATCTTCTGGCCGAAGTCGAGCACGGTCACGGTGTCCGAGATCGACATCACCACGTCCATGTGGTGCTCGATCAGGATGATGGTGATGCCGTGGTCGCGGATCTTGCGGATGATGGCCATCAGCTCGCGGATGTCGGGAGCAGTAAGCCCGGCGGCCGGTTCGTCGAGCAGCAGCAGGCGCGGGTTCAGCCCGAGCGCGCGGCCGATCTCCAGCAGGCGCTGCTTGCCGTAGGGGAGGTTGCGCGCCTCCTCGTCGGCCAGGTCGGACAGTCCGACGAATTCCAGGATGGCCGCGGCGCGCTTCCTTGCCGCCGCTTCCTCGCGGCGCAGGCGCGGGGTTTTCACCATGGCGTCGAACACGTTCGAGCGGAAGCTGTGGTGCAGGCCGACCAGCACGTTCTCGGTGGCGGTCATTTCGCCGAACAGCTGCACGTTCTGGAAGGTGCGCGCCACGCCGCCGAGCGCAATCTGCGACGGCGAACGGCCGGTGATGGTGTCGCCGGCGAACACCACCCTGCCGGCGGTGGGTTTGTAGATGCCGGTGAGGACGTTCATCATCGTGCTCTTGCCCGAGCCGTTCGGGCCGATCAGGCCGTGCACGGCGCCACGCTGCACGTTCAAATCGACCTGGTTCAGCGCCTTCAGGCCGCCGAACTGCATCAGGATCTGCTCGGCACGCAGCAAATCGCCGCTGCCGCTGCCCATCGCAACACCCTCGAACGGGTCGGTCTGGCGGTCGGCGTCGACGGCCCGGGTGTGCGCCACGCGCCGCCCCAGCAGCTGGCGGAAGAAGCCGACGATGCCGTCCTGCAGGTAGTAGACGACGAACAGGGTCATCAGGCCGAAGATGGTCAGGCGCCAGTCGACCATGTTCTCGATGCGGTAGGCCCAGACGGCAAGGCCGATGGTCGCCACCAGGGGCACCAGTACCTTGCGCGCCGTGGTGCGCCCGCGCGCCAGGGCCACGGCCGATCCAAGCACGCCCAGCACGGCGGCGGCCAGCGCGATCTGGCGGAACAGCACGATATCGGCCAGCAGGCTGGGCAGCATGACGACGATGATGGCGCCGATGATGGAGCCGGTGCGGGTCTTGCGCCCGCCCATGATCACGGCCAGCAGGAACAGGATGGTCAGCTCGAAGTTGTAGGTGTTCGGCGAGACGTACTGCTCGGAATAGGCATACAGGCTGCCCGCCAGGCCCGCCAGGCCGGCGCTGATGACGAAGGCATACACCTTGTAGCGGTAGACCGATACGCCCATGCAGTCCGAGGCGATCGGGCTGTCGCGCAGGGCTTCGAAGGCGCGCCCGAAGTGGGATTTCAGCAGGAAGTGCACCACGGTCAGCGCCGCGACCATGAAGACCGCCACCATGTAGAAGTATTCGGTCTCGTGCAGCTCGCGCCCGAACAAACTCGGCTTGGTCAGCGTGATGCCCATCGGCCCTTGTGTGATGAAGGACATCTCGTTGATCAGGATCTGGATGATGGTGCCAAAGGCCAGCGTCACCATCGCAAGGTAGGGCCCGGTGACGCGCAGCGCCGGCAGTGCCAGGATGGCGCCGAACAGGGCGGTCACGACGATACTGGCGGGCACCGCCAGGAACCACGGTGTGCCGAAGTGCATGATCAGCACCGCCGTCACGTAGGAGCCGATGCCGAACAGGCCGGCGTGGCCGAGCGACACCTGCCCGGTGTAGCCGACCACGATGTCCAGGCCGAACAGCAGGATGGCATAGATCAGGATGGTCTCGACCAGGTGCACGTAATACGGGTTCGTGACGAACAGCGGGAACACTGCCAGCGCAACGATCCCGATGGCGGAAAACAGTAGGGTGTTTTTCGTCATGGTCAGACCTTCTTGATGGCGGCTTTGCCGAACAGCCCGGACGGCTTGATGGCCAGCACCAGCAGCAGGAGCAGCAGGGCCGGTACGTCCTTGTAGCCGGTCGAGATGTAGTAGCCGGCCGTGGTTTCCGAGATGCCCATGATCAGCCCGCCGACGATCGCGCCCACGCCCGAGGTCAGCCCGCCGATGATCGCCACCGCGAATGCCTTCAGGCCGAGCGAGGCGCCCATGGTGGCGCCGGTGAGGGTGACGGGCGCTACCAGCACGCCGGCAAAGGCGGCGGTAGCCGAGGACAGCGCGTACGAGAAGGTGATCACGCGGCCGGTATTAATACCCATCAGGCCGGCGGCGTCGCGGTCGTTCGACGTTGCGACCACGGCCTTGCCGTAGATCGACTTGCGGTTGAAGAGTTCGACCGCCAGCATGATCAGCAGGGCGCCGACGATCACCGCCACCTGCATCGGCTGCACGTTGGCGCCCATTACCTGGAAGGGCGTGGAGTCGAGCGGCGAAGGGAAGGGCATGTCTTCCTTGCCCCAGATGTTTTCGGCGATGTTCTTGAAGATGATGGCCAGCGCGATGGTCGACATGATCCAGCCGAACTCGGATTTCAGCTTGATCGCCGGCCGCACGCCGATCCACTCGACAAAGGCGCCCTGGAATGCACCGAACAGGATGACGACCGGGATCATGATCCAGTAGCTCATGTAGGGGCCGCCGTGCACGCCGCCGGCCAGGCTCAGGCCGACCAGGGCGCCGAGCATCAGGGCTTCGCCCTGGCCGAAGTTCAGCGTGCCGGACGTAGCAAAGGTTAATTGGTAGCCGAATGCGATGACGGCATAGATCATGCCGAGCGCGATTCCGCTGAAGACCAGCTGCAAAAGAATTTCCATGATGTTCACCCTAAGAGGTCGTGAAAAAACCGCCATGGCTGCGTTGCCTCGTCTCGCCGTACGCTCGTACTGTCTTCGACTCGGCGCCTTGCCCTGACGATTTTTTCACAACCTCTGGTGGCAACGCGTGCGCTGCCTTTCGACGATTAGCGACTACAAGTGACGAGAGGCGACAGTGCGCCTATAGCCGGCTCCTTTTCGGGAGCCGGCCATGTCACGACAAGATGCAGCTTGTATACGGCTTGGGTAAAGCTGATGCGACGCTTACTCTGCCAGCACTTATTTAGCCAACACGACGCGGCCGCCACGCACTTCGCCGAAGCGGGTGTTCTCGAAGTTGATGGCTTCGTGGTCGTCCTTGCTGTATGGCTTGTTGTAGGTGGTAACCACGCCTTCGACCTTTTCGTTCAGGTTTTCCAGCGCGGCTTTCACTTTCGGGCCTTCGGTGCTGCCGGCCTGCTTCATGGCGGCGGCCAGCAGGTAGATCGAGTCGTAGCCCTGGGCTGCCGACACGGCCGACGGCATGCGTCCGTTCGGCGGGTTGTAGGCCTTGGTGTAGGCGTCGATGAAGGCCTTGCGGCGCGGGTTGTCGGCTTCCTGGATGAAGGTCTGCGGCATGCGCGTGCCTTCGGCGTTCTTGCCGGCATTGTCGATGAAGTTGGCCATGGCCAGGGTCCAGCTGCCGATCATCGGCACTTTCCAGTTCAGCTTTTCCATGCCGTTGGCGATCTGGGCCAGCTCGGGGCCGATGCCGTAGGTGAGCACGACGTCGGCGCCGGCCTGCTTGGCCTTCAGCAGCTGCGGCGTCATGTCGACGTCCTTCAGGTTGTATTTCTCGACCGTGACGGCCTTGATGCCTTTCTTTTCCAGCGCCTTTTCCAGGTCTTCGCGGCCAAGCTGGCCGTAGCTGGTGGAGTCGGCCAGGATGGCGACCTTCTTGAAGCCGCGGCGCGCGACGGCTTCTTCGACGATCATCGCCGACTGGATGGTGTCGTTGGCGGAGTTACGGAAGACGTAGTTTTCTGGTGCGGTGGCGAACTGCTTGGTGATGACGGAGCCGGTGGCGACATTGTTCATCACCGGGATCTTGGCGTTCTGGTAGAAGCGCTGCGAGGCCAGGGCGACGGTGGTGTTGATGTAGCCGACGGTGGCGGACACGCGTTCCTTGTTGATCAGTTCCTGGGCAATCTGTACGCCGCGTTCGGGTTTCGCCTCGTCGTCGCGCTCGACCATCTGCAGCTGGCGCCCCAGCACGCCACCCTTGGCATTGATTTCCTGTACCGCCAGCTTGACGCCGTCGCGCATCGACACGCCCATCGGGGCCGAGCCGCCGGTGAACGGGCCGGTGACGCCGATCTTGATCGGATCGGCGGCCAGCGCCGACATCGAGATCCCCAGTGCTACACCTGCAACCAATGCTTTCATCTTGAAATTCATTGCTGTCTCCGTAGTGTTTATTAGGTGTTTCGGTACGCTGGAACCTGGACGGAAAGGCACCGCCACAGCGCCATCGACGAATCATTGTAGGATAGCAATTGGCCAACAGCAATCGATTGCTGTGACGCGTCGCACCATGCAAACGGAATAGTCGGACGTAAGAAAGCGGTAAGAGAAGCGGTGTATTCTGCTGCGCGAAAAAAAGGGGCCGCACGTACTGTGCGGCCCCTTTTTTGGTGCATCGGTACGGCGCGCGCCAGCAAGGCAGGGCGCCGCACCGATCAGCGACGGTGGAAACGCGGGCGTGGCGCGTAGTGGCGATGGCCGCCACCCCAGCTGCGCCCGAAGCTGAAGCCCAGTCCGATCGACACCGGCGGATACCAGTACGGGTCCTGGACGATGACCGGGGCGCCATACACGGGCGCTCCGTAGACCGGCGCGCCGTACACCGGCTGCGGCGCATACACGGGTTGCGACGAATAGACGACGTTGTCCGGCGCCGGATTGACGACGACCGGCGAGCTGGTGACCACGCCGGCGTCGCCCGAGCGCGCGCCCGTGCCCAGCGGTACCGGCGTCACCGACACCGTTTGCCAGCCGTTGGCGTCCGGCGCCTGCGCATAGCCGCGCGTGCCGTAGTTGGCCGGACCCGGATACTGGGTGGCGCAGCCGGTGAGTGCCGCGAGGGCGGCAGAAATGACGATGAGTTTTTTCATGGCGGTCCTCCTGATGACGCCATGATAGTTTGTCGGCGTACATTTTGGCGCGGAATTACAGCTTGTTACAGGTGGTAGGACATAGGAAACCTTTGCGCCGTGCTGCTGGCGCCGGGCCTTCGATGCGCGGCAGGTGCTGGCTCAGGTATTGGCTGTGATGCGGGCTCCCGTGCGCTCGTCAATACCGGTTCAGGAAATCCAGCGGCGGCGTGGTCGCCGCCACGAAGGGCGCCAGCGGGAAGGCATTCGCCATCGCCTGGTAACCGGCATCGTTCGGGTGCAGGTGGTCGCCGCTGTCGTACAAGGGCTGGATGCGCGCCGGATCGTTCGGGTCGCGCAGGGCCGCCTCGATGTCGGCCACGGCATCGAATTCGCCACTGAAGCGGATCCAGCTGTTCGCCGCACGCCGCACCGCTTCGCGCGCCGCCGTGTAGTAGACGAAGCCTTCCATCGGCGGCAAGGTGGCGCCGATCACGGTGATGCCGTGTGCGTGGGCGCGCGCGATCACCTGGCGGTAGCCGGCAATCAGGTCGGCCACGGGAATCGGATTCGAGCCGGAGCTGTAGCTGATGTCGTTGATGCCGATCAGGACGGCCAGGTAGCGCACGCCGGCGGTGGCCAGCACGTCGCGGTCGAAACGTTCGAGTACGTCGCGGCCGGCGATCAGCGCGGTGGCGTAATCGTTGAGCAGCAGGTTGGCACTGATGCCGCGGTTGACCACGCCGATGCGCCCACCGGCGCCGAGCGAGGCTTGCAGCCGGCGTACGAGGTAGTCGGGCCAGCGCCGGTTGACGTTGCCGGTGCTGCGCGCGCCGTCGGTGAGGGAGTCGCCGATGGCAACCAGCGTGGAGGCGGCGCCGTCGACGTCGACTTCGGTGAGGAAAGGCCAGGACGTGATCGAGCGTGATACCGGCATCGACACCGACGAGGTGTAGTCGCCGGCCGGCGACAGGTAGCTGCTGGTGAGCGCCATGTCGTGGATGGTGGTGGCCTGGACGGTGCCCGGCAAGTACAGGCTGATGGCCAGGTCGGCCTGGGCCGGCACCGCCAGCTCCACCGGGTCGGACAGGGCCGGCGCGCCGGCCGGGATGGTGATTGCCGACTGGCCGCCGAAGCTGAGGGTGCGCAGGGTCGCCTGCAGAATGGCCGAACTCGAGGAACGCACGCCGATACTGGCGGCGCCGATGCGTAGCGGGGTGCTGCCCATTTCGTTCGAGAAGCGCACGCGCACGCGGTTGCCGCCGATGCTGGTGTGGACGACCAGGCGCAGCGTCTGGCTGGTGAAGCTTTGCGTGCTGGCGCTGGGCGGTGGGCCGGCCGGGGCCGCGCCCCAGGTGGCGCTCCAGCGCTCGCCGGCGCCGGACTGGGCGCGTGCCGGCAAGGCCGGGACGGCGAGACTGGCAGCCAGCAATGGACCGGCACGCAGGAAATTTCGGCGTGCCGGGCGGGCGGCGGGCCTGCTGGGTGGGACAGGCAAATGCTCGTGCATACCTACGCTCCATGGAGAAAGGCGGCCCCGGAATCGCGACACGCGGGCGGTGGCCTATGTGTCCAATCTATGCTTCCGGTCGGGGCGACTCAATAGAAACTCAGCAGGGAGTTTGCGCTGGCGCAGAAATGGATGAGATAGCGCTTGCGGTATGGCAATTCATTGCAGGGTGCAAAGAATTTTCGGGTGCTCAGGCGTGATCAGACGCGTGGGAACGGGGCGCCCACCCTACGCATGCTTGAGCCGGCGGCTTGGGATACAGTGATCGTTATCGGCTTCGTTGGCGTGCCGGATGATCTCGCTGCTAACGATCGACGCGTGGACGGGGGACCCGCCCACCCTACGGGCGATCAGGCCAGTACCGTGAGGACGCCGTCGAGCCCGCTGAAGTTGAGTGCCACGTCCGCCTGCGCGCGCACCACCGGCTTGGCGCGGAAGGCCACCGACAGGCCGGCGATGCCCATCATGCGCAGGTCGTTGGCGCCGTCGCCCATGACGATGGCTTGCCGTGGTTCGATGCCGAGTTCCGCGCACACGCGCTCCACGGTGCGCCGTTTTTCCTCGGCGTCGACGATGCCGCCGACCACGCGCCCGGTCAGGCGGCCATCCTCGATTTCCAGCACATTCGCATGCGCGTAGTCGAGGCCCAGGCGCTGCTGCAAACGCTCGGTGAAGAAGGTGAAGCCGCCGGATACCAGCAGGGTCTTCAGGCCGGCCGCCTGCACCGCCGCCAGCATCGCCTCGCCGCCCGGCGAGATGCGCAGGCGCTCCTCGTAGACGCGCGCCAGTGCCGACGCTTCCAGCCCCTCCAGCAAGGCCACGCGCCGCGTCAGGCTGGCCGCGAAATCGAGCTCGCCGCGCATGGCCGCTTCGGTGATCTCGGACACCTGGGCTTTCAGGCCCTGCATGTCCGCGATCTCGTCGATGCACTCGATGGTGATCAGGGTCGAATCCATGTCCATTGCCACCAGCCTGAAGTCGGCCAGCGTGCGGCCGGTTGCGATGAAGGTGGCGTCCACGCCGGCCGCATAGGCCGCTGCGGCCACCCGGTCGCGCACTTCAGGCGATGCATCCACGTCTTCGAAGCGCAGCGCGTGCTCCGAGATCGCCACCGACCGTGCCGGACGCGCCAGGGCGGCAACGTCCGTCAACAAGGCCTGCGCTGCGCCAGGCCCTTGCATTACCAGATTCATCGTCATGTTTCTTATGCCAGCAGTTGTTTGATGGTTTGCTTTACCTGCGTCACGCGCGTCGCCAGGTCCGGCATGGCGGCGGTGATGCGCAGCTTGTCCTGGCCAGCCAGCTTGATGTGGCGGTTCTTCTGGATCAGCGTGATGATCTTGATCGGGTCGATCGGCGGCTTTTCCATGAACTGCAGGCTGGCCGCTTCGCTGTGGGCGTCGATCTTCACGATGCCGACTGTCTTCGCGGCGATGCGCAGGCGGTGGGTTTCGATCAGCGCCTTCACCTGCTCCGGCAGTTTGCCGAAGCGGTCGATCAATTCTTCCTGCATGTCGTCGATCTTGCCCTGGCTTTCGCAATTGGCCAGGCGTTTATAAATCGACAGGCGCTCGTGCACGTCGCCGCAGAAGTCGGCCGGCAGCAGGGCCGGGCAGTGCAGGTTGATTTCGGTGGTGCTCGACAGCGGCGCCGCCAGGTCCGGCTCCTTGCCGGCCTTCAGCGAGCGCACCGCTTCGTTCAGCATGTCCGAGTACAGCTGGAAACCGATCTCCAGCATCTCGCCCGACTGGTTCTCGCCCAGCACTTCGCCGGCGCCGCGGATCTCCAGGTCGTGCATGGCGAGATAGAAGCCGCTGCCCAGTTCTTCCATCTGCTGGATCGCGTCGAGGCGGCGCTGCGCCTGCTTGGTCAGGTTCTGCACGTCGTTCACCAGCAAATACGCATAGGCCTGGTGGTGCGAACGGCCGACGCGCCCGCGCAGCTGGTGCAGCTGGGCCAGGCCGAACTTGTCGGCGCGGTGCATGATGATGGTGTTCGCGGTCGGCACGTCGATGCCGGTCTCGATGATGGTCGTGCACAGCAGGATGTTGAAGCGCTGGGCCACGAAGTCGCGCATCACCTTTTCCAGGTCGCGCTCGTGCATCTGGCCGTGGGCGATGCCGATGCGCGCCTCGGGCAAGAGTTCGCGCAGCATCGCATGGCGGTTCTCGATGGTCTCGACTTCGTTGTGCAGGAAGTAGATCTGGCCGCCGCGTTTCAGCTCGCGCAGGCAGGCCTCGCGGATGACGGAACCGTCTTCGCTGCGAACGAAGGTCTTGATCGCCAGGCGCTTTTGCGGCGCGGTGGCGATGATGGAAAAGTCGCGCAGGCCTTCCAGCGCCATGCCCAGGGTACGCGGGATCGGCGTGGCGGTGAGCGTCAACACGTCGACCTCGGCGCGCAGGGCTTTCAGCGCTTCCTTCTGGCGCACGCCGAAACGGTGTTCCTCGTCGATGATCACCAGGCCCAGGCGCGTGAACTTCACGTCGGGCGACAGCAGCTTATGGGTGCCGATCACGATGTCGAGCGTGCCGTCGGCCATGCCCTTGATGGCGTTGTTGATTTCCTTGCCGGTCCTGAAGCGCGACAGCTCGGCGATTTTCACGGGCCAGTCGGCGAAGCGGTCGGCAAAGGTCTGCGCGTGCTGCTCGGCCAGCAGCGTGGTCGGGGCCAGGATGGCTACCTGCTTGCCGCCCATGACGGCGATGAAGGCCGCGCGCAAGGCAACCTCGGTCTTGCCGAAGCCGACGTCGCCGCACACCAAGCGGTCCATCGGCCGGCCCGAGGTCATGTCCTTGATCACGTTGTGGATGGCTTCGGCCTGGTCCGGCGTTTCGTCGAAGCCGAAGCTCTGCGCGAAGTTCTCGTAGTCGATGCTCGAATACTCGAAGGAATGGCCCTGGCGTGCGGCGCGGCGCGCATACAGGTTCAGCAGCTCGGCGGCGGTGTCGCGCACCTGCTCGGCGGCTTTTCTCTTCGCCTTGTCCCACTGGCCGGAGCCGAGGGTGTGCAGCGGTGCGTCTTCGGGCGAGGTGCCGGAATAGCGCGAGATCACGTGCAGCTGCGACACCGGCACGTAGAGCTTGGTGTCCTTGGCGTATTCGAGGTGCAGGAACTCGGTTTCGCCTTCGCCCAGGTCCATCGAGATCAGGCCCATGTAGCGGCCGATGCCATGGTTGATGTGGACCACCGGATCGTTGATCTTCAGCTCGGACAGGTCGCGCACCATGGATTCGACCTGGCTGGTCGCTTCCTGCTTCTTCTTGCCGGCGCGCCGGCCCGAACCCGCATACAGCTCGGTCTCGGTGATGAATGCGATGCAGCCGCTGGCCTCCTCGAACAGCTCGAAGCCGGCCTGCAGCGGCGCCACGCCCAGGGCGAGCTTGGCATCTGAGGCACGGAAGCCTTCGAAGCCCTCGACCAGCGCCAGGTCCAGCTTGTATTCGTTGAAGTACTGCTGCAGGGTTTCGCGGCGGCCGTTCGATTCGGCGCAGATCATCACGCGGCAGTTCGTACGCGCCAGGTAGGAGCGCAAATTCGCCAGCGGGTCTTCCAGGCGGCGGTTCACCGCGATGTCGGGCACCGGCGCCGACAGCTCGGACGCTGGCGCCTGTGGATCACGCGGGATGTTCCAGCGCCCGTGCGGCTTGGCGCAGGTGAAGAACTGCTCGGCGCCGAGGAAGAGCTCGGCCGGTTCCAGGATCGGGCGTTCGCGGTCGCTCTTCAGGAAGCGGTAGCGCGATTCGGTGTCGGTCCAGAAGCGCTGGATAGCCGCCTCGATGTCGCCCACCATGGCCAGCGGGCCGTCCTTCGGCAGGTAGTCGAACAGGGTTGCCGTCTCTTCGAAGAACAGCGGCAGGTAGTATTCGATGCCGGCCGAGGCGATGCCGCTGCCGATATCCTTGTAGATGGGCGAGCGCGACGGGTCGCCCTCGAAACGCTCGCGCCAGCGGCCGCGGAAGGCGGTGCGCGCGGCCTCGTCCATCGGGAATTCGCGGCCCGGCAGCAGACGCACTTCCTTCACCGGATACAGCGAGCGCTGGGTGTCGGCGTCGAAGGTGCGGATGGTTTCGATCTCGTCGCCGAACAGGTCCAGGCGGTAGGGCAGGGCGGAACCCATCGGGAACAAATCGATCAGGCCGCCGCGCACCGAGTACTCGCCGGGCGACATCACCTGCGACACGTGGGTGTAGCCGGCCAGGGTCAGCTGGGACTTGAGCTTGGCTTCGTCCAGGTTCTCGCCCTGGCGGAAGAAGAAGGTGTAGGCAGCCAAAAAGGAGGGCGGCGCCAGGCGCACCAGGGCGGTCGTGGCCGGCACCACCAGCACGTTGCAGTGGCCGTTTCCGATCTCGTGCAGGGTCGCCAGGCGTTCCGACACCAAATCCTGGTGCGGCGAAAAGGCGTCGTAGGGCAGCGTCTCCCAGTCCGGCAGCAGGTGGCAGGACAGCTTGCCGTCGGCGAACCAGGCGATCTCGTCGAGCAGGCGCTGGCCGTCGCTGGCATTCGCCACGATGACGGTGAGCATCTGCTTTTGCGCCTTGTACGCGAGGCCGGCAAGCGCCAGGGCGTAGGCGTCGGAGGAACCGGCGAGGGCCGGCAGGACGAAACGGTTACCCGCTTTGGGGAGATGTTTGTTGAGATCGAAAGGCATGCAGGCGGTGCTTCTCGCAGGAGAAAAATCGGGGCCGATGGGCTGCTCATTATAGACGAACGACCATCGTTTTGCCCCGCACGCCCGCGCGGCAGGGCGGGGTTTACCTGCGCCGCATGTTCGAGACCACCAGCCCCGCCAGGATCAGGCCGAAGCCGGCCGCGTGGTAGGACTGCGGCGCTTCGCCCAGCAGCGGCCAGGCGGCCAGGGTGGCGAATAGCGGAATCAGGTAGAGCGCCATGCTGGCGCGCGCCGGACCGGCCAGGCCGACCAGGCGATCGAAGCAGAAATAGGCGCCCAGGCTCGGCACCACGGCGAGGAAGGCCAGCGCAATGTACAGGCGGGCGTCGCCGAAGTTCGGCACCGTGCCGGTGTAAGCTTCCAGCGCCGCGAACGGCGCCAGCACCAGCGCGCCGCCGCCGATCAGGCTGGCCAGCTTGACGGTGGCCGGCATCGGCGGCAATGGCAGGCGGCGCCCGAACACGGTGTACAGGGCCCAGCCGCTGGCGGCGGCGATCACCCACAGGTCGCCCTGGCCGAAGCTGAGCGAACCGAGCGCTTCGAGATGGCCCTTGGACAGCACCAGCAGCGCGCCGGCGATGGCCAGCAGCATGCCGGCGGCCTGGCGCTTGGACAGCGGCGCCTTCCAGACCAGGGTTTCGATCAGGGTCACCACGGCCGGGCAGGCCGCGAAGATGATGGCGATATTCGCCGCGCTGGTATGGCGTGCGCCGATGTATTGCGGGGCGACGGCCATGCCCATGCCCAGGCCGGACAGCAGCAGCAGGCGCGGCCAGTTGGCCAGCAGCGTGCCGCGCAGCGCCCACAGGCGCGGGCCGACGGTCGGCAGCAGGATCGCAAACGCCAGCGCCCAGCGCCCGAAGGCGAGAAAGACCGGCGGGATCGCGGCGCTCTCGGCCCAGCGCGCCACCACCAGGTTGGCGGCGAACAGGGCAGGCGCGATGAACATAAGCGGCAGTTCGCCAGCGAAAGGATCGTTGCGGTAGCCTAGGGCGCTGCGGGAAACTGCTTCTGTCACGAAAACTCCGGAATTCGATTGCTGCGCTGCCGTAAACGCACTTGTATCGACAAGCGCCACGGCAGCAAATTGGGGTGTTTGTCTGGGAGATGTCGATTTTACTGCGCCGCACAAAAAATATTCTTTCGTATCCGGCGGAGATTGGCGGAGGCTCGTGAAGGTTCTTCTTTGTTTGGGCTAGAATGTAGAAGAATTATCTTCTGTCTTAATTTTTTGAAAAGGAGGCCCGGCGATGAAGGATGGCGTGCTCGACGAGATCGACCGCAAGATACTGCGCACCCTCGCGCGCGACGGGCGCATCAGCAACCAGAAGCTGGCCGAGACCGTCAATCTGTCGCCCACGCCATGCTGGCACCGGGTCAAGGCGCTGGAGGAATCGGGGCACGTGCAGGGCTATGTAGCGGTGCTCGACCAGCGCGCGCTGGGCGTGCCGGACACGGTGATCATCGAGGTCACGGTGGACCGGCACGACGACGAGATCTTCCAGGCGTTCTCGGATGCGCTGGCGGATTTGCCGGAGGTGATGGAGGCGTATTTGCTGTCGGGCGAATACGATTACCTGATCAAGGTGGCGGTGTCGGGTACCGAGGGCTACGAGCGCTTCCTGCGCCAGAAGCTGTACAAGCTGCCGGGAGTAAAACACACGCGCTCGACATTTACCCTGCGCTGCCTGAAGCGGGCGGCGTCGGTGGCACCGTGATGTTGTTGACGTTGTTTCTGGCGTTGTAGGGTGGGCACTTGTGCCCACGCGGTACGAGGCGTGCCAGTCGAAATGTTACCCAGAGCCGGTCCACGTGCGTTTCGGGCGCCCGCGGACAGATAAGCCATGATCATTCGCCGTACCGCGTGGGCACAAGTGCCCACCCTACAAATGCGACGGCATCACCGCGGAAAGCGCATTGCCCGGCCCGCGCAGCACGGCCCGACATGACGCCTGGTCACTATCACGCCTGCGGCTCGTGCACATCCGACACCCGCACCGGCTCGGCGGCGATCTTCTCGTCGGCCAGCGCTTCGTCTTCGGCATCGGCTTCCAGCCCTTCCTGCGCCGCGCCATGGCGGCGGTCGTAGGCCAGCTCGACCAGCATCGGGAAGTGGTCCGACCCGAACGCCGGCAGGCGCTGGATGTGGGCCAGCGTGAAGTGCTTGCTGTGGAACAGGTGGTCGAGCGGCCAGCGGAACAGGGGAATCCCGGCATGGAAGGTGTTGAACATGCCGTGCCCGATGCGCGGGTCGAGCAGGCCGCTGATCTTGCGGAACAGGCGCGTGGTGGTCGACCAGGCGACGTCGTTCAGGTCGCCGGCGACTACCACCGGCGTATCGAGGTCGGCCACGCTGCGCGCCACCACCAGCAGCTCGGCGTCGCGCTCGGTCGATTCGTCGTGCTCGGTCGGGCTGGGCGGGGCCGGGTGCAGGAAGTGCATGCGCACCTTGCGCCCCGACTCGAGCACGATCATGGCATGCATCGAGGGGATGTCGTCCTCGACCAGGAACTGGATCGCCGTGTCTTCCAGGGGCAGTTTCGAGTACACATGCATGCCGTACAAATTGTCGAGCGGGCACTTCAGGGCGTAGCGGTATTCGCCCTCGAGCGTGTCGAGATGGCGCTGCCACCAGGCGTCGGACTCCAGGGTGACGAAGATGTCGGGCCGGTGCTCGCGGATCAGGGCCAGCAGGCCTTCGGCATTGTGGTTCGGGGCCAGCACGTTGGCGGTCAGGATGCGCAGGCGCTCCTCGCGGTCGCTGGAAACCGCCGCCTTGACTTCGTTCGGGTAGATCCGGGTATAGGGAATGATCCACCAGGCCTGGTAGACCAGGCAGGCGGCGGTGACGGCGAGCAGGATCGCGGTTGCGTAGTCGCCCAGGTCGAGCAGCGACAGCTGGGCGATGAGCACGGCCAGCGCCACGGCGGCGATCTGCAGGCGCGGGAAGTCGAGGTCGCGCACCAGCCAGGTCGTGCGCTGCGAGAGCGGGACCAGGGTGGCGAGCGCGATCAGGACGACCAGGGCGGCAAGGATGGGAAAGGCCATGGCAGAGCGGTATTCTTGTTATTCGATGCCGCCAGTATGCCCGTGTCCGTCTTCTTGATTTGTTCGGAAACGAACATAGCCATTCGCCAATCAGGCGGCGGCTTCGCCTTCCCCTTCGCCGGGCGCCTGGACCGGGCGCCGGTTCGCGATCCCGAAGGGCACGTGCACCATCGGGATGGTGCCGCCCGGCGCGGCGCGCAGGTGCGACATCTGGTCGTCGAAGAAGATGTGCGGCTTGAACACGCCCAGCACGCGCGACTTGTCCATCCCGCCCAGGAAAAAGGTCTCGTCGGGCGAGACGCCCCAGCTTTTCAGTGTGGTAACGACGCGCTCGTGCGAGGGCGCATTGCGCGCCGTGATGATGGCGATGCGCACGATGCGCCGGTAAGCCGGATCGGCGCGCGCGGCGTCGTCCTCGAGGCGCTGCAGCACCGCCAGCTGGCGAAACAGCGCCGCCAGCGGCCCCACGCTGTGAGGGCGCGCCACGTGCAGGGTTTCGTGGGCGTGGAATTCGTCGAGGTCGTTGTTGCGCTTGAAGACGGTCTCGGATTCGTCGTCGGCCAGCACGCCGTCGAAGTCGAAGGCCACGCGGAGTTCCAGGTCGCCGTCCTCGTCGGCGATCTTCGAGGGCAGCACCAGCCCGGCCGGGTAGTCGACGGCGATCGCATTCTTGACGTCGTCCTCGTTCGCGCTCAGGAACAGCGAGGCGTTAAAGGCCGGCAGGTAGGGGTAGGGCGGCTTGCCGTTCATGAAGGCGGCGCGCGAGATGTCCAGGCCATGGTGGGCGATCGAGCGCATCACGCGCAGGCCCGTCTCCGGCGAATTGCGCGAAAACAGCACCACCTCGACCGGGGCCTGCTGCGGGAAGCAGCGGTTGATGTTCAGGAAGCGCCGGATGAAGGGAAAGGCCACGCCCTTGCCGAGGATGGTGTCGAGATGCCGCTCCTGGTAGTCGCGGTAGGCATCGGCGCCATGCTCCAGGTAGACCTGGTGTGACTCGGACAAATCGAACAGCGCGCTGGACGCCACGCCTATGACGAGTTTCTGTTCTATCGGGAAGGGCATTCAATCCTCGGTTCCTGGTTGATCGGCCAGCTGATCATAACAGGGCCGCAGGCGGGTGCCGAGGATGGCGCCGACCAGCGGATGCCCGGTCTGGACGGCGCCGGCGTCGACGAGCAGGCGCAGCTTGGCGAGGCGGTCGCCCTGGGCCAGCACCTGGCCCAGGGCCGAGGAGTCCAGCCGGCTGCCTTCGAGGATGGCGCCGGCCACGGTTTCCGGGAAATCCCAATGCAGCGCGATGCCGTAGGCCATGCGCCGCGCCAGCGCGAACAGCACCCCGACCACGCTGTTCGAGGCCGGCAACGCCTTGCCGTCGCAGACCTGGTCGATCAGGCGGAAGACCACCACCAGCCCGACGTTCTGCACCAGGCCGGCGAGATAGGCTTCGAAGGGGTCGGCGCCGGTGGTCGGCGCCAGCGTGCTGGCCGCCAGCGCGCATTTCTCGGACTGGCGCCAGATCTGCGGCGCCACCTGGCTGGCGAAGCGCCCGGTCTGCGTGCTGATGATCGGGCGGAAGGCCACGCGCGCCAGCAGCATGCGCAGGCCGTTACGGCCGAGCAGGATCAGCGCGCCCTGGATGGTGCGCACCGGCGCCGGCGGCCGGTACCAGGAGCTGTTCGCTTCGCGGATCACTTCGCCCACCAGCACCACGTCCTGCGCCACCATGCGCGCGATGTCGGCGCCCGAGACGCTGTCGTCGCGCAGGCTGCGCAGCAGTTCCGGGATCACCGAGGGCACGCGCGGCACCAGCTCGGCCGCATTGGCCGGCCGCTGCGCCAGGCGCGACAGCTCGGCCAGCACCAGGGTCTCGGTGGCCACATCGGCCGGCGCTGCGGCCGGGACGGCGCCCGCCAGCCAGCGGTAGAAGGCCAGGTCGAGCGCGGGGCCGGGATCGGGGGGCGGCGCGGCTGCGGCGGCTGCGGACGGTGCGGGCGGCGTGGTCGGTGCAGGCGACGTGGACGATGCAGGCGGAGTAGCTGCGGGAGCGGGGACGCCGGAAGCGGCGCCAGGCTGTGCGGGGAGGCTGCCCGGCGATCGCGGCGCGGCGCCAAACAGGCGCGCGATCCAGTTCTTCATGATGGGAGGTGGCGGCCGGGGAAGGCCGGATTCTACCAAGCCAGGGCGAAACGCGTTGCCGGGCCTGCGCCAAGGGGAACAAGCGCGGTGCGCTACTGCGCCGCGGCGCGCTCCCGGCGCGCCGCGATTGCTGCGCAGGGCTCAGCGGCCGGTGCCCGACGTCGTGCCGGTGCTCGAGGTCGTGCCGGTGGCCGAGCTGCTGCCGCCGCTGATGCCGATGTTGCCGTTCGGCTTGGGGGCCGGGTTCTCCGGCGACTCGGTCATGGGCACGGTGCTGCCCGTCCCGCTGCTCATGCTGCCGGACGTGCTCGAGCCAGTCGAATCGGTGGTGCCGGTGGAGCTGCAGGCGGCCAGGCCCAGGCTCATCAGGCCGGCCAGGACGATGCTGGTAGAAGTGCGCTTCATGGGTGTTCTCCGTGAGTGATTGAGAAGACAATCGAGGAATCCATCATGCAAGCGCTCTCGTCGGTTTGCTATAGGAGCGCAACGAGAGTCCTTGTAGGATGTGCCGGACGTTAGCTGTCGGGCCGCCGGGGCGTGGCAAACGGCGTGCCCGGCCCGCAGGCGATACCGCGGGAAGGCGGCGGCCGGGCGCGCTTAGCGGGTACCGGTGCCGGTGGTGCTGCTGGTGCCGGTGCTGGCCGGGGTAGCGGTGCTGGTCGGCGTGGCCGAGGTGCCGGTCGAGGTATCGGTGCCGTTCATGCCACTGCCCGAAGTGGTGCCCGACATGCCGGCGCCGGTGTTGCTGGACCCGCTGCTGGAGCCGCTGCTCATGGAGCCCGACGAGCTGGTGCCCGTCGACGAATCGGTGGTGCCGGTGGAGCTGCAGGCGGCCAGGCCAAGGCTCATCAGGCCAGCCAGCATGACACTGGTGTAAGTGCGCTTCATGGTTATCCTCCGTTTTTGATTGAGGTTTTCATGATGAGAGTGGCCTCTACAATTGGCTATAGGAACAAGGCGAGACCCGGTGTAGGAGATACCGGACACATTGCCGGGCTGCCCCGCTGCAGCGCCTCAGGCCGCGTGCCGTTGCTTCAGCCAGTCCACCAGCGCCGGCGCCGGCAGCGGGCGGCTGTAGAAGTAGCCTTGCCCCTTGGCGCAGTGCTGGGCGCGCACCGCCTGGGCCTGGGCTTCGGTCTCGATGCCTTCGGCCACGGTGTTCATGCCCAGGCTGCTGGCGACCTTGACGGTGGCTTCGATCAGCACCTGGTGGTGGTGGCTGGTGTCGGCCTTGCAGACGAAGGAACGGTCGATCTTGACGGTGTCGACCGGCAGCAGGTGCAGGCTCGACAGCGAGGAATAGCCGGTGCCGAAGTCGTCCAGCGCGAGCTTGATGCCGAGCGCCTTCAGTTCGTGCAGGCGCAACTGGGTCTGCTCGTCCTGGGCGGCCAGGCTTTCCGTCACTTCCAGTTGCAGGCTGGCCGCCGGCATGCCGGTCTGGGCCAGGATTGCCGCCACTTTCGCCGTCCAGTCGGGCTGGGCCAGCTGGGCGCGCGACAGGTTCACCGCCACCAGGCGCGGCGCGGCCGCGCCCAGCTCGCGCTGCCAGCGCATGAAGTCGGTACAGGCGCGCAGCAGCACGAAGTCGCCGATCTGGTCGATCAGGCCGCATTCCTCGGCCACGCCGATGAAGTCGAAGGGCGGCACCAGGCCGCGCACCGGATGCTGCCAGCGCACCAGCGCCTCGACCCCGGCCGCGTGGTCGGTGCTGCCGTCCGGGTTCAGCCCGACCACCGGCTGGTACACGACGAACAGCTGTTCCTCGGCCAACGCGGTGCGCAGCTGGGCCTCGATGTCGGCTCGGCGCGCGGCACGTTCGCGCATGCTGGCCTCGAACACCACGTGGCGTGCGCCGCCGGCGCGCTTGGCCTCGACCATGGCAATGCTGGCGTCGCGCATCACGGCGTCGGCATCGGCGGCGGTGTCGTCCGACCCGCCGTCCATGCCCTCGCCCCAGAACACGCCGATGCTGGCGCGGCAGGCCACCTCGCGCCCGGCCACCCGGTGCGGGCCGTCCAGGGCGTCGAGCAGGCGCATTGCCGCACGCTCGGCCTCGTCGCGCTGGCGCAGGCCGTCGAGCAGGACCACGAATTCGTCGCCGCCCACGCGCGCCACCAGGTGGCCGCTGCCGGCGGCGGCATCGATGCGGCGCGCGCCCGGCGGCATGCCCCAGCCGCGTTCGGCCATCGCCGCCAGCAATTCGTCGGCCAGGGTCACCAGCAACTGGTCGCCGAGGGCCTGGCCGAGGGTGTCGTTGATCTGGCGGAAGCGGTCGAAGTTCAGGAACAGCAGGGCGAACTGGCCGCTGCCTGCATGGTTGCCAGTCGCGGGGCGCTCCAGCATCGCCTGCAGCTGCTCGCGCACGGCGGCGCGGTTCGGCAGGCGCGTCAGGGCGTCGGTGCGGGCGGCGCTGCGCAGGCGCCGGCGCAGGGTTTCCTGCTCGCGCTGCATCTCCAGCGTGGCATCGGTGATCACCGCCATCAGGCGCTGGGCGTCGAGCTTCAGGAGGCTGATCGACAACACCTGGGGCGCGCCCGGCGCCGTAAACGCCTGTCCGAGCGGCAGGCGCAGCGCTTCGCAGACCACGCCCGAAGGCTCGGCAAAGCCTTCGGCCAGCCGCTTCACCTGGGGCGCCACGTTGTCGAGCACCGCGAACAGGTTATCGAGGCCGGCGTCGGTGGCGAGCGGCATCAGGAGGCTCGACGCCATCGGATTGAGCATCTCGACCGCACCGGCGAGGTCGGTCTGCACCAGCCCGATGGGCGCGCGGTAGAGGAACTGGACGAGCGCCTCGTAGGCGTCGATGTTTTCAACCTGCATTGCGGCTTCGCTTTGGAATGTCTTCATTGTCGCTCAATCCGGAACTCCAGGAGGCCACGCAGTTGCGCCCGCGGCCCTTGGCGAGGTACAGCGCCTGGTCGGCGCGCTTGATCAAATCGTCGATGCCGGCGGCGGCATCGCGCTCGCCCCCGGCGGAGGGCGCCAGCACCGCCACGCCGGCGCTGACAGTGTAGGCGATTTCGCCGGCATCGCTCGCCACCAGGCGCGTCGCCACCAGTGCGCGCAGGCGCTCGGCGCCGGCCAGCGCTTCTTCCTCGCCGGTGGAGGGCAGCAGCACGGCGAATTCCTCGCCGCCCAGGCGCGCCACGGTGTCGACGATGCGGAAGCTGTCGCGCAGGGCGTCGGCCAAATCGACCAGCACGCGGTCGCCGGCCGGGTGGCCGTAGCGGTCGTTCACGTTCTTGAACATGTCGGCGTCGAACAGGACCAGGGCCAGCGGGCGCGGCGTGTGCGCGGCGCGCTCCAGCTCCAGCTCGGCGGCCTCGAAAAAGGCGCGCCGGTTCGCCAGGCCGGTGAGATGGTCGCAGAAGGCGGCCTGGCGCCGCTTCTCGCTGGCGGCGCGCTTGTCGCTGATGTCGCGCAGGATCAGCGCATAGGCGGGCGCCTGCGGATCGTCGATGCCAAAGGCTTCGCGGTCGGGCAGGGGCGCGATCAGGGCGCTGGCCCAGAACTGGCTGGCGTCGGCGCGCAGGCGCAGGCCTTCGTCCAGGCTCCAGCCGTTGCGGTCGGCCTCGCGCAGGCGGTCGAGCAGGTGTTCGGGCGTCATCGCGCCGGGCGGATAGAACACGGAATACGGCGAGCCGATCACGTGCTCACCGAAGCCGGTGACGCGCGCGATGCTCTCGTTCCAGTCGACGATGCGCCCAAGGCGGTCGATCGAGACCAGGGCATAGTCGCTGATGCGGGTCAGGATCGCGTTCAGCCAGGCGTCGCTCTGGCGCAGCTGGCGTTCGCGGCGCACCTCCGCGGTGACGTCCTGGATCACCGTCATGATGCGTGCCTCGTCGAGCTTCAGCAGGGTGAGCGACAGGATCTGCGGCGCGCGCTTGCCGTTCTCGGCGCCGCGCAGATGGATGTGCAGGCCCTCGAAGACCATGCCCTGCGCGCGCGGATACTGGGCGCACTGCAGGCGCAGACCGGGCGCCACGCCTTCCAGCGCGGCGAACAGGTTGGTCAGGCAGCCGTCGGGCGAGAGCGGCATCAGCAACTGCGCCGAGATCGGGTTGATCATCGCGATCTCGCCGTCGAGGCTCGCTTGCACCAGTCCGACCGGCGCCAGATACAGGAACTGGATCAGGGCCTCGTGCTCGGCGCGCAGCTGCTCGGCGCTGTCGTCCGGCAGCATCACCGGCGCTGTACCAGCACGTAGCGGTGGGCGCCGCCGGCGCTCGCCAGCAGGCGCAACTTGACCTTGATCGGGCGCATGCGCAGGGTCAGCACGTAGTCGATGGTGTCGTCCAGCTCACTGTTCTGTTCCGCCGCGTCCTCGAAACGCTGGGCCACCATGAAGTTGTTCATGCAGGGCGCGACGTTGGTAAACAGCGGCTCGCCGATCACCCGCTGCGGCGACAGGCCGGCCGCCTGCGACTCGACTGCGTTATAGCGCTGGACGACGGTGTCGGCGTCGAAGCCGATCACGCCGAACGCCAGGGCGTCGAGCTGTTTCGGGCTGCTCGCGTCGAGCAGGCCGGCCAGGCCGGGCGCGTCGAAGGATGGGATGGCATTGGTCATGGTGGGCAGGCTCCGGATGGGATCGACAAGGAGGATTGTCATTATTGACGTTGGGAAATGGATGTTGGCAGCGTTCGGCAACTGTGTCAATTGTGTGCGCCGCTGTCTTTACAATTGTCGGCATCGATTGACACATGTTGTAGCTGGCTGGCACCATCCCCAACTTTAGTTGCCGAGATGGAAACAATGGAGCAGTGTGCACCGCGCCGGGACTGGTGGCAAGAGGAATCGGCGCTGCACCGCGTCGTGGGCGACCTGGTGGCGGCCGAGCTGGCGCTGGCGCGGCCGGGGCGGACGTTGCCGGCTTTGCCCTGGCCGGAGGAAACCGACCTGGCGGCCGCCCTCGGCGCCGATTCGCTCGACCTGATGGGGGCGGCCACCGCGCTGGCCGATTTGCTCGGCTTCTCCCGTGCCGGCATGGAGGACGCGCTGCTGGCCCAGACCCGTCTCGTGGAATGGGTCGCCGCGGCCCGCGCCAGCCTTGCGCGCGACGATATCGTTGTTACCTTCCGCACCTCGGGCAGTTCCGGTATGCCCAAGCGTTGCGCGCATCTGCTGGCCAGCCTGTGGCGCGAAGTCGACGAGCTGGCTTGCCTGCTACCGCACCGGCGCCGCATTCTGACAGCCGTGGCGGCCCATCATATCTATGGCTTCCTGTTCACGGTGTTGCTGCCGCAAGCCGCGCGGTTTGCGGATGCGCCGCTACCCGTCGTCGACCTGCGAGGCGCCTCGCCGGCGACGCTGGTCGCCCGACTAGCGCCGGGCGACCTGGTGGTGGCCCATCCCGACTTCTGGAGCGCCGTTGCAGCGCTGGCACCGGACTTTCCCGAGGACGTCGTCGGAGTCAGCTCGGGCGCG
Organism: Massilia sp. BAP21; assembly: GCF_057801335.1. Taxonomy (NCBI): domain Bacteria; kingdom Pseudomonadati; phylum Pseudomonadota; class Betaproteobacteria; order Burkholderiales; family Oxalobacteraceae; genus Massilia; species Massilia sp. BAP21. Next base: position 4,541,796 of record NZ_CM173596.1, read on the forward strand.
CCCTGTCCCGACGACACAGCACGCAGCCTCGCAGCAGGCGGACTGCGCCTGCTGCAGGTGTACGGCAGTTCGGAGACCGCCGGGGTCGGTGCGCGAGAGCAGGCCGGTGCACCGTACCTGCTCCTGCCCTACTGGCGCCGCGGCGCGCAGGAGGGCACGATCGAACGCGAGGTCGGCGGAGAGTGGCGGCACTATCCCTTGCAGGACCGGCTGGACTGGATCGATGGCGAACGCTTCGTGCCCCGGGGGCGCGTCGACCAGGGCGTACAGGTGGGCGGCAACAATGTGTTCCCCGCCTATGTGGCCGAGGTACTGGCGATGCATCCGGCTGTGCGCGAATGCGTGGTGCGCTTGATGCGGCCCGACGAGGGCAAACGCCTGAAGGCCTTCGTGGTCGCAGCTGGGAGTGCCGAAGCGGGGGTATTGCGCGAAGAATTGGATGCCTGGATGGCCGCACGCGTCTCGCCGCCCGAGCGTCCGGCAGCGTACTCGTTTGGCCCGTCGTTGCCGCGTCAGCCGGGCGGCAAGCTGGCGGACCGGGTGATTGAAGCCTGGAGCTGAATCTGCCCGGTGCGTCCCTGACAACACGGCATCCCAAGCGTTTGAATAGAACATCTCAGGCTTGACTTCGGTCGGGAGCTTGCCATGCGCGGCAATTTACATGAGGACCCAGGCGCACCGTCCCAACGGCGGCGGCCAAGTGTCCGATTTGTCGGACATGACCTTGTTCGCACGCGATGTGGCGCAGGTAACCAGTCCGGTGCCGGAGCCGGAGCCGGAGCCGGAGACTTATGCGATGTTGTTTGCGGCACTGGGCTTGATTTTTGCAGTTAAGCACTCGAAGCGCCAGCGATGAAGGCGAGACCATAACTGTTAGTCCCGGCCTATCACCTAGCGCCTAGGTCGACGATATCGCCTGATCGTAATCCGTTATTTATGGAAAACGAACATAAGCGTAAACATTACGTACTAGAACATGCGAAGTTTATTAATACTTGTATCGGATCTGGCCAGTAGCGGAGATTGGGAGACGGTGCCCTAGTGTACTACGCCGATGCGTTTATACTAGTGTCGAAAAACAGTCACCTTCTTTCTGTTATCAATGTGCGAAGACAGAAAGTCATTTATTGAAAGGCCGTTAACCCAAATTCGGCAAAAACGTCTCGTTTTGACGTCAATATTGATTAATAACGTTGCCCTACGGAATGGGACAGAGGTAGTATTTCCGCCTGGAATCTCCTCTAAACATTTTTTTATCTGGGTGACAAGTGTCTACTATTTTCTGCATACTCACGTCTCGCGCCTTGGCGGCTGTGACTGCCATCCTACTGACGTCAGTCTCTGCCGCGGCCGTGGCTGGCAGCGCAATTGCTCCTGCTTCAACTGCCATAATTACGGCAGCATCGTGCTCTTACCCCGCCGTACAGGCAGCAAGCGCTGCTGCCGCTACAGGCCAAACAATCTTGATCCCAAAGGGAATCTGCGACTGGGGTGCTAATCAGCTAACATTGCCCGGCGGTGTGAGCATTAAGGGTGCGGGCCGCGACCTGACTATCTTGAAGCGCACCGCAGCTGTACCGGTAAATACATATCTTGTCAGATTTGACTGCTGGAATGGCAAACGAGCAACGTTCTCTGATATGACCTTAGAGGGCGCGATGATTTCTACTAGCCAAGACCGTGGGCTGGGTCTTATTAACGGCTGTATGGACTTTAAAGTCTTCAACTCGAAGTTTACCAAGTTCGCTTTTGCTGGCGTTGAAGTGCGCGGTGGAGCTAAGCAACGCGGTGTAATTTTCAAGAACCAGTTTATTGATAACTACAATCCCGGTATCGGTACCCTCGGTTATGGGGTGGTTGTATTCGGCGACGGGACCTGGCCTGCGCTGGAACTGGGTTCAGCTAACGCCGTATTCGTCGAAAGTAATTATATGATCGGTAACCGCCATCATATCGCATCCAACAACGGATCACGTTACGTGTTTCGCTACAATGCAGCGGTCGCAACGGACGCTACGATAAACTATTCACAAGCCGATGCTCACGGGCTGTCGTCATCACCGTTAGGAAGTCGAAGCTGGGAGATCTACGGTAACTCTTTTTCAGCGCGCTTGTCTGGCACTGCCAAAGCGTACGCAGGTATCGGAATTCGCGGCGGAGACGGCACTATTTTTAATAATTCATTCTCATCTAACATCAAAAATCCGATATTGCTTCAGCTCGAATTTGGCGCGATCTGCGGAGCCTCTTACATCCAGAATCAAATCCGGGAAGCCCATGTTTGGTCGAACGTGGGCGGTGCAATTACAGCATTATGCCCAATATCAATTGCGTTGAACCGTGAATATTTTACATATGCACGGCCCAACTATAAAATATACCCATATCCTCACCCATTGCGCGAAATGTAAGCGAGAGTTTGTTTTCTGTGATGATTCTTTATGCAGAATTCTGCATAAAGAATCATCCGGAAAGCGCTGCATAAATGCACAGTCGCGACCGCTAGTAACGTTCTATTGATACTATATAGCCATGACATAAAAGTTTCAACGGGCAATAGTGCAAGGTCAACTCGCTGCCATAAAAAATGAGACCGGTCAAACTACATATGCTATTCAGTCGCGCGTCGAGACATTCGTATCCCATCCCTTTGTAATGTAACTATCCGAGGTCTTATTAGAGATAATGCGAGCAGGAATTCCGCCAACCGTGCAATTTCCTTCTGGAAATGATCTATTTACCACTGCATTCGCTGCGATGACGGTATTCGGTCCTATAACTATATTCCCAAAGAGTTTCGCCCCAGGCCCAATATAGCAGTTGTCGCCTATTTTTGGTACCAACTGAACAGGTCCGGCTTGGGTTCCAATATTGACTCCTACATGCACCCGACAATTTACGCCGATCTGCGCGTTGTTGTTAACGATGATGTCGCCCCGATGTGGTAGTCCAAGTCCGGGTCCAAATACGTTTGCTGGGATTGAAAACCCCACATGTGTTCCTATTTGCACTAAGCGTAAGCGCAAATAAACCTGAAGTAATCGGCTACCTCGGCAATTCGTAACGTACTCTAATAAACGCAAAGTTCTTATATATTTCCATCTTGCATCAAAAAGACGTCGCGTCCAGTCGTCTTGCACTCCCATTGATTTTGCGTCTGCGCGCAGAAATGCCTTGTAATCTTGATATGATTTGATCTTCATGTAATCAGACATGACTAAATTTAAATGTGAGCTTTGCGATCGTGCTAAGTCCCTAGTTGCTGCAGTTCTGTAGATGAAGTGCTGCCAGGATGCGCGCCTATCAGCTTAGTAAAGTGTAATCGATAAATCGGCTCCATCGCAAAAAAAAGTGAAAAAAATACAGTTTTGAAAGAGATTAGTGAGCAACCGTCGGCTACTTGAGCAATGCACAGCCCAAAAACAACGGAACGCGCCGCAACTAAACTATGCGGGAAGAACGGCGTTACGGTGAGTCGCGAGACACGGGTCGCAGGAAGCTACAGCTAGTACCGATAAAATTCGCCGTGATAGAATGGCCGATCATGCTTCGGCTTCAAGTTGTAGATCAGCTACGCAAAAGTCCGAGTTCTCTTAGAAACAGACTCGCTACATCAACGCTGTATTACTTCTCTGCGTTTATATGAATTATATTAAGCTTTCGGTGTTTTGGTCGTTTATTGCTATTCTTGGGATCTGTCGCAGTGATAATGCGTTTGGTCGCGAGGCGGTCGCGTCTCCCGTTTTCATTGGCCAGCATTTACAATATGCTCGGTCAATTGATTCATTGCAGAACAACCTCTTCGACGGTCTTAGAATATGGGCAGCAGAAGGTACGACCTGGCGGGAATTGGAGCCACAGAAAGACAAGTTTGATTTCTCCCGTTTAGATGCGCATGTCAATGGCGCTATTGCGCGAAAATTAAATGTGATGTACACCTTCGGTCAAACGCCTCGGTGGGCATCAGCGAGACCAGACGAAAAGGGGAACTTAGGTTACGGTGCAGCAGCGGAACCAGAAAAAATAGACGATTGGGCACAATATGTTCGCGTGATCGCTACAAGGTACCGCGGGCGTATCTCTGCGTACGAAATAATGAATGAACCGCGTATTCCTGAGGCGCTCAAAATGTGGACTCCGGGTTTTTATTCTGGAAGTGCTGAAAAACTCGCGGAAATGACAAAAGTCGCTGCAACTGAGGTGCGCAAAGTCGATCCTAGTGCAAAAATTGTATGTCCTTCCATGGCAGGCTTTGATGGTTTAAAACGGCTCGACTATTTTCTACGTACTGGGGCCGGAAAATATTGTGACGTAATCGGATTTCACTACTATCTCCCAACGCATTCAATCGACGAACTCCAAAAAATGATAACAGAGACACAGAAAATCGCGCAGAGGCATGGTCTTTCTAAATTACCCATTTGGAATACGGAAACTGGTGTTTTAATTGCTGAGGCGGGCTTCAGTCTTAGTCCTAGACATAAGAGCGGTGCATTCAGTGTGATGTTTGCATCTGACGAGGCGGCAAATCTTGCCGCGAAAATATTAATCACCTCGCACGTGCTGGGCATTGAACGCACTTATTGGTTTGCACATGATACATCATGGATGGGTTCTACGATTGCAGATAAGCGCAAAAATCAGTTGAACGGATTTGGAGAATCAATTGCGATATTGAAGCGATGGCTAAGCGGAAAATATCTTCAACGTTGCTCTATGTCAAAAGTGGATGCATATTGCGAGGTGGTGCAAAATGGCAGAATAATTGGCGCTGTTTCTTGGGGTAAAAGAATTGCCTCCTCCAAATGGCTGGCTCAGGGATTCATTCAGGCTGAGTACTTAGACGGACGCAAAACATCATTGACAAGTTCTGACAATTCGATTGTGTCAGATGGCGTAAACGATGTGATATATCTTGTTGCATCCAGCGTGAAGTAACATTCGGTGGTTCTTAAGCCTAAGAAAACAGTTAAGCTTTCAGCGAGCAACGACTTAATCAAAATGTCTTATAACGGTTGGGTGAGGCGACATAGTGCAGATCCAATTAATCGATGAACAGACTCGGTGGCTTTGTTTCTTTATCCAAGATTAGTCAGAACGCCGTCTAAAAATGGATGACCCGACGAGCTCTCCAATAGTCCCTAACATGCCCTTCCGACCACGGTTCGACTAATGAATATTCAAGTGCCGATATTCGGTGTTTAATAAGTGTGTGGCTTGACTTTTGCCGAGTGAACGGGGGTATCGCCGTCGACTGCATTTTTCCCATTTAAGGCTCCACCAACCTTCGACTGGTGTCCTTTTTCAATATTTAACAATCGGGCGCGCAACACCGACTGAATAGGTGTCACAAAACGGTCCTGCGCCAAGAAGCAAGCCCAAAGGAGCAGGGCTAAGTACAGTGGATATACCGAGATTGAGGGTTCGAGATATCGTCCGGTTGCAACTATTGCCCCCAAATCTATATTGCCTTGAATATAAAATCCCCTCACAAACTTCTCTGATTTTTGAAAAATCTCGAATAGGCAGCCATGTAACAAAAAAAGTGGGAGCGATAACGAGCCCAGTCGTCCGGCCCAGAATTTAATCGTGAGATTATTACAGGCGCGAGCGCGTGCTGCTAACCAAACAACTGCCAAACTCGCCGGATAATAAAATCCGTTCTTAATGAAATGCATGTGTATTTCGTAATATTGCAGAACAATTCCAACTGCAACGGTAAAGAAAATTATCGCATAGCACCACAAGTTCTGCCTTCTCTCATTTCCAGGTGAAGTCCGTGCGCAGAGAACGCACAATATCATCCCACCCAAAAAGAGTGGAAGCCTTAAAACTGGATTATGGTGAAGGATTCCTTCCGACAGCAATCCATTAAGCTGGAAGACATCTGCAGTTACTCCCGGCACAGCAAAGATAAGCCCTAGCACAATAATAAACGCTCGCGGGAACCTCATTTTGTAGACCCGCGGTGCGAAAAATGGGAACAAAAGATAATAAAACGCCAGTGCAGAGAGCGACCAGGAGGGAAAATTGAACGACAGGTAAGCAGGATTCCAGGCGTGTAGTAGCAGAACGTTAGTGAACACTGTCATCATGAATTCAGTCGTGCCCAATAGTCGAACAGCTGTCCCGGACGGTTCCGTAGGCACGCTAATTCCTCCACGCGTGTATATAGTCACGGCAACAGGAATCAGCGTAATTAAAAAAGCGAGAAAGTGCAGAGGATACAGTGTTGAGAATCGAGCAACGAAAAAACTTTTGCCGTCAAGTTGCGATCCTGCCCGCCGCACAACATACGCATGGGTAAGCAGGAACCCTGAGAGCACGAAGAATCCGCTCGTAGCGAGGTTTCCCAATCCCAACGCGGCATCCAGCCAAGAGCCAGCTAGCAATTTGTAATTTCCGCTGAACGTATGGAACAACACTAAATATATCGCCAACAAGAATCGGAGCCAGTCCAAGGCCCAAAAATCTTTTCTATCATTTGTGCTTTCACCATAAATACCGCGCGGACCGGTGATCAACATGACAAGCTCCGTATAACTGAATCGAATATTAACGCTGCAGACTATAAAGCGATCGCTAGGTCATTTCGTGAACCGCTCTAGACTTATTGAAGATTTAACATTTTTAATAGGAGGCTACAGGTTTCTCAATTTCTTTGCTGATCGTATTATCACTTCTGAAACTATCTTTTCGCACAGGCGCAATGAAGATTGGAGTGAAGAGATCTTTTATAAATAGTGCGCCTGCTTTGCTTAAATGATTGTCGTCGGCGTAAAGAACGTGGCCATTGGCGACGATTTTGCATCGTTGATTAGAGCATAGTTTTGAGCCGACATCGATTACATGGATTCGTCGATCGGTTGCCAAGGCATCCAACGTATTCCGGATAAACGCTTGGCGCGTCTCGAAGTCGGCAGTTCTAATACCAGCGGGGCATTCTCTTCCGAGATAAGTGCATAGTCCAAGTGCCCGGGGAGGGTCGATTCGTTGCTCGGGAATATAGGAAACAATAAAGATCCGTTTTTCTGCGAGTAGGTCAACAGTTCTACGCACGGAACGTTCGAATACTCTTCTATTTTCGCCATAGCTAGTGCTTTTCGAATTTATGTCTTTGACAAACCAACCGTCATCTACGGTTTCACCGAAACGTGTGCCGAGTGCGGCGGACGTCCACCGCCCGATAAGAACGACGTTAGTTATAGAGCGCTTATTTTTCAACAACGTTATAGCTGCATCCACAAAGTCTTTACACGACGAGTCGCCTCGCTTATTCATGTCGTCCAACCCAGCTAATGGGTAGCATCCAGAGCTTGTCAACACAATCCCCCGCCGGCCAGCTTCGGTAGCCGCCTCACTTATTCCGGGAAGAAGGGCATCGCCAAAGCTATCTCCAAGGATGGCAAATGAAGGAGAATCTTCACCAGCGCCAACGAGGCAGACATGTCCCTTGACGATTTCGGCAACTGATCGCCCGTCACATTCCGCCCGTCGAGGGTTCACGTCCCTAGCTCCAGCAGCAAATTGTTGAACTGACGCGGGAAGCCTGGCCGGAACTCCGTTGCCGATATATATTGCGAAGTTGCTTGCGATTAGGAGAGCAACGCTAACTGCGGATAATCTCATCAACTGAGCGGTGTTTGCAAACCACTTTCTATCTCTGATAGGAGCTTCAATGAACCGCATCGAGACATAGGAAGCGAAAAACGAAGCGGCGATAACCAAGATTTTCTCCGTTTCAGTAAATTCACGCATTAAATAATACTTGCCGAACACGATGATCGGCCAATGCCATAAATAGAGTGAATACGATAGTTTACCTACCCAGACGACAGGCTTGCATGTCAGAACGGTGCCCGTAATCGTGCCAGAAGAATAGGCAACTACTAGAGCTGCACCTAAGGCTGGGAGTCCGGCCGCAAAGCCTGGGAAGGGAGTTTTGTTGTCGAAAGCGAATATTGAAACAGCAATCAGTATGATTCCAAAACTGGACATGAGATTTCGAACAGAACTGCGTTCGATGTCGCGGAAGCCGATAGATAATGCTATAAACGAACCTAAGAGAAGTTCCCATGCTCTTGAAACTGGCCAGTAAAATGCAGCACTCGGATTTGACTTCGTAACGATAACCGAAGTGATGAAGGATAGCGCGGCAAGTGTAAACAGGATTTGTCGCCAGCGCTTCACGTGTCGCAGCAACAAGAGAAGCAAACCTGGAAATACGATGTAGAACTGTTCTTCGACCGAGAGCGACCATGTGTGCAGCAAGGGCTTCAGTTCCGAGCTGGAATCAAAATAGCCGCCCTCCCACCAGAAGAGAAGATTTGACGAAAATAGACCGCTTGCCATTACGCTACGTGCGTATCGTCGAAAGTCCTGCGGCATCAGGAGAAGGCTTGCAATAACTGTGCAGACAATGAATACGAGTATTAATGCAGGGAAGATTCGCCGAACTCGGCGCTCATAAAACTTGTAGATAGAGAAGGCGCCGCTGGTAATCTCCTTAAATAAAATCGCAGATATCAGGTAGCCAGAAATCACAAAGAATATATCCACTCCTACAAAGCCACCTTGGAAGCCGGTAATCCCGGCGTGGAAGAGAAGTACTGGAATAATCGCAAGTGCCCGCAAGCCGTCGATTTCAGGGCGGTATGTGAATTTGTGTTCTGGCGAAGCAGGTCGCGCTATCTGTTTAGTCATTGTTGGCTTTGCATCTATAACATTGAATCGCTGGTGCTACAGTAATGCCAACTCGGCATGAAGCTCAGAAACATTTTGTTGCTCGAGTAGAAGCATCTTGGCTTGAAGATTGTGTTATTTCGCAGTGCCGTATATTCGGTGAGCGGAAGTGAGCGCAGCGGTCCGGATAACGCTCGCAATAAAGACAATATTCATGAATTGTGTCGTTCGAAGGAGCGTACTCTCGCCCAGGTTTAGAAAAAGGCAAAGGAGGGTAATCGAAAAATGAAGTTTTGCTTCGATATGATTCATGGCTGCGAGTTGATAATTTCGATAGAAAGCGATTATCAAAGTTGCGCTTAACAAAATAAGGCCTATGATGCCTAGATCGTTGTAAATATCAAGATAACCGTTATGAGCCTGTCCCGGATATATATTGTTGCCGATGAGAGCATAGCCGGAGATGCTCTGGCGACCTGCCCAGAATCCTCCATACCCTCCACCTATGAGAGGGTCATGGTATCTGGACTCGCCAAGTACGATATTCCAGATAGATGTACGACCGGTAAAGTTATCGGATTTACCCATCTTCGCGAGCAAGTCTGTATAGACTTCGGAGAATGCAGGGAGGGCCTGAAGCTGAAAGGCGGCAAATAAAGTGGCACCCGTGACAAGCAAAGCCGTAGTGACGATGACGGCCCAGCGCTGCGACCTACGCATGAGCGAAACCGTCGCGATTACTCCGACAATGGTTACTGCAAAGATAATTCCGAGGAGGGCAGCGGTGCTTCGCGTTTGGAAAAGCAATGCAACTGCGGCGATCAATAGCAAGGCATGTGCAAGTTTTTTTAGTTTTGCTGAATAAACGCCGTACAAGATCAGGAGAACCGAGAAGGCCATCATTTGACCAGTCTCGTTTTTCGTCCCAGACACTCCTCGCCACCCAATTGCAGTAAACGTGTAGTTTGGTGCGATAGCGGTTAAGATCAAGGATATGGTTACCAAAAAAACCATCGGAGGAGCGAAAAACTTTGAAAAGCTTTCTTGATGTTTATCCGCAGGCATTGAGCCTACGGTCGCACCGCAGGCCGTAACGAGGAATAATAATAGGATGCTTCGTTTGAGTGTTACCTCTGGTGTTATCGACCATGTCGTCGACGCAGCAGCATGTATAAGAAGAAGCCAAATCGGCCATCCTCCAAAGCTGAATTGCGGTGCGCGGACGGACAACTGAGAAGTAATGATGTATATCAGCGAACTTGCTCCGATCGAACCCCAGAGGAGTTGGCGGCCAAGACTGTTATCCGAGCCGACGGCGCCTCCAAACGATATTAAACTATCGCAAACAGCAATTTGAAAAGCGACTCCTAGGAAGACGCGAATCCAGTTGTGTCCAGGAGAAGTATTCCCGATAGATATGGTTGACGATTTCACGAAGCCGCCCCGCCCTTTGTTTTAGCGACTGGTGTCCTATATTCCGTATACGGACCTTTACCGATTCCATAGAAAATGCCTGCGCCGAGCGCAGTGAGGAACAGCGCGTGAACCGATCGTTTAGAAGAAAACGGGCCCAGACAAACACTTAGGACTATGCCGGACCCAATAAAGACAACTGCTTTTGACGCTGTCCGTGCAACGGCTCCCCATTGCCTAAACCGACGTTTGTTAAAAGCATCAACTGAACCAATGCGAAAGCCACGTTTTAGTATCCATGCGATCTTAGTACGGGCCAAAGGCGTCATTTCGCGAACGCAGGCGTCGTCGCACCACACCATTTTGTACCCGGAACGCGCCAGCCTGCCGAAAAACTCGGAGTCTTCTCCGCCCGAGAGGCCAAGTGCTGGATCGAATCGGAAGGCGTCCTTAGCAAACCGATCCATTCTTATTAGTACATTACTTGTTCTGGTTTGATTTATCGGAACAATGAAACCGGTCGCAAATCGAGGACGCTGAAATAGAGTGCCTTTCGAGGCCCATTCTGGCGCATTTTGATCGAATTCAGATATTACTGGCCCAAATACCACGTCTGCCTCATATGATGTCGCCGTCTGCATGAGGTTCGATAACCAGCTTTCGTCGGGCACCTCATCATCATCAATTAGCGCAATCCAAGGAGCGGTGGCGTGTGATAGCGCCATATTCCGTGTTAGAGAAATATTCTGAATAGGCTGCGATAAGTATTTTACTTTCAGCGGAGTGGATAAGCTGAACTCCGTCGTTATAGCCTGCGCACTAAGTTTGGCATCGTTATCGACGACGATAATTTCGACAGCGTTCATCCTCTTCGCTGCTCGCTCGATACCGTGAAGCGCTTTTCGTAGCAGTTCTGGCCGGCGATAGGTGCAAATAAGTACATTTAAAGCTGGGGCTGATAGGTTGTTCATAATCATGTAGGCGGTTGCCCTTATCTATCGTCGATCCTTGAAATTAAGCGCCGCAGACTTCGGGACGCATAAGCGCTAGCAGTGGTGAAGCTTCTTTCCAAAATCTATTTCGTTCCAGCCGAGGCAATGGGGACATTCTTCAATTGTTGCGCAGTAAATATTCCAAGATGAGAATTTCTACTTAAAAGAAATATCATTAAAATCTCTGATGCGATAAGCGACGTGAGAGAAACTGAGAGCGGGACTCTATTTAAACTTAAGAGGAATAATGCGTAGAAAAGCACACAGACGATCAAGTTCGCAAGGAATACCTTTTTGAAACCGCTTGTCTTGGATATATGGACCGTGGAGATTCCGCTGCGCAGCCAAAACACGGCAAAGTACAGGGCCCAAACTGCAACGTAGCCGGTTACTCCCTCTGCCTGCATTGCACGTGGTAATAGGTGAGGGTACCAAGTCACCATCGCGTACCCACATGCGGCCGCAAGCATGATAAAGGCGGCGCCGGCTGCGCTCTGACGTATGACCAGCCGACGTAATTCGACCATTTTGCCCGCGTGGGCCATGGAAACAGAAACGGGTCGGAGCTGCATCAGCCAGCCCTGGATTACCAGGCCAATTGGCGCGAACAGCAGGCGCGCGGCGCCTAACGTGGCCACGGTCTGTTCGTCTTGGGTGCGCTCGAGAATGAACCAGTACCCATTGCTGAAGAGCCACGTTACGATCACTCCGGGCACTGACCAGCGAGCGACTTGTCCGACATCGTTCCAAAAGCGAGGGGCAAAGGCGGTCAGGGCAGTCTCCGCGGCAACGGTCCGTGTGATTGGCCACTGTGGGCGGGAAAGCGTGCTGACCAATGCTGGTAGCGCAAAAGCAAGTACCGCGACTATGAAGGTTAATTCGTGCAGCAGGATTGCGGAACCTGCCATTAACATGGCCATCGCGAAGTACAGGAAGTCGAACCTGACTAGGACTGCTAGGTCAGAGCGAAGCATGCAGGCGTTACGAGCTAGCTCTCGCTTCAGTAACATAATTGTGGCTACGAATATGGTTACCGTCAGACCTAGAGAACCCGGATCCAGTCGTGGCGAGCGCGTAAAAAAATAAGCGATGAACGGGAGGCCAGTCAAAGCGATCAGGACGGTCATCTTATACGCGGCGCGCTCCGTGCGCGCGACCTCGAGTGCCGGCATGCGTGGTATCAGTACCCCAACAGGAGAAATAAACAACGCGTTCTGCAAGCCGCTGAGCAGCTGAACGACGTTGAGGAAAAGTAGGAACGCGACGTAGTGACGGGCTTCCGAGTAGTACAGCAGCGCCAGAGATAACAATAGGTTGCATGCCGAGACCAAACCTTGGCTTGTAACCGAGTATGCTACGCGGGGAATACGAACGATCGCCAATTGTTATCCCTGTTTCGTCATGTTGCCAGTGATGGGCCTGCCTACCGCAAACGCGCGTCCGTCTGCATTCAACACGGACAATAAGTCGTGTACGAATCGGCGCTGCAGCGCGAAGCCTTCCTGCTCAGGTCCAATGCTCGACACCCGGAACAGCAGGCCATCCGGAATGAGTCCGGACATGCCGTACTTCATCTGGGTCAGCTTGCGCTGGAAGCCGGTCTCGTCCACCGCATCGCCGACCCGGATCCAGTACGTCACCGGCTCATAGCGGCGCGGTTGGCGCGCTACCAACTGCGACACCGGGACTTGGCCGAAGCCGGTGTCGAGCGTCGCCTTGCGGTGGCTGAGAATCTCGAACCCCTGGGCCGGATAGCAGACCTCCGGCTTGTGAACACCCAGCGCATCGCTCTGCTCCCTCCCGTAGGCAATGACGAGCATTACTCGCTGGCCGGCGCGATCGACATAGGTGCGACTGATGGTCTGCGAATAGATCTGGTCGAGTTGAGCCTGGACCGTTGGATCGACCTGGACCGGCGTGACGGTATCGTCGACGCGCCACTCGCCGAAGGCGGTGGGAATCAGGCGGCCGACGTCGATGGCAGGACGTGTGTCGGCGATCCTGCTGGTGGGCGTCGCCATCCAGGCACCGGCGGACGCCGTCGCCATGAGAAACGCCATGCGACCGGCCGTGATCAGTCGCTCAGGCATGGCGCACCTCCGACGGAGCGCTGCGCATGCGTTTGACGAGCAACTGCAAGGCCCCGTCGACGCCGAGAATGAGCAGGAGCGCGCTCAGGAAAAGCACGAGACCGGCAAACTGGTGCAGGAAACCCTGGCCCGCCGCGTCGCCGAAGTGGTAAGTGACCAGGCAGAGTACCAGGACCCGCACCACGTTCGCGCCGAACGAAATCGGGACGATCAGCAAGGCCAGCAGGGCGTTGCGCAGCGCTGCGGCATGCCGTGTGATGTTCAGGTAAAACAGTCCCATCGCTTCGAGGGTCAACACGGTCTGCAGCCCGGCGCAGGCATCGGCGACGAGCAACTGGTAAGCGCCTACCTGCAGGATCACGCCCTGGCGCCCGACGGGATAGCCCAGCAAGGAGAGGATGTGTTCCGTGACCAAGGACACAGCCGACTTCATCGGCATGGTCAGCAGGGTAATGACCGACTCCGGCAGGGGAATTATGAACAGCATGAAGAAGAGTGGAAACCATTGCGTCCGTAATGCCTTTATGCCGTGCATGAGCAGCAGGACGGCTGCCAGCGCGAGGACGAAGGAGCCGATTTCGAAAATCAGGATCTGTTGGGAGCGCCCGACTACATACATCAACAGGGCCGGTAGCAGCACGCTCCAGCCGGACGCCGTGGGCCGATCCTGGCGGTCGACGTCTTCCACTTCGTGCCACTTGCGGTACATCAGCCAGAGCGACAGGAACAGGATGACAGGGCCATGTATCTGGGCCGACTTGTTCCAGACTTCCGTTGCAAGCCGGTGCAGAGTCGGAACGTAGAGGAGGCCAAGGCCCGCCCAGATCAGCAGCCATTCGGGCCGTGCCAGCTGGCGCAGCCGGCCAGGTATGTCGCCAGGGAGCAGGGCGGCACGCATCAGAAATCCAGCAAGAGGGCGCCGACGATCTCGACGCCACTGCGCAGCAGTTGTGCCCGGATCTCGCGCACGGCAGCCTGTTTCGTCGTGCTCTTGCTCAGCACGAGCAGCACGCCGCCGGCGCGTGACGCGATCGCATAGGCATCCGCGCTGGTGCTCAGGGGCGGCGCGTCGTAAATCACGACATCGAAGACCCGGGCGAATTCCTCGCTCAACGCGGCGAAGCGGGGCCGGCCCAGCAGTTCGTGCGGATTGGGTGGCTGCGGGCCCGCGCACAGGAGCGAGAGCTGGTCGAAGGGTGCCACCTGGAGCACGCCCGCGTTCTGCACGCGGCCGGCCAGCATGTCGGACAGCCCGGCCCGGGGACCAGTGCCGAACAGGTCGTGCTGGCGCGGCTTGCGCAGGTTGGCGTCGACCAGGAGCGTACGTTTTCCCTGCTGCGCGAACAGCACGGCCAGGTTGGCGCTGGCAACCGCGGCCGAGGCACGCTCGTCCGCCGCGATGACGGCCAGTGACTTGTGCGTGGAGAACCAGCGTACCGTGAGCTGCCCGCGCAAGGCACGCAGCATTTCCGCTTCCTTGCCGAAGGGCTCCATGGCAGCCACGAGCGCCGGGTCGAGGCCCGGCTGGTGCGGCTGCACATACTGGTAGTCGAACTGGCTGGCCAGCACCAGCTGGATGTCGGCCTCGGTGACCAGGCCTAGCTCCTGCGCGGCCTGGCCGAAGCGCAGACCCTTCTGGGCCTGCAGAGCCAGCACCCGGGTTGCGTCCTCGGGCGTGATCTTGCCCATGTCAAGCAGCATGCGGCCGATCGTCGACTCCTTGCCGGCCGCATCGTCGGTCTTGGGCTGCGCGATTTTTTCGATCAACATATCGTTTCCTCTCAGGCGGCGGCGCGGCGGCCGGAAAACAGGCGCGGCAGCGCGAAGAAGCCGCGCTTGCCGTTCGGACGGCTCCAGTCGGCAAGAACAGGGATTTGCAGGTCGAGCACATCGTCGGCCGAATGGACGCGGCGGTCGATCATTTCCAGCAACAAGGCCAGGCCCATGCCGAAGCCGGTGCCGAACAGGATGGCCACGAAGACGTTGAGCAGCATGCGCGGGGACGACGGCCTGGTCGGCGCCAGTGCCGGGCTGAGCACGGCGACATCGGTCTGGTTCGCGTTGCCTTCGATACTGGTCTGCGAAAAACGGGCGCTGGCCGCGTCATAGGTGCGCTGGGCGCTGTCGACGTCGCGGGCGAGGATGGCAAGCTTGTCGCGGGCGCTGTTGAGTTCCAGTATCCTGGCCTTCTGGGCGGCCACGGCCGCTTCCAGCTGGGCCTGGCGCTGGCGGACGTTGCGGGCCACACCACCCAGCGAGCCGTACGTGATATTCATCTGGGCGGCCAGTTCGGCGCGCTGCTTCTCGACGTCGGCCTTGGCGCCCTGGTATTGCGGGTGGTTGGCGCCGAGGCGCTGGGCGAGGTCGGACAGGCGCGCTTCCGCCTGCGTCAGCGATGCTTTCAGGTTCTGGACCAGCGGGTTTGCCACGACATCCGGGCTTTCGCCCGCCACACCGCGTGCGGTGTTCTGGCGCGAGGCGGCATCGGCCGCCTGCGACTGGACGAGGACGAGCTGCGACGACAATTCGTTCAGGCGGGCGGTCTCGACATCGAGGCGCTGGTCTACGCTGACCAGGCCGTTATCCTGCTGGTAGGTCGACAGCCTGGTTTGCGCCTGCTCGAGCTTGTCGCGCAATTCGCGCAGCTGCTCGTTGAAATAGGCGGAAGCCTGCTTCAGGGGCTGTACTTTCAGCTGGATCGAGGTCTTCTGGTACTCGGCCGCGAAAGCGTTCGCCACGGCGGCGGCGAAGGCTGGATCGGTGCCGGTGAAGGTAATCGTGATGACGCTGCTTTCGCGTGCGGGAACGACGTTCACGTTGCGCAGAAGGAGCTCCGCGAGCCAGTCGCGGATATCGCCGCGGCCTTCGGTGGCCTGCTGAAAATCGCGCTGTACCGTGGGGAGTTCAGCCAGGCGCAGCGCGTCAACGACGCCAAGCGCGACCGTCTTGCTCTGGATGATGTCGCCCTGCGTCGCCATGTAGCCGCTGATCATCCCCGAAGGCATCATGGCGCCCGAGACTGGGTCCGCTCCCTTGTAGTTGACCACCAGGGTGGTCGAGGCCTGGTATTTCTTCGGCATCAGCAGATTGATGACGATGCTGGCGGCCACGATGAGCAGCAGCGCGGCGATGATGACGCGGTAGCGCGCCCGTAAAATGAGCAGAACTTGCTGGAACTTCATGGCATCCTCGAAGCGGTGGTGGTATGGCGGTTACCCGCAGCCGGGCGGGCCTGGCGATGGCTCAAAACAGGCTCTCCTTGACGTAGATGACGTCGTCGGGCAGCAGGATGTCGTCCTGGCGCACCGAGACTTCGTGCAGGACGCCACGCTCGTCGCGACGCTTCACCGTCATGCGCCGCTCCGTGCCGCGCTGGTTCAGGCCGCCGCCGGTAGACAGGGCCTGGACGACCGTCATGTTGCGCTCCAGGCGATACACGCCCGGCCGCTGGACCTCGCCGTAGATATAGAATTTCGGCGCGCGCTCGATGTAGACCACGTCTCCGCCGCCGAGCTGGACGTTTTGCGAGAGGTCGGCGCTGCGCATCATGTCCGGCACGTTGACTACCTCCTTCGCAGGCGAACCGTCGCGCTTGCGCACAATGACGGCCACGTCGCCGCCTTCGGGATTGATGCCGCCGGCAAGTGCGAGCACGTCCAGCAACGAGCGCCGTCCCTCCATCGGATAGCGGCCGGGGCGCATGACGTTGCCCAGCACCGACACCTGCTGGCTTTGCATCGACACGACCAGCAGGTTGACCTGCGGCCGCTTGAGGTAGCCGCCGGCGGCGAGCATGCTTGCGATTTTGCGCTCGACGGCCGGTGGCTCCAGGCCTTCGACCTGGACATCACCGATGAGCGGATAGGCCAGCTTGCCGTCCTCGGCGATACGGGTTTCGAGGGTCAGGTCGGGGCTGCCGTACACGGACACCTTGACGACGTCGCCAGCGCCGAGGGGGGCAGCCGCCGCAAGCGAGCTTGCGAAAGCGCCAGCGGCCAGGAGAGGAATGTATTTGTTCATCATGAGTGCGTTCTTGTGAGTCAAGTGGTCTGGTCAGCGCAAGCCGGAAGCGCCGGCCTCGATTGCTGCCAGGTCCGGTGCCCCGCCAGCGGCCGCAGCCTGCTTGCCGGTGCTCGCCGGCGCCGGCGCCGGCTGTCCGGTATAACTGACACTGGCGGTGCGGCGCAGGCGCGCCACTTCCTCCTGGATCGTGGCCATGCCCTTGCGCTTGCCGAGGAACTGCTGCACCTGCCGCCTTGCTTCCTCGCCTGCTACAGGATCGTCGCGGACGAAGCTGAGCGAGGCGAGCAGAGTCTGCTCGGTGTCGCGCATGACGAACACGGGCCGCCTGGTCACCTGGTCGAGGTTGGCGAGCAGTTGCGGCGGAAGTTCGGCGCTCGACCGGTATGCTTGTCCTTTGGAGAAGCCGACCTTATTGGCGCTCAAATTCGCAGCAAGTTCATCGAGAGAGCTGGCGCGGTCCACCATGGCGGCAACCTCGGCGTTCATTCCGGCTGCGGGCACGGCCAGGTAGCGCAAGTCGTAAACCTTGCGTCCGGCGAACAGTTGCGGGTGCTTGTGAAGATAATCGTCGACTTCCGATGCGGCCGGAGTGGCCTGCGCAAGACGGGTCTGCAGATAGGCCTGGGCCAGGATCTGCGAGCGGCTGCGTTCGATGGCCAGCATGATTGCCGGATCGCGGTCGAGTTTGGCCTGGACGGCCTGGGCTGCGAGCAGCTCGCGGTCGATAACGGTCTCGAGCGCGCGTTTCTGCGCATCCGCGGGAAGGACGCCGCTCTGTGTCGGCAGCGCATTGAGCTCGGCATTCACCTGATGCACCGTGATGTCGGTGCCGTTCACGGTGGCCAGGGTTTGCCCGGGCCGCGCTTCCTTGCCTTCGTCGCAGGCGGCGAGCAGCAGGCAAGCGGCTGCCGCCAGCAGCGAAAGCCATGGGCCGTGGCGTTTGCGGGGCGCGTGGCGGAGGGGCTGGGCGGGGATCGGAGCGTATGTCATGATAAGTCGTCGCCAATGAGTGGGGGCTGCCTGTTGTCCTAGAAACGATAGCGCGCCAGCGCAGTTGCGGCGCGCCGTCCGTACTCGCCAAAGCCGTTGCTGGTAAGCTTGCTCGACCTGACGAGCCCGAGCTGCATGTCGACGTGCGTGCTTGCCGCGTAGCTCAGCGATAGCTGAGCCGTCTTCAGCGTGTCCCGATAGTCGGGCAGGGCCGCGAGCCGCAGTGGCCGCGTGAAATCGCGCCGTTCGCGGCTCCAGGAACCCTCGATGCTCGTCTTGTCCGTCACTGCCCAGCGGCCGGCGAGGTTCGCGCCGCGGTTGGTCGAATACGACGTGGATGCATCGTCGAAAACGCCAGTTTCGCGCCAGATGCTGGCCGACAGGATTGTTTTGCCGGAGACCGTCATCTTTGTTGTCACGCGTCCGTTGTAGCCATCGAAATCGCGTTCCGATTCGCCCGGGTGTACGCGCTTGACCCTGCCTCCGACGAAGTCGACATTGGTCTTTCCCGATAGCTGCCAGTTCGCCTTGAGCTCGAGCTGATCCTGGCGAAAGCCAGACGCTTGACCGTCGACCAGGTTCGGAAAACGGCCGTCGCTGCGGCGCCATTGCAAGCTGATCAGGTTGCCGCTACGTGCAAGGTAATCGATGCCGATCTCGCTCCCGTTCTCCTTGCGGTTGAAGCGCCGTTGCAAGGGGAGCTCGTAGTCGACCCCGTAGCGCGAGGCGCCGACCCGCAGCCGCCAATCGGAAGCCAGACGCCAGCGCGCATTGGCGGTCGTCCTTTCGACGGTATAGGTATTGCGCTGCGGGCTGTGGAAGTTCGTGAACGGCGCCAGCGTGTACGTCCTGCTGTAACCGGCCTTGCCGTCCCAGTCGTTCCCGAGCGCCCACAGCCAGTCCGCGCTGGCGCCATAGCCTTGGTAGTCGAGTTGCGACAGGCGATCGAAACGTGTCCGGTTCGCGTCCAGCTTGGCGGCCAGGCGCTGCCGCCCCAGCGTCTTGTCGACGACGACGCCGGCGACCAGGGAGCGCGCGGTGTCGGACAGCGTCGAGCTGCCGGTCAGCGCAAGCGCTTCGGCAGGCCCGCTCAAGCCCAGCACGTTGGAATCCCAGCTGGCCGATAGGCCCGCGTAGGGACGGAGCACCCGCTGCTCGCTCTGCGCATGCGCACTCGGAGCGATGAAGGCCGGGACGATCAGCAGCACCGGAACCAGGTTCGGAAATGTCCGGCTGCGCCGGATCGGGGAGTTCGTCATGAAAGCGCTCGGCACATCAAAAACATTCCTGTCGCGCTTTTGGCTCTACATCCGGGGTGAGCGTGTGAAACCATTTATTGTTGCGTCTTTCTACGTTCAAAAACAGCGCCATCGAAATAAATATCCTCGTGATTAAGGATGGGCCTGCCTGGCCAGCCGGCCGTTTGCGAGCCGGGTGGAGAGCGCACCGGCTTTAGGGTTAATAGGCATTCGGATCGAACCATACGGCGATCGCCGTCAGCAGGATAATCTTCAGGTCGAAACCGAGCGACCAGTGCTCGATATAGTGCAGGTCGTACTCGACCCGGCGGTGCATCTTCTCGACGGTATCGGTTTCGCCGCGCAGGCCGCTGACCTGCGCCCAGCCGGTGATGCCGGGCTTGACGTTGTGCCGGGCGAAGTACTCGGAGATGATTGCGCCGTATTCGATGTTGTGCTGTACCGCGTGAGGGCGCGGGCCGACGATCGACATGTGGCCAAACAGGACATTGAACAGCTGCGGCAGTTCGTCCAGGCTCGAGCGGCGCAGGAATCTGCCCACCTTGGTAACGCGCACGTCATTGCGGGTCGCTTGCACGACCTGCGTGCTCGACGAGTCGGCAACCGTCATCGAACGGAACTTGTAGACCTCGAATACCTCGTTGTTGTAGCCGTGGCGCCGCTGCTTGAAGATGACAGGGCCCTTGCTGTCGAGCTTGATTGCAAGCGCGATCAGGAGGAGCAGGGGGCTGATCGCGAGGAGCACCGCGGCTGAGATGACGAGGTCTTCCGTACGCTTGAGGGCACCGACCTGGTCGTCGACACGTCCGTTGGCGATGGTCAGTACCGGCACGCTGCCGATGCGTTCCATGTTGATGGCCGGGAAGCGCCAGACCACGTCGCTGGGGACCAGGTCGATCCGGACCGGGACCGTGCGCAGTTTCTTGAGCAGGGTGTAAATCCGCTCCGAGGCCACCCAGTTGAGGGTAACGACGACCCGGTCCACGCGGTTGTGCCGGATGTATTGGAGCAGCGCATCGGTCGAGCCCAGCATCCGGGGACGCAGTGAACTCGGCAGGTCGCGCTGCATGCGGTCGTCGAATACACCCAGGACCATGACCCTGGTATCGCTGCCGGTGGAAAACGCATCGATGACTCTTTCTGCGCGCGCGGTAGCGCCGACGATGACGACCGTTTCGGTGAGGCGGTCGGCCCGGCTGGCGCGCTGCACGGATTGGACGGCGACAACGCGGTTGAGCACCAGCAATGCGGCAGACATCAGCACGCTCGAGGTCAGCCAGACACGCGAGTACTCGTGGAGGGTGCCCGACAGGTAGCCGCACACGAGCATGAGAGAGAGCGCGCCGGCACTTCCGACGCCCAGGGACTTGAGCATGGCGAAAAGCGAGCCCAGCTTACGCGTCTGATAGGCCTGCGCGGCGTGCAGCGACACCAGCGTCACCAGCGTGCTCAGGTAAATGAAGAGATGGTCGGCCGGGTGCATGCTGCGCTCGAAGCCGAAACGCAGCAGGTAGCCGCCGAAACCTGCCGCCAGCAGTACGGCGATGTCCGCCAGCCTGAGCATGTTCATCAGGACCGGCAGGCGATATTTGTGCAACTGGTCAGCGGATGCCCGCCGTTCGCGGACGTCCGCGTTGTTGGCCACGGATGGGGACTGCAGGAGTTCATCCTCGTCCAGGTTAACGGCCTGCTCGTAAGAGTTGTTCATTGTGCGCTAACGTTGAGATTCGTGCAGTTGGGCTCTACCCGTGATGGCGCAAACCGAGATGGCATCCCGCGGACACGGCGCATGGAAGTGCGGCATGGCACAAGGACATATCCCGGTCTGCGCCGCCCTGGTCGCCCCGGCCGTCACACTGGACGAGGGACGACGAGAGCGCCGCTTACAGCATTGATCAGGCGGCGCTAGCAGTCGGTGCCTGGCGGGGCCGGCGCCTGCGCGCCATCACGCCTGCGACGGCCAGGCCGACGCCGAGCATGCTCCATGCCTCCGGTTCCGGCACCGGCGAAACGTTTGCATTGCCGCCGTAGGAACCGCCGGACGTACCGAGGATCGTGCCTGCAACGCGCAGGTTATAGCTGCCGCTCGAAATGCTCAGGCCCTCGAGGGTCCAGACGTCCAATGTTCCGTTCGAAACGCGGACGCCCTGCAAGAGACGCGTGCTTCCGGAGTAGAGGTCGAACGAGGTGATGTCCAGATCGTAGGTTTTCCGCGTTGCGAAAGAAGTCAGCGAGGACCCGAGATCGGAATTCGATGGAATGGAAAAACTATAAATGTCCAGGAAGGACATATCCTTATAGCCAGTACCCTCGAATTTGTTGCCGAACGTATTTGTGTCCGACAAATCTAGGGTGAAATTGTTAGTGGGCAGGGTAGCTGCGCTGGCCCAAGCCGCAGCCGTACACAAAATAGCGCCTGCAAGAATGCGTGCATATTGCATTGCGGACTCCTAGTTTTTGGAAAAATGCGCCGGTATCGGCGCCCGTTTAAAGTTGCAGCCACAACATAAAAATGACGTTTTTACAACTTTAACTCTTATTGGATTATTGTTATTGGCTGGATCGTCCAGCCTTTATTTGCGGCTTCTTCATCCGCTTCCGTTCTTGCATGTCTGGCGCCCTGCCGTGTCATGCTGCTTCAAGAATGCCCGGTACGCCCACATTGGCGAGGGATCGCGCGTCTTCCCACATTGCACGCCCGCCATTCCGCTTCCGGCTTACTCCGTCGCGGCCGACTGCATGTTCGCGACACACGATCGAATCGGACAGCTCCACATCAGGCGCGATCCGGGTGTAGTTGAAGACCACCGTACGCACAACGCGTGCCCCAGCGCCAATGTGGCAACCCGGGCCGATCCAGCACGGCCCGATGATGTACGCGCCCGCGTCGATACGGGTTCCGGCACCGATATAAACCGGCCCCTCGATGATGGTCTCCGTCCAGTCGATATGCGTGTTCAGGCCGGCATGCACGCCCGGCGCCAGCTGGCGTCCAGGGAGTGGCAGGTTCTCGACTTCACCGGCGATTAGCGCTTGCATGGCCGACCAGTAATCGGCAGCGGTCCCGATATCGATCCAGCTGAACTGGCGGCATTGTGCGTACAAGGGCAGGCCGCGTTGCACCATGAGCGGCAGCAGCTGGGAGCCGATGTCGAACTCCGCACTGGCGGGGATCAGGTCCATCACCGCCGGCTCGAAAATATAGATCCCGGTCGATGCCTGGTGCGAGTGCGTCAATTCGCGTGGCGGACTTTCCTGGAAGGCGGTGACACGGCCGCTGTCGTCGGTCGTGACGACGCCATAACGGGAGACCTTGTCAGACGCGACTTCCTTGGTAATGACGGTTGCAAGTGCGCTGCGGGCGCGGTGCTCCGCAACCGCCGCGGTGATGTCGAGGTCGATCAGCGCATCGCCGCACAGCACAACCGTGGTGCCGGCGAAAAAACCGCTGAAATCGTGAATCTTGCGCATGCCTCCGGCCGAACCCATGGGTTCGGGTACGGTTTCGCCGGAGCTTGTCGCATAGCCTTCAAATGAATAGCCGATCTCGAGTCCGTAGTGCTGGCCATTTCCGAAATATGCTTCCATTTTTTCATGCAGGTGCGCCACGTTCACCATAATCTGGGTCACGCCATGGCGGGCCAGATGCTCGACCAGGTAGGCCATCACAGGCTTTCCCAGCAAGGGAATCATTGGCTTGGGCAAGACGTCGGTCAGGGGCTCTACGCGCATTCCCCTCCCAGCGGCCAGGATCATTGCTTTCATATCGTTCGTTCTGATGTAGCCAGTGCCAGGCCGGGGTTAATCGGATGCCCGGGCGGCGGGCCCAGGAGGGGTGTCGCGCTGCGTTTGCAGCGAAGGATTCACCATTCGTTCGTAGACTTTCAAGGTTTCGCGCGCGATTTCGCTCCAGCGATAGGTAGTGGCGACGTGCTGCCGGATCGCTTTGGCTGCCGAGACGTCGTGTGCTGTGGCGCTTTTCTCGCTTAAGCGCGCTGCCAGCTGCTCGACATTGCCCACGGGATAAAAGGTGATTCCAGGGCTGCGCACTTCCAGGTTCGCGGGGATGTCGCTCGCGATGACCTGTAAGCCGTAACTGAGCGCCTCGAGCAGGGCAATCGGCAAACCCTCGTGCGACGAAGGCAGCACGAACAGGCCGGCATGGGCATACAGTTCGCGCAACGCCTGGCCGGACTGAAAGCCCGTGCAAACGACGTTGGCCGTGTTTGCGGCGGCCTCGAGTACGGTCCTGGTGTAGTTGTCCGGATGATCCGATGCGCCGACAATGGCCAGCTTCCAACCGGCAAGCGTCGCCCTGTCGAAAGCCTGAATCAGGTCGAGATGGCGCTTTTCCGGCACGAGGCGGCTTACCAGCAGGACGTACTTGCCGGGGGTGAGCCCGAATGCGTTCAGTCCGGAGCTGGTCGAGGTGGCCGGGGGGAGAGACACGCCGTTCGGAATCAGATAGCTGGCGCGCCGGTACTTGTCATGCACCAGCGAGCGGATCACGTTCGAAATGACGATGCGCTGGTTTGCGAAGGACATGCCGAGCCGCTCTCCGAGACGCAGCATCGTCCTGGCCGCGTAGCCCCATTTTTGACGCTCGTAATCCGGGCCGTGGTGAGTGACGACGACGCGCAGGCCGAGAAGGCGTGCAACGGGCGTCATCAAGGCCGGGCCGATAGCGTGGATGTGCAGGATGTCCGGACGCTTCACAGCCGCATAAACCACGCCGAAGAAGGAATGGACGATCGCTTCCAGGCTTTTCTTTTTGGGCGCCCACAGTCGTGTGAATCGCATCCCCTTCCAGGTATCCGGGTTTTCGGGCGGCTGGTAATTCGCACGCACGAGCACTTCGACATGGCAGCCCGTCTTCGAAAGTTCCGTGTACAGGTGTTCGGCATGGGTCTCGACGCCGCCCTGTACGCCAGGAAAGCCGCGCAGTCCGAGAACCATTACCGAGATGTCGTTTCGCATACAGTGCTCGCTACAGAGGTGGTGTATAGATTGCAACGAAAAACATTGTTTCGACAACATTGATGACTCTTAGATAACTGATTCTAGATTAAATTTGTGCGCTGTCAATATGCTTTGGGTATCAATCTGAAAATACAACAAGTAATAAAAATTTATTACAACGGTCGCTTCGTGTAGGATAATTCTGATAAGTATTCGTCGCATGCTCCGATACCAGGTCTGGCTTGGCAAAATTTTGATTGGTAAAAATCATGTAGGCTCAAATTTTTGGCCTATGTATTGTATTTTGTACAATTACGTTATCTTTGATGTCTTACGGGCATCTTTTTTGTGCTTGTAACCAAGTGGTCTGCTTCAAGGACATGCTGGGATAATTGCCTTATGTCAACATCAGGACAAGCCGGTCGTTGAAGTATTGCGTCCGACGTGCTCTAGCTGAGCTCAACGACTATTTCGCCTCACGGTTCGCTGATTGATTTGCCATGCATAGTTCTGTCGATGCCCCTACCGTTGTTCTCTTCCAATACCGGATGTTTCATTACCGGAGAGAGTTTGTTGATCGTCTGCGGGACAAGCTGCTGGCGGCGGGCGTGAAGCTCGAGCTGGTGTACGGTCAGGCGTTTGGTGATGAGCGCCTCAAGAAGGATGAGGCTGACGTAAGTTGGGGCCATAAGGTGCGCAACTTCTATTTCCCCATCAAGGAAAAGAAGGACCTATGCTGGCAGCCACTGCCCGCTGCAGTGAAGCACCCGGACCTGGTGATCGTCATGCAGGAAAATCGGCTGCTTTCGAATTACCACTGGATTCTGCAGAGTAAGCTCGGGCGCACACGTGTGGCGTTCTGGGGGCACGGAAGAGATTTCCAGAGCCGTGCCAAGGGCGGCTGGCGCGAGCGCTGGAAAGCAGCGATGATTGGGGCGGTCGACTGGTGGTTCGCATACACCGCAATGACGGTTGGTGTGCTTGCAGAGGCCGGTTTTCCCACCGATCGCACCACGCTGCTCAACAATTCCATCGACACCGAGGGTTTCCGGCATGACGCCAAAAGCGTTCCTGCGGCACGTCTTGACGAGTTGCGGCTGGCGCTGGATATAGATCCCGGGGCGCCTGTCGGATTATTTTGCGGCTCGCTTTATCCTGACAAAAAGCCGGAATTCATGATTGCGGTAGCAGATCTTATCCATCGGCGTTGTCCGCAATTTCGTTTCATCGTAATCGGAGATGGCCAGAGTGCTTCGATCATGCGTGATGCTGCCGCTACCCGTCCCTGGATGCATTGTGTCGGGGCGAAACACGGCGTCGACAAGGCCGCCTTATTCAAGCTGGCGTCGTTCGTTATCAATCCCGGCTCGGTGGGATTACACGTGCTTGACGCATTCGCGCTATCGCTGCCGATGCTGACGACAAAAACAGCCTTGCACGGCCCCGAAATTGCGTATCTTGAGCACGGCAAGACCGGCTTCATCGTCGAGGAGAATGTGCAGGTCTTCGCCGACCATGCGCTGGAACTGATCCAGAACCCGGCCAGCGCGGCGCTTATTCGAGCAAACTGCCACGAAGCCAGTCTCGAATACACAGTCGAGAAGATGGCGGCGCGCTTTGCCGATGGCATTGTTCGATGCTTGCGCGAGGTTCCGAAAAGTCGAAACGCCGGCCTTCAGTTCTGGTGCGCGGATACAGACTCGGCCGTCTGAACTTCCTGCTGCGGTGCTCTGGCGGCGTGCATCCAGTGCCGTTAGAGCGTGACGACTCTACCGACGAGCAGCCTGGCTGGAAACAGACACAGCGCTAAGTCTGTTTCCGCACCTGCCGGCAGCCACGCATCGTGCTCCTGGACGAGGCGACATGCGCCTTTAAAGCCGGCCACGAAGCCTCGCTGTACGCGCGCCTGAGCGCCAGCGGGCGACCCGGATCAGCATCGCGCACTGGGCGGCGCTACTGAAGCATTACACGCACGTATTGCATTCGAAGGGGGAGGGAAACGTGGGAGGTGCTGGAGGGCGCAGGATTACCGGCTCATGGGCCGGCCGGTGAGGCGCAGCATCGAGTTACGCGCCGCTGCGAGCCGGTTCGTTGCGGCGATGGCAGCCTAAACCCCGCCGCATGGTAATCATTGTTCACGCGTGGGCTCCGAGCCCACGCGGTAGACCGGTGGAGTTGGCGCGGCGTTGAACCGGACCTACTGCCCCGGCACGAAGACGGGTGGCGGCGGTGGCGCCGTCGGTATGCCATCCGCACGCGGATGCGTTTCGCCTTCCTCGTCGTCGGTGAGATAAGGCGGCTCCGGCGTCGCCGCTGGCGTCAGCTCGACATCAATTCCGCGGTATTGCGGCATCTCGGCAAACTCCGCATAGACCCAGTCGTCGTTCTCGCGCACCACGCCTTCCGGCTGCTCGCGTGCCAGCTCCGGCTTCCTCGCCAGCGCCACCTGCATGTAGTCGAGCCAGATCGGCAGGGCCAGCGTGGCGCCGAACTCGCGTCCGCCCAGCGAGCGCGGTTCGTCGTAGCCCATCCAGGCCACCGCGACGATGTTGCCACCGTAGCCGGCGAACCAGCCGTCGATGGCGTCGCTGGTGGTGCCGGTCTTGCCGGCGATGTCCGCTCGCCCGAGGCGTTTGGTGGCGGCGGCGCCGGTGCCGTAGCGGGTGACGTCGCGCAGCATGCTGTCGGTGATCCAGGCGTTGCGGACGTCGAGCACGCGTGCGGCTTCCTGGCGCGGGGCGGCCGGTTTGGTTTCCTGGATCACCGTGCCGTCGCCGTCGACGATCTTCGCGATCAAATACGGTTTGACCGCGAAGCCGCCGTTCGCGAACACGGCGTAGGCGCCGGCCATCTGCAGCGGCGTCACGGCGCCGGTGCCGAGCGCCAGCGTCAGGTTCTTCGGATGGCGCGCCAGGTCGAAGCCGAAGCGGCCGAGGAAGTCGTGGGTGTAGGGCACTTCGAGCGCGCGCAACAGGCGCACGGTCGGCACGTTCTTCGAGTGCGCCAGCGAGTAGCGCATCGTGATCGGGCCGTCGAACACGTTGTCGTCGTTCTGCGGCGACCAGGTGGCGCCGGCATTCTCGCCCGGCATGTCGAGCGCTTCGTCGAGGATCAGGGTACCCGGCGAATAACCCTTCTGCACCGCGGCCGAATACACGAAAGGCTTGATCGCGGAACCCGGCTGGCGCCAGGCCTGGGTCACGTGGTTGAACTTCTGCAGGTTGTAGTCGAAGCCGCCGACCAGGGCCTGGTAGGCGCCGCTGTCGGCGTCGATGGCGACGAACGCCGCCGCCACCTGCGGCACCTGGCTGATGGCCCAGTCCTTTCCATTCTTACTGTCCTTGCCCATGCGGCTGATGCGGACCACGGCGCCCGGCGCCAGGCGCACGGCCTCCCTGGCCTTGTCGGACAGCGCATTCGCGGCGAACTTCAGGCCGGCGCCGGTGATGTCGACCGTGTCGCCGTCGATCGTCTCCACCTTCACGCGCTTGCTGGAGGCCTCCAGCACCACGGCCGGTTCCAGCCCATCGCTTGACGGGCGCTTCTGCAGCGCATCGACGATCGCGTCTTCGCGTTCCTCGGCATCCGCCGGCAGGTCGATGCGCGCTTCCGGACCGCGGTAGCCGTGGCGCGCATCGTAGGCCAGCACGTTGCGGCGCACCGATTCGTAGGCCGACTTCTGGTCGGCTTCGCGGATGGTGGTGGTGACGCGGATGCCGCGCGTATAGGCTTCTTCCTTGAACTGGGCATACACGGCCTGGCGCGCCAGTTCGGCGACGTACTCGGCATGGGCGCCGAATTCCTGCGGACGCGAATGCACGCGCATCGGTTCCTTCAGGGCCTTTGCATATTGGGCGTCGTCGATCTGCTGCAAATCGTGCAGGCGGCGCAGCACCTGTTCCTGGCGCTGTTTGGCGCGCTTCGGATTCACGGCGGGATTGTTGCGGGCCGGGTTTTGCGGCAGGCCGGCCAGCATCGCGGTTTCGGCGACGCTCAGTTTATCGAGGTCCTTGCCGAAGTAGGCGCGCGCGGCGCTGGCAAAGCCGTAGGAACGCTGGCCCAGGTAGATCTGGTTCATGTACAGCTCGAGGATCTGGTCCTTGGTCAGCGCATCCTCGATCTTGTAGGCGAGGGCGATCTCGTTGATCTTCCGGGACAGCTTCTTTTCTTTCGAGAGGAAGAAGTTGCGCGCCACCTGCATGGTGATGGTGGAGGCGCCGCCGGAACCGAAGCCGCTGCGCAGGTTCGAGCCGACTGCGCGCGCCGCGCCCATCCAGTCGATACCGCCGTGCTCGTAGAAGCGCGCGTCCTCGATGGCGAGTACCGCGTTCTTCATCATCGGCGGAATGTTCGCGATCGGCACGAAGTCGCGGTGTTCTTCGCCGAACTCGCCGATCAGGACATTGTCGGCGGTGTAGATGCGCAGCGGGATCTTCGGCTTGTAGTCAAGGACGGCGTCGATAGGCGGCACCTTCGGCAAGATCGCGGTGAATACATACAGCAGCACGCCGACGATGAAGACGACGATGGCGGCCAGGACGAAGAAGATGAAGCCGCGTTCGCGGCTCCTCGGCTTGAAGGAACTGCGAGGCCGCAGGGGCCGGTGGGATGTGGTCAAAACGGTTCTCGCTTGCTGTGACTTTTGCTATTGAGCGCAAGGTGGATGCGGTCTCGGTCGGCGCATTATAATCCGCTTTCTTTCGCCTCAAGCATGTGCGATAGTCTCGCCTCCAGGCCTGCGCCAGACTGGCCGGAACATCCAGAACACAAGGAACACGATGCCCTACGATCCCGCTCCTCCCGCCGTGAAGCCCTATATCCCGGCCACGGCGCAACTGCCTGAAATGACCATCCGCGCCCTCGTCATGGGCGTGGTACTGGGCATGGTCTTCGGCGCCTCCTCGCTGTACCTGGTATTAAAGGTAGGCTTGACCGTCAGCGCTTCGATCCCGGTGGCGGTGATCGCCATCACCCTGTTCGGCATGTTCAAGAAGATGGGCGGGCGCGAGTCGACCATCCTCGAGAACAGCATCACGCAAACCGCCGGTTCGGCCGGCGAATCGCTGGCCTTCGGCCTCGGCGTGACCATGCCGGCGATTATGATCCTCGGCTTCGACCTCGAGATCTCGCGCGTGATGCTGGTCGGGATTTTGGGTGGCCTGCTCGGCATCCTGATGATGATCCCGATGCGCCGCACCATGATCGTCGACGCCCACCGCGAACTGAAGTACCCGGAAGGCACGGCCTGCGCCGAAGTGCTGAAGGCCGCCGCCACCGACACCTCGCGCGAAGCGGCCGGCGAAGTGCGCGTCGAAGGTTCCGACGCCGCACGTGACGCCAAGCGCCGCGCCGCCATCATCTTCGGCGGCTTCGGCCTGGGCCTTCTGTACAAGGTGGCGAACGTGTCGCTGAAGGGCTGGAAGGACGTCGCCAACTTCGAGTTCGGCGCGCCGCTGAAGGCCGGTTCGGCCGGCGCCGAGCTGTCGCCGGAACTGGTGGGCGTGGGCTACATCATCGGCCCGCGCATCGCGTTCACGATGGCGGCCGGCGGCGTGCTGTCTTACCTGATGCTGATCCCGATGATCAAGTTCTTCGGTGAGCTGCTGACGGTGCCGTTGTCGCCGGCGACCATGCTCATCAAGGACATGTCGCCCGACGATATCCGCGACGCCTACGTGCTCTACATCGGCGCCGGCGCCGTGGCGGCCGGCGGCCTGATTTCGCTGGTGCGCTCGCTGCCGTCGATCTGGAATGGCCTGAAGGGCGGCCTCGCCGGCATGGGCAAGGGCAAAGCCAGCACGCCGGACGCCGGCCTGCGCACCGACCAGGACATTCCGTTCAAATGGGTGGCGATCGGCTGCCTGGCGATCATCGCCATCATCACCTTTGCCACGCCGCTGCACATGAATCTGCTCGGTGCGCTGCTGATCCTGGTGTTCGGCTTCCTGTTCGCCACCGTGTCCTCGCGCCTGACCGGCGAAGTCGGTTCCTCGTCGAACCCGATTTCCGGCATGGCCGTGGCCACGCTGCTGTTCACCTGCCTGATCTTCCTGCTGATGGGCTGGACCGGCGGGCGTTATTACGTAACCGCGCTGTCGGTCGGCGCCATCGTCTGCATCGCCGCCAGCAACGCCGGCACCACCTCGCAGGACTTGAAGACCGGCTTCCTGGTCGGCTCGACGCCGCGCCTGCAGCAGTATGCGATCCTGTGCGGCGCCTTTGCCTCGGCGCTGATCCTGGGGCCGATCCTGCTGAAGCTGAACGATGCCGGCACCGTGTACGTGCCGGCGGCCCAGGTGGCGCCCGGTGTGACGGTCGATGCGTCCAAGCTGACCGAGACCGCGCAGCTGCAAGGCCCGCAGGCAGAAAGCGACAGCAAGACCTATAAAGTCTGGCGCAAGACGGATACCGTCGGCGGCCCGGAAGGCAAGTACCTGGTGGCCGACGACGGCAAGCTGGCGTATCTGGTCGACCCGGGCATCAATGGCCACTACCACCAGCGTCCGGACGGCACCGAAGTGAAGAAGTACGATGCGCCGAAGGCGGTGCTGATGTCCTACATCATCAAGGGCATCCTCGACCAGCAGCTGCCGTGGACGCTGGTGCTGTTCGGCGTGATGATCTCGGTGGTGCTGGAACTGGCCGGCATCCAGGCGCTGGCCTTCTCGGTGGGCGTGTATTTGCCGCTGGTGTCGACGCTGCCGATCGCCGTCGGTGGCGCGGTGCGATGGGTGGCGGACCGCCGCAACAACAAGCTGCCGCAGTACGCCAAGCTCAATGACGAGGAACGCCAGGCCGCGGGCGACCGCAGTTCGGGTACCTTGCTGGCCTCGGGCTACATCGCCGGCGGCGCGCTGGCCGGTATCGTGATTGCGATCACGGCGGGCGTGATGACCAACTTCGACAGCATGATGGCGAAGTGGGCGGAAGGCTCGAATCCGTTCTTTGCGGGCGTGAATGCGGACTTGCTGTCGCTGATACCGTATGCGGCGATCGTGCTGCTGCTGTACTGGGTGGCGCGCGAGAAGGCGCAAAGGTAAACGGAACGGGCGCCAATGGCGCCCGTTTTTCATTGGTGGTCGATGCGCCGCGTGGTCATTGAAGGTGAGACCGCGTGGGCACGAGTGCCCACCCTACGTATCGCCGTTGTAGGGTGGGCACTTGTGCCCACGCGGTCTCATCGCATGCGTTTACGCGCCTTCAAACAAACGCCAGATCGTGCGCGCGAATCACATCATCCAGCCACGCATCCGTATGGCTGAACCGGTACCCCAGCTCCAGCGCACGCGACGTATCCAGCACCATCGGCGTGCTGAAGTCAAAAGGCGACAACACGCCCGGCGCCGTCGCCTCGTCCACGCGCGTAAACCGTGCCGATGCATCCAGCGCCTTTGCCACCCGCCCGAACAACCCATGCGCCGACAGCGGCCCGCCCGACGCCGCATTCACCGGCCCGGTAAAGCTCTGTCCACCCACCCAGTCCAGGAAGGCCGCCGCCTCCTGCGTGCCCAGGAACGACACCGCCGCTCCCGCGTTCGCATACGGCAGCGCCGCACCGGCGCGCAGCAGGTCGACGTAATACGCCAGCCTCCCCGTGAATTCCTCGGGCCCGCCGAGCACGTGGGCCAGGCGCGCCGTTACCAGCGGCAGCGAGCCGTCGCGGTAGAGGTAAGCCTCGGCCTGCACCTTGCCGGCCACGTAGCTTTCCACGGCCCGCCTCGGATCGTGCCAGGGATAGCCGGTGTCGATGGCCTGGGCCAGCACGGGCAGCTCGTGCTCGGCGAGCTGCGACCCGCGCGGCTGGATGCCGCGGTACACGTCGATCGTCGAGGTCATCACATAACGCCCGACCTTGCCCGCAAGGCTGCGCACGGCGATCGCCGCGTCCAGCGGGCTGTAGCACATCTGGTCGAAGACAATGTCGTAGCGCTTGCCCGCAAAGGCGCTGCGCATCGCGGCTTCGCTGCGGCGGTCGACGCGGATGCGCTCGATGCGGTTCCCGAAGGGGTCCGGCGCATAGCCGCGGGTGGCGACCGTCACGCGGTGGCCGGCGCGCAGCAGGCGCTGCACCAGCAGCTTACCGAAATAGCGGGTCCCGCCGATCACCAATACTTCCTTCTGCATGGCTTCTCCTTGACGAATCGGATATATTTTGTGCTCATCAGCAAAAACCGGCAAACAAGAAAAATCGGGCACTATGAACAAGAAAAATTTAATCTGGGCGGCGTCATGAAGCCGCTGCGCAGCCTGTCGGGACTCATCGATTTCGAGTGCGCGGCGCGCTGGGGCAGCTTCAAGCTGGCCGCGCGCGAGCTGCACAAGACGCCTGCCGCGGTCAGTTTGCAGGTCAAGCAGCTGGAGGAAACGGTCGGCTTTCCGCTGTTCGTGCGCCACCCGCGCCATATCTCGCTCACTGCCAAGGGCGAGGAGCTGGCGATTGCCATCGGCCGCATGCTGGGCGACCTGCGCGCCAAGGTCGGCGCCCTGCAGCGCGGCGACGAGGAATCGGTGCTGCGCATCTCGACCACGCATTCGTTTGCCATCAAGTGGCTGGTGCCGCGCATGCACCGCTTCACCAAGCTGTATCCCGAACTCGACATGCGCATCGACTCCAACGATGCGCCGGTGGACCTGGAAGCCGACACCACCGACGTCGCCATCCGCTACGGGCAGGTGCGCGACGGCGACCCGGCGCTGCTGTTCCGCGAGCGCCTGGTGCCGGTCTACAGCCCGGAATTGCTGAAGGAGGGCGAGCCCGAGCTAACCCTGGCCGACCTGGCGCGCCAGCCGCTCCTGTGCGAAAAGTCGCCCGAGTCCTGGCTGCAGCTGCTGAATGAAAATCGCGCCCTGAAAGGCAAGTACGATTTCTCGCGCGGCTACAGCCACTGGGGCGTGCTGGTGCAGGCGGCGGTGGCCGGGCAGGGCGTGGCCCTGGTGCCCTACGGGATCGCCTGCCAGGACATCGCCTCCGGCGCGCTGCGCCAGATCCCATGCCGCAGCGCGCCTTTCGACATGGGCTACCGCTTCCTGGCGAATCCGCACAAGGAAAGCATGCGTAAGGTGCAGCGCTTCCGCGACTGGATGGTGGGCGAGATGGAGGCGATGCGGCGCGAATTCGATGGCTTGTAGGGTGGACGGGTTCCCCGTCCACGCGTCGATAGCTTGCAGCAAGATCATCCGGTATGCCATCGGAACCGATAACGATTGACGCGTGGACGGCAGAGCCGTCCACCCTACGCAAGCAAAAAAAACGGCAGCCCGCAGGCTGCCGTTTTTCGTTGAAGCTCGAAGAGCGCTTACTTCACGCCGTGCATCAGCTTCTGGATCAGCGGTGCGATCAGGAACAGCAGCACGCCGCCGCCCACCAGCGACCAGAAGCCGAAGGTGTAGCCGTCGAGTGCCGAGGCGATCGACATGCCCGATTCACCCGAGACGTGCGAGGCGAAGATGCCCGACAGGTTGTTGCCGATACCGGTCGACAGGAACCAGCCGCCCATGCCCAGGCCGACCAGGCGCACCGGGGCCAGCTTGGTGACCATCGACAGGCCGATCGGCGACAGGCACAGCTCACCGATCGACTGGATCACGTAGACCATGAACAGGGTCCAGAACGGAATCTTGTTGTCGGCGTCGACCAGCACGGACAGCGCGTACATCAGCAGGCCGAAGGCGAGGCCGTTGAAGATCAGGCCGAGGCCGAACTTGCGTGGGATCGACGGGTTGGCGTTGCGCTTGCCGAGCATGACCCAGATGGCGGCGATGATCGGTGCGCAGGCGATGATGGCGACCGAGTTCACGCTCTGGAACCAGGCAACAGGGAAGATCCAGCCGTTCAGGTCGCGGTCGACGATTTTATCGGCCAGGAAGGTGAACGAGCTGCCCGCCTGTTCGAAGAACATCCAGAACAGGATGTTGAAGGCGAAGATGATCATCATGGCGATGGTCTTGTCGCGCGCGACCTTGCCGTTGCGGATACCTTCGACCATCAGCATCAGCGCCAGGACGATGAACAGCACGGTCAGGATCACCTGCAGGGTGCCGGCGCCGAGTTTCAGCAGGAAGTACACGCCCGGGATGACGATGATGCTGCCGACGACGACCGCGATCGAACGGCCGAAGCCCTGCGCGTTGGCGTCGGGGGCGCCGATGCCGGCCAGGGTCTTGCGGCCGATGTAGAACCACACGAGGCTGATCAGCATGCCGATGCCGGAGACGAAGAACACGACCTTGTAGGCCGGGGTGTCCGGGTTGCCGAACTGCTGGGCCAGTGCCTGGGTCAGGATCGGTGCGATGAAGGCGCCGGTGTTGATACCCATGTAGAAGATGGTGAAGCCCGAATCGCGGCGGGTGTCGTCCAACGCATAGAGTTTACCGACCATGGTCGAGATGTTCGGCTTGAACATGCCGTTGCCGACGATGATGGTGGCGAGACCGAGCTTGAACACGTCTTCGTTCGGTACCGTGATCATGAACAGGCCGGCCGCCATGAAGACGGCGCCGATCAGGATCGAACGCTGGTAGCCGATGACGCGGTCGGCGATCAGGCCGCCGAAGACGGCGCCGGCATACACCAGCGCGAGGTAGGAACCGTAGGTCAGATTGGCGCTCGCCTGGCCGACGGCGCTGCCCTCATAGAATTGGGCGACGATGTAGAGCACCAGGGCCCAACGGATGCCGTAGAAAGCGAAGCGTTCCCAGAATTCGGTCATGAACAGCATCCACAGCGGTGCTGGGTGGCCCATGATTTGTTTGAACTCTGGAATCGCGACCTTGTCGGCGGGTGTAGCAGCTGCACCGCTCATGCGGTTCCTCCCGAAATAGTTTTTAAAAAGCTCTCGTGTCGGAAGGCCTTGACGATCCAGCCTTCCAATCCGCTCGCATTTTAGTGGAAATTGCAGAGCACAAGAAAATTATTTGCCATTGTGGTAAACACGCGCGTGCATGGTGCAGCGCCGCACAAACAGGGCGCACGAGGACAGGCATCCTGTACGCCTTTGTCGTATATTGGTGAAACAGCATTCGCTGTCATAAGAGTCCAGGAAAAAGGAAGACCAGCATGAACTATGAAGTCGTCGATACCCTGATTTCTCCGGAAGGCCGGCTGGAAGTGTTGTCCAAGGCCGAAGTGGCCAAGCTGCTCGACACCAGCCAGGGTGGCCTGTATTCCGTGTTCCGCAAATGCGCGCTCGCGGTCCTGAACTGCGGCAGTTCCATCGACGATGGCAAGGAACTGCTGGAGCGCTACAGCAGCTTCGATATCAGCATCATCCAGCGCGAGCGCGGCATCAAGCTCGATATCCGCGGCGCGCCGGCCATCGCTTTTGTTGACGGCAAGATGATCAAGGGGATTCACGAACACCTGTTTGCCGTGCTGCGCGATATCGTGTTCGTGAATTTCGAAGTCACCGACAACCCGCGTTTCAATTTGTCGAAACCGGAAGGCATCACCGATGCCGTGTTCCACATCCTGCGCAACGCCAACGTGCTGCAGCCGCAGCGCAATCCTAATTTGGTGGTGTGCTGGGGCGGGCACTCGATCAACCGCGTCGAATACAACTATTCGAAAGAAGTG
Source organism: Massilia sp. BAP21 (assembly GCF_057801335.1). Lineage (NCBI taxonomy): Bacteria > Pseudomonadati > Pseudomonadota > Betaproteobacteria > Burkholderiales > Oxalobacteraceae > Massilia > Massilia sp. BAP21. The sequence continues at coordinate 4,577,776 of NZ_CM173596.1, forward strand.
GGGTATGCGCTCGGTTTGCGCGAACTCGATATCTGCACCGGCTGCGGCCCGGGCGCCATGAAAGGCCCGATGAAGGGCGCGAATATCGGCCACGCCAAGCAGCGCTTGCAGAACGGGCGCTATCTCGGCATTTCGGAGCCGGGCATCATTGCGGCGGAATCGCCGAATCCGATCGTGAACGATTTGATCATCATGCCGGATATCGAGAAGCGCCTGGAAGCGTTTGTCCGCGTGGGTCACGGGATTTGCGTGTTCCCGGGCGGCGCCGGCACGGCCGAAGAGATTCTCTATATCCTCGGCATCCTGCTGCATCCGGATAACGCCGAGATGCCGTTCCCGCTCATTTTCACCGGCCCGGCCACGGCGCGCGAATACTTCGAGCAGATCGACGGTTTCATCGCGCAGACCCTGGGCGACAAGGCACGCGCGCGCTACAAGATCATCATCGACGATCCGGATGCTGTCGCACGCGAGATGGCGGCGGGGATCAAGCAAGTGCGTGAATTCCGCAAGGCGCGCAGCGATGCCTACTATTTCAATTGGCTGCTGAAGATCGACCAGGAATTCCAGCGTCCGTTCAAGCCGACCCACGAGAACATGCGCAACCTGTCGCTGCACAAGAACCAGGAAACGCACTTGCTGGCGGCGAACCTGCGCCGCGCGTTCTCGGGCGTGGTGGCGGGGAATGTGAAGGAAGAGGGGATTCGCGAGATCGAAAAGCACGGCAAGTACGAGATCCATGGCGACCCGGAAATCATGGGGCCGATGGATGCGCTGCTGGCGTCGTTCGTGGAGCAGAGCCGGATGAAATTGCCGGGCAAGGCGTATGTGCCTTGCTACACCATCGTCCAGTAAGCCAAGGGGGAGGTGGACGGCGGGGCCGTTCATGTCGCCGTGCTGTAGTCCGAGGCCGTGGCATCCGTAGGGTGGGCACCCCGTGCCCACGCGGAACGATATGCCGTGTTGCCGCCGTTTGATGCGCGATTATCACCAGGTGGCAGCGCATCCAAAAGCGGCATGTTGGCACCATCGTAGTCGCAAGCGTTCCGGAGCGAATCCTCGCGGCAGCGGAATCCGGACGCGCACGTAACTGCGTGGGCACGGAGTGCCCACCGTACGGTTGCGGCTAACAATGTGGTTGAAGCCAACAATGAAAAGGGGGCGCCGCCAGGCGCCCCCAATCACTTCATCGAGTTAACAGACGATCAGTCTTCCTTGCGCAAATGCGGGAACAACAGCACGTCGCGGATGTTCGGCGAATCCGTCAGGATCATGATCAAGCGGTCGATGCCGATGCCGCAGCCGCCGGCCGGCGGCATGCCGTATTCCAGCGCGCGGATGTAGTCGGCGTCGTAGTACATCGCCTCGTCGTCGCCGGCTTCCTTGGCTTCCACCTGCGACAGGAAGCGTGCGGCCTGGTCTTCCGGATCGTTCAGCTCGGAGAAGCCGTTAGCGATTTCGCGCCCCACCATGAACAGCTCGAAACGCTCGGTGATGCCGGCACGGGTGTCCGATGCACGGGCCAGCGGCGACACTTCGACCGGGTAGTCGATGATGTACGTCGGCTCCCACAGCTGCGCTTCGGCGGTTTCTTCGAACAGCGCCAATTGCAGCGCGCCCAGGCCGGCGGTGGCGAAGGGCTTGACGCCGAACTTCTTCAGTTCCTGCTTGATGAATTCCGCGTCTTCCAGCTGCTCGGCGGTGTACTCCGGCGCATACTTGTTGATGGCCTGGACGATGGTCAGGCGCTGGAAGGGCTTCGACAAATCCAGCTCGCGGCCGCCGTAGGACAGCACGGCCGTGCCTTGCGCGTCGATCGCGGCCTGGCGGATCACGGCTTCGGTGAAGTCCATCAGCCAGGTGTAGTCGGTGTAGGCCGCGTAGAACTCCATCATCGTGAACTCGGGGTTGTGACGGATCGACACGCCCTCGTTACGGAAGTTGCGGTTCACTTCGAACACGCGGTCGAAACCGCCAACCACCAGGCGCTTCAGGTACAGCTCGGGCGCGATACGCAGGAACATCTGCATGTCGAGCGCGTTGTGGTGGGTGATGAAAGGCTTGGCCGCGGCGCCGCCCGGGATCGGGTGCAGCATCGGGGTTTCGACTTCCATGAAGCCGTTCTTTTCCATGAAGCGGCGCATCGACGACAGCGCGGCGGTACGCGCCTTGAAGGTGCGGCGCGTCTCTTCGTTCATGATCAAATCGACGTAGCGCTGGCGGTACTTGGTTTCCTGGTCGGCCAGGCCGTGGAACTTATCAGGCAGCGGGCGCAGGGACTTGGTCACCAGACGCAGGTTCGTGACCTTGATGGTCAGCTCGTCGACCTTGGTCTTGAACAGGGTACCTTCGACGCCCAGGATATCGCCCAGGTCGTAGGTGCGGAAGGCTTCCATCGCGGCTTCGCCGGTGGCGTCCAGGGTCACGTAGATCTGGATGCGGCCGTCGGCGCGCGCGCCGGATGCGTCCTGCAAGGTGGCGAAGGCGGCCTTCTTGCCGGCTTCGCGCTTGAGCATCATGCGGCCGGCCAGCACTACGGGAATCGCTTTTTCTTCCAGCTCTTCGCGGCTCAAGCTGCCGTACTGCTCGTGCAGGTCGGCGGCTTTATGTTGCGGCTTGAAGTCGTTCGGGAAGGCGACGCCTTTTTCGCGGATCGCGGACAGCTTCACGCGGCGCTCGGCCATGATCTTGTTTTCGTCGGCCGCCGGCGTTGCCTGCGTCGTCGCGTTTTCTTGGTTTTCGGTGGTCATGATTTGGTACTCGTTTTTTCGTACTCGTGTGGTTGGATCAGGCGAACAGCTCGTCGAGCGACAACTGCGAGAAGTCGGAGACGATCGTGATCACGTTGTCGAATTCGGCAAAGGCTTCGGCAGGCAAGGTCGTGGTCAGCACCACCGCGCGCATGCCGGCGCGGCGCGCCGCTTCCACGCCCAGCGGCGCGTCTTCGAAGACGATGCAATCGGCGGGTTCGGCGCCGCAGCGCTTCGCCGCTTCGAGGAACACGTCGGGATGCGGCTTGCCGCGCGCAACGTCGGTGGCGCCGACGATGGCGTCAAAATGGCGGCGCAGGTCCAGGCCGTCGAGCGTGAACTCCACGTTGGCCGGCGGCGCGGCGGTGCCGACCGCCAGCGCGATGCCTTGCGACTTGGCGTCGGCGATCAGGTCTTCGAAACCTTCGACCGCCTTGCGGTGCGGCGCGTACAGCTCGCGGTAGACCGCTTCCTTCTCGTGGTTGAGCAGCATCACCTCGTCGTCGAGCAGATCGGCGCCGAAGTGCGAACGGATGATCTCGCCGCCCTGGCGGCCGGCCGTCGCACGGAAGAAGGCGTCCGGGTCGATGGCATGGCCGCGCCGTTCGAAGAAGGTGATCCACGACTTCGTATGGAAAGCCATGTTGTCGACGATGGTGCCGTCCATGTCGAAGATCAGTGCGCGCTTGGCTTGGCTCATGCGCCCACGCCCTGCTTCAGCGAAGCGGAGATGAAGTCGTCCAGGTCGCCGTCCAGCACGTTCTTGGTATTGCCGGTCTCGAAACCGGTACGCAAGTCCTTGATGCGCGACTGGTCGAGCACGTAGGAACGGATCTGGTGGCCCCAGCCGACGTCGGTCTTCGAGTCTTCCAGCTTCTGCTGCTCGCTCATGCGGTTGCGCAGTTCCAGTTCGTACAGCTTGGCGCGCAGCATGTCCCAGGCCTCGGCCTTGTTGCGGTGCTGCGAGCGGTCGTTCTGGCACTGCACGACGATGCCCGACGGGCCGTGGGTCAGGCGCACCGCGGAGTCGGTCTTGTTGATGTGCTGGCCGCCCGCGCCGGATGCGCGGTAGGTATCGATGCGCACGTCGGCCGGGTTGATCTCGATTTCGATCGAGTCGTCGACTTCCGGGTACACGAACAGCGAGGTGAACGAGGTGTGGCGGCCGTTGGCCGAGTCGAACGGCGACTTGCGCACCAGGCGGTGCACGCCGGTCTCGGTGCGCAGGTGGCCGTAGGCATACTCGCCGTCGACCTTGATGGTGGCGGTCTTGATGCCCGCGACCTCGCCCTCGGACTGTTCCAGGATCTCGGCCTTGAAGCCCTTGCGTTCGCAGTAGCGCAGGTACTGGCGCAGCAGCATCGAAGCCCAGTCCTGGGCTTCGGTACCGCCGGCGCCGGCCTGGATGTCGATGAAGCAGTTCGCATGGTCCATCGGGTTGCTGAACATGCGGCGAAATTCCATCGACTCGATGATCTTCTGGATCGCTTCCGCGTCGCCGCCGATGGCCTCGAGCGTATCGTGGTCGCCTTCTTCGCGCGCCATCTCGAACAGGTCGCCGGCGTCGGCCAGGTCGGCCTTTGCTTTTTCAAGCGTCAGGACGACGGCTTCCAGCGCCTTTTTCTCTTTACCGAGATCCTGGGCCCGTTTCTGGTCGTTCCAGACGGTGGGATCTTCGAGTTCCTGGTTGACCTGTTCTAGTTTCTCTGACTTCCGATCGAAGTCAAAGATACCTCCGAAGTTCGGCTTCACGGCTGGTCAGGTCGTTCAGCAGGGCGGAGATGGCGTTGATGCGTTCAGCTTCCATGATCTTGGCGTGTAATTTGAGTTGAATCGAACCTTCGATTATACCCCAGGCCACGCGCATGGCGGCCCGCCACTACCCGCGTTTTCGGCGCTTTCCTTGGCATGGATTGCGCCGCTGCCGTATCATCGCCCGGTTCCCAACCCGAAGATGCTCATGCGTTATCCAATTTCTTATCAATTCGCCATCGCGCTGCTGCCGGCGCTGGCGGCCGCTCCGGCTCTCGCCGCCAAGGATGCACCGAAGGGCGCCTCCACCGTCCTCGCCGTGCTCGAAACCACCGACCTGCACGCCACCGTGGTCGGCTACGACTACTTCAAGCTGGCCGAGGAACCGTCGATCGGCCTGGACCGCACCGCGACCCTGATCGCACAGGCGCGCGGCGAGTACGCGAATACCGTCCTGTTTGATAACGGCGACACCATCCAGGGCACGGCGCTGGCCGACTACCAGGCGCTCGTCAATCCGGTGCGTTGCGACCAGACGCTGGGCATCTACAAGGTCATGAACGCGCTGAAGTACGACGGCGCCTCGATCGGCAACCACGAATTCAATTACGGCCTGGGCTTCCTCGGCCAGGTGACCGGCCAGCGCTTCAAGGTGCCGGGGATCGATCAACCGAAGAAGTGCGCCGGCCCGGCCTTCCCGCAAGTGCTGGCGAATGTCTACAGCGTCAGCACCAAGAAACCGCTGTTCGAGCCTTACCGCATCGTCGAAAAGGAAGTCAGCGCCCAGGATGCCAAGGGGCGCGCGATCAAGGCCAAAGTGAAAGTCGGGATCATCGGTTTCACGCCGCCGGCCATCATGTCCTGGGACAAGCGCTGGCTCGACGGCAAGGTGTTTGTCACCGGCGTGCGTGAGGCGGCCGAGAAGTACATCCCCGAGATGCGCCGCAAGGGCGCCGAGGTCGTGGTGGTGATTTCGCACGGCGGCCTCGATGGCAGCCCCTACACGCCGGACATGGAAAACGCCGGCTACTACCTGGCGCAAGTGCCGGGCGTGGACGTGATGCTGCTCGGGCACTCGCACCAGCTGTTCCCGAATGCGGCCAGCACCGCGCCGCAGTTCAACCTGCCGAACGTCGACAAGGTGAAGGGCTTCGTGCACGGCGTGCCGACCGTGATGGCCAACCTGTGGGGCAAGCACCTGGGCGTGGTGGCGCTGACCCTGCGCGCCGACGGCAAGCGTTGGACGATCGACAAGAGCAAAACCACGGTCGAGGCGCGCGCGGCCCAGAACGCCGATAAAACCTTCGTCGCGCCAAGTGCCGAGGTGCAGGCGCTGATCCGCGAAGAGCACGAAGCGACCATCAAGTACGTGAAGACGCCGGTTGGCAGCAGCGACTTCCGCCTGACGACCTACTTTGTCGATGTGGGCGACCCGTCGGCGATCCAGGTGGTGAATCAGGCGCAGACCGCCTACGTGAAGAAGTACGTGGCCGCCAACCTGCCGCAGTACGCGAAGCTGCCGGTGCTGTCGATGTCGGCCGCCTTCAAGAACGGCTTTGCTGGCGCCTTCGATTACACCGACGTCGCGGCCGGCCAGCTGGCGATGAACAATGCGGCCGACTTGTACCTGTACCCGAACGCGCTGCATGCGGTGAAGATCGACGGCCATGGCCTGAAGGCCTGGCTGGAAATGGCGGCGCGCCGTTTCAACACCATCGATCCGGCGAAAACCGAGCCGCAGGAGCTGGTGAACCCGAACTTCCCGAGCTATAACTTCGATACCGTGACCTCCGACGAGATCAGCTACGAGATCGACGTCACCCAGCCGCCGGGCCAGCGCGTGAAGAAGCTGATGCTGCGCGGCGCGCCGCTCGACCTGGCGCAGGAGTTCATCGTTGCGACCAATAACTACCGTGCCTCGGGCGGCGGCAACTTCCCCGGGCTCGATGGCAGCAAGACCATCTTTGCCTCGCCGGATACCAGCCGCGACGTGTTGATCAGCTATGTGCGCGACACGAAGCACCTGACGCGCAAGGCCAACGGTGCGGCGCGCAGCTGGCGTTTTGCGCCCGTGAAGACGGCGGGGCCGGTCGTGTTCCACACGGCGCCGGGCATGCTCGGCATTGCGCAGGAGGCGGGCCTGGACAACGTGAGCCTGCTGCAGGCCGACGATGGGCTGGGCAAGGGCTTTGCGCTGTACGCGGTGGACTTGGCGAAATGAGGGCCAAATGAGGGCCAGATGAGGGTCAAATGAGGGGCAAAATGACGATGCGGGCGTTGCTGCTGGCTTGCGTGTCGGCCTGCGCACTGGCAGCGCATGCCGGGGCGGCGCCTGCCCAGGCGCCGCCTCTCGCCGCCCGGCTCGACGCCAGGTCGGCCTGGCAGCTGGCGCTGAAGGTGAGGAATGGCGATGGCGTGCCGGCCGATCCGGCGCGTGCGCGGAGGCTGCTCACCCAGGCGGCGCAGGGCGGCGTGGCGCCGGCGATGTTCGTGCTGTCGAACATGCTGGCGGCGGGCGAGGGTGGTCCGGCCGATGCGAAGGAGGCGCGGCGCTGGCTGGAGCTGGCGGGTGAGCTGGAATATCCCGAAGCCCTGCAGCAACTGGCGATGACTGAACCCGACCCACGCAAGGCGGAACTGCTGATGCGCCAGGCGGCGCATGCGATGATGCATCGGCCGAGGTAGGGTGGTCGGCTATACCCATGTCGGGTGATCGGTCGAAACGAATGCGCCGCCCACGCGTTCAAGCAGCCGGTGCAAAGCCGGAGCGTGGTTTCATGCGTGGTTTGGACGCGTGGACGGCGCACACTGCAGTGTGAATGCAGTGCTCAAGGTGGAGCCGCCCACCCTACCGCAAGCAGCGCCGCAAGCAGTGCTGCTTACTTCCCTTCGCGCCCGATCTCCGCGGCGGCAATCGCCGCCAGGTCGAGCAGCGCCTGCAGTTCGTTCGCGCGCAGCTTGCGCGGTTCGCGGTCGATCACGCACAGCGTGCCCATCGCATGGCCGTCCGCATCGCGCAGGGGAACGCCGGCATAGAAGCGGATGTGCGGATCGGCCAGCACCAGCGGGTTGCCGCTGAAGCGCTCGTCCGAGGTCGCGTCTTCCACCACGAAGGGCTTGTCCTGCAGGATGGCGTGCGAACAGAAGGCCCATTCGCGCGGGGTCTGCTGCGGCGCCAGGCCGACGCGCGCCTTGAACCACTGGCGCTTGGTCGTCAGCAGCGAAATCAGGGCGATCGGCGAATCGGTGGCCATCGAGGCCAGGCGCACGATGCGGTCGAAGCGGTCTTCTTCCGGGCTGTCGACCAGGCCGGAAGCGGCCAGCGCGGCCAGGCGCGCATTTTCGTCGTCCCCGACCGGGAACGGCGCGCCGGGTTCGGCAATGTATTCGGGATCGTTGGGGGTGGGCGGCACGCGGCGCCCGGCGGCGCCCGCTTCGTGGCCGCCGACCTTGTTCATCAAGGCCCGGATCAGGCTCTCGCGCGTACGGCGGTGGCCACCCGGGGTTTTCCATGATTCGATTGCGCCACTTTCCATCCAGAGCTGGACGGTACTGGTGGCGACGCCCAACATGCGCGCGGCTGCGCTCGTCGTGAGGATAGGATCCTCTTCCGTATAGTTGCTGGTCATCAATATTCCTACTTTTATTGAAGTATAGCCGATTTGATGAAACTACTTAAGCGCTATGTTCAAGTAACGAATGGGCGTGATTAAAGCAACAAATATAGCAATTTAGATTGCCAAAAAACAATTGATAGTAGACAATTCGACGCAAATCCGTCATTCCGGCGTCCGTACGCCTTTCTCTCTCTGCCAGGAGCACACATGAACTTTTCCCAAGCCAGGCTCACGGTCCGGCTGTATACCGCGTTCGCCGCGGCCTTGTTCGTCACGCTGGTCCTGGCCGCCTTTGCGATTGCGCGCGTGAACAGCATCGAGGCCGCCCTGGTCGAGGTGGAGTCCTTCCACAACGCCCAGCTGGAACCGCTGTACGCCGCCCGCGAGGCGCTTGGGCAAACCGGCATGGCCGCGCGCAATGCCTTCATCTTCCACGACGCGGCGCAGGCCACCCGCGAACTCGACATCCTCGACACGCAAAAGGCGGCCTACCTGGCGGCGCTGGCCAGGCTCGACCCTGTCCTGGGCGGCAATGCCCAGTACGGGAAGGTAAAGGAGGGCATGCTGGCGATGGCGCGCGAACTCGAACGTCCCCGCAATTACCGCGCCAGCGGCGACATGGAAGGCTACGGCAGCTTCCTGGTGCAGGAGTGCAGCCCGCTGCGGCGCCAGATCGTGGTCGACATCGGGGTGCTGGTGCAGGAGCTGCAGGCGCAGACCAACCGGGCCGGCGCCGCCGCAGTGGCCGAAGCCAGCGGCGCGCGCTACTGGATCAGCGGCCTGGCGATCCTGTGCGCGCTGCTGTGCGCCGTGATCGGCCTTGCCATCTCGCGCAACCTGCTCGGCCAGCTGGGTGGCGAGCCGGCGTATGCGACCGATGTCGCGCGCGCCATCGCCCAGGGCCAGTTGCACCAGCATGTGGACACCCGCCGCGCGCCCCCGGGCAGCCTGCTGTCGGCCATGAGCGCCATGCGCGACAGCCTGAGCGGCATCGTGTCCAGGGTGCGCGGCGGTACCGATGCGATCGCCTCGGCCTCGGCCGAAATCGCCACCGGCAACCTGGATTTGTCGGCCCGCACCGAATCGCAGGCCGCGGCGCTGGCGCAGATCGCCGGCTCGATGAAGCAGCTGATCGGCTCGGTGCGCCAGAATGCCGACTACGCGGCCCAGGCCAGCACGCTGGCCGGCGAAGCCGCGCAGGTGTCGGTGGAAGGCGGCGCCACCGTGGACGGCGTGGTCTCGACCATGAACCTGATCCAGGAATCGTCGCGCAAGATCGAGGAGATCATCAGCGTCATCGACAGCATCGCCTTCCAGACGAATATCCTGGCCCTGAATGCGGCGGTGGAGGCGGCGCGCGCCGGCGAGCAGGGCCGCGGCTTTGCCGTGGTGGCGAGCGAAGTGCGGAACCTGGCGCACCGCTCGGCAGCGGCGGCCAAGGAAATCAAGGTGCTGATCGAGGATTCGGTGAGCAAGGTCGGCGCCGGCACGGCGCTGGTGGCCCAGGCCGGCGACACCATGCGCAAGGTGGTGAGCGGCGTGCAGCGCGTGAGCGAGATCATGGGCCAGATCTCGGGCGCGACGCGCTTGCAGGGCGAGGACATCGAGCACGTCGACGCCGCCATCGTGCGCCTCGACGAGATGACGCTGCAGAATGCGGCCCTGGTCGAGGAAGCCTCGGCCGCGGCGCAATCGCTGCGCATGCAGGCCGACGAGCTGGCGGCGGTGGTCAACACCTTCCAGCTCGAGGGCGCCGGGGCCGTGGCCGAGGCGCAGCCGGCGCGCCGCATGCGCGGGGCGGTGCCGGCACTGGCCCGCTGAGGCGGGGAGCGGCTCGCTGCACGAGCCGCTCGGTGGTTCGAAGGCCTACGACATCAAGCGCGCGCCAGCGCCAGCGCCGGCCGCGCACGCGGCGCTTCGGCATCCAGCCGGAAGGTACTCACCAGCTGCGCCAGTTCGTCCGCCTGGTTCTGCATCGACTCCGCGGCCGCCGCCGCTTCCTCCACCAGTGCCGCGTTCTGCTGCGTCACCCGGTCCATTTCCGCAATCGCCACGTTCACCTGCTCGATGCCGTCGCTCTGCTCTTCGCTGGCGGCGGCGATGTCGGCCATGATGGTCGTCACCTGCCCGATGCTGCGCACGATCTCGTCCATGGTGGCGCCGGCGCGGCCGACCTGGCTGGTTCCCGCCTCTACCTTGCCGACCGAGTCGTCGATCAAGGCCTTGATCTCGCGCGCGGCCGTGGCCGAACGCTGCGCCAGGTTGCGCACCTCGCCGGCGACAACCGCGAAACCGCGTCCCTGCTCGCCGGCGCGCGCCGCTTCCACTGCCGCGTTCAGCGCCAGGATGTTGGTCTGGAAGGCGATGCCGTCGATGACGCCGATGATCTCGACGATCTTGCGCGAGGAGTCGTTGATCGATCCCATGGTGTCGACCACCTGCGCCACGACCGCGCCGCCATCGTTGGCAATCGACGCGGCGGTGCGCGCCAGGCGGTTGGCTGCGCGGGCGTTGTCGGCGTTCTGCTTCACGGTGGAGGTGAGTTCTTCCATCGACGACGCGGTTTCCTCGAGCGAGCCGGCCTGCTGCTCGGTGCGGCTCGACAGGTCCTGGTTGCCGGCCGCGATTTCGGTCGAGGCGGTGGCGATGGCGCCGGTGCTGCCGCGCACGCGGCCGACGATCTCGCCCAGCGCCGTGTTCATGGCGCCGAGTGCGCGCATCAGCTGGCCGGTTTCGTCGCGGCTGTCGACCGCGATGCGGCTGGTCAGGTCGCCGGCGGCGACCTTTTCGGCCACCGCCACGGCGGCGCGGATCGGCACCGTGATCGAGCGCGTGATCAGCACCGCGCAAGCGATGCCGAGCGCCAGTGCAGCCAGGCCGAGGGTGATCAGGATGATGCGCGTGTTTGCATAGGCGTCGAGGATGGTGGTGGCGACGCCGTCGGCGGCCGCGATCTGCAGGCTGGCCAGCTTGTTCATCGCACCCAGGAAAGCAGCGCTGCGCGGCACCATCTGTTCGGCATGGATCTTCGCGGCCAGGGCATCGTCGCCATCGAGCTTGGCCTTGAACAGGGCGCTGCGCGCGGCCAGGTAGCCGCTGCGCACTTCCTTCACGCGCGCCAGTTGCGCCTTGACTTCTTCGTTGCGCAGCGAGGCTTCGATTTCCGCCTGCAGCTTGTTCGAGTGCGCCGACACGGCCTTCATGCGCTCGGCAATGGCGTTCACCATGGCCGGGTCGTTGGTGGCGAAGGCGGTCTCGATCATGGCGCTGTTTACTTCGATCAGCTTGCCCCATTCGGCGACGTTGCGCTGGTTCTTGATACTGGTATGGACCAGGCGGTTGGTCATGTCGCCGGCATACTGCATGCGGGTGAGGGCGGTAACGGCAAGGACGAGCAGCAGGGCGAGCACGATCGCAAAGCCGATGCCGAGGCGGGCGCCGATCTTAAGGTTCTTCACGGTGGTTCCTGATTCAGACTGTAAATAGCGCCATGGGGAATGGCGGGTTGCGGGGCTTGCGACGGCCCAAGGCGGCTGGGTGCCGCAGTGGCCGGCTGCATCGATACGCCGATGCGGCCGAGTATAGCAGCCGTGTCAGGAAGATTGAGATGGGATTGATGCTTCGCGGCAAATCTGCAACATCAAAATTTTTCGATGTTGCGATTGCCGCAAGCGGGGAAAGGCTTAGTTGATTTGCTTCTTGTCGGGCTGCACCAGGATGAAGGGATGGACGACCGAGGCCCACAGCCCGACCTCGCCGGCGGCCCAGCTCTGGGCCTGCACATCGGACACCTTGGCAATCTTGCCTTCGCTCATCCAGCGCGTGATGCTTTCTTTGTCGTCGTGCGAGATGCGCACGGCGACGTCGATCAGGTCGAGCGTTTCGCTGACGTAGATCACGTTGCCTTGGGCGAAGTGGCGCTCCAGCTCGTCCCAGCCGACGCGGGCGGTTTCGCGGTTGATCTTGTCGTGCAGTTCGGTGTCTTTTTCAGGATTCGTGTTCATTCTCTAGATAATCTCAATGCGCGGTTGCGGCGTACCCGCCCATGTTAACCGATAGGCCGGCCCCTTGCGCACATTGCCGACCAGCGCAGGGCGGAAGCAGGCCAGGTTGACGCCTTCCGGACGCCGCACGCTCGGGTAGATCACGCCCATCGATCCCAGTTCGAGCAGCTCGGCCGCCAGGGACTGGGAGGCGATGTAGCTTTGCGGGTCGAGGCAGTCGGCGAAATTGGCAATGCCGCGGATATCGTGGAAGCTGGCATTGAAGTCGGCCAGCATCGCCTGGTAGGTCACGCTGTCGTCGAAGCGGTTGATTTCCTGGTACTCGACCGTCTTGTGGAACCCGACCTCGGCCAGCGCCGTCTCGGCCTCGAAGGCGCAATACCAGGCGCCGCGCGTGCCATCGTTGAAGCGGCTGCCTTCCGGGCGCGCGTAGGTGTAGGCCGCGTTGATGATGCGGAAATTCGGTACGCCGAAGACCAGTTCGTCGACGCCGATGCCGGGCAACAGGCCGGCCTCGCCGCGCAGGCGTTCGTTGGTGGCGTTCTCGAGGTCGAACAGGTCGCGCAGGGTCTTGTCGCCATCGGCCAGCGGGGCCAGCACCGAATCCTCGAGGTCGGCAAAGCGCGAGGGGATCAGGCGGCAGGTGTCGAACTGGCGCAGCGCCGTCAGTTTCGGGACGACCGCCAAGATCAGAGTCCTCCGCGGCGCGCGTCGAGCAGCTGGCGCACGGTTTGCATGGCCAGCATGCCGCCGCCCAGCATCAGGGCCAGCGGCGTGCGGCCGCCGAAGATGATGTTGGTGTTCGGCAGGTGCACCCATTCGTCGGCGAGTTTGTCGCCGTACAGGATGTGCAGGGCCTTGTAGATACCTAATAGATAAGAGATGCGTGTGATGCGGTCGGCATCGAGCACGCGCTCGGGATTCTTCTTCCAGTCGTAGAAGCTGGACGCGGACAGGCCGCCGAGCAGCTCGCGCGCATCTTCGTCGCGCAGCTGCCAGGCGGCGGCCAGTTTGAAAAAGCCCTTCAGGGCCGATGCCGACAGGCGTTCGCGCTCGGCGCGCGAACTGAGGTCGACCAGTACGGTTGGCTCGAAGCGGCTCTTCGGGTAAGCATAGGCGAGGTTCATGGTTTCCTCCGGTTTTGGAGTATTTATACTCCTATTTCGGAGGCATTGCAACTGCTGGTTGTCAAGCCGGATAGACCGTGACAGAATTGCCGGCGACTTGTCAAAAGGAAAAGGATATTTCCATGCATTGGCGATCGAAGGGGATGGTGAAGTGGCTACCATGCGCGCTGGCAGGCGTGCTGGCGGCGGTCGTGCTGGCGGCCTGCATGGCGCGTGGCGCGCGCGACACGCAGGCAGAACTGCAGCAGCAAGTGATGGAGACGGAACGCGCGTTTGCCGCGACCATGAAGGCGCGCGACTTCGAGGCATTCGGCGGCTTCCTGTCGAAGGAAGCGGTGTTCATGGGGCCGGGCGGAGCCAGGCGCGGGCGCGATGCGGTGGCGCAGGCCTGGCGCGGGTATTTCGACGGGCCGGCTGCACCGTTCGCCTGGGCGCCGGCTGAAGTCCAGGTGCTCGATTCCGGCACGCTGGCCTACAGCAGCGGGCCGGTGCTGGATGCCTCGGGCAAGCAGATCGGGCGTTTCAATTCGGTGTGGCGGCTGGAAGGGCCGGGGACGTGGAAGGTCGTGTTCGATCGTGGATGCGATTGCGGGCGGTGAGGTAAACTGGATGTTGCTGTTGTAGGGTGGGCCGGGCCACGAAAGGCTCTTGAGCCCACGCGGTACGGCGGTTGATATGTCGTACCGCTTGGTCGATCACCATATGCTTGCCCATCGGTCTCCCGGCATCTGACCAGAACGCAGCGGTACGACCGCGTGGGCACAGGTGCCTTTCGTGGCCCGGCCCGCCCTACAAAAGCCCATCACGCCGGCTCGGCGTGCTCCACCAGCAGCTGCACCTTGGTCACGCCGTTGTACTCGTTGGCATCGAGCCGGAACGCCACGCGCGCACGCTCGCCCAATCCATCCGTGTGGCCGAACCAGATCGCGTCGTAGCGCCGCCCATTCTTCTCCAGCAACAGCTTGAGGTGCTTGTCCTTCAAGATCCGCTGGCTCATCACGCGGAATTCGTCGCAGAACACCGGCGGCGCAAAGCCTTGTCCCCACACCTGGCCATCGCACAGCTCGATGAACTGGGTCGAGTAGAACTCGTCTTCCAGCGGCCCGTCGGTCTCGACCACGCGCTCCAGCTGCGCCTCGCTGAGCCAGGCGCGCCCGACCGCCTCGAAGGCCTCGCAGAAGGTGGCGAAATGCTCGGCCTTGATGGTCAGCCCGGCCGCCATCGCGTGGCCGCCGAACTTGTCGATCAGGCCAGGCACGCGCTTCGATACCAGGTCGAGCGCATCGCGCATGTGAAAGCCCGGGATCGAGCGGCCCGAGCCCTTGATCAGGCCCACGCCGCCGGGCGCGAAGGTAATCGTCGGCCGGTAGAACTTTTCCTTCAGGCGCGAGGCGACGATCCCGATCACGCCCTGGTGCCAGCCTTCGTCGAACACGGCGATCGTGCTGCTGGCGGCCGGCTGGAAGTCGTCCAGGTGCAGCAGGGCGGTGTCCTGCATATCCGCCTCGATCTCGCGCCGCTTCAGGTTGATTTCGTTGAGCTGCTGGGCAATCGCCCAGGCGCGGCCTTCGTCGTCGGTGGTCAGGCACTCGATGCCGAGCGCCATGTCTTCCAGGCGGCCGGCGGCATTCAGGCGCGGGCCGACGGCAAAGCCGAGGTCGAAGGGCGAGGCATTCCGCGCTTCGCGGCCCGCCACGCGGAACAGCGCCGCCACGCCGGCATGCATGCGCCCGGAGCGCATGCGCTTGATGCCTTGCGCGACCAGGATGCGGTTGTTGGCATCGAGCTTCACGACATCGGCCACGGTGCCCAGGGCCACCAGGTCGAGCAAATTGTCGAGCTTGGGCTGGGTTTGCGCATCGAACACGCCGCGGCGGCGCAGTTCGGCACGCAGGGCCAGCAGCACGTAGAAGACCACGCCGACGCCGGCCAGGTTCTTGCTGGGGAAGCCGCACTCGGGCTGGTTCGGGTTGACGATCACCCGCGCCGGCGGCAGGGCGTCGCCCGGCAGGTGGTGATCGGTGACCACGACCTCGATCCCGCGCCGGTTCGCTTCCAGCACACCCTCGACGCTGGCGATGCCATTGTCGACCGTGATGATGACGTCCGGGTTCTTTTCGCGCACCGCCAGTTCGACGATCTCGGGCGTGAGGCCATAGCCGTGCACCACGCGGTCGGGCACGATGTAGTCGACCCGGGCGCCCATCGCGCGCAGGCCGCGCAGGGCCACGGCGCAGGCGGTGGCGCCGTCGCAGTCGTAGTCGGCGACGATGGTCATGTTCTTGTTCGCCGCAATCGCGTCGGCCAGGAACACGGCGGCGTTGTCGATGTGCTTCAGGCCGCCGGGCGGGGCCAGCGCGGCCAGTTCGCTGGCCAGTTCGCGCACATCCAGCAGGCCGCGCGCCGCGTAGACGCGCGCCAGCACAGGGTGCACGCCGCCCTGGCGCAGCAGTTCGGAGGTGCGGAAAGGACAGGGACGGACGGAGATACGGGTTTTCACAGCAGGGATTCCAGGGTATTGCGGCGCCAGAACTTGCGTTGCGCCATGGCGTTGGTGGTGGCTTCGAGCAGGGCGTCGCGGTGGCTCAGCACCAGCTTCACTTCGCGGATGCGCCCGTTCTTCAGGCTCTCCAGGATGGGGGCGAACAGCTGGGCTTCAAGCTGGGTCATGACGCCGACCCAGCCGCCCCAGTCGGCCGCGGCCGCGTACGGGGCGGCGCTGCCGCAGACCAGCAGGGTGTCGCCGTCGATAGCGGGCGCAAACCGGGACAGGTCCGACGCGGCGGTGCCGGCCAACCGGGCCAGCCAGGCCGCGGTATCGAAGGCGGCCAGCCTGGCGCCGCTTGCCGGCGTGCCGGCGGCGCCCGTTGCGCCCGCCGCGCCCCAGGGCCAGAAGGCGTTCACGGCCGGCAGGCGGCGCGCCTCGCGCGCGGCGTTCACCGGATGCGTGTGCCACAGGATCTGGATCTCGTTCTGCAGGCGGCGGAAGGCAGCGGCGCGTTCGCCCAGCGGCATCCAGTCGGTCAGGTCCATGCCGAGCGCGGCGTCGGGCGTGGCGGTGTCGAGGCCGGCCCAGTCGTCGGCGCGCAGGAACCAGGTCTGGGCGTCGCCGTAGAGCAGGGCGTGGCCGGCTTCTTCCACGTAGGGCCGGGCCGCATCGAACAGGGCACGGCTGTCAAGTTCGTCCAAGCCCAGCTGGCGCGGGTCGCCCATCATCAGGTGGGTGCGTGCGATTTCGATATGCACCGGGTTGACGATGAACCAGGTGCCGCTATCGGGCGCCAGGCCATAGCCGCGCATGGCGGCGCCGGCAAAGGCGGGCTGGCCGGCTTGCTCCAGGCCGAGTGTGCGCGCGAGCCAGGTTTCATGGGGCAGGGCGCGCACGGACTCGTCGGCCGGCACGCGCCGCTGCGTACTTGTGCGCGACAGCAGGCTGGCCAGCGCGGGAGCCTGCAGGGCGCGCACCAGGTCGGGAGCGAATTCAGGGACGGGAAGGGCGGAGGGCAGGACAAGGGTGATCTGGGACATGCCGTGATTGTAGGCGAAAACGGCTGCCTCCACGCGGCGCGGCGCCGGCCGCCAGCCGCCCACGCGGCAGGGGCGTGACGCAGTTACCACAGCGTTACCACAGCGTTACCACAGGCGTGCGCCCTGTCATGGATGAGCTTTGCGTGGCATACTGCGAGATCAGTTGTCAAACTCTACAAATTTCATGAGCATCATCCAGAAACTGCCGTACGAATGGGCAGTCGGTCTGCGCTATACGCGCGCCGGCAAGCGCAGCGGGCGGAATCGCTTCATCTCCTTCATCTCGATGATCTCGGTGGCCGGCATCGCGCTCGGCGTGGCCGCCCTGATCGTGGTGCTGTCGGTAATGAACGGCTTCCAGAAGGAAGTGACCGACCGCATGTTGTCGGTGCTGGCCCACGTCGAGATCTTCGACGTGCGCGGCGCCATGCCCGACTGGCGCGCGGTCGGGCGCGAGGCGACGCGTAACCCGCAGGTGGCGGCCGCGGCGCCATTCGTCGAAATCCAGGGCATGCTGCTGCGCGACGGCGTGATGAAGCCGGTGCTGGTGCGCGGCGTGCTCCCAGGCGAGGAAGCCAAGGTATCGGACGTGGCGCGCGAGATGAAGCAGGGCAGCCTCGACACGCTCACGCCCGGCTCGATGAACATCGTCATCGGCCGCGCCCTGGCCGATGCCCTGCACGCGGGCGTGGGCGAGCGCGTCACCATGCTGCTCGGGACGTCGGGCGCTACGGAGTCGGGCGCCCCGGCCGCGCCGCGCACCCAGACCTTCATCGTCTCCGGCATTTTTGAAGCCGGCCACTACGAATTCGATTCCATGCTCGGCTTCGCCCATCTCGACGATGCGGCAGGGGCCGTCGGCCTGGCCGGCCCGGTCGGCCTGCGCCTGCGCCTGCACGACCTGCACCAGGCGCCGCGCGTGGCGGCCGAACTGCGCCGGAGCATGGACCAGGACTACGTCATGCGCGACTGGTCGCAGGTGAACACCATCTGGTTCGCCGCCGTCGGCTCGCAAAAGCGCATGATGTTCATCATCCTGACCCTGATCATCGCCGTGGCCGCCTTCAACCTGGTGTCGACCCTGGTCATGACGGTCAAGGACAAGCAGGCCGACATCGCCATCCTGCGCACCCTGGGCGCCTCGCCGCGCTCGATCATGAAGATCTTCATCGTGCAGGGCACGCTGGTGGGCGTGCTGGGCGGCCTGCTCGGCGTGACGCTGGGCGTGGCGGTGGCGCTGAACGTCGACGTGATCGTGCCGGCCATCGAGCGCGTGCTCGGCATCCAGTTCATCTCGAAGGAGATCTACCTGATCAGCGAGATTCCGTCCGACCTGCAATGGTCCGACGTCGGCAGCATCGGTGGCATGGCCGTGCTGCTCGCCTTTTTCGCGACCCTGTACCCGAGCTGGGCGGCGGCGCGCGTGAAGCCGGCCGAAGCCCTGCGCTACGAATGATCCTGTTACCTTGAACTATTCATGAGTCTTTTACATAAACTGCCGTTCGAATGGCTGGTCGGCCTGCGCTACACGCGCGCCGGCAAGGGCACGGCCCAGAGCGGCTTCCTGTCCTTTATTTCGCTGATCTCGGTAGCCGGCATCGCCCTGGGCGTGGCGGCCCTGATCATCGTGTTGTCGGTGATGAACGGCTTCCAGAAGCAGGTAACCGACCGCATGCTGTCGGTGCTGGCCCACATCGAGGTTTTCGATCCGCGTGGCGACATGCCGCAGTGGCGCGAGGCGGCCGCGCAAGCCCTGAAGAACCCGGCCGTACGCGCCGCCGCGCCCTTCGTCGAATCACAGGGCCTGCTGCAGCAGCGCGAGGGCGCGATGCGTCCGGCGACGATCCGCGGCGTGCTGCCGGAAGCGGAACGCACCATCTCGGATGTGGCCAACACGGTGGTGCAGGGCAGCTTCGAGTCGCTGAAACCCGGCAGCTTCAACATCGTGCTCGGCTACGCGCTGGCGTCGTCGCTGAACCTGCAGGTCGGCGACAAGGTGACCATGCTGCTGGCGCAGGCCCAGACCACGCCGGCCGGCATGCTGCCGCGCATGCGCAGCTTTACCGTGTCGGGCCTATTCCGTTCCGGGCACGCCGAGTTCGACGCCGGTATGGCTTTCGTCAGCCTGGGCGACGCCGAGAAAATGGAGCGCCTGTCGGCGCCGGCCGGCCTGCGCCTGCGCATCGCCGACATGCATCAGGCGCCGCAGGTGGCGGCCGAGCTGGAAAAGTCGATGCCGGGCAATCTCGAAATGCGCGACTGGTCGAAGCTGAACGCGGTGTGGTTCGGCGCCGTACAGACCGAAAAGAAGATGATGTTCATCATCCTCACCCTGATCATCACGGTGGCCGCCTTCAACCTGGTCTCGACCCTGGTGATGACGGTGACCGACAAGCAGGCCGACATCGCCATCCTGCGCACGCTGGGCGCCTCGCCCGCCTCCATCATGAAGATCTTCATGATCCAGGGCGCGCTGGTCGGCATCCTCGGCGCCGTGGTCGGCGTGGTCGGCGGCGTGCTCGTCGCGTTGAACATCGACGTCATCGTTCCATTCATTGAACATTTGTTGGGAGTGCAGTTCTTGTCGAAGGATATCTACCAAAACAGCACCGTGCCGTCGGACCTGCGCTGGCCGGACGTATTCAAAATTGGCGGCGTCGCCGTGCTGCTGGCCTTTGCGGCCACGGTCTACCCGAGCCGCTCGGCCTCGCGTGTAAAGCCTGCGGAGGCGCTGCGTTATGAGTGACATGAGGAATAACACCGCCAATACGCCGGTGCTGGCATGCCGCGGCCTCGGCAAGACCTTCAAGCAGGGCGACTACCAGGTGCAGGTGCTCGACAAGATCGACTTCGCTATTCAACGCGGCGAGCGCGTGGCCATCGTCGGAGCATCGGGTTCGGGCAAGTCGACCCTGCTGCACCTGCTCGGCGGCCTCGATACGCCGAGCACCGGCTCGGTGACCCTGCTGGGCGAGGACTTCGCCACCCTGTCCGAAACCCGGCGCGGCGAACTGCGCAACTCCTCGCTCGGTTTCGTCTACCAGTTCCACCACCTACTGCCGGAATTCTCGGCGCTCGACAACGTCGTCATGCCGCTGATGATCCGCCGTGAAAAGCGTGCGACGGCCGAGCAAAAAGCCCAGGCCATCCTGGAGCGCGTGGGCCTTGGCAAGCGCGTGATCCATCGCCCGGGCGAACTGTCGGGCGGCGAACGCCAGCGCGTCGCCCTGGCGCGCGCCCTGGTCACGGAGCCGGCCTGCGTGCTGGCCGACGAGCCGACCGGTAACCTCGATCACGCGACGGCGATGGCGATTTTCGATCTGATGCTGGAACTCTCGCGCACCCTCGGCACCTCGTTCGTGATCGTCACCCACGACATGGAACTGGCGCGCCGCTGCGACCGCGCGCTGCGCATGACCGAGCACGGGCTGCAGCCGCTGGAGGGGTAGGGCAATGTGGATCGACACCCACTGCCACCTGGATGCCCACGAGTTCGGCGCAGGATCGCTGGACGTCGCGCGGCGCGCAGGCGAGGCCGGGGTGTCGATGATCGTGATCCCGGCGGTCGAGCGCGGCAACTTCGAGGTGGTCGCGCAGCTCGCGGCGCACGCGCCGAACGCCAGCTATGCGCTGGGCATCCATCCGATCTATGTGCCGCAGGCTGTCGATGAAGACCTGGTGGCGCTGCGCGCCGCTGTCGAGCGCGCGATGGACGACCCGCGTTTCGTCGCCATCGGCGAGATCGGCCTCGACTTCTTCATTCCCATGCTGTGCGAGCCGGCCATGCGCGAAAAGCAGGAGCGGTTCTTGCGCGAGCAGCTGCGCATCGCGCGCGATTTCGATTTGCCGGTGTTGACCCATGTGCGCCGCTCCCAGGACCAGGTGCTGAAACACCTGCGCCAGGTGCGGCCGGCGGGCGGCATCGCGCATGCCTTCAACGGCTCCTTCCAGCAGGCCGAAACCTACATCAAGCTGGGCTTTCACCTGGGTTTCGGCGGCGCCATGACGTTTACGCGTGCGCTGCAGATCCGGCGCCTGGCGAGCGAGCTGCCGCTGGAGGCGCTGGTGCTGGAAACCGATGCCCCAGACATCTCGCCGAGCTGGATCCACCCCGGACGAAATAGTCCGGAACAGCTGCCGGCCATCGGCGCGGCGCTGGCGCAGCTGCGCGGCATGGACGAAGCCGCGCTGCGCGCATGCACCTGGAATAATTCACTGGCGGCGATACCGCGTTTGCGGGTGCTGCTGGCTTCTTGACCTTGATACGGGGAGGCGGAATGAGCGAGCGGCTGCTGTGGGTTGGAGTCTTACTGGTGCTGTCCCTGTTCCTGTCCCTGCCCGCATCCGCCCGGGGCGGCGATGTGGAGATCGTCCTCGACACCCCGACCGGCAAGCTGGCCGGCAGCCTGCGCCTGCCCGCGGCAAGGGGGCCGGTGCCGGTCGCCCTGATCATCGCCGGCTCCGGCCCCACCGACCGCGACGGCAATTCCGCCATGCTCCCGGGCCGCAACGACAGCCTGCGCATGCTGGCCGAGGCCCTGGCAGCGCAGGGCGTCGCCTCGGTCCGCTACGACAAGCGCGGCATCGGCGCCAGCGCCGCGGCCATGCAGAGCGAATCGGCACTGCGCTTCGAGACCTATATCGACGATGCCGCGGCCTGGATCGCACGCCTGAAGGCGGACCCGCGCTTTGCCAGGGTGGCCGTGATCGGGCACAGCGAAGGGTCGCTGATCGGCATGGTCGCCGCGAAGCAGGCCGGGGCCGCTGCCTTCGTCTCGATCGCGGGGCCAGGCGCGCCGCTGCAGGCGGTGCTGCGGCGCCAGCTGGCGGCCCAGTTGCCGCCCGCGCTGATCGAGGAGAACGAGCGCATCCTCGGCAAGCTCGAACAGGGCGAACTGGCCGGCGAGGTGCCGCCAATGCTGGCCGCGCTGTATCGCCCGAGTGTGCAGCCCTATCTGGTGTCGCAGTTCCGCTACCTGCCGGCCGAGCGCATCGCCGCGCTGACGGTGCCGGTGCTGATCGTCCAGGGCACGACCGACATCCAGGTGAGCCTGGACGACGCGCGGGCGCTGAAGGCCGCGCATCCGCAGGCACGGCTCGAGATCG
The DNA here is from genome assembly GCF_057801335.1 of Massilia sp. BAP21. Lineage (NCBI taxonomy): Bacteria > Pseudomonadati > Pseudomonadota > Betaproteobacteria > Burkholderiales > Oxalobacteraceae > Massilia > Massilia sp. BAP21. Next base: position 4,599,660 of record NZ_CM173596.1, read on the forward strand.
TGGAAGGCATGAACCACGTGCTGAAACCCGTGCCGCCCGGTCCCGCGCAACTGCCATCCTACGGCGACCCGGCGCTGCCGCTGGCACCCGCACTGGTGGCCGCCGTCACCGGCTTCCTCGCCCGCTGACGCTAGCGGCACTGTCCATCCATACAGGCCGCGTGGCACGACAACGACAACCCGGTTTAGTTGCACCGTTTTGTAAGCGCATACAATGAGACGACTCAACGGGCCCAACAGGCCCTCGTGGGACGATCCTGTTTTCGAAACGGGAGACGGAATTGGACAGTGCCAGCGAGTTCCTGCGGGTATTGCAGCACGAGCGATCGCTCAGCACCGCGCACCGTGCACTGCGCCTGCGCCTGGCGCATGCCGAGGCACTCCTTGACGACGTCCTGCTGCCGCAACGGATCGAAGGCAGCGAAGCCATTTGCGGCGGCCTCGCATACCGCGTCTCCTGCGTCGCCAGCGACGCCACCCTGCCGCTGAAGGAACTGATCGCGCTGCCGGCCGAAATCCAGGTCGTCACCGACCGCGGCCAACTGCGCAGCATCTGCGGCATCGTCACCGAGGCCAGGTCCGGCGACGCCGACGGCGCCCTGGCCACCTACCAGCTGGTGCTGCGCGACGCCCTGTCGGTGATGGAAAAGCGCGTCAACAGCCGCATTTTCCGCTACCAGAACGAACTCGAGATCGTGCAGGTGCTGTTCGACGAATGGCGCCATGCGAACGCGGTGCTGGCCGGTGCCTTCGAATACGAGCTCGACCCGCTGTTCGACATGCGCCTGTACCCGCCGCGCGAGCAGACCATGCAGTACAACGAATCCGACGCCGCCTTTGTGCGCCGCCTGCTGCGCCGGCGCGGCATCTCCTGGACCGTGCGCCCCGGGCGCAGCCGCGGCACCTCGGTCGACCCGCTGCACGACCGCATCCCCGCCCATACGCTGGTGCTGTTTGCCGACGCCAACCACCTGCCCGAGAATGCCGCCGGCAGCGTGCGCTACCACCGCGACGACGCCACCGGGGAGCGCGACACCATCACCCATTGGGGCGCGGCGCGCACGCTTCAACCGGGCAGCGCCACCCGCCACAGCTGGGACTACAAGAACCCCGGCGCGGCGCAGTTCATGTCGACCACGGCGCGCGCCAGCCACGACCAGGGCGGGCACGGCAACGGCCTTGCCGCCAGTCTCGACGACTACCTGATCGACACCCCGCACGCCGGCAACGACGTCGAGGACAGCTGGCGCCTGGGCCAGCTGCGCATGCAGCGCCACGAATTCGAGGCCAAGTGTTTTCACGGCGAAGGCAGCGTGCGCGACTTCTGCGCCGGGCAATACTTCACCTTGCAGGACCACCCGGAAATCGACACCCATCCGCTGGCCGAGCGGCAGTTCGTCATCACCGAAGTGCAGCTCAGCGCGCGCAACAACCTGCCGGGCGAGCTGTCGGCGCTGGCAGAGCGGCTGCTGGCGCAGAACGGTTGGCACGCCATGGCGGGTTCTGCGGCAAGCTCCGCGCAGGCTTCGGCAACCGAGCGCGCGGTGCGGGTGCGCTTCACGGCGGTACGGCGCAGCGTGCCCATCGTGCCGGCCTACGATCCGCGCGTCGACTTGCCGCACCCGCAGCTGCAAAGCGCGATCGTGGTCGGGCCCCAGAACGAGGAAGTGCATTGCGACCGCCTGGGCCGGGTGAAGATCCGCTTTCCCGGCATGCGCCCCACGGACCACGAGCATGCGCACGGCGCCGGCGCCTCCGGTAGCGCGGCCGATTCGGCCTGGGTCCGCGTGGCCTCGAACTGGGCCGGCAACGGACCGGGCAGCCAGCAGCAGTTCGGCGCCCTGACCCTGCCGCGCGTGGGCACCGAGGTGCTGGTGGCCTTTCTCGGCGGCGACCCGGACCGGCCGGTGATCCTGTCGCAGGTGTTCAACCAGAACGGCGAGCCGCCGGCGCTCAGCGCCAATGGCGGCTTGCCGGGTAACCGTTATCTGTCCGGGTTGAAGAGCCGCGAGATCGGCGGGCAGCGCGGTAACCAGCTGCGGTTCGACGATACGCGCGGGGAGATCAGCGCGCAGCTGGCGAGCGAGCATGGCGCGTCGCAGCTGAACCTGGGTTGGTTGACGCATCCGAAGGAGAACGGCATGGCGGAGCCGCGCGGGGAGGGGGCGGAGTTGCGCAGTGACCGTTCGACTGCGATCAGGGGGCATGAAGGCATCCTGATTACCGCCGAAGCAGTGCCGAAAGCAGAAGGTTCGCAGCTTTCAAGGCCGGGCTTGATTGGTCTTGCTGGACTAATGGAAAGCATCGTGGACGAGTTGGCAAAGCTTGCAGTCCAGCATGCCGGTGACGAACCTGAAGGAGCCCGTCTAGCTGAGCTAGCGGAAAAGCTCAGGCGTTGGGATGAAGGGTCGAATGTCGCATCCGGTACAAATGGCGGCACGCCGATCATTGCAGTTTCCGCACCAGCAGGTTTAATGCTGGCGAGTCAAGACAAGGCTGTACTGACTGGAGAAACAGAAGTCGATATTGTCAGTGGCGGCGATGTAGCTGCCTCCGCAGGCCAGAGTATTTTCCTGCGCGCGGCACGAGGTATCAGCGCGTTTGCACATGCGTTTGGCATCAAGGTCGTGGCGGGGCGAGGAAACGTGAATGTGGAGGCCCATCAGGGCGATGTCGAAGTCAAGTCATCCCGGCGCATCAATCTTATCTCTGCGGAGGCCATCCATATCGAGGCTCCAGCCATCCGGATCGTTTCGCAGGGTGCACGGACTGACTGGGCGAACGGAACCATCGTCCAGCAAAGCACTGGTGAACAGTTGGTCAAGGCGAGCAGCGTCGTCAGTTCCGGGCCGGGTGGCGGCACTCCGGCAACGCCCGACTTTGCAAAATCGGCGATGCGTACTGACGAGCGCCTTGTGTTGCGCAATCTACAGACGCGCGAGCCCATCCCTGGCCAGGGATACATTGCACATTTGAGTGATGGAAGGACCATACGTGGTGTCAGCGATGAACATGGTCGGACTTCCCTGGTCTCGAGCGATGCGCTCGGCCCGATTCGTTTTGAATTTCTTCCCCCGTCCGTTTAAGCCTGACCGTAAGGTGACATCATGGCGGAAACGACGAGACCACTGCCACCTCTGATCCCGCTCTCGCATGGAGGATGGGAGGCGAGATCAGTCCTTTCCTCAGCCGAGTACACGATCCGTGGATTAGGTTTGATGCCCGCAAATACCGTCGTCCCGGTTATTGTTGTGCCAGGAATTATGGGAACTAACCTGCGGGCGAAGCGCAATCCCCGCTTGGGGTGGCGTCAGGATGAACTAAATGAACTTGCCGCGCCTGGTGAAGCCGTATGGCGACCGCCAAACGGGAAGGGCAATGGTTGGAGGGAGTCGTCGCGATGGGACCAGCGTACACCCGCGGACAGGCAGCGGTTCTTTAATGCTGCCTCGCTGGAAGTCGATGATGGCGGCCCCATCAATTTTCCTGATGTACAGGATGAGTATTTGTTGAATGAGGCCGACGTGCGAGAACGTGGTTGGGGAGAGGTACACGCCGATTCCTATGGGACCCTGCTCTATACCTTGCAGACTCAGCTGAACCAAACCTTCGAGTTCGACGACAAAACAAAAAAGCGCGCCGTTCATACACACTGGAAGGCTGTGATGGCGTGCGAGCCGCGGCAGTGGGGAGTACGGGACTTTGCACCGCTAACTGAAGCCCAGCTCGAAAAACATGCGAAGCATTACTATCCCGTCTACTGCGTCGGGTATAACTGGCTCGACGACTGTGACGCCTCTTCATTACGGCTCGAGCGGCGCATCAAGGAAATCTTGGGTTCTTGGGTAAAAGCCAAGCGCAAGTGTAATCAGGTTATCCTCGTTACGCACTCCATGGGCGGGCTAGTGGCAAGGGCTTGCGCGAGACGTATTCCTGGCATGATTGCTGGAATTATTCATGGCGTAATGCCGGCTTTAGGAGCGCCTGCTGCCTACCGCCGCCTCGCGTGTGGAACAGAGTCTTCCAGTCCAAGCAATAACCCAAAAGAAGAACTAACCGCGGTCAGGACAGCAAAATTAATCGGCAATACCGCAGAACGTACGACACCCGTTCTGGCGACTTCACCAGGGGCGATCGAACTCCTTCCGAACCATTTGTATCCAGGCCCATGGCTGCACGTCCGTGTACTGAAAGTGACTGGAAACGCGGGAAGCCTGTCGGAAAAGAATGCTTTAACCGGGATCATTGAGACGCCTTCTGACCACTTGCATTTGCCCGGGGGGAAGGTTTCTAATCCCTACGACCTATACCGCGACATGACCGCGTGGTATCGCCTGATTAATCCTGACCTCGCTGATCCAGCCCGTAAATACCGTAAGCAAGACGGCGGCGTAGAGGGCGTAATCACATCAGCCATCGATGCTGCCGAAAAATTTCATCGCGATCTGGGGGATTATTACCATCCAAATACCTATGCATTTTATGGTGACGATCCGCGTAGGTTGTCATACTCGCAGGTGCGCTGGGTCGCGCGGCAATGGGGCAGTACGTCGACGGTACTCACCACGTCGAACGTGGCAAATGCGCGTTTCCTTAGCCACTCCTCCGATTCGCACCGACGTGTTCTGATCGAAGGAAAATCCGAGCTTTCTTTTGCGCCAGATGTTCAGGACGCACGTGGCGATGGAACGGTCCCCAATCTATCTGGAGCGGGGCCGCGAGGCAAAGTCAAACAGGTATTTCCAACACTTGGATTCGATCACCAGGAGTCATATAACAACAGCGACATGCTCATGCTGACGCTTCGCTTGGTAGTGAAGATTGTCCAGGAGATGTCGTGATGTTATGGATCCGAAGCAGGCTGGCAAAACTGCTAGCCGGGATCGCTGTCGCGGGATTGGCAGGCACATGGGCTGTCGGAGCGGTTCGGGACAAAAGCGAGGTGGCGCGCATGACCGAGAAAATGAAAACTGTCTGCGTCGGGAGGTTCTTGGTCGACATGCCGGAAGAGGCGCATGTCGAGCTGATTCGGCCAAGAATCGATGGTTTCGAAATCAATTCGTTCGAAGAGTCACCTGATGCGTTCCAGGCACGGCTAAAAGCACGGGAGGAACAACTTCGATTGATACCGGACCGGCTAGGCGGAGATAAGAATCTGGAAGTAGCAAAGGAGATCAAGACCCAGGCAGGAGTTGCCGGCAAGATGTTTGTGCATGGACGGACTGTAAGAGAAGGGACACGAGCAAGAGGGCTGGAACTCGAGCATTATCGCTATGAAGGTGTGGATCTAGAGGGCCTGGTCCATGCAGACGGCTTCAGTTTCGATATTGTCGGCTCCAATCATAGCGTAAAAGGAATGGACGACTTGCCTAAACTGGTCTCTCAATTGATTCCAAACGCAGAGAACCGTATTCCTTCTATTCCGGGATTCTGCATAGCGCGAGCCACCATTCGCGACCCTTTGGCGGCAACGCAGGGTGAAGAAGTGGTCATGGTGGCGCGTCTGCCCAGTCATCCGGACATCGAGTTCATGATGATCGTGGCAGCAGGCATGAGGCCGGTCGATCAAGGTTTACTGGAGCGAAATGCGGAGTCACGAGCGCGCATGTCGACTAGCGAGAGAACCCATGTTTCCACGATTCGGGGGACACCGCGTACGATTGGAGGGCTGGACGGAGACGAGGTGGCAGAACGTTTTACTGAGGATAATTCAGCCACCGTTTACAGTTTCTGGTGGGAGGTGAACGGCACCGAGGAGAATGTCCTTATCCCACATATCTCCTTTACGATGGATACCGGAAAGGGAGAACATGGGCCTGTTCCTTCGTCCTTATCGGAAGGAGTGGCTCTCGGTCTTTGGGAAAGAATATCGTCCAGCCTGCGCTTGCGACCAACAGAATCACCAAGAGCGGTTGCAATGGAACCGATGCCGATACCGATCGGTACCGATGCCCTGGCTGGAGAAATATGTCCGCAAAGCGGCTGGTGGCGATGCGGCGATGGGGACAACGGTACTGGCGTGATGGGCGGTCAGCGGCAATATATCAAGCAAGGTGACCGTATGCCTCAGGCGCTCTTGCTGCCTTCGCCAAGTCTCTGGGAGCGGGTGCGAGGCTTGCAGCCGAGCTTTGAGGCGAAGGATCGGACCTCGTGGACACTTGTCGACAAACGCACGCGTAAGAGGGTGCCTCCGTCACTGCGACTGGCCGATGCGATGCCTGCCGCACCCGTCGCGTTGGAAGCTAAATGGGGTGACGCATTAGCAGACACGATAACCTTACCAGCTGGAAGTTTCGCTACAACGGGGAGTCCATGCCCGGCAAGTGGTTGGTGGCGCTGTGAGGAACCGAATGCGCTCGACGGCACGCGCTGGTTCGCTCAAGGAGGCTTACTTCCGCCAGCAACATTTGCGCTTCCTCCTGGTGTTTTCGGCAAGACCCAGGCAATCCAACGACGCAGTGTCTGGCAATTGATGCGGCACGCGAGCGCGCCAGAGGCAGAACCCGTGGCGCGTCGCGATGGTCCGGATCCGCGCGCGGCTGTTTGATCCTGGACCTATTTAATTCAGTGCGCCAATCGCTGGGAGAATTCGTGACCCGCTTCGCTCGAAACAGGCTGGCGATCGTGCTGGCCGGATCACTCTTTGCCGGTTTGTCGGTGGCCTTCATCATTGGCAAGGCAAGGGCCAAAATCGAAACAGCACATCAGGCCAAACACGCGGTAGCGCGCATGACCGCTAACTTGAAAACGGTATGTATGGGCAGGTTCCTTGTCGATCTACCAAAGGAGGCGCGTGTCGAACTGGACCGCGCCAGTGTCGATGGCTTTCAAGTTGCGGCTTTTCCCGAAAATGGTCAGGATTTCGAAATACGCCTCTCAAAGCGCGAGGCACAAATCAAGGCGACGACTGACCGGCTCGGCGGAAACAAAAATCTCGAATTGCTACAGGATGTCGCAACTAATCAGTTCAAAGGAAAGTTATTTGTACATGGTCGGACGGTGACCGAAGGCACTGCGTCGAACGGTCTGGAAATCGAGCGTTATCGATATGAGGGAATAGCCTTTGATGCGATGGTGCACAAAAAAGGCATCAGCGTAAATTTGACTGCGAACGATTACAACGTCAACGGATTCAATAATTTTGCCAAGCTTGTCGGCCAAATCGAACCCAGACCTGAAAACAAGGCGCCGACAAGTGGCGGATTCTGTGTCGATCACGCCTTTCTTCGTGATCCGCTTGACGCCAAACAGCATGAATCGATCATGATGTTCGCTCACCTGCCAAGTCATCCCGACGTTCATTTCACACTGATACTCGCAGCGGGCGTCAAGCCTAGTAAGGCAGGTCTCTTGCAAAGAGATGCCACGGCCGAAGCCCAGCTTTCGATGGTCCAAAGAATGCGCCTGACGAAGCTGCGCGCTGGCGCCAGGACCATTGGTAGTCTGTCTGGCGACGAAATAATCCGACGTGTGAGTGAGGAAAATGGGGCGAACGTCCACAATTTCTGGTGGGAGGTCAAAGGTAGCGAATCCGACGTTCTCGTCCCGCATCTCGTGTTCAAAATGAATACCGGAAATGGCGTCAATGGCCCAGTCCCTTCCTCGCTATCCGACGGCGCAGCCCTGGCCCTATGGGACACCATATCGTCCAGCATCCGCTTGCACCATGCCCATACACCGAAGCCGCCCGTTGCCAGCACTCGTACCACCACGGCAAGCGCCTACGTCTCGGCGCCACGGCAGGCCGCTCACTGAGTTGCCCGGCCGGTAAGCCGCCATGCGCTGCGCCATCCTCGGCTTCGTCGCAGGCGCCGCCTTCTTGCAAACGCGCGCCGCGCTGCCCGATCCCTGGCACCTGCTGGCCTGTGCGCTCGCTGCGTTCGTGCTGCTGCTGGCCCTGCGCGGACCACTGCGCGCCGCCTGCGCCGGCGGCCTGCTCGGCTTCGGCTGGGCCGCTTTCCTCGCACACGCTGCCTTGTCGCACGAGCTGCCCAAGGCCGACGAAGGCCGCGACATTCAGCTCATCGGCACCGTCGCCAACCTGCCGCACGACTTCGGCGAGGGCGTGCGCTTCCACCTCGATGTCGAGACCGTACTGACCGCTGCCGCACAAGTCCCGCCGAAGCTGGCCTTGTCGTGGTATGGCGCACCGTCAGGCGCCAGCACCATCCGCCCCGGCGCGCGCTGGCGCCTGACGGTGCGCCTACAGCGCCCGCACGGCAACGCCAATCCTTACGGCTTCGACTACGAAGCCTGGCTGCTGGGGCAGGGCGTGCGCGCCACCGGCTACGTGCGGCCGAATGGCGACAACCGCCGCCTCGACGCCTTTGTTCCCACGCCATCGAACCTGGTCGAGCGCAGCCGCGATGCCCTGCGCGCACGCATCATGGCAGCCCTGGCCGGCAAGCGGTACGCGCCGGTGATCGTGGCGCTGGTGATCGGCGACCAGCGCGGCATTGAGCAGGCCGACTGGGACATCTTCAACCGCACCGGCGTCAGTCACCTGGTCGCCATCTCGGGCTTGCACATCACGATGATCGCAGGGCTGGCCGCGTGTGCAGCCGCCAGCCTGTGGCGCCGCTCGTTCTTCACGCGCGCGCAGCTGCCGCTGCTGCTGCCCACGCAAAAGGTGGCGGCCCTGGCCGGGGCCACGGCCGCGCTGCTGGACGTGCTGCTGGCCGGCTTCGGCGTGCCGGCCCAGCGCACCTTGTACATGCTGTCGGTGGTGGCGCTGGCCCTGTGGTGCGGGCGCCTGGCCAGCGTCTCGCACGTGCTCTGCCTGGCGCTGGGACTGGTGGTGCTGCTCGACCCGTGGTGCCTGCTGTGGCCGGGCTTCTGGCTCTCGTTCGGCGCGGTGGGCGTGATCCTGTTCGCCGGCGTCGGGCGGATCGCGCGCCAGGAGCAGGGCTGGCGCGGCGCGCTGCGCCTGGCCGCGCGCACCCAGTACGCGGTGACGCTCGGCCTGGTGCCGGTCACGCTGCTGCTGTTCGCCCAGGTGTCGTTGATCGGGCCGCTGGCGAATGCGGTCGCGATTCCGCTGGTGAGCTTCGTGGTGACGCCGCTGGCGCTGGCGGGCAGCCTGCTGCCGGCGCCCTTGTCGGCGCCGGTGCTGCTGCTGGCCCATCTCGCCGTCGAGGCCCTGGCCGCCGTGCTGGGCTGGCTGGCGGCGCTGCCGCATGCCGTATGGAGCGCACCCAGCCCGCCGCCCTGGCTGTTCCTGCTGGCGCTGGCCGGCACCGCCTGGATGCTGGCGCCGCGCGGCTGGCCGCACAGGTGGGTCGGCGCCGTCTCCTGGCTGCCGCTGTTCGCGCTGCTGTCAGCGCACCCGCCGCCCGGCCAGTTCCGCGTTACCGCCTTCGACGTCGGCCAGGGCATGGCGCTGCTGGTCGAGACCGAAGGGCACCGCCTGCTGTACGACACCGGCCCGCAATACGCCGCCACCCAGAACGGCGCCACGCGCGTGCTGCTGCCGTACTTGCGGGCGCGCGGCATCCACCGGCTCGACGGCATGATCGTCAGCCACAGCGATGTCGATCACGCGAGCGGCGCGCTGACGCTACTCGAAGCGCTGCGGGTGGACTGGATGGCGAGTTCGCTCTCCCCAGGCCATCCGGCGGTGCGCAAGGTGCAATCAGGGCACCGGCGCTGCGTGGCCGGCCAGCGCTGGGAATGGGACGGCGTCGCCTTCGAGATGCTGCAGCCGGACGAGGCCAGCTACGCCGATCCGGGCCTGAAGGCGAACGCGCGCAGCTGCACGCTGCGCATTTCGGCGCACGGGCGCGCCATCCTGCTGGCCGCCGACATCGAGGCGGCGCAGGAGGCGCAGCTGCTGGCATCGGCGCCCGACCGGTTGCGCGCCGACGTGCTGCTGGCGCCGCACCACGGCAGCGGCACCTCGTCGACGCCGGCTTTCCTGGCCGCGGTGCAGCCGTCGATCGGCGTGTTCCAGGTAGGTCATCGTAACCGTTACAAGCACCCGAAAAAACAGGTCTTCGAGCGCTACGGCGAATTGGGCATCCGCCGCCTGCGCACCGATCGATCCGGCGCGCTGGTGTTCGACTTCGGCGAGGGGGCCGACGGTATCGCGGTCAGCGCCTACCGGCGCGAGCAGGCCCGCTACTGGCACGGGCGTTGACGTGCTAAGCCGCCAGCGGCAGCGCGATCGCCACCTGCAGCCCGCCGCCTTCGCGGTTGCGCGCGACGATGCTGCCGCCGTGGGCATGCACCACGCGCTGCGCGATCGCCAGCCCGAGGCCATGGCCGTCGATGTTGTTCTTGCCCGGGTTCGAGCGGAAGAAGGGTTCGAACACGGTCGGCAGGTCGGCGTCACGGATGCCCGGTCCGCGGTCCAGCACCTCCACGTGGACCAGCGGCCCGCGGGCGACCAGGCGGATGTCGACCCGGCCGCCCGCGCCGCCATGCTTGACGGCGTTGCGCACCACGTTCTCGACCGCACGCCACAGCAGGTCGGGCGCGCCGCGCACAATCGCCTGGGGTTCGCCCTCGATCTCGACCTCGATGGCGGGGCCATCGTCGCCGGCCTCGAAGCGCGCATCGAGGGCGATGCCGTCGACCAGCTCCTGCATATCAACGGGCTCGTTCTTCGGCAGGTCGGGATTGGCCTCCAGGCGCGACAGCGTCAGCAGCTCGCCGACCAGCTTGTCCATGCGCACGCTCTCGCGTTCGATGCGCTCGAGCGAGGTGGCGATCTTGTCGGGCTGCTGGTGCGCCAGGCCGATCGCCGCCTGCAGGCGCGCCAGCGGCGAGCGCAGTTCGTGCGAGACGTCGTGCAGCAGGCGGCGCTGGCCATCCATCAGGGCGCGCAGCTGGCCGCTCATGCGGTCGAAGTCGCGTCCGAGGTCGTTCAGTTCGTCGCCGCCGAGCCTGTCGCCGTCGGTGAAGCGCGGCGACAAGTCGCCAGCCGATGCAGCCTCGAAGGCGCTGCGCAGCGCGCGGATCGGACGCGAGAAGTACCAGGCGAGGAGGGCGGCGAAGAACAGGCTGACGATGATCGCGGCCAGCATCGGAATCGGCCTGCTCATCGGCGAGAACGGGCCGAAGGGGCCGCGTGGACCGTCGCCGCGGCCGAAGCCGGCGCGGTCGTCGGGGCCACCCGGGCCAGGCATGCCGCCCGCACGCGGTTCGCCTGGGCCGGGCGCGTTCATGCCAGCCGGCGGCCCTTCGGTGCCGGGGCCGGCAACTTGCGCCGCGGTGAGCGTATCGCCGGCGGCATTGCGGTACATGCGCGGCACGAATAGCAGCAACTGCTGGCCATCGGGCGCCTTCAGCTGGCGCACCGGTCGGTAAGGACGGTCGGCGGCCAGTTCGCGGCGCGCCTGTTCGCGCATGCTCGGCGTGACTTCGCGCCCCAGCAGTTCGCGACCGTTGCTGAACACGGCATACACGGAATGCCGGCCCTTCTGCGATACGATTTCGCGCAGCGCCGGAACGCCGCCGTATTTCAGCGCAATGGCGGCGGAATCGAGCATGAAGCCGGCCGGTGGCCCGGTTTCGATCAGGGTGATGGTATTCGACAGGCGTGCCTGCTCGCGCAGCCAGAACACGCTGCCGATGCCGACGGCCGCCGCGACCTGGGCCAGCAGGATCGACAGGAAGAACTTCCAGAACAAACGGCCAGTGCGTGGTCCCATGCGTCGGCCGGCTTCAGTCGCGGATCAGCTGATAGCCCAGACGGTAGACCGTCTGCAGCGGCGAGCGGCCGTCGTCGAGCGTGCCGAGCTTGTGGCGCAGGCTGCTCAGGTGGACGTCGATGTTGCGGTCGAAGCGCGCCAGCGGCCGGCCCAGGCCCTGCTCGGAAAGTTCGTTCTTGCTCACCGGCCGGCCGGCATGGCGCGCCAGTACTTCGAGCAGGTTGAATTCGGTGCTGGTCAGTTCCAGCGCCTTGCCGTCCCAGGTGGCGCGGCGCTGCGCGGGCATCATGAGTAGCTTGCCGACCGCGAGCACGATGCCGGCGCCGCTGCCCGGCTGGGTGTCCTGGGTGCGGCGCAGGATGGCGCGCACGCGGGCCGTCAGTTCGCGCGGGGTGCAGGGCTTGGTGACGTAGTCGTCGGCGCCGAGTTCCAGGCCGAGGATGCGGTCGGCGTCGTCGCCGCGGCCGGTCAGCATCAGCACCGGGATGCGGCTTTGCGCGCGGATGCGGCGCAGGGTGTCGATGCCGTTCAGGGCAGGCATCATGACGTCGAGGATGGCGATCGCATAGCGCCCGCTCAGGGCTTCGCGCGCGCCGGTCTCGCCGTCGTGGGCGCAGGCGACCGCGAAGCCCTCCTGCTCGAGGTATTCGGTAAACATGCCGACCAGCTCGGCGTCGTCGTCGATCAACAGTACATGGTTCATCCCGGGGATGATAGCAAAGGGTGCGCGCGTCCAGCTTTTCGGCGGTCCCTCTTTTACCCAGCTTTACATCACCCTGCCGCCCTTACGCGGTTTTACGCCGGCTTTACAGCGCTTTACAGGACCGCGCACCAGAATGGGCGCCATTCGACACGCAATGGAGCACCACATGAGCATTCTCCGTACCGCGGCCGCCGCATTCGCCGCCACCGCCTTCGCCTCGGCCGCGCTGGCCGCACCCGCAGCGGACGCGCCGCCGCCCGGCGCGCCGGCAGCCGCCGACTTCGGCCCCGGCCCGGACTTCGACCGCGGCCCCGGCCCCGGTCCACGCGGCCCGGGTCCGCGGATGGGTGGTCCCGGCCTGCCTTTCCTGCATGGGATAGCCCTGAGCGAAGCCCAGGAAGACCGCCTGTTCGCGATCATGCATGCCCAGGCGCCGCAACTGCGCGAACAGGAAAAGGCCGAGCGCAAGGCGCTCGAAGCCCTGGACGCGATGCGCGAATCGGGCCGCGTCGACGACGCCAAGGCAGCGGCGCAGGCCAAGGCCCTCGGCCAGGCCATCGCCGCCCAGGAACTGCTGCGCGTGCGTACCGCCGCCCAGGTGATGGCGCTGCTCACGCAGCAGCAGAAGGAAGCAATGGAACGCCGGCGCGCACCACGTGACTGAGGAGACGAACATGAGCGAACACGATCATCACGGCGGCCTGGCCGCCGACATCGACCGGCTGCTGGGTGCGGCCACGAACCGGCGCCAGACCCTGCGCTGGCTGCTGGCCGGCGCTGCTTCGGTGCCGCTGGCCAGCTGCGGCGGTGGCGGCGAAAGCGGTACAAGCGCCACCGGCAGCCTGGTATCGAGCGGCAGCACCGGCAGCGGCAGCACCGGTACCGGCGGCACGGGCACCGGCAGCGGCACCACGACCGGAAGCACGGGGTGCGCGGTGATTCCCGAGGAAACCGGCGGCCCGTATCCGGCCGACGGCACCAACAGCAGCAACGGCAAGGTCGCCAATGCCCTGGTCTTGTCGGGCATCGTGCGCAGCGACATCCGCTCCAGCATCGCCGGCGCGACCGGGGTGGCCCAAGGCGTGCCGCTGACGATCCGCCTGAAGATCGTCAACGCGGCCAGCAGCTGCGCCACGGTCGCCGGCGCCACCGTCTATCTCTGGCACTGCGACCGCAACGGCAATTACTCGATGTACTCGGGCAGCATCAGCGGCGAGAACTACCTGCGCGGGGTGCAGGCCGCCGACGCCGATGGCTACGTGACATTCCTCACCATCTTCCCCGGATGCTACGACGGACGCATGCCGCACGTGCACTTCGAGGTCTATCCAAGCCTGGCCAAATCGACCACGGCGTCGAACCGCATCAAGACCTCGCAGTTCACCTTCCCGCTGGCCACGCTGAACGAGGTGTACACGGCCACCGGCTACGCCAGCAGCGTGCAGAACCTGTCGCGCATCAGCTATGCCACCGACAACGTGTTCAGCGACGGCACCGCGCTGCAGATGGCCTCGATGAGCGGCGATATCGTCAACGGCTATGTGGCGGAACTGACTGTAGGGGTTTCCCTCTAAACCGGGAACGCACGGGACCTTGTCACATTACAATCGAAACCTCATCCGTTTCCTGCGTCCCGTGCTCCATGACCAAACCCTTGCTGCATTTTTGCCACGGGAATAGCTTCCCGTCCGGTACCTATCGTCAATTGCTCGAAGGCTTGAGCGCGCATTACGACGTGCACAGCACCGACATGGTCGGGCACGATCCGCGCTACCCGGTGGGCGAAGGCTGGAGCGGGCTGGTGGACGAGCTGATCGCCGAGCTGGAAGGGTATGGCCGGCCGGTGATCCTGGTTGGCCATTCGCTCGGCGGCATGCTCAGTACCATGGCGGCGGCGCGCCGTCCGGAACTGGCGCAATGCGTGGTCATGCTCGATTCGCCGGTGGTGGCGGGCTGGCGCGCCTTCCTCTGGCGCATCGTGAAAGCCCTGGGCAAGGGAACCAAGTTTTCGCCGGCACGCTTTTCCGAGCGCCGCCGCAATGTCTGGCCCGATCGGCATGCGGCCTACCAGCACTTCATCTCGAAGGACATCTTCGCCGCCTGGGCCCCGGGCGTGCTCGACGATTACCTCGACGTCGGCCTGAAGCCGCATCCCCAGGGTGTGCAGCTGCGCTTCGACCGTGCCATCGAAACCGACATCTACAACTCGCTGCCGCATCACATGGGCGAGGTGATCCGCCACGACTTTCCGGTGCCGGTCGGTTTCATCGGCGCCGACCGTTCCCAGGAATTGCGACAGGCCGGGCTGGCGTCGACGCGCAAGCTGGTCGGCGCCAACTTCGTGATGACCGAGGGCAGCCACCTGTATCCGATGGAGCATCCAGCGCGTGCGGCACAACTCACCCACGACATGATCGTGCGCCTGCTGGCTGGGCGGGCTGGTCAGAATGATACGGCGAAGGACGACCGGCGCGGTCTTTTCGCGTAAAATCGCGGGATTTTCCGCATCCCCTGAAAGAGCAGCATGGCAATTAAAAGCGATAAATGGATCCGCCGTATGGCGCAGGAAACCGGCATGATCGAACCTTTCGAGCCGGGCCAGGTCCGCGAGGCCGACGGCCGCCGCATCATTTCCTACGGCACCTCGTCGTACGGCTACGATATCCGCTGCGCCGACGAGTTCAAGATCTTCACCAACATCAACAGCACGATCGTCGATCCGAAGAACTTCGACGAGAAGTCGTTTGTCGACATCAAGAGCGATGTCTGCATCATCCCGCCGAATTCATTCGCGCTGGCACGCACCATGGAATACTTCCGTATTCCGCGCAATGTGCTGACCGTTTGCCTGGGCAAGTCGACCTATGCGCGCTGCGGCATCATCGTCAACGTCACGCCCTTCGAGCCGGAGTGGGAAGGCTATGTGACGCTGGAATTCTCGAACACGACGCCGCTGCCGGCCAAGATCTACGCGGGCGAGGGATGTGCGCAGGTGTTGTTCTTCGAGTCGGATGAAGTCTGCGAGACGTCGTACAAGGACCGTGGCGGCAAGTACCAGGGGCAGCATGGCGTGACCTTGCCGAAGACCTGATAGAGTTTTTGAAAGCAGGCACCTGAATCCGTATCATATCGCGACGCTGGTGCTTGCCCGGGTAGGGTGGGCCGGGCCGCGCTAGGCACTTGTGCCCACGCGGTTTCACCTTTTGCGCACAGGCGCACGTAACGGAGTCACCGTGTAAGCATCTGAGATGTTTTCAGATGGCGCTGTACGCGGCAGTCCTATACCGCGTGGGCACAAGTGCCCACCCTACGAAAACATCGCGGTGCATGCCGTAGCGATTTCAGCGACAAAAAAAGAGGAGCCAGCGGCTCCTCTTTTCACATCAGGCTGCGACTTCAGTCAGTCCTGTCTCAGTCCTGTTTGACGCAATCGACGAAGTACCCCAGCTTGCCATCGATCTCACGCTTGACCAGGCCGTGCACGTCGGTCTCGAAGCCCGGGAAGCGTTCGTTGAAGTCGCGTGCGAAGCGCAGGTAATCGACGATGGTCTTGTTGAAGCGCTCGCCCGGAATCAGGAGCGGAATGCCCGGCGGATAAGGCGTCAGCAGGATGGCAGTCGTGCGGCCTTCCAGGTCCTCGATGGCCACGCGCTCGATGTCGCGGCGCGCCATCTTGGCGAAAGCGTCCGACGGCTTCATCGCCGGCACCATGTCCGACAAATACATCTCGGTGGTCAGGCGCGCCACGTCGTACTGCTTGTAGAAGGTGTGGATCTGCGTGCACAGGTCGCGCAGGCCGCGGTCTTCGTAGCGCGGATTCGCCGAGGCGAACTGCGGCATCACCTGCCACATCGGCTTGTTGCGGTCGTAGTCGTCCTTGAACTGCTGCAGCGCCGTCACCAGGGTGTTCCAGCGGCCCTTGGTAATGCCGATCGTGAACATGATGAAGAACGAGTACAAACCGCACTTCTCGATGATGACGCCGTGCTCGGCCAGGTACTTGGTGACGATCGAGGCCGGGATGCCGGTCTCGCCGAACTTGCCGTCCAGGGACAGGCCAGGCGTGACGATGGTCGACTTGATCGGGTCGAGCATGTTGAAGCCTTCGGCCAGGTTGCCGAAGCCGTGCCAGTCGTCCTCGGCGCGGATCATCCAGTCCTTCTGCTCGCCGATGCCTTCCTCGCCTTCGACGTCCGGACCCCAGACCTTGAACCACCAGTCTTCGCCGTACTCGGCGTCGACCTTCTTCATGGCGCGGCGGAAGTCCAGCGCTTCCAGGATCGATTCTTCCACGAGGGCGGTGCCGCCCGGCGCTTCCATCATGGCCGCTGCGACGTCGCAGGACGCGATGATCGAGTACTGCGGCGAAGTCGAGGTGTGCATCAGGAAGGCTTCGTTGAAGGCGTCCTGGTCCAGCTTGACCGATTCCGATTCGCGCACCAGCACCTGCGAAGCCTGCGACAGGCCTGCGAGCAGCTTGTGCGTCGACTGGGTCGAGAAGATCATCGACTGCTTGGCGCGCGGACGGTCGCGGCCGATCGCGTGCATGTTCTTGTAGAAGTCGTGGAAGGTCGCGTGCGGCAGCCAGGCTTCGTCGAAGTGCAGGGTGTCGATGCGGCCATCGAGCATCTCGCGCAGCACTTCCACGTTGTACACCACGCCGTCGTAGGTCGACTGGGTGATGGTCAGGATGCGCGGCTTCTTGTCCTTGGCTTCGCGTGCGAACGGGTTCGCCTCGATCTTGCGGGCGATCGATTCGGGCGTGAATTCTTCGAGCGGGATCGGGCCGATGATGCCGAGGTTGTTCCGGGTCGGCATCAGGAACACGGGGATCGCGCCGCACATGATGATCGAGTGCAGGATCGATTTGTGGCAGTTACGGTCGACCACGACGATGTCGCCGGGGGCGACGGTCGAGTGCCAGACCATCTTGTTCGAGGTCGAGGTGCCGTTGGTGACGAAGTAGCAGTGGTCGGCGCTGTAGATGCGCGCGGCGTTGCGCTCGGACTTGGCGACCGGGCCGGTGTGGTCCAGTAGCTGGCCGAGTTCCTCGACCGCGTTGCAGACGTCGGCGCGCAGCATGTTCTCGCCGAAGAACTGGTGGAACATCTGGCCGACCGGGCTCTTCAAAAAGGCGACGCCGCCCGAGTGGCCAGGGCAGTGCCACGAGTAGGAACCGTCGTAGGCGTAGTTCACCAGCGCGCGGAAGAACGGCGGCGCCAGCGAGTCCAGGTAGGCCTTGGCTTCGCGGATGATGTGGCGCGCCACGAATTCCGGCGTGTCCTCGAACATGTGGATGAAGCCGTGCAGCTCCTTCAGGATGTCGTTCGGGATGTGGCGCGAGGTGCGGGTCTCGCCGTAGATGTAGATCGGGATGTTCGAGTTCTTGTGACGGATCTCCTGCACGAAGGCGCGCAGGCGGGTCAGGGCGAAGTCGGTTTCCTCGAACGAGCCGCCGCCGAATTCCTCGTCGTCGATCGACAGCACGAAGGCCGAGGCGCGCGACTGCTGCTGGGCGAACTGCGACAGGTCGCCGTAGCTGGTCAGGCCCAGGACCTCCATGCCTTCTTTTTCCATCGCTGCGGCGAGCGCGCGAATGCCGAGACCGGACGTGTTCTCGGAACGGAAATCCTCGTCGATGATGACGATGGGGAAGCGAAATTTCATTGACAGCTCCAATGCGAAGCGCCGTGGGGGCAGCCGCGTCGGGTTGACGCGGCCCGCTCACACGGCACCGAAAAATAAGAAGCGGATTTTCGCAGAAAACCCGCTGTCCGGTGAACTTTTTCTGTTAGGGTAACCACATGCGCCTTGGGGCGGCGCACTGTAGCAGTCAGCAGCGCGGTTCAGCCGCAGTACAGCTGTAGTTCAGCTGTAGTTCAGCCGCGTGCGCGCCGTCCCAGGCTCTTCAACAATTCCACGCCGAGGATGGCACCGAGCGCCGCGACGAAGGGCGCCGCCACCAGCGGCGTCGGCTCCACGTGCAGCCAGGCGAAGGCGCCGATCACCAGGCCGAAGGCGGCCACGGTGACGGTCGCGCCGAGCAGCCAGGTGCGGCGCGCCAGCAGCGCCACGGCGGCCAGCGAAATCGCGATCTGCTGCGCGACCGAGGCCAGCGACCACTGGCGGTGGCGGTGCAGCGCCTCTTCCGACTGCGCGCTGAACGTCGCCGACGACGCTTCCCAGCGTTCGGCCTCAAGCCGGATCTCGTCCTTCTCCTGCTGGTAGCGCAGCACCTCGGTACGGTAGTGCACGTGGTCGACGCCGGGCAGGTTGGTGGCCAGCTCCGCCAGGTTCTGCTTGTTCGACTTGGCCTGGTAGTGGTTCCAGGCATTGGCCGCGCTGGTCTTGTCGATGGCCGCGCTGTTCTTCAGCAGCGCCGCTTCGTTGTAGCTGCTGTTGCCGATGAAGCCGAACAGGGTGCCGATGGTGGCCAGGATCGCGATCAGCACCGCCACCTTGCCGGCAAAGCCGTCGCCGCCGCGCGAAGCGGGGGCCGGAAGCGTCGACATGCTCATGCTGCCGGCTTCCGCTCGTAGGTGACGAAGGCGTAGCCGTAGCCGTTCTTGTCCGAGTGGTGGGTTTCACGCGCGGTCTCTTCCCATACGGCCGGGTCGATGGCTGGGAAGAAGGTGTCGCAGGCGAAGGTGTGGGCGATCTCGGTGACGATCATGCGGTCGGCCACATCCAGGGCCGCGCTGAAGATCTGGGCGCCGCCGATGATGCTGGCCTCGTCGCCCTCGACCATCGCAATGGCCGCGTCGAGTGAGGTGACGGCATCGACGCCCTCATGCTGCCAGTCGGCGTTGCGGGTGACGACGATGTTCTGCCGGCCCGGGAGCGGGCGGCCGATCGAGTCGAAGGTCTTGCGGCCCATGATGATCGGGCGGCCGAGCGTGACGCGCTTGAAGTGGGCCAGGTCTTCCGGCAGGTGCCAGGGCAGCTGGTTGTTGACGCCGATGCCGCGCCCGGCGTCGATGGCGACGACCATGGTGAGGCGGGTCATTGGGATACCGCCTGCGGCATTGCGGAAGAAGAGGGAAGGGCGTGCATGGTGTGATTCCTTGTTGCAATGCAATGAAGTCGGCAGATGGTGTCGTGACTTGCGGTGTCTGTCAAGATGCTGGCTCTCAAGACTGGCCGAACAGCCCCGAACCGTTCCAGCGCGGTGCCTTGCTGCCACTTCCGGCTGCGACCGCCCGGTTCGCATAGTGCGGCCCCATCTTGGCCAAGAAACGCGGAAAAGCGCGGCAATAGCTGGACTGGATGCCGGCCAGGCGAGCCAGCTGGCCATATTCGACGACGCTGCCGGGCGGCGCGGCATCCAGTACCGCCGTCACCCGTGCGCGCCAGTCGTCGAGCCAGGGCGGCATGCGCTCGTCCAGCTGCACGATGGTATCGCCTGCAACGACGGTACCGCCGTCGACGACGCGCGCCAGCATGCCGCGTCGGTTGCCGAGCGCCCGCGCCAGGCCAGGGCGCTGCAGGTCCAGCTGGCCGCAGGCTTCACACGCGAACATCAGGCGGATGCGCGCCTCTGCGCCAATCTGGAGAATGGTGCCGGAAGCGAGACTGGCCGTATCAACATCGACCAGCAAGTTCTCGCGCAGCGTGTGCGCGGAAAGACCGAGCGATTCGTACACCGAGGAACTGGCCAGCAGAAGCTGGCGCGGCGAGATCGGGTCGGCGTGGACATCGCCCTCGAAGCCTTGACCTGCCAGCGCCACGGCGCGCTCGACGCGAACCGGCAACGCGCGGCGGTCTGCACGCAGCGACAAGGAACGAACCTGGCCGATGACCATCGCGGGCCAGCGAACGTCAGACCGCGACCGGCGCCTTGATGCCCGGATGCGACTGGTAATCGACGACCTCGAAGTCCTTGAAGCGGTAGTCGAACAGCGAGTCGGGCTTGCGCTTGATGACCAGCTTCGGCAACGGGAAGGGCTCGCGCGAGAGCTGCAAGTCCGCCTGCTCGAGGTGGTTCGAATACAGGTGGCAGTCCCCGCCGGTCCAGATGAAATCGCCCACTTCCAGGCCGGCCTGCTGGGCCATCATGTGGGTCAGCAGCGCGTACGAGGCGATGTTGAAGGGCACGCCGAGGAAGATGTCGGCGCTGCGCTGGTACAGCTGGCACGACAGCTTGCCGTCGGCCACGTAGAACTGGAAGAAGGCATGGCAGGGCGGCAGCTTCATCTGCGGGATGTCGGCCACGTTCCAGCTTGATACGATCATCCGGCGCGAGTCCGGCGTGGTCCTGATCTGTTCCAGCACCTGCGCGATCTGGTCGATGTGCTCGCCGTTCGGCGCCGGCCAGTTGCGCCACTGGTAGCCGTAGATCGGGCCGAGGTCGCCATTCGCGTCGGCCCATTCGTCCCAGATCGAGACGCCGTTTTCCTTCAGGTAGGCGATGTTGGTCGAGCCCTGCAGGAACCAGATCAGTTCATGGATGATGGACTTCAGGTGCACCTTCTTGGTGGTCACCAGCGGGAAACCTTGTTGCAGGTCGAAGCGCATCTGGTGCCCGAACACGGACACGGTGCCGGTGCCGGTGCGGTCCGTTTTATGGGCGCCATGCTCTTTCACATGGCGCATGAAGTCGAGGTATTGGCGCATCGCAGTCTTTCGTGGGAAAACCCGCCATTGTAACTTATGCAGGCGTGCGGAGTTCGGCTGCCAGCAGGGCCAGCGCCTCGACCACCTTCTCGTCCGGCGCGTGCAGCAGATTGTCGCCGACGTACAGCTCGAAGTAACTGGTATCCGGCAGCACGCCGTGGTTGATGCGGTTGAACAGCCAGACGCCATGGCGCTCGGCCAGGCGCTCGCGGATCGCCAGCGCGCGTTCGCGGCTCACGGGCAGGTGCAGGTGCAGCATGTTGGCCGCGGGGCGTGCGGGATTCACGTGGATCTCCGGATGCGCGCGCAGGGCCTCGAACAGGAACTCGGTGCGTTTGAAGTAAGCCGGCATCGCGGCCAGGCGTGCATCGAACTGCATGGCGGCGGCCACGATATACGGCGAGCGGTGGATGACGTTGCCGCCCTGGCGCCGGAACCATTCGGCAGCGCGCGCCACGAAGTCGGCGCTGCCGGCCAGCATGGCGCCACCCAGACCGCCGATGCCCTTGTACAGCGACACGTACACCGAATCGAAGCCGGCCGCGATCTCGGCGACCGGTTTGCCGTAGCCGACTGCCGTTTCCCACAAACGCGCGCCATCCATGTGCAGGTGGGCGCCGCGCGCCTTGCAGTGGGCCTTAATGGCTTCGAGTTCCTCCCAGGAAGGCGCCTGGCCGCCGATCTCGCGCATCGGCAGCTCCAGGCCCACGGCGCCGAGGCGGTCGGGGATGGCGCCCAGGTCGGCGGCGGTGAAGGGGCGGTGGCGGTCGCCTACCTGCAGGGCGTCGAAGTGATCGAGCAGCTGGTAGTTGGAGCGCTCGTGCACGAAGATGTGCGAGGTCGGGTGCAGGGCGACCGGAGCCCGGTTGCGGTCGGTGCTGGCCAGGCGCAGGGCGGTGACCTGGGTCATGGTGCCGCTGATGCAGAACACGGCGGCTGGAAAGCCGAGCAGAGCGGCGATTTTCTTTTCGAACGATTCGATCAGGTCGCCGCTGCCGTAGACGTCGTGTTCGATGTCGTTGGCTTCGCACCAGGCGGCCATGTTGGCGTACAGTTCGGCGGGGCGGCGGGCGCGGTGGCCGGGGAAGATGGTGTGGCAGCGGCGGATCAGGTCGGCGTCGGTCAAGATGGGCTCCGTTCGGGTGGAGCGCAAGTTTACACTGTTGGGCGGGGCGGGCCGCGCAAATCACTTGTGCCCACCGGCGTCACCAGCCGAGTAGTACGTACGGTGGACACCTGTGTCCACGCGGTCTCACCATGCGAGGCCACGGAACACGAATTATGGCGACTGCCGGAACTGACCGATGACGCAGCGGTGCCATACCGCGTGGGCTCGAGAGCCCACCCTACGAACCCCGTAAAATCAACCCAGGGTCAGCTCTGGGCGCTTTGCCGGCGCCGGCAGCGCCGCGTTGGCCGCCGCCGCATCCAGCCGGAACGCACGCACCGCGCGCGCCAGTTGCGCCGCCTGGTCCTGCATCGCCTGCGTCGCCGCGCTGGCTTCCTCGACCAGCGCCGCGTTGCGCTGGGTCGATTCGTCCATCTCGCCGATCGCCAGGTTCACCTGCTCGAGGCCGCTGCTTTGCTCCGCGCTGGCGGCGCTGATGTCGGCCATGATGTCGGTCACGCGGCCGACGCTGGCCAGCACCTCGTTCATGGTGGCGCCGGCTTCGCTCACCAGCCGGCTACCGGCTTCCACATCGCTGTTCGAGGCGGCGATCAGGGCCTTGATCTCCCTGGCTGCGGCGGCGCTGCGCTGGGCCAGGTTGCGCACTTCGTTGGCCACGACCGCGAAGCCGCGTCCCTGCTCGCCGGCGCGCGCCGCTTCCACGGCCGCGTTCAGCGCCAGGATATTCGTCTGGAAGGCGATGCCGTCGATGACGCCGGTGATGTCGCCGATCTTGCGCGAGGACTGGTTGATCGATTCCATGGTGTCGATCACCTGGGCCACCATGCTGCCGCCCTTTTGCGCGACGCTGGAGGCGCTCACGGCCAGCGCGTTGGCCTGGCGCGCGTGGTCGGCGTTCTGGCGCACGGTCTCGGTCAGCTCTCCCATCGACGACGCCGTGGTCGCCAGGCTGGCCGCCTGTTCCTCGGTGCGCGAGCACAAATCGAGGTTGCCGGTCGAGATTTCCTGCGAGGCGTTGGCGATCTGCTCGGCGCCGTCGCGCACGTTGCCGACCACCGAGGACAGATTGCGGCTGATGCCGTTCATGGCGTCGGTCAGGCGGCCGATCTCGTCCTGGCCACGGCTGGCGATCTGCACCGTCAGGTCGCCTTCGGCGATGCGCACGGCAGCGTCGCGCACCTCGGCCAGCGGGCGCGTCACGGCGCGGCGCACAAAAGCGTACAGCACGGCGGCAAAGGCGGCCAGCGCCACCAGGCCGAAGCTGATGTAGCGGTTGCGCAGCGTGGTGGCCTCGGCCGTGATCTCGTCGGCATAGGTGCCGCCGGCGATCACCCAGTTCCAGTCCTTGAACCAGGTATAGACGACGAACTTCTCGCGCGCCGCTTTGTCGCCCGGGTTTTGCCAGTCGTAGCTGATCTTGCCGGATTTGGTCTGCAAGATCTCCTTGACGTACTCGCGGCCGTCGGCGCTCTTGTTGGCAAGGATGTTCCGGCCTTCCTGCGTCGGGTGCACGACCAGCTCGCCAAAGGCCTTGCCGGGCGCCGCGTTCAGCACGTAGAAGTAGCCGGTTTCGCCGACCTGGGCGGCGCGGATGCGCCCCTTCAGGGCCGCCAGGTGGGCGCTGATGTCCACGCCCACGTACAGCGCGCCGACCACCTTGCCGCCGGCGTCGCGCACCGGTTCGTACTGGGTGATGAACTGCTTGCCGAACAGGGTCGCCAGGCCGACGTAGACCTTGCCCTCGCGCAGGGCGGCATAGGCGGGCGCAGCGTGGTCGAGCGCGGTGCCGACGGCGCGCTCGCCGTTTTCCTTCTTCACCGAGGTGCTGATGCGCACGAAGTCGTCGCCGCTGGCGGCGAAGATGGTGGCGTTGCCGCCGGTTTCGCTGGAGAAGCGGTCGGCGGCGCTGAAGTCGAGGTTCAGGACCCTGCCGTCGATCTTCAAGCTGGGCACGGCCTTGCCGCCGATGTCGACTGTCTCGCCGGCGTCGAGCGCGAAGCTGCCCTTGAACCCGGCGGCGAAGATCTTGCCGAAGCTGACCGCCTCGTTCGAGACCGTCTTGTTGAACAGCTCGACGGTGGCCACCAGGCCGTTCAGTTCGGTCGAGACATTGTGGTCGGCGCGTTCCTCGAGCAGGCTCGAGGTGGTGGCGCTGATGGTGAGCACCAGGGCGCCGATGATGACGCCGACCAGGGCGAAACTGAAGGCGCTGATCTTGGAGCCGACGCTCCAGTTGGCAATACGGAATGGTCGCTTAGACATGGTAAGAGAAATAAAGGAAGTACCGGTTTCTCTCCCGATCATAAGCGCAGGTTATTCCTCATCGCAACGAAAGTTGATCCATATCATTGCAAATGCTGTTGCGCAACAACGCTTTGTATCATCCTTGTATATGTATGTGATGAAATTGTAAAGCAGCCAAGTTGGCGTAGATGCCACCCTGGGCCACCAGCGAAGCATGCGTCCCGGTCTCGACCACTTGCCCGTCTTCCATCACCACAATGCGGTCGGCGCGCTGCACGGTGGCCAGGCGGTGCGCGATGATGATGGTAGTGCGTCCGACCATGGCCGCTTCCAGCGCGCCCTGCACCAGGCGCTCGGATTCGGCGTCGAGGGCGCTGGTGGCTTCGTCGAGCAGCAGCAGCGGCGGGTTCTTCAGTAGGGCGCGCGCGATGGCGATGCGCTGGCGCTGGCCGCCGGACAGGCGCACGCCGCGCTCGCCGAGGAAGGAGCGGTAGCCCTGGGGCAGGCGCTCGATGAATTCGTGGGCCGCGGCCAGCTTCGCTACCGCAATCACTTCCTCGTCGCTGGCGTCCGGGCGGCCGTAGCGGATGTTTTCCATCGCGTCGGCCGAGAAGATGACCGTGTCTTGCGGCACGATGCCGATCGCGTCGCGCAGGGTGTGCAGATCGAGGTCGCGAATATCGACGCCGTCGAGCCGGATCGCGCCGGCCTGCGGGTCGTAGTAGCGCAGCAGCAGCTGGAACAGGGTGGTCTTGCCGGCGCCCGAAGGGCCGACCACGGCCACGGTCTCGCCGGGCCGGATGTCGAGCGAGACGTGCGACAGCGCGGCGCTGTCCTGGCGCGACGGGTAGGCGAAGGTCACGTCCTGCAGGGCTAGCGCAGCCCCGCCGGTGGTGCGCCGCGGCAGCGGCTGCGGGTGGGCCGGGTTGCGGATGTCCGAGCGGGCGGCCAGCAGTTCGAGCAGGCGCTCGGTGGCGCCGGCGGCGCGCTGGGCCTCGCCCATCACCTCGGACAGCGCGCCGATCGAGCCGGCGACGATCGAGGCGTACAGGATGAACTGCCCGAGTTCGCCGCCGGTCATGCTGCCGCGCAGGACCGCATGCGCGCCCAGCCACAGCACAAAGACGATGGTGCCGAACACCAGCACGATGGCGAGCATGGTCAACAGCGAACGCGCGCGGATGCGCTGCATGGCGGCCGCGAATGCGCCTTCCACCGAGGCGCCGAAGCGGCGCGCTTCGATCTTCTCGTGGGTATAGGCCTGCACGGTCGGCATGGCGTTCAGGATTTCGCCGGCCAGGGCCGAGGCATCGGCGATGCGGTCCTGTGAATCGCGCGAGAGCTTACGCACGCGGCGTCCGAACAGCACGATCGGCACGATCACGGCGATTAGGAGGCCGAAGATGATGGCGGTGAGCTTGGCGTCGGTCACGAACAGCATCACCAGGCCGCCGATGAACAGCAGCACATTGCGCAGGGCGACCGATATGCTGGTGCCGACCACGGCCTGGATCAGGGTGGTGTCGGTGGTCAGGCGCGACAGCACTTCGCCGGTTTGCGTGGTCTCGAAGAATTCCGGACTCTGGTTCACCACGTGGCTGTAGACGGCGCTGCGGATGTCGGCCGTCACGCGTTCGCCCAGCCACGACACCATGTAGAAGCGCGCCGCGGTGGCGATCCCGAGCACGGTGGCCACACCGAACAGGGCGAGGAAGGTGGCGTCGACGTTCTTGATGCTGTGCGCGCCGGCCGCCGCGCCGAAGCCGAGGTCGATCATCTGCTTGAAGGCGGCCGGGATCGCGAGCGTGGCGCCGGCCGCGAACAGCAGGGCGATGCCGGCCAGGATGAACTGGCGGCGGTAGGGGCGCAGGAAGGGGAACAGGCCCTTGAAGGCGGCGAGGCTGCCCTTCGCGGGGGCGGAGGATGCGGTACGGGTGTTGCCGGGGGATTGCTTGGTCACGGGTTTGTTCACGGGTTCGGTCAAGGTGTTGCCTGTTGTTGTTCTGTCTCGTGTCATCTTCTAAAGCTTCATATCACGCAGGTAGCCGGTCATCTCCAGGTAGCCGCGGCCGGCGGGCACGCCGTCGCGCGCCACCGTGACCGCGCCTTCCCAGTACACGGCGCCGGTCGAGCGGCGCGAGTCGAGTTCCTGGTCCTGCTGCAGGGGCGTGACCTGCCAGCGCGTGGCGCCGATGGCTATCGTGGTGGCAACCGGGTATTCGGCATGCGTGCGCGGCGACTTCCAGCGCACCTGCGGCGTAAAGCGCACCTGGTCGGGTGTGTAGCGGGTGACCTTGCCGGCGCGGTCGCGCAGGGTGGCGTGCGCCCATAGTTTACCACCTCCCTTGGCCCTGATCTGGAAAGCCATCAGCGCCGAGCCGTCGTCGAGGTTAGCGGCCATCCAGTCCCAGCCGCTGGCCTCGGGCTGCAGGGCTTCGCTCGACCATTCATGGTCAAACCAGGCGCTGCCCGTCACCGCGCCCGCCGCACCGGGCCGCCCGGCCGTGCCGCTCACGCGCAGCTGCGGGTGGCTGTAGTAGTAACTCGCGTGCTGCGCGGCCGCGCCCTTGCGCGAATAGCCGCCTTCGCCCTGCACCAGCACCGGCTGGGTCGGGGTCAAGACCAGGTCCATGCTCATCTCGCCGGACTTCACCGTGACGCGGTAGCTGCCGTCCGGCGCGCGCCGCATGCGCCAGTCGTCGAGCTTGACATCAAGATCGCCGGTCTTGGCCCAGGCCAGGCCGAAGCCTTCGCGCGCGCTGCGCTGGTCGTGCAGCAGGCGCCCGACCGCCGGATCCGACAGCGCGGCATGGCCGATCACCAGCTGGTGCGGCGCAAAGGCGCTCGGGTTGGCGGTGTCGTGCGCGGTGCGGCTGCGAAAGAAGGTGACCTGGAAGCCGAGCGGCTTGCCGTCCGCCTGTTGCAGCCAGCCGGTGACGTACCACCATTCAGTGCGAAAGTCCGGGTGCGCGCCGTAATCGAGCGGGAAGCTCAAGGCCCGGCCCGGTGTGACCGGCGCAAACACCGGCGGCGCGGCGAACGCCAGCTGGCTCACCCACAGCAGGATCAAGAAAACCACACGCATCACCAATCCTCCCTCACCGCCCGCACCGGCCCGCCGGACAAGGCATAGCGCCCCGACACCAGAGCCGTGGCCACCGAGGCGCCGACCAGCACGGCGGCGACGGTAGCCAGCAAGCCCCAGGGCAGGTGCAGCTGCATGGTCCAGTGGAAGGATTGCGGGTTCACGACAAACACCAGAATCAGGCTGATCACCAGGCCCAGGGCAAAGCCGCAGGCCACGCCCAGGCCGGTCAGCAGCCCGCCCTCGCAGGCCAGGATGCCGAGCACCTGGCCGCGCGTCACGCCCACGTGGCGCAGCATGCCGAACTCGCGCGCCCGCGCCAGGGTCTGGGCCGAGAAGGTGGCGGCCACGCCGGACAGCCCGATTACGATGGCGATCGCCTCCAGCAGGTAGGTGACGGCAAAGCTGCGATCAAAAATCTGCAGACTGGCGGCGCGGATGTCACCGGGCCGGGCCAGCTGCAGCGCGGGGCCGAAGGGCAGGGCGCGCAGGGCTTTTTCGATGCGGTCGGTGGCGGCTTCGCCGCCGGCGTAGATGGCGGCGTCGGTCACCGCAGTTTCTCCGGTCAGCGCGCGGTAGTCCGGCAAGCGGATCACGACCGAACCGGACTGGTTGGCGTAATCGCGCCAGACGCCGGCGACAAAGAAGGGCGCCGGCTTGCCGCCCAGCGGCAGGGTGATCGCCTGGCCGACGCGTGCGCCGTACAAGTCGAGCATGGCTTCGGAGACCCAGGCCGGCCGCGCACCCTGCGGCAGCGGGCTGGAGGCGCCGACCAGGAACAGCAGGCGGCCCGGGTCCGCCGCATCGATGTCGCGCGCGATCAGGACCACGTCGGGCCGGTCTGGCGCCAGCGAAACCGGGCGCGTGCGCAGGAACTGCACCTGGCCGGCGCCGGCCGTGGCCTTGATCGCCGCCTGTTCGTCCGGCCCCAGCGCCCCGCTGCTGCCGCCGGCGGCGGTGCGCACGTACAGGTCGGCTGGCAGGATGTGGCGCATCCAGTCGTCCACCGACACGCGGAAGCTGGCAACCATGATCCCCATCGCCACCATCAGGCTGAAGCTGGCCAGCACGCCGCCCAGCGCAATCGAGGCCTGGCCCGGCGCATTCGCCAGGCGCGACAGCGTCAGCGCCAGCACCGGCGGCGGCGCCGGGCGGGTCAAGAGCGGCCGGTTCAGCAGGCGGAACACGCTGGCGGCCAGGCGCGGCATCAGGCCGATGCCGCCGATCAGCAGCAAGGCAATGGCGAGGTAACCGAACAGCGGCAGCTCGAACACCGGCGGCGCCAGCGCGAACAGCGCCGCCAGCGCCAGGCAGACGAGGGAAGGCCAGACCCGCGCCAGGCGCGCCAGCGCCGCTTCGTCGTTGCCGGATTTCAGGGCCACGGCCGGCCGCGCGCGCGCCGCGTCCCAGGCCGGCGCCAGGCAGCCGAGCAGGGCCACGCCCAGGCCCAGGGCAAAGAAGACAAAGGCCGCCAGCGGCGTGAACACCACCTGCGGCTTGATGCCCGGGAAGTAGCCGGCGCCCAGGTCGCCACCAAAAAAGCGCAGCGCCAGCGCCGCCAGCACGTAGCCGGCCGCCACGCCGAGCAGGGCGCCGATCACGCCCAGGCTGGCGCCTTCGAGCAGCACCTGGCGCAGCAGCTGGCCGCGCTCCACACCCAGCACGCGCAGCAGCGCGAACTGGCTGCGCCGCCGCATCACCGACAGGGCCTGGGTCGAGAACACCAAAAAGGCGCCGGTGAACAGCGCCACCAGGGCCAGCACCGTCAGGTTCACGCGGTAGGCGCGGCTCAGATTGTTGTTGCGGCTTTCCTGGTCGCTGTCGTTCGGCTGCCCGATGCGAAAGCGCCCCGGAAAATCGCGTTCGAGCTCGCGCGTGAGGCGCGCCTCGAATTCGGCACGGTTCACGCCGTCGCGCAGTTTCAGGTCCACGCGCGAGAGCTTGCCGAGCTGGTTGAAGCGCCACTGGGCGGCGCCGATGTCCATTACGCCGATGCGCTGGCCCGGGCGGGCGGCCTGCACCGGGCCGGCCACGCGCAGGCTGAAGTCGGCGGTGCCGGCGCGCAGCGTGAGCGTCGCGCCGTCGCGCAGGTCCAGCCAGCTTTGCGCGGCGGGCGACAAGAACACGGTGTCGTCGGCCAGCACATCGGCCCCGCGCCCCTCGCCCGGCACGCCGAGCAGGTCGGGCGCGATGTAGCCGGCGCGCAGCGGGTCGATGCCGACGATGCGCAATGCGCCTTTCGCACTCGGCACGGCGGCCTGGACCTCGAGCACCGGCGAGGCCAGCGCCACGCCTTCGTATTCTGCCAGGCGCGGATAGATTGTTTCGTCGAACAGGGCCTCGCGGCCCAGCACCTGGATGTCGGCCTGGCCGGACAGGCTCTTGATCGCGGCCGAGAATTCGTTAAAGGCGGCGGCGTTGATCAGGTGGATGGCAAAGCCCATGGCCACGCCGACCGCAATCGCCGCGATCGCCAGCACGGCGCGCACCGGATGCGCGCGCCATTCGCCCAGCAGCAGCCAGCGCGACAGGAGAGGAGAGAGATTGTTCAGGCCGGACATTCCACCGCCAGCGCCTCCGCCTGCCGTTTTGCCTTCAGGCGCGCACCGGCCACGGCTTCGCCGCGGGCGCGGCCCAGGTCTTCGTCGAGCCACTTCTGCTTCAGGCGCAGGCGCTCGCATTTCTGGCGCTGCATGGCAAAGGCTTTGGCGGCGCGCTGGCGCTCGCGTTCTGCGCGCAGTTCGCCGGCGGCGCGTTCCTTTTCCAGCGCCAGCAGGCGCAGGCGGTCGCCCGCCAGTTTCTCGCTTGCCGCCTTGTCGGGCGGCGGGGCGGCGCGCACGGCAAGTTCGGTGCCGGCGCCGTCGGCGCAGGGCTGGTCGCCGTAGGCCACCTTGCCGGCGACCGTACACTTGTATATGCTGCCCCCCAGCGCGCCTTGCGCCGCTAGGCAGGCAATGATTGCCACCAAAAAATTTTTCATCGATGCGTTCCCCGGTTCACAGAATTTTGCCGGGGTTCATAATGCCGAGCGGGTCGAGCGCCGCCTTGATGGCACGCATCATGTCCAGTTCGACCGCATCCTTGTAGCGCACCAGTTCCTCGCGCTTCAGGGCGCCGATGCCGTGTTCGGCCGAGATCGAACCGTCAAAGGCGGCCACGCTGTCGTGCACGATGCGGTTGATGGCCTCCTGGTTGGCGAGGAAGGCCTCGTGCGCCACGCCTTCCATCGGCGCCACGTTGTAGTGCAGGTTGCCGTCGCCGAGGTGGCCGAAGCAGACCACCTGGCAGCCGGGGAAGCTGGCCGCCAGCTGGCGGTCGG
This sequence comes from Massilia sp. BAP21, assembly GCF_057801335.1. Lineage (NCBI taxonomy): Bacteria > Pseudomonadati > Pseudomonadota > Betaproteobacteria > Burkholderiales > Oxalobacteraceae > Massilia > Massilia sp. BAP21. Next base: position 4,630,403 of record NZ_CM173596.1, read on the forward strand.
TGCTGGCGATGAATTCGGCGATGCGCGAGATCGGCAGCGAGACGTCGTGCTTGATGTTCTTGCCGGCCGCGGCCTGCGCTAGCGGGATGTGCTCGCGCAGCTGCCACAAACTGCCCGACTGGGCGCCGGACATGGCCACCACCGCGTCGTCGGCCAGGCCCTGCTCAAGCGCGGCTTCGATGCCCGCTTCCAGCAGCCCGACCGCGTGCGCCTCGGACTCGCTGCTCGACACTTCCAGCAAGGCATATTGCGCATGGTTGTGCGCGAACGGGCGCGGCAGATGCGGGAAATGGGTGCCGACCAGACGCAGGCAAAAGTCCGACATCAACTCGTAGGCGGTGAGGCTGGCGCCGCACACGTCCTGCATCAGCGACAGCAGGGCCAGGGCGCGCTCGGGCGTGGCCATGGCGACCAGCGCCGTGGTCGACGCCCTCGGCTGCGGATACAGTTTCAGCACGGCGGCGGTGACGATGCCGAGCGTGCCCTCGGCGCCGACAAAAAGGTCGCGCAGGGCGTAGCCGGTGTTGTCCTTGCGCAGGCCGCGCAGGCCGTCCCAGATCCGGCCCTGGGGCGTGACCACTTCCAGGCCCAGGCACAGGTCGCGCGTGTTGCCGTAACGCAGGACGGCGGTGCCGCCGGCGTTCGTCGACAAATTGCCGCCGATGGTGCAGCTGCCCTCGGCCGCCAGCGAGAGCGGGAACAGCAGGCCGGCTTCCTGGGCCGCGTCCTGGATCTGCTGCAGGATGCAGCCGGCCTGCACGGTGATGGTGCGGTTGACGGTGTCGACGCCGAGGATGCGGTCCAGGCGGCGCAGCGAGATCACCACGGCTTCGCCGCTGGCGTCGGGCACGCTGCCCAGCACCAGGCCGGTGCGTCCGCCCTGCGGCACGATGGGCACGCGGTGTTCGGCGCAGGCTTGCACCAGTTGCGCCACCTCGTCGCGGCTGCCGGGCAGCAGCACGGCGCGGGCGCGGCCGGTGAAGCGGCCGCGCCAGTCGGTGAGGAAGGGCGCCATCTCGGGCGCCCCGGTCAGCACCCGCGACGCGCCGCAGACTGCGCGGCAGCGCGCGAGGAAGGCATCAGTCATGCGGTACTTTCACCTTGTCGAGCAGCTCCTTGGCCATGCGCTGCGCCGCCTTCTTGTACGGATGCAGGTAGAGCAGGGCGCAGGCGAAATACACGCAGACGAGGACGATCTCGCCCATGGCCATCAGGCGCGAGGCTTCCAGCTCGTCGCTCCAGGCGCGCACCGCGCCCTCGGCGAAGTAGACCAGGATCACCATCGACGACCATTGCAGGGTGTAGAGGTCGCGCTTGATGACGCCGCGCAGCGGCACCAGCAGGGGCAGCGCCTTCAGCGCCAGCAATGAGCCTCCGGGATGCAGCGGGGCGACCCAGATTTCCCAGGCTACCAGCCAGCCGATCAGCCAGATCAGGCTGGCAATGGCGCCGGCGTGAAAGATCTTTGGGGTTTCCATCAGCGTGGTCCGTGCAGTGGTGTGTGCAATGGCGATTGCAGGCGGGCGGCGGCTTCAGCCAGGCGGCGGCCCTGCGCGATGGCAAGGCGCTTCTCGTCTTCCGTGATGGGCTTGTCGCCGTCGATTCCGGCCCAGTGGGTGGCGCCGTAGGGGCTGCCGCCGCTGGCCGTGTTCATCAGTTCCGGGTGGGCGTAGGGCAGGCCCATCACCAGCATGCCGTGGTGCAGCAGCGGGATCATCATCGACAGCAGCGTCGCTTCCTGGCCGCCGTGCAGGCTGCCGGTGGAGGTGAACACGGCGGCCGGCTTGCCGGACAAGGTGCCGGCCAGCCATTCGCTTGCCGTGCCGTCGAGGAAGTATTTCATGGCCGCCGCCATGTTCCCGAAGCGGGTCGGCGAACCCAGGGCCAGCCCGGCGCACTCGTGCAGGTCCTGCAGTTCGACATAGGGCGCGCCGCCGGCCGGGATGTCGGGCGCGACCGCCTCGGCCACCGTCGACACCGCGGGCACGGTGCGCAGGCGCGCCTCGGCGCCGGGAACGGACTCGATTCCCTGTGCGATGAGCTCGGCGAGTTTACGGGTGGCGCCATGGCGCGAGTAGTACAAAACGAGAATAGTCAGGGACGGTGGGTTCATCGTTGGTATTATAGGATGCTTTGCTCAAGTGCTAATCTTTCAGAGCGAATCAAAACGACAATATGCTTTCCAAAACGGTTCACTCGATCTCGCGTTCCACCAGCGACATGTTCAACGTCGGCGCCGAGCGCGTGCGCGCCCTCACGCTGCTGGAGGTGCGCGACCTGCTGCGCTTTGCGCGGCGCCGCCTGCGCGAGGAAAAACTGCCCCAGGTGGCAGGCAGCCTCACCTTTACGACCACGCTTGCGCTGGTGCCGCTGCTGACGATCGTCCTGGCGATTTTTACCACGTTTCCGATTTTCGGTCAGCTCCGCACGGCCATCGAAACCTACTTCGCCCAGGCCCTGATGCCGAAGGCGATATCCAACACGATCATCTCGAACCTGACCCAGTTCGCCAGCAAGGCCAAGGGTTTGTCGGCGGTCGGGGCGGTGGCCCTGTTGATCACCTCGACGGCCATGATCGGCATGATCGAGCGCGTCTTCAACCAGATCTGGCGCGTGCGCCAGCCGCGCCCGCTGCTGCAGCGCGTGCTGATCTATTGGGCCCTGATCACGCTCGGGCCGCTGCTGTTCGGCCTGTCGATCACCGTGACCTCGCAGCTGTTCACCGCCACCGACGGCATCACGCGCTCGGTGCCGCTGGTCGGCAGCCTGTTTGCCAGCCTGTTCTCGACCCTGGCCTCGCTGGCCCTGACCAGCGGCGCCTATACCCTGCTGTACGTGGCCGTGCCGAACCGCTACGTCAACTGGCGCGACGCCCTGTGGGGCGCGCTGGCGGCGGCGCTCGCCTTCGAGCTGGCCAAGCGCCTGTTCGCCCTGTTCATCCGCCAGTTCCCGGCCTACGCCATCATCTACGGCGCGCTGGCGGCGCTGCCGCTGTTCCTGGTCTGGATTTATTTGTCCTGGCTGATCACCCTGGTCGGCGCCGTGGTCGCCGCCGCCCTGCCGGTGGTCAGGCACGAGCGCTGGTGGCACGTGCCGGCGCCCGGCGGCGCCTTTGTCGATGCGATGGCGGTGCTCAAGGTGCTGCATGGCGGTGCGCATGCTACTGGCTCGGCGCTGTTATCGAGCGCCGCGATCCGGGCCCACACGCGCATCGGCTACGACGAGCTGGGGCTGCTGCTGGAGCAGATGGTGACGGCCGGCTGGGTCGGGCGGGTGCAGTCCGAGGTGCCGGCGCACACGCAGTGGGGCCGCACCGTGCGCGCCGGGCAGGACGACTGGGTCCTGCTGGCCGATCCGGGCAAGCTGAAGGTGGCCGATGTGTACCGGCTGTTCGTGTTCGGCGGGGCCGGGGCGGGCTTGACGGCGGCGGTGCCGGCGGCAGATTCGCCGCTGGCGCTGGATACGGCCGGGCTGGCGCGCAGTGTCGAGGCTGCGGTGGAGGCGGGGCTGGACCAGAGCGTGGATGAGTATTTCGGGACCAGGTGAGGCGTTCAGCTCGAGATGGTGACCGTACGGTGGGCCGGGCCGCGCAAGGCACGCCGTGCCCACGCGGAACGTGGCCAGGTGATAACGTAATTCCCTCCGTGATCGTTGATCATTGTTGGCGTCGCCAAATGATCATTTGGATGCGTTTCGAGTATCCGCTACCGCGTCATCAAAGGGCGCCATCACCACGCCAGCTTCCGCGTGGGCACGGGGTGCCCACCGTACGGTCGCTGTCCCGGATTTCCGAGCTACCAGCTCAACTTCCCCGTCAACATCTGCCAGTACATCACCCAGTCCGCCTTGAACGACAGCCAGGGCTGGTCGAAGGTGGCGGGCCGGTTCTTCTCGTAATAGAAATGCCCGACCCAGGCGCCGCCGTAGCCGAGCACCAGGGCCGCCACGATCCACAAGCCGCTGCCGCTCAGCAGCGCCGCCAGCAGCGCCAGGAGCGCGGCCGAGGTGCCGATGAAGTGGGCACGGCGGCAGCGGCGGTCGGCGTGCTGGGTCAGGTAATAGGGATAGAACTCGCTGAAGCTGCTGTAACGGACGGTCATGGCGTGCTCTCCTCGTGGTCGAGTGTGGCGGCAAACGCGATCAGGGCGTCGAGCACCGCGTCCGGCTGCTCGGCCATCAGGGAATGCCCGGCGTCCACCGTCACCACCTTGCCATGCGCAATGGCGCCAGTCAGCAGCTCCGTCGAACGCGGCGGCGTCATCATGTCCCTGGCACCGAAGATGAACACGGCCGGGCAGCGCACCGCACCGGCCGCCGCTTCGCCGTTCGCATACGCATTGCAGGCGGCGAAATCGGTGTGGAACAGGGCGTCCGGGTTGATGGCCGACATGCGCTGCATCAGCCGGCGTGCGCCGCCCATCACCGAAAAGCCGGGTCCGGGGCTGGACGGCTTTTGCGCGATGCCCGAATGCGACCAGATGTTGACCATGTCGATGGCGGCGTCCTCGTCGTCGCGCGAGGTGGCGAGCAGACTGTCCGACACCTTCATCGGCCAGGTCGTACCGAGCATGGCCAGGCCGCGCACGCGGCCTGGTGCGCGCGCGCCCGCTTCCAGCGCCACCAGCGAACCCATGCTGTGCCCGGCGAGCAGGGCGCGGCGCACGCCGGCCGCGTCCAGCAGGGCCAGCAGCCAGTCGGCCATCGCCTCGACGCTGGCCAGTGCCGGCCCGCTGCTGCGGCCGTGGCCGGGCAAGTCGACCGCCAGCACGCCGTAGCCGTGGTGCGCGAACCAGCGCGATTGCAGGCCCCAGACCGAGTGGTCGTTCTGGGCGCCGTGGATGAAGACGATGGTCGGCAGGGCGCAATCGAAGGCCTTGCCGCCGGTGTAGGCGTAGGCGGAATGTCCGTTGAGGTCGAGTTGCATGCTCACGCCCCTTTCTGCGCCAGTTTCAGGCCGCGCGCCAGGTCCTCGATCAAGTCGTCCGGGTCTTCCAGTCCGACCGACAGGCGCATCGTGCCTTCCTTCACGCCCGACGCCGCCAACTGCTCGGTGGGCACGCGGAAGTGGGTGGTCGAGGCAGGATGGATGACCAGCGACTTGGCGTCGCCCACGTTGGCCAGGTGCGAGAACACCTTCAGGCCGTCGACGAAGCGGCGGCCGGCGGCGCGGTCGCCCTTCAGGGTGAAGGTGAAGACGGCGCCGGCGCCTTTCGGCAGCAGGGTCTTGGCGAGCTCGTGATCAGGGTGGGTGTCGAGCTCAGGGTAGGACACCGACTCGACCATCGGATGCGCCAGCAGGAAGGCGATCACGCGGCGCGTGTTGGCGACGTGGCGTTCCATGCGCAGGCCTAGGGTCTCGATACCCTGCAGGATGGCAAACGCATTGTGCGGACTCATGACGGCGCCGAAGTCGCGCAGGCCTTCGCGCCGCGCGCGCAGGGCAAAGGCGCCGACGGTCGACTCTTCCGCGAACACCATGCCGTGGAAGCCCTCGTAAGGCTCGCACAGTTCGGCGTAGCGGCCCGTGCGTGCATGCGCCGCCTGCCAGTCGAAGGTGCCGCCGTCGACCAGCAGGCCGCCGATGGCGGTGCCGTGGCCGCACAGGAACTTGGTGGCCGAGTGGAACAGCAAATCGGCGCCGAGGTCGAAGGGACGCAGCAGATACGGCGTGGTGAAGGTGCTGTCGACCATCAGCGGCAGGTCGCAGTCGTGGGCCAGTTCGGCGATGCGCGGGATGTCGAGCACGTCCAGGCCCGGATTGCCCAGGGTTTCGCCGAACAGGACGCGGGTTTCGGGGCGGATCGCGGCGCGCCAGGCGTCGAGGTCGCGCGGGTCGACGAAGGTGGTCTCGATGCCGAAGCGCTTCAGGGTATAGGCCAGCAGGTTGTGCGAGCCGCCGTACAGGGCGCGCGAGGCCACGATGTGCGAGCCGGCGCCGGCAATCGTCGACAGGCCCAGGTGCATGGCGGCCTGGCCGCTGGCGGTGGCGATGCCGGCCACGCCGCCCTCGAGCGCGGCGATGCGTTCTTCCAGCACGGCGTTGGTCGGGTTCGAGATGCGCGAATACACATGGCCGCTGCGTTCCATGTTGAACAGCGAGGCGGCGTGATCGGAATCGCGGAAGGCAAACGAGGAGGTGAAGTGGATCGGGGTGGCGCGTGCGCCGGTGGCCGGGTCGGGCGCGGCGCCGGCGTGCAGCGACAGGGTGTCGAAACCGGGGTATCGTGGACCGCTCATGGTTGTCTCTTGTCTCTTTAATGAAATAATTATGCGCAGAATCCTAGCATCGAATCGGCAAGCTGTGCCCATCGGCGGGACCGGCGCGGGCGTCTTCCTCGGAAAACTGGATTTTCTGCTAGGCTTGCGCTACATTCAACTCAGTCTTTTATCAAAGTATTTACAGTGAATAATTTATCTGACGCGGGGGTGGCTAGCATGAAAGTCTCCGAGATTTTGCAGGTCAAGGGCAACATCCTGTACACGGTGACGCCGGATATGCCGCTGGCCGAAGCGGTGAACACGATGTCGGAAAAGGACATCGGCTCGCTGGTGGTGATGGAATACGGCGACCTGGTCGGCATGCTGACCTTCCGCGAAGTCATCAAGGTGCTGCACGAAAACGGCGGTTCGGTCGGCAACGGCACCGTGCGCCGCTACATGGACGACAGCCCGATCACCGTGACCCCGGACACCGAGGTCAACGAAGTGCGGCGCATGATGCTCGAGAAGCACGCGCGCTATTTGCCGGTGATGAATGCCAAGACGCTGCTGGGCGTGATCTCGTTCTACGACGTGGCGCGCGCGGTGCTGGAAGCGCAGAGCTTCGAGAATCGCATGCTGAAGGCGTATATCCGGGATTGGCCGGCGGAGCAGGCGGCGGAGGACTGATATCGGACGGCCTGCGGTTCCGGGTCCGTGCAATGGCCTGGAACCGTGACTGTAGGGTGGGCCGGGCCGCGCTAGGCACTCCGTGCCCACGCGGTACGTGTGTGTCCTTGCACCCGCTGCGGTGATGTTTCGCCCGCAAACTCCAAGCGCAGCCCGTGACGCGATCGTGCGTGTCCATTGGATGCTCTGCGGGCGATGCCTCGCTGGTACTGACTACGGATGCGTGCGTACCGCGTGGGCACGGAGTGCCCACCCTACAGTTGACGCTCCGGTCCGATCTTCACCTTGAGTGGGGCCGCGCCTTTAAAGGACAGGCTTCAAGCCGCGTCGTTCAGCACCTGCGCGCCCAGCCATTCGCGCAGCGCCCCCGGCGACAAGGGCCGCGAGAACAGGAAGCCCTGCGCCAGCGGGCAGCCGAGCGTGGACAGGATCTGCGCCTGGCGTTCGTCCTCGACCCCTTCGGCGATCACCGACAGGCCCAGGTTGCGCCCGAGCTGGATCACCATTTCGGCGATGCTGCTGCCGCGCGCCGAGCCGGTGATTTCGGAGACGAAGGCGCGGTCGATCTTCAGGCGGTCGACCTGCAGGCGCTGCAGGTGCGAGAGCGAGGAAAAGCCGGTGCCGAAGTCGTCGATGGCGATCGACACCCCGGTGCGCTTGACCTCGCCCAGGATCTCGGCCAGGTGGCGCGGGTCTTCCATCGCCATCGACTCGGTGATTTCCAGTTCCACGTAGGCGGGCGGGGCGCCGGTGTCGGCCAGGGCGCGCTGCAGCATCGTCACGAACTGCGGATGGCGGAACTGCGCCTGCGAGACGTTCACCGACATCGTGAAGGCCAGGTGGCCGGCCGCGCGCAGGCGCACCAGTTCGGCGCAGGCTTCGCGCAGCACCCAGGCGCCGATCTCGACGATCAGGCCCGAGGTTTCGGCGATCGGGATGAAGCGGTCCGGCGGCACCAGGCGGCCATCGCCGGTGCGCCAGCGCAGCAGGGCTTCGGCGCCGAAGGGGCGGCGGCTGGCCAGGTCGATCTGGGGCTGGTAGTCGAGGAACAGTTCGCCGCGGCCGAAGCCGGAGCGCAATGCGTGCATCAGGTCGACCCGTTCGCGGATCTCGACGCCCATGCTGCGCGAAAAATAGAAGTGGCCGCCGCGCTGGCGGGTCTTGGCGCGCTTCAGGGCGATGTCGGCGTCCTTCAGGGCGTCGGCGCCGCTGCCGTCGTGCTCGCGCAGGCGCACCAGGCCCATGGTGGCCGAGGCGCGCACGTCCTGGCCGTCGATGGCGAAGGGCGAGGCGAACAGGGCGTGCAGGGCCTGCGGGGTGCAGGCTGCGTCGGCGCCCAGCACCGCAAAGGTGTCGCCGCCGATGCGCGCCAGCGTCAGGCCGGACAGGCTGGCCTGCAGTCGCGTCGCCACCGCCACCAGCAGCATGTCGCCGAACTGGTGGCCGAGGGCGTCGTTGCTTTCGGCGAAGTGGTCGAGGTCGACCAGGGCCAGCGTGACGTCGGCCGACTCTGCAGCTCCCTCTGCGGCGCTTCTGGCAGCGGCCAGGCGGCCGTCGAGCTGCTCGATCAGGCTGGCGCGGTTCGGCAGGCCGGTGAGGGAATCGTAGAAGGCGGCGTCGTTCAGGCGCCCGACCAGTTCCAGGTTGTCGACGCCGACCGCCACCACGCTACTGAAGACGTCGAGCAGGCGCCGGCGGCCTTCGGTGAGCGCTTCGGACAAATACAGGCCGGCGGCGAAGTCGCGTCCGGACTTGCCGGCGAAGTAGAGCGCCAGGCGCTCGGGGGTGTGCTGGCTGGCGCGCTCGCGCAGGGCGCGTGCCACCAGGGCATGCAGTTCGGGATCACGGTGACGCTCCATGGCGCCGCCTTCGAATGCGAGGCAGCTGCCGGCCGCGCCCAGCACCTGCAGGCCGCCGCTGTCGCTCACGCACAGCACGCCGCCGGGTTCCTGCAGCAGCACGGCGGCTGCATGGCTCAGCACGGCGCGTGCGATGTCGCGCGGCACGTGCAGGTTCATCAGCTCGGCGCCGGCGCGCGCGATGCGCTCCAGCGCCACGCGTCCCAGGGTGAGCGTATGTAACTGTTGGTAGCAGCGCACCGCGGCCGCCACCGCCGTGTACAGCTTGGTACGCGTGAGTTCCGACTTGGTGCGGTAGTCGTTGATGTCGAGGTCGTGGATGGCGTCCATCTCGGGCGCGTAGCCCGGCTGGCCGGTGCGCAGGATGATGCGCACTTCCTGCAGGCCGAGGGTCTCGCGGATGTGGCGCACCAGGTGCAGGCCGGCGTCGGGCTGCTCCATCACCACGTCGAGCAGGACCACGGCGATGCCGGGCACGCGCGCCAGCAGCTCGCGCGCCTCGCGCGCCGAATAGGCGTGCAGGAATTCCAGCGGCCGGCCCTGGACCTCGAGGTTGGCCAGGGCAAAGGTGGTGGTCGAGTGCACGTCGGCGTCGTCGTCCACCACCAGGATGCGCCACGTGGCGCGGGCGTCTTGCGGGGCAGGTGGCGCGGGCGGCGCCTCGTCAAGGAAAACCAGGTCGTCGTGCGCGTCGGAGCCGGTTCCGGGCGTAATCGATGCGGGCATTATTGTTGCGTCTCCAGGATTAAGCTCGGCATTTCATCGCGACCAAGTATAGCGGCAAAAGTCGGGAACCGGCGCTTCCCGGTTGTGCGGATACAAAAATAAATTCTGTAGGGCAACACTTTATGGGTGCGAATCGCACTTGACGGCGCGGCCGGAAGCCGCTCCATCCCTCTCCGGTGCTGGTAGAATGGTCTTTTTTGTCACTCGTCCCGCATACCATGTCCGGCAATACCTTCGGCAAGCTGTTTTCCGTCACCACCTTCGGCGAGTCGCACGGTCCTGCGATCGGCTGCGTCATCGACGGCTGTCCGCCTGGCCTGGCGCTGTCGGAAGCCGACATCCAGCCCGAGCTCGACCGCCGCAAGCCCGGCACCTCGCGCCACGTGACCCAGCGCCAGGAAGGCGACCGGGTGCAGATCCTGTCCGGCGTCTACCAGGGCTTCACTACCGGCACCCCGATCGCGCTCCTTATCCCGAACGAGGACCAGCGCAGCAAGGACTATGGCAACATCGCGGAGAGTTTCCGTCCCGGCCACGCCGACTACACCTACTGGCACAAGTACGGCGTGCGCGATCCGCGCGGTGGCGGCCGTTCCTCGGCGCGCCTGACGGCACCGGTGGTCGGCGCCGGCGCCATCGCCAAGAAATGGCTGCGCGAGCGCCATGGCGTGGAATTCATGGGCTGCATGCGCGCCCTGGGCGACATCGAGGTGCCGTTCGAGGGCTGGGAACACGTGGCCAACAATCCCTTCTTCGCCGCCACCGGCGACGCCGCCCTGATCGCGCGCATGGAAGCGGCGATGGATGAATTGCGCCGCGCCGGCGATTCGATCGGCGCCCGCATCGACGTGGTGGCGCGCGGGGTGCCGGTCGGCTGGGGCCAGCCGATCTACGACAAGCTCGACGCCGACATCGCCTACGCGATGATGGGGATTAATGCGGTGAAGGGCGTGGAGATCGGCGCCGGCTTCGCCTCGGTGGCGCAGAAGGGCTCCGAGCACGGCGACGAACTGACACCTGGCGGTTTCGTGGGCAACCACGCCGGCGGGGTGCTGGGCGGGATCTCGACCGGCCAGGACATCACGGTGTCGCTGGCGATCAAGCCGACGTCCTCGATCCGCATCCCGCGCCGCTCGATCGACAAGGCCGGCGAGCCGGCCACCGTGGAAACCTTCGGCCGCCACGATCCCTGCGTGGGCATCCGCGCCACGCCGATCGCCGAAGCGATGCTGGCACTGGTATTGATCGACCATGCGCTGATGGGGCGCGCCCAGTGCGGCGACGTGCGCGTGGAAACGCCGCGGATTTAGGCTAGGGTGGTCGGCTATGCCCGACCGTGGGCGTGGTGAAGGCGTCTGCGCCGCCCACGCGTCGAGCGCACGTTCAGGCGCTCGGGCGAGCGGAGGTGAACGCGTGGACGGGGGACCCGCCTTTCGTGGCCCGGTCCACCCTACGGAGGATTACGCGTTGCCGCTGACGGCGGCCACTTTGCGGCGACATGCGCGTGGAGACGCCGCGGATTGAGGGTAGGGTGGTCGGCTATACCCGACCGTGGGCGTGGTGAAGGCGTCTGCGCCGCCCACGCGTCGAGCGCACGTTCAGGCACTCGGGCGAGCGGAGGTGAACGCGTGGACGGGGGACCCGCCTTTCGTGGCCCGGTCCACCCTACGGAGGATTACGCGTTGCCGCTGACGGCGGCCACTTCCGGATATGCGCGCCGCTCGACGGTGCGCACCACCAGCGCGCGCAAATCGTTCAGCAGCGCGAATTCGCCCTGGCTCAGGTGCACCGACGGGAAGGTGTCGTCCCAGTCGCCGTACACGAAGCCGACCGGCTGCCCCTGCATGCACAGCGGGATCACGACGAAGCAGCGCGCCTGCGCCAGCGTGCCGCGCCACCAGCCGGGCAATTTGGCGGCGAACTTCGGGTCGCGCGCATTCTCGATGAAGATCACGCGGTCGCTGGCCATCGCCGCGTGGAAGACGTTGGCTTCGTAGGCGTCGTCGAAGGCCAGGTACGGCAGCAGGGCCCGGGCGCCTTCGCCGAGACCCATCTTCGCCAGGTACTTGCCTTCGCGCCGGTTGCGCAAGAAAGCGAACGCGCGCGTGAACGACAACCCCTTGAACATGGTTTCCAGCGCCATCGCCGTCATCTGGCCGGCGCTGACGTTCGGGCCGGCGTCGCGCATGTCGGCCACGCCGCTCATCAGGATGCGGTTGCCGGCTTCGCGCTTGCGCTGTACGGCGTCGACTTTGGCGCGCTTCTCGGCGGCGTTGGCCAGCGGCGCGATCGACAGATCGTTCGCTGCTTCCAGCCTGGCCTTGTCGACGGCGCCGAGGATCTGCTCGGCGTCCACGCCCAGCAGCGGCGCAAAGGCGCCGGCCAGTTCGCGCACCTGCTCGGCGCCGGCAGCGTCGTCGTTCCACAGCGAGTTGGCGCAGCGGGTCGACATGGTGCCCAGCGCCGCCAGCCAGTCCTCGTGGCCGAAGGCGTCAGCGCGTTCGCCCGGCTCGACGCTGCGCATGCCGGCCACCAGGTTGCGCGGCAGGCCCCAGTGCTCGGCGGTGGCGCGGCCGATCTGCTCCAGGCTCAGGCCGAGGAGAGCCGGCGCCGCGCCGTCTTCGGCGCCTGGGCCGGCAGCTGCCTGCAGCTGGGTCCAGCGCTCGGGCATGTAGAAGGTCACCATCATCCGCCCCAGCGAATGCAGGATCGAGCAGACCACGGCTTCTTCCGGGTCGCGGGTGGCGGCGCGCGCGGCCACCTGCTGGGCCACCATCCCGGCCAGCACCGCCTTTTCCATCTCGACGTGGGCGACCGCCGAATCCGGCGTGCTTTTCGCCAGTTCCTCGATCAGCTTCAGGCCCAGCGCCAGGTGGCCGATGGCTTCCGTGCCCAGCACCAGCACCGCCTTCGACACCGTGTTCACGCGCTGGCCGAAGGCCGAGTACATGCCGCTGTTGGCCAGGCGCAGCACCTTCTGGGTCAGGACCGGGTCCGACAGCACCGTCTGCGTCATCGAAAACTCGCGCTCGTCCTCCCCGCGCATCGAGGCCAGGATGGCGTTGATGGCGCGCGTGAAGCCGGGCATGTCGCCCCGGCGGCGGATGCGTTCCCAGAGCAGGGCCAGGGTGGCCTGCCCGCGGGCGTCGACCCCGGCCGGGCGCGCCTGCGTCGTCGACTGCAGCGTCATTGGCCACCTCCCCACGGTTTGGACGGCGCCGGCGCCGTCAGCTGGTTATCCTGCAGTGCGGCGATCGCCACGTGGGCCGGCATCGGCTTGCCGGTCAGGTAGCCCTGGATGTAGCGGCAGTCGCGTGCTTCGAGCCAGGCCAGCTGCTCCTCGGTCTCGACGCCTTCGGCCACCACCGACAGATCGAGGTGGCGCGCCATGTCGAGCACGGCGCTGCAGATCGCCGCTTCCTTCTGCGCGCCCGGCAGATCCTTTACAAAAGCGCGATCCACCTTCAGCACCGAGATCGGGAAGCGCTTCAGGTAAGCCAGCGAGGAGTAACCGGTGCCGAAGTCGTCGATGGCGATGCGCGCGCGGCGTTCGGCCATGCGCGTCAGGATGGTCTCGGCGTGCAGCGGGTCGACCATCAGCGTGCCTTCGGTGATCTCGAGCACCAGCTTGTCGCCGGGCGTGCCGGAAAACGCCAGCGCTTCGTCGAGCACGTCGAGGAACTTGTCGTTCCTGAACTGGCGCGGGCTGATGTTCACCGAGATGTACAGGTCGCGCCCGGCCGCTTCCTCGAAGTGGCGGATCTGGGCGCAGGCCGCCTTCAGGGCCCAGGCGCCAAGCAAGGTAATCAAGCCGTTCGTTTCGGCGATCGGGATGAAGCGCGCCGGCGGCACCATGCCCAGGGTCGGATGCTTCCAGCGCATCAGGGTCTCGAAACCCTCGATGCAGCGGGTGCGGGCGTCGACGATGGGCTGGTAGTAGAGCAGGAACTCGCCTTCGCGCACGGCGTTGAACATCGCCGCTTCCAGCGAGATGTCGTGCTGCGGCGGACCCTGTTCGCGCGCGCTGTAGACCACGGCGCGGCCCTTGCCGCTTTCCTTGGCGCGCGAGAGGGCGGCGTCGGCCAGGGCCAGCAGGCCGTTGTCGTCCTCGGCGTGCTGCGGATACAGCGCCACGCCGATCGAGGCGCCGAGATAGATGGTGTGGCCGTCGGCCTCGAATGGCGACTGCAGGGTGGCCAGCAGGCGTCCGGTGACCAGCTTGATCTGGGCCGCGCTGGCGGTGCCGGGCAGGACCGCGACGAATTCGTCGCCGCCGATGCGCGCCAGGGTGTCGCTGTCGCGCAGGGCCTTGCGCAGGCGCAGCCCGGCCTGGCGCAGGACCGCGTCGCCGACCGGATGGCCGACGCCGTCGTTGACCTTCTTGAAGCCGTCCAGGCCGACGATCGCCACCGCGAAGCCCTGGCCCGAGCGGCGCGCATTCGCCACCACCATGCGGATGCGGTCGGCCAGCAGCAGGCGGTTCGGCAGTTCGGTGAGGGCGTCGTGGGTCGCCATGTGGCGCAGCCGCTCCTCGGTGGCGTACTGCGCGCTCATGTCGCGCCCGACCACCAGCAGGGCTTCGCCGCCGTCTTCGTCCTCGCCTTCGCCTTCGCAGGCGGCAATGCGCAGCTCGAACCAGCTCTCGCGTCCGGCGCCGGGTTCGCCGCAGCGCAGGCGCACGCGCACCAGCACCGGCTCGGCCGCCGCCTGCACGTCGACAAAGGCGGTGCGCAGGGCGGCATGGTCGAATTCCGACACGATGCCGGTCAGGAGCTGGCCTTCGAGGGGGATGCCGAGGCCGATGAGGCGCTGGGCGCGGCGGCTGGCGAGCAGGATCCGGCTCGAAGGCGCGACCCGGAACACGACGTCGCCCGCCGCCTCCATCAGGCTGTCGAAGCCGCTGCGCGCCTGGATCGGGCGCGGCGGATCGAACGGCACGGCGGAGGAACTGGAGCGCATTGTTGAATTTCTGCCTTATTTTCGGCTTACATGAGCAGCGCCGGCGACAGGCGCAAGCGTGCAAGTTTATCAAACCACGGGAGACTTTATCACCGAACCATTCCAACAGGCATCAAAATTCACCATTGCCCCGCGATGTTTGCGCTTGTCTTGCGCTGCAGCAGGGGCGCCTTGCCGGATTGTGCGCTTTGCGCTAGCCTCTTGCCGGATCGTTAACCATACCCGCAACCGCGGGGAGTGCACGGATCACCGGCGCAGGTGAAGCATTGCCATCGAAAATGATGCTTCACTGCAACATTTTACACCAGCTTTTTGCGCGACGCAGGGGAATGGCATGAATTCATTCGATACGCATGAGGTGTTCAACCAGGCACCGCCGTTTGGCGACGTGAATCTGCTGCGCTGCGACCCGGCGCTGCGCGAGGCGGTGGCGCGCGAAGGCGCCGGCTGGGCCGCGGACGAGCTCGATGCGCTCGGCGCGCGCCTGGGCCGCGCCGAAGTCCTCGACCTGGCGCGGGTGGCGAATGCCAACGGCCCGCGCCTGGTGAACTTCGACCGCAGCGGGCGCCGCATCGACGAAGTCGAATTCCACCCGGCCTGGCACGAACTGATGGCGCTGCTGATCGGCGCCGGCGCCCACAGCGCGCCCTGGGCCGATCCTCGCCCGGGCGCGCAGGTGGCGCGCGCAGCGGCCTACCTGCTGTTCGGCCAGGTCGAGAACGGCGCCCAGTGTCCGGTGACGATGACCTACGCCTCGGTGCCGGCGCTGCGCCGCGCCCCGCGCATTGCGGCCAAATGGCTGCCGAAGATCCTCTCGCGCGACTACGATCCGCGCTCGCTGCCGGTGGAGCAGAAGCGCGGCGCCCTGGTCGGCATGGGCATGACCGAGAAGCAGGGCGGCACCGATGTGCGCGCCAACACCACGCGCGCCGCCGAGATGGCGCCGCTTGAAGCGCGCGCACGCTTCGGCGATGAAGGCGAGGGCGCCTGGCGCATCGTCGGCCACAAATGGTTCTTTTCGGCGCCGCAGTGCGACGCTCACCTGGTGCTGGCCCAGACCGACGAAGCGGGCAGTGCCGGCCTGTCGTGCTTCTTCGTGCCGCGCTGGCTGCCCGACGGCAGCCGCAACGCGATCCGCGTGCAGCGCCTGAAGGACAAGCTCGGCAACCGCTCGAACGCGTCCTCGGAAGTCGAGTTCTGCGACGCCGTCGGCTGGCTGGTCGGCGCCATCGGGCGCGGCATCCCGACCATCCTCGAGATGGGCAGCCACACGCGCCTGGACTGCGTGGTCGGCACGGCGGGCATCATGCGCGCCGCGCTCTGCCACGCCCTGCACCATGCGCGCGGACGCGCCGCCTTCGGCAAGCCGCTCGCCAGCCAGCCGCTGATGCAGAACGTGCTGGCCGACCTCGCCATCGAATCCGAGGCGGCCACCGCCTTTGCCCTGCGCCTGGCGCGCTGCTTCGACCACCCGGACGACCCGCTGGAAAGCGCCTTGGGGCGCCTGCTGACGCCGGCCGGCAAGTACTGGATCTGCAAGCGCGGCCCGATGCTGGGCGCGGAAGCGATGGAAGTCATGGGCGGCAACGGCTACGTGGAAGACGGTCCGCTGGCGCGCCTGTACCGCGAATTCCCGGTCAATTCGATCTGGGAAGGCTCGGGCAACGTGATGTGCCTGGACGTGCTGCGCGCGCTTGGCAAGAACCCGCAGGAGTCGCGCGCCGCGCTCGAGGCCGAGCTGGCGCCGGCGGCGGCGCTCGACACGCGCTTTGCCGCCTACGTGGCGTGCCTGGGCGAGGACCTGGGCAGGGCCGGCGAGGCCGGCGCGCGCCGCATCGCCGAGCGCCTGGTGATCGCGGTGCAGGGCGCGCTGCTGCTGCGCCACGCGCCGCCCTTCGTGGCCGAGGCCTTCCTTGCCTCGCGCATCGCGCAGGACGCCGGCGGCGCCTTCGGGCGCCTGCTGGAAGGGCTCGATGTCGAGGCCATCCTGGCGCGCGCACTCGTCCACTAGATACAAATTTCTACATTCAGTCGGGACAAACTCGCGCCGCACTGGGATAATGGCGGGTTTATACGCTCCTGTGGCCGCCGTGCCCGCATTCCGGCGGCCCCGTCACCGAACAAAGATATGTCGATAATGAAACAAGACCCGCGCTTCCCCAGTCTCTACATCCTGAATCACCCGCTGATCCAGCACAAGCTGTCGCACATGCGCGAGCACGACACCTCGACCCGCACCTTCCGCGAGCTGCTCAAGGAAATCACCCTGCTGATGGGCTACGAGATCACGCGCGACCTGCCACTGACCACGCGTCCGGTGCAGACCCCGCTGGTGACGATCGACGCGCCCGTGATCGCCGGCAAGAAGCTGGCGATCGTGCCGATCCTGCGTGCCGGCATCGGCATGAGCGACGGCCTGCTGGAACTGGTGCCGTCGGCGCGCGTGGGCCACATCGGCGTGTTCCGCGACCCGGAAACCCACGAGCCGGTCGAATACCTGGTGCGCCTGCCCGACGTCACCGACCGCACCTTCATCCTGTGCGACCCGATGGTGGCAACCGGCAACTCGGCGGTGCACGCGATCGACGTCCTCAAGAAGCGCGGCGTGGCCGACGAGCAGATCCTGTTCCTGGCCCTGGTGGCGGCGCCGGAAGGCGTGCAGGTGGTGCAGGACGCACACCCGAACGTGAAGGTCTACGTGGCCTCGCTCGACTCGCACCTGGACGCGCACGCCTACATCGTGCCGGGCCTGGGCGACGCCGGCGACCGCATCTTCGGCACCAAGTAAGCAGGCGCATGGCCGGCCCGGTCGATGCCGCCTTCTTCGCGCGCCTGACGGCGGCAAACGAGCGCTTCCGCGCCGGGCTGCCGGCCACGCTGGCCCAGCTGGCCGCGGCGCGCGGCGCACTGCTGCCCGAGGCGACGGCCCCGGCGCTGGTGGCGGAGCTGCAGTCGCTGCTGCACACGCTAGCGGGCGCTGCCGTGACATTCGGTTTCCGCGAACTCGGCCACGGCGCACGCGCCCTCGAGCAGCGCCTGCGCGTGCTGCGCGCCTTCGACGCCGTGGGCGCCAGCGACTGGAACGCCTGGCTGGGGGAGCTGGACGGCTTCCTTGCGGCAGGCCTGGGGGCGCCGCCGTCGCGTTACCATGGGGCCGGATTTTCTCCCTTGGCGTAATTCAAAAGTCCAACGTCGAGTCGTTTGATCCACCGCAAACTTGCCACCCTTCGTTGTCCTATATTCTCCTTACTGCCGAATCGAATACCGCTGACCTTGAAAGTTGGTTCCAGGCACTGTTACGCGTTTTCTTTTTTATTTTGCGAAAAATGCGTCAACGGTGTTTTATTCGGTATAATACGGGATCGTTGGGTTCGAGGTAGTAGTGCAGTCTGTCTGTCATTTCTTTCTTGCTTCTTCAAACGATCATAAACGGGCGCAAGCCCACTTAACTGAAATAGGAAATTGTAATGGCAACTGGCATCGTTAAATGGTTCAATGACTCGAAGGGCTTCGGCTTCATCACCCCTGATGAAGGCGGCGAAGATCTGTTCGCGCACTTCTCGGCTATCCAGAGCCAAGGCTTCAAGTCCCTGCAAGAGAACCAGCGCGTCTCGTTCGACGTGACCTCGGGTCCTAAGGGCAAACAAGCATCGAACATCCAGCCGCTGTAATTTCAGCCGCTGTATCACGATGAAAAAATCCTCGGCATGCCGGGGATTTTTTTCGTCCATTGAATTCTTCGCTGCGTGGTTGTTCCGTTAATTCCGATAATTTTATACGGTCAGCGCCGCCAATAATCCGGCTGGGCATAAGTCCGGCGCAGGAAATCGACGAAAACGCGCACGCGTAGCGGTAAATGACGGCGCTGGGCAAATACCGCGTAGATGTCGTTTCCCGGCGCCGCGAATTCATCGAGCACCGTCACCAGCTGGCCGGCTTCGATCTGCGCCGCCACTTCCCACATCGAACGCCAGGCCAGGCCCCGCCCGCCGAGCGCCCACTCGTGCAGCACGGCGCCGTCGTTGCACACCATGTTGCCGGCCACTTTCAAGGTCACCGTCTTGCCGCCTTCACGGAAGGTCCAGCCGCGCTGGCTGCCTTCGCTGCTGATCGCCAGGCAATTGTGGCGCGCCAGGTCGGCTAGCGAGCCTGGCCTGCCGTGCCGCTTCAGGTAGCCGGGCGCCGCTACCACCACGCGCTGGTTGTCGGCCAGCTTCACGCCGACCAGGCTGGAGTCGCCCAGGCTGGCGATGCGGATTGCCACGTCGACCCCTTCGCCGACGACGTCGACCACGCGGTCGTTCAGGTTCAGGTTGACGGTAAGTTCCTGGTGCTCGGCCAGGAAGGAGGGCAGCAGCGGCGCCACGTGCTGGCGCCCGAAACCGGCCGGGGCCGAAACCAGCAGGTGGCCCTTGGCATGGGCGCTGCGCGCCGACACCGCGCTCTCCGCTTCTTCCAGCTCGGCCAGGATGCGCTGGCAATCTTCCAGGAAGGCGGCGCCCTCGTCGGTGAGTGCCAGGCGGCGCGTGGTGCGCTGCAGGAGTTTCACGCCCAGGCGCGCTTCGAGTGCGTCCAGGCGACGCCCGATCATGGCCGGCGCAATGCCCTCGGCCCGCGCCGCCGCCGACAAGCTGCCGCGTGCCACTACTTCGACGAAGGTGTTGATTTCCCTGAATTTGCCCATGCGCTCTGCTCTCATCTATGACAAAAACGCACAGATGATATGAATAAATGTATCGTTTGATGACTTCGAGTTGAATATACTTGATGCTATGACAAACGCCAAGCCGGCCTGGATCGCGCTATCCTGCCAGCCTGGCTGCACCAGCATTCAATCACATCGAGGAGTACGAGCATGACGATCGCAACCCCATCCGGCATGGAGATCCGCGCCGAGGTCCAGCCTGGCTACGAACAGATCCTGACCCCGGAAGCGCTGGCACTGGTGGCAGACCTGACGCGCCGGTTCGAGCCGCGCCGCCAGGAATTGCTGGCCGCCCGCGTCGAGCGCGCCAAGCGCCTGGATGCCGGCGAGCGCCCCGACTTCCTGCCCGAGACCGCGCACATCCGCGCGGGCGACTGGAAGATCGATCCGATCCCGCAGGCGCTCCAGTGCCGCCGCGTGGAAATCACCGGCCCGGTCGAGCGCAAGATGGTCATCAACGCCCTGAACTCGGGCGCCGACAGCTACATGACCGACTTCGAGGACTCGAACGCGCCGAACTGGGACAACCAGATCACCGGCCAGATCAACATGCGTGACGCCGTGCGCCGTACCATCTCGCTGGAACAGAACGGCAAGTCGTACAAGCTCAACGACAAGGTGGCGACCCTGGTCGTGCGTCCGCGCGGCTGGCACCTCGACGAAAAGCACGTGCTGGTCGACGGCAAGCGCATCTCGGGCGGCATCTTCGACTTCGCCCTGTTCATGTTCCACAATGCCAAGGAACAATTGGCACGCGGCGCCGGTCCTTACTTCTACCTGCCGAAGATGGAATCGCATCTGGAAGCACGCCTGTGGAACGACATCTTCATCGCCACCCAGGAAGCACTGGGCCTGCCGCGCGGTACGATCCGCGCGACCGTGCTGATCGAAACCATCCTGGCCGCCTTCGAGATGGACGAAATCCTGTACGAGCTGCGCGAGCACAGCGCCGGCCTGAACGCGGGCCGCTGGGATTACATCTTCTCGTGCATCAAGAAATTCAAGCTGGACAAGGACTTCTGCCTGGCCGACCGCCCGAAGGTGACGATGACGTCGCCCTTCATGCGTGCCTACGCGCTGCTGCTGCTGCAGACCTGCCACAAGCGCGGCGCGCCGGCGATCGGCGGGATGTCGGCCCTGATCCCGATCAAGAACGACCCGGCGAAGAACGAGACTGCGATGGCCGGCGTGCGCAACGACAAGGCGCGCGATGCCACCGATGGCTATGACGGCGGCTGGGTCGCCCACCCAGGGCTGGTCGAGCTGGCCATGACGGAGTTCACCAAGGTGCTGGGCGACAAGCCGAACCAGATCGAGAAGCTGCGTCCGGACGTCGAGGTCACGGCCGCGCAATTGCTCGACTTCAAGCCGGAAACGCCGATCACGGAAGAGGGCCTGCGCTACAACATCAACGTTGGCATCCATTACCTGGGCGCCTGGCTGGCGGGGAACGGCTGCGTGCCGATCCATAACCTGATGGAAGACGCGGCCACCGCCGAGATCAGCCGTTCCCAGGTGTGGCAGTGGATTCGTTCGCCGAAAGGCGTGCTTGAAGACGGCCGCAAGGTCACCGCCGAGATGGTGCGCGCCATGATTCCGGAGGAATTGGCCAAGGCCAAGCAAGCGGCGCCGAACGGCGACAACCCGAGCTATGCGCGGGCGGCGGTAATCTTCGAGGAAATGTCCACTTCGGAACAGTTCGCGGAATTCCTGACGCTGCCGCTGTACGAAGAAATCTGATCTTTCCTTGACGCCTGAAAAAGCCGCCCGGCGTGCGCGCGCCGGGCGGCTTGTCGCATCCATCTCAGAACACGTTCTTCCACTCGCGCAGGGCGGCAAAGGCCTGCAAGGGCGCGGCGCCCGCGGCCAGCTTGCCGGCTTTCACCAGTTCACCCACGATCTCCGCTTCGCGGTAGCGCAGGAAGGGATTCGTGCGGCGCTCCAGGCCGATGCTGGTCGGCACCGTCGGTACGTCGAGCGCGCGCTTGGCGCTTTCGTCCTTCACGCGCAGCGCCAGGGCTTCGTTGCCGGGCTCGACCGCCTGGGCGAAGCGCAGGTTCGACAGCGTGTACTCGTGCGCGCAATACACTTCGGTATCCTCGGGCATGGCGGCGAGTTTTTCCAGCGAGGCAGCCATCTGCGCGGGCGTACCCTCGAACAAGCGCCCGCAGCCGCCCGCGAACAGGGTGTCGCCGCAGAACAGCCAGTGCAGGCCAGGCGTGCGCCGCACATAGGCGATATGGCCCAGTGTATGGCCGGGCACGTCGAGCACCTCGAGCTCCAGGCCAAGTTCCGGCACCGTAACGCGGTCGCCTTCGGCCAGCGGATGCGTGACTTCGGCGATGCCGTCATCGCGCGGCCCGTACACCGGCACCCGGGCGTGCTGCAGCAGCGCCGGCACGCCGCCGATATGGTCAGCATGGTGATGGGTGAGTAGAATGGCGGTGAGGGTCAGGCCATGTTCGGCCAGGGCCGCCAGGATGGGCGCGGCGTCGCCCGGGTCGACCACGGCCGCATGCCTGCCGTCGTGGATCAGCCAAAGATAATTATCCTTGAACGCGGGCACGGTCAGGACACTCAAATCATTGCGCGGCGCGCTGGGTTGCGTGTTTGCTGGGGTATCGGTCATGGTTTCAATTGAGGGTAGGCATGGATAGCGCTGCTTCCGAAAAATCCATTATAGCGCTCGACGAATGGCTGCTTTCTCCGGCCGGCGCCTACGTGCGCGCCTTCGAGCAAGCCTGCCTCGACGAGCTCACCGCCGACATCTTCGGCTACAACGCGGTGCAGATCGGCGTACCGCAGATCGACGCCCTGGCGGCCAACCGCATGCCCAACAAATGGCAGGCCGCCACCCGCACCTCCACCGCCGACGAACTCGCGTTCGCGGCCAGCGGCAAGCAGATCGCCGTGGCCCTCGATTTCGCCGAGCTGCCCTTCGCCTCGCAAAGCCTGGACCTGGTGGTGCTGCCGCATGTGCTCGAGTTCGCGGCCGAGCCGCACCAGGTGCTGCGCGAGGTCGAGCGCGTGCTGATCCCGGAAGGGCAGGTGATCATTTGCGGCTTCAATCCGGCCAGCATGTGGGGCATGCGCCAGGGCCTGCAGCGCTTGGGCAGCCATGGCTATCTGCCGGCGGCGGGGGAATTCATTTCTATGCCGCGCATGAAAGACTGGTTAAAATTATTGAATCTCAGCGTAGGCGGCAGCCACTTCGGCTGTTATGCGCCACCGTTCCGTTCCGCCAAATGGCTCGACCGGTTCGCCATGATGGAAGGCGCGGGCGGGCGCTGGTGGCCGTATCTCGGCGCCGTGTACATCGTGCATGCGATCAAGCGCGTGAAAGGCATGCACCTGATCGGGCCGGCGTGGAACAAGAAGTCGAGCCGGGCGCCGCAGGCGGTGCCGGCAACGAATCGGAAATAAGCAGGAAATAAGCAGGAAACAAGCAGGAAATAAACAGGAAATAAAGAAAGCAAGCATGACGAAAGTGGAAATTTTTACCGATGGCGCCTGCAAGGGCAATCCCGGCACCGGTGGCTGGGGCGCGCTCCTGACCGCCGACGGCCACGAAAAGGAAATCTTCGGCGGCGAGCCGAACACGACCAACAACCGCATGGAGCTGAAGGCGGTCATCGAGGCGCTGAGCACGCTGAACCGTCCCTGCGACGTGGTGCTGCACACCGACAGCCAGTACGTACAGAAGGGCATCTCGGAATGGATCCACGGCTGGAAGGCGCGTGGCTGGAAGACCGCGGCCAAGGAACCGGTGAAGAACGACGACTTGTGGAAGGCGCTCGACCTGGCCCAGCAGCAGCACACCGTCGAATGGCGCTGGGTGCGCGGCCACAACGGCCATCCGGGCAACGAGCGCGCCGACGTGCTGGCGAACCGCGGCGCGGCAACGGTCAAGCGTTGAGCGGGGCCGGCTTGCGCTATACTCCCGGCCTGCCTTAACTCATCATTTTTGCACCATGCGCCAGATCGTTCTCGATACCGAAACCACAGGACTGAACCCCCGCACTGGCGACCGCGTCATTGAAATCGGTTGCGTCGAGCTGGTCAACCGCACCCTGACCGGCAATAACTACCACCGCTACATCAATCCCGAACGCGAGTCCGACGAGGCCGCGCTCGCCGTGCACGGCCTGACGACGGAATTCCTGAGCGACAAGCCGAAGTTCCACGAAATTGCCGAGGAACTGCGCGCCTATATCGAAGGCGCTGAAGTCATCATCCACAACGCGCCCTTCGACCTGGGCTTTCTGAACCACGAATTCCAGCGGCTCGGACTCAAGCCCTTCGTCGACTACTGCGGGCCGGTGATCGATACCCTGGTCTTCGCCAAGGAAATGCATCCGGGCAAGCGCAACTCGCTGGACGCGCTGTGCGACCGCTACGGCGTCTCGAATGCCCACCGCAAGCTGCACGGCGCACTGCTCGACTCGGAACTGCTGGCCGACGTCTACCTGTCGATGACGCGCGGCCAGAATTCGCTGTCGATGGACGTCGAGGTCGAGGAAACCGGCGGCGGCATGCTGCTCGACGCGGTGCCGCTGGGCGAGATCATCGTCGTGCAAGCGTCGGCGGAAGAACTCGCCAACCATGAAGAACTGCTGGCCGGATTGGACAAAGGCGTCAAAGGCGAATGTATGTGGAGAAAATATTCGCCGCTAGTTTGACGTTGGAGAAAGTTTTTGGCATAATACTCCTCGTTGTCAGGGAGGTTAGCTCAGGGGTAGAGCACTGCATTCACACTGCAGGGGTCGCAAGTTCGAAACTTGCACTTCCCACCAGAATTCATAGAAGACGCGAAGGCCTGTAACGCTGTGTTACAGGCCTTTTTGCTTTCGAGGGGCGGGGACACCGCCGCACACTCCTCCATCTGTCCGCAGTGAAAACCACAGGGGCCCGGTGACGACGCAGGCTGCTTGTCTGCTGCTTGTCTGCTGCCTGGCGGCTTTCGACGGATTCCAAACGCCTGCTCTCTTGATAGCCGCCTGGCTGCACATATCCACAGCAGCTATCCACCTCGACCGACGAAAACACCTGGCTGAAAAAGAATCATCCTGCCGGGTAATGGTTCTCCGCTAAACGCCGTTTGCTTATCGGAGAGGTGCTCACCTGGCCGGCGACAGTACGCAAGCGTATTCTCGGGACATCGACAGCGTATTGACCCAGCTATTTGCTGTATTTACAATCGCGGGAAGCCAGTTCGTGTCAGTGCGGTTCGTTAACTCTGCGTCCAATCATGTTCGTTCTCACCGTATGCTTGCCCAACCTTCATCAGCAACTGACCGAACTGAAAAACCAGGCGTCCTGGCAGTCGCTGGATGTGCAAGATGCCTCCTCTTTTCCTGAAGCAGCCGCCGCCTGCCAGCTTCACAAGCCCGCTGCCTGCTTCGTACACGCTTGCAGCCGCACTCAACAAGGCACCGATGCGGAGAAGTTCATTCGCAACGTGCGTGCGGGCTGGGATGCGGCTGCCATCTACGTCGTGCTCGACGCCGATGAGCCTGACGACGAGGCATTCGAGCAGCGGCTCATGGATGCGGGTGCGACCGATTGCATCCGCTCGCACCGGCTTGTCCATGCAATGCAGGAACATTGCCTGCGGCGCGCCGTGCGTGACCGGGCGCGCATGAACGCCCAGCACGAGCGCAACCGCTTCTTTGAACTGATGGAGGAAGACATCGGGTTCGGGCTCTGGCAATGGAACCCGCGCAACGATTCCTACCGGTGGTCCGACCGGGAATACCGACTGTTCGAACTGGACGGTGATGCGTCCGAGGACATCAGCTACTTCCGCTGGCGCGACGCGATTCATCCGGACGACCAGGAAAGGGTGGAAGCGGAAATCAGCCGGGCGATCGTCGGTGTCAGTCCCTATCGCAGCGTTTTCCGCATGCGTCGCCCCGGGCCAGACGGGCGTCCGCGCTGGTTGGCCGGTGTCGGACGCCTCAGGCGGGATCAATGCGGCGCACCCGCCTTCCTGTATGGCGTGAACTGGGACGTGTCGGCCTGCCGCAACGCAGAGGGCGAGGCCATGCGGCGGCTCGGTTGCAGCGACTGCCTGTCGCATGTGAAGGCGAATACCTTCCAGCAGTACTTCAACCTCGCTGTCGACTGTCTCTTTCATGTCAAGGAAGACACTGACGGCAGCCTGCGCTATACCGCAATCAATCCTGCCGGCTGCGCCCATGCAGGCAAGCCGCCTGGCGAGATTATCGGAAAGACCCCTGTCGAGGTCGTCGGGATCGAGGCGGGGACCGTGATCGAAGCCGGACTGCGGCAGGCGCTGCGGTCGGGCACGCCGTTTCGATACAAGCCCTCGTTCGAGATGGCCGGCTCCAATCTAATATTCGACGCCACCTATATTCCGATCGCGGATGAAACCGGGCGCTATGCAGGCGTACTGGGTTGCGCACGCGACGTCACGGATCATGCGCGCCTGCAGGCCACGCTCTTGCAGGCACAAAAAATGGAGGTGCTGGGTCAATTTTCCAGCGGGGTCGCACACGACTTCAATAATGTGTTGCAAAACCTTAGCAACCTGGTCGAACTGTTGCAGTATGCGCGTGATCCGGACCAGGTTGCCTCGCTGCTCAAGCGGGGGCGGGCCATCGTCACCTGCGGCAAAGCACTGACATCCCGGCTGCTGGTTTTCGCGCGCAAGGGAGCACCCGCGGCCGAGGTCCTCGATCCCAACACTGCGATCATGAGCGTACGTGAGATCCTGCAGTTGTCGGCCGGTAGCAATGTGCGGATCGAAACCGGGCTGCAGCCAGGCATTTGGCCTGTGTTCGCGGATCCGGTCCAGTTCGACCTCATGCTGATCAACCTTGCCGTGAACGCGCGCGACGCCATGGACCGTACCGGCCTGCTGACGATCACGACCAGTAATCTCACCCTGCGCGGCGATCCCGACGGCGTCCTGGGCGATGGCGACTATGTATGCATCGCGATCTCCGATACCGGGGCCGGGATGCCGGCGCATGTCCTGGCGCAGGCCACGCAAGCGTTTTTCACGACGAAGCCGGCAGGGCAGGGGACGGGCCTGGGGCTGAGCATGGTGTCCAGGTACCTGCGCGACATGTCCGGCGACTGCAAGATACGCTCGCAGCCCGGCCAGGGCACGTGCGTGTCAATGTACCTGCCGCGTGCCGGTTGAGCCGGCCAGGGCGGCGCTGGCGCCCTCATCCTGAGCGGCGCCGGGAAGCCGCCTGGCGCCGTGACCGCGGCCAGTGCGGCCGGAGGTAGGCGTGCCCGCGCGCCTGGCGGCACGAAGCCCGCACGCATCATCCGGTTAATCTGCATTTAATCTTCGCCCCCTAGTCTGGAGGTGTTGATTCATTGAAATGCAGACCCGTATGCGCGACCTGACCACTTTTCCCGAAACGCCGCTGCGCCACCCTGGGCGTGCACGGCTGACAGGCCAGCCGCGCCCGGCCCTGGAGCGCTTCGAGCGCGGCGACGCCGGCCGCGGCGAACTCGAAGCCTTCATCGCCGCCACCTTCCTTGCCAACTACGGCGCCCGGCTGACCCACTTCAGCGACACGCTGGTGGGTTTTCGCGGCCCCGATGGCGCCTGGGCGGCGGCGCTCGGCTTTTCGCTTGCCGGCGCCGGCCCCCTGTTCCTCGAACATTACCTCGACGCCCCGGTCGAGATGGAGATCGGCCTGCGCCTGGGCCGGGCGGTCGAGCGGCGCGACATCGTCGAGGTCGGCAACCTGGCGGCAACCCACGCCGGCGCGGCGCGCAGCCTGATCGTCGGCACCACGTCCCTGCTGCACGGCATGGACCTGCGCTACGTGACCTTCACCGCCACCACCAGCCTGCTCAATTCCTTCGGCCGCCTGCAACTGCGGCCGCAAGCCCTGGCTCCGGCCGACCCGGCGCGCCTGCCGCAAGCGGGCGCCGGCTGGGGCAGCTATTACGACACCCACCCTCAGGTCATGTTTGGTGACATCCACTATGGTTATTCAGAACTTGCTCGATTCGCTACCCGACAACACCGTCCTGCTGAGTGACGGCCACAGCGGGCTCGACCGCGCCGCGCTGCTGGCGCGCATCGACGCGCTCTGCGCCGCCCTCGGCGCCAGGGCCCGTCCGGCCGCGCCGGTCGCCATCCTGGCCGACAATTCGCCGGAATGGCTGGTGGCCGACCTCGCCACCCAGAAGCTCGGGCTCACGCTGGTGCCGCTGCCGCTGTTCTTCACGCCGCAGCAATGGGCGCACGTGCTGGAGCAGAGCGGCGCGGCGGCGCTGTTCTGCGCCGACCCGGCCCAGGCCGCGGCGCTCGGCTTCGAGCGGGTGGTCGACGCCGGCGGCCCGCTGGCGCTGTGCGAAACCGGGCGCGACGTGGCGCCGGCGCCGCTGGGCGGCGTGCAAAAGCTCACGTTTACGTCGGGTACGACCTCCGCGCCAAAAGGCGTGTGCCTGAGCGCCGCCCAGCAATGGGAAGTGGCGCGCGCCCTGCAGCGCGGCGTCGGCCCGCTGGGCATGGAGCGCCACCTGTGCCTGCTGCCGTTCGCGGTGCTGCTCGAGAACATCGCCGGGCCGTACACCGCGCTGCTCAGCGGCGCCACGGTGATCTGCCCGCCGCTGCTCGATACCGGCATGCGCGGCGCCAGCGGCTTCGACGCCGGCACCTGCCTGGCGGCGATCGAACGCTACGCGCCGCACAGCATCACCCTGGTGCCGCAGATGCTGCAGGCGCTGGTGGCGGCGGCCCGGCCGGACGATGCGCGCATGCGCAGCCTGCGCTTCGTCGCCGTCGGCGGCGGCAAGATGCCGCCGCAACTGCTGGCGGCGGCGCGTGCGCGCGGCTTTCCCGTGTTCGAAGGCTACGGCCTGTCCGAATGCGCCTCGGTGGTGGCCCTGAATTTGCCCGGCGCCGCCCGCGACGGCAGCGTCGGCCGGCCGCTGGCGCACCGGCGCGTGCGGATCGCGCCCGACGGCGAGATCCTGGTCGCCGGCTGCGCCGCGCGCTACCTGGGCCAGGACATGCGCGAGGAACCCTGGCTCGCCACGGGCGACCTCGGCCACATCGACGGCGACGGCTACCTGTACGTCGACGGCCGCAAGAAAGACATCCTGATCACGGGCTATGGCCGCAACGTCTCGCCCGAGTGGCCGGAGGCGGTGCTGGCCGGCACCGGCGCCTTTGCCCAGGCGATGGTGGTGGGCGACGCCCAGCCCTACCTGGGCGCCTTGCTGGTGCCGGCGAGTGCGCGCCTGGGCGCGGCCGAGCTGCAGGCGGCCGTCGACCGCGCCAACGCAGCCTTGCCGGACTATGCGCGCATCCGCGCCTGGCTGGCGGTGCCGCCTTTCCTGCCGGCGGACGGCCTGGCCACGCCGAACGGCCGCCTGCGCCGCGCGGCGATCCGCGCCGCCCACGCCGACGGCATCGCATCCCTTTTCGTTCAACCGGAGTCCACGACGTGAATTTCTTCGACCAGTTACAAGGCGCCACCGAGCCCGAGCGCCAGGCGCTGTTTGCCATCCCGATCATCCAGGACGCCCTGCAGGGTCAGGTGGTCGCCAGCCAGTACATCGCCTTTCTCGGCCAGGCCTACCACCACGTGAAGCACACGGTGCCGCTGCTGATGGCCTGCGGCAGCCGCCTCGGCGAACGCCACGAATGGCTGCGCGAGGCGATCGCCGAATACATCGAGGAAGAGGTCGGGCACCAGGAATGGATCCTGTCCGACATCCGCGCCTGCGGCGGCGACGCCGAGGCCGCGCGCCGCGCGCCGCCGCACGCGAGCACCGAGCTGATGGTGGCGTATGCCTACCACCAGGTCGACCGCGGCAATCCGGTCGGCTTCTTCGGCATGGTGCACGTGCTGGAAGGCACCAGCACCGCGCTCGCCACCCACGCCGCCGACACCATCCGCTCGGCCCTGTCGCTGCCGCCCGAAGCCTTCAGCTACCTCAGCTCGCACGGCAGCCTCGACCTCGAGCACGTCGCCTTCTTCGAGAAGCTGATGAACCGGCTCGACGACGAGGCCGACCGCCAGGCCGTGGTGCACATGGCGCGCATGATGTACGGCCTGTACGGCAACGTGTTCCGCAGCCTGCCGCATGGCGCGCAACTGTTCGGGAAGGAAGCCTGAGATGGCGCGGCAAGAAACGGGCAAGCGCTACCGCGCCGTGCTGACCGGCGCCAGCGGCGGCATCGGCGCGGCCATCGCCGAACGCCTGGCCGGCGCCTGCACCCTGCTGGTCCTGGTCGGGCGCAACCGGCCGGCGCTGGAAGAGCTGGCCACGCGCCTGCACGGCTGCAACGTGCAGATCGTCTGCGGCGACCTGTGCGAAGCGCATAGCCTGGGCGCGATCGCCGCCGCGGTGCGCGCCAGCGGCGGCATCGACCTGCTGATCAACAATGCCGGCGTCAGCAGCTTCCATGCCTTCGAGAGCCAGGCGCCGGAGGCGATCCGGGCCCAGGTCGAGACCAACCTGCTGGCGCCGATGCTGCTCACGCGCACGCTGCTGCCGCTGCTGGCCGAGGCGCCGTCGGCCCAGGTGGTGAACATCGGCTCGGTGTTCGGCGCGCTCGGCTTCCCCGGCTTTGCCGCCTACGGCGCCGCCAAGGCCGGCCTGGCCGGCTTTTCGCAGGCCCTGCGCCGCGAATACGCCGACAGCACGATCGCCGTCCGCCATTTCTCGCCGCGCGCCACGCGCACCGCCATCAACAGCGAGGCGGTGAACGGCATGAACCGCGCACTGCGCACGAGCGAAGACACGCCGCAAGCGGTGGCCGAGGCCTTCATGCGCTTCCTGGCCGGCAGCGCGGCCAGCCATACGCTGGGCGGCAAGGAGCGCTTCTTCGTGCTCGTCAACAAGCTCGTGCCCGGCATTCCCGAGAACGCGATCCGTAAGCAGCTGGGACAGATCCGCAAGTACCTGCCGCGCTGATTCCGACCACCCTATACAGAAAAGCAAGGAGCCAACATGAACATTCTTATCCGCACGCTGGCCGCACTGGCCGCCGCCTTCGCCCTGGGCACGGCCCATGCCGGCCCGGCCGAGGACGTCGCCCGCATGCAGCACGGCTGGGAGCAGATCAAGTACGGCACGCCCGCGGCCCAGCAGGAAGCGCAGTTCGAGCGCCTGCTGGCCGAGAGCAGCCAGCTGGCCGCGCGCAATCCGGGCAATGCCGAGGTGCTGACCTGGTATGCGATCGTCGAATCGACCTATGCCGGGGCCAAGGGCGGGCTGGGCGCGCTCAAGCACGTGAAGAACGCCAAGAAGTCGCTGGAACGGGCGCTGGCGATCGATCCGGCTACCCTGTCCGGCTCGGCCTACACCAGCCTCGGCTCGCTGTACTACCAGGTGCCGGGCTGGCCGATCGGTTTCGGCGATAATGCGAAAGCCGAGGAATTCCTGAAGAAGGGCCTGGCGGCGAACCCGGACGGCATCGACCCGAATTATTTCTATGGCGACTACCTGTACCGCAAGGGCGACAGCGCCGGCGCCGAGCGCTACCTGCGCAAGGCCCTGCAGGCGCCGGCGCGTGCGGGACGCAAGCTGGCCGACGACGGGCGGCGCGGCGAGATCGAGGCGCTGCTGGCGAAAATCTCGGGAGGAAAGAAGTGACGGGGAAAACGGAAGGAATGCGTTCTTGAGGCTGCTCCTGATCGAAGACGACGAACTGCTCTCCAGCGGCCTGCTGGTGGCCCTGCGCCGCGCGCACTACAGCGTCGAGCACGTGCGCGACGGCGTCTCGGCGCTGGCCGCGCTGCGCGACAATGCCTTCGACCTGGCCGTGCTCGACCTCGGGCTGCCCGGCCTGGACGGCACCCGGGTGCTGGAGCAGGTGCGCGCCGGCGGCAACGGCCTGCCGATCCTGATCCTGTCGGCGCGCGACGCCATGCGCGACCGCGTGCAGGGCCTGGACCTGGGCGCCGACGACTACCTGGTCAAGCCCTTCGAGCTCGACGAACTGCTGGCGCGCCTGCGCGTGCTGGCCCGGCGCTCGGGCGGGCGCCCGGTCAACCGGCTCGAACGCGGCAGGCTGGCGCTCGACCTGGAAAGCCTGCAGGCGGCCTGGGAAGGCGAGCCGGTCGATCTGCAGCGGCTCGAGTTCATGCTGATCAAGCAGCTGGCCGAGCAGCCGCTGCGCGTGTTCAGCCGCGCCCAGCTCGAGGAAACCCTGTACGGCTGGGGCGAGGGCGCGGAAAGCAACACCATCGACGTCCACGTCCACCACCTGCGCAAGAAACTCGGGGCGGCGGCGATCAAGACCATCCGCGGGGTCGGCTACCGCCTCGGCGACGTCGGCGAATGAGCGCGCCTACCCGCACCTACTCGAGCCGGCGCCGGCTGGTGGCGGCCACCTTCGCCTGCATCGTGCTGATCTTCGGCGGCATCGGGCTGACGGCCAACCTGGTGGCGCGCCACGAATCCGAGGAACTGTTCAGCGCGCGCCTGGCCACCTCGGCGCGCGTACTCGAGGCCCTGGCCGGGCGCCAGCTAGCCACCGCCACGCTGGCGCACCCGCTGGTGATCGCGCTGCCGCCCGAGCTCGAAACTTCGACCAGCAGCGTGCCCGAGCGTTCCGGCCACCGCTACGAGACCAAGATCGCCTTCCAGGTCTGGCGCGACGACGGGGTCCTGCTGGCCAGGTCGGCCTCCGCGCCGGACGCGCCGCTGGCCAGGCTGGCGCCCGGCTTCAGCACCCAGCACCTGGGCGGCACCACCTGGGAAGTGTTCGCGCTGCGCTCGGGCCGGATCTGGGTGCTTACGGCGGAGAAGGAAGAAGTGCGCGGCGAGCTGGCCGAGTACATCGGCATGTCGATCACCGCGCCGCTGGCGGCCGGCGGCCTGCTGATGCTGCTGGCGGTGAACCTGGTGCTGCTGCGCGGCATGCGCCCGCTGCGCGACCTGGCCGCGCGCATCGCCGCGCGCAGTCCGGATTCGCTCGACCCGGTGGTGTTGCCGGCCACCCCGATCGAGCTGGCGCCGATCGTCACCGAACTGAACCAGCTGCTTGGCCGCATCCAGGCCGCCTTCGAGCGCGAGCAGCGCTTCATCGACGCCGCCGCCCACGAGATCCGCACCCCGATCGCCGCCGTCCAGCTGCACATCGAGAACGCGATGCGCTCGCCCGGCGACCGCGAGCGGGGCGAGGCGCTGGCCCAGGCGATGGCCGGCGCGCGCCGCACCAGCAAGCTGGCCGAGCAGTTGCTAACGCTGAGCCGGATCAGCGCGCGCAGCGATGACTACACCGCCCGGCGCGTGTCGCTGCTGGCGGTCTGCCACGACGTCATCGGCATGCTCGACCCTCTGCTCGAACGGCGCGGGCAAAGCATCGGCCTGGATGCGCCGTGCGACGCCGAGGTCTGGGGCGAACCCTCGCAGCTGCGGCGCCTGCTGCAGAACCTGGTCGAGAACGCCTCGGTGCACGGCGCGCCGCAGGGCGAGATCGGGGTGTCGCTGGCGCTGCGCGGCGAGCGCGCGATCCTGACGGTGGCCAACGACGGCGTGCCGATCCCGGACGAGGAAATGGGCAAGCTGTTTACGCCCTACTACCGGGTGCAGGGCGCGGCGCCCGGCGGCCATGGCCTGGGGCTGGCCATCGTCAAGGAAATCGCCGGCCAGCACGCGGCCTCGGTCGGCCTGCGCCGCAAGGACGACGGCCAGGGCACGGTGGCCGAGGTCTCGCTGCGGCTGGCCGGCGCACTGGCGCCGCCGCGCCCGGCCGCGCCTACTTCACCAGCGTGACCGGCACCTCGGCCAGGTGCACCACGCGCGTGGCGACCGAGCCGATCACCAAACTGGCCAGCGCGCCGTGGCCGCGCGTGCCCATCACGATGGCGCCGCAGCCGGATTCGCGCGCCTGGGCCGCGATCTCGGCGGCCGGATCGCCGAAGCGGCAGTGCAGGGTATAGCGCAGGCCGGCGCCGGCCAGGATGGCGGCGGCCGGCTCCAGCGCCTGCGCCGCCTGCGGCGGAAAGCGCTCGTCGAGGCTGTGGGCGGAGAAAGCCTCCGCCAGCGTGACCGCGGTCATCGGTGCGATGACATGCAGCAGCTCGATCTCGGCGCTGGCGGCGGCTCCGGCCGCCGCTTCGGTGGCGACATGGCGCACGGCGCGCAGCGCGCTGGGCGATCCGTCGCAAGGAACAAGTATGCGTTTCATATGGCGCTCCCGGTTGCAGGACAAGGCGTGAGGTGACGCATCCGTCTCCAGTGTAGACCGCTTTCGTCCGTGGGCCTAGTGCGCGCCCGGCAACTCAGAGGGCGAGGGCGGGCAGCCAGCCGGCCAGGATGCCGGCCGCGGCGCCGGCAGCGATCACCAGCCAGGGCGGCAGTTTCCAATACATCAGTCCGGACAGCGCGGCCAGGGCCAGCACGGCGTCGGCCGGCGCGGCGACGGCGCCGCTCCCGAGCAGGTGGCAGAGCGCGGCCAGCAGCAGCCCGACCACGGCGGCATTGATGCCGGCCAGCGCGGCCGCCATGCCGGGCGCGGCGCGCCAGCGCGCCCAGAACGGCAGCGCCCCGGCCACCAGCAGGAAGGCGGGGACGAAGATGGCCAGCAGGCACAGCAGGCCGCCGGCCCAGCCCGAGGGCGCGCCATGCATCGCAGCGCCGAGGAAGGCGGCGAACGTGAACAGCGGGCCGGGCACGGCCTGCGCCGCCGCATAGCCGGCCAGGAAATCCGCGCTGCTCACCCAGCCGCGCGCCACGACCTCGGCCTGCAGCAGCGGCAGCACGACGTGGCCGCCGCCGAAGACCAGGGCGCCGGCGCGGTAAAAGGCGTCCACGCTGGCCAGGGCCTGGCCCGGCAGCCAGCGCGCCGCCAGCGGCAGGCCGGCCAGCAGCAACAGGAACAGCGCCAGCCAGCACAGGCCGGCGCGGCGTCCGACCGGGACCGCCAGCGCATCGTGCACGGCACGCGGCGCCGGCCGGAACAACAGGCGCCCGGCCAGCCCGGCGGCGGCGATCACGCCGGCCTGGCCCCAGGCCGAAGGCAGGAACAGGGTGAAGGCGGCGGCCGCCAGCATGATGGCGATGCGCGGCGCATCGGTGCACAGCGTGCTCGCCATGCCCCACACGGCCTGGGCGACGACGGCCACCGCCACCGCCTGCAGGCCGTGCACCAGCCCCGCCGGGACGACGCGGGCGCCCTGCGCCATGCCGAGGGCGAACAGGATCAGGGCCAGCGCCGAGGGCAGGGTGAAGCCGGCCCAGGCGGCGAGGGCGCCGGGGTAGCCGGCGCGCGCCAGGCCCAGCGCCATGCCGACCTGGCTGCTGGCCGGTCCCGGCAGGAACTGGCACAGCGCGACCAGGTCGGCATAGCTGTGCTCGTCGAGCCAGCGGCGCCGGGCGACGAATTCGGCACGGAAGAAACCGAGGTGGGCCGCCGGCCCGCCGAACGCGCTCAGGCCGAGGCGCAGGAAGACGAGGAAGATGGACCACGGTGAGCGGGAGTCGGTATCGGCCATGCGCTTGCTGGAAATTGTTCCAAGGCAAGCATGATAGCGGAAAGCGCCTCCCGGCGAAGCGGCTCAGCAAGGCGTGAAGCGCAGGCAGGACACGGCGTGGCCGGGCAGGTGGCCGACCTCGATCTGCTCGGCCGTGCATTCGTAGTCGTCGTTGTGGCGGCAGGACGGAAGCTTGCAGGCGCCGACGC
The DNA here is from genome assembly GCF_057801335.1 of Massilia sp. BAP21. Lineage (NCBI taxonomy): Bacteria > Pseudomonadati > Pseudomonadota > Betaproteobacteria > Burkholderiales > Oxalobacteraceae > Massilia > Massilia sp. BAP21. The sequence continues at coordinate 4,665,174 of NZ_CM173596.1, forward strand.
CGGCTTGGCGCTCGCGGTTGCGCGCATGCGGCTCGGCGGCGAGGAAGGTGTCGCAGCCCGGGTGGACGCCGTCGCCCACCGTGATGGCGCGCGCATGGCAGGTGTTGCCGGTATTGTAGGCGCACTCGGCGGCCGAGCAGACGGCGACCGTCGGCATGTCGATGTTTAGCTGGGTCACGATTCCTCTCCCGGTCGGCGGCGAATGGTTGCAGTTCCTGATGCCGTTAGACCGCCTGCGCGGCGCCGGTGCGGCCTGCCGCCAGGATGTTTGACGCCGATCACGCATCGGGCGCGCGCGGCGCGATGCCGAGCCCGCGTTCGACCTCGGCCAGGGCGCGCACCGTGGCCACGACCGAATCCGGATTCAGGCTGATCGCATCGATCCCCTGTTCCACCAGGAAGCGCGCCACTTCCGGGTAGTCCGAGGGCGCCTGGCCGCAGATGCCGACATGGCGGCCGTTGCGCCTGGCCCCGGCGACGGCCTGGCGCAGCATCTCCAGCACGCCCGGGTCGCGCTCGTCGAAATCGAAGGCGACGGTTTCCGAGTCGCGGTCCACGCCCAGCACCAGCTGGGTCAAATCGTTCGAGCCGATCGAAAAGCCGTCGAACAGGGCGGCAAAGGCGTCGATCTGGATCACGTTGTTCGGGATCTCGCACATCATGTGGATTTCGAGCCCGTCCTGGCCGCGCGCCAGGCCGTGCGCCGCCAGCGCGTCGAGCACGGCGCGCGCTTCGGGCACGCGGCGGCAGAAGGGTATCATCAGGCGCAGGTTGTCCAGGCCCATGTCGCGCCGCACCCGGCGCATGGCGGCGCATTCGAGCGCGAAGCCGTCGGCATAGGCCGGGTGGGCGTAGCGCGCGGCGCCGCGAAAGCCGAGCATCGGGTTGGCCTCGGCCGGCTCGAATCCGGCGCCGCCGAGCAGGCTGGCGTATTCGTTGGTCTTGAAGTCGGACAGGCGCACGATCACCGGTTTCGGCCAGAAGGCGGCGGCGATCGTGCCCACGCCCTCGGACAGTTCGCGCACGAACCAGTCGGCCGGCGAGGGCGAGGCCGCGCTCAGGCGTGCGATCTCGGCGCGCACGGCCGGGTCGGCCACGCGCTCGGGATGGGCCAGCGCCATCGGATGGACGCGGATGTGCTCGGCGATGATGAATTCCATGCGCGCCAGGCCGACGCCGTCGCTCGGCAGGAAGCTGGTGCGCAGGGCCGCGTCCGGGTTGCCGATGTTGACCATGATGCGGGTGCGCGGCAGCGCCAGCGCCGCCAGGTCGGTGCCGGCGGTGGTGTACGGGATGCGGCCGCCGTACACGCGGCCGGTCTCGCCCTCGGCGCAGGACAGGGTCACCTCGTCGCCGCTGCGGATGGCGGCGGTGGCGTCGCCGCAGCCGACCACCGCCGGCACGCCGATCTCGCGCGCCACGATCGCGGCGTGGCAGGTGCGTCCGCCGCGGTCGGTGACAACGCCGGCGGCGCGCTGCATGACCGTGCCCCAGTCCGGCATGGTGGCGGCCGCCACCAGGATCTCGCCCGCTTCGAAGGCGGCCAGCTCGGCGGAGGTGGCGACCACGCGCGCCTTGCCCGAGGCGATCTTGCCGCCGACGGCGCGCCCGCTGGCCAGCAGCGGCCCGTCGCCCGCCAGCCGGTATTCGTCGAGCCGGGTGGCGCTGCGGCGCGAAGCGACGGTCTCGGGGCGCGCCTGCACCAGGTAGAGCTTGCCGTCGATGCCGTCGCGCGCCCATTCGATGTCCATCGGCACCGGGTGCCCGGCGCGCGCGCTGTAGTGCTCCTCGATGCGCAGCGCCGCCGCCGCCAGTTCCAGCACGGCGTCGTCGTCGAGGCAGAAGCGCGCGCGCTCGGCGGGCGCGGTCGGCTCGTTGCGCGTGGCCGCGGCGGCGCCCGGCGCCGCGTAGACCATCCGGATTTCCTTGCCGCCCAGGCGCCGGCGCAGCAGGGTGCGCCGGCCCGCGCGCAGGGCCGGCTTGAAGACCCCGTATTCGTCGGGGTCGACCGTGCCCTGCACCACGTTCTCGCCCAGGCCCCAGGCGCCGGTCACCAGCACCAGGTCGCGAAAGCCGGTCTCGGTGTCGAGCGTGAAGACGACCCCGGAACTGGCGAGGTCGGCGCGCACCATCTTCATGACCCCGACCGACAGCCAGACCTTGAAGTGGTCGAAGCCGTTGGCGCTGCGGTAGACGATGGCGCGGTCGGTGAACAGGCTGGCGAAGCAGCGCCGGATGGCCGCCAGCAGGGCGGGACCGGCGCCGACGTTAAGGTAGCTCTCGTGCTGGCCGGCGAAGCTGGCGCCGGGCAGGTCCTCGGCGGTGGCAGAGCTGCGCACGGCCACGGTCAGGCCGGGTCCGTATTCGGCGCGCAGGACTTCCCAGGCCCGCAGGATGGCGGCCTCGAGCCCGGGAGGCAGCGGCGCCGCCACGACGATGGCGCGGGCGCGCGCGGCGCGCCGCGCCAGGTCGTCGACGTCGCCCGGGTCGAGGCCGTCGAGCGCGGCGTGCAGGGCGTCCCAGGCGCCGGCGCGGTCGAGCGTGGCGCGGTAGGCGGCGGCGGTGACGGCGAAGCCGTCCGGCACGCGCACGCCGGCGGCGCCGAGTTCGCGCACCATCTCGCCGAGCGAGGCGTTCTTGCCGCCCACCAGGGCCAGGTCGTCGAGGCCGACCTCGGCGAAGGGCAGGACCAGATCGGATGGCTGCTTCATTCAATTCTCCTGTGCAGGCATGGCGCGCATCGCGGGCGCGTGGTCATGGGGCGGCCAGCGCCCGTTCCAGGGCGGGGTCGAGGCCGTAGATGTCGTCGGCGAACAGCACCCGGCCGGCGCGGTCGGCGACGGCGGTGGCATAGAACAGCACCACCGGAACCGGCGCCGGCAGGTTCAGGGTGCGCGTGCGGCCGCTGCGGATCGCCGCCTCCAGCGCGGCGCCGTTCCAGCGCGCCGGGTCGGCGAGCACGAACTGCGCCAGCGCCAGCGGCGCCTCGACCCGGATGCAGCCGTGGCTGAGGTCGCGGCGGCTGCGCGCGAACAGTTCCTGGGCCGAGGTCGCGTGCAGGTAGATGTCCATCGGGTTCGGCATGGCGAACTTCAGCGCCCCGAGCACGTTGCGCGGACCGGGCCGCTGGCGGATGCGGGCCGTGCCGGCGCGCACGGCCGCCAGCGCGGCGGGGCCGGCCGCGGGCAGCACCCGTCCGGACGCGTCGACGATCTCCATGTCGTTGCCGCGCAGGTAGCCGGGCTGGCGCGCCAGGCGCGGCAGGATTTCCTTCACCGCGATGCTGTGCGGGACGTTCCAGTAGGGATTCAGTTCCAGGTAGCGCAGCGTGCCGACGAACAGCGGGGTCGGGGCGGCGGCGGCCTTGCCGACGATGATGCGCATTTCCAGCGGCGCGGCGGCGGCGTCGCGGCTGTCGAAGGCCCACAGGCGGTAGGCCGGCAGGTTGACCGCCACCATCGGTCCCGGCGCCAGCGCCGGCAGCCAGCGCAGGCGTTCCAGCGTCAGCCCGAGCTGGACCGCGCGGCGCGCCGGCGGCACCGCCAGCGCCGCCAGGGTGAGCGGACCGGGCACGCCGTCGGGCACCAGGCCGTGGCGCGCCTGGAAACGGGCCAGCGCCTGCGCCGGCACGACGCCATCCTGCGCCTGGTCCTGCTCTCCATCCTGCTCCCCGTACTGCGCCTCGCCGCCGGGCTCGTCGCCGGGGGCGAGGTCGCCCAGCAGGCGCAGGCGCTCGCGCAGCAGGGCCGCGCCCGGATAGGCGGCGCCGGGCGTCGTGCCGGCCGGTCCTGGCGGCGGCAGCGGCGGCCAGTCCGGGTGCGCCTGGGCCAGCGCGCGGTAGCGGGCCAGGCCGGCGCGCACCCGCGCGTACAGCGGGATCGCCGGCGCCGCTTCCTCGACCGCTTGCGCCAGCCGCCCGCCGCGCAAGGCGGCGCCCAGGACCGCGGCCGCGTCCCAGGGCGGCGCCGGCGTGCCGGCGCGGTAGGCCAGCGGCGCGCGGCCGCCGTGCAGGTCGGCCAGGTAGCGCAGCATGGCGCCGTCGAGGGCGCGCGCGAGGGCGGCGTCGGCGTCCGGGCCGCGCGGCGCCGCCAGCGCCTGCGCCAGCTCGGCGGCGCGGTAGTGCGCGGGGTCGAGGCCGTGTTCGGCGGCCGCCTCGAGCAGCGCCACGGCCTGGCGCGCCTGGGCGGCGTCGCCCGCCAGCCAGAGCGAGGCCGGGGCGGGGGCGGCGGATGCCGTGGCGGCGGAGGCGGCGGGCGGCGCCGGCTGGATCGGGCCGGCGCGCGGCGGCTGCGCCGGCAGCAGCAGGCAGAGGCAGAGCAGGGCGGTCGAGCGGGCAGCGGACATGGCGGGGCGGCGGGTGGTGATCTGCACACGATAAAAAGGAAGCACGGTCGCGGTCATTGATCCAAGTCAAACGAAACAATGACCGGGCGGCGGAAAGAAGCGGCGTCCGCCGCGTCGGCATTGACGCACCTCAAGCCGCCGGCAAGCGCGGCGGCCATGCTGGCGGCATGGACACGTCCCGGCCCACCCGTCCCTGCCTGCCGCTCACGGCGGCCACGCTGACCCGTTCGTTCTCGTTCTGCACCGGCATCGAAAACAGCGCGCCGCTGGTGCGCGGGCCCGACGGCAAGCCCTGCCGCATCGACCAGATGCAGGCCTCGGGCCACGACCGGCTCTGGCGCGAGGATTTCCGCCTGGTGCACGAACTCGGCATCCGCTGCCTGCGCTATGGCCCGGCCTATTACCGCACCCACCTTGGCCCCGGCCGCTACGACTGGGCGTTCGCCGACGCCGCCTTCGCCGAGCTGCGCCGGCTCGGCATCGTGCCGATCGCCGACCTCTGCCACTTCGGCCTGCCCGACTGGCTCGGCAACTTCCAGAATCCCGACTTCCCGGCCTGTTTCGCCGAGTATGCGCGCGCCTTTGCGCGGCGCTATCCATGGATCTGGCTGTACACGCCGGTCAACGAAATGCTGGTGACGGCCGAGTACTCGGCGCTGCGCGGCTTCTGGAACGAGGGGCTGGCCGACGACGCCGCCTTCGTGCGCGCCCTCGGGCACGTGGTGGACGCCAACCGGCGCGCCGCCGAGGCCATCGCCGAAGAATGCGACGCCTGGTTCGTGCAGAGCGAAACCACGCGCTACCACCATCCGCACGACCCGCAGGCCGCGCCCTGGTCGGCCTGGCTGAACGAGCGCCGCTTCCTCTCGCTCGACCTGAACTACGGCCGCATGCCCGGTCCCGAGGTCAGGGCCTACCTGCTGGCCAACGGCATGCCGCGCGCGCGCCTGGCCGCCTTCATGCGCGGCGCCCCGCGCCGGCGCTGCGTGATGGGGACCGACTACTACGAGGGCAGCGAGCAGGTGGTGTTCGCCGACCGCGTCACCCGCGCCTCGAACGTGCTCGGCTACTACGGCCTGACGCGCCAGTACCACGCGCGCTACCGGCTGCCCGTGATGCACACCGAGACCAACCAGCTGCAGGGCCTGAACGCGGCGTTCTGGCTCGAGCGCCAGTGGGCCAACGTGCTGCGCCTGCGCCAGGAGGGCATTCCGGTGATCGGCTTCACCTGGTACAGCCTGACCGACCAGGTCGACTGGGACATCGACCTGCGCGAGGCGCGCGGCCATGTCAATGCCAACGGGCTGTTCGACATGGCGCGCCGCATCCGCCGCGCCGGCGTCGCGTACCGGCGCATCATCCGCGACTGGAGCGGGGTGCTGGCCGCCAGCGGCGCCGACTGCGGCGCGCCCGAACTCGGCGTTTGATCGCGGCCCGCGCGTCAGGCCGGGGCGGCGGCGCCCGCGGCCGGCGGCGCCAGCACGCTGCGGTTGCGCCCGTCGCGCTTGGCCCGGTACAGGGCGCCGTCGGCCGCGCGCAGCAGGGCCGCCCAGTCCGCGTATTCCGGCCCCAGCTCGGCCACGCCGGCGCTGACCGTGAAGCGCAGCGGCCCGGCCTCGGTCGGCAGGCACAGCGCCGCGATCGCCTCGCGGATGCGCTCGGCGCAGGCCAGGGCCTCGGCCGCGCCGGTGTCGGGCATCACGCAGACGAATTCCTCGCCGCCCAGGCGGCCGATGTAGTCGCTGGCGCGCAGCTGCTCCTTGCAGGCGGCCACCATGGCGCACAGGGCGCGGTCGCCGGCCGCGTGGCCGAAACGGTCGTTGACGCGCTTGAAGTAATCGATGTCGAGCATGGCCAGCGCCAGCGGCCGCCGGTGGCGCCGGGCCAGGGCCAGGTCGTGGCCCGCCAGCTCGGTGGCGTAGGCGCGCGTCAGGGCGCCGCTCAGGCTGTCGCGGCGCACCGCGTCCAGCAGCGCCTGTTCGGCCAGAAAGGCGCGCCGGCGCAGGTGCAGCCTGGCCAGCGCCACGCCCAGCGCCAGCGCCCAGGTGAGCCCGTACAGCAGCAGGGTGTTCGCCAGCACCGGCGGCGCCAGCCGGCGCGCGGCAAGCAGGGCCAGCAGCAGCGCCGGCGCCAGGCCGGCCAGCAGGAAGCGGCGCGGCCGCGGTTCGACCAGGGCCAGCAGGAACAGGGCGCCGGTCAGGCCGGGCAGCGCCAGGACCAGGCCCTGCGGCAACAGCGCGGCGCACAGCACCATCGCGCCGGCATGGGTGGCGTACAGCCAGGCGCAGCGCCAGCCCGGGCGCGGCAGCAGGGGGCCGGCGCCGTAGGCCAGGGCGCCGGCCAGCACCAGCGCGACCCGGATGCGCAGGGTCAGGCCCGCGCGCGCGGGATCGAGCCAGGCGTCCCAGGCGCCGAAGGCGAGGATGAAGACGCCGAAGACCGGGCCGAGCACCGGCAGCAGGCGCGCCAGGTCGGCGTCCACGGCCGCGTCGAAGGCCGGCTGCATGCCCTTGCCGAGCGGCCGGAACAGGCTGCGCAGGGCCTGCGCGGCCTGGGCCGCGGCCGCCTTGCTTGCTTTCATGTCGTCCTTCCGCGAACGCACTTGGACCGTTCGCAGTTCGCAAGGATCGCCGCGCGCGCCGCTCTATTCTTTGATCCAGATCAAACGCAGCCCCGTCGCCTGCCAGCGTGCAGTAGGGGCCAACTTGATGTGCGTCAGGCAACCGTGCCGCACCGCGCGGCGGCGGCGCGGTCGAACCACGATACTGGACCGCCCATGAACCGCCACCTGTCACGCGTCGGCATCGCCGCGCTTGTCGTCCTCGCCCTGCTCGGCGCCGCCTACGGCTACCGCAGCATGCGCGCGGCGGCGCCCGACCCCAACCTGATCGGCGGCAACGGGCGCATCGAGGCCACCGAGATCGACATCGCCACCCAGCAGGCCGGGCGCATCGCCGAGATCCTGGTCGACGAGGGTGACCTGGTGCGCGCCGGCCAGGTGCTCGCGCGCATGGACCTGCCGGCGCTGGAAGCGGCGCGTACCGAAGCGGCGGCCCGGGTCCAGGCGGCGCGCGACGCCGTGGCCGACGCCGCGGCCGCGCTGGCGGTGCGGCGCAGCGACGCGCTGGCGGCGGCCGCCGTCGTCGCCCAGCGCCGCAGCGAACTCGACGCGGCGCAGCGGCGCCTGGCGCGCTCGGTCACGCTGGCCGCGGCCGGCGCCGCCGCCGCCCAGGAGCTCGACGACGACCGCGCCCGGGTCGGCGCCAACGCGGCGGCGCTGGCGGCGGCGCAGGCCGGCGAAGCGGCCGCCCGCGCGGCGGCCCAGGCGGCGCAGGCCCAGCTGGTGGGGGCGCGCTCGGCGGTCGCGGTCGCGCAGGCGGGCGCGGCCCGCATCGACGCCGAGCTGCGCGAGGGCGTGCTGGTCGCGCCGCGCGCGGCGCGCGTCCAGTACCGCGTGGCCGAGCCCGGCGAGGTGCTGGCGGCGGGCGGCAAGGTGCTGAACCTGATCGACCTGAGCGACGTCTACATGCGCTTCTTCGTGCCCGAGGCCGCCGCCGGCCGGCTGGCGCTGGGCGCCGAGGTGCGCCTGCGGCTCGACGCCGCCCCCGGCTTCGTGGTGCCGGCTTCGATCGCCTATGTGGCGAGCGAAGCCCAGTTCACGCCCAAGTCGGTCGAGACCGCCAGCGAGCGCGAAAAGCTGGTGTTCCAGGTCAAGGCCCAGGTCGACCGCCGCCTGCTGGCGCGCTATCCGCGCTACATCAAGGCCGGGGTGCCGGGCGTGGCCTGGGTCCGGCTCGACCCGCGCCGGCCCTGGCCGCCCGAGCTGGCGCTGCGGGAGGCGCGATGACGGGCTCGGCGAAGGATGCGGCGAAGGACGCCACGCATGATGCCGCACATGAGGCTGCACATGAGGCCGCGCATGACGCCGCACATGAGGCCGCGCGGGGCGCCCCGGCCGAGGCGGTGCGGGTCGCCGGCCTCGGCCTGCGCTACGGCCGCGTGCGCGCGCTCGACGGCGTCGACCTGGCGCTGCCGGCCGGCAGCCTCACCGGCCTGATCGGTCCGGACGGCGCCGGCAAGTCGAGCCTGCTGGCGGTGCTGGCCGGGGCGCGCCGCATCCAGCAGGGCGCGGTGCGGGTGCTGGGCGGCGACATGCGCAGCGCGGCCTGGCGCGCCCAGGCCTGCCCGCGCATCGCCTACATGCCGCAGGGGCTGGGACGCAACCTGTACCCGACCCTCGGCGTCGCCGAAAACCTGGCGTATTTCGCGCGCCTGTTCGGCCAGGACGCGGCGGCGGCGCGCAGCCGCATCGCCCTGCTGGCGCGCGCCACCGGGCTGCACGAGTTTCTCGGGCGGCCGGCGGGGCAATTGTCGGGCGGCATGAAGCAGAAGCTGGGCTTATGCTGCGCCCTCATTCATGAGCCCGACTTATTAATCCTCGACGAACCGACCACCGGCGTCGATCCGCTGGCGCGGGTCCAGTTCTGGGAACTGATCGCCGCGATCCGGGCCGCGCGGCCGGCGCTGACCGTGCTGGCCGCGACCGCCTACATGGACGAGGCGCGCCGCTTCGAGCGCCTGGCCGCCTTCGACGGCGGGCGCCTGCTGGCCACGGGCACGCCCGCCGAACTGCTGGCAGCGAGCGGCGCGGCCAGCCTGGAGCAGGCCTTCGTGGCGCTGCTGCCCGCCGCGCGGCGCACGCCCGCGCCGTCTCTTGGCCCAGGTGGCGGGGCCGATTCCGCAGCCGAACCGGTTTCCGGCCGCGCGCCCCCCGCGCCGGCGGACGGCGAGCCGGCGATCGAGGCGCGCAAGCTGTCGCGCCGCTTCGGCGACTTCACGGCGGTGCGCGAGGTCAGCTTCCGCATCGCACGCGGCGAAATCTTCGGCTTCATCGGCTCGAACGGCTGCGGCAAGACCACCACCATGAAGATGCTGACCGGGCTGCTGGCGCCGAGCGGCGGCGAGGCGCGCCTGTTCGGGCGGCCGCTGGCGCACGCCGACCCGCAGGCGCGGCGCCGGGTCGGCTACATGTCGCAGGGCTTTTCGCTGTATGGCGAATTGACGGTGCGCCAGAACCTGCGGCTGCACGCGCGCCTGTTCGACCTGCCCGAAGCGGTGGCGGCGGCGCGCTGCGCGGCGCTGGCGCGCCGTTTCGGCCTGGAGCCGGTGCTCGACGCCTTGCCCGGGCGGCTGCCGCCCGGCGTGCGCCAGCGCCTGTCGCTGGCGGTGGCCCTGGTGCATGGCCCCGAACTCCTGATCCTCGACGAGCCGACATCGGGCGTGGACCCGGTGGCGCGCGACGATTTCTGGGACCAGATGCTGGCGCTGGCGCGGCGCGACGGCGTGACCATCTTCATCTCGACCCATTTCATGCGCGAGGCCGAGCGCTGCGACCGGGTCGCGCTGATGCATGCCGGCCGGGTGCTGGCCAGCGGCGCGCCGCGCGCCCTGTGCGCCCAACGCGGTGTGGCCACGCTCGAGGAAGCCTTCATCGGCTGGCTGCGCGAGGAGGGGGCGGCGGGCGCGGCCGGGGAGGAAGCGGAGACGGGGGCCGCGCCGCGCTGGCCGCCGGCGCCCGCCAGCGCGCGCCGCAGCGGTCCGGTCCGCGCCTGGCTGGCGCGCAGCGCCGCCTGCTGCCGGCGCGAAACCCTGGAGCTGCTGCGCGACCCGGTGCGCGCGGCGCTGGCCACGCTCGGCTCGCTGCTGCTGATGGTGGTGATCGGCTACGGCATCGGCATGGATGTCGAGGACCTGCGCTACGCCGTGCTCGACCGCGACGCCACCGTGCTCAGCCGCGACTACGCGGCCGGGCTGGCCGGTTCGTCCTACTTTGCCGAGCGTCCGCCCTTGTCCGGTTACGCCGAGCTCGACCGGCGCATGCGCTCGGGCGAACTGGCGCTGGCGATCGAGATCCCGCCCGGCTTCGCGCGCACGCTGGCGCACGGCCGCCCGGCGGCGGTGGGCGCCTGGATCGACGGCGTCAATCCGGTGCGCGCCGAAACGATCGCCAGCTATGTCGAAGGCCTGCACCAGGACTGGCTCGAACGGCGCGCCGGGCCGGGGCCGGTCGCCGCCGGCCCGGTGCGCGTCGAGACCCGCTTCCGCTACAACCCCGACGTGCGCAGCCTGCCGGCGATGGTGCCGGCGATCATCGCCATCCTGCTGCTGAACCTGCCGGCGATGCAGGCGGCGCTGGCGGTGGTGCGCGAAAAGGAGCTGGGTTCGATCGTGAACCTGTACGTGACGCCGCTGCGGCGCAGCGAGTTCTTGCTGGGCAAGCAAGCGCCCTACGTGCTGCTTGCGCTGGGCAATGCCGTGCTGATGACCCTGGTGGCGGTGGGACCGCTCGGGGTGCCGCTGAAGGGCAGCGTCGCCGCCTTTTTCACGGCCACGCTGCTGTATTGCATCTGCTCGACCGGCATGGGCCTGCTGGCCTCGAGCTTCACGCGCAGCCAGATCGGGGCGCTGTTCTTCACCATGATCGGCACCATGCTGCCGGCCATCCAGTTCGCCGGCCTGATCCATCCGGTGACGGCCCTGCAGGGCGCCGGGCGGGTGGTGGGCGAAGCCTACCCGGCCTCGCACATGCTGACCATCGCGCGCGGCGTGTTCGGCAAGGCGCTCGGTTTCGCCGAGCTGGCGCCCGACTTCCTGGCGCTGGCGGCGGCGGCGCCGGTGATCCTGGGCCTGGCCATCGCGGCGCTGCCGCGCCAGGAACGCTAGGCATGGCCGCGCCCGCGTTGCGCAAGGTCTGGCGCCTCGGCGTCAAGGAGTTGTGGAGCCTGGCGCGCGACCCGGTGATGCTGGTCCTGATCGTGTACAGCTTCACGGCCGGGGTCTGGGTCGCCGCCACCGCCCAGCCCGACACCCTGAGCCGCGCCGCCCTGGCGATCGTCGACGAGGACCGCTCGCCGCTGTCGCTGCGCATTCGCGCCGCCTTTGCGCCGCCGCAGTTCCTGGCGCCCGAGGAAATCGCCTTGTTTGAGGCCGACGAACGGCTCGACCGCGGCCGCGCCACCTTCGTGCTGGTGATCCCGGCCGGCTTCCAGCGCCGCGTGCTGGCCGGGCGCGACGCCGCCCTGCAGCTGAACGTCGACGCCACCCGCATGAGCCAGGCGTTTACCGGCAGCGGCTACATCCGCGCGATCGCGCTCGGCGAGGTCGCCGCCTTCCTGGCCCGGGTGCGCGCCCCGGCGCAGCCGCAGGCGACGCTGGCGCTCAGGGCGCGCTTCAACCCGGCGCTGGCGCCGTCCTGGTTCGGCGGCCTGATGGAGATCGTCAACAACATCACCATGCTGTCGGTGATCGTCACCGGCGCGGCCCTGATCCGCGAGCGCGAGCACGGTACCGTCGAGCACCTGCTGGCGATGCCGGTGAGCGTGCTCGAGATCATGCTGGCCAAGTTGTGGGCGATGGCGGCGGTGGTGCTGCTGGCGGCGGCGCTCGCCCTGCTGGTCGTGCTGCGCGGCCTGCTCGGCGTCGCCGTCGGGGGCGCGCCGGCGCTGTTCCTGGCCGGCGCCCTGGCCCACCTGTTCGCCACCTGCTCGCTGGGCATCCTGCTGGCGACCCTGGTGCGCAGCATGGCGCAGTTCGGGATGCTGGTGATCCTGGTGCTGCTGCCGCTGGAAATGCTGTCCGGCGCCAATACCCCGCGCGAAAGCATTCCCTACCTGCTGCGCCAGCTGATGCTGCTGGCGCCGACCACGCATTTCGTGGAACTGAGCCAGGCGACCCTGTTCCGCGGCGCCGGCCTGGACGCCGTCTGGCGCCCGCTGCTGGCCTTGCTGGCCTGCGGCGCCGCGCTGTTCGGGCTGGCGCTGGCGCGTTTTGGCAAGGCGATGCGCGCCGGCTGAGCACGGTCCCCGCTCAGCGCCCCAGCCATACGGGCGGCCGCGCCGCGCCGCGCGCCGGCAGGAAGGCCGCCGGCGGCGCCAGGATCGCGTCGAGGGCGGCGATGACCTGGCGCCCGCGTTCCAGGTCGCCGCCCTCGACGCGCGCCGCGCTGCGATGCAGGGCGCACAGGATGACGGCGTGGTCGGCGCGGCGCGGGTGCAGGCAGGCCTCGCCCAGCAATTCGAGCAGGGCTTCCTCGTGGCGGAAGGCGGCTTCGACGGCCGCCACCACGCCGGGAAAGGCTTGCGCGAAGGCGGCGTCGGGCAGGGCCAGCAGGGCGGACACGCGCGCGCGCAGCAGGCGCCGCCCGTGGCGCAGCACTGCGCAGGCCGCGTGGGCCGGCATCCGGATGGGGCGGTATTTCATGGTCTGCCTCGAAACAAAAAATGAGAAAGAAGAGGGCGAGTCTCCGGTGCTTGTGCGTCTGCTCCTTTGATGCACATCAAAATCCAATATCTTCATCTGCCCGGCCCGCAGGGGCGCGCCGCGTTTGGCCGGCCATGCTAGACTGTGCCGGTCGCATCCTGGGTAGCGCATCATGGTTTCCAGTACCGCCGAGGACCTCCAGCGCCGGCTCGACGAGCTGCTCGATCATTTGCCGGCGGGCGTCGTCGTGCACGGCGCCGACGGCCGCATCCTCCACGCCAATCCCCTGGCCTGCGAACTGCTCGGCCAGAGCTGCGAAGCGCTCGCCGGCGTCGAGTCCAGCAGTGTCGCCTGGCGCTTCGTGCGCACCGACGGCAGCCCGATGCCCGCCGCACAGTTTCCGGTGAACGTGGTGCTGCGCACGCGCCGCAAGATCGCGCACCTGGTCGTCGGCGTGCCCGGCGCCGGCCGCAAGCCGCTGCGCTGGCTGATCTGCAACGCCTATCCCGAGAACGACGCCGACGGCCGCCTGCGCCAGGTGGTGGTCTGCTTCACCGACTGCACCTCGCTGAAACGTGCCAAGCAGCGCCTGCAGAAGTCCGAGCAGCGCCTGCGCCTGGTGCTGCGCGGCTCGACCGACGCGCCCTGGGACTGCGACCTGGTCAGCGGCGAGGTGTACTACTCCGAGCGCTGGTGGCACATGCTGGGCTACGCGCCCGGTGCGCTGGCGCCGCACGCCGGTCTCTGGCTGGAACTGACCCACCCCGAGGACCGGCCCGGCGTCGAGGCCTACATGGGGGCGCTGCTGGCCGGCCGGCGCGAATGCTATTCGGTGGAATTCCGGCTGCGTCACCGCGACGGCCATTTCGTGCCGGTACTGTCGCGCGGCTTCGTGCTGCGCGACGCCCACGGCACCCCCTTGCGCGTGTCGGGCACCAACACCGACCTTACCGAGCGCAAGCGCGCCGAGCGCCGCATCCACGAGCTGGCCTATTTCGACCAGCTGACCGGCCTGCCGAACCGGCGCCTGCTGGTCGAGGAGCTCGGCAAGGTGCTGGCGCGCAGCGCGCGCAGCCGGGGCCTGGGGGCGGTGGTCTTCCTCGATCTCGACAACTTCAAGCTGATCAACGACACCATGGGCCACGCCGTCGGCGACGCCCTGCTGCGCCAGGTGGCCGAGCGCCTGCGCCTGGCGCTGCGCCACAGCGACCACCTGGCGCGCCTCGGCGGCGACGAGTTCGTGCTGGTGCTGGAAGACCTGGGCGGCACGGCCGAGGAGGCCGCCGGCGAGGCGACCCACGTGGTCGACAAGCTGCGCGCGTCCCTGGAGCGGCCCTACCTGCTCGGCGAGCGCCTGTTCGCCAGCACGCCGAGCATGGGCGTGGCGCTGTTCGACGGCGCCTCGGGCGACATCGATTCCCTGTTGAAGCAGGCCGACATGGCGATGTACCGGGCCAAGGCCGAGGGCCGCAATACGGTGCGCTTCTTCGACCCCGGCATGCAGGCCGCGGCCGAGCGCCAGGCCGGCATGGAGCGGGCCCTGCGCGATGGTCTGGCGGCGCACCAGTTCGTGCTCTACTGCCAGCCGCAGTTCGACTGCCAGGGCGGGCTGCTCGGGGCCGAGGTGCTGCTGCGCTGGCGCCGCGCCGACGGCGTCCTGCTCGGCCCGGACCAGTTCATCGGCCTGGCCGAGGCCTCGGGCCTGATCGTGCCGCTCGGCCTGCACGTGCTCGAGGAAAGCTGCCGCGCGCTGGCGCGCTGGCGCGGCGAACCCGTGCTCGGCAAGCTCAAGCTGGCGGTAAACGTCAGCGTCCAGCAGCTGCGCAGCGCCGATTTCCCGGAGCAGGTGGCGCGCATCCTGCTGCAGAGCGGCGCGCCGCCTTCCCGGCTGTGCCTGGAACTGACCGAAAGCGTGTTCGCCGAGAACGTCGCCGAGACCATCGAGCGCATGCATGCGCTGTGCGCGCTGGGCGTGCACTTTTCGCTCGACGACTTCGGCACCGGCTACTCCTCGCTGGCCTACCTGCGCCGCTTTCCGCTGGCCGCGCTGAAGATCGACCGCTCCTTCGTGCACGACGTCCACCTCGACCCGGACGCGGCCCCGATCGTCGAGGCGATCATCGCGCTGGCGCGCACGCTCAGGCTCGACATCGTCGCCGAGGGCGTCGAGCACGAGGAACAGCGCAGCTTCCTGGTCGACGGCGGCTGCGGCGCGCTGCAGGGCTACCTGCTGGGGCGGCCGGTGCCGATCGCCGACTTCGAGCGCCTCTACAGCGGCGCCGGCATCGGGCACGCATGACGGTAATGGCGGTTAAATCAAGCGGCACGGTTTGACGCGGATCAGACACCGGCTCGACACGCGTCCTAGGATGCTCGCATCTGCGGCGATCGGCGATCGAGGCGCGGCGTGCGCGCGCCGGCGCCGCAGGCCCGTTCATTTTCCGACCAACACTTTCGAGGAGCACATCATGGCAAGCAACCTGACGCGCTACGACCCGATCCGCGACATCATGCGCCTGGACCCCTTCCGCAGCATCGAGGACTTCATGCGCGACTTCCCCGTCTCCACGGCCCTGCGCGGCCTCGACGGCGAGCGCCAGATCCGCGTCGACGTCAGCGAAACCGACCAGGCCTACGAGGTCAAGGCCGACATGCCGGGCCTGAAGAAGGAGGACATCCAGGTCGCGGTCGACGGCAACCGCATCTCCATCAGCGCCACCGTGCAGGAGGAAAAGCAGCAGACCAGCGGCGGCATGGTCTACAGCGAGCGCTACAGCGGCTCGCAATACCGCAGCTTCAGCCTGCCGCAGGAAGTCGACGACACCAAGACCGAAGCGAAGTACCAGGACGGCGTGCTGCACCTGACCCTGCCCAAGAAACCGGGCACGGCGCACAAGCAGATCACGGTGCAGTAGGCCGGGGCAGGGCAGGCGGGTGGGCATGGCCGCGGTGCAGGCGGATACGATGTCGCCTTCGACCATGCGGGCGATGCTGCTCGACGCCCCGGGCCGGCCCCTGCGCGCCGCGACCCTGCCCGTTCCGGTCCCGGCCGGGCACGAGATCCTGCTGCGCGTGCGCGCCTGCGGCGTCTGCCGCACCGACCTGCACATCGCCGACGGCGAGCTCGCGCCGCACCTGCTGCCGCTGGTGCCCGGCCATGAAATCGTCGGCGCCGTGGTTGCGGCCGGTGCGCTGGCCACGCGCTTCCGGCCCGGCGCGCGCGTCGGCGTGCCCTGGCTCGGAGGCACCTGCGGCGCCTGCGGCCCGTGCCTGGGCGGGCGCGAAAACCTGTGCGAGCGTCCGGTCTTCACCGGCTACGACCGCCATGGCGGCTTTGCCGAATACACCCTCGCCGACGAGCGATACTGCTTCGCGCTGCCCGCCGCCTGCGGCGACGCCCAGGCCGCGCCGCTGCTGTGCGCCGGCCTGATCGGCTACCGGGCGTACGCGATGACCGGCGCCGCGCACCGGCTCGGGCTATACGGCTTCGGCGCCGCCGCCCACCTGCTGGCCCAGCTGGCCCTGCGCCAGGGACGCGAGCTCTACGCGTTCACCCGCCCCGGCGACCGCCGTTCGCAGGACTTCGCGCGCGCCCTCGGCGCCAGCTGGGCCGGGGCGGCGGGCGACATGCCGCCCGCCGCGCTCGACGCCGCCATCCTGTTCGCCCCGGCCGGCGAGCTGGTGCCGCAGGCGCTGGCGGCGTGCGCGCCCGGCGCCGTGGTGGTCTGCGCCGGCATCCACATGAGCGACATCCCGGCGTTCCCGTATGCGCTGCTGTGGGGCGAGCGCTGCCTGCGCTCGGTGGCGAACCTGACGCGCGCCGACGGCGCGGCCTACCTGGCCCTGGTCGACGGGGGCGAAGTCGCCGCCACGGTCCGCCCCTATGCGCTGGAAGACGCGAACGCGGCGCTGGCCGACC
The DNA here is from genome assembly GCF_057801335.1 of Massilia sp. BAP21. NCBI lineage: Bacteria > Pseudomonadati > Pseudomonadota > Betaproteobacteria > Burkholderiales > Oxalobacteraceae > Massilia > Massilia sp. BAP21. Next base: position 4,681,696 of record NZ_CM173596.1, read on the forward strand.
TGCGCGCCGGGCGCATCGACGGCGCCGCCGTCCTGCTGCCGGAGGCGTCGCTTCAACCGTTGCCGTAGCGGCGCAGCAGCCGGCGTTTCACCAGAAGGGTCAGGCCGGCGTAGGCCGCCAGGATCGCGCACAAGCCGCCCCAGTAGGCCGGCGGCAGCGGCACGAAGCCGAACAGCGGCGCCAGCGGCGAGAACGGCAGCCACAGGCCGATGCCCCCCACCAGCAGGCTGGCCGCCAGCAGCAGCGGCGCCGGGCGTGTCGCGCCTGTTCCGTCCGGTCCCGGCAGGCCGGTGCGGATCACGTACACGATCAGGGTCTGCGACAGCAGCGATTCGACGAACCAGCCGGTCTGGAACAGCGCCACATTGCTTGACGCCCCCAGGCCGAACCAGAGCAGGGCGAAGGTGGCGTAGTCGAACAGCGAGCTGACCGGGCCGAAGCAGATCACGTAGCGGCGCAGGCTGGCCAGTTCCCAGCGGCGCGGCCGTGCCAGCCAGCCGGGATCGACGCGGTCGGCCGTGAGCGCGGTCTGGGAACAGTCGTACAGCAGGGTATTGAGCAGCACCTGCAGCGGCGCCATCGGCAGGAAGGGCAGCAGCAGGCTGGCGCCCACCACGCTGAGCATGTTGCCGACGTTCGAGCTGGCGCTCATGCGGATGTATTTCACGATGTTGCCGAACACGGTACGCCCGGCCAGCACGCCGGCGTCGACCGCGGCCAGGCTTTTCTCGAGCAGGACCAGGTCGGCCGATTCGCGCGCGATGTCGGCGCCGCTGTCGACCGCGATGCCGACGTCGGCGCAGCGCAGCGCCGGGCCGTCGTTGATGCCGTCGCCGAGGAAGCCGACCACGCTGCCGCGGCCCTGCAGCGCGCGGATCACGCGCGTCTTCTGCCCCGGGTTGAGCTTGGCGAACACCGTGGTGCGCGCCGCCGCCTCGGCCAGGGCGGCGTCGTCCATGCCGTCGAGCGCGGCGCCGTCGAGCGGGGCGCCGGCACTGATGCCGACCATCCCGCACACGTGCACGCAGACCGCGGCGTTGTCGCCGCTGAGCACCTTGACGGCTACGCCGCGTTGCGCCAGCGCCGCGATGGCCGGGCCGGCCGACTCGCGCGGCGGGTCGAAGAAGGCGGTATAGCCGAGCAGGACCAGGCCGCGTTCCAGGGCCGGGTCGTTGAAGCCGGTTTCGTCCGGCGCCAGCGCGCGCCAGGCCACCGCGATCACGCGCAGGCCGTCGCCGTTCAGGCGCGCGGCGACGTCGCCGAGGGCGGCCGCGCGCGCGGCGCCGTGGGCGCTGCCGAAGGCGACCTGTTGCCCGTCGAGCTCGGCGCTGGCGCAGACCGCGGTGATTTCCTCGACCGCGCCCTTGCACACCAGCATGCGCCGGCCGTCCGGGTCTTCCAGCACCACCGACATGCGGCGCCGCTCGAAGTCGAAGGGGATCTCGCCGATCTTGCGCCAGGGCGCGGCGCCGTGCGGGCGCGGGGCGTCGCCGGCATGGCGCAGCACGGCGCTGTCGAGCAGGTTGCGCAGCCCGGTCTGGTGGTGGCTGTTCAGCCAGGCATAGTCGAGCACGCGTTCCGAGGGCTTGCCGGCGATGTCGACGTGCTGCTGCAGCACCACCCGGTCCTGGGTCAGGGTGCCGGTCTTGTCGGCGCACAGGATGTCGATCGCGCCCAGGGTCTGGACCGCGGCCAGGCGCTTGACGATGACCCCGCGCGCCGACAGCGCCAGGGCGCCGCGCGCCAGGTTGGCGGTGACCATCATCGGCAGCATTTCCGGGGCCAGGCCGACCGCGACCGCGCTGGCGAACAGCAGCGCCTCGTGCAGGTCGCCCTTGTTGGCCCAGTTCAGGACCAGCACCAGCGGCGCCATCACCAGCATGGTGCGCAGCAGCAGCGCCACCACGCGGTCGACGCCGCGGTCGAAGTCGCTGCGTTCGCGCGCGGCGGCCAGGTCGCGCGCCAATTGGCCGAAGCCGGTGGCGGCGCCGGTGGCGAACACCAGCGCGCGGGCGCTGCCGCTGGTGACGTGGGTGCCCATGAAGCCGAGGTTGGCCAGTTCTGTGCCGGCGGCGGGCAGCGGCGCGGCCAGGGGGCGCGCATCCTTCTCGACCGGCAACGCCTCGCCGGTCAGCGCCGACTGGTCGACGAACAGGTCGACGGTGTCGAGGAAGCGGACGTCGGCCGGCACCAGGTCGCCGGCGCCGAGCAGGACGATGTCGCCGGGCACCAGCTGTTCCAGTGGGCAATCCTGCGGCGCACCGGGCGTATCGGGCGTACCGGACGCACCGGGCGCTTCGGGCGCAGCGGCGGCGCCGGCGTGGCCGGGTGTGCCCGCGGCCGGCCGCAGCACGCGCGCATCGGTGTGCACCAGCGCGCGCAGGCGCGCCACCGCCGCCTGCGAGCGGTACTCCTGGGCAAAGCCGAGCAGGCAGGACAGCACCACGATGGCGCCGATCATGGCCGCGCTGATGCCTTGCCTGGTGGCGAGATCGACGCCCGCCAGGGCCAGCAGCAGCAGCGGCAAGGGGCGCACGAAAGCGGCCAGCAGCGCCGCCAGCGGTCCCGGGCCGGCCTGGCCGGGCAGGGCGTTCGGGCCATGGCGCGCCAGGCGCGCGGCGGCGGCGTCCGGCGCCAGGCCGGCCGGGCCGCTGTTCAGCGCACGCAGGGCGCCGGCCTTGTCGAGCAAGGACAGCGCCGCCGGATCGATGGCCCCTTGCGGACCGGGCGCGACCGGCGCCGCGCCCCCGTTCTCCATGTTGTCGCGCCGCATGCGGATTCCTCCGACGTGGACGCGCGGACACCCCGGCGCCCCGATGGGTCGCAAAAAGGCAGTCTGCTGGCGCGCCTCTGGCGCGGCTTTGATGCACATCAAGCGTGCGACTGTCGCAAAAAAGGGCCTGGCCGTAAGCTTGGGCATGGCAGCCAACTTAGGAGACGCAGATGAGTATCCGCAACCTCGGCAACTTCTTCGCCCCCGATTCCGTCGCCCTGGTCGGCGCCTCGGCGCGGCCCGGCAGCGTCGGCGCCACCGTGCTTGCCAGCCTGCTCGGCGGAGGCTTCGCCGGGCCGGTGTGGCCGGTGAATCCGAAATACCGGCAGCTGCAGGGCCTGGAAGTGTTCGACGACGTCGCGCGCCTGCCGCGCGCGCCCGGGCTGGCGGTGGTCTGCACGCCGGCTGCGACGCTGCCGCGCATCGTCGGCCAGCTCGGCGCGCTCGGCTGCCGCGCGGTGGTCGTGCTCAGCGCCGGGCTGGAGGCGCCCGGACCCGACGGCGCCAGCCTGCGCCAAGCAGTGCTGGACGCGGCCCGCCCCTGGCTGCTGCGCATCCTGGGGCCGAACTGCGTCGGCCTGCTGGTGCCGGGCATCGGCCTGAACGCCAGTTTTGCGCCCTGCGCGGCGCTGCCCGGACGCCTCGCCTTTGTCGGCCAGTCGGGCGCGATGGTGACCGCGGTGCTCGACTGGGCGCGCGAGCGCGGCATCGGCTTTTCCTCGTTCATTTCGCTCGGCGACGCCCTCGACGTCGACCTCGGCGACCTGCTCGACTGGCTCGGCAGCGACCCGCACACCGACGCCATCCTGGTCTACGCCGAGAGCATCCGCCAGGCGCGCAAGTTCATGTCGGCCGCGCGCGGCGCGGCGCGTGCGCGCCCGACCGTGATCGTGAAGGCCGGGCGCACGCCGGAAGCGGCGCGCGCCGCCTTCAGCCACACCGGCGCGCTGGCCGGGGCCGACCTGGTGGTCGACGCCGCGCTGCGCCGCGCCGGCATGCTGCGCGTGCATACCACGGCCGAGCTGTTCGACGCGGTGGCGATGCTGGCGCACCGCCTGCGCCCGGGCGCCGGGCGCCTGGCAATCCTGACTAACGGCGGCGGGCCGGGCGTGATGGCGGCCGACGCCCTGGCCGAGGCACACGGCGCGCTGGCCCGGCTGGACGCGCCCACGCTGGCGCGCCTGGACGCCTTTTTGCCGCCGAACTGGCCGCGCGCGAATCCGGTCGACATCGTCGGCGACGCCGCGCCCGAGCGCTACCGCCAGGCGCTGGCGGCCCTGCTCGACGCGCCCGGGGTCGACGCCGTGCTGCTGCTCTACGCGCCGACCGCGATCGCGCCGGCGGCCGAGGTGGCGCGCGCGCTGCTGCCGCTGCTGCGCGCCACGGCGCGGCCGGTGCTGTGCTGCTGGATGGGCGGCGCCAGCGTGCTCGAGGCGCGCCGCCTGTGCCTGGATGCCGGCCTGCCGGTGTTCGACACGCCGGAAGAAGCGGTGCGCGCCCTGATGCAGCTGGTCGACTACGGGCGCAACCAGGCGCTGCTGATGCAGGCGCCCGCCGCCGCCCGGCTGGCCCCGCCCGACCGCAAGCGCGCGCGCGGGCTGGTCGCGCAGCAGCTGGCGAACGGCGCCAACGCGCTCGGCGAGGCCGATGCGAAAACCCTGCTGGCCTGCTACGGCATCCCCACGGTGGCGACCGAGACCGTGCGCGATGCGGCCGGGGCGCAGGCCGCGGCGGCGCGCATCGGCTATCCGGTGGCGCTGAAGATCGTCTCGCCCGACATCGTCCACAAGTCGGATGTGGGCGGGGTGGCGCTCGACCTGGCCGACGGCGCGGCGCTGGCGGCGGCGCTGGCGCGCATGCGCGAGCGGGTGGCGGCCCTGCGTCCGGGGGCCAGGCTCGAAGGCTACACGGTGCAGGCGATGGCGCGCCGCCCGCACGCGCTCGAGCTGATCGCCGGCCTGAGCGTGGACCCGGTGTTCGGGCCGGTGGTGCTGTTCGGGCAGGGCGGGGTGGCGGTGGAAGCCAGCGCCGACAGCGCCGTCAGCCTGCCGCCCCTGGACCGGGTGCTGGCGCGCGACATGATCGGCCGCACGCGCGTGGCGCGCCTGCTGGCCGGCTTCCGCGACACCCCGCCGGCCGACCTCGACGCCGTGGCCGATGTGCTGGTGCGGCTCGGCCAGATGGCCGCCGACCTGCCCGAGCTGTGCGAGCTCGACATCAATCCCCTGCTGGCCGACGCCGGCGGCGTGCTGGCGCTCGACGCCCGGGTGCGCCTGGCGCCGGCGGCCGGGCCCGACCCGCTGGCGCGCATGGCGATCCTGCCGTATCCCGAGGCGCTGGTGCGCCAGGTCGAGACCCGTATCGGCCTGCTGACGCTGCGCCCGATCCGGCCCGAGGACGCGGCCGCGCACCAGGCCTTCTTCCGCGCCCTGAGCGCGCGCGACGTCCACTTGCGGATGTTCGGCAGCGTGCGCGAACTGTCGGACGCGCAGCTGGCGCGCTTCACCCAGATCGACTACGCGCGCGAGATGGCCCTGGTCCTGACCCGTCCCGCGCAGGACGGCGAGGAAACCCTGGGCGTGGTGCGGGTGGTGGCCGACCCCGACAACATCGCCGGCGAATTCGCGATCGTGGTGCGCTCGGACCTGCAGGGCCAGGGCCTGGGTAGCCTGCTGATGGCGGCCCTGGTCGACTACGGCCGAGCGTGCGGCTTGCGCGAGATCGTCGGCACGGCGCTGGCCGAGAACACCGGCATGCGCGCGCTGGCGCGGCGCCAGGGCTTCGAGGTCACGCGCGAGGACGACGAGCTGGTGACGCTGCGCCTGGCGCTGCGGCCGCCGCGCGAAGGGCTGGAGGAGGCGCCATGAGCGCGCGCATCCTGATCCTGCAGGGCCATCCCGACTGCACGGTGCGCCACCTGTGCCATGTGCTGGCGCGCGCCTACGCCGACGGCGCGCGTGGGGCCGGCCATGCGGTCGCCACGGTGGAGCCGGCCGCGCTCGACTTCCCGCTGCTGCGCAGCGCCGAGGCCTGGCAGCACGGCCCGGTGCCGCCCGCCCTGGCGCCGGCCCAGCAGGCGATCCGCGAGGCCAGCCACCTGGTGCTGGTCTACCCGCTGTGGCTGGGCGAGATGCCGGCGCTGACCAAGGCTTTCCTGGAGCAGGTGGCCAGGCCAGGCTTCGCCATCGCGCGCGATGCCCGTAATCCGCTGAAGGCCGGGCTGCTCGGCGGGCGCAGCGCGCGCGTGATCGTCACGATGGGCATGCCGACCCCGTTTTACCGCTGGTTCTACCGGGCGCACAGCCTGAAGGCGCTCAAGCGCAACATCCTCGAATTCGCCGGCATCCGGCCGGTGCGCACGACGCTGGTGGGCGGCGCGGCCGACCTGGCGCCCGAGGTGGTCGAACGCTGGTGCAGGCATCTGCGCGAACTCGGCGCGCATGCGCGCTGACGCGGGCCGGCCCGGGGCGCCGCGCATTCAGGGCTGCAGCACGTAGCGGCCCGGCGCCGGCCCAAGTTCCGGCCGGGGTGCCTGCGGCATTGGCGGCGCCGTGATCCAGGCCCCGGCATGGCGCGCCAGCCAGGCTTCCCAGGTCGGCCACCAGCTGCCTTCGACCACCGGCGTGTCGTGCTCCCAGCGCTCGGGGTCGATCCAGGGCGCGTCGTAGGCGCGGGTGGCGAACTGGTGGCTGTGGCCGGGCGTGCCGGGCGGCGCCACCACGCCGGCATTGTGGCCGCCCGAAGTGAGCAGGAAACTCACCTCGGTGTCGGTCAGCCTGGCAATCTTGTACACCGAGCGCCAGGGCGCGACGTGGTCGGTGCGGGTGCCGACCGCGAACACCGGCGCCGCGATGTCGGTCAGCGCCACCGGCCTGCCGTCCACGGGGTAGCGCGCGTTGGCCAGGTCGTTGTTCAGGAACAGGCGCCGCAGGTATTCGGAATGCATGCGGTAGGGCATGCGGGTGGCGTCGGCGTTCCAGGACATCAGGTCGGTCGCGCGCTCGGGCAGGTCGAGCAGGTAGTGGCGCAGGCGCCGCGACCAGACCAGGTCGTTGGTGCGCAGCAGCTGGAAGGCCCCGGCCATCTGGCGCGTATCGAGGTAGCCCTGGCTCCACATCGCTGCTTCCAGGAAAGCGACTTCGCTGTCGTCGATGAACAGCGACAGTTCGCCCGGTTCGGTGAAATCGACCTGGGCCGCGAGCAGGGTCAGGCTGGCCAGGCGCGCATCGTGGTCGCGCGCCATGGCCGCCGCCGCGATCGCCAGCAGGGTGCCGCCGAGGCAGTAGCCGCAGGCATTCACGCGCGCGCTGCCGGTGTCCTGGACGATGGCGTCGAGGGCGGCCATGATGCCCAGGCGCCGGTAGTCGTCGAGGCCGAGGTCGCGGTCGGCGGCGTCCGGGTTCTTCCAGGAGATGACATACACGGTATGCCCGTGTTCGACCAGGTAGCGCACCAGCGAGTTCTGGGGCGACAGGTCGAGGATGTAGTACTTCATGATCCAGGCCGGGACGATCAGGATGGGCAGCGCATGCACCCGCGGCGTTTGCGGGTCGTAGCGCAGCAGCTCGGCCAGGCGGTTGCGCAGCACCACCCGGCCCGGCGTGCATGCCACCTCGCGCCCCGGCAGCAGCGCCGGCGGCGCGGCGCCGGCCGCCGCGCGCCAGACGTCGACGGCCGCACGCATGGCGCCGCGCGCCAGGTTCATGCCGCCGCGCTCCCAGGTCGCCTGCAGCACGACCGGGTTGGTGGCGACGAAATTCGATGGCGCCACGCAGTCGAGCAGCTGGCGCGCGACGAAGGTGGCGACGTCGGCGTGGTGGCGCGACACGCCGCGCACGCCGTTGGTGGCCCGGTGCCACCATTGCTGCTGCAGCAGGAAGCCCTGGCTCAGCGCATTCCACGGCCAGCGCGCCCAGGCCGGGTCGGCGAAGCGCTTGTCCTGGGCCAGCGGCCGCACCGGGCCGGCGGGCCGTGCCGCACCGGCTGCATCGGCGGAATGCGAAACGCCCCGACTGGCTGGACCGGCCGCAGCGGCCGCCGTCGGCGGAGCTGGTTGACCGGCGGGCCCCGCGACATTGGCGATGGCCGCGCCGGCGCTGTAGCGCAGCCAGTCGCCGAACGCCGCGGCGCCGTGCACGGCCAGCTCGGCCGCCTTGTCGGGCGAGAGCAGCAGGTGGCCCGCCCAGTCCAGCCAGGCCAGCGCCAGCGCGGCCGGCGAGACGTAGCCGGTAAAGCGCCCGAGCCAGGCGTTCAGCGCGAGGTCGGCGGCCGCGTGCTCGACCCCGGCCTCGGGGTAGCGGTGGTGCGTGCCCTGCCAGGCGCTGGCGTCGCGCTCGCGCACGCCGGCAGGGGGGAAGGCGGGCTGGTTCATGCTCCGCTTCAGTGCGCGAACAGCACCGGCAGTGCGGCGCGCTCGAGCAGGACGCGGGTGGCGCCGCCGAGCACGATCTCGCGGTAGCGGCTGTGGCCGTAGGCGCCGGACACCAGCAGCCCGGCGTTCGCGGCCGCGGCGATGCCGAGCAGGGCGTCGCCGGGCGCGGCGCCGCTGCGTTCGACCACCACCTCGACCGGCACCCCGTGGCGCGCCAGGTAGAGCGCCATGTCGGCGCCCGGCTCGTCGCCGTGCAGGCCGCCTTCGCGCTCGGGATTGACCAGCGCCAGCCGCACCGTGCGCGCACGCGCCAGCAGCGGCAGCGCCGCGCAGATGGCGCGCAGGGCCGGCACGCTGCCGTCCCAGCCGGCCACGATGCTGTCGGCGATCGGCGCGCCGCCGTACACCGGCGGCACCACCAGCACCGGACGCGGGCCGTGCAGCGCCAGCCACTGGGGCAAGCCGCGCACGGTGACGCCGTCGGCGCGGTCCTGGCCCAGCACCACCAGGTCGGCGTAGCGCGACTGCAGCAGCAGGGCATCGCGGTTCTGGTCCTCGACCAGGCGCTCTTCGACCGATTCCACGCCGAGCTGGCGCGCGCGGCCGGCGAAGCGCTGGAGGCTCTCGCGCCCGAGCGTGCGCAAGGTGTCGAACTCGTCGATGGGGGTCACCGCCATCGAGCCGGCCAGCATGGCGTAGGCCGGCCACGACATGCCGGTGGCGGCGGCGCCGACCAGGTGCGCGCCGTGCGCGTTGGCGAGCCAGGCCGCGGCCTGCAGGCGGGCGTCGAGCAGCGGACTTTCGTCCACATGGACGAGGATGGTTTTGTACATGGCAACTCCTTTCAATGGGGCGAGCCGGTGACCGGCGAGGTTCAGGGCAGGATTCAGGGCACGATCGCCACTTTCAGCACGCCGTCGCGGCCATTGGCGAACAGCTCGTAGGCGTCTTCGATCTGCTCGAGGCGGAAACGGTGCGTGACCAGGGGCTGCAGGTCGAGGCGGCCGGAGGCGACGATGTTCATCAGGCGCCGCATGCGTTCCTTGCCGCCCGGGCAGAGCGTGGTGACGATGCGGTGATCGCCGAGCCCGGCGGCAAGGGCGTCGGCCGGCATGGTCAGCTTGCCGGAGTAGACGCCCAGGCTCGACAGGGTGCCGCCCGGGCGCAGGCTGCGCAGGCAGCTCTCGAAGGTCTGCTGGGTGCCGAGCGCCTCGATGGCGACATCGGCCCCCTGGCCGCCGGTCAGGCGCATGATTTCTTCGACCGGGTCGCTGGCGCTGTAGTCGACCACGTGGTCGGCGCCGAGGCGGCGCGCCATCGCCAGCCGCTCCGGGACGCGGTCGACGGCGATGATGCGCGCCGCCCCGCGCAAACGCGCGCCGGCGGTGGCGCACAGGCCGATCGGTCCCTGGGCGAACACGGCGACGGTGTCGCCGATGCGGATGCCGCCGTTCTCGGCGCCGCCGAAACCGGTGCTCAGGATGTCCGGGCACATCAGCACCTGCTCGTCGCTCAGTGCGTCGGGGATCGGCGCCAGGTTGGCCATGGCGAACGGCACCCGCACGTACTCGGCCTGGCAGCCGTCGATGGTGTTGCCGAAGCGCCAGCCGCCGATGGCGTGCCCGCCGCACTGGGACTGGTGCCCGTCGAGGCAGGACCAGCACTGGCCGCAGGGACTGATGGCGCCGGCGACGACGCGCTGGCCGATCGTGTAGCCGGTGACGCCGGGTCCGAGTTCGGCGATCGTGCCGACGGGCTCGTGTCCGACCGTCAGGCCGTCGGCGACCGGGTACTCGCCCTTCAGGATGTGGACGTCGGTGCCGCAGATGGTGGTCATGGTGATCTTCACGATGGCCTCGCCGGGACCGGCGCGCGGGATGTCCTTGCGCGCCAGGACGATGCGTCCGGGGCCGGTGAAGACGGCTGCGTTCATCTTGCTCATGTGGTCCTCCCTCGCTCTTGTGCAGTGGTTGTGTCGGTGCCGGCCGGCCCGGCTAGCGCGCCAGCAGCACCGGCAACGCCGCGTCCTGCAGCACGGTCCGGCTGGCCCCGCCGAGCAGCAGTTCCTGGAAACGCGAATGGCCGTAGCAGCCCATCACCACCAGGTCGCAGCCGAGCTCGGCCGCCAGCGCCAGGATGGCGTGGCCGGTATCGTGCTGCGGATCGCGCAGCGTCACGTCGGCGCGCACCGCATGACGGCGCAGGAAGGCCGTCGCATCGGCGAGTTCCTGCGCGCCGGCAAAGGCGGCGGGAAAGACCGGCGCGAACACGGCCAGGGTGGTATGCGGCGCGCGCTGCATCAGCGGCACCGCGGCCGCCATCGCGACCGAGGCTTCGCGGCTGCCGTTCCAGCACAGCAGGACGCGGCGCGGCCAGCCAGGCGCGGCGGACGCGGTGCGCGGCAGCACCAGCACGGGGCGCCCGGCCTGCGCGATCACGTAGTCGGGCATGCGTTCGGCAGGGGGCAGGTAGCCCAGGCTTTCGTCGGGATCGTCCTGGCTGACCACGACCAGGTCGGCAAAGCGGGCCAGCAGCGCCAGCGCGTCCGGCACGGCGTCGCAGACCAGGCGCGCCTCGTGCGACACGCCGTGGCGGCGGGCGATTGCCTCGAACCGGCGCAGCGCTTCATTGGCATTGCGCGCGACGGGGTCGAGGTAGCTGGCGAGCAGGGTGCCCAGCTGGACGTCGTACCCGTCGGGAAACACTGCGCGCGGAATGCCGGTCATGGCGGCGCCGACCAGGTGCGCTGCCTGCCCGGCGCAGATGGCGGCTGCGGCCTCGATGCGCTGCGGCGCGTGGCGCGACAGGTCGGCGTGGACGAGGACGGTCTTGTAGCGCATGGAAGGCTCAGCCGGAGAAAGTGTCGGGCCGTGGGATGACCAGCACGGGAATCACGCTGTGTGCCAGCACTCGCTGGGTCTGGCTGCCAAGCAATACGGACTGGACCGGGCCGCGACCGTGGGAAGCCATGACGATCAGGTCGCATCCCAGGTCGCGCGCCGCCGTGACGATGGCTTCGTGCGGCGCATCGGCGCGGCGGGTGTCGGTGCTCGCGGCAACCCGCGCCTGCCTGGCGCGGCGCTCCACGTAGCCGAGGAATTCGCGCGAGCGCTCGGCGTTGTCGGGCGCCATCAGCACGCCAAGGACTTCGCTGAACAGCGGGCGCACGGGGATGACGTGCAGCCCGAACAGCTGGGCGCCGGTATGGTGGGCCAGGCCGACTGCGGCGTCGACAGCCGCCATCGAGGCGGCGCTGCCGTCGGTCGGAACGAGTATCCTCCTGAACATGCACGTCTCCCGTCGCTGTTGGTAAGGCAGGTTGGCTTGCGGCCGATGCAGGTGCTTGCAGTCTCGCGTTCGAGCGCCTCGATCGCCATGATGCACATCAAATTTTTTGGATTGTTCCGGGGAAGCTTGTGCAGCGACATAGACTGAAGTAAATTCCCTGTGCTAATGCGCCATCAACACCGGCACCGTCATCGACTGGAACATGGTGCGCGTCGCGCCGCCGAGCAGCAGTTCGCTTAACCGGGCGCGGCCGTATCCGCCCATCACGAGCAGGTCCGATCCGTGGTCGGCAAGTAGCGACAGCAGGCGCTCGCCGATATCCTGGTGGGCGGACTCGGCGATGGCGGCGATATCGACGCCATGGCGCGCCAGGTAAGGGGCGAGCGCCGGATCGCAGCCCGGCGCGCCCGGCGGGACGAAGCAGGCGACCGTCACGCTGGCGGCCCTGCGCAGTATCGGCAGCGCGGCATCCAGGGCGCGCACCGCTTCGGGGCTGCCGTTCCAGGCCAGCAGCACTCGCCTTCCCGTCGCGGCTTCGTGCTGGATATACGGGACGACCAGCAGCGGCCGCGGGCAGGCAAGCAGCACGTGCGGCGCCGGATCGCCGCCGGGCGGCTGGGGCAGGGCGGGGTCGGCCTGGCCCACCACCAGCAGGTCGGCATAGCGTCCGGACAGCGCGATACCCGCACTCGTCTCGTCGTCGACCAGGCGCGTCTCGTGCGAGGGCACGCCGGCCCGGGCGGCCTGGCGGGCGAAGCGGGCCAGTTCGCGTTCGGCCCTGCGGACCAGTTCGTTCATCTGCGGCGCCAGCACCGTGCGCAGCAGGTCGGCACTTGCTTCCTGGTAAAACAGGCGCGAAACGCCGGTGACGGCGACGCCGACCAGGTGCGCGCCGTGTTCGCATGCCAGCTGCGCCGCCAGCGCGATACGCGCATGGGCGCCCGGCGAAGCGTCGATGTGGACCAGGATGGTGCGATAGGACATGGGAGTCTCCGGAAGATGGGTCAACGCCGGGCCGTGCCTGCGCCGCCGGGCGGCGCCCGGCCCGCGGCGCCGCGGCCCGGGCGCCGTCCCGCAAGCTTGACCAGGTCAAACGGGAGCATCGCCGCCAGTCCCAGGCCGACGGCCGCGGCAGCCGGCAGCGGGGCGAGCGGCGCGAACCCGAACAGCGCGGCGGGCGGCGCGGCGAACAGCACGAGCGCCAAAGCGCACAGGGCGGCGGCCGCCACCAGCCAGGCAACCCGGTTGGGCTGGCGCAGGCTCTCGGGCAGCGTCAGGGTCAGCGAGCGGTTGGTGAAGATCAGGCCGACGTTTGCCGCCACCAGCACGGCGAAAGCGAAGGCGCGTGCCTGCGGAGGCGGCAGGGCCGACAGCGCCCAGGCGTACGCGCCGGCGACCACCGCCAGCACGAGCAGGCCCTGTGCCAGGGCCAGCAAGAGCGCGCGCCGGTCGACCAGGGGCGCGTCGCGCGGGCGGGGCGCGCGGCGCATCAGGTCGGGCTCCTCCGCTTCGTTCTCGAAAGCCAGGGCGCAGGTGGGGTCGATCACCAGTTCCAGGAACACGATGTGCATCGGATGCAGCAGGATCGGCCAGCCCAGCAACAGCGGCAACAGGGCCATGCCGGCCGTCGGCACGTGTACGGCCACGATGTAGACCATGGCCTTGCGCATGTTCGCGTAGATATGGCGGCCGAGCCGGACAGCCCTCACGATCGATGCGAAATGGTCGTCGGTGAGCACCAGGTCGGCCGCCTCGCGCGCCACATCGGTGCCGCGCATGCCCATCGCGATGCCGACATGCGCCGCCTGCAGCGCGGGGGCGTCGTTGACGCCGTCGCCGGTCATGCTGACGATTTCCCCGGCCTCCTGCAGGGCGCGCACGATACGCAGTTTCTGCTCGGGTGCGACGCGCGCGCAGATGTCGGCGTGCGCCAGCGCCCGCGCCAGGGCCGCGTCCGGCATGGCGGCGATCTGCGCACCGGTCACGGCCGCATGCGCGCCGAGGCCGGCCTGGCGCCCGATCTGCAGCGCGGTCGCCGGAAAATCGCCGGTGATCATCATGACGCGAATGCCGGCCGCACGGCATTCGGCGACCGCCTGCGCGACCCCGGCGCGCAGCGGGTCGGCGAACCCGACCAGGCCCAGCGGCGCGAACGCGAATGCGCGAACGGTGTCCGGCCAGGCCGGCGCGTCGTGCACCGCCTGCGCCACCGCCAGCACGCGCAGGCCGCGCCCCGCCATTGCCTCGGCCGCCGCGAGCAACGGCGCCGCCGCCGCGGGCGCAAGGCGGCACAGGTCGGCAATGGCTTCGGGCGCGCCCTTGGCGGCGACCAGGGCGGGCGCGCCGCCGCCCCGATGCCAGCCGTGCACGACGGCGCGCATCCCCGCCTGCATCCCGTATTCGCGTGCGAGGGTCCAGCCGCCGCCCCGCGAGGCATCCGGGAATTCGGCGCCGAGCCGGTGCAGGGCCTGGTCCATCGGCTCGAAGCCGTCGATGCGGCTGGCCAGCATGCCTACCGCGAGCACGTCGGCGGGCGCGCCGGAAAGCGGCTGGCCGGCGCCGGGCCGCCAGTCGCAGCCGTCCGCATACAGGGCGGCGACACGCATCCGGTTCTCGGTCAGGGTGCCGGTCTTGTCGACGCACAGCACGGTGCTCGCACCCAGGGTCTCGATGGCGGAAAGCTGGCGCGTCAAGACCCGGGCGCGCGCCAGCCGCCAGGCGCCGAGCGCCGGAAACACCGCCAGCACCACGGCGAATTCCTCCGGCAGCATGGCTAGGGCCAGGGCCAGGCCGGCGAGCAGGGCCTGCAACAGCTCGCCGCCGCGCGCCAGGTGATACAGCACGAGCAGCAGGCTGAGGGCCGCGCCGCCCACGCCGAACAGGGCGATCACCCTCGCCATTTGCCGCTGCAGCGGCGAGCGTCCGGCCTCGAGACCGGCAAGAGAGCGGCCGATGGCGCCGATCGCGCTGGCCGCGCCGGTGGCGCCGACGAGCAGGACGCCATGCCCGCGCACCACGAGCGTCCCGCCGAACAGGGCCGCCGGGCTGCGGTCGGGTTCCCCGGCGCGGGCCGCCGGCGCCGGCCGGGTGGACCCGGCATCGCCCTCGTGCAGCGGGCGCTTCGCCACCGGTTCGGATTCGCCGGTCAGCAGCGACTCGTCGGCCTGCAGATCCTGCGCTTGCACGAGTTCGCCGTCGGCCGGAACCCGGTCGCCTTCCGCGACGACGCACAGGTCGCCGACGACGACTTCGCGGCTGTCGATCCGGCGCCGAGCGCCGTCGCGAATGACGGTGGCGGGCGGACTGCTGAGTTCGCGCAGGGCGTCGAGCGCCCGTCCGGCCCGGGTTTCCTCGAACAGGGTCATGCCGAGCGTGGCGAGCACCAGGGCGAACATCAGGATGCCTTCGTGCAGCTCGCCGAGTACCAGGTAGAGCAATCCGGCCGCGAACAGCAGCGCGAACATCGGCTCGCGCGCCGCCTGGCCGAGGTAGCCCAGCAAACCACGGCGCCGCGCCGACGGGATGACATTCGGGCCATCGTGCAAGAGGCGGCGGGCCGCTTCGTCGCTGCCGAGGCCGTTCGTCGTGTCCACCTTGCGCATCGATCATCCTTTGCCACGCATGGCGCTGCCGGCTTGCCCGGGCATCCGGCAGGCAGCGGGGCGGGCTGCCGGCATCATGTTCCGGCCTGCCGTTCGCCGCCGCCGGCATGCGGCGCATGCCGTGCATCCGGGCTCGCGGGACGATACACCAGCACCGGCACCGGGGCATAGGCGAGCACCCGCTGGGTGACGCTGCCGGCGATCAGGCGGCTCAGCCCGCGGCGCCCATGGGAAGCCATGAAGATCAGGTCGCACTGGTGCTGCCTGGCGGCGTGCAGGATGTTGTCGGCTGGCGCGTAGCCGTAGGCGGTGAGCGCCGTGCAGCGAACGCCCGCGGCGGAGGCTGCGGCCGCCACCCGCGCCGCATGGGCCTGCGCCTGTTCGAGCAGGACGTCGACCTGCAGTCCGGCGCCGCCGGCAAGCGCGCCTTCGGCCGTGAGCAGGACAGGTTCGGGTTCGGCGACCGCGAGGGCGAAGATCTCGCCGCCGCACGTCCTTGCAAAGGCGACGGCCGCATGCTCGGCCGCCAGCGAGAGGTCGGAACCGTCGGTGGGAACCAGAATCCGTTCAAACATGGCACGCTCCTCGTGGGCTGGATCTTGCGCGGATGGACGCGAGGCCAGCATGGGCGTAGCAACGCCACGAGTCTTTGATGCAGGTCAAAATGACTGGGATCGCCCGTTGTCGTCGGCCGTTTCCAAGTCACTGCCCGGCTGTTATTAACGGCGCCTGCGGCGCGCCGCTGCCAGCGCGAGCAGGCCGCCGGCGAGCATTGCCAGGCTGCCGGGTTCGGGTACGGCGGGCACGAGGTCCAGCCGTACGGACTGGCAGGCGCTCGTGGAGCCGAAGCAGGCGGTCGCCAGGATCTGGCCAGCGTCGTTGATGTCCTCGGCCCTTGTAATGGTCCAGCCCGGTTCAGGCAGGATCAGGTCGTTCAGGTTGGCCAGGACGCCGCCGCTGTATACGAACGCGCGGTACTGCAGGTCGTCGAGCGAGGGCTGGATCCCGACGATGTCGCCGGCGCCGTTAATGGCGAGCGCATCGCCGCCCGGGCCGCCGAGACTGCGCATGACGCCGCCTTCGTACACGTAAGGCTGCCCGAGTCCGGCATCGGGGAACCATGCCGAACCGACGATGGCGCCGGCATCGTTGATGTCGTTGGCGCTGTAGGCGGTCGCTTCGCCCGTCCGAAGCTGGCGCAGGTCGCCGTTGCGGTAGATAAAGGGAAGGCGCTGGCCATAGGGGCTGTCCGGCGGCGGCGCGAGTGCTGCATTGCCGACCACGGTCCCCTTGTCGTTCAGGCCGAGGGCGTCGCCCTGGTCGCCGCCAAAGGTGCCCAGCCCGATCATGGTGCTGCCGTCGTAGAAGAAGGGGCGTGACGTGTCACCAGGGAAATTGCCTGCCGTTCCGGCGACCTGGCCCTTGTCGTTGATGGCGTGGGGTGTGGCGTAGTTCAGGCCCGGCACCAGCCCGATATCCCGGAAACGGCCGTCGGAATAGATGAAGGCCGACGCGCCTGGATACATGTAATGTCCGGCGACGTCGCCCCGGTTGTTGATGGCGTAGGCCTCGACGCCGGGCACCAGCTGGCTGAGGTTGACGATCCCGCTGTCGCTCCAGATCCAGGCTTCGTTCTGGAGCGTGCGGCCGACGATCTGGCCGGCGTTGTTCATGTCGAATCCGACGAAACCGGTGGGCAGGAAGGTCACCCCGTAAGTCGGCTGCGCGGATGCGGCCGCGGGTCCGAGCAGGGCAAGCAGCAGAAGAAGGGCGCGAAAGGGTTTGCGACGTGTCATGGCCGTCTCCGATGAGTGAAGTCTGCTGTGAGCATGCGCTGTGCATCCTCGTAAAGCTTGCGCCGGATCAGACGTGTTCATCGCGGCGGGGCTGCCGCGCGAAGGCCGGCGCCGCGTGGCCGGGGCGTGGCTACGGTGTTGTACAATCAAAACGCATTCAACGCTCAACCAGGGTTCCCATGACACTTCCGGATGGTCCAGTGCCGGTCGAACAACGGCGCGATTCCGTGGCCCGCATGGTGGTGGTCACTGTTGGCCTGATTGTCGTGCTGGGCGTGCTGACGGCATCGATGCTGCTGCTCAGCTATCACGACGCCATGCGCGCCCAGCAGGCGTCGCTGCGCAATATCGCCATCGCATTCGCGGCGCAGACCATGGGCGTGGTCAGGGCGGTCGACGGCACCACGGTACGGGCGGCAAGCATCGTCCGCTTCCGCGGCGCCGCCGGCCTCGGCGAAGTGCTGCTCGATGAAAGCTCCGGCGGCGCCCTCGACAATATCCGCCGGCTCGCGGTCGTCGATACCGCCGGCCGCGTGATCGCCAGCATCGTGCCCGGCGCAGCCGATGCGGCAGCGCTCGCGCCGCTGGAGGCCCCATCCGCCGGCGCCGACGACGGCGCAGCGCTGCGCATTACGGTGACGAATATCGACCCGGCGAGCGGCCGGGCACTCATCAATTTCATGCGGCCGCTGCGTACGCGCACCGGGGCGCCGGCCGGCGCGGTCGTGGCACAGGTGGATTCGGCCAGCTTCCAGAGCCTGTACAGCCTGGTGGAACTGGGAACAGGCGGCTCGGTAACGCTGTTTCACCGGGACGGCACGATGCTGGTGCGCGGTCCGGCCTTTGCCGGCGGGATCGGGCGCTCCTTTCTCGACACGCCACTCTTTCGCGAGCAGTTGCCGCGCGCGTCGCGCGGCGGCTTCGCGACCCGCAGCCCGCTCGATGCTGCCAAGCGCCTGTATGGGTACGATGCCGTCAGTAAGTATCCCTTGGTAATCATCGCCGGCACGAACCGCAGTGCGGCGCTGGCGTCGTGGTACGGCCGGCTGTGGACCGCGGTGGCGTTTTACCTGCTGCTTTCCGGCGTACTGGCCTTCCTGGCGTGGCGGGTCGCGCGCGATACGCGGCGCCAGGCGCGCCTGATCGACCTGCTGTCGGCCAGCGAAGCCAGGCTCGGAAACAGCTTCGCTTATCTGGCCTCGATCATCGACGCCGTCGGCGCGCCGATCTGGGTGCTCGACGCGCGCCTGCGCATCGTCATGGCCAACCGCGCGTTCGGGCAACTGGTCGGACGCGCGAGCGGCGAACTGGCCGGCCTTGAAGAAGCGGCCGTGTTCGCGTCGCGCGATGGCGAACGCGCGCGGCGCTATCGCACGGTGCTCGAAGGCGGCGCCAGCGCCGAGTCGGTGGAGCCGGTTTCCGGCCGGGACGGCGAACAGCGCACGGTGATCCAGCTGACCACCCGGCTGGTTGCGGAAACCGGCGATATCCAGCTGGTCAGCGTGTTGACCGACATTACCGAGCGCGAACGCGCGGAGGCCCGGCTTGCCTACCTGGCCGACCATGACGCGGCCACCGGATTGCCGAACCAGGTGCGGTTCGGTCAACTGCTGGAAGCACGCCTGGGCCAGGCCGCGCGCAGCGGGCGCGAGCTCGCAGTGCTGGTCCTGGTGCTGGAGCGCCTGCACGAAATCGCCGACCTGCTCGGCCACGACGCCGGCGAGCGCGCACTCGGGCAGATCGGTGGCCTGATGCGCGAGGCGGCCGGCGTGGATGCCGTGGTCGCACGGGTCCGCGGCGCCGAGTTCGCATTGCTGATCGATGCGGACGAGGGGAGGCAGGCGGTCGAGCGCTTCGCCGTGGGCCTGCACGAACGCTGTTCGGCGCCGCTGCTGCTGGACGGCCGCGAGTTCTTCCTTGGACCGGTGCTCGGCGCCGCGTTGTTTCCCCAGGATGCCTGCGGTACCGACGAACTCTACCGTTGCGCACAGGATGCCGCCGCCGGCCGCGGGGTCGAGCTGGACCGGGCGATCCACTTCTTCTCGGGGCGCATGCACGGCGACCTCGATCAGCGCCTGACGGTGGAAACACACCTGCGCCGTGCGCTCGAGCGCGGCGAGATGCGGCTGGTGTTCCAGCCCAAGGTTAGCGTGGCCGGCTCGCATGTAGTGGGCTTCGAAGCCCTGCTGCGCTGGACCAACCCGGTATTGGGAGACGTGTCGCCGGTTCAGTTCATCGCAATCGCGGAACGCACCGGGCTGATCCTGCCGATCGGCGCCTGGGTACTCGAACAAGCCTGCCGCCTGATGGGGGAGTGGTCGCGCGCGCTGGCCTGCCCGGTCAGGATCGCCGTCAACCTGTCGCCGCGCCAGTTTTACCAGAAGTCCCTGTTGCCGACCATCCGCCGTTGCCTGGACGAGCATGGCGTGCCGCCCGGCTCCCTGGAGCTCGAGATCACCGAAACCGCGCTGATGAGCCGTGAGGAGGAAGTCGACCGTTTGATGCACGATATCCGCGCGCTCGGTGTCGAACTTTCGATCGACGACTTCGGCACCGGGTACTCGAGCCTGGCGTACCTGAAACGCTTCCCGGTAGCGCGGCTGAAGGTCGACCGCGCATTCGTGCGCGACCTGGGCCGCGACGAAGACAGCGCCGCAATCGCGCGTTCGATTGTCAACCTTGCACGCGGGCTGAAGCTCAAGGTGGTGGCCGAAGGCGTCGAGACACAGGGGCAACTGGCTGTATTGCGCGAAATGGACTGCGACGAATACCAGGGTTTCCTGTTCAGCCGCCCGGTGGAAGCGGCCGCCGTGCCCGCGCTGCTGCGGGGGCACATGCCGGATGCGACCGCTGCTGCGCGTTCGGACACGGCCGGCGCGGCGCGTTCCTGACCGTCAGGAGCGCGCCGCGCACTGCTTCTTGACTGCAAGCGGCAGCGGGTCGAGGCGCGCCACGGCGCAGTCCTCGTCCAGGCAGGCCCGGGCGAGGATCCGGCGTCGGTCGTTGATGTCGAAGGCGGACACCAGCACCCAGCCCGCCGGCATATTCGTCAGCTGCTGCAGGCCGCGCATCCCGGCCAGATCGTTCCGGGCTTGGCACGATGCCGATCGAGATCCGCAGCCTTGGGCGCTGCGATATCCCGCTGATCGCGGTCGAGGTGTCCTGTTCCGGGCACCGCTGGCGGCCGCGCAGCACGCCCGCATCGATGGAACGTTTCTCTGCGGCTAGCATCGCTGACGCGGGGAAGCAAGGCGCGCCCTCCGGGCGGCCGGATTCGTCCGCTTCCATGCCGGATATCGCCCCATGAGGTAACATCCTGCCTGACCGTCCGACCGGCGCATGTGTCCGCCGGTGCTGGCGTGGCGCCCAGCAGGTAGATTCGAAATCGGAATGCCACATCATTTTAGGAAGAACCATGAGCAGTAACAGTAATTTCAGCGACTCCGACGATTCCCAATTGCGCGCCGACGCGCTCGAATACCACCGTTCGCCGGTGCGGGGCAAGATCGAGGTGGTCGCCACCAAACCCCTGTCCAACCAGCGCGATTTGTCCCTGGCGTATTCGCCGGGCGTGGCTTACGCCTGCGAGGAAATCGCCGCCGACCCGGCCATGGCCGCCGAATACACCTCGCGCGGCAACCTGGTGGCCGTGATCAGCAACGGCACCGCCGTGCTCGGCCTGGGCAACATCGGCCCGCTGGCCTCCAAGCCGGTGATGGAAGGCAAGGGCTGCCTGTTCAAGAAATTCGCCGGCGTCGACGTGTTCGACCTGGAACTGGCGGAAAACGACCCGGATAAACTGGTCGACGCCATCGCCATGCTCGAGCCGACCGTGGGCGGCATCAACCTCGAGGACATCAAGGCGCCCGAGTGCTTCTACATCGAGAAGAAGCTGCGCGAGCGCATGAACATCCCGGTCTTCCACGACGACCAGCACGGCACCGCGATCATCTCCAGCGCGGCGCTGCTGAACGCACTGAAAGTGGTCGGCAAGGATATCGGCGCCATCAAGCTGGCCGCATCCGGCGCCGGCGCCGCGGCGATCGCCTGCCTCGACATGATGGTCAGCCTCGGCGTAAGACAGGAAAACATTTACGTCACCGACTCGAAGGGCGTGATCTGGCAGGGCCGCGAGGCCAGCATGGAAGCCAACAAGGCGCGCTACGCGCAGGCGACCGAGGCCCGCACCCTGGCCGACATCGTCGACGGCGCCGACGTCTTCCTCGGCTGCTCGACCGCCGGCGTGCTCACCGCCGAGATGGTCAAGAGCATGGCCGCGCAGCCGGTGATCCTGGCCCTGGCCAACCCGGAACCGGAAATCCGTCCGGAAGTGGCGAAGGCCGCGCGTCCGGACTGCATCGTCGCCACCGGCCGTTCGGACTACCCGAACCAGGTCAACAACGTGCTGTGCTTCCCCTACATCTTCCGCGGCGCCCTGGACTGCGGCGCAACGCGCATCACCGACGAGATGAAGCTGGCCTGCGTCGGCGCCATTGCGCGCCTGGCCGAGGCCGAGGCGAACGACACCGTGGCCGAAGCCTATGCCGGCCAGGACCTCAGTTTCGGTCCCGACTACATCATTCCGAAACCTTTCGATCCGCGCCTGATGGCCGCCATCGCCCCGGCGGTTGCGCAGGCCGCGGCCGACTCCGGCGTGGCCGCGCGCCCGATCGACGACATGGATGCCTACCGCGCGCGCCTGGGCGAGATGATCTACCACACCGGTTTCTTCATGAAGCCGGTGTTCGCCAAGGCCAAGGCTGCCGTGCGCCGCGTCGCGTATGCCGAAGGCAGCGACGGCCGCGTGCTGCGCGCGGTCCAGACCGTGGTCGACGAAGGCATGGGCAAGCCGGTGCTGATCGGCGCCGCGGCCGAGGTCGAGGCGGCGATCAGGGCGGCCGGCCTGCGCCTGCAGCGCGACGTCGACTACGAGCTGGCCGAGCTGGATGCGAGTGGAGATGCCACTCTGCAGGGTACGCGCCTGCTGAAGTCGGGCGCGGTCGATGCGCTGATCTGCGGCATGCAGGGCAGCTACGACAGCCACCTGGCCCACGTGCGCAGCGAGATCGGCACCGCACCCGGCGCCGGCGCGCTGGCGGCGATGAACGCCCTGGTGCTCGACAAGATGACCCTGTTCATCACCGACACCTACGTCAACGACGACCCGACGGCACAGGAACTGGCCGACATCACGCGCTTGGCCGCGACCGAGCTGCGCCACTTCGGCCTGGAGCCGAAGGCGGCCCTGCTGTCGCACTCGATCTTCGGCTCGTCCGAGAGGCCGTCGGCGCGCAAGATGCGCGAAGCACGCGCACTGCTGGCGCAATCGGCGCCGGAACTGGCCCTGATCGGCGAAGTACACGGCGACGCCGCGCTGTCGGAGGAGATCCGGCGCCTGTACCAGCCTGCCGGGGATGCGGACGGCGGCTTCGCCGGCAGCGCCAACCTGCTGGTGATGCCGTCGCTGGATGCGGCCAACATCCTGTTCAACGTGCTGAAGGTCGCGGCCGGCAAGGGCGTGACCGTCGGCCCGATCCTGCTGGGCGCGGCCAAGGCCGTGCACATCCTCAGCCCGAGCGCGACCGTGCGCCGTATCGTCAACATGACGGCGCTGGCGGTGGCCGGCGTGCGCTGACGGTGGATAAGCAGACGCAGGCCGGCTCGTTCCGGCCTGCGTCTGCAATAAAAAAAGCCGGGGCGCAGCGCCACCGGCTTTTTTTTTCGCAGCGTCCCGTCTGGCGCCGCTGTCCCGGGCGTCAGGGCATCAGGAGGCCGCCTCGACCTGCTGCGGCTGCCGCCCCGCTTCGCGCACAGCCGCGTCGGTAGAAGCCGCTGCGGGCAGCCGTTTCCACTCGCGGTACTCGACCAGCGACGGAACCCGCCCGATCGCTCCCAGCGGCGCGATCCCCATCTTCTCCAGCAGCGCCAGCAGCTCCGCCAGCACGGCCTCGCGCCGCAGCGACCAGGTCGAGGCGAAGCAGCGCCAGAAGGTCCAGCCGGCGCGCTCCAGCACGCGCTGGCGCGCCATGTCGGCCTGCCAGCGGTCCGGGCCATGGAACTCGTCGCCATCGAGTTCGATCGCCAGGCGCCGGTCGTCGGCGCCTTCGACCACCATGTCGATCCGGTAGCCGGCCGCCGGCACCTGCGGCACGACACGGTAGCCGCGCGCGAACAGTTCGCCGTACACGTCGCGCTCGAAGCCGGACTCGCACAGGGCCGCCAGGCTGGCGCTTTCCTCGTTGCCGTCCAGCGGCCGGGCGAAGTGCTCGAGCAGGGTGCGGCGCAGGTCCAGCTGCGACAGTTCCTCGAGCCGCACCGAGCGCACCAGGACCATGCGGTCGCGCGCGCGCGAAGCGGCCACGTTGAAGCGCTGGTCGTACATCGCGCCGGACAGCGCATGGTGGTTGTCGCGGTCGGCCACCATGCTCAGGAAGATGATGTCGCGTTCGCTGCCCTGGAAGATGCGGGCGTCGCCGCAGGCGAACTGGCGCCGCGCCAGCTCCACCGCGTCGCAGCGCGCACGCACCTGCCGGTCGATCAGCTGCGCCTGTTCCGGCCCGAGCAGCGATACCACGCCGAGCGTGCGCCCGGCCATCTTCGGGTCGCGCAGGATGGCCTCGATCTCGGCCACGATGCAGTCGGCCTCGGACGGGTTGTGGCCCTTGGCCGAGCGGTAGCCGCCGGGAACGTAGATGTCGACCAGGGGCGGGTCGAGCCGTTCCGAGGCGCGCGGCACCCGCACCGGTTGGATGAAGTCCTTGTAGAACACGCGGTTGCTGTAGGCGATGATCGGCTGCACGCAGCGGAAGTGCTCGCGCAGCATGACCTTCGAGGCCGCGAACACCGTCGAGGCGATGTCGTACAGCGACATGTCGGCCGTCAGCACGGCCTCGAACGGCTGGCCGGCCAGGAAGCGCCGGCGCAGGTCGCCGATCTTCGCGCTCGACACGAATGCGGCTTCGGGCGACACCTGCTTGTCGTCGCCGACCACCAGGATCTGCTTGCCGCGCAGGATCGCCGGCAGCGCCCACAAATCGGACTGGCTGGCCTCGTCGACGATCACGAGATCAAAAGCGCCGAGCGCCGCCGGCAGCGTTTCCGACACCCGCGCGTGGCTCATGATCCAGCACGGCACCGCGGCCTGGGCGTCGACCATGGCCTGCTGCGCATCGCGCCGGTAGCGCGCGGCGTTCACACCGGTGCCCTTGCCGAACTTGCGGATCGCGGTGCGGTAGGTTTCGAGTGCGCTCAGCACGTTCGGCCCGGCGTTCTGGCGCGTGGCCAGCCAGGCCGACTTCGACACCAGTTCCTGGTACAGGCGCGCCAGCGCCGTTTCCAGTTCGCGCCGGCGCGCCGCCAGGGCGCGCATCTCGTCACGCGCGTCGATGCTGTCGAGGTGGCTGCGCAGGCGCGCCCAGGTCCAGGCTTCAAGCCAGCGCGCCGGGAATACCGGGTCGTCGCCGGCATCGTCCTGGGGCACGCTCGCCACCCGCGCCGCCAGGCGCGTGGCGCCGCGGGCGGCAATCGCCGCCGCGAACGCCAGCATTTCCTTGAAGTCGTCCGCCAGCGCCTCGATCCGCGCCAGTTCGGCCAGCAGCGCGGCGTAGCTGCCCTGCAGCGCGCCGGCCGGCAGCTCGGGGTTGCCGAGATCGTGTTCGAGCAGCGCGCGCAGGCGTAGCGCCACCGGCCCGGTGGCGTCCGCCAGGCCATGCCGCAGCTGGGCCGCGCCCGCCGTGGCATGCGCCAGTTCGGCGCGCGCCAGGTGGCGGCGCAGCTGCTCGCGCACCTGCGCCAGTGCGTCGGCTCTCCCAAGCAGCGCCTCCGCCGGGAGCCGCTCGAATACCTGCTGCGCCAGCGGCGGCAGCTGGATGTCGAAGGTGCTGGCCAGCGTGTGGGCCGCGCGCGCGGTGCCGGCAATGGCCTCGATATGGCGCAGTTGGCCGATATCGGCCTGCAGCAGCGGCAGCGACAGGGGGTCGGCAAAGGCGTTCCAGCGCACGGTGAACGACAGCAGGCGCCCGTGCAGGGCGGCGAAGCGCGCCACATGGGCCCAGTCGGCGCTGCCGGCCGGGGCCAGGCCGGCGACGCGGATCGCGGCGATGTGCGGCTTGATGTCGCCCACGCCGAAGGCCAGCAGGCCGAAGGGCTTGCCGGTTTCGGCGGCGCGCGCGATCGCTTCCTGCGCCTTCGGCAGTTCGAGCGCTTCGCGCGGTGCGCTCACCGGCTTTTGCATGAATTCGGCGCGCGCCTGGAGCAGGGCGTCGAGTTCCGGGAACAGGGCTTCGAGCGCGCCGCGTTCGGTGGCGTACTGCGGGCGGCGCAGCTTCTCGCGCAGCGCATGGGCCCATTCATGGCCGGACTCGTCGAGCTGGCGCAGCAGGGCCAGGGCGGCGTCGAGCGCGGCGAGCATCCCTTGCGCCGCGCCCAGCACCTCGGGCGTGGGCGCACGCAGCGGCGCCAGCGCGCCGCTTGCCTCGTCGCGCTCGATGCCGCGCAGCGTCTGCAGCAGCGTGTGCAGCTGGCCGATGGCGCTCGGCGCCGGCAGGCTGTGGGCAGCGGGAAGGCGCGCCCGGCAGTAGACCAGGTCGGCGCCAAGGCGGCGCCGCAGCGCGCGCAGGCGCATGCCGGCTGCGTCGTCGAAGGGCGGCGCGTGATCGGGCGCCAGCGTCAATGCGTCGTCGAACCAGCCGAACTGCGCCTGGCCGTCGACCACCAGTGCGGCCATCTTCTGGGCGCGCATCGGCACGCCGTCGACGTCGATTTCCGCCAGCTGGCTGTGGGCGATCGCGTCGATGCGGGCGTCGATCTGCGCCATCTCGGCATGGGCGCGGTCGAGCGCGGTGCGGCAGGAGGCGATCTGCTCGGCTTCCAGCCCGCTGTCGAGGTGGGTGAGCGTGTGGATGATCGCCTCGATCGACGCCTGGAACTGGCGCATGCCTTCCTTGTCGCCGGAGAGCAGGGCCACCGTCAGCGGCCGCACCGGTTCCGGTATCTTGTCCTGCAAGACCTTCAGGGCCGGCTCGCCCTTCGAGGTGACGAGGATGCGCTTGCCCAGCGCCAGGTAGTGGCTGATGATGTTGGCGATGGTGTGCGTCTTGCCGGTGCCGGGCGGGCCCTGCACGGTCACGCCGGACGAACGTTCCAGTTGCTGGATGATCGTTTCCTGCTCGCGGTTGTAGGGCAGCGGAAAATACAGTTCGCGCGGCTCGCCGCGGACGGTCGGACGTCCCGACAGGCCGCGGAAGGCGATCGGCGGGTGCGCGATGACGGCGCTGTCGGGCCGGGTGACGATGCTGGCCGCCCCGGCGGGCAAATCGCCGTCGCCATCGTCGATGCGCTCCTTCAGGCGCGCGATGTCCTCGGTCAGGAAGTGGGTGGCGCGCGGGCGGGCGAAGATCACCCAGCTGCCGGTGACCACCAGGTCCGGCCCCGGCGCCGGCGCGCCGTGGGCGGCGCCTTCGTAGCGGGCGTGCGCCGAGACCGTGCCGGCCACGCTTTTCAAAACGGGCTCGAACGATGCCGGCTCAAAAGGCGACAGGCCGCCGCCTTCGGCCAGCAGCAGCGCACGCGCGGCGCGCTCGATGTCGCCGATGCCGGGAACGTCGCAGGCGGCAAGGGCGTCGAGTTCGAGGCGCGCGGGAACGGGCCGCGGCCCGAGCGTGATCGCATGCGAGTCGCTGTCGATCTCGATGTCGAGCGCCTGGGTCAGCAGCGGATAGTGAAAGTCGACGCCGGCGCCGTCGGCGCGCGGGATCTGCCACGACGACACGCCCACGCCCCACACCAGTTCCAGCGGGCGCACCGCTTCCTGCGCTTCCAGGCGCGTCTTCAGCGCAAACAGGTCGGCGTACAGCGCGATGACCTGGCGCCGCGGTTGTTCGCGCGCCGCCCAGTTGTGCCAGTGCGGCAGGTAGGCCCGCAGCAGGTGGCCGACGCGGGCGCGGCGCTCGAGGTCGCGCTGCTCGGCTTCGTCCTCGGCCACGACCTGCGCATCCTCGGCGCGCGCCGCCGCCAGGACAGGTTCCTTCAAGGCCGGGAGCGGGCCGGCCGGATCGTCGCCGATGTCGAGGAAGGCGGCCAGGTCGGGCTCGGACAGGATTGGTGCGCGCGTCGTTTCCAGCCGGTGCACGCGCAGCCAGGCATCGTCGCCTTCGCCGGCGCCGTCGACATTCAGGTCGACCCAGGGCAGGGTGGCCAGGTCGGACCAGATTTTCTTGAATTCCGTGACCCGGGACAGCGTGAATGCGGCGGGGTCGATGTCTTTGGCTTGCTCGACCAGGTAGTCGAGCAGCCCGCTCATGAGCTGGGCAGGGGTGTGCATGTGGTGTTGCGGCTGGGCGATAGGAGGGCGCGGGCGAAGCGGCGTAACGTGAGCGGCCGGTTGCGGCGTACATTGCCGCTCAGTTGCCGCTGAGTTGACGCAATTTTACCCTGCCGCGCTGCGAACGCGGTGTTCGCATCGAATCGCCCAGCCAGGCGGGTTGCAGCCGCCTTAGAGCCTGTCCCAGTCGGTACGGGGAAGCGGATGGCGATGCATGGCAAGCGCGGGCAAGGCGCGAGAAGGCCGCATGGCGAGCCACGGGTTTGCCAACTGCGCGACGAGCAACCCCGCCCCTGCTTGTCAGGCGCGCCAGCAGCGACCCGGGCCGGCTGGGATAGGCTCTTACTGCTTGAGTGCTTCGACCTGGATTGCCAGCTTCACGGTCGGGTTGAAGCCCATCTGCACCGCGTAGTCGATGCCGAAGTCGGCGCGGTTGAAGGTGGCCGAGGCGTCGGCGCCGCAGGCTTCGCGCTTGAACATCGGGTGCTGGATGCACTTGAACTGGTTGATGGTCAGCTTCACCGGCTTGGTCACGCCGTGCAGGGTCAGTTCACCGTTCACTTCGGCCGGCACGTCGCCCTTGAAGGTGATCGACTTCGACTTGTAGGTCGCGGTCGGGAACTTGGCGACGTCGAACATGTCCGGACCCTTGGCGTGCTCGTTCATCTTTTCGTGGCCGAAGTCCAGGGTGCTGGCATCGATGACGATGTCGACGCTGCCGGTCTTGGCGGCGCGGTCGAGCGTGATGCTGCCGCTCGTCTTGGTGAACTTGCCGCGCCAGACCGACAGGCCGCCCATGTGGTCGGCTTCGAAGCTCGGGAAGGTGTGGTTCGGCTCGATCGTGTAGGTGTCGGCGGCAAAGGCGGTGCCGGTGGCGGCGAGGGCGGCAAAGGCGGCAAAGGTGGCAGCTGAGTGCTTGAGGTTCATGCGTCTGGCTTTCGGTGGTGTGGATGACCGTGACACTTTAACTGTTCCGCCAGGCATGAATAAGCCCCTGATACGGATAACACTGTTCCATTTTATGATGCAATGCGCAGGGTTCTTGCCTCATGCGCCACGGTCGCCCCATTACCCTTCGTCCCCCCGGTCCGCGACAAGGGGTGCGTCAATCAAGGCCGTGATCCTCTCGCACGACCATTACCACCACCTCGACTGGGGCGTCGATGCCAGCAAGGTGCGCGAGCACGACTGGTGGCAGGAGACGGAACTCGATGGCGTGCGCTTCGTGGCCACGCCGGCCCAGCCGACGTCGCCCGATGGAAGCCGGCGCCTACGACAGGCAGTCGGGCGTGCCTGGTGGCGCGAGCTTCACCAAGCGGCTCCCGTATACTCGGCGCATGAACATCGACGAGGAGGGGCGCATGCGTCCGGAAATACTGGTACTGGGGTCGGGCTGGATGCCTGAGGTGAGCGCGGAGCTCGAACGCCGTTTCGTGTGCCACCACCTGGCGCAGGTGGCGCCGCAAGAGCGGCAGGCCTACATCGCACGGGTCGCTCCCGGCGTGCGCGGCGTGTTCACCAGCGGCACTGTCGGCATCGACGCGCAGCTCGCCGCGCAATTGCCGCAACTGGAAATCGTCGCCGTGCACGGCGTCGGCGTCGATGCGGTCGACTTTGCGGCGTTGACCCCGCGCGGCATCCCGGTCACGAACACGCCCGACGTGCTCACCGACGACGTCGCCGACCTGGCGGTGGCCCTGCTGCTGGCCGCGGCGCGACGTGTGCCCATGCTCGACCGCTACGTGCGCGACGGCGGCTGGGAAGCGAAGCGGCCCCTGGCGCCCAGCCGCGCCCTGCGTGGCAAGGTGGCCGGCATCCTCGGCCTGGGGCGCATCGGCCAGGCGGTGGCCACGCGCCTGGAAGGCTTCGGCATGCAGATCCGCTACCACCAGCGCAGCACGGCGCCCGTCGCGTATCCGCGTAGCGCTTCGCTTCTGGACCTGGCGCGCGACAGCGATTACCTGATCGTCTGCGCGCCGGGCGGTCCGGGCACGCAGCACCTGGTTAACGCCGAGGTTATCGACGCGCTCGGGGCTGAAGGCACGCTGGTGAACATCGCGCGCGGCTCGCTGGTCGACGAAGCGGCGCTGGTGGCGGCCTTGCAGGCGGGCCGCCTGGGCGCGGCCGCGCTCGACGTGTTCGAGGATGAACCGCGCGTGCCGGCGGCGCTCCAGGAGATGGACCAGGTCGTGCTCACGCCGCACGTGGGCAGCTTCACGCTGGAAGCGCGCACCGCGATGGGCATGCTGGCGATCGACAACCTGCTGGCCCACTTCGCCGGCGCGCCACTGCGCACGCCGGTCGAGCGTACTAAAACCTAGTGTGCCAATAGCACCGGCAAGGGCGCGCGCTCGAGCAGGGTGCGCGTGACGCCGCCGAGCAGCAGTTCGCGGTAGCGGCTGTGGCCAAAGGCGCCGCTCACCAGCAGGCTGCAGCGCTCGGCGATATCGAGCAGCGCCTGGCCCGGCGCCGCCGCCGTGCGTTCTACCACCACCTCCACCTTGACCCCATGGCGCGCGAGCCAGGCCGCCATGTCGGCGCCCGGTTCCTCGCCGTGCAGGCCGGCTTCGCGTTCCGGATTGACCAGCGCCAGGCGCACCGTGTCGGCTTGTACCAGCAGCGGCAGCGCGGCGCCGAGCGCGCGTAGTGCCGGCACGCTGCCGTCCCAACCGGCGACGACCGTGCCGGTGAGCGGCTGGCCGGCATAGGCGGGCGGCACCACCAGCACCGGACGTGCGCTGTGCAGCGCCAGGTACTGGGGCAGGGCGCCCACGGCGCCGCCGTCCGGCCGGTCCTGGCCGGTCACGACCAGGTCGGCGTAGCGCGCCTGCAGCAGCAGGGCTGCGCGGCTTTCGTCCTCGACCAGGCGTTCCTCTAACGAGGCCACCCCGAGCCGGCGCGCGCGTTCGCCGAACCGGCGCAGGCTGGCGCGCGCACGCTCGCGCATGGCGTCGAACTCGTCGGCCGGGGCCACCGCCATCGAGCCGGTGAGCAGGGCGTAGGCCGGCCAGCTGAGGCCCGTGCTGGCGCTGCCGACCAGGTGGGCGCCATGCGCATTCGCGAGCCAGGCCGCGGCCTGCAGGCGCGCGTCCAGCTGCGGGTCGTCGTCGACGTGCACGAGGATAGTCTTGAACATGGGCTTCCCCTGTGGCGGATGCTGGGCGGCGCGCTAGCGGCCGGAAGCCTTGCCGCTGCTGCGCACCACGATCTGTACCGCGGTGATGCGGTCGTGGCGCGCGAAACGCGCGGCCGAACCGCCCGGCCTGCGCAGGCGCGCGCCGGCGCCGACCAGCGCCAGGTCGGCGGTGAAGCGGTGCAGCGACAGGATCGCATCGAGCGCGCCCAGCGCCTCGCGCCCGAGCGCGGTGTCGCCGGCCTCGATGCGCGGCGTCACGCGGTGCAGGGCGCACAGGGCCAGGGCATTGTCGGCCAGGTGGGCCTGCAAATTGCCGTGGCCGCTGCATTCCATCAGCGTTTCCTCATGGCGGAACACGGCTTCGACCTCGGCCACCAGGAGCGGCCAGCCGGCGATGAAGGCATCGTCGGGTGCGGCCGCCAGCTGGCCGATGCGGGCGCACAGCAACTTGCGCGCGTGCCGCATCGCACTCCCGATCACATGTACCCGGTTATCGGAGCCGTTGCTACGCATCATGAATGTTCCCGTATTGAGCCAGCGCCTGAAACGGTCAGTTTCGGCGCGTCAGACGGCGCGGGTTTGATTCAAATCAAAGTGTAGAAGCTCCATCGGGAACGCATGTCGACGCCTGTTTACGCGCCGCTCCAAGAGTTCGCCGGGGAATCTGTATTTGTACAAATGAATCTTGCGGGTTAAAATACCTTTCTGTCAACGCGGGCACCGTGTCCGTGTTTCATCGCAACGGTAGCAGCCGTTTGCACCACTCCCTGGCAATCGCCGGCGTCCCGCACGCCGCATCCGATTGTGTTCGCCTTGTGCAACCGGTTCCGCACACCCACCAGGTCGGCGCAGCAGCGCCGAGCGCATCGCTCTGAAAGGACGAAGACGATGACTGTCGTAGCACCCCGCTGGCCCACGCGCCTGCAACCGAATAACTTTGTGCTGGCCACCGATCTCGACGGCACCCTGCTGGCCGGCAGCCCTGACGCCCGGCGCCGCGTGCGCGAGCTGTTCGCGGCAAAGGAGGCCGGCGCGCGGCTGGTGTTCGTCACCGGCCGCGGCCTGGAGTCGATCCTGCCGCTGCTGTCCGACCCCACCATCCCGGTGCCCGACTACATCATCGCCGACGTCGGCGCCACGGTCGTGCATGGCGATCTGCGCCCGGTAGGCAACCTGCAGGACGAGATCGCCGCGCGCTGGCCCGGTTCGCAGGCCGTGCTTAAGGCCCTGGCCGGTTTTCCCGGCCTGCGCCGCCAGAGCGTGCCGCAGGAGCGGCGCTGCTCGTTCCTGGCGGGCGAAGCCGAGGTCACCCCGGCCCTGCGCGCCGCCGTCGACGCCCTCGGCTGCGACCTGCTGCTCTCGGCCGGCTGCTACCTCGACGTGCTGCCGCGCGGCGTCGGCAAGGGTCCGGCCATCCTGCGCTTGGCGCAGGCCGTGGGCCTGGACCCGGCCACGATCGTCGTCGCCGGCGATACCCTGAACGACCTGTCGATGTTCGAGACCGGCCTGCACGGCGTGGTGGTCGGACGCGCCGAACCGGCGCTGGTGGAAGCGGTGCGCAAGCGCCCGCTGGTCCACATCGCGGCCGGCGAAGGCTGCGACGGCATCCTCGAGGGCCTGGCGCACCACGGCGCCCTGCAGGCCGCGGGCGAAGCGCCTGGCGCCGCGCCTGCAGCTGCGCCTGCAGCCGATAAGCCGCGTGGACGCGCCGGCCTGGTGATGGTCTATCACCGGCTGCCCTACGACGAAGTGCTGGAGGACGGGGTGCTGCACCAGCGCCGCCCGCGCAGCCCGAACGGCATCATCCCGACCCTGCTGCGCTTCTTTGCCGGCGAGCGCGAAGGTTCCTGGGTGGCCTGGTCGCAGCAGCCCAGCCGCGCGCCCGACGGTTTCCAGACCCATGCCGCGGTCGATCCGCAGCGCTACCCGCGCCTGCAGGCCGCGCGCATCGCGCTCACGCCTGAAGACATCGACATCTTCTACAAGAAGTTTTCGAAGGAAGCCTTCTGGCCGATCATCTTCGGCTTTCCTGACAAGGCCGAATTCAACCAGGCCCACTGGGAGCGCTACCTTGAAGTGAACCGCCTGTTCGCCGAGCAGGCCGCGCGCGAGGCCGGGCAGGGCGCCACCGTCTGGGTGCACGACTACAACTTGTGGATGGTGCCGGCCTTCTTGCGCCCGCTGCGTCCGGACCTGCGCATCGCCTTCTTCCACCACACGGCCTTTCCGTCGAGCGACGTGTTCAATATCCTGCCGTGGCGGCGCGACATCATCGGCAGCCTGCTGCAATGCGACTACGTCGGCTTCCATATCCCGCGCTACGTCGAGAATTTCGTCGACGCGGTGCGCTCGTTCGCGCCGGTCGACGTCTGCGGCGCCATGCCCTGCGCGCCGCGCTTCCTGACCTATGGCTGCGCGCTCGGGGTCGACACCGTGACAACCGCCATCGAGGCCGGCGGACGCCGCGTCGGCCTGGGCGCCCATCCGGTCGGCACCGATGCCGCCATGATCCAGGACCTGGTCGCCACGCCGGCCGTGCAGGCAGGGTGCGCGGCGATCCGCGCTTACCTGGGCGACGTCACCGGCATCGTCTCGATCGAGCGCCTCGACTACGTCAAGGGCACGCTGGAAAAGCTGCAAGCCTTCGAGCGCCTGCTGGAGCGGCATCCCGAGCACCGGGGCAAGGTGACCCTGCTGAACATCATCACCCCGGCCGCGCCGGGCATGGAGATCTACGAAAGCCTGCGCGTGGAAGTCGACCGCACCGTGGGCCGCATCAACGGCCGCTTCTCGACACTGGACTGGGTGCCGGTACGCTACTTCTACCGCTCGTTGCCGTTCGAGGAAGTGATCGCCCATTACGCCGCCTGCGACGTCGCCTGGATCACGCCGCTGCGCGACGGCCTGAACCTGGTGGCCAAGGAATTCGTCGCGGCCAAGCGCGCCGCTGGCAGAAATGGCGGCAGCGCTGGCGTGCTGGTCCTGTCGGAATTCGCCGGCGCCGCGGTCGAGCTGCACGGCGCCCTGTTGACCAACCCCTACGATGCGAACGCGATGACGGCCACGCTGCACCAGGCCCTCAGCATGGGGGAGGACGAGCGCGCCTACCGCACCGCGCGCATGGGCATGATCGTGGCCGAGCACGATGTGGCGCGCTGGGGCGACGACTTCCTGGCGGCGCTCGAGGCCAGTGGCGCTTCCCCGGCCGCGGATGCGGCGTGAGGAAGGACTGACATGCACTTTCTCCTGACCAACAACGACCTGCAATCCTGGCTGCTGGCGGTGGCGATCCTGGTGGCCGTGATCGTGCTGCTGTACGGCGCCAAGGCGCTGCTGCTGCGGCGCCTGACGCACATTGCGCCGCACACCGACACCTACCTCGACGACCTGGCCATCAAGATCCTGGCCAGCACCCAGCCGCTGTTCATCTTCCTGATGGGCGTGTACTGCGGCGCCCAGGTCCTGAGCCTGCCGCCGCGTACCGACACCATCCTGCACCACCTGTCGGTGACCGTGTTCCTGCTGCAGGCGGCGCGCTGGGGCGACGTCGGCATCAAGGGCTGGTTCCACCATTACCGGCTGCGCCGCAGCGCCGAGGACGCGGCCAGCACCACCTCGACCGCAGCGCTCGGCTTCGTCGCGCGCACGGTGCTGTGGGTGGTCATCCTCCTGATGATCCTCGATAACTTCGGCGTCAACATCACGACCCTGGTGGCCAGCCTCGGCATCGGCGGCATCGCGGTGGCGCTGGCGATGCAGAACATTCTCGGCGATCTGTTCTCCTCGCTGTCCATCGTATTGGACAAGCCCTTCGTGGTGGGCGACTTCATCATCGTCGACGACGTGCTCGGCACCGTGGAATACGTGGGCCTGAAGACGACCCGGCTGCGCAGCCTGGGCGGCGAGCAGATCGTGTTCTCGAACAGCGACCTGCTCAAGAGCCGCATCCGCAACTACAAGCACATGCAGACGCGGCGCATCGTGTTCACCATCCGCACGCCCTACCAGATCACGAAGGCGCAGCTGCTGGCGGTGCCCGCGCTACTGCGCGAAGCGGTCGAAGGGCAGGAGATGGCGACCTTCGACCGCGCCCACTTCAAGGGCTACGGCACCTCGTCGCTGGAATTCGAGACCGTGTACTACGTGAAGAGCGGCGACTATGGCGTCTACATGGATGTGCAGCAGGCGATCAACGTCTTCCTGTTCGAGCGCTTTGCGGAGCAGGATATCCCGTTCGCTTACCCGACCCAGCTGCTGAAGCTGGACCAGCCGGACGAGTGGATGACGGTTGCGCGTCGCGAGGAGCGCCGGGCCGCCAACGGCTAGGCTTCCCGCCCCGGGCACGCAGTATAATGTGGCCCGCTTGCCGGAATGGCAAGCGGGAACATGGATACCGGAGATCGAAGAGATGGAGGGGCAGGGGTTTCTGCTGACGCGGCACTGGCAGGACACGGATGCCGGCGTCGAGGTCGACTTCTGGCTGGCCACCGATGCCGGCCCGCGCCGCGTGCGCGTGGCGCTGCAGCCGGCCATCGCCTTCATCCCGCAGGAGCAGCGCGAGGCCGCCGAATTCGTGCTGCGCGGCGAGCGCCGGGAGCACGGATGGGAGCTGCGCGCACTGCAGCTGGCCGACTTCAAGCACCGTCCGGTGCTGGGCCTGTACTGCCGCCACTACCGCCAGCTGCTGCGCCTGGAAAAGCGGCTGCGCATGCAGGGCGTGGCCGTGTACGAGGCCGACATCCGCCCGCCCGAGCGCTACCTGATGGAGCGTTTTATCACGGCGCCGGTGACTTTCAACGGCAATGCGCCGGACGCCGATCCGCGCCTCATCGACGGCCAGGTGAAACCCGCGCCAGGCTACCGCCCCAGGCTGCGCCTGGTCTCGCTCGACATCGAGACCACCTCGACCGGCGAACTGCGCTCGATCGCGCTCGAGGGCTGCGGCCAGCGCCAGGTCTACATGCTCGGCCCACCGAACGGCGACCCCGCCGGCCTCGACTTCGACCTCGACTACTGCGCCAGCCGCGCCGAACTGCTCGACCGCCTGGAAGCCTGGTTCCGCGAACACGACCCCGACGCCATCATCGGCTGGAACCTGATCCAGTTCGACATGCGCGTGCTGCAGGAACACGCCGAGCGCTACAACCGCCCGCTGCGCCTGGGGCGCGACGGCAGCGCCATCGAGTGGCGCGAGCACAAGGGCGACGGCGAGCATTACTTCATCTGCATCGCCGGGCGCCTGGTCATCGACGGCATCGAGGCCCTGCGCTCGGCGACCTGGAGTTTTCCTTCGTTTAGCCTGGAGTCGGTGTCCCAGATTCTGCTGGGCGAGGGCAAGGCGATCGACAACCCCTACGACCGCATGGCCGAGATCGACCGCATGTTCGCCGAGGACAAGCCGGCCCTGGCGCGCTACAACCTGCAGGATTGCGTGCTGGTGACGCGCATTGTCGAAAAGACCGCGCTGCTCGACTTCCTGCTGGAGCGCGCCAGCGTCACCGGCCTGGCCGTGGACCGCAGCGGCGGTTCCGTCGCCGCCTTCGAGCACCTGTACATCCCGCTGATGCACCGCCAGGGTTTCGTGGCGCCGAACGTGGGCGACGTGGCCGGGGGCGACAGCCCGGGCGGCTTCGTCATGGATTCGCGCTCGGGGCTGTACGACTCGGTGCTGGTGCTCGACTACAAAAGCCTGTACCCGTCGATCATCCGCACCTTCCTGATCGACCCGGTGGGCCTGGTCGAGGGCCTGCGCGAAGACGAAGCCGGCACGGTGCCGGGCTTTCGCGGCGCGCGCTTTTCGCGCACCCGGCACTGCCTGCCCGGCATCGTGCGCGGCGTGTGGGAAGGGCGCGAAGCGGCCAAGCGCGAGCAGAATGCGCCGCTGTCGCAGGCGCTGAAGATCATCATGAACGCCTTCTACGGCGTGCTCGGCGCCTACGGCTGCCGCTTCTTCGATCCGCGCCTGGCCTCGTCGATCACGCTGCGCGGCCACGCCATCATGCACCGCACGCGCGAACTGATCGAGGACGCGGGCTATCAGGTGATCTATGGCGACACCGACTCCACCTTTGTGTGGCTTGGCGCCGCCCACGACGACGCGCAGGCCGAACGCATCGGCCGCGCCCTGGTGGCGCAGGTGAACGCCTACTGGCAGACCCACCTGAAGCTGGAACTGGGCCTGGACAGCGTGCTCGAACTCGAATACGAGGCCCATTACCGGCGCTTCCTGATGCCGACCGTGCGCGGCTCGGACGAGGGCAGCAAGAAGCGCTACGCCGGCTTGACAGGCACGCCCGGCGGCGGCGAGGAGATGGTCTACAAGGGCCTGGAAACCGTGCGCACCGACTGGACGCCGCTCGCGCGCAGCTTCCAGCAGGCGCTCTACCTGCGCATCTTCAAGGGCCAGCCCTACGAGGACTATGTGCGCGAGACCGTGGCGCGCCTGCTGGCCGGCGAATGCGACGACGAGCTGGTCTACCGCAAGCGCCTGCGGCGCCGGCTCGACGAGTACGAAAAGAATGTGCCGCCGCACGTGCGCGCGGCGCGCATCGCCGACGAACACTATCTACGGCAAGGCAAGCCGGCGCTGTACCGCAAGGGCGGCGGCTGGATCCGCTATGTGATGACCGTGTCCGGCCCCGAGCCGCTCGAAGCGCTGCGCTCGACGATCGACTACGAACACTACCTGACGAGGCAACTGGAGCCGATCGCCGATGCGATCCTGCCCTTCCTGGGTGACAGCTTCGCGCGCCTGACCAGCAGGCAGGGCGCCTTGTTCTGACACATTGCCGATTCATCGCGGTACGCAGGACGAGTTCCCACCCTGCGCGGCATCCGCAACCACCAGCCACGTAGGGTGGGCACTTGTGCCCACGCGGACCGGTACTGACACTTATCGCTGGCGTGCCTGGAATCGGCGGCGGTGGCGTTCCGTTATTGCGCCTGTTGGGGCGGCGTGGGCACAAGTGCCTTGCGCGGCCCGGCCCACCCTACGAGGATTCTTTCTAACTGTTCCAGGTTCGCCGGCTTGACCAGGTGATGGTCGAAGCCCGCGCCTTTCGACAGGGTGAAGTCGTGCGCCTGGCCATAGCCGGTGAGGGCGATCAGCAGCGCGTCGCGGCTGCCCGGCAGCTGGCGCAGGGCGCGCGCCAGCTGGTAGCCGTCGATGCGCGGCAGGCCGATGTCGAGGATGTAGACGTCCGCGTCTGCGGCATCCGCGTCTGCGGCGTCCGCGTCTGCAGCATCCGCGTCTGCGGCGTCCGCGTTCGCGGCGTCGGCGGCCGGTCCAGTGGCGGCCAGCAGCGCCTCGGCATCGTCGAACAGCGCCACCGTATGGCCCTGGGCTTCGAGCGCGGCGGCGAGCGAGGCGCCGGCGTCGCGGTTGTCGTCGACCACGGTGATGCGCAGCGCCCTGCGCACGGTGCCGGCCGGCGCGGCCTCCGAGGCTGCCGGCACCTCGACGGCAGGCGCCGCGATGACCGGCAGCGTGATCGTGAACACGCTGCCCTGGCCTTGCCCCTCGCTGTCGGCGGTGACGCCGCCGCCGTGCAGCTGGGCGATGCTTTTCACCAGCGTCAGGCCCAGCCCGAGGCCGCCCTGGGCCCGGTCCGGCGTGCGTTCGCCCTGGGTGAACAGGTCGAACACGTGCGGCAGCAGGCCGGGCGGGATGCCGCTGCCGTTGTCGGCCACCGACATCGCCGCCTGCCCATCCTGCACCTGCAGGGCCACGCGCAGGCTGCCATGCTGCTGGGTGTACTTGGCGGCGTTGTTCAGCAGGTTCGACAGCGCCTGCACCAGGCGCGTGCGGTCGCCGGACACGAACACCGGGCCAGGCGGCACATCCACCGCCAGCCCATGGTGACGCGCGTCGATCAGCGGGCGCACCTGCTCGACGGCGCTGTCGAGCACCGCGCGCAGCTCGACCGGCTCGCGTTCCATCTGCACCAGCCCGCGCGTCACGCGCGACACGTCCAGCAGGTCGTCCACCAGCTCCGTCATGTGGCGCACCTGGCGCTCGATGATCTCGCCGGCGCGCAGCGCATAGGCGCTATCGCCCTGGCGCAGGCGCAGCACCTGGGCCGCGGTGCTGATCGGCGCCAGCGGATTGCGCAGCTCGTGGGCCAGCATGGCGAGGAAGTCGTCCTTGCGCTGGTTCGCCAGGCGCAGCGCGTTCTCTGCCATCTTCTGGTCGTGGATGTCGGTGCAGGTGCCCATCCAGCGCACGATCTGGCCGCCGTCGTCGCGCACCGGCAGCGCCCGCCCCAGCACCCAGCGGTAGTTGCCGCTGCGGTCGCGCAGGCGGTACTGGATCTCGTAGGTGTCGCCGCTGTCCAGGCTGTGGCGCCAGGCGGTCCAGGCGCGGTCGCGGTCCTCGGGGTGGAACACGTCGGCCCAGTGGGTGCCGTCGGTACTGCCCGGGACCATGCCGGTGAACTCGTACCAGGGGTCGTTGTAATAGTCGTGGAAGCCGTCGGGCAGGGTCGACCACACCATCTGCGGCATGGCGTTGGCGATGGTGCGGAACATGGCTTCGCTGGCGGCCAGCGCGATCTCGGTGCGCAGGCGCTGGCTGGCCGTGTGGGTGCGTTCGGCCACTTCGCGCATCAGGGCCAGGTCCTGCGGCGACCAGTCGCGCGGCCCGGCCGCGTTCACGAAGACCAGGGCCACCAGCTGGTCGTCCTCGACCACCGGCAGGTCGACAAAGGCCGAGGCGCTCAGGGCCGTCAGCGACTCCGCCGCGTCCATGGTGCGCGGGTCGGCAAAGGCGTCGCGCACCACCACCGGCCGGTTGGCGCGCAACTCGTCGATGAAGTTGCCGAACTGGCGCAGGTCGATGGCGCCGGCCACGCTTTCCACGCCCTCGGCGCACCAGTCGCGGTCGATATGCACGGTGTCGCCGGCGGCGCCGATCAGGCCGAAGCCGGCGCGGCTGGCGCCCAGGGTCTCGCCCAGGATGCGCGCGGCGCACCAGGTGATGTCCTCGGGCGTGCGCAGCTCGCGCAGTTCGTCGGTCAGGCGCGCCAGCGCATCGCGCCGCAGCTCGCCGAGCACGCGCTCGGTGACGTCCGAGCCGAGCACCAGCACGCCGCTCACCTGGCCCGAACGCCCGCGCACGGGCTGGAACACGAAGTCGACGTAGCGCTCGACGGTCGGACCCCCGGGCTGGGCCTGCACCGCGTAGCGGGCGCCGTTGGCGGCGTAGGGCATGCCGTCGCGGTAGACCTGGTCGAGCAGGTGGACATAGCCCTGGGTGGCGGCGTCGCCCAGGGCCTCGGCGATGCGGCGGCCGACGATCTCGCGCCCGCCCACCAGGTGCCGGTAGCCGGGGTTCACGAATTCCACCACGTGGCCGGGCCCGTGCAGCAGGGCCATGCACATCGGTGCTTCCTGAAACAGCTCGGCGAACCGGCGCCTGCTCTGGTAGTCCTGGTCGTCGTTGTCGGCCTGGGTCATGCGTTCATGCGATGTGAATGGTGAAAGTGGGGGCGAGGATGCCTGGCGGGTGGCGCGTTGCGGCCCGGCTGCGGACGTGCGCGTCGTCTCAGGCGTAATGATACCGCCTGCGCGGCGGTCGCGTGCGACCCCTCGGCGGCAAGGCCGTTAGAATCGGGCATCCAACCACAAGCGGGGCAGGCACCATGGAATGGCTATCCGATCCGAACATCTGGGTGGGTTTCCTGACCCTCGTCGTGCTCGAGATCGTCCTCGGCATCGATAATCTGATCTTCATCGCCATCCTGGCCGAAAAGCTGCCGCCGCACCAGCGCGACAAGGCGCGCCTGCTGGGCCTGACCCTGGCCATGCTGATGCGCCTCGGCCTGCTCACCATGATTTCCTGGATCGTGTCGCTGACCGAGCCCCTGTTCACGGTCGGCAGCATGGCATTCTCCGGGCGCGACCTGATCCTGCTGCTGGGCGGGCTGTTCCTGCTGTTCAAGGCCACGGTGGAACTGCACGAGCGGGTCGAAGGCAAGACCCAGCTGCACACCGGGCCGACCGAATTCGCCGCCTTCGGCGTGGTGGTGGCGCAGATCATCGCGCTCGACGCCGTGTTCTCGCTCGATTCGGTGATCACGGCGGTCGGCATGGTCGACGAGCTAGGCGTCATGATGGCGGCGGTGGTGGTGTCGATGGGCGTGATGCTATTCGCCTCGAAGCCGCTGACGCGCTTCGTGAACGCCCACCCGACCGTGGTGGTGCTGTGCCTGAGCTTCCTCTTGATGATCGGCCTGTCGCTGATCGCCGAGGGCTTTGGCTTCCATATTCCGAAGAGCTACCTGTACGCGGCGATCGGCTTCTCGGTACTCATCGAGGCCCTGAACCAGCTGGCGCGGCGCAATTTCGCGAAGCACCAGGCC
The DNA here is from genome assembly GCF_057801335.1 of Massilia sp. BAP21. Lineage (NCBI taxonomy): Bacteria > Pseudomonadati > Pseudomonadota > Betaproteobacteria > Burkholderiales > Oxalobacteraceae > Massilia > Massilia sp. BAP21. The sequence continues at coordinate 4,722,341 of NZ_CM173596.1, forward strand.
CACTTGCCGCTGCGCGAGCGCACCGCCGAAGCCGTGCTGCGCCTGCTCGGGGCGACGCCGGGTGCAGCGGCGCAAGGCACGGCGGCCGCGCCGGGCGGGCCGCAGGAAGACGCGTTCGAGCCGGAAGAGCGCCACATGGTCAGCGGCGTCCTGAGCCTGTCGCAGCGCTCGATCCGCTCGATCATGACCAACCGCGCCGAGATTTCCTGGATCGACCTCGAAGCCGACGCCGACACCATCCGCACCCAGCTGCTCGACACGCCGCACGGCTTCTTCCCCGTGTGCCGGGGCGAACTCGACGACATCGTCGGCGTCGCGCGCGCCAAGGACCTGATGGCCGACCTGACGCGCGCCGGCCAGATCGACCCGGCCCACGTGCGCCCGCCCATCATCGTGCCCGACGCCAGCGGCGTGCTGCAGGTGATGGATACGCTGAAGCGCTCGCATGGCCAGGTGGTGCTGATCGCCGACGAGTACGGCACCATCCAGGGCCTGGTGACGCCGATCGACATCCTGGAAGCGATCGCCGGCGAATTCCCCGACGAGGACGAATTGCCGGTGGTGCGCGAGGAAGGCCAGGACCGCTGGCGCGTGGACGGCAGCGCCGATCTGCACTACCTGGAGCAGGTGCTCGGCACCGACGTCCTGGTCAGCGAGAACGACGACTACACCTCGCTGGCCGGCTTCATGCTGGAACGCTTCGGCACGCTGCCCGAAGTCGGGCAGGCGGTCGAACTCGACAACCTGCGCTTCGAGGTGGCCGAGGTGCTCGACCGGCGCATCGCCACGGTGCTGGTCACGCGCAGCCGGCCGGCCGCGCCCCAGGCGCGCGCTTCCTGATTCACACTTCCTGATTCACTTCCTGATTCACACTTCGCCGATCCCGCATTCCTCGCCGGCCTCGCCGGCAGGCGTGCCAAGGCGCGGCAAGGACACCAGGGCCGGGCCTTCCAGCACCTTGTCTTCGGCGCTGAAGCGGCTGCCGTGGCATCCGCAGTCCCAGCGCTCGGCGACCAGCTGCGCGTGCGCGGCATCGGCGGCGATCGCCTGCAGGTTGACGTCCACGGTCGGACACAGATTGCCTGTGGAGTTGCCGGTGGCGCCGGCGCCGAGGATGGCCACGTCGGCCTTCAGGTCGGTCTGCAGCGTGGCCAGGCAGGCCGACCTGGCGGCCGTGCCCTGCCGGAGCGAAGGGGTATCCGCGCCGCGCCTCAGACGGGAATTGTCGAGGTGCCGCCGGCCACCGAACCGTAGTTCTGCAGGTCCTTGAACGGCAGGCGGCGCTCGTTCAGGGCGGCGAGGATGGCGGCCAGTTGCTCTTCGTCCGGGGAGATGTAGACGATCACCTGATCGACTTCGTTTTCCCAGTAGGGCGTGTAGGGCACGCCGGTTTCCGGCATGACCTTGGCGACGAAGCTACCGTCCTGGAGTTCGGCGAAGACGGTGACGAGGAAGGCGGAGGTGGTGCTGTTGTTGACGGTGAGATCCATGGTGCTCCAATGATGATTGACGAAGGAGGACGAACCGGGAAACGTGCTGCTGCGCCGGCCCGCTTTTGTGCACCATCTTCCGCGCAAACGCGGCCGGGCGGCGCAGCTTTGCCACTCGTCAATTTGCCGGATGAAGTCCGCATGAGGTCGGCAGTGACCAGCGGTAACGTGCGCACCGCACACCGGCCGCAATGCTAAGTTCGTCGGCAATCATTCGCCTCTTAAGGAAAGGAACACCATGAAAGCAGTCGTCTTCCACGACGTCGGCGACATCCGCCTCGACGACGTACCCGAACCCGTCATCCAGGAGCCCGGCGACGCCATCGTGCGCATCACCGTCAGTGCGATCTGCGGCACCGACCTGCACTTCGTGCGCGGCACCTTCAGCAACATGGAAAAGGGGACCATCCTCGGCCACGAGGCGGTGGGCGTGGTGGAAGCGATCGGCAGCGAAGTGCGCAACCTCTCGGTCGGCGACCGCGTCGTGATCCCGTCGACCATCGCCTGCGGCTATTGCTCCTACTGCCGCTCGGGCTACTACAGCCAGTGCGACAACGCCAACCCGAACGGCCCGGCCGCCGGCACCGCCTTCTACGGCGGGCCCAAGGCGACCGGCCCCTTCGACGGGCTGCAGGCCGAAAAGGCACGCGTGCCGTTTGCCGCCATCAACCTGATCAAGCTGCCCGATACGGTGAGCGACGACCAGGCCATCCTGCTGTCCGACATCTTCCCGACCGCCTATTTCGGCGCCGACCTGGCCAATATCCAGCCCGGCCACACCGTGGTGGTGTTCGGCTGCGGCCCGGTGGGCCAGTTCGCCATCGCCTCGGCCAAGCTGCTGGGCGCCGGCCGCGTGCTGGCGGTCGACAACCTGCCCGACCGGCTGGACATGGCGCGGCGCCAGGGCGCCGAAGTCATCAACTTCGACGAGGAAGACCCGGTGCAGGTGATCCAGCAACTGACCGGCGGCGTCGGCGCCGACTGCGCCATCGACGCCGTGGGCGTGGATGCCGAATGCCCGCACCACGGCCCGGCGGCGAAGCAGGCGGCGGAGAACGCCGACGACTTCGCGCAGGAAGTCGAGGCGGTGGCCCCGGTGCAGCACCCGGACGGCGAGAACTGGCGCCCCGGCCAGGCGCCGTCACAGGCCCAGCGCTGGGCGGTCGAGGCCCTGGCCAAGGCCGGCACCCTGTCCATCATCGGCGTCTACCCGCCCGACGACACCACCTTCCCGATCGGGAACGCGATGAACAAGAACCTGACGATCCGGATGGGCAACTGCAACCACCGCAAGTACATTCCCCACCTGATCGAGCTGGTGCGCACCGGCGCCGTCGACCCGACGGTCATCATCACCCAGCGCGAAGGCATGGAATCGGTGATCGACGCCTACAAGGCCTTCGACCTGCGCCGCCCCGGCTGGCTGAAGGTGGCACTGGTCGCATCGCGCGAAGGCTGACGCCGTCTTGCTGCCAGGCGGCGTTTGCGCGCCGCCCGGCTAGCGGTGCAGCGTCAGCGCATTCGCGCGCAGGTACTCGTCGAGCGCGCCGATGGACGGCGTGCCGGCCGCCAGCCCGACATAGGTGTCGGGCCGCAGCAGGTAGATGGCGTCGTGCGCCAGGCCGGCGTGCGCGCAGGCGTCGTTCCACGCGAACTGGCGCAGCGTTACCCGCTGCCGGTCGCACCACTGCATCAGCTCGGGCTGCGCCTGCCCGTACACGTGGGCCTGCCAGGCGGGCCTGGGCAGCGGCGCATAGTTATCTACCGCATTGCCGGGCCCTGCATCCCCATCCGCAAACCGCACCCAGGGCAGGCGGTCGCCGCCATGGGTCCTGCCGGCCGTGCCCGCATTCAGCGGCGCGTGGCGGTAGTGGATGACGGTCTGCGAAATCGTGCGGAAGAAATACTCGCGCGTGAAGGGCAGCCGGGCAAGGAGCGGCAGCAGGCGCGGCGCCACGCCGGTGCGCACGATCTCGGCCACCGGGCCGTCGGCGGTGATGAAGCTGAACACGCGGTCGGTGGTGTCGACCAGGCGCCGCGCGAAGGGCAGGCGCTCGGCCTCGTAGCTGTCGAGCAGGGCGTCGGGTGCGCGGCCCTGGACCACGGCGGCCAGTTTCCAGGCCAAATTGATGGCGTCGCCGATGCCGGTATTCATGCCCTGGCCGCCGGCCGGGCTGTGGATGTGGCCGGCGTCGCCGACCAGGAAGGCGCGCCCGCGCCGGAAGCGCTCGGCCACGCGGTGGTGCACGCGGTAGGTCGAGAACCAGTTCAGCTTGTGCACGCTGATCATCAGATTGTCGATGGCGCGCCCGCTGACGTCGGCAAACGTCAGGTTTTCCGCATGCTCGGCGCGCTCGTCGCGCACGGTGCCGACCAGGCGTCCGGCGCCGCGCGGCGCCGTGGCGAAGACGGCCAGGATGTCGGACTCGTCGAGGTCGATGTTCAGCTCGCCGTTCAGGGCCGGGCTCTCGCCCTCGATGTCGGCCACGTAGAACACCTGGCGGTAGGTGCCGCCGGGGAAGCCGGCGCCGATGATCTCGCGCACCTTCGAGCGCGCGCCGTCGCAGCCGACGATGTAGCGCGCCTCGCACTGCTCCTCGTTGCCGGCGGCGTTGCGCAGCTGGGCCACGACCGCATCGCCGTCCTCGCGGAAGCCTTCCAGCCTGCACTGGCGCTCGACCTGCACGCCAGCGTCCTGCAGGCGCGCGCACAGCATGCGCTCGTGGCAATCCTGCGGGTAGATCTGCAGGAAAGGGTAGGGCGTGACGCCGGCGCCGATGGCGCCCAGCTCGATGCGCGCCTTGTGCTCGCCCTCGGCCCAGACATTGAAGGCCTCGACCGCATAGCCCTGGTCGAGCACGGGCAGGGCGAGGTCGAGCTGGCGGTAGAGTTCGAGCGTGCGCGCCTGCACCGCCAGCGCGCGCGAGGTGGTGCCGGGGCCGGCGGCTGCATCGACGATGCGCACGTCGACGCCCATGCGGTTCAGCCACAGCGCCAGCACCAGGCCGCTGGGGCCGGCGCCGACGATCAACACCTGGGATTGGGTCATCGCACACCTCCATCGGGAACGCCAGATGAGGGACGGCGGTCTGCCGGCTCTTCATCAGCTTAGACACTCACGCACTGCACCTGAGTTCCCGCGAGCGTGCACCGTGCCTTGACGAGGCCATGCTACCCTCGGCCCGGGACCAGGGCAATGGAGGCGAGCCGTGACGACAGATCTACCGACAAGCGAGCATCGTGCTGGCGCCATCGCCCGCATCGGCGTGCTCACCGGCGGCGGCGACGCGCCTGGCCTGAACGCCGTGATCCGTTCGGTGGTGCTGGCCGCGCTCGGGCGCGGCTGGGAATGCCACGGCATCCGCGACGGCTTCAATGGTTTGCTGGCGCCCGACACCTGCGCCGGCGCGCCGGTGCAGCGCCTTACCGCCGAGGATGTACACGCCATCGGCCACCTTGGCGGCACCATCCTCGGCAGCACGAATCGCGGCAGTCCCCTGCGCTACCCGACCCGCCAGCCCGACGGCAGCCTGGCCGAACAGGACCGCACCGAAGAGGTGGTGCGCCTGTGCCGCGAGCGCGGGCTGGACGCGCTGGTCGTGATCGGCGGCGACGGCTCGATGGGCATCGCCGACGCCCTGCATCGGCGCGGCCTGCGCGTGGTCGGCGTGCCGAAAACGATCGACAACGACCTGGCCCACACCTTTTCCACCTTCGGTTTCGACACCGCCGTCGGCTTCGCCACCGACTGCATCGACCGCCTGCACACCACCGCCCACAGCCAGCACCGGGTGATGGTGGTCGAGGTGATGGGGCGCTATGCCGGCTGGATCGCCCTGCATGCGGGCATCGCCGGCGGCGCCCACGCGATCCTGATCCCGGAAATCCCCTACGACATCGGCAGCGTCGCCGCCGCCATCGCCCGGCGCGAGCGGACCGGTCACCATCATGCGGTGGTCGTGGTGGCCGAGGGCGCCCGGCCGCTGCTGGGGCAGCGCAGCGTGCAGGCGGCGGCCGAAGCCGGGCGGGCGGAGCGCCTCGGCGGCATCGGCGCCCAGGTCGAGGCCGAACTGGCTGCGTTGACCGGCAAGGAGTGCCGCAGCGTCGTGCTCGGCCACCTGCTGCGCGGCGGCAGTCCCTCGGCTTTTGACCGCGTCTGCGCGTCGCGTTTCGGGGCCGCGGCCGTGCGCGCGCTGGCCGACGGGCAGGCCGGCGTCATGGTCGCGCTCGGCTGGAAAGCCATCGACCTAGTACCCCTGGCCCAAGTTGCCGGACGCACCAAGACCGTGCAGGTGGACGGCGACACGGTGGCCACTGCCCGCGAATTGGGCATTTCGCTCGGCGATTGACCTGAAATCAAGCATAAAAATGCTTTGCGTTAATATTTTTATATTTTTGTAATCCCTGTCTTACACCTTGGGGGCACGCGTGCCGATTCACCTCGAATAGCCCAGTCGGGATAATTCTGGTAATCAATCAACAAGAACCGGACCTGCATTCCATGACGCCTTCGTACGTTACCGATGTTCCTGAAGTCGCCCGCGCCAGCGCTGCCGCCCACCAGGTGGCAACGCCAGCCAAGGACCTGTATTTCGCGCTCCAGGCCGACCCGCTGGGCAATGCCCGCGCCGCCGAAGCCTTCCTGCGCGAACAGATCGCCGCCGTCCAGGCCATCCCCGCCGACCTGCCGCCCACGCTGGCGCAACTGCCGGCCTGGATCCAGGCCCGCACCGACGCCGTCGGCCTCGAATACCGCGAGTACCTGAACGCACGCAAGGCCGGCGCCCCGCGCCGCTACTTCGGCAACCGCGCCCATGCCCTGAACTTCCTGAAGGCCGCCGCGCCGACCAAGCTGGTCGACGGCACCTGGCTGTACGGCATGCTGCGCCACTGGGACAACCCGGACTTCCACCCGCTGATCAAGACCTACCTCGAAGAGCTGGGCGAAGGCGTGCCGGACAAGAACCACGTGACCATCTACCGCAAGCTGCTGGCCACCCACGGCTGCGAAGGCTGGGAGCAGTTGAGCGATAACCATTTTCTGCAAGGCGCAATCCAGCTGGCCCTGGGCCACAGCGGCGACCGCTTCCTGCCGGAGATCATCGGCTACAACCTCGGCTACGAGCAGTTGCCGCTGCACCTGCTGATCACCTCCTACGAGCTGAATGAATTCGGCATCGACCCGTATTACTTCACGCTGCACGTCACGGTCGACAACGCCGCCACTGGGCACGCCCAGAAAGCCGTGCAGGCCCTGGTCGATTTGATGCCGCGCGTGGGCGACCGCGCCGAATTCTACCGCCGCGTGCTCGACGGCTACCGCCTGAACGAACTCGGCGCCAGCACGAATTCCGTGATCGCCGACTTCGACATCCAGGACGAGCTGGTCGACATCCTGGTGCAGAAGGCCGTGGTCGGCAAGAACATGCACTCGGACTACTGCCGCGTGGCCGGCCGCTCGGTGAACGACTGGCTGGCCGTGCCGGCGCAGGTGCCGGCTTTTCTCTCGGCCCTGGAAAGCGCCGGCTGGATCAAGCGCGGCGAAGACGTGGAGAACAGCCGCTTCTGGCGCCTGATCCACGGCGAGCGCGCCGAGATGTTCGGCGTGTTCAGCGCCTACGAGCAGCAAGTGCTGAAGGACTGGATCCTCACCGCACCCGACGGAAAAGAAGGCGGCAAGGAGCCGCGCATGCTGACCCACCGCGCCCGCCAGCGCACCATGGACAACCTCGGCCAGCACCAGGACCGCAGCAGCAGCTTCCCCGAGCGCGGCCTGATCCGCCGCCGCGCCGGCCGCGACCTCGAAACCGACAACGAACTGGCCCTGCTCGAACAGCAGGTGGCCGACGCCGCCGGCAAACAGGAAGCGATGCAGCTGCTGGGCGAGCTGATGTCGCCGGCCCACCACCACAGCGCGGCCGGCCTGATGGCCACGCGCATGTACACCAAGCTGCTCGATATCTGAGGCTTGCACATGTTTGCGACAGCCGGTGCGCCCGCTGGGAGTGCACCGGCTGTCTCCGTATCAGCGCAGCACCCGTAACACCAAAATCAATTAGACAGAGAACGATAGGGACATCCTCGTGCACATCCTCGAACAACGATTCCTCCGTGGCCCCAACCTCCACGCCGATACCCCCTGCCTGCTGAGCGTCATCGACCTGGAAGACCTGTACGGCGTCTCCTCGAAAGACATCCCCGGCTTCAACGACGCGCTGCTAACCATGCTGCCTTCGCTGCACGGCCAGCTGCTGCCGACCGGCCAGCCCGGCGGCTTCGCCCAGCGCCTGCGCGCCGGCACCTACCTGGCGCGCGTGGTCGAGCAGGTCACGCTTACCCTGCAATCGATGGCCGGCCCGACTGTCGGTTACGGCCGCACGCGGCCCAGCGCCGGCCGTCCCGGCCAGTTCCGCATCGTCGTCCAGTACGCCATCGAGAAGCTGGCCGAGCCATCCTTCCAGCTGGCGGTCGACTTGGTCACGGCGCTGGCGCTTGGCGAGGAATTTGATATCGACAGCCGCCTGAAGGAGTTGCGCTCGCTCGGCTCGCGCTATGCCATCGGCACCAGCACCGCGGCCGTGCTGGCCGCCGCCCACGAGCGCGGCATCCCGACGTCGCGCATCACCGACGATGCGAACCTGTTCCAGCTCGGCTGGGGCTCGAAACAGAAGCGCCTGCAAGCCACCACCACCGGCGACACCAGCTACGTCGCCGTGAAGATCGCCAGCGACAAGCAGTTGACCAAGGCCCTGCTGATGGAAGCCGGCGTGCCGGTGCCCGAAGGCGCCACCGTCACCACGGTGGAAGAAGCCCAGCGCGTCGCGCGCCGCGTCGGTAAACCGGTCGCCATCAAGCCGCTCGACGGCAATCAGGGCAAGGGCGTGACCACCAACTGCGCCACGCCAGAAGAAGTGGCCAAGGCCTTTGAATTCGCGCGCCAGTACGGCCGCAAGATCATCGTCGAACGCTCCGTCGAAGGCCGCGACTACCGCGTGCTGGTGGCCGGCGGACGGATTGCCGCCGCCTCGTTCCGCCGCCCGGCCCACGTGATCGGCGACGGCGTCAGCACCATCACGGAACTGGTCGAGATCGAGAACCAGAATCCGGCGCGCGGCAGCGGCCACAGCAACGTGCTGACCCGCCTCGCGCTCGACGCCCACGCCGAGGACATGCTGCGCCGCCAGGGCTATACGCCGGACGCCGTGCCGGCCCAGGGCGTGTGCGTGGAACTGCGCAGCAACGCCAATTTGTCCACCGGCGGCACCGCCGAAGACGTCACCGACCTGCTGCCCGAAACCACGCGCGCCCTGTGCGTGCGCGCCGCCAGCAAGATCGGCCTCGACGTGGCGGGCATCGACATCGTCTGCCAGGACATCTCGCAACCATTGGACGAGCAGGGCGGCGCCGTCATCGAAGTCAATGCCGCGCCGGGCATCCGCATGCACCAGCACCCGAGCAAGGGCGAGCCGCGCGACGCCGGCGAAGCCATCGTCGACGGCCTGATGGGGCCATCGAACGGGCGCATTCCGGTAGTGGCCGTGACCGGCACCAACGGCAAGACCACCACCACCCTGATGATCGCCCACGCCGCGCGCGTGGCGGGCCTGGGCACGGGCGTGACCACCACCGAGGGCGTGTTCGTCAACGGCAAGCGCCTGGTGAAGGGCGACTGCACCGGCTACTGGTCGGCGCGCACCGTGCTCTCGGCGCCGGACGTCGACTTCGCCGTGCTGGAAACGGCGCGCGGCGGCATCCTGAAGCGCGGCCTGGCGTTCGACCAGTGCGACGTCGGCGTGGTGCTGAACGTCTCGCCGGACCACCTGGGCCTGGACGGCGTCGAGACCATCGAGGACCTGGCGCAGGTGAAAGCGGTGGTCGCTTCGTCGGCCGCACGCGCGGTGGTGCTCAATGCCGAGGACGCGCTGTGCGTGTCGATGGTGCGCCGCGCGAAGCCGGGCGCCGAAGTCGTGTTCTTCTCGATGGAGCCGGAAAATCCGATCCTGCTCAAGCACATCGAGGATGGCGGGCGCGCCACCTATTTCCAGGACAACGCCATCGTGGTTGCCGACGGTAGCCGCCAGCAGGAACTGATGCGCGTCGAAGCCATGCCCGCCAGCTACGGCGGCCGCGCACGCTACAACATCGCCAACGCCCTGGCGGCGGCGGCGGCGCTGATGGCCTCGGGCTTCTCGAACACGCAGATCGCGGCCGGCCTGTCGACCTTTGTCTCGGACAGCAAGACCAACCCGCTGCGCACCAACGTGTTCGACGTGCGCGGCGTGACCGTGATCGTCGACTACGCGCACAACGCGGCGGCCTACGCGGCCCTGGCCGAAATGGCGCGTGCGCTGCTGCCGGGGCAACTGGTCGGCATCGTCACCGCACCGGGCGACCGCCGCGACAGCGATCTGATCCAGATTGGCGAGGTGTGCGGCGAGCGTTTCGACGAGCTGGTGGTGTACGAGTCGCAAAGCCGCGGGCGTCCGGTGGGCGGGGCGGTGGACTTGATCATCCAGGGCGCCGAGAACGTGGTCGGGCCGTCGGATACGCTGCACCGCGAGATCGAGGTGGACAAGGCGATCCGCCATGGCCTGAGCCTGTGCACGGCGGGCGACGTGCTGGTGTTTGCGTGCGGGTCGTCGCTGCAGGTGTTCATCGATGCGTTGCGCGTGGATGATCCGGAGAGTGCGGACCGGATCGCGGCACAGGCAATTTAAACACTTCGGTTTCGTATCGAAAAGGCTCCGGAAACGGAGCCTTTTTCATCGCTGGCCCTGACAAATTGTAGGGTGGGCACTCGTGCCCACGCGGTCGTACCGATGATCGACCCAACGATATGCAAGCGGACGAGATCGCCGAGCACATGGGTCAAGCCCCGGTGTGGGGCGCTGATGATCCACCGGTGAGACCGCGTGGGCACAAGTGCCCACCCTACGTACACCCCGGATGACCACGACACACCCGCACGGCCGCGCCACATCCGCGACCCCAAAAAAAAGCGGCCCCGCAGGGCCGCCGTCACTCTCTCATGTCGAGATATTACACCGCTTCCGCCTCGATCCGGCGCGCGGTTTCCGGCCTGGTCGGACGCAGCGCCTCGGTCAGTTCCGAGATCGACGAGCCGCAGCCGAACACCAGCACATCCCCAGGCTGGCACAGGGCCAGGCCGGCGCGGATCGCCTTGTGCACGTCCAGCTCGCACTGCAGGTGGTCGCCGGCGATGCGTCCCAGGCGCGCGCCCTGCACCAGCAGCTCGGCCACGCTGCCCGCCGCACGGCCACGGTTCTCGGTTTCGTACACCACCAGCTCGTCGAAGCCGGCGGCGCAGGTGCGGCCGATGTCGACCAGGTCGGCATCGCGCCGGTCCCCGGGCGCCGCCACCACACCCACCACGCGCCCCGGCGTCATCGCACGCGCGGTCTCGGCCAGGGCCGCATAGGCCGCGCAGTTGTGCGCGTAATCGACGATCACGGTCACGCCGTCGACGTCGAACAGGTTCGAGCGCAGCGGGTTGTGCTTGCTGTCGGAGACGAAGCTGCGCATGCCGGCCACGATCTCGGCGTTGCCGAAGCCGGAAGCGGCCAGCGCCGCGGTCGCCGCCAGGGCGTTCGCGATGTTGTAGCGCGCGCAGCCGTTGAGCGACACCGGCATCTGGCGCACGTCGACCAGGGCCTCGTGGCGGGCGCCGGTGGCCAGCACCACGGTATTGTCCTGCAGATAGACCCCGCGTCCGCCCGATTCCAGGTGGCGCAGCAGCACCGGGTTGTCGGCATCGAGTGCGAAATACAGCACCTCGACGTCGGCCTGCAGGTCCTTGGCCATCGCCACGCAATAGTCGTCCTCGGCATTCAGCACCACGGCGCGCGAGGCGCGCTGGGCCACCACGGCTTTCACTTTGGCCAGTTCCTCGACGGTGTCGACACCGTCCAGGCCCAGGTGGTCGCTGGAGACGTTCAGCACCACCGACACATCGCACTTGTCGTAGGCCAGGCCGCGCTTCAGGATGCCGCCGCGCGCCGTTTCCAGCACCGCGAAGTCGACTTCCGGCGAGGTGAGCAGGGCACGCGCCGAGCGGTAGCCGGTGCAGTCTCCCTCCATGATGCGCTGGCCGTCGATGTACACGCCTTCGGTGGTGGTGACGCCGGTGCGCTGGCCGGTCAGGCGCGCGGTGTGGGCGATCAGGAGCGAGGTCGTGGTCTTGCCGTTGGTGCCGGTCACGGCAACTAGCGGGATGCGGCCGTCGTCCTGCCCGAACAGGGCCTCGACGATGGCGGCGCCGGCATCGCGCGGGTTGCCGCGGCTCGGGTACTGGTGCATGCGGATGCCAGGCGCGGCGTTCACTTCGATGATGCCGCCCTTTTGCTCGCGCAGCGGCTGCGCGATGTCCTGGCAGATCACGTCGATGCCGGCCACGTCCAGGCCGATGGTGCGCGCGGCGCGGATGCAGATGTCGCGGGTTTCCTCGGGAAGAGAATCGGTCACGTCTTCGGCGGTGCCGCCCGTGGACAGATTGGCGTTGCCGCGCAGGTCGACCGAGACGCCGGCCGGCAGTACCGAGTCGAACCCGTAGCCTTGCTTGGCCAGGATCGCGGACGCCAGCGCGTCCATCGGGATCTTGGTCAGGATGTTGGTATGGCCTTCGCCGCGGGCCGGGTTCAGGTTTTCAAGCTCGACCAGTTCGCGCACGGTCGACTTGCCGTCGCCGGTGACGCAGGGCGGGCGGCGCCACGAGGCGGCGGCGATCTTGTTCCCGGTGACCAGCACGCGGTAGTCGCGGCCTTCCAGGAATTCCTCGACGATCACGTGGCGGCTGTACTTGCGCGCATGTTCGAACGCGCGCTCCACTTCTTCCGGCGTGGCGCAGACCGTGGTCACGCCCTTGCCCTGGTTGGCGTCGAGCGGCTTGATGGTGGCAGGGCCATCCAGGCGGCGCGCTACGCGCTGGGCCTCGGCGAGCGAGGTGACGGTGGCGCCGGCCGGGACCGGGCAGCCGGCCTGCTCTAACAGGGTCTTGGTCAGCTGCTTGTCGCTAGCGATGCCGACCGCGATGGAATTGGTGGCGCCGGTGATCGTCGCCTGCAGGCGCTTCTGGCGGCTGCCCCAGCCCAGCTGGAACAGATTCGCTTCGTCGGTGATGCGCAGGCTCGGGATGCCGCGCCGCTCGGCGGCCGAGACCATGGCGCCGGTGCTGGTGCCGATGGCATAGTCTTCGGCGACCTCGTGCAGCTCGGCCACGGCGGCCGCGAGGTCGAATTCCTTCCCGGCCTGCAGAGCCTCGATCAGGTCCAGCGCCACGTTCAGCGCGGCGCCGGCCACCTGCTCGGTGCGGTAGCCGCAGACGGCGCGGCGCGCGCCTTCGTTGCGCGCGACTTCCAGCGTCTGGCTGAAATCGGCCGGCGCGCCGGCCAGGCGCTGCAGTTCCATGACGACCGGCTCGACGGCGTCGGCGGCGCAGGTCAGCAGCGCCAGGCGCGCCGAGGCTTCGGGACTCAGGTCCGGCAGCAGGGCGACCAGGCGTGCAGGGAGGGCTGCAACTGCGCCGGGTGCGGCCTCGGCGCCGGCGGCGTCGATCACCGCCATCAGGCAGGGAGCTGCGCTGTACAGATTGGGGCCGCGCAGGAAGCGTTTTTCGATGATTCTCATGAGATCGTGGTCCGTTTCGTTACATTTTCAAGAAATTCTCGCAGCGAGCGTGGCATGGGCTTCGCTTCCTCGCCTTCCTGGGGCAGGTGGTAGCTGCTGCCGGCGGGCAGCAGGTGCAGGCGCACGTCGATCAGTTCCGGCGTATCGCGCTCGCGGATGTCGGCCATGTTGGTGAGCATGGTGCGGCCGTCGACCACGGTGACCGAGCCTTCGCCCAGCACTTCGATGCCGCGCCCGCGCTCGACCACCAGCGCGGTGTCCTCGTCGATGCCGATGCCCATCAAATACGGGTTCTGGGCCACCGCCGACAGCAGGCGCGCCAGGCGCTGGCGCTCCGAGAAGTGCTGGTCGATCACCACCTTGTGCAGGAAGCCCAGGCCGGCGCCCATGTGGACCGCGCCCTTCTCGGGCAGCAGGTCGGTCTTGCCCTGGGTGAGCATGTGGCCCGACATCGCCGAGGCGCCGGCGCTGGTGCCGCCGATGCAGGCGCCGCGCACTTTCAGGGCGGTGTGCATCTCGGCGTCGAGCGCGGTGCCGCCGATGATCGCCATCAGGCGCTTCTGGTCGCCGCCGGTCATGAAGATGCCGTCGGCCTCGGCCACCATGCGCACCTTCTCTTCGTCGTTGGCGTCCTGGCGCGATTCGAGCGACAGGTGCGAACGCTGGCGCACGCCGAGGTCGCCGAAGGCCTGGTCGTAGATGTCCCACATGTCGTCGGCGATCTTGCTGGCCGCGGTGATGACGACGATGCGGGCGTTCTCGCCGCCCGCCAGTTCGACGAAGCGGGTCAGGATTTCCTTGCGGTGTTCGCGGTCTTCATGGCCGCCGATGATGACGAGGTGGCCGTGCTTTGCTGTCTGGTGGGGTTCGGTTTTCATTTAGTCTTCGATTTTTGCGGTTGGCATGGTCTTGTTGCTGCACGAGCCGGCTTCGGTTTTCGTCACGGCGATCAGGCCGATGTCGACCTCCTTGTCGAAGAGGTCGATGCCGCGCTGCAGCGCCTGCTGCAGCGGCATACCGGCTTCGATCCAGCCGTAGACGGTGCGGGCCAGCATGTGGCGCACGATGTGCTCGCCGATGCCGGTGGCGGCGATCGCGCCGTGCGTGCCGGCATAGAAACCGGCGCCGACGATGGCGGTGTCGCCCACGCGGCCCAGCAGCGAGGGCGCCGAGCCGCCGGTGGAGCCGGCCACGGCGAAGTGGCCGTCCGGCGTGCGCACCACGGCGCCGACGGTGTCGCAGGCTTTCGAAGGCGGCAGCTGCAGCGGTGTCTTGTAGTTCCAGAAGCGGTCGAACAGGCGGTTGCCGACGCCGGGCATGACCGGCACCGAGCCGGCCAGCTGGCACAGCAGCTTGCGGTGCTTTTCGCGCTGTTCCTCGGAGATCGGCTTGGCCTGGGGCAGGCCGATGGCGCGCGCAAAGCGCTCGGCGCCTTCGCCGGCCAGCAGCACGTGCGGGGTGTCGGAGATGGCGCGCGCCAGCAGCACCGGGTTGCGCACGTCGCGCACGGCGGCGACCGCGCCCAGGCGCCCGCGCGTATCCATGATCGAGGCGTCCATTTCAACCGTCGAGCCATCCAGGCACAGCACCGAGCCGGTGCCCGCATTGAAGCGCTCGTCTTCTTCGAAGACCACGACGGCGGCAATCGCCGCGTCGAGCGCGTCCCCGCCGGCGAGGAAGCGCGCATGGCCATCCTTGGCCGCGCGTTCGGCGCCGTCGGTCAGGTCCAGCGATTCGCCGGCGCCGCCATGGGTCACGATGGCAAAGCCTGGCTGTTTGTTCTGCATTTCCTGTCTTCCTCTCTGTTTTCTTGCGTTGCCTTTGCGCTTGTGACGCGTGGCATATCTAAGACAGGATTATGCAAAACGGGATAGAAAACACCTATCGGTTGCCCAGCCGTGACAATGTAAGATGAAACTTACAAGGAAGACAACTTGTTGATGAAAATCACAACAGAGCGCTACGGATCGCCTGTTTCAGCTCGCGCGCAACCTGCGTGCGCACCGCTTCGGATACATAGGCGCCAAGCTGCACGCGGCGGCCGTGCGACTCAAGCTCGATCAGCTTGCGTTCGCGCGGGGCGGGCGGCAGGATGCGGGTCCAGTAGGGATCGAGGCGGATTTCCTCGCGCCGGCCGGCGTCCCAGCGTTCGATCAGCAGACAGCCCTCGTCCAGCACAATGGTCTCGACGTCGAGCGCGTGGCGCGCGTAATACAGCAGCGCCATGCCGACCGCCGTCATCTCGACCAGGGCAAAGGCCAGCACCATCCAGATCCCTTGCACCAGGAACACCAGGGCGATGCCGAACGAGGCCGCACAGAGCAGGGCGTAGACAGCCGCCGACTGGCTCGGCGTCAGCGAGCAATTGCGTTTCAGGGTCCAGCGCCGGGCAAGCAAGCTCATCGCGTCTCCCGCTTTCCTTGTGGGTGCCGCAATTATAGGCAGACAGGGGCCGGCGGCGGCGCGGGCCTGCACCGGGACGGCGACGGGGCCGCGGCACCCCAAAACGTGTTGCACCCGCAACGCCGCGCGGCCCCGGTTCCCGGCAGCGCCTGCTTCTGGTAAAATCCCGCCCCTTCAAAAGAAAGGCAGACATGAGCAACGCATGCGGCGTCGACTTCGGCACCTCGAATTCCACGGTAGGCTGGATCGCCCCCACAACCGGACAGGCAGCTGCCCAGCGCACGCTGCTCGCCCTCGAAGACGGCAAGCCGACCCTGCCGTCGGTGGTGTTCTTCAATGCCGACGACGAAGAGGTGCGCTATGGCCGCGCCGCCCTGGCCGACTACCTGCAAGGCTATGAAGGCCGCCTGATGCGCTCACTGAAAAGCCTGCTCGGCACCAGCCTGATGGATGGCCAGACCGAAGTGGCCGGCCGCGCGCTGCCGTTCCGCCTGCTGCTGGCCCAGTTCATCGGCGAGGTCAAGCGCCGTGCCGAGCGCCAGGCGGATCGTCCCTTCGAGCGCGCCGTATTCGGCCGCCCGGTGTTCTTCATCGACGACAACCGCGCTGCCGACCAGTTGGCCGAGGACACCCTGGCCGAGGTGGCGAAGAGCGTGGGCTTCCGCGAGATCGCCTTCCAGTACGAGCCGATCGCCGCCGCCTTCGACTACGAGTCGCAGATCGACCGCGAGGAACTAGTGCTGATCGCCGACATCGGCGGCGGTACCTCCGACTTTTCGCTGGTGCGGCTGGGACCGGAACGCGCGAAGCAAACCGAGCGGCGCCAGGACATCCTGGCCACCGGCGGCGTGCACATCGGCGGCACCGATTTCGATAAATACCTGAGCCTGGCCAGCGTGATGCCGCTGCTCGGCTACGGCAGCCTGCTGCGCTCGGGCGCCGACATCCCGTCGAGCTATTACTTCAACCTGGCGACCTGGCACACCATCAACCAGGCTTATACGCGCAAGAGCGTGGCCCAGCTCGAAGACCTGGTGCGCGACGCCCAGGAGCCGGCCAAGCTGAAGCGCCTGCAGCACCTGATCGACGAGCGCGCCGGCCACTGGCTGGCGATGCAGGTCGAGGCGGCCAAGATCGGTTTGTCGGATCAAACGTCGGTGTCGCTGGCGCTCGACCGCCTGGCGCCGCCGGAAACCCTGCTGGTCGAGCGCGTGCAATTCGAAAACGCGATCGGCGGCCTGTTGGATGCCATCGACGGCACCGTGCTGCGCCTGCTGGCCGATGCCGGCCTCAAGCCGGACGCGGTCGACACCGTGTTCTTCACCGGCGGTTCGAGCGGCGTCGGCCTGTTGCGCGAACGCGTCGGCGCCCTGGTGCCGGGCGCGCGCAAGGTCGAGGGAGACCTGTTCGGCAGCATCGGCGCCGGCCTGGCCCTCGACGCGCTGCGCAAATTCGGCTAAGGTTTCGGTATGCACCCGCTTATGTACCACTTTGAACGCCCCATCGTGATGCTCGACTTCGAGACCACGGGCCTGTCGCCCGCCATGGGCGACCGCATCACCGAAGTCGCGGCCCTGCGCATCGAAGGCGGGCAGGTTACCGAACGCTACGTCTCGCTGGTCAACTGCGGCGTGCGCATCCCGGCCTTCATCACCGGCCTCACCGGCATCACCCAGGAGATGGTCGATACGGCGCCGCCGGCGTCGCGCGTGGTGCCGGAACTGCTCGACTTCATCGGCGGCGACACCCTGTCTGCCCACAACGCCAGCTTCGACGAGAAGTTCCTGCTGGCCGAGGCCGAACGCCTGCAGCGCAGCTGCGGCCACGCCGGCCTGGTGTGCTCGCTCAAGCTCTCGCGCCGCGTGTTTCCGGGCATGGCCAGCTACAAGCTGGGCCAGCTCTCGCGCCAGCTCGGCATCGCCTTCCGCGGCTCCGCCCACCGGGCCGAGGCCGACGCCGAGGTCGCCGCCGACGTGCTGATCCATATCGGCCGCCATATCGCCTCGTCCTACGGACTGGAAGCGGTGGCGCCCGAGCTGCTGGTGTCGCTGAACCGGCTTGCCGCGGCCAAGGTGCCGGGCTGGCTCGACAAGTACGCCGCCGACAGGCGCGCCTTGCGCGTCGCCTGAGTCCCACGCCTGAGTCCTAAGTCTTAGCCTCACGCCTGACGAGCCCGCCGCGCAGCTGCCCGGCGGGCTTTTTTGTTTGTGCGCACGCGGGCACGATTGCGCGCAGTCAAACTCCCGCTTTTCTTCGTCGTTAAAATTTTGCCAATACTTATCAGGTTGCCATGCGTCGGCGCGCACCTCGGTGCCCAGCCCTGCCGCGCATGAGGCAAACCACGCGTACACACGTCCAACTTCGGGAACCGGCATGAACCGCCAGAAGCTCCACCGCGAGAGCCATCAGACCTACGTGTGGTTCCGCGACGCCGCCGAGCGCGGCAATCCGTATGCCCAGTTCAATCTCGGCATCCTGTACAAGAAGGGCGAGGGCGTGGAGCGCGACGATGCCGCCGCCTTCCGCTGGCTGCGCCTGGCCGCGCTGCAGGGGCTGGCCTTTGCCCAGAACCACCTCGGCGCCATGTATTACCACGGCCGCGGCGTCGAAGCCTGCGACGCCGAGAGCGCGCGCTGGTTCCGCCTCGCCGCCGACCAGGGCGACGCCTCGGCCCAGCAGAACCTCGGCCACATGTACCGCAAGGGGCGCGGCGTGGCGCAGGACCACGAGCGCGCGCTGTCCTGGTACTACCGCGCGGCCGAGCAGGGCGTGGCCAGCGCCCAGAACCTGCTCGGCGAATGCTACCTGCACGGCCTGGGCGCCGCCATCAACTATCCGCTGGCCATGGCCTGGTTCCGCAAGGCGGCGCTGCAGGGCGACGCCCCGGCCCAGCTGAACCTGGGCCAGATGTACCGCCGCGGGCAAGGCGTGGATGCCAGCGACTCGCAGGCCCTGTACTGGTTCCGCCAGGCCGCCGCCGCCGGCGAGCGCGGCGCCCAGCGCCAGCTCGGCCTGGCCTATGCCGACGGCCTGGGCGTCAAGGCCGATTCGCGGCGCGCCCTGGCCTGGCTGCAGCGCGCCGCCAACCATGGCGACCGCGAAGCCCAGTTCATCCTCGGCACCCTGTATGCCGAAGGGCGGCACGCCGAACGCGACGAGCCGCACGCCATCGAGTGGTACACGCGCGCCGCCAGCCAGGGCCACGTCGGCGCCCAGTACAACCTGGCCAACATGTACGCGCACGGCCGCGGCGCCCCCGCCGACCCGCAGCGCGCCTTCGATTGGTACCGGCGCGCCGCCGAGCAGGGCGCGCCGAACGCCCAGTTCAACCTCGGCGTCATCTACGCCAACGGCCAGGGCGTGGAACGCGACGACGCGCGCGCCGCCCGCTGGTACGGCCTGGCCGCCGGCCAGGGCGACGCCAGCGCCCAGAACAACCTGGGCGTGATGTATGCCAGCGGCCAGGGCGTGCCCCAGGACGACCGGCGCGCCGTCTACTGGTACACGCAAGCCGCGGAACAGGGCCATGCGCTGGCCCAGTACAACCTCGGCGGCATGTACAACAGCGGCCGCGGCGTGGCGCGCGATCCGGTGCGGGCCTATATGTGGATGCTGCTGGCGGCCGATGGCGGCGATGCCACGGCCAACGTCAACAAGACCATCGTGGCGCGGCGGTTGAATCCGTTGGAGATCGGGCGGGCGATCGACTTGTCGCACAAGTGGCAGCTGAGCCATCGGGAGACGAGGCGACAGGGGGGCTAGCGTCGGGCCTCGTGGGTTTGCAGGGTATCGGCATGGCCTGCGCGACGCCTGTGCCTGCGTCCCGGCCTGCGCTGACATATGCGTGGCCTCGATCGGCGACAGGTGTACAAGGCGTGAGAATCGGTGATCTTTTTCGTCTGGCCGATCTGTTAAGCTGGCGCACGTATCCGCATCGGCAGGATGCCGCCTGATGCGTCGAGCGCTGGCACCGTGCCGCTATCCCACCACGACGAGGCGGCAACCCGCTCCGGCATCCAGGTCCATCATCTGCGCATGTTCCATTTGCTTTTTCTTGCTTTGCCTTACACCGCACTGTTCGCGCTGGCGCTGGTGATGCCGGGGCGGCGTTCGCTGGCCGCCTGCTCTGTCTTGCTCGGCTTGCCTCTGGCCTGGCTGGTGCTGGAGGGGTTTCGATCGATGGGCCGGGCACCTGGGGGCGCGATCCTGGGTGTGGCGGTCATGACGGGAATCATCTGTATTGCCGCGGCGGGATTCGTTTCCGGCGCCGTCTCGCGCTGGGCCATGCTGGCGCTCCCGCGCGTCGCGCAGACGCGTGTCCGCTCGGCGCTGCTGGTACTCGCCGGCTCCCTCGCGATTCCCTCGGTGCTGGCAGGATCGATGTGGTGGTCGCAACAGCGCACTCGTGTTCCCGATGGCGCCTGCCTTGCCGCACATCACCAGGTCGAACTCGCGGGCGCCGCATTCCGCCTGCCTTCGGCGCCGATCTTCACCGTGTGGACGAAAGCGGACAAGCCTTACGCCTTGTCAAGGCATGAGGACATGCGCGCATTTTGCAGCCTCAGTGGCGACGCGGACAAACCAATCGGCATTGTAAGACTGTCCATCGACATAGATAGGCTCCTCTACAAAGGACCGCCCGTGCGCGACAAGTTCTGTGCGTTGAGTAAAGAGGACTGGGCGCAGCAGCTTTGTCACGCCGGTGAACGAACGGCGTTGTCGCGTCAGGGTGTGCCCGATGAGATATCGATCTACTCCCCGACGCGGGACGATCTCCGACGGATGGGCGTCAGCGATCGGGGCGCCTATCGCGCGTTCGTCAAGGAAAACGAAGCCGCAATAGCGTCGGGCCGGCCATTGCAGGTGACGCAGACCGCCGACTTCAGCCACTACGCGAACGGCTACTGGATCGCGCGCGACCGCAACTGGAAAAACGATGCGGGCGAGCCTTTTTCCCTCTACTGCTACGAGACCAAACCATCGAACATGCTGCTGTGCAGCACGACTTACCGCCTGAGTCTGGGGCCGCATGCCAGCTATAGTTTCCGTGCCCATCCTGACGAGCTCGCATCTGTGGCCAAGACGGTCGACGCGAATGTTCACCGTTTCATGCGCAGTTTCCAGTCCAAGTGATAAGCAGGATAGTGAAGCGGATTGTCACTTCGGCGGCTGCCCGTTCGACGCCATCAAGCCCGCATCCACCGGCAGGTTCACACCGGTAATCAGGCGCGCATCCTCGCTCGCCAGGAAAGCCATCGCCGCGGCCACGCCTTCCGGGTCCTCGGGTGCGCCGAGCGGCATGCGCTCCCTGAACTTGGCGACCAGTTCCGGGTTGCTCACCATGTCCTCGGTCATGCCGGTTTTCGTGAAGCTCGGATTGACTGCGTTCACGCGCACGCCATCCTTGCCCGCGTCCATTGCCATCGCGCGCACCATGTTGCTGACCGCGCCTTTCGAGGTGTTGTAGGCAAACATGTTCCAGTCACCGCCCAGGCCCGACACCGACGAGGTCATGACGATAGACCCTTTTGTTTTCACGAGTTCGGGCATGGCCGCCTTGGCCATGTGGAAGTAGCCGGCGACGTTCACGGCCATGACGCGTTCGAAGTCTTCTTCGCTGGTTTTCGTGATGTCGCCTTCGACCGCCATGCCGGCATTGTTGACCAGGATATGCAGCCCGCCGAAGCGCTCCACGGCTGCCTTCACTGCGGTCGCCGCGGTTTGCTTGTCAGCCGTATCGCCGACCTGCACCAGGACACGGTCCTGCGGCAGCCCGGCAGCGGCCTCCTTGAGTTCGGCTTCGTCGATGTCGAGCATCACGACACGGGCGCCTTCATCCAGGAAGCGGCGGGCGGCGGCCAGCCCGATGCCGGAAGCGGCACCCGTGACCAGCACGGTCTTGTCATTAAAACGATTCATGTTCGCTCCTTCGAAATTGGCAAATTCGCTACATTGCGAGTGAAACGAACATAGCACAGCGGTGGAAAGCGGGCTTTTCGGTTGTTGGTCCTGCGTGACCGGAAGAATGTCCACACACCCCGTATTGACGGGCTCGCTTCAGTCGTGCAACGGATCGGCTGGCCTGCCGTAAAGTCGCGCACTGCCGGGTTCTAGGCTATGATGCCCGGCGGCACATCCGCCTTTCCCGAACCACGTTCCGAGAAGAAAATGCACATGAGACAAGCAACGCTCGCCCTGGCCCTGATGATGGCTTTCGGCGCCCATGCCGCCGCCCCTGCGTCCTGCCCAGCCGGCCAGGCGCCGACCTACCCGGTCACGAAGAAAGTCGACCAGAGCGACAACTACCACGGCACCACGATTGCCGACCCTTACCGCTGGCTGGAAGACGCCAACAGCGCCGAGACCAAGGAATGGGTCGACGCCCAGGTTGCGGTGACCCAGGCTTACCTGGCCCAGATCCCGCAGCGCAAGGCAATCCAGGAACGCCTGACGAAGTTGTGGAACTACGAGCGCTACTCGGTGCCGTCGAAAGAGGGCGGCCGCTATTTCTACAGCCGCAACGACGGCCTGCAGAACCAGTCGGTGCTGTACACGATGAAGAATTTGTCGGACGAGCCGCGCATGCTGCTCGACCCGAACACCCTGGCAGCGGACGGCACGGTCGCCCTGGCCGGCGTCGAAGTCAGCCCGGACGGTAAACTCATGGCCTACGGCACCGCTGCCTCGGGTTCCGACTGGAACGAGTGGAAGGTGCGCGACATCGACAGCGGCAAGGACCTGGAAGACCACCTGAAGTGGGTCAAGTTCTCGCAAACCGCCTGGACGAAAGACGGCAAGGGCTTCTTCTACAGCCGCTACGACGAGCCGACCGAAGCCACGAAGCTGGCCGCCGTCAACTACCACCAGAAACTGTACTTCCACAAGATCGGCACGCCGCAAAGCGCCGACACCCTGGTCTACGACCGTCCGGACGAAAAGGAATGGGGCTTCCGCGCCAAGACCACCGACGACGGCAAGTACCTGCTGATCACGGCCACCAAGGGCACCGCGCATAAATACCGCATCTTCATCAAGGACCTGTCGAAGGCCGACTCGAAGGTCGTGCCGCTGATCGACAACTTCGATGCCGCCTACGACTTCATCGACAACGTCGGCGACGTGTTCTACTTCAGCACCGACCGCAAGGCGCCGCGCCAGCGCATCGTCGCCATCGACGTGCGCAAGCCTGCCGAGGCCAACTGGAAGGAAATCGTCGCCGAATCCGGCGACACCCTGAACGCCGCCCATGTCGTCGGCGACCGCCTGATCGTCGAGTACCTGAAGGATGCGCGCAGCGTCGTGCGCGTGAGCGATTTGAACGGCAAGTTCATCCGCGAGATCGCGCTGCCGGGCATCGGTTCGGTGTCGGGCTTCACGGGCAAGCGCGGCGACAAGGAAACCTTCTTCTCGTTCACCGGCTTCACCACCCCGACCACCATCTACCGTATGGATGTGGCCAGCGGCAAGACCGAGGTGTTCCGCCAGCCGAAGGTCGACTTCGACCCGAACGCCTATGAAACGCGCCAGCAGTTCTTCACCAGCCGCGACGGCACCAAGGTGCCGATGTTCATCGTCTCGAAGAAGGGCCTGAAGCTGGACGGCAGCAACCCGACCTATTTGTACGGCTACGGCGGCTTCAATATCTCGATGCTGCCTGCCTTCTCGCCTGCCAACCTGGCGTGGATGGAAATGGGCGGCGTCTACGTGGTCGCCAACCTGCGCGGCGGTGGAGAATACGGCGAGTCCTGGCACCAGGCCGGCACCAAGCTGCAGAAGCAGAACGTGTTCGACGACTTCATCGGCGCGGCGCAGTGGCTGGTCGACAACAAGGTGACCTCTCCGTCGAAACTGGCGATCGGCGGCGGCAGCAATGGCGGCCTGCTGGTCGGTGCGGCCATGACCCAGCGTCCGGATTTGTTCGGCGCGGCGATCCCGATGGTGGGCGTGCTGGACATGCTGCGCTTCCACAAGTTCACCATCGGCTGGGCCTGGACCTCGGACTACGGCTCGTCGGAGAATCCGGACGAGTTCAAGGCATTGGTGAAGTATTCGCCGCTGCATAACCTGAAACCGGGCACGCAGTATCCGGCGACGATGATCACCACCGCCGACCACGACGACCGCGTGGTGCCGGCGCACAGCTTCAAGTTTGCCGCCGCCGCCCAGGCTGCGCAGGCGGGCTGCAATCCGATGATCATCCGCATCGATACCAAGGCAGGGCATGGCGCGGGTAAGCCGACCGCCAAGCAGATCGAGGAAGTGGCGGACCGTTGGGGCTTCCTGACCAAGGCGTTGAAGATGTAATGGCGTGTGCACCGGGCGGCTTGCCGCGCGATGCATGAAATGACCGCGCCAGGCGAATCGCGATGATTCGGCTGGCCCGGTCTGTTTTTGTGACGCGGCTGTTCGAACGTTCTACCGCGTGGGCTCAAGAGCCCACCCTACAGGTTCGACAGCCGGGTTTTTGTAGGGTGGGCTCTCGAGCCCACGCTGTACGCCAGCCGATCATCCACATTTTTATACAACATATGTTTTCATAAGAAAACAAATGTCCAAAGATGGGCGGACGCAATCCGCCTACCTGTGCACCACCACCAGCAAGGCCTTCGCCTCCGTCTTCCCCACATTCCTCAGCACATGATCCTGGTCCGCCGGATAGCGCGCCGTCCCGCCGGCCTTGACCTTGCGCTTCGATGCCCCGACTTCGATCTCCAGCGTGCCGTTAATCACGGTCATGTGCTCCTTGGTACCCGGGTCATGCGCCTGCGACGCCAGTTCGCCGCCCGGCGCCAGCGTCAGCTCGTACCATTCGTACTGCCCGGCCAGTTCCATCGGCCCCAGGATGCGCAGCGTGTAGCCGGCATGCGTGCCGGGCAGGGTAGGGGTCTCGTGCGCATCGAGCACGCGGATCGACTCCACGTTCGGGGTTTCCGATGCCAGCAATTCGCCGATCTGCACGCCGAGCGCATTCGCCAGACGCCAGGTGATGGCGATGGTAGGATTCGCTTTTTCGCGCTCGATCTGGGACAGCATCGACTTCGACACCCCCGCGATGCGCGACAGGTCCTCCAGCGTCAGGCCGCGCGCCAGGCGCAGGCGCTGCAGGGTGGCGCCGACTTCCGGCGGGGCGTTATTCGTCGTGACGGGGGTTTTCATCGTTTTCAGGTGCCAGTAAATGGAAAGCCGCCGGACCTTGCCAAGTTCAACAGGTCGGCGTAATATTCATTATATTGAATTTCAGTTCGAGATAGCGAAAAAGCAGCGCAACACTGAACTGGTACAACAAGCGGTCAACGGTACAGCATAGTCCAACGGCCGGTCAAGCCGGCAACCACAGACAGGGAAATCACATGAGCGAACAAGCGAAGAACGCCTTTTATACTGGTCTGCAGAACAATCTGTCGACCCTGCGCGACCAGGGCCTGTTCAAGCCCGAGCGCGTGCTGGCCTCGCGCCAGGGCGCCGAGGTGCAGTCGGAAGACGGCCGCACCCTGATCAACATGTGCGCGAATAACTACCTGGGCCTGTCGGGCGATGCCGAAACCCAGAAAGCCGCCGAAGCCGCGCTGGCCAAGTATGGCTATGGCCTGTCGTCGGTGCGCTTCATCTGCGGCACCCAGACCGTGCACAAGGAACTGGAACAGGCGCTCTCGAAGTTCCTCGGTACCGAAGACACCATCCTGTACGCAGCGGCGTTCGATGCCAACGGCGGCGTGTTCGAGCCGCTGTTCGACGAAAACGACGCCATCATCTCCGACGCCCTGAACCACGCTTCGCTGATCGACGGCATCCGCCTGTGCAAGGCCGCGCGCTACCGCTACGCCAACAACGACATGGCCGACCTGGAAGCGCAACTGCAGGCCGCCACCGCCGCCGGCAAGCGCCACAAGGTCATCGTCACCGACGGCGCCTTCTCGATGGACGGCACGATCGCCCAGCTCGACAAGATCGTCGAACTGGCGGAGCAGTACGGCGCCCTGACCCTGATCGACGAATCGCACGCTTCGGGCTTCCTCGGCGCCACCGGCCGCGGCACCCACGAGCACTGCGGCGTGATCGGCAAGATCGACATCATCACCGGCACCCTCGGCAAGGCCCTGGGCGGTGCGATGGGCGGCTTCACCTCGGGCCGCAAGGAAGTCATCGAGACCCTGCGCCAGAAGTCGCGTCCTTACCTGTTCTCGAATACCCTGGCGCCGATGATCGCCGGCGCCTCGCTCGCCGTGCTGGACCGCATCAGCAAGTCGACCGAACTGCGCGACCGCCTGATGGAAAACACCGCCTACTTCCGCAAGGAGATCGAGCGCATCGGCTTCACCATCAAGCCGGGCACGCACCCGGTGGTGCCGGTGATGCTGTTCGACGCGCCGGTGGCGCAACGATTCGCCGCGCGCATGTTCGAACTGGGCGTGCTGCTGTCGGGCTTCTTCTATCCGGTGGTGCCGATGGGCCAGGCGCGCGTGCGCGTCCAGCTGTCCGCCGCCCACACCCGCGAACAGCTCGACACCGTGCTGGCCGCCTTCGAGCAGGCCGGCAAAGAGCTCGGCATCCTCAAGAATAATTAAATCAATCAGGCTTCAAGGAATCACAGCAAATGGAACGCATCCTCATCATCGGCGCCAACGGCCAGATCGGCAGCGAACTGGTCTCCGCACTCGCAGAACAACACGGCGCCGGGAATGTGCTCGCCACCGACATCGGCAGCAACAACGTCTACGGCGCGGCGCGCTACGCCCAGCTCGACGTGCTGGACAAGGACAAGCTGGCGCAAGTGATCGCCGACGAAGGCATCACCCAGGTCTACCAGCTGGCCGCGCTGCTGTCGGCCACCGGCGAAAAGGCGCCCTTGAAGGCCTGGACCCTGAACATGGACGGCCTGCTGAACATCCTGGAAGTGGCGCGCGAGCGCGGCGAAGCCGGCAAACCGCTGAAAGTGTTCTGGCCATCGTCGATCGCCGCCTTCGGCCCGAACACCCCGGCCGAGAACACCGCGCAGTACACGGTGATGGACCCGACCACCATCTACGGCATCAGCAAACTGGCCGGCGAGCGCCTGTGCGAGTACTACCACACCAAGTACGGCGTGGACGTGCGTTCGATCCGCTACCCCGGCATCATCAGCTTCAAGTCGCCTCCGGGCGGCGGCACCACCGACTACGCCATCGCCATCTTCCATGCGGCGCTCAAGAACGAGACCTACGAGTGCTTCCTGGGTCCCGAGACCACGCTGCCGATGATCTACATGCCGGACGCGATCCGCGCCACGGTCGAACTGATGGACGCGCCAGCCGAACAAGTCAAGATCCGCTCCTCGTACAACGTCGCCGGTGTGTCGTTCAACCCGCGCGAACTGGCTGCCGCTATCCAGAAGGCCGTGCCGGCATTCGAGATCGCGTATAAACCGGACAGCCGCCAGGCGATTGCCGACACCTGGCCGAAGAGCCTGGACGACAGCCGCGCGACTGCGGACTGGGGCTGGAAAGCGCGTGTCGGCATCGAAGAGATGGTCGCTTCCATGCTCGAGAACATCGACGTCGGCGCCACCGCTTAAAGTACATAATAAGAAAAGCCGGAGACAAAGATGGACATGAGCGTTTTCGATCTGTTCAAGATCGGTATCGGGCCATCGAGCTCGCACACGGTGGGCCCGATGGTGGCGGCGCGCCGCTTCCTGCTGGAGTCGGGCGCGCTGGATGAAGCGGTCGGCGTCGAAGCCCACCTGTACGGTTCGCTGGCGCTGACCGGGGTCGGCCATGCCACCGACAAGGCGGTGATCCTCGGCCTGATGGGCGAGACCCCGCAGGACATCGACCCGGACACGGTCGAGGACAAGCTAGCCGAAGCAGAACTCGACGGCGTGCTGCGCCTGCTGGGCACGCACGAGGTGCCGTTCACGGCGCGCAGCAACCTGGTCTGGCACAAGACCTCGACCCTGCCCGAGCACCCGAACGGCATGCGCTTCGTGCTGCAGCTGAAGGACGGCAGCGTCATCGAGCGCATCTATTATTCGGTCGGCGGCGGCTTCATCACCGCGGCCGGCGAAGCGCAGGCGCGCGCGAACGAAGCGCCGCAGGGGCAGACGCAGGTGCCGTTCCCCTTCGACACCATGAGCGAACTGCTGGCCCACGGCAAGCAGCACGGCCTGTCGATCCCGCACATGCTGCGCGCAAACGAGTTGGTGCGCATGAGCGAGGCGGAGCTCGATGCCGGCCTGGACCGCATCTGGGTCACGATGCGCGACTGCATCGCCCACGGTTTGGTTACCGAAGGCCAGCTGCCGGGTGGCTTGAACGTCAAGCGCCGCGCGGCCACCCTGTGGAAGCAGGCGCACTGCAACGAGGGCAAGCGCGTGAACGAGCTGCCGCACGACGCGACCCACCACGTGACGCTGTATGCGATGGCGGTGAACGAAGAGAATGCGGCCGGCGGGCGTGTGGTGACGGCGCCGACGAATGGCGCGGCCGGCATCATCCCGGCGGTACTGCGCTACTACGCCGAGGACTGCCGCCCAACCGACGCGGCGAAAGGCATCCGCGACTTCCTGCTGACTTCGAGTGCGATCGGCATGCTGTGCAAGAAGAACGCCTCGATCTCGGGCGCCGAAGTCGGCTGCCAGGGCGAGGTCGGCGTGGCCTGCGCGATGGCCGCGGCCGGCCTGGTGGCGGCGCTCGGCGGCTCGAACGAGCGCATCGAGAACGCGGCCGAAATCGGCATCGAACACCACCTCGGCATGACCTGCGACCCGATCGGCGGCCTGGTGCAGATTCCCTGCATCGAGCGCAACGGCATGGGCGCGATCAAGGCCATCACGGCGGCCTCGCTGGCGCTGAAGGGCGACGGCACCCACTTCGTCAGCCTCGACAACGTGATCGAGACCATGCGCCAGACGGGGGCGGATATGCAGGCGAAGTACAAGGAGACCTCGCTGGGTGGGTTGGCGGTGCATGTGGTAACGGTGAATCACGCGGCTTGCTGATCGTGCGCCCTACGCGGACCTCTAACGGCATTCACTGACCCGGCTATAACCGTACGGTGGGCACTCCGTGCCCACGCGGAAGCCAGCGCAGCGTTAGCTTCGTCCACATCGAAACCGACGCGTTATCGCGGCGCTTCGAGAAGCGCTGTCGAAACGCGTCGTTTTCGATTTTTTCACGTGCCAACGAAACGCGAACATCCGCGTGGGCACTTTGTGTTTGAGGCCCCCGGCCTCAAACACCCCACCCTACGGTCGAGGCCAACGATGTTGATGGCGTTCCAGGATCGCTCTAGTCAGAACGACCACACCAATCTCGACCACACATACAGGATCTGCCGGCCCGCACTATAATAAAAGAATCAACGCGAGCCCAACCGGATCATTTACGTATGCAATATGTGTCTACCCGCGCAACGAGCGCGTCCGCTTCCCGCAATCCGGAAACCTTCTCGACCATCCTGCTCGGCGGCCTGGCCCCCGATGGTGGCCTGTTCATGCCGGCCTCCTACCCGCAGGTAACCAGCGACGAGCTGAGCGCCTGGCGCAAGCTCTCCTACGCCGAGCTGGCCTATGAAATCCTGCGCAAGTTTGCGACCGACATCCCGGACGCCGACCTGAAGGCGCTCACCGCCAAGACCTACACGCCCGAGGTCTACCGCAACGCGCGCGAAGGCGAATCCGCCGCCGACATCACACCGCTGCGCACCCTGGAAGACGAAAACGGCCGCAAGCTGATCCTGCAAGCCCTGTCCAACGGCCCGACCCTGGCCTTCAAGGACATGGCCATGCAACTGCTCGGCAATTTGTTCGAATACGCGCTGGCCAAGAACGACGACGAACTGAACATCTTCGGCGCCACCTCGGGCGACACCGGCAGCGCCGCCGAGTACGCGATGCGCGGCAAGCGCGGCGTGCGCGTGTTCATGCTGTCGCCGAACGAGAAGATGAGCGCCTTCCAGACCGCGCAGATGTTCAGCCTGCAGGACCCGAACATCTTCAACATCGCGGTCGAGGGCGTGTTCGACGACTGCCAGGACATGGTCAAGGCGGTCTCGAACGATCTCTCCTTCAAGGCGCGCCACAAGATCGGCACCGTCAACTCCATCAACTGGGCGCGCGTGGTCGCGCAGGTGGTCTACTACTTCCGTGGCTACCTCGCAGCGACGACGGGCAACGAGCAAAAGGTGTCGTTCACCGTCCCCTCGGGGAACTTCGGCAACATCTGCGCCGGCCACATCGCGCGCATGATGGGCCTGCCGATTCATAAGCTGGTGGTCGCCACCAACGAAAACGACGTGCTCGACGAATTCTTCCGCACCGGCGTCTACCGTGTACGCAAGAGCGCCGAGACCTACCACACCAGCAGCCCGTCGATGGACATCTCGAAAGCGTCGAACTTCGAGCGCTTCGTCTACGACCTGGTCGGCCAGGACAGCGAACGCACCGCGGCGCTGTTCCGCAAGGTCGACACCCACGGCGGCTTCGATTTGTCGGGCGGGCCGGGCAGCGACGGCGACGAATTCGCCCGCGTCGGCGACTACGGCTTCGCGTCGGGCAAGTCGACCCACCTTGATCGCCTCGACACCATCCGCATGGCCTTCGACGACTACGGCATCACCGTCGACACCCACACCGCCGACGGCATCAAGGTCGCGCGCGAGCACATCGAAGCCGGCGTGCCGATGATCGTGCTGGAAACCGCGCTGGCCGCCAAATTCAACGAAACCATCCTGGAAGCGATCGGGGTCGATGCCGAGCGTCCCGCCGGCTTCGAGGACCTCGAACTGCTGCCGCAAAAATTCGTGCTGATGCGCCCGAACGTCGACGAAATGAAGACCTTCATCGCGGCGCACACCGGACTGTAACCATGACACCAACGAACGACAAACCCGCGTCGGCGCGGGCGATGCTGACCGTGCGCGAAGCGCTCGACACGCTGCTCGCCGCCGTGCACCCCGTACCTGACACCGAACAGATTCCCACGCTCGAGGCCAATGGCCGCGTGCTGGCCCGGGACCAGGCCTCGACCATCGATGTGCCTTCCGCCGACAACACCCAGATGGACGGCTACGCCGTGCGCGCGGCCGACTGCATAAATGGCGGCGCCGTCCTGCGCGTGGCCCAGCGCATCCCGGCCGGCACCGTCGGCGAGCCACTCGAACCCGGCACCGCCGCGCGCATCTTCACCGGCGCCATGATCCCGCAAGGGGCCGACGCGGTGGTGATGCAGGAGCAGTGCGAAGCCCAGGGCGAGAACGTGGTGATCCGCCACACGCCGAAAGCCGGCGAATGGATCCGCCGCACCGGCGAAGACATCGTCGCCGGCTCCACGATCCTCGCTGCCGGCACCCGCCTGCGCAGCCAGGAACTGGGACTGGCTGCCTCGGTTGGCCTGGCGCAGCTGCCGGTGCGCCGCCGCGTGCGCGTGGCCGTGTTCTTCACCGGCGACGAACTGACCATGCCGGGCGAAGCGCCGGGCGGCCAGCTGGCGCCGGGCGCCATCTACAACTCGAACCGCTTCACCCTGCGCGGCCTGCTGGAAAACTTCGGCTGCCAGATCACCGATTTCGGCATCGTGCCCGATTCGCTGGAGGCCACCCGCGCCACCCTGCGCGCAGCGGCGCGCGAGCATGACCTGATCATCACCTCGGGCGGCGTCTCGGTGGGCGAGGAAGACCACATCAAGCCGGCCGTGGAAGCGGAAGGGCAGCTGAACATGTGGCAGATCGCCGTCAAGCCGGGCAAGCCGCTGGCGTTCGGCAACGTGCATCGTGAGAACGGCAGCAGCGTAAGCAGCCCCACTGGGGCTGCTTACTTTATCGGCCTGCCGGGCAATCCAGTGTCGAGCTTCATCACCTTCCTGCTGTTCGTGCGGCCCTTCCTGCTGCGCCTGCAGGGCGTGAGCGGCCCGGTCGAGCCGCGCGCCTACCAGATGCGCGCCGACTTCAGCCTGCCGAAGGCCGACCGCCGCAACGAATTCCTGCGCGTGCGCGTGAACGCCGGCGGCGGGCTGGAGCTGTTCACCAACCAGGGTTCGGGCGTGCTGACCTCCACCGTGTGGGGCGACGGCCTGGTCGACAACCCGCCGGGACGCATGATCAACGAAGGCGACATCGTGCGCTTCATCCCGTTTGCCGAACTCCAGCACTGACACCATGTACATCGAACTGCGATTTTTTGCCTCCGTGCGCGAGGCCCTGGGCCTGGCGCAGGAGCGTGTGGAACTACCCGACGACGTGCGCACCGTGGGCGCCGTGCGCGACTACCTGATCGCGCGCGGCGGCGCCTGGGCCGAAACCCTGGCGCACGGACGCGCGCTGCGCATGGCCTTCAACCACGTGATGTGCGCACCCGAGACGGTGCTTGCCGAAGGCGGAGAAGTGGCCTTCTTCCCGCCGGTGACGGGCGGCTGAACGGGTAGGGTGGACGGCTATGCCGTCCACGCGTCCAAACCACCTGTGCATCGCACAGACATGGTTTGCACACGCGGGGTGAGCGCGTGAACGGAAAACCCGTCCACGCCACGCATCACAAGGCCGCGATCGACTTCTCGGCCAGCGCCAGCAGCTTGGCGCAGTTGTCGTTGCGCCCGCCGAACTCGCGCCAGGCCGTGGTGCGGGCCACGGCCTGCCACTGCTTGAGCGACTCCGCATCCATGTCCGCCACCCGCGCGCCGGTGCGCGAGTAGTAGCCGGCCACCGCCTGGTCGTCGGCCATGGCCATGCGCATCGCGAACTTTTCCAGGTCGGCGCCGACCGTCATGATCGCCTCCTGCTGCGACTTGCTCAGGCGCGAGAACACGGTCCGCGACATCATCAGCGGCTCGAACATGAACCAGTAGCCGCCGCCGCGCGCGGTGGTCACCGAACGCGCCACGTCGGCCAGGCGGAAGGTGATCAGCGAGGTCGACGAGGTAAACGCCGCATCCAGCGCGCCGCTCTTCATGGCGTCGTGGATCTCGTTCGAGGGCATGTTGACGATGGTGGCGCCGGCGTCGCGCAGGATCAGGTCCATCTCGTGCGAGCCGCCGCGGGTCTTCAGGCCCTGCACCTGTTCCGGGCGCAGGATCGGTTCCGCGCCGCGCGAGGCCACGCCGCCGGCCTGCCAGATCCAGCTGATCAGGACCAGGCCCTGGCTGTCGAGGATGCGCATCAGCTCCTTGCCGACCTCGGCGTTTTTCCAGGCATAGCCCTGCTGGTAAGAGGTCACCAGGCCCGGCATCAGGCCGATGTTCGCCTCGGGCGATTCGGCGCCGGCATACGACAGCGGCACCAGCGCCAGGTCGAGGCTGCCCTTGCGCAGCGCGCCGAACTGGGCGTTCGGCTGCATCAGCGACGAATTCGGGTAGATCGAGAACTTCAGGCTGCCGCGCGTGCGTTTTTCCACTTCGGTGGCGAACATGCGGCACAGGCGGTCGCGGAAGTCGCCTTCCGTGATGCTACCGCCGGGGAATTGATGCGAGATCTTCATCGACTGCGAAGCGGCCCATGCGCTGCCGAGCCACAAAGGACTGGACGCGAGCGCACCCAGCACTGTCCTGCGAGCCAAAGATGGCCGTGACATTTCCGACATACTCATCCTCCAAGATGATTGAACGACCCGGCGAATCGTGCGCCCATCGGGGAGCTGCATCGTTCACCTGCGTCTGTATAAGAATATTCTCATGACATTCCTTGTCAAGAAGAATATTGTTGACTTAACAAATGCAGGATGAATAACGCGCCGGGGAGCACAGCAACGAGGGCAACAGTATCAGGCTTGTCCAGCGGGACAACCCTGTTACCGCGCATCGTTCATCGTGGAGAAAAACGCCTTATTTCTTGTCGAGCCGTTCGCACACCGCGCAGTCCAGCCCCTTGCGCACGTTGTAGTAACGGCGGCCGATGAAGAGCGCCGAGGCGACCGCCGCCCAGGCCAGGGCCGAGGGCCAGGCGCGGGCAAAGGCTTCGCCGCGCACCAGCACGTCGACCACGAGCAGCAGGGCGAACATCGAGCCGGCGGCAAACGCGTACTGGCCGATCCAGTGGGACATGGGGGGCATGGTTGCGGACATGGTGTCTCCTTACAGGTTGTTCAGGAATTGGCGCAACGCGTCGTTCACGGCACGGGGCTGGTCCAGCATGGCGAAGTGGCGCGCGTTGTCGATGGGTGTGACGTCCAGCTTCGAGGTGCCGGTCATCAGTTCCCGATAATACGCCACCTTGTCGCTGCCGGACATCCCTGTCAGGGCCGCATCGGGGCCATAGGTGGGCGCGAGCACCAGCACCGGCACGCGAATGTTCCCCAGGCCGGGGCGCAGGTCGCGCGCCATCACCGAGGCGGCATAGTCGGCCACCGCGATGGGGTCGCTGCGCGAGGTGAGCATGGCCACGTCGTCGGCCTTGCCCATGTCAACCAGGCCGATGGTGCGCATGTATTGCCGCTGCTGCGCCGCGAAGGCCGGCCCGGCCGCGGTCGCCATCTGCCGGCGTACGCCCTCGGCCATTGCCGCGCGCTGCGCGGGCGGCATGTCCTCGGTGCGCGGGAAGACCGGCAGGCCGTCGATGGCGACCACGCCGCCGAGTGCGCCGGGCAGGTCCTCGGCCAGCGCGATCGACAGCGTGGCGCCCAGGCTGTGCCCGACCAGCACCGGCCTGGCGAGCTTGCGCGCGGCGATCAGTTCGGCCAGCGCGGCCTTCGCGTTGTCGAAGGGATCTCCTGCGAGCGCGGGGCGGCCATCGAAGCCGGGCAGGGTGACCACGTAGATCGTGTAGCCGCTCCCCAGTTCGCGCACCGTTTCCTGCCACACCCAGCCGCCGCTGGCCAGGCCGGGGATCAGCACCAGCGGCTTCGCGCCGTTGCCGTGGCGCTCGACCAGCATGCCCTTGAGCTCGAAGCGTTCGGCGGGGGCGAGGCTGGCGGCAAAACGGTTGGCAGGCTGCGGCGCGTCCTGTGCCGTGGCAGGCGCGGCGGCGCCGAGGATCAATGCGAACAACAATGCTGCTTTCATGCTGGCTCCTGGTTGGGGGTAAAAATCGCTTCGATGGGTCGCTTGAAGATCTTCGAGATCGCAAAGGCGAGCGGCAGGCTGGGGTCGTACTTGCCGTTCTCGATGGCGATCACGGTCTGGCGCGACACGTCCAGCAGCTCGGCCAGGTGGGCCTGGCTCCAGCCGTGTTCGGCGCGCAGTTCGCGGATCAGGTTTTTCATTTGCCGTACTTACCGGTCGATCAGCTTGCGCACGATGCAAACGACGCCCGTGGCGCCGCACAGCACGCACCAGACCGTGAACATCGACAGCTTCGGGTAGCCTGCGGTCTCCAGGAACCCATAGGTGAAGGTGAGGCCGGCGGTGATCGCCGAGGCCAGCGCCACGTTTTCCATCAGCTGCTTGCGAATGAATTCGTCGACCCGCGCCAGGTGGCGGGCGATGGCCCGGATCATGACGCCGAAGCCGATCATCGGACTGACCAGCACCAGGATGCGCAACATGCCGTCATCCATCGGCCGCCCGTAGCGAATGGCCGCCATCAGCAGGACGACGTAGAGCGCGATGGCGCCGAACAGTTCGCGGTGATAGGCCCTGGTAACGCGTTTTTCGTGCATGTCGGCTCCATGTAAAGTATGCTTTACATTGTGTTTCGCGCCAGATGCGATGTCAAGCACCCTTTACATCTTATTTGGCTGCGCGATTGCCGGTGCGATCTCGACTACAATGCGGCCTCCAACTTTCACCGTCCTCCAGCATGTCCGCATCTTCCCCCACTGTTTCCCGCGTCGCCATCATCGGAGGCGGCCCGGCCGGCCTGATGGCCGCCGAAGTCCTCGCTGCGGGCGGCGCGGCGGTCGACGTCTACGATGCGATGGCCTCGAGCGGACGCAAGTTCCTGCTGGCGGGGAAGGGCGGCATGAACATCACGCACTCCGAGCCGTACGACGCCTTCGTGGCCCGCTACGGCGCCCGCAGCGCCGAGGTAGATGCATGGCTGCGCGGCTTCACGCCGCAGGACGTGCGCGACTGGATCCACGGCCTCGGCATCGACACCTTCGTCGGCACCTCGGGCCGCGTATTCCCGCTCGAAATGAAGGCCGCGCCGCTGCTGCGCGCCTGGCTGCACCGCCTGCGCGAGTCCGGCGTGCGCCTGCATACGCGCCACCGCTGGCAGGGCTGGCGCGACGGGCAGCTGGTGTTTGCCACCCCGGAGGGCGAAACCCTGGTCGACGCCAGCGCCACCGTCCTGGCCCTGGGCGGCGCCAGCTGGGCGCGCCTCGGTTCGGACGGCGCCTGGGTGCCGCTGCTGGAAGCGCGCGGCGTCGAGGTCGCGCCACTGGTGCCCTCGAACTGCGGCTTCGATACCGACTGGAGCGCCCACTTCAGCGAGAAGCACGCCGGCGCGCCCTTGATCACGGTGGCGGTCGAATACGAAAACCGCGAGGGACAGCGCGAACGGCGCCAGGGCCAGTTCGTCGTCACTGCCAGCGGCATCGAGGGCAGCCTGGTGTACGCGCTGTCGGCGCCGCTGCGCGACCAGATCGCGGCGCGCGGACACACCACGGTCTGGCTCGACCTCGCGCCCGACCACGACCTTGAACGCGTGCGCGCCGAAGTGCTGCGCCCGCGCGGCTCGCGCTCGATGTCCAGCCACCTGCAAAGCCGGCTCGGCATCAAGGGCGTGAAGGCGGGCCTGTTGCGCGAATGCCTGGATGCGGCCGGCTACAACGATCCCGCGCGCCTGGCGGAGGCGATCAAGGCGCTGCCGCTGGTCTTGAAGCGTCCGCGCCCGATCGACGAGGCGATCAGCAGCGCCGGCGGCGTGCGTTTCGAATCGATCGACGCGGACGGCATGCTGAAGGCGCTGCCCGGCGTGTTCGTGGCCGGCGAGATGGTCGACTGGGAGGCGCCGACCGGCGGCTACCTGCTCACCGCCTGCTTTGCCAGCGGTCGCGCGGCCGGCGCCGGCGTGCTGCGCTGGCTGGGCGCGCGCGGCGCCTTGCGCTAAAAACACCACGGGCAAGCGCCGGGCGTGCGGTTCCGGTTAGAATGCCCGCTTGCCGTTTGAATGCGCCGTCGCCCGTTTTTTCCATGTCCCGTTCCATCGTCCATCTGCTGTTGTCGCTCCTGCTGCTGCTTGCGCAGCAGGCGTCGATCCTGCACGTGGCAAGGGACTGGGGCGGGGCGCGCGGCACGGCCACGGCCACGGCTGCGGTCACTGCCGGCGAGTCCGTGGCCAGGTCCGGCAAGCTGCCGGGCGGCGCTGCACACGACGCCTGCGCACTGTGCATGGACAGCGCCCAGCTGGCCTTTGCGCTGCCGCTGCAGGTGCTCGCGTTCACCCCGCTGCAGCTTGCCTTCGACACCCCGGCCGGCGCCTGCGATGCCGGCATCCGCCTCCTCGGTTCCTGCGTCTTCCAGCCGCGCGGCCCGCCGCAAGCCTGATAACACTGCCGTTCATTTTTCCGCTGCCACGGCCGACGCGCCCTGGCGGCGCCGCATGTTATCCGTCTTGCCAGAGGTTGAACTACCATGAACTACCCACGCACGCTGATCGCCAGCGCGATTCTCCTTGCCTTCAATGCGCCGGTCTTGGCGCAAACCGCCCATCACCACGACGCGCATTTACATGATGATTCGGTACCGCAAGTGCTGGTCACCGCCTCGCCCTTCCGCAGCGCCGCAGAAGATCAGATCCTCACCCCGGCCAAGGTGCTGGCCGGCGACGAACTGCGCGACAAGACCGGCAGCTCGATCGGCGAGACCCTGTCGCAGGAACTCGGCGTTTCCGCCTCGGCCTTTGGCGCCGGCGCCTCGCGCCCGGTGATCCGCGGCCTGGAAGGCTCGCGCGTCAAGATGCTGGAAAACGGCATGGCCACCAGCGACGTGTCCGGCCTGTCGAACGACCATGCCGTGGCCTCCGAAGGCGCGGTGGCACGCCAGATCGAAATCCTGCGCGGCCCGGCGGCGCTGCTGTACGGCTCGGGCGCGATCGGCGGCCTGGTCAACATCGTCAACGAGCGCATCCCGACTGTGCTGGAAGCGCAACCCACCGGCCAGGTGGAAGCGCGCTACGGCACGGTCGACAACAGCCGCAACGGCTCGGCCAGCGTGGATGGTTCGAGCGGCCACGTCGCCATGCACGTCGACGCCAACTGGCGCGAGACGAACGACTACAGGATCCCCGGCAAGCGCGTGCTGGGCGATCCGTCCACCAGCATGAAGCGCCTGCCGAACTCGGACACCGAGGCCAAGGAAATCGGCGTCGGCGGTTCCTGGGTCGACGACTGGGGCTATGCCGGCCTGTCGGCCGCGCACCAGAGCAAGCTGTACGGCATTCCTAGCCTGGAAGGCTCGCGCATCGACCAGAAGCAGGACCGCTACGACTTCGACAGCCTGGTCAAGGCGCCGCTGGCCGGCTTCGAATCGTTCCGCTTCAAGGCCGGCTACACCGACTACCGGCACGCCGAGCTGGGCGAAGACGGCCCCGAAGTCCTGTTCGCCAACCGCTCGCTGGAAACGCGCGCCGAGCTGGCGCATGCGCCAATCGCCGGCCTGCACGGCACCTTCGGCGTGCAGACCGAGAACACCCATTTCTCGGCCCTCAGCGCCGAAGGCGGCCCGGACACGGTGCCGGTCACGCACTCGAAGACCGCCGCCGCCTTCATCGTCGAGGAAGCGAATGCCGGCCCGCTGCGCCTGAGCGCCGGCCTGCGCTACGAGAACGTCGAGCGCGACCCGGTGGGTAACCTCAAGCGCAGCTTCGACCTCGGCTCGGGTTCCTTCGGCGCCGCCTGGCCGTTCGCAGCGGGCTACAGCGTGGGCGCGACCGTGTCCTACGCCCAGCGCGCGCCGGCCATTGAGGAACTATATTCCGGCGGCCCGCACGATGCGACCGCCACTTTCGACATCGGCAACCCGGGCCTGGACAAGGAAATCTCGCGCAACGTCGAGCTGTCGCTGGCCAAGACCAGCGGCCTGCTGCGCTGGAAGGCGAACGTCTACCGCAACAACGTGTCCGACTTCATCTACGGCCGCATCGACGACGCGCTCGTCGACGAGGAAGGCAACCCGGGCGACGAACTGCGCCTGCGCCGCTTCGAGCAGGCCGACGCCCACATCCGCGGCGCCGAGGCCGAAGTCACCTGGAACCAGACCGGCGCCGGCTGGTCGGGCCGCCTGTTTGCCGACACCTCGCGCGGCAAGCTCGATGCCGGCGGCAGCCTGCCGCTGCAGCCGGCCGACCGCATCGGCGCCAGCGTCGGCTACCGCCAGGGCGACTGGCGCGGCGGCCTGTCGCTGGTGCACGCACGCGGCCAGGACCGCCTGGCGGCCTCGGAAACCACGGCCACGCCGGCCTACAACGGGCTGAACGCGAATGTCTCGTACACCCAGCACCTGGAAAGCACGGACCTGACCTGGTTCCTGCTGGCGAAGAACCTGCTGGACGACGATATCCGCGTGTCGACCTCGGTGCTGAAGGACATTGCGCCGCTGCCCGGCCGGAACGTCGTGTTCGGGGTGCGCGCGAAGTTCTGAACCGTAGGGTGGGTTCTCGAACCCACCCTACAATCCTGTTCCACGAAGTTGTAGGGTGGACTCCCGAGTCCACGCTGTACTGCATGTGCATGTCGAAATGCGCGCCCGTGGTCTGCACCGGTACGACAGCGTGGACTCGGGAGTCCACCCTACGGGATCAGCGCAGCAGCGGGCCGATATCCTCACCCAGCATCTTGCGCGCCAATCCCGGAATGTCCGGCTTGCCGGTGCTGGCCAGCACCGCGCTCACCCAGGCCTGCACGGCCGCCCGGCCATGCCGCGCTTCCAGGCCGTCGAACACGGCCAGCGCGGCGCCGTAGCGGCCTTCATCGTTGCCGTTGTCTTCCACCATGTCTTCCGGCTTGAAGCTGAAGGGGCCAGGCGGAACATAGCCCGGGTCCCTGGCCCGGCGGGCGCGGTCCTCGGCCGACAGCTGGCGCTCGATGGCCTCGGGCTTGACCCGCAGGCCGCCCCAGGCGCCCAGGCGCGGATGGGCCAGGGCCTGCGCATCGCGCCGGCGCCGGGCCCGTTCCTTTGCGGCCAGGTCGGGCCGGATCTGTTCGGTCACCTGCAAACCCGCCCATTCCGCATGGCCTTCCTGGAACCAGCGCGGCTGCCATGCACCGTTACGTCCCTGTAGCAGATGCGTCTCTTCATGCGGCATCACATTGACCAGCATGTCGATGGCGCGCGGCGACCAGGCGGCGGAGTCGAATTCGTTCAGCCAGCGCAGTTCGCCGTCGCGTTTCGGAGGAATGTAGTCGTGCTTGCGCGAGATGACCATCGGCGACCAGACCGCCTGGCTGCGCGCTTCGGGCACGGCCGCCGGCAGCAGGTCGAGCATGCCCATGAAGCAGGCGGCTTTCGAGGCGGCGGCAGCGGCCAGGTCGGGGTCGTGGTAGATGCGTACGCTGGCCCCGGTGATGCCGGAGCGGGCCTCGACATAAGGAAGGTCGCCCGGTGCGGCAGGCAGCGCACGGACCTGGACCTGCGGCAGCGCCGCGTCCGGCCCGGCCTCTAGGCTGCATGCGGCGCGCAGGGCGTCGGGCGATGGCGCCGCTTCAGCCGCAGATGCTGCAGCCAGGCAGGCCGGGATGCTCAGGAAAACGAACGACAGGTGGGCGATGGTTCGGCGCGCGCGCAAGGAAGACTCCAATCACAGCTGCCGGTCCGGCGGACCAGCCAGCCCGCCATTGTAGCCACGCGGGCCGGCGGCAAAATGCGCGCTTTGTCACGGCGCCAGGCCGCATGCCTATTCCACGAAATGCACGGTCCCGCTGCCGCTGCGGCTGACGCTGCGCTGCGACGGCTCGCCGTGCACGTCGATGTCGCCGCTGCCGCTGACGGCGGCGCTCACCGTGTCGCGCACGGTGATGCTGGCGTCGCCCGAGCCGCTCTGGCGCAGTTGCGCCTCTTCGGTACGCAAGCGCTGGGCGTCCAGGGTGCCGGTGCCGCTGCCCTCATACTTGAAGCGCCGGGTGGCGCCGGCCAGGCTGAGGGTGCCGGAGCCCATCAGCTCGGCCTCGATGCTGTCGCTGTTGCCGGCGTCCACGCTCAGGTCGCCGCTGCCGTGCAGGACGGCCCTGGCCTGGCGGTAGCGGCCGTTGAACTGCACGCTGCCCGAGCCGCTCAGCGACAGTTCGATGCGCTCGCCCGAGAAGCCGTTGATGCGGGTGTCGCCGCTGCCGTCGAGCGCCAGGCGCTCCAGCATCGGCAGGGTGACTTCCACTTCGAGCGGCTGGCGGTGGCGCAGCAGGATGCCCTGGGTGCCGATGCGTAGCACGCCGTCGCGGCTGCTGGTGTCGATGTTTTGCAGCAGGCGCGCTTCGCCGCGCACCACCAGGCCCGGCTGCGGGCCGTAATGCACGCTCAGGTCGACCGGCGCGCTCAGTTCGATGGCGCGCACGCCGCGCTCGATGCTGCGGGTGTCGCTGGTCACGCTGCGGCCTTCGAGGCGCGTCGGCACGCCCTGGGCGCGCAGCATGGTGTAGGTGAGGCCGATCAGCACGACGGCCAGGACCAGCAGGGCGAAACCGACTCGTAACAGGGCGCGCATCGGTTCTCCTCAGCTGCCGCGCAGGAGCGACATGTTCATTTGCAGGTAACGCCGCACGCCGCTGGCGGCGTAGCGCGTGACCACGATCGACACCAGGAACAGCACGATCCCGCCCAGCACCAGGGCGAAGCCGAGCACGGTCTGGGTCATGCGCGCGTCCTCGTCCAGGTCGGTGGAGATGCGCACGCTGCTGCCGGCCACGCGCTCGGCGCCGCGCACCACGCGCGAGGATTCGATCGAACGTCCCGCGGCAGCGTCGGCCGCCTCGGCTTCTGCGTCGCGCTCGGCAGCCGTGTCGCCGGCGTCGTCGATCTCGATGCCGGTTTCGCTGATCGAGATGCGGGTGCGCACGCGCTCGCCCGCGCCGCCGTCGCCAAAGCTCACGTGGCGCAGCGGGCCGTCGAGCACGAGTTCGTTGGCGCCGGACAGGCCGCTGGCGGTGATCGCGATGCCGCCCACATAAAAGGCGAGCGCGGTCACGTACAGCGCCGCCAGCAGCGAGCCGAAGACGGCGGCCGGAATCACCATGAACAAATTGAAGATCAGCAGGCCGACGACCGAGACGCACAGGCGCAGCAGGTTGGCCGGGTTCTTCTGCTCGGCAAAGGCGGCCATGTGGCTGTTCGCGCGCAGGGTCAAGGCGACCTTTTTCGGGTCGTCGAGTTCGCGCGCGATGTCGGTTTCCAGGCGGCCGGCGGCGGCGCCGTCGACGAAGCGCTGTTCGTACCAGGCCAGGGTCCTGGCCTGCAGCTCGGGCGGCAGGCCGAGCATGGCGCGTTTCAGCGCGTCGAGGTATTCCAGCTTGCCCATGGCGATGGCGCCCGCCTCAGGCATGGCCGAGCAGGAGGATGGCGCGCAGCGCCGGGCC
Source organism: Massilia sp. BAP21 (assembly GCF_057801335.1). Taxonomy (NCBI): domain Bacteria; kingdom Pseudomonadati; phylum Pseudomonadota; class Betaproteobacteria; order Burkholderiales; family Oxalobacteraceae; genus Massilia; species Massilia sp. BAP21. The sequence goes on from NZ_CM173596.1 coordinate 4,764,287, forward strand.
GGTGGCATTCGCCTGGCCGCCGAAGAGTTCGGGGGAGACCAGGGCGGCCGTGCTGGCGGCCACCACGGCCAGTAAGCCAAGCGTGCGCATGCCGAGTTGGTAAGTCATGTTCCTGTCCAGGATGGGGTTTCCGATGCTGCTACTCTACGGAACCGGTGGCCGTGCCACCAGCGGCGTGCGACAGGCTGTTGTTTTCGCGGGGCAGGCGGGCGTAGGCGAGGATGGCCGCGGCGGCGCCCTGGCCGCTGCGCACCGCCGACTCGAGCGTGGCCGGGTAGTCACTGGCGGTGTAGTCGCCGGCCAGCACCAGGCCGGGCAGTGAGGTGGCGTTGCCGGGACGCGCCAGGCCCGGGGTGCAGGCAAAGGTGGCGCGCTTGTCGGTGATCACCCGGCTCCAGAGCGGCGCGGCCAGGGCCGGCTGCCTGAACGCCCCGGCCAGCTGCGCGGCCACGGCCGCGGCCAGCGCATCCTGGCCGAGTGCGGCGGCAGCGCCGGCGGCGCTGACCACGACCGCCAGCAGCCCGGCCTGGTTCGCGTCGAGCTGGCCGCGGTCGAACACGAACTGGCCGAAGTGTTCGTCCTGCGGCGCATCCATCAGGGCGCAGAAGGGCAGCGGCAGGCGCAGCTTTTCGTCGTATTGCAGGTAGCAGGTGGAAATCGGCTCGTACTCGAAGGCGCCGATCTGGCCGGCAATCGCCGTTTCGCCCACCGCCGCCAGCAGGGCGGCGCTCTGCGTGGGCGGCGTGGCCAGCACCACGGCGTCGAAGCTTTCCCGGTTGTCTCCAGCCTGGACTTCCCAGCCGGCGCCGACGCGCGCCAGCGCTCCGACCTTGGCGCCCAGCCGCACGGCGCCGCCTTTCGCTTCGATATGGCGCGCCGCAGCCTGCGGAAACAGGGCGCCCAGTTCCAGGCGCGGAATCAACATGTCGGATGCTGCGCGTTTCGCGCCCAGGCTGTCGCGCAGCACGGCCAGGAACACGTTGGCGGAGGCGCGCTCGGGCGGCGTGTTCAGCGCGGCCAGGCACAGCGGGCGCCACATAAGGCGGATCAGGCGCTCGGTCTGGTCGAAACGCTCCAGCAGCACGCTCACCGGCACGTCGTCGTTCAGGCCCCAGCGCATCCAGCGCGCGCTGCTGGTGAAGCGGGCCAGGGCCAGCTTGTCGTCACGCGACAGGCCTTGGGCGCGCACCAGGGCCACGACCATGTGCCAGGGCGCCGGCAGGCGCGGGGCGACGAAGTCCATGCCGCCGCTGCCGGCCGGATAACGCATCTGCAGCGGCAGGCGCAGCAGCGCCGCGTCGGGATCGACGCCGACGCGCTGCATGAGCTTCATCGTGTCCGCGTAGGCGCCGAGCAGGATGTGCTGGCCGTTGTCGAGCATCTTGCCCTGGACTTCGACTCCGCGTGCGCGGCCGCCCAGGGTGCGCGCCGCTTCGAACAGCGTCACCTGCGCGCCCTTGTGCACCAGTTCGACCGCGGCGGCGCAGCCGGCCCAGCCGCCACCGACGACGGCGACGCGCAAGCCTGTCTTAGTTGCGGACATCAGTTACGCACATCAGTTACGCACATACGTTTTCCACGCCAGCCACAGCTTGCGCAGCGGCGTGAGGGAGATGCGCTGGGTCAGCACGTGGTACTTGTCGCGCGCGATCTCGTCCAGCAGGGTGCGGTAGATGGCCGACATCATCAGGCCCGGGCGCTGGGCGCGCCGGTCTTCCTTCGGCAGGGCGGCCAGGGCTTCGTCGTACATCTTCTGGGCGCGCTCGGTCTGGAAGGCCATCAGGGCCTCGAACTTCTCGCTGTGGCGCGCGTTCAGCAGGTCGGCGGCGGTAACGCCGAACTGCTGCAATTCGTTCACCGGCAGGTAGATGCGGCCCTTGCGCGCGTCTTCGCCGACGTCGCGGATGATGTTGGTCAGCTGGAAGGCCAGGCCGAGCTTTTCCGCGTACTCCAGGGTCTGCGGGTTCCGGTAGCCGAAGATGCTGGCCGACAGGATGCCGACCACGCCGGCCGCGTGCCAGCAGTATTTCTTCAGGCCGGCGTAATCGAGATAGCGGCTCTGGTCGAGGTCCATCTCCATGCCGTCGATGATGGCCTGCAGGTGCTGCTCCTGCAGGTTGTAGGTCGCCAGGTGCGGTTGCAGGGCCTGGGTTACCGGGTGCGTGGGCGTGCCCCCGTACATCTTCGACACTTCGGTACGCCACCAGGCCAGCTTGATGCGCGCGACCGAGCCGTCGGTGGCGTCGTCGACGGTGTCGTCGACTTCGCGGCAGAAGGCATACAGCGCGGTGATCGCGCGCCGGCGCGCCGGCTCGAGGAAGAGGAAGCTGTAATAAAAGCTGGAACCGCTCTGGACCGTCTTTTGCTGGCAGTATTCGTCAGGAGACATGTAAAAGATGCAATATTTGGCGATGCGAATCCGCTATCTTAGCCGAAGCGCGCCTGGCAGTGGCCGTCTAATGCGGGTTTTTGGCGGGCCGGTGCGCTTACATGCGCAGTGCACGCCAGCCCATGAGCAGGTATTCGTGCTTGCCGAGCTTCGGCCGGCGCCGGAATACGTCGTACCCGGCTGCCTCGATCCGCTCCAGGATGCGCAATCCGCCCTGCACGATCAGGCGCAATTCCCAGCCGATGCGGCCCGGCAGGCGCTTGGCCAGCGGCGCGCCGCTCAGCATCAGGGCGCGTGCGCGCTCGACCTCGAAGGCCATCAGCGCGCGCCAGGCCGGCGTGTCGGCGCCGGTACGAAGATCATGTTGACTCACGCCATGGCGGTCCAGGTCTTCCAGGGGCAGGTAGATGCGGCCCTTCTCGATATCGATCGCCACGTCCTGCCAGAAGTTGATCAGCTGGAGGGCCGAGCAGATCGCATGCGAGTCGGCCAGGTTGCGCTCGTCCACCGCGCCGTACAGGGCCAGCATCAGGTGCCCGACCGGGTCGGCCGAGCGGCGGCAATAGTCGAGCAGCAGGGCGTAATCGGCGTAGCGCGTGGTCACCACGTCCTGGCGGAAGGCCGACAGCAGATCGCGCAGCGGCTGCAGCGGCAAATCGAATTCGCGCACCACGCCCGCCAGGCGCGCGAACATCGGGTGCGCAGGCAGGCGGCCGGCGGCGATCTCGTCGAGCGCGGCTTCGTATTCGGCCAGGCCGGCCAGGCGCTCGGCCGGCGTGGCATCGCCCTCGTCGGCCACGTCGTCGGCGCCGCGTGCAAAGGCATAGATGGCTTCGACCGCCGGCACCAGGCGGCGCGGCATCAGGATCGAGGCGACAGGGAAGTTTTCGTAGTGGTCGACGGGCATGCAAATCGGGTGACTGGCGGGTCATTTACGCTGAATGTGGGCATGATTATAATTGCCGGGCTTTGGCCTGGCCCCGTTTGCATGGATAATGCGCCGGGGCTGCCCGAGACCAGCCTTTCCCGGCCGCGTCAGTGGCCCGTATCACCGCAATCAAAAGGAACAAGACGTGTCCGATTCGATCCGACTGCGCCGGCCGCTGGCCGCCCTCACTCCCCTTGCGGCAGCATCGCTGTGCGCGCTGCTCCTGTCCGCCTGCTCGAAAGAGGCGCCCAAGGCCGAGGAGGTGCGCCCGGTGCGCGCCATCGTGCTGGCCCAGGGCGATCTTGGGGCCAGCGCCGAATTCTCGGGCGAGGTGCGTGCGCGCATCGAGTCGCGCCTGGGCTTCCGGGTGGCCGGCAAGATCGTCGAGCGCAAGGTCGATATTGGCGCCACCGTGAAAAAGGGCGACGTGCTGATGCAGCTCGACCCGCAAGACCTGAAGCTGGCCGCGAGCCAGGCCCAGGCCAGCCTGCGCGCCGCCGAAACCAACCGGGATCTGGCCAATTCCGACTACAAGCGCTACCAGGAACTGCGCGAAAAGAACTTCGTCAGCCAGTCGGTGCTCGATTCCAAGCGCGCCGCCCTGCGCGCGGCCCAGGCCGAAGCCGACGCCGCCCGCGCGGGCTTTCGCGGCCAGTCGAACCAGGCCGGCTACAGCAACCTGGTGGCCGACATCGATGGCGTGGTGACCGGCATCGACGCCGAGGTGGGCCAGGTGGTGAACGCCGGCACGCCGGTGGTGCGCGTGGCCCGTACCGACGAAATGGAAGTGGTGATCGGGATTCCCGAAGACCGCGTCGACGACATCCGCAAGGTCGATTCGGTGACGGTGCGCCTGTGGGCCAATCCCGGTGAAGCGATCGCCGGCAAGGTACGCGAGGTGTCGCCGGTGGCCGATGCCGCGACCCGCACCTATACCGTCAAGGTAGCGATCCCGCCGCGCGCCGACGTGCGCCTGGGAATGACCGCGGCCGTACAAATTGCCTCGCGCGGCGGTGCCGGTGGCCTGCGCGCGCCGCTCACCGCGCTGCACCACGAAAAAGGGGTGACGGGTGTCTGGATCGTCGAGAAGGATGTCGTGAAGCTGGTGCCGGTGCAGATCGCCGGCCAGGCCGGGAACGACGTGCTGCTCGGCGCCGGTGTCCAGCCCGGGCAGACCGTGGTCACCGCCGGCGTGAACCTGCTGCGCAATGGCCAGAAGGTGCGCATCCTCACCACCGACGTCGCGCGCCGCAGCGATACCGAAGCTGCCGCAGCCGGCGCGGGTGTCCGCAAATGAAGGGCTTCAACCTGTCGCGCTGGGCGCTCGAACACATTCCCCTCACGCGCTACCTGATCGCCGCGCTGCTGATCGGCGGCATCCTCAGCTACCAGAAGCTGGGCCAGGACGAAGACCCGCCGTTCACCTTCCGCGCCATGGTCGTGCGTGCCATTTGGCCCGGCGCCACCGCGGTGCAGATGGCCGAGCAGGTCACGGACAAACTCGAACGCAAGCTCCAGGAAACGCCCTACATCGACCGCATCCGCAGCTTCTCCAAGCCCGGCGAAACCACCATCATCCTCGAACTGCGCGAATCGACGCCGCCAAAAGACGTGCCGGATTCCTGGTACCAGGTGCGGAAAAAGATCGGCGATATCCAGGGCACCCTGCCGCAGGGCGTGATCGGTCCCTTCTTCAACGATGAATTCGGGGATACCTACGGTTCCATCTTCGCCCTGTCCGGGGACGGCTTCACCTATGCCGAGATGAAGGACTACGCCGACTTCGTGCGCCAGCAATTGCTGGGCGTGCCGCTGGTGGCCAAGGTCGAACAGTTCGGGGTGCAGAACGAGAAGGTCAACATCCTGTTCTCGAACAAGAAGTTCGCCCAGCTGGGCGTGCCCTTCGAGCAGATCGTGAACCAGATCGCGACGCAAAACGGCATCGAAGCCTCGGGTGTGCTGGTGACGCCGACCGATAACCTGCAAGTACGGGTAACGGGCGCCATTCGCACGGCGAAGGAACTCGAAGACCTTCAGCTGCGCGCCGGGAACACCACCTTCCGCCTCGGCGACTTTGCCGTCGTGAAGCGCGAATACCAGGACCCGCCGCAAGACAAGATGCGCTTCAACGGCAAGGAAGTGATCGGCCTGGGCGTGTCGATGGAGAAGGGCGGGAACATCATCGCGCTCGGCGAATCGCTGAACACGACCGTGGCGCGCATCCGCTCGCAGCTGCCGGTCGGGATCGAGCTGGAACGCGTGTCGAACCAGCCGCAGGCGGTGACCGAATCGGTGAGCGAATTCATACACACGCTGATCGAGGCGGTGATCATCGTGCTGGCGGTGAGCTTCCTGGCGCTCGGCCTGCACACCAAGCCGAAGCTGCGCATCGACGTGCGGCCCGGCCTGGTGGTGGCGCTGACCATCCCGCTGGTGCTGGCGATCACCTTCCTCTTCATGCGCATGCTCGACATCTCGCTGCACAAGGTGTCGCTCGGGGCCCTGATCATCGCGCTTGGCCTCCTGGTGGACGACGCCATCATCGCGGTCGAGATGATGGTGCGGAAAATGGAGGAGGGCTTGTCGCGCTTCGAGGCAGCCACCTTTGCCTATACGTCGACGGCCATCCCGATGCTGACCGGGACCCTGATCACGGCGGCCGGCTTCCTGCCGATCGGCTTGGCCAAGTCGGCGGCCGGCGAGTACACCTTCTCGATGTTCTCGGTGAATGCGATCGCGCTGATCGTGTCGTGGGTCGTGGCCGTTACCTTCACGCCCTACATCGGATTTTTGCTGCTGAAGGTGAAGCCGCACGGGCAGGGCCACTCCGAGCACGACGTCTTCGATACGCCGATGTTCCGGCGCTTCCGCGCGCTTGTCAGCTGGTGCGTCGAGTTCCGCAAGACCACGATCGTCCTCAGCCTGGCCGTGTTCGCGCTCGGCGTCTTTGGCTTCAAGTTCATCGAGAAGCAGTTCTTCCCCGATTCCAGCCGCCCCGAGCTGATGGTCGAGATGTGGCTGCCGGAAGGGACTAGCTTTGCCGCCAACGAGGCGCTGGTGAAGAAGTTCGAAAGTTTTGTTCGCAAGCAGCCGAACGTGGAGAGCATCACGAGTTATGTCGGCACCGGCAGCCCGCGCTTCTACCTTCCGCTGGACCAGATCTTCCCGCAGTCGAACGTGTCGCAGTTCGTGGTGCTGCCGACGAGCGCGGCGCATCGCCAGGAATTGCTGGTCAAGATCGAGAAGGTGTTCCGCGAGGAGTTCCCGGAAGTGCGCGGGCGCGTGAAGTTGCTGCCGAACGGGCCGCCGGTGCCGTATCCGGTGCAGTTCCAGGTGGCCGGGCCGGATATCGGCGTGGTGCGCGGCGTGGCCGACCAGGTGAAGGACGTCTTGCGCGCGAACCCGAATGCGGTGGGCGTGAACGATAACTGGAACGAGTCGGTGAAAGTCTTGCGCCTGGACCTGGACCAGGACAAACTGCGCGCGCTGGGTGTGACCTCGCAATCCGTGCGCCGCGCGGTGAATACCGTGTTGTCGGGCACCACGGTCGGCCAGTTCCGCGAAACCAACGAGCTGATCGACATCGTAGTGCGCCAGCCGGTGGAAGAGCGTTCGACGATTACCGTGCTGCGCGATACGAACATCCCCACCGCCTCGGGCCGTTCCGTGACGCTCGGCCAGGTGGCGCGCGTGGAATTCGTGTGGGAGCCGGGCGTGATCTGGCGCGAGGGCAGGGAGTGGGCGATCATGGTGCAGTCGGACGTGGTGGCCGGCATCCAGGGGCCGACCGTGTCCGGGCAGGTGAACGAGAAGCTGGCCGACATTCGCGCCAAGCTGCCGGCCGGTTACCGCGTGACGCTGGAGGGTGCTGCGGCCGACAGCTCGGAAGCGGAAGCCTCGATCACGGCGAACGTGCCGCTGGTGCTGTTCATCGTGTTCACCCTGCTGATGCTGCAGCTGCACAGCTTCTCGCGCTCGCTACTGGTGTTCCTGACCGGGCCCCTGGGCGTGGCGGGGGCAGCGATGGCGCTGCTGTTGCTGGGACGGCCGTTCGGCTTCGTTGCCAACCTGGGCGTGATCGCGCTGTTCGGCATGATCATCCGGAACTCGGTGATCCTGGTCGACCAGATCGAGCAGGACATCAAGGGCGGGGCCGAGGCCTGGGATGCGATCGTCGAAGCGGCGGTGCGCCGTTGCCGACCGATCCTGCTGACGGCCGCCGCCGCGGCGCTGGCCATGATTCCCTTGTCGCGTTCCGTGTTCTGGGGACCGATGGCGGTGGCGATCATGGGCGGCTTGCTGGTGGCCACGGCCTTGACCCTGCTGTTCCTGCCGGCGCTGTATGCGGCGTGGTTCAGGGTGAAGAAGCCGGTACGGTAATTTTTCGGGCATTTCGACCGGCAATCGTTCCATACCGCGTGGGCACGAGTGCCCACCCTACAAAATCGAACCGGGTTTCGTAGGGTGGGCTCTCGAGCCCACGCGGTCTCACCATTCGAATATGGGCGAATTCAACCGGCATCGCACCGCATGAAAACCGTATTCAACATATGCATGAATAAACCCTGCCGCACCCTTGTAAAATTCACTCCCTCCAGTGTCAGAAAATCCAGTAAAATACCGGGTTGAAGTTGTAGCCCCTAGACAATGGAGTGCAGGGCGGCCGGTTTCTACTGTCGGGCGCCCTTTGTTTTTGTGGCAATATGCAATCCTGCGCGAGGATGGCGAAATTGGTAGACGCACCAGGTTTAGGTCCTGACGCCAGCAATGGTGTGGGGGTTCGAGTCCCCCTCCTCGCACCACGAATAATTATTTTTTTGGACGATTTTTACGATGGCAACTGCAGTCGAAACCCTGGATAAACTCGAGCGCCGCTTGACGATCACTTTTCCGCTGAGCGATGTTCGTACGGAAGTTGAAAAACGCCTCAAGAAACAGGCCAAGACCGCCAAGGCGCCTGGCTTCCGCCCAGGCAAAGTGCCTCTGAAAATGGTCGCAGCCCAATACGGCTACCAGATCGAATCGGACGTGCTGAACGACCGCGTCGGCCGCGCCTTCAACGACGCCGCCAACGAAGCAGGCCTGCGCGTTGCCGGTTTCCCGAAGATCGAGCCGAAGGAAGAGGCAGCTGAGGGCATGCTGGCTTTCGACGCTACCTTTGAAGTCTTCCCTGAAGTCAAGGTCGGCGACCTGGCCGCCGTCGAAGTCGAAACCATCGCTACCGAAGTGAGCGACGCCGAAATCGACAAGACCATCGACATCCTGCGCAAGCAGCGCGTGCACTACCACACCAAGGGCGAAGCCGGCGAACACGGCGACGGCGGCGAAGCCGTTGCTGCCAATGGCGACCGCGTGACCGTCGACTTCGTCGGCAAGATCGACGGCGTCGAATTCGACGGCGGCAAGGCCGAAGGTTACAGCTTCGTGCTGGGCGAAGGCCGCATGCTGCCGGAATTCGAAGCCGCCACCGTCGGCCTGAAAGTCGGCGAGAGCAAGACCTTCCCGCTGGCTTTCCCTGAGGATTACCACGGCAAGGACGTCGCCGGCAAGACCGCCGAGTTCACCATCACCCTGCAGAACCTGGAATGGGCGCACCTGCCGGAAGTCGACGCCGAGTTCGCGAAATCGCTGGGCATCGAAGACGGCGCCATCGAAAAAATGCGCGCCGACATCAAGACCAACCTGGAGCGCGAAGTCAACGCCCGCATCAAGGCCCGTAACAAGGAAGCCGTGATGGACGCCCTGGTCAAAGTGACCGAGATGGACGTGCCGAAGGTCATGATCGAGCAGGATTCGCAGCGCCTGGCCGAGCAGACCCGCCAGGACATGGCCCAGCGCGGCATGGACGTCAAGAACCTGCCGTTCCCGACCGAACTGTTCGCCGAAAAGGCCGAGCGCCGCGTGCGCCTGGGTCTGATCCTGTCGCAACTGGTCGCTGACAACAACCTGCAAGCAACGCAAGAGCAGGTGAAGGCCCAGATCGAAGACTTCGCACAAAGCTACGAAGATCCGAAGGAAGTCCTGAAGTACTACTACAGCGACCGCCGCCGCCTGGGTGAAGTGGAAAGCCTTGTTTTGGAAGAAAACGTCGTTAACTATGTACTTGGCAAGGCGAAGGTCAGCACCAAGACCATCGCTTTCGATGAATTGATGGGTAGCAACCCACAGGCTTGATCGGATGGGTAGGCTCATCCTTCGAGCCTACCCTTCACCTTTTACAAGCCTCTTTTTCAAGGAACCAGACAGGTATGAACCATAATCCGGCATTGGACACCCAAGCACTCGGCCTCGTGCCGATGGTCGTGGAGCAAAGCGGCCGCGGCGAGCGCGCGTACGATATTTACTCGCGCCTGCTGAAGGAACGTGTGATTTTCCTGGTCGGTCCTGTCAACGACCAGATGGCCAACCTGATCGTCGCCCAGATGCTGTTCCTGGAGAGCGAGAATCCGGACAAGGACATCTCGCTCTACATCAACTCCCCGGGCGGTTCGGTTTCCGCAGGCCTGGCGATCTTCGACACGATGAACTTCATCAAGCCGGACGTCTCCACCCTGTGCACCGGCCTGGCGGCGTCGATGGGCGCCTTCCTGCTGGCCGCTGGCGCCAAGGGCAAGCGTTTCTCGCTGCCGAACTCGCGCGTGATGATCCACCAGCCGTCCGGCGGCTCGCAGGGCATGGCCTCGGATATCGAAATCCAGGCCAAGGAAATCCTGTACCTGCGCGAACGCCTGGCACGCATCATGGCCGACAACACCGGCCAGACCATCGAGCAGATCCACAAGGACACCGACCGCGACCGCTTCATGTCGGCGGAAGAGTCCGTGGAATACGGCCTGATCGACAAGGTTCTGACGAATCGCGCTTGATGCACCCCACAAGGTGTTGCTGAAAAACGCCCGGGCGCAAACACGTTCGGGCGTTTGTTTTTTATTTCGGGTAGCATGAGGGTGTGTGCGCCGACAGCGCGCGCGTCGTCATGACGTTATATCCATATTCAATAGAAACCTGCCCCCATGTCTGACAAAAAATCCTCCAGCGGCGAAAAGCTTCTGTACTGCTCGTTCTGCGGCAAGAGTCAGCACGAGGTGAAAAAGCTCATCGCGGGACCATCGGTCTTCATCTGCGACGAGTGCATCGACCTGTGCAACGACATCATCCGTGACGAGACTTCGAACGTCGAATCGGTGGCGGGCGCCAAGTCCGACCTGCCGACCCCGCACGAGATCGCCGAACTGCTCGACCAGTACGTGATCGGCCAGCAGACTGCCAAGCGCATCCTGTCGGTGGCTGTTTATAATCATTACAAGCGCCTGAAGCACCTGGGCAAGAAGGACGACGTCGAACTGGCCAAGAGCAACATCCTGCTCGTCGGCCCGACCGGTTCCGGCAAGACCCTGCTGGCGCAAACCCTGGCGCGCATGCTGAACGTGCCGTTCGTGATCGCCGATGCCACCACGCTGACCGAAGCCGGCTACGTGGGCGAAGACGTCGAGAACATCATCCAGAAGCTGCTGCAAAGCTGCAACTACGAGGTGGAAAAGGCGCAGCGCGGCATCGTCTACATCGATGAGATCGACAAGATTTCGCGCAAGTCCGACAATCCGTCGATCACGCGCGACGTCTCGGGCGAGGGCGTGCAGCAAGCCCTGCTGAAACTGATCGAAGGCACCATGGCTTCGGTACCGCCGCAGGGCGGGCGCAAGCACCCGAACCAGGACTTTGTGCAGATCGACACCACGAACATCATGTTCATCTGCGGCGGCGCCTTCGACGGCCTGGCCAAGATCGTGCAAAACCGTTCGGAAAAGTCGGGCATCGGCTTCGCGGCCAGCGTCAAGAGCCAGACCCAGCGTTCGAACAGCGAAATCATGATGGAAGCCGAGCCGGAAGACCTGATCAAGTTCGGCCTGATTCCCGAACTCGTCGGCCGTCTGCCGGTTGTCGCCACGCTGAATGAATTGACCGAAGAAGCGCTGATCCAGATCCTGATCGAGCCGAAGAATGCGCTCATCAAGCAGTATTCGAAACTGCTGGAAATGGAAGGCGCCGAACTGGAAATTCGCCCAGCCGCATTGCACGCGATTGCGAAAAAAGCATTGGCGCGCAAAACCGGCGCTCGTGGTTTGCGTTCGATTCTGGAACACGCGCTGCTCGACGTGATGTACGAATTGCCGAATCAGCAAAACGTGGTCAAGGTCGTGGTTGATGAAAATACCATCACCAACGGCGCGAAACCTTTGCTGATTTACAGCGAAAGCGCAAAAGCCTCGGGCGAAAACTAAAAAATTCCGCACGGAAAGCACAAATCCACTTGTGCGCCGGGAGCTTGAAGGTACAATTTACCTCAATAAAAGCATCCGGCTTCAATCGAAAAGCCACTCTCGGCCGCGTGCCGTGTAGTGGCTTTTTTATTTGAAACAGGGGCATTTATTGGAACGGCAAGTCTTTCTCTTGAATGTCTTTTTTATTTCGAGAAATATTCGATTGCCGGTCTTGTGTTTTCACCGTGTGCGCCCAACATCGTCTACACGCTTTTTATAAGGTATGCCATGACAACTTCGAAATTAACCGAGCAAACGACGCTGCCCCTCCTGCCGTTGCGCGACGTGGTCGTGTTTCCCCATATGGTGATACCACTGTTCGTTGGCCGCCCGAAATCGATCAAAGCCCTGGAAGCTGCGATGGAGCAGGGCAAGAGCATCATGCTCGCCGCCCAAAAGGCTGCTGCCAAAGACGAACCTTCCGCCGCGGACATCTACGAGATCGGCTGCGTCGCGAACATCCTGCAAATGCTGAAGCTGCCTGACGGCACCGTGAAGGTGCTGGTCGAAGGCGCCCAGCGCGCACGTATCGATCACATCACCGACGCCCCGACCCACTTCGTGGCCGAGCTGACCCCTGTGCGCTCGGAAATCGGCGACGACTCCGAAGTCGAAGCCATGCGCCGCGCCATCGTCCAGCAGTTCGACCAGTACGTCAAACTGAACAAGAAAATCCCGCCGGAGATCCTCGCATCCCTGGCCGGTATCGACGACGCCGGCCGCCTGGCCGACACCGTTGCCGCGCACCTGCCGCTGAAGCTCGAGCAGAAGCAGGTCATCCTGGAAATCTTCAACGTCGCCAAGCGCCTTGAGCACCTGCTCGGCCAGCTGGAAGGCGAACTCGACATCCTGCAAGTCGAGAAGCGCATCCGCGGCCGTGTGAAGCGCCAGATGGAAAAATCGCAGCGCGAGTACTACCTGAACGAACAGGTCAAGGCCATCCAGAAGGAACTGGGTGAGGGCGAAGACGGCGCCGACATCGACGAGCTCGAGAAGAAAGTCATCGCCGCCAAGATGCCGAAGGAAGCGCTTGACAAGGCCACCGCCGAGATCAAGAAGCTGAAACTGATGTCGCCGATGTCGGCCGAAGCCACCGTCGTGCGCAACTACATCGACACCCTGGTGTCGCTGCCCTGGAAAAAGAAATCCAAGGTTGCCAACGACCTGGAAAACGCCGAGAAAGTGCTGGAAGCCGAGCACTACGGCCTCGACAAGATCAAGGAACGCATCCTGGAATACCTCGCGGTGCAACAGCGCGTCGACAAGCTCAAAGCCCCGATCCTGTGCTTCGTCGGTCCTCCGGGCGTCGGTAAGACCTCGCTGGGCCAGTCGATTGCCCGCGCCACGAACCGCAAGTTCGTGCGCATGGCCCTGGGCGGCGTCCGCGACGAAGCCGAGATCCGCGGCCACCGCCGCACCTACATCGGCTCGATGCCGGGCAAGGTCTTGCAATCGCTTGCAAAAGTCGGCGTGCGCAATCCGCTGTTCCTGCTGGACGAGATCGACAAGATGGGTGCGGACTTCCGCGGCGACCCATCGTCGGCCCTGCTGGAAGTGCTGGACCCGGAACAGAACCACACCTTCTCGGACCACTACCTGGAAGTCGACTTCGACTTGTCGGATGTGATGTTCGTGGCGACCTCGAACTCGTTCAACATCCCGCCGGCACTGCTGGACCGGATGGAAGTCATCCGCCTGTCGGGTTACACCGAGGACGAGAAGACGAACATCGCCCAGCGCTATCTGCTGCCGAAGCAGGTTAAGGCCAACGGCCTGCGCGACGGCGAGATCAAGGTGGAAGAGTCGGCGATCCGCGACATCATCCGCTACTACACCCGCGAAGCCGGCGTGCGTTCGCTCGAGCGTGAAATCTCGAAGATCTGCCGCAAGGTCGTCAAGATGCTGCTGCTGAAGAAAGGCGACAAGGCCATCATCGTCAACGCCAAGAACCTGGACAAGTTCCTGGGCGTGCGCCGCTACGATTTCGGCGTGGCCGAGAAGGAAAACCAGATCGGCCAGGTGGTCGGCCTGGCCTGGACCGAAGTCGGCGGCGATTTGCTGACCATCGAAGCCGTGAACGTGCCGGGCAAGGGCGCCATCATCCGTACCGGTACCCTGGGCGACGTGATGAAGGAATCGATCGAAGCGGCCCGCACCGTGGTGCGTTCGCGTGCACAACGTCTCGGTATCAAGAACGAGGTGTTCGAGAAGAGCGACATCCACATCCACGTGCCGGAAGGCGCGACGCCGAAGGACGGTCCGTCCGCCGGTATCGCGATGACCACCGCGCTGGTGTCGATCTTCACCGGCATCCCGGTCCGCGCCGACGTGGCGATGACGGGCGAGATCACGCTGCGTGGCGAAGTCTTGCCGATCGGCGGCCTGAAAGAAAAGCTGCTGGCGGCGCATCGCGGCGGCATCAAGACGGTGTTGATCCCCGAGCAGAACGTGAAGGACCTGGCCGAGATTCCGGACAACGTCAAGAACAAGCTCGAGATCGTGCCGGTACGCTGGATCGAGAAAGTGCTGGAAATCGCGCTGGAACGCCAGCCGGAAGCCCTGGCCGATGTGCCGGCGGTGTCGGTGGCTCCGGCGAGCTCGACCGAAGGGCAGGGCGACGTCGTCAAGCACTGATCGCAGGTAGATCGCAGTAAATGAAGAGGCGCCCGTGTGGCGCCTCTTTTTTTTTGCGTCGACGGTACGGGTTTATGGCCACAATCGCTCGATATCGTAGGGTGGGCACTGTGTAGTGCCGGCATTTAGCCGGCCCTACTGCCCACGCGGTTACGTGTTCGTGCGGATTCCGTGGCTGCAAATCACCGCTCGAAAACCCTGCAGTACTAATCAAGTCAACAATGTGCAGTTTGAACCGCCAACAATGATCACCGTTTCGCGTGGGCACGGAGTGCCCACCCTACGTATCGCGAATCCGGATGCGGCAATGGCAATGCGGATCGCGAATTCGGATACATCGGTGGCCATACGTGTTGCTTGACAGAAGCAAATCCCCCTTGTTTAATACGCGCTTGCAGTTTTTTGCAGGAAGGCGCAGCGCCGCCGCGTCAGAACGTACAAGAGGGAATAGAGTGAACAAGACTGAACTGATCGAAGAAATCGCGAAATCCGCGGACATTACCAAGGCCTCGGCAACGCGCGCACTCGACGCCATGATCGAAGCGGTGACCGCGACCCTGAAGAAGAACGACAGCGTCACGCTGGTCGGTTTCGGCACCTTCAGCGTGGGCGAGCGCGCGGCACGTACCGGCCGCGATCCGCGCACCAAGGAACCGATCAAGATTAAAGCTGCAAAGGTTCCGAAATTTAAGGCTGGTAAAGCGCTAAAAGATGCTGTAAACTAATGCCTTCTCTGCAGCGACATGCAGAGAACACCAGGCGGTAAAGCGAGACTGTGTGTCTCGCAAAGTGGGAAGCTTTGGCCTCTCTGCTTTCTGCGGCCTGGTATGCAGTACCTAGTATGTGAAGTGGAGCGGTAGTTCAGTTGGTTAGAATACCGGCCTGTCACGCCGGGGGTCGCGGGTTCGAGCCCCGTCCGCTCCGCCACTCACCATACACAGATTCTGGAGCGGTAGTTCAGTTGGTTAGAATACCGGCCTGTCACGCCGGGGGTCGCGGGTTCGAGCCCCGTCCGCTCCGCCAGATGCAGTAGTACCGGGGCGCCACGAAAAGGCGCCTCAATAAGAAGAGGCGAACGCGAGTTCGCCTTTTTTTTTAACTGTGCTTTTAGGCC
Source organism: Massilia sp. BAP21 (assembly GCF_057801335.1). Classification (NCBI taxonomy): domain Bacteria; kingdom Pseudomonadati; phylum Pseudomonadota; class Betaproteobacteria; order Burkholderiales; family Oxalobacteraceae; genus Massilia; species Massilia sp. BAP21. The sequence continues at coordinate 4,779,673 of NZ_CM173596.1, forward strand.
ATTTCCTGAGTGATTGGTGACCATGTTTGATTTTGTACGTAACAACAAACGCGTGATGTACGGTGTGCTCGGCCTGATCATCGTTCCATCCTTCGTTCTCGTCGGTGTCGACAGCTACCAGAGCCGCGGCGACAGCGCCGCCGGCGTCGCCACCGTCGACGGCCGCACCATCACCCAGCAGGAATGGGACGATGCCCAGCGCCGCCAGATCGACCAGGCCCGCCAGCAGATGGGTCCGCAATTCGACCAGAAGATGTTCGACACCCCGGAAGCCAAGCGCGAAGTGCTGGACAACCTGGTGGCCGAGCGCGCCGTCAACGCCGAAATCGCACGCAGCCACCTGACCGTGGCCGATCAGGCGCTGGTCAACGCGATCCAGAGCCTGCCTGGCTTCAAGAAGCCGGACGGCAGCTTCGACATGGACCAGTACAAGGCCGCGCTGGCCGCCCAGGGCATGACCCCGGACATGTTCGACGCGCGCATGCGCCGCGACATGGCAATCCAGCAGCTGGCCGGTTCGATCCAGAGCACCGCCTTCGCGCCACGCTCGGTGGCCAGCCGCATTTCGGACATCAACGACCAGGAACGCGAAGTCCAGGAACTGCTGTTCCCGATCGCGAACTACCTGCCGCAGGTCAAGGTCACCGACGAGATGGTCAAGGCCTTCTATGACAAGAACGCCACCCTGTTCCAGATTCCCGAGCAGGTGAAGGCCGAGTACATCGTGCTCGATGCAGCCGCTGTCGAAAGCCAGGTGAAGGTGAGCGACGCCGACGTCACCGCCTTCTACAACGCCAACCAGAAGCGTTTCGTGACGCCGGAACAGCGTACCGCCAGCCACATCCTGATCAACAAGGCGCGCGACGCCAAGCCGGCCGACGAAGCCGCAGCCAAGGCCAAAGCCGAAGCGGTGCTGGCCGAAGTGCGCAAGAACCCGGCCGAGTTCGCGGCCGTCGCCAAGACCCAGTCGCAGGATACCGATTCGGCGGCGCAGGGCGGCGACCTGGGTGCGATCGAGAAGGGCAACTATCCGGTCAAGGAAATCGAGGAGACCGTCTTCAAGCTCAAGGATGGCGAAGTCAGCGGCATCGTGGCGTCGGAATTCGGCTACCACATCATCAAGGTGACCTCGGTCAAGCCGTCGGTGCAGAAGCCGCTGGACGCCGCCCGTGCTGACATCAGCGACGAGCTGAAGAAGTCGGCGCTGTCGAAGAAATACTCGGAACTGGCGGAAAGCTTCAACGACATCGTCTACGAGCAATCGGACAGCCTGAAGCCGGCAGCCGACAAGCTGGGCCTGCAGATCCAGACCGTCGACGGCCTCGGCCGCAAGGCGAACCCGGCCCTGGGCACGGCGCCTTACAATAACGACAAATTCCTGAGCGCCCTGTTCTCGAACGAGTCGATCAAGAACAAGCGCAACACCGAAGCCGTGGAAGTGGCGCCTGCGACCCTGATCGCCGGCCGCGTGGTCGAGTTCAAGCCGGCCACCAAGCGTCCGCTGGCCGAGGTCGAAGCGGCGATCCGCCAGCGCGTGACCCAGGAAGAAGCGCTGCGCCTGGCACGCCAGGCCGGCGAAGCCAAGCTGGCCGCCGCCAAGGCATCCGGCGACGCCACCGGCTTCGGCGAAGTGAAAGTCCTGTCGCGCACCAAGGAGCCGACCGTGAACCCTGCCGGCGCGCTGGCCGTGTTCAAGGCCGACGTGACCAAGCTGCCAGCCTATGTGGGCGTGGACGTGCCGGGCGTGGGCTATGGCGTGTACCGCATCGGCAAGGTAGCGCAGCCGGCCCAGGTGGATACCACCCGCCGCAACCAGGAAGCCCAGCAGATCGGCGGCCTGGTCGGCCAGGCTGAGCTGTACAACTTCGTCGAGGCGATCAAGGTCAAGAACAAGGCCAAGGTGAATGTCAGTGCCGCCAAGCCGGCGGAGCAGGCTGAGTAAGCTGTTTCAGATGTAAATAAAAACCCGGCTGTGCGAGCAGCCGGGTTTTTTTACGTCTGGCGTATCGTTGGCGGAAGAGATCGTGGGATCGCAACCGTAGGGTGGGCACCCCGTGCCCACGCGGAAGCATGAGGGGTGTTAGCCCGGAGAGATGCGCTGCACGCCGCGCAATGACTAACGTCCAAAGAGCGTTTTGTTAGCCCATCATTCCGGTCTGCGTTCCGGAGCGAACAGTCGCCGTCGCGGGCTAAAGGATCGGCACGTAACCGCGTGGGCACGGGGTGCCCACCGTACGGTCGAGATCGCAGGCCATAATCAAGCCGCTGACGCAATCAAGCCCAGGCCACAATCAAGCGGGAGGCGACAATCTGGTCGTCGCAGGCCATAATCAAGACGCAGGCCGCAATCGCGCCGCAGCTACCATCACGTCGCAGGCCGCAATCGCGCCGCAGCTACCATCACGTCGCGGGCCACAATCAAGCTGCACGCTGCAGCCACCATGACGCCGCGAGCCATACGCCACCATCACCCCGCGTGCAGACTCCTCGCCGCACGCACGAAATCATCCGGCGCAATATCCGCCAGCTCCAGCACCTGCGCCTTTGTATACTCCGTAAAGTTGCGGTCAATGGAGCGCAGGTAAGCCGGATCGTAATGCTCCACCAGCAACTGATCGACCAGTTCCGGCATGGCCCCCGCATTCGCCATCGCATGCCAGGCGTCGATCTTCGCCCGTCCATGCAACTGCACCAGGTGTTCGAGCTGCCCATTCAACGCACCGGCATCCTGTGCAAAGTGTTCGTAGTCTTCCATCAGCAGCCGCACCCGGTTCGGGCGCGACAAAGCGACCGCGATGCAGGGCGAGGCGCGCATGCGGGCCATCACCGCGTCGGGCACGCGCAGGTTGCCGACCTTCTTGCTTTCAGACTCGACAAACACCGGCTGGTTCGGGTCGAAGTGACGCAGTTTGTCCCAGATCTGGCTTTCGAACATTTTCTGGGTCGGCTGGGGTTCGTGCGGTAGGTGGCCGAGTACCGAGCCGCGGTGGGCCGCCAGGCGTTCCAGGTCCAGCACCTGGGCGCCGACGCGCTCCAGGGTCTCCAGCAGGCGGCTCTTGCCGCTGCCGGTGGTGCCGCAGATCACGCGGAAATCCACCTGCGGCGGATTCTCCAGCGCCGTGCTCACCTGCGCCCGGTACGCCTTGTAACCGCCTTCCAGCTGGACCACCGGCCAGCCGATCTTCGCCAGGATGTGCGCCATCGAGCCGCTGCGGTTGCCGCCGCGCCAGCAATACACCAGGGGCTTCCATTCGCGCGGTTTGTCGGCAAACAGTTGCTCGATATGGCGAGCGATGTTGGCCGCCACGATCGGCGCACCAACTTTCTTCGCCTCGAACGCGCCGACCTGCTTGTACAGCGTGCCGACCCGGATGCGCTCTTCGTTGTTCAGCACCGGGCAATTGATCGCGCCCGGAATGTGGTCGAGCGCGAACTCGCCTTCGCTGCGGGCGTCGATGATGGTGTCGAAGCTGTCGAGTTCGGGCAGGATGTCGGCGAAGGGCAGTACGGCAGGGTATTTCATTGTCGGGGAAGGGATTGTGGTTATTGTTGTCGGATCAGGCTGGAAAAGGTCGGCCAGATGTTCTTCAGGATGATGGGATGGGCTTGCGCGTTCGGGTGCAGGCGGTCGGCCTGGAACAGCGCCGGCTTGTCGGCCACGCCTTCCAGCATGAAGGGAACCAGCGGCGCCTTCAGGTCTTTCGAGAGCGTGCTGTACATGCCGAAGAAGCGCTCCGTGTAGGCGCGGCCATAGTTTGGCGGCATGCGCATGCCGATCAGCATGACCTTGGCATCCTGCTTCTGCGACAGCGTGACCATCTGGCGCAGGTTGGCCTCGGCCGACGCCACCGGCAGGCCGCGCAGGCCGTCGTTGGCGCCCAGTTCGATGACCACGATCTGCGGCTTGTGGGCGCTGAGGAGGGCCGGCAGGCGGGCCCGCCCGCCGCTGGTGGTCTCGCCGCTGATGCTGGCGTTGACGATGCGCGCGTCGATCTTTTCGGCCTTCAGTTTTTGCTCGAGCAGGGTGACCCAGCCCGCGCCGCGTGTCAGGCCATATTCGGCCGACAGGCTATCGCCCACCACCAGCACGGTTTTTGGTGCAGAATAAGCGCTCGCTGATGCAGCCAGCATGAGCAAACCGACAGAAAATTTCTTGAGACGAGCAAGCATGCGTGATAATCCCGAGGCTTTCAAAAATGACGTATCCGCCGCAGCGGGGCGACCGGCCGCCATCGAGGTGACCGGGTTGTCCAAGCGGGTGGCGGACGCCAGCGGCGAACTCACCATCCTGCACGGCATCGATTTTACCGTGGGAGCGGCCGAGACGCTCGCGCTCGTCGGCGCATCGGGCTCGGGCAAGTCGACCTTGCTCGGCCTGCTGGCCGGCCTGGACACGCCGAGCAGCGGCAAGGTGCTGCTCGACGGCACCGATATATTCGCCCTTGACGAGGATGGCCGTGCGGCGTTCCGCAAGGCCAAGCTGGGCTTCGTGTTCCAGTCCTTCCAGTTGCTGGCGCATCTGAATGCGCTGGAAAACGTGATGCTGCCGCTGGAACTGCGCGGCGACGACAACGCGCGCGAGAAGGCGGAAGCGATGCTGGGACGCGTGGGCCTGTCGAGCCGACTGAAGCATTATCCGAAGTATTTGTCGGGCGGCGAGCAGCAGCGCGTGGCCCTGGCGCGCGCGTTCGTTACCGAGCCGCCACTGCTGTTCGCGGACGAGCCGACCGGCAGCCTGGATGCGGCAACGGGGGAAGCGGTGATCCAGTTGATGTTCGAGCTCAATCGCGAGCGCGGGTCGACGCTGGTGCTGGTCACGCACGATCCGGCGATGGCGGCGCGCTGTGGGCGGACGTTGACCATTGCGGCAGGGCGCCTGGCTTGAGTTAACCCGCGACGCCTGGATCGCCGGGTTTCGTTGTTGTAGGGTGGGCACTTGTGCCCACGCTGTCCACCGTAGGCGTTCCGGCAACGTCAAGGTATGCCAGGGTACGACCGCGTGGGCTCGAGAGCCCACCCTACCAGACTACAAAACCTAGCGCGTCACCAGGCCGTTTAATACCTTCCTGATCGCGGCCGGCAGCTCGCCGGCCGTCAAGCCGATCGGCCCGTAGCCATCGGCCACCAGATTGTCCGCCGCCGCGCCATGCATCCACACCGCAGCCACGGCCGCTTCCCACGCCGGCCAGCCCTGGGCCAGCAAGGCGCCCACGACGCCCGCCAGCACGTCGCCGGTGCCGCCGGTGGCCAGGCCCGGGTTCCCGGTTGGATTGACCGCCAGCGCCCCATCCGGGGCCGCCAGCACGGTACCCGATCCCTTCAGCACCACCACCGCATTCAAACGCTTCGCCAGCGTGCGCGCCGCACCCAGGCGGTCGGCCTGCACTTCGCCTGCCGACACGCCCAGCAGCCGCGCCGCCTCCAGCGGGTGCGGCGTGATCACGGTCGCGCCCACGCGCCGGGCCACGCGCGCCTGCAGGTCGGTGCTGCTCGATACCAGGTTCAAGCCATCGGCGTCGATCACCACCGGCGCCGCCGCATCGACCCCGTGCCCGAGCACGCGCATCGCCTCCAGCGCGTCGCCCATGCCCGGCCCCAGCACCAGGGTCCGGCCCTCGGTATCGAAGTCGTGCGTGGTGCGGAACATCAGTTCCGGCTGCATGCTGTCGTAGCCGGGCCCGACGTCGACCGTGGCCACGAACACGCGTCCCGCGCCGGCATGCAGGGCGCCGCGCCCGGCCAGCACGGCCGCGCCAAGCATGCCGTGCGCGCCGCCGACGATCGCCACGTCGCCGAAGCTGCCCTTGTGCGTGTTCTGGCGGCGCGGCGCCAGCTGGCCCGCGAACAGGGCAGGCGCGGCAAGCAGCGCCGCCGCCGGCGGGTACAGTTCGGGCGCGATGCCGAGGCCGGCCACCAGCACCTGGCCGGCATGGTCGCGCCCGCAGGCGGTATGCAGGCCGGGCTTGTCGCCGATGAAGGTGATGGTGTGGCTGGCGCGCACGGCGACGCCGCCTTCGCCCACCGGCACGCCGGTGTCGGCATCCAGGCCGCTCGGCACGTCTAGCGCCAGCACCGGGCAGCGCACGTCGGACAATGCGGTGACCAGTTCCGGGTAGCGCCCCACCAGGTTGCGTGCCAGGCCTATGCCGAACAGGCCGTCGACCACCAGCGCCCAGTCGCGCGTGTCGGGCGCGACGTCGGCAAAGTTGGCGCGGCTGGCGCGGGCGCGGGCCAGGGCCTGCGCCGATTCGGGCGAGGGCTGGCCGGTGGGGGCGAAGTAGAGCACCACCACGTCGAGGCCGTCCTCGCTCAGGTTGGCCGCCAGTTCCAGGGCGTCGCCGCCGTTGTTGCCGGGGCCGGCCAGCACCAGCACCGGACGGGTGCGGGCGTCGCCCACGAGTTGCAGCGCGAGGTCGGAGGCGGCGCGGCCGGCGCGGCGCATCAGGGTGCCGGTTTCCAGTTCCTGCATCGCCGCTTCCTCGACCGCGCGGATCTGGGCGACGGTGTACAGCGTGCCGCTGTCAAGCTTGCTATCCATAAGTCTTCTCTCGAATGTCGTTGCCCGCATTGTGCCTGATCCTGGCGCGACGGCGGCTACAATAGGGAAAACATCACCTGGAGAGACGCATGGACTGGCAGTTCTGGATCGATCGCGGCGGCACATTCACCGACATCGTGGCGCGCCGCCCGGATGGGCAGCTGGTGACGCACAAACTCCTGTCCGAGAATCCGGAACAGTACCGCGACGCGGCGGTGGCCGGCATCCGCCACCTGCTCGGCGTGGCCGCCGGCGAGCCGCTGCCCGCGGCCCGGGTCGAGGCCGTGAAGATGGGCACCACGGTCGCCACCAATGCGCTGCTGGAGCGCAAGGGCGAGCCGACCGCGCTGGCGATCACGCGCGGTTTTCGCGACGCGCTGCGCATCGCCTACCAGAACCGCCCGCGCCTGTTCGACCGCCACATCGTCCTGCCCGAACTGCTCTACGCCCAGGTGGTCGAGATCGACGAGCGCATGGGTGCCCATGGCGACGTCGTGCAGCCGCTGGACGAAGCGGCGGCCCGCGCCGGCCTGCAGCAGGCCTACGACGGCGGACTACGCGCTCTGGCGATCGTCTTCATGCATGGCTACCGCTACACGGCGCACGAGGCCGCGGTGGCGCGCATCGCACGCGAGATCGGCTTCACCCAGGTCTCCACCTCGCACGAGGCCAGCCCGATGATGAAGCTGGTCGCGCGCGGCGACACCACCGTGGTCGACGCCTACCTGTCGCCGATCCTGCGCCGCTACGTCGACCAGGTGGCGTCCGAGCTGCCGGGCGTGAATTTGCAGTTCATGCAGTCGAACGGCGGCCTGACCGATGCCCGCGCCTTCCAGGGCAAGGACAGTATCCTGTCCGGGCCGGCCGGCGGCATCGTCGGCATGGTACGCGCCAGCCGCCTGGCCGGCTTCGAGAAGATCATCGGCTTCGACATGGGCGGCACCTCGACCGACGTCTCGCATTACGCCGGCGAGTTTGAACGCGTGTTCGAGACCCAGGTGGCCGGCGTGCGCATGCGCGCGCCGATGATGAGCATCCACACGGTGGCGGCCGGCGGCGGCTCGATCCTGCACTTCGACGGCAGCCGCTACCGCGTCGGCCCCGACAGCGCGGGTGCGAATCCCGGCCCGGCCAGCTACCGGCGCGGCGGGCCGCTGGCGGTTACCGACTGCAACGTCATGCTCGGGAAAATCCAGCCGGCGCACTTCCCGAAGCTGTTCGGGCCGAATGCCGACGAAGCGCTCGACGTCGACGTCGTGCGCGCCCGCTTCGCCGAGATGGCCGCGCAGATCTTCGACGCCACCGGCGACCGCCGCACGCCCGAGCAGGTGGCCGAAGGCTTCATCCAGATCGCGGTCGGCAACATGGCCAACGCGATCAAGCAGATCTCGGTGCAGCGCGGGCACGACGTGACCGACTACGCGCTGACCAGCTTCGGCGGCGCCGGCGGCCAGCACGCCTGCCTGGTGGCCGATGCGCTGGGCATGAAGACGGTTTTCATCCACAGCCTGGCCGGCGTGCTGTCGGCCTACGGGATGGGCCTGGCCGACCAGAGCGCGATGCGCGAGCAGGCGGTCGAGGAAAAGCTGGGCGCGGCTGCGGAAGGGGCGCTGGCGGCACGGCTGGATGCGCTGGCCGAGGCCGTGCGCGGCGAGTTGCTGGGGCAGGGCGTGGGCGCCGAGCGCATCGACGTCATCCGCCGCGTGCACCTGCGCTACGAGGGCACGGATTCGGCACTGGTGGTGGACTTCGGCCCGAACGCGGCCATGCAGGCGCAGTTCGAGACAGCCTATAAACGGCGCTTCTCCTTCCTGATGCCGTCGCGCGCGCTGGTGGTGGAGGCGGTGTCGGTGGAGGCGCTGGGCCGCTCGGAAGCGCCGCCAGAGAGCATCACCGACAGCAGCCCGCGTGCCGGCATCCCGGCGCCATCGGAACAGGTGCGCATGTTCGGCAACGGCGAATGGCGCGAGACCGGCATCTACCGCCGCGCCGAGATCAAGCCGGGCGACACGATCAAGGGTCCGGCCATCGTCGCCGAGAACAATGCCACCACGGTGGTGGAACCCGGCTGGCAGGCCGAGGTCACGCCCTGGAACCATCTCGTGCTGACGCGCGTGGAGGCGCTGCCGCAGCGGCGCGCGATCGGCACCACGGCCGACCCGGTGATGCTCGAAATCTTCAACAACCTGTTCATGTCGATTGCCGAGCAGATGGGCCTGCGCCTGCAGAACACGGCCTATTCGGTGAACATCAAGGAACGCCTCGACTTCAGCTGCGCCATATTCGACGCCGACGGCAATTTGGTGGCGAACGCGCCGCACATGCCGGTGCACCTGGGCTCGATGGGCGAATCGATCAAGACCGTGATGCGCGAGAATGCGGGCCGCATGCGCGCCGGCGACGTCTACGCGCTGAACGACCCGTACAACGGCGGCACCCATTTGCCGGACGTGACGGTGATCTCGCCGGTGTTCGACGAAGCGGGCCGGGAGATCCTGTTCTATGTCGGCTCGCGCGGCCACCATGCGGACATCGGCGGCACCACGCCGGGCTCGATGCCGCCGGACTCGCACCATATCGAGCAGGAGGGCGTCCTGATCAACAACTTCAAGCTGGTCGACGGACTTGATGGCGTGCTGCGCGAGGCAGAGGCGCGGGCGCTGCTCACCAGCGCGCGCTACCCGGCGCGCAACCCGGACCAGAACATGGCCGATTTGCGCGCCCAGGTGGCCGCGAACCAGAAGGGCGTCGAGGAGCTGCACCGCATGGTGGCGCACTTCGGCCTGGACGTGGTGCGTGCCTACATGGGCCACGTGCAGGACAACGCCGAGGAAGCCGTGCGGCGCGTGATCGGGGCGCTGAAGGATGGGGCGTTCACGGTGGAGCTGGACAACGGCGCCCACATCGACGTGGCGATCCGCGTCGACCGCGCAGCACGGGGCGCCGAGATCGACTTCACCGGCACCTCGGCCCAGCTGGACAACAACTTCAACGCCCCCTCGGCAGTGTGCATGGCGGCGGTGCTGTATGTGTTCCGCACCCTGGTCGAGGACGAGATACCGCTGAACGGCGGCTGCCTGAAACCCTTGCGGGTAATCATTCCGCCGGGCTCGATGCTCAATCCCCATTATCCGGCCTCGGTGGTGTCGGGGAACGTCGAGACCTCGACCTGCATCACGAATGCGCTGTATGGCGCGCTCGGCGTGATGGCGGCCTCGCAGGGGACGATGAACAACTTCACCTTCGGGAACGCGCGCTACCAGTACTACGAAACGATTTCCGGCGGCAGCGGGGCGGGCGAGGGCTTCGATGGGACGGACGTGGTGCAGACCAACATGACCAACTCGCGCCTGACCGATCCCGAGATCCTCGAGTTCCGCTTCCCGGTGCGGCTGGAGAGCTATGCGATCCGTGCCGGCTCCGGCGGGGCGGGGCGCTGGCAGGGCGGGAATGGCGGCGTGAGGAAGCTGCGCTTCCTGGAGCCGATGACGGCGGCGATCCTGTCGAACAACCGGGTCTACGCGCCCTTTGGCATGGCGGGCGGCGAGCCGGCGGCGCGCGGCGTGAACAGCGTGCTGCGCGCCGATGGCAGCGTGGAGGGGGTGGGGCACATCGGCAAGGTCGAGATGGCGGCGGGCGATACGTTCGTGATCGAGACGCCGGGCGGGGGAGGGTACGGCAGCGTGTAGGACGGCCGCGGGCGTATCCCGTACGGTGGGCACGCTGTGCCCACGCGGGTACGTGTTCGTGATGCGGACACGTGCGGGGAGGTGTCGCTCGCGTCACTGAACGAAGCCGGCCAACGCGATAGGGGTTTGTGGCAGGGCTTGATGCTACCGCTTGGATCTCATCGGCCAACGGCAAAAGGAGACGCACGTAACCGCGTGGGCACGGAGTGCCCACCGTACGGGAAACGTCAGCGGCCGAACGTTGCGTTACGACGAAATACCGTACTTGCGCCGCATCGCCATGTATTCGTCCGTCAACGGCCCCAGCCTCGGATGCTGGGCATCCAGCGCCCGGATATTCTCCAGCTGCGCAAAGCACAGCTCCCCGAGCGGGTGATCCCAGCCCAGCTCGTTGATCTGCCGGAGCACGCCGCCCGCCACCGCGATCATCACCTGCAGATTCCCCGGCGCCATGCGCAACGCTTCGAGCAGGGTCTGGACCGCGCCGCGCACGTCGCCCATGTTGCGCTTCTCGTCGGCCACGCCGAGCAGGATCTGGGCCTGCGCCTTCAGTTGCTGGCCCATGCTGTCGGCCAGGTCGCGGCGGCCGGCGTCGGCGAAGACCTGCAAGGCGCCGGCGGTCGTCATGCCGGCGGCCGGATCGTTCACCACCGTCAGCATCACCTCCTGCGCCTGGCCGTCGAGCCGGTGCGCCAGGCAGGAGCGCACCAGGCCCAGGCGCAGTGCCGGCGACAGGCCGCTGCTGGCGCGCACGGCCGTCACCGCCGTCTGCAAATCGTCCAGCGCCGCCGGGCGGTTGCCGGCCGCGTCGTGCACGGCCGCGTTGGCGATCGCCAGGCAGGCGTCGGTTTCCGGGCCGGCGCGCAGCGAGCGTTCGAGGTCGCGCACCACGCCGGTGGCCTGCAGCATGTCGCCGCGTTTCACCAGGGCCTTGACCAGTTTCACATGGTCTTCCGGGTCGCGGAATTCCGAGTAGCGCGCCTTGCTCACCACCTGCCTGAGCGCGCGTTCCGCCGCCGCCGCGTCGCCGGCCTCGAGCGCCACGTCGCCGAGTTTGCGCAGGCGCCGCACCAGGTGCGGCGACAAATTCACCGCTTCTTCCAGGATCTTCTGCGCCTGGGCGTGGGCGCCGGCCGCCTCGTGGCAGTGCGCCAGCAAGTCGTAGGCGCCCATCAGCTGCGGGTTGGCGGTGATCAGCATTTGCAGGGTCTCGCGTGCCTCGTCGATGCGGCCCTGGGCGAACTGCGCGCGCGCCAGGCCCAGGCCGGCCCAGCCCAGCGGCTTGAAGGCCAGCACCTTGCGGTAGATCTGCTCGGCCTCGCCGTGCTCCTTCAGCTGCACGTGCAGTTCGGCGCGCAGGCGGGCGAAGTCGAGGGCGTGGCGCGGGTGCGTGATCTCGGCCGCGGCGGCGCTGCGGATCGCTTCGCGCAGGTTGTTCTGCGCCACCAGCTGCCAGGTCGGCAGGAACACGGCGCGCCGCTCCAGGGCGCGGGCGATGCGCGCGCCCAGGGTCTCGGCCGTGAACGGTTTCAGCACGTAGTCGGTGGGCGCGAGTTCGGCCGCGCTGACCACCTTGCCGTGCACTGCTTCCGAGGTCAGCATGATGAAGATGGCCCAGGGCGCGATCAGGCGGTGGTGGCGCAGGTCTTCCAGCAGTTGCTGGCCGTCCTGGCCGTCGCCGGCGCCACCGAGATCGTATTCGCAGAGGATGATGTCGTAGGCGCGGCGCGTCAGCTGGCGGATCGCGCTACCCGCGTTGATCGCGTACTCGACCTTGCTGATGCTGGCGGCATTGAGCATGTTCTGCAGGTTGCTGCGCATGCCTGGATTGGGGTCGATGACCAGTACCGACAGCTTGCTGTTGTCTTGCATGTGTTATCTTTCGTGGCTCGGGCGCGAAACGCTCCAAACGCTACAATACCGGCAAGGGAAGGGCGCGGCAACCGGCAGCCTGCCACGGGGCGCGGCGAGGCTCGCTGGCCCCGTAGTCCACCCTGTGGTCCACCCCCTAGTGCACCCTGTATAATAGCGGGCTATCTTCCACCCGCAGCCACGCTGCATCAACCGACTTCCAGCCATGTTGATTCTGCCGGGTTCCAACGCCCTTTCGGTATTTCGTAGCCAACGCCTCCTGAACCAGCTGCAAGCAGTCGCTCCCACGATTGCCTCGGTCCAGGCTCGCTTCTACCACTTCATCGACGCCAGCGCACCGCTGTCCACTGCGGACACCGAGCGCTTGACGGCCATGCTCACCTACGGCGAGCCTGTGCCCGAGACCCTGTACGAGGGCGCCGTCGAGGAGTTCTTCGTGATTCCGCGCCTGGGCACGATCTCGCCCTGGGCCTCGAAAGCAACCGACATTGCGCACAACTGCGGCATGTCGCACGTGCACCGCATCGAGCGCGGGGTGGCCTACAAGGTGGTGCTCAAAGGCGGCATCCTCGGCAGCAGCATCGGCGCCCCCAAAAAGCTGGACGCCGACGCCATCGCCGCCGTGGCCGCCCTGCTGCACGACCGCATGACGGAAAGCGTGCTGCGCAGCGCCGACGACGCCGTGCGCCTGTTCGACGAACTGCCGGGCAAGGGACTGGAATCGATCGACGTGCTGGGCCAGGGCCGCGACGCCCTGGTGCGCGCGAACACGGAACTCGGCCTGGCGATGTCGGATGACGAGATCGACTACCTGGACGAGGCCTTCACCAAGGCCCGGCGCAATCCGACGGATGTGGAACTCATGATGTTCGCCCAGGCGAACTCGGAACACTGCCGCCACAAGATCTTCAATGCCGACTGGATCATCGACGGCGTGAAGCAGGACAAGTCGCTGTTCGGCATGATCAAGAACACGCACCAGCTGCAGCCGAAGGGGACGGTCGTCGCCTACAGCGACAATTCCTCGATCATGGAAGGGGCGACGGTCACGCGCTTCTTCCCGCGCGAGAACGGCGAGTACGCGACCCTGAGCGAACTGACCCACACGCTGATGAAGGTCGAGACCCACAACCACCCGACCGCGATCTCGCCGTTCCCGGGCGCCTCGACCGGCGCCGGCGGCGAAATCCGCGACGAAGGTGCGACCGGCCGCGGCGCCAAGCCGAAGGCGGGCCTGACCGGCTTCACGGTCTCGAACCTGGATTTGCCGGATGCCCGGCGCGCCTGGGAAAACGCGGCGGATGTCACCTCTGCCGGCGACAAGACCTCGGCAGCCGTGTACGGCAAGCCGGAACGCATCGCTTCGCCGCTGCAGATCATGATCGACGGCCCGCTCGGCGGCGCCGCCTTCTCGAACGAATTCGGCCGTCCGGTACTGGGCGGCTACTTCCGCACCTACGAGCAGAACGCGCAGGCGGCGGGCGGCGTGTACGGCTACCACAAGCCGATCATGATCGCCGGCGGCATCGGCAACATCTCGGACCAGCACACGCACAAGAACGACATCCCGCCGGGCAGCCTGCTGATCCAGCTGGGCGGCCCCGGCATGCGCATCGGCATGGGCGGCTCGGCCGCCTCGTCGATGGCCACCGGCACGAATACCGCGGATCTCGATTTCGACTCGGTCCAGCGCGGCAACCCGGAAATGGAGCGCCGTGCCCAGGAAGTGATCAACGGCTGCTGGCAGCTGGGCGCCGGCAATCCGATCATCTCGATCCACGACGTTGGCGCCGGCGGCTTGTCGAACGCCTTCCCGGAAATCGTGAACGACGCCAAGCGCGGCGCGACTTTTGACCTGCGCAAGATCCAGCTCGAAGAGTCGGGCATGGCGCCGAAGGAGATCTGGTCGAACGAATCGCAGGAACGCTATGTGCTGGCGATCGCACCGGAGAGCCTGGAGACGTTTGCAGCCCTGTGCGAGCGCGAGCGTGCGCCGTTCGCCGTGATCGGCGTCGCCACCGAAGAGCGCCAGTTGCGCGTGGTCGACCCCGAGGCAGGCAACAACCCGGTCGACATGCCGATGGAAGTCCTGCTCGGCAAACCGCCGAAGATGCAGCGGAACGTCGAGCACGTGCAGCGCGACCTGCCGGCCGTCGACCTGACCGGCATCGCGCTGGAAGAAGCCGCCAAGCGCGTGCTGCTGCTGCCGACCGTGGCCGACAAGTCCTTCCTGATCACCATCGGCGACCGCAGCGTCGGCGCCATGACCGCGCGCGACCAGATGGTCGGCCCGTGGCAGGTGCCGGTCGCCGACTGCGCCGTCACCGTGATGAGCCACGAGGGCTACGTGGGCGAAGCGATGGCGATGGGCGAGCGTACGCCGCTGGCCGTGATCGACGCCGCCGCCTCGGGCCGCATGGCCGTGGGCGAGGCGATCACCAACATTGCCGCCGCACCGGTCGCCTCGATCGAAGACATCAAGTTGTCCGCCAACTGGATGGCCGCCTGCGGCCAGCCGGGCCAGGACGCGGCCCTGTTCGACACCGTGAAGGCGGTCGGCATGGAGCTGTGCCCGGCGCTGGGGATCAGCATCCCGGTCGGCAAGGATTCGCTGTCGATGCGCACCACGTGGCAGGACGAAGGCGAAGCCAAGTCGGTGATCTCGCCGGTGTCGCTGATCGTCTCCAGCTTCGCGCCGGTGCCGGACGTGCGCCGCACGCTGACGCCGCAACTGCGCACGGACCTCGGCGAGACCGCCCTGATCCTGATCGACCTGGGCCGCGGCAAGAACCGCATGGGCGCATCCGCGCTGGCGCAGGTTACCCAGCAGCTGGGCGACGCGGTGCCGGACGTCGATTCGCCGGAAGACCTGAAGGCCTTCTTTGCCGCGATCCAGCGTTTGAACGCGGAGGGCAAGCTGCTGGCCTACCACGACCGTTCGGATGGCGGCCTGTTCGCCACCCTGTGCGAGATGGCCTTTGCCGGCCGCGCCGGCGTGTCGGTCAACCTCGACATCCTGACCATGGAAGGCGAGCATGCCTCCGACTGGGGCGACGCCAAGAACTGGGCGACGCAAGTGGGCGAGCGCCGCAACGAAATGACGCTGCGCGCGCTGTTCTCGGAAGAGCTGGGCGCCGTGGTGCAGGTGCGCGCTGAGGACAAGAGCCTTGTCATGAACGTGCTGCGCGAACTGAACCTGGGCGCCTGCAGCCACATCATCGGCAAGGTGAACGATCGCGGCGTGGTCGAGTTCACGCGCGACGCCAAAGTCATCTACCTGGAAAAGCGCAGCAATCTGCACCGCCTGTGGTCCGAGACCAGCTGGCGCATCGCGCGCCTGCGCGACAACCCGGCCTGCGCCGACCAGGAATACGAGCGCCTGTTGGATGAGCAGGACCCTGGCTTCACGCCGAAGATCGCGTTTGACATGAGCGAAAACGTGGCGGCGCCCTTCATTGCAACGGGCGTGCGTCCGCGCGTGGCCATCCTGCGCGAGCAGGGCGTGAATTCGCACATCGAGACCGCGTTCGCCATGTACCAGGCCGGCTTCAACGCTGTCGACGTGCACATGAGTGATTTGATCGCCGGGCGTGTGAAGCTCGACGACTTCAAGGGCGTGATCGCGGTGGGCGGCTTCTCCTATGGCGATGTGCTGGGCGCGGGCGAGGGCTGGGCCAAGACCATCCTGTTCAACGCCCAGCTGGCGGACCAGTTCGCACGCTTCTTCGCGCGCCAGGATACCTTTGGCCTGGGCGTGTGCAACGGTTGCCAGATGCTGGCCAACCTGAAACCGATCATCCCGGGCGCGCAGGCCTGGCCAAAGTTCACCCGCAACAAGTCGGAACAGTTCGAGGCGCGCTTCGGCATGGTCGAGGTGCTGGATTCGCCGTCGATCTTCTTCCAGGGCATGGCGGGCACCCAGGCGCCGCTAGCCATCGCCCACGGCGAAGGCTTTGCCGACTTCTCGCTGACCGGCGACCTGTCGCAGGTGGTGCAGTCGCTGCGCTACGTCGACAACCGCGGCCAGGCCACCGAGCAGTACCCGTTCAACCCGAACGGCTCGCCGGGCGGCCTGACGGCGGTGACCACCCCGGACGGGCGCTTCACGGCCATGATGCCGCACGCCGAGCGCGTGTTCCGCACCGTGGTGCATTCGTGGGCGCCGGAGAGCTACGGCGAGGATGGGCCGTGGATGCGCATGTTCCGCAATGCGCGCAAGTGGGTGGGTTGATCGCTTAGCGTGGAAACTGGAACGCCTCCCTCGGGAGGCGTTTTTGTTTGGGGATGCGGCCGCGGGGTTGACGTTGTAGGGTGGACCGGGCCGCGAAAGGCACCTGTGTCCACGCGGTCTCATCGTTTGACCATTGGAAGAGCCTGCACGAATACGCAACTGTCGCACCGCGTGGACACAGGTGTCCACCCTACGAACACCGTTCGAGGCCATCTCACGCAATTCGACAACGCGCACGCCACACCGCGTGGGCTCGAGAGCCCACCCTACGCACTGTCGGCATAGTGCCGCGCAGGCCTCGTCGGACGGTGGGTTCGAGAACCCACCCTACAAATAAAAAGGCGCTTCCGTGGAAGCGCCTTTCGCCTAACTACTTCTCGGCCAATCCAGATTACTGGACCTTGGCCTTCTTCAGCAGCGACTCGCGGAACTCGGCCAGCTTCTTCTGCTGCAGCGATTCTGCCACCTGCTGCTTGACCTGGTCCAGCGGCGGGACCTGCACCGGACGCACGTCTTCGAGCTTGATGACGTGGAAGCCGAACTGGGTCTTCACCGGGGTGTCGGTAATGGCGCCTTTTTGCAGCGAGGTCATGGCTTTCGAGAACTCTGGAACGAAGCCGCGCGGGTCGGCCCAGCCCAGGTCGCCGCCGTTCTGGGCGGTGCCGTCCTTGCCCTGCTTGGCCAGTTCTTCGAACTTGGCGCCGCCCTTGAGCTTGGTGATGATGGCCTTGGCGTCTTCTTCCTTCTCGACCAGGATGTGGCGGGCGTGGTATTCCTTCTCCGGCGCCTGGGCCTTGGCCTTGTCGTACTCGGCCTTGATCTCGGCGTCCTTGACCGGGTTTTTCTTGACGTAGTCGGCCAGCATCGCGTTGATGATGATGCTCTGGCGGGCATTGTCGACCGCTGCCTTGACGTCCGCACGGCCGCCGACGCCTTGCTTGTCGGCTTCCTGGATCAGGACTTCACGGCCGATCAGTTCCTTCTTGACCATTTCGCGCAGCTGCGGCGAATCCGTGGCACGGCCTTGGGCGACGATCTGCTTGACCGCCTGGTCAACCTTTGCCGCCGGGATCGGCTTGCCATTCACGGTGGCGGCGTTCTGCGCGAACACAGGCGCGGCGACCAGCGCGGTCATGGCGAGCAACAGGCGGGTGGGCTTCAAAATCATTGTTCGGATCCTATAAAAACTCGATAAAGTCGCCCGCTGGCGACGAAACCCGGCGCGTCACCCAAGGGCGGGCGCGCCGGAGGCACAACATCTTACTGTACCTTCGCCTTCTTGACCATTTCCTCCTGATAGGCGGCGAGCTTGGTCTGGGTCAGGCTTTCGGCGATCTGCGGCTTGATTTCTTCCATCGCCGGAACTTTCACGGCGCGGGTGTCGTCGACCTTGATCACGTGGTAGCCGGCGCCCGTTTTCACCGGGGTCTCGGTCACGCCGCCTTTTTGCAGCTTGGTGAAGCCGGCTGCGAATTCCGGCGGGAAGGCGGCCGGGCTAGCCCAGTCGAGGTCGCCGCCGTTGTTGGCCGAACCGGTGTCCTTGCTTTGCTTGGCCAGTTCTTCGAACTTGGCGCCGCCCTTCAGCTTGGTGATGACGGCTTTCGCTTCGTCTTCGGTGGCCAGCAGGATGTGGCGCACGTGGTATTCCTTTTCCGCGGCCTGGGTCTTGGCGAAGCGGTCGTACTCGGCCTTGATTTCGGCATCGGTGACCGGGTTCTTGGTGATGTAGTCGCGCGCCAGCTGGCTGACGACGATGGCCTGGCGGGCATTGTCGAGGGCGAGCTTGACTTCAGGCTTCTTGTCGTAGCCTTGCTTGATCGCTTCCTGCATCAGCACTTCGCGTTCGATCAGCTGCTTCTTGATCATGTCGCGCATTTGCGGCGAATCCTCGCCCTGGCCCTGGGCCACGACTTGCTTCACGATCGCGTCCACGCGCGAGGTCGGGATGGGCTTGCCGTTGACGACGGCTAGGTTCTGGGCGAAAGCGGGTGCTGCGATAACGGCGATCAGGGCTAACAGCAGTTGTGCTGGCTTAAAAGTCATTATGGTGTTCCTGTGGGAGGGGAGTTGCTTGGACGGAGTTCTGATTATTTCTTTTGCAGAGCAATTCAATTGTGCGAAAGATTTCTTAAGCTATGCTGAACTTGGCCTCAGTCCGTGTCCAGCATGCTTGCTGACTACAGCTCCGAGGGCGCCAGGGCGGTGATTGCCAGGGCGTGGATCTCGGCCTTCATCATATCGTGCACGGCATCATACACCAGTCGATGGCGCATGACGAGTCTTAGTCCCTCGAAGCGCTCGGAGACGATGCGTACGCTGTAATGACCGCCACCCGAGGCGGCGCCGGCGTGCCCGGCGTGCAGGTGCGAATCGTCGCCGACGGCCAGGTCGAGCGGGTTCAGGGCTTCGGTCAGGCGCGCTTCGATGCGCTCGACCCGGGTGTCGACGCGGTTATCCAGACTCATGCTTCCTCCTGTGGGACGTGTTTTACCAGCATCATGGCCTGGCCGACCGAGAACAAGAAGAAGATCGCGGTCATGCCGAAGACCTTGAAGTTCACCCAGGCGTTCGTGTCGTTCTTGAAGATCACGAAGGCCATCACCAGGTTCAGCGCGCCCAGGAAAAACAGGAAACCCATCCACTGGAAGCCGACGCGCGGCCAGATGGCTTCGGGCAGCGGCAGGGCTTCGTGCATCACCTTGCGCATCAAATTCTTTTTCAGGAAGACCTGGCTGACGAACAGGGCCGCCGCGAAGATCCAGTACAGCATGGTCGGCTTCCACTTGATGAAGGTCTCGTCGTGGAAATAGATGGTGGCGCCGCCGAACACCACGATCACGAAGAAGGACACCCAGAGCATGGTGTCGACCTTGCGCCGGCGTACCAGCAGGTAGCCCACCTGGAGCACGGTGGCGATGATGCCGACCACGGTGGCGAGCATGATCGGCGCCTGGCTGGCGATGATCTTGCCGCCCGAGACCAGACCGCCGAGGTAGGTTTCGGCGAGCGCCACCGCGGCCGCCTCGTTGCCGGTGCCGTATTTATAGACCGCGAAGAACAGGATCAGCGGGAAGAAGTCGAACAAAAATTTCATGGGGCTCCAGGTAAAGCTTGGTGGTTACAGCGGCTTGAAGCTGAGCGCGGCCGAGTTGATGCAGTAGCGCAGGCCGGTTGGCGGCGGGCCGTCCGGGAACACGTGGCCGAGGTGGGCGTCGCACACGGCGCAGATGATCTCGGTGCGCACCATGCCGTGCGAACGGTCGACCTTCTCGATCACGTTGTCGGGATCGAGCGCCTTGAAATAGCTGGGCCAGCCGCAGCCGGACTCGAACTTGGCGTCGGACTCGAACAGCGGCGTGTTGCAGCAGACGCAGGTGTAGATGCCGTGCTCGTGGTGATCCCAGAATTTGCCGGTGAAGGCACGCTCGGTGGCGGCGTGGCGCGTTACCTGGTATTCGATCGGGTCGAGCTGGGCGCGCCATTCGGCGTCGGTCTTGGTCACTTTATCGGTCATGTCGGTCTTTCTTTTCAAAGCCTGCGCAAAGCACGCAGTGTAATCGCACCCGGCAGTATACGCATGCGGGAAGATCGGCATGCGAAGGATGCGCCGGGCAACGAGGAAATCACGAGGAGCAGCTGACCTCGAGATGCGCGGCCCAGTCCGGCGGCAGCGCGGCATAGGCTTCGTGTTCGGGCTGCTCGTCGTAGGGCTGCTCAAGGATGGCGAGCAGTTTGTTCACTTCGCTGAAGTCGCCGTTCTGTGCCCGTTCGATCGCCTGCTGGGCCAGATAGTTTCGCAGGATGTACTTCGGATTGACGCGGTTCATGGCGGCGCGGCGTGCAGCGTCGTCGCTGCCTTCGGCGCGCAGGCGCTCGCGGTAGCGCTCGGCCCAGGCGTCGAAAGCGGCGCGGTCGATGAACAGGTCACGTATGCCTTCCTCGCTGCCGGGCTCGGCGATCCTGAGGTCGGCCAGGCGCCGGAACAGCAGGGTGAAGTCGACGTGGCTGGCCTGCATGATGGAAAACAGGCCGTCGATCAGGGCGCGGTCGCCCTCGCGGGTCTGCGCCAGGCCGAACTTGGCGTGCAACAGCACGTCCAGCTGCCGTTCGAATTCCAGCATGTAGACGTCCAGCGCTTCCTGGGCCGCTTCCACGGTCTCGATCAGCGGCAGCAGGGCATTGCCCAGCGCATAGCAGTTCCAGTGGCCGATGGCGACCTGGTTCGCATACGAATAGCGTCCGCCCTGGTCGGTGTGGTTGCAGATGTGGTTGACGTCAAAGGCTTCCATGAAGCCGAAGGGACCGTAGTCCAGGGTCAGGCCGAGGATCGACATATTGTCGGTGTTCATCACGCCGTGCATGAAGCCGACCGCCTGCCAGTGCGCGATCATGCGCGCGGTGCGGCGGGTCACCTCGGCCAGCAGCGCGGCGTAGGGATTGGCTGCGCCTCGCAGATCGGGGTAGAAGGTGTCGATCACGTAGTCGGCCAGGGTGCGCAGTTCGTCCGGCTTGTCGCGGTAGTGCCAGTGCTCGAAGGAACCGAAGCGGACAAAGCTCGGCGCCATGCGCGTGACCACCGCCGCCGTTTCCAGCGATTCGCGCATCACGCGCTGCTGGGAGCCGGTCACGACCAGGGCGCGCGTGGTCGGGATGCCGAGCGCGGCCATGGCTTCCGAGCACAGGAATTCGCGGATCGAGGAGCGCAGCACGGCGCGGCCGTCGCCCATGCGCGAATAGGGCGTCTTGCCGGCGCCTTTCAGCTGCAGCTCCATGCGGCCTTCCGGCCCCGGCAGGTCGCCGAGCAGGATGGCGCGGCCATCGCCCAGCTGGCCGGCCCAGACGCCGAACTGGTGGCCGGAATACACGGCCGCCAGCGGCTGGGCGCCCTCGGGCACCGCGTTGCCGGTGAAGGCGGCCACGAAATCGTCCTGCGCCAGGGCGGCCGGGTCGAGGCCGACCAGGGCGGCTGCACGGCTGCTTCCCGCGACGAAATACGGCGCTGGCATGGGCGTCGGCATCAGCCGCGTGTAGAACGCGGGCGGCAGGGCGGCGAAGCCGTTGCCGAAGGGGAGATCGTTGGGTGTAATGGCAGTTCCCTTACAAGATGTAATCGAGATGACGACAAGATTCTACCGTACCGGGGAGATTCTATTCGCGCGCACCGCGTCCGCAAGCGTGCCGGCATCCGGACACGCTTGCCATTGCCGGCTTCGTGCAGGCTGCTGCGCCGCAGCATCGAAACATGTTGACGCGCTGCATCAAGCCGAATCACACTCGTTCGAGCTTGACAATCAGACCACAGGAGACATTCGATGACGCCGTACCCGAAGAGCCCGCTGATGGGCCAGATGATGGACCAGCCCCTGCTCATTTCGAGCATCATCGAGTTCGCAGCGCGCCACTACGGCGCCAACGAAATCGTATCGCGCCGCGTCGAAGGCGACATCCACCGCTACACCTACCGCGAATGCGAAGCGCGCGCCCGCCGCATGGCGCGTGCACTCACCGGCCTGGGCGTACAGATGGGCGACCGCGTCGCCACCCTGGCCTGGAACGGCTACCGCCACATGGAGCTGTACTACGCCGTGTCCGGCTCCGGCGCCGTGCTGCACACCATCAACCCGCGCCTGCATCCCGAGCAGATCGCCTACATCGTGAACCACGCCGAAGACCAGTACCTGTTCTTCGACCTGACCTTCCTGCCGCTGATCGAGGCGGTGGCGCCGCACTGCAAGACCGTGAAGTCCTTCATCCTGATGAGCGACCGCGCCCACATGCCGCAGGAAACGAAGATCCCGAGCCTGCTGTGCTACGAGGACATCATCGCGTCGAGCAGCGACGACTATGTATGGCCGCAGTTCGACGAAAACTCGGCCGCCTCGCTGTGCTACACCTCGGGCACGACCGGCAACCCGAAGGGCGCCCTGTACTCGCACCGCTCGACCCTGCTGCACGCGTACGCCTCGAGCATGCCGGGCGCGCTGAACGTGTCCTGCCTCGACACCGTGGTGCCGGTGGTACCGATGTTCCACGTGAATGCCTGGGGCTTGCCATACTCGGTGCCGCTGTCGGGCGCGAAGATGGTGTTCCCGGGCGCGGCGCTCGACGGCAAGTCGCTGTACGACTTGTTCGAGGCCGAGAAGGTGACCTTCTCGGCCGGCGTGCCGACCGTCTGGCTGGGCCTGATCAACCACGCGCTGCAGAACAACCTGCAATTCTCCACCTTCCGCCGCACCGTGATCGGCGGCTCGGCCTGCCCGCCGGCGATGATGGACACCCTGATCGACAAGCTCGACGTGCACGTGATCCACGGCTGGGGCATGACGGAAATGTCGCCGCTCGGCACCACCGGCGGCCTGCAGGCCAAGCACCGCGAACTGCCGAAGGAAGAGCAGCGCAAGATCCTGCAGAAGCAGGGCCACGCCATCTTCGGCGTCGACATGAAGATCGTCGACGACGAGGGCGAGGAACTGCCGTGGGACGGCGAGACCTATGGCCATCTGTACGTGAAGGGTCCGTGGATCGTGTCCGGTTACTTCCGCAACGAAGGGGGAGACGTGCTGAAGGATGGCTGGTTCCCGACCGGCGACGTGGCCACCATCGACGGCGACGGCTACATGCAGATCACCGACCGCAGCAAGGACGTCATCAAGTCTGGCGGAGAATGGATCGGCAGCATCGACTTGGAAAACATCGCCATGGCCCACCCGGCCGTGATGCAGGCGGCCTGCATCGGCGTGGTCCACCCGAAATGGGACGAGCGGCCTCTGCTGGTGGTGGTCAAGCGCCCCGGGCAGGAGGTCTCGCGCGAGGAACTGCTGGCTTTCTTCGAGGGCAAGGTGGCGAAGTGGTGGCTGCCGGACGACGTGGTGTTCACCGAGGCCTTGCCGATGGGCGCGACCGGCAAGATCCAGAAGAACCGGCTCCGTGACCAGTACCGGGAGCACAAGCTGCCGACGGCGTGAGCCTGGGGCGCCCCGCGCAGCGCGCGGGCGGCGTCAATCCAGCGCCGGGGGCTGGCCTTCCAGCAACTCTTTCTTGAGCACCTGCGCGATGACGCTGCCCTCGACGTCGCGCGCCTTCAGGAATTCGACGGCGCTCGGCGTGCCGGCATCGAGCTGGATGGCGCGCGCCGCTTCGACGGTTTGCGCGTCGAGTTCCAGTTGTTCCATCGGTTTTTCGTTCTCTGTTCCCACAATCGGCCTCATACAGGTTGGATAGCGCCAGTGTGACCGCCCATTATGACCACCGCATTACGGCGTCACCAATAGTCGCTGCCAGGCGATGACCGTCCGTGCGCCTCATCCGTGTCGCCTGTGCTCTAGTAGAGGCAAAGGAGGACACCCCGCATGGAAACCGAACTCACACTGAAAGTCCCGGCGGACGAGCTGGAACGGCTGCGCCGCCACCCGGTGCTGCACGAACGCGCGCTTGGCGAACCCGTCGAGCATCACCTGGTCGACACCTATTACGACACTCCCGAGCGGGCCTTGTGGCAGGCCGGCCTGACCCTGCGTGTGCGCGCCGACAACGGACGCTGGATCCAGACCGTGAAGACGGCCGGCGATGCCTCGGGCAGCCTGCACCGGCGCGGCGAGTGGGAATGCGCGCTGCCCGACGCCCAGCCGCGGCCCGACCTGGTCGCGCGCCAGGTCAAGCCGGCGGCGATGGCCGAACTGCTGCGTAGCGCCGCCATCGCTGCCGACCTGGCGCCGCTGTTCCAGAATACGACCCACCGCACCACCTGGCGCATCGCGCTGGAGGGCGGCCAGGAGCTCGAATGCGCACTCGACGCCGGCAGCATCGCCGCCGGCGCCCAGCAGGCGTCGATCGCCGAACTCGAGCTCGAACTGAAGGAGGGCGATCCGGCCCAGCTGTTCCGGCTGGCGCTGGACCTGCACCACGAGGTGCCGCTGCAGCTGGCCAGCGACAGCAAGGCCGCGCGCGGCTATGCGCTGCTCGACGCTGCCCCGCTGCGCGCCCACAAGGCGGCGCCGGTACGCCTGCGCGCCAGGATGACGCTGGAACAGGCCTTTGTCGCCATCGGCGCGAATTGCCTGGCGCAGCTGGAGTCGAATGTGCCGGGCGTGCTGAAGCGCGACGTGGAAAGCCTGCACCAGATGCGCGTGGGCCTGCGCCGCCTGCGCGCCCTGGTCGACATGTTCGACGAGCTGGTGCAGCCGCCGGCCGCGGTGCGCGAGGGACTTGACTGGCTGGCCGGGGAACTCGGCGCAGCGCGCGACTGGGACGTATTGGCCGGCTCCACGCTGGAGCGCATCGACGGGCTGGACCCGGCGGCCCTGCGCCAGGCGGCCCAGGCCAAGGCCGAGGCGCATCACCGCCAGCTGGCCCAGACCCTGCGCGCCCCGCGTTTCACCGGGGTGCTGCTGCAGGTGGGAGGCTGGCTGCACGGGCGCGCATGGCGTGCAGGCGATGCCCTGGCGAAGGATTCGCCGCTGGCGGCGCCGGCCGGGCGCGGCATGCGGCCGCTGCTGCGCAAGGCGGAAAAGCGGCTCGACAAGCGCATCGACGGCCTGGATACGGCGGACGCGCATGCGCGCCATCGCACCCGTATCGCGGCCAAGAAGGCGCGCTATGCGGCGGAATTTTTCCAGGATTTGCTGCCGGTCAAGCGCGTGAAGCCGTATGTCGGGCGCTTGTCCAAGCTGCAGGACAAGCTGGGTATGCTGAACGATTACGCAGTGGCCGACCGCTTGCTGGATGCGCTGAAGGGCAGCAATGCGCAGGTGGCGCGCCAGGCGGCGTATGCGCGTGGCTACCTGGCGGCGAGCACGGCGGCGCGCAGCAACCGGCTGGGCAAGGCGCTTGCTTCAGTGGCGGGCCGGCGGGTCACCTGACAGCGGCAAGACTCATTGCCACAGCTCATCGCCACAGTGCGGCCGTGTGGATGGTCGTGGGCTGCGAGGAGATCGCCATGATCTCCAGCAGCAGTTCGCGCACACCATCCCAGACGATCTGCACGCCCAGGCAGAGCAGGATGAACGCGGTCAGCCGCAGGAAGACCGCGGTTCCCGCTTCGCCGATCAGGCGCAGGAAATGCTCGCCGTAGCGGAACGCCAGGTAGAGCAGCACCCCGATCAGGGCCAGCGCCAGCAGCGCCGCTCCCATGCGCGCCGCCGACATCACGAGCTCGACGTCATGCAGGGTGACCCCCACCGTGATGGCGACCGAGATCGACGCCGGGCCACAGCTGATCGGGAACGTCAGCGGATAAAAGGCCTGGCGGTGCGCGTGGTCGAGCGTGTAGGCCTCGGCCAGGGCCGCGCGGCTGTCCTGCGTTTGGGGTGTGGCGCCGAGCAGCCGCCATGCGACCGAAGCCAGTATCAGGCCGCCGCCGATACGCACGATCGGCAGCGAAATGCCGAAGAAGTCGAGCACGTAGGAACCGATGAGCATCGATCCCGTCATCAGCCAGAACATGTTGCGCGCGATGCGGCTGGCGAGCAGGATGCGTGTGGCGGGCGACGCGCCTTCGGTCATGCTCAGGAAGATCGGCGCGGTGGCGGCTGGATTAAGGATGGGCAGCATCGTCACCAGGACGAACAGGAAGCTCCTGGCAGCGGCGAGCATGAGATCGACTGTCATGGGATACGGATGACGTCTGCCGCGCGCGCGGCGCCGTCATGCACGCAAACGGCGCCACCCGGCAGAACGGATGGGAAAGACCTCAATCTACAGGAAGTGGCGCCATGGCGAACACACTGCTGCGCGGGATGGCATCCATGCGCGCAAGGACGGAGCGATGCGTCTTGCTTCCATGCCCCCATCCGGCTGGACGAAGGCACGTCCGGAGCCGCTCCGATCCTGCGTCAGGTCATCGACAGGGACGAGGAAGCCGGCGGCGTTCCTGTTGACGAAAATGATCCGGGGAGGCCAGCACCCTGAGTGCGACAGACCTCGGCACGCCGCCTTCTTCCAGGAACTGCAGGGCTGGGTGCAGCCCTTGCTCCGAGCATAATCGGATCCCCGCATCGACCTGGCGCGCGGTTTCCGTATCAGTACGAATGTCGTTTTTACTTTGCGATACCATGCGTCCCTCCGTTGCACAAAACTTACCAGATGCAACAGCCAACTTAAAGTAATTTATCAAGTATGTTGCGTAAATACTTGAACATCATAAAATACTTGAAAAAATGGAACTTGCATGGCAGGCGAGGGAATCGACTCTGTCAGCTGGAGCGCCCCGACGGCAACACGTGCCGGAACGTCGGTTCGATGTTCATCGCATGCAGGTGGCGCACGATGTCTTCCAGGCTGGCGTCCTTCAGCAGCAGACCGTCCGGCGTGGCGCTGGGCGACGCAGGGTGCGCCGGCGCCAGGCTGCCTTCGGATGCCGCCGCACCGGCCCCGCGCGACTGCAGGCGTTCCAGCGCCGCGCCGAAACGCGCCGCATCGATGCTCTCCAGGCCTTCCAGGAACGCAGCCTGGGCCGCTTGCGGCGGCGCGATCTCCAGCCCGGGTTCGCCGATAAAGGAGGCGCCCATGCCGGGATTGATGAAAGGGGTCCAGCGCCCGCTGTCGCGGTTCAGGCAAGGTGGCAGCTCGACCGGCGCGCCCAGGCTGGGCTCGACTTCCGGAAAATAAGCCTGGCGCAGCAGTTCGACGAACTGGCCAGCCTCCAGCGAAGGCAGCGGGGTGGCCAGCGACAGCCACAGACAGAAGCCTTCCTGGCTGGCGATGCTCACGGCCGGCGCCGGCAGGTCGAGTTCTTCCTGCAGGGCGTTCGCCACCTCGCACAGCAGGGCCCAGTGGCGGCCTTCGTCGGCCTTCGGAATCCGGTGGAAGGGAATCGCGATCGTGCGGGTCAGGCCGTCGACGGTGGTGATGTCGGGCGGCAGGGTCTGCTGGCCGAGGATATGGGCTTGCAGCGCCTCTTCGGTGACGACGCCTTGCGGCAGGTAGAGCCGCATCAGTTCCTGGATAAGCTTGAGCATGGGTTCCTTTCAGTCTGTAACTTTGCGGCGCAGCGCCTTGACCTGGCTGCTGCGCGTCTTGCCGTCGAGGCGGCGCAGTTGCGAGCCGCGCGTCGGCCGGGTCGGGCGGCGCACGGTCGGCACCTCGGCCGCGGCGTCGACCAGCGCCTGCAGGCGCCGCAGCGCGTCTTCCTTGTTCTGCTCCAGGCTGCGCGATTGCTGGGCTTTGAGCACCAGCACGCCGTCTTGCGAGAGGCGGCTGTCGTGCAGCGCCAGCAGGCGCAGTTTGACGGCTTCGGGCAGCGAAGAGGCCCGGATATCGAAGCGCGCATGGACGGCGCAGGACACCTTGTTGACGTTCTGGCCGCCTGGGCCCTGGGCACGGATGGCGCTGAATTCGACCTCGCCGGGATCGATCAAGGGGGTCATGTGGGGTGGCGGTTCGGGACGGTCATGGCTCGCATGATAACGGCTGGCCGGGTCCGGGCGCCACTATCCAGGGTGAATAGGCTGTCGAAGAAATAAGACGACCGTACTTTTTTGCGCTATAGTTGCCGGAGCAGTTCAAGCGCAGTGCGACCAACAAAGTGGGACTACTACAAAAGGAAGAGACATGAGTGCAGACTACGTCGTTCACGGCAGCGTTGCCGTCATTACCCTGAACAATCCGCCGGTCAATGGCCTGGGCTTCGAGACGCGCACGGCTGCCGTTGCCGCCCTGCGCCGCGCCGAAAGCGACGCCGCCGTGAAGGCGGTCGTGATCACCGGCGCCGGCAAGGTGTTTTCGGGCGGGGCGGACATCCGCGAATTCAATTCGCCGAAAGCGCTGGCCGAACCGAACCTGCACACCCTGATCGCCACCGCCGAGAACCTGGAAAAGCCCGTTGTCGCCGCGATCCACGGCGTCTGCATGGGCGGCGGCCTCGAACTGTCGCTCGGCTGTCATTACCGCGTGGCGCTGCCGGGCGCCCAGGTCGGCCTGCCGGAAGTGAAGATCGGCCTGGTGCCGGGCGCCGGCGGCACCCAGCGCCTGCCGCGCGTGGTCGGCCTGGAGCTGGGCCTGAACATGATCGTCTCGGGTAACCCGGTGCTGTCGGAAAAGCTGGCGGAAACGAAGCTGTTCGACCGCGTGTTCGATGCCGGCGCCGACCTGGTCGCGGCCAGCGTCGACTTCGCGAACAGCATCGCGGATGTGCGTCCGCTGCCGAAGGTGCGCGACCTGAAGATCGACTATCCGAATGCCGAGGCCTTCTTGCAGTTCTCGCGCAATACCGTGAAAGCCATGGCCGGCCCGTTCCCGGCGCCGCTCGAATGCGTGGAGTGCGTGGCGGCGGCGGTGACGAAGAAGATCGAGGACGGCCTGGCATTCGAGCGCGAGCGCTTCTTCGCCCTGGCCCAGACCGACGAATCGAAGGCGCTGCGCCATGCCTTCTTTGCCGAACGCGCCGCCAGCAAGGTGCCGGACGTGCCAGGCGATACGCCGACCCGCGAGATTGCGCGCGCCGCCGTGATCGGCGCCGGTACCATGGGCGGCGGCATCGCCATGAACTTCGCGAACGCCGGTATCCCGGTCACCATCCTGGAAACGAAGCAGGAAGCGCTGGACAAGGGCCTGGCGACCATCCGCAAGAACTACGAGAACACGGTCAAGAAGGGCAAGCTGGCGCCGGAGAAGGCCAAGCAGCGCGTCGGGTTGATCACCGGCACGCTGGCCTACGAGGACATCGCCGGGGCCGATATCGTGGTGGAGGCCGTGTTCGAGGACATGGAGGTCAAGGCCCAGGTCTTCCGCAAGCTCGACGAAGTCATGAAGCCGGGTGCGATCCTGGCCTCGAACACCTCGACGCTGGACCTCGACAAGATTGCCGCGTTCACGAAGCGTCCGCAGGACGTGATCGGCCTGCACTTCTTCAGCCCGGCCAACGTGATGAAGCTGCTGGAAATCGTGCGCGGCGCGCAGACCGGCAAGGACGTGCTGGCCACCGCGCTGGCGCTGTCGAAAAAGATCCGCAAGACCGGCGTGGTGTCGGGCGTGTGCGACGGCTTCATCGGCAACCGCATGGTCGAGCAGTACCTGCGCCAGGCCTTCTTCCTGCTGGAAGAAGGTGCGCTGCCGGAGCAGGTGGACAAGGCGATCGAGAAGTTCGGCTTCGCGATGGGGCCGTTCCGCATGAGCGACCTGGCCGGCAACGACATCGGCTGGTACATCCGCAAGCGCCGCTATGCCGAGTCGCCGGAACTGGTGTATTCGCCGATCCCGGACCGCCTGTGCGAGGCGGGACGCTTCGGCCAGAAGACCGGCGCCGGCTGGTACGACTACCAGGCGGGCGACCGCAAGCCGCATCCTTCGCCGCTGGTGAACGACATGATCACGAACTATGCGCAGGAAGCCGGTATCGAGCGGCGCGCGATTTCCGACGCCGAGATCGTGCAGCGCCTGGTGTTTGCGCTGGCGAACGAAGGCGCGCGCATCCTGGAAGAAGGCATTGCCCTGCGCGCCTCCGATATCGACATGGTCTACCTCACCGGCTACGGCTTCCCGCTGCACCGCGGCGGACCGATGCTGTATGCGGACACGGTGGGCCTGACCAACGTGCTGGACACGATCCGCAAGTTTGCACGCGGACGCCACGGCGAAGCGTGGCAGCCGGCGCCGCTGCTGGAGCGCCTGGCAAGCGAAGGCAAGGGTTTTAACGGCTGAGCCTGATTTAGTCGCTTGCACTGCCTGGTACGCAACTGAGCCGACAAACGCCGCTGGATTTCAGCGGCGTTTTTTTGTCGGGCGAATAAATAAACAAATCCGTTTACTTATAGCTGGCTCAGGCATACGATGTTGGTATTGCAACGTCTATTCAATTCCATGAAGACCGTGCTCCTGATCGCCAGCGCCTGTCTGCTGGGTTTACTGTCCACCACCGGCGCCTCGCTGCCTTACCCGATCCTGCCGCCGCTGTTTGCCGGCGGCAGCGCCAATGCGCTGACGAATTTCCTGGGCTTGCCGCCGAAACTGTTGTTCGGCATCGCGCTGATGATCAATCCGCTCGGCCTGCTGATCGGCAGCGCCATGCTGGGGCCGGTGTCGGACCGCTTCGGCCGGCGCCGCCTGCTGTTGATCACGGCGATCGGCGCCGCCATCGGCCACGGGCTCACCGCGATGGCGCTGCTGGCCCAATCCTACCCGCTGTTCCTGCTGGCGCGCTTCGTCACCGGCCTTCTGGAAGGAAATGGCTCGATTCTGCGCGCGATGCTGGCCGAACGCCTGAGCGGTGGGCTGCGCAACCATGCGCTGTCGTGGCTGAACGGTGCCTTCAACCTCGGCTGGTTGGTGGGGCCATTGCTGGCCGGGCTCACGGTCGGCGCCGGGATCACGCTGCCGTTCTACATCGCCGCCGCTGCGTTGTTGCTGGGCGCGGGCCTGGCGGCGCTGGCGCTGGAACGCGAACCGGTCGGCCAGGAACATGCGGCGCAGGCCGGGAGCTGGTGGACGGTGGCGCGCGAGCGGCATGCGCTGACCCTGCTGCGTCATGCCCCGCTGCGCACCCTGTTTACGGTGCACTTTGCCTATGCTTGCGGCGTGGCGGCCTTTTACGAGTTCTTTCCCTTGTGGCTGGTGGACGTCGGGCGCTACGACACGCGCCAGATCGCTTTCGTGAACATGGGCATGTGCGCGCTGATGACCTGTGCCGCCCTGTTCGCGGGGCGCGCCAGTGCGCTCGAGCCGCGCCGGCGCGCGAGCGGCCAGGCGGCGCTGGCGGCAGCGGCGATCCTGGCGGTGGGATTTGGCAGCCTGTGGGTCGGGCTGGCGGGCATTGTCCTGTTCGGCTTGCCGCATGCGTATTACAACGCCACGCTGCAGGGCTGGTCGGCCGACCAGTTTGCCGCGCACGGGCAAGGTGCCGTGATGGGCCTGCTATCCACCACATTCTGCCTGGCAAATATCGTGATGGCGCTGGCGGGTGGCGTGCTGGCCCTGGTCGACACACGGCTGGTGCTGATCGTCGGCGGTTTGCTGGCGGCGTGGGCCGCGCTGGCGCTGCGCCAATGGAGCGGGCGTCGCCTTGAATTGACCGTGGAGACGAAATGAATACCTTCGACCAGGTGTTGATGATGTTGAAGACGCGCGGCGCGCAGACGGCGCAGGCGCTGGCCGGACTGCTCGGGATGACGGCGATGGGCGTGCGGCGCCAGCTCGAGCTTGGCGTCGACAAGGGGCTGGTGACCTATCACGACAGTCCGGGCAAGGTCGGGCGGCCGGTGCGGCGCTGGCAGCTGAGCGATGCGGGGCATGCGCGTTTTCCCGACCGGCATGCCGAGGTGACGTTGGACTTGATCGACGGTGTGCGGACCCTGTTTGGGGAAAGCGGGCTGGAGAAGCTGATCGTGGCGCGGGAAGCGGCTAGCGAGCAGGTTTACCGGGCGCAGGTCGACCCGGGTGGGACCCTGGACCAGCAGGTGGCGGCGCTGGCGGCGGCGCGCTCGCTCGAGGGTTACATGGCGGAGGTCGAGCCGCGCGTGGATGGGAGTGTGCTGCTGCTGGAGAACCACTGCCCGATCTGCGCGGCGGCCCAGGCGTGCCAGCAGTTTTGCCGCTCGGAGCTGGAGGTGTTCCGGCGCGTGCTGGGGCCAAGCGTGTCGGTGGTGCGGATCGAGCATCAGTTGGAGGGGGCGAGGCGGTGTGCTTACCTGGTCAGCCAGGTGGGGTGATACGAAATCTCTGGCATTGATGTTGGCCGTGTCCTGAGCGGGAGCTGGCGGGCGACACGTTACGGCCGCGGGCCACTCGGTGGCGTGCGTACCGCGTGGGCACGGGGTGCCCACCGTACGGGCGACGTCGGAGACTGCCGGTGGGCAGGGTGGCCTGGACGCGGTTAGGCGAAAAAAATGCCGCTGTTTCCAGCGGCATTTTGCTTTTGACGGAGCGGATAGAACTCAGTCGGCGGCGTAGATGTTGTTGTCCTTGGTCTCGCGAACGAACAGGGCACCGATCACGACGGTGATTAGGGCGATGATGATCGGGTACCAGAGCCCGTAGTAGATGTTGCCGTTGGCGGCCACCAGGGCGAACGAGATCGTGGGCAGCAGGCCGCCGAACCAGCCGTTACCGATGTGGTAAGGCAGGGACATCGAGCTGTAGCGGATGCGGGTCGGGAACATTTCAACCAGCATGGCGGCGATCGGGCCGTAGACCATGGTCACGTACAGCACCAGGATGAACAGCAGCAGCACGACCATCGGCTTGTTGATCTGGTTCGGATCGGCCTTGTCCGGATAGCCGGCCGTTTTCAGGGCGCCGGTGATTTCCTTTTTAAAGGCGTCTTCGCGGGCCTTGCTGTCGGTATCGAAGTTCAGGCCGTCGGCGGTCATGTTGGCGTTAAAGGACTGGAAGACCTTGTCGCCGACCTTGATGGTGGCCACGGTGCCGGCCGGCGCGTCGACGGTCGTGTAGTTGACCGAGGCGTTGGTCAGCACGCGGGTGGCGATGTCGCAGGAAGCCGGGAATTTGCGGGTGCCGCTCGGGTCGACCTGGAAGTTGCACGATGCCGGGTCGGCGACGACGACGACCGGCGCCGAGTTGATGGCTTGTTCCAGGGCCGGGTTGCCGTAGTGGGTGATGGCCTTGAAGATCGGGAAGTAGGTGGCCGCGGCGATGACGCAGCCGCCGAGGATGATCCACTTGCGGCCGATCTTGTCCGACAGCGCGCCGAAGACCAGGAAGAACGGGGTGGCCAGCAGCAGCGCGATGGCGATCAGGATATTCGCGGTCGGGCCGTCGATCTTCAGGGTTTGCGTCAGGAAGAACAGGGCGTAGAACTGGCCGGTGTACCAGACCACGGCCTGGCCCATCGTCAGGCCGACCAGGGCCAGGATGACGATCTTCGCGTTTTTCCATTGCAGGAAGGCTTCCGACAGCGGACGCTTCGAGGTCTTGCCCTCGGCCTTCATCTTGGCGAATGCCGGCGACTCGTTCATCGACATACGGATCCAGACCGAGATGCCCAGCAGCAGGACGGAGAGCAGGAAGGGAATGCGCCAGCCCCAGGCCAGGAATTCTTCTTCGCCGACGGCGGTACGGGTGCCGAGGATGACCAGCAGCGACAGGAACAGGCCCATGGTCGCGGTGGTCTGGATCCAGGCGGTAAAGGCGCCGCGCTTGCCTTCAGGCGCGTGCTCGGCCACGTAGGTGGCCGCGCCGCCGTATTCGCCGCCGAGTGCCAGGCCTTGCAGGATGCGCAGGGTGACCAGGATGATTGGCGCCGCGATGCCGATCGAGGCGTGGCCCGGCAGCAGGCCGACGAGGAAGGTCGAGCCGCCCATGATGAGGATGGTGACCAGGAAGGTGTACTTGCGGCCGATCATGTCGCCGAGGCGGCCGAACACGAGCGCGCCGAAAGGACGCACGATGAAGCCGGCGGCAAAGGTGAGCAGGGCGAAGATGAAGGAGGTGGTCGGGTCGCCGAGGAAGAACTGCTTGCCGATGATGGCGGCAAGCGAACCGTAGAGGTAGAAGTCGTACCATTCGAAAACGGTGCCAAGCGAAGACGCAAAGATCACCTTGCGTTCTTCCTTGGTCATTCCCTGGGAGGAAGGCACTGCCTTGCCGCCAGCGGTCATGCCGGGTGTGATAGCCATGTTGTTGTCTCCGTGTAGTAATAAAGTCTGCGACTAGCCGATACTTGGTCAGCTGAACGGAGTGTGGACCGCCAAACTTACGTCATGCTTGCTCCAAACTTACTGCAAACTTACTAAGGTTTGACGGGGCCGCTTGACCTTGCCACGGCCATGCCGCCTCGGCCGGCGCGGCCCCGGCTTCCCACTATCCCGTACTGAACATTCGACCGCGTTTCGCCCCGCGAAATCCCGGCTGCATATGATGAGGCGCAAGCCTTGATATTTGCGAACGACCGTACTTATCTGTGCTATTCTGGTTTGATCGAATACCAACAACCAGGGAGACCAGAATGCAAGACGCCGTCATCGTTTCGACCGCCCGCACCGGCTTGGCCAAGTCGTGGAAAGGGGCTTTCAACATGACCCATGGGGCCAGCCTCGGCGGCCACGTGCTGGCCGCCGCCATCGCGCGCGCCGGCATCGAGGCCGGCGAGGTCGAGGACGTGATCATGGGCTGCGCCAATCCCGAAGGCGCCACCGGCGGCAACATCGCACGCCAGATCGCGCTGCGCGCCGGCTGCCCGGTGACGGTGCCGGGCATGACCGTCAACCGCTTCTGCTCCTCGGGCCTGCAGACGATTGCGCTGGCGGCCCAGCGCGTGCTGGCCGGCGAAGGCGAGATTTTCGCGGCCGGCGGCGTCGAGTCGATCTCCTGCGTGCAGCAGGAAATGAATACCCACATGCAGCGCGACCCCGCGCTGCGCGCGCAGAAACCGGAAATCTACTGGTCGATGCTGCAGACCGCCGAGATGGTGGCCAAGCGCTACGGCATTGCGAAGGAGCGCCAGGACGTCTATGGCGTGCAGAGCCAGCTGCGCGCGGCCGCCGCCCAGCGCGAAGGCCGCTTCGACGCGGAGATCGTGCCGATGACGACCGTGATGGGCGTGGCCGACAAGGCTTCGGGCCGCCTGCTCACGCGCGAAGTGACGATCGGCGCCGACGAAGGCATCCGCGCCGATACCACGCTCGAGGGCGTGGCGAAGATCCGCACCGCGCTGCCGGGTGGCGTGGTCACCGCGGGCAATGCCAGCCAGTTCTCCGACGGCGCCTCGGTCTCGATCGTGATGAGCCGGCGCATGGCCGAAGCGAAGGGGCTGGCGCCGCTCGGCGTGTTCCGCGGCTTTGCGGTGGCCGGCTGCGAGCCGGACGAGATGGGCATCGGCCCGGTGTATGCGGTGCCGAAGCTGCTGCAAAAGGCGGGCCTGACGGTGGACGACATCGGCCTGTGGGAACTGAACGAGGCCTTTGCCGTGCAGGTGCTGTATTGCGCCGATACGCTCGGCATTCCGATGGAGCGCCTGAACGTGAACGGCGGCGCGATTGCGGTCGGCCACCCGTACGGCGTGTCCGGCGCGCGCCTGGTCGGCCATGCGCTGATCGAGGGCAAGCGGCGCGGCGTGAAGTACGTCGTGGTGACGATGTGCATCGGCGGTGGCCAGGGCGCGGCGGGGCTGTTCGAGGTGCTGTGACACGTAAAACCTTGCAAACTCAACACAAAGATTCGAGAAAGATATGATTCGACACATCGTGATGTGGAAGCTCAAGGCGCAGGCCGAGGGCGCCGACCGGCTGAGCAATGCCCGGGAAATGAAACGCCGCCTGGACGAGTGCGCGGCCATCGTGCCGGGCATCCTGCAATTCGAGGTGGCGCTGGCCCAGCCGGGGCTGGAAGCCACCTATGACGTGATCCTGAACTCGGCCTTCGAGAGCCGCGACGCCCTCGACGCTTACGCCAACCACCCCACGCACAAGGCGCTGATGCCTTTCTTCAAGGCGGTGCGCGACGAGCGCCAGTGCATGGATTACGAAGTCTGAACGCAACAAACCGCAACAAACCGCAACAAACCAATAACAACGGAGACAGCATGCGCACTACCCAGGAACTCTTTTCACTGCAAGGCAAAACCGCCCTCGTGACCGGCGGCTCGCGCGGGCTCGGCCTGCAAATGGCCGAAGCGCTCGGCGAGCAGGGCGCGCGCCTGGTCATTTCCTCGCGCAAGCAGGAAGAACTCGACATCGCCGTGGCGCACCTGACGTCGAAAGGCATCGAGGTCTCGGCAATCGCGGCCGACCTCTCGCACGAGGCAAACGTGCAGCCCTTTGTCGAGGAAGCGCTGCGCCGCCTCGGCCAGATCGACATTTTGATCAACAACGCCGGCGCCAGCTGGGGCGCCCCGGCCGAAGAGCACCCGCTCGACGCCTGGGACAAGGTCATGAACCTGAACGTGCGCAGCATCTTCCTGGTGAGCCAGGCGGTGGGCAAGCTGTCGATGATCCCGCGTGGCTACGGCCGCATCGTGAACATTTCCTCGATTGCCGGGCTGGCCGGGAATCCGCCGGGCACCATGAGCACGATCGCCTACAACACCTCGAAAGGTGCGATCGTGAACTTCACGCGCGCGCTGGCCGGCGAATGGGGCCGCCACGGCATTACCGTGAACTCGATCGCGCCGGGCTTCTTCCCGTCTAAAATGACCAAGGGCGTGCTGGCGACCATCGGCGCCGACGTGCTGGCCAAGGATGCGCCGCTGGCGCGCCTGGGCGACGACGAGGACTTGAAGGGTGCGGTGGTGCTGTTCGCCTCCGACGCCGGCAAGCACATCACAGGCCAGATCCTGGCGGTCGACGGCGGCGTGTCCGCGGTCTGAAGGGGAATTACATGAAGAATTTCAGCGGAAAAGTCGCCGTCATCACCGGCGCGGGCAGTGGCCTGGGACGCGAGTTCGCCGACACGGCGGCCAGCCTCGGGATGAAGCTGGTGCTGGCCGACATCCAGGCCGACGCCCTGGAAAAGACGACCGACGCCTTGCTGGCCCAGGGTGTCGAGGTGCTGGCGATGGTGTGCGACGTCAGCAAGGCGGCCCACATCGAGGAGCTGGCGGATGCGGCAGTGGCGCGCTTCCACGGCATCCACCTGGTGTTCAACAACGCCGGCGTCGGTTCGGGCGGGCTGGTCTGGGAAAACAGCGCCGAGGACTGGGAATGGGTGCTGGGCGTGAACCTGTGGGGCGTGATCCATGGCGTGCGCGTGTTCACCCGTGCGATGCTGGAATGCGCGAAGAAGGACCCGTCGTTCGAGGGGCATATCGTGAACACGGCCTCGATGGCCGGGCTGCTGAATGCACCGGCGATGGGCGTCTATAACGTGTCGAAGCATGCCGTGGTGTCGCTGTCGGAGACGCTGTACCACGACCTGCAACTGGTGAACGCGCCGATCGGCGCCTCGGTGCTGTGCCCGTACTTCGTGCCGACCGGGATCAGCCATTCGCACCGCAACCGTCCGGAAGAGCTGAAAGCCGAGGGCGGGCCGACCAACAGCCAGATCGCGGCCCAGGCGCTGACGGTCAAGGCGGTGGAGTCGGGCAAGGTCTCGGCGCGGGATGTGTCGCGCATGACCTTCGATGCGATCCGCGACGGGCAGTTCTACATCTTCTCGCATCCGCACGCGCTCGGTGGAGTGACCGAGCGCATGGAGGCGATCGTGGGGGCGAAGAACCCGCCCGATCCGTACGCGGCCACGCCGCACGTGCGCGAGATCCTGCGCGGGAAGCTGTAGTAGGGTGGACGGGTTCCCCGTCCACGCGTTCAACTACACCGTGCATCGCAAACAGGCATTCGTTCAGCGCCACCAAGCGTCACGATACGCCTCCGTTCGTTGGACGCGTGGACGGCAAGCCGTCCACCCTACGGGCTGCCCAAGCACGAACCCGCATCCGTGTGTTTACGGCCGCACTATGCGCTCGTGCAGCTCCGCCGGCGCGCCGTCGTACAGCTTCACCACCGTCGAGGTGCGCGTGCCGTACCCGGCCGTCTCGATGCACACCGCCGACAGCACCCGCTCCAAATCGAGCGACACGCCGGTTTCCGGCAAACGCATGTCCGGCGCGCGCGTGGTGTCGGCCAGCATCTCGAAATAGGCATCTTCCGGCGCGCCCTGGCACAGCAGGCTGGCGAACTGCGCCTTGGTGCGCGTAACCTTCGGCCACGGCGCATCCAGCAGGCTGTTCGAGATGCCGTAGATGCGGCCCTCTTCGAGCGGCTGGCCGTTGCGCGCATCGTCGCCGGCGCGGTTCGAGTACCAGTACAGGGATTTCGCATCGCCCAGCACCAGGTTGTAGCCGTTATAGATGTCGCCGCGCTCGCGAATCACGTCCAGGTAGTCGGCCGCCGACAGCGAACCCTTCAGGAAGTCGGCCACCAGCGCCCCGCGCGAGGGCGCGTCCGGCCGCACCTCGTGCGGCGCGCGGATGTTGGTCAGGGCGGCGAACTTCGGGCCGTCCGGCCCTTCGCGCGTGATGCCCATCCAGCTGCCGCCGTGTTCCAGGTCGCGCCCGGCGATCACGTTCGGGTTCTCCGGCCAGGGCGCGGCCGGGGCGGCCGGACGGTCATAGAATTCGTCGCGGTTGGCGGCGGCGATGACGGGCACGCCCGGGATGACACGCCAGGCAAAGACGATCAGGCACATGTGAACTCCACGAAAACCTCGGCCCGGCGCGGACCGTCGATCAAACCGGCGATGCCGGCCTCGCGTGCATACGATTCCAGCAGGGCGGAGAAATTGGCGTCGACGCCGGGAAACACTTCCATCCAGGTCTGTACGCCGTCCTTGCTCTCCGGACGGCGCTTCAGTTGGCCGGAAATGCCGGTGTCGGCGGCCAGGCGCGCCAGCAGCGCGCGCACGGGCGGCTCGAGCCGGGCGGCGTTCGCCTGTGGCACCTTGTAATACACGTACAGGTCGACCATGCTAGACGTCGAGCGCATCGAGCGCGTACGGCAGCGACTGGAAGCGCAGGGCCGGGCCGGCGGCCGAGCCGTGGCGCACGTCTTCGTCCAGCGCGGCCAGCTTCATTTCCACCAGCAAGTCGGCGCCGCCGCGGCCGTTCGGCGCGGCGTTGACCACCATGCCGCAGGGCTGGTCCGGGTCGGCGGTCGCAAACACTTCGTCGCCGGCACGCGCGGCGGCGTTCTCGACCGTGGCAAGGGCCGTACGGCGCTTCAGCTTGCCGAGATACTGGCTGCGCGCGACGATTTCCTGGCCCGGGTAGCAGCCCTTCTTGAAGTTCACGCCGCCCAGCAATTCCAGGTTGATCATCTGCGGCACGAACTGTTCCTGGGTCGGCTGCGTCACCTGCGGCACGCCGGCATGGATGGCGGCCAGCTGCCAGGCTGCGTTGCCGCCGAGCGCGAGCTCACCCGCCAGCGCAGGGAAGGCCGCCTGGGCGCTGGCGGACGACGTCACCCACAGGTAGCGTGGCGCACCGAAGGCGTCGGCCAGGCGGATCACGGTGCCGTGCGCGCCAGTGACTTTGCCGTAGGGCGCGGCCGGCAGCTCGCTCACCTGGGCCCGCAGCGCCGTTTCGCCCTTCGCGCCGCCGATGCCGAGCACGGCCGCGAAGGGATCTTCGGCGGTCGCATCGCGCAGCTTGGCCTTGGCGCGCAGCACGAACATGCTCAGGCGCTTTTGCAGCGGCGCCTGGATGGCGCGCGGCAGCTGCAGGTAGACCGCCTCCGCATCACGCCAGTACAGGAAAGTCGCCTGCAAGCGGCCCTTCGGCGTGCAATACCCGGCCAGGCGCGCTTCGCCCGTGCCGAGGTGCTCGACGTCATTGGTGAGCTGGTTGTGCAGGAAGCCGGCCGCATCCTCGCCGGCCACGGCGATCAGGCCGAGGTCGGTCACGGGTGCGACGAAGCCAGCCGCTAGTTCGTCTGCGGTGAGGGTGCGGCCGAAGTCTTCGGCCTGGGTCGCTTCATCGATATGGAAGCGGGCGCCGTGCGACGCCAGATAGTCTGTCCAGTTGCTCATAAATGCAATATGCTGTGCGATTAGGCTATATCATTACGGCCTCATTATAGAGTTGTCGAGCAAATCGCGCCGGAGACGGCGAAAAACCGGAACCTCGCAAACCTGCTATGCGACGGTTTTCGAGGCGCCGTAACACCCAAAAACAGAATGGCACTGATAAAAAAACTCATCTTCACCGGCGCGATCGTGTCAGTCGCGGCGGCCGGCGGATTCGCCTGGTGGTCGGGCCACCCGCTGACCACGGCCGAGCCGCCGATCGAATTCACCATCACCCCAGGCAGCGGCGTGAACGCGGCTGCCCAGCAGATGGCCAAGGCCGGCGTGCCCGTGAACCCCTTCCTGTTCCAGCTGCTGGCGCGCTCTTCCGGCGACAGCGCGCGCATCAAGGCCGGCAGCTACGAGCTGAAACCGAACACCACGCCGCGCCGCCTGCTCACGCAGCTGGTGCGCGGCGAATTCGCCCAGGAAGCCGTGACCATCATCGAAGGCTGGACCTTCCGCCAGATGCGCGAGGCGATCGCCGCCACCAAGACCCTGCGCCACGAAACGGCGCAGATGTCGGATACCGAGCTGATGGCGAAGATCAGCCCGGAATTCAAGCAGCCCGAGGGCCTGTTCTTCCCCGACACCTATCTGTTCGCCAAGGGATCGAGCGATTTGCAGATCTACCGCCAGGCGCACCAGATGCTGGTGAACCGCCTGAACGCGGCCTGGGAAAAGCGCGACCCGAACCTGCCCTACAAGAATCCCTACGAGGCGCTGATCATGGCCTCGATCGTGGAAAAGGAAACCGGCCAGAAGAGCGAGCGCGCCATGATCGCCGGCGTGTTCGTGAACCGCCTGCGTACCGGCATGATGCTGCAGACCGACCCCAGCGTGATCTACGGCATGGGCTCGCGCTACGAGGGCAAGATCGCCAAGAAGGATCTGCTGACCGACACCCCGTTCAATACCTACACCCGCTACGGCCTGCCGCCGACGCCGATCTCGCTGCCGGGCGTGCAGTCGCTGGCCGCGGCCATGGCGCCGGCCAAGACCGACGCCCTGTATTTCGTCTCGCGCAACGACGGCACCAGCCAGTTCTCGGACAACCTGAACGACCATAACCGCGCCGTGAACCAGTACCAGCGGGGAGTGTCGCGGCCATGAGCAGCATCCAGAATCCCATGCGCGGCAAGTTCATCACCTTCGAGGG
Source organism: Massilia sp. BAP21 (assembly GCF_057801335.1). NCBI lineage: Bacteria > Pseudomonadati > Pseudomonadota > Betaproteobacteria > Burkholderiales > Oxalobacteraceae > Massilia > Massilia sp. BAP21. The sequence goes on from NZ_CM173596.1 coordinate 4,820,604, forward strand.
CATCGACGGCGCCGGCAAGTCCACCCACATCGGCTTCGTCACCGAACTGATCAAGTCGCGCGGCAAGCGGGTCGTTGCTTCGCGCGAACCGGGCGGCACGCCGCTCGGCGAAAAGCTGCGCGACCTGCTGCTGCACGACACCATGCACCTGGAAACCGAGGCGCTGCTGATGTTCGCCAGCCGCCGCGAGCATATCGCGCAGGTGATCGAACCCGGCCTGGCCTCGGGCGCCTGGGTGCTGTCGGACCGCTTCAGCGACGCCAGCTTCGCCTACCAGAGCGGCGGGCGCGGCCTCGACCGCGCCAAGATGGAAGCGCTGGAAGCCTGGGTCCATCCGCAGCTGCAGCCCGACCTGACCCTGCTGTTCGACGTGCCCCTGGAAGTGGCGCGCGAACGGCTGGACGCCACCCGCACCCTGGACAAGTTCGAGCAGGAGCAGGGCGCCTTCTTTGCCCGCTGCCGCGCCGAATACCTGCGCCGCGCGGCGCAGTTCCCGGACCGTTTCATCGTCGTCGATTCGACCCGCAGCATCGAGGCCACGCAGCAGACTCTCCGCGAGGCCCTGGAGAAATTCTTGTGATCTACCCCTGGCAGCAAACCGCCTGGACCCGCCTGCAGCAGATGCGCGAGCGCCTGCCGCACGCCATCCTGTTCCACGGCCCGGCCGGCATTGGCAAGGCCGACTTCATCGAGACCTTTGCGCAAGCCCTGTTGTGCGAAAACGTGCAGCCCGACGGCCACGCCTGCGGCGCCTGCGCGTCCTGCGGCTGGTTCGTGCAGCACAACCATCCCGACTACCGGCGCGTGCGGCCGGAAGCGCTGGAAGACGACCCCGCGCCGGAAGGCGAAGAAGGGGCCAGTACGGATGGCGAGAAGAAATCGAAGTCGACCAAGGCGCCCTCGAAAGAAATCAAGATCGAGCAGATCCGCAACCTGGCGGACTTCATGAACATCTCGACCCACAGGCAAGGCTTGCGGGTGGTGGTGCTGTATCCGGCCGAGGCGCTGAACATGCCGGCCTCGAACGCCTTGCTGAAGACACTGGAAGAGCCGCCGCCGGGCACCGTGTTCCTGCTGGCCTCGAACGGGCTTGACCGCCTGCTGCCGACGATCCTGTCGCGCTGCCGCAAGTTCGCGCTGCCGATGCCGGACCACGCCGCGGCCCTGGCCTGGCTGAAGGAGGGGGGCGTGCCGGATGCCGACAGCTGGCTGCGCGAGGAAGGCGGCGCCCCGCTGGCGGCGCGCAACCAGGCCGAGACCGGCAGCCGCGAGGAACTCGAGGCCCTGCTGCACTTCCTGGCGCGGCCGTCGGCCGAGAGCGCGCTGCGCAGTGCCGAGAAACTCAGCAAGACGCCGCTGGCGGCGCTGGTGGCCTGGCAGCAGCGCTGGCTGTACGATTTGCTGTCGATGAAATTGTCTGGCGTGGTGCGTTACTATCCGCGCTACCAGAAGGAACTTGCCGCCCTGGCCGGCAACGTGCACACTGGGAATGTATTGCGTGCGGTGAAGTCCGCAAACGAACGGCGCGCGGTGGCGGATCACCCGTTGTCGGCTAAACTATTCGTCGAAGACATGCTGCTCGATTACACATCCTGCTGCAGCCCCGTTTGAGAGGAACGCAATGAGCAGCAACCTTAGCGGAAACACGAGCGGCAACACCACCGACCCGAATGCTGCGCTGCTGCCGCGGCCGGCGGTGCTGTCGCTGTCGATCAAGGAAAAGGCGGCCCTGTATGCCGCCTACATGCCCTTCCTGAAGAACGGCGGCCTGTTCGTGCCGACCAACAAGCCCTACAAGATCGGCGACGAGATCTACCTCATCCTGTCGCTGATGGAAGATGCGGCCAAGTACCCGATCGCCGGGAAAGTGGCCTGGATTACCCCGGCCGGCGCCAACAACAGCAAGGCGCAGGGCGTCGGCGTGCATTTCCCGGCCGACGAAACCGGCCAGCGCGCCAAGGCCCGCATCGAAGACATCCTCGGCGCCGCCTTGCGCTCGTCGCGCGCCACCCATACCCTGTAACTTTCTTTTTTCCTTCATGCCGTCCTACGTTCACCGCCTCGCCCGCCGCGACGACTTGCCCGTCATCGTCGACATCTACAATTCCACCATCGCTTCGCGCGAAGTCACCGCCGACACCGAACCCGTGTCGGTCGAATCGCGCGTGGGCTGGTTCAACGACCACACGCCGGAACGCCGCCCGCTGTGGACCATCCACGCCGCCGACGATGGTGCGGAAAATGCTGCGGCAAACCCGGAAGTCATCGGCTGGATGTCTTACTCGAATTTCTATGGCCGCCCGGCCTATTCGGGTACGGCCGAGCTGTCGATCTACATTGCCGAAGCCTGGCGCGGCAAGGGGCTGGGCAAGTATTGCCTGGAGCAGGCGATCGCCTTTGCGCCGCAGATCAAGGTGCATACGCTGCTCGGCTTCATCTTCGGCCACAACGCGCCGAGCCTGGCGCTGTTCCGCAAGTTCGGCTTCGATACCTGGGCCAATTTCCCGCGGGTAGCCAACCTGGATGGTGTCGAGCGCGACCTGATCATCCTGGGCAAGCGCGTGGTCGAGTAAACCTCTGCCTGAAGGCTAGGCGCCCGGCTGCGTGGCACAGTCAGGCGCCTGCCTTTACAATGGCGACATGTACATCGATTCCCACTGCCACATCAATTTCCCCGAGCTGGCCGCCCGGATGCCCGAGATCCTGGCCAAGATGGCCGAGAACAAGGTCACGCACGCCATGTGCGTGTCGGTCAATTTGCCGGAATTCCCCTCGGTGCTCGCCCTGGCCGAGCAATATCCCCACATTTTCGCCTCGGTCGGCGTCCATCCCGACTACGAGGACACGCCCGAACCGAGCGTGCAGCAACTGGTCGAGCTGGCGGACCACCCGAAGATCATCGCCATCGGCGAGACCGGCCTCGACTATTACCGCCTGGAGGGCGACCTCGAATGGCAGCGCGAACGCTTCCGCACGCATATCCGGGCATCGCGCGAAACGCGTAAGCCGCTGATCATCCATACCCGCTCGGCCAGTGCCGATACCATCCGCATCCTGCAGGAAGAGGGCGCGGCGGTGGCGGCGGGTGGCGTGGCCGGGGTGATGCACTGCTTTACCGAGTCGCTGGAAGTGGCCGAGGCGGCCATCGAGATGGGCTTCTATATTTCCTTCTCCGGCATCGTGACCTTCAAGAGCGCGAAGGACCTGCAGGAAGTGGCGCGCACGATTCCGCTGGAACGCATCCTGATCGAAACCGATTCGCCCTACCTGGCGCCGGTGCCCTACCGCGGCAAGGTGAACGAGCCGGGCTACGTGCCGCACGTGGCCGAGTTCATCGCCAACCTGAAAGGCGTGCCGCTGCGCGAAGTGGCGGACCGCACCTCCGAGAACTTCTTCAACCTGTTCCAGCACGCCAGGGCCTGACATGACCCCAAAGCGCCGCACCATCCTTCGCAGTATCCTGTTCGCGATGTGTGCCGGCGCCGGCCTGGTCCACGCCGCGCCTGTGGCCACATCGCCGCCCGACGGGCGCCAGCTGACCGCCTTCTTCCGCGCCGTCCAGCTCGACGACGACCGGACCGTCAAGGCGATGATCGGTTCGGTCGTCAACGCCAACCAGCTCAATCCCCTCGGCGGCGAGCCGGGCCTGGTGCTGGCGGTGCGCGAAGATGCGATGCGCGTGCTGGAAGTGTTTCTCGCCCACCCCGGCACGCAGCTGGACGCGGCGGCCGTGAACGGCAACACGGCCCTGATGATGGCGGCCTTCAAGCGCAACCGCGCGGCCGTCGAAGCCTTGCTGGCCAAGGGCGCCAGGGTGAACCAGCCCGGCTGGACGGCGCTGCATTATGCGGCGGCCGCGGGGGACAACGAGATCGTCGGCATCCTGCTGCAACGCGGCGCCAGGATCGATGCGGTGTCGCCGCTGAAGACCGGCGCCTACACGCCGCTGATGATGGCGGCGCGCGAAGGCAAGGACGATACCGCCCTGCTGTTGATGAAGCATGGCGCCAACCCGGCGCTGAAGAACAGCGAAGGCCTGACACCCGAGCAACTGGCCGAACGCGCCGGCAAGCCGCGGGTGGCCAGGGCGATCCGCCAGGGTCCGCGCTGACCGGTGCTTGCCGGGCGCCCCGCGTGGCGCGACGTGCTTATCCGGAATTAAAGGGTGATTTCGCATCAGCTCCTGCCTTTGCCGCGCACCCGGCGCAGGCATACTGTTCGTATTCCATCGACCCATGCGGCAGCCTGCGCCGTCGCCGACAACAAGGATCCCATGCTGAACGAACGCGAAATCGAGAGCTGCTACCTCGGCCAATTTATTCCTGTCCACTACCATCACAACATGCTGATGGATGGGAACCGCATGGACGCGTTCCGTGATGCGATCGCGCATGCCGTCCGACCCGGCATGAAGGTACTGGAACTGGGCGGCGGCACCGGCGTGCTGTCGTTTTTCGCGGCCCAGCAGGCCGAGAAGGTGTATTGCGTCGAGTTCAACCCTGACCTGGTGCGCGAGGCGCGCCGCTTCCTGGCGCAGAACCCGAATGGCCACAAGGTCGAGGTGATCCACGCCGACGCCTTTGACTACCTGCCGCCGGAACCGGTAGACGTCGTGATCTGCGAAATGATCCACGTTGCCATGCTGCGCGAAAAGCAGGTCGACGTGATCGAAGCCTTCAAGGCGCGCTACCTCGAACGCTTCGGCGGCCCGCTGCCAATTTTCATGCCCGAAGCGGTGGTAATGGCAGTGCAGCCGCTGCAGCAGGAGTACAGCTTCCACGGCTATTACGCGCCGATCGTGCAGTTCCAGGAAACCACGGCCGTTTATCCGGGCACGGTCGGGCTGGCCCAGCCGGCCGTGTACAGCGTGCTCGACTTTGCCGGGCCGGTCGACAAGCTGATCGCCTGGCAAGGCAGCTTCATCGTCGAGCAGGACGGCAGCCTGAATGCGTTGCGCTTCGTCACCAAGAACGTCCTGTCGATTGTGCAGGAAAGCGGCAGCACCATCGACTGGCTGAACCATTACATGACGCTGCCGTTGGCGCGTGCGCTCGACGTGGTGGCCGGCGACGTGGTGCAGGTGTCCTTCCAGTACCGTGCCGGCGCCTCGATTCCGTCGCTGCAGGCTGCGCTGCGCGTCACGCTGGCAGTCGATGCCGATGCCGATGTCGGTGCGAACGAGGAGGCGCGGGCCGCCGCACCGCGGCTTGTCGCCGCGTTCGCCTGAGCGTCCGGCTCCTGCGCGCCTGATCTACCCACCCGTTCGTCGGCGCCGGCGGCAGTTCGACCCCGCCGCGGCGCCGTTCGTCCCGGGGCCGCTTGATGCGGCCGGGGCGCCTGCCTACACTGCGGTTTCCTCAACTGACCGGGTGCGCAATGATGGGCTTCCTGCTGTGGCTGCTTTTACTCTTCCTGTGCTGGCCGCTGGCCTTGCTGGCGCTGCTGGCCTATCCCCTGGTCTGGCTGCTGCTCCTGCCTTTCCGCCTGCTCGGGATCGGCGTCGAGGCCGTGTTCGCGTTGCTGCGCGCGATCGTCTTATTGCCGGCACGCATCTTGGGCTTGTCGCCAGGGCGCTGATTGCGCCCTGTCCGGCAGAGTGTGGGGCAATTAACAGACGCACGCGGCGTGCTTCGTTACTGTGGAGTCGTCCGCTTTCATCCGAAAGCGAGCTTTAACGTAAGGAAACGATTATGCGCCTGGACATCTACCGCAGAGCCGAAAGCGACGGCAAGTTCTCCTACTTGGCCGTGCCGGAAACCCGCAACATCCCTGAAGAAGCCACCAATACCGATTGGGAAGTGGAGGCCCGCGCCTTCGAAGTCGACGACAACGCCGAGCAACTGCCGGACTACGATATCGACAACCTGAATGGCCAGCTCTCCGAAAAGGGCTATGCCATGACGGCGCTGCATTGATGTAGCGCGCGGCGCGTGCCGCGGCTGTATCGGTTCGCTTCGGCGAACTGGCGGCGGCTTCAGCGCGTGCTTCGTCATGAACGCGACAGTCCGCTGTCGATTTCGCCGGGCGCCGGACGGCCGCCTGGCGGATATGCTATTCTTGCGCCCTGTTTAATTCGATGCTGACCGTGTGGTCAGTTCTGGGAGTGCATGATGAAGTGGGTGGTCGTCGGTTTCTATTTTCTTTCGATTCTCCACATTCATTTCCGCGGCAAGGTGCGCCTGCCGTTCGGACGCCAGCTGTTCGACCATTCGTCGTTCATGGCCCCGATTAACATCTTCATGCACCTGTTCTCGAAGGTGCCGAGCACGCCCTACATCCCGGTGCGCGAATTCCCCGATCTGGCGCCGCTGCAGCAGAACTGGCAGGTCATCCGCGCCGAAGCCGAGAACATGCTGGCGCTGAAGAAGATCAAGGCCGCCGAGCAGAACGACGACGCGGGTTTCAATTCCTTCTTCAAGACCGGCTGGAAGCGCTTCTACCTGAAGTGGTACGACGCCAGCCACCCATCGGCCGAGCGCCTGTGCCCGCAGACCTATGCGCTGCTGCAATCGATTCCTTCGGTGAAAGCCGCGATGTTCGCCGAGCTGCCGCCCGGCGCCAAGCTGAACCCGCACCGCGACCCCTTCGCCGGCTCGATGCGCTACCACCTGGGCCTGGCCACGCCGAACGACGACCGCTGCTTCATCGACGTCGACGGCCAGCGCCACAGCTGGCGCGACGGCGAAGGCGTGATCTTCGACGAAACCTTCATCCACTGGGCCATCAACGGCAGCGACAGCGACCGCGTGATCTTGTTCTGCGACGTCGAGCGCCCGATGCGCTACCGCTGGATGCAGGCCATCAACCGCTGGCTCGGCCGCACCATGATGACGGCCGCCAGCTCGCCGAACGAAACCGGCGACCAGACCGGCCTGGTCAGCAAATTGTTCCGCATCTCGCACGTGATGGGTCAGTACCGCCGCCGTTACAAAGCCTGGAACAAGACCGCGTACAAGATCACCAAGGTGGCGCTGATCGTCGGCGTGGCTGCGTTGATCTACTGGATCTGATCCGGGCTACTGGCTGCTCCCCGTGCTGAAGGCGCCGCATTCGTTGCGGCGCTTTTTTTCATCGCTTTCTTGCCGATTTCCTGGGGCGTCTGCGCGAGTGCGGCAGCGATATACCAGCACCGGTTTTTTAGCAGTAACCGGCAATTGATCGAAACATGTCCACACTTATCCGAGATGGATAAGTTTCTTCCCTCATTACCATCCATAACAGCACTTTTATTCTGGTCTACTGTACAGCTGAGTGACAGGCGCAGTCATCGGAACCAGAAACTGATCGACGGTGTCAAACGTGGGACAAAGGAGGCGTGATGATCCTTGCCCATCATATTCGGCTCGACCCCAACAAGGTTCAGGCAACGTATTTGGCGCGTGCAGCTGGGACCGCGCGGTTCGCCTACAACTGGGCACTGGCCGAATGGGGACGGCAATTCGAAGCGTGCAAATTCGACCCAGCCTTGCCCGAGCCAAACGAAGCAGCGCTGCGGCGCCAGCTCAATGCCATCAAGCGCACGCAGTTCCCATGGATGCTGGAAGTGACGAAGAATGCGCCACAGATGGCGATCATGCAGTTGGGCCGCGCTTTTCAGAATTTCTTCGAGAAACGCGCACGCTATCCGAGATTCCGGCACAAGGGCATCAACGACCGGTTCACATTGAGTAACGACCTGATCAAGGTTAATGGGTGTCGCATTCGTATTCCAAAACTCGGATGGCTGAAGATGCGCGAGGCCCCGCGCTACACCGGACGAATTGTCGCTGCGACCGTTTCACGCGCGGCCGACCACTGGTATGCAAGCATCAGCATTGACACTCCCGACGCACAGCTGCCGCCAGCCGAAAACCAAGGCGCGGTAGGCATCGATTTTGGAGTGACGCACCTGGCCACTTTGTCGACCGGAGAGAAAGTTGTTGGGGTAAGAGCGCTGCAAACACTACTGGATCGCCTACGTCGTCTGTCACGCGCTTTGTCACGCAAAGTAAAAGGCTCGTGCAACCGCAAGAAGGCAAGAGCCAAACTGGCTCGCCTGCATGCCAGGATCGCTAACGCGCGCGCGAACGGCTTGCACCAGCTTAGCGCAAGTATCACCCGGCGCTTTCACACCATTGGCATCGAGGATCTGCACGTCAAGGGCATGCTCGGCAACCGGTGCCTGTCGCGTGCGATTGCCGACATGGGCTTTGCCGAACTGCGCCGCCAGCTCTTGTACAAAGCGCAGCGGCGCGGTGGCCAGTTGATCGTCACCGATCGCTGGTACCCCAGCAGCAAGATCTGTTCGTGCTGTGGTTGCAAGCTAGATGCACTCAGCCTCGACGTACGCCAGTGGACCTGTCCTGGATGCGCAACACTGCATGACCGCGACGTCAATGCGGCAGTCAACCTAAGAAACATGGCGGTGAGTTCCACCGTGTCGGCCTGTGGAGGGGAAGGCGCTGGCCCTGTGCTGCATGCGCTGAGTGAAACCGGCCCCAGTGAAGCAGGAATCCAACAGAGAAGTTGATTACGGTTAGCTTTGCGTAAGTTTGGAAGAACGGATCGCACTGTGCACCAGCACCTTCTGCGTCTCGCTGCCGAGCAGCATGCCGGTGATGCCGTGGCGGCCGTGCGAGGCCATCACGATCAGGTCGCAGCCGCGCTCGCGCGCCGCCTGCAGGATCGCTTCGTAGGGCTGGTTCGAGCGCGCGATGAGGCTGGCGCAGGGCACGCCGGCGCTGCGCGCGGCGTTCTCGACCACGGCCAGGTTCTTCGCGCCGCGCGCCTCGCTCGTGGCCAGGTATTCGTCCTCGGTGGTGGCGAGCATCTCGGCGTCGGCGGTAAAGGTGCGGAAGTCGGGCAGGGCGGTGAAGCCCACCACCTGGGCCCCGACGTCTTTTGCGAAGCTGACGCCGGCCAGCACGGCGCGTTCCGACAGCGCGGAGCCATCGGTGGGCAACAGGATCTGCTTGAAAATGGTCGCTCCTCGGGTAGGCGCGCCGGGCGCGCGGACGGCCCCAGTCTGCCGTCCGGCCAAGCGCGGCGTTTGATGCCGCTCAATCGCGCGCCGGCGATGTCCGAGCCCCTCACTCCGACGGATCGGGCGTCACGCGCGTGAGCTTGTAGTCGGCGGCCGAGCGTTCCAGGGCCAGGCCCAGCACGTCCTTCAGTTCGTCGGGCTGGGTGCCGCTGTCGAGCTGGCGCCGGGCAAAGGTGTTGCGCAGGGTGCGCCCGCCGGCGCGCGACAGGTCCATGCCGGCGCGCTCGAAGGTGGCGCGCATCTGCACGTACACCGTCTTGCGCGTCAGCCTGGCGCCGCCCACGTTGGCCGGGAAGACGAACTCGCCGGGAATCTTCATCGCCGCGCGCTCCTGCAGCCAGGGCAGCAATTCCTCGACGCCTTCGCGCGGCAGGGTGACCGCATGTTCGTGGCTGGTGTCGTGCTTTTCGTCGGGCGTAATGGTCAGCACGATCGATCCGTCGAGGCCGGGCTGGCTGCCCAGCTCGCCCACCAGCAGGCCTACCGCTTCCGATACGCGCAGCCCGGCCAGTGCGATCACCACCTGCATGGCGCGGTCGCGCCGGCGCTTCCAGCCGTCGAAGGGCGTGTTGCGCCGCTTGCGCGGGGCATCGGCGGGGAGGGCGGCAAAGAAGCGCTGCAATTGGTCGTCGGACAGGGTGCGGCCGGCCTCGTCCTTCGTCATGTGGGCGCGGTCGATGCCGAGGATGGCCTGCTGGGCCGGGTTCGGGTCCACGGCCAGGTGCTCGTAGCAGCGCTCCAGCAGGCGCAGGTAGCGATAGGCGATCTTGCTGTTCAGGACACGCTTGCCCTTGACGCTACGGTCGATGAAGCGGTGCAGGTCGGCGTGGGTGAGGGTGGAGAAGACAAGACCCTGTTCCATGCACCAGCTCGCGAAGTTCTGGAACATGAAAATATAGATCCTGGCCGACTCGGCGGACAGCACCCGCAGCGTGCCGTCGGCGCGCTGGCGCCGGCCGGTCTCGGCAAAGGCGGTGCTGGCGATGAACGCCTTGAAGGCCTTGATGGGATCGGCATCCCAGGAAACGATGGTGTGCATCATGCGCTCACATCAAAAGAACATGCCACACCCTACCATAAAAACGTAACTAACCAACTAAGGCCAAACCAAAAAACAAAGAAATCGATGTAACGGACTACGGACACAACACATCCCGAAAACAAGCGACCAGGATGAAGGGCGCCCGGTAGCCGGCCCGGCCCACCCGGGAGCGGGGCGGCCGGCGGCGGATGGGCAATCAACGATAATAGGTGCAGATGCGCTGGCCGCCCACCTCGTGCACGGCGATATCGAGCTGGTACAAGGGACTCAAGACCTCGGGCCGGATAATCTCCTGCGGCGTGCCATAGTGGGCCAGGCGGCCGTCGCGCATGGCAATGATGCGGTCGGTGTAGCAGGACGCGAAATTAATGTCGTGCAGGACCAGCACCACGGTCTTGCCGAGGTCGTCCGCGGCGCGGCGCAGGATGCCCATCATGTCCACCGCATGGCGCATGTCGAGGTTGTTCAGCGGCTCGTCCAGCAGCACATAGTCGGTGTCCTGGCACAGCACCATTGCCACGAAGGCGCGCTGGCGTTGGCCGCCCGACAGTTCGTCGAGGAAGCGCTCGGCCAGTTCGCCCAGGTTCAGCCAGCCGATGGCGCGCTCGACGTGCTCCTTGTCGGCCAGCGTCAGGCGCCCGCCCGAGTGCGGGAAGCGTCCAAAGGCAACCAGGTCGCGCACCGTCAGTCGCAGCGGCAGGTGATTGTCCTGGCGCAGGATCGCCAGGCGCTTCGCCAAGGCCTTGGTGTCGCCGTGCATGACGTCGATGCCGTCGACCAGCACGCTACCGCTGCTGGGGGGCAGTAGCCGGCTCACCATTGACAGCACCGTCGACTTGCCGGCGCCGTTGGGGCCGATGATGGCGGTCAGGCCGCCGGCGGGAATCTCGAGCGACACGCCGTCGACCACGACCGTGTGGCCATAGCGTTTGCCGAGTCCGGATATCTTGATCATGTTTGCTTTCTGCGGGTAATGAGGAGCAGGAACAGGAGCCCGCCCGCGAATTCGATGACGATGCTGATGGTCGCGTTCAACTTCAGTATCCGTTCGAGCAGGGCCTGCCCGCCGACCAGGAAAATGACCGCCCAGAGCACGGCGGCCGGCACCAGCCAGCGGTGCCGGTCGCTGCCCATCGTTACATACGCCAGGTTGCTCACCAGCAGGCCAAAGAACAGCACCGGCCCGACCAGGGCGGTGGACACGGCCACCATCACGGAGACTGCGACCAGCGTCGCCATCACCGTGCGCCGGTAAGGCACGCCCAGGTTGACGGCGACGTCGCGCCCCAGCGCCAGCACGTCGTAGGAACGGCGCAGGCGCCAGGCAATCGCCGACGCCAGCCCGATCGCCAGCGCGCACGCCCACAGCAAACCGGTCTCAACTGCACTGAACGAGGCGAACATGCGGTCCTGCAGGTAGGCGAACTCGTTTGGATCGATGAGGCGCACCACGAGGCTGGAGAGGCTGCGGAATAGCAGCCCGAACACGATCCCCATCAGGAGCATCAGGTGCAGGCTGTGCGCCGCGCCGTTGAACACGCCCCAGAACAGCAGGCAGGCGAAGCCGGTCATGGCGGCCACCTCGACCAGGAACTGCACCGTCTGCCGCTCTTCGCCCTGGGCGGGGTTGATCCCCATGCCGAGCACCATCAAGGCCTGGATCAGGATGTAGAGGGCATCGAAACCCATCACCGAGGGCGTCAGGATGCGGTTGTGGGTAATGGCCTGGAACAGCACGGTCGAGACGGCGATCGCGAACGCCACCAGCAGCATGGCCGCGAGCTTGGCGCCGCGGAAAGGCAGCACGAAGCCCCAGTTGCCGTTCGCACCGGCCAGCATGTAGGTGGCGATCGCAGCGGCGGCCAGCGTCGCCAGGATGCCCATGCGCATGCGTGGAGAGACGTCATGCCGCACGGCGCCCCCGCAATAGCAAGACCAGGAACAGCACGCTGCCCACGATGCCGACCACGGTACCGATCGGAATCTCGTACGGATAAGCGACCAGCCGGCCGGCGATGTCGCAGGCCAGCACGAACACGCCGCCCAGCAGCGCCACCCAGGGCACCGAGCGCCGCATGTTGTCGCCGAACAGCAGGCTGACGACGTTCGGCACGATCAGCCCAAGGAAGGGGATGCTGCCGGCCGTGACCACGACCACCGAGGCGATTGCCGACACGATTAAGAGGCCCGCCAGGGTAAGTTTCCGGTAGTCCAGGCCCAGGTTGGTGGTGAACTGCTGCCCCATGCCGGCCACCGTGAAGCGGTCGGCGGCAAGGTACGCCGCCCCGGCCAGGCCGAAGCCGATCCACAGCAATTCATAGCGCCCGCGCAGCACGCCGGAAAAATCGCCGACGGTCCAGGCGTGCAGGGTTTGCAGCATGTCGTGACGGACGGCGAAGAAGGTGGTGACGGCCTGCACCACGCCGCCCAGGATCAGGCCGACGAGCGGCACCAGGTAGGGCGAGCGCAAGGGAATGCGGCGCAGCAGGCCGAGAAAAGCGAGCGTGCCCGCCATGGCGAAGGCGGTGGCAACCAGCATCTTGCCCAGCACCGGCGTGTCCGGCGCCAGCAGCATGACGACCAGGATGCCAAGCGTGGCCGATTCGATCGTGCCCGCGGTCGAGGGTTCGACGAAGCGGTTGCGCACCAGCATCTGCATGATCAGCCCGGCGACCGCCAGCGCCATCCCGGCCAGCAGCAGGGCGACGGTGCGCGGCAGGCGGCTGACGGCGAACAGTTGCCAGGCCTGGGTATCGGTGCCGGCCAACAGGCCGGCGAAGCTGAAGTCGCCTGCGCCGATGCTGATGCTGAGCAGGGAGAGGATCAGGGCGACGGCCAGCACCAGCGCCAGCCAGCCATGCGAGGCCGGGCGCCGGACCGCTGCCGTCGCGGCGCCGCCAGATGCCGGCGCCGGTTCGGCAAGATGGCTCATCGTTTGGCGTCGAGGGCCTGCGCCAGCTGGTCGATGTTCTGTTGGATCGCGGTCAAGCCCGCGCCGCCCAGGGTGTACCAGTTGCCGCCATCGAGGTAGACCACCCGCTTGTTCTGCCAGGCCTTGGTCTGGCGCACCAGTTCGTTGTCGAGCAGGCGCTGTGCGGAGGCGCCCTGGCGGCCAATGGCGCCGTCGCGGTCGATGACGAACAGCCAGTCCGGGTTGGTTTTCTGGATGAACTCGAACGAGACCGCCTGGCCGTGGTTCGAGGTCTGCAGCGTGGCCACCGCCGGCTTGAAGCCGAAGGCATCATGCAGGACACCGAAGCGCGAGCCCGGGCCATAGGCGCTCATCTTGCCGCCCGTCGTCAGCACGATCAGTGCGCTGCCGGCAGTGGAGGCCCTGGCTTTCAGACCGGCGATCGAGGCGTGCAGCTTGTCGAGCTGCACCTTGGCCTGCGCCTGCTTGCCGAATAGGCCAGCCAGCAGGTTGGTGTTGCGCTCGACGCTCTTGATCAGGTCGGTACGATCGACCGTCATGTCGATGGTCGGGGCGATCTTTGCCAGATCCTTGTACTTGGCCTGGGAACGGCCGCCGACCACGATCAGGTCCGGCGCGGCGGCATGGATCGCCTCGAAGTCGGGTTCGAACAGGGTGCCGACCCGGGCGTACTTCTTGTCGCTGAAGCGGGCCAGGTGCTTCGGCATTGGCGACTCCGGTACGCCGGTCACGTCGATGCCGAGGGCGGCCATGGTGTCGAGGCTGGTCAGGTCGAGGACGACGACCTTCTTTGGATTGGGAACGACGGCGGTGGTGCCGCTGGCGTGCTTGATGTCAACTTTGGATTGGGCCAGGGCCGGGAGTGCGGACAGGACGAGCAGGGCGCCGGCGGCGGCGAGGGCGCAGCGGCGGCGTGCGGTGTTGACTGGGTTCGAGAGCAGGTACATGTGGTGGCGTAAGCGAGAGTGGTAAATCAGAATCATTATCATCTGCAGGCCGCGGAAAAGTTTGTCAACTTGTGGCAGAGCTTGTGCCGGGTGAAAGCGTAACTAACTAACTCGATACCGAAACAATGATAAAACTGAACCGTCTCGGGCCAGAAACGAAATACGAATCAAGAGACAAGTCTCCAACAACGAGGGTCCGGGCGAGTTCACCTGTACAGCCACACTTGGTGTACGCTGAGGCTGTCCCGATACACTGTTTTGGCATGGCTGGTGGCCCTTCCTAGGGCGCCTGCAGCTCATGATATGCGTCAAACTCGGGTGGTTGCTCGTCAGTAGACTGCATGTTTTAACTCAAGCCGTGCCGACCACTCATGCGCGTCGATCCATCTTCCGATCCACCAGACGCGTCCGTATCGGTCGCCGAAGTCGTCGCAGAGGCCTGGCATGCCAACTTCACCCTGGATCTCGACAGGGAAGAGGCGGCTTTCCTGGCGGGTCTGCACGCGTATTTGCTCGATGCCGTGGAGCCGAGCCTCGACGGTGAAACCTTGCGCCGTATCTTCGCGCCGGTATATGAACTTGCCCAGGTCGACAGCGAAACCGAAGCCCAGCGCGCAACGAACATGATCGCGCGCTTGAAAGCGCAGGGCATCTTGTTGCGCACCGATGGCGCCGGCTTGGCCAGCGAAGGCGAATTTTCGCTTTCTCCGCTGGGATTGGCACTGGCCAGGTCCATGGAAAAAGATCGGGAACTGACGAAACGAAACCTGTCCTTCATGCTGATGAACATCAGGACGGTCTTGGGCGAGATCTTGCGCGGTGCTGCCAGTGCGGATGCCGAAGAGGACTGGGAAAGCAGGGTCATCTGGCCACTACGCGACATCGTTGCCGAAATGATCCGCCTGGTCGATCAACGGCAGCGTGGGCTCGACCTTGCGCACAAAGCCTTGCGCAAGGAGATCACCGAACTGGTGGACAGCGAATGGGCGGAAGCCATCGACCGCTGCGTTGCCATGATCGACCGTGTGCACCGGACGCTGCGCGAGCTGAACGAAATACTGAGCGAACATGTCCAGCACCTTGAAACCCAGCTTTTCGAGCTCGCGGCATATAGCGGCAAGCACGCTGATCTACCCAGGCTGCTCGACCGCACGCGCAACCAGCTCGGACGGCTCGCACTCTGGGGACACCAGCGCTACGAGGACTGGAGTGGTTACTACCGGAATGCGCAGATCTACATCCGTGACGTTGTCCGCACCGACCCGGACAACCTGCTGCGGAGCCGATTGAGCGAGCAGATCCGCCGATTCCAGAACCGGCCCTTCGGATTGTTGGCCGTGGCGCCGGAACCGTTCCTGCACTTGCGCGATGTGACACGGCCTTCCGCTTCCGTGGTGATCACGGTGCCGGACGAGGTGCTCGCGAACCGGACACTTACCGAGCGCGTGCAGCCGTGCCCCGACGAGATCGAACTCGCGGTTGCGGCCCTCGTGGAGCGCCTCCGGCACGACGGCCGAATCGACATCGTGGCCGCGGTACGCGATATCGCCCCTGACTTCACCGAAAACGCGTATTTCCAGCTGCTGATGCGCGTCACGCCCGAACTGCTCAGGTTCGGAATGACGACCCGTGACATGCTCGAGCAGGCATGGGTCAAGCTGTCGGAGCATCTCCATGCCCAGACCTTGGACCTGCACCTTCGCCTGGTTGCAGCCCAGGCCGATAACGATGCGCTGGAATTGCCGTTCACGCCATCCTTGCCGGTCCATGATGAAGGACACCAACCATGATCTATCAGTCCCTGGAACAAGTCATTTCCGATCCGCTATTTCCACGTGCCGACTTGCAGCTGCGCGCCGGCAAGCACATCGGGGCGGATTACGATGCCGCCCTGTTCGATTTCCTGACGGCCGCCAAGCCGCACCTCGACAGCTTCTACGGGCGCTACGAAGTGTCGCTGCTGACCCGCGAGGAAGCGTACTTCTATCTCGTGCCGGACCGGTTGGCGATACCGCCGCCGCTTGGGCAACGCAGGCTCTCGGCCATGGACATGCTGGTCGGCC
This sequence comes from Massilia sp. BAP21, assembly GCF_057801335.1. Classification (NCBI taxonomy): domain Bacteria; kingdom Pseudomonadati; phylum Pseudomonadota; class Betaproteobacteria; order Burkholderiales; family Oxalobacteraceae; genus Massilia; species Massilia sp. BAP21. The sequence continues at coordinate 4,836,610 of NZ_CM173596.1, forward strand.
AGGCACTCGCACTGATGCGCCTCGATCCGAAGTGGCTCGAGAATAATCTGTGCATACCCGAGAAGGCCGTGCTCACGCTGCTCGAGCAGCTGTTGGGCGAGGAGGGTTTGCTGCGTTTTATCCCCCGTCCACGGCGGCGCGGCAAGGACGTCGATCAGGATGCGCGCAAACTGCGCGAGACTTTCGCCACGTCGCTGCGATCGCTGGAGCGCCAGGGCTTCATCAGGCGCGAGGGGCGCGCCGACGCAACCGTGATCAGGCCGCTACGCGCCGTGATGCGCTTTGCCGACCCGGTCCGCACGTCGGCGGATCTCGAGGCAGCCCTGCAAAGCCTGATCGCACAAGGACAGATCGCGGATGGCACGGATGATCCGGATGCCGACGGCCGGGAGGAACCCAGATGAATCTGCGTCGTGCGTTTGCCAAGCGCCTGGTCCTGGCAAACTGGAAGGGTATCGTTTTCCATTCGTTCGATCTGGACCGGCACGTTACCGGGCTCGAGGGGCAGAATGGGGCCGGCAAGACCACGGTCATGGCGGCCTACGTCACCGCGATCCTGCCGAATCAGCGGCTGCTCTCCTTCAAGAACATCAATGGCGGTCCGTCCACGCGCGGCGATGGCGGCCTGTGGGGACGCATCGGCGAATTCGGTACCTGCTATACCCTGATCGAATGGGTTACGCCGCGCGGAAAAAACCTGTGGGCCGGTGTTGCGATGACGCGCGCAGGCATGCCCTCGGTCGACAGCAAACCTTTCATCATCCACGATCTGCCGCCGGATGCCAGTCCCCATGATGTTCTGCTGCTGCGTGAGCCATCCGGCGTGATCGTGCCGCCCCTGGCGCGCCTGCGCGAGCAGCTTGCGATGCATGGCGCGAGGATGGTCGTGCACAAGTCGCTTGCCGATTACATGCGGGTCTTGTTCGATCACGGTATCACACCGATGCCGATGACAACTCACGAGGAACAGGAACGCTTCTACCGGGTGCTTGCCACGTCGATGGAGGGCTCCGCACTGGCCACACTCATCAAGACCGGCTTGCGCGACTATCTGCTGTCGCCCGACACCTCGCTGGAGCGGCGTATCACGCTCATGCGTGAAAGCCTGGATCAGTGCCGGCAGACGCGGCGCGAGCTGGAGCACGCAAGGGAGGCTCACCATGAGATCGGCGAACTATTCGATGCGGCATGGAAAATGGCGTCGTATGCGTACTTCGGCGCGCGCGGCCGCTATGAACAGGAGACACGAAACTGGAAGGAACAGGTCGACCGCAGCAGGGAGAGCCAGCGCCAATATGTCAGTCTGCAGGCGAGCACCGCCCACTTGCAGCGGCGCGTGGACGAGTTGAAGCAGGAGCTGGCAGTGTCCCGGGAGGCGATGGAAGCGAGACGTGCCGACGTTCAGAAGGCATTGCACGCGCGCTCGCTGAGCCAGGATCTCGGTCGCGCCCGCGAGGAGCAAGCAAGCCGTCAGGCGCAAGTCGACCGGGCCGTGTCGCGCCGCGATCGGGCCGAGGCGGAAGAAAAGGAGGCCGCGCAGGCGCTGCGGCATGCCCAGGATGAATATGCACGCATTGCCGGAGAACTGGCCGATGTACAGGCGGCCGTGGAAGGATTGATTCGACGCGTAACCGAGTTGCGTATCGCCCGTGCTCACCTGGCCGACGCGCGCAAGGCGATGCGTCCGGCCAAGCTCGATCCGGCAAATGCATCGTCGACGAAACGGGACATCGACTGGCAGTATGCAGAGGAAACCCAGCGCCAGACACGATTGCAGGCAGAGCTCGACGCGCTGGACGATCACGCGACGCGCTTCGCCTCGTTGCTTGCCAAGTTGCAGACCATTGCAGTTGTCGAAGAGGGCCAGGACGGGAAGCAGGCCGGCGCCTACGACAGGGCACTGGCACTTGAAGCGAAACTGCGCGATGACACGCGCCTTGCTGGTCAGGTCGCCGCTTTCCAGACTGCACTGGTGCACGCGCGTGACCTGGCGGCGCAACAATGGGAAATACGGAAAACCGGGGCGGACCTGGGGATTGCCAGCAGTGCGGCGCTGGCCGAACAGCTGGTGGCCGTGTCCGGGCAAATCGAAAGGATCGAGAGCGACCGGGCAAACCTGGCAGCACAACTCTCCGAACGGCAAAACGCGCTCGTCGCATCCAGGAGCCGGATTGCGCAGCTCGAAGAGGAGGCGCGCCGTTACGTCGATGCACGCAACTGGCACGAGCAGTTGGCCGCCCTATGTGCCAACTGGGCCAAGTCGGCAACGGCCGAGAGCCTGGCAAACGCAATCGACGCGGGACGACGTGAATTGTCGAATACCGACGCGTGCCGGCGTCTTCTCGAAACCAGACTGCATGAGGCGGCGGAGCGTATCCAGAACTTGGCGCATTGCGCTGGCCTGTTCGATGCGCGGCTCGGTACCGTCGCCGAACATGTCGATGGACTCCTGTTGGCTGCCCGGTTCGATTCGCTGGCGGTGGAAGACGCTCCTGCAGTACAGGCACGCCTGGGAATGTGGACCGAAGCGATCGTGGTGGCGGCACCCCGGCACGCGGCACGCGAAGCCGCCGAGCTGAGTGACCGTCCGGATAACCTGCTGTTCGTATCGGAGGCGGCAGTTCACGGAGAACGGGATGAGGAAAGCCTGGAGGACAGCGAGCTCGTTGCCGAGCGCTTCCGCGACGAAGAAGCGGTTCGCCTGACCCGGCGGCCGCGCCACCCCGTGTTGGGGCGCCACGCGCGTGAGCGCGAGATGGGGCGTCTCGAAGACGAGCGCAATGCCATGGAAAGCGAACTCAGCGAATTGCGGGAGACATCGCGGCGCCTGAAAGAAGGCGTTCGGCTGGCGGAGAAGGTGCTGTCCTATGGCAGCGCCGCCTGGGCAAGCGATCCTCGCCCGGCCCTGCATGCCGAGCATGCTGCCGTGCGGGCGCTGAACCAGACGATCGAGAGCGCACAAACCCAACTGGTCGAACTGCGCGAGACAGGCGCTACGATCACCCGGCGGCAGCAAGTCCTGATGCGCTTGCAGTCGCGGCATGCCTTGCTCGATGCTCCCGACCATGCCGAAGAAGCAGGGCGGATCGAGGCGCAGCTTGGGGCAGCACGCGCTGCGCAAGCCTGGATCGGCCGGCATGGGGACACGGTACACGAAATCCTCGCTGGGCTGCCGATTCTCGCGCATCCCGTGCAGCCTGGGCAGCGCGATCAGCTGGAAGCGTCGCTCGAGCGTCACCGGGGGTTGCGCGAGCGGCTCGCACATCAGCGTGAGGCGCTCGAACGCCTGCTGGGCGTGCTCACGCATCTGGACCGGGAAGAGGACGAACGGCACTATAACGAAAAAACCAGTGTGATCGAGGCGCTCCAGCGAAAAATCGAGCCCGTACGACAAGGCGTCACGGATGCCGACGAAAAGCTGCAGGTCCGGCGTGCCGAATTCGATGGCGCGCGGCGGGCGGAGTCGGATGCGTCGGCCGTCCTGCTGCAAGTCGTCGAGAAATGCCGGGAGCTCATCAGCAGGCTCGACCTCACTGGCCTGCAAGGAACGGACGAGGAGGTCGCTGCCGCCGTGCAAGCACATGACCTCGCCAGCGCCAACTCGCAGCGCCTGGATGTCGAGCATGAAAGGTCGAACAATCTGCTCATCGAACAGCGCAACAGGCTGGAAGACCGGGCCGGGCAGATCAAGGTCGAACAACAGCGCGCATCGGAGCGGCTGGCATCCGTCCGCTACGAGCGTCGGGCGCAGCGCGAACTCGACCGGGTCGTGATCCAGCTGGGATTACGCGGCCGCATCGAATCCGATCTCAACCGGCAGCAACATTTCCCGACAGGTAGCCAGATCAACGCTTTCCAGTCGTCTCAGAACCAGCAAGCCTTGTTGTTCGAGCGCCTGAAACCCTGGCCGAATGTGCTTCTGGACCTGAAGCGCATCGAGGGCTTCGATGATATGCCCGGTGAACGGCGCGCCGTCCAGACCTTGCGGGCGTGGGAACGTGTGCGCCGGCATATCGAGCAGCGTATTCCACGCCATCTGGCCAGCGCCGACGATCCGCAAGTGGCGTTGGCCCAGATGCTGGAGAAGATGAGCGAGCTGGAGCGCACCCTGGCCTCGCAAGAGGACGAGATGCGGACACGTTCGTCCGGGCTTACCGACGGCATTGCCGCTCGCCAGCGCTCCGCCCGGTCGTTGATCATTCGTTTGAACCGGGAGCTGGAGAAGGTCAGTTTCGGCTCCATCAGGGGGCTGCAGATTGCGATCAGCTATCCGGAAGACATGGTTGACATGCTGGCTTGCCTGAAGCGCGATAACAGCATTTCGCTTTTCGATTCGGGCCTGCCGCTCGAGGACACGCTGGCAGCGTTGTATAAACGTGAGACTGGCGGATCGATCCAGGGAGCACGCCTGTTTGACTACCGCAATTATCTGCAGCTGAGGCTGGAAGTCAGGCGCATCAACGGCAAGTGGGAAGCCACCAGCGAGGTGTCGACAGGCGAAGCGATTGGTACCGGAGCCGCGGTGCTTGTCATGATCCTACGTACATGGAACGAGGAGGCCAGCCGGATTTCGGGATCGGGCGGCTTTGCCATGCAGCAGATCCTTCTCGATGAAGCCAATCGCCTGGATGAGCAAGCACTCGATACGTTGACGGAATTTTGCCAACGGATGGATGTCCAGGCCCTGGTGGCGGCCCCCGGACTGGACAAACCGCGCCGCTCGACCGTCTTCCAGTTGAGCCGGAGCCTGCGCGGTAGCGACGAGTTTGTCACCATCCGCGGGACAAGGATCAGTGCGTGAACTGGGACAGCGACGAACTGCGGGCGGCGGCGTTACGGCTCCTGCTGCTGGGAACGATAAGATCGACCAGGGTTGCCGAGCCACTGCTTGTGGAGGCCGAAGAACTTGGCTTGGTCGTACCTGCCAGGCGCCTGAACGAGTTTCGCCTGCCACCTCACTGCAAGGAGAAGTTCCGTCGGTACTTGAAGGTGCGTTGGCCAGAACTGGACGATGCCGAGTCGGCGTTTTGCTCCTCTCCGGATACGATTTCGGCCACCGCGCTAAGAACGATGCGGCGCATGTCGCTCGAACTCCCTGTCGGCATCGAACGTCTCAATCGCAAAACCTGGTCCGCCTGGGCCGGCGCCCACTCCAAGTCGGGCTATCGCACGCCGCCGGAAGGCGTACTGCTGACAACAGACGAAGCGCTGAGACTGCGGGCGAACGCAGGACTCGAATTTTCAGGGGAGGGCGGAGAACGGTTTGCAGCCAATGCATGCCAAGCCTTGTTTGGGGAAACAATCCTGCCTGAACGCGGTCTGGCGCGTAACTGGCGCCTTGGCGGGGAGCTGCCAAAGCTGATCCTGACAGTGGAAAACATCGGCGCATACGTCGATCTTTCCGTGCCGTCCTGGTTACTCCTGATCCATGCGCCGGGCCGGAACACCTTGTTGGCAACGCGCTTCATCGATCGCTTGCCGAGCAATATTCCCTGGTTTCATTTCGGGGACGTCGACCCGGCTGGACTCGACATTGGGCTTTCGATCCGCGGGCAAGAGCCGGGGCGCAGGCCAACGCCCTGGATCCCGCGTGCCACGAGTGTACTCCTGGCTACGCATTCATTGCCTCTCGACTTGCCATGGCCGACACGGCGTTTTCCACCCGATCTGTTGAACAATCCTGTGCTGAAATGGTTAATCGATCACCAGCGCTGGTTGGAACACGAGGCAGCTGTGCTGTTGCCCGGCTTCAGAGATGAGTTGTACCTGCTCGGAGAATCCTTCATGTGATGTCACAGAGCAAATCAATCGCGGCCGCGAATCCAGATCATGTCGGAAGGTCGCATGATGGTGCGAACGTGGCCAAAGAGAGCACGATGCCAGTGACGGCTTGCTCTACTGGATTCCAAACGATTCATCAAGCGCGCAAGCAAATTCTTGTCTAAGTCTTTTCAAGAAAATGCAGAGGACGGCCAAGCGAGTATCAGCAAGCTCGTGTTCGCCTTAAGTGCGCATAATCTATATTATGTTAAATGCTCTATCTGAGGCGCAGCATCGAAGCGCAAGAATTACCTCCCTGCCGACGTTCGGCGAAGTAAAAGTGGTCACTTAAGCGAAGTAAATTTGAAACTCGCCGAATGAGAGACAGTAAATTTGAGACACCGGGTCCAATTCTCCCTATGAGAAACGACATGGGGGTCCCGAAAAATCGTGCAAAACCCAGTGTTAAATCCCCAGGTTCGAAAAGATACACTAAAACGTGGCGGTCAGTCGCCGACGTCACCCGCACTGCTGGCTTGAGGATCGCTGCCAGCGCGCCAAGGTATTAGCCAGGCGCGCTGGCAACGTGGACACGAGGACGATCGAGGCTGACGGCGCTCCGCAAGCGACGTTGGGCCCGGACGCTGCAATGTCCAGTGGTTGGCGGCTAAAGGTGTGGATCGTGCGGCTCAGCGTTTTGTCGCTCGAGCATGGGATGTTGGCGCATGAGGTTTCCGCCTCGCAGCGCCGGCAATTTGGATACTAGGAGGAGCGAAACCGACATCGGGTCGTAAACGACGTCAGATTCAGACATGGCGCAATAGTAAGTCGTTAGCGTCTAGGACAGTTCAGGCCGTCCTGCACTCGATGTGAGGGACACTCGGGATACGCAAACTTGCGTCTTCTAAGCTGCGGCCATGAGTTAGCAGTGAATTGCGGCGGCAGTTCTCCGTAAAATCGCGGGTCGCGGTGGGGCCTTCCACGCGTGAAAACGTAGTGGCTCACTTGGCCAGTTGCTCTCGCTTGTACAGGACGAGTGCCTCTATTGGATCTTCCGACTTCGGGATTTCCAGGGCTCGAGCGGCAAGTATCGAATTCATTGCCCTTCGTACCGTCCGGGAGTGGCAATGCCCCGACCACGCCTTGCTCGCTGTAAGGATCCCAACATCTTCGCCAGATTCGAGGTGTCCGCGCACCGTTCGCATGTCACGCGCGTCGATCTGGACAATCAGTTTTTGACCGATCGCTTCAGGCTTGCGCCCAAGCGACTCATTAGTATATTTGACCCGATCGATGCATACGTAAGGTCGCATGCCTTTCGCAGCATCGCCTCGAACTATCTTCTGCTCGACAACGACTTCAAGCTCCGAATTTGACTCAGCGGGCACACCTAACGGTCTCTCTAGCATGATTTCCTCCGGACCAAAGGAGTGTGATTGGGTCGGCTGCGATGCTATCGGTTGTATGGTCAAGGCGAGCGCTATACGCGATGCGCAATGTTTTGCGAGTGATTCTGATGACCTGCTTGGTGAGTGAGTAAATCCAAAAGCAGTCAAGTGGCCAAAATATCATTACCCAGCAGGGGCTACTGCTCCGACGCCGAATAAAGTTTGGAAAATGCCGAACTCGACAATATAAAACCTAATGTCGAGTTCGCAGGGCGTCGATTTTTGAGCCCCGACTTAAAAATTGCCGCCTCTAGCAAAGTGCCTCTGCGCGACAGGAGGCGCGTGTCAAATTTCGCAGCCCCTGTCCTTCAACCCAACCGGACTGCAGCACAGCCCTTTCCCAAAATTCTCGATCCATGGACATGTTTTCGCCATCCCGAGTAGAGCCTTCTATCAGGGCATATTCGATTGTCCGGGCAAAATACAACATTGGTACCTCTGTCGTCGTGTCCATACCAGTCGCGCGGTCAGCGTCGACGAACACCTGCCAGAGGTCACCTGCGTGTGCCGCCAGGCGCAAGCCGTTCAGATAAGCTCTGGGTAGGGAAAACCGGGTATAAGACCAGCCGCTATCACTCGGAAAGCAGTCGTTATCGAAAGTCTTGAGGCAGTGTTCGAGTTCGGTTGCCGACCGTATGCCGTGTAGCTCGAACTCTTCCTTTGGTACGCTTGGAACGAACGCGGGGGAGTCGCTGGCGTATGGAACCCACTTTTGGTTCAGGATTCGTACTCGCGGGTGACCAAGCAGTACCGTGAGTAGCCGAATCCCCGATCCCTTGAGCTGGTCTTGCAGCCGGCGCAAACTGTTTTCCGCAGGCGGATCCAGCAACTGTGAGTCATCTATCCAGAGAACCACGGAGCGCTGCCCCGTCCTCAGCACAAGCTCCATGACGTGTTTTTCAAGGAAGGAGCGGTCTCGTCCATGTGCGCCGAGGACAGAGCCAGCCGGCATTTCAACAAATCCGACTTCTGGGAATTGCGTTGAGAGATGTATGTTCAGGAACCGGATGCCCTGGGTCTTGCCAGTGCCTGCTGGTGCGAATATGACCGCTTGTTGTACGCCTGCGTTAATCCACGAGGCGACACGGCGAGCTAATTCCTCCAACTGTATCGTAGAACAGTTGTAAGTGCGACGAACGACAGGATGACTATCAAAATCGACCGGACGAATTGTCGAGCCCGCTCCAGGTTCTGACGAGTATGGCTGGGCAGCGCCGCAGCCGTTGTTACCCTTCGAAATAGCCATAGCCTTCCCTCTCAGAAGATTAAATGAAGCGGATTCCTGTGCTGCTTGACCTTAACCATATAATAACGCTGACTCAGAGCTAAATGGCCAGTTTTGTGACGCAAAATCCGTCGATTTTAGGACGGCCCACAGGCCTGGCCTTCTGAAAAGCAGGCGAACAAGGCGGCTTGCAGTTCCATACCTTCTGTCGTCCTCCCCCGTGATCACTCAGCGGGCTTTGTCTTAGAGCGGCGTGCGGTGAGAGTCTTGCCGCGTTGACCTTGTTTCGCCACGCGCGTCTGCATGGGTGCGCGACGGTGGAGCTGTTCTCGAAGCACCTCCACGCGGGCCCGCTCGGCTACGATCTGGCCTGTTAAGTCTGACGTCATGGCTTGCAACTGCGCTGCCTTGTCTCGGGCGATGCCTCTCTCTTCGAAGGCGTTTTTCAACTCTTCTTCGAGGGCAGCAAAGTCTCTTGCCTGTTTTGCCGCCTCGATCTGCATATGCGTCAACTCCGACTGAAGTCTTTGCAGCGATGCTGCGGATACGGTCCGCTCTGACTCGAGAGCCTTTTCTAGTTTGGACACGGCGGTACGTTCTCGATCGATTTCGACCAGGGCACGTTGTTCTGACGCCCTGTAGCGCTCCTCGGCCTGGGTAATCCGTGCCGTGACTCTCTCGATCTCGGCGGCATGTTCGGTTCGGATGACCTCGAGCCGCCGGTCCGCCTCTGAGGCGGCTTGGCGAGCATCAGTAAGCTTGGCGTTCATCTCGGCAGCTGTCGCTGCGCTAACGGCCGCTTGTTCACGCAAAGTCGCGTTTTCGCGAGAGGCAGCCTCTAGCTTGTCGACTAGTACCTGCAGATCTCGATTCGCATTCTCGAGCAGGTCCTGAACCGTTCGTTTTTCCTGGAGTGCCGCATCACGTTCTTGGCCTGCAGTTAGCCGAAACTCTTCGAGAGACCTGTTCGCCGCGGCCTGAGCCGAGTTCCAGAGCTTCGATACGAGATCGCCGGCAGCCTGTGCCAGATTGTCAGGCAGGTCGGGTTGGCCGACCTTCACCTTGCCAGACCGGCGTAGGTCGGCCCAGAAAGCGCGCAACGCCTCGGTCGGGGCCGACATGCTGCCTTTACGGACTAGCTGATACAGCTTATTTGCGGTTGGCGTGATGCCATACCGAAAAAACATGACGACGCACACCTCTCTATAGAGGTCGAGTGTCCGGGGATACTCTGCCCGCAGCTTTTCGACATCCACTTGTAATGCAGCATCCAGATCGTTGTGCTCAAGCATGGCAGCCTCCTTCGTAGTGAATATTACTACGTAATACGTACGGAATATGACGCCCCACTCCGGAAATATGACATTATTCTTATAATGTCAAATAGCGTCGTGTTGCCATACCTTTCACTTCGTCTTTGGATGGAGTAAAGTGATTGCTTCTTGTCAACCGACGTCGCCATGCACATCGTCACCCTCAAGATCAAGAATTTCCGCGGGATTCGCGAGGGCTTCATCTTTTTCCGCAAGCACTCGATGCTCGTCGGTGGAAGCAACTTCGGCAAGAGCACGATCATCGAGGCCTTGACCTTGCTGTTCGGACGGGACCGGCTAGTGCGCGAGCTGACCGAACATGACTTCTACGGGTCGGACCCTCAGCCACAAGACCGCATCGAGCTCGTCGCGACCATCACGGGATATCCTGGCGATGATCCCGAGCAAAATATCGATTGGTTCAGGGATGGCCGCGCGATACCGAAGTGGTTCGACGAAAACACCGGGCTCGTACACCCGGTACGAACCGATCCCGCGTGGCGGCTGTGCTGCCAAATTGGGTGCCAGGCATACTTCGACCGCGATACGCTTTCGGTTGACATCGCTCGATATTTCCACGATCACGATCATCAAATCGATCCATTCGCCGAGGATGCGCCTGTCACCGTGCCCAACAGGCTTATTCAGCAGCTGGGACTGTTCGTGGTGCGGTCGAACCGAGCATGGGACAAGACATTGTCCTGGGGCAGCGAGTTATTTAGGCGCGCGGTCGATGTTGCCGCCGCCCAGCCTGCGGATGCGATCCTGGCCGAGCGCGACCGGCTGCGCGTACCTGGCCACCCTATCGAATCCGATGCGCGTATCGCTCCCCTGCTCCAGCGCGTCAATGCCGAGCTCGCACGTTGCATTCCAGGTGCGCCAGAGGTTCAGCTGCGCATTACCGGCACCGACAGCCGTTCCGTACTCGATGCCGTTTCCGCGCATTTCACGACAAGAGGCGTTGCCATACCAGCAGGCCGCCATGGCGCGGGGCTTGTGTCACTGCAGGGTATTCTTCTGTTGCTTGAGCTTGGGCGGACTCGAGCCGAACAGGGCGAGGGATTTGCTATGGCGCTCGAGCATCCTGAACTGCACTTGTCACCGGCAACCCAACTGCAGCTGGTGCACCGAATACAGGGACTCTCCACGCAGACGTTCATCACTACCCATTCGCCTACGGTCGCCGCGTTGGCCGATCCGACCGAGGTGCTGGTGCTGCAGAATCAGGACGGCCTCTTGAGCGTCAGCCCATTCCTGGCAGCCCCCCTCGCCGGCGACGCCCCTAACTGGAAGCGCAAGTTTTACCAGCAAAATCGCGCCGAGGTACTGTCGGCGATGATGCACCCCGCCCTCTTGATTCCGGAGGGGAAAGCAGACTACCACCTATTGCGTACGATCCTGCGCCCGCTTCTGCTCACAGAGGGATGGGTTGCGGACATGGACCGACCGTTCGGCCTTGAGGTCGGTATCTTGCCAACCGAGGATGCAAAGGTGGTGGAAACCTATCAGATCCTGTACCCGGTGCATCCGCGCGCATGTTGCCTGGTCGACGGTGACCAGGACGGATTGCGTTATATCGCCGGGCTGCAGGCGCTACCCTCGCCTCCGCCGTCGGTCATTCGTTGGAACGACGGCGCAATGGTCGAAGATGCAGTCGGATGGATTCTTTCTGCCGACGAGGCGGGATGTGTTCCGCTGCTGGCCGACATCGGCGGAAACGTGCCGGCCAGCGTAGCCGATGTCGTGGCGCGGCTCAAGGTGCGCAAGATGGATATCGTCGCTTATGAGATGGTCGCTGACGCCATCGTCAATATTCCGGCCTGCCGGAACCGCGCGGTCGAATTGTTCAACGCTATAGCCTGCGCTTGCGCCGATATCGAGACAGGCCGCTTCGTACGCGACGCCGGCGGCACCTGGGTGTTCCGGCCATGAGCATTCACGCTTTTACCGGCGCTGCTGGCTGCGGGAAAACCCATCAGCTGATGGCCCGGTTGAAGGAGCACCTTCACGAGCACCCGCTAAGCGATGGGCAGAAGGTTCTGGCCCTGACCTTCATGCACGGATCGCGGCGCCGCCTTGACGAGCGGCTGGCGTCCGCTGCGATACCGGGTCGCGCATACGAATCCGCGACGATCGACAGCTTCGCCTGGCGTATCGCGCACCGTTGGCAGTCACTGCTGGGCGCACTCGGCATCCGCGCTCCCGCCGTCGGCGACTACGCCGGCATCTGCGCCGCTGCAGCAGTCCTGTTGGGGCAAGACGGCGTTGCCGGCTGGGTCGCCAGGTCCTTTCCGGTCATTCTTCTCGACGAGGCCCAGGACCTGAACCAGGATCGGCTCGCTATCCTGGGCGCACTCGCTCCCCACGTCTGCATGTTCGTCGCCGCCGACGAGTTCCAGTGCCTCGACGAGGCTTTGCGACCGAGCCCCGCCGCTGCCTGGCTTGCGCAGGCAGACCAGAAAATCGAGCTTAAGCTGCCTCGACGCACGACCGTTCCGGCCCTGCTTGCAGCAGCGGCGGCGCTGCGCGCGGGAGCGGCTCCGCTCTCGGCAGGCGTGTTTGCGATCAAATCCGCATTCAATACGGCGCTGGCCGGGACCTTTCTCGCCAACGAGCTCGGCTGGTATGCACGCCACAAGAGCGTCGCTGTGATCACGCCTTCGGGCGGGCAGTTCGCTACCGCGGTCGTCGATTGGGTCGCCGAACGCACTACGAAGCAGAACAATGGCCCCTATACGATTCCCTGGGAACGTTCGGAAGACAAAATGCAGACCGAGTACCTGGAGCAGCTTAAGCTCGACCGGGACCTGTCGGCGATCGAGGCGAAGGCCATGATCGGCAATGCCGGCGACGGCCGCATCCTCAGCGACGTGGCCGACTACCTGGACCGGCAGCGCCGCGCAAAGGGACGCCACCTGTTCGCGGCGCAGGAACTGGAATTCGTGATCCGCCAGTCGTTCGCCAACCGGCGCCGGTTCGCCTTTGACAACGCACGGGGCTTTCGGGCAATGACTGTTCACGGCGCGAAAAACAGGGAGTTCGACAATGTCATTGTACTGTGGCCCGCCGCAGTCAAGGGGGATGCGGAACACAAACGACGGCTCCTCTACAACGCGACGACCCGCGCAAAGTCGCGCTGCCTAGTCCTCGTGCAGTCAAAGGACTCGCTCGCCAAGCCGCCGTTCGTCGCCGTGCAATAGAAGGATTTCTAAAGATGTTGGAAAGTTACACCTGGAGGCTCACGCAGGCGACACTCTTGCTGCACACGATTTACGAGGACAAGGAGCGCCTCGACTTGGTCCTCGAGCTGCAGCGGTTCCTGATCCGCCGCATTACTGCGGCGGAAGGCAGGGTACGGCGGCTGAAGGCACTGGGTGCCGCTCGAAAGAAGCGGCTGTCTGCAGTTCCACGCCCGACGAGAGACCAGGCGAAGTCGATCAAGGACGATATCGCGCGGGGCGAGCGGGCCGTCGCCGAGCAGCGTCACTTGATGTTCCTCTGGCGTTGCTTCGGCGATGGCATCGCGTTCACGTACCAAGACAAATACAGCCTGAAGCACCTGTACTACGACGCGCAATATCAGGTCAAGGAAGATGCCGGCTTCCTCACCGTAAATGGGCGCCTGAAGCCGGGCTTTCGGCAGGAGTACAAGTATCTGAAAATGGGGATCCGCATGAACGTCCCCGTCGTAATGGCTGACTTGACGAATATCGTGCGTCACGGCGACCTGTGCGCACTCGCCGGCCCAGATCCCCTACCCCTCGAAATCAAGTCTTCGACCAACCAGAATGCCCGTACCATTCGACAGGCCGAGAACCTTCGTGCGATCACCGACTTCTACGCCAACGACGGCGCGGCAGTATTCAGGGGCATACCAAGCGTCGAGCGGGTTGCTCTGCTGAACTCTGAAGTCAGGTTCCAGGAGGTGGCCAATGCCTGCATTGCCGAGGCCTTACAAACCGGGCTTGCCATCGCGTCTCCCGAACCAGGTCTTCACTACATCGCAAGCCGAAAGACGGAGCGATTCGCCGAACTGTCGCACGTGTTCACGCCAACGACGCTGGCCGTCCGGCTCGTACCCGACGAAACCTGGCTGCATTACTATCCCTTCACGCTTTCGCTGACTTCTTTGCATTTACTTCGCTTTTTGCGGGAGGAGATTTTTATTCTGGTGCTGATCGATCTCGCTCAGCTCAAGACGCTGTTCGCACAACAAGGCATTCACGCAACCATGCTGCTTGACGGGATGTCCGCGATCCAGATTTGCCACGACCCAGCTGGCCTCATGAAAGGAGTGTTTCGGATTTCCGAAAGCCTGTTCGGTCGCATTGCGCTCGAGTTCCAGTCCCTGGCATGGTTTGCCGTCGAGTTCAGCTCCCCTCTGAAGCAAACACCTAGGTCCGTCTCAGCAGAAGAACTAGCTGCGATGACCGTTACCTTCTCCGACATTCCTCAAGAATGGTACAACGTGCGTGACTGCTACGACAGCGCGCCACCGAGCTAAGCTCCAGCAATCTTGGTAACACCCCACTGGTTAATCCAAGTAGGCGCACCGATGCGAGCGCTTCAATCCCTCCCCCCCGGCCGCCCTGCCATCAAGTCCGAACCGTGTCGACCCGCGTGAATAGGTGCCACCTCACCCATCGGCGCACGCGCCACGTATTGGCCTCGAACGGCAGATGGACGTAGTAGCCGCCGACCACGAGCACCAGGAACATCCCCACGAAGATGAGGTAATGGGACAGGATGTGGGGCGAGAGCTGGCTGGTACCGAGCAGCGACGGCATCAGGTACACCATCACGAAAATCAGCGGCACGTGCAGCACATACAAGGTAAAGGAGAAACTGGAAAAGAATCGCCCGGTGCGGTCCAGCCGATCCAGCATGGGCGAAGGTAGGCGCTTGAATTGCGTGCTGGACAGGAACAGCGCGAAGAGCAAGCTAAACACCAGAAACTGGGGATAGCTTTCCGTAGATATCTCGTTCTTGCCCTTGAGGCGGATGAGGACGGCGGTGCCGACGATGATGATTAGCAATGCCCAGCGCAGGACTGGCCCCACCTCGATCTTCACACGCGAAAAGGCGGTGCCGATCAGCCAGATCGAGAAGTACAGGACGATGGCAGGCGTGATTAGCTGGATGATGGCACCGATGGCCAGCAGCGCCCCGATCCGCCACGCGATCGACCTGCCGCGCAACACTAGCACGAGCAACGGGAACAGTATGTAGTACCAGGTCTCGTTGGCCAGGCTCCACAAGGGGAAGTTCCCGCCGAACGAGGGGACGAGGATGGTCTGCAGCCCGAACATGTTGCCGATGAAGGCGGTCACCGAATACGGATCGTCTGCCGAAAATGAGACACGGGCCGGATCGATCGCTCCGATCACGGCGCCGGCAAGCAGCGCGACCAGGAAGGTCGGCACAAGCACCAACCACAGGCGCGAGAGCCGATCGACCGTGTAATGCTGCAACGCGCGATCCAAGTTCATCTTGTTGAGGAAACTTCCGCCGACGAGCCAGCCACTGAGGACGAAGAACACCATCACGGCTAGGTAGGCGAAACCCGAGCTGAACGCCAGCCCCTGGAACAGCAAGGACGGATTCGTCACGTCGCCGAAGGCAGGAAACGTCGCGGCACGCAGGTGCGCCCAGGCCACCACCAGCGCCGCCAATCCCCTGAACAGTGAGATCAACACCGAGTGCCAGTTGTCTTCCTGCAGATTTGTCTTCTTCAAGATCGTGATTTTCGGCATGGTCGCCGCTCCTTAGTAAACAGGTTCGGAGTGACGATATAACCCAACCGATGTTGATATTCTGCGCCGTCCCAAGCTGCAGGCCTTTGGCAGAGCCAAGCACCCAAAAACGCGATGCCGCGATGCATGTCCTTGTACTGCGGCACTAAACGCCTATCTTCCCTCCTCCTCCGCGATTCCTGTTACTTCGCTGTTCCACGCAGACGAAGCGCGTTGGTGATAACGGAAACCGAACTCAGGCTCATCGCCAGCGCCGCAATCATCGGCGACAGTAGGCGGCCGGTAAACGGATACAGCAATCCAGCAGCCAGGGGAATCCCGAGCGCGTTATAGACAAATGCGAAGGCCAGGTTCTGCCGCATGTTGCGTACCGTCTGTAGCGACAGCAGGCGCGCCCGCGCGATGCCGCGCAGGTCGCCCTTCACCAGCGTGACGTGCGCGGAGTTGATGGCGACGTCGGTGCCCGTCCCCATCGCGATGCCGACATTGGCCTTGGCCAGCGCCGGGGCGTCGTTGATGCCGTCGCCGGCCATCGCGACCGTCTTGCCCTGCCGCTGCAGGCGTTCCACCAATGCCAGCTTGTCCTGCGGCTTGACCTCGCCATAGACTTCCGCGATGCCGAGCCTTGTGCCCACCGATTTCGCGGTAGTAAGGCCGTCGCCGGTCGCCATCACGACCGTGATCCCGGCCTCCTTCAATGTAGCCAGCGCTTCCGGGGTAGTCTGCTTGACCGGATCGGATACGGCGACAAGTCCAAGGAGCTGGCGGTCCGCCGCCAGGTACATGACGCTTGCGCCTTCGAGACGCAAGCTTTCCGCCTGGTCTGCGAGCGGTTGCCATGCGACCTTTTCGATATCCATGAGCGCGGTGTTGCCCAAGGCGATATGCTTACCTTCGACCACTCCGCGCACGCCGATGCCGCTGGAGGACTCGAAGGTCTCCGGCTTTGCCAGAGCCAGTCCGCGGTTGCGCGCCTCGGTGACGATCGCGTGGGCCAGCGGGTGTTCGCTGCCCTGGTCGATGCTGGCGGCAATCCGCAGAACTTCCTGCTCGTTCACGCCCGGGGCTGCGGCAGCGGAGTGAAACGCGGGCTTGCCTTCGGTGAGCGTGCCGGTCTTGTCGACGATCAGCGTATCGACTTTGCGCAGGCCCTCGATGGCGGCCGCATCACGGAACAGGATGCCCTGCGTGGCCCCACGGCCAGTCGCTGCCATGATCGACATTGGCGTCGCCAACCCGAGTGCGCATGGACAGGCGATGATCAGCACGGAGACCGCGTTGACGAAGCCGTATACCCAGCTCGGTTCCGGCCCGAAAAAACCCCAGCCAAGCAGCGTCAGCACGGCGATGGCCACCACGATCGTCACGAAGTAGCCGGCAACCACGTCCGCCAGGCGCTGCATTGGCGCACGTGAGCGCTGTGCCTGCGCCACCATCTGGACGATTTGCGACAGCATCGTCTGCGCCCCCACCTTTTCCGAGCGGATGACCAGGCTACCGCTGGTATTGATGGTGGCGCCGATCGCCTTGTCGCCTGGTCGCTTGGTAACGGGCAGCGGCTCGCCGGTCAGCATGGATTCATCGACTGCGCTTTCGCCTTCAAGGACGACGCCGTCGACAGGGACCTTTTCCCCGGGACGCACGCGCAGCGCGTCCCCGACGTGGACATGGGTCAGTGGAATGTCTTCTTCGCTGCCGTCGGCATTAATGCGGCGCGCCGTCTTCGGCGCCAGGCCAAGCAGAGATTTGATCGCCGCAGATGTCTGGGAGCGCGCACGCAGCTCCAGAATCTGGCCCAGCAGGGTCAGTGAAATGATGACCGCGGCCGCCTCGTAGTAGACCCCGATTCGCCCGTGCATGAGAAAAGTACGCGGAAAGAGCCCCGGCGCCACGGTCGCGACCACGCTGTAGCCGTAGGCTGCGGCGACACCGAGCCCGATCAGCGTCCACATGTTGGGGCTGCGATTGCGCAGCGACTGCACGCCCCGAGCGAAGAACGGCCACCCGGCCCACAGCACGACCGGCGTACTCAGGACGAGCTCGATCCAGCTCTGTCCCGGCAGGCCAGCCTGGAAGATTCGGTGTCCGGCCATCGCAAGCACCGTCACGATAACTGTCAACGGCAGGGTCCACCAGAAACGGCGCCTGAAATCCACCAGCTCCGGGTTTTCTTCTTCATCCAGCGACGGCAGCATAGGCTCGAGCGCCATGCCGCAGATCGGACAGTTGCCGGGCTGCGGCTGCTGGACTTCGGGGTGCATCGGGCAGGTATAGATCGTACCTTCCGGTGCGGCAGGCGCCGGCTCGGGCTTGGCGCCGCCGATGTACTGCTGGGGCGCCGCCCGGAACTTGTCCATGCACTTCGTGCTGCAGAAGTGATAGGTCGCCTCTTCGTACCGGATTTCTTTGGCTGGATCGGCTCCGACTTTCATGCCGCAGACCGGGTCGGTGAATGGCTTCTCGCCGCCCCCGTCCCCATGGTGGGCGCCGTGCCCTGAGCCATGGTCGTGATGATGTTCGTGCCCCTCGTGATCGTGATGCGACAGGTCGTTCATATTGGAATCTTTCCTGGTCTCGTACATCGAAACTTGCTTCTACCGCGAAGTCTGTGTGTGCCGGGATTTCTTCGGCACACATTCTTGCTCAGGACCGCGGGGCTTGACTCGCCGGATATCCGGCAGCGGTGACGGCTTCTGCGATTGCATCCGCCGATTCCCCACTTTCCACCTGAACCAGGCGGTCTTTGAGCAATACCTCGACTTTTGCCTCGGGGTCCAGTGCCTGCACGGCACGGGTAACCCGGGCGGCGCAACCACCGCATGACATCTTTTCCACCTTCAGCGTATGCATAGCGTACCTCCTGTTTGATAAGTCTGTAGGTACTGTAAACCTTCCCATCATCGGAAGGTCAAGCGCCATGAGCGGCGATCGTCGGCCGTTTTCGCCAGACCTTCATTTCCGCCGCACGGCTTGGCGATGCGGCGGCGCTGGAAAGTCATCAACGAAAGGACGGTCGCTTAGAACTCGTAGTCCTTCCGCTTGTCACCCGTCATCGGAATGAAGCCGCAATCCGAATATTTCTTGCACAACATCTCGCGCATATCGTTGATGCCGTTCTTCTGGACAATCACGATGTTTTCGCAGTAGCGCTGCAAGCCGTCATGGTTGAGATCGCTCTTGACCGTGCAATGCAGGCTGGGCGCAAGGGCGCTCAGATGGTGATTGCTGAACGTGCGCAGGAATACCTGATTGAATTGAGCTCCTGCCGGGGTAGCCTCGAGCATGGCGATCATGCGCCGCCCGTCCGGCGTAAGCTGGGGCTGGTATTGGATACCGTACCACTCCCTGAGCATGCGCAGCGCGCGGCCGATTTCTTCGCGCTGCTCTCGGTTGCCCATCCGGGCCATCGACCTGATCTCGTCGTCGCTCGCCTTCGCCGGCGTTGCCCCAAAGCCCGGTGTGGCCGATGTCCCTTCCTGCGGCGCGACGACCTGCGGATCGCGCATCGGATCCGTGCCTGCAGCGAGCTCTGTTATGCGAAGCGCCGAGTAATGGTGGTTGACGATGAAGACGAGGTAGTTCTTCTCGAACTGGGCGGTGTTGCCCCTGCCAGGGCCATCCGCATGTGCCGCGCCGGCCGAGGCGGCAAGGATTCCCAGGCCGAGCGCGGCGCGGCGAGCCAGTGCACGCGATTGTGCCGTAAAGGAAAGACGGTTCAGTTTCAGGGTCTGTGCTTTCATGTCATGCTCCTTGATAGTGGTGAAGTGGTCTATCGGGTCTTGCTCATGCGCGGTACCGCCGCGCCCGGCGCGCAAACGCTGCTGCAGCCAAACCTGTCAGCAGGATCGCGTGGGAGGATGGTTCGGGGACTGGCACGACACTGTCACGGGTCGCCAGGACGACATTGTTTGCCGTCGCCCAGTAGACGTTGCCTTGCTCGCTGATCGTACGCAGTGTGATTTCGGTGAGCGCCGTGGTCGAAATGAATCCGAAGAACGCGCTCAGGGCCGAGCCGTCGAGGGTGTAAGCGATCCTATCGGCGCCGCTGGCGGCTGTAAGCTCGATGGTGCGGCCGGGCACGAACGCACCGTAGGCGTCGGTTGCAAAGAAGCTGCCCCCAAAGGCGAAGACATTCGGCGCAAATCCGCGAAAAGTGAGCGCATCGCTTGCCACCGTCGACGTCAGGAAGGTGTCGCCGTTAAATGTCGCCGGATAGAAGCCGGCATCGCTCGGGCCTGCAGTGACGCGGTAACTGTAGGAGCCTGCCGTGCGCTGCAGCTCGCCTTCGATCTGGCTCGCCTCGAGGTCCTCAAAGTCGTCGGTGCCGGACGTGGTCGTCGCGGCACCGAACGCCGCCCGGTCGTAGACGAGAATAATGTCGGCATACGCCGGCGTGGCTATCGGTAGAACAAGCGCGGCAATGACTGCCGCACCAGGAAGAAAATGGTTGCGCTTCATGTAACCCCCCATTGATTGTGAGTTTTCTTGGACGAACACGTTCGCGCCGGCGTACCAAAGCACGTCAGCCGTGTGTTGTCGAGGTCATGGCGTGGTGGCGCGCCGCCGGGTTATGCATGGTCCATTTCAGGCAGGCGACGGCGCTGTCGCTCAGGGCCGCGGAGGGGGATCGGGAACAGCAGGGGTATGCGAGGAGAAACTTGTAATCGGCTTGGTCCAGTCCTGAAGCTCAGGGGCCGGTGATGCCAAGTCCGTCACGGCCGGCAGCGGGGCGAACGGAACCATGAACTTTGCGCAGCATTGAGCAGTCGACGCACAGCAGCATTCGTCACCATCGGACGCCTGGGCATCGCCCATCTCGGCGCATGCTTCTGTCTGGGAGTGGTGTCCGACGTCAAGCATGGAGCAGGTGACTGCTGCGTTGGCGTACCCGTGGTACCCAACCATCAGACAAAGCAAATACATCACCAGTGTGCGTAGCGCAGCCATGCAAAAACTCTAACAGTACTGGGGAAGATGGCGTGCACGATACCGGCTGGAAATCGGTGCTCGTACGTTTCGGGAGCTGGGAATGCAGCGCAGCTGACCTGCCGCGCTGCCGGGACGAATTGCTTATTTTCCAGATGCCTGATGCTTGGCCAGCCAATCGTCGAGCTTCTTGATTTCCTTGGTCTGATCGGAAACGATCTTCTTGGCCATCTGCTTGAGTTTCGCGTCCTTGCCCTTCTCGAGCTCAGCGCGGGCCATGTCGATACCGGCCTGGTGGTGCGAGCGCATCATCATCGCAAAATCATGATCGTGGTCGCCAGTCATGGGCATGGACGACATTTTCTGGTGCATCTCGTCCATGGTCTTCATCATGTCGTGGCCGCCACCGGCATGTTGTTGCGCCCCGGCGGCAGGAGCACTACCGTGCTGCGCGTGGCTATTTTGCGCGAGCGTATTTCCCGCAACGCCGAATACGAGCATGAGGCTGCCGGGCTGCACAGACGATTCGTGACTGGATCTTTTTCATTTTCAACTCCTCTTCGTTGTCAAGATTCCGCGCAGCAGTTGCGCCACGCGTCCTGGCCCGATCATCGTCCCAGTCGGCCCGTCCCTGCTGTGCGGTACCACACGTTGAGACGACATGCAGGCCGACATACCGGTCCGCTGCCTCACTTTGGCCAGGCTTAAAGCTGTTCGAAACAGAAAAAGGGATGCTATACTCATCCAATCTATGAACCGTACGCTCACGACATTTCTGGTTTGGCTCCTGATGGCCGTGCTTCCGCTCCACGCGGTCGCCGCTGCCGCCAGCATGTCGTGCGTGCCAGCCAATCAGCCAGCGAAAGTAGTTGCCATGGCCGACCATGCGTCACACCTGACGCTGGATGACGCGCATGCCCACCACGGCGGGCACGCGGCAGCAAAAGCGACTGCGGTTTCCGGCGACGATGGACATCATGCTGAGGCGAAAAAGTCCGGCCACTCATCGTGCAGCGCATGCTCGGCATTGTGTGCAGGAGCGGCTGCGCCTCCCTCATTTTCCCTTCCCCTTCCCGCTTTTGACGGGTCCGAGCCGGTGATCGTGCCTCGCGCCGATTTCGTAGCCGGTTTCATTCCCGACGGCCTCCAACGCCCTCCCCGGCAATAAATCCGCCTGATCGACCAGGACACCCGCTGGCGCCAGATTGCCGCGACGGTCTGTCCTGAGCTCCGGTGCGCGCCTGCGCACCCTGTTACCGATTTTGAGGATTGACAATGAAACTCAAGCTGTGGGTTGCCTTTGGCACCCTGCTCGCTGCTGCGCTTGGAGCACAGGCCCAGCAGAACTCCCGTACGCCCGACCCGGCCGATCCATCCGTCCCCGTGCCGGCCACCGCTTACGCTTCGGCCATGAGCGGCTATACGCCGGCCATGAAAGACGGCGCGCCGTCACCCGACAAGTCCTGGCGCGCCGCCAACGATGCCGTGGGCGGCCAGAGTGCGCATACGGGTCACCAATCGCCTGCTCCCGCCGCCGCTGAGGCGCCGCGCCGTACCGAGCCCGCGGCGGCGTCCACCGAACACCACAAGCATCACTGAGGCGAGATCGAATAATGACAACGAAACAAATTGCGCCGGCCCTGCGCACGGTCGCGATCGCCGCCATCGCCCTTACGCTGAGCGGCTGCGCGACCTTCTCCAAGGACGGTGGCCTGGACGCCGTTTCATCGATGACCACCGAGCGCATCGGCCAGGATATTCGCCTGCAGCGCCCGGCGAGTAGCGATGCCACCGCGCAGCCTGAACTGGCTGAACTGTTGAAACAGCCGTTGTCCGCCGACGGCGCCGTGCGCGTGGCCTTACTCAACAACCAGGGTTTGCGCGCATCCTTGCTGGAGCTGGGCGTAGCCGAAGCGGACCTCGTGCAGGCAGGCCGCATGGCCAACCCGTCCTTCAGCTTCGGCCGGATGTCCGGCGGCGGGGAGACCGAGATCGAACGCAGCGTCATGTTCGATCTCGTAGGCTTGCTCACCATCCCACTACGCCGCGATATCGAGTCGCGCCGTTTCGAAGGCGCCAAGCTGGTTGCGGCGACCGACGCTGTACGCCTGGCCGCTGATACGCGCAAGGCCTGGTTCAATGCAGTGGCGGCTGCGCAGTCGGCGAAGTATGCGGAGCAGGTGCGCGAGGCCGCGCAGGCGAGCGCCGAGCTCGCGACGCGCATGGCCAAGGTAGGTAACCTGAGTGCGCTGGACCAGGCGCGCGAGCAGGCCTTCTCCGCCGAGGCGACCGCCCAGCTCGCCCGTGCACGCCACAACGCCACCGCGGCACGCGAGCAGCTGACCCGGCTGTTGGGCGTATGGGGCACGAACGCCGCCTTCCAGCTCCCCGACCGGCTGCCCGAACTGCCGGGTGCGCCGCGCGAACCGGCGAACATCGAGGCGCTTGCGATGCAGCAGCGCCTGGATGTTCAGCTGGCCAAACTGAACGCCCACGCGACGGCGCGCGCCCTTGGCCTGACGAAGGCGACGCGCTTCGTCAACGTGCTCGACGCCGGCTACGTCAACTCGAGCAAATCCGGCTCTCCGCGCGAGAACGGCTACGAGATCGAGCTTGCGTTGCCGCTCTTTGACTGGGGCGGCGCGCGCACGGCAAAGGCTGAGGCGCTCTACATGCAAGCCGTCCAGCGCACGGCCGATACCGCCATTACGGCCCGCTCCCAGGTGCGCGAAGCCTATTCGGCCTACCGCACGAGCTACGACGTGGCCCGGCACTACCGGGACGAGATCGTGCCGCTCCGGAAAAAGATCTCGGAAGAGACCCTGCTGCGTTACAACGGCATGCTCATGAGCGTATTCGAGCTGCTCGCCGACGCCCGGGCACAAATCAACGGGGTGAATGCAGCCATCGAAGCGCAGCGCGACTACTGGATGGCCGACACCGACCTGCAGGCCGCCATCAATGGTTCCGGCGGCTCGACGCTCAGCCTGGCTGGCGCCGCCGCTCCCGAGGCGGCCGCCGAACATTAATCAAGGATTGAATAAATAATGAGTTCTCGTCGAAATTTTTTCACCGGTGCCGCAGCGCTGGTCGGCGCCGGTCTGGTGAGCCGAGCCGGCGCCGCCACGCTGCCCGAAGCGCCCGTCATGACCAGCGCGGCCACCCAGCCGCCGCCTCCGCCACCAAATGGTCGACCCTACAATCCGGTCGTCACCCTGAACGGCTGGTCGCTTCCCTGGCGCATGAACAACGGGGTCAAGGAGTTCCACCTGATCGCCGAGCCGGTCGTGCGCGAGATCGCACCGGGCATGAAGGCGAACTTGTGGGGCTACAACGGCCAGAGCCCGGGGCCGACAATTGAGGTGGTCGAGGGCGACCGCGTGCGCATTTTCGTCACCAACCGCCTGCCCGAGCAAACCAGCATCCACTGGCACGGCCAGCGCCTGCCGAACGGCATGGACGGCGTCACCGGCCTGAACCAGCCGGGCATCCAGCCCGGCAAGACCTTTGTGTACGAGTTCGTCGCCCGCCGCCCCGGCACCTTCATGTACCACCCGCATGCGGACGAGATGGTGCAGATGGCGATGGGCATGATGGGCTTCTGGGTCACGCACCCGAAGAACCCGGCGCAGCATGCGGTGGACCGCGACTTCGTGTTCCTGTTGAACGCCTATGACATCGAGCCGGGCAGCTACACGCCGCGGGTCAACGAGATGACCGACTTCAATCTCTGGACGATCAACAGCCGCGCCTTCCCGGGCGTCGACTCGATGAACGTGCGCCAGGGCGACCGCGTGCGCATCCGCGCCGGCAACCTGACGATGACGAACCACCCGATCCACCTGCACGGCCACGAGTTCGAGGTCACCGGCACCGACGGCGGCTGGACCCGGCCGGAGTCGCGCTGGCCCGAGGTGACGACCGACGTCGCGGTCGGCCAGATGCGCGCGATCGAGTTCATCGCCGACGAGCCGGGCGACTGGGCCTTCCACTGCCACAAGTCGCACCACACGATGAACGCGATGGGACACGACGTGCCGAACATGATCGGTGTCGACCACCGCGGTGTGGCCGAGAAGATCACCAAGCTCGTCCCCGACTACATGGTGATGGGCGAGAAAGGCGGCTCGATGGGCGAAATGGAAATGCCGATTCCGGACAACACGCTGCCGATGATGACCGGACAGGGCCCCTTCGGCGGCGTCGAGATGGGCGGCATGTTCACCGTGCTGAAAGTACGCAAGGACCAGAAGCGCGGCGACTACAGCAACCCGGGTTGGTACAAGCACCCGGTCGGCACTGTTGCCTACGAATGGAAGGGCGAGGCCCCCACCGCCGTTCGCAGCCAACAGGCAGGCGGCCAGGCGATGCCTGCAGCGAAGCGGCCGGAGGTCGAAGTGACAGTCCGTAAACCCCAGGGCCACCAGGGCCACCACTGACACCAGAGAAGGAGAAGCACACGATGATCAATAGACTCGTTTCGGGCGCAGCCCTCGCCGCCGCCCTGTCCGTGCCAGTACTGGCAATCGCAGCCGCCCCGGTGATCGACGTCTACAAAAACGAATCCTGCGGCTGCTGCGCGGCCTGGGTCGACCACCTGAAGGCCAATGGCTTCACGCCCCGCGTGGCGAACGTTGCCAATCCGTCGGACTACCGCGAACGTGGCGGCATTCCCAACGCGCTCGGGTCCTGCCACACCGCGATGATCCAGGGCTACGCGATCGAAGGCCATGTGCCCGCGGCCGACATCAAGCGGCTGCTCGCACAAAAACCCAAGGCTAAGGGATTGGCCGTGCCCGCCATGCCGCTCGGCTCGCCCGGCATGGAAGGCCCGCGCAAGGATCCGTACGACGTCCTGCTGGTGCAGGCCAATGGCAAGACTGCTGTTTTCAAGCACTACAACTGACCACCCCTAACTGGAGGAACCCCAATGAACGCATTCTCGAAACTGACCCTGTCCATCGTGATGGCCGCCGCAAGCACGGTAGCCCTGGCCCAGGAAAGCACCCACGCCGGACACGGCTCGCATGGCGCCCACGCCGGCCATGCAGCATCCGCGCCGGCCGAGCTGATCGAGGGCGAAGTAAAAAAGATCGACCAGGATGCCGAGAAAATCACGCTCCGTCACGGTGAAATCAAGAACCTCAACATGCCCGCGATGACGATGGTCCTGCGAGTCAAGGATCCGGCAATGCTCACGCAGGTCAAGGTCGGTGACAAGGTCAGGTTCGCTGCCGACCGCGCCAACGGTGCCGTGACCATCGTCCAGCTGGAAAAAGCACAGTAATCAAGCGCTTGTCCGTCCATCACGTCCCCGCGCTGGCACAGGCGGGGCAACAAGGAGAAATCATATGAGCATCAAGAATCTGCTTGTCGCCGCAGGTGCGGCTATCGCCACCGTTGCTGCCCCTGCTGCGCTGGCCCATGCCAAGCTGTTGGGCTCGCAACCCGCGGCCGACAGCGTCGTCAGCCCGGCACCAGCGCAAGTGCGCCTGCGATTTAACGAGCCCCTCGAACTGCCCTTCAGCAAGGTCAAGCTGGTCGACGAGAAAGGCGCAGTGGTCGAGGCAGCGAAGGTGGCCGCGGATCCGGCCGACGCCAAAGCCCTGATCGCCACCACGCCAGGCTTGCACGCCGGAGTCTATCGTGTGCAGTGGACCACGGTTACGCGCGATGGCCATAAGGTCAAGGGCGAATTTTCGTTCCGGGTGAAATAAGTGGAGGCGGATCTCGTTCTGGCCCAGCGCGCCGTTACAGTGATCCTGAACCTGTCGCTCGTCGTACTCGTCGGCACCAGCGCAGCGATGTTCTGGCTGCGCACCAGGGCGTCGCCATGGGCGGCCTCCGCCCTTCCGCGGTTGTGCACCGCGCTGCTGACAGCCAGCGGCACGGCGATCCTGGCCTACCTGGCCATCCTGTGGGTCGAAGCGGCATCGATGGCCGAGGTTCCCTTGCCCGAGGCGCTGCCTGCGGTGCGATCCGTCCTCACCGGCACGCACTTCGGATTGGCCTGGCTGATCGGTGCGGTTGCGCTCCTCGCGACGGCAGTGGTCTCGGCTACGCCACTGCGCATCCAGTCGCGCTTGCCGGCATCCGTCGTCCGCATCGTAGCAATCGGCGTGCTCCTCTACAGCCGCAGCATGGCCAGCCACGCCGGCGCCGGCGGCGACTTCACCTGGTCCGTCGCCGTCGACTGGGTGCACCTGGTCTTGATCAGCATCTGGGTAGGCGAAGTGATCGTCGCGGGCCTGATCAGCTTGCGGCAGCTGCCCGCGAATACCGCCGAGAGCCGCTCCGATTGCGCGGCTTACATCGAGGCGCTTTCAGGCAGCGCAACCGTCGCTCTGGTCGGCATTTTCGTGACAGGGGCGATCAGCACGTGGCGCGTGCTGGAGGTTCCTGAAAATCTGCTCGGCAACCCGTACGGGACGACCCTGATCATCAAGGTCGGTCTCGTTCTGGCCGCAGCAGCGCTTGGCGGCATCAACCGGTTCGTTGTCATGCCATCTCTGCTGCGGGCGCTGACTCAGACGAGCGATGCGGCACGCGAAGCAAGCGGCCGTTTTGCGCGCATCCTCCAGGTTGAGGCGATTCTCCTGATCGCTGTGCTCCTTGCCGCGGCCATCCTGACCTCGACGTCGCCACCGATGGCGTCCTGAACAAAAACCAATTAGAAGGAGAAAACATGTTCAAAAAATCCCTGGCACTTGCCGCCCTCGCTACCGCGCTGCTTGGCGTGCACGCAAGCGGCTCTGCCGCATCGCCGACAGACGCCGTTGCCGCTTTCCACCACGCACTCACCACCGGCGACAAGGACAAGGCCCTTTCGCTCCTGTCGCCGGAGATCGCCATCTACGAAGCAGGATACGTCGAGCGCTCGCGCGACGAATATGCCGGCCACCACCTGGGCGGCGATATGGAGTTCGCGAAGACCGCTACGCGCAAGGTTCTCAAGCAGTCGGAACGTGTCGACGGTAACACCGCCGTGGTCTGGGCCGAGACCGAAACGACGGGTACATCGCGTGGCAAGCCGTTGCATGTCTTCGGTACCGAAACGGCCGTCCTCGAAAAAAAGGCTGGCGACTGGGCGATCGTTCACATTCACTGGTCCTCTCGCAAAGCCAAGTAAGTCCTTCACGCAGCAATAGATTTGAAGTTTTTTGCTGCCGTTGGCGGCCGGCAGGGCCGCCAATTTTCTGCCGTTCTGGCACTCATGAGGTACTTGTTGGTGCTGAGCTATATGCCCACTTTGCGCATCACTGCGATGGGCCGGATTTTGGTTGGGAGTCAGCGCCGCTTATCCGTTTCTCAGTCACTTTCCAAGCTACAATAATTGCGCACTTCTTCCAACTCTTGAGGACACAGATGGACCTATTGACGATGCCCGCCACGCAACAGCAGCGATCGCTGATCGAGCAGTGGAAGGCAGATCCCGAAGGGACCTACCGCTCGTGGTTTCTATGGGATCAAAGGTTGAAGAACTTCCGCTCGATTCGGCGGGGGTTGCAGGAAGTGGTCCGCGAGATTCGTGATGGTGTATTTGGCGTCGCATACCGGGGTTCTTCGCTTGAAACAGTAGTGCACTCCATCGCGGAGCAGCGTCAGATATTCAAAGGCGCAGATCATGCCTTCCTCTGGAAACCGAAATTGCGTATTCCGGATATTTACGAAGACCGGAACAACCAGCTCGCCTTTGGACGCTTCCTGGACACGTGCCTTTGCTGCCAGAGTGAAGCCGAGCTCGTCGAGGCGGTGCGTGTGCTGGACGCACGCCAGATCAAAGGCCTCGGGCCCGCTTGTGCCAATCTGCTCTACTTCCTCCACCCGACATTTGTGCCACCCAACAATACTGCGATCGTTAAGGGTTTCAATGAATTTTTCGGCGCGAAGGTTAAACTCGGCCGTTGGACCGAGTACCTCGCCATGCGCGAGCGCCTTATCGAATTCAATGCGACGCATCGCAACGTGCTGTCCAATGATCTGGGCGCTGTGGCCGGATTTATGTTCGATATCGGCACTGGTCGCTATAGCCCTGGAAGCGGGACCGGGGTTTCGCTCGACTGGAAGGTCGATCTCGAGAAGGCGCACGAAGGAAACGCTGCGGCATCCAACGCCCGCAAGCTTGCCGCAGAAACAGACCGGACCCATACGGAGGTCCAAGGCTGGTTACGCGATCTGGGCTTGGCTCTCGGATACCAGGTCTGGATCGCAAGTAATGACAAAGGACGCGCCTACGGTGATGGCAAGCTGGCCGACGGCTGCCTGAGCGAATTGCCGAAAGCGATCCGTACAAGCTCCGCATCCGACACTGTCAGTCTCATTGATGTGCTATGGATCGATCGGAGCACTGACAGGATCACGCTGGCATTCGAGGTCGAGCACAGCACTAGTATCTATTCGGGAATCGTGCGGATGCTCGACCTTGCCCTTGGGGTTCCCGACCACGACGGCTCGACATTTTTCTTGGTCGCCCCCGACGCGAGGGAGAGCGACGTACGCGCACAGTTCGCTCGTCCGGCATTTTCGCGCGTCAGCGAACTCGACGTGCGCTATATCGGCTATGGCGAACTGAGCAAACATCGGGAGGCCATCGCTCGTTTCGGCGACGGCCAAAAAGGCATCCTTGCTATTTCGAAGCCCCTGACCGCTGCGCCAGGATAGGTGTCGACACGCCTCAGTGCTGCTCGCCTTCCTTGTGCATATGACCGGGTCCGGTGGCAGCCGACGGCTTCGGGTTAGCGTCTTCGTGCTCCCCGTGCATGCTTTCTTCCATGCTGTGCGGCGTGTTTCCAGGGCTCGGGGCAGCGGCCCCTGCATGCGAGTGGCCGGCACTGCTTTGGACCAGTTCGCGATAAGCGGCTGCCTCCATTCCTGGAAGCTTCTTCAGGAAGGCAACAAGATTCCAGATATCCGGGTCGCCCATGCTTGTGCCCCAGGCAGGCATGCCGGACGCCTTGATGCCGTGCTTGATCGTCCAGAATGCCACCGCAGGATCGACATTGCTTTTCGCGAGCGCAGGCGGTGATGGGTACAGTCCACGGCTGAGCTCGGTTGG
This sequence comes from Massilia sp. BAP21, assembly GCF_057801335.1. NCBI lineage: Bacteria > Pseudomonadati > Pseudomonadota > Betaproteobacteria > Burkholderiales > Oxalobacteraceae > Massilia > Massilia sp. BAP21. Next base: position 4,866,090 of record NZ_CM173596.1, read on the forward strand.
CCCCATTCCGGGAGCCAGATGGCACTGCGCACACATGGCTTGATAGTTGCCGGCACCTTTGACGATGGCTGCCCGGTCCTCCAGCGGCGGCACGCCGATTTTCGCGGCGCGAACCAGCACAGAACGCTCACGTGCGGTCTCGATCAGCGAAAATACGGGCCGTGAGTGCTTCACGTCGGCAGCGAAGTTATAAAATCCGAACCAAATGAAGATTGCCCCAAGCAGCAATAGCAGTACCCAGAGACCCGCATGAATAGCAAGGTTTCGGTTCCGTAACTGAGTCATTATCATACCTTTCCGTTTTATTTTTCTATCGTCGTCCTGGCCAGCTCCCGGCGGCGTGCAACGCAGCAGCAGGTCGAAGGGCCTGGCGTGGCACTGTCGGCCAGGCTCCCTGCGCGCCACATCGGCTTTATCGCGAAATAGCTGGAGAAGCTGAGTCGCCTCCCAGACCGACGCGCAGGCGTTCGTCAGGAAGCCCGACGAACGCCTGGGAATTCCGCCACTATGTCTGAGCAGCGGTTGAGCACGACACCGACGATCAGTGTGCGCCGGCCATGCGCCTGCACTCATCGGCGCACCGGCGGCAGGCGGCGGCACAATCCTGGCAGTGCTGCATCTGATGCTTTGCGCACTCGTCGGCGCACATGTCGCAGATCGCCGCGCACGCGGCGCAAACCGCTTTTGCAGCTTCGCTACCCCTTGCCATCATCGCTGCGGCCGCCCTGCACAGCTGCGCGCAATCGATATCGAGCGCAATGCAGCGAGCCATCATCTTGACGTCGTCTTCCTGCAGGCAGGCAGACGCGCACATGTCGCACGCGTCGGCGCAGTCGTTACAAGCTTTGATACAGGTTTCGTGTTGCTGGTGCATGATGTTCTCCTTGAGAGTTGGGTTATGTCTCGGTTTCAGGACATCTAGACGGTGTGGGGGACGGTTTATGGCCCATCCTCCCTAGAACCACAGGCGCACGCCGGCGACCGCCTGGACAATCCGCGGATTCCCGCCACGCTGCCGCGCGAAGTCAGCCGTCTCGCCAAATTGCCTGCTCCATGTCACGCCGATGTAAGGCGCGAACTTGCGGGTGATCTCATAGCGCAGACGCAGTCCCGCACTGACATCGGACAGGCCCGAGCCCGTTCCACGCTCCTCATCGACGCGGCTGTACAGGTTCGCCGACAGTTCCGGCTCGAGGATCAGGCGTGGCGTGAACAGCACTTCATACTTCGCGCTCAGCCGCGCCGCGATGCCGCTCCCGGAACGCCAGTAGGCCGTGGCCTCGGTCTCGAACCAATAAGGTGCCAGCCCTTGCACGCCAAAGGCCACCCAGTCACGGCTTCTTCCTTCCCCGGTGTCGTGGCGGACACCAAGTTGCGTGCTCCAGAACGTGGCGAAAGCACGATCCCATAGCAGCTCCGTGCGGGCCTCCTCAAGCGCGCCGCCGCGCCGCTCGCCTTCGGCTTTGATCCACAACTTGTTGTAGTCGTTGCCGTACCAGGCTTCGAGTTCGATGTTCTGGCCTCGCTCTCCGTCTCCTTTCGCAAACTCCGCCTTGTCAAGCAATACCCTCCCGAACGGGGCGTTGTCGTTCATTTCGTGATTGCCGAAATTGGCATGCCGTGTACCCTCGTTGTAGGCGTTCGGGTCACGCGCATCGGGTGGGGGGGACCCGCCTTGCATCGGGCCCATCTGCATCCCCTGACCACCGGTCATGGCGCCCCCCATGGCGGCGTGATCCATCGAACCGACAGGAACGGTGGCTTTCGAAGGTTGCGACGGCGCGTTCGCGTGCCCCATCGCCGAGTGGTCCATCTGTCCCATGCCCTGGCTCTGCGCTCCCGGGTTCGCTTGCGATGTTCCCTTCGACTGCTGCGGCTGGGACATCACGTGTCCAGCGTGGCTCTGGTCCGCTGACGACGACTGTGCGGCTGACGGGGCCTGGGGCTGGGTCGGTTGTGCTACCGGCTTGGCCTGCCCGGCCGCTGCCCCGTGCCCCATCGCAGCGTGATCCATGGCGGGCACGGCCGACTCCGGAGCAGGCTGGGGCACCGCTGCAGCGCTTCCACGTCCAGCATCGTCGGCGCGCTTTGGCGGAGCTTGCTTTTTCCGCACTGTTTGCTTGGGGGGCGGTGCTGGGGTTGCATGACCCATGGCTGCGTGATCCATTTCCGACATATCCTTGCCAGACGTGGGCTGCGCGCCTTCAGTAGACTGTGTCGATTGCGCCGACGGCCGGCTGCTGGATTGGGCCAGGGCGTGTGCCGATAAGGCGGCCGATAACGCGAGCGCCAGCTGAAGCGAAACTAACGGTGTTTTTTTCATGATACGACCACCTCCCTGAACATTCCTGCCTCCATGTGATAAAGCAAGTGGCAGTGATATGCCCAATGCCCTGGTGCATCGGCAGTAACCCGATACGTGATCCGCTGCGCCGGCTGGACGTTGATCGTGTGCTTGCGGACAAGGAACTCCCCGCTCTCCGATTCCAACTCGCTCCACATGCCGTGCAGGTGAATCGGGTGATTCATCATCGTGTCGTTGACCAGTACGATACGCAGCCGCTCGCCAAGCCGGAAATGGATCGGTAGCGCCTCCGAGAATTTCTGTCCGTCGAACGACCACATGAACCGCTCCATATTGCCCGTCAGATGCAGTTCGATCTCGCGCGTCGGTTCACGCGGGTCGACGGGTCCGCCGACAGTGCGCAGGTCGGCATAGGTCAGCACCCGCCGCCCGTTATTTCGCAGATTGACTCCAGGGTCATCCAGGTTCGTGCGAGGCATGTCGACGTGCATGTCGACGCCGGGACCATACTCTGTTCGTGCGTGAGTCACCTTCGGCATAGCAGTATTCTTCGCAGCGGTGCCCGAGCCCGGCTGTGCGTGACCGGCATGGTTTGCCGGAGGCATTGCATGCTGCATCTGGCCGTGGTCCATAGCGGCCGGTGGACCGGACCCATTCATCGCGTGGCCGCCGGCGGAAGATTCGGATCCATGCATGCCCGACATGGCCATGGCTCCCATCATGTCCGTCATCGTCAGCCACTGCGCCTCGTCCACTAGCGGCACGGCTGCCTGCATCCCCAGCCGCGGCGCAAGCGTGGCCCGCACAAAGCCGGATCGTCCGATCGACTGAGCGAAAATCGTATAGGCCTTGTCTTCGGCAGGCTCGACGATGACATCGTAGGTCTCGGCCACTGAAACCCTGATCTCGTCGACCGTAACGGGCTCCACATCCTGCCCGTCGGCGGAGACCACCGTCATCTTCAGGCCAGGAATACGCAGATCGAAGATCGTAGTCGCAGCGCCATTTATTATGCGTAGCCGCACCTTCTCTCCAGGGCGGAAAAGTCCGGTCCAATTCCCGTCCGCAGTGGCGCCGTTGATCAAGAACCGAAGTGCGCCGCTGATATTCCGGCTGGCCGTCACATCACTGAAGTCTGTGGGCATCATGCGCATCTGATTCCACATCTTGCGCTTTTCGACAGCAGCGGCGAAACCCATGCTTTTAATGTCGCTGACAAATTCGCCGAAGGTGGGCTGCTTGTTATTGAAGAAGTCACTCATCTTCTTCAGGTTCGCCATCACACGTTCCGGCTTCTCATCCGTCCAGTCGGACAGCATGACGACATGCTCGCGGTCTGCCGCCACGCGCTCGCCCGACTTCGGAACGATGACAATTGGTCCGTAGAGCCCAGACTGCTCCTGGAACGCTGAGTGGCTGTGGTACCAGTAGGTGCCGCTTTGCTTGACCTCGAAGCGATAAGTGAAGGTTTCTCCAGGTTTGATACCTGAGAAGCTCAGCCCGGGCACTCCATCCATGTCTGCCGGCAGCAAAATGCCGTGCCAGTGAATGGAGCTCACTGTGGGCAAACGGTTTGTGACCCGGATGGTGACGACGTCACCCTCCGTCCAGTAAAGGGTCGGCGCCGGCACTTGACCGTTAACTGCGGTTGCGATGCGCGGCGCTCCTGTGAAGTTGACCGGCGTCGGCCCGATCTCCAGGTCGAATGTGGTGCCGCGCAGTTCAGTGCGGTTGCTCTGCGCTGCAAAAAGCGACGCTGGGCTCAAGCCCGCCAACGCTGCAGTTGCGCCGAGTCCTTTCAACACACGACGACGCCATCGACTGACTTGTCGGTCCTTGATATCTAAAAATTCCATGCGACTTCTCCGAGAGTAAAGTTGCGCTGCACGGGCCCTTACGCGGCGCTCGACAGAACGAGCGCAAGAGCCAGGGGCAAAGCGCTCCCTGCCAAATGGCATGGCAGCCAAATAGCGTGGTCCCTGGCGGGGCGGTGACTTGTTAGGGAATGAGACCTCTCGGCCGCGACGACACTCATGCGCGCGAACGGTTCTGGCCCTTAGCTGATGCAGGACCACGTGACTACGAACCGAACAAGGTCTCGATCAGGCGGTCTTTGGAGGACGCTCGATACGGGCAGGTATATGCCCTTTAAAGGAGGACAGTGAAAACTGTCGAATGTCCTGCACTACTTCTTCGGCTGCAGTGAGGGCAATGCCCGGAGGCGGAGCATATGCTCCGATAGAACATCCTGCACAGAAAGCACACCCGACACGCTTGTGCTCACCAGCGCTGCCGCAATCTTCGTCCGAGTCGACACTCTGCATCGCGGTGCTGCCGGTTGCAACCATCGGTGCATGTGCAGCGTCATTTCCCATGTTCTGCAGTTGCGCTTGGTTCTCTCCGATATCGCTACCCATCCCTGAGTGATGGCTCATGCCACACTCAAACTTCGCGATCGCCGCGATGCTTTGCATCGGCAGGGATACGACGAGCAGACACCAGAAGAATAATTGCAACCGTTTTCGCATACTGACAATTTAGCACGATGTACAAGCACGCCGCACACGCTTCGCGTTGGTAGTTCACAGTAAAAAAATAGCCCGCCACAAGGCGCCTTACTCATCGCGTCGGCCCGCGATCAACAACGCGCGGGTGCGGGTGACGCTGTCCAAACCGGCGCACGCACAGCCGCACTTGAGCTCAAGCCGGCAACGTCAGTTCAAATTCGGTCACCCCGTCGCTGGACCGGGCCGAGGCGGCGCCGCCATGTGCGCGCAAGATGGATCGGGTGATCGCCAGTCCAAGCCCCGCCCCTTCCGCATCGCGGCGCCGCGCGGCATCAGCGCGGTAAAAGCGATCGAACAGGTGCGGCAGGTGCTGGGCATCGATCGTCTCGCCCGTGTTGCGCACCGTGATCGTCGTACCGCCGCCCGGCACGCTGGACAGGACCACCGAGATCGCTCCGGCGACCGGGGTGTGCCTGCATGCATTCGACAACAGGTTACCGATCGCCCTGCGCAGCATTAACCTGTCACCTGCGACGCTGGCCTGGCCGCTGACCGACACCACGATCGATTTTTCCTCGGCGAGGTTGCCGTAGAACTCCAGCATTGTCTCGACCTCCTCACGCAGATCGACCGGTTCCCGCTGCGGCACCATCAGATCGTTCTCGGCCTTCGCCAGGAACAGCATGTCCGAGATCGTGCGCGACAGCCGTTCGTACTCCTCCGCGTTGGAGGCCAGTGTGTCGCGGTATTGCGCCGCGCTCCTGGGTTGGGACAGCGTGACCTGGGTCTGGGTCAACAGGTTGCTGAGCGGGGTTCGCAGCTCATGTGCCAGGTCCGAGGAAAAATCGGACAGTCGCCTGAACGAACGCTCCAGCCTGGCAAGCATCTGGTTGAGGGCCACTGCGACCTCCGCCAGTTCCTGCGGCACCGAGTCCACCGGCACGCGCCAGTCCAGCCGCTCCGCGGTCAGGCGGGCGGCATCGCTCGTGATGGCGCGCAGCGGCGCCAGCCCACGCCGCGCCACCGCCCAGCCCATGAGTCCGGTGACGAAGGCGGCTAGCCCGACGGTCGCCCAAAGCGCGGCGCGGAACGATGACATGAAGTGCTGGTGGTGAACCAGGTCGGTGGCCAGCTCGACGAGCACCGGCGGGACCTGCATTCCGAGTGGCGCAGATCCCGCCAGTACCCGCAGTTCCCGCCCGTCAGCGGCGTGTACCAGTCCGGCTACGCCCCCTGGGTCGGTAGACACTCGCGGAAAGTCGGCATCGGGGCTGGCGTACAGTATCGTGCCGTCGGTGGCCCGGATTCGCAGCGACAGTTCGTGATCGCCAACGAATGCCGCTTCCACGCGCGGCGTGAGCGCCTGGAGGTCGGCCGCCGTATGCACCTGTCCCAAAACGTGTCTGGCGAGCTCGAGTTTTCCGCTCAGCATCTCCGTGTCGAGTTCGGCGAAATGGCGCTCGACGAGGTGGCCAACGACCATGCCGAGCACCATCAGCACGACGCCAGACGCCGAGGCAAACAGCAGCGTCAGGCGCAGTGTTACCGAGCGCGCACCCGGCAGCCTCACGGCGCCTCCAGCACGTAGCCCATCCCACGTACCGTCCGGATGAGCTTTTCCTCGAAAGCGTCGTCGACCTTCGCCCGGAGACGCCGGACCGCCACCTCGATCACGTTGGTATCGCTGTCGAAATTCATGTCCCACACCTGGGACGCGATCAGCGATCGTGGCAACACTTCTCCTTGGCGCCGCAGCAGCAATTCCAGCAAGGCGAATTCCTTCGCGGTCAGATCGATCTTGTGGCCGGCCCGGGTGACCCGACGGCGCAGCAGGTCGAGCTCCAGGTCGGCGGCGCGCAGCGACTCGGCTTCCTTGACCTTCGTGCCACGGCGTAGCAAGGTGCGCACGCGCGCCAGCAGTTCGGAGAACGCGAACGGCTTGACCAGGTAGTCGTCCGCGCCGAGCTCCAGCCCCTTGACGCGGTGGTCGACGTCGTCCTTTGCAGTCAGGAACATGACGGGCATGTCCTTCCCTGCCTGCCGGATCCCGCGCAGGATGTCCCATCCATTCATGCTGGGGAGCATGACATCCAGAATGGCCAGGTCGTAAGCCTGGGTCAGCGCAAGGTGTTGTCCATCGGCGCCGTCGCGCGCCAGATCGACCATAAAACCTGCCTCCATCAGCCCCTGACGCAGGTATTCACCGGTCTTGGGCTCGTCTTCGACTACAAGAATCTTCATGTATAGAACAGTTAACAAGAAAGTCCGACGATTTTGCCCTTCAAGAGCAGTTCTGTCGCAGACCTGACAGAAATGTAATCTCTGAGTAAGCATTCTGTCAGCCCCGCAGACGCTGCCAAGCTTTGCATTACCTGGATCATCGCAGCTACCCATCGCGCGGCGCATCTGATCCCGGCACGGTTACCGCTTGACCTTCCAATGGTTGGAAGCTTTATCCTGAAGACCTTGCTCATGGAGAGACCAATGAATACTGCTCTTAAACCAAATCCGGATCCGATTGACCTGACCTTCCAGATCGGCGGCATGACTTGCGCCTCGTGTGTCGCACGCGTCGAGCGCGCCTTGAAAGCCGTTCCCGGGGTGCGGGAGGCTTCACTCAACCTGGCCACGGAACGGGCGACGGTACGTGCCGATGCCGAAACGCGTGTCGAAACACTGTATGAAGCCGTGGAAAAAGCCGGCTACGAGGTGCCGGCTGCGGCCTTCAGCCTCTCGATCTCCGGCATGACCTGCGCCTCGTGCGTCACGCGAGTGGAGAAGGCGCTTCGAAAAGTGCCTGGGGTAGCCGAGGCATCGGTGAACCTTGCAACGGAAAAAGCCCAGGTAAGGGCGCGGGGCGGCGTCTCTCCCGATATGTTGATCGATGCTGTCACGAAAGCCGGGTATGAGGCCAGGATACCTGACGAGAGCCGGCCTGCTTCGGACGCCACTCCCGCCCTGCCCAGCTGGTGGCGCGTGGCCGCGTCCGCACTCCTGAGCCTGCCCTTGGTCGTACCGATGCTGGCCATGCCGTTCGGTCAGGACTGGGCCCTGCCCGGCTGGCTGCAACTGCTGCTGGCGACCCCGGTTCAATTCTGGCTCGGCGCGCGCTTCTACAAGGCTGGCTGGAAGGCACTGCGTGCAGGTGCCGGCAACATGGATCTGCTCGTGGCATTCGGTACCTCGGCTGCGTACGGGCTTTCGGTCTACCTGCTGTGGGCGCAGCACAGTCACGACGGTATGCAACACCTGTATTTCGAGTCGTCGGCTGTCATCATCACTTTGGTCCTCCTTGGCAAATGGCTGGAAGAGCGCGCCAAACACCAGACCGTGGGCGCGCTGCGCGCGCTCGAGTCCCTGCGTGCGATCAACGCGATCGTGCGACGCGATGGCGTCGACAAAGAAGTCCCGATCGCCGACGTCCGTCGCGGCGACTTTTTCATTGTCCGCCCCGGCGACCGCGTGCCTGTCGACGGGGTGATCGTCGAAGGGAGCAGTCACCTGGACGAATCGCTGCTGACCGGCGAAAGCCTTCCGGTCTCGAAATCCGTCGGCGACGCCGTTACCGGCGGTGCGGTGAATGCTGACGGCATGTTGATTGCAAGGGCAATCGCCGTTGGTGGCGAAACCATGCTCTCACGGATTATCAAGATGGTGGAAGACGCGCAAGCCGTCAAAGCGCCGATTCAACGACTCGTCGACAGGGTCAGCGCCGTCTTCGTTCCGGTAGTACTCGTCATCGCGGCGGTGACGTTTGTCGGATGGGGGCTCGCCAGCGGCGACTGGCAACAGGCGCTACTGAACGCGGTTGCGGTGATGGTGATCGCCTGCCCTTGCGCCCTTGGTCTGGCGACACCGACGTCGATCATGGTCGGCACCGGTGTCGCGGCCCGATACGGCATCCTCATCAAGGATGCCGAGGCACTGGAAACCGCCCATGCGGTCACCGTAGCCGCCTTCGACAAGACCGGAACGCTCACCGAAGGGAAACCTGCCGTGGTCGCCGTAAAAGGTGCGAGCCTGCCGGAGCGCGACCTCCTCGAACTGGCGCGCGCACTCCAGCAATATAGTGATCACCCGCTGGCGAAGGCGGTAGAGGCGGAAGCGTCCAATCGCGGTGTCGCGCTGCGCCCCGTATCCAATGCAAAAGCGCTGCCCGGGCGTGGTGTACAGGCCGATGTCGATGGCGCCACGGCTTACCTCGGCAACTCACGGCTGATGCAGGAACTTGGCGTTTCTCTGGGCGTGTTGGAAGGCGTCGCCGCTCATCACGAGAACGCCGGCCGCACCGTTTCCTGGCTGGTCGTAACGACAGCGGGCGGCCTGGAATTGTGCGGATTCCTCGCATTCGGCGACACAATCAAGCAAACCGCGAAGGATGCGCTCGCTCGGCTGCGTCATCTGCGGATACGCGCCGTCATGCTGACGGGCGATAATGCAGGCGCGGCAAGGGCCGTCGCGGAAGCAGTCGGCATCGACGATTTCAGGGCCGGCTTGCTCCCGGCCGACAAGGCGCGCGTCGTCAGCGAGCTCAAACAGAATGGCGAGACCGTCTGTTTCGTCGGCGATGGTATCAACGATGCTGTCGCCCTGGCCGCGGCAGACCTGGGAGTGGCGATGTCGACGGGCAGCGAAGTGGCGATCCATACCGCAGGCGTGACGTTGATGCGCGGCGACCCCTCGCTCGTCGCGGAATCGATTGATGTATCGAAGAAGACCTATCGAAAGATCAGGCAGAACCTGGGCTGGGCATTCGTGTACAACATCGTCGGGATACCGCTGGCGGCTTTCGGTTACCTGAGTCCCGTCATTGCCGGCGCTGCCATGGCATTGAGCAGCGTGAGTGTGGTGTCGAATTCACTGCTTCTGCGGCGCTGGAAACCGGAGTCGCTTGACGCAGGGCCAGCGGTAGACTGACTGCGCGATTACGGCCGCCCATTCGGCAGCGTCTGGAATTCCGAATGCCGCCGTCCGCAAACGGGGGCTTGTCCGGCAGGGCGCTATTTCAACCAGGCGTCGAATTTCTGGATGTCTTTCTGCTGCGGGTCGACGATCTTCCTAACCTGCGAAAGCGCGGTCTGCTGCAAGCCCTGACGCGACGTCGACCAGATCTGCCCGGGTGAGCGCGGATGTAGATCATCTGCCCTCTGCCACGCCGGCGCGGCCGCTCCTGACCGGACGATTACGAAAACGTAAGCTTCGAGTCACCTTCCTGTCGGCGTCGCATGCGTAATATGGCCTCCAACGCGGGACTTTTCCCGTTTCGCTAACAAGCAAGGCACGTCCCAACAGGAGAACCAGATGACCGCATACATCGCCAGGATCGCTTTCGCGACGCTATTCACCGGAACCGCAATGGCCGCCGGGCTGGCGCACGCCGAGCCGACGCCAGCGTCCGATCCGCAACTCACCGCTGCGCCGCAAGCGGCGCCGCCGGGCCGGCAGGCGCCGTTCGGATACGCAGTCGCTGGCGGCGCCAGCCGCACCATCACGATCGACCAGGAGACGCGGTACCTGAACGTGACCCGCCTCGAGGCCGTCGTGATCAATGCCGGCGGCAAGAGCGTGACCTGGAGTTTCGACACGCTCGACACGAGGTCCTTCCCACTCTCGCACATTCTGCCCGGCGCAGACAATCTCACGGTGTATGTGAGCGAGTCGCCACAGTATTTCAACTAGTTCTCGCTAATTGATGTCAGGAGTACGGCCGCGCGACCAGCATTGAAGAGGGTAAGGTCATGGTGACCGAGGACGGCCAGCGAATCACGATGCGCGGCAACGAAGTGCTCCGACTGAACGCTGTATGAAAGGAACACCTGGAGTAAGTTTCACACCCGCCGCGGCAAACGTCCTTGTACCTCTGTCGTAATCGGAAATTTTTCAATTTTTCTGGAGCCTTACATGATTCGTTTTTCCTCGCTTTTTTCCTCGCTTGTTGTATCGGCTGGTCTCGCCCTCGCAGCAAGCAGTGCATCCGCTCAAATGCAGATGAATGATCATGCCGGTCATAACGCAGGACCTTCCGAAACGCAGGGAGATTCCAACACACTGTCGACCGGTGAAGTGAAGAAGGTCGACAGGGACGCCGGCAAGCTGACGATCCAGCATGGCCCGCTGAATAACCTGAACATGCCAGCCATGACGATGGTGTTCAAGGTGCAGGATCCGGCCATGCCCGATCAGGTAAAGGCCGGCGATAACATCCGCTTCCGGGTTGAGCGCGTCAATGGCAGTTTGATCGTCACCAAACTTGAAGCGGCCAAGTAAAAGCCATGCCTTCCTTATCCGCAGGCTGACGGATCAGGAAGGCGACCATCTCCGCACTTGATTAAACTAACGAAAAGGAAAAGCATGTCCCTCAAACGCATTCTGGCCGTCACCACATTCGCCCTCGCATGCGCCGTCACCTCCTCGGCCTTCGCACACGCAAAACTGCAATCGTCCAATCCCGAAGCGGGCAGCACGTACGACACGGCACCAAAGCAGGTCCGCCTGAAGTTCAACGAAGCGCTCGAGCCCGCGTTCAGCAAGATCAAGGTGACCGGCCCACAGAACAACGACATCCCGGTCGCCGCCACAATCGTCGACAAGGCGGATCCCACCGTCATGACTGCTCCGCTGCCGGCGCTATCCACCGGCGAGTACCATATCCAGTGGTCGACGATGACGCACGACGGCCATAAGGCAAAGGGCGACGTTACGTTCAAGGTCAAGTGATGGGGCCGGGCCTGGAAACCGCCCAGCATCTTGTCACTGCCCTGCTGAACCTGGCCGTTGCCGTGCTCACGGGAGCGACCGCGTCCCGTTTGTGGCTTGCCGGCGATACATCGAAGTGGGCTGAAGTACGCGGCCAACCGATTCGCAAGGCTGCCGTCGCCAGCGCCTTCGTCGCACTGGTCGTTAGCGTCGTGTGGCTGTGGCTCGAATCGGCGGCGATGGCCGAAGTGCCGGTCGCCGAAGCGGGAGGCGCCACCTGGTCGATGCTGACCTCCACTCACCTCGGATACGCGTCCTCGATCGGCATCGCCGGATTGACAGTGGCCACCGCCGGGGCACTCCTCCGTGGTGTCCGAAGCACGCGCCCGGCGCTGCTGACCCTCCTGGGACTGGCCGCGTTCTGGTACACCCGCGGGATGATGAGCCACGCGGCAAGCGACGGCGACATCAGCGTGCGTCTGTTGATGGACTGGGTCCACCTTGGCCTGATCAGCCTGTGGGTCGGGGAAGTGGTCCTGTCCGGTGGCGTCATGTTGAGGACATCCAACAATATGACCGCAGCCGACAGGCGTGCGCGGGCCGCTTATGTAGCGTCCCTGTCCAGCTCGGCGACGGTTGCCCTGACTGGCATCTTCGTGACCGGTATCTACGCCGCCTGGCGCAGCCTGGGCGGGTTCAGCAACCTGGTCGGCAACCCCTACGGCAGTACGCTCATGGCCAAGCTGCTGCTCGTGGGGGCAGCGGCGATGCTGGGCGGTTTCAACCGCTTTTTTGTGATGCCGCCCTGGCTCGCGCGCGAGTCCACAGGTAACGCCACACCGGAGCACTTCCCGGCAAGGTTCAGGCGCATCCTGTGGATCGAAGCGCTGGTGCTACTGGCGGTCGTCGTGCTGGCGGCCTGGCTTGCATCGACCTCGCCCCCGGGCGAACAGATGTAATGCAAGCGGATAGTCGTTTCTGTTCTGACGCATGGCGGCCGACCGAAACAGGGCGGCCGCCGCCTTCCACACCGCGCTTGCCGCCGGCGACCAGGCAAAGGCAATTGCCCCCTAGCACCAGAAGCGCTGATCTACGAGGGTGGCCACGTCGAACGTACGCGCGGCGAGTATGCGAGCAGCCACCTAGCGGATGGCACTGATTTCGCCAGGTCGTCCACGCGCAAGGTGCTCAAGGAAACCGAGCGCATCGACTGGAACACCGCGGTTGTCTGGGAAGGCTTGCACCATCGTCCATGACCACTGGCCCTCGCGCAAGCTGAGGTAAGGATGGCGGCTCCCGTGCGGTCTCAGACCTTGAAGTCGTCGAAGGCGACCATGCCGTCCTCGACGCCGAGTTCCTGCAGCATCCGGCGGGTCGCGGCGAGCATGGCCGGCGGGCCGCACACGTAGAACTCGAGCAACGCCAGATTCGGATGGTCGCGTAGCAAGCCATCGCGCACTGCCTCGTGCACGAAGCCTGTCGGCCCAGCACCGCCCTCTTCCGACAGCACGAGCCGCCAGTCGAAATTCGGATAGCGTGCCGCAAACGCCGCCATCTCCTCGACATACGGCGCGTCGCGCCGGCTGCGGGCGCCGTACCAGAAATGGACAGGCTCGCTTGCCCCTTGCGCGAAAAGCGCATGGATCATGGCGCGCAGCGGAGCCATGCCCGCGCCGCCACCGATGAACACCTTCTCACGCGCCCCGGGCTTGAGGGCGAACTCGCCGTATGGACCGCTGAAAGAGACGGCGTCGCCCGGCTTGAGCGTATACATATAGCTCGATCCCCTGCCCGGCCGTTCGCCCGGCATGAAGCGCACCAGGAAAACGAGGTGGCCGTCGGCCCGCTCCACCGGAACCGCGACCGAATAGGAGCGGCGCAGCGGCGCGTCGTTGACCAGTTGGCCGCCTGTTCCGGCCTTGTGCCAATCGTCGCGATGGTCATCCGGGACATCGATATGGCTGGCATCCCGCGCGTAGGGCGGCACGTGCATCTGTACATAGGCGCCCGGGCGGCACGCAAGCGGACGTGCTGGCCGTAACGAGATCTCGCGCAGGAAGGGGGTCAGCGCCTTCACACTGGATACAACCGCGGTGTGCTCCCTGGCCAGCAGCGCAGGGTCGCCGACATCGATGTCGACGCCGTGCCCCACAGGCAATCCACAGGCCAGCCGGTATCCGGCGTCGAGCTTGTGCGGCGGCAGCAGAGCACGGTCGGCAGCCGTCGGTGCCGGAACCTTGCCGACACACCTGACCTCGCACAGCCCGCAACTTTGCCCGCCACCGCAGTTGGAAGGCAACTGCAATCCCGAGCGTGCAAGGGCCTGGAAGACCGTGTCGCCGGCGGCGGCATCGACCGACCGCGACTCAGCATCCGCCGATCCTACGAGATGGATGCGGCTGCGCCGCCGCAGGCGAGCGGGAACGAACTCCGCCAGGCGCACGCTTGCGAACAGCAGCCAGACGCCGCTCAAGGCCATCCACAGGCCGCCGATTGCGCTGGACACGAGGAGCGGATTGTTGAAGTTGGTCCGCTCGCTATAGTCCATGATGTGGAGCATCCAGAAGAAGTCGAACAGGCGCCAGGTGCTGTTGCGATGTTCGAGCACCTTGCCCGAACGGGCGGAGACGTACACCGAGGTCTCGTCGGCGTCATCGAAGTCGACGCGCCACACCGGCTCCTTGTGTGCCCGCGCTTCGAGCGAGTAGTCGAGCAGCCGCGCGATTCCAGCCTGGCCTTTCCCCGAGTACGACGCGCGAGCGATCGCGCCGGCGAGCGCCGCATCGATGGCGAACGGACGGCCATCGACCGCGCCGACCAGCCAGCTGCGCTTGTCGCCCTGCAGTTGGTACACCGGTCGTTCGAGCACCCAGCCGGAGGTAACCGAAGAGACACCTTCCGTGCTTTTCGCCAGTAGTGCAGACGGGTCGAGCGCGTCGCGCGGCCAGGTTGGCGGCGCAGGCGGCTTGATCCGGAATTCCCGTCCCTGCACCTTGCCTGCGTCGAGCAGGCTCATCACCACCCCGCTGCCCATCCATAACAGGAACTGGATCGCGATCAGGAGGCCGATCCACTTGTGCAGCTTGCGCATCCAATGGCTCATGCCTGCCTCCTGCGCTGGAAACTGTAGAACAGCAGCCAGGCGCCCGACAGCGCGAAGGCCAGGCCCGTGATCGAGGCGACCCGCAGCAGGCTGTTGTTCACGTTCTCGCGCTCCTCGTAATCCATGATGTGGAACATCCACAGGAAGTCGAACCAGCGCCAGAGTTCGTGGCGCCGTGCGACGAGGTCGCCCGAGAATGGCGAGAAGTACAGGGTGTCCTTGCCGGCGTCGTCGTAGTGCACCGCCCACAGCGGGACCGGCCGCGCGCCGACTTCCGAGGGCGCCTTGGTTACCCATTCGATGCCGCGCACATTGCCTTCGCCTGCGTAGGCGGCGTCTGCCAGGGCAAGTACGGTCTCGCGGTCGATCGGGCTGATGGTCTTGCCGGTGACCGCGTCGACCAGGCTGACTTTCTTGTCCTGCCTGATTTCGTACACTTCCTTCTCCAGCAACACCTTCAGACGAACCGAGGTGATGCCGGGATAGGTGTCGTGCAGTTTCGCCTGCGGCATCCTCGCGCTGGAGGTCGCGAGATGCTCGCTTGGGACATGGGCGAGGTGGTCGCCATGGATGACCTCAAGCGGCACCACGACCATGTAGAGCCCGCTGATCATCCACAGCAGTGCCTGGACTCCGATCACCAGTCCTATCCATTTGTGGGCGCGGCGCACCCAGAAAGCTGATTGCATAATTATGTCGACATTGAGTTGTAGCGCCGGGCCTGCAGGCAGGCCCGGCGGCACGAAAAGCCCTGGCGGGCCCGATCAGAACTTGTAGCCCAGGCGCACGTGCCAGCGGCGGCCGAGCAGGTCGTAGGTCATCGTGTCGGTATTACCGTCCGTCCAGCTCTGGATGTACGGCGGCTTCTTGTCGAACAGGTTATCGATACCGAACGAAATCGCCACGGCCTTGTTGAAGGCATACTTCACGCTCGCGTTGTGATAAACGACGCTCGGTGCCTGCGCGCCGATGTCGCCAGGCGCCGCATTGATATCGTCCGCCTTGCCGATGTACTGGACGGTGTACGAGCCGGACCACGGTCCGATCCCGGTCGTCAGCGACGCGGTCGAACGCCACTTGGCGTAGCTGCCGCGGCCACCCGTGATCTTGCCGGCGTATTCGATCACCTCCCCGCCCGGGAACGGAGCGACGTCGAACCGGTTCAGGCGCGACACATCGGCCGACAGCGACGAATTCCAGCCGTACAGCTTGAAGTCATACAAGGCGCCAAAGTCGATGCCGGAGACGCGTTGCTGGGCCGCGTTGGCAGGCTGCGAGGACAGGAAGTTGATTTCGCCGGTGCGCGGATCGCGCGTGAAGCTCGACGGGCTGCAGAAGATGTGCGACAGCCCCGGGGAGTTGTAGCACACGGCCAGCTTGGTCGAACCGGGTACCGTCTCGATCGCGTTGTCGATCTCGATATTGAAATAGTCGAGCGTCAGGGTCAGCGACTTCGACGGGGTCCAGACCGCGCCCACGGTAAAGGTGTCCGCCTCTTCGGGTTTCAGATTCGGATTGCCGCCGCCGGTCGTCAGGATGGACGGACCGAACTGGCGGAAGCCCGCCGGCAGGCCCGAGGCCTGGCAGTTCCTGTAGACCGCTGAATTCGGGTCCATCGTATTCCAGCTGTTGCAGGGATCGGTGGTCGTCAGGTTGCCCTCGGACACTCCACCGAAGAGTTCCGGGACGTTCGGTACCCGGAAAGCGGTCGAGCGATTGGCGCGCAGCTTCAGCGACGGAATGACCTGCCAGTCCAGGCCGAGCTTGTAGGTGGCCTGCGAGCCGAACAGGCTGTAGTCGGAATAGCGCGCCGCCGCGTTCAGGTTCAGCGCGTCCACGAACGGGAGTTTCGCCAGCACCGGAACCGACAGCTCGGCGAACACCTCGCGCGCGCTGTACTGGCCGGCGATCGGGTCCTGGGCATTGGTATTGGCTGCGCCCGACACGATCAGACTGTCCGGATCGCGCCAGCCCTGCTCGCGGCGGTACTCGAAGCCGGAAGCGAATCCGACCGGGCCCGCCGGCAGGGAAAACAGCTCCCCGCTGACGCTCGCATTAAAACTCTTCTGGTCGTTGCCGCCATGGTCGCGCGTCGTGAAGTGGATGTAGTCGAGCACAGCTGGGCTGAGATTGCCGTAGCCGAGGTAGTTTCCGCAAGGGGCAGCGCCCGGACCGGTCCCGCACGTCGCCGCGTTCAGCGTCGCATCCACACGGTCCAGGTTGATGATGTTGGTCATGCCGTCGACACCGGTATTGCGGCCCCAGTTCAGGGATGCCGACCAGTCCCAGCTGCCTGCGATCGTTCCCTTCAGGCCTGCGAGCACGCGGAAGGTGTTGGTCTCCTGGAAGAAGTAGCGCGGCCCGACTTCGGCGACGCGGCGCCGCTCTAGAGTCAGGTCCTGGCCGGTCGGATTAGTCGGATGGCTCGCGGCAATCTGAATCGGGCGGTAGACACCAATTGCGCCCGGTGTGGCAAGCTGCTCGGACTGTCGATTGGTGAACATCAGCTCGGTGAAGAGCTCGACCTTCTCGCTCAGGTGCACATTACCGAAAGCGCTGACGCCGATGCGCTTGATGGGATTGACCGCATTCAGGAACGGGTTGCTATTGTAGGCATGCTTGGCCGCGCTATAGGTTTCGAAGCCGCGCGGGTTACCGTTCGGGTCCTGGTTGAAATTGACGCGCCTCCCGTCTGCGAGCCGCGCCCGGCCCCCGATGGTCGAGGAACTGCCCGAGCAAACCAGTTCGCCGTCGTCTTCCACCAGTGCGCAAGGCGCGCGCGAGGCCAGGTTGACCGCCTCGCTTTCCGAGTAATTCAGCGAGGCGATCAGGGAGCCACGCTCGCTGCGCGTACCCCAGACCACGTCGGCCGACTTCTCGGCGCCGTCCCCTTCCGCGGTCCTGCCGTAGCGGACCGAGGCTTCGACGCCGTCGAAGGCCTTCTTGGTGATGATGTTGACCACGCCGGCGACGGCGTCGGCGCCATAGATCGCCGAGGCACCGTCCTTGAGCACCTCGACGCGCTCGATCATCGCGACCGGGATCATGTTCAGGTCGACGGAGCTGTTGGCGCCGGTGCCGCCCGAGACCACGCGCCTGCCGTTGAGCAGGACCAGCGTACGATCGATACCCAGGCCGCGCAGGTTCACCTGGGTCGTGCCATAACCGTTGCTGGTCCAGTAGGCGCTGGACTGGTTGCCCGCGGTGCCGGCCGACGACGGCAGGCGCTGCAGCAGCGTCTCGACCGAGATCGCGCCGGAGCGCTGGATGGTGTCGGCGTCGATCACCGTGACCGGCCCCACGCCGGAAATCTGCTCCTGCCTCAGGTTGATCCGGCTGCCCGTGATCTGGACGCGTTGCATTCCTCCGCCGTCGGCGGGTTCGCCGGTAGTCGCGGGCTGCTGGGCGTGAACGCCTTGGTGCGACATCGCCAGCACAAGCGCGGCGGTGGCCGCCGGAATGGTCTTGTATTTCATTTTTCTCTCCAGGTGCATTGTTTTAGAAACCGAGATACGGGCAGGCGACGGGTTGCCGCCGATGCCAGGGGCAGTGTTTGCCTGCAGGAGCGGGCATGGAGGGACCAATGGTCCAATAGCCAGTACGGAAGCCACGGCTACCCGGCCGGTGCACGCGAGCACAGGTACCGGAAGACACGCCGGGAGTTCAGCAGGGCCTACAGGAAAGCGTCAGTCCGGACGCGAAGGGTCACGCGAGCCGTGGTGGCCGCTCAATGCGGGCGCGTATGTGCCCGGTAAAGGAAGAGAGGTGGAATAGTTGCACGCTGCTGACGGCTTCTTCGACCGCGGTAAGGACAACGATAGGAGGCGGAGCACATGCGCCGATACAGCATTGCGCGCAGGTGCCGCAGCCGGTAGCTTCATGAACGTCGCTCGCTGTCTCGCAGTCGTCGCAGGGCTGTTCGTCTTGCGGGGCTGCTTGCCTATGGTCGGGCATGTCCTCGTGCCCTGCTTCATGCGCTTCCATATCTTGCATCTCGTGCACAAGCATGGCGGTGTGGCCCGCGCTGCCATCAACGGCAGCTTGATGGTCCATGCCGCATTCTGCTGTTGCTACCCCGGCCATGCTCCGCATCGGCAGGGACACGACAAGCAGGAACAGGAAGAATATTCGGAACGGCTTACGCATGTGATTAATGTAGCACGGCAATTATCAGTTTTGCACACATTCTGTTACATTTTTCCCACATTGTATACGTACCGTCGTCAGTGGTCCTGAACCACTCGGGTGTCGAGTATCTATAGCGGTAAATAGTGTCCGTAGGCGCCGCCATGTTGCACCGGCACCATGCGCGACGGACGATACCGCGCTCAACTCATCCGTCGCGCCGGCAACATGCTTACTTCACGGCCGTAATGACGTACTTGCCGCCTTGCTGCTCGATCTCCACGTCTACTTTCTTGCCGACCGAAAGTTTGTCGAACATGGCCTTGTTTTTGACGGCAAAGCCCATCGTCATGGACGGCCAGTTCAGGCTTTTGATCGGCCCATGCGCGAGCGTCACGGTTCCTGCGGCCGGGTCGACGGATTTCACCGTACCGATAGCCTCATGGCGAGTGGCCTGCGCACCTTTGTTTGCTTGCTGTACGCTCATGCCCTTCATCATTTCCTCACACGACTTGGCGTCCATGTTTTGCATGTTCATGCCTTCCATGTTCATGCCTTTCATCATGTCCTGGCACGACTTAGTGTTCATGCCGGTTTGACTCGGCTGTGCCTGCGCGGCGCCCAATCCAGACACGGCAAGGGCTAACATCGTGGCAATCATGGTGTGACGTTTCATCATATTTCCTTTCGTATTTCAGTTGAGGTGGGTGTATTTGCAGGCCCAGCGGCGCAGATACCGCATGCCTGCCGTGCTATTTCGCATGAATCGTTCGCTCCTCGGCCGCAGGTACCTGGCGCAGCCCGTGCATGCGCCGCGCCTGGCGGCGGCGCAGCAGCAGGTAGGCCGCAGGCACCACGAACATCGACAGCAGCGGCGCTGTCACCATGCCGCCGACCATCGGTGCGGCGATCCGCTGCATGACTTCGGAACCCGTCCCAGCGCCGATCATGATCGGCACGAGACCCGCGATGATGACTGCGACCGTCATCGCCTTTGGCCGCACGCGCAGGACGGCGCCTTCGCGGATCGCGTCGACCAGGTCGGCTTCGCTGTCGCGTCCGGCCTCGACGCGGGCTTCCCAGGCATGCTTCAGGTACAGCAGCATGATCACGCCGAATTCAGCTGCCACACCAGCAAGCGCAATGAAGCCGACGCCGCTCGGTACCGACAAGTGGTGCCCGAGCAGCCACAGCAGCCACACGCCGCCGGCCAGCGCGAACGGCAAGGTGGCCATGATGAGAACGGCTTCGTCGAGGCGCTTGAAGGTGAAATAGAGCAGGACGAAGATGATCACCAGCGTGACCGGAACCACGATCTTCAGCTTCGCCGTCGCGCGTTCCAGGTACTCGAACTGGCCGGACCACGATACCGAATAGCCGGGCGGCAGCTTGACCTCGCTGGCCACGGCCTGCTGCATGTCGCGTACTGCCGAGCTGAGGTCGCGGCCGCGAATGTCGACGTAGACCCAGCCCGACAGGCGCGCGTTCTCGCTCTTGAGCATGGGCGGTCCATCCTCAATGCGGATTGCCGCGACATCGCCGAGCCGGATCTGGGCGCCACGCTCGGTCAGGACCGGTAGCTCGCGCAGTTTTTCGACCGAATCGCGCACCTCGCGCGGGTAACGCACGCTGATCGGAAAGCGCTGCAATCCCTCGACCGTTTCACCGATGTTGTCTCCGCCAATCGCGGACGACACAACGCTTTGCACGTCGGCGATGTTCAGCCCGTAGCGCGCAGCGGTATCCCGGTCAATCTTCACGTCGATGTAACGGCCCCCATTCAGGCGCTCGGCCAGCGCGGATGACACGCCCGGCACTTTTTTTACGGCATGCTCGATCTCGCCGGTGATGCGGTCGATGACCTTCAAATCGGTGCCCGCGATCTTGACGCCGACGGGGCTCTTGATGCCGGTGGCCAGCATGTCGATGCGGTTGCGGATGGGCGGAACCCAGACGTTCGACAGGCCGGCAACCTTGACAATGCGGTCCAGCTCCTCGACCAGTTTGTCAGGCGTCATGCCGGCACGCCACTGGTCGCGTGGCTTGAGCTGGATCGTGGTCTCGAACATCTCCAGCGGCGCCGGGTCGGTGGCCGACTCCGCGCGGCCAGCCTTGCCGAACACACTTTGCACTTCCGGGACAGTCTTGATCAGGCGATCGGTCTGCTGCAAGAGTTCAGCCGCCTTGCCGACGCCAAGTCCAGGCAGGGCCGACGGCATGTATAGCAGGTCGCCTTCGTCGAGCGGCGGCATGAACTCGCCGCCCAGGCGTGACAATGGCCAAACTGTCGCGGCAGCGATCAGGCCCGCAGCGATGATCGCTGTCTTCGGATACCGCAACACGCGTTCGAGCAGCGGGCGGTACAGCCAGATCAGACCGCGGTTGAGCGGATTGCTTTGTTCGTCCGGAATGCGGCCACGGATCAGGTAGCCCATCAACACCGGGATCAGCGTCACGGACAGGCCTGCGGCGGCGGCCATGGCATAGGTCTTCGTGAAGGCCAGCGGCGCAAACAGCTTGCCTTCCTGCGCTTCGAGCGTGAACACCGGCACGAATGACAGCACGATGATCAGCAGCGAGAAGAACAAGGCCGGGCCGACCTCGGCAGCCGCATCGCCGATCACACGCCAGTGTTCGTCGCCAGCGAGCTTCTTGCCGGGATGGGCGTGGTTCCATGCCTCGATATGCTTGTGGGCGTTTTCGATCATGACCACGGCTGCGTCGACCATCGCGCCGACCGCGATTGCAATCCCGCCGAGCGACATGATGTTCGCATTCACACCCTGGTAGTACATGACCAGGTAAGCCGCGAGGATGCCGATTGGCAGTGACACGATCGCCACCAGCGCCGAACGCATGTGGAACAGGAAGATCGCACAGACCAGTGCGACCACAATGAATTCCTCGATCAGCTTGTGTTCGAGGTTGGTGACTGCACGCGTGATGAGGCCCGAGCGGTCGTAGGTCGGTACGATCTCGACACCGGGCGGCAGGCTCGACTTGAGCTCCGCAAGCTTTGCCTTGACCGCGTCGATCGTCTCGAGTGCGTTCTTCCCAGAGCGCATGACGATCACGCCACCGGCCACTTCGCCTTCGCCATTCAGCTCCGCGATGCCGCGCCGCATCTCCGGGCCGATCTGGATACGAGCGACATCACCAAGTCGTACCGGCACACCGGCCTCGCTGGTTGTCAGCGGAATCTTGCGAAAATCGTCGAGCGATTGCAGATAGCCGGACGCGCGCACCATGTATTCGGCTTCGCCCAGCTCCAGTACCGAGCCTCCGGTCTCCTGGTTGGCCTTTTGCACGGCGTCGACGATCCTGGCGTGCGAAATACCGAAAGCACGCATCTTGTCAGGGTCCAGCTGGATCTGGTACTGCTTGACCATGCCGCCAATGCTGGCGACTTCCGACACGTTCGCGACCGCCTTCAGTTCGTATTTGAGGAACCAGTCCTGTAGGGCGCGCAACTGTGACAGGTCGTGCTTGCCGCTCTTGTCGACGAGCGCGTATTCGTACACCCACCCCACTCCGGTGGCGTCCGGCCCGAGCGATGGTTTCGCTTGCGGCGGCAGGCGCGACTGCACTTGGTTGAGGTATTCGAGCACCCGCGAACGTGCCCAGTAGGGATCGGTGCCGTCATCGAACAGGATGTAGACGAACGAGTCGCCGAAAAAGGAATAGCCGCGTACCGTCTTCGCTCCCGGCACGGACAGCATGGTCGTCGTCAATGGATACGTGACCTGGTTTTCGACGATTTGCGGTGCCTGTCCCGGGTAGGTGGTGCGGATGATCACCTGCGTATCCGACAAGTCCGGGATGGCGTCGAGCGGCGTTTTCGACAGAGCCCACACGCCCCAGGCCGTCAGGCCGGCAGTGGCCAGCAAGACCAGGAAACGGTTGACGATGGACCAGCGGATCAGCTTGGCGATCATTTGCCGTCTCCGCTACCGGTTTGCTTGTCGGCCGGCGTGATCGACGTGATCTGGTAGTCGCCCTCCGGAGTCTGCCGGATCTCGAACGTGACCTGGTTACCCACGGCGATATTGCGCGGCAAGCCGTCCGGCGGCAGTTTGAACGGCATCGTCATTGGTCCCCATTGCAGCGTCGGCATCGCCTCGTGCGATAGCGTGATACTGTCGGGATCGATCTTCTCGACGCGGCCACGACCATGGTGCGCCGGGGCGGCAGCCGCTTTGGCGCCGTTGGCGGCACCCGCATCGCCCATGCGTGCGATCACGCCCTTGAGACTGGCTTCCGAGTCGACCAGGAACTGCCCGGACGCGACGACCTTCTGGCCGGCCGACAGGCCGCTGTGGATCTCCGTTTGGCCATTGGCTTCGCTCCCCGTTTCCACCTCGACCGGAGCGAACTTCCCATCCTCGCTCGCAACGAATACGACGCTGCGGGTGCCGGTCTGGATCACGGCCTCGCTCGGCACCAGCAAGATGGCCTTGCGCGCGGCCGGTGTCAGGCTAACCGTTGCGAACATGCCCGGCACCAGCCGTCCCTCCGGGTTGGCGAGCTCGATGCGCGCCTTCAGGGTGCGTGTGGCGGGATCGATTTCAGGCAGGATCGCGCCGACCTTGCCGTGGAAGGTCATACCGGGCCAGGCGGCGGCGCGTGCCTGGACGGTGCTGCCCGGATGTACCTGGGCGGCTGCCGCTTCAGGAATCTCGGCATTCACCCAGACAGTGGACAGGCCATTGATGCGGTACAGCGACGCACCGGGCATGACGGTCATACCCTCGCGCACGGCAAGCTCGGCCACCACGCCAGACACTGGTGAGGTGATCGTCAAACGCGGATGAACCTTGCCACTTTTCTCTATTTGGCGGATCTGCTCGCCGGTCATGCCGGCCAGCCGCATGCGCTGGCGTGCCGCGTCAGCGAGATCCGCCGACATACGGCGTGCGGCCAGGTAGTCCTCCTGCGCCGCCACCCAGTCGGGGACGTAGATATCGGCCAGCGCCTGGCCTTTGCGGACACGGTCGAGCGGCGCACGTACGTGAAGGCGCTCGACATACCCGTTGGCACGGGCCTGCACGAGGAAAAGATCGCGCTCATTCCAGGCCACGCTACCCACCGATTCAAGCGTTGTGGCAAGGCTGCCTTCCTTCACCTCGGCCGTCCGGATGCCGAGGTTTTGCTGTACGCGCGGGCTGATTGCAACTTTGCCGTCATCGCCTGATTCGTCGGCATACACCGGCACGAGCTGCATGTCCATGAAGGGCGACTTGCCCGGCTTGTCGAATTTTTGGCCGGGTACCATCGGGTCGTGCCAGTAGAGCACTTTTCTGCCCGTCGCAGGATCGACCTTGTCGCCGCTCGTGGACGCGCCGCTGCCGGTTATTGTTGGCATGGCGGCATGCAGGCCATGCTGCATACCGGCCCAAAACAGACCACCGCCGACGGCGATCAGGATGGCGGCCGCGGACAACGCGAGGATGAGCTTCTTTTTCTTGGTCATTTCGTGTTCCTGGAGATGGCGGCGGCCGCCGGCATCGCGCCGTGCGAAGTGGGAAAGAGGAAGTTCAGTTCTGCCCACAGCCTGGCGGTGTCGGCTTCGAGCTGCAACCTGGAGAGATGAACGTCGAGTTCGCCACGCCGCGCGCCCAGCACCTCGGCAAGCGTCGCCTTGCCGCCACGGTAGGCAGCCAGGCTTGCCCCGCTGCGCTCTTGCGCCAGTGGGATGAGTTCCCGGGAATACCGTGCCAAGCGTTCGCGATTGGCCTGCCACTCGGCCACCATGACGCGCGTTTCCGCCGTATGCGCTCGCAGCATCTCGTCGCGTTCGGCACGAGCCTGTTCAGCCGTGACGAGCTTGGCAGCCAGTTCGCGGTCTTGCCTGTTTTTCTGGTCCCACTGCAGCGGGACCGAGACGCCGAACGAGATCATGTTGGAATATCCCGGACCGCGCTGCGCATAGCCCACTTCCACGGTCCAGTCGGACTTCTTGTTGGCCTCGGCCAGCTTCACCTCGGTCGCAGCGACATCGACCTGCTTGTTGAGAACGGCAATCTCGGGGTGATGGGCAAGCTGGGTATCGAGCGAGGCCGGGTCGAGCCGGATGGTGTCGAATGCCGGTTGACCGGACAGGGGCTGGTCGGCGATGTCGCCAACCCAGCGCGCGAGCGCAATCTTCGCGCTGCGTACCCGGCGCGCGGCATCGTCCATACGGTCGTCGAACTGTGCGACGGCAGCCCTGGCGGACAGTACATCAGCCTGGCTTCCGCGTCCGGCCCGGTAGGCGGCATCGGCGGCCTCGCGCTCACGTTGCGCCTCTTCGCGCTGGGACGCGATCACGGATGCCATTGCTTCGGCATAGTAGCGATCGAGCCAGGCAATGGCCGCCGCACGTTCGACATCGGCGATGGCCTTGTCTTTTTCGGCCAGCCCTTTGTCCGCTTCGCGCTGATACCGCTCAGCTTGAAAGCTGCGTTTGTCCGAGCGTGTGATTTCCTGCATCACGCCGATACGACGCATCGTCATGAAGTCCGCAGTGAAGCTTCCACGGTCGGGGCCGCTGACTGGCAGGTTGTCGACACCGATCTTGAGCACCGGATCGGGCAAGCGGCCAGCTGCCACTGCCATCTCACGTGAAGCCGTCACAGCAGCATCCTGCGCGGTAATCTGCCGCGAGCGTTCAATGGCGAGACGCTGCGCCTCGGCCAGGGACAAGGCATCGGCGGCAAGGGCAGGCGCCGCCAAGGCCAGGGACGTTGCCAATACGCCCAGGTATCCTGTCAGCGAAAACAGGGGAGCGCGCCCGTGACGGCGCGCGGAAAAGAAAAAGGACATGCGATCTCCACAAGCGTTGAAATACATCGCGTGCGCAAGCGCGCGCGGCGAATCAAGCAGGCGGAGTTGTCAAATACGGAAGCAGCAGTGGCGTATGGCCAAAGCCGGCTCCGTCGCACGGGATAACGAGGGTATGGCAGCAAAAACGTCTGGAGGTGCTTCGCCATCATTGAGCAAGACCACTGACAGCGCCGGCCCGATCAACAGGTACGGCAGCACTGTGGGCAAATCGGGTTTGTTGAGCGATTGCGGGCTGGAGTGGTTGTGCGCGTGACATATGCTCGGCTGGGCCTTGTCCATGCCGGTGCAGTGATCCATGTCGGACATCCCGTTGTCAACCGCCGCCATCGTCATGCGTTCCGGCGTGGTCTCGTCGGGACAGACGTACGAAGCCAGAGCCAATTGGGTGAACAGCAAGCTGATCACGGCAATCACGGCGGCAACGAAGCGGGTTGAACGGGATGGTTTCATCACTTTGGACATTTCAACAAGCATTGTGGGGGCGCGTAGCGGCCAGTGTCAAGCTCTTGGAGTAAGCGTGACGTCTCGTCCTTTAAAGCACATGGAGCCGTCAGCGACGGAGGAGCCAACGTGGCTTTCCGCCCTCGCCTCAACATCCGTGGCGTCAAGCATCATCGTGCTTTGCTGGGCTCAACCTGATCAGTTTCTTGATACTTGGATCGGTTGGCAACCGTTTGAGCATGCTGATCTTCGTGCCACCAGTATTAGCAGCCGGGACGATCCCGACCACCGACCCAAGGGCTCCCAGCAGGATGCGTATGACCTGCCCAGGCACTTCCGACGCCGAAGGCGTTTCAATTCCGTTCTGGGCATCCAGTATACGGCTTGACCTTCAAGTAGCTTGAAGGTGTTAAATGTCAAGCTCCTCTACATCTGGTCAGGTTTTTCATTATGAAGTACCCCATTTGGCGTTGGTTCATTTACGTCGCGGCTCTCTGCAGCTTCCTGGCTGGCACGGCACATGCAGAATCCAAATCGTCCGAACCGCAGGTCAGGCAGCTCTGGCAGTTGCTCGATTATGTCGCTGTGGACTACCCCGGCGCCGTCCAGAATGGAGCGGTCATCAGTGAACCTGAGTACGGAGAAATGCGGGAGTTCTCGGCGCGGGCGCAGAGTCAGGTGCAGTCCTTGCCTCCTCATCCATTGCACTCGGAACTGGCCGCAGCTACCGCAAATCTGAGGCACGCGGTCGAACGCAAAGACAGCCCCCAGCGTGTAGGCCAGCTTGCCCGGGAAGCAAACCGACTGCTCCTCCAGGCGTATCCCTTTCCTGTAGCGCCGCGCGCCATGCCCGATCTTTCCCGTGGCGCCGCGCTGTACCAGGCGCAATGCGCTTCATGCCACGGTGCGACTGGTGCCGGCGACGGCGCTCTTGCGGCAAAGCTCGACCCGAAACCGATCGCTTTCACAGATGAGGAAAGGGCCCGCTCCCGTTCTCTCATGGCCCTTTACCAGGTGCTCAGTCAGGGTGTCGAAGGCACATCGATGCCGTCGTTTGCCAACTTGTCCGAGCACGACCGCTGGTCCCTGGCGTTCTATGTTGGCTCCCTGTCTTTCAAGGATACCGAGATTGAAGCGGGGAAAACTGCATTTGCACGAAATGAAGTCCCCGCCGCGGCGCTTCCTGACATGACCGCCCTTGTCACGACGACCGAAGAAGAGCTGGCGAAGGCGATGCCGCCGGCAACCGCGCGAGCAGCGCAGGCATATGCACGCACGCACCCCGACATTGTCCGGGAACAGCAGGAACGCAAGGGGATCGCCCTTGCGCGCAAGCTGCTGCAAGAGAGCCTGGACGCCTTGAAGAATGGCCAGCGCGCGACCGCCACCGATCTTGCCTTGTCGGCCTATCTGGACGGCTTCGAGCCGCTCGAGGCGGCGCTCGACGCGACCGACCGCCAACTGCTGGTCGACGTGGAACGGACGATGCAACTGTACCGGGGGGCGGTCGCTCGAGGTGACGTCGCGGGCGCAACGGCATACGCCCAGCAGCTGGATCAGTACTTTTTACGTGTCGAGTCAGTCACCGGCTCGGACAAGACCGACGCAACGACGGTGTTCGTAGGCGCGCTGACCATCCTCCTGCGCGAAGGTGTCGAGGCCTTGCTGATCGTGATCGCGATGGTTGCGTTCCTGCGCAAAGCCGAACGCCCCCAGGCGCTGCGCTACGTACACGCCGGGTGGATCTCGGCACTGGCCGGAGGTGCGCTGACGTGGCTGGTAGCCACGTACGTGGTCAGTATCAGTGGCGCAAGCCGCGAAGTGACAGAAGGCCTGTCCTCGCTCTTCGCGGCGGCGGTGCTGCTGTCGGTCGGCCTGTGGATGCACCAGAAAAGCCAGGCTGGACAGTGGCAGGCTTACCTGAAGCAGCATCTCACGGCAGCGATGGAAAAGCGCTCGGCATGGGCCTTGTTCGTCCTGGCCTTCGTCGCGGTGTACCGGGAAGTCTTCGAAACGGTCCTGTTCTACTCGGCCCTTGCAGCCGACGGCAACGGCCCTGCACTGATGGGAGGCTTCGTAACGGGCCTCGTCCTGCTGACGATTCTTGCCGCCGTGTTCCTGCGCACGAGCGCACGCATGCCTATTGGTAAGTTCTTTTCATTCAGTTCGGCATTGGTCGCCGCTCTGGCAGTCGTGCTGGTCGGTAAAGGGATCGCAGGCCTGCAGGAAGCCGGATGGTTGATGGCGACCCCAATGCAGGGACCGCGCTTGCCGGTCCTTGGTATCTATCCGACTACGCAGACCTATGGGGCACAGGTGGCTCTGCTCCTGGCGGCCGGGCTTGGCTTCGGACTGAATCTGATCAAAGCGCGAAGGTAGCGAACAGGTATTCAACCATGTACCAGCGCCGGGCAGGAAATGATGACCTAGGACTCGGCCGCGCAGGTGTCGCGGCTGGTGACGGAAGGCGGGCTGATCTTTATAGGAACTGTCATGAAAAATAACGGAAAACGTATCGTTGCGCTCAGTTCACTACTTATTCTCGTTGGCTGCGCTGATCCACGGCTTGGACCGAACAGCAAAACGGGCTGGGTAAGCGAACTCTATACGCAAGAGAAATTGAAGACGAACCGTCCTGCCTGCCTCGCAGGTCTGGACACGGCTCAGATTTCTGGCCATCAATACGCCGAAATTACAGTACCCCATCTTCGCTCTTACAGATATGTCAGCGCCTTAGTGCCCGACTCGATCAAGCCCGAGCTTCACGACAAGGTCGAGATATCTCCTCCTTTTTGCAAGGATGGTGCGTTGCCTCAGGTTGTGCAGATATTGAAGCATGCAAAGCCAAAGAAGCCTGCTGCTGTGGCTACTGACAAGAGCGGACCCCCTTGAGCGCACCAGTTTTTCGGGCCACGTAAATTTTTTGCGTCTTCCGCACCGCAGTAATGATGCTGAGCCGACCTTAACTGGGCGCAGCTGACCCTATCGTTTATCGGAGACCGCATGACTACGAGCAACACCGCACATAGCGACGAGCTGGATCTGGATGCCTCAAACGAGGAGGATCGCAGCATTCTATGGAAAGTCCTACTGATCAACCTGGGACAATGTCTAGCCGGTGTTGCAATTGGAACGTGGGCATCTTCAACCGCCGTGATCGGCGCCGGTCTCGACAATCTAGGAGATGCAGCCGTGTACGCCGTGAGTTTATACGCTGTCGGCCGGTCTGCCGCAATCAAGACCCGTGCCGCCCAGCTTTCCGGCTGGCTCCTCATCGGCTTTGCCTGCCTGTTATTAGTCGAAGTCATTCGCAGGTTTCTCGGCGGCGAAGCCCCGTTGGGGCCGGCCATGATGGCGATGGCCGCTGCAAATGCGCTTCTGAATATTTATTGCATCCGGCTGTTAAAGCAGCATCGGGGGCAGGACATCAATTTCAAAGCCTCAGCCATTTTTACGAACAATGATTCGATCGTGAACGGCGCCATCGTCCTATCGGGCGCGCTGGTGATGTGGACGAACTCAAACCTTCCCGATCTGATTCTTGGAACGGTCGTGTCGTTTATCGCTGCGAAAGGAGGATATGAGATTCTTTCGGAGGCAAAAGAAGCGCAAGAATAGTATCCAGCCGGCTGGAAGCCTGTTTGCAACTAGTCGAGGTAGCGTTCCGTTCCGCCGCCTGTTACAGCGCTATATCACTGTCGTGTTTGCTTATGCACTGTAACCGATGTGCTCCCACTAAACACCGTGTGCAAGACAATAGTTGCCGCGCCCAGCGTAATACCGATGTCGGCAATGTTGAATGCCGGCCAGTGGTACGTGCCCACATACAAGTCAATCCAGTCGACAACGCCCATGCGTGCGGCGCGGTCGATCAGGTTTCCAATTGCCCCGCCAAGTATCATCGCCAACGCTGCCCTCTCCGTGGCCGTCGTCGCCGGCCTCCTGATCATTTGAATGATCAATACCGACGCCAGCACAGCCACAACGATGAACAGGTAACGTTGCCACCCGCCCGCTGTGGCGAGAAGGCCAAAAGCCGCCCCCTGGTTGATAACATGGACAATGTTCAATGCTGGCAGCAGCTCAACCTGCTGGCCGTAGGCCAGCCGATCCACGACCTGGGCCTTCGTGACCAGATCGGTGGCGGCGATCAGTCCGGCGCCCAGGACGGCAGAGAGCGGTGAAAGATGTTTGGCCATGGTTCCGTCAAATGCCTTCCGCTACGTTCTCTGCCGGGCGGGCAAAGCGCTGGTACAGCGTCGGCAGCACGAACAGCGTCAGGATCGTGGCCGAGATCAGCCCACCGATGACCACGGTCGCCAGCGGACGCTGCACCTCGGCCCCGGCGCCTGTCGCCAGTGCCATCGGGACGAAGCCCAGTGATGCGACCAGGGCCGTCATCAGCACCGGGCGCAGCCGCCGCAGCGCGCCTTCGCGAACGGCTTGCGCCCACGGCAATTGTTTTGCCAGGTCGTCGATCGATCCCACCATCACCAAACCGTTGAGGACGGCGACGCCGGACAGCGCAATGAATCCGACGGCGGCCGAAATCGAGAACGGCAGCCCACGCAGCCAGAGCGCTGCAATCCCGCCAATCAGGGCCAGGGGCACACCCGTGAAGACGACTGCGGCGGCGCGCCAGGAACCGACGGCCGAATACAGCAGTACGACGATGAGCGCGAAGCAGGCCGGTACCACGACGGCCAGGCGCATCCGCGCACGTTCCAGGTTCTCGAACTGCCCGCCCCAGGTGAGCCATACGCCGGCCGGTAGCCGTACGTGCGCATCGATACTCGCGCGCGCCTCGCTGACCACGCCGGCAATGTCACGGCCGCGCACATTGGCCTGGACAACCACGCGGCGCTTGCCGTTTTCCCGGCTGATCTGGTTCGGTCCCTTGGCCGTCTCGAGCAGGGCCACCGATCCCAGCGGAACGAAGCTGCCGCTCGGCGTCAGCACAGGCAGCAGGCGCAAGGCTTCCACGTCGTTGCGGGTCTTTTCGCCCAGTTTCACGACGACGTCGAATCGCCTGTCCCCCTCATAGATCGACCCGGCCTCGCGGCCGGCAATGGCTGCGGCCAAGGTGTCGTGCACGTCCTGGGCGGTCAGGCCGACCCGTGCCATGGCGTCGCGATCCAGCCGAACATCGAGCAGCGGAAGCCCCTGCACCTGCTCCACGCGGACGTCTTCCGCGCCCTCGACCGCGCGCAGTTTTGCCGCGACCTGTTCGGCGGTGCGGAGCATGGCGTCGAAATCGTCGCCATAGACCTTGACGGCGATGTCGCCACGCACGCCGGCCAGCAACTCGTTGAAGCGCATCTGGATCGGTTGGGTAAGCTCGTAGTTCTGGCCCGGGATGCCAGCGACCGCTTTCTCGATCTTTTCCACCAGCTCGGCCTTGCTCATCCGTGGTTCCGGCCACTCCGAGCGGTCTTTCACGATGACAAAGGTATCGGTCATGTTCGGCGGCATCGGGTCGGCCGCCAGTTCGGCAGTACCCGTTCTTGAAAACACGAGCTTCACCTCCGGTAGCTTGCCGACCGCCTTCTCCACCGCAAACTGCATGGCCTGGCTCTGCTCAAGGGAAGTGCCCGGAATGCGTGCCACCTGGAGCAGTACGTCCTGCTCGTCGAGCGTCGGAAGAAATTCCTGGCCGAGTGTCGTAAACAGGCCGAGTGCGCCCGCGAAACCGATCGCCGCCAATACGCCGGTCAGCGTCGGCCGCGCGAGAGCACGCTCCAGCAACGGTGCGTACGACGAGGACACGGCCTTGACCAGTTTGTTTTCCTTTTCATCGACATGGCGCGAAAGCCAGAGCGCGATCGCGGCCGGCACGAACGTAAGCGAGAGGACGAACGCGAAGACCAGTGCGAGAATAACCGTCACCGCCATCGGTGCGAACATGCGGCCTTCCACCCCCTGGAACGTCAACAGGGGCGCGTAGACGAGAATGATGATCGCCTGGCCGTAGACGCTTGGCCGGATCATTTCGCGTGCGGCGGCGGCGACGGTCTCGAGCCGCTCCGCCTTCGTCAATATCCTGCCGGTCGCATGCTGGCGTTCCGCGATCCGGCGCAGCGCGTTTTCCACGATGATGACCGCGCCATCGACAATCAGGCCAAAGTCCAGCGCGCCCAGGCTCATCAGGTTCGCAGACAGCCCTGCTTCGAGCATGCCCGCAGAGGTCATCAGCATCGTGACCGGGATGACCGCCGCGGCGATCAATGCCGCGCGCAGGTTCCCGAGGAGCGCGAATAGCACGGCGATCACCAGCAGCGCACCCTCGGTAAGGTTGGTCGCCACGGTCTTGATGGTGGCGTCGACCAGGCGGGTGCGGTCAAGCACCGGCCGGATCAGCAAGTCCGGCGGCAAGGAGCGCGCGATCTCTTTCAGGCGGACATCCACCGCGGCGGCAACCGTCCGGCTGTTCTCCCCGATCCGCATCACGGCGGTACCGACGACGACCTCCTGCCCGCCTTCGGATGCGGATCCGAATCGCACTTCCTGTCCCATGCCGACGGTGGCGACGTGCGAAACCAGTACCGGCGTGCCGCTTCGGGTCGTGATGACGGTCTTCGCCAGTTCCTCGGCTGACGTGATGCGCGCGTCGGCCTTGACAGTTAGGGCTTCCCCGTTCTGAACGACCACACCGGCGCCGGCGCTCGTGTTATTGCGCTCGAGCGCTTCGCCCAGCATGGTCAGGCTGATCCCCAGGGCTGCCAGCCGCTGCGGATCCGGTGTGACCACGTACTGTTTGACGTAGCCCCCGATGACGTCCACGCCTGCCAGCCCTTCGGTATTCTTGAGCTGGGGTGCGACGATCCAGTCCTGCACCGTGCGCAGGTAAGTGGCTTTTTCGGCAGCACTGCGCAGCACTTCGCCTTCTGGAGTGACGTAGCTGCCATCGGCCTGCAGCCCAGCCGCCGGCCCCGCTTTCGGGGTAGGCTTCGAGGCGTATTCGACCGTCCACATGTAGACGTCGCCGAGCCCGGTCGCGATCGGGCCCAGGCTTGCGGTAGCGCCTGGCGGCAGCGAGCGCTCGACGGCGCGCAGCCGTTCAGCCATCTGCTGGCGCGCGAAATAGATGTCCGTACCGTCCTTGAAGACGGTAGTCACCTGCGCAAACCCGTGCCTGGTCAGCGACCGGGTGGATTCCAGGCCAGGTATCCCGGCAAACGCCGTTTCGATCGGATAGGTGATCTGCCGCTCCACGTCGGCCGGCGCGAGCGCAGGTGCAACGACGTTGATCTGCACCTGGGTGTTGGTGATGTCCGGTACTGCGTCGATGGGCAGGCGCGTCAGCGCAAGTGCCCCGAGGATCGACAGGAGGATCGTTGCGATGAGCACGTGCCACCGCCGCGCAACGGAAAAGTTGACGATACGAGCGATCATGGTTGGGTGTCCTTCAGGAGCCGTCGAGTGAAGAGATCAGTCATCGTCTCCCGCCTCTCCTTTTCCATGCTCCGCCTTCAGCAGATACGTATTGCTGACCGCAATCTGTTCGTTGCCTTCCAAGCCGCCCATCACCTTGACGTAGCCGGCCGCGTTGCCGCCGAGGACAACGTGCTTGATCGCGAATCCGTCTCTCGCCCGAACGAATACGCTGGGCCTGTCCTCGACGGTTTGCACAGCCGTCCGTGGAATGGCCAGTTGCGTGCCACCGGCGCTCCCTTCGAGCGCAATCGATGCCCGGACCGTTTCGCCGATACGCCACGCGCCGCGGCCGTTCGACAAGCGTGCAATGGCTCGTACCTGGCGGGTCGCGGGATCGAGGACACGCGAGACATGCGTAATGCGGCCCGTGCCGGTGCGACCGTCGGTCGACACGTCCACGGTCGTGCCCACGGCGATGCGGGCAGCGTCGTCCGGCGAGAGCGAAAGTTCGGCCGTCAGCTCGTTGAGGTCGGCGACCTCGAAAAGATGGGCGTCCGGTGCGACGATGTCGCCCAAGGCGATCTGTCGTGCCGTGACGTTGCCCTTGATGGGTGAGCGCAGCATCAGCCGATTGAGCTGTCCCCCGCTGCTTGCGCCTGCGGCCGCGAGCTGCTGCTCGGCCAAGCGAAGACGGGTGCGTGCTTCTTGCGCGGCATTGCGCGCAATCTCGAATTCTTGCCGCGAAGTGACTTTTTCGCCGTACAGACGTTCTTCGCGTGCAAAATTGGCCTGCGACAGTTCGTACTGCCGCTTGGCGATCTCGACGTCGGCCCTGAGCTGGGCTACGTCACGGCTTTCGATTACGGCAAGCACGTCGCCACGAGCGACCGGGTCGCCAAGGTTGCGCCGGATCTCGACCACCCGGCCACCCACGGCGCTCGAGACCACCGCCGCATGCTTCGGATCCGCCGCGATGACCGCCGGGGCCTCGACGGCCCCGGCGAACGACTGCCGGACTGGCATAACCTCGATTCCTGCCGCTTTGATCTGCTGGTCCGACAGCGCGACAAAGTCTTCCTTGGCTTCGGCCTCGCCGCCTTCTTTCTCCGCAGCTTCGCCCCGCTCTACGGCCTCGCCTTTCTCGGCCTTTTCGGCCTGTTCGCCTTTGGCATTCGCGCTTTGTTCGCCATGTTCGGCAGCGTCTTGACGGCTGGTCGTTTCCGGCTTGGGCGAGCATGCGCTCAAGAGGATCATCGCGGCACACAGGCCCGATCGGAATACCGCTTGCATGGGTCAGTCCTTATAAATTGGAGAGTTGGAACCTTGTAGCCGAGCCAAACGCGCCCGTGCCGTATGAAGTGCTGCGAGCGCATCGACCGAGCTTTCGCGGGTTTCGGCCAGCGAGCGTTCGGCTTCGATCAATTCGAGTTGCGGGAATTTCCCTTCGGCATAACCGATCCTCGCGATACGTGCCGCTTCTTCTGCCGCTGCCAGTGCGGGACCGTTGGCGGCGCGTGCAGCCGCCAGTGCGTCGGCCACCTCAGCTTCTGCCTGTGCAGTAGACTGTTCGACTTCCAGTACGACGGCGCGGCGCACGGCGGACGCGCGATCGAATTCCGCCCGGGACCGTGCAAGCGCGGCGCTGCCCTGGTTGAACAATGGCAGGGGGACGGACAGGCCCAGCACAGCTGCCTTTTCGGAAGTTTCACCATACCGGCGCATGCCGGCGGTCAGCGTGACGTCCGGTACCCGCTCACGCCTGGCCGCATCGACGCGAGCCTCTGCAGCGGCCAGTTCCGCCTCCGCCGTCGCAATCGCCAGCTGCTGCCGCGCCGGCGGTGCCTTCTCGCTCCCTTCGATCTGCTCAAACCAGGCAGACGCTATCGAGAACGGCATTGGCGCGCCTGTCAGCCGTGCGATCGTTTTCTGCGCCAGCTCGGCGGCACGCATTGCTTTTCCCAGGCGAACCTCGGAATTAATTCGTAGCACGTCGGCCCGTTGCTCTTCTATGGGAGATGCTTTTCCGGCCCGTACCCGCTCGCGTGCCGCGTGATGCGCGCGTTCGGCCAGCTCATGACCGGCTTTTGTGATCGCAAGGTAGCGCTCACTGGCGGCAAGCGTAACAAACGCCGCGGTGATCTGGAACGTCAATTCGGCTTCAGCGGAGCGCGCACCAACGTCGGCAGCAGCGCGCTCGGCCTGGGCCACACGTAGCCTGGCGCCCCGCTTGCCGCCCAGCTCGAGGGGCATCGAAAGTGAAACCGTCTTTTCTCCCCCGCCAAAACCGGAATAGCGCCCTGAGCCCAACACATTTTCCGCTTCCACGGAAAGTGTCGGATTCGGCCGCAGGCCGGACAGGCGCACATTGGCGTCTGCAGCCCGCAGTGCTGCATCGGCGCTCTGCAGTTGCGGCGCCTGGATGCGGGCTCTGGCAACGGCTTCGGCAAGCGTCAGTGCAGTGCTTTCGGCAAAGGCAGATCCCGCAACTGCGCACATGGCCAGCAACGCTGCGGTGACACAGAGATTCATCTTGGTGCGCATAGGTGAATTCGCTTGACGGATTAATAAATGAACTTTATAAACCTTGAAGTCACTTTAAGGTCAAGCATATGTCACGCACTTTTACGATAGGTCAGCTGTCCGCCGCGGCGCAGACCCCTGCGCCGACGATTCGCTATTACGAAAAAATCGGGTTGCTCGATTCTCCATCGCGGACCGGCAGTAACTATCGGCTGTACGGCAGCGAGGATGTGGCCCGCCTGAGCTTCGTTCGCCGTGCCCGGGAAATCGGCTTCACGATCGATCAGGTACGCAGTCTGTTGGCCTTTTCCGATAGCCGCGATGGCGACTGCTGTGCAGTGACTGCGCTGACCGAGCAGCATCTTGCAGAAGTCGAGCAGAAGATCAGAGACCTCAACTCACTGAAAGAACACCTGTCCCGTCTGCTCATTTCATGCCAGGGCGGCCGAGTTTCCGATTGCGGCATCATCGGCGCCCTGTCACCTCAGCAATAGATTATTCCTCCGGCTGGACGGTTCTGACGTGGCGAACACGCTTGACCTTGAAGCGGGTTGAAGCTTTATCCTTCGAACAATTCCGATCCTAGGCTCATCGTCATGACACAAGACCAAACCGCTACGGCAGCCCGCCTCGAAACCGAACTATTTGTCTCGAAGATGGACTGCCCGTCCGAAGAGAATTTGATTCGGATGGCCTTAGGCAAAGTTTCGGGCATCGACAACATTGCCTTCGACCTCAACACCCGCACGGTGACTGTGCTCCACGACGGCAAAGCGGACGCCCTCGTGCAGGTGCTGCAGCCCTTGCGGCTGGGTGTCGAATTGCGCGGATCCCGTCCAGCCAGGCCGAAAGTCGACAGCAAACGTACGCTGAGTACGCTCGGGATTCCCAAGATGGACTGCCCTTCCGAGGAGAACATGATCCGCATGGCACTGGCGGATGTCGGCGGCATTCATTCCTTGAACTTTGACCTTTCCCAGCGGCAGCTCCATGTTGCGCATATGGGGGAAGTCGATCCGATCTTGCAGAAACTTGGCCCGCTGAAGCTTGGTGCCCATCTGATCGGGTCGCAACTGGATTCGTCCCATGAAGAAGCCAGTCAAGACAAGGCCGGCGACCCATCGGAGGCGAAGACGCTCTGGTTGCTGCTAGCTATCAACGGCATCATGTTCGTGGTCGAGCTGATCTGGGGGCTGGTCGCAGAATCGACCGGTTTGGTCGCTGATTCATTGGACATGTTTGCGGACGCCGCTGTGTACGGCCTGGCCCTGTACGCAGTGGGCAGGGCTGCGGCGATGAAGACGCACGCAGCACACCTGGCCGGCTGGCTGCAGCTCGTGCTCGCGCTGGGCGCCCTCAGTGAAGTGGTACGCCGGGCCTTCTTCGGAAGCGAACCGGAATCGGGCCTGATGATGGGCGTTGGCGCGGTAGCCCTGGTTGCGAATGTGGCTTGCCTGGTGTTGATCGCAAAGAAACGCGACCGCGGGGCGCACATGAAGGCAAGTTATATTTTCTCGGCGAATGACGTTATTGCAAACATCGGCGTGATTGCTGCCGGCGCACTCGTCACCTGGACCGGATCGCCTTATCCCGATTTGATTGTCGGCACGGTGATTGGCGTGATCGTACTTTCGGGCGCACGTCGCATCCTGAAGCTGAAGTAAGGATATGAGCGCATAAGACAAACGATCCCACGTGCTATACTTTTCTTCATGACCGCCCGACGCTTCATCTACCTAGTCCTGACGATCCTCGCTCTTCAGCTCAGTTGGAGTGTGGTTGCTGCTTATTGTCAGCACGAGTCGGGCCGTGCCGCCCAGCATTTCGGTCATCATTCGTCGGAGGCCGACTCGCACAAGCTCGCCTCCGCTGAGAAGGACAAGCCGACGGGTTCCAACAAGAAAGTCGCAATGCACTCGCACTGCGCTTCCTGTGCTCACGCGACGCTTTCGTTTGAAGGACTTCCTGTTGCGCAAGTGATTATTGAGCCGGTCCGTCTGGCGCCGCCGGCGCTCCAGCTTCAATACTCCTCCTTATACTCCGCTCGTCCCGAGCGGCCTCAATGGATCTCCGCCGTCTGATTCGGCGGCAGATCGTATACATCCACTCATCATTGTGCGGGCGGGCCTGAGAAGGCCATCCCGATACGTCTCGCTGCTGAATAGCCTTCGTTTTCAATAACCGGAGTTATTCATGCATCCCAAGTATTTCGTCCTCGGGGCGTCCGTGCTATTTGCACAGGCGTTGCCGAGTGCTGCGCAGGTGACAGCGCAGCCGTTGTCTCCTGTGGCAACACAGCAGCAAGCACCCGTCGCAGGCCCGCCGCTGACGCTCGATGAAGCCATCGCAAAGGCACTGGCGGCCAACCCAAGCCTGCGCGCGGCCGCGCTCGATGTTGCGATCGCCGACGGCATGCGCCGCCAGGCGGGCCTGTTCCCGAATCCCGAAGTGTCCTTTGTCCGTGAAGGAACGCAACGCGGTACCCGCACCCAGACCGTGCAGCTCAGCCAAGTGCTCGAACTCGGAGGAAAGCGCTCGGCGCGTATCAACCTGGCCGAACGCGAACGCAGTCTTGCGGCAGGCAACCTCAGCGTGGCCCGTACCGATCTGCGCGCCGACGTCACAACGGCCTATTTCGATGCCCTGGGTGCACAGGAGCGCGTGCGCATCGCCCAGACCTCGCTCGACGTCGCAGCGAAAGCAACAGTGGCGGCCGAAAAGCGCGTCACGGCCGGACGGGTTTCGCCTGTCGAGCAGGATCGCGCCGGCGTGGCACAGGCATCGGCGCGGCTCGAGCTGGCCCAGGCGCAGAGCGACCTGGCGATTGCCATGCACACCTTGTCCGCCTATTGGGGCGAAACTGGTCAGGCAAACCTTACCCTGATCGTCCCCGAGCTCGACCTGGCACCAACGCCTGCGCTGGCCGAACTGGAACAGCGGCTGGCCACCTCGCCGCAGCTACGGCGCGCGAACTTGCAGGTCCAGCGCGAGGAAGCTCAGGTCGGCGTCGATCGTGCCCAGCGTATGCCCGACCTCACGCTTATCGTCGGCAACAAAAAGGACGACGAGATCGGGCGTTCGCAGACCGTGGTCGGCCTGTCGGTCCCGCTGCCCTTGTTCAACCGCAACCAGGGCAGCCTGCAGGCCTCGCTCGGTCGCGCCGAGAAGGCACGCGCCGAACTGGAGGCCGAACGCCTGCGCCTGCACCAGGGGCTTACCAACGCGTACCAGCGCGCCCAGTTGTCGCGCGAGCAGGTGCGCAGCATGCGCGAGAACATTCTGCCGGCGGCGCAGCGCGTGTTCGACTCCGCGGTAATCGGTTTCGAAGCTGGCAAGTTCGGATTCCTCGACGTCCTAGATGCCCAGCGCACGCTGCTGCAGATCCGCACCCAATACATCCAGGCACTGTACGACCGCTACCGCGCCGTCGCCGACCTTGGCCGCTACGTCGCTCCAGACGCGGGCGCCGACCTCAACAACAGGATTGCCCCATGAAGTCCACTATCAACAAGAAATCCCTATTTTCCATCGCCGCCGTGATCGGCCTGGGTCTCGTGCTGGCACTCGCCATTCTCTTCTGGAAGAAGGACGCTCCAGCTGCACAGGGAGAAAGCGAACGCGCAGAGGAAACCGCCCAAAAATCGGGAGGCAAGGAAGAGCATGCCGACGAACCGCCCGGCTTGATCGAGATGACGCCGCAGCAAGCGCAAGGGGCGGGCATTGCCGTCGCACAGGCCGCTCCGGCGCGCATCGATACCGCAGTCACGCTGCCTGGCGAAGTGCGCTTCAACGAAGACCGCACTGCGCACATCGTGCCCCGGGTGGCCGGTGTAGTCGAATCGGTATCCGCCTCGCTCGGTCAGGAAGTCAAGAAAGGCCAGCCGCTGGCAGTCATCGCCAGCCCCGACCTGGCCGAAATGCGCAGCACCGCCCTCGCCGCGGACAAGCGCCTGGGACTCGCGCGCACCACCTACGAACGCGAGAAGAAGCTGTGGGAAGACAGGATCTCGGCGCAGCAGGACTACCTGCAAGCCGAGCAGGCCTACCGCGAGGCGCAGATCGAGGCGCAGTCCGCCAGGTCGAAACTGACGGCCCTTGGCGCGGAGATTAACGCGGGCGCCGTGAACCGCTATGTCCTGCGTTCGCCCTTCAACGGTGTCGTGGTCGAAAAACACCTGTCGCAGGGCGAAGCGGTGAAGGAAGACGCGAATGCCTTCCTGGTGTCCGACCTGTCGACCGTCTGGGTGGAAATTGTGGTGACGGCAAAGGACCTGGAATCGGTCCGTGTCGGCCAGCCGGTCACGATCAAATCCGCTGCCGGCAGCGCATCGGTCACCGGCAAGGTCAGCTATGTGGGTAGCCTGCTGGGCGAACAGACCAGGACCGCGAGCGCACGTGTCGTCATCGATAACCCGGGTCTTGCCTGGCGCCCAGGACTGTTCGTGAACGTCGCCCTTGTGCGCGGCACGAAGGAGGCCGCCGTTGCGGTCGCGGCCGATGCCGTCCAGACCATTGAAGGCAAAACCGTCGTCTTCACGAAAGTGCAGAA
This sequence comes from Massilia sp. BAP21, assembly GCF_057801335.1. Classification (NCBI taxonomy): domain Bacteria; kingdom Pseudomonadati; phylum Pseudomonadota; class Betaproteobacteria; order Burkholderiales; family Oxalobacteraceae; genus Massilia; species Massilia sp. BAP21. Next base: position 4,906,532 of record NZ_CM173596.1, read on the forward strand.
GGGCTTCCAGGCCCAGCCAGTCACGCTGGGCGCGAGCGACGGCAAGAACGTCGAGATCGTCGCCGGGCTGAGCGCAGGAGCGCAATACGTTGCAACGGGCAGCTTCGTTGTGAAAGCCGAGCAAGGCAAAAGCAGTGCCGAGCACGAACACTGATCGAGGAACCTGCCATGTTTGAACGAATTATCCGCTTCGCCATCGAGCATCGATGGCTTGTCATGCTGGGCGTCGTCGCGATGGCCGCCATCGGCATCTACAACTACCAGAAACTGCCTATCGACGCGGTGCCCGACATCACCAACGTCCAGGTCCAGATCAACACGTCGGCCGCCGGCTATTCGCCGCTGGAAGCCGAGCAGCGCGTGACATTCCCGATCGAAACGGTCATGGCGGGCCTCCCCGGCCTGGAAGAAACCCGGTCGCTGTCCCGCTATGGCCTGTCGCAGGTGACCGTCATCTTCAAGGATGGCACCGACATCCACTTTGCACGCCAGCTGGTCAACCAGCGGATCCAGGAAGCACGGGAAAACCTGCCGAGCGGTGTGGTGCCGATGATGGGCCCGATCTCTACCGGCTTGGGCGAGATCTACCTCTGGACGGTCGAAAGCGAGCCGGGCGCGAAAAAGCCCGATGGCACACCGTACACCCCGACCGACTTGCGCGAAGTCCAGGACTGGATCATCAAGCCGCAGTTGCGCCAGGTACCCGGCGTCACCGAAATCAATTCGATCGGCGGCTTCGAGAAGGAATACCTGATCGCACCCGATCCGGCCAAGCTCAGCTCCTACGGCCTGTCGCTGTCCGACGTCGTCGGCGCGATCGACCGCAACAATAACAACGTCGGCGCCGGCTATATCGAGCGCCGTGGCGAGCAGTTCCTGATCCGCGCACCGGGCCAGGTGCGTACCCTCGACGATATCCGCAACACGGTCCTCAGCAACGTCAAGGGTGTTGCAATCCGCGTGCGCGACGTGGCGACCGTCGACATCGGGCGCGAACTGCGTACCGGCGCCGCGACCGAAAACGGCAAAGAGGTCGTGCTCGGCACGGTATTCATGCTGATCGGCGAGAACAGCCGCGCCGTGTCGCAGGCCGTTGCCGCCAAGATGGTCGAGGTGAATCGTTCGCTGCCCAAAGGCGTCAAGGCGGTGCCGGTGTACGACCGGACGGTACTGGTCGACAAGGCCATCAATACCGTCAAGAAGAACCTGCTCGAGGGTGCGGTACTGGTGATCGTCATCCTGTTCCTCTTCCTCGGCAACATCCGCGCGGCGATCATCACGGCGATGGTCATCCCCCTGGCGATGCTGTTCACCTTCACGGGCATGGTGTCGTACAAGGTCAGCGCGAACCTGATGAGCCTGGGCGCCCTCGACTTCGGCATCATCATCGATGGCGCGGTGGTGATCGTCGAGAACTGCGTGCGGCGCCTCGCACATGCGCAGGAGCACCACAAGCGTGACCTGACCCTCGCCGAGCGCTTCCATGAAGTGTTCGCCGCTGCCCGGGAAGCACGGCGACCGCTGCTCTTCGGCCAGCTCATCATCATGGTTGTGTACCTGCCGATCTTCGCGCTGTCGGGTGTCGAAGGAAAAATGTTCCACCCGATGGCCTTCGCCGTGGTTGCGGCCCTGGTCGGCGCCATGATCCTGTCGATCACCTTCATCCCCGCCGCGGTGGCCCTGTTTATCGGCAAGCGCGTCACCGAGAAGGAAAACAGGCTCATGGGCATGGCCAAGCAAGCTTATGCGCCGATGCTCGAAAAAGTCATGCGCAACGCGGCACTGGTTATCACGAGCGCGGTCGTCCTCGTCGTCCTGTCGGGGTTACTGGTCACGCGGCTGGGCAGCGAGTTCATCCCGAGCCTGAACGAAGGCGACCTGGCGTTGCAGTCGTTGCGCATTCCTGGCACCAGCCTGAGTCAGTCCGTGGAAATGCAGAAAAAGGTGGAAGCCGGCCTGAAAGCGAAGTTCCCGGAGATCGACAGAGTGTTTGCCCGCACCGGCACTGCCGAGATCGCATCGGACCCGATGCCGCCGAACATCTCGGACGGCTACATCATGCTCAAGCCTGAAGCGCAATGGCCAGCACCGAAGAAGAGCCGCGACGAACTGATCGCGGCGATCCAGGAAGAGGCCGAGAAATACGCGGGTAATTCCTACGAGTTCTCGCAACCGATCCAGTTGCGGTTCAATGAACTGATCTCCGGCGTGCGCAGTGACGTTGCCGTCAAGGTCTTTGGCGACGACATGGACGTGCTTGCATCGACGGGCAAGGAAATAGCCGAGGTACTGCAGCGCATCCCTGGCGCGGCCGAAGTAAAGGTCGAGCAAACGGGCGGCCTGCCTATGTTGACCGTTAACATCGACCGCGAGAAGACTGCGCGCTATGGTCTGAACATCGGCGACGTTCAGGAAGCCCTCGCCATCGCAACCGGCGGTCGCGAAGCCGGCACCATGTTCGAGGGCGACCGCCGCTTCGACATCGTCGTTCGTTTGCCCGAAACGCTACGGACCGATCTCGACGCGCTCAGGCAGCTGCCGATCTCCCTGCCCGCCAAGGACGGCGGCGCGACGACCTATATCCCCCTGGGCGAGGTTGCTTCGCTCGAATTCGCGCCTGGCCCGAACCAGATCAGCCGGGAGAACGGCAAGCGACGCGTTGTCGTGAGCGCAAACGTGCGCGGACGCGATATCGGCTCGTTCGTACCTGAGGCAGCCGCGGCAATCGCCAGGGATGTCAAGGTGCCGGCGGGCTACTGGACGAGCTGGGGCGGTACTTACCAGCAACTGCAGTCGGCCACGACCCGGCTCCAGCTGGTGGTACCGCTCGCCCTGTTCATCGTGTTCACGCTGCTGTTCATGATGTTCAACAACGTGAAGGACGGGCTGCTGGTCTTTACGGGTATCCCCTTCGCCCTGACGGGCGGCGTCATTGCCCTCGCCCTGCGTGGTATTCCAATGTCCATCTCGGCGGCGGTCGGCTTCATCGCCCTGTCGGGTGTCGCGGTGCTGAATGGCCTGGTGATGATTTCCTATATCCGCACCTTGCGCGAAGAAGGCATCGGACTGGACCGGGCCATCACGCACGGAGCCTTGACGCGGCTGCGGCCAGTGCTGATGACGGCCCTGGTGGCGTCCCTTGGCTTCGTGCCGATGGCGATCGCCACCGGCACCGGGGCCGAAGTGCAGCGGCCATTGGCCACCGTTGTGATTGGGGGCATTCTTTCCTCGACGGCGCTGACGCTGCTCGTCCTTCCCCTCCTTTACCGGCTTGCTCATCGCAAAGACAGCGATGAAGTACCAGCGGAGCCGGTGAAGGTCCTCGTGCATTGAGACTGCCGGGCCGCGAGAAATCCTTGCGGCCCGGCTGAGGAGGATGAAATGCGTGAAGACACCCCAGGTCGGAGGTCACCAGGCACACGCCGGCTTTTCGGGCTGGACCTTGCTGCGCACGGAACGGCGCTCCTGAGCTGCATGACTGGAGGAGTCGTTCTGGAAAGCGTCGTCCTCATGGGAGCTGCCTCGCATCACGCAGCAAGCCTCGGTTTCCGCCTGCTATTTGACAACAAGGATGCAGGGCAATCCCGAATCAGGTCGGGCGACGCACTGTGTTCACTTGTCCAGCTCTTCGTTTGGGCATGTTGCCTGCCACTGGCTATATGCGTTACCGCCATGGGCGCACACGGCATGTTTCACGCAGAGCCGCTCAATGCCCTGGCAATAGCAGGCTTCGCGATACCGGGAGCGCTGGCCGCTACGACTACCGCTGCGCTGGCTTTGCGGCCTGGCGGTCCTGGACGTAGAGGGCGCGCGGTCGATGCAATGCTGTCCGGAGCGCCGGCCGTGCTGGCGTTTTGTGTCGCGTTCAGCCCACTGGGCGTTGAGGCAGGAAAGCTGGACGCACTTGCCGGGCTGAGCATCGTACTGATGCTGTGCGCACGTACCGTGCTCCATCTTGGCCGGATTCTGGACTGATTCGCTGCTAGAGAGACAAAGCGTTGAACGCAATCGCAAGGAGACGAACAATGAAACTACAACAACAGCTGCCCGATCCGATACGTGGTCAGCTCATCGAAGTAGTTGGAATCAGCAGCCTGATTTTCTTTGGCCTGATGATGGTGTTTTTCGGTTGGCTCAAATACAAGGACCGCAACAATCCGGCAAACAAGAAGAAAAGGAAGGGCTCAGCACGCAGCGCGAAGAAAAAATAGCAATCCTCCGGCGTCCTTGGCGCCCGTCCGTATCGCGGGCGAGCGGCAGGAAGCGTGCCGAACTCTCCGCGAGGGTCTCGCTTCTCTAATTTGTCAGCACAACCGTAATTACTATATAAGGGGAAAACAATGGGTTCAGGACATTCACATGCAGCACAGCCGGGCCAGAACGAACGACCACTCTGGATTGCCCTCGGCCTTACGACCGCCTTCCTCATCGCTGAAATTATCGGCGGCATCCTTACCAACAGCCTGGCGCTAATCTCGGATGCAGCGCACATGTTTACCGACAGCGCGGCGCTGGCAATTTCACTGGCCGCAATCCGCATCGGCAAACGCCCGGCAGACAGCAACCGGACATTCGGGTACTACCGCTTCGAGATCCTGGCGGCCGCTTTCAACGCCATGCTGCTGTTCGCGGTGGCGATCTACATCCTTTACGAGGCTTACCAGCGACTGCACAATCCACCGGAAATTCAGTCGGGAACGATGCTGATGGTTGCCGCTTTCGGCCTGGTCGTGAACCTCGTTAGCATGCGCCTGCTCTCGAGCGGCAAGGACAGCAGCCTGAACGTCAAGGGCGCCTATCTGGAAGTCTGGAGCGACATGCTCGGTTCGATTGGCGTGATCATTGGTGCGCTCGTTATTCGCTACACCGGCTGGACCTGGGTCGATTCGGTGATTGCCGTTGCGATCGGGCTGTGGGTGCTGCCACGTACTTGGACGCTGCTCAAGGCAAGCATGAACGTGCTGCTCGAGGGGGTGCCAGAGGGACTGGGCATTGCCGACGTCAAGGATGCAATTGCGCGAGTGCCGGGCGTGGCCAGCGTTCACGACCTGCATGTATGGTCGATCACCAGCGGAAAAGCCAGCCTGACCGTGCACGTCGTTCAGGGTACTGCTGTCGCAGACCCGCAAGCTCTGCTGATGGCGATCCGCGAACTCGTGGCGCGCGAGTACGATATCCATCACAGCACCATCCAGATCGAAACGACGCCCTGTGAACAGGCGGCTGAAGAGCACAGCTTCGGGCCTACGCTGGCACACGAGCACGCCGACCACGACGAGCACGAAGGAGAAAAGCGATGATCGACCATATCAGGGCCAACCTCGTCGAGGCACGCGACGCGCTCGACCGCCTCATCAGCGATGATACCCAACTCGGCAATATTCAGGCCGGCGCCTCCCTGTTGATCGACGCATTGCGCAGCGGACGCCGCGTCATCTCGTGCGGAAACGGTGGCTCGATGTGCGATGCGATGCATTTGGCCGAAGAGCTGTCGGGGCGATTCCGCGAGGATCGCCCAGCGATGGCAGCCGTGGCCATCAGCGACCCGAGCTATATCAGCTGTGTGGCCAACGACTACGGCTACGACCAGGTGTTTGCCCGCTTCGTCCAGGGTAACGGCGGCGATGGCGACGTCCTGTTCGCAATCAGCACGAGCGGCAGCAGCCCATCAGTCGTGTTGGCTGCCCAGGCTGCCCGTGCGCGCGGAATGAAGGTGATCGGCCTGACTGGGCGGTCAGGGTCGCAGCTCGAACAGAATGCCGACGTATGCATCTGTACAAGTGCGGGCCGATACGCGGACCGGGTGCAGGAGCTGCATATCAAGGTCATCCATATCCTGATCGAGTTGGTCGAGCGCGCTTTGCAGCCGGCGAACTACCCAGTCAACAAGTAAGCCGCCGACAAGGTCCCAGAATAGGCGTCTGGAAGCGGACGCGCCTGCTTACGTCCCGCCGCGTGCTCCACTGAACTTGAGCAGCCGCAGTCCATTGAAGACCACCAGCAGGCTCGCGCCCATGTCCGCAAACACTGCCATCCACAGGGTGGCCGATCCCGCAATCGCCAGTCCCAGGAACACCGCCTTGATTGAAAGGGCGGTAACGATGTTTTGCTTCAAGATGGCACTGGCCTGCCTGCTCAATCGGATGAACTGAGGGATCTTGCGCAGGTCGTCATCCATGAGCGCGACGTCGGCTGTTTCAATCGCCGTATCCGTGCCGGCCGCCCCCATGGCGAAGCCGATATTCGCCTTGGCCAACGCCGGCGCGTCGTTGATCCCGTCGCCTACCATCCCGCTCGTAAGCAACCTTAAGTACATTGCTCGGTCGCAGTCAGAGCTCAAAGTTGGAACAGTTAGCGGTACTTACGGACAACATCTAGTCCTGAGTGCCTTGTTCGGTCCGGTATCGAACAGCATGGTCAAGGAAGCAAATATCCCTCGCCCATGCTCGAAGCGCTGACTCGGCTTGGAGGCAAGGACTGGACGACCCGTGCACGTGCTCGATGTGGCCCTTCGACCCTGCCGGTTCAGACGCCGCTCGCGAAGCCCTGGTCTGCGCACGAAATCCCGGCATACAATCCAGGCTGTCGCTTGGCTTCGGGTAGGATCAGGGTCGTCTGCGTTGAGCGCAATTCCGACAGTGGCCACAAGCGGCTGTATTAACTAACATTCGTCATGCCCCCTTCAAATTCCGTCATCCCGTCGCCAGCCGTGGTCGCTCCTCTCGAGATCATCACCATTCCCGGGCAGCTCGACGGCTCCCAGGGGACCAACCGCGCACGCGCCGGCACATCCCAGATACGAGCAAATAATGACATCGACGCGATCAAGGCCTGGCTGGCCCGTTTTCTGGAAAAGCGGACCACCTTCGACAACTATCGCAAGGAGGCCGAGCGCCTGCTGCTTTGGTGCACGCTCCAACTGGGCAAACCACTTTCTTCACTGACCCACGAGGATTGGCTCGAGTACCAGCTGTTTCTGCGGAACCCGACGCCCGCGACTCGCTGGATCGCCGCAGAAGGTCGAAAATTCCCGCGGACAGATCCGGGGTGGCGGCCGTTTGCCGGGCCGCTGTCGGCGTCGAGCCAGCGTCAGGCGGCGGTTATCCTGAATACCCTCTTTTCGTGGCTCGTCAACGCAGGCTATCTAGCCGGTAATCCTCTTGCTCTGTCGCGTGAGCGCCGACGGCGATCTGCGCCAAGAATTTCTCGCTATCTCGACGACGAGCTGTGGAATGAAGTAAAAATGACCGTAGACACGCTGCCGCGGGAGACGCCGCGTGAGCGCGAACACTATTTGCGGCTACGCTGGCTGGTCTCGCTCTGTTACGTCTGTGGGTTGCGTATCTCTGAAATCACCAGCAACAGCATGGGAGGCTTTTTCCGGCGCCGCGACCGCGACGGCGAAGAGCGCTGGTGGCTGGAAGTGCTCGGCAAAGGCGACAAATTGCGCATCGTGCCGGCGACCGACGAGCTAATGGTCGAGTTGGCCCGTTACCGACGTGAGTTGGGCCTTCAGCCGTACCCCGTTCCTGGAGAAGCGACGCCACTACTCCTACCGATAGGCGGAAACCCTCGACCGATGTCGCGCGGTGGCGTACATGAGATCTTCAAGGCGCTGTTCGCCAAAACCGCGGATCGACTCCGTCAGCGAGGTCCTGAACACGCACCTGCCGCCGCCCGCGTAACCCAGGCGTCAGCGCACTGGCTGCGCCATACCGCGGGGTCGCATATGGCGAACAACGATGTCGACCTCCGCCACGTTCGCGATAACCTGGGCCACGAGTCGATTAGCACAACGAACACTTACCTGCATTCGTCCGACGACGCCCGCCATGCTGAAACGGAAGAAAAACACCGGATCGGCTGGTAGCCGTATATTGTCGTGATACCGTTGCCGGGTGCGCGGGACCTCGTAACGATCATGGGCTACCGGCTAAGTCCTGCTCCGCCATGTCCTGGGTGAGCTGGATCAGTCGCGCCGGCGTCACCTGCAAGGCGGCAGCGAGCTTGAATAGCACACGCACCGTCGGCTGTCGCTCGCCGCGCTCCATCAGGCTGACGAATGTTCGGTCAACCTCTGCAGCGTGACCCAGCTGTTCTTGGGTCAGGCCCGCTTTCTTCCGCACTACACGCAAAACTTTTCCAAACGCCAGCCCTGGATCCAATGATTTCTCCCGTTACGTAGGAGAAATCATGTCCTTGCTGTATCATTTCGTCTTCGGACTATAGTCATCATTTTGCGTGTTGCGCGGGCCTGCAATTCGAGTAGCTTCGCTACTGCCTGATGGCCGGCGCACACCTTCCTTGCTCCATTCTTTAACGATGTCAACCAGCATTCCTTTCCTCTGTTTCCTCACCGATGATCCTCTTCATCAAACCTTGTGCCTCAGGTACTGGGCTGTTACTGAGGGCGCATGGACTGAGAAATTCGACGCGATCCTGCATGAATCGGGAATCAGCCAACCCAAAATGCTTGAGATTCTGAAGTCGAGTTGCCGCGCCTACTTACGTCATTTCCCCTGTGCCGGATGCGGTGTTCCGCTGGAGGTACGGAATAGAAGCCAGTATTCGCCATCTAGTCGCAGGCCTATCGGCTCCGCTTACTACCGGGGCGTGAACCGGTGCGGATCCTGTGCGGCGGCTGCGCTCGCTACGGACAGGAGGGCCAATGAAATCGTCTTGGCGCAGCACACTGCTCGGATAACGCAGGCTCTGTCGCGTGTCCAGACAGACGCCTCCCCTATTGAGTACTCAGAACTGAGTTATGTGCAGTCGTTTTTCCTGTACAGTGCGCTGGTCGCTGCCAATGCCGGATGGGAGGGTAACCGGCTAGCCTCAATGGACTCGCAGCCAGGAGAACTGGGGCCGACACCGGACCTGTCGCAGCGTGTCTATAAGACGCTATACGAAGACAGGATCATTTCTCCCGACCCTGCCTCCGACCCTCGGGTATTCACGATCCGCGATGAGGACGGAGCCATCAACTTTTCTTTCGAAAGTGTCGGTTGGGTACTGGCTCCCGATGCATCCGGGCGCTCCATGAAGGAGGTCTTTTCCCTACTGCTTACGCGCCTCGACGACCCCGAGCCGGACGCCGTTGAACAGCTCTGGTTCATGGTCGCCGAGAGCGAGTGCCGCCGGTACTTCCTCAAACAGTGTGAACGGTACCGTTTCTTCCAGCCCGATATCTATTCTCCAAAAGTCGCGGCCGTCGTTCACGACTTCCTGACGCACTACTCCATCGGGCAAGTGTGGAACGTGATTTTTTATGTGTTGAAGGATATGGCAGCTCTTGCGCAAGAAAAGACTTACGCGCGCCAGCATGTCTACAATATGATTCCTGGAAACCTGCGGCGCTACTTTGATTACCGTTTAGGCAACAACAAGGCAATACGGCCATGGCAGCGGCCTGCGCCGCTTACGGAATCGTGGATGAGCAGCATCCTCTTCGATAAGGTGCTTGGGGATGGAAACACGTCGTTCGAGATGCTGACTGGCCAGTCGGTGGGGCCTCATGTGGAGTTTGCCCATCGGTTGAATGATAGATGAGCTGCCGACCGTGGGTCAGGTTTGGCTTTCGAAAAACACCTTGCCGCGGAGCTGTCGGTCTCAGTAAGTCCCAGGGAATTGGACCCGGCGGACACATCATCCGGACGACGCACCAAGGATGATCGCGGCTGCCTCCTATCTCGAATAGCAGACGCGGTTGCGTGTACCGTACAGCGGAAAACGTAGTTCCTTGTGACTGCCTATCGCACAATAGTCGCCAGCTGAGCCAAGTGGGTTTTTCGATGTTGCCGCCCTCCTGGCAAACCATAGGCCGCAGCCGGGTGCGGCATTGGGCAGCGAAGGTAAACGACGGTCGGGTCTCCCTGCACATCCGAGCCGGTCACGGCCCAGTATGTGTCGTAGCGCACCGGACGGAATGCGCCTTTCCAGTGAATGGTGCCTTTGGCATCGTTTTCCATTGCATCGGCAAGCCGCTCACGGAAGCTTTCCACGCAGGCGTTTGCGAAAATGTGATCGATCACCCAATGCTGCGTCGGACGAGACCAATGACTCGGGCATGGTGAGGGTCGAGACGAAACCCATCCAAGCACCCCGTAAAACGCACGCCGGGGCGCCCCGAACAGGTAACGCGGTGTCCCGCATCCCTCCCACGACATCCGCCATCTGATGTACGCCTCGGCGACCGGGCAAAAGCTCGCAGTGGTCTCCTCGTCCGTCCGCCACCACAGGTGGCGCGCCGCAGCGATCACGCAACGCCTGTGTCGCCGAATGACATGCTTCCACAGATGGCGGCGGACCGCCTGGTACACCGTGGTAACCGACCGCATCTCAGCTTCTCCGCGCGGCTCCCCGACGGTCTCGCTGTTACTCATGTGTTCGATCTGATTCCCCCAGGACGGGTATTGTAGCGCCGGATCTTCATCGTCCGGGTGCGCCGCCGCCGGCATTCCTCGCTCCGCTCGTTCCAACGCTTCCATCGCTAGTGTGGCCTGAGCCTTCACTTTGGCAAAGCGCAGATGATCGATTACTTGCGATACAAACCCGATATAGCGCGACATCCGGCCGTCCGCGCTGGGCCTCGAGAAGATCAGTTCGCCCTGTCCGTATTGCTGCACCCGGCGTTCCATCTCCATCTTGGCAAGCACGGTTTCCTCTTCAAGCCGAAGAAATGCCACGGTCTCCCCAAGCGCGATGCGCTCACGCGGGCGTGGCACCAGGACGCTCGCGCGTGCGTCGCGCAGGCCGGGTGCCATATCCGCCTTGCAATGGGGGCAACAGAACGGCATGGCCAGAAGATCCTGGCGCAGCCGATACGGTATGGACTGCCCGCACCAGCGACAGAATGTCCGCAAAGCCATCTGATGAATAGGACAAGCGGAAACAAGGGTCATCTGGAAGATGGGCGTATGAAATCCGCGGGCCATGCATGCTTCGCACCAGCGCAAGTGTTCGCTCGATTTGGTGCCGCTTTTAGGCAGCAGCTCAAAAAGGAATGTGGCACGCACTTCTCTCGGCGGAATTCGAAAGGCCTCCGCCATTATTTCGATATCAAAAAGTCTTGCGTCGCGCAGATCCACGTTCGGGTTCGCACAGGTTTCGCTCTTGATCCCACACTTCCTGCTAATGAACGCTTTGGCGATCTCTTTTCCGGAAACCGCGTTTAACATACCGAATTTGAGAACCAGTGCATACGCAGAGCACATGCCGCTATACCAGTCATTGCGCCAACACCAGCTGGTTTCTGGTGGCCGCACGGTGTCGAGAATGATTCGGACCGTCATTCGACCTCCACCAGATCCGCCGACGTGCTCCCATGATGCAACTCCTCTTGAGCCAAGACATAGCTTGCCTCAAGTACCGCCTCGTCCCAAATCTCGGAAGTAAATTCGAAGGTCGGCCCATCCAATCCCATTTTTTCGGAGAATGCTATTTCAACCGCGTACGCGAAGTACTGCATCGGCACCTCCATCTCGAAGTTGAATCCCGCAAGACGGTGCGCCCTGTTAAAGGCAGCCCAAAGCTGCCCCGCCTGGTCTACAAGCCGTAGGCCGGCCGACCATGCCTCCGGAAAGAAAAAGCGTGTATATGTCCAGCCACTACCCAGCGGATATTCTGCCTCGTCGTACGCCTGGAGGCACGTGGCAAAATCGTCTGGTGAGCGCAACCCGTCAAAGCGCATTTCCGTGATCATGAATCGCAGGACGATCTGCGTGTGGCCGCTCTGGCGGAGTGCGCTTTTGACGTTGAGCAGTTGCGGTTGGCCGACTGACAGGGTCAGCATCCTGATTCCTTTGCGCTCGAGGCTATCGTGCACATCACGTAACCATTCATATTCGATGACATCGAGCCGCTGCGCCTCGTCGGCAAAGAAGACGACCCAGTTATAACCAGAGCCGTCTACCATCTCGCAAATTTTCTCTATCAAGCGCACGCGTTTTCTGGGATTCGTTCCGCCCAGGTGCTTATGCCCTGCGCCAATGAGCAAGTTAGTGAAAAACGCGTCCTCAGAGGGTGTCTTTTTCTTCTCGCAGCCAAAACTGATAAAGACAGACTTGGGAAAATCCACCCGCAACGTGCTGATCACGTACCGGATACTGTAGGTCTTACCAAAACGAGGAAATCCGTAAATGATCGCACCGGGAGTGCGGAGGCGGATCAGTTTTTTCACCCGTTCGACGAGCGCGTCGATCGTTGGGGTAGGCACAATGTACGTCTTCAGCGTCATCGGGTGTTCGTCGACGCTTACGGGGCGGATGTCGTTTTTCACCCAACGCTCCTAAAAGGTAACAATGCGGCGAATTTTTAGCACGCGGGGTTGCGCCGTGGGCACCTCGTCCGGGGGCGCTGGCTCTGGTACTGGAACGAGGGGCGCCTCTGTCGCCGGTGTAGCGGTGGGCGAATCCTCAGTCGCTGCGGGAGCGAGAGGTGCAGTCGAGCCTTCCCCTTCGGGGCTGTCCGGACCTTCAGGGTGCTCGGCTGGATTCGGCTCTGCAGCCGGCATCACCTGTCTGCCGTTGACGTGTGCCTGCGCTAGTGCATTTGCAGCTCGCTTGCTCGTGCGCGCTTCGCTCCACCTCTTTCTCTCCCAAGCTTCGATGGGGTCCATGCCATCCTTTACTACGAGCTTGCCTTCCTCGATCTCGCGGAAAATTTGCTGCCGGAGGCGTAAGGAATGCGGCGTCGCATTCCAGGGCCGGGCAGCGGTCAGAATGCCCAGCTCGGTTCCATCTTCGAAAAACGCCTTGACGGTACGAATGTCGCGCACATCATAATAAATCCGGATTTTTTTATTGATGAGCCCAGCATTTCCGGCTAACTCCTTGCTGGTATATCGGACATTGGAGAAATTAATGTGCGGGCGTACCCCCGTCTTTAAGGAACCCTTCACCGGCACCACCCGCGCTTCCTGAAGCAGGCAAAGGCTGGACCGGAGAAAGCGCGGCAGGCTGCGGAGATAACACGGCTTGCGGCGCAACCAGTGGCGCATTGCTGCTAACGGTGTCACACCCAGGAGTCCGCCGTGACCACTGCCGTTATAGTTAGCAATCACCACTTCAATAAGCTGTTCCAGCTCCTCGTACTCAATCAGTAACGAGATATCGCCCCCCGGGTCGCCCAATGCTTTTTCGATGGATTCAGGATCATTTCCCAAGGTTCCTGGAAAACGGTGCGCAAAATGGCGGGAAAGGAGCTGGAAGAAGCGCTCAATGAACGGTCGCGCATCTGGCTCGCCTGCCGGCCCGTTCTCGGTCCAGCAGCCGACAATCTGGGTCAGGCGCTCAAGGGTTGCAGCTGCCAAGTGCGACTTGGCTCCATCGAAGCGAAACCAATCCCAGCACGCGTAAGCGGTCACGGGAAATACGGCCGAAGGAAAGCCTCCCCCTTCGTCGATTTCGAGGTCAGGAATTGTGTACTTCCGAGGGACAAAAGGAGTAAGCGCCGACTGCAATGCGGCAGCGACGTCGTCCTTGTTATACTCCTTGCCGAACGCAAGGGAGTAGCCAAGCACGGCGCGGGATTGTACGTCGAGCAGGACAAGGATCCAGATACGGTGAAGCTCGAGAGTTCGCTCGAAGCCAAGTGGGTCCTTGAGCCTAATGGTAAGACGCAGATCCAGCTTATGACCGTCGAATTCGATTACTTGGAACGGCCGGGTGGCTGCCGGCGCCTGTTCCTCATCCCCTGGTGCTGCACCGGTGCGCTGCCCTCCAGCGTCGGTTGCGGCGTTTGGATACTTTTTTGCGCTCATTTTTCTCAGGTAGGTCTGCATAGTGCGAAACCCCTGCCGCTGCTCAGTAAATGGATACTCGTTGGACTTGATCTTCTCGGCCCGGCACGCTCTGATAAATTCGTCGTGGATCGCGCGTAGCGGCTTCCGGACTTGCCGTGCCCTCTTCTGCCCCTTGATCGGCCGAACTCGTTCGACGGCGCGCTTGAGCAAGAGTTTTTCGATCGGAGGATGTTCGCGGAGGAGCTGTGCGAAGGCGCCTGCGCATCCGCTGTATCCTTCCCGTTCCCCGTCGACTCGTTGCTGACGTTCATAATCCGCGAGCCGTTCGTATGGAATCACGGCTCGAAAACCATAAATTCTCCCGTCCGCGTGCTTTTGCCAGCACTTCTCGATCAACCGGTACAGGGTGGACCGCGAGACCCCCGTGTTCTTCAAAATAGCGTTGACCGGTACGTGTTTCTCTTCGATAAAGTCCTTTATCGCATCGCAGCGCGCTCTGAAAGGAGCCCGATCCTCTTCGCGCAACGCGGATGGGTCGACACTTGGCCAGGTCTGCAGGTCCGCAAGAAAATCCGGGATCGACGCCCGATCGAAGCGCAACTTGCCGTACGAAAGATTTTTCATGCAGGCGTGAACGTCATTGACGAATTGAGAGGAGAATGCTCAAGCTGCGGACAAAGCGCCAGGCCTCGGTGTAGCAGAGAAAAGAGCGCAACGCGGGCGAGCACTGGGTCCTGATCGTCAAAGTCTTGCTCGAGCTGCTCAAGAGCGAGGCCATCTTCTATCGCTTTATGGACCTCTTCAGAAAGCGCCCGAGGAACGTAACGGGCGAACGCGGAAAGATCCCGGATAATCAAGCCCCAATTCTCCAGTAGTACGAGGCGGCGCACATCGTCCGCAGGATCGACGAGTACGACCGGCGTGCGACTCGCGTCGAGCCATGATTGCACCTTCTTCGGCAGAGATATTTTGCCCTCTTCCGGCAGCTCGGATTGTCTCAGCAGAATGACAAAACATTCGCTATCTTTCCTTCGAACCCAGAAATCGACAATACGACTCGTTTCCGGTATTACTAGCGGCCTCTCGCAGTAGGTCTCGACGCTTGGGTCTGCTTCGAGACTTGTCCACGCAAGCAAAGCGGGCCGGCCAAAAATCGTAAGTTCACGGCTAACCTTCGGACCGAACACGTCATAACGATGGGCTTTCGAATTACGGGCGTTACTCGCTGGACGTACAAAGCGCGGGTTAGGTGCCATGACCATCCTTTCGCTGACGACCCGGATCCCGCGAGCAGACCGGCAGCACAAGCCCCCCGACGCCTCCGTCAAACTCCGTTGTCCGCTGTGCCAAGAGAAGTGCAGACCGAAGCACGCCAGCGGCCCCTGCCTGTGGCGGCGCCAGCCTGTTTTCATTCGCCAACGTCGCGATGCCTGTACCGATCATGTTGCACCTCGTTCTAGTTAACTTTTAAATATCTTAATAGAAATCTGTCAACAGGTCGACAATGCGTCGAAGTTCGAAGTAAAATTGGGACACTTCGGAGGAATTTATCCAAATATTCAGTGGTTTAGC
Source organism: Massilia sp. BAP21 (assembly GCF_057801335.1). Classification (NCBI taxonomy): domain Bacteria; kingdom Pseudomonadati; phylum Pseudomonadota; class Betaproteobacteria; order Burkholderiales; family Oxalobacteraceae; genus Massilia; species Massilia sp. BAP21. The sequence continues at coordinate 4,921,845 of NZ_CM173596.1, forward strand.
TTGCCGCGATAGTCTCTAGACTGGTTTTCTCGTGCGGAAGTTCGGCAGCAGTGTGCACTCATTGGCGAGTTTCAAAATTACTTCATTCGAGTATGAAGTAATTTTGAAACAGGCGAAAAAAAAGCACTGACGAATCAATGCTTTGCGTGTTCATGGGGTGACCACTTTTACTTCACTGGACGGCCGAACGACGAGGTATGTAAAAACGTCCGCACCTCGAATGCGTATGCCCGGGGTCGGGTTGCGCATCAGGAGCCATGCAAGCATGCGCATCACACGTCGTTGGATGGATATGCCATCCTGTACGCATTCCCGAGGACGGTGCCGCTGACCGCTCTCGCGCAGGACACGCGACTGTACGAACGGTTAGCAAGCGATGGGCTTCCGAAATACCGCGTCTGTTTCACGTTCCAGCGCACCAATGGGAAGATCAGCTGCGTCAGCGTGCACCACTCGGCCAATTTGGTTCGGGTGAAAACCACCAAACCGATCCTGCCACGGCGTTCTCAAGCAACGTGGCCGGGGAACGCTACAGGAGCATCTACGCTTTCATGGGCGATAAAGAACAACCAACTTTGGTCAAAGCAGCCAAGGGATCGGCCGGCATGAAGGTATCCGCCAGGTACCGCCAGCTCGCCGCAAGACAGCCTGGCAAGCGCTGGCACGCGCTCAACGCGTCCCGGGTTGCAGACCAGCCCCTAGCTGTTCCTACCCGAGCGCAAGCTCTGTGTCGGGAGCGTGATGGCGAGTGCATGCATGGCATCCGGGTGCTTTTCCCAGCATTCGACAGGGAAGTTTTCGGCGTTTCGGGGCGTGACCGGGGTTGTGGAACGAATCGCGATCACACGAAAATCTGCGATGGAGGCCGTTCGGACGCTAGCGCGCATAGGCTGGCTTGATCAAGGGACCACTTCCGGTCGGGTCCGCGCTGCTGTTGAATAAAGTCGACACACAGTCATGGTCGCGGGCGGGGACCTGCTCTACGGAGTCCAAGAAGCTTGGCGTCACCCAACTCGACAATATTTTGCGTAATGTCGAGTTGTATATTCGATGCGGAATAGGCGCTTTTCGCGTACGTTCGAGCAAATTTTAGCGCCGTTGATCAGTAGTCGGCGCGGAGCCGGCGCGCATCCAGCATGGAGTCAAAGCGAGCTCAATGCACAGCCGAACCAGATGCATCCAGCCCGAAAACAGCATTTGCCGATCCGGTCTTCCTTCCCCCTGGCCTGGCACGCCTTCCACACTGCCACGCCAGCCGACCTCCGCTCCCACCCGCAACACCTGAGCCGCCAGGCCAGAGGCGCACGCCTCCACCCGCACTTCCCGCCCCACCCTACGCAATCCTGCGCACCGACTCCCTCACCATCAATCCCAGCTGCGGCGCCTCCACGTCCACCTGCTTCTGGCCCAGCATCCCCAGCATCATGCGTCCGATGCCCTTCCCCACCTCGTACAGCGGCTGCCGCACCGTGGTCAGCGGCGGCGTCGTGTACATCGAGCTGTGTAGGTCGTCGAAGCCGACGATCGAGATGTCGTCCGGCACGCGGATGCTGCGCCGGTACAGGGCCAGCCGCGCCCCATAGGCGCTCAGGTCGTTGCTGGCGAAGATGGCGGTAAAGCTCTGCTTCTCGGCCAGCAGCTGGTTCACCGCCAGCAGCCCGCCCGATTCCTGGAAGTCGCCCGGCACGACCAGCGCCGGATCGGCCGCGATCTTGTGGCGCGCCAGGGTGTCGAGGTAGCCGGCCAGGCGGGCGCGCGCATCCTCGTGGTCGTCGGGGCCGGTGATGAAGGCGATGCGGCGGTGCCCCTGCTCCACCAGGTGCTCGACAGCGTCGCAGGCGCCCTGGTAGTTGTCGAGGCGCAGGCTCATCAGGCGCTCGCCTTCGAGCTGGCGGCCAAAAGCGACGATCGGCACGCGCTGGGAATAGCCGACGATCTGCTCGTCGCTGAGCTTGCCGGTGAGGATGGCGACGCCGTCGACGCGGCGCCCGATCAGGAGCTCGACGCGTTCGGCTTCCTCGTCGGCATGCCAGTGGCCGCTCATGATGAGAAGCGCATAGCCCGACGCCTTGACGGCGTCCTCGATGCCGATCATGGCCTGGCTGAAGTAGCCGCTCTCGAGCGACTGGGTCAGTACGCCGATGGTGCGGGTGCTGCCCATCTTGAGGCTCTGCGCCAGGCGGTTCGGCTTGTAGTTGAGTTCCTCGATGACGCGCTCGATGGTCCTGCGCTTGTCGTCGGACACCTTGGCGGTGCCGTTCAGGAAGCGCGACACCGTCGCCGGCGACACACCCGCCGCACTCGCGACTTCGTACAGGGTAGCGGTACTGCTGTCGTCGTTCTTCATCGTGTAGGCACCGTGGCGCCGTCGCCGGCTAGTTGACTGAAGTATATCACGCGGGTTTTTCTCCTTTTTACAACACCTGTTCGCGGCTAGTTCGCACACAAGAGCGGCCGGCCGCTTCCATGAAACGCTTTCATGCCAGCACTGCCAAGTCTAAGAAAACACGCTCCGCAACACTGTTGCAAATTTTGTTTGACTTTCGAATAAGTCCAAATGTAGCATGAAATCGTTTTCACGGCGGATGAAATCGATTTCTTACAAAAGCTGCCGGCTGACGCACAAATCAATAATTCCACATTGGAGACAACCATGGAAACCCTTGCACCGCAACGCGGGCGGCACGTCAACGCCCAGATCCAGTTCGCCATCCTGACCTTGCTGGCCGGCATCGCCAGCGCCCACGCCCAGACCGCTCCCGCCGACCAGACGCCGGAGGCGAACGCCGCCGCTGCAGTGCCGCAGCCCGCCGCTGCCGACACCAACGTCATCCCCGAAGTGCGCATCACCGCAACCAAGCGCAACACCTCGTTGCAAAAGACCCCGGTGGCCGTCACCGCGCTCTCCGCCGCCACCCTGGCCGACAACCACGTCCAGACCATGCTCGACGTGGTGGCCCTGGTGCCGGGCTTCCAGGCAACCGCCCAGGGCGACCACGGCGTTACCACCATGACCCTGCGCGGCATCGGCAACGACAGCGCCAAGACCCAGTACGCCGATCCGGAAGTCGCCTCGTTCGTCGACAACGTGTATTCGCCGCGCGCCGAAGGCGCGACCGCCCTGCTGTTCGACGTCGAGGGCATCGAGGTGCTGCGCGGTCCGCAGGGTACCCTCTGGGGCCGCAACTCGACGGTTGGCGCGGTGAACATCCAGACCGTGAAGCCGACCCTGAACAGCCGTTCCGGCTATGTCGAGGGCGGCATCGGCGACTACAAGCGCTACGGTGCGCGCGGCGCCTTCAATGTGCCGCTGTCCGATAACGCAGCCCTGCGCTTTGCGATCGTGCACGAGCAGCACGACGGCTACGTCGATTACCAGAAATTCCCCGGCGTGCCGCTCGCGGACCAGCAGGCCGCCTTTGTGGCCGCCGGCGGCGACCCGGCCGCCTTCCGCCCGATCAACCCGAACAACTACGTGGTCGGCAACCAGAAATACAGCGCCCAGAACCAGACCGCCGCCCGCGTCAGCCTGCTGTGGCAGATCAATCCCGACCTGCGCTGGAACATCGCCTACGAAAACTTTGCCGACCGCGGCACCCCGAGCGCCAACCTGATGCAGACCCCGCGTCCGGGCCAGAAGCACTGGTCGACGCTGAGCGACAGCGCTCCCTGGATCGACCGCGACAGCCACAACATCCGCAGCCGCCTCAGCTGGGACCTGAACCCCGACCTGGCCTTCCACTATATTGCCGGCTTCTCGAAGTACCGCGGCTCGATGCGCTTCGACCAGGACGGCGGCTCGGTGCTGCCGACCAGCATCCGCTCGGGCGGCATCTGGCAGGAACACACGACGGTCGACTCGAACTACCGCAGCCACAGCCATGAACTCGAACTGCAGTCGCTCGGCAGCAAGACCGTCGACTGGCAGGCCGGCCTGTATTATGCGGCCGAAAAGAACGACATCCGCTTCGACATCCCCGCCTTCGACGGCACCCAGGACGGCACGGTCCGCTGGCAGGGTTCCTTCATCCAGCCCGAGGAAACCGTGGAATCGAAGGCTGCCTTCGGCCAGGCCACCTGGAACTTGAACGCCGCCCTGCACCTGACCGCCGGCGTGCGCTATACCCACGACCGCCGCGAGAACGTGGGCGGGCGCGCCTTCAACTGGGTCGGCGGGCCGGGCCTGGCGGTGATTCCGCTGAACCCGTCGATCGACCCGAGCGTGCCGGGCCAGGGTTTCGTGGCCGGCGTGCCGGGCAACGACGGCGTGTTCAAGGGCAGCAAGGTCACCGGCCTGCTGCGCGCGAACTTCGACATCGACCGCAACCATATGGTGTATGCGAGCGTGGCCACCGGCTACAAATCCGGCGGCGTGCAGGACCGCGGGCTGCCCTACCAGCCTGAAACGCTGACAAACTACGAGATCGGCAGCAAGAGCACCTTCCTGAACGGCGGCCTGCGCATCAACAATGCGATGTTCTATTCGGACTTCAAGGACTTCCAGTTCAATTCGCCAGTGAACTTCTCTGACGGCAACCGCGGGCTGGCCATCGAGAATGCCGAAGGCGCCAAGGTCAAGGGGCTGGAAAGCGAGATCGCGGCGCGCATCGGCGACAACGGGCGCCTGCAAGTCACGCTGGCCCTGCTCGACGCCAAGCTCGGCCGCCTGGTGGCCGGTTCCAACGACTACGCACTGCCGCGCTGCACGGTGGACACCACCATCGAAACCTGCGTCGACGTCACCGGCAACAAGATGCCGCACGCGCCGCGCTTCTCGACCACGGTCCAGTACCAGCACAACTTCCACATCGGCAGCGAAGGCACCCTGTCGCCGCGCATCACGGCCCACTACGAGACCGATGCCGAGCTGAGCGTGTTCAACCTGGGGCCGGAAGACCGCCAGGAAGCCTACACCACGGCCGACGTCGGCCTGCGCTACCAGAATGGCCGCGGCTGGTGGATCGACGCCTGGGTGCGCAACGTCAACGACAAGCGCATCAAGACCAGCGCCTTCAACGGCTTTGGCCCATGGCTGGCCCAGTACAAGCCGCCACGCACGGTCGGCCTGAATACCGGCTTCGATTTCTAGGCCGGCGCCCGCCTTTCCGTACTACCGCATCGCCCTTGGCCACCTGCATCGGCCAGGGCGGCGCACATCCCAGCATAACCACGAGCTAACGTATGAAACCGATTTCAATCTCTGCCCGGCAGTTTCCGAGCGACTTCGTCTGGGGCACCGCCACCAGTGCCTTCCAGATCGAGGGCGCGTCCAGCGCCGACGGCAAGGGGCCGTCGATCTGGGACAGCTTCTGCACCCGCCCCGGCGCCATCAAGGACGGCAGCGACGGCAAGGTCGCTTGCGACCATTACCACCGCTACCGCGAGGACGTCGAGCTGCTGGCCGGGCTGAACGTCGACGCCTACCGCTTCTCGATGGCCTGGTCGCGCGTGCAACCCAGCGGCAAGGGCGCCTGGAACGAGGCAGGCTTCGGCTTCTACGACCGCCTGCTCGACGCCCTGGCCGAAAAACGCATCGCGGCCCACCTGACCCTGTACCACTGGGACTTGCCCCAGGCCCTGCAGGACGACGGCGGCTGGCTGAACCGCGACACCGCGCACCGCTTCGCCGACTATGCCTACGAGGTCAAGCGCCGCTTCGGCGACCGCATCGCCGCGATCGCCACTCACAACGAGCCCTGGTGCACGGCGAACCTCGGCTACGGCAATGCCCAGTTCGCGCCCGGCGTGGCTGACCTGAAGCAGAGCGTGCAGGTGTCGCACCACCTGCTGGTCTCGCACGGGCTGGCGATGCAGGCGATGCGCGCCGCCCCCGGTTCGGCCCGGCTGGGCATCGTGCTGAACCAGTGGACCGCCGATCCGGCCACCGACTCCGAGGCCGACCGCGCCCTGGCCGAATGGGAATACGCGCGCTCGGTGCAATGGTTCATGGACCCGATCTTCAAGAAGCGCTACCCGGAACTGGCCCTGCGCGGCTACGGCGAGAATGCACCCCGGGTGCAGGAGGGCGACTTCGACATCATCGCCCAGCCGCTCGACTTCCTCGGCTGTAATTATTACTTCCGCGCCTGGTGCAGCGCCGAAGACCCGCCCCGCCCTGCCCCCGCGCCGCTGGGCACGACGGACATGGACTGGGAAATCTATCCCGAAGGCTTGCCGGAACTCCTGCTGAAGCTGAAGGCGGAATATCCGCTGCCGCCGCTGTACATCACCGAGAACGGCATGGCGCGCGCCGATGCGGTCGAAAACGGCAGCGTGCACGACCCCGAACGCATCGCCTTCGTCCAGGCTCACCTGGCGGCGCTGCACCGGGCCATGTGCGAAGGCGTCGACGTGCGCGGCTATTTCCTGTGGAGCTTGCTGGACAACTTCGAGTGGAACTCGGGCTATGCCAAGCGCTTCGGCATCGTCCACGTCGACTACCAGACCCAGCGCCGCACGCTGAAGGACAGTGCGCGCTGGTACCGCGATTTCCTGGCGCGCGCTGCGCGCTGAACCGAGGAGACCCCATGCATCCCGGCCCGCACACTCCCTTCCACATCGATGGCCCGCGCCTGCTGGCCGACATCGGCGGCACCAATGCCCGCTTCGCGCTGGAGCGCGCGCCAGGCCAGATCGGCGCCGTGCGCACCCTCGCCTGCGGCGACTATCCCCGCTTCGAAGATGCCGCCGCGGCCTACCTGGCCGGCGCCGGCATCCTGGTGCGGCACGCGGCGATCGCCATCGCCAATCCGGTCGACGGCGACGCCATCCGCATGACCAACCATGGCTGGGCCTTTTCGACGGCGCGCGCGGCGCGCGAGCTCGGACTGGAAACCATGCTGGTGGTGAACGACTTCACGGCGCTGGCGATGTCGCTGCCGGTCTTGCCGCAAGCGAGCCTGGTGCAGATCGGCGGCGGTACGGCGCGGCCCGGCTGCGCCATCGGGCTGGTCGGCGCCGGCACGGGCCTGGGCGTGTCGGGCCTGGTGCCGGCGCCGGGCGGCGGCTGGACGCCCCTGCACAGCGAAGGCGGCCACGTGGCGTTCTCGCCGGCGGACGAGCGCGAGATGGCGGTGCTGCGCCATTGCTGGCAGCGTTACGCCCACGTGTCGGCCGAGCGCCTGGTCTCGGGGCCGGGCCTGGTGCTGGTGCGCGAAGCGCTGGCGGCGCAGCAGGGACTGGTGTTCGAGACCCTGGACCCGGCCGATATCGTGGCGCGCGCCCTGGAAGGAGGCGATGCCCTGTGCCTGGAAACGCTCGAGTGTTTCGCTGGCATGCTGGGCACGGTGGCGGCCAACCTGGCGGTGACCCTGGGCGCGCGCGGCGGCATCTATATTGGCGGCGGCGTGGTGCCGAAACTGGGCGCCTGGTTCGGGCAATCGCCGTTTCGCGCCCGCTTCGAGAATAAGGGGCGCTTCAGCGCCTTTACGGCCGCGATCCCGACCTTCCTCATCACGGCACCCTGCCCGGCCCTGCTGGGTGCGGCGCGCATGCTGGCCAGCCACCTGGGCGAGGATGCGGCGCCGGCTGCGGCAACTGAAGCGGCAACTGAAGCGGTAACTGAAGCGGCAACGGAGCCGGCGCTGGTGACCGCAGCGTCAGCGGCCCCGCACGAGGAGCGCGAACATGTCCATTGCTGAGCGCCGCCGTTCCCCGCTGCTCTGGGTGCCGACTGGCTATTTTACGATGGCCCTGGGCTACGTGATGCTGACCAGCGTCACCGCCATCATGTTCAAGAACCTGGGCATGGACAACGGCAAGGCGGCCCAGTATTCGAGCCTGCTGATCCTGGCCTATACCGTCAAGCCGCTGTTCGCGCCTTTCGTCGAGATGTACCGCACCAAGAAGTTCTTCGTGCTCTGGGCCCAGGTGCTGATCGGCGCCGGGTTTGCCGGCGTGGCGCTGGCGATGGCGCTGCCCGGCTACATGTCGCTGCTGATGGCGCTGTTCTTCGCGCTGTCGTTCATCGGCGCGACCCAGGACATTGCCAGCGACGGCGTTTACGTGACTTCGCTCGACACCCGCACCCAGTCGCTGTATTGCGGGCTGCAGAGCCTGTCGTGGAATGTCGGGCCGATCGTGGCGGCCGGCGGCATGGTCTACCTGAGCGGCTACCTGCACACCCATGTGTTCGGACACGACCCGGCGCGCTTCGGCCCGGAGTGGATCGAATCCTGGCGCCTGATCTTCCTGCTGGTCGGCGCCGTGGTGCTGGCGATGGCCGCCTGGCATGCACGCACCATGCCCGAGGGCGCGCGCGCCGCCGACACCCCGGCAAGCGTGCGCGATGCCGGCCGCATCCTGTTCGACGCCTTTGTCACCCTGTTCCAGAAACGCGGGATCTGGCGCATGCTGGCCTTTGCTTTTCTTTTCCGCCTGAGCATAGGCTTCCTGGAAAAGATCGGCCCCTTCTTCATGGTCGACCCGATCAGCAAGGGCGGACTCGGGCTGTCCAACGAAATGCTGGGGCTGGTCTACGGCACCTACGGGCTGGCCGCCGTGCTGCTCGGCTCGCTCCTGGGCGGCTGGTACGTGGCGCGGCGCGGGCTGAAGGCGACCCTGTTCGTGCTCTGCTGCGCGGTGAACATCCCAAACCTGACCTTCCTGCTGATGAGCATTTATCTGCCCAGTTCGCTGTTGGTGATCACGGCCGGCGTCGTGATCGAGAAATTCTTCTTCGGCTTCGGCGCGGTCGGCTTCATGATCTACCTGATGCAGCAACTGGCGCCGGGCAAGTACACGACCACGCACTACGCCTTCGGCACCGGCGTGATGGGTTTGTGCGGGCTGGTGACAGGTGTGGTGAGCGGCCATTTGCAGGAGTGGCTGGGCTATGTGCATTACTTCGTGTTCGTGATGGTGGCGACGATTCCGTCCTTCCTGGCGACCTGGTTCGCGCCGTTCTACCACGACGACGGGATGGGCGCGCCCGGCGCCGCGGGGAATGGCAAGGCGGACGGCAAGGCGGTGCCGGCATGAGGCCGCCGTTCTTGCGTGTTCGCCTGGGCCTGGGTTTACACCTGGGCCTGCTCCTGGCCGGCAGTGCCGCCGCGGCCGGCCCGGTCCCGGGCATCAAGCTGAACCAGATCGGCTACCTGCCCCAGGCCAGCAAGCTGGCCCTGGTCCCGGCCGCGCCCGGCGCCGGCGCCGCGTTCGACGTGGTGTCGGCCGACACCGCGCGGGTGGTCCTGCAAGGCCGGCTCGGCCCCCCCGCCAATTGGGCGCCGGCGCACGACACGGTGCGCGTGGCCGATTTCTCCGCCCTGCGCACACCCGGCCGTTACCGCCTGCGCGTGGCCGGCCAGCCGGAGTCCGACGTGTTCACAATCGGCGCCGACTCCTACCGCGCGCTCGACGGCGCCGCCCTGAAGGCCTTTTACTTCAACCGCAGCGGCACCGCCCTGGCGGCGCGCCATGCCGGGCCGTATGCGCGCCCGGCCGGCCATCCCGACGACCGGGTGCTGGTGCACCCATCGGCGGCCTCGGGCACGCGCCCGGCCGGCACCGTGATTGCCGCCGCGCGCGGCTGGTACGACGCCGGCGACTACAACAAATACATCGCCAGCTCAGCCATCTCCACCTATACCTTGCTGGCTGCCTACGAACACTTTCCGCAGTGGTTTGCAAAGCTGGAGACCGGCATTCCCGAATCCGGCGACGCCGTGCCCGACATCCTCGACGAAGCGATGTGGAACCTGGACTGGATGCTGGCGATGCAGGACCCGGAGGATGGCGGCGTCTACCACAAGCTGACCAATTTGCGTTTCGACGCCATGGTGCTGCCGCACGAAGCGATGCGCGAGCCGCGCTACGTGGTGGCGAAAAGCACGGCGGCGGCGCTTGGCTTCGCCGCGACCATGGCCACCGCCAGCCGCGTGCTGGCCGGCCACGAGGGGCGCTGGCCGGGCCTGGCGGCGCGCACCCTGGCGGCGGCCGAGCGCGCCTGGGCCTGGGCCGAGACGCATCCGGCGCTGCCGTTCAAGAATCCGCCCGACGTGTTGACCGGGGAATACGGCGACGCCCATCTGGATGACGAGTTCGCCTGGGCGGCGGCCGAGCTCTACATCACGACCGGGAAGGATAGCTATTACGCGGCGCTGGCGCCGGAAGCCGTGTCGGCCACGGTGCCGGCCTGGGACGACGTGCGCGGCCTGGCCTGGATGTCGCTGGCCCATCACCGCAACCGGCTAGGGCCGGGCGCCGACCGCGCGCTGATCGCCAGCCGCGTCGATGGCCTGGCGGCGCGCCTGGCCGCCGAGTGGCGCGCATCCGGCTACCGGGTGGCCATGAAGGGCGCCGATTTCGTCTGGGGCAGCAATGCGGTGGTGCTGAATGGGGCCATGATGCTGCTCCAGGCCTACCGCCTGAACGGCAAGCGCGACTATCTCGACGCCGCCCAGTCGAACCTCGACTTCGTGCTGGGCCGCAATCCGCTCGGCCTGTCCTTCGTTACCGGCTTCGGGGCGCGCACGCCGCAGCACCCGCACCACCGGCCGTCGCTGGGCGATGCGGTGGCGGTGCCGGTGCCCGGCTTCGTGGCCGGCGGGCCGAACCCGCTGCAGCAGGACCGCGCCGAATGCCCGCCGTATCCATCAACCCTGCCGGCCCTGTCTTACCTCGACCATGCCTGCAGCTATGCCAGCAACGAAGTGGCGATCAACTGGAACGCGCCGCTGGTGTACGTGCTCGGCGCCTTGTCCACCCTCACTCCCGGAGAAGCGTCCATGCCCCAGACAGACTACAGCCTGGCCCAGTTGCAACGCCAGGAAGACCTGCTGCAGTTCGACAGCTTTGGCAACGGGGCGGCGCTCGACATCGGGCTGAAACTGGTGGCGCTGGCGCGCGCCGAGGGCAAGGCGGTGGCGGTCGAGATCCGGCGCAACGGCATGCTGCTGTTTGCCCACGGCATGGACGGCACGGCGCCCGACCATGCCGACTGGATCCGGCGCAAGAGCAATCTCGTGAACCGTACCGGGCACAGTTCGTATTACATGCACGCCCAGGTCAAGGCGGACGGCGGCGACATCGACGCCATGCCTGCCTTTGACGCGCGCGAGTACGCGGCGCATGGCGGCGCCTTTCCGGTGCGCGTGCGCGGCACCGGGCTGGTGGGCAGCATCACGGTCTCTGGCTTGCCGGGCGTCGAAGACCATGCGCTGGTGGTACGCGCCTTGCAGGATTATCTCGGCGTGAACGGAGCACTGTGAGTATGCCAACCGGAGCGACCATGGCAAGGACTATACGTTGGGGCATCCTCGGCACGGGCGGCATCGCGCGCGCCTTTGCCCAGGCATTGCGCGACACGCCGGACGCGCAATTGGTGGCGGTCGGCTCGCGTACGCTGGCGTCGGCGCGGGCATTTGCGGACGAATTTGCAGATGGATTCGAAGAGGGATGCGGCGTGGCGGCCTGCCCATCCTACGAGGCGCTGGTGGCGCTGCCGGAGGTTGACATCGTGTATGTCGCCACGCCGCACACCATGCATGCGCAGAATGCCCTGCTTGCGCTCGAGGCCGGCAAGCCGGTGCTGTGCGAAAAGCCGTTTGCCATGAACCTGCGCGAAGCCGAGGCCGTCGTTGCCATGGCGCGCGAGCGCGGGCTGTTCCTGATGGAAGCGATGTGGACGCGCTTCATGCCGGCCCTGGCCGAGGTGCGGCGCATCGTCGACGCCGGGGAAATCGGCGAGGTCGCCCTGGTGCAGGCCGATTTCGGCTTTGCCGCCACGCGCGATCCCGAACACCGGGTCAACCGGCGCGAGCTGGGTGGCGGCGCGCTGCTCGACCTCGGCATCTATCCGCTGTCGGTCGCCATGGCGTTGCTGGGGCCGGTGGAGAGCGTGCGCGCCGGGGCCAGCATGGGACCGACGGGAGTCGACCTCAGCACCGGATTTACGATGCTGCACCGGGGCGGGACGGTGTCGGTCTCGAACTGCTCGTTGCGCGCCCGCACGCCGTGCGAACTCAGCATTTCTGGTGAGCGTGGGAGCATTCGGATGGAAAGCATGTTCCACATGGCGCGCGCAATTAGCGTCACGGCGGCCGACGGCAGCACGCGCCGCATCGCCACGCCTTTTTTGGGTAATGGCTATGTGCACGAGGCGATGGCCGCCGGCGATGCCTTGCGCGCCGGGCTGCTGGAACATCCCCTGATGAACCACGAGGAAACGCTGGCTGGCATGCGCGTGCTGGACGAGATCCGGGCGCAGATCGGCTTGCGCTATGCGGCCGACGGGGAGGACGGGCGTGTCGGCCGCCTCGGCCGCCTCGGCACCGTATCCGGTAACTAGGCGACAGGCGCCCGGGCGCGCGCTGCCGGTTACCGCGCGAACATGCGCTGGAAGCCGGCAGCGCGCACTACCGCTCGCAGGGGCGACAATCGACTCCAAACACGCGGATTGCCGCTCACCGCGGCAACGCTGAACCCGGCTTCACGTGCTGAAAACCGGTCACCGAGCCACTGGTTACCGGGCTGTCGGGCGCCAGGACGCTGATCACCGGGCTGCTGAGCGTCAGGGGCAACGATCATCCGGCTGCTGAGCGCCGGGGCAACGACCACCCGGTGTCAACCGCGTGCGCTACCGGTCACCGAGGCAATGATCTCGTCATGGCGCTCGTTGTCGGTCTTGTGCAGGTAGGCCGCGGTGGTGGCGATGTTCGCGTGGCCCGCGGTATCCTGCAGGGTCTTCAGTTGCACGCCGTTGTTGGCATGGTTGGTCAGCATGCTGTGGCGCAACCAGTGTGCGGAGGCGTGGCGCAGGGTGGCGGCGGTGTCGCTGTCGCCGTCCCGGGCCGCGCGCGCGGCGGCTTCGGTGAAGATGCCCTTCAACGCCTCGGATGCTGCTTCGTCGCTCAGGCGCGTGATTTCGCGGCTGCGGCTCGACAGCACCAGCGGCGTACGGTCGACGCGCGCCGTCTGCGGCGGCAAGCCGTAGGCTTCGCGGTAGCGCCGGAAGGCGGCGAGCATGTCGTCGGGCACGGGCAGGCGGCGCGGCTTGTTGCCCTTGCCGAGCACGTCGATCCACCAGCGTCCGCCGCCTTCGGTGTAGATAGAGCCCATGTTGGCGCCGACGATCTCGTTCAGGCGCGCGCCGGTATGGGCGAACGCGATCAGGAGAAAGCGGTCGCGCTCGCGGCGCCGCTCGGCGGCGGGCGAATCGGCCAGGCGGTTGGTGACCGTGTCCAGGGCCAGGGCAATGGCGCCCGGCGTGAGGTAGCGCGTGATGCGGCTGGCAATCGGCGTACGCACGTTGCGCACCAGGGCGCCGGGATTACGGCGCAGGTAGCCGGTTTGCTCGGCAAAGGCGAGCAGCCCCTTGACCGCGATCATGGCCTGGCGCCGGCTCGGATCGGACAGCGGCCCGCTGAATGGACGGTAACGCGGGTCGCTGCGCGGCCACTTGGTGGTGGAGATCCAGTCCGGCGGTGGGTTGCGCAGGAAGTCCTTGTAAGCGTTCAGGTCGGCCACGTTCAGCTGGGACAAGGTCTTTTTCGCCTCTTCGCGGCACCAGGTGAGGAAGCGGAACAATTCCTTTTGCGAATTGGCGATCGAGGCCGGGGTAAGTTCGCCGTTGGCGATGAACTCGCGCGCGATCTCGATGTCGGTTTGCGCTTCGGTGATCGGGTCGTCGGCGACACGGAACATCTTGACGCCGAGCCGGCCGCTGGGACCGCCGGCAGCCGGGACTTCGGTGTCGGGACGGGCGGGGCCGAGGTCGATGGGAGCGAACTTTGTCATGGTGAGGCTCAAAAATACTGTATTCATATACAGTATAACATTCAGCCAACATCAGGCACAGCCCCGTCTCTGCCGTGCTACCCTGTCCGCTTGATGTGTATCCATACAGGGAGGACTGCTTTTATGAATCCGATTCGTCTGCAAGACAGCGATGCCTTGCTCGTCATCGACATGCAATACGACTTTCTGCCCGGCGGCAGCCTGGGCGTGCCCGAGGGCGACCAGGTGCTGGCGCCGGTCAACGAGGCCATGGCCAGGTTTGCCGCACTCGGCCTGCCGGTATATGCCTCGCGCGACTGGCATCCGGAAAACCATTGTTCATTCGCAGAACGTGGCGGCCCCTGGCCTCCGCATTGCGTGGCCGAGACCCGGGGCGCGGCGTTTTCCGAGGAACTGGCGCTGCCGGCCGACACGGTGATCATCTCGAAAGCCGACAGCGCCGACGCCGACGCCTATTCCGCCTTCAACGGCACCGCGCTGGCCGAGCACCTGCGCCAGCACGGCGTCAGCCGCGTCTTTGTGTGCGGCCTGGCCACCGACTACTGCGTGCTGAACACGGCGCTCGACGCCCGCACCGAAGGTTTCGAGACCGTGATCCTGCCGGAAGCGATGCGCGCGGTGAACGTGCAGCCGCAGGATGGCGAACGCGCGATCGCCCGGATGCGCGAGGCCGGCGTCACGACGGCGACGCTGGCCGAGCTGGGCGAGGTCGCCGCCGCGGCCTGAGCCGGCCCGCATCGACTATCCCGGTCAAGGTCACAAACAAAAACGGCGCCCGTCGGATTGACGGGCGCCGTTTTCATGTCAGCCTGAAGCGATCAAGCCTTGGTGTTGTTCAACAGCGAGCGCTGGCGGGCGTAGCCGAAGTAGACGACCAGGCCCAACGCCAGCCAGATGGCAAAGGCCACCCAGGTATGCCAGCTCAGGAAGGACATCAGTGCCACGCAGAAGATGATGGCCAGGGCCGGCACCACCGGGACGCCCGGGCAGCGGAAGGCGCGGTGCAGGTCCGGACGCTTCTTGCGCAGGATGATGACAGCCAGCGACACCAGCGAGAAGGCGGCCAGGGTGCCGATGTTCACCAGCTCGGCCAGCACGCCCAGCGGCACGACGGCGGCGATCAGGCCGAAGATGATGCCGACCATCCAGGTAGCGAAGTACGGGGTGCCGTATTTCGGGTGCACTTCCGACAGTTTCTTCGGCAGCAGGCCGTCGCGCGACATGGCGTACAGGATGCGGGTCTGGCCATAGGCCATGACCAGGATCACGGTGCTCATGCCCAGGATGGCGGCCAGGTCGACGAAGCCGGCAACCCAGTCCTGGCCGGCGTATTGCAGCGCCAGCGACACCGGGTGGTCGACGCCCTTGAAGTTCATGTACGGGACGATGCCGGTCATGATGGCCGCGACCACCACGTACAGGATGGTGCAGATCCCCAACGAACCGATGATGCCGATCGGCAGGTCCTTGGACGGGTTCTTGACTTCTTCCGCCGCCGAGGTCACCGCGTCGAAGCCGATAAAGGCGAAGAACACCAGTGCGGCGGCGCTCATCACGCTGCCCATGCCGAATGGCATGAAGGGCTGCCAGTTGTCCGGCTTCACATAGCTGACGCCGACGAAGATGAACAGCAGCACGACGCCGGTCTTGATCAGCACCATGATGTTGTTCACGCGCGCCGATTCGCGCACGCCGAGCGAAAGCATGAAGGTCAGGACCAGCATGATCAGGAAGGCCGGCAGGTTGAAGACGGTGTTCACGCCCGGGATCGCACCCGGCGCGGCGCGCAAGGCTTCCGGCAGCACGATGCCGATCCCTTTCAGCAGCGACTGGAAATAGCCGGACCAGCCGACCGCAACCGTCGAGGTCGCCAGGCCGTATTCGAGCAGCAGGTCCCAGCCGATCATCCAGGCGACGATCTCGCCCAGGGTCACGTAGGAATAAGTGTAGATCGAGCCGGCCACCGGCACGCTGGAAGCGAATTCAGCGTAGCAGAGCGCGGCAAAGCCGCAGGCAATCGCGGCGATGACAAAGGAAAGCGTCAGCGCCGGGCCGGCCGTGACCGCGCCGGTACCGGTCAGCACGAAGATACCCGTGCCGACAATTGCCCCGATACCCATCAGGATCAGGTCCATCGGTCCGAGGACCTTCTTCAGCCCGCCAGGGGTGCGGGCGTCCGCCACCATGGTATCGAGGTTCTTCGTCCTAAAAATACTCACTACGTGTTCTCCTGTTATGCATTGTCGTCTCCTCCTGGAAGGCCGCCGCTGTCCCTGGCGCGCCCTCGCCGCTTCCCTGCAGACCTGCTGTCGTTTGCCGCCTCATGTTGTGCTCGTCTTGTACGCATGCGCACCCTGGCCGCCCGTGCATGCAAGGACATGCGCGGGAGCACAGGATACGGTCATCATCGGAACGGGGGAAAGCGCCTGCACAACTGCCAGGCGCCAATCGGTTCACATGTTCAGCCCTGCGTCTTTACACGCAGCCGCGAAAAGCGATAACAATAAGCCAGCACATCCGCATTATTGCTCCGGCAACCCCTGTTGAGCAAGCGCCCGCCGAACGGCATCGGCTTCCGGCTCGCCTTTTTCGATGGCCTCGTAGTATTGCCTGGCCTGGGAACGGGTGATATGGGGCGGCAGAGGCGGGATATTCGCCTCGCTGACGATGTCGAGCACGAAGGGTTTATCGGCGGCGAATGCCGCGTCCAGCGCCGTGCCGAGCCCGTCCGGACTTTCCACGCGCGCGCCGTCGAGCCCGAGCAGGCGTGCGTAGTCGGCGTACGCCACGTCGGGCAATTGCTGGGAGGTTTCGAACTTCGGCTCGCCCGCCATGCCGCGCTGCTCCCAGGTGACGAAGTTCAGGTCGCGGTTGTTCAGCACCAGCACGATCAGGCGCGGGTCGCGCCACTGCTGCCAGGTGCGGGCAATCGTGATCAGGCCATTCATTCCGTTCATCTGCATGGCGCCGTCGCCAACCAGCGCCACCACCAGGCGGTCCGGATAGGCCATCTTGGCGGCAAACGCATACGGCACCGCCGAGCCCATCGTGGCCAGGCCGCCCGACAGCGAACCCAGCATCCCCTTGCGGGCGCGGATGTCCAGCGCATACCAGGAGGTCGAGGAACCCGAGTCGCCGGCCAGGATGGCATCCTCGGGCAGGCGCTGCGACAGTTCCCAGAAGGCGCGCTGGGGATTGAGCTCAGGCGTTTCCTGCATCGCCTTCTTTTCCAGCAGCTGCCAGCTCTTGCGCACATTCTCCTCGATGCGCTCTTGCCAGCGACGGTCTTCCTTGCGCTGCAGGAGCGGGATCAGTGCGCGCAGGCTGGCCTTGGCGTCGCCGATCAGGTTGCTCTCCATCGGATAGCGCAGGCTGAGCATCTTGCCGTCGATGTCGATCTGCACGCCGCGCGCCTGGCCTTCCTCGGGCAGGAACTCGGAATACGGGAAGCTCGAACCGACCATCAGCAAGGTATCGCACTCGTTCATCATGTCGAAGCTGGCCCGGGTGCCGATGATGCCGATCGAGCCGGTCACGAACGGCAGCTCGTCGGGCACGACCATCTTGCCCAGCAGGGCCTTGGCGATGCCCGCCCCCAGCAGCTGGGCCACCTCGATCAGTTCGTCGGCCGCACCGTGTGCCCCGGCGCCGGCCAGGATGGCCACCTTCTTGCCGGCGTTCAGGATATCGGCCGCCTCTTGCAAGGCCGCTTGCGGTGGCACCCCGGCGCGGGCCATGCTGCCGATGCCCGTGACGATGCTGCCGTGCTCGCGCGGCGGCGCGGTGACCGCGTCTTCGTCCTGCAAATCGGACGGAATGATGATGCAGGTGACACAGCGCTCGGTGCGCGCGATACGGAAGGCGCGGTCGACCAGGTGGCGGATCTGTTCGGCCGTGGTGGCCATCTGCACGAAGGCGCCTGCCACGTCCTTGAACAGGGTGACCAGGTCGACTTCCTGCTGGAAGTGTCCGCCAAGCGAGGCGCGCTTTTGCTGGCCGACGATGGCGACCACCGGCTGGTGGTCGAGCTTGGCATCGTACAGGCCGTTCAGCAGGTGGATGGCGCCCGGCCCCGAGGTGGCCATGCAGACGCCGACCTCGTCGGTGTACTTGGCGTGGGCGCAGGCCATGAAGGCGGCCATTTCCTCGTGGCGGGTCTGGACGAAGTCGATGCGGTCCTGGCGCCGCATCGCGGCCAGGATGCCGTTGATGCCGTCGCCGGGGTAGCCGTAGATGCGGTCCACGCCCCATTCGTCGAGTCGTTGCAGAAGGAAATCGCCTACCGTCATCGTCATGAATCTCTCCTGGAAGGGCCCGGGCAGCGGGCCGGATGCACTGCGGACGAGCATAGCACCCTGCCCGTCGGGTCCCCGCACGTTACCCTGCGTTCATGTGCGGCCCCGCCCCTACCGCGCCCGCCACATCGGCCGCAGGACGATCCAGCCATACAGGAGCAGGTTGATGCCGACCACGCCGGCGGCCAGCGCCAGCTGCAGCTCGCGCGTCAGGCTGCCGGGATAGATCAGCGGCAGCAGGTAGTGTTCGACGAAGCTTTCGCCATAGCCGGCCTGGCCGGCGCGCATGCGCAGCAAATTCTCGAGCGTGGTCAGCGGGCAGCCGCGTCCGCTTGCTTCGATATAGAAACCCCAGGCGGCCGCCGGCAGGTGCAGCCAGGCCAGGCGCGGCCAGCGCGCCACCAGCAGTGCACCGAACACGACGAAGAGCACGAACGCGAGGTGCAGCAGCAGGACGGCGGCAGCGGCGGCGGAAAAGGCCATGGGGTCCTCGTGATCAGTCGGCAGGCGGCTCCTCCATGCGCGCCTGAGCAAAGGCGGCCAGGTGGCCGATGGCGTGCGCGGCCGAGCGCAGGTAGAAGGCCTGCAAATGGAATACGTGCCAGCGCCCAGTGTATTCCTCGAGCTGGCATGGTACGCCGCATGCGCGTGCATGTGCAGCCAGGCGCCAGGCATCGTCGCGCAGGATTTCCTGCTCGCCTACCTGGACCAGTATCGGCGGCATACCCGTCAGGTCCTGGGTCAGCGGCGCATGAACGCCCGCGTCAAGCGGACTAGCGTACCAGGCGATGCCCTGCGCCACCCAGGAACGGCGCACCATCGGGTCGATGTGGGCGTTGGCTTCGACCGAGGGACTCGACAGGGACGGATCGGTCAGTGGCGAGATGAGCGCCAGCCCCGCCGGCAGGGCCAGGCCCTTGTCGCGCAGCGTCAGGGCAAGTGCCAGCGCCAGCCCGCCGCCGGCCGAATCGCCGGCCAGCACGATCCGGTGTGCGGGAGTGCCGCTGTCCAGCAGCGCCTGGTAGCAGGCCAGTGCATCGTCGAGTGCGGCCGGATACGAATGTTCGGGCGCCAGCCGGTAATCCGGCGCCCAGACGGTGATGCCCGCGTCGCGCGCCAGGCGTGTGGTGATGCTGCGGTGGGAGGCGGGATTGCCGAGGCAAAAGGCGCCGCCGTGCAGGTAGAGAATGGCGCCTGCTCCATGTTGCTGTGCTTGCCCCTGCGGGATGACGGCCTCGGCCGGTACCCCGCCCAGCGCGCGGCGCACCCGCCGCACCCCGCGCACGCCCGGCATCAGCGGCGCGAGACAGGCGACCAGGGCCCGTTGCAGGCGCGGGCCGGCGGGCGGTCCGATCAGGGGCCGGAAGCAGGCGCGCAGGAACAGGCGCTGGAAGCCGGCCTGCAGGCGTTCGCCCAGGCTGGGCGGCGCGGCAATGCGCAGGTTGCCGGGTTCAGTCGGCAAGGGCGAGGCGAAACGGTAGGCAGCCAGGCTGGCATGCCGCGCCAGCCAGCGGTAACTAAAGCTGAAGCCGGGCCAGTTGGTGACGTTGCGGCCCTGGCGGTCGAGGTACCAGCTGTGGCAGCCGTTCCAGACCGTCCTGCCCAGATGTCGGCGCAGCCTGGCATTGAAATCCTGGTGCACCGCCGGCTCGACCTCGACCGTGGTGGAACCCGTCTTGCGCAGGGCATCGAGGCAGCGCATCACGTGGGCTACCTGGCTTTCGAGCATGTAAACAATGGAATTGTGGCCCAGGTTCGTATTCGGTCCGTACAGCATGAAAAAGTTCGGGAAGTGCGGCATGCTCACGCCCAGGTAGGCTCCGGCGCCCTCGCGCCAGGCCCGGTTCAGGTCGACTCCGGCACGGCCCTGGATCGCCATCGGGGCCAGGAACTCGGTGGCCGTAAAGCCGGTGCCGTAGATGAGGATGTCGGCCTCGTGCACCTGTCCCGACGCCGTTTCCACACCCTCCGGAACGATGCGGCGGATCGGCTCGCTGACCAGGCGCACCGCCGGATGGGCCAGGCTGGCCAGGTAATCGTCGGAGAGCAGGACCCGCTTGCAGCCGATCGGATAGCCCGGTGTCAGGCGCGCGCGCAGCGCCGGGTCGGCCACGTCGCGCGCCAGCATGCGCCGGAAAGGCTGGCCGACGGCAAGTTCCATCATGCCCTTGAAGCGGGTAAAGGCCAGCGCGCGCGACTCGTATTTTGCATAGATCAGGGCGCGGTGCAGGCGCATCGCCAGCGGCAGGCGCCGGAACAGGCGCCTGCGCCAGTCCGGGTAGGCGCGGTCGCCGCGCGGCTTGAGCCAGGCCGGCGAGCGCTGGAACACCAGCAGCTCCTCCACCTGGCCGGCAATGGCCGGGATGAACTGGGTGGCCGAGGCCCCGGTGCCGATCACCGCCACCCGCCTGCCGGCCAGCGGCAGCGCATGGTTCCAGCGCGACGAGTGGAAGGCGGCCCCGGCAAAGCTGTCCATGCCGTCGATCCTCGGCAGTGCCGGCCGTCCCAGCAGGCCGATGGCGCTGACCAGCAGGCGGGTGTGCAGGCTGCTGCCGTCTTCGAGCGTCACTTCCCAGGTGGCGCTCGCTTCATCGTAGCGGGCGCCGCTGACCTCGCGCTTGACGCGCAGATGTGGCGATAAGCCAAAGCGGACGCTGCAGTCGCGCAGGTAGGCCAGGATCTCGGCCTGGGTGGCAAAGGTGCGCGGCCAGTCGGGGTTCGGCGCGAAGGAAAACGAATACAGGTGCGAAGGCACGTCGCAGGCCGCGCCGGGATAGCGGTTGTCGCGCCAGACCCCGCCGATGTCGTCGGCACGCTCGAGAATGAGGAAGTGCTTGATGCTGGCGCGCAGCAAGGCCCGGCCCATGCAGATGCCGCCGAAACCGGCGCCGATGACGATGGCGTCAAAGGGCGACGCAGGGGTGGTCTGCGGGATGCTTGACTCGTGGAAGATGCCAGTGGCTGCCGGGCCGCCGGCGGGAGGATGCGAGGTCATGCCGGGATCTCCAGGTGAGCACTGCGCGGTATTGGATACGTTTCCGTAAAGATACTACGAATGCGGGCCTGGCGGCTTGCCGGAGAGTTGCTGTAGGATGCCGCTTTCCGGCCCCCGCTTTCATTGCACGCCATCGTCAACTGGAGAATCCATGCCTTCCCGAACCACCCTGTCTTTCCTGCTGCCGCTCCTGTTCGCTCAGCCACTCCCGGCAATGGCTGCCCAGCCCGCTCAGCCCGTTGTCGAGGTCTACAAGACCGCCACCTGTGGCTGCTGTAAACAATGGATCAGGCACCTGGAAGCGAACGGGTTCAGCGTCAAGGCCCAGGATGTGGCAAATCCCGGCGACTACCGCGCCAAGTTCGGGATCGCCGACGAGCATGGCTCCTGCCACAGCGCGAAGGTGCAGGGTTATGCGATCGAGGGGCATGTGCCGGCGTCCGACATCAAGCGCATGCTGGCCACCCGTCCGCAGGCGGCCGGCCTGGCGGTACCGGGCATGCCGATGGGGTCGCCGGGCATGGAAGGCGCGCACAGCGAGCCATACGAGGTATTGTTGGTGAAGAAGGATGGAACGACGAGCGTCTACAAGCGCTACCGCTGACGCTGGGTCCTGTCCTACAGCGGCGCCGCCGGGATGCCGATGGCGCCCGCCGCTGCGCTTGGCATAATCGGACCATCATGCAACCAGGATGCGGGAGGACGACGATGAATGCAGGGACGAGGAACGGATCGGGGCAGAATGAGGCTGCCGGTAGTGCTGCGGATAATGCTGCGGATGGCGCCGCGATCGGCGTGGGCGGTGTAACCAGTGGTCAGGAAGGAGCAACACCCAGCCATGAAACGCAGCAGGAAACCGGTGGCAGTGGTGGCGAGCAATTGACCGCAAGTCAGGGCAACGGCGAGGAAGCGACAGCCGCCGACGCGCGAGGTGCGGCCGTGCAGCCGGATGCAACGCCCGCGGCGGCGCCCGGCGCGGCGCCGGACCCTGCGGAGCCGGATGAAACCAGCATGCACAGCGGCGCCCGTGGCGCCTTCGATACCCGCTCCGGCCAGGCCGGCGGCACGGGCACCGGGATCGGCTCGCCGGAAAGCGGCGCCAACCAGTCGCCCGAAGACCTGGCGCCGCCCGCCGGCGAAACGAAACTGGTGCCGCCCAGCGGCGGCAAGGCTTAAGCCAGCGGCAAGCCCCGGGCTTTGTTTCGGCAAGGTCCGGGGCCGCCCCAGGTCCAGGCTCTTCCGGCGAGGCCAGCCGGCGACCAGCGCTGCGACGCGGACGCTGGCCCTGCCCTGGCTGCCCTCAGTTCTCCAGCTTGATCGTGCCGTGCTCGCCAGGATCGACGTCCGGCGTCGTGCCGGTCACGGCCGCCTTGGCCATCTGGAACAGGCGCACCATCTTGCTGTCGTTCGAATCCCAGTATTCGGCGCTGTGCGGCGCCACGCGCACCAGCACCACGTGCTCGTCGTCGGGGCCGTGCGGGAACCAGGCCTGGACCATCGGGTTCCACAGCGCACGGATGCGCTCGCGGTCGACCACGCGCTCGGCGGTGCCGCTGATCGACACGTACAGGCTGTCCTCGGGTTGGGCGAAGCTGACGTTGACCTCGGGCTGCATTGCGATGTTCTGCCACAGCGGCGTGTGGATCGAGGTGTAGAACCAGAGCCCGCCCTTGGCATCGGTATCCTGGTTGGTCATCGGATGGCTGATCAGGTGGCCGTGTTCGTCGACGGTCGTAAACATGGCAAAGCGCATCGAGCGAATCTTGTCCGCCAGTGCAGCGGCCTGGACGGAAGCGTTCGTTGTGGACATGGCATACCCTTCAAAGTTGTCTGAAGCACCATCCTAGCCTGAGCAGGCAGCCGGCATCGGTGCGGCGGCGAACGCAAGGCCCCGGCAGGGGACGCCAATGCCCGCCGGACCCATCATCCGTGCCTTGTTATTAGGCCCGCCCAGCCCCGCGAGGTTCGGTCGCGCACATTGATACGCCTCAGCCACCTCCCCCGACGCACACCGATACTGTGGCTTCGCGCGGCCAGCCAGGCCGCACCTCTCCACCACAGCCGACGGAGGAAACGTGACGCAGCCGGGCGAGAACGCGTGTGGTATCCAGGACCCCAGGCAGGAATCCGTGCAGGACGACGCGCAGGGCGGCGGGCAGGCCGGCGGGCACGGCGGCTTCCTGCACAGCCTCGACCTGTTCACCCGCCAGCACCGCGCCGGGCACTGGGCCGGCACCTTCGGCGACTTCCTGGCCACCATCCTGCCCGCTGCGCCGGAACGCGTCGCGCGCAGTTCGCACCAGTACATCTGGGACATGATGCGCGCCACCTGCCTCGACGATGCGGGCGGCGCCCTGCGCTGCAGCCTGTTCGCCGACGACCTCTTCGGCATCGACGAAGCGCTGGCGCGGGTGGTCGACTATTTCAAGGCGGCCGCGGCCGGTTCGGAAGTCGGCCGGCGCCTGCTGCTCCTGCTCGGCCCGCCTTCCGGGGGCAAGTCGACCCTGGTCATCCTGCTCAAGCGCGGCCTGGAGGAGTACAGCCATACCGACGACGGCGCCCTGTATGCGATCGCCGGCTGCCCGGTGCGCGAGTCGCCGCTGCACCTGGTGCCGCACACCATGCGCGCCGCCTGCCGCAACACCTACGGCATCGACATCGCCGGCGACATCTGTCCGCATTGCCGGGCCCGGCTGGAAGAGCAGTTCAACGGCGACTTCATGCGCATGCCGGTCGAGCGCGTGTTCATTTCAGAAGCCGGCCGCAGCGGCATCGGCACCTATGCGCCGCACGACCCCACCACGGCCGACCTGGCCGACCTGGTCGGCTCGGTCGATCTGTTGAAGGTGGCGCAGTATGGCGACGAAGGCGATCCGCGCGCCTGGTCCTGGTCCGGCGCCATGTACGCGGCCAGCCGCGGCGTGCTGGAAATGATCGAGATCCTGAAGGTCAAGCGCGAATTCCTCTACCTGCTGCTCACGCTCACCCAGGAAAAGAACGTCAAGGTGGCGCGCTTTCCCCTGATCTACCTCGACGAGACCATCCTGGCGCATACCAATCTCGCGGAATTCCGCAAGTTTTTGCAGGAAAGCGAAAACGAAGCCCTGCTCGACCGCATGGTCATCATCCAGGTGCCGTACACCCTGAACTACCGCGAGGAAGCGCGCATCTACCGCAAGCTGATCTCGTCGGCGGCGCCGGCCTTCCGCAACGTCCACCTCGACCCGCACGTGCTGCATGCGGCGGCGGTGTTCGCCATCCTGTCGCGCATCCAGGACGGCGACGACAAGGAAGCCGAGCTGGTCAGGAAGGTGCGCATCCATGCCGACGAGGAAGTCGATGGCGTGAACCGGGCCGACATCCGCCGTGTCAAAGAAAAGGAAAAGGCGCCCGACGAAGGCCTGGCCGGGGTCTCGCCGCGCTTCGTGATCAACGCGCTGTCGAACGCCATCATTGGTTCGAACCAGAAAAGCCTGTCGACCATGGACGTGCTGCTGGCCCTGAAAGATGCCATCGAGAACGACGCCCGCATCGAGGCGCGCAGGAAGCGCAAGTGGGTCGACTACCTGGTCCTGACGCGCAAGGATTTCTACAACCGCTGGGTGAAGCAGGACGTGCACAAGGCGCTGTTCGTCTCCTTCGAGGGCGAAGCGCTCGAGCTGCTCAACAAGTACCTCGACGAGGTGGAAGCCATGCTCGACAACCGTACCGTGAAGGACCCGATCACCAACGAGGAGCGGCGGCCCGACGAGCGCTTCCTGCGCGCGGTCGAGGAAAAGATCCACATTTCCGAATCGGGCAAGCAGTCGTTCCGCCAGGAAGTCGTGCGCAAGGCCATGGGCGCCTACAAGCGCGGGGTCAAGTTCGGGCTCGACAGCCACATCCAGCTCAACGACGCCGTCCAGCAGTATTTGTTCGAGGGGCGTCGCGACGTGCTGCGCTTGGTCAGTTCCAGCAAGCGGCCCGACGACGATGTGCGCACCAAGATCTCGGCCGTCGAGAAACGCCTGGTCGACGAGTACGGCTACGACGCGCACAGTGCGCGCGAAGCGCTGAACTACGTCACCACGCTGCTGGCCCAGGAATGAGGAAGCGGACCATCCCATGGCGCTCACCATCAGCACCGAATGGTACGAGCTGTTCTCGCGCGGGGCGCGCGACTGGCTGCGCCACAACGACAAGGTGCGCGAAGCAGTGCGCCAGCACCTGCCCGACCTGATCGCCGGCCCCGACCTCATCACCGGACCGCAGCAGCGCAGCGTACAGGTGCCGGTGCGCCTGCTCGAACATGCGCGCCTGCGCCTGGCCGAAGGCCGGGTTGAGACCGGCGCCGGCCAGGGCCGCGGCGAACCTGGCGACATCCTGCGCCATGCCGAGGACGACGACGAAGGCGACGATGGCGCCGGGGGCAACGAGGACGGCGAAGTGAAACTGCTGCTCGAGTTCTCGATCGACGAGATCATGGACTGGCTGTGGGAAGATTTGTGCCTGCCCGACCTGAAGCCCGCGGCCAGCCCGGCCATCCCCGACACCGAACTCGTGCGCGAAGGCTGGGACCGCCGGGGCGCGCGCTCGCGCCTCGACCGGCGCCGCACCCTGAAAGAAGCCATCAAGCGCCGCGCCGTGCAGGACGATCCGCTGCCGTTTACCGACGAAGATTTGCGCTTTCGCCAGCTGGTCAGCCGGCCGCGGCCGGCCACGGCGGCGCTGATCTTCTTTGTCATCGATGTTTCCGCCAGCATGACCCAGCTCGAACGCAAGCTGGCCAAGTCCTTCTTCTTCTTTGCCCTGCAGGGGCTGCGCCGGCGCTACGCCAAGGTGGCGGCGCGCTTCATCGCCCACACCACGCAGGCCTGGGAATTCAACGAAAGCGATTTCTTCCAGGTGAGCGGGATCGGCGGCACGATCGCCTCGAGCGGGTTCCGGCTGGTGCTCGACATCATCCGGCGCGAACGGCTGGCCGGGCAAACCAACCTCTACCTGTTCTATGCTTCCGATGGCGAGAACTTCACCGAAGACCGCGGCGCTACCCACCACAGCCTGAAGGAACTGGCCGGCATGCTCAACTACATGGGCTTCGTTGAAACCCTGCCCGGTGCCACCCGCTCGCTCGGCAGTTCGCTCGATACCGAGATGCGCCGCCTGTTCACTGACCTCGAGGCGCGCGGCCTGGCGGTGGGCGCCAGCGTGCTGTCGAATGCCGACGATGTCTGGCGCGCGCTGCGCCGCTTCTTTGGCGAGACGACCGATGCGCGGGCCGCGGGCCTGGGCCCGCCGCGAGCCGACTTGCGAGCCGATTTGCGAGCCAACCTGCAGGCCGATCTGCGCACCGGTCCGCTCGCCAGTTCACTGGCCAACCCCGGAGAGGCGCGCGCATGAGCAATCCCCTGTCCGGTGGCCCCTCGTCCGATGAGTCCCTGTCCGGCGACCGCCTGGCCGATTATGCCGCCCGCCTCGAGCAGCTGGCGATCGAGCATGGCCTGGATTTCGACCCCGTGCACTTCGACATGGTGCCGAACAACTTCATGCTGGAGATCGCCGTCTACGGCTTGCCGGTGCGGATGCGCCACTGGTCGTTCGGGGTGCGCTACATCCACCAGCTGGTGCGCCAGCACATGGGGCATTCGCGCATCTTCGAGGTGATGTTCCCGGGCGACCCCTGCCGCGCCTTCATGCTCGAACATAATTCGTTGGCCGAGAACACCCTGGTCACCGCCCACGTGCTGGGACATGCGGACTTCGCCAAGAACAACGCCCTGTTCCAGCGCTTCATGGGCATGGCAGGCGGCCATATCCTGGAACAGAGCGCGGCGCGCGCGCACCGGCTGGAGGCGGCCCTGGCCGAGCATGGCCAGGAGCGGGTCGAAGCCGTGCTCGACGCCGCGCTGGCGCTCGAGGCCCATATCGACATCGACCAGCCGCTGCACCGGCCGCGCTACCCCGACTACCTGGCGCGGTCCGGCGACGCGGCGGCCGGTGAACCGGCGGCGGCTGGCTCGCCCGGCACCGGTACGCCGGCCGCCGCCGGTTCGCCGGACCGCGCCTTCCGCGACCGCTACACCCGCCTGCCGGGCGAGGACGAGCCGCCCGCGCCGGACACGCGGCGCCAGCGCGCACCCTTGCCGCCGTACCCCGAGCACGATCTGCTGTGGTTCATCGCCCAGTACGGCGCCGAACTCGAGGAATGGGAGCGCGACATCTTCCTGGCCGTGCGCGAGGAGGCATATTATTTCCACCCGATCTACGCCTGCCAGATCATGAACGAAGGCTGGGCCTCGTACTGGCATGCGCGCCTGCTGCGCGAGGCCGGCTTCCTGCCGCACGAACTCTACCTGGCGGCACTGAAATCGCATTCGGACGTGGTGCGGCCGTATGCAGGCGGCCAGCAGCTGGCGCTGTCCCTGAACCCCTACCATCTCGGCTTCGTCATGTGGGAGCACATCATCGAACGCGAGGGCCTGGAGGCGGCGCGCCGCATCATGCGCGAGGAAGACGATTTCGGCTTCGTCCGCAACTACCTCGACGAGGAGCTGGCGCGGGAACTCGATCTGTTCGTGCACGAAACACCCAAGGACGGCGAAACGCGGATCGCCAACCGCGACATCCACGCGATCCGCGAGGCGATCCTGGCCCCGAAGTACAACTATGGCGCACCCTCGGTGGCGGTCACGCTGCTGAAACCCGACGGCAGCCTCGAGCTGCGCCACGACTTCCAGCACGACGGGCGCGGACTCGACCTCCAGCAGGCCGAGCGCGTGATGGAATACGTCGACCGTATCTGGCGCCGGCCGGTGTCGCTGAACACGGTCGACTTTCGCGGCGTGGTGCGTACCCTGCCGGCGCGCAAGATCGGTTTCTGAAGCGGCCGTCATGCCGCTACCCAGGTGCCGGTCTGTGCGTGCCGATCCGCATACCTGGTCCGCACGAGCTGATCCGCATCTCCCGGTCCGCACGCCTCACCCTGGCGCCTGCGGTGCAGGACCGGATCGCGCTTGCGGCCAGGCGGCGCGCCGCGGCTGCATGGCCGAACGCGTTCACGCATGCCGTCAGCACGCGTCCTGCCGCGCCGCCACGCCTGGCTCGTATCGTCCGGGCGCCAGGATGCCCTGCGGATCGAGCGCCGCCTTCAGCGCCGCCACCGTGCGCCAGTAGCTGTCGCCGTCCGGGTCGAGCGCCGCCATCGAGTGGTTCCCGGCGCGGTAGGGAATGTAGCCGGCCTCAAGCATCTGCGCGAACACGGCGTCGTGGCAGGCCCGGGCACGCGCGGTTTCCTCGGGGTCGTCGCGGTCGTAGGCCACGGTCAGGACTCCGCCCAGCGTGCGCTCGTTGATCATGCTGAAGGTGGCGAACAGATCCAAGCCATGGCGGTCGAACTGGGCCTCGGCCAGGGCGTACACGGCCAGCATGTCTTCACCGCGCAGCGGCAGCACCGGCGACACCCACAGCAGGCCGCAGCCATCGCGCGCCGGATCGGCGCCTTCGGGAAAGCCGCTCGGCAACCCGCCGCGCCGGCGCCAGTAGGCGCCGGCCAGGAAGCGCCCGTTCGGCACGCCGCGGTTCATCTCGAACAGCGATTCGCCCAGCGCCACGCGCGTGCGCAGGCGTTGCCCGGCCCCGGTGTTGCCCAGCAGCCGACCAGCCAGCGCCCCCCATTTCAAACCGCGCTCGCTGACGAAGCGTGCCCGGCCCCGGGTACCGCGCAGGGCATGTTTTACCGCCGCACGCGCCAGCGCCAACTGGGCCTTGCTGCCATACAGGGCACCGGAAACCGTCCAGGCGCCCAGGCCGGCGCACAGCCGTGCGCGCACCTCGGGCGCCAGCCGCGAAGACGGCGCTGGTGTGCAGCCTGGGTAGGATTGCGCATCGGCCCCGAATCCCATTCCCGGTTCCGCCTCCGATCCAGGCCCCGGGTCAGGCCTGGCTACGCGCCTGGCTGCCGCCCCCGTTGCGGCACGCCCCGCCCGCCCCGCGGCATCGCGCGGAAACACCCGCCCGCCCGACAGCACCCGCAGGTCGTTCCCGATATGCAGGATGCTGCGCAAGGTGCCGTCCAGGCGCAGCGGACGCAGGGCATCAACCACGGCGGCGATGTCGCCATGGGCCGGCACGCTGCACAGGAAATGGTTCACGCAGGCGGCCTGGGGCATCAGCCAGATGCCCAGGCGCGTGACGATGCCCATGTTCGACTGCGTGAACAGGCCATCGAGGAAGGGGCCGACGCCATACGGGAACAGGTGGGTGGCACGCGCCTGGCGGTAGTGGCCGAAGCCGGTGTCGAGCACTTCGCCGCTGGCCAGCACCACCTGCATGCCGGCCACGTGCTGCAGGCGGTTGCCATAGGGCGAGTGACCGAAACCGCGCTCCATGATGTTGCCGACATAACTGGTATCCGGTCCGGCCCCGGTACAGTCGGCCCACAGCGGGTAGCGGTTGTCGCGCAGGAAGTCGGACAATTGGCGCTGGGTCACGCCGGGTTCGATGACGGCATAGGCCAGCTCGGCGTCGACCTGGACGATGCGGTTCATGCGCGACAGGTCGAGGATGACCTGGGCGGCGCCGACCGCGCAGGCATCGCCATAGCCCCAGTTCTTGCCCGTGCTGAGCGGATACACGGCGAGCCGGTAGGCGGCGGCGATGCGCACCAGTTGCGCCACCTCGCCGGCGCCGGCCGGCCGCACCACCGCCAGCGGCCGCACCGGGCGCGCGGCCGTGCTGCGCGCATAGCGTTCCAGGGTGGCGTCGTCGGCCAGCAGGTGCGCGGTGCCGACCACGGCCTCCATGGCGCGCAGGGCGGCGCCGGTATCCACGGCTTCCTGCAGTTCGTTCATGGCGGTCATGTCCGGTCCTCCCCCTGGCACAGCGCGGCCAGGCGCGCGCTGATCCCGGCTTCTTCGCGCAGCGGGAAGAAATACGGGTAGAAGGAGCGTTCGGCGCCGGCCGCCTCGAAGCTGCCGCTCCAGCGGCGGATACGCTCGCCCATCACGTCCAGCGGCAGGCGCAGCAGCACCGCCGGCGCGCCGACCCGGCTGCAGTCGCGTTCGCTGCCGAAGACGGCGAAGCCGAGCATGCGCTGGTAAAAGGCGACGTGGCGCGGGTTGACCTCGATGATGTAGTCGCTAAAGCCGCGCAGCCGGTGCGCATATAGGTAGGAAATGTGGATCAGCGCGGCGAAGACCCGCTTCGACATGCCCTTGTCGATGGCCAGGCGCGAAGGCTCGCACAGGCGCCGCCCGGCCAGCCGCAGCGGCGCCAGGAGGTCGCCGAAGTTCTCGTCGGCCGGCAGGCGGCCGTGCAGGTCCAGCGCCAGGCTCATCGTGCCCACCAGTTCGCCGTCGGTTTCGGCATAGAAGGTGACGCGGGCGCCGTCCTGGCGTGCCGCCGGGTCGAGCGCATAGCCGCGCCAGGCGTACATGCGGCGCACCAGGACCCCCGCCGCGTCCTGCCGGCCGGCCGAGCTCGCCAACCGGACATTGAATACCTGGGAGCGGCCGGGCTCCGGATCGGGAAGGCCTGGCCGGGGCGGGTGTTGCGCGGTGTACGCCGCCAGTTCCGGGGACGGGATGGTTGCAAATGTTGCGATGGGCATGTCATCGACCAGCATGCTGTTTCCTCCTGAGTGGCGTCCCGCCGTTATTGGCGAAAACGGGATAGCTGCCAGTCAGACAAGGTCAGCCGTAGCCAGTTCCCGACCTTTCCCGTGATTCTTTTCTGTCTGAACATAGATCAAGCCGGAGAGAAATTTGCCACAAGCATGGGCCGCATTCCGGCGCACGTTGCGTCCACGGATGACAGCGCAAAGGCCTCTTTTGACAGGTATCAATTGAAAAAAGGGTAGCGAAATGCATGGTTTTCCCAGCCATATAATCGACAGACGGCAAGGGCTGCGCGCCGCGCCACCAGGCTTTCACTGGAGAATCCGACATGTTGCTCAACTCACGCCGTGAACCGACCCGGCCGCACTTGCCGTCCGCGCCGTCCCTGGCGCGCTCACCGTCTGCGCAAGTGGAGCGGGCATGAACGCGCGCTTCCTTCCTTCCGGCCCGGATGCCGGCGCCGAACTGCTGGTGCTCGCTCCCTGCCTGCCGCGTCCCGACGGCGATGCCGCCAGCCTGCGCTGGTATCAGCTGCTGCGTTTCCTGGGCCGCCATTTTCGGGTACATCTCGGCTGCAGCGCCGACCCGCTGCGCGACGGCGCCCAATTCAGCCGGGTGCGCGCCCTGTGCCATGAAACCTGTTTCGTGGCCCCGCCCGGGATTGGCCGCAGCATGCGCCTCGCTGCGATGCGGCTCGGCGCCGTGCGCATGGACCCGGCGCTGCAGGCCTGGGCCACGCGCCTGTGCGCGCGGCGTCCGGTGGCCGCCGTGCTGGCCTGTGGGGCGGGCATGGGCGCCTGCCTGGCGGCCCTGCCCCCGGGCCTGGTACGCGTGGTGGACTTCGTCGAGCTCGAGTCCGACCGGCAGCGCCGCCGCGGCGCGGTGCGGCCCTGGCCCGGCGCTGCGCTATGGCGGCGCCAGGCGCGGCGCCTGCTAGCCATCGAGCGCGGCGCCGGCGCGGCGTGCGATGCCGCGCTGTTTGCCGGCGCCGCCGACGTCGCCCGCTTCCGGCTGTTCGCGCCGGAATCGGCGCACAAGGCGCAACTGCTGGCCAGCGGCGTCGATCCCGAGCATTATTCGCCGCACATCCTGCAGCGCTCGCCCTACAGGCCCGGAGAACGGGTCCTGCTGCTGGCCGGCCCGCTGCAGGGCGACGCGGCCGACGCCGCGCGCTGGCTGGCCGCCCAGGTCTTCGCGCCGCTGCGCGCCGCCGATCCGACACTGTCGCTGTACCTGGCCGATACCAGTGCGCATGCAGGCCGGCGCCCGTCCCTGGGTGCCCTGGCGCGCCAGGCCGGCGTGACGCTTGTCGGCGGCCAGGGCGCCCCGTTCGACTCGCGGCCCTACCTGGCCCACGCCGCCCTGGTACTGGCGCCGCCCGCCGACGGTCACGCGGCCGGCATGGCGGTGCTGGCCGCAATGGCGATGCAAAAGCCGGTGCTCGGCCTGCCGCGCTCGCTTTCCGGCCTGGCTTGCCTGCAATTGCCGGAAGCCCTGGCGGCGGCGGACGCGCCGGGTTTTCGCGCGCGCATTGCCGCCGTCCTGGCCGAAATCGGAGACGGAGCCGGAAATGGAGCCGAGAACGGAGCCGGAAATGGAGCCGGAAACGGAGCCGGCCAGGCAAGCGCGGTCGGGCGCGCGGCGCGGGCGCGGGTACTGCGCGAGCACGACTGGAACCTGCGCCTGGCCGGCTTGCCGGCCTTGATGGCGGGCGCGGTGCAGTTGTTGGCCAGTGCCGGCTGAGCATGCCATGGGCAACCTGCCGCCAGACGCCGTCGCGCACAGCGCCGCCTTGCCGCTCGTGGCCCACCTGGTCGAGCGGCTCGACGCGGCAGCCCCCAGCCTGCTCGAACTGGTCGAGCACTCGCCGGCCGGACGCTACCGCCATGCCGTGGTCTGCCTCGGCGGGCACAGCGCCCTCCATGCCGAGTTGCGCGAGCGCGGGGTCGAGGTCGTCGATGTGGCGCGGCGCGCCGGCCCCGGCTTCTACCTGGCCCTGTACCGCACGCTGCGCGCAATGGCGCCCGACCTGGTGCACACCCGGAATGCCGGCAATCTCGATGGCCAGCTGGTGGCCGCGCTGGCGGGCGTGCGCTGGCGCGTGCATGGCGAATACCCGCGCGACGGCCGCCGCCAGCCCGGCGCCGAGGCGAGCGCCGGCCTGTTCGGCGCCGCGCGCCTGAAGGCGGCGCGGCGCCTGCGGATGCAATTGCTGCGGCGCGCCTGCTGCCCGCTGGTGAACCACTATATCGCCGCCGGCGCCGAGCAGGAACGCTGGCTGATCGAAGCCATCGGCGCCGCGCCGTCGCGGGTCACGCGCATCCTGGCCGGCGTCGACAGCCTGCACTATCACCCGCGCCTGGGTCCGCATACCGCCGTCGGTCCGGCCGGCTTCATGCGCGACGAAGTCTTCGTCATCGGCAGCGTCGGCCGCATGGACGAAGCCGGGGGACACGCCACCCTGGTCGATGCCTTCCTGCGCCTGATCGCCTCGCCCCATCCGGCGCACCGGCGCCTGCGCCTCCTGATCGCCGGCGACGGCCCCCTGCGCGCCGCTTGCCAGGCCATCCTGGAGCGCGCCGGCGCCGGCGCGCGCGCCTGGCTGCCGGGCGAACGCGCCGACACCGCCCAGCTGATGCGCTCGATGGACTTGATGGTCTTGCCGGCGCGTTCCGCCGGGTCGGGCACGGCGCTGCTGGAAGCGATGGCCAGCGGCTTGCCGGTGGTGGCGACCGCCGTCGGCGGCCACCGCGAACTGGTCCAGCCCGGCCTGACTGGCATCCTGGTGCCGCCGCTCTCGCCCGAGATCATGGCGGCGGCCATCGCCGACTATTGCCGGATTCCGGAAATGGGCCTGCGCCACGGCGCCCGCGCGCGTGGCCAGGTGATCAACCACCACAGCCTGGCGGCCATGGCGCGCAGCCACTGCGCGGTGTACGACGCCCTGGTCCAGGGTGCGGCCGCACCGGGGCAGCGCTGAAAGCCTGCCCCGCCGCCGCTGCAGGCGTGGGGCAGGCTTAAGGTGCCTTCAGGACAGCACCAGCGGCGCCACCGCATCCTGGCGCGTGCCGTGGGCGCAGCCATCGTGGCGCTGTCGCGCGAACCACCCCTCCAGCATCATCAACTGCCATACGGTGCGGCCATGCAGTTCCGGGGCTTCCGGCAGGCGCCGCGACAGCAGCAGGTCGAGGAAGTCGCGGCGCAGGATGCGGCGCCGCGCCAGGTCGTTCAGGCTGTCGCAGGCCAGGGCGCGCAGGCGGGCATCACGCTGCAGCCAGCGCCCGAGCGGCAGGGACGGCGCCGCGGCGTGGCGCCAGGTGCAGCCGGGAGCGAGTTCGCGCAATACCGCCGCGAACAGGCGGCGCGGCCCGGGTCCGGTCTTGGCTGCCGGCGCCAGGCGCGCCGCCATCGCCACCACCGCGTCGTCGAGATAGGGAAGCAGGGGTTCCACGCCAGCGGCGGTGCAGGCGCCGGCAAAGGCCGGCAAGACCCGGCCCGGCAAATCGAGCTGGAGTTCGAGCTCCACCTGGCGGTTCGCCGCGCTGCGCGCCTGGGCGCCCCACCACAGCGCTTCCTGCAGCGCGGCCGGCGAATCGGGGTCGACCAGTTCCAGGAAGCCCGGCTCGAACATCGCCGCCACCCCGTGGCCGGATACGGCGTTGGCGCGGCGCAGGCGTGCCGGCAGCGGCGCCAGCGACAGCTCGATGCGCGCACGCAGGCGCGCCAGCACGCCCGGCACCTGCGCGGCGAGGTTGAACAGCAGCGGCTCGATGGCCAGCTGGCGCAACGCGCCCGGCAGGCGCTCGTAGCGTCCCGGACGCGCCAGCTGGCCCAGGCGGCGCCCGCAGCCGAACAGCTGGGCCGCGCCCTGGGCACCGGCCAGGCGCAGCGCGCCCTCGGCACGCGCCGCGCGCGCCGCCGCCAGCAGGGTCACTGCCGCCGGATCGCCGCAGGGCGCGTCGCAGGCGGCCACCAGCAGCGGCACGGCATCCATCACGTCGCGCGGGCCGACCAGGATGTCGCGGTGGCGGCTGCCCAGGCGCCGTGCGGCGCTGCTGGCTGCCTCGGGCGCGGCGCCGCCCTCGAAGCCTACCGCGATGGTCGTGACCGGCTCGCCGCCGGCACGCTGCAGCAGGCCGGCCAGGGCCACGCTTGCCGCGCCGCCGCCGAGCAGCACCGCGGGTTGGTCCGTCCCCTGGCTTGCAGCCTGGCCGGCCTCCTGCCCCTCGGCCGCGCAGGCCAAAGCATCGAGCAGCGCTGCCTGCGGCCTGGGGTCGAGCGCGTGCTCGGTGAAGCGCATGCGCCAGTAGCGCAGGCGCTCGGCGCGGCCGCCGCGCAGGTGCAGGCATTCGCCCGGCGCCAGGCGGCGCTGGCCGCTGTGCAGGGTGCGCGGACCGGGCAGCGCCTGCAGGTACACGTAGTCGAAGATGGCTTGCGGGTCGATCTCGCGCCCGGCGCCGGGGTGGCGCGCCAGCGCTTCGCCGCTGCTGGCGAACAGCAGGGTCCGGCCCACCATCTGGTAATACAGGGGCCGGGTGCCGCAGCGGTCGACCGCCAGCAGGGCCTCGGCGCGGCGTTCGTCGAGCAGCGCAAAGGCGAACTGGCCCGACAGCGCAGTGCAGGCCTTGGCGCCATGGCTGTGCCAGAGCCGGGCCAAAGTCTCGGGCCGTTCGCCCCAGCAGGCGATCAGGAGTCCGTCTTCATGGTACAGGCCGGGGGCGCCGGCCAGGGCCACGGCGCCCAGGCCGTGGGCGGCGCAGCGCACCGGCGCGCCAACCGATCCGCGCAGGGGCGCCGCCATGTCGAGCACCGGCAGCGCGCCCGGCTCGCGCGAAAACCATCCGCACAGGCCGCTCATGACAGGGCCTCGGCAAACAGCGGCGCCAGTTCGCCGGCCAGCAGCGCGCGGTCGATCTGGCCGTCGCGCGCACGCGGCAGCGGCGAGCGGCGCACGTCGACCATGGCCGGCAGCATGTGCCGCGGCAGGCGTTCGCGGCAGGCTCCGAACAGGATGCTGGAATCGAGGCGGGCGCCGGGGCG
The DNA here is from genome assembly GCF_057801335.1 of Massilia sp. BAP21. NCBI lineage: Bacteria > Pseudomonadati > Pseudomonadota > Betaproteobacteria > Burkholderiales > Oxalobacteraceae > Massilia > Massilia sp. BAP21. The sequence continues at coordinate 4,957,502 of NZ_CM173596.1, forward strand.
CGCCGTGGCCAGCACCGCGATCACCTGGCCCAGCACCGGATGGGCGACGCCGACCGCCGCCGCCTCGGCCACCAGGCCGGTGCCGACCACGATCTTCTCGACCTCGCGCGGGCTGACGCGGTAGCCGCCGGTGGTGATGGTGTCGCTGCGCGCATCGACCAGGTAGAGGTAGCCGTCCATGTCCTTGCGCGCGACCGCGCCCGGCCAGCGTCCGCTTTCGCCGCGCGCCAGCCCGGGCAGCGGCGGCAGCTGGCGAAATTCCAGGCTGCTGCGCTGCGGGTCGTTCCAGTAGCCGAGCGTGACCTGCGGCCCGCGCTGTACCAGTTCGCCCGCCTCGCCGGGCGCGCATTCGCGGCCGTCGGCGCGCAGCACCAGCCAGTCCGAGTATGGCAGCGCGCGCCCGATCGAACCGGGGCGCTCGTCCAGCAGGGCCGGCATCAGGCTGGTCGAGCGGCAGGCGGCGCCGACGTCGTACATCAGGTGGATGCGGGTGCGCGGCAAGGCGCGGCGCAGCGCCTCGACCGCCGCGCGGCCCGGGCTGCCGCCGGCGCTGGCCAGGTAGCGCAGGCAGTCGGCGGCGCGCCCCAAGCGCATCTGCGCCAGCGCTTCCCAGGTGGCAGGCAGGGCCGAGAGGCCGGTCGCATCGCCACGTTCGAGAAGCAGCGCCAGGCCGGCTGTATCCGGGGGAAGGTCGAGCAGCGCGGTGGCGCCGGCGGCCAGGGTGGCCAGCAAGGCGTTCAGGCCGTAGTCGGTATGCAGGGGCAGCGCCGCCAGGATGCGGTCGCCGGCGCCGAGGCCCAGGCAGCGTGCGGTGGAGGCGGCGCCGGCCACCAGGTTGCGCGGCGAGTGGGCGCTGGCCGCCGGCTTGCCGGCTTCAGGCTGGTACAGCAAGGCGCCCAGGGCCGGCATCCCGGGCACGCCTGCCGCCCTGCCGGCGCCGGCCAGCCAGTCGTCCCAGCCGACGCTGCGCGGGCCGGCGCCGTGCCCGGCCGGCTTGCGCTGCGCGCCGCCCAGCACCACCACCTGGCGCAGCGCCGGGCAGTCGGCCAGCAGGCCGGCCAGCGCCGCGGCCTGCGCCGCGCCGGCGATCAGCACCCGGGCGCCGCTGTGGCGCAGCCGGGCCAGCAGGTCCGGCGGGTCGAGCGCCGGATCGAGCGGAACAAAGGCGCAGCTTGCGGCCGAGGCGCCGAGAATGACGGCCACGCTTTCGGGACAGGCGGGCAGGCAGAGCGCGACCCGCTCGTCGCGCCCGGCGCCGCCCCCGATCAGGGCGCCGGCGACGGCCGCGGCGGCTGCCGCCAGTCCGGCATAACTGACGCGCGCCGCGCCATGGCGCAAGGCGGTAGCGGACGGTGCGCGCGCCGCAATGCGCTCGACCAGTTCATGGATCAATTGGGCCATCTCGTCTCCAATGATGCTGTGCATAAAGATTCATCATTGAGAAAATCTGCACGGGGATCATTGACACGTATCAATTGATATCGCAACCGTTCCGCTGTCGGCAATCAAGACGCCACGCCCGAGCGCGTGTCAAATGACATAAATGCATGTTCCTGACATGTTCACCCGGCTCCGACACGCACGTCACCGACGCGCCGCGCCGCGCCAGTGCAGGAGATCCACGCCATGAATGCCCCGCTCTTGTCCACGCCGCGCGTGGAACCCTTCTTCTTCGACGCCGAACCGGGCACGCGCTTCAGTTTGTATCACGCGCCGAATCCCCAGGTGGCGCCGCGCGGGGCAATCCTCTACGTCCATCCCTTCGCCGACGAACTGACGCGCACGCGGCGCATGGCGGCCCTGCAGTCGCGCGCATTCGCCGAGCTCGGCTTCGCGGTGCTGCAGATCGACCTGTTCGGCTGCGGCGACAGCTGCGGCGAATTCAGCGCCGGGCGCTGGCACCTGTGGCGCGAAGACCTGGTGCTGGCCGCGAACTGGCTGGCCGAGCGCGATACCGGCCCCCTGACCTTGTGGGGCCTGCGCCTGGGCGGCCTGCTGGCCCTGGACGTGGCGGCGCAGGTCAGGCCGCGCCGCTTGCTGCTGTGGCAGCCATATCTGAGCGGACGCGCCTGCATCAACGGCTTCCTGCGCCTGTCCGAGCAACTGCGCGACCCGGCACCCGGCGCGCCGCGCAGCACCTCGGCCCTGCGCGCCCAGCTGGCGGTGCACGGCGCGATCGAGGTGGCCGGCTTCGAGGTGGCGGTGCCGCTGGTGAAAGCCATCGACGCCTGCGACGCCGCCCAGCTGACCCTGCCGCCCTGCGACATCCACTGGCTGGCCTACGCCGGATCGGCGCCGGCACGCGCCGCCGCCGGCGCCGCGCGCATGCAGGCGCGCTGGGCCGCCGGTGGCGCCCAGCTGCATTACTACCAGCTCGAAGGCGCGCCCGACTGGAGCGGCGCCGGTCACCTCGACTGCCCCGAGCTGCGCGCCGCCACCGCCAGCGTGTTCGCGGGAGAACCGACATGAAGCTCGAACAGCGTGCCCTGCGTTTTTCTTCCGGCCGCAATGCCCTGATCGGCATCGTCGACGTGCCCGAACGCCCGCTGGTGCGTGGCCTGCTGGTGCTGGCCGACAGTCGCCAGTACCGTACCGGGAGCCATCGCCAGTTCACGCTGCTGGCGCGCCTGCTGGCCGGGCGCGGCGTGGCGGTGATGCGCTTCGACCGCAGTGGCGCCGGCGACAGCGAAGGCCGCGAGAGCGAGCGTTCCGACGACAGCGACCTGGCCGCCGCGATGAACGAATTTTTCATCCACGTGCCCGAAATGAAAGAATCTGTCATCCTCGCCGCCGGCGACGCCACACGCGCGGCGGCCCTGTATGCCGCGGGCGACGCGCGCGTTACCGGCCTGGCCTTGTTCAATCCCGAGCTGCCGCCGCTGGAGTCTGGTACGGCCGGCGCCACCCTGCGCTACATCCACCGCCTGGCGCCGAAGCTGTTGCGGCGGCGCCTGCCGGGCCTGCGCGGCGCACCGCCCCCGGCCCTGCCGCCCGAACTGGCCAGCGCCTTTGACGCCTACGACGGCCACATCCTGCTGGTGCTGGGCAGCGCCGACCCGGCGTTCGAGCGCACCGCGCGCCTGCTCGAGCGGCGCCGCGCGCACTGCCGCCGGGTCGAGATCGCCGGCGCCGACGTGGGCTTCAGCCGCAGCGACTGGCGCGAAGCGGTGGCGGCGGCCAGCACCAGCTGGCTCACCTCGTGGTAAGCCGATGGCCGCTGCCGCCGCGGGGGCAAGACGGATGGGTGCCAAATCGTCTATAGTGACGCTCTTGTCCAAACAGTAGACTTGCCATGAAATTTGACGTCGCAATCGTCGGCAGCGGTCTGGCCGGCCTGTCGGTGGCTTTGCATCTCGCCCAGACGCGCAAGGTAGCAATCATCTCGAAACGCGCCCTCCTCGACGGCGCCAGCAACTGGGCCCAGGGCGGCATCGCCGCCGTGCTCGATTCCGGCGACAGCCACGACCAGCACATCGCCGATACCCTGGTGGCCGGCGCCGGCCTGTGCGACGAAGCGGCCACCCGCTATATCGTCGAACACGGGCGCGAAGCGATCGAATGGCTGATCGAACAGGGCGTGCCGTTCACCCGCGACGCCTCGGCCGAACTCGGTTTCCACCTGACGCGCGAGGGCGGCCACAGCCAGCGCCGCATCATCCACGCCGCCGACGCCACCGGCCACGCGGTGCAGGTGACCCTGGAACAGAAGGTGCGCGCGCACCCGAACATCGCGCTGTTCGAACACCACTGCGCAATCGACGTCATCACCTCCGATAAACTCACCGGCAAGGGTGTCCATGGCGGCACCCCTGCCCTGGTCGGCCAGCCGCGCTGCCACGGCCTGTACGTGCAGGACGAATCGACCGGCAAGGTCCTGACCTTCGAGGCCGAGCACACGGTGCTGGCCACCGGCGGCGCCGGCAAGGTCTATTTGTATACGACCAACCCGGACACCGCCACCGGCGACGGCATCGCCATGGCCTGGCGCGCCGGCTGCCGCGTGTCGAACATGGAATTCATCCAGTTCCACCCGACCTGCCTGTACCACCCTTATGCCAAGTCCTTCCTGATCACCGAGGCGATCCGCGGCGAAGGCGGCCTGTTGAAACTGCCGCCGGAAGCCGGCGTCGCGGCCGGCACGCGCTTCATGCCGGCCCACGACGAACGCGGCGAACTGGCCCCGCGCGACGTGGTGGCGCGCGCCATCGACTTCGAGATGAAGAAGCGCGGGCTGGACTACGTCCACCTCGACATCAGCCACCAGAGCCCGGAATTCCTGCAGGAGCACTTCCCGACCATCTACGCACGCTGCCTGGAACTGGGAATCGACATCACGAAAGAACCGATTCCCGTGGTGCCGGCGGTGCACTTCACCTGCGGCGGCGTGGTCACCGACCTGGCCGGGCGCACCGATATCCCCGGCCTGTACGCGGTCGGTGAAACCGCCTGCACCGGCCTGCACGGCGCAAACCGCCTGGCCAGCAATTCGCTGCTCGAATGCGTGGTCGTGGGCCGCGCCTGCGCCAGCCAGATCGCCGCCGCCCCGCGTGTCGAAAGCCCGGTCTTGCCGCCCTGGGACGAAAGCCGCGTCACCAACGCCGACGAGGAAGTGGTGATCGCCCACAACTGGGACGAGCTGCGCCGCTTCATGTGGAACTACGTCGGCATCGTGCGCACCACCAAGCGCCTGGAACGCGCCCAGCACCGCATCGCGCTGCTGAAGGAAGAGATCGACGAGTACTACCGCAACTTCCGCATCACGCACGACTTGCTGGAACTGCGCAACCTGGTCGACGTGGCCTCGCTGATCGTGAACAGCGCGCTGTCGCGCCGCGAGAGCCGTGGCCTGCACTACTCGCGCGATTATCCCGACACCCTGCCGAAGGCCCTGCCGAGCGTACTCACGCCGCTCCGGCGCTGAGTCTGGGCCAAGCGTCGGGGAACCCATGAACCGCAAGCTCACCGTCTCCACCGCCCTGCTCCTGACCGTGCCGCCGGTGCTCTGGGCCGGGAACGCCATCGTCGGGCGCCTGGTGCGCGACGCCGTGCCGCCCATGACCCTGAACCTGCTGCGCTGGTCGATCGCGCTGCTGGTGCTGTTGCCGCTGGGGCGCGCGGCGCTCAAACAGGGCAGCGGCCTGCTGGCCAACTGGCGCCGCTACGCCCTGCTCGGCCTGTTCGGCATCGGCCTCTACAACTCGCTGCAATACCTGGCCCTGCAAAGCTCGACGCCGATCAACGTGACCCTGGTGGCGTCGGGCCTGCCGGTCTGGATGCTGCTGGTCGGGCGCCTGTTCTTCAAGGTGCCGGTCAAGGCGCGCCAGATCGGCGGCGCGGTGCTGTCTATCGCCGGGGTGCTGGTGGTGCTGTGTCGCGGCGACCTTGGCCAGCTGGCCGCGCTGCGCCTGGTGAGCGGCGATTTGTACATGATCCTGGCGACGATCGCCTGGTCCTTCTACAGCTGGCTGCTGATGCAGCAGCGCGACGTGCCCGGCATCCGCGCCGACTGGGCCGCCTTCCTCCTGACGCAGGTGGTGTACGGCGTGCTGTGGTCGGGTGTCTTCTCCGGTGTCGAGTGGGCGGTGAAGGGTGTCGACGTCGCCTGGAGCTGGCCGGTGGCGGCCGCCCTGCTGTACGTGGCGATCGGACCGGCCATCATTGCGATGCGCTGCTGGGGCGCGGGCGTGCAGCGCGCCGGGCCGGCGCTGGGCGCCTTCTTCATCAACCTGACGCCGCTGTTCACGGCGCTATTGTCGTCCGCCTTTCTGGGCGAGGCGCCGCACCTCTACCATGCGCTGGCCTTCCTGCTCATCGTGGGCGGTATCGCCGTGTCTGCGCGCCAGGGCTGATGCGGGAGTGCTAGGATCGGCGCACAGGAGGAGGCAGCACCATGTCTGAAGGATTCACGATCACCGAGCGGGCCGAGGTCTTTGCCGAGATGCTGGCGGCCTTCCTGGCGCGCCACCCGAACACACTGGTGCTGACCGGCGCCGGCCTGTCCACCGCTTCGGGCATTCCCGACTACCGCGACCGCGACGGCGTGCGCCGCGGCCGCCAGCCGATCCAGGGGCCGGAGTTCCGCAAGCTCGAAGCCGTGCGGCGCCGCTACTGGGCCCGCAGCATGGTCGGCTGGCCGACGCTGGCGCAGGCGCGGCCGAATGCCGGCCACGCGGCGTTGGCCGCGCTGGAATACGCGGGGCGCATCGGCCCGGTGCTGACCCAGAACGTCGACGGCCTGCACCAGCAGGCGGGCAGCCGCGCCGTGCTGGAGCTGCACGGGAACATTCACACCGTGGTCTGCCTCGATTGCCGCACCCTGATGCCGCGCGCCCTGGTGCAGGGCATGCTGGAGGCGGCGAACCCGCACCTGCTCGGGGCCATGGCCGTGCCGCTGCCGGATGGCGACGCCCAGATCGAACCGGAGTCGCTGGGCGAGTTCACGCTGCCGGTTTGCCCGCAGTGCGGCGGCACGCTGATGCCGGACGTAGTGTTCTTCGGCGATAACGTGCCGCCCGCGCGCACGGCACACGCGCTGGCGCTGATGGAGGCGGCCGACGCCCTGCTGGTGGTGGGGTCGTCGCTGATGGTGTTTTCGGGGTTCCGCTTTTGCCGCATGGCGGCGGCAGCGGGCAAGCCGATCGCCGCCGTAAATTTGGGGCGCACGCGTGCGGATGACCTGATCTCGATGAAGATCGAGGATTCGGCGGAGCAGTTGTTGCCGCAGGTGGTGCGCCTGCTGGGGTGAGGTGGAACGCAGACGTTGCAGGTGCCGGGCGGCGGCGGGAGACACGGCGGTTCTATACCGCGTGGACACAGGTGCCTTGCGCGGCCCGGTCCACCCTACGGACCGCCATGCGCACACCCTGTGGGTACAAGTACCCACCCTACCCGACGATGCGCAGCGAGAAATCGGTGGCGCAGTTTCGTAGGGTGGGCTCTCGAGCCCACGCGGTGCGGCAGTGGCGACCACGGCACGCCTGACAACGACTCGCAAGCTGGGCGATCTGAGGTTGTCGTACGTGACGCTAGGGTACGACCTGGTGGGTACAAGTACCCACCCTACGGACCGCCATAGCGCATAGCCGGTGGGTACAAGGTCCCACCCTACCCGTTCAGCCGACGATGCGCAGCGAGAAGTCGGTGGCGCGGACGTCTTTCGTCAGGCTGCCGATCGAGATGCGGTCGACGCCGGTTTCGGCGATGGCGCGCACGGTGTCCATGTTGATGCCGCCCGAGGCCTCCAGCAGCGCGCGGCCGGCGTTCACTTTCACCGCTTCGCGCATGGTGTCCAGGTCGAAGTTATCCAGCAAGACCGACTGCACGCCGGCGGCCAGCGCTTCTTCGAGCTGGGCGATGGTCTCGACTTCGATCTGCACGGTCACGCCGGCATTCAAGGCTGCGGCGTTTTCCAAGGCGCGGGTCACGCCGCCGGCGGCGGCGATGTGATTTTCCTTGATCAGGATGCCGTCGTACAGCGCCATGCGCTGGTTCTGGCCGCCGCCCACGCGCACCGCATACTTCTGCGCCTGGCGCAGGCCCGGCAGGGTCTTGCGGGTATCGAGGATGGCGGCGTTCGTGCCCTGCACAACGTCGACGTAGGTACGAGTGGCGCTGGCCACGCCCGACAGCAGCTGCATGAAGTTCAGCGCCGCGCGCTCGGCCGTCAGGAGCGAACGCGGCGAGGCCTCGATCGTGCAGACCACCGAATCGGCTGCCATCAGCTCGCCCTCGGCATACTGCCAACTGATCTCGGTATCCTGGTCGACAGCCAGCATCACGCCCTCGAACCAGGGCGCGCCGCACAGCACGGCCGCTTCGCGCACGATCACGCGCGCCTGCACGCGTGGTTCAAGTGGGACCAGCATGCCGGTCAGGTCGCCGGTGCCCACGTCTTCCAGCAGCGCGGCGAGGATGTTCTGTTCGAAGGCGGCTTGCAATTTGTCGTCGAACTGGGAATGCGGATTACGCAAGGTCGTCATGCTGGGCCTACTCCGGAGAAAAGCGTGGTGTTCTGTTCGAGCGCGCCGGTTGGCAGCGCTTTTGCCTTCTTGGCGGCGGCGAAATCGAGCATGCGGTCGATGGCGCGCACGGCTTCCTTGCCGACGGCCGGGTCGACGAAGACTTCGTTGGCGCCGCTTTCCACGCCGTTTTCCAATGCGTCGGCCAGGTTCTTCAGGCCGTTCATCGCCATCCACGGGCAGTGCGCGCAACTCTTGCAGGTGGCGCTGTTGCCGGCGGTCGGGGCTTCGATGAAGGTCTTGCCCGGCGCGGCCATGCGCATCTTGTGCAGGATGCCGTTGTCGGTGGCGACGATGAAGGTGGTGGCATCCATCGTTTGCGCGGCGGTGATCAGCTGGGTGGTCGAGCCGACCACGTCGGCCTGGGCCACCACGTTCGCCGGCGACTCCGGGTGCACCAGCACCTTCGCATCGGGATGCTCGATCTTCAGCAGATCGAGTTCGATGCCCTTGAATTCGTCGTGCACCAGGCAGGAACCCTGCCACAGCAGCATGTCGGCGCCGGTCTCTTTCTGGATGTAGGAGCCCAGGTGACGGTCCGGCGCCCACAGGATCTTTTTCCCCTGCTCGTGCAGGTGCCTGACGATGTCGAGGCCGATCGACGAGGTCACCATCCAGTCGGCGCGCGCCTTCACGGCGGCGCTGGTATTCGCGTAGACGACCACGGTGCGGTCCGGATGCTGGTCGCAGAAGGCGGCGAATTCGTCGGCCGGGCAGCCCAGGTCGAGCGAGCAGGTCGCTTCCAGGTCCGGCATCAGGATGGTCTTCTCGGGGCTGAGGATCTTCGCGGTCTCGCCCATGAAGCGCACGCCGGCCACCACCAGGGTCTTGGCCGGATGGTCGCGGCCGAAGCGCGCCATTTCCAGCGAGTCGGAGACGCAGCCGCCGGTTTCCTCGGCCAGGTCCTGCAGCTCGGGGTCGACGTAGTAGTGGGCGACCAGGACTGCCTGTTTCTCTTTCAGCAGGCGCCGGATGCGGTCTTTCAGTTCCGCCTTTTCGGCAGGCGTCGGGGTGGCGGGGACCTTGGCCCAGGCGTGGGCGGTGCAGGCGGCGCCGTCCTGCGGGTGGTCGTATTCGAAGGTTTTGATGGGAATGTTCATCGCAGCGGATTCGTCAATGAATACAAAAACGGCGCCGGATCAGCGGCGCCGGTTGAACGCGTGGACGGCACAGCCGTCCACGATGCGAACATGAATCGATTTAATCGATTCCCTGGCTGGTCAGGTACTCTTCGTAGGTACCGCGGAAGTCGACGACTTCGTTTTCCTTCACTTCGAGCACGCGCGTGGCCAGCGAGGAGACGAACTCGCGGTCGTGCGAGACGAAGATCAGCGTGCCTTCGTATTTATCGAGCGCGATGTTCAGCGACTCGATCGATTCCATGTCCATGTGGTTGGTCGGCTCGTCGAGCAGCATCACGTTGTGACGGCCCAGCATCAGTTTACCGTACATCATGCGGCCCTTTTCGCCACCGGACAGGACCTTGACCGATTTCTTGACTTCGTCGCCACCGAACAACAGGCGGCCCAGGATCGAGCGCACGGCCAGGTCGTCGTCGCCCTCTTTCGTCCAGCGGCCCATCCAGTCGGTGAGGATGTCGTCTTTCGGGAATTCCTCGGTCGGATCCTGCGGCATGTAGCCGACGTTGGCGTTCTCGGCCCACTTCACGCGGCCGTGATCGGCGTCCAGGCCGGTGATGTCCTTGCCGCCGATGCAGCGCAGCAGCGTGGTCTTACCCGCACCGTTGGCGCCGATGATCGCAATGCGCTCGCCCGCTTCGACCATGATCGAGAAGTTCTTGAACAGGGTGCGGTCGTAGGACTTGGTGAGACCCTCGGTTTCCACCGCCAGGCGGTGCAGTTTCTTCTCGCCTTCGAAGCGCACGAACGGATAGGCGCGCGAGGACGGCTTGAATTCCTCAATCTTGATCTTGTCGATCATCTTGGCGCGCGAGGTGGCCTGGCGGGCTTTCGACTTGTTGGCCGAGAAGCGGCGCACGAAGTCCTGCAGCTCGGCGACCTTCTCTTTCGCCTTGGCGTTGTTGGCCAGCTGCTGGTTGCGCGCCTGGGTCGAGGCCAGCATGTAGTCGTCGTAGGAACCCGGGTACACCTTCAGGGTGCCGTAGTCCATGTCGGCGATATGGGTGCAGACCTGGTTCAGGAAGTGACGATCGTGCGAAATAATGATCATCGTCGAATTGCGCTGGTTCAGCACGTCTTCCAGCCAACGGATGGTGTTGATGTCCAGGTTGTTGGTCGGTTCGTCGAGCAGCAGGATGTCCGGGTTCGAGAACAGGGCCTGGGCCAGCAGCACCCGCAGCTTCCAGCCCGGCGCCACGGCGCTCATCGGGCCCTGGTGCAATTCGCTCGCGATTTCCAGGCCGAGCAGCAGTTCGCCGGCGCGCGCTTCGGCCGAGTAGCCGTCGTATTCGGCGACCTTGCCTTCGAGCTCGGCGGCTTTCATGTAGTCGTCGTCGGTGGCTTCCGGATTGGCGTAGATGGCGTCGCGCTCGGCGATGGCGTTCCACAGTTCGGTGTGGCCCATCATGACGACGTCGAGCACGCGCACGTCTTCGTAGGCGAACTGGTCCTGGCGCAGTTTACCGAGGCGCTCGCCCGGGTCGAGGCTGACGTTGCCGGCTGATGGTTCCAGGTCGCCGCCCAGGATCTTCATGAACGTCGACTTGCCGCAACCGTTGGCGCCGATCAGGCCGTAGCGGTTGCCTTCGCCGAACTTGACGGAAATGTTCTCGAACAACGGCTTGGAGCCGAACTGCATGGTGATATTGGCTGTACTGAGCACTGGGGTGACCTTTAAAGCAGGGTTTGCGCGAAGTTCGGACAGGGTTTGTACGAACTTTGCAATTAACCGTCGATTTTACCATTTTCGCCAGCGGCAAGCCTAGGAATGTCGATCCGATACGCGATGGCGGGCCGTGACCGCGACGGCAGAAGGTCGCGCAGGCCTGCCGCGACAGCCCTTTTACCAACTGGTGCGGCACGAGGGCATGCATCCGGCGCTCGGCCTGGCGTTGTCGCTGCTGGTGGGGTTGCCGCCATTACCTCGTCGAAAAGCCGGCGCGTCTTCAGGCGCAGCGGATGGTCGGGTAATCCGAGAGTTTGATACTGAACCCTTCGGCATCCGACGCCAGGCGCGCCTGGGCGCCGAAAGGAATCGTTACCCGGGACGGGCCATGGCCGAAGCGCAGGCCTGTCAGCACCGGCAGCGGCAGCGTGGCGCGCAAGTGTGCCAGCATGGCGTCGAAATCGTAGCCGTTGTCCATCGGCCCCAGCCTGTAGCCGGAAAAATCGCCCAGCACCAGCGCCTGCTGGCGCGCCAGCACCCCGGCCTGCATCAATTGCAGCAGCATGCGCTCGACCCGGAACGGGTGCTCGCTCACGTCTTCCACGTACAGGATGCCGCCTTCGATGGAAGGGAAATACGCGGTGCCGAGCAGCGACACCAGCATCGCCAGGTTGCCGCCCCAGATCGTGCCGCGCACATCCAGCGCCGGGTTGCCGCGGGCCTGCTCGACGATGGTGTGCGTCGGCCCCGCCAGGCAGGACCAGAACTGGTCGAGCGTGAAATCGACCGGCTCGGGCGCGCCGAAGTCGCCGGCCAGCATCGGCCCGGCATAGCTGAGCGCACCGGTTTTCGCGTACAGGCCCATGTGCAGGGCCGTGATGTCGGAAAAGCCGACGAACAGCTTGCCGCTGGCGGCCAGGCGTTCGAAGTCGATGTCGGGCAGCAGGCGCGTCAGGCCATAGCCGCCGCGCAGCGCCATCACCACCTGGACGTCGGGGTCGTCGGCCGCCGCGTACAGCTGGGCCAGGCGGGCGGCGTCGGTGCCGCCGAAGCGCAGGTGGACGGCGTCGGGATCGTAGTAGTTGTGGACCAGGCAGCCGCGCGCTTCGAGACGGGCGATGCCGCGGGCGATGGAATCGAGGTCGTGCGTATGGCCGGCGGGCGCGACGATCGCGACGCCGAGTTGGGAGGTGATCACTGTTTGACGAAGAGGCGCGGTGTTGAGTCGAAAGCCATCTTACCGCGCGCATGGGCGTCGATCAAGGCGAGCATCCGCTCGTTCAGCTGGGCCGGCAGGTCGTGGCCCATGCCTTCGATGACCTCCAGGCGCGCACCCGGCACCTGGGCCGCCACGTCTTCGCCGCAGGCAAGCGGCACCAGCGGGTCGCAGGCGCCGTGGATCACCAGGGTCGGCGCCGTGATCGACTGCAGCAGCGCGCTGCGGTCGGCGGCGCCGGCAATCGCCAGCATCTGGCGCGTGACACCGGCCGGGCAATGGCAGCGCCGCAGCGAGCGCGCGGCGCGCCGGCGCAGCTGCTTTTCCGGCGTCGGATAGGCCGGGCTGCCGATTGCCTGTTGCACCGCCACTGCCTGGTCGAGGATGGAATCGACGTCCTTCGGGTCGGCCGGGGCGCGCAGCAGCGCATGGCGCGCCGAGGCCGTGGGGCCGGGCAAGCCGCGCCGCCCGCTGCTCGACATGATGGACGTGAGGCTGAGCACCCGTTGCGGGTGGCGCGCCGCCAGAATCTGGCCGATCATTCCGCCCATCGAGACGCCGACCACGTGGGCGCGCGCGATGCCGAGCGCGCTGAGGACGCCGAGGGCGTCGTCGGCCATGTCTTCCAGGCCATAGGGCGGCTTGAACGGCAGCTTCAGGCGCGACTTGATCCAGCTCCACACCAGGCTGGGCTTGCCGGCGCTGTCGAACTTGGTGGACAGGCCGCAGTCGCGGTTGTCGAAGCGGATGACGTAGAAGCCCAGCTCCACCAGGCCGTCGACGAATTCGTCGGGCCAGTTGGTGAGCTGCATGCCTAGGCCGTGGATCAGCAGCACCGGCGTGGACTTGGCGTCTCCGGCGGTGTCGAAGGCGATGCGGATGCCGTTGGCGTTCAGCGTCGGCATGGCGGTGCGGCCGGCATGCTGGGTTGCCGGCTGGTGCTTGGATTGAATAGGCTCGGGCAGAACAAGGCTGGTCTCCTCGGCTGCCTGTCGGCAGCGCGCAAAACCAGCATAGCATTTTCAGCGCGGCGGCGGCGCTCAGGGGCAAGCGTGCGCCGGGGCTATGGGGCAGCATGCCGCGCCGGGCAGCGCCTTAGAGTTGCGCCTGGCCGACAGTTTTGCGCGCAGCGGCGCGGCGTTCGGCAAAGAAGCTTTTCAGCATCGCGCTGGCTTCCTCGGCCAGCACGCCGCCGGTCACCTCGGTATGGTGGTTCAGCATATCGTGCGAGAACAGATCGAGCACCGAGCCGCAGACGCCGGTCTTCGGGTCGCTGGCCGCGTACACCACGCGCGCCAGGCGCGCATGCATCATCGCGCCCGAACACATGGCGCAGGGTTCGAGCGTGACGTACAGTTCGCAGCCGGGCAGCCGGTAGTTGCCGAGCTTTTCGGCGGCGGCGCGCAAGGCGCTCACCTCGGCGTGGGCGGTGGGGTCGTGGCGCCCGATCGGCTGGTTGTAGCCGACCGCCACCACTTCCCCATCCTTCACCAGCACGGCGCCGACCGGCACCTCGCCTTCCAGGCGTGCGCGCTCGGCCTGCTCCAGCGCGAGGCGCATGAAGGTCTGGTCGCGGGTGTCGGCTTCCGGCTCCGGCACCACGGATTGCGCAACATCAGGCATCGGTGATCTCGGCCCAGCAGTTCGGGGTCTCGTGCAGCACCAGCTTGTGCAGGCGCAGGCCGGTGCCGAAGCGGTCGGTATACGCCGCCTTCAGGATGCCGAAGGCGACCTGCGCCAGGTTTTCGACGGTCGGGATACGGTCGATCACCACCGTCTTGTGGCCCGGCAGGCTGGACAGGAACTCGCGGACCTTGTCGTCCTTTTCGTACACCAGGAAGGCATGGTCCCAGACATCGACCAGGTGCTCCTTGGCGAGCGCCTTGATGTCCGAGAAATCCATGATCATGCCGTTGTCGGAATTGCCTTCAGCCTGGATGACTTCGCCGATCAGCGTGATTTCCAGGGTGTAGCGGTGCCCGTGCAGGTTGCGGCACTGGCTTTTATGGTCGGGAATCCGGTGGCCGGCATCGAATTCGAGTTTGCGGGTGATGGTCAGCATCAGCTTGTCGTCCAGTTAAGGTATTTGCAGGAGTTTATGGGTCTGGAGGCTGAGCTTCCATTTCGGGTTGCGGCGGCAGGTCTCGATTGCCAGGCGGGTGTTCTGGGCGGCCAGCAGGCCATCCATCGGCTGCACGAAGAAATGCTCGAAGTCCAGGTGCTCGTAGGCCGCCAGGTCCTGGTTCGCCTGCGGGATCACGACCTTGATCTCGTTGCCCTTCCCGACCACCAGCGTCGAGCCCATCTTCGGGCTGACGCAGACCCAGTCCACGCCGGCTGGTACCGGCAGCGTGCCGTTGGTCTCGATGGCGATGGTGAAGCCGCGCGCATGCATGGCCTCGATCAGGGCCGTGTCCAGCTGCAGCAGCGGCTCGCCGCCGGTGAAGACCACGTACTTGCTGGGCGCGTAGGTGGCCGGCCACAGGCCGTCGATCTCGGCCGCCAGGCTGGCGGCGTCGCGGAACTTGCCGCCGCGCTCGCCGTCGGTGCCGACGAAGTCGGTGTCGCAGAACTGGCAGACCGAGGTGGCCCGGTCGGCTTCGCGCCCGGTCCACAGGTTGCAGCCGGAGAAGCGGCAGAATACCGCCGGCCGCCCGGCATGGGCGCCTTCGCCCTGCAAGGTGTAGAAAATCTCTTTGATGCTGTAAGTCACGTTAAGCCTCTCGTCAACCGGCCATTATAACCGCGCACTGCCCCCTTTGCCGACCCCCGGGCCATCCACCCCTCGCCGCTGTGGTTATTGCCATACGGCACGGGCTTTGAGCGCCAACAACACCCGCCGCTACGACAAGCGGTAACTTGTGTGCCGGAAAGTTCTGATAACCCGTCGGAAGGATCGCCATGAAGTCAGCCTTTGTTCGTACAGCCGGTGCCGCCCCAGGCCTGATGATCGTGGGCGCCTGCGCGCTGGGCGCCGGCCTGCCCGGCAGTGCTTTCCCCTCCTCGGCCGTCACCGCGCTGATCTGGCTGCTGGGCGCGACCGGCGCCCTGTGCCTGCTGCTGCGCCGCAGCATCGACCTCGACGACCGGGCGCGCGACCTCGCCGCCCGCCTCTGCCTCGAGCAAAAGGCGCGCCAGGTGGCCGAGGGCACGCTGGCCGATACGCAGACCGTGCTGACGCGCGTCGTGCGCCAGCAGGAAAGCGTGCGCGACGGCGAGCGCAAGCGCATCGCCCGCGACATCGACGACGAGCTTGGCCAGGTCCTGGTCGCCCTGCGCGGTGAAATGTCGCTGCTGCAAGTGGCGAGCGCCGGCATCCACCCGGCCACCCACCAGAAGACGGGCGCCATGATCGGCACGCTCGACCTGGCGCTGCGCGCGCTGCGCGTGCTGGCCGGCGAGCTGCGTCCGCTGGCCGCCGGCGAACGCCTGGGCGACGCGATGGCGCGCCAGCTGGCCGAGTTCACCCGGCTGAACGGCATCGCCCATGATTTTGATGTGAATGTCGGCGTTGACGCTAGCGCCGACAGCGCCGACAGCGACGCCGACGCCGACGCCCTGCTCTACCGCGCGCTGCAGGAAACCCTGGCGCAGATTGCACGCAGCGCCCGCGCTACACGCGTTGGCGTGCAGCTGAGCCGCAGCAACGCGCGCCTGTCCCTGTGCATCGAGGACGATGGCGATGCCGACGGCAACTGCGCCGGCGCCGTGGCGGCGCTGCGCGAACGGGTGGCGGCGGCCGGCGGCGCCGTGCATGCCGAGGCCCTGCCGGGCGGCGGCAAGCGGCTGGCGATCGTGGTATCCGGCCTGCATGGGGTGGTCTCCGGCTGAGAAGTCAAGCCTGTGAATATTGCTGCACGTCAATAGCTCGGAAAGCCTGAGGTAGCAGAATCGGTCCTTGTCAGCGATCAATAGATTGCTTAACGGAACTTCGATAAGGCCGCCTCATGACCAGCACACACATGCAGCGCTCGCTCGATGCCATGCCCGGCATCGTGGCGCATGGCAAGGACCTCGGTTTCGCCCACCAGTTGATGGAAAGCCTGGCGATCCCCGTCTTTGTCCTCGACAGCAGCGCCCATGTCCTGATCTGGAACCGCGCCTGCGAGCGCCTGACCGGCGTGCCGGCGGACGAGATCGTCGGCACCAACAAGCACTGGAACAGTTTCTACGACCACCCCCGCCCTACCCTTGCCGACCTGGTGCTGCAGAACCGCACCGACGAAGTGCGCCATATCTACCCGCGCCACGGCAAGCCGCAATCGCTTAATGAGCCGCTGATGCAGGCCGTGAATGCCCACCTGTCGGTGGAAACCTGGTGCGACATGCCGCGCGCCGGCAAGCGCCGCTACCTGGCCGTCGACGCCAGTCCGATCTTCGACCAGCACGGCCAGGTCACGGCGGTGCTCGAATCGCTGCGCGACCTGACCGATGAAAAGATGGCGCAGATGGCGCTGGAAAAGCTGGCGACGCGCGACGGCCTGACGGGACTTGTGAACCGGCGCTGTTTCGACGAGACCCTGAACGCCGAATGGCAGCGCGCCCTGCGCCAGCACCAGCCGCTGTCGCTGCTGATGGTCGACGTCGACAATTTCAAGGCCTATAACGATGCCCATGGCCACCTCGGCGGCGACGAATGCCTGAAGCGCATCGCCACCGCGGTGGCCAGCGAAATGCGCGCCAACGACCTGGTGGCCCGCTACGGCGGCGAGGAGTTCGCCGTGATCCTGCCGAACCAGTCGCTCAAAGGGGCGGCCATCGTCGCCGAGCGCATCCGGCGCCGCGTCGAGCAGCTGCGCGTCCCCCTGTACGGTCCGGCCGGACCGGCGCCGCTGCAGCACGTGACGGTCTCGATCGGCGCCGCCACCGCGATTGCCGGCGCCGACAACAACGCCAGCCAGCTGGTGGCCATTGCCGACGCCGCCCTCTACCGCGCCAAGCACCTCGGGCGCAACCGCATCAGCCTGCCGCTGGTCGAACCCGGCTGAGCGGCGGCGTCCCGCCTTTTTCTCGCATTGCAGGCCTGTGGCCGGCATGCATACGTGATAAAACTGTTCATTCCCTGGGGAATATCTTATGCTTCGTGCCAGATTTTTTCCAAGGAGACAGTGTGTCCAAACTCTTCCCGATGGCGCTGCTCGCGCTGTCCGCGCCCGCATTCACCTTGCCGGTCCAGGCGGCGCCGGCCCAAGCCGCCCCTGCCGGCAAACCCGCCGGCAACGACGTCCTGCCCTTCAAGGCAACCGAGAAGACCCTGCCCAACGGCCTGAAGGTGATCGTGGTGCCGACCGGCTTCCCGAACCTGGTGTCGGTGACCATTCCGGTACAGACCGGTTCGCGCAACGAAGTCGAGCCGGGCAAGTCGGGCTTTGCCCACTTCTTCGAGCACATGATGTTCCGCGGCACGAAGGCCTATCCGCCCGAGAAGTACCAGGAAGTCATCACGAAGGCCGGCGCGCGCCAGAACGCCTATACCAGCGACGACCTCACCAACTACTACACCACCTTCGCCAAGGAAGACCTGGAGACCGTGCTGAAGGTCGAGGCCGACCGCTTCCAGCACCTGTCCTACCCGATCGAGGCGTTCAAGACCGAATCGCGCGCCGTGCTGGGCGAATACAACAAGAATAGCGCGAACCCGATGCAGAAGCTGTTCGAGGTGCAGCGCGACGCCGCCTTCACCACCCATACCTACAAGCACACCACGATGGGCTTCCTGAAAGACATCGAGGACATGCCGAACCAGTACGAGTATTCGAAGGTCTTCTTCGACCGCTGGTACCGCCCCGAGCGCACGACCATCATCGTGGCCGGCGACGTCGAGCCGCAGAAGGCCATCGCCATGGTCGAGAAATACTGGTCGAAGTGGCAAAAAGGCAGCTACAACGCCCCGGTGCCGGCCGAGCCCGCTCCACGCGGCGCCCTGTACCGCCACGTGCCCTGGCCGACCGCGACCCTGCCGCTGGTGACGGTGGCCTTCCGCGCCCCGGCCTTCTCGGATACGCAAAAGGACGGCGCCGCGCTCTCGATGCTGCTGTCGCTTTCCTTCGGTTCGACCTCGCCCTTGTACAAGCGCCTGGTGCAGGACGAGCAAAAGGTCGATCAATTGTTTGACTACACGCCGAACCGCGTCGATCCCTCGCTGGCGACCATCGGCGCGCGCGTAAAGAAGCCAGCCGACGCCCTCTACGTGCGCGACGCCATCCTGCAGACGATCGCCCAGCTGCGCGATACCCCGGTCACCGAGAAGGAACTGGCGGACGCGAAGTCGGCCAACAAGTATGGCCTGATCCGCTCGCTCGACAACACCGAGCAGATCGCCGCCACCCTGGCCTCCTACGTGCACTTCAACCGTTCCTACGGCACCTTGAACCGCTACTACCGCCTGGTCGACAGCCTGACCCCAGCCGATTTGCAGGCCGCGGCGCGCAAGTACCTGGTCGACGACAGCATGGTCGTCACCACGCTGGCGCACGACGCTTTGCCTGCCGGCATCGACGCCCTGCCGAAGCTGGCTACGCTGGCGCCCAAGGCATCGGATGCGAAGTTCGACGTGCTGGTGCAAAAGTCCGCCCTGCCGCAGGTGCGCTTCAAGCTGCTGTTTGCCGCCGGTTCGGCGCATGACCCGAAAGGCAAGGAAGGCCTGGCGGCGCTGACCGCGTCCATGGTTTCGGAAGCCGGTTCGCGCGAGCGCAAGATCGACGAGATCACCAAGTCGCTGTTCCCGCTGGCGGGCAGCTTCTCGGACCAGGTCGACAAGGAAATGACCACCTTCTCCGGCTCGATCCACAAGGACAAGTGGAACGAGTTCCTCGACATCGCCCTGCCGCAATTGATCGAGCCGGGCTTCCGCGAGGAAGACTTCCGCCGCCTAAAGGACGCGCAGAAGAACGCCCTGCAACTGGACCTGAAGGACAATAACGAGGAAGAGTTCGGCAAGGAACGCCTGCAGGCCAACGTCTACGCCGGCACCGGCTACGGCCACCCGGTACTGGGCACGGCGAAGGGCATCGATGCCATCACCCTCGACGACGTCAAGGCCTTCTATAAGCAGGCCTATACCCAGGGCGCGGTGCGGGTCGGGATCTCGGGTGACGTCAGCGACGCCGTGACGGCCTCGCTGAAGACTGCGCTGGCGCGCCTGCCGCAGGGCGCCGGGCTGCCGGCCACCACGGTGCCGCAGGGCCGCAAGCCGCAGGGCCTGGAAGTCGAGATCATCGAGAAGAACACCCGCGCCACCGCGATCTCCTTCGGCCTGCCTTTGGCGGTGACGCGCCGCCATCCGGACTTCCCGGCCCTGTGGCTGGCCAAGACCTGGCTCGGCGAACACCGCGCCTCGAGCGCCCACCTGTACCAGCAGATCCGCGAACTGCGCGGCCTGAACTACGGCGACTATGCCTACATCGAAGCCTTCCCGGGCGGCATGTACGGCTTCTTCCCGCGTCCTAACCTGGGCCGCAAGGCGCAATTGTTCGAGGTGTGGATCCGTCCGGTCGCGCCACAGAACGCGCATTTCACGCTGCGCCTGGCGCTGTCGGAACTGGGCAAGATGGTCGACAACGGCATCTCGCAGGAAGACTTCGAGACCACCCGCGGCTACCTGATGAAGAACGTGTTCGTGATGACGGCGACCCAGGACCAGCGCCTCGGCTACGCCCTCGATTCGCAGTGGTACGACACGCCGGAATTCACGCAGATGATGCGCGACGGCCTGTCGAAGCTGACCGCGGCCGACGTGAACGCGGCGATCCGCAAGCACCTGTCGGCGAAGAATTTGTCGGTGGTGGTGATCACCAAGGACGCGGCCGGGCTGAAGCAGGCGCTGGTGTCGGATGCCTTCTCGCCGATCAAGTACGATGCGGCCAAGCCGCAGGCCGTACTGGACGAAGACCAGGTGATCGGCAACATGAAGCTGGGGATTTCCACGGACAAGGTGAAGATCACGCCGGCGGCGCAGGCGTTTGCCGAGTGAACGTAAGCGCAGCTTAACCAACCCTGGTTGGATTAGCTGCGCTTAAGCGGGCAGGTTCCGGAAAAAAGAAGGGCGCCATGGGCGCCCTTCGTGCTTAACGCCGGGCCGACGGCATGGCCGCCGGCCGCTGCGCAGGGTATTACGAGGTCATGCGGTCCCAGCCGTGGCGGACGGCGGCCTTCATCTTGTCCCAGGTCGACACGCCGTTGTTCGGGTAGCGTGCGTCCCAGCTGCTGCGCAGGTCGGGCTCGACTTCGTCCCATGGACGGTTGCGGTACATGTCGCTCTTGCGCATTTCCGAACCGTAGCTGTAGGCCGGCTTGTAGCTGTCGAAGTCGTCACCGGTGCCGGCGCTGCTGTAGGTGGCGTTGTAGTGGTTGCGGTAGTAGGAATCGTCGTCGTCGTTCGTCATGCGATCCCAGCCATGCTTGACGGCGTTCTTCATCTTGGCCCAGGTCGAACCGGCCTTGTTGCCGGCACGGGTCGACCAGTCGCTCGACAGGTCGGTCTCGACGTCGTCCCACTGGCGGCCGCTGTACTTCTGGTTGCGCGCCATTTCCGAGCCATAGCTGTAGGCCGGGGCGTAGTCGTCGTACGAATCGCCGGTGCTGCCGTAGTTGCTGGTGAAGTGGTTGCGGTAGTAATCGTCGTCGCTCATCATGCTCGAGCGGGCCGAACCGGCGCCCAGTTGCTCGACCTCGACTTCGGTGTGGCGCACCGTGTCGTTGATCTGCTGTTCGCGCTGGGTGACTTCCTTGTTGATCGTCACTTCCTCGACCACGCGCGCCGATTTCTCGACCACGGCTTCCTCGGCCGTTTCGCGCATCTCGATCGACTGCTCCTTGAAGGCCGAGCTGTCGGCGGTGCTGATCGGCTCGTCGACGGCGCGGCGCTGCACGTTCACGTGCTCTTCGCGCAGGCCGATCGATTCGTTGACCGGGGTTTCGACGACACGCGAGAACACGCGCACGCCGCCGCGCTGGACTTCACGCTTGCCGACCTTCAGCTGCTCCTGCACCACGGGAATCGCGGCGGTGCTGGTGTCGCGCTGCTGCGAACCGGTCAGCGAGGAGCCGCTCAAGGACGACGACGAAGAGCCGCTCAGCGAGGAGCCGGTCAGCGAGGAATCCTGCATGCTGCCGGTCGACTTGGCCGAGCCTTCCAGCGAGGAGCCTTGCAGCGACGAGGACGAACCCGACAGCGACGCGCCTTTCAGTGCGTCGGAACCGGTCGACGGATTGCTCGAACCCATGCTGGTCTGCAGGTTGCCGCTGCCGGTGCCGTAGGTGCCGGCGCTCAGCTGGTCATGCGAGGACATCGGTTCCTGGTAGGTGGTGCCCATCGGGTTCGGGTCGTTCAGCGATTGCTGGTTCAGCGGCAGGCGGTCGTTATCCGACTGCAGCGACATCGACTGCGACTGCTGCAGGCCACCCGCGCCCACGCCCATCACGCCGGCGCCCGGCGAGTTCATGCTGCCGCCCATGCCGGCGCCGCTGGCCCATTTCTCCGACTGTTCGTCGATGTCGACCGGGCCGTAGCGCTCGACGATGTCGGCGGCGCGCTCGACTTCCGGCTCGCTGTCGGTGTTCACGGTCAGCACGTGGTTGCCCTGGGCCACCGCGTTCGAGTACTTGGTATGGTGCTCGTCGTTATCGGCGCCAAAGATGTCGCTGAAGAAGTTCTTGATACTGGTACCGATGCCCGGCTCGTCGTCGGTGCGGGTGACGCTCGTGTCGGTCGTCGAGCCGGCCGGGGTCACGCCCGAGGAGGCCAGGGATGGGTCCTCGTTGCCGTGCGAGAGACGCACGTCGGCGCTCGAGAAGCCCGAGGACAGCAGTTCGTTCTTGGCGCTTACCGCGTCGTTGTGATTGTCGAAGACAGCAATCAGGGTATGTTGCATGATCATTCCTCCAGTAATATGGTCACTTCGTTGGCGGGGGCCCGGATTCGTCGAAGCGTTCGATGCTGACCTGTTCGGTCTTCAGCACGACTGCCTCGCGATGCGTTTCTTCACGCTGAATGCGGGTGATGTGGAGCTCTTCCTTGATGCGCACGCGGCGCTCGACCACCAGCACTTCCTCGAGAATCGGCACGATCATCGTGTCGCCTTCGTGGCGGGTGGTGGGCGCCTCTTCCAGCGCGACGATGCGGTCGACCGCGACGTGCTTGATCTCCACCTCATCGCGCACGAGGCGCTCGTCGATGGTGACCGGCTGCTCGATTACGGTCTTGTGAATGCGGACGCCGCGCCCGGTGTCAACCGTACGGGTGCCGACCGCGAGCTGTTCCGCGACGACCGGGATCGTCAACAGATCCTGTCCTGTTGGGTCTGACGTGTTACCTGCCATTGAATCGGCTCCGTTTGGTCGCTGACGCGAGACCAGATCAGGTTACTCCAAACTGTCGGGGCCTAGCGCACCATTGACCCCAGTAAATGGATGAGGTTTTTGGGCAGTAAAACGCGCGGGAGAAAAGCCGGTCAAAACGCAGGAAGCCTGTAGGTAAAGGCGTTCTGGAGAGTGCCGGCACTGGCCGGCAGGTGGGCGCCGGCAGCGAACGTGCCGGCGCGAAGGGAGCTGCGCGCGTGGGCGAAACTTAATAGAAGCTTAATTAAACGGATTCTCGACCTGCTGCACCGCCGGCGGCGGCAGTTGCGCCGGCAATTCCTGCGCCTCCATCTTGCCGACGATGTCGCCGAGCAGCGCATGCAGGCGCCGCGCCAGCGCCAGGCCGGCCTGGTCCAGCGTCAGGTCGACGTCGCCCGAGAGCGTGATGCGGTCCAGGCGGTTCTCGACCATCAAATCGCCGATGTGCAGCACATCGGCTTCGCTGGCGAAGGGAACGAAGGTGTTCGGGTCAGACTTTTTCTTTGCGTTCATGTTGGCTCCTTATCCTTTCAGGCCCGACCAGAAGTCGCGCTCCTTGGGCTGTTTCTTTTGCTTGATCTTGGGCAGGCGCAGCATGCGTTCCTTTTGCTGCTGGCTCAGCGACGGCAGGAATTCGATGCCGACGATGCGCTCGAGTTCGGCCACGGGAATCACCTGGATGTCGGCCTGCGCGCGGTTCTCGGTGAACCAGGCCGCCGCCATTTTCTGGCGCGGGCTGTACACCACCTTATACAGGTGGCTCGGCACCAGCACGTTGCCCACCTTGCGCAGGTTGTTGCCGAGGAAGGCTGGCCCGGTGATCACGTACAGCTGCCCTTCCTTCTTCGCCATCTTGCGCACCTCGCCCTCGATCGGCGCCCAGATGTGGCGGTTGTGGTCGCCGTCCTGCGGCACCATGTTTGCCAGCGTGAAGCTTTCGCGCTGGGTGCGCTTGTCGGGCATGTCGCCGTTCGGCGCCAGGTGGCCGCGGTCGAAGCCGCTGCGCGCATAGTCCGACAGTTCGGCGCGCTGCGAGCGCGGCAGGCGCGATTCGGCATGGAAGTCGTTGTCGCGCTTCATGCCCTGGGCGGCGGCGACGTTTTCGGCACGCAGGTTCTCCGCCGACCACAGCGGGGTGCGCGTGATCCCGGAGTGCATCACGCCAAACACGCCGTAGCAGAGTTCGCGGGTGGCATTCGCCAGCTTGGGGTTGCGGATCTCGGGCGCACGGCCGTCGACGTAGTGTGAAGGACAGCTGGTGCCGGCGGCGCCCGCCGCGCCGGGCGCGAGGAGTGCGGCGGACAGCGCCACCGCAGTGAAGATTCTGTAAAACATGTGCTCGGTTGAAAGAATGTAACGAGCCCGCATTGTAGCCGACACATCCGCCCTCATCCGCCCTGCATGGCACAGTTTCAGGACAAAGATCTTGAGATGGCGCACGATTGATTGTGCATTGTCTAAGGGAATCCTCTAGAATACGCGCTCTTTTGTTAACATTCCGTAACGGAAACAAACCACCGTCAATGGAAAAGGCCCCGATTCCGGAGGACCTACGGCGCTTTGTGCTGACCAGCATTCCGTCCGTACCCTTCCTCGAAGCGCTGCTGCTACTGCGCGCCGACCCGGCGCAAGAATGGCACAGCGACATGCTGGCCCAGCGCCTCTATGTACGCGAGCGTACCTCCCACACCCTGCTGGAAGACCTGTGCCGTGCCGGCATGGTGGCACCCTGCGTCGATAGCCCCGGCTGCTACCGGTACCGGCCCGGCTCGCCCCAGCTGGGCGAACGCATCGATGCGCTGGCCGAGCTGTATGCGAAGCACCTGGTGGAAGTCACCCACCTGATTCACTCTTCCCTCGACCGCAAGGCGCAACAATTCGCCGACGCCTTCAAACTGCGAAAGGATTCGTAAGTGGCGGAAACGATCTACATGCTGTGCATCCTGACCTCGCTCGCCTGCGCCTGGCTGTTGTTCGCGAGTTACCGGCGCACGCGCTATCGGCTGCTGTTCTGGAGTGGTTCCTGCTTTGCGGTGATGACGCTGAACAATCTGTTCCTCTTGCTCGACAAGATCGTCTTCCCTGATATTAATTTCCTGCCAGCGCGGCTGATCAGCGCCCTGGTCGCCATCGCCCTGCTGCTGTATGGCCTGATCTACGAAAAGGAATGAGATGACCGAACTGTTCACCGGCGCCATCACCATGGGCTCGCTCGTCATCGCGCTGTTCTTCCTGCGTTTCTGGCGCGATTCGGGCGACCGCTTCTTCCTCTACTTCGCCCTCTCCTTCTTCATCGAAGGGGTGCACCGCCTGTATTCGGCGCTGCACGATGCCGGCGGCGAGGATTCGCCCCTCCACTACCTGATCCGCCTGCTGGCCTATGGCCTGATCCTGTGGGCGATCCTGGAAAAGAACCTGCCGAAGACCAGGGCGCGCAAGTAGCGTGCGCCTGCGCCGGCTCCTCTGCGTGATAATCGCCTCATGATCTTCAACGCGAATACGGAGGACGCATGACGACACCAGACCAGCAAGCCAAACCGCAAGACAACCAGCAGACGGCGCAGCCGGGTACCGACGATCTGAACCGCTCGGAGAATCTGTTGCCGGGAGAAGAAGGCGCCGAGGATGGCCGCTTCGAGGTGGCCGAGGAAGTGAGCCTCGACATCCAGGGCGACGACACGCGCCGTGTCGGCCAGATGCCGGGCAGCGTTACCGAGTCGCTGCCGGACACGGTCAGCACCGAGCCGGACAGCGAGGACGCGGGCAAGCCCTGAGACCGGACTGACGTGTTACAACAGCAGGGGAAGCCTGCGCGGTGCAAGCCGCGCAGGCTTCTTCCTTTCTGCCCCTACATCGTCAGTCCCATGCGCAGTCCCTCGATGGTATGCGCCTGCACGATATTCTCCAGGTCGTCGACCACGCGGCAGGTGATGTGCTCGCGCAGCTGCGGCGCCAGGCTTTCGTAGTAGGCGCGGCTCAGCTGCAAATCGTGCTTGTCGGCGTTGCGCGCATCCGGGGCGTCGACGCCGAGCACGAACACTGGGCGCGAACGGTCCGAGCGGTTCGCCGTGCCGCGGTGGATGGTCAGCGCCGAGCGCGCCGAGATGTCGCCCATGCGCGGCAGCTTGCGCTGGGCGCGCGCCTCGTAGCGGCCCCACAGCTCGCGCGGCGGGAACATCGGGTCGCCCTCGCCCAGGTCGTCCCACTGGGTGCCGGGCGCGATCTCGAACGGGCCCATGTCCTCGTCCACGTCGACCGTGGTGATGTTGAAAGCGAGCGAATTCAGGCGCCGGCCCTTCAGGGTCGCCTCGGGCGAGGCGAAGTCGCGGTGCCAGGGCTGGTGCAGCGCGCCCGGCCCGGGAATGTCGAAGCCGGCCTCGACCACCCGGTAATCCGGTCCCAGCACCGCGCGGCAGACCGCCACCACCCAGGGATGGCCGATGATGTCGGCGAAGCCGGAAATGCGCTCGGGATGCGCCTCCACGTAATAGCGGTTCGGCCCGCGTTCGAGGGCGCCGCCCGGCCGCGCGCGCGCTTCCGCGAACAGCGTGGCGATATCCTGCCCCAGGCGCTCGACCCAGGCGCGCTCGAAGGCGCCCTTGCAGGCGATGATGCCGTCGCCATACAGTCCGCCCATGATGGTGGCGACGTCGTAGCCTTCGGTGCCGTGCTCGGGGGTATGTGCTGCGTCTTGCATTTTGCTGTCTCCTTGTCCGCGCCCTGTCGTCTGCTGCCAGGTCACTGGCCGGGCGTGCGCCCATGCTACGCCCAAACGCGACCGGGGCGAAGCGCAGGAAGGCTTTTCGGCTTCGCCTGTGGAAACAATGTCACAGGCAAGGCAATGCCGCCGCGCACGCGTACGGCCGTGCAAAGATTGACATTCTCGCGCGCCGCTTTTACATTCTGACGTCGAGGACAACAAGAACCGGACCCGCCCCGTGCCCCGGCCGCCCACCCATGAAACACAGTCAATCCGCATCCGCGCCCGCCGCGCCCCACCGTCATTTGCTGCCCGAGGCCGGGCGGTGAGCGCCGCCGGCCTGATCCTGTTCGTATGCGAATCGGATAAGCTCGATCCGGCGGTGGCCCAGGTCGGCGCCCAATTGGGCCAGGCGGTGGTGCGGGCCAGGTCCGCCGCCCACGCCCTGGCCCTGGCGGACACCACCGACTTCGCCCTGATCCTGGTCGGCCATGCCGGCGACGACGCCGCCCTGCTGCAAACCGTCGGCCTGGTGCGCGCCAACGGCCGTTCCAGCCACACCCCGGTGGTGGTGCTGGGCCTGCCGCCGTCTCCGCGCTCGGCACCGGCCCTGCTCGAGCAAGTCTACGAAGCCGGCGCCATCGCGGCCCTGAACGATCCGGTGTCGCCAACCATCCTGGCCGCCAAGGCCCGCTTCTACCTCGACGCCTTTCATACCGCCGCCGAACGGCGCCGCGCCGAACGGGCCCTGGGCCAGGCCAGCTCGCGCCTGGAAACCATCCTCGCCGCCGCCAACCTCGCGGTCTGGGAATGGGACATCGCCGCCGACCAGGTGCACGGCGACGCCCGCCTGGCCGCCATGTTCGGCGGCGTGCTGCCGCCCGGCGCCCCGATGGCCGCCTACCTGGCGGCGCTGCACCCCGACGACCTGGCCACCACCCGCGCACGCCTGCGCGCCTCGATCGAGAGCGGCGCCGGCTACGACGCCACCTTCCGCGTGCGCGCACCCGAAGGACGCTGGCGCTGGGTGATCGCGCGCGGCCAGGTCGACGCCGGCAGCGACGGCGCGCCGCGCGCGGTCAGCGGCGTGGTGATCGACGCCACCCGCCAGTTCGAGGCCGAAGCCCAGCTGCGCGCCAGCGAGGAACGCTACCGCACCCTGTTCGAGGCCATGGACGAGGCGATGTGCGTGATCGAGGTCCTGTTCGACGAGGCCGGCCTGCCCTGCGACTACCGTTTCGTGGAAACCAATCCGGCTTTCGACGGCCAGACCGGCCTGCAGGACGCCGTGGGCCGCCGCATGCGCGACATCGCGCCCGAGCACGAGCAGCACTGGTTCGATATCTTCGGGCGCGTGGTGGCGACCGGCGAGCCGGCGCGCTTCGTCAACGAGGCGCGCGCGCTGGGCCGCTGGTTCGATTTGTACGCCACCCCGATCGGCACGCCGGCCGAGCACCGGGTCGCGGTGCTGTTCATGGACATCACCGAACGCCGCCGCGGCGAGGAAGAACTGCGCCGCCTGGCGGCCGACCTGGCCGAGGCGAACCGCCTGAAGACCGAATTCCTGGCCACCCTGGCGCACGAACTGCGCAACCCGCTGGCGCCGATCCGCAGTGGCATCCAGCTGCTGCGCCACGGCGGCGCCGACCCGGCCGCCAGCGCGCGCGTGCATGCGATCATGGACCGCCAGCTCGACCAGCTGGTGCACCTGGTCGACGACCTGCTCGACGTCGCCCGCGTGACGCGCGGCCAGGTGGAATTACGGCGCGCATGGATCGACCTGGGCGAACTGCTGCGCGCCGCCGCCGACACCAGCGCGCCGCTGATCGAGGCCGCGCGCCACCGCTTCAGCCTGCGCCTGCCGCCGCAGCCCGTCACGCTGTACGCCGACCCGACGCGCCTGACCCAGGTGGTCAGCAACCTGCTGAACAACGCGGCGCGCTACACGCCGCCCGGCGGCGCGATCGAACTCGCCGCGCAAACTCAGGGGCAGGAACTGGCGATCAGCGTGCGCGACAACGGCATCGGCATCCCGGCCGATTCGCTCGAACGCGTGTTCCAGATGTTCACCCAGGTCGGGGGGAATGGCAGCCTGGGCGGCCTCGGGATCGGCCTGTCGCTGGTACGCAGCCTGGTCGAGCTGCACGGCGGCAGCGTCGCCGCCGCCAGCCCGGGCAGCGGCGCCGGCAGCGTCTTCACGGTGCGCCTGCCGCTGGCCGGCCCGCAGGCCGATGGCCCGGGAGGGAAAGCGGCGGACGATCCTGTCCGCTTGCCGGTATTTGCGGCGCTGCGCATCCTGGTGGTCGACGACAACCGCGATGCCGCCGACACCCTGGCCGCCCTGCTGGCTGCGATGGGGCACACGACGGCCACCGCCCATGACGGCGACACGGCGCTGCGCACGCTGGCGGCGTTTGCGCCGGCCGTGGTCTTCCTCGACCTCGGCATGCCGGGCATGTCGGGCTACGATGTGGCGGCGGAAATCCGCAAGGACCCGCGCAACGACGGCCTGCGCCTGGTGGCGCTGACCGGCTGGGGCGGCCCGGCCGACCGCGAACGCAGCGCGCGCGCCGGCTTCGACCTGCACCTGACCAAACCGGCGACCCTGGACACGATCGCGACGGCGCTGGCCCCGCCGCTGCCGGCTGCCGCCCGCGGGCCGGCGGGCCTCACCAGTCCAGCGTCAGCAGCAGGTTCGCCATCCTCGGCCAGCACAGCTGGCTGATGTCGGCGCGGCCGGCCCAGCGGAAACCGTCCATTTCCAGGGTCGGCTTGCCGGTCCTGTGGTGCGGGAACCAGCTGGTGCACACCAGTTGCGACAAATCGCCCAGCTCGGCGCCGGCCTCGACCCGGTACAGGTGCAGGCGCTTGTCGCGCCGGTAGGCGAATTCGCCGAGGTCGGCGAAGCGCTCCGGCGCGAACGCGGCCCCGCTTTCCTCGCGCAGCTCGCGCATTGCCGCTTCCAGGGTCGTTTCGCCGGGGTCCTGCATGCCCTTCGGGATGTCCCAATGGGCGGTGCCGGTGACGTGGCCGAGCAGCAGGCGCCCCGCGCTGTCCAGCACCAGGGTGCCGCAAGAAACTGTCCAGGTCCGCGTGTCCTTGCGCATGCCGTGCCATCCTCGCTTGCAAAGATGGCAATGTAGGATGCTTCCTGCCGTGTGTCAATTGTGCGCGCTCCGCCCGCGGTGCACAGCACACTAGGCGATGACAAGCTTGGCCGGAGCCCGGATGCACCTTACCTTCCTCAACAACAACCTCGAAAGCTGGGCGCTGGCCGTCGCCATTACCCTCGGCGTGATGCTCGCCCTGTACTGGGTGCGCCGTTTCGTCCTGCACCGCCTGCAGGCCGCGCCGCGGCGCACCGATGCGCTGGCCGAGATCAGCGTCAACGAGCTGCTCGCCCAGATGCTGCGCAAGACCTACATCCTCATCATGCTGGCGATGGCGGCCTATCTCGGCTCCCTGGCCCTGGAGCTAAGCGACAAGCAGCACCTGATCGTCTCGCGGGTGGCGGTCGCGGCCCTGATCCTGCAGCTGGCGATATGGGGCGACACCCTGCTGCGTGCCTGGCGCGACCACTACATCGCCAGTGACGGCCGCAAGGCCTCGCGCACCATCATTGTCTTCCTGTCGCGCCTGGCGCTGTGGGTGGTCGCCTTCCTGATGGTGCTCGACAACTTCGGCTTCAACATCACGGCCCTGGTGGCCAGCCTGGGCGTGGGCGGCATCGCAGTCGCGCTGGCGGTGCAGAACATCCTGGGCGACTTGTTCGCCTCGCTCTCCATCATGCTCGACAAGCCCTTCGAGATCGGCGACTTCATCATCGTCGGCGACGTGCTGGGCTCGGTCGAGCACATCGGCCTGAAGACCACGCGCCTGCGCGGGCTGGGCGGCGAACAGGTGATCTTCTCGAACGGCGACCTGCTCAAGAGCCGCATCCACAACCACAAGCGCATGGAAACCCGGCGCGTGGCTTTTGTGCTGCGCGTGGCCTACGGCAGCAGCGAGCAGCAGCTGGCGCGCATTCCAGAGCTGATCCGGGAAGTGGTGGCGGCCGCCCCGAAGGCCGCCTTCGAGCGGGCGCACTTCTTCAACTACGGCGAGTGGTCGCTCAATTTCGAGGTGGTGTACCACTTCCAGAGCCCGGACTACATCGCGCACATGGATACCCAGCAGGCGATTTTGCTCGAGATCTACCGCAGCTTCGAGCGCGAAGGGATACGGTTTGCGCATCCCTTGTCGATCGTGCGGCTGGCGGACCAGGAGGGTATCGCGTTGCAGCCTGCGACGGTACCGCCGTCGAATCCGTCTTTTCGACATTGAGGGCGCGAGGGGTTGTACGGTGGGCACTCCGTGCCCACGCGGGTACGCACGGCTCCGGAGTCCGTTACGGTGACAGGTCGCTCGAAACGGATGAGATGAAGGCAAACCGAGGATGCGGCGTGGCCTCGCTCGGCGATACGAGCGACATCTTCCCGCAGCGGGTGCAAGGTCGCGCACGTATCCGCGTGGGCACGGAGTGCCCACCGTACGTTCACGTTCGCAGGTAAGGCAAGCCGTCAGCCGCTCCACTGCACGTAAAAAAACCCGCCAGGCTGTCGCCGGGCGGGCTTCTCATACAACCTGAATCGCTTACGCAGCCTGCACCGGCAGCGGCTCGACGCGCTTCTCGATCACGGCCTCGGTAACCACCGGCGCCGGACGGGCCTTGTTGCCTGGGACGGCGTTGCTGATCAGCTCATGCATGCGGGCGGCGGTCTTGTCCCACGAGGTGTTGGCGACGACTTCGCGCATGCGCTTGGCCATGGCCGCATTCTCTTCGGCCGACTGGGCCAGCATGCGTTCGCAGGCGGCGATGTACTCGGCCGGGGTTTCGGCAATCGCGACCACGTCGCCGTAGGGCACCTTGACATCGGTGATCGGGGTGCTGACGCTCGGCTTTTCGGCCGCCATGTACTCCAGCACCTTGGTCGGGCTGATGAACTTGGTCGATTCGTTCATGGCGAACGGCAGCAGGCAGACGTCCCAGCCGGCCAGGAACTTCGGCAGTTCCTGGTAGCCGCGCTGGCCCATGTAGTGCACGTTCTCGGCGCGCGGCAGCTCGGCCGGGTCGATCTTCACGACCGGGCCGACCAGCACGATCTGCCATTCCGGGTGGGCGGCGGCCATCTCGCGCACCAGGCCGGTGTCGAAGCGCTCGTCGATCACGCCATAGAAGCCCAGGCGCGGACCGGCAACGTGGGCCTGCTCGGGGTGCGAGATGGCGGCGTCCAGGGCCTGGCGGAAGTGGGCGGCGTCGACGCTGCTCGAGAAGCAGTGCGCGTTCGGATGACGGTTCTTCTTGGCTTCGTACAGGCTCGGGCCGCCGGTGAAGACCAGGTCGGCGATGTTCAGCAGGGCCGATTCGCGCTGCAGCAGCTGCTTCGGCGGGTTCTTGAAGGCGGACAGTTCGTCCATGCAGTCGTACACGACCAGCGCCGGGTCCAGGCCCTGCAGCAGCGGCAGCGCCATCGGGGTGTAGAACCACACGACCGGACGCTCGCCTTCAGGGACCAGGTCGGACAGCAGGCCTTGCAGGACCGGGATCTGGTCGTCGTGGAAGCCGTAGTGCGGGACATTGGTATGCGGCTGGCACACCGTGATGTTCGGCGCGACGGCCGTTTCCTTCAGGTGTGCGGGCCCTTCGGTTTGCACCGGCTCCTCGACGAAGAGGATGTTGTAGTGTTCCGCCAGACGCGTCATCAGGTGCTGGGGACGCTGAAACACGAAATCCCAACGGAGGTGGCAAAACACGATAAGGGTCTGCATGTTGATTTCCTTTCGCCTTGGTGGCGCTTTAGTTGATCTTGGAGCCGGGTAGACCGGGCGCCTGGAGGGCTGGCGCATGGCGCAGCGGCCTTCGTTTCGGGCTGGGTTGTTACACCGGACCGAGCAATCGTAACATGCAAATTTGCCATTATTTTCAGTTATGCATGGCAAGCTTCGGCTGAGGAAACGATCTTGGCTCAGCAGTAACCGCGTTCTCATAGGAGAGCCTGGTGTTGCGCTGCCTCATCTGTAGGGATCATCCTACTTCGATACAAGAAAAACAACTACGAAAACTCGTCCATATTGCTGAGCTGAGCAATCGTGCGCGGCCCAGAAATACACTGTGGACGCGTTGTCTGCGCCATATTTCGCATGGCGGCAGGCCGGACCAGGTTGTAGGCGAAGCGGAAAGGAACGACCGTGCGAAATGCACGGCCGCCGGGGTCAATACAGTCCAGAATGCTGCATTGCAGCAGATAGAGGCCCCATCAACATGCCGGCGGAGGGCCGGCCGGGTGCCGGACTAGCCCTGCTCGTTCGGATACGGCTGGGCGCCTTCCGGATGGCCGTCCTCGCTGAAGCCGTCGGCGGTCGACACGTCGTCGATGCCGATCGTGGCGAGCGCATCGCACAGCTCGTCGACCTCGGCGCCGAGATCGGCCGCCAGGTCCACCGGCTTGCTGACGCCGCCCCAGGGCGGGCCGCCGTCGAGCGCGTACAGGTTCACGCGCAGGGTGGCGTGGTCGCCGCCGTCGAGCGGCGCCACCACGGCGCGCACCGCATCCGGCGCCAGCTCCTTTTCATGCAGCAGGCCGTTGATTTCCGCCAGCAGCCCGAGCATCGCCAGCTCGGCCACGCCCTGCTCCTTGGCGCCGTAGAACAGGTCCTGGTACAGGAAGCTGATCGACAGGCGCTCGGGGTCGGCCGCCAGGCAGCGCGCCACGAGCGGCGTCACGCGTTCGGTCCAGGCACGGTAGCGGCGCATGCGCTCGGCGAAGTACACGTCGGCGCCGATCTCGTCCTTCGGCACCTCGTAGAACGGGTCGCCCACGCGCTTCATCGAGAAACCGAGCAGGAAGCGCAGTTCCATTGCGTCTTCGTCGGGGGCGAAACGCTCGCCGGTCCAGCCGCGGATGCTCGCTTCCAGCAGCGGCGCCGCCACCGGCTTCTTGCTGCCGAGGCTGGCAGCCGCCTCGCGCAGCAGTTCCTGCAGGGCGCTGTAGGGAATGTGGTCGATCTCGGCCAGGTCGTAGGCATGGCGCACCAGCGCCACCCTGGCGTCCTTGCTGTCGAGGTCGGCAGCGACGAAGCTGGCCGCGAGTTCCTCGTAGGCGGCATCGTCGGCAAAGGTTTCTTCGGCCACCAGGCCGCCGCCGCTGCGCACGAACAGCGGAATCAAAAAGGCGTCGATCTCGCGTTCCGGTTCGCCTTCCTTGCGCAGGTGCAGGGTCGCGGCCTGTTCGCCCACGTGGGCGCGCAGCAGGCGGCAGGCCTCGGGATCGGTGTAGCGGGCCAGCTCGATGGCGCCGTACAGCACTTCGTCGCGCTTGCGGCGCAGGGCCTTGCGCACCGCCACCACCAGTTCCTCCTCGCGCGCGGCGGCCAGTTCGGGGTCGTCCTCCTCGCCCTCGGCCACCTCGAGCGCGAGGTCGGCCAGGGCCTGGGCGATGGCGTCGAGGTCGGCTTCGTTCGCGGACTGGCTGGCGGATGCGGCGGCGCCTTTGCGCGGCACCGGCTTCTTATTTTTCGGCATGGGCATGGATCTCGAGTGATGAAGGCGCCATGTTAGCAAATCCAGGGTCCGGCTTACGCGTTCGTCGGCGCGCGCGCCGGATGTTCGGCGCCCGCCACGCGCACCCCGGCCAGCGCCGCCAGGATGGCTTCGGGTTCGGCCGGCTTGGCGATGTGCAGGTCGAAGCCGGCTTCGCGCGCCCGCACCTTGTCCTTCAGTTGGCCATAGCCGGTCAGCGCGAT
This sequence comes from Massilia sp. BAP21, assembly GCF_057801335.1. Taxonomy (NCBI): domain Bacteria; kingdom Pseudomonadati; phylum Pseudomonadota; class Betaproteobacteria; order Burkholderiales; family Oxalobacteraceae; genus Massilia; species Massilia sp. BAP21. The sequence goes on from NZ_CM173596.1 coordinate 4,991,361, forward strand.
CAGCAGGGTGTCGGCAAATTCCGGCAGCGCGCGCAAGCGCCGCGCCAGTTCGTAGCCGTTCATGTCGGGCAGGCCGATGTCGAGGATAAAGGCGTCGGGCCGCTCGAAGGCCGCCCACTCGAGCGCGCTGGCGGCGTCGTAATAGGTCGACACCAGGTGGTCGCCGGCCGCTTCCAGCAGCAGCGACAGGCTGACGGCGGCGTCGATGTTGTCGTCGACCAGCATGATCCTCAGGCCGCCCTGGGGCGCACCCTGGAGTGCGGGCTGGAAGGCGTGCTGCGGCGCGCCCGCTCCGCCCTCGGCCGAGCGCGCCGGCAGCGGCGCCCGGCTCAGGGCCGGCAGCTCGACCTTCAGCGGCAGCTTCACGGTGAAGATGCTGCCGCCGCCGCGCCCGGGGCTGCTGGCGTCGACGCTGCCGCCGTGCAGCTGCACCAGGCTGCGCACCAGGGCCAGGCCCAGGCCCAGCCCCCCCTGGGGGCGGTCCGGCTTGCGTTCGCCCTGCGAGAACAGGTCGAACACGCGCGGCAGCAATTCCGGGGCGATGCCCTCGCCGTCGTCGGCCACGGTGAGCGTGGCCTCGTCGCCACCGCTGCCCAGGCTCAGCTGGACGTGGCCGCGCGGCGGCGTGTACTTGGCCGAGTTGGTCAGCAGGTTCGCCACCACCTGGGTCAGGCGGGTCTGGTCGGCGCGCACCAGCACCGGATGCTTCGGCAGGCGCAGTTCGAGCCGGTGCTGGCATTCCTCCATCAGGGGCCGGGTCTGCTCGACGGCGCGTTCGACCACGGCGCGCAGGTCGATGTCGTCCAGGTTCAGCGTGACCAGCCCGCGCGTCACGCGCGACACGTCCAGCATGTCGCTCAGCAGGCGGTTCATGTGCTCGATCTGGCGCCCGATCACGTCGGCGGCGTAGCGCGCGCGGTGCACGTCGAGCCCGGGCATCTTGAGCAGCTGGGCGGCGGTGCCGATCGGGGCCAGCGGATTGCGCAGTTCGTGGCCGAGCATGGCCAGGAACTGGTCCTTGGCGCGGTTTTCCTCTTCCGCCATCTGGCGCGCATGCTGCTCGCGCTCGAGCAGCAGCTGGCGTTCGTTGCCGGCGTGTTCGCGGAAGGACTGGGCGCGGCGCAGTTCGGCGCCGGCCTGGCGCAGGGCGTCGAGCAGGCGGTCGATCTCGACGATGCGCGAGCCCCTGGCGTCGGGCAGCACGCCGTGCCCTAAGGCCACGGCGGCATCGACCGCCACGCCGATCGAACGCGCATGCATGCGCGCGAACCAAGTGGCCAGCAGCGCCGCGCAGGCCAGCGCGGCCAGCAGCACGGCGCCGGCCAGCTGGCGCGGGCGTCCGGCCTGCGCCAGCCCGGTCCCGGCGGATGGCGCGGCCACGGCCAGGGTCCAGCCCCAGGACCCCACCTGGACCCAGGCGGCGTGCGCGGGCTCGCCGCGGCGCAGGGCCAGTTCGAGGGTGCCCTGGGCGGCGCCGGCCGCCGCCTCGGCCAGCGCCGGCGCCGCCGGCTGCCCCACCAGTTCCACCGAACCCAGGTTCGAGGCGATCAGCTTGCCCTTGCGGTCGACCAGGTCGACCTGCCAATCGGCCGGCACGCCGTCCTGGCCCAGGTGCGGCCGGAAGTGTTCGTTGCTGAAGCCGGCGGCCAGCGCGTAGCGGCGCCCGCCGGCCTGCACCGGGATCGCGAGATAGGTCATCAGGCGTCCGCTCACCCGCCCCGCCATCAGGTCGGTGGCCAGAGCGCGCTGCCGGCTGAACAGGTTGGCGAAGTTCGGCGTCACCGGTTCCGGCGGCAGCGGCGTGCCGGCCGGGACCACGGTGTTGATCAGCTGGCGGCCCCCCTCGTCGAGCAGGACGATCCAGGTCGAGTTGCGGTGCGGCGTGGTCGCGGCTTCTTCGCGGAAGGCATCCAGGTCGCCCCTGGCCAGGGCCGGCGACGCGGCCAGCGCGCGCAGGTGGACTTCGGTATCGGCCAGCTCGTCCTGCACCAGCAGCGCCACGCGGCGCGCCGTGTGGGCGATGTCGGCCATGGCGGCGTCGGCCTCGGCCTGCTGCAGGAGGCGCAGGGCCAGGCCCGCGAACAGGACGACCGGTATCATGATTGCTGCGGCCATCAGGTACAGGTAGGCACGGATTCGCATCGCGGGCTCACAGATTGGCGGCCGTCGACATGACAGCCAGCAAGTCGATGATACCAATGCTGCAACATAAATCAAGGAAAGAATATTGACATGGAGCAGAGCGGCAACGGGCGGACGAACGGGCAAGCTGTATGGCTGTTCCGACAAGCTTGCTGACGGCGCGGTGCGCGGCAGTGTATGCTTCGCCCATCCAATCCCACTAACCATTCTGATATCGGAGCAGCGCTGCCCATGCTCGACAATTATTTCAAACTCAAGGAAAGCGGCACCGACGTGCGCACCGAGCTGCTCGCCGGCCTGACCACCTTCCTGACGATGGCCTACATCATCTTCGTCAATCCCTCGATCCTGGGCGACGCCGGCATGCCGAAGGAGGCGGTGTTCGTCGCCACCTGCATCGTCGCCGCCCTCGGCACGGCGGTGATGGGCCTGTACGCCAACTACCCGATCGGCATGGCCCCAGGCATGGGCCTGAACGCCTATTTCGCCTACGCCGTGGTGCTGGGCATGGGCGTGGCCTGGCCGGCGGCGCTGGGCGCCGTCTTCATCTCGGGCTGCCTGTTCATCCTGGTGTCGGTGTTCGGTTTGCGCGGCATGATCGTGAACGGCATCCCGCATTCGCTGCGGGTGGCCATCACCGTCGGCCTGGGCATGTTCCTGGCCCTGATCGCGCTGAAGAACGCCGGCATCGTGGTCGGCAGCGAGCCGACCCTGGTCAAGGCCGGCGACCTGCACGCCCCGCCGGCGGTGATGGCCATCGTCGGCTTCATCCTGATCGTCACCCTCGACCGCCTGAAGGTGCGCGGCGCGATCCTGATCGGCATCATCGTGGTGACCGTGCTGAGCTTCTTCTTCGGCGGGAACACCTTCAAGGGCATTTTCTCGATGCCGCCGTCGATCGACCCGACCCTGTTCAAGCTGGACATCCCGGGCGCCCTGTCGGTCGGCATCCTGAACGTGGTACTGGTGTTCTTCCTGGTCGAGCTGTTCGACGCCACCGGCACCCTGATGGGCGTGGCCAGCCGCGCCGGCCTGCTGGTCGAGGGCAAGATGGAACGCCTGAACAAGGCCCTGCTGGCTGACAGCGGCGCCATCGTGGCCGGCTCCGTGCTGGGCACCTCCAGCACCACCGCCTACATCGAAAGCGCGGCCGGCGTGCAGGCCGGCGGACGCACCGGCCTCACGGCCCTGGCCGTGGCGGCGCTGTTCCTGGCCTGCCTGTTCATCGCACCGCTGGCCGGCGTGGTGCCGGCCTACGCCACCGCCCCTGCCCTGCTGTTCGTGGCCTGCCTCATGCTGCGCGACCTCGGCGACATCGAATGGGGCGACACCACCGAGAGCATCCCGGCGGCGATCACGGCGCTGGTGATCCCGTTCACCTACTCCATCGCGGAAGGCATCGCCTTCGGCTTCATCACGTATGCGGCCCTGAAGCTGACCACCGGGCGCGCACGCGAGGTCAAGCCGGTGGTCTGGATCATCGCCGCGCTGTTCATCTTCAAGATCGTCTATATCGGAACATGAACATGCCACGGCCGAGGCTAAGGCTGAGTCGCTTATGCGCCGCAGATGGGATTTCTGTTTGGCCGGAAAGGCGTGTGCGTGCTGCTTCTGGGATACAATGTCGGCCGAGCCCCATTGCCGCAGAACGTGCACCGGCGCTCCTTCCTCTGAACGAATGAACGACCGGCAGGCGCCTCCCCGGCCCGGCCCTGATGCAACGATGCTTATGAAATCACTTCCCCTGTACGCGCTGGCCCTGCTGGCATCCGCACACGGCGTCGCAGCTGCCGCCGGCGGCGCTGCCGACGAGCTCCCGACCATCGGCAACATCCACAACGGCCTGACCGTCGCCCGTCCCGACACGATTCCCGAAGGCGGCTGGTTCACCTCGGCCGAGCTGGGCGCGATCACCACCACCGGCAACACCACCGGCACCTCGGTGACCGGCAAGATCGACGCCCGCCACGAGACCGCCGACTGGAGCAACGAGTACATCCTGAGCGGCTACTTCAAGGAAGACGAGATCACCGACGACGACGGCGAACGCTACCGCCAGCGTTCGGCCGAGCGCTGGGCCTTGTCGGCCAAGGCCGCCTACAAGCTGATGAAGGAAGGCTCGCGCGCCTTTGTGCTGGGCTCGCACGTGAACGACAAGTTCGGCGCCTACACGCGCTACACCTCGTTCGCGGTCGGTCACGGCTCGCAGCTGTTCAACACCGACACCAAGGCGCTCGACGTGGAAATCGGTCCGGGTTATTTCACCGGCCAGCGCGAGAGCGGCGACACCGAGAACGGCTTCACCGTGCGCGGCGCGGCGCGCTTTCGCTGGCAGGTCAGCCCTTCGGCGGCCTTCGTGCAGACCGTGAGCGTGGAGCGCGGCACCTCGAACGTGCACTCGATCGCCGAATCGGCATTGAGCACCAAGATCAACGACACCATGCAGATGAAGGCCGCCTTCAGCGCGCGCAACGACACGAATGTTCCCGAGGACAAGAAGAACACCGATACGCAGACGTCGCTGACGCTGGTGTATTCGTTCTGACGTGTTTCCTGTGGCTCGGTTCCGGGCCGCGTGACGACTGGCGTGGATCGAACGCGTGGGCGGCATTCACGCCGTGTCATCATCCTGTTCTCGATATGGCCGACCACCCTACGTAGGGTGGTCGGCTACACCCTTGCCTGTGCATTGCCGCGGCGTGTGCGCCGCCCACGCGTCCAACCCACGGTCGAACCGACGCGGCGGCGCACACTGCCTTACTCCGCCACCGCCTTCTCGCGCACGTGCTCGCGCGCCTTGCCGCTGGTAAGGATCAGCGCCACCAGGCTCAGCAGCGCCGCGCCCGACAGGTACCAGCCCACCGACGCGATCCCGTATTCGGTCGCCAGCTTGGTGGCAATGTAGGGCGCCAGCGAGGCGCCCAGGATGCCGGCCAGGTTGAAGGTCAGCGAGGCGCCGGTGTAGCGCACCGCCGGCGGGAACAGCTCGGCCAGCAGCGTACCCAGCGGCCCGTAGGTCAGCCCCATCAGGCCCAGGCCGATGATCATGAACAGCATCACGGTGCCCGTGTGGCCGGACACGAACAGCTGGCCGAAGGTGAGGCCGAAGAGGATGATCCCCAGCGTCACCGCGATCATCGCGGCGCGCCGGCCGAAGCGGTCGGCGATCAGCGCAGACGGCGGGATCGTCAGTCCGAAGAACACCACCGCGCCCAGCTGCATGAACAGGAAGTCGGTGCGCGAGAAGCCCAGGCTGGTGGTGCCCCAGCTCAGCGCGAACACCGTCATCAGGTAGAACAGCACGAAGGTCGACAGCGCCATCAGCGTGCCCAGCACCAGCGGGCCGCCGTGGTCGCGCAGCACGGCCACGACCGGCACCTTTACGCGCTCGCCGCGGTCGAGCACTTTCTGGAAGTCGGGCGTCTCGGTGATCTTCAGGCGCACATACAGGCCAACGGCCACCAGGATCGCGCTGGCCCAGAAGGGCACGCGCCAGCCCCAGGCAAAGAACTGGTCCTCGCTCAGGGTTTGGGTGAGCAGCAGGAAGGTACCGCCCGAGAGGAAGAAGCCGATCGGCGCGCCCAGCTGCGGGAACATGCCGTACCAGGCGCGCTTGCCCGGCGGCGCGTTCTCGGTGGCGAGCAGCACCGCCCCGCCCCATTCGCCGCCCAGGCCCAGGCCCTGGCCGAAGCGGCACAGGGCGAGCAGCAGCGGCGCCAGCGTGCCGATGGCGGCGTAGGTCGGCAGCAGGCCGATCACGATGGTCGAGATACCCATGGTCAGCAGGGCCGCCACCAGTGTGGCTTTACGGCCGATGCGGTCGCCGTAGTGGCCGAACACGGCCGAGCCGATCGGGCGCGCGAAGAAGGCGATCGCAAAGGTGGCAAAGGACTGCAGCATGGCGGCCGTGGGGTCCGAGCCCGGGAAGAACAGCTTCGGAAACACCAGCACCGCTGCCGTGGCGTAGATGTAGAAGTCGAAGAATTCGATGGTGGTGCCGATCAGGCTTGCGAACAACACCGTGCGCGCGCGGTTCTTCGGTGCGGTCATGGATTGCCCGCCTTGGCCAGGGCTGCACGCACTTCGTCGGCGTCAACCGGGCGGGTGACGCGCGCCACTTCCACGCCATCCTTCATGACCACCACGGTCGGCCACAGCTTAATGCGGAACGAGCGGCCCAGCGGGCGGCCAGGGCCATCCTCGACCTTGATGTGCTTCGCCTGCGGGTAGTCCTGCAATGCCTGCTCGATCAGCGGTTCGCCGGCGCGGCAATAGCCGCACCAGTTGGTGCCGAAGTCGAGGGCGGTGATGCCGGAGGCCGCATCTATCGCGCTGCGCTCCGGCTGGGTTGTTTCATAGGTCATACGTTGGCTCCTCCATGGTGTTTTATGTAATAAGCCTACCTCAAAACGCCATGGAAGAGTTAGTACTGCAACCTTTCATTCAATGCGCATGGCCACGCGAACAACCTGCAGCGCCATAAGAAATGCAAGCAGAAGGTGAAGTGCTTAACGGACTATGCCCGGGACCGCTGGCATATTGGATTCAAACTCGTCAATAGGAGGCCATCATGTCCGACAACAAACAAGACCGCGGCCAGCAGGACCGTTCCCGTATCAACGTGCACGAGGACTACGAAGTGCGCCACTGGACCGAAGCCCTCGGCGTGTCGAAGGAAGAGCTCGAAAAAGCCGTGAAAGCGGTCGGCCCTTCGGTCAGCGCCGTGCGCGAACACCTCGGTAAAAAGTAAGAAGCAGCTTCCCCCGGACGCCCCGTGCGTCCATCCCCTGCCGCGCCTGGCCCGGCTTCCGGCCCGCCAGCCGCGGCAGCATGCCCGGCGGCCCGCGCCGCCGGCGCCTGCCGCCATGCATCCGCGCGCCCTTGCGCCACCTCTTCAATGAAAGGAGCCCAATGTGGATATCCGCGCCTTTATCGCATCCCTCGACATCTCGCTGACGAACGCACTGTTCGCCGCCGGCCTGGCGGTCGCCGCGTTCCTCGCCATCCATACCGCACTGGTCCTGTTCCGGCGCCGCCTCGACCAGCTGAGCGACGAAGCCGCCCACCGTCCGGTGGCCGAAGTGCTGCGCCGCACCCTGGCCCGCACCAGCAACCTGGTGGTGCTGGCCACCGCTATCCTGATCGGCCTGTCCGCCCTCGACCTGCCGCCGCCCTGGAATGCGCGCGTCGGCCACCTGTGGTTCCTGACCCTCGGCCTGCAACTGGCGATCTACCTGCACAATGCGGTCAAGGTCACGGCCAGCCGCTACTTCCGCACCCACTCGCACCACGGCAACGACGGCCAGGTGACGATCGCCCACACCCTGATCATCTGGGTGCTGCAAACGGCCGTCTGGGTGATCTTCGCCCTGGCCCTGCTGTCGAACCTGGGGATCGACGTCAGCACGTTCGTCGCCAGCCTCGGTATCGGCGGTATCGCCATCGCGCTGGCGGTGCAGAACGTGCTGGGCGATCTGTTCGCCTCGCTGTCGATCGCGCTCGACAAGCCCTTCGAGGTGGGCGACTTCATCTCCACCGGCAGCATCTCGGGCACGGTGGAAAAGGTCGGCCTGAAGACCACCCGCATTCGCGCCTCGAGCGGCGAGCAGATCGTGATCTCGAACGCCTCGCTGCTGAAGGACACGGTATCGAACTTCAAGCGCATGCAAACGCGCCGCGTGGTGTTCAACCTGCGTGCCCATCCCGACACGCCGGCCGCACTGGCTGCGAAGGTGCCGGAGGCGGTCAAGGCCATCATCGAGGCACAGGACCAGGTCAGCTTCGGCCGCGCCCACCTGAGCAAGTACGACCAGAACTTCATCGAGTACGAAGTCGTCTACACCATGCAGACCGCGGACTACGATCTGTTCATGAATACCCAGCAGGCGATCCTGCTGGCGGCGATGCAGATGTTCGCCGAGCTGAACATCTCGACCGCGCCGCGCGCCCAGCAACTGCTGTTGCAGGAAGCGCCCGTCGACGCCGCACCCGAACTCCCGGTCGAAGGCCGGGTCCGACCGCCGGCAACCCTGCGCAGCCTGCCGCAAGGCGCCTGAGGTTCCGGTCCACCAACCGATTGACGCAAGGAGGAATGTTTCGATGAACCAGCCCACGCAACAACAGCAGCCACCCGGTACGGAATCGCAACTGACACCGCAGGCCGACCACGGCGAGACCAGCTACCAGGGTTCCGGCAAGCTCCAGGACAAAGCCACCATCATCACCGGCGGCGACAGCGGCATTGGCCGCGCCGTCGCCCTCGCCTTTGCGCGCGAAGGCGCCGACGTGCTGATCGCCTACCTGAACGAGCACGACGACGCGAAAGAAACCGCGCGCCTGGTCGAGGAAGCCGGCCGCAAGGCCGTGCTGGTGCCGGGCGACATCGCCGACCCGGCCCACTGCCGCGCCATCGTCGACAAGGCGGTGCAGGAATTCGGCCGCATCGACGTCCTGGTGAACAACGCCGCCTTCCAGATGACGCGCGAATCGCTGGAAGAGATTCCCGACGAAGAGTGGGACTACACCTTCCAGGTCAACATCACGGCCATGTTCCACATCTGCAAAGCCGCGGTGAAGCACATGAAGCCGGGTTCGTCGATCATCAATACCAGCTCGATCAATTCCGACAAGCCGAAGCCGACCCTGCTCGCCTATGCCACGACCAAGGGCGCAATCGCCAACTTCACGGCCGGCCTGGCCCAGCTGCTGGCGGACAAGGGCATCCGCGCGAATTCGGTGGCGCCGGGGCCGATCTGGACGCCGCTGATTCCGTCGACCATGCCGCCGGAGGAAGTGGAAAGCTTCGGCGATCAGGTGCCGATGAAGCGTCCGGGGCAGCCGGCGGAAGTGGCGCCGGTGTATGTGATGCTGGCGTCGGACCAGGCGAGCTATGTGTCGGGGGCGCGGATCGCGGTGACGGGCGGGACGCCAATTTTATAGGAACGTAGAATAGCCAAGGCGTCGTTTCGGCCGATGGCACCGACCGTACGGTGGGCACTCCGTGCCCACGCGGAAGCTGGCGCCGTGTTGGCGTTTGAGCTGATCGAAAAACAAGCGCCGCGTTGACGCATCCAGAAGCGTCAACGCGGCTTTGGCATTTCGACGGGTGATTCGTCAACATGATGCGACGTTCCGCGTGGGCACGGAGTGCCCACCGTACGGTTCAAGCCACCGGCTTCGGCGGCGGATCGACCCTCGCCATTCCGTTGAAGCCCGGCGGCGTCGATGGACGGATCAATATTCCGGCGCAGGAACCGGCGTCGGCGGTGGCGGTGGCGGCGGCGGAATCTCCTCTTCCGGCACCGTCTCCACTTCCACCGCCTCGTCTTCCACCGGCGCCGCCTCGACCGCCTCGTCCGCCGGCACGCCCTCGTTCAGTTCCTCTTCATCGATGAACTCTTCCTCGGGCTCCGCACGCCGGTGCACCGGTTCCGGCTTGCGCCCGCCCGGGAACAGCGCGTCCTTGTCGATCTTGCCTTCGTCCAGCGCGGTCTTGAAGAAGTCGCCCACCAGCAGGATCGCGTTGTGCCCGCCCTGCCCCCAGTAATTGCTGCGCATGGTCACGCGGTTGTCGTTGAAGCCGACCCAGGCCCCGGCCACCAGGTTCGGATGCATCAGGATGAACCAGCCGTCGGCGTTGTTCTGGGTGGTGCCGGTCTTGCCCGCCACGTCGCCGGTCACGCCGAAGCGGTAGCGCACCGCCGTGCCGGTGCCGCGGCTGACCACCCCGCGCAGGATGTCGATCAGGGTCACGCTTGCTTCCTGCGACATGGCGCGTTCCGGCGCCACGCTGGCGAAATCGGCCACCACCTTGCCGTCGCGGTCGAGGATGCGGCGCACGAACACCGGCTTGCGGTATTCGCCCTGGGCGGCGATGGTCGAATAGGTGTTCACCATTTCCAGCAGCGTCACCGGGCTGGTGCCCAGGGCCAGCGAGGGCACGGATTCCAGCTTGCTCTGGCGGATGCCCATGTTTTTCGCCAGCTTGATCACTGACGGCAGGCCGACATCCTGCATCACCTGCGCCGTGATCGTGTTCTTCGAGTGCACCAGGCCTTCGCGCATCGAGATCTGGCGCCCGCTGGTGCCCGACATGTCGGTCGGGCGCCAGACCTTGCCGTTGCCCATGTCGAATTCCATGACCGTGTCGACATAGGTCTGCTCCGGCGGGATGCCGTTTTCCAGTGCGGCGCCGTACACGATGGGCTTGAAGGTCGATCCCGGCTGGCGCGCGGCCTGGGCCACGTGGTCGTACTGGTCGCGCGCGAAGTCGCGGCTGCCGACCCAGGCCTTCACTTCGCCGGTGGCCGGGTCCATCGCCACGAAACCGGCTTCCAGGCGCGACTTGCTCTCTTTCAGCTCGCGCATGAACGTGCGGTCGCCCTTCAGCCGCTTCAGCGCCGCGGCCGGCGCCTCGCCGCCTTCCACCGCACGGCGGTACTCGCCGCTTTCGCGGACAAAAGCGTCCAGTTGCGCGGCATGCGACAGCCAGTAGTAGTCGAAGGGCTTGATGTTCGGGCGGATCGCCGCGTAGGTGCCGGTGGAGCTCGAATTGGGCAGGCCGGGATTGGCCCATTCGACGTCGGCCACCGCCTGCAGCGCGCCGGCCTGGCGCTCGACCGCGCGCAATGCCGCCTGCTGCAGCTCGGCGTCGAGCGTGGTTTCGACGCGCAGGCCGTCCAGTTGCAGGTCGTAGTCGTTCTCGTCGGCCCATTCGAGCAGCCACTTGCGCACGTGGGCGGTGAAGTGGTTGTCGCGGCCGCTGCGGTCCAGCTGGCGTTCGAAGCGCAGGCGCAGCGGGAGTTTCGTCAAGGACTTGAAGCGCTTCTCGTCAAAGGCGCCGTGCTTGTACATCTGGCCTAGCACCACGTTGCGCCGGCCGAGCGAGCGCTCGGGATTGGTCACCGGGTTGTAGTAATAGGTCCCCTTCAGCATGCCAACCAGGGTCGCCGCTTCCAGCACGTCGAGCTTCAGGGCCGGCTTGCCGAAATAGGTGCGCGCTGCCATCTCGATGCCGCGCGCGTTGTACAGGAAGGGCACCGTGTTCAGGTAAGCCTCGAGGATCTCGGTCTTGCTGTAGGTGTTCTCGATCTTGATCGCGGTGATCAGTTCCTTGAGTTTGCGGTTGATGCTGCGCGCGCGGCCGATCTCTTCCGGGAACATGTTGCGCGCCAGCTGCTGGGTGATGGTCGAGCCGCCCTGGGCGTCGCCCTTCAGGCTGGCCACGAGCGCGCCGGCGATGCGCGTGAAGTCCACGCCGTGGTGGTCGTAGAAGCGGTGGTCTTCGGTGGAGATCAGGGCGGTGACCACGTGCGGCGATACCTGCGACAGCTTCACGCGCTCCTGCAGGCCCTGCTCGAAGGTACCCAGTTCCTTGCCGTCGCTGGACACCATCACGCTCGGGCGCGCACTGCTTACCTGCTTCAGGTCGGCTATGCCCGGAGTGAGCGGAATCAGGATCATCAGGTAGACCAGCAGCGCGATCAGCAGTGCTGCGAACGCCCATAGCCCGACCAGCACCGCCTGTTCCCAGCGCGGCCGCCCGCCGAGGATGCCAAGCGCATGCCGGAAACCCGACTGCGCCTTGTTGCCTGCGCCATGAATCCATGTTGTCGCCTGCCGGCGGATGCCGCGCTCTTGCTCGCGCTCTTGTTGTTCTTCCTGGTCCACTGGTGTCCTTGCCTGCTGTATTGCGTTCTGTCTTGCACTGAATGGCAAGTATAGCCGACCCCGGCCAAGTTCCTGGCTTGCAACGGCGCGCGTGCAGCGTTACCAAATTTAGAACGGTTTCCGCTATGATAACGGCATGTCCCAACAGAACAACCAAGGCGAGGCGGACGGGCTCGCTCCCGAGACCCGGGTATTGCGTCAGTTCCGCATCGTCTTCAATTCGGTGAAAAGCCATTTCCGCCAGGTCGAGCGCGACGCCGGCCTGGGCGGAGCCCAGCTCTGGGCTTTGTCCGTGATCGCCCAGTCGCCCGGCATCGGCGTGACCGAGCTGGCGCGCGCCCTCGACATCCACCAGTCCACCGCCAGCAACCTGGTGCGCGCACTGAGCAGCCGCGGGCTGATCGCCAGCGCGCGCGAAGGCCAGGACCGGCGCGGCGTTGCCCTGCGCACCCTGCCCGCCGCCGACGCCGTGCTGCAGCGCGCGCCCCAGCCCTTCGTGGGCGTGCTGCCCGACGCCCTGGCCAGCCTCGATGCGGCCACCCTGGCCCGCCTCGAGCACGACCTGGCCATGCTGATCGTGCGCCTGGCCGCCGACGAAGCCGACGCCCACGTCCCGCTCGGCCAGGCCTGAGGCCTGGCGCTAGCTCTTAGACCGGAAAATCCTCGCGGAAGCGGCGCAGCGCGGCATCGACGATGCCCTCGGTGCTGCCCGCTTCCTCGTGCGCCGCGCGCAGGAAAGAGGCGTCGCTACCGGTATGGGTTTCGTTGTACAGGTGCTCCAGCGCCGCTTCGCTGCCCAGCGCCTTGGCATGCGGTTCCAGGTGGCGCAGGGTCGTCAGGATGTCTTCGCGCAGCGAGATCGTCTCGTGGGTCTGCGGGTGCACCAGGGTGCCGTCCAGCCCGAAGCGGCAGGCCTGGAAGCGGTTGTAGTTGTAGACCAGGTAGTCGTCTTCCTGCGGCGGCGGCTCATTCCGCTCCAGCAGGTGCCGGCACAGCGCCTGCAGGTAGCAGGCCAGCGCCGCGGCGCGCTCCACCGTGAGCGGCGTGTCGCAGACGCGCAGCTCGATGGTGCCGTACTCGGGCTTCGGCCGCAGGTCCCAATAAAAATCCTTCATGCTGCGCACGATGCCGGTGTTTTCCATGCGCCTGAAGTAGTCGCGCTCGAAGGCTTCCCAGCTGAGCAGGAAAGGCGCGCGTCCCGACAGCGGGAACGCGAACACCGAATTCAGGCGCGCCGAATTGAAGCGCGTGTCGCTGCCTTGCAAGAAGGGCGAGGAGCTCGACAAGGCGATGAAGTGCGGGATATAGCGGTTCAGCGCATGCAGCAGGAACAGCGCCTCGTCGCCCGAGCCGCAGCCGATGTGCACGTGCTGGCCGAACACCGTGAACTGCTTGGCCAGGTAGCCGTACAGCGCCGACACTTCGCGAAAACGCGGCTTGGAAAAGATCCTGCGCTGCGACCACTGCTGGAACGGATGGGTGCCGCCGCCGCACACGCCCACGTTCAGGCGGTCGCCGGCGCGCAACAGGGTGTCGCGGATTTCGCGCAGTTCCTTCAGTAGTTCGCCGTGGTGGGTGTGCACGCTCGAATTAATCTCGATCATGCTCTCGGTGATCTCGGGCGTGACGTTGCCGGGGAAAGGCGCGCGCCCCAGCAGTTCCAGCATGTCGGGCGAAGCGGCCACCAGGTCGAAGTCCGACAGGCTGACCAGTTGCAGTTCCAGCTCCACGCCCATGGTGAGCGGCTGGGATTGGGCGAATTTTTCGAGTGCCATGTCAAGCCTCCTTTCCGGTGCGGGTTTCGTTGGCCCAGATGACGGCGCGTTGCGTGAGGATCGGGCCGGCGACGTCGAGCAGCAGCATCACCGCTGCCAGCGGCGCCAGGCTGTCGAACAAATCGACGCCGATCCAGCGGGTCTGCTCCATCAGCAAAATGGCGAACACCGCCATCGGCGTGAGCGCCAGGCCGGACAAGGCGCCCTTGCGCGCCGAAATGCCCGACACGCGCGCAAAGGCCGTGCAGATGCCGACCTTCACCACCGCGCGCACCGCCACCAGCAGCAGGCCCAGGGCCAGGCCGCCGCCGATCTGCTCGACCTCGACCTTGGTGGCGACAAAAAAGAACATCAGCACCGTGAGCAGGTCACCCAGCACGCCGAAGTTACGCTGGGCCGGGCTCAGGGCGATGCGGCGGTGGCGCGCCACCAGGCCAAAGGTGAGTGCCGCCAGCACCGGCGACAGCGGCAGCACCGAGGTGATCGCCACCAGCAGCACCACGGCCAGGGCAAACGCCAGGGTGCCGTCGCGCGAGGCGTCGATGATGCGCAGCCAGAGCGGCACCAGGGCGCCGAACAACGCGCCCAGGCCGCTCGAGGCCACCAGCACCAGCGCGCTGCTGCCGGCCGCGTGGGCCAGGTCGCCCGAGGTCTGGAACACGCCGATGCCGACCACGATGTTGAAGGTGAAGACCGCCATCACGCAGTTCAGGGCGGTGAGGTGCATGGCCCGTTCGGTTACCTGGCCGGACGCGCCCTGCTCGTTCAGCACGCGCAGCAGGCCGGCCGGGGAACTCGACATCGCCAGCGAGGCCGTCAGCGCGGCGGGCAGGCGCTCCATGCCGAACCAGGACGCGACCAGGTAGACGGCGCCGAAGGTGCAGATCGCTTCGAGCAGCGAGGTGAGGACGATCCAGGGATTGTTCTTCAGCCAGCGCAGGTTGATGCGGTAGCCGAGCTCGAACAGGATCAGGCCGAAACCGAGGTTGGCCAGCCACATGAAGTTCTTGGCTTCCGACGGCGGCAGGTAGCCGGCGGCCAGGTTGCCGAACACGAAGCCGGCCAGGCCGTAGACGGCGATGCGCGGCAGCGCGGTCCAGCGGTAGACCAGTTCACCGGCCATCCAGGCGAGCGTCATGGCCAGCGGCCAGGCGAGTTGGAGACCGAGGTCGGAATAGTCGAGCATGCGTCGTGATCCTCCGGGCAGGGGCGAGAGAACAACGAGCACCACCGGGCGGTGGGCCTCCCGCGAAAAACAGCCCCCGGGGTACCCGGGGGCCAAAAGAAACGTGTGTACGCCTCATCGCTGATCGCGAGCCCGCCATGGCGGCGGCTCCGATGTCGATATATTGCCTGATAAATATTCTACTGGCAATTATATTTGGGTAAATGTACTTACTACTATTTCACTTGTGCAACTTCACAGCGCGAGTGCCTGCCTTTCACGGTGCAGCTATTACGCTGCCTGCCGTCGCGGTCCATCACCAACACCCGCCAGGCATCCGGGCCGGTACGCTCCATCGTCATGAAGCCGAAGCCGTCGATCCACGAGCTCATCGTCTCCACGATGGCGCCCGGGGCCGGCGTCTGGCCCGGCGCTACGCTGGCGGGCAGCGGCACGATGTCCTCGGCGGTGCCGGAGAAGCCGGCCACGAACTGGGTTGGGTGCGGCGTCGAGAAGCTGGTCTGCTCCCACAGGTGCACGTGGCCCGACAGCAGCATGCTCACCGAACGCGGGAAGTAGCCCGGGTCGACGTCGCCAAAGGCGTCGAGCAGGCCCTTGTCGCCGCCGAACAGGGTGACTTCGCCGGTCCGGGCGTCGCGGTTGGCGCCGAAGGCGAACAGCGGATGGTGGTCGACGCCGATGTTGTATTGCGCGTTTTTCGCCAGCACCTCGACCTTGCGGTAAGTGTCGGCATAGCGCGCGCGCCGCACGTCGCTCTTCGGCAGGCCCTTGTAGCTGGTGTTGGCGGTGTCGAAGACGATCAGCTGCGCCCCGCCGCCGAGCGGCACGGCGTAGGGGTCGCTGTAGTCGCCGCTGGCGTCGTTTTCCGGCTTGTCGCAGTCGCGGCCGGTCTCGAACGGACGCGGATCGAGGTAGCGCCACCAGCCCTGGCCGCCGCGCGCGCAGTTCTCGTGGTTGCCGCGCGCGACCACCCAGGGCGCGGCCGCCAGCAGGGCTTTCGCCGGGGTGAAGAAGTCGGCGGCCCAGGCATCGAAGCCATAGCCATAGGGACTGCCTGCGCAGCCCGGACGGTCGCTCGGGCATGGGTCTTCGCGGTAGTGGTAGTCGCCGACGTGGATCACCAGGTCGGGCTTGAAGGCGGCGGCGCTGGCCGCGACCGTGGCGAACGGGAATGCTGTCGCATCGTTACAGTCCTGGAAGTCCTTGCCCTTCAGGCGGCAGCCGGTGTCGCCGATGACCACGATGCGCTTCGGCTCGGCTTTCGGAACCGGCAGCGGCGTGCCGGCCACCTGCGCCGTGAAGCTGCCGGCCGGGATCGGCGCCTCGCAGGTCAATACCGCGCTCGAGGGCGGCGTATGCGGCTGGCCGGCGCGCGCCGGGATCGGCGAATACGGTACGCGAACGCGCATCGGCATCAGGTGGCCGTCGACCTGAAGCGGCGGGCAGGCCTGCGCGGCCGTGATCACGCGCGCGATGGCCTGGCCGTTTTCGCCGATCAGCACAAAAGCCGATTCGGTATGCGATGGCGCGGGCGTATAGGCCGCGCAACCGGCCAGGGTGGCTGCGGCGGCCAGCGCCGCAAGTCGTGAAGAGGGGATCAAGGTCGGACTGCCTTTCCTGCAAAAGTGCCGAATGTAGCACAGCCGTATGACGGACCTGTGAAACGGCGCGTAGGGTGGTCGGCTATACCCGACAGCATGGATCGACGCTGCCCCGGCGCCGCCCACGCGTCCAACAGGTGCCTGAGACGCGGGGGCAGGCAGGCTGCCGCTGGACGCGTGGGCGGCGTCATCGCCGCGAGCCCGCACACGCTCGGGTATAGCCGACCACCCTACAGCAGAACGCCGCCCCTACCGGGCGCCGTAGTACCATTTCAACAAACACAACAATGGAGACCCGTTTGAGCATTCCCGTCTGGTTGCAAGCAGGCTTGTGGGGCCTGGTCGCCGGCGGCGCTCTGCTGCTTGGCGCATTCGCCGGCTACAGGTTCGCTGTTCCGCCGCGCCTGATTGCCGCCATCATGGCCTTCGGCAGCGGCGTACTGATTTCCGCCCTCTCGTTCGAGTTGATGGAAGAAGCCTTCCACACCGGCGGCTTCACGGCCACCGCGCTCGGCTTTCTCGGCGGCGCGGCAGTCTATACCCTGGCCAACTGGTGGCTCTCGCACCGCGGCGCGCGCCACCGCAAGCGCTCGGGCGACCAGCAGCCCACGGCCGACGAAGGCGGCAGCGGCGCGGCGATTGCCGTCGGCGCCCTGCTCGACGGCATCCCGGAATCCATCGTCATTGGCTTGTCGATGCTCGGCGGCGGCAAGGTCAGCATGGTGGCGGTGGCCGCGATCTTCCTGTCCAACGTGCCTGAAGGCTTGTCGAGCGCGGCCGGCATGAAGAAGGCCGGGCGCTCGGCAGGCTACATCTTCGGCATCTGGGGCGGGATCGCCCTGGCCTCGGGCGTGGCGGCGCTGGTTGGCTACACGGTGTTCGAAGGCTTTTCGAACGAGGTGGTGGCGGCGACCACCGCGGTGGCGGCTGGGGCGATCCTGGCGATGCTGGCCGATACCATGATCCCGGAAGCCTTCGAGGAAGCACACGATTTCGCGGGGTTGATTACGGTCGCTGGATTCCTGTCGGCTTTCGCGCTGAGCAAGTTGGGCGGGTGAAGGAGCGGATTCCTGGCGTTCGCGGTGACGCGGGCGCCTGTTGGACGCGTGGACGGCGTAGCCGTCCACCCTACCGCGCCGTGCACGCGTTCATCGCTACCCTGAGTGTCGCTTACACCCTGGGCGGGTCCGTCTCGCGCTCGTATACCCGGTGCCGCACGATCGCCGCCTTGAAGGCCGCGAACGCCGCCGCCGGCTCGCCTGCTCCCAGGATCAGCCCCCAGTCCTCACCGCCGTCCGGCAGCCGGGGCGGAATCCCGGCCGCCTGCAGCAGCCCGGCGCCATTGCCGAGCGCCAGGATGGGCTTCAGGTGCCGGTACTGCTCGCGTACGAATTCGAGGGCGCGGCCGTCGCGGCTCAGGGCCAGCATGGCGGCGTCGCCGGGCGGCAGGACCAGGGCGTCGTACATCACCGCCGGGCTGGTTTCCAGCGTGATCTCGATGTCGAGCGGGTGCCCGCCCGTCGACTCGGCCTTGCCCAGGCGCTGGCCGACCAGGCGCGGCTGGGCGCCCTCCTTCAGCAGCGCCGCGTACAGCTCGCGCACGGTGTCGCCGTCGACGCCGGCCGCCACCAGGATCGCGATGCGGCGCGTGCGGATGCCGGTCTTGCCGGGCCGCGCCAGCAGCGACAGCGGCGGCGAGGGCTGGTAGTCCGGGATCGGCAGTTCGGTGGCGCGCGGCAGCGGCGCCGGCACGGCGATCCCCAGCTGGCTCGCCACCGCATTCGCCAGTCCCGCGTCGATGTTCGCCAGCCCGGCGACGATCCGCTCGCGCACGGCCGGCGTCTGCACCCGCGTCAGTTCGAAGCGGTAGGCGTTGACGATGTGTGCCTGCTCGACCGGGGTCTGGCTTTGCCAGAACAGGCGCGCCTGGCCATAGTGTTCGGCGAACAGCTCGGGCTTGCCGCGCACTTTGCTCCCCTCCACCGGCTCCGGATAGCTGTTGAAGCCGCGCGCTCCGGCCTGGAAGGGGCAGCCGCCGGCCAGCGAATTCGGCTCGTAGTTGACGCGGCCGCGGTTGATGGCCTGGCGGTGGAAGCCGTCGCGCCCGTTGTTGTGCACCTGGGCGATGGGCGCGTTGATCGGAATCTCGTGGAAATTCGGGCCGCCCAGGCGCGTGAGCTGGGTGTCGACGTAGGAGTGGATGCGCCCCTGCAGCAACGGGTCGTTGGTGAAATCGATGCCGGGAATGATGTGGGCCGTGCAGAAGGCCACCTGCTCGGTCTCGGCGAAGAAGTTATCGGGATTGCGGTCCAGCACCAGGCGCCCGACGGTACGCACGGGCACCAGTTCCTCGGGCACCAGCTTGGTGGCGTCGAGCACGTCGAACACGCCGAAGCTTGCCGCTTCCTGCTCGGTGAACACCTGCAGGCCGAGTTCCCATTCCGGGAAGTGGCCGGCCTCGATCGCTTCCCACAGGTCGCGCCGGTGGAAGTCGGGGTCGGCGCCGGCCAGCTTCACGGCTTCGTCCCACACCAGCGAATGGGTGCCGGCGAGCGGCGTCCAGTGGAATTTCACGAAGCGCGATTCGCCGGCGGCGTTGATCAGGCGGAAGGTGTGCACGCCGAAGCCCTGCATCATGCGGTAGCTGCGCGGGATCGCGCGGTCGGACTCGACCCACATCTGCATGTGGAAGGTTTCCGGCGAGAGGCCGGCAAAATCATAGAAGGTGTCGTGGGCGCTGGACGCCTGCGGCATCTCGTGGTGCGGCTCGGGCTTCACCGAGTGGATCACGTCCGGAAATTTCATCGCATCCTGGATGAAGAAGACCGGAATGTTGTTGCCCACCAGGTCCCAGATGCCCTCCTCCGTATAGAACTTGGTGGCGAAGCCGCGCACGTCGCGCACCGTGTCGGCGGACCCGCGCGAGCCGGCCACGGTGGAGAAGCGCACGAACACCGGCGTCTTCTTGCCGGCCCTGGAGAACGGCGCGGCGCGCGTGATCGGCGACAGGTCCTGGTAGCTCTCGAAATAGCCATGCGCGCCCGAGCCGCGCGCATGCACCACCCGCTCGGGAATCCGTTCGTGGTCGAAATGGGTGATCTTTTCGCGGAAGATGAAGTCCTCCATCGCGGTCGGGCCGCGCAGGCCGATCTTCAGCGAATCCTGGTTGTCGCCCACCTTCACGCCCTGGTTGGTGGTGAGCGCACGGCCGCTGTCGTCCACGCGCACGCGGTCGAGCGGGCCATTGAGTGGGTTCTGGCCGATTGCCGGCGTGCCGTCGCCTACCTTCGGCGAGGCGATATCTTCCGTGGTGGTGCTGGCCGTGGCCAGCGGCGTCGAAGGGGTGTGGCGCGCGCCTTCGTGCGGTGGAATCGCGTCCTCGCCGTATTCGCGCGACTCCGTCGGGTTGAACGGCATCTCGGCGGCGAGGGCCATGTCGGACACGACCTTTTCCAGCAGGCGCTCGCTTTCCGGGGTCTTCGCGCCCAGGCTGGCCGGCGGCTTCGCGTCCGCAGGTCCTGCAATGGTGCTGAGGATGGAGCCGGCGCCGTCGAGCGCCCCGTTCTTCTTGCGTGTGGCCATGGGTTACCTCATCAATTGATTGTCGGATAGACGGCGCACAAACCCCGCATCGGCCGATGTGTGACTTGCGGCAAGATGCGCTGAAACGGTGGCGCTCAATTGACGAGTCTGCTTTTGGTGTTCGCCCTACTCCTTGATATCAATCAAGCGGAGTGATCGTGCAGACGGAACTGATAGGTAGGGTATAGGTCAGCCCGGCTGTGCAGTAGCGGGGTCGGCCAACGGCAGCGTCACGGTGAAGGTGCTGCCGCGCCCGGCTCCGGCGCTGTCGGCGCGCACGCTGCCGCCCTGCATCTCGGTGAGGCGCTTGACCAGGGCCAGGCCCATGCCCAGGCCGCCTTCCGCGCGCTCCGGCGTCAGCGCGGCCTGGGTGAACATCTCGAACACGCGCGGCAGCAGCGCCGGCGCAATGCCGGCGCCGTTATCCTGCACCGCGATGCTGGCCTGGCGCGCGTCCGCACGCAGGGTCACGCGCAGTTCGCCGCCCGGCGGCGTGTACTTGGCCGCGTTGTTCATCAGGTTGGCCAGCACCTGCACCAGGCGCTTGGCGTCGCCCAGCACCCAGACCGGCTGGGCATCGGCGTCGATGCGGCAGGCGTGGTTGCGGCGTTCGACCAGGGGCCGCACCTGCTCGTGGGCGGCGGCGATCACCGCCTGCAGGTCGACCGGCGCGCGCTCCAGCGCGATCTGGCCGCTGCGCACGCGCGACACGTCCATCAAGTCCTCGACCAGGGTCACCATGTGGTCGACCTGGCGCTCGATGATGCCGCTCATGCGTCGCAATTGCTCGTCGTCGCCCGCGCCCACCCGGCCCAGCAGCTGGGCGGTGGCCTTGATCGGCGCCAGCGGGTTGCGCAGCTCATGCGCCAGCGTGGCGAGGAAAACGTCCTTGCGCCCGTCGGCTTCGTGCAGCTCCTGCATGGTGCGGCGCAGCTCGGTCTCGGCGCGCTGGCGCGCCAGTTCGACCTCGTGCAGTTGCAGGCAGAGGCGCCAGATGATCACCGTGAACGCGACGATCGTGCCCCACACCAGCAGCGGCAATGCGGTGCCGGCGTCGTACAGGCCGGCGTCCAGGGCCAGCGTGACGGCGATCCCGAGCAGCAGCGGCACGCCGATGGCCGCCAGCAGCAGGCGGCGCGCGATGCGGACCGCCGGCATGCCGTCGGTGACGGCGGCCATGATGCCCAGGCGCGGACGCAGGAACAGGATGCCCGCGGACAGCGCCATGGCAGCGACCGTGGTCAGGATGCCGACGCCCTGGCCGGGCAGCACCTGGTACAGGAAGGTATCGCGGAAAAAGTAGCCGCTGGCGTTGAGCAGCGAGACCAGGAACGCGCCCATCGCCAGCGCCTGCGCGGCGACCGTCCAGCGGCGCAGCACCATCAGCACCAACGCCATGCCGAGCGCCACGAACATTGTCGAAGTGAAGGTCGACGACAGGCTGCCCGCGCCCTGGGAGCCGAAGGCGCCGGCCAGCAGCGGCCCCACCGGCAGGCCGGTCAGGTGACCAAGCAGCATCACCGCGGCCCACAGCGCAACGGTCGCGCCGCTGGCAAGCGCCGCGAAGCGCAGCGGACGCCGGCGTGCCTGGCAGGCCAGGCTGACGGCGGCAAGGAAGACCAGCGCCGCGCTCGCCGGCACCATCTTCGGCAGCGAAGGCCGGATCGAGATCAGGAGAGGCAGGTCAAACAACCAGCCGCCCGCATTCGCCAACGCGATCGCGGCGCACAGCAGGGCGGCGGATTTGGGCACTACGGAACTGGAGATAATTCGGTCCACTTTTGGAGGTTGTCGTTATGTGCCTGTCGGCGTGCCTGGGTGAAGCGCGTGCGCTGGGAGTCGGCTCGGCAGTAATCCGTGCAATGTTATCAGCTTACTATTAAGCGATGCTGAAGGGGGCACGCCTTGGCTGCGGCTTTCCCGTATTGATGGGTTCTTTATTCTGTGCAGCGGCCTTTTTAGACCATCTTGATGGACGCGCCGATAAGCTGGCCGGGCTGTTTTTACTACGCCCGCCGGACCCTTCCGCCGGGTTTTACCGTCCGAAAGAGACCCATGAAGATCATTCTCCTGGCAGCTGCCTTGTCCACTGTTATGGCCGGCCTTGCCGGCGCCGCCCGTGCGGCCGATTCCAGCGACGCCACCCTGAGCGCGAATGCCGCCCTCGTCTCCGACTACCGCTACCGCGGCATTTCTCAAACCCGCTTGCAGCCCGCCGTCCAGCTTGGCGCCGACTACGCCGCGGCGTCCGGCTGGTATGCCGGCGCCTGGGCCTCGTCGATCACCTGGACCCGCGACGCCGGCGGCTCGGGCAGCATCGAGGTCGACCTGTACGGCGGCAAACGCGGCGAGCTGGGCGGCGGGGTCAGCTACGACGCCGGCCTGCTCGGCTACCTCTACCCGTCGAACGGCTTGTCCAGGGTGAGCGGCTTCGACAACGCGAATACCGCCGAAGCCTATGCCCAGCTCGGTTACGGCGTCGCCACCCTGAAGTACTCGCACAGCCTGACGAACCTGTTCGGCATCCCGGATTCGCACGGCAGCGGCTACCTCGACCTGAACCTGAACCTGGCCGCCGGCGAGAAAACCACGATCAACCTGCACGCCGGGCGCCAGCGCGTGCGCCACGTGAGCGCCTCCAGCTACAGCGACTGGAAGGCCGCCGTGGTCCACGACTTCGGCATCGCCAGCGTGACCCTGGCCGCCGTCGGCACGAATGCCGGCCGCAGCGCTTACGCCTCGCCGGCCGATGGCCGGTTCCTCGGCAAGCGCGCTGTGGTCCTGAGCATCGGCCGCAGCTTCTGAGCCGTTTTTACATTTCCTTTACAGCGACGGGCCGGGTCTTTACCCCATCTTGAGGCGGCCCGCCCTACGCTTGAAGAACAAGAACAACGTGAGGGTTTTCCATGGATGTGATCTTTATTGCCGCCCTTGGCGGATTTGCGGCGCTGTGCTGCGCCCTGGTTGCGCTGTGCAGGCGCCTGGAGGCGAAATGAGCGGCCTGTATCTCGGGGCCGGCCTGCTGGCCGGCGCCCTGCTCGTCTACCTCGTCTACGCATTGCTGAAAGCGGAGGACCTGTGATGACGGCCCAGTCCCTCCTGCTGCTCGCAGCCTTCCTCCTCGTGCTGCTGGCCCTGGCCTGGCCGATGGGCCTGTACCTGGCCCACGTGGCCGGCCGCGGCGCCGTGCCCGGCATGCAGTGGCTCGGCCTTGTCGAGCGCCTGCTCTACCGCGCCGCCGGCCCCGCCGCCGCCCAGGACCAGGGCTGGCGCGCCTATGCCTTCGCCCTCCTGCTGTTCAATGCGGTGGGCGCCCTGTTCGTGTATGCCGTCCAGCGCCTGCAAGGCGCGCTGCCGCTGAACCCGCAAGCGCTGCCTGCCGTGTCGGCCGATTCCTCCTTCAACACGGCGGTGAGCTTCGTCGCGAACACCAACTGGCAGGGCTACGGCGGCGAGCAGACCATGAGCTACCTGACCCAGATGCTGGCCCTGGCCGGGCAGAACTTCTTCTCCGCCGCCACCGGCATCGCAGTCGCGTTCGCGCTGATCCGTGCCTTCGGCGCCCGTTCGGCCTCGTCGATCGGGAATTTCTGGGCCGACCTCACCCGTTCGACCCTGTATCTGCTGCTGCCGCTGTCGCTGCTGTTCGCGCTGTTCCTGGTGAGCCAGGGCGTGATCCAGAACTTCGAAGCCTACCGGGAGTTGGCGCCCCTCGACGCCAAGGGTGGCGCCGCGAGCCAGCTGCTGGCCATGGGCCCGGTCGCCTCGCAGGAAGCGATCAAGCTGCTCGGCACCAACGGCGGCGGCTTCTTCAACGCCAACTCGGCCCACCCCTTCGAAAACCCGACCGCGCTGGCCAACTTCGTGCAGATGCTGTCCATCTTCCTGATCCAGGCGGCGCTGTGCTTCACCTTCGGCCGCGTGGTGGGCGAGCGCCGCCAGGGCTGGGCCGTGCTGGCTGCGATGACCCTGATGTTCGTGGTGGCCGCGGTGGCCGTCGCCGCCTTCGAGCAGCAGGCCAACCCCGTACTGCAGGCGCTCGGCGTCGACGGGGCGGCCAGTAGCCTGCAGGCCGGCGGCAACATGGAGGGCAAGGAGGTGCGCTTCGGCATCGCCGCCAGCAGCCTGTTCGCGGCCGTCACCACGGCGGCGTCGTGCGGCGCGGTGAACGCCATGCACGACTCCTTCATGCCCCTGGGCGGCATGGTGCCGCTGGTGCTGATGCAGCTGGGCGAAGTCGTGTTCGGCGGCGTCGGCTCGGGGCTGTACGGCATGCTGGTGTTCGCCATCCTGGCCGTGTTCGTGGCCGGCCTGATGATCGGGCGCACCCCGGAATACCTGGGCAAGAAGATCGGCGCCTATGAAATGAAGATGGCCGCCATCGTGATCCTGGCGGTGCCGACCCTGGTGCTGGCCGGGACCGCGGTGGCCGTGGTGCTTGATGCCGGCAAGGCCGGCCTGGCGAATCCCGGCGCGCACGGCTTCAGCGAAGTGCTGTACGCCTTCACCTCGGCTGCCAACAACAACGGCAGCGCCTTTGCCGGGCTGTCGGCGAACACGCCCTTCTACAACACCATGCTGGCAATCGCCATGTGGTTCGGACGTTTTGCCGTGATCGTGCCGGTGCTGGCGATCGCCGGTTCGCTGGCCGCCAAGCAGAAGCTGAACGCCACTTCCGGCACCCTGCCGACACACGGCCCGATGTTCGTGTTCCTGCTGGTGGCCATCGTGGTGCTGGTCGGGGTGCTGAACTACGTGCCCGCGCTCGCCCTCGGCCCTGTCGCTGAGCATATGCAGCTGTTCGCCCGCTGAATCCATCTGGAGTAATCGATGTCCGCAATTCTGTCCCCAAGCCCCGCGGCCAAGCGCAGCCTGCGCCTGTTCGAATCGCGCCTGATCCTGCAGGCCGTAAAAGCCGCATTCGCCAAACTCGACCCGCGCGTGCAGCTGCGCAGCCCCGTCATGTTCGTGGTCTACGCCGGCAGCATCCTCACGACCCTGCTGTTCATTCAATCCCTGGGCGGCGCCGGCGACGCGCCGTCCGGCTACATCCTGGCGATCGCCGTCTGGCTCTGGTTCACGGTGCTGTTCGCGAACTTCGCCGAAGCCCTGGCCGAAGGCCGCAGCAAGGCGCAGGCCGCCTCGCTGCGCGGCCTGAAGGTCGCCACCATGGCCAAGAAGCTGGACCAACCGCGCCACGGCAGCAGCTGGCTGCCCCTGAGCGCGGCCGATCTCCGCAAGGGCAATGTGATCCTGGTCGAAGCCGGCGACGTGATCCCGATCGACGGCGAAGCCGTCGAAGGCATCGCCTCGGTCGACGAAAGCGCCATCACCGGCGAGTCCGCCCCGGTGATCCGCGAAGCCGGCGGCGACTTCTGCGCCGTCACAGGCGGCACCCGCGTGCTGTCGGACTGGCTGGTGGTGCGCGTCAGCGCCAACCCCGGCGAGACCTTCCTCGACCGCATGATCGCCATGGTCGAAGGCGCCCAGCGCCGCAAGACGCCGAACGAGATCGCGCTCACCATCCTGCTGGTGGCGCTGACCATCGTGTTCCTGGTGGTGACGGTGAGCCTGCTGCCGTTCTCGATCTTCGCCGTGGACGCCGCCGGCAGCGGCGCACCGGTCTCGGTGACGACCCTGGTTGCGCTGCTGGTGTGCCTGATCCCGACCACCATCGGCGGCCTGCTGTCCGCCATCGGCGTGGCCGGCATGAGCCGCATGATGGGCGCGAACGTGATCGCCACCTCGGGCCGCGCGGTGGAAGCGGCCGGCGACGTCGACGTGCTGCTGCTCGATAAGACCGGCACCATCACCCTCGGCAACCGCCAGGCCAGCGATTTTCTCCCCGCGCCGGGCGTGACCGAGCCGCAGCTGGCCGATGTGGCGCAACTGGCCTCGCTGGCCGACGAAACGCCGGAAGGCCGCAGCATCGTGGTGCTGGCCAAGACCCGCTTCGCCATGCGCGAACGCGAGCTGGCGTCGTTCGGCGCCCATTTCGTGCCCTTCACTGCCCAGACCCGCATGAGCGGTGTCGACATCGCGGCCGACGGAACCACGCGCGTGATCCGCAAGGGCGCCGCCAGCGCCGTACGCAAGCACGTCGAGGCGCTCGGCGGCACGTGGCCGGAGGCCGTGGCGCGCGCCGTGGACGATGCGGCGCGGCGCGGCAGCACGCCGCTGGCCGTGTCCGACGGCGCCCGCGTGCTGGGCGTGGTCGAACTGAAGGACGTGGTGAAAGGCGGCATCCGCGAGCGCTTCGGTTCGCTGCGCCGCATGGGCATCGAGACCGTGATGATCACCGGCGACAACCGGCTGACTGCGGCGGCGATTGCGGCCGAAGCCGGCGTCGACGACTTCCTGGCCGACGCCACGCCCGAGGACAAGCTGGCCCTGATCCGCCGCTACCAAGGCGAAGGCCGCCTGGTGGCGATGACCGGCGACGGCACCAACGACGCCCCGGCGCTGGCCCAGGCCGACGTGGCGGTAGCCATGAACTCGGGCACCCAGGCGGCCAAGGAAGCCGGCAACATGGTCGACCTCGATTCGAACCCGACCAAGCTGCTCGAGATCGTCGAGATCGGCAAGCAGATGCTGATGACGCGCGGCTCGCTCACCACCTTCTCGATCGCCAACGACATCGCCAAGTACTTCGCCATCATCCCGGCAGCCTTTGTCGGCGTGTATCCGCAACTGGGGGCGCTCGACATCATGGGCCTGCACAGTGCTTCGTCCGCGATCCTGTCTGCGGTGATCTTCAACGCCCTGATCATCGTGTTCCTGATTCCGCTGGCCCTGAAAGGCGTTGCCTACCGCCCGATCGGCGCCACCGCCCTCCTGCGCCGCAACCTGCTGGTGTACGGCGTGGGCGGCCTGCTGCTGCCGTTTGCCGGCATCAAGGCCATCGACATGCTGCTCGTTCTCTTCAACCTCGCCTGATCCGGAAACATCATGAAGAATGCCATTCGTCCCGCCCTCGCCGTATTCGCGGTCCTCACCCTGCTGTGCGGCCTGGCCTACCCGCTGGCCGTGACAGGCCTGGCGCAGCTGATCATGCCGCGGCAGGCCAACGGCAGCCTGGTCGAACACGACGGCAAGGTCGTCGGTTCGCAGCTGATCGGCCAGTCGTTTACCTCGCCGCGCTACTTCTGGGGCCGGCCATCGGCCACGGCGCCCGCGCCGAACAATGCCGCCGGTTCTTCGGGCGCCAACCAGGGCCCGAGCAATCCTGCCCTGAAGGAGGCGGTGGCAGGCCGCATCGCCGCCCTGCGTGCAGCCGATCCGAATAATCGCGACGCCATTCCGGTCGACCTGGTCACCGCCTCGGCCAGCGGCCTCGACCCGCACATCAGCCCCGCCGCGGCGCTGTATCAGGTCAACCGGGTAGCCGCCGCGCGCGGTTTCCCGCGCGAGCGCGTGCTGGGCCTGGTCGAAGCGCATACCGAACGGCCCTGGCTGGGGGTGTTCGGCGAGGCGTGGGTCCATGTACTGGCCCTGAACCTGGCACTCGATATGGCAAGTGAGGACCAGATGCCGCATACTCGCTGACATGATCGCAGACATGATGAGCCGACCCGACCCCGACGCCGTGCTGGCCCAGGTGCGCGCGCAGGAAAAACGCGACGCGCGCGGCAGCCTGCGCATCTACGTCGGGGCGTCGGCGGGCGTCGGCAAGACCTGTGCGATGCTGCTCGAGGCGCGCAAGCTGGCGGCAAACGGCGCGGACGTGCTGGCAGGCGTGGTCGAGACCCACGGGCGCCAGGATACCGCCGCCCTGCTCGCCGGCCTCGACCTGCTGCCGGCGCGCAGCCTGCCCTACCGCGGCCGCGACCTCCCCGAGTTCGACCTCGACGCCGCCCTGGCGCGCCGGCCGGCGCTGGTCCTGGTCGACGAACTGGCCCACTCGAACGTGCCCGGCTCGCGCCACCCGAAGCGCTGGCAGGACGTCGAGGAGCTGCTGGCGGCCGGCATCGACGTCTTCACCACCCTGAACGTGCAGCACCTGGAGAGCCTGAACGACGTCGTTGCCGGCATCGCCGGCGTCAAAGTGGCCGAGACCGTGCCCGACAGCGTGTTCGACGGGGCCGACGAAGTCGTGCTGGTCGACGTGCCGGCCGACGAACTGCTGGCGCGCCTGAAGGCCGGCAAGGTCTACCAGGGCGCCCAGGCCGAGCGGGCGTCGAACAACTTCTTCCGCAAGGGGAACCTGATCGCGCTGCGCGAGCTGGCCCTGCGCCGCACGGCCGAGCGCATCGGCGACGACGTGCGCGCCTACCGCGTCGAGCAGGCCATCGCGCCGGTGTGGAAGACCGACGGCGCCCTGCTGGCCTGCGTCGGGCCAAGGGATGGCGCTGAACACGTGGTGCGCAACTGCGCGCGCCTGGCCGGCCAGCTCGATTGCGCCTGGCACGCGGTGTACGTCGAAACGCCTGCATTGCAGCGCTTGCCGGATGCACGGCGCGAAGCCACGCTGGGCGTCCTGAAACTGGCCCAGGAACTGGGCGCGACCACGGCGGTGCTGCCGGACGCCGAGCCGGCCCAGGCGCTGCTGGCCTATGCGCGCGCGCACAACCTGCAACGCCTGGTGCTGGGCCGCCGGCATGGGCAGCGGCTGCGCCTGTCCCGGCCGCTGCACGCCAGGCTGTCGCGGCTCGCGCCCGACATCGACCTGCTCGAAGTCGGCGCCGGCGCGGCCTCCCGGCCGCGCGCCGCACAGGAATCCCCGGGCGCGGCGTCGGCAAACCCGAACCGGCTGCGCTACCTGTGGGCGGGACTCATCGGCCTGGGCGCCGCGCTGCTGTTCTCGCCGCTATCGAACTGGCTGGACCTGGCCAACATCGCCATGCTGTTCCTGCTGGTCGTGCTGCTGGTGGCGGTGCGCTTCGGGCGTGGCCCCTCGGTGCTGGCCACCTGCGTCTGCGTGGCCGGCTTCGACTTTTTCTTCGTCCCGCCGCGCTACAACTTCGCGGTGAGCGACGTGCAGTACCTGATCACCTTCGGCGTGATGCTGGCCGTGGGCCTGATCACCGGCCAGCTGACGGCCGGCCTGCGCTTCCAGGCCCAGGTGGCGCGCCGGCGCGAGGCGCGCGCCCATTCGCTCTACGAATTCGCGCGCGAACTCTCTGGCGCGCTGCAGAACGAGCAGGTGCTGGAGTCGACCCGCGCCACCATCGCCGGCGCCTTCGGTGCGCGCGCCGTGCTGCTGCTGCCGGATGCGGATGGCAAGCTGGTGTCCGGCAACGACGACCTTGCCGGCCTGGACGCCGGCGTCGCCCAATGGGCCTTCGACCACGCCAGCCCGGCCGGCCACGGCACCCACACCTTACCGGGCAGCCCGCTGTTCTATTTGCCACTCAGGGCGCCGATGCGCACCCGCGGCGTGCTGGCCATCGCGCCCGATGGCGGGCGCTGGCTGCCGCTGCCGGAACAGCGCCAGCAGCTCGACACCTATGCGGCACTGGCCGCGATTGCGCTGGAACGCGTGCACTACATCGAGGTGGCCCAGGCCGCGCTGGTGAGCATGGAGTCCGAGCGCCTGCGCAATTCGCTGCTGGCGGCGCTGTCGCACGACTTGCGTACGCCGCTCACCAGCCTGGTCGGTTTGTCCGAATCGCTGCTGCGCACCGAGCCGCCGCTGGCCGCGAACGAACGCGAGACGGCCGCCGCCCTGCACGAGGAAGCACGGCGGCTGGCGACGATGGTCGCCAATTTGCTCGACATGGCACGCATCGAAAGCGGCGCCGTGCGCCTGAACCGGCAATGGCAGGCACTGGAAGAAACCGTGGGCAGCGCGCTGCGTCCGCTGCGCCAGGCGCTGGGCGCGCGCAGCATCCGCACCCGCATTCCGGCGGATTTGCCGTTGCTGCACTTCGACGCCGTGCTGCTGGAACGGGTGCTGTCGAACCTGCTGGAGAATGCGGCAAAATACACGCCCCCTGGCAGCACCATCACGATTGCGGCAAGCGTGCGCGAAGACCGGGTCGAGGTTGGCGTCAGCGACGATGGCCCTGGCCTGCCGCCGGGCCGCGAGGAAGCGCTGTTCGAGAAGTTCGCGCGCGGCCAGCAGGAGTCCGCCATGCCGGGCGTGGGCCTGGGCCTGGCGATCTGCCGCGCCATCGTCGAGGCGCACGGCGGCAGGATCACGGCGGGCCAGGCGCCCGAGGGCGGCGCCATGATCACCTTCTCGCTGCCGCGCGGCACGCCGCCGGCCCTGCCCGACATGCATCAACTGGAGAACGAAGTCCATGAGTGAACCACGCCCCACCGCCCTGCTGGTGGAAGACGAACCGCAGATCCGCCGTTTCGTGCGCGCCGCCCTCGAGCAGGAAGGCTGGCAGGTGCACGAGGCGGGCGAGCTGAAACGCGCCCTGATCGACGCCGGCACGCGCCGCCCGGACCTGGTCGTGCTCGACCTCGGCCTGCCCGACGGCGACGGCGTCGATTTCATCCAGGACGTGCGCAAGTGGTCGGGCATGCCGATCATCGTGCTGTCGGCGCGCGATGCCGAGCAGGCCAAGATCCGCGCACTCGACGCCGGGGCCGACGACTATCTGACCAAGCCCTTCGGCACCGGCGAGCTGCTGGCGCGTATCCGGGCGACCTTGCGCCGCCAGCGCCAGCCGGAAACGGCGGACGCCACCGTGCGCTTCGGCGAGATCGCGGTCGACCTGGTCGAACGTATCGTCACGAAGAACGGCAGCCGCGTGCACCTGACGCCGACGGAGTTCAAACTGCTGTCGACCCTGGTGGCGAATGCGGGCAAGGTGATGACCAATCCGCAATTGCTGCGTGCGGTGTGGGGACCGTCGAACGGAGAGAACGGACACTACCTGCGCGTGTACATGGGCCACCTGCGCCACAAGCTGGAGGACGAGCCGGCCCAGCCGCGGCACCTGATTACCGAGACGGCGGTCGGCTACCGGCTGGTGCTGGTCCCCTGATGCGGCCTGGCGGTTTACAATACGGCCGCAATCAGAACACGAGGCCGTAATGAAAGTATTGAAGGTTCCGTACGCGGAAAAAGACGAAGCCAAGGCGCTGGGCGCGCGCTGGAATCCCACCCGCAAGAGCTGGTATGTGCCGGACGGCGTGGCGGTGGAGCCGTTTGCGAAGTGGCTGGCGGGTGGCGGCGACGCTGGCGGCGAGCCGTCGTCGCGCGATGCACGCGCGGCCAAGCCGGTGGTCGGTTCGAAGTACGTCGAGCTGGCCCACGCCTGCAACCCGTTCGAGGAATGCGCCGAGTGCAGGCCGAAACTGATCGACAGTGGCTGGCTCGAAGCGCATCAAACCTTCCGCAAGATGCTGCAGTCGCTGTAGGGTGGACGGCTATGCCGTCCACGCGTCGATAGTTTGCCGCAAGATCACCCGGCACGAAAAAGCAATCGATAACGATCAACGCGTGGACGGGACACCCGTCCACCCTACTTGACGCGCTGCTTTTCCAGCTTGCGCGCGAGCGTCCTGCGGTGCATCCCGAGCCGCCGCGCCGCCTCGGAGATATTGAAATCCGTCTCCGCCAGCACCGCGTGGATATGCTCCCACTCCAGCGTCTTGATCGACGTCGAGCGGTTCGTTACCTCGACATCCGTGCTCCCCGCCACGTGCCCAAAGGCGGCCTCGATATCGTCGGTATTCGACGGCTTGGCCAGGTACTGGCAGGCCCCCAGCTTGATCGCCTCCACCGCCGTGCCGATGCTGGCAAACCCGGTCAGCACCACGATCAGCATTTCCGGATCGTGCGCATGCAGCATCTGCACGCAAGACAGGCCCGAGGCATTTCCCTTCAATTTGAGGTCGACCACCGCATAGCCCGGGTCGTGCTCGCGCAGGATCACGGCGGCTTCTTCATACCCGGGCGCGTGCAGCACCTTGTAGCCGCGCCGCTCGAACGAGCGCCCGAGCGTGCGCGCAAAGGCTTCGTCGTCCTCGACGATCAACAAGACTGGCGTCTCAGGCATGCTCGCCCTCCCCGGCCAGGCGAATCGCTTCCAGTGGAATCGTCAACTTCACCTCCGCACCACCCTCTTCTCTATTTCTCGCCACCACCGCGCCACCCAGGGTGCGCGCCACGTTCACCACCAGGAACAGGCCCAGGCCGCCCCCCGGGCGCCCCTTGGTGCTCTGGTAGGGCTTGCCGAACTGGGCCAGCACGGACGGAGCGAAGCCCGGCCCGCGGTCGGTGACCACCACGCACAGGTGATCGTCTTCGACGCTCGCACTCATGCCCACCCAGCCGGTCGGCGAGGCTTCCAGCGCATTGTCGAGCAGGTTGTCGACGGTCTGCTTCAGGGCCGAGTCAAAGGCGACCGGCATGTCGTCGACGATGGAGTTCTCGTACACGAACTCCTTCACGGGCCGGCTGTCTTCCCATTCCTCGGCCAGGCCGTCGAGGAAGGTATGGATGGTCGTGCGCACCGCCGACTCGCCGCGCGCCTTGCCGGCCGAGAGCAGGATGCCGCTGACGATCGATTTGCAGCGCTGGAGCTGGGTCTGCATCTCGCCGATTTCTTCCAGCAGGTCCGGGCTGTTGCGGAATTCCGGCATGCGCTTCCAGTCGCCCAGGATCACCGACAGCGTGGCCAGCGGCGTGCCGAGTTCGTGCGCGGCGCCCGAGGCCAGCAGCCCCATGCGCACGATATGGTCTTCTTCGGCCGCGCGCTGGCGCAGTTCCGCCAGCTGGGCCGCCTTGGCCTTCACCGTGCCGCTGATGCGCGACACGAAAATGACCAGCAGCGCCGCGTTCAGCGCAAAGCAGATCAGCATGCCCTGCACGTACAGGCTGGCGATGCCGCGCGCATGGTCGAACGGCAGCGCCAGCGGCTGGGCGTACACGGCCAGCGCGCCGAGGCAGGCGATGGTGATGGCGACGATGGTCCAGGTCGACCAGGCTTCGAGCAGTACGGCCGAGATGATGATCTGCAGCAGGTAGAGGAAGGCGAAGGGATTGGTGGTGCCGCCCGACAGATACAGCTGGACGGTGAGCGTGGCCACGTCCACCAGCAGCGCCATGAACAGTTCGCTGTTGGCCACCGGGCGCCGCTCGTGCCAGCGCAGGTGGCTGGCGATGTTAAAGGCGATCAGGCAGGCCAGCACCTGCAGCATGTGCACCAGCGGCAGGTTGATGTCGAAGACGAGGATCGCGCCGGCGATGGTCGTGACTTGGCCGATGACCGCAATCCAGCGCAGCTCGATGAGCTGCAGCATGTTCTTGTGGCCGGCGGCGTATTCGACGTGGGCTTCTTCGGCAGAAGCGATCGAAGGCGTTATTCTTGTTAGTAGATCAAACTTTACTGCCATTGTTGCGCGACCGAGCGGTCTCTCCTTTACCTAAGCGCGCAATATACCACCACGCGCCGGCAACCATCAAAGCCAATGCATACCAGGTGCCGGCATACACGAGATGGTTGTTCGGGAAGGAGATGACGGTCAGGCCGCCAACGGGCTGGTCGGGCGCGCCAGCGGGCTCTTGCCCCTTGGCCGCGTCGACGAAGTACGGTGCAACATTGGTCAGGCCGCGCGCGGCGGCGATGCCGGCCACGTCGCGCGAGAACCAGCGGTTGCGCGCCGGATCGTTTTCGCGCAGGAAGCCGCCGCCGGGTTCGGCGATGCGCAGCAAACCGGTGAGCGTATGCGGCGCACCGGAAGCGGCGGCGCAGGCATCAGCGGAAGCACGGCGCCCCGGGAAGCGCGCAGCGGTATTGCCGGTGGACGCGATGAAGCCGCGGTTCACCAGAACGATGGAGCCGTCGGTCGTGCAGAAAGGCGTGAGCAGCCAGAAGCCGGCGCCGAGGTCGGACACCGCCTGGACAGGCGTCGTGAATTCGTAGAGGAAGTGCCCGGCCAGACGTACATGCCGGTATTCGTCGTTTTCTTTGGAGACTTGCGCCCAGCGGGAAGCGGCGGGCGGTGGAACGGGAGCCGCGTGCACACGCGACTCCACCCGTTCGATCAGGGCCAGTTTCCATTGCAGGCGTACCACCTGCCAGGTTCCCAGCCCTGCGAACAGCACGATCAGGAGCAGCCCGAGGATCGCGAGGATCGCCCGCGCGGTCTTGCGTGGCGGGGTGGCCGCTACCGGATCGTGCCTCGACATTATTGCATGTCGTGGTTGCCGTGGCCGGTCACGGCCGCGGCGTCGCCCATGCCGGGCATCATGTTGGCGTTCATGTGGTGCATGACCCAGATCGAGCCCGAGAGCACGATCACCAGCAGGACGATGGTGAGGATCAGCGCCATCATGTTCCAGCCGCCTTCCGACTTCGAGTTCATGTGCAGGAAGTAAACCATGTGCACGATGAGCTGGACGCCGGCGAAGCCGAGGATGACGAACTTGGTGGTCGACGGATCGAGCACGTTGCCCATCACCAGCCAGAACGGGATGACGGTCAGGATCACGGCCAGCACGAAGCCGGTCGTGTAGTCCTTCAGGCTGTAATGCACGCCAGGCGCGTCGCCGTGGGTGTGGCCGTGCAGCGCGTCATGGCCATGGTCGTGGTGTTGGTTGCTCATGGCAGCACTCCCATCAGGTAGACAAAGGTGAAGACGAAGATCCAGACGACGTCCAGGAAGTGCCAGAACAGCGACAGGCACGACAGGCGGCGCATGTTCTCGACGTTCAGGCCGTGCTTGGCCAGCTGGAACATCAGGACGACCAGCCACACGATACCGAACAGCACGTGCAGGCCGTGGGTGCCGACCAGCGAGAAGAACGCGGTCAGGAAGCCGCTGCGCGACGGGCCGGCGCCCTGGTGGATCAGGTGGTAGAACTCATAGATCTCCAGCGCCAGGAAGCAGGCGCCCAGGATGCCGGTGATGCCCAGCCAGAGCTGCGCCTTGGCCAGCTTTTTCGCCTGGGCTGAGATCATCGCGAAGCCGAAGGTGATCGACGACACCAGCAGGAAGCCGGTATTGATCGCCACCAGCGGCAGGTCGAACAGCTCGGCGCCCGACGGGCCGCCCGCGAAGTTACGGCCCAGCACTGCATAGGCCGCGAAGAGCGATGCGAACAGCAGGCAGTCGCTCATCAGGTAGATCCAGAAACCGAGCAAAGTGCCCTGTTCCGGGTGATGCTCGCGCACGTGGTATTCGCGCACGGCATTGGCGCCGCCAGCGGCGCCTGGGAAGGTTGCGTTGGTGTTAGACATGGGCTTCCAGCAGTTTAGTACGCTCATTCTCGGTACGGGTCACTTCTTCGGCCGAGATGTAGTAGTCACGCTTGTAGTTGAAGGTATGGACGACGATCGCCACCATCATCGCGATGAACGCGAGGCCGGTCAGCAGCCACATGTGCCAGATGATGGCGAAGCCGATCACCATGGCGATGGCCGAGATCACGAAGCCAGCCCAGGTGTTCTTCGGCATGTGGATCGCCACGTAGTCCTTCAGCGGACGCTTCCAGCCGGCTTTCTTCATGTCGGCGAAGGTGTCGTTGTCGTACACCACCGGGGTGAAGGCGAAGTTGTAGTCTGGCGGTGGCGACGAGGTCGACCATTCCAGGGTACGGCCATCCCATGGGTCGCCGGTGACGTCACGCAGCTTCTTGCGGTTTTTCCAGGTCATGAAGAACTGCATCAGCAGCGCGCCGATACCGCCGGCAATCATCAGGGTACCCACGAACGAGATCTGGAACAGCCATTGCAGTTCAGGATCTTCGAAGTGGCTCATGCGGCGGGTGACGCCCATGAAGCCCAGGATGTACGGTGGCGTGAACGCAACCCAGAAACCGATCGACCAGAGCCAGAACGAGATCTTGCCCCAGAATTCGTCGAGCTTGTAGCCGAAGGCTTTCGGGAACCAGTAGTTGATACCTGCGAACAGACCGAACACCACGCCGCCGATGATGACGTTGTGGAAGTGGGCGATCAGGAACAGCGAGTTGTGCAGCACGAAGTCGGCCGCAGGGATCGCCAGCATCACGCCGGTCATGCCGCCGATGGTGAAGGTCAGCATGAACGAAATCGTCCACATCATCGGCAGTTCGAAGCGGATACGGCCGCGGTACATCGTGAACAGCCAGTTGAAGATCTTCGCGCCCGTCGGGATCGAGATGATCATCGTCGTGATACCGAAGAACGAGTTGACGC
The DNA here is from genome assembly GCF_057801335.1 of Massilia sp. BAP21. NCBI lineage: Bacteria > Pseudomonadati > Pseudomonadota > Betaproteobacteria > Burkholderiales > Oxalobacteraceae > Massilia > Massilia sp. BAP21. The sequence goes on from NZ_CM173596.1 coordinate 5,027,395, forward strand.
TCGCGCCGCTACCCATGGTGAAGAAGTGGTGCAGCCAGACCAGGTAGGACAGGACCATGATGACGCAGGTCGCGTACACCATCGAGGTGTAGCCGAACAGGCGCTTGCCCGAGAAGGTCGAGACGACTTCCGAGAAGATACCAAAGGCCGGCAGGATCAGGATGTAGACCTCAGGGTGGCCCCAGATCCAGATCAGGTTCACGTACAGCATGGCGTTGCCGCCGCGGTCGTTCGTGAAGAAGGCGGTGTCGAACAGGCGGTCCATGCCCAGCATGGCCAGGGTCGCGGTCAGGATCGGGAAGGTGACCACGATCAGGATGTTGGTGCACAGCGAAGTCCAGGTGAAGACTGGCATCTTCATCATGTCCATGCCTGGCGCGCGCATCTTGACGATGGTGACGATCAGGTTAACGCCGGACAGCAAGGTACCTACCCCGGCCACCTGCAGCGCCCAGATATAGTAGTCGACCCCGACGCCCGGACTGGCCAGGATGCCCGACAGCGGCGGATAGGCCAGCCAGCCGGTACGCGCGAATTCGCCGACGAACAGCGAAGCCATCACCAGCACCGCGCCCATGGCCGTCATCCAGAACGAGAAGTTGTTCAGGAACGGGAAGGCCACGTCGCGCGCGCCGATCTGCAGCGGCACCACGTAGTTCATCAGGCCCGTCACCAGCGGCATCGCCACGAAGAAGATCATGATCACGCCGTGGGCGGTGAAGACCTGGTCGTAGTGGTGCGGTGGCAGGAAGCCGGCGTTCTCGCCAAAGGACATGGCTTGTTGTGCGCGCATCATGAGTGCGTCGGCGAAGCCGCGCAGCAGCATGACGAGGCCGAGCACCATGTACATGATGCCGATTTTCTTGTGGTCGATGCTGGTGAACCAGTCGTTCCACAGTTTGCCCCACAGGCGGAAGTAGGTGATCAGGCCGAGAAGGGCCGCACCACCGACGAGCACGCCTGCGAAGGTAGCGATCAGGATCGGCTCATGGAAGGGAATCGCATCCCAGCTGAGCCGTCCGAAGATAAGCTTCGTCAAGTCAAAAGAGTCTTGCATGGTTACTTCTTCACAGAATTGGTAGGGGTTTCGCAGACTTCCGTCGTCGCACCCAGCGCCGCATTCGCGGCGACCTGGCGGCGTGTTTCGGCCGGCAGGTTCTTCAGGGCGACGTCATTGCGCAGGCGGGTCATGTCGGAAGCCATCTGGTGGTTCGCGCAGACGGCGCCTTCGGCGACGCAGCGGTTCAGGATGGCGTTGAACAGGGCCGGCTGCACGCTGCCGTAGTGACGGACCGGCTCTTTTTCCGACGGTTTTTCCAGCGTCAGGTACTCGGCGCGGCCCAGGGTGTTGCCGCTGGCCTTGGCCTTGGCGACCCAGGCGTCGAAGTCGGTCGCCGACACGCCGCGGTAAGCGAAGTGCATGTGCGAGAAACCGTCGCCGCTGAAGTTGGCCGAGAGACCCTTGTAGTCGCCGGCCTTGTTGATCACCGCGTTCAGGGTGGTCTCCATGCCAGGCATCGTGTAGATCATGCCGGCCAAGGTCGGGATGTAGAAGGTATTCATCACGGTCGACGAGGTCATCTTGAAGCGGATCGGGGTGTCGATCGGCGTGACGAGCTCATTGACGGTGGCGATGCCCTGCTCCGGATAGATGAACAGCCATTTCCAGTCCAGCGACACGACCTGCACTTCGAGCACCTTGTGTTCGGCCGTGATCGGACGGTTGGCGTCGATGCGGTCGAGCGGACGATACGGGTCGAGCTTGTGGGTGCTGATCCAGGTGATCAGGCCCAGCGCGATGATGATGAGCAGGGGCGCGCCCCAGATCACCAGTTCGAGCTTGGTCGAGTGGTCCCAGTCGGGCTCGTAGCGTGCGTTGGCGCCCTTGCGATACTTCCAGGCGAAAACCACGGTCAGGATCATCACCGGAATGATGATGATCAACATGAGCAGAACCGATACGGTGATCAGGTCTGCCTGCTGCTTTGCAATGTCGCCGGCTGGATTCATCACCACCGTGTTGCAGCCGGACAGCACCGCAAGCAGGAGGAGTGAAAGTCCGGGACGGACTATTTTAGGAATCATGCTAGGTATCTAACGTTACATGGGAATGAGAACATGCTACTGTAATGCCATCGGCCTTCGTTGCACATTGGACGTTTTGTCCCACCCTTGCCCAGGCCAGGGGGATTCTTGAGGGCCATTGACTTACCTGGAGACCCATTTATGCAAAGCTCGCACAGCTCGACGACGTACGGCGGCGCAGGCGCCGCTCCCGTCACCGCGCCACACAGTGGCGCCCGTAACATCAATGCCCGGGATGCGCACATCTCGCCCGGTGAAATAGCTGTGGGTGTGGTCATTGGCCGCGCCTCCGAATATTTCGATTTCTTCGTGTATGCCATCGCCTCGGTGCTGGTTTTTCCAGCAGTTTTCTTCCCCTGGGCAGATCGGCTCGAAGGCACACTCTACTCGTTTACGATTTTTGCGTTCGCATTTATCGCGCGCCCCCTCGGCACCGTGATCTTCATGGCCATCCAGCAGCGCTTCAGTAGGGAAATAAAACTCACGATTGCCCTGTTCCTGCTCGGGACGGCAACCGTGACCATTTCTTTCCTGCCAACCTATGCCCAGATCGGCACAACGTCCATCGTGCTGCTGGCACTGATGCGCATCGCCCAGGGCGTGGCCCAGGGCGGCTCCTGGGACGGCCTGCCGTCGCTGCTCGCGCTGAACGCGCCCGAGCACAAGCGCGGCTGGTACGCCATGCTCGGCCAATTGGCCGCGCCGCTCGGCTTCCTGATCGCCGCCGGCCTGTTCGCCTACCTGCTCGATAACCTGCAGACCGACGACTTCCTGGTCTGGGGCTGGCGCTTCCCGTTCTTCGTGGCCTTTGCGATCAACGTGGTCGCCCTGTTCGCCCGTCTGCGCCTGGTATCGACCACCGAGTATTCGCACCTGCTCGACTCGCACGAACTCGACCCGGCCCCGGTCGGCGAACTCGTGTCGAAACAGGGTTCGAACATCGTCATCGGCGCCCTGGCCGCCCTGGCCAGCTACGCGCTGTTCCACCTGGTCACCGTGTTCCCGCTGTCCTGGATCCAGCTGTACGACACCCGCCCGGTCAGCGGCTTCCTCTACCTGCAGATGTGGGGCGCGGCGATTGCCGCCGTCTGCATCCTGATTTCCGGCCTGGTGGCCGACAAGGTCGGCCGCCGCACCACGCTCGGCACCATGGCGGCGCTGATCGCGATCTTCTCGGCCTTCGTGCCGATGCTGATCGACGGCGGCGAAGCCGGCCAGAACGCCTTTATCCTGATCGGCTTCGCCCTGCTCGGCCTCTCGTACGGCCAGGCTGCCGGCGCCGTGACCTCGAACCTGCAGAAGCGCTTCCGCTACACCGGCGCCGCGCTGACCTCGGACCTGGCCTGGCTGGTCGGCGCCGCGTTCGCACCGCTGGTCGCTCTGGGCCTGTCGGCGCACTTCGGCCTGGGCTATGTGAGCCTGTACCTGCTGTCTGGCGCCGTGGGTTCGCTGGCGGCGCTGTCGCTGAACCGCAAGCTCGAGATCAAGACCGACGGCGAATGATCGAACGAGAATGAAACGTCCGGCCCGGTGCAGGCGCATCGGGCTGTCGATTCCGGCGGGCTGCGGCTCGCCGGAATTTTTTTTGCCTGCCGTGGTCCAAGGCGTATTTGCCCAAGGCATGCACGATGACCCGCACGCTATCCGTGACCGTTCCTGCGGGAGCGGCCCAGCTGGAGGGCATACTCGCCCTGCCCGCCTCGCCCATCGGCGTGGTGCTGTTCGCGCACGGCAGCGGCAGCGGGCGCCTCAGTCCGCGCAACAACTACGTGGCGACCCAGCTGCATGCGGCGGGCATCGCCACCCTCCTCCTCGACTTGCTCACTGTGCAGGAAGATGCCGTTTACCAGAACCGTTTCGATATCGGGCTGCTGTGCCGGCGGCTGCATGCGGCGGCATCGTGGCTGGGCACCGAGCCCCTGAGTGCGCCGCTTGCGCTGGGCCTGTTCGGGGCGAGCACGGGTGCGGCGGCGGCCTTGCGGCTGGCCGCGGATGCCGGCAGCGGCGTGGCCGCGGTGGTCTCGCGCGGCGGCCGGCCGGACCTGGCCGGGCCTTGCCTGGCACACGTGGATGCGCCGACCTTGTTGATTGTCGGCGGCGAGGATGGGGCGGTGATCGGGATGAACCGGGAGGCGCTGGACCTGCTGCGCTGCGAGAAGGAACTGGCGATCGTGCCGGGGGCGGGGCACTTGTTCGAGCAGCCGGGGACGCTGGAGCAGGCCGCGACGCTGGCCTGCGCGTGGTTTGTGCGGCATTTTGAACCTGTGTGAGACGAGCTCCCTGACGCGGCGCCTTAGGTAGGGTGGGCACCCCGTGCCCACGCGGAATGCCGAACAGTGTTGGCTTTGTTTCAACGTGATAGCCTCGGCCGGTCGAACCGTATCAGATGATCATTTGGACGCGCCGATGGCTGGCCACTGGCTCGATCATGAATCTGCAATCACCATGCGGCGTTCCGCGTGGGCACGTCATTGATGCCCCCGGCATCAATGACCCCACCGTACGGTTACGCCATGAATATTGGTGCTGGCCGCGGAGCCATCACTTCACGCCAGCGCCGTATCCAGCACCGTCATTAATATGAAGCCGAAGATGAGCGCAATCGTCGCCGTGGTCCCGTTCCCGCTTTCGCGCATCTCGGGAATCACGTCGTTGACGATCACGAACAGCATCGCGCCACCCGCAGCGGCCAGGGCAAACGGCAGCAGGCCCGCCGAGATACCGATCAGGGCCACGCCCAGCGCGGCGGCGATCGGCTCGATCACGCCCGACAGCACGCCCAGGCCAACCGAGGTCAGCCGTCCATAGCCGACGGTGCGCAGGGCCAGTGCCACGACCAGGCCTTCCGGCACGTCCTGGATCGAGACGCCGGTGGTCAGCGAATTCGCCTTTTCCAGGTCGATGCCGGCGTAGGCCACGCCGATGGCCAGGCCTTCGGGCATGTTGTGCAGGGCGACGGCAGCGACGAACATCCAGGCGCGGCGCAGCGAGTTGCCGCGTACGTCGTCGCGTTCGAGCACGTGGCCCGGCTCGATGGCGCGGCCGAGCAGCAGGATGGCGCCCGCGCCGAACATGATGCCGGCGCCGGCCAGCAGGCTGGCTTCCCAGGCGCCGGCGCCGGCCGAGCGGGCGGCGGCGAGCGCGGGGATGACGAGGGAGAAAGCGGTCGCACCGAGCATCACCCCGGCGCCGAAGCCGAGGAAGCTGTCGTAGGTGCGTTTCGAGAAATTCTGCGAGAGCAGCACGGGCAAGGTGCCCAGCGCCGTGGCCGCGGCGGCCGTTCCGCCGCCCAGCAGGGCCGCGTGCATCTTCGGATTGGCGTTCATGATTTGCTCGGCCAGGCTGCCGAGCAGGAGCAGGCAGCCTACCGAGCAGATCAGCAAGCCGACGGCGCGCCGGACCGTGAACGCGCGCATCAGCGCGTCGGTCCAGCGCAACTTCTGTGAATCTGAGTCCATCAAGGATCCTTTCGCCAACGCCCGGCGCCCATCCACGACACCCCGCGCGGCGGGGTGTCATATAAAACAAGCCGTGGCGTCGATTCTACGCCAACGGCGGCGGAAACTCCGTCACCGTTGGTTGCAAGGCAAGCTTAGGCCTTGCTGACGGCCGACGCGCCCTTCGGCGTGGACGGGTCGAGGCCGAGTTCGGCGCCGGTCTGCGGATCCTTGGACGGATCGGACAGGGTGCGCGCCTGCATCTGCTTCAGCACTTCGATATCGTCGGCCGGCAGCTTGACTTCGGCTTCGCCCGAGCCGCCATCGACGCCCATCTGCTTCTCGCGGTCGGTGACGTAGTCCCACTTCTCGCCCTGGTTCCATGGGCCGCGCATCTCGCCAGGACCCTGGGACATGTTGAAGTAGACGCTGGCGAAGCGCGGATCGGCCGGCATTTTGCCCGGTGGGAAGTTCGATTCCATCGAGTACAGCGCCTTCTCGAACGACTTCTGGTGCGCCACTTCGCGCGTCATCAGGAAGCCGAGGGCTTCCTTCACGCCCGGGTCGTCGGTACAGGCGATCAGGCGCTCGTACACGATCTTGGCGCGCGCTTCGGCGGCGATGTTCGAGCGCAGGTCGGCGGTCGGTTCGGTGATGGAGTCGATGTAGGCAGCGGTCCAGGGCACGCCGGCCGAGTTGACCAGGGGAGTCCCGGCGCCGTACAGCACCTGGGTGATGTGGCTGTCGTTGCCGGCGCCGGTGATCTGCTTGTACATTTCGGCTTCGGTATCGACGGCCTCGGCCAGGCGGCCCTTGGCGCCCTTGTTCAGCATCGCGATGATGTGGCCGATGATCTCGAGGTGGCTCAGTTCCTCGGTGGCGATGTCGAACAGCATGTCTTTACGGCCTGGATCGTCTTCCGATACGGCCTGGGTGAAGTAACGCATGGCGGCAGCGAGCTCGCCCTGTGGACCACCGAACTGTTCCAGCATCAGGTTGGCCAGACCAGGGTTCGGTCCCGCGACGCGGACCGTATATTGCAGGCGCTTGTTATGTGCAAACATTCCGACTCCTTTGATAGATGAAAACTAAGCGTCCACGCGACAGCGTGCGACGCCATCCAATCACGGCTGCACGGTGCTGCACCGTGAGTCGAACGTGTCGTCATCTTGGCAGGGATCAACGGTGAAGTAATCAGAAGCACTGCCGTATCTGTGTAGGACTAGGGTGACAAACTGTTAAGAGTGAAAAGAAACCTTTCCGCAACTCATCTTTCCAGACGTTAAGCGGAGATGAAAGAAGATGCCAACATGAAATGTCGAGCCGCCGATCGCAAGTGCCAGTGAAAACCCTACTCCCGGCGCGGCTTATGCCGACGAGGATATACGGCGGTGTCCTACGTAGTGCACGATTTTGCAGAGCTAGGATGTTAGCCAATCACTAACACAGGAGAGCAGTCATGTTTTCACTGAAACAACTCAGCCCGACCATCACCGACATGATCCGCTTCGATCACTCCCACGTGATGGTCACCTTCCACCAGTACACCAGGGACAAGGCCCCGAGCGTCAAGAAGGCGCTGGCCGAAACCATCTGCACGGCGCTGGAAATCCACGCCACGCTGGAAGAAGAAGTGTTTTATCCGGTGATGCGCCAGCTCGACAAGGGCGAGCCCTTCGTGCACAAGGCCGAGCCCGAGCACAATGACATGCGCCGCATCATCAGCGAGCTGCGCCGCACCAGCGGCTCCGACCCGCGCCACGACAAGCTGATCCTGGAACTGATGCGCGACGTGATCCACCACGTGGCCGACGAGGAAACCACCCTGCTGCCCCAGGCCGAAACCCTGATGAGCAAGCAGCGCTTGTCGGAACTGGGCGCGCAGATGACCAAGCGCCGCATGGAACTGGTGGCGCCGAAAGCCGGCAAGCTGGCCAAGAGCCACGCGGTCGGCTTCTCGGGCAGCACCGCGGCGATGGTGGTGGGTGCGGCGAGTGCGCTGATCGCGCTGCGTACGCTGGTGAAGAAACCGTCGATGCCGGGGGCGAACCGCACCTGGAAGCATGCGAATTCGACGCCAGGGCAGTAATAATCTGATTGGTCGAAGCAAGGTTTCGACTTGCTTCGGTCCTCTACAGCGTGGACTCGGGTGTCCACCCTACCGGATTTCGTAGGGTGGACCGGTCCGCGCCAGGCACCTGTGTCCACGCTGTACCACGTTTCCGAAATCGAAAACCGCTTTACGCCACTTCCGCCTGCTTGAACGCCCCACGCTTGATCTGGTCGCGCTCGATCGACTCGAACAGCGCCTTGAAATTCCCCTCGCCAAAGCCTTCGTCGCCCTTGCGCTGGATGAACTCGAAGAACACCGGCCCCAGCTGCGCTTCACCGAAGATCTGCAACAGCAGACGCGGCTTGCCGTCGGTCACGGCGCCGTCGAGCAGCAAACCGCGCTTTTGCAGTTCGCCCGCGTTCTCGCCATGGCCCGGAATGCGGCCGTCGAGCATCTCGTAATAGGTTTCCGGCGGTGCGCTCATCAGCGGCACGCCGGCAGCGCGCAGGCCGTCCACGGTGCTGATCAGGTCGTCGCATAGCAGGGCGATGTGCTGGATGCCTTCACCGTTGAACTGCAGCAGGAATTCCTCGATCTGGCCGCCGCCGGCCTTGCCCTCTTCGTTCAGCGGAATGCGGATCTTGCCGTCCGGCGCGGTCATCGCCTTCGAGGTCAGGCCGGTGTACTCGCCCTTGATGTCGAAGTAGCGGATTTCGCGGAAATTGAACAGGCGCTCGTAGAACGCCGCCCAGAACGCCATGCGGCCACGGTAGACGTTGTGGGTCAGGTGGTCGATGATCTTCAGGCCGTGGCCGACCGGGCGGCGCTCGACGCCCTCGATGAATTCGAAGTCGATGTCATAGATCGACTTGCCGTCCTCGAAGCGGTCGATCAGGTACAGCGGCGCGCCGCCGATGCCCTTGATCGCCGGCAGGCGCAGCTCCATCGGGCCGGTCGGGATCTCGATCGGGTGGGCGCCCAGTTCCAGCGCGCGCTGGTAGGCGGCGTGCGAATCTTTCACGCGGAAGGCCATGCCGCAGGCCGACGGGCCGTGCTCGGCCGCGAAGTAGGCTGCGTGGCTCTTCGGCTCGTTGTTGATGATGAAGTTGATCTCGCCCTGGCGGTACAGCGCCACGTCCTTCGAGCGGTGCACCGCCACTTTGGTAAAGCCCAGCGCCTCGAAGATCGGTTCCAGCGTTCCCGGGGTCGGCGAAGCGAACTCGACGAATTCGAAGCCCATCAGGCCCATTGGATTCTCAAACAGGTCAGCCATGTTGTTTTCCTTCTTGATGCAATTGTTATCTCCTCCAGGCGGCGCGCTTGTCTCGTGAACGCGGCGCCGCACCGAACCGTGACCCGAATCATACGCCAGTGCGGCCGCGTTCATGTACGGTTTTTGATGTCGAATCGGCACGCCCGGGCGCTTCGGCAAAGGCGTCGGCAACCAGCTTGCGCAGCCAGGCATTGCCCGGGTCCTGGTTGTAGCGGCGGTGCCAGAACATGTTGGTCTGTAGCGTGGGCAGGGCCAACGGCGGCGTGATCCAGGCCAGGCCGAAGGGCGGCCCGGCGCGCTCGGCCAGCTTCTGCGGCACCGTCACCACCAGGTCGTGGCCGGCGACGATATACGGCACGGCCGTGAAATGCGGCACCCGGAAGCGGGTCGAGGCGCCGATGCCGGCCTTTTCCAGCAGGCCATTGACCCGGTCATAGGGGCTCTCGCTGGAGTCGACGAACAGGTGCTCGGCGGCGGCAAAGCGCGCCAGGTCGACCTTCCCTTCCAGCAGCGGATGGCCGCGCCGCAGCATCGACACATACGGCTGGCGGAACAGCAGGCGCTGGTACAGCGCTTCGGAGATATCCTCGAAGGGGCCGATGGCCAGGTCGACGCGCCCGCTCTCCATCTCTTCCTTGAGGGCGATGCTGCCCGCACGCACCGTGCTGAGCTGCAGATGCGGGGCCGCCACGCGGCAGCGCTCGATCAGCGCCGGCATGAAATGCAGCTCGCCGACGTCGGTCATGGCCAGGGTGAAGCGGCGGCTGCTGGTGAGCGGATCGAAGCCGCTGCGCCGGTTCAGGGCCAGCGTCACCTGGGCCAGCGCGCTGCCCACCGGCTCGGCCAGCCCCTCGGCGAACGGCGTCGGCTGCATGCCCTGCCCGGTACGCACGAACAGTTCGTCGCCGAACACGCGCCGCAGCCTTGCCAGGGCATTGCTGACCGCCGATTGCGTGAGGCCGAGACGCTTTGCCGCGCCCGAAATCTGGCGCTCACGGTAGACTTCCTGGAACACGGCGAGCAGGTTCAGGTCGATGCTGTGCGGCTCGATCATGGGTACTCCACTATTGATATCGTGAATAGTCTACATTCATCTATTCATGTCGTAAAATACCAACGGCTGGCTTAGAGTGCACGTAAACATCGCCCAACAAGAACCATTCGCGCCTTGCGAGGAGACACGCATGACCCAGCACATCGGTACGCAGACCGGTTATCAATCCGGCTTCGGCAACGAATTCGCCACCGCAGCCCTGCCCGGCGCCCTGCCCCGGCACCGTAATTCGCCGCAGAAGGTGGCCTACGGCCTGTATGCCGAACAGATTTCCGGCACCGCCTTCACCGCCCCGCGCAGCCACAACCGCCGCTCCTGGCTGTACCGCATCCGTCCTGCCGCCATGCACGGCGCCTTCCAGGAAATGGGCAACGGCCGCATCGTGGCCGGCTTCAACGGCGTGGCGCCGCCGCCGAACCAGCTGCGCTGGAGTCCGCTGCCGATGCCGGATGCACCGACCGACTTCGTCGACGGTCTGGTGACCATGGCCGGCAACGGCTCGCCGGAAAGCATGAGCGGCTGCGCCATCTATTTGTACGCCGCCAACCGTTCGATGACGGAGCGCTTCTTCTACAGTGCCGATGGCGAATTCCTGATCGTGCCGCAGCAGGGCCGCCTCGAACTGGCCACCGAACTCGGCACCATCGAACTCGAACCGCAGGAAATCGCCGTCATCCCGCGCGGCATCCGCTTCCAGGTGCGCCTGCCCGATGGCGAGGCGCGCGGCTACGTTTGCGAAAACTTCGGCGCCCTGCTGCGCCTGCCCGACCTGGGACCGATCGGCTCGAACGGCCTGGCCAATCCGCGCGACTTCCTCACGCCGGTGGCCCACTACGAAGACCGCGAAGGCGACTTCGAACTGGTAGCCAAGTTCTGCGGCAACCTGTGGCGCGCGCCGATTGCGCATTCGCCGCTCGACGTGGTCGCCTGGCACGGCAACTACGCGCCCTATAAATACGACCTGCGCCACTTCAACACCATCGGCTCGATCAGCTACGACCACCCGGACCCCTCGATCTTCCTGGTGCTGCAGTCGCTGAGCGACACCCCCGGCGTCGACACCCTCGACTTCGTGATCTTCCCGCCGCGCTGGCTGGCCGGCGAAGACACCTTCCGTCCGCCCTGGTTCCACCGGAATGTGGCCAGCGAGTTCATGGGCCTGGTGCACGGCGCCTACGATGCCAAGGCCGAGGGCTTCGTGCCCGGCGGCGCCAGCCTGCACAACTGCATGAGCGGGCATGGGCCGGATGCGGCGACCTTCGAGAAGGCCAGCAACGCCGACACCAGCGCGCCTTCCAAGGTAGCGAACACCATGGCCTTCATGTTCGAGACGCGCAACGTGCTGTGCCCGACCGCCCAGGCCCTGGCCTCGCCCCAGCTGCAAGGCAGCTACCAGGATTGCTGGGCCAGCATCCGCAAGAACTTCCGCACGACGCCGTAAGGAGAAGAAGCATGGCGCACCAGGCCATCCTCGAATTTGCCACGACCGGCCGCGGCACGCGCGACATCACCGGCGCGGTGGCGCAAGTGGTGGCGCAGTCCGGCATCGCGTGCGGGCTGGTGCAGGTGTTCGTCCAGCACACCAGCTGCTCGCTGACGATCACGGAGAACGCCAGTCCGGACGTGCGGCGCGACCTGGAAACCATCGTCCAGCGCCTGGCGCCGGATGGCGACCCGGCCTACCGTCACGACGAGGAAGGGCCGGACGACATGTCGGCCCACGCGCGCAGCGTGCTCACGGATACCGGGCTGACGGTGCCGGTGGGCGGCGGCCGGCTGCTGCTCGGCACCTGGCAAGGCATCTATCTGTGGGAACACCGCACGGCGCCGCACCGGCGCAAGGTGGTGGTGACGGTGCTGTAGCATTACCTCAGCGCCCGGCGCCCGCCTGCGGCATGAATTCCAGGTAACCCGGATAGCGCGCCGCGGGGCCGACCCGGAATGGCCAGCGCGGGTCGGCCTGAGCGCTTTCGAGCGCGACCGGGCGATCCCACCCGTCCCCAATCACCTGGATGCCCGGCGTATCCGGCAGGACCGCGCTCAGTTCCAGGTAATTGACCCAGTACGGTTCTTCCATCGTCGCGAAGAAATAGTGCAGCTTGTCGTGCGTGCGCTGCTGTTCAACCAGCGTGTTGTAGCGCTGTTGCGGGTTCAGTTGGTGCAAGGTCGCGGTCGTGTAGGCAGAGCCGGCCGGCATGAATTCGTGCGGCACGATGGCCAGCAGCGCCGGCCTGGCCGACACCAGGAAGAAGCGGCTGTTCGCAAAATACACTGGCCTCCCGCTTCCGTTGCCGGGCAGGCGCGCGGCTTCCATGTTGTCGAGTTTCGCCAGGAGCCGGTTGCCGATCGCGGCCAGCTCCTGCGTGGAATAGCTGGTGAACAGGCCGGCGCCCTTCAGGCGCACGTCGCGCATGCGCGCGCCGGGGCTGAAATCGATCAGGTGATAGCGGAACTGCGCCTGCAGCGGTGCGCCCTCGTGCAGAGGCGCCGAGGTGATCTCGGTGGCCGTTTCCCATCCGGCCCGGGCATGGCCCATGGCGGCGCTCACCACCAGGCACAGCAACATCAATAATCGTCTCGGCATCGCCTCGCTCTCCGGTTCGCGTCGTGTGAACTGAGCAGCGCAAGGCTGCGGGAGCAATGTATCCGCGCGAGGCTTGCCATGTCAACAACACGCACCGTGCGGGTGCTGGCGCTCCACGGTGTTTGCAGGCCGGGCCGGCGCCACCATCGGCTCGCCGAGGTGTTGCCTCGCCCCCGGCTTCGCTATACTGCCGGTTTTCCCGACCACCTTTTCCATGCACCCCATTTTCTCCCGTTGCGCGGCGCTCTGCGCCTGCACCCTGCTCGCCGCCTGCGCCATCAGCGCGCCCCGTTACCAGGCCACCGACAGCAATGTCGCGCTGCTGAAGGCCGCGCCCGGCGCCCGGGCCGGCGTCGGCACGTTCACGCCCAGCCCGGCGCTCGGCCGCTCGCGCATCGACCTGCATGCCATCGACATGAAGGCGCCCGAGGGCGATTACGCGGCCTACCTGAAGGCGGCGCTGGCGGCAGACCTGTCGGCGGCCGGCCTGTTGGATGCGGCGGCGCCGACCCAGGTGAGCGCGACCCTGCTGCGCAACGAAATCAGCGCCGTGCGCATGCACACCCATTCCGGCGCGGTGGAGGCGCGCTTCGTGGTCACGCGCGGCGGCCAGCCCGTCTACGACAAACTCAAGCGCGCCAGCCTGAGCTGGGAGACGCATATCGTGGGCGGCATGGATACGGTGACCGCCCGCAGCCAGTATCCGAAGCTGGTCGCCGTCCTGCTGGCGGAGCTGTACGGCGACCCGGATTTCGTGCAGGCGCTGCAGCGCTGACACAGGCGGGGGCCGGTCCCGGGCAAGCGCCGCCATCCGTGCGGAGCCTGCCGCCGCCCCCGTGAGATGATGTCTCCAGCGCCCCTGGCGCACTGGAGAGCGGCCCACTTGCCGCCTGGAGACACACTGCGCACCATGACCGACATCCTGATCATCCTGTTCCTGATCCTCCTGAATGGTGTTTTCGCGATGTCCGAACTGGCCCTGGTCTCGGCCAAGCGCACACGCCTGGAAAAGCAGGCGCTCGAAGGCAGCCGCGGCGCCCGCACCGCCCTGAAGCTGGCGGACAACCCCAGCCATTTCCTCTCCACGGTGCAGGTCGGCATTACCGTGATCGGCATCTTCAACGGCGCCTTCGGCGAAGCCTCGCTGGTGGCGCGCATGACGCCCTGGCTGGAATCGATGCCGGCGCTGGCGCCCTACGCCTACCAGCTCTCGCTCGGGATCGTGGTGGCCTGCATCACCTTCGCCTCGATCATCCTCGGCGAACTGGTGCCCAAGCGCATCGCCATGCGCTACCCGGAGGCGATGGCCACGCTGATTGCCCCGCCGCTGCGCGTGCTGTCGACCGTGATGTCGCCCTTCGTGAAAGTGCTGGCCCTCACCACCGAGGCGATCGCGCGCCTGATCGGCATCGGCAGTCACAAGACCGAGGCGCCGACCGAGGAAGACATCACCGGCATGATCAAGGAAAGCACCGATGCCGGCGTCTTCGAGAAAACCGAGTACGACATCGTCTCGCGCGCGCTGCGCCTGGACGACCGCCACCTGAAGGCGCTGATGACGCCGCGCATCGACGTCGCCTTTGTCGACCTGGAAGGCGAGCGCAGCGAGGTCTTGAGGCGCATCGCCGACAACAACTACAGCCGCTTTCCCGTGTGCCGCGGCGACCGCACCCAGGTGGTCGGCTTCATCCACACGCGCGACTTGTTCGCCCAGGCCGTGCGCGGCGGCTCGCTCGACGCGATCGACATCGACGCCGCCGTGCAGGAGATCCTGTACGTGCCGGAAACCGTGAGCGCCATGGCCCTGCTGGAACTGTTCAAGCAGCACGGTGCCGAGCTGGCCCTGATCGTCGACGAGTACGGCGACATCCAGGGCATGGTCACCCTCACCGACGTGATGAGCGCGCTGGTGGGCGACGTGACCGTGATCGGCGAGCACCACGATGCCGATGCCGTGCAGCGCGAGGACGGCAGCTGGCTGGTCGATGGCGGCGTGGCCCTGGACCGCTTCCGCGACCTGTTCGGCCCACACGTGCGCTTCCCGGGCGAGGAAGTGGCGGCCTACCACACCCTGGCCGGCTTCCTGCTGTACCAGCTCGGCTACATCCCGCGCGCGGCCGAGTGCGTGGAGTGGGACGAATTCAAGTTCGAGGTGCTGGACATGGATGGCAACCGCATCGACCGCATCCTGGTCGTCCACACGCCGCGTCCGCCGGCCCCGAGCGATGACGAGGATGGCGTGGTCCGCGAAGACAGCTGAACGCCGCCGCCATGGTCAAGCGCATCGCCGTGCCGGTCCTGCTGCTCTGCCTTGCCTCGGGCGCCCGGGCAGCGGACGCGCCGGGCCACCCGGTAGAACTGCGCAATTACACGGGAACGGCGCAAGAGCGCGCCGCATCGACACGCCTGCGCATCAGTATTGCCGGCGAGGCCGGGCAGGACAGGCGGGCGGTGCGCGTGGGAGACCTGCTCCTGTGTGCCGCTGCCGGATGCTACCGGGCGCGCACGGATGGCAAGGTGGATATCGCCGACACCTCTGCCGGCAAGGCGGCGCGCATCGCCGACGTGGCGATCCCGCCCGCCACGATCACCGACGTCCATTTCCCCGAGGTCCGCGGCACTGCGGTCATCACGGGGCACCTGAAACTGGATACGCCGCTCGCCCTCGGCCGCGATACGCCGGGAGTCGAATTGATGCTCACCGTGCGACAACGCCAGCAGGCTGGCCGGGCCGTCTACGTCCCGGTCGCATCGGCGCACGTGGGATTCGCCGACGACAGCGAACTCGTGCACTACCTGCCGTCGACCCGGACGCGCGCCAGGCTGTCGCTCGGCACGACATTGACGCTGCCGGCGCGTGCCCTGGACCGGGCGCAGATTTTCAATGTGGGCATCGCACGGACAGGAGAGCTGTTCCCGAGAGTCGACATCTTTCCTTACCTCGTCTTGAAGCAGCCGGGGATGCTCGAGGTGCGCGCCGTGGGTGGCGGGCAAGGTGGGCAAGGTGGGCAGGCCCTGGCCGCACCCGCCGGCCCGGCGGCGCACCGGCATGCGCGACCCGCGCCGGACCCAGGAGCCATGCAGCGCTCGGCCAGGGTGACCTTGTGGCGGACGGCGGTGATCGAACCCGCGGAGCTGGAAAAGTCCCAGCCCGCTCCTCGGCAGGATTGACAGCCTGCCTGCAGGCGGTTCAGGTTCGCTGCGTGACATGGGCTTCGCGCAGCGAGCGCCAGCCCAGGGTCGCGGCGATGGCGCGCCGGTAGCGGGTGTCGATGTGGGCGGGCGTGCGGCGGATGTAGTCTTCGGCCGCCTCGCGCTGCTCGCCGCTGCGGCTCGCCAGCCAGGCCACGACTTCGTCGCTGCTCGGCACGCGCCCGCTGACGCCGTCGAACTTGGGCGGCAGCGCGGTCCAGACGGCGGCATCGATCCCCTTCTCCTCCAACCAGGCCTGGACCCGGGCATCGACGCGGGCGCCGTCGGCCGGCGGGATGCTGCCGATGTAGTCGGGCCGGTCGGCGGCGATCTTTTCGCGTGCGCCGAGCATGGCGCGCGCCGTGTCGAGGTCCTGGGTGGCGAGATAGGCCCAATAGGTCGGCATCGGGCGCGCGCCTTCGCACAGCACCAGGGCCAGCTCCGGGCTGTCGTCGCTCTGGCGCGTGTATTCCAGCGGCAGCCGGGGCCCGCCCGGGTGCCAGCCGGAAGCAAGTTTCAGGGGCTGCGGTTTCCACAGCAGCGAGCCCCAGGCGATGCAGACGATGTTCATGAAGGTGTATATACCTGAAGTAGGAGAAGCAGAACGACAGTCTAGTACGCTAATCGAAAGCGCGGTGCGCGCCTGGGTTGTCGCCGTCGTGGCGCGTACCGGCGGCGATGGTTCGCTGCGTTCTGCGAGATAGCGAACGGAAGGCCGGCCCGCAAGCGCGCAGACTGGGTTCACCACGTACCGGAGTCCCGCCATGACACGCCGTTTCACCCTCGCCACCGCCGTTCCCGCCTCGCCCGACGAAGCCTGGTCCTGGTCCACCTCGATCAAGGGCATCAAGCAGGAAATGTGGCCGGTACTGAAGATGACGTTCCCGAAAGGGCTGACCCACATCGGCAAGGAAACGACGCTCGACAAGCCGCTGGGCCGCTGCCAGTTCCTGCTGCTTGGCCTGTTCCCGATCGATATGTCGAAGCTGACCTTCGTGGAAATCGAGCCCGGCCGGCGCTTCGTCGAACAGTCGCCGCTGCTGTCGATGCGGCTGTGGCGGCACGAGCGCATCGTCACGCCATCGGGCGACGGCGCCATTGTCACCGACAACGTCGAATTCACGCCGCGCTTCGCACCGCCAGTCGTCGGCTGGTTCGTCAAGCGTTTCTTCGAGCATCGCCACGCGGTGCTGTCGCGCTCGCTGCGCTAAGCCGCCTCAACTCGGCACCGCGCCCAGCGCCAGATTGTGGGCAGCAAGCGCTTCACCTCGGCCCGGCTCGATACCAAGGGCAAGGTGCAGCTGCAATACGGCATGATCGAAATCCGCATGAGCACCCTGCCCTGGGACACGGCGCGTCACTTCGCCAAGGATACGGCGCAGCAGCGCTACACAATGAAGTAAGGGGGTGATCGCGCGGTCCCGGTGCGGCTGGCAGGCCGGAATTGCTTCTTGTTCAGTCCATGCACGGGGGGGGCCGGGGGGAGCCGGATTCTACCCCTCTCCCAAACCGTCTCATTTGCCGTTCTCATTTTGTCTCATTCGTGCCTTTTTCATCCTTATCTCCCAGCAAGTACGAAAAGAGAAGAAAAGAGACAGGATGGAGGCGCCAAAAGAGACGTCTTGATCGAGGGCTGTGCGCGGGCCCCGCCCCTCCTCCCGGGCCCCTTTTCGCCAAGCAAGAGCGATGCGGAAACACCGCGGCTCGGCCGGGAGAAGCGACTTTTGGGAGCGCCGTTCAGCCGCGCAGCACGAGCACGGCCAGCACCAGCATTGTCAGGCCCGTGAATGCCTCGACCCCGCGCCACACGGCGGGCCGCCCCAACACGCCGGCGCAGCGCCGCGCCAGTAAACCAAGTCCGGTAAACCACAGCAGCGAGGCCGCCATCGCGCCGGCCGTGAACGAATGGCGGTGTTCCAGCGCCAGGCTGCTGCCCACCGCGCCGAGCAGCACAACGGTGTCGAGATAGACGTGGGGATTCAGGAGCGACATCGCCAGCACGGCGGCCAGCGCCTTGCGCGCGCCGCCCCTGCCCGCCTTGCCTTCTTCTCCTGCGGACAGTCCCGGCGCCCCGGCGCCGCGCCAGCTGCTGCGCAGGCAGCGCAGGCCGTACCACAGCAGGAAAGCGGCCCCGCCATAACGGCAGGCAGCCAGCAGGCCCCGCGAGGACTCGACCAGCGCGCCAAAGCCGGACATGCCGAGCGCGATCAGGCTGACGTCGACCAGCACGCAGGCCGCCACCGTCAGCGCCACGTGCCGGCCAAGGATGCCGGTGCGGATCACGTGCGCGTTCTGGGCGCCGATCGGCATGATCAGGCTGGCGCCCAGGCCCAGCCCCTGCATGAATACCTGTTGCGAAAACATCGTGCGCTCCCCTTGAAAGCCCACAGCTTGGAGGCGCCGCGCTGTCTCATCAATTATATTAATGTTTTCTAATACAGGATTAGCGGGGCTAATGTGATGAAGATCGATGCGCGCCGCAGCGAAGCGTTTATTGCCGCCGTCGACACGGGCAGCCTGGACGCGGCGGCGGCGCAGCTGCGCATTACGCCGTCGGCGGTGTCGCAGCGCATTACCGCGCTCGAGCAGGACATGGGCACGCCGCTGCTGGTGCGCACCCGCCCCTGCCGTCCGACCGTGCCCGGCGCCCGCCTGCTGCAGTTCCTGCGGCGCCAGGCCTTGATGGAAGCGGAATTCCTGGCGGACCTGGACAACGATGCCGGCCCGGTGCGGGTCGCGCTGGCGGTCAACAACGACACCCTGGCCACCTGGCTGCTGCCGGTGCTGGCGCCGGTCCTGATCGACGAACAATTGCTGGTCGAATTCGTGCTCGACAACCAGGGCCACACCTTCGCCCTGCTGGAACAGGGCCAGGCGCTGGCCTGCGTCTCCGGCGAAGACCAGCCGATGCGCGGCTGCACGGTCACCCCGCTCGGCCTGATGCGCTACCGGATGGTGGCCGCGCCCGCCGTTGCCGCGCGCTGGTTCCCGGAAGGGATCACGCGGGAGGCCGCACGGCGTGCACCGGTGATGGTGTTCGACCGCAAGGACAATCTGCAGACCGCTTTCCTGCTCCAGCACTTCGGCTTGCCCGAGGGCGCCTACCCCTTCCATTACGTGCCGCCAGCGACCCGTACGTGCAGTCCATCCGGCTCGGCCTCGGCTATGGCCTGCTGCCGTTGGAACAATGCGCGGGTCCACTCGAACGCGGTGAACTGGTCGACCTGACGCCGCACCTGCACGTCGACGTGCCACTGCACTGGCATGCCTGGCGCATCCAGCCGCCGCGCCTGGAGAGGATGGGGGCCGCGCTGGTGGCAGCCGCACGGAAAGTCCTGCTCCCGTTCCCGCTCATGGTGCGGCGCGACGCATGATGCCGGAGCACGAGCGCGAGCACGAGCACGAGCAAAACCGCGATGCTGCCGGGTGAAGATTACTGCAGGGCTGCTTTCCAGGGGCTGTTGAATAGCTGGCCGTCCGGGTCGGTGACCGGCACTGCATTGTCGGACTGGACGTCGAGCCACACCGCGCTCAGTAGCCCGTCTGGCATAGCGTGTTTTATCCGCGTTACGCGCTTGAGCACCCACTGGTTCTTCTGGAACGCAAAGTCGAGCCGCACCGGATCGACGTAATCCGCAGCCGTCTGAAGCGGGAAGCATTCTTCCTTGTCTTGGAAGGCGAGCGCTTCCGTACTGGTCGCCCAGCCGGCAACGATGCTCGAGATGCGCATCTTGCCACAGGGGTCGTTACTGGTCGTGGCCGTCTGGTCGAGCATGATGTAGGCGGTGTAGGGCGACACCAGCGAATCGGTCTTCACGACATCATAGCCGGCGGTTTTGATGCGCATGCGCTTGATTTTGTAGCTGGCGCCGGTCGGGCTGTAGTCCTGGTTGACGAATTTGTAGAGCAGCTTGGGTTTGGTGGCAAAGAAAGCGTCGAGCCTGGCGACCTTCTCCTCCATCGACGCCACGGGGTCGACGGTTTGCGCGTGGGCCGCAGCCATGTGGCCGGCCACCAGCGCCGCGGACAACAACATACTGTTCTGGATTTTCATGTTCTGGATGTCTGATAGTCGAACGGTGACGGTCGCCCGGACGCTACTGCACATCACGGCGCGCAGGCATCCGAGCAGCGGGGAAAACGCGTTTTCGCATTCGGCGCCGCTGTCGCGCATAACACCGACATTGCCGTAAAGCTACTAAAATTCTTTCCAAATTGGCATCCCCGACGACGGCGGGCGGCCACCTTGAATGCTTTCCCATCCGAACATATAATGAGAAGCATTCTCATCCAGATCGATGTCATGCCACCTGCCGCTTTGCTCCCTGTTTCCCTACGCCGCCGCCTGTTTGGCGCGTCGGCGCTCGCCGCGGTCGGCGCCTTTACCATGCCACTGGCCCGCGCTGGCGACGGCTGGCAGCCGGCGGTCCTGCCGCAGGGCGTACAACGCGACATCGACTCGGCCATCACCGGCCAGCGCTACCGCATCCACCTCCATATCCCAGCGACGCCGGCGCCCGTTGGCGGGCACTCCGTGCTCTACGCCCTCGACGGCAACGCCACCTTTCCGGCCCTGGCGCTCATGGCGCGCAGCACAGCCAGCCGCAGCGCCAGGACCGGGCAGGTGGCGCCGGTGATCGTCGGCATCGGCTACCCGAGCGGCCAGGACTTCGGCGGCGGCCGCGCGCGCGACTATACACCCCGCATCACAGCAAGCGGCAAGGCGCAGCCGGCTGGCGAAGGCGGCGCCGACTGCTTCCTCGGCTTCATCGAACGCGAGCTCAAGCCATTGATCGCCAACCTGGCCCCGCTCGACCCGGCGCGCCAGGCCCTGTTCGGCCACTCCTACGGCGGTTTGTGCACGCTGCACGCGCTGTTCACGCGGCCGGGCATGTTCCAGACCTACCTGGCGTCAAGCATGTCGATCTGGTACGGCGAGCGCGTCGTGCTATCGGACATGGCGGGCCTGGCAAAACGGACCGCGGCATTACCGAGCAAGCCCACGCTGATGCTGTCCGCGGGCGAACTGGAACAGTTCAGGACGCGCGGACCGGCGCCCCGGGACACGAGGCCGTCGCCGCCGAACGGCGCATGGTGGGCGAAGCGCAGGACCTGGCCGACAGGCTGGCCCGCTCGGACAGCCTGTCACGCGTCCAGTTCCACTTGCTGGCCGGGGAAAACCATGGCAGCGCGATGTTCCCGGCCATGGCGCGCGGCATGGAATTCTTCCTCGGCTAGCGTCCGCGGATTTGCTTCTTATTTGCTTATCAATAATGGTATAGGATAATAAGCAGTAAGCCTCCCTACATTCCCAAGACCCCATGTACAAAGCCGCCTCGCTGTTCACCCTCGCCCTGCTGGCCGCCAGCCCGGTCCTGGCAGCCGACATCTGCAAGGGCGACGTCCCGGACGAAGTCGTGCTCGCCGAGCGCTACCAGTACAAGGTGGCCGGCACCGGCCGCCTGCACCTGCATACCGGGCCCAGCGAAAAATGCATCAACAAGAAGGTGTTCGTGATTCCCGGCGACGACCTGGTCGCGTTCACCGAAGCCGGCGAGAACGGCGAATGGACCAGCGTGATGTACATGGCGAAGAACGGCGACGATTACAGCGGCTGGGTGCGCACCGAGCGGCTGCGCTTCATGGGCGCGATGGGCGGTAACATGTCGCCTGAAACGATCAGGTTCTACCAGAAGGCAGCCAAGGCGGCGGCGGACGGCAAGCTCGGTTCGCCGACGGCCGCGGCGCACTGAGCTCGATGTTGCTCCGCCCGACGGATTCGGCCGCGCGCCGTCCCTGGACCCGGCAGCGGGGACTCACATGGATGCCGTGACCATCGGCCCCCTGGCCATGCCGGTGCGGGTGCTGGCGGCGCTGGCGGCCATCGTCGCGGCCAACCTGGCCGTGTTGTGGTGGCGGCGCCGGCGCGGGGTCGACGCCGACCCGGCCCTGTGGCGCATGATCGTCTGGGGCCTGCTGGCGGCGCGCGCCGCCTTCGTGCTGAAGCACTTCGACAGCTACCGCACCGCCCCCCTGGGCATGCTCGACATCCGCGACGGCGGCTTCGTCGCCTTTGCCGGCCTGCTGGTGGCCTTTGCCATCGGCTTCGAGCAGGTGCGCCGCCAGCCCGCGCTGCGCCGGCCCCTGCTGGGCGCTTCGCTGCTGGGTGTGCTGGTCTGGGGCGGCGCATCGTTTGCCGCCTTTGCCACCGGCCCCGCTGCCGCTCCCCTGCCGCAGGTGACGCTGGAGCGCCTGGACGGCGGCGCCGCCGCCCTGCATGCATTCGCCGGCAAACCGATGGTGGTGAACCTGTGGGCGACCTGGTGCCCGCCCTGCCGGCGCGAGATGCCGGCCCTGGGCGCGGCGCAGGCGGCCCATCCCGACGTCGCCTTCGTGTTCGTGAACCAGGCCGAGGATGCCGCGGTCATCGCGCGCTACCTCGAGGGCGAAGGCCTGCGGCTGGACAACCTGCTGATCGATCCCGCCCGCGCCCTGGCCCGCGCCACCGAGGTCAAGGGCTACCCGACCACGCTGTTCTACGACAGGCACGGCAAGCTGGTGGCGCGCCACATGGGCGAACTGTCGCCGGCCCAGCTGCGCGAGCGGATGGAAGCGCTGCGCTAGCCTCCGCGCAGCGCGGCGCGATCGGCCAAAGCGGCGTATCCTCGCAGCGTATGCCCGCAACTTCGCAGGAGAACCGGCATGACGATCGCCTGGGCGCACTTCACGCCATGGACCGCGCTGGCCGGCGGCATGCTGATCGGCCTGGCCGCCTCCCTGTTCATCCTGCTGGGCGGGCGCATCGCCGGCATCAGCGGCATCCTCGGCGGCCTGCTGCGCCCCGCGCGCGGCGACGTCGCCTGGCGCCTGCTGTTCCTGGCCGGGATCGTCCTCGTTCCCTTCGGCTGGTCCCTGGTCGCGGCCCTGCCCGCGGCCCGCATCGACGCCGACGGCGCCACCCTGCTCGTGGCCGGCCTGCTGGTCGGCATCGGCACCCGCTACGGCGGCGGCTGCACCAGCGGCCATGGCGTGTGCGGCGTGGCGCGCCTGTCGCCGCGTTCGCTGGCGGCCACCGCCACGTTCGTCGCGGCCGGCTTCGTCACGGTCTGGCTGCTGCGCCACGTTTTCAGCTGAGGAGCACCGCATGCAACTGCTCATCGCCTTCGTCAGCGGCCTGGTGTTCGGCCTCGGCCTGCTGCTCTCCGGCCTGATGAACCCGGCCAAGGTGCTGGCCTTCCTCGACCTGGCCGGCGCCTGGGACCCCTCGCTGCTGTGCACGATGGGCGGCGCCACGCTGGTGGCGGCCGTCCCCTTCCGCATCGCCAGGCGGCGCGGGCGCACCCTGTTCGGCGCGGCGCTGCACCTGCCATCGGCCACCGCGATCGACCGCCGCCTGGTGCTGGGCAGCACCGCGTTCGGCATCGGCTGGGGCCTGGCCGGCTTCTGCCCCGGCCCGGCCATCGCCTCGCTCGGCGCCGGTTCGCCGAAGGCGCTCCTCTTCACGCTGGCGATGGTGGCCGGCATGGGCCTGTTCGAGCTGGCCGAATGGCTGCGCCGCCGGCAGCAGCGGCCGGAATCGGCCTGAGCCTGCCCGCCCTGCCGTACAATGCCGGCTTCGCCAGGAGACCGCCATGCACGTCAACCCGATCCAGCTGTTCGACGCCGAGTCGTCGACCTTCACCTACATCCTCGCCGCCCAGGACGGCAATGAGGCCGTCATCATCGACCCGGTCGACCGCCACTGCGAGCGCGACCTGGCGCACCTGGCGCGTCTCGGCCTGAAGCTCGCCTACGTGCTGGAAACCCATGCCCACGCCGACCACGTCACCTCGGCCGGCCGCCTGCGCGAGCTGACCGGTGCGCGCGCCGCCGTGCCCAGCGGCTGCGGCATCGCCCCGGCCGAAGTGCAGCTCGACGATGGCGACACCGTGCGCTTCGGCGCCGGCGAAGCGATCCGCGTGCTGCACACCCCGGGCCACACGGCCGGCAGCGTCAGTTTCCTGTGGCGCGGCAACGTGTTCAGCGGCGACACCCTGCTGATCGACGGCTGCGGACGCACCGACTTCCAGGGCGGCAGCGCCGCCGCCCTCTACGACAGCGTCACGCTGAAGCTGTTCGCGCTGCCGGACGCCACCCGCGTCTGGCCGGCGCACGACTACAAGGGCCAGAGCGTCTCGACGATCGGCTGGGAGCGCCGCCACAACGCGCGCCTGGCCGGACGCTCGCGCGAGGACTTCATCGCCTTGATGGACAAGCTCGACCTGCCGCGCCCGAAACTGATCGACATCGCCGTGCCCGCCAACCGCCAGCTCGGCCTGGCGCATGCCGCCTAGACGCACCGCTTGAAGGGCGTCGCCCGCCGATCGTGACATGATTGCACGCCGGCATCGCCAACATGCATTAGAATCATCGACTTTGCATACTGGCGCAGGCGGCAATGTCAGAACCGACGCAACAACTCAAACGCGGCCTCAAGGGCCGCCACATCCAGCTGATCGCCCTCGGCGGCGCAATCGGCACCGGCCTTTTCCTCGGCATCGCCCAGACCATCCAGATGGCCGGCCCTTCGGTGCTGCTCGGCTACGCGGTGGCCGGCCTGTTCGCCTTCTTGATCATGCGCCAGCTCGGCGAAATGGTGGTGGCCGAACCGGTGGCCGGCTCGGTCAGCTACTTCGCCGACAAATACGGCGGCCACATGGCCGGCTTCGTCACCGGCTGGAACTACTGGATGATGTACATCCTCGTCAGCATGGCCGAGCTGTCGGCGGTCGGCGTCTACGTCCAGTACTGGTGGCCCGAGATCCCGACCTGGGTCTCGGCCCTGGCCTGCTTCGCCGTCATCAATTCCTTCAGCCTGCTCAACGTGCGCGCCTTTGGCGAACTCGAATTCTGGTTCGCTGTCATCAAGGTGGTGGCCGTGATCGGCATGATCCTGCTCGGCGGCTACCTGCTGGTGAGCGGCACGGCCGGCCCCGAAGCCGGCGTGGCCAACCTGTGGCGCCACGGCGGCTTCTTCCCGAACGGCGTGGGCGGCCTGGTGATGGCAATGGCCGTCATCATGTTCTCCTTCGGCGGCCTGGAACTGATCGGCATCACCGCGGCCGAAGCGGCCAACCCGGAAAAGACCATCCCGCGCGCCACCAACCAGGCCCTGTACCGGGTGCTGATCTTCTACGTCGGCGCCCTGTTCATCCTGCTGTCGCTGTTCCCGTGGCAAAAGGTGGTCAGCGGCGGCAGCCCCTTCGTGCTGATCTTCGCGGCCCTGGAGAGCAATGCGGTGGCCACCATCCTGAACGTGGTCGTGCTCACCGCCGCGCTGTCGGTCTACAACAGCGGCGTGTACGCGAATACCCGCATGCTGTACGGCCTGGCGGTGCAGGGCAATGCCCCTGGCGTGCTGAAGAAGCTCACGGCAAGCGGCGTGCCGCTGGCGGCGCTGGGCGTGTCGGCTGCCGCCACCCTGGTCTGCGTGGTCGTGAACTACCTGATGCCGGCCGAAGCCTTCGGCCTCATGATGGGCCTGTCGGTGTCGGGCCTGATCATCAACTGGGCCACGATCTCGCTGGTGCACCTGCGCTTTCGCCGTACGCGCGCCGAAAACGGCCAGGGCGCCACTGTGTTCCCGAGCCCGGTGCATCCGCTCTCGAACTGGCTGTGCCTGGTCTTCCTGGCCGGCGTGCTGGTGGTGATGTACCTGACGCCCGGCCTGCGCACCTCGGTCTACATGATCCCGGCCTGGCTGCTGCTGCTGTGCGCCGGCTACGCCATCCGCCGCCGCAGGGCAGCCTGACAGGATGACAAGATGACAGCAGAGGCGCGGCGGGCCCGCGCCTCTGTTGCGCCGCCAATTTTGCTTTAAGGTTACTATTCCCGGCTAACTACAGCGTGGCCGAGGCATGAGAACACATCACGAACCAGCAGGGCCGGGGGGGAAGTCCCTGCCGCCGCAGGGCCTTCCGGCCCTGCCGCTCGATACCGCAGCGGCGCCGGGCGTCGACGCCCTGCTCGATATAGTGCCGGCCGGCGTCGTGGTGCACGGCCCGGATTCGCGCGCCTTCTACGCCAACCGCTACGCCCTGGCCCTGCTCGGCCCGGCCCTCGACCTCATGCGCAGCGCGCCCGTGGCCTCGGGGACCTGGCCGCTGCTGCGCGCCGACGGCAGCCCCCTGCCCCTGCACGAGAATCCCTTGCAGCGCGCACTTGTCAGCCGCAGCGCCGTGGTCGATGTCGTGATCGGCCTGCGCGGCGCGGCGCCCCGCTGGCTGATCTGGAGCGCGCATCCGGCACTCGGCGCCGACGGCGAGGTGGCCGAGGTGGTGGTCTGCTTCACCGACTGCACCGAACTGAAACGCATGGAGCAGACCCTGCGCGACTCGAAGGAGCGCCTGCGCCTGATGCTGCAGGGCTCGACCGACGCGCCCTGGGACTGGAACCTGGCCGAGCCGCAGCCCTATCTGTCGCCGCGCTGGTGGGAGATGCTCGGCTACGCCAAGGGCGAGCCCGGCACCGACGACGGCGCCTGGCCGGCCCACGTCCACCCCGACGACCTGGCGCGCGTGAACGACTACGTGGCAAGCCTGCTGGCCTCGAACGATTCGGTCTACCGCATCGAGTTCCGCCTGCGCCACCGCGCCGGCCACGAGGTGCCGGTGCTGGCGCGCGGCCTGGTACAGCGCGACGCCGGCGGCCAGCCGCAACGCATCTCGGGCACGAATACCGACCTCACCGACGCCAAGCACGCCGAGCAACGCATCTACGAGCTGGCCTACTTCGATGTCCTGACCGGTTTGCCGAACCGCCGCCTGCTGCACGAGCAGATGGCCAAGATCCTGACCCGCAGCGCGCGCTCGCGCCAGTACGGCGCCCTGCTGTTCATCGACCTCGACAACTTCAAGCTGCTCAACGACACCCTCGGCCACGACGTCGGCGACCAGCTGCTGCGCCTGGTGGCCGGGCGCCTGCGCGACACGGTGCGCGAAAGCGACCACCTGGCGCGCCTGGGCGGCGACGAATTCGTGGTGGTGCTCGAGAACCTGGGCGACACCGAGGACGTGGCGGTGCACGAGACCCAGGCCATCGGCGCCAAGCTGCTGGCGGCGCTCGGCGAGCCGTATCAACTGGCGGCGCGCGTGCACCGCAGCACGCCGAGCATCGGCGTGGCCCTGTTCGGCGCCGAGGCCACCAGCGCCGACCTGCTGCTGCGCCAGGCCGACCTGGCCATGTACCGCGCCAAGGGCGACGGCCGCAACACGGTGCGCTTCTTCGCGGCCGGCATGCAGGCCGCGGCCGACCGCCAGATCGACCTGCAGAACGACCTGCGCGACAGCATCCACCACGAGCACTTCGAACTGCATTGCCAGCCCCAGTTCGGTGCCGACGGCCGCCTGCTCGGCGGCGAGGTGCTGGTACGCTGGCGCCACGACGCGCGCGGCCTGGTCGCGCCGGGCGAATTCATTTCGCTGGCCGAGTCGTCCGGCCTGATCGTGCCGCTCGGCGCGCTGGTGTTGTCCGAGGCCTGCCGCGTGCTGGCGCGCTGGGCCCTGCACCCGCGCCTGCAGGGTCTGACGCTGGCGGTGAACGTCAGCGCCTACCAGTTGCGCGAGCCCGACTTCGTCGAGCGCGTGCTCGATACCCTGATGCGCAGCGGCGCCAACCCGCGCCGCCTGTGCCTGGAGCTGACCGAAAGCGTGTTCGCCGAAAACGTCGACGCCGTCAGCGCCAGGATGAACGCCCTGCGCGCCCACGGCGTGCGCTTCTCGCTCGACGACTTCGGCACCGGCTACTCCTCGCTGAGCTACCTGAAGCGCTTTCCGCTGAACGAGCTGAAGATCGACCGCAGTTTTGTTGCGGACCTGCCCGGCGACGCCCACGCCGGCGCCATCGTCGACGCGGTGCTGGCCCTGGCCCACAACCTCGATTTGCAGGTGGTGGCCGAAGGCGTCGAAACGCGCGCCCAGCGCGACTTCCTCGAGGCCCATGGCTGCCGCGTGTTCCAGGGCTTCCTGCTGGGCGAACCGCTGCCGATCGCCGGTTTCGAGGCCGGGTTCGGCAGTCCCTGAGGAATCCGCCGTCTATCGGAAAAGGATTACAATCGCGCATCGACAGCGAGGCAGGCAGGCAGGCAGGCAGGCAGGCATGATGGGATCTGAACGTTCCGATGGGCAAACGTTCGTGCCACCCGGCTGGAGTTCACGTGATTTCAAGGTGCTGCTCGACCATATTCCTGCCGACGTGGTGATCCACGGCCCCGATTTGCGCGCCGTCTACGCCAACCGCTGCGCGCAGCGCCTGCTCGGCGCCAACATCGAGCTGTTGCGCACCTATCCGATCAATTCCGGCGCCATGCAGCTGCTGCGCCCCGACGGCAGCCCGATGCCGGCCGACGCCAACCCCGTGTCCTGCGTCCTGCGCACCGGCAGGACCGTGTACGACGCCGTCGTCGGCCTGCCCGGCGACAGCCTGCGCTGGCTGATCTGCAACGCCTACCCCCTGCACGACGCCGACGGGCGGATCCACGAAGTGGCGGTCTGCTTCACCGAATGCACCGCCCTGAAGCGCGCCGAGGAAACCCTGCTGCGCTCGGAAGAGCGCCTGCGCCTGGCCATGCAGGGCAGCACCGACGCGCCCTGGGACTGGAACGTCGGCAGCGGCCTGGTGCACTATTCCGAGCGCTGGTGGGACATGCTGGGCTTTCCGCATTCGCACGGCGAGCGCGACCCGGTTGCCTGGCGCACCCAGATGCATCCCGAGGACATGCCGCGCGTGGACGCCTTTGTCGCGTCCCTGCTGGCATCGAACGAGAGCACCTACAGCCTGGAATTTCGCCTGCGCCACCGCGACGGCCACTACGTGCCGGTGCTCTCGCGCGGCTTCGTCCAGCGCAACGGCGACGGCAAGGCCGTGCGCATCGCCGGCACCAATACCGACCTGACCGCCGCCAAGGAAGCCGAGCGGCACATCCACGAGCTGGCCTATTTCGACTACCTCACCGGCCTGCCGAACCGGCGCCTGCTGATCGACGAACTGTCGCGCATCCTGTCGCGCAGCGACCGTAACGGCCAGTTCGGCGCCCTGATGTTCATCGACCTCGACAACTTCAAGCTGCTCAACGATACCCTCGGCCACGACGCCGGCGACGCCCTGCTGCGCGAGGTGGCGACGCGCCTGCGCCGCACCGTGCGCGCCAGCGACCACCTGGCCCGCCTCGGCGGCGACGAATTCGTGGTCGTGCTCGACGACCTCGGCACGGGCGAGCGCGACGCGGTCCACGAGGCGCGCCAGGTCGGCGCCAAGCTGCTCGAGGCCCTGGCCCAGCCGCACGCGCTGGGCGCCCGGCCCAGGATCAGCACGCCCAGTATCGGCGTGGCCATGTTCGGCGCCGGCGCCGACAGCGTCGACCAGCTGCTGCGCCAGGCCGACCTGGCCATGTACCGCGCCAAAGCCGAGGGCCGCAACACCCTGCGCTTCTTCGATCCCGACATGCAGGCGGCGGCCGAGCGCCAGGCCGAGCTCGAAGGCGACCTGCACGACGCCATCGGCCAGCACCGCTTCGAGCTGTTCTGCCAGCCGCAGGTGGGCGTCGACGGCAGGCTGGCCGGCGCCGAGGTGCTGCTGCGCTGGCGCCACGCCACGCGCGGCCTGGTGCCGCCCGACGAATTCATCGGCCTGGCCGAAACGAGTGGCCTGATCGTGCCGCTGGGCGCGATGGTGCTCACCGAGAGCTGCCGCGCCCTGGCGCGCTGGGCCGGCACGCCGCTGCTGCGCGAACTGACCCTGGCCGTGAACGTCAGCGCCCAGCAATTGCGCGACCCCGGCTTCGTCGACGCCGTGCTCGCCACCCTGGCCGCCACCGGCGCGCCGCCCCAGCAACTGTTCCTCGAACTGACCGAAAGCGTGTTCGCCGAAGACCTGGACGCCGCCTGCGCCAAGATGCATGCGCTGCGCCTGCACGGCGTGTGCTTCTCGCTCGACGACTTCGGCACCGGTTATTCCTCGCTCGCCTACCTGAAGCGCTTTCCGCTCACCGAACTGAAGATCGACCGCAGCTTCGTCAAGGATCTGCCGGGCGAAGCCCACGCCGGCGCCATCGTCGACGCCATCCTGGCCCTGGCCCGCACGCTCGACCTCGACGTGGTGGCCGAAGGCATCGAGACCGGCGAACAGCGCGACTTCCTGGTCGCGCGCGGCTGCCGCCTGCTGCAGGGCTACCTGCTGGGCAAGCCGCGTCCCATCGCCGAATTCGAGGCCGGTTTCGGCCTTGCCGGCGCCTGTACCGGCCGCACCCGCGCGGCTGCCAACCCGTTCTGTCAGGCCAGCCTGCGCACGTGCCGGAAGCGCGCATAGCGGTTCAGCAAGTCATTGATCAGCTGGTCGCGCGTGTAACCCGTGACGTCGTGCTGCTGGTCGGTTTCGGACCCATGGGCCATCGCGCGGAAGTGCCTGCTGTCCGGCGCGGCATTGCCGGATTCCGCCCAGGCAAAGCTCGGCGAGCGGAAACTGCGTGCCCGGACCGCGTAGCGGAACATGCCGCGGTCGCCGTGCGGCACGGTGAGTTCGACCTGGTCTTCGCGCTGCACCATTTCCGGCGCCAGCCCGCTTTCCTTGAATTGCACGGCAACCGCTTCCAGGGCAGGCAGCGCCGTCTCGCCGAGGAAGGACGTGATTTCCTTCCGGTCGTAGAAACCGGTGATGCTGGCAAGGCGCTGCTGCCAGCTGAGGTGGGTAGGCGACTCCGGTGCGTCGTCGACGGTCGACAAATCCATGGCGGAACCCTGCTTTTCGGTCTGGAGTGCACGCAGCAGGCCGTAGCAGATGAACAGCATCACCACCGCGAAGGGCAATGCGCTGGCCAGCGCCGCCGTCTGCAGCGCCTGCAGGCCGCCCGCCAGCAGCAGCACGGCGGCGACGATGCCGGCGCAGACGGCCCAGAAGATGCGCTGCCAGACGGGCGGGTTCGGCGCCGCCCCGGAGGTAATCATGTCGATCACCAGCGCGCCGGAATCGGCCGAGGTGACGAAGAAGGTAATCACCAGTAGCGTTGCGAGGCCCGAGGCAACGACCGAGAACGGCAGCTGCTCCAGTACTTCGAACAGCGCCACGGGCAGGTTGTCGGCCACGGTCTGCACGATGGGGGCGGCGCCGCCCAGGTCGATCGCAATGGCGGTGTTCCCGAAGACGGTCATCCACAGGAAGGTAAACAGCACCGGCACCAGCAGGACGCCCGTCACGAATTCGCGGATGGTGCGCCCGCGCGAGATCCGCGCGATGAACATGCCGACGAAAGGGGACCAGGAGATCCACCAGCCCCAGTAGAACAGGGTCCAGTCGCCCAGCCAGGCATTCGGCTCGTAGGCGTACATGCGGAAGGTCCTCTGCACCACCGCGCCCAGGTAGGCGCCGATGTTCTGGACATAGGCCTGGAGCAGGAATACGGTCGACCCTGCGAAGAGGACGAAGACCAGCAGTGCGATCGCCAGGATGATGTTGAGTTCGGAGAGTCGCTTGACGCCCTTGTCGAGCCCGGTACCGGCGGACAGGGTTGCCATGCCGGTGATGACGACGATCAGGATGACCTGGACGGTCGTATTGACCGGCAAGCCGAACAGGTGGGCGAAACCGGCATTCACCTGCAGGACGCCGAAACCCAGGGAGGTGGCGACGCCGAACATCGTGCCCAGGACGGCGAAGATGTCGATGGCATGGCCGATCGGGCCATGGATGCGTTTGCCGATCAGGGGAAACAGGCTCGAGCGCAGGGTGAGCGGCAGGCCGCGCCGGAACGCGAAATACGCCAGCGCCAGGCCGACGACGATATAGATGGCCCAGGCATGCACACC
Source organism: Massilia sp. BAP21 (assembly GCF_057801335.1). NCBI lineage: Bacteria > Pseudomonadati > Pseudomonadota > Betaproteobacteria > Burkholderiales > Oxalobacteraceae > Massilia > Massilia sp. BAP21. The sequence continues at coordinate 5,058,909 of NZ_CM173596.1, forward strand.
CCAGTGAAAGAATGTCAGGACCATGGCCTGGCGCGCCGACTCGATCGTGCTGCCCTCTCCCACCGGCGGCTTGGCGTAATGCTGGATCGGCTCGGCCACGCCGAAGAACAGCAGGCCGATGCCCATGCCGGCGCTGAACAGCATCGCGAACCACGACAGGTAGCTGTATTCAGGCTCGCTGTCGTCCGGGCCGAGCTTCACATCGCCATACCGGCTCATCATGAGGAACAGCACGAAGATCAGGAACAAGGCGACGGCGAGGATATAGAACCAGCCGAAATCGTGGACGATCCGCTTTTGCATGGCATCGAATACGCTCCCGGCCTGGTCGGGGAAGACCGCACCGAACAGGACAAACGCCAGGATCAGGGCGGCGGAGATGAAGAATACCGGCGGATTGACCTGGATACGCGGACGGGACGCCTGCGGCTGCGCCGCTCCCGGTTTCATGTCTGGCATTGGTCTGTTTTCCCTTCGCATCTGGATGGTGGATCGTACCGGCATTCTGGCGCGATACCCGCTTCCCGACTGTGCGCCAGCTATCGCCCGCCCTTCTTTTCGCCCCGGGCGAACTCCTCGATCTTCCTGGTCGGCCCGGAGACGATCAGCAGGTCCGCGGGCAGGACGCGGGTCTCCGGCTGGGCATGCTGGAAGTCCTCGTTGGCGCGCTTGACGCCGACCACGGTGACGCCGAAGCGCGAGCGCACGTGCGATTCGGCCAGCGACTGGTTGTGCGTGTAGGGCGGCGCGTGGATCTTGGCGATGCCGAAGCCGTCGTCGAACTCGATGAAGTCCATCATGCGCCCGGTGATCAGGTGGGCCACGCGCTCGCCCATGTCGGCTTCCGGGTAGATGATGTGGTGGGCGCCGATGCGCTGCGCGATCTGGCCGTGCTCCGGGCTCATGGCTTTCACCCAGATATCCTTGATGCCGAGCTCGGTCAGCACCATCAGCGTCATCAGGCTGGCCGCCAGGTCGGAGCCGATGGCGACGATCGCATGGGAAAAATCGGCCACGCCCAGCTGCAGCATGACGTTCTCGTTGGTCGAATCGGCCTGCACGGCGTGCGTCAGGCGGTCACCCCAGACCTGCACCAGGTCTTCCTTGCGGTCGATGCCCATCACGTCGTGGCCGAGCCGCACCAGCGACTGGGCCACGGCGCCGCCGAAGCGGCCCAGGCCAATGACGACCACGCTGTCGCTCGCCGAAAAGGCAAACTGCTCTGTGAAAATCCTACCCAACAATTGGATGCTCCTCGGGATAACGGTAAGGCATGCGGCGTTCGCCCAGCACCAGCGAGGTCGCCAGCGTGATGGTCCCTACCCTGCCAACAAACATCAGCACCAGCAGCACGGCCTGGCCGGACACCGGCAACTGCGCCGTGATCCCGGTCGACAGGCCGGCCGTGCTGAAGGCGGCGATGACTTCAAAAATGACCTCGTCGGTCGGAAAATCCGTCAGGCGCAGCAGCAACAGGGTGCCTGCCACCACCATCACGCTGCCCAGCACCAGCACCGTGATGGCCTGGCGCTGGGCCGAGGCGCCGACGCGGCGGCCGTACGCCTCGGTATCGGTGTGCCCGCGCGCCTCGGCCAGCACCAGCAGGAACAGCACCACGACGGTGGCCACCTTCACGCCGCCAGCCGTGCTGGCGCTGCCGCCGCCGATGAACATCAAAAAATAGTGCAGGGCCCAGGTCTCGTGGCGCAGCGCGGCGATGTCGACCGTGTTGAAGCCGGAGGTGCGCGCCGCCGCCGACATGAACAGGCTGTTGAGCATCTTGTCGGCCACGCCCAGCGGCCCCAGGGTCCGGGCATTGTCCCACTCGAAGAGCAGCACGGCAAGGAAGCCGCCCGCCAGCAGCACCGCGGTGCCGGCCAGGGTGAGCTTGGTGTGCAGCGACCAGTGGCGCGGGTCGCGCAGGCGCTGGCGCAAGTCGTGCAGCACCGGGAAGCCGATGCCGCCCACGATAAAGCCCAGCATGATCGGCAGCAGCACCAGGGCGTCGCCGGCGTAGCGCATCAAACCGTCGGCGTGGATCGAGAAGCCGGCGTTGTTAAAGGCCGACACCGCATGGAACAGGCCCGACCAGGCGGCCTCCTGCCAGGCCAGGCCATGCCCGAAATGCAGCCTGAGCATGAGCACGGCGGCGATCAGCGTCTGCGCGGCGAGCGTCACCACCAGCACCACGCGCGCGATGCCGGTCACGTCGCCCAGGGCCAGCGTACGGGTTTCGGTTTGCGTCATCATGCGCGCACGCAGGCGCGGCGAGCGGTTGACCATCAGGCCGAGCAGGGTTGCGGCCGTCATCATGCCGAAGCCGCCCATCTGGAACAGCAGCATGATCGCCGCCTGCCCGAAGGTCGACCAGTAGGTGCCGGTATCAACCGTGACCATGCCCGTCACGCACACCGCCGACACCGAGGTGAAGAAGGCCGTGAACAGGGGCGCGGGCGTGCCGTCGGCGCGCGCCACCGGCAGCGCCAGCAGCACGGTGCCGAACAGGATCGCCAGCAGGAAGGCCAGGGCCACCGCCCTGGCCGGGTGAAGAATCGTCTTCATGCCGCGTTTGCCGCCTCCGTCAGCGCGCCGGTTCGCTCTCGAAGTCCATGGTATCCGGATCGGGGTCGGATGCCAGCGGCGCACCCATGAATTTCAGCCAGGCGAAGCCGATCACCCCGGCACCGAACGAGGCCAGCAGGATCGCCATCTTCGAGGCATTGATCGTCTCGGCCTGGCCGGCAAAGGCGAGATTGGTAATGAAGATCGACATCGTGAAGCCGATGCCGCCCAGCAGGCCGGCGCCCAGGATGTGGCGCCAGGCCAGGTCGAGCGGCAGGCGGCACACGCCGAGCGCCACCGCAACGAAGGTGACGAGCACGATGCCGACTGGCTTGCCGACGCCCAGGCCGAGCAGGATGCCGAGGCTGTTCGCCGACAGCAGTTCCTGTGCCCAGCCGGCGCCGACCACGATGCCGGTATTCGCCAGCGCAAAGACCGGCAGGATCAGGAAGGCGACCGGCTTGTGCAGTACGTGCTCGAGGCGGTGCGAAGGCGAATCGGCATCGTCCTCGACGGCCGAATATGGAATCGCAAAGGCGAGCAGCACGCCGGCGATGGTCGCGTGCACGCCGGACTGCAGCATGCAGTACCACATCAGCGCGCCGCCCAGCAGGTAAGGCAGCAGCACCATCACGCGCAGGACGCGCTGCATCAGGAACAGGGCCGCGAACACGCCCAGCGCCGCGAACAGCCAGGCAAACGACAGCTGGGTCGTGTAGAACACGGCAATGACGATGATGGCGCCGAGGTCGTCCATCACGGCGAGCGCCGCCAGGAAGACCTTGAGCGAGGCCGGCACCCGGTTGCCGAGCAGGCTCAGCACGCCGAGGGCAAAGGCGATGTCGGTTGCCATCGGGATGCCGATGCCGGCCTGGGTGGCGCTGCCGCCGTTGAACAGGAAATGGATCAGTGCGGGTACGGCAATGCCGCCAACCGCGCCCAGGATGGGCAGCATGGCGTTGCGCAGGTCGGACAATTCGCCGTTGTACAGTTCGCGCTTGAGCTCGAGGCCGATCAGCAGGAAGAAGACGGCCATCAGGGCGTCGTTGACCCAGTGCTCGATGCTCAGGCCGGCGACGTAGCCGTGCCAGAAACCGAGGTAGGCTGGTCCCAGCGCGGAATTGGCCAGGGCCAGCGAAACGAGGGTGCAGAGGATCAGGACGATGCCGCCGGCTTTGCCCGACTGCATGAATTCATGGAAGGTTTTGGAGAGCTTTTTTTCGATACGCATGGGGTTTGGACGCAAGTAGTCGGCGCGGCGGCCCGACCAACGCATGTCCTGCCATACGTTGCCGTATGAACACCCTGGCCCATTATAGCGCACTGCCTTGCCGCTCGTCCGGCGTGCCGGCATCCGTGGCGTGCGCTGGGCCGCGCATGAATCGCAGTATTCTAGTAACAAATAGACAATGAGAAACAGCGCGTCGGCGGCAAGCTGCGCCGCGCCTGTCGCCCCCATCAACCGGACAAAGGTGTCCCACTTGACGACCACGCTACGATCCGACGCCGCCCTGCGGCGCGACCAGATCCTCGACGCAGCCGATGCCGTATTTTCGCGCCATGGCGTGACCGCGCCGCTCGAACTGGTGGTGGCGCAGGCCGGCGTCGGCCGGGCGACCCTGTACCGCAACTTCCCCGACCGCGCGGCCCTGATGGACGCCCTGCTGGAGCGTTCGCTGGCCGGCCTCGAACGCCAGGCCGACGGCGCCGATTTGTTCGCCCTGCTGGAACAGGTGGCGCACTGCATCGTCGCCTCGCCCGCCGTGACCGATTACTGGCGCGCGGTCGACGCCGGCCATCCGGTGGCCAAGGGCGGGCGCGAACGCCTGGCCAGGCTGTTCCGCGCCCCGCTCGCCGCCGCCGTGAAGCGCGGCGCCTGCCGGCCCGACCTGAAGCCGGCCGACATCGTGCTGGTCTGCGGCATGCTCGGCGCCGCCCTGCGCGGCAGCACCCCGGCCCAGCAGCGCAGCCTGGCGCGGCGCGCGCTCGACCTCCTCGGCTCAGGCATCGCCACGCCTGTCCGGAAACGTTAGCATGGCGGTTTTGCTGAAACCGACGCCGGACTGGGAAGAGCACGAAAAGCCGACCCTGCCCGGCTCGGCCTCGATGCCCTACCATACGCCCGCGGTGCGCGTGGCCTATGCCTGCGTTGCGCTGCTGGTCGGGATCACGGGCGGCCTCGGGAACGCCCTGGTGACGGCCAACCTGGCCACGATCCAGGGCCAGCTCGGGCTGACGCCGTCGGAAGGCGCCTGGCTGCCGGCGGCCTACGTGATGGTCAACATCACGGTGAACATGCTGGTCTTCAAATTCCGCCAGCAGTACGGGCTGCGCCTGTTCGCCGAGATCGGCCTCGGCCTGTACGCCGCCGTCACCCTGCTGCACCTGGTGGTGGGCGGCTTCGCGATGGCGGTGGTGGTGCGCGCCGCCAGCGGCTTTGCCGCCGGCACCGCCACCACGCTGTCGATGCTGTACATGCTGCAGGCCGCACCGCGCGCCTATACCGGCAAGATGGTGGTGCTCGGCGTCGGCATCCCGCAGCTGGCCACGCCGCTGGCCTGGCTGCTGTCGCCGACCCTGCTGGTGTATGGCCAGTGGCACAACCTGTACCTGTTCGAGGCGGGGCTGGCCCTGTGTTCGCTGGCGGCGGTGGTGGTGCTGAAACTCCCGCCCGGCATCCACATCAAGGTCTTCGAGAAAAAGGACTTCATCAGCTTCGCCCTCATGGCGCCGGGCGCGGCGATGCTGGTGGCGGTGCTGGCCCAGGGCTATTCGCACTGGTGGTTCGACGAAGCCTGGCTGGCCTGGCTGCTGATGGGCGCCCTGGTGCTGATCCTGGCAGCCCTGTACGTCGAGCACCACCGCGAGAATCCGCTGCTGCAGACGCGCTGGCTGGTCACGCCGAACATCCTGCGCTTCATCATCGGCGCTTTCCTGATCCGCTTTCTCACCTCCGAGCAGACCTTCGGCGCGGTGGGCCTGCTGCGCACCCTCGGCATGGGCCCGGACCAGATGCAGCCGCTGTTCGTGGTGATCCTTGCCGGGACGGTCGCCGGCATGCTGGCCAGCGCCCTGACCTTCAGTCCAAAGACCCTGATCGCCCAGCTGATCGCCGCCATCGTCCTGTTCGGCGTGGCGGCGCTGCTCGACTACGGCCGCACCAGCCTCGACCGTCCGCAGGACTTTTACCTCAGCCAGTTCCTGGTGGCCCTGGGCAGCGGCATGTTCATGGGGCCGCTGGTCCTGCTCGGCATCACCCAGGCGCTGAAGTTCGGGCCGAACTACGTGGTGACGTTTACCGTGGTGCTGTCGATGACCCAGTCCCTCGGCGCCATGACCGGCTCGGCCCTGCTCTCCACTTACCAGCTGCACCGCGAGCAGGTGTATTCGAGCGAACTGACGGCCGACATCAATCCGGCCGACCCGCAGGTGGCCACGCGCCTGCAACAGCAGCAGGGCGTGTACCGCGCCCTGGTCACCGACCCGGTGCTGCGCGCGGCCCAGGGCACGGCCCTGCTGGCCCAGATCGCGCGCCGCGAAGCCAACGTGCGCGCCTTTAACGACGTGTTCGCGCTGTCGGGCATCCTGGCCATGGCCTTCCTGTTCTGGTCGCTGTTCGTGGCGATCCGCGCCGCGCTGCGCAACCGCCGCGCAGCCGCGGCAAGCGCTTCCCCCAATCCGGCGCCGCAAGGCGCCTCCAAGGCCTGAGTCAGGCATGAGTCTTGCGCATGAATACTCCGATCCATCCGACCCGCGAAGAAACCGAAGAAGCCGCAGCCAATCCACCGCCGCCCGGCGACGCCAACGACGCCCAGCCGCCAGCCGCCACCACGCCGGCCGCCGACCCGCCGCCCAGTCCGTACGCGGCAGGCGCGGCGCCGGCGGCTCCCGCTTCTCCAGCGGCAGCACCGGCATCGGCGCCGCCGCCAGCCCCTGAGCTGCCGCCGAAGAAGATCCGCGCCACCCCGGCCGCGATCGGCATCATGATCACGGTGGCCGCGGTCGGCATCGCCCTCATCATGTGGGCCTGGCACATCGGCCCCTTCAACAGTACCCGCATGAGCACCGACAACGCCTACGTGCGCGGCGCCGTCACCGTGCTCTCGCCCCAGGTCAATGGCTACGTCACCGAGGTGCTGGTCAAGGACTTCCAGTACGTCAAGGCGGGCCAGGAACTGCTGCGCATCGACGACCGCATCTACGCCGAGCGCGTGCGCCAGGCCGAGGGCCAGCTGGCCAACGCCGTGGCCCAGCTGAACAATGCCGAGCAGACCCAGGCCCAGAACACGGCCTCGGTGGGCGCGGCGCGCGCCAATTTGGCGGCGGTGGAGGCCGAGCGCGCCCGTGCCCAGGCCGAGCAGGGCCGGGTCGACGAGCTGGCCGAGCGCGGCTCGGTGTCGCTCAACGAACGCGACCGCGTGCGCACCACGGCGCGCCTGGCCGCCGCCAACGTGCTCAAGGCGCAGGCCGACATCGACATCGCCCAGCAGCGCGTGAAGTCCACGCTTGTGGCGCGCGGCGGCCTGGAAGCGCAAGTGAGCATGGCCGAGGCGCAGCTGGCCCTGGCGAAGATCGACCTCGCCAACACCGTGGTCACGGCGCCGCGCGACGGCCAGGTGAGCGAGGCGACCGTACGGCGCGGGCAGTACGTGACGGCCGGCTCGCAGCTGCTGTTCCTGGTGCCGGACCAGCTGTGGGTGGTGGCCAACTTCAAGGAAGGGCAAACCTGGCGCATGCGCATCGGCCAGCCGGCGCGCTTCACGGTCGACGCCTTCGAGGGCGCGGCGCTCACCGGCCACGTGGAACAGATCGCGCCGGCCACCGGCTCGGAGTTCAGCGTGCTGCGCCCTGACAATGCTTCCGGCAACTTCACGAAAGTGGTGCAGCGCCTGCCCATCCGCATTGCCATCGACCCCGGCCAGGAGCTGGCCAGGCGCCTGCGCCCCGGCATGTCGGTGACGGCCGAAGTCGATACCGGCGCCCAGCCGCGCGAAGCCGGCCGCCCGGCCGGCCCGGCTGCCGCCCGGCCCGCCGCCCAGCCTGCAGCGGGGACGGCGCGATGAAGCGGCGTACCTTCAATACCGCGCTGGCGATCGTTGGCGTCGGCATCCTGGCCGGCTGCGCGCCGGCCTGGCGTCCGGCGCCGCCGCTGGCCAGCGTCGCGCCGCCGGAGGACTGGCGCGAACCGATCGATGGCAGCGGGAACGTCGATCCGCAATGGTGGATTGCCTTCGGCGATCCGGAACTCAACCGCCTGGTCGGCGCGGCCCTGGTGCGCAACAGCGACGTGCTGATCGCCGTGGCCCGGGTGGACGAAGCGCGCGCCCAGGCCGAACTGGCCGAGGCGGCCCGCCTGCCGGCGCTGAACGGCGCCATCGGGCTGCAAGCGGGGCGCGCACTGCAGGCGACCGGCATCAGCACGGCGCGCTCGGTCCAGCCTTCGCTGCAGGCCAACTGGGAGCCCGATCTGTTCGGACGCATCCGCACCCAGATCCGCGCCAGCGCGCTGCAGTTCCGCGCGACCCAGGCCGAGCGCGACGCGGCTGCCCTGACGGTGGCGGCGACCACCGCGCAGAACTACATCGCCCTGCTGGCGATCGACGCCCAGTTGCGCATCACGCGCGAGACGGTGGCCTCGCGCGCCGAGGCGCTGCGCCTGGCGAGCGACCAGGCGCGCGTGGGCTATATCTCGCAGCTGCAGCTGACCCAGGCCCAATCCGAGTACGAGGCGGTGCAGCAATCGATTCCCGAACTCGAACTGGCCATGCGGCGCCAGGAAAACGCGGTGCGCCTGCTGGCCGGCGAACTGCCCGGCACGGTGGAGCGCGGCAAGGCCTTCGAGGACCTGACCCTGCCCACGGTGCCGGCCGCCCTGCCCTCGCAGCTGCTGGCGCGCCGGCCCGACGTGGCCCAGCGCGCCCTGCTGCTGGCGGCCGCCGACGAAGGCCTGGCCCTGCGCCGCCAGGCCTTCCTGCCGCAGGTGAGCCTGAGCGCGCAGCTGGGCAGCATTCTCACCAGTTCGCTCGACTACGACCCGGTGAGCGTCTGGAGCATCGGCGGCAGCGTGCTGGCGCCGCTGTTCTCGGGCGGACGGCTGCAGGCGCAGTACGCGGCCTCGGCCTCGGTGCGCGACCAGGCCGCGTTTGCTTACCGGCGCACGGTGCTGACCGCGTTTTCCGAAGTCGAGAATGCACTCGCCGGGGTGCCGCGTTTGCAGGAGCAGGTGGGGCATGCGATGCGGCGGCGCGAGATCCTGACGCGCTCGCTGGGGTATGCGCGCGACCGTTTCCAGGCCGGATATGCCTCGTATCTCGAGGAATTGGATGCGCAGCGCAATTTGTACCAGGTGGAGCTGGCGATGGTTACGCTGCGGCGCACACAAATCGAAAACCTGATCGGCTTGTATCGGGCGCTGGGTGGCGGGTGGTCGTCGGGTTGACGGCCTGATGCGGACACCCCGGAGGCGGAGCCTGGTCGCTTTTCGGGGTTGTAGGGTGGGCACCTGTGCCCACGCTGTCGTGCTTAAAGGCACCAATAGAAGCCATCCTGGCCGGGTTGCCGGGCGTTCCGGTAACGTAGCGTGAGCGCACCAGCCGTACCGCGTGGGCACAGGTGCCCACCCTTGTATCTTGACCGAGTTGGTGGTTAGCTACTGCCAGCAGAGGTGAAGACCAGCTTGGGCCCACCCTTAAGGCTCGACCTTGGAAGGTAGATCAAGCCCTTCACCTCGTTCCCACACCATGCCAAACACTGGACGGTAGCCAAGGGCAATGACCCTGTATGCACAAGGAGAGTGGGTGTGTTGATCGAGGACGCAAGGAGAATTTATGTTTTATCTAGGTGTAGACGTTGCCAAGAAAAACCTTGACTGCATGCTGCTCGATAGCGAGACCGGCAAGCTCAAGTCGAAGAGTAATATTCCAAATACAGCTGCTGGCTTTGTGGAGTTGCTTGACTGGCTGAACGAAAAGAAGGCGTCCAATCCACACGTGGTGATGGAGCCGACAGGGATGTATCACGAAGCCGCTGCATTGGCCCTGGCCGATGCTGGACTGGTCGTATCGCTGGTTAATCCAGCTCAGCTGCGCGCTTTCGCGCAAGGACTGGGGGTGAAGAACAAGACCGATAAGCAAGACAGTGCGGTGCTGGCTCGCTTCGGCATGGCCCAAAATCCTGCACCATGGCAGCCACCATCGCCGTCAGCACGTCACCTCAAAGCCCTGCTGGCGCGCCGTGATGCAGTCGCCGACGATCTACAGCGCGAACGCAATCGCAAGGAAGCAAACGACTTTAGCTCGGTACCAGAAGCTGTAAGCGCCTCTATTGCAGAATCAATCGCTTTTCTGCAGGCCGAACTGAAGCGGTTGGAAAAGATGATTGCCAAGCACATCAATGACGACCCGGACCTGCGCAACAAGAAAGAACTACTCGAAACGATACCTGGTGTCGGTCCTCGTGTTTCGACCCATATGACGACGTTATTTGCTGGTCGAACGTTTGAGAGCGCCGAGCAGCTGGCAGCCTATCTGGGGCTCGTGCCAGTTGTATGGGAGTCAGGATCTTCGGTACGTGGCCGGCCGCATATGTCGAAAGCCGGCCCTGCTTACTTACGCAAAGTGCTGTACATGCCTGCCGTCGTGGCAACACGCTGTAATCCGCATATTAAGGCGCTGAATGAGCGACTGCTCGCCAAAGGTAAAACCGCGATGGCCGCAATTGGAGCCGCTATGCGCAAGCTGGCACACCTGTGTTTTGGTGTCATCCACTCCGGCAAGCCCTACGACCCAAAATTTGCATGTAGGGCTTGACGGGTAAGACGGTATCTACAAAAGCGAACAGCGGCACATTTGGCCGATGTCGCGTTGCCAGTTTCCACCGCGTAGTACGGTCCGGGTTGCGTCGACATGCGCAATGATCAGGCACGCACTCACGCCGTCCGCGCATTATTTCACTCAATAAATGCTGCAAAGCAGCACGAAAATACTTTCACGCAATGCTCGTGCGCGCTCTTGCAGGATTTATCATTCCCGCCTGCCGCACATCACCTTACAAAGGGAAAGCGTATTATGAGCCAGGGTAATCCTCTGTCGCTGCACGTCCCGGAGCCAACCGGCCGTCCGGGTTGCAAGACTGATTTTTCGTATCTCCAGTTGTCCAGGGCAGGCGAAGTCCGCCGTCCCGAAGTCGATACCGCGTTCGGCGACACCGCCGACCTCGTGTCGTCCCTCATCCGCGTCCTCGACGAAGACGGCAATGCCGTCGGCCCGTGGGCGCCCGACATCGGTGTCGACCAGCTGCGCTTCGGCCTGCGCACGATGATGAAGACCCGCATCTTCGATGCGCGCATGGTCATCGGCCAGCGCCAGAAGAAAATGTCCTTCTACATGACCTCGCTCGGCGAGGAAGCCATCGGCACCGCGCATTCGCTCGCCCTAAAGGACGGCGACATGTGCTTCCCGACCTACCGCCAGCAAAGCCTGCTGATGGCGCGCGAATACCCGATGGTCGACATGATCTGCCAGCTGCTCTCGAACGAGCGCGACCCGATGAAGGGCCGCCAGCTGCCGGTCATGTACTCGGTCAAGGACAAGGGTTTCTTCTCGATCTCCGGTAACCTGGCCACGCAGGTGCCGCAGGCGGTCGGCTGGGCCATGGCGTCCGCCATCAAGGGCGACACGAAAATCGCCTCGGCCTGGATCGGCGACGGCGCCACCGCCGAATCCGACTTCCACACCGCCCTGACCTTCGCCCACGTCTACCGGGCGCCGTGCATCATCAACGTCGTCAACAACCAGTGGGCGATCTCGACCTTCCAGGCGATCGCCGGCGGCGAAAGCGTGACCTTCGCCGCACGCGGCGTGGGCGCGGGTATCGCCAGCTTGCGCGTGGACGGCAACGACTTCCTGGCCGTGTACGCGGCTTCGTGCTGGGCCGCCGAACGCGCCCGCCGCAACCTCGGACCGACGCTGATCGAATGGGTCACCTACCGCGCCGGCCCGCACTCCACCTCCGACGATCCGTCGCGCTACCGCCCGGCAGACGACTGGACCCGCTTCCCGCTCGGCGACCCGATCGCCCGCCTGCGCCAGCACCTGACGAAAATCGGCGCCTGGTCGGATGAAGAGCACGAGCGCGTCCAGGCCGACCTCGAAGCCGAGGTGCTGGCCGCGCAAAAGCAGGCGGAGCAATACGGCACGCTGGCCGACGGCCGCGTCCCGAGCGCGGCTTCGATGTTCGAGGATGTCTACAAGGACATGCCGGAACACCTGCGCCGCCAACGTCAACAACTGGGGGTGTGAGATGGCACGCGATAGCGACAACAACACGGTCGAACAAGACCAGGCGAGCGACGGCGTAAAAAGCGCCACCTCGCAAATGACCATGATCCAGGCCCTGCGTTCGGCCATGGACGTGATGCTGGGCCGCGACGACAACGTGGTCGTCTACGGCCAGGACGTCGGCTACTTCGGCGGCGTGTTCCGCGTCACCGACGGTTTGCAGGTCAAGTACGGCAAGCAGCGCGTATTCGACGCGCCGATTTCCGAAGGCGGCATCGTCGGTACCGCGGTCGGCATGGGCGCCTACGGCCTGCGCCCGGTGGTCGAGATCCAGTTCGCCGATTACTTCTATCCGGCGTCGGACCAGATCGTCTCGGAAGCGGCGCGCCTGCGCTACCGCTCGGCCGGCGATTTCACCGCCCCGCTGACCATCCGCATGCCTTGCGGCGGCGGCATTTACGGCGGCCAGACCCACAGCCAGAGCCCGGAAGCGCTGTTCACCCACGTGTGCGGCCTGCGCACCGTGATGCCGTCGAACCCGTATGATGCGAAGGGCCTCTTGATCGCCGCCATCGAGAACGACGATCCGGTGATCTTCCTGGAACCCAAGCGCCTGTACAACGGCCCCTTCGATGGCCACCACGACCGTCCGGTCGTGTCCTGGGCCAAGCACCCGATGGGCGAAGTCCCCGAGGGTTACTACACCGTCCCGCTGGACAAGGCGGCGATCTTCAGGCCGGGCAACGATCTCACCGTGATCACCTACGGCACCATGGTCTGGGTGTCGGAGGCGGCGGCGCTGGAAAGCGGCGTCGACGCCGAGATCATCGACCTGCGCACCCTGTGGCCGCTGGACCTCGACACCATCGTCGAATCGGTGAAAAAGACCGGCCGCTGCGTGGTCGTGCATGAAGCCACCCGCACGTCCGGCTTCGGCGCCGAACTGGCGGCACTGGTACAAGAACACTGCTTCTATCACCTGGAAGCCCCGATCGAGCGCGTCACCGGATGGGATACCCCCTACCCGCACGCGCAGGAATGGGCGTACTTCCCCGGCCCCGACCGTGTCGGCGCCGCGTTCAAACGTGCGATGGAGGCGAAATAAATGGGTATTCACGTTATCAAGATGCCTGACCTCGGCGAAGGCATCGCCGAAGTCGAAGTCGTCGCCTGGCACGTCAAGCCGGGCGACACGGTCAAGGAAGACCAGGTGCTGGCCGACGTCATGACCGACAAGGCCACCGTCGAAATCCCGTCGCCGGTGAACGGCACCGTCACTTCGCTCGGCGGCAAGCTGGGCGAAGCGATGGCCGTCGGCGCGGAACTGATCCGCCTCGAAGTCGAAGGCGCGGGCAACCACAGCGGCGAATCCGCCTCGGCGAACACCGCCACGGCGGCGCGCCAGCATACGTCCACAAGCAAAGCATCGGGCGGCAGCAGCGACACGGTCGACGAATTCATCCCGATCACCGTCGCGCAACCGGAAACCGTGGTCACCACGGTCACCAGCGAAGCAACGGCGGCGCCGGCCCAGGCCGCGCCGCAGCGCCCAGCCACGCCGGCTTATACGCAGGCCGGTGGTCAAGCCTCGGCGCCATCGCACCACGGACGCGCCGCCGGCGAAAAGCCGCTGGCCGCACCGGCCGTGCGCCAGCGCGCCTGGGACATGGGCATCGAGCTGCAGTACGTGACCGGCACCGGCCCGGCCGGCCGTATCCAGCACGCCGACCTCGACGCCCACGTGGCGCGCGGCCAGCGCAAGGCGGCCGAAGGCGACCGCCGCTACGCCGTGCTCGAAGGCGAACAAGCCATGCCGGTGATTGGCATGCGCCGCAAGATCGCCGAGAAGATGGCCGAAGCGAAGCGCCGCATCCCGCACTTCACCTACGTGGAAGAAATCGACGTCACCGAACTCGAAGCCCTGCGCGTGCAGCTGAACACCCGCTACGCCGGCCAGCGCCCGAAACTGACCCTGCTGCCGCTGATCATGCGCGCCGTGGTGCTGGCGATCCGCCGCTACCCGTCGGTGAACGCCCGCTTCGACGACGACGCGAACATCGTCACCACCTACAACGCCGTCCACCTGGGCATCGCCGCCCAGACCGATGCCGGCTTGATGGTGCCGGTGGTGCGCAACGCCGAAGCGCGCGACCCATGGTCGGCGGCCGCCGAAGTGGCGCGCCTGGCCGAAGCAGCGCGCAGCGGCAAGGCCCTGCGCGAGGAGCTCTCCGGCTCGACCATCACCATCACCAGCCTCGGGGCCCTTGGCGGCATCGTCACCACGCCGGTCATCAACCGGCCGGAAGTGGCGATCGTCGGCGTCAACCGCATCATCGACAAGCCGGTCATCCTGAACGGCGCCATGGTGGCGCGCAAGACCATGAACCTGTCGTCCTCGTTCGACCACCGCGTGATCGACGGCATGGTGGCGGCGGAGTTCATCCAGACCATCCGCGGCTACCTCGAGTGCCCTGCAACCCTGTTCGTGGAGTAAAGCAGTGAACACTATCTCTACCAATCTGCTGGTGATCGGCGGCGGCCCCGGCGGCTATGTTGCCGCCATCCGCGCCGGCCAGCTCGGCATCAAGACCATCGTGGTCGAGGGCGCCCAGCTGGGCGGCACCTGCCTGAACATCGGCTGCATCCCCTCGAAAGCCCTGATCCACGCCGCCGAGGAATTCGACAAGGCCCAGCACTACGCCAGCGGCTCGGCCATCGGCATCTCGGCCAGCGCGCCCAGCATCGACCTGGGCCGCACCGTAGCCTGGAAAGACGGTATCGTGAAGCGCCTGACCGGCGGCGTCGGCGCCCTGCTCAAGAAAAACGACGTGCAGGTGATCAACGGCTTCGCACGCATCCTCGACGGCAAGACGGTCGAAGTGAAACAGGCCGATGGCGAGCTGGTGCGCATCCGCTGCGAGCACCTGCTGCTGGCAGCCGGCTCCGAGGCCGTCGAATTGCCCTTCATGCCCTATGGCGGCATGGTGGTCTCGTCGACCGAGGCGCTCTCGCCCGAGACCATCCCGCAGCAGCTGGTGGTGGTCGGCGCCGGTTACATCGGCCTGGAACTCGGCACGGCTTACCGTAAACTCGGCGCCGAAGTGACGGTGGTGGAAGCGGCCGACCGCCTCCTGCCGGCCTACGACGCCGAACTCACGAAACCGGTGGGCGCGGCGATCAAGCGCCTCGGCATCGACCTGCGCCTGGGCACCTCGGTGCTCGGCCTGAACGCCGGCGGCAACGGCGTGCGCGTGCGCGAAGCGAACGGCGAGGAAACCCTGCTGTCCTGCGACCGCGTGCTGGTGGCCGTGGGCCGCCGTCCGCGCACCGGCGGCTGGGGGCTGGAATCGCTGCAGCTCGACATGAACGGGCGCGCCGTGAAGATCGACGACCAGTGCCGCACCTCGATGCGCAACGTCTGGGCCATCGGCGACCTGGCCGGCGAACCGATGCTGGCGCACCGCGCCATGGCGCAGGGCGAAATGGTGGCCGAGATCATCGCGGGCAAGCGCCGCCACTTCACGCCGAACGCGATTCCGGCGGTGTGCTTCACCGACCCGGAAGTGGTGGTGGTGGGCTTGTCGCCGGGTGAAGCCGAGAAGGCGGGGCTGGACGTCATCAGCGCCAACTTCCCGTTCGCCGCGAACGGCCGCGCCATGACCATCGAGTCGACGGACGGTTTTGTCCGCGTGGTGGCACGGCGCGACAACCACCTGATCGTCGGCTGGCAGGCGGTGGGACGCGCTGTCTCGGAACTTTCCGCCGCGTTCGGGCAGTCGATCGAGCTGGGCGCCACGCTGGAAGACATCGCCGGCACCATCCACGCCCACCCTACCCTGGGTGAAGCGGTGCAGGAAGCGGCCTTACGCGCGCTGGGGCACGCCTTGCACATCTGATAGCAGGGCTGGAAGTCCGAACACGGACTGCGGGGACGGGGATTGCTATCCTTCGTCCCCTTTTTATTAGTATTCCAACCATAGTGTCGTTTTAGTACGACATTTCTTGCCGAATGTGTGGTCTGAGTGCACCAGAATGTGGCATAACGTCAATACCGTTTGTCCTGGTTTATCAAAACGCAAGACAAATGCGATAAACGCATGGCGGCACCGAGTGCCGCCTGATTTCCGATTTGTGAGAAAGCCATCATCATGTTCAAGAAAATCGCAGCCGCAGCAGCCCTCGTCGTCGCTTCCTCGTCCGTCTTCGCCCAGCAAATGCCGCAATGGTATGCCGGCGTCGACGCTTCCTCGACCAAGATCGAAGGCGCAGACCGCGAAGGCGGCGGCGGCGTCTTCATCGGCTACAACCTGAGCCCGAACTTCGCCATCGAAGCCGGCTGGCACCGCCTGGCCGAAGCCGACCTCTATTACTGGGACCTGGACGCGCGCGCCAAGGCCAAGTTCGACCAGACCGACGTGTCGCTGATCGGCACCCTGCCGCTGAGCAATGGCTTCGGCGTGTATGGCCGCCTGGGCTACAACCACCTGAAGATCAAGGCATCGGCCAGCGCCGGCAACGTCCGCGTGTCGGAATCGGATTCGGAAGACAAGGTCCTGTACGGCGCCGGTTTGTCGTACACCTTCAACCCGCAGATCGTCGGCCGCCTGGAAGTGCAGAAGCCGCATAGCGACATCACCAAGGTGGCGGTTGGCGTGGGCTTCAACTTCTGATCTTGCGGTTCCGGCCCGGCCGGATTCCCCTGAAAACCCGGACCTTCGACGGTCCGGGTTTTTTTATGCATGGTGATTGTCGGAAATCTTTACGATTGCATTCGCACAAGATTTCGTTAGGTTAATTTTCCGCTTAGAAATCAATGACATAAATAAATATTTACATATTGGCATGCTAATTGCTCACACGCAGGGCTCAACCTAACCGGAGATTCCCATGTCACTGCGTTCCCTGAAAGCCCTGTTCGTCAGCTTGTCCCTGCTTGCTTCCACCTCGGTCTTTGCTGTGCCGTTGGTCGTCAATCTGAACAACATCGACAGCGTCGGTGAAATCGGCGACCCGGGTAATACCGTCCTGACTTACGATATCGGGGCCAATTCGCTGGTCACCGGCATCAGCTACGACATCAACGTCACCGCTTACCGCCCAAGCTGGCTGGACGAACTCGGCCTGGCGTTCACTAACTCGAAAGGCACGGAAGGCGTCTTCTTCAACCCGGGAGTGGGCCTGCTCTTTTCCGGTACCGGCAGCTTTGCCGACTCGGCTGACCTGACGGAGTTCGGCCTGGCCTTCAATGTCGGCGTCGACGGCATCCTGCGCCTCGAATTCTTCGAAGACTTCGACGACTTCGGCGTGAACCCGGATGGCCGCTGGAACTTCGGCACCATCACCTTCGACTACACGCCGGCGGAAGTCGCAGGCGAAGTACCTGAGCCAGCGACTGCCCTGCTGCTGGGAGGCGGCGCCATGCTCATGGGCTTTGCCAACCGCCGCCGCCGCGCTGCCAAGGCGCTTGGCGCCGCAACTGCCTGATCTGTATCAAGTTTTCCCGCAATGGCGCCTTGGGCGCCTTTGTTCGTTTATGGCCAGCATTGCCCATCGATACGCTTGCTTCCGAGCGATTCGAAAACACAAAATTTAGCGTTGCCAGCAAGAAAAGCATGTTCGTGCGATAATCCGGCCCCGGCCGAAACATGGCGTTTCGGCCCTTTCCGTTTTACCGCAAGAAAAGGCATTACCATGTTCAAGAAAATCGCAGTCGCAGCAGCCCTCGTCGCCGCATCGTCCGTCTCCATCGCCGCACCACAGACCCCGTTCTACGCCGGTGTCGACGTGTCCTCGACCAAGGTCGAAGGCTTCGACGACAAGGGCGGCTACGGCGCCTTCGTCGGCTACAAGCTGAACGAAAACCTCGCGGTCGAAGGCGGCTACCACCGCCTGGCCGACACCGATGTCAACCTGGGCGGCTACCGCGCCGACACCACCCTCGACCAGATCGACGTGTCGCTGATCGGCAGCGTCCCGCTGTCGAACGGCTTCAGCCTGTACGGCCGCATCGGCTACAACCGCCTGAATGGCGAAGCCAAGTTCGACGGCGAAAAGCTCAAGGACCACTCGCAGAACGCCCTGTACGGCATGGGCCTGGGCTACTCCTTCACCCCGGTCGTCACCGGCCGCCTGGAAGTGCAAAAGCCTGACAGCGATGTCACCAAGCTGGTGGCCGGCGTCGCTTTCGCCTTCTAAATCACGCTTGTTCCGGCGCTAAGCCGGAAGCAACGACGAAACCGGGCTGCCTGTGCAGCCCGGTTTTTTTATGCCCGTATGGATGACCGGCGCGGCGGGCGGCCTGCTTGTACAATTCGTACAACATCACTACTCAGCCACCATGCCGAACCACCGCATCCTGGTGCTCTACGCCCATCCGGCGCCGCACCGCTCGCGCATCAACCGCCGCCTGGCCGACGCCGCGCGCGCCATCGACGGCGTGCTGCTGCACGACCTCTACGAAACCTACCCCGACTTCTTCATCGACGTGGCGCACGAGCAGGCGCTGGCCGAGCAGGCCGAGCTGGTCGTCTTCCTGCACCCGCTGCGCTGGTACAGCATGCCTTCGCTGCTGAAGGAATGGGTCGACGCCGTGTTGCAGCCGGGCTGGGCCTACGGCCCCGGCGCCACGGCGCTGCAGGGCAAAGGCTATTTGCTGGCCCTGACCACCGGCAGCGGGCCCGACGCCTATGCGGCCGGCGAACGCCACGGCCACCCCTTCGACGCTTTCCTGCCGCCTTTCCGCCAGACCGCCGCGCTGTGCGGCATGCACTGGCTGGCGCCGCACATCCTGCATGGCGCAAACAGCGCAAACGAGGAAGCGGTCGAGGTCCACGTGGCCGCCTTCCGGTCCCGTCTCGAAGCCTGGCTGCGGGGAGATCGTCATGGAGCATAGCCTGCTGACGAATGCCCTGATCTACCTGGCCGCCGCCGTGGTCGCGGTGCCGCTCGCCAAGCGCCTCGGCCTGGGCGCGGTGCTCGGCTATCTGCTGGCCGGGATGGCGATCGGGCCCTGGGGCCTGAAGCTGATCGGCGACGTCGAGACCATCCTGCATTTCTCGGAATTCGGCGTGGTGCTGCTGCTGTTCCTGATCGGCCTGGAGCTCGAACCGAGCCGCCTGTGGTCCTTGCGGCGCCAGATTTTCGGCTGGGGCACGGCCCAGGTGCTGCTGGTGGCCGCGGCCCTGTTCGGCGCGGCGCTGCTGGTCGGCGTCGACTGGCGCGTGGCCCTGATCGCCGCGCTCGGCCTGTCGCTGTCGTCGACCGCGATCGCGCTGGCCACGCTGGGCGAGCGCAACCTGATGGGCACCCCGGCCGGCCAGGCCGGCTTTGCCCTGCTGCTGTTCCAGGACATCGCCGCGATCCCGATGATCGCCCTGGTGCCGGTGCTGGGCGTGGCGGTGGCAGACAGTGCCCATGCCGGCGGCTGGCAGAACGCGGCGCGCCTGGCGGCGGTGATTGCCGGCGTGGTGATTGGCGGGCGCTACCTGGTGCGCCCCGCCCTGCGCATCATCGCCAGGGCCGGCATGCGCGAGATTTTCACCGCCTTTGCCCTGCTGCTGGTGATCGCCATTTCGCTCTTGATGCAATGGGTCGGCATGTCGATGGCCCTGGGCGCCTTCATGGCCGGCGTCCTGCTGGCCGACTCCGAATACCGGCACGCGCTGGAAACCGACCTCGAACCGTTCAAGGGCCTGCTGCTCGGGCTGTTCTTCATCGCGGTCGGCATGTCGGTCGACTTCGGCGTGTTCCTGGCGAAGCCAATGATCATCCTCGGCCTGGTGCTGGGCTTCCTGGCCATCAAGTTGACGGTGCTGTTCCTGCTCTCGTTCCGCTTCGGCATCGCACGCGGCCAGCGCTGGCTGTTCGCCATTTTGCTGTCGCAGGGCGGCGAGTTCGCCTTTGTCGTGTTCGGCGCGGCCGCCACGGCGCGCGTGTTCGCCCCCGAGACCGGCTCGCTGCTGGTGGCCGTGGTGGCGCTATCGATGGTCTCCACGCCGCTACTGCTGCTGTTCCACGACAAGGTGCTGGAACCGCGCTACCGCGGCCAGAACAAGCGCGAACCCGACGCCATCGACGACAACGAGGGCCACGTGATCATCGCCGGCTTCGGCCGCTTCGGCCAGATCATCGGCCGCCTGCTGAACGCCAACCGCGTCAAACTGACGATCCTCGATCACGACCCGGACCAGATCGAACTGCTGCGCCGCTTCGGCTTCAAGGTGTTCTATGGCGACGCGACCCGCATCGACCTGTTGACCGCCGCCGGCGCCGCCAAGGCACGCGCCCTGGTGCTGGCCATCGACGACATCGACGACAGCCTGGCCCTGGCCGACGCCGTGCGCGAGCACTTCCCCGATTTGCCGATCCTGGCGCGGGCCCGCAACGTGACCCACATGTACCAGCTGATGGACCGCGGCGTCACCATCGTCGAGCGCGAGACCTTCGAATCGGCCCTGCAGCTCGGGCGGCGCGCCCTGTCCCAGCTGGGCTTCGGCGCCTACCGCGCACGCGAAGCCATGCTCAAGTTCCGCGAGCACAACAAGAACAGCGTGGACGCCGTCTACCCTTACTACAAGGACCGCGAGCAGTATGTCTCGATGGCCAAGCGGGCGCGCGACGAACTGAACGCCATGTTCGCGCGCGACCTGAAGAATATCGACAACGAGACCGACCAGGGCTGGGACTGAAACAACTGGCGTCGCTGGGCTGCAGTTGGCGCCGTGGGTAGTCGTTCCGTCGCATGGGCAGGTGGCCGCGTCGGGATGCTGGCACAGTGGCTGCAACTTAACCCCTTCGCGGAGCCTGCCATGAACCACCTGCTGACCCATACCCCTGCCTACGTCTGGCTGATCCTGGCCCTGGTCGTCACGCGCGGCGTGATTGCCCTGCGCGAGCGCGAGACGACGCCCAGGAAGCTGTTCATCATTCCTGGCATCATGCTGCCGGTCGCCTTGCTCGATATCGCGCGCAAGTTCGGGCTCGACGGGTTGCCGCTGAGCGCCTGGGGCCTGGCCGTGGCGGCGACGATGTGGGTGATGTGGTCGCGTGGCGGCAGCCGGATTGCGATGGGCACGGCGCCAGGCCGGGTGCGCGTGGGTGGCAGCGTCATGCCGCTATTGCTGATGCTGCTGATCTTCATGGTCAAGTATGCGACCACGGTGATGCTGGTGACGGCGCCGGCGCTGTTGCACAGCGCTGCCGTTACTAGTGTGGCATGCGCGCTGATGGGCGCTGCGAATGGCTGGTTCTTCGGGCGCCTGCTGCGCGATGTGCTGGATGCCCGGGCAACCGGCGGCAGCATGACGAAAGGCGACATCGTTACCGCCTGAACCAGGGGGCCAGGGCGCACAGCCAGGCGCGTTCGCGCCCTCAACTATGTGTACAATGCAAGTTTTCATTCAAAGGCAGCCGTGAACAGCAACAGCCAGCATGCGTTCCTGGACAACGGCGGCGCCATGGGTGAACGTATCCGGGACATGGACTGGTCCGGGCATGCGCTCGGGCCGGTGTCCGGCTGGCCGCCCGTGTTGCGCACCGGCCTGTCCATCGTGCTCGGCTCGGCCTTCCCGACCTTCCTGGCCTGGGGCGAGGACCTGACCCTGTTCTTCAACGACGCCTACCTGCCGATGCTCGGCAACAAGGCGCCGACCGCGCTCGGCGCGCCCCACCCCGAAGTCTGGCACGAGGTCTGGCACGAACTGGAACCGACTATCCGGCGCGTGCTGGCCGGCGAATCCTTCTTTTTCGAGAACCGGGCGGTCATGCTGGAGCGCCACGGCTACTCCGAGCAGGCCTGGTTCACCTTTTCCTTCAGCCCCCTGCGCGACGAGCTGGGCGCGGTGCGCGGCCTGATCTGCACCGTGGTCGAGATGACCGACAAGATGCGTGCACTGGCGCGCCACAAGGATGCCGAGGAGCGTCTCGCGCTTTCGCTCGAGGCCTCGGGCAACATCGGCACCTGGAGCTACGAGCTCGACACCGGCGCCACCCACGTCGACGAGCGCTTCGCGCGCCTGTTCCAGGTCGAGGCCGCGCTGGCGCGCGAAGGCACGGAACTGAACCGCTTCACCGACATGATCCACCCCGAAGAACGCCCGCGCGTGCTGGCCGCGATCGCGCACGCCATCGAGACCCGCACCCTGTACGACGTCGAGTACCGCATCCCGCAGCGCTCTGGCCTGGACGTGTGGGTGAATGCGCGCGGCAAGGTGTTCACCGACCCGGCCGACGGCACGCGCCGCTTCGCCGGCATCGCGGTCGACATCAGCGAGCGCAAGGCGCAGGCCGAAGCGCTGCGCGCCAGCGAGGCGCAGGCCGAAAGCGACCGCCGCCGCCTCGACGTGCTGCTGGAATCGGCGCCGGTCGGCATCTTCTACGTCGACCCGAACGGCCGCCTGCTGGTGGCGAACGCCGCCAACCAGGCGATCTGGGGCCATTATCCCGACACCCGGTCGGTCGACGAATACGGCGTCTGGCGCGGCTGGCACATCGACGGCCCGCTGGCCGGGCAGCCGCTGGCCGCCGCCGACTGGCCGGTGGCGCGCGTGCTGGCCGGACGCGACACCGATGCCGGCGTGTTCGAGATCGAACCCTTTGGCATCCCGGGCCTGCGCCGCACGGTGCTGGTGCGCGCCGCCGCCCTGCGCGGCGCCGACGGCGCATTGCTTGGCGCGGTGGCCGCCCACATGGACATCACGCCCCAGGTGGCGGCCGAAAAGGCGCTCAAGGAAAGCGAACGCCGCTTCCGCGCCATCGCCAACGTGATCCCGCAAATGGTGTGGTCGACCCACGTCGACAGCGGCGTCTATTATTTCAACGAGCGCTGGCAGGAATTCACCGGCCTGGATGCCGCGGCGCTGCAGGAAGGCGCCTGGCGCGCCGCCATCCACCCCGAGGACCGCGAGGCCTTGCGCAGCGCATGGCAGCGCAGCATCGACGCCGGCGTGCCCTTCGAGTTCGAACACCGCCTGCGCCATGCCAGCGGCGACTACCGCTGGGTGCTGAGCCGCGCCCAGCCCTTCGCCGACCCCAGGGGCAAGGTGACCGACTGGATGGGCACCCTGACCGACATCCACGCGCAGAAGACCGGCGAAGCCGAGCTGCGCGCCCAGGCCCGGCGCAAGGACGAATTCCTGGCGATGCTGGCGCACGAACTGCGCAACCCGCTGGCGCCGATCAGCAACGCCGCCCAGCTGCTCGGCATGCCGGGGCTGGACGAACGGCGCCTGCGCCAGTCGAGCGAGATCATCGCGCGCCAGGTGCGCCACATGACCGAACTGGTCGACGACCTGCTCGACGTGTCGCGCGTTACGCGCGGCCTGGTACAGCTCGACCGAGCCCTGGTCGACATCGGCGCGGTGGTGGCCGGCGCCGCGGAACAGGCGCGTCCGCTGATCGAGGCGCGCCGCCACACGCTGGAACTGCAGCAGGATGCCGGCGGCTGGGTCGACGGTGACCGCACGCGCCTGGTGCAGGTGGTGTCGAATCTGCTGAACAACGCCGCCAAGTACACGCCGCAGGGCGGGCGCATCGCCCTGCAGGTGGCGCGCACGGATAGCCGGGTGACGGTCTCGGTGCGCGACAACGGCATCGGCATCGCACCCGACGTGCTGCCCCAGGTGTTCGATCTGTTCACCCAGGCCGAGCGCACGCCGGACCGTTCCCAGGGCGGCCTGGGCCTGGGCCTGGCGCTGGTGAAAAGCCTGGTGCAGCTGCATGGCGGCAGCGTGCACGCGGCCAGCGCAGGCCTCGGCCAGGGCAGCCGCTTCAGCGTGACGCTGCCGCTGGCGCAAGCCGGCGCCCCGGTCGCGGCGATGTCCGCGGCCCTGCCTGGCGCCGGCGCCACCGGCCAGGTCCGCATCCTGGTCGTCGACGACAACATCGATGCCGCCGAGTCGCTGACCGAGGTGCTGCGCGCCTGCGGCCACGAGGTGGCCAGCGCCGCCTCCTCGCGCGAGGCCCTGGACCTGGCCGGACGCGACTGGCCGCAGGTGTTCGTGCTCGACATTGGCCTGCCCGACATCGACGGCTACGAACTGGTGCGGCGCCTACGCGCCCTGCAGGACGGCCGCCCCGCCCTCTACCTGGCCCTGACCGGTTACGGCCAGGCCCACGACCGCGTGCTCTCGCGCAGCGCCGGTTTCGACCACCATTTCGTCAAGCCGGTGGACCTGCGCGCCCTGGTTGCCGTGATCGACGGCGTCAAGGCGGTTCCATGAATGCGCACCCTGATCTCGCCTTCCATAAATACACGCACCCCAGCCGGCGCCCAGACGGCCTCAAAACCGGCGCTGGTGTAGCATGATCCCCTTCGCGCCTGCGTCCGCGGGCCAGGCGCCGCACCCGGACCGCGCCCGCTGCCTTGACAGAAGCCCGTGCGGCCCCAAGAATTCATATCTATGTTGAAACCTGAAGAAGAAGCCCGCGGCCCGGCCTACAACGCCGCCGAGTTCTGCTCCACCAAAGATGCCGCCCGCTTGCTCGGCGTATCGCACCGCACGGTGCAGCTGTGGGTCGAGAACGGCGCCCTGCAAGCCTGGAAGACCGCCGGTGGCCACCGCCGCATCACGATGGCCTCGGTGAACAAGCTGGTCAACGAACGCCACGAGGCTACCGCGCCGGCGGCGCCCCCGGCC
The DNA here is from genome assembly GCF_057801335.1 of Massilia sp. BAP21. Lineage (NCBI taxonomy): Bacteria > Pseudomonadati > Pseudomonadota > Betaproteobacteria > Burkholderiales > Oxalobacteraceae > Massilia > Massilia sp. BAP21. The sequence continues at coordinate 5,083,384 of NZ_CM173596.1, forward strand.
ACGCCGGAACCGGGAAAGCCGGGCCGCAAGAAAGTCCTGCTGGTCGACGACGACCGCACCCTGCTGCGCCTGTACGAACTGGAGCTGTCGGGCTGGAACCTGCCGCTCGAGGTGGTCAAGGCCCACGACGGCTTCGAGGCCCTGATCCGCATCGGCGAACAGCGCCCCGACCTATTGGTGAGCGACTTGAGCATGCCGGGCATGGACGGCTTCCGCATGATCCGCACCCTGCGCGGCGAAGCCGGCTATGGCCAGATGGCGATCATCGTCGTCAGCGGCCTGGACCGCACGACCATCGCCTCGATGGGCCTGCCCGCCGACATCCCGGTGTTCCCGAAGCCGGTGCCCTTCGCCCAGCTGCGCGCAGCGGTCGAGAATGCGCTGGACATGCGCGCGGACGCTACCTGAGCGGGACACCACGCCCTTCAATGCCATGCTCCAGCCTTTACTGCCAGAAGACGAAGCCAGCCGCCTGCAGGCGCTGGTCGACCTGAAGCTGCTCGACACGGCGCCCGAGGAGCGCTTCGAACGCATCACGCGCCTGGCGACGCGCCTGTTCGGCGTGCCGATGGCGATGGTCGGCCTGCTCGACGCCGAACGCCTGTGGTTCAAGTCGCGCATCGGGGTGCAGGACCAGGAAATTCCGCGCGTGGCCACGTTCTGCGGCCATACCATCCTGCAGGACGACGTCTTCGTGATCGAGGATACGGCCGCCGACCCGCGTTTCGCCGACAATCCGGTCATCACCGGGCCGCTGCAACTGCGTTTCTATGCCGGCCTGCCGCTGGCCGCGCCCTGCGGCAGCCGCGTCGGCACCCTGTGCGTGCTCGACCATCGCCCGCGCAGCTTCAGCGACGCCGACCGCATGCTGCTGCGCGACCTGGCGGCGCTGGTGACGTCCGAATTCGCCAGCGACGCGCTGCAGCGCGCTCTGCGCCAGCAGCGCGACAGCGAAACCTGGCTGCGGACCCTGCTCGATCACCTGCCTGAAACCGTGCTGATGCTCGACGAGTCGGCGAATGTGCTGTCGGTGAACCCGGCGGCCGAGCGCATGTTCGGCGCGCCCGCGCAGCAACTGGTGGGCCGCAACCTGCAATGGCTGCTGGTCGAAGCCGTGCCCGACCTGGTGCGCTGCCTGCCCGAGGGCGCGGTCTGCGTGCGCGAAGCCACCGGCCGGCGCGCCGACGGTGGCACCTTCCCACTCGAGATCTCGACGGGCGTGATGCACCTGGGCGGCCACCGCCGCTACGCCGCCATCGTGCGCGACATGGCTGCGCGCCTGGAGGAAAGGCGGCGCCTGCGCGCGGCCGGCGAACAGCGCAGCCGCTTCTTCAAGATGGCCGCGCACGAGCTGCGCACGCCGCTGGCCAGCATCATCGGTTTTTCGGAACTGCTGCTGAAACGCGACTTCGACGCCGCCACCGCGCGCGAACTGCTCGACATCGTGCACCGCCAGGCCGGCCACCTGTCGGCCCTGGTGACCCAGGTGCTGGAACTGGCGCGCCTGAAGTCCGGCGGGCCGGCCGTGCTGCAGATCGGACCGCAGCGCATCGAGGCCATCCTCTGCGAAGCCCTGAACACGGTCGAACCGCTGGGCCAGAATGCGCGCATCGCGCTCGCGCTGGAGCCCGACCTGCCGCCGGTCGCGGCCGATCCGCACAAGCTGGGCGCCGCCCTGGCCCACGTGCTGAACAACAGCCTGGTGTATTCGGCGCCCGGCACGCCGGTGACGGTACGCGCCTGGCGCGGGCCGGACGCCGCGGTCGGCACCGTGCTGCTGCGCATCAGCGACAGCGGCATCGGCATGAGCGAAGAGCAGCAGGCTGCCATGTTCGACGCCTTTTACCGCGCCAAGCCCGACGCCCGCCCCGAAAGCACGGGGCTGGGCCTGGCCATCTTCCGCGAAACGCTGCAGCTGCACAATGCCGGCGTCGAGGTCGCCTCGACCCTGGGACGCGGAACCGACATCACCCTGACCTTGCCGGCCGCCGCCGCCCTGCCCCATGCCTGAATCCATCCTTGTCGTCGACGACCAGCCCGAACTGCGGCTCCTGATCCGCCTCACCCTGCAAACCCTGGGCAAGGTGGCGGTGGCCGGCTCGGGCGATGAAATGATGGCGCGCATCGCCGCCGAACGCCCGCGCGTGATCGTGCTCGACGTGTCGCTGGGCGAGGAAAACGGCCTGGAACTGTGCCGGGCGCTAAAAAGCGACCCGGCGACGGGCGACATCCGCATCCTGCTGCTGTCGGCCTTCGTGCAGGCAGCCGACGTGGCGGCCGGCAAGGCTGCCGGCGCCGACGACTACATGGCCAAGCCCTTCAGCCCGCGCGAGCTGCAGGATGCTGTCGGCGCGCTGCTGGCCTGAACCGGCGCCGGATGCCGACATCGCTCCAGAACCGGTGGAAGGGGATCGAAGCCGGCCATGGCGCATCGACGCCTTGCATGCGAGCGGCGGATGCCATGCCGGCGCACGCGCAACCTGCCCATCAGCGACGGTGACGGCGCCGTCAGACCGTGGCCGTGGGTTTGACGACGCTCGGCGCCACCTCGCGCGGCAGCGTCACGTGGAACACGGTGCCGCCGCCCGGCGCGTCGGTGATCGAGATCGTGCCGCCGTGTTCCTCGACGATGCGCTTGCAGATCGCCAGGCCGAGGCCGGTACCGCCGGTGCGCGGCTTGCCGCCGTCCTTCTGCCCGATCTGCACGAAGGGCTGGAACACGCGCTCGCGCAGCTCGGGACGGATGCCGGGGCCGCGGTCGGCCACCGACAGGCGCGCGCCGTGCGCCTGGGCGATCACGTGCAGGATCACGGCGCTGCCGCGCGGCGCCACCTTGATCGCATTCGACAGCAGGTTCGTCATCACCTGCGTCATGCGGTCGTAGTCGATCGCGGCCACGGCTTCGTCGGCGTCGGCCCCGGTGTCGAGCACCAGCGAGACGTCGTTCGCGGTGGCCATGCCCTGCATGGTGCGGATCGCCTCGCGCGCCAGCGGCAGCACCGGCTGGGTCACCGGCACGAAGGACATCATGCCGGCCTCGATCTTCTGGATGTCGAGCATGTCGTCGACCAGGCGGTTCAGGCGGATGCAGTTGTTGTAGCAGATGTCGATCAGCTCCTTCACGTCGGGCGTGAGTTCGCCCATGGCGCCGTCGGCCAGCAGCGACAGCGAGGCGCGGATCGAGGTCAGCGGCGTGCGCAACTCGTGCGACACGGTGCCGACGAACTCGTTCTTGGCGCGGTCGATGCGCTTGCGCTCGGTGATGTCGCGCAGGAAGATGCTGAGCATGGTGGTCTCGCCCTCGCCCGTGAGGCTGGTGCTCATCTCGACCGGGATCTCGGCCCCGTGGCGGTCGGTCACCACGCGTTCCACGCGGCGGTCGAGGGCGCCCTGGCGGTTCGAGGCCAGCAGCTGGGGCAAGGCATCGCTGTCGCTGGCGCGCAGCGGGTCGGCCAGGTCCAGGTCTTCGAGGCGCCGCCCCAGCGCCTCGGCGCGGCGCCAGCCCAGCATCTGCTCGGCCTGCGGGTTCCATTCGCTGATGCAGCCCTTGAGGTCGACGCCGATAAAGGCGTCCTGGGCGGTGTCGACGATGGCGCGGATGCGCGCTTCGCTGCCCTGCACGGTTTCCAGCGCGCGCCGCAGCTCCACGGTGCGCGACTCGACCAGCTGCTCCAGGGTGCCGTTCAGCTGCTGCAGCTGGCGCCGGCGCTCGTCCAGGTCCTGCACCAGCAGGTTCAGCGAGCTGCTCAGCGCCTTGACTTCCTCGTAGGGGCCGCCGCTGGCGATCTGCACGGCGCCGCCATCCCGCAATTCTCCGGCGGTCGCCGCCAGCTGCTTGAGCGGGTAGGTGATGCGGCGCGCCAGCGCCACGCCAACCAGCGAGAACAGCAGGGCCAGCAGCAGGCCGCTGAACAGCGCATGGCGGCGCATGTCGTGCAGCGGCAGCCAGGCGGTGTCGACCTGCTGGCGCACCAGCACCACCCAGCCCAGGCCGGGATAGCTGGCATAGCCGCTGCCCTTCTGGAAGCCGACTACGTAGTCCTTGCCGTCGGGCCAGCGCTCGACCGTGAAACTGCCGCGCTGGGTCGGGCTGGCGTTGCGGAAGCTGTCCAGGGCCAGCGTGGTGTCCATCAGTTCGCGCGGGCCGAGCAACACGCGCCCGGTGCTGCTCAGGATCAGGGTCTGGGTGTCGCTTTCGCGGTCGGCCGAGCCGACCACCGAACGCTCGACGTCGCGCGCCCAGTTCCACGACAGGTGGGCCCCGAGCACGCCACGCACCTTGCCGTTTGCGTCGGCGTACGGGAAGGCGACGTCGACGAAGCGGCGCGGCGCCTTGTCCGGCTGCGGGGGCAGCAGTTTATCGAGCAGCAGCGCCTCGTGCACGTCGCCGACGTAGCCGCCGCGCATGCCTTCGATGAACCAGGGCCGCGTCGAGACGTCGGCGCCTTCGAGCAGGCGGTTGCCCGCAACCAGCACCTTGCCCTCGGTGTCGGTGAGTCCGATCCATTCGTAATAGTCGTAGCTGCGCTGGACCCGCTCGAGCGCCTGGCGCCGTTGATCGGGCGTGTACTCGTCTGTGGTGAGCACTGGGCGCGCAGTGATCAGGGCCACTTCGCGGTAGCGCTCGAACATGCCGCGTTCGAGCTTGTCGGAAGTCTGGGCGGCCAGGTCGGCCAGGCCGCGGCCGATGCGGTCCTTGATCTGGTCGATGGCGCGCCGCTCCACCACGGCGATCAGGGCGATCGTGAGGACGATGGTCAGCAGCGAGAAGGCCAGCGCCAGCTGGGCGCCGAGGCCACGTGGAATGAAACTCGTGAATGTGCGTTGCAAGGCAGCCCTCTGGTTCGAACCGGTGACGCCGACGTGGTCAGCCTATCACAGGGCTCATTGCCGAGCGATTGGCTTGCCAGTCGTGCACGTTCATGCGTCGTGCATGAAGTGCTTGTCTGGCTGCCACGGAGGTCTCGCCGCCGCCGCGAACATAGCCGCAGGGGCGGTCGTGCACAGTATAGGGAGGGTTGCCTTGCTTGTTGAGAACGATGAATGCGTAACCAAGAGGAAGTGCAGGAAGCTGCGCGCCTGCCCGCCTCAGCCGGCCTTGCGGCGCGGCGCCGGCCCGATTAGCACCATGCCCAGGCGCAGTGCGGTTTCGACCACGCTGTCGAGCGGCGGCTGGTAGCCCTGGTCGATCCAGCGCAGGGCGATGTGCATGACGCCGCCGATGACGCCGGCGCGCAACAGTTCGTCGCCGGCGGCGCCGGGCGCGGCGTGGCGTGCGATTTCCTCGCCGATCGCCTGCAGCGAAGTGTCGAAGGCCTGGTCGACGGCCCGGCTCACGCCGCGGATCTCGACCAGGAACACGCGCGCCGACTGCGGGTCGCGCTGCAGCGCACCGAAGTAGGCGCGCAGCATGGCCCGCGCGCGCTCGCCGCGCGCGCGTCCCGCCGACTGGCCGGCGGCGGCGATCTCGCCGAATACCTTGTAGGTCACGGTCTGGTAGGACGTGATCAGCAGGTCTTCGCTGTTCTCGAAGGATTCGTAGAAATAGCGCTCGGTCAGCCCCGCTTCCTCGCACACGGCCTTGACGGTGGCCTGGCGGTAGCCACGCTTGCCGTACACGGCGATCGCGGCGGCGATCAGCTTCGCGCGCCGCTGGGCGCGGCGTTCTTCGATGGACACGCCGCGGTAGGCGCGCGCTGGTTGGAGTTCTGGCGTCATCCAGCTATTTTGACACAGGCCGGGTGCGGACCGGAAAGTTTCAGCTTGCCAGCGCAAAGTTGACAATGTAGAGTGTCAATTACGTTCTTAATACTAGATCAATCGCGAGACACCATGCTGAACCCACCCGAAGAGGACGGCTTGCTGGATGTGCTGATCGTCGGCGCCGGCCTCTCGGGCATCGGCGCGGCGGCCATCCTGCAGGCGCGCTGCCCCGGCAAGCGCTATGCGATCCTGGAAGCGCGCGAGGCCAGCGGCGGCACCTGGGACCTGTTCCGCTATCCCGGCATCCGCTCCGACTCCGACATGTACACGCTGGGCTACGCCTTCAAGCCCTGGCTCGACGCCAAGGCGATTGCCGACGGCCCGTCGATCCTGCGCTACATCCGCGAGACCGCGCGCGAGCACGGCATCGACGCCCACATCCGCTACGGCCACAAGGTGGTGCGCGCCGAGTGGTCGAGCGCGGCGGCCTGCTGGACCGTCCATGCCGATGGCCCCGATGGCCCCGATGGCGCCACCCGCACCGTGCGCGCCCGTTTCCTCTACATGTGCAGCGGCTACTACAGCTACGACCGGGCCTACCGTCCCGGGTTCGAGGGCGAGGACGGCTACCGCGGGCGCATCGTGCAGCCCCAGTTCTGGCCGCGCGACCTCGATTACGCTGGCCAACGCGTGGTGGTAATCGGCAGCGGCGCCACCGCCGTCACCCTGGTGCCGGCCATGGCGCGGCAGGCCGCCCACGTGACCATGCTGCAGCGCTCCCCGACCTACGTGGTGGCGCGCCCATCCGAATACCGCTTCGCGCGGCGCCTGCAGAAGCTGCTCCCGGCCAGGGCCGCCTACTGGGGCACGCGCTGGCGCGTGATCCTGGAATCGATGCTGCTCTACCGCCTGGCGCGCGCGAAACCCGACCTGGCGAAGCAGCGCATCGTCGAGATGGCGCGCCACCAGCTGGGGCCGGGCTTCGACGTCGCCACCCATTTCACGCCGAGCTACAAGGTGTGGGACCTGCGCGTCTGCGTGGTGCCCGACGGCGACATGTTCCGCGCCATCCGCAAGGGCCAGGCCTCGGTAGTCACCGATCACATCGCCCGTTTCACGGAACGCGGCCTGCTGCTGAAGTCCGGCCAGGAACTCGAGGCCGACGTGGTCGTCATGGCCACCGGCCTGAGCCTGTGCATCCTGGGCGGCGCGGCGATCACGGTCGACGGCCAGCCCTTCGCGCCGAACGAGGCGATGTCGTACAAGGGCATGATGCTGTCCGATCTGCCGAACTGCGTGATGAGCTTCGGTTATACCAACGCCTCGTGGACGCTGAAGGCCGACCTCACCGCCGAGTGGGTCTGCCGCCTGCTGAAACACATGGACCGGCGCGGCCAGCAGGTCGCCGTGGTGCGGCGCGAGCCGGGCGTGACGCCCGCGCCCTTCCTCAGCTTTACCTCAGGCTACGTGCAGCGCGCCGCCGCCCTGCTGCCGCAGCAGGGCTCGCGCCGGCCGTGGCAGGTCTATCAAAACTATCTGCAGGACATGATGACGATCCGCTTCGGCCGCATCGCCGACGGCGTCATCCGCTTTGGAAGAGAAGGAAGCATGCCTTGAAGGTCTCGAACCGTGTCGCCCTGATCACCGGCGCCGGCAGCGGCATCGGCCGCGCCACTGCCCTCGCCCTGGCGCGCCGCAGCTGCCACCTGGCGCTGGCCGACATCAGCGCCGAAGGCCTGCGCGAATCGGCCCGCCTGCTTGCCCACATGGGCGTGCGCGTCACCACCCACCTGCTCGACGTCGCCGACCGCGAGGCCGTGCAATCCCTGCCGGCCGAGGTGCAGGCCGCGCACGGACGCATCGACATCCTGATGAACAACGCCGGTGTGGCCCTGGGCGGCAGCTTCGAGCAGGTGTCCGAGGACGACTTCGAGTGGCTGATGGACATCAATTTCAACGGCGTGGTGCGCATGACGCGCGCCTTCCTGCCCATGCTCCGCCGCAGCGACGACGCGCGCGTGGTGAATGTATCGAGCATCTACGGCATCGTGTCGCCGCCGGGCCAGTCGGCATACTCGGCCAGCAAGTTCGCGGTGCGCGGCTTTTCCATGGCCCTGCGCCACGAGCTCGAAGGCAGCACGGTCGGCGTGAGCGTGGTCCATCCGGGCGGCGTGGCCACCTCGATCGCGCGCAATGCCCGCATCCCGGCCGGCGCCCCGCCTGAGGAAATCGAGCGCGGCCGCAAGGTGGCCGAACGCCTGCTGCGCCTGGCGCCCGAGGAAGCGGGCGAAATCATCGCGCGCGGCATCGAACGGCGCGACGCACGTATCCTGGTCGGCAGCGATGCCAAGGCCGTCTCCATCCTCGAACGCCTGGCGCCGGTGAATTACTGGCGCTACCTGAAGAAAGCGACTTCCCGATGAACACCCTCCTCTTCTTCCTCGGCCTGGCGGCGCTGCCGCTGCTCGGCCTGGCCTGGTTCACGCGGCGCACCGCGGCGCGCATCGTCCAGTACCTGCCTGCCAAGGGACGTTTCGTCGACGTGCCCGGCGGGCAGCTGCACGTGCGCGAGAGCGGGCTTGAGAGCGCTCCGGCCGTGCTGCTGGTGCATGGCCTGGGCGGCCAGATGAGCCATTTCGACTACGGCCTGGCCGAGCAACTGGCACGCTCGTTCCGGGTGGTCGTGGTCGACCGCCCCGGCTCCGGCCACTCGCTGCGCGACGAGATGACCTCGGCCGACGTCTCGACCCAGGCCGCGGCGCTGGCCCTGCTGATCGACAGGCTGGCGCTGGGCCGCCCAACCGTGGTCGGCCACTCGCTGGGCGGGGCGATTGCCCTGGCGCTGGCCGTGGAGCACCCGGCCTCGGTCGGCGCCCTGGCCCTGGTGGCGCCGCTGACGCACGCGCCGGAAACGGCGCCGCAGGTGTTCAAGGCCCTGACCATCGAGACGCGCTGGGTGCGCAAGCTGTTTGCCTGGACCCTGGCCACGCCGGGCGCGATCGTCGGCAGCAAGAAGGTATTGGCCGCCGTGTTCGCACCGGAGCGGCCGCCGGCCGACTTCGCGGTCAAGGGCGGCGGCCTGCACAGCCTGCGCCCTTCGCAGTTCCTGGCCGCGTCCAGCGACCTGCAGGCGATCCCGCTGCGCATGCCGCTGGTGCAAAGCCGCTACGCCGAACTGGCGCTGCCGCTCAGCGTGCTGTACGGGCGCCAGGACGCCATCCTCGACTGGCGGGAAAACGGCCAGGCCCTGGTCGACAAGGTGCCGGGCGCGCGCCTGGAACTGGTCAATGGCGGGCACATGCTGCCCGTGACCCAGCCGCAGGTGGTGGCCGATTTCGTCGAGCGCGCGGCGCGTGCGGCGGCGCCGCAACAGCGGGCGGGGTGAGGTAGAAACCTGCCGCCGCTGTAGGGTGGGTTCTCGAACCCACCATCCCGCAGGCCGCGTACGATCGAATAAATCGCCGGCCTAGAAACACCACCAACCACAACGCCACCACACCGTCGCTTTTCCGTTGCTTCCCGACTCGGCTTGGCTCTACACTGGCGTTGGCGCCCGGCCGTCGAGCCGGGTTTTTCGCAACCGTCCTCCAACCCGGCCACCATGCTTACCGCGCTCGACAACCTCCTGCTCGACGACCGCCCGCGCCAGCTGGCCGGCCTGCGCCGCGGCCTGCTCGAATTCTGGTACTTCGGCATCAAGCAGGCGCGTGCCTGCCTGTTCGTGTTCACCTTCATGGCCGCCGTGCTGCTCATGCCGCGTACCGGCATCGCCGGCATCCCGCGCTACGACCTGCTGCTGGTGGTGGCCCTGGCCATCCAGTTCGGCATGGTCTGGTCGAAACTGGAAACCTGGGACGAACTGAAGGCGGTCTGCCTGTTCCACGCGGTCGGCTTCGCGCTCGAAGCGTTCAAGGTATCGGGCAGCATCCAGTCGTGGAGCTATCCGGACTTCGCCTATACCAAGGTACTGGGCGTGCCGCTGTTCTCCGGCTTCATGTACGCGGCGATCGGCAGCTACATCATCCAGGCCTGGCGCATGCTGGATTTGCGCGTGCGCCACCACCCGCCCTACTGGATGGCGGCCACGATCGCGATCCTGATCTATGCGAACTTCTTTACCCACCACTACATCGGCGACTACCGCTGGTACCTGGCCGCCTGTGCGCTCGGACTGTATTCGCGCACGGTCGTGATCTACCGCCCGCTCGACCGCGAGCGCCAGATGCCGCTGCTGCTGGGCTTCGTGCTGATCGGCTTCTTCATCTGGCTGGCCGAGAACATCGGCACCTTCTGGGGCGTGTGGCGCTATCCGAACCAGCTGGGCGCCTGGTCGCTGGTCCACCTCAGCAAATGGAGTTCGTGGTCGCTGCTGGTGATCATGACCTTCACCATCGTGGCCAGCCTGAAGCACGTAAAGGCCAGGATCCATATTCCGGAAGACTGAGCCGACTGCCGCTTTGAAGGCGCTTCGCAGGAATGGCATTCCTGCAACTCTACTATTTCGCAGGCGCCACAGGATCAGGCAGGTCGGATGTAGCAACCGCAAGCGGCTGGGCGATCGCCGCGGTATTGAGTTTCCTGCAATCTTGCCGATGTTTCGGATGATCTGATATGGGTCTGCAGGATCCCTTCGATTTCCGCAATCGAGAGTTTCTGGCTGTCTCGTTCTTGGCTGACTTCAGCTTTGCGATCAAGTCCGCCACTAGCCTAGATTCACCATTACCCATATTCCTGGCCAATGTGACCAGTTGCGTCTTGAGCGTGTCGATCGTTGCTTTGGTCGAGGTAAGTTCGTTTTCTTGTTGCGTGAAGTGCTCCGTATGTTCGAGCATCGTCTGGTGATTGTTCGCTGCGTCCTGCGCAATACCCTGCAGTTTTTCAAAACCGACCCTGAGCGAGCAGGCGGTGTCATAGCGCTGGAATGCCGCAAGCGCATCGTGGATCGTCAACGCACGGATATCTTCGGTGTACCGCTTCAGAACAGACTGCTTGCTCTTCTCGCTCAGCGTGGATCGACGAGGCAAGCGCCCGCAAGGCTTTTCGAAATAATAGGTCGAACTGAAGTTATCGACGGTCTACCCGATGATGAGATTGGATGTAAAAGCGAGTGTTATGCAGGGTTCGGCTTGTTCGGGTGCACGTCATGTGCACTCATCCGTAAGGGTGATGTTGACGGACCAACAAATAAGGAGTGCTCAAATCGACGGCTCGCCGCACTCCCTTGCGATGTTCTCAATGAGCGGAGGGCTGCTTGCAGTCGGCCGTCGCTTTCCAGACGGTTTGCATCTGCGGCTCTTTCACTTGCCGCACTTTAAGCAAGCAGGAAGTGATTTTGGGGTCAAGCCTCTCCCACCGTTCCACCGTTCCGCCTCCCCACGCATCGCCGCCATACGTGCATACCAACCAGTTCTTGTACTCTGGACTAAAGGTGTACTTGGCATCCCAGCCGCCCTTTACTTTTTTGCTCACTGGGGGCGTAAAGAACTGCTCGCCGTAGAGCTCGCCAAAGTACATATAAGCGTGAGATAGATGCCCTCTTTGGACGCGAGCCGCCCCTGTCTTGCCTAAACTGACTTCGCTAAAGGCGGTCTCGTTGGAGGGGAAGAGCTTGGGGCACTCGATCACTTGCGCGTGTGCGGTCGAGGACAGGACAAGGCTTACGAGTAGGAGTTTGTTCATTTGACAAGCACCACATAAAATTCGTCGGCCATGTTTGAGGGCTTGTAATGGTCTGGGAATCTTGTCATGAACGACTCGGGAAGAATTGCCATTCCTCGTTCGCCGGGCTTCTTCTTTACCCATTGGTCGATCATTGAAAATTCGCAAGGTAGCCCGTTGGTCATGATCCGTCTTCCCTCGAAACGATGGAACAGGCCAGCGTGCCAGCCTTCTTGGTTGGGGAATTTGAATTTACCATCAACCAACTTGAAGTTTGCAATTACTGTGCCGGGGAGCAAGTGGGGAGAGTCAAGCACTTTCGGCCCTCGTATCCAGCCGCTTGTATGACCGACGCTGGTTAGCTCTTGAGGGAGCCGTGCGCACTGCCCGTTAGCAAGTCTCTTCGTGTCCGCGTCTTTCCACTTCTGTAGCAAGGCTTTCAAGTCGCCTTGGTAGACAACTGGGTGCGGCATGTTGCCTCCTTAGGCGCACTTGTTCGTAGCGCAGCACCAGCCGCCGGACGAGTTGCCCTCGGTGCCGCCCCGGATGCCTTGCTTGGTGTATTTCCACTTCATTTTGGAGTAAGCAAGCTGAACGCTCTCTCGAACGACGCCGCCTTCGCCGCTTTCTGGGGTGATGCTGGAGATCATCACGTTCTCGATTTCCACGGTGTAGTAGTTGATCGGCTTGCCGTCACCGTCTGCACGCATGAACTCGAATTTCATCTTGGGGATCGTCTTCCCCATTGCACAGGTTTGCTGCAACACTGGCGACGAAATGTCGGCTAGCTTATTGAAGGAGAGGTTCGACAGTTCGGCTCGCCCGGTTGTCATGCCTCCTGCTGTGGAGGCAACCCCGGCCCGTGGCTGGTAAACGCTCCAAGTCACACCTGTGATTTCTAGCCAATCTTTGTGGCCGCTATCGCTAGATTCACCTTTAATCCCCTCAATTTGCAAGTAAGCGTCCAGTGCCATTCGTTCCTCCGTTGTGGGTTGAGCAAGCGAACGATTGTTGCTTGAGTTAATTATGGAGAGGTTGGGAGCGGTCAAGAGGTAGCGGGAGGGGTATCAAGAGAGGAGCACGCCCACAGCTTGAAAAAACCTAAAATTTTTGGGGGAGTTAGGGTCTGGAGGGAGTTAGTAGCAGATATGCAAAAAAATATATCTGCGGAGGGAGGGCGTTCAGGAATCGGGCAGACTGGAAAAGTCGCGGGGTCGGTTGCCTCCCTCAATGCAAAATAGCCGAGGCCACAGAAGGACCGTGGCGGCTTTAAAATATCTGTTGCTACCCCGTGCCCATGAGCTATTTGGTCCTTGCGGGCTTCCGGTGACCTCTGTTAGCTCTTGGCGGTATAGTAACTTTTAACTGTGGAGTCGGACAGGCCGATGTGGACAGCGGTGGCGCTGATAGAGGCTTTGTTATCAGCCTTCCACAGTTTGACTGCGACAGCGTTGGCCTTGGCAGGACGGCCCATGGTGTTTTACCCTTGTGGGCCGTCCCGGTGTGTTCGTTGGCGTCGGTCGATTATGCCAGTCGACAGCGCCTGGCCAGTCCAGGTTTTTCCGGCAGGCCGTCAAGCCAGTCCGACCCTCGTAGGTCGGCTCCCGAAGTAGATGTGATTCCCATCGCACCTGGAGCGCCGCTTCACTAAGCTGCACCTTCAGCTTGTCCGTGCATCTTGCCAGACATACCGAAGGATGCAGCGAGATCTAGTCCGGCAGGTCTGCCGTGTCATCGTCGGGCGGCTCACCTGGAACGTAGCGGTTGATGTCGCCGGGCTAGCAATCCAGGCGCTCGCAGATTTTCGAGAGCGGCCTATTGCAGTTTTGTGCAGCGCATACAGGCCGGGGCTTCTAGAACTTGTAGTGCAAATTGAGCGTCGCGCTGCGTTCCGTGCCCGGGTTGACCCAGGCCTCGCTGTACGAACTGGCGTAATACGTGCGGTTGAACAGGTTGTCGATGTTCAGGGAAATCCGCAGCCTGGCGCTCGGCGCGTACGAAGAAATCAGCCTCGCCGTGGTATAGGATGGCAAAACAAAACGGCTCGATGCCGCCACATTGCCGAAGCGCTCGCCCACGTAATTCAGTCCGCCGCCCAGCGTCGCCGCGCCGCCGGCGAGCGCAAAGCGTTGGGTGAGAATCAGGTTGGCGCTCTGCTTCGGCACGTTCGGAAAGCGGCTGCCGGTGACGATGGTGTTGTCGCCACGGGTGACGGTGGCGTCCGTGTACGCATAGGCGGCCGACAGGCGCAGGTTCTTCCAGATTTCGCCCGACACGTCCAGCTCCACGCCCTTGCTGCCGACCTCGCCGGCCGAGATCGCATAATCGGTGTTCACCGGATTGGTGGTTAGCACGTTGGTCTTGTCTATCCTGTACAGCGCCAGCGTCGCGCTGGCCTTGCCGCCGGCGCTGTCGAGCTTAGCCCCGATCTCGTAGGAACGGCTGCTTTCGGCCGGAAAGGCCGTGTTTTCCAGGCTGATGCCGCTGTTCGGCCGGAAGCCGCGCGCCGCGTTCGCGTACACGGCGATGTTCGGCAGCGGCTGGTACACGAGGCCGATGCGTGGACTGGTCTCGGACAGCGTTTGCGTATTCGACAGCGCCGTGCGCAGGTTGGCCACGGTCTGCTCGTAGCTGTCGTGGCGCAGGCCGAGCAGCGCCTTCCAGCGCGCCGACAAGTCGATCTGGTCCTGCACGTAGAGGCCGCGCGCCTGCTGCCTTTCCCGCGTCGAGGTCGACAGGGCGAGCGGGTCGGCCACGCCGCCGTAGACGGGGTCGAAGATGTCGATGAGGTAGCCGTTGGCGGCGGAAGGGTTACGCCGCAGCAGGATGCGCGCATCCCTGAAGCGGTAGAAGTCGGCGCCGGCCAGGACGTTGTGGACCAGCCCCGCCGCGCGCAGCTTGCCGACAATCTCGATACGACCGGAGGCGTCGGTCGACGACCAGTCGCGATAGCGGTGCTGCCGCCGCGCGGTGCGGCTGTCGGCCAGGATGTCGTTGACTTCGCTGGAGAAGCCGCGCAAGGAACTGTCGCGGTAGGACAGGCCGCTCTGCAGCGACCAGTCGGGGTTGAATTCGTGGCGCAGGAACAGCTGCTGGCCGAAGGATTTGACGGTGACCTTGCCGTCGCCCGGCTCGCCGAGGAAGCGCGTGTTCGGCACCACGCCCAGCACGCCCTTCACCGCCGGTACGCCGCGGTCGAACGGGGTCTTCTGCTGCGCGGCCTCGATTTCCCAGGACAGCGTGGTCGCTTCGCCGATCAGCCAGATGAACGAGGGCGCCACCAGCGTGCGTTCGACCGTGATGACGTCGCGGAAGCTGTCGCCCTTTTCCAAGGCCGCGTTCAGGCGGTAGGCGAGGTTTTCGCTCAGCGGCCCGGTGAGGTCGACCGCGCTGCGCCAGGTGTGGAAGCTGCCGGCGGACAGGTCGGCCGAATAGCCGGGCTTGAAGCGCGGCTTTTTGGTGACGATGTTCACGGTGCCGCCCGGTTCGCCGCGTCCGTAGAGCGCCGAAGCCGGGCCCTTCAGCACCTCGATGCTGTCGGTATTCGCGTTGTCGCGCAGCCCGTTGTAGCCGCGGCTGGAACTGAAGCCGTTGACCATGTAGTCGGAGCCGAAGTTCGGGTCGCCGGTGAAGCCGCGCATGGCATAGCTGTCCCACAAACCGCCCAGGTTACTCTGGCGCGTGACGCCGCTGGTGAGGTCGAGCGCGCCCGCCAGTGTCTGTATGCCGGCATCGGCCAGCAGGTCGGAGGTCAGCACGCGCACGCTTTGCGGCAGGTCGATCAACAGGGCGTCGGTCTTGGTGGCGCCGGTGGCCGACAGGCTGCGGTAGTGCTGGCGCTGTCCGCTCACGCGTACCGTGGACTGGGCCGGCGCGGCGGGTGTGCCCGCGCTGGCTGCGTCGGCTGATGGCCCGGCGGTCTCCGCCTCGTCGTGTGCATGGCTGGCGGCGGCGCAGGACAGGGTGGCGAGCAGCACGGCAAGCGTGATACGGCGGGGTACGGGCATTCTTGCGTTCATGTGGTGTGTTCAGGAATACGGCTGCCGTCCAGCGTGGTCGAAGGCTGGCGAGGCGGGAAAAGCGCAGCAAAGACTTGCCGCTAACGATAACGCATTCTCATTATAAGGAAGAGCTATCCTTATGGCAATTAAATAAATGCCTGGCGCGTCGTGCGTGCCCCCGCTGATCCCGCCGGGCTGGCCCCCGTCAGCCGGCCCGCGCGCTGACCACCCAGCAGGCCGCCCGGAACGACACCGTGTCGCCGCTGATACAAGCGTTGAAGGCGGACCGCACCGCGCCGAGTACGCGCTGCCGCATGTCGGCATCCAGGCCCGCGAGCGCCCGGCCGACCGGGCCCATGCGGCTGAGGTAGCCGTCGAGTTCGCTCTCGGGAAAGCGGCATGGCACATCGAGTCGTTCGACTGTCGCCTGCTGCCAGCCGCCCTGCGCCAGGATGGTACGAATCCTGTCCTCGCGCGCAAAGCCGAACTGGCCGGCTTCATCGGCGTGACGCTGGGGCAGGCCGGGCAGCAGGAGGCGCGCCGCGTGTTCGGCCGCCGTCATGAAGGGGTTTTCCTCGGCCGCGCGCCAGGCGACGAAAAACAGGCGTCCACCCGGGCGCGTGGCCTGGCGCAGGTTGGCAAAGGCGGCGACGGGGTCGTCGAAGAACATCACGCCGAAGCGCGACAGCACCAGATCGACACTGGCCGGCTCGAAGCGGTGATGCTGGGCGTCGGCGCAGACGAAGTCCACCGGCAAGCCCTCCTGCCGCGCCTGGCGCCGGGCGCTGGCGATCATCGGCTCCGAGATGTCGATCCCGGTGCACCTGGCGCCCGGCCCCAGGCGCCGGGCCAGCGCCAGCGTGGTGCCGCCGGTGCCGCAGCCGACGTCCAGCGCCCGTTCCACCGGCGTCGTTGCCGCCGCCTCCACCAGCAGCGTCTCGATCGGCCGGAACATCTGGTCGATCACCGCTTGCTCGTCCACCCAGGCATTACCGGCGCTGCCTGTCCACAATGCGCCCTGCCCGCTCGCTTCGGTTCCCATGCTCGTCTCCTTGTCTGGAATGGTCGTCCGGTGCTATCGTGCCAGCTCAAGTGGACTTGAAGTCAAGGACGAATCGATGGATATCGCGGAAGTGGCGGCACGCAGCGGCTTGCCCGCCTCGACGCTGCGCTACTACGAGGAACAAGGCTTGATCGCCTCGACCGGCCGGCGCGGGCTGCGGCGCGTGTTCGGCGCCGGCGTGCTCGAACGCCTGGCCCTGGTCGCCCTCGGCCGCGCCGCCGGCTTCTCGCTGGCCGAGATCGGCGCCATGTTCACGGCGGACGGCAGGCTGGCCATCGACCGTCCCCTGCTGAGCGCCAGGGCCGACGAGCTCGACCGCACCATCCGCAAGCTGACGGTGTTGCGCGACGGCCTGCGCCACGCCGCCGCCTGCCCGGCCCCCAGCCACCTCGAATGCCCGCGCTTCCGGCGCATCCTGGCCGGTGCCGCCCGGCCCGTACCGAACAAGCGGCGCGCGCCGGGGCAGACCTGAGCGGCACGCGTACGCTGCATGCTTGAGCTGCACCCGTGTACGGCCGAGCCCGGCAAGCGGGCAGCGGATGGGTTAAGATCGCCGCTCTTCCGGCACCAGCTCCAGGCCCGCCGGCCTCATTCGATACTGCCGCCCGGCGGCGCAGCCAGACCATGTTTTCGATCATCCTGAACGTCATCGGTTCCCTCTTTCACTTCTACGTTGCCCACCGCATCCACCGCGTCGGTCCGGTCCGCCGCCGAATTCCGGCGCGCGCCTGGTGGATCGCCGTCATCCTGGTCTGGATCTTCTACTTGTGGGGCGTGCGCCTGGGCGACGAGGCGATCGACTGGCGCTGGTGGCCGGGCCAGTTCGCCATGACCTGGCTCGGCGTGCTATTCCTGATGACCCTGTGCCTGCTCGTGGCCGACCTGCTGGCCGGTTTCGGCCTGTGGTGGCGCGACCGCGCGCCGCGCCTGCTCGGCATGGCCGCCGTGGCTGGCGTGCTGGTGAGCGCCTTCGCGATCTTCCAGGCGGTGCGCGCGCCGGCCATCAGCGAATACGAAGTGGCCTTGAAGAACCTGCCGAAGGAGCTCGACGGCATGGTGCTGGTGGCGTTGTCCGACCTGCACCTGGGCGCCCAGCGCCGCTCCGAATGGATGGCGCAGCGGGTCGAGCAGATCAACGCCCTGCAGCCGGCTGCCGTGGTGATGGTGGGGGACCAGGTCGAGGACAATCCGCTGGGCGAGCCGGAACTGGCCGCCGTGCTGCGCCGGCTGAAAGCGCCGCGCGGCGTGTGGGCGGTGACCGGCAACCATGAGTTCTATGGCGACGTCGACACCACGATCACCGAGTTCACGGCAGGCGGCGTGCGCTGGCTGCGCAACGAAAAGGTCGAGCTGGCGCCGGGACTGGTGCTGGCGGGGATCGACGACATCGGCCGCACCATGCGCGGCGGCGGCGAGTTCCTGGGTGGACTGGATACGGTCGTGCCGGCGGACAGCGGCGTGGCGACCATCCTGCTATGCCATATTCCGGCCACACGCATCGTCGAGGGTGCGGCGGCGCGTGGTGTGGATTTGATGCTGTCGGGGCATACGCACGGCGGGCAGATCTGGCCCTTCAATTACCTGGTGCAGCGCCAGTTCCCGCGCTACATGGGCGAGTACAAGGTCAACGGCATGGACCTGGTGGTCAGCCGCGGCGCCGGCGGCTGGGGGCCGCGCATGCGCCTGTGGCAGCCGGGGGAGATTGTGAAGCTGACGCTGCGCTCAAAGTAAGCTGCGAGGCCCGACGCGTGTGGTGCGTCCCCATCATTTGATGCGGGTGGCCCGATAGTTGCCGAAGTACGCCACGTCGACAGCATCGACAGCTCCATCGGATTGCGGAAGGAATGTCAGTGTCAGGTTTGCTTCCAGCGCAAAATAGCGTGTGGCAGATTCCGGCAGCAATGCAATGGGCTGGGTGCCAAACGAATCCTCCTGTACAAATAATGTGTCATCCCGGGTTGTCACCGTGATCGTACGGCCGGCAACAGCGAATTTGCCCGTGTATCGGGCGAACAGGGCGGGTTCGGCCGGCGCCAGGACGCGTTCGACCGGTTTGTAATCGTTCCACTTGTATTCCGCTGCAATCCCGCGCAACAGTTCCTAAATCAAACCGCCTCCGTTATCGCTGTTGGTCAAGATGACTGCACCCTGACCTTTGTAGACATATCCGACCATCGTTGAACGGATGCCGGCGTTGACACCGCTGTGGAAAAAACGCGCGTCTGCGCCTCGCCCGTCGAGGGACATGCCCAGGCCATATTGGTTCAGGACAGGCGTCAGCATGGCGCTGGCCATTGGCTTGGACAGGAAGGTGGCCGACTTGCCGTCGCTGGCTTGCTCGATTGCTATCACGAAGCGCGCCAGGTCGCTCGGTGTGCTCCACAGGCCGGCTGCGGCGAGGGTCGGATAGGTGTTCCATTTCCCGGGAAGCACGGCGCCGGACTTGTCATGGGCGCTGGCGGCATTGGCTTGCAAGCGTGGGGGAAGCGGCTGCGCGAAGGTGCTGTGGCGCATGTTCAGCGGATCGAACACGCTGGCCTGCATCAGCTTGTCAAATGGCTGGCCGGTCATGTCCATCACCATTTGCTGCAGCACGGTATAGCCACCGCCCGAGTAGCGGAGCGCCTGGCCGGGTCGGGTGTCGACAAAGATGCGCGGCGAATTGGCAGGTTTCTCGCCGTTCAGAATCGCTTGCAGGCCGGGCACAGGCTCGGTAGGTGTGTAGCCGGCGAACCCGCTGACGGTGGAACCGCCCGTATGGCTGAGCAGCTGGCGCACCGTCACCACTGGCGCGGGCGCGCCTGGGGCGCCTTGCAGTTTCCACGACAGCAGGCGGCTGTTAACGTCGTCGTCAAGGCCAAGCTTTCCTTGCTGGACCAGGCGCAGGATCGCGGCGGCCGACACGCTCTTGCTGATTGATGCGACCTGAAACAAGGTGTCGGTCGAGACCGGACGCTTGTCGCTGGCATCAGCCACGCCGTAACCACGCGCCCATTCGATCTTGCCGTCGTTGATGATGGCGATGCTCACACCTGGAACGTTCAGTGCAAGCATGCGCTCGGAAAGGGCCATGCGCTTCGGCGCCTGGCCTGTGATAGCGACCGGTCCAAGCAGGCCAGTTTCCACCCGTTCAATGCGCGCACTGATGGTAGCGGCATCGTTTGCGCCTGTCTGCGCCTGCGCCATCGGTGGAAGCACGCTGATCATTGCGAGGAGATATAAAGGCGTGCGGCGCGTACTGGTGTACGTTTCGGCAAACATTGCGATGACGTTCATGCAGTTGATGACTGTTTTCATGGATTCCGGTGCTGTCGTTGGGATGGCACGACTCTAGCGGCCTTGTGATGGCCGTGCTCGACAGTGGGATGAAAGCGGTCCGTCACGTAACCAGACCCCGCCTAGGTGTCACGAACACCCCAGCAGAGAATATGCAGCCGCTCCGTGGACAAGGGTCCGGGGAATTTCGCCAGTATCGAGGTTCCGTACTCCGGACAGAATGTTCAACAGCAGCCAAGGCGTCGCTGTTCTCAACGCCAATTGCTGTCGCGAGAACGCGATCCTGCGTGTGCTCCGCGCGCGTTGTTGCCGACGGCCGGAACAGTGGCGTCGCCTTGCCAGCGCCGTGGCCGGCCACCCTAGGTTTTTGACGCGTCCGCAGCCCTGGCCAGCGCCGCGCGCGCCAGCAGGCGCGTCGAATCCAAAGTAGGCAGGCGCGAATTGCCGGGATTGATCACCAGCGGAATCTCGGTGCAGCCGAGCACCACCGCGTCGCAGCCTTCTGCCGCCAGCCCCTGGATCACGCTCTGGAAACGCGGCACGGCCTCCGGCGTGATGTCGCCGCGCACCAGTTCGTCCATGATGAGACGGTTGATGTCCTCGCGCTCCTCCTGCGGCGGGCGCACGCATTCGATGCCGAGCGGCGCCAGGCGCTCCGGATAGACTTCGCTCTCGACCAGCCAGCGCGTGCCGAGCAGCCCGAGCCTGCTGTAGCCGCGCGCCTGCGCCTGGGCCGCGACGGCATCGACGATGTGCAGCCAGGGCAGCGGTGAGCGCGCGGCGATCAGGGGCAAGGCCTGGTGGATCGTATTGTCCGGGCAGATCAGGAAATCGGCGCCGCTGCGCGCCAGTTTCTCGCTCGACGCCAGCATCAGTTCGCCCACACCCTGCCAGTCGCCCGCCTCGATGCACGCAAGGTAGTCGGCCAGCGAATGCGTGTGCATGCTGACTTCGGGATGGGCGTGCGGGCCGCGCTGCTGTTCGCCTTCGATGCAGATGGTGCGGTAGCACAGGGCCGCACCCTCGGCCGAGCAGCCGACGATACCGATGTGTTGGGTCATGGGTGTTTCACTCCGCCTGTTCGTTCGCTTGCGCCGCAGTGTGCACCACGGCGTGCGACGACGCACGTGACGAGGCGCCCGCGCGGCATATCGCCCGGGCGTCCCGTCGTGCCAAAGCATCCGGTGCAGGCCGGATGCCGCCCGCTTAGCGGTTCTCGCTGCCGCTGCCCGACTCCGAGGCGCCGCGCGCTTCGGACTGGGCCTTCTGTTCGTCCTGCTGGCGGTTGCCCGCGCCGTTGCCGCTCAGGCTGCCGATGCCAGCCATGCCGGTCTGGATCTCGCCCTTGCCGTTCGGGTTCTGGAAGCCCTCGGCGCCGCCTTTTTCGTCGGCGCCGGAAGCGAGCAGGTCATCGGTGCGCGTATCTTGCTGGCTGCTGCCGGCGTCGGTGTTGCCCGACATGCTGCCGATGTCGCCGGTGCCGCCGGCGCCCATGCTGCCGGCGCTGCTGGTGCCGTCCTTGGTGATCTGGTCCCAGGAACGGCCCTGTACGTCCTGCTTGTTGTCTTTCGTATCCATCGTGCTCTCCGTATCGTGACTGTGGTGTCGATACTAACAATCCGGCAGAGCATCGCAATAGGTACACGGGCGATGCTGTTGTAGGACTAGCCGCACGGGACCGTATGCATGGGCCAAGGAGGCGAGCACTCAGGCGCCTGGCTTGTCGCCGGCGCCTGGAATGCGCTCGAGCTGCAGGCGCGCCAAGGTCGGATACAGCGGCGGGCTGATCAGCCGCGAGACGAAGCTGGCCACCAGCGCGCAGCTCATCAGGCTAAGCACCATGGCGTGGCCGTTCACCATTTCCATCACGATGATGAAAGCGGTCAATGGCGCCTGGGTAGCCGCCGCCAGGAAGCCGACCATGCCCAGGGCAATCAGGGCCGGCACCTGGGTGTGGAAGACCAGCAAGGCGACGTCGTTGCCGAGCGCGGCGCCGATCGCCAGCGAGGGCGCAAAGATACCGGCCGGCACGCCCGACCAGGTCGAGAGCCAGGTCGCCACGAACTTGAAGACCACATAGGCCACGTGCATGACCTCGCTGCCCTCGACCATCGCGCGCGTCGATTCATAGCCCGAGCCGAAGGTGGCGCCACCGGTCACGATGCCGATCACCGCCACCAGCAGGCCGCAGACCGCGGCGAAGACCACGGGCCGCTTGCGCCGCAGCCGGCTCATCGGGTCCCGCCCTTGGCCGCGCAGCGAGGCGATCAGCAGGCGCGAGAACAGCCCGCCGGCCACCCCGGCCAGCAGGGTCAGCACCAGGCCCGGCAGCAGCAGGCCGAGGTCGAGCTGGGCCACGCGGATGATGCCGAAATAGGTGGCGTTGCCGTACACCGACACCGCGACCAGGCCGGCAAGCACGATGGCGGTGATGATCAGGCCGCTGTTGCGCTGCTCGGGCGCACGCGCCAGTTCCTCGATGGCGAACACGACGCCGGCCAGCGGCGTGTTGAAGGCCGCCGCGATACCGGCCGCGCCGCCGGCCACCAGCAGGCCGTGCACGGGAATGCGGCGCAGGTCGGGCATCAGGCGCCGCGCCTGCAGCATGACGCCGGCGGCAATCTGCACCGAGGGGCCTTCGCGCCCGATCGACAGGCCGGCCAGCAGGCCGCCGGTGGTCAGCGCGATCTTCGCCAGGCTCAGCCGCAGGGAGACGAACAGGCCGCGCGCACCCGGGCCGGAATCGAGGGCCGCCATCACCTGCGGAATGCCGGAGCCGGCCGCGCCGGGAGCGAAGCGGCGCGTGAGCCAGACCATGCCGGCGGCCAGCGCAGGCGTCCACAGCAGCGGGAACCACCAGCCCATGCCGCGCAGGTCCTGGAAGATATGGAAGGCGTGCTCACCCAGTGCGGTAAAGGCGACGATGACCAGGCCCGAAGCGACCGCCATGGCGACCACCACGGCGCGCGCCCACCAGGTGCGCCAGTCCGAGAATTCGGTGCGCATCGCCAGGCGCCAGTCGTGCCGCTGCCCGCCCTTGCCTGCCGGTGGAGGTGAAGGGTCCTGCGCTTCCGGTGGCTGCGCACCCGGATCTGGAGCTGTCATGTGAAACGCCGTCTGGAATGAAAAAACGAGCCCGCAGGCTCGCCTTTCAGGGTACTCCTGTCAGCGAAACTTGGCAACTTCATTTGTGCAAATGAAGTTGCATTTCGCACGGCCCGGCTCACTTGTCCTTGAACAGCACGCGGCCGACGAGCTTGATGGTGCCTTTGCCGGTGGCCATGTCTTCGCCGCCGCTCAGGACGCCGCCGCCGGTGATCTTGGCGTATTTGCCGGTGCCGCCGGTCACCTGGAAGGTGGCGCCCGAGAACACGTACTGGGTGCCCTGGCCGGTCGGCACGAACTGGCCGCTGTAGTTAGCGTAGATCTGGTCGCCCGAGGTGGTCATCACGACGAACTTGCCGCCGCTGAAGTTGAACAGCGGGCCGATCGGGGTAATGCAGTCGGTGCCGATGAAGACCACCTTGCCCATGAGCGCGCTGTTGCCGTGGCCGCTGATGGTGCCACCGAATTTCGACAGGCAACGGCTCGCCGGGCCGACTTCCTCGACCAGTTCGCCTTCGATCTCCAGCGGCTTGTAGACCCAGCCGCCGGCGGCGGCGTGGGCGGAAGCGGCCAGCAGAACGGAAGCGGTGAGCACGCGCAGGGGGTTTTTAAACATGAGCATCTCCAGTGGTGGTGTGTAAAATCTTATGTTACCTATTTTGCAAATTACGGCGCGCACGCTCAGCAGTATTTACCCACCGTGGCGGCCCCATGCACGGAGCATGAAAAGGCCATGAAAAAGCGTTGAGCCGGGCCGCTGGCGTGCGCCAAAACGCGCCACACTGGCATATAAACAAGTTAACTCATCAGATCGGAGAATCCATGCGCATCGCCACGTTCAACGTCAACGGCATCGGCAGCCGCCTGCCTGCCCTGCTCCAGTGGCTAGAAGAAACCAAACCCGACGTCGCCTGCCTGCAGGAACTGAAGGCGCCGCAGGAGCGCTTCCCGCTGGCGGAAATCAACGCGGCCGGCTACGGCGCCATCTGGCACGGCCAGAAAAGCTGGAACGGGGTCGCGATCCTGGCGCGCGGGGTCGACCCGGTGGAAGTCACGCGCGGCCTGCCGGGCGACCCGAGCGACGAGCAGAGCCGCTATATCGAGGCGGTGGTGAACGACATCGTGGTTTGCGGGCTGTATCTACCGAACGGCAACCCGGCGCCGGGGCCGAAGTTCGACTACAAGCTGGCCTGGTTCGAGCGCCTCATTACGCGCGCGGCGCAGTTGCTGGAAACCGGCGCGAAGGTGGTGATCGCCGGCGACTACAACGTGATGCCGACCGAGCTCGACGTATACAAGCCCGAGCGCTGGGGCGACGACGCCCTGTTCCGGCCCGAAACGCGCGAAGCCTTCCACCGGCTGGTGGCGCAGGGCTGGACCGACGCGCTGCGCGCCATGCATCCGGGCGAAGTGATCTATACGTTCTACGATTATTTCCGCAACGCCTATGGGCGCAATGCCGGGCTGCGGATCGACCACCTGCTGCTCAGCCCCAGCCTGGCGCCGGCCCTGGTTGCGGCCGGGACCGACCACGAGGTGCGCGGCCGGGAGAAGCCGAGCGACCACGTGCCGACCTGGGTCGAGCTGGATTTGTCGAAATTGTAGGGTGGGTTGGTTGAAGTTCCAGCGATGCGCGCGCTGGATTGGTGGGTTCGAGAACCCACCCTACGTATCTGGTAGGCCTGAATCGTAGGGTGGGCACTCCGTGCCCACGCGGAACGCGCCGCTATGTTGGCGGTGTTTGAACCCGAGACGCGGCCATGTGGAAGCGCGTCCGAATGATCATTCGAGACGTTTCGACAGGCCGGCAGATCCCGCCGCAATGATGTCAACAATGATCGTCGTTCCGCGTGGGCACGGAGTGCCCACCGTACGGTCACAGTTCCAGGCCAATATTTAGCGATTGCTGCGATCCGCCAGGAACTGCTGCGCCCGTGGATGCTGCGGGTTCGTGAAGAAATCCTCCGGTGTCGCCTTTTCGAGGATCTTCCCCTCAGCCATGAACCAGATCCGGTCCGCCACGTCGCGCGCAAAGCCCATCTCGTGGGTGACGCACACCATGGTCATGCCCTGCCCGGCCAGCCTGCGCATCACCTGCAGCACCTCGCCCACCATTTCCGGATCGAGCGCGCTGGTCGGTTCGTCGAACAGCATGATCGGCGGCCGCATGGCCAGCGCGCGGGCAATCGCCACGCGCTGCTGCTGCCCGCCGGACAGCTCGTGCGGATAGGCATCCGCCTTGTGCGCCAGGCCCACGCCGTCGAGCAGTTCCATGGCATAGGCACGCGCGTCGGCCTTGCTGGCACGCTTGAGCGACACCGGCGCCAGCATGCAGTTCTCCAGCGCCGTCAGGTGCGGGAACAGATTGAATTGCTGGAACACGAAGCCGATCCCGGCGCGCAGCGTGTTCACGTCAAGACCGCGCGCGTGGATGTCGCGACCGTCGATGGCGATGCGGCCGCCGTCGATGTCTTCCAGCCGGTTCAGGGTGCGGATCAGGGTCGATTTGCCGGAGCCCGACGGCCCGCACACGACCACCACCTCGTTCTTGCCGACGGTTTCAGATACGTCGACCAGCGCGTGATACTCGCCGTACCACTTGTTGACTTGTTCGAGAACGATCATCGTTCGAATCCTTACAGCGAAATGGGGGCCACCGGGGCGCTTTGTTGGCTCGACCGGCGCCCCAGCCGGCGTTCCAGCATGAAGGCCAGCCGCGACAGCCCGAAGCACAGCACGAAATAGGTCAGCGCCAGGATAATGTAGACCTCGACCGCCTTGGTGAACACCAGGGTATTGACCTGGGTGGCAATGAACGACACCTCGGACAGGCCGATGATGTAGCCGAGCGAGGTGGCCTTGATGGTCGACACCAGCTGGTTCACCAGCGAAGGCAGCACGTTCTTCAGCGCCTGCGGCAGCAGCACCAGGCGCAGCGCCCCGAAGTAGCCCAGGCCGAGCGAACGCGCGCTTTCCATCTGCCCTTTCGGCAGCGCGCGGATGCCGGCGGCCACGATCTCGGCGAGGTAGACCGCATCGAACAGCACCAGCGTCATCAGCATGGTAGTGGCCTGGCCGGTCTTCACGCCGGTCACGGCCGGCAGGAAGAAGTAGGCCCAGAACACGACCAGCAGCAGCGGCACGGCGCGCACCACCTGCACCAGCGCGGTGGCGGGCCAGCGCACGGCGCGGAAGGGACTCACGCGCGCGATGCCCAGCAAGAGGCCGAGCGGCATCGCCAGCAGCAGCGCCGCGCCGGACAGCAAGATAGTCAGCGACAGGCCGCCCAGCGGCCCATTCGGGTATTGGCCGACAAGGAAGTACAGCCAGTATTCCTGGATCAGTTCGATCATGCCGTCCCCTTACACCGTGCGCACCGGGAAGCGGCGCCCATACAGCTGCGCGACCAGGGAAATCAGCAGCGACACCGTCAGGTAGGCCAGCGTCGCGAACGTAAACGCCTCGACGCTGCGAAAGCTCGCGGTTTCCACGCGCGCGGCCTGGTACATCATTTCGGCGGCGCCGATCACGGTGGCCACGCTGGTGTCCTTCCACAGGTTGACGGTCTGCGACAGCAGCGGCGGCACGGAAATGCGGATTGCCTGCGGCATCAGCACCAGGCGCACGGCGGCGAAGCGCCCCAGGCCGAGCGAACGCGCGGCTTCGAGCTGGGCGGCCGGCACGGCGCGGATGCCGCTGCGGATGTCCTCGGCCATGTGCACGCCGGCGTACAGGCTGAGGGCGATCACGGCGCAAATCGCTTCCGGATTGCTGTCGTAGAGCGCCATCTTCACCGGCTCGGGCAGCAGTTCGGGAAAGGCGAAGTACCAGAACAGCAGGTGCGCCAGCAGCGGCACGTTGCGGATGCTCTCGACGATGATGGCGCCGACCGATTGCAGCACGCGGTTCGGCGAACTGCGCATCAGCGCCACCAGCGCGCCAAACGGCAAGGCCAGCACGAAGCTGGCCGCCGTCAATTGCAGGGAAAGGATGAGACCCTGCACCAGCCAGTCATGGTACTGGCCGGATTGCAGGATGGATGGATCGAAAAAGCTCAAGGCGACAACTTAGATCTTGTCGGTGCTGATGGTGAAGTTGCGCTTGGCGATGTTCGGGCGGGTGCCCGGGCCGTACCACTTGTTGAACAACTGATTGGCCGCGCCGCTAGTTTCCAGCTCGCGCAGGGTGGCGTCGACCACGCCCTTCAGGTTCTTTTCGCCCTTGCGCAGGCCGAGGGCGATCGACTCGACGCCGATGCTGGTCGGCAGGATGGTGAAATTCTTGGCGGCCGGGCCCAGCTTGCCGTAGTCGGCCAGCAGCGAGGATTCGTCGTTCACGTAGGCGATGCCTTTGCCCTGCTGCAGCGCCTGGAAGGCTTGCTGGGTGTTTTCGAAGGTAACGATGTTCGCGGTCGGGACGGCGGCGCGGATGTTCGTTTCCTGGGTGCCGCCGCGCACGGTGACGACCTTCTTGCCGGCCAGTTGCGGCAGCGCCTTGATGCCGCTGGCGCTGCGCACCATGACTTTCGAGCCGGTGACGAAGTGGGTCAGCGCGAAGTCGACCTGGGATTCGCGTTCCTTGTTGTGGGTGAGCGTAGCGGCCAGCACGTCGACGTGGCCCTGCTGCAGCTCTGGAATGCGGGCGGCCACCGACAGCTGCTTGAACACCGGCTTGACGCCGATTTTTTTTGCCACGGCCTTGGCCAGGTCGATCTCGTAGCCGACCAGTTCGCGGGTCTTCGGGTCGATGAAGCTGTTCGGCTCGTCGGTGCCGAGCACGCCGAAGACGATCTCGCCCTTTTTCTTGATATCGGCCAGCTGGTCGGCGTGTGCGGTGGCAGCGAACGACAGCTGCGCGGCAAGCGCGGCTGCGACGGCGATGAAAGTGCGGCGATTGCCCATGAATTCTCCAACGGCGAAATAACGAGCCGTGCAGTATAGGGCATGTTCACTTCTGCAAGAACGATAAATTTCCCATATAGACATGCGCAGGTGCTATAAGCGCGACCGCACCCCGGGGCACCGCGTTTTCGCGGGCAGGATGGAAATGCGCGCCACCGGCAAGCCGCAACGCGCTGCTATACAATCAATATTGAGCGTCGCCCAACAGCACCTGAACGGGGCGGCGCCAACTTATTTGGAGAAATCATGTCGGGCTATAGCATCAACATCGAAGAAAAAACGCTTGCGGGCAACAACTTCCGCGAAGTCCTGTACACCACCGAGCGCAGCCAGCTGGTCATCATGACCCTGCAGCCGGGCGAGGAGATCGGCCTCGAGCACCACACCGGCCACGACCAGTTCATCCGCGTGGAAGCGGGCGAAGGCGTGGCGATCCTGGACGGCGAACAGCACAAGCTGGAAGACGGCGTCGCGGTCGTGATCCCGGCCGGCACCGAGCACAATGTGATCAATACCTCGCAAACCGAGCCGATGCGCTTGTACACGCTGTACACCCCGCCGGAGCATCCGGATGGGATCGTGCACGCCACCAAGGCGGAAGCGGACGAGTACGAGAAGACGCATCACGCGGAGTAAACGAAAAGCAAGCCCAGGCCACTGCCGTGGTATGCCGTTGTCGTTGTAGGGTGGACTCCCGAGTCCACGCGGTACGGCGGCAGGATGTCGATATGCTGCAGGCGGCCTGGCTTGCATGTACAGCGGTGGCTTTTTAGCGCTTGTGGTTTGCACACGTACGACAGCGTGGACTCGGGAGTCCACCCTACGAACTTCGGCGCCCGTAGGCGATTTTGGAGTGGTGGGTTCGAGAACCCACCCTACGGCCCCGCGCCACGCTTAGTTATTTGCGCGGGCACGCTCTTCCATTAAGGCGCGTTCGCGTGCATTCGTGGTCATCGCCGCGGCGCGGGTGAACTCGGCGCGCGCTTCTTCCCTCCTCCCCAGCTTTTCCAGCAAGTCGCCGCGCACGCTCGGCAGCCACTGGTAATCCCTGAGCAGCGTGTCGCCCGCCAGCACGTCGACCAGCGCCAGGCCGGCCGCCGGCCCCTCGGCCATGCCCACCGCCACGGCCCGGTTCAGTTCGACCACCGGCGAGGGCATTACGCGCGCCAGCTCGCCGTACAGCGCCGCGATCCGCGCCCAGTCGGTGTCTTGCGCCGTGCGCGCCTGCGCATGGCAGGCGGCAATCGCGGCCTGCAGCGCGTAGGGGCCGAGCCGGCCGGCCAGCTGTTCGGCGCGCGCCAGCGCCGCCAAGCCGCGCCGGATCAGCAGGGCGTCCCAGCGCGCGCGGTCCTGCTCCAGCAGCAGCACCGGCCGCCCGGCCGCATCCACCCGCGCCCTGGCGCGTGAGGCCTGCAATTCCATCAGCGCGATCAGGCCATGCGCCTCCGGCTCCAGCGGCGCCAGCCCGGCCAGCATGCGGCCCAGGCGCAGCGCTTCGTCCAGCAGCGCCGGGCGCATCCAGTCGCCGCCGGCCGTGGCCGTGTAACCCTCGTTGAAGACCAGGTAAACCACCTCGAGCACCGAGCCCAGGCGCTCGGCCAGCTCCGCGCGCGGCGGCAGCTCGAACGGCACGCCGGCCTGGCCGAGGCTGCGCTTGGCGCGCACGATGCGCTGCGCGACCGTCGGCTCCGGCACCAGGAAGGCGCGCGCGATCTCGTGCGTAGCCAAGCCGCCGACCAGCTTCAGGGTCAGGGCAAGGCGCGCCTCCTGCGGCAGGATCGGATGGCAGGCGATGAACATCAGGCGCAGCAGGTCGTCGCCGACGCCGCTGCGCGCCTCGTCCAGGCTGTCGACAAAGTCCGGCACGATGGCGGCCTCCTGCGCTTCCAGGTCGAGTCCGATCTGCTGGAGCTTTTCCCGGAGCAGCTTGTCGCGGCGCAGGCGGTCGAGCGCAGCGTTCTTTGCCGTGCGCATCAGCCAGGC
Organism: Massilia sp. BAP21; assembly: GCF_057801335.1. Lineage (NCBI taxonomy): Bacteria > Pseudomonadati > Pseudomonadota > Betaproteobacteria > Burkholderiales > Oxalobacteraceae > Massilia > Massilia sp. BAP21. Next base: position 5,113,074 of record NZ_CM173596.1, read on the forward strand.
GCCTGGGTTGTCGGGCAGGCCGGCAGCCGGCCAGGTTTCCAGCGCGGCGACCAGGGCGTCCCCGGCCAGTTCCTCGGCCAGACCGATGTCGCGCACCAGTCGCGCCACGCCGGCCACGATATTCGCGGACTCGATGCGCCAGACCGCGGCGATGGCGCTGTCGGTGGCCGCCCTGGTCGTCGTCTGCATCAGGAGTGCGGAGGCACGGCGTTCGGGTCCATGTACATCAGCTGCTATCAAAAACGTGCGCAAACGTACGCAGCGTATTCTTCCTGCCCCGAACCGTCCTGTTGACCGTGTTCGTCTCTGACAGGCGTCACTTCCCCGCCTGCCGCCGGAACCGCTCCGGTGGCAGTGCCCGGCGTCACCGCCTGGCTCGCCTCGGGTAGCGCCGGGCGCGCCACAAGAGCGCCGGTGGCGAGCCGTTGCAAATTGACGGCCGCGTTGACATCGCGGTCGTGGCGGATGCCGCAAGCGGCGCAGGTCCAGACCCGTTCACCCAGGGTCAACTCACCATTGCGCGCCGCGCATCTTGAGCACAGCTTACTCGACGGATACCAGCGGTCGGCCAGTACGATCCTGGTGCCGTAACGCGCCGACTTGTATTGCATCTGGCGCCGGATGGTATGGAAGCCGACATCGGCAATGGCTCGGGCCAGTTTGTGGTTGGCGAGCATGCCGTGGACGTTTAGATCCTCGATCACCACCGTTTGGTTTTCCCGGCAGAGACGGGTCGTCAGCTTGTGCGTGAAATCGGCGCGGACCTGCGCAATGCGCTCATGCAGGCGCGCCAGCGACAGCGCTCCCTTCGTGCGGTTTTTCGATACCGGCAGCCGGGTTCCCTTCGGCATCGGTCCGGTGATACCGGACACCTGCTTGGCAGCCTTTAGCTTGCGCGACTGGCGCCGAGTGCGGATGCGAAGGCGCCGCAGCGCGGCTTTCAGCGGACGCGGGGCGAGGATCCTTTCTCCGCTGGACAGGGTCGCCGCAGCCGTCACGCCCAGATCGATACCAATCATAGCATCGCCTGTCCGCGACCGCATCGCCAGTTGCTCGGACACCTCCACCTGGACCGACAGATACCAGTGATCGGCCTGGCGCGAGACACTGGCGCCCATGATCTTCCCCGCCCAGCGCAGCGGCTCACGCAGCAGTACACGGCCAAGTTTGGGCAGAACGACGGCAATGCCTTCCATCCTGAATTTATCGTTGGCCAGGTAGAAGCTGTCCCGGCACCGGCCCTTTTTCTTGAAGCGCGGCGGGTGGGCAGGCTGGCCGGCGCGGCGCTGTTCGACGTAACGCGTCCACGCCTTGGCCAAATTGGCGAAGGGCTGTGCATGGGCATCGCGGTGGATGGTATGCAACCAGGGCTGGCCGTGTTCGTCGAGCCAATCCGGGTCGCTGTACTTAATGTTGTTGAAACGCTTCTTGAGCGCCATGGCGTTCGGGCGCAGGCCAAGCGCCACCTGGCGCTGCCATTCGGCCAGTGCCCAGTTCCAGACCCGTCGGGCAGTGCCGGCCGCGCGCGCGAAATAGTCGCGCTGGTCAGGTGACGGCTCAAGCCTGATCCGATGCGCCAGCAGCATGGCTGCTCTCCAATCCCGTGTGCAACTGGTTTTCCGTGTTACGTCGCCGGTTACTGGCCGTACGCGCTGCGGCAACGAGCCGTCCTTCGCGCTCCCAATGCTGCAGCGACCCCACCGTACTCCCGAGTAACCTGGCCGCCTGACCTACGGGCATGATGTTTTTCATGATCACAATTGGATACGGACATACCCATTTAGTTCGACTAGAGTCAAGCTCCCAGCCATGGCCGTCGATGTCCTCGAAATCAAGCTCCCAGCCATTACCATCGATATCCTCGAAAGCGTGGTAGTACATGAAACCGTGGTCCTGGCTGGCATTCGGCGTCCGCCCGCCGCCGGCAAGCGCTTTCGCCACCAGGCTGTCGACCTGCTCGCGGCTGTCGCACGACAGGCAGGTCAGCACCTCGGTGCTGGTCCTGGCGTCCGCCACCGGCTTCGTGGTGGAGGTCTGGAAGTAGCTTTCCTGCAGCAGCATGGCGTAGATGTTCTCGCCGATGATCATGCAGAGCGCGCGCTCGTCGCTGAACTGCGGATTGAAGGCGAAGCCGAGGCTGGCGAAGAATTCACGGGTCTTGCCGATGTCTTTGACCGGCAGGTTCACGAAGATCTGCTTGTGCATGGGATATCCCTGTGGTAGGTGGTCGAGGATGGTGTCGCGCGGCGCTCAATGCTGGACCGGGCCGCCGGCTTCCAGCTCACGGAAGCGCTCGATGGCCGGCGTCTCCGGAAAATCGTCGAGCTCGATGATCTGGCGCACTTCGATTTCCGCGTCCAGGCCCTCGCCGCGCGGGTTCGGGAAACGGCGCGCCCACTCCAGGGCTTCCTCGCGCGAGCGCACTCCAATCATGGTGAAGCCGGCGATCATTTCCTTCGACTCCGTAAACGGACCGTCGATCACGGTGCGTTCGCCGCCGCGGTAGCGGATGCGCATGCCCTGGCTGCTCGGGTGCAGGCCGCTGGCGTCGAGCAGGACGCCGGCACGAGCCAGTTCGCCATGGTAGTCGGCCATCGCATTGAGCAGGTCTTCGCCGGGCATGCAGCCGGCTTCGGACTCGGGCGTGGCCTTGACGATGATCATGTAGCGCATGTTCGTTCTCCTGTGCTTGAAGAAACCGGTCCGGGGCGGGCGCTCCGTGAAAACCGGCTTCCGACAACACGACGAACGGGCGCGCCGGAAATCGACACGCCCTGCAAGAATAGTTCAGCGCACGGCTCAGCGCTCGTAGCAAGGCGCCAAGCCGCGCACCTCGACCGTGGCCCACTCGGCCGCCGGGCAACGTGCGGCGAGTGCCAGCGCTTCTTCGCGCGTGGCCACGTTCACATGGAAAAAGCCGCCGATCATTTCCTTGGCCTCGGCAAACGGGCCATCGACCACCCGCGCCTTGCCGTTATCGACACGCACCCGCGCCGCCTGGCCCAGCGGGGCCAGCGATTGCGCATCGAGCAGCACGCCTTCCTCGCGCAGGGCATCGCCGAAGCGCAGCATGCGCTCATACAGGGCGCGGCCCTCGGCTTCGCTGCGGGTGGCGCGCTGGCCGACGGGTTCGTGGATCAACAGCATGTAAGACATGGAGGCGGCCCCTGTGAATCGACATGGATGGGAGCACCCATTCTACGAGCGGATGGCCGGGTAAAGCACGCTGCGCTGCGGTATCCGGCTTTCTGCTCGGACTAGGCTGAGGCTCCGTGCGACCATTCCTACAGACTTGTCGCCCTCTCTCCTATTGCCCCACGCCGGCGACGCGCTACCATGGGTCATCGACATTCAAAGCAGGAGGCCAGAATGGGTGAAAACAAGGGTAAAGGTACGAAAGGCCGCAACTACGACGAACTGAGCGGCGTCGGCACCAGCAGTGCCGGCATCACCGGGACGACCGGCAACCTGAACAACGGTGTGCGCGACGGCGGTATCGGCAAGCCATCGGCACGCGACAGCGGCAACCGGGCGGGCAACATGCAATCGGCCGACCTGGACGACGACGTCACCCCGGCACTCGGCACGGGCAGCCGCTCGGGCGGTGCAGCCGGCAACCAGCAAAGCGGTCAGCCGCAGGGCCAGCAGTCGAACCTGCAGCAGTCCGGCTCGCAGTCTGGTATGCAGTCCGGTTCGCAATCCGGTTCGCAACAGTCGGGCCTGCAGCAATCCGGTTCCCAGCAGTCGGGGTCCCAGCAGTCTCAATCCGGGCAATCCGGGTCGCAACAGTCCAGCACGCTGAAATCGAAGCGCAGCCTGGACCAGGACGTGTTAGGCAAGGAGAATTGAACTCCGGCGGCATCCTCCGCCGCCATGACTCCGACCGGCGCAGGCGCAGCGGCACACACCGCTCGCCTGCGCCTTCTTGCGTCCGGCGCCGTCCCGCGTGCCGGGCGGCGCCTACCCGACTCCTTATCCCATGCGAATACTGCTGCGCAGCCTGGTCCTGATTGCCCTGTTCGTCGGCGCCTACGCGCTGTTCGGCCCGTATATCAAGAACGCCCTGTATGCGATGCGGCTGGCATCGCAGCCCGTGCCGACAGCCCTGCCGGTGCCGGTACGCGGCGTTGAAGCGCGCGCCCTGCGCGACACCTGGGGCGGCGCGCGCAGCGGCGGGCGCAAGCACGAAGGCATCGACATCTTTGCCAAGCGCGGCACGGCCGTGGTCTCGGCCACCGAAGGCGTGGTGCTGCGCGTGAGCACCAATTCGCTTGGCGGCCAGGTGGTGTGGGTGCTCGGCCCCGGCGGCCAGCGCCATTACTATGCCCACCTCGACCGCTATGCCGACATCGAGAACGGCCAACGCGTGCGTCCCGGCACCATCCTCGGCTATGTCGGCACCACCGGCAACGCGGCCGGCACGCCGCCGCACCTGCACTACGGCATCTACGAAAGCGGCGGCGCCATCAATCCCTACCCCCTGCTGCGCGCGAAAGCCGCGCCGGCGCGCACCACGACGCGCGCGCGCCAGGGTGCCGCCGCGACGCCCTTCGCCCGCCTGTGATGTAATGCAGTCCTGACTACCGAACAGGAGAACCCGATGCAAGCCCAGGAACCGACCCGCCCCGCCAACCCCAGCGAGCTCGACGAAGACACCCTCGCCTTCGTACGCCGCGTGTTCCAGCACGCACGCGCCGGGGAAGCCGGCGAGCTGGCCACGCTGCTGGGCCAGGGCCTGCCGCCCAACCTGCGCAACGAACGCGGCGACAGCCTCTTGATGCTGGCCTGCTACCACGGCCACCTGGACGCCGCGCGCGTGCTGCTGGAACACGGCGCCGACCCGGAACTGCTGAACGACGCCAGCCAGACCCCGCTGGCCGGCGCCGCCTTCAAGGGCGACCTGGCCGTGACCACGCTACTGCTCGACAGCGGCGCCGCAGTCGATGCCGCCGGCCCGAACGGCAAGACCGCGCTGATGATCGCCGCCATGTTCAACCGCGTCGACATCGCCCGCCTGCTGCTCGCGCGCGGCGCCGATCCCTACGCCGTCGACGCCACCGGCATCTCGGCCCTTGACGCCGCCGCGAAAATGGGCGCCCACGACACGGTCGCCCTCCTGACCTCGATCACCGAAGAACGCTAACAGGTAGGGTGGACCGGGCCGCGCAAGGCGGCTATGCCGTCCACGCGTTCAACGAACGCCGGATCAATCGCGGTTCAACCATCATCCCGCTATCGGATCTCTCAGAACGCCCCCACATAATTCTCCGCCAGCGCCGTACTCATCGCCCGCGACGCCACCACATTCTCCAGCTCCGCCCGCTGCACCTGGCGCTCGAACGGCGACGCATCCGCGAACGTGTGCAGCATCCTCGTCATCCACCACGAGAAATACTCCGCCCGCCAGATCCGCTTGAGCGCCGCATCCGAATACCCATCCAGCCCCGCCTCGCTGCCCCGCTTGTAGAAATCGTCCAGCGCCTGCGCCAGGATCTTCACGTCCGAAATGGCCAGGTTCATCCCCTTGGCCCCGGTCGGCGGCACGATGTGCGCCGCATCCCCCGCCAGGAACAGCCTCCCCGAGCGCATCGGCGCGCACACGAAGCTGCGCATGCCGATGATCCCCTTCTGGAAGATGCGCCCTTCGTTCAGCTTCCAGCCGTCGTCGTTCTCCAGCCGGGCGTGCAGTTCGGCCCAGATGCGGTCGTCCGACCAGTTGTCCACGTGGTCCTTCGGGTCGCACTGGAAGTACAGGCGCTGCACGGTGGGCGAGCGCGTCGACACCAGCGCAAAGCCGCGTTCGTGCTGCGCGTAGATCAGTTCATCCGACGACGGCGCCGATTCCACCAGGATGCCGAACCAGCCGAAGGGATAGGTCCGTTGAAAGTCCTGGCGCAGCGACGCCGGAATCGCCGGGCGCGACACGCCATGAAAGCCGTCGCAGCCGATCACGAAATCGGCCTCGATGCGCTGCGCCTCGCCCACGTGCACGAAGCTCACCGACGGACGCGCGCCATCGGTGCCGTCCAGCGCCACCTCGCTCGTCTCGAACAGGATCTGCCCACCGGCTGCCAGGCGCGCCGCCACCAGGTCGATGATGACCTCGTGCTGCGGATAGACCGTGATCGCCTTGCCCGTCAGTTCGGTCAGGTCGATGCGGTGGCGGCGCCCGCCAAAGGCGAGCTCGACGCCATGGTGCAGCGCGCCTTCCGCACGCATGCGCGCGCCGACACCGGCGTCGTTGAGGATGTCCATGCTGCCCTGTTCCAGCACGCCGGCGCGGATCGTCGCTTCGATCTCAAGGCGGCTGCGCGACTCGAGCACCACCGACTCGATGCCGTTCAGGTGCAGCAGATGGGATAGCAACAGGCCGGCCGGACCGGCGCCGATGATGGCGACCTGGGTGCGCATGATATGTCTCCGTTTGTGTTTTGTATAAGGACATCGTAGTGCGCAAGGCCACCGATATGAATGGATGAAACGCGATAAAACTTGTACTATTTTTGCATTCCGATGCGAACACCCAGGACCCGCCATGCCCCTTGCACCCGCTGCGCGCAGCTTTCCGGCCACGGCCCAAATCCCGCAATTCGCCCTGTATGGCGAGCTCACGCGGGGCACGGACGCCGAAGGCGTGCATATCGAGCTGATCGAAACGCGCAGCCGCCAATACGACTGGCATATCGACACCCATACCCATGCCGGCCTGTTCCAGGTACTTTTTTTACTGGGCGGACAGGTCCGTGCGAACATCGACGGCGACCTGTGGGAATGCGATGGGCCGGTGGCGCTGACCATCCACCCCGCGCTGCCGCATGGCTTCGACTTTTCGGAGGGGGCCCACGGCTATGTGCTGACCATCGACCAGGACATGCTGTTCGCGGCGGACGGCCACGAAGGCGACCTGTTCACGCCGCTGTTCGTGCAGCCGCAGGCCGTCCGGCTCGATGCCGTGCCCGACACCTGCGCCCGCATCGAGGCCCTGCTGCAGAACCTGATCTTCGAGGCCGCCTGGCCGCGCCAGGGCCACACGCTGATGCTGGAATGGCTGGCGCGCAGCGCGCTCTTGATGCTGGTGCGGGTGCAGGCAGAACGGAGGCTTGCCGATACCTCGGGCCGCGGGGATTTTGAGCTGTTCAGCCGCTTCCGGGTGGAGGTGGAACGGCACTACAAGGAGCAATGGCAGGTCAGGCGCTACGCCGACCTGCTGCGGGTGGCGCCAACGCGCCTGAACCGGCTGTGCCTGAAACTGTCGGGGAAGTCGGCCTTCGAGATCACGCAAGACCGCTTGATGCTCGAAGCCTGCCGCAAGCTGACCTACGTACCGGCGGGGATCGCCAGCATCGCCTACGAACTGGGCTTCCAGGACCCGGCCTACTTCAGCCGCCTGTTCAAGAAGCTGATCGGCGTGACGCCGAAGGCATTCCGCCAGCAGACCGCCGGCGGCGCGGCCAGGACGATTGGGGACGCCCCGGCCTGATCGAACGGGGCAGGAATGCCGCCCGCGCAGCGGAGCACGGGCGAGCGTTCATCACCAGGTGTAGCCGGCCTTCAGGTAGTAGTAACGACCATTGAAGCCGTTCGGCGCCCACACGCTGTACGGCTGGGTGCCGTTCACGTTCAGGTTGGCCAGCGAGGTCACCTGCGCCGGGTAGCGGTTGGTGACGTTGTCGATGCCGGCGGTCAGGCGCCACCCGCTGCCAACACGCACGCTGGCGGCCAGGTCGAGCACCCATTGCGGATCGTAGTCCTGGTCCAGGGCCGGGTCGTTCTGCGGCACGGTGAACTCGCCGTAGCGGGTAACGGTGGCGCGGCCGTTCCAGATGCCGCGGGTATAGTCGCCGGCCAGGCTGAACTTGTCCTTCGGCGAGCCGACGGTCAGGCGGTTCACGGTCTGGCGGTCGACCAGGCGCAGGTTCTGCGCCGACAGCACGGCCGGCGAGTCGGCCACGCGCTTCACTTCGTTGTCGTTGTGGTTGTAGGCCAGCGTCAGGTCGGCGCGGCCGTACTGCTGCAGGTTCAGGCGGTAGGTGCTGACCAGGTCCACGCCCTCCGTGCGGGTGTCCACGGCATTCGTGAAGTAGCGCGCGGCGCCGACGTAGATGCCCTGGCTGGCCAGGGTGCTGGCGAGCGCCGGCGCATTCGCCAGCTGCAGGTTCGACGAGAACACGATGCGGTCGTCGATGTCGATGCGGTACAGGTCCAGGGTCGTGGTCCAGTTGCGGGTTGGCTGCCACTGTGCGCCGATGCTCAGGTTGCGCGCCTTTTCCGCCTTCAGCGGCTGCGCGCCGAGGGCGGCGGCGGCTGCGCTGGCGACCGGGAAGGTGCCGGTTTCGACCAGCGCGCTGGTGCCGTTTACCAGCAGCGAATTGGTGGTCGTGATCGTGTAGAACGACTGGGCCAGCGAGGGCGCGCGGAAGCCGCTCGACGCCGTGCCGCGCAGCGCGAATTCCGGCGTGAACGCATAGCGCGCCGAGGCCTTGGCCGAGGTGGTGTTGCCGAAGTCGCTGTAGCGCTCATGGCGCACCGCCAGCGCACCCGACAGGTCCTGCGTGATCTCGCCTTCCAGGTTCAGGTAAAGCGACTTGTTGTTGCGTGTGTTCTTGCCGGCGTTCTCGGGACGGAAGCCGGAGTAACCCTGGGCGCCGCCGCCGAAATAGGAATTCGCTTCGCCCGCGCCGATCTTGTACGACTCGAAACGCGCCTCGGCGCCGAGGGCCACCGTCAGCGGGCCGCTCATGAAGGAGACCGGAATGTCGCGCGCCACGTCGAGATTGGCCAGCTTCTGGGTCGAGATCAGCTCGCCCGCATAGAAGCTGGTCGGGCTGGCGGCGCCCAGGCTGTAGTTGACGGTGTTGTCGACATCCAGCGTGAAGCGGTTGCGGCCGAAGTTGACGCTCGCATCCCAGCGCCAGCCGGCCAGGTCGCCGCGCAGGCCGGTGACCAGCGAGGAGTCTTCGGATTTGCTGTCCAGCAGCGGGCTGAAGCCTTCGGGATACAGCGGCGTGCGCAGCGTGGTCTGCGTGTTGTCGGTAAAGGCGGTGCGGAAGGTCGCGGCCGACGAGGTCTTGCGCTCGCCGTAGTTGGCGAAGCCGTACCAGTCCATGTTCTCGTTGATGCGGATCTGGCTGTTGAGGAACAGCGTGCGCGGCTTGCTGTCCGGGTCGCCGTAGCGCTGGGTCACGGTACCCTGGCGCGGACCGGCCGAGGGACGCGGGTCGGCGAAGGCACGGTTGGTGTAGTCGCGGTCGGCCGCCTCGACAGCCACGCGCACCCAGCCATCCTCGCCGATCTTGAAGCCGGCCGAGCCGCGCACAGTCACCTGTTCGCCGTCGCCCTTGTCGTATTGGCCGTAGACCAGTTCGGCATCGCCGCCGTCGGCGCCCTTCTTCAGGATGATGTTGACCACGCCGGCGATCGCGTCCGAGCCGTATTGGGCGGCGGCGCCGTCGCGCAGCACCTCGATGTGGTCGATGGCCGCCAGCGGGATCGCGTTCAGGTCGACCGGGGCCGAGCCACGGCCGAGGGTTCCGTTGACGTTCACCACGCTGGACGCATGGCGGCGCTTGCCGTTCACCAGCACCAGGGTCTGGTCGGGCGACAGGCCGCGCAGCTGCGCCGGACGCACCGCGTCGCTGGCGTCGGCGCCGGTCGGGCGCGGGAAGTTCATCGACGGCAGCAGGCGGCCCAGCACGGTGGCCAGCTCGCTCGAGCCGGTGCTCAGCAGCTCCTTGCTGCCGATGACGTCGACCGGGGACTCGGTTTCCAGGGTGCGGCGGTTCAGGGAGCGGGTGCCGGTGACGATGACAGTTTGCAGTTCGGCGGATTCTTGTGCCGGTTGCGTTACCTGGGCATGGGTAGCCGCCGGGAAGGTCGACGCAATCAGGCCGAGGACCAGCACGGCACGGGCCGGATTGGCGTGGGAATGTTTGCAGCTCATGGTTTCCTCTTCTTCAATTTAGAGCGGCGGCGCTTTGGCGGCCGGGGGGGAACCAAGCTTAGCAGGGATGCCAAGACGATACCAATACCGTTTACGCTTATGCTTATGCGAAGCAAAATCGAAAAAACGCTTTACTGTGCAGGTCACAAAATTAGACTGAAGGCTCCATTCACTACGACAGGAGTCCATCATGGACCGCAAGGAAGCAGACCACCACGCCAACCAGCGCAACCCGGAAAATATTGCGTACAAGCAGGCACAGGACAACCACGCGAACCAGACGAATCCAACCAGTCCGGCCTATACCAAGCCTGGTACGGCGCCGGCACCGAAGGCAAGCAAAACCCGCTAAACGCGTAGCAGAGAAACAACAGCCGGGGGCGGCATGAGGTGTCGTCCCCGCGCTTTTTTGGGGAATTGAATGGCAAGGAACAAGGCAAGTGGCGGCGTGCAAGCGACCATCGAGCGGCTCACGGAAAAGGCACCGTGTCCGCGGTACCTGCGCGACGCACTCAACAAGTACCTGTACCGTGAAGAGTTGTTCGACGGTGCAAGCAGCAAGACCAAGCAAATGGGTCAGCTGAACAGTCCAGATACCGACAACCTGGTACGGAACCTGCTGGAACTCGACGGCTTGTTTTGCGGCGACACGAGCACGGTGACCGCACTGGTCACAGGCAAGCTGGATACGGCCGACCTGAACGAGAAGCTGGACCGCATCGAACACGACATGCGGCAGCGTCTCGAGATCTACAGCTACTGGCTGGAGCGGCTGCCATCGGCACGGGCCATCCTGGCGGACGGTCGGCTCAATCTGAAGGAAGACAGGCTGGACCATAGCCTGACCGCCGAGATACGGAATGCGGAACGCGCAGCGCCTGTCTTTGCGCTACAGGCCCTGCGCATACAGGAAGAGAGCGAAGCGAAGGTACGCATGGGCCCGCCAAGCGCGGCCGAGTATGTGGAACGCGCCGAGGCCTACCTGGCGCTGAACGATCACGAAAATGCCGATCGGAATGCCTGTCTTGCGCTGGAGCAGGATGCCCGCTGCGGACGTGCCTGGTTCCTGCGCGTTGCAATCGCACTGCGCGGGCGTAACGCGGCAGAACGCAACTATTGGCAAAAAAGCATGGAGGCGCAGGAGATTGCCGAACCGTGTTCTTCCCATGAGCAGTGGGCGAGGGAGCAAGCGGATGAAGCAGCCGATGAAGTCATGAAACACCAGCGTCAGCTCGATGACATCTTGCCCAATGCGCTCTCGTGCTGGCCGCAAGCGGCGGGACGACGCGCGCATCCGGAATCGTGGCGGCAAGTGCGCAGCATCTTCATCGACAGGATGTTCTCGGTTGTCGTAAAAAACACCCGGTGGGCCGGCACCTACCAGCAAAGGGCGGCGTGGAACGGCTTCGAACCCGAATGGGAGCTGAAGCGCCAGAAATACCCTTACCTGCACTGCGATGGACTAGCGGAGGGTTTGCCATTTACTCCAGAAGAGACCCAGGCGCTTGTCGACTTGCTGACCGACTACGACAGCGGCCCCGATGAGTTTTTCCTGTACTTCGAGGATGGGCGGCTGGCCCGCGAGCTGCGCTTGTTTCACCTGCGCTACGTCCTGCGTCTGGATGGCGGCGCCGCGCACTGGGACAGGCTTCACGCGGCTGTCACACAACATGCAGCCAGCCACCAGGTCGCGCAGTTAATGCACGATGCATCCGCCGCCAGGATTTGGCAGATGCACTACTGCCGCAACCTGCCCCCATCAGACCTGGCGAAATGGTATGCGCAATGGTACAAGGACGCGGAAACGCGCAGCGGCGCGGCACTGCGCCATGGACTGCTGCGCCAGTACGCCTTTCTCTACCATCACCAGTTTGCGCGGCAGCAGTTTCATGAATGCGGCGAGATCGCTGCAAGTGCCCTCGGCTTGTTCGATGGCGCTGCGGCATTGGCGGACTGGTTCAGCGGCGAGCAGCACCCCGAAGACGAGGCGGTCGCCATGCCGCTCCATCGCGCCCGCTACTGGGACTATCTTGCCGCACTCGCTGCTGCCGAGCAGCACAAGCGAGCGCAAACGCTTGCACCGCATGCACAGGCGATACTCGCGGACGCGACACACTGGTGCACCGCCTTTTCCGAGGACACGCAGTGTCTATGGACGGAGTCCGAGGAGTACGACGATGGCGGAGGCGAAGACTGGCCCACGCCACCTTATGGCGTCGACCTGCGTACACTTGACGGCTGGAAGTGAAAGCGATCACCGCTGGACAGTTCAAAGCAGCGCGCCCAGCTCCACTTGTATCTTGATCATCGCCGGCAAGCAGCGTTCCACCATCTGCGCCACCGGTAGCCGGCCGGCATGCACGCTGACGTTCATCGCCGCCACCACGTCGCCACGGAAGTTGCGCAGCGGGACGGCCACCGTGCGCAAGCCCAGCTCCAGTTCCTGGTCGACCAGCGCATAGCCCTGCGCCCGCGCCCGCGCGATTTCCAGCGCCAAGCGCTCCTTGTTGACGATGGTGTGCTGGGTAATCGGCTCGGGCTCGGCGCGCTCGAGAAAGCGCGCGATCTGCTCTTGCGGCAGGCTGGCCAGCAGTATGCGGCCATTCGCGGTGCAGTAGGCCGGCACGCGCGTGCCCGGCTGCAGCGTGGCCGACACCAGCTGGCCGGCACTGACCGCTGCCACGCAGACCAGTTGATCATGGTCGAGTACGCCAACCGAGGCAGCCTCGCCCAGCGAGTAGGCCAGCCGGTACAGCAGCGGCTGGGCAATGCGTGGCAGGCGCGCCGAGTGCAGGTAGGACTGCCCGAGCCGCAGCACGGCCGGCGTCAGCGAAAACAGCTTGTTTTCGTGGCGCATGTAGCCGAGGTGGGTCAGCGTGATCAGGTAGCGGCGGGCCGCGGCGCGGGTCAGGCCGGTGGCTTCGGCCACCTCGGCAATCGTCAGGCGCGAGCGCTCCTGGTCGAAGGCTTCGATGACTTTCAGGCCCTTTTCCAGGCCGGCGACGAGGTCGCGTTCGAGAGGTGCTTCGCTGTCTTGGGCCATGTGAGCAGAAAATCCACGATTTGTGCGATTATCGCACAATCCGTGCGCTCTGCGAATGCCCCGGTCGCGCCGCCGCTTGTGGTCAGTTGCGCGATTGCCTACCATTTTTGGCACCAAGACCAAAGCGAAGGAGACACGCCGTGAAATTCGATACCGTCGAACCGGGCACCTGGCCGGAACTCATCTATCCCCCGTATAAATCCACCGTCAAGCGAGGCCCCCTGCAGCCGAACCTGCGCATCGAGGCGCCGGTGCCGGTGTCGCAGAACATCGCCGCCACGCCGCGCATCCTGCTGCCGCACGACGCCGACCTGACGGCGCACGGCGAATCCGAGCCACTGGGCGAAAAGATCGTGGTCACCGGCCGCGTGCTCGACGAAGACGGCAAGCCGGTGCGCAATTCGCTGGTCGAAGTCTGGCAATGCAATTCGGCCGGCCGCTACTGGCACAGCCGCGACCAGCACGCCGCACCGCTCGACCCGAACTTCTATGGCCTGGGCAAGATGCTGACCGACGACGACGGCCGCTACCGCTTCGTCACCATCAAGCCCGGCCCCTACCCCTGGGGCAACCACGACAAGGCCTGGCGCCCGGCGCACATCCACTTTTCGTTGTTCGGCAACGTGTACGCCCAGCGCCTGGTGACGCAGATGTACTTCCCGAGCGACCCGCTATTCGACTACGACCCGATCTTCCAGAGCATCCCCGACGAGGCGGCGCGCCAGCGCCTGGTTTCGCGCTTCAGCCAGGAGCAGACCGTGGGCGCCGAGATGCTCGGCTACGAATTCGACATCGTCCTGCGCGGACGCAACGCCACGCCGATGGGCCTGTAAGGAGACGACCATGGAAAACATCACTGCAAAGATCACGACGTCCCAAACCATCGGCCCGTTCTCGCACGAAGCCTGGAAGTGGGCCACCGACGCCGCGCAGCCCGGCACCCTGAAGATCGACGGCCCCAGCATCCTGGTCAGCGGCGTCATCTACGACGGCGACGGCAACCCGATCAACGATGCCCAGATCGAAGCCTGGATGCCCGATGGCGCCGCCATCGAAGCCGAGCAGGCGATTCCCGGTTTCCGCCGCGTGCCGAGCGGCGCCGATGGCGAGTTCAGCATGCGCGTGCCGCTGCCGCAGCCGGCCACGCGCGGCGAGCCGGTCATGTACGTGACCGTGTTCGCGCGCGGCCTGGTCAAGCACCAGTTCACTGCCGTCTTCCTCGAGGACGACACGGGCCTGGCCCAGTCGACCATCCTGAACCAGGTCCCGGAAGAGCGCCGCGCCACCCTGCTGGCGCGGAAAACCGGCGACGAGCAGTATCATTGGGACATCTGGATGCAGACCGAGAAGGAAACCGTCTTCTTCGATTATGCCTAAGCCTACGCATCAACCACGGGAGCCTGCATGAGTGTGTCGATCTTCGACAGTTTCCTGACCACGCCCGACATGATCGCCGCCTTCGACGACGCGGCGGTCGTGCAGGCGATGTTCCGTTTCGAGGCCGCCCTGGCGCGGGCCCAGGCCGAGGAAGGCCTGATTCCAAAGGCCGCCGCCGGCGCGATTGCCGGCGTGTGCAATGCCCAGCTCTACGACATCCCGGCCCTGATCGTCGCCGGCCGCCGCGCCGGCAGCCTGGCCATTCCGCTGGTGAAGGAGCTGACCAGGACCGTCGGCCTCTACGACGAAGCGGCGGCGCGCCACGTACACTGGGGCAGCACCAGCCAGGACGTGATCGACACGGCGATGGTGCTGGTCACGCGCGAGGCGCTGCAATTGCTCGACGACGGCCTGCACGACCTGTGCGGCCATTTGCTGCGCCTGGCGGACGCGCACCTGGCCACGCCGGTGCTGGCGCGCACGCTGATGCAGCCGGCCCAGGTAACCAGTCTCGGCTTCAAGGCCGCCGGCTGGCTGGCGCCGCTGGTGCGCGCACGGGCGAGACTGCGCGAGGCGGCGTCGCGCGCGCTGCAGCTGCAACTGGGCGGCGCGGTTGGCACGCTGTCGGTGATGGGCCAAGCCGGGCATGCGGTAGCCGAACGCATGGCGCGCGAACTGGGGCTGAAGGTGGCGAACGCGGCCTGGCATACCCAGCGCGACGAATGGGTGCGGCTCGGCATGGAAGTCGCCGTACTCACCGGCAGCCTGGGCAAGCTCGCCACCGACCTGAGTTTGATGGCGCAGGGAGAAATCGGCGAGCTGGCCGAGCCATCCGGCGGCGGGCGCGGCGGCTCCTCGGCCATGCCGCACAAGCGCAATCCGGTGTCGGCCATGATCACGATTGCAGCGGCGCGGCGCACGCCCCAGCATGCGGCGGCGCTGCTGGCCTGCATGAATGGGGAACACGAGCGCGGGCTCGGCAACTGGCAGGCGGAACTGGCCGAGTGGCCGCAACTGTTCCTGTCGCCGCACGGCGCCCTGCGCGCGCTCGACGAAGCCTTTGCCGGCCTGAAGGTCGACAGCGAGCGCATGCTGGCGAACATCCACGCCCTGCACGGGCTGGTGTGTGCAGAAGCGGCTTCAAACTACCTGGCCTCGGCCGTCGGCCGCCCGAAGGCGCATGCGCTGCTGGAAGACCTGAGCGGCCGCGCCGCCGCCGGCAAGCGCGGCCTCGACGAACTGCTGAAGGAGGCGGTGCAGGCCGATCCGGCCCTGGCCTCTCACGTCGACCTCGACAAGCTGTCCAGCATCTTCGACCCCGCCACCGCCGCCCTGCCCGCGCGCCGCCTGGCCGAGCGCCAGTTGGACGCACTGCGCGCCGACATGGCCGCCTTCGGCCACCACCACCCTTTTCACGAGTGATTGACAAACCATGAGTTTCGACCCGATTGACCACGACTTCGAACGCGGCCTGCAAAACCGCCGCAATGTGCTCGGCGACGCCTGGGTGGACCGTTCGCTGGACAAGGCCACCGCCTTCAACGCCGACTTCCAGAATTTCATTACCCGCTTCGCCTGGAACGAGATCTGGGGCCGGCCCGGCCTGGACCACAAGACGCGCCGTGCGATCGTCCTGTCGATCACGATCGCGCTCGGGCGCTGGGAAGAATTCGAGCTGCACGTGCGCGCGGCGCTGCTGGGCGACGAAGACAGCCGCCTCACGCCCGACGAGATCAAGGAAATCCTGATGCAGTCGGCCATCTACGCGGGCGTGCCGGCGGCGAATACTGCCTTTACGCATACGCTGGCGATCCTGCGCGAGGTGGGCGATCAGATTGGGTACGTGCTGGAGCCTGCCGCCCCGGCCGATGCAAGCCACAGCGGCATCGGGCGCGAAGGCCGCACCGCCAGCAGCCCGGTGCTGCACTACAGCGTGCGCGAGCCGCGCAGTGGCAAGGCGCCGCGCCAGACGGTGGTGCTCAGCCACGCGCTCGGCTGCGACCTGACGATGTGGGACGCGCTGGCCAACACCCTGGCGCTTGAACACCGCGTGATCGCCTACGACCACCGCGGACATGGCAGCTCGGATGCGCCCGACGCCCTGTACTCGATGGCGGACCTGGCCGACGACGCCGCGCGCCTGCTGCGCGAACTCGATACCGGGCCGGTGGTGTGGGTCGGTTTGTCGATGGGCGGCATGGTCGGCCAGGAGCTGGCGCTGCGCCATCCTGCCCTAGTGCGCGCGCTGGTGCTGGCGAATACCACGAGCGGCTACCCGGAAGCCGCGCAGGCGGTCTGGGAGCAGCGCATCGCCACCGTGCGCGAACAGGGAATCGAGGCGATTGCCGATGCGGTGATGGGGCGCTACTTCCACGATGGCTTCCGTGCGCAGAAGCCCGGCACCGTGGCGCGCTTCCGCCGCCGCGTGGTGAGCACCGATGCGGTCGGCTATGTCGGCTGCTGCAATGCGGTGGGCAAGGTGGATACTGGCTCGCGCCTGGGTTCGATCACCGTGCCGACGCTGGTGATTGCCGGTGAACTGGACCAGGGCACGCCGGTGGCGATGGCGCAGGCGCTGGCCGATGGGATTCCCGAAGCGCGGCTGGTGGTGCTGCAGGAGGCGTCGCACCTGAGCGCGATCGAGCAGCCGCAGGCGTTCGAGGAGGCGGTGGTGGGCTTCGTTACCTGGATCTGATCCGGGCGGCCGGTGTGATGCTAGGATGACGGGTCTTCCTTCGCATCCATCGGAGCGGTCATGGTCCTGCATCCCCGGCACACCTACGTTCATCTGGCGGAAGACGGCGCCGCGCGCACGTTTTCCGCCGCTGATTTCTGGCAGCTTCCCGAGTCCGAGGCCGAACAAAGCGGCCAGGGCTGGCTGATCAGCGAGTACGCGTTCACCGAAGATTGGCCGACCTGGGAGATGCATCCCGAAGGTGACGAATTCGTTTACTTATTATCGGGCGCGGTGGAGTTGTTGCTGGAACGTGCCGGGATGATCGAGCGCATTGCCGTGGATGGCACCGGCGCCGTCGTCGTCCCGCGCGGCGTCTGGCACACCGCCAAGGTCCGCAGCCCAAGCCGCATGCTGCACGTCACACGAGGCGCCCGCACCCAAACCCGCCCCGTGTAGGGTGGACACCCGTGTCCACGCTGTCCGGCACCTGCAAATCGAAACACCGCCCGATAGGATCGGGATGCCAGCACGGTTCCGTAGGGTGGGCTCTCGAGCCCACGCGGTGCGGCATCGGCAAGTCGAAACACCACCCGGTAGGGTCGGGGCGCAGGCACAGAGATAGGTTCGCGGGCGATACCTCGCTGCCACAGGTGTAAGCAAACGCACGTAACCGCGTGGGCACGTCCTTGATGCCCCCGGCATCAAGGACCCCACCGTACGGGGAAGATTCCGGATTCTACAAGTCCAGCACCAGCACCGGCGTCTTCGCCCTTGAACAGCAGGGCGTAAACTGATCGTTCGCCGCCTGCTCCTCTTCGGTCAAATACATGTCGCGGTGATCCGGCACACCCTCGATCACGCGCGTCAGGCAGGTCCCGCACACCCCCTCCTCGCAGGAATACGGAATCACCACACCCTGCTCTTCCAGGATCTTGATCACCGTCTTCCCGGCCGGGATCGTAAACGTCTGCCCGCTCGACGCCAGTTTCACCTCGAACGACCCATCCCCGCTGGTATCCACCGCCGCCGCACTGAAATACTCCACGTGCAGCTGCGCCGCCGGCCAGCCCTGCGCCTTGGCCGTGTTCATCACATACTCGATGAAGCCCTGCGGACCGCAGACGTAGACGTGCGTACCCTCTTCCGGCTTCGCCAGCAGCGTCGCCAGGTCGAGCTTCTGCCCCGCCTCGCCGCTATCGTAATGAAACTGCACCTGCGCCGCGAAGCCGCAGGTGGCCAGGCGCTCCTTGAACGCCGCCTTCTCCGGCGAACGGGCGCAGTAATGCATCTCGAAAGCAGCGCCCCTGGCTGCCAGCGATTCGGCCATCGCCAGGATCGGCGTCACCCCGATCCCGCCGGCCAGCAGCACGGTGCGCTGCGCCTCGACCAGCGGAAAATGGTTCTTCGGCGCGCTGATCTGCAGGACCGATCCGAGGTCCACGTGATCGTGCATGGCCTGCGATCCGCCGCGCGAGTCGGCGTCGCGCAGCACGCCGATCTGGTAGCGGTGGGTCTCGCCCGGTGCATTGCAGAGCGAGTACTGGCGGATCAGGTTCCCGGCCAGGTGCACGTCGATGTGGGCGCCGGCCTCGAAAGGCGGCAGGGCCTGGCCGTCGTTGCGCACCAGCTCGTAGCTGCAGATGCCGTCTGCCTCGCACACACGGTTCGCCACCTTCACTTCGATGGTGCTCATGCCGCCACCTCCTGCTGTTGCGGACGCTCGCGCGCCAGCCAGGCGTCGATGATGCGGCGCGACTGCACGCCGCCGGCGTCGATGTTCAGCATCAGGAGTCTACGGTCCGGGTGGCGCAGGATGTTCTGCTGCTGCAGTTCCAGCATCTCGCGGTCTTCGCTGAAGATCTTGCCCTGGCCGGTGCGGATGGTGTCGGTTAGCGCCGCGTCGTCCGGCTTGAAGTTGCGCGCCATGCCCCAGAAGTACCAGTGCGAGGTTTCGGTTTCGGGCGTGATGAAGTCGACCACGATGCTCGACGCCTTGCATTCGGCCGGCGCGTGGTAGCCGCCCTTGCCCGCGTGGGCCACGCCGACCTCGATCATCACGTGGCTCGGCGCGTTGAAGCGGCAGATCTGCCAGCGGTCGACGGGCACATCGTCGGCCAGGCCGTTGCCGCGCAGGGCCGCCTGCCAGAACGGCGGTGGCATGATGTTTTCCATGAAGCGGCTGGTGACCACTTGCTCGCCTTCGAGCTTGGTGGTCACCGGCGCCTCGTCGATTTCCTTCTGGCCGATGGACGAGGCATGCACGTAGGTTTCGTGGGTCAGGTCCATCAGGTTATCGACCATCAGGCGATAGTCGCAGTTGATGTGGTACAAGCCGCCGCCGTAGGCCCATTCCGGGTTATCGGCCCACTCCAGGTGGTGGATGGTGGCCGGGTCGGCGAGCGCCTTGTCGCCCGGCCAGACCCAGATGAAGCCGTAGCGCTCTTCGACGGCGTAGCTGCGGATGCAGGGGAAGCCGCGCACGCGCTGGCCCGGCATGCTGATTGCCTTGCCTTCGCAGCCCATTTCCAAACCGTGGTAGCCGCAGACCAGGTTGCCGTCACGGACGAAACCGAGCGACAGAGGCGCGCCGCGGTGCGGGCAGAAGTCTTCGACAGCAGCGACCTTGCCGCCTTGTCCGCGGTAGAACACGATCTTTTCGCCGCAGATCTGGCGGCCCAGGGGTTTGCCTTCGATTTCGTCGGGGGTGCAGGCCACGTACCAGGCGTTTTTCGGGAACATCGTTGTCTCCTTGATGGTTGTGCTTTATATTCAGTGTACTGAATGTGGAAAAAAGTATTACGCGTTTGCGGGACAAAGTAAACTGCGTTTTCAAACTTTTTGATGGTGCAGCGCACCAGATTTAGACGGGAAATATGCCGACAGAAAAAGCACACGAAAACCAGGGCAAGATGCTGGATTTGTACGAACATCCGGGGCACTTACTGCGGCGGGCGCAGCAGATTTCGGTGTCCCTGTTTTACGACGAAATGGGCGATGAATTGACGCCGGTGCAGTATGCGATCCTGAGCCGGCTGGCCGAG
This sequence comes from Massilia sp. BAP21, assembly GCF_057801335.1. Lineage (NCBI taxonomy): Bacteria > Pseudomonadati > Pseudomonadota > Betaproteobacteria > Burkholderiales > Oxalobacteraceae > Massilia > Massilia sp. BAP21. The sequence continues at coordinate 5,133,152 of NZ_CM173596.1, forward strand.
CATCCGGGGATCGACCAGGTGTCGCTGGCGGGGCTGGCGGCGATCGATACCTCGACCGGGGCGACGGTGTGTGCGCGGCTCGAGGAAAAGGGGCTGCTGGAGCGGAAGGTGTTGCCGCATAATCGGAGGCAGCGGGCGTTGACCATTACGGCTGCGGGGACGCGGTTGTTGCAGGGGCTGGTGCCAGGGGCGCAGAAGTTGCGGGATCGGTTGCTGGCGCCGCTCAGTGAGGCGGAACAAGCGCAATTCATGGAATTGTTGGGTAAGCTCGTGCGCGAGAACAATGGGCAAAGCCGGGCGCCGTTGACTTTGTAGGGTGGGCACCTGTGCCCACGCGGTCTCATCGAATTCGCATCGGCGCCGCCAATCAATACCGATCGCGTCCGCTAATGGGGCTGTTGCCTGTGCCGTTATTGGTATGTTAAATCCGCGTGGGCACGAGTGCCCACCCTACGGGAAACGCCGGTGACTACCGGTCAGGAAACCCAGTCTCATCGAATGATCAGCGGCGCCGCAAATCAACACCGCATGCTTGCGCTAATGGGGCTGTTGCCTGTGCCGTTATTGGTGTGTTGAATCCGCGTGGGCACAGAGTGCCCACCCTACGGGAGACGTTCCGGACTGGCGGTTGTGAAAACCGCGTCTCCTATCTTTAATCCACGCCTGGGTCCTTGAACTTTTCGACCTTATCGAACTCGACGTTGTAGATCCCGCCATCGACCTGCTCGGCCTTGCGGATGTACACCGTCTGCACGATATCGCGCGTGGCGGGATCGATGCTCACCGGCCCGCGCACGCTGTTCCACGACAGGCCCTTCATCGCTTCGACCAGCTTCGGCCCCGTGCTGTCGCCGTTCGTCTTCTTCAGCGCCGCATACAGCATCTGCATGCCGTCGTACGCGCCAACGGCGTGGAAGTTCGGCCGCATGTCCTTGTTCGCCTTGGTGAATGCAGCAACGAAGGCCTTGTTCTCGGGCGACGGGTGGGCTGCCGAGTAGTGGTGGCTGCTGACCACGCCCAGCGCGGCCGGGCCGATGCTTGGCATCAGGTCGTCATCCAGGACGTCGCCGGTGGCGATCAGCTTGATGCCGGCGGCAGCCAGGCCGCGGTCGGTGAACTGCTTCAGGACGGCGGCGCCCTCCCCCGATGGCACGAACACGAACACGGCGTCCGGCTTGGCATCCTTCACGCGCGCCAGGAAAGGCGCGTAGTCGGGGTTGCGCAGCGGTGCGCGCAGCGAGGCGACGATCTTGCCGCCGGCCGCGGTGAAGTCTTGCACGAAGACCTTTTCGGCATCGATGCCGGGGCCGTAGTCGGAGACGAAGGTGACCACCGACTTGATCTTGTTCTTTGCCGCCCACTGGGCCATCGGCGCGGTGACTTGCGCCAGCGTGAAGCCGCTGCGCACGATGTAGGGCGAGCGCTGCGGGATGACCGAGGTGGCGGCGTTCATGACGATCATCGGCACCTTGGCTTGCGTGGCGACCGGAGCGGCGGCAAAGGCCAGCGGCGTCAGGCCGAAGCCGGCCAGCACCTGCACCTTGTCGCGCGCGACCAGTTCCTGGGCCAGGCGCTTGGTGACGTCGGGCGAGACGCCGCCGTCGTCCTTCAGGATGATCTGCACCTGGCGCCCGGCGACTGTGTTGCCGTTTTGCTGGAGGAAGAGCTTCACCGCCGCGTCGACCTGGCGGCCGGTGGAGGCGAAGGGGCCGGACATGGGGACGATCAGGCCGACTTTCAGGGGTTCTGCGGCGTGGGCGGTGAAGCCGGCGGTGAGCATGGCGGCGCCGAGCAGGATGTGGCGGCGGGTGGTGTTCAGTTTTGACACGTTGTCTCCTCGTTTCTATGTGATACCCGTTCGGGTTTGTAATACCGATACATCCGTAGGGTGGACGGGTTCCCCGTCCACGCGTCGATAGTTGACAGCGAGATAAACGAGCAGATAATCGGAGCCGATAACGATCAACGCGTGGACGGCGAAGCCGCCTCTCGCGGCCCGGTCCACCCTACGCAACTGCAACCAGACGATCGAGCTTCTCGCCATCGGCCAGCAAGCTGGCCGAATCCGAGTCATGCACAATCCGCCCCCGGTCCAGCACGATCGCACGCGAGGTCAGCGACAGGGCCAGCCGCGCATGCTGCTCGACCACGATCACCGACATGCCCTCATCCGCCACCAGCCGGCGGATCACGCGCACCAGTTCCTGCACGATGATCGGCGCCAGGCCTTCCATCGGCTCGTCCAGCAGCAGGATGCGCGGGTTCGTCATCAAGGCCCGGGCAATGGCCAACATTTGTTGCTCGCCACCAGACAATTGATTACCCATATTCGCGCGACGTTCGTGCAGGCGCGGGAAAATCTCGTAGATCTTGGCCAGGTTCCATGGCCCCGGCCGTTCTACCACGGTCAGGTGTTCCTCGACCGTCAGCGACGGGAACATGTGGCGCTCCTGCGGCACCCAGCCCAGCCCCGAGCGCGAGCGTTGATAGGTCGGCACGCGCGCGATGTCGCCGCCGGCCCAGCGGATCGCGCCCTTGTGCAGCTTGGTCAATCCCATCAGCGTCACGAGCAGACTGGTCTTGCCGACGCCGTTGCGGCCCAAGAGTGCCAGGCTGTCGCCCTCGTTCATCGCGAACGACACATCCTCCAGAACGATCGATTCGCCGTAGCCGGCGGTCACGCGGTCCAGCGCAAGCAATTCAGGCATGTTCGGCCTCCCCCAGATACACTTCCTTCACGCGCGGATCGGCCGCGATTTCCTCGGGCGTCCCTTCGGTCAGCACCTTGCCGCCCACCAGCACCGTGATGCGGTCGGCGAAGCGGAACACCAGGCCCATGTCGTGCTCGATGAAGAGCACCGTCACGTCGCGCGGCAGGCCGGCGATGACCTCGAACAGTTCCTTGCTCTCGGCCGAGGGAATGCCGGCCGCCGGTTCGTCCAGCAGCAAAATCGTCGGCTTGGTGGCCAGCGCCAGGGCAATCTCCACGAGGCGCTGCTTGCCGTATGCCATGCTGCGCGTGATGCTGTTGGCTTCCTTCGTGAGCTTGAGCGTGGCCAGCAGCGCCATCGCTTCCTCGACCACGTCGGCGTGGTTCGCCACCGTCTTCCACCACACCTTTTGCAGGCCGCGCCGCTCGCAGATCGCCAGCATCACCGATTCCAGCACCGTCATGCCGGCGAACAGGGTATTGATCTGGAAGGTGCGGGTCATGCCGCGTTTCACGCGCTCGTGCTGGGCCAGGCGGGTGATGTCCTCGTCGCCCAGGAACACCTTGCCGCTCGACGGCGGAAAGCCGCCGGTGAGCAAATTGATGAAGGTGGTCTTGCCGGCGCCGTTCGGGCCGATCAGCGCGTGGCGCGCGCCCGGCTCGAAGCGCAGCGAAATATCGGTGTTGGCCTTGAAGCCGCCCCACTGCTTGCAGAGCGCTTCGGTGCGCAAGGTCATGGTCATGCTGCCTCCGAACGTTTGAAACGGGCGACGATCTTCTCCAGACCGCCCAGGATGCCGCCGCGTGCGAACAGCACGATCAGCACCAGCAGCAGGCCGATGTAGAACTGCCAGTAGGTCGGGTCGAAGCCCGAGATCTTGTCCTGCGCGATCATGAACACGGCCGCGCCGACGAGCGCGCCGTACAGGCGCCCGGTCCCGCCCAGCACCAGCATGATCAGGAGTTCCGCCGAACGCGGGAAGCCGAGTACGTCCAGGCCCACGAACTGCGTGGTCTGGGCCAGCAGCGCGCCGGCAATGCCGGCCACCGCTGCGGCGAGCGTGAAGATGGCCACCAGGCGGCGGTCGACGTTCGCGCCGATGGCCGGCATGCGCCGCCCGCCTTCGCGGATGCCGCGCAGCGACAGGCCGAAGGGCGAATTCACCACGCGCCGCATGGCGACGAACAGGATGAACAGCACGGCGAAGCTGTACCAGAAGGCCGTCTTGCCGAACAGGTCGAACTCGAAGGTGCCGAACAGCGGCTCCATCACCATGCCCGACAGACCGTCGACGCCACCGGTGATGAAGGCGGCCTTGTTAGCGGCCTCGAACAGCATCAGGCCGATGCCGAGCGTGACCATCAGGCGCGCCAGGTCCTGGCCGCGAATCACCAGGAAGCTGACGATGAAGCCGGCCACCGCCGCCACCAGCGCCGCCGCCAGCAGCCCGGAGATCGGCTCGCCCCAGCCATGCACCGACAGCAGGCCGGCCGTGTAGGCGCCCAGCCCGAAGAAGGCGGCGTGACCGAGCGAGACGATGCCGGCATACCCCAGGATCAGGTCGAGCGACATCGCGAACAGGCCGATGATCATGATCTGGCTGATCAGGACCAGGTAGTCCGGGAAGAAGAAGTAGGAGGCCACCGGCAGCAGCCAGAACACGATTTCCAGCGCCTTCCAGCGGTCATTCGGCAGGCGCAGCGCGCTGTGGTTCACAGGCTGGGAATCGGCCGCTGCCGGCGTATCGGTGGCAGCCTTGGCCTTGAGGGCCGTCGTCGAATAGGCGTTCATGCTTTCCTCCGTACCAGGCCAAACGGGAACAGGATGAGCAGCACCACCATCAGCGTGTAGATGACAAAGGCGCCCACTTCCGGCACATAGTATTTACCGGCGACGTCGAACACGCCGAGGATCACCGCCGCGATCAGCGGCCCCTTGATGGAACCGGCGCCGCCCACGGCGACCACCAGCAGGAAGTAGACCATGTACTTGATCGGGAAGCTCGGGTCCAGGCCCAGCACGTCGATGCCGAGGCCGCCGCCCAGGCCGGCCAGGCCCGAGCCCAGCGCAAAGGTGAGCGAGAACACGCGGCTGACGTTGATGCCCAGGCCCTCGGCCGCCGTCTGGTTGTCGACCGAGGCGCGGATCTGGGCGCCGAAGCGGGTACGCTCGATCAGCAGGTAGAGGCCGAAGGTAATCAGGATCACGACGGCGATCAGGAACAGGCGGTAGGCGCCGAGGTCGAGGCCGAGCACGTGCACCTGGCCGCGCAGCCAGTCCGGCAGGTGCACCGGCTGCTGGGTGGGGCCGAACAGGAAGGTGGCGCCGGCCACCGCCATGAAGGTCAGGCCGATCGAGAACAGCACCTGGTCGAGGTGGGTGGCTTTATACAGCTGGCGGTACAGGGTGCGTTCCAGCACCAGGCCGACCACGGCCGCGGCGACGAATGCCAGCGGCAGCGTGGCCAGGAAAGGCAGGCCCAGCTTGCTGAGCAAGGTGACGCAGACATAGCCGCCGACCATGGCGAAGGCGCCGTGGGCCAGGTTAATGAAGTTCATCATGCCCATCGTGACCGACAGGCCGACGCTGATCAGGAACAGCAGTGCGCCGTAGGCGACGCCGTCGAATAGCACGCCGATGAAATTGCCGATCATGGCAGCCTCCCGGGTACGCAAGTTATATACGTCATGTTTGTCTCCTGCTTCTCTTCTGCTTCTTTTTTTGTGGTTGCGGGTGGATCAGACGCGCTCGATGACCATGGCGATGCCCTGCCCCACGCCGATGCACATCGTGCACAGCGCGTAGCGCCCGCCGGTACGGTGCAGCTGGTACATCGCCGTCGTCACCAGGCGCGCGCCGCTCATGCCCAGCGGGTGGCCCAGGGCGATGCCACCGCCGTAGGGGTTCACTCTTGGATCATCATCCGCAACGCCGAGTTCGCGCAACACGGCCAGGGCTTGCGATGCGAACGCTTCATTGAGTTCGATGATGTCCATCTGGTCGATTGTCATTCCCAGCTGGGCCAGCAGTTTCTTCGACGCCGGCGCCGGGCCGATGCCCATCACCCGCGGCGGCACGCCGGCCGTGGCCATGCCGACGATGCGGGCACGCGGCGTCAGGCCATGTTTGGCTGCCGCTTCGGCGCTGGCGATCAGCACGGCGCAGGCGCCGTCGTTCACGCCCGACGCGTTACCCGCGGTGACGGAGCCTTCCGGATGCACCACGCCCTTCAGCCTGGCCAGCGCTTCGAGGCTGGTCTCGCGCGGATGCTCGTCGTGCTCGAATTTGATATGGTCGCCCGCCCCCGCTGCGCGACGGCTCTGCGGAATCAGGACCGGCACGATCTCGTCCGCGAACAGGCCTTCCTTCTGCGCGCGCGCCACCTTCTGCTGGCTGGCCAGGGCAAAGCGGTCCTGGTCTTCGCGCGACACCTTGTAGTCGACCGCCACGTTCTCGGCCGTCTCCGGCATCGAATCGGTGCCGTACAGGTGCTTCATCTGCTTGTTCGGGAAGCGCCAGCCGATGGTGGTGTCGTAGATCGTGGCCTGGCGCGAGAAGGCGGAATCCGCCTTGCCCATGACGAAAGGCGCGCGCGTCATCGATTCGACGCCGCCGGCGATCATCAACTGGGTTTCGCCGGCCTTGATGGCGCGCGCAGCGATGCCGATGGCGTCCATGCCCGAGCCGCACAGGCGGTTGACGGTCGTGCCCGGAACGTCCGGCGGCAGGCCGGCCAGCAGCGAGGCCATGTGGGCGACGTTGCGGTTGTCTTCGCCGGCCTGGTTGGCGCAGCCGTAGATGACGTCGTCGACCTGCGTCCAGTCGACGGAAGGATTGCGCGACATGAGTTCGCGCAGCGGGATGGCGCCAAGGTCGTCGGCCCGCACGTCCTTCAGTGCGCCGCCGTAGCGGCCGATCGGGGTGCGGATGGCGTCACAAATGAAAGCGTCGGTCATGCTGGGTCTCCTGATTCAGGCGGCAGCAAAGGCGCCGCGGTAACAGCCTGCAGTTCGTAAAGGCTCAGGCCCGGCGCCATTTCGCGCACGCGCAGGCCATGCGGGGTAACGTCGAGGACGGCCAGGTCGGTGTAGATACGGTTCACGCAGGCCACGCCGGTGAGCGGATAAGTGCATTGCCGGACCACCTTGCTCTCCCCGGTCTTGGTCTGGTGGTCCATCATTACGAACACCTGCTTGGCGCCGATGGCGAGGTCCATCGCGCCGCCCACGGCCGGAATCGCATCCGGTGCGCCGGTGTGCCAGTTGGCCAGGTCGCCCTTTTCCGACACCTGGAAGGCGCCCAGCACGCAGATGTCGAGGTGGCCGCCGCGCATCATGGCAAACGAATCGCCATGGTGGAAATAGGCGCCGCCCGTGAGGATGGTGACCGGCTGCTTGCCGGCGTTGATCAGGTCTTCGTCTTCCTCGCCCTCGAGCGGGGCCGGGCCCATGCCGAGCAGGCCGTTCTCGCTGTGCAGGAAGACTTCGCGATCGGCCGGCAGGTAGTTGGCCACCTTGGTCGGCAGGCCGATGCCGAGGTTCACGTAGGCGCCTTCGTGGGTGTCCTGGGCAACGCGCGCGGCGATCTGGTCCCTTGTAAAGCGGTTCTGGATACTCATGCTGCCTCCTTCACGACGCGCTGGACGAAGATGCCGGGCGTGACAATGACTTCCGGATCGAGTTCGCCCAGCGGAACGATCTCCGCCACCTGGGCAATGGTGATCTTGGCGGCCATCGCCATGATCGGGCCGAAGTTGCGTGCGGTCTTGCGGTACACGAGGTTGCCCCAGCGGTCGCCGCGGTGTGCCTTGATCAGCGCGAAGTCGGCGTGGATGGGGGCTTCCAGCACGTAGTGGCGGCCGTCGATCAGGCGCGTTTCCTTGCCCTCGGCCAGCAGCGTGCCGTAGCCGGTGGGCGTGAAGAAGCCGCCGATGCCGGCGCCGGCGGCGCGGATGCGTTCGGCCAGGTTGCCTTGCGGGGTGAGTTCGAGTTCGATTTCGCCGGCCCGGTACAGGGCGTCGAAGTGGTGGGAATCGGTCTGGCGCGGGAAGGAGCAGATGATCTTGCGTACCCGCTTGGCGGCCAGCAGTGCGGCCAGGCCCGTGTCACCGTTGCCGGCGTTATTGTTGACGATCGTGAGGTCACGCGCGCCCTGCGCGATGAGAGCGTCGATCAGCTGCGCCGGCATGCCCGCATTGCCGAAGCCGCCGATCATGACGGTCGCCCCGTCGTGCACGTCGGCGACGGCACGCTCCAGCGATTGGTAGGTTTTGTCGATCATGTCTCCGCCTTGGGGCCGGAACCATCCGGCCCACTTGAAATGATGTTGCCGTTGTTCGATAATCGAACTATTGTTTGATTACCGCCCAACGCAGTGTAGTAGTAGCGTGGCCGAAAGGTCAAGAAAAAAGACCAATCGAAGCGCACCCTACTGCATTACAATCCCGCCATGACAAATATTGCGATCACCAACAACGAGGCCGACAGCCCGGAGACACTCGACGCCGGCGAGGAGCGCGAGCTCAGCATCGCCGAGCAGATCGACGCCCTGACCGACCCCAGTTTCATGACCTCGCTGGCGCGCGGCCTGGCCGTGGTGCAGGCCTTCAGCGACTCGCGCAAGCCCCAGACCATCGCCCAGATCAGCCAGAAGACCGGCATCCCGCGCGCGGCCGTGCGCCGCTGCCTGTACACGCTGCAGCAGCTCGGCTACGTCGACGCCGAGCACAACAACTTTTCGCTGCGGCCGAAGGTGCTGACCCTCGGCTACTCCTACCTGTCGTCGACGCCGCTCACCGTGTCGAGCCAGCCCTACCTGAACAACATCAGCCGCGAGCTGGGCGAATCGAGCTCGCTCGCCGTGCTCGACGACGGCGAAGTGCTGTACGTGGCACGCGCCGCCACCACGCGCGTGATGTCGGTGGCGCTGAACACCGGCAGCCGCCTGCCCGCCTACTGCACCTCGCTGGGCCGGGTGATGCTGGCCCACCTGGCGCCGGACGAGCTGAACGCCTACTTCGCCAGGACCCGCCTGAAGGCGATGACCGACAAGACCGTCACCACGCAGAAGCGCCTGCGCGAGATCCTCGCCGGCGTGCGCCAGAGCGGCTACGCCATCAACGACGAGGAACTGGAACTGGGGCTGCGCTCGATCTCGGTGCCGGTGCGCGGCGCGTCGGGCCAGGTGGTCGCGGCGCTGAACGTGGGTGCCCAGGCGGCCCGCGTCAGCGTGGAGCGGATGCAGGGGGAGTTCCTGCCGGTGCTGCTGCGCGGGGCGCAGGAGCTGTCAGTGCTGTTGCCCTGATGGTTGCCGGACGTTCGTAGGGTGGGCTCTCGAGCCCACGCCGTACTGCGCATGCATCTCGAAATGCGTCTGCAGTTCGTAGGGTGGACTCCCGAGTCCACGCGGTACTGCGCGTGCATCTCGACATGCATGCATAGGCAGGCCTGCATGCAGGATCCGGTCATGTCACGCTTAGCGATATGCACAGGTACGACAGCGTGGACTCGGGAGCCTGCGCGGCCCGGTCCACCCTACGAAGTACAACACCGCCGCGGTGCAATAAGAAGTACCGTAGGGTGGGTTCTCGAACCCACCAGGTAGCACCGTAGCCGGTCAATCAGAAGTGGTGCCGCAGCCCCAGCATCACACCGTTCTGGGTCTTGCCCGCACCCACCGAGCCGCCCGCATCCAGCGCCACCGCCGAGTTGCCGTCGTTGTCCATGCGCCCGATCGCCGAATACAGCACGGTGCGCTTCGACAGCGCGTAGCTCAGGCGCGCGACCAGCATGGTGACGTCGTCGTCGGAGTTCTTCGTGTTGCGTGCCGCTGCCTGGACATCGATCACGAAATTGTTAACCGGGTGGCTCACGCCCAGGTACCACAGTAGCGACTCGGTCTGGCCGGTGGCCGCATTCGTTTCGCGGTCGATGGCGCCGCCGCCGATCTTGGTCGGGCCGATCATCAGGTAGCCGTTGACGGTGGTGCGGATGTCGGTGTTGTTCGCGCTGGTCAAGCCGCCGGCTGCGCCGGTGTTGCCGTTCAGGCGGTCGTAGGAGGCGTTCAGGCCCCACTGCTTGTTCTCGTAGCCGAGCAGCGCCGTGTACTGGCGGCAGGCCTTCGAGTTGCCGGCCACTTCGCCGGCGCAGTTGGTGGCGGCCGGGCCGCCGGCGGCGGAGGCGTCGCGCCCGAAGCTGTAGGTGGCGCCCACCACGACGCCATTGAAGTTGCCCATGTAGCCGATGGCATTGTCGCTGCGCGCGTTCGGCAGGTAGGGGTCGATGCTGCCGATGGCGAACAGGTGCGGACCGAGGACGTCGGTCTTCAGGCCGGAGATATAGGTCATGTTGTTCTGGCGGCCCAGGGTCAGGATGCCCCAGTCGCCCTTCAGGCCGACCTGCGCGGCGCGGCCGAACATGCGCCCGCCCTGCTGGGACGAGCCGTTGTCCATGGCCAGCCCGCTTTCCAGCACGAAGAACGCCTGCAGTCCACCGCCGAGTTCCTCGCTGCCCTTGAAGCCGATGCGCGAGGGGAAGGAGCTGGTCAGCGACGGCACCTTGGTGTTGGAATCGCCGGCAGCGTTGACATTGGTCAGGTGGGCGACACCGCTGTCGACGATACCGTAGACCTGGACCGAGGTCTGGGCGTGGGCAGAAGTGCTTGCGGCGGCGGCGGCGAGGCCGCACATCAGCGCGGCGGCGCTGGACAGGACGTTCTTCATGTTGTCTCCATGGGTTTATTGGTATGGCGTGTGCGATTACCGAACAAGAGGTTGTTAATCGAACGCTAAAACGATACTATTGTTGTCACGTAACCTTGTCAACAATATGCTTGAGTCATTTTTTGATGAGGTTGCGACATGGCGACGACATCGCCGGCGCGCACACAGACGACAAGCAGAAGACAAGCAGACCAACCGACAGGAGACCAGCATGCAATCGAAGACCATCGCGGCGCTCGCCGTAGCCACCGCCTTTGCTACCACGTTCGCCGCACCTGCGGCCTGGGGCCAGGACACCATCAAGGTGGGCGTGATCGCCTCCTTCTCCGGGCCGTTTGCCGACTACGGCAAGCAGATGCAGGGCGGGATCAAGGCCTGGATGGCCCAGCATGGCGACAGCGTCGCCGGCAAGAAGATCCAGATCATCTACAAGGACACCACCGGCCCCTCGCCGGAAATCGCCAAGCGCCTGGCGCAGGAACTGGTGGTGCGCGACAAGGTCGACTTCCTGGCCGGCTTCGGCCTGACGCCGGAAGCGCTGGCCGTGGCCCCGATCGCACAGCAGGCGAAGAAGCCGATGATCATCATGAACGCGGCCACTTCCATCATCACCACCAAGTCCGACTACATCGCGCGCTTCTCGATGACGCTGCCGCAGATCTCGGCGCCGATGGGCGACTGGGCGCTGAAGAACAAAATTAAAAACGTGGCGACGGTGGTGGCCGACTACGGCCCCGGCATCGATGCCGAAAAGGCCTTCAGCGACCGCCTGGTGAAAAACGGCGGCAAGGTGGTGGAAGCGATCCGCGTCCCGCTGCGCAACCCGGAATTCGCGCCCTTCATCCAGCGCATCAAGGATGCCAAGCCGGACGCGGTGTTCGTGTTCGTGCCGGCCGGCGAGCAAAGCATCGCCTTCATGAAGGGTTACCGCGAGCGCGGCCTGGCCGCTGCCGGCATCAAGGTGATCGCCACCGGCGACCTGACCGACGACCACGTGCTGCCGGCGATGGGCGACAACACCCTGGGCGTGATCACCACCTTCCACTACTCGGCCGCGCACAAGTCGCCCGAGAACGACGCCTTCCTGAAGAACTTCGCCGCCACCAACCCGCAAGGCGGCCGCCCGAACTTCATGGCCGTGGCGGCCTACGACGGCATGAACGCGATCTACCAGGTCAGCAACAAGCTGGGTGGCAAGATCGACGGCACCAAGGCGATGGCGGTCTTGAAAGGCATGAAAATCAACAGCCCGCGCGGCCCGATCTCGATCGACCCGGCCACGCGCGACGTGGTGCAGACGGTGTACGTGCGCAAGGTGGAAAAAGTCAACGGCGAACCCTACAACGTCGAGTTCGACCAGTTCCCGAACATGAAGGACCCGGGCAAGCAATAAGCAGCCGGATCAGGTCTGACATCCGGACACGAGCCCAGCCTTGGTATGGCTGTGCTTGTGTCCAGGGCACTGCGTGCGGGCCTCAGGGCTGGGCCTTTCCTCCCGCCTCTCCCGCCTTGCGCACGGTCGCCACCAGCACCGGGAGCGACCAGGCGCCGCCCGGCGCCACCATCCGGCAGTCGCCAGTGTCGCCCTCGCTGGTCTGGACGAAGCGCCTGCCGTCCCAGGTCCAGGATTCGTACGCCCAGCAGTCGCCCAGGCCGCGTCCCTTGTGCGATCCGCTGATGGTGCCGCCCTCGTACTCGGAGCCGGCGGTCGTGACCAGCTGCGGGGCATACGGAGGATTGGCGTTGACGACCCAGTAGGCATAGCCCTCGTTGTAGGCTCCGCGCCAGCAGAGCATGGAGGCCAGCAGCTTGCCGCCCGTCAGGCGGCTTACGCTGATCTCGGCGGGTTTGCCCTCGCTATCCGTCGATTCCGTGCACGTTTGGTCGTCCACCTGCAGGGCCTTGCGCAAGGCGGCGAGGCGCTCCTTTGGCAGGTCGATCGTCTTGTCGTCGAGCGCGGGGGGCACCACCACGGGTTCGGCCAGGGCCGGCAAGACGCTGCTTTCGGGCTTCGCGCCCTTGCGCATCACGGCGCCGGGCGTGCCGATGCGTCCCTGGAATTCGTCCATCTTGAGCAGCACAGCCGCCGCACCCGCGTCGGACAGGCGCCAGGTGCGGGCGCCGTCGGTCCATTCGATCTTGCTGACGCGCGTGAGCGCGGCCAGCAGGGCCTGGGTCTGGGCTGGCGACAGGCCGACGGTCCAGTCCTCTTCCGGCACCATGAGCTTGCCGTAGGCCTTGCCGTTGATCTTCATCGTCGGCGCCAGGGTCTTGGGCAGGGATTTGGCGGTTGCATCGTCCATGTAGGTGCCGAACTGCACTTCGCCCTGCACCGGCGTGTTCGGTCCCGCCTTGCGGGTCAGGAGCACCGACACGGCCAGCGGTTCGGGTTCGCTGTCGTCTTCGCCGCTCCTGCCGATGTAGTAGCCGGCGGCGCGGCAGGTACGGGTATTGTCGCAGGCGATTTCCCAGTCGCCGTGGGAGAACTTCAGCTTGGGCAGGTCGGCGGCGCTGGCGTGAGAGGCGCCGGCCAGGAGGAGCAAGCCGGCGCATGCGGCGATCGTTCTGTTCATGGGCCTCAGGGTGTGTGTGAACCCGGTGCGGCGTGGCGCCGGGCGGTCGGAAACCAGAGTCTACGTTGCTGTTGTTTTCGCGGCAAGCTTTCGCATGCAGCTCATCGGGCCGGCACGGCGCGCGCGTCCTCGCATCCCGCTCCCGCCAACCGTGCCAGCCGCCATGCTGGAGCGGTGTAGCATAAGTCAGCGGGGCAGCGAGGCAGCCCCACCGACTATCCGAACACGAAAGGAACAAGGGTGAACCAACGCTATCGACCGATCACGCGCCTGGGCCTGGGTGGCACCGGGCTGGGCGACATGTACCACACCACGAGCGACGAGGCGGCAATGACCACCGTCGACGCCGCATGGGAAGCGGGCATCCGCTATTTCGACACGGCGCCGCACTACGGCGCAGGCCTGTCCGAGCACCGCTTCGGCCAGGCCCTGCGCCGCCGCAAGCGTGAGGAATTCACGCTCTCGACCAAGGTTGGCCGCCTGCTGGTGCCGCACGGTCCCGGCGAGATCGCGGCGCCCTTCGTCGGCTCGCTGCCCTTCAAGCGCGTGCTCGACTACACGGCGGACGGCGCGCGCCGCGCCGTGGAAGACAGCCTGCAGCGCCTGGCGCTAGGCCACATCGACATCGTCTATGTGCACGACCTCTCGCCGGACGCCCTGCCCCAGGCCGAATTCGAACACCACTTCGGCATTGCCGCCGGCAGGAACGGCGCCTTCGAAGGCCTGGTCAAGCTGCGCGAGGAAGGCGTCATCAAGGGCTGGGGCATGGGCGTGAACACCATCGAGCCCTGCATGCGCGCGCTGCAGCAGTCCGACCCCGACATCTTCCTGCTGGCCGGCCGCTACACGCTGATGGAAACCACGCCGCTGCAGGAATTCTTCCCGCTGTGCGAAGCGCGCGGCGCCAGCGTGGTGATCGGCGGGCCATTCAATTCCGGCTTCCTGGCCGGCGGCGAGCACTACGACTACCAGCCGGCCAAGCCCGAGCAGCACGCGCTGCGCGAGCGGCTGCGCAAGGTGGCCGCCGAGCACGGCGTCGACTTGCCGGCGGCGGCGCTGCAGTTCGGCCTGGCGCATCCGGTGGTGGCCGCGACCATTCCCGGCGCCAGCAGCCCGCAGCACCTGAAGCGCAATGCCGCGCTGATGGATGTCCAGATTCCGGCCGCGTTCTGGGAAGCGCTGCTGGCCGAAGGCCTGCTGCCGCAGGAGGCGCCCATCCCGCCACGCAAGCCGGTGGTGTAAGCTGTAGCATAAGCAAACGGGCCGCCGCGCTTTCATGCGGGCGCGGCGGCCCGATGCCCTGCGCCCGCGGGGCATTGCCGTATGCATCGCACAGACCGATACGACGGCACACCATAGACAACGACAAGGATATGGAGACAACCATGCAGACCCTGCCCAGCTACGTCCATGGCGCGCACGATGTGCCGCTCATCGGCGACACCATCGGCGACTTCCTCACCAATATCGCGGCGCGCCATGCCGACAACGACGCCCTGGTCGTCCCGCACCAGGATGTGCGCTGGACCTACCGCGAATTCGACGAGCGCGTAACGCGCCTGGCCGCCGGCTTGCTGGGGCTGGGCCTGGAACCCGGCGACCGCGTCGGCATCTGGTCGCAGAACTGCGCCGAATGGGTGCTGGTGCAGTTCGCCACCGCGCGCGCCGGCCTGATCATGGTGAACATCAACCCGGCCTACCGCCGCTCGGAGCTGGAATACGTGCTGGGCAAGGTGCAGTGTTCGGCCCTGATCCTGGCGCCCGTTTTCAAGACCAGCGACTACATCGGCATGGTGCAGGACGTGGTCCCGGAAGTCCGCGGCGCGGCGCCGTCGCAGCTGCGCTCGGAAAAGCTGCCGCAGCTGCGCCATGTGATCCGCCTGGGCAGCGAGCGCACGCCCGGCATGCTGAACTTCGACGACTTGATGGCCGAACCGAGTGCCGAACAATTGGCGCAGCTGGCCAGCCTCGGCGCCGGGCTGCAGTTCGACGACCCGGTGAACATCCAGTTCACCTCGGGCACCACGGGTTCACCGAAAGGCGCCACGCTCACCCACCACAATATCCTGAACAACGGCTTCTTCATCGGCGAGGCGATGAAGCTCACGCACATCGACCGCCTGTGCATCCCGGTGCCGCTGTATCACTGCTTCGGCATGGTGCTGGGGAACCTGGCCTGCGTGACCCATGGCGCGACGATGGTGTTCCCGGGCGAAGGATTCGAGCCGAAGTCGGTGCTGGAAACCGTGCAGGCCGAGCGCTGCACCGGCCTGCATGGCGTGCCGACGATGTTCATCGCCCTGCTTGACCATCCGGATTTCGGCCAGTACGACTTGTCGACGCTACGCACCGGCATCATGGCCGGCTCGCCCTGCCCGGCCGAGGTGATGAGCCGCGTGATCGAGCGCATGCACCTGTCCGAAATCACGATCGCCTACGGCATGACGGAAACTTCGCCGGTCAGCTTCCAGAGTTCGACCGACGACCCGGTGCCGCTGCGCGTATCGACCATCGGCCGCGTGCACCCGCACCTGGAAGTCAAGATCGTCGACGCCGACGGGCGCATCGTGCCGCGCGGCGTGAAGGGCGAACTGCTGACGCGCGGCTACTCGGTGATGCTCGGCTACTGGGGCGACGAGGAAAAGACCCGCGAGACAATCGACGCGGCGCGCTGGATGCACACGGGCGATTTGGCCGTGATCGACGAGAACGGTTTTGCCACCATCGTCGGCCGCGCCAAGGACATGGTCATTCGCGGCGGCGAGAATATCTACCCGCGCGAGATCGAGGAATTCTTGTACAAGCATCCGAAGGTGCTGGATGTGCAGTGCGTCGGCGTGCCCGACCCGAAGTTCGGCGAGGAGCTGTGCGCCTGCATCATCCTGCGCCCCGGGATGGAAGCCGAGGCCGAGGAGATCCGCGAGTTCTGCAAGGGGCAGATCGCGCACTACAAGATTCCGCGCCATATTCGCTTTGTCACGCAGTTTCCGATGACGGTAACCGGCAAGATCCAGAAGTACCTGCTGCGCGAGCAGGCGGCGACCGATCTCGGGTTGGCTGGCTGAGGACACCGTGGGCGACGCGCTTCCTCGATGAGCCGGGTATGTTCGAGCGCCCCGAGTACGCAGCCGAACGCACAACTGGAGCCGGTATCGTCAGAGGCTAGTGTGCATTCGGGGCTACAGCCCCTGCACGCTCAACGCCCTGACCGCCCCGCGCAGCTGCGCCTGCAGCGTCGCCTTTGCGTCCTCATCCAGGTCTGCAAACATCAGCCGCTCCAGCTCGGCCACGTGCGCATCGCACTCGGCTAATACCGACTGCCCGGATTCGGTCAGGCTGATCTGGATGATGCGCCCATGCGCCGGGTCCGGCGTGCGCGCGATCCAGCCCTTCACTTCCATCTGCTTGACCATCTCGTTGGCCGACTGCGGCGACGTCATCGTGCGTGCGGCCAGTTGCGCATTCGAGAGCGAACCATGCGCGCGGAATACCGACAACGCCGTGTACTGCGGCACGCTCAGCCCGCAGGGCGCCAGGCTGTCGCGCAGGCGCTGTTTCAGGATGTGATCGAGGCGGCCAACGAGATAAGCCAGGCTGCTCGGTTTCGGGGTTTTCGGGACGGCTGACAATTTTTTCAATGTGCTCATAAAGATACTTGTAAAGCGGATCAGGTGCGTATAGTATAAGCTTCATATCAGGCAGCCTGATAACAAATTTACTACCGAGGAGACATTGTATGTCCAAATACGAAGCACGCTGGCAAACCGTCAAAGTGGATGTGGAGAACGGTATCGGCTGGATCACCCTGAACCGCCCGGAGAAGCGCAATGCCATGAGCCCGACGCTGAACCGCGAGATGATCGACGTGCTCGAAACCCTCGAGCTCGACGACGATGCCCAGGTCATCGTCCTGACCGGCGCCGGCGACGCCTGGACCGCCGGGATGGACTTGAAAGAGTATTTCCGCGAAACCGACGGCAAGCCCGAGATCACCCAGGAACGCATCCGCCGCGACTGCTCGCAGTGGCAGTGGAAACTGCTGCGCATGTACAGCAAGGCGACGATTGCCATGGTCAACGGCTGGTGCTTCGGCGGCGCGTTTTCGCCGCTGGTGGCCTGCGACCTGGCCATTGCCGCCGACGACGCCGTGTTCGGCCTGTCCGAAGTGAACTGGGGCATCCCGCCGGGCAACCTGGTGAGCAAGGCCGTGGCCGACACCATGGGCCACCGCAACGCCCTGCACTACATCATGACCGGCGACACCTTCACCGGCAAGGAAGCCGCCGCCATGGGGCTGATCAACAAGAGCGTGCCGAAGGAGCAGCTGCGCGAAGCCGTGATCGAGTTGGCGAATAAACTGCTGGAAAAGAACCCGGTCGTGCTGCGTTACGCCAAGATCGGCTTCAAGCGCGCCCGCGAACTGACCTGGGAGCAAGGCGAAGACTACCTGTACGCCAAGACCGACCAGTCGAACTATCGCGACCCGGAAAAAGGCCGCAAGGAAGGCCTGAAGCAGTTCCTGGATGACAAGACCATCAAGCCGGGGCTGCAAACCTATAAACGTGGCTAATAAATAAAGTCGCGTATTAAGAACAAAACCATAATAATGGCGGCGGCCCCTGCTGAGCAGGCGGCCGCCTTCAATCCGATAACAGAGGAGACCTCTGATGTTCCAGACCGATCTGCTGATCAACGGCGAGTCGCGCCCCGCCTTGAATGGCGCCAGCTTCGAACGCCATAATCCCGCCACCGGCGAAGTCGCCACCCGCGCCCCCGCCGCCACGCTCGACGATGTCGACGCCGCCATCGCTGCCGCGCAAGCTGCCTTCCCGGCCTGGTCTGCCATGCAGCCGGGCGCCCGCCGCGCGCTGCTCCTGAAAGCCGCCGACAAGATGGAAGCCCTGCGCGGCCAATTCGTCGAAGCCGCCGTCGAGGAAGCCGGCGGCGCGCCGGTGTGGTACCAGTTCAATGTGACCCTGGCCGCCAACATGCTGCGCGAAGCAGCGTCGATGACGACGCAAATCGCCGGCGAAGTCATCCCATCCGACGTGCCGGGTTCGCTCGCCATGGGCGTGCGCCAGGCCTGCGGCGTGGTAGTCGGCATCGCGCCCTGGAACGCGCCGGTCATCCTCGGCACGCGCGCCGTCGCCATGCCGCTCGCCTGCGGCAATACCGTGATCCTGAAAGCCTCGGAACTGTGCCCGGCCCTGCACCGCCTGATCGGCCAGGTGTTCGTGGACGCCGGCTTCCCGCCGGGCGTGGTCAACGTGATCACCAACGCGCCGGACGACGCGCCGGCCATCGTCGAGCGCCTGATCGCCGCGCCGGCCGTGCGCCGCGTGAACTTCACCGGTTCGACCAAGGTCGGCCGCATCATCGCGCAGACCGCCGCGAAATACCTGAAGCCGGTGTTGCTGGAACTGGGCGGGAAGAACCCGGTCGTGGTGCTGGACGACGCCGACCTCGACGCCGCCGTGGAAGCGGCCGCCTTCTCCGCCTTCTTCAACCAGGGCCAGATCTGCATGTCGGCCGATCGCATCCTGGTCGATGCCAAGGTGGCCGATGCCTTTGTCGCCAAGCTCGCCGCGAAGACCGCTACTTTGAAAGCTGCCCGAGCCGACGCGCCGCTGGCCGGCATGGTCGACCCCGCAGCCGCGCTGCGCGTGGACGCCATGCTGCAGGATGCGCGCACCCGCGGCGCCACCGTCACCCAATCCGGCGAAGGCGTGGACGGCAACATCATGCAGCCGGCGATCGTCGACAAGGTGACGCCGGAGATGCTGGTCTACCAGGAAGAATCCTTCGGCCCGATCGTCTCGGTGCTGCGTTTCGACAGCGACGAAGAAGCCATCAAGCTGGCCAACGACAGCGAATACGGTTTGTCGTCGGCCGTGTTCAGCCGCGACATCGGCCGCGCCATGGCGGTAGCCCAGCGCATCGAATCGGGCATCTGCCACATCAACGGCCCCACCGTGCACGACGAGGCGCAGATGCCCTTCGGCGGCGTGAAAGGCAGCGGCTACGGGCGCTTCGGCGGCAAGGCGGCAATTGCCGAGTTCACCGACCTGCGCTGGATCACGGTCCAGACCACTCCGCGTCACTTCCCGATCTGAGCGGAGGCCGCCATGACACTATCATCGATTGTGGAAGGCGGCAGCAGCGAGGTGGGTCAAACCACGAAAAGGCGGCACGTCGAGCTCGGGCATCCCGAGGTCGCAGCGTATCAGGTGGATGGCACCTGGCACGTGGATGCCGTCACGCCGCTGCAACCCGTGCCGCAGCGCTTTACCGACCGCCTGGTCGACGGCGCGCGCGCGCACCCCGAACGCACCCTGGTGGCGCGCCGCGGGCCGGACGGCGAATGGATACGCCTGTCGTATGCCCAGGTGCTGGACAGCGCGCGCCGCATCGGCCAGGCGCTGCTCGACCGCGATCTCTCGGCAGAGCGCCCGCTGGTGATCCTGTCGGGGAACGACCTCGAACACTTCCAGCTGGCGCTGGGCGCGATGTATGCCGGCGTGCCCTACTCTCCGCTGTCGCCGGCCTATTCGCTGGTGGCGACCGACCCGGCCAAGCTGCGCGACCTGATCGAGCAGCTCACGCCCGGCGCCATCTATGCGAGTGACGGCATCGCCTATGCGCGCGCCATCGACGCCGTGCTGCCGGATGGGGTGGAACTGATCCTGGCCGATGGCGCGGTAAGCGGGCGCACGGCGACAAGCTTTGCTTCGCTGCTCGCTACCGAGCCGACCGGCATCGACGCCCGCAACGCGCAAGTCGGCCCGCAAACCATCGCCAAGTTCCTGTTTACCTCGGGCTCGACCAAGAAGCCGAAGGCCGTGATCACCACCCACGGTATGCTCTGCAGTAACCAGCAGATGCTGCTGCAGACCTTCCCCTTCCTGGGCATGGACCCGCCAACCCTGCTTGACTGGCTGCCCTGGAACCATACCTTCGGCGGCAGCCACAACGTCGGCATCGTGCTGTACAACGGCGGCACGCTCTACATCGACGACGGCCGCGCCACCCGCAGCGAGTTCGAGGGCACGCTGCGCAACTTGCGCGAGATCGCACCGACCGTCTACTTCAACATCCCGGCCGGCTGGGAGATGCTGGCCGAGGTGCTGGAAACCGATGACGAACTGGCCGCCAACTTCTTCTCGCGCGTGAAGCTGTTCTTCTGCGCCGGCGCCGGGCTGTCGCAGGCTTGCTGGGACCATCTCGACCGCGTGGCCCTGCAGCGCGCCGGCGAGACCATCCGCATCATGACCGGCCTCGGGATGACCGAGACCTCGCCGTCCTGCACCTTCGGCACCGGGCCGATCGTGAAGGCTGGTTACGTCGGCGTGCCGGCGCCGGGATGCAAGGTAAAGCTGGTACCGATCGGCGACAAGCTCGAAGCGCGCTTCCACGGTCCGCACGTGACGCCCGGCTACTGGCGCGCGCCGCACCTCACCGCCGAGGCTTTCGACGCGGACGGCTACTACTGCACCGGCGACGCCCTGCGCTTCTTCGATCCCGCGCAGCCGGCGCTGGGCTTCATGTTCGACGGCCGCATCGCCGAAGACTTCAAGCTCAGCTCGGGCACCTTTGTCAGCGTCGGCCCGCTGCGGGCACGCGTGATCAGCCAGGGCGCGCCCTACGTGCAGGACGCGGTGGTTACCGGCATCAACCGCAGCAGCATCGGCCTGATGGTGTTCCCGCGCCTGGACCACTGCTGCGAGCTCGCTGGCCTGCCCGCTGGTTCGTCGGCCGAGGACGTGCTGGCCAGCGCAGCGGTACGACAACACTTCAAAGCGCTGCTCGACAAGCTGAACGTCGGCGCCAGCGGTTCCTCGATGCGCATCGAGCGCCTGCTGCTGCTGGCCGAGGCGCCGTCGATCGATCACCGCGAGCTGACCGACAAGGGATCGATCAACCAGGCAGCGGTGCTGAACCGGCGCGCGGCACTGGTCGAGGCGCTGTACGACGGGACGGATTCGACCACGATAGTTGCAGCATAAATACCTACAACAAACTGGAGACGACATGAAACTGAAGACCCTGGCTTGCATCGGATTGGCATTCTCTTTCGCGGGCGGCAGCGCATACGCCCAGGACGACACCATCAAGATCGGCGTCATCGCCGCCCTGACCGGCCCCTTCGTCAACATCGGCAAGCCTTTTGAAGACGGTATCAAGACCTACATGAAGCAGCACGGCGACACGGTGGCCGGCAAGAAGGTGCAGATCATCTACCGCGACGACGGCGGCAGTAACGTCGAGCTGTCCAAGCGCGCCGCGCAGGAGCTGATCGGGCGCGAGAAGGTGAACTTCCTGATCGGCTTTTCGCTGACGCCGAGCGCGCTGGCGGTGGCGCCGGTGGCGACCCAGGGCAAGACCCCGATGATCGTCATGAACGCGGTCACCACCGGCATCACGGCCAAGTCGCCCTACATGCTGCGCACCTCGATGACGATGCAGCAGATGACCGAACCCTTCGGCGCCTGGACCGCGAAGAACAAGATCAGCAACGTGTACTCGCTGGTCACCGACTACAGCACCGGCCACGACGCCGAACTGAAGTTCGCCAAGGGCTTGCAGGAAGGCGGCGGCAAGATCGTCGGCTCCTCGCGCGTGCCGCTGGCGAACCCCGACTATTCGCCTTTTGTCCAGCGCGTGAAGGACCAGAAGCCGGACGCCCTGTTCTTCTTCGCCCCCGGCGCGGAAGACGGCGCCGGCCTGCTGAAAGCCTTCTCCGACAAGGGCCTGGACAACGCCGGCATCAAGTTCCTGGGCGTGGGCGACATGACCAGCGATTCGCCGACCCTGGAAGCGCTGGGCGAGCGCGCGCTGGGCGCGGTCACCGTGCTGAACTATTCGACGGCGCTGGACAACGAAGCGAATAAAACCTTCCTCAAGGCGTACGCCGAGGCCAATCCCAACCGTCCGGCGCCGACTTTCGTTACGGTGGCCGCCTACGACACCATGGGCATGATCTACGAGACCGTGCGCCGGCTCAATGGCAAGGTCACCGGCGACGCCGCCGTCAAGACCCTGTCGGGCATGAAGTGGAACAGCCCGCGCGGGCCGATCTCCATCGACCCGAAAACCCGCGACATCGTGCAGAACATGTACATCCGCGAAGTCAAGAAAGTCAATGGCAAGCTGGTGAACCAGCCGATCGGCACGCTCAAGGACGTGATGCCCGACTAAGCCCAAGTCAGTCCCTTTCCCCGCAGTGCAGGCCTGCCGCAGCCCATTCGATGGGTTGCGCGGGCCTGTTCGTCCCGACGTCTTGCAAATCCATTCGGTTTCACGACAGGAGACAACGCGCATGAAGATCATCCACACCACCCATCTCGCCAGCCTCGCCACCCTCGCCCTGCTCGGCCTTGCCGGCTGCGGCAGCAACGACCACGACGATCCGCCCGACGTTCCCGCTCCGCCGCCGGTGGCCCAGCTGCCGCAGTTGAGCCCCGCCGTCGGCGCCACGCTGGGCGCCT
This sequence comes from Massilia sp. BAP21, assembly GCF_057801335.1. Lineage (NCBI taxonomy): Bacteria > Pseudomonadati > Pseudomonadota > Betaproteobacteria > Burkholderiales > Oxalobacteraceae > Massilia > Massilia sp. BAP21. Next base: position 5,155,641 of record NZ_CM173596.1, read on the forward strand.
GCGCCGAGCTGGCAACGCGCGTCAACATCGCCGATACCACGATCACCGCCGCCAACGAGATCGCCGCCGGCACGCTGGTCATCGCCGGCAAGCCGGTCGCCGCACACTGCCAGGTGCTGGGCCAGATGTTCCGCCGCGTCAGCCCCGTGGACGGCAAGAGCTACGCCGTCGGCTTCGAGATGCGCCTGCCGCGCGACTGGAACGGCCGCTTCTTCTACCAGGCCAACGGCGGCGTCGATGGCAGCGTGGTCACGGCAACCGGCCCGGTGGGCGGCGGCGGGCCGCTCGACAACGCCTTGAACCAGGGCTTTGCCGTGCTCAGTTCCGACGCCGGGCATGGCGCGCCGACGCCCTTCTTCGGCATCGACCCGCAGGCGCGCCTCGACTACGGTTACCAGGCCGTCGGCAAGCTGACGCCGATGGCCAAGAGCCTGATCGCGGTCGCGTATGGCAAGGCGCCGGACCGCTCGTACATTGGCGGCTGTTCGAACGGCGGGCGCCATACCATGGTGGCGGCGGCGCGCTACGCCGAGCAGTACGACGGCTACCTGGCCGGCAACCCGGGGTATCGGCTGCCGCTGGCGGCGCTGGCCAACATCGCCGGCGCCAAGACCTATGCCGCGCTGGCGGCCACGCCCGGCGACCTGACGACGGGATTTACCCAGGCCGAGCGTACGCTGGTGTCGAATGCGGTGCTGGCCAGGTGCGATGCGCTCGATGGCGCGGCCGATAGACTGATCCAGGATACCGGCGCCTGCCAGGCCGCCTTCAACCTGGAGCGCGACGTGCCGACCTGCGCCGGCACGCGCGACGGCACTTGCCTGAGCAGCGCGCAAAAGACCGGGATCGCGGCGCTGTTTGCCGGCGCCAGGACGGAGAGCGGCGCCACGATCTACACCGGCTTCCCGTACGATGCAGGATTCGGGACGAACGGCTGGGCGAGCTGGAAGTTCGGCGCGCCGATCGACCGCGACTCGGGCGCGGCGGCGTTCATCTGGGCAGTGCCGCCGGAAGACCCGGCCACCTTCAACGGGCGCGAGTTCGTGTCGAGCGTGAATCTCGCAAGCCTGCTGGCGCGGGTGAATGCGACGAATGCCACCTACACCGAATCCGGCACGAGCTTCATGACGCCGCCCGACGGCGCCAACCTGGCCAGGCTGAAGAACCGTGGCGCCAAGATGCTGGTCTACCACGGCACCAGCGACCCGATTTTCTCGAGCGACGACACCACCGCGTGGTACGACGCGCTGCGCACGGCGAACAGCGGCGATGCGTCGAACTTCGCGCGCTTCTTCCGGGTGCCGGGGATGAACCACTGCTCGGGCGGGCCGGCGCTGGACCAGTTCGACATGCTCACGCCGCTGGTGAACTGGGTCGAAAAGGGACAGGCGCCGGACAGCGTGCTGGCCAGTGCGCGCGGCGCGGGGAATGCGGGTGAGCGGGCGCGCGGGCGGAGGATTGCCCGTGCGCTCGGTTTGTTTTTTGGGTGGGCTCCGCCCCCTCTTCCTGGTGGCTTGTTTGAGAGTTGTTAGTCTGGTTGTAGTCAGGGACGGTTGAGTTACAGGTTTGGTGTGTTTTATTCGTTGGTTAGTTACATTTTTAATTGTGATGTGATGCTCGTGGCGGTTGATTCTTTTCTTGGCTTGTTACTGCTGGGGTGCGAGGGGCGACTCTGCCGGGTGGCGGATGAGGCCTGGGGTTTGATGAGGGCGCTCTACTGGTGGCGCGAGCGCCGCGGCGACCGTCGCGGATAGGCATAAGGTGAGACGGCGTGGGCTCGAGAGCCCACCCTACCGGCGGGGGTTCGCGGCGTCGCGTGATGGTGGGTTCGAGAACCCACCCTACTCGATGTCGACGTGGTGGGTTCGGGAACCCGCCCTGCCTTATTTGGTGACGGCGAGGACGGTGCGGCGGCCGCCCTTGAAGGTGTACAGGGTGATCGTGCCGTCGCGGATGTCGCCGCGCGCATCGAAGGCGATCGGGCCGGTCACGCCCTTCGTTTCGATCTTGGCCAGCACCGGCAGGTACCTGGCCGGCGCGCTGGAGCCGGCCTTGACCATGGCCTCGGCCATCGTCATCACGGCGTCGTAGGCATACGGCGCGTTGATCTGGACGTCGATGCCGAAGCGCTTCTTGTAGTCGGTGCGGAACTTGTCCATGCCGGCCTTGCCGGCCGCGTCCACCCCGCCCGCTTCGGCGCAGAACACCTGGCCGTCGGCCATCACGCCGCCCGACAGTTTATGGATCTCGTCCGAGCAGATGCCGTCGCCGCCCATCATCTTGACGTTCATGCCGAGCTGCTTCATCTGGCGCAGCATCGGGCCGGCCACGGCGCTCATGCCGCCGAAGAAGACCAGGTCCGGCTTCGCGGCGCGAATCTTGGTGAGAATCGCATTGAAGTCGCTTGCCTTGTCGTGCGTGAATTCGCGCGCGACGACGGTGGCGCCCTGGTCGCGCAGGCCTTTCGAGAACTCGGTCACCAGGCCCTGGCCATAGGCGGTGCGGTCGTCGATCACGGCGACGCGGCGCGCGTTCATCTTCTGCACGGCGTAGTGCCCCAGCGCCTGGCCCAGCTGCACGTCGTTGGCCACCACGCGGAAGGCGGTGTTGAAACCCTGCTTGGTGTAGACCGGGCTGGTACTCGACGGCGAAATCTGCGGGATGCCGGCCTGGTTGTAGATCTTCGAAGCGGGAATCGTGGTGCCCGAGGTCTCGTGGCCGACCACGCCGTTCACGCGGCCGTCGACCAGCTTCTGGGCCACGTTGGTGGCCTGCTTCGGATCGCCGCCATCGTCCTCGGCCACCAGCTCGAAGCGCACTTTCTTGCCGCCGATGGTCACGCCGCGCGCGTTCAGGGCCTCGATCGCCATGCGGGCGCCGTTTTCGGTGTCCTTGCCGAAGTAGGAGACGGGGCCGGTGACGGCGGCCGAGTGGCCGATTTTGACCACTTCCTGGGCCGTTGCGGTTCCGGCGACGGACAGGATGGCGGCGGCGATGATCGTGTGCTTCTTCATTACTTCCTCAAATGATGTTGACTGCGCGCGTACCTCGGGTACGCCGCGCGCGAAAGGAAGAACTATAGCAAGGATGCGCACTTCCCGCGCAGCAGGCCTACGCTTCGCTGCACATGTAGAGCGCCACCGGCGGGTAGGTCGCCAGGGCCACGCGCGCCTCCTCGCCGGCGCAGTCGGCTGCGCGAAAGCCCAGGCGCTCCCAGAAAGTTTGCGAGGACTGCACCGAGACCAGCGCGCAGTTGGTCAGCCCTCGTACGCGCGCCAGTGCCTGCAACTGCTCCACCAGCAAGCGCGCCAGGCCGCGCCCCGCGGCGGCGGGCGATACCGACAGGTCGTGGATGTACAGGGTATCGCCGTCCTCGGCGACATCGAAGCCGGCATCCAGCGGCGTCACCGCGCCGCGCCTGCTGCGGTAGGCGAACACATAGGCGCAGACCTCGCCTTCGCATTCGGCCACGAAGGAAGTGTCGCCGGCCGCGCAGATACGCGCGAGCACGACATCCGCCGCCTCCTGCATCGACGGTGGATAGCATGCGGCCTGCACGCGCAGCGCGGCGTCGAGATCGGTGTCGCGAATGGTGCGCAGGAGGACGGGTGATTGGAGCGTGGTTGTGGAGTCGTGCGGGGTCATGCAGGGTCGAGCCGGACAAAACCGCCATCCTAGCGCCCCGACCCGCATTTGCCCAGCCGTGACTTGCTTGCAACGCAGCGTTGCCACGCAGAATTTTGTTTCCGCACGGTTTGACACCGCCGGGCAGCGCCTGCCCCGCTTCCGGCATACTGGTGTTTCGTTTGCCCGCCCTGGACGAAAGCCGACCATGACGACCACGCCGGAACCACAGCGCACGCCGCCCACGACCGCACAGCAGGCCGATGAGCTGCCGTTTTGCACCCTGCTCTACCGTTTCATCTTCTTCGACTGGCTGTTCAAGGACGTCGGCGGCGCGCGCACGGCCATCGAGCGCCATGCCGCGTTCCAGCACAACCGGCGCATGAGCAAATACCTGCCGGTCTACCTGCGGCGCTGGTCCTTCCTCACCGCCTTCGACTTCGTGCTTGGCTTCGTGCTGGAACGCGCACTGCAGGCCACGTTGCTATCAGCCTGGTTCTTTACCTGGAGCTGCGTGACGGCCACCGGCATGGTCGTGATCACGGTTGCGTGGATCTTCCTGACCCAGCCGCCGCAGTCCTAGATTCACGTTCGCGCAACACCTGTTCAAAATCGAGGGTTGACACCGAACTATATTCGGCCTACAGTCATATCAATGTCTACCCAATTGCATCTGCTAACTGTCCTACCGCTCGCCGGCGCGCTATCGCCAGCGTCGCTACTACTACGCGCCTGACCGTCGCGTTCGAGTCCGGCCACCGTCGCCGGAACCCCAAAAGTAGTTACAGGAAGTTGTACGATGCCAGTCCCTCAGAATTCCTCGTCATTCATCATCCGCCAGGGTAAGACCCTGCCAGCCGGCGCACGCGCTGTGTTCCGTCTGCTGCTACAACTACCGATCGGTTGCCGGGCCTAGCGACTCGTGGCCCGTCCGGCAGCCTCCGCCACATCGACGCCTTCCAGGCACGCATTCACAGCACAAGCAGGAGTACGATCATGTTGACCAATCCATCCGCCAAATACCGCCCCTTCGCCGCCGTCCCATTGGAAAACCGCCAGTGGCCGGGCAAGACCATCACCCAGCCGCCGATCTGGATGAGCACCGACCTGCGCGACGGTAACCAGGCCCTCATCGAGCCGATGAGCGTCGACAAGAAACTGCGCTTCTTCCAGACCCTGGTCCAGATCGGCCTGAAGGAAATCGAAGTCGGCTTCCCGTCTGCTTCGCAGACCGACTTCGATTTCGTGCGCATGCTGGTCGAGGACGGCCACATTCCCGACGACGTCACCATCATCGTCCTGACCCAGGCGCGCGACGAGCTGATTCGCCGCACCGTGGACTCGGCCGTCGGCGCCAAGCGCGCCATCGTCCACATCTACAATTCGGTGGCGCCGGTGTTCCGCCGCGTGGTGTTCGGCATGGAACGCGAGGAGATCGTGCAGATCGCCGTGAACGGCACCCGCCTGATCAAGGAGCTCGTCGCCCAGCACCCGCAAACGCAGTGGGGCCTGGAGTATTCGCCGGAATCCTTCTCCACCACCGAGCTCGATTTCTCGAAGCAGATCACGGATGCGGTGAGCGCCGTCTGGCAGCCGACGCCCGAGAACAAGATGATCGTCAACCTGCCGTCCACGGTGGAGGCCAGCACGCCGAACGTGTACGCCGACCAGATCGAATGGATGTGCCGCAACCTGAACAACCGCGAGTCGCTGGTCATCAGCGTCCACCCGCACAACGACCGCGGCACCGCCGTGGCGGCGGCCGAACTGGCCGTGATGGCCGGCGCCGACCGTGTCGAGGGCTGTTTGTTCGGGAACGGCGAACGCACCGGCAACGTCGACCTGGTCACCCTTGCCATGAACCTGTACACGCAAGGCGTGCATCCGGGCCTGGACTTCTCCGACATCGACGCCGTGCGCCAGCTGGTCGAGGAATGCAACCAGCTGCCGGTGCACCCGCGCCACCCGTATGCCGGCGACCTGGTCTTCACCGCCTTCTCGGGCTCGCACCAGGACGCGATCAAGAAGGGCTTCGCCCAGCAAAAGGCCGACGCCATCTGGGAAGTGCCGTATCTGCCGATCGACCCGGCCGACCTGGGCCGCAGCTACGACGCCGTGATCCGCGTAAACAGCCAGTCGGGCAAGGGCGGCATGGCTTACCTGCTCGAACAGGAATACGGCCTGCAATTGCCGCGCCGCCTGCAGATCGAATTCTCGCGCGTGGTGCAGCAGTTGGCCGACAGCAGCGGCCGCGAAATCGCCGCGGGCGACATCCACGCCCTGTTCGGACGCGAATACCTGGAACAGCAGACGCCGTGGCGCTACGTGTCGCACCGCATGACCGAAGACAGCACGGGCGAGCAGCCGGTGCAGATCGAGGTGACGGCGCAGCAGGAGCGCGTGCAGTCGGTGCGCCGCGGCGTCGGCAACGGCCCGATCGACGCCTTCGTGAATGCGCTCGGCCTGGACATCCGCCTGATGGACTACCACGAGCATTCGATCGGCTCCGGCGCGAATGCGCGCGCGGCCTGCTATGTCGAGCTGCGCGTCGGGAACGGCCCGACCCTGTTCGGCGCCGGCATCGACAGCAACATCGTCACCGCTTCCTTCCACGCCGTGCTGTCGGCGGTGAACCGCCACATGGCGGCGCAAGGCGCGGCAGGGGGCGCGGCGCACAGCGCCATCGCGGCCTGAGGCCACGGCGCGAGCAAGCCGGCGGCGCAATGCCCGCCGGCGCCTGCATGTGGCTATAATTGGACTCAGCCGTGCACCTGGCGCGGCGTGTCCACTTAACGGAAGGCCCATGAAGAAAGCTTCGCTCCTGCACGCGCATCTGGTTTTGTCCCTGTCCCTCGCATCCGGCGCCGCCCTGGCCGACGATGCCGCCGTCCTGAAATGCCGCACCCTGCCTGATACCGCCCAGCGCCTGGCCTGCTACGACGCGATGCCGATCGGCGCCGCGCCGGCCGCCGCAAGCGCAGCCGCCGCCACCGCCGCCGCAGTCGCCCCGGTTCGCGCCGCCCAGGCGCCGGAACAGCAGTTCGGCATCGAACGCAAGGCCAAGGAAGCCGAACCCGACCAGATCGAAAGCAGCATCGCCGGCGACTTCGACGGCTGGAGCGGCAACACCACCATCAAGCTCGCCAACGGCCAGGTGTGGCGCATCACCGACGGCAGCCAGGCCGTGCTGCCGCCCATGCATAACCCGAAGGTCCGCATCAAGCGCGGCCTGTTCGGCGGCGCCTTCTTCTTCCAGGTGGAAGGCCAGAACAGCACGGCGCGCGTGCGCCGGGTCCAGTAACCGCGTCCAGTAACGCAGCCCCTGCCGGCGGCGCCGGCCATTCCCTACACGAGCCCATGACGAAAAGCGAAGCCCGGCGCACGGCCATCCTGCGCACGGCCACCGAAGTGTTCCACGAGGCCGGCTTCGACCGCGCCTCGATGTCCGACATCTGCAACCGCGTCGGTTATTCGAAGGCGACGGTGTATGCCTACTTCAAGTCGAAGGAAGAGTTGCTGGTGGCGATTGCCCTGGACGCCGCCGAGGCCGAATACGCGGCGGTGCACGCGGCGCTGGCGGACAGCCCCGCAGGCATCCGCGCCGCGCTCGAACACGTGGGCCGGCGCTATCTCGCCTTTGCCTGCGCGCCCGAGACGCTGGCCACGCGCCGCCTGGTGCTGGCCGAAGCGGCGCGCTCCAGCCTCGGCAACCAGTGCTACGATCTCGGCCCCGGCCGCGTGATCGCCGCCCTGGCCGCCCTGCTGCACGGGGCCATGGACGACGGCGAACTGATCGAGGCCGGCAGCGAACTGGCGGCGCGCCACCTGAAGGCCCTGTTCGATGCCGAGTGGGGCGAGCGCCTGCTGTTCCAGGCCATCGAGGCGCTCGGGCCGGAACAGCTGGAGGCGAGCGCCGAGCGCGCCGTGGGCGTCTTCCTCGCCGCGTATGGCGCCAGCAAAACCGGGGCCGCCCCCACCTGAATCCTGCCTCACCGATGAAAACACTCTGCCTCATTGCCCTGCTCGGCCTGCACCTGGGCGCCGGCGCCGCCGACCTGGCCAACGGCCAGCGCCTGTTCAACGTGCGCTGCGCCTCCTGCCACGCCGTGGGTCCGTCGGCCAGCAACGGCTTTGGCCCGCAGCTCAATGGCCTGTTCGGGCGGCGCGCCGGCAGCGGCACCGGCTACAGCTATTCGCCCGCCATGAAGCGCTCCAGCATCGTCTGGAACGACAAGACCCTGGCCGCCTTCCTCGACGACCCGGACGACCTGGTCCCCGGCACCAAGATGCGCTTCTGGGGCATGAGCAACCAGAAGCAGGTGGGCGACCTGCTGGCCTGGCTGCGCAGCCAGCAGCCGGCGCCGCAGCGCTGAAACCTGCCGCTGCCTGCGCGCGGCCGCCCCCCTGCTTCTCAGTCCGGACCCGCCCGTGCGATGCGGTACAGCACATGCTGCGACAACGGATGTTCGGGCGGCAGCGCCGGATGGACAAAGTCGTCGGCGGGATCGCGGCGCATGCCAAGGCGCTCCATCACGGCGCGCGAGCGCAGGTTCGCGGGCACGGTGAACGAGACGATTTCCGCCAGTCCCAGCGTGTCGAAGCCATGCGCCATGCAGGCGCGCGCGCCTTCGGCCGCGTAGCCCTGCCCCCAATAATCCTTCCCCAGGCACCAGCCCAGCTCGAAGCATGGCGCGAACGGCCGGTCGAAGTCCTGGTATTTCAGTCCCACGAAGCCCAGCAGCGCGCCGGTCTCGGCCAGCGTCGCGGCAAAGTAGCAGGTGCCGTGGCGTTCGTACTGGGCGTTCTGGGCAGCGGCGAGCGCGGTGGTCTTCTCACGCGTCCAGGGGCCGGGCAGGAAGGCGTGGACCGCAGGGTCGGCGGTGACCCGCACAAAGGCGTCGATATCGTCCTCGCGCCAGGTGCGCAAGGCGAGCCGGGAGGTACGCAGGATGTCCACTGTTGTCCTTGTATGGGGGGATGGCCGGGATCGTAAGCCTGAGCCCGGGACCAGGCCAAGCGCGTGGCGCGCTGCACGAATCCGCACCCACGAATGCTGGAAACTGCGTTTACTTGCCGATTCATGCAAGAGCCGTTAGTATCGAGGCAAATTCCTGGAGCAATAATGCAACTACCCGAAGAACGGCGCCGGCTGATCCTCGACGCCGTCGAGCGCGAGGGCAAGGTCCTGGCCGCCGAGCTGGCCACCCGCCTGGGCGCCTCGGAAGACACGGTGCGGCGCGACCTGCGCGACCTCGACAACGCCGGCCTGCTGCGCCGCGTGCACGGTGGCGCCCTGCGCCGCAGCGCGGGCGAAGCGCCGCTGCAGCAGCGCGCCGAACGCGACGGGCCGCGCAAGGCGGCCCTCGGCCTGGCCCTGCGCAGCCTGGTCCAGCCGACCGACACCGTGCTGATCGACGCCGGCTCGACCAACCTGGCGCTCGCCAACCAGCTCGATGACGGCTGCGCCGCGGCCATCGTCACCAACAGCCCGCAGGTGGCGCTGGCCTTGCGCGGGTTCCAGCGCACGCGCATCGTGCTGATCGGCGGCGTGTACTCGCCCGCCTGCGGCGCCGCCCTCGGCGCCCAGGCCGTGGCCGAGGTCGGGCGCATCCATGCCGATCTGTGCATCGTCGGCGTGTGCGCGGTCCATGCGCAGAAAGGCCTGTACGCCGCAGATCCGGAAGAAGCCCTGTTCAAGCGCGCGATGCTGGCGGCATCCGGGCGCCGCGCCGCCGCCGTGCTCAACGAACGCCTGCTCGACACCGCGCCGTTTGCCGTCGCCGCGCTCGCCGAACTCGGTCACCTGGTGCTCGAGGCGGATGCGCCGCCCGAGGTGCTGGCACGCCTGCGCGAGGCCGCCGATGGTCCCGATATCCTCCTCGCCAACAAGGTTGCATGATGCCTGAAACCAGCCAGTCACCGGAAGTCGTGCGCCGCGCGCGCCGCGCCATCTCCACCATCTTCCTGCTGAACGGCGCCGGGATCGGCGCCTGGGCGGTGCACGTGCCCACGGTGCAGGCGCGCGCCGGATTCGACACCGCCACCCTCGGCCTGCTGCTGCTGACCATTGCCGCCGGCGCGATGACGGCGATGCCGCTGTGCGGTGCACTCATCGCGCGCCATGGCAGCCGGCGCCCGACGCTGGGTTCGGCGCTGCTGTTCCCGATGATGCTGGCGGCCCTGGTCGGCGCCTCGTCGCCGGCCTTTTTATTCGTCTTCGCTTTCCTGTTCGGCGCCGCCAACGGCACGCTCGACGTTGCCATGAACGCGAATGCGACCGAAGTCGAAAAGGCGCGCGGCGTGCCGACCATGTCGTCGTTCCACGGCTTTTTCAGCCTGGGCGGCCTGTTCGGTGCGGCCCTCGGCGGCCTGATGCTGAAGTTCGGCCTCGGCGACGGCGACGGCGTGCGCATGCTGGCGGCGGCGATGCTGGTTGTGGTGATGCTGACGGTGAGCGCGACGCTGCACGTGGCGCCGGTGCCGGGCGAGCACGGCCCCGGCCTGGGCCTGCCGCGCGGCCCGGCACTGTATCTCGGCCTGCTGGCCCTGCTGTGCATGGCGGTGGAAGGCGCGCTGGTCGACTGGAGCGCGCTGGTGCTCAGGGAACGGACCGGCGCCTCGGCGGCCGGGGCGGCGCTGGGCTTTTCGCTGTTCTCGATCGCGATGGCGGCCTGCCGCTTCGCCGGCGACGGCCTGGTGCTGCGCTTTGGCGCGCGCGGCGTGATGGTGGCGGGCGGGCTGGCGATGGCGGCCGGCGTGCTGCTGGCGGTCGGCACCGACCATTACGTGGCCGCGGCGCTGGGCTTCGGGCTGGTCGGGCTGGGGGCGGCGAACGTGGTACCGGTGATCTTTACGGCGGCGGCGCGTACGCCGGGCATGGCGCCGGGCGTCGGGCTGGCGACGGCGGCCACGGTTGGATACAGCGGGCTGCTGCTGGGGCCGCCGGTGATCGGGTGGATCGCCGCGCATGCGGGGCTGGCGGTGGGGGTCGGGTCGCTGGCGCTGGCGGGGGTGGTGATTGCGGCGAGTGCGAATATCGTGCGGGGTGCGGGGGCGAATCCGGTGGGGGCGCAAGCGGATGGCGGGGTGGTGCAGGATTAGTGCGATGCCGGTTGGCAGACCTTGGCGGCGGGTTCATCGTTTCGACCGGCAGCTGTTCCATACCGCGTGGGCTCGAGAGCCCACCCTACCCGCCTGCAGGCGTTCCGTGCCGGTGGGTTCTTGAACCCACCATGCCCCATCGCATTCCAAGCAGGTTCGTAGGGTGGACTCCCGAGTCCACGCTGTCTCACCGCCTGCATCTACGCAAGCGCCAACGAAGACCGCTACGCCTCCCCTTCCCCCGCCAGGTTCGCCCGCACCCGCTGTAGCAATGCATACAGCTGCTCGCGCTCCGCCTCGCTGATTCCATCCAGCGCCACGCCCGACAGCGCCGCGCCAACGTGGTGCAGCTGCCCGTGCAGCGCCGCCCCCGTCTCGCTCAGGTGCAGCCGCGTGCTGCGCCGGTCCGCCTCGTCCGCGCTGGCGTCGAGCAGCCCGCGCTCGCGCAAGCCCTTGATCAGGCGCGTCAGTTGCGCCTTGTCGCGCCCCGAGTGCGCCACCAGGTCGCTCAGCGTGGCGCCCGGCTGGCGCGCGAAGAAACGCAGCACCTTGCTTTCCATGTGCGTCAGTTCGTGCTCGCCGCCGGCGAAGGCGCGGAACTGCTGCGTTCGGTACAGATGCATGATCGAATGGATGGCATCGAATACGTCGCCCACCGTCCCCGACGGTTTTTGGTTGACTTTATCAACTGGTTTTCGCATAATGGGTGACATTATCAACTAATTGGAAGAATCATGGAACAGCCATCCCGCAAGACCGTCCAGCGTGTGCGCCATGAGCTGCGCATGCGCGAGGTCAGCGTCGCGCGCATCGAAACGGTCGGCGAACATTTCGCCAGCATCACCTTCCAGGGCGAGGCCCTGGCCGATTTCGTCTCGCTCTCCTTCGACGACCACGTGAAGTTCATGTTCGACGACGGCGCCGGCACCCAGGTGCGGCGCGACTATACGCCGCGCCGCTTCAACGCGCAATCGCGCGAACTGACCATCGAGTTCGCCCTGCACGGCGACGGCGCGGCCTCGAACTGGGCGCGCAATGCTAAGCCCGGCGACCGGGCTATCATCGGCGGCCCGCGCGGCTCGATGATCGTGCCGCCCGACTTCGACTGGCACCTGCTGGCCGGCGACAGCACCGCCTTGCCGGCCATGCGCCGCCGCCTGGAAGAGCTGCCGGCCCACGTGCGCGCCACGGTAGTCGCGCTTGCCGGCGCGGGCGACCGGCTGCCGTTCACCAGCGCCGCGCAGGCCGAGGTGCACTGGGTCGACAGCGAGGATGCCCTGATCGAACGCGTGCGTGGGTTCACGCCACCGGCAGGCGAAGGTTTCGCCTGGGGCGCCGGCGAAGCGGCCACCATGCGCCGCCTGCGCGCGCTGCTGGCCGAGGAAAAAGGCATCGCCAAGGAAGCGATGCGCGTCTCGGCCTACTGGAAACAGGGCGTGGCCGACCACCACGAGAACCTCGAGTAAGCGTTTGTCCCGACGGGCGTTGCCGCTCAGCGCTTGCGGCCGTGCAGGGCCTGGCGCGAGCGCTTGCGTTCCTCGGCCTTCTGGTAGCGCCGTACCGCGTCTTCGCCTTCCGGCACCAGCTTCGGCACCGCCTGCGGCTTGCGGTGCTCGTCCACCGCCACCATCGTGAAGTAGCAGCTGTTCGCATGGCGCACGGTGCGCTGCTGGATGTTTTCCGTCACCACGCGAATGCCGACTTCCATCGAGCTGGTGCCGGTGTAGTTCACCGAGGCCAGGAAGGTCACCAGTTCGCCCACGTGGATCGGTTCCAGGAACATCACCTGGTCCACCGACAGGGTCACCACATAGGAACCCGAATAGCGGCTGGCACAGGCATAGGCCACGCTGTCGAGGAATTTCAGGATGGTGCCGCCGTGGACGTTGCCGGAAAAGTTCGCCATGTCCGGCGTCATCAGGACCGTCATGGTCAGTTCGTGGATCGGGCGTCCGTGTTGGTCGTTCATGGTGTAGGCCTGCGAGACTGGGGGTCAAAAAAACATTGTAGCGGGATTTTCCCTGGCGCAACCGTCTCAGGCCGGTGTAAACGCCACCTCGCCCTCGACCGCCAGCCGGCCCTCGCATACCAGCGCAAAGGCGGCGGTTCCGGGCGCATGCAGCATCTGCACCTTCGCCCCCAGCGGCACGGTCGAGCGGAAGCGCACGTCGACCGCGCGTACACGCCCGCCCTGCGCTTCCAGGCAGGCCAGCGCCTTGGCCACCGAATGCATGCCGTGGATGATGGGCCCGCGCAGGCCGAACAGCCGCGCCGCCGGACGCGCCAGGTGGATAGGATTCCAGTCGCCCGACACGCGCGCATAGGCGCGCCCGGCGTCGTGCCGCACGTCCCAGCCGGCGAACAGCGGCAGCGCCGGCGCCGGATCGGGCGCGCTGCGCGCACCGCCGCGCCGACCGGCCAGCGCCAGGTACTTGCTGGTGCAGCCGAACACCGCTGTCGGACCATCCCAGGCCGTGGTCTCGAGCACGCAAAAGCGCGCGCCGGATGCCGTGGGCGGGTCGATCCGAAGCTGCGTGGCCAGCCGCAGCGGCGTGCCCGGCGCCACCCGCGCATGCTCGGCGATGGCGTTCTCGACATGGACCATGCCCGGCAGCCGGAACGGAAAGGCCGGCGCCAGCATGCTGGCCAGGTGGGCGCGCTGCACCAGCAGGTAGTGCGCGCTTACCGGCTGCGCATCCGGTGCAAAGCCGAGAGCGGCGTTGTAGCGCGCCAGCGCCTGCGGACCCGGGGCGGTGCAGGCGAACACGGTTGGCGGCAGCTGCGGCGGGTCGTTGGTGCGGGCGCCGCGCTTGAACAACGCACGCAACAGCAGGCCCGCACCGGCGGGCGGCAGCGGCGCACCTGGTGTCTGCGGTGGCGGATTCTGGAACAAGGCGGCACTCCTGCGGGGCGGAACCGAATTATACGAGGCCAAAGCGGCCATTCCGGCAATGTTGACGCTTTCAAAACGGCGCCTGCAACAAATACCGGGAATTGACCGATAATAGTGGTTTTGCGGGCCAGCCGGGCAGCACTGAGCGCCCACCCGCCGTTTCTGGAGACTGTATGACCAAAGAAGGCCAATCGACGCTGTCGATCGAAAAATGCTTGATTCCCCTGCCGCCGGCGGAGCGTTCGGCGCTGCTGCAAAACCCGGGCTTCGGCCGCGCGTTCAGCGACCACATGGTCACGATCCGCTACACCGAAGGCAAAGGCTGGCATGACGGCAAGGTCGTGGCGCGCGCCAACCTGCCGCTCGACCCGTCGACCATGGTCCTGCACTATGCGCAGGAAATCTTCGAAGGCCTGAAGGCCTACCGCCTGCCGCAAGGCGGCGCCGCCCTGTTCCGCCCGGACGCCAACGCGCGCCGCTTCGCCAACTCGGCCCGCCGCCTGGCCATGGAACCGCTGCCGGACGAGCTGTTCCTGGAGTCGGTGCACGCCCTTGTCAGCGAAGACCGCGACTGGATCCCGGAAGCCGAAGGCTCGGCCCTGTACCTGCGTCCGTTCATGATCGCCACCGAAGCGGCCCTGGGCGTGAAGCCGGCCAACGAATACCTGTACTGCGTGATCGCCTCGCCGGTCGGCGCCTACTTCAAGGGCGGCGCCGCGGGCGTGACCCTGTGGGTCTCGGAAAACTACATCCGCGCCGCGCCCGGCGGCACCGGTGACGCCAAGTGCGGCGGCAACTACGCCGCCAGCCTGGCCGCGCAGGCCGAGGCGATCCGCCAGGGCTGCGACCAGGTCGTCTTCCTCGACGCCGTCGAGCGCAAGTACGTGGAAGAGCTGGGCGGCATGAACGTGTTCTTCGTGTTCGAAGACGGTTCGATCCAGACCCCGCCGCTGACCGGCACCATCCTGCCGGGCATCACCCGCGACTCGCTGATCACGCTGGCGCGCGACATGGGCATCACCGTGCGCGAAGAAGCCTACTCGATCGACCAGTGGCGCGCGGACGCCGCCAGCGGCCGCCTGACCGAAGCCTTTGCCTGCGGCACCGCGGCAGTGGTGACCCCGATCGGCAAGGTCAAGGGCAGCAGTTTCGAGGCGACCATCGGCAACGGCGGCGCCGGCGAGGTGACCACCAAACTGAAGGCCGCCCTGCTCGACATCCAGAACGGCCGCGCCGAAGACAAGCACGGCTGGCTGCAGCGCGTGTTCTAAGCCAGGTTACTCCCCGGCTCCCCGCGCGGCCTGCCTGGCCGCGCGTCTCGTCGCAGCGGCGTCCTGCCGCTGCAACACTCCTCCCTGGTGATCGTGTCAAGATTGCAAATAAGCAATTGCATCTTTACAATACTTGAGCACGGAAATGCGCGAGCCCGCGCAGTGCCGCGACGACAACAACGACAAATCACCGTGAAAACCATCGCACTCGCACTTGCACTCTCCCTGGCTGCGCTGAACGCGGCACAGGCCCAGACCACCACCGAACCGGCACTGGCACCGGCAGCCCCCGTTGTCCAGTACGAACCCGTCGGCGCCAGGCCGCTGCGCTTCGTGCTCGGCGCCGGCCTCACCCACGGCGGCGACAAGCTGGCCACCGTGTATTACGAGGACGGCTTCGACATCAACATCCGCGGCGGCGGCACGGTCGCCCTGCTGGCCGGCCTCGACTACCGCATCAGCCCCGAATTCTCGGTCCAGGGCACGGTCGGCTACCACGTCGACAACGCCAGCGCCCGCAACGGCGACACGCGCTTCCAGCGCATTCCCGTCGAGCTGCTCGGCTACTACCACGTGAACGACAAGGTGCGCGTCGGCGGCGGCCTGCGCTGGGTGACCGGCACCGAATTCCGCAGCAGCGGCGCCAGCGACATCGGCGACTACGAATTCAAGGACAGCACGGGTGCCGTGGTCGAACTCGAATACCTGTTCACGCCGCAAATCGGCGTCAAGCTGCGCTACGTGAACGACGAGTTCAAGGAAAAAACCTACGGCGGCAAGGTCAAGGGCGACCACGCCGGCATCTTCGCCAACTTCTATTTTTAAAGTAGCGAGGCGGCCGGCACTCTCGCCACCTTTCGCTATCATCCAAGCATGTTGAAACTCAGCCTCGACGCCCTGCTCACCGTCGACACCATCGCCCGGCGCGGCTCCTTTGCGGCCGCCGCCAAGGAGCTGTTCCGCGTCCCGTCGACGATTTCCTACACCGTCGCCAAGCTCGAGGAAGACCTGGGCGTGCAGCTGTTCGAGCGCTTCGGCCCGCGCGTGGCGCTCACCGAGGCCGGCGAGGAACTGCTGAAGGAAGGCCGCTACCTGCTCAAGGCGGCGGGCGACCTGGAGCGGCGCGTGCGGCGCGTGGCATCGGGCTGGGAAACCGAATTCACGATCGCCATCGACTCGATGCTCGACCCGTGCGCGCTGATGCCCGACGTCCAGGCCTTCTACGAAGTGGCCGACCAGACCCGCCTGCGCCTGCTGAAGGAAGCCCTGTCCGGCACCTGGGAAGCCCTGCTCGACCGCCGTGCCGACCTGCTGGTGGGCGCGGCCGGCAGCGGACCTTCGGGCGGCGGCTACAGCGCGATGCCGCTGGCCACCGTGTCGTTTGCCTTCGTGGTGGCGCCCGGGCATCCATTGGCCGGCATCGACCGGACGCTGTCGAAGGCCGATCTTGCTGCCTGCCGCGCGGTGTCGGTATCGGATTCGGCGCGCCAGCTGCAGGCGCGCACGGTCGGCCTGCTGTTCGGCCAGGACACCCTGGCCGTGCCCGACATGCAGACCAAGTACGACTACCAGCGCGCCGGCCTCGGCTTCGGCTTCCTGCCCGAACCCTGGGTGCGCGAGGACGTGGCCGAGGGCCGCCTGGTAATCAAGACGGTGGACGAACCGAAGCCGGACGAAACCCTGCACCTGGCCTGGCGCACCGGCGAGGAAGGCGCGGCGCTGGCCTGGTGGAAGGCGCGCATGCGCGACGGCGCCACCGTGACGGCCATGCTGCAACGCGGGCCGCGTTGAGCGCACGATAAAGAAGCGCCGAACGTTTCGCGGCGCGCCGGGTCCAATCGCATGAGCTAACGATCCTGCGAGGACGCCATGACCACCAGCACGAGCACTGTCTCCGGCAACACCGTCACCACCCGCGACGGCACCGCCATCTACTACAAGGACTGGGGCCAGGGAACGCCCGTGGTCTTTTCCCACGGCTGGCCGCTGCAGGGCGACGCCTGGGAAGACCAGATGCTGTTCCTGGCCGAGCGCGGCTATCGGGTCATCGCCCACGACCGCCGCGGCCACGGCTTCTCAGGCAAGCCCTGGGAAGGGAACCACATGGACACCTATGCCGACGACCTGGCCACCCTGCTCGATGCGCTCGACCTGCGCGGCGCGGTGCTGGTCGGCCACTCCACCGGCGGCGGCGAAGTCACGCGCTACATCGGCCGCCACGGCACGGCGCGCGTGGCCAAGGCAGTCTTGATCAGCGCGGTGCCGCCGCAGATGCTGCGCACCGACAGCAACCCCGAGGGCTTGCCGATGGAGGTGTTCGACGCCATCCGCGCCGGCGTGCTCGCCGACCGCTCGCAATACTTCAAGGACCTGGCCTTGCCGTTCTACGGCTACAACCGGCCGGGCGCGACGCCCTCGCAGGGCGTGATCGACACCTTCTGGCTGCAGGGCATGCAATGCAGCATCCGCAGCGCCCACGCCTGCATCGCCCAGTTCTCGGAAACCGACTTCACGGCCGACCTGGCGAAGATGACGATCCCGACCCTGCTGCTGCACGGCGACGACGACCAGATCGTGCCGATCGTCGCCAGCGCCCGGCGCTCGGTGGAACTGCTGCCGCAGGCGCGGCTGGTCGTCTACGAAGGCGCGCCGCACGGCATTCCGACCACGCACAAGGAGCGCATCAACGCCGATTTGCTCGACTTCCTGCGCTCCTGACCGCGGACGATGAAAACCGCGCCAGCCACGATTGCCGGTGCCGGCGCGCCGTAGGGTGGGTTCTCGAACCCACCATTGTCACTCTCAGCGCGGCAAATCGAACAGCAGCACTTCGGCGTTGTCGGCCCCATTCAGGGTGATGGCCGCTTCATCGTCCACCCGTACCGCATCGCCCGCCTTCAAAGCGATCCCGTTCACGGTCAGCGCGCCTTGGGCGACGTGCAGGTAACCGATGCGCCCAGCCTGCAGCGGGAAGCTGACCTCATCCGCGCCGGTCAGGATGCCGGCATACAGCGCCGCGTCCTGGCGGATCGTGACCGAGCCCTCGCGGCCATCGCTGGACGCCACCAGGCGCAGGCGGCCCAGCTTCGATGCGCGGTCGAAGTGCTTTTCTTCGTAGCCGGCCGGAGCGCCGACCTGGTTCGGCTGGATCCAGATCTGCAGGAAATGCACCGGATCGGTCTTCGAGCCATTGAACTCGCTGTGCACCACGCCCTTGCCCGCGCTCATGCGCTGCACGTCGCCATAGCGCAGCACCGAACCGTTGCCCATGCTGTCCTTGTGCTCCAGCGCGCCGTCGAGCACATAGGAGATGATTTCCATGTCGCGGTGGCCGTGGGCATCGAAGCCGCGGCCGGCCTGCACCCGGTCTTCGTTGATCACGCGCAGCGGGCCGACACCCATGTGGGCCGGGTCGTGGTAGTGGCCGAACGAGAAGGTGTGCTTCGAGTCCAGCCAACCCAGGTTGGCGATGCCGCGATCTTCGCTTTTACGTACTTTCAACATGATGCGCTCCTGTTCTTGTGGGCCGTTCGAAGGGTTCGAACATCTGCGCCGGGGTCTGCTTTGCTTCACCGTGTGCGCTGTGGCCGCGTTGTCGATGGAGTCATTATGCGATACCGGAGCGGGAACAAAAAGCGAGTAGTTTGCCGTCCTATCGTCGAAATTTTCGAACGCCGGCAGGAAGCCTTATTCCTCGTCCGTCGACCGCGCCGCCATCGGCTCGCCGATCGCATAGAAATGGCCGCCCGCCACATGGTGGATGCTGCGCCATTCGGGACCGGCGCTCTCGAATTCCCAATGCCCGTTGCGGAAGACGCGGTCGTCGGCCCAGGCGGCCGTCACCTCGCCGATGAACAAGTCGTAGACCTGCTGGTTGTGCGGCTCCGGCAGCAGTCGGCATTCGAGCCAGGCCGAGCAGCCGGAAACATAGGGCATGCCGCTGGCGCCAAGGCGCATCAGCTCGACGCCGATGGCATCCAGCTTGCCGGGCTCGCTCGCGCGGCTGCGTGTGCCGACCTCGTGCGTCAGCTGGAGCAGTTGCGCCGTCGGCACCTGGATCACGAAGCTGCCGCTGGCCTCGATCAGTTCGCGCGTCAGGGTACTCTTGTCGAGCACGACGGTCAGCTTCGGCGGCGCGAAGTCGAGGGCGCAGGCCCAGGCCGCGGCCATGACGTTGTCGATGCCGGCATTGTGGGCCGAGACCAGCACGGTCGGCCCGTGGGTCAGCAGGCGGTAGGCTTTGTCGAGCGGGACAGGCAGGATATGTTCATTCATTGTCGATTCCATGTTCGGTTCAGGGATGCAATTGCGGGTGGGCGGCGAACAGCGCCTCGATCCAGGCGCCGAAGACGCGCAGCTTGGGTGCCGCCATCTGCCCCTTAGCATAGACCAGCGAGACCGGCATCGCCGCACACGGGTAGTCGGGCAGCAGCGCCACCAGCACGCCGCTGTCCAGGTGCGGCGCGACCTGGTAGCTGGCCGCCTGGATCATGCCCAGGCCCTGCAGGCCGGCACAGAAATAGGCATCGGCATCGTTGACCGAAACCGGGCCGGCGAAATTGAAGCGGCGCACCGCGCCATCGACCTCGAAGTCCCAGTCGAAGGCCCGGCCGGTGCGGCCTGAAAAATGCACCACCGCCTGATGCTCGCCGAGGTCGTCCAGGGACGTGGGCGTGCCGTGGCGCGCCAGGTAGCTTGGCGCCGCGCAGGTGACGAAGCGCATGCTGCCGACGCGGCGCCCGACCAGGGCTGAATCGTCGAGTTCTCCCACGCGCAGCGCGCAGTCGATGCCGTCGCGGTTCAGGTCGGCCAGGCGGTCGCTCAGGCCAACCACCAGCTCCACGTCCGGGTAGGTGGCATGGAACTCGCCCAGGCGCGGCATGACCACGTTGCGGCCGAGGGCGCCGGGCAGTTCGACGCGCAGGCGGCCCTGGGGTCGCGCACCGTCCGCGCGAAACGGCGCTTCCGCCGCATCGAGCGCGGCCAGGATCTCCCGGCAGCGTTCGTAGTAGTCGGCGCCATCGGTGGTGAGCGACAGGCTGCGCGTGGTGCGTTGCAGGAGCTTGCGGCCCAGGTAAGCCTCGAGGTTCTGCATGGTCGCCGTCAGCGAGGCGCGCGGCAGGTCCAGGCTCTCGGCAGCGCGCGAAAAACTCCTGGCTTCGACGATGCGGACAAAGGTCTGCATGGCTTTGATGCGGTCCAAATCACCTCTCCCCAGCATGGCGCTGATTGTTCAGATAAGATGAATTGTAAGGGAGGCTGGGCAGCTGATTATCTTTCGTCCCAGACTTTCTAGAATGGACACGTCGCATGTCCATCCCACAGGAGAATCATGAACCACTCCACGACCCACGGCGCCGACATCGCGCCCGGCATGGTGCGCCTGCTGGCGCTTGCCGCCGGCCTGATCGTCGCCAACCTGTATTACTCGCAAACCCTGGTCGGCCCGATCGCCGCCAGCACCGGCTTATCGCTCGACGCCGCCGGCCTGATCGTCACGCTGACCCAGATCGGCTACGCGCTCGGCCTGTTCTTCATTGTGCCGCTCGGCGACCTGCTGGAAAACCGCCAGCTGGTTTTCGTCCTGCTCCTCGGCACCGCCGCCGCCCTGGCCTGCGCGGCCCTGAGCAGCAACGCCTGGCTGTTCCTTGGCAGCTCGCTTGCCATTGGGCTCGGTTCGGTGGCGGCCCAGGTGCTGGTGCCCTTTGCCGCCCACCTGTCACGCGAGGAGACGCGCGGGCACACGGTCGGCAAGGTGGTCAGCGGCCTGCTGCTGGGGATCATGCTGGCGCGCCCCGCCGCCAACCTGGTGGCCGACCATGGCGGCTGGCACACCGTGTTCGGCGCCGCCGCCATCATCGTGATGGTGCTGGCCTTTGTGCTGCGCACCCGCCTGCCCGAGCGCCAGCCCGCGCACAGCATGTCCTACGGCCGCCTGATCGCCTCGCTGGGCAGCCTATTCGCCAGCACCCCGGTGCTGCGCCGCCGCGCCGCCTACCACGCTGCCATGTTCGCCTGCTTCAGCCTGTTCTGGACCGTCACCCCGATGCTGCTTGCCGGGCCGGCATTCCACCTGTCGCAGACCGGCATCGCCATCTTCGCCCTGGTGGGCGTCTCGGGCGCCGTCGCTTCGCCGATCGCCGGCAAGCTGGCCGACCGCGGCCACACCCTGCCCGCCACCGCGGTGGCCATGCTGCTGGCGATCACCGGCTTCGCCCTGCCGCTGCTCGCCCCGGATTCACGCAACATCGCCCTGGCCTTGCTGGTGATCGCCTCGATCGTCATCGACATGGGCGTGGCCGCCAACATGGTGCTGGGCCAGCGCGCGATCTTCTCGCTGCCGGCGGAAGTGCGCAGCCGCCTGAACGGCCTGTACTTCTCGCTGTTCTTCGTCGGCGGCGCGGTGGGTTCGGCGGCCGGCGGCTGGGTGTTCTCGCAATACGGCTGGCATGCCGCGCTGTTGCTCGGCATGGCTTTCCCGGCGGCTGCCCTGCTCTACTGGGCCAGTGAGCTGATGGCCAGAACCAGGACCATGCGCGAGACTGTGTAAGCCGGGTCGCGCTCTGGCGAAGCGCGCCAGTTCGGTTTCGCTGAAGCCCGCTCCCCGGCGGGCTTCGAAATTAAGCCGCCGGCTCAACACAGGCACCCTGTAGCTCCGCGAACCCGTAGGGTGGACTCCTGAGTCCACGCGGTACGACCCGTGCACATCGAAATGAGTAACGTAGTCTCTTAAGGCATAGCCGCGCTGACGTCCGCAAGTGCTACCACGTATAAATTCACAACCGCTTATCCCCATTAAGTCCATGGACATAATGATGATCCTTTTTGGGACTGGAGCATTCGGACAGCACAGGGCCAGGTACCGACCAGCATGCGCCTCATTTTAGGTTTGGATCGCCTGACAAAACCGCCTGCTTGCGGTGATAGCAACAAGTCCGTAGACTGAGCCATTCCGATTGTCTGCTATCGGCCAGGAGCAGACGTTCTAGGCGCAGAAAGGCATCATAAATGAACGCCGATTGTTGCTTTTGCCTGAGCCCAAATGGTCCTTAAACAATAGTAGGCAAGCGTAGTGCATATCGCGCCCTTCTAAAGCACTGCAAAACAGCCCTCTTAGCGCCGGCCGGGACAACAAGGAAAAGAACATGGCTTACGACTTTGACCAACTGTTCGTCGACTCCAAGCAGCTTTCGAACTAGGTGGCCACCGACCTTAAGGAAGCTCGTTTGTATGGAAACACTGGTCAGAGTGAACGGATGCATCCGGCCAAGAGCGGACGGTCATGCTGATAGATTCGGTAGAGAGGAGAAACAATCGTAATGGTCGAATATCGCACTCAGCCAGTCGAGCCTGCCGTGCTTCTCGAAGAGCTATCTTCTTTCTGCCAAGTCGCAGCAGCTAAAGGTACAGGGTCGGCGATTCTCATGTTTGGCTGGGATAGCAATTTAGGGATTGACGAAATGTGGCAAGACATTCCTCTACCGCTAGCGAACATCGTTGATTATGTGCGAGCTGCAGAGCAGGCGGGGACGATCACTGTCGGGAAGTCGGACATTTTTGTGAAGGCTGATGGGTTGGAAATCACCCTGTGTCACGAAGGTGATCTCCACATCGAAGCCGAGGACGCCGCAGCACAGTTGTTCCTCAAGCGTTGGGAAAGCAAAGGCTTCATGCCATATGAGGTTTTAGCCCGTACCCGACCATAAACAGCGTATTGCCTCGAAGTCTGCTTTGGGTCGACAACTGCCGTACACTGAACGGCCGAGATCGGCCAATAGCGGACGTAGTCGTCAGTGCAAAGATTGGATTGGCTTGAATGGAAGATGGAATAACGCAGTCAACAGGTGGGTCAAGAAAGGGCGTCTTGAAGCTGAGCTTGATCGTTATGATCGGATTATGCGCCGCTGTTTACGCGGCGAAGTTGATTCCGAGCGAAAAAGAAAGCTGCAATCGGTCATGTGCTGCAGATGGCAAGCGAGGAAGTCTCGCATACGTATATTCGAAGGAGCAGACTGCTGGGATGCGCGGTCGCGGCCCTACAGAATGTCGTTGCGAACCCTAGGGCGGTCCAGCTTGATCGTCTGCTTGGGGTCGATAGCGGACGTACACGAACTTATTTCGGCAATGAAGGTGACTGCCTTTTTCAGACGGACTGATGCCATGGTCCAAGCACTTGTCTCCGAACATCCTTGGCCGCTTGAAGCAATCATCTCACTGGTAAACCCGTATTGCCTCGAGACGGCCGGCCGCGTATGAACAACTGCGTGCTCACGACCAAAAAAACGTGGGAATCCTCAATGCGCGAACATGCGCTGCGACAGTGGCATGACTTGTTGCCGTCAGTTTCACGAACGGATGCAAAGCCGCAGCCAGACCAGTGCAAATCCACCAGTCACCCGAAACGCGCCAACTCCGCTTCGCTAAAGCCCGCCCGCCGCCGGGCCTCGATGTTGAACGGTCCCTTCAACACCGGCGCCTTGTAGCGCAGCGTCAATTCGTCGTAGGTCGCCATCGGCTCCAGGCCTCGCTGCACGCACAGGTGGAAGAACCAGCGGTTGCCGATCTCCACATGCCCCTCTTCCTCGACCAGCAGGATGTCGAGGATGGCGGCAGCCGCCATGTCGCCGGCCTGGGCCAGCTTCGCGCGCAGCGGCGGGATCGCATCGAGGCCGCGTGCCTCCAACGTGCGCGGGACCAGGGCCATGCGCGCCACCACGTCGCCGCTCGTTTTCTCGACCATCTCCCACAGGCTGTTATGGGCCGGGAAGTCGCCGTAGGCATGGCCCAGCGTCGTCAGGTGCTTTGAGAGCATGTCGAAGTGCGTGGCCTCTTCCTTCGCCACACGCAGCCAGTCGGTGTAGTAAGCGTCCGGCAAGCTGGGGAAGCGCCACAGCGCGTCGAGCGCCAGGTTGATGGCGTTGAACTCGATGTGCGCCAGCGCGTGCACCAGCATCGCCCGGCCTTCGTTGGTCGCCATCGAGCGGCGGCCCACCTGGAGCGGCGGCACCAGGTCGGGTTTCAGCGGTCGGCCCGGGATGCCGGCGGGGGCCGTCAGCGCAACATCGGCATCGACCGACCAGTCACCGTTGCGGTGATGCGCGGCGAGTTCCAGCACCATGCGCACCTTGGCCGCCGGATCGCATTCCAGCAGGCAGGTCAACGCGCGCGTGCGCAGCTCGATAAGGGGCGACTTCATACACTTTCTCTATATGTTTAGAACGAGCCGCGCAGTTTACCGCATCGCCGCCCGGTCCTGCTCCGGCAAGCGGCTTCTTATGCGAAAAACAAATACGCATGGTCAAAAAGCTTCGTTCACACGCCCATGCCCCGCCAGTAAGGTAATCCCACTGATGACTTCCTTACAGAAATAACCATGATCAAGAAAAAACTGCTGGTCCTGCTCGCCGCCACCGCCCTGCTGCAACCGGCCTTTGCTGCCGACATCAACCTGCTGAACGTGTCCTACGACCCGACCCGCGAACTGTACCAGGACGTGAACGCCGCTTTTGCCAAGTCGTGGAAAGCGAAAAGCGGCGACAACGTCAAGATCAAGCAGTCGCACGGCGGCTCGGGCAAGCAGGCGCGCTCGGTGATCGACGGCCTGGAAGCGGACGTGGTCACCCTGGCCCTCGGCTACGACATCGACGCCCTGACCGACAAGAACCTGCTGCGCAAGGATTGGCAGACCCGCCTGCCGCACAACGCCTCGCCTTACACCTCGACCATCGTGCTGCTGGTGCGCAAGGGGAATCCGAAAGGGATCAAGGACTGGAACGACCTGGTCAAGCCGGGCGTGGCCGTCATCACCCCGAATCCGAAGACCTCGGGCGGCGCGCGCTGGAACCACCTGGCCGCCTGGGGCTATGCCCTGCGCCAGCCGGGCGGCAACGAAGCCAAGGCCAAGGACTTCCTGACCAAACTGTATAAAAACGTGCCGGTGCTCGACTCCGGCGCGCGCGGCGCCACCACCACCTTCGTCGAGCGCGGCATCGGCGACGTGCTGATCGCCTGGGAGAACGAAGCCTACCTGGCGGTCAAGGAACTCGGCCCGGACAAGTTCGACATCATCACCCCATCGGTCAGCATCCTGGCCGAGCCGCCGGTGGCGATTGTCGACAAGTTCGCCGACAAGCACGGCACCCGCAAGGTGGCCGAGGCTTACCTGAACTTCCTCTACACCGACGAAGCGCAGGCCATCATCGCCCAGAACTACTACCGCCCGGCCACGCCGAAAGCGGCCCAGCAGTACGCGAAGAACTTCCCGCAGGTGAAGCTGTTCACCATCGGCGACGTGGCAGGCAACTGGGCGAATGCGCAGAAGACCCACTTCGCGGACGGCGGCATCTTCGACCAGATCTACCAGCCGAAATAATTACCGGCTCGATCCGGCATCAGCGGGGGAACCGGGCGATAATCATGCGATTGTCGCCCGGAGCATGACCGCCATGTACATCCCCGCCCATTTCGCCGAATCCCGCCCCGAGGTCTTGCACGACCTGATACGCCGGCATCCGCTCGGCATGCTGGTCACGCATGGCGCGGCGGGACTCGACGCGAATCACATCCCCTTCGAACTCGATGCGGCATCCGGCAGCCTGGGCACGCTCGCCGGCCACGTGGCGCGCGCCAATCCTATCTGGCAGCAGCTGCGCGATGGCGACGAGGTGATGGTGGTCTTCCGCGCAGCCGACGCCTATATCTCCCCGAACTGGTACCCCTCGAAGCACGAACAGCACCGGCAGGTGCCGACCTGGAACTACATGGTGGCGCATGCGCACGGGCGCGTGCGGATCGTCGACGACGAGCGCTTCGTGCGCGGCATTGTCGGACGCCTGACGAAGACGCATGAAGCCTCGCAAGCGGTTCCGTGGAAGATGGCGGACAGCCCGCGCGAATTCATCGACGGGCTATTGCAGGCGATCGTCGGCATCGAGATCGAGATCACGCGGCTGGAGGGCAAATCAAAGCTCAGCCAGAACAAGGAGGCGCGCGACCTGCGCGGGGCAATCGAGGGACTCGCGGCAGTGGGCCGGAACGATGTCGCCGAGGCGATGCAGACAGCCACACCGTACGAGCCCTGACGCGCGCCTGAATTGGCGCGCTGAATGCGTTACACGGCTCCGGATGTTGCGGTGCCGGGTACAGTGCTGTGCGCAGCGCTTTTTGCAGTTTTATCAACGCGCGCCAGTGCCGTGGCCACGAGTTCTCGCACGTCCGGGACCAGTTCCTCCCATCCGACCTCCTGCAAATGCCGTTCGAGCGGCGCGACTTCCTCGGGAAGCAGCACCACGCCGATCAATGCTGCAACCGCCACCTCTTCCGCATCAAATTCCTTCAGCCGGACATAGTGCTCGGCCAGCGTGTTCAACTTCGGGATGATCTCGGCCGGTGGGCGCGGCACGCGCACGCGCGGCGCTTCCTTCCTGAGCAGCTTGACGGGAATCGACGCAGCAGCCTCGTTGCGCAGCAGACCGACAGCCTGCGCGAGCAAGTCGGCCACGTCCTCGCACGTGGCTTCATCGACGCCATCGCCGATCGACACTTCCACGCGGTCGAGATTGTCGGGACGCGTGACATATTCCCAGGCCCTGAAACACTGGCCGCGCAAGTAAAAGCTGAGCTGGCGATCCGGATACTCGGAATAGTGAAACGGATGCGGGACCAGCGCGCTGCACGCGGCAAGATTATGGATGAGGTCACGGCCGACCGGATTCAGGCTTTCCGATTCCCGCAGGCTTGTCGGCAAGCGCAATGCATCGAATACCTGTTCCGTACACGGCGCCTCGATGAAACCCATCTGCATCCTGTCCGCAGTCGTATCAGTGCTTCTCGTTGTTTAGCGCCTGCAGCAGCTTGAACGCCTCGTGCTGGATGGCCGGCTCCGCCGCTGCCAGCTCCTGGCTCGCCTGGACATACGCCGCGCGCTTGCGCTCTTTCTTTTCTTCCGGCGACACGGCGCCCGACATCCCAGGCATCACGATTTGCGGGCCGCTGTTGTACTTCTGGTGAATGACCTTCTTGCCGTATGGAGTGCCGTAGAAACGGGTCATCTCGGTGGCGGTATCGAGCGAAATGACGCGCGTCAGCGATGGCGCCAGGCGCCGATGCACCTCGGCCGGCGGCATGTTGTCGAGCTTCGCGTTCACGGCCTTGCGCTGCGCTTCGGTCGGGAAGCGGGTGCGGGCGGCGACGGCGCGCAGTTCGTACTCGACGTGCATCACGCCGAGCAGGTTTTGCACTGCCTGGACGTGCGCGGTACTGGCCGCTGCGGCCTTGGGCGCCGGCGCCGCGGTCGCGGAAAATGCGGGTGCGGCGACAAGGATGGACAGGCCGAGCACGGCGTAAGCGAACTTCATGTATTTCCCTTCAGGTGAGCGTGGCATGGCGTCGAAGAAAACGCGCAAGGAGTATAAACCGCCGGCTAACCCGGAAATCTCGCCAATTGTTGCAGGCGGCCCTGGTGTCGAAAAAACTGACAGCACAGTTAGATCGGTAGTTAACCCCTGCGTCACAGGGTAGTGCGCTACCCGACCCCACCCGCGGCGCCATCGGCAACCACCCGGTCGCGCCCGCCACGCTTGGCCTCATACAGCGCCCGGTCCGCCGCCGCGATCAGGGCAGCGGCATCGCTCAGGCGCGCCTTGTCGAAGCTCGCCACGCCGATGCTCAGCGTCACCACCGGCCGCACCGCCGCCGGCGCCTGCTCCAGCGCCAACGCCGCCACCTGCGCACGGATCGCATTCGCGTGCGCGCAGGCCTGTTCCAGCGTGGTATCCGGCAGGATCGCCGCGAACTCCTCGCCGCCGTAGCGCGCCGCCACATCGGCCGGGCGTTTCAGCATGGCCGCCAGCGCCTGCGCCACCGCCGTCAAACAGGCGTCGCCCTGCTGGTGGCCGAAGTGGTCGTTGTAGGCCTTGAAGGAATCGATGTCCATCATCAGCAATGACAAGGGGCTGCCGGTGCGCCCGGCGCGGCGCAGCTCGCGGTCGAGGGCGACGTCGAAGTAGCGGCGGTTGGCAATCCCGGTCAGGCCATCGGCATACGAACGCGCGCGCAGCGTTTCGGCGTGCTCGCGCAGCTGGCGTTCGCGGTCGACCGTGCCGCTAACGTCGCGCACTTCGATCAGGCAGTAGCGTTCACCATCCTCGGTGAACGGCGTCACCGACACCGCCTGCTCGATGCGCGCGCCGTCGAAGCTGCCCGCCTCGCGCAGCGGAAACGGCGCCGGCGCCTGGCCCTGCGGCAGGTTCGCCGCCACGCCCGCGCCCAGCGCCGCCAGCACCGCCGTCTCCACGCGCGCGCCGCGCAGCTCCGGGAAGACCTCGAACAGCGAACGCCCCTGTACGCGCGTGGCGGCATAGCCCGAGCGCGCCGCCATCCAGCGGTTCCACAGCACGATGCCGTGCGCGCCGTCGAGCACCACCAGGCCGCAGTTGACGAGGTCGAGGGTACGCGGCAGCAGGCTGGTTGGAGAGATCGTGGCGCTCACGGGCAGGTTCGGGGATGCGGGACCGGCGATGATAGCGGAAAAGCATGCCCCTGCGCAGGGGCAGGTGCTACTTTGCCGCGCGCATGCGGGCCCGGTCGAGCGGCAAATCGCGCACGCGCACGCCGGCCGCCTGCGCCACCGCGTTCGCCAGCGCCGCCGCCGCCGGCCCCTGCGCCGCCTCGCCGGTGCCGAGAAAAGGCTGGCCAGGGCGGTCGATCAGGTGCACCTCCAGGCTGTGCGGCACCTGGTTGAAGCGCAGGATGGGATACGAGGCCCAGTCGACGGTCTGCACCTGGCGCTCGTCGAAGCGCACCTGCTCCAATAACGTCCAGCTGGCCGACTGGATGATGCCGCCCTCGATCTGGTTCCGTACGCCGTCGGGATTCACGACTTCGCCGCAGTCGACCGCCGCCACCGCGCGCAGGATGCGCACGAAGCCGGTCTCGCGCGCAACCTCCACTTCCAGCGCCAGCGCGCAGTACGCCGCCAGGTTCTTGTAACGCGCAAAGGCGAAGCCGCGGCCGCGGCGCGAGCCAGGCCGGTAGGCGTTCCAGCCGAACTTGTCGGCGGCCAGCTTGACCACGTCGATGGCGCGCGGATCGTCCAGGTGGCGCAGGCGGAAGGCGACCGGGTCGGCATTCGCCGCCAGGGCCAGTTCGTCCATGAAGCTCTCGATGGCGAATACATTGCAGTAGGCGCCGAGCGAACGCAGGGCCGAGGTGCGCAGCGGCGCGTTCTGCTGGAAGCGGTGGGTCACGCGCGCGTTCGGCAGCACGTAATACGGAATCGCGTTGCGGTCGCCGCCGCCCTCGGGCTGGGGAATCGGCTTGCCCGGCGGCGGCGTGAATGCCCTGGCCAGGTGGGTTGCCGCCAGCAGGTTGCCAGCCTTGCCCGGCCGGTTGTTGTGCGAGGGGCTGGTGACCGCATACTCCCAGTCGGCGATGCGCCCGTCGGCGCCGAGCGTGGCGCGCGCATCGACCAGCATGGCCGGGCCGAAGGGTTCCCAGGCGTGTACTTCCTCGCGCATCCATTGCATCCGCACCGGGCGGCCCGGATAGCTGCGCGCCAGCAGCGCGGCGTCGGCGGCGACGTCGTCGGCCGCGTTGTGCCCGTAGCAGCCCGATCCCTCGACGTGGATGCAGCGGATGGTTTCCTTGTCCACGCCCAGCAGCTCGGCCAGCGCTTCGCGCAGCGGGTAGACGCCCTGCGAATGGGTCCACACGGTGTACCGTCCGTCGATCAGCTGGGCCACGGCGCACGACGGGCCGACTGAGGCATGCAGTTGCCAGGGCCGTGTATAGCTGGCACTGACGGTACGCCCACCGGCCCCGGCCGAGCCGCGTTCCAGGATAGGCATGTCTTCGGCAGGCCGCGCCCGCACGTCCGCCGGCACATTCTTCGTTCCGGGCAGCGAGGCGGGTACGTCCCAGCGCGTCGTGCGGGCCAGCATGGTGGCTGCCTTCACGGCGCGGTATTCGCCTTCGGCGATGACCGCCAGAAAGCGTCCGTCGCGCACGACTTTCAAGACACCGGGCTGGCGCGCCACGCCCGCCGTATCGACGGACACCAGTTGCGCCGCCTGCGAAGGCGGACGCACCACGCGCGCATGCACCATGCCGGGCAGGCGCAGGTCCTGCACGTAGGCGCTGCCGCCGCTGACCTTGGCCGGAATGTCGGTTCGGCGCAGCGGCTTGCCGGAAACCGTGTGCGCGGCACGCGGGCGCAGCGGCGCCTTGCCGTCGGCGCGCAGGTGCAGCTGGCGGCCGGCCAGCAGTTCGCCGTACATCACGCGGCGTCCGCCCGGCGCCTCGAACACGCCGTCGCGCAGGGTCAAGGCGCCCTCGGCGACCTGGAAGCGCTGCGCCGCCATCCCGGCCAGGATGAAGCGCACCTGGGCGGCGGCGTGGCGCAGCGCGGTGCCGCTGTCCTGCATCGAGTGGCTGCCGGCGGTATAACCTTCGTTCGGAGTGCGCGCGGTGTCGGCGGTGACCAGGCGGATGCGGCCCGGGTTCACCTGCAATTCCTCGGCCGCCACCTGCAGCAGGGCCGTCTTGATGCCCTGCCCCAGTTCGGCCTTGCCGGTGAAGACGGTGACGGCGTTGTTCGCCTCGATGCGGATCCAGGCGTCGAGCCAGGGTTCCTTTTCCAGGCTGCCGGGCAGCCCGCCTTCCTTGCCCTTGGCGCCGCCCTCGCCCTGCGACCAGGCCGGCGCCAGCGAGAACGCCAGGGTCAGGGAGCCGGCGGCAGCAAACAAGCGGCGCCGGCCCGGGTTCGGCAAGGGCGCGTTCACGAACGGCCTCCGGCCGGCTGCCTGCTCAAGCTATTCGCCGCGCGCCGCACGGCACGCAGGATGCGCATGTGGGTACCGCAGCGGCAGAGATTCGGCATCATGTGGCCGCGAATTTGTTCGTCGGTCGGGTTCGGATTCCTGTCGAGCAGGGCTTGCGCGCGCATGATCATGCCGGCGATGCAGTAGCCGCACTGGGCTGCCTGCTCGTCGATGAAGGCCTGCTGCAGCACACCGGGCTTGTCCACCGTGCCCAGTCCTTCCACGGTGCGCACCGGCCGCGCACCCACGACCGATACCGGCACGATGCAGGACATCACCGGTGCGCCGTCGAGCATCACGGTGCAGGCGCCGCACTGGCCCAGGCCGCAGCCGAACTTGGCCCCATTCAGTTGCAGGTCGTCGCGCAGCACGTAGAGCAAGGGTGTATCGGCGTCGGTGTCGACGCGGTGCCGTTTGCCGTTGACCTGGAGTTCGTAGTTCATTGCTTGCCTTTCCGGACCTGTTTCTCGAGCTCGGGCCAGACCGGCTGGCCAGCGCCATAGCGGCGCAGGTAGGCCGCCAGCGCGACCGTCTGTTCGTCGGTGAGGATGGCGCCGAAGCCGGGCATCCAGCGCGCCGGTTCGCCGTCGGGCGGGGCGATGCCGTCGCGCACCAGGTGGATCAGGCTGCGCGGGTCGGGGTCGTACAGCGCCACCGCCTGCTGCAGCTGCAGCGCCGTGCCCGAACTCTCGGTGCGGCCGGCGTCGTGGCAGCGCGCGCAGGCGTTGACGTACACCTGGTGGCCGAGCTGCATGCGCGCCAGGTCGGAGTCGTCCGGCTTTGGCGGCGGCAAACTGCCGGGGCGGCGTGCCGGGGTGTCGCGCGCCGGGGCCTGGGCCAGGTAGCTGTGGATGTAGGTGGCCAGCGCCTCGACGTCGGCCGGGTCGGCCTGGCGCAAATTCTCGACCACGCCCTGCATCGGCCCGCCCGCGGCCGCGTGGCCGGGTGCGATGCCGGTGCGCAGGTAGGCCGCCAGGTGATCGCGCGACCAGGGCAGTGGCGATGGGGACTTCGCATTCAGCGCCGGCACGTACCAGTCCTCGGCCTCGCCGCCATCGAAGAAGCGCTTGTCGTCCGGCCCGCCCAGGCGGGTGCGCGGCGTGTGGCAGGCGCTGCAATGCGCCAGGGCGTCGGCCACGTAGGCGCCGCGGTTCCATTCGGCCGACTGCTTCGGGTCGAGGCGGACCGGTTCGTCGCTGAGATACAGGATGTTCCAGAAGCCGACCAGCGGACGCAAGCCGAACGGGAAAGTCATCTCGTTTTTCCGCGCCGGGGCATCCAGCGGCGGGCGCGTCATGAAGTAGGCGTACAGGGCGCGCACGTCGTCCTGCTCCAGGCGCGCATAGTGATTGTAGGGGAAGGCCGGATACAGCAGATGGCCGTCGCGCGACACGCCCTCGCGCATGGCGCGCGTAAACGCTTCTTCGCTCCAGCCGCCGATGCCGGTGCGGGCGTCGGGCGTGATGTTGGTGCTGTAGACGGTGCCGAAGGGCGTCTCGATGGGAAAGCCGCCGGCAAAGGGCCGCGCCGGGTCGACCGTATGACAGGCGGCGCAGGTGCCGAGCGCCGCCACGCGCGCGCCGCGTTCCACCAGGCCGGGCTCGAAGCGCGGGACGGCCTCGATCGGCGCCAGCGCCGGGCGCCACATGATGGCCACGGCCACAATGCCCAGCAAGGCGGCGGCCAAGGATAGCCAACCCAGCCAGCGCCGGGTATGCCCGCGGCGCCGCCGGCGCCCAGCCTGTTCCATCTCCGCTCCTGGTTCTCCTGTATTCTTGACATGCATTGTCGAGCGCCCCGCCACGGCCGGTCTGTTCGCTCGCGCACGATCCGGTCTTGCCTCCTGCCGATCGAACCCCATCTGATCGCTATGAACGACCGCCCTCCTCTCGACAATTTGCGGCACGACTTCCACCCGGCCGTCAGCGCCTGGTTCGACGCCAGCTTTCCGGCCGCCACCGAGGCGCAGCTGCGCGCCTGGCCGGCGATCCAGGCTGGCCGTGCCACGCTGGTGGCGGCGCCCACCGGCTCCGGCAAGACCCTGACCGCATTCCTGGCGTCGATCGACGCCCTGGTGCGCGAGGGCGCCGTGGCGCCGCTGCCGGACGAAACGCGGGTGCTGTACGTGTCGCCGCTCAAGGCCTTGTCGAACGATATCCGCGTCAACCTGGAAGGGCCGCTGGCCGGCATCGGCGCCCAGCTCGACGCCATGAACCTGCCGCCGCACGGCATCCGCAGCGCGGTGCGCACCGGCGACACCACCACCGCCGAGCGCAACGCCATGCGCCGGCGCCCGCCGCACATCCTGGTGTCGACGCCCGAGTCGCTGTATGTGCTGCTCGGTTCCGATAGCGGACGCGCCATGCTGCAGACCGCGCGCACCGTGATCGTCGACGAAATCCATGCCGTGGCCGGCAGCAAGCGCGGCAGCCACCTGGCGCTCAGCCTGGAGCGCCTCGATGCCCTGTGCGCGCAGGGCGGGCGTCCGCCGCCGGTGCGCATCGGCCTGTCGGCCACCCAGAAGCCGATTTCCGCCGTGGCCGATTTCCTGGTCGGGCGCGCCGGCGGGCCCTGCGCCGTGGTCGACGTCGGCCACGTGCGGGCGCGCGACCTGGGCCTGGAACTGCCGCCGGTGCCGCTCGAAGCGGTGATGCCGAACGAAGTCTGGGAGCGCGTCTACGACCGCATGGCCGAACTGGTGGTGCTGCACCGGACCACGCTGATCTTCGTGAATACGCGGCGCATGGCCGAGCGCCTGGCGCGCCACCTGGGCGAGCGCCTCGGCGCCGGCCACGTGGCCGCCCACCACGGCAGCCTGGCCAAGGAATACCGGCTGGACGCCGAGCAGCGCCTCAAGCGCGGCGAACTGCAGGCGCTGATCGCGACCGCCTCGCTGGAGCTGGGCATCGACATCGGCGACGTCGACCTGGTCTGCCAGGTCGGCTCGCCACGCAATATCGCCGCCTTCCTGCAGCGCGTGGGCCGTTCCGGGCATTTTGTCGGCGGCACGCCCAAGGGCCGGCTGTTCCCGACCTCGCGCGACGACCTGGTCGAATGCGCGGCCCTGCTCGACTGCGTGCGGCGCGGCGAGCTCGACGTGCTGCGCATTCCGCAGGCGCCGCTCGACGTGCTGGCCCAGCAGATCGTGGCCGAAGTGGCCTGCCAGGAGTGGAGCGAGGATGCCCTGTTCGACCTGGTGCGCCAGGCCCAGCCCTATGCGGAGCTGGCGCGCGAAAAATACGACGCTCTGCTGCGCATGCTGGCCGAAGGCTACACCACGCGCGCCGGCGTGCGCGGCGCCTACATCCACCGCGATGCCGCCACCCGGTCGCTGCGCGGGCGGCGCGGCGGCAAGCTGGCCGCCGTCACCTCGGGCGGCACCATCCCCGAGAATGCCGACTACACGGTGCTGCTGGAGCCGCAAGGGCTGTCGGTCGGCACCGTCAACGAGGACTTCGCGGTCGAAAGCCTGGCCGGCGACGTCTTCCAGCTCGGGAACACCTCCTACCGCATCATGAACATCGAATCGGGCCGCGTGCGCGTGGAAGACGCGCACGGCGCGGCGCCGAACATCCCGTTCTGGCATGGCGAGGCGCCGGGGCGCAGCGACGAACTGTCGCACGGCGTGGCGCGCCTGCGCGCGGAGGTCGAGCGCCAGCTGGCCGGGCCGCCTGACAGTAAGCGCATGGACGCGCCGGCGGACAATGGCGCCGCACTCGAGCGCGCCGCCGACTGGCTGGGCGAACACCTGGGCCTGAAGGAAGACGCGGCCGGCCAGATCGTCGACTACCTGGCCCGCGCCCGCGCGGCGCTGGGCGCGCTGCCGACCCAGGACACGCTGGTGATGGAGCGCTTCTTCGACGAATCCGGCGGCATGCAGCTGGTGATCCACACGCCCTTCGGCAGCCGCATCAACCGCGCCTGGGGCCTAGCGCTACGCAAGCGCTTCTGCCGCAGCTTCAATTTCGAGCTGCAGGCGGCGGCCACCGAGGACGCGATCATCCTCTCGCTGTCGACCAGCCACAGCTTCCCGCTCGACGAAGTCTGGCGCTACCTGCGCGCCGCCAGCGCCGAACCGATCCTGGTCCAGGCCCTGCTGGATGCGCCCCTGTTCAATGTGCGCTGGCGCTGGAACGCCACCACCGCCCTGGCCCTGCCGCGCTTTGCCGGCGGGCGCAAGGTGGCGCCGCAACTGCAGCGCATGAAGAGCGACGACCTGCTGGCCACCATCTTCCCCGACGGCGCTGCCTGCCTGGAAAACATCGCCGGCGACCGCGAACTGCCGGACCACCCGCTGGTCGACCAGACCCTCGACGATTGCCTGCACGAGGCCATGGACAGCGAAGGCTGGCTGGCCCTGCTGCGGCGCATGGAGAGCGGCGAGGTGCGCCTGCTGGCGCGCGATTTGCCGGCGCCCTCGCCGCTGGCGGCCGAGATCCTGAATGCCCGCCCCTACGCTTTTCTCGACGACGCGCCGCTCGAAGAACGCCGCACCCAGGCCGTGCTGAACCGGCGCTGGAGCGACCCGGCCTCGCCGGACGACATGGGCGCGCTCGACCTGGAGGCGATCGCCGCCGTGGCCGAGGAAGCCTGGCCGCGCGCGCGCAACAGCGACGAGGTGCAGGAAGCGCTGGTGGCCCTGGCCTGCATCACCCAGGAGGAAGCGGCGCGCCAGGCGCAGGCAGATGAAAATTGGCCGGGCTGGCTGGCTGAACTCGCGACGGCAGGCCGCGTGACGCGCATGCGCGGTGCGGGCGGCATCGATTTCTGGGTGGCCCTCGAGCGGCTCGATTGCCTGCAGGCCGCCTATCCCGATACCGCCATCGAACCGCCATTGACCGTGCCCGCCAGCCACCGCGGCAACGACGGCGAACCCTGGACGCGTGACGCGGCGCTGGTCGAAGTGGTGCGTGCGCGCCTGTCCGGAAGCGGACCGCAGCCGCTGGCCGCGATTGCCGCCAGCCTGGTCCTGCCAGTGAGCACCGTCGCCATTGCCCTCGGGCAGCTGGAAAGCGAAGGCTATGTCATGCGCGGGCGCTTCACGCCGGGCGCGGACGAGGAAGAATGGTGCGAGCGCCACCTGCTGGCGCGCATCCACCGCTACACGATCCGGCGCCTGCGGCGCGAGATCGAGCCGGTCGAGCTGCAGGACTTCATGCGCTTCCTGTTCGACTGGCAGCACCTGACGCCCGAGACGCAATGGCAGGGCCAGGACGCGCTGCCCCAGCTGCTGTCCCTGCTGGAAGGCTACGAGGCGCCCGCCGGCTCCTGGGAACCGGATTTGCTGGCGCTGCGCCTGCCGGATTATTCGATCCTGTGGCTGGACGACCTGTGCCGCGCCGGCAAGACCGTCTGGACCCGCATCGACGCGCCGCGCTCGGCCGCCGGAGGTCCGGTGCGCACGACGCCCATCGTGCTGCTGCCGCGGCGCCAGAGCGCGCTCTGGCATGGCATCCCGCAGCCGGACGGGCCGCCCGCGGTGTCGCCGCGCGCCGCCCTGGTACTCGACGCGCTGCGCCGCCACGGCGCCATGTTCTTCGACGAACTGCAGTTCGAGGTGCGCATGCTGCCGGTGGAACTGGAAAACGCGCTCGGCGAACTGGTCACCACCGGCCTCTTGAATGCCGACAGCTTCGCCGGCATGCGCGCCATGCTGCTCCCTTCGAGCAAGCGCGCCAGCAACGACCGCAAGCGCCGCCGCGGCGCCGGCCCGACCATGGAAGAAGCCGGGCGCTGGGCCCTGGTGCGGCGTGCCGAAGCGCAGGCGCCGCTCGATGCCGGTACGCCGCCACGCCGGCGCCGGCTGGCCCCGGAAACCCTGGAGCACGTGGCGCTGACCCTGCTGCGCCGCTATGGCGTGATGTTCTGGCGCCTGCTCGACCGCGAAGCAGGCTGGCTGCCGTCGTGGCGCGAGCTGCTGCCGGTGTACCACCGCCTCGAAGCGCGCGGCGAGATCCGCGGCGGGCGCTTCGTGGCCGGCTTCTCGGGCGAACAGTTCGCGCTGCCTGAGGCGATCGCCCAGCTGCGCGAGGTGCGGCGCCGCCCGCACGACGGCGCACTGGTCACCCTGTCCGGCGTCGATCCGCTGAACCTGGGCGGCATCCTGCTGCCGGGCGACAAGGTGCCGGCCCTGGGCGCGAACCGTATCCTGTTCCGCGACGGCTTGCCGGTGGCCTCGATCGTCGGCGCCAAGATCGTCTACCCGACGCCTCCCGGCGCCGACCGCGATTTGTTCCACGCGCACCTGGTCGGGCGGCGCTGACAGCGGCCGGCGGTGCGTTGTGGCGCAGCCACTCGGCAGCTGGCGTTCGCGACATTTTTGCTGGACAAAAGCCGCCGGGAAGCGAACTCTCCCATGCCGCTGGCATACTCGCTTGACCGGATGCCAGCGCGCCGCATGCAATGCGAACTCGGCGTGCCGCCTGCTGTCGAACCGGTTTTGACACGCACTCTGCCTTCGTTGCCAGACCTTGCCACCGGACC
The DNA here is from genome assembly GCF_057801335.1 of Massilia sp. BAP21. NCBI lineage: Bacteria > Pseudomonadati > Pseudomonadota > Betaproteobacteria > Burkholderiales > Oxalobacteraceae > Massilia > Massilia sp. BAP21. The sequence continues at coordinate 5,192,831 of NZ_CM173596.1, forward strand.
GCGCCATGGACCCTGCCGAAGCCGCACACGCCGCCTCTGCCGCACCCGCCGCCTCTGCCGCATCCTCTGCCGCGGCGGCCCGGCCCCAGCCGGCCATCGGCCTGCGCGCGGCCGTCGCGCTGATCGTCGGCGTCGTCATCGGCGCCGGCATCTTCAAGGCGCCCTCGATCGTGGCCTCGCTCAGCCCCAGCGCCGAGGCGATGTTCGGCATGTGGCTGCTGGGCGGCGTGGTCTCGCTGATCGGCGCGCTGTGCTACGCCGAGCTGGCCACCGCCTACCCGCATGCCGGCGGCGACTATCACTTCCTGATGCGCGCCTACGGCCGCCCGGTGGCCTTCCTGTTCGGCTGGGCGCGTTTCTCCGTCATCACCACCGGGTCGATCGCGCTGCTCGGCTTCGTGTTCGGCGACTACCTGCAGCAGGTGCTGCCCTTCCCGCTCGGCCCGCCCGGCGCCGGCCCCACCCTGTACGCCGCCGCCATCATCGTGGTGCTCACGCTGGTGAACGTGCGCGGCATTCGCGCCGGCGCCGCCACCCAGACCTGGCTGACCCTGCTGGAGGTCGGCGGCCTGCTGCTCATCGCCGCGGCCGCCGCGCTGCTGGCCGAGCCGCCGCCCGTCCCGGCCGTGGTGGCCAGCCCGGCCGGAGCCGACGCGCCCCCTGTCTCCTACGGCATGGCGATGGTCTTCGTGCTGCTTACCTACGGCGGCTGGAACGAGGCCGCCTACATCAGCGCCGAAGTGCGCGACGGGCGGCGCAACATGGCCCGGGCCCTGACCCTGTCGGTGCTGCTGATCACGAGCCTGTACTTGCTGGTGGCCTGGGCCTGCTGGCATACGCTGGGCATGGCCGGCATGGCGTCTTCGGAAGCCCTGGCCGCCGACGTCATGCGGCGCACCCTCGGGCCCGGCGGCGAAGCCCTGATCGCGCTGCTGGTCGCGGTCTCGGCGCTCACCTCGATCAACGCCACCATGATCGTCGGCGCGCGCAGCAGCTATGCCCTGGGCTGCGACTGGCCGCGCCTGCGCCGGCTCGGGCGCTGGGACGGCGCGCGCGGCACGCCGGCGGTGGCCATGCTGGTGCAGGGCGCGGCCGCGCTGCTGCTGGTCGCCCTGGGCGCCGGCTTCGGCAGCGGCTTCCGGGCCATGGTCGAGTTCACGGCGCCGGTGTTCTGGCTGTTCTTCCTGCTCGCCGGCCTCTCGCTGTTCGTGCTGCGACGGCGCGAGCCTGACCTGCCGCGCCCGTTCCGCGTGCCCCTTTTCCCGCTGCTGCCCCTGCTGTTCTGCGCCACCTGCGCCTGGATGCTCTGGTCCAGCCTGTCCTACGTGTTCTCCCAGTCGCTTGGCGGGCTGAACGCGGCCTGGATCGGCGTGGCCGTGCTTGCCGCCGGATTGCTGCTGCTGCCCCTGCTGGGCGGCCCGGCCCCGCCCCAGGCCCCTGCCCACCCGCTAGCCCCCACCGAGGAGAACTGACATGAACGAGAATCCGAGCCGCCGCAAGCTGCTCCTGCTGGGCGCCGCCAGCGCCGGCCTGGGCGTGCTGCCCGCACGCGCCGTGCTGGCCCAGACGGCCACCGCCACCGCGCCCAGGCTTGACGTGCCCTACGTCCCGACGCCGCAGGAGGTGGTCAACCGCATGCTGGCGCTGGCCAAAGTCGGCAAGAACGACGTGCTCTACGACCTCGGCTGCGGCGACGGCCGCATCGTCGTCACCGCCGCCAGGCAGCTCGGCGCGCGCGGCACCGGCATCGACATCGACCCGGTGCGCATTGCCGAAGCCCAGGACAATGCGCGCAAGGCCGGCGTCGACAAACGGGTCAGCTTCAAGGTGGGCGACCTGTTCCAGACCGATTTGTCGGACGCTTCGGTCGTCACGCTCTACCTGCTGCCGACCATCAATACCCGGCTGCGCCCGCGCCTGTGGCAGCAGCTGAAGGTCGGTTCGCGCGTGGTTTCGCATGCCTTCGACATGGGACCGGAATGGCCGCCCGAGAAAACGGCGAGCGTCGAGGGACGCACGATCTATTACTGGACCATCACCGAGGCGCAGAAGAAAAAGGCAAAGGCCTGAGCGGCTGGATCGGCCCGGGGCCGCCCGGGCTGTCCCCGGACCGTGCCGGATGGCGCCTGGCCGGGCTGGATGGGTTGCGCTGGCCGGGCTGGATGGGTTGCGCTGGCCGGGCTGGATGGGTTGCGCTGGCCGGGCTGGATGGGTTGCGCTGGCCGGGCTGGATGGGTTGCGCTGGCTGGGTTGCGCTGGCTGCCTTGCGCCGGATGACTGAAGCTGGATGGCCGGACCGCGCGCACGGCAGCGATGCTGTTTGCACGCGCGGCGATTCCGTGTACACTGGAATGCGAATCATTCTCATTCAAAAGCAAAGCGTGGTGATGGTGCGCGCTTGCCGGAGACCTGAGACCGTACACAGCCATTCGCCCAAAGGATCCGTATGTGCGACAAACACCCTTCGCTCGACCCAGCCAATGTGCAGTTCCAGACCCAGCATAGCTCGCGCCGGCGCCGCATCTGGGAATTGTCCCGCAACTGCCATTGCCCGCTGATCGGCGTCGCGCTGCCGCTGGGCACGCTGCGCAAGCTGGTGGAAAAAGTCACCGGCGGCGCGCTCATGCACGACGACTACGAGGTGCACGTCGGCGCCGTCAACGATTGCACCAGCCGCAACCGCCTGGCCGAGGCCGTGCAGAAGGAGCTCGAGCGGCGCTATGCGCAAGTGATCTTCCGCTTCCGCAGCGCACGCACGGCGGCCCAGGTGGCCGAGCTGTGGGAAGCGGCGGTGAACGCGGGCGACGTGGCCGGCGCCTTCTGGGCCGGGCTGTCGCACCCGGCCTGCGTGCCGGCGCTGGAAGAAAAGATGTGCCGCGACATCCACATGGTCCAGCACCAGGCCGGCGCCTGCGCCCGCGCCGACATCGGCAAATACAACGCCCTGCTGGGCGACAAGGCCCGGCTCGAGGGCGAACTGGCGCGGCTACAGGCGCGCTGCAACACCCTGCTGCAGGAAAGGAAAGGCGACGCCGACCGCTTCGAACAGCAGCTGATGCAGGCCCGCGCCACCACCATCGCGCGCGAAACCGACGTCCACAACCTGCGCAACGAGCTGGCCCAGCTGCGTTCGACCATTCCCGAGCTGGAAACCCGCAAGCGCCTGGCCAACCAGCTGGCGCGCATGGAAATGCGCGAAGCGGCGCTGCGCGGCCAGATTGCCGAGCTGAAGGCCAGCCGCGCGGAAGCCGTCGCGCGCGCAAGCGAAGCGGCGCCGCCAGCGGCGCCTGCCGTGCCCGCGCCGGCCGCACCCCAGGTCACGATCCCGATCCAGCTGGTCAACCAGAGCGTACTCTGCGTCGGTGGGCGCAGCGGCAACATCTCCTTCTACCGCAAGATGGTGGAAAAGATCGGCGCCCAGTTCGCCCACCACGACGGCGGCCTGGAAGACAGCAGCAACCAGCTCGACGCCAGCCTGGCCGCCGCCGACCTCGTTATCTGCCAGACCGGCTGCATCAGCCACGGCGCCTACTGGCGCGTGAAGGAATACTGCAAGCGCACCGGCAAGCGCTGCGTGTTCGTCGACAACCCGAGCGTGTCGAGCCTGGCGCGCGGACTGCAGGAGATCGGCGCCGAACCGGTCCTGGCTGGACAGGCGGAAGAAGCGGCAAGCGACAGCGATACCTGCAAGGCTTAGCCTGGCGGCAAGCATTGCGGGGCCGCGGCTGTCCGCATTTAACGCCGCGCAAACAGGGCCGCGTTCGATTGAAACGCGCTTGGAAGCGGGCGCAGCGCGGCGTAGAGTGCTGCCACCAGAACCGGACGAGACCGCCATGTACGCAAGCAACTGGAACGATCTGTCGACCCTTGGGGTCGCCGCCCTGAAGCAAATGGACCGCTCGCGCCAGGCGCGCGGGCAGATGCTGGACCGCGCCGGCTACGGCCCGCGCGAAACGCCTTCGATCGTGCTGCACACCGAGCCCGGCCTCAGGCTGCGCCGCTACGCTGCGGCCGAGACACCGGCCGACGGTTCGGCGGGCGCACCGGCGGACAAGCCGGCCGTGCTGCTGGTGCCCGCGCCCATCAAGCGCGCCTACATCTGGGACTTGGCGCCCGGGATCAGCGTCGTGCAGCGCTGGCTGGAACGCGGCTACCGCGTCTACCTGGCCGAGTGGGTGCCGCTGGGCGAGCAGCATTCTAGCGCGGGAAGCGGCGCGGATGCCCCCTCCGATGACGATGCCGATTTCAGCCTGGCCGGCTACGGCGACCGCTTGCTGCGCAGCTGCCGCGAGCACATCCGGCATGACAGCGGCCAGGAGCAGGTGATCATCGCCGGCCACTCGCTCGGCGGCATCCTGGCGGCCATCCATGCCTGCCTGTATCCCGAGGCGGTTGCCGCCACCGTGCTGCTGGAAGCCCCGCTCGGCTTCGACCCTGCCAGCGACTGCTTCGCGCCCCTGGTCCGGGCCACGCCCGACGCGCGCCGCATCGCCGACGCCTTTGGCCAGGTCCCGGGCAGTTTCCTGAACATGATGAGCGCCGCCGCCGAGCCGCATGCCTTCGGCTGGGAGCGCCTGCTCGACCGCACCGCGTCGATGACTAGCCCGCAGGCCCTGAACAGCTACATGCAGGTCGAACGCTGGACGCACGACGAGTTTCCGCTCCCCGGGCCGCTGTTCGTCGACCTGGTGGAATCGCTGTACCGCAACGATGCCTTCACCCAGGGCAAGCTGGCGATCGGCGCGCGCACGGTCGGCCCGCAGGACCTGCGTTCACCGCTGGTCAGCGTGTTCGACGGGCGCAGCAAGGTGATTCCGCCGCAATCGGTGCAACCCTTCCACGAGGCGGCGGCCAGCGCCGACAAGCTCCTGCTCGAGTATAGCGGCGACATCGGCGTCAACCTGCAGCACGTCGGTGTGCTGGTCGGGCGCAACTCGCATGCCCGCATCTGGCCGGCGATCTTCAACTGGCTGGAAGCGCTGCGCACGCGCGACGCTGCCAAGACGGACACGCAGGCGGAGGCAGAAACGAACGCAGTGGTGGGCGTCAAGCCGGACGCAAAAGCGCCGTCCGCCTGAACGGCTGCGCGGCGGGTGCAAGGCTGCAGCACCCGGCGCCTGCAGGCGCGGCTGCCGCAACGCAGCCGTCACCGCTGCCATTGCGGTTGCGGTTGCGGTTGCGGTTGCGGTTGCCGTGAATGACGCGGATGGCGCCGGTCCGGACAGTACCGCCGATGCGGCCAACATTCGCCATGCCAGGCCCGGCAGCGTAAAATCGCGTTTTTGCCCGGTGCCCGCGCATGACTACCCCACCCAAGCTGTCCACCCCGCTTCCCGAATCGCCCCATGCCTCGCCTCCCGGCACTTCTGCCGGCGCTCGGGTCGCCACGCCCGACCTGGTCCTCGGCCTCGAGGACCGCCCCACTGCCTGGGTCGGCATGCTCGCCGCCCTCCAGCACCTGCTGGCCATCATCGTCCCGATCGTCACGCCGGGCCTCTTGATCTGCCAGGCGCTGGGGGTGCCAGCGCGCGATACCAACCTGATCGTCTCGATGTCGCTGGTCATCTCCGGAATCGCCACCTTCATCCAGTGCCGCCGTTTCGGCCCGCTGGGTGCGGGACTGCTGATCGTGCAGGGCACCAGCTTCAACTTCGTCGGCCCCTTGATTGCCGGCGGCTCGCTGATGGTGAAACAGGGCACGCCGGTGGAAGCGGTGATGGCGGCGATCTTCGGCGTGGTAGTGGCCGGTTCGTTTGTCGAGATGGGCGTCTCGCGCATCCTGCCTTTTGTAAAACGCATGATCACGCCGCTGGTCACGGGCATCGTGGTGCTGATGATCGGCCTTACCCTGATCAAGGTCGGCCTCATCAGCATGGGCGGCGGCTTTGCAGCGATGGCCAACGGCAGCTTCGCGAATGGCGAGAACCTGCTGTTGTCGGGCATGGTCCTGGCCATCATCGTGGTCCTGAACCGCATTCCCGTAGTCTGGCTGAGGAGCAGCGCCATCGTGATTGCGCTGGCCGCCGGCTACGCGCTGGCCGGCTTCCTCGGGCGGCTCGATTTCACCGGCATGCACGAGGCCCCGGCCTTCCAGGTGCCGGTGCCGCTGCACTTCGGCCTGAGCTTCTCGTGGTCGCTGTTCATCCCGATGATCGTGATTTACCTGGTCACCTCGCTCGAAGCCATCGGCGACGTCACCGCCACCAGCAAGATCTCGCGCGAGCCGGTCGAGGGACCGGTGTGGATGCGCCGCATCAAGGGCGGCGTGCTGCTGAACGGCGCGAATTCCCTGCTGGCCGGTATCTTCAACACCTTCCCGAGTTCGATCTTCGCCCAGAACAACGGCGTGATCCAGCTGACCGGCATCGCCAGCCGCCACATCGGCATCTGGATCGCCCTGTTCCTGGTCGTGCTCGGTTTGTTCCCGAGCGTGGCCGGCGTGATCCAGGCCGTGCCGGAGCCGGTGCTGGGCGGCGCGGCGATGGTGATGTTCGGCGCCGTGGCCGCGGCCGGCATCAACATCCTGGCCAGCGTGCCGCTGGACCGGCGCGCACTGCTGATCATCGCGGTGTCGCTGGCCCTGGGCCTGGGCGTGTCGCAGGTGCCCGAGTTCCTGGTGCACATGCCGGCCGCGATCCGCAACGTGCTCGAATCGGGTGTCGCCACCGGCGGCATCTGCGCCGTGCTGCTGAACTGGTTCCTGCCGGACAGCCACCCTCAGCAAGACAGCGCCGCGCACTGAGCCGCACTGAGCCGCACTCCCGGCTCCCGCCCCGCGCGGGAGCCACCTCCCCCGCCCCCTTGTCACATTCTCACGAGTAAGTGATTTCACGTACTTACTTCAGAAATGTACTATTCAGTGTTAAAATACGTTTCGACGGACCGATACGGCCCGCCTCCTTTCACTCACATTGGCGGACAACATGAAAACCACTTACCTGATTCCAGCACTTCTCGTTACCCTCCTCGCCGGTTGCGCTTCGACCAACCCGGTTGCCTCGAACGACCCGGTACGCCAGCGCGTCCTGGCCGAACTCGAGCAAGCCAAGGCCGATGGCTCCTACCCGGTGACCGAAGCCTTCTACGCCAACCTGCCGCTGCCGCAAGAAAAGCATCGCCGCCAGGTAGCCCAGCAGAACGCGGCCGCTGCAGCAGGCGCCGGTGCAGGTGTCGCTGCGGACGCAACGGCGGCACCTTGATATCGGCGGGTACAATCTGCGCTTTCTTCTCTGCAGGGAATTTCGATGAGCGACTTTGGCCCGACCGACCAGCGACTGCGACGCGTGAAGGCGCGTATGCCTGACTTTGCCGTAGATGCCATGCGCCTGGTGCGCATGACGAACCACCTGCAGAAGACCTTCCGCGACCGGACCAACGGCCTGCTCAAGAAGTTCGACCTGGCCGACCCGAGCTACACGGTGCTCGCCATCCTGTATGGCAGCGTCGACGAATCGGCCAGTGCCTCCGAACTGAGCGAAACCTGCCACGAAAAGCCGGCGAACCTTACCCGCGTCTGCGACGAACTGGTCGCACGCGGCCTGATCGAACGCCGGCCGAAGCCGGGCGATCGCCGCTCGGTGATGATCTCGCTGAGCGACGCCGGACGCGCCCTGATCGAGCAGGCCATACCGGAAGTCTCGAGCATGGTCGGCGAGGCAACCGCCGGCTTCACCACGGAAGAACTGCGCCAGCTCTCCAGCCTGTATGCACGGCTGCTGGCGAGCCTGAATGGGCGCGCCTGACGACGCTCGCCGGCGGCCCGCGCCCTGTTTTACCCGGCCTCTCGCGGCGGGGTTCATTGTTGTACCGAGTTTTGGATTGAATAAGAAATGCGTAAATTATTAGCAGTTGCTGTTTCCGGCGCCCTCCTCGCTTCCTGCGGAAAGGCCCCTGCACCCTCGAACGACAAACCGGTCGACGTGGTCCTGATCGGCGCCGGCGTCATGAGCGCCACCCTCGGCACCATGCTGACCGAACTGCAGCCAGACCTGAAGGTCGAGATGTTCGAGCGCCTCGACAAGGTTGCCGCCGAAAGCTCGGATGCGATGAACAACGCCGGCACCGGCCACTCCGCCTTCATGGAGCTGAACTACACGCCCGAAGGCAAGGACGGCACGATCGAGACCAAGAAAGCGGTCGACATCAACGAGCAGTTCGAAGTATCGAAGCAGTTCTGGGCCTACCAGGTCAAGCAAGGCTACCTGCCCGACCCGCGCGCCTTTATCAACAACGTGCCGCACATGGCCTTTGTCTGGGGCGATGACAACGTCAATTACCTGCGCAAGCGCTACGCTGCCCTGCAGAAGGAAAACCTGTTCAAGGGCATGCTGTACAGCGAAGACCGTGCGCAGATCCGCGAATGGGCGCCGCTGACGATGGACGGCCGCGACCCGAACCAGAAGGTGGCCGCGACCCGCATGGACATCGGCACCGACGTCAACTACGGCACCCTGACCCGCACCATGGTCAAGAACCTGACCGAGAAAAAGGGCATGGACCTGCACCTGCGCACGCAGGTCGAGGACATCCAGCGCGGCGCCGACGGCATCTGGAACGTCACCGTCAAGGACCTGGCCACCGACAAACTGCAGACCGTGCGCGCCAAGTTCGTCTTCATCGGCGCCGGCGGCGGCGCCCTGCCGCTGCTGGAAAAAACCGGCATCCCTGAAGTCAAGGGCTACGGCGGCGTGCCGGTCGGCGGCCAGTTCCTGGTCACCACCAACCCGGCGCTGGTGAACACCCACCTGGCCAAGGTGTACGGCAAGGCTTCGGTCGGCTCGCCGCCGATGTCGGTGCCGCACCTGGACACCCGCATCATCGACGGCAAGAAGACCCTGCTGTTCGGGCCGTTCGCGACCTTCTCGACCAAGTACCTCAAAAACGGTTCCTGGATCGACATGCCGGCCGCGATCACGACGAATAACGTGCGTCCGATGCTGCAGGCCGGTATCGACAACATCCCGCTCACCAAGTACCTGATCGAGCAGGTGATGCTGTCGCCGGAAGACCGCCTGGCCACGCTGCGCGACTACCTGCCGAACGCGAAGATGGAAGACTGGACCCTGGCCACGGCCGGCCAGCGCGTGCAAATCGTGAAGGACAGCAAGGATGGCGGCATCCTGCAGTTCGGTACCGAAGTCGTGGGTTCGGCTGACGGCAGCGTGGTCGCCCTGCTCGGCGCTTCGCCGGGCGCTTCGACCGCCGCGCCGATCATGCTGAAGGTGCTGAAACAGTCGGCCTTCAAGAATGCGCTGGAAACCCCGGCCTGGAAGGCGAAGATGCTGGAGATGGTGCCGTCCTACGGCCAGAAGCTGAACGACGATCCAGCCCTGGCGAACCGCATCCGCCACTACAGCAGCGACGTGCTGGGCCTGAAGGCGCTCACGCTGGATGAGCCGGCCGTGGCCAGCGCAGCGGCGGCCGGTCCGGTGGTCGCCAAGCAGTAAGCTGGAGCGTTTGCTTCAAACAGACAGGGCGCCGCGATTGCGGCGCCTTTTTTGTAGGTGGACGGCCGCGCCGTCCACGCGTCCACGCCTCCAGGCGGAGGCAGTGCGGAGCTGGGCAGAATAGCGGGTTGCGGAGACCGCAAGGCGGTTTCTTGTGGGGGCGCATCGGCGCAGACGTGGTTTGAACGCGTGGCGGCGCAAGGGCCGCTTCTGCGCACAGGGTCGGGTAGAGCCGACCACCCTACGGCTTGCACACGGCTGCCGTTCCCTTGGCCAGGTAGGCAGCGCGCAGCGCGTTTGCTTGTGCGTCCTCTTCCAGCGACAGGGTCCGGTACAGCCGGCCATAGTCCCAACCATAGCCCCAGCGGAAAGGCGACGGCAGCCAGGGCACGCCGCCGGCGCGCACCGCGCCATACATGGCGCCGGCCAGCGCCGGGCTGCGGCTGGCCACGCGCACACATTCCCTGAACACCCGGTCCGATTCCAGGCGCTCGGCCGCACTGCCGCCGCGCCAGTAGGCCAGGTCGTGCGCGACGCAGCAGCCGCACCAGTCGGCCCGGCCGGCCGTGGCACGGTTCGGGAACAGGCTGCAGCCATCGGTCGTGAACGGAGCAGGCGCCGGCGCGGACGCGCACCCGGACAGCACCAGGGAGGCGCCCACGATGGCGCCGGCAACGACCCGCCTCAGCATCGCCCCAGCACCGCCTCAGCCCATGCCCGCAAAGGCCAGCTGCTCGTCCATCTGCCGCTCGCGCAGGGCCAGCGAGGCGCGGTAGCGCGACGCCTGGCGCGCCGCATTGCGCTGCGCCAGCCGGAATAACAGCGCAGCCGTCCAGGGTGCACGCGCCAGTCCGGCCACGGGCAGCGGCAGCCACTCGGGCAGCGCGCGCGCCAGCAGTTCGTCGCTGGCGGCGCCGAACACCTCGCCGCTGGCGCACCAGGCGAAGAAGGCGGCATCGGTACGCGCGCTGTCCCAGTGCTCGAACAGCATGCCGTGCGCCTGCGCTCCCGCGCACGTATCCGCATCCCGCTCCCGCTCCGGCTCTACCTGCACGCCGTTGCGCAGGGCGGCAGCAATCACCAGCGTCACCCGGCCCGGCTCGGCGGCCGCCGCCAGGGTCGCGGCATCGGCCTCGGGCTCGCGCCCGTCGGCCAGCGCAAAGCCGATGTTGCGCGCGGCCAGCAGGCGCCCGACCGCCGCCAGGTCGGCCGTGCGCGGCGCGCCGACCAGCAGCGCCTCGCCGCGCGCCTGGCGCGCCGCGACCGCATCGGCAAAAGCGTCCAGCTTGGCGGCCGCGTCGCGGTAACCGTAGCGGCGCTGCGGACGCAGTTCCGCGTGTGCCGACAAGGCCACCGTCTCCATGCCGTAGCAGTCGCGCAGTTCGGCACGCATGCCGCGCAGCGAGGCGCCGATGCCGGCCAGGCGCCGGTAGCGCGGCAGGAAGCTCTGCACGGCGGTGCGCGCCACGGTGCGCGGCGGCGCCGACAGCGGCAGCCCCTCGCGCGCCTCGACCGCCTGCAGCATGCCGAACTGCCAGACGCGCCCGGCCAGGCGCCGCAGCACGCCGTCATCGGCGATCAGCACGCGCCCTTCCTGCACCAGGTAGTGGCGCTCGCGCCCCAGTTCGTCGCGCGCCAGCAATGCGCACGAAACGATGTCGTCGCGCCGCTGCGGGTGGCGCCAGTACACCGGCAGGCGCAGGGCCAGCAGGTCCAGGCGCGCCTGGCCGGCGGCGCTGAAGCGCACCTGCCAGCCCGGCTCGCGTTCGATGTGATAGTCGCGCCCGGCCTCGAGTTCCTCGACCAGCGCACAGGCAGCCAGGGTCGCCGCATCCAGCACGCCGGCGCTGCCGGCGGCGCTGATCACGACCGGGCTGGCGGCTTCCTCGGCCAGCACGGCGTCGAGGTCATCGACCAGGGCTACCTCCGCGGCCGGGCGGCAGGCCGCGGCGGCCATGCCGTCGGCCGCCAGGCGCGCGCGCAGCAGGTCCGACAGCAGCTGGCGCCCGGTGGCGTAGACCAGGTCGGCCTCGTAGCGGCGCGCCAGTTCGGCTTCGCCGAGGTCGGCCTCGAGCGCCGCCGCGCTCACGCCGCAGAGCACGAACAGCGGCGCGAAGCGGGCCTGATCGCGCCCGGCCAGGTAGTCCGAGGCGCGCACCAGGTGGCAGCGGCGCCCGCTCCACACGTGCAGCAGCGCGGCCAGGGCCACGGCCAGCGGCGCGCCGCCGGCCTCGCGCATGGAGCCCGATTCGACGGCGCGGCCGGCGTGCATCAGGAGCGCCGCCGCCAGCTGGCGTACCGAGGGCGTTCCCAGGCCGGCGGCGCGGCAGGCTGCCGCCAGCGCCGCCAGGGCGTCGGTTGCGGCGCTGCCGTCGGCATCCTTGCCCAGGGCCACGGCGCGGCGCAGGCGCGTGCGCGCGGCGGTCAGCAGCGCAGGATCGGTTTGGAACGCCCCGGCCGCGCGCGCAGCCAGGGCGGCCTGGCGGCCAACGCGGCGGCGCAGCGCGGCGTTCGCGCGCGGGTCAAAGTCCATAGCGCTTCTGGAACAGCTGCGCCAGCGCCTTTTTCGCCTGGGCGTACAGCGGCTTGCCCGGCAAATCGACGCGCACCATGCCCGACAAACCGGGCAGCGGCGCCAGGCCGTCGGCGCGCGCCGGGGCCAGGTCGGCCGGCAGCGCCGCGCGCAGCTCGAAGAAGGGTTCGGCGCTGGTCTCGCCGCTCGGGTCGTTCGGCTTGACGGCGATCTCGCCGCCGCCGGCAAAGCCGAGCGCGCTCGAAGCCAGGCGCTCGCGCTTGTACGGGATCACGCTGACCGCGCCCAGCGCCAGCGTCACGTCGGACTGGCCGTTCAGGCGCAAGTCGGCATGGGCGCCGCCATGGCCGAACAGTTCGTCCGCCTGCTCCTGCGGCACCACGGCCACGAAGCGCAGGCGCGCATCGGCCACCACTTCGCCCAGCGGCTGGCCGCGCGACAGCCAGTTGCCGACCCGCTCGTGCAGCGACGGCGCCTCGACCCAGCGCCCGGCACGCGGCGCGCGCACCATCAGCAAACTGCGCTGGCGTTCGAGTTCCGCCATCTGGCTGCCCAGGGCCGCCAGGCGTTCGGCCAGCGGCGCGCTGTCGGCGCGGTTGCGCAGCAGCGACTGGCGGTACTGCACCTCGAGTTCGGCGCTTTGCTGGCGCGCCAGTTCGTAGTCGGCCTCGAGCTCCGGGTTGGCCAGCACGGCGATCAGCTCGCCCTGTTCCAGGCGCTGACCCGGCTGCGCCACAAGGCGCGCCAGGCGCGCTTCGCCCGGGATGTGCAGCAGCACCGAGTCGCTCGCCTGCAGCACGCCATGCGCGCGCACCGAATACGGGAAAGGCAGCACCAGCACAAAGGCAGCCAGCGCCGCGCCCAGGCCGAGCGCGCGCAGGGTCGCGCTGCGCCGGTTGGCGGCCACCTTCGGCCCGTTCAGGTGCTGCCACAGCTTGCGCAGCGGCCAGATCAGCAGCGTCAGCGCGGTGACCACGGCCATAAACACGCCGACCAGGAACCACTGGTCCATCACCAGCAGGATGATCCCGGTCGAGACCAGGATGCGATAGAAGAAGGCGGCGATGCCGTAGAAGCCGAACCACAGGCGCTCGCGCCGGTCGTGGGCCGGCGACTCGGCGTTGGCGCTGCCGAGCAGGTAGCGGTCGCCCAGGTACATCCAGTATTGCTGGGCCTTCTGGTACAGGTTCGGGATGTCGACCAGGTCGGCCAGGATGTAATAGGCGTCGAAGCGCAGCAGCGGATTGCCGTTGAAGAGCAGGCTCGAGACCGAGCCGACCACCATCACGTTGTACGCGACGCTGTTCACGATGCCGGGGCTGGTGACGCTCCACACCATGGCCCCGAGCGCTGCCAGGAAGAGTTCGACCAGCATCCCGGCCGCACTGACCAGGGCGCGCTTGTAGCGGCTGGCGAAGCCCCAGGTCGAGGCGGTGTCGACGTAAGGCAGCGGCGTGAGGATCAGGAACATCACGCCAAAGGCGTGCACCTCGCCGCCGTAGCGCTTGCAGATGAAGGCGTGGCCGATCTCGTGCAGCAGCTTCATCACGCTGAGCGTGACGAACAGCAGCGGCAGGTTCGACAGCGACAGCAGGCCCTGCGAATGGTCGCTGAGCGCGCCCAGGTTGCCGAAGGCCGCCATGGCGCCCGCCGTCACCACCGCCAGCCACAGCAGCAGTGCGGGCAGGCCGGTAGTGGCGCGGATCAGTTTCGGGAAGCGGTTCAGCAGGCGGTCGGGGTCGAACAGGAACACGCGCGTGTACAGGAAGCCGAGCAGCTTGCTGTTCAGTTCACGGCGGCGCTGGACGGCGCTGCGGCGGTGGATCGCCCCGCTGTCGGGCAAATCGAGGGCGGTCAGCATGTTCGCCGTGTGCAGCTGCGCCAGCACCCGCACCACCTCTTCCTGGCCGGGCGCGTCGTCCGGGCGGCGCGCCACGAAGTCGAGCCAGTTTTCCTCGACCGTGCGGGCGGTGCTGAGCGAGGAGATGAAAGCCCAGGCCTGGGCCGTGACGCGGAAATAACGGTGCGAATAGGCGTCGCGCAGCACGTACCACGGTTCGCCGCCGAAGCGCTGGCGCTCGACGCGGGTGCTGGCGGCCAGCGCCACGCGCGCGCCGGCGATGCGGAACCAGGAATCGCTGAAGACTGCACTGCTCATGTCGGCGCCCTCCTCAGCCCAGCCACCAGAGCTTCATGCGCAGCGAATCGACCAGGCGGTGGGTCCATATCCAGGCCACGTTGCGGCGTCCGCCGTCGAGCTGCACGATGCCGCTCATGCCGGGGCGCCACCAGGCCTGCGGCGCGCCGTCGAGCCGGCCCTTGACCAGGAAGTGGTTGCCTTCCTGCCCCTTGACCTGGGCCACGGGAATCACGGTGGCCAGGGTGAAGCCGATCGTTTCGTCGGGGCGGCCGATCAGGCGCAGTTCGCCGTGCGCGCCCGGATGCACGAAGCGCACGTCGCGCTCGGGCACCATGATCTCGACGTACAGGCCGTCGATGCGCGAGATGCGGAACAGATTGTCGCCCTTCTTCACCGGCGCATTCAGCAGGTCCTTGCGCTCGCCGGCCACCACCACGCCGTCGAACGGGGCCACGGTCTGGGCCTGGGCCAGGTACTGCGCCACGCGCGCCAGGCGGGCGTCGGCCTGGGCCGCACGCGCCTGGGCGATGCCGAGGTCGGCCAGGTTGCCGGTGGCGCGCGCCTTGTCGGCTTCGGCGCCGAGGCGCTGGCGTTCGGCACCGAGGTCGAGCTGCTGCTGGCGCAGTTCGCGCGTGTCGAGCGCGGCCAGCGGCGCGCCGGCTTTCACCACGTCGCCTGCCGTCGCCTGCACCGCGTCGACGCGGCCGTCGAACTGGGCGCTGATCAGGCGCGTGCTGTCGGTGCTCAGCTGGGCGCTGGCCTCGATCCGGTAATCCCAGGTGCCGAACACGGCGAACAGCAGCAGCACCGACAGCGCCGCCACCGCGCTGCGGGTCCAGACCCGGCCCGGCCCCAGCCAGCGCGCCAGGCGCTGGCCGGTCCAGTCGCGCAGGCGCAGGCCCCACCAGCGCTCGCGCCCGCGCTGGGCTTCGAGCCAGGGCTGGAGGAAGCCCATGGTCTGCAGCAGCGCGCGCGGCGCCGGCGGGCTGGCCGCGGCACCGGCAAAGCCGAACAGCAGCACGGCGCGGGTGCCGCCGACGCCATCGGGCACCGGCAGCGCGTACATGCGCGCCAGCGTCAGCGAACGGGCGACGCGCGCCAGCACCGGCGCGCCGGCTTCGGCTTCGGGATTGAGATCAAGGCCGATCCACACCGGACCGGGCTGACCCAGGGCTTCGAGGAAGGCCTCGTCGAGCAGCTGCACCTGTTCGGTGTTGCGTTCGAAACGGTCGACGTGGCTCAGGGCCACGGTGCGCACCGCGCCGCCGTGGCGCCAGCCGAGCGCCACCAGCGAGGCGCCGTAGTGGGCGGCCAGGCCGTTGACCAGCACCAGCGTGGCGGCGTCGAATCTCGGCTCGGCGACCACCTGGGCGGTCAGGTCGAACAGGGCGGCGGTGTCGGTGTCGGCGCCGGCAGGGGCGGTATCCGGCTTGCCGGTAAAGGCGGCCAGCGCCGATGACGCCTGTTTATCCGCGGGCTTCTTGTCGAGCGAAGGGGCCGGGGCAGACGCGGCGGACACACTGGCGCCGACGTCGGCCACCAGCATCGCCCGCATCAGCAGTTCGTTCAGCTGCGCGCGTTCGCTCTCGGGGATGTCGATCACCAGCAGCGCATCGGGCAGGCCGCTCACCTGCACCAGGGCCAGCATGCGCAGGCGCCCTGCCTCGTCCTGCAGCGGCGCCACCGCGAAACCCTTCTCCAGCGGCTGGCCGGCGCGGCCGGCAACCACGGCCGGCCAGTGGCGCAGCGCCCAGTCGTCGCCGGCGGCGCCGCCGAGCAGGCGCCATTCGCCAGGGGTGCCTGGGGAAGCGGGGCCGCGCTGCACCAGCAAGGCCGTGCCGGCGCGGCACAGCTCGCGCAGCAGCGTGCAATAGTCGTTCCAGTAACCGAGGCGTTCGCGCGGCTGGCGGCGCAGCGCCGTCAGGTCGCGGATCACGGTGCTGGCGTCGCGCGGGGCCGGGGTGCCGGCGGGCGGCTGGAAGTCTGCTGGGCGGTTCATCGAAGCTCCGGATCGTTCAGTTGGCGCCGGCCTGGCGCAGCGGCAGGTCGATCATGCCCTTGATACCGGGGCGGATGCGCAGGCCCGGGTTCGGCACGTCGACGCGCACCTCGACCAGGCCGCTGGCGGCGTCGGCCACGCTCGACACGTAGCTCACGCGGCCCTTGGCCGGCGCGCTGCCGGCGGCGTCCTCGAAGCGCACGCCGATCTCGCGGCCCGCCTTCAGGCCCGGCACCGCGCTCAGGGGCACATTCGTGGTCAGGTACAGCTGCGAGGCGTCGACCAGCACCATCAGGACTTCGCCCGGCTTGATCCACTCGCCGGCCTTTGGCTCGACGCGGGTCAGCACCCCACCACGCGGTGCATTCAGGGCGCGCAGCGCGCGTTCCTGCAGGGCGCTGTCGTATTCCACCTTTTCGCGGCGCTTCTGCGCCTGCAGCTGTTCCAGGCGCGCGCGGGCGCCGGAATACTCGACCTCGAGCTTGCCCATCTCGTCGCGGCTGATCGAGCCGGTGCTGTCGTAGACGCGCTTGGTGCTCTCGTACATCCCCTGCAGCACGCGCACGCGGTCGCGCGCCGCATTCAGCTCGCTGTTGTCTTCATAGACCACCTGGCGCCGCGACACTTCCAGCGCCTGCATGCGGTCGTCGAGCACCATCAGGGTCTGGCCGGCGCGCACCGCCTGGCCGGGCCGGGCGTCGAGGCGGGCCACCACGCCGGGCACGCCCATGCTCAGGGTGAGCTCGTTCTTCGGGTGGACCAGGCCCACGTATTCGGTGGCCAGGGCCGGCAGTGCGGCGGCGAACAGGGCGCCGGCCAGCGCAGCGGTAAGGTTCAGGCGTGCACGCGGACGGAGAAGAGGCATGTCAGTGTTCCAGGGTGATGGCATAGTGGTCGAGCAGGCTGCCGTCGGCGTACAGCAGGGCGTCGTTGGCCTGCCCCATGCGTGCCAGGCTGTCGACCAGGCGCTGGCGGCTTTCGGTGAGTTCGGATTCGCGCAGCAGCAACTGGGACAGCAGCCCCATGCCGGCGTCGTAGCGCACGCGTTCGATGCGCAGCATCTCGGTGCGCAGTTCGATGTCGGCGCGCATGCGCTCGACTTCATCAAGGCCGGCGCGCGCCTGTTCCCAGCGCGTGCGCACGTCGTTCGCCAGCGCCGAGCGGATCGAGTCGACCTCGAGCTCGGCCTGGTGCACGCGCGCATCCTGGGCGCGCGCCTGCGAGCGCGCTTTCTGGTTACCGCCGAGCGGCACTTCCAGGTTCACGCCGATCGACCACGACGGATAGTGGCCGCCCTCGGTCAGTTCGCGCGCGGTGCCGTAGCTGCCCGACAAACCGGTGCGGGTATTGCTCAGCACCAGGTCGAGCGCCGGCAGGCTCTGGTTGCGCGCGTAGTCGAGGCGGATGCCGGCCTGTTCGTGGCGCAGGCGCGCAATGCCCAGCGCCGGCCAGCGGCCCAGGGCGTCGGCATAGCGCTGCGCCAGGCTAGTCGGCTCGACGCGGCTGGCTTCGGCGGCGTTCGCCGGCACCGACAGCGTGATCTGCTCGGACAGGTTCGGCACGTTCAACAGGGTCTCCAGGCGCGACTGCACCTCGCGCACGCCCTGGGCCGCGCGGATCTGCTCGACCTCGCGCACCAGCACGGCGCTGCGCGCCTCGATCCTGTTGCTGGCGGCGAGCTTGCCGGCCTCGATGCGCGCCAGGGTGTCGGCTTCGACACGACGTGCGTAGTCGAGCGCCTGCTCACGGATGCGGCTCACTTCCAGCGCCCGGTACAGCTGCCAGTACAGGGCCAGGGCGTCGTTCCCGCTTTTCAGGAGCTGCTGGCGGTACTGCAGGGACGCGATCTTTTCCTCGGCCCGCGCCACCTTCAGGTCGGTTTCGATGACGCTCTTGCCGAAGCCGCGCAGCAGCGGCTGACGCAGTTGCAGCACCAGGGCGCCGTCGTACTGGGTATCGCTCGGCGAGGCGCTGGCGATGATGTTGTTGCGCTGCTGGCGCGCGCGGTAGCTGAGGCTGATGTCGGCGCCGCTGGGCAGGCGTTCGCGCAGCCCGACCTCGGCCGTTTGCAGGCGCTCGTCGAGCACGTCGAGTTTGCTGGTGGCGATGCTCGAGATGCGTTCCTCGACGGTGCGCTGGCGCAGCGTATCGTCCTTGCGCAGGCTGGAAAACAGCACCATCTCGTATAGCGCCGCCTCGGCCTTGCTGAGTTCACCGGCGACCTCGATCTGGGCGCGGCTGTAGGCCACTTCGGCGCTGTGGCCGGCGACCAGCTGCAACAGCAGTTTCGGGGTCAGCACCACGTTGCCCTTCAGGGCCGCGGCCGGAGCCGAAGCTGGGCGGGCGGCGGCCGGGTCGAACACCCCTGCCCCGGCCGGTGCAGCCGGCGCGCCGGCGCAGGCCAGGCCGAGCGCCAGCAGCGCGCAGGCACGGCGCGTCGCACGCAGCGGAAGACGCAATGGAGGATGCAGCGGGTTCAACACGGTCATTGCCATAAATGCCAAAAAAACGGGGCGTAGAATCGCGTCGGGCCCGCAGCTGGTGCAGCTGCGGGCCCGACATGGTTCGGCAGGCGCAGGCCTGCCCGGCCTGGAATCAGGCGGCCGGCTTGGCCTGCTCGTCCTTCAGCATGACCAGGCGCTCGATCTGCGACAGCGAGGTCAGTTGGGCGTAGATGGCCGGCAGGTAGTGCTTGGTGCGCATTTCCAGGAACAGCTCGTCCGACAGGTTGTTCAGGCGCTCTTCGTTGATGACGTAGCAGCCCGAGATGTTCTTGATCTTGTCGTTCTGGCGCACGCGCATGTTCAGCGGCACGAACAGGTTGTTCTTGGCCAGGAACTTGCAGAACTCGGCGGTAATGGCGTCCATCTGCTGCAGTTCCGACAGGTAGCGCTTGACGTTCTCGATCACTTCGGTCGGCTCGCCCTGCTCGTTGAACAGCGGGGTGCCTTCGGTGTCGCTCAGCAGCTCGCTGCCTTCGTCGACGCAGACCAGGAAGCGGCCGTCATCGCTCGCCTGCGACAGTGCGAACGGGTAGCGGCGGATGATCGCCGGCACGTAGGAAGCCGACCACTTGCCGTTCTCGCCGACGAACAGGTTCTCGCCCGCGTCCAGGCCCAGCAGGGCGACCGGACGGAACTCGTCCTTCTCTTTGTCTTCGATGAAGACCAGCGGGTAGATCGCGGCCGAGCGCACGAACTCGTGGGTGGTCACGTAGGCGATGTGGAACTGCGAGGCGAAGCCGAAGCCCTCGACCTGCTTGATCTTCTTGCCAGCGTGGCGCTGCTGGTTGACGGGAACGACTTGCTTGAACATGTGAATCTCCAGTGTTGGCTGTTGGCCGGGCCCTGTCCTCAGTGCCCGTGCATGGTGTTGTGTTGTTATGGGGTGCGGTGTCTTGCTATGGGTTGCCGGGTACAGCGCGTCAGTTTCCGCCGCGGACCAGGCGGATGTTGCGGGCGCCGGTCTTCGGCGCGGCGGCGACGTCGCCGGCGTTGAAGTCCACGTACCACGCCAGGCCCGCATTCAGGCTGTAGGGCGAAGCGGTCCAGAAGCTCTGGGCCGGGGTGCGCGGGAACACCGAGGCGTTGATGGCCGGCGCGGTGCACTTGCGCTCGACCAGCGAGGCGAGTTCGTTACGGTTCGGCAGGCGCCAGTCGCTGTGGCCCTCGCCCAGGGTCGCGCCGGCCGCGTTGACGGCGGCGACGCGCGCCAGGGCTTCGCCCCAGTTGCCGGTGACCGGCGTGCCGCTGTCGCAGGCGGCGCCGCCCAGGCCTTCCGGGCAGCGCTTCCAGACCAGGCCGGTGGCGCTGTCGGCCACGCCGCCGGCGCCGTCCTTGAAGCGCGCATCCGGGGTGTCGGCCGCGATGTCGATGCCGTTGCAGGCGGCCTGGGCGAGTGGCGCCGCGCCCAGCAGGACGGCCAGCGCCAGCGCGCAGTGACGCAGTGGGAATTTCATGTGGACTCCGTGTTCGGTTGCCGAGAGTTGGGTCGGGTGACGGTCAGTTGCCGCGCACCAGGCGCACGCGTTGCGGGCTGGTCTTGGCGGCCGCGCCGACCACGCCGCTGTTGAAGTCGACCATCCAGGCGCCGGCGGCGTCACCCGCCTTGGGCGAGGCGCTCCAGTATGGCGCCGCGGCCTGGCCGGCGAACTGCGCGCGGATGGTCGGCGCAACGGTGGCGCCGGCGTCGACGATGCCAGAAAGCTCGTCGGCCGTCGGCAGGCGCCAGTCGGAGAAGCCGCACCAGCGCTCGGCATTGACGGCGGCCACGAAACTCTCGGTGTCGCAGTTGCTGCCGCTGCAGACGCCGCCGTTGGCGGTGCCGGCCGCGCCGCCATTGGCGCCATTGCGCAGCAGCCAGGTATACGTGTTGTCCGGCGCATGCAGGCCGGTGCCGCTCTTGCCTTCCCAGACCAGGCCGGTGACGCTGTCCTGCACGCAGGCCGATCCCGGCAGCACGGTCATGACGAAGCCGCTCGTCTTGTAGCTGCCCTGGCCGACCACGCGCTCGTTGGCGTCGCGTCCGGTCTCGGCATCCTGGCCGGCGAAGCCGGTTTGCGGACAAGCCAGTCCGTTTGCGCCGGCGCTGGCGCAGGCCGCGATGCCGGTGTCGTTCAGGCGCTTGCTGTTGTCGATGCCGGCGCCGGCCGCAACGCTGTTGGCACGGATGGTGCCGCTCGCCGTGCCGCTGTTGGCGCCGTCGTTCCAGCGCACCGTCAGGACCTTGTCGGCGCTGGCGCTGCCTGGGCAGACCTGCAGGTTGAACTGGCGTTGGCTGCTGCCGCTGGCCAGGCTCATGCTGGTGCTGGCCGGGGTCAGGTAGTCGACGCCGGCTGCGCAGCTGGCGCCGCCGGTGCCGCCTTCGACCGTGAAGCTGACCTGGGCCGGGAAATTCGCGTCGGCGCGCAGCGCCAGACGGAAGCCGAGCAGCGCCTGGCCGTCCAGGCCCTTGGCGGCGCGCGCGTCGCCCAGGGCCAACACGGTCGGCTTGATGGCCACCGGCGGGGGCGGCGCCGGCGCAGGGGCTGGCTTGCTGCCGCCTCCGCCGCCGCAAGCGGCCAGCAACAGGGAGACGGGAACGGCGCAGCCGAGCCAGGTGGCGGAGGTGCGGGTCCAGTGTGCGACGGCGTGGTTACTCATATGATTTGGTTGTTGCTCTTTAGCACTGCAAACAAGGCGGCCAGTGTCGATTCTTTCCATTTTGCTGTCAAGAACATTTGGGCGCCCTGCCCGAAGGGGCCTGAAGCAGGCCCGCAAGCGTCTGCGTCGCGCAACAAAGCTTGTCCTGAACCGGGAAAAATCGTAAAAAAAACCGGGCTGCCCTTTCGGACAGCCCGGCCTTTATCGAAGCGCTGTGATCGCGATTACAGCGTCAGGTCTTCCAGCCAGAACGCGATCGGCAGCGCCGTGGCGTCGGCCGAATCGGCGCCGATGCCTTGCGCGTTCGCGACCAGTGCGCCGCTCTTTGCCGGCGCATCGGCCTGGCCGTGTGCCGCCAGGTAGAGCGCGGTGCCGCTGACCGAGGCCGTGCGCAGCGACGCGTCGAAGCCGAAGCCGGCTGCCGGCGCGGGTGCCAGCGACGGCAGCACCGGCAGCACCGGGGTCGGGTCTTCGGTGTGACGCACCGTTTCGCCGACCGCCACCGCCGCCTCGTACATGGTGGCGCCGTCGAGCACGTAGAAGTGGGTACGGCCGTCCGGGCCCGTATCCTGCACCACGATGCCGCGCGGCGCTTCCACGAACAGAGATGGCGACTGCACCTCGACCGCGTTGCCCATGCCCAGCTGCGGACCCATGCCGTACAGGGCCACGGTGTCGGCCACGATGTTCACCGCATCGTCGCCTGCCGCGTCGAGGATCACGCCGCCGCTCTTCACGACCACCTGCTTGCCCTCGACCCCGGCCAGCGCCAGGTTGCCGGCTGCCTGGGCCGTTACCGAACCGCTGCCGCTCAGGACCGTGCCGGCATCCATCTGCACGGCGCCGTTCGCGCTGTACACCAGCAGGTCGCCACGGGTGGCCGACACGCTGTCGTGCAGGACCACGCCGTCGCGGCCGTCGAGCACCAGGTCGTTGGCGGCGACCAGGCTGCCCGCGCTTGCCTCGACCACGACCGTGCTGCCGAAGACCTGCAGCGGTGCTTTGGTCAGAGCCGCGAAGTCGGTAGCCACGATGCTGACCTTGCCCGCGCCAGCTGCCGCATGACCGTCCGCACCCTGCACGCCGATCACCAACTGGCCTGCGCCGGCCAGGTGGCCGAGCATGCTGTCGGTGACGCTGAAGGCGCCGGCCGCGCCGGCACCGCCGACCACGATGTCGCGGCCGGCGTCGCCCGGACGCAGCACGACCTGTTCGGCGCCGTGCACGTCGCCGTTCATGACCAGGCTGTCGGCCTCGATGACGAAGTCACCCGCCACGCCGCTGAACACGATGTCGCCGATAACGACCTGGCTCGCACCACGGATGGTCAGCGAACCGCCGGCCACGTTCAGCGCGCCGTCGAAGCGCACCACGCCGGTCGCGTCGACGGTGACGTCGCCGTTCACCGTGACGTCCTGGGCGAAGCTGACGTTGCGCACGTCGCGCACCGCCAGGCCAGCCAGCACGCCGTTGGCACCGATCGCGCCGTTGACGACGATGTTGTCGCCGCCGGCCGCCAGTACCAGGCTCGCCCCGGTGCCGGCCCCGTCGATGCCCTGGGCGAAGACCATGTCGCCGCCGCTTGCCGCACCGTTGCCGGTCGAGATGATGACCGGGCCGGTGATGGCCAGCGCGCCGCGCACGTCGAGCGCCTCGGCCACCAGCTGGCCGGACACGGCTACCTGGCTGCCGGCGCCGGAACCGTCCAGCACCAGGCTGTCGCGGAACACGACCGGCGTGGCCCGGCCATCGATGACGATGTCCTGGCCCGGCGCCGCCGCACCGCCGCCGATAACCACCTGGTCGAAGCCGCCGGCCAGGTTGTCCAGCGTTGCCGGCGCCAGGTACAGGCCGCCGTTGCCGCTGTTGTTGCGCGATCCGCCGATCTGGATGTCCAGTGCGTTGTCGTTCGGACGGATCGCCAGCGTACCGCCCTCGCCTGCCAGCGGTTGGCCGATCGTCAGTTCGTCGCCGACCAGGTTCAGGTCCTGGCCGCTGCCCACGTTCTGCGGCTGGCCGAACACCACTTCGCCGGTGTGCGAGACGATGGTGGTGCTGCCGCCGGCCGCGGTCACGCCAACCAGCGCGGCGTCGTTCACCACGCTGACGCTGCCATCAAGGCCGACGCGCTCCACAGCGGCGGCGACACCGGCTGCCGGCACGTTCACGCCATCGGCTTCCAGCAGGTCGATGCTGCCGGCGGCGCTGGACGCCGCCAGCGAAGCGACCGCGGTGTCCAGCGCATTGCCCATGCCGATGCCGCTGCCAGCCGTCATGCGCAGTGCGCCCGCTTTCACGTTCAGGTCCTGCACGTCGCCGGCGCGCTGGGCGTCGACGATCGCGCCGCCTGCCACCAGGCTGACGCCGCCACTGCCGGCGTCGAGCAGGCCGACAGCGATGTCGCCACCCGCCGCGTAACGCAGGCTGGCGCCGCGCGCCACGCTACCGTCCTTCATCAGGATGGCGCCCAGCGCGCTGACGTCGATGCTGTCGCCCGCCATCAGCTTGCCGTTCTGGGCGACGGTTTGCGCGTTCAGGCTGATGCTCCAGCCTGCCTGCGCGCCGCCGTCCAGCACGATATTTCCGGCGCCGGCCTGCAGCAGCAGGTTGCCGCTGCCGGCACGGACCGCGGCATTAGCGCCGACGGCGAGATTACCGTTGTTGGCCACCAGGACCGCATTGCCGCCCGCGTCCAGCGCGCCCTCGATCGAGACCGAAGCGCTTGCGCGCAGCGCCGCATTGCCGTGCGCAGCCAGCTGGCCTTGCGCGCCAACCGCGATGGCGCCGCCCGCCAGGACGGCGTTGCCGTCCAGCGACTGCACGTTGCCGCCCACGGTGATGCCGCCGGCCGAACGCAGTTCCACGTCGCCCTGCGCGCCTGCCACCGCGCCGGCCGCGACCACCAGGTCGCCGCCGCCGTTCAGCATCAGCTTGCCGCCGCCGGCCAGCACGCTGCCGAATACCACGTTCAAACGCGCCGCATCGAATTCGACGTTGCCGGTGGCCCTGGCCTGGCCCGCCACATCGACCACGATGTTGCTTGCGGCCAGAGACAGGTTGCCGGCCGCCGCGTCGACGCTGCCGCCGACCACGATACCGCCGAGTACCGCCGTCAGCGCCACATGCGCGCCGCGCAGGGCCTGCCCGGCGCCCACCGCGATGTCGCCGGCGTTCGCCGACAGCACCACGTTGCCGGTCACGTCGACGCCGTTCAGTGCCGCCACGGCGCCGACTGCCGCCGTGCCATCGACGCCGATGCGCTCGACACCCAGGCCAACCGACGCCAGTGCGACGCCGTTCGCCTCAGCGACGAACAGGCCGCCCGCCCCGGCTTGCGCCGCCAGGACACCGACACTGGTTTCCAGTGCATTAGCCGCGCTGCCCACGGCATGACCCGCCTGCAGGCGCAGCGCGGCGGCCGTGACGTTGACCAGGCTGTCGCCGGCCACGTCCGCGTCAAGCACGCTGGCGCCGGCCTGGAGGCCGACCGTGCCCTGGCCTGCGCCGACACGGGCCACGGTGAGGCTGCCGCCCGCCGACAGGCTGACAGCGCCGTCGAGTGTGGCGACCGACGCGCTTGCGCCCATCGCCAGGTTGCCGGCTGCGCGCAGCTCGATGCTGCGGCCCGCTTCCAGGGTGCGCACCGCGCCCGTTTGCTGCAGGTCGCGGCCGGCGTCCAGCGAGATGCTGCCGTGCTGGCTGCTGACCTGTGCCGCCAGCGACAGATCGCCGCCCGTGGCCAGCAGCAGGTTACCCGCCGCGTCCAGGTCACGGGTCACCGTCATCGATGCCGCACCCAGGACCAGGTTGCCGTCCGAGGCCACGCCATTGATCGCCGCATCGACCACGGCGCTGCTGCTGCCGTCGGCCGCCACGCGGTTCACCGAAGCGGCGACGCTGCCCAGGTTCAGGGCGCCGCTGTTGTCCAGGTACAGGCCGCCGCTGCCGGCAGTCGCCGCCAGTGTGCCCACGTCCAGCTGCAGGTGGGCCGCGCTGCTGCCGACGTTGCCGGCCGCGATACGCAGCGCAGCCGCGCGCACGTCGATGTCGTTGCCGATGTCGACGATGGACGCCGCCACCAGGCTGACGTTGGCGCCGCTGGCGATGCTGCCCAGCTCCAGCGTAGTGCCGGCTTCGACACGCACGTTGCCGCCGGCGGCGACCGTCATGCCGTTGGCCATGCTGACGTTGCGCGCCGCAGCCAGGTCGATGCTGCCGCCAGCCGCGTTCACCGCCGCGTTCTGCATCAAATCGCGTCCGGCCGACAGGCTGATGTTGCCGCCGGCCGTGACCGGAGCCAGGTTGGTCGACAGGTCGCGGCCAGCCTGCAACAGCAGGTTGCCCGCAGCACCGATCGTGGCGCCGCTGGCGATGTCGCCGCCAGCCTGCAGCACGAGCGCCGCGCCGCTGACCAGGCCAGCCTGCGCCGCGTCGGCACGCTGCGAACCGGCCGTGGCGACGTTTGCCAGCACGCGGTCGACGCGGATCTCGCCAACCTCGCCGAGCACCACGTCGGATACCTCGTTCACGAACATGCCGTTGCCGATAGCGCTCAGCAGCATGGTTTCGGTGTCGAGCGCATCGGCGCCGCTGCCGATGGCCGCGCCGGCGTTCAGGCGCAGGGCTTTCGCGTACACGTCGACAGCGTTGCCCGCCTCGGCCGCGTCTCCAATCACACCGCCGCTGACGATGCTGACCGCACCCCAGCCGGCCTGGCCCGCCAGGCTGCCGGCCGCGCGGTCGGCGTTCGAACGCGCGTCCAGCAGCGCCACCGTGACGCCGGTGGCGCCCTGGTAGCGGATGTTGCCGGCGTTGGTGACGGCGCGCGCACCGTCGACCATGAGAACCGCGCCGGCGCTCGACGCAACGTCGATCGTGCCGACCGCGGTCGACAGCGTTGCCGCCGCCGACTGCGTGATGTTCCCCACGGCCAGCAGGCTGATGCTGCCATCCTGCGCGCTCAGCGCCGCGTTCACCGCCAGGGTGCCGCTCGCCTCGATGCGCAGGTTGCCGCCGGTCGCTACCAGGGCCGCGTCGATGACCAGGTTGGCGCCGCCGAGCACCAGGTTGCCGCTGCCGTTCTGGACACCGGCCAGCGCTGCGCCGCCGGCGTTTGCCACGGCAGTGCCGTCGGCGCCGACGCGGTTCACCGCCACGCCAGCCACCTGGCCGAGCGTGGTGTTGCCGCTCGCAAGAACCGAGCTGCCAAACTGCGTGCCACCCTGCGCCGCAAAGGCCAGCGTCGCCGCCTGCACTTCGAGCGCTGCGGCCTCCTGGCCGACCGTGCCGCCAGCCTCCATGCGCAATGCGCCGGCGATCACGTTGACCGTACGGACGGCCGCCGCGTCGTCGCCCTGGGCGTCGAGGATGCTGCCGCTCGCCGCCAGCGAGACGCTGCCGGTGCCGGCATTCACCACGCCGAGCACCAGGTCGCCGCCCTGGGCGTCCACGCGCACGTTGCCGTTGCGGGCCAAGAGCTGGGCCTGGGCTTCGAGGGTGATGAAGCTTGCCGCGGCCAGGTCCAGGGTCTTGCCGGCGCCGCGGGTTTCGATGCGCGGCGCGTAGCTGGCCAGGTTGTCGTCGATGACGATGGCGTCGGTCGAGACCAGGCTGATGCTGCCCGCGCCCGAGCCGATGTCGGCGCGCACCGTGATGTCGCTTGCGGTGCCCTCGCCCGCTTCCCCGCTTTGCAGCAGGATGTTGCCGGACGCGCCGGTGCTGTCGACCAGGCCGTCGACGACGATGGCGCCGTCGACGGTCACGATGGCCAGGTTGCCGGCGCTGCCGCCGAGCAACGCGCCATTGATGCGCAGCGCCGTGGCTTCGCGCAGCAGCACGCTGCCGGCCGTGGTGTTGGCCAGCGTGACCGAGGCCAGGCGCGTCTGCAGCGCGCCGCTGCTGCCGATGCCGGTCGCTGCCGACAGGGCCGCGGCGGCGGTGTCGCCGTCGAGGTTGATGCCGTCGCCCGCCAGGTTGTCGACGATGGCGCCGCCGGCCGTCAGGCCAATGGCGCCGTCGGCGATGACCTGCGAGACCAGGATCGAGCCGCCCGCGGTCATGGTGACCGCGCCGTTGCCGCCGCCCACCGAGGTGACGGCGGTGCCGCTGTCCATGACGATGGCGGCGCCCGCGTTCAGGCGCACCAGGCCGCCGTTCGAGGCGATCGACTCCGACAGCGTGACAGTGCCCGAGGTCGAGCTCACGCTGATGCTGCCGCCGCTGCTGTTGGCGATGCCGCCATCGCGCAGGTGGACGTTGCCGTCCGCGCCGAGCGTGACCGCGCCGCCGTTGGCAGCAATGGCGCTGTCGACGGTAATGGTCGCGCCGCTGCCGCCCGCGTTCAGGCTGACGCTGCCGCCACCGACGGTGACGATGCCGCCCCCCTGCACCAGCAGCTTGCCGGCGCCGGTGGAGATGGCGATGTTGTCGCCCTGCGCACTGGCCTGGCTGATGCCGTCCACGCGCAGGTCGCCACCGTAGTTGCCAACTGCGCCGCTGGCCGCGTCGCGCGCCAGGTTGTTGATCACGATGTCGCCGTCGCCGGTGTTCACGGCGGTGAGGCTGTTCACCTGCGCGAACGGCAGGATGATGCCGCTGCCGGCGTGCAGGCTCAGGTTCAGTGCACGCAGCGGTTCGCTCGACGCGCCATCGAGGTCGCCGGTCGGATTCGACTGAACGATTGCGCCGGTGGCCGCATACAGCGACATGTTGCTGTTGTGCGCCTCGACCCCGTTGTGGATCGAGATGCCGTTGTAGGCGTCCAGGCTCAAGCTGCCGTTCACCATGAACTGGAAGGCCGGGTTCGCGAAGTCTTCGACCACGATGTTCTGGCCATACACTTCCAGCGCGCTGTGGAAGGTGTACTGCTGCGGCGCCTGGATCGCGCCCAGGCGCACCTGGCCGGACTGGTCGTCGGCATGCGCGCCGGCCAGGTAGCCGACGGTCGCGCCTTCCTGGCGCCCGATCACGATCTTGCTGAAGGTCGAGGCAAAGCTCGCGATCTCCGCGTTGTCGATGTTCAGGTAAGCCGTGTTTTCCAGGGCCGGGCCGCCGACTTCGATGTTCATGCCGACGGTCGCCGGGCGCAGGGTCAGGATGCCGGTGCCGACGATCGAGCTTTCGCCGCTCTGGAAGTTGATCTCGTTCCCTTCCAGGAAGATGTCGCCGCCGCCGTCGACCGTCACGCCGCCCTTGAACACCACCAGCGTGGCGCCGGTGATGCGGAACGAGCCCGCGGTCAGGTGCACCGACTGCTCGAAGGTGACCACGCCGCTGGCATTGATGCTGAAGTCGCCGTTGACCGTGACCTCGCCCTTGAAGGTGACGTTGTTGGCCTGGGTGATGGTGATGCCTTCCAGCGCATCGGTATTGCCCACCATGCCGGTGACGACGATGTTGCCGCTCGCCGAGAGTTCCAGCAAGTCTTCCGGATCGAGGCCGTCGCCGTTCAGCGAATGCGCCGCCGAGCCGCCCAGCTGGATGTCGCCGGCGGTCGCCGTCAGCACCACCTTGTGGTTGGTGGCGGTGGCGCCGTCGATCTTCACCGAGTCGTCGATATAGGCCCAGGAAGCGCTGACGCTGCTGGCCGAGATCGTCGTGGTGTGGCCGGAACCGTAGATCGTCAGGCCGGATTCGCCCTGCAGCACCAGGTTCTGGTTGATCGCCACTTCGCCGCCCAACAGCGAATTCTGCACCACCAGCGAGTCCTTCAGCACCACATCAAGAGTGCCGGCGGTGTCGCCGATCACGATGTGGGCCGCGCTCTGGGCGCCGCCGATCAGGATCTGGCGGAAGCCGTCATTCAGGTTGTTCAGCGCGTTGTTGCTGATGTAGAGCGCATTGCTGCTCGACAGGCCGCCAGCGGCGTCGTCGCCCAGGAAGATGGTGCGGGTCGGGTCCAGCGCGGCAATGCTCAGCTGGGCGCCGGCACTGCGCACGCCGGCGCCGATCTGCACGTCATTCGCCAGGATCGTGATGTCTTCGCCGGAGGCGTCGATCGCCTGGCTGATGACCTGGCTGCCGCTCAGGTTCGACACGCCGGTACTGCCGCCGCGGGTGCCGCTGTCGGCGCTGCCGCTGCCGGCTTCCACCTGCACGGTGCCGGTGGCGATCAGCGAAACGTTGGCGCGCTCGATGCTGCTTACGCTCAAGGAGACCGCATCGATCACGATCGAGTCGGGGCTGAACAGGAAGCCCGGCATGGCGGCGCCGATCGCGCCCTGGGCCGTGATGGTCAGCTTGCCGCCCGTGGTCTGGACATAGGCGCCGCCCGCCGCGCGCAGCACCACGCCGTTGGCCAGGTGGTTGGCGACGTTGTAGTCCTCGATGTTGGCGCTGCGGATTTCGCCCGTGGCCTGGTCGGCCGTGAATTTACCGTAGCGCATGGCCCAATCGACCTGCGGGTCGATCGCGCCATTCACGCTCTTCCAGTTGCTCACGCTGGCGTCGTTTAGCAGCGCGCCCTTGGCCACCGTGATGTCGATGTTGCCGCTGCCGTGGACGCGGATGCCCGCGCCCAGCAGGACGTTGCCGTTCTCGGCGCGCAGGCTGACCGCACCGCCGCCGGTGACGATGTCCGCACCGAGGGTAATATGGCCATTGGCGCCGCCTGCATACAAATTGACGTTGCCGGTGGTCGAGACCACGCCGGCGCCGCCGCGCACGGTGTCGAGCGCGCCGTTCAGGGTCGACAGCTTGACTTCGCCGGCGCCGTTCTGCACCACGCGTTCCAGCACCAGCGAATCGACGTCCTGGATGGCGATGTCGCCGGTGCCGTTGTTGGTCAGGTCCAGTGCACGCACCTGGGTCTCGATGGCGTTGCCGGCCGCGCCGATGCCGCCGTTGGCGACGATCACCAGGCGCGCATCCGCGGCCACGATGTCGGTGCTGCCTTCGGCGCCGTCGACCACGCCGCCGCTGTGGATGACCAGGTCGGCGTTCGAGGTGGTCACCAGCTTGCCGAGCGTGATCTGGCCACCCGCATCGAGCTTCAGGATGCCGGAGCCGGCATCGACGACGGTGTCGCCGGCCATGCGCAGGGCGCCGCTGCCGGCGTCCAGGGTGATGGCGCCGGTGCGCGAGCTCAGGTCGGCTTCCGCCGCCAGGCTCAAGCCGGTGGCGCCGTTCAGGGTAATCGAACCCAGTTCGGTGACCACCGCGCTGTTGACGACCAGCGTGCCGGCCGCATTCAGGCTGACCGCGTTGCTGGCGCCGGCCGCGATGGCGGCGTTCACCACCAGCGAGGACGCGACGTTCAGGACCACGGCGCCGTGGCCGCTGCTTTCCAGCGTGTTGACCGTGAGACCGCCCGCGCCGCCGCTTGCCTTCACCGTGATGCTGCCGCCGGCGCTGATGTCGAGGGTGTCGGCCACCAGCACGCCGCCATTCGTGCCGGCCGTGACCGAGCCGTTCAGGGCGCTCAGCGTCACATGGCCGCCGCCCGCCAGCAGGTTGCCGATGCTGATGTTGCCGTGCAGGGAAACGATGTTGATGTTGCCCTTGAAGCCGGCAGCCTCGACCAGCGAGCCGATGGTGATGTCGCCGTCGACGATCACGGTGACGTCGCCGCCGCTCATGACCAGGGTGCCGATGGCCAGCGCCATGCCGGCGGTGCTTTGCTGCACCACCAGGCTCGATTGGCTCGATGCCGTCGACATGTCGATGTCCATGCTCGACACGGCCGTGTTCAGGGTCAGTTCGCCGCCCGCGGTGACGTCCAGGCTGCCCGCGGTGATGGTGCCGCCCAGGGTCAGGCCCTTGCCCGCGGCAAGCGTCACGCTGCCGGCGCTGCCGACGTCGAGGCTCGACACCACCACCAGCGAGCCGTCCTTGGCGCCCAGGTGGATGGTTTCGCCGGCGTGGGTCGGCAGGTTCACCACCGTCAGCGAACCGCTGGCCTCGAGCGAGAAGCTGCCCGCGGCGCGGTCCGGCACGATCAGGACGAAGTCGCCGTCCACCTTCAGCTGGCGGTCCGGGTCGTTGTCCTGGGCCGAGGCGCTGGCGCGGAAGGCGTCGTTCGCCTCCTTGGCCACCAGCACCAGCGTCTGGCCGCTGAGCGAAGCGTCGACGCCGGCGCTGCTGGCGTCGATCTTCGCGGCCAGGGCGCCCAGGACCGAGGCCCAGTTTGCCGTCACGGTCTGGCCGGCCACGGTGTCGCCGACCTTCACGCTGAAGCTGCCGCCGTCGATGACGACGGTGTACAGGAAGCTGCCCTTCGGCGTGTCGCGGAACTCGAGTTCGCTGCGCTGGGTGCTGTCGACGCCTGCTGCCACGCTCGGGGTGGCGCCGTTCGAGACCACGCCGCCGTCCACCGCACGCACGCCCGCTTCGCTCACGGCGACGTCGGCCACCGTGAAGGCGGTGTTGTCGGCGACGGCGGTCAGGGTCAGGGTGAAGTTGGCGGCGTCGACGCTGAAGCCGACGCCTTCGCGGGCGGCGATTTTCGTGCCGAGGTCATTCAGGATCGCGCTCCAGTTGGCCGCCACCTGGCCGGCGCCGTCGCCGACCGTGGTGGTGTACGGGTTGCCGTTCACCTTCATGGTGTAGCTGAAGCCGTTCTTCAGCGTGTACGCCGCGTCGGCCGGGTCGTTCGCGGCGTCGGCCGGGTCGTCGAAGACGATCGTGGTGACCTGCTTGGCGTCGTGGCCGGCGACAACCGTCGGCTGGACGGCGTCGACCAGCACGGTCAGCGCCGGGGTGGCCAGCACGGCGTTGATCGCGAACGCCGTGTTGGTGGCGGTCGCGGTCAGGGTCAGGCTCTTGTCGCTGGCGTCGACCGCGGCGCTGACGCGGCCGTCGGCTTCGACCAGGGTCTCGAGCGCGCCCAGCACGCCGGTCCAGGTGCCCGCCACGTCGAGCTGGCGCACGCTGGCCGTGACGCGGCCGCTGCCTTCGCCGTCCGGATGGGCGCTGGCGATCGCCGCTGCCAGGCCGGTGGCGATGTCCTGCGTGGTGTCGCCGGCCTTGGCCGTGTACTTGAAGTTCTCGCTGCCGATCTTCAGGGTGTAGGTGTCGCCCGCGATCGCGCTCAGGCCGGTCAGGGTCACGGTGCGCGCCAGGTCGTGGCCGGCGGCGCTGACCTTCACCTGGCCCAGGCCCAGGCCTTCGGCGGTTTCCGCCACGCCATCCTTGTGCACCGAGAGCGCAATGAGGGCGTCGTCGGCGTTGTTCACGGTCAGGTAGTCGTTCAGGCCGGTGCGGACCAGGTAAGCCTTGCCGTCCACGACCACGCCGTACACGGTGCCGGCGGCAACGCTGCCGCCGAACACGACTTCGCTCTGCTGGGCCACGCCGGTAGCCGCCGCGCGCAGCGGCTCGGCGCCGTGGTCGACCACGCTGGCGAGCGCGCTCACGCCCACCGCGTCCACGGTAAAGGCGACGTTGGTGTCCCTGGCCTTCAAGACCAGGGTGTGGTTCGAGATCTCTTGCGCGGTCGCGCTGACGTCGATCTTCTCGCCTTTTTCGATCAGGGTGCCGAGGTGCTCGAACACGCTGTTCCACGAAACATCCACGGTAAAGGTCGAGGCGCTGGCGCCGAACGCGGCGTCGGCGTCGATCTCGACGGCCAGGGCGGCCACGATGTCTTTCAGCGCCGCGCTGCCGCCTGCACTGATGCGGAACACCTTGTCACCCACGGTGACGGTGTAAGCCGCGTTGTCCACCGCTTGCAGCGCGCTCAGGTCGAGCGAACGCCCGGCCTGGCCGGTCTGGCTCGCGCTCCAGGCGTCGTTGCCGGCGATGTCGGACAGGCTTTCCAGGCTGGCCACGATGGTGGCCTTGCCGGCGCCGGCGCTGATCGTGATCACCTTGCCGCTGGCACTGGCCGTGTAGCCGGCGTCCGCGTCGATGGCGCTGGCCAGCGCGCTGGCGATGTCGGCCAGGGTCGCGCCGCTACGCGGCGCCTCGACCTGGAAGGTATCGCTGCCGACCGTGATGCTGTAGCGGCCATCGGCCAGCAGGCGCATCTCGGACAGGTCGATCGTGCGTTCGAAGTCGTCGTCGCTGCTCGACTCGGCATTGATGTCGGCGCTGCCCTGATCGGCGGAGGCGCCCCACTGCTGGACGGCGACCGAGATCGCCGCGTTGCCCGCGCCGGTGATGTACAGCAGGTTGTTTTCGCCGCTGCGCACGCCGTAGCCCGCGCCGTTCACCACCACTTCGTACAGCTTGCCGTTCTCGATGTTCAGGGTGTTGTTGAAGATGATCTTCGATTCCTGGGCCACCTTGGAACCGGCTTCGACGATCGGCGTGAGGCCGAAGTCGTCCACCGCGCCGCGAATATCGTTGCGGTAGGTTTCGGTGACGGTGACGCCGTCCACGCTGAACGCGCGGTTGGCGACCTTGCCGGTCAGGATCAACTGCTTGTTGGTCGGATCGGCCGCGACGTCGACCTGCTCGCCGCTCGAGATCAGCGCGTCGAGCTTGTCCAGGACCGAGCTCCACGACGCCGTCACGCCGTCCTTGCCGACGGTCGCCGCATAGGCATGGCCGTTGACCTTGACGGTGACGGTGGTGCCGTCGGCCACCGCACCGCCGAAGGCGATGCGATTCACCTGGGCGATGGCGACGCCGGCCTGCACCGGCGTCGAGACGCCGATGTCGACGATGGCGCCGCCCATGCTCAGGGCGGTGTTCTGCGTCACTTCCGAGGCGCCGGTGCTGAAGCCGCCCGCATCCGGGCCGGTGTAGCGCACCTCGAGTTCATTGCCGGTGCCGGCCATGTCCTGGTTCAGGAGCAGCTTCGGCGCATGCGCCGTCACGCCCTTCACCGACACGCTGTAGCCGTACAGGTCGGCGTCGCGCTGGTCGAGCGCATAGCCGACGATCTCGCCCTTGTCGTTGCGTACCGCCGCCAGCATCTCGTAGATGGTGCCGCGCGCATCGACTTCGACGCTCGAACCCGCCGTTTTCTGCGCGCCCTTGGCCGAGCCGGCCTCGACGTAGTCGACGTACATGTCGCCGGCCGAACGGATGCGGATACCGTAGCCGTCGTCGATCGTGCGCACTTCCTCGACGCGCAAATCGTAGCGATTGTCGGCCGCGTGGCCGCCGGCCGCGCCGCTTTCGCCGCCGCCGGCCGTGATGTCGATCCGGCCCTGCTGGGCCACGACCGACTTCACGTACAGGGCGTCGGATTCGTTGATGCTGACGTTGCCCGCGCCGGTGGTGCGCAGGGTAATGGTGTTGACCAGGGTGTTCAGCTGCACGCCGTTCACCGACTTCACGTTCAGGTCGCCGGCGATGAAGACCGAGGCGCCGTCGGCGGCGATTTCCGCCGCCTTGACGTCGAGCTGGCCGCTGGCGCGGTCGGCCGCGACGATCCCGCCCAGCACCGTCAGCTTGCCGCCGATGTCGAGGGTGACGTTGCGCGCCGAGGTGTAGCCGCTCAGGCCGCCGATGAAGCCGCTCATGGTGAGGCCGCCGGCCAGCTTGACGTAGATGTCCTTCGCTGCGCGCAGCTCGAAGCGGTCGGCCGGCAAGGCCGCCGCCTGGATGTTGATGAAGCCGCTGTCGGTCAGGACCGGGGCGCCCTGGCGGCTGTCCTTCAGGTCGCCGTCGTTGTTGAAGTCGATGCCGAGGATGGCTTCGTATTCGGTGGTCGCCTGCAGGATCTGGCTGCTGCCCTTCGCCGACATCAGGACCTCGCCGATGCTGCCTGCCGCCGTGCCGTCGAAGCGCGTGCCCTTGACGCCGATGATGCCGTCGATGGTCACGTTCTGGCCCGCCACCAGTTCCAGGTGGCGGTTGGCGTACAGGTTGCCCTTGACTGACAGGCTGGCGCCGGTTTCCAGGATCAGCGTATCCGAGCTGATCGAGGAAGGCAGCAGCAGCGTGTCGGCGCCGGCGCCGAACACCAGGTTCGTGCCCGCACGGTATTCGGTCAGCTCGGCGCCGGCCTTGAACTCGTACAGGTCGATGATCTTGGCCGCATTCAGGGCGATGCCGCGCGTGTAGTGCAGGCCGTAGTTCGAACCCGGCGCCGCATCCGGCGCCTGCACCGTGACGTTGCCGCCGGTGCTGGCCAGGCGCAGGGTGTCGGCGCTGGCCTTGCCCCTGGCGCCGACCAGCAGGTCGCCCTGGGCCGTGATGTCGGCCACGCTGCGCCCGCTCGTGGTGTCGGTGACGCTGGCGTCGACCAGCACCAGGCCGGCGTTCTTTTCCAGCGCGCCGTCGAAGTCGGCCAGCACGATGTCGTTGCGGATGGTGGTCGCATCCAGGCTGTTGACCGCGATCTCGAGACCGCTGATGCCGTTCGCGGCGCGCAGGGTCAGGCGGTTCGCGACCAGGTCGACGGCGGCGTCCGCCGCGCTTTCGCCGATGCGGCCGCCCGCGTCCAGGGTGATGTTGCCGTTCGAGGTGAACTGGCTCACCGCAACCGCGTTGCCATGGGCGTCGACGATGGCCGGCGCGTCCGAGGCGCTGGCCAGGTAGATGCCGGCCGAGGCGTGGCGCACCAGGATGTCGCCGGCGGCGGTCACGCTGATGTCGTCGCCGGTGGCGTTGGCGGCGATGTTCAGCTCGACGATTTCGACGTTGCCGCCGGCACGGAGCAGGAAGCTGCCGTGCGCCAGCGCGACGTCGCCCAGCACCAGGCGGCGTGCCGACTGGGTCAGGTCGACGCTGGCGCGCTGCGCCGGATTTGCAGCCGCGCTGTCGATGTACAAGCTGTCGACGTCGGTGGCCAGCTTCAGGTTGGCCACTGCCACGATGCGCAGTTCGCTGCCGCCCACCACGGTGCCGCTGTCGCCGGTGATCGCGCCCTGCGCGTCCAGGCTCAGGGTGCCGCGCGGACCGGCGCTGACGTTCCCCAGCGCCATGTCGGCGCTCGCGCCGTCGAGCTGGCGCGTACTCAGGGTGATGTCGTTGCGTTCGCCCGTGCCCAGGGTATGGGCCTCGACCACGTGCAGGTCGCCGCGGTTGGCGATTGTGATCGCACCGTCGACCGCCTGCGCGTTTGTGACCGTCAGGTCGCCGACGTTGGCCAGGCTGATGTCGCCGGCGCCGCTCAGCGCCAGCTCCGCACTGCCGACCGCGGTCGAGAGCACGATGCCGTTTTCGGCGCCGGCGTCGAGCCTGTCGGCGCTCAGCATGCCGCCGGCCTGGCCGATGTGGCCCGCCGCCGCGCTCAGCTTGATGCTGGCGCCGCTGGCCTCCGCGTCCAGGGTGGCATTGTTCAGCGCGATGCTGCCGCCGTAGCTGCCGGCCGACAGATCGATGTCGCCCAGCTTGGCGTTCAGCACGGCGTCGCCGTCGGCGACGATGCCGCCATCCTTGCTGGCACCGGAACCGGCCGCAATGCTGATGCTGCCGGCGTCGATGCTGCCCGACAGGGTGATGTTGTGATTGCCCTTGGCCGTGACGCTGTCGAGCGTGGCGCCGGTGGCGGCGGCGATGCTGCCGCCGATCGTCATGTCGCCGTTCGCGCTCAGCTTCACGCTGGCCGCGTCGCCGGTGCCGCGCACGGTCGCCGTGTCGTCGACCAGCAGCGTGGTGCCGGCGTGGATGTCGAGCGCCGCCGCGTTCAGCGAGGCGCTGACGGTCTTGCCGTCCACGGTGTTGCCCTTGATTTGCACCAGGCTCGAGGCCGACAGATCCATGGCGCCGTCGGCCGTGAGCTTGCCGCTGACTTTCAGCGCGCCGCCGGCGTCGATGTCGATGGCGTTGCCCTTGATGGTTTCGCCGGCGAACTCGCCATAGGTACGGGCCGGCGCGTCGACCATCGCCACCGTCGTGCGCAGCACGGTCTCGGTACTCAGGATCGGCACCGTCTTCCAGACCGTGACTTCCTGCTCCTGGGTCACCATGGTGGTGACCGTGTGGGTCTCGTACACCGGCTTCATGCCGAAGATGTCGGTCGACATCGTGCTCAGCGTGTAGTCGAGCTGCTTGCGCGTGTCGTAGATCTTCTTGGTCTCCGAGGTCCAGGCGTAGGAGTAGTCGTTGTAGTTCTCGTAGCGGTAGCCGTACACCTTCAGCGAGGACACCTCGTCGTTCCAGTCGCCGCCGATGTTGCCGGTGCTGCCGTACAGGACCTTGGTGCCGCCGCCGTAGCTGATGTCCCAGTACAGGGTCACGTGGTGGGTGTTCGAGCCCAGCAGGAACGAGGTGTACTCGTCGTTCGCGTCGCGGCCGATCCAGCTGCTGCTGTTGCTGAAGTAGTTCGAGCCGCCGCGGTAGTTCGAGTCCCAGTAAGCCGTGACCGAGCCGCCGCCTTCGGCCCAGCCGACCTGCTGGTTGGCGCGGACCGTGTGGCTGCCGTCGATCCGGGTCAGGCTGGCCGTGTTGCTGACCAGCTGGGTGAGGTATTCGGCCGAACCGTGCACGTAGTCGGTCGCACGGCCGTCTTTCCATTTCGCCACGTGCGCTTCGCCGGTGGCGCCGGCGCTCCACTGCCATTCCGGCAGGTAGCCGACATCCGTTGTGGTGGTGTTCGAGCTGCCCTCGGCCGTGGTCTGCTTCTGCAGCTGGTAGGTACGGATGCCGCTGCCGTCGAGATAGCTCGCGGCCCAGCGCCCGATACTGTCGTCGAAGTCGTCGCCCTCGCCGTTCGGCTGGGTCCAGGCGGATTTGTCCTGGGTATAGCGCACGTTGGCGTGGTCGGTGTAGGTGCCGACCAGTTCGCCGGCATTCGCGCCGGCGGGCTTGTCCCAGGCGCCGTTGCTGGCGCCGTCCATGGTGTTGTCGCCGGTCAGGTAGCGGATGTTGTTCTTGAACGCCAGGTTCAGGATCTGCTCCTGGGCGCCGCTTTGCATCAGCACGTACTTGTCGCGCCAGCCATCGACGTCGATGTGGTAGATGACCTTCGGGTTGTTGGCCCACTTCGGCTGGGCATCGGCGCCCTTGATTTCCTCGATGTTGCCGTTCTCGGTACGGTGGATGGTGACCGAGTCCGCCTTGTAGCTGAAGTCGTACAGCTCCATGTAGCGCAGGGTCTTCAGGACCAGTGCGCGCTGGTCATCCGACAGGTCGCTCCAGCCCTTGTAGCCGGTGTCCCACGGATTGTTGGCCGGCGCGCTCAAGCCGTTGGCGGCCCAGGCGATGTTCTTGTTCAGGTAATCGACGCCTTCGATGAAGGTTTCCTTGAACTGCTGGCCCGGCGCCGCATTCGGGTTGTAGTAACCGGTCTGGGTCAGCGTCGTTTCCATCGTCGTGAACTCGCTGCCGGTCTTGACGCTGGTGTTGCCCACCTGTTCGGTGATGGTGGTGGTGACCGGCACCTGCACCTGCACCTTGGTGGTGCCGTCGGCAACCTGGGTGTAGCCGGTCACGACCTGCACGGTGTCCGCGACCGTGGTGTAGACCGGGACCTTGATCGTTTCGCGTGCGTTGACGCTGCTGTCGGCGCTGATGGTGACGTCGCCGCCCGCATGCACGCTGATCTTGCCGGCGGCGTTGATGGTCGCCTGGCCGGAAATGGTGACCGCGCCGCCGGAGAGAACCGCGGAATTCACCACGCCTTCCATCTGGGTGCGGGTCCAGTTCATGTTGACGCCGGCATTGATATCGATGCTGCCCGACGAGGTGACCAGGCCGCCGATCCTGACTTCGCTGCCACCCGAGACCAGCACGCGCGAATCAAGCGTGCCGTTGTCCGGGCCGGCCTGGATGCGGCCGTTGATCTCGACCTTCGGACCGGCCAGGT
Source organism: Massilia sp. BAP21 (assembly GCF_057801335.1). Lineage (NCBI taxonomy): Bacteria > Pseudomonadati > Pseudomonadota > Betaproteobacteria > Burkholderiales > Oxalobacteraceae > Massilia > Massilia sp. BAP21. The sequence continues at coordinate 5,231,731 of NZ_CM173596.1, forward strand.
GGATCAGGCGGCCCGCTTCGATCAGGGCTTCCGGCACGTGCGGGTCGGCCAGCACGTATTCGCCAGAGACCAGCAGCTTGCCGCGCGCCAGCAGGTAGACGTCGGATTGCTGGCCGACCGCGTGCACGTAGGCGCCCGACAGGACCGAGATGTTGTTCGCGACCAGGCTGACCTTGTCGGCGACGCTGATGTTGCGCAGGACGGTGACGTCGCTGCCCGTCGACGTGATCGACAGCGAGCCGACCGTGTCGCGGCCCAGGTCGGCGTTGCCGACCGTGCCTTCGACCAGGATGGCGTCGATGGCGCTGACGACGATGCTGCCGCCGGCCGCCGTGTCGAGCGTGCCGCCGCTGTTTTCCACGCCGTCGCTGCCGACGAAGTAGGTATCGACCAGCACGGCCACGCCAGTGGAGTCCGTGCCACCGGTGATGCGCAGGCTGTCGTAGGCGTAGACCAGGCCGTTCACCCACACTTGCGAGCGCGAGGTGATGGCGACGTCGGCGTCGCTGTCGGCGGCGCGGATCAGGCCGCGAGTCTGGACGTCGCCGTCGGACACGATCTCGATCTGGCCATCCTGGCCGCTGCGGCTGTCCGCCCAGGCACCGAAGCCAGTGGCGTCGGCCACGATAGCGCTGGTGACGCTCATCGAGAAGCCCAGGCCGACCGCGTTCGTGCCGGTTTGCAGGCGCACCAGGCCGGTCGACAGCAGATCGCCTCCATTGGTCGCGCTGCCGAGCATGATGTCCTGCGCCGCGCGCAGCGACAGGGTCGCGTTGCGGCCGCTCCAGGACGTGGTGCCGCTCACGCTGTCGTACAGCGCGCCGGCCTGCATGGTGCCGTTCATGACGATGCTGCCGGCCGTGACGGCCAGGCGGCTCGCATCGGCGGCGGTGGCCAGCTGGCCGTCCGCGTTCACCGCGAACCGGCCGCCGGCGTTGATCTCGATGGCGTTCGCCGCTGCCAGCACAAATCCAGTGTTGGCGGTGTTCGCGGCGCCGCCGCCCACGAGCACGGCGTCGCCCGCCGTGATGTCGACGCGCGCGCCGGCGCCTTGCGCCAGCAGCTGGCCGCCGGCCAGCACGATGTCGCCGCCGGCCGTCAGTTGCACCGAGCCGGCAACCTTCACGTCGGCGTGCAGCAGGATGTCGTTAGTCGCCTGCAGGATGACTTCGCGGTCGTAGGTGGCCGCTGTGGCGCCCGTGGTGCGCAGGGTGCCGCCGATGTCGAGCTTGTCGCCGCTCAGCACCAGCTGGGTGCCGCTGGTGAGCACGGTGTCGAGCGCGGTCTTCACGGTGCCCCAGGTCGAGCCGATCTGCAGCAGCGACAGCGCATTGCTGTCGCCGCCGATGTTGTTGTTGATGACGACGTCGTTCAGGCCGTTCAGGACGATGCGGCCGTTCGGGTCGATCGTGTTGAACTGGGCGCTGTTGAAGGTCTCCAGGCTCACCTGCCCCGCCTCCACGCGGGTGCCGGCGTTGATGATGATGTCGCGCTGGGCGGTCAGGTCGCCAATCAGCTGCAGGGTGCCGGTGGCGTTGATGACGATGTCCGAATTGCGCCCGCCCGCGATCAGGTTGCCCTCGATCTTCGCGTTGCCGGTCGGGTTCAGCACCATGCCGCCGCTCAGGGTCTCGAGCGTGCCGGTGACCGTCAGGCGCACGTCCTGGTTACCGCCGGCCAGGGTGCCGGCGTACATGTTGATGCCGCTGTGGCCGCGCACATAGCCTTCGATCGAGATCTGGCCGCTCGGTGCATCGGCGCGGCCCAGGTTGACGACCGAGCCGCGCGCGCTGGCGTCGAGCGCCACGCTCCGTGCGGACGACGTGGCCCCATGGCTGGCATCGCTCGCTGCGACCTGGCTGAAGCCGAGGCGTTCGGCGTGGCCGCCGGCGACGGCGCTGATGCCGAAGTGGTAGTTGCTGGTCAGGAGAAGGTGGCCATCGGCCAAACGCGCCGTGACCACGCCGGCGCCCAGCGCCGCGTCGAGCGCGCGCTGGACGTCGGCCAGCAGATCGGCCAGGCCGCCGTTGCCGCCCGTCGCTTCACGGGTCACGGCAACGACCGCATTGACGCTGCCGTTCTCGCGTTCGACCGCGATGCCGAAGGACGTGTCCGCGGACAAATCGCCGCGTGCGAATTCGACGAAGCCGTCGGCGCGCAGTTCTTCGTTCCAGGCTGCCGCCAGGATCGCCAGGTTGCCCGAGGAGGACAGGCCGAGCGTGCTGTTTTCGCCGGTGGTGGTGAGGTGGACGTTGCCGCCCACGACAATGCCCTGGTCGGCCCAGGGGCTGGCGTCGTGCGCCAGGTGGCTGCCCGAACCGCCGCGCACGTCGATGGCCGCGCCCGCGCTCAGGTCGTGGCTCAGTCGGACCTGGCCGCCGGCCGTGACCGACAGGGTCGAGGCACCGCCGAAGCTCTTCACGTCGCTGCCGAGGAACTGGCCGCGCGCGTCATAGCGGTCGACGATCTCGCCGCCGGCCACGGCCACGCCGTCGATCTGGGCGTCCATGGCCGCGCTGATGCTGATGCGGCCGTCCGCGTTGTTGGTGGCCAGGCGTGCGCCGCCCGGCATGCGTACGCCGAGGCCGTCCAGGCTGCTGCCGCCGCGCACGGTAATCGCTTCGCTGGCGCGGATGGTGGCGCCGATCTCGACCGCTTCGCCGAACTCGGACACGGTCTGCATGCCCAAATACATCTGGCCGCCCGCGGCCAAGTTGATGCTGGAATCCTTACCGTCCCAGACGATCGTTTCCGAGACCAGCTTGCCGTCGACGCGCTCGCTGACCACGTGGCCGCCGGCCAGGATCATGCCGCCGATGGTGACGTTGCCGCTTGCCTGCACGGTTACGCTGCCGCCGGCGTTGTCGCTCGTCTGCCCGAGCGCGCTCAGGCCGCCGGCAGTGCCGATGATGATCGAATAGCCGTTGTCGTCGGCGCCCGCCACGCCGGTGGTGGCGAGGCTGACCGATTTCGAGGCCGCGATCGCGGTGTCAACCAGGATCTGCTGGCCGGCCGTGATCGCCACGGTGGCATCAAGCCCGGCCGCAACCAGGCCGTGTTCGCCGATGCCGGCGCCGGCCACGATCGCACCGTGCAGCTCGACGTCCTGGCCACCCGAAATGACGATGGCGCTGCCCGCGGCCTGGGTATTGATGACCGAGCTGGCGTGCACGTAGACGCTGGTGCCGTCGGCATTCGCGCCGCCGAGATTCGTGCCGTCGAGGGCGACGCCGCCCAGCAGCGACATGCCGCCGTTGACCTTGGCCACGCCTTCCCAGTAGACCCACTTGTCCGACTGGACCGTGAGGTCGGCGCCGGCGCCGTTCAAATTGATGTTGCCGCGCACGATGGCGGCGTCGCTGCCGCCCACCGTGAAGTCGGCATTGTCCTGCAGGGTCGTGATGGTGCCCGAGATCAGGGTGCCGAAGCCGCGCTGGCCCAGCAGTTCATGAGGATCGAGGATCTGCAGTTCGATCTTGCCGTCGCCCTTGGCGTCGTAGGCATAGACCATGTATTCGCTGCTGCCGTCGGTGACCACCCAGCGCGTGCTGTTCTGCGGCGCCACGGCGCCCCAGTTCATGGCGGCGTTGCGGTAGTCGATGCCTTCGGTGAAGCCGGTGACCAGGCTCTTGTCGCCGCTGCCCGGCTTCAGGTAGACGGTCTGCTCATAGTGCGCGTAGCCGGTCTGGCTCAGCACGCGGAACTGCTGGTCCGGGCTCAGCTTGTCGAAGGCGGTGCCGGCGTCGGGAATCGCGACGTCGCTCCAGCGGATGGCGTTGTTCTGGTAGTCGCCGTTCGCGCCCTGCGCGAAGCTGAGTTTATAAGCCTGGCTTGGGGCCGCATCGGCGTCGTGGTACACGGTGCCGTTGAAGCGCGCATAGCCCAGCACCTGCAGCACGCGGTCCTGCTGCTCGATGGCGAGGTCGGCGAAGGCCGTGGTGCCGCTGGCCTTGTCGACGCTACCCCAATCCAGCGTGTCGTTGCTGTAGTCGACGCCCTGCTCCAGGGTCGCCAGCACCTGCTTGCCGGCCGCCGCAGCGGCGTTGACCAGCACCTGGCGCTCGACCACGGCGTAGCCGAGCTTGTCGGCGACGATGGCGCGCTGGGCCTGGGTCAGCTGCTCGAACGAGGCGTCGGCCGCCGGCGGACGCACGCCGCCCCAGTCGATCGCGTTCACGTCGAAGTCGGCGCCGGCGGCGGCGAAGCCGCTCACCACCTGCTGGCCCTTGGCGGCCGCCAGGTTGACGTAGCTGGTGCCTTCGTAGCTGTCGTAGCCGAGGGCGCCCGCCACGACCTTCTTCTGGGCCGTAGTCAGGTTCTCGAAGGCGGTGCCGGCGGCTGGTGCGCCGGCACCGCCCCAGTGGATGTCGGCATTGCTGTAGTCGGTGACCGCGCCTTCCGAGAAGCCGTACACCAGCTTCTTGCCCGGTGCGGCGTTGTAGTTGTAGTAGGCAGCCTTGCCGGTGCTGGTGTCGGTCTCGTAGCCGAGCGAAGCGGCGACCACGGCTTTCTGGGCCGCGCTCAGGTTCTCGAAGGTGGTGCCTGCTGCTGGCGCGCCGGCGGCGCCCCAGTTCATGGTGGCGTTGCTGTAGTCGGCCGAGACGCCCTGCACGAAGGACTGCACGACCTGGTGGCCGGCGGCGGCGCCGGCATTCACGAACACCAGGCCGCTGTAGGCGGTGTAGCCGGCGTTCGAGAGCGGGCCGTTGGCACCCGCCAGGGTGGCGCGGTAGGTACCGGTCAGGGCATTCCAGTAGCCGCCGTCGGAATGAACGGTGTAGCCAAGGGCGATCGCGACCTGGTCTTTTTGGGCCTGCGTCAGGCTGTCGAACGGGGTGTAGTTGGCGATGGCGCTGACGGCCGCACCGTCCTGCAGCGCCAGGCCGTGGCCCGCGAACAGGCTGGCCAGATCGGCGCTCAGCTGGCCGTGGTTCAGGGCGTCGATGATGGCCGCGATGCGGCCGGCGTCGCCGGTGCTGGCCAGGACCTTGCCCGGCAGCGTGTCGAAGTAATCGGCGTAGGTATGGGTCGAGACGCCCGAATGCAGGGTCACGGCGGATGCCGAGCTGAGGCTGCCCGAGAGTACCAGCTCGCCCGCGGTGCTCATGCGCACGGTGGCGTCGCGGCCGCTCAGGACCGTCACGTAGTCGTCGCCCTGCTGGACGACGGCGGCGCCGGCCAGTACCGCGCTGCCCGACAGCAGGTGCAGGTAGCCTTGCGCTTCCAGGCTGACGGCGCCGTTGTCGCCGCGGGCGCCGACGATGGCGCCCTCTTTCAGGGTCATGCCGGTGCCGGCATGCAGGGTCAGCGCGGCGCCGGCCGCGTCGGCGGCCACGTTGCCCGCCACGACGATGCCATGCGAACCGGTCACGTTGACGCGGCCGTTCGCGCCCAGTACGGCGATGCGGCCGCTCTGGTCGACGGTGACGGAATTGATCTCGGCGCTCGTCGCCTGCAGGGCGTTGATGCCGGTGCTGTGCGAGACCGTGACCGAGACGCTGTTCTGGCCCAGGATCCAGCCGCTGACCAGGATCTGCTCGCCCACGTTCAGGGCGACGTTGTTCGCCGTGATGCCCGAATCCGGGCCGCCGAACGGAGTGCGGGTGTTCTGGCGCTGCACCTCCAGGGTACGCGCGTTCATGGTGATGGTGTCGTTCGACTGCATGTCGCCGACGATGGCGATGTGCTGGGCCGTGAACACGGCCGCGTCGCGCAGCATGCTCGAGAACGAGAACGGACCGACGACGGCGTCTTCGACGTCGCCGATCGTCATGCGTACGCCGGCGGCGTCGTGGCCGACATTGATGGCGGCGAAGCCGTCGCGCAGTGCCGACAGGTCGCGCTCGCCGAGGTCGAAGTTGCCGGTGGCGCCGGCCCGCGAGAGGTCGTTGCCGTAGGTCGTGTCGGCAGCGCCGCCGATGCGGTAGTTCTGCGCCGCGTGCATGGACTTCAGGGTCAGCTGGCCCTGGCCGCTCACGCGGTTGTCGCCCGAGCGGAAGTCGACGTCGTCGGCCACGATGGTCATTGCGCCGTTGCCGGCGCCGATCGCAATCGCGCCTTCGTCGAGCGAGAACAGCGCTTCGCGCGCAGCCAGCTGCACGTCGATGGCGCCGTTCGCCACCAGCAGGCCGGATTCGACCACGGTGAGGCTGTCGCGCTCGCGGATCACGATGTCGTTGAAGCCGGCGGTGCCGCGGTTGACGATCGAGATTTCCTCGACCGCCGTGTTCAGGGTGCCCTGGATGCCTGCGCCGTGGATGGACAGGCGCGCGTTCGGCGCCACGAAGATGGCGTTGCGCACGTCGACCAGGCCGGCCGCTTCGAGCGCGAAGTCGGTCGAGCCCCAGGAGGCGTTGGTTCCATTGACCATGCCGCTGCTGATGCGGGTGACCGCTGCCAGGTCGGTGATCTCGATGCGGTCGAGCGCATCGTTGAAGTCGATCGTGCGGGCATTCGCGCGCAGCTGGCGTTCGTTGAACTGGAGCGGCGCGGTGCTGCTGATCGGCGCCAGCACCAGGCGGTCGTTGCCGGCCCCGCCGCGCACGTTCAGGTAGCCGTCGCCCGACACGTAGATGGTGTTGTTGCCGTTGCCGGTGTCCAGGGTGTCGGTGGCGCCGGAAATGTAGAAGGTATCGTTGCCGCCGCCGCCGAAGAGGGTGTTGTTGCCGCTGCCCATGTCGACGTACTCGGCACCGTCGCCGCCGACGAAGCGGTCGTTGCCGGCGTCGCCGTAGTAGCTGACGGTGGCGCTGCCGCCCACGAAGGAATCGTTGCCTGCCCCGCCGCGCACGACGCTGCCGGCGCCGGCGTTGATGATGGTGAAGTTGTCGTTGCCGTCGCCGCCGTCGAAGTCGAGCACGGCAACCACGCCGCCGCCGACAAAAATGGCGTCGTTGCCGCTGCCGCCGCGCGCGACGATCTTCTTCACGCCCGAGTGGCGCTCGGTCACGCCGAGCGAAGACAGCACGATGTTGCCGGCGGCGTCGCCGTCGATGCGGTAGGTTTCGTTGACGGTGCGGTCGTACAGCGTGCCCGAGCCGTAGCGGCCCGAGGTGTCGCCCATGCTCAGGTAAAGCGTGTCGCCGACCTGGGTGGCCAGCTTCGGCGGGTCGCCCCAGCTCCAGAAGGCGTCGGCATCGACGCTGATGCCGATGATGGTCACGCGCGCGGCCAGGTGGGCGCTGGCGGCGGTCAGTTCGACCTCGCCGCGGAAGCCCGCCAGGGTGCCGCCGATGGAGAACAGGCCCATGTCGATTTCGAGACGGAGTTCGCCATACACGCTGGCCGAGATGCCGCGGTTGCTGAAGCCGAGTGCGATGCCGGCGTTCAGTTCGAGCGGGCCCATGCCCACGTGGAGGTTGGCGGCGCCGGTGATCTCGAAGTCGCCATCGGACTCGACGTAGCCGCCGATGTCGATGTTGATGAAGTTGAAGAAGTTCAGGTTCGCGTTCAGCTCGAGACGGAACACGTCGTTCTGCAGGCTCATCCCGCCGTGGAAGCCGACGTCGAAGGCGAGGATGTGCAGTTCGCCGTCCAGGTCCAGGTTGAAGGTGGTGCCGGCGGCGACGCCCGCATAGGCGTTGGTGTCGCTGGTATTGATCTCGAGGATGGCCTTGGCCTGGATCCCGAGTTCGCCGGTGCCCAGGGTCACGTTGGTGCCCAGGCGCAGCGCAAACACCAGGCCTTCGTCGGCCTCGATGAAGGCGATCGCGCCGGTCACCTGCACGCTGCCCAGCACGCCCAGTTCGAGCGACAGGTCGGCCTGGGCGGTGACGCCGGAGCGGTCGATGGTGAGATCGAGCGCGCCTTCCATGTGGACGGCGCTGCCGACATTGATGCCGGCGCTGCCGGCGATGTGCAGCGACTGCGCCGCCAGGCCGACTTCGACGAAGCCAGGGCCGGCGGTGTTGATGGCGCGGACCTTCTGCACGGTGTCGGTGGTGTTCACCTGGAGCAGGAAGTGGCCGTTGACTTCAAAGGCGCCGCCGTCGATCAGGACGGAATCCGGGCCGGTGCCGCCGACTTCGAAGCTGCCGTACAGGCCGTTGGCAACGATGCCCAGGCTACCGGTGACCGACAGCGGCTGGAGCATCGGCAGGCTGAGGGTGGCTTCGGCCGCCAGTTCGGCGCCGTGCTGCGAGACGATCACGCCGAAGCTGCCCTGCAGGTCGATGGCCCCGTCGATCAGCGACAGCTGGCCGTCGCCGACCAGGGCCACGTACATGCCCTGCCAGTCCGGCTTGCCCGGCGGCGTGGCGGACACCACGTATTCGTTGTTCTCGAAGTGGACGGTGTCGCGGAACTGTTCCGGCACCGTGTAGACCACGTCCTTGCCGGTGGTATTCAGGGTCAGCGCCAGTGCGGCGTCGAGCTTGATCGCGGCGCCCAGGTCCAGGTTGCGCGTCAGGTTCAGGCGCATCGCCACGCCGTCGGCGGTGACCGACAGCAGGCCGGTGGCGTGCGAAGACATCGACAGCCCGCCCGCGCCGATCGACGATTCGACGTCGGCGAAGATCACCAGGCCGGAAGCGCTGGCCTGGATGTCGAACACGCCGTCCATGCGCACCAGGCCGAACATGTCGAGCTTGGCCTGGCCCTGCACGCGCAGGTATTGTTCGCTGTAGTTCAGGACCACCGGCTCGAAGCCGTTGCCGGTTTCGACCGCGTAACCCTGGTGCACGCCGCCGTCCGGATCGGTCCAGCTGCTCTTCGAGAAGTCGATCGTGGTCAGGCCGAAGGAGACGCCGGCGCCGCTGTACGAGACGGCGCCGGTGGCGGCGTCGCGCGTGTAGCCGGTATTGATGGTGGCGCGCAGGCCGGTGTTGATCTGCAGGACCAGGTCTTCCGCCTGCAGGGTGGCGCCGTCGACGCCGACCAGGCCGACCATGTCGACGTCGGCATCGGTGGCGATGTAGACGCCGACCTTCAGGCCGTCGAGGCCGATGACCAGCTCTTTCGCTACCACCAGGCCGAGGTCGAGGTCTTCGATCATCAGGCCGACGGCGCTCGTGTCCGGGGTGTCGGCTTCGTCGATGCGGCCGTCGCCGTTCGAATCCTGCCAGTAGCCGCCCACGCCGATGAAGCCGTAGGCGTCGTTGATGCCGATCGCCAGCGAGGTGACGGTCGTGGTTTCGCCGTTCGACAGCGTCACGGTTTCCGAGCCGCGCTTGGTAAAGGCCATCGAGGCCGACAGCTGGACGAAGCCGGCCAGGTCGATCTGGGCATAGCCCACTTTGGCCTGGATGATCTCGGTGTCGAAGTCGAGGATGACGGCGGTGTTGCCGCCGGTCGGCAGCGCGAACCCGTTCTCGGCCAGCTTGCCGTCGCGGTCGAGGTCTTCGCCGGCGTCGAGCACGCCGTTGCCGTTCAGGTCTTCCGGCGAGGTGTCGAAGGTGGAGCGGAAGTTCACCGACGGCGGGCCGAACAGCTGCAGGGCCAGGTTGCCCGGGCCGCTCAGGCCCGGCACGTAGGCGGTGTTGATGTTCACCGAGACGTCGTTCGCCTGGACCGACAGCAGCGACGGATCGACGCCCACCAGGCGCGCGGTGTCGACGTGGGCCTTGGCGGCCACGAACTTCGGCGTGAACTGTTCCGCGCCCGGGATCAGGCCGGCCAGGGTCGGGGTCATGATGGCCAGGCCGAAGTCGACGTTGTCGATCACCAGGCCGACCGCGCCTTCGTTGATGCTGTCGAGCAGGCCGTCGTTGTTGGCATCCTCGCCGTAGCGGTAAGGACCGCCGACGCCGGCGAAGCCGGTCAGGTTGCTGCCGCCGATGGTCAGGAACTCCATCTCCAGCGGCATCGGCTGGCCCGGCACGTAACCACTGCTGGCCAGGCTGCCCAGGCCATCGCCCAGGTGTTCCAGGCCGCCGAGATCGACGTCCACGACGTGGCGCTCGCCCTTGCGGAATGCCAGCGAACCGCGCAGGCTGAGGAATTCCGAGACCTGGATCTCGGCCAGGCCGATGTCCAGGCCGAGCAGGTCGTTGCCGCGGTTGGCGATGTAGACCGGGGTGCCGCCGGTCTTGACTTCGAAGCCGGCCGGGCGGCCGGTGAGCGGGTCGGCCTTGAAACTGTCGGCAAAGTCGGCGGTCGAGCGCATCTTGCCGCCGAAGAGTTCCCCGCCGCTGTTGACCTCGATGGTGATGTCCTGGGCCTTCAGCTTGATCACGTCGCCGAAGCCGTAGGTGGTCAATTGGTCGGCGTGCGCGTACAGCGAGAAGAAGTTCTTGGCCTTGAAGAAGTCCGGCAGGTCGGCCTTGAAGACGGACAGGCCGACGTCGATGCCTTCCATGCTGAAGCCGGTCAGGTCGTCGGCGTTCTGCAGGATCAGCTTGCCGGCATTGTCTGGGTCTTCCACGTACCTTGGCGTGCCGAGACCCACGTAGGCGTAGACGTTCGAGGCGCCGAAGGACAGGCCCTTGAAGCCGACGTTGTCGATGCGCGAGTAATCGTCGGACACGTCGCCGATGAACTTCAGCATGTCGATTACCGAGCCGAAGCTCGATGGCAGCACGGCTTTCAGCGCGTCCTCGACCAGGCCGACTTCGGCCGGCAGGCCGGTGTACATGGTGCCGGTGAAGGTTTCGCCGACGTTCAGCTGGAAGTCGCCGGTCAAGTAGACGAAGTCGCCCAGGTTCAGGGTGATGTCCGGGAAGTCGATGGTGCCGAACAGGTTCAGGCCGAAGTTCGGGTCGAAGCCGATCGACAGATCGAAGTTCTTGATGAAGTCGAGCGCGCCGCTCAGGAAGTCAAGGTTCGGCGAGAATTCCGGCAGCAGGTCGCCGATGCCCTTCAGGCTGATGGTCGGCAGGAAGCCCGGGATGGTCGGCAGGTTGAAGCTGAAGTCGAACGAGGCGTCGAAGTCGAACAGATCGAACAGGCCGAGGTGGGCGTCGAGGCCGATGCCGATGGTATTGCTGTCGAAGTCGAGCAGCATGCCTTCGCCGGCGCTGCCGGTCGGCACGAACAGGCCCTGTCCCGCCATCTCGGTGTAGTCGAGGTAGACGCTCGGCGCCGGCTTGCCGCCGACGGTGGCGGCATTGATGTGGAACGAGACGTCGTTCGCTTCCAGGGTCAGGAAGGGGTCGGTGCCGACCAGACCGGCGCTGGCCGCATGCGCGGCCACGCTGTAGAACTTCACGCCCGGCATGTCCAGGCCTGGTGCGATCTGCGGGCTGACCAGGGCCAGCACGAAGTCGAGGTCTTCGATGGCCAGGCCGATGGCGTCGCCGTTCGCCGGGTCCTTGTCGTCGACCACGCCGTCGCGGTTGCTGTCGGTGCGGTACGGGCCGTTGATGCCGGCAAAGGCGTGTACGTTGGTGCCGGCCACGACCAGGGCGCTGCCCTGGCCGATGATCTCGGCGCCGAGGGCGTTGAAGCCGATGTTTTCCAGGGTCTTCTTCTGGAAGGCGAAGCCGCCTTCCAGGCTCAGGATGCCCGCCACGTTGGCGTAGGCATGGCCGACGTTGGCCTCGATGACCGCGTTGGCGAAGTCGATCACCATTGGCGTGGTGCCGGTTCCCGTTGCCACGCTGTAGCCGGCGGAGGTGCCGTTACGGGTGAAATCGCCGATCAGGCCCTGGCGGTTCGACATGTTGATGCCGACGTTCAGGTCGTTCAGGTCGAACTCGATGAAGTCGCCGAAGCCGACGAAGTGGATGCCTTCGCCGTGCGCCTTGATCGCGGTGAATTTGGTGTCCTTCTGGACAAGCGGGTTGCTGAGATCGAACTTGGTGTTCAGGATCGCGGCGCCGAAGTCGAAGTCGTCGATCACCAGGCCGGTGGCGCCGTCGTTGACGGCGTCCTTGCCGTCGATGCGGCCGTCGCCATTGCTGTCGGTGCGGTACGGGCCGCCGACGCCGACAAAGGCTTGCAGGTTGCTGCCGCCGAGCTCCATGCTCGAGGCGCGCACGTTATCGAAGCGCACGCCGCCCACGGTGGCGGCCGAGACCAGGGTGTCGTCGGCGCGGCGCAGCGCGAAGTTGCCGCTCACGTAGAGGAATTCCGAGACCTGCAGGGTCGCGTTGTTCAGGCTGGCGGACATGAAGGCGCCCGGACCGAAGTCCAGCACCACCGGCGCGTTGCCGGTCTTGATCTCCAGTCCATCCTCGAAACTGGACGCGAAGTCGACCGTCGGGCGCTTGCCCGCCAGGCCCGACCAGCCGCTGCTCCAGTTCAGGGCGACTTCGATCTCCTTGCCCGACAGCTGGAAGTCGCTGCCGCCGCCGACGATGGCGAATTCGCCCGCGGTGGCCTTCATTGCCATCATCTGCGGCAGCTTCAGGCTGGTCGAGACGGCGTTCATGATGCTGAGGCCCACGTCGACGTCGCGCACGGCCACGCCATAGGTGTCGGCCTGCTCGGACAGCGGCACGCCGGAGTCGAAGTCCGGGATGCCGTAGCCCATGAACAAATTGACGTCGCTCATGCCGATGTTCAACGTGTTCACCGACACGTCTTCGATGGTCGAGCCGTCTTCCGAGACCTTGGCGCCTTGCGCCTTCAGGCGCGCCAGGGTCGGCGCCGAAGTCACCTCGCTGAAGCGCAGGCCGGTGTCGATGTTGACGGTCTGGCGCTCGCCCTTCTCGAAGGCGAAGCCGCCCTGCAGCCACACGAACTCGTCGATGCCGAGCGTAGCCTTGGCCACTTCGACGCCGGTGCGGCCGTCGGTGTAGTCGATCATGACCGGCGCGTTGCCGGTGGCGACACGCAGGCCGGCGTCGCCATAGGTGCTCTTGAAGTCGACGTAGGCGTTGACCTTGCTGCCGCCCCAGGCGGTGCCGCCGTTGGCGCGCACGCTGATGCCTTCGGCCGACAGGCTCAGGAAGTCCAGTCCGGTAAAGGCCACCGTGTCGGCGCTGGCCGACAGGGCCCACAGGCGCGGCACGATGCCGAGGCCATCCTTGTAGACCACCAGGCCGAGATCGATGTTGTCGAACACCAGGCCGACCGCGCCTTCGGCCGGTTCGTCCTGGCCCGCGACGAAGTACGGGCCGCTGCCGACGAACAGCTTGATGTCGGACATGCCCATGGTGAAGGAGCTCATCGACAGATCGTTGATGCGCGTGAAGTCGTCCGGCGCCACCTGGCCCGAGAGGATCAGGTCCTTCAGCTTCAGGCCGCCCTCGGCCGAGTGCGCGCCGAAGCCGGTGACCACGTCGACCAGCACGGATTCCGCCTTTTCCAGCGCGAAGCCGCCTTCGATGTAGAAGAAGTCGTCGAGGCGGATCAGCGCATGGCGTACCTCGACGCCGATCATCGAGCGCGTGAAGTCGAGCATCACGTCGTCGCCGCCGGTGTGCACGCCCAGGCCGTCTTCACCGAAGCTGGACTGGAAGTCGACGTAAGGATTGACCTTCAGGCCGGCCCAGTTGCTGCCCTTGTTCAGGGCCATGGTCAGGTCGTCGATCTCGAGCTGCATGAAGCCCCAGTCCGCATGCACCGGCTGGGCCCAGTTGGCCTTCATCGCGTACATGTTCGGGATCACGCGCGCGGTGTCGACCTGGCGCGACGCGTGCATCATGACGAAGCCGACGTCGATGTCGTCGATCGTGAACAGCGGGTCGCCGGCATTCCCGACCACGATCTGCACGTTCGAGGCGCCGAAGCTGATCATGTCCACCGGCAGGTCGGTGAATTTGCTGTTGTCGGCCGACAGGTAGCCGTCGACCTTGAACTTCGCCAGCTGGCTGTTCAGGCCGGCCGCGGTGCCGGTCAGCAGCGACGGCAGGCCGGTCATCACGTCGACCTCGATGCCCTTCGTTTTCTCGAAGGCGAAGTCGCCGCTGATCTGGAACATGTCGCCCACGTTCAGCAGCGCGTTTTCCAGGGTCACGCCGATCACGGCGGTGCTGTAGTTGATGACGATCGGGTTGCCGGCGGCAACCGGGATCTCCAGGCCGCCCTCGAAGCTGGTCGAGAAGTCGACGTAAGGATGGATCAGGTTCGGCGAACCCTTCCAGGCGCCGCCCCCGTTCACGTCCAGGTGCAGTTCGTCGATCGTGAACTTGAACAGGTCCATGTCGACGTTGATCGGCGCATGCCAGTCCAGGCGCATGGCGAAGAAGTTCGGCAGCAGGCCGGCCGGGTCGGCGCCACGCGTGGTGTTCATCATCACCAGGCCGACGTCGATGTCGTCCAGGGTGAAGCCGAGGCGCTCGTCATTCAGGCTTTCGTCGGCATCGAACAGGCCGTTGTTGTTGGCGTCGATGAAGTACGGGCCCAGGCCCACGAAGATGTCGACGTCGGTGGCGCTCAGGAGCAGGCTGGCGACCTGGATGCCTTCGATGCGCTTGCGATCTTCGCTCAGGCCGTCCATCGCGGCCAGGGCCGACAGCACCGGGTCGGTGTCCAGGGCCAGGCCGTTCGGCAGGCCGGTGACCACGTCGACCGAGGCGGTGCCGTTCTTTTCCAGGTACAGGCTGCCGCTGATGTAGATGTAATCCGAGATGACCAGCGTCGCGCGGCCGATCGAGACCGCCGTCAGCGCGCCTTTCGCGCCGTCGAAGTCCAGTTCGACTTCCTCGCCCGGGGCGGTTGCCACGTTCACGGCCTTGGCGCCGAAGTCGATCACCGGGCTGCCGACGACGTTGGCCTGGTTGTATTCGACCACGATGTCGGAAGCGGCCAGGGTGAAGGCGTCGAGGCCGACGAAGCCGGCGCTGTCGGCGGTGGCCTTCAGCGCGGTCCAGCTGACCTGCGGCAGGCCCTTCTTGCTGATCAGGGCCAGGGCCAGGTCGACGTTCTCGATCTTCACACCGAGTTCATCGCTGCTGCCGCCTTCGACGCCCGCGAACAGGTTCGCCTGCGCGGCGCCGACGGTCAGCATGTCGACCGTGACTTCGGTGCCGGCTTCGTCGGCCAGCTTGACTTTTTCGCCGGCCGTGCGGCGCACCACGAAGCTGCCGCTCGCCTGCACGAAGCCGCCCACGTTCAGGCTGGCGCCGCCGACGGCCACTTCCTTCAGGCCGGCCATCAGGCCGGCGCCGAAGGCGTAGTCGAGGCCGCCCACGTTGAGGGCGACGGCGCCCGCGTTCTTGTTGGTGTCGTTCCAGCGCAGGGCGACGGTGTCGGCCACCAGCGAGACGTTGCTGCCGAGGTGGGCGTCGAGGGCGCCGCGCGCTTCCAGCAGGGTGCCGCTCGTGCCCAGGCGCATGCCCAGTTCCGCGCCGGCCACGCCGACGATGTAGTTGCCGGCGCCGATACTGGCGCTGGCGTTGCGCGCCACCACGTCCAGGGTGTTGCCGTCGGCGCTGTTGGCAAAGCCGAAGTCGCCGGCCAGCGACACCGCGCCCTCGCCCAGCGAGGCGTGGAAGCCGATCACATTCGCCTGCAGGCCGAGGTTCGCCTTCAGGCTGCCGAAGGTGTAGCCGAAGCCGGCGAAGTCGATCGCGCGGCCGCTCATGTCGGCCGCCAGCGTATTCACGCGCAGGTTGGCGCTGTCGGCGCCGATGTCGGCGAAGCTGCCGCCGGTCAGGCTCAGGCCACCCGAGGCTTCGAAGGCATAGCCGTGCGCACCCAGCACCAGGCCGAAGGAGCCGCCGGTGACGCCCACGGCAAAGCCGCCGGCGCCGAAGCCGGCATTCACGGCGTCGCCGGCGATGACGATCTCGTCGGCCGTCACCGACAGGCCGATGCGCGCCGAGATGTCGAGGCCGCCCAGGTTCAGCTGGGCCTGGCCCGAGAGCACCGTGTACTCGCCGGCGCTGCCGTCGCTGCCGAAGGTGAAGCCGCCGGCCGTCAGCGGCGCGCCGGACAGGTCGAGCGTGGTGTGGTTCGCGAGGCCGCCCGGCAGCGTGCCGATGCCGTAGCTCAGGTCGAAGGCGAGGTCGTTCGCGGCCAGCGTCAGGCCGGGCACGCCGACCATGCCGACGCTGCCGATCACGCCGTGGCCGAGCACCCAGCCATAGTCGCCACCGCGGGTGCCGCCATTGGCCGGCTCGACGAACGCGAAGCCGACGTCGGCGTCGTGCAGCGCCACGCCGAGCGCGCCCGGGGTGCCGGCCGGGCCGCCGATGCCGAGGAAGCCTTCGGCGTCGGTCAAGCCGATCAGCCACATATGGGTGGCCATGGCCTGCCCGGTGACCGGATCGAGCGTGCTGCCGTCGGCGTAGTCGATGGTCAGCGTGCCGTCGAGGTAGAGGTTGCCGCCCAAGTTCAGGCTGGCGTGGAAGGACAGCGGCGGGATGCTCGGGAAGTAGTCGTTGTTCAGGAAGTAGCCGACGCCGTCGGCCGCGTCGCCGCCGACCGTGTCGATCATCGCCCCGGTAATCGGGTCGAGCACGTGGGTGACCAGCTTGAGCGAGTGGGCGTCCTGCACCAGCTCGAAGAAGATGTCGTCGCCGGCCTGCACCAGGCCGGTGGCCAGCTCGAACTTGCCGCTGACGGTATCGAAGTGCATGAACTCGAAGACCTGGCCGTCGACCGGCTTGAAGTCGCCGGTCAGGCTCACTTCCAGCTTGCCCGCCAGCGTGGCGTGCGACATGTTGATCTGGTCGTAGCCGCTGCCCGGCTCCAGGCCGCCGATCTCGATCTGCAGCGTGCCGTTGCTGGTCTGGGTGTAGGAATCGACGGTCTGCATGCCGGGCGAGTAGCCGGGAGCGACGACGCCGTTGTTCAGCACCGAGACGTTCACGGTGCCGCTGCCCTTCAGGATGTCGTTGGCGGCCACGGTGAAGGTGTCGCCCGGCGTGCCAGGCTGGCGCGCCAGTTCGGCCAGGTCGACGATGTGGCGGTCGGGCGCGACCGCGGCGGTTCCGGCGCCGGCGCCGGCGTAGGCCTGGTCGGCCATGACGTGGCTGAGTGCGAGCGCGCCGCTGGTCAGGTAGTCGTTGTTCGGCGCCGCGTGGACCACGGCGTCGGGCACGATCAGCGCAGCCGACCCGAGGATGGGGTCGGCGGACAGCAGGACCCTGGGTTCCAGGGCTTCAACACGAAATGCGTCACGAAGTTTGCTAACGACCTGCTTTTTGGAGAACTGTTTCATGTTGAATTTGTTGTTTGCTGTCTGTCTCGATCGCCCTGTCACCTGACCGGTGCGACACTTTTGTCTTTATTGCCAGAATGCTAGACGCAATTCTGCAAAGTAAGCACAAGAGGCGTATCGTAGCTGATATGGGTGGGCAATAATTTCTAAAGTTCAATTATTGTTGGTGGGACGATGCAAAGCCGGCCGTTTGACGAAAGAAAACAACATAGGTAAAACGGCGGCACGCGGCGGGTTGACAGAACTGTTTCCCAAACGAAAAAACGGCCGGGTCTGCATTGCGCAGCCCGGCCGTTTTCTGTGCCGAATCGGGTTGTGAGTCGGCTTGTGAGCCGGCTTACAACACCAGGTCTTCCAGCCAGAATTCCAGCAGCGGCAAAGCGGCGCCCTCGCCCGCCGTCAGGCCCTCGGCGCCAGCCACCAGCATGCCGCCGCCGGCCGTGGCCACCTGCCCCGCCGTCGCCAGGTACAGGGCCGTGCCGCTTGCCGCGGTGCGCAGTCCGGCGTCGAAGTAAGGCGTTGCGGCCAGGGCCGGCGCCAGCGAGGCCGGCAGCAGCGGCAGCGCCGGGGTCGGGTCTTCGGTATGGCGCACCGTTTCCCCGACCGCAATCGCCGCTTCGTACATGGTGGCGCCGTCGAGCACGTAGAAGTGGGTACGGCCGTCCGGGCCCGTGTCCTGCACCACGATGCCGCGCGGCGCTTCCACGAACAGCGATGGCGCCTGCACCTCGATTGCGTTGCCCATGCCCAGCTGCGGACCCATGCCGTACAGGGCGACGGTGTCGGCGACGATGTTTACCGCATCGTCGCCTGCCGCGTCGAGGATCACGCCGCCGCTTCGCACGACCACGTGCTTGCCCTCGACACCTGCCAGCACCAGGTTGCCGGCCGCTTGCGCCGTCACGGCGCCAGTGCCGCCCAGGACCGTACCGGCATCCATCTGCACGCCGCCGTTCGCGCTGTAGACCAGCACGTCGCCACGTGTGGCCGACACGCTGTCGTGCAGGACCACGCCGTCGCGGCCGTCGAGCACCAGGCCGTTGGCGGCGACCAGGCTGCCCGCGCCCGCCTCGACCACGACCGTGCTGCCGAAGACCTGCAGCGGCGCATTCGAGAGCGCCGCGAAGTCGGTGGCCACGATGCTGACCTTGCCGGCGTTCGCGGCCGCGTGGCCGTCGCCACCCTGCATGCCGATCACCAGCGCGCTGGCGCCGGACAGGTGCGCCAGCATGCTGTCGGTAATGCTGAAGGCGCCGCCGGTGCCGGTGCCGCCGACCACGATGTCGCGGCCGGCGTCGCCTGGGCGCAGCTGGACGATGCCCGCGCCCTGCACGTCGCCGTTGATGACCAGGCTATCGGCCTCGATGATGAACTCGCCGGCCTCGCCGCTCAAGACGATGTCGCCGATAATGACCTGGCTGGCGCCGCGGATCACCAGCGAACCGCCGGCGATGTGCAGCGCGCCGTCGAAGCGGACCACGCCCGTGGCGTCGACCGTGACGTCGCCGTTCACGCTCACGTCCTGGGCAAAGCGCACGTCGTGCGCATCGCGCACCGCCAGCCCGGCCAGGGCGCCGTTCGCACCGACCGCGCCCTGCACCAGCACGTTGTCGCCGCCGGCCGCCAGTACCAGGCTGGCGCTGGTCTCGAACGCATCGATGCCCTGGGCGAAGACCATGTCGCCGCCAGGCGCGCCGCCGTTGCCGCCGGCGATGGTGACCGCGTCGGCAAGCGCCAGCGGGCCGCGTACGTCCAGGCCTTCGGACGCCAGGCTACCGGTCAGGAAGATGCTGCTCCCAGGGCCGGACGCGTCCAGCACCAGGCTGTCGCGGAACACCACCGCACTGGCACTGCCGTCGATGTGAATGACCTGGCCCGGGGCCGCGGCGCCGCCGCCGACGACCACGCGGTCGAAGCCGCCGGCCAGGTTCGCCAGCAACGCCGGCGACAGGTACAGGCCGCCGTTGCCGAAGCCGCTGCCGCCGAGGCGCACGTCGTGCGCCGGATTGGCCGGGCGGATCGCCAGCGTGCCGCCCTGGCCGGCCAGGGGCTGGTCGATCTGCAGCTGGTCGCCGACCAGTTCCAGGTCCTGGCCCGCGCCGACCTGCTGCGCCTGGCCAAACACCACCGTACCGGTGGCCGCGACCAGCGAGGTGCTGCCGCCCGCCGCCGTCACGCCCACCAGCGCCGCATCCGCCAGCGCGTTCACGGCGCCGTCGGCGCCGATGCGCCCCACCGCGACCGCCACGCCGGCCGCCGGCACGCTCAGGCCATCGCTGTCGACGATGGCGATCGCGCCCTGGCTGGAAGACGCCGCCAGCGAGGCCACCGCGGTCTCGATCGCATTCCCCGCGCCAATGCCGCCGCCGGCCGTCATGCGCAGCGCGCCCGCCTTGACGTTCACGGTCTGCACCGTGTTCGCCGCCTCGGCATCGACGATCGCGCCGCCCGCTGCCAGGCTCACACCACCCGTGCCGGCATCGAGCAGGCCGACGGCGATGTTGCCACCCGCGGCATAGCGCAGGCTGGACGCGCTGCTGCTGCCCTGCATGGCGATGTCGGCGCCGGCCGCCAGTTCGATGCTCTGGCCGGCCGCCAGCGCGCGCAGGTCGGCGTTCTGGACGATGCTGTTGCCGGCGCCGAGGCTGATGCTGCCGGCGACGGAACTCACGGCCGCGTCCAGCACCAGGTCGGCGCTGCCGGCGGCCAGCAGCAGGTTGCCCCCCGCCGTGACAACGCGCTCCACGGAGATGGCGCCGGTCGAAGTCAGCACCAGCGCACCGCTCGAACTCATGCCGGACAGCGCCGCATCGGCCACCGTGGCCGTGCCGCCATTCGCGTTCACGCGGCGCACGCCGATCTCGCCAGTCTCGCCGAGCGTGATCGCGCCCGCCTGCTCGACGAAGAAGCCGCCGCTGCCGCCGACGTTCGCCGCCAGGCTGCCCACCGCCGTCTGGATACGTGCGCCAGGCGCGCCGAATCCGGCATTCGCGCCGTACATCGACACGCGCAGCGCCGCCGCCGTGACGTCGGTTTCGCTGCCGCCCGCGTCGAGGATGCTGGTGGCGGCCAGGCTGACGTCGCCGCCGGTCCCGATCGAACCCAACGTCATCGTCGTGCCGGCCATGACGCGCACGTTGGCGCCGGCGCGGATCGCCGTGCCGTTGTCCATGTTGATGGCACGCGCCGCCTGCACATCGACGGTGCCGGCGCCGCTGTTCAGAATGTCCGCCTTTTGCGCGATGTTGCCGCCGCTGGACAGCGACAATGCACCGCCGCCGGCATCGACCTTTGCATTCAGTACCATGCCGCCGCCGGCCGCCTGCAGCAGCAGGTTGCCTCCGTTCGAGGCGACGCTGTCGCTGACGACCAGGCTGGCGCCGTTCGAGACCAGCACCACGTGGCCGCCCTGGGCCGCCACGCCGTTCTGCGCGGCGTTGGTGGTGGCCACGGCGGCGCCCGTGGCACCGACGCGGTTCACCTGCACCGTCACGCCGGCCAGGGTCAGCGCATTCGTCTCGGCCAGGTAGACGCCGCCCGCCCCGGCCTGCGCCGTGGCGATGACGACGTTGCTCTCGATGGCGTTGGCGCCGCTGCCGATGGCATTCCCGGCGCGCAGCTGCAGGCCGCCGGCGACGATGTCGACCGCGCTGTCGCCGGCCGCGTCGCCGTCGACGATGCTGCCGCCGCTTGCCGTGATGCCGACGTTCGCCGTGCCGGCGTTCAGGCTCGATACCGTGACGCCGGCGCCGGCGGCCAGCAGGATGTTGCCGTTGCTGGTGGCCGTGCTTGCTGCCTGGCCCATCAGGATGTCGCGCCCGGCGCGCAGCTCGATGCTCTTGCCGGCGGCGGTCGCGTTGATGCCGGCGTTCTGCAGCAGGTCGCGCCCGGCCCCCAGGCTGGTGTTGCCGCCGCTGTTGCTCACGGCCGCGTCGAGCGACAGGTCGGCCGCTGCGCCGCCTGCGGCCAGCAGCAGGTTGCCGGCCGCGCTCACCTGCTGGCCGAGCGCGATGCCGCCGTCGGCCGTAGCCAGCACCAGGTTGCCGCCCGAGACCAGGCCGCTCAGGGCCTGGTCGTTCACGCTGGAGAGCGTGCCGTCGATGTCGACCCGCGCCACCGAGCCGGCGCTGGCATCGACCACCAGGGCGTCGGCTTCGTCGAGGTACAGCCCGCCGCCCCCGGCGCTGGCCGCCAGGCGGTTGACCGCCAGCCGAAGGTGGGCCGCGCCGCTGCCGGCGCCGTTCGTCGCCGCGATGCGTAGCGTGGCCGCGCGCACGTCGACGTCGGTGCTGCCCGAGTCGACGATGGTCCCGGCCACCAGGCTGACGCCGGCGCCGCTGCCGATCGCGCCCAGCGCCAGCGTGCCGCCGGTGGCGTAGCGCACGTTGCCGCTGGCATCCGCCCCCACGCCGTCGTCCATGGCGATGCCGCTGCCTGCCTCGACGTCGATGCTGGCGCCGCCGATGTTCGCCTTCTGGACGATGGTGCCGCCGGCCTGCAGCGACAGGGCGCCGCTGCCGCTGGCCACCGCGCCGTTCACGGCCAGGTCGCCCGCGGCCTTCAGCAGCACGTTGCCGCCGGCGCTGGCCACGTTCGCATTCACGGTCATGGCGCCGCCCGCGGCCAGCACCAGGTTGCCGGCACGCGTGACCGCCATGCCCGACTGGCTGGCCACCGTGGTGGCGGTGGCCGTACCGGCGGCATCGACGCGGTTGACCTGCACGTTGACGCTGCCGATCTCGACGGCGTCGGATTCCTGCAGGTAGATCCAGCCCAGGTTCGATTCGGCGCTGAGGGTGCCGACCCGGGTTTCGAGGGCGTTCGCGCTGGCGGCAATCGCCGCGCCGGCGCGCATCTGCAGGGCGCCGGCGACGATGTCGACTTGGCTGTCGCCATAGGCGTCGGCGTCGAGGATGCTGCCGCCGGCATTGATGGCGACCGCGCCGCTGCCGGCATCGAGCAGGCCGACCACGGCCGTGCCGCCGGCCTGCAGCGAAATATTGCCGCCGATGGTGGCCACGCTGGCGTCCTGGGTCATCGCGATGAGGCCGAGGGCGATCATGTCGACGCTCTGGCCGGCCGCCGTGGCCGACACGGCGGCGTCCTGGCGGATCGCGCCCGCGGACTGCAGGCTGATGTTGCCGGTGGCGCCCAGCGTGGTCACGGCGGCGCCCAGCGTCAGGTCGCCGCCGGCGCCGAGTACCAGGTTGGCGCCGGCGCTGACGGCGCTGCCGGCCATGCCGGTCAGTGCCCCGCCGGCCTGCAGCACCAGCGTGCCGCTGCTGGCCAGGCCGGCCTGGGCGGCGTCGACGCGCTGTTCGGCGTCCAGGCCGCCCCGGGCCAGCACCCGGTCCACGGCCACCGGGCCGGTGCCGCCCAGCGCCAGCACGCCGGCTTCGCGCAGGAACATGCCGGCGCCGCGTGCGCTCAGCACGGCCGCTTCGGTGTCGAACGCGTTGCCGGCGTCGCCGATCGCGCCCAGCGCCTCCAGGCGCAGCGCGCGTGCATACACATCGATGGCGTCGCCGGCTTCCGGCGCGTCGGCAATCGCCGCGCCGCTGACGATGCTGACCGCGCCCCAGCCGGCCTGGCCGGCCAGGCTGTCGGCCAGGCTGTCGGCCAGGCGGTCGGCGTTCGAGCGCGCGTCGACCAAACCGACCGTGACGCCGGCCGCAGCGACGACGCGGATGTTCCGGGCGTCGGTTGCCAGGCGCGCGCCGTCGTTCATCAGTACCGCGCCGGCGCCCGAGGCCAGCTCGATGGTGCCGCCTTCGCTCACCACCTGGGCCTGGCTTGACGCGGTGATATCGCCGCCGGCCAGCACGGTGATGCTGCCGCCCTGCGCCGCCACCATCGCGTTCAGCGCCAGCGTTTCCGAGGCGTCGATGCGCACGTGGCCGCCGCTGGCGTTGACCGACCCGGCCACGACCAGGCTGGCGCCGCCGAGCAGCAGGTCGCCGCCGGCGGACAGGCCCGCCAGCGCGCCGCTGTCGACTGCATCCTGCAGGCCGGCATTGGCGTCGACGCGGTTCACGCGCACGGCCGCCACCTGGCCGACCGTGGCGTTGCCGCCGGCCGTCACCTGGGCGGCGCCGCCGGCCGCAAAGGCCAGTGCGCCGGCCTGCACCTCGAGCGCATCGGCAGCGCTGCCGATGCCGGCGCCGGCCTGCATGCGCAGCGCGCCCGCAGTGACGTTCGTGCCCGGCGCCGCGTCGTCGGCCTGGGCGTCGAGGATGGCGCCCGAGGCGCGCAGCGACACCGCCGCCGTGCCGGCGTCGAGCACGCCGAGGGCCAGGTCGCCACCGAGTGCGCCGATGCGCATGTTGCCGTTGCTGGTCACGAGGCGCGCCTGGCCTTCGAGCGCAACGGCGCCGTCGGCCTGCAGGTCGAGCGTGCGTCCGGCGCCGCGCGCCTCGATGCGCGGCGCGCTGCCGGCCATGCCATCGTCGAGGACGATCGCGTCGGCCGAAACGATGCTGATGTTCCCGTTCGCACTGGCGACGCCGGCGCGGATGACGATGTCGGCCGCCGTGCCTTCGCCGGCTTCGCCGGTTTTCAGCAGCACGTTGCCGCCGGCGCCGGCGGCGTCGATCGCGCCGTCCACGGCGATGCCGCCGTCGAGCGTGGTGACGACCAGGTTGCTGGCGCTGCCGCCGACGCTGGCGCCGAGGATGCGCAGCGCGCTCGCTTCGCGCAGCTGTACATTGCCGGCCGTACCGTTGCTGAGGGTGACCGCCGCCAGGCGCGTTTGCAGCGCATTGCCGCTGCCGATGCCGGTGGCCGCCGACAGCGCCGCCGCCGCGGTGTCGCCGTCCAGGTTCAGGCCATCGCCCAGCAGGCCGTCGACGATCGCGCCGGTGCTCGAGCGCACGGTCATCGCACCGTCGGCGGCCAGCGTCGACAGGGTGATCGTGCCGCCCGCCACCAGGCTGACCGCGCCGCTGTCTGCCAGCGGGTGGAGCGAGGCGACGCGGGTCCCGCTGTCCATGAAGATGGTGGTGGCCGCACTCAAGCTCACCAGGCCGCCGTTCGAGACGATGTCGCGCGACAGCGCGATGTTGGCGCTGTTCGAGATCAAGGCCACGCCGCCGGCGCCGTTGTCGGTGATGCCGGCAGCCTGCAGCGCAATGCGCCCGTCGGACGCCAGCGCGATGGCGCCGCCGGACGCGCTGATGGCGCGGTTCACCAGGATCTGGCTGCCGCTACCGCCTGCGCTCAGGCTGATGCCGCCGGCGCCGACGGTCGAGACGCCGCTGCCGGCGCCGTCGATGCCGAGGTTGCCGGCACTCGTGGCCAGCACGATGTTGTCGCCGGCCACACCGGTCTGGCTGACGCCGTCCACGCGCAGGGCGCCGCCGATGCCGCTGGCGGCGTCGCGCGCCAGGTTGTTGACCAGGATGTCGCCGTCGCCGGTGTTCACCACCGTGATGCTGTTCACCTGGGCGAACGGCAGGCGCACGCCGGCGCCCGCATGCACCTGCAAATCGAGCGCGCGCAGCGGCTCGCTCGACAGGTTATCGAGGTTGCTGGCCGCATTCGCCTGGACCACGGCGCCGTTCTGCGCCCACAGCGCGATGTTGCTGTTGTGGGCCTCGACCTGGTTGTAGATCGAGATGCCGTTCCAGGCGTCGAGCTTGATGCCGCCATTGACCAGGAACTGGTAGGCGGGATTGGCGAAGTCTTCGATCACGATGCTGCCGCCGTAGACTTCGAGCGCGCTGCGGAAGGTGTACTGCTGCGGCGCCTGGACGGCGCCGATGCGCACCGTGCCGGCCAGGTCGTCGGCATGGGCGCCGGCCAGGTAGCCGTTGACGGCGCCTTCCTGGCGGCCGATCACGATCTTGCTGAAGGTCGGGGCGAAGGTCGCGATCTCCGCGTTGTCGATGTTCAGCAGCGCCGAACTCTCCAGCGGCGGGCCGCCGACCTCGATGCCCAGGCCCACGGTGGCGGGGCGCATGCTCAGCATGCCGGTGCCGATGACCGCGCTCTCGCCGGTCTGGAAGTTGATCTCGTTCCCTTCCAGGAAGATGTCGCCGCCGCCGTCGACCGTCACGCCGCCCTTGAACACCACCAGGTTGGCGCCGGTGACGCGGAAGAAGCCGCTGGTCAGGTGCACCGACTGCTCGAAGGTGACGGTGCCGCTGGCGTGGATGTCGAAGTTGCCGTTGACCGTGACCTCGCCCTTGAAGGTGACGTTGTTGGCCTGGGTGATGGTGAAGCCTTCGAGCGCGTCGGTATTGCCGACGGTGCCGGTCACCAGGATGTTGCCGGTGGCCGACAGCTGCAGCAGATCGTCGGGGTCGAGGCCGTCGCCGTTCAGCGAATGGGCCGAGGAGCCGCCGATCTGGATGTCGCCGCCGGTAGCCGTCAGCGCGATCGTGTGGTTGGTGGCGGTGGCGCCGTCGATCTTCACCGAGTCGTTGATGTAGGCAAAGGCGGTGTTGATGCTGCTGGCGCTGATCGTGGTGGTATGGCCCGAACCGGTGATGCTGAGCCCGGCGTCGCCGGCCAGCACCAGGTTCTGGGCGATGGCGATCTCGCCGCCGGCCTGGGGATTGAGCAGCACCAGCGTATCGTCCAGCACCAGGCTGGCGCCGCTGGCGGCATCGCCGACGACGATCTGGGCATTGCTGCCGGCGTGACCGAGCACAATGCG
Organism: Massilia sp. BAP21; assembly: GCF_057801335.1. Taxonomy (NCBI): domain Bacteria; kingdom Pseudomonadati; phylum Pseudomonadota; class Betaproteobacteria; order Burkholderiales; family Oxalobacteraceae; genus Massilia; species Massilia sp. BAP21. Next base: position 5,257,374 of record NZ_CM173596.1, read on the forward strand.
GTTGTCGCCGTCGCGGTACTGGCCCAGGTTGTCCTGGTTCAGGTAAAGGGTGTCGCGCTGCACGGCGGCGTCCGCCGCGGTGGCCTGGGTGGCCTGGGTGGCCAGGGCCGCCAGGCTGGCCAGGTGCGGGTCGGGGGCCTGCGCGACCGGAACCGCCGGCGGCGCGGCGCCCGGCTCGGCGGCAGGCGCGGCGCCGAGGGCGTGCACGGCGCGGTCGGACGCATCGGCGTCGTGCGCCAGCAGGTCCGGCGCCAGCAGTGCGGCCTGGCCGAGGATGGGGTCGGCGGACAGCAGGACCCGTGATTCGAGGGCTTCGACACGGAACGCGTCACGAAGTTTGCTAACGATCTGCTTTTTGGAAACCTGTTTCATGTCGGTTGTCTGTCCGCTGGAGTCATGTAGTGCCCGCGCCGGTCGGCGACCGGAACGGCTGGACCGGCTGCCTTGCTTGCGCAAGGCGCAATGGGGCATTGTCGGTACGGGGCGCTATCGTAGCCCAAATCTGCACCATAAATTTCCAGCCTTCAATTATTATTAGACAGACACAGCGCAAGCCGCAAAAGTGATGAAATAAAACAACATTCGCCGCCCAGCAATGTTCGTGAGCTCGTCTAATAATTTCAGCGAGGAAATTATGTGATGCATCGCGCTGTGCAAATTCACACAATGACCGTGCAGTTCCGCACAGCAGAACAATTTGCACCGTTTAAGCGCGTTTCTGGATGGCTTATTTCAGTCGTGTGGACCGGGTGAGACAAAACCGGACACGCAGACCCGGGTTTACTGCCGACCTACTAATAGTTGTTGACAGTGTTGACACATGAAAATAGAGTTTCACTATAGACGGCTGAGTTCCACCAAGAGAAACCGTGCCGCTATGCAACTTCAGTGCGATTGGCCTCGCCGGGGTCAAGCATGAATAAAAAGGAGACAGCTTCAGTGAAAAAGCACATCATCGCGTTGGCCGCCCTCTGCGCCTGCATGTCCGCCGCATCCGCGCAAACCAGCGTGACGATCTACGGTATCGTCGACGCAGGCATCACCCATGTGAACAATGATGGCCCGAACGGCGGCCGCACCACTGTCGAAGCCGGCCAGATGGCCGTGTCGCGCTGGGGCTTCAAGGGCGTGGAAGACCTGGGCGGCGGCCTGAAGGCCCGCTTCGGCCTGGAAGGCACCCTGCTCAACGACACCGGCGCCGCCGGCGTCGGCACCGGCAACCCGTCGGTCACCAGCCTGTTCGACCGTGAAGCCACCGTCGGCCTGACCGGCAACTTCGGTTCGATCGACTTCGGCCGCCAGAACATCCTGGGCGTGCTGTCGGTCGGCATGGCCGACCCGATGGGCCTGGCCTTCGCCGCCACCAGCCCGAACGTGCTGTTCTCGGCAATGAACCACGCCGGCGTGTACGGCGCCTACGGCGCCAACGGCGGCGGCACCGCGCTGCGCCAGAATAACTCGGTGCGCTACGTTTCGCCATCGTGGAGCGGCTTCGGCTTTGCGCTGATGCGCGGCTTCGGCGAACAGCCGGGCGACTCGCAGCGCAGCTCCTACCAGGGCGTGTCGGCCTTCTACAACGCGGGCGCCCTGAACGTCGCCGGCGCCTTTGCGCGCATGAAGAACGCCACCAATACCGACCTGCTGAAGTCGCACGCGATCGGCGTCAAGTACACCCTGCCGCGCGTCGTGCTGAAGAGCACTTACTCGGAAAACGAGCTGGAAAGCACGAACCGCAAGATCGCCGTGTTCGGCGCCGGCGTCGACGTGCCGGTGGCACCGAACATCACCCTGACCGGCGCCTTCTACAACACCAAGCGTTCGGGCGACCTGAGCGACGATTCGCAGCAGTACATCGCCATCGCCCGCTACGCGCTGAGCAAGCGCAGCACCGTGTACGCGTCGTACGGCCACGCCGCAACCGACACCGTCGTCACCGCGACCCAGATCAACCTGGCGCAAGGCGTGGTGTCGGTCGGCAGCGATTCGGCGAACCGCGTGACCGTGGGCGTCATGCACGCGTTCTAAGCTGCGGCAGGAACGACAAAGCCGGCAGGGTTTGCGCCCTGCCGGCTTTTTTCTTTTTCTATTCGTGTCTTGTCAGTGTGCGCGATGCGGGCGTGCGTTGGACGCGTGGGCGGCGCATACGGCGCGTATGTTCGGCCGCCCGGGTGGAGCCGACCACCCTACGGTCAAGTCGATGCGCCGTAGGGTGGTCGGCTCTGCCGTGCAAGGGGAGCCGATGCGCCGTTCGCGCCGCCCACGCGTTCAGCGGGCACCTACAGCCCGCGCCACTGCACCTTGCCGGTCGCCGACTTCGGCAGGCTGTCGCGGAACTCGACGATGCGCGGGCTTTTATAGGCGGCCATGTTGGCATGCGACCAGTCGATGATGTCCTGCTCGCTCACCGTGCCGGCAAAGCCGTCCTTCAGCGCCACCACCGCCTTCACCGTCTCGCCGCGGCGCGCATCGTTCGCGGCCACCACGCACACTTCGCGGATCGCCGGGTGCCGGTACATCAGGGTCTCGACCTCGGCCGGCCAGACCTTGTAGCCGGAAGCGTTGATCATGCGCTTCAGGCGGTCGACCATGAAGAAGTAGCCGTCCTCGTCGACCCGTCCCAGGTCGCCGGTGCGCAGGAAACGCTTGCCGTCGATCTCGACGAAGGTATCCGCGGTCGCTCCCGGATTGTTCCAGTAGCCCTGCATCACCTGCGGCCCGTGCACGACGATCTCGCCGACCTCGCCCACGCCCAGTTCCCCCATCGTCTCCGGGTCGACCACGCGCGCATCGACGTCGCAGATCGGGATGCCCAGGCACTGCTTCTTGGGGCGGTCGTTCGGGTTGATGTGGGTCGGCGCGATGGTCTCGGACATGCCGTAGCCCTCGATGTAGCGGATACCCATCAGCTCCTGCATGCGCTGGGCGATCGCGTCCGGCATCGCCGCCCCGCCGCCACTCAGGCGCCGGATGCTCGACAGATCGTATTCCATCACGCGCGGGCTGGACAGCAGGTCGACCACCATGGTCGAGATCAGCTGGGTCGCGTTCACGCGGTAGCGGCGGATGCATTCGGCCGCGGTGTCGCGGTCCCAGCGCGCCAGCACCACCACGGTGCCGCCACAGAAGATCGAGCCGTTCATCCCGCCCTGCATGCCGGTCACGTGGAAGAAGGGCAGCACGCACAGCGCCACCGAATCCTGCTGGGCGCCGAACCACTGCACGCCGGCCACCGTGTTGTACATCACGCTGCTGTGGGTGTGCATGCAGCCCTTCGGGTGGCCGGTGGTGCCCGAGGTATACGGCATGCAGGCCAGGTCGTCCGGGCCGGCGGTGACCGGGCCGGGAACACAGCCGCGCGCCAGCATGTCGCTCCACAGAGTCACCCCGGGCCCGGCGATGTGGCGGCGCGGCGCGGCCACGAAGTCTGGCACCTTGAGGTCGGTCTCGTGGTCGATGTAGTCCGAATAGGTGGCCACCAGCACGTGCTGCAGGCCGGGCTCGCCGGCTGCGGCCACCAGCGGTTCGACCTGGGCATACAGGTCCTGCGGCGCGAAGATGGTGGTGGCGCCGGTGTCGCTTACGTAATGGCGCAATTCTTCGGTCAGGTTCATGGGATTGACCGGCACCACCACTGCGTTGGCCCGCAGGATGGCGTAGTAGGCCAGCATGAACTGCGGACTGTTCTGCATGTAGAGCAGCACGCGGTCGCCCTGGCGCACGCCGCATTCCTGCTCCAGGTAGCCGGCGATCTGCTCGACCTCGAGCTTGAAATCGCGGTAGCTGAGCGGCGTGTCGTAGAAGATCGAGAAGGTCTTGTCCGGGTAACGGGTGGCCGACACTTCCAGGTTGTAGAACAGATTCGTCTGCGGCACGGTCAGGCGCCGCGGCAGGCCCGTCGGCCAGAATTCGAGATGGCGCTCCGACATCGGCAGCCTCCTGTGTGGATGAACCGTAGGGATGAACGGTAAGGGTTAACGATACTGCGCCAGTTCCAGCTTGGCGATGGCATTGCGGTGCACTTCGTCCGGGCCGTCGGCCAGGCGCAGCGAGCGCGCATTCGCATAGGCCTGGGCCAGGCCGAAGTCCTGGCTCACGCCGCCGCCGCCGTGGGCCTGGATCGCCCAGTCGATCACGGTGCAGGCCATGTTCGGCGCGATCACCTTGATCATCGCGATCTCGCGCGCGGCCGCCTTGTTGCCGACCTTGTCCATCATTTCGGCCGCGTTCAGCACCATCAGGCGTGCGCTGTCGATCAGGATGCGCGACTCGGCGATGCGCTCGCGCCAGACGCCCTGGTCGGCCACCTTGCGCCCGAACGCCACCCGCTCCAGCGTGCGGCGGCACATGGCTTCGAGCGCCATCTCGGCGCGCCCGATCAGGCGCATGCAATGGTGGATGCGGCCTGGTCCCAGGCGGCCCTGGGCGATCTCGAAGCCGCGGCCTTCGCCGAGGAGGATGTTTTCGAGCGGCACGCGCACGTTCTCGAACAGCACTTCGGCGTGGCCGTGCGGCGCGTCGTCGTAGCCGAACACGTACATGTCGCGCACGATGGTGACGCCCGGCGTGTCGGCCGGGACCACGATCATCGATTGCTGGCGGTGGCGCTCCGGATTGTCCGGATCGGTCTTGCCCATGAAAATCATCACCTTGCAGCGCGGGTCGGCCGCGCCCGAGGTGAACCATTTGCGGCCGTTGATCACGTATTGGTCGCCGTCGCGCACGATGCTGGCGGTGATGTTGGTCGCGTCCGACGAGGCCACGTCCGGCTCGGTCATGGCAAAGGCCGAGCGGATCTCGCCGGCCAGCAGCGGCGCCAGCCAGCGGTCCTGGATCGCTGGGGACGCGTAGCGCACTAGGGTTTCCATGTTGCCGGTGTCGGGCGCCGAGCAGTTGAAGACCTCGGAGGCGATCGGCACCCGGCCCATCAGCTCGCACAGGGGCGCGTAGTCGAGATTGGTGAGGCCGGCGCCGTGGCCGGATTCGGGCAGGAACAGATTCCACAGGCCCGCCTGTTTCGCTTTCGCCTTCAGGCGCTCGATGGTGGGCGGGACGATGAAGGCGTTGCCCGCCTTGCGTGCGGAATCGACCTCGTGCTTGTAGGCTTTTTGCGCGGGGACGATCTCGGTGTCGATGAACTGCTTGACGCGGCGCTGCAGCTCGAGCGCGCGTTCGGAAAACTGGAAAGCCATATGTCTCCTGTTTGTATTGATAGTACCGCAGAGTAAAACCGGGTTTTACTGCAGCCGAGTGTAGCAGCGCGAAATGGGGAAGACAATGCGCGAACCGCAGAGCGAAATGGTATTTTCGACACAGCGTATTGCAGGGTTGACACCATGTCGCCTGTGTTTTACTGTGCAGAATCGAGATGCCGCTAATAGAACGGCGCACAAGGCTTAAACATGACATCAATGGACATTGGCACGGACGTGCCGGCAGGCTTCGAACGCCTGAAACGCGGCGGCCCTTACATGGCCAACCTCGGCGACTTGTATTGCAGCCGCGAGAACGGCGCCATCATCATCGGCATGCGCATTACCGAGAACCACACCAACATGCGCGGCATCGCCCATGGCGGCATGCTGGCCAGCCTCGCCGATTCGGCGCTCGGCCTGGGCCTGACCATGCATTGCGAGGGACGCCAGTCCTTCGTCACCGTGAACCTCAGCACCGACTTCATCGATGCGGCCCGCCCGGGCGACTGGGTTGAGGCCCACGTCGACATCCAGAAGCTGGGCGCACGCGTGGCGTTTGCGAACTGCTACCTGCAGGTGGAATCGAAACGCATCCTGCGCGCCAGCGGCGTGTTCGCGGTGATGAATGCGCTCACGCCCGAGCAGCTGGCCAAGGGTTACTGAGCGCTCCGATAGCGCTCCGTTAGCGCTCAGAGACGCGGGCCAGGCCGCGCCGAAACCTGGCGACCTCCAGCACGAAAAGGCAAAAAGCGCGAAAATAGCGGGTTACGTCATTACGCTATTTCACGCCATGTCCAATTCAGCATCCTTGTCCGCAGCGCCGCGGATCGGCATCAACCCGAAGCCGCTTGCGGTGTCGCTCTTCCTTATCCTGGTCGGCGCCCTGTACCTGATGCAGGTGGTCGATGCGCGCCAGGCCGCGCTGTATGTGGTCGGCGCACTGCTCGGCGTCGCGCTGTACCACGCCGCCTTCGGCTTCACCTCGGCCTGGCGCGTCTTCATCGCCGACGGCCGCGGCGCCGGCCTGCGCGCGCAGATGATCATGCTCGCCGTCGGCGTCGCGTTGTTCTTCCCGGCCCTGGCCACCGGCACGCTGTTCGGCACCCCGGTCTCCGGCCTGGTGTCGCCGGCCGGCACCTCGGTGGTGGTGGGCGCCTTTATCTTCGGCATCGGCATGCAGCTCGGCGGCGGCTGTGCTTCGGGCACGCTGTACACCGTGGGCGGCGGCAGCACGCGCATGCTAGTCACGCTGCTGTTCTTCATCATCGGCTCGGTGATCGCCACCGCGCACATGCCCTACTGGACCTCGCTGCCGCAACTGAAACCGGTCTCGCTGGTCACGGAGCTCGGCCTGTTCCCGGCCCTGCTGCTGAACTTTGCCGTGTTCGCGGCGATTGCCGGCATCACCGTGGTCGTCGAGAAGCGCCGCCACGGCCGCCTGGTCAATCCGAGCACGCCGACGGCGCGCCGCGCCTCGTGGGTCTACGGCCCCTGGCCGCTGGTGGCCGGCGCCATTGCCCTGGTGGTGCTGAACTTCGCCACGCTGGCCCTGGCCGGCCGCCCCTGGGGCGTGACCTCGGCCTTTGCGCTGTGGGGCGCCAAGGCCGCAAGCGCCATCGGCATCGACGTCGCCAGCTGGACCTACTGGTCGACGAAAGCGAACGCCGCCGCGCTGGCCGCGCCGCTCTCGAAAGACGTGACCACGGTGATGGACATCGGCATCGTGCTCGGCGCGATGCTGGCCGCCGCCCTGGCCGGCCGCTACGCACCGGTGTGGCGCCTGCCGCTGCGCTCGCTGATCGCCGCCGTGGTGGGCGGCCTGATGCTCGGCTACGGCGCGCGCCTGGCCTACGGCTGCAACATCGGCGCCTACTTCAGCGGCATCATCTCGGGCAGCCTGCACGGCTGGCTGTGGCTGGTATTCGCGTTTGCCGGGAATGTGCTCGGTACCCGCCTGCGCCCGCTGTTCGGCCTCGAAGTCGAGCGCATCAAGGCGAGCGGCTGCTGAGCAAACGCAGCGCCAGCACCCAGCCGATGACCGGCGAGGCGCCGTAGCCGATCACCGGAATCGGGTAGTTGCCGAACAGGCCGGCCAGCACCAGGCCGGCCCAGAAGCCCGCAAGCGCATAGCCGGCGCCGCGCTTGCCGGCTACATGGGCCGTCAGCAGGAAAGGCAGCGGCAGCAGCGCGAGCAGGATGGCCGCCGCGGCGCCCAGCAAACACGCAGCCGCCCAGGTGTGCGCGACGATTTCCTCGACATAGGGCACCGGCGCCAGGCTGTCGGGGCGGGCCCAGCCCCAGGCCGCCAGGCACCAGGCCAGCACGCACAGCGGCAGCAGCATCTTCCAGTGCTTGCGTTCACCCAGCAGCAGGCCGCTCAGGCCCAGCGCAAAGGCCAGGCTCGCCGCGCCATCGTTCCCCAATCCGAAGCAGAGCAGCGTGGCGCCGGCCAGCACGGCGCAGGGCGCGCTGCCGGGAGCGCGTGCCAGCGCCAGCAGCAGAAACCCACCGAACAGGCTGGCCGGATGCAGCAGTACCGGCCCGATGCGCAGCCAGCGCCGCGCGCCGTCGATCTCGACCCCGGCGAACAGCACCGCAGCCGCAAGCAGCAGCAGCGTGGCCATCGTCCAGCGCGCATCGAAGGCGTTGATCAGGCTTGCGACGCGCCCCGGCGCAGCGATCAGCGCTGCCAGCACGAAGGCGCCCGCCTGGATCGCGATGATGCCGTTCGGCGCGCCGGCCACACGCAGCGACAGCAGGCTGACCACGGCGGTGGCCAGCGCCAGCAGCGGGACGACATACGCGGGCAGTCGCATCGAATCTTCTCCTTTTGGTTAAATAAACGTAACGCTTTGCGGCTGAACTCGGCGACAATAACGCACCCTTGCATTCCTGTCACCGCCTCATGCTTCGTCCATCGCTCGTCCTGCTCTGCCTCGCAACCCAGCCAGCCCTGGCCCAGACTGTCGCCAGCCCTGCCATCGATCCCGCCGACGCCCAAGCGGTGCGCAAGGAGGACGCCAAGCCTGCCGAGACAATGCAGCGCGTCGAAGTCCGCGGCGCGAACACCTATGATGCGCGGCGCGACGACACCGCCAGCCGCATCGTGGTCTCGAGCGAGGAAATCCAGCGCTACGGCGACACCTCGGTGCTCGACGTCTTCAAGCGCCTGCCGGGCATCACCGTCAGCGGCGCCTCGGGGCGCGGCGGCGAAATCCGCATGCGCGGCCTGGGCAGCGGCTACACCCAGATCCTGCTCAATGGCGAGCGCGCGCCGGCCGGCTTTTCGATCGACCAGCTCTCGCCCGACGTCATCGAGCGCATCGAGATCCTGCCGGCGGCCAGCGCCGAGTTCTCGACCCAGTCGATCGCCGGCACCATCAACATCGTCCTCAAGAAGACGGTGAAAAAGGCGCAGCGCGAACTGAAGCTCGGCGCCGGCAAGAGTGCGGACACCACCAACCCGAACGCCAGCCTGCAGTTGTCGGACCGGGCCGGCAAGCTGTCGTACTCGCTGGGCGCGAATGCCACGGCCTACGACTTCGACCGCGCCTCTCCGGTCGAGGAGTCGCAGATCACACCCGCAGGCGACACTATCATGCTGCGCCGCACCGCCCAGCAAGACCGCGGCCGCTCGAAAAACCTGAACCTGGCGCCACGCCTGAACTGGACCGGCGAGAACGGCGACACCCTCACCTCGCAGAACATCTTCAACTACAACCACAACAGCTTCCACGGCGACGGCGTGACCAGCACCCTGCTCGGCCGCCCGCCGCTGTACGACCTGCGCGACACCAACAACCGCGCGAACAACGCCTTCCTGCGCTCGGACCTGAACTGGACCCACGCCCTGGCGAGCGGGGCCAAGCTGGATGTGAAGGTCGGCGTGAGCGGCATGCGCAACCGCGGCACCTGGCGCGAGTTCGACTATGCCGGCGGCCCGCTGGCGCGCGAATCCACGGTCTGGAGCAAGACCTCGGAGCGCGGCATCACCTCGACCGGCAAGTACGCCACCACCTGGCGCAGCGGCCACGCCTTGTCGGCCGGCTGGGATGGCGGCCTCACGCGGCGCAACGACGCGCGCGTCGAGGACGAAGGCTTCCCCCTGAGCGGACGCGCTGCCTTTGCCGACGAGCGCTACCGGGCACGGATCGAGCGCCTGGCGCTGTTCGTGCAGGACGAATGGAGCATTACGCCGCGCTGGTCGATGTACGCCGGCCTGCGCTGGGAAGGCCTGGAGACGACCAGCGAAGGCAATACCTTCGACGATACGCGCAACCGCAGCAGCGTCTGGAGCCCGCTGGCGCAGACCCTGTACAAACTGCCCGACAGCCGCGACCAGGTACGCCTGGCCCTGACCCGCACCTACAAGGCGCCGCCGGCCAGCAGCCTGATCCCGCGCCGCTTCACCACGCCGAACAACAGCCAGACCGATCCCGACTACCGCGGCAGTCCGGATCTGAAGCCGGAACTGGCCACCGGCATCGACGCCTCGTACGAGCACTACTGGGGCGAGAAGGCTTTACTGTCCGCGAGCGTTTCGGTGCGCCGCATCCAGGACTACACGCGCCAGGGCCTGGTGGTCGAGAACGGGCGCTGGATCCAGACGCCGCTCAACGACGGCGATGCGCTCACGCGCAGCCTGGAGCTGGAAGCGAAGTTCCCGCTGTCGTCGCTGCGCCAGGATGTGCCGGACGTGGACTTGCGCGCCAGCGTCGCGCGCAACTGGTCGCGCGTGGACGCCGTGCCAGGCCCGGACAACCGCCTCGACCAGCAGACGCCCTTCTCCGCCACCCTTGGCATCGACTGGCGCGCCCGCGGCGGCAAGCTCAGCGCCGGCTCCAGCTTCGCCTTCAAGAGCGGCGGCCCGGTGCGCATCAACTTCGAGCAGTTCGGCTACCAGAGCGTGCGGCGCGACCTCGACATGTATGCGCTCTACAAATTCAACCCGCAATACCAGCTGCGCGTGGCGCTGTCGAACCTGCTCGCGCAGGACTACATCGGCGATTCACGCTATGTGGACGAGAACGGCACGCTGCGCCGCACCAGCATCTACCCCGGCCGCACGATGGCGCGCGTGACGCTCGAAACCCGCTTCTGAACAGCTCCGGCTGTCAGGACTCGAGCCGCGAGGCGATCTCGATCAGGCGCGGGCGCACTTCGTCGAGCAGGAATTCCTTCGACACGCTCGACGACGGCCCGCCGCAGTTCACCGACATCAGCTGGCTGCCGCCGATCGGGAAAAAGCCGACCGCGATGCCGTTCACGTCCTTCTGCCATTCGCCGAACGAGGTGGCGCAGCCGTACTGGGCGTAGTCGCGCAGGCCCTTGTCCAGGCCCTCCTTCATGGCGGTGAACGCCAGTTCGTCGAGTTCCAGGCAGCGGCTGAGGATATCCTTGCGCTCCTGCTCGGAGGCCTTGACCAGGTAGGCGCGGCCGATGGCCGATGCCGCCAGCGGCATGCGCGAGCCGACCTGCAGCGACAGCGACAGCGCCGCCGTGCTGCGGCAGACTTCCACGTAGATCATCGACAGCCGGTCGCGCATGGCGATCGAGACCGTGGTACCGGAGAAGTCCGCCAGTTCCTGCAGCATCGGCCGCGCCAGCTGGCGGATGTCGAGCCGGGCCAGCATTGCGCTGCCCAGGCCCAGGGTGGCGGTGCCGAGCATATAGCGCCCGCCGCTTTCCTGGGTCAGGTAGCCGAGCTTCGTGAGGGTGTAGGTGAAGCGCGTGACGGTGGACTTCGGCAGGCCGCAGCGCTCGGCGATCTGCTGGTTGGTCAGGCCCTTGTCGGCCGATCGGAAGCAGGCCAATACCTCGAGCCCGCGCGCGAGGGCCGTGATGTAGTAGCGGTCCTCGTTGTTCTTCGCTGCGTCCAGGCTCTCGGCCTGTTCGGCGTCGTCGGCGTTGCGGTGCGATTCGCTCAGTTGCATGGCTTACCCTAGGTGTGAAAACGGTGATCCGACGATTTCTTTTGTGATGATGGCGAAGGCTCTATGCGAGAGGCATTCCGCGTGGCAAACTGGACTGGTTTGTTCGTTCACGAAACGCGAAGTCGCGTTCCTGGCGTTCGGTTTCGTAGGGTGGGCTCTTGAGCCCACGCGATGCAGCGCTTATTCAATCGAGTTGTCATTTGACCCAGTCAAATAGAACAGACTTTGCGGCAGATCACATGGTGAGACTGCGTGGGCTCAAGAGCCTGCGCGGCCCGGCCCACCCTACGAAAACCAAACCATCTACGACTCCGCGGTATTGATGAACAAATCGTTGCTACCGTTGCAAAAGTATCGTATCCTTTTTTTGTTCCATTTTACATCGCTTTGTTTCACCTAGCAAAACAAATGATCTGAATACCCATGAGCTCCCCGGAGCTCGCGCACAGGAGTCAGAAGCATGGCATTAGCTCAGGTTCAGTCGAGCACGAACGATACGAACGGCCTCGCGGCCGAGCCCTCCTCCTCATCCCGCGACGCATTGCGCGTCCACGAACACCTTTTCATCAACGGCCGCTGGGTCGCACCGCGCGGCCATGGCAGCATCGACGTCATCCAGTCCTCGAACGAACGCGTCATCGGCCGCATCCCGGAAGGCATCGATGCCGACGCCGGCGCCGCGGTGGCCGCGGCGCGCGCCGCCTTCGAGCGCTGGAGCCTCACCACCCCGCAGGAACGCGGCGCCTATCTCGACAAGATCGCCGCCGGCCTGCGCGCGCGCGCCGACGAACTGGCGGACCTGATCGCGCGCGAAGTCGGCATGCCGCTGAAGCTGGCCGGCATGATCCAGGTCGGCTCGCCGCTCGCCACCTTCGCCGGTTACGCGAAGATGGTCACCGAGTTCGAATGGGAACACACGGTCGGCCATTCGCGTGTGCTGCGCGAACCGGTCGGCGTAGTCGCCTGCATCACGCCCTGGAACTACCCGCTGCACCAGATCGCCGCCAAGGTCGGCGCCGCGCTGGCGGCCGGCTGCACCGTGGTGCTCAAGCCTTCCGAAATCGCGCCGCTGAACGCCTTCGTGCTGGCCGAAGTCATTGAGCAGGCCGGCCTGCCCGCCGGCGTCTTCAACCTGGTGAGCGGCTACGGCCCCGGCATCGGCGAAGCGCTGGTGCGCCATCCCGACGTCGACATGGTCTCGTTCACCGGTTCCACCCGCGCCGGGCGCCGCATCTCGGAAGTAGCCGCCGGCACCATCAAGCGCGTGACGCTGGAACTCGGCGGCAAATCGGCCTCCGTGGTACTGGACGATGCGGACCTGGCCGCCGCCGTGAAAGGCACGCTGAACGCCTGCTTCCTGAACAGCGGCCAGACCTGCTCGGCGCACACCCGCATGCTGGTGCCGGAGGCGCGCTATGAAGAAGCGGCGCGTCTGGCGGTCGAGGGCGCAAAAACCTTTACCGTGGGCGACCCCTTGCTGCCGGGCGCGCGCCTCGGCCCACTGGTCTCCGAAGCCCAGCGCGACCGCGTGCGCGGCTACATCCGCGCCGGCCTGGAAGACGGCGCCGAACTGCTGTGCGGCGGCGCCGATGCGCCGGCCGGCCTCGACACCGGCTGGTACGTGCAGCCCACCGTGTTCGGCCACGTGCACCCGGACAGCACCATCGCCCAGGAAGAAATCTTCGGCCCGGTCCTGGCTATCATCACCTACCGCAGCGAAGACGAAGCCGTGCGCATCGCGAATGGCACGCCGTACGGGCTGGGCGGCGCGGTGTGGGCCAACAGCGACGAGCGCGCGATTGCCGTGGCGCGGCGCCTGCGCACCGGCCAGGTCGACATCAACGGCGGCGGCTTCAATGGCCAGGCCCCGTTCGGCGGCTACAAGCAGTCGGGCAATGGCCGCGAGCTGGGCCGCTACGGCCTGGACGAATTCCTCGAATACAAATCGCTGCAATGCCGCGTGCCGAGGTAAACGCAACAAAGTAAGCGCAACAAAGTAAGCGCAACAAGATAAAGGAGACACACGCAATGACGGAACCGAAGTACCAGCGCGCAAAAGCGGTCGTGTGCCGCACCACCGGCGAACCGGTGGTGGTGGAAGAGATCGACGTCGAGTACCCGCGCCGCGGCGAGGTGATGATCAAGATGGCCGCCTGCGGCATCTGCCACAGCGATTTGTCGGCCACCAACGGCACCATCCCGATGCCCGCCCCGCTCGTGCTCGGCCACGAAGGCGCGGGCGTGGTCGTGCATGTGGGCGAAGGCGTGACCGAATACGCGGTCGGCGACCATGTGCTCAGCAGTTTTGTGAGCATGTGCGGCAAGTGCCGCTGGTGCCAGACCGGCCGCCCGCAACTGTGCGACCAGGCCGCCAAGGCCGCGATCTCGCTGCCCGACGGCACGGTGCGCACGCGCGGCCTCGATGGCCAGCCGATCAACATCTTCTCCGGCTGCGGCGTGATGGCCGAATACGCCACCCTGCACGTCGATAACGTGGTCAAGATCGCCCAGGACGTCGCGCTGGACCGCGCCTGCCTGGTCGGCTGCGGCGTGATGACCGGCATCGGCGCCGCCGTCAACACCGCCAAGGTGGAACCGGGTTCGGTTGCCGTGGTCTTCGGCTGCGGCGGCGTGGGCCTGAACGCGATCCAGGGCTGCCGCATCGCCGGCGCCGCCACCATCGTCGCGGTCGACATGTCCGACGCCAAGCTGGAAATGGCCAAGGAATTCGGCGCCACCCACACCATCAACGCCGCCACGCCGGACCTGGTGAAAGCCGTGAAGAAGCTCACCGGCGGCGGCGCCGACTACGCCTTCGAGTGCGTCGGCAAGGGCGAGATCGTGGCCCAGGCCTACGGCGTGCTGGCCAAGGGCGGGGTGGCGGTGGCCGTGGGCGTGGCCTCGCAAAAGGACAGCACCACGGTGCGCACCGCCAGCCTGACCTTTGAAGAGAAAACCCTCACCGGCAGCTACTTCGGCTCCGCCCGCCCGCGCCAGGACTTCCCGCGCCTCCTGGCCCTGTACCGCGAAAAGCGCCTGAAACTCGACGAACTCATTACCCGCCGCTACCGCATCGAAGAAGCGCCGCAGGCATTTGCCGACCTGGCCGAAGGCCGCAACGCACGAGGGGTCATCATGTTCGAGTAATCCGCTTCCGTCATCAGCTTACAACAAGCACGGCATCCAAAAGCAGTACGGCACACAAAAATGCGCGCCCCAAGAGGCGCACATAGAAAATCATGGAGACACATTTTGGAGCTTTTCCTGCAACAGGTCCTCAACGGACTCACCCTGGGCGGCGTGTACAGCCTCGTCGCGCTCGGGCTCACGCTGGTGTACGGCATCCTGCACGTACCCAATTTCGCGCACGGCGCCTTCTACATGTCCGGCGCCTACGCCGCCTTCTTCATCATCGATAAGCTCGGCCTGAACTACTGGTGGGGCATGCTCGGCGCCGCCGTCACGGTGGCCCTGATCTCGGTGGTGTCGGAACGCCTGGTGTTCCACCCGCTGCGTAAAGCGCCTTACCTGCACCACATGATCGCCTCGATCGGCATCCTGCTGTTCCTGGAAGCGGGCGCCCAGGCCATCTGGGGCGCGGACTTCCACCGCATGGCCACGCCGTACAACCAGATCCTCACCTTCGGCGGCCTGACCATGCCGGCCCAGCGCCTCCTGATCATCGGCGCCGCCTTCCTGCTGGTCGTGCTGCTGCAGCTGTTCCTGAAAAAGACGGTGACCGGCGCGACGATTGTCGCCATGGCCCAGAACCGCGAAGGCGCGGCCCTGGTCGGCATCGACGCCAACCGCGTGGCGATGCTCACCTTTGCCATTGCCGGCGCGCTGGCCGGCATGGCCGCCGTGCTGTACGCACCGATCAACCTGGTCTACACCTCGATGGGCCACCTGGTCATCACCAAGGCCTTTGTCATCATCGTGCTGGGCGGGATGGGCAGCGTGCCCGGGGCGATTATCGGCGGACTGATCATCGGCTTTGCCGAAGCCTTTGGCGCCTTCTACATCTCGACCGACTACAAGGACATCATCGCCTTTGCCCTGCTGGTGCTGATCCTGTCGCTGCGTCCGCAAGGCCTGTTCGCGAAGGGAGCCCACTGATGAAGCTCTTTAACCCTGTCACCGGATGGCTGGTGCTGCTGGCGCTGGCCATCGCTTTCCCCTTCCTTGCCGATAACGACTACCACCTCACCGTGATGTCGACCGCCTTCATCTACGCCATCGCTACCATCGGCCTGAACCTGATCACGGGTTACACCGGCCAGTACAACCTGGCGCACAGCGGCTTCATGGCCGTGGGCGCCTACACGGTCGGCATCCTGACGGTGGACTACGGCATGTCGTTCTGGCTGTCGTTCGCGCTGTCCGGCTTCGTCGCCGCCTTCCTCGGCTTCTTCGTCGGCATCGTGTCGCTGCGCCTGAAGACCCACTTCTTCTCGATCTTCACGCTCTGCGTGGGCTACATCATGTTCCTCGTGATCGAGAAGTGGGAAAGCCTGACCCACGGCACGGTGGGCATCATGGGCATCCCGGCGCCGGAAAACATCGGCCCGCTCGACTTCTCCGAGCCGCGCACCCAGTACTACATGGTGCTGTTCTTCCTGGCTGCGAGCGTGTGGGTCATGCACCGCATCGTGCACTCGCTGCTGGGCCGCACCTTCATGGCGATCCGCAACGGCGATGACCTGGCCCAGGCCCTGGGCATCAACCTGATGCGCAACAAGCTGCTCGCCTTCATGCTGTCGGTGTTCTTCTCGGGCCTGGCCGGCGGCCTGTACGCCGGCTACGTGCGCTTCCTCGGCCCGGCCGTGGCCAGCGTCGAGCACACCTTCGACATGACGATGTACATGCTGATCGGCGGCATCGGCACCCTGCTCGGACCCCTGCTCGGCGCGATCTCGATGCCGTGGCTGACCCAGTACCTGCAGGTGCTGCAGGAATACCGCTTCGTGGTATTCGGGCCGGTGCTGGTCCTGCTCGTCATCTTCCTGCCGTACGGGATCGTCGGCACTTACCTGAACCGCCAGCGCAGGAAGGCCGCCATGCGCGCACCCGCGGCGCCGGCACCATCGGCTGCATCGTCCTCGTCGACGCCGGCACCGAAGCAAGGAGCAACGCATGCTTAAGATCGAACACCTGACCAAGCGCTTCGGCGGCCTGTGCGCCGTGAACGACGTCAGCGCCTCGTGCGAAGCCGGCACCATCAACGCCATCATCGGCCCGAACGGCGCCGGCAAGACCACCTTCTTCAACCTGATCAGCGGAGCGATCGCCCCGACCTCGGGCAAGGTGATCTTCAAGGGCGAAGACGTGACCGGCCTGCGCGCCGACGAGGTGGCGCGGCGCGGCATGGCGCGCACCTTCCAGACCACGACCCTGTTCGACACGGCCACGGTGCTCGATAACCTGATCGTCGGCCACCGCCTGCGCACCGGCTCGACCCTGATCGACGCCGTGCTCGGCACGCGCCGCATGAAGGAAGAAGAACGCCGCTGCCGCGAAAAGGCGCGCGCCGCGCTCGACTTCGTGGGCCTGTCCCACATCGAGGCGCGCATCGCCGGCGACATCTCGCAAGAGGAGCGCAAGCGCGTGGCCTTTGCCCTGGCCCTGTCCACCGACCCCAGCCTGCTGCTGCTGGACGAACCGGCCGGCGGCGTGAACCCGGAAGAAACCGAGGGCCTGGCGCGCCTGATCCGCAAGATGGCCGACAGCGGCCTGACGATCTGCCTGATCGAACACAAGATGGACATGATCATGAATCTGGCCGACAAGATCCTGGTGCTGAACTACGGCGAGCGCATCGCCGAAGGCACGCCCGCCGAAATCCGCGCGAATCCGGTCGTGATCGAAGCCTACCTGGGGAGCGAACATGCTTAAACTCGACAAGGTCAACCTGTCCTACGGGAGCTTTCGCGCACTGCACGATGTGACCCTGCACGCGAACGAGGGCGAACTGGTGGTGCTGCTCGGCTCGAACGGCGCCGGCAAAAGCTCGATTTTTCTGACCATGAGCGGCTTGAACAAGGCCTCGTCGGGTTCGATCCACTTCGGCTCGCAGAACCTGGTGGGCCGCAAGCCCTCACAGATCGTGGCCGATGGCCTGATCCACTGCCCCGAAGGGCGCAAGCTCTTCCCCGGCATGTCGGTGCTGAAGAACCTGACGCTCGGCGCCTACGTGCACCGCGGCGACAGCAAAGGCACCCAGCGCACGCTGGACGAGGTGTTCGAGCTGTTCCCGATCCTCCACGAAAAGAAGGACATGCCGGCCGGTTCGCTCAGCGGCGGCCAGCAGCAGATGGTGGCGATCGGCCGCGCCCTGATGGGCCGCCCGAAAGCGCTGCTGCTCGACGAACCCTCGCTCGGCCTGGCGCCGCTGGTGGTGAAGCAGATGTTCGAGGTCATCGCGCGCATCAACAAGGCTGGCACCACGGTGCTGCTGGCCGAGCAGAACGCGTATGCGGCGCTGAACATCGCCAGCCGCGCCTACGTCATCGAGCAGGGCCGCATCGTGCTCGAAGGCGGGCGCGAGGAGCTGCTGAACAATGAGCAGGTCCGGCGTGCCTATATTGGCGCCTAGATTCTGGCGCCTGGCTTCGCAGTGCTTGACGAACACGACGGATTCGACAGAGTATTGACACGTAGCACCCACAACAAGCAAAACCAAGGAGACACCACCATGAAGTTGCAAGCCAAGTTCACCCGCCGCACCCTCCTCGCCGCCGCAGCCGCCAGCCTGGCCCTGGCCGGCGGCGCCGCGCACGCCCAGGAAGTCATCAAGATCGGTTTCTCCGGTCCGCTGAGCGGCGGCGCTGCCCTGTACGGCAAGAACGTCCTGTCGGGCATGGAAATGGCCGCGGCCGAGATCAACGCCAAGCCGCTGGAAATCGGCGGCAAGCGCTACAAGGTCGAGATCGTTGCGCTCGACGACAAGTACAACCCGGCTGAAACCGGCATCAACGTCCAGCGCCTGGTCCAGCAGCACAAGACCGCCGCCGTGCTGGTGCCGCACTCGGGCGGCGTGTTCGCGGTCCAGGCCTTTAACGAAAAATCGAAGGTGCTGCTGCTGGCCTACACCAGCCTGCCGCAGGTGACGGACCGCGGCAACAAGCTGACCATCCGCATCCCGCCCGACTTCACCGGCTACATCATGCCGTTCACCAAGGCCATGATGGCCAAGCACGGCAAGAACGTGGCCATGGTGCAGGCCGACCACGACTACGCGAAAGCCTGGTCGGCAGCCTTCAAGCCGGTATGGGAAGCGCAAGGCGGCAAGGTCGTGGCCGAGAACCCGATGTCGTACAACAAGGCGACCGACTTCTACAGCGGCGTGAGCCGCGCGATGCAGGCGAAACCGGACGTCATGTTCATCGGCGGCGCCTCCGAGCCGACCGCGCTGGTCGCCAAGCAGGCGCGCGAGCTGGGCTTCAAGGGCGGCTTCATCATCCTCGACCAGGCCAAGATCGACGAGATGGCCAAGGTGGTCGGCGGCATCGCCCCGCTGGAAGGCTCGATCGGCGTGATGCCGCTGGCGAACGACGACCGTCCTGAAGCGGTGGCCTTCACCCAGCGTTATCGCAAGCTCAATCCGGGCAAGGACCCGAGCACCGAGATCAGCCTGAACTACTCGACCGTGCATGCGACCGTGGCCGCCATGAAGCTGGCCGGCACCACGACCGACGCCGAGAAGATCCGCGCGCAGATGGAAAAGGCGTACACCTCGCTGCCGGCGATGTACAACCCGAACGATATCGATGGGCTGGACAGCAAGGGCGGCACCATCGCCAACGTGATCCTGGGCACCGTCGAGGGCGGCAAGGTCAAGGGGCAGTTCCTGCGCGCGCTGAACGCCGGGAAGTAAGCACGATCGACACGGCCCGTGGGGCTGTGTCGGCATGCAAAGCCGTTACCGTGGCCGGTAGCGGCTTTTTTTTAACCGGCAATCCTGGCGTCTTCAGGCGCCTTGCGGCCGTACCGGCGCGGGGACGGGAAACACCCAGTCATACACGATGTTGAACAGGAATCCGTACACGAGGTAGAACGTGACGATGGCCAGGTCCATCAGCAATGCGGCCCACAGGCCGATGCCCAGGTACCAGGCGATCATCGGAATCAGCATGACGACCAGTCCCGCCTCGAATAGGAAAGTATGGGCCACGCGGATCGCCATCGTCTTTTGCACGCTGCCGCGCAGATACAGCATGGCGCGGTCGAACCCCATGTTGAACACGAAATTCCAGACGGTGGCAATGGTTGCCGAGACAATGCCGATGACACCCATGTGATTCATCGGCTGGTCGAAGACGGCGGCGGAACCGGGGATGAAGATGGCCAGGGCCACGGCTTCGAACATGAGCGCGTGTCGCACGCGGTCGCGGAAGGTACGCATAGCTGTTTCTCTTTCTGCCAGCCGCCATGAAAAGCAGTCGGTGACGGCTGTTTGTTACGATCACGAACAGGCTGGTGTGGCGCTATCCGGATAGTCGATTGATATAGCCGAGCATCATCGCATATTCAATAAATGTATGCATAGACACAAAATCGGTGCATCATGCTCCATATATGAAACACACGAATTGGGATGACCTGCGGCTGCTCCTGCTCATTGCGCAAGAAGGCACCTTGCGCGGCGCGGCCAGGAAAGCAGGACTGAGCGCGCCGACCCTGTCGCGCCGGCTCGACGAACTCGAAGAAGCGCTCGGGCAAAAGGTCGTCGAGCGCTTCCAGGGTGGTTGCATTCCGACTGCCTTCGGCGCCGAGATCATCGCCTGGGCCGGCCAGATGGGCGAGATCGCGCTGGAAATCGAGCGCACGCGCGATCACCAGGATGCGCACGCGGCGTCGGGCACCGTGCGCATCAATACCGACGAGTGGCTGTCCTACTTCCTGACGACCCGCTTCGCGCGCTTCCACGACGCCTATCCGAACGTCGAGGTGGAGATCGTGACTTCGCACCGGCCGTACAGCCTGGCGCGGCGCGAAGCCGACATCGCGATCCGGCCTTACCGCCCCGAACAGCTCGACCTCGTCGCGCGCCAGCTCGGCACGCTGTCCTTTGGCCTGTACTGCAACCGCGAGGTCGCAACGCGCCATGCGGCAGCCATCGCGAAACAGGAGTGGGCGGGCCTGCCCTTCGTGGGCTTCGACGAGCCGCGTGCCGAGTTCCAGTCCGACCGCTGGCTGCGCGCCCTGCCCGGCGCGCCGGCGCCGTGGATGCGCTGCAGCTATGGACTCGGCATTCTCGACGGCGTGATGCATGGCGCCGGCCTTGGCGTGCTGGCGACCTTCCTCGCCAGTGACCAGCAAGACCTGGTCGCCGCGATGCCCCGTATTCCCGAACTCGACCAGGATATCTGGCTGTCGATGCACAGCGGCCTGCGTGCGAGCGCGCGCATCAGGGCGGTGGTGGATTTCGTGGGAGAGGTATTCAGCGCGTACCGCGAGACCGGCCGCTGAAACGACTGCCTGTCAACAAAGACGACGGTATCGGCGAGCCGGTGGTCTCGCTGTTACCAGGTGATGAAGGTCCAACGACCTTGCTGCCTATTGCAGACCTCAACAATCGGGCGTATCTTTGCATATTAAACTGGCAATTCCAACACTCTCGCCACCCGCTGGAACGATCCCATCACGCAGAGAATATAATGCAAAAACTCTTCGCAGCAATGCTCATGCTTGGCGGACTAACCGTCGTTCCCGATGATGCGCTCGCCCAACCTGCGGACAGCAAGGCACAAATCGAGCAGGTGATTGAAAGCTTCCGTATGGCCATCATCAACAAGGACGAGGAAGCATTTCTGAAGCTGTTCTTGAAAGAGGATATCACCTGGGCCGGTGTCACCACCGATGCGAGTATCGAAAGGCTATACGCAAACCGGCCCAAACCAGAAATGAAGCGGCCGTCCAAGACCTTCAACAGTAGTCCACGCCGATTTATCAGCTCTCTCGTCAAGGCCAAGGTCAATGTTGCCGAAACGATCTCGAACGTACGCATCGACAGCGACGGCGAAGTCGGCCAGGTATGGTTCGATTACACCTTCGTCTATGGCAGCTACAAGGAGAACTGGGGCAAGGAAAGCTGGCAAATGGTGCGCACTGCCGACGGCTGGAAGATCGCGGCGGTGGTGTGGTCGCAGGAACTGAACCCGACACCGCCGCCTGCTACCGAGACTCCGTAAAGTTTTGACGCACAGATCCGGCTTCCCGGATAGGGCAGCGGCAATCCTGCCGCTGCCACTCGTGGTTCAATAAGCGCTCAGGCTCGCCCAGCGGTCTGCATGGAAGCGCGCATCGCCCAGCAGTTCCTCGACCACGCGCGCGCGCTTCATGAAGAAGCCGATCTCGAACTCGTCGGTCATGCCGATCCCGCCGTGCATCTGCACGCCTTCCTGCACCGCCAGGGTGGCCGTGGTGCCGGCTCGCGCCTTGGCGGCCGACACCAGCGCAGCCGCATGTGGCGCACCTTCGTCGAGCGCTTGCTGCGCACCCAGCACCAGCGCCCGCGTAATCTCGATGTCGGTATAGAGCATGGAGGCGCGGTGCTGCAGCGCCTGGAACTCGCCGATGATCTGGCCGAACTGGCGGCGCTCCTTCAGGTAGCCGACGGTCCGCTCGAAGGCTTCCTCGGCAATGCCCAGCAGCTCGGCGGCCAGCGCGGTGCGGCCGATATCGAGCACGCCGTCCAGCAGTGCCGCGCCCTGCCCCGGCTCGCCGATGACTGCATCGCTGCCCACGCGCACGCCATCGAACACGATGCGCGCCGCGTTATGGGCATCGACCATGATGCTGCGCTCGCGCCGCACACCCTGCGCCGCCCCGTCGACCAGGAACAGCGTGACGCCATCCCCGGTGCGCGCGGACACGATCATCTGGTCGGCCACATGGCCGTCGACCACGAACACCTTCTCGCCGCGCAAAACATAGCCGTCGCCATCCTGCTCGGCGCGCAGCGCGACCTTTTCAGGCCGGTGCTTGACCGACTCGTCGACCGCCAGCGCCACCAGCATCTGGCCGCCGGCAAGCGCCGGCAGGCAGCGTTCTTTTTGCGCCGTGCTGCCATGCCGCGCCAACAGCGACGCACCCAGCACCGCTGTCGAGAAGAACGGCACCGCCGTCAAATTGCGGCCGATCGCTTCCATGATCGCGCCGGCTTCCACCATGCCCAATCCGAGCCCGCCGAATTCTTCCGGCACCAGCACGCCGGTGAAACCCATCTCTGCAAAACTGGCCCACGTCTCGCGCGAAAAGCCGTCGTCGTTGCGGGTGTCGCGCAGCGAGCGCAGTTGCGCCACCGGGGCGCGTTCCTTCATGAACTGCAGCGCGCTTTCGCGCAGCATGTCCTGTTCCTGGTTCAGTACCAATGCCATGTTGTGCTCCGTTGTTATGCGCCCGGCAGGCCGAGGATGCGTTTCGAGATGACGTTCAGTTGCACTTCGCTGGTGCCGCCCTCGATGGAATTCGCTTTGGCGCGCAGCCATTCGCGCGCGACTTCGCCACCGTGACTGCGCTCGCCCTCCCACTCCAGCGTCGTGCTGCCGCCGGCTGCCATCAGGAGTTCGTAGCGCCGCTTGTTGAGCTCCGCACCGTAGTACTTCAGCACTGACGAAAACGCCGGATGCACCTTGCCCTGGCGCGCCAGGTCGCCGCTGCGTTCCAGCAGCAGGCGGAAAGCCACCTCGTCGATCTCGAAACGGGCGATGTCGGTGCGCAGCACCGGTTCGTCCAGCTTGCCGCATTCGTCCAGCCCAATCGATTGCGATGCGAACTGCCCCAGCTTCGGCGGCTGCGCCACTTCGCCCATCGCGCCGATCATGTCGCGCTCGTGGGTCAGCAAATACTTGGCAATCGTCCAGCCGCCATTCAGCTCGCCGACCAGGTTGCGCTTTTCCACGCGTACGTCATCAAAAAAGGTTTCGCAGAACGGCGACTTGCCCGAGATGAGGGTGATCGGCCGCGTCGACACGCCTGGCGTGGCCATGTCGAACAGGACGAAGCTGATGCCGGTATGCTTGCTGGCCGTCGGGTCGGTACGCACCAGGCAAAAGATCCAGTCGGCCTTGTCGGCATACGAGGTCCAGACCTTCTGGCCGTTGACGACGAAGTGGTCGCCACGGTCTTCGGCGCGGGTCTGCAGCGAAGCGAGGTCGGAGCCGGCGTTCGGTTCCGAATAGCCCTGGCACCAGCGGATCTCGCCGCGCGCGATCGGCGGCAGATGTTCGCGCTTCTGCTCTTCGCTGCCGTACTTCAGCAGCGCCGGTCCGAGCATCCAGATGCCGAAGCTTTGCAGCGGCACGCGGCAGCCGAGCGAATTCATCTCCTGGCGCAGCACCTTGGCCTGCTCGCGCGAGAGGCCGCCGCCGCCATATTCCACCGGCCACTCGGGCACGGTCCAGCCTTTGGCGGCCATGCGTTCGAGCCAGGTGCGCTGGGCCTCGGACTTGAACGCCATCTTGCGGCCGCCCCAGGTGATTTCGTCGTCGCCGGCCATGGGCAGGCGCATCTCGGGCGGGCAGTATGCTTCGAGCCAGGCGCGGACTTCCTGGCGGAAGGCTAAGAGTTCATCCATGCGTTTCTCCTCAGTTCGTCCTTAGATCGTCACGCCGCCATCGACCACGATGTTCTGGCCGGTGACGAAGCTGCCTGCGCGCGAGGCCAGGTAGATGGCGGTGCCGGCGATTTCGTCGGGGTCGCCGATGCGGCGCAGCGGGGCGCGTTCGTTGACTTCCTTCAGGCGTGCCGGGTCTTCCCACAGGGCGCGGGCGAAGTCGGTCTTGATCAGGCCCGGGGCGATGCAGTTGACGCGCACGTTGTGCGGGCCGAATTCGACGGCCAGGTTGCGTGCCAGCTGCATGTCGGCCGCTTTCGAGACGTTGTAGGCGCCGATGACGGGCGAGCCGCGCAGGCCGCCGATCGAGGAGACGATGATGATGGCGCCGTCCTTGCGGGCGATCATCTGCGGCGCGACCATGTTGATCAGCCAGTGGTTGGCGAGAACGTTGTTCTCGAGGATCTTGCGGAACTGGTCGTCGGCGATGCCGGCCATTGGGCCGTAATACGGGTTCGAGGCGGCGTTGCAGACCAGGATGTCGACCTGGCCGAAGGTGCTATTCGTCTCGTCGACCAGGCGCTGCAGGTCTTCCTTGGACGAGATGTTGGCCGGAATGGCGATGGCGCGGCCTTCGCCGTGGGCTGCGTTGATCTCGGCGACAACTTCAGCGCAGGCGGCTTCCTTGCGCGATGAAACGACTACCTTGGCTCCCTGCTCGGCCATCCGCACCGCGATCGCACGGCCGATGCCGCGCGAGGAACCGGTGATGATGGCGACTTTACCGCTCAGGTCGAACAGTGACATGTGTCTCCTCCATGGTTTGTGTTTTTGTAGGGTGGTCGGCTTCGCCGCCCACGCGTTCAAATCACGTCCGAATAATGGCGACGCGATTTGCAAGCAGTGGTTGAACGCGTGGACGGGTAACCCGTCCACCCTACGTTATCGCGGTCTGCCTAACTGTGCAATACCTCTTTTACGAAAAATGCAAATCCCATCCTGCGCGCATGGGATGGATGCGATACCGAACTCACTAAAACCGTTCAGGACTCCGACAGCAAGCCCTCGAATAAGGGCCGCACGAACAGCTCCAACGCATTCTCGCCATTTACGTCTTCCACCCAGCGATCCAGCAGTACAGAAGCATTCACCATCCCACTCACCAGCGCCCCGGCGATCGCCTGGTCCAGCGGCCGGATCGACCCGTCCTGCATGCCTTCCACCAGCATGCTCACGAACCGCTGGTCTAGCTGCGCGGTGGCAGTGAGCTTGGCCTCGCGGATATCGTCCGGCAGTTCGCTCCACGCCGAAGTACGTAGCAGCGGCCCGTGCTCCGAGAAGTGATAGCGCACCAGCGCGCGCGACACGGCGCACAGCTTGTCCCAGCCCGAGCCGCCGCTGGCCATGGCCACGCGCTGCATCTCGCGGATCACCGTGAACTTGCGTTCGAAGCAGGCGGCGATCAGGTCTTCCTTGTTCGGGTTGTGGTGGTAGAAGGCGCCCTTGGTCACGTTCAGGCGCGCGGAGATGCGTTCGACCGAGGCCCCGCGGTACCCCTGCTCGTTGATCAGCGCCGTGGCCGCGCGCAGAAATGCGTCTTGCGCGCTGTCCCCGGCCATCGGCGGCGCCGTCAGGGCCGTGTCCAGCGCGCCGAGGCGCCACGCCGATTTGCCGGAACGGATACCGCCAATCAGGATGCCGCCCATGCGCTCGGCGGCGATGCCGAAATCCTCAGGGTCGTAGCGGCCGCTCCATGACATCGTCCAGAGCGTCAGCGTCAGCAGCAGGTGGGTGCGCGCATTCAGCGACAGCCGTTTGGCCGGCTTGATGGGGCCGAGCAGCAGCAGGCGGCGGCAGCTGCGGAACATCTCGATGTAGGCGGCGAACACGACCTCGCTGTGCGGGCTGCCCAGCACGTGCACGTCGCGGAAGGTCATCATTTCGCTGGCCCCGCCAGTGGCGGTTTCGGCCAGGCGCGCCAGGAACAGGCGCACGAAGCTGCGCACCCGCCCTTCCGGCGCGGGTTCTTCGGCGGCCTGGGCGATGATGCCGCTTACCGTCTCGATCGAGCGCAGCAGGCAGGCGACGACCAGGTCTTCCTTCTTCTTGTAGTAGTAGGTGATGCTGTTGGTGCTCAGGCCGACGGCTGTGGCCACGTCCGACAGCGTGGCGCCCTTCATGCCGCGCGCATTGAACAGCCGCGCCGCCACGTGCAGGATGGCCTCGCGCTTTTGCATATAGCGCTGCGTCATGCGGCTGGCGTTGACGGGTTCTTCCATGGCGGCACCGGGACAGTTGAGCAGCACGCATTATAGCGTGGCGAAAAACACAAGTGCCCACCGATCGCACGCCGCCACGCACCCAGACCGATTTTTCTAAAATGTGTCGCCGCATCGACTACAAGCCACCCGCACCGTGCTATGATTTTCCAACCTACATACCATAACCCCTAAAAAGGCGAGACACATGATCAGCTTCGCAGGAAAGACAGCCATTGTCACCGGCGCCGGTGGCGGCCTCGGTCGTTGCTATGCACTCGAACTGGCCCAGCGCGGCGCGCGCGTGGTCGTCAACGATCTCGGTGGCGCGGCCGATGGCCGCGGCGCGGGCGGCGCCGCCGACGCCGTGGTCGAGGAGATCAAGGCCATGGGCGGCGAAGCGATCGCCAGCCGCGCCAGCGTCACCGACCGCGACGGCGTCGCCGCCATGGTCCAGCAGGCGCTGGACGCGTTCGGCCGCATCGACATCCTGGTCAACAACGCGGGCATCCTGCGCGACAAAAGCTTCCTCAAGATGGAACTCGACGACGCCCAGGCCGTGCTCGACGTCCACCTGATGGGCTCCTTCAATTGCACCAAGGCGGTGTGGGCGATCATGGCCGAACAGGGTTATGGCCGCATCGTGATGACGACCTCGCCCTCGGGCCTGTACGGCAACTTCGGCCAGGCCAACTACGGCGCCGCCAAGATGGGCCTGGTCGGCCTGATGAACACCCTGAAGATCGAAGGCGCCAAGCGCGACATCCGCATCAACGCCATTTCGCCGGTGGCCGCCACGCGCATGACCGAAGGCCTGCTGCCGCAGGAGCAGTTCGACAAGCTCGGCCCCGAGCACATCGTGCCGGGCGTGGTCTACCTGGCCAGCGACGACGCGCCCAGCGGCGTGATCCTGCAGGCGGCCGGCGGCAACTTCAGCGTCGCCACCATCGTCGAAAGCCCCTGGGTCGACCTCGGCCCGGAATCGAGCGCCGACGGCGTGGCCGCGCAGTGGGAACGCATCAGCGATTTGTCCAATGCCCAGCCGCGCCACAAAAGCAAATAACACATGACGACCCACGCGGCGCCCAAGTTTGACGCAAGCACCGGCGCCGACGATCGACAGGCGGCCTACGACGCCCAGGTCGCCCGCGACCTGCCGCGCAACTACGTCGCCAACCTGGTCCACGGCTTCCTCGGCGTTACCGGCTTCCGGCTGGTGACGGCGCCGACCTTCGTCCCCGCCTACATCTACCTGCTCTCGCAATCGAACCTGACGGTTGGCCTGGCCCTGGCCGGCCAGTCGCTGGGCATGGCCTTATCGTCGATCTGGAGCGCCACGCTGATCGAACACCGCAAACGCGTGATGCCGGTGGTGTTCGGCGTCGGCTGGCTGATGCGCGCCCAGGTGCTGGGCCTGGCCCTGTCCGGCTTCCTGCTCAGCGGCGACGCGGCGCTGGTGGCCGTGTGCGTCTTCCTGGCGCTGTTCGGCTTCTTCTGGGGCATGCAGGCGGTCAGCTTCAACTTCGTGATGGCCAAGGTGATCCCCGCCAACCGGCGTGGCGAACTGGCCGGCATGCGCAACTTCCTCGGCGGTCTGTCGGCCTCGGTCGTGGCCTATTTCGGCGGCAAGCACCTGGTCGAGGCAAACGCCTTCGGCAATGGCTATGCGTCCACCTTCATGGTCGCGTTCATCCTCACCAGCATCGGCATCTCGGCACTGAGCTTCCTGCGCGAGCCGGAGTCGCTAGCGGTGCGCGCGGCTTCCAGCCTGATGCAACGGCTGCGCGACATCCCGGCCATCCTGCGCCGCGACCGCCAGTTCACGCGCTTCTTCATTGCCCGTGCACTGGCCGCCCTCGGCATGACGGCCGCACCCTTTTACGCCATCCATGCCGGCAAGTTCGTCGATTTGTCCGGCGCCACGCTCGGCTATCTGTCGCTCTCCTTCCTGCTGGCCCAGACCGTGAGCAACCTGCTCTGGGGCCGCATCGCCGACAAGCGCGGCTACCGCCTGGTGTTCCTGCTCAGCGTGGGCCTGTGGCTGGTGTCGACCTTGGCGCTGATGGTCTCACACAGCCTGCCGCTCTTCATCCTGGCCTTCTGCGGCCTCGGCGCGGGCCTGGGCGGCTACCAGATCGCCTCGCAAAACTTCGTGCTGGAGTTCGGCTCGCACCACGAATTGCCCATGCTGATCGCGGTATCGGACACGGCGTCTCACTTGATGATGGCCGTCGGCCCGCTGCTGGGTGGGGTACTGGCCCACCATTTCGGCTTCACGCTCGTGTTCTGGATCGCGATTGGCGTGAAGGCGGTCTCGCTGGTGGCGATGCTGCGCATGCGCGAACCCCGTGCCGCGGCGGGCGACGCCGCGGGCATGTCGTCGGACCCTGGCTGAGGCCCTAGTGGACCAGATGCCAGGGATTGGCTAACCGGCTGCGCGCATAGAGTTCGCTTCCTTCGTTGTAAAGCGGGTCGGGCATGAGGTAGACCAGTACTTCGTGGTCGAGCATGCCGCTGGGCGCCACCTGGTTCAGGGCAAACACACTGACGATCGGGCTGGCGTTGAAGTTCCAGGCAAAGGCCTGGCCTGCGGATTCGAAGCGCACCACGTCGCCGCCAATGACGTTGACGTAGCGGGTTGCGGGGCTGATGCTGACGGTGCGGCTGGCGGCGTCCGCCGGCACAGGCGTGCCGACCAGATCCTGGTGCGGTGTGATCGGGGCGCAGGCGCCCACGGCTACGGCCAGGGCCGCGATGACGAGACATTTCATGACGTGCTCCTCCCTGCCGGCGCACGAAAGCGTTCGCCGGCAAAGGCGTTGGAGCGCGATTTACGGTGAGGGTTCCATACCGTCCAGTAGATCGCGGGGATTCCCCTGGCGACCTGCTGGACAGGCTTATCTGGAGACGCCGCGCTCCTTAAGGCTGGCCAGCTTTTCTTCCGACAGCCCCAGCAAGTCGGCCAGCACCTCGTTCGTGCCTTCTCCCAACCGCGGCGGCGCGCTACGGATCGGCAGGCGCTCGCCATT
Source organism: Massilia sp. BAP21 (assembly GCF_057801335.1). Lineage (NCBI taxonomy): Bacteria > Pseudomonadati > Pseudomonadota > Betaproteobacteria > Burkholderiales > Oxalobacteraceae > Massilia > Massilia sp. BAP21. The sequence continues at coordinate 5,286,342 of NZ_CM173596.1, forward strand.
GAAGCGGTACGGCGACGCCAGCACAGCCACCTGCCCCACTTCGTCGTGCGCCATGTACTGCACCAGCCCGCCGTCAGTAGCACGCTGCGAGGTCAGCGCCTCGTGCAGGCCCGCCACTTCGCCGCAAGGAATGCCGACCCGGCTCATCGCGTCGAGCAGGTCACGGCGCTGGCGCTTGGCCAGTTCGCTGCGGATCATCGGCATCAGTTCGTCGCGGTGCTGGGTGCGCGTCAGGTTGGTCTTGAAACGCTCGTCGCCCGCGATGTCGGCGCGGTCGATCACATCCGTGCAGAATCGCAGGAACTGGCTATTGTTCCCGACGGCGATCACCAGCGGGCCGTCGGCCGCTTCGTACACGCCGTACGGCATGATCGACGGGTGGCCGTTTCCGAAGCGCGGCGGATCGTTCCCGCGCAGCAGGGCTTCCAGGCCATAGTAGGCGGTGATCATCAGGCCGCAATCGAACAGGGCCATGCCCACATGACGGCCTTGCCCACTTTTTTCGCGCTCGTACAGCGCGGCCAGCACGCCCTGGGCTGCGTACATCCCGGTCATCATGTCGACCGCCGCCACGCCGAACTTCAGCGGCGGCTGGGTCGGTTCGCCGTTCAGCGCCATCAGGCCGGACTCGCCCTGGATCACCAGGTCGTAGCCGGGACGCGTGGCTTCAGGTCCGGTACGGTCGTAGCCGGTGATCGAGCAGTAGATCAGGCCCGGCTGTTCCTTGCTCAGTTCATCGTAGCCCAGGCCCATGCGCTCGACGTCGCCGAACTTGAAATTCTGGATCACGACGTCGCTCTTCTTCACCAGCTCGCGCGCGATCTCCTGGCCTTCCGGGGTCTTCAGGTCGAGACAGACGGAGCGCTTGTTGCGGTTCACGCTGTTGAAGTAGGCGGTCTCGGTGGACCCGACGCGCATGCCCCAGTCGCGCGTGTCGTCGCCCCGTTCGGGATGCTCGACCTTGATCACTTCCGCGCCCAGGTCGCCGAGGACCATGGCGCACCAGGGGCCGGCCAGCACGCGCGACAGGTCCAGCACGCGCACGCCTGCCAGCGGCAGATTGGATTTGCTGTTCAACTTGATCTCCACTGTTCTACCTGCCGGCGTCCGCGTTTTGCGGCGCCGGCAGCTTGTTCTTGTTACTGCTTCAGGCGCAGCGCCTCGAAATCCGGCGCGCGCTTGCCGAAGAAGGCGGCAATGCCTTCCTGCGCTTCGTCGTCGCCCTGCGACTCGACCATCAATTGCGCTTCCAGGTCCAGCTGTTCGTGCAGGCTGTTCGAGCCCGCCTGGGCGCACAGCGTCTTGATGCGTGCATTCGCATTCGCCGGGCCATCGGCCACGCGCGCCGCTAGTGCAATCGCTTCCGCCAGTGCCGCGCCGCGTTCGGTCAGGCGATTCACGGCGCCCAGCGCATGCAGGCGCTCGGCCGTGAGGCGTTCGCCCAGCAAGCACAATTCCGTCATCAACTGGCGCGACAGGAACTGCGATAGAAAAGCCGTCGCACCGCCATCCGGGCTCAGGCCCACCTTCACATAGGCCATCGCAAAGAAGGCATCGCGCGCCGACACCAGCATATCGCAGGCCAGCGCCAGCGACAGTCCGGCGCCGGCTGCTCCGCCCTCCACCGCCGCAATCACCGGTTTCGGGCAGGCCTGGATCGCGCGGATGGTCTCGTGCAGGCGCTCGATCTTCAGGCGCCGCTCGGCAGGCGCCAGCTCGCGCCGCGTTGCCAGCGCACGCAAGTCGCCGCCGGCGCAGAAGAACTCGCCGTCTCCGACCAGTACGATCGCGCCGATGGCCGGATCGGCCGCCGCGTCGAGCAGCGCCGCCTGCAGCGCGTCGTACAGCTCCGGGCGGATCGCATTCCTCGCCGCCGGATTGCTGTTGACGAGGACGCGCACCGCGCCCTCGGTCCGCACGATCAGTGCGTCGCTCATACCGTAGCCAGGTCTTGCTGGACTGCGCGCCCCAGCGCGATGTAGCGTTCGAGATGGTGGTCCTCGTCGCCCAGCTGGTGGTCGATCAGCACCAGGCGCTTGGCGAAGTGGGCCATCGGCAGTTCCCAGGTCATGCCGATACCGCCGTGCAGCTGGATGCATTCTTCCGCCACCAGGGTGCCGATGCGGCCGATGCTCATCTTCGCTGCAGACAAGGCGCGCTCGCGCGTGATGCGGTCCGCATCCAGTGCCGCAGCGGCGTTGATGACGGTCGAACGGGCCTGCTCGATTTCCAGCAGCAGGTCGGCCATGCGGTGCTGCAGGGCCTGGAAGGAGCCGATCGGCACGCCGAACTGCTTGCGGGTGCGCAGGTAGTCCAGGGTCGCTTCCTTCGCCGCTTCCATCGCGCCGACCGCTTCCGCACACAGCGCCAGGATGCCGCGGCCGACCGCGCGTTCCAGCGTGGCGTAGCCCTTGCCTTCTTCGCCCAGCAGCGCGGCTTCGCTCAGCTGCACGCCAGCGAAGGTGACGTCGGCCACGCGGCCGCCATCCATGGTCGGGGTGCCGCGAATCGAGACGCCCGGCGCGCCTTGCGGCACCAGGAACAGCGAGATGCCGTCCTCGGAACCGACCTCGCCCGAGGTACGCGCCGAGACAACAAACACGTTCGCCTGCTCGGCCGCCTGCACCACGGCCTTCACGCCGTCCAGCACCCAGGCATCGCCCTCGCGGCGGGCGGTGGTCTGCACGCGCGCCAGTTCGTAGTGGGTGTTCGGCTCATCGTGCGCGAAGGTGGCGATGGTGGCGCCGGCCGCGATTTCTTCCAGCACGGCTTTTTGCTCGGCATTGCCGGCAAACGAGATCGCCTCGGCCGCCAGCACGGCGCTGCCCAGCACGGGTTCCAGCACCAGGCCACGGCCCAGGGCCTCGAAGACCACGGCGATGTCGAAACCGCCGCCGCCGAAGCCGCCGTCTTCTTCACGCAGCAGCGCGCCAATCACGCCCAGCTCGGCGAATTTTTCCCACATCTCGGTCGAGTAGCCCTGCTCGGTCGCGGCGGTACGGTTGCGCGTCTCGATGCCATACTGCTCGGCGATAAATCGATTAAGACTATCGGCGAGCATGCGCCGTTCTTCAGTGTGTTCGAAGTTCATGTCTGTCTCCCTCTTACAGGCCGAGGATCATCTTGGAGATGATGTTTTTCTGGATCTCGTTGGAGCCGCCGAAGATCGACAGCTTGCGATTGTTGAAGTACTGCGCCGTGGCCGCTGCCGCAAAGTCCGGGCCGAATGGCTCGCCGGCGAAGTCCGCGTCCAGCATGTCCTGGGTGAACGGACGCGCATACACGCCCATCGCGCGGCGCGTCAGCGACAGGATCTCCTGGCGGATCTCGGTGCCGCGAATCTTCAGCATCGAGCTCTCCGCACCCGGCACGCCGCCGCCGGCAACCGCAGCGATCACGCGCAGGTTGGTGGTCTTCATGTTTTCCAGGTCGATCTCGACGCGCGCCAGGCGGCTGGCAAAAGTTGGATCTTCAGTCAGCGGCTTGCCGTTGCGGGTCTGCTCGGCGGCGATGCGCTTCAGGCGCGCCAGGGCTGCCACCGAGAAGCCGACGCCGGCGATGTTGGTACGCTCGTAGGTCAACAGGTACTTGGCGCAGGTCCAGCCGCGGTTCTCTTCGCCGACCAGGTTCTCGGCCGGTACGCGCACGTCGGTGAAGAAGACTTCGTTGACTTCGTGCTCGCCGTCGAGCGTGATGATCGGACGTACTTCGACGCCAGGCGTGTTCATGTCCACCAGCAGGAAGCTGATGCCTTCCTGTTTCTTGGCTTCGCGGTTCGTGCGTACCAGGCAGAAGATCATGTTGGCGTGCTGGCCCAGCGTGGTCCAGGTCTTCTGGCCGTTCACGATGTAGTGGTCGCCCTCGGCATCGGTACCGCGCACGGCGGTGGTCTTCACGGCCGCCAGGTCGGAGCCGGCGCCTGGTTCCGAATAACCCTGGCACCACCAGTCGGCGCCGCTCAGGATGCGCGGCAGCCAGTACTGCTTCTGTGCTTCGTTACCGTACTTGATCAGGACCGGGCCCAGCATGTTGACGCCGAAGGGCACGATGCGCGGCGAGTTCGCCAGCGCGCACTCGTTCTCGAAGATGAACTTCTCGATCGCGGTCCAGCCTGGGCCGCCGTACTGCTCCGGCCAGTGGTTCGCCAGCCAGCCGCGCTCGTTCAGGATCGCGTGCCACTCTTCCATGTCGGCCTTGGTCAGGTGCTTGCCGTTGGCGACTTTATCCGACAAGCGCTTCGGCAGCTTCTCGGCCAGGAAGGCGCGTACTTCGGCGCGGAATGCTTCTTCTTGGGGGGTAAAATTCAGATCCATGACTATCCTCAGAAAATCTCGAACAGGCCAGCCGCGCCCATGCCGCCGGCGATGCACATCGTGACCACAGCGTACTTCACGCCACGACGCTTGCCTTCCAACAGGACGTGGCCGGCCAGGCGCGCGCCGGTCATGCCGAACGGGTGGCCAATCGAGATGGCGCCGCCGTTCACGTTCAGGCGCTCGTCGGGGATGCCGAGGCGCTGCTGGCAGTAGATGGCTTGCGACGCAAAGGCTTCGTTCAGCTCCCACAGGCCGATGTCGTCGACGGTGAGGCCGAAGCGGCCAAGCAGTTTCGGCACCGCGAACACCGGGCCGATGCCCATTTCGTCGGGCTCGCAACCGGCGACGGCCAGGCCACGGAAGGCGCCGAGCGGCGTCAAGCCGAGGCGTTCGGCTTCCTTCGCTTCCATCATCACGCAGGCCGAGGCGCCGTCCGACAGCTGGGATGCATTGCCTGCGGTGATGAATTTACCTTCACCCATCACCGGGGCCAATTTCGCAAGACCTTCGTAGGTGGTGCCGCGGCGGTTGCAGGTGTCCTGGTCGACGGTCACTTCGCGCTGGGTGACGGCGCCGGTTTCCTTGTCGGTGACCGACATGGTCGTGGTGCAGGCGATGATCTCGTCCTTGTAGCGGCCGGCCAGCTGGGCTTCTTCGGTCTTGCGCTGCGATTCGAACGAGAAGCGGTCCTGCGCTTCGCGGCTGATGCCGTAGCGGGCGGCGACGATGTCGGCGGTGTCGATCATCGGCAGGTAGAGTTCCGGCTTGTTCTCGAGGATCCACGGGTCGATGCCCGAGTCGCCCTTTTCGCGGGTGCGGATCTGCGAGATGCTTTCCACGCCGCCTGCGATCACGGCCGGTGCGCCGTCGACCACGATGCGGCCGGCGCCGATGGCAATCGCCTGCAGGCCCGAGGCGCAGAAGCGGTTCACGGTGGTGCCGGCGATGCTGATCGGCAGGCCGGCGCGGATCACGGTCTGGCGCGCGACGTTACGGCCAGTGGTGCCTTCCGGGTAGCCGCAGCCGAGGATCGCGTCTTCGATCAGGGCCGGGTCGATACCGGCGCGGTCCACTGCGGCGCGCACGGCAAAGGCGGCCAGTTGCGGGCCGGAGGTGATGTTGAATTCGCCGCGGTGCGCCTTGGTCAGCGGGGTGCGGGCGGTTGAAACGATGACTGCTTCGCGCATGGCGAGTCTCCTAGGTTGTTCTATTTACTTGATTTGATTCAGGCTGCTGAAGTCCTGGCCCTTCTCGACCAGCTCCACCAGCAGTGGCGACGGCTGCCAGAAGATCGGGTCTTCCTTCGCGAATTCCTGGATGTCGGCGAGGATCTTCGGCAGGCCGACGGTATCGGCATACTTCATCGGGCCGCCGCGGTAGCGCGGGAAGCCGTAGCCGTGCACGAAGGTCACGTCCACATCGAGCGGACGCAGGGCGATCCCCTGGTGCACCACGTTCGCGCCCTCGTTGATCATCGCGGCCAGGTAGCGGCGCACGATTTCCTCGTCCGAGAATTCACGCGGGGTGACGCCGGCGCGCTCCCGCTCGGCGTCGATGATGGCTTCGACTTCCGGGTCCGGCGTGCCGATGCGCGCGCCTTCCGGATACAGGTAGTAGCCGCGGCCGGTCTTCTGGCCGAACCAGCCGCGCTCGGCGATGCGGTCGGCGATCTGCACGTAGCGCGCTTTCGGGTCGCGCGTGGCGGCGCGGCGCTTGCGGGTGGCCCAGCCGATGTCGCCGCCGGCCAGGTCGGACACCTGGAATGGGCCCATCGGGTAACCGAAGTCGCGCAGCGCCTTGTCGATCTGGTACGGGGAGGCGCCGTCTTCCATCATGTAGTGCGCGGCCTGGCCGTAGACAGCCAGGATGCGGTTGCCGATGAAGCCGTCGCAGACGCCGGCACGGACCGGGGTCTTCTTCAGCTTCTTGGCCAGCTCGAAGGCGGTGGCGACCACGTCGCTCGATACTTTCGCAGGCACGACGATCTCGAGCAGCTTCATGATGTTCGCCGGCGAGAAGAAGTGCAGGCCGATCACGTCTTGCGGACGCGAGACGCTGTCGGCGATCTCGTTGATGTCGAGGTAGGAGGTGTTCGTGGCCAGCACGGCGCCCTGCTTGCAGACGCGATCCAGTTCGGCGAAGACGGCCTTCTTCACGCCCATCTCTTCGAACACGGCTTCGATGACGAGGTCGACATTGGCCAGCGCATCGTAGGCGGTGCTGCCGGTCCAGCGCGCCATGACGGCGGTCTTGCCCTCTTCCGTCATGCGGCCCTTCTTGACCAGGCCATCGTAGACTTTTTCCACGTTCTTGCGGCCGCGTGCCAGTGCTTCTTCGTCGCGCTCGATCATGGTCACCGGCAGGCCAGCGTCGAGGGCCGCAACGGCAATACCGGCGCCCATCGTGCCGCCGCCGACGATGCCGACGCTGGCAATCGCGCGTGGTTTCGCATCGCGGGTTTCCGGCGACTTCGCGGTTTCGCGCTCGGCGAAGAAGGCATGCACCAGGCCGGCGCGCTGCGGGCTGTCCAGGCATTCGATGAAGAGCTTGCGTTCCAGCGCCAGGCCTTCGTCGAACGGCAGGTCGATGGCGCCCTGCACCGCGTCGACGATCTTCAAGGGCGAAAACAGGCCGCGCGATTTCTTGGCAGTGTCGGTACGCGCGGCGTCGACCACGGCGCTTTGCGCTGCGCGGTCAGCCAGGGCTTCGGCGTCGCGCGTGCGGCGCACCGGCGCTTTTGCGTCCAGCAGTTCCTGGGCATAGGTGAGGCCCACGGCCACCGGGTCGTCGCCTTCGACGATGCGGTCGACCAGGCCGAGCTTTTCGGCTTCCCTGGCGCTGGCGTGGCGGCCGGTGAGCATCAGGTCCAAAGCGGCTTGTGCGCCGATCAGGCGCGGGGTACGCTGGGTACCGCCGGCGCCCGGCAGCAGGCCGAGGGCGACTTCAGGCAGGCCGAACCTGGCGGTCGGCAGGGCCACGCGGTAGTGCGCGGACAGGGCCACTTCCAGGCCGCCGCCGAGGGCGACGCCATTGATGGCGGCAACCACCGGCTTGGTCGAGGCTTCGATGCGGTTGCAGACGTCGGGCAGGGCCGGCGCCATCGGCGGCTTGCCGAATTCGCGGATGTCGGCGCCGCCGATGAAGTTGCGGCCCGCGCCGACGATCAGCACGGCCTTCACCGCAGGATCGGCGTCGGCGGCTTCGATGGCCTCGAGCAGGCCACGGCGCACATCCACGCCGAGGGCATTGACGGGCGGGTTGTCGATGCTGACCAGAAGGATGTCGCCATGCTGCTCACGAGCGACCTGAGCTGCGACTTGTGCGTTTGCGCCGGAATTCATGTGTCCTGTCTCCTTGTAGTTGGTTCGCTGTGCGAAATTGTGTTTTGCATCTTGCAGCGAATTCAACGATAACCCATTTTTGGCGCGAATGTAAACGTCTCGCCGGCCCCGATTTCACGTCCAGAAAACCACAAATCCGCATACCGAACCCGGATTTACCCATCCGTCATAGGAACGTCAATATTCACTGTTTCGCAGTGCGAACGACCATTTCACAAAACTGTTGACACCCCGGTTTTTGATATGTGATCATCATTTCCAGACTCAGCCAAAGATGCTGGGCAACGGAGACAATGAGATGGAAGAAATCCAGTCATACACTGAGGAAGAGAATGCCAAGGACCGTCAATTCGTGACTGCCCTGGCGCGTGGGCTCGAGATCCTGCGCTGCTTCCGTCCCGGCGAGGCTTACCTCAGCAACAGCGAGATGGCCAAGCGCACGGCCATGCCGAAGCCCACCATCTCCCGCCTGACCTACACGCTGACCAAACTCGGCTACCTGAATTACTCGCCCGAACAGGGCCGCTACCAGCTCGGCGCGCCCGTTCTCGCGCTCGGCTACACGCTGCTGGCGAACCTCGACGTGCGCAAACTCGCCCGCCCCGGCATGCAGGAACTGGCCGAATACGCGCAGTGCTCGGTGGCCATCGGCATCCGCGACCGCCTGCACATGGTGTACGTGGAGGCCTGCCGCGGCAGCGCCGCCGTTACCCTGCGCCGCGACGCCGGTTCGCGCATTCCGCTGGCGACCACCGCGATGGGCAAGGCCTATTTGTGCGGCCTGCCCCAGGCCGACCGCGACTTCCTGATGGACCACATCCGCCTGCATGCGGAAACCAACTGGCCGAAGATCAAGGCCGACATCGAACAAGGCTTCAAGGACTTCCAGGACCGCGGCTTCGTGCTGTCGTCGGGCTACTGGGACGCGAACATCAGCGCCGTCGGAGTGCCGCTGGTCGACCCCGACACGCCCAAATCGATGGCCTTCAACTGCGGCGGCCCGGCCTTCCTGCTGCCGCAGGAGAAGCTGATCGAGGACCTCGGCCCGCGCCTGGTGCAACTGGTACGAAATGTAGAAATGAGCATGGGCCGCAACATCGGCTGATGACAAGAACATGCGAGAGTCCGGCACCCCGGGCCATCGCAGACAAACCCGGTCCCCGCAACGGGATCCGATTCGTGGCAACAATCTGAATAGGTGGAGACAATGAGCAAGGCTAAAACAATCGCCCTCGCAGTATTTGCAGCTTTGAGCGCAGGGTCGGCAAGCGCCGAAGAATTCCTGGTCGGCGTGCAGATCCCGTTGACCGGCCCACTGGCCCGCGTCGGCATGGGCACGCAGGAAGGCATCCGCGTCGCCGCGGAAGTCTTCAACAAGACCAACGGCAAGCACACCATCAAGCTGGTCACCGTCGACGACGAATCGGCGCCGGCCAAGGCAGTTGCCGCAGTCGAGAAGCTGGCCAGCCAGGGCGTGGTCGCCGTGACCGGCGGCTACGGCTCGAACAACATCTCGCCTGCGTCGGACGCGGCGAATAAACTGGGCCTGGCCTACATCACCTCGGGCGGCGTCGATGACGGCCTGGTGAAAGCCGGCCGCAAGAACTTCTTCCGTATTAATAACACCGAGGGCTACCAGAAAGCCCTGGTCGGTTTGATCAGCGACCTGGGCGTGAAGTCGGTCTCGATCATCTACTCGACCAAGGATGCGACCCACGGCCTGGCTGCCGACGTCGAGAAGACCCTGGGTGCCAAGGGCATCAAGGTCGGCATGCACGCCTTCGACCCGGCGATTACCGACTTCAAGCCTATCCTGAACAAGGTCAAGCTGCGCGACCGTTCGGAATTCATCGCCATGGTCGGCTATGAAAACGAATACGTCGGCATCCTGCGCGCCGCCCGCGTGCTGAAACCAAACGTCAAGGCGATCGCCGGCGTGTGGTCGCTGGCCACCCCGAAAATGGCGGCCGACTTCCCGGACCTGATGCCGAACGTGTACGGCACCGCCGTGCTGCCCTTCCCTGTCACCTTCACCTCGCCGGACGGCAAGGCCTTTGGCGACGCCTACAAATCGCTGCTGAACAAGGAGCCTGACTACTTGGGCCAGTTCGGCTACGTGCAGTCGATGCTGCTGTTCGAAGCGATCGCACGCGCCGCCGACAAGGGCACCATCAAGAAGGGCGGCGTGATCGAAGAAATGCGCAAGACCGACAAGCAGACCCTGATCGGCCGCGTGCAGTTCGACGCCAACGGCGACAACAAGAACTTCACCCAGCGCATGGGCCAGCACCAGGGCAAGAAGGTCGAACTGGTGTGGCCGAAGGAAGCGGCTACCGCCAAGCCGAAATTCCCTGGCGTGCCTTGGTAACAAGCTTCTCGCAGGCGCCCTCTCTATATATAGTTAGTGCGCCTGCAGCCTGTGGTTTGAAGTACGCGGGCAGGACTCCCCTGCCCGAATGAATTCGATGGGAATGCAGAAATGACGGACTTGATCTTACAAGCCGTGTATTCCGGGCTGTTACAGGGCGGGTCGTACGCCCTGATCGCACTTGGCCTGGCGCTGGTCTTCGGCGCCATGAAAGTGATCAACCTGGCACACGGCGAACTGGTACTGCTGGCGGCGTACATCGCCTACACGGTCGAATCGAAACTCGGCTGGAATCCAATCATGGCCATCCCGGCCGCGGTGATCATCGTGACGATCACCTCCGCCCTTCTTTACTTCGTGGTCGGCAAAATCAAGACCAACCGCGAAATCAACTCGCTCACCCTGACCTATGGCGTCGGTGTGATCCTCACCAACCTGGTGCTGATGATCTGGAGCGCCGACGTGCGCGCCACCAGCTCGAGCTGGATGCAGGAAGCCTTCGTGGTCGGCGAACTGTACTCGATGCGCTCCGAAGTGCTGTTCTTCGGCGTGAGCATCGTGCTGATCGTCGCTCTCTGGTGGTGGCTGTCGCGCTCCTGGTATGGCCGCGCCGTGCGCGCCGTGTCGAGCAACCGCGACGCCGCCAAACTCATGGGCATCAACCCGGGCAAGACGGAACTGGTGTCGTTCATCGTGGCCGGCATCCTGGCCGCCTTCGCCGGCGTCGCGCTCTTCTCGTACGGCGTGATCACCCCGGCCTACGGCGGCGTGCTGACCGTGAAAGCCTTCATCATCACCGTGCTGGCCGGTATCGGCTCGATCCCGGGCGTGCTGATCGGCGCAGTCCTGCTGGGCATTGCCGAGTCGCTCACCGTCACGCTCGCCAGCTCGGCGCTGCAAGAGTTGGCCGGCATGGGTCTGTTCCTGCTGGTGTTGTTCGTCATGCCGAACGGTCTGTTTGGTGCTGCCCGGAGGCGCGGATGAAAATTAACAAGCTACTGATCGCCGTCCTGCTGGCGGTGTATATCCTGGTCCCGGTACTGCTGGGCGGCGACGCCTATGTGATGTCGCTGGTGATCGCCTCGCTCGTCATCGGCGGAATCGCCCTGTCGTGGGCCCTGCTCGGTAACCTAGGCGGCATGGTGAGCTTCGGCCACGCGGCCTTCTTCGGCGTCGGCGCCTACACGTCGGCGGTGCTGAGCATGCAGCACGGCCTGCCGATCTTCCTCGGCCTGCTGATGGGCGGCGTTGGCGCCGTGGTGTCGGCGGTGCTGATGCTGCCGGTGCTGCGCCTGCGCGGCCCCTACTTCGCACTGGCGATTTTGGCCTATGCCCACATCTTCCGCATCCTCGCCACCGAATGGCAATCGGTGACCGGCGGTTCGGCCGGCATCGCCAGCATTCCGCAGCTGCCGACCCTGTTCGGGATCGACTTCTCGACCAAGATCGGCAACTACCTGGTGATCCTCACCATCGTGCTGGTGTTTGCGTGGATTTACGACCGCATCCGCCGCAGCCCGCAAGGCCTGGCCCTGCGCGCCATGCACGACAGCGAAGACGCAACCCGCGTGGTGGGCGTGAACAACACCCTGCTGAAAGCGCTGATGCTGCTGGTGTCGGCCTTCATGTGCGGCGTGGTCGGCGCCTTCAACGCCCACTACATCAACTTCCTCGAGCCGGATTACGCCTTCAGTGCGCTGTGGGTGACGATCCCGATCGTGGCGGCCATCTTCGGCGGCTACCGTACGATTACCGGCCCGCTGATCGGCGCCGTCGTGGTCTACCTGGTCGACCAGCTGTTCGTGAAGAACATCATGCCGACCGGCCACCAGCTGGTGCTCGGCCTGGTCCTGGTGGTGATGATCATCGCCAGCCCGGATGGCCTGCTTGGCCTGTTCCGCAAGTTCAAGAGGAAAAAAGATGCTGCAGCTTGAAAACGTCACCGTCCGCTTCGGCGGCCTCACGGCGGTCAATGACGTGACCCTGTCGGTGGGTACCGGCGACGTCGTCGGCCTGGTCGGCGCCAACGGCGCCGGCAAGACCACCCTGTTCAACGCCATTTCCGGCCTGGTACGCCCGACCACCGGCCGCATCGTCTTCAACGGCACCGACGTGCTGAAGGCGCCGATGTACCAGCGTGCCCGCATGGGCATCGGCCGTACCTTCCAGATCCCGCAGCCGATGCACGAACTGACGGTGCGCCAGAACCTGGAAGTGGCCCAGCGCTTCGGCACCGGTTCCATCAACCAGAAACGCATCGACGAGATCCTGGCCTTTACCAACCTGGCGGCCAAGTCGGAACGCGACGCATCCACGGGTCTCGCGCTGACGGAACTCAAAGCCTTGGAAGTGGCGAAAGCCCTGTCGACCAATCCGAAGCTGCTGCTGCTGGACGAAGTGCTGGCCGGCCTGGAAACCAACGGCAAGCGCGCCTTTATGAACATGCTGAAGGACTTGCACAAGGAGTTCTCGGTCGGGATCGTGATCATCGAGCACGACATCGAGACCATCAGCAATCTGTGCGAACGCGTCGCCGTGCTGAACTTCGGCGGGCTGATTGCCGAGGGCACGCCGGCCCAGGTGTTCAGCGACCCGGCCGTCATCAAGAGTTATACGGGAGGCTGAGATGTTAGAAGTTCAAAACGTACGCGCGGGCTACGGCGCCATCAACGTGCTGTGGGACCTGTCGCTGAGCGTCCAGCCAGGTAAGCTGACCACCATCATCGGCCAGAACGGCGCCGGCAAGACCACCCTGCTGCGCGCCATCATGGGCCTGATCCCGGTGTCGCAGGGTTCGATCACCCTGGATGGCAAGCCACTGAATGGCATGCCGACCTGGGACATGAACCTGGTGTCGATGGCCATGATCCCGGAAGGCCGCATGGTCTTCCGCGACATGACAGTCGAGGAAAACCTGATGATGGGCGCGTTCTCGCCCCAGCACCGCGCAGGCGCCGCGGCCAACCTGGAAAAGTCGTATGTCATGTTCCCGCGCCTGCGCGAGCGCCGCAAGCAGCTGGCCGGTTCGCTCTCGGGCGGCGAAGCGCAGATGCTGGCGATGGCGCGCGGCCTGATGAGCGACCCGAAGGTCCTGATCATCGACGAGCCGTCGCTCGGCCTGGCGCCGGTGATGGTGAACGAACTGTTCGAGATCTTGGGACGCCTGAAGCAGGATGGCCGCACCATCATCCTGGTCGAGCAGAACACCCACCGCGCGGTGGGCGTGGCCGACCACGTGTACCTGATGCAGAGCGGTAAAGTGGTGCTGTCGCAGGCCGCGTCCGAGGTCAGCCTGGACCACCTGCACGATCTGTATTTCGCGCGCTGATCGGAGCTTTGATATGAGTCTGTTGGAAGAATACGGTCCGCGCGAGTCGATGGAATACGACGTGGTGATCGTCGGCGGCGGGCCTGCGGGCTTGTCGGCCGCGATTCGCCTGAAGCAGCTCGCAAACGACAAAGGCCAGGAAGTGTCGGTCTGCGTGCTGGAAAAAGGCGGCGAGATCGGCGCCCACATCCTGTCGGGCGCGGTGATGGACCCGATCGCGCTCAATGAACTCTTCCCGAACTGGAAAGAGCTCGGCGCGCCGCTGCACACCCCGGTGACCGAGGACCAGGTGCTGTTCCTCACCGAGACCAAGGCGATCCGCACGCCCGGTTTCATGGTGCCGAAGATGCTGACCAATCACGGCAACTACGTGATTTCGCTGGCCAACGTCACGCGCTGGCTGGGCCAGCAGGCGGAAAGCCTGGGCGTCGAGATCTTCCCTGGCTTCCCTGCCGCCGAGATCCTCTACAACGAGGACGGCTCGGTCAAGGGCGTGGCCACCGGGAACATGGGCGTGAAGCGCGACGGCGAACCGGGTCCGGACTTCCAGCTCGGCATGGAGCTGCACGCGAAGTACACCTTCTTCGCCGAAGGTTCGCGCGGCCATCTTGGCAAGCAGCTGATGGCCAAGTATGAGCTGAACAAGGACACCGATCCGCAGACCTACGGCATCGGCATCAAGGAACTGTGGGAGATCGACCCGGCCAAGCACAAGCCGGGCCTGGTGATCCACACGGCCGGCTGGCCGCTCGATAACGACACCTACGGCGGCTCCTTCCTGTATCACCTGGAGAACAACCAGGTGGCGGTGGGCTTCGTGGTGGGCCTGGCTTACCAGAACCCGTACCTGTCGCCGTACGAGGAATTCCAGCGCTATAAAACGCATCCGGCGATCCGCCACTTCTTCGAAGGCGGCAAGCGTATCTCGTATGGTGCGCGCGCGATCACGGCGGGCGGGTTGCAGTCGCTGCCGAAAACCGTGTTCCCGGGCGGCTGCCTGATCGGCTGCGACGCCGGCTTCCTGAACACCAGCCGAATCAAGGGCAGCCATGGCGCGATCAAGACCGGCATGCTGGCGGCGGAATCGGCCTTCGCGGCCCTGGGCGCGGGCCGCCAGCACGATGAATTGAGCAGCTACCCGGCCGCGTTCAAGCAATCGTGGCTGCACGAAGAGCTCTACGTTGCCCGCAACTTCAAGCCATGGATGAGCAAGGGCCTGTACCTGGGCACCGTCATGACCGGCATCGACCAGATGATCTTCAAGGGCAAGGCGCCCTGGACCCTGCGCCACAAGCACGCGGACCACGAATGCCTGCGCCCTGCCTCGGACTTCCAGCCGATCGTGTACCCGAAGCCGGACGGGAAGCTCACCTTCGACAAGCTGTCGTCGGTGTTCATCTCGAACACGAACCACGCCGAAGACCAGCCGGTGCACCTGACGCTGAAGAACCCGGCGGTGCCGGTGCAGATCAACCTGGCCAAGTACGCGGGACCGGAGGGGCGCTACTGCCCTGCCGGCGTCTACGAATACGTGAAGAGCGACGCGGGCGAGGACCGCCTGCAGATCAATGCCCAGAACTGCGTGCACTGCAAGACCTGCGACATCAAGGACCCGACCCAGAACATCGTCTGGGTGACGCCGGAAGGCGGCGGCGGCCCGAACTACCCGAACATGTAAACCATTTTTGACAAAGAGACCATCATGACCAAAACGGCTTTCCACTGGGACGATCCCCTGCTGCTGGACCAGCAACTGACCGACGAAGAGCGCATGGTGCGCGACGCCGCAGCCGCCTACTGCCAGGACAAGCTGCAGCCGCGCATCCTCGAGGCCTTCCGCCACGAGACCATGGACACCTCGATCTTCCGCGAGATGGGCGAACTGGGCCTGCTCGGCCCGACTATTCCGGAACAGTACGGCGGTCCCGGCCTGAACTACGTCGCCTACGGCCTGATCGCGCGCGAAGTCGAGCGTGTCGATTCGGGCTACCGCTCGATGATGAGCGTGCAGTCGTCGCTGGTGATGGTGCCGATCTACGAGTTCGGTAACGAAGCGACCAAGCAGAAGTATCTGCCGAAGCTGGCGACCGGCGAGTGGATTGGCTGCTTCGGTTTGACCGAGCCGAACCACGGTTCCGATCCAGGCTCGATGGTGACCCGTGCGCGCAAGGTCGACGGCGGTTACTCGCTGACCGGCTCGAAGATGTGGATCACGAATTCGCCGGTGGCGGATGTGTTCGTGGTCTGGGCCAAGGATGACGAAGGTGCGATCCGTGGCTTCGTGCTGGAAAAGGGTATGGAAGGTTTGTCGGCCCCGGCGATCCACGGCAAGTTCGGCCTGCGTTCGTCGATTACCGGCGAGATCGTGATGGACAATGTGTTCTGCCCCGAAGAAAACGCCTTCCCGGACGTGCGCGGCCTGAAGGGTCCGTTCACCTGCCTGAACTCGGCGCGCTACGGCATCGCCTGGGGGGCACTGGGTGCAGCCGAAGCCTGCTGGCACACGGCGCGCCAGTACACCATGGACCGCAACCAGTTCGGCAAACCCCTGGCGGCAAACCAGCTGGTACAAAAGAAACTGGCCGACATGCAGACCGAAATCACGCTGGGCCTGCAAGGCTGCCTGCGCCTGGGCCGCATGAAAGACGAAGGCACGGCGGCGGTCGAGATCACCTCGATCATGAAGCGCAATTCCTGCGGCAAGTCGCTGGACATCGCCCGTACTGCGCGCGACATGCTGGGTGGGAATGGTATCTCGGACGAGTTCGGGATTATTCGCCACATGGTGAACCTGGAAGTGGTGAATACCTATGAAGGTACGCACGATATCCACGCCCTGATCCTGGGCCGTGCACAAACCGGTATCGCTGCGTTCTAAGTCCTGCCCTGCGCAAAACGCCGGTTGCGATGTGCGTCGCGCCGGCGTTTTTCATTTTGCGGCTTCAACAGACAGGTCGCCGCTGTGAGCCGTGCTGATGCTTCTGGTCTGGCGATGGTGGCGATCGCAATGGCGATCAATGCTAGGTCAGCTTTTTGAACACGATATAGGCAAGATAAAGCGAGGTTTCGCGCCACAAGAAGTTGCTCCAATAACGCCATGATTGGAAACGGCTCGATGTGGTGGGCGCCGGTTTTGCGTGCAATCCGATATCGGTCGCCATGCGCATGGCTCTGCGCATGTGGAGCGGGTCGCTTACCAGGAGCACCGTGTCCAACTTCGCAGCTGTCACCAGTTTCTTGGCATTGGTCAGGTTTTGCCACGTGCTGCGCGATTCGGTGTCGAGCAGGATGGCCTTGGCAGGGATTCCGTTGGCCAGAGCGAATTTCTGGCCTACTTCCGCCTCGGTCGGATAGCCCGGTTTCGGTGTCCCACCGGTGAAGATGATCCGACGAACCCGCCCCGTCTGGTAGAGGATCAGTGCCTCATTGAGACGCTCCCGGTACACAGGGGACGGCTGATCGCCCCAGGCGGCAGCGCCAAGTACCACTGCCGCATCGGCCGATTCGTTAGAACGTTCATTTCCAAACTGCACGACTCTCCAGGCAGCGACGCCGTAGCCCAGCACGATCGTCAACAGTAACAGGAACACGAGCTTGCCCAATGCGAGCCATACCTTTGAAATCATTATTTCGCTTATTCGAATAGGCGTTCCCTGATTATTTTCAGGAGCACCAGCTCTTTTGGAAGAGGGTTTTGCCGCCCAAAGACGATGCGTGGCATATAGTTCGATCGTGCTGTAGGGCCAGGGGCCGCATCTCGTTATTGTAACAATGCATCAACCTGGCTGCTGAACGGACGCTGGCCCCAGGTCCCAACCATGCGGTTAAAGATTCGGCCGGCAAGAACCATGTTGGCAGGACCGACGATGTGCCCATACGCGCGAATCCGCCGCGCAGGTGGCGCGAACGCTCTGCTTACTGGGGGTCGTCGGCAAAGTCGACGATGATCTTCCCATTGCTGGTGGTCTGTGCGCTCTCGAATTCCAGGACAGTGTCGCGGTACTTAGGATTCGTGATCCGGATCGTGTGCTTTCCCGGTGTCAGCGGCAGGCGCCTGAGCGGCGGGCTGTCACCATGATCGACCCCATCCACGTAGACGACTCCCCAAGGTACGATTTGCAGCTGGTAGCTGGACTTTCCCGGCACTGGGCTTGGCGGCAGGGCAGCGCGCGCAAACGGCGGTCCGGCCCTTGGGTGGCGGCGCTGCGGCAACGCTGGCGGACGCGGCTGGCGGGACCTTTGCCGCCGCACTCCTGGTTGCACCGGTCCGGTTGGACCTTTCCTAGGTTTTCGCTTAGTCTACCGTCAGCGGCAGTACTTAGCGTTGGATGGCTTCGCGCACGAGTAGCTCGCAGCCAGGGGCTTCATTGGGTAAGCACACAACCGGCCGGCATCGGTTCCTGTGACCTGATTGCGTGCATTGAAAAATATCTCGATGCGCGAGTAGCCTGGATTGTCCCAAGTCAGAACGTATTCGATCTCGGGTCCGCGTTCGATATCATTTGCCTTTAACTTTCCAGGCGTAATAACGCTCGAAGGCGAACCTAGGGTAGTGATGACCGAGGCCCGCGTCGAACCCATGCCAATTGACTCTACCTTCCTCGACAAAGCGGTAACACCTGTATTTGCCTCTGCTGCAATCGTGTGGCTTGCATGACCAATGGCTACGGCAAATAGTGCAACTTTCGTAAAACCTTTAAGGGGCATTTTTCGTCTTTCCGCGGTCAGTTTGGCTTTTTGTGCTTCTCAACAATTGCAGCAATTTCGGCGTTCAGACGCTTCTGATCGCCCGCAACCTTATCCTGTCTCACACGATGCGCCTTTGCGCCTGCGGGGTCGAATTTTCCGGTAACGTAGTGGCCAAGATTTTCCGCTGGAAAATCCTCAAAATATTCCGGCCACTCGCCCATGTATGTTCTCCAGAATGCCGACAGTCGGTCGGCTACGGGCACCGCTAGGCGCTAGTTTTCCTAGACCATCTGTTCTTCGATTGATACCTCGGCAGCCGCAGCGGCGCCCGCTATCGTCAGGTGGTAGCCCTTGCCAAAATCACGTTGCAGGTGGCCATCCTTGCACATCTGCCGCACGACCCTGCCGACCGCCAGTGCAGCGCCTTGCGTTGAGCGGAACACATAGCCAGGAAAGGCCGGGTACGCCAAGCCAGATGTGAGCAGCCCACTTCGATCACCGTTCCAGGTAATGCGAGCCTTCAGCATGCCCTGCAGGATTGCTCGCCGTGAATCGGCGTGGCTGGTGAGCTTTTGTCGTGGTTGCGTCCGGTACTCATACGCGCTTTTCCTTGACTGGATCGGCCATTCACTTAGTCTGGCAATGAACAAGGAGCGTATGCCTTCTCATCTTGCGTGCGCCCCTTTCCAGAGTCATGTTCCCATCCACGATTTCTCATTTCTGCCGTAATCTTCCAGTCTTTTTCAAAGCCATCTAGACTAACTGCGGCGTCCGTAGCTTGTCGCAATGCCGCTGACACGCTTGGCCGGCGCCACCAGTCCCATAACTTTTTCCGCCATCCCATATTTATTGTCTCCATCTTCGAACGAATCATCAATGAGCACCGCTCTTTCCCACAGCTGCGTGGAGCGCGGCGTTGGTACTGCTAGGTTTATTATGTCTTCCTTCAACTTGCCTGTGCTGGCAGCCCAAAGACCATACGTAAGGCATGAATCGCCACGAGTTTTCTAGACACTCGCGAGCCGTTGGAAATACTGCTTTTCATATTCAACCGGCGACAAGTCATTGCTGAAGCTGTGCCGACGCTTCGGATTGTAAAACATCTCGATGTAATCGAAGACATCCTGCTTTGCTTCTTCCCGAGTGCCGTAGATCTTGCGCCTGATTCGCTCCCGTTTCAGGAGCTGGAAGAAGCTCTCGGCCACGGCGTTGTCATGGCAGTTTCCGCGCCGGCTCATGCTCTGCTGCAGGTTGTGCTCATCCAAGAAGTCGCGCCAGTCGTAGCTGCTAAATTGGCTACCCTGATCCGAGTGCACCATCACCGCATTCTTGGGCTGCCGACGCCAGACGGCCATCAAGAGCGCATTCATCGCCAGTTCGCGATCGATGCGTGAACTCATCGACCAGCCAACAACCTGGCGCGAGAACAGATCAAGCACCACGGCCAAATACAGCCAGCCCTCATAGGTGCGGATGTAGGTGATGTCCGTGACCCAGACGCGATTGGGTTCCTGCACATCGAACTGGCGCTGCAGATGATTGGGCGCTACCAGCGATGGCGCGCCGCCTCGTTTGTACTTGCGCTTGGCGTAACCGGTTTGGGAACGAATCCCAGCGGACCTCATGAGGCGGTGGACACGATTGACACCGCATTGTTCACCGAGTTCGCGCAGATCGTCGCTGACCTTGCGGTAGCCGTACACGCTGCCGCTTTCCAGCCATGACTCCTTGATCGGGACGAGTAGACGCTTGTCTTCCCTGGTGCGCTTGCTTTCAGGATTCAGCCGCCAGGCATAGAAGCCGCTCGGATGCACCTCAAGCACTTTGCACAGCCGGCGCACCGGGAACTGGTCCTGTAACTGAGCAATTAAGGTGTACCTTACCCGGACGTCTTGGCAAAGTACACCGCGGCCTTTTTCAATATGTCACGCTCCTCCGTGACGCGCTTGAGCTCGGCCTTCAGGCGCCGCATCTCGTCAGACTGGGCATCGACAGCCTTGCGCTCCGCCTCGGGCACGCCATAGCGCTTCGTCCAGGCGTACAAGCTATGGATGCTTACCCCAAGCCGCGACGCCACTTCGGTCGCCGGGTAACCACCCTGCGACACCTGCTTGACCGCAGCAATCTTGAATTCCTCTGTGTACCGCTTACCGCTCATATCTTCTCCTTGTGCCCGATATTATGGCTCAGGAGTGTCTACGATAGTCGTGGCGATTCAGGATTAAGGACGAGCTCGTGTCTGAATGTCAGACGTGATCCCGCCCACGCGCCCACGCTTGAGATGCCTCCGCTGTGCGAGCGTGGATCCGGCGCTCCATGTTCTCGCAAAAGAGCGGGACTATCGTCGCGACCCGCTTGAAGCTGACACCTTCTTTCCAATGTTAGCACCTTGAAAATGGGCGGAATCACCTTCGTTGCTGTCAGTCCGGCCGTCATCGAGAGGACAGCGGTCGCCCATTTCAAAGCCTCGACCATGTCTGTTGGATAGCCGGATTCGCCGGCCGCTACATCCTCCGCAAAACCACGGAGAATGGCTAGCGATGTCTCGATGTCGTTCACTCGATCTAAAGGACATTCATCTGCAGGGAAAGGTTTCGACCTCACCTTTTCCAGTCTCGCTGGTCGGCACGAAAGCCGGTTCGTGGCGAAGAGACGCAGCCAGGCGCCACGCATAACTGGCTATTTCCAGCCATTTGCATGTACCGACGCAAAAATAGCTAAGTGCATTTTGACTATCGCATTATGGTATTCAGTCGCTCTTTGCTGTGTCATAGGCAATGTCTTTCCCAGCCATTCAGATAAATGTGGCGAACGTCGAACGTCCGCTTGCTCGAGCTTTCCGTATCGATGAAGCATAATATTTCGAACCATCGAGGCTTCATTGTACACACGGGCGTCGTTTGGAGCGATCTCCAGTGAGACACCTAGCCACTCAAAGAGAACAATAAGCCGGCCTGTAATATCCCACCCGCCGTCAGGCGTTTTTTCTTTTGCTTTCGAATCGAGCTTTTGAGCGACTTCGAGACACTTACTATCGGACCACGGCCAGTCATCGATCTTATAGCGACCGTTCGCAAACTTGGAAGCGGCAGTAACCGCTGCTGCCTTGATAGTTTGAATGATTGCTGCAATCGTATTTTCAAGCCCAGATTCCTGCGCGGCCCATTCGCTTAAAAAACAGAGGACGTTTATCTGATGATAATTCTCCTCTCGTACCGACGCCGCCCAATTTTTGGTGTCGTCGATCCCTGCCATCATTCTTTTGACAAGTTCGTCATCACTACCTCGTTTTATCGCTTCGTTTGCTATCAATAATTTTTGAGTCAGGGCTAAGCCTTCGGCCGTCTGAATACATTTAATGATATAGCTTGGCAGAAAGAAATCCCCAATAAGCAACGACCCAGTTTCATGTAACGTTAGAAGAATCTTCGCGTCAACTGGTGTGCCGAGCTTTGGACGATGCAGTTGAACCATAAACCTTCTTTCGACAAAGGTTTTTGAAGAGCTATCGTTATCAATAAAATTTTGAATAAGTAGGCGGGTCAAGCATTTACGCGAGTAATGTAGTCTAATGATCACCCTGCTCGTACTTTCCCTTTCCGCTGGAAACTAGTGTACGAGGGAATTATAGAGTCACGCAACAAGTTCCTCATCAAGGCTGGAAACCCGAAAACGCCAGAAATCCTCACCCCATTGGTCATGATCGCGCTGCTGATCATGACCAATGCCTCGTCTGAAATTTTTCGTTTCGGTATATCTGGGTGATCTTTTAGGCGCGCCCCGCCGATGCTTCGGCGTCAACCCAGAAAACAATAATCATCCTCCGCGTGATCATCGAACGTCTCCCCCCATGGCAGGCACTCTTTAATAGCAGAGTGAGTTTGTTTGAGCCAAATGTTGCGCTATCATTGCGCCCTTTGTCCATACAAGCTGTCCACCCAAGGTAACAACGTGTTCGATGTCCTCACCCTCGACGTAGACGCCGCCATCAAGACCCTCGTGCTCACGCTCGACCTGGTCGGCACATTCGTCTTCGCCCTCTCCGGCGCCACGGCCGGCGCCCGCCGCCGGCTCGATATCTTCGGCGTGCTGGTGCTCTCGTTTGTCGCTGCCAACTCCGGCGGCATCGTGCGCGACCTGCTGATCGGCGCCACGCCCCCTGCCGCAATCAGCGACTGGCGCTACCTGGCCGTCTCGCTGCTGGCCGGCGTCGTGATCTTCTTCTGGTACCCCATCATCAACCGCCTGCAAAGCCCGGTGCTGTTCTTCGATGCGGTGGGCCTGGCCCTGTTCTGCGTGGCCGGTTCGCAAAAGGCGCTGGTGTTCGGGCTGGAGCCGATGATGGCTGCCCTGTTGGGCATGCTGACCGGGATCGGTGGCGGCATCGCGCGCGACGTGCTGCTGTCGAACGTGCCGGGTGTCTTCAGGTCGGATATCTATGCGGTGGCGGCGCTGGCCGGCGCCAGCGTGGTGGTGATCGGCCACGTGCTCGGCTGGCCGACGACGGCGACCGCCTGCGCCGGTGCGGCACTATGTCTGGGACTGCGCCTGGCCGCAATCCACTACGGCTGGCATTTGCCGACGGCGCGCTGGCCCGAAAAGACCGAAGCGCACCGCGACGAAGAGCGCTGACGACAAGCGCTGATCAGAGCGTCGTCACGAACTCCGAAGGATGCGGCCGTTCGCGCGGCGGCCGTGGATCGTTCGCCGTACCGAACGCCAGGAAGCACACCGCCTCCTCGTGCGGCGCCAGGCGCAGCAAGCTGCGCATGCCTTCGCTGCCCATGGCAGCACCACTCGCCAGTCCACTCGAAAAACCGAGCGCCTGCGCCATGGTCAGCATGTTCTGCACCGCGCAGCCGAGCGACACCAGCTTTTCGCTCTTTGGAATCCGGCGCGCGTCGGGATCGTCGCTGAGCACCGCCACCATCAGGCAAGGCGCATGGAAGGCTTTTTCGCGGGCACGCGATCGCGCCGCCTCGTCGCTGTCGGGATCGCGCTCGGCCAGCGCCTGTGCGAAGACCTCGCCCAGGTCGGCGCGGCGCGCATCGGGCACCAGGATAAAACGCCAGGGCCGCAACAGCCCGTGGTCGGGCACCTGCGCCGCAGCGTCAAATATGCGTTCCAGCGAAGCCGCATCCGGCCCGGGTGCGGACAGGCGGCGCGGCGGGTAATTCCGGCGTCCCGCCAGCGCAGCCCAGAGTTCCTCGTTCACCTCGATCATGCTTCGGAGGCGGCGCCGTCGAGGCCGAGGTGCTGCGGATGGGTATAGCAAACGAAGTCGCGACCACGCGCAAACGCCAGCAAAGTCATACCGGCCTTTTCCGCCAACTCGACGGCCGCCAGCGTCGGCGCCGACATGCCGACCAGCGCCGGCACCCCGGCCATCACCGCTTTTTGCGCCATTTCGAAACTCACGCGGCTGGTAATGAGAAAAAAACCATCCTCGGGCAAACACTTCGCGCGCGCCATGGCCCCGATCACCTTGTCCAGCGCGTTGTGGCGGCCGACGTCCTCGCGCACGATGCGCAACGAACCATCCATCCCGCACCAGGCAGCCGCATGGGCAGCACCGGTCAAGCGCGTCAGATGCTGCTCGGCGCCGATCGCGCCCAGCGCCGCACGCACTCCCGCCGCATGAAAACCGACCGCCGGCGCCAGCACACGTTCCGGCCGCCGCACCTGCTCCAGGCTATCCACCCCGCACAGCCCGCAACCAGTCCGCCCGGCCAGCACGCGCCGCCTTTCCTTCAACCCGACAAAGGCCGACGACGCAATCTCCAGCTGCACCGCGATCCCCTGCCCGCCCTGCTCCACCTCGACGCCATAGCAGGCGGCAGCGGAATCGATGATCCCTTCGCTCAGCGAAAAGCCCAGCGCAAAGTCTTCCAGGTCGGCTGGCGTCGCCATCATCACCGCATGCGACAGGCCGTTGTAGACCAGCGCCACCGGCACCTCGTCGACCACCATGTCGGCCGTCTCGGCCAGCACGCCGCCGCGCATGCGCAGCACGTCCCGCGAACGGGCGGTCGGCACGGAAACGTCCTCTTCCGAGTTAATCAGATTTGTCATTTTTTTAACGCAACTGCATAAAATTGCGTTTCAGGCATTGTGGAAACTACGTATTTGAGCAGTTTAGAGGGAATATTCATCAATTTTAGCATTCATCAGTGTATGTCCAAGGTGTAAGCTAGCGCCCTCGTTTCCTGTGAGAAGGATTTTTGATGAACCAGATGTCTCGCCGCCAGTTCCTTAAGGTATCTGGCGCCACCATCGCGGGTTCGAGCCTGGCGCTGCTCGGCTTTGCTCCGGCTACGGCACTTGCCGAAGTCCGGCAGTACAAGCTCGCCCGCACCACCGAAACCCGTCAAACCTGTCCGTACTGCTCCGTCGGTTGCGGCATCCTGATGTACGGCCTTGGCGATGGCGCTAAGAACGCCGCCGCATCCATTATCCATATCGAAGGCGATCCCGACCACCCGGTTAACCGCGGCACCCTGTGCCCGAAGGGCGCTTCCCTCGTGGACTTCATCCACAGCCCGAGCCGACTGCTCGAGCCGGAATACCGCAAGCCGGGCGGCACCGAATGGACCAAGATTTCCTGGGACCAGGCGCTGGACCGCATCGCCAAGCTGATGAAGGAAGACCGCGACGCCAACTTCGTCGAGAAGACGGCAGACGGCAAGGTCGTGAACCGCTGGCTGACCACCGGCATGCTGGCCGCCTCGGCCGGCAGCAATGAAACCGGATACATTACCCACAAGACCGTGCGGTCTTTGGGCATGCTGACATTCGATAACCAGGCGCGTGTTTGACACGGTCCGACGGTGGCAGGTCTTGCCCCGACGTTTGGCCGTGGAGCGATGACGAATCACTGGGTCGACATCAAGAATGCAGATGTCATCCTCGTCATGGGCGGCAATGCCGCTGAAGCACACCCTTGTGGTTTCAAATGGGTCACCGAAGCAAAGGCCCACAATAAAGCGAAGCTGGTCGTCGTCGACCCGCGCTTTACCCGTACCGCGTCCGTTGCAGACTATTACGTCGCGACGCGTACCGGCACGGACATCGTGTTCCTGGGCGCGATCGTCAACTACCTGCTGACGACCGACAAGATCCAGCACGAATACGTCCGCAATTACACGGACATGCCTTTCATCGTGCGCGAAGACTTCGCCTTCAATGACGGCATTTATTCCGGCTACGACGAAGCGGCCGGCAAATACAGCGACAAATCGAGCTGGAACTACGAGATCGGCGAAGATGGTTACGCCAAGGTCGACCCGACCCTGAGCCACCCGCGCTGCGTGTACCAGTTGATGAAGAAACACTATTCCCGTTACACGACGGAGATGGTGGAAAAGATTTGCGGCGTCTCGCCTGCGCAGTTCCAGAAGGTTGCCGATGCCCTGGCGTCGACCGCCGTGCCTGGCCGCGCCGGTACCATCCTGTACGCACTGGGCTGGACCCACCATACCACCGGCGCCCAGACCATTCGCCTCGGCGCCATGGTCCAGCTGCTGCTGGGCAACATGGGTATCGCCGGCGGCGGCATGAACGCGCTGCGCGGCCACTCGAACATCCAGGGCCTGACCGACCTCGGCCTGATGTCGAACCTGCTGCCGGGCTACATGACCCTGCCGAACGAAGCCGAACAGGACTTCGACGCCTACATCAAGGCGCGTGCACCGCAGGCCCTGCGTCCGAACCAGCTGAGCTACTGGAGCAACTACAAGAAGTTCCACGTCTCCTTCATGAAGACCTGGTGGGGCGACGCGGCGACCAAGGAAAACAACTTCGCCTTCGACTACCTGCCGAAGCTGGACAAGCCCTACGACTTGCTGCAAGCCATCGAGCTGATGAACCAGGGCAAGATGAACGGTTACATCTGCCAGGGCTTCAACGTGCTGGCGTCGGCCCCGAACAAGGCCAAGGTGCAGGCCGGTCTGTCGAAGCTGAAGTTCCTGGTCGTGATGGACCCGCTGGAAACGGAAACGGCCGAATTCTGGAAGCCGCATGGCGAGTTCCACGACGTCGACCCGGCCCAGATCCAGACCGAAGTCTTCCGCCTGCCGACCACCTGCTTCGCCGAGGAACGCGGCTCGCTGGTCTCGTCCTCGCGCGTGCTGCAGTGGCACTGGCAAGGCGCGGAGCCGCCAGGCAAGGCACGCTCGGACATCGAGATCATGTCGGAACTGTTCCTGCGCATGAAGGGTGCCTACCAGAAGGATGGCGGCAAGTTCCCGGACCCGATCCTGAACCTGACCTGGAACTACGTCCGTCCGCACAGCCCGACCCCGGAAGAACTCGCGATGGAGTTCAACGGCAAGGCGCTGGCCGACGTGCTCGACCCGAAAGACCCGACCAAAGTGTTGGCGAAAAAGGGCGAGCAGCTGGCAGGCTTTGCGCAACTGCGCGACGACGGTTCCACCGCCTCGGGCTGCTGGATCTTCGCGGGCTCGTGGACGCAAGCCGGTAACCAAATGGGCCGCCGCGACAACAGCGACCCGACCGGCATCGGCAATACGCTGAACTGGGCCTGGGCCTGGCCGGCGAACCGCCGCGTGCTGTACAACCGCGCGTCCTGCGATACGCAGGGTAAACCGTTCGATCCGAAGCGCAAGCTGATCGGCTGGAACGGTGCGGCCTGGACCGGCGCCGACGTGCCCGACTTCAAGGTTGACGAGAACCCGGTGGGCGGCATGAACCCCTTCATCATGAATGCCGAAGGCGTGGCACGCTTCTTTGCCCGCGGCATGATGAACGAGGGTCCCTTCCCCGAGCACTACGAGCCGTTCGAGAATCCGGTTGGCAAGAACCTGATGCACCCGAACAATGCCCGTGCCACCAGCAACCCTGGCGCGCGCGTGTTCCCGGATGACCGCAAGCAGATGGGTACGGCAGCCGAGTTCCCGATCGTGGCGACCACCTATCGCCTGACCGAGCACTTCCACACCTGGACCAAGCATGCCCGCCTGAACGCGATCATCCAGCCGGAGCAGTTCGTGGAAATCGGCGAGGCCCACGCCAAGAGCATCGGCGTGGTGGCGGGCGACCACGTGAAAGTGACGTCGAAACGCGGCTCGATTGTTGCGAAGTGCATCGTCACCAAGCGCATCAAGGCGTTGAAAATCGACGGCAAGGAAACCTTCACGATCGGTATCCCGATTCACTTTGGCTTCAAGGGACTGACCAAGCCTGGTTATTTGACCAACACCCTGACCCCCGTTGTGGGCGACGGTAACTCGCAGACACCGGAATTCAAATCGTTCCTGGTGAAAGTCGAGAAGGCTTGAGGACCGGAGAATAGATATGGCACTACAATCGTTGGACATCAAACGGGTCTCGGCCACCACCGTGATCCCGCCTACCGCGCGTTCGCCGGTGGGCGGCAGCGTCGCCAAGCTGATCGACGCCTCGAAATGCATCGGCTGCAAGGCTTGCCAGACCGCCTGCATGGAGTGGAACGACATCCGCGACGAAGTGGGCGTGAACTCGGGCATCTATGACAACCCGACCGACCTGACCCCGAAGTCGTGGACGGTGATGCGTTTCGCCGAGCACGAGAACGAAGACGGCAACCTCGAGTGGCTGATCCGCAAGGACGGCTGCATGCACTGCGAGGACCCGGGCTGCCTGAAGGCCTGCCCGTCGCCGGGCGCGATCGTGCAATACGCGAACGGCATCGTCGACTTCCAGCAGGAAAACTGCATCGGCTGCGGCTACTGCGTGACGGGCTGCCCGTTCGACGTGCCGCGCATCTCGAAGCAGGACAACCGTGCGTATAAGTGCACGCTGTGCTCGGACCGGGTTGCCGTGGGCCAGGAACCGGCCTGCGTCAAGACCTGCCCGACCGGCGCCATCATGTTCGGCACCAAGGAGGACATGAAGACGCACGCGGCCGAGCGCATCGAAGACCTGAAGGAACGCGGCTACAAGAACGCGGGCCTGTACGACCCGGCCGGCGTGGGCGGCACCCACGTGATGTACGTCCTGCATCACGCGAACAAGCCCTCGCTGTACAGCGGCCTGCGCGACAATCCGAGCATCAGCCCGGCCGTCGCGGTCTGGAAGGGCCTGGCCAAGCCGCTGGCGATGGCCGGCATGGCTGCCGCCGCGATCGCCGGCCTGTTCCACTACACCCGTGTCGGCCCGAACGAGGTGAGCAAGGAAGAGGAAGCCGAAGCGCTGGCCGCCGCCAAGCAGCTGCAGGGAGAAAAGCATGAAGCGTGAGCTGCGTGACAAGGACGGCAACCCGCTGATCGAGCGCTACAACGCCAATGAACGCAGCAACCATTGGATCACGGCGATCTGCTTCGTGCTGGCCGGCTTGTCGGGCCTGGCCATGTTCCACCCGGTCATGGCCTGGCTGGCGCTGCTGTTCGGCGGCGGCCAGTGGACCCGCATCCTGCACCCGTTCTTCGGGCTGGTGATGTTTGCCGCCTTTGCCGTGCTGGTGGTGCGCTTCTGGCACCACAACCAGTTCGAGCCGGGCGACAAGCAGTGGCTGCGCCAGATTCCGGACGTCCTGAACGGGAACGAGCACGCGCTGCCGAAGGTGGGCCGCTATAACGCCGGCCAGAAGATGCTGTTCTTCACGCTGATCGCCTGCATGGTGTTCCTGCTGCTGACCGGCATCGTCATCTGGCGCGCCTGGTTCTCGCACCTGTTCCCGATCGGCGTGATCCGCCTGTCGGCCCTGCTGCACGCCCTGTTCGCCTTTGTGATCATCGTGTCGATCATCGTGCACGTGTACGCCGGCATCTGGATCAAGGGCACGATGGGCGCCATGGTGCGCGGCACCGTGACCTACGGCTGGGTGCGCAAGCACCATCCGCGCTGGTTCGAGCAGCTGATGCGCAACAAGGGCGGCCGCTAAGGCATCGCCGCGAGCGGGTCGAAGCGCCGCCAACGCGCTTCCTCTGCTTGATTTACAATGGGCCGGGTTCGCACACGCGACCCGGCCCTGCTTTTTTCGAGAGATTATTTTGGTACAACGTCTACTCCAACCGGGCGAGATCGAATCCCTCGATCACAACGCCATCCCACGCCTGCTGCTTCCTCATCCCGCCACCTTGTTTGCCGCACGCGCCACGCGCCTGCGCCAGCTGGCGGCCGGCGAAGTGCCAGGCATCCCCGTCGAAGAAGCGCTGCGCGGCTACCTGGGCCTGATGGCGCAGCTGGCTGACGCCCAGCAGGCCGTCGTCGCCGGCAGCGTCGCCGAACAGGTGGAACTGCCGCCGGACGCGTCGATGAAGCTGGCCCACGACCACAACATGCCGCCGCTGCCGGTCAGCGGTGCACGCCCGGCCGGCTGGCGCGCCGTGTTCGCCGCCCTGCTCGAAGCACTCAAGCCGGGCGTCGAGGCTTCGCCGCAACTGGCACCTGCCCTGGCCCTGCTGCGCGGCCTGGGCGATGCGGAACTCGAAGGCATGGCCGACGCCATCCTCAACGGCTATGCCGAGGGCATCGACCCGCTGTGCGCGCCCTTCATTGCGGCCGCCCTGCAGGTGAGCTGGAGCCTGATGGCTTCGCGCCTCGACCCGGCCTGGGCCCAGCCGCTCGTTACCGGCACGCTGTGCCCGGTGTGCGGTTCGCAGCCTGTCGCCAGCGTGGTGCGCATCGGCGGCCAGTCGCAGGGTTATCGTTACCTACACTGCAGCTGCTGCGAAAGCGAATGGCACATGGTGCGCGTGAAGTGCTCGTGCTGCGAAGCCAACGGCAAAGTCGCCTACCAGGGCCTGGTCGGCAAGGACGCCGATCCGCAGGCCGCCAACGTCGCTGCGGCGAACGAGGGCAAGACCCTGGACAAGGCCAACGACCCGACCAAGGTCGCGCGCGCCGAGACCTGCGACGATTGCCACACCTACCGCAAGATCTTCAACCAGGAACACGACTACAACGTGGAACCGCTGGCCGACGACCTGGCCAGCCTGCTGCTCGACGTGCTCGTGTCCGAAGCCGGGTATGCGCGCGCCAGCGGCAACCCGCTGCTCTGGCTGAAGGACGACGCGTGACAGGCGGCGCCGCGCCGATGCCACGCCTGCCGGCCGTGCACGTCCTGCTGGACGCACCAAGCTGCCAGACATTGATTGCCGAGTACGGGCGCGAGCAGACCGTGGATTCCTTGCGCGCGCTGCTCGATGAATTGCGCTCGGCCTTGCGCGACGGCGCCGCCCTCGACCTTGCGCCGGATGCGATCCTGGCCCGGCTCGGCGAACGCCTGGCCGCGGCGAATGCCTCGCGCCTGCGCCCGGTGTTCAACCTCACCGGCACCGTGCTGCACACCAACCTCGGCCGCGCCCTGCTGCCGGACGTGGCGGTGCAGGCGGTGGTCGAGGCTTTGCGCTGGCCGATGAACCTGGAATGGGACATCGACACCGGCAAGCGCGGCGACCGCGACGACCTGGTCGAGGAGCAGTTGCGGGCGTTGACCGGCGCCGAAGCCGTCACCGTGGTGAACAACAATGCCGCGGCCGTGCTGCTGATGCTCAATGCCCTGGGCTCGGGCCGCGAAGTGATCGTCTCGCGCGGCGAGCTGGTGGAGATTGGCGGCGCCTTCCGTATCCCCGACATCATGGCGCGCGCCGGCGCCACCCTGCGCGAAGTGGGCACCACGAACCGCACCCACCTGAAGGACTATGCGGAATTCGCGGGCGAGAATACGGCCCTCCTGCTGAAGGTCCACGCGAGTAACTACGCGATCACCGGCTTCACCAAGGAAGTGAGCGTGGCCGAACTGGTGCCGCTGTCGCGCGAGCGCGGGATTCCGATTGCCGTCGATCTCGGCAGCGGCACGCTGGTCGACCTGGAACGCTATGGCCTGCCGCACGAGACGACCGTAAAAGAAACCATCGCCGCCGGCGCCGATCTCGTCACCTTCAGCGGCGACAAGCTGCTGGGCGGGCCGCAGTGCGGCATCATCGCCGGGCGTGCCGACTTGATCGCCAAGATCAAGAAGAACCCATTGAAGCGCGCGCTGCGCGTATCGAAGCTGACCCTGGCGGCGCTGGAACCCGTATTGAATCTGTACCGCGCGCCGGACCTGCTGCCGCAGCGTCTGACCACGCTACGCCTGCTGACCCGCCCGGCCGCCGAGATGCGCGCGCTGGCCGCGTCGCTGGTCGCACCGCTGCAAGCTGCGCTGGGTGACAGCTATACCGTGGGCGACGCGCCCATGAACAGCCAGATCGGCAGCGGCGCCTTACCGGTCGAGCTGCTGCCTAGCCATGGCCTGGCGATCCGCGCACGCGCCGGTGTGCGCGGCAACCCGCTCGGGCTGCTGGAACGGCGCCTGCGTGGGCTGCCGCGTCCTGTCATCGGCCGCATTGCCGACGATACCCTGTGGCTCGATTTGCGTTGCCTGCAGGACGACCAGGTATCCGCCTTTGCCGATCAGCTGGCCCTGCTCGGGGAGACGTCTGCTTCATGATCGTCGGTACCGCAGGCCATATCGACCATGGCAAGACCACGCTGACGCGCGCCCTGACCGGGGTCGATACCGACCGGCTGAAGGAAGAAAAGGCGCGCGGCATCACCATCGAACTGGGTTACGCCTATGCGCCGCTGCCGGGCGGCGAAACGCTCGGCGTGATCGACGTGCCCGGGCACGAGAAATTCATCCGCACCATGGCCTCGGGCGTGACCGGGATCGACCTCGCCCTACTGGTGGTGGCGGCCGACGACGGCATCATGCCGCAGACGCGCGAGCATCTTGCAATTCTTGAACTGCTCGGCGTGCGCCGTGCCTGCGTGGCGCTGACCAAGGCGGATCGCGCGAATGAAGCGCGGCTGATCGAGGTCGAGAACGAGGTTACTGTCCTGCTGGACGGTACGGCGTTTGCGGGCGCGCCGGTGTTTCGCACCGCTGCCGCGAATCCGGGTGATCCGGGCGTGGCGGCGCTGCTCGATCACCTCGGGCACGAAGCGGCGGCGCTACCGGGCCGCAGCGAAGCGCGTTTGTTCCGTCTCGGCGTCGACCGCGTGTTCACGGTGTCTGGTCAGGGTACGGTCATTACCGGCACCGCGTTGGCAGGCCGCGTGGCGCCGGGTGATCTGGTGCAGCTGGCCCCTGGCGGGCAGCAGGCGCGCGTGCGCGCGATCCATGCGCAGGGCCAGCCGGCCGAGGAAGGACGGGCCGGCCAGCGCCTGGCGCTGAACCTGGCCGGCGTGGGCAAGGACGACATCGCGCGCGGCAGCTGGATCGTCGATCCGCGCATGGCGGAGTGTTCGGAGCGCTTCGACGCCGACATCACGCTGCTGCCCGATGCCACGGCGCTCGGATCGTGGGCGCCCGTGCATGTGCACCTTGGCGCTGCCCACCACACGGCCCATTTGGTGCCGCTCGATGCTGAACAGCTCGCGCCAGGCAAGCGTACCCGCGCGCAGCTGGTGTTCGACGCGCCGCTGCATGCGGTGGCGGGAGACCGTTTTGTGGTGCGCAATGCGGGCGCCACCCAGACCCTGGGCGGCGGCGTGGTGCTCGATCCGTTCGGGCCTGCGCGCAAGCGGCGCAGCCCGGCGCGGCTGGCCTGGCTCGATGCGCTGGCCGGCTGGGTCGCGGACGGCGATCTGGGCAAGCTGGTCGCGGCCAGCCCTGCCGGCATTGCGGTGTCCAGCCTGGTGCGCCTGACGCAGTTGGCGCCGGACAGCCTGCATCTGCCCCCCGACATCCTGCGCCTGCCGCTGGCGGGCGGCGATAGCCTGCTGATCGCGCCTGCCATGCTGGCGCCGCTGGAAACCCGGGTGCTCGACGGCCTGGCCGCCTGGCATACACGCCAGCCAGACGAAGCGGGCCTGGAGATGTGGCGCCTGAAGCGGATGGTGGCGCCCGAACTGGGCGACGCGATCTGGAGTGCGCTGGTGGCGCGCATGCTGGAAGCGGGGACGATCGCACGCAGCGGCGCCAGCCTGCACCTGCCGTCGCACAGCGTTGCCTTGAGCGAGGCGGAACAGGCGATGGCGGCGCCGTTGCTGGCGGCCCTCGAGGCCGGCCGCTTCGATCCGCCATGGGTACGCGACCTGGCGCGCGATTTCAAGCTGGAGGAAGACGCGGTGCGCGCGCTGCTGCGCAAACTCGCGCGTGCCGGACAACTGAGCCAGGTGGTGCCGGACCTGTTCTACCATCCGGCGCCGCTGGCGGAGATGGCCGCGATTGTCGCCGGACTGCCCGATGCGCAGGCCGCGAGCTTCCGCGATGCGACCGGCTTGGGACGCAAGCGCGCGATCCAGGTGTTGGAGTTCTTCGACCGCGTCGGGTATACTCGCCGGGTCCGCAATACCCACCTGCCAAGGCCGCAAGCCAGCTGGCCCGAGCCTCCGGTGGTTTAGTCAAACAGCGCGCGGCATGTCGCCGCCGCTGCAAAAGGAAGGCATTCTCATCCGGTGATGGGGCCGGGCTTCAAACCCGGTGGGGGGCGTCAGCCGCTCTCCTGTAAGTTCGACTCTTTCTGCCTTCCGCCAATCTTCTGCTTACCTACGCGTTGACGATTCTTCGCACAGAGAATCTCCCCCCTAGCGGCTGTTTTCAGCGCTACCTGCTCGCCCGAATATCCCCTACCACCTGAAATCGTCGTATAGATCTTGTCTCAAAATTGGGAGTTGGGTCATATTTTTATTGCACTTTCTTAACTTGTCGAGCTAATCTTGCATCAACGGAAGTGCACGAAAAGCAACAAATTTCAAAAAAGACGGTAAAGTTGTCGATAATGCATTTCTGCCTCCATAAACCGCGAAAGAAACTGCGTAAGGAAGTAGCATGAGTCACATTGAAAAAACTGCGGCTGACAAGAAAGCTCTAGGCTTTGATTTTCAAGACTTTGTTTTTGTTTATAACATACTATTTCTTGAGAAAGGCGAATCTATAAGCTTAGAAGTGCTCGACGATATTCATATCGAAACCATCAAAGAAATTATTCTGATACAAGTGAAGCACAGTGTTCACTCGGGGAATCTTACGGATCGCGATATCGACTTATGGAAAACGTTATGGAATTGGTTCAAATCCTATCCCGAACTGCCAAAAACCAAAAAGCTTAGATATATTTTATATACTAACAAGGGACTTGGGAGCCAGGACTTTATTACCGCACTTACGCAAAGTCAAATCAATAAAGAAAAAATTAAAGATTATGTGCAAAAAGCTTACCAAGCTTTACTGGCAAAAGAAAATGAAAAAGATCCAGAATCTGCGGCGAATCCGATATTTAAGTATGTAAAAGAGCTGGCCGCTGACACATCTGGAACTTTAGATACCATTTTAGATAATCTTGAAATTCACTCGGACACTACCGAGATAACAAAAAAAATTGATGACAGGCTCTCTTTTTTCTCTATCCCATTAGATAGAATTGCATCTACGCGAAATGAATTGCTCGGCTTATTCGATGTATTTAAATACAATGTAGTAAAAAGTTTAAAGAAGATAACTATCGATTTTGATACATTCCGTAACGACATTGGCTTCGATAGAATCTTACACCTTGCATGCACAACCGAGGTTGACTTCGGCATTTACTACGATCGCTACCGCGAACTCGACATATCCACTCTATCGTTTGAGCACAGTGTCTTTGGAGAACAATTACACGATCTTGGTTTAAGTAAAAAAGAAATCATTGATCATGGCATTGAAATGGTAACTAGTGAGAATGTATTGGATGAGTTGAACAAAAAGGGCAAGTTCAGCCTTATCGAATACACTAGAATAACGACCCAGGCATCGTCGCACTGGCAACGGGTACACAACCGTGCTCATAGACATTCTCCCGAGAATGAGGATCAACACCGCGAATTCGCTACAAAATGTTACGAAGATTCCATTGAAAAACAGTTGATTTCTAACAAACAAACTTTGCCAGAGGAGATTTGCAGAGGTAGGTTTATGAAACTCTCTGACGCGCTTTCGATCGGTTGGCGTAATGACTGGGAAACTAAATATAAAAAATGAGAACTCTTGTAAATAACGAACTTCTTGGTTGCATTGCGATACAGGAAGTATTACGTTTCGCAAAAGGTGGGTTAAGTATGGCTAACTCCTTTCTTATACTACCCTTACTACTTCCCAAAAAAACCCGCTCTTTTTTGAAAGACCGTAGAGTTAAGGTTGTAAGTAGCAAAGAACTGATAATATCTCAACCAGATACATTCGTCGATTTGCAAACGATGTACCAAGACTTCTTTATCGTGAGCTTGAACAGTCATATTCTAGCGCTAGAAACCGGGGTCATTCAGGTAAACGAAGGGAGAGTTAGTCTTCAGAACATTGTATTTGATAACATCGAGAAAGAGCGACATGGAAACTTCGCCTTTGAGATCTCCCAAGCAGCGCCAAACGTAGCTTTTATATTAAAAGAACAACCTTCTGAACTTTACGCAAATTTTCGAATTTCATTATGAATAATATTCAAATAAAAAATATTCTCTTGTGGCAGAAAAATGGCATCCTACGAAATTTAGAGCTCGAAGAAGGTAAAGTCAATGTGATTACCGGGGATTCCGGCAAAGGAAAATCCTCGATTCTGCATATCATCGATTATTGTCTCCTTGCAAGTGAAGCCCGAGGAATTTCAAAAGCAAACATCGACTCAAAGGTCGATTGGTACGGTATCCGTCTAAACATCAATGGCGTGATCATTACAATTGCAAGACCTTCACAGGAAAGTGATGTCGGCACTCTTGCATACTATGATGAAAATGGCCTTATTCCAGAAATTCCCCGTTTAAACGTCCGTATTGACAGCCTAAAGAAAACACTTAACAGCGCTTTTGGCATTGATTCGGACTTGCGAATCCCGTATGGGGGAACGTTTCTCCGTGCAGGTACGCGAGTATCGTTTCGCAATTTTTTAGGTCACTGCTACCAAGATCAGACAACAATCACGTCAGCCGAATACCTATATATCAAGCCAAATGATGGCCGATTTCAAGAGGGTATACAGCGAACCTTCAGAATGGCTCTTGGAATAGAAAATACACGCACTGCGCTTATAAAATCAAAACTTTTAGAGTTGCAGCAGAAGAAATTAGCGACTTCAAGAAAGTTAGAAGCTCTTCAGCGAAAGCGACTGGTGTTTTCGAGTGAAATATCAGAACTTGCAGAAGACGCGGTATATGTCGGGGCTTTGAATAAAAAGCCCGAATCTGACGAAGATGCACTAAAGGCACTCCAAGAAGTAATCAGTTCGGAAACCCAAATACCGACAAACGCAAGCGAACTTCAAAACATTGAACGTGAAATTTTTGCCAAGAAGGTAAGCAACAAGCGATATGTAGAGTTCCTCGCAACGAAAAAACTCTATAAAGAATCCGCCAAAGAAACGGAAGATGCTCTTAAACCGATCGAAATCATTAACGAAAATCTCGAATTTATTTTTGCTTCACCCCTTGCAAATGGCCTAATTAATCATCTACACGAAGAACTATTAAAGACTAGAGAGCAGCTAAAGCAGCACAATGCCGCTCCATTCTTTGGAGAGATTGAAGAACTGATCAAATCTCAAAAAGAGGAAATCCGCAGACTTGAAAAACGCGCTTCCGAATTCAAGAGAAAAAATGAAATTAGGGTCGATCTCAAAGATTACTTCAAATATATCGGACGACTAGAAGCAAAAATAGATCTCTACTCCAGCGAGACCTCTATACCGACGGATATTGATGAGACTGAAATCGATAACCAGATTATGCAATTAAATAGCCAACTGGAAGAAGACAAAACTCGTGTTGACCTCATAAAGCGCCAGCTAGACCGCCTGATAAACGAAAGGCTTTCTCGACTTAAATTAAAGGGCTACGCTAATTTTACTGCCTATTTTGATGAAACCCAACGGCTAATTAATTTGTATTCTGAAGACGAAGATATGTTCGAGAAGATGCCCGATATTGGGAGCGCATCAAACTATTTGTATCTGCATCTTGCATATTTCCTATCTATCCATCAGATAGCAAAGATGCGAGGGGTCACTTGGATGCCGTCATTTTTAGTATTTGACCAGCCGAGTAGCCCTTATTTCTCAACTACGGGCAAACCAACCGACGACATCAAGAGTTTAGATGCAGCTCTGATTGAGTTAAATAAATTTGCAACCGAGATGAAACCCTTTGGGGGATTTCAAATTTTGTTGTTAGAACATATCGAAGCTTCTCACTGGGAGAATCTTTCGCTCAACAATTTTCATCTTGTCGACCGCGAACTTCGCGACGATTACGGATTAATCTTATGACACATACTGCCAGCTCCAGCCGAAATTTATTAAGGAAATGCTTCAAAAGTCAACTACAAATAATGTCTGCTCTGGGCTAAACGTGACTCATCAAAACGACAGTAGCTTTTTTCTTTAGAGATAAAGTTGGATATAATAGGCGGAACAATTAGTTCCGCCTATTTGATTTGATTCAAATTCAGAACCGCTGGCTGTACGCCACGCCCACCAGCTGCATATGGGTCTTCCACGTCCCGCGCGTGGTCTCGCCATTGCCGGTGCAGCCCACTGCGACAGGATTGCAGCTGTTGGTATAGGCGCCGTATGCATCCTTGAAGTCCAGGTAGCTGTAGGCGAAGTCGATCGACGAGGTTGGCGACAGCTTCCAGTTCGCGCCGAACGACAGCTGGTTGCGGTCCGCATCCGGCAGCGCCGCATGACGCAGTTCGCTGCTGCGCACCGGCGCATTGTCGTGCGCGATACCAGCACGCAGCAGCACGTCGTCATTGAGCTTGTAACTCGCGCCCAGCGACACGCGCACCGTGTTCTTCCATTGCTGGCGAATCACCTCGTCGCCCTCGCCGGTGCCGAGGAACTCGATGTCGATGTTTTCCATGCGCGAGTTGCGCGACCAGGTCACGTCCGCCATGCCGGCCCAGCGCGGATCGAACTGGTGGAAGGCGTTCAGCGACAGCGTCTCCGGCGTACGCAGCTCGACGCGCGCATCCGAGTTCTGACGGCGCGACACGCCCTGCAGCACGCTGTTCACGACCGCATCCGAGGTCACGGTCGAGAAGTCCCAGATCGCCCCGCCCTTCAGCTCGTGCTTGATCGACGAACGGTAGGCGATGCCGAAGCGGGTGTTCTCGTCCAGCGTGAACAGATAGCCCAGGTTGAAGCCCACGCCCCAGTCCTTGCCCTTCACGCCCGCATAGGCGTCGCCGGCAGTCGCCAACAGGGCCGGGTTGCCGCCCAGGCCGGCGATCTGGCGCGCCAGCACGGCGCCGGTGCCGCCGTGTTGGGCGGCGGCGATGGTACCCGGCACGTCCACCGCCTGGCCCAGGCTGGCCTTCATGTAGTCGACGTCGATGCCGAAGCCGAAGGCGTGCTGTTCGTTCAGCTTGAAGGCGAGCGACGGGTTCAGGGTCAGCGATTCGAGCTTGATGTTGGTGAGCGAGTAGCGGCCGGCCCAGTCACGGTCGTAATCGAGGTCGGTACCGAAGGGGACGAAGGCGCCGAAGCCGGCGGTCCAGCGGTCATCGATCTTGTGGCTGTAGTACAGCGACGGCGCGGCCACGGCGCTTGGCGCGTAGTCATCCTGGCCGGCCTGGCCGCCGGTCGGGCTGCCGGTGAAGCGGGTCGAGCCGGCGTCCTGGTAGGTGGAGTGCGGCACCAGGGCGGTGACGCCGCCGGCGAACT
The DNA here is from genome assembly GCF_057801335.1 of Massilia sp. BAP21. Lineage (NCBI taxonomy): Bacteria > Pseudomonadati > Pseudomonadota > Betaproteobacteria > Burkholderiales > Oxalobacteraceae > Massilia > Massilia sp. BAP21. Next base: position 5,325,002 of record NZ_CM173596.1, read on the forward strand.
GGCGGCCCTCCAGGCGGCTCAGGCCGGCCGGGTTGGCGAACACGGTCGAGGCGTCGACAGCTTCGGCGCCGTTGGCTTCGGCCGTGCCCTGGCTGGACACGCTCTGCGAGCCGAAGCGGTAGCCGGACGCGCCGGCAGTGGCGGAGATGCCGGCCAGCGCCAGCGCAATGATGAGGTTCAGGTGTTTCTGGTTCACGGTAGTTCTCTTGGTTTGGTTGTCTTCTTCAACGCTTCCCTCATGCATTGGATGGCAGAGGTTATGCGGGTCGAAGCATACACCAAACCTGAATTTTTTATTACGACCGTGCTTTTTTGGCCAACTACCCGAACAGCGTCGCAATCGCCCCGCGCAGCCAGCGGTTCGACGCATCCGCATGGTAGCGCTCGTGCCAGTGCTGCTTGACCTGGAAGCTGGGCAGCGCCAGAGGCACCGGCAGCATGCGCACGTCCTCGCTGTCGACCATCGAGGCGCCGTAGCGGTAAGGGACGATGGCCAGCAATTCGGTCTGGGCCACGATGCGCGCCACGCCCAGGAAGCTCGGCAACTGCAGCTGCACGCGCCGCACCACGCCTTCGCGCTCCAGGGTCTTGTCGACGATGGCGTGGCCGGTGCCGGATGAGCGCACCAGCACGTGGTCTTCCGCCTGCAGCGCCTCCAGGCTCAAGCTGTCCCGCACGCGCGGATGCCGGTTCGACACCAGGCACATGAAATGCTGGTCGAACAGCACCTGCTGGTAAAAGCCCGCCTCCAGGTGCGGCATGAAACCCACCGCCAGGTCGACCGTGCCGTCGGCCAGGTCCTGCGGGCTGTCTGGCGTGATCTTCGAGATGTCGACGCGGATGCCCGGCCCTACCTGGCGCAGGTGGTTCAGCAGGCGCGGCACCAGCACGATCTCGCTGATGTCGGTCATGCAGATGCGGAACTCGCGCGTGCTGCCGGCCGGGTCGAACACCGGCTCGTCGGCCAGCGCATGCTGCAGGGCCTGCAGCGCGCGGCGCACGTCCTCGATGGCGTTCTCGGCGCGCGGCGTCGGCTCCATGCCCTTTGCCGTGCGGCTGAACAGGCGGTCGTTGAAATGCTCGCGCAGTTTGCCGAGCCCCAGGCTCACGGTCGACTGCGGCAAGCCGAGGTTGTCGGCAGCGCGCGTCACGTTCCGGGTCTTGTAGATCTCGTCGAAGATCAGCAGCAGCTCGATATCGAAACGTTTCATGGCCGGCACCACTATTTAAAATCCTGATTATAACAATCGACAACGATCAGTTTCCGGCATACGGGGTTTTCGGCAGACTGTGGTCATTCACGGGATGTATGGAGACCATCATGAAAACCACTAACACGATAAAACCTTCTGTGATCGTGGCCGGCGCCGGCATCGGCGGCATCGCCACCGCGCTGTCGCTGTCGCGCCTGGGCTTGTCGGTGACGGTGCTGGAGCAGTCGGCCACGCTGGGCGAGATCGGCGCCGGCCTGCAGCTCGCGCCGAATGCCTTTGCCGCCCTCGACGCGCTGGGCGTGGGCGCCGCGGTGCGCGAGCGCGCCGTGTTCACCGAGCGCCTGGTGATGATGGACGCGGTCGACTGCAGCGAAGTCGGCGCCTTCGAAGTCGGCGAACCCTTCCGCCAGCGCTTCGGCAACCCCTACGCCGTGATCCACCGCGCCGACATCCACACCGCCATCCTGGAACACGTACGCGGCAACCCGGCCATCGAACTCGTCACCTCCTGCCACATCGACGCCATCGAACAGGACGAACGTGGCGTCACCGTGCTGGCGCGCGACGGCCGGCGCTACGGGGCCGATTACCTGATCGGCTGCGACGGCATCAAGTCGGTGGCGCGCGACGTGGTGGTGGGCGACCCGGTGCGCGTGTCCGGCCACGTGGTCTATCGCGCCGTGGTGCCCGCCGCCGAGATGCCGGAAGACTTGCGCTGGAACGCGCCCGTGGTCTGGGCCGGCCCCAACTGCCACCTGGTGCATTACCCGCTGCGCAGCGGCGACCAGTACAACTTGGTCGTCACCTTCCACAGCCGCGAGCCCGAAGTCTGGGACGTGCGCGACGGCAGCAAGGAAGAAGTGCTGTCCTACTTCAGCGGCATCGCCGACCTGCCGCGCCAGCTGCTGCACTGCCCGTCTAGCTGGCGCCGCTGGAGCACCGCCGACCGCAATCCCGTCGACAACTGGACGAAGGGCCGCATCACCCTGCTCGGCGACGCCGCCCACCCGACCCTGCAATACCTGGCCCAGGGCGCCTGCATGGCGCTGGAAGACGCGGTCACCCTCGGCGCAGCCGTGCGCACCACCGGCTTCGACATGGAAGCCGCCTTTGCCCTGTACCAGAAATCGCGCATCGCCCGCACCGCGCGCGTGGTGCTGTCGGCGCGCGAGATGGGCCGCCTGTACCACGCCCACGGCGTCGAACGCCTGGTGCGCAACGATTTGTGGAAAGGCCGCGGCCAGGCCGGCTTCTACGACGCCCTGGACTGGCTGTACGGCTGGAGCGCCGAGCGCTGCCTGGCCACCGCATAACAAGGAGAACAAACATGCACAACGACCTGCAAGGCGCGCGCCGTGCCCTCTACCATGACATGCAGTCCCTGCACCTGACGCCGCTGTGGGAATCGCTGCACAACCTGGTGCCCAAGACCCCGGCGCCCGGCTACGAAGCCGCGCTGTGGCGCTACGCCGATATCCTGCCGCACTTGCAGCGCGCGGGCGAACTGATCTCGGCCGAGGAAGCCGTGCGCCGCGTGCTGGTGCTGGAAAACCCGGCCCTGCCGGGCAGCTCCTCGATCACCCATTCGCTCTACGCCGGCCTGCAACTGATCCTGCCGGGCGAGGTGGCGCCGGCGCACCGCCATACCCAGTCGGCCCTGCGCTTCATCGTGCAGGGCAAGGGCGCCTACACAGCCGTCGACGGCGAGCGCACCACCATGCACCCGGGCGACTTCATCCTCACGCCGTCCTGGACCTGGCACGACCACGGCAACCCCGGCATCGACGGCCAGGCCGAACCCGTGGTCTGGCTCGACGGCCTGGATATCCCGATGACGCGCTTCTTCAGCGGCGGCTTTGCCGAGAACGGCGAAGCGGCGAGCCAGCCGGTGGCGCGCCCGGAAGGCCGCAGCCTGGCCGCCTACGGCCACAACATGGTACCGGTGCGCCAGCTGCACACCCGCGCCAGCTCGCCGATCTTCAACTACCCTTATGAGCGCTCGCGCGAGGCGCTGGACACCCTGCGCCGCCAGGAAGAGATCGATCCCTGGGTCGGCGTCAAGCTCCGCTACATCAACCCTTTGAACGGCGGCTCGCCGATGCCGACCATTGGCGCCTGCATGCAGCTGCTGCCCGCCGGATTTATCGGCCGCGCCCACCGCAGCACCGACGGTACCGTCTACAGCGTGGTCGAAGGCAGCGGCACGGCCGTCATCGGCGGCCAGCGCCATGACTTCGCCCCGCGCGACACCTTCGTGGTGCCGTCCTGGGCCACCCTCGCCTTCGAAGCGCCGCAGGACGTGGTGCTGTTCAGCTTTTCCGACCGCCCGGTGCTGGAGGCCATCGGCCTGCTGCGCGAAGAATTCCTCCCCGAATAAATTAGAAAGAGACCATCATGAGCGACCACTATCTGTTCCCGCCCCAGGCCACGGTCGGCCTGCCCGTCAACGGCAGCGCGGCTGCCTTCCCGGTGCGCCGCGTCTACTGCGTCGGCCGCAACTATGCGGCGCACGCGCGCGAGATGGGCTTCGACCCGGAACGCGAACCGCCTTTCTTCTTCTGCAAGCCGAACGACGCGCAGTCGATCGTGCCGGTGCCGGCCGGCGCCACCGTCGAGATTCCCTACCCGCCGCGCACCGAGAACTATCATTACGAGATCGAACTCGTGGTCGCGATCGGCAAGGCCGGCGCCAACATCGCGCCGGAAGACGCGCAGGCGCACATCTTCGGCTACGCGGTCGGCCTGGACATGACCCGGCGCGATCTGCAGATGCGCATGCGCGAACAGGGCCGCCCGTGGGAGATCGGCAAGGCCTTTGATTATTCGGCGCCGATCGGCGCGATCACGCCGGTTGACGCCAGCGGCGCGGTGAACGCCGGCGCCATCGCCCTGACGGTGGACGGCAAGACCGTGCAAAGCAGCGACATCACCCACCTGATCTGGAACGTGAACGAGACCATCGCCCAGCTCTCGACCCTGTTCGAACTCCAGCCCGGTGACTTGATCATGACTGGCACGCCCGAAGGCGTGGGCGCCGTGGTGCGCGGCCAGACCATGCACGGCACGGTGGACGGCCTGACGCCAATCAGCGTGAAAGTCGTCTGAGTCTAAAACCCGGCCAGCGCTCCAGCGAAGAGCGCGGCCGCATTCGAAGTTCAACCTGCAGCGAGGAGACACCCATGCAAGCGCAGAACGTCCAGCAGTTCATCGACCAACATCCCTTTTCGCCGCTCCAGAAGCGCGTGCTTGCGCTGTGCTTCCTGGTGGTGGCGATCGACGGCTTCGACACCGCCTCGATCGGCTTCATCGCACCCGCCCTGCGCGGCGAATGGGGACTGAGCGCGGCGGCCCTGGCGCCGCTGTTCGGCGCCGGCTTGTTCGGCCTGATGGCGGGCGCCCTGCTGCTCGGGCCGATGGCCGACCGCTTTGGCCGCAAGCCGGTGCTGCTGCTGTCGGTCGCCTTCTTCGGCCTGACCTCGCTGCTGTCGGCCTTTGCCGACAACATGACCGCTCTGCTGGTGCTGCGCTTCCTCACCGGCCTGGGCCTGGGCGGCGCGATGCCGACCACGATCACCCTCACTTCCGAATACTGCCCGCAGCCGCGCCGCGCCAGCCTGGTGACGCTGATGTTCTGCGGCTTTACCATCGGCTCGGCCCTGGGCGGGCTGGTCGCCGCCCAGTTGCTGGCCAGCGTGGGCTGGCGCGGCATATTGATCATCGGCGGCGTGATCCCGCTGCTGCTGGTGCCGGCCCTGCTGTTCGCCCTGCCCGAGTCGCTGCGCTGGATGGTGCTGCGCGGGCGCGGCGTCAGCACCGCCGCCCAAGGCATCATGCGCAAGATCGCCAACACCGCGCAGGCACTGCCGCCGTTGACCGTCAGCGATGTCAAGCTGCCTGGCTCGCCGGTGACCCAGCTATTCCGCCCCGGCCTGATCGGCGGCACCCTGCTGCTGTGGTCCACCTTCTTCATGAGCCTGTTGATCATCTACCTGCTCTCGAGCTGGCTGCCGACCATCCTGAACGGCGCCGGCCACAGTCTGTCGCAGGCTTCCTTCATCAGCTCGGCTTTCCAGATCGGCGGCACCCTCGGCGCCATTTTGCTGGGCCGCTGGATGGACCGCTACCGTCCGCACCGCGTGCTGGCCACGGCCTACCTGGCGGCGGCCGCCTGCATCGTGGTGGTCGGCATGGCGACGCAGAACGTGCCGCTGCTGGTGCTGGCCGTGTTTGGCGTTGGCTTTGGCGTGAGCGGCTCGCAGGTTGGCGCGAATGCGCTGGCGGCCGCCTTTTATCCGACCACCAGCCGCGCCACCGGCGTCAGCTGGGCCTCGGCCATCGGCCGCAGCGGTTCGGTGCTCGGCTCGATGGTCGGCGGCGCCCTGCTGGCGGCGGAGCTGAGCACGCAAACCATCTTCCTGATGCTGGCCGTGCCGGCGGTGCTGGCCGCGCTGGCCCTGCTGGCCATGGGCCGGCTGCAGCGCGCCGAACCGGCCGCGCTCGACACCGCCCCGGTCATGCCGCTCCAACCCACTACCAACAATTCGCTCACATGAAACTGCATACCTATTACCGCAGCTCGGCGTCCTACCGGGTGCGCATCGCCCTCAACCTGAAGGGCCTGGCCCACGACCAGGCCTACGTGCACCTGTCGAAAGACGGCGGCGGCCAGTTCGCACCGGGCTTCGACGCCCTGAATCCCCAGCACCTGCTGCCGGTGCTGGAGGTCGACGGCATGATCCTGCCGCAGTCGCTGGCCATCATCGAGTACCTGGACGAAACCCGCCCGGCCGTGCCGCTGCTGCCGGCCGACGCCAAGGGACGCGCCCGCGTGCGCGCATTGAGCCAGGCGATTGCGGCCGACATCCACCCGATCAACAACCTGCGCGTATTGAAATACCTGAGCGCGGAACTGGGCGTGAGCGCGGAGCAGAAGAACGCCTGGTACCGCCACTGGGTGACGCTGGGGCTGGACGCGCTGGAACGCCAGCTGGCCGGCAGCCCGGACACCGGGGCCTTCTGCCATGGCGACACGCCCGGCATGGCCGACTGCTGCCTGGTGCCGCAGTTGTACAACGCGCGCCGCTTCGAGTGCGATCTCGAACCCTATCCGACCCTGCTGGCCATCGACGCACGCTGCGAGGAACTGGCCGCCTTCCGCGATGCCCGGCCGGAAGCCCAGGCGGACGCCGAATAACACGTCCGCCTGGCGTGTTCAAGCGCCGTCGAGCAGCGCGCCGACGCCCTGCAGCACGCGTTCGAGCAATGCTTCGTCGTAGGGCAGCCAGGGTACGGCGCCCAGCTTCCGGCCGGACGCCGGAAGCGCAAGATCGACAGGCGCGCCATCGCGCAGTACCCGGCCGGTGCGCATGCTGACCCGGGCGCCGGCCACCTCCACATGGAAACCATCCAGCTTGATGCTGCCGGCTGCGATCTGCGGCGCCAGCAGCGCGGCCAGCACGCGGCGGCGCATGGCATCGCGCCCGGTCTGGTCGGCCAGCAGCAGGAGCCGGCGGCTGCGCGCATAAATGTCCTCGTCTTCGATGTCGAGCGCGACGGCAGCCACGCTGACCAGCAGATCCACGGCGCGGCAGGCTTCCGACAGCAGGCGCGGCGGCGCATCGGCGGGCGGCACGGCCATGCCTCCAAGCCGCAACAGCAGCGCGCCGCTGGCGACCACGCCGTCATACCCCGGATACAGGCGGTCGCTCACCACGAACAGCACGCGCAGGTCGCCGAACCGGCGCAGCAGGCCGTCGTAGTCCAGCTTCCAGCCCTCGCGCCGCGCCAGCCCGACCAGCGGCGTGGCGTCTAGTTCATAACCGGCGAAGATCTCGCCGTCGCCAGGTCGGTACCACTCGCGAAATACCTGGCGCAGGGGCTGGCGCAGCTGCTGCGCCATGATGTGCGCGCGCCAGGCCTCGCGTTCGGCTTCGTCGGCCTCGACCGGGTGCCAGAGCGTGACCGGCTCGTCGTCCGCAACCGCAACCGCCTCTCCCTGCGCATCGAGCGGCCGGTCTGCCGGGCCGAGCATCCAGGCGGCGCCGCTGCGCCAGACCAGGCCCCGGGCGAATTCGGCGGCGGTCTTGTTGGCCAGCAGGCGCGCACGCCATTCGCCGTAAGGAAGCGCGAGCGGATCGACGAAGCAGCTTTCGAAGAACTGGACCAACAAGGCACGCAGCGGCTTCGGTGCGAGACCGGCGTCGAGCAGCCGCAGCGCCACTGCCGGGCGCGCGGCCAGGCCGCGCTCGGCCGGCTTCTGGTGCCGCGCCAGCTTCTTTTGCAGGCCGGCGTGGCGCACCAGCGCCAGCGCCTGGCGCAGGGCGACGACACCTTCCGGAGTCGGCACGGCTTCGATCGCATGCCCGAGCGCGACCGTCAGGGCCTGCGACGGCGCGGTGCGCGCTGCCGTTGGCGCCACACAGGCGTTTGCCAGCAAGGGGCCGATCAGCCCGCATACCAGGATTCGTCGCGCGTGGCCGCCACCCGCGCCGCCATGCCCAGCACCAGCGCATCGTCGCGGTCGAAGGCGGCATCGGCCTGGTATGGGATGTCGCCGGCATGCAGTCGCGCGAGCTGCTGCTCCGCCCCGGCCAGCGCAGCGCGCGCGAAATCCAGGTAGCCCGGCTCGCCGGCCAGCATGGCGGCGGGGTCGGTCTCCTCGTCCTCGTCCGCGACCAGGGGGCTGTAATGGCCGCTGAAGGCCAGCGCGAACAGGCTCTCGGGCGAGACCTCGCGCAAGGCGGCGAACTCGCGCGCGGCCAGGTCGTGCGCGGGCCGCTGTGCGACGAGCGCATCCAGGCGCGCGAGCAGGCCGTCGGCGCCGGCCGCGCGCGCGATGGCCAACAAGGCGTGGCGATCGCCGAACCAGCGCTCTTCCGGCGGCAAGCGCGGCAACAAGGCTGCCTCGAGCCCGGCGCCGGGCAGCGGCGCAAGGTAGCGCACCTGGCGCAGCAGCCAGGACAGGTGCACGGGCCCCGCGCGCACGGCCTGCAGCGTGGCCAGCAGGCCCGCATTATCGAGGCGCGGCACGAGGCCGCGTTGCGCGGCCTGGCGCAGTACCTCCTCGGCCTGCTGGCGCAGCGCGTCGCCCGCATCCGGGTTCCAGTGCACGCGCTGCAGCAGCGGCCACAGCGCGCCTAGCTCGTCCGGGCTCAGGCCATCGACCGTGATCGGTGCGCCGACGAAACGGGGATGGTCGGGCTGCGTACCGAGACGGTCGCGCAATTCGGCGTAGTGGCTCATGCTCTGCTCATGCCGCGTGTGCGCCGCTTGCGCTCAGGCGTCGGCCTGGCAGCCATCTGCCACGCCCCCCGTGACCTGCCGCTGCAAGCCGATCAGCTTGCCCGCGGTATCGTAGGTCACATGGAACATCGGCCCCGCCGGCAACTGGAAAACATAGGTTACCTGGTTCTCGCCCGGCATGATCATCACCATCTCGGTCGTGGCACGGCTCAGGTCGAAGCTGTCGCTGCCCACGGTGACAATGCCGCCGGCGAGCTTGTACTCGGCCGCCTTTGTATCCATCGGATTGGCCGGACTGAAGCACTTGAGCGCGACGCCTGGTGTCTCGATGAAGCGCGCCATGCTCTTGTACAGGGGCTGGCCGCGCAGCCCGTCCAGCGCTGGCCCCTTGGGGCAGCTCAGCGACTGCTCGCCGCGCACCACGCTTGCGCTGGCCTCCTGCGGATTGCCCTGGTCGTTCAGGGTCAGTACCGGGCCCCGGTCCGCATCCATCGACAGCATCGCGCTGGCCTTGACGACACCGCCGGCCGTCTCGCGCGTCAGCGTGATCAGCTGCGGCTTGCGCACGTCCGCGCTGAGATCGGGGGCGGTCATCTTGCCCTCGGCGTCGAGACTGATGCTGGCCTCGATGGTGTCGAGTTGCGGCGTGCGGGTGCAGCCGCCGGTGTAGCTGCGGCCACCGTTGCCGACGAGGAGCGGCGCCACCGCCGGCCACGGGTCGGCGGCGGAAGCGGCCGAGCCAGTACTGCCGGCGGCGCCCGGCGCGGCCGCGTCGTCCTTCTTGCCGCATGCTCCCAGGCTCAGGGCGGCGAGGAAGGCGGGTAACACGATGGCGCGGCGCATACTTATCTCCAATGCAATAAAAGCGCAACCTTAGCATAGAAATTGCGCAAAATGGCCTTGCCTAGCCAGTTCATGCCGCCTGCATGGGCCGCAGTGGCAGCGCCCGACTCAGCAGGATCGCCATGCTATACTGGCACCGTCATCTTTTCCGCTAGCGTATGAGACGCGCGTTCCTCATCTTCCTGATCCTGTTGTTCCCCCTGAACGTGCTGGCGCTGTCCTGGTCCGTTGCGACCGAGCCTGCCGCAGGTTCGACGCACACCGCGACGAACACTGCAACGCATGTTGCGACGACGGCCGCACCGGATGATGGCGCCACCGATTCCTTCTTCGCCAGGCTGTTCGATGTCGACACCACGCTCGACCTGGACCCCGACGAGCCGCCTGCGATGGACCTGCACGACATCGTGAACCACGAGGCCGGCCAGCAGTGCATCACCCTCCCCGGCCGCGCGGCCTCCTGCCACGACGCGCGCCGGCAATACCTGTCGATTCCGCCTCCCGTCCGGCCGCCTCGCGCCGTCTGACGCTCCCCCCGCACGTGCGCGCCGCATCCGGCCCGCCCGCGCATGACCGTCGACACATCAAAGAGGTAATAACATGGAATGGCTTTTCGACCCCACCATCTGGGTGGGCCTGTTCACGCTGGTGCTGCTGGAAATCGTCCTCGGCATCGACAACCTGATTTTCATCGCGATCCTGGCCGACAAGCTGCCGCCGCACCAGCGCGACAAGGCGCGCCTGCTCGGCCTGTCGCTGGCGATGGCGATGCGCCTCGGCCTGCTGACCATCGTGTCCTGGCTGGTGACGCTGACCACGCCGCTGTTTTCGCTCGGCGCTTTCAGCTTCTCGGGGCGCGACCTGATTCTCCTGGTCGGCGGCATCTTCTTGCTGTTCAAGGCAACCATGGAGCTGCACGAACGCCTGGAAGGCGTGGAGCATACGCAGAGCGAATCGAAGGTATACGCCAGCTTCGCCGCCGTCGTCGCCCAGATCGTCGTGCTCGACGCCGTGTTCTCGCTCGACGCCGTGATTACCGCGGTCGGCATGGTCGATGAACTGGGCGTCATGATGGCGGCCGTGATCATCTCGATCGGCGTGATGATCCTGGCCTCGAAGCCGCTCACCCGCTTCGTGAACGCGCACCCGACCGTGGTGGTGCTGTGCCTGAGCTTCCTGCTGATGATCGGCCTGAGCCTGGTGGCCGAGGGCCTGGGCTTCCACATCCCGAAGGGCTACCTGTACGCGGCGATCGGTTTCTCGATCGTGATCGAGACCCTGAACCAGTTCGCGCGCCGTAACTTCCTGAAGAACGCGGCCCGCGTGCCGCTGCGCGAACGCACCGCCGACTCGGTCCTGCGCCTGCTGGGCAGCCGCAAGCGCGGCGCCCCGGCCCAGGCCGAAGCCGAGGCGGAAGAAGAAGCGCCGCTGGAACCCGCCTTTGCGGTGGAAGAACGCAACATGGTCAGCGGCGTGCTGACCCTGGCCGACCGTTCGATCCGCTCGATCATGACGCCGCGTTCGGAGATGTCGTGGGTGAACCTGGAACACGCGCCGCCCGCCATCCTGGCCCAGCTGCGCGACACCCCGCACAGCCTGCTGCCGGTGTGCCGCGGCCAGCTCGACGACGTGGTCGGCGTGGCGCGCACCAAGGACCTGATCGCGGCCCTGCTGCTGCGCGAGCGCGGCGACGTGCCGGTCGAGGCCAGCTTCGCGCCAGCCCTGAAAACGCCGATCATCCTGCCGGAGACGAGCGGCGTGCTGCGCGCCATGGAGACGCTGAAACGCGCCCACGGCCAGCTGGTGCTGGTGTCCGACGAATACGGCACGGTCCAGGGCCTGCTGACGCCGATCGACATCCTGGAAGCCATCGCCGGCGAGTTCCCGGATGAAGACGAGCAGCCGGCCGTGCGCCCGCAAGGCCCGGGCCAGTGGGAAGTCGACGGCGCCGCCGACCTGCACCTGCTGGAGCAGGTGCTGGAGACCGATGCCCTGGTTGGCGAGTCCGACGACTACACTTCGCTGGCCGGCTTCCTGCTGGCGCGCTTCGAGACCTTCCCCGAGGCCGGCCAGGCGATCGAGCTCGATGGCCTGCGCTTCGAGATCCTGGCGGTCGAGGAAAGGCGCATCGCGCGGGTGGCGATCCGGCGCATCGAGGCTGCCGTCCAGGGGCCGGCGGCGTAAGCCGGCGGGGGCGCAGGGGGTCCCCGACCGTTGCCTTGCGGATAAGTAAAGCGTGACGTTGACTTAATCACGGGACAGGGTCGATGCCGGGTATTCGGCAGCCTGGCCCGTGAATCCTGCAGTCTGTCCGCTGGGAATTGTGCCGCAGGAAACTCCTTTCTATATTGTCAAGCTGTTCGACAACCACGGAAAGGAACCGGAATGAAACGCTGGACCTATGGACTGTGCTGCCTGCTGGCGGCGCTGCCGCTCGGTGCCCGGGCGCAAACCGCCGCCGACAGACTCGACCTGACCACGCTCGACGGGGGCATGACCGGGCCGCGCGCCCAGGTGCTGGTGCTGGGCACGGTGCACCTGAGCGGCATGCCCGCGGGCTTCAAGCCGGCGGCGCTCGACGGCGTGCTCGACCGGCTGGCCGCCTACAGGCCCGAGATCATCACAGTCGAGGACGAGCCGGGCGAAGAATGCGACACGGCCGCGCGCCACCCGGCGAAATATGGCGCCGACTATTGCTCGCCAACCGCGGAGGCCCAGGCGGCCACCGGGCTGGACATACCGGCGGCGCTGGCCGAAATCAACGCCACGCTCAAGACCTGGCCGGCCCAGCCCACCCCGGCCCAGCGGCGGCGCCTGGCGGCGGCCTTTCTTGCGGCGCACGATCCTGCATCAAGCTATGTACAGTGGCTGCAACTGCCCGGGGGCGAGCGCCGCGCCGGCGACGGCCTGGACGCGAAGCTGGTGGCGATGCTGGGCCGTATCGGCGGGCGCAACAACGAAAACTACCAGATCGCGGCGCGCCTGGCGGCCCGGCTCGGCCTGCAGCGCGTGCACCAGGTCGACAACCACACCGGCGACCGCATGGACCTGCCCGACATCAAGGCCTTCGTGCGCTCGCTCGAAGCGGCCTGGGCGGCGGGCAGCGCGCAGCTGGCAGCGCGCCAGAAGCAGGAAGCCACGTTGAGCGCGGCGACCGACCTGCTGCCGCTTTACCGCTACATCAACACCCCCGCGAGCCTGAAGGCGCTGGCCGACGTCAATGTCAGCGCATCGCTGCGCGCCAGGTCGCCGGACGGCTATCCGCAGATGTTCGTGGCCGGCTGGGAAATCCGCAACCTGCGCATGGTGGCCAACGTGCGCGAGACCTTCCGCGAACGCCCCGGCGCTCGCGTGCTGGCGATCGTCGGCAGTTCGCACAAGCCCTGGTTCGACGCCTGGCTGGGGCAATTGCAGCGAGTGGACATCGTGGACGTGGAGGCGGTGCTGAAATAAATTGCCGGCTTGCCAGCTCGACACCGGGTAGCCTGGGGAGGCCCTTCGCCGCCCCTCTCCCAAACCGTCTCTTTTCGCGTTCTCATTTCGTCTCTTTTGTTCTCGTTTCGACCTTGTCGAAATAACAGGGACCAATAAAGAACAAATGAGACAGTTTGAGCAGGCCAAATGAGACAGCTTGATGGAGGGGTCCGCCATGCCTCCCCACCCACCGGGCGGCAGTGTTAGCATGGCGGGCACCGGCAGTGGCGCCCCGGTTTGCACAGCCTTCGCGCCGCACGCTGCCGTCCATTTTCCAGGAACAACAACATGCATTACGATCCGACCCGACCACGCACCCTCGCCTGCGGAGACAAGCCATGAGCTACGACCTGATGGTCTTCGCGCCCGAGGCGGCGCCACGCAAGCGCTCCGCCTTCCTCGACTGGTACGAGGCGCAGACCGAATGGCCGGAAGACCACGGCTACGACGATCCGGCGCTGGCCATGCCGGCGCTGCAAGCCTTTTATGCCGAGCTGAGCGAAACATTCCCACCGGTCTCCGACGACAACCCGGAACAATTGGAATCGGGCACCGACTACACCATCGGACGCGACCTGATCTACATTTCCTTCCTCGACTGGGACCGCATCGACCAGGCGCACGAAACCGTGTACCGGCTCGCGGCCAGGCACGCGCTCGGCTTTTTCGATGTGAGTTCCGACATCGCCGAGGTCTGGCTGCCGGACAACAAGGAAGGGCTGCGCATCGCGCATTCCGACTAGCGGCGCCGCCTCGCTCCACACGAGAGCGGCTTTCGCGCCACAGACAAGTGCGCAGATGCATGGCATCATTGCGGGTTTTTCCTACCAGCAACCACCCATGCTTGCCACGGTTCGCCTTCTTGTTTTCCTGACCATCCTCGTCTTCGTTGCGCCCAGCCGGGCGCAGACGGCGCCGCAGGCAGCGCCCGCGGAGCAGCCCGCCGCCACCCTTGCCAGCGCCGAACTGAAGGTCGGCGCGCGCAGCATCTTCGTGTTCCGCTCCAGCCTGGCGGGCTTCCCGGCCCGGGACCGCGCCGACGGTGCCCGCAAGCGCCTCGACAAGGCCATCGCTGCCGGCGGCCCGCAGCATGCCGGCACCCGCTCGATCGGCGAAGGCACCCAGGTGCTGCTGGACGGGCACCTGCTGTTCCTGGTCACCGCGAACGACGTCAACACCCTGGCCGGCGACACGGTCGACGAGGTGGCGCAGGAAGCGGCGGCGGCGCTGAACCGCGTGCTGCTCGAACGGCGCGAACAGGGCAGCCCGCGCGCCCTGCTCGTTGCCGGCGCCTGGTGCCTGGCCGCGACGCTGGGCTACTGGCTGGTGCTGCGCAGCCTGGGTATCCTGCACCGGCGCGTGCGCGCCTTTACCAAGCGCTCGGTCAGCCGCAAGCTCGAGCAGGTGCGCTTCCAGGACGTCGCCCTGCTCGACGCCGACTACATCGTGCGCATCCTGCGCCAGCTCGCCGGCCTGCTGCTGTGGGCGCTGCGCCTGTTCGCCACCTTCCTGTGGGCGACCTTCCTGCTCGGGCACATCCCGTATTTCCACGACTGGGGCGACCGCCTGCGCGACTACCTGATCGCCACCGGCTTTGACCTCATCGGCGGCATCGGCCGCGCGCTGCCCGGCCTGCTGGTGGTGGCCGTGATCGCCGTGCTGGCGCGGATGGCGATCCGCACCGCCGGCTCGATCCTGAAGCGCGTGGAAAGCGGCGAGCTCGAAGTCGGCTGGCTCGACCAGGACACGGCGCCGCCCACGCGCCGCCTGGTGAACGTGGCCATCGTGCTGTTCGCGCTGGCGATGGCCTACCCCTACCTGCCCGGCTCGCACACCGCCGCCTTCCAGGGCGTGACCGTGCTGGCCGGCGTGATGGTGTCGATCGGCGGCTCGAGCCTGGTGGCGCAAGGCGCCTCGGGCCTGATCCTGATGTACACGCGCACCCTGCGCAAGGGAGAGTACGTGCGCATCGGCGAGGCCGAGGGCACGGTGGTGGAACTCGGCATGTTCGAGACCCGGCTGCGCACCGGGCTGGGGGCGGAGATCTCGCTGCCGAATGCGCTGGTGCTGTCGAACACGACGAAGAATTTCTCGCGCACCGGCGTCGACGATGGCTTTGCGCTGGAGGCGGCGGTCACGGTCGGCTACGACACGCCCTGGCGCCAGGTGCATGCGCTGCTGCTGCAGGCGGCGCGCGACACCCAGGGCATCCTGCCCGAGCCGGCGCCTTTCGTCGCGCAGGCGGCGTTGTCGGACTTTTATATCGAGTACCGGCTGGTGGCGCAGTCCGGCCTACTCGACCCGCACGAGCGCGTGGCGCTGCGCAGCCGCCTGCACGGGCGCATCGTGGACGAGTTCAACCGCCATGGCGTGCAGCTGACGTCGCCGCACTTCATGCAGGAACCGGCCACCTCGCACGTGGTGGCGCCGCAGGCCTGGGCGCCAAAGCCAGTGGCGGCCGCGGAGGCGGACGCGCTGCGCTGAGCGGCGCAGCACACATGAAAAACGGCTCGCTGCACATGCAGGCGAGCCGTTCTTGTATCCGCAGGCAGGTTCGGCGCTACGCTTCTTCGCTCCGTGCCGCCCTCGCCGCCAGCGCCGCCAGCAGCGCGCCCAGCAACAGGATGCCCGCGCTCAGGCTGAAGGTGGCCGCATGGCCGCGCGTATCGAACAGCAGCCCGCCGAGGGTGGCGCCGCCGGCAATCGCCAGCTGCACGGTGGCCACCATCAGGCCGCCGCCGGCTTCGGCTTCGTCCGGCAGGCTCTTCGCCAGCCAGGTCCACCAGCCGACCGGCGCGGCGGTTGCCACCAAACCCCACAGGCAGAGCAGGACGGCGGTGGCCGCCAGCGAGCCGCCCCAGGCCAGCAGGCCGCCCGCGATGATCGCCATCACCAGCGGAATCGTCACCAGGGTGCGGTACATGTGCTGCTTGAGGAAGCCGCCGATCAGCGTGGTGCCGACAAAGCCGGCCACGCCCACCAGCAATAGCAGGAGCGACAGCGTCGACACGCCGGCATGCGTTACCGTTTCCAGGAAAGGCCGCAGGTAGGTGTAGAGCGCGAACTGCCCCATGAAGAACAGGCCGGTGCCCGCCATGCCGAGCACGATGGCCGGGCGCTTGAGCAGCCGGAACACCGCGCCCAGGCTGGCGCTGCCCCCGCTCGGCAGCGGCGGCAGGCTGACCAGCTTCCAGGCCAGCGCGATCGCCGCCACCGGCACCAGGCAGAAAAAGGCGCCGCGCCAGCCGATCACGCCGCCGAGAAAACTCCCCAGCGGCGCGGCGACCACGGTGGCAAGGGCATTCCCGCCATTCAGGATGGCCAG
The DNA here is from genome assembly GCF_057801335.1 of Massilia sp. BAP21. Lineage (NCBI taxonomy): Bacteria > Pseudomonadati > Pseudomonadota > Betaproteobacteria > Burkholderiales > Oxalobacteraceae > Massilia > Massilia sp. BAP21. Next base: position 5,341,100 of record NZ_CM173596.1, read on the forward strand.
CGCGCGCGGCACCTGGTCAAGCGGCACCAGGCGCATCGCGGTGGCCGCCGACATCGACCAGAAGCCGCCGATGGCCACACCGATAAAGGCGCGCCCGATCATGAAGACCGTGTAGTTCGGCGCGAATGCCGCCACCGTGCTGGAGACGATCATCATGACCGTGAGCCCGAGCAGCAGGACCTTGCGGTCCAAGCGTCCGGACAGCGGCGCCATGAACAGGCTGGTGAGCAGGGCAAACGCGCCCGACACCGAGATCGCCTGTCCGGCCTGCCCTTCGCTGATGCCGAGTTCCGCGGCCACCGGCGTGAGCAGGCTGACCGGCATGAACTCGGAGGCCACCAGCGCAAACGCGCCGAGGGCCATGGCGAACACCGCGCCCCAGGCTGGATTGGTCGCTGTACTACTGTTCCCCGCGAGACCGGGATTGCTTGTCGATGCTTGCGGGTTCATGCGCTTGCCCTGCTTTCCTTGTCGCGTGCTTGCGGATCAGGCAGCCAGGGTGGCGCTGTCGATCACGAAGCGGTACTTCACGTCGCCCTTGAGCATGCGCTCGTAGGCGGCGTTGATCTCGTCGGCGCGGATCAGTTCGATGTCGGCGACGATGCCGTGCTCGGCGCAGAAGTCCAGCATTTCCTGGGTTTCCGGGATACCGCCGATCATCGAGCCGGCGATCGAACGGCGCTTCATGATCAGGTTGAACACTTGCGGCGACGGGTGCGGCGACGAAGGCGCACCGACCAGCACCATGGTGCCGTCGCGCTTGAGCAGGTTCAGGAAGGCGTCCAGGTCGTGCGGTGCGGCGACGGTGTTGACGATCAGGTCGAGGGTCTTGGCTTGCGCCGCCATCGCGTCCGCGTCGCGCGAGACCACGACTTCATGCGCGCCCAGGTCGAGTGCGTCCTGGCGCTTCGACTCCGAGGTGGTGAACGCCACCACGTGGGCGCCCATCGCGCGCGCCAGCTTGATGCCCATGTGACCCAGGCCGCCGATGCCGACGATGCCCACGCGCTTGCCGGGACCGGCGTTCCAGTGACGCAGCGGCGACCAGGTGGTGATGCCGGCGCACAGCAGCGGCGCCACCGCGGCCAGCTGGTCTTCGGCGTGGCTCACGCTCAGCACGAAGCGCTCGTGCACCACGATCTGCTCGGAATAGCCACCCAGGGTGTGGCCAGGCGCGTCGGCGCTCAAGCCGTTGTAGGTGCCGACCATGCCGTCGCAGTAGTTTTCCAGGCCGTCTTCGCAATCCCCGCAATGCTTGCAGCTGTCGACCATGCAGCCGACGCCGACCAGGTCGCCGACCTTGTGCTTGCTGACGTGGGCGCCGATGGCGGCGACGCGGCCGACGATCTCGTGGCCCGGCACGCACGGGTACATGGTGCCGGCCCATTCGCCGCGCACCTGGTGCAGGTCGGAGTGGCAGACGCCGCAGAAGGCGATGTCGATCTGCACGTCGTGCGGACCCGGCTCGCGGCGGGTGATGTCGAGGGAAACGAGGGGCTGGTCGCCGGCGTGGGCGCCGTAGGCTTTGACGGTCATGGATTGTCCTTTTGTGGTTTGCTACGAGGACCTGGCGCTTGCAGGGCGCGAGGCCGAATCAGGGGCAGGATGGTACAGGCAAAAAGGCAGGCAGAACGAAGGCAAAATTGCATGCCCTTATGAATATTCATCATGAATCGACACGGCGATTCGGTGCGCGCTATCATAAACGAATCCGCCGAACGGCGTCGTCCACCTCCCGATTTGCACACCATGGCCCGCGACAACATCAACGACATCCTGGTCTTCCTCGCCGTCGCCCGCGAGCGCAGCTTCACGCGCGCCGCGGCCCAGCTGGGCATGACCCAATCGGCGCTCAGCCACATCATCCGCGGCCTGGAGGAGCGGCTCGGCGTGCGCCTGCTCACGCGCACCACGCGCAGCGTCTCGCCCACCGAAGCCGGCGAGCGCCTGCTGCAGAACGTCGGCCCGCGCCTGGAAGAGATCGAGGCCGAGATCACCGCGGTGAGCGACCTGGGCGACAAGCCGGCCGGCACCATCCGCATCACCGCCATCGACCACGTGATCGAGAGCCTGCTGTGGCCGCGCCTGGCGCCGCTGCTGCCGCAGTATCCCGACCTGCACGTGGAGCTCAGCTCGGACTACCGCCTGGTCGACATCGCCGCCGAGCGCTTCGACATCGGCGTGCGCTACGGCGACCAGGTCGACAAGGACATGATCGCGGTACGCCTTACCGTCGACATGCCGATGTCCATCGTCGCCTCCCCGGCCTACCTTGCGTACCGTCCGGTGCCAGGCACGCCACAAGACCTGATGAAGCACAACTGCATCGCGCTGCGCCTGGCCAGCAGCGGCGGGCTGTATGCGTGGGAGCTTGAGCACGAAGGACAAAGCCTGGAGCTGCGCGTGCGCGGCCAGGTGGTGTGCAACACCGCGCCGCACATCCTGCAGGTGGCGCTCGACGGCTGCGGCATCGGTTTCCTGCCCGAGGAGATGACCGCGCCCTACGTGCAGGACGGCCGGCTGGTCTCCGTGATGCAGGACTGGTGCCCGCGCTTTCCGGGCCTGTTCGCGTATTACCCGAGCCGGCGCCAGTCCTCGCGCGCGCTGGGGCTGGTGATCGATGCGATCCGGTACAAGGGAGAACTGCGGGGAGAACTGCGGGGATAACTGCGCGGATCAGCGCAGCGACAACAAGGCCTGGCGTACCCGCTCGCTCACCGGCCCATGCAGGACGGTGTGCGCGACACCGGTCCGGTCCAGCGTCTCCAGGAACCAGTCATGCTGGCGCTGCCGGAACGCCGCGTCGCGCCGTGTGCCGTCCTGCACAAAGGGGAAGTCGGGCGCGCAGACGAAGGTCTGCGTGTAGCGCCTTGCCGCGAGCCGCATGACGGCCGGATCGACCTTGCCGTAGCCGTCCTGGCTGTAGAACACCGTGGTCAGCGCGCTGCCGTCGCAGATCAGGGGGCCGCGCGCGTCTTGGGCCAGGGCGATCTCGAGCGCGACCTGGTCTTCGGCGATGGCGCGCATGTCTTCATAAACGAATCGTCCGCCCTTTTCTTCCCAGCACGTGCGGCCGACTTCGGGCACGGCGGTGGTTCCAAGCGCAGCGGCGAGCGCCTCGACCAGCGTGGTCTTGCCGCTCGATTCACCGCCCAGGATGCAGACGCGGTCGACGAAATCGGCATACACGCGCGGATCGAGATAGGCGCGCCAGGCAGCGGGATCGGCGCGCACCTGGGTGCCGGACACCGGCACCGCGCGCCGCGCCAGGTCGACGCATACGTGATCGACCCGATGCGCAAGTCCGAGGTGCGCCGAGAACTCGGCCGACAGCACGGCGGCAAAGCCATCGCCGTAATCCTCGCTGGTGAACACGGCATCGACCGCGCCGCCGCCCAGGGTTAGGCACAGCCAGGCGCAGAACCGGCGGTGCGCGTCGGCAGGCGCATCGTTATGCGGCAGCGTCACGCGGCGGTCGATCGCGCCCCGCTTGAAAGCCTCGGTCAGCACGGCGTCGTCCAGCACCAGGCGCAGCGCCTGCGGATACAAATCGGCCAGCCAGCCCTCGCGGGTCGCGGTAGCGCAGCGCGCAAAGTCCGGCTTTGTGTAGCTGATCACCAGCACCTCGCCGCAGGCGGCCAGCGCGGCGTCGATCAGGTGCATGTGCCCGCGGTGCAGCGGGCAGAATTTGCCGACCACCAGGCCGCGCCGGTAGCGCTTCATGCTTCGGCCAGCACCGCATCGCCTTCTTGTTGCAGCCGCGCCAGCCGGCGCCAGTTGGCCCAGGCGACGATCGCGTTCACCCAGTACACCGCGTACAGCACGGCGGTCAGGTACAGCCCGCGGCTGGCATACAGCGGCACGGCGATCGAATTGACCAGCAGCCAGAACGGCCAGTTCTCGATGCGCCGCCCCATCAGCAGCAGCTGCGCGATGACGCTGAACACCAGCACCAGCGAGTCGGCGAAGGGCGCGTAGGCATCGGTCCAGGCGTGCAGGAGCGCGCCGTAGCCGGCGGCGCAGGCCAGGCCCAGCGGGACGATCCAGGCCAGGCTGCGCGCATCGGCCGGGCGCACGCGCAAGGCGTGGCCATGGTCGCCGCGCAGCCACAGGCGCCAGCCGGCCACGCTCGACAGGACGAAGAACACCTGCAGCACCACGTCGGCATACAGCCTGGCCTGGAAGAAGACCACGGCAAACAGCGCGCAGCCGACGATGCCGGTCCACCAGGTGTGGATGCTGTTGCGTCCGGCCAGGAGGATGGCGGCGGTGGCGAAGCCGTTCGCGGCGATTTCGAGTGGGGCGATCATGGTGTTGGTCCGTGCTGGTGATGGGACGGCGCACACGTGGATGCATGCGGCGCCGGCGAGCGCCAGTATGCCAGCGCAGCCCATCCGTGGGCCAGCAAAATGCGCAGCCGTGGCCATCCCCGCGGGGCGCCGCGGTGCACGCCACATGCCGACATGGCAAGCAAGTGATATGCTAGGCCGCTCGATCACACCCGGCCTGCCGTGTTCGCGCACGCGCGGCCGCTCAACAACACACGAATCCGACATGACGCCACAACCCGCCCACGACACCGAACTCCCTCTCGACATGGTCATCTTTGGCGGTGTCGGCGACCTTGCGATGCGCAAGCTGCTGCCGGCCCTGTACATGGCTTACCTGCACGGCAACCTGCCCGGCGCCACCCGCATCCTCGCCACCGGCCGCCAGGACTACGACAACGCGGCCTACGCCAGCCACGTTACCGAGCACTCGCGCCCCTTCATCGCGGCCGAGAACTTCAACGAGACCACCTGGCTTGGTTTCCTGGGCCTGCTCGAATTCGTGCGCCTCGACGTGCAGGCCGCGCCCGACTTCGGCGCCCTGGCCGAGGTGTCGCGCAAGGGCGCGCAGCGCGTGTTCTACCTGGCCACCGCGCCCTCGCTGTTCACTACCATCTGCGACAAGCTCTCGACCGCCGGCCTGGTCGACAAGAACGCGCGCGTGGTGCTGGAAAAGCCGCTCGGGCGCGACCTGGCGTCGGCCGTCGAGATCAACGAAGCCGTCGGCAAGCACTTCGCCGAATCGCAGATCTACCGCATCGACCACTACCTGGGCAAGGAAACGGTGCAGAACCTGACCGTGCTGCGCTTCGGGAATTCGATCCTGGAACCGATCTGGCGCGCGCCGAACATCGTCAGCGTGCAGATCACCGTGGCAGAGGAAGTGGGCGTGGGCAGCCGCGCCGGCTTCTACGACAGCACCGGCGCCATGCGCGACATGGTGCAGAACCACCTGCTGCAATTGCTGTGCATCGTGGCGATGGAGCCGCCGACTTCGCTGGCGCCGGACGCCGTGCGCGACGAAAAGCTGAAGGTGCTGCGCTCGCTGCGCCGCTTCACCCTGGCCGACATCGCGCGCGACACCGTGCGCGGCCAGTACAGCCACGGCGTGGGCGGCGGCGAAGAAGTGAAAGGCTACCTGGAAGAAGCCAACGTGCCGCAGGACAGCCGCACCGAGACCTTCGTCGCCCTGCGCGCGCATATCGACACTTGGCGCTGGTCGAAGGTGCCGTTCTACCTGCGCACCGGCAAGCGCATGGCGCGCCGCTCTTCAAAAATCGTGATCGAGTTCGCGAATCCCCCCTTCCCGCTGTTCCCGGAAAACCCGGCCGGCGTCACCAACCGCCTGGTGATCGAGCTGCAGCCGGAAGAAGCGATCAAGCTGCAGATCATGGCCAAGCAGCCGGGCAGCGGCATGCAGATGCAGCAGGTGGAGTTGAACCTCGATTTGCAATCGGCCTTCCAGCAGCGCCGCGCCGAAGCCTACGAACGCCTGCTGATCGACGTTGTGCGCGGCCGCCTGACCCACTTCATGCGCCGCGACGAGCTGGAAGCGGCCTGGGAATGGGCCGATCCGATCATCGAAGGCTGGAAGGCCCTGGGCGAGAAGCCGCAGCAGTACGCCGCCGGCTCCTGGGGCCCGGCCGCCTCGTTCGCGCTGCTCGCGCGCGACGGCTTCTCCTGGTTCGAATAAACCGTTAGCGCCGGTACTGCCCGGCGCTGACCTTTTCCAGCCACTCGACGTTCTTGCCGTCGCGGGTGGCGGTCAGGGCGATGTGACTCATCGCGGTGGTCGGCGTCGCGCCGTGCCAGTGCTTCACGCCGGGCGGGCACCAGACGGCGTCGCCGGCGTGCAGTTCCTCGACCGGGCCGCCCTCGGCCTGGGTCCATCCCGTCCCTTTCGTGACGATCAGGTACTGGCCGGCCGGGTGCGTATGCCAGGCCGAGCGCGCGCCTGGCTCGAAGTTCACGGTGGCCGCGCTGAAGCTGCCCTGGGCGCCGGCCGGGAACAGCGGATCGACGCGCACCTTGCCGTCGAAGTTGGCGGCGGGGCCGGCAAAGGATGGCTGGGAACCGGCGCGGTAAATGGTCTGCCCGCTCGCAGCGGGCTGGTCCGCTGCGTGTGCAGCGGGCCAGGCGCAGAGTGCCGCGAGCAGCGCTGCCGTGATGGATTGGTGCTTGTGCATGTCGTTCTCCTGGGTATGGTGGTCGTGACAGGAATGTAGCTCCCGGGTGGCGCAAATGACAGCATGCGCCCATGCTAGGCCTTATGAATCCGGCTCATGAATAACCCGCCCGATCCAGTTCCCTCTACAATGATCGCCGCAAACATCCACAGGAACACCATGAGCACCACCGACCTGCCCTTCCGCGCCACCGCCTCCGAAGCCTGCGACTGGCTGTCCACCCAGACCGGTACACCCTGGACCCTGGCGCGCCTGCTGGAGCACGAACTCACGCCCTACGTCTGGCTCGACTACGACCCGGCCTATCCGGACCTGTTCGGCGACGCCAACGGCGGCTACGCGGCGCCGATCTTTTTCGCGGACGACATCGCGCGCCTGGCCGCCGGCAGCGAGGACGTGCTGATCACGATCACCAAGGACGCCTACAAGATCGTGGCGCGCCTGCCCGAGCCGGGCTTCACGCGGCCGCTGGCCGACCTGCGCTTCCAGAAGAAGGACATCGAGAAGCTGGCCGGCAGGCTGAAACACGCGGCGCAGGCCCCTGCGGAAAAGGCCAGGCCGGCCGCCGCCGAATCGCAGCTCGGCATTGGCAAGGCGGAGGTGCTGGCCGCCTTCGGCCCGATCGTGCGGATGAATTTGGAGAAGGCGCTGGATGACGCCATCGGCATCTTCGGCGACGACGGCGCGCGCGTGAAAGCCAGCGTGCGCAAGTCGAAACGCAACGCGGTGTGGAACCCGGTGACGCTGGCGCTGGGCCTGCACGACGTCTATCGCGCGCCGCTCGGCGCCCTGAAGCGCGCCTTCAAGACCCACGACTGTCTGCTAGCGTGGAACGAGAACTGGGAGCAGTCGCTGCGCCTGCTGGGTAAATAAGCTAGCGCGCCAACAGGCGCTTCAGCTGCGCCGCCTGGTAGGCGCCGAAGCTAGCGCTGAACAGGCAGCGGATCAGCGGATCGTCGACCACGTCGGCGTCCAGCAGGTCGCGCTCGGTGTCCTGGTCGAACACGGTGTCGTTGATGCGCATGTACATCGTCGTCATCGACTCGCCCTGCTCCAGCGCGCCATACAGCTTGGTGGCGGGAATCTCGGTGGTCCAGCCCAGCGGCTGCGCGGCATCGTCGAGCGTGGCCCTGCCGTCTTCCAGGCGGTAGCGCCAGTGCGTCGCCTCTCCATCGCTATCGACCACCGACAACTGCCATACGCGCGGCTGGTCGAAGTAATCCGACGAGGCCTCGACCTCGCCATACATATCGGCCAACTCGTTGCGGCAGTAGTCCAGCACGCGTTCGCGCTGGGCCGCGCTCAAGGGCGCGAAGTGGCGCGCGATCTCGCTCGTCGGCGGCGCTGAGTCGTTGCCTTCGTAGGCGTAGTCGACATCCTGCTCGCCCACCGGGATCACCCAGGACAAGGGCGGCGCCGGCTGCAGCGAGGTGGCATCGAGCCGCACCGACACACCGGGATCCAGGCGCACGACCTGCGCCTGCGGCAGGGCCGCGCCCACCTCGCGCCCGAACCGGGCGTACGAGATCGGGAAGAAGGCGCGGTTGTACCAGGACCAGGGCTCCTGCAGGAACTGGCAGGAGCTCGGCACCACGTAGCGCGGCTGCAGCGCCTGCAGCTGGACGATCCACTCCTCGGGCAGGGCCGGCGGCGCGGCGGCATGGCGCGACGGCGCCAGCACCTCGAGTTCGCGCATGGTCTGGAAAGGCCACAGGACCATGTCCCAGGGTCCCTCGTCCACCAGCTGGCCCAGGGTCGTGTCGTCGTTCCAGGAATCGACCACGTTCAGCACGTTCAGGCCGGCCGCGCGCACCTGGAACATCGAGTCGACGTCGGCATCCATGGCTTCGCGCGGCGTCACCGCGAACGGGCCGACCGTCACCGTTTCGTTCAGGCGCAGCGGCTGCACATGACGGAAGCCGAGCTGGCGGATCATGTCGAGCAGTTCGTCGAAGATGCAGTACAGGTAGATCGGGGTGGCGCGGTCGAGCAGGTCCAGGCTGTCGAGCGAGCAGTGGTCGTCGTGGAAGTGCGAGATGAAGACGGCGTCGAAGCGCTGGCGCCGGATCGCCTCGGTGTCGAAGCGCAGCTGCGGAAAGGCGTGGCAGTTGCGGCTGAAGGGATTTTCGAAAATCGTGTCGAAGGCGATGCGCGTGCCTTCGCATTCGAACAGGTAGCCCGCATGCAGGATGCGGGAGATGACGATGGCAGGCGCGGTGGCGGACGTGTTCATGGATTCGTGCGGCGATAGGTGGGTGCGGGAACGGCAGGCTGCTTACAAGCAGGAACAAAAGTCCCGATACGCCGAACAGCAGGAATCGAGGTGCATGTCATCCTCCCCGGAGCATGGCCGGCAATGCCAGGAGCGGCCATGCGGGAGCGCGTCCTGTCATTGACGGGATAGCGCCCTGCGCTCTGCGCTTAGAACCTATCCCATTAGGGAATGAGTCGTTGCTGGCGCGCCTGGAAAGCGGGGGCGGCGTTGCTCGTCCTTGCATGGCTCGCCATGCGGCGTCCTCGCGCCTAGCCCGCGCTTCCCAGTCATCGCCAGCAACTTCCTCCTCCCTACTGGGATAGGTTCTTACTGCGGATCGGGCAGCATGTACTTGTCGTAGTTGGCGATGAAATCGTCGATATTCACGGTCATCATTTCGCGGAACTGGCCGACGAAGTAGTCCACGGCTCGCTCTTTTTCGGCCGTCATGTTCGGGGCGCTGCCCGTGCTTTTCGCAAGCAGGAAAGCGTTGAAGCGCGCCGCTGCGAACAGGGTCGATGCACCGACCTCGCTTGGCGTGCTGCCGTCGCACTGGTCGTTTGCGTAGTTGATGACGCCGTCGACGCGTTGCCAGAATTCCGGACCAATAATGTTTTCGCTCATAATTTCTTCAGACTGTAGGTTAAGCATGGAAAGCAGGCGCCGGCGATGCCTGTACCGGACGCCAGGAAAGGCACTCTAGCATAAGCGCGGCGCCGGGCCCAAGCCCGGGCTAGCAGGACAGCCGGCTGCTTTCCTGTTGCAGGATGACCGGCATGGCGCGCGACCAGCGGTTGGCCGAGAGCGAGAAGCCCAGCGAGCGCACCTGGTGGTACCAGCCGGCCGGCACGTACAGCATGTCGCCGGCCTCCACCAGCACGTCGACCAGGGCGGCCTGGCGCGCCAGCGGATAGCGCTCGAAATCGGGGGCGTCCGGGTCGAAGGGCGAGCCGAACAGCAGCGCGTTCGCTTCGCGCGGGTAGAGGAATGCGGCATGGTGCGGCGGCGCCAGCCAGATACGCTTGCTGCCCCAGATTTGTGCGAACAGGTTGTCGTCGTAGTCGCAATGCAGCGGCGTGACGGTGCCGCCCGGGCCGAGCCAGAAGCGCGGCGGGCCGGGCTTTTCCAGCCAGGCGGGCCAGTGGCAGTAGCGGTTCAGTTCGCGCAGTTCGAGGTTGCCGACGTAGGGCGGCAAGCCCTCGGTGCCGGCGGCGGCCAGTTCCAGGTAGGCCAGCATCGACATGTCCTGCATCGCGCGGTCGGGGGCAAAGGCGGTGCCGATGTAGTCGCCAACGCGGGCGCGTACCGGCAGCGCGCCGAATTCCTCGCGCAGGGTCTGCGGCGTAAGGCTGCACAGCGGCCAGCGCCGGGCTGCGCCCTCGACCAGGAAGGGCAAGCCGGCCGCGGCGCGGGTGCGGAAGTCCGCGGCGTCGCGGATGCGCACGCGCGGTACGGCGTGCAGGCCTGGCAACGTGCGCGAGACGCGCTGTACCGCTTCGCGCATGGCCTCGATCGAGGCGACCCCGCGCACCTCGGCATCGCGGCGTGCGCGCGCCGCCTTGCGTGCCTGCCGGGCGTCTTCGCTGGCGGCGTGGTCGGCCACGGTGGGGCGTGGCGGCAGGCGCTGCAAGGTAGGCGTGGCGGGCATCGGCTCGGCGTTGGCTGGGAGGTCCTTCTGGTCTGGCATGTGCTTGCTCGCCCCGCTTGCCGGGGCGTTTGAAACGCGTAGGGGCGACAGCATAGCGCATCGCACCGTTCGATTGCCAGCGCGGCGTAATCCGGGGATGATCGTGTTTTTATCCGCATCACATCCATGACCACCTATCACCCCTGCCCCAACGACGATGGCCAGCCCGTCGTCATCCGCACGCCGTCCACGCCCACGCCGCTGTCGCATTGGGATGACCCTGGCAAGATCGCAACCGTCCTGCCCGGCGGTGCGCTGCCGGCGGCGCTGAACGGGATCGCGTTTTCGCCATGGAGCGGGGCGCCCGCCAATGCCGATGGCTGGAGCGCCTGCGTGGCCGGCATCGGCGTCGACGAGCCGCCCTTCGTGCTGCCGGCCGGGTTGGCGGCGGCGGCCGGCGCCGTGATCCTGGAAGACGACGGGCGGGTGTGGCTGGTGGCGCCCTCGAATGGTTTCGGCGGCTACAGCGCCACGTTCCCGAAGGGCCGGCTCGATCCCGGCACCAGCCTGCACTGCGCCAGCGTGCGCGAAGCCTTCGAGGAGTCGGGGCTGCAGGTGCGCGTCGAGGCCTTTCTGCTCGACGTGCGCCGCACCCTCACCTACACCCGCTACTACATCGCGCGCCGGGTCGGCGGGAGTCCGGCGGCCATGGGCTGGGAGTCGCAGGCCGTGCACCTGGTGCCGCTGGCCCAATTGCGCGAGGTGGCCGTGCATCCGAACGACGCGCCGGTGATTGCCGCGCTCGAACGCTGGCTGGCTTAGCGCATGCTGGCGTCTGGGGTGCCTGCTGCGCCGTCGTTGGCGGACCGGGGATGGGCCGACCGCCCCTGGATGCCCCCTTTCCTGGCGCGGGTGTTTCCGTAGTCCGCAGCTTTTGCGTTCTTCGGTGGTGATGGCTTGCTTTGTTGGTTAGTTACGTTTCTAGTGCACGTAGCAAGCCCTTGCTGTCGAGGCGCCTGCCTGGCGCATCGTCCAGTGTCCATGTTCAGATCGGGGAAGTCGCTCAGGGCAGTTCCGGCTTGCCCGCTTTCGCCTCGATCAGCCCAGCCAGCAGCGCATCCCTTGCCGGCGCCAGGGCGGCGCGGTCGCGCTCGCGCAGTGCCTCGTCCAGGCCCGCGCACAGGGTCGCCTTCAGGTCCTCGGTGATGTGCGGCGTGCCGAGGTCCGCCCACCAGCTTTCGATCGGCGGCCCGAGATGGTCCAGCATGTGGCGCAGCCCGCCCTCCCCGCCCGACAGGTGCAGGTTCAGGAAAGGCCCCATCAGCGCCCAGCGCAAGCCGGGACCGTAGGCGATGGCGGTATCGACGTCGGCCACGCTGGCCACGCCCTGCTCCACCAGGTGGAAGGCTTCGCGCCAGAGCGCCGCCTGCAGGCGGTTGGCGATGTGGCCCGGCACCTCCTTGCGCACGTGGATCGGGCGCTTGCCGATGGCGGTGTAGAAGGCCATAGCGCGATCGATGGTCTGCTGCGCGGTCAGGGCCCCGCCGATCACCTCCACCAGCGGAATCATGTGCGGCGGATTGAAGGGATGGCCGAGCACCACGCGCCCGGGATGGCGGCAGGCGCCCTGCACCCGGCTCATGAGGAGGCCCGAGGAACTCGAGGCCAGGATCACATCGGGCGCCAGCAGCGCGTCCATGTCGCGAAACAGCGCCACCTTCAGGTCTTCGCGCTCCGGCCCGTTTTCCTGGACGAAGTCGACGCCCTGCAGGGCCGTGGCCAGGTCGGCCGCGAAGCGCAGCCGCTCGGGCGACGCGCCTTCGGCCAGCCCCATCTCTTCCAGCACCGGCCAGTGCCGGGCGACCGCCGCGCGCAAGGCCTGTTCGGCGCCCGGCATCGGGTCGAAGGCCGAGACATCGAAGCCGCGCGCCAAAAAATAGGCGGCCCAGCTGGCGCCGATGACGCCCGTCCCGATCACGCCGACACAGCGGACCGCTTCCATCGTCTTCTTCGCTTCCATGTTCACCTCACGCGGATTTCTTGTTCAGTCCCAGGTAGGTCTCGATGACTTTCGGGTCGTTCGCCAGTTGCGCGGCCGGCCCTTCCATCACCACGTCGCCGGTTTCCAGCACGTAGGCGTAATCGGCCGCCTGCAAGGCGGCGCGTGCGTTCTGCTCGACCAGCAGGATCGCCACGCCGGTCTCCTTCAGGCGCACGATGATGCGGAAGATCTCCTTCACGATCAGCGGCGCCAGGCCCAGGCTCGGCTCGTCGAGCATCAGCAGCGCCGGCCTGGCCATCAGCGCGCGGCCGACCGCCACCATCTGCCGCTCGCCGCCGGACATGGTGCCGGCCGCCTGCGTGCGCCGCTCGCGCAGGCGCGGGAACAGCTCGTACACCACGTCCAGCTGCGCGCGCCAATCCTTTTCGCCGCGCTTGTAGCGCGTGTAGCTGCCCAGCAGCAGGTTGTCTTCGACGCTCATGGTGGTGAACAAGTCGCGGCTCTCGGGCACCAGGCTCATGCCCTGGGCCACGCGCTCTTCCACCGGCCAGGCTTTCACGTCGGCGCCGCGCAGCAGCACCGCGCCTGCCGTCGACGCGTTGGCGCCGAGCGCGCCGGCAATCGCATTGAGCATGGTCGACTTGCCGGCGCCGTTCGGGCCGATCACGGTCACGATCTGGCCGGCGCCTACGCGGATGCTGGCGCCATGCAGGGCCTCGACCTTGCCATAGGCGACGTGCAGGTCGATTACTTCCAGTACGGGCGTCGTCATCAGTCCAGTCCTCCGAGATAGGCTTCCAGCACGGCCGGGTCCTGCTGCACCTGGGCCGGGTTCCCTTCGGCGATCTTGGTGCCGAATTCCATCACGATCAGGCGGTCGGTCAGGTTCATCACGAAGTCCATGTCGTGCTCGACCAGCAGGATGCTCATGCCTTCGCCCTTCAGTTTGTTCAGCAGGTCGGCCAGCGCCTGCTTTTCCTTGTAGCGCAGGCCGGCGGCCGGTTCGTCGAGCAGGAGCAGGGCCGGGTCGGCGCACAGCGCGCGCGCGATTTCCAGAATACGCTGCTGGCCCAGCGCCAGGTTGCCGGCCTGTTCGTACAGCAGTTCGCCCAGGCCCACGCGCTCGAGCTGGCGGCGCGCCTCGAACAGCAGCGCCGCTTCCTCCGCGCGGTCCAGCCCGACCGCGCTGGCCAGCACGCCGCCATGGGCGCGCAGGTGGGCGCCGATGGCCACGTTTTCCAGCACCGTCATCTCGGGCAGCAGGTGCACGTGCTGGAAGGTGCGGCCAACGCCCAGTTGCACGATGCGGCGCGAGGGCAGCGAATCGATGCGCACCAGTTCCTCGCCCTGGCGCAGGCGCACTTCGCCGCTGGTGGCCGGCAGCACGCCGGTGACCAGGTTGAACATCGTCGATTTACCGGCGCCGTTCGGCCCGATCAGGCCGACGATCTCGCCGCCGTGCACAGTAAAACTCATGTCGTTGACGGCGACCAGGCCGCCGAACTGCTTGCGCACCTTGTCGATCACCAGCAGCGGGTAGCCGGCCACCGCCCTGGCGCGCTGGGCCAGCGGCGCCGCCGTGTCGGGCGCCACCGCATCGCGATGCTGCGGCAGGCGCGCCGCGATGAATGGCCAGATGCCGTTGCGGGCATGCTGCAGCAGGATCACCATCAGCACGCCGAAGACGATGATCTCGAAGTTGCCGTTCGAGCCGAGCAGCGCCGGCAGGTAGCTTTGCAGCTGGTCCTTGAGGATGGTGAGCACGGCCGCGCCGAGGATCGCGCCCCACAGGTAGCCGGCGCCGCCGATCACCGCCATGAACAGGTATTCGATGCCCGCGTTCAGGCCGAAGGGCGAGGGATTCACGGCGCGCTGCAGGTGGGCATACAGCCAGCCCGACACGCAGGCCAGCAGCGCGGCGATGACGAAGATACGGATCTTCATCGCCGCCGTGTTCACGCCCATGGCTTCGGCCATCACGCCGCCGCCCTTCAACGCGCGGATCGCACGGCCCGAGCGCGAATTGAGCAGGTTGCGCAGCAGGACCACCGCCACCAGCAGCACCAGCCAGATCAGGAAGTACATGCTTTTACCGGAACCGAGGTCGAGCCCGAACAGCGTCAACGGAGGAATGCCGGCGATGCCGTCGTGCTTGCCGAGCGACTCCATGTTCCCGAACAGGTAGTACAGCGACAGGCCCCAGGCGATGGTCCCGAGCGGCAGGTAGTGGCCGGACAGGCGCAGCATGATGGCGCCGATGAACAGCGCGGACACGGCGGTGATGACCAGTCCCGCGACCAGCCCGAGCCAGGGCGAGAGCCCGGCGCTCGTGGACAGGTACGCGGTGGCGTAGGCGCCCAGGCCGACAAAGGCGGCCTGCCCGAAGGAGGTCAGCCCGCCGACGCCGGTGAGCAGCACCAGGCCGAGCGCGACGATGGCATACAGGCCGATGTAGTTGCCGAGCGTGACCCAGTAGGCCGGCAGCGGCAGCAGCCCGAACACGCAGGCGGCCAGCGCGAAAATGAACAGGGAACGGCGCGTCATGCTTCGCCCTCCTCGACCTGCGGATGCACGATCGAGCGCCACAGCAGCACCGGAATGATCAGGGTGAACACGATGACTTCCTTGTAGGAGCTGGCGTAGAACGAGGAATAGGCTTCGAGCAGGCCGACCATCAGGGCGCCGGCTGCCGCCAGCGGGTAGCTCGCCAGGCCGCCGATGATGGCGCCGACGAAGCCCTTCAGGCCCATCAGGAAGCCGCTGTCGTAGTAGACCGTGGTGAGCGGCGCGATCAGCACGCCGCACAGGGTGCCGATGCTCGACGCCAGCAGGAAAGCCAGGCGTCCCGCCGCCGTGGTGCCGATGCCGACCAGGCGCGCGCCGCGCCGGTTGACGGCGGTGGCGCGCAGGGCTTTGCCGGACAGCGTACGGTCGAAGTACAGGAACAGCGCACCGATCAGGAGGACCGCGGTGGCGATCACGACCACGCTCTGGCCGGAAATGCTCAGGGTGCCGAAGTTGAACACGTGCGAAGAAAACGGCGTGGTGCGCGAGCCTTCGGCGCCGAAGATCACCAGGCCGATGCCGAGCAGGACCAGGTGCACGGCCACCGATACGATGAGCAGGACCAGCACGGGGCTTTCGGCCAGCGGCTGGAAGGCCAGGCGGTACATCATCGGCCCCATCGGCGCGACGATGGCAAAGGTGAACAGCACCTGCACCAGCATCGGCAAGGCCGTGCCGTCGACCGCGCGGGCGGCGGCGTAGAGGGCGGCCGGCAGCAGCACGAACTTGAGGAAGGACAGGCCGAGCACGCGTGTGCGGTTTTGCCCGGCCGAGGCGCCGCGCAGCGTGCCGACCAGCTCCTGCACGAAGCAGGCCAGGCCCAGCACCAGCAGCAGGAGCGCGCTCTGCGGCGGCGTGCCGGCCTGCAGCGCCGCCATGGTGAGTGCGCCGAAAGCGACGAACTCGCCGATCGGAATGAAGATCACGCGCGTGATCGAAAACACCAGCACCAGCGCCAGGGCCAGCAGCACGTACACGGCCCCGCTGGCGATGCCATCCTGGGTCAGGATGGCGAAGATCGATAAATCCATACCGCTGCCTGCGGGCGTGCAGCATCCTGCGCCCGTGGCCCTCCTCTCCTCGAAAGTGTCTGTCGAAGGCGGACCCGTTGCATGCCGCTCTGCACGCCTGCGTTTCGCCAGGCGGCACAAAAGAGAATGCACAGGCCTTCTGATGCCCGATTTGTTTTAGATGATATGCGAAAACTGTTGAGAAACCGACATTTTTTGCTTTCCCTGGGCCATACTATGGTTTGTTCCTGCCGCATATCCAACAACAAAGGAGACTCCATGAACCGCCTCATTTCCTTGCGCAAGACCGCCCTCACCGTCGCCACGCTGGCTGCCTTCGGCGCCGCGGCGACTGCCCACGCCCAGATCAAGGTCGGCGTATCGATCTCGACCACCGGCCCGGCCGCCTCGCTCGGCATCCCGGAAAAGAACACGGTCTCGCTGTTCCCGGCCGAGATCGCCGGCCAGAAGGTGCAGTACATCGTGCTCGACGACGCCTCGGACGCCACCCAGGCGGTCAAGAATGCGCGCAAGCTGGTCTCGGAAGACAAGGTCGACCTGCTGATCGGCTCCTCGATCACGCCGACCTCGCTGGCGATGCTGGAAGTGGCGGCCGAAACCGAGACGCCGATGATCACCATCGCCGGCGCCGCGCGCATCGTGGAGCCGATGGACGCCAAGCGCCGCTGGGTCTTCAAGACCACCCAGCACGACGGCCAGATGGCGGCGGCGATCACCCAGCACATGAGCAACAACGGCGTGAAGACCATGGGCTTCATCGGCTTCAGCGACGCCTACGGGGAAGGCTGGTGGGGCGAGGTCGAGAAAGTGGCGCCGGCGCGCAAGATCAAGGTGGTGGCCAACGAACGCTTCGCGCGCACCGACACCTCGGTGACCGGCCAGGTGCTGAAGATGGTGTCGGCCAATCCCGATGCGATCCTGATCGCCGGTTCCGGCACCCCGGCCGCCCTGCCGCAAAAGGCGCTGCGCGAGCGCGGCTACAAGGGCAAGATCTACCAGACCCATGGCGTGGCCAACAGCGACTTCCTGCGCGTGTGCGCGTCCGACTGCGAAGGCACCTTCCTGCCGGCCGGCCCGATGCTGGTGGTGAACCAGTTGCCCGACACCAACCCGGTGAAGAAATCTGCGCTCACCTACGTGAACAAGTACAACGGCGCGTTCAAGAAGGAGAGCCTGTCTACTTTTGGGGGCCACGCCTGGGATGCGGCGATGCTGCTGCAGGAAGCGGCCAAGACCGCCGTGCCGAAGGCCAAGCCGGGCACCAGGGAATTCCGCGCGGCCCTGCGCGATTCGCTGGAAGGCATCAAGAACCTGCCGGCCTCGCACGGCATCTTCAACATGAGCCCGACCAACCACCAGGGCCTGGACCAGCGCTCGCAGGTGATGGTGCGTATCGAGAAGGGCAACTGGAAGTACGTCCCTTAAGCACCTAAGTACCCAACCGGAAATAAATGTGAGTTTTGGCAAACAGAACCGGATGCGGTGCAAGGCGGCGAGCGCGCCGCAGTGCGAGCACTGCAAGCACGAGCCAACGCAGCAACGCGCCGGTTATGGCAGCCAAAAACACATTTATTTATGGGTGGGTACTTAGTAGCCGACCAGCTTGAGCAGCGCATCGCTCAAGCCTTCCAGGCCGCGGCCGATGCGTCCCTGC
This sequence comes from Massilia sp. BAP21, assembly GCF_057801335.1. Lineage (NCBI taxonomy): Bacteria > Pseudomonadati > Pseudomonadota > Betaproteobacteria > Burkholderiales > Oxalobacteraceae > Massilia > Massilia sp. BAP21. Next base: position 5,358,747 of record NZ_CM173596.1, read on the forward strand.
CGGCGGCCGGCGCCCGGCGTCTCGTCGTAGAGATAGACACCGGCGCCGCCGAAGCGGTCGTTCAGCAAGGGCGCCTGGCCGCGCAGGTAAGGCAGGAAGGGTTCGCTGCGGACCGTCGAATACGCCACGCCGGTCGAGAACCCCAGGGTCGCGGTTTGGCGGATCGACTGCGTTCCCTGCGCCGGCTGGACGCGCACGCCGCGCTTGCCCTGCACCGCCAGGGTCACGGGGCCGCGGACGACGAAGAAGCGCAGCTGCAAGGTCAGCCAGGCATGGAGCGAGGCCAGGCGCCAGCGCCAGGCGATGTCGAGCGGATACCCCTGCCGCGTCACCAGGCCGACCAGCGCGCGCGGCTGGATCACCAGCGCCTGCCCAGGCGGCACGCGCAGCAGCGCGATCTCGCTCAGGCCATCGTCGCTTGCCGACAGCACGACCGCCTCTTCCGGGCTGGGGCTGCGCACGCAAGTGAGCAGGGCCATGCCCGAGGTCAGGCTGGCCCACGGGCGTCCCTTGACCAGCCAGCGCGTACTGCGCGCCGCGCCCACCGGCGCGCTTTGCAGGTAGGCCGGCAGCACCAGCAATTCCTCGTCGGGACGGAGTCGCAGCGTTTGCGAGACGGCCGATGGCGCCAGGACCTCGACGCCTTCCCCGTCCGCCGGGCAATCGCCCTGGCGCTCCAGCCGCAGGGGTGGGCCGCGCGTGACCAGCGGCGCGAGCACGAAGTAGAACGCGGCGCGGATGGCCGCGCGCCCGAGGATCGCCATGGCCAGGATGGCGCAAGCCAGCGGCAAGACCCGCTTGAACGGTTCGGCGATGCGCGTCAGCCAGTGCCCGGCGACCGCGGCGCGGGCTGTGGCGACCTGCTCTTCGAGCGGCGCCAGGACTTGGTCCAGCTGACGCTCGTCGAGCGCGAACGCAGGCAGGGCCGATATACTGCGCATGCGCTGCAGGGCCTGCGCCTGGGCGCGCCAGGCGGCGGCGAGGCGGTTGTTCTCGGCCGTCATCTGCTTCAGTTCGGCGGCCAGCCTGTCCAGCCGCGGGCTGCGCGCCCAAGGGTATTCCATGCGCCTGGCCTCGATCCAGCCCAGCTGCGCAATCTCCTGCCGCTTGCGCAGTACCCGATCGTAGGCGCTGCGGTGCTGCGCGTGCAGCCGGGCTAGCTCGCTGGCTGCGGCCGCGCGGCTCTGCAGGGCCAGGAGCTGGCCGCGCAGGCCTTGCAGGTAAGCGAGTTCCTGCTGCAGGAGCGCCTGCGCCAGCCTGGCCTGGTAGCGCGCGGCCAGCCCCGTGGCATAGCGCTCAGGCCCCGCGTCCAGCAGGATCGCCAGTTCGCCGCGTTCGTCGGCGGCGTGTGCTGTTTGTGCGGCCAATTCGGCGCTGACGCCGCGTATGCGTTCGTCGAGTGCGGCCAGCGGCAGTTCGCGCGCCGTGGCCAGCCGTGCCTGCAGGGCGGCGGCCTCGTCCTGGCGGTAGCGCGCCAGCTCCTCCTGAGCGCCCGTCAGCAGCGCAAGCCGCTCGCGCGCACCGACGGCGCCCTTGACGGCATCGACCAGGTAGCCGCCGGCCACCAGCACGCCCGCGATGGCCAGGACCGACAGCAGGTAGAAGAGCGCTGCCCGGAGGATGGGCTTGAGGGCAGAATGCAAAGCAGGTCCGTTCGATGCGATGGACCTTATTCTACGCGAGGCGAGCCGGCGGCCGCTGGGGTCTCGCCAGGGCGAGGAACGCCTGGCGCCGGCCCGGGAGCATGCGGCGCCTGCGACACCGGCAGGTGCTTGTCGAGGAAGCCGAAGATGGCTTCGTAATACGCGATCTGGCTGACCTGGCGATACAGGCTGTGCCCTTCCTCGTCCAGGGCCAGCCACGCGACCTGTTTGTGATTGGCCTCGAGCGCGTCGCGCATCCGCTTGCCGTGGGCGATCGGTACCCGTTCGTCGTCCTTGCCGTGTATGAGCAGGACAGGCGACTGGATGCTGGCCGCATGCTTGAGCGGCGAGACCGCATCGAAGCGTTCGGCGTCGAGCGCCCTGTCGCCGATCTGGCGCTTGCGCATCTGGCGCACTGCCTTGTTGAAGGTGGCATCGGTCCAGTCGGAGAACAGGTCGCCGATGTCGGTCACGCCCGCGAAGCTGATCCCGCAGCGATACAGGTCCGGCGTCTTCATCAGTCCCCACAGGGCGGCGTAGCCGCCGTAGCTCGCGCCGACGATGCAGATGCGCTGCGGATCGGCGATGCCCTGGCTGACCAGGTAACGCACGCCGTCCGTAATATCGTCCTGCATGGACTTGCCCCACTCGCGGAACCCCGCTTCCTCGAACTGGCGGCCAAAACCGCTCGATCCCCTGAACTGGGGCTGGAAGACCAGGTAGCCGCGGTCGGCGAACAACTGGACGTCGCGGTCCCATTCCCAGTGGTCGCGTGCGATCGGCCCGCCATGGATCAGCACGATCATGGGTGCCGGCGTCGCGGCGCCGGCAGGGCGCGTCAGGTAGGCGGGAATCGTCAGGCCATCGGCAGCCTTGTACGACATGATTTCCATCGGACGCATCCGTGCGCGGTCGACAGTGGCCCTGGCCTTGCCGACCATGACCAGCGCCTTTTTGGCGATATCGAAGTAGTACCACGTGCCCGGATCGACGTCGGCATAGGAATGGACCAGCACCGCGCGGCGCGGGTCGCCCGAGATCACATTGACCCGCTTCGGCAGCAGGACGTCGATCTGCTTCTGCATGCCGGCCCAGGCCGGATCGAACCAGACCTGCTCGCGCATCATCCCGCCGGTGACGACGGAATCGAAGGCTGTCTTGTCGATGCCCTTGAACCACAGGATGTCCTGCGTCGGATGGCCGGCCAGCAGTTCGGTCTGGCGCCGTTCGACGGTATCGTAGTGGAACAGCGCTCGGGTGTCGCGCCCGGCGCGCGAACCGATTACCAGCGTATTCGGCTCGTCGGGAACGTAGACCGGCACCCAGTAATCGTCGTCGACACCGAATTCGGCCAGCTTGGTCCAGGTGTTCTTGTCCGCCGGCTTGTACCAGTTGGCGACCGTCGTGGCCTCCTTGAACAGGCTGGAATTCATCACGGTGACCGCACGCAGCGTGCCTTCCTTGTCGAATGCGAGGTGGATGGGCTTGCCGTCCGGATGCCAGAGTTTCGTGCACTGCGCCGTGCGTGCCTTGCAGCGTGCCATCAGGTGGTTACGCTCGTCCTTCATGACGAGCACGTCGCCGGTCGCGCCCCCGGCACCGAAACGGCCGATGACCGTCTCGCCCAGCGTATGCAGCTTCTTGCCCTCCAGGTCCATCGACTCCGCATCGTAGCCGTAATCGACGGCCAGCACATCGTTGTCGGCCCAGGTCACGTTGTAGGGCGCCTTCAGGTAGCTCCAGTAGCCTTTCGAATACCTGCCGCCCTCGCGCAGCTTCTTCACGGCGAGCGTTTCGGTCTCGATCAGGATCAGGACGTAATTCGTGCCGCCGAAGAGGATGGCCGCGATGTGGCGCCCGTCGGGGGACAGGCTGGCCATGGTCATGCCCGAGGCGTCGGTCATGTCTTCCAGCGTCAGCGGCTGCGCGCGTGCCGCCGTCGACAGCAGGGAAAGACAGAGCACCAGGATGGAGGCGAGATATGTCAAGCGACCCTCGTCAAGTCATGGTTCATTGCGTTGGGTCGGCGTTCCGATCACCTCGACCGAGCCGCGCCGCACCGCGCGTGGAGTCCGGATCGGCGACAGGTAGACCTGGTTCTGGCTCATGGCGACGTATACGCGGTAGCGGTGCAGGAAATCGGCGCCCAGTACCATGATCTCGCCGGAGTGCGGCAAGTCCATCAGCCGCAGGTCGAAGTCCTTTACCTCGAGGGCCCCGATCGAGATGCTCGATACCGGGACTTTCCATACCGGCTGCTCGGGCCCATGGCCGGGCAAAGGATCTTCGCGCATCGCGCCGGGCGAGCTGGCCGACAAGCCCAGCCTTTCCGCTGCAGCCCGCGGCATATAGGAATGCGGGGTGGCGGTCGACAGCAGGGCCGACACGGTCTTGCCGCCGACCTGCATGTTGAACAGGATGCGCGGATCGCGTTTCAGCACGTCCCATGTGCTGAGGACGCTGATCGCCTGCGGATCCCAGTAAACGAGGTGATCGCGGAAACAGCCTTTCGGCTTGAACAACTTGATATAGCCGGCATCCAGGGCGATCTCGATATCGGTTTGCAGCAGCGTGCCGGCGCCGATCCTCACCCCGAAGGTATCGTCCATGAAATCCTGCACCCTGTAGGTGACATCCTTTTTCTTCGCAGTGCCGAAAGAAAAATCGTCGAGCATGGCATACGACACCTCGCGCACCAGGTAGTTGCCGGTCGGGTTGCGAGCGTCTTCGGGAGCCATGGTGCTCGTCGAACTGCGTACCGCAATGCCGAGCTTGTTCAAGGTCTTCTTGTTGAGGACGACCGCTTCCGCCTCGGCGGTACTGACCATGACGGGAACCGGCCTGCCATTGATCACCGCCTCGCTGATCGGACGCATGTCGTCGGTCCATTTGAGGGGCAAGGTCGCCAGCTCGCCCATATCGCAGCCGGAAGGCAGCGTTTGCGCGATTGCCGGATTGACGAGCGCAATGCTCGCGCAGGCACTGTACCGTAACAGGGAAACGAAGAAAGCGCGGGAGAGCGGGATCATGGAATCGACGTCGGCTATAAAAATTGCATTATAGATACGAAATCGCGTGCGCGGCGAGCCTTATCTGAAAAGAGATTTTTTGAGACAGGCGTTTCTATTCGGTTGTGTGGAAATGGATGTGGCAAGCGCCGAGAAAAGCAAAAAGCCCCGACCAGTTTCCTGGGCGGGGCTTCTTTGCTTACTACGTATTAACTAGCCTGACGATAACCTACTTTCACACTGGTTGCAGCACTATCATCGGCGCAAAGTCGTTTCACGGTCCTGTTCGGGATGGGAAGGGGTGGGACCGACTTGCTATGGTCATCAGGCATGACTTGTACGAGCTTCGTTCGTGGTGAACGCGGCTCAGAATCTGGAGGAAGTAAAGTGGGTAGTAACTGTCGTGTCAACAAACAGCACTGTATTCTCGATTTAACTATACCTGCTAAGGTTATAGGGACAAGCCGTACGGGCAATTAGTACTGGTTAGCTTAATGCATTACTGCACTTCCACACCCAGCCTATCAACGTCCTGGTCTCGAACGACCCTTCAAGGAGCTCAAGGCTCCGGGAAATCTCATCTCAAGGCAAGTTTCCCGCTTAGATGCTTTCAGCGGTTATCTCTTCCGAACTTAGCTACCCGGCAATGCCACTGGCGTGACAACCGGTACACCAGAGGTTCGTCCACTCCGGTCCTCTCGTACTAGGAGCAGCCCCCTTCAAATTTCCAACGCCCACGGCAGATAGGGACCAAACTGTCTCACGACGTTTTAAACCCAGCTCACGTACCACTTTAAATGGCGAACAGCCATACCCTTGGGACCGGCTACAGCCCCAGGATGTGATGAGCCGACATCGAGGTGCCAAACTCCCCCGTCGATATGAACTCTTGGGAGGAATCAGCCTGTTATCCCCAGAGTACCTTTTATCCGTTGAGCGATGGCCCTTCCATACAGAACCACCGGATCACTATGTCCTACTTTCGTACCTGCTCGACTTGTCGGTCTCGCAGTTAAGCACGCTTATGCCATTGCACTATTAGCACGATGTCCGACCGTACCTAGCGTACCTTCGAACTCCTCCGTTACACTTTAGGAGGAGACCGCCCCAGTCAAACTGCCTACCATGCACTGTCCCCGATCCGGATAACGGACCAAGGTTAGAACCTCAAACAAACCAGGGTGGTATTTCAAGGATGGCTCCACGAGAACTGGCGTCCCCGCTTCAAAGCCTCCCACCTATCCTACACAGATTGGTTCAAAGTCCAATGCAAAGCTACAGTAAAGGTTCATGGGGTCTTTCCGTCTAGCCGCGGGTAGATTGCATCATCACAAACATTTCAACTTCGCTGAGTCTCGGGAGGAGACAGTGTGGCCATCGTTACGCCATTCGTGCAGGTCGGAACTTACCCGACAAGGAATTTCGCTACCTTAGGACCGTTATAGTTACGGCCGCCGTTTACTGGGACTTCAATCAAGAGCTTGCACCCCATCATTTAATCTTCCAGCACCGGGCAGGCGTCACACCCTATACGTCCACTTTCGTGTTTGCAGAGTGCTGTGTTTTTATTAAACAGTCGCAGCCACCAGTTTATTGCAACCCTTTCACCCTTCCACAGTAAAGTGGTCAAGCTACCGGGGCGTACCTTTTCCCGAAGTTACGGTACCAATTTGCCGAGTTCCTTCTCCCGAGTTCTCTCAAGCGCCTTAGAATACTCATCTCGCCCACCTGTGTCGGTTTGCGGTACGGTCTCGTATGACTGAAGCTTAGAGGCTTTTCTTGGAACCACTTCCGATTGCTTCGTGGCGCATGGCCACACGTCCCAGTCCCTTGAATTACGTACCCGGATTTGCCTAAGTACCTTCTATGAACCAGAAACCAGCTATTCCAACAGCTGGACAACCTTCCGCGATCCGTCCCCCCATCGCATCATACGACGGTGCAGGAATATTAACCTGCTTCCCATCAGCTACGCATCTCTGCCTCGCCTTAGGGGCCGACTCACCCTGCTCCGATGAACGTTGAACAGGAAACCTTGGGCTTACGGCGTGCGGGCTTTTCACCCGCATTATCGCTACTCATGTCAGCATTCGCACTTCTGATACCTCCAGCATCCTTTACAAGACACCTTCGCAGGCTTACAGAACGCTCTCCTACCATATGTCCTAAGACATATCCGCAGCTTCGGTGACTGGCTTAGCCCCGTTACATCTTCCGCGCAGGACGACTCGATCAGTGAGCTATTACGCTTTCTTTAAATGGTGGCTGCTTCTAAGCCAACATCCTGACTGTTTTAGCCTTCCCACTTCGTTTTCCACTTAGCCAATCTTTGGGACCTTAGCTGGCGGTCTGGGTTGTTTCCCTCTTGACGCCGGACGTTAGCACCCGACGTCTGTCTCCCAAGCTCGCACTCATCGGTATTCGGAGTTTGCAATGGTTTGGTAAGTCGCAATGACCCCCTAGCCATAACAGTGCTCTACCCCCGATGGTGATACTTGAGGCACTACCTAAATAGTTTTCGGAGAGAACCAGCTATTTCCAAGTTTGTTTAGCCTTTCACCCCTACCCACAGCTCATCCCCTAATTTTTCAACATTAGTGGGTTCGGACCTCCAGGGCGTGTTACCGCACCTTCATCCTGGCCATGGGTAGATCACTTGGTTTCGGGTCTACACCCAGCGACTGTCGCCCTGTTCGGACTCGATTTCTCTACGGCTCCCCTATCCGGTTAACCTCGCCACTGAATGTAAGTCGCTGACCCATTATACAAAAGGTACGCCGTCACGGAACAAGTCCGCTCCGACTGTTTGTATGCACACGGTTTCAGGATCTATTTCACTCCCCTCCCGGGGTTCTTTTCGCCTTTCCCTCACGGTACTGGTTCACTATCGGTCGATTACGAGTATTTAGCCTTGGAGGATGGTCCCCCCATGTTCAGACAGGATTTCTCGTGTCCCGCCCTACTTGTCGTACGCTTAGTACCACCGTCCAGATTTCGCATACGGGACTATCACCCGCTATGGTTCCTGTTTCCAAAGGATTCTGCTATCTGATCGACTATCACGTACAGGCTCTTCCCATTTCGCTCGCCACTACTTTGGGAATCTCGGTTGATTTCTTTTCCTGCAGCTACTTAGATGTTTCAGTTCGCCGCGTTCGCTTTGCATGCCTATGTATTCAGCATGCAATGACCCAAAGGGCCGGGTTTCCCCATTCGGAAATCTGCGGATCAAAGTGTGTTTGCTCACTCCCCGCAGCTTATCGCAAGCTACTACGTCCTTCATCGCCTGTAATCGCCAAGGCATCCACCATGTGCACTTATTCGCTTGTCCCTATAACGTTAGCCCCTGCTGACACAGGGAGCGTCATAGAAATCAAGAGTACAGCGTGTTGCATGTTTGTTGATACTTGATTACTACCCTAAGTGTGCACTTTTACATGCACGCTTAAAAAAACTTTACTTCTTCCAGATTGTTAAAGAACGCAAACTATACTTATCGAAGGCATGCGCCTTGGATAAGTACAGTTCATTCAACAGCCGATAAGTGTGAGCGTTTAGTGACTGGTCTCTAGGACCGGTGCTACTCTAGAAAGGAGGTGATCCAGCCGCACCTTCCGATACGGCTACCTTGTTACGACTTCACCCCAGTCACGAATCCTACCGTGGTAAGCGCCCTCCTTACGGTTAAGCTACCTACTTCTGGTAAAACCCGCTCCCATGGTGTGACGGGCGGTGTGTACAAGACCCGGGAACGTATTCACCGCGACATGCTGATCCGCGATTACTAGCGATTCCAACTTCACGCAGTCGAGTTGCAGACTGCGATCCGGACTACGATACACTTTCTGGGATTAGCTCCCCCTCGCGGGTTGGCGGCCCTCTGTATGTACCATTGTATGACGTGTGAAGCCCTACCCATAAGGGCCATGAGGACTTGACGTCATCCCCACCTTCCTCCGGTTTGTCACCGGCAGTCTCATTAGAGTGCTCTTGCGTAGCAACTAATGACAAGGGTTGCGCTCGTTGCGGGACTTAACCCAACATCTCACGACACGAGCTGACGACAGCCATGCAGCACCTGTGTTCAGGTTCCCTTTCGGGCACATCCAGATCTCTCCGGACTTCCTGACATGTCAAGGGTAGGTAAGGTTTTTCGCGTTGCATCGAATTAATCCACATCATCCACCGCTTGTGCGGGTCCCCGTCAATTCCTTTGAGTTTTAATCTTGCGACCGTACTCCCCAGGCGGTCTACTTCACGCGTTAGCTGCGTTACCAAGTTAATTAAAACCCGACAACTAGTAGACATCGTTTAGGGCGTGGACTACCAGGGTATCTAATCCTGTTTGCTCCCCACGCTTTCGTGCATGAGCGTCAATCTTGACCCAGGGGGCTGCCTTCGCCATCGGTGTTCCTCCACATCTCTACGCATTTCACTGCTACACGTGGAATTCTACCCCCCTCTGCCAGATTCAAGCCTTGCAGTCTCCAACGCAATTCCCAGGTTGAGCCCGGGGCTTTCACGTCAGACTTACAAAACCGCCTGCGCACGCTTTACGCCCAGTAATTCCGATTAACGCTTGCACCCTACGTATTACCGCGGCTGCTGGCACGTAGTTAGCCGGTGCTTATTCTTCAGGTACCGTCATTAGCAAAGGATATTAGCCTCTACCGTTTCTTCCCTGACAAAAGAGCTTTACAACCCGAAGGCCTTCTTCACTCACGCGGCATTGCTGGATCAGGCTTGCGCCCATTGTCCAAAATTCCCCACTGCTGCCTCCCGTAGGAGTCTGGACCGTGTCTCAGTTCCAGTGTGGCTGGTCGTCCTCTCAGACCAGCTACTGATCGTCGCCTTGGTGAGCCTTTACCTCACCAACTAGCTAATCAGATATCGGCCGCTCCAGGAGCATGAGGTCCGAAGATCCCCCACTTTCATCCTTAGATCGTATGCGGTATTAGCGTAACTTTCGCTACGTTATCCCCCACTCTTGGGTACGTTCCGATATATTACTCACCCGTTCGCCACTCGCCGCCAGGTTGCCCCGCGCTGCCGTTCGACTTGCATGTGTAAAGCATGCCGCCAGCGTTCAATCTGAGCCAGGATCAAACTCTTCAGTTCAATCTCTGTTTTCGCCATTTCTGGCAACTTCTTTCGAAGTGTCGCTCACTCAAAATACTGACCGTCATCCCATTGCTGAGATAACGTATTTCTTTTGTGCGAACATTTGATAATTTAAGTAATCAGCTGAACTAGTCAGCTGGCACCTTCATCAAACGCCCACACTTATCGACTGTTAATTGTTAAAGAACTTATTCGGTGCTTCATCTTGCTGCGCTTGCGAATCGTTTTGTTCGTCAGCAGCAGAGGGACAGAATCATAAAGTGTTTCGTGATACTCGTCAACCTCTTTTTTGCTACACCGCAGATTCTGCGGTTCTCGTTATCACTTCAACTACTTGATTTCGTTGTCGTTTCTGCGAGGGACCGAACTATAGCAAACTGGATGCGCTTGCGCAAGGCCTCATGCCGCACGCTCGAAGTCGGCCTTCGCGACGAGAAACCGGCGCAGTGCCGTGTCCGGGTCGAGGCCCGACATCAACATGTTCACGATCTCCTTCTTGTCTTCGCTCGTCACCTTGGCGCAGGCTTCGCGATGCGAACAGAAGTAGGCATACCAGGCCACCTCCGCCGGGCGCTCCTTGCGCGGCTTCAGGTTTCTCGGCAGCGCGGCGCGGGCCTGGGCGACATGTGCGCCAAGCTGCGCCAGCGCGGCCGGCCAGTCGGCGCCGCCGATTTCCTGCTCGCCGCCGTTCGCGTCCCTGCCAGAGACGTCTTTCACAACCAGGCGCGCCAGGTCGGGAAACCCGCCCGCTTCGCAAAAGCGCGCAACGAATGCCAGCTTCGGCCCTATCCCCACGGGCACCGCACGGCCCAGCGTTTCATCGTGCGGATACATGAGGCGGGCACGCTCGAGCACGCCCGCATAGTCGATCGGCACTGGCCCCTTGGAACGCACATGTGCAATCAGGGCCTCGACCAGCCGCGCACCCACATCGATGTCGGTAAGCGTGAACGGAATGTCCGGCCTGCTGCTGTCTGACATAATGACCTCTCGATAAAGCGAGCATCTTAACAATATCCGGCGCAAGGTCCAGGCCTGACGCGACCCGTATTGGTCCGATAGCCCATCGAACTGCAGCGCAGCAGCGAAGCCGGCGGCGAGCGCTTGCGTTACCGTTTCAGCTACCAGGACGAGACCTTCATCGTGTCGATGACGCCGGGCGCAAGTGGAAAAAGCGGTGGAACAAGCGCTGAAATAAGCAGCCGCCTTATTCCAGCACCAGGTTGCGCGACTCGACGTCCACGCACAGGATGGCGATGGCGCCAATCGCCAGGAAGCCGGCCAGCATGGCCAGCGCCAGCGTGAAGTGGGTGGCCATCACCGGCGCCACGATCGCCGGCGCGAACAGGCCGCCGAAGCGCGCCACCGCGCCGGCCAGGCCCATGCCGCTGGCACGCAAATCGGTCGGATACACCTCGGGCGTGAATGCATACAGCGCGCCCCAGGTGCCGAGCAGCGCAAAACTCATCAGGAGGGTCGAGCCCACCACCACGAAGGTGGCGCTGCCGAAACTGTAGAACATGCAGCCGATCGCACTCAGGACCAGGAAGCCGACCAGCGTCGGCTTGCGTCCCCAACGCTCGACGCCGTAGGCCGACAGCGCGAAGCCCGGCAACTGCACCAGCGCCAGCAGGATCAGGAATTCCTGGCCGCGCATGAAGCCGAAGCCCTCGGCGCTGAGCCGCACCGGCAGGTAGACGAACACGCCGTAATACGCAATCGAGATCAGCATCCACGCGAGGAACAGGCACACGCTGCGGCGCCGCAGCTGCGACGAGAACAGCGACGCCATCGTATGCCTGACCGGGGTTTCCGCATGCAGCGGCGGGATCGTCACCTGGCGCCCGTTGACCCTGGCCACCCGCTCCAGCACGGCGCGCGCTTCTTCGCCCATGCCGCTGCGGTTCAGGTACATCGGCGACTCGGGCACCGACAGGCGCAGCACCACGCCCACCAGGGCCGGCAAGCCGGTGACGAAAAAGATCACGCGCCAGGCATCGTCGCCCCAGCGCACCGCCACCAGGGCCAGGACCGCCAGCAGGATCGTGCCGACCGCCCAGAAGGATTCGAGCAGCACCAGCCAGCGCCCGCGCCGGTCGCTCGGCAAAAATTCGGCCATCATCGTGTAGTCGACCGGCAGCGTGCCGCCGACGCCGATACCGGTGAAGAAGCGCAGCACCAGCAGCCAGGTGAAGTCCGGCGCAAAGGCCGAGGCCACGCCGAAGCAGGCGTCCAGCACCACAGCTGCCAGCAGTACCGGCCGGCGCCCGATGCGGTCCGCCAGGCGCCCGAAGGCAAAGGCCCCGATCAGCATGCCGACAAAAAAGACCGTGCCGGTCTCCAGCGCCTGGGGCATGGCGAGGCCGAAGGTCCTGGCGATCGACGGCGCGCTGAAGCCGATCGACAGCACCTGCATGGCGTCGGCCATCCAGACCAGGCCGAAGATGACGAACAGCCGGTACTGGAACTTGCCGACACCGGCCGTCCGAATGCCCTGCTCCACCGTCATGTTCGTGGTCGCCATGCTGCTTCCCTGTTTGTTTGCAAAGTGCTCATCATAAACGGGTTCGCGGCTGTCGCGGGCCCGGCTCGCCGGCGCTGCGCCCGCAGCCTGCACGCGGGCGCTTGACACTGCCGTCGGCAGATGAAATCATTATTCCGATTACAAATGTAAATAATGTCCCATGTCGAACGCTCCCGTGCACCATCCCGCCAATATCAGCGATGCCGAATCCCACGTCATGGAAGTGCTGTGGCGTGCGCCCGGCCCGGTCGTTGCCGAGCAGGTGGTCGTTGCCCTCGCTGAAAGCCAGCACTGGCAAACGGCCACCGTCAAGACCCTGCTGAACCGGCTGCTCAAGAAGGGGGCGATCGCCGCCGAAAAGGATGGCCGGCGCTTCCTGTACCGCGCGGTCCTGCCGCGCGAAACCTGGCTGGCGCGCGAGAGCGAAGACCTGGTACAACGCCTGTTCGGCGGACGCATCGCGCCGCTGGTGGCGCACTTCAGCAGCCGGCGCAAGCTGTCCCACGCCGACCTGGGCGAGCTGCGCCGGCTAATCGATCGTCTCGACAACGGCGGGCGCGATGGCCAATGAACGCGTTGCCGGCCTGGCGTGCGCGGCGCCGCCCTCCAGCGTTGCGATCCTGCTGCGTGCGAACACGCTGGAGGCGGATCGGGCCGCCGGCCGCGCGATTACTGCACGTCGAGCAGTTCGACCTCGAACACCAGCGTGGCATTCGGCGGAATCGGGCCGGCCCCGCCTTCGCCATAGCCCATGCTCGCCGGGACGATCAGGGTGCGCTTGCCGCCGACCTTCATGCCGGCCACGCCTTCGTCCCAGCCGGTGATGACCTGGCCGCCGCCGACGTTAAAGCTGAACGGCGAGCGTCCGACCGAGGAATCGAACTGCTTACCGCGCTGCTGGGGCGCATTCGGTTCGTACAGCCAGCCGGTGTAGTTGACGACCGCGGTCGCGCCCTTGACCGCTTCCTTGCCCGAGCCGGCAACGGTATCGATCTTCTGGAACGGGACCGCGGCGGCCGGGGCTTCGGCTGTGGTGCCCGCCGCGGCGGGAGTCTCGGAGCGCTTGCAGGCGGCCAGGCCGAGGGTGAGCGTCATGCCAAGGAGGCAGCAGGAAACCAGTTTCTTCAATGTGAACTCTCGTGATGATTACCCGTAGCGGGCGCCGCCGCAGCATACATGGCCGCTGCGCGCATGACAACCGGCGCAGGCGCATTCGCGCGCGCCTCGCAGGCGCTATTCACATGCCCGGCGCCGCCTGGGGTGCGGTGCTCGGACCCGAGGTGAACGGGCGGCTTCCTTGCCACTGCAGACGGTCGATGCACATGCGGCGCGTGGTCTGCGCCACATCCCAGGCGTGGTACACGATCCAGGTCTGGCTGCCGTCCGGCGAGGTGGTGAAGGAATTGTGCCCCGGCCCGATCACCGCGCCCGGCACGCTGCGCATCAGGAGCGCCTCCTCTCCACCTTCGGGACGGTGCCACGGCCCGAGCGGATGCTCGGCCATCACGTAGCTGACGCCATAGTTCTCGCGCTCCCAGGCGCCGCCGCTATAGAAGCAGTACAGCTGCCCGTCGTGCTCCTGCACCGACGCGCCTTCCACCGTGTGCCAGTCGTACACGCTGCCGTACATGGTGCGGTCCTTGCGGAAGATGTGCCAGTCCTGGTGCGGGCGCACCACCATCTGCGGCTGGCCGGCCAGCGTTTCCATGTCGAGCAGGCGGTCGACCACGATGCCGGTGCCGACCCGGTGGTCGTCCGCCACGTGCAGGAAGTCGACGCAATAGAACAGGTACCACTGGCCGTCGCTGTGGCGGTAAGGATGGGCGTCGATCGAGAAGGCCTGGTCGGGCACCAGGATCTTGCCGGTATCGACGAAGGGCCCGGCCGGATCGTCGGATACGGCCACACGAAGCTTCTGGTCGGTGCCTTCGTCGGCCGAACCCGACGAGTAGTACATGTAGAAGCGGCCTTCGTGGAAGGCGACTTCGGGCGCCCAGTAGTGCGCGGCGCCGGTGGGCTCGAGCGCATGGCCGAGCGCTTCCCAGTCGACCAGGTCCGGCGAACGCAGGACGGGAATCTGGCGGCCGTCGGCGCCGCCGGGCGCGGTGCCGTAGGCGTAATAAAAGCCTTCGTGTTTCAGGACGAAGGGGTCGGCCATGGTGTGGGGATAGACCGGGTTCTGGTAGGTGCGGGGCACAGCGTGTCTCCTGAAAAAGCGAAAGGCCGCCCACGCATGCGGGCGGCCAGTCTTGCCGGGGTCTTACATCTTGTAGCGCAGGCTCAAACCGTAGGTCGTCATGTTGTAGCGGATGTCGCGCGGCTGGTAGGGGCCGAGCTCGCTCTCGAACTTCGCCTTGGTCAGGTTGATCGCGTCGAAGTGCAGCGACACGTTCGGGGTCAGCTCGTAGCCGATGCTCAGGTCGACGAAGGTGGTGGCCTTGACCACGCGGTCCTGGTCGTAGGGCGGCTCGGCGATCTGCTCGACGTAGTCGCCGCGGCGCGTCGCGGCCAGGCGGCCGGTGATGCCATTGCCTTCATACAGCAGGGCGACGTTGTAGTTCTGCTTTGCCACGCCGACCAGGGCCGTCTTGGTGAACGCGCCGCTGTTCAGCGACGTCCTGGTTTCGTTATCGCCGTCGATCCAGGTGTAGTTGGCCTGTACACCGAAGTCGCGCCAGAAACCAGGCAGGAAGTCGAAGAACTTCTGCGCACTCAGTTCGGCGCCGCGCAGCGTGCCCTTGCCCGAGTTTTGCGGCCGGTTCACGCGGTAGGTGACGCCGTTGATGCTCTCGTCCTGGGTGAAGTTCTGCAGGTAGCCGTCGATGTCACGGTGGAACAGCGCGATCTGGGCATAGCCGTTCTTCGCGAAATAGTATTCGAGCGTGGCGTCGATGTTCTTCGATTTGGTCGGCGACAGGTCGGGATTGCCGGCGCCGCCGGTGCCCGGCGCATTCACGGTCGGCGGCACCAGCGACAGCGCCGGGTTCAGCTCGCGGAAGCCCGGACGCGTCAGGGTCTTGCCGGCCGAAAGGTGGGACTGCCACTGCTCGTTCCAGTTGACGATCGCCGAGATGCTCGGCAGGACGTTGGTCTCCGACGTCGAGAGGTCGACGTCGGTCACCACGTCGCCGATGCGGTTCTGGCCGCGCAGCTTGCGCTTGTCCTTCAGCACGCGCGCACCGGCTTCGCCGCTGACCTTGATGCCGCCGATGTCGGTTTCCCAGCGCCCGGACAGGTAGAAGGTGGCGTTGCGCTCGCGCTGCTCGAACAGGCGCGTGGGGTCGTCCGGCACCCGGCCGCTCGGCTGGCCGTAGGCATTGCGTACCACGTCGGGGTTCTCGATCAGGTAGCTGGCCGAAGGGGTATACCAGGGGCCGCCCAGGCGGTCCAGGCCCGGCACCAGTTCCTCGAAGGATGGTCCGAACAGGCCGATCGGGGTAGGACGGACGGCCGAGCTGAAGTCGGACGCGCGTTCGGCGCTGTGGTTGCTGACCTTGCGTTCGGACAGGCGCACGCCTGCCAGCACGGCCCTGAAGAAGCCGTCGCCGCCGAGGCGGTAGGTGGCGTCGGAACGCCATTGCGCCTGCTTGCCGGCCTGTTCGCTCCAGTTTTGGACCATGCCGCGCAACACGAACTGGTTCGGATCGCGCAGGGCGTTCGCGCTGCCCGGGGTGGTGACCGTGTTGTAGCCGCCGTGGCCGTCGCGGCCGTAGGCATACACGCTGGAGCTGGCGCCCGGCACCTGCTGGTCGACGATCAGGGTGTCGTTGACGAACTTCGACTTGGTGTAGGCCAGGTGGTTGTTCACCGTCAGCGGGCCATCGTTGTAGCGCAGGGCGAGGTTCAGGAAGTGGGTGTAGGTGCGTTCCTTCTGGCCCCAGGTGCTGGTTGCCATGTACGGGTCCCAGTCATAGGGGCTGGGGCTGAACTGGGCGGCCGGCGCATCGGCCGACATGATCGGGCAGATGACCCCGCGCGGCGTGTTGCAATGGCTGCCTTGCGGCGCCAGTACGACGTTGTTCAGGCGCGGCGCCCAGGTCACGATGTCGAGGATGTAGTTGACCGCATTGCGGCCCTGGTAGCCGGTGCCGAGGTATTGCGCGGTCGCTTGCAGGCGCGGGCTGATCTTCCACTGGAAGGCGCCGTGGATGCTCTGGCGTTCGCGCGTGCCGCTGTTGTAGATGCCGCCGATGTTCGGCAGTTGGCCCAGCGTCTCGCCGGGGTTCAGCGCGAATGGTCCGGTATTCCCGAGCCGCCGCGCGCTGCCGTCCGTGCCCACGGCGAACACGTTCTCCGGCCGGTCGACCCATTGCACCGGGAAGGTCCAGTCTTCGCGGTTGACGGCGACGTCGAACAGCGCGCCCATTTCGCCGACGCCGGTATCCCAGCGGTTGCTGACCGAGAAGCCCCCGCCCGGATTGTGCGTGTCCTTGCTGGCGTCGCTGCCGTTGGTCTTGTTCATGCGGTCTTCGACGTAGCCGGTGAAGCTGTAGCCTTTCGAATCGAACGGCGAGCGCAGGCGCACGTTGACGCCGCCGGCGATGCCGCCTTCGAGCTGGTTCGGGGTGGCCGATTTATACACTTCCAGGCCGCCGATCGACTGCACCGGCAAGTCCTCGTAGGACAGGCGGCGCGCCGCCGCCGTGAAGATCTCGTTGCCGTCGATGGTGGTCACCACGTCCGGCAGGCCGCGGATGATGACGGTGCTGGTCTGGCCGCGGTCGCGGCCCACCTGCACGCCGGCCACGCGCTGCAGGGCGTCGCCGGCCTGGCGGTCGGGGAACTTGCCGATGTCCTCGGCATTGATGGCGTCGACCACCTGCAGCGAATCGCGCTTGATCGCCTCGGCGGAGCGCAGGCTGCCGCGCAGGCCGGTCACCTGGACCACGGCCGGAGCCGCCTGCGCAACCTCGGGTGCGGGCTGGGCGGTGGCGGGAACGGACTGCCCGGTCTGCTGGGCTTGTGGGGCCTCGGCGCCCGCGCCGGTGCTGCCGGCCGCGCTGGCGCCCGCGCTGGTGCTCGGGCTGGCGCCGGTGCTGGAGCTGGCGCCGGTACTGGCACTAGTGCTGGTGGCAGCAGGCGTGTTATCGGTAGCGGTTTGCGCCAGCGCCGATGCGCTGGTTGCCGTCAGCAACATGATCGCCGCGCAAATCGGCTTGACTTCGAATCGTGTCATGCATGTCTCCTGAATTTATTATGAGAAACCACGTGCCCGCCGGTCGTTGCCGGCCCCAGGCCTCATCAAATACTAAAAGAGCAAGCAGGGCGCCACCAATAACGAAACACGCTAGAGCTATCTGAAATCGTCATGGCTGACGCACGAATGACACAGTTCCAGGCGCCTTATGGAATCTGTGCTACCGGTTCGGCCGTGCTGGCCACCCAGCCTGGCGCGAACACGCGGCCGTCGGCATCGAACAGGAAGGCGCGCGTGGCCGGGAACACCAGTTCGACCCGGCTGCCCAGGGCCGGTGGCGCGGAATCGGCATCGGTCTTCACCGCCACCATCTCCCCGCCCTCGCCCACCTGGGCATACACCAGGGTGACGTCGCCCAGGTACTCGACCAGCGCCACCGTCGCCGCGATGCCGCCGCCCTCCAGGCCGGGCCGGGCCAGCTGCAGGTGCTCGGGCCGCACGCCCAGGGTGACGCGGGCGCCGGCGCCCGCGCGCGCCACGTCGGCCGCCACCTCTACCCGCTCGCCGCTCGCCAGCTGCACGCTGGCGCTGCGCGTGCCCTGCCCGGCCAGCGTGGCCTCGAAGAAGTTCATGCGCGGCGAACCGAGGAAGCCGGCCACGAACTTGTTCGCCGGGCGCTCGTACAAGTCCGACGGCGTGCCCACCTGCTCGATGCGCCCGCCGTTCAGCACCACGATCTTCTGGCCCAGGGTCATGGCCTCGACCTGGTCGTGGGTCACGTAGATCATGGTGCTTTTCAGTTCGCGGTGCAGGCGCGCCAGTTCCACGCGCGTTTGCCCGCGCAATGCCGCGTCCAGGTTCGACAGCGGCTCGTCGAACAGGAAGACCTCGGGTTTGCGCACGATGGCGCGCCCGATCGCCACGCGCTGGCGCTGCCCGCCCGACAGCGCCTTGGGCTTGCGTTCCAGTAGATGCGCGATCTGCAGGATCTCGGCGGCGCGCCCTACCCGCTCGGCGATCTCGCTCTTGGGCACCTTGGCCAGCTTCAGGGCGAAGCCCATGTTCTCGGCCACGCTCATGTGCGGGTACAGCGCATAGCTCTGGAACACCATGGCGATGCCGCGCCGCGCCGGCTCGATGTCGTTGGCCACGCGCCCGCCGATGTCGAGCGTGCCCTCGGTGATGTCTTCCAGGCCGGCGATGATGCGCAGCAGGGTCGACTTGCCGCAGCCCGAAGGCCCGACGAAGACGACGAATTCGCCATCCGCGATCTCCAGGTCCACGCCCTTGATGACGCTGTTCTTTTCGTACTGTTTCTTGATGCCGCGAAGGCTGACCGATGCCATGATGACTCCTTTATGTTCTTATCCCTTGAGCCCGCTCGCGGCGAGGAAGCCCTGGGTTACCCGGCGCTGGAACACGACGTAGGCCAGCGCCACCGGCAAGGCGCCCAGCAGCGCCGCCGCCATCAGTTGGGCATAGCGCACGCCAAAGGCGTCGTAGGTCTGGGTCAGGCCGAGCGGGATCGTCATCATGTCGTTCGAGGTGACGATGATGAAGGGCCAGAGGAAGTTGTTCCAGGCGCCGATGAAGGTGACGATCGCCATCGCCCAGACGATGTTGCCCGAGATCGGTAAATAGACGCTCCACAGCACGCGCAAGGGGTTCGCGCCGTCCATCACCGCCGCCTCGCGGAAGTCGGCCGGAATCGCATCGAAGAACTGCTTGAACACGTAGATGACCACCGGCGACACCACCTGCGGCAGCACCAGGCCGGCGTAGCTGTTGATCATGCCCAGCTGGTGCATGGTGCGGAACAGCGGCACCAGCAGCGCCTCGAAGGGCAGCAGGAAGGCGAGCATGGCGGCGCCGAACAGCAGCGCGCGGCCGCGGAAGCGCAGCTGCGAAAAGGCGTAGGCGGCCATCAGGCTGATCGCCATCGTCACTACCGTCACCAAAAAGGCGACCAGGGTGCTGTTGAACAGCCAGCGCGGCACGTTGCCGGCGCTGAGGGTCTTGGCAAAGGCGTCCAGGGTCCAGGTTTGCGGCAGCCAGTGGAACACGGCGGACACGGTTTCGTGCTCGGGCCGCAGCGCCGTCGACAGGGCCCACAGCAGGGGGAACAGCCAGAGGGCCATCAGCACCACGCTGGCCAGCACGGCGGCGACGGTCCAGCCGAGCTGGGAGCGCATGATATGGAAGCGCACGCTCATGCCGCCCTCCTCGCCACCATGCGCGCCAGCAGCGACAGCGCGATGACCACGAACATGAAGGCCATGGCCACGGCGGCCGCGTAGCCGGCGTCGCTCTGGGTGAATGCGGTTTCGTACATATAGTGCAGGGTGACGCGGCTGGTGTTGTAGGGCCCGCCGCTGGTGAGGATATAGGTTTGCCCGAACACCTTGAGCGAGGCGATCAGCTGGATCAGCAGCGCGGTGCCGACCACCGGTTTCAGGGACGGCCAGGTAATGGCGCGAAACAGCGTGAAGCCGCTGGCGCCGTCCAGGGCCGCGGCCTCGTACAGCTCGCCGGGAATATTGCGCAGGCCGGCCAGCAGCATCAGCATGTTGAAGCCGACCGTCCACCAGATGGTGCCGATTGCCACCGCCGGCAGCGCCCAGTGCACGTCGGACAGCCAGGCATTCTGGCCGCCGACGATGTGGTTGATCACGCCCGACGAAGGCTGCAGCATCCAGTCGGCGATCAGGGTCATCACCGAGATCGGCAGCACGTAGGGCAGGAAGAAGGCGCCCTGCAGCCAGGACTGGAAGCGCACGAAACGGTTCACCAGCAGCGCCATCACCAGGCCCAGCGCCGTGAGCGGAATCACGGTCAACAGCGCGAAGTAGAAGGTGTTCCAGAGCGAAGACCAGAACGAGGGGTCCTGCACCAGGGTCGCGTAGTTGGCCAGGCCGACGAACGCGCTGGTGCGCGTCAGGCTGCTCTCGGTCAGGCTCATGTAGAAGGTATGCAGCGCCGGCAGCAGGAAGAACAGCAAGAAGGCGGCGGCGAACGGCGCCAGCAGCAGCGCGGCGGGGATGCCTTCCCGGCGGCCCTCGGCGTGTTTCCTGGTGCGCGCCCCGGCGGCGGGTGTCAAGGTCGTGGTTTCCATGGGTGGCAATCAGTAGCGCGGCGGGCGTTTACGCAGCAGGCGCGAAGCCTCTTTCTCGAACATGTCCAGCGCTTCGGCCGGGGTCAGCTGGCCGGACAACGCGCCCGGCATGAATTTCGAGGCCATGGCCTCGACCGGCCCGGCCGCGCCCATGTACCAGCCGTCGGGGTCGTAGACCACGTTTTGCGCGGCCTCGGCATACAGGGCGTTCGGCATTAGCGCCCTGGCCGCGGGCGATTCGGCCACCGGGCGGTAGGCCGGCACGTGGCCGCCTTCGGCCCAGCCCATCGAATGACGGCTAACGTAGGCCATGAAGGCGAGCACGCCCTGCAGCTTGGCCGGGTCGATGGGCTTGCCCTCGTTCGAGGGCATGGCGAATGCGTGCGAGTCGGTCCAGACGCTGGCGTCCTGGTACAGGCGCGGCAGCGGCACGATGCCGTACTCGAAGCCGAGCGTGCGCTGGCGCGTGGCGCGCACCAGTTCCGGCACTTCCCACACGCCGTTGAGCATGAAGCCGGCGCCGCCGCCCATGAACTGGCTGGTCGAGGCCGGATAATCGAGGCCGGCCGGGCCATAGCCGCGCGTGAACCAGGCGCTGACCTTGGCCAGTTCCTCGACGCCGGCGCGGCCGTAGGCAAAGCGTCCGTTCTCGATCAGCGTGGCCTTGCGCTGGTTCAGCAGCGACAGCCACAGGCGCCAGATGGCGTACGAGCCCTGGCTCGCTTCCATCGCCAGGCCGGCCTTGCCGCTGCGCTCGCGCACGCCGGCAAAGGCGGCCGTCAGGGCCTCGTAGCCGACGATGGGTTTGAGCACACCGGCGCCGTCGAGCAGCCCCGCCTTGCCGGCCAGGGTCTTGTTGTAGTACATGACCATCGGGTGCATGTCGAGCGGGATGGCGTAGTTGCGGCCTTCGTAGCGCGATTTTTCCCACTGGCGCGGGAAGTAGTCGCTGCCGCGCAGCCCGGCCGCCGCCAGCTCGGCGTCGCCGATCGGGCGCAGCACGCCGCCGCCGGCCAGGTTGGGCAGGCGCGACAGGTGGACGGTGGCGATGTCGGGACCGGCGCCGACCACCGACGAGGTGATCAGCTTGGTGTAGAAAGGCTCGCCCCACTTCAGGGTGGTGCTGGTCACGCGCACGGCGCGCTGGCTGGCGTTGAAGTCCTCGACCAGCGCGCGCATGCGGGCGCCGTCGCCGCCGCTGAGCAGGGTCCACATCCGTATCTCGATAGGCCGCTGCGTGGGCCGCTGCGCCCGCGCCACCAGGGGGGCACCCATGCCCAGCAGCAGGGAAGCCGCGATAAAACGTCTGCGTTGCGCCACGATGTCTCCGTTTTCTCCGCTTTTTTTCTCGCGCCCGGCCTGTGCCGGCCGGTGCGCCATGTCTGTTACCTGATCAGGGTCGTGCCCTTCACCACCGGCTTGCCGTCCACCCAGTCGAGTTTGTCGATGTAGAGGAAGCGCCGCTCGGCGCGGGTGCCGTCAGGCTTCAGTTCCCACGCATGATAGGCGATGAAGTCCTGTTCGCCCACACGGAACACCACCTGGTGGCCGGGGCCGTACAGGTTGCGCTCGGCGCGGCTCTTCAGGAAAGGCGAGTCGTCGGCCGGCTGGCAGGGGCCGACCGGGCCGGCGCAGGTGGCGTAACCCACCGCATAGGTGCCGTTGCCGAAGTCGTTGGCCGAGTAGAACAGGGTGTACTTGCCGCCACGCTGCACCATGGTCGGCGCCTCGATCACCTTGCCTTCCCAGCTGCGGCCGTTCGTCAGCAACCAGGTCGGCTGGCCTGTCACGGCCAGGCCGTCGGGCTGCAGTTCCTGCACGAAGATGTGGGTCGGCTGGTTGCAGCAGTTGCCGTCGCTCTTGAAGTACAGGTAGAGCCGCCCGCCTTCGAGGAAGGGGCTGGCGTCGATGGTGCCGCCCAGCTCGGCCTGGCAAATCAGCGGCTTGCTGGCCTTGTCGACGAAGGGGCCGGCGGGCGAATTCGACTCCGCCACGCCCACGCACTGGCGGTCCGAGGCCAGGTCGTGCGCCGTGTAGTACAGCACGTAGCGCTCGCCGAGCTTGATGACTTCCGGCGCCCAGACGTGCGGCACTTCCTTGCGCACCCAGCTGGCCAGTACCGGCATCGCGTCCGGCAGCGCGCGCCAGGATTGCAGGTCGCGCGAATGCAGGGTCGGCAGGTTCTTGCCGTCGCCGTTGGTGGCGTAGGCATAGTAGCCGCCGGCGTCGGGTAGCACGAAGGGATCGGGGAAGTTGCCGATCGAACTCGTGACCGGCGAGGTCGGTGCCTGCGTCGTTGCGCATCCTGCCAGCACCGCCGCGCACAAGGCCACGGGCAGGACTGCCCAGCGCATCACGCCCCGCCTCCGCTCACATTCACAGTCCGCAAAAAGTCCACCATCGTCCCCTCCTCGTCTTGTCATTGCTGAGATCATACGGGGCGCAACCCCTGCCCTCCATAACGAAACGCGCGCGATGTATGCCAAATCCGTATTCGTCAGGTATGTACAGGAGGCGTCAGCCCGGCCGCTTCGCGCAGGGCCGCCAGCATCGCCTCGGCCGAGGGCGGCAAGTGATGGCGCTTGCGGGTGACGATGCCGTAGACGCCGGCGCGCAGGTCGACAGCGAGCGGCAGCACGGCCAGCGTGCCGGCGTCGAGCGCGGACTGTACCAGCTCGAGCGGCAGCGCGACCACGCGGTCGCTGTCGGCAAGCAGGCGCAGCACCAGCGGCAGCGAAATGGTTTCGACCACATCGGCAGGCTGCGGCAAGCCCCTGGCAATGAACAGCGCCATC
Source organism: Massilia sp. BAP21 (assembly GCF_057801335.1). Classification (NCBI taxonomy): domain Bacteria; kingdom Pseudomonadati; phylum Pseudomonadota; class Betaproteobacteria; order Burkholderiales; family Oxalobacteraceae; genus Massilia; species Massilia sp. BAP21. The sequence continues at coordinate 5,382,087 of NZ_CM173596.1, forward strand.
AATTGCTCGCGCAGGCGCCCGGCCAGCGGCAGTATCCAGGGCGCCTGCGCCAGGTCTTCGAAGCCGAGGTCGGCGCGGCCCAGCCAGGGGTGGCCGGCGCGCACGATCAGGCTGTGCGGCTCGTCGGCCAGCGGCTCGAATTCGAGTTCGGCGGCGGCGCCGGGGTCGAGGATGCGGCCGATCACGATGTCGAGCTCGCCGGCGCGCAATCCCTCGATCATGGCCTGGCTGGTGTCGCTCGCCACCGCCACCTGCACGCGCGGATTGCGTTCCTTCAGCAGCCGGATCGCCTGCGGCAGCAGGGTTGCCGCCGCCGCGCGCACGCTGCCGATGGCCACGCGGCCGCCGAAGCCGGCCTGGCCCTGCATGATTTCCTGGTGCGCCGCATCCATCTCGGCGAGGGCTGCACCGGCGCGCCGGATCAGCACCTGGCCGTACCAGGTCGGCACCACGCCGCGCGGCAGGCGCTCGAACAGCGGCACGCCGAGCGCATGTTCCAGCTCGCCGATGAGTTTCGAGGCCCCGGGCTGGGTCAGCCCGGCCGCTTCGGCCGCGTGCAGGATCGAGGCGTGGCGGCCCAGTTCGACCAGCAGCACCAGGTGGCGCGTCTTGAGGTGAAAGCGGATGAACCTTGTAGACGATGAATCGCGCATGCCGCTTTGTGAAATTTTTGTTAAGAAATCTTACGGCATGCGCGGGCCGGGCGTCAATGTCGTTCCGGCAAAATGTTGTTTATCAGGAAATGATACCCTTTGCCTTTGCCGCCTTTACCCAGTCCGGATACTCGTCCATCAGCAGGTCGTAGAGGGCAGCGTCCGCATGCTCGTCGGGGCGCTCGACCGAGAAGAAACCGGCATTGTCGACCAGGCGGCCATCGAGCTCATCCAGTTTTTCAAGAAAGGGGAAATCGGAATCGGCGAAATTGATGAGCCGTTTGCTCTTCGATTTCTTGCCCTTGCCGATGCCCATGAACTGCCAGAAGATCGGCTCGCGGCTCGACCATCGCAACTGGCGCTCGGTGAGCGGCTTGTCCGAGGTGCTGCCGTCGGTAACGAACATCACGTACACCGGCAGCGCGGCCTGGCACGGCGTCTTGCGCTCGCCGCCGCGGGCGTCGGGAAAATAGTGGCGGCGCACGGCTTCCATCGCCGCGCCATAGCGGGTGTCGCCTTCCAGCGGGTGGCGCTCGATGATCTCGCGCACGTAGTTGGAGAAATTCCCCAGTCCCATCGCTTCGCCGCGGTGCACGTTGCGGCCGAACAGGAAGACATCGATCTCGCCGTCGTCGTCGAAGCGGCAGCCCAGCGCCAGGATGCGCTCGGCAAAGCGCTGCACCAGCCCTTTTTTATACAGCGCGCCCATCGAACCCGAGATGTCCAGCACCAGGCAGACGCGGGCGCGGTGCCCGGCCAGGCCGACCTTCGCCAGCGAGACCCCGGCCGACTTGACCAGGCTGACCAGCTGGGGCGCGGCCTGCTCGACGCGCTTTTCCAGGTTGATCGCGGCCGGCCTGGGCGGCGCCGGTGGAGGCACAGGCGCAGGCGTATCGGCGACGTCGGCCCCGAAGTGCTTGACCAGCGCCGCCAGCCCGCCATTGAAACCCTGGCCGACCGCCATGAAGCGCCAGCCGCCGTCCTTGCGATAGAACTCGCCCAGCATCACGGCCTGCTCGGCGGCGAAATCGCGCCCGCTGAAATCGAAGCGGGCGAACTCGCCCTGCGCGCTCACCAGGCGCAGGCAGCCGGACTGCAGCTGGGACATGGTGCCGCCGCCGTCGATGCTGGCGGTGATGGTCACGCGCTCGACGGAGGCCGGCAGCCGGGCCAGCTGGAACAGGAAACCGTGGGTGTCGCCGCCCACCGCGCCGGCACGCACGCCGCCGCAGGGACTTTCCGGCTGGTTGAAGAAAGTCATGTAGCGGTCGTCGACCAGCTTGCCGCCGGCATCCAGGCCGAAACAGGCGAAGTCGAGCGTCAATCCCTGTGCCGACAGGCCGGCCTGCACCATGCCATCGGCTGCATACTGCGCCAGCGGCAGGCGCTCGCCTCGTGTCATTCCCTTCATGCTCCCTCCCTCCAGTGCGATGCCCTATTCTCTCCCATCTGACGATTCTGAACCGCAATATTTCGGCACACGACAGACATTCCATGCAGGACACATATCCGCGCCACGGCCGGGCTTGGCAATATTGCACTTGAATATATTTCATGGCAGCATGGCGCACCACTTCCTACGGCCAGGCCATGCTCAATTCGATCCTCGGTGCACTCGACAGCGCGCGCAAAGCCCTGTCTTCCAACACGTCGCTGATCCGCCAGCTTGTCGCGCCCCTCGAGCGCATCGACCCGAAACTGGCCGCGCGCGCCGCCGCCTACCTCGCCGACGGCAGCGAAGCGACCGTGCTGGCCGAGCTGGCCCAACATTCGGCCAGGGCCAGCACCCTGCTCGGGCAGCCGGGGCGCCTGCGCAGCATTTTCTGGTACGTCGACAACGACAAGGCCGAACGTGCCAGCATCGACTCAGGCATGGCGGCGCGCCACACCCTGTACGGCCGCATCGAGTCCACGCCCGCCGACCTGGCCCTGCTGGAGCGCCTGGGCCGCCTGTTCGAAGCGGCCGACCATGGCATCACGCTCGACCGCGCCGGATCGAAGGCGCCGGACTGGCTGCAGTACGTGCTGAACGACGCACTCTGGGCCAGCGCACCGTCGAGCAACAAACACGAAGAGGACGCCGCCAGGCTGCTGGCGGCGCGGCGCGCCTGGGACATCCGCCTGCTGCGCGCGCTGCTGGACGAGACCGGCCTGGCCCAGTCGCTGGCCCTGCCCATCGTCTTCGAGCGCGGCGGCCTGCGCTCGCATTACCGCGACCAGGTGTACCGGCCGCTGCTGGTGCCGGGCGCCCTCGACGAGGACATGCTGGCCCACGCGGACGAGGTCCAGGCACTCGTCGGCACCCTGTCGGCTGATGGCCGGGTGGTGCTGGCCGGGCGCATTGCGGGCGCGCCCGCCCTGCACGCCCGCTTCGCCGGCGTGCTGGTACGCCTTGCGGCGAGCGACAGCAAGACCGTGCGGCTGGAGGCCACGCGCCACCTCGACGCGCTCGACCGCGACCTGTGCCTGGCCGAGCTGAGCGCCCTGCTAGGCGACGGCAAGGGCGAGGAACGCGGCCACGCCGCCGCCCAGCTGGCGCGCATGCAGGGAAACGCCGCCCGCGCCGTGCTCGAGGAAGCGCTGGCGCGCGAGACCAGCAAGCCGGTGCAGGAAGCGATCCGCCATGCCTTGTCGCGCATCGAGGCCGCCAGCGACGCCGCCGAAGTCGCGCTTCCGGAACCGCCGCCGCTGCCGGACCTGCCCGAGACCCGGCTGGCCGACGATGCCATGGACCTGCTGCTGGCCAACCACAAGCAGCTGCTCGACAAGCGGCGCCAGGAGGCGGAGCAGGAAGAGGAAGCCAACCGCACCAGCAAGCACAAGTCGCGCTGGAAGAGCCAGCAGTACGCGGCCTACCGCAAGCTGGGCGCCGGCCAGCTGCGCGATGCGCTGGCGGCCCTGAACGGCGAAGGCAACCCCAAGATCTTCTCGGACTACGAAGTGGTCCAGACCCTGGCCCTGGGCGGCCAACTGGAGGCGCGTGCCGACTTCGGCCTGCTGCAGGCCATGCGCTGGGAACTGGGTTCGCGCTCGGGCGAAAGCTGGGTCTGGTTCGGCCCGCGGCTGCAGGGCTGGCTGCGGCGCCAGGACCCGCACGCGGTGGACCTGCGCCAGCTGGACGCGGCGGCAACTCGCTGCGGCGCGGCGCCCGGGCTGTTTGCCAAGACCTGCCTGTACCAGAGCTGGCGTGCGGCCGCCCTGCCGCAGGCCACGCTGCCGCCCGAGCGCGTGTGGCCGCTGCTGATCCAGTTCCCGCAGCCGATCGACGAAGCCCTGGGCCTGGTGCCGACCGGGCGCAAGGGTTACGGCGAGCCGGGCGCCGCCGTGGCGCTGAGCGCGCTCGACACCTTCCCCATCGTGCCGGCGCGCTGGCTGCCGCGCGTGATGGAACTCGCCCTCGGCGACAGCAGGGTCCAGCGCCAGGCCGCCCAGCGCGTGCTCGGCAAGCTGCCCGACATCGGCAAGCGCGTGACCGAGGTGCTCGGTTCGAACAAGCAGGAACTGCGCATCGAGGCCGCGCGCTGGCTGGCGCGCATCGGCTACCGCGCCGCGGTCCCGGCGCTGTATGCGGCGCTCGACAAGGAAACCCGCGAACCGGTCAGCGCCGAACTCATGACCGCGCTGGAGCGCCTGGGCGAAGACATCTCGCCGCGCCTGTCGCCCGAGGCGCTGCTGAAGCAGGCGCGCAAGGGCCTGAAGGCCAAGGCGCCGTCCGGCCTGGCCTGGCTCAACCTGGAACAGCTGCCGGCCTGCGCCTGGGTCCATGGCACGGGGCCGGACGCGGTGGTCGATTCCGACATCATCCGCTGGTGGGTGATCCTGGCCGCCAAGCTGAAGGAACCGGCCGCCAACGCCCTGCTGGTGCGCTACCTCGGCCTGCTTGACGCCGCGAGCCGCGCCGCCCTCGGCCGCTTCCTGCTGCACCAGTTCATCGCGCGCGACACCGCCAACCCGCCGCTGGAAGAAGCCATCGCCTACGCCAACCAGCATGCGCCGGGCCGCTACCAGTCCTACCAGCAGGGCTTCAAGCAGTACCCCGAATATTATGCGGAAGTCGGCAAGCTGACCGAGGAACAGGTGTTCGAGGAGGCCAAGCGCGAGAAGCTGGCCGAATACACCGGCACCGCGATCAACGAAAAAGGCATCCTGGCGCTCACCTGCGGCGTGCCGGGCCACGAGCTGGCCGACGCGATCCGCCTCTACATGCGCGACCATTACGTGCGCCGCTTCCAGGTCGAGGCGATGCTGGAAGCGGCCAGCGTCTCGGACGATCCGGCCGTGATCCAGTTCGTGCTGGGCGTCTCGCGGCGCTACCGCACGGCCTCGGTGCAGCAGAAGGCGCGCCTGCTGGTCGAGCGTATCGCCGAGCGTAACGGCTGGACCCAGGACCAGCTGGCCGACCGCACCGTGCCCACCGGCGGCCTGGACGAAAGCGGCCGCATGACTTTCGCCTACGGCGCGCGCAGCTTCACCGTGGTGCTCGACGACAAGCTGAAACCCGTGCTGCACAACGTCGAGGGCAAGCCGCTCGCCGCCCTGCCCGCCGCGCGCCAGAACGACACGCCCGAATCGATCAAGGAAGGCAAGGCCCTGTTCACGACCTGCAAGAAGGAAGTCAAGCAGGTGGTCGAGATGCAGAGCGCACGCCTGTACGAAGCGATGTGCGCCGGCCGGCGCTGGCCGGTGGCCGACTGGGAGGAATACCTGCGGCGCCATCCGGTGGTCGGCCGCCTGGTCCAGCGCCTGGTATGGATGCGCTTCGACGCCGAGGGCCAGGTACTGGGCCTGCTGCGCCCGACCGAGGACGGCAGCCTGATCGACGCCGCCGACGACGAGGTCGAACCCGGCCCGGATGAAGGGATCGGCCTGGCCCACGCCAGCCTGCTCGACGAGGCGCAGGTCAATGCCTGGCAAGCCCACTTCAAGGACTACAAGGTGACGCCGCTGTTCGCCCAGCTGGCGCGCCGCTCGCCGCCACCGCAGGATGCAGGCGCCGATGCCATCGCCGACCGCCTCGGCTGGATCGGCGACACCTTCACCTTGCGCGGCGCCTTCGGCAAGCAAGGGTATGCGCGCGGCTCGGCCGAGGATGGCGGCGTGTTCTTCGAGTACATCAAGGATTTCGCCAGCCTCGGCATCCAGGTGCGCATCGCGTTCTCGGGCAGCGCCCTGCCCGAGGAGAACATGCCGGCGGCCCTGAAGGAGCTCGGCTTCGTGCGTCTCGGCGCAGGCGGCTACGGCGGCGGCAACCTGCCGCTGGCCAAGGTGCCGCCGGTGCTGCTGGCCGAAGCCTACGGCGACTATCACGCCGTGGCCGCCGCCTGCCAGGGCTTCGACCCCGAGTGGGAACGCAAGATGCCCTGGTAACGGGCCCGCAACGATACGACAGACCAACCATGACCCAACCCGAACCGGCCTCCGTCCTGCGCAGCAGCGCGGAAATGCGCTACCGCGCCGAACTCGACACCCTGCGCGGCGCCGACCGCGACCCGCGCCCCGCAGGCTGGCAGCTGTCGCCGCGCGCGGTGCGCCGCTTCATCCTGGGCGATGCGCAGCTTGGTGTCAGCCGCAAGTTCTACGGCGACGACCCGCTGGTCGAACGCGCCATCGTCACCCTGATGGGCAACCAGGGCCTGATGCTGGTCGGCGAACCGGGCACGGCGAAGTCGCTATTGTCCGAACTGCTGGCCACGGCGATCAGCGGCGACTCCGCGCTCACCATCCAGGGTGCGGCCGGCACCACCGAGGACCATATCCGCTACGCCTGGAACTATGCGCTGTTGCTGGCCGAAGGGCCGAGCGAACGCGCACTGGTACCCTCGCCGATGTACCGCGCCATGGTGGCCGGCAAGCTGGTGCGCTTCGAGGAAATCACGCGCTGCCCGCCCGAGATCCAGGACACCATGATCTCCCTGCTGTCGGAAAAGCAGATCGTGGTGCCGGAACTGGGCGACGGTGCTTGCGTGCATGCGCGGCGCGGCTTCAACGTCATCGCCACCGCCAATTTGCGCGACCGCGGCGTGCACGAGATGTCGTCGGCGCTGAAGCGGCGCTTCAACTTCGAGACCGTGCGCCCGATCCGCGACCATGCCTTCGAGGTCGAGCTGGTACTGGCGCAGGTGCGGCGCGAGCTCGATGGCGCCGGTCTGCAGGCGCGCATCGAACGCGACGTGGTCGGCCTCTTGGTGACGGTGTTCCAGGAACTGCGCGCCGGCAGCACGCGCGAAGGCACGCCCCTGAAGAACCTCGACGCCGTGATGTCGACCGCCGAAGCGGTGAACGTGCTGCACGCCGCCGCCCTCGAAGCCAGCTTCCTGGGCAACGGCCAGGTCACGCCGCGCGACATGGCGAACGGCTTGCAGGGTGTGCTGATCAAGGACAGCGCCGACGACGTCAAGCGCGTGCAGCACTACTTCGACACCGTGGTGCGCGAGCGCGGCCGCCGCGACAGCGCCTGGAAGAGCTTCGGCGACGCCGCACGCAGCCTGTGGGCATGACCGACAATCCGCAGGCACTTCCGGCAGAGGTCGCGGCCGGCCTGGCGCGCATGGCGATGGACGGCATCCATTTCGCGCCGGTGCGCCACCACAGCCCGGCTTGCGCCCTGGCGCTGCAGGCGATGCTGCGCGAGCTGCGTCCGGCCGCGGTGCTGGTCGAAGGGCCGGACAGCTTCGACGCCCTGCTGCCGCTGCTGCTGGACGCGCGCACCCGCCCGCCGGTGGCCATCCTGTCGCAGGCCGAGGCGGCGCGCGGCGACGATGGGCCGTCCACGCGCAGCGCCTTTTTTCCCTTTTGCGACTACAGCCCGGAATGGGTAGCCCTGCGCCTGGCGCACGAACTTGGCGCGCAGTTCAACTTCATCGACCTGCCCTGGGGAGCGCGCGAGGATGACGACGCGGGTGACGACGCGGGTGAGGTCGACCATGCACGCAGCCTGATGGCCGAGCGCTACCTGGCCCACAGCGATTACCTGGCCGCGCTGGCCCGCGCCAGCGGCTGCCGCCACCACGATGAACTCTGGGACCACCTGTTCGAGCTGCGCCCGGCGCCGGCATTGCGCGACTGGCGCAGCCTGTTCTCCGACGTCTACGCCTATTGCGCCCTGGCGCGCAGCAGCTATGAAACGGCGGTGCTGGAAGCCGAAGGCAGCCTGGCGCGCGAACGCCACATGGCCGGCCACATCCGGCGCCGCCAGGCCGCCCTGCGCGCGGCCGGCGACGGGCGCGCCATCGTGGTGGTGACCGGCGGCTTCCATACCCTGGCACTGCAGCAGATGCTGGCCGATCCGGCCCCGAAAGCGAGCAGGCCCGCGCCGGCGGCGGCCGCCGACTTCCTGATCCGCTACAGCTTCGACCGCCTCGATGCGCTGAACGGCTATGGCGCCGGCATGCCTTCGCCTGCCTGGCACCAATGGGTATGGGAAAGCGCCCAGGCCAGCGCCGATGGCCCGCAGCTGGAACAGGTGAGCGCCGAGGCCCTGGCCCGGTATGCGCGCCAAGGCCGCGAACGCGGCCTGAGCGAACAGGTATCGACCGCCGAGGTGCAGGCCGCCGTGCTGCAGGCGCAGCGCCTGGCCGCCCTGCGCGGGCACGCCGGCCCGGGCCGCGAAGACGTGCTCGATGCGCTGCGCTCCTGCTTCGTGAAAGGCGCGATCGACGAAGGCATGGCCGGCTTCACGGACGACCTGCGCCGCTTCCTGGGCGGCAGCGCGCTGGGCGACGTGCCGCCGTCGGCCGGTTCGCCGCCGCTGCTGGAAGACGCGCGGCGCCAGGCCCAGGCCCAGCGCATCCGCCTCGACGACAGCACGCCGCGCACCGTGCGCCTCGACCTGTATCGCAAGGAAAGCCACCGCCTGCGCAGCCGCTTCCTGCACCTGATGGATTACCTCGGCGCCGGCGTGGGCCGCTGGCAGGGCGGCCCCGACTTCCTGGGCGGGATGCGCCTGGAACTCCTGATCGAGGAATGGCAGGTGGCCTGGAACCCGCTGGTCGAGGCGCGCCTGATCGAGGTGGCCGGCGACGGCAGCACGCTGCAGGACGCGGCGCTGGCACGGCTACGGCGCGAGGAAGCGCTGCTCGCCACCCAGGGCCAGGGACGCAGCGCCGGCGCCGCCGTCAGGCTGCTGGTGCGCGCCTGCGTGATCGGCCTGCACGAACGCCTGCCGCGCCTGATGGATCTGCTGGCGCGCCACCTGGCCGAAGACGCCAGCCTGGCCTCGGTAACCGACTGCGCGCACCAGCTCCTGAATTTGCACCGCGCGCGCGAGCCGCTCGGCGTCCAGGACGACGATGGTGTGCGGTCGCTGCTGGAACTGGCCTGTTCGATCGGCCTGGGCCTGCTGCCCGACCTCGCCAACGTGAAGCAGGATGGGGAAGCCGCCGCCGTACGTACCCTGGTCGACCTGCGCGCGGTGCGCGCCGCGCTGGCCGGGGCCGAACCCGACGACGCCTGGCACGAGGCCCTGGCACGCCTGGCGGTGGCGCCCGCCGTGCCCGGCATCGCCGTGGCCGCCGGCGCCCTGCTCTTCCTCGACGGCGCCTGGGACGCGGCGCGGCTCGGCGCCATGCTCGGCGCCCACTTCGGTTCCGGCGCCCGGCCGCAAGAGGCGGTGCGCGCGCTGGGCGGCCTGATGGCGGCGGCGCCCGAATTGCTGCTCACCCAGCCCGGCCTGCAACGCGACCTCGACCGCATCCTGGCGGGCTGGGACGAAGCCGCCTTCATTACTTACCTGCCCGACCTGCGCCTGGCCTTTGCCCAGCTCAAGCCCTTCGAGACGGCGCGCCTGGCCGAAGCCCTGGCGCAGACCCACGTTGGGCTGGACGACGCCGTGGCGTCGGTCCAGTACGGCTTCTCGGAAACCGACATGGCCGCCGGCGCCCGGCTGCAAGGCGCGCTGGCGCTGTGCCTGGCGCGCGATGGCCTGGGCGCCTGGCTGGCGGAGGAAGCGGCATGAGCGATGAAGCGGCGCGCCGCTGGCGCCTGGTGCTGGGCCGCTATGCGGGCGACAACCTGGGCGGCGGCTTGAACGGGCGCGACCAGGAGCTCGACGCCACCCTCGACTATCTGTACGGGCGCGAGTACGCCGGCAAGGTCCGGTCCCCGCGCAATGGTCAGCGCGGGGCCGGCCTCCACCCCAGCCAGATCCAGGCGCTCGACTGGCTGCAGCGCAGCCGCAAGCTGTTCCCGCGCGAGGTGTTCGAGCGCGTGCAAGGCCATGCGCTCGACCGCTACGGCATCCGCGAACTGCTCGACGACCCGGCCACCCTGCTCTCGCTGGAACCGAACCAGGCGCTGGCGCGCACCCTGCTGCAGATGCGCGGCCGCATGAACGCAGCCACGCTGGACGCCGTGCGCAGCGTGATCCGCAAGGTGGTCGAGGAGATCACGCGCACCCTGCGCCAGGATTTCGTGAACGCCCTGCAGGGCCGGCGCAACCGCTTCCGCCAGTCGTCGCTGCGCAGCTTCCAGAACTTCGACTGGCGCGCCACCATCGGGGCCAACCTCAAGCATTACGACCCGCAATTGCGCCGCCTGCTGATCGAACGCCCGCGCTTCAACGCCCGCATCAAGCGCCAGCTGCCATGGGACGTGATCCTGTGCGTCGACCAGAGCGGCTCGATGCTCGACTCGGTGATGTACAGCGCGATCGTCGCCGGCATCCTCTCCAGCCTGCCGGCGGTGCGGGTGCGCCTGGTGGTGTTCGACACGAATGTGGTCGACCTCAGCCACCTGGCCCACGACCCGGTGCAGGTGCTCTTGACCGTGCAGCTGGGCGGCGGCACCGACATCGGCCGCGCCATGCAGTACTGCGAGAGCCTGGTGCAGTCGCCCCAGCGCACCGTGCTGGCCCTGATCAGCGACTTCATGGAGGGCGCCATGCCCGGCCCGCTGCTGGGCAGCGTCAAGCGCCTGAACGAGGCGCGCGTCAAGCTGCTAGGGCTGGCGGCGCTCGACCAGGAAGCGCAGCCGGTCTACGACCACGCCATGGCCCAGCGCCTGGCCGACCGCGGCATGCAGGTGGCCGCGCTGACACCGACCCACTTCGCGCAGTGGCTGGCCGAGGCGATGGCATGAGCGCACCGCTTGACTGGCGCGCCGTCTACGGCAACTACGACGACGATGCGCTCGCGGCCCTGGCCAGCGCCGGCCTGCTGCGGCGCGCGGCCAAGGATGTCGAAGCCGGCAAGGTCGGCTGGCACGCGGACGGCGGCGCGGCCGCAGGCGTGGTCGCGGCCGACGGCCAGCGCGTGCAGCTGGCGCCGCAAGGTCCGGGCGCGGCGCGCTGCGATTGCCCGGCGCCGGGCGTATGCAAGCACATCCTGGCCGCCGCGCTATGGCTGCGCACGGCGAGCGCTCCCGCCGCGGCCAATGAAGCTGTGCCGGATGCGGCGCCGGCGGAACAGGTCAACGTGCTGGACGAAGTGCTGGCGCTCGACGCCGACGCGCTGTTCAAGGCCGCCGGCGTGGCCGCCGTGCGCAAGGCGGCCGGCATGCAGGACGCCCTCGACACCGCTGAAATCGCGGTCCAGGGCGCGGTGCTGAACATCCGCCTGCCCGCCCTCGACCTGGTCTGCCGCTACATCGCCGGCACCGGCTATGCCGGCATGGTCTCGGAGGCCGAGCCGCGCCTGCGCAAGGCCCTGCACCTGCTGGCCCTCGCGGCGGTCAGGCGCGCGCACGGCCTGCCCTTCGCCTGGCCCGGTGAGGCCGAACAGGCGGCGGAACTGCCCGCCGGCCTGGGCGAGGACGAAACCCGCTTCCTGGCCCAGGCGCGCGACCTGGTGCACGAACTCTGCGCCGGCGGCTGGTCGCACGTGAGCGACATCGCCGCGCCGCAGCTGCGTGCCCTGGCCACCTCGGCGCGCGTCGAATCCTTTCCGCGCCTGGCCGGCCTGCTGCGCGGACTGGCCGGCGTCGCCGACCTGCTGGTGGCGCGCGACTTCGGCGTCGAGGAATCCCAGGCCCTGGCCTTGTCGGCGCAGGTGCACGCCCTGACCCGCGCCCTGGAAGCCGCCGCGCGCCAGGCCGACCCGGCGCTGCTGGCGCGCCTGCGCGGCACGGCACGCCGCAGTTTCGAGGTCGGCGCCGCGATGACGCTGCTGCCGCTCGGCGCCTACTGGTGGGAGGCGCGCAGCGGCGCACGCGGCTTGAGCTGCGCGTTCTGGGATGCGGACGCGGGCCTGCTGCGCCAGGCCGTGCTGGCGCGGCGCGACGACAGCGACCCCGGTTTCAGCCGCAGCAGCGCCTGGGGCCAGCACGCGCTGTGGCCGGGCGTGGGTCCGGCCGACAGCCTGGCGAAGGGCGCCCTGGTGCTCGAGCAGCCGCGCCTGTCCGAGGATGGCCGCCTCGGCCTGGGCGGCGTCACCCGCGCCAGCGTCACGCCGGCCTGGCAAGCAAACGATCCGCGCTGGCAGCAGGCCGGCTTCGACGACTGGAACGCCCTGCGCGGCGCCGTCGCCGGCAGCGCCGGCCTGCTCGGCGAGCCGCTGGACCTGGTGCTGCTGCGCCCCGCCGCCAGCGAGGCGCCCCGGCTCGACGAGATCAGCCAGCAGCTGGAATGGCGCGTGCTCGACCGCGAGCGGCGCGCGCTGACGCTGCGCCTGCCCTACGAACACTGGAAGGCCAGCCGCCTCGACAGCCTGGAAGCCTGGATCGCATCCGGCGTGACCGTGGCCGGCGTGGTTGCGCGCCTGGAACGCGGAGTGCAAGGCCTGCTGGAACCGGTGAGCCTGATCGTGGAACGCGGCGGCAAGCTGCAGGCGCTGTCGCTCGACTACGAACGCGGCCCGGTGCGGCCTTCGCTGGCGGCGCGGCTGGCGCGCATGCTACGCGGACGGACGGCGCCGGCAGCGGCCCAGGCGCCTGCGGCCCATGCGCGCGTGTTGCAGACGCTCCTGACGCAACTCGAACACAAGGCGATGAGCGGCCACCTGCACCTGGCCGGACCCGATGATGCGCTGCGCGCCCTGCACCCTTCGCTGCTGGCACTGGGCCTGGACGCGCCGGCGCAACTGCTGGCGCGCTACCTGGCCGCACCAGGCGTGGGCAAGGGGCTGGCCTTGTACCACGTCGGCCAGACCTGCCTGGAACTCGACACGGGATTCATGTAGGCGCCAGGCGGCGCGTCAAAACAGTTCGAGGTTCGGCGACGGTTGCGCCGGTTTGCGCCGCACCGGCGCCGGCGCCGCCGCCCAGTCGCGCATGCGCTCGGCCGGATAGTGGCGCAGGAAGGTATGGGCCATGTCCATGCTGCGGCATGACAGCCAATCCTCGACCTCTTCATGCGGCAGGATCACCAGCGAGCGTTTTTCGTCGCCCGGCTTGTGCATGCGGTTCATCAGCGGGTGGTCGTCGGCATTGATGGTGATCTGGGTGAACGACGAGGCGACGCTCCCATCGGGCTCGGGCCAGTCGCGCCACAGCCCGGCCACATAGAACAGCGATTCATCAAGCATGCCGATCGCATGGCGCACGGCGCGCCCGGTCTCGTAGCAGGGTTCGTAGAACCAGGCCATCGGCACCGCGCACAGTTGCAGGCGGCGCCAGGCCGGCGCAAACGAGCGGCGCTCGACCAGCGACTCGGCGCGCGCGTTCATGGTGTCGAAGGGTTTGACGTCGGGCGGGATCTGGCGCCGCGGGACCATGCCGTAGGTGGCGAGCAATGCTTCCGGACGGCCGTGTGCGCCGCGGCGCACGATCGGCGCCAGGTAATCCTTCCAGGTCTCTTCGGGCCAGCGCCAGTCGGCGGGCAGTTCGCTGAACGCGCCGATCGCGCCGAACTGCTCGGGCGTGGGCGGACGGTAGTTGACGCACATGGTGAACCCGCCTCAGAAACCTTCGAGCACCGTTTCCAGGTGGCTGACGCTCGGCGCGCCGTCGAAGCAGTGGCCGACCAGGCGGCGCCACTCCTGGAAATCCTCGCTGCCACGGAAGTGGACGTTATGGTCTTCCACCGTGTCCCAGCGCACCAGCAGGCGGTAGGCCAGCGGGTTTTCCACGCCGCGTTCCAGCCACATGCCGCGGCAGCCGCGCGCACGCTGGAACAGCGGCGTCGCCTGGCGCACGCCGGCTTCGAACTCGGCTTCCATGCCTTGCTTGATCAACAGCTCCGCACTCTCGATTACCATATATCTCTCTCTTCAGAAAAAAGGCGGGTTCGCGCCGTCATGCCGTTCAGTTCAGCAGTACTCCGTAGGGTGGACTCCCGAGTCCACCCTACCGGCTCTCATCGGCCGCGCCGCACGCTCGCCTACGTTCTCTCTCTTGAATTGAAAAAGGCCGGTTCGCACCGGCCTTCGTGATGGACGGCTCAGACGCCAACCATCGACACCGCCTTGGTGTTCAGGTAGGACTCCAGCGCCTCCGGGCCGCCTTCCGAACCGTAGCCCGAATCCTTGATGCCGCCGAACGGCAGCTCGGCGCTCGGCGTAGCCGGCTGGTTAATCCACAGCATGCCGACTTCGACGCGGTTCATCAAGAGTTGCGCGTTCTTGATCGAGCGCGTGAAGGCATAACCGGCCAGGCCGTAAGGCAGGCGGTTCGCTTCCGCAATCGCGTCTTCCAGGCTGTCGAAACCGCGGATCGCGGCCACCGGGCCGAAGGGTTCGTCGTTGAATACGCTCGCTTCGAGCGGCACGTCGGACAGGATGGTCGGCGAGAAGAAGTTGCCGGTCTCGCCGACGCGCTTGCCGCCCAGGGACACGGTGGCGCCCTTGGCCTGCGCATCTTCCACCACCTTGGCCATGGCCGTCAGGCGCCGTGCGTTGGCGAGTGGCCCCAGGGTCGTGCCTTCTTGCAGGCCGTCACCCAGTTTGAGGCCTTCGGCGTGCTGCACGAAGGCGCGGGTGAATTCTTCCTTGATCGCGTTGTGCACCAGGAAGCGCGTCGGCGAAATGCACACCTGCCCCGCATTGCGGAACTTGGCGGCGCCGGCGGCTTTCACGGCCAGGGCGACGTCTGCATCCTCGGCGATGATCACCGGCGCGTGGCCGCCCAGTTCCATGGTGGCGCGCTTCATGTGGGCGCCCGCGAGTGCAGCAAGCTGCTTGCCGACCGGGGTCGAGCCGGTGAAGGTGACCTTGCGGATGACCGGGTGCGGGATCAGGTAGCCCGAGATTTCGGCCGGGTCGCCGAACACCAGGCCGACCACGCCCGGCGGCACGCCGGCGTCGACGAAGCACTGCAGCAGCGCGGCCGGCGAAGCTGGCGTCTCTTCCGGTGCCTTGCACAGGAACGAGCAACCGGTGGCCAGCGCGGCCGACAGCTTGCGCACGATCTGGTTGATCGGGAAGTTCCACGGGGTGAAGGCGGCGACCGGGCCGACCGGTTCCTTCAGCACCAGCTGCTGGGCTTTCGGGTTGCGCGACGGGACGATGCGGCCATACACGCGCATGCCTTCGGCGGCAAACCAGTCGATGATCTCGGCGCCGGCCAGGGCCTCGCCCTTGGCTTCGACCAGGGGCTTGCCCTGCTCCTGGGTCAGCAGGCGGGCGATGTCGCCGGCGCGTTCGCGCAGCAGGTTGGCGGCGCGGCGCATGGTGGCGGCGCGCTCGGCGGCCGGCACGTCGCGCCAGGTGTCAAAACCCTTCTGGGCGGCGGCCAGGGCGCGGTCCAGGTCGGCGATCGATGCATGCGCCACGGTGCCGATCTCCTGCCCGGTAGCCGGGTTCAGTACCGGGATGGTCTTGCCGCCGGTGGCGTCTAACCACTCGTTGGCGATGAGGAGGCGGGTGTCGGGATAGCTGGACGTGGTCATGGCATGTCAATCCTGTGGTGGTTGAGACAAACATGATAACCCCTTACCGCGCGGCGTGCAGGGCCACCGGATTCAGCGGCCCGGCCGGTCCTCCTTCTCCAAACGGGGCCGCTCGCCGCTCTCCCTGCGCGCATCCCGTCCCTCCTGGCCGTCCTCCCTGACCTCGCCCTGGCCGTCGCCCTGGAACACGACGGTCTGGCTCGGATAGGCCAGCCGGATGCCCGCCGCCTCCAGCCGCTGGTAGATCGTGAACAGCAGGTTTTCGCGCACCGCCACCTGGACGTCGAACTCGGCGGTGTCGATGTACGAAAATACGTCGATATTGAAGGCGCGGTCGGTAATGCCGCCCAGGCGCGCGCGCCAGCCTTCGGCGATCTTTTCTTCGTCCGCCAGCACCCCGCGCACGATGCCGAGCGCTTCCTGCAGCTGGGCCGACGAGGTGGCATACGTCACCGCGATGGTCGGGTTGAACAGGAAGCGGTCGCGCGCGGCGAAGTTCTCGATCTGGCGCGCCGACAAGTCGCCGTTCGGAATGGTCACGATCGTGCGCTCCAGGGTGCGGATGCGGGTCGAGCGGATGCCCACGTCTTCCACGGTGCCGACCACGTCGCCCACCTTGATGAAGTCGCCCACCTGCAGCGGACGGTCGGCGATCACGGTCACGCTGCCGACCAGGTTTTCCACGGTCTTCTGGGCACCCAGCGCCAGCGCGATACCGCCGATACCGAGAGCCGCGATGCCGGTGGTGACGTCGATGCCGAAGGTGTCGAGGATGCCGATGCCGGAGAACACCAGCAGCAGGATCTTGACGGTGCGGCGCAGCAGCGTGACCACCGAGACGATCTGGCGCCGCTGGCGCCGCTGCATGCGCGCGATGATCAGTTCCGACACGGCGTCGACCAGGCGCAACCCGAACCACACCAGCGCGATGACGGTGACGATGCCGGTGTAGCGCAGCAGGGTCTGGCGCGCGACGATGGCCACCGCCAGGCGCTCGGCCCAGTTGTAGAAGATGGCCACCGCCAGCAGCAGGCTGGCCGGCGGCAGCGCCGCCTCGAAGAAGCGGTAGATGCCGCTAGCCGCCGAATCGGCCACCAGGCGGCGCATGGCGGCCACCACCAGCGCCGACACCAGCCACAGGCCGCCGAAGATCATCACGCCCAGGCCGAGCAGCATGCCCCAGTCTTTGACCGGCGCGCCGCCAACGAGGTATTCGTCCTGCGGCGCCTCGGTGCCCGCTGGCGTGCGGCGCGTGGCGGCCGCGATCTGGCCGAGCGTGGCCGAGGAGATGCGCCAGACCTGCTGGCCGTCGACCTCGGCGCGGGTGATCAGGATCGGGGTCTTCTTGTCTTGCACCGTGACCTCGCCAATGTTCTCCTGGTCCACGGGCAGGTCGTCATCGACGCGCCCGCTGGCCTGGTTCGACAGGGCGGCAAAGGGTTTCAGGGAGCCGCCATTGTCGAGCAGCGCATGGAAGGCGCGCGCCTGGCTGACCGCGTTCATGCGCTGACGGTTGCTGGTGGCGGCCGGCATCTCGAAGTACTGGGCGGCGCGGTCGTAGTCGAGTTCGGCCAGGGCTTCGATCAGGCCCGACACCATCGAGCGCGGCGTTTCGCGGCGCAGCGGGTCGGGGGCGGCTGTTTCTGCGGCGGGCGCCTCGGTCTCGGGCGCGGCAGGCAGGGCCTGGACCGGGCCGGCCAGGGCGAGAATGAACAGGAAGAGGAAAGAGAAGGAAAGACGCAAGCGCAAAACGGCTCCTTGGATGCGAGTGAGCTGAACGCCAAGTCTAGCATCCGATCACACAGCCCTCCGCACCGTTGCCGGACCGCGCCGGTTTGCGCCGCAAGGCGCGCGACTCGTACACGACCTCGCCGCCGACGACGGTCTGCAATACCCGGACCCTGGCGATGTCCTCATCCGGGATGGTCAGGACGTTGCGGTCGAGGACGATCAGGTCGGCCAGCTTGCCGGGTTCCAGCGATCCGGTCAGCGTTTCCTGGCGCAGCGTCCAGGCCGCGTCGGCCGTGGCGGCGCGCAGCGCGGCGGCGCGCGTCATGCCCGGCTGGGCGGTCAGGCGGCCGGCATACTCCTGGCCCGCATCCGGCGCGGCGCTGCGGGTCACCGCCACCTTCAGCGCAAACCAGGCGTCGAGCGGATCGACCGGCCAGTCGCTGCCGTAGGCGATGCGCGCCCCTGCCTGCTGCAGCACGGCCTGCGGTTCGACCCTGGCGTAGCGCGCCGGGCCCAGGTAGTCGCGCAGCGGGCCAACCGTGTCCGGCGCCGGCTTGGCCCACTGGAAGGAGAGCACCGGCGCGACGTTCAGTTGCGCAAAGCGCGGATAGTCAGCCGGGTCGACGATCTCGGCATGCGCCAGCGCCGGCCGCACCTCCTTTCCTTCCGGGCTCGCGCGCAGGTCCGCGATAGCGTCCAGCGATTCGCGTACGGCGCGGTCGCCGTCGGCGTGGATATGCGGGTCGATGCGCGCCCGCGCGAGTTGCGCCAGCGTGCTGCGCAGGGCCGGCCCTGTAAAGTAGGCCGGCGGCCCCGCGCTCGGGCCAGGCTGCCAGTCGGGCCGCTCCTCGCTGCCCCGGTTCACGAGGTAGGGTTCGAGCATGGCGCCGGTGAACGCGGGTGCGGCGATGACACCGTCCATGAACAGCTTGGCGTGGCGCACCTGCATCGACGGCGCCGCCCGCGTCGGGCCCTGATCGAATTGCCGCTGCTGGCGCAGCAGCTCGGCAACGGCGGCCTGCGGCGTGGCGCCCTTGTCGAGGTCGACCAGAACGGCGAAGTGGGCGCGCGCGGTCAGCCTGCCCTGGCGCTGCAGCGTCGCAAAGGCGGTCATGGTCTCGGGGTCGGTCCAGGCATCGAGGAAGCTGGTGATGCCCTGGCGCCGCATGGCCTTCAATGCCGCGCTCGACGCAGCCAGGTGCTCCTGTGCAGTGAGCGCAGGCACGAAGCGCATCGCCAGGTCCTGGGCCGCGTCTTCCAGCAGGCCGGTGGCGTTGCCATCGGCGTCGCGCACGATCTTGCCGCCGACTGGATCGGGCGTGTCGCGGCCGATACCGGCCAGGGCGATGGCGCGCGAATTGAGCTGCACCGAATGCCCGAACGAGGAGCGCACGATGACAGGGCGGGCCGTTTTCAGTGCGTCGAGGGTGGCCGCCGTGGTGCCGGTGCCGGCCGGCTCCATCCCCTGCTGGAACCAGTTGACCACCAACAGCGGGCGGTCCGGCGGCTGGCCCTTGTCGCGGTCGATGCAGGCCTGGATGCGCGCCTGGAACTGCGGCACGCTCAGGCGCAGGTAGTCCAGGCTGCAGTTAAGCAGGCGGCTGCCGCCGGATTGCGGATGCATGTGGGCGTCGACCAGGCCGGGCATCAGCATGCGGCCATGCAGGTCGATGACCCGGGTGCGCTTGCCGGCCAGGGCCATGGCCCCGGCATCGCTGCCGACATAGGCGATGCGCCCGGCGCGCACGGCCAGCGCCTGCCGCACGCTGTCTTGCGCGTCGACCGTGTAGACGACGCCGTTGCGGTAGACCAGGTCGGCAACGGGATCGGTTGCCTGCGCGCCGGCCCCGGCCAGCAGGAAGGCGACAACAACGAGGCGCCGCATCATGCGCGACGCCGGCGCAGGTCGCGCAGGACTTCGCGCGCCGCGTTGTGCCCCGGCGCCCCGGTCACGCCGCCGCCCGGATGGGTGCCGGCGCCGCAGGTGTACAGGCCGGGCACGGGCCCGCGGTAGTCGGCGTGGCCCAGCATCGGACGCGCCGCGAACAATTGGTCCAGGCCGAGGGCGCCGTGGAAGATGTCGCCACCTACCAGGCCGAAGCTGCGCTCCAGGTCGAGGGGGCTCATGATCTGGCGGCCCAGCACCGCGCGCCTGAAATTCGGCGCCCAGCGGTCGACAGTATCGATCATCAGGTCGGCTACCTCCTCGCGGTGCGCATCCCAGCTGGCGCCGTCGGGCAGCTGGGGCGCCACGTGCTGGCAGAACAGGCTGGCCACGTGCTGGCCGGGCGGCGCCAGGCCGGGGTCGAGCGTGGACGGAATCAGCATCTCGACGATCGGTTCGCGCGACCAGCCCCTGGCGCGCGCATCCATGTAGGCGCGTTCCATGTACTGCAAACTGGGCGCGATGATGATGCCGCTGCCGTGGTGTTCGGCGGCCGCCGTCCCCGGCAGGCAGCGGAAGCTGGGCAGCTCCGACAGCGCCACGTTCATGCGGAAGGTGCCCGAGCCGCAGCGCCAGGCCTGCATGCGGCGCAGGAAGTCGCCGGGCAGCGCGCCCGGGTCGACCAGCCTGGTGTACAGCAGGCGCGGGTTCAAATTCGAGACGACCACGCGCGCGGCGAGGCGTTCGCCCCTTGCGGTGACAGCGCCGCTGGCGCGGCCCTTCTCCAGCACGACTTCGCGCACGCCGTCATTCAGCCGGATCTCGACGCCCTGCGCCTGCCCCGCCCTGGCCATCGCCTGCGTGATGGCGCCCATGCCGCCCATGGCGTGGCCCCAGGCGCCCTTCTTGCCGTTGACCTCGCCGAACACGTGGTGCAGCAGCACATAGGCCGAGCCGGGCGCGTAGGGGCTGGCGTAGTTGCCGACCACGCTGTCGAAGCCATACGCCGCCTTGATCGGCGCGCTCTCGAACCAGCCATCAAGGTAGTCGCCGGCGGACTTGGTGAACAAATCGAGCAGGCCGCGCTGGGCGTCGAGCGACAGCGCGCGCATGCGGTTGCCGAGCCTGCCCGCCTTGATCAGTTCCGGCAGCGCGGCCAGCCAGCCGCCTTCCACCCGGTTCGGCGGCGTTTGCAGGACCAGCTCGCGCAACAGGTCGGCGGCGGCGTCGAGCTGCCTGGCGTAGTCGTCGAGGCGGCCGGCGTCGCGCTGCGAAAATTTCGCGACTTCGCCGGTGGTCTTGCCGGCGCCGAGCTTCAGGTAGTTGCCATCGTCCAGCGGGAGGAAGTTCGACAGGGGCCGCTCGACGACGCGCAGGCCGTGCCGGGCCAGGTCCATGTCGGCGATGACCTTGGGGTTGAGCAGGGAGACGGTGTAGGCGGCCACCGAATTACGGAAGCCGGGGTGGAATTCCTCGGTCACGGCGGCGCCGCCGACGACCTGGCGCTGTTCGAGTACGGTGACCTTCAAGCCGGCGCGGGCCAGGTAGAAGGCACAGACCAGGCCATTGTGGCCGGCTCCGATGATGATGGCGTCGCGCATCCGGTTCCTCCTGGGAGAATCCGGACATTATGCGCCTATGGAAGAGATGTGTAGCGGCTTTCTGCCGCTCCCGTGTCGTGGCCGCGTCCGGATGCCAGGCCTGAGGCGAGGCCGGCTCCTCGGCTACACAGGATGGGGGCAGGTATCGAATAGTCGCCGCCATTCGGCCGTCCGGCGCCCGGCGATACCGTTTCCGCCGCATGGAAAACGATCGGCGTCATGGCCAGCACCAAACATATGTTATGGATAAGCAAACAGTTGTTCATCCGTGCGGGCTCTGGTTCGATGTAGAAAAGGCCCACCCGCTGTGGGCGGGAGGGCCTTCGAATGGTGCCGAAACGGGCGGCTGCCCGCAAGCGCCCTTGGTTCAGTCGCCGGTTTCGAGATAGAAGATGGCGTAGGCCTTGGCCGGCGCGTGCTCGGTCGGCTTCTCGACCTGCAGCTGGGCGCAGTCTTCGGCGACCAGGCTGCGCCAGTTGCGGATGCCGGCGTTGGCGAACAAGGGGTTGGCCTTGGCGCCGAGGCTGATGTCGAGGGCCAGGCGGGCGTTGCGCGGTTCGGTCTTGCCATAGCTGACGCCGCGCAGTTCGATGCCGAAGGCGGCCAGCCATGGCTCCCACAGGCCGGATTCGGTGCCCATCACGATGCGCTCGAACATGTCGTGCAGCGACACGCCTTTCTTGACCACGCCGCGCAGCAGTCCCAGCGAAGGGGCGAAACGGGCGTCGGTGCTTTCCTTGCCGGCGCCGCGGTCGGCGATGGCCTTGAGTTCCTTCGAAAAGGTGGCGTCGCGTTCGGTGTAGTCGCGCACGCGGTCGTAGAACGCGCCGTCGATGAAGGGATTCTCCGGCCGGCCGCCCTGCGCGCCCGCCGATTGCTGTTTTTTGTTCGTCATGGTGTCTGCAGCCTCGTGATAAGGGCGCGAGTGTAGCACCTGCGCCCCCGGCGCGGACATGACGCTTGTCCGGCGCCGCGTCTCCTTGGCCGGCGCTCCCGGACTTTAGCCTGCCGGGACTGCGCCAACATCGGGCGCGTCGGCCACGGCCAGCGCCTCGGCCGCGGCGTAGCGGGGCCGGGCCGGGTTGCGGTGGCCCCAGCGCTCGAGGTAGCGGCGTTGCATCACCGCCTGGCGCAGCGTGTGGGCGGCGCGCTTGACGGCGCGGTCGATGGCGCTGTACAGGTCGGCCTGGACGTCGCGCACCACCAGCGCCGGCTGCCCCGGCACCGCGATCAGGATATGGCATTGCTTGTCGTTCCCGCCGCGCGGCCCGTTGATGTCGCCGAGACGCACCACGACGTCGCCGATCCGGTCGCGGGCGAAGGACAAGCCGGTGCGCAGGCGCCGTTCGGCATAGCCGCGCAAGGCCGGCGTGAGGGGGAACTGTTTTGCAAGCAGATGGACTTTCATGGCAAGCTCCTGTCGTCGTTGGGATGGCGGGACCACATCCGTGGCCCGGCTCCAGTCTCGCCCATCCGGCCGCGCTTGACCATTCGCCACTTCCCGTAAGGGTTTCCCTTATACGGTTTTCCTTTTTCCTGATACAGCGCGGGTTGCCGCCGATGCGGCGATAATGCCCGCTCCACCATCGACGAAAGGCCTTATGCACGGCACCTCCCCTGCCCGCTCGATCTGGCGCGGCTGCGCCTTCGTGGCCGCGTATGTCGCCTGCGACGTGCTGAGCGGCCCCGAGGCGCGCTACCAGGCCATCGCCCCGGTCTGGCATCCGGCCGCCGGACTGGCGGTGTACGCGGCAATCCGGCATGGCCGGCGCGCCCTGCTGCCGCTGGTGCTGGCGGCCCTGCTGGCGGCCAGCATCACGCCCGCCCTGCCGGCGCAGCCGCTGCTGTCGCTGCTGGCCGGCCTGTTGCCGGTGCCGTTGTACCTGGCGCTGGCGCTGTTCACGCGGCGCCGGCTGCCCGACGGCGCGTTCTTCGCCAGCCACCGCGGCATGCTGCTCTGGGCCGCCCTGGCGGCGCTGGCCAGCCTGCTCGGCGCCCTGCTGTATGCCGTAACCGTGCGCGGCCCCGGGACGGCTGCCGGCCTGTCCTGGGTCGATGTCCTGAGCCGCTACGCCATCGCCGAGACCGCGGGCATGCTGGCCATCGTGCCGGCCGCCTGCTGCCTGTTCGACCCGGCGCTGCGCGCCGACTGCCTGGCCCGGATCCGCAATTGGGACAGCGCCGCCTACACCGCGGCGATCGCCCTGCTGCTGGCCTTTGCGCTGCAAAGTCCGGCGCCGGCCTCGCTGGCCTACTACCTGTTGATGCTGCCGCTGGCTTGGGCCGCCTCGCGCCAGGGCATGGCGGGCGCCATCAGCGCCGCCATCGTGCTCGAAGCCGGGGTGACCATCGCCGCGCTGTGGCCGGTGCTTCACCTCGAACGCATGCCGAATTTACAGATGCTGGTCCTGAGCCTGATCCTGTCCGGCTTCCTGATCGGCATCGCGGTCGATATCGCGCGCCGCGCCAGCGACGACCTGCGCCATTCGATGCGCCTGGCGGCCGCTGGCGAAATGGCGGCCGCGGTGGCGCACGAGCTGAACCAGCCGCTGACGGCGCTCTCGGCCTACGGGAGCGCCTGCCAACGCCTGGTGCTGCGCGATGGCGGCGATCCGCTGCTGACCAGGACCGTCGACGCCATGGCGGCCGAGGCGCAGCGCGCATCGAACGTGCTCAAGCGCCTGCGCGAATTCTTCCGCAGCGGCGCCATCGCCCTCGATACCCTGACGCTGGCTGAGCTGGTGGAGGACAGCGTGGCCGCGTTCGCCGGGCAGGCCGCCGCGGCGCAGGTGGAACTCCAGGTGCGCCCGGTACCTGCCGCCGCCCTGCTGGGCGACCGCATCCAGCTCGACATCGTGCTGCGCAATGTGTTGACGAATGCGGTGCAGGCGCTGGCCGAGGGGCCGGGCAGCACGCCGCCCGGCACGCCGCGCCGCATCACGGTCGATGCGGGTGCGGACGGGCTGTCGGTATGGGTCAGGATCGCCGACAATGGACCCGGCATCGCCGACACGGTGCGCAGCCGGCTGTTCCAGCCCTTCGTCTCGCTCAAGTCGAGCGGCCTGGGACTCGGCCTGGCCATCAGCCGGGCCATCGTCGAGGCCCACGGCGGCACCCTCACGGCCGCGCCGGGGCGGCACGCGGTCTTTACCATGACATTGCCCGCACACGGAGTGCGTGGCCAAGCAAGCGGCGAAAGGATGAAACGACATGAGCACTGACAACACCGTCTACATCGTCGACGACGATGCGGCCGTGCGCGATGCGCTGGGCCTGCTACTGAGCCTGAACGGATACAGGACGGCATTCTTCGCCGATGCCGAAGCCTTCCTGCAGGGCTGGAGTCCGGCGCTGCGCGGCTGCATGCTGCTCGACATCCGCATGCCGGGCATGGATGGCCTCACCCTGCAAAAGACCTTGTGCGAACGGGGCTGCCGCTTGCCGGTGCTGGTGATCACCGGCCATGGCGACGTCGATTCGGCGCGCGAGGCGTTTCGCGCCCAGGCCGTCGATTTCCTCGAGAAGCCGCTGCAGGAGGCGCAACTGGTGCGCGCCATCGAAGAAGCCTTCGGGCGCCAGGCCAGCGACGTGCGCGCCAGCCCGGCGCAGGCGGACTATGCCCGGCGCCACGCCAGCCTGACACCGCGCGAAGGCGAAGTGATGGCGCTGGTGGTGGCCGGGCGCCATAACCGCGAGATCGCCTGCGACCTGGGTATCAGCGTGCGCACCGTGGAAGTCCACAAGGCGCGCATGATGGAAAAGCTGCAGGCGGCCAGCGTGGCCGACCTGGTGCGCCAGCACCTGCAATACGGCGGCGGCTAGCGGGCCTCGCCTGCGATGCCGGCATCCCGCGCTACCAGAGCGCGGCTTCGAACAGGGTGGCGACGGTCGCAGCGGCGGCAATGGCGCCGCCTGACAGGACCACGCCGGCCAGGCCGCGGCGCTGGCGCTGGCCGCGCGCGACGATGTCCTTGGCAATCCGGCGCTTGCCGCGCCGCTCCATGCGCAACCTGGCATGGATGGCGGCGTCGGGTGGGTGGTTCGTTGGTTTCACTGTCATTCCCTCCTGTGTGGGCGGCCCGCTGGCCGGCAGGAGGGATTATGGACGAGGGCGGCGCCAACCGAATCCGGGTCGCGCGTAAGGGTTTCCCTCACCGGCCGGCGCCGCCCTGCCCCTTACGGCGCGGCCGCCGGCGCTCCGGCTGCGGTTCCTGCCGCTGCCGCGGTTGCCGTGGCCGGCGCTTCCTTCACGTACTTGTCGAACCAGCGCAGCATCTCGTAGATCAGCTGTTCGTTCGACTCGCGCGCCGCGTACCAGTGCGGCTCGTACGGCAGCATCACCAGGCGCGTGGTGCCGCCGTTGCCGCGGATCGCCTCGTACAGTTTGGTCGATTGCAGCGGCGTGGTGCCCGGGTTCGCATCGTCGCCGCCGTGCACGATCAGGAGCGGCGTCTTGAGCTTGTCGGCGTAGAAGAAGGTCGAGGCCTTGGTGTAGACGTCCGGTGCTTCCCACACCGAGCGGCGCTCGTTCTGGAAGCCGAACGGCGTGAGCGACTTGTTGTACGAGCCGCTGGTTGCCGCGCCGGCCTTGAACAGGTTCGAGTGCGCCAGCAGGTTCGCCGTCATCAGCGCGCCGTGGCTATGGCCGGTCACGCCCACGCGGTTCGGGTCGGTCACGCCCAGGCGCACGGCTTCGTCGACGGCCGCCTTGGCGTTCGCCACCAGCTGCTCGGTATAGGTGTCGTAGGCCTTGCGCGGGTCGCCCACGATCGGGAAGGCGGCGCTGTCGATGATGGCGTAACCCGACAACAGCAGCAGGCGGTACTGGCGCAGGCGCGTGAAGGTGGCTTGCGAGCCGGTGGTCTGGCCGGCCTTGGACGCGTCGGCGTAGTCGAGCGGATAGGCGTTCAGGATGGTCGGCAGGCGCGTGTCTTCCTTGTAGCCCGGCGGCGTGTAGAGCGTGAACGAGAGGTCGACGCCATCGGCGCGCTTGTACTTCACCAGGCGCTTCTTGATCTGGCGTACCTGCGGCACCGGATCGACCAGGCGGGTCAGCGCCACGCTGGTGGACGCGTACGATGGCTCGCCGGCGGCAGCCGCCGTGGCGGCGCCGACCGTGCGCAGCATGGCGTTCGGCGTCTCGGCAGCCGACTGATACCAGGTCAACAGGCGGCGCGTGTCATCGTTGGCGAAGCCGAGGAACTGCTCGTAGGAGCTGTCGGTGCTGCGGTACAGGCGTTCGGCCTTCTGGGTCCCGAGGTCGAACTTGTCCAGGAAGGGACGGTCGCCCGCGGGCGACGAGCCGTTTCCGGACAGGTAGATCGCGTTGCCATCCTGGCGGATCACCGAGAAGCCGTTGGCCAGGGTGCGGCGCACCGGCGAACCCGGGTCGGCGTATTTTTCGTCGGTCGACATGTCCCAGACCAGGCGCCGCGAGGCTCCTGCATCGTCGACGTTGATCTGCCAGGTACGGCGCCATTTGCGGTTGACGTCGTAGTCGGTCAGCAGGGCCGTACCGGGCTGCTCGCTCCAGGCCAGGCCGGCGTAGCGCTGCTCGGTGCGGGCAAATTCCACCGGCTCACCCTTGAACGGGGCCTTCAGCATGACCAGCTTGTCGCGCTGGGCGGCCTGCACTTTCGGGTCGCCGCCGTCGAGCGCTTCGGCCCAGACCAAAGTTGCCCCATCGGTCGGACGCCAGGTGAAGTTGCGTGGGCCGGTCGGCACGCCGCGGTTCGGCACGCGATCGGCCAGCGGCAGCGCGGCGATTTCGCGCACCACCGGATTCGCGCTCTTGCCCCTGGCGGCTGCCAGGTCCCACAGATCGATCTGTTTCGGGAAGCGGTCGAAGGTGGTGACGTAGGAATACGGCGGGCGGATCTCGGTCACGACCGCATGGCGGCCGTCCGGCGCCACGTCGAGTTCTTCGTACAGGCCGGGCTTGCCGACCGGGGTGATCTTGCCGCTGGCGGCATCGACCAGCGCCAGCTGCGACTTGCCGTAGTGTTCGAACAGGGCTTCGTCGTGGCGGTTGCGCAGGGTGTCGCGGTTTTCGTAGGTGCTGCTCTGGCCGGTGGCGCCCAGGGATTCCTGGATGCCGGGGCCATCCGAGCCGGGCGGCGCGGCCGGCGGGGCCTTTTGCGCGTGCACCAGCTTCACCAGGAGGGTCTTCTGGTCGGGCATCCACTGCACCTGGTCGCCGAACATCTGGTTCAGGCGCACGCCGGGCAGGCGGCGCACGGCGCCGGTTCTGGCGTCGCCGATCCACAGCTCGACCGCTTCGTTCGTGATGTTCTCGAAGGCGAAGCGCGCGCCGTCGGCGCTCCACAGCGGGCGGCGCGGGCAGGCGCCGGCCGGCAGCTTGACCGCGGTGGTGGCGCCGTCGGCCACCTGCACCAGGTCGATCGCGCTCACGCAAGGGGGAATGCCGTAGCCGCCCGGGGTATCGTGCTGGCTATGGTTGCCCGGCTCGATGCGCACGCCGGCCAGGCGCAGGAAAGGCGTGGCGACCTTGGCGATCGACGGGTAGTCGTCCATCGTCACCAGCATCAGCTTGTCGCGCTTCGGACTCAGCGAAGGCGACGGCGAGGCCGGGGCGCGCATCACGTCGAGGATTTCCTTCGGCGGCTGGTTGTAGGCGCTCGTGGCCGGCGCGCTGGCCGGAGTAGCCACCGGCGCCGCCATCGAGATGGACGTCATGCCGAGGGCGAGCGTGGTGCCCACCAGACCGCATAACAAGGATTTTCGCTGCATATACATTCTCCGCTTTGTCGACTATGTGGAACACGAACCCGAGGAAACCTCACGCGTGATGACAAACATTGCCATAGAAACATTTCCCTAGCAACACTAAACGCTGGGCGGAAAACTTACGATACAAAACTTTTGGCGCTGTCACCGTTAGCTATGGAAGAGTATTGAACCGCTGAGCTTCGTTGCGGTCAAAGCCATTACCGCCACATGCTATGCTTTTCGTCTTTTCAAGCGGAAGGCCAGGCATGACCAGCAGACTCAGCATCGTCCTGATCGGTCTCTCGATCGCGCTCCCATCGGCTGCCCAACAGCCGCAGCCCGACCCGAAAGACACCGAAACCTGGGCGCCCGAGCCCGCCCGCGTCGTTCCCGCTTCCTCCAGCGCCGCGCCATCGGATGCGGTGGTGCTGTTCGACGGCAAGGACCTGCGCGAATGGGTAACTGCAGCCGCGCCCGACAAGCCTGCCGGCTGGACCGTGGAGGACGGCGTGCTCACCGTGCGCGGCGGCAGCGGCGATATCCAGACCCGGCGCCTGTTTGGCGACTACCAGTTGCACCTCGAATGGCGTGTGCCCGCCACCCTGGGCGGGACCGGCCAGGCGCGCGGCAACAGCGGCCTGTTCCTGGCCGCCACCGGCGCCGGCCGCGGCTACGAGCTGCAGATCCTCGACTGCGCCGCCAACAAGACCTATGTGAATGGGCAAGCCGCCAGCATCTACAAGCAATTCGCCCCGCTGGCGAATGCCTGCGCCGCCGCCGGCGAGTGGCAGACCTACGACGTCATCTGGACCGCGCCGCGCTTCGGCGCCGACGGCGCCCTGCTGGCGCCCGCCTACGTGACCGCGCTGCACAACGGCGTGCTGGTGCAGAACCACGCCGCCCTGCAGGGCGAAACAGTGTACGCCGGCAAGCCGTTCTACCGCGCCCACGGCCCCGCCCCGATCAAGCTGCAGGACCACGGCGACGCGGTCGCCTTCCGGAACATCTGGGTGCGGCCACTCTGAGCGCACCACGCCTTGCGCTCAGTTCACTGGCTTGTTCAGCGTCACCGGCAAACGGGGCCCATCCCGGGAGGACGGTTTGCAGTCTGGGCAGTATCTAAATGGCAAGCTCGTGTTATAGAATGGATAACAAGATGATCATTTGACGCGAAGCGACCCATGCCCCGTTTCTTCCTGCTCCCTGGCGTACTTTGCAGCGCCGCCCTGCTTGCCGCATGCTCTCCCTCTCCTCCCTCACCTGCCACGTCCGGCGAAACCGGCCAGGCCGGTGGCCGCTCGTATCATGTCGTCACGGTCGAACGTCCGGCGTCGGCCACGGACCATCATCGCCTGCAGAAAGGCATGTACGACATGTGCGTGACCGTGCACCAGTTGAAGACGAAGTCGCCCCCCAAACCTTTCGTGACATTCCCGGCCGACTTCATTACCGCACGCAAGACCTACGTCAGCGATGGCACATCGTATCTGTTCAAGGAAGAGCGCTTCGACGTCGAGGTGGGCGACGCGGACCATGCTTGCGAAAGCCGGATCGTTCGCACCTGGACCACTTTCCTGGGGCGTGACGGCAAACTGCACTACGACGGCATTGACAAGGAGGGGAAGCGCCTGGAGTCACCGCCCGGCGAATTCATGCCGCCGGAAACCGAGGGTAAAGCCGATCATTTCACCGAGGCGCGCACCATCGAAGGAATTGCGGTCAAGTGCATGCCGATTCCTCCCGGGATGCAGCAAGCGGTGAGCCAGATATGTGTGGCGGACGCAAAGCCGGGCACCCTGGTGGACGTGCACGGCGAGCCGATCACCCTGTTTTCCGAGACCGCCATCGTACAAGATATGGCAAGCGTGTTGCGTACCGAAGCGAAGTCGGTCCGGATAGGCGGCAAGGTGGACCAGGCCGTGTTCGACGCGGTCGCGGCGCCCTGAGACCGAAAGCGCGCGCCGAACACCGTCACCTGAGGATGCAGGCACCTCGTGGCGCCTGCCGGCGATGCGTCAAGCGGTGTCGCCAGGCGTTCCGGCGTCCGGGGCCGGAACGCCCCCGCATCGGGAACCGGTCAACCCATCAACCGCGCTTCGCCGCCTCGGCACGTGCCTTGTGCAGCTTGCGGTAGCTGTCCATCAGGCGGTGGTGACGGTCGAGTCCTTCCAGCCCCATGCTCGTCGGCGTGAGACCGAAGAAGCGGACATTCCCGTCCACCGACCCCAGCGCCGCATCCATGCGCGCATCGCCGAACATGCGGCGGAAGTTGTGCACGTAGTCGCTTAGCTCCAGCTCGTCGTCGAGCACCACTTCCAGCACCACGTTCAGCGCCCCGTAGAACAGGCGGCGCTCGGCGGTGTTGTCGTTGTACTGCAGGAAGGCCCCGACCAGCTCGTGTGCTTCGTCGAACTGCTTCAGCGCGAGGTTGATCAGGAGGCGCAGTTCGAGCACGGTCAATTGGCCCCAATCGGTGTTCTCGTCGAACTCGATGCCGATCAGGCTGGCGATGTCGCCGTATTCGTCCAGCTCGTTGGTCTCGAGGCGCTCCAGCAAGTCGGCCAGTTGCTCGTCGTCGAGGCGGTGCAGGTTCAGGATGTCTTCGCGGAACAGCAGCGCCTTGTTGGTGTTGTCCCAGACCAGGTCTTCGACCGGATAGACTTCCGAGTAGCCAGGCACCAGAATGCGGCAGGCGGTCGCGCCTAGGCCATCGTGGACCGCCATGTACACTTCCTTGCCCATCTCCTGCAGGATGCCGAGCAGGGTCGCGGCTTCGTCGGCGTTCGAGTTCTCGCCGTGGCCGGAGAAGTCCCACTCGACGAAATCGTAGTCCGATCTGGCGCTGAAGAAGCGCCACGACACCACGCCGCTGGAATCGATGAAGTGCTCGACAAAGTTGTACGGCTCGGTGACCGCTTCGCTGGCAAAGGTCGGCTGCGGCAGGTCGTTCAGGCCCTCGAAGCTGCGGCCCTGCAGCAGTTCGGTCAGGCTGCGCTCCAGCGCCACCTCGAAGCTCGGGTGCGCGCCGAAGGAAGCGAACACGCCGCCGGTCTTCGGGTTCATCAGCGTCACGCACATCACCGGATAGCGGCCGCCGAGCGAGGCATCCTTGACCAGCACCGGGAAGCCCTGCTCTTCCAGGCCCTTGATGCCGGCCACGATGCCGGGGTATTTATCCAGCACCTCCTGCGGCACGTCCGGCAGGGCGAATTCGCCTTCCAGGATCTCGCGTTTCACGGCACGCTCGAAAATCTCGGACAGGCACTGCACCTGCGCTTCGGCCAGGGTGTTCCCGGCGCTCATGCCGTTGCTGGCGTACAGGTTTTCGATCAGGCTGACCGGGAAGTACACCGTTGCGCCGTCCGAATGGCGCGTGTACGGCAGCGACACGATGCCGCGCGCCGCATTGCCGGAGTTGGTGTCGACCAGGTGCGCGCCGCGCAGTTCGCCTTCGGGATCGTATATCTCCAGCGTGTAGTCGTCGAGGATCTCCTTCGGCAGCGCATCGCGGTGGCCGGGCTTGAACCAGCGCTCGTTCGGGTAGTGCACGAAGTCGGCGTTGGCGAATTCTTCGCCCCAGTAGGCGCCGGCGTAGAAATGGTTGTTGCTGATGCGTTCGAGGTACTCGCCCAGGGCCGAGGCCAGCGCGCTTTCCTTGGTCGCGCCCTTGCCGTTGGTGAAGCACATCGGCGAATGGGCGTCGCGGATGTGCAGCGACCACACGTTCGGCACGATGTTGCGCCAGGACGCGATCTCGATCTTGATGCCCAGGCTGGCCAGCAGGCCCGACATGTTGGCGATGGTCTGTTCGAGGGGCAGGTCCTTGCCCGGGATGTAGGTGGCGGCGCCGGCGTCGGGCTGCAGGGTCAGCAGCGCCTGGGCGTCGGCATCCAGGTTCTCGACTTCCTCGATCACGAATTCCGGCCCCTGCTGCACGACCTTCTTCACCGTGCAGCGGTCGATCGAGCGCAGGATGCCCTGGCGGTCCTTGTCCGAGATGTCGGCCGGGAGCTCGACCTGGATCTTGAAGATCTGGGCATAGCGGTTTTCCGGGTCGACGATGTTGTTCTGCGAAAGGCGGATGTTCTCGGTCGGGATGTTGCGGGTGTCGCAGTACAGCTTCACGAAATAGGCCGCGCACAGGGCCGACGAGGCCAGGAAGTAGTCGAAGGGGCCGGGGGCCGAGCCGTCGCCCTTGTAGCGGATCGGCTGGTCGGCGATGACGGTGAAGTCGTCGAACTTGGCTTCCAGGCGCAGCTTGTCGAGGAAGTTGACTTTGATTTCCATGGGAATTCCAGATTTTTACGCGAAAAGATGCGCGCATTATCCGTGGTTTCCGCCGCGCGCGAAAGGCAAGAATGCGAAAAGCCCTGTAAAAACAGGGCTCTATAATCGCGTTGCGGTGTCCTGTGCGCGGGCCGGCGCAGGCCAGGCGCTCCGCCAGGTCATGCGCCCACGGTGCCCCTGTCGCGATACAGCCGCTCGAAATCCGCGATCGGCACCGGCCGCCCCAGCAGGTATCCCTGCAGCGCGCCGCAGCCGCCTTCGACCAGGAAGCTGCGCTGCGCTTCGTGCTCGACGCCCTCGGCGACGATGTCGAGCCGGAGTCCGCGCGCCAGGGCGATGATGGCTTCGATGATCGGCGCGGCGGCGGGATCGAGATGCACGTCGTGCACGAACGAGCGGTCGATCTTCAGCGCGGCCAGCGGAAAGCGGCGCAGGTAGGCGAGCGAGGAATAGCCGGTGCCGAAGTCGTCGAGCGAAAACTGCACGCCAAGGCCGCACAGCGTGTGCATGTGCGCGATCAGTTCGGCGACGTTTTCGGCGAACACGCTTTCGGTCAGCTCCAGGCACAGCTGGGCGGGCGGGGCACCGGTGTCGTGCAGGATGCGCGCCACCTGCTCGGGAAACGCGGCGCTGCGCAACTGCTGCACGCTGACGTTGACGGCGAGCTTCAGCTGGTCCAGCGCCGCATCGCCCCGCCAGCGCGCCAGTGCGCGGCAGCTTTCTTCGAGCACGTGGCGGCCGAGGGGCACGATCAGGCCCGAGGCTTCGGCCAGGCCGATGAACTGGTCCGGCCCGAGCAGCACGCCGTCGGCGCGGCGCCAGCGCAGCAGCACCTCGGCCCCGAGCAGCGCACCGCTGCTGCTGAACTGCGGCTGGCAATACAGCACGAACTCGTGCGCCGACAAGCCCTCGCGCAGCGCGCGTTCGAGCGAGGCCTTGCGCTCGGCCGACGCCTGCATGCCCGGATCGAAAAAGCGCGCGGTGTTGCGCCCCTGTGCCTTGGCCTGGTACATGGCGAGGTCGGCCTGCCTGAGCAGGGTGTCGACGTCGCTCGAGACGCCGTCGAACAGCACCAGCCCCATGCTCGGGGTACTCACGAAGGGGCGGCCGTCCAGGCTGTAGGGTTGGTCCAGGACCAGCTTCAGCTTGTCGACCACGATATTCGCTTCGCGCACCGCTTCTTCGCCCGACCCGCCCAGTTCTTCCAGCACCAGCACGAACTCGTCGCCGCCCAGGCGTGCCAGGTGGTCATCGAGCCGGCGCTGGATCTCCACGGCAGTGCTGGAATGCATGGTCGCTGGATGATGCGTTAGTGCCTGCGGCCATACTAGCATGGCAAGCCGCGCGGGCGGCGTGCGTATGTACGCGGCTTGCCGCCCCCGCCTGCGGATAAACATTAACAATCCTTAATGTTCCAGACATCCACAGTTTAGTTCGCCAGTGGCATAGTGCTCCGCTACGCGATGTTCGCCAACCTCGACTACCAACTCTTCAATGCCATTCCACCTTCCTGAATGCCGCAAGGGACTGCCGGCCACCGGCAGCGCCCTCCTTCTTGCATGTCTGCTCGCCGCCTGCGGCAAGGACGCCACACCGCCCGCCCCGGCCGTACCCGAAGTCACGGTCCTGCCCGTGCTGCGCAGCGCCGTGCGGATGGACGTCGAGCTGCCGGGCCGTACTTCGCCCTCGCTGCTGGCCGAAGTGCGGGCGCGGGTGGACGGCATCGTGCAGGAGCGCAGCTTTACGGAGGGCAGCGACGTGCGCGCCGGGCAGCCGCTGTACCGGATCGACCCGGCTCCCTACCGCACCGCCCTGGCCAGCGCCGAGGCGCAACTCAAGCGCGCGCAGGCGAACCTGGCCAGCAGCACCGCCCAGCTGAAGCGCTACAAGGTGCTCATCGTCAGCAACGCCATCAGCAAGCAGGACTTCGACGATGCCGAAGCGGCGCAGCTGCAGGCCGCCGCCGACGTCGCCGCGGCCGAAGCTGCCGCCAGCAATGCCCGCATCAACCTCGGCTACACCAGCGTCACGGCGCCGATCGCCGGCCGCAGCAGCATTTCACAGGTGACGAAAGGCGCCTACGTGCAGGGCGGCTCGGCCACCCTGATGACCACCATCCAGCAACTCGACCCGATGTTCGTCGACCTGCAGCAGTCGAGCGTGGAAGGCCTGGCCCTGCGCCGCGACATCGCGGCCGGCAAGCTGACGGCGGGCGGCCAGCAGACCAGGGTCAGGCTGCAGCTCGAGGACGGCAGCACCTATGCCCACGAGGGCACGCTGGAAGTGAGCGGCGTGACCGTGGACCCGGCCACCGGCTCGGTGACGCTGCGCGCGCGCTTCCCGAACCCCGACCATTTGCTGCTGCCGGGGATGTTCGTGCGTGCTTCAGTGAACCAGGGCATGCGCCCGAACGTGGTGCAGGTGCCGGCGCCGGCCGTTAGGCGTAACCAGAAGGGTGACGCCAGCGTGATGCTGGTCGGCGCGAACGGCAAGACCGTGCTGCGCCCGGTGCGCACCGGCGCCCTGGCGAACGGCCAGTGGCTGGTCGAGGAAGGCCTGGAGGAAGGCGAGCGCGTGATCGTGAGCGGCACCCAGAAGCTCAAGCCGGACATGGCGGTGAAGGTGCGCGCCGCCGCTGCTGCTCCTGTTGCTGCACCTGCTCCTGCCGCGCCAACCCCTGCCGCCGCAAGCTGAGGACCGTCCCCGATGCCTAAATTCTTCATCGAGCGGCCGATCTTCGCGATCGTCATTTCGCTTCTCATCATGCTGGTCGGCGGTATCACGCTGCACAACATGCCGGTCGAGCAGTACCCGCCGGTGTCGCCGCCGGCCGTGCAGATCCGCGCCAGCTTCCCGGGTGCCTCGGCCGAGACCATGCAGAACACCGTGGTCCAGGTGATCGAGCAGCAGATGACCGGGATCGACAACATGCTCTACATGTCGTCGAGCAGCGACGAGACCGGCCAGTCGACCACTACCCTCACCTTCGCGCCGGGCACCGACCCCGACATCGCCCAGGTGCAGGTGCAGAACCAGCTGCAGGCGGCGGTGCCGCGCCTGCCGCGCGACGTGCAGAATGCCGGTCTGCGCGTGAGCAAATCGACCAGCGACTTCCTGATGGTGGCCGCCTTTGTGTCCGACAACGACAGCATGTCGAAATTCGACATCGCCAACTACGTGGCCTCGAACGTGCAGGACCCCTTGAGCCGCATCCCCGGCGTGGGCAGCATGAATTTGTTCGGCACCCAGTACGCGATGCGCATCTGGCTCGACCCGGTCAAGCTCACGGGCTTTGCGCTCACGCCGCTCGACGTGAACGCCGCCATCGAGGCCCAGAACGTGCAGGTCTCGGGCGGCCAGCTGGGCGGCCTGCCGGCCGTACCCGGCCAGACCCTGAGCGCCACCATCAACCAGGCCAGCCTGCTGCGCACGCCCGAACAGTTCGAGCGCATCCTGCTGAAAGTCCGCCCGGACGGCTCCAGCGTGCGCGTCAAGGACGTGGCGCGCGTGGCGCTCGGCCCGGAAAACTACAACGTCGACGTACGCTACAACGGCAAGCCGGCCTCGGGCCTGGGCATCCAGCTCGGCCCGGACGCCAACGCCCTCGATACCGCCGACGCCGTGCGCGCGCGCCTCAAAGAATTGAGCGCCTTCTTCCCCGAAGGCCTGCGCGTGGTCTACCCGAACGACATCACGCCTTTCATCGAGGTGTCGATCCACGAGGTGGTAAAGACCCTCATCGAAGGCATCGTGCTGGTGTTCCTGGTGATGTACCTGTTCCTGCAAAACTTCCGCGCCACCCTGATCCCGTCGATCACGGTGCCGGTGGTGCTGCTCGGGACCTTCGGCATCATGTCGGCGCTGGGCTTCACGATCAATACGCTGTCGATGTTCGGCCTGGTGCTGGCGATCGGCCTCCTGGTCGACGATGCGATCGTCGTGGTCGAGAACGTCGAGCGCGTGATGCACGAGGACGGCCTGGAACCGTACGAAGCGACGAAAAAGGCGATGGGCCAGATCACCAGCGCCCTGATCGGCGTGGCCCTGGTGCTGTCGGCCGTGTTCGTGCCGGTGGCCTTCTCCAGCGGCACGGTGGGCGCGATCTACCGCGAATTTTCGCTGACGGTGGTGGCCTCGATGCTGCTGTCGGTGTTCGTCGCGCTGACCCTGACGCCGGCGCTGTGCGCGATGCTGCTCAAGCGCCCCGACCCGAACCACCACGAGAAGCGCGGCTTCTTCGGCTGGTTCAACCGCAATTTCGAGCGCGAGCGCGACCGCTACCTCGGCAGCGTCACGGCGATTCTCGGCCGGCGCGGCCTGTGGATGCTGGTCTACGCGCTCATGATCGGCTTGGTGCTGGCGCTGTTCATGCGCCTGCCGGGCGGCTTCCTGCCGAAGGAAGACCAGGGCTATATGTTCGTGCAGGTGGAAACGGCGGCCGGCAGCACGGTCGAGACCACGGGCAAGGTACTGGAACAGATCGACCATTACCTGCTGAACGACGAAAAGGCGATGGTCGACGCCACCTTCATGACCATCGGCGCCAACAACCCGGCGCGCGGCCAGAACCAGGGCCGCCTGTTCGTGCGCCTGAAGACCTGGGACGAGCGCAAGGACGCCGAGCTGAGCGTCGCCGCCCTGAGCAGCCGCATCGCGGCGCGCTATGGCAACTTCCAGGGTGCGCGCATCACACCGGTGGAACCGCCGCCGATCCGCGGCCTGGGCTCGGCGGCCGGCTTCTCGCTGCAGCTGCAGGACCGCGGCAACCTCGGCCACGAAGCGCTGGGCAAGGCGCGCGACCAGCTGCTGGCCCTCGCCGCCAAGGAACCAAGCCTGGTGCGGGTGCGCTTTACCGGCCAGGCCGACAGCTCGACCTACAAGATCTCGATCGACCACGAAAAGGCGGCGGCGCTCGGCGTCAGTCTGTCCAGCGTCGACCAGATCTTCTCGACCGCCTGGGGCGCCAAGTACGTGAACAACTTCTTCGACACCGACAACCGCATCAAGCGCGTCTACGTGCAGGCCGATGCGCGCTTTCGCATGAACCCGGACGATCTCCGCCTGCTCCACGTGAGGAACGCCGACGGCCAGATGGTACCCTTCTCCTCGTTCGCGAAAGCCGAGTGGTCGTGGGGCGCGCCGGCGATGCAGCGCTATAACGGCATCGAGTCAGCCGAGATCCTGGGCCAGGCCGCGCCCGGCACCAGCAGCGGCGAAGCGATGCAGATCATGGACCGCCTGGTGAAGCAGCTGCCGGCCGGTATCGGCTACGAGTGGAGCGGCATCTCGCTGCAGGAATCCCAGGCCGGCGCCCAGGCACCCCTGCTGTACGCGCTGTCGATCCTGGTGGTCTTCCTGAGCCTGGCGGCGCTGTACGAAAGCTGGAGCGTGCCGGTGTCGGTGATCATGGTGGTGCCGATCGGCGTGCTCGGCGCGCTGGGCGCGGCCACCGCCTTCGGCCAGCAGAACGACGTGTTCTTCCAGGTGGGGCTCCTGACCACCATCGGCCTGTCGGCCAAGAATGCGATCCTGATTGTCGAATTCGCGCGCGAACTGCAGCAACAGGGCTACGGCGTGGTGGAAGCGGCGCTGGAATCGGCCAAGCTGCGCCTGCGCCCGATCATCATGACCTCGATGGCGTTCGTCCTGGGCGTGCTGCCGCTGGCAATCGCCACAGGCGCCGGCGCCGCCAGCCAGAACGCGCTCGGCATCGGCGTCATCGGCGGCATGCTGACGGCGACCTTCCTGGCGACCTATTTGATTCCGCTGTTCTTCGTGCTGATTGCGCGGCCGATCAAGCGGCGCAAGGCGGCGGCTGGTTCGGCTCCGGCCGTGCATGTGGCGGATGAACACAAGGTGGCCAGACATGGCGCCCTCTGACATGCGGGCCGGTACAATGACGGCATCGCGCCCGCCATGTGCGGGAACCTGAAGGAAACGCTGTGAAACTGCTGCTAGTCGAAGACAACGAACGGGTCGCGCGCTTCGTATGCAAGGGCCTGGTCGAGGCCGGCCATACCGTGCACCATGCCGACAATGGCCGCGACGGCATGTACCACGCCGTCAGCGAGCCGTATGACGCCATCGTCATGGACCGCATGCTCCCCGGCGGCATCGACGGCCTGGCCATCGTGGAAACGCTGCGCCAGGGCGGCAACCGGGTGCCGATCCTGGTGCTGAGCGCCCTCGACGGCGTGGACGACCGCATCCTCGGCCTGAAGCGCGGCGGCGACGACTACCTGGTGAAACCCTTCGCCTTTGGCGAGTTGCTGGCGCGCCTGGACGCGCTGATGCGCCGCTCGCAGGTGCAGGCGGCGGACACCACGCTGGCGCTCGGCGACCTGAGCGTCGATCTGCTGGCGCACAAGGTCACCCGCGCCGGCACGGCGATTGCCCTGCAGCCGCGCGAATTCAAGCTGCTCGAATACCTGCTGCGCCACGCGAACCAGGTGGTCACGCGGACCATGCTGCTCGAGAACGTATGGGATTACCACTTCGACCCGCAGACCAACGTGATCGACGTCCACATCAGTAAACTGCGCCAGAAGATCGACGCGCCCTTTGCCACGCCGCTGCTGAAGACCGTGCGCAATGCCGGCTACATGCTGACCGACCGGCCGTGAATCAGCTTTCCGTCTGCAGGCGCCTGGCCTCCCTGCTCAGGGTCCCGACCTTTTCCGCGCGCACCATCGCCGCCGGCTATGGCGTCGTGAGCCTGCTGGTACTGGCCATGTTCGCCGGCCCGCTGTGGTACGCCTGGCATACGAACATCGAACAGGTGCGCACCGAACTGCTGCGCTCCGACGCCCAGCGCCTGGCCAATCTATTCACGCGCAGCGGCGAGGCGGCGCTGGCGAACGCCATCGACACCCAGGTGGTCGGCACCAACGACGGCGTGCGCAAGATCATGCTGCTGGCCGCCCCCGGCGGCGCCCGCATCGCCGGCAACCTGCCCGCCTGGCCGCAGGGCTTGCCCGACCGCGACGGCCTGTGCTCGGGCACCATCCATGTGGACGGCGCGGCGCGCCGCATCGAGGCGATGCGCGTCACCCTGCCCGGCGGCTACCGGCTGCTGGTGGCCAGTAACCTGAACCGCTTCGACGAACTGGAACGCCTGTTCGTGTATGGCCTGCTGGCCTGCGCCGTCACGGTACTGGTGGGTGCGATCCTGGGCGGGATGCTGATCCGGCGCGCGCTGCTCGAGCGCATCGGCGGCATCAGCCAGACCACCGCCGCCATCATCGAAGGCAAGCTCTCGCGCCGCCTGGCCGAGCCGCACGACGGCGAGGAACTGCGGCTCCTGACCCAGACGGTGAACCGCATGCTCGACCAGATCGAGCAGCTGGTGACGAGCGTGCAGGACGTGTCGAACTCGATCGCCCACGATTTGCGCACGCCGCTGAGCGAACTGCGCGCGCGGCTGGAAGAGCTGGCGATCACGCGGCCGGATACCGAGGAGACCTTTGCCGAGATCGATGCGGCGATCGGCGACATCGACCGCGTGATGCGCATCTTCCAGGCCCTGCTGCGCCTGGCCGAAATCGACAGCGGCAGCCGGCGCAACGGCTTCGTGGAAGTCGACCTGGAGCGCCTGGGAGCGGAAGTGACCGAGTTCTACCTGCCGGTGGCGGAGCTGAAGGAGATCGACCTGGGCTTCCACGCCGAGGGCGCCTTGAAGGTGGTGGGCGACCCGCTGCTGATTGCGCAGGCGCTCGGCAACCTGGTCGAGAATGCGCTCAAGTACGCGCCGGAACACGGGGCGATCGCGGTGTCGGCGCGGCCGGAACCGGGTGGCGTGCTCGCCTTGGCGGTGGCGGACGATGGGCCGGGCATCGCCGAGGACGAGCGGCCGAAGGTGGTGCAGCGCTTCTACCGCGTGGACGGCAGCCGCGGCACGCCGGGCGTGGGGCTGGGCCTGAGCGTGGTGTCGGCGGTGGCGCGGCTGCATGGCGGAAGCCTGCGACTCGAAGACAATGCGCCGGGGCTGCGCGCGACGCTGGTGCTGCCGGTGCAAACCACGCACGCGGCCGTCGAACGCACCGGCTAACCATACGGTGGGGTCATTGATGCCGGGGGCATCGATCACGAAGTGCCCACGCGGTTACGTGCGTATCACCCGGACACGTGCGGTGACGGGTCGCTCGAAACACTCGCCCCGGACGAATACCGGTCAACGCATACCGCCATGCTGCATACTTCACTGAAATCTACACACTCGTAGGGTGGGCACCCCGTGACCACGCGGTACGCACGTTTCGCCCGGACACGTGCGGCGAGGTGTCGCTCGAAGTATCTACCTCGGACGAAACGCGGTAATCGCTTGTCGTCCGATGCTGCAGACGTCACGGAAACCTGCGGCGCGGCCAACGGCAACAGGATACGCACGTAACCGCGTGGGCACAGTGTGCCCACCCTACGGAATCATCGATCAATCGGGTAACCCGGCCGCTGCATCCGGAACAACTGGCCCTCCGTGATCTCGAAATAATCCGCCGGCCCGCCGCCGCGCAGGATGTGCTGCGCATTGGCGGTATCGTAGATGCCGTCCTTGAGCAAATGCCGGGCGATGTGCACGCCCACCACTTCCCCCAGCACCAGCCGGTTACCGGTATCGCTGCCGGCCGTGGTCTGCAGCGGGATGACCTGAGTAACGCGGCACTCGAAGGCGACCGGCGATTCAGCCACGCGCGGCGTCCCGACCACGCGTGCCGGCGCAGGCGTCAGCCCGGCCAGTTCGAACTCATCGACCTCGGGCGGCGCCGGCGCGCAGCTGACGTTCATCGCTTCGGCCAGCGGACGCGTGGCCAGGTTCCACACGAATTCGCCGGTCGCCTCGATGTTGTTGAGCGTGTCCTTGCGGCCCTGGCTGGAGAAGCCGATGATCGGCGGGACATAATTGAAGGCGTTGAAGAAGCTGTACGGCGCCAGGTTCAGGACGCCGTCCGCGCTGCGGCTGGAGATCCAGCCGATCGGGCGCGGGCCGATGATGGCATTGAAGGGGTCGTGCGGCAGGCCGTGGCCGCGCGCCGGTTCGTAGAAGTGGTCGTCACGCACGTGAGCATTCCTTTGGGATGGCAGGTTGCCTATTCTGCCAAAGGATGCGAATCGGTGCCGGACGCTGCTCTAGGCAAGCGCCGCACGGCGCAGCGCCACGCGCGCCGCGGCAAGGTCCCAGGCCGCCGTGCCGACGCTCTTGAACACCGCCGGGCGCGTGCCGTCGGCCGGCATGCGCAACAAGGCGCCGAGCGAAACTACGCGCGACCAGTCGACGCCGGCGCGCAGCAAATCGCCCGCTTCGTGGCGCGCGCCAGGCGGATCGTCGGCGTACAAATCGCTCCCGGCTAGCGTCGTCGCACCGATCTCGGCCATCTCGGGCCGGAAGGCGCCGACGCCGATCACCAGGCAGCCGGGCCGCGGCGCTTCGTCGTACACCGGTTCCCGGCTGGTGGTGAGCGTGATCACCACGTCGAAGGCGGGCGCATCCGCCGTGCGCGGGCGCAGGCCGCCGTGCCATGCGCCGTGCGCCTCGCAAAAGCACGCGGCAGCATCGTGGGTGCGCGCCTGGACCCAGACCTGCGCCTGCGGGTACAAGGCATGCAGGGCCTGCATGTGATAGCGCGCCTGGGTGCCGGTGCCGACGAGCAGGATGTGCCGGGGCGCCTGCGGCAGCAGCTGGCGAATCGCCAGCAAGCTGACGGCGGCAGTGCGGCGGCCGGTGACTTCCGGCCCGTCGAGCAGGCATCGCAGCTGGCCGGTGGCCGTGTCGCAGACGGTGACGGCGCCGTGGATGGCAGGCAGGCCGAGGTGCTTGTTACCGTGATGGACGTTGACCAGCTTGTGGATGGCGATGTCCTCGGCCGCGGCGGGCATGCTGAGCATGACCGCGCCGGCGCCAAGCGGCACGACCAGCCGCTCCGGGCTGCGGATGGCGCCGGCCTCGAGCTCCTGTGCGGCGGTGGCGATGGCATCGACCAGCTCGGCGAAGTCGAGCAAGGCGGCGGTCTGGGCGCGGTCGTGGATGCTGATGCCGGCGGGGATGGCGGCCGGACGGGGAGCGTTCATGTGCGTTCTCGTGGCGGGTCGGGAATCGGACCATGATGGCCGATTGTTGAATATTGCGCAACAACCGGCCGGCCCGGCGCGGCATCAGTGCACGAACGAACCGTGAAAGCCCAATGGAATCGCGCTGGCCACGGTGGCGCGGGCGAGCGGCGTCATGGTCCTGGCGTCGATGACGGCAAGCTGGGCCGAGTCGGCTTCTTGCGCCGAGCCGACTGTCAGCAGCACGCCGTCGTCTTCTTCTTCCCCATGCGGGCGCGCGACAAAGACCGGTTCGCCGAATACCCAGGCATCGTCGCGGAACGCGCTGGACGTGCCGCTGTCGAGGTCGAGCTTGACGACCGCCGAGGCATAGGCCTGCCCGGCCTGCGGCCAGTTCGCCGCGCCATACGCATAGCGATACGGGCGGCCGTTCACGCGCCGGTAGTTCGTGGCCGGGAATTCGAAGCCGGTGTCGCCCAGCGTTTCCACCGTGGCCCGCGTCACGCCCTGGCGCATGACGATGCGCAGCAGCGCGGGCCGCAGGTCGGGCAGTTCCTCTACCATGCGCTCGATGCGCAGCGCGTCCACGATGCCGGCGTCCGGATAGGCCAGCAGGTCGAGCACGGTCTCGTCGCCGCGCTCGAAGGCATTCACCGTGTGGAAGGCGAAGAAGGGCTCGGTCACGTGTTCGCGCACGGCGCCGCTGTCGCGGTCGATGAGGACCAGGTGCGTGCCCGCTTCCGGGTGCCAGTCGAAATGGTCGATGTAGCCCTTGCTCGACCA
Source organism: Massilia sp. BAP21 (assembly GCF_057801335.1). Lineage (NCBI taxonomy): Bacteria > Pseudomonadati > Pseudomonadota > Betaproteobacteria > Burkholderiales > Oxalobacteraceae > Massilia > Massilia sp. BAP21. The sequence continues at coordinate 5,424,552 of NZ_CM173596.1, forward strand.
TAGCATGTTGGACGTCTTCACCGCAAACGGATGGGCGACCAGGATCGCGTTGCGCGGCGTTAGCCCGAAGGTGTGGACATAGGGAATGCGCCCCGTCTGCCAGGCGCCGACCACCTCGCGCCGGCGCGCGCCCGGTGCGTGTTCATACACCGAGATGGTGCCCTTCCTGCCGAAGGCCGTCGCAACGTTCACCACGCTGTTGCGCTCGGCGTCGAAATGCGGGTGCGCCGTCATGATCGCCCCGTGCAGGGCGTCGCTGGCATAGCGCACCGGGCCGTCCACGGCGAGGGTGGTGTCGTCGATGACGAGCTGGCGGTTGCCTTCGGTCATGGCCACCAGGTCCTGGCCGATGCGCGCGATGTTCACGTTGTCGTTGTCGGTGATGCGCGGCACCGGCTCGACCAGGCGCTGCCACAGCGGGCGCACGGTCGGCGTGCCGAAGCTGCCGAGCCTGGCCTTGCCCTGCCAGGCATCGCGCGCTGCTTCCGAGTCGAGCAGGCGCGAGCGAAAGCCGATGCCGGCCTCGCCGATGCGGAAGACATACACCATACCCAGCCCATCGAACCAGTGCCGGGCATGCCAGCCGGCCGCGTCGAACACGGCCGGACAGGTGCGCACCAGCTCGCCGCGCAGCCAGTGCGGCACCTCACCCTCGACCACGGCAGGAACGGCGGTGTGGCATTCGCGCGAACGGCGGAACGGCGCGCGCGTCTCGATAGAGGGCGGGTGGGCAAGCATGGTGGCCATGATGTTTCTTTCCTGCGCTCAAGACGCATGCGTTTCGACGTGATCGTCCAACGATGTAGATCACATTCCGCACCGGGAGGTTCCGTGATGACCGAACCGGAAAACGCCGATCCTGCAGCAGCATGGCTGAGCAGCGCATGCCCTTGGCCAGCGGCTGGCGAGCATGCGCTGGTCAGCCGCGCGCCCCGGTCTCGCGCCCTCCATTACGCTATGAGGGTCGGGCTGGCGAATGCGCTTGACCTCATGTCCACTTACGGACGTTGCATGCGGGCAGCAGTCCTGCTGCACATGCCGGCAAGAGGCCGGTGTCTGCTGCGGTATGCGCTGTTGTCCGCATGGCGTCCATCGACCAAAAAGGAGAACGATCATGGCTTACGAATTGCCACCTCTGCCTTACGCATACGATGCACTCGAGCCGCATTTCGATGCGCGCACGATGGAAATCCACCATACCAAACACCACCAGACCTACGTCACCAACCTGAACAACGCGCTGAAGGAAGCCGGTGTCGACGACAGCGCGCCGGTCGAAGAGCTGATCACGCGCATCGATACCCTGCCCCAGCAGATCCAGACCGCCGTGCGCAACAACGGCGGCGGCCACGCCAACCACTCGCTGTTCTGGACGGTGCTGAAGGCCGGCGGCGGCGGCCAGCCGTCGGGCGCGGTTGCCGACGCCATCGAGCGCGATCTCGGCGGCTACGACAAGTTTAAGGAAGCCTTTACCAAGGCCGCGCAGACCCGCTTCGGCAGCGGCTGGGCCTGGCTAACGGTGGGGTCGGACGGCAAGCTGCTGGTGGAAAGCAGCGCCAACCAGGACCACCCGCAGATGGGCGGTTTTGCCGGGCTGTCGGGCGGCACGCCGATCCTGGGGCTGGACGTGTGGGAACACGCGTACTACCTGAACTACCAGAACCGCCGGCCGGATTATATTGCGGCGTTCTTCAACATCATCAATTGGGATGAGGTGAACCGGCGCTACGAGGCGGCGGTGAAGTAAGGCACGACGGGTCGGCTTCGCGCCGGCCATTCCCATGTGCGGGCCTGCCTGCAGCGAGCAGGCGGCCTCGCATACAGCGCTGCGGGTCGCCGCTTACTCGGCCACCAGGCTGATGGCGTACCCGCCTCCAGGCGCACAATACTGGCTCAGCTTCGTCTTGCCGGTCACCCTGGTCTTGCGGATGCCATAAGCTTTCGGGTTGGTCTCATAGTGCGCATCCTTGCGGTCCGCATAGATCGTGGCAGTGTAGTGTTTGCCAGGATCGAGGAAGCCCAGGTCGACCGTCGACGTCCGCCCCTGCTCGTCGCACGTGCTCCCCACGAACCAGCTGCTCTTGCCCTTGGCCTTGCGCGCAATCGTGATGTAGTCGCCCGGCTCGGCTTCCAGCACTTTGCTATCGTCCCAGTCGACAGCCACGTCCTTGATGAACTGGAACGCATCCAGGTATTTCTCGTAGGTCTCCGGCAGATCGGCCGCCATCTGCAGCGGCGAGTACATGGTCACGTACAGGGCCAACTGGCGCGCCAGCGTGCTGTGCACGAAGGACTTGTTCTTCGGATTGTAGGCGCTGATCCGCGTCTCGAAAATCCCGGGCGTATAGTCCATCGGGCCGCCGATCAGCCGGGTGAACGGCAGGATGGTCGTGTGGTCCGCATGGTTGCCGCCGAAGGATTCGTACTCCGTGCCGCGCGCCGACTCGTTGCCGATCAAATTCGGATAGGTGCGCGACAGTCCGGTCGGGCGCACGGCCTCGTGCGCATTGACCATGATCTTGTACTTGGCCGCCTCGGTAACGGCATACAGGTAATGGTTGTTCATCCACTGCCCATAGTGGTATTCGCCGCGCGGCAGGATGTTGCCCACGTAGCCGCTCTTCACCGAGTTGTAGCCGTTGTCGACCATGAACTGGTAGGCCGCCGGCAGGTGCCGCTCGTAGTTGCGGATCGAACCGCTGGTTTCGTGGTGCATCATCATCTTGATGCCCTTGCCCGCCGCATAGCGGTGCAGCTCCTGCACGTCGAAGTCCGGGTACGGCGTGACGAAGTCGAACACGGCATCCTTGTGCTTGCCGAACCAGTCTTCCCAGCCCACGTTCCAGCCCTCGACCAGCACCGCATCGAGTTGATGTTTGGCGGCGAAGTCGATGTAGCGTTTTACATTCGCGGTATTCGCGGCGTGGGTGCCGTTCGGCCTGGCCTTGGCATAGTCGAAGCTGCCGAGCTTGATGTTGCCTTCGTCGGTGTAGGACCAGGAACTGCGCCCCGTGATCATCTCCCACCACACGCCCACGTACTTGATCGGCTTGATCCACGAGACATCCTTGTATTCGGTCGGCTCGTTCAGGTTCAGCACCAGCTTCGATTCGAGGATGTCCCCTGCCCGGTCGCTGACGATGATCGTGCGCCACGGCGTCACGGCCGGCGTTTGCAGGTAGCCCTTGTCGCCGCGCGCGTCGGGCGTCAGGTGCGATTCGAGCACCATGTTCCTGTCGTCGAGGTCGAGCGACATGGCCGCGTAGTCGACCAGCGCCGCTTCATGCAGGTTGATGTACAGGCCGTCCTGGCTCTTGAGCATGAGCGGCGTCTGCACGCCGGTCGGCGAGAAGGTGGTCTGCGAGGCGTTTGGCGTGACCGCCTTTTTCATCAGGCCGCGTACTTCCGACAGCTTCGAGGTCGTGGTGTGGTATTCCTGGGTGTCGTAGTCACCCGGTAGCCAGAAGGCCTTGTGATCGCCCGCCAGCGCAAATTGCGTGCGCTCTTCCTTGATCACGAAATAGTCGAGGTTAGGCTGCTTCGGGAAATCGTAACGGAAACCGAGGCCGTCGTCGAACAGGCGGAAGTGCAGCAGCATGGTGCGCTTCGTGGCCGCCTGGGTCAGCGTGACAGTGAGCCCGTTGTAGTGGTTGCGGATGGTCTTGACCTCGCCCCACACCGGGTTCCAGCTTTCGTCGACCGTGCTGGTGCTGCTGGACGCCACGGCGAAGCCGCTGGTAAGGCCCGGGCCTTCCTTCAGGTCCAGGCCGAGGCGGCTGGTCTTGATGACGGGGCGGCCCTTGTAGCTCAGGCTGTAGGTGGGTTCGCCACCCGCGCCGAGCGCGAAGTGGAGCGTGAGCTGGCGGTTCGGCGAGTGGATGTCCTCGGCCCGGGCGGCATGGGCCGACAGGCAGAGGGCCAGCAACAGGAAACGGGAAAGCAGCGCGCGGACGGCGTGGGGGCGGAAGATATTGGTCATAAGTAATTATATACTTGGCAAACCCACGCTTCGCTCCGTTCAGGCCCGCTCACCGCAACGAGTGCGGTAGCGAGCGCCTGCATGACAACCGGACCTGCGCGACGCCATCAACAGCCTGCAGCCTGCGGCCGACTCAGGCTGCCAGCGCCCCCAGCTCGACGATCCGGTAGCTGGCCTGCGGCGCATCGTCACCGCTGGTGGCGATGAACTCCCATCCCGCGCCCGCGCCGCCCATGCGGTAGACCCGTCCGCTGCCGGGCGGCAGCAGCAGGTGCACGCGCGAGACGACGTAGCCGACGCAGGCGCCGCCGCTGCGCACCACCATCACGTCGCCGTGTGCTGCATCGACCACAGCGGCGGCATCGCCGGTGCGCAGATCGCGCATCGGGATACTCTGCCCTTCCCACGCCATGGCGCCGTTGCCATCGGTTGCCGCCTCGCGCAGGCTGACGATGCGCTCCACCGTGTCGATGGCGGTGGCGAACATGCCGCCGCCTTCGAACACGATGTAGGCGGTGGCGTTGGCCGCACGCCTATCCTGCTCGTGGCCGTGGACTGTGCCGGGGCGTACGCCGCCACCTGTGCCCGGATCGCGGCTGAGCGCTGCCTCGGGAAACCGCGCGAACAGGCGCGCTTCGTCGAGCAGGCGCAGCGGCGCACCGTCGGCGTCAAACAGGGTCGACAGCAAGCCGTCCGCCGCCGCCAGGCTTGCCGTATCGACAGTTTGCAGGCCCAGCGCCGCGTGCACCGGCAAGCCCAGCGCCAGGCCGCCGTGCTCGACGATCGCCAGCAGCGCAGGGGCGGCGCCGTCCGCCATCGCGTCCAGCCCCAGCGCCGCATGCGCCAGCACCGGCACGTGGCGGCCGCGCCAGATGCAGTAGCCCATGCCGGCGCCCAGGGGTCCCAGCGCCGGCATGGGCAGCACCTCAATCAGCGCGTCGGCCGCCAGCGCCAGCCTGTCGGCGCCTGCCTGCAGCACCGCATACGAGCGCGCGGCAGGCGGCGGCGTGTCCGCCGTGGCCGCCGGCATGACGGAATCCGGCGAATAGCCGGCGTCCTGGTGCCAGGCCGCCGCCAGCCGCGCCAGGCGCTCGACGTCGAGCAGGCTCAGGATGCGCCCGCTGGCCGGCTCGCGCACGGCGCAGTGAAAGACTTCGTCCGCGCAGTCGTCGTGGTGCAGGCGCATGACGGTGTGCGCGGCCACCGCGGCCAGGCCGCCGACGGTGTCGGCCTTCAGGCCGATGGTGCGCCCGCCGGCGTGCAGGATCAGCACGCGCGCCGCGGCGGCCGGACTTGCCTGCCCCTGTTCTGGCGCCGTGCCGACATCGACCCAGCGCGCCAGGTCGACCACCGGCACCAGCCGCCTGTCATGTTCGACCACGCCAAGCAGCGCGCCATGGCGGCGCGGCAGCAGGGCCGGCGCGGGCGGCAACGTGACCGCCTGCAGCACGCTCTGCGCCGGAATGCCGACCCATACCGCGCCGATCCCGGCCTCGGCCAGGTGCAGGAGTTCTGCCAACGGCATCGCTCAGCGCTCCGTGGCGATGCGTTCCAATTCGCCCAGCAGCGCCGAGGCGTTGCGCGTGGCGCTGGCCTGGGCGCTGGTCGAGGCATGGATGCCGCCGATCGACTCGCTGGTCTTTTCCACCGACACGACGATGCGGCCGAACGCATCTTCGACCTCGCCGGACAGGCGCGTGCCCTCGCTGACCCGGGCCACGGTTTCGTTGATCAGCTTGGCGATCTCGCGCGCGGCCAGCGCCGATTTCTCGGCCAGCTTGCGCACCTCGTTGGCCACCACCGAGAAGCCCTTGCCGTGCTCGCCCGCGCGCGCCGCCTCGATCGCCGCGTTGAAGGCAAGCAGGTGGGTCTGGCCGGCGATGTCGCTGATGGTGTCGATGATCTCGCGCACGTTGCCAGAGGCCTGCTGGATCGCCCCGATCGACTGGCGCGAACGCGCCAGCAGCTTGCTGCCTTCGGCCGCGTCCTGCTGGGTGCGCGTGGCCAGTTCGCTCGACTGCTGCGAACCCTGGGCGATCGCCGCGATCGACTGGGTCAGCTCGCTGAGCACGCCGGCAATCGCCTTGACCTTGGCGCTGACCAGCTCTTCGCGGTGCACCTGCTCGGTGACGTCCATCGCGAATTTCACGACTTTATAGGGCTTGCCGTTGACGTCGAGGATGGGGTTGTAGGTGGCGACGATCCAGATGTCGGCGTCGTGCTTGCCGCGCCGCTGGAAGCGTCCGGACTGGAACTGGCCCTGGGCCAGGTTGGCCCAGAAATGGCGGTAGGCCGCGCTCCTCACCAGCGCCGGGTCGCAGAACATGCTGTGGTGGGCGCCCGCGACTTCGTCGCTTGTATAGCCCATGGTGCGCAGGAAGTTATCGTTCGCGTTCAATACATTGCCGCGCAGGTCGAATTCGATCACGGCCTGCGAGCGCCCGATCGACTCCAGCTTGCCCTTGACCTCGGTGTCCTGGCGCTTCTGCTGCGTGATGTCGGTGGCGAACTTGACGATCTTGATCGGCTTGCCGTCGGCGTCGAAGATCGGGTTGTACGAGGCCAGCAGCCAGACTTCCTTGCCGGCGCGCGTCACGCGGCGGTACTCGCCGGCGTTGAATTCGCCGCGGCCCAGGCGGTCCCAGAAGGCCAGGTACTCGGACGAACCGGCCAGGGTCGGGTCGCAGAACATGCGGTGGTGCTGGCCGCGGATCTCGTCCAGCGTGTACCCCATGGCATCGAGGAAGTTGCTGTTCGCCGTCAGTACCCGGCCCTGCAGATCGAACTCGATCACGGCCTGGACCCGGTCGATCGCCTGGTTCTTGCCTTCGTAGTCGGCGTTGCGCAGGGTTTGCTCGGTGATGTCGGTGGCGTACTTGATGACCTTGCACGGCTTGCCGTCGGGGCCGAACACCGGGTTGTACGAGGCACTGATCCAGACATCGCGCCCGGACTTGTGGCGGCGCTTGAACTGGCCCGCGTGGACTTCGCCCTTGCCCAAGTGGGCCCAGAACAGCGCGTACTCGGGCGACGCCGCATAAGCCGGCTCGCAGAACAGGCGGTGGTGCTGGCCGCGCAGCTCGTCCAGCGAGTAGCCGAGCGTGTCCAGGAATTTCGCGTTGGCGTGCAGGATGCTGCCGTCGAGACCGAATTCGATCACGGCCTGGACCCGGTCGATGGCATCGATCTTGGCCGCGTTCTCGGCCTGCTGCAGCCGGGATTGGCTAATGTTGGTGGCGAACTTGATCACCTTGGCCGGGCGGCCTGCGCCGTCGAACACCGGGTTGTACGAGGCCTGCAGCCAGACCGGCACACCGTCGCGCCCGAGGCGCATGTATTCGCCCTGGCTCGGGTGGCCGCTGCCCAGCGCGTCCCAGAAAGCCACATAGGCATCGGACGCAACGTAATCGGCGGCGCAGAACAGGCGGTGATGGCGGCCCACGATCTCGCCCAGCGTATAGCCCATCGCATCGAGGAAGTTCTGGTTCGCGTGCAGGACATGGCCCTGCATGTCGAAGTCGACCACGGCCTGGGTGCGCTGGATGGCGTCGAGTGCGGCGTGCGCCATGTCGAGCCGGCTGTCGGGTGTAGCGAGGATGGTGGAGGCGAGCATTCTTGTTGTTGGTGTCCGGTAGGTGGAGGGTGGCGTGACCGTGGGGTGCCAAATGGATGGCTTTCCAAGGGGAAACAAGAATAGCAGTGCAGCAGCGAAGAACTAGCAAAAATTCAATTGAATCAGACAATAAATGCGGCGCGTTCAGGGTCCGTTGTTATTCGACAACAGCCAATGTCAGATTTGCTGAAAGCGGTGATCTGCCCGGTCATTTTGCTGCCGGGATTGGGAGCGCCATTGGTTGCCCGCCTGACGACGCTTGATCGGCGAGATTGCCTGCGCGAACAAGATCGGCGATGCCAGGACAATCGCGGATGCCGGCGCGGCGCCGCGATCGCGGCGACATGGAGAACGTATTTGGCTACCTGATGGTGGCCGAGCAGGGAAAGACAGGTTACCGCAGCGTGGCAACCCGCGTGCACTACGGCGGCGCCGTATGCCGCGTCACCAGTTGGACCCTGGTCGGGCATGCCGACCTCGATGCCGACGGCAGCGACGAATTGCTGGTCCAGGCCTGGGGCTGGGAGTCGACGGGCCTGGCCATCCTGCGCCGGGCCGGGGGGCGCTGGCGCAGCGCACTGGAGACGGACCGCTCGGCGCCAGGCTGCTGAAGGCGCGGCGGCTCGTTACTGCCGCCGCGCCCGCTTTTCATGCAACCCGCAGCTCAGGACTTCTTGGCCGTGCTGCGCCGCGTGCGCGCGTGGCTGCTGCGGCTCTTGCGGCGCGATGCCGTACGGCGTTTCGGCTTGTGCTTGGTCTTGGTTTCGCCGGCAGCGGCGCGCTGCTTGTTGACGATGCGGGCCGCGACTTCGTCCTCGCGTCCCTTGTACCGTTTTTCCTTCTTGAACTTGCGTTCCAGTTTCTTGGCTTCGCGTTCGCGTTTCGGGCTGGCTCCTCTTGGCATCGCATGCTCCTGTTGACTTTGACGTCTTCATGGTAGACAGGAGAACGCGACCGTGGCGCACGCGTCGCGCCCAGGACGCGTAGCGCAACGCGCGGGTTTCGCTTATCAGCCGGGCGTCGCGAAGTCGAGCGGGGCGTATTGCGCGCCATGCCGATCGACTCGCTTCCCGCCGACGCCATCCGCTGGGGATGCAAGGTCGCGTCCTTTGCCGGCACCCTGTTCGCGTGTCATCGCGAGGTCATGCGCCCGGCTTACATTGGCTGCGTCCTGCAGTCGTATCGGCATGACAACAAAATGCAACGTGAGTTGCATACGAGCAAACACAACTTTCTTCGGGAATGTCATGACCTCACGACGCAGATTCTTGCGCGGCAGCGCCCAGGCGGGCATCGCCGCTGCAACCTACGCAGCTTTCCCTCCGGCCATCCAGCGCGCCCTCGCTATCCCGGCCAACAACGCGACGCGCAGCATCCGCGACGTCGAACACGTGGTGATCCTGATGCAGGAGAACCGCGCATTCGACCACTACTTCGGCACGCTTGCCGGCGTGCGCGGCTTCGGCGACCGCTTTCCCATCCCGCTGCCCGAGGGCCGCAATGTGTGGCAGCAGCGTATGGCGAACGGCAACCTGATGATGCCCTTCCACCTGGACGGCAGCCGCGGCAACGCCCAGCGCGCCAACGGTACCCCGCACGACTGGCTCGACAGCCAGCTGGCCTGGGACAACGGCCGCATGGACCAGTGGCCGCGCTACAAGAACGCGATCTCGATGGGTTACTTCAAGGAGAACGAGATCCCGTTCGCGTTCGCGCTGGCGAATGCCTTTACGCTGTGCGACGCCTACCACTGCGCCATGCATACCGGCACCGACGCCAACCGCTCGTTCTTCCTGACCGGCACCAATGGCGCGGTACCGACCGGCACCGCCTTTGTCACCAACGAATGGGATGCGATCGACGGCACGCAAGCCGGCGTGAACACGGGTTATACCTGGACCACCTACGCCGAACGGCTGGAAGCGGCCGGCGTCAGCTGGATCAGCTACCAGAACATGCCCGACGAATGGGGCGACAACATGCTCGGCGCCTTCCGCCAGTTCAAGCGCGCCAACCTCGCCTCGGGCTACCCGGTGTCCAGCGGCGGCGCGCCGAACCAGCCCTACACCAATACCGGCCAGTCCCTGCCCTACCACGCCTACGACGCGGCCACCGACAACGCCGGCAACCCGCTCTACAAGGGCATCGCCAACACCCTGCCGGGCACCCAGCCCGAGCAATACCTGGACGCCTTCAAGCGCGATATCCGCGAGGGCAAGCTGCCGCAGGTGTCGTGGATGAACGCGCCGTCGATCTACTGCGAACACCCCGGCCCATCGAGCCCGGTGCAGGGTTCGTGGTTCCTGCAGGAGGTCCTGGACGCATTGACGGCCAACCCCGAGGTCTGGAGCAAGACCGTCCTGATCGTGAACTTCGACGAGAACGACGGCTACTTCGACCACGTGCCCTCGCCTTCCGCCCCTTCGCCCGACGGCAAGGGCGGCTACGCCGGCAAGACCACGCTGCCGCCGGGCGCCCTGGGCGCCGAATACTACACTCATCCTCGACCGGAAGGCAGCACGCGGCAGCCGGCGCCGGACGGCCGCGTCTACGGGCCCGGCCCGCGCGTGCCGATGTACGTGATTTCGCCATGGAGCCGCGGCGGCTGGGTCAACTCGCAGGTGTTCGACCATACCTCAGTGCTGCGCTTCCTGGAAGCGCGCTTCGGCGTCAAGGAGCCGAACATCAGCCCCTTCCGCCGCGCGGTGTGCGGCGACCTCACCAGCGCCTTCAACTTCGAGACACCGAACAGCGAAGCCCTGCCGGTGCTGGGTGGCCGCAAGAGCAGGAGCCAGGCCGACGCGCTGCGCGCCGCGCAGGGGCGTCTGGCGCAGATCACGCCGCCGGTCTCGCCCCAGATGCCGCAGCAAGCCAGCGGCACGCGTCCATCGCGCGCGCTGCCCTACGAACTGGCGACCATCTGCGAGGTGCTGCCCGGCGCCACGATGAACGCCGCGCAGGTGGCGCTGACCTTCATCAACACCGGCCGCCAGGGCGCCGTGTTCCACGTGTACGACCGCAAGAACCTGGCGGCGGTCCCGCGCCGCTACACGGTCGAATCGGGCAAGACGCTGTCGGACATGTGGACGCCCGCGGTGGGCGGTCCCTACGATTTGTGGGTGCTGGGGCCGAACGGTTACCACCGCCACTTCACAGGCAGCGCCTTGCGCGCCGTGGCGGCGGGCCAGCCGCGCCCCGAAGTGCAGGTGCGCTGCGATGCGGCCACTGGCGAACTGGTCGTGCGCATGGTGAATGCGGGCGCCGCGCCTTGCACCTTCAACCTGAACGCGAATGCCTATGCGGCGCTGAGACAGATGCATACGCTCGCACCACGCACGGATCTGCTGGTGCGCATCCCGGTGGCGAGCAACGGCTACTGGTATGACATCAGCGCCACGGTGTCGGGCCAGTTTGACTACCTGCGGCGCTTCGCCGGCCGCGTCGAAACCGGCCGCCACACGGTCAGCGACCCGGCGCTGGGCCGCGCCTGACCAGGCGCATTGTTCGGGACCATGCGGCCGGCACGCTGCCGGCTGTTTCCCTTGCATCCCTCATCCATCGAAAGGAACCTCATGCATCCCATCATTCGCAAGCTCGCCGTCGGCGCCGCCCTCGTGCTGTCCGCTCCCTTCGCCGCGGCGACCGTACTGACCTTCGACGACATCATCGGCCCGGACGGCATTGCCGCCATGCCCGTCACCTACGGTGGACTGGACTGGTCGAACGCCGGCATGTCCGTCTACACTTACGAGCAGGCGCCGTTTACCGCCCATTCGGGCCAGGGCCGCGTGACCACCAACTGGACCGACAACTGGCCGGTTGCCAGCACAATCCGCTTCCTGTCGCCCACGATGTTCGATGGCGCCTGGTTCTCGGGCTATGCCGACAGCATCGTGCGCTTCGACTTGTACTTCGGCGGCGAGCTGGTGGCGCGTTCGACGTCGCTGCAGCTGTCGGAGGTCCCGATGTATCTCGACGCGGGCTGGAACCGTGCGATCGATACGATTGTCGTGGCGAGCGATTTCCCGGCGTCGTACGTGATGGATGATTTCAGCTTCAACGGCGCTGCGCAGGTGCCGGAACCAGGCTCGATCGCGCTGATGCTGGCCGGCCTGGGGATTGCCGGCCTCGCACGCCGCCGGCGCTAGGGCCGGAAGCCTGCCGCGCGAGCGCAGGATCGAGCGCCTCGGCAATGGCGATGCTCATCTCATGCTTCTTTCAGCATGCAGCCGACTTGCGACAGATAGTGCTTGCTCGCACAGGCAACCGAGCGCTCATGGCGCATCCTGCCGTGCCAGCGCATCGTAGCGCATGTCTTCAAGCGTGTGACGGGCGATATCGGCCCGCTGGTCCTGCTCGGCCCGCACATGCGCGGGACGCGCGAGTATGGTCCGCTGCCACGCCGCCAGCGCCGGCAGCTCGTCCAACAGCGCAAGCCGGTCGGCAACCTTGAGGATGGAAGCGAGCATCAGGTCGGCCACCGTAAAACCGTCGCCCACGAACCAGTCGCGCCCGGCGCGCGCGCTTTCCAGCATCGTCAGCCGTTCCTTCGCCAGCCGCTCGACCAGCGGACGCCTGGCGTTCCTCGCCTCCTCGTCGTCCATGAAGTACTCGACCTCGGATACGTTGAACAGCACCGGTTCGACCGAGTTCAGGTCGGCGATCACCCATTGCAGCGCGGCGGCCCGCTCGGGCGTGCCCTCGGCGGCGATGCAACGTCCGGCGCGCATGGCAACGTCGAGCACGATGGCGCCGCTCTCGAAGACCGGCGGCCGGCCCTCCTCTTCCAGCACCGGCAGCTGGCCGAAGGGCTGCAAGCCGCGGCTGTACGCGGCCGACTTCATGGTCGGCGCATCGACCAGCCGGACCTCGTAGGGCCAGCCCACTTCGTTGAGGATCCAGCGCACGCGGTGGTCGCGTACCTGGCCGGCGGCAAAGGGCGGCGCCCACTTCATGGCGGTGACCGTGATCATGACAGCCTCTCCGCCTTGCGCTGCAGCTTGTCGAGCGCGCCGTTCCAGCCGTGCTCGTGGCTGTCGCGCGTGGCGGCGTCGCGCAGCTGCGCATGCACGAAGGTGAGCTCGGTGTGTCCTGAATCGGCCAGCGCGAAGCTGGCCTGCACATACGAGGCCGGCGTGTCCTCGCCCTCCCACGACCAGCTCATGGCCAGGCGATGTGGCGGCTCGAACACCTCGAAGTTGCCGAAGCAGCCGTGCTCGCTGCCGTCGAGCATGCGAAAGCGCACATGGAAGCGGCCGCCGGGACGGGCATCGACTTCCGCGAGCGTGACGGGTCCGTCGTCGGGGCCCCACCACAGGGCGATCTTCTCGGGTTCGACGAAGGCAGCGAAGACGGCCGCGGGCGGCGCTTCGATGACACGGACGATGGTGAGGCTGGTCATGGCGATTCCTCCTCGGATGCGGGCGGCTTGGTGGGCCGCGCGGGTTCAACCACGGCGGCAAGCCGGTCGAGGCGGCTCGTCCAGAACGTTTCGGTGCGCTGCAGCCAGGCCAGCGCTTCGGCCAGGGCGGCCGGCTGCAAAGTCACGCTGACCGTGCGGCCGGTCTTGTGCCGGGACACCAGCGCGGCGCGCTCCAGCACGTCCAGGTGCTTGAGCACGGTCGGCATGGCCAGCGGCAGGGGCGCCGCCAGCTCGCTGACCGTGAGCGAGCGCCCATCCGCCAGCCGCTGCAGCATCGCGCGCCGGGATGGATCGCCCAGCGCACGGTAGATGGTGTCGAGGCTCGCCGTGTGCATTACTTCACTATAGGGTGAAGTATTCGACTTGCAAGGAGAATGTATGCGGCCCGGGTACGGGGAGAAAAGCCGGTGCGGCGCACTGTCCGCGCGGCGTGAAAATGTGGCAGGATAAGCCGTCCTGCCGGGTAATGCGGCAGTACCACCGGAGCTTTCTTGTGCAAGCAATACGGAGCGCGCGATGAGTCGGATCACCCACCAAGTCGGTAGCCGGACCTATGCCTTCGCCGACCTGCGCGAGCTGTTGGCCAAGGCCACGCCCGCGCGCTCCGGCGACTACCTGGCCGGCGTGGCGGCCGGCACAGGCGAAGAGCGCGTGGCGGCGCAGATGGCCCTGGCCGAACTGCCGCTCACGACCTTCCTGAACGAGGCGGTGGTGCCTTACGAAACCGACGAGGTGACGCGCCTGATCGTCGACGGCGTCGACGCCGCCGCCTTTGCGCAGATCCGCCACCTCACGGTGGGCGACTTTCGCGACTGGCTGCTCGGCGACGAGGCCGGCGCCGCGCGCCTGGCACAAATCGCCCCGGGCATCACGCCGGAGATGGCGGCCGCGGTGTCGAAGATCATGCGCATCCAGGACCTGGTGCTGGTCGCCCGCAAGTGCCGCGTCGTCACGCGCTTTCGCAACACGATCGGCCTGCCGGGCACCCTGTCGACGCGGCTGCAGCCGAACCACCCGCTGGACGACGCATCCGGCATCGCGGCCAGCCTGTTCGACGGCCTGATGTACGGCAGTGGCGACGCCGTCATCGGCATCAACCCGGCCACCGACAACGTGCACCAGGTGATCAAGCTCCTCAACATGCTCGACGAGATCATCGGCCGCTACGCGATTCCGACCCAGTCCTGCGTGCTGACTCACGTGACCAACACCATCGCCGCCATCGAACGCGGTGCGCCGGTCGACCTCGTATTCCAGTCGATTGCCGGGACCCAGGCGGCCAACGCCGCCTTCGGCATCGACCTGGCGCTGCTGCGCGAAGCCCGCGACGCCGCCCTGCCCCTGCGCCGCGGCACACTCGGTGACAACCTCATGTACTTCGAGACCGGCCAGGGCAGCGCCCTGTCGGCCAATGCCAACCACGGCCTCGACCAGCAGACCGCCGAGGCGCGCGCCTATGCGGTGGCGCGCGCTTTCGACCCGCTGCTGGTGAACTCGGTCGTCGGCTTCATCGGGCCGGAGTACCTGTACGACGGCAAGCAGATCATCCGCGCCGGCCTGGAAGACCACTTCTGCGCCAAGCTGCTCGGTCTGCCGATGGGCGTGGACGTTTGCTACACCAACCATGCCGAAGCCGACCAGGACGACATGGACGTGCTGCTGACGATGCTGGGCACGGCCGGCTGCACCTTCGTGATGGGCGTGCCCGGCGCCGACGACATCATGCTGAACTACCAGACCACCTCGTTCCACGACGCCCTGTATGCGCGCCGCGCGCTCGGCCTGCTGCCGGCGCCCGAATTCCACGCCTGGCTGCGCGAACTGGGCATCTTTACCGGCGATGCGACGCCCACGCTGGGCCGCGCGCTGCCGGCGCCGTTCGCGCAAGCGCTTCTGCAGTTGCCCTGAAGGAGCCGACATGACCGACCTCGATCCCTGGCAGGCACTGCGCCGCTTCACCGCCGCCCGCATTGGGCTTGGCCACCGCGGCGCCAGCCAGCCCACCCGCGCCCAGCTCGACTTCCAGCTCGGCCATGCCCGTGCTCGCGACGCCGTGCACGGCGCCCTCGACATCGCGCAATTGAGCGCGGCCCTGGCGCCCGCCTGGCCTGCCGCGCCCTGCCCCCTGCTGCTGCACAGCGCGGCGGCCGACCGCAACATCTACCTGCAACGGCCCGACCTGGGCCGGCAACTCGACGCGCCGTCGCGCCAGCTGCTGCGTGCCCGGTACGGCGGCGCGGTGCAGGAGGGCCGATATGACCTGTCCGTGGTCGTCGCGGATGGTTTGTCGGCCCTTGCCGTCATGCGCCATGCAGCGCCCCTGCTGCAGGCCTTATACGCGCGGCTGCAGGAGCAGGCGTGGCGGCTGGCGCCTGTCGCGATCGTGCAGCAGGGCCGCGTGGCGGTGGGCGACGAAGTCGGCGAACTGCTCGGCGCGAAGATCGTCCTGGTGCTGATCGGCGAACGGCCGGGCCTGAGTTCACCCGACAGCATGGGCCTGTACCTGACATGGGCGCCGAGCGTCGGCCTGACCGACGAACGCCGCAACTGTATCTCGAACGTGCGGCCGGCCGGGCTGTGCATCGAAGACGCGGCGGACAGGCTGCATTACCTGCTGGCCGAAGCGCACAGGCGGCAGCTCTCCGGCGTTCACCTGAAGGATGACAGCGCGCTCCAGGACCGGCGCCTGGGTGGTGATGTTGGCAACTTCCTGCTTTGACTAACTTTACCGCGATGGCGACGGACAGGCGCAGCCAGCAAGCGGTCGCGTCTTGACAAAGTTTTCTTCCGATTGCACGGCTTCTTACAAATCGTTTCGATTGAAACGTTTATACGCTTTCGCGTGCGCTGAACAGCAAGTAGTCTAATGGCCTCGGCATCCGCCGGCACGCATCCTGGGTGATGCGCGGCCATCGCGCGTGCGGCCGACCGCTAATTCTACAAACGGAGTGTTCCTTGTCCGAATCCACAATTACCCAGCCGGCGACGGTCATCAAGATCATCGGTATCGGCGGCGCCGGCGGCAACGCCGTCAACCACATGGCGCCAACCGGTGCCTCCACCTTCGATTTCATTTGCGCGAACACCGACGCGCAAGCCCTGTCGAACACCCGCACCGAACAGCGCATCCAGCTCGGCGAAAGCGGCCTGGGCGCCGGCAGCGACCCGGCCGTCGGACGCGAATGTGCCACCCGCGAACGCGAGCGCATCGCCGACGCACTCAAGGGCGCCGACATGGTCTTCATCACCGCCGGCATGGGCGGCGGCACCGGCACCGGCGCCGCCCCCGTGGTGGCCGAAGTGGCGCGCGAGCTGGGCATCCTGACCCTGGCCGTGGTGTCGAAGCCCTTCGAGTTCGAGGGTCCGCGGCGCATGCGCGTGGCCGAGGAAGGCATCGCGACGCTGGCGCGCTGCGTCGATTCGCTGATCGTGGTCTTGAACAGCCGCCTCGAGGAAGTGCTGGGCGACGACGTCACGCAAAAACAGGCGTTCGCCGCCGCCGACGAAGTGCTCAGCAAGGCCGTGACCGGGATTGCGGAAATCATCGTCGTGCCGGGGATGGTGAACGTCGACTTCGAGGACGTGCGCACGGTGATGCGCCAGACCGGCATGGCGATGATGGGCTCGGCCGAACATGCCGGCGACGACCGCGCCGCCAAGGCCGCGGCGGAGGCGATCGCCTGCCCGCTGCTCGATGGCGCGAACCTGCGCGCCGCGCGCGGGGTGCTGGTCAACATCGCCGCCTCCGAAGAAACGCTGAAGCTGCGCGAAACCAAGCTCGTGATGAACACGGTCTGCGCACAGACCAACGACGACGCCATTATCAAGTTCGGCGCGGTGTACGACGAGACGCTGGGCGACGCGATGCGCGTGACGGTGGTGGCCACCGGGCTGACCCGGCCGAGCGACCTGCCGCTTGGGACGCGCAGGTTGTCGATGCCGCGCCCAGGGGCGCCATCGCAGCCGGTGCTACGCCAGGGCGCGCTTCACTCGCAGGTGCGGCAGGGAGCGGCGCAGTACGAGTCGCGCGCCGGGGCGTCGTCGCGCCAGTCGGCCGGGCCGGGTGGCGAGGATGGCCAGCCGGGCTGAGGATCGGCCGGCGCAGGATGCCGGATGCACGGCCCCCTGGCGCCGCCGGGGAGATGAGACGGGGCGTTACACGGGCCGCTGGCGATGGAAGGTCAGCGGGCTATAGGACACGGCGGACGGCGGCGGCGAGCGCAGGATGCCGGGCTTCATCGCGCCGACCACGTGCATCTCGCAGGGCTTGCAGTCGAAGCGCAGCGTGTAGCTGTCCTCGCCCGACTTCAAGGTCATCGGCTCGGCCCGCACCTGGCCCTGCACGCCCTGCACACCCTTGGCCTGTTTCGGGCACAGGTTGAACGAGAAGCGCAGGCAGTGCTTGGTGATCATCAGCGACACCTCGCCCGCTTCCTGGTGCGCTTCGTAGGCCGCGTCGATCAGGCCCACGCCATGCTTGCGGTAGAAGGCGCGCGCCTTGTCGTTGTAGACGTTGGCCAGGTAAGACAGCTGGGTTGCCGGGTACACGGCGGGCGGCTCCACCGGCGCCTTGCGCTCCGGGCGCTCCCACGCCTGCAACCTGGCCGCTTCGTGCGCCGCCACTGCATCGCGCCGCAGTGCATTGATGGCGGCGGCAGGCACGAACCACGGCTGCGACAGGTTCAAGACGATGCCATCGGCTTCGAACATCGTGTTCCCCAGCTTGGTCAGGCTGGTGCGCAGCGCCGCGTCGGCCTGATCGGGATTGTGCGCCAGCTGCAGCGGCAGCTGCGCATGCGTCACCGTCTCGATACCATCCTCGTCGCGCAGGCGCAAGGCGAGGCCGCCATCGGATTCGAAAAGCGTCAGGTGCAGCGCCACCTTGCGGTCGGCCGAGCGTTTGGTGAGCGCCGCCTCCCAGCCGTGGTCGCGGTTGCGGTGGACTTCGGTGCCGGGCTTCAAACTAGGCAAGGCGCTGACAGGCTCGTTCGGGAATACGCGCCAGCGCTGGCCCTCTTCGCTTTCGCCCAGCTTTTGCACCGTGTTCACGCCGATGCCGACACTGGTGCGCTTGTTCATGTAGTTCAGGCCGTCGCCGTTGGCCAGCGGCGCGTCGGTCATCAGCTCGACGAAATCCGGGCCGACCTTGCTGACGGCGCCCACGCGCACGCCCAGGTACTTCGGCGAATCGAAGGCACCGATGTCGTCCTGGCGGCCCTGGGCGAAATAGTCGGTGTGGCCGCGGTTGAAATTCTTGTCGACGTCCGGCGTGAAGAAGACCTGCGTGTGCCCGCTGGCGGCGCGCACGAAGCCAGCGCGGCGCTCGAGGATCTCGTCGAGCAGCAGGCGGTAGTGGGCCGTGATGTTCTTCACGTAGCCCATGTCCTTGTAGCGGCCCTCGATCTTGAACGAGCGGATGCCGGCGTCGATCAGCGCCTCCAGGTTGCGGCTCTGGTCATTGTCCTTCATCGACAGCAGGTGCTTGTCGTAGGCCACGACACCGCCCTGGCTATCGGTCAGCGTATAAGGCAGGCGGCAGGCCTGGGAGCAGTCGCCGCGGTTGGCGCTGCGGCCTGTGTCCGCGTGGGAGATGTAGCACTGGCCGGAGAACGCGACGCACAGGGCGCCGTGGATGAAGTATTCGAGCGGCGTGTCGACCTGTGCGCGGATTTTGCGGATCTGGTCTATCGTCAGTTCGCGTGCCAGCACCAGCTGCGAGAAACCGACGTCGCCCAGGAACTTCGCTTTCTCCACGGTGCGGATGTCGCACTGCGTGCTGGCGTGGAGCTGGATCGGCGGGAGGTCGAGTTCGAGCAGGCCCATGTCCTGGACGATCAGCGCATCGACGCCCGCCTCGTACAGCTGCCAGGCCTGCTTGCGTGCCAGATCGAGCTCGGCGTCGTGCATGATCGTGTTCATCGTGACGAAGATGCGGGTACGGTAGCGGTGGGCAAACTGGACCAGGCTGGCGAGATCTTCGAGGGAGTTGCTGGCGTTGTGGCGGGCGCCGAATGCCGGGCCGCCGATGTAGACGGCGTCGGCACCGTGCAGGATGGCCTCGCGGCCGATCTCGGCGGTTTTGGCGGGCGACAGCAATTCGAGCTGGTGGTCAAGTAGAGACATGGCGCGTTCCTCGTCGACGGAGACTTGGAGTATAGCTTTCAAGGCAATACATGTCACCAGCGAGGCCGGCATATATGTCTTCAACGCCAGTTCCGAACCTTGTCATGCGTCGCAGAATGCAGCAGCAATCTACTGGTTGCGCGCCAGCTTTCGAAGAACTAGCAAGGGCGCGTTTTACACATGTTGTTGGGGGGAATTGGTAACGCCAGCATGCGCAGGCGATGAGGGTAGTCAGGCAGGCGCCTGCCTGCACCCTGCTCTCGCCATGCACCGGCACCTGATGTGTGTGCATCCGAACAGACACGGGCATCACCGGGCAGCACGATGCCGTCATGCCGCCATTATTTGAACATCAACCCTTCGGGGCGTGCGCTTGAGCACCCTGCCCATCGATTGCGACCGCACGCTCGCGGCAAGCGCACGCGCCCATGACAAGGCGCCGGCGCATCCGAACCTGGTGCTATGCACCTCGATCCTGGCAAGCAGCCTGGCTTTCATCGACGGCTCGGTCGTCAACGTCGGCCTGTCGGCGATCGGCCGCGACTTCGCCGGCGGAGGCGCCGACCTGTCATGGGTCGTCAACGGCTACCTGCTGCCGCTCAGTTCGCTTCTGCTGCTGGGCGGCGCGCTGGGCGACCGCTACGGGCGCAAGCGCGTGCTCGTGGCCGGCATCGGCGTATTCGCACTGGCCTCCCTGCTCTGCGCGCTCGCGCCAAGCCTGATGCTGCTGGTGGCAGGCAGGCTGCTGCAGGGCGTGGGCGCGGCCATGCTGCTGCCGAACAGCCTTGCCGTCCTGAGCGCGACCTTCCAGGGGAAGAAACGCGGGCGGGCGGTCGGCACCTGGGCTGCGGCCGGCGCCGCTGCCGGAGCGATCGGACCACTGCTGGGCGGTTGGCTGATCGACACCATGGGCTGGCGCGCGGTCTTCTACATCAATTTGCCGATCGCGACGCTGGCGATGTTCCTGGCCTGGCGCTTCGTGCCGGGGAACACGCGCGACAAGCCGGTTGCGCTCGATCTGCTCGGGGCCGTGCTCGCCAGCCTCGGTCTTGCTTGCCTCACCTGGGGGCTAGCCGACGCGTCGGCCGAAAAACACCTGACCCCGTGGGCCGGCATGGCGCTGGTGGCCGGCGTCGTGATCCTGCTGGCCTTCCTGTGGGCCGAGCGGCGCGCCGGCGCGCGCGCGATGCTGCCCCTGAAACTGTTCGGTTCGAGCGCGTTTTCCGGGTTGAACCTGATGACTTTCCTGCTGTATGGCGCGCTCGGGGCGCTGATGCTGCTGGTGCCGTTCGTGCTGATCCAGGCGCTGGGGTACTCGGCCAGGCAGGCCGGTGCGGCGCTGCTGCCCTTCCCGGTCGTGCTGGCGATCGGCTCGCCGCTGATGGGACGCGTCGCAGCCAGCCAAGGCTCGCGCCTGCCCCTGTCGATCGGCTCGCTGATCGTCGCCGGTGGCTTCCTGCTGGCGCTGCGCATTGGCGCCGGCAGCTATGCAGCGACGGTCCTGCCGGCCTTGTTAGTGATCGCGCTGGGCATGGCTTGTGTGGCGGCGCCGCTGACCACGGCGGTGTTGTCATCGGTGGATGGAAGCCATACCGGGATCGCATCCGGCTTCAATAGCGCGGTGGCGCGTGGGGGTGGGCTGATCGCAACGGCGATGCTGGGCGTGGTTCTGACTGCGCAGGGGCGCGCTTTGCTGGCGCCGTTTCATGTGGCGCTGATGGTGTGTGCGAGCAGTGCAGCGGCGGCTGCGATCTGCGCGTTTATCTGGGTCCGGCCCAGCAATACGCCGCCGAAGTGAGCGGATTCGATTGAGCCGGACGCTGGCTAGGCGCTGTTTTATCTCGGTACAAGCAATACGACTTTGTGCTTGACTAGATAAGTCACGGGACGCATCGTTAAAGCTCGTAAAAAAGCCCGTAATTATTGCGTTTCGGTAGATGGCATGTTGGGGTAATGTTTCCTACGCCTACGTTCTCGCCATCATCATCTCGTAATGGGGCAGGTGCTCGGCACGCTCGAAAATCTTCTTGAATATTTCCACTTGATCGTCAACAGCATCTTTGCCAAACGCGAAGTGAGCGTCGTCGTGCGAAAAATGTGACCCATCATTGACCCATGAAAGCAGCGAGCGGCACACTAGCTTTTCTCTGCCCTCAAACTTCTCGCAGAGCTCGTCGAAGTCGATTCCACCAAGAATCTTGAAGTAGTGCTCCAAGATCCTGCGCATGGTGTTTTGGATCGTCAACGGATTCCGCTCATCCTTTCGCACCTCATCCCACAGTAACTCATAAGACGTCTTGATCGGATTGTCGTCGAAACGCTCGAACTGGGGTCCAGTCGGCGACTTACGCACGACCCAAAAGCTGCGGGAAATACTGCGTTCATTCCCTTTGCCACCTTTTCCGCCCTTGCCCTCGCCTTTGCGTTGGAGGCTGGCGAAGCAGACTTCCTTGTGGAAGTAGACGTTATGGGTCAAGACAAAGACTTGTTTGATATAGCCTTGGCCCTTGCGCATGTCCTCGAATAGCGCGCGAATCAAGCTGCTGACGATAAATAGAACGTCGCTGTCCATACTTGAAACAGGGTCGTCGAACACGACAATTCGATCTCGCGCAGCACCGCTGTCGCTGTCGCTTCCCTTGATGAGATGGTAGAAGTAAAGAAACGTAACGAACGATTTCTCGCCTTCGCTCAAAGTATGTTTCGCGTCCTTTCCATCGTGTCGCACAAGCTTGTATTGCGTGTCGTCGCCGGCTCTTGCCAGAGTGAACGTTTTAAAGCCAAATGATCTGAGCACGTCGTTGATAGCGTCCACTGTGGGCTGGACGGTGGAGGCTGATTTTTCCAACTCGCGCAGTTCACGCTGCGCTTTCACTTTGGCCTCCTCGGACCTCGTGATCTGGCTTCGCAGGCTATTGATCGCGGCTTCCACGCTAGCTTTCTTACGGCCATAAATCTCATGCTCGACCTTCATATCTTCGAGAATATGCCGCCATACCTGAGCAGTCAGATTCGTCTTCTCGGCCCCAATGCCGTCGACAATGCGGTTGTGGTCGTCAACCTTCACGTTGGCCGCCGCGATCAGGTCGAAGACTGCCGATAAAGGCTGCGCGAGCGATTCGAGCCGCTGTGGCGCGCTCGGCTCTTTGCGCTTGTTCGCCAAGATAAGAGCATTCGCCCGCAGCTTGGCGTGGATCGCGGCCCGCTCGCCTTCAAAAGCTGACTTGTCCAAAAAGGGTGATGTGGATTCCGAGAGGGAGTGGAGGGCGCCCAGAATGAAACTAGATTCGCCTTCGTAAGCACCCTGCAGTTCCGCTATTGCCTGCGTATCCCGTTCAAAAGTCTCATCAAAGTAGGCCTCCAAGCTAGCCGACAACCCTCCGGGCGCGGTTTGCTGACAGAAGGGGCACTTCGGCTCGCTACTTTCGTAATGCGCTTGACCGGCTTTGACCCAGTCGCTGTGGCCCAGGCGATGAATCATGTCGGCGATGTCCACGTCTTCTTTGCCTACTACCTTCTTTGCGAGGATGGGATCTTCTTCCAAGGCCACGATGGCCCCGAATGCCAACGGCGACAGTTTGCTCTGCCGTTGCGGTGCCTCGCCAAACACTGTGGCCGCTCGCTCGGTTAGATATTCAAGCGTTTGCAACTCCGCCTTGTTCGACTGGGCCTGTTGCAGCAAGCGCTCTTTGAAACGAGCTGCGTCGTTTCTCACGCCAGTAAATGCATCCGCGAATGTCGAATCGTGCTTGCGCTTTCGCTCCCAGCATTGGTCGGCAAAGTCTTTTTCTAGCTGGGCGAGTTCCCCGAGCTTTCCTGTTTTCTTGACCGCATCGCCAAGGGTATTGGCGCGCTGCGCCACGTCGTTGCCATGGCGGTCGACCTCTTCTTTCTTAGCTTTTATCGCCAGCTCGTTGGCGATGTCTTTCTCGCCAAGCGTAAAGATGCCTTTCAGATGGCCTTCGATGTTGAAATTCGCGTCCACGAAGTCTCGGTTGTAGACTAGAGGCTGCATTTCGATCCCATCACGCCATGCGATGGAGCACTTCGCGTATTCGGGCCTAGACTTGTTCGCCACAACTCGTCCAATTGTGGTCTTCCCAGCGCCGTTAGGTCCGAAGATGAAATTGACGTCTTTAAGGCCAGCCATCGTTTGCCGGTTGAGGTAGGTAGCGACCTGGTCAATTTCGAGTGTTTCAATCATGGCGAAGCTCGTGTCGCGAAGGAAAGAGCAAATCCTACAGCGAAACTGTTGGCAAAAGTATACCTTGCTACCTCCATTTTTATTTTGCGGCTTCGACGCAACGACCGTAAAGCATTTATCCGAGCTTGCGGCGTCGCCGAGATACTTCCCGACAAGTCATGCGAGAACTTTCGAGTGGCAGAGTTTTTTATTAGACGATTTCAAGCTCAGAGCCGGAAATTGCTTGAAATTACTAAAGCAAAACGCCGACTAAAGCCGGCGGTTGGTGTATCTCCGATTTGAATCAATGCCCAATCCTAAGCACAACTTCCCATTGCTAAGGCCGGCGCAAAGGTCGTGCCTCAACAGCAGTCGGCTGACGTGGGCCGAGTCGAGCATCAAGCTTGAAATAGCTATAGACGACTCTCGCTAGACCGTTAAGCTCAAAAAAAAGCTCGCCGAAGCGAGCCCTTTCATGCCACAAGAGAAGGGTTACCCCCCAAGACGTCACTCCCACTCAATCGTCGCCGGCGGTTTCCCCGAAATGTCATACACCACACGATTCAACCCACGCACCTCGTTGATGATACGATTCGACACCTTCCCCAGCAGCGAATGCGGCAAATGCGCCCACTGCGCCGTCATGAAGTCCAGCGTCTGCACCGCGCGCAGCGCGACCACGTATTCATAGGTCCGCCCATCACCCATCACGCCCACCGATTTCACCGGCAGGAACACGGCAAACGCCTGCGAAGTCGCCTCGTACCAGTTCACCGGCGCCTTGCCCGGATCGATCCCGGCCACCGCAGGCAGCTCGAACGGCGTATTGCGCAGCTCTTCGATGAAGATGGCATCCGCCTCGCGCAGCAGGTCCGCGTATTCCTTCTTCACTTCACCGAGGATACGCACGCCCAGGCCCGGCCCCGGGAACGGGTGACGGTAGACCATGTCGTGCGGCAGACCCAGCGCCACGCCGAGCTTACGCACTTCATCCTTGAACAGTTCGCGCAGCGGTTCCAGCAATTGCAGGTTCAGCGTCTCAGGCAGACCGCCCACGTTGTGGTGGCTCTTGATGGTCTGGCCCTTCTTGCCCTTGCCGGCCGACTCGATCACGTCCGGATAAATCGTGCCCTGCGCCAGCCATTTCGCATTGGTCAGCTTGCCGGCTTCCACCTGGAACACTTCGACGAATTCGCGGCCGATGATCTTGCGCTTCTGCTCGGGATCGGTCACGCCGGCCAGGTGGCCCATGAACTGGTCTTCGGCATCGATGCGCAGCACCTTCACGCCGAGGTTCTTCGAGAACATGTCCATGACCATCTTGCCCTCGTCCTTGCGCAGCAGGCCGTGGTCCACGAACACGCAGGTCAGCTGATCGCCGATGGCGCGGTGGATCAGGGCCGCGGCCACGCTGGAGTCGACGCCGCCAGAGAGACCCAGGATGACTTCATCGCTGCCGACCTGGGCGCGGATCTTCTCGACCGCTTCGCCGATGTAGTCCGGCATGTTCCAGTCGGATTTGCAGCCGCAGATCTCGTGCACGAAGCGGCCGATGATGGCTTCGCCTTGCGTGGTGTGGGTGACTTCCGGGTGGAATTGCAGCGCGTAGAAGCCGCGCTCTTCGTCGGCCATGGCGGCCACCGGGCAGCTGTCGGTCGAGCCCATCAGCTTGAAGCCTTCCGGCATTTCCAGGACCTTGTCACCATGGCTCATCCAGACGCGCAGCATGCCGTGGCCTTCGCTCGTGACGAAGTCGTTGATGCCGTTCAGCAGTTTGGTGTGGCCGCGGGCGCGCACTTCGGCGTAGCCGAATTCGCGTACTTTGCCGTTCTCGACCTTGCCGCCGAGCTGGGCGGCCATGGTTTGCATGCCGTAGCAGATGCCGAGGACCGGGACGCCGAGCTCGAACACGGCTTGCGGGGCGCGTGGGGAGTCGCCTTCCAGGGTCGAGTTGTGGCTGCCCGAGAGGATGACGCCGGAGGCGCCGTAGTTGCGCACGAAGTCGTCGCCGATGTCGTAGGGGAAGACTTCGGAGAAGACGCCGGCGTCGCGGACGCGGCGGGCGATCAGTTGGGTGACCTGGGAACCGAAGTCGAGGATGAGGATTTTGGAGTGCATTGAGGCCAATTTGTTTAATTAATTCGGGACGGGTGGCCGGGTGTGGCGGCGCGGTTGATCATGTGGTGAGACCGCGTGGGCAGTAGGGCTGGCTAAATGCCAGCACTACACATGCCCACCCTACGAAAACCAGTCGTGGCCGCCGGTGCGTTCAACGCAACACAAGCGGCCCGGCCAGCAGCGAAAGCCAATACCAAAAGCGGCCACTCGGGCCGCTTTCCAGTTTATTCCGAACGGTAGTTCGGCGCTTCCTTGGTGATCTGGACATCGTGGACGTGCGATTCGCGCATGCCGGCCGAGGTGATCTCGACGAATTCCGCCTTTTCGCGCAGTTCGTCGATCGTCGCGCAGCCGCAGTAGCCCATCGACTGGCGCACGCCGCCGACCAGCTGGTAGATGATCGCCAGAACGCTGCCCTTGTAGGCGACGCGGCCTTCGATGCCTTCCGGAACGAATTTCTCGGCCTTGGCCGAGGCGTCCTGGAAGTAGCGGTCGGCCGAGCCTTCGGCCATCGCGCCCAGCGAACCCATGCCGCGATAGGATTTATAGCTGCGGCCCTGGTACAGGATGACTTCGCCCGGCGCTTCTTCGGTACCGGCAAACATCGAACCCATCATGACGGTCGAGGCGCCAGCCGCCAGGGCTTTCGAGACGTCGCCCGAGAAGCGGATGCCGCCGTCGGCGATGCAGGGCACGCCCGTGCCTTCGAGGGCTTCGGCCACGTTCGAGATCGCGGTGATCTGCGGCACGCCGACGCCGGCGACGATACGGGTGGTGCAGATCGAGCCTGGGCCGATGCCGACTTTCACCGCATCCGCGCCGGCTTCGACCAGCGCCTTGGCCGCGGCTGCGGTGGCGATGTTGCCGCCGATGACGTCCACGTGCGGGTAGCGGGTCTTGATGGTCTTGACAGCGTCGAGGATGCCTTGCGAGTGGCCGTGGGCGGTGTCGACCACCAGCACGTCGACACCGGCGGCGACCAGCAGTTCCACGCGTTCGCGGTCCTTCTCGCCCACGCCGACGGCTGCGCCGACCAGGAGTTTACCCTGCGCGTCTTTCGATGCGAACGGGTGCTCGTGCGACTTCAGGATGTCCTTCACGGTGATCAGGCCGCGCAGCTCGAAGGCTTCGTTGACGACCAGCACGCGCTCGAGGCGGTGCTTGTTCATCAGGCGCTTGGCTTCTTCGGTGTCCGCTTCCTCGTTCACGTACACGAGTTTCTCGCGCGGGGTCATCTTGGTGCGGGTTTCCGCGTCCAGGTCTTCCTCGAAACGCAAGTCGCGGTTGGTGATGATGCCGACCACCTGCTTGCCTTCGACGACAGGGAAGCCGGAGAAGCCGTGCTGGTGCTGCAGGGCGATGACGTCGCGGATCTTCATCGTCGGCGGGACGGTGATCGGGTCGCGCAGCACGCCGGCTTCGAAGCGCTTGACGCGGGCGACTTCTCTAGCCTGGTCGGCCGGGCGCAAATTCTTGTGGATAATGCCGATGCCGCCTTCCTGGGCCATCGCAATGGCCAGGCGCGCCTCGGTCACGGTGTCCATCGCCGCCGACAGCAGCGGGATGTTCAGCGTAATGTTCCGGGTCAGCTTGGTACGGAGGGAAGTGTCAGCCGGAAGAACATTGGAGTAGGCCGGGACGAGCAGCACATCATCGAACGTGAGTGCTTTTTGGAGTAGACGCATAGCATTTTCCTATAGGCGCAAAAGCGAATTATACAGAAACCTGTGGTTCGCGGCGCACGAACCCTCGAAATAATGGCAAGAAATGGGAACTGAGCCTTATCCGCGATTGACAGTCCGGGTGAATCATGGCGAAATCTCGAATAGTTACGTAAGGAAATATTCGATGTTACCCGTCATGCCTTCGCCTGCCTCGTCTTCCCCTGCTGCGCTGCTGCGCCGTGCAGCTGCCGCCGCCCTGCTCTTTGCCGCCGGCCTGGCGCAGGCGCAATTCGTGTGGGTGGATCCGAAAGGCGTGCGCCATTATTCGGACCAGCCGCCGCCGCCCGGCACGCCGCCTGCGCGCATCCTGAAGGCGCCGGGCATGCCGGCCATCTCGGTGCAGCCGGCCACGCCCGCTGCTGCTGCACGCACCGCGCCGCCCGTTCCGACGAACCCGGCAGGCGCCGCCACGGCGTCCACGCCGGCCGACCCGGCTGCCGCCGCTGCCGGCGCAAAACCCGGGGCCAAGGCCCCGCAGACCCTGGCCGAGAAGGACGCCGACTTCCGCAAGCGCCTGAAGGAAAGCCAGGAAGCCGAGCTGAAGGCGCAGGAGCAGGCGCGCATCGCCGCGCAAAAAACCGAGCACTGCGGCGAGGTGCACAGGGCCAGGCAGATGCTCGATTCGGGCATCCGCATCGCCGACGTCGGCGCCGATGGCCAGAAGCGCTACCTGAACGACGCCGAGCGCGCCCAGCGCAGCGCCCGCGCCAATGCGATGGCGGCAGAATGCCGCTGAGCGGCAGCAAAGCCAGCCGTCTTTAACCCTCTCCCGCCGCGCCGCGCACGTCCTGCACCGGCGCCGTGGCCACCGCCCGCGCCACCCGGTTGCGTCCGCCCGCCTTGGCGGCATACAGCGCCTTGTCGGCGCGCGCCATCAGCCCCGTGATGTTCTCGCCCTCTTCCAGCATGGCCACGCCGATACTCACCGTGTAGGCGACGGGAATCGTTGCCGGCGCCAGCTGCAGCGAGCGGTCCAGCGCGGCGCGCACGCGCTCGGCCACGGCCAGTGCGGTCTCAAAGCTGGCGTCCGGCAGCAGCACGGCGAATTCTTCGCCGCCCAGGCGCGCGCAATAGTCGATCTTGCGCACCACTTCCTGGGTGTGCAGCACCAGGTCGCGCAGCACCTGGTCGCCGACGGCGTGGCCGTGGGTATCGTTGATGCGCTTGAAATGGTCGACGTCCATCAGCAGCAGGCCCAGGCCGCTCCCGTGGCGTCCGGCACGCGCATGCTCGCGCTCGGCGGCGGCGAAGAAGGCGCGGCGCGACGGGGCGCCGGTCAGGTGGTCGTGATCGGCCGCGTAGGCCGTTTCCGAAATCACCTGGGCATTCGCCATCATCACCGCGCCCAGCGTCAGGGCCGGCAGCGCCATCGTGCCGAAGCCGAAGAACACCAGGTTGTAGGTGGCGGGGTCGAGGAAGACCAGCGGCGACGAGGCAGCCGCGTAGCCGTAGAACAGGGCGCGCGAGACGTGGATGGCGCCCACCACCGAAGCGGCGATGCGAGTAAATGCGAACGGGTAACGCAGGCGGCGGTCGGCCGGAATCGGCAAGGTCGCGGCAATCGCGAAGCAGATGCCGGCGTAGTAACTTGATACGGCCACGCTGCGTAGCGGCAGCGAATCCCAGCCGTAGTGGAAGACCGCCACCGCCAGCAGGGTGGCGGCGCCGCCGGCCAGCAGCCAGGGTTCGGGCACCGGCTGGCCCACGTGGCGCCGGAAGCCTGCGTACATCAGGGCGATGGTGGCGATGTACATGCCGTTGGCCACCTCGATCGACAGCACGTCGGGCATCACGCCGCGCGAGGCGAACAGCAGCAGCGCAATGACGGCCAGCGCGTTCGCCTGGCCCCATTCGCGGATGCCCGCGACCTTGCTGCCGGCAAGCGAAGACAGCACCAGCAGCATGACGACCGAGAAGGCGGTGGTGACCAATAGCAGACTCAGGGCATTCAACATCGTGAAGGAAAGTAGCCGGAAGATGGCGGCAAGGCCGCGGGCAGTGTTCCCTGTGCCGATGGCGAGCGCGTTGCGGCGCCCTGCCGGCTGTCGGACCTGTTCCGGTCAGTCCCGAGGAAAGCAGGACATGATATCAAGAAACGTCGAACCTTTCCCGACAAGTTGCAACAGCGCAACTACTTGCATCGGAATACAGTGATGTTTATATTAATATTTCCATTATCCAGGAACGAACGATCTGCTTCGGCCACGCAAGTAGCAGGCGCGCCCGTCAGGGAAGCCGAAGCCTCAGCCGTAGGCCCCGTGCCCCGCTGCCGCACGTCGCAGGCGCGGCGGCATGCCAGCCCTGACGACACGGTTGCGCCCGCCCGCCTTGGCCGCGTACAGGGCGGCGTCGGCGCGCGCCAGCAGGCTGCCGACGCTCTCCCCTTCGGCCAGCATGGCCACGCCGATGCTCACCGTATAGGCCACCGCGAGGCCGTTCGCTGCCGGCAGCGAACGGTCGAGCGCGGCGCGCAGGCGTTCGGCCACGGCCAGCGCCGTGTCCGCGCTGGCGTCCGGCAGCAGCACCGCGAACTCCTCGCCGCCGATGCGTGCGCAATAGTCGACCGTGCGGAGGGCGTCCCGGGCGTGGCGCACCAGGTCGCGCAGCACCCTGTCGCCGACGGCGTGGCCGTGGGTGTCGTTGATGCGCTTGAAGTAGTCGACGTCGAGCATCAGCATGCCGAGTTCGCCCCCGTCGCGCACGGCGCGCGCATGCTCGCGTTCGGCTGCGGCGAAGAAGGCGCGGCGCGTGGGGGCGCCGGTCAGGTGGTCGTGCTCGGCGGCATAGGTGGCGTCGGACACCATGCGCGCGTTGGCCATCATCACCGCGCCCAGCGTCAGGCCGGGCAAGGCCAGGGTGCCGAGGGCAAAGAAGACCAGGTTCTGGGTGGTGGGTTCGAGGAAGCCGGCCGGCACGTCGGCCTGGAAGGCAAAGGCCAGGCCGCGCACGAAGTGGCCCAGGGCCAGCAGCAGCGCCGCGCCCTTGGTGAACAGGCAGGCGTAGCGCAGGCGCGCCTGGGCCGGCAGGGGAATCCCGAAGCCGATGGCGCAGCAGACGATGCCGTGGAACAGCGACACCGTCATCGTGCGCAGGGGCAGCGAATCGACGCCGTAGTGGAACGCGGCGACCATCGCCACGGTGAGGATGCAGCCGCCGGCCAGCAGGCGCACCGGCACCGGCTGGCCCAGGTGGCGCCGGAAGCCGGCCAGCATCAGGCAGATCGCCACCGCCAGCAGGCCATTCCCCGCTTCGATCGACAGCAAATCGGGCACGATGCCGCGGCTGGCCGCCAGCACCAGGCCCAGGATGGCGATTGCATTTGCCTGCCCCCATTCGCGCACGCCCGCGATCTTGCTGCCGGCCAGCGAGGTCAGGACGAACAGCATCACAACCGCCAGACCAGTGGTTATCAGCAAAAGACTCAGGGCACTTATCATACGGAGCAAGAGGCAGGAGGAGCCGCAAAGGCTCGCCATCTTACCGTAAAACAATACCAATATCGCCATCGGCGGGCGAATTGCGGCACGATCCTGCCTGCGCGGAGCGCGAGGCGCCGCCAGGCCGCGCTCGGGAAGCGGCGTCAGGCCTCGCTAGGTACGAGGTGGCGCATCCTTCTTAGCGGCGCGCTTGCGACGCGAATCCTTGGGGTCGGCGATTAGCGGGCGGTAGATCTCGATGCGGTCGCGCTCGCGCAGGACGGTGTCCAGGGTTTTCTTCTTGGCGTAGATGCCGACCGGCTGGGTTACGAGGTTAATTTCGGGGAACTCGGCCAGCACGCCGCTGGTCTCGACCGCTTGGCCGATCGTGGTTCCCGGTGGGACCCGCAGCGGGCGCAGGAATTCGCGCTGCGCGGTGGCGTAGCTGACGTAGACCTGCAGGGTGTCGGCCAAGGTGTCGGCCACTGCGTCAGCCATACAGGGCCTCGGCGCGCTTGGAGAAGGAATCGACCATGCTGTTGGCGATCATGCCGAACACCGGCCCGACCAGCTGGGCCAGGATGATGCTGGAGAATTCGTAGTGCAGGTCGAAGTCGATCTTGCAGGCGTCGGCGCGCAGGGCCTTGAAGTTCCAGGTTCCTTCCAGCATCTTGAAGGGGCCGTCGACCAGGTGCATCTTCATCTGCGTGGGGCGCTGGTTGTGGTTCGACGTGGTAAAGCTCTGCTTCACGCCGTGGAAGTTGATGCCCAGGCTGGCAACCAGCTTGTCGTCGGTGCGTTCGAGCAGCTTCACGCCGCTGCACCAGGGCAGGAACTTCGGATAATCTTCCACCTTCGCGACCAGATCGAACATCTGTTCGGCGCTATAGCCTAAGAAAACTGATTTGTGCACTACTGCCATTGGTCAACCGTTTGTTATGATGTTGGACAAGTTGCATTTTGCGCCTTTCCGGGCGCGACAGCAGTAGTTTAACCGACCCGCGAGTTTTCGCTATTTCATGAGCATTGTTGATAACAAGAAAGCATTTTTCGATTACTTCATCGAGGACCGCTACGAGGCCGGCATCGTGCTGGAAGGCTGGGAAGTCAAGGCGATCCGCGAGGGCCGCGTGCAGATCAAGGAAGCCTATGTCGTCGTACGCGGCGACGAGCTGTTCCTGTTCGGCGCCCACATCAGTGCGCTGACCACGGCATCCTCGTTCAGCCACCCGGAAGCCCTGCGCACGCGCAAGCTGATGCTCAAGCGCGCCGAGATCGACAAGCTGATCGGCAAAGTGGAGCGCTCGGGCTACACGCTGGTGCCGCTGAACCTGCATTTCAAGGGCGGCCGGGTGAAGTGCGAGATCGGCCTGGCCAAGGGCAAGAAGCAGCACGACAAGCGCGCCACCGAGAAGGACCGCGATGCCAAGCGCGAAGTGGATTCGGCGATGAAGCAGCATCGGCGGTGATGTGACGATTGTGACCGGCAAGATCAGCGGTCACGACACATCGGATTCGACCGATCGACGCGTGGACGGGACACCCGTCCACCCTACCGTGGGGTGGTCGGCTCCGCCGTCCACGCGTTCAACCAACGCCTGACCAGCCGAACCGTCAAGCCAGCTTGCTCCCCCTCCACGCCAGGAAACTGAGCACCAGCCCCACCCCCACCCCGCACGCCAGCAGGAAGGCGCTCTCGAACAGCAGCGGCGCCACCAGCCCCGACACCAGCGCGAACGACATCATCTGGATGAAGCCCAGCATCGACGAAGCCAGCCCGCGGTTGTCCGGGAACAGGCTCAGCGCGTTCATCTGGATCGCCGGCATCGCCACCGCGAGACCAAACGTATAGATCGCCAGCGGCAGCACCGCCCACGGGATCGCCGCCGGGAACAGCGCGTTGTAGCCGATGTTCAGCACGGTCGACGCCGCCATGAAGCCGAAGCCTATCCATTTCAGCTTCACCGGGTCCGTGTTGGCCGCACGCTTGCCGCCCCAGGCCGACCCGAGCACCATGCCGCCGATCAGCGGAATGAACATCCAGGCGAACGCCGTTTCCGGCAGCCCCAGGATCACCATCACGAAATTGGCCGCCGAGCCGATGTACAGCGACAGCCCGCCAAAGGCCAGGCCGACCGACAGCGACAGCAGCAGGAATTGCGGGTGGCGCAGCACCTTGCCGTAGTTGCGCGCGATCGTGCCCGGGTGGAAGGCCTGGCGCTTCTCGACCGGCAGGCTTTCCGGCAGCAGCTTCAGGCAGGCCAGGATGAGCAGCACGCCGAACACCGCCAGGAAGATGAAGGTCGAGCGCCAGCCGAAGTGCACGTGCAGCCAGCCGCCCAGGATCGGGGCGATGGCCGGGGCCAGGCCGAACACCATCATGATGTTCGACATCATCTTCTGCGCCTCGGCGCCTTTCAGGCGGTCCTGCACGATGGCCTGGCCGATCACGGAACCGGCGCCGGCCGACAGGCCCTGCAGCGCGCGGAAGGCCAGCAGCCAGCCGAAGGTCGGGGCAAAGGCGGCGCCGATCGAACCGATCGTGTACAGGGTCATGGCCACCAGGATCACGCGGCGCCGGCCGAAGGAGTCCGACAGCGTGCCGTAGAACAGCATCATGAAGGCAAAGGTGAACAGGAACACGCTCAGCGTCTGCTGCACGGCCACCGGGCCGACGCCGAAGTCGCGCCCGATCGCGGGCATCGAAGGAAGATAGGTGTCGATCGCAAGCGCCCCGGCCATGCCGAGGCAGGCCAGGACGACGGTCAGGATTCGGTACATCAGGAAGCTTTCCAGGTCATCGTGATGCGCCACGACAGGCGGCGCACGGCCCGCGATTGTACAGAGATTTGCGGCAACCGGCCGGGCGTCCCCATGATGCCCATAACCGCGCACGATCCGACCCGCGGTTTTGCCAGGCTGGTAACCTGTTGTATCCGGGCAACCTGATTAACAGCACGCAAGCGCCGAAAGTACGCTTCCCACAGAGAATTAAAGTTGCCCGATGGATTTATTCTACCTGTGCGGCTATCCTCGCTCCATTCCGCTCTTCCGAAAACCCATGCCTACTCCCGCAGACCTGAACCGCCGCCTGCAGCGCCTCGACCAGCTGCGCAAGCCGATGATGCTGCGCTCGGTGCTCCTGATGACAGCCTTCTGCCTGCTGCTGGTGGGCCTGCACGGCTGGAGCCTGTGGGCTTCGCGCCAGGGCGAGCTGGAGCAGACGGCGGTCAGCACCGGGAACATGGCGCGCGCGCTGGCCTCGCATGCCGAGCGCTCGCTGAACAGCGCCGATGCGGTGCTGGCGGAGCTGGTCGAACGCGCCGAGGAAGACGGGCCGGACCGTCTCGACGGCCGCCGCATGCAAGCGCGCATGCGGCGCATTACCGGCGAGAGCGCGGAAATCCAGGAACTCTTCGTGTATGGCGCCGACGGCACGCGCCTGGCGACCTCGCTGCCGACCTTGCTGCCGGGCAGCAACATCGACCGTGAATACTTCCGTTACCACATGACCCATGCCGGCACCGGCACCCGCATCGGCAAACCCATCCACAGCCGTTCGAGCGGCGTCCTGACGATTCCCGTCACGCGCCGCATCAACCGTCCCGACGGCAGCTTCGGCGGCGTGGCCATGGCTTCGCTGCGGCTCGACTTCTTCGGCAAGTTCTACGACAGCTTCGATGTCGGCCAGACCGGCACCATCATCCTCGCCATCGACGACGGCACCCTGCTCTACCGCCGCCCCTTCAACCCAGAGATGGTCGGCACCAGCATTGCCGGCGGGCCCGTGTTCCAGGTGTACCGGAAAACCGGCGCCGCCGGGACCGCGATGCTGGTGGCCAGGATCGACGGCATCGAGCGCCTGTACAGCTACCGCCACGTCGACGGCTTCCCGTTGCTGGTCGCCACCGCCCAGGCCAAGGACGAAATCCTGAAGGACTGGTGGTTCGCCGCGGTCAAGATGAGCTGCGTGGTGCTGTTTGCCGTGTGCATGCTGGCCTGGGGCGTGCGCCGCATGATCCGCCAGCTGCGCGTGCGCGAGGCGCTCGAGGACGAGCTGCGCGCGGCCCGCGCCGCCCTCGAACTGCGCAACGTCACGCTGCGCCAGCTGGCCGACAGCGATGCCCTGACCGGGCTGGCCAACCGCCGCCGCTTCGACGAGACCCTGGCCGCCGAACACGAGCGCGCGCGGCGCAGCGGCCAGCCGCTCTCGCTGATCCTGCTCGACGTCGACTACTTCAAGAAATTCAACGACCGCTACGGCCACGTGGCCGGCGACGATTGCCTGCGCCGCGTGGCCGCCGCCATCGCCACCGGCCCGCGCCGCCCGACCGACCTGGCGGCGCGCTACGGCGGCGAGGAATTCGCGATCATCCTGCCGGACACCGACGGCGACGGCGCACGCGCGGTGGCCGAGAAGATCCGCCAGGCGGTGCAGGCGCTCGGCATCGCGCATGCCGACAGCCCCTGCGCGGCGGTCACCGTCAGCCTCGGCGTGCACACCTGCCGCCCGGCGGTCGATAGCGAAGCCGCGCCCCTGGCCTGCATCGAGGCGGCCGACGGGCTGCTGTACCGGGCCAAGATGGACGGGCGCAATTGCCTGGCCACCTGCGCCGAGCCCGTGGCGGCCTGAGCCGCCCCGGCGCCGCTCAGTCGCGCAGGGATTGGCCGAAACGGTCGAAGCGCGGCATCCAGTTGCCCAGGGTATCGGCCGAGACGAGCAAGCGCTCCGCGCGCCCGATCAGCAGATTGCGCGGCACGAAGCCGATGTAGCGCGAGTCGGCGCTGTTGTCGCGGTTATCTCCCAGCATCAGGTACTGGCCGGCGGGCACCGTCACCGGGCCGAAACTGCGCACCGGCGACTTGATGCGCGGGACGAACTGGACCTGGCGCGTATGGCCGTCGATCCTTTCGTTCACGCGCAGCGCCGGCACGTAGGCGTCGCCGAGCGGCTCGACTACCTGCTCGACCGGGCCCCATTGCGCTTGCTGGCCATTGATCACCAGGCGCTCGTTCCTCAGCTCGACCACGTCGCCCGGCAGCGCCACCAGGCGCTTGATCAGGCGCGTGCCGTCCTGCGGCGAATCGAAGGTGACCACGTCGCCGCGTTGCGGCTCGCCCGTGTGGGCCAGGATGTTGTTGGTGAGCGGGACCTTCACGTCATAGGCCAGGCGGTTCACGAAGACCACGTCGCCTTCCAGCAGGGTCGGCCGCATCGAGGGCGACGGAATCGGATTCCAGTCGGCCACCGCCGTCCGGAACACGCCGAACAGCAGCAGGAATGCGATGAAACCCTTGTTGGCGCGGATGAGGTCTTTCATTGTCGGTCTCCAGGTAAGGTTGAGTTGCTGTCAACGTTATACCCGTGGATTTCCTGGCAATGCTTAAGACCTGCTGAACGCCTACAATGTGGACCTGTTGCTTGAACGAAGGGAGAACGGCATGCTTGACGATGCCAACATGAAGACCCCGGCGAACACCCCGGGCCGGGGCACACCGGAGCGCGTGCCCGAGGGCGTGGCCGGCTGGTCCTGGGGCGGCTTCGTGTTCAGCTGGATCTGGGCGATACCGAACCGGACGTGGTGGGGCCTGCTCGGCCTGGTTCCCGGCATCGGCCTGGTCGTGCGCGTGATGCTCGGGTTGAAGGGGCGGCAATCGGCCTGGCGCAACGGGCGCTGGGACAATCTGGAACACTTCCGGCGGGTGCAGCGGCGCTGGAGCATGGCGGCCGGCGTGGCCGTGGCGCTGGTGGTGATCGCAGTCGCCGCGACCATCACGCTGTCCGCGCACGACAAGCCGGCGCCGCGCTCGGGCGAGCACGCGGGCGAGCAGCTGGAGCTGTGAGCCGCCGCCGGGGGCAGCGCCAGGAAAGCGCTTAGCCCGGCTTGCGGCGCAGGCTGAACCAGGCGCCCACCGCCACCGGCGTGCCCAGCGCCAGCGCCGACACCGCATCCCAGACGCCGTCGCCGAACAGGGCGCTGAGCAGGCCGATGAGGGTCAGGATGCCGAGCAGGATCGGCACGCCCCAGAGTTTCATGAACGGGCTGCTCATCGCTGTTCTCCCGAACGCGCCAGCACCGGCTGCATGCCGGGGGCCGCCTTTGCATGCTGCGCCTGTTTCGCGTCGGCGCGCGCCCTGCGTCCGCGCTTGATCCACAGGTACAGCCCGCTGCCGAGCACGACGATGGTGGCGACGTCGAGCACCGCCCACAGGAACTGCATCCAGCCGCC
Source organism: Massilia sp. BAP21 (assembly GCF_057801335.1). Classification (NCBI taxonomy): domain Bacteria; kingdom Pseudomonadati; phylum Pseudomonadota; class Betaproteobacteria; order Burkholderiales; family Oxalobacteraceae; genus Massilia; species Massilia sp. BAP21. The sequence continues at coordinate 5,461,361 of NZ_CM173596.1, forward strand.
GCCGTAGTCGCCGAAGTGCAGCGGCTGCGACACCAGCAGCGCGGTCAGGTACCAGGGCAGTTCGCGGCGATCGGTGATGCTGCCGTTGCCGGCGTCGATCAGCACCGGCTTGTACAGGCGCGAGCTGAAGGCCTGGTCGCCGTGCATGTAGACGCCGTAGTGGTGCGGCGTGGCGAACGGCGTACCGGGGAAGGCGATGAAGCCGACCTGCATGCCCGGCTCGGCCGCGACGGCCGTCTTCATGGCGGCGTCCACCGAGGCCATCTCGACCAGCGGCCTGGCGTCCTTGTAGGGCTCGATCATGGCGGCGATCTCGGTGGCCTGCCAGACCTTCAGCAGCACGTCGGCCAGGGTGTTGATGACGCCGGTGGCGCCGACCACCAGCGCCCACACCAGGGTCACGATGCCGAGCAAATTGTGCAAATCGAGCCACTTCAGGCGCGTGCTGCGCTCGTGGCGCACGGTGCCGAATTCCAGCTTGCGCATGAAGGGCGCGTACAGCACCACGCCGCTGATGATGGCAACGATCAGCAGCAGGCCCATGAAGCCGAGGAAGAGCATGCCCGGCAGGCCGGCGAACATGTCCACGTGCAGGCGCAGCATGGTCGACATGAAGGCGCCGCCCTCGAAGGCCGGCTCGGTGATGACCTGCGCCGTGCGCGCGTCCACCGCGATCGGTTTGTAGTGTTCGTCGTTCGGGTGGTCGCCCAGGGTGACGTTCCAGATCGCGGGCTCGTCGAGCTCCTGCGACATGTACATCATGATCTTGTTCGGATACAGGGCCTTGGCCGAGGCGATCACCTCGTCCAGGTTGGCCTTCGGCGGATTGGCCGCCACCTCGGGCGCGAGCGCCGGCGCCTCGACATCGTTGCCGAGCAGGCGGCCGATCTCGTGGTGGTAGATCAGCGGCAGGCCGGTCAGGCACAGCAGGAGCATGAAGACGGTGCAGACCAGGCTGCTCCACTTGTGGATCCAGCTCCACCAGCGCAGGGATTGAGTAGACATTGAAGCTCGGGACAGACGAAGAGCTACAGATAATAATGGTTCTCATTTACAGCCGCAAGCTTTCGGCGCATAATATTGCGAATCATTCTCATCTAACAACAACACGGCTTCACCGCTTCTGCACATGACACACTCGACTTTCCGCCTCACTCCGCTCGCCCTGGGCGCCCTGCTGTTCTCCGCTTCCGTCAGCGCCCAGACCACCGTCCCAGCCGCCGACCAGCCGGCATCCGACCAGCCGATGCAAACCGTGGTCGTCACCGCCTCGGCCGACGCCTCGGCCCAGGGTCTGCCGAGCGACTACGCCGGCGGCCAGGTGGCGCGCGGCGGCCGTCTCGGCCTGCTCGGCAACGTCGACATCATGAGCGCGCCCTTCAACACCACCAACTACACCCACGCGCTGATCCAGGACCAGCAGGCGCGCAGCGTGGCCGACGTGGTGCAGAACGACCCGTCGGTGCGCGTGGCGCGCGGCTTCGGCAACTACCAGGAGCTGTACGTGATCCGCGGTTTTGCCGTCAATTCCGACGACCTCGCGTACAACGGTTTATACGGCCTGCTGCCGCGCCAGTTCGTCGCGGCCGAGCTGCTCGAGCGCGTGGAAGTCTTCCGCGGCGCGAACAGTTTCGTGAATGGCGCGGCGCCGGGCGGCGGCGGCATCGGCGGTATGATCAATTTGCTGCCGAAGCGCGCCCCGAACAAGGACCTGAGCCAGTTCACGGTCGGCGTCGAATCGGGCGGCCAGTTGTACGGCGCGGCCGACCTGGGGCGCCGCTTCGGCCCGGATAACCGCGGCGGCATCCGCATCAACGCCGTGCGCCGCGACGGCGACACCGCCATCGACCGCGAAGAGCGCGAGCTGAGCGTGTTCTCGGTCGGCGCCGACTGGCGCGGCGATGCCTTCCGCGTCTCGGCCGACGTCGGCTACCAGGACCACAAGCTGTACAACGCGCGCCCGAGCGTGACCGTCGGCCCCGGCCTGCCGATCGTCGCTGCCCCGGACTCGGATAGCAACTGGGCCCAGCCATGGACGAATTCGAAGGAGCGCGACGTGTTCGGCACCCTGCGCGCAGAAGTCGACCTCGGCGCCAACTCTGTCGGCTGGGCAGCGCTGGGCATGCGCAAGACCGACGAATCGAACGTGCTGGCCTCGATGAACGTGAATGCCGTCGATGGCAGCGGCTACCAGACCCGCTTCGACAACGTGCGCGAAGACGACGTGAAAACCGGCGAAGTCGGCGCCCGCACCACGCTGCGCACCGGCTCGGTCGGCCACACGCTGTCGGCCACGGTGTCGGGTTTCCATTCGGAGTCGAAGAACGCGTATGCGATGGGCGCGTTCAGCGGCTGGAATACCAACATCTACCGTCCGGTGGACGTGGCGGCGCCGGCAGCCGATGCCTGGCCCTTCGGCGGCGACCTGAACAACCCGCTGGTGACGCGCAAGACCATCCTGTCGAGCGCGGCGATCGCCGATACCTTGTCGTTCATGGATGACAGCGTGCTGCTGACCGTGGGTATCCGCCACCAGCGCCTGAAGGACGAGGGCTACGACTACGTGTCGGGCGCCGGCGGCGCACCGGGCGCCAGCTACCGCCGCAGCGAGAACACCCCGGTCGCGGGCCTGGTGTACAAGCCGAGCAAGAACGTCTCGCTGTATGCGAATTATATCGAGGCGCTGCAGCAGGGCGGCTCGGCGGCCACCAACGCCCAGGGCACGCCGCTCGACAACCCGAACCAGCCGCTCGAACCCTATGTCTCGCGCCAGAAGGAAGTCGGCGTCAAGGTCGACGCCGGCAAGCTGGGCGGCAGCATCGCCCTGTTCACCACCGGCCAGCCGCTGACCGGCATCGTCGGCAACCGCTTCGTCACCGCAGGCGAGCAGCGCAACCGCGGCGTCGAGCTATCGGTGTTCGGCATGCCGGCCAAGGGCCTGCGCCTGCTGGGCGGCGCCACCCTGCTCGACACCGAGCAGCGCCTGCCGCAGGGCGCGGCGACGAATGGCCTGGAAGCGATCGGCGTACCGGAAATCCAGGTCAACCTGAACGCCGACTGGGACGTGCCGAACTTGCCGGGTGTGACGCTGAACGCGCGCACGGTCTACACCGCGACCCAGTACGCAAACAACGCCAACACCCAGAAGCTGCCGTCGTGGGCCCGCCTCGACCTCGGTGCCACCTGGCGCACGCGCGTGATGGACCGCGACGTCACCCTGCGCGCGCGCGTGGACAACGTCACCGACAAGAACTACTGGGCGTCGTCGGGTGGCTACCCGACCTATGGCTACCTGGTGGCCGGTGCACCGCGCACGCTGGCGGTGTCGGCGACGATCGATTTCTGAGGATCGTTGTAGAAGGATTGGAGGGCGGCATTAGCTGAATCGCCACGAGTTTTCTAGACACTCGCGAGCCGTTGGAAATACTGCTTTTCATATTCAACCGGCGACAAGTCATTGCTGAAGCTGTGCCGACGCTTCGGATTGTAAAACATCTCGATGTAATCGAAGACATCCTGCTTTGCTTCTTCCCGAGTGCCGTAGATCTTGCGCCTGATTCGCTCCCGTTTCAGGAGCTGGAAGAAGCTCTCGGCCACGGCGTTGTCATGGCAGTTTCCGCGCCGGCTCATGCTCTGCTGCAGGTTGTGCTCATCCAAGAAGTCGCGCCAGTCGTAGCTGCTAAATTGGCTACCCTGATCCGAGTGCACCATCACCGCATTCTTGGGCTGCCGACGCCAGACGGCCATCAAGAGCGCATTCATCGCCAGTTCGCGATCGATGCGTGAACTCATCGACCAGCCAACAACCTGGCGCGAGAACAGATCAAGCACCACGGCCAAATACAGCCAGCCCTCATAGGTGCGGATGTAGGTGATGTCCGTGACCCAGACGCGATTGGGTTCCTGCACATCGAACTGGCGCTGCAGATGATTGGGCGCTACCAGCGATGGCGCGCCGCCTCGTTTGTACTTGCGCTTGGCGTAACCGGTTTGGGAACGAATCCCAGCGGACCTCATGAGGCGGTGGACACGATTGACACCGCATTGTTCACCGAGTTCGCGCAGATCGTCGCTGACCTTGCGGTAGCCGTACACGCTGCCGCTTTCCAGCCATGACTCCTTGATCGGGACGAGTAGACGCTTGTCTTCCCTGGTGCGCTTGCTTTCAGGATTCAGCCGCCAGGCATAGAAGCCGCTCGGATGCACCTCAAGCACTTTGCACAGCCGGCGCACCGGGAACTGGTCCTGTAACTGAGCAATTAAGGTGTACCTTACCCGGACGTCTTGGCAAAGTACACCGCGGCCTTTTTCAATATGTCACGCTCCTCCGTGACGCGCTTGAGCTCGGCCTTCAGGCGCCGCATCTCGTCAGACTGGGCATCGACAGCCTTGCGCTCCGCCTCGGGCACGCCATAGCGCTTCGTCCAGGCGTACAAGCTATGGATGCTTACCCCAAGCCGCGACGCCACTTCGGTCGCCGGGTAACCACCCTGCGACACCTGCTTGACCGCAGCAATCTTGAATTCCTCTGTGTACCGCTTACCGCTCATATCTTCTCCTTGTGCCCGATATTATGGCTCAGGAGTGTCTACGATAGTCGTGGCGATTCAAGCCGCCCTTTTTTTACTAGTGCATGTAATTATTCAGGAGCGCCGAACATGGCGACGGCGCAGACCGTAGATACCGTCTTACCCGTCAAGCCCTACATGCAAATTTTGGGTCGTAGGGCTTGCCGGAGTGGATGACACCAAAACACAGGTGTGCCAGCTTGCGCATAGCGGCTCCAATTGCGGCCATCGCGGTTTTACCTTTGGCGAGCAGTCGCTCATTCAGCGCCTTAATATGCGGATTACAGCGTGTTGCCACGACGGCAGGCATGTACAGCACTTTGCGTAAGTAAGCAGGGCCGGCTTTCGACATATGCGGCCGGCCACGTACCGAAGATCCTGACTCCCATACAACTGGCACGAGCCCCAGATAGGCTGCCAGCTGCTCGGCGCTCTCAAACGTTCGACCAGCAAATAACGTCGTCATATGGGTCGAAACACGAGGACCGACACCAGGTATCGTTTCGAGTAGTTCTTTCTTGTTGCGCAGGTCCGGGTCGTCATTGATGTGCTTGGCAATCATCTTTTCCAACCGCTTCAGTTCGGCCTGCAGAAAAGCGATTGATTCTGCAATAGAGGCGCTTACAGCTTCTGGTACCGAGCTAAAGTCGTTTGCTTCCTTGCGATTGCGTTCGCGCTGTAGATCGTCGGCGACTGCATCACGGCGCGCCAGCAGGGCTTTGAGGTGACGTGCTGACGGCGATGGTGGCTGCCATGGTGCAGGATTTTGGGCCATGCCGAAGCGAGCCAGCACCGCACTGTCTTGCTTATCGGTCTTGTTCTTCACCCCCAGTCCTTGCGCGAAAGCGCGCAGCTGAGCTGGATTAACCAGCGATACGACCAGTCCAGCATCGGCCAGGGCCAATGCAGCGGCTTCGTGATACATCCCTGTCGGCTCCATCACCACGTGTGGATTGGACGCCTTCTTTTCGTTCAGCCAGTCAAGCAACTCCACAAAGCCAGCAGCTGTATTTGGAATATTACTCTTCGACTTGAGCTTGCCGGTCTCGCTATCGAGCAGCATGCAGTCAAGGTTTTTCTTGGCAACGTCTACACCTAGATAAAACATAAATTCTCCTTGCGTCCTCGATCAACACACCCACTCTCCTTGTGCATACAGGGTCATTGCCCTTGGCTACCGTCCAGTGTTTGGCATGGTGTGGGAACGAGGTGAAGGGCTTGATCTACCTTCCAAGGTCGAGCCTTAAGGGTGGGCCCAAGCTGGTCTTCACCTCTGCTGGCAGTAGCTAACCACCAACTCGGTCAAGATACAAGGGTGGGCACCCCGTGCCCACGCGGAAGCCTGATTCGTGTTGGCAGCATTTCGGGCATGCATTCGACAAAGACACAACATTTGCGAATGATCATTTGTTGGGGCTTCCAATGACCCGCTTCTCCAACCGGGTCATGCGCCAACACGGCGCACGCTTCCGCGTGGGCACGGGGTGCCCACCCTACGATGATCCGCTAACGCAAAGCGGATACAGCTCAGCTCAGCAACTGCGCCAGGATCGCCCCCGCCATCGACGCCACCAGCATCAGCATCACATACCCCACGAACCCCGCCACGCCGCGCAGCTTGCGCCCCCTGGGCCGGCTGCGCGCCAGGTAGTAAGGCACGGCCAGCGGTGCGACCGTCACGATGGCCACGCTGAGCCAGCGCGACCTGGGCCAGCCGCGCAGTTCGCGGTCGAGCCGGAACCAGTAGAATCCCAAAAAGCTCGACAGCAAACCGGTCAGCAGCGACCACAACACCGGCTCACCGCGCCGGCTCAGGCCGGCGCCGACGTCGACCAGGGTACTCACGAACATCAGCACCAGCAGCGCGACCAATGCGCCGCGCGGCGTCATGACGGGGTCATAATCGTCGTCGGGCAGGTCTTGCGCAATCGGTTGTTCAGTGTGGTCGGACATCTTGTTTCAGGGCCGCCAAAGCCATCTTTTCGACCATGCCCGGCGCCAGCAGTTTCAGGAAACGCCCGAACCTGCCCTTTGCGGTCATGACGACTTCGCGCTGGCGCCCGTTCATGCCGGCGATGATCAGCCGCGCGCATTCCTCCACGCTCATCGCCCCCTCTTCGATCAAACCGCTCTCCCCTGCCGTTTCCCCGGCGGCGTTGAAGCCGCGGTAGCGGATCTTCGTGGCCACCACGCCCGGATAGGCCGTGGTCACGCTCACGCCCGCACCGCGCAATTCCGTCCGCAGCGCCTCGAAAAAGCCGGTCATCGCAAACTTGGTGGCGCTGTAGGCGGTGCGTCCGGGCACGCCGATCAGCCCCGCCAGCGAGGACACGGCGACGATGCTGCCGCGCGCGCGTTTCAGGTGCGGCAGCGCGGCCTGGGTGCACCAGACGGCGCCCCACAGGTTCACCCGCATCAGCTCCTCGTACCAGTCCAGGTCCTCGACCTCCTCGAACAGGGCGTGCGCCGAGCGGCCGGCATTGTTGACCAGGACGTCGATCCGTCCGAAGTGTTCGACCGCGCCGATCACCAGCCGGCGGCACTGGATCTGGATCGATACGTCGGTCGGCACCGCGATCGCCTGCGCCCCCATCGCGATGCACGCATCGGCCACCGCCTGCAAGGGTGCGGCCTGGCGCGCGGCCAGCACCAGCGCGACCCCAGCGCCGTGCGTCGCCGCCAGCTGCCGCGCCATCTCCGCGCCGATGCCGTCCGAGGCGCCGGTAATCACCACGACGCGCTGCGACTCGCCCGCCATCACTTCTGCGCCTTCACGATCTGCATGGCGCTGGCGATCAGGCCGCTCATCTCGCCCAGGTTGGCCGGGACGATGATGGAATTATTCGTCTTCGCCAGCTTGCCGAAGGCGTCCACGTATTCCTCGGCCACGCGCAGATTCATCGCGTCCTCGCCGCCCGGCTCGCGGATCGCGGCGCCGACCTGGCGCAGCGCGGTGGCGCTGGCCTCGGCCAGTGCCACGATGGCATTCGCCTCGCCCTGGGCGCGATTGATCGCGGCCTGGCGCTCGCCTTCGGAGCGCGCAATCGCCGCCTCGCGCTCGCCGCTGGCGATGTTGATCTGCTCCTGGCGCCGGCCTTCGGATGCCGCGATCAAGGCCCGCTTTTCGCGCTCGGCCGTGATCTGGCGCTGCATCGCGTGCAGGATCTCGGCCGGCGGCGTCAGGTCCTTGATCTCGTAGCGCAGCACCTTCACGCCCCAGTTGGCGGCCGATTCGTCGATGGCGTTCACGATGGTGGTGTTGATGTGGTCGCGCTCCTCGAAGGTCTTGTCCAGCTCCATCTTGCCGATCACCGAGCGCAGCGTGGTCTGGGCCAGCTGGGTGATCGCCTGCACGTAGTTGGAGGAACCGTAGGAGGCGCGCATGGCGTCGGTCACCTGGTAGTACAGGATGCCGTCCACCTGCAGCTGGGTGTTGTCGCGCGTGATGCAGACCTGCGGCGGCACGTCGAGCGGGATTTCCTTCAGCACGTGCTTGTAGGCGATGCGGTCCACAAAAGGCACGACGATGTTCAGGCCCGGCGCCAACGTCGCGTGGTACTTGCCGAGGCGCTCGACGACCCAGGCGTGCTGCTGCGGCACCACGTTGATGGTCTTGATGACGAAGACCATGGCGATGATGAAGATCACCAGCGCCACCGTGCCGAAGGAGAGTTCGAATTCCATGAGCATCCCTTATAGATGAGTTGTAATTATCAGACTTGCTTATGAATTCGCCACGATCAGGCGATTGCCCTGCACTTCCACGATCCGGAAGTCGCCGGCCTCGGCTATTGCGCCGCTGCCCAGCTCCACATCCCACAGCGCGCCGCGGTACATCACGCGCGCGCGGCCGTTGTTCCAGGCGTGGACGGTGACGCGCCCGCCGATGTCGAGGTTCACGTTCTGGTCGCGCGTGGCACTGGCCTTGGCCGGGCGGCCGAAGCGGCTGCGGTGCAGGATGCTGGTGGCCACCAGGCCGGTGGCCGCCGCGACCAGGGTCTGCATCGGGCCGGACAGGCCCAGCATCGCCGCGATGCCGCCGCAGGCCAGGCCGATGGCGATCATCAAGAGGTAAAACGTGCCCGTGAACAGCTCCGCCACCACCAGGATGCCGGCGCCGATCATCCAGTTCACCCAGTCGTCCATTTGTCTCCTCCTTGTTCTCGCGGCGGCCGGCTCAGCCCGTGTTGCCGCGTTTGCGCACCGGGAAGGCGCCGTCGCCACCGGGCGCTGCGCAACTGCGCGTGCAGCGCTGGTATTTGTCGTCGCAAATGCCCATCTGCTGCGCGCGGCGGTTCTGCTGGCCGCTGCGCTCGAGCGACTGGGCACCGGCGCCGGCCACCGGGTCTTGCGCGGTGCGCGCAAAGGCGTTCGTTTCCTGGGTACTGAGCAGCTTCACGGCGGCGTCGCCCGAGGCCTTGCTGGTATTGGCCACGCACTGCGAGCGCGCGCTGTCGCACTCGGCCTTGCAGAAGGCGGTTTCGTCGGCAAAAGCGGCGCCGGACAGCATGAGTCCTGCCAAACCCAGGACAATCGACAAGCGTTTCATTTCCATTCTCCTCTGATTCCAAAAAAAACCCTCGCCGCCGTGCAGGCTGACGAGGGTTTCTAAAAGTCTAACGGGTTCTGGAACAGAGTCAACTTATTTGTTGCTTTAAAGCCATGCATACAAAAAGCCCCGCCGGCCGGACGGCAAGCGGGGCTTTCGTGAAGCAAGAAGGCGCCGGGCTTACATCGCCGCCAGCTTCTGCCAGGTCTCGACCACCGAGTCAGGATTGAGCGACATCGACTCGATGCCCTGCTCCATCAGCCAGACCGCGAAGTCCGGGTTGTCCGAAGGCCCCTGGCCGCAGATGCCGATGTACTTGCCCTGCGCGCGGCAGGCCTTGATGGCCAGCGACAGCATGGCTTTCACGGCCGGGTCGCGCTCGTCGAAGTCCTTGGCCAGCAGCTCCATGCCGGAGTCGCGGTCCAGGCCCAGGGTCAGCTGGGTCAGGTCGTTCGAGCCGATCGAGAAGCCGTCGAAGTGCTCCAGGAACTGCTCGGCCAGGATGGCGTTCGACGGCACTTCGCACATCATGATGACGCGCAGGCCGTTTTCGCCGCGCTTCAGGCCGTACTTGGCCAGCAGCCCGATGACCTTCTCGGCCTGGCCCAGGGTACGCACGAACGGGATCATCAGCTCGACGTTGGTCAGGCCCATCTCTTCACGCACGCGCTTCATCGCCAGGCATTCCATCTCGAAGGACTCGGCGAAGTCCTCGGCCAGGTAGCGCGCGGCGCCGCGGAAGCCCAGCATCGGGTTTTCCTCGTCCGGCTCGTAGCGCGAACCGCCGATCAGCTTCTTGTACTCGTTCGATTTAAAATCGGACAGGCGCACGATGACCGGCTTCGGCCAGAACGCGGCGGCAATCGTCGCCACGCCTTCGGCCAGCTTGTCGACGTAGAAGGCCTTTGGCGAAGCATGGCCGCGCGCGACCGACTCCACCGCTTTCTTCAAGTCGGCGTCGATGTTCGGGTACTCGAGAATGGCCTTCGGGTGCACGCCGATGTTGTTGTTGATGATGAATTCCAGGCGCGCCAGGCCGACGCCGCCGTTCGGCACCGACTGGAAGTCAAATGCCAGCTGCGGGTTGCCGACATTCAGCATGATCTTGGTCGCCAGCGGCGGCAGTTCACCGCGCGAGACTTCCGTGATTTCCGTTTCCAGCAGGCCGTCGTAGATCTTGCCTTCGTCGCCTTCGGCGCACGACACGGTGACAAAGGTGCCGTCCTTCAGGGTCTCGGTGGCGTCGCCGCAGCCGACGACTGCCGGCACGCCGAGTTCACGCGCGATGATCGCCGCGTGGCAGGTACGGCCGCCGCGGTTGGTGACGATCGCCGAGGCGCGCTTCATGACCGGTTCCCAGTTCGGGTCGGTCATGTCGGCCACCAGCACGTCGCCCGGCTGCACGCGTTCCATTTCCGACGGATCGGTAATCACGCGCACTGGGCCCGCGCCGATCTTCTGGCCGATGGCGCGGCCGCTGGTCAATACCGTGCCGCTGCCCTTCAGCGAGAAGCGCTGTTGGGCGTCGGTGGCCTTCTGCTGCGACTTCACGGTTTCCGGACGCGCCTGCAGGATGTAGAGCTTGCCGTCGCGGCCATCCTTGCCCCACTCGATGTCCATTGCGCGGCCATAGTGGTTCTCGATGATGACGGCGTACTTCGCCAGCTCGACGACTTCGGCATCGGTCAGCGAGTAACGGTTGCGCATCTCGATCGGCACGTCGACGGTCTTCACCGAACGGCCGGCTTTCGCTTCGGCGGTGAACTCCATCTTGATCAGTTTCGAACCGATGTTGCGGCGGATGACAGGCGATTTGCCCTGCTGGAGCATCGGCTTGTGGACGTAGAACTCGTCCGGATTGACCGCGCCCTGCACCACCGTTTCGCCCAGGCCGTAGCTGGAGGTGATGAAGACCACGTCCTTGAAGCCGGACTCGGTATCGATAGTGAACATGACGCCGGCGGCGCCGGTGTCCGAGCGCACCATGCGCTGCACGCCGGCCGACAGCGCGACTTCGGCGTGGGTGAAGCCTTTATGCACGCGGTAGGAGATGGCGCGGTCGTTGTACAGCGAAGCGAAGACGTGCTTCATCGCTTCCAGGATGTTGTCGATGCCGACTACGTTCAGGAAGGTCTCCTGCTGGCCCGCGAACGAAGCGTCCGGCAAGTCTTCGGCAGTGGCCGAGGAGCGCACGGCGAAGGACATCTCGGTTTCGGAATCGGCGACCAGGCGCTCGTAGAACGAACGGATTTCCTCTTCCAGGCGCGGCTGGAACGGGGTGTCAATGATCCACTGGCGGATCTCGGCGCCGGCGGCCGCCAGGGCGCGCACGTCGTCGATGTCCAGGCTTTCCAGGCGGGTGGCGATGCGGTCTGCCAGCGATGGGCCGCCATCAAGCGAGTGGCCGAGGAAGTCGCGGAAGGCCTGCGCCGTGGTGGCGAAGCCGGTCGGCACGCGCACGCCGGCTTCGGCGAGCTGGCTGATCATTTCGCCGAGCGAGGCGTTCTTGCCGCCGACCGATTCAACATCGGTCATGCGCAGGTTTTCGAACGACGCTACGTACACGCCGGAACCTTGTTCGGGTTCCTTCAATGCTGCATTAGACAGGTTAGTCATGGTAAAGCACCTTACTTGATGATAGAAACTTGTCGTGCGTGGTGCCGGGCAGAGGGCGCGTGTATTCTTGTTATTCTGGGCGCCGTGCAGCACAATGCAAATCCGTTGCCGAGCATTCTACCGCGAGCGCCCGGGTTTCACACCGCACGAAATGTGCAAATCTGTCAGCATAGCCAAGAATTCATTATGACCGCCGAGAACCGCCCCGCACTTCCCCCGACCGCGCGCACCGTGTTTTTCGTGTCCGACGGCACCGGCATCACCGCCGAAACCTTCGGCCACGCGGTGCTGAGCCAGTTCGAGATGCGCTTCCGCCAGATCCGCATTCCCTTCATCGATACGCTCGACAAGGCCCGCGATGCCGCGCGCCGCATCAACGAGGTGTATGCGGCCGACAACCAGCGCCCCATCGTGTTTTCCACCCTCGTGAAGCACGATCTGTCGGGCGTGATCCGCGCTTCCAACGGCATGCACATGGACTTGTTCCAGACTTTCGTGGCGCCGCTGGAAATGGAACTCGGCGTGAAATCGACCCACACCATCGGGCGTATTCACAACATCGTCGATTCCGAGGAATACAAGAACCGCATCGAGGCCATCAACTTCTCGCTGGCGCACGACGACGGGCAATCGCACAAGAATCTGGCCGAGGCGGATGTGATCCTGGTCGGCGTGTCGCGTTCCGGTAAAACACCGACCTCGCTCTACCTGGCCATGCAGTACGGGATCAAGGCGGCGAACTACCCGCTGATTCCCGACGATTTCGAGCGCGGCAAGTTGCCGTCCTCGCTGCCGCCTTTCAAGCATAAATTGTTCGGGCTGACGATTACGCCGGAACGCCTGACCGAGATCCGCAACGAACGGCGCGCGGGCAGTAAATACGCATCGATCGAGAATTGCCGCTATGAGGTGAACGAGGCGGAAATGATGATGAAGCGCGAGGGGATACGCTGGCTGTCGTCGACGACCAAGTCGATCGAGGAGATCGCGACGACGATCCTGCAGGAGATCAAGCCGGACCGGCGCGAGTATTAAACCGGACTGCTTAGACCGGACTGCTTTAGCCGGACCTGCAATAAAGTGCGCATTTTCGGGCATGGCGTTTTGTTATGCTCACCCTTTCCTCGTCGCAGAAAAAGACCCGATGCTGCGCACTTCCTCGCTTTGCCTCCTCGTTTCTCTGCTTTTCCCACACTTTTCCCTTGCCGCGCCCGCGGCGACGACCGGCTACGACGAAGCGAGCCGCATCCAGCAAGTGCGACAGCAGGTCGAGGTCCTGGCAAGCAAGGATGTCCGGCCGGCAGACCTGCGCCAGGGTATCGACATGCTCGAAGCCGAACTCGCCTGGCTGGGCCGGCCGCAGTCGCGCGAACTGGGCGTCGGCAACGATTTTCTGTACGGGCGCGGACACGACGTGCGCTACGACCTGGCCCGGCTCTACACCCGGCTCGGCGAAAAGGAGAAGGCGCTCGACAGCCTGGAAGGGATGCAGCGTTTTGCCTGGATTCCGAACGCGGCATTCCAGCTGGAGACGAGCGACGCCTTCGCCAGCCTGCGCGGCGAGCCCCGTTTCGCGGCGATCCTGGCCCGAGGACGCATCGCCGAGCACATCTGGACCGGCCCCGCTGCCGACGTACCCTACGGAGAGCGGCTGAGCGTCGAGCAGCGCATCGCCGGCTTGACCCAGTTCTGGAGCGAAGCGCGCGCCAGCTTCGTGCACTTCGACCATGTTCCCGACCTGGACTGGAACAGGGTCTACCTCGACTTTCTGCCGAAGGTGATGGCGGCCGAGACCACCGAGGACTACTACCGCGTGATGATGGGGCTCGCACCGCTGCTGCAGGACGGCCACACGAATATTTATCCGCCCGAAGAACTGCTTGACCGCTTCTTCGCCCGCCCGCCTATCGTCACGGAACTGGTCGAGGACCGCGTGCTGGTGCGGCGCGTCGACAGCGCCAGCCTGGCCGCGCAGGTGCGCGCCGGCGACGAACTCGTCGCCATCGACGGTGTGCCGGTCCGGCGCCATGCCGAGGAACGCGTCGCGCCTTTCGTCAGCAGTTCCACGCCGCAGGACAAGCTGGTGCGCATGTATGGCTACCAACTGCTCGCCGGCGATGCTCGCACACCGCTGGTCCTGACGCTGCGCGATGCGAAGGGCCGCGTGCGCGATGTGCGGCTTGCCCGCTGCGGCTACCAGGACCTGCGCCAGCCCGAGCGCTTCGGCTTTCGCATGCTGCCGGGCGGCGTTGCCTACTTCGCGCTCGATCACTTCGAGGACGATGCGGGCGTCAAGGCCTTCGTGGCCGCGCTGCCGCGCATCCTTGGCGCCAGGGCGCTGGTCATCGACCTGCGCAACAATGGCGGCGGCTCGACCGGCTTCGGCTGGGACATCCTGGGCTACCTGAGCACGGCGCCGATTCCGCAGCCGCCGCAGTACGTGCGCAGCGACGCGCCGCACCAGCGCGCGCAGGGCGACGCCGTGTTCTGGATGCCCACCAACCGCTTCGGCGCACCAGGCCTCGCGCAGGCGCAACCGCGCGTTTTCGACGGCAAGGTCGCCGTCCTGACCGGAGCGCGCACCTTCTCGGCCGGCGAAGACTTCGTCCTGGCGTTCAACGCCCTCAAGCGCGGCATCACCGTTGGCGCAGCCACCGGCGGCAGCACCGGCCAGCCGCTCTTCATGAAGCTGCCCGGCGGCGGCAGCGCACGCGTCTGCGTCAAGCGCGACCTGACCGCGGATGGCAGGGACTTCGTCGGCAAGGGCATCCTGCCCGATGTCGAGGTGCATGAGAGCGTCGACACAGTGCGTGCGAACCGCGACGTGGTACTGGAACGGGCGCTGGCGTTGCTGAAGCAGAGCAATTAATCGGCCACTCGGCGGGATGGGAGGGCCGGGCCAGACCCTGCGGCAAGCTGTCTCGTTCAGCAAGTGCATCCTGTCTCGTCCTGTCTGGTTTTGTCTCGAAATTCGACGAGACGAAACGAGACAAGACCAGACAGTTCGCGCACCCCGTTCGAGGCAGGATGCCGCAGGGTCCCGGAACAGGATACCCTGGGCACGCTGCAAGAAAGCCTGCCCGGCACCCGATTGCCTGCTCTTAAGCCGCGACGCCGCTGCGCTCCACCAGCACGTCGATCGCCTTGGCCGCCGGCACCTTGCTTTCCTTGGCGTGGTGCCAGAGCGGAATCAGGGGATTGAGCTCAGGGTAGTAGCCGGCGATGCAGCCCTCGGGCACGTCGTAGGGCACGACCGACAAGCCCTCCACGCGGCGCTCGACGCCATCATTGGCTGGCGTGCGCAGGGCCACCGTATCGCCTTGCGACAGGTTCAGGCGCGCCATGTCGCCGCGCGCCATGAACAGCACCATGCGGCTGCCGAACACGCCCCTGAAACGGTCGTCCTCGTGGTAGATCGTGGTGTTGAACTGGCCGTCGCTGCGGATCGTGAACAGGCGCAGCGCCGGCGGGCCGGCGTCCATGTCCGGGTCGCCCGGCAGTTCCTCGGGCACGGTGAATTCGGCGCGCTTGCTTTCGGTCTCGAACACCCGGTGCGCCGCGCCCACCGGCTTGCGGAAACCGCCCGGCGTCCACATGCGCGCATTGAAGTCCGTGAAGATGTCCGGGTAGGTTTCCTCGATGGCGTCGCGCACCCTGGCGTAGTCGCCGACCCAGGCGTCCCAGTCGACCAACGGATTCGGGTCCAGCGTGGCCTTGGCGATGCCGGCCACGATGGCCGGTTCCGACAATAAGGTATCCGCCACCGGCTCGGCCGCGCCGCGCGAACCGTGCATGCACGAAGTGCTATCCTCGATCGTCACGTCTTGCGGCCCGGCGGCCTGGCGGTCGATCTCGATGCGGCCCAGGCAAGGCAAGATATACGACTGCTTGCCGTGGATGACGTGGTTGCGATTGAGCTTGGTCGATACCTGCACCGTGAGCGGCAGTTCGCGCCAGGCCGCTTCCATCAGCACGGTCTCGGGCACGGCGCGCACGAAATTCCCGCCCAGGCCGATGAAGGCCTGGACCTTCCGCGCCAACATCGCTTCGCAGACTTCCACCGTGTTCATGCCCTTCTCGCGCGGCGGCTCGAACCCGTATTGTTCCTTCAGCTTGTCGAGCGGCGCGAGTTCCGGCTTTTCGGTGATGCCGACCGTGCGCTGGCCCTGCACGTTCGAGTGGCCGCGCACCGGGCAGATGCCGGCGCCGGGTTTACCGATATTCCCGCGCATGAGCAGCAGGTTGACGATCATGCCCACGTTCTGCACGCCGTTCTGGTGCTGGGTCAGGCCCATGCCGTACACGCCGAGTACCGCGCTCGATCCGGCGTACACGCGCGCCGCGCTCTCGATGTCCACTTGCAGCAGCCCCGATTCGCGCACGATGTCGGTCCACGAACAGGCGCGCACCGCCGCTTCGAATGCCTCGAAGCCGTGCGTGTATTCCTGGATAAAGGCGACGTCCAGCACGCGCTGCTCGCCGCGTTGAACCGCCGCGTCGTCCAGCGCCAGCAGGGCCTTCGCCAGGCCCATGATGGCGGCCGTGTCCCCGCCGGGCTTGACCTGGTGGTACTGGGTGCTGATCGGCGTTTCCTTCCCGGTCAGCATCTCCACCGGCGACTGCGGATTGGTGAAGCTCACCAGCCCGCGCTCGCGCAGGGGATTGAAGGTGATGATCGGCACGCCGCGCGCGCGCGCTTCCTGCAGCTGGTGCAGCATGCGCGGGCTGTTCACGCCCACGTTCTGGCCGAAGAAGAAGATGCAGTCGGTTTCCTCGAAGTCCTGCAACACCACGGTGCCGACACCCACGCCGATGGTCTTTTGCAGCGCCACCGAGGTGCTTTCGTGGCACATGTTGGAACTGTCGGGCAGGTTGTTGTTGCCGTACATGCGCGCCAGTAGCTGGTACATATAGGAAGTCTCGAGCGAGGCGCGGCCCGAGGCGTAGAACACGACCTTGTCGCGCTCGAAGCCGCGCAGGGCGGCGCCGATCTCGGCAAAGGCGGTATCCCAGGACACTTCGCGGTAGCGGTCGCTGGCGGCGTCGTAGCGTAGCGGCACCGTCAGGCGGCCCTGCTCTTCCAGCCGGTGGTCGGACCAGGATTCGAGCTCGCGCACGCTGTACTGCTCGAAGAAGTCGGCGCCGATGGCCTTGCTGGTGGTTTCCCAGGCGGTGGCCTTGGCGCCGCTTTCGCAGAATTCGAAGGGATGCGGATTGGCCGGCTTGGCCCAGGCGCAGCTGACGCAGGCAAAGCCGTCGGACTTGTTCTGCTTGAGCAGCAGGCGGCTGTCCTTCAGCACGGTGCGCTGGTCCATCAGGATATTCGTCACCTCCGCCACAGAAGCCCAGCCGCCAGCCGGCGTGGTGGGGTCCTCGACCCGCAATCCTTTCGACTCCTCGTTCATGCTATCTCCTTACTATTGAGCATGCACCGTAACCGCGGGTGGCGCATGGCTCTGTGCGCGAGCGTACCGAAAACCCGGATTTGCCGCCGAGGCGCTCCGCGCCGAACCGCCGGCAACAACCGTAGGGTGGGCCGGGCCGCGCAAGGCACTCGTGCCCACGCGGATCGTGCATACCGATAACGGAACAGGCAACAGCCCCACAAACCCCGATGACACGCCGTTTCCGCGCCAGGTGCTCACATCACCTTCGCCGCCCCTCACCCGATGACACAGCGTGGGCTCAAGAGCCCACCCTACGTAAATCGTACCGATGCGTCAGCACACTGTCGTTGCAGCTATACTTCGCCGCTATGCGCATCCAGCTCTTCTCCGACCTGCACCTCGAACGCTACGCCGACTTCCAGCCGCACGTCGCCGCGGACACCGACGTCGTCGTCCTCGCCGGCGACATCGGCTCCTACCAGTCCGGCTCGCGCCTGACCGGCACCGACTTCGGCCTGGCCCGCTTCTCGCCCCTCGGCCCCGGCGCCGGCAAGGCGCGCGTGCTCTTCATCCCCGGCAACCACGAATTCGACGGCCTGGAATACGAGGAAACCTACGCCCGCCTGCGCGCCACCTGCCAGGAACTGGGCATCGAATGGCTGGACCGCGAAACGGTCGTCATCGGCCACGTGCGCTTCATCGGCACCACCCTGTGGAGCGACTTCGACGCCCTGGCCAGCCGCGAGACCGACCTCACCAAGCAGCTGCAATTGCGCGGCAAGGCCTTCCGCGCCGCCAACTATTACCTCAGCAAGAACACGACCCTCCAGAATGGCGTGCCGGTGCTGGCCGAAGGCCTGCGCGAGATGTCGCTCGACTGCCAGGCCTGGCTGCGCGCGGCGCTGGCCACGCCGTTCGACGGCGTCACGGTCGCCGTCACCCACTTCGCCCCCAGCCTGCTGAGCGCCGACCCGCGCTACGGCCTGGCGGCGGGCACGGCCGGCTTCTGCAATGCGATGGACGCCCTGTTCCCCTACGCCGACATCTGGATGCATGGCCACCTGCACTGCATGAACGACTACACGGTTACCGGCGTCGAGGCCGGCCGGCCCTGGTCCTGCCGCGTCGTCGCCAATCCGCTCGGCTACCTGAGCAAGGGCGAGCAGGAAGGCTTCCGGCCGGAGCTGGTGATCGAACTCTGAGCCTGCCCTGGGCAGCGAGCCCGGCTTTTGTTTCCTTGTGTCTCGATGGCGTCCTGGTTTTAACATTTTTCGTACAATTTCGTCCATTGTTTCAGGAGGACATATGTCGAAGAAAGATGTACCAGGGATCGGAGAATACGGCGGCCCCGCCGGCGGCTGGGGTGCGCTGCAGGCGGTGGCCAAGGCCCTGCGCGGCGAAATGTCGGCCACGCGCACGACCATCATGCTGCAGGTGAACCAGCCGCAGGGCTTCGATTGCCCCGGCTGCGCCTGGCCCGACCCGCGCGAAGGTTCCTCCTTTGAATTCTGCGAAAACGGCGCCAAGGCCGTGTCCTGGGAAGCGACCAACAAGCGCGTTACACCCGAGTTCTTCGCCAGGCACACAGTCAGCGAGCTATGGGAGCGCGAAGATTTTTATCTCGAATGGGAAGGCCGCCTGACCCACCCCATGGTCTACGACGCCGCCACCGACCACTACGTGCCGATCTCCTGGGACGACGCGTTCAGGCGCATCGGCGAACAGCTGCGCGCCCTGCCCGACCCGAACATGGCCGAGTTCTACGCCTCGGGCCGTGCCTCGAACGAGGCGGCTTTCCTGTATCAACTCTTCGTGCGCGAATACGGCACCAACAACTTCCCCGACTGCTCGAACATGTGCCACGAGGCCACCAGCGTCGGCCTGCCGCAATCGATCGGCGTCGGCAAGGGCACGGTCACGCTGGAAGACTTCGACCATTGTGACGCCATTTTCTCGTTCGGCCACAACCCCGGCACGAACCACCCGCGCATGCTGGCCACCCTGCGCGCCGCCTCGCTGCGCGGCGCGCCCATCGTGGTCTTCAATCCGCTGAAGGAACGCAGCCTGGAGCGCTTCAAGTCGCCCCAGCACGCGCTCGAGATGACAGTCGGGAAAGCGGTGAACATCGCCTCGCACTACTACCAGCTGAAGATCGGCGGCGACACCGCCGTCGTAAAAGGCATGATGAAGGCGCTGCTGGCGATGGATGGGGAGCAGCGCGCCGCCGGCGGTGCCGGCCTGCTCGACGACAGTTTCATCCGCGAGCACACCCTCGGCTTCGAGGAGCTGGTGGCCGACATCGACGCCACCTCCTGGGAAGAGATCGAGCATGTGTCCGGCCTGCCGCGCGCCGACCTGGAAACGGCGGCCGGCATCTACGCCAGGGCCGAGCGCACGATCATCTGCTACGGCATGGGCATCACCCAGCACCGCCACGGCACCGGCAACGTGCAGCAGCTGGCGAACCTGCTGCTCCTGCGCGGGAACATCGGGCGCGAAGGCGCTGGCATCTGCCCGCTGCGCGGCCACTCCAACGTGCAGGGCGACCGCACGGTCGGCATCACCGAAATCCCGAGCGAGAAATTCCTCGATTCGCTGGAACGCGTCTTCGGCATCAAGGCCCCGCGCGAACACGGCCACGGCGCGGTCGAGGCCTTCAATGCCATGCACGAGGGCCGCGCGAAAGCCCTGGTCTGCCTGGGCGGCAACCTGCCGACCGCCATGCCCGACCCCCAGGTCTGCTTCGAGGCGATGCGCAAACTCGATTTGTCGGTGCATATCGCCACCAAGCTCAATCGCTCGCACCTGATGGTCGGCAAGCACACCTTCCTGCTGCCCTGCCTGGGCCGCACGGAACTCGACATGCAGGCGAATGGCGTGCAGTCGGTAACGGTGGAAGACTCGATGTCGATGGTGCATGCCTCGCGCGGCTCGCTGCCGCCGGCGTCCGATTTGCTGAAATCGGAACCGGCCATCGTCGCCGGCATCGCCAAGGCGACCCTGCTGGATACCAAGATCGACTGGGACGGCTTCATCGCCGACTACAACCGCATCCGCGACGCCATCGAAGCCGTCTTCCCCGACTTCGACGACTACAACGAGCGGGTGCGGGTGCCGCGCGGCTTCCGCCTCGACAGCCCGGCCGGGCGGCGCGAATGGCGCACACCATCGGGCAAGGCCCACTTCATCACCTGCGCCAGGGAAGACGAACGCCCGCTGGCGCGGCCCGGCGCCCAGGACGTGCTGGTGCTGGCCACGGTGCGTAGCCACGACCAGTACAACACCACCATCTACGGCAAGAACGACCGCTACCGCGGCGTCACCGGCCGGCGCGACGTGGTGTTCGTGAACGCGGCCGACCTTGCCGCGCGCGGGCTGGAGCATGGCGACATGGTCGACATCGAAGCGGTGGCGGCCTGCGACAACATCGAGGAGCCGCGCATCGTGCGCAACTTCGTGGCGGTGGCATTCGACATCGCGCCGGGGTCGATCGCGGCCTATTACCCGGAAGCGAACGCGCTGGTGGCGCTGGCGAACTTCGACCGGCGCAGCGGTACGCCGTCCTATAAATCGGTGCCGGTCATCCTGCGCCGCGCGGCCGAAGGCGGCAAGGCCAGCCAAGTCGACCGTGAAGAGGAAGACGTGGCGGCGTAAGGATCAATACAGCCGGGCGCGCGCTTCCTTCGAAATCACCTCGGGCTGGCGCACCGGGGTGGCGCTGCCGGATTCGAAGAAAGGATTGTTCCTGTAACCGCCGCCAAAGCGCGCGCCCAGCACCTTGCTGCCGATCTTCACCAAGGCCAGGGCCGTGCCACCCGGGGTCTTGGGAATCTTGCGGTAGGCCGACTCGGTGTTGGCGTTGATGTGCGAGGCGCCGAGCTGGGCATCGAGTTCGGCCGGCGTGGCATCCAGGCAGGCGCGCACGATGCCGACATACGATACCTTCGGATCGCGCGGCGTGTTCCCGATCGGCGTGCGGCAGCAGGCGGCGTACCAGCGGTACAGGCCTTTCGGGCTGAGCGACATGCAGGCCAACTGGTCCAGGCCTTGCGTGAAGCGCAGGCCCGACGGCAAGGCCGCCGCCACCTCGGTGCCGCCGGCGCCGTCGAGAATCTCGACCTCGTTACCGAGGAAGCGCGCAAAGGCGCGGCAGTCCTTGCAATAGCACTTCGCGCGCGCCGCGACGGCGCCCGTGTCCAGTTCTCCCTGCAGCTTGCCGCAATGGCAGCGCACCCGTATGCTCATTGTCGCTCCTCGATTATTACGCAAACGTATTGGCCGATGACGCGTAGGGTGGCCGGCTCCCCCCTGGATGCCGCATACACGCGCCGCTCGCGCCGTCCACGCGTCCAACCCATGCCTCCCGACCCGCTACGCCACAAGGCACCCGCCGTTGAACGCGTGGACGGCGCCACCTGCACGATCAACCGAGCGGCAGCGCTCAAGCCGTCCACCCTACGGCATGCGCACGAACCGGGCCAGCAACCCGACGTCGCCACGCAAGGCGCTCAGAAGAAATGCCGCCAGTCTTCGAGCCAGCCCGGGAAGGCGCTCGCCTCCATCGGGTTGGCGATGTGGTAACCCTGGGCATAGGTGCAGCCCAGGCCTTGCAGGAAGTCCCAGTCCTGGCGCGTCTCCACGCCCACGGCCACCGACATGCGGTCCAGGCTGTGCGCCAGGCCCAGGCAGGAGCGCAGCACGGTGCCGAGCGGGCGGCGCTTCGAGGCGCCGTCGACGAAGCTGCGGTCGATCTTCAGTTCCGTGAACGGGATGCGCGCCAGCAGCTGCAGATTCGAGCGTCCGGTGCCGTAGTCGTCGATGGCCAGGCCAAAGCCCATCATGCGCAGGCGCACCAGGCGCTCGATGAAGTTCGGGTCTTCGTTCAGCACCGAGGATTCCGGCATCTCGAAGGTGATGTAGTCCGCCAGCACCGCGTGGCGCCCCAGGCAGGCCGTGATCTGGCGCAGGAAGGCCGGATGGGCGAGGGTTTCGGGCGCCAGGTTGATCGAGATCGAAATCGGCGTGCCCTGGTCGTGGAACCAGCGGCAGCGCTCGACCGACAGCTCGATCATACTCCAGTCGAGGAAGTCGATGCGGTTGTTCTGCTCCAGCGCGTCCATGAAGGCCCCGGGGCCGAGGATGCCGTGCTCGGGGTGGCGCCAGCGCGCGAACACTTCCAGGCCCCTCACCTGACCGGTGGCCAGCTCGATCTTCGGCTGGAAGAAGGGTTCGAACTGGCGCTTCTGCAGGCCCACGCCCACTTCGGCAAAGGAAAAGCGCGGCGACGCCTCGCCCGCGGCCGGCAGCGCCGGCGGCTGGTAGTTGTCGAGCAGGGGTTTGAGCTTGGCGGCGGTGACCGGCTTGGCGATGGAACCGAGCAGGTCGATGCCAAACACCTGGGCCAGGGTCTCGACCGAGAACAGCAGGTTGGCCGGCTGGGCGCCGGTGACGACCAGGCTGATGCCGGTGTCGAGGCTGGCCAGGTTGCGGATCAGTTCCAGCCCGTCCATGCCCGGCAGGCCGAGGTCGATGATGGCCACGTGCAGGCGCGGCGTGAAGCTGGCCTGGAAGGTGCGCAGCGCCATGTGCCCGTCGGGCACGTCGGTGACGCGGCTGGCGCCGAGCCGGCCCAGCATCTCGACCAGGGCAGCCCGCTGGCCGTTGTCGGCCTCGGCGACCAGGAAGTGCAGATGCGCGATGTCCATGTCTACTCCAGGGTTGAAACGCCGGGTTTATTCTACAATGCGCGACAGTGCGCTAGCGTGCTGCCTGCTGCTGGCGCAGCTGTTCGAAGAAGCAGACCGCTGCCGCCGCCGCCACGTTCAGCGACTCGACCTGGCCCGCATGCGGGATCACCACCTGGTGAGAGGCCAGCGCCATCAATTCCTCGGCCACGCCCTGCCCTTCGTGCCCGAGCAGCCAGGCGGTCGGCTGGCGCAAGTCGACGTCGTACAGCTGCTCCTCGGCATAGCCGCTCATGGCCAGCACGGCGATCTTCGATGCGCGGACCAATTCGGCCAGGTCGACGTTCTCGAAAATCTCCAGCACGAAGTGAGCGCCCATCGCCGCGCGCAGCACCTTTGGCGACCAGCAGAAGGCGGTGCCGGGGCTGCAAAACACCTGGGTGATGCCGGCCGCTGCCGCGCTACGCAGGATGGAGCCGGCATTGCCCGGGTCCTGCACGCCGTCGAGCAGCACGGCGGAGACCGTCATGGCCGAAGGCGCCTGCGGACGCGGGGTCTCGACCAGGAACATCAGGTTCACGCCATGCTCGACCTGGCTCAGCGCCCCGAACAGCGCGTCGGGCAGCGCCGTCACGTGACCGCGCAGCTGTTCGACGCGGGCGACGATGTTGCCGACTTCCGGGTTGTGCAGGGCGTCTTCCGACACCACGCAGTGCAGCGGGGCGCCGCGCAGGTCGAGCCAGGACTGGCACAGGTGCACGCCGTCGAGCAGGGTGCGGCCGGCCTTGCGGCGCGCCTGCGAGCTCGATGCCAGGGCCTTGAGTTCTTTATAAAACGCGTTGTCGCGCGAGCTGATGGTCTTCATGCGACGGCCACTTCTTCGGGAGCCGCGAACAAATCCACCTGCAGCAAATTGCGCACCGGCGCGAACGAGCGGCG
Source organism: Massilia sp. BAP21 (assembly GCF_057801335.1). Taxonomy (NCBI): domain Bacteria; kingdom Pseudomonadati; phylum Pseudomonadota; class Betaproteobacteria; order Burkholderiales; family Oxalobacteraceae; genus Massilia; species Massilia sp. BAP21. Next base: position 5,485,104 of record NZ_CM173596.1, read on the forward strand.
GTGCGCCGGCGACGGCCCGTGCAGGCGCAGGCGTTCCAGGTGCAGGGCCGTGCCATAGCCCTTGTGCTGGTCGAAGCAGTAGTCCGGGTACAGCGCGTGCAGGCGCACCAGTTCGGCGTCGCGCGCGGTCTTGGCCAGGATCGAGGCGGCGGAAATCGCGTGGCACTTGTCGTCGCCTTCGACCACGGCGTGGGCGCGGATGTCCATGGGCGGGCAGCGGTTGCCGTCGATCAGGGCAAAGGTCGGCACGGTTTGCAGCGCTTCCACCGCGCGGCGCATGGCCAGCATGGTCGCGTGCAGGATGTTCAGGGTGTCGATCTCTTCGCAGGATGCCTGGGCAATCGCCCAGGCAAGCGCGTGCTCGCGGATCTGCGGCGCCAGCTCGTCGCGCCGCGCTTCGCTCAGCTTCTTCGAGTCGCGCAGGCCCTCGATCGGGCGCTTCGGGTCGAGGATGACGGCGGCGGCGAATACCGGCCCCGCCAGCGGGCCGCGCCCTGCCTCGTCGACGCCGCAGACGATGTCGAGCTCGGTGAACGGACGCAGCCGGGGCGGCAGGCCGGGATAGAAGTTGACGCGCTTTTTACTCATCTGCTGCTTATGAATCTCTCAGAACTTGTCTTTTATGCGGTTGAATTCGCGCATTTTGAATGCCGCGTATTGTACGCGTACATGGGGGTGCGTGAAAGCAGAGGCGCTGGGTCAGCGTCGATTGCGCATGTGCAGTTCGTAGGGTGGGCACCCCGTGCCCACGCGGTTACGTGTTGATCCGGAGTCTGCACCCCTGATGATTCGCTCCGCGCCGCCAAACATGGATGAGAAGCCAACGAGACGCATCTGGAGGCGCCGACAGAACGCAGCGGTCGCGTCATAAAGTGGCGCCAACTCGGCGCCCAGTTCCGCGTGGGCACGGAGTGCCCACCCTACGTCTGTCGCGACCCGATCACCTGCAACACCGCCTGCGCACTCTCCTGCGCGCTGTTGCGCAGCAGGCTATGGTGCATGTCGGTGAAGCGCTGCGCCAGCTTGTCACGCAGCGCCGTGTCGTTCAGCTGCTGCCACACGGCCTCGCTCAGCGCTTCCGGCGTAGCCGCGTGCTGCAGGTATTCCGGCACCACCCATTCGCGCGCCAGGATGTTCGGCAATCCTATCCACGGCAGGTAGCCCATGTGGCGCATGATTTCCCACGACGCGCGCATGACCTTGTAGGCGATCACCATCGGCTTCTTGAACAGCGCCACTTCCAGGGTCGCCGTGCCGGAGGCCACCAGCACCGCGTCGGCGGCGGCAATCGCGGTATGCGACTGGCCGTCGAGCAGTGTCAAGGGGATATCGGCCAGGCCGGCTTTCGCCACGATCTCGTTGAAATAGGCGCGCTGCTTCTCGCCCGCCATCGGCACCACGAAGCGCAAGGCAGGATCGCGTTTGGCCAGCAGGCCGGCGGTGCGGACAAACGTCTCGGCCAGGTACTTCAGTTCGCCCATGCGCGAGCCCGGCATGATGGCGACCACGCGTGCATCGGCGGGCAGTCCCAGCGCGGCGCGCGCGCCTACGGTATCCGGCACCAGCGGGATGGTCTCGGCCAGCGGATGCCCGATATAGGTCACCGGCACGCCGGCGTCCTTGTAGATCTGTTCCTCGAACGGAAAGATCACCAGCATGTGCGACACCGCGCGCTGGATCTTCTTGATGCGCCCGCCGCGCCAGGCCCATATCTGCGGGCCGACGAAGTGCAGGGTCGGAATCCCGCCCGCGCGCAGCTGCTCTTCCAGCCCGAGGTTGAAGCCGGGGTAGTCGGCGCCGATGAAGGCGGCCGGACGTTCGGCCAGCAGGCGGTCGCGCAGGCGGTTCTGGATGCCCTTGATCTCGCGGTAGCGCGGAATGATCTCGAACAGGCCGCGCACCGTCAGGGTCTCGATCGGCACGTCCGACACCAGACCCTGTTCGATCATGCGCGGGCCGCCGATGCCGTGGAAGCGGGCGTTGGGAAGATGGGGACGCAGCCCTGCGAGCAGGCGTGCGGCGAGCATGTCGCCGGACACCTCGCCGGCGACCAGGGCCAGCGAGATGTCCGAGCCTGCAGGCTTATCGGACGATGCCACGGGTGACGGTGCCGAGGAAGTCGAGCACGGCGCGGATATCGCCGGCGGCTTCAGGCGAGGCGCCCTCTTCCTGCGCCAGCGCCGTCTTGGCTTCTTCCAGCGTCAGGCCGCTGCGATACAGGTGCTTGTAGGCGGCGCGGATGCCGTCGATCTGGGCGCGCGTGAAGCCGCGGCGCTTCAGGCCTTCGGTGTTGACGCCGCGCGCGGCGGCCGGGTTCCCGGACACCATCACGAACGGCGGCACGTCCTGGGTCAGGCTGGTGTACATGCCGATGAAGGCATGCGCGCCGATCTTGCAGAACTGGTGCACGCCGGCGTAGCCGGACAGGATCGCGTGGTCGCCCACGTGCACGTGGCCCGCCAATTGCGCATTGTTCGAGAAGATCGTGTGGCTGCCGACCTGGCAGTCGTGCGCCAGGTGGACGTAGGCCGAGATCCAGTTGTCGTCGCCCAGGCGGGTCACGCCTTCGTCCTGGGCGGTGCCGAGGTTGAAGGTGACGAACTCGCGGATGGTATTGCCGTTGCCGATTTCGAGGCGCGTCGGCTCGCCCTTCCACTTCTTGTCCTGCGGCGCGGCGCCGATGGAACCGAACTGGAAGAACTTGTTGTCTTCGCCGATCGTCGTGTGGCCTTCGATGACCACGTGCGGGCCGACCACGGTGCGTGCGCCGATGCGCACGTGCGGGCCGATGATCGAATACGGGCCGACCTCGACCGAGCTGTCGAGCTCGGCCTGCGGATCGACGATCGCGGTCGGGTGGATCTTGCTCATTTACCCCTCCGTGCTGCCATCTGCAGGTGCGGCGGCGGCACCCTTCATGGTCGCCTCTGCGGCGCCGCGGATGGTGCACATCAGGTCGCCCTCGACGGCCATTTTTCCGTCGACGCTGGCGGTGGCCTTGTACTTCCAGATGCCGCGCGCCTGGCGCAGGATCTCGACTTCCATCACCAGCTGGTCGCCCGGCTCGACCGGACGCTTGAAGCGCGCGTTGTCGATGCCGACGAAATAGACCACCGAGTTCTCGTCGGGCTTGACGTTCATGGTCATGAACGACAGGATGGCGGCGGTCTGCGCCAGCGCCTCGATCATCAGGACGCCCGGCATCACCGGCTTGTGCGGGAAGTGACCGTTGAAGAATTCTTCGTTGACGGTGACGTTCTTGATGGCGGTGATGCGCTTGCCGAGTTCGACGTCGAGCACGCGGTCGACCAGCAGCAGCGGATAGCGGTGCGGCAGGTATTCCTTGATGCCGTTGATGTCGAGGGTGATCTTCTTGGTATCAGTCGTCATTTTTCTGTTCTTGGGTTCTGCTCAATGAGCGTCTTGATGGTTTTTTCCAGCGTGCGGATCTTCTCGCGCATGGAATTCAGGTTGCGCACGATGGCCGCCGATTTTTCCCACTCGGCGTTCTTCGCCAGCGGATAGAAGCCGGTGTACTGGCCCGGCTCGAGTACCGAACGCGAGACCATCGAGCCCGAGGAAATGTGCACGTTGTCGGCGATTTCCAGGTGGCCCAGTACCATGGCCGCGCCGCCGAAGGTGCAGCGGCTGCCGATCTTGGCGCTGCCGGCCACGCCGACGCAGCCGGCCATGGCCGTGTGCGCGCCGATGTGGCAGTTGTGGCCGATCTGGATCTGGTTGTCGAGCTTGACGCCGTCTTCGATGACGGTGTCGGCCAGCGCGCCGCGGTCGATCGAGGTGTTCGAGCCGATGTCGACGTCGTCGCCGATCACCACGCGCCCGGTCTGCGGAATCTTGATGTACACGCCCGCCTCGACCGCGAAGCCGAAGCCGTCGCCACCGATCACGGCGCCCGAATGCACGATGCCGCGCGCGCCGATGATGCAGCCGCGGTGGAAGGTCACGTTCGGATAAAAGCGCGTGCCCTCGCCCACCACCGCCTTGCGGCCGACGAAGCAGCCGTGCTCGATGATGGCATTGGCCTTGACCACGGCGCCGGCTTCGATCGTCACGTGCGGGCCGATGTGGGCCGTGGCGTCGATCTCGGCGCCGGCGCCGACCGTCGCGCTCGGGTGGATGCCGGGTACGACGGCTTCTTCTTCCAGCGACACGAAGTACTGGGCCGCGCGCGCGAAATAGGCGTAGGGGTTGGTGGTGACGATGCGGCTGCCGGCGTAGGTGGCGGCGACCGACGGGTCGTCCAGCGGCGACAGGATCAGCGCGGCGGCCGAGCTTTGCGCGGCCAGCGCGCGCAGCTTGCTGTTGCTGAGGAAGCTGATCTGGGTGGCGTCGGCGCTGTCGAGGGGGGCGATGGCGCTGACGACGAGGTCGGCGTTGCCGACGAGCTGGCCGCCGAAGCGCTCGACCAGGTCGCCCAGGCGCACGCCGCGGGGGGGTTGTTCGCGTTGTTCCAAAACTTTACTTGTCCAGCTGTTTCAGGATCTTGTCGGTGATATCGATGCGCGGGCTCGACCACGCGGCTTCCTGCAGCACGGCGTCGAGTTTTTCCTGCTCGGCGATCTGTTCGATCAGCTTGAAGGCCTTGGTGGCAATGGCGGCGCGCTCTTCGCTCTTGCGCTGCATCAGGTCTTCCTGGAACTCGCGGTTCATGCGCTGCACGTCTTTTTCCATGTCGAACAGTTCGCGCGCGCGGCGGGTGCGCTCGATGTCGGTCAGGCGCGGCGCGTCGGCGTCGAACTTCTCGCTCATCTGCTTGAACTTGGTCACCATCTCTTCGTTCGTCTTTTGACGCTTCGAGAATTCGGCCTGGATCTTGGCGTCGGCCGCCTTGGCCATCTTCGATTCCGTCATCAGGCGTTCGGTGAACACGAAGCCGATGCGGCTCGGCGCGTTCTGCGCCTGGGCCAGCGGAGCGGCGCACAGGGCTGCCAGCAGCAGGGTCCCGGGCAAGGCTTTCAGATTTTTCAACATGGTTCTCCGCGGTTAAAAGGAAAGACGAAAGATTGGGTGCGCAAACGCAGCGTCAGAAGCCCGTCCCCATCTGGAACTGGAAGCCTTCGATCTGGTCGCCCTCTTTCTTGTTCAGCGGCTTGGCGAACGACAGGCGCAGCGGGCCGACCGGCGAGATCCACGACAGGCCGATACCGGCCGAGTAGCGCATTTCCTGCAGGCGGATCGGCGATTTTTCCTGGAACACCTGGCCGCCGTCGGTGAAGACGAACCAGCGCAGGCTGCGGTCCTTGCTGCTGCCCGGGAACGGGAACTGCAGCTCGGCGTTGCCGATCAGGCGCTTCGAGCCGCCGATGGCGTCGCCGTAGATCGGATCGACCACGCCCAGGGTCGAGCTTTCGTAGCCGCGCACCGAACCGATGCCGCCGGCGTAGAAGTTCTTGAAGACCGGGTATTCCTTGCCGCCGATGCCCTTGCCGTAGTCGAACTCGCCGCGCACGGCCAGCGTCATCCACGAGGTCAGCGGACGGTACCACTGGTGCTCGTAGACGGCGCGGAAGTACTTCGAGTCGCCGATCACGTCGACCTCGAGGTTGGCGCGCTGGTAGCGGCCGAAGCTCGGGGTCAGCGCGCTGTCGCGGCTGTCGCGGCCCCAGGCCACGGTCAGCGGGATGGCGATGCTCTCGCCGGTACCCACGCCCGAGTACGGTCCCGAGTTCGGGCCGCCGTTCTGGCGCACGAACTGCTTGTAGATTTCCGGGCTGGTGGTGTCGGTGGTCAGCGTGGTGCGCTCGAGGCCGGCGCCGAAGTAGACGGTGTCGGTTTCCGAGAACGGCACGCCGAAGGTCATGTTGCCGCCGGTCTGGCGCACCGTGTACGAGCCGATGTTCGACAGCGGCGGACGCGTCGTGCGGTGGTAGACCTGGAACGAGCGCGACACGCCGTCGTCGGTGAAGTACGGGTTGGTGTTCGAGACGGCGAAGGTGCGGCTGTACTTCGAGGTGTTGATGTCGAAGCCGACGGTCTGGCCGCTGCCGGCGAAGTTCGCCTGCTGCACGCCCATCGTGAAGGTGAACTTCTCGGCCTGCGAGAACGAGCCGCCGATCGTGAAGTTGCCGGTCGGGCGTTCCTCGACCGTCATGTTGACGTCGACCTGGTCCGAGCTGCCCGGCGACTCCGGCGTTTCGATCTTCACGTCCTTGAAGTAGCCGAGGCGGTCGACGCGGTCGCGCGAGAGCTTGACGCGGTCGGCGTCGTACCACGAGCTTTCGAACTGGCGGAACTCGCGGCGGATGACTTCGTCGCGGCTCACGGTGTTGCCCGAGATGTTGATGTGGCGGACGTAGGCGCGCTTGCCCGGATCGACGGTGAAGGTGAAGGCGACTTCGCGCTTCTCGCGGTCGAGGACCGGGTCTGCGTTCACGTTGGCAAAGGCGTAGCCGAAGCTGCCCAGGCGCGCGGCGATGCGCTTGCTCGAGGCTTCCTGCAGCGCGCCGGAGTACGGCTTGCCCGCTTCGAGCACGATCAGCTGGCGCAGTTCTTCCTCACGGCCGAAGGTCTCGCCTTCGAGCTTCACGCTCGAGACGGTGTACTTCTCGCCCTCGGTGATGTTGATGGTGAGGTAGATATCCTTCTTGTCCGGGGTGATCGCCACCTGGGTCGATTCGACGTTCGCTTCCAGGTAGCCGCGGTCCAGGTAGTAGGACTTGATCGCTTCCAGGTCGCCGGTCAGCTTGGTCTTGGAGTACTGGTCGGCCTTCGAGTACCAGGTGAACCAGCCCGAGGTGGACAGCTGCAGGATCTCGCGGATCTGCTTGTCCGAGACCACCTTGTTGCCGACGATGTTGATCTGCTTGATGCGCGCAACCTCGCCTTCGTCGACGTTGAACATCACGTTCACGCGGTTACGCTCGATCGGGGTGACGGTGGTGGTGATCTTCACGCCGTACATGCCGTGCGAGAGATACTGGCGCTTGAGTTCCTGTTCGGCGCGGTCGACCGCCGACTTGTCGTAGATCTTGGCTTCGCCCACGCCGATTTCGCGCAGGGCCTTGACCAGCATGTCCTTCTCGAATTCCTTGGCGCCGGTGAAGTCGACGGTGTTGATCGCCGGACGTTCCTCGACCAGCACCACCAGCACGCCGTTTTCTTCTTCGAGGCGGATGTCCTTGAAGAAGCCGGTCGCGTACAGGGCCTTGATGGCGGCGATGGATTTGTCGTTGTCGAAGGTCTCGCCCACGCGCACCGGCAGATAGGTGAACACGGTGCCGGCTTCGGTACGCTGGATGCCTTCGATCCGGATGTCCTTGACGACGAACGGATTGACGGCGAACGCAGGGCCGGCGCACAGCGCCAGCACGGCCGCGCCGATCAGGCTGCGGCGAATGAACGGCAGGGCAAAACGATCTGGTTGTGAATTCATTGGCTAAATAACGGGTCAGTCATTGGACAACATACATATTCTTGTTTGCCGGTGCCGCGGGAAGATCAGAGCAATCGTCCCAGGTCATTGAAGACGGCGAGCGCCATCAGCATGAACAGCAGGCCTACCCCTGCGCGCTGAGCGAATGCCTGGATTCGCTCGGACAGGGGACGCCCGGTCAAAACTTCCAGCGAATAATACAGCAAATGGCCACCATCCAGCACTGGAATTGGTAACAGATTCATTACACCCAGGCTCACGCTGACCACCGCGATGAAGCCCAAAAACGTCGCCAGGCCCATGCGTGCGGTCTGTCCGGCATAGTCGGCGATGGTCAGGGGACCGGTGACATTCTTCAGCGAAGCCTGCCCCGTGACGATCTTCGCGATCATCTTGAAGGTCAGCGCCGTCATCTCCCAGGTGCGCTGCGTGCCCTTCGCAATCGCCTCGAACGGGCCGGCCTGCACGGTCACGAAGTCGACCGCCGGCGCCAGCTGGACCTGGGCCACGCCCTGCCCCTTGGGGTCGCGTGCCTTGGGGTCGCGCTCGGGCGTGAGCGGCAGGCGCAGGAGATTGCCGTCGCGCCGCACGTCCAGCTGCAACGTGCGCCCGGCCGCGGCGCGCACGGTACGGATGAAATCGCCGGCGTCCAGGAGCGGCTTGCCGTCGGCCGCCACGACCACGTCGCCGCGGCGCAGGCCAGCGCGTTCGCCCGGACCGCCCGCCACCGCCTGTTCCACGACCGGCATGCCGATCCAGACGTTCATGCCGAGCGCGGCCATCACGTCGCCGTCGGGTTCGCCTTCAGGGTCGACGGCGCCGAAGGCGCTGGCCGGAATGGTGGCCGCGTAGCCGCTGCCGTTGGCGCTCTTTACGTCGAGGTGGGCGGCTTGCCTGTCGACCGCAAGATGGGTGACGGCCCAGCGCAGTTCCGAGAACGATTGCACCGGTTCGCCGTTGACGGCCACCACCACGTCGCCGGCGCGCAAGCCGGCGGCGTAGGCCGGCGTGTTCGTTTCCATCGCCGCCAGCCTGGCGCTGGGCTCCTGGGCGCCGTGCATGAACAGCAGGCCAAACAGGACAATGGCCAGCAGGAAGTTGGCGGTCGGACCGGCGGCGACGATGGCGATGCGCTTCCACACGTTCTGGCGCGTGAACTCGCGCGCCAGGTCGGCTTCGTCCTTGGGCGCGGTGGCCGGATCGCGCGCATCGAGCATCTGCACGTAGCCGCCCAGCGGCAGCGCCGAGATCGCCCATTCGGTATTGTCGCGGCCGAAGCGGCGCGACCAGACGACCTTGCCCATGCCGACCGAGAAGCGCAGGACCTTCACGCCGCACAGGCGCGCAACGAGATAGTGGCCGAGTTCGTGGAAGACGATCAGCGGCCCCAGCGCGAGCACGAAGCCCGCGGCTGCATACAGGAAGTTCATGGTATCTAAGTCCGGGTCGGGTTGCCTGCCAGCGCGGCGACGATCTGCTTCGCTGCCGCGCGGGCACGCTCATCTTGCGCCATCACGGCCGCGATGTCATGCGCTGCGCCATGGGTGTTCTCGTCCATCACGCGGCGCACCACGCGGTCGATGTCGCGAAAGCCGATGCGCCGTTCCAGGAAGGCTTCGACCGCCACTTCATTGGCCGCGTTCAGGAGGGCCGGCGCGGTGCCGCCCGCGCGCAGGGCGTCAAAGGCGAGCGCCAGGCAGGGGAAGCGCGCGAAGTCGGGCTGGTAGAACTGCAGCGCCGCCATCGCCGTCAAATCGAGCTGGGCCACGCCGGAGTCGATCCGCTCCGGATAGGCCAGCGCGTGCGCGATCGGGGTGCGCATGTCGGGGTTGCCGAGCTGGGCCAGCACCGAGCCGTCGACGTACGACACCATCGAGTGGATCACGCTTTGCGGATGGATCACCACCTCGATGCGGTCGGCCGGCGCGCCGAACAGCCAGTGGGCCTCGATCACTTCCAGGCCCTTGTTCATCATGGTGGCGGAGTCGACCGAGATCTTGCGGCCCATCGACCAGTTCGGATGCTTGCAGGCTTCTTCCGGGGTGACGTTTTCCAGCGTTTCGACGGCACGGTTCAGGAAGGGGCCGCCCGAGGCCGTGAGCAGGATCTTGGCCACGCCGGAGGCGTCCGGCTGGCGCGCGTAATTGCCGGGGAGCGACTGGAAGATCGCGTTGTGCTCGCTGTCGATGGGCAGCAAGGTTGCCTTGTGCTCGCGCACGGCGTCCATGAACAGCTGGCCGGACATGACCAGGGCTTCCTTGTTCGCCAGCAGCACCTTCTTGCCGGCGCGGGCCGCGGCCAGGGTCGGCGCCAGGCCGGCGGCGCCGACGATGGCGGCCATGACGGTGTCGGTGTCGTTGCCGGAAGCGATCTCGCACAGGGCCGCTTCGCCCCAGGCGACGTCGACCGGCAAGCCTTCGAGCAGGCGCGCCAGTTGCGCGGCGGCGGCGGCGCTGCCGACCACGGCGCGCTGCGGCTTGAACCGGCGGCATTGCGCGGCCAGTTCCTCGACGCGGCTGTGCGCGCTCAGTGCGTAGACCTGGTACTGATCGGGATGACGCGCGAGCACGTCGAGGGTCGAGACGCCGATGGAACCGGTGGCGCCCAGGATGGTGATGCGTTGCATGTGAAGCTCCTTACAGCCCGTGTTTTACAGCCCGGGTATTACAGCCAGTTGCCGATCAGTGCCGCCAGCGGCAATACGGGAACCAGGGCGTCGATCCGGTCCAGCACCCCGCCATGGCCGGGCAGCAGATTGCTGCTGTCCTTCATGCCGGCGCGGCGCTTGAGCTGGGATTCGAACAGGTCGCCGACGACACTGGCGGCGACGATCAGGACCAGGATGGCCCAGGTGGCGGCCCAGCCCAGGCTGGCCTGGACGCGCACCGGGAAGGTGTTGGCAAGCGGCGCGCCGGCGAACACGATGACCAGGGTGGCGATGACGAGCACGGCGATGCCGCCGCCGATCGCGCCTTCCCAGGATTTGCCAGGCGAGATCGACGGCGCCAGCTTGCGCTTGCCGAAGGCCTTGCCCGAGAAGTAGGCGAAGATGTCGGCGGCCCAGACGATGGCCATCACCGACAGCAGGTACAGCGGAGAGTAGGCGAACAGGGCCACGATGGCGGCAAAGCAGCCGACCAGCGACACGGCATACACCACGCTGAGCAGGGTGTTGGCCGTGGAATCGAGCGCCGGCAGGCCGATCTTCAGCGAAGGCGCGAAGCGCAGCGCCCACAGCAGCAGCGAGATCGCATACCAGAACACCGGGTTCGGCTGGGCCGGGCCGAAGAAGGCCCAGGCAAAGGCCGCCGTCCAGAAGGCGGCCACGACCGGGGCCTTGGTCGACTTCGGATTGAACAGGCGGAAGCATTCCCAGATCGCGGCGCCGAAGAACACGGTCGCCACCACCGCGAAGGCTGTGTAGTTGTTGGAATACAGGACCGGCAGCAGGACTGCCAGCAGCACGAGCGCGGTGATGATCCGGGTTTTCAGCATCAGGTTTTGTTCGCTACTTGTTCGCCGGTACGGCCGAAGCGCCGTTCGCGGTGTTGGTAAGACGCGATCGCCGCGTCCAGGGACTCGGCCGAGAAGTCGGGCCAGTAGGTATCGGTAAAGTACAGCTCGGAATATGCCAGCTGCCACAGCAGGAAATTGCTGATGCGCTCTTCGCCGCCGGTACGGATGAACAGGTCGGGTTCCGGCGCATAGGCCATCGCCAGGTGCGGTGCCAACATCTCCTCGGTGTAGTCGCGCACGCCGGGGTTGGCGGCTACCATCTTGCTTGTCGCCTGCATGATGTCCCAGCGGCCGCCGTAGTTGGCGCACACCGAGACTGTCAGGCGCTTGTTGCCGGCGGTCTTGCGCTCGGCATTCGCGATCATTTCCTGCAACTTCGGGTCGAAGCGCGAGAGGTCGCCCACCACTTTCAGGCGGATGTCGTTGGCGTGCATCTTCGCCACTTCGCGCTCGAGGGCGGTGACGAAGAGGCGCATCAGCAGCGACACTTCCTCGACCGGACGGCGCCAGTTTTCCGACGAAAACGCGAACAGCGTCAGGTACTCGACGCCGCGCAGCACGCAGGCCTCGACCACGCCGCGCACGGCCTCGACGCCCTTCACGTGGCCGGCCACGCGCGGCAGCAGGCGCTTGGTCGCCCAGCGGCCATTGCCGTCCATGATGATCGCGATGTGGCGCGGCACGGCCGGCACATCGGGGACTGCAGTCGTCGAACTCTTGAAAATCATAGATCCTTTGCCATCACGGCAATACAGAAAGGAAGAAAACAAACGGGCCCCGGGAACGCGGCAAGCGCGCATGCACGGGGCCAGGGACGCCATCAGCGTTGCAAAGGGGCGTCCGCTCCTGCGTCAGACGGTCAGGACTTCCTTTTCCTTCTCGGCCACCAGCTTGTCGATGTCGGCAACGAACTTGTCGGTCAGCTTCTGGATCTCGTCGGATGCACGGCGCTCGTCGTCTTCCGAGGCGGTCTTGTCCTTCACCATTTTCTTCAGCTGCTCGTTGGCGTCGCGGCGGATGTTACGCACGGCGATCTTCGCGTCTTCGGCTTCCGACTTGCACAGCTTGACCATTTCCTTGCGGCGCTCTTCGGTCAGCGGCGGGGTCGGCACGCGCACCATGTCGCCCATCGTCGACGGGTTCAGGCCGAGGTCGGCGTCGCGGATCGCCTTTTCGATCGTGCTCAGCATCTTCTTTTCGTAAGGCGTGACGGCGATCGTGCGCGCATCGGCCAGGGTCAGGTTGGCCACGCCGGAGAGCGGCGTTGGCGAACCGTAGTAATCGACCATTACATGGTCGAGGATGCCGGTGTGGGCACGGCCGGTACGCACTTTGGCGAGGTCGGCACGCAGGGTTTCAATCGACTTTGTCATGCGCTCTTGCGCATTCTTTTTGACGTCAGCTAGGGACATGCTGCTCTCCTGTTCTTCAGTATTTCAGAGTTAAATCAAACGTGTACCAGTGTACCTTCGTCTTCGCCCATGATCACGCGCTTGAGCGCGCCGGGCTTGACGATGGAGAACACCTTGATCGGCAGCTTCTGGTCGCGGCACAGGGCGAACGCGGTCGCGTCCATCACCTGCAGGTGCTTGGCGATCGCCTCGTCGAAGCTGATCGACTCGTAGCGCGTTGCGTGCGGATCCTTCTTAGGATCGGCAGTATATACGCCATCGACCTTGGTTGCCTTCAAAACAATCTGGGCCGAGATTTCCGAGCCGCGCAAGGCAGCCGCGGTGTCGGTGGTAAAGAAGGGATTGCCGGTGCCGGCGGCGAACACGACGACCTTGCCTTCTTCCAGGTATTGCAGGGCTTTCGGGCGCACGTAGGGCTCGACCACCTGCTCGATGCCGATCGCCGACATCACGCGTGCGGTGATGCCGACATGGCGCATGGCGTCGGCCAGGGCCAGGGCGTTCATGACGGTGGCCAGCATGCCCATGTAGTCTGCGGTGGCGCGGTCCATGCCCTGGGCGCCGGGGGCGACGCCGCGGAAGATGTTGCCGCCGCCAATCACGACCGCCAGCTCGACGCCCAATTTGGCCACTTCCGCCACGTCGGCCACCATGCGGTCGATGGTGGCGCGGTTGATGCCGAAGGGGTCGTCGCCCATCAGCGCTTCGCCAGACAGTTTGAGGAGGACTCGTTGGTAGGCTGGTTTTGTCATGATGAGGCGCTCTCCTGTAGTGTTCGGTTCGAATTCGGTTCCGGCCGCAGGCACATGGCTTGCGGCCTCATCTGCAAATGTACAGATGGCGGTGAAACTGGCGCGCACGGTGGCCGCCTTGGATGGCCCGCGGCGTATTCCGTACGGTGGGCACCCCGTGCCCACGCGGATGCCGGCATGGTGTTGGCCATGCCATATCCGGTACTGCCGGCGCTATCGAAACGCCTCGGGAGATGTCTCCGCGACGCATGCCGACGGCCACGAACGGCGTTCCGTTGACGCATCGTTCCGCGTGGGCACTTCGTCATGGATGCCACTGGCATCCATGACCCCACCGTACGGTTGCAGCCAACGATGCTGCGACCTGCCCCACAATTACCCGGCCACGTAAACCGCCGGGCTTAAAAAAACGGGCCTTGCGGCCCGCTTTTTCATTACTGCTTGTTGGCAGCCATCTGGGCCGCGACTTCTGCTGCGAAGTCGTCAACCTTCTTCTCGATGCCTTCGCCGACGACGTACATGGTGAAGCCCTTGACGGTCGTGTTGGCGGCCTTCAGCATCTGCTCGATCGACTGCTTGTCGTTCTTCACGAATGCCTGGTTCAGCAGCGACACTTCTTTCAGGTACTTCTGAACCGAACCTTCCAGGCGCTTGGCCAGGATTTCCGGCGACTGGGCTGGCTTGCCTTCGGCAGCTGCCTTGTCTGCATCTTCCTGGGCCTTCAGCTGGGCGACCGAACGCTCTTTCTCGATCATTTCAGCAGGCACTTGCTCAGCCGACAGAGCGACTGGCTTCATTGCGGCGATGTGCATCGCGACGTCCTTGCCGACCTGCTCGTCCGCGCCTTCGTATTCGACCATGACGCCGATACGGGTGCCGTGCAGGTAGGAAGCCAGCTTGCCGACCGTTTCGAAACGCTGGAAGCGGCGCACGGTCATGTTTTCACCGATCTTGCCGATCAGCGCCGAACGCAGTTCGTCGAAGGTCTGGCCGCCGGCGTCGAGCGCCGACAGGGCTGCCACGTCGGCCGGGTTGTTTTCGGCGATCAGCTTGGCGGCCAGGTTGGCCATGGCCAGGAAGTCGTCGTTCTTGGCGACGAAGTCGGTTTCGCTGTTGATTTCCACCAGCGCGCCGATGTTGCCGGCGATGTAGGTCGCGACGACGCCTTCGGCGGTCACGCGTGCCGATGCTTTCGATGCCTTGCCGCCCAGCTTGACGCGCAGGATCTCTTCGGCACGGCCCATATCGCCTTCGGCTTCGGTCAGTGCTTTTTTGCATTCCATCATCGGTGCGTCGGTTTTCGCGCGCAGTTCGCCGACCATCGCTGCAGTAATCGCTGCCATGTGTATTCTCCTAAATAGTGAGTCGCAGAGTGAAAACGCCAAACGGCGCTTCCACGACGTTATTGCTGAATTCGTTTTTGCTTGAAAAAAGGGGTGCTCAGTAACCGGCACCCCTTTTAAGAGCCTTGCAAGCTACAGGCAGGACCAGCCTGCCCGGGGCTTACGCCTGCTCGGAGACTTCGACGAAGTCGTCGCCGCCGGCCTTGACCATTTCAACGACTTCGTTGGTGGCGTTGGCACGGCCTTCCAGGATCGCATCGGCGACGCCGCGTGCGTACAGGGTGATGGCTTTCGACGAGTCGTCGTTACCAGGGATCACGTGGGTGACGCCTTCTGGCGAGTGGTTGGTGTCGACCACGCCGATGACCGGGATGCCCAGCTTGCCGGCTTCGGTGATGGCGCCCTTGTGGTAGCCGACGTCGACGACGAAGATCGCGTCAGGCACGCCGCCCAGGTCCTTGATGCCGCCAATCGACTTCTGCAGCTTTTCCATTTCGCGCGAGAACATCAGCGCTTCTTTCTTCGACATCTTCTCGACCGAACCGTCTTCGACCTGGGCTTCCATGTCTTTCAGGCGCTTGATCGAGGTCTTGATGGTCTTGAAGTTGGTCAGCATGCCGCCCAGCCAGCGCTGGTCGACGTAAGGGACGCCAGCGCGCTGTGCTTCAGCGGCGATGATGTCGCGGGCCTGGCGCTTGGTGCCGACCATCAGGATGGTGCCGCGGTTGGCCGAGATCTGCTTGATGGTTTTCATCGCATCCTGGTACATCGCCATGGTTTTTTCCAGGTTGATGATGTGGATCTTGTTGCGATGACCGAAGATGAACGGTGCCATCTTTGGGTTCCAGAAACGGGTCTGGTGGCCGAAGTGAATACCGGCTTCCAGCATTTCGCGCATAGTAACGGACATGTAATTCTCCAGGGTTAAATTCTTGAATAACGACCAGTCACCTCGAGGGCACCCTTGTCGGTCGCATTCGCGATTTGAATAAATAAAATAGACTACTTTGACAACATTGCCCGATCAGGATCGGAGCAACCCGAGATTCTAGCGGGATTCCGGTTGCTTATCAAGCTTTGCGTGTCATGACGGGGGGCTTGATCCCGCTGCACATCGGACGTAGGGTGGACGGCTGCGCCGTCCACGCGTTCAAATCACACTTGCACCACGGCGTAACGGTCTGCAAGGCATAGTCGGACGCGTGGACGGCAAAGCCGTCCACCCTACATGCGGCAGCCAGGCATCGGCAACCGGGATACACATCACTTATAATGCGGAGGATATTGCAGCGATTGAAATGTTTGCTCGACTGTTACGCGCTGTTACGAATCGCTGTTACGAATAAATACCGACCGCTTTAGCAGAACTCCTATGTCCATCTCCATCAAAACGCCAGAAGAAATCGAAGGCATGCGCATTGCCGGCCGCCTTGGCGCCGAAGTGCTCGACTACATCACGCCCTTCGTCAAGCCGGGCGTCACCACCGCCGAGCTCGACCGCCTGTGCCACGAGTACATGGTCAACGTCCAGGGCACGACCCCTGCCCCGCTGAACTACCAGCCGCCGGGCTATCCGCCTTACCCGAAGTCGGTCTGCACCTCGCTCAACGACGTGATCTGCCACGGCATCCCGAACGACAAGCCGCTGAAAGACGGCGACGTGATGAATATCGACGTTACTGTGATCACGAAAGACGGCTTCCACGGCGACAACAGCCGCATGTTTTTTGTGGGTAAACCGTCGATCATGGCCAGGCGCCTGGCGGAAGTCACCTACGAATGCATGTGGCTGGGCATCAGCAAGGTCAAGCCGGGCGCCCACCTGGGCGACATCGGCCACGTGATCCAGCAGCACGCGGAAAAGCACGGCTACAGCGTGGTGCGCGAATTCTGCGGCCACGGCATCGGCCGCGTCTTCCACGAGGAACCGCAGGTGCTCCACTATGGCAAACCAGGCACGCTGGAAAAGCTGGAACCGGGCATGATCTTCACCATCGAGCCGATGATCAACGCCGGCAAGCGCGAGATCAAGGCCCTGCCGGACGGCTGGACCATCAAGACCAAGGACCGCAGTCTGTCGGCCCAGTGGGAACACATGATCCTGGTCACCGAAACCGGCTACGAGATCCTGACCCAGTCCGCCGGCACGCCGCCGCCGCCGGCCATCGTACTGCCGGCCGCTGCTGCGGTGCCGGCATAAGGACACACCATGCCAGCCGCGCAGCGCGACGACACGCAGCCCGCGACCGGGCCCGAACTCAGGCAGAAGCTGAAAGCCGAACGGCAGGCGCTGTTCGAACGCTTCCGCCATGACGACCGCCCCGAGAAGCTGCTGCGCAGCCTGCGCCGCTGCGTCGACGGCATCCTCGGCGAAGCCTGGCGCGCGGCGCGGCTGCCGGCCAATACGGCCCTGGTGGCGGTCGGCGGCTACGGCCGCGGCGAACTCTTCCCCTACTCCGACGTCGATGTCCTGATCCTGCTCGGCGCCGCGCCCGACGCCATCACCCAGGCCAGGCTGGAGAACCTGGTCCAGCTGCTCTGGGACCTGGGGCTGGAGATCGGCCACAGCATCCGCACCGTGGACGAATGCCTGAGCGAGTCGGCCGCCGACATCACCGTGCAAACCAGCCTGCTCGAAGCGCGCCTGGTCAGCGGCGACACCGCCCTGTTCGCGCAGCTGCAGGCGCGCTATCGCGAAGCCCTCGACCCGCAAGCGTTTTTCCAGGCCAAGACCGCCGAGATGCGCCTGCGCCACGCCAAGTACGAGTACACCGCGTTTGCGCTGGAGCCGAACTGCAAGGAAAGCCCGGGCGCGCTGCGCGATTTGCAGGTGATCCTGTGGGTGGCGAAGGCGGCGGGCCTGGCCAATTCCTGGGGCCAGCTGGCCACGCGCGGCCTGATCACGCGGGTGGAAGCGCGCCAGCTGATGGAAAAGGAGCGCGCCTTCAAGGACATCCGCGTGCGCCTGCACCTGCAGACCAACCGGCGCGAAGACCGCCTGCTGTTCGACGTGCAGACGGCGATCGCCGAATCGTTCGGGCTCGCCTCCGACCCGCCGGGACCGGGCGCGCGGCGCGCTTCCGAATACCTGATGCAGCGCTACTACTGGGCCGCGAAGACCGTCACCCAGCTCAATACCATCCTGCTGCAGAACATCGAGGCGCGGCTGTTCCCGCAGCCCTCGGTGCCGCGCCCGCTCAGCTCCTCGTGCGGCGATTGCTTCAACGAGGTGAACGGTTTCATCGACATCGTGCGCGACGATACCTTCGAGACCACGCCGTCGGCGGTGCTCGAGATTTTCGTCGCCATGACGGAGCGGCCCGACATCAAGGGCATGACGGCGCGCACCACGCGCGCGCTCTGGCATGCGCGCAACCTGATCGACGACGACTTCCGCGCCGACCCGGCCAACAAGGCACGCTTCCTGCGTATTTTAAAGGCGCCGGTCGGCCTGGTGCACGCGCTGCGGCGCATGAACGAATTCGGCGTGCTGGGACGCTACCTGCCCAACTTCCGCAACATCGTCGGCCAGATGCAGCACGACCTCTTCCACGTATATACCGTGGACCAGCACATCATGATGGTGGTGCGTAACCTGCGCCGCTTCACCATGAGCGAGCACGCCCACGAATACCCGTTCTGCAGCGCCCTGATCGCCAACTTCCGCGACCGCTGGCTGCTGTACGTGGCGGCCCTGTTCCACGACATCGCCAAGGGCCGCGGCGGCGACCATTCCGAGCTCGGCAAGACCGACGCCTTCGAGTTCTGCCGCGACCACGGCTTGTCTGAAGCAGACACCGAACTGGTGGTGTTCCTGGTCGAGCAGCACCTGACCATGTCGCAGGTGGCGCAGAAGCAGGATCTGTCGGACCCGGACGTGGTCCAGGCCTTTGCCGGCGTGGTGAAGGACGAGCGCCACCTGACCGCCCTCTACCTGCTGACCGTGGCCGACATCCGCGGCACCAGCCCCAAGGTGTGGAATGCCTGGAAGGCCAAGCTGCTGGAAGACCTGTACCGCATCACCCTGCGCGTGCTGGGCGGCGAGCCGCATTCGGCCGACCGCGAGCTGCGCATGCGCCAGCAGGAAGCCCTGGCCACGCTGCGGCTGTTCGGCCTGCCGGCGAACGCGCACGAGGCGCTGTGGGACCAGCTCGACGTGGTCTATTTCCTACGCCACGACGCCTCCGACATCGCCTGGCAGACGCGCTGCCTGCACGACAAGCTGGGTAGCGGGCGGCCGGTAGTCAAGGCGCGCCTGGCGCCGATCGGCGAAGGCCTGCAGGTGACGGTGTACGTGAAGGACCAGCCCGATCTGTTCGCGCGCATTTGTGGCTACTTCGACCGCAAGAACATCAGCATCCTCGACGCCAAGATCCACACCACGCGCGACGGCTATGCGCTCGACACCTTCCTGGTCACCGACGCCACCTTCGCCAAGCATTACCGCGACATCATCAGCCTGATCGAGCACGAGCTGTGCGAACTGCTGGTGTCCCAGGCGCCGCTGGGTGCGCCGACGCGTGCCCGCCTGTCGCGCCTGTCGCGCCACTTCCCGATCACGCCGACCGTGGAGATGCGCCCGGACGAGCGCGGCCAGAACTACCTGCTGTCGATCGCGGCCCACGACCGTACCGGTTTGCTGTATGCGATTGCGAATGTGCTGACGCGCTACCGCATCAATCTGCACACCGCCAAGATCATGACCCTGGGCGAACGCGTCGAGGACGTGTTCCTGATCGACGGCCCGAACCTGAACAACCCGCGCGTGCAGGTCCAGCTCGAGACCGAGATGCTGGACGCGCTGTCCAATTAATTCTTTTCTTTGTAAGTTGCCTCATGACCGAACCGCTCCGCCTTTCCAAACGTATGTCCGAACTCGGCCTGTGCTCGCGCCGCGAAGCCGATGAATGGATCGCCCGCGGCTGGGTGCGGGTCGACGGCAAGGTGGTGTCCGAACTGGGCAGCAAGGTGCTGCCTTCGCAACGCATCACGGTCGAACGCCAGGCCGCCGCCGAGCAGTCGAAGCGCGTCACGGTCCTGATCAACAAGCCGGTCGGCTATGTCAGCGGCCAGGCCGAGGACGGCTATACACCGGCGGTGGCCCTGATCAAGGCGGAGAACCGCTGGGCCGACGACCCCTCGCCCGAGAACTTCCACCCTACCCAGCTGCGTTCGCTGGTGCCGGCCGGGCGCCTCGACATCGATTCGGTGGGCCTGCTGGTGCTGACCCAGGACGGCCGCATCGCCAAGCAGCTGATCGGCCAGGACACCAGCATCGACAAGGAATACCTGGTGCGGGTGCAATACACGAAACCGGGCAAGCTGCCCGACAGCGACCTGAAAAAGCTGAACCACGGCCTGTGGATGGACGGCAAACCGCTGCTGCCGGCCAAGGTGCGCTGGCAGAACGACGACCAGCTCAGCTTTACCCTGAAGGAAGGCAAGAAGCGCCAGATCCGCCGCATGTGCGACATGGTGGGGCTGAAGGTGGTGGGCCTGAAGCGGGTGCGCATCGGGCGCGTCAAGCTGGGCGACCTGCCGGTGGGTCAGTGGCGCTACCTGGGGGCGGACGAGCAATTCTGAGCTTGGTGGATTGATGCTTCCAGCAGCGTTGTTCGCAATAGCGTAGGGTGGACGGCTCTGCCGTCCACGCGTCGATCCATAGCGGCCGGGTCATCATGCCGCATGATCTTGCCGCCAACGATCACCGCGTGGACGGCGCACGCGTCTTGTCAGGGCAAGCATGCGGGTGCAGCCGTCCACCCTACACCGATCGCCGCCGCGATTGTTGCAAAAACTATCATAAACATTGTCTTGTGGAATTGTGTTATATTTGCCGGCCGGCGTAAGGACATCGCCGTTCGACTCCCTAGCTCCCCTCGACTCCATGCGTACCCCTTTCCGGGCAGGCCTCGCGCTGCTCCTTTGTTCGTCGCTGGCCGCGCGCGCCATCGCCGCACCCGCCGCACCTGCCCACCCCGCACCGCCCGTCTACAACTTCTCGCCGGTGAACCAGTACAACCTGCAGGTCTCGGCCAGCTTCTGGAATCCGATCGTGCGCTACGTCTCGGCGAAAAGCGGCGTGCGCCTGAACCTGAAACTGGGCCGCACCTCGGCCGATACCACCAGCTACGTGCTGGCCAAGGAAGTCGATTTCGCCTTCACCAACCACCTGTTCAGCCCCGAGCGCGCGAAGATGGGCTGGACCGTGTTCGGGCGCCGCAACGCCGAGCCGGTGCGCGCCCAGATCGTGGTGCCGGCCGATTCGCCGGTATGGCGCCTGTCGCAGCTGGCCAACAGCACCGTCGTGTTCCCCGGCCCGGAAGCGCTGATCGCCTACAAGGTCACCTATGCCCAGCTGCTGCGCCAGGGGATACCGGTGACGGTCGCCTTTGGCGGCAACATGGACGCCGCGTTCACCCAGATGTTCAGCGGCCGCGCCCGCGCCGCCGGCGCCAACTCGCAGCTGGTGGCCAACTATGCCGGGCGCGAGGACAAGCGCTTCCGCGTGCTGTGGAGCTCGGCCCCGTTCAACGACCTGGCCCTGATGGCCTCGCCGCGCGTGCCGGCGGCCCAGGTGCGCGCGGTCGCCGCCGCCTTCCTCAACATGCACCGCGATCCGGAGGGCCGGCGCATCCTCGATACGGCCGCCGAACTGATCCACGCGCCCGAGCCGCTCTCGTTTGTCGCCGCCAGCGACGCCGACTACGCCGCCTACCGCACGTTCTACCAGGCCGCCCCGGCCGAACTGCGCTAGGACCATGCCTTCCACCCTGCCCGCGTTCTTCGCCCGCCTGCAAGGCCTGCTGCTGCCGCGCTCCCTGGTCGGCCGCGTGTTCACGCTGTTTGCGCTGAGCATGCTGCTGTTCGTGACGGCCGGCCTGGGCATGTTCTACCGCCACCAGTTCCTGCAGCACATCGAGGAAACCCAGGACGCCGCCAGCACGCTGGTCGAGGTGGCCTCGCAGGCGGTCGAGGACAGCGCCGTGATCGGCGACTACGACACCGTCAAGCGCACCCTGTCGACGATGATCGTGCAGTCGCCCTTCCACAGCGCCACCTTCATCGACCTCGACGGCGGCGTGATCCGCGTCGAGGCGCCCGACGAAACCTACCAGACGCCGGCGCCGGACTGGATGACCCACCGCATGGCGGGTGCGCTGTTCGACGTCAACCGCGTGGTGACGGTCGGCGGCAAGGACTACGGCGTGCTGCGCCTCTCGTTCAACGAACGCAAGCTCGCCGCCCAGCTCTGGTCGCTGCTGCTGCAGTCGGCCGGGCTGGCGGCGGTCGCGCTGCTGGTCAGCCTGGTACTGGCGCGCACCTTCCTGGCGCGCTGGCTGAAGAACCTGGGGCGCCTGCGCTTCTATGGCGACGAAGGCGCGGCCAGCGCCGGCCTCGCGGAAGCCCTGGACAACAACGCGCCGCTGGAAATCCGCGAAGCGATCCAGGCCGTTAACCGCAGCGCCGCCAGCATGCGCGACCAGTACGGCCAGCGCATCGCCGCGCTGATGAGTTCCCTGGTCCAGCACAAGAGCGCGCTCGACCAGGCGGCGATCGTCTGCGAGGTCGACCGCGAGGGCCGCATCACCGGCGTCAACGAGCAGTTCGTGCGCCACGCCGGCTATGCGCGCGAGGAATTGATTGGCGCCGAACTGGCGCGCGTCGGCGCCCCGCTGCCCGCCAGCGGCCGCGCCTGGACGCCGTCGGACAGCGTCTGGAACGGCGAAGTCGTGGTGTCCGCGCGCGGCGGCGAGCGCCAGTGGCGCCGCACCGTGGTGCCGATCTTCGACGGCGCCGGCCTGGTGGAAAAATATATCTGCATCGATTTCGACATCACCGAACGCAAGGAATTCGAGGACGCCATCATCCAGAACGCCAAGCGCCAGGGCCTGGTCGCGCGCCTCGGGCGCAGGGCCCTCGAAGCCGGCCCGCTGCCGGAACTGTTCGCCATGGCGACCCAGCTCGCCTGCGAAGGCCTGCAGGTGCGCCATGCGGCGGTGTTCGGCTTCGACCCCGAACGCGGCACGGCCGCGCTGCAGGCGGGCCACGGCTTCCCGCCGCATGCCGCCGCAGGCGCGGAGTTCCCGCACGTGCCCGGCCCCGGTTCCTCGGACTACCTGGCGCGCTGGGGCCGCGGCCTGCTCGGCGCGATCGATGCCGGCAGCAGCATCGAGGTCTTCATCGTCTGCCACGACCGCCTGTACGGCGCGCTCGCCGTGTATGCGCCGGTCGAGCGCACCTTCCAGGAAGACGAGGACGGTTTCCTGAACGGCCTGGCCAACATCCTCGCCACCGCCATCGAGCGCGCGGACGCGAAGAGCCGCCTGACCTACCTGGCCCAGTACGACGCCCTCACCGGCCTGCCGAACCGGCACCGCCTGTCAAGCTGCCTGGAAGAAGCCATCGCCGGTTCGGCAAGCGGCGCCCACTGCGCCGGCGTGATGTTCATCGACCTCGACCGCTTCAAGAGCGTCAACGACATGATGGGCCACAGCGTCGGCGACGAACTGCTGGCCCAGGCCAGCCGCCGCCTGCAGGACTGCGTGCGTCCCGGCGACGTGGTGGCGCGCCTTGGCGGCGACGAGTTCGCGGTGGTGCTGCCGCACCTGGCCAGCAACCTCGAGGCCGAAACCATCGCGCGCTGCATCGTCGACGGCCTGGCGCGCCCCTTCCTGCTGCAGGGCCAGCAGATCTTCGTGTCGGCCAGCGTCGGCATCGCCGGCTACCCGCACGACGGCGAAGATGCCGCCACCCTGCTGAAAAGCGCGGACACCGCGATGTACAGCGCCAAGAACAGCGGCCGCAACAACTTCCGCTTCTTCGAAGCCGGGATGCACGCAAGCGCGGCCCGGCGCCTGCAGACCGAGACCGATTTGCACCTGGCGCTCGAGCGCGGCGAATTCGAGCTGCACTACCAGCCCAAGCTGCGCCTGGACAGCGGCGCGGTGAGCGGCTTCGAGGCCCTGCTGCGCTGGCGCCATCCCGAGCGCGGCCTGGTCTCGCCGCTGGAATTCATCGCCATCCTCGAGGACACCGGCCTGATCCTGCCGGTGGGCGAATGGGTAATCGCCGAGGTCTGCCGCCAGCTCGGCGCCTGGAGCGAAACGCTGGAGAACGTGCCGCCGGTGGCGATCAACCTGTCGGCGCGCCAGCTGGCGCATGCCGGCCTGTCGGAGACCGTGCGCGCGATCGTGGCGGCGGCGGGAATCGATCCGCGCCTGCTGGAATTCGAACTGACCGAGTCGATGCTGATGGCCGACCCGGAAGCGGCGGTGGCGATCCTGTCGAACCTGAAGGCGCAGGGCATGCGGCTGTCGGTGGACGATTTCGGGACCGGGTATTCGAGCCTGGCATATTTGAAGCGCTTCCCGCTGGACGCGCTGAAGATCGACCGCACCTTCGTGCGCGACCTGCCGACCGACGGCGACGACGCGGCCATTACCAAGGCGGTGATCAGCCTGGCGCACAGCCTGAACCTGAAGGTGGTGGCCGAAGGGGTCGAGACCATCGGGCACGTGCGGGCGCTGGAGGCTTACCAGTGCGACGAGATCCAGGGGTATTACGTGAGCCGGCCCTTGCCGGCGGCGGCTGCCGCGGCCTTGTTGGCGGAGCGGGTGGTGGTTGCGTCGGTGTGATGGGTTGGTGCCGTTTCGTCCGTTTGCATCGTTCGCCGCGTTTCAACCGGTGAGACCGCGTGGGCACAGGTGCGCACCCTACAAGAACACCGCCCGTCTGGGGTTTGCCACCGAGGCGCGGAGCGCCGAACCACCGGCTTCATCCGTAGGGTGGGCACCTGTGCCCACGCGGATCATGCACATCAATAACAGCACAGGCAACAGCCCCACATCCCCACGCACACCCGCCCGTCAACACACCTGCCACCATTGCAACTTCCCATTCCCTGGCGTAGCATGCAACGCTTGCCTCTGGTCACGAGCCAGCGGTGAAAGTCCATCCAAGAAGGGAATTAAATGAAAACGGAAATCCTCCCGTACAGCCAGACCCGCTCGTTCATGACGGTCGCCCTGATCGAACTCTGGGAACGCTTCGGCTACTACGGCATGCAGGCGCTGATCGTGTACTTCATGGTGCAGCGCATCGGCTTCGAAGACAGCCGCGCCAACCTGGTCTGGGGCGCAGCCGCGGCCCTGATCTACGTCGCCCCCGCCATCGGCGGCTGGATTGGCGACAAGGTGCTCGGCACCCGCCGCTGCATGGTCCTCGGCGGCATCATCCTGACCCTGGGCTATGCCCTGATGGCGGTCCCGACCGAGAACACCTGGTTCCTGTTCTCGGCCCTGGGCGTGATCGTGGTCGGCAACGGCCTGTTCAAGCCGAACACCGCGAACCTGGTGCGCAAGATCTACGAAGGCGACGACTCGAAGATCGACTCGGCCTTCACCATCTACTACATGGCCGTGAACGTCGGCTCGACCATCTCGATGCTGGCCACGCCCGCCATCAAGGACTACGTGAACGCCACCTATGGCAACGAACTCGGCTGGCACGTGGCCTTCGCCGTGTGCTCGGTCGGCCTGGTAGTCGGTCTGCTCACCGTGATGATGATGCGCGCCACCATCCGCCACGTCGGCTCGCTGCCGGACGAACTGCCGCTCGACAAGGCCAAGCTGGCCATGGTGCTGGCGGGCGGCGTGGTCGCCGTCGGCGTCTCGGCCGTCATCCTGCAATACCAGAGCCTGGCCCGCATCTTCGTCTACCTGGCCGGCATCGTGGTACTGGGCATTTTTGTCCACTTGATCCGCAAGAGCGAAGCCAGCGAACGCGCCGGCCTGATCGCGGCGCTGATCCTCACGCTGCAGACCGTGTTCTTCTTCATCTTCTACCAGCAGATGTCGACCTCGCTGTCGCTGTTCGCGCTGCGTAACGTCGACCTCGACTTCACGCTGTTCGGTTCCCACCTGTGGACCTGGTCGCCGGCCCAGTTCCAGGCCCTGAACGCGATCTGGATCATGGTCCTGAGCCCGGTCCTCGCATTCATGTACGCCCGTGCCGGCCGTACCGGCTCGGACCTCTCGATCGCCGGCAAGTTCGCGCTCGGCTTCTCGGTGGTGGCCCTGGGCTTCTTCACCTACGGCTTCGCCGGTTCCTTTGCCGTGAACGGCCTGACCTCGTCGTGGATCATGATCGCCGGCTACGGCCTGTATTCGCTGGGCGAGCTGCTGGTGTCGGGCCTGGGCCTGGCGATGGTGGCGCGCTACGTGCCGGCGCGCATGGGCGGCTTCATGATGGGCGCCTATTTCGTCGCCACCGGGATCTCGCAATACCTGGGTGGCGTGGTCGCCAACCTGGCCAGCGTCCCTTCCGGCATGACCGACCCGCTGCAGACCCTGCCGATCTACACCAGCCTGTTCAACAAGCTGGGCATCGCCGCCGTGCTGTGCACCCTGATCGCGCTGGCCGTGCTGCCGCTGATGCGGCGCCTCACTGCGACGCACCACGCGCACCAGTAAGCTACCAACGCAATGAAGGCCGGTTCATCAACCGGCCTTTTTTTATGCGAGCGACACCATGACTACCTTGATTACCGACCGCCTGCACCTGGAACCCTTCGACGACCATCACTTCGACGGCTTGCAGGCCATGAACCGCCTGCCCGAGGTGATGCGTTACCTGTCGGGCCAGCCCGAAACGCCGGAACAAACCCGCGCCGCGATCGACCTTGTGAAAGGCCGCTGGGCGGAATACGGCTTTTCCTGGTGGGCCTTTGTCGAGCAGGAAAGCGGGCGCGTGATCGGCGCCGGCTGCATCCAGTACCTGGGGCGCGACCCGGCCAACCGCACGAGATCGGCTGGCGCCTGGTGCCGGACAAGTGGGGCCAGGGCCTGGCCTCGGAGGCAGCGCGCGCGATGGCGGCCTGGACTTTCGACACCCTGGAGGCGCCGCTGCTGGTGGCGGTCTGCAAGCCGGAGAACCGCGATTCCGGGAAGGTGATGGCGCGCCTGGGCATGCGCTACCGCGGCGAGGAAACCTGGTACGGCAGCCCGCACGCGGCCTGGGAGCTCACGCGCGCGGCCTGGCTGGCGCACCAGTGCGCCTAGCGGCGCGGCGCAACGAGCGCCAGCAGCGCATCCGGGCTGACCGGCTTCACCAGGTAATGGTCGAAGCCGGCGGCCAGGGCGCGCGAGCGGTCTTCGGCCTGGCCGTAGCCCGACAGGCCGATCGCCAGCGGCTGCGCGCCCTTGCTTGAGGCGCGCAGGCGCGCCAGCACTTCCAGGCCGTCCATGCCGGGCAGGCCGATGTCGCAGACGATCACATCGTAGTCGTGCGCCAGCATGGCGTCGAGCCCGGCCTGGCCGTCGTGCGCCATGGTGACGTCGTGCGCTTCCAGTTCCAGGAAGGCCTTCAGGGTTTCGCAGGCGTCGATGTTGTCTTCGACCAGCAGCACGCGGCAGCGGCCCGAGGGCTGCGCCGCCGTGTCTTCGCGCGGCGGTGCGCTGTTTGTGAGCGGGCACAGCGGCAGGCGCACCACGAAGCGGCTGCCCTGGCCAAGACCGTCGCTGTCGGCCTTGACCGTCCCGCCGTGCATCGACACCACGTTACGCACCACGTTCAGGCCCACGCCCAGGCCGCCCTCGGAACGCGCCAGCGAGCGCGGGCCCTGGGTAAACAGGTCGAAGATGTGGGGCAGCACCTCGGGCGCGATGCCGGTGCCGTTGTCGCGCACCGAGACCACCACTTCGCCGGTTTCCACCGTGACGTCGACATAGACGTTGCCGCCGTCGCCGGTGTACTTCGAAGCGTTGCCGATCAGGTTGGTGAACACCTGGGTCAGGCGCACGCGGTCGCCGCGGGTGCCGGCCGGCTCGGACGGCATGTTCAGGTACAGGTGCTGGCCACGCTCGCGGATGCGCGGCAGCACGGTTTCCAGGGCCTGGTCGATGGCGTTCGAGACCGGCATCGGCTCCAGGCTGAGGGTGATCTTGCCGCTGCTGATGCGCGCCGCGTCGAGCAGGTCGTCGAGCAGGCGCGCCATGTGGTCGACCTGGCGCCGGATGACTTTCGAGAAATTCAGCAGCTGGGGCGAGGCGTCGGACGAGCGTTCCAGCAGCATCGCCGACATGCTGATCGGGACCAGCGGGTTGCGCAGCTCGTGGGCCAGCATGGCCAGGAACTCGTTCTGGCGCCGGTTGGTGGCTTCGGCATCGTCGCGCGAACCCTGGGCATTGATGGCGGCCACCACCAGGTGTTCGTTGGCCTCGCGCAGGCGCGTCACCGTCGCTTCCAGCGCCTCCTTCTCGCGCAGCGATTCGCGCAGGCGCGCCAGCTCGTCCTCGAGGGCGCCGATGTGGCGCAGCAGCGTGGCGCTGAGCGGGTCGGGATTCAGCTGCTCCGAGCCGGCCTGGAGGGAACGCTGCATCGAATTGCTGTCGTCTTCGTGAAACATTCCCTGTCCTCCTTAGCGTCCTGGCGCGCGCGATACCGCGCCGCCGGTAAGCGTCCCTTCGACACTGGTCGGCAACTCGTCGACCTCGATGCCGTTCTCCGTGATTTCGTAGCCGCGCACGTCGCGGCTGTGGTCGCTGCCGCGCACCTTCACTACCGACATGAACTTGTGCAAGCGCCCCTCGACCTCGGCGTAGCGCAGCGCCACCACCGCATCGGTGAGGTAGGAGATATTCGCCTGGCTGAAGCGCAGCTCGGTAAACACGTCGTCGAGGCCGATCGTCACCAGCGCCGTGACGCCGTGCTTGGCCACCACCGACAGCATGCGAAACACCGACAGGCGCAAATCGGCGTGGAATTCCGGCGCCATGTAGAGGCCGAATTCCGACAGCGAATCGATCACCAGGCGGCGCGCGCCGGTACGCCGCAGCGTATGCTCGAGTTCGTCGATGAGTTCGTCCACGGTGAGGTCGAGCAGGCGGCTCTCGACCACCGCCACCTGGCCGGACTGCACCATGTCGGCTAGTTCGGCATTGCGCAGGCGCGGCGTGCCCTTCTCGAAGAACATGGCCACGCCCTTCTCGCCCTGCGCCACCCCTTCCTGCAGGAAGTTGGTGGCGAGGACGGTCTTGCCGGCGCCGGTCGGCCCCGCCACCAGCACGGTGTGGCCCTGAGGCAGGCCGCCGTTGAGCATCTTGTCCAGTCCCGGCGTGCCGGTGGGGATGCGGCGCAGTTCGCGGTCGACCGCGACGCCCGGGTGGCGGTCGGCGGCCAGCGGCGGCAGGATGCGCGGATAGACGCGCAGGCCGTCGTCGGTGATGCGGAAATTGTGCGAGCCGGCCAGGTGGGCGCGCCCGCGCATCTTGACCACGCGCATCTTGCGCACCACGGTGCTATGCTCGTGGGCCTGGGTCAGCGACAGCATGCCGTCGGCCACGGTCATGATCGGGTTCGCTTCCGGGTCGGTGTGCATGTATTCGCCGATCAGGAAGGTGGTGGCCTGCCAGGTGGT
Source organism: Massilia sp. BAP21 (assembly GCF_057801335.1). Lineage (NCBI taxonomy): Bacteria > Pseudomonadati > Pseudomonadota > Betaproteobacteria > Burkholderiales > Oxalobacteraceae > Massilia > Massilia sp. BAP21. The sequence goes on from NZ_CM173596.1 coordinate 5,513,939, forward strand.
CATGCGGGTGCCGAGTTCCTGGATGAAGAACTGCAGATCGGCCGCGCCTTCGTTGCCGCCCTTGGCGGTCTGCACCACGGAGCGGAAGGAATCGACAAAGACCAGCGAGGGCTGGAAGGCCTCGACCTCGGCCATGATGCGTTCGAGCACGCCGGAAAAGTCGCCGGTGCGCAGGTTTTCGCCCAGGTTGACGTAGCGGATCGCGGGGCCGACCTTGGCCACGTCGAAGAAGGAGAACTGCTGCTGGTAGCGCAGCATCTTCAGCGGCGGCTCGCCCAGCACGGTGAAGAACAGGGCGCGGCGCTCGCTCGTGGCCAGCGAGAACATGATCTGGTGCGCAAGCGTGGTCTTGCCGCTGCCCGGAGGACCGGCAACGAGATTGAACGAAAACTCCGGCAAGCCGCCGCCCAGCAGCGTGTCCAGTCCCGGTACGCCCGTGTTCAGCAGTCCCAAGGCTACTTTGTCGCTCATTTACTTCTGCTCCTGTACATGCTTCTGCCCGTCTCCGCCCATTGCGTCTTGTAACAGCTGCTTTGTTAACGCTTCGCCGATCAAGGTTCCCAGCAGCGTGGTGAAAGTATCGAGCAGCGCGGCATTCGCCAGCGCTGCCTGCTCCGGTCCTAGCTCGTTCAGGGTTCTGGTCAGGGACGCAAACAGGTGGGCAGTGGGCTTGGACGGGTCGCACCCGTCCAGGCCACTGAAACGCACCGTCGTCAGCCGGACGGCGCGCCCGAACAACACACAAAAGCCGCTGTCGCCGATCAATGGCGTCAGCTGCTCGCCCAGGCGCAGCCAGGGTTTGATCCCGGGCGCCTGCGCGCCCGCATCTGCCTGCTCATGCGTTGGCATGGGTGTGCTTGTATCTTTCCTGTTCGTCATGTCGGCTTTGTCAGACCGCGGAAGCTCCGCGTCGTTTCTTCTGGTCCATGCTTGCTGATCAGCTGTCATTGTGTAAGTGCACGGCCTGCCGACTGGCTGGCTGGTCCTCAATTATAGAGGTAATACCGACAATTTTTATAAAAGGTCAGCCAGGCATGCAAAAACAGGTGCCCCCGTTGCTGCGCCGCGAAAAAAGTGCGCATTCATCCGGTGTGCGACATAATGCCAATTGACAATTCTTGAGTTTCACACGCTGTATTCGACACGCTGGTTTCGGTTTATAACGAGGAGCAAGATGAAGCACACCTTGGTCGCGGCCCTGGCCGCTGCAGGAATGTTGATGGCAACGCCAGCCGGCGCGGCGCCGTCCGCGGCGGACGCCCGGTTCGAACGGATCTACCAGGCCGAATGGGAATGGCGCGTCAAGGAACGCCTGGCCAGCGAGGAAGACACCCGCGGCCGGGTGCGCGCGGAACTGCCGCGCGTCGATGCCAAAACCCAGCAGGCGCGCCTGGCCTACTTCCAGGGCGTGCTGCGCCAGCTCGACGCCCTGCCCCAGGCCGGCCTGTCGCCGGCGGCGCGGCTCGACTACCAGGTCTACCGCGCCCAGGTCGCCGCCTTCGTCGAGGAACTGCGTTTCCGCGAATACGAGCAGCCGCTGAACGCCGACAGCGCCTTCTGGACCGATGTCACCTACGGCGCGCGCCAGACCCTGACCAGCCGCGAGGACTACGACAACTACCTGCACCAGCTGGCCAGCTACCCGCGCTACTTCGGCGAGCAGCTCGACAACATGCGCGCCGGCCTGGCGCGCGGCTTCACGCCGCCGAAGGTCACCCTCCGCGGGCGCGACGCCTCGCTGGCCTCGGTGGCCGATGCCAAACCCGAGGACACCGTGTTCTACACGCCGTTCAAGACCATGCCGCCATCGATGCCGGCCGCCGAGCAGGCCGAACTGCGCGCGCGGGCGGTGGAGGCGATCCGCAGCCAGGTGCAGCCCGCGTATGCGCGCGTCCTGGCCTTCATGCGCGAGGAATACATGCCGGGTGCGCGCGAGGTGCTGGCCGCCGAGCGCCTGCCGGACGGCAAGGCCTATTACCAGTCGAAGATCGTCGAGTACACCACCACGAACCTGACCGCCGACGAGATCCACCGGATCGGCCTGGCCGAGATGGCGAAGATCCGCGCCGAGATGGCAACGACCATTGCCCAGACCGGCTTCAAGGGCGACTTCCCGGCCTTTTTGCAATTCCTCCGCACCGACCCACGCTTCTATGCCAGGACGCCGGAAGAACTGCTGATGCGCGCGGCCTGGGTGGCGAAGAAGTTCGACGCCAAGGCCGGCCAGTATTTCGGCTACCTGCCGCGCCAGCGCTTCGCGATCCTGCCGGTGCCGGACGACCAGGCGCCCTACTACACGGCCGGCCGCGGCGGCCCCGGCGTCTATCTGGTCAACACCTATAACCTGCCGGCGCGCGCCCTGTACAGCCTGCCGGCCCTGACCCTGCACGAGTCGGCACCGGGCCACGCCTTCCAGATGCCGGTGGCGCTCGAACAGAAAGGCTTGCCGCGCTTCCGCCGGGCCTACATCTCCGCCTTTGGCGAGGGCTGGGCGCTGTACACCGAGCGCCTGGGGACCGAGATGGGCATCTACGAGACGCCCTATGAAGTCTTCGGCATGCTGAGCTACCAGGCCTGGCGCGCCTCGCGCCTGGTGGTCGACACCGGCATCCACGCCAAGGGCTGGACGCGCGAGCAGGCGCAGGCCTATTTGCGCGAGAACACGGCGCTGTCCGAGCACGAGATCACGACCGAGGTGGACCGCTATATCTCGTGGCCGGGCCAGGCGCTGTCCTACTACCTGGGGCAGATGGCGATCATGGAGGCGCGCGCCAGGGCGGAGAAGGCGCTGGGCGCGAAGTTCGACATCCGCAACTTCCACGATACGGTGCTGCAGCTGGGGTCGGTGCCGCTGCCGGCGCTGCAGGAGCGGATCGACAGGTTCATTGCCGAAGGTGGGAAGAGCCCTTACCCGGCAGGGTAAGGGCTCGTAGGGTGGGCACCCCGTGCCCACGCGGAACGATGCGTCAAGTTAGCAGAGCAAAAGCGTCATGTTAGCTCCGTAGGGTGGTCATTCGAAGACCTTCAGCTTCAATTGCACCGACACCCCGCCGTACAGGCGGTCCTTGTAGCTGGGGATGATGCCGATGTTGACGCCCACGCGCTGGTAGTCGTAGGTCAGCGTCGGGATGACGGCCGGGAACCAGCCGCCGTTGCGCATCTTCGGGTAGCCGTCGAACGCCGCCAGCGCCGCGCCCACGCGTACCGGGCCGACCGCATACGGCTGCCACAGCACGCCGGCATAGTTCGACCATTCTCGGTCGCTGTTATAGAAGCGCCCGCCGACGGCGGCCATCGTGCCGGAAAAGCGGTATTCGGCGCCCAGGCCCTTGTTGTTGCCGTTCAGGCCCTTGCCGCTGTCGAAGTGGGCGGTCCAGAAACCGGAGTCGATCCAGAACTCGCGCTTCGGCTCGGCCTCGATCTTCGTGAACAAGTCCTCGGCCTGCGCCAGGGGCGCGGCCAGCGCCAGCAGCAGGAAGGCAGGTCCCGGCCAGGCGGCGGCCTTCAATCGTCGCTCCTGGGGTCGAGCCCGGGGAACATCACCTCGGTGAAACCGAAGCGGGAAAAATCGCGTATCCGCATCGGATACAGGATGCCGAGCAGGTGATCGACTTCGTGCTGCACCACCCGCGCATGGAAGCCGTCGACCTCGCGCCGGATCGGGTTGCCATGCTGGTCCACGCCTTCGTAGCGCAGGCGCGTATGGCGCGGCACGCTGCCGCGCAGGCCGGGCACCGAGAGGCAGCCCTCGAAACCCTCTTCCATCTCGTCCGACAAGGGCGTGAGCACGGGATTCAGGAGCACGGTCTCCGGCACCTGGGGCGCTTCGGGATAGCGCGGATTGCTCTGGAAGCCGAAGATCACCAGCTGCAGGTTGACGCCGATCTGCGGCGCGGCCAGGCCGGCGCCGTTTGCCGCATGCATGGTGTCGAACATGTCGGCGATCAGGCTGTCCAGCTCCGGCGTGCCGAAGGCGGTAACGGGTTCGGCCACGCGCAGCAAGCGCGGGTCGCCCATCTTCAAGATCTCGCGCACGGCCATGGTTTACCCCTTCAACTGGTCCAGGAATTCCCGGAAACCGGCGGCGGTTTCCGGGTGCTTCAGGCCGATGGCGGCGGTGGCCTGCAGGTAGCCGAGCTTGGAGCCGCAGTCGTAGCGCTGGCCGGCGTAGCGGTAGGCCAGCACGCGCTCGGCCCGCATCAGCGCGGCGATGCCGTCGGTGAGCTGGATTTCGCCGCCGCTGCCCACGCCCAGGTTTTCCAGGTGATCGAAGATGGCGCCGCTCAGCACGTAGCGGCCGACCACGGCCAGGGTCGACGGCGCCTCCTCCGGCTTCGGTTTCTCGACGATGCCCGACACCAGTTCCAGGTCGCTGCGATACGGCGTGGCGCTGACGATGCCGTACTGGCGCGTGTTCGCGCGCGGCACGTCCTGCACCGCCAGCAGGCTGCACTTTTCGTATTCGTAGAGTTCCGTCATCTGGGCCAGCACCGGCTTGCCGCCGTCGGCATCCATGAAGTCGTCGGCCAGCAGCACGGCAAACGGCTCGTTGCCGACCACCGGACGCGCGCACAGCACCGCGTGGCCCAGGCCGAGCGGGGCCGACTGGCGGATGTAGATACAGGTGACGTTCTTCGGGATCACCTTGCGCACCACGTCCAGCAGCTCCTGCTTGTTATGCGCCTGGAGCTCGGATTCAAGTTCGTAGGCCTTGTCGAAATGGTCTTCGATGGCGCGCTTGTTGCGGCCGGTGATGAAGATCATCTCGGTGATGCCGGCCGCCACCGCCTCTTCCACCGCGTACTGGATCAGCGGCTTGTCGACGATCGGCAGCATCTCCTTCGGCTGCGCCTTGGTGGCGGGAAGGAAGCGGCTGCCGAGACCGGCCACCGGAAAGACTGCCTTGCGGATCTGCGAAGTGCGCTGCGTCATGCTGTCCTTTCTTTGTTCAGGTTGGATTACCCAGCAGCGCCAGCAGGCCTGCTTCGTCGAGCACGGTCACGCCCAGCGCCTCGGCCTTTTCCAGCTTGCTGCCGGCCTCGGCGCCCGCGACCACGTACGAGGTCTTCTTCGAGACCGAACCGGAAACCTTGCCGCCGGCCGCCTCGATCAGCGCGCCGGCCGCATCGCGCGACATGGTCGGCAGCGTCCCGGTCAGGACAAAGGTCTTGCCGGCCAGGGCGCCCTGCGGCGCCTCGGCTTCCTCTGGCAAGGATTCCAGCAGCTCGCGCCGCAGGGCCGACAGGTTCATCAGCGCCTCGCGGTTCGCCTCGACCGCCATCCACGACTCCAGCGAAGTCACCAGCGCTTCGGGCAGGCCGAACACGCCGAACACCTTCAGGAAGGCCAGGTCTTCCAGCGTGCGGCCATCGAGCAGCTGGCGCGCGCGCGGCTCGGTCAGTTTCGGAATGCCGAGGGCGGCCAGCAAGCCGACTTCGTCCAGGCGTTCGCGCAGCGCCGCCTTCGGCGCGTGTTCGCCGGTGGGCGCCACGCCGGTCGCCAGCAGCGCGTTCAGGGCGATCTGGTTCTTTTCTTCGGCAAAGAAGTCGGCGATCGACTCGGCCACGGTGCCGCCGATGTCGGGCAGCACGCGCAGCAGCGCGGCCGGGGCACGGCGCACCAGGGCCAGCGAACCGAGCCAGTCGGCCAGGGTCTTGGCAGTGGACTCGCCCACGTGGCGGATGCCGAGCGCGAACAGCAGGCGCTCCAGCGGCGGATGCTTGCTGGCGGCAATCGCGGCCAGCAAATTGTCGGCCCACTTGGTGGCAACCTTGCCTTGTTTCACTGTCTCCGGCGTGGTGCCGTCGCGCTCGTCGGCCGCGCGCTTCATCTGCAGCAGATCGTCCAGCGTCAGCGTGTAGAGGTCGGCCACGCCGTGGATCAGATTGCACTCGACCAGGCTGTCGATATAACGGTCGCCCAGGCCCTCGATGTCCATCATGCGGCGCCCGGCAAAGTGGCGGATCGCTTCCTTGCGCTGGGCCGCGCAGGTCAGCCCGCCCGAGCAGCGCGCCACGGCCTCGCCCTCTTCGCGCACCACGTGCGAGCCGCACACCGGGCAGTTGGTCGGCAGCGTGTACACCATCGGCTCCGGGCTCAAGCGGCGCTCCAGCACCACCGACAGGACTTCCGGAATCACGTCGCCGGCGCGGCGCACGATGACCGTGTCGCCGATGCGCACGTCCTTGCGCCGCACCTCATCCTCGTTGTGCAGGGTGGCATTCGTGACGGTCACACCGCCCACCGACACCGGCACCAGGCGCGCCACCGGAGTGATCGCGCCGGTCCGGCCGACCTGCACGTCGATGGCCGAGACCACGGTCAGCGCTTCCTCGGCCGGGAATTTATGGGCCAGCGCGAAGCGCGGCGCGCGCGAGACGAAGCCGAGCGCGCGCTGGTCTTCCAGGCGGTCGACCTTGTACACCACGCCGTCGATCTCGTACGGCAGCGTGGGGCGCTTTTCCCCGATGCTGCGGTAGTAGTCGAGCAGGCCGGCGCTGCCTTTCACGACCGCCCTTTCCTTCGATACCGGCAGGCCGAGACGGTCGAACCAGTCCAGCATCTGCGAATGCGATGCCGGCATCTCGGCCCCTTCCAGCAGGCCGATGCCATAGGCGAAGAAGCGCAGCTTACGCTGGGCAGTGATGCGCGCGTCGAGCTGGCGCAGGCTGCCGGCGGCGGCGTTGCGCGGATTCGCGAATTCCTTCTGGCCGCCCTCGCGCTGGCGTTCGTTCAGCTTTTCGAAGTCGGCCTTGAACATCAGCACTTCTCCGCGCACTTCGAGCACGGCGGGAATATCGTCGCCATGCAGGCGCAGCGGAATCACGCGCACGGTGCGAATGTTGGCGGTGACGTCTTCGCCGGTGTAACCGTCGCCGCGCGTGGCGGCCTGCACGAAGACGCCGTTCTCGTAGCGCAGGCTCATGGCCAGGCCGTCGAACTTCAGTTCGGCCGCATATTCCACCGCACCGGCGGCCGCGCTCAGGTCGAGGCCTTCGCGCACGCGGCGGTCGAAGTTGTCGACGTCCTCGTCCTGGAAGCCGTTGTTCAGCGAGAGCATCGGCACCGCATGGGTCACCTGCTTGAACTCGGGGATCGGGGCGCCGCCCACGCGCGAAGTCGGCGTGTCGTTCGACACTGCTTCCGGGTGCGCGGCTTCCAGGTCCTGCAGTTCGCGGAACAGCTTGTCGTACTCGGCGTCGGGAATCGTCGGCGCGTCGAGCACGTGGTAATTGTAGATGTGGCGGTTCAGTTCCTCGACCAGCCAGGCCATGCGTTCAAGGTAGTCTTGCGCTTCGCTCATGCTGGTCCTCAGCTGAACAGGCGCAGCGCGCGGGTGGAGCCGGCCGGGATGTCCGAGGCTTCCATCTCCGCGTAGAACTCCTTCACCTGGCCGGCGATTTCTTCCAGGCTGGCGTCGAGCAGCGGCTGCTCGAAGTCGTCGACAACCGTCGCGTCCAGGCGCCCCACCAGGTCTTTCGCGCACCGGACCATGGCGCCAAAGCCGTCGCGGCTCGGGGCCACGCAAGGCACGTCGAGCAGCAGGGTCAGGCGGTCGGTCGTTTCGGCGCCCATGTTGACGTTGGTCGAGAGCGTGAACAGCACGCCGCCATGGCCGTCGGGCATGGCGAAGCGGCCATCCGGGCGCACGTCGAAGCCGGCCTTTTCCAGCGCGCCGATCAGGGTGCTCATCGGCCAGGCCGGGCCGTTCGATTTCAGGTTCACGCCCAGCTGGGCGTCGTGGCCGGCGACGAACTTGTGCAGGGTGCGCGCTTCGCTCATCACCTCGATCATGTCGGGCACGGCCGGCTCGGCGCCGATCTCGTCGGCCACGGCACGCAGGCGCGTGACCAGTTCCGAGTATTCGAGTTCGTTCAGGGCCGTGGTACGGGTCGCCATCTGCACACCGGCCTGCAGCTCGGTGTAGACGCCGCCATGGACGATCGGCTCCCAGTCGCCGCTGACGGCCAGGCCGATGAAGTGGATCGGCTTGTTGCCGACCCGGCGCAGTTTCAGCAGCGAAGGCAGGATCTTGTCGCCGCGCGCCGCGCCTTCCAGCGCCAGCGGGATCATGCAGTCGATCAGCGGGTCGACCAGGCTCTCGGCCACTTCGGCCGGCGGCGGCCCGGCGGTCACGCCGGGCGGGACGACGCCGGGCAGCGGCGCAGCAGGCGCCAGCGGATCGGCCGTCACGGAGGCAGCGGAGGCGGCGGCGACCGTACCGGCGGCGCCGGCCACGCTGCCACCCGTGGCGCCCAGGTCCGGCGCCGCATTCGAAGGCGCGCCGAAGCTCGGCTCCATCGCCTCGGCGCCGGGCATGCCGACGTCGAGCACCGGTTCCTGGCGGTCGACGCCGACCGAACCGCTGCGCATCAGGACGTCGTCATGGTCGGAGGCAAAGGCGCGTTCGACGGTTTTTCTCGCCTTGTACTCCTGCCACTTGTTGTAGGTGATGACGCCGACGACGAATACGCCGCCAGCCGCGATCAGGCTCATCTGGAAGTCTGTCATGCTGCTTGTGCCTCTTGTGCGAAGTGGGCGGCGGACTCCATGTCCACCGCCACGATGCGCGATACGCCCTGCTCCTGCATCGTCACACCGATCAGTTGATTGGCCATCTCCATGGCGATCTTGTTATGGGAGATGAAAAGAAATTGGGTATGTTCCGACATGCGCTTCACCATGCGGCAGAAGCGCTCGGTATTCGCGTCGTCCAGCGGCGCATCCACCTCGTCCAGCAGGCAGAACGGCGCCGGATTCAGGCGGAACATCGAAAACACCAGCGCCGTCGCGGTCAGCGCCTTCTCGCCGCCCGACAGCAAATGAATCGTCGCGTTCTTCTTGCCCGGCGGCTGGGCCATCACCTGCACGCCGGCGTCGAGGATCTCGTCGCCGGTCATCACCAGGCGCGCCTGGCCGCCGCCGAACAGGATAGGGAACAGTTCCGAGAAGTGGTTGTTCACGCGGTCGAAGGTATCCTGCAGCAGCTCGCGCGTTTCCTTGTCGATGCGGCGGATCGCGTCTTCGAGCGTGGCGATGGCCTCGTTCAGGTCGGCGTTCTGCGCATCGAGGAAGCGCTTGCGTTCGGTGGCCGTGGCCAGTTCGTCCACGGCCGCCAGGTTCACCGCGCCCAGCGCCGCGATCGCATTCGTCAGGCGGGTGACCTCGCCCTGCAGGTACTGGGGTTTCAGCTCCGGGTTCAGCTTTTCGGCCAGCTGCGCCACGTCGGCGCCGGTGGCGGCCAGGGCCTCGGCAAACTGCTCCTGGTTCAGGCGAGCGGCCTGCTCCTTGAGCTGCATTTCCGTGATGCGGTCGCGCTGCGGCTGCAGGCCGCGCTCGTTGCCCATGCGCGACTCTTCCGCGTGGCGCAACTGCTGGGCCACCTGGTCGAGTTCATGGCGGGCATCGGCCAACGCGCGTTCCTGGGCGCTGCGGCGCTCCAGCAGTTCTTGCAAGCCTTCGTGGGCGGTGCCCGATTCGAGCGTCGTCAGTTCGGACTGGCCGGAGGCCAGGCTTTCCGCCACCTGGGCCGCCTGCTGGCGCGCGGTGGCGATGCTGCGCCGCAGTTCCTCGATCTTCGCGCGGCCGGTCTTCTCCGCGAACAGCGCCTCCTGGGCGCCGCGTTCCAGCTCGCGCAGCTTGTCGCGCGCTTCGGCGAGGGCTGCTTCGCGCTGCAGGAACAAGGTCTGGCCATCTTCGTGGCTGCCCTGGAGTTCGGCCAGTTCCGTGTCGAGCACTTCGAACTGTTCCTCGGCTTCGGCCTTGACCTGCTGCTGCTCGGCTTCCTGGGCGCCGATCTCGTTCAGATCGAGGTCGATCTGGTGGCTGCGCTGGTTGAAGCGCGCCTCGACTTCGCTCTGGCGCACCACCTCGATCTGCAGCGCGTGTACCTCGCGCGTGAGCGTGCCGACGCGCGTGCGCGCATCCTGCAAACGGCGCTGCAAGTCGGTGACGGCGGCGTCGGCACGGGTGGCGCGACTTCGTGCTTCGTCGAGCAGCAGGGCCTGCGCGCGCAGCTGTTTTGCCGTGTTGTCGATGTCGTGCTGGCGGCCGAGCATGCCGTCCTGTTCGGCGTCGGGCGCGAAGAAGCGCACGCTCGACTGGGACACCATGTGGCCCTGGCGCGTGACGAAGGCGCCGCCCTGCGGCAGGCGGCCACGCTCGGCAAAGGCGGTGGCCGCATCCTCGGCCACGAACACCAGGTGCAGCCAGTCGTTCAGCACGCCGCGCAGGCCGGGGTCGTTCAGTTTCAAGAGGTTGGCGAAGGGCTTCAGGCCAGGGGCTTCCGCCGCGGCGGGTGCGCTTGGTGCCGGCGAGTACAGGGCCAGGCGTGCCGGCGGCGCATCGGCAAGAAAAGCCCTGGCCCAGTCGATGTTCGACACTTCGAGGGCGCCGGTGCGTTCACGCAGCACGGCTTCCAGCGCGGTCTCCCAGCCCTCTTCCACCTGCACCTGCTGCCACAGGCGCGGCAAGCCGCCCAGCTCGTGCTTTTGCAGCCAGGGCGCGACCTTGCCCTGGGTTTGCACGCGTTCCTGCATCGCCTTCAGCGCGGACAGGCGCGCCTCCAGCTTGGCGTTCGCGCCGGACTCCTGCTGGACCTGGGCGTGGGCTTCGCGGCGCTCGGTTTCCACCGCTTCCTGGCGCTCGCTCGCTTCTTCCTGCAACATGGTCTGCTCTTCCAGCGCCTGCTGCTTTTCTTCCAGCTGCATGCGCAGGTTGGCCAGGTGGCTGCTGTCGGGCGGGCTGAGGGCGTTCTTTTCGCCCTGCAGGCGTTCGCGGCGCGTGGCCAGGCCGCTCAAAATGTTGGCGGCGTTGCGCCCGTGCGCAGCGGCCAGTTCGATGCGCTGCTGGATCTGCATGATGCGCGCGCGCGATTCCTCGGCCTTGCGCTGGGCTTCGCGCCAGGCGGCGTCGAGTTCAGGCAGGCGTTCGCCGGCCGCTTCCACCGCGATCTGCGCGCCTTCCGCGCGCGCCGCCAGTTCCTCGACGTTGAAGCTGGCTTCTTCGATCTGCTCTTCGTACTCCGCGGCCTGCGCCAGCCAGCCGTCGCGCTGGGCGCCCAGGGTGCCGAGCTGGTTCTGCAGGCGCGTGCGCGACTCGATCACGAACTTGATTTGCGCTTCCAGGCTGCCGATCTCGGAATTGGTCGCGTACAGCGCGCCCTGCGCCGTGTGCAGGCGGTCGCCGACGGCGAAGTGGTGCTGGCGCAGGTGCTCGAGTTCGAGCTCGACGTTGCGCAGCTTGGCCGTCTGCGCTTCCAGGCTGGTCTGCGCTTCTTCCATCTCGCGGAACCAGCGCTTCTGTTCGGCCTCGGCTTCGTTCTTGCGCAGCAGCCAAAGCAGCTTCTGCTTTTCTTCCTGGTCGGCCTGCAGTTGGTGGAAACGGTTCGCCACCGCCGCCTGGGCTTCGAGCTTTTCCAGGTTGGCGTTCAGTTCGCGCAGGATGTCTTCCACGCGCAGCAGGTTTTCGCGCGTGTCGGACAGGCGGTTCTCGGTTTCGCGACGGCGTTCCTTGTACTTCGAGACGCCCGCCGCTTCTTCCAGGAAGACGCGCAGCTCTTCCGGGCGCGACTCGATGATACGCGCGATCATGCCCTGGCCGATGATGGCGTAGGCGCGCGGGCCGAGGCCGGTGCCGAGGAAGATGTCCTGGATGTCGCGCCGGCGCACCGGCTGGCTGTTGATGTAATAGGTCGAGGTGCCGTCGCGCGTGAGCGTGCGCTTGACGGCGATCTCGGCGTACTGGCCCCACTGGCCGGCGGCCTTGCCCAGGCTGTTGTCGAACACCAGTTCGACCGAGGCCCGGCCCGAGGGCTTGCGGTGAGTGGAGCCGTTGAAGATCACGTCCTGCATCGATTCGCCGCGCAGTTCCGACGCTTTCGATTCGCCCAGCACCCAGCGTACGGCATCGATGATGTTCGACTTGCCGCATCCATTCGGGCCAACCACGCCGACCAGTTGCCCAGGTACCTGGAAATTGGTGGGATCGACGAAAGACTTGAATCCCGACAATTTAATGGAAGATAGTCGCACCTTGCTTCGGCTATTCGGGAATCGATGAAAGCCGCATCATACCATTTGTTGCTTGCTTTTCGGCCAAGTTTGCGGCATGTGCGAAACGCTGGAAAGCGGCCCGCCCGGGCGCCGCTGCCGGATCAGCCCGGCCCCTGGAAATTGCGGTACAAGGCGGTGGCCGCGACAAGCGCCAGCAGGAGCAGTTTCAGGCAGGTGATCACCCTGGCGCGGCGCAGCGCGGCACGCCCCGGGCCGCTCGAGGCCAGGGCCGCTTCGCGCGCGGCGCGGTCGTCCGGGTGCAGGTAGCATTCGTCGACGCTGCGGAAGGTCTCGAAGTCGTCGTTGCGCACGCGTGCGCCGAGCAGCCGCGCCAGTTCGATCATCGCTTCCAGCAGGTGCTCGTCGGGATTGCGCGCCCACAGCTCGTCGGCTTCGCACACGATGCGTTCGCGTTCGTCGCCCAGGGCGGGCATGACGATGTGGTGGCCTTCGCTGCCGGGCAGGAAGGCCAGCTTGCCGCCCATGCCGGCGAGCGCGCGCTCGATCTCCGGGCGGCGGATCGGCATGGCCTTGCCGGATTGGGTGCGCAGGATGCGAACGTGATAGCCCATGGTCTTCCTGGTTGGAATCGGACGGCGATTGTAGCAAGAGCGCAAACCGACGAATGCGCTGCCTGCGAAGATGCAGCGCGACCCAGGCCGCCCTCGCTAAAAAACGTCGGCCATTTACGGGCAACAGCAAGTTCCTTTGTGCAATACACGCAGCTATAATGCTGCGAGATTTACAAGACATGCTGGCTGGTCGACGTCGCGCCGCCAGTCCTTCATCACGTCGATCCACCCTCCGACCTGACTGCTTTCGAAAGACCCGCGTGAACACCTCGACGCTTTTCTCCACCCTGGGCATGGCTGCCTTGCTGGCAGCACTGTGCTCTACCCCTGCCAGCGCCGCACCTGGCCCTGTCGATCCGCAGCGCGACAGCATTGCCGACGAGATCATCAACAGCGTGCGCACCGCCATCGGCGCCGGCAACTGCGACGCGGCGGTGAACCTCCTGAAGAGTGGCTTGAAATCCGGACGCCCGAAGGTATCCTTGCTGGCCGGATCGATGTATGAGCAGGGTCTGTGCGTGAAACGCGATTGGGACTCCGCCATCAGCTTCTATGCCCTGGCTGCCGATGGCGGCCTGAACCAGGGCGCCGACCGGCTCGCGGCAGGCTATGCCGACCCCGTCAACGGTCCCGACATTGCCGCCGCCCTGTGGTGGGCGCAGCGCGGGATGAGCAGGCTCGTCATCCCCTACTGCCCGATCAGCGATGAAGCCCTGAAGGACCCGGACCGCTTCGTCGCCGAAATCGGCGCCTGGGAACCGGCGCGCCTGGCGACATGCAATTATGTGTTCGCCGTGTCCAGCATGATGACGGCCGAGCTGGCCTATCCCGAGCTTGCAGCCGATTTCAACCTTGGCGCCGAGGTCAGATACATCTTTTGTCCTGGCAAACCCGCGGTCGAGATCGAGAAAAGCGAGACGCAGGAATACGCCATGCTCGGCGTCATCGACGGCGATGCCTTGCGTTATCGGAACAGGAAGGACAAGACGGGCGGCTTCGAGAAAGCAGTCAACGATGTTGCCAAGCGCGCCCTTGCGCGCTATCCGCAGCCGCCCGGCATTTCGCCCGACGCCAAGGTGCATCTGGGTATGGGCTTCTTGATCGACCATCGATAGCCATACCGGCTACGGCCGCCTGGAACATTCTCCCAGGCCGGCGCGTGATCCGGCGTCCGCTAGCCCACCGCGCGCTTCGGCCCCGGATCGTTGACGGCTTCCTGCATCGCTTCGGTCAGCACCCGGCCGACCACGCCTTCGACAGCCAGCACCCGGATGCTGCCGCAGCGCACGGCCTCGACCAGCTTTTCTGCCGGCAGCGAAAACGATTCCTGGCGCGCCGCGCCCGAGAAGATGAAGAGCGTGCGCAGCGGGCTGACCCAGGCCAGCTTGACCTTGCGCACACTACCGTCGCGCTCCCTGAACTCAAGGCGCATGCCGCGTTCCAACTCATCGACAGTGCTGATTGCCGCGTCTTTCGGCGCTGCGTTATCAGGTGTCATTTCGTCGTGTGCTCGCTGGCCGTGTGTCCGCCCTTCATGGGCGCGTTGCTCCTGCTCGCGCTCTTGCTCGATGCTCGCCTGCTCCAGCGCGATGCGGCGCAGTGCGTCCTGCTGGGCCGCCTCCACCGCGAGTTCCAGCTGGCGCTCGGGCGAGAGTTCGATCGGCGCGCGCACGATCTGCAGATGGCATTCGGCCAGTTCGGCAAAGAATTGCAGGCGGTCCGCATCCTGCCACTTGATGGCGTCCAGCCACTTGTTCAAGGCGGTCAGCAAGGGCGGGAGCTTGGCGATCAGGGCCTTGCGTTGCTCCTGGGTCGCCTTCGGCTTCACGGTCCAGATCAGTTCGTCCATGGTCTGGGTGGCGTTTTCCACGGCGCCGGGGCGCTCCTCGTCGATCAGGTAAGCAAAGGTCAGCACGTCGACCCAGCGCTTGTCGAGGAAGGCCGACACCGTGGCCACCAGTTCGGCGTCGCCCAGGCGCAGCGCCACCGCCTTGCGCGCGGAGCGGCCGGCCACGGTCTGCTTTTCCAGTTTCGTCGCGCGGGCGATCGGCTGGGCAATGGCGGCTTCGGCGGCGCGTTCTTCGGCGGCCAGCTGGGCCTCGACCTCGGCCACCGCCTCGGCAAAGGCTTGCGGCTCGGCGCCGGGTTCGCCGCCAGTGCGGCCGATGCGGTCGACGCCGCGGCGCATGGCCTGCAATACCGGATCGTCCGGCGCCTGGCGCTGCTCCCAGCCCATGCGCGACAGCAAGTCGATCATGCGCCGTGCCGGGTGCGTTTCTTCGAAGAAGAAATTCTGGTCGAGCAAGGCCGCTTTCAGCACCGGCACTTGCAGGAAGCGGATCAGTTCGCGTGTTTCGAGCGGGATGTTGTCGTCGAGCAGAACCGTTTCGAAAATGCGCGACAGCAAATCGAGCGTGTTTTCCTCGCCGCGCGACAGGCTGCCCTGTGGCAGGCTCTGCTTCAGGCGCGGCAGGTAGAACACCTGGTGCGGGGTGCTGCCAGCCTGGGCTGCATTCGCCGCACTTGCCGCATCCACACCGCTAGCCGCGGGCAAGCCTGGCTGGGCCAGCTGCAAGGAAGCGAGCAGGTCGAGCAGCGAAGCCGGGGCGCCCGCGGCAGCCGGCAGCCCGGCCTGGACAAGCTGCACGCCAGCCACGGCGCCGGCCGGCATCACCGGCCCCACGCCCTGCCCGGCCGCCGTCGCGGGCAGGCCGGCCTGCGCCTGTCCCGCCTGCACCCCTGCTTGTACGTCCGTTGATGCACTGATCGATGCGCCCATAACGGGTACGGCAACCATGCCGGCAATGTACCCGGAACCGATACCGGCAATGTTGCCGGCAATGTGCGCGGTACTGATCGCGGCATTGGCGCCGGCCTGCGCCGGCATCGCGGCGCCGGCGTCCTGCGGCACGGCGGGCACGGCCGGCGCTGCCTGCGCTGCCACCGCGAACCCCAGCGCCGAACTCGGGCGCCAGCCGCTGCCCTGGGGCATGTTCGGCAACTCGGGAATCAGCGGCACTGCCGGCTCGCCGTCGGCGCCGCCCAGCAGATTGCGCAGTTGCCGGGCCAACGCGGCATCCATTCCGGACCGCCTGGCGCGCGCAGTGTCGGTGGACTTGCTGATGTGGAAGCGTTCACGCGCCTGCTTGTTGCGGGCGCGCAGTTCCTTGTCGGCCGCGTCCAGCAACGCACCCAGGTCGAGGAAGATATCCGGCTTCATCAGCGGCAGCAGCAGCTCGTGGGAACCGGTGTCCGGCTCGAAGGCGCACCAGGCTTCGTGGATGGCGGTCAGGAACACGTCCGGGCGCAGTGGATTCTGCGCGGGGCGCAACACGTCGCGCCCGAGCAGCAGGCCGAGGCGCACGCAGAGGCTGGCCAGCACTTCCGAATGGGCGATCTCGAAGGGTCGGCACAGCGCGCCAAAGGCGACCTTGCTGTCCATGACCTCGATCGGCACCAGGCTCAGCGAGTCGAGATCGGCATCGGGCTTGCTGGCCGGCGCCAGCTCCTCGGCGGCGGCGGCGAGATGGCGCGCCAGGGCTTCGCCCGCCAGGTGGATGAAGGCGTAGGAATTGGTTTTCAGCAGGTTCCCGGCGCGGGTGCGGCGGTAGGCGGACTGGGCGTCGTCGCCGGCCGTGGTCAGGTCGAGCAGGACGCTCACCAGGCGCGTGACCATGCCGCCCAGCTGTTCGCCGGCGCCGCGCGCCGCGTTGCGGGCGAGTTCTGCCACGACCTCGCGCGCCGGTGTCGCGGGCTGGGCCTTGCTGGATGTCTCGGTGTTAGCTTGAGCCATGGTGAATTCCTTCGGCGTGGGCGCCGCTCCTGCCATTGTTGCACATTATTGCCACGTGGCAATAGTCCATTTACATATTTCCCGACTATGCGCATGCCGACTGTGGCGCCCTGGGCTGCTTGCGGCTGAGAATTACTTAACGGCAGGTTTTCTGTTGAGCTTGAACAAATTCGGCGCATTTCCTTTCCATAACATTGCTAGGTTCCTCCTTCCGCCTTCTCCCCATTTGTCCAGGAGCGCTCCATGAAAACCATCCGCCGGCTCGACAGCAGAATCAAGATCCACCTCGCTTTTGCCCTGTTCTTCTTGCTGTATGCGCTCGAAGTCGTGCAGTTGGGTGCGCAGGACGGGCGGCCGCTCCTGCACCTGGGCGTGCTCGGCCCGCTGGCCCTGGGCCTGGTCCTGGCGCTCGGCTTTGCCAGCTGGCTGGCCGGCGACACGCAGCGCGCCTTGCGCGAGGCCGGCGCCCTGGCGCAGCGCCTGGCCGACGGCGACCTGCGCGTGCGCGTCGACACCGTGCAGCACGGCGAAGCCGGCAAGCTGATGGCGGCCATCGCCGCACTGGCGACAAAGCTGGCGGCCGTGGTGAAAGAGGTGCGCGCTGGGGCCGAAGGCATCGGCACGGGCACTGGGGAAATTGCCACCGGCAATATGGACCTGTCGGCGCGTACCGAACAACAGGCCGCTTCGCTGGAAGAAACGGCGTCGTCGATGGAGGAATTGACGGCGACCGTGCGCCAGAACGCCGACCATGCGCACGAAGCCAGCCGGCTGGCGGTGTCGGCGTCGGAAGTGGCGGTCAAGGGCGGCCAGGTGGTGGCGGACGTGGTCGGCACCATGGCCTCGATCAACGATTCCTCGAAGCAGATCAGCGAGATCATCGGAGTGATCGACGGCATCGCTTTCCAGACGAATATCCTGGCCCTGAACGCGGCGGTGGAGGCGGCGCGCGCCGGCGAGCAGGGGCGCGGCTTCGCCGTGGTCGCCTCGGAGGTGCGCAGCCTAGCCCAGCGCTCGGCAGCGGCGGCCAAGGAAATCAAGGCGCTGATCGACGATTCGGTGGCCAAGGTCGATACCGGCACCCAATTGGTCGACAAGGCTGGCAAGACAATGGAAGAAGTGGTGAGCAGCGTGAAGCGCGTGACCGACATCATTGCCGAGATTGCCGACGCCAGCATGGAGCAGACCGCCGGCATCGAGCAGGTGAACGGGGCGATCGCGGCGATGGACCAGGCCACCCAGCAGAACGCGGCCCTGGTCGAGGAATCGGCGGCGGCAGCCACGGCGGTGCGCGAGCAGGCGGCGGCGCTCGCGCGCGCAACGAGCGGCTTCGTGCTGGCGAACGATGCGTCCGCGCCTGCTCCGGCCAGGGAAAAGCTGTCGGACAAATCCGTAACGCCTGCCCCAGCCAGGCTGGCCGGTAAACCTCGCCAGGCGCCGGCAACGTCCCGCCCCGCCCCGGGCGCCAAACCCAAAACCAGCAAATCGGCGCCCGCCGCAGCACGCGCAGCGGCCAAAACCGACACCGATTGGGAAGAGTTTTAAATAAAACGCACGAATTACATTGACGTATTTGAGGATGCGCTTATTTTGAATATGTAGGAGTTTCCCCTACACGGGCTCAGGCGGTCATCCGATACCTCTTCCACTGCGTGGGTCGCATGATGGCGCTACCGAATTGACTGCCTATCGAAACGCAGTAGTTCGGCGAGCGACGTATTTCTCTACATTGAAAGGAAATAATCATGGCCTCGAATCAAAACAAAGGTACGCAAGGCGGCACCCCTGAGCAACACGCGGCAGCTGGCCGCCAGAGCCACAAGAACGACGCAAACAAGCAGTCCGGTTCGGGCTCGGGTTCGCGCTCGGGATCGGCGTCGGGATCAGGAGCAGGCACCCGCGGCGGCACGCCTGAACAGCATGCCGCAGCCGGCCGCCAGAGCCACAAGAACGACGGCAACAAGCAGTCGGGCTCGGGTTCCGGTTCGCGTTCGGGCTCCAGCTCGGGCAACAGCATGCGCGATGACGCATCCGAGCAGAACCTCGAACTCGGCCGTCAAAGCAGCAAGCGCAAGCGCTGACGTGCCTGCACGCCGTTTCATGAAAAGGCGGTAAATAAAAAGCCTGGCGCACCGAGCAGCCAGGCTTTTTTTATTTCGATTCGTCTATCCCGATGACTGCACTATTCGCCTATTTGCAATCATCGCCCTGGATGCACATGTTTTATTGTCGAGTTAACCCGAGTGCAAATACTATTTGCATTCAGCGGCCGATCGATTAATACAATATGGTGTGACCTATTTTACTGCGGGGCCGCAGCGACAATATGCTCAGCAATAAAAAGAAAAAGCCGGCGAGGACCGCATCGTATCCCGATGCATTTCCCTGCCGGCCTGCATGCGCAAATGCTTCAGATATTGCGCAGGATCGCCCCTTTCGGCGGCGCGAAATCGGCCACGTCGTCGATCATGCGCGCCGTTTTCGCATCGCGCGAATTCAGGTGCAGGTCTGAATACTGGTGGATCGCCCACTGGTCCGGCGTGAGTTCGATGTGCTTGCGCAGGATCGACTCGGTACGCGCATCGTCGGCGCGCAAGCCCTCGACGATGATATTCAGCGCATCCGGCCGCGAGCCCGGCGAGGCCGTGGCGTGCGATTTATGCACCATGAAGCGCGCCGTGTCGCTGGCATAGCGCCGCGAACCGGCCAAGTACATGATGACCGCGATCGAGGCCACCGCCCCGCCGTTGTACATCACGAATTCGATCGGCGACTTCGACATGAAGTTGTACAGGCACAAGCCGTCGCTGACGTAGCCGCCATTCGACTGCACCAGCACGTGGGCCGTCTCGATCCCGTCCTCGGTCATGTGGCCGACCGCCTCGAATACCCGGTGCACCATGTCGCTGTTGACGTCGCCAGACAGCGTGAACCAGGCTTCCTTGTCGTGTTTGGTTTGATCTTCGCTCATCGTTTTTCTACCCGCAAAGTGACGACCCCAGTGTAACAAATGGAGGAAAAAGCCTGCGCGCATGCTCGCCAACGGTGCGCGCCCTCTCCTTTCATTGACACGGCTGCACGAGTAACATATTCTCCACAGTCTTGATCGGGAGAGGGCAGATTCCACGCTGCCGCCGAAGGGGCATCACCCAAAAACTCTCAGGCAAAAGGACCGGTCAGGGGACGGCGCGCACGGCGCACCGGACCAACTCTGGAGAGCGGCCAGCAACCCTGGCCCACCGAAGGGGCAGGCGGATTTCCGCTATCTCTCAGGTACCAAGGACAGAGGGGCGCGCAGCCGACGCCAGGCCACAGGGCCGGCGCGGCCGCTCCCTTATTCAATCTGCCCAGAGGATTCCATGACGCTCCAAGCGACCCCGCTCAATTCCGCACACCGCGCCGCCGGCGCCAAGATGGTCGACTTCGGCGGCTGGGACATGCCGGTCAACTACGGTTCGCAAATTGAAGAGCACCACGCCGTGCGCACCGATGCCGGCATGTTCGACGTCTCCCACATGTGCGTGGTCGACCTCGAGGGCGCGAATGTGCGCGCTTTCCTGCGCGGTCTGCTGGCCAACAACGTCGACAAGCTGCAGGTGCCGGGCAAGGCCCTGTACTCGGCCATGCTGAATCCCGAAGGCGGCGTGATCGACGATTTGATCGTCTACTTCTTCCGCGAAGACTGGTTCCGCCTGGTCGTGAACGCCGGCACTGCCGAGAAAGACATCGCCTGGATGCGCCAGCAGAACGACGCCACGAACAGCGGCCTGACCATCACCCCGCGCCGCGCCGGCCTGATCGACACGGATAAAGCCATCGCCCTGGTCGCCGTGCAGGGCCCGAATGCCCGCGCCAAGGTCTGGGAAGTGCTGCCGCAAACGAAGGCGGCTTCGGAAGCCATGAAGCCCTTCAACGTCGTGATCGTCCCTGACACTGCCTTTGGCGAAGCGATGGTCGCGCGCACCGGCTACACCGGCGAGGACGGCTTCGAGATCGGCGTGCCGGCCAGCCAGGTCGAAGCGCTGTGGAATGCCCTGATTGCGGCAGGCGTGAAGCCGGCCGGCCTGGGCGCGCGCGACACCCTGCGCCTGGAAGCCGGCATGAACCTCTACGGTCAGGACATGGACGACAGCGTGAACCCGCTCGACGCCGGCCTGGGCTGGACGATCGACCTGGTCTCGGAACGCGACTTCATCGGCAAGGCCGCCTTGCAAAATAAGGGCCAGAACGCCCAGTTCGTCGGCCTGATCCTGCGCGAAAAAGGCGGCATCCTGCGCGCCCACCAGAAGGTCATCGCCGCATCCGGCGCCGAGGGCGAGATCACCAGCGGCACCTTCAGCCCGAGCATGCAGCAGGCCATCGCCCTGGCGCGCGTGCCGATGGACGTGCAGGTCGGCGACACCGTCCACGTCGAGATCCGCGACAAGAAGCTGGCCGCCAGCGTGGTCAAGCTGCCGTTCGTGCGCAACGGCAAAGTGCTGGCTGTTTAATACACGCGATACCCGATTTATAATCACGCACCATCCCAAACCAGGAGTCTTTTACATGAACATCCCAGCCGACCTGAAATACACCGAGTCCCATGAGTGGGTCCGCCTCGAAACCGACGGCACCCTGACCGTCGGCATCACCGAGTACGCGCAGGACGCACTGGGCGACATCGTGTTCGTCGAACTGCCGCAGGTCGGCAAGACCTTCACCGCCGGCGACGACGCCGCCGTCGTGGAATCGGTGAAAGCCGCCAGCGACATCTACGCGCCGGTTTCGGGCACCGTCACCGCCGTCAACCAGCCGGTTGCCGACGCGCCGGACTCGATCAACAGCGACGCCTACGGCGCCTGGCTGTTCAAGCTGCAGCCGCAGGACGCCAACGCGATCAACGGCCTGCTGGACGCCGACGCCTACGGCAAGACCACCGACAATTAATTGTCGTCATTCGTAGGGTGGACGGCTGTGCCGTCCACGCGTCCAACTTCCGGTCGCACAACCGCGATGCATGCTCTGGCTGAACGCGTGGACGGGAAACCCGTCCACCCTACCGCAGTCCCCGATTTCATATCACCCAGCGGCACGCCGCCCTCCTCTCTTTGGCCCACATCATGACCCGCACCAGCCTCCTTGACCTCGAAGCACGCGATTCCTTCATCCCGCGCCACATCGGCCCATCGGAATCCGAACAGGCAGCCATGCTGTCGACCCTCGGCTACGACACGCGCGAAGCGCTGATCGATGCCGTCGTTCCCGCCAACATCCGCCGCAAGGACACCCTGGACCTGGGCCAGTTCGTCGAGCCGCGCAGCGAGGAAGAAGCGCTGGCGACCCTGAAAGCGCTGGCCTCGAAGAACAAGGTCATGAAGTCGATGATCGGCCAGGGCTACTACGGCACCTACACGCCGAAGGTCATCCTGCGCAACATCTTCGAAAACCCGGCCTGGTACACGGCCTACACCCCATACCAGCCAGAGATCTCGCAGGGCCGCCTGGAAGCCATCCTGAACTTCCAGCAGATGATCACCGACCTGACCGGCATGGGCATCGCCAACTCGTCGATGCTCGACGAAGGCACCGCCGCCGCCGAAGCCATGACCCTGATCCAGCGCGTCGGCAAGTCGGCATCGAAGGTATTCTACGTGGCCGAGGACGTGCTGCCGCAGACCCTGGAGGTGATCCGCACCCGCGCCCTGCCGATCGGCGTCGAAGTGCGCAGCATCGCCCCCGCCGACATCGAGAAGCTGGAAGACACCTGCTTCGGCGTGCTGCTGCAATACCCGGGCGTGAACGGCGAAGTGCGCGACTACCGCGCCGCCTGCGAACACCTGCACGCGATGGGCGCGATGGTCGTCGTCGCCGCCGACCTGCTGGCCCTGACCCTGCTGGCCGCCCCTGGCGAATGGGGCGCGGACGTGGTGGTCGGTAACAGCCAGCGCTTCGGCGTGCCGCTCGGTTTCGGCGGCCCGCACGCCGGCTACCTGGCCACCCGCGACGAATACAAGCGCTCGATGGCCGGCCGCCTGGTGGGCGTGACCGTCGATGCGCAAGGCAACCAGGCGTACCGCCTGGCCCTGCAGACGCGCGAACAGCACATCCGCCGCGAAAAGGCGACCTCGAACATCTGCACCGCCCAGGTGCTGCTGGCCGTGATGGCCGGCATGTACGCGGTCTATCACGGCCCGCAAGGCCTGAAGCGCATCGCCCAGCGCGTGCACCGCCAGGCGAGCATCCTGTTCGCCGGCCTGAAGTCGCTCGGCCATGACGTCGTCAACCACACGTACTTCGACACCCTGACCGTGCGCACGGGCGACGCCGAAGCGCTGCTGGCGAACGCCGCCGCCCAGGGCATCAACCTGCGCCGCGTCGACGGCACCCACGTCGGCATCTCGCTCGACGAAACCACTACCCGCGACGACCTGGCCGCACTATTCTCGGTGTTCGGTAACGGCGCCTCGGTCGACCTCGACGCGCTCGACGCCGACGCCCAGGACGCCTACCCGGCCGCCCTGCAGCGCACCACCGCCTACCTGACCCACCCAACCTTCAACCGCTACCACGCCGAGCACGAGATGCTGCGCTACCTGCGCTCGCTGGCCGACAAGGACCTGGCGCTCGACCGCACCATGATCCCGCTCGGTTCGTGCACGATGAAGCTGAACGCGACCTCGGAAATGATCCCGGTCACCTGGCCCGAGTTCTCGAACATGCACCCGCTGGCACCTAGCGACCAATCCGTCGGCTACCGCGAGATGATCGCCCAACTGGAAGCCATGCTGTGCGCCGCCACCGGCTACGCCGCGATTTCGCTGCAGCCGAACGCCGGCTCGCAGGGCGAATACGCCGGCCTGCTCGTCATCCAGAAGTACCACCAGTCGCGCGGCGAAGGCCACCGCAACGTTTGCCTGATCCCGTCGTCGGCGCACGGCACCAACCCGGCATCGGCCAGCATGGTCGGCATGAAGGTCGTGGTCACCGCCTGCGACGAGAACGGCAACGTCGACCTGGCCGACCTGAAGGCCAAGGCCGAGCAGTACAGCAAGGACCTGGCCTGCGTCATGGTCACCTATCCGTCGACTCACGGCGTGTTCGAGGAAGGCATCAAGGAACTGTGCGAGATCGTGCACGCGCACGGCGGCCAGGTGTACGTGGACGGCGCCAACATGAACGCGATGGTCGGCGTGGCCGCGCCGGGCGCGTTCGGCGGCGACGTCAGCCACCTGAACCTGCATAAAACCTTCTGCATCCCGCACGGCGGCGGCGGCCCGGGCGTCGGCCCGATCGGCGTCGGCGCCCACCTCGCTCCGTTCCTGCCGAACCAGCTGTCGACCGGTTACGTCCGTAATGAAGCCGGTATCGGCGCGGTGAGCGCGGCGGCCTATGGCTCGGCCTCGATCCTGCCGATCTCGTGGATGTACATCGCGATGATGGGCGCGGAAGGCCTGACCGCCGCGACCGAAGTGGCGATCCTGAACGCCAACTACATCGCGCGCCGCCTGGCCCCGCACTACCCGGTGCTGTACACCGGCCACGACGGCCTGGTCGCGCACGAGTGCATCATCGACCTGCGTCCGCTGCAGGACAAGACCGGCATCAGCAACGAAGACGTGGCCAAGCGCCTGATGGACTTCGGCTTCCACGCCCCGACCATGAGCTTCCCGGTGCCGGGCACGCTGATGATCGAGCCGACCGAGTCGGAATCGAAGGCCGAGCTGGATCGCTTCATCGAGGCGATGATCACCATCCACGCCGAGATCGTGAAGGTCGAGCGCGGCGAGTACGACAAGATGGACAACCCGCTGAAGGGCGCCCCGCACACGGCCGAGGTGGTGACTGCGGACGACTGGCAGCACACCTACACGCGTGAGGTGGCTGCCTTCCCGGTGGCCTCGCTGCGCAAGAAGAAGTACTGGCCGCCGGTCGGCCGTGCCGACAACGTGTACGGCGACCGGAACCTGTTCTGCGGCTGCGCACCGATCAGCGATTACGAGTGATGTGATGCGCTGTTGGTGACCGAAGCCCCGCCGCGTGCGGGGCTTTTCGTTTCCGGAGTCGGAATACCAATCGTACGGTGGGCACTCCGTGCCCACGCGGGTACGTGCGCATCCTTTTGCCTGCTGCGGGGATGGTTCGCTCCGCGGCTTGGCGAGCACCGCAAGCGTTGGCGTGACCCTCTTGCAAGCGCCGCAGCGGCGCGGCGGTTTCGACCATGCAGACGCCAACAATGCTCATCGTTCCGCGTGGGCACGGGGTGCCCACCCTACGGTAGTCGCGTTGCAACGCAACTTGGGCCCGGGACGTGAACATAGGGTGGGCCGGGCCGCGCAAGGCACTCCGTGCCCACGCGCTTACGTGCGTGTCCTTTTGCCCACTGCCGCGACTATTCGCTCCGCGGCTCAACCATCGATGCGAACGTTAGCGAGACGCCTTTGGACCAGCCGCAGGGCCGCGCCCTTCTCGACCAGAGCGCCGCCAACAATGACCACCATTCCGCGTGGGCACAGCGTGCCCACCATACGGGATACGCCGCCGGCCTCAATCCGGCCTCAATCCCGCCGCGAAGCCAGATGCAAATGCGGCCGCGGATGCCGCCTTCTCTCGGCCGCCACTTCCAGCGTCCCCTCCTGCGTCACCAGCCGCGACCAGGTCTTCACCGCCCCCTGCTGCGCCTGCGCGGGCTGCGCCGGCGCCGTGCCCGGCTCGCCCGTCGCCACTTCGTCCAGGCGGAACGCCGACACCGCCCGCGACAGCGTCAAGGCCTGCATCTGCAGGGTGCGCGCCGCGTCCGCCGCTTCTTCCACCAGCGTCGAATTGCGCTGCGTGACCTGGTCCATCTGCACGATGGCCTGGTTCACTTCGTCCAGTCCGCTGGCCTGCTCCAGGCTGGCCGAACTGATCTGGCTGACGATGTCCCCCACCTGCTGCACCGACATGGCCAGCGTCGCCATGCTGCTGCCGGCCTGCGCCGCGCAGGCGGTGCCGCCCTCGATCTCGGCCACCGACTGCGCTACCAGTTCGCGGATCTCGCGCGCCGCGCCGCCGACGCGCAGCGCCAGCGAACGCACCTCCCCCGCCACCAGTGCGAACTCGCGTCCACCCTCGCCCACGCGTGCCGCTTCCAGCGCCGCGTTCAGCGCCAGCGTGCCGGTCTCGTTGGCGATGGCGTCGATCTGGCCGACGATGTCGCCGACCCGGCGCGCACTGCCCTTCACCGTTTCCATGGTCGTCACCAGGCAGTCGACCACGCTCTCGCCCTGCAGCGCCGCGCTTGACGCCGATGCGGCCAGGCGGTTCGCGGCCTGGGCGCTGTCGGCGGTCTGGTGCACGGTGGCGGCCAGTTCCTGCATCGACGAGGCCGTGTGCTCGAGCGAACTGGCGCGGAATACGGCGCGCGTGGTCAGGTTCAGGTCGCGCAGCGCGATCTCGCGCGAGGCGCTGCCGATCGAGCGCGCCGATTCCAGGATGGTGCGCAGCGTGCCGTTCAGGTTGCGGATGCTGGCGTCGAGCGCGCGCGAGGTGTCGGCGATCTCGTCGTTGCCATACACCCGGTCCTTCACCGTCAGGTCGCCGCTGGCCAGGTCGACCGCCGCCGCACCGATGCCGCGGATTTCCGCCAGCAGCGCGCGCCGCACCGCCATCGTGATGCGCAGCGAGACCAGCACCGCCAGCAGGATCACGCAGGGCGTGGCCAGGGCCATGGCGCGGAAGTCGCTGGCCGCGCTGTCCGAAGCGGCGCGCGACAGCGCCTGCTCGTGTTCGGACAGCTCGGCCAGGCGCTGGGCCACCACGGCAAAGGCGCTGTCGGCCTTGCTCATGGCATTCGCGCCGATCGACTGGTCGTCGCGCACGATCTCGAGCACGTCGCGCACCGCGGCCGTGTAGACGCGGTAGGCTTCCAGCGCCTGCTCGACGTAGCGGCGCTCGGCGTTGCCCGCTTCGGTCTGGCGCGCCAGCGCGGCCAGGCCATTGCTGGTCTGGGCGTGCTGGCGGTCGATGTCGCGCATCAGCGGTTCGATCCGGCTTTTCGGGAAGCTGCCGGCGATCCAGGTCTGCAACTGGTACACCTGGGCGTGGCCGCGCTGGGCGCCCGCCACCAGTTCGCTGGCGGCGCGCATGTGGCTGGCGCGCTGGTTCACGATCACTTCCAGCGACGCGTTCTGGCGCACCATCGCGTAGTAGCCGCCGGTGGACAGCAGCACCAGCAGGACCAGCACGACGGCCGGCGCCAGCAGCAGCTTGGGGCCGATCTTCAGGCGGGCTAGCATGGGCAGGCGGGGCAAGAGGAGGAGAACGGCACGGCCGGGGCGGCCGCAACGGAGGAAAACGGAAGAATCATCATGGGGCCCTCGATGTGATCAACACGCAAAATTTCTTCAGCGCATTTGACCAATCTACGTCATCCGTCCGGGCGCGCTCTTGCGCAAAATCAAGACCCTCCCCGCCGCGCCCCCCGGCTGTGGCGCCGTGGACAATTCCGGCGCCACAGTTAAACTAGCGCCATGAAGACATTCGCCGTCCACCTGGCCCGGCACCGGCGCCTGCTGGCGCTGGGCGGGTTGTCCCTGCTGCTGCACCTGCTGGTCCTGGCCTGGATCGGCAGCCGTCCCGATGCCGCGCCGCGCCAGACCCTGGGCGTGCCGCTCGCCCTGCGCCTGGAGCGCTCGGCCGCGGCTGCGGCGCAACCGCAGCCGCAGCCGGCGGCACGCGCAGCCGCGCCCCAGACAACGACAAGGCCGCCAGCCCAGGCCAGCACGGCGCCCGCCGACCCGACGCCGGCCCTGCCGCCGCTGCCGCCGCTGCCGCCGCTACAGTCTCTGGCGCCAGCCGATGCGCGCCCGGCGTCCGCTTCCGCCACCCTGCCCGGCCCGTCGGCTGCCGCCGCAGCAGCCCCGCCCGCGCGCGGCGATCCACGCGGCGGCGCCGTGCAGCAGATGCCGGGCCGCTACCGGGTGCAGACGCCGCCTTCGGTGCGCCTGACCTATGCCGTCAGCCGCACCCGGCCCGGACGCGCTCCCTCCGGCGAAGGCGAAGCCCAACTGGTCTGGGAAGCTGGCGGCGGCCGTTACCAGCTGCGCCTCGAAGGCGTGCTCGGCCTGCTGGAAAGCGAAGGCGGCGGCGACGACACGGGCATCGCGCCAATCCGCGCCAGCGAACACCAGGATGACGGCAGCGACCGCATCACGCGCTTCGACCGCGCGGGCGGGCGCATCGACGCCGATGGCGCGGGCAGCAGCCCGCTCTACCTGGGCAGCCAGGACCGCGCCTCGCTGCTGATGCAGCTGGCCGGCATGGGCATCGCCGCGCCCGAGCAGATGCAGGGCGTGATCGAGATGATGGTCGGCGGGCCCGATGGCGCGCACCGGGCGCGCTTCGAGGTGCTGGGCCGCGAGCCGCTGGCCACCGGCGCCGGCAGCCTGCAGACGCTGCGCCTGGCCGAGCTCAGCGAACCGGGCCGGCGCCGGCTGGAAATCTGGCTGGCGCCGGAACGCGGCTGGCTGCCTGTGCAGCTGCGCGTGACCGAGCCCGATGGCAGCGTGGCGAACCAGGTCGTGACCGCCATCGAGACCAATCCTGCCGCGCAGGCCGCCCCGAACGCGGCGGTCATGTAGCCGCCGGTCAGAAGCGCATCTCCAGCGTCGCCACCAGCCTCGGGCTTTCCGGATAGGTCCAGCCGCGGCGCTCGGTGCCGCTCACCGGGTCGATGTAGCTCGGCTCGAAGAAGTTGTCTTCGCCGAGCAGGTTGGAACCGGCCAGATGCAGCTGCAGCTTCGGATTGAACCGCCACACGGCGTACGCTTCGAGGTCGGTGCGCGCATGCGTATAGAAGCTGCGCTCCACGCTGGGGTCGACGCGCCCGCCGCGCCGGTGCGCCAGGCTCGCACCACCCGAGAATGCGCCGCGCTTGTAGTCGAGGCCGAGGTTCGCCGTGAGCGGCACCTGCTGCTCCATGCGGTTGTAGGGGCCGGGCACCGACTCAACGCGCGACCAGTTGCGGCTGACGCTGGCGCGCAGTTCAAGCGCGGGCGCGTCCTCGATGAGTGCCGACAGCGGGAACTTCGCTTCCAGCTGCAGCGTGCGCAGCTCGGCGCGGTCTTCGTTGGTGGGCGTGAAGATCCAGCGCAGGCCATCGAAATAGATGCGGTTGCCAGTGTAGTCGTCGATGCGCCGTACCGAGGCGCTAGCGCCGAACATCGCCCCTTCGGCCCAATGGCGCTCCCAGCCGGCGTCGATGCCCCAGGCCAGCTCGGGTTTCAGGTTCGGGTTGCCCACGTAATCGGCCTCGGTGGCGCTGTTGTTTTCCCAGGCCGAGCGGCGCGGCACCAGGCTGTACAGGTCGGGCGCCTTGTAGGTGCGGCTCAGGGCCAGGCGCAGCTGGTCGCCCTTCTCGCCGGGCAGCTTCCACAGGGTCTGCAGCACCGGGCTGAACACGTTCGAGCGCACCCGCGTGGTGCTGAAAGTGTTACCGCTGACGCGCGTGCGCACGCCTTCCCAGCGCGCGCCCAGGTACACCGACAACTGCGGCGAAACGGTCCACTCGTCCTGGGCGTAGACGGCGGCGCGCAGGGCACGTGCCGCGAAGGTTTCGACCGGCGGCTGGCCGGGCGGCAGCACGCGCACCGCGTCGGCCTCGGCGCGCACGTCGTCGCTGTCGTTCAGGCCCGCGTCCCAGCCGATCGCCAGCACGTGCCCGCCCTCGAAGGCGCGCGTGTACTTGCCGGTGGTGCTCCCGCCGCGTGCATCGGTTTCGGTGCGCACGCTGCCCTCGGTTTCCGGCCGTCCCAGGCCATCGACGCCGCTGCGCCTTACCAGCGTGTCCTGCCAGCTGCGCGTGAGTCCGATCTTGCTCTCGAGCTTGGCGCCGGAGGCCAGGCTGGTGTTCCAGCGCAGGTTCGTGCCCAGCATGCGGTCATCAAAGGCCCCAACGGTATGCAGGTCCGGCACCGGCGGCGGCGCGCCGACCGTGGTCGTGGTCACGGCGTGGCCGTGGTTGCGGAAGCTGCCGCTGTTGGCCAGGGTGTCCCATTCGAGACTGTCGCCGTTCCCGAAGGTCCAGCCCAGGCGCGGGCTCAGGTTCAGGCGGTTCATGCGGCCGCGCTCGGCCAGCCTGGTCGACCTGCGCATGTCGAGGGAACCGTCGGGCCGGGTATTGGTCTGGTAGCTGCGCGTTTCGCGATCGAGGGCGTCGTGGTTGCCGCTGGCCGCGAACGACCAGGATGAGGTGTCGCCGCGGTCGGCCAGGTCGGCGCTGAAGGTGGGGCCGCGGAATTCGCGCGCCTCCATGTAACCGAGCTTCATCTCGCGCTCGGTCTTGCGCACCTTCCTGCGCGTGACGATGTTGATGGTGCCGGCCACCGACTCGTTCGAGAACTCCGCGCTGGCCGCGCGCAGCACCTCGATGCGCTCGACCATCTCGGGCGACAGCGTGGACAGCGTGAAGCCGGGCGGCGTGCGCTCGCCGTCGAGCAGGATCTGCGTATAGCCGCCGGCCAGGCCGCGCATCCGCACTTCCTGCGCGCCGCCCGAACCCACCGTGATGCTGACGCCGGGTATGCGCTTGAGCACGTCGGGCACACTGGCGTCG
The DNA here is from genome assembly GCF_057801335.1 of Massilia sp. BAP21. NCBI lineage: Bacteria > Pseudomonadati > Pseudomonadota > Betaproteobacteria > Burkholderiales > Oxalobacteraceae > Massilia > Massilia sp. BAP21. The sequence continues at coordinate 5,543,927 of NZ_CM173596.1, forward strand.
CCGTAGCGCTCGATCTCCTCGCGCCGGACCACGATGCGGCTGGCCGTATCATCGCGGCGCGGGTCGTAGGCGGCAGTGGTGCTCTTGACCTCGACCTGGGGGACGGGAGGGTCGGGTGGGGATGGCTGGGCGAGCGCCGGGCTTGACAAGCTGGCGGCGAGGATGAGGAGCGTGCGGGGGTGCGGTGGGGGCATGTGCCAGTCTCCAGGGAAGGTTATTCGCGTTGTGGGAATAACTATATGCCTGAACGTGGCAATATGTAAACATGCAAAGGAAATTAATATTTCTACTGTGTGGAAATTTAATATGCCACTAAATGGCATTCTATCTTGCGATCGAGACAGCAACCGTACGGTGGGCACCCCGTGCCCACGCGGTTACGTGTTTCGCCGCAGTCACTGGCGTGAATGGTTCGCCCGCCGGCGCCACTCCCGGACGGTCCATCGGCACGGGCTTCGCTCGGCTGTCCGGGCGACACCTTGCGGCACGTGTCCGGAGTTGAAGCACGTAACCGCGTGGGCACGGGGTGCCCACCGTACGGTCGGCGTCCAGGCCACTCGCTCAGTTCGTGATGACGCCTGGACAAAAAAAGCGGACCCACGCTCGCACGTGGATCCGTCCTCTTCCGCCTACCTGTCTGATTACGCCAGCTTCGCCGCGTGCTCGCGCGTTGCGTGGAAGGTCAGCTTCGGCCAGCGTTCCTGGGTCAGGCGCAGGTTCACGCCGGAGGTGGCCAGGAAGGCCAGGTTGCCGGCCGCGTCATACGCGACCTGGTGGCCGAGCTGGTTTTCGAAGTCCGACAGGGATTTCTTGTCATCCGACGACACCCAGCGCGCGCTGCTGATGCTCGACGATTCAAACACCGCATCGACGCCGTACTCGTTCAGCAGGCGGCTCGCCACCACCTCGAACTGCAGCACGCCGACCGCGCCCAGGATCAGGTCCGAGCCCAGCACCGGCTTGAAGACCTGCACCGCGCCCTCTTCGCCCAGCTGCTGCAAGCCCTTGTGCAGCTGTTTCACTTTCAGCGGATTGCGGATGCGCACCGTGCGGAACAGGTCCGGCGCGAAGTACGGGATGCCGGTAAAGGTCAGCAGCTCGCCTTCCGAGAAGCTGTCGCCGATCTGCATGTTGCCGTGGTTCGGCAGGCCGATGATGTCGCCGGCGTAGGCTTCTTCCACCTGCTCGCGCGAGGAGGCCATGAAGGTCACCACCGACGACAGTTTCACTTCGCGGCCCAGGCGCAGGTGGCGCACTTTCATGCCCTTCTCGAAACGTCCCGAGCACACACGCAGGAAAGCGATGCGATCGCGGTGGGCCGGGTCCATGTTGGCCTGGATCTTGAAGACGAAGCCCGAGAACTTCGGCTCGACCGGCGCCACGGCGCGCACGGTGGCGTCGCGCTCGCGCGGGGCCGGCGCCCATTCGACCAGGGCCGAGAGGATTTCGCGCACGCCGAAGTTGTTGATCGCGGAACCGAAGAACACCGGGGTCTGCACGCCGGCCAGGAAGCGCTCCAGGTCGAAGGGATGCGAGGCGCCGTGCACCAGCTCGACTTCCATCTTGAGCTGCTCCATTTCGAGCGGGAACATCGCGGCCAGCTTCGGATTGTCGATGCCCTTGATGATCTCGTAGGCGCCGTCGGCCTTTTCCTCGCCGGCCTTGAACAGCATGACTTCGTCGTTCAGCAGGTGGTACACGCCACGGAAGTTCTTGCCCATGCCGATAGGCCAGGTCACCGGCGCGCACTCGATCTTCAGCACGGATTCGACTTCGTCGAGCAGCTCGAGCGGGTCGCGCGTTTCGCGGTCCAGCTTGTTCATGAAGGTGACGATCGGGGTGTCGCGCATGCGGCAGACATCGAGCAGCTTGATGGTCTGCGCTTCCACGCCCTTGGCCGCGTCGATCACCATCAGGGCCGAGTCGACGGCGGTGAGCACGCGGTAGGTATCTTCCGAGAAGTCCTGGTGGCCCGGGGTGTCGAGCAGGTTGATCACGTGGTCGCGGAACTCGAACTGCATCACCGAGGACGCGACCGAGATGCCGCGCTGCTTCTCGATGTCCATCCAGTCGGAGGTGGCGTGGCGCCCGCTCTTGCGGCCCTTGACGGTGCCGGCCAGCTGGATCGCGCCCGAGAACAGCAGCAGCTTTTCGGTCAGCGTGGTCTTGCCCGCGTCGGGGTGGGAAATGATGCCGAAGGTGCGGCGGCGCGCCACTTCGCGCGCGATGAAGGCAGGCGTCGGCGCCGTCGTCGGCGCGCTGCTGTCGGCAGCGGCGTCGGTTGCGAGGATGTCAGATTCGTTGGACATAGTCGAGCCCCAATTGGCCCATGAAGAAAACCCTCGATTTTACCGATTCCGGGGGGGTTCGTGTGAACTGAATCGGGTGGCGGGCACGAGCGTCTCAGCGCATGCACCGGGTGAACGCGTGGACGGCGTAGCCGTCCACCCTACATTCATTCGCGGACGCGGCGCCAGCCGGCACGCGAGGCGCCTTCCGACTCGGCCGGGGCCACGCCGGAGGTGATCGTGTTGCCGTCGGCGGTGGTGGTGATCATCTTCAGCGCCCCGGACGGCAGGCGCACGATGATGAAGCCGACCGCGGCCGAGGAATTCGACAGGGTCCGCCCGGCCACCTGCACCTCCTGGCCGGCGCTGTTCCTGATCGTCTCGCCCAGCGGTTCGCCGGTGCAGACATTGAGCTGGTAGACGTTGCTGGTGCCGCCCACCTTGCAGCTCGACGAGGAGCTCGGCAGGTTGGTCACCACGTTCAGGCCGCCCGCCACGATCTTCGGATCCAGGTTCACGCGCTCGCCGGCGTTCAGGCCGAAGTCGACGTACCAGCCGCGCTGGGTCGAGAAATCGACCGCCGGGCCGCTGACCGAGTACGAGGTGCTGGTGCCGCTGATCTTCGCCAGGGTCTGCTTCGCCATGCTCGAGGTGCCGCGCCACTCGGCCGTCGGGATCGTACTGCCGGCGTCCTTCAGCACGTAGGCGCTCTGCACGCCGGTGTTGCCGATGTCGACCTCGTCGAGCAGGCGACCGGTGCCGAAGGCGACCACGCGCGTGGTGCTGCTGCTCTGGCTGCCGTCGGCGGCCACGGTGTTGACCAGGCAGGTGGTCACGTCGGGACGCGTGGTGACCGGCTGGCCGGCGCCGGGGAAGCCCAGCAGCAGCACGCCCGGGTCGCCCTGGCCGGTGAAGTCGAAGCGCCACATCGCGCCGTCGTTGTCGCCGCCATAGACGAAGGTGATCTTCGGATCGGTGTTCGGGTTGCTGCTGATGGCCGTGATGCGCGCGAAGCCGGTCGGCGTGTCGATGTACTTGCTGTCCTCGGCCTTCCCGGCCAGCTTCGGCGTGGCCTTCTTCGACAGCACGCGGCCGGTGGCGATGTCGACCACGTACAGGTAGCCGCGGCCGTCGCCGCTGGCGATGCCGTCGGTGCCCGGGATGTTGTTGTAGCCCGAGGTCAGGAACACGGCCCAGTACTCGACGCCGCGCGCATCCTTCCAGGTGCCGAACTGTGGATTGCCGAAGGTCAGGCCGATGTCCTTGTCATAGTTGCTGCCGCTGCAGACCGCGGTATCGGCGCACAGCTCCCACAGCGCCCTGGGCGCTTCAGGATCGGTGACGTCGAGCGCGTAGTAGCCGCGCCCGCCCGCGTTCAGGCCGGCCACCAGCACGCTGCGCCATTCGCCGTCGATCTGCACATCGGCCACTTCGGGCGAGCCGTCGGTGGTGAACTGGTGGTTGGTGCCGTAGGTCGTGCTGGCCTGCAGGTAGAGCTTCTTCATCGTGATGCGCGGTGCGTAGGCCCAGGTTTCCTTGCCGGTATCCGCGTTAAAGGCATGCAGCATGCCGTCGTTGGCGGCAACGAAGACCATCGGCTGGCGCGTGGCGTTGTCGAGCTTGTAGTCGTTGTAACCGTCCAGCGTGTACGACTTGCGCGGGTCGCGCAGGTAGGCCGGTTTCGACGAGGCGATGTCGCCCAGCACGATCGGCAGCTGGGCCGCGGCGCCGCCGGCGACCGTGGTGGTCCGCGCGTAGGCGCGGAACAGGGTGTCGTTCGCGTGCTGCTGCTGGCCGCGCAGCCAATTGACCATGTTCTCGCCGTTGTTGACGATCCTGCGGTTCGCGTCCGACAGCGTCAGGCACTGCGCCAGCGCGCTGCACTTCTCCGCGAACCAGGCCTTCTCCGGCTCGGTCATCAGGTTGAAGTCGAAGTCCTTCAGGCCGTCGTCGGTGTCGTCGGCGCCGGCGAAGTCGCGCATGTAGATCTTGCGCTCGTCCGTGTCGGTGCCGACCTGGCCGCCCACGGTTTCCGACGAATTCCAGTCCGCCTTGCTGCCGACCACGCCGGTGACGGTGTCGATCTTCTTGTCCGACAGTTCGCCGTACCAGTGCACCGTGGTGAAGGTGGCCGAGAAGATGTCGTTGTCCTGCTGCGAGATGTTCGGGGTCGAGGTCGCCGCCGCGGCCGCCGCGCCGATCTTCACCTCGATGTTCGACAGCGCCGAGCGCAGGCCCTCGATCACCTGCAGCGGGTCGGAGGCGCTGAAGTACTTGCCGTGGCCGTTGATGGCGGCATGCCACAGGTCGTCCACGCGCGACTGGTAGGCGGCGCCGCCGTCGTCGATTCCGGTCTGCGGGTTCGGCCACACGTAGGGACCGTTGTTGTTCCACGGGCAGCCGGTCTGGACGCCGGTGATCAGCTTGTAGAAGTCGCTGCCGGCTTTCGGCGCGGTGTCGTACTTGTCGTCGTAGGTCATGATGCCGTCCACGCCCAGGCCGAGCGCGTAGGTATTCATGTGCAGGCGCGTGTTGTCGCCGGCGGCCGCGGCCACCAGGCCGTTCGGCTCGTTCCAGTTTTCCAGCGACGGGCGCAGCGAGGTCACGCTGTCGTTCGAGCCGCCGTTGTACCAGTAGAGGGCGACGTCGGCCAGCGAGTTGGCCGTCTGCGCGCTGGGGTCGACGCAGCCCTTGCTCCTCGAGCAGAAGCGCGACGCATCTTCCCTGTTGTCGTTGTTGACCACGTCGTCGGCCGCACCGCCGTTCCAGTAGCCGTCGGTGGTAACAAAAGTGAAGTTCTGCTGGCAGGGGAACTGCACCACCTCGTAACCGGCCGAGTAGGCATACGGCGCACGGTTGGCGTACATCTTGCCCACCGCGTGCAGGCCCTGGCGCACCGGGGTCGAGCCGCTGGTGGTCATGTCGTAGAGGGCCTTGTACCAGGCCGTGCGCGCGGTGCCGGTGAAGGGTTTCGGCGGCTGGCGGATGGTGCCCTCGGCGGCGGCGGTCGAGAGCGACACGATGCCGACGTTGTAGTTGTCGGCGATCGGCTGGAAGGCCTGGCCCACCGCCGTCTTCATCATCTGGTTGCGGCTCTTGTAGTAGGCGTACCAGTTGGCGAAGTTGGTCATCTCCTCGGCATAGGTGCAGGTGGCGCCGGCACAGTCGGTGCGCTTGGCGTCCTTCGGGTAGCTGGTGCGGCTCGATACGATGTCGGTGCGCACGAACACCGAGGCACCGAGCGGCGTGACGTCGGTCGGCACGCCGTCGCTGATGCCCGGCGTCGAGCCGAAGCTCAGGTAGGTGGTGCGGCCGCTGGTGTTGTAGGTGAGCGAACCGAGGGCGATGTTGTTGCCGACGGTGTCCATGTTGGTGCTGACCAGGCAGACGAAGTTGCTGTTGGCGGCCGCGCAGATCGGGCCGGCGGTATTCGCACTCGTGCCGCCGACGTAGGCGGTGACGCCCTTGTTGGTGAGGATCTTGTTCTTGATAAGGTTCGCCACGGTGGAGCTCGACGAGCGCGAGCCGATGCTCAGCGTGCTGCCGAACAGCTGCACGCCGCCGTAGGACAGGCCGTTCAGGACCTGGGTCCTGGAGCTGTTCGAGGTGCCGGCCACCTGCAGCAGCGCGGTGACCCGGCTGCCCGAGTTGACGATCAGGTCGCGTCCGGCGCGGCTGCCGTCGTTGACCACGGTGCAGGGACCGACCGCCTTGCTGGTATTCCCGGCCGGGCAGCTGATCGGCACCACGGCGACGATGTTGTTCGACTCCAGGGTGATGCCGTATTTCGAGCAGGCCGGCACGCTGCCGCTGGCGGTGCGCAGGCAGGCCGTGTACTGGTTCGCCAGGCCGGTCTTGGCCATGATCGAGGCGGCCAGCGAGGCCGCCAGCGCGTTCTGCCTGGCGGCGGTGTCGGTGCCGTTGGCGGCGGTGACGGCGTCCTTGGTCAGGGTGAAGGTGCCGTTCGGCTCGACCACCTGCACGCTGCTGATGGTCATCGAGTTGGTGTAGGGCGAGGCCTTGATGGTGATGGTGCCGTACCAGTCGGGGTTGCGGTTCGGGTCGGAGAAGCGCGGGTACTTGTAGTCGCCGACGAACTTGGCCTGGCACCTGGTCAGCGCGCGGTCGGTGCAGAAGCGTACCCTGGCCGGCTCCGGATAGCCGGCCGGCGCGGCCGCTCCCACCGCCGTCACCTTGCAGTTGGTGAGCGTGGCGTCGGTGCAGTACTCGGCCACGTTGATGGTGTAGTAGTAGGGATTCGCGAGGAAGTATTCGGGCGAGTTGCGCGCGTCGTTCGGGTAGGTGTAGCCGGTGGTGTTGTAGCCGCAGTCGGCGCCGTCGCACCAGCGCAGGTCGGGGAAGCCCGTCACCAGGTTGGTGTAGTTGGCGTCGCGGCCCAGCAGGTCGCTGCGGTCGACGCCGTAGATGTCGGTGGTCACCGAGGTCCAGCTGTCTGTCTCGGCGGCGTTCTGGTTCGGGTAGGAACTGCCGTCGGCCTTCACCGGCGGCAGGTAGCGCACCTTGGGGTTGTAGTACTGCTTGTTGAAGTCGGCGCTGGCGAACGGCGGGTCGCCGGCCTTGCAGCCGCGGATGCCGCCGGCGATCGTCGCGCGCGAGCGGCAGCTGCCGGTGTTGTTCACGTAGTCCGGCGTGTAGTTGAAGGTCATCGAGCCCGAGTTATCGTACAGGAGCATCAGGTTCGGCTTGACGGTGCCGGTGCCGCTGATGTTGAGCAGCGGGACGTCGGCGATGCCGACCGGGGCGGCCATGGCCGGCGCCGCCACCAGGGTGGCCAGCAGGGCCGAGGCAAACAGGGTGAACAAACGGTTCATGCGCGTTTCCATTCTCGCGTTTCTATTCTCGCGTTTCTACTTGGTCCGGCAAGGGGCCGGTTCTCGTTGCTGCGGCCCGGCCGCAGCGCTGCCCGGGCTGAAGGGCCTCAGCCGCCGATCAGCACCACCAGCTGGTTCACGACGTTGCCGCCGCGCGTGCCGGCCAGGCGCGCCGTGACCACGTAGTGCACCTTCGGCGTTTCGGCGAACTGCGGCGAGTCGGAGGCCAGGCTATCGCCGACGCCGATGTGGGCGCTGCCGGAATTCGGGTCGGCGGTCTGCACGCAGGTGTTCCCGACGGCGTCGTAGGCGCCGCTCAGGAGGCACAGGCGGTGCACCACGTAGTCGATGCTCTGGCCTTCGTGCACGACGGTCTTCGCGCCGTCCCAGAAAGTGCTCGAGCGCGCGGTCTGGGTGGTGTCGAGCGTGGCAAGGTAGCCATTGTCCGGGGAATCGTCGTTCAGCAGCGCCTTGTTGTTGCCGGCCGCCGTGTCGCTCAGCCACTTGAAGCCCGCGTGCAGGCCGGCGTCGACCGCGCGGCTCTGGGCCGAGTCGTAGGCCAGGTTCGAGGCCGTCAGGGTGGTCGAGTTGCTCGACTTGATCAGGTAGATGCTCGAGATGAGCATCACCAGCAGGATGATCAGCATGACCGGCAGGGCCAGTCCGCCCTGCCGGCGGCGCGGGACAGTCGCGATGGTGTGCATGGTTCAGGGTCTCCAGCCGGCGTTGCGCAGCGGGACGATGGTCTCGAAGACGCGGTAGCGGTAGCAGCCCCAGTCGTCGCCGCCGACGTCGACCGTGATCGGGGCCGCGGCCACGCCTTCGGGCACGGCGCTGGCGAACACCACCGGCTTGTCGGCGGTGGCGGTGCAGTTGCCGTCCGCATCGGGGCGCTCGCGCGCCGCGCTGCGGGCCACCACGGCGATGCGCAGGGCCGCGATGTGCTGGTAGTCGCCGGCGCTGCCGGCGACGCCGCTGCCGTCGGCGTCGATCATGGTGGCCGACCAGCGCCGCACCTGCAGCCCGTCCTGGGGCGTAAAGGCGCCGCCGGTGCGGGTATCGAAGCCGTATTGCGCCTTGATCGAGACGATGTTGTCGGCCACGGTCTGGGCGGTGCCGCCGGCGCCGGCCAGGTCGGTCGAGCGCAGCTGCAGGAAGCCGTTGTTCACCGACCAGGTATGGAAGGCCAGGGTTTTCTCCGGCCCCAGGTTGAAGATGCGCGCCATGCCCGCCGTGTAGTTCGCGCCGCCAAGCGCGCCGCTGTTGTAGCGAAAGCCCGTGCCGCCGGCCAGCATCACGTACTGCTGCTTCGGCGGGGCGTCGACGCGGCCGGGGTCCTCCGAGATCTGGGCCAGCGCGCAATCGCCGGCGCCGATGTTGTCCGGGGCCACCACGACCACGTCGCCGAGATTGAAGCCGTAGGAGGGAATGCGGTCGACGTCGAGGCGCGTGCCGCCGATGTAGTTGCTGGTCACGCGCAGGGTGCCGGTGCCGGTCATCGAGCTGCCCGCGTAGAGGGTGATGCGGTCGGGATTGGCGCCGCCGGATTCGATCACGGCCGGCGCCAGCGGAAACACGGTGGCGGTGCCGCGCGCGGCCGGCGCCAGGCGGTAGCCGCCGGTGTCGGAAAAGCGCGTATTGCAGCCGACCAGCACCGGATCGTTCAGGCCGAAGCCGGCCTGCTGGGCGTCGCCGCTGATCGAGAACATGGCCAGCATCCCGTTCTGCATCGAGTCCGAGCCGCCCAGGGCCGAGGCCTTGTTCTGCTCGGCGCCGGTGATGAGGCGCGTGGCGAACACCAGCGCCAGCAGGCCGATGAGCACGCTGACCAGCAGTTCGACCAGGGAAAAGCCGCGCGCGCGCGGACCGTAGGGGTGGATGCGCATCACATCGCCCCCGAAATAAAGGCGCGCACCTCGTGCCTGTTGGCCAGCTCGCCGGCCTTGCGCTGCCAGGCGATGCTGACCACGACTTCGCTCGGGTCGGGCGACGTGCCCTCGTCGACGCTGACCGTGATCTCGGCGCCCGGGATATGGCTGCGCGTTTCCGCGTACCAGGTCGCGAGACGCTCGCCTGGTTCCTCGTCTTCATCCAGCGCGTAGTCGCCGAGGTGGGACGGATCGGTGCTCATTACGCCGATCAGCTTGTCGGCGGCGATGGTGGCCTCGGCGCGCATGCCGGCATCCGACAGCGCGGAATAGGCGCGCGCCTGCAGGCCGATGGTGCCGAGCAGGCCGATGGCCAGCAGCACCGCCGCGATCAGGGCTTCGATCAGGGATACGCCGTCCTGGCGGCGGGGAGGCATCAACCTGCGGGTCATGGCGGGCACCTGTGGGGGTCGTCGGCGGCGGCGCCGGGCTGGCATTTGGCGGCGATGCCGGCCAGGGTCAGCACCACGCTGGCGGAGCGGAACGCGCCCGCGTGGCCGGCGGCGGGCCGCATGTCGATGCGCGCAATGCGCGGCGCCATCGTGGTGTCGACCCAGCCGACCGGGGTGAAGTACACGCTGTCGGCTTCCTCGGGATCGACCGCCTGCACCAGCACGTCGGTGCCGGGCAGCGCATCGGCGAGGCGCAGCACCGACTTGAAGCCGGCCGCGCCTTCCGGGTCGCGCTCGGCGGGAGCGGTGGCGGTCGACCACGAGCCGCTGTCCTCGTTGCAGGGCGTCTCGGGACGCGGGAAGCAGATGTCGACCTGCCAGTCCAGCTGGCCGTTGGCGTTCTCGCTCAGCACCAGGCGGCTGGCGCTGTTGTGCGACAGCGCCTGGGCGCGCGCCAGGGCGAAACCCTCGGCGTAGAACTGGGAGGCGGCGGCGGCTCGGGTGGCGCTGACCCAGGCCGCCATGCGCGGCGCGCCGAAGGCCAGGATGCCGCCCAGGATGGCCAGCGCCACCAGCGATTCGAGCAGCGTGAAGCCGCGCGCCGGCCGCAGGGGCATTCGCATAGGCATATCCAGCCCCCTGCGCATATGCTCGCTTATTCGCTGCACTTTCCGCCCTTGTCGCTCACCCAGCAGCGGTTGCTGGCGGCCCAGCCCTCGGCGATGCGGGCGGCCGACAGCGCCGACGTGCGGCGGCCGTTCTGGTCGATCGTGAAGCGGAAGCCCGCGGCGCCGTTGCGGCCGGTGGCGGTGACGGTATAGGCGGTGTCGCTCTCGGCCGTCAGGGAATAGGTGAAGTTGTCGGTCTCGGCCGGGAAGCCGGGGGCGTCGTCGAGCTCCTCGAAGCTGTGCTCGTTGGCCCAGTACTGCTCGGCCAGCGGCTGTACGCCGGCCAGGCCGGCATAGGCGTCGGTCAGGCGCGTGCGCAGCATGTAGCTGCCGTAGGCCGGCACCGCGACGGCGGTCAGCACGCCGACGACCACCAGCGTGATCAACAGTTCGATGAGGGTGAAGCCAGCCTGGCGTGTCATGGGAATCCTCGGGATCGGGTGCTATCGGGTGCTATCAGGTGCTATCAGGTGCAATCGGGCGCATCGCGCACGGCAAGGAAAGTTGCCGCAGGAGAATAATACCCGAGAAAGCTTGCATTACCCTGAGGAAATGCTGACAGGAACCTGACAGGCGCACGCCGGCGTCAAGGGCAGTTGCTCGTTCGGATTCAGGGAAAGGCGATGTGGAAGACCGCCCCGCTGCCCTCTTCCGGCTCGCCAAGGCTGAGCTCGGCGCCATGCAGGTTGGCGATGTCGCGCACGATCGCCAGGCCGAGGCCGCTGCCCGTGCTTTGCTGGTCCAGGCGCACGAAGCGTTCGAACACCTGGCTGCGCAGGCTGGCCGGGATGCCGGGGCCGTTGTCTTCCACGCGCAGGAAGCTGCCGCCCTCGCTGCTGGCGCCGCAGGCCACCGTGACCCGGCCGCCGGCCGGCGTATAGCGCAGGGCGTTGTCGACCAGGTTGTCGACCAGGTCGCGCAGCATGAAGCGCTCGCCCTGCAGCGGCGCCGGCTCCAGCTCGAAGCCGAGGTCGATGTCCCTGGCCGCAGCCTGCTCGACGAAGTGCTGGATGCTCTCCGCCACCAGTTCCGACAAGTCCAGCGGCAGCAGGCGCGACCGCGCAAAGCGGTTCGGCTCGGCGCGCTCGAGCGAAAGCAACTGGTTGGTCTGGCGGATCAGGCGCTCGTTCGCCTGCAGCATCAGGGCGAGCGAACGGGCGCTGTCCGGGTCGGCGGCGTGGCGTTCGGCCAGCCATTCGAGCTGCAGCTTCAGGCCGGCCAGCGGGGTGCGCAGCTGGTGCGCGACGTTGGCGCGGAACTCGTCCTGGGCGCGGGCGCCGGCCTCGATCCGGCCCAGCAGGGCATTGAAGGCGCCGACCACCGGCGCCAGCTCGCGCGGCATGCCGCTGTCGTCGAGGGGCGCCAGGTCGGCACTGCCGCGCGCATCGAGCCGGGCGCGCAGGCGCGCCAGCGGCGCCAGGCCGTTGCCAACCGAGAACCAGGCCAGGCCAACCAGCGCCAGGCTGAACACGCCTTCGAGCAGCACCAGCGAGCGCACGATGGCCGAGCGCACCTGCTGGCGCGCCCGCACCGTACGGGCGATGCTGACCGTGGCCGGCGCACCCTGCCATTCGAGCGCGGCGGAAGCGATGCGCACCGGCTCGCCATGCAGCTCGGCGTCGCGCAGGCTGGGGCCGCGCAGCGTGGGCAAGGCGGGCAAGGCGGCGCTGCCGGCGATCAGGCGCCCGCCCGCGTCGTGCAGGGCGGCCCAGCTGGCCTCGCCGGCGCCGTCCTCCGGTGCGCGGCCATCGTCCAGCAAGCCCAGCCCCTCCGCGCGCACCCGTGCGGCCAGGGCGCCGGCGGCCGCGCGCAGGCCGTCGTCGAAGGCGAGCTGGGCCGGGGTCCAGGCCAGCAGGTAGGTGAGCGCCGCGGCGCCGAGGTTGAATACCAGGATCGGCCCGACCAGCCACTTCAGCAGGCGCAGCCGGATCGAGCTCATGCGCCCGCTTCGAGCAGGTAGCCGAAGCCGCGGATGGTGCGCAGGCTGACGCCGGCGCCGTCGAGCTTCAGGCGCAGGCGCGACACATAGACCTCGACCGCGTTCAGGGTCAGGTCTTCGCCCCAGGGCGCGATGGCGTCGACGATCTGCTGTTTCGAGACCACGCGCCCGGCATGCTGGAGCAGGTATTCGAGCACCGCCCACTCGCGCACCGACAGTTCCAGCGCACGTTCGCCGACCCGCGCCCGGCGCGCGCCGCTGTCGAGCACGATATTGCCGAGCGCGAGCACCGTCGATTTCGGGGCGTTCCGGCGCGCCAGGGCGCGGATGCGCGCGACCAGCTCGGGCGTGGCGAAGGGTTTCACCAGGTAGTCGTCGGCGCCGGTTTCCAGGCCGCGCACCCGGTCTTCGACGGCGTCGCGCGCGGTCAGCAGCAGCACCGGGGTGGCGTCGCCGCGCGCACGCAGGCGGCGCACCACCTCGAAGCCGTCGATGCCGGGCAAGCCGATGTCGAGCACGGCGACCAGCGGAGGGTTGCGCTGCAGGAGCGCATCGGCCTGCAGGCCGTCGCATGCGAGCTCGACCTGCATGCCCTGGGCTTGCAGGGTGCGCGCCAGGCCGTCGGCGAGGACGGCGTCGTCTTCCACAAGCAGGATGTGCATGCGCCTACATTTTCCAAGGAAATGGTGTTGGCGCACATTATGGGGCAAAGCGCCCGGCGGCCACAAACCGCTGGGCGTGGGCAGGGCTGAAATGGGGCGAAGAGCAGGTGGAGAGATGGCTGGAGATAAGGCCGAAGATGAGGCCGGCGTAGGTGTTAACTCCGGGTATCTTTCCTAGTAGGACTGGACTGACAAAACATCCTACGGGGGGCCTACACAGGGGCAACCCCTAATCTTATGTTCGGCAACAGACTATAGCTTTAATGTACACACATCGCGATGAGGCAAAGTCAACAGGCCAAAAAATCGCTCACAGATGCAATGAAGCTAGAGATAAGAGGACAGAAAATGAACAACGCTCAACTTGGTGGTGCAACGCAAAAAGCGCAATCGGTCAATGGCATGCCTTCGACCAAAGAAGAAATTCGAGCTGCGTCGCGTCCAGTTGTCAGCGTCAGCGGCACCCAGCAGAACGATCTGCTGGCCGCCCTGCCGCGCCAGGACCTGGAAACCCTGTTCGAGCACCTGGAACTGGTTCCTATGCCTTTCGGCAAGGAATTGTTCGAGTATGGCAGCAAATTGGAATACGTGTATTTTCCGACGACGGCAATCGTGTCGCTCCTGTATGTGATGGAAGACGGCGCCACCACCGAGATCGCCGTGGTAGGCCATGAAGGCGTGGTCGGCGTGTCGCTGTTCATGGGCGAACGCGCCATGTGCAGCGCCGTCGTACAGAGCGCCGGCTACGGCTACCGCCTCAAGACCCAGTACCTGCGCGACTCCTTCATGAAAGGCGGCGCCCTGCCCCAGCTGCTGATGCGCTACACCAACGCCCTGTTCGCCCAGATGGCCCAGAACGCCGTCGGCGGCCGCCACAGCTCGATCGAACAAAAGCTGTGCCGCTGGCTGCTCGACCGCCTGGACCGTTCACCAGGCAACGAGCTGAAAGTGACCCAGGAACTGATCTCGATCATGCTCGGCGTGCGCCGCGAGTCGATCACCGCCGCTGCCGGCAAGCTGCAGGACGAAGGCCTGATCCAGTACCGCCGCGGCAACATCACGGTCCTCGACCGTGCCGGCCTGGAAGAGTACGCCGGCGAATGCTACAAGGTCGCCAAGACCGAGTACGACCGCCTGCTGATGGACGTCGCCGCCCGCTAACGCGCAGCAACTCCCCCCAGATCGTCGTTCCCTATCGCCGGCAGGACCGGCGATGGGACCGGCGCTTTCGTATCGAGCAACACCGCACCATCCTCCGCTTGCTCCTGACCCGAGCAAGACGGCAACATGCCGGCCACGGCACCCGGCATTGGCGTCGCCACGTTGCCGGCACCCAGCGGAATGCTGGCCCGCACGCAAGTCCCTACCCCGTTCACGCCGCGCTCGACCTCGAACTTCCCGCCCAGCAGCAAGGCCCTTTCGCGCATGCCCAGCAAACCGTGCGATTTCGACCGTGCAAATGCATCGGCGGGAATGCCGATGCCGTCGTCCGTGACTTCCAGGCCCAGCACCGCGCCCACGCATTCGAGGTGGACGATCACATTGCTGGCCTTGGCATACTTGGCGATATTGTTCAGCGATTCCTGCACGATGCGGAACAGCGCGATCGCATGCATGGGCCCGGCCGAGTCGATGTCGCCGTCGACCAGCACGTCGCAGTCGAGGCCGGTCACGCGCGCATAGTCTTCGCAGTAACTCTGCAAGGCCGCGCTCAGGCCCAGGTTATCGAGCAGGCTGGGGCGCAGGTCCTCGACGATGCGGCGTTTCAGTTGCACGGTGTCGACCAGGGTGCTGCGGGCCCGGGTCAGCATTGCCACCAGGTCGGGCCGGCTGCCGCGCAATTGCTCGGCTACGGTGTTCAGGTCCATGCCGATCGCCGTCAGGTTGGCGCCCATCTCGTCGTGCAGCTCGCGCGCCAGCTTGGTCTTTTCTTCTTCCGACACATGGATCAGGTGGCGCGACAGCACCGACAATTGCTCGGTACGGCGGGCAACGATGGATTCCAGTTGTTCGTTGGCTTGCTGCAGGGCGTGCTCGGCATCCTTGCGCGCGCCGAAGCTGCGCCGCACCAGGCGGTAGAACAGCAGCAGCACGGCAATCGCGGCGGCGTTGATGCCCAGTCCCAGCATCACCGCGTGCCGGTACTGCCCGTAAAAGGCGGCGCTGCGCGCATTCAGCAGTTCGTTCTGTTCGCTCAGCATGATCACGACCTGCAGGCGGATCTCGTCGCTGTCGTTGTCGCCAGGCGCGCCGGTGATCGCCAGGATGTCCTCGATGCCGCCCTGGCGGTAGATCGTCATGGCCTGCTGCATCATGCCGAGCTGGCGCTCGACCAGGCTGCGCAACTGCACCAGGTTTTTCTGTTGCGAGGGATTGTCGGCCAGCAGCTTGCCGAGCTTATCGAGCTGCTGGTCGATGCGGGCCGGCGCCGCCTGCACGCTGCCCAGGTAGCTTTCCGAACTGGAGAGGAAATAGCCGCGCAGGCTACTCTCGGCGTCGGTGACCAGCAGGTTCAGGTGCTGCAGCTCGTCCGTGACCTGGGAGGTGCGCTCCTGCAGGGCGTTGGCCGCCTTCAGGCCGTCCAGGTTACGCAGCAGGAAATAGCCGTTCACCACCAGGATCAGCACGCAGGCAAAACACAGCAGCGTCTTGTAGAGCGGCAGCGCACGGGCCTGGGGCGGGGCCGGATCAGTGGTGAAATACATCGGTGGATTCCTTCGCGCAACTTAAGGGACGGGCCGATTATAGCCTTGCACGGGCATCGACGCACCCCGATGGTGCTGCGACGGGAAGTGGAACGTAGGCGGGAAGAGACAGATTGCGCGCTTGCGTGACGATTGCAAGCGTGGCGCAGGGACTTGCGGGCGACGCCTGCCGCACCCGTGGCGGCCAGGGTCGGGAAAGGCGGACGCCGGGCGGCGTCCGCGGCCCTGCTCAGTCGAGCAGGTTGTTTTTCATGGCGTAATACGTCAGGTCGCTGTTCGACTGCAGGCCCATCTTTTCCATGATGCGCGTGCGGTAGGTGGACACGGTCTTGATCGACAGCGACAGCGCATTGCCGATATCGGACACGGTCGCGCCCTTGGCCAGGCGCAGGAAGACCTGGAACTCGCGGTCCGACAGCTCGGTGTGCAGCGCGGTGTTCGGGTCGCGGTCGAAACTCTGGGCCAGCAGTTCGCCGACCGTGGACGAGACGTAGCGGCGGCCCTGGTAAACGGTGCGCACGGCGGTCTTCAGTTCGTCGGCTTCGCATTCCTTGTTCAGGTAGCCGTTGGCGCCCATCTTGAACAGATTCAGCGCGTATTGCTGCGCCGGATAGCCGGAGAGAATCAGCACCGGCAGGTTCGGCTGGCCCTGGCGGATGGTGCGCAGGATATCGATCCCGCTTTGGTCGGGCATGGCGATGTCGAGCAGCAGCACGTCGCAAATTTCGCGACGGGCGATATCGAGCGCCTCACGACCGGTGGCGCCCTCGGCGACGACTTCGAAATCGCCGGACGACGAGAAAATCTGTTTGAAACCTGCTCGAACTATCTGGTGATCGTCACAAATGGCAACGCGTATCATTGTCTTCCCTTAAATTTTCCTGGCACAGGAAAGAGCCGTGCGAACTTTTTTTCGCGCCCCGGCTGTCATGCGTTGGATGAGCTAAGCGCATGTAACATTTTAGCACTCCCACGCCCCAGTACAACAGGCGCACGAATGCCTGAGTGTGAACTGTGCCCTGCTCCCGATTGCGCCTTGTCTTATGCCGGCCGCGGGCCGTCTTTCAGCAACGCGAGGATGCCGAGCAGGTCTTCGCGCAGCTTGGCGGTATCGACCGCCGGCGCTTCCTCGACCTCTACCTGCTCGATGCCGCCGGCCAGGTCGCTGGCGCGGTTGTCGAGACGGTTGCGGGCGCCGCTGATGGTGAAGCCCTGCTCGTACAGCAACTCGCGGATCCGCCGGATCAGCAACACTTCGTGGTGCTGGTAGTAGCGGCGGTTACCACGTCGTTTGACAGGCTTCAGCTGAGTAAATTCCTGCTCCCAGTAGCGCAGCACATGCGGCTTGACCCCGCACAATTCGCTGACTTCGCCGATCGTGAAATAGCGCTTGGCCGGGATCGGCGGCAGCGCGGCGAGTTCATTCTTGTTCGGACGGTCGTTCATGGCTCACTCAGGCAGCGCGCGCCAGCGACGCCGGGCTGGTCTCTTCGACCATGCCCTTGAGTTTCTGGCTGGCGTGGAAAGTCACGACGCGGCGCGCCGTGATCGGGATCTCTTCCCCGGTTTTCGGATTGCGGCCCGGCCGCTGTGGCTTGTCGCGCAACTGGAAGTTGCCGAAGCCCGACAGCTTGACGGCCTCGCCGCGCTCGAGCGCGTTACGGATTTCGTCGAAGAAGGTTTCGACCATGTCCTTGGCTTCGCGCTTGTTCAGGCCGACCTGCTCGAACAGCAGTTCGGCCAGTTCGGCCTTGGTCAGGGTCGGCAGGTCGCGTTCGGCTTCCTTCCGTACCCGTGCCACTTGCATCGCACGATGCAGGTCGGCCGCCAGTGCCTCCTGGAATACGGCCGTATCAACGTCGTTATTATTAATTTTGAAGCCCTGCCTTCAGATCAAACGTTTTGGACGAAGTAATCGCAGCGTTCATGCGGTATGGCCGCAATGACGCCGCGATGCTTTCAATTACCCGCGCAGTTTTGCGCTGTGTTTTTCTTTTGCGGCCTCAGCCACGGCAGCCATCAAGGCCTCCACGGCATCGTCCTGCAATGTCGATTGAGTATCTTGCAAGCTAAAGCGGAAAGCAAGCGATTTTTCGTCCGCCTCCAGCCCCTTGCCGCGGTATTCATCAAACAAAACAACGGCTTGCAAGATCTTGCCGTTCGGGTGAGCGCTTGCTGCGGCGCTGAAACTGTCGAGCACGGCCTGGGCCGGCACGTCCTGTTTCACGACCAGGGCGAGGTCGCGGGTGGCGCCTGGGAACTTCGAAATCTCGGTATAGCCCGGCACCACGCGCGCCGTCAGCGCGGCGGCATCGACCTCGAACAGCACCGGCGCCTGCGGCAGGTCGTACTTCTGCAGCCAGCGCGGATGCAGTTCGCCGATGAAGCCGACATTCTCGCCATCGAGCTCGACGGTTGCGCAGCGGCCCGGATGCAGCGCCGGGTGCTCAGCCTTATTGAAGCGTACCACACGTGGCGCGAACAGGGCTTCCAGGTCGGCTTTCACGTCGAAGAAGTCGACCGCGCGGGTGGCCACGCCCCACTGCTCGTCCACGGCCGGGCCGTAGGCGATCGCGCCCACGCGCTTGGGCTGCTCGAAACCGGCGACGGCCAGCGGGCCGTCGGCAACTGCCTCGTTGCGCTTGAAGATGGCACCGACTTCGAACACGCGCACGCGGCCGGCTTTGCGGTTCAGGTTATAGCGCACGTTGGCCAGCAGGCCGCCGATCAGGGTCGAGCGCATCACGCTCATCTGGCTGGCGATCGGGTTCTGCAGCTTGATCGGTGCGTCGTTGCCGGCGAAGTCCGCTTCCCACGCGCTTTCCACGAAGCTCATGTTGACGACTTCCTGGTAGCCGAGGTCGGCCAGCTGGTGGCGCACGGCGAACAGCGAGCGGGTGTTTTCCGGCTCGATCAGCATGGCCGACGGGGCCACCGGCGGGTTCGCAGGAATGTTCTCGAAGCCATACACGCGCGCGACTTCCTCGATCAGGTCTTCCTCGATCTCGATGTCGAAACGGTAGGATGGCGCAGTCACCGAGAACTGGCCTGCGCCGTTTTCGTCCACTTGGTGGGTGAACGGCAGGCCCAGGCGGGTGAAGATGTCGGCGATCATTTCGTCGGTGACGGCCACGCCGATCACCTTCGCTGCGCGCGCGGTGCGCAGCACGACGGGCTGGCGTTGCGGCAGGTTCACGACCTGGTCGTCCACCGGACCGACTTTGGTATCGGCGGTGCCGCAGATTTCCACGATCAGCGCGGTGATGCGCTCGATGTTTTCCACCGTGTGGGCGAAATCGACGCCGCGCTCGAAGCGGTGCGAGGCATCGGTCGAGAAATTGTATTTGCGGGCACGGCCCTGGATGGCGTTCGGCCACCAGAAAGCGGCTTCCAGGTAGACGTCGGTGGTGTCGAGCGTGACGGCGGTGGAGTCGCCGCCCATGATGCCGGCCAGCGATTCGATTTCCTTGTCGTCGGCAATCACACCGACCCACTCGTCGACTTCGATGGTGTTGCCGTTCAGGAGCTTCAGGGTTTCACCCTTCTTGCCCCAGCGCACATCGATGGCGCCGTGGATCTTGCTCAGGTCGAACACGTGCGACGGCTGGCCGATCTCGAGCATGACGTAGTTCGAGATGTCGACCAGTGCCGAGACCGAGCGCTGGCCCGAACGTTCCAGGCGGCGCTTCATCCATTCCGGGGTGGCGGCGCGTGCATTCAGGCCACGGATCACGCGGCCGGTGAAGCGGCCGCACAGGTCCGGGGCGGAAATTTTGGCCGGCAGCACTTCGTCGGTATTCACGCTGACCGCGCGCGCGCTCGGCAGCGACAGCGGCGAGCCGGTCAGTGCCGACACTTCGCGCGCCACGCCCAGCACCGACAGGCAGTCCGCCTTGTTCGGGGTCAGCTTGATGGTGAACTTCAGGTCGTTCAGGCCGAGGTAGTCGCGGATGTTGGCGCCGACCGGCGCATCTTCCGGCAACTCCATCAGGCCGCTGCTTTCTTCCGAAATCTTCAGTTCCTTGGCCGAGCACATCATGCCCTGCGACTCGACGCCGCGCAGTTTACCGACCTTGATCTCGAAAGGCTTGCCGTCGGCGCCAGGCGGCAGCACGGCGCCGGCCTTGGCGCAAATCGCCTTCATGCCGGCGCGCACGTTCGGAGCGCCGCAGACGATGTTCAGCAGGGTGCCAGTGCCGACGTCGACCTGGCAGACGTTGAGGCGATCGGCGTTCGGGTGCTTGGCCACTTCCACCACGTGCGCCACCACCACGTTCGAGAACGGCGGCGCGACGGCTTCCACTTCCTCGACTTCGAGACCGGACATGGTCAGCAGGTGGGCCAGTTCGTCCGAATTCATTTTCGGATCGACCAGGGAACGGAGCCAGTTTTCGGAGAATTGCATAATCTTTTTACCTTGTAGCTGCGCTATTTATCAGGTTTTCTTCTGTCTTAAATAGGTCTCAGAAACCGTAGCGAGCGGCAGCAATTTCGGTTGAGAAGCGGAGCTGTACTTTAGTACAGCGAGCTATCGCCTTGGCGGCGGAGACCGAAAGTGCAACGCGCAGTAGGTTTATGAGGCCTATTTAGTTGAACTGCTTCAGGAAGCGGAGATCGCCTTCATAGAACAGGCGCAGGTCGTTGATTCCATAACGCAGCATCGTCAGGCGCTCGAGGCCGGAGCCGAACGCGAAGCCGATGAATTTTTCCGGGTCCAGGCCGAAGTTGCGCACCACGGTCGGGTGCACCTGGCCGGCGCCCGACACTTCCAGCCAGCGGCCCTTCAGCGGACCGGAACCGAAGGCGATATCGATCTCGGCCGACGGTTCGGTGAACGGGAAGTAGGACGGACGGAAGCGCACCTGCAGATCGTCGGTCTCGAAGAAGGCCTTCACGAAGTTCAGGTAGACGCCCTTCAGGTCGGCGAACGAGATGTCTTCGCCGATCCACAGGCCTTCGACCTGGTGGAACATCGGCGAGTGGGTGGCATCGCTGTCGACGCGGTAGGTGCGGCCTGGCGCGATGACCTTGATCGGCGGCGTGTGGGTGCGCGCGTAACGTACCTGCATCGGGCTGGTGTGGGTACGCAGCAGCAGCGGTTTACCGGTGCTGTCCTGGCCTTCGATGTAGAAGGTGTCCTGCATCGAACGCGCCGGGTGGTTTTCCGGGCTGTTCAGGGCAGTGAAGTTGGTCCAGTCGGTTTCGATTTCCGGGCCGTCGGCCACGTCGAAGCCGATCGAGCGGAAGATTTGCTCGACGCGTTCCCAGGTGCGCATCACCGGGTGGATGCCGCCGACCGAGCGGCCACGGCCCGGCAGGGTGACGTCGATGGACTCGGCGTTCAGGCGCTGCATCAGCTGGGCGTTCGCCAGGTCGTCGCGGCGCGCGGTCAATGCTTTTTCGATTTTTTCTTTGGCGGCATTGATCAGGGCGCCCTGCGCCTTGCGCTGTTCAGGGTCGAGCTTGCCGAGACCCTTCATCAGTTCGGTAATTTGGCCGGTTTTGCCGAGGTATTTCGCTTTTGCGTTTTCCAGCGCGGCTGCATCCTGGGCAGCGGCGAAATCGGTCCCTGCGACGACGACGAGTTCTTCCAGCGAGTTCATGCTTTGTTCTTTTCCTGTTTTTGGGTGGCGGGAGACGCCACAATCAAAAACGGGGCGAGGGCTTATTCAACCCCCGCCCCGCTCTCTGCCCTACGTCACCGCAGGGCTGGTCTTGCAAACTGGGATGCTATTAAGCAGCCAGCTTGGCCTGGACGGCAGCGACAATCGCGGCGAACGCCGGCTTGTCGTGCACGGCCATGTCGGCCAGGACTTTACGGTCCAGTTCAATCGCGGCTTTTTTCAGGCCGTTCATGAAAGCGCTGTAGGTCATGCCGTGCGAACGCGATGCTGCGTTGATACGGGTGATCCACAGTGCGCGGAAGACGCGCTTCTTGTTGCGGCGGTCGCGGTAGGCGTACTGGCCAGCGCGCATGACTGCTTGCTTGGCAATACGGAATACCTTGCTGCGGCGGCCACGGTAGCCTTTGGCAAGCGCAAGAACTTTCTTATGACGGGCACGTGCAGTAACCCCACGTTTTACTCGAGGCATATTCGCTCCTTAGTGTGAGATTAAGCAGATGGCATCATGCGGTAGACGCTGGTCACGTCCGACGCATTGATGTTACGGGTGCCGCGCAGCTGGCGCTTGTTCTTGGTGGTCTTCTTGGTCAGGATGTGACGCTTGAACGCCATACCCGATTTGACAGTACCGCCCGGACGCACGCGAAAACGCTTCTTCGCGCTGCTTTTGGTTTTCATTTTTGGCATAGTCATCTGTCCTCGCGGACAGCCTCATATGTAACAGGATTGCAGGTGGCAGCGACGCTGCTCTTAGATGCCTACTTTCACTTGTTTTGCAGCGAGTGCTGGACCCACTACAACCTGCTTCGAAAAACAGGAACCGCAGATTCTAGCACAGGAGTGTTGATTAGTGTAGCGGTAGTAATGGCCGTTGTAGGGTGGGCACTTGTGCCCACGCGGTATGGCACGGATGAGTTATCGAAACGTTCTCACATGCCGGCCGATCGACCCTGCGGCGATGATGTGCGGCATGCATGAGTACGACAGCGTGGGCACAAGTGCCCACCCTACGAACAACCCATCGCACAAACGAACAAAGCCGAGCCCGGCGCTGCAGCTCACACTGCGGCGCCGGGCTCGGCCTGGCTAGACCAACGCGAAAGAATTACTTCTTCTTCTTAGGCGCGATAATCATGATCATCTGGCGGCCTTCCATCTTCGGGAACTGCTCGACCTGGCCATACGGCTCGAGGTCGCCCTTCAGACGTTCAAGCATGCGGAAGCCGATGTCCTGGTGGGCCATTTCGCGGCCGCGGAAGCGCAGCGTAATCTTGGTCTTGTCGCCGTCGTCGAGGAACTTGATGAGGTTGCGCAGCTTGATGCTGTAGTCGCCCTCATCGGTACCCGGACGGAACTTGACTTCCTTGACCTGGATGATCTTCTGCTTCAGCTTGGCTTCGTGGGCCTTCTTCTGCTCGGAATACTTGAACTTGCCGTAATCCATGAGGCGGCAGACCGGTGGATTCGCGTTCGGCGCGATTTCCACCAGGTCGACGTTTTTCTCCTCGGCCAGACGAAATGCCTCAGCCAGGCTCACAATGCCCAGCGGCTCGTTGTCCACCCCGGAGAGACGCATTTCCGGGTAAGTAATTTCGCCATTGATGCGATGCGACTTGTCAGTAGCTATGTTGTTTCCTTTTAATGTCTGAATGACCGGCCGGCGTTATTTGGCTTTGGAGGAAACCTCGCCCAGGAGGCGCTCCAGCAGGGCATCGACGGACATCACGCCCAGATCGACATTGCCCCGTGCACGCACGGCCACGGTGTTTGCTTCGCGTTCCTTGTCGCCAACTACCAGGATGTATGGCAGTTTTTGGACGGAATGCTCACGTATTTTATAGGTAATCTTCTCGTTCCGCAAATCAGCGTGAACGCGCAGGCCGGCTGCCTTCAAGCGTGCTTCCACCTCTTTCACATACGTTGCCTGTGCGTCAGAAATGTTGAGAACGGCCACTTGTACCGGAGCCAGCCACAGCGGCAGCGCACCCGCGTAGTTCTCGATCAGGATGCCGATGAAGCGCTCCATCGAGCCCACGATCGCGCGGTGCAGCATCACCGGCACCTTGCGCGAATTGCCTTCCGCAACGTACTCGGCGCCGAGACGGCCCGGCATCGAGAAGTCGACCTGCATGGTGCCGACCTGCCATGGACGGCCGAGGCTATCCTTCAGGTGGTACTCGATCTTCGGACCGTAGAAGGCGCCCTCGCCCGGCAGCTCCGTCCACTCCACGCCACAGCCGCGCAGCGCCGAACGCAGCGCTTCCTCGGCCTGGTCCCAGACTTCGTCGGAACCGATGCGGTTATCCGGACGCAGGGCAATCTTGACGTCGATGTTGTCGAAGCCGAAATCGTCGTAGACCTTCATCGCCTGGGCGTGGAAGGCAACCACTTCCGGCGCAATCTGCTCTTCGGTACAGAACACGTGACCATCGTCCTGGGTAAAGCCGCGCACGCGCATCAGCCCGTGCAGCGCGCCCGAGGACTCGTTGCGGTGGCACTGGCCGAATTCGCCGTAGCGCAGCGGCAAATCGCGATAGCTCTTCATGCCGGCGTTATAGATCTGCACGTGGCCCGGGCAGTTCATGGGTTTGAGCGCGTACGAACGATTCTCCGAATCGGTGGTGAACATGTTGTCGCGATAATTGCCCCAGTGGCCGGTCTTTTGCCAGAGGGTGACGTCCAGGATCTGCGGGGCCTTGACTTCGTTGTAGCCGGTGACCTGGTAAGTCTTGCGCATGTACTGCTCGACCTGCTGCCAGACGGTCCAGCCCTTCGGATGCCAGAAGATCAGGCCCGGCGCTTCTTCCTGGAAGTGGAACAAATCGAGCTGCTTGCCGAGTTTACGGTGATCGCGCTTTTCCGCCTCCTCCAGCATGTGCAGGTATTGCTCCTGGTCTTCCTTCTTGGTCCAGGCGGTGCCGTACACGCGCTGCAGCATTTCGTTCTTCGAGTCGCCGCGCCAGTAGGCGCCGGCCAGCTTCATCAGCTTGAAGACTTTCAGCTTGCCGGTCGAAGGCACGTGCGGGCCCCGGCAGAGATCGGTGAAACCGCCTTCCGAGTACAGCGACACGTCTTCGTTGGCCGGAATCGAGGCGATGATCTCGGCCTTGTAGTCTTCGCCGATCGACTTGAAATAGGCCACGGCTTCGTCGCGCGGCAGCACCTTGCGGGTGACCGGCTCATCCTTCTTGGCCAGCTCGACCATTTTCTTTTCGATGGCTTGCAGGTCTTCCGGGGTGAATGGGCGCTTGTACGAGAAGTCGTAGTAGAAGCCGTTCTCGATGACCGGGCCAATGGTGACCTGGGCTTCCGGGAACAGCTCTTTTACCGCATACGCCAGCAGGTGGGCGGTCGAGTGGCGGATGACGTCCAGGCCCTCGGGATCCTTGTCCGTGACGATGGCCAGGTTGGCATCCTGCTCGATCAGGAAGGAGGTGTCGACCACCTTGCCGTTGACCTTGCCGGCCAGGGCAGCCTTGCCGAGGCTGGTAGCGATGCTGCTGGCCACCTGGGCGACAGTGACCGGTCCTTCGAATTGACGGCTGGAGCCGTCCGGAAGTCGCACATTCAACATTTTGATCTCCAATGGCGCCTGATGCGCCTGCTAACATTGATAAATTTGAAACTGAAAAAGTCGGGACGAAAAAAAACGCGCACCAGGCGCGTTATCTTCAGTGTTGTCGAGTTTCTTCGAGCAAAAGGCCACCGTACCGCGTCTAGCGATTCCCCCACAACCAGGTTGTAGTTCGCGGTGTCATAACCGTTTGTGCCTTTCTCGCTCTTACTGTGACGACAAGAGCGGAAAACCGGAGTTCCCCGCACTGTCTTTGTATTCTGGTG
The DNA here is from genome assembly GCF_057801335.1 of Massilia sp. BAP21. NCBI lineage: Bacteria > Pseudomonadati > Pseudomonadota > Betaproteobacteria > Burkholderiales > Oxalobacteraceae > Massilia > Massilia sp. BAP21. Next base: position 5,568,805 of record NZ_CM173596.1, read on the forward strand.
GGCGGTGCAGAATTCGAATCTGCGACCCCTTGGATGTCGACCAAGTATTCTAACCAGCTGAACTAACCGCCCAATGAGGAGCATTATAGGGGCCGCGCGCCGACCGCGCAAGGGTTGTTCGGAATTAAGTATTTCTGCGATGCCGTAAGGAGCGCCCTGCTTCCGTCCAGGCCGATATCCATTACACTTGCCAGTCGTTGAACCCACAGCATCAGCCATGCCTTCCCAGCACGCCGCACCGCCGACTTCCGAACACCTGCACGCCCACCTCGACGGCGATGCCCAGCATGGCCACTACATCGAGGCGCGCAGCCAGAAGGCGATGGCCTTTGCCCTGACGCTGACGCTGCTGTTCGCCGTGGTCGAGGTGGTGACCGGTTTCGTGTCGAATTCGCTGGCCCTGATTTCCGACGCCGGCCACATGGTGACCGATGCCGCCGCCCTCGGCCTGGCCCTGCTGGCGCAACTGATCGCCAAGCGCCCGCCCTCGAGCCGCCATTCCTTCGGCTTCGTGCGCGCCGAGGCGCTGGCCGCCTTCGTCAACTGCCTGGCGATGCTGGCCCTGGTTGCCTGGATCGTCTACGAGGCGGTGCAGCGCCTGACCCACCCGGAACCGGTGCAGGGCGGCGTGGTATTGATCGTCGCCGCCCTCGGCGCCTGCATCAACATCGCGGTGGCCTGGGTGCTCTCGCGCGACACCGAGAGCATCAACACGCGCGCGGCCCTGGTCAACGTGATGGGCGATCTGCTCGGCTCGGTGGCGGCGATCGCCGCCGGCGCCATCATCTACTTTACCGGCTGGGTGCGGATCGACCCGATCCTGTCGATCTTCGTGTCGCTCCTGATCCTCAAGTCCACGGTCGGCATCCTGCGCGAGTCCTATCACTTCCTGATGGAAGGCGTGCCGCACGGGATCGATTATCTGCAGGTGGGCGCCGACCTGGCCGCGGTCGAGGGCGTGCTGTCGGTGCACGATCTGCACGTATGGGACATGTCGCCCGGCCACCCTGCCCTCATCGGCCACCTGGAAATCGCCGACCTGGGCGAATGGCCGATCGTGCTGCGCCGCATGAAGGAAATGCTGCTGGCCAGGCACGGCATCGACCACGTGACCCTGCAGCCGGAAGCGCTGGACGGCAAGCCCTTGCAGGCAGTGTAAGTATCCTCCGACTCCGGCTGGGTGCGCACGCCGATAGAAGGCGCGCTTGCGCTTCGTGATAATCGGTGCATGGACGATATTACTGAGCATCTTACTGAGCACGTCTTCGACACCCTGGTCATCGGCGGCGGCCCCGGCGGGCTGACCGCCGCCATCTACCTGCGCCGCTTCACGCGCAACATCGTGGTGGTCGACAAGGGCAATAGCCGCCTGTGCCTGATTCCCGTCTCGCACAACTATCCCGGCTTTCCGGAAGGCGTGCCCGGCGGACAGCTCCTCGTGAATCTCACCGAACAACTGAAGCGTTATGGCGGCGAGGTGCGCCATGGCGAAATCACCGGCCTGCGCCTGGAAGACGGTATCTTTGTCGGCGACTACCTCGACGACGACGGCAAGGTCCGCCCGATCCGCGCGCTGACCGTGCTGCTCGCCACCGGCGTCGCCGATGCCGGGCTGCCGGTCGAGCGCTGGCACGAGGCGGTGGCGGCCGGCGCCGTGCGCCTGTGCCCGGTCTGCGACGGCTACGACGTCATGGACACGCGCATCGCCGTAGTCACGTCCGAAACCAACCCGGTCGGGCACGCCCTCTTCATGCGCTCGTTCAGCGCCGACGTGACCCTGTTCGACCGCAGCGAGGAATCGATGCTGAACGACGACGAGCGCCGCCAGATCGAGGCGGCCGGCGTGAAGTACGTCGAGTCGCCGCTGCTGGGCGTGACGCTCACCGACGACATGAAGCCGGTGCTCAATACCGCCGATGGCGCGAGCCGCGAGTTCGACGTGTTCTACCCGATGCTGGGCGAATCGGCGCGCTCCAAGCTGGCGGCCGACCTGGGCGCCGAGACGGCCGAATGCGACAAGCTGGTGGTCGACGACCACGGGCGCACGAAGGTGCCGGGGCTGTATGCGATCGGCGACGTGGTGCGCGGCCTGAACCAGATCGCGGTGGCGGCCGGCCAGGCGGCGATTGCGGCAACGGCCATCCACAACGCCCTGCCCTGGGCCTTGCGCCCGGCGCAGCAGCAGCAGCAGCAGCAGCAGCAGGACGGCCGGCAACCCGGCCAACAACAACCGCGCGCCGCCTGAACCAGGCGCCGCGGCGGCGCTAGCCCTGCCTGGCCGGAAGCGGCGCCCGCCTGCCCTCCAGCATGCGTTCGAATTCCGCCGCCGGCAAGGGCCGGCTGATCAGGTAGCCCTGGACTTCGTCGCAGCCGCGCGCATGCAGGAAGTCGCGCTGCGGCGCCGTTTCCACGCCTTCGGCGATGACGCGCATGCCGAGGTCGTGGGCGAGCGAGACGATGGCGCCCACCATGGCGGCGCTGTCGGCGTCGGTCTCGATGTCGCGGACAAACGACTGGTCTATCTTCAGCACGTCGACCGGGAAGCGCTTCAGGTAGGCCAGGCTCGAATAGCCGGTGCCGAAATCGTCGATGGCCAGCTGCACGCCCATCGCCTTGATCTCGCCCATGGTCGCGATCGCGCGCTCCACTTCGTCCATCACCAGGCTCTCGGTCAACTCGAGCTCGAGGCAGGCGGCATCGAGGCCGGTCGCGCGCAAGGTGTCGGCAATCAGGGGGGCGAGCCCGGTTTCGCGGAACTGGCGCGACGATAGGTTGACTGCCACGCGCAAGGCGCCGTGGCCGGCGCGCTGCCAGGCGGCGGCCTGGGCACAGGCGCTGCGCAGGGCCCAGGCGCCGATCGGCACGATCAGGCCGGTGTCCTCGGCCAGCGCGATGAAGCGATCCGGGCGCATCATGCCCAGTTCCGGATGGCGCCAGCGGATCAGCGCCTCCATCCCGATCACGCGGCCGGTGGCGAGCAGGATCTGCGGCTGGTAATGCAGCTCGAACTGGTTGCCGGCCAGGGCCACGCGCATGGCGTCGACCAGGGCCAGGCGCTCGCCCACGCGCTCGTTCATGCCCGGCAGGTAGAAGCGCGCCGTGTCGCGCCCGGCTTCCTTGGCGCGGTACATGGCGATCTCGGCATGCTTGACCAGGGTCTCGGCATCCCGCCCGTCGGTCGGGAACGCGGCGATGCCGGCGCTGCAGCTGAGGTGGAAGCGCCGCCCCTCGTCCTCGAACGGCTGGCCGACGGCGCGCAGCACCGCGTCCACGGTCGCCATCACCTGGTCTTCGCCGTTGCGCTCGATCAGCATCAGCACGAATTCGTCGCCGCCGGTGCGCGCCACCGTGTCGGCCGGCCGCACCGCCGCCGTGATGCGCCGGGCGGCCTGCTGCAGCACGCGGTCGCCGGCCGGGTGCCCGAGGCTGTCGTTGACGTACTTGAAGTGGTCGAGATCGAGCGCCACCACCCAGCCCTGGCGCCCGTGCTGGCCGGCGAACACCACGGCGCGCTCGATGCGGTCGCCCAGCAAGGCGCGGTTCGGCAAGCCGGTCAGGGCGTCGTAGCGCGCCCGGTGTTCCAGCTCGGCCTCGTAGCGCTTGGCGGTGGTGACATCGTATTCGGTGATCACGAAATGCTCGGTGCGGCCGTCGGCGCCGTGCACCGGCGCCACGTAGACCTCGGCGTACAGCTCGCTGCCATCCTTGCGCCGCAGGCGCAGCAGCGCGTGGCCTTCGCGCTCCTCGCGCATGGTGTTCTGCAGCTCGTGCACGGCGGCCTGCTCGGGCAGGCCGGCGATCAGCTCGTCGAGCCGGCGCCCGTTCAGTTCGTCCCTGCCATAGCCGCGCATGCGCATGAAGGCCGGATTCACGTATTCGATCGGATAGCCGGGCCGGGTGGCGTCGACCAGGATCACGCCGCTGGCACTGGCATCGATGGCGCGGAAATACAGGCGCATGGTCTCCGAGGTGCGCCGCAGGTCGGCCGTGCTCAATTCCACCAGGCGCTCGACGCGCCGGCGCCGCGTGACACTGGCATGCACGTAGGCGGTCACCGCCAGCGTGCAGACCAGGCTCAGCACCAGCAGGACGCTCGAGCCCAGGTGGACCGCCGCCGCTTCGCGGGCGCGCGCCCGCAGCTCCCAACTTTGCCCGTAGACGTCGAAGCGCTGGCTGCGCTCGACCAGGTGGGCCCCCAGCAGCTTGCCCCACCAGGCCGGCTCGTCGGGTACGGCATGGCCGTAGCGCGCGACTTCCAGCATCGTGGCCTTGCCGTCGACCTGGCCCGCCAGCGCCACCTCGACGCCGCGGTGGCGCAGCAGATTCGCGCTCAGCAGTTTCTGCTCGATCAGGCTGGCCACGTCGATCACCACCTCGGTCACGCCCTCGGCCCCGTCCGGTCCGGCGCCCCTGCCGTCGCCGGCAAGCGGCATGGCAATCACGATGCCGTGCCCGCCCTTCGGTTCGATCAGCGGCACCAAGCCGCTGGCGGTCCAGTCCTTGCGCGCCAGCGTGCGCTCGACCAGCGTGCGGTGCGGACCGAAGGCCCAGATATCGTAGCCGTGCGCGATGTGTTCGACAGGTTCGGGAATGATCTTGTCGAGCGGCAGGTAAAGGGGACGCACCGCGGCAGGCTCGAAGCCGGCGCCGCGGCGCTCGCGGATCCGGAAGTCGGGCCAATGCGCGCGGCGCGCCGCCTCGTAGGCGTCGCGCTCGTCGGCGCGCACGAAGCGGTAGAAGGCCAGGGCCTGGATGTAGGGATGGGCGCCGGCCAGGGGCGCGGCAAAGCGGGCAAACTGTGCGTCGTCGACCTGCGCGGTCGAGCCAAGCAGCAGGTTGATGGCGCGCATCGCTTCGGCGGCATCGTCGAAGCTGCGCGCCACCGCCGCCACCCGCGCCTGCACCCGGCGGTCGACATCGAAGTCGTTGCGGGCATGTTCCGATGCCTGGAGAATGGCAAACAACAGGCAGCTGAGGGCCACGCCGCACAACAGGGTGGCGATCGTCGCTGGATGCAGGGCACGCGCCCGCTTGATGCTGGAAACGCTCATGGTGGCCATGCGGCCAGTCTAGCAGATGCCAGGCGAATAAAGGCCGCGTTCGTTCCGCGCCAGCCACGGCGCAGCGGCTTCAGCGCTCGCCCGACGCCAGCGCGATGCGCCGCCTGATCCGCTCCAGCGCCGCCGCATCGCCTGCCGCCTGTGCCCGCCCCTGCGCCACGCCCAGCCACATCAGCAAGGGGCGGCGCCAGCCCTGCTCCGACGCGGTATCGGTGGCCGCCTCGATATCGGCCGGCGTGATCCTGCCTGCCTTGAACAGGGCGCCGGCCGCCACCAGGCGCGCCAGGGGATCGGCCACGCCCTTCAAGGAACCGCTGGCCACCACCGGCCGGTGCTGCTCGGGCAGCGCCGCCGCATCCAGCCCTTCCCAGCGCCCGCCGATATATGCCGCATACGCGCGCTGCTGCGCCGTGGCGTCCGGCGCCAGCGCCGCAAAGCCCGGGCAATCGTCGAACTCGAGGCTGGCCGCCAGCGTGGCGCAGCGCACCAGCTCCACCTGCGCCACCAGCGCCGGCTGCCCGGTGCTGGCGGTCTCGCGCCGCGCCCGCGCGAATTCGGCGTTCGCGGCGGCGCTGTTCCCGCGCAGGTAGTCATCGGTGAAACCGTCGAGCGCGTCCTTCGCGTCGGCCTGCCAGCTCGGCGGCGCCGGTTGGCTGGCGCAGCCGGCGAGCGCCAGTGCAACCAGGATCAGGGGCATCTTCATGGCAGCTTGATCTCCTGCTTCGCCTGGCCGAACGGCCACTTGCGGTTGATCTCGTCGACCAGCCGGTTCACCTTGCGCAGGCTGGCGTCGACCTCGCCGCGCAGCGCGCCCAGGTCTTCGGTGGCCACGCGCGCATTCGAGCCCACGGCCTGGGCCTCGATCAGCACCGCATCGACTTTCTTGAGCGTGCCGCGCGCGTCCTGCAGCACGCCCTGCAGCTCGACCACGGCTGCCTGGGCATCCTCGACCATGCCCTTCTTGCCGTACAGGCGCTGGTCGGTTTTCGCCAGCAGCGTGTCGAGGCGCTGCAGGGTCTGGACGAACTTGCTGGCCTCGTCGTCGCCCAGGGCGCCGCTCAGCAATCCATACTTGCCGGACAGGCGCCCGGTCATGGCCTGGATGTTCTCCAGGCTGCCGCTCATGGCGGAACCGTCGGCGGTCAGGTTCTCCAGGTTGTTCAGCAGCGAACGGGCGGTCGCCACCAGGCCCGGAATCTCGGCCGTCACGTCGCCGCGCAGCACCGGGCGGATGGCGTTGTCGGGCAGCGGCGGGTCGTCGAGCACGCCGCTGAAGGCGCGGATGCGGGTCTCGCCGACCACGCTGCGCTCCAGGGTGAACACGCTGGAGGTGCGCAGCCATTTCGCGTCGCCCTTCGAGACGTCGATCACGATGTGCACCTTGCCGTCCGCGCCCAGGTCGACCAGGCGCACGCGTCCGATCGGGAAGCCGGCAAACGTCATGTCCATGCCGGGAATGACGCCTTCGGAGTTGTCGGTTTCCAGCACCAGCTTCTGGGTCGGCTCGAACACGCCGCGCGCGTACATCACGTACACCACGAAGCCGATGATCAGCGCGGCCACCACCGCCAGCAGGATCATCGCCTTGGTTTCCACGTGGGCCGGTTCGTCTTGTAGGGTGTCGGTCATGGTCTCAGATGTATTTGATGGCAAGCGAGGAGCCTTCGATCAGCAGCAGCACGAACAGCAGGCGCAGCGCGCCGGGCTGCACGTTCGAGGCCAGCCGCCGCGGGTAGCGTTGCAGTTCGAGGATGGCGGCGGTCGGGATCACGGCCACCGCCAGGCCGAACAGCACGGTCTTGAGCACGAAGCCGATCGTCACCACCGGCTCGAACACGCGGCCGACGGTACGGGTGTAGTCGGGCAGGCCCCAGGGCGAAAGGCCGTAGACGTTCAGGTAGGCCAGCACCAGCACGATGGTGGAGCTGACCATGGCCAGGCTCAGCACCGAGAAGGCGTTGGCGAACAGCTGGGGAACGAGGTCGCGCCGCAGGCGGCGCAGGGCCTCCGTGGTGATGGCGTCGGTCGGCAGGCCGGCGCGCGCCAGGCCCAGGATCGAGGAGTCGAAGGCCATGCCGGCGCGCAGGGCGGCGAACAGGGCCGCCGACAGCGGGATCAGTTCCAGCACCAGCACCCGCACCACCATTTCCAGCGCATAGCGCGACAGGCCGTAGCTGAGCGCGGTCACCAGCACGATGCGGATGATGACGAGGCTGATCAGGGCCGAGAGCAGCGTGAACCAGGGCAGGACCTTCCAGGTGCCGGTGTAGACGTAGTAGGCGGTGGCGTGGCGGCTGGCGCGGTTGTAGCTCGACGGCGTAAGGGCAGTGACCAGGGCGATGGCGCCGAGGTGGAACATGTACCACCAGCTGCGCAGGTAGCGCACGAAGGCGGCGCCCCAGAGGCTGGGGCGGGTGGCGAGGTTGACGGTGCGGCGGATCATGCGATCAGCCCCGGAGACGCGCACATGGCGAGATCGTGGGCCGCAGGCCCGACCGTTTGCACGGCCGCTGGCCCTTCACGCTTCCGCGTGGGCACGCTCGGCCTCGAGGCCCCGGCATCGCGGCCCCCACCCTACGCCCGGCGTGCTTCATGCACGCTCGGGACCTCGCCGATCGCGGCCAGCGCTTTTTGCAGCTGGCTGGTGGAACCCAATTCGGCGGTGAAGACCATGCGCGCCTGGCCTTTCGTGGTCTGCGTGTTCACGCCCGTCACGTTGATCTTCTCGCGCGAGAACACCTCCGAGATGTCGCGCAGCAGGCCCTGGCGGTCGCTGGCGAGGATGAAGATGTCGACCGGGTAGACGGTTTCGCTGCCGAGCGTGCCCCATGCGGTCTGGATCACGCGCTCGGGCGCCTTGCTGCGCATTTCGGCGAAGTTCTTGCAGCTCTGGCGGTGGATCGACACGCCCTTGCCGCGCGTGACGAAACCGACGATCGGGTCCGGCGGCGCCGGCTTGCAGCACTTGGCCAGCATCGTCATCAGGCCTTCGGTGCCGACCACCAGCACGCCGGACTTGGCGCCCTGCTCCACGCTCGAGGCGCGGCTCTTGTTGACGACCGCCGCGTCCTCCAGCGGCGGCGCTTCCACGGCGTCGTGCAGCGCCGCTTCCACGTGGCGCAGGCTGAATTTCTCCTTGCCGACCGCGATGAACAGATCGTCGACCTTGGCAAAGCCCAGCTTGTGCGCCAGCGCTTCCAGGTTGACCGCCGTCTTGCCCTCGCGCTGCAGGGACTTCTCGACCAGCGCCCGGCCCTGCGCCAGGGTCTCGGCCAGATCGAGCGCATGGAACCAGGCGCGGATCTTCGAGCGCGTGCGGCTGCTGACCGTGTACTCGGGACTGAGCCAGTCGCGCGAGGGTCCGGCGCTGCCGGCCGGTCCCTTGGCCGTGATGATCTCGCAGGTCTGGCCGTTGCGCAGCGGGGTGTTCAGGGGCACCATGGCGCCGTCGATCTTGGCGCCGCGGCAGCGGTGGCCGACCTCGCTGTGCAGGTGGTAGGCGAAGTCGATCGGCGTGGCGCCGACCGGCAGTTCCAGCACCCGCGCCTGCGGCGTGAGCACGAAGATGCGGTCGTCGAGCGTGGTGGCTTTCAGCTTCTCGACCCACTCCTTCTGCACGTCCTCGCCGGCCACGGCGTCGGCGACGTCGCTCTTCCAGGCCAGCAGCTGGCGCAGCCAGGCGATCTTTTCGTCGTACTTCTCGCCCTTGAAGTTGGAGCCGCCCGACTCTTTGTAACGCCAGTGCGCAGCAATGCCGTACTCGGCGAAGTTGTGCATCTCCTGGGTGCGGATCTGCACTTCCAGCGGACGCCCGTCCTCGGCCGTGACCACCGTGTGCAGCGACTGGTACCCGTTCGGCTTCGGACGCGAGATGTAGTCGTCGAACTCCTTCGGGATCGGGGTCCAGATGTTGTGCACCAGGCCCAGCACCGAGTAGCAGGTCTTCACGTCGGGCACGATCACGCGGAAGGCGCGCACGTCGTAGAGCTCGGAGAAATCGAGTTCCTTGCCGCGCATCTTGTTCCAGATGCTGTAGATGTGTTTTGGGCGCCCGCTGACCTCGGCCTTGATGCCGGCCGATTTCAACTCGCCTTCCAGGCGGTCGATCGAGGACTGCACGAAGCCTTCGCGCGCCATGCGCTTTTCTTCCAGCATCTTGGCGATGCGCTTGTAGGTGTCCGGCTGCAGGAAGCGGAACGACAGGTCTTCCAGCTCCCACTTCAGCTGCCAGATACCGAGGCGGTTCGCCAGCGGCGCATACAAGTCCATGACCTCGCGGCCGTAGTCGCGGGTGGTGTCGTCGAAGCGTTTTTGTTCTGCGAACCAGCGCAGCATGGTGGCGCAGGACGACAGGCGCACCAGCACCACGCGCATGTCGGACGCCATGGCCAGCAGCATCTTGCGCAGGGTTTCGATGTGCGCCGCCGCTTCCTGGGCCGCGTTCTTGCCGCGCCCCAGTACCGGCTGCGCCACGGTGAGGTCGCGCAGGCGGATCAGTTGCTGCACGCCGCGCACCAGCGTCACCACCTCGCTGCCGAACAGCTGCTCCAGCGTCTCGACGATGGCCGGGTCGAACATCGCCAGCTCGAACAGCAGGCCGGCGATGCGCGTCTCGGCGTCGCTGCGCAAATAGGCCAGCGTGCCGGCCACGCCCAGCGAGAACTCGAAGGCGTTCTGGTGCGACGCCAGCGTGCGTTCGCCGTAGGCGGCCGCGGCGTAGTCGAGCGCATGCTGCACGCGTGCGCATTCCTCGGGACTGAGGCCCTGGACCAGCTGGGTGGTGGCGTCGCCGAGGGCGGCGGTGGAAACCATCGTTTAGCGCAGCGCGGCGGTGACGACGATCTCCACCAGGCAGGCCGGGTTGGCGAGTTTCGATTCGACGGTGGCGCGCGGCGGCGTGTGGCCCTGCGCGACCCACTCGTCGTAGACCGCGTTCATGCCGGCGAAGTGGGCCATGTCGGCGATGTAGATCTGGCACATCAAGATGCAGGTCTTGTCGCTGCCGGCTTCGGTGAGCAGGCGGTCGACGTGGCCCAGCACTTCGCGCGTCTGGCCCTCGATGTCCTGGGTGGTGTCTTCGGCGATCTGGCCGGCCAGGTACACGGTGCCGTTGTAGACAGCGGTTTCGGAGAGGCGTTTGCCGACGTGGTAACGGGTAATTTCCATCTTCTTCTCTTTCTAGAACGTGGGGCGTCGGATGAACCTCAGCCAAGTAAAAATTCGCGTGCAAGCGCGATCTGGTCGGCATGCACGAAGGTGGGCGCGTGGCCGACGCCGGGGAACTCGACCAGGCGCGGACGCGGGCCGCGCGTCGTCATTTCCTGCGCCGTGGCGTGCGACAGCAGGTCGGACAGTTCGCCGCGCACCAGCAGCGTCGGGCACCGGATCGCGTCAAAAGCGCGCCACAGGGCCGCCTGGCCCAGCTCGGCGCGCGCGGCGGTGACGGCCTTGAAGGGCTCGGCCAGCGCCAGGTCGTAGTGACGCACCCATTCGCCGTTCGGCGCCTGGCGCAGCACGTCGGCGGCCAGCTTGCGCCATTCCTCGTCGGAGTGCGGACCGAACGAGCTTGACACATCGCGCACGAAGCGCGCGCCGGATTCGAAGTCCGGAAAGCGCAGGTCCTGGCCGATGTAGTTGGCAATGCGGCGCATCGCGGCTTCGTCGAGCACCGGGCCGATGTCGTTCAGCACCAGCCTGGCGATCGGCGTGTCCGGCAGCGAGGCCAGCACCATGCCGATCAGGCCACCCATCGAGGTGCCGAACCAGTCGACCCGGCTGTCCTCGCTGCCTGCCGTAATGCGGGCGATCAGCGTGACCATGTCGGCCACGTACTGCGGCACCGCGTACAGCTGCGGGTCGCGCAGGTGGTCGGAACGGCCGCGGCCGGCCACGTCGGGGCAGACCACGCGGTAGGTATCGCTCAGGTCGCGCGCCAGGGCGTCGAAATCGTCGGCCACGCGCGTCACGCCATGCACGCAGACCAGCACGCGCGGATTGGCCGGGTCGCCCCACTCCTTGTAGGCGATGCGGTGCAAGCCAGCCCGCGAGCTGCACTGCACATGTTTGATCCTCGCTTCGCTCATCCCGCCTCCATGATGCAATATTGTCTGCCTGTTCAGCCGCAACCGACATTTTAGCTGGCAGTGCGATTAGAATTCTACCAATTCCGAGCAGGCACCTTGAACACCACTTTAAAGAGGGCAGCATGAATGCACTTGCAAGCGCAAAGATGTTAAGCGGTAAAACGGCACTCGTCACCGGTTCCACCTCGGGCATCGGCCTCGGCATCGCCCGTGCGCTGGCCGAACAGGGCGCGAACATCGTCTTCAACGGCTTTGGCGACGCCCAGCAGATCGAAAAGCTGTACACCGACGTCGGCCAGGAGTTCGGCGTCCAGACCGGCTATCACAACGCCGACATGTCGAAACCCGCCGAGATCGCGGCCTTGATGCAGTTTGCATCCGACAAGTTCGGCGGCGTCGACATCCTGGTCAACAATGCGGGCATCCAGCACGTGTCGCCGGTCGAGGACTTCCCGGTCGAGAAGTGGGACGCCATCATCGCCATCAACCTGACCTCGGCCTTCCACACCACGCGCCTGGCCCTGCCCGGCATGAAGGCGAAGAACTGGGGCCGCATCATCAACCTGGCCTCGGTGCACGGGCTGGTGGGATCAAGCCAGAAGTCGGCCTATGTCGCGGCCAAGCACGGGCTGGTGGGCTTTACCAAGGTCACGGCGCTGGAAACCGCACAGACCGGCGTGACCTGCAACGCGATCTGCCCGGGCTGGGTGCTGACGCCGCTGGTGCAGAAGCAGGTCGACGACCGCGCCGCACGCGAGAGTGTGTCGAACGACGAGGCGAAGCGCGCGCTGCTGGCGGAGAAGCAGCCGTCGGGCGAGTTCGTCACGCCGGACGAACTGGGCGCGCTGGCGGTGTTCTTCTGCTCGCCGGCCGGCGCCCAGGTGCGCGGTGTGGCGTGGAACATGGATGGGGGCTGGGCCGCGCAGTAAGTCCGTGACGATGCGGGGATGATGTTGCTGTTGTAGGGTGGGCTCTCGAGCCCACGCGGTCTCATCGACTGATCATCGGCGAACGAAACCGAAGCCGGGATGCATGCATCACGACGCCGGTTTGTGCCGCATTCGTGCATGTGATGATCCCGCGTGGGCACCTGTGCCCACCCTACGGGTATGCGACAATTCTGCCCTTCGATACCACAGCAGAACCAGCATGCAGCACTTTGAACGGCGGCGCGACCGCTTCGACCTTTTCGACCGCATGGACAGCCCCGCGGTCAACCTCTGCTTCACGATGGACCTGCCGGACTTCCGGCCCTGGTGCAAGGCGCAGGGCCTGCCGCCCTTCCACGTGCTGCTGTGCGCCGTGCTGCGCTCGGTGCTGGCGATTCCGAACTTCCGCTACCGCGTGTTCGAGGGCGAGGTCATCGAGATCGACCGCCTGATGCCTTCGTTCACCGTCACCAACCAGCACCACGACCTGAATTTCGCCCTGTTCGACTGGTCCGACGACTTGCGCGAATTCGTGCGGCGCGGTGTGGCCGCGCGCGACCAGGCCGGCGCCATGCTGGAACTGAACAATGCCTATGCCGGCCTGTCGCCACGCCAGGTGAAGGACCAGGTCTTCATTACCTGCATACCCTGGCTCGACTTCACCTCGATCAAGCATCCGGCCGCCACGCTTGGTTCGCCCGACATCCCGTCGCTGGCCTGGGGCAAGTTCAAGGATGGACCGAACGGCCGCCTGGCGCTCCCGTTCTCGGTGCAGGCCCACCACGGCTTCGTCGACGGCTACCACATCCACCAGCTGGCGCAGCAGATCGCCGCCGAGCTGGAAGGCTTCATGGCCTGATTCAAGGAAGCGCCGGCACGCGGCGCGCACATTCCGCTTGACTCGGAAATATGATGATCATAATATGAAAGCCATCATATTGAGCGTCAGCCACCATGAACACCGAATCCAAGCAAACCCGGCGCGAGCTGTCCCACCAGCGCATCCTCGACGCCGCTGCCCGCGCCGTACGCCGCCATGGTTATGGCGGCGTCGGCGTGGCCGAGGTGATGAAAGAAGCCGGCCTCACCCACGGCGGCTTCTATGCCCACTTCAAGTCGCGCGACGCCCTGCTCGCCGCCGCGCTCGACCATGCCGGCGCGGGCAGCGCCAAGGTCCTTGCACGGCGCATCGCACTCGGGCGCGAAGCAGGCGTAAGCCCCTTGCGCGCCCTGGTCGAAGGCTACCTGAGCGAAGCCCACGTTGCCGCCGCCGAGCTGGGTTGCCCGGTGGCCGCCCTCGGCTCCGACATGCACCGCCAGCAGGAAGACGTGCTGGCCGCCTCGCGCCGCCGCGTGCAGGGCCTGATTGCCAGCGTGCGCCAGGCGCTGCCGCCAGGCGCTCCCGAGGCGCAGGCGCAGGTGATCGCCAGCACCCTGGTCGGCACCCTGCAACTGGCGCGCACGCTCGGCGACGAGGCCGGCGGCCTGCTGCAAGCGTCGCGCGACGCCCTGCTGGCGCAATACGACAAGGCGCCGGCCTGAGCTAACAACGCGTAGGGTGGGTTCTCGAACCCACCATCCACATGCGACAACGAATGGATACCCATGGTGGGTACAAGTACCCACCCTACATTTGCCCCAAAATATGATGGTCATCATATTCAATCAACCTGAAAGAGGAACACCATGAAACTCGCAGATGCCACCGTCTTTATCACTGGCGCCAATCGTGGCCTCGGTCTCGCCTTTGCCCGCGCCGCCCTGGCAGCGGGCGCACGCAAGGTCTACGCCGCTGCGCGCGACCCGGGCAGCGTCGCCCTGCCCGGCGTGGTGCCGATCGCGCTCGACGTCAACAATCCCTCGCAGGTCGCGGCTGCCGCGGCCGATTGCGGCGACGTCACCCTGGTCGTCAACAACGCCGGCATCGCCACCACCGGCGGCCTGCTCGACTCTGGCAGCATCGAGGTCACGCAGCGCATGATGGAGACCAACGTCTACGGCATATTGCGCGTGAGCCAGGCCTTTGCGCCGGTGCTGGCCAGGAACGGCGGCGGCGCGCTGCTGAACGTGCTGTCGGTATCGAGCTGGCTCAGCGCGCCGGTGCTGGCCGGCTATGCGGTGTCGAAAGCCGCCGCCTGGAGCGTGACCAACGGCCTGCGCAACGAACTGCGGGCGCAGGGTACGCAGGTGCTCGGCCTGCACGTGGGCTTCATCGACACCGACCTCACCAAGGGCTTCGACGCACCGAAGCTCGCGCCGGCATTCGTGGTCGAGCGGGCCTATGCGGCGCTGGAAGCCGGCGCCAGCGAAATCGCGGTCGACGAATGGACGCAGGGAATCAAGCGCGGCCTGTCGAACGAACCCGGCATCTACATCGGCATCTCTCCCGATTCTGCACGCTGATCCTTTTCGGACAACCACCATGACCACTCCCTCCATCGCCCCGTCCCCGCTGGCCGCCAGTGCCACCACCAGCGCCTCGCCCTGGCCCATCTTCTGGATCGCCAGCATCGCCGTCTTCCTGGTCTCGCTCGACGCCACCCTGCTGTACGCCGCGTTCGGCCCGCTCGGGCGCAGCTTCCCGAGCGCCAGGCCGGCCGACATGTCCTGGGTGCTGAACGCCTACACCATCGTCTACGCCGCCATGCTGGTGCCGGCCGGCGGCCTGGCCGATACCCACGGCCGCAAGCGCGTGTTCCTGATTGGCGTGACGCTGTTCCTGGTGGCGTCGGCCGCTTGCGGCATGGCCGACAGCGTCGCCTGGCTGATCGCGGCGCGCGTGGCGCAGGCGCTCGGCGCGGCGCTGCTGACGCCGGCCTCGCTGTCGATCATCCTCGACGCCTTTCCGAAGGAGAAGCGCGCGGTGGCGGTCAGCCTGTGGGGCGCGGTCGGCGGGCTGGCGGCGGCCGTGGGGCCGAGCCTGGGCACGACCGTCATCGAGCACTTCGGCTGGCCGGCGGCGTTCTACCTGAACCTGCCGCTGGGCGCCGTGTCGCTGTGGTACGGGGCGGCGCGCCTGCGCGAAGCGGGCGGCGCGGCGAACCGGCAGCGGGTGGACGTGGTCGGCATGCTGCTGCTGATCGTGGCGGTGGGTGCGTTCGCGATGGCGATCACGCAGTCGGAATCGCCGCACTGGAGCCGGATCGAGCTGGCGGTGCTGGCCTTGCTGGGCGTGGCCGGGCTGGGCGCCTTCATCCTGTGGGCACGCACGGCCAGGGCGCCGCTGGTCGACCTGGCGCTGTTTGCGAACCGCAGCTACAGCCTGGTGAACCTGGCAACGCTCGCCTTTGGCACGGCGTTCGCGCTGATGTTCTTCTCCTACTTCGCCTACCTCACGAACGTGTGGCACTACAGCCTGCCGGCGGCCGGCCTGGCCGTGACGCCGGGGCCGCTGACGGTGGTGCCGACGGCCATCATCGCCGGGCGCATCGCGGGGCGCTACGGACACCGGCGCGTGCTGGTGCCCGGCGCCCTGGTCTACGCGTGCAGCAGTTTGTGGCTGTTCTCGATGGTGGGGAGCGAGCCGCACTACCTGACGCAGTGGCTGCCGGCGGTGCTATTGAGCGGGACCGGGGTCGGCATGGTGCTGCCTTCGCTGGCCGGCGCCGCGGTGGCGGGCCTGCCGCCGGCGCAGTACGCGGTGGGCAGCGCGGTGAACCAGGCCACGCGCCAGCTGGGCGGCGCGCTGGGGGTGGCGATCGCGGTGGTGCTGGTCGGGCACGCGGGTGTGGCGCGGGCGGACTTCGTGCCGCTGTATGCGCTGCACATCGGCCTGGCGCTGGTCACGTGCGTCTTGTGCCTAGGCGTGCAGACCAGGCGGGCGTAGGGTGGACCGGGCCACGAGAGGCGGCTACACCCGACGGTGTGCGGTCACGCTGCCGTGATGCCGTCCACGCGTCCAACGACATCTTGTGCAGCCTCGCAGCATGCGAGCACGGACTGAACGCGTGGGCGGCGCACAAGCAGCGTGACCGCATGCAGTCCGGTATAGCCGACCACCCTACATGCGCAGGACCGCGACCTGCCCAACGATGGGCTCGCCGTTCTCGCTGCGCAGCGGGGTCGACTCCAGCAGCACGACCTGGAAGCCGTGCGCATCCGCCAGCCGGCGCAGGTAGCCGGCCGCATGCGCGTAGCGGTTCGATGCCTGCAGCACGAAGCCCTCGCCTTCGCAGGTTTCGGTCGACAGGCAGAAGGCACCTCCCGGGCGCAGGATGCGCGCGACCTGTGCGAACACCTCGGCCAGGTCGCCGAAGTACACGAACACGTCGGCCGCCACGACCAGGTCGGCGCCTGCGCTTTCCTGCGCCAGGAAGGCGGCGATGTCGGCGCAGGCAAGGCGGTCGTACAGGCCGGTCGCGCGCGCCTTGTCGAGCATGCGCTCTGACAGGTCGACGCCGACTAGCGAACGTGCGGGCGGCTTCAGGTAGGGCGCGCACAAGCCCGTGCCACAGCCCAGGTCGAGTACGTCGCCGCCGGCGTCGACCCCGGCCCGGCGCAAGGCGGCATCGATGGCTGCCGGCGTGCGGTAGTCCAGCACCTCGGTCAGGTGCTGGTCGAAGTGGCCGGCATACTGGTCGAACAGCGCCTTGACGTACGCCTGCGGCGCGCGTTGCGGCGCCTTGCCGACGCCGAGTGCGGCCAGGGCGAAATCGACCTGGCTCGTGTCGCTATCCTGCGCCTGCCGTATCCGGCGCGCGCACTGGTAGGCCTCGATGGCTTCGGGCTGGCGCCCGAGGGCAAGCAGCGTCGCTGCGCGATGCTCGTGCGTGACGGCGTGTTCGGGCCGCAGCGCCAGAGCATGCTCGTAACTGCGCAGTGCCTCGTCGAAGCGGCGCAGCTTGTGCAGCGCCATGCCGCGGCCGGCGTGGGCCTCGGCCATCTTCGGGTCGACGGCCAGCGCATGGTCGTACCCCTCGACCGCGTCGCGCAGGCGGCGCAGCAAATACAGGGCATTGGCGCGCACGCACAGCGCCTGCGCGTAGCGTGGCTGGGCGGCCAGCGCCCGTTCGGCGCCCTCCAGCGCGGCCTGCGGCTGGCCCAGGTCGATCAAGGCCGCGGCACGGTTGCAGGCCGCTTCCGGATACGGCGAACGCAGGGCCAGCGCGCGCTCGTAGCTGTCCACCGCTTCCTTCGCCCGTCCGAGCTTGCGCAGGGCGTTGCCGCGGTTGGCGAATGCCATCGCATACGACGGGTTCAGGCGCAGCGCCTGCTCGTAGCTGGCCAGGGCTTCGGCGCTGCGGCCCAGGTCCTGCAAGGCGGCGCCCAGGTTGCAGTGCGCGGTCGCCTGGGCTGGGTTGATGGCGATGGCTTGCCCAATCAGGTCCAGCGCCAGCGCGGCCTCGCCCTGCTGGCGGTAGACCACGCCGAGCAGGTGCAGCGCGTCGAACTGGTGCGGCGCCTCGGCCAGCACCGCGCGGTACATCTCCTGCGCCTGCGCCAGCCGGCCCGCCTGGTGGTGGGCGACGGCCTGCTGCAACAGCGTGGTGCGGTTCTGTTTTCCTGCCTGCGTCATTCCTGCCTCTCGAATCCGGATCGGCGCAAGGATACCGCAAGCGCCTGCCATGCAGGGGAAGCAGTCCGCTATCATTCCATCTTCACAACAATAAGAGACCCACCATGCGCCGCTGGACCAGCAAGCTTGCCTTTACCGCCCTCACCCTCGCCGTATTCTCCCTATCCGCCGCCGCTGCCCACGCGGCCGAACCGCGCACCCTCCTGCTCACCGCCGACCGCGTCTGGACCGGCGACGGCCAGCCCCACGCCAACTGGGCGGTGCTGGTGAGCGATGGCCGCATCAGGGAAGTCGGCCCGGCGGACAGGATCAACGTCCCGGTCGATGCCGAGCGCGTCGCCCTGCCCGGCAAGACCCTGATCCCCGGCCTGATCGACCTGCACTCGCATGTGCTGCTCCACCCCTACAACGAAACCACCTGGGACGACCAGGTGATCAAGGAGCAGGTCGAGTACCGCACCCTCCTCGCCGGCAAGCACGCGCAAGACACGCTGCAGGCCGGCTTCACCACCCTGCGCGACCTCGGCACCGAAGGCGCGAACTATGCCGACGTCGGCGTCAAGCGCGCCATCGAAGGGGGTGTGATTGACGGCCCGCGCCTGCTGATCGCGACGAAAGCCATCGTGGCCAGCTTCAGCTACGGCCCGGCCGAGCGCAGCTACCGCCCGGACATGGAGATACCTTACGGCGCCCAGCCGGCCACCGGCGTCGACGAGGTAACGAAGGCGGTGCGCGAGCAGGCTTCGCACGGCGCCGACTGGATCAAGTTCTACGCCGACTACCGCACCGGCGTCGACGGCAGCAGCCGCCCGACCTTTACCATCGAGGAGATGAAGGCGATGGTGGCGGCGGCCCACGTCACCGGGCGCAAGGTGGCGGCGCATGCCAGCACCGACCAGGCGATCCGCATGGCGGTGCTGGCCGGGGTCGACACGGTCGAGCATGGTTATGGCGCGAGTGAGGCGACCTTCCGGCTGATGAAGGAGCGCGGCACCGCGTACATTCCGACGCTCACCGCGCCGGAAGCGATCGGCGAATACTTCCAGAAGCACGTGCGCGGCGGCGAGCCGACGCCGTCGATGAAGGAAGCGGCGCGCGCGTTCGCGCTGGCGCGCAGGGTGGGCGTGGTGATCGGGAACGGCAGCGATGTCGGCGTGTTCACGCACGGGACCAATGCGCGCGAGCTGGAGTGGATGGTGCGGCTGGGGATGTCGCCCACGGAGGCGCTGCGCGCGGCAACCTCGGTGGCGGGGGAGATTCTGGGCAAGGGCAAGGAGCTGGGGCGGCTGGCGCCGGGGGCGCTGGCGGACGTGGTGGCGGTTGAGGGCGATCCGACGGCGGATATCGCGGCCGTGCGCAAGGTGGGCTTCGTGATGAAGGGCGGGAAGGTCTACCGCAAGCCTTAACGGGATCGTAGGGTGGGCTCTTGAGCCCACGCGGTCGTACCCGTGCATTCCCCACCGTCGAATGGAACCGGCGACGTCCGCGACCGTCCAGGTTGGCGTTTCGACATGCATGCGCTGTACCGCGTGGGCTCGAGAGCCCACCCTACGAGATACCAGTAGGGTGGGTTCTCGAACCCACCATTGTGCATGACGATATGCACGCGCATGCATGCACTACGACCTGTCATCCATTTTATTGATATCCGCCATCAACACTGCCATCAATAAACCATATGACGGTCATTCACCGACCTGCGGATATCCACAATATCCACGCCGGTGAGTTTTTGTGATGATCCTCTTCACCATCAACCTCTCGAGAAGAGTGTCATGAAAAAGCCATTCTACAAAATCCTGTATGTACAGGTTCTGTTCGCCATCGTGCTGGGCGTCCTGCTGGGCGTGTTCCATCCCGAGCTCGGCGAGAAGATGAAGCCTTTGGGAGACGGCTTCATCAAACTGATCAAGATGATCATCGCACCGGTCATCTTCTGTACCGTCGTGGCGGGTATCGCCGGCATGCAGGACATGAAGAAGGTCGGCCGCGTCGGCGGCAAGGCCCTGCTCTACTTCGAGGTCGTGTCGACCTTCGCGCTGGTGATCGGCCTGCTGGTAGCGAACATCGCCAAGCCGGGAGCCGGCTTCAACGTCGACGTCGCCCACCTCGATACCAAGGCGATCGCCCAGTACACCGAGAAGGCCTCGCACCAGAGCACCGTCGACTTCCTCATGAACATCATCCCGAACACCTTCGTGGACGCCTTCGCCAAGGGCGACATCCTGCAGGTGCTCCTGATCGCGATCCTGTTCGGCGTGGCCCTGTCGATGCTGGGTGAGCGCGGCCGTCCGATGACCAAGATCATCGACGACTTCTCGCACGTGATCTTCGGCGTCGTGAACATCGTCATGAAGCTGGCCCCGATCGGCGCGTTCGGCGCGATGGCCTTCACCATCGGCAAATACGGCCTGGCCTCGCTGGTCCCGCTGGCCAAGCTGATGGGTTCGTTCTACCTGACCTGCTTCGTGTTCGTCGTCCTCGTTCTGGGCACCATCGCCCGGATGACCGGCTTCTCGATCTTCAAGTTCATCTCCTACATCAAGGAAGAACTGCTCATCGTGCTCGGCACCAGCTCGTCGGAATCGGCCCTGCCGGCCCTGATGCGCAAACTGGAAAAGCTGGGCTGCTCGAAGTCGGTGGTGGGCCTGGTGGTCCCGACCGGTTACTCATTCAACCTGGACGGCACCAACATCTACATGACCATGGCCGCCCTGTTCGTTGCCCAGGCAACCAACACCGACCTGACCCTGACCCAGGAACTGACCATCCTCGCCGTGGCGATGCTGACCTCGAAAGGCGCATCGGGCATCACCGGCGCCGGCTTCATCACCCTGGCCGCAACGCTGGCCGTGGTCCCGACCATCCCGGTGGCCGGCATGGCGCTGATCCTCGGTATCGACCGCTTCATGAGCGAATGCCGCGCCCTGACCAACTTCGTCGGCAACGGCGTGGCCTCGGTGGTGGTGTCGAAGTGGGAAAAGGAACTCGACCACGACCGCATGAACGCCGTCCTGAACGGCACCTACGTCGAGCCGGCCGAGTCGATCGACCCGGTCACCGGCAGCCCGACCCTGCAAAAGGCGGCCTGATCGTCCTCCGCAGACCAGGAAAACCGCGCTCCGGCGCGGTTTTTTTTCGTCCCTGCCGGCCTGAGCAGGCGGCGGCGCGTGGTGCTAAGATCGCTCTATGACACAACAGCAAAGGGACACCGACATGAGCAGCGACGGCACCTCCACCGCGGCGCACGACTTCGACGCCGCCATCGCCCTGGCAAGCAGCGGCGACAACGAGGCGCAAGGCCAGACCCACCCCGCCTACGGCAACATGGTCGGCCCCTTCGGCGGCGTCATCGCCGCCACCCTGCTGAACGCGGTGCTACGCCACCCCGAACTGCTGGGCCAGCCGGTCTCGCAGACCGTCCACTTCGCCGCCCCGATCGCCGACGGCGGCTTCACGGTGCAGACGCGCGTGATGCGCACCAACCGCACCACCCAGCACTGGCATGTGGAGCTGATCCAGAACGGCGAGGTCGCCGCCTTTGCCACGACGGTCACCGCCGTGCGGCGCGAAACCTGGGCCGCCCTCGACGCCGCTTTCCCGGAAGTGCCGCCGGCCAGCAGCATCGCCCCCTCTCCGCACATCGCGCGCGCCGCCTGGACCGGCCGCTACGAAATGCGCTTCATCGACGGCGCACCCGGCGCGCCCGACACCCCCAGCGACAGCTCGCAGTCGACCATGTGGATCCGCGACACGCCCGAGCGCCCGCTCGACTACCAGTCGCTGGCCGCCCTGTGCGACGCCTTTTATCCGCGCATCTTCGTGCGCCGCCCGAAATGGGTGCCGATCGGAACCGTGGCCCTAACCACCTTCTTCCATGCCGATGCCGCCCAGCTGGCCGCGCAAGGCAGCGCGCCCCTGCTCGGCGTGGCGCGCGCGCTGCGCTTCGGCAACGGCTTCTTCGACCAGAGCGCGGAGATGTGGAACGAACGCGGCGAACTGCTGGCGACCAGCCACCAGGTGGTGTACTTCAAGGAGTGAGTCCGGGCCAGTCAATTTTCCCTCGATCGATTACCAACAAATGATAGCGAACTGATATGATTTGTTGATAATTTCTTTGAGGAAAGCATTATGCCTGCCGTGACCGCATCCCGACCTGGTCTTGCCCCACGCCATACACTAACGACGCTCATATGCGTACTGGCGCTGGCGCCTGGCCTGGTGCTTGCCGGCGAGCGCGTCTACCGCTGCACCGACCGCGATGGCAAGGTAGCGTTCCAGGGGCAGCCCTGCCCCGGCGCCCTGCCGCCCGCCACCACTGCCGCTGTCGCCACCGCGCCGCCGCGGGCCACCGTCCCCGCCGCGTCCCTGCCGCTCCATTTTCTCGACTACGAACAGACGACGCGCGCCAACGCCCTGTCGCCGCCGCTTCCGGGAATGAAGCAATGGGCGGCGGACGCGGACGTCGTGGTGGTGTCGGGTTACGCACCGTCCGCCCGGCTGACCCAGGTCGACATCGACCACCGCGCGCGGCCGGTGCTGGTGGTGCTCAGCGCCTACGAAAGCACGATGTGGAAGGTGGTGCCCGCGCCGGGTACCCGCATCAAGGCCATCGTGGTCTCCAGCAGGGAAAGCACTCCCCGCTACGACGTGCAGGCGCCGGCGGGGGTCCCGGTCCAGTTCGACCGCTTGCCTTATGCCGACGAGGCGGAAAACATCAACTTCCGCGAACTGATGAAACAGCTGAACGCCCGCTACGGCGTCGAGCGGGTGCTGGCCTTGCGCGGCGGGCACAAGCTGCCGGCCCAGGTCGCGGTGCGCGGGCCGTTCGCGCCCGACCCCTTGCTGACCTTCGCCGGGGTCCGTCCCCAGGTGCCGGCTGTGCGCTTCGGCTTCGACCTGGTCAGCGTCGACGGCCGGCGCCTGCCGTTCACGAACACCGGCCCCGCGGACGGCAAGCGCTACACAGGCATCGTGCGCGGCGGGATGCTGAGTTTCCACGGCTCCGGCGCGGCGGCGGTGGGCGAAGACGGCCGCGAAGCGTACTATCTGGAGGGCAACGGCAGTACCCTGGTCTGGGCGCCCGAAGGCATGAGCGGCCGAAAGGAGAAGCTGACGCTGCCCCCTCACCTGCCGCCGCTGTCCTGGGGCGCCGGCCTGGCCTGGGACACGCGCAAGGGCGTGCTGGCCATCGCGTCGTTCGGTGGCGAAGGCCACTTCTACCGCTACGACACGCGCCGCCACCAGTGGCTGGACGCGCGCTCCCTGCAGCGCCGCAACCTGATGAGCCTATCCTTCGATGCGAGCAGCGGAGGCTATGTCGGCGTATCGCGCAGCCTCGAACTGGTACGCTTCAACGCACGCGGCGAGCTCGAAGACGTGCAATCCCTGGAGGGCCTGCTCCCGGACGTCGACAGCACCTACGACAAAGGCAACCGCCGCCCCGATGGCCTGAGCGCGTTCGCACACGGCGCCGCCACGGCCGTGGTCAGCGTCGTCGACGGCACGGTCTCCCACATCTGGACCTACGATGCACGTGCGCGCAAGGCGCAGCTGAGCTACAAGGCCGAGCCGTCAAGCTGGCCGGTCCGGTAAGCAGGCCACGGCGCTGCCACTGCGCGGCGCCGGCCATGTTCGGCATACCTTCACTTCGGTATCTGCGCTTCCTGCAGCATTGCCAAGGAGTCCATTCATTGCTAGCATATGGAAACCATAACTTCCACATGCTGGCATGTCGAATATCCTCAAGCTGGGCGTAGCTTGTCTGTTACTGGCAGCTTCGCTCGCCCACGCCGCCCCCGAAGCCTCGCTCACGCCCCAGCAGCGCAGCCAAGCCATCGCCGACATCGCCACGGCCTTTGAGCAGACCTACATCTTCCCCGAGGTCGGCAGCGCCATCGCGCGCGACCTGCTTGCCCGGCGCGCGCGCGGCGAATACGACCACATCGAAGCCTCGCGCGAGCTGGCCGCGCTGCTGAGCAAGCACATCGACGACATCAGCCACGACAAGCACACCGAGGTCGCCTACCTCGAGGACGATCAGCTGGCCGAGGCGCCGCCGGCCGACCCGGCCGCGGTGCGCAAACGCGCCGCGGCCCGACGCGCCAGGGCCAAGGCCGCCAACTACGGCTTCGCCGCGCCGCAGCGCCTGGACGGCAACATCGCCCTGGTCCGCTTCGACAGCTTTTATCCGCCCGCCGAGGCCGCGCCCTTCGTGCACGCGCTGATGAGCGACCTGGCCGACGCCGACGCCCTGGTCCTCGACCTGCGCGAAAACGGCGGCGGCGCGGCCCAGCTCATCCCGGTGCTGGCCAGCTACCTGTTCGACGAGCAGCCGGTCCATCTCTATGACACGGTCGACCGCCGCCTCGGCACCCGCACCCAAGCCTGGACCGCGCCGGCGCTGACCGGCGCCCGCTTCGGCGGCAGGAAGCCGGTCTATATCCTGACGAGCGCCGGCACCATCTCGGCCGCCGAGAACCTCGCCTACACCCTGCAAAAGCTCGGCCGCGCCAGCGTGGTCGGCGAGCGCACCGCCGGCGCGGCGCACGGCTCCTACGGCAAGCCGGTCAGCAGCCACTTGGTGCCGATGGTGGCCAGCCGCCGCATCATCCACGCGGTCACGAAAAGCGACTGGGACCGCAGCGGCGTGCTGCCCGACATCCAGGCGCCGGCCGGGGAAGCGCTGGCCGTTGCGCTGGCGCGCGCCAGGGCCGACATCGCCAAAGCCGCGCCTTGAAGCGCGCACACGGTGGCGCACCGGGTGCGTCAGGGTGGGCGACATCCGGGGATGAAGATCATCGCGCTCACCGGATGGGGCCAGCAGGTGGACCGGGCGCGCTCGCACACGAACGGGATCGACCACCACCTGACCAAGCCGGTGGACTGGAAGGTGCTGGTGAATCTGCTGGCGGCCGGCTGAGGCGCCCTTCAGGCTTGCGTTGACGGCGTTGCGGGCCAGCTTGATAATCGCGCCGCGCACGCCCTGTGCGCCACGATAAGAATGGAGACTGGAACATGTGGAAAACGCCCTGGCCGGCGCCTGCCTCGCGCTCGCCCTGCCTTTATGCGCGTCCGCGCAGACGCCGCCGGCGCCAACGCCGGCCTACGATGCCGCACTGGCCGCCTCGCTCGGCGCCGACGAACGCGGCATGCGCCAGTACGTGCTGGTGATCCTGAAGACGGGGCCGAACAAGATGACCGATGCAGAAGGCCGCAAGAAGATGTTCGCGGGTCACTTTGCGAACATGGAAAGGCTGGCGGCGCAGAAGAAGCTGGTGCTGGCCGGGCCGCTCGACGGCAAGGAGGGGCGGCGCGGGATCTTCGTGTTCGCGACGCCGGAGATCGAGGAAGCGCAGAAGCTGGTGGCGACCGATCCGGTGATCGTGCAGGGCGAGATGGTGGCGGAGTACCACAAGTTTTATGGGTCGGCGGCCGTCATGATGATCAATGAGGTGCACAACCGGATTCAGAAGAAGTGACGGCGGCGCGTTAAAGGCGATTCGATTACGCAGCCGATTGTTGAACGCGTGGACGGCGGAGCCGTCCACCCTACGTAGGGTGGACGGGTTTCCCGTCCACGCGTCCACCTTACGCCCGCCTTACCCGGCCGCTCACGCGCTGATCGTCATCTTGCTCATCAGCTTATCCAGCGTCACCGGATAATCGCGCACGCGCACGCCGGTGGCGTTGTAGATGGCATTCGCCACCGCCGCCGCCACGCCGCAGATCCCCAGCTCGCCCACGCCCTTGGCCTTCATCGGCGAGGAAATCGGATCGGTCTCGTCGAGGAACACGACTTCCTGGTGCGGGATGTCGGCATGCACCGGCACCTCGTACCCGGCCAGGTCGTGGTTCACGAAGAAGCCGCGCCGCTTGTCGACCACCAGGTCTTCCATCAGCGCCGCCCCCACGCCCATGGTCATGGCGCCGATCACCTGGCTGCGCGCCGACTTCGGGTTCAGGATACGGCCCGCCGCGCACACGGCCAGCATGCGCCGTACCCGCACCTCGCAGGTGGCAACGTCCACGCCGACCTCCACGAAGTGGGCGCCGAAGGTCGACTGCTGGAACTTCTTGTCGAGGTCCCCGTACTCCATGGTGTCTTCGCCCACCACTTCGCCACCTTGCGCCGCCTGGCGCAGCGGCAGCGAGCGTCCGCCCGCGCGCACCGAACCGTCCACGAATTCGGCGGTCGCCGGGTCCAGCCCCAGCTTGCCGGCCACCGCTTCGCGCAGCTTGACGCAGGCCGCGTACACGCCGGCGGTGGAGCTGTTGCCGCCCCACTGCCCGCCCGAGCCGGCCGATACCGGGAAGGTCGAATCACCGAGCTTGACCACCACCCGCTCCAGCGGCACGCCCATCATCTCGGCCGCGGTCTGGGCGATGATGGTGTAGCTGCCGGTGCCGATGTCGGTCATGTCGGTCTCCACCGTCACCATGCCGTTCTGGTCGAGACGCACGCGCGCCGCCGATTTCATCACCATGTTGTTGCGGAAGGCCGAGGCCACGCCCATGCCCACCAGCCAGCGGCCGTCGCGCACCTTGCCCGGCTGGGCCTGGCGCCTGTTCCAGCCGAAGCGCTCGGCGCCCTGGCGCATGCACTCGACGAAGCGGCGCTGCGAGAACTTGCGGCCCGGCTTTTCCGGGTCGCTGGTGGTGTCGTTGATGATGCGGAACATCACCGGGTCCATCTTCAGCTTTTCCGCCATCTCGTCGATGGCGATTTCCAGCGCCATCATGCCCGGCGCCTCGCCCGGCGCGCGCATCGCGTTCGCTTCGGGCAGGTCGAGCACGGCCAGCTTCAGGCGCGTCAGGCGGTGGGCGCCGGCGTACAGCAGGCGCGTTTGCTGGACCGCCGTTTCCGGCTGGCCGCCCGGCAAATCGCCGGACCAGCTTTCGTGCGCGATCGCCGTGATGCGGCCTTCGCGCGTGGCGCCGATGCGGATGCGCTGGATGGTGGCCGGGCGGTGCGTGGTGTTGTTGAACATCAGCGCGCGCTGCAAATTCACCTTCACCGGACGGTTCGCCGCGCGGGCGCCCAGCGCCGCCAGCACTGCCTCGGAACGCAGGAACAGCTTGCCGCCGAAGCCGCCGCCGATGAAAGGCGAGATCAGGCGCACGTTCTCGACCGGGATGCCGAGCGTTTTCGCCATGTCCTTGGTGCCCCAGTTGATCATCTGGTTCGAGGTCCACAGGGTCAGCTTGCCATCCTTCCAGGACGCGATCGAGGCATGCGGCTCCATCATCGCGTGCGACTGGTCGGGCGTGGTGTAGTTGGCGTCGAGCTTCACCGGTGCGTTGGCAAAACCGCTGTCGAAGTTGCCGAACTTCGATTCCGGCTTGTCTTCCTTCTTCGGCAGCTGGGCCTTGCCCTTGGCCTTTTCCAGGTCGTACTCGCCCTTGCTCTCGGCATAGGTCACGCGCACCAGCGGCGCCGCGGCGCGCGCCTGCTCGAAGGTCTCGGCCACCACCACGGCCACGGCCTGATGGTAGTGCTGCACTTCCGGGCCGGCCAGCAGCTTCGCCGTGTTGTAGTCGCCCTTTCCCAGCTTGCCGGCATTCTCGGCGGTGACGATCGCGATCACGCCCGGCGAGCGGCGCGCCGCCTCCAGGTCGATCGAGACGATGCGGCCCTTGGCGATCGTGGCGCCGACCACGTAACCGTAGGCGGCGTTCGGCGCGGCCTCGTGCTGCTCGTAGGCGTAGCGCGCGGTGCCGGTGGTTTTCATCGGACCGTCGATGCGGTCCACGGGTTTGCCGACCACCTTCAACTGGTCGATCGGGTTGGTGGTGGCGGGGGTATCGAATTTCATGGTTATCCTTTCTTCGCTTCCGCCAGCACGGACTCCAACGTGCGCTGGACCAGGGTCACCTTGAACGCATTGTCGGCGGTCGGCTTGGCGCCGGCCAGCAGGCGTTCGACGACGGCGTTCGCGCCGCCCGGCATGCTGGCATCCGCGCCCGGCACGCGCCAGGGCTTGTGGGCGACGCCGCCCAGCGCCACGCGCCCGCTGCCGTCGGGCTGCACGACGGCAGCCACCGACACCAGGGCAAACGCGTAGGACGCGCGGTCGCGCACCTTGCGGTAGAAGTGGCGCCCGCCGAGTGGACGCGGCAGGGTCACGGCGGTGATCAGTTCGCCGGCCATCAGCGAGTTCTCGATGTGCGGCGTGTTCCCCGGCAGGCGGTAGAAGTCGGCAATCGGGATCACGCGCGTGCTGCCATCGGGCTTCACGGTCTCGACGCCGGCGTCAAGCAGCTGCATGGCCACGGCCATGTCGCTCGGGTGGGTGGCGATGCAGGCCTCGCTGTGGCCGACAATCGCGTGGTTCCGGTTGTAGCCGCCGATGGCCGAGCAGCCGCTGCCCGGCACGCGCTTGTTGCAGGGCTGCGCCGTGTCGTAGAAATAGGGGCAGCGGGTGCGCTGCAGCAGGTTACCGGCGGTGGTGGCCTTGTTGCGCAGCTGGGCCGAGGCGCCGGCCAGCAGCGCGCGCGACAGCACGGCGTAGTCGCGACGGATGCGGGCGTCGCTCGCCAGGTCGACGTTCAGCACCTGGGCGCCGATGCGCAGGCCGCCCTGCGCGGTCGCCTCGATCTTGTTCAGGCCGAGGTGGTTGACGTCGATCAGGTGGGTCGGCGTTTCGATCTCGAGCTTCATCAGGTCGAGCAGGTTGGTGCCGCCGGCGATGAAGCGCGAACCCGGGGTGCGGGCGGCGGCGGCCGCGGCTTCGGCCGGGGTGCTCACGCGCTGGTAGGTAAAGGCCCTCATGCTTTTCCTCCGGCGACTTCGGTAATCGCATCGACGATGTTCGAATAGGCGCCACAGCGGCAGATGTTGCCGCTCATGCGCTCGCGGATCTCGTCGATCGACAGCAGCGGTTTCTGGTTCAGGTCGGCCGTCACGTGGCTCGGCACGCCCTGGCGGATTTCGTCCAGCACCGACACGGCCGAACAGATCTGCCCCGGGGTACAGTAGCCGCACTGGTAGCCGTCGTGTTTCACGAAAGCGGCCTGCATCGGATGCAGCTTGCCGGGCTGGCCCAGGCCTTCGATGGTGGTCACTTCCGAGCCGTCGTGCATGATGGCCAGGCTGAGGCAGGAATTGATGCGGCGACCGTCGACGATGATGGTGCAGGCGCCGCACTGGCCCTGGTCGCAACCCTTCTTGGTGCCGGTCAGGTGCAGGTTCTCGCGCAGCACGTCGAGCAGCGAGGTGCGGGTGTCGACGGTCAGCGCGTGCGCCTTGCCATTCACGCGCAGCGTCACCTTCGAGGTGACGGGGGCGCTGGCCGGCACGGCGGGCGTGGCGGCGTTGCCGGCGTTCGGCGTCTGGGCGATTGCGCCAAGGGGCACAGCGGTCGCGGTGGCCGCCAGCGCGCCGGTCTTCAGCACATTGCGCCGCGCGATGTTTGTTTCGATGGAGTCGTCCATGTCGGTCCTTCCAGGGTATTGGGTCGTATTGACGTGGCGCTGCCTGCGGCGGCGCAG
Source organism: Massilia sp. BAP21 (assembly GCF_057801335.1). Classification (NCBI taxonomy): domain Bacteria; kingdom Pseudomonadati; phylum Pseudomonadota; class Betaproteobacteria; order Burkholderiales; family Oxalobacteraceae; genus Massilia; species Massilia sp. BAP21. The sequence continues at coordinate 5,597,882 of NZ_CM173596.1, forward strand.
CACGGCACTTATATTAAAGACATTCTTGCAGGCGCGCGGCACGCTAGACTTTTCGTCACTCTTGCTCATTCCGTGCACGGAAGATGTATCATTTTGGAAACCTCAGCCGTTTCCATCGAAAAGGAAATCCATCGTGATCCCTCGCCTGCCCCACGCCGCCGCGCTCGCCGCCACCCTCGCCCTTTCCCTCCCGGCCCAGGCCCAGCTGCCAGGCGCCCTGAAAACCCAGGTCTCGTCCAGCGTGAACAGCGCCTGGCCCGCGCTGGAAGGCATCTACAAGGACCTGCACGCGCACCCGGAACTGGCGTTCCAGGAAACCCGCACCGCCGGCAAGCTGGCGGCGGAAATGCGCAAGCTCGGCTTCACGGTCACGGAAAAGGTCGGCAAGACCGGCGTGGTGGCGATCTACAAGAACGGCGCCGGCCCGACCGTGATGGTGCGCACCGAGCTCGATGGCCTGCCGATGGAAGAAAAGTCCGGCCTGCCCTATGCCAGCCGCGCAAAGGCCACCAGCGAGGGCCGCGAAAGCTTCACCGCCCACAGCTGCGGCCACGACATCCACATGACGTCCTGGCTGGCCACGGCGCGCACGCTGGTGAACATGAAGTCGCAGTGGAGCGGCACCTTGATGTTCGTCGCCCAGCCCGCCGAGGAAACCGTATCCGGCGCCAAGGCGATGCTGGCCGACGGCCTGTTCACGCGCTTCGCCAAGCCCGACTATGCGTTCGCCCTGCATTCCTGGCCGCTGGCCCACGGTACGGTCGGCTACAACGTCGGCGCCGTGTCGTCGAATTCGGATGCGATCGAGATCGTGTTCAAGGGCCGCGGCGGCCACGGCTCGGCGCCGGACAAGGCGGTCGACCCGATCGCCATCGCCGCGCGCTTCGTCACCGACGTGCAGACCGTGGTCAGCCGCGAAAAGGACCCGAAGGAGTTCGGCGTGGTGACCATCGGCGCCATCAACGGCGGCACGGTCGGCAACATCATTCCCGACAGCGTGCAGGTGCGCGGCACCATCCGCTCCTACAGCCCGGCGGTGCGCGCCAAGCTGCTCGACGGCGTGAAGCGCATTGCGCTGGCGTCGGCGGCGATGGCGAACGCGCCGGCGCCGCAAGTGGAGCTGATCCCGGGCGGCACCGCCATCGTCAACAGCGAGGCGCTGGTGCAGCAGCTCGAACCCGTGTTCAAGGATGCCTTCGGCGACGCCAACGCCCAGCGCATGCCGGCCATGACCGCCAGCGAAGACTTCTCCCAGTTCGTCGACCAGGGCGTGCCTTCGGTGTTCTTCTTCACCGGCGTGTACGATGCCAAGGACGTGGCGGAAGCGGCGCGCGAGGGCGGCAAGCCGATCGCCTTCAACCACTCGCCGTTCTACGCGCCGGTGCCGGAGCCGTCGATCAAGACGGCGGCGCAGGCGATGAGCCTGGCGGTGCTGAATGTGCTGAAGCGCTGAGGCCTTATTCGAGCCTGAACACCACGTCGACCGGCTGCATCAGCTTCAGCGCCTCGATGGCGAGGAAATCGCTCCTTGCCACCTCGGCCCCGGCGCCGCGGCGCGAGCTGAAATCCTCGCGCAGCAGGCCCATCGCGTAACCGACGTTCTTCACGCCGGCCGGGGTGACGGCGGTGACCGGGCCGAGCTTGCGGCGCGCGCCCCTGGCGATGATCTCGGCGCGGCGGCGCGCTTCGCGCAGGGCGTTCGCCATCAGCTCGGCCTCGACCTCCTCGCGCTGGCTGGAGTCGAACGAGGTGGCGAAGCTGCCCAGGTTCGGCATGTCGAGCAAGGGGCCAACCACGCCGGCCCACTTCGACAAATCGCGCATGTTGATGTGGACGCTGGAGCGCAGTTCGTACACGGGTGCATCCAACTGCCCATCCTTCTTCTGCTCCTTGCGCACGTCGCGCGTTTCCATGTCCTCCAGTGGCACGCCCTGCGCCTGCAACAACGCGCGCACCTCGGCGATGCGGGTCTCGACCGTGGTGCGCGCCAAGGCCGGGTCGGCGCCACTCGCCGAAATCTCGAAGTCGATGGCGCCGATGTCGGGCACGCGGTACACGGACGCGTCGGCGCTCACGTGCACGAAGGGATAGGCCGGCAGGGGCGACGCGCCCGCAATCGTGGGGATGGCGGCGATGGCGGCACAGGCAAGCGCAGAGGCGGCGAAGCGTTTCAGCATGGAGTCTCCAGGTGGCGAATGTGGGTCCAGCATAGGTCAATCTAGACAGTTATGTCTACAACTTTCATCCAGCAATCGAATCACGTAGACAAAGATTTCTAGACAAGCTATTCTGGATGCGACCGTCATTCAAGGAAAGCGCCATGCCAAGCCCATCCGATCTCCCGAAGCCGACCGCGGCCGAACTCGACCTGCTGCAGGTGCTGTGGCCGCTCGGCGCCGCCACCGCGCGCCAGGTGCATGAAAGCATGCAGAAGACCCGGCCCGACGTCACCTATGCCACCGTGCTGCGCCTGATGCAGATCATGCACACCAAGGGCCTCCTGATCCGCGACGAAAGCGAGCGTTCGCACGTGTATGCGCCGGCCCAGCCGCAGGATTCGCTGCAGACCAACCTGCTGAAGGACCTGATGCAGCGCGCCTTTGCCGGCTCGGCCAAGGCCCTGGTGCTGGCTGCGCTGAAAAGCGGCATCTCGAAGAAGGAGCGTGCCGAGATCGAGAAGCTGCTGAAGGAGGACAAGGAATGACGCTGCCAATGTTCGTCTCCCAGCTCGGCTGGGTGCTGCTCGACTTTGTCTGGCAGGGTGCGCTGGTCGGCTGCGAAACCGCGCTGCTGCTACTCGCCCTGCGCAATGCGCGCGCCGAAACGCGCTACCTGGTCGCCTGCAGCGGCCTGCTGCTGTGCCTGTTGTGGCCGGCCGCCACGCTGGTGCTGCGCCTGTCGCATGGCGCGGACGCCGGCGCTGGCGCCCTGCCCCTCGGCCCCTTGCTGGCCGGCGGCGCGACGCAAGCCGATAGCTGGCGCGCTATCTTGCAGGGCAACCTGTCCTGGATGGTCGGCGCCTGGGCGCTTTGCGCGGCGGCCCTGGCCCTGCGCATGGTGCTCGGCCTGTTGTGGATCGGCCGGGCGGCGCGCCGCGAGGGCGGCAACGCGCAGTGGCAGGCGCGCCTGGACACGCTGGCGCACGGCTTCGGCATTGCCCGTGCGGTGCGCCTGCAGGTCGTCGACGGCCTGGCCAGCCCGGTCACGGCCGGCTGGTGGAAGCCGGTGGTGCTGGTGCCGGCGGCCCTGGTGTCGGGCATGCCGCCGCAGCTGCTGGAAGCCCTGCTGGCGCATGAACTGGCGCACGTGCGCCGCTGCGACTACCTGGTCAACCTGGTGCAGAGCGTGATCGAGACCCTGCTCTTCTACCACCCGGCCGTATGGTGGATCTCGCACCGCATCCGCGTCGAGCGCGAACACATTGCCGACGACCTGGCCGCGCGCCGGATCGGCGAACCGCGGCGCCTTGCCCTGGCGCTTTCCGAACTGGAGAAACTCCAGTTCTCCAACAACAAACTGGCCATGGCGGCCAATGGAGGAGATCTCATGCAACGCATCAAACGACTGGTCCGTCCCGACACGCAAGCCCTGAACTGGAAGGCGGCGATTCCCGTGCTGGGCTTGAGCGCCACCCTGCTGGTCGGCTGCGCCCAGACGCCGGTGGCCGACAGCGCGGCCGACGCCGTCACCACGCCGCCGCTCGCACAGTTCAACAGCTGCGCCAAGCCGATGTACCCGGCCGAAGCACTGGCCAAGCGGCTCCAGGGCACGGTGACCTTGCAGTTCAAGGTCGAGACTGACGGCAGCGTGCAGGACTCGAAGGTGATGAAGTCGAGCGGGGATGCGTCGCTGGACGAAGCGGCGCGCGTGGCGATTGCCAAGTGCACCTTTACGCCGGCAACGGTGAACGGCAAGCCGAAGGCGGCGTGGGCACCGGTGCAGTACGTGTGGTCGGTGGAGTAAGAAGCGCCTCGACCGGCAGTGGTCCGATTCGTTGAACGATAGCCTGCGGCATCAACCGTACGGTGGGCACCCCGTGCCCACGCGGAAGGATGATCATCGTTAGCGCGTGCCGTATCGAGATCGAAGCGGATTGCCGGCGTATGAGAAGCGTCTCGCGAACGTCTCCAGCATGCTTGAAGCCACGGAGCGAATAGTCGCAGCAGCGGACGATGGATGCGCACGTAACCGCGTGGGCACGGGTGCCCACCGTACGTTACCGCCAGCGAATCCGGTCGTACCTCGATCATGCGCGCGCAGCCGCTGTAAACGACAAAGGGCGCTGATATGTCAGCGCCCTTTTCATTCAACGCGACGAAGGATTACACCGCCGACACGTCCAGCTCCGCCCCGGTCGCCGCCAGCACGTCTTCCTTGCTGACACCCGGCGCCAGCTCCACCAGCTTCAGCCCGGTGCCGGTCACGTCGATCACGCCCAGGTCGGTAATGATGCGGTCCACCACGCCCACGCCGGTCAGCGGCAGGTCGCACTTCTTGAGGATCTTGTGCGAGGTGCTGCCGTCCTTGGCCGTGGCCACGTGTTCCATCACCACGACCACGCGCTTGACACCGGCCACCAGGTCCATCGCGCCGCCCATGCCCTTCACCATCTTGCCCGGGATCATCCAGTTGGCCAGGTCGCCGCCTTCCGACACCTGCATCGCGCCCAGGATGGCGAGGTTGATCTTGCCGCCGCGGATCATGCCGAAGGAATCGGCCGAGCTGAAGTAGGAAGCGCCCGGCAGTGCGGTGACGGTCTGCTTGCCGGCGTTGATCAGGTCGGCGTCGACGGCGTCGTCCGTCGGAAACGGGCCGATGCCCAGCAGGCCGTTTTCCGATTGCAGGAAGACTTCGATGTCCTGCGGCACATAGTTGGCGACCAGGGTCGGCAAGCCGATGCCCAGGTTCACATAAAAGCCGTCCTGCAGCTCTTTCGCTGCGCGCGCGGCCATTTCGTCACGAGTCCATGCCATGTTCTGTCTCCGAATGATCTTTTAGTTGGCGCGCACGGTGCGCTGTTCGATGCGCTTTTCCGGCGTCGGGTTATGGACGATGCGGTGCACGAAGATGCTTGGGGTGTGCACCTGGTCCGGGTCGATCTCGCCGATCTCGACCAGTTCCTCGACTTCCGCGATGCAGACCTTGCCCGCGGTGGCCACGTTCGGATTGAAGTTGCGCGCGGTCTTGCGGAACACCAGGTTGCCGGCCTTGTCCGCCTTCCAGGCTTTTACCAGCGAAACGTCGGGCACCAGCGCGTGCTCCATCACGTAGTGTTCGCCATTGAATTCGCGCGTTTCCTTGCCGTCGGCGACGATGGTGCCGTAGCCGGTTTTCGTGAAGAAGGCCGGGATGCCGGCGCCGCCTGCGCGCAGCTTCTCGGCCAGCGTGCCTTGCGGGGTGAATTCGAGTTCGAGTTCGCCGGCCAGGAACTGGCGTGCGAATTCCTTGTTTTCGCCCACGTAGGAGGCGATCATCTTCTTGATCTGGCGCGTTTCCAGCAACTGGCCGAGACCGAAGCCGTCCACGCCCGCGTTGTTGGAAATGGCCGTGAGTTGCTTGACGCCCGAATCGCGCAGCGCTTCGATCAGCGCCTCGGGAATGCCGCACAGGCCGAAGCCGCCGACGGCAACCATCTGGCCGTCTTGCACGACGCCGGCCAGCGCCGATGCCGCGTCTGGATACACTTTGTTCATACCCGTCCCTTTTATGAGTTAAGCCCGGAAAGCTCTTTATGTCCTGCAGAGTAGAGCGAGCCAGCATAAAATACGCTTGCGCAAAGCACAATACCGTAGAAATACCGCCTCTCGCGGAACTCCTTCCCCAGTCGACCTGCATCAGATGAATTCATCATACGCCATTGATTACGAAATGATTTTCCAGCATGCCCCGGTCGGCATGTGCATTTCGGTGAACCGTGTGATCCAGTCCGGCAATGTAGCGCTGGCATCGATGTTCGGCTACGCGCGAGGCCAGCTCGACGGCCAGTCCTTTGCCGTGCTGTATCCCACCATGGATGAATTCCTGCGCACGGGCGACCGCATCGTGCCGATCATGAATGCGCGCGGGCGCTATTCCGACGAGCGCATCATGCGCCGCGGCGATGGAGAATTGTTCTGGTGCCACGTGACCGGCCGCTCGCTGGACCCGGCCGAGCCGCTCGGCGCCGGCGTCTGGACCTTCGAGGACGTGAGCGAAAAGCGCCCGGTTACGGCCGAGCTCACGCCGCGCGAACGCGAGATCGCGGCGCTGCTGGTGGAGGGAAAAACCAGCAAGATCATTGCCCGCGAAACCGATCTCAGCCCACGCACGGTGGAGATGCACCGGGCGAAGTTGATGAAGAAGTTTGCGGCATCGACCTCATCGGAGCTGGTGCACAAGCTGGTGGGTGTGGCGCGCTAAAGTCCTCGGATCGATAACTCCATTTCCGGAGTGATTACACTCCGAAAGCGGAGCACAGTGGCTTGTTACTCAGGCGTTTGAATGCATGCCGCGCAGGTCGATCATGGCTGGTTCCACGTCGAGCGCCGCCACGCTGCTCAGCACGAGCGCCAGGCCAGGAAAGGCGTGGAAGATGTCGTGCACACCCTGGCAGCCCAGCTTGATATGGGCTTCGTAGCGGCACCACATGCGATAGAAGGCGTCTGCACGCGCGGCCGCGTCCAGGGCCCGCAACTGCCCTGCTTCCTCCGGCCCGAAGGCCTGTTCGGCAATCGCCAGCACGTCGCGCGCGGGATCGATGCGTTCGATGTCGAGCCCCACCGGCCCCGTCAAACTGACCGCGCAGGCCACCCACTGCCCGCTGTGCGAAATGCTCAGGCCAAGCCCCGGCCGTTCGGGAAAGGCCAGTGCCGGTGCATTGCCCGGCCTTTCGGTCAAGGCAACTGCGTGCGCCGCGACACCCAGCAGTTCGCCCAGCGCCATGCGCAGCAGCACGCGGCCAGCGACGAACTGGCGCCGCCGCTCGGCGCGCACGAAACGCTCGTGCCGCAGGCGCTCGGCATCGTTCAGCCAGGCGGCGCCGACCGCAAACCAGTCGTCGTCCAGCAGCGCCGTATCGGCCAGCCACAGCAGCGCAGTGATCGTCGCCATGGCTGCCTCCTGCTGCTTACTTGAGCTTGACGAAATCTGCCTTCAGCGCCACGCCCGTCATCATCGCGCCATCGTGGCATTCGAACTCGGTCTCGCTCGAGTTCTCGATGTTCTTGTAGTTGCTGACGATATTCACGACCGCGTTCGCGCCGAGTTCCTGGGCACGCGCCTTCAAGCGCAGCATGGCCGACAGGAAGGCCCAGTTGCAGGACTTCTCGGGCGACTTGCCGAAGGAATTGGTCTTCTGGCTGGTCTGGTCGGTGCCCAGCTTCTTCAGCACGGCCGGGGTCTTCTGCTTGCCGAAGTAGAACTTGACGTCGTCGCCGAGGCGGGACTGGGCGTCGTTGTCGGCCATGGCGGCGTCCAGCGGCATCATCAGCTTGGTGTCGCGCGCCTGCGCCGGAAGGGTGCTGCCGATGGCGGCGATGGCGGCGACGGTCAGGATCAATTTTTTCATGTTGTTTTTCGCTTGTGGATCGGTGGAAGAACACCGGCAGCGCTGCCCTGCCGCCGGCACTGTGAAAGCGGACAGGATCGTCCGCCGTGCTGCAATGACGCCGGAAGCTTAATTGACGGCTGCGTCGTCGGCGCCGGTCGGGCCGCCCACGGCCTGGTCGTAGTTGGCGATCACGTAGCTGCTGGCCAGCTTGGCCACGCGGGTCAGCATCAGGTTGTCCTGCACGCCCAGGGTAAAGCCGCCGCTCATCGCATTCGCGCGCTGGAAGAATTCCGGCGTGGCGATCACCTTGCCGGTGTTGTCGCGGAAGGTCACGCGCATCAGCACGCCCGAGCTGCCGGCCAGCGGCCCGAGGAACACGCGCTTGGTGGTGCTCTTGAACGACATCTCCTCGACGACCGGTTCCACGGTCAGCGTGCGGCCGTTGGCCGGGCGGCTGTTCCACTGGGCCAGCGACGGCGCCAGGTCCTTGTCCAGGTTGGCAGCGATCTTGCCCAGCGCGGCCGGGTTGCCCTTGTAGCCTGGCGCGTAGGCGACCGGCTTCACGTCGATGCGGCCATAGGACGAGAACGCGGTGGCCGGAGCCGGGTTATGCGACGACGAGGCCTTGATCTTGGTGGCGCAGCCGCTGACGAGCGGGAGCGCCACGGCGACGGTGGCGGCGAGAAGGATACGGCGGGTGTTCTTCATGATTTATCTCTCTTGATTGTTGGAAGACCAGCGTTTGAAAATCAGGGAGGTGTTGATGCCGCCGAACGCAAAATTGTTCGACATGACGTACTCGCATTCGAGGCGCCGTCCCTCGCCCCGGATGTAATCCAGTTCCCCGCACTCGGGGTCGACATCAATCAGGTTCAGCGTCGGCGCGAACCAGCCTTCGCGCATCATCTCGATGCTGAACCAGGCCTCCAGCGCGCCGCAGGCGCCCAGGGTGTGGCCCATGTAGCTCTTCAGGGAGCTGATCGGCATGCGGCTGCCGAACAGCGCGTGCGTGGCCTGGGTCTCGGCCAGGTCGCCCTGCTGGGTGGCGGTGCCGTGTGCGTTCACGTAGCCGATCGCGTCCGGCGCCAGGCCGGCGTCGTCGAGCGCCAGCTGCATCGCCACCTGCATCGTGGCCGCATTCGGCTGGGTCACGTGGGTGCCGTCGCTGTTGGTGCCGAAGCCGACCAGTTCGGCGTAGATGGTGGCGCCGCGCGCCAGCGCATGTTCGTACTCTTCCAGGATCAGGCAGCCGGCGCCCTCGCCGATCACCAGGCCGTCGCGCGCGCGGTCGAAGGGGCGCGGCGTGGCCTCGGGCGTGTCGTTGCGGGTGCTGGTGGCGAACAGGGTGTCGAACACCGCGGCCTCGGTGGCGCACAGCTCCTCGGCGCCGCCGGCGATCATCGCAAGCTGCTTGCCGCTCTGGATCGCCTCGAAGGCGTAGCCGATGCCCTGGCTGCCCGAGGTGCAGGCCGAGGACGTCGTGAACACGCGCCCGGTCACGCCGAAGAACACGCCGATGTTCACCGGCGCCGTGTGCGCCATCATCTTGATGTAGGTGGTGGCGTTGATGCCGCGCGTGGTGCGCTCTTCCATCATGCGCCCGAAGTCGCCGATGGCGCTCGGGGTGCCGGCCGAGGAGCCGAACGACACGCCGACCTGGCCGCTACTCAGGATGGGATGGTCGAGCAAGCCCGCGTCCTGCAGCGCCAGTTCGCTGGCGCGGGTGGCGAGCAAGGCCACGCGGCCCATGCTGCGCGTGGTCTTGCGGTTGAAGCGCGGCGACAGTTCGAACGGCATGGCCGGCGCACCCAGGCGCGTGTTCAGGCCTTCGTAGTCGGCCCAGTCATCCATGCGCACGATGGCGTTCTGGTAGGCGCCGAGGCGCGCGCGGACCGTGGCCCAGTCGTTGCCGAGCGGGCTGATGCCGGCCATGCCGGTGACGACGACGCGGCGCTTCATGCCAGGCCTCCGTTCACCGACAGCACCTGGCGCGTGACGTAACCCGCGTCTTCCGACATCAAATAGCTCACCGCCGCCGCCACTTCGTGCGGCCGGCCGACGCGGCGCGCCGGGATCATCTTCAGCGCTTCTTCCATCGGTACCTCCTCGATCATGTCGGTCTCGATCAGGCCCGGCGCCACGCAGTTGACCGTGATGCTGCGCTTGGCCAGTTCCAGGGCCAGCGCCTTGGTGGCCCCGATGATGCCGGCCTTGGCTGCGCTGTAGTTCACCTGGCCGCGGTTGCCGACCAGGCCCGATACCGAGGCCATGGTCACGATGCGGCCGGGCTTGCGGCGCTGGACCATCGGCATCACCAGCGGGTTCAGCACATTGAAGAAACCGTCGAGATTGGTGCCCAGCACCTGGTCCCATTCCTCGCCGGTCATGGCCGGGAAGGCGGTATCGCGCGCCACGCCGGCATTCGCCACCACGCCGTAGTAGCAGCCGTGGGCCTCGATGTCGGCCAGCAGCGCGGCGCTCGCCGCATCGCGCTCGGCGATATCGAACTGCAGCACGCGCGCCTGGCCGCCATCGGCCTGGATACCGGCGGCGACCGCATCGGCTTCCTCGCGGCGGCTGCGGCAATGCACGACCACCGTGTAGCCGTCGCGCGCCAGGCGCTGGGCGATGGCCTTGCCGATGCCGCGCGACGAGCCGGTCACCAGCACACTCTTGTCCTTACTACTCATTCTGAACTCCGTTGCAAAAACTCTTCAACATTTTCTGGTTGGAAGACGGTGATCGTGGCCGTGGCCAGTTCCCGGCCCGTGGGGCCGTCTTCAATGCGGCAATCGAAGGCGCCCAGGCCGTTCTCGCCCTGCAGCGCGCGGTGCACGTGAATGGTGAGCACGCTGCCCAGCGCAAACGCCGGCACCGCGCAGGCGTAGCGCCGCGTGCCGAGCAGGAAGCCGACGCGCACCGGTTCGCCGCGCTGCGTGGCCAGGTAGCCCGCGTGCGCGGCCACCGCCTGCGCCATGTACTCGACGCCGACCCAGGCGCCGACCGCGCCATCGGCCAGGAACATGGTGTCAGGTCCGATGCGCACCTCGGCCGTCAGGTTTTCCTCGTCGGCCGACACAAAACTGCCGAGCAGCGACATGGCGCCGCTGTGCGGTACCAGGCTGTGGATGTCGGGCATGTTCATGCTTTTCTCCCGAACACCAGGGCCGCGTTCGAGCCGCCAAAGGCAAACGAATTGCTCAGCGCGTAGCGGATCGGGCGGTCCAGGCGCGCGCCGGGCGTGGCCACGTTCAATGCCGGCAGTGCCGGGTCGGCCGTGCCGTCCCACAGGTGCGGCGGCAGCTTGCCCTCCGGGTTATCGTCCTGCATCGCCAGCCAGCAAAAGGCCGCCTCCACCGCTCCCGCCGCGCCCAGCGTGTGGCCGGTGAAGGGCTTGGTCGAGCTCACGGCGACTTCATGACCGAAGAGTTCGGCCACGGCGCGCGATTCCATGGCATCGTTCTGCACGGTCGCGGTGCCGTGCAGGTTGATGTAGTCGATGTCGCCCGCCGCGATGCCGGCGCGGCGCAAGGCCTCGTTCATGGCGATGCGCGCGCCGCCGCCTTGCGGGTCGGGCGCCGACATGTGGTGCCCGTCCGAGGATTCGCCCCAGCCGCACAGGGCGACCGCCGCCGGCTCCCTGGTCATCAGGAACAGCGCGGCGCCCTCGCCCAGGTTGATGCCCTTGCGGCTGGCGCCGAGCGGATTGCACGGCACCTCGCTCACCGATTCCAGCGCGCTGAAGCCGGCCACCGTGAAGCGGCACAGCGTATCGACGCCGCCGCTGACCACCGCATCGACCAGGCCCATGCGGATCAAACGCGCGGCGCTGGCCATGGCCTTGGCGCTCGACGAGCAGGCGCTCGAATGCACATAGGCCGGGCCGGCGGCGCCGAGTTCGCGCGCCAGGAACAGGGCCGGCGAAGCCATCTCCTGCTGGCCGTAATGGAAGTCCGCGGGCAGCGCGCCCGTCTCCAGGTGCGCCGCCAATGCCGCTTCGGTGGCGCCCACGCCCGAGGTGCTGGTGCCGATGATGACGCCGACACGGCCCGCGCCATAACGCGCAATTGCGGCGTCCACCGCCGGGCGGATCTGCGCCAGCGCGGCCAGCGCCAGCGCGTTGTTGCGGCTGCGCAGGGGCAGCGGCAGGTGGTCGAGATTCGGCAGCACGGCCTCGGCCTGGCCCAGCGGCAGCGGGCGGCCCGGCGAGCAGGCGTCGGATACGGCCAGGCCCGAGCGCGCCTCATCCAGCAGGCGGCGCCTGATCGCCTCGCGCTCCGCGCCCAGCGCGCACACCAGTGCGCATTCGTTCAAATAGACCATCTCGGTTTTCATTCGCTCGCCGACACGATGGTCAGCTTGTATCGGTAGCGCTGGTTGTCCAGCACCGCGGTGCCCTGCCAGCGCGGCAGGCCGCTGTATTGGATCGTCGCCACGACTTCACCGTTCAGCTTCAGGGTGCGGCGCAGGCCTTCTTCGGAAATGGTCCAGCCGGCCGGCAGCACGCGCGCGATCTCGGCCACCGGCCACAGGGTCAGCTGCACGTCTTCGAGCACGTCGGCGGCGCGCACCTGGGCCGGCAGCATGGCGTGGCGCCATTCGGTGAGCTCCTTGCCGTCGTACTCCAGGCTCAGCACGCGCATGCCGAGCGCCAGGCCGACCAGGCTGACCTTGTTCGCGTCGACTTCGAGCGCGGCGTCGAGGTCGTTGGTATTCCCGGCGCGCTGCACGGTCAGGTGCTGCTGCACGCTGATGGTTTCGCCCAGCGCGCCCGGGGCCAGGCGCAGGCCAAGGCGCGCCGGGCCTTCTTTGGTGGCGCAGCCGCCGAGAGCGATGGCCGCAGCGAACAGCGCAACTGCCTTAAACGAGGACAGGCTTCGCATGGATGGTTTCCTTTTTCACGATGAAGCACGGGGCGGCGAACCAGACCAGGGTGGTCCCGACCAGCATGGTCATGCCAAAGGCCTGCAGGGCCGGCGTGCCGCTCAGGCCCAGCAGGCCGAATGCGAGGATGGCGCTGGCCGCCGACAGGCCCACCGCCAGCCAGGGCGCATCCCCGGCATGTTCGGTGTCTTCCTGCATGAAGATGCCGTAGTCGACACCCACGCCCAGCAGCAGCATCAGCGCCAGCACGTGGAACAGGGTCAGGCTCTGGCCGGCAAAGCCGAGGAAGGCAAGCGTGGCGATGCTGCCCAGGGCGGTCGGCGCCAGCACGCGCCAGGTGCGGCCCTTGTATCGCGGCAGCAGCACCAGGAACACCACCAGGTAGGCACCCAGCACCACCCAGCCCATGTCGGCGCGGTAGCGGCCCAGCACCGAGGAAATGCCGCCGACCTTGTCGACCCATTGCACGCCCTGCAGCCCGTCGCCCGCCTGGGCCAGCACCGGGATCGAGGCGTAGCGCATGCCGCGCAGGGCGACGATGCTGGCGTTCACGCCCTCGACTTCGCCCAGCCACAAATGGCGCCAGGGCTGGCTGGCCGGGGTGCGCATGAAGGCGTCCAGGTCCATGGGGCGGCCGTTGGCGCGCAGGTGTGCGGCGGTGGCCGCGGCCCATGCCGGGTCTTCGCCGATCTCGCGGCCGAGCGCGGCCAGCGGACCGTCCGCGTCCAGCAGCTTCTCGTTCACCAGCGCCAGGCGCGCGGCCTGCGTCTGCCGTGAGGGCACCCAGTTCGACAGCGCCTGGTAGCCGGCGATGTGGCCCTGGACGATCAAGGCATCCAGGCGCCGCTTGAGCGCTTCCTCGCGCTGTAGCACCTCTTCGGCATTCGCGCCGCGCACCAGGTAGTACTGCACCGGGCTTGGGGCGTCGAGCAGCTTGCCGAGCTTGATCTGGTCCCCGATCAGCCCGGGCGGCGAGGATTGCAGCGAGCGGATGTCGTCGTTGGTGGTCAGGCGCGACCAGCCCAGCGCCGCGAACAGGGCCATCGCGGCCAGCGGGAGCGTGGTGCGCCAGCCCTTCGCATAGCGCGGCCAGGCCAGCACCAGGCCACGGTAGCGGCGCGCAAGCCAGCCCGGCTTCAGGGTGTCGGCGTGGATCAGCACCGGGAACCAGCACACCACGGTCAGCCAGGCGAACACCAGGCCCAGGGCCGAGAACACGGCCATGTGGCGCAGGCCGGGGAAAGGCGTCAGGGCCAGGCCCAGGTAGCCGATGCCGGCGGCCAGCAGCGTGAAGCCGAGGCCAGGCAGCAGGCGGCGCAGCAGGCGCGGCGAATCGAGCGTCTTGTCGGCGCCGAGACGGTGGCAGAGGAAGTAGATGCCGTAGTCCTGGGCCACGCCGATCAGGCTGGCGCCGAACACCAGGGTCAGCAAGTGGATGCGGCCGAACAGCAGCCAGCACAGCGACAGCGCGCCGAGGAACCCCACGCCGATCGACAGCAGGGTCAGGCTGATCGGCTTGACCGAGCGGAAGGTGAGCCAGGTCAGCAGCACGATGCCGACCAGCGAACCGACGCCGATGGTGTGCACTTCGCGGCTGGCCTGGGCGCCGGCGGCGGCCGCGTGCAGGACCACGCCGGCGGTGATGATCTCGCTCGACGGCACGGCGTGCATCGCGGCGGCCTTGGCCGCGTCCAGCAGCGGCACCACGCTTTGCTGGGCGCCGAGCGAAAAGGCCGAGGGTTTCAGGGTGTAGGTGAGCAGCACGTACTCGCGGCCCTCATTTTCCCCATTCGCGGCCACGAACAGGCGGCCGTCGCGCGGACGCACCGGGGTCTCCCTGGCGCGCTCCTGGGCCCAGCCGGCGAACAGCCCGAAGGGGTCGTCGCGGAAGGCGCCGAGCTTGGGGCCGGAGAAGGCGCTGTACAAACGTGCCAGCGCGGACTCGGTCCAGAACCGGGCCGGCTGCTCGCGCAGTTCTTTTTCCTGCGCGGCGCCGATCAATACCGCCGCATGCGGCTGCAGGCTGGACAGCCAGTTGGCCTGGGATTCGTCGCCCATCGCATCGAACGTAATCAGCCCGGCATGCGGCTGTAGCACTTTGCGGTAGGCATCGGCGGCCTGCCCCGCGTCCTTCCATTCTTTTGCGCCGACCAGCACCACCACGCGCTGCTGGGCGCTGTCGACCATGTGGGTGAACGACTGCTGCAGCACCGGATCGCGCTCGTCGAGCGGCAGCAGCGCCAGGATGTCGGTATCCGGCGTAATGCGCTGGCCCAGCCACAGCCAGGCGTTATGCCCGAGCAGCAGGCAGACCACCAGCGCCCACAGCAGGGCCAGGCGCTTGCTTGCGTGTCCCTGCATGCTCACAGCAGCGCCGCCTCTTCCGGCAGCATGGCGCCGGCGCCGGTCTTGATGTCGGAGAAGGTGATGTCGGTACGGTCGCCGCTTTCCTCGGCCATGTGGATGGTGCGCACGTAGGCGCCGCCGTCGAGCGAGATGGCGCCGACCGCGCGCGCCAGCGCGGCATTGCGCGCCTTCAGCGACACCTTCCAGCTGTCGTTCGTGGCCGAGCCCTCGACCTCGAACAGCGCATCGAGCTGGCCCAGGTCGCCGGCCAGCAGCGAGAACAGGACGCCGTTAATCATGCGCACGGTCGGCTCCTGGCTGGCGTCCAGGCGCATCGCCACGCGCTCGCCCTGCAGGTGGACGATCTCGTCGCGTTTCAGGCGCAGCGTGTTCGGGAAAGGCTTCAGGGTGCGCCACAGCACGCCCTTGCCGGCCACCACGCAGAAGCGGCCGCTCGAGGCCAGCGGCTTCTTCATGCCGGCCAGGGTCTTGGTCTGGCTGAAGGTTCCGCACAACTGGTCCGGCTTGGCCAGCATGGCCCCGATCTTCGCAATCGGGGCAGCTGCATGGGCGCCGGCGCAGGCCAGGGCCAGCGTGGCAGCAATCAGGATGCGTTTCATGGTGCGGGTACTCCCAGTTTCTCGAACAGGATGGCGGGCGAGGCGAAGCACATCTCGCCGCTATGGACGTCGACCGCCACTTGCGTGGTGGTGGCACGGTTCAGGCGCTTGCCGCTGGCAGCGTCCGAAATCAGATAGTCGATGCGCAGGCGGTTTTCCCACTCGACGATCTCGGCGCGCAGCCGCAGGCGCTGGCCGAAGGTCGCCGGACCGGCATAGCGCAGGTTCATCTCGATGATCGGCCAGGCGTAGCCCGACTCCTTCATCTGCTCGTAGTTGTAGCCGATCTGGTCGAGCAGCGCGCAGCGCGCCACTTCCAGGTATTTCACGTAGTTGCCGTGCCAGACGATCTGCATCGGGTCGAGGTCGAAGAACTGGACCTGCATCTCGACTTCGGCCCACCAGCGGCTCGGTTCCTTCGATTTACGCATACAGGCTCCAGGCCTGGTCGCGGATGCGGCCCAGCAGCAGGCTCAATTCCGGGTCGAGGCGGCGGTCTTCCAGCACCGGCGCCACGTCCTGGCCGAGCAGGTCCATCATGCGCGCCAGCGGCGCCGGCAATGCACGCGCCGTTTCTCCATTCGTATCCAGGCGCTGGCGCAGCCACACGCCCTGGCGCACCGTGACCAGCAGCGCCGCCGCCACCTGTTCGGTCAGTTCCAGCACGCGCAGACAATCGCGCGCGGCAATCGTGCCCATGCTCACCTTGTCCTGGTTGTGGCATTCGGTCGAGCGCGAGAACACCGAGGCCGGCATGGTCAGCTTCAGCGCTTCAGCGGTCCAGGCCGAGGCGCTGATCTGCAGCGCCTTCAGGCCATGGTTGATGGCGGCGCGCTCGCCGGTCATGCCGGACAGATTGGCCGGCAAGCCCTGGCTGTAGCGGGCGTCGACCAGCAGCGCCATCTGGCGGTCGAGCAGGTCGGCCAAATTCGCCACCGCGTTCTTCATGCCGTCCATGGCAAAGGCGATGTGGCCGCCGTAGAAGTGGCCGCCGTGCAGCACGCGCTCGCCTTCGGCGTCGATGATCGGGTTGTCGTTGGCGCTGTTCAGTTCATTTTCGATGGACTCGCGGAAGAAGGGCAGCGCATCCGCCAGCACGCCGATCACGTGCGGCGCGCAGCGGATCGAATAGCGGTCTTGCAGGCGCTTGCCGTTGCGCTCCAGCTGGCCGGCATACTCCAGGTCCTGGCGCAGCCAGGCCGCGACATTCTGCATGCCGGCGTGGGGCTTGACCGAGAACAGGGTTTCGTCGAAGTGGTGATCATTGCCGTCCAGCGCGAACGAGGCCAGCGCCGTGATGCGCGTGACCAGGCGCGCCAGGTAGTCGGCGCGGTCCCAGGCCAGGCAGGCCAGGCCCGTCATGACGGCGGTGCCGTTCATGATCGCCAGGCCCTCCTTCGGGCGCAGTTGCAACGGTTCGATGCCGGCCTCCTTCAGTGCCTGGCCCGCCGGCACCTGCACGCCATTGCGCAGCACTTCGCGCTCGCCGCACAGCACCGCCGCCAGGTAGGACAAGGGCGTCAGGTCGCCGCTGGCGCCGACCGAACCTTCGCTCGGGATCAGCGGCAGCAAGCCGGCGTCGAACAGGCGCACGATCTGTTCCAGCAAACCGACGCTGACGCCGGAAAAGCCTTTCGACAGCGAGGCCAGGCGCGCGCCCATCACCGCGCGCGTCTGCGCCGGCGTGAGCACCGCGCCCAGGCCGCAGCCGTGGTAGGTGTACAGGTGGTGCGGCAGCTCGGCCACCAGCGACAGCGGCACGGCCACGGTGCAGGAGTCGCCATAACCCGTGGTCACGCCGTAGATGGCGCCGTCCTCGCGCAGCAGGCGGTCCAGGAAATCGGCACCCTTGGCGATCGCGGCGCGGAAGGCAGGGTCATCGGACAGCTCGGCGCGGGCCGTGCCGCGCGCCAGGTCGACGATGTCCTGCAGCGCCAGGCGCTCGCGGTCGAAGCGCACGGTGCGCTGCGGAGTATTGATGTCAGTGAGCTGCATGGACGGGTTCCGTTCCGGGTAGATGCCAAAAATCGTAGAAGTTGAACCACTCCAGCGGCGCCCGCCGGGCATGGTGTTCGAGGCGCGCGGCGTACTGCGCGGCCAGTTCGGCCAGCGCCGCTTCGCGCCCGCGGCGCGGCAGCGTCACGCGCTCGCGCAGCAGTTCGAAATGCAGTTCGTGGCCGCTGGCGAACAGCGCGTACATCGGGCAGCCGAGCACCGAGGCCATCACGTAGGGGCCGACCGGGAAAGCCGCGTCGTGGCCAAGGAAAGGGGCGACGGCCACGCGCGGGTTGTCGGACACCGGCACGCGGTCGCCGGCGATCACCACGAATTCGCCGCGCTCGATGCGCTCGGACAGCATCATCGCCATGGCCGGCGTCATCTCGGTCACCTGCATCAAATTCAGCTGGCTGCGCGGGTCGAGTTTCGCCAGCATGTCGTTGAAGGCCTGGGCGTGGCGGGTGTGCACCAGCACGTTGATTTTCAAGCCGGGCGTGCGCAGCGAGAGCGCGCGGCACAAGTCCAGGTTGCCCAGGTGGGCGCAGACCAGCAGCGCGCCGCGGCGCTCCCCGATCATGTTCCACAGCGGCTCGGCGCCGTGGATGCGCACTTGCTTGAAATCGTACAGGCCGCCCCAGAGCAGCATCTTGTCGAGGATGGCTTCGGCAAAGGCGCCGAAGTGGCGCAGCACGCCCATGACACCGCTCGGCGCGCCGGCGCGGGCCAGGTAAGTGGACGAGGCGCGGCGCGCCCGCCCCTGGGTCAGCACGTACCACGCCAGCACCGGATACAGCACCACGCGGAAGGGCCAGCGCCCGAACACGCGGCAGACCCAGAACAACAGGCGCATGCCGCCCACGAAGCTGGCTTCGTTGATGGCGGCCCAGTGGCGCGAATCGTGTGGACGGCTCAGCGCCATCTGCGCACCAGCAGGGAAGGAATACGCGGCAGCATGCCGAAGAACAGGGCCACGTGCATGCGTGTGATCAGGACGTTGTCGGTCCAGGCCTGGAAGTGGGACACGCCGTCTTCCGGGTATCCGACTTTCGTCGGCAGGTTCACGACCTCGACACCGTCCCAGTACAGGCGCACCAGGATCTCGATGTCGAAGTTCATGCGCAGGCCGAGGCGGCGGCGCTTGGCCAGCGCCAGCACCGGCGCCACCGGATAGACGCGGAAGCCGCACATCGAATCGCGGATCGCCAGCGACAGCGTGTTGATCCAGACCCAGACGTGGGTCAGGTAACGGGCGTACAGGCGCAGCGCCGGCACCGATTCGTCGTAGACCGGGCAGCCGGCCACCACCGCCTGCGGACGCGTACGTGCGGCCTCCAGGAAGCGCGGGATGTCGGCCACCGCATGCTGGCCGTCGGCGTCGACCTGCAGCACGTGGCTGTAGCCTTCGCGCGCTGCGCGCGCAAAACCGGTCAGCACGGCCCCGCCCTTGCCCTGGTTGACCGTGTGCCGTTCCAGCACCACGCGGCCCGGGTGCAGCGCGGCCAGGCGGTCGAGTTCGGCTGCGCAGGCGGGCGAGCTGCCGTCGTCGACCAGGATGCAGGGCATGCCGTAATCGAGCACCTGCGCCAGCACCTTGCCGATCGCATGCTCGTGGTTATAGACGGGAATGACGACGCAGGCGTTGAACACGTCAGGCAGCCCTGGCAAAGCGCAGCAGCGAGTGGCAGTAGCCGATGCCGTCGCGCGCGGTCACGAGTTCCAGGCCGGCCGCTTTGGCCAGGCGGATGTAGTCGTCGCTCTCGTACACCTTGCTGTTGCCGCTGGCGAGGTTGTTGAAGTAAGGCGAGGTATTGATCAGGCAGTAGGAGGCGATGTCGTAGCGCTGGCGGTCCCAGAAGGTGTCCATGATCAGGACCTGGCCGCGCGGGCCGAGGGCGGCAGCCGCCCGCTCCAGGATCGAGGCGATTGCCTCTTCCGAGAAGCAGCTCAGGAACTGACTCATCCAGATCACGTCCATGTCCGCTGGCAGCGCGGCAGCCTTGTCCAGCAGGTTCGTCGGATGCAGGGTCGCGCGTTCGCGCAGGCCGGCTTCCTGCAAATGCTTGTCGGCCACCGCCAGCTGGCCCGGCAAGTCGACCAGGTGCAGTTCGATGCCGGCGTTCGCCTGCAGGGCAGCCAGCGTGAACTTGCCGGTGTTCGCGCCGATGTCCATCACGCGGCTCGGCGCGGTGGCAAACACGTCGGGCAGGATGTCCGGGAAGGAGGTGTCCGAATAATAGTGGTCGAACGCGAACCAGCTGCTGCGCGCCGGTTCCGGCAATTGCGACAGGCCTTCATAAATGGTCGGCCACTCGCCGAAGACCTTCAGGCCCAGCGGCTTTTGCTGGTCCAGCGTCTGCTCGAGCGAGAACATGGCCTGGTAGCAGACGTCGTGGTTGAAGTCGATGTTGATTTGCGTGATCGGGTCGGTGAGGACGACGAAGCCGGCCTTGTCGAGCGCGTAGCTGCCCTCGCTCAGCAAGACCACGCCGGCGGACAGGCAGGTTTCCAGCACCACCTTCAGCACGTAGGGCGTCCATTGGCCGGTGGCCGCCAGCTCCTCGACCGACAGTCCCGCCTCGCCGGCATCGGCGATGGCCTGCAGCATGCCGCGCTTCCAGGCATAGCGCACGCACTGGAACACCACCGGGCCATAGGCGATCTTCTGCGCTTCGAAACGGGCTTCGAAGGCACTCTGGCGCTCCGGCGAAAACTTCTTGTTCAACATGCTGTATCAGGTCCCCAGGAGTATGCGGCCGCTGGCATGGGCGCCGGCGTCGGAAAAGTAACGGAAGTTCAGGCTGTTTTTATTCGTGTCATGGACCAGTTCCAGCTGCACCGGGTGGCCGGGACGGATCATCTGCTGGAATTTCAAAGCGTTGATGCCGGCAAAGCCGCCGCCCAGGCCCAGGTACTGCCTGCCGTAGGCAATCGCCCAGTCGACCTGCACCACGCCCGGCAGTACCGGCGCCACGCTGAAGTGGCCGTCGAAGTACAGCAGGTCGGGCGGCACGGTGAGTTCCAGCAGCACCCGCGCAGGGGCCTGTTCCAGCACGCGCAGCGCTGGGCGGCGCGGGCGAGCATCCTGCGTCGGCTCCAGCAGCGCCAGCAGCAGCGCCTGGGTGGTCTTGCCCTGGGCATTCACCGGCAGGCGCTCGAGATAGCGCCAGCGGCGCGGCAGCGCCACCGCCTCCACGCTGGATACCAGCAGCGTGCGCAGGCGCGTGTTCATGGCGTTCTTGCCGCCCGCTTCCAGCAGCGCGGCGCCCTCCCCGGTCAGCACGACAAAGGCGGCCAGCGACTGGCGCTGGTGGCTTTCCTGGTGCCCAGCGGTGAGCGCGAGCACGCGTGCTTCGCGCACCAGGCCGCCTGCCACGAGCGCCGCCTCCACCGCATCGAGCGAGACGCGCTTTTCTTCGATCTTGACGATGCGGTCGGCACGGCCGCGCAGCAGGAAGCGCCCGCCATCCAGGGCTTCGACGCGGTCCGACAGGGTTTGCCAGCCGCCTGGTCCGGCCTGGACCGAATCGACTTCCAGCAAGCCATCGTCGCCCGCGCGCCAGTGCACGAAAGGCAGCGGGCTCCAGCCCTCGTCCGGTTGCTGTCCGCGCTGGCGCCAGCCGATGCCGCCGGTCTCCGAGCTGCCGTAGACTTCGATCGGCGCCTGGCCGAGCAGCGTGCGTGCGTGAATCGAAGCGTCGGCTTCGAGCATGCCGCCGGACGAGAATACGGCGCGCAGCCGGTCGCGCGCGCCCTGCCAGTCGAGGTGCTCGGGCAGGCGCTTCAGGTGGGCCGGGCTGCCGAGCAGCACGCAAGGCCGCTCGGCCAGCGCGCGCGCCAGGGTTTCCGGGTATTCGTGGCGCTCGGCGTGGATCGCGCGGCCGGCCGTCAGGGGCCAGAGCACGCGGAACAGCAGGCCGTAGATGTGCTGGTGCGAGACGGTGGCCACTACCTCAGCGTCGCCCAGCTGCGCGCCGAACCGGGTGTCCAGTGCCTCGATTTCGCCGGTCAGCTGCGACAGTTGCTTGCGGATCGGCGTCGGCGCGCCAGTGCTGCCCGAGGTGTAGACCACCATGGCCGGGAAGTCCGGCGCCGGCGCGGTCCAGTCGATGTGGCCATCGGCGCCCTCGGCGGGGACGGCAGGCGCGCAGGATGCCGGGAACTCGCCCCAGAAGGCACCCACTGCGCCAGCCAGCGCGGCGCAGTTGGCCGGCAGCGTGTCGGCCGGCATCCACACGGTTTTGCCGGACAGCCAGGCGCCGGCCAGGGCGGCGCCGAATTCCAGGCTGTCGTCGAGATACAGGGCGATGTGCGTGGCGGAGGTAGCGCGTCCGAGCGCAGCCCAGGCGCGCACGCGCGCCAACCATTCGCCATGGGAGACCGGCTGGCCGGCGCGCCGGCCAGCCAGCGCGTTCACATCGCGCGTGGCGAGACGGGCAAACAAATCAGACATGATGCAGCCGCTTGAAGCGTATGCGCAGCAGGTATTCGCCGCCGAACATCAGCCCCATCAGCAGATAGGAAATCACGCCGGTGTAGAGCGACCACACGGCTTCAGAACAGAACAGCGCCGTGCCCAGTGCAATCGCGCCGTTCACGACAAAGAAAGCGCACCAGGCCTGCGTCACGCGGCGCGTATAGGCCACGCCTTCGGGCGGCAGGTCCGGCTCGCGCAGGCGCGCCAGGCGCTCGACCATCGAGGGGCCGTGCACCAGGCTGTAGCCGAAGGCGGCCAGCAGCGCCCCGTTCACCAGCACCGGATACAGCTTCAATGGCAGCACCGCGTTCGAGGCCACCGCGACGGCGACCAGCGCCAGCGCACCCGCGGCCGACCAGCGCGCCGAGGCGTTGATTCTCAAGGCCGGCAGGCGCACGGCGACGGTCGCCAGCAGCAGGCTGGCCAGCCAGCGCGGCTCGACCGCGCCGTGGCCGAACCAGATCGCCAGCGGATACAGCAGCGTCAGCGCCGCCGCGAGGACATTCCAGACCACTGTTACGCCGGCTGCTCTTCGGCCAGGCCGGCCGGCGCCAGGTTGGACACTGCCAGGTCGGACAAGGCATCGACGACGTCGCCGATGGTGCGGATGGTCTTGAACACTTCCGGCGCCAGGCGCTTGCCGGTCATCTGCTTGAGTTTCACGGCCAGGTCGACGGCGTCGATGCTGTCGATGTCGAGGTCGGCGTACAGGTTCGATTCCGGGGTCAGCGCGTCGCGGTCGAGTTCGAACATCTCGGCCAGCAGGTCGGCGGTCCAGACAAACAGTTCGTCGCGGTTCATGTCGTTAATGGCTACCATGGCCTTCTCCTACTTCTTGCGGTTAGCTTCAATCATCGCTGCGAGCGCGCGCACCGATGCGAAATGGCGGCGCGTTTCCTGCGACTCCGCCGACAGCGTGATGCCGTAGCGCTTCTGCAGCGCCACGCCGATCTCGAGCGCGTCGATCGAATCGAGGCCCAGCCCTTCCACGAACAGAGGCGCCTCGCTGTCGATGTCGGCGGGAGCGATGTCTTCCAGCTGGAGGACGTCGATGATCAGTTCCTTCACTTCCTGTTCAAGCATGTTGCTGGCCTTCTTCCAAAAAAAGATGTTGCAGGTGTTCGGTGAGGCGGCGCGCGGCCAGGACCTCGCTCACGCCGGTGTCCCTGAAGCGCTCGACGCCGATGTCGTCCAGCACCTCGATGCGAAAGCTGGCCTGGCGCGGCGGCACGTGCCACCACTTGTCGCCCTTGCCGAGCGTGGGCGGCGTGCAGGTGATCAGCACCGGCGTCACGGCGCGCGCGCCGCGCACGGCGATATTCGCGGCGCCGCGTTTCAGCTGCATGGCGCCGCCGCGCGGGGTGCGCGTCCCTTCCGGGAACACGATCAGGTTGCCGCCGGCGCGCAGCGAGGCGATGCAGTCGTCGACCAGCTCGGGGCCGCGGTCGTTGCAGATGTAGCGCGCCGCGCGCACCGGGCCGCTTGTGAACGGGTTGTTCCAGAGGCCGCCCTTGACGATGCAATCAGCGTTGCGCACAAAGGCGATCAGGAACACGGTGTCGATCAGGGTCGGGTGATTTGCCAGGATCAGCTGGCCCTGGCGCTCGAGCTTGTCGAGGCCGTGGATTTCGTAGCGCAGCACGCCAAGGCCGCGCATGATGGCGACAAAGGCGCGGAAGCTGGCGCGGATGGTGGCGCGCGCCGCATGCATGCGCGCCTGCGGGTCGCGCAGGCACAGCGCCAGCAGCGGGAACACGAGCACGCGCAGCAGCAGGCCGCCCAGGCCGAACAGCGCGAAGCTGATGCCGGTGGCGAGCACGCGCCAGCCGTGCCAGAGCCGCTCACGCATCGCGGCTCCAGGTCCAGCGCATGGCGCCGGTGTCGCGCACCAGCGCGGGCGTGGCGCCAAGCTGGAAGCGCAGCACATCCAGGCCGCCCGGCGTGCTCGCCGTCTCCCCGGCCTGCGCGCCCTGCCAGGACAGGCGCAGCGGCTTGGCATCGGCCGCGGTCATGAGCCAGGCAAAGGCCCAGGGCTGCTCGTCGCAATCCTCGAAGGCGGCAAACAGGCCCGGCAGCGGCGCGTCGCAGGCGACCAGCAGCACGCGCGGCGCGCCGTCGGCCAGCATGCCGCAGGCTTCGATCACGGCATGTTCGACGGTGGCGCTGCCGCCGGCCAGGGCCACGTGGTTGGCGCGGTCGGCGCGCGCGATCGAGAACAGGCCGGCGCTGGCGTTGTGCACGGCCAGGCCGAAGGCGGTGGGCGACAGGGGTTCGCCGCGCGCCAGGTCGCTCAGGAGTTCGATGGAGCGCGCCACCTCGCCGTGGCGCGAGCAGAAGACGGTGGGCACGTCGGCCTGGCCTTCCAGGCAGTCGTAGGCCACTTCGAGCGCCATGCGGCCGAGGAAGCCGGCGCGCCGGCGCAGCATGGCGGGCATGGCGGCGACCTTCGGCTCCTCGCCCATGGCGATGGGCCAGGGCGTATCAACCCACGCGGCCCATGCGTCGGACGAAGTCACGCCAGGGGCCCAGGCAGCGTGCCGGGCAATGGAGAAGGCGACTTCGTGAGTGGACATAGACGAGAGATGCGTAGGAAGTGAGGGCGAATTCGACAGCAAGGTTCAATCGTGCGACCGGGTGTTGCCGTTCAAATTATAATCGCGCGACTTGCCTTCGAGAACAATGTCGCTAGTGGCAAGCCTCTTTTGCAACACTTGACAGTCGACGTTTATGCAGCGGGGATGCGCTTTCCGGTTGCCGGTTCCGAAAGCGCGTCATATTGCCACATCGCAAGGTGGTAAAAACTCACACATTTTCACAAGCGACGGGATTACAACGGTCTGGCTATGGGGCTTGACGGTTGAGTGGTGTTAGCACGTAGATGGGACGAAGCGTATCCCGTACGGTGGGCACTCCGTGCCCACGCGGTACGTGCGCATGCTTGCACCCGTGGCCGTGAATTGCCGCTCCCCGGCTTCAAGCGGAGCCGGTCGCCGTGCCTGGTTTGTCGTGGATGGAGGCGTTTCGAGCGATGCCTCGCTGCTGCGGACTGGCGGAGGGGTGCGTACCGCGTGGGCACGGGGTGCCCACCGTACGGGAGACGTTTCCGCTTCGGCTAGTTGCGCGAATGTAGAGGTTACAGGTGCCAATAAAAAAGCGCCCTCCGGGCGCTTCGCATCATGCAGCCGGCAGCAGGCTGCGTATCTCATCCGGCAGCGGCACCGACTTCTCCGCCGCGAAATCGACCCAGACGATCTTGGCCGCGCCTTCGGCATGCAGCGCGCCGGCCTCGCCATTCGCCTCCACGAGGCGAATCTCGTGCGACACCTCGAAGCTCGACCGTCCCGGCGGACCGGCCCAGGACGTGACCTCGATCTCGGCCGGGTATTTCAATTGCTTCAGGAACGAACACTGCGCATTGATCAGCACCGGCCCGCTCCTGCTCGGGTCGGGCAAGGCGCCCACCTGTTCCAGCCAGGCGATGCGCGCCGTTTCGATGTAGCGGAAATAAACCGTGTTGTTGACATGGCCCATGGCGTCCATGTCGCCCCAGCGGACGGGCATCCGCATCGTGTGTACCAACTTCTTGTTGCTCATGCTTCCTGCTCTTGTTGCTAAAAAATCGGTGCTGCAAAAACTTACTGCGCCGTCATGCCGTCGTCGGCCGTGATGATGGCGCCGTTGATGAAGTGGGCTTCCTCGGCTGCCAGCAACAGCAGCAGGCCATCCAGGTCTTCCGGCTTGCCCGGGCGCTTGCGCGGCAGCAGTTCGATCAGCTTCTTGCCCTGCTCGGTCTCGAAATAATCCTCGTTCATCTCGGTGGAAATGTAGCCAGGGCAGATGGCGTTCACGTTGATGCCGT
Source organism: Massilia sp. BAP21 (assembly GCF_057801335.1). NCBI lineage: Bacteria > Pseudomonadati > Pseudomonadota > Betaproteobacteria > Burkholderiales > Oxalobacteraceae > Massilia > Massilia sp. BAP21. The sequence goes on from NZ_CM173596.1 coordinate 5,623,591, forward strand.
ACTTGCCCCACTCCACCGCCATTGCCTTGGTCATCTGCACCACGCCGGCCTTGCTCATGCAGTAGACGCCGATCTGCGGCAGCACGCGCAGGCCGGCCACCGAGGCGATGTTGACGATGCGGTGCTGCTTGCGCGGGTCGCCCTTGGCGCGCTGGATCATGCGCTTGGCCGCCTGCTGCGCCACGAAAAAGGCGCCGCGCAAATTGGTGTCCATGATGTACTGGTAATCGTCTTCGGTGACGTCGAGCAGGCGCTGGGTGCTTTGCACGCCGGAGTTATTCACCAGGATGTCGATCGGGCCGGCTTCGGTTTCGGCGTGGGCAATCGCCGACTTGATGCTGGCCAGGTCGGTCACATCCAGCGTGACCACGTGGGCGGCGCCGCCGTCGGCCTCGATTTCGGCGCGCAGCTCCTTCAGGCGCTCGATGCGGCGCGAGGCGAGCACCACCTGGGCGCCGGCGCCGGCCAGGGCTTTCGCGAAGCGCGCCCCGAGGCCGCTCGAGGCGCCGGTGACCATGGCGATCTTTCCTTCAAAATTCACTTCAATGCCCACGTTGGCTCCTGTCTGGGGTGGCGCTGCACGGATGACTATGAAGGCATAATGATGTCATAAAACGCAGCCGCGGACCGCCGGGATTAGATTAAGGCACCTAAAAGTTGCCCTAAACCGGCGTGCCACATTGCAAACGGCAGCAAAAACCCGCACACTCGTGCTTAAATTTTTTTAACCCATTTTACGACCATGACAGAGCCTACCAACATCCTCGAACAATACGGACCGCGCGAAGCAATGGAGTACGACGTTGTGATCGTCGGCGGCGGCCCGGCGGGCCTGTCGGCGGCGATCCGCCTGAAGCAACTGGCGGCGGAAAAAGGCCAGGACGTCTCGGTCTGCGTGCTGGAAAAAGGCAGCGAGGTCGGCGCCCACATCCTGTCGGGCGCGGTGATGGACCCGATCGCGCTGAACGAGCTGTTCCCGAACTGGAAGGAACTCGGCGCGCCGCTCAACACCCCGGTCACCGAAGACCAGGTGCTGTTCCTGACCGAGACCAAGTCGTACGCGACGCCGGGCTTCATGGTGCCGAAGTCGCTGACCAACCACGGCAACTACATCATCTCGCTGGCCAACGTGACGCGCTGGCTGGGCCAGCAGGCGGAAAACCTGGGCGTGGAGATCTTCCCCGGCTTCCCGGCGGCCGAGATCCTCTACAACGAAGACGGCTCGGTGAAGGGTGTCGCCACCGGCAACATGGGCGTGAAACGCGACGGCGAACCAGGTCCGGACTTCCAGCTCGGCATGGAGCTGCACGCGAAGTACACCTTCTTTGCCGAAGGCTCGCGCGGCCACCTGGGCCGCCAGCTGATGGCCAAGTACGACCTGAACAAGGGCAAGGACCCGCAGGTGTACGGCATCGGCATCAAGGAACTCTGGGAAATCGACCCGGCCAAGCACAAGCCGGGCCTGGTGATCCACACCGCCGGCTGGCCGCTGCCGACCGATACCTATGGCGGCTCTTTCCTGTATCACCTGGAGAACAACCAGGTGGCCGTCGGCTACGTGGTGGGCCTGTCCTACCAGAACCCGTATCTGTCGCCGTACGAGGAATTCCAGCGCTACAAAACCCACCCGTCGATCCGCGGCTACTTCGAAGGCGGCAAGCGCATCTCCTACGGCGCGCGCGCCATCACCGCGGGTGGCTTGCAATCGCTGCCGAAGACCGTGTTCCCGGGCGGCGCCCTGATCGGCTGCGACGCCGGCTTCCTGAACGTCAGCCGCATCAAGGGCAGCCATGGCGCGATCAAGACCGGCATGCTGGCTGCGGAATCGGCCTTTGCCGCACTCGGCGCAGGCCGCCAGCACGACGAACTGACGAGCTATCCGGAAGCCTTCAAGAACTCCTGGCTGCACGAAGAACTGCACGTGGCGCGCAACTTCAAGCCGTGGATGAGCAAGGGCCTGTACCTGGGCACGGTGATGACTGGCATCGACCAATTGATCTTCAAGGGCAAGGCGCCATGGACGCTGCGCCACAAGCACGCCGACAACGAATGCCTGCGCCCGGCCTCGGAATTCACGCCGATCGTGTATCCGAAACCGGATGGCAAGCTGACCTTCGACAAGCTGTCGTCGGTGTTCATTTCGAACACCAACCACGCGGAAGACCAGCCGGTGCACCTGACTCTCAAAAATCCGGCGATTCCGGTCGAGGTGAACCTGGCCAAGTACGCCGGCCCCGAGCAGCGCTACTGCCCGGCGGGCGTGTACGAGTACGTGAAGACCGATGCGGGACAGGACCGCTTGCAGATCAATGCGCAGAACTGTGTGCACTGCAAGACGTGCGACATCAAGGACCCGACGCAGAATATCGTGTGGGTGACGCCGGAGGGTGGCGGCGGGCCGAATTATCCGAATATGTAATCGGATCGCCCCTTGGAAAGACAGCTCGCTTTGGCGGGCTGTTTTTGTTTGTGGCGGTGGGGTGTGCATGGACACGAAAGACCGCGTGGGCACAGGTGCCTGGCGCGGCCCGGCCCACCCTACATCCGCTCTGGGCCACACTGCGCTAGGTACTCGTGTCTTGCTTTGGTAGGGTGGACACCTGTGTCCACGCGGTACGGCATGCGATCGTTCGAAACGTGGGCAATATCAGGCACGCTGACATTTGTTACCTAAGCACAACAAATGTCCACCCCGCCTCGCTGGTGACGCACATTATCCATATGCAATAATGCGCGCCATCAATTTCACCCACCTTTCCTCCATGCCAAGCTCCTTCCGCCGCGCCCTGCTCTGCACCGCCCTCGCCTGCGCTTTCACTCATGCCAGTGCCCAGACCACGCCCTCCTACCTGATGACCCGCCTGGCCCAGCTGCCCGAATTCAGCCGTGCCGCCAGCACCACGGTGGTCTACGGCACCGTCGACCTCGGCGCGCTGTACACGAAGACCGACCACGCCGCGGGCAAGTGGCAGATGCAAAGCGGCGGCACCTACAGCTCCAAGCTTGGCTTCTACGCATCGGAAGATCTGGGCGGCGGCCTGAAGGCGGAGATCAAGCTGGAAGCGGGCCTGAATGCCGACGACGGCAGCCAGCAGGCCGCGGCCCTGTTCAACCGCGAATCCTGGGTTGGCTTGCGTTCGGCCACCTGGGGCACGGTGCGCATCGGTAACCAGATCAATGCGATGCTGCCGCTGTTCATCGATCCCTACGGCCTGCCGGTCACGAACTCGGTCTACACCTGGGTCGGCGGCGGCATCATGCAGACCCCACGCGGCCTCGGCTCGAACACCGACCTCGGCCCCGGCGCGGCGACGATTCCGGTGCGCGTTCCGAAGTCGATTACCTACGCCACGCCGCGCGTCGGCCCGCTGTCGGCCCAGTTCATCTACGCCACCAACCCGACCGGCACCAACGAACCGCGGACCGGCGCGCGCGGCGGCGTGCTGTCGTACAACAGCGGACCGTTCTACCTGGCGGCCAGCCTGACCCAGGGCTTCAGCAGCCCGGTCGTGGTCACAGCCGGGACGCCTGCGCGCAGCGTCCGCACGGATATCCCGTCGGTCGGCGCGATCTTCGACAATGGCCGGCTGGTGTTGTCGACGTCCTGGGTCCAGATCAAGCCGCGCGAGGCGCAGAGCGGCGAGGCCTCGCTGGTGACGCTGGGGCTGATCGTGCCGCGTGGGCAGTTCACCTACCGGGCCTCGGCCGTGTACCGCGATACCGAGCGGGCGCGCGATTTTTCCGGCCAGCTGGCCGAGTCGTCGGCGCTGGGCATCATGCTGGGCGCGGATTACGATTTGTCGCGCCGCACCGGCTTGTACCTGCGGGCCGGGTCGGTGCGCAATTTCGGGGTGTCGACGGTGATCCTGAACGGCACCGCCCTGCCGCTGGTGGCAGGGACGACGATGCCGCAGATGGGAATCGAGACGCGGACGCTGGCGATGGGCGTAACGCATCATTTCTGATGCGGATACGCCGCGGCCGCTGCATGCAGCAAGATGCGCGGCGTGCCGCGCCAGGGATCGTTAATAGCTCATGCGGCGGCCATGGGAGCCGAAGCGGTGGCCGACCACCAGCGTGGTGCTGGCAACCAGGCTCGACAAGCCGATGACCAGCTGCACCAGCCTGTCCGCCGGCAGCAGCCAGTATTGGCCCGGCGGCGGCTCGGCGCCGGTGGCCGCCGTGATCAGGGGCGCGATCCAGGCCGCGTCCGGCTCGACGTCGAGCACGATGGCGTCCTCGCCGGTCTGCAGGTAGATGTCGCCGCCTTCGGCCAGCGTGAACTTGACGCCATAGCCGGTTTCCTGCGGCTTGATCAGGTCCTGCATCGCCTGGTCGTGTTCGGCGATCCAGAGCTCGACATCCTGCGGGGTCTCGAGGTGGATCCAGGGACGGGGACGAAAGCGCGGCGGGGTGTCTTGGGATTCGTTTGATGCGGTCATGACATGCGATAAGAATAACGTAAGAGCCGTATGCTACGGCATTTACATGCATGCGTGTGCCGCGGCTTCAATCGTCGACGATGGTGACGATGCGCGGCGTCACCACATCACCCTCGATCAGCAGTTCGGCGCAGGAAACCGGAAGCGTGAAGCGGCGGCGGCCGGCGCTACCCGGATTGACATACAGGACGCCGCCGCGCTCGCTGCAGGCCGGCTTGTGCGAATGACCGGAGACGACCACGCGCACCCCGGCCGCGCGCGGGTCGATGTCGAGTTCCTTCAGGTCGTGGATCGCGTACAGGGTCACGCCCGCGCAGTGCAGCGTCGCCGTCACGGGGATGGCGGCGGCCCAGGCCTCGCGGTCGTTGTTCCCGCGCACCACGGTCAGGGGCGCAATGCGCGCCAGCTCGTCGAGGATGCCGGGTTTACCGATGTCGCCGCCGTGCACGATACGGTCGCAGCCGGCCAGGAAGCTCAAGGCTTCCGGGCGCAGCAGGCCGTGGGTATCGGAAATCAGGCCGATGCGCACGGCCGCGGGCGACGCCATCAATGGCGCTTGGCAGTGGCCATCTTCGCCGTCGTGTAGATCGAGTACAGCGCGGCCAGGCCCACCACCACGTACACCAGGCGTGTTGCCGGGCTGCCCGGGCCAAAGATGGTGGCGACGATATCGACGTCGAACAGGCCGACCATGGCCCAGTTCAGGCCGCCGATGATCAGCAGCGCCATGGCCAGGTAATCGAGCGCCGACATGGCGGAGCGGCGGCCTTCGCGCAGGGCGAGGCGGCGTTCCGGGCTGGTGCGGCGGTCCATCGTGGGTGCGTTCATCGTTGCCATCGTTTTCTCCTCGGATCGAATGAGTCGGGATGCGTCGATACGGCGGCGCAAGCGGCGCCGCACACCCCTACGATAGCAAGAATCGCTGCGAACCGGCGCACCGCGGTGCGATCATCCCTTCCAGGTGCGGTTCAGGCCGGTATCGGCGTGAATCCAGCCGCCTTTCGGGCCGGAACGGTAGTAGTACCCCACCCCACCGGTACGGAAGCTGCGCACGAGGCCGCCCAGCACTTCCTCGTTCAGGCTGGCGATGCGGATGTCGGCCGCCTTCCCCGTCATGTGCAGCGACTTGCGCGCGGCGGGCACGCCGGCTTCGATCAGGCGTGCGTTCGAGGCCGGGGTGCGGTAGCCCGACAGGATCTCGAGCGGCTGCTCGAGGCCGTAGCGGGCGATAAAGGCCTGCGTGCTCCACAGGATTTCCAGCAGCTTCGGATCGATCGGCGCGGTCTGCTTGCCATTCACGTCGCGCAGCAGGTGGCACAGTTGCTGGTAGGCGGAATCGATCATCTCGCCGTCCTTCCAGTACAGGATCTTGGCCTTTTCGCCACTGGCCGGACGGGTGACGGTGAGCGTGCGCGGCTTGACCCAGAAATCGAGGTCGAGCAATTGCGCGTCGAACAAATCGGGAGGCGGAGTCAGGTCGGCCGGCGCTGCCTGCGCTGCAGCCTGGGCACTGCCGATCAGGGTCGGGCTCAGGACGCCGAGGGCGGACAGGTGCATGCCCTGTCGAAGGAAATCTCTACGGGAAGACATAAGCTACTCATCGATGCGAAGTTGCGTACTATAACTTAACAACTTCGCACAAAGAAGTGCTTACTTGTTGCTTATTGACTGCAATTACAAAATCGTTTGCCTTGTTTCGCTGCAACCGCTGGATCGATATCCAGTGCTTTCCACAACAGGTTGCTTTCCATACCAAAGCAGGACCTTTCTAGGCCCGCATTCGTGTAGCCATGGCGCTCGAAAAATTGCGCCGCGCTGTGCGGGCTGTGCAGGTGCAGCTTGCGGATGTTCCAGGTACGCGCCTGCGTTTCCAGGGCCGCCAGCAGGGCGCGGCCGACGCCGATGCGCAAGGCGTCCGGCTCGACGTAGCACAGCGGCACCTTGCCGGCCTGGGTTAGCAAGGCCAGGCCGAGCAGCTTGCCGTCCTGCTCGGCAACGATGGCGTAATTGGTCGGCGCGGCGAACCAGGCGGCGACATTTTCCGGCGTCTTGTTGCCGAGCCAGGTGTCGAGCAGCCCTGGCTGGTCGCGATGATCGGCCTCGCAGCCGAGCGCGATCGAGCGGCGGAGCAAGGCGCAGGCGGAAGCGGCGTCGGCCGGTGCTGCTATGCGAATATCGATACCCATACCATCTAACCTGTACATCCTTGTCTCACTATTCTTTTGCAAAGCGCTTTTGCAAAGCGCTATCCCGTCGGGGTAACGCAATGACCGGACTATACACCGAAAGCGGGTTCGTCTGCCGGAAGCCATGCATACCTCCGCCCAGGCGCGCGCAGCTTCTAAGCATATGACGAAAGTATTCTTCCGTTTCGTGCCGAAATTAAGGAACATGCACACTGTCCCAATAGCATACAAAAAGCGAGAACATATGCCGAATCAACACTTCCTGCCCCTGCGCCGCCTGGCGCTGTCGCTTGGCGTCGCACTGGCCCTGGGCGCCGCCCTGCCGCTGAGCGCAAGCGCCGCCAACGTCGAGCTGCTGAACGTGTCCTACGACGTGGCGCGCGAGCTGTACAAGGATATCAACCCGGCCTTCATTGCCGACTACAAGAAAGCAACCGGCGACACCGTCAACATCAAGCAATCGCACGGCGGCTCGAGCAAGCAGGCGCGCGCCGTGGCAGACGGCCTGGAAGCCTCGGTCGTCACCATGAACCAGGCCAACGACATCGACATGCTGGCCGACCGCGGCCTGGTGGCCAAGGACTGGGCGAAGAAGTTCCCGAACAATGCGGCGCCCTACTACTCGACCATGGTGTTCCTGGTCCGCAAGGGCAATCCGAAAGGCATCAAGAACTGGGACGACCTGGCCAAGCCGGGCGTGCAGGTCGTGATCCCGAACCCGAAGACCGCCGGCAACGGCCGCTACACCTACCTGGCGGCCTGGGGTTCGGTGCTGAAAAAGGGCGGCAACGAAGCCCAGGCACGCGACCTGGTCGGCCGCATCTTCAAGAACGTGCCCATCCTTGACGGCGGCGGCCGTGCCGCCACCACCACCTTCACCCAGCGCCAGATCGGCGACGCGCTGGTGACCTTCGAGAACGAAGTCAGCATGGTGCGCAAGGAATTCGGCGACAACTTCGAGGTCGTGTATCCGCAAGCCTCGATCCTGGCCGAATCGCCGGTGGCCGTGGTCGACAAGGTGGTCGACCGCCGCAACGTGCGTAAACCAGCAACGGCTTACCTGAACTTCCTGTACTCGCCGGCCGGCCAGGAAATCGGCGCCAAGCACTTCCTGCGCGTGCGCAACGAAGCCGTGATGAAGAAGTATGCGGCGAACTACAAGCCGATCTCGCTGTTCACGGTCGACGAGCTGTTCGGCGGCTGGCGCAACGCCCAGAAGGTCCACTTCGACGACGGCGGCGAATTCGACAAGATCTATCAGCCGAAGTAATCGGCTTGACGAAGCAGTCAGCTTCTTGCAACTCTAAAAAGGCCCTGCAGCAACGCAGGGCCTTTTTTTCGGGAAAATATGCATATCAGGGTCGTTTTTTCCTGTGCGCCATAGACATAGGGAAATGGCGATGCTATCTTTCAAGCTTCGGTGTGCCTTACAGCAAGACGCGATGCCGCCCTGGCATCCTGGCCCTCAACCCGACTCCCCATTCCGACACCATGATGAAAAAACTGTTCGCTGCCGTCCTATTGTCGATCTCGTCTGCTGCCGCACTCGCGGTGCCGTTCGGTTCGCAATCGGTCCTGGTGGTGGAAGATGACACCGGCAAGGTCCTGCTGGAAAAGAACGCCAGCGCCGTCATGCCGATCGCCTCGCTGACCAAGTTGATGACCGCCATGGTCATCCTGGACGCGAAGCAGGACATGCAGGAACTGATCGAGATCGACCGCAGCGACGTCGACACCCTGAAGCACAGCAGCTCGCGCGTACCGGTGGGCGCCAGCATTCCGCGCGAAGACGTGCTGCAGCTGGCCCTGATGTCCTCGGACAACCGCGCCGCCGCCTCGCTGGCCCGCACCTATCCGGGCGGCGTGCCGGCCTTCAAGGCCGCCGTGCGCCGCAAGATCGCGGCGCTGGGCATGACCAACACCGTGATCGAAGAGCCGACCGGCCTGTCGCCGAACAACCGCTCGACCGCGGCCGACCTGGTCAAGATGGCGAACGCCGCCAGCGGGTACAAGGAAATCACCGACCGCACCACCGATGCCAAGAACCTGGTCAGCATCAACAGCCGCGAAGTCGAATTCCACAATACCAACCGCCTGGTCGGCGCCAAGGGCTGGGACGTCGGCCTGTCGAAGACCGGGTACACCCAGGAAGCGGGCCGCTGCCTGATCATGAGCATCAAGGCCGCCGGCAAAAACGCGACCATGGTGCTGCTGAACGCCGGCGCCTCGTCGGCGCGCATCATGGACGCGCTGAACATCCGCCGCTACATCAACGGCAAGGACCCGGTCGTCGCCAGCGCCCCGCGCGCCGTCAAGATGAAGGCCAGCAGCCGTGCGCCGCGCATCAAGGCCTCGAGCGGTGGTGTGAAGATGAAAGCCAAGGCTTCGAGCCGCAGCAAATCGAAGGTCGTGGTGACGCCGAAGAAGAAAAAGGCGGTCGTGACGCGCAAGCGCCGCACTTGATCCGGGGCCGCCCGCGGGCGCCTGCATCAACCGACAAAGGGACTTCCGTTAGCGCGGCAGTCCCTTTTTTTGGCTTGCGCTAGCTTCGTCCCCTACCCGGCGGCCCGTGCAACCGGCGCCATCAAGGTAAAACCTTTCAGCGGCAGCCGCATCGACACGGCCGCCGCGATCACCAGCAGCACGCCGGACATCCCGAAGGCGACCCAGTGCGTGCCGAAGCGGTCGAAGGCCCAGCCGCCCAGCCAGGAGCTGAGCATGGCGCCGACCTGGTGGCCGAGATAGGCGGTGCCGTACATCACGCCGACCAGGCGCACACCGTAGATATCGGCCAGCATCGCCGACGAGGTGGCGATGCTGCCAGCCCAGACCATGCCGCCAATGGCCGCGGCGATATACAGCTCCCAATGGGTGCCGACGGCCAGCAGCGCGAAGAAGCCTAGGCCACGCACCAGGTAGATGGTGCCGAGGATGTTGCGGCGCGGCAGGCGGTCCGACAGCCGGCCCAGCACCAGCGTGCCGAGGATGGCCACCAGGCCGATCAGGCCGATACCGTACGAGCTGGTCATGGCATCGAAACCATGGTCCATCAGCATCGGCACGCCGTGGGTGCCGAGCAGGTTCATGCTGAAGCCGCAGGCGAACAGGCCGATCACGATTTTCCAGAACGGTGACGTCTGGACCGCCGCAACGAACGTCAGGCTGACCGCCGGTGCCTTGCTACCGGCCTTGTGGACGCTGACCTGCTCGGGCAGCAAGTCGGTATGCTCGGGCGCCCCCTCGCGCATGCACAGCAGCGCCGCCGGGACGGTCACCACCGTGAACAGGATGGCGAAGCCGATCAGCGTCGATTGCCAGCCGATCGCGTGGATGGCCGCGGTGAGAATCGGCGTGAGCAGCGCCATGCCGGCCATCGATCCGGTGGACAGGAAGAACAGCGCCATGCCGCGCTGGCGGGTGAACCAGCGGCTGATGATGGGCGTGAGCGCCACCGGGCTGGTGAAGCCCAGACCGACCGACATCAGCACGCCGAACGCCAGCAGGAAGGCCAGCGGCGAGCGGGCGTTCACGGTCCAGATCACCGAGCCGAACACGACGGCGGTGCCGAGCAGCAGCACGAAACGGGTGCCGAAGCGCCCGACCAGGTAACCCGCCAGCGGCATCGCCAGGCCATAGCACAGCATGCCGATGGCGATGATCGAGGCCAGCAGGCTGCGGCTGAAGCCGAGGTCCTCGACCATCGGCAGGAAGAAAGGCCCGATGCCGAGGCGCATGCCTACCGTGAGCGTGGTCAGGAGGGTGGCGGCGGCAACGATGTTCCAGCCGAAGTACCAAGTGCGATCAGTCATCATGCAAAACCAGTCATCGTGGATCGCGGCGCCGATGGCGGCGTTCCGGCGCGTGCAACCATGTGAAAGCACGCCGCTCGGTGGCGGCGCTTGAAACAGACCCTGCCCGCAATACTATCGCCGGCTTTCCTGGCAAATACCATCGTCAAGCCTGTAGCTCAGGGCGACGGCATACGTCCCTGCCGAGTAACGGGTGATCAGCAGCCCGCTCGTCGTGTCGTAGGTTCCGCCATTCAGGGCCCGATCGGTGAAGCATACCTCCAGGTCCTCGATGCCGTCGTTGTTGACGTCGCGCCGCCCCACGATTTTCAGTTCATACAACCATTTGCCCGGCGTCTCGAACACCAGTGTATCGTTGGTGGCCCGGCTGGCTTGCATGCCGAAATCGGCGAAGGTCCTCTGCGCCGGAGTGCGCCGTGGCCCAAACGAGCTCCGGATACTGGCCAGGTCGAATTGCTCGGCCAGGAAGGACCCAAGTCCATGCGCGGGGAAGTGACTCGTCACCGGTGCGGCGTGTACCTGCCCCATCATGACCAGTCCGGCCAAAGCTGCAATGCGGAAATTGTTCATCGACGCTTTCTCTCTATCGTTTCGAAAACTCGGATACAGCAGAGGCCGTGTCTGAATCCCAGACCCGACCCCGGCTGTTCTATTGACCGCCTAATTGCTCTGCTTGTTTGCCGCTTATTTGCTGCTTATTTGCTGCTCATTTGCTGCTTATTTGCCGCTTATTTGCCGATCACGACCGGCTCCTCGAAGCCCAGCTCCTGCATGCGCGGCAACTGGGTCTTGGCGTCGCCCACGACCAGCCAGACCATCTTCGACGGGTCCAGGTACTTCTGCGACAGCGACTGGATCTGCGGCAGCGTCATGGCCTTGACGATGGCTTCGCGGTCCTTGACGTAGCTGGCGCGCCAGCCGAACTTGCTGATGTTGTCCAGCATGTTCAGCTTCGCCGCCGAGGTCTCGAAGGCGCGTGCATTGCTCTTCACCAGAAAGTTCCTGGTCGTTTCCAGGTCAGCCGCCGAGTAGGTGGCCGGGTATTCCTGCAGCACCTGCTTCACCAGCTGGGCCGACTCGAGCGTGACGTTGCTGCGCACGCCGCTGGCAATGGTGAAGGGGCCGGCGCTGTCGCTGCCCGTAAACGAGGAGTTGATGCCGTAGGTGTAGCCCTTGCCCTCACGCAGTTGCTGGGTCAGGCGCGAGGCGAAGCCGCCGCCGCCGAGGATGTAGTTGGTCACGATCGCCGGGTAGAAGTCCGGGTCGGTGGCTGCCAGCGCGCGGTAGCCGATACGCAGCACCGACTGCTTGGCATCCGGCACGTCGACGAAGTAGACCCTGGCCGGCGCCGGGGCCGGTGCAGGCACGGCGGCCGGCAGCGCGACCGGCTTGGCCTTCCACTCGCGGTTGAGTTCGGCCAGCGAACGCGTCACCGTCGCCTTTGGCAAGGCGCCAACGACGTGCATGCGCGCCACCGAAGGCGACAGGTTGGCGCGGTAATACGCCTTCAGGTCGTCGATGGTGATCGCATTCACGCTCTCCACCGTGCCCAGGATGTTGCGCGAACGCGGGTCGTCCTTGCCATACACGAGCTTGCCGAAGTTCAGGCTGGCCACGGCATTCGGCTCGGCTTCCTGCTGGCGGATCTGGCTCAGCACGCTCTGCTTGATGAGCGCGAATTCCTTCTCGTCCCAGCGCGGCTGCAGCAGGATTTCCTCGACCAGGTCGAGCGTTGCCGCATAGTTGCGGGCCAGCGTGGTGACGCCGATGCGCACGTCTTCGTTGCGCGCGAACACGCTGATGTTGGCGCCCAGCTGCTGGATCGCTTCTTCCAGTTCCTGCGGCGTTTTCTTCGCCGTGCCCTGGGTCATCAGGCGCGCCATCAGGTTGGCCACGCCCACCTTTTCCGGCTTGTCGAGCAACAGGCCGCCGTCGATGGCGATGTCGAACTCCACCAGCGGCACTTCGTCGTTCTCGATGCCGACCACACGCATGCCGTTCGCCAGCCTGGTGTCCCACACCTGCGGCACCTTCACCACCGGCGCCGGGCCGTAGGGCGGCTCTTTGCTGCGGTCGATCTTCGACGGGGTACGGGCGTATTCGGCGCTCGCGCTCGGATCGACCGCGTTCTCGGCGCCCTGCACCACCTTTTCCTCGACCACGTCGGCCTTGCTGGAACCGCTCAGGGCCAGCGCCAGCTTGCCGCGCGGGACAAAGCTGGTCGCAACGTAAGGCTTGCCCTTGATGTAGGTGTCGTACACGCGGCGCACGTCGGCCGTGGTGACGGCCAGGGTCTTGCGGATGCCTTCTTCGATGTGGCCCGGGTTGCCGGTCAGGTAGTTGTATTCGGCCAGCAGCGCCGACTTGCCGAGCACGCTCGACACCGCGTTATAGAAACGCGTCTCAAGGCCGGCCTTGATGCGGTTCAGGTCGCGCTCGGAGATGCCTTCCTTCTCGAACTTGGCAAAGGCGTTGTCGATCGAGGCGGCCACGTCGTCGAGCGGCTTGCCTTCGAAGGCGCGCACCTTCAGCATGAACTGGCCGGCCAGTTCCGCCGTCTGGTTGCCCATCTGGACGGCGGGCGCCAGCTTGTCGTCTTCCACCAGCACCTGGTAGAACGGGGCGCGCTTGGTGTCGGACAGGTATTCGGCCAGCACTTCCAGCGCGTACGAATCCGGGTGCAGGTCCTCGACCGTCGGCCAGGCCATGGTCAGCTCGGGCAGCTTGGCGAAGTTGTCTTCGTGCGCCAGTTTCACGGTCTGCTTCACCACGCCGGGCCGCTTGGCCATGGCCTGGATCGGCGCGCCGCGCTTGATCTCGCCAAAATACTTCTCGACCCACTTGCGCGCCTGGGCCGGATCGAAGTCGCCGGCAATCACCAGGGTCACGTTGTTCGGCACGTACCACAGGCGGTAGAACTCCTTGACGTCGTCCAGGGTCGCGTTCTGCAGGTCTTCCAGCGAGCCGATCACCTGCCAGTTGTAGGGGTGATCAAGCGGGTACAGGGCCTTGTTGATGACGTAGCAGGTGTGTCCATACGGCGCGTTGTCCACGCCCTGGCGCTTCTCGTTCTTGACGACCTGCTTTTCCTTGGCCAGCACCGGCTCGGTGACGGTGTTGATGAACCAGCCGAGTTTATCAGCTTCGGCCCAGATCATCTTTTCCAGCGCATCCTTCGGCACCGTCTGCAGGTAGTTGGTGCGGTCCTGCGAGGTCGAGCCGTTGGCGCCGGAGCCGCCGATGCGCGCCGTCATCTTGTCGAGGCCGCCCTTGCCCAGGTTTTCCGATTCCAGGAACAGCAGGTGTTCGAACAGGTGGGCAAAACCGGTGCGGCCGGCCTTTTCGCGCGAGGAACCCACGTGCGCGGTCAGGTTGACGGCCACCACCGGGTCGGAACGGTCGATGTGGAAGACCACGTCCAGGCCGTTGGGCAGGGTGAACTTCTGGAAGTCCACTTTCAGGCCGGCTTGCGATGCGCTGGCCGCCGGCTTGCCGGCGGCGTGGGCCGGCGCCAGGGCGGTCGACGCGAAGGCCGACGCAATGCATGCGGCCAGTATCAGCTTCGATGGAATAGTCTTCATGCAATCAGATCCTCAGGATAGAACGGTGCGTTACAACACAGGTTATAGATAGTATTGCAATTTCCTGATTGCTACAATCTTGACGCCGGGGCCGATCATTTGCCGGGCGTGTTGGGGCAATGCCGCGCTTTCCCCGCAAAAAATCGTTGCGGCCGCTAATCCGCTATTTGCCAATTTGAAACAGTGCTAATCTGGCTGCTTTCATCACGCGAGGGCGATCATGTTCAAGAGACTGGCAGCGGAAGCACTGGGGTTCAGCGATATCGGCGTCATTGTCGGCGCGGCCGATTACGACAAGGTCGATGCGGACGATTACCTGTTCAGCGAAGACGGCGAGCAGATCTTCTTCCTCATCAAGAGCAAGAAGGACGAATACTGCTTCACCAACCTCGCCCTGATCCACGTGGACGGCGACTCGGCCGTGTCCTCGAAGCGCTCGATCAAGCGCTACGATTATGCGTCGTACCAGATCACCGACGTCAGCATCGAAACCGCCGGCACGCTGGACATGGACATCGAGCTGAAATTCAACCTGGAAGGCACGAAGTTTTCGATCGACGTGAAGAAGAGCTTCATCGAGCAGCTGAAGGATATCTATAAAGCCCTGATCACGATCGGCAAGCAGCAAAAGCGCAATGCGCTGTCGCGCGATAACGCCCTGCGCGCGCTCGATGCCACAGCGTCGGTGCACAAGCTGAATATCGCGCCGGGCGCGGGCAGCCTGGTGAGCCAGTATGGCGAACTGCTGGAAGCGCTGAATACGGCGATGTTCGATACGCACACCAAGCGCGATTTCAGCGACGTGTTCGCCAGATACATTCACAATTGAGCAGGCGGCGCGCCGGGCGCTGTCGCTTACCGGGGCGGCGGGCGGTGCCCGCCTTGCATGCATGCGCGACAGTTGTAGGAAAAATACTACAAAGCAATGATTTTGGGATGTCGGAAACTTTCCGTGAGGCTACAATAGCGCGTCTTTCACCCAGTCAACAATACGCATCATGAACGCCATCGATTCCGCAGCGATCACCGAGCAGTCCATCCCCGCGCCGGCAGCGCCGTCCAGCACGCTCAACTGGTATCCCCTGCTCGGCCTGCTGATGATCGTCCTGGGTGCCATCGCCGTGTATACGCCGCTGGCCCTTTACCTGCTCCGCGATTGATGCACCTGGCGGCGCTCAGCCGCCAAGCAGGGCACGCAATCCACTCGCACGGTGCGTCCTGCGCGCCACCGCCTCCGCCAGCACCGACCCTGCCGGCGACACCAGCGTGAACTCCGCACTCGCACGCGTGATCCCGGTGTAGACCAGCTCGCGCGTCAGGATGCCGTGCCGGTCCTCGGGCAGCACCAGCACCGTGTGCCGGAATTCCGAACCCTGCGACTTGTGCACTGTCATCGCGAACGCCGTCTCGACGTTGCGCAGGCGCGTGGCCAGCACCGAGCGCACGGCGTCGCCTTCCATGAAGTACACGCGCAAGGATCCCGGCCGGGCCGGGTCGCTCAGGGTCAGGCCGATGTCGCCATTGAATACGCCGGTGCCGTAGTCGTTACGCGTCACCATCACCGGCCGCCCGACATACCATTCGCCACCGCGGCGCAGCAGGCCCGCCGCTTCCAGGCGCTGTTCGATGGCGGTGTTCAAACCCGATACGCCCCACTCGCCTTCGCGCACGGCGCACAGGATGCGGAAGGCCTCGAAGCGCCCCAGCACCGCACGCACCCAGTCCTCGTGGGCGCTGCCCTCGGGGCGGTCCACCAGCAGCTCCAGGTAGGGCTGGTAGCCCTCGAGCGCCAGGTTGACCACGTGGTGCTGGTGCGCGCGCTCGATCCAGCGCACCTGGGCCGCATCGGCGCCGCGCAGCACGGCTTCCGCGCCCTCGGCGTCGCCGGCGTTCACGGCCAGCGCCAGTTGCCCGATCGGTCCGCCGAAGCGGCGGCTGTGGCGCAGCATCACGGTCTGCTGGGCCAGCGGGCCGGCGTGGCCGAGGAATTCGGCCGGCAGCTCCTCGCCGCTGGCGCGGTGCACGTAGTCCGCAGTCTCGGCGCTGTAGCCGCCGCGCTGGGCGTCGTGGCACAGGTCGCCGAGCACGGCGCCGGCTTCCACCGAGGCCAGCTGATCCTTGTCGCCCAACAGCACCAGCATGGCGCCGGGCGGCAGCGCATCGAGCAGGCTGGCCATCATCTCCAGGTGCACCATCGAGGCTTCGTCGACGATCAGCACGTCGACGTCGAGCGGATTGCCGGCGTGGTGGGCGAACGAGCGGGTGTCGGGCCGCGCACCGAGCAAACTGTGCAGGGTGCGGGCGGCGCCCATGCGCTCGGTCAACTGGCGCAGCGGCAGCGCTTCGCCCACGCGTTCGGCCAGCTCGCTCAAGGCCTTGTCGATCGACTGTTTCAGGCGCGCGGCGGCCTTGCCGGTCGGCGCAGCCAGGGCGATGCGCTGGCGCGCGGCATCCGGGGCGGTGGCGAACAGCAGCGCCAGCAGGCGCGCCACCGTGTAGGTCTTACCTGTGCCGGGGCCGCCGGTGATGATCGCCACCGAGCCGCGCAGGGCCACGGCGCAGGCCAGCTTTTGCCAGTTCGGCTGTTCGCTGGCGCGCTGCGAGAAAAACAGCAAATCGAGCCAGGAATGGACCTTGGCCGTGTCCACCGACCGGGTGCCGGCGGCGCGGGCGCGGATGCTGGCCGCGACCACGGTCTCGTCGCGCCAATAGCGGCGCAGGTACAGGCGCTCGCCGTCGAACACCAGCGGCTCGCCGTAATCGAGGTCGCCCACCTTCCACACCTGTTCGCAGGCCGCGATCTGGCTGGCCCAGGCCCTGGCGGTCTTCGGCAGCGGCGCCACGGTGGCGGCCAGGCCCTGCCACTGCTCCCCGGTCCAGCCGAGCAGGCTGGCCGGGTCACCGGCCAGGTCGCTCAGTTGCAGGCAGCTGTGGCCGCGTCCTTCGAGTTCGGACAGCACGGTGGCGGCCAGCAGCATCGCCGGCGAAGCACCTGTCGATGCGCGCCCCAGCGAGGCAACAAAGCGCGCAAAGGCGCCCGACAGGCGGCGCAGTTCGCCGGCCTCGGTCAGGCGCGCCACTTCCAGCCACAGGGCGCCGATTTTTTCTTCTTCTGTCATTCGAAACTTCCATTCGCAAGCAGGCGGTCCAGGCCGTCGAGCAGCACTAGGTCCGGCTCCAGCACATAGCAGCCGTGGGTCGCGGTGTTGGCGATCCCGCGCAGGAACAGGAACACGGCGCCGCCCAGTTGTTCGGACGGGTCGTAGTGGTCGCCGAGGCGGCTTTTCAGCAAACGGTGCAGGGCCAGCATGTAGATCGCGCCCTGGATGTCGTAGCGGTGGCCGGCCATGCCCTCTTCCATCGCGCGTTTGGTATAGGCGGCGTCGCTCGTGCCGAGCGCGTTCGACTTGTAGTCGAGCACCCAGTAGCGGCCCTCGTGCTCGAACACCAGGTCGGCAAAGCCCTTCAGCATGCCGTGCAGGGCGCGCTCGGGCAGGGTCGGGCGCGCGACGTTGCCGAGCAGGCGGCGCCGGCACAGGCGATCGAGTTCGCCGATGGCCAGCTCCTCGCTCGGGAACCAGAACTCCATCTCCGGCAGCGGCGCCTCGATCTCGGCCAGGCTGGCGCCGAACGGCGGCAGGCGCGTGGTGGCGATCATGCGCAGCCAGGCCAGGGCGTCGTCGAGGCGGTTGCCCCAGCCGGCGCGCTGTATGCGCTGGACCAGGCGCGATTCGAAGCCCGGGTCGTCGACGGCGAAGCCTTCCTGGGCCATCCATTCCAGTTGCTCGTGCAGGAAGTTGCCCGGCACCGAGCCGCGCGGGAAGCGGTGCCAGGGGGCGTCCTCGCCACGCGGGGCGGCCACCGCCACTTCCTCTTCTTCGAGCAGGGTTTCCTCGGCCGCGCGCTGCGGCGGCGCCGTGGTGTGGCGCGTGATCGAGGTAAACGAGCCGACCGCCCAGTTGCGCTCGAAGCGGGCGTCGAACGGCGCCGGCTCGATTAGCGGCGCGCGCGTTTCCACGCGCTCGAGCATGGTGCAGCCGTCCAGGTCGTCTTCCAGGGTATGCAGTTCGATGCCGCTGCATTCGCCGCGCAGGCGTTCCAGGTGCTCGGCCAGGTGCGGCACCGCAACCGCGTTGCCGCCGCTGAGCAGGTAGCCGAGCGCCGACTCGTGCAGGCGGTTCTCGCCCTTCCTGCCGGCGGCAACGGCCGCCACGCCGAGCCACAGGAAGTGGCGCGCGCGGGTCAGCGCCACGTACAGCAGGCGCAGGTCTTCTTCCAGGCGCGCGCGGTCCACCGCTTCCAGCGCCGCATCCGACAGGGCCAGGTCGATTTTGCGCCCGCCCTCCTCGTCCACATAGTCGAAGAAGGTGCGGTTGCGGCGCTCGGTCTTGCGCGCGGTGACGGCGAACGGCAGGTAGACCAGTGGGTACTCCAGGCCCTTCGACTTGTGCACCGTGATCACCTTCACCAGCTCGGCGTCGCTTTCCAGGCGCAGCACGCGCTCGTCGCCGCCCTCGCCCAGGCCTTCCACCTGCTCGGCGAACCAGCGGATCAGGGCCTGCTCGCCATCGAGCTGGCCTGAGGCTTCCTGCAGCAGCTCGGCCAGGTGCAGCAGATTGGTCAGGCGCCGTTCGCCGCCGGGTTCGCGCAGCAGGCGTGCCGGCAGGCCGAGTTCGTGGATGAAGCGGCGCAGCATGGCCAGCACGCCCTGGCGCTGCCAGCAGTTGTGCAGGTTCTTCAGCTGCTCGACGCGGGTTTCCCACGCCGTTTCGTCGCTGGAGAGCAGCGCCAGTTCGGCCAGCGGCAGCCCGGCCGTGCGCGTGGCCAGCGCCGCGCGCGCCAGGGCGCCGTCGAGCGGATTGGCCACCGCGTGCAGCCAGCGCAGCACGTCCTGCGCTTCTTCGCTTTCGACCACCGAGTCCTTGTCGGACAGGTAGACGCTGGCCACGCGGCGCCGCATCAGGGCCTGGCGGATGGCCGCGGCTTCGCGCCGGTCGCGCACCAGGATGGCGATATCGGCCGGCATCAGGCGCGTGAACGTGCTCCCTTCCCTGAAACCAACCGCCTCGTCGTTCAGCAGCTTGACGATGTGTTCGGCGCAGTGGTGAGCGAAAAATGCGCGGTATTCGTCCGCCTTCATGTCTTCGCGCGCGCTGGCGCTCATGGTCAGCGCCTGGTAGGGTCCGTCGACGCCGACCAGCTCGGCCTTGCCGCCGGCCGCTTCGACCGGCTCGAACGGCAGCGGATTTTCCTCGCCCTTGCGGAAGCGGAAGGCGCCGCTGGCATGGCCCGGATGCGACGGGTCCCGCTCCGCGTACTCGAACACGCGGTTCACCGCCTGCACCAGCGCGGCGGTGGAACGGTAGTTGGTGCCGAGCTGGTAGTGCCGGCCCGCGGTGGCGCGGCGCGCCGACAAATAGCTGTGGATGTCGGCGCCGCGAAAGCCGTAGATCGACTGCTTGGGGTCGCCGATCAGGAACAGGCCCTGCTCCGGGTCGTTCGCGGCCACGCGGTACAGCAGGTCGAAGATGCGGTACTGGTCGGGCGAGGTGTCCTGGAATTCGTCGATCAGCGCCACCGGGTACTGGGTGACGATGCGGCGGCGCAGGGCCTCGCCGTTCGGTCCTTCGAGCGCATCCTTCAGGCGCACCAGCATGTCGGCAAAGCCGAACTGGCGCGTGCGCTGCTTGAGTTCGGCCATGCGCGCGGCGATGTGGCCGGCGGCGTGGCGCAGCAGCGCGTGGGCCAGCGGGTCGATCGCGTCGAGCGCCGCGCGCAGTGCTTCGGTGCCGTCGAAGCAGCCCGGGACCTCGGCGCTGAATCCCTTGCTGAAGGCGTCCTCGATGCCGTGCGGCGTGAGGCGCTTCCAGGCGGTGTCGCTGAATTTGGCGGCGTCTGGTGCCAGCATGGCCGGGTCGGCGGCCCAGGCGCGCAGGGCGTCGAACCACTTGACCAGCGAATCGGCGCGCATCTTGTTGCCGTTGAAGCACTTGGGGTTCAGGTCGCGCTGGCCGGCGATCCAGCGTTCCATCTCGTCGGCGCGCTCGGTCCAGCCTTTTTTCAGGCGGGCGAGTTCCGCCTGCTGGCTGCGCTGCACGCGCGCCACCAGGGCGGCCAGCGGCTCGGGGTCGGGCGCACCCAGCACCGCCGTGCGGCCAACCAGGTCGCGCACCGCGCCTTTCAATGCCTCGACGTCGCGCCAGGTGTCGATCACGGCGGCCAGCGCGTGGCTGCTCAAAGGGTAGACGTGCTGGCGCCAGTAATCGTGGGCGGCATCTTCGAACAGGGCGCGCTCGTCGCTCACCAATTCTTCGTCGAATAAACTGCCGCTATCGAAGGCGTGTTCGCGCAGCATGCGCTGGCACCAGGCGTCGATGGTAAAGATCGCCGCTTCGTCCATGGTTTCGGCGGCCAGCACCAGGCGGTGGGCGGCGACGACGCGCGCGCTGTCGTCGGCGTAGCTCGCAGCCAGGTCCTGCAAATAAGGGTCCTTGCGCGCCGGATCGTCGTGCCCCAGTTCGCCGCGGAAGTAAGCCGCGGCCTGGACCAGGCGCTCGCGCACGCGGTTCGACAGTTCGCGCGTGGCGGCGCGGGTAAAGGTCATCACCAGGATGTCCGAGGGCAGCAGCGGGCGCACAAAAGCCGCGTCGCCGCCATGGCCCAGCACCAGGCGCAGGTAGAGCGCGGCGATGGTCCAGGTCTTGCCGGTGCCGGCGCTGGCCTCGATCAGGCGCGAGCCATGCAGCGGGAATGCCAGGGGGTCGAGCAGCTGGCTCATGCTTCTTCTCCATCGAGCTTGGTGATGTCCACGCCCTCCAGCCAGCGCGCCAGTCCTCCATACACTTCGTCGGCCAAGGCGGGCCAGTTGCCGCTTGCGCTCAGGTGCGCGAAATCGGGCCAGAGGCGCGCCAGACACGGGTCGGCCACTTCGCCCGAGACCTCGAAGCCGCCTTCGTACACGGCGCGCGCGTCGCCATCCTGTACCTGCGCCAGCGCGGTCTTGCAGGCCAGCGGCAGCGGCGCGTCGAGGTTGCGGCGCCACAGGCGCGCCAGGTTCGCCAGCTCGTCGCGGGCGGCGGCGCTGTCGATCGGCGCCATGGTGACCACCGCGTCGCGCGCGACCAGGTAGCCGGTGATGGGCGTCGAATCTGCCGCAGCGGCTGCGCCGGCGGCCAGCTGGCGCAGCCAGGGCACGATCAGCTTGTCGCCGCGCGGCTTGCCGGTCTTGTCGAGCACCTTCGAGGAAATCTGCATCAGCCAGGCGGTTTGCTCGCCATTGCTGCGCAGGCGGTCGATCCAGTCGTCGAGCAGCAGGCCGCCAAGCTCCAGGCTCACCGCCAGCTTGGGCGCCGCCTGCGGGAAGCGCGCGCCGAGGCGCAGCCAGGCGCTTCGTACCGGCACCAGGCCTTCGACCAATTGCTCCTGCCACTGGCGGCCCAGCAGGCCGATCGGCAGCACGCCTTCGCGCGCCAGGCGTTCGGCGCGCGCGTCGAGCGTGGTGCGCACTTCGTCGAGTTCCTCGGGCTTGCCGGCGTCGTCGAGCAGGCTGTCTTCCAAAAAGTAGCGTTCGAGGGCATCGAGGGCGAACGGTTCCTCGTCCTCGCCGATCACCTCGGCCTCGCCGAACATCACGCCCAGGCGGCGCCGGAAGAAGTAGCGCGCCGGCTGCTTCAGGAAGCTGGCCAGGTCCGACAGTTTCAGGCGGAACTCGGAATCGAGTTCATACGGCGGCAAATCGCCGGCCGCGCCGCCTTCCTGCGCGCCGTGCGCCGCGCGCCATTCGCGTGCATAGGTCAGCAGGCCGCCTTCCTCGAAGTAGCGGCGGCTGAAGGGCTGCAGCGCGTGCTCCACGGTGATGTCGTGCAGGTCCAGGTGCCAGCCCAGCTTCAGGTAATCGCGCAGCTGCGACACCAGCACCGACGGCGGCTGCTCGCTGTTGTCGCGCACGTTGCGGCCGACCCAGCTGATGTACAGCTTGTCGCGCGCGGCCAGCAGGGCTTCGAGCATCAGGTAGCGGTCGTCGTCGCGGCGCGAGCGGTCGCCGGGGCGGTGCATGCCGGGCAGCGCCAGCAAATCGAAGTCGGCCTGCGGCGCGCGGCGCGGGAAGTCGCCGTCGTTCAGGCCGAGCAGGCACACCACGCGGAAAGGCACGGCGCGCATCGGCATCAGGGTGCAGAAGGTCACGCCGCCCGAGACGAACTGGTGGTTCAGGGTCGGCTGGTCGATCTGGCTCAGCCAGGCTTCGCGCAGCACGGCCAGCGGCACCGGCTCGTCGAAGCCGCCCGCCTCCGCCATTTCGAGCCAGCATTGCAGGCCCTCGTTCAATTGCGACAGGGTCAGGCGGTCGCCTTCCTCGCGGCCGTCGAAGAAGGTGGACAGCAGCTCGCGCGCCTCCGCGCCCCACTCCGTAGGGGTGCGCGGCTGGGCCAGGCGCGCGCGCCAGTCCAGCAGGCTTTCGACCAGCTGGGCCAGCGAACCGGCCAGGGCGGCGTCCAGGCCGCCGACTTCGGCGTAGGGCTCGATGTCGCCGTAGCGTTGGCCGGCGCCGCTGGCGTAACCGAGCAGCATGCGCCGCACGCCGAAGATCCAGGCATTCTGTTCGCCGGCGGCGCCCAGGCCCAGGCCGGCACGGTGTTCGCCGTCCAGGCCCCAGCGCACGCCGGCGCCTTCGATCCAGTGGCCGAGCGTGGGCAAATCGTCTTCATGCAGACCGAAGCGGGTGGCCACGGCCGGCACGTCGAGCAAATCGCGTACTTCGCTCTGGCGGCAGCGCTGCTGCGGCAGGCGCAGCAGCCACTCGAGGGCGACCAGCAGCGGATTGACGCTGCGGTCGCGCGTGTCGCCGATCTCGAAGGGGATGTAGCGCGGGTCGCTCCTGCGGTGCTGGTCGAACACGGCGTGGATCGCCGGCGAGAAGGTGTCGATGTCGGGCACCATCACCACCACGTCGCGCGGGCGCAGCGTGCCATCCCGGGCGAAC
This sequence comes from Massilia sp. BAP21, assembly GCF_057801335.1. Classification (NCBI taxonomy): domain Bacteria; kingdom Pseudomonadati; phylum Pseudomonadota; class Betaproteobacteria; order Burkholderiales; family Oxalobacteraceae; genus Massilia; species Massilia sp. BAP21. The sequence continues at coordinate 5,646,589 of NZ_CM173596.1, forward strand.
ATCGCCAGCAGCTGGTCGTGCAGCACTTCGACTTCGCGCTGGGTGCTGTGGGTAACGTGTAACTCGATCGAACGGTCTTCAGGCTCGGGCGGCATCTGCGGGTGCTCGGATAGCGGCAACAGGTCGCGCACGGCCGCCTGCACCTGCTGCAGCAGGGTCTCGCCCTGGCCGTCGGAGAACAGGTCGATGCGCAGCTTGGTCATGCCGGCGGTTTCGGGGCGCCCTTCCTCGTTGTCAAATTCGTCGAGCATGCGCACGAAGTCGCGCCCCTGCCGGCCCCAGCTCGCCAGCAGCGGGTGGCTGTGCGCGTGCAGTTCCTCGATGGGGAGTGAAGCCAGGTCGATACCGCCGCGTTCCGGATGGCGCTTATGGGCCGCCTTCAGCAGTTCGCGGCCCTCGATGATGTCGCCCCAGTAGAACTGGCAAGGGTTTGGCACCGCCAGCAGCACCTGGGTGTGGCGCGACAGCGCGGCGATCGCCTGCAGCGTCTGGTACGGCAGGGCCGACATCCCGAACAGCACCACGCGGCGCGGCAGGCGGTGCTTCGGCTGGTCGCCCGAGAGGATCGCGGAAACGAAGACTTCGTGGATGGCGGCGCGCCCGGTGCCGCGCTGCATGGCCGGCACGCTCTCGTGCACCGCGCGCCACAGGCGCGCCTGCCAGCACTGGTCGGCGCTAAGGGGCACCGGGTCGCCGCCTGCGCGGCGCAACTGGTCGCGGCCGATTTCCCAGTCCGTCAGCCAGTCGGCGCGGTACACCTGGTACTGGTCGTACAGATCGGCCAGGCGCTCGGCCAGCTGCAGGCGCCGCTCGGGGCAACCGTCGCCCAGGAAGTGGGTGAGCGGCGCGAACACGGGTTCCTTCAGCAGCGTCGGCAAGAGACGCATCAGGCGCCAGGTAAGCGGGTCCTTGTCGAACGGGGAACGGGTGGGCACGCGCTCGCGGCCCAGGGTGGCGCGGTAGGCTTCCCACAGGAAGCGCGCCGGCAGCGCCACGCGCGTGGCGGCGCACACGCCCAGGTCCTGGGCCAGGGCAATCTTGAGCCACTCGGCGAAACCGTTCGACTGCACCAGGATCGTTTCCTGTTCCAGCGGCCCAAGCGGGTGCGTGCGCAGCCAGTCGAAGACGGCTTCGCGCAGCATTTCCATCTGGTTGCCGTGCAGGATCAGCAGGCCGGGCGTGATAGTCGAGGACATGGTGAAAGTGGGCGCAGTATGCTTGGGCAGTTCGGCGCCACAGCATACTCTTTTTGCCCCGCCGGCGGAAGGCGGCCGGTGCTTCAGCGATGATCCGTCGCGCGCGCGCCAAGTTCCGCCGCGACCTGGCGCTCCAGCCGTGCAAACAGGCTGCGCAGGCGGGCCCCGAGGGCACGCGCCTGGGCCACGGCGCCGCGCGCGTGCTGCTGTTCGAGCTCGGCGCAGACCTCGCCGAAGGCCATCGCGCCCACCGCCCTTGCCGACGACTTCAGGCGGTGCGCCACCGCGCCGGCGCGTTCCAGGTCGCCCGACGCCAGCGCGATGTCGATCTCGGCCAGGCCTTCGCGCGCGCTGTCGAGGAACATGAAGGCATATTTACGCAGCTTTTCCGGGTTGTCGCCGAAGGTGGCGGCGAGCACGGCGATGTCCAGCAGGGGCGCGGCGCCGCCGGCGTTCTTCCCCTCGCTGCGCGGCGCGGTCTCGGGAGCACGGGCGTCCGGCATAGGGGCGTCCGGCATACGGGCATCCGGCGCAGGGGCGTCCGGCATATAGGCGTCCGGCATACGGGCGTCCGGCGTACGGGCATCCGGCACCGTGACGGCCGCCTGCGCCGCCGCGCCGCGCCGGATCGCGCGCGCAATGGTCGCCGCCAGGTGTTCGGGCGCCACCGGCTTGGTGAGGAAGTCGTTCATGCCGACCGCCATGCAGCGCGCCTGGTCCTCGACGCCGGCGTTCGCGGTCATGGCGATCACCACGGTGTCGGCCAGGCGCGGGTCGGCGCGGATGCGGCGCGTGGCCTCGAAGCCGTCCATCACCGGCATCTGCACGTCCATCAGCACGCAGTCGAACATCTGGCGGTACATCTGCACCAGGGCCTCGGCGCCGTTGTTCGCCACCACCACCGTGGCGCCGGCCTCGCCCAGCAGCTCGCGCCCGACCTGCTGGGAGAATACGTTGTCCTCGACCAGCAGGATGCTGCGCCCGTCCAGGCGCGCCGGCGCGCTCGGCGCCGCCTGCTCCACGCGCCGGCGCGGCTGCTCGTCGCGGCCCAGGCGCGCCGTGAACCAGAAGGTGCTGCCGCGCCCCGGCACGCTCTCGACGCCGACCTCGCCGCCCATGGCCTCGGCCAGCTGCTTGCTGATCACCAGGCCCAGGCCGGTGCCGCCGTAGCGCCGCGTGGTCGAGGGGTCGGCCTGGTGGAAGGACGTGAACAGCCGTCCCAATTCCTCGGGCGCGATGCCGATGCCGCTGTCCTCGACCTCGAAGCGCACCAGGGTCTCGTGGCCGAAGGCGTTCAGCGAGCGGGCGCGGATCACGACGCTGCCGCGCTCGGAAAACTTGATGGCGTTGCCGGCGAAGTTGAGCAGCACCTGCTCCAGGCGCAGCGGGTCGCCGCGCAGGGGCCGCGCCAGTTCCGGCGCGATGTCGAATTCCAGGCGCAGGCCCCTGGCGGCTGCCGCTTCGCCGAGCTGGGTTTCCAGGCCCTGCATCAGGGTGTCGAGGCGAAATTCGAGCTGCTCGAGCTCCAGGCGCCCTGCCTCGATCTTGGAAAAGTCGAGGATGTGGTTGATGATGCCCAGCAGGTGCTGGCCCGAGTGGTAGATTTTTTCCAGGTAGTCGCGCTGCCTGGGGTCGGGTGCATTTTTCAGTGCCAGATGGGTCATGCCGATGATGCTGTTCATCGGCGTGCGGATTTCGTGGCTCATGTTCGACAGGAAGTCGCTCTTCGCCTGGTTGGCGGCGTCGGCCTGGGCCTTCAGCTGGTGCAGCTCGGTGACGTCGGTGGCCACGCACAGCACTCCGCTGACATCGCCCTCCAGGCGCACCGGCACCTTCACTTCCCACAGCTGCAGGGTGGCGCCGTCGGGCAGCTCGACGCCGACCTGGCTGGCGCGCCGGGTGCCGTCGAAGACGTTGCGCTCGCGCTGCCAGGCGGCGTCGGCCTGGGCCACGGACATCACCTCGCGGTCGGGGCGCCCGACGATGTCCTCGGCCGGCTTGCCCAGGGCCAGCGCCATCTTCGCGTTCACGTAGCGGTAACGGCGGTCGCGGTCCTTCATGTAGACGTAGGCGTCGAGGTTGTTGAGCACGGTGTCGAGCAGGGTGCGCTGGTCGATCGCGCCGCGGCGCGACCAGTACAGCGACAGGAACAGGCTGTACACCAGCAGGGTCCCGAGGAAGCCGCCGGCCAGCGCCAGCCAGGGGAACCAGCGGTCGAAAGGCGAATACAGCTCGCTCTTGCGCGCGCTGAAGTGGGCCTTCCAGAGCGAGCCGCTGAAGTCGACCGGCAGCACGGTAGCGAAGCGCGTGTCGTCGCGCCGCGCCGTGCGCACACCGGCGTCGCCCGACAGCAGGCGGTCGTCGGGCGCCAGCGCCAGCCGCGGGCTCTGCGCGGCCTTGTCGGCCCCGCTGCCCTGGCTGGCCGCGAACAGCGACAGCGTCAGGGCCGGCCCCTGCTGGCCGGAGAGCGCGCGCTCGACCATGGCCTGCACCGAGAATGCCACGCCCACCGCGCCGGCATAGGCGGCGCGCCGGCCCGCCACGTCGGTCGGGGCGGCATCGGCCAGGTAGACCGGGGCGCGCATGCCGAGCGCGATGTGCGGCGCCGGCAGCGCCACCTGGATCGGGTGGCCCGAGGCGCTCATGCCGCCGCTGTCGCGCGCCCGCGCCATGGCCTCGGCCACCGGGCGGGCGGCGCTCAGGTCGACGCCCAGCTTCTCGGGCAGCATCTCGGGCGGCTCGATGTAGGTCAGCACGTTGTAGCTGGCACGCCGGCCCGCCGGGCGGATGTCGAATTCCGGGTAGCCGCCGGGTTCCAGCGTACGGTCGGCGCGCACGGCGGCGACGAAGCTGTCGCGTTCGGCGTCCTTCACTTCCTGGGAAAACGAGACGGCATCGATGGCCGGGTAGTTGGCGCGCACGTCGAGCAGCGCCACGTAGCGGTGGAACTGCAGGCGCGTGACCGGCGTTTTGCTCGACGAGAACAGGGCCGCCAGCGCGCGCGTGACCTCGGAATACGACTTGATGGAATTGGCCAGGCGCTCCTGGGCGGCGTGCGCGCGGTTCTCGAAACGGCGCCGCGCTTCTTCCTCGACGTTGCGGCTGGCGCCCATGTGCAGCAGCGCGCCGACCAGCAGCGCCAGCCATGCTCCCGCCGCCCACGACACGATGCGGGTGGTGCCGCGCGCACCAAAGGCGGCGCCGATGCTGCGGGGGATCGAAAGATTCATCGCATTGCCCTGCCAGGTCGCTTACTGATGGGTACGATAATTCATTGGTAATATACGCGATCAGTGCGCCGGGGGGCGCTCGACAGTAAATACACGAACATGCGAAAAATGGCAGCGAAAGTAGTGATCGGATTGGCGGCAGGATTGGGCGCAGGACTGGCAAGCGCGGGCGACGCGCCGGCATCGGCATCGGCACCCGCGCCGGCATCGGGTGCGGCCGACCCGCACCTGTGGCTGGAAGACGTGGCCGGCGACAAGCCGCTGGCCTGGGTGCGCGAGCACAACGCGGTGGCCGAGCGCGAACTCGGCGGCGCGGCCCACGAGGCACTGCGCGCGCGCCTGCAGACCATCCTCGACGCCAGGGAGCGCATTCCCTACGCCAGCAAGCACGGCGACTACCTGTACAACTTCTGGCGCGACGCCCAGCACGTGCGCGGCATCTGGCGCCGCACCACCCTGCTTGAATACCGCAAGGAAGCCCCGAACTGGGAAACCGTGATCGACCTCGACGCCCTCGCCCGCAGCGAGAACGAGAACTGGGTCTGGGCCGGCGCCTCCTGCCTCGAGCCGCGCGGCGACCGCTGCCTGGTGTCGCTCTCGCGCGGCGGCGGCGACGCCCAGGTGGTGCGCGAGTTCGACCTGAAGACGCGCGCGTTCGTGGCGAACGGCTTCGCGCTGCCGGAAGCGAAGAGCAGCATCGCCTGGATCGACCAGGACACGGTCTTCGTCGGCACCGACTTCGGCAAGGACACGATGACCACCTCGGGCTATCCGCGCATCGTCAAGGAGTGGAAGCGCGGCCAGCCCCTGGCCAGCGCGCGCACCGTGTACGAGGCCGGCGCCACCGACTTGTCGGCCTCGGCCAGCCGCGACCTGACGCCCGGCTACGAGCGCGACTTCGTCTCGCGCCAGATCGACTTCTATACCTCGGAACTGTTCCTGGTTGATGCCGGCAAGCTGGTCAAGGTCGACAAGCCGCTCGACGCGAACGCCTATGCGGTGCGCGACCAGATGCTGGTCGAACTGCGTTCCGACTGGACGACCGGCGGGCGCACCTGGCCGCAGGGCAGCCTGCTGGCCATGAACTTCGACCGCTTCATGCGCGGCGAGCGCGATTTCGAGGCGCTGTTCACGCCGAGCGCCACCACCTCGCTCGACGGCGTGGCGGTCACGAAGAACGCGCTGCTGCTGACGGTGCTCGACAAGGTCAAGAACCGCGTGGTCGAACTGCGCCGCGTCGGCAACGCCTGGCAGCGCCGCGACGTCGCTGCGCCCGGCATCGGCACCCTGGGCGTGTCGGCGCTGGATCACATCGGGTCCGACCAGTATTTCCTGACCGTGACCGACTTCCTGAACCCGACCACGCTCTACCTGGGCGAAGCCGGCGCCGATGCGCGCGAGCGCGTGAAGGCCATGCCGGCTTACTTCGACAGCAAGCCCTATACGGTGACGCAGCACGAGGCGAAGTCGAAGGACGGCACCCTGGTGCCCTACTTCGTGGTCATGGACCGCAAGGCGAAAATGGACGGCAAGAACCCGACCGTCCTGTACGGCTACGGCGGCTTCGAGGTCTCGCTCAAGCCGTCGTACAGCGGCTTGATCGGCAACGCCTGGCTCGAGCAGGGCGGCGTGTACGTGCTGGCGAACATCCGCGGCGGCGGCGAATTCGGCCCGCGCTGGCACCAGGCGGCGCTGAAGGAAAACCGGCAAAAGGCCTACGACGATTTCATCGCCGTGGCCCAGGACCTCATCGCGCGCAAGGTCACCAGCCCGCGCCACCTCGGCATCATGGGCGGCAGCAACGGCGGCCTGCTGGTTGGCGCCACGCTGGTGCAGCGCCCGGACCTGTTCAACGCCGTGGTGTGCCAGGTGCCGCTGCTCGACATGGCGCGCTACCACAAGCTGCTGGCCGGCGCCTCATGGATGGGGGAGTACGGCGACCCGGACGATCCTAAGCAGTGGGAATATATCTCGAAGTATTCGCCTTACCAGAACGTGTTCAAGGACAAGCACTACCCGCGCGTGCTGTTCACCACCTCGACCCGCGACGACCGCGTGCACCCGGGCCACGCACGCAAGATGGCGGCGCTGATGCAGGAACAGGGGCATGACATCCTGTACTGGGAGAATACCGAGGGCGGACATGGCGGCGCGGCCAACAATGCGCAGGCGGCGCGCATGTGGGCGTTGACGTATTCGTTCCTGCTCAAGCAGTTGAAATAAGACGAAGAAGCGCCGCTCCTCGCGGCGCTTTTTTTCGTTGACGGTGGATATCGTAGGGTGGGCACCCCGTGCCCACGCGGTACGTGCGCCTCCATTTTGCGTTGGCGGCGACGTGTCGCTCGAATCGCTCGACAACGGCCCGCGGCCATCGCATGCCTTGCGGGCGACACCTCCCCGCCGCTGACTGCGGATACGTGCGTACCGCGTGGGCACGGAGTGCCCACCCTACGTTCGTGCTGCGGGCCTCGATAACGTCATCACGACGCGCATGGCGCCCCTCAACTCGCCAACCGCCGATCGAACAACACCCTGCACGTCGGCTCGATATCCACATACAGCGCCACCGCCGTCTCGACCCCGATCACCAGCGGCGGCCCGAGGCGCTCGGTCACCACGCCGGCCCTGCGCAGCAGCCGTTCGATTGCCGTGGTGGTCACCGTCACGTAGCGCTCGATTCCCTGCTCGTGCCCGTAGCGGATGATCGCGGCGATCGACTCCATCGTGATTTCCGAGAAGCCGAAGTGGCTACAGCCCTCGGTTTCGATGGCGAAGCGCGACAGTTCCCAGATGTGTTCGTCGCACGGCGCCGGCTGGCCGTGCAGCAGCTGGGCGAAGGAGTCCTTCAGCATGTAGGGGCCTTCGGTCGGCAGGATGCGCCAGCAGCCGCGCAGCACGCCGCCGCCCGGCTCGCGCATCATCATGTAGTGCGGTTCCAGGGCGTCGTAGCCGTCGATCTCCATTCCCGAGAGCACCGGCACTTCCCAGCCCAGCCGGCCCTGGAACACTTTTGCGCGAAGCGTGTGCATTTCCCACAGATCGCGGGATTTGAATTCGCGCCGTGCTGCGATATTGATCTGCAGTACCATGTTGTTCTCCCTGTGTCGTGAATGAAAAAGTATGCGAAGCGCATAAAGAGTCATGCAATATGGGCAGCATGGGAACTAGCAGCTCTGCTAGGTGGGCTATGGGGAACGGGAGTGGAATACTAAGGTTTTGCTACCGAACAACCAGGAGACCGCATCATGCCGAACGACTTCGTAAGCGAAACCATGCTGGCCCGCCCGCAGCTGCAGCCAGCCCTGCACCAGCCCCCGCGCGCGGCGCACGTGGACCTGCGCCAGTTCCGCATCAGCAAGCGCGAAAGCCAGGAAAAGTTCTGGGGCCGCTTCGGCGTGACCCAGTCGAGCGGCAGCCGCTTCGAGACGGGGCTGGCGATTCCGGCCCCGGTGGCGATCCTGCTGAAGCTCTACGTCAACGGCAAGCTCAACGATGGCGATCTTCAGGGCTGATCAGCCCGAGCGCAATCGCCTTCACCACCGCCTGCTGGCGGGTGTTGACGTTGAATTTCTGGCGCACGTTGGCCAGGTGGAAATTGACGGTCGCCTCGGAACAATTGGTGATCTTTGAAATTTCCCAAGACGATTTGCCCGCCATGACCCAGTTGAGCACTTCCAGCTCGCGCCGGGTCAGGCGTGGCACCGGCTCGCTGCCGAGGCCGTTGTTCATGAAGCGGATCGCCGAGGCGAACGCATAATCGCGCACCAGGGTCAGCGTCGGCATCACATGGTCGATCGAGCGTGTGAAGTCCTGGTTCGCCGGCGCATCCGATGCGAAGCTGAGCACGCCGAATTCGCCGTTAGGCCCATGCACCGGCAGCGTCACGCCGGTACGAATCCCGTAGGCACAGGCTTCCTCGTACAGCGCACGCCCCTCTTTCCCGGCAAAGGTGCCGGGTTCCCAGACGATCGGCAGCGTGCTGCTCAGGCAATGGTCGACCGTCGGGTCGACATAGGCCAGGCGCTCGGCATCGTAGTGTTCTCGCCATGCCGACGAATAATTGCTACGCAAAAAAGCGCGCTCGAATTGGGCATGGCGCGAGCCAACCATGCCATACAGCACCTGATCGAAGCCGAGCTGGCGTGCCAGCCCGAACAGGATCTGGCTCCAGACGCCAGGATCCTGTATCTCCATCAGCTGCACCAGTTGTGCAGTCTCGACCATGTGTGCTCGCTTCTGACTGAAATGTGAAATCACAATGGTAATCCAATCGCCCGCCAGCATAATGCAAAATGGCAATTTTATTAAGTCGCGGCGATGGAATGTGAGAATTCGTGGTCGTCATCCGACAACACAATTTTGTTAAATAAAAGAAATACGGATGACGTTGGTATTTTTACTCCAAGTAATACGGTTATGTCCATTACTTATTTCAATCGTGCAAGAAGACGCTCTGCCATCATGTGATAAGGATTTCAGGCGCACCGCTTATATTGACCAGGCATGCAGCAAGTTCACCGCACCCAATCAAACGTGCGCCACGCGTTTGCCGCCTGGGCTAAGCTCCGCGCGCCTGTATAAAAATTATTTCAATCCTGCAAGACTTTCCAGTGCGTACTTGACTTGACCCTGCACAAGCGTATCGTTGAATACTTTCCGTTTAACAGTTTCTATGCGCTTAGCCCAGTGGCACGAGCACATGGCGCGACTGGCCCGGCACGGCCGCCAGCCGCATACAACACCGCACCCACCCTACTTTCCACAACGAGGATTTACCGTCGATGAACACCATGACCGACATGGCTGAACAGCTGGATGTCAAGCTCCTGCTGACGACGCTGATGGCCCTGAAAAAAGGCGACTTTTCGGTACGCATGCCTTCCGACTGGACCGGCGTCTCGGGCAAGATCGCCGATACGCTGAACGACATCATCGAGACCAAGCAGAAGATGGTCGAAACCGTCACGGAAGTATCGCGCGTGGTCGGCCGCGAAGGCCACCTGACCCAGCGCGCCGATGTGCCGGGCGTGGTCGGCGGCTGGAGCACCATCATCAGCTCGGTCAACACCCTGATCGACGACCTGGTTCGCCCGACCACGGAGATGGCGCGCGTCATCGGCGCCGTGGCGAAAGGCGACCTCTCGCAGACCATGGCGCTCGAAGTCGACGGGCATCCGCTGAAGGGCCAGTACCTGCGCGCGGCGCAAACCGCGAACACCATGGTCGAACAGCTCTCCTCGTTCTCCTCGGAAGTCACGCGCGTGGCGCGCGAAGTGGGCACCGAAGGTAAACTCGGCGGCCAGGCGCAAGTAAAAGGCGTGGCCGGCACCTGGAAGGATCTCACCGACTCGGTGAACTCGATGGCGGGCAACCTGACCTCGCAGGTGCGCAACATCGCGGAAGTGACGACCGCCGTGGCGAACGGCGACTTGTCGAAGAAGATCACGGTCGACGTGCGCGGCGAAATCCTGCAATTGAAGGACACCATCAACGTCATGGTGGACCAGCTGCGTTCCTTCGCTTCGGAAGTCACGCGTGTGGCGCGCGAGGTCGGCACCGAGGGCAAGCTCGGCGGCCAGGCCTATGTGCCGGGCGTGGGCGGCACCTGGAAGGACTTGACCGACAACGTTAACTTCATGGCCTCGAACCTCACCGGCCAGGTGCGTAACATCGCGACCGTGACCACCGCGGTGGCGAACGGCGACCTGTCGAAGAAGATCACGGTCGACGTGAAGGGCGAGATCCTGGAGCTGAAGAACACGATTAACGTGATGGTCGACCAGTTGTCCTCGTTCTCGTCGGAAGTCACGCGCGTGGCGCGCGAGGTCGGCACCGAGGGTAAACTCGGCGGCCAGGCGCAGGTGAAGGGCGTGGCCGGCACCTGGAAGGACCTGACCGACTCGGTGAACTCGATGGCGGGTAACCTCACGGGCCAGGTGCGTAACATCGCCGACGTGACCACCGCCGTGGCGAACGGCGACCTCTCGAAAAAGATCACGGTCGACGTCAAGGGCGAAATTCTCGAGCTGAAGAACACCATCAACGTGATGGTCGACCAGTTGAACTCATTCGCCTCCGAGGTGACCCGGGTGGCGCGCGAAGTCGGTACCGAAGGCCGCCTCGGCGGCCAGGCCAACGTGCCGGGCGTGGCGGGTACCTGGAAGGACTTGACCGACGGCGTGAACTCGATGGCGGGCAACCTGACGGGCCAGGTGCGTAACATCGCGGAGGTGACCACCGCCGTGGCGAACGGCGACCTGTCGAAGAAGATCACGGTCGACGTGAAGGGCGAGATCCTGGAGCTGAAGAACACGATTAACGTCATGGTCGACCAGCTGTCTTCCTTCGCATCGGAAGTCACGCGCGTGGCGCGCGAGGTCGGCACCGAGGGCAAACTCGGCGGCCAGGCCTATGTGCCCGGCGTGGGCGGCACCTGGAAGGACTTGACCGACAACGTCAACTTCATGGCCTCGAACCTCACCGGCCAGGTGCGTAACATCGCGGCGGTGACCACCGCCGTGGCGCGCGGCGACCTCTCGAAGAAGATCACGGTGGACGTGAAGGGCGAAATTCTCGAACTGAAGGACACCATCAACGTCATGGTGGACCAATTGTCGTCGTTTGCGTCGGAAGTGACGCGCGTGGCGCGCGAGGTCGGCACCGAGGGTAAACTCGGCGGCCAGGCCAACGTGTCGGGCGTGGCCGGTACCTGGAAGGACTTGACCGAGAACGTCAACCAGCTGGCGGCAAACCTCACCAACCAGATGCGCGCGATCGGCGAGGTGGCCACCGCGGTGACGCGCGGCGACTTGTCCCGTTCGATTCAAGTCGAGGCGCGCGGTGAGGTGTCCTACCTGAAGGACAACATCAACGAGATGATCCGCAACCTGAAGGAAACCACGCAGAAGAATGCGCAGCAGGACTGGCTGAAGACCAACCTGGCGCGCTTCACGCGCCTGCTGCAGGGCCAGCGCGACCTCGAGGCGGTGACCAAGCTGATCCTGTCCGAGCTGGCGCCGCTGGTCTCGGCCCACCACGGCGTGTTCTACATGATGGATTCGCAGGACGACGACGCGCGCCTGCGCATGATCGCCTCCTACGGCTACCGTTCCAGCCGCAAGCTGCCGACCTCCTTCCTGCCGGGCGAAGGCCTGGTCGGCCAGTGCGCGGTCGAGAAGACCCGCATCTGGCTGCTCGATGTCCCACGCGACTACATCGTGGTGTCCTCGGGCCTGGGCTCGGCGCCGCCGAACAACATCGTCGTGCTGCCTATCCTGTTCGAGCAGCAGGTGAAAGCCGTAATCGAGATTGCCTCGCTGGATCGCTTCACCGAAACCCACCTCTCCTTCCTCGACCAGCTGATGGAGTCGATCGGCGTGGTGTTGAACACGATCGAGGCGAACAGCCGTACCGAGTCGCTGCTGACCCAGTCGCAGTCCCTCGCCCAGGAACTCCAGCAGACCAACCAGGAGCTGGCGGAAAAGGCGCGCCTGCTCTCGGAGCAGAATATCGAGGTGGAACGCAAGAACCGCGAGGTGGAACAGGCGAAACTGGCGCTGGAAGAAAAGGCGACCCAGCTGGCGCTGTCCTCGAAATACAAGTCCGAGTTCCTGGCGAATATGTCGCACGAACTGAGGACGCCCCTGAATTCGCTGCTGATCCTGGCGCAGCAGCTGTCCGACAACCCGGAGGGCAACCTCTCGGGCAAGCAGGTGGAATTCGCAAAGACCATCCACGGCTCGGGTTCCGACCTGCTGACCCTGATTAACGACATCCTCGACCTGTCGAAGATCGAGTCCGGCACCGTCACGCTGGACGTGTCGGAATACCGCTTCTCGAACCTGCGCAACTACGTCGACCGCACCTTCCGCCACATGGCCGAAGCCAAGCACCTCGGCTTCCACGTCGGCCTGGCGGACAATTTGCCGACCGCCGTGATGACCGACACCACGCGCCTGCAGCAGGTGCTCAAGAACCTGCTCTCGAACGCCTTCAAGTTCACCAGCCACGGCCAGGTGTCGCTCGACATCAGCCTGGTCACCAGCGGCTGGACGGCGGACCACCCGCACCTGCTGCATGCGGACGCGGTGCTGGCCTTCTCGGTCAGCGACACCGGCGTCGGCATCCCGCAGGACAAGCTGCAGCTGATCTTCGAAGCCTTCCAGCAAGCCGACGGCTCGACCGCCCGCAAGTACGGCGGCACCGGCCTGGGCCTGTCGATCTCGCGCGAACTGGCGCGCCTGCTGGGCGGCGAGATCCGCGTCGAGTCGACCGTCAACGCCGGCTCCACCTTCACCCTCTACCTGCCGTACAACCGCGCCGGCTTCATCAACTACGAAGCCACCACGCGCCAGCCGCAGCAGGCACGCCTGGCGCCGCCGGCCCTGCCGGCCGCACGCAGCGCACCGCTGGCCTACGGCACGTCGGAAACCGAGGGCGGCACCATCGCCACCATCGAAGTACCGGCGCCGGGCGGCGGCCTGGTCGAATACGCCTCGATGCTCGACGACCGCGCCCTGATCGCCCCGGGCGACCCGTCGGTGCTGATCGTCGAGGACGACGACCGCTTCGCCAAGGTGGTGCTGGAGTACGCACGCGAGAAAAACTTCAAGGCGATCGTCACCCACCGCGGCGACTCGGCCCTGTCGCTCGCGCGCGACTACCTGCCGTCGGCGATCCTGCTCGACATCGATTTGCCCGACATCGACGGCTTCACGGTGCTGGACCGCCTGAAGCGCGACCCGAGCACGCGCCACATCCCGGTGCACGTGATGTCGTCCCTGCGCGAGCGCGAGCGTGCGCTGCGCCAGGGCGCCATCTCTTACCTGAACAAGCCGGTCGAACGCGAGGCGCTGCAGGAAGAATTCACGCGCATCCAGAAGTTCCTGATGGGCGGCAAGCGTTCGCTGCTGGTGGTGGAAGACGACATGGCCCAGCGCGAAGCCATCGTCTCGCTGATCGGCGACGCCGATCTGCGCATCGTCACCGCCGTCGACGGCAAGTCGGCCCTGGAAGCCCTGGGCGCTTCGCACTTCGACTGCATGGTGCTGGACCTGACCCTGCCCGACATCTCCGGCTTCGACCTGCTCGACCAGATCGGCAGGCAGCCCGAATTGCGCGATTTGCCGATCGTGATCTACACGGCCCAGGAATTGAACCGCAAGGAAGTCACCAAGCTCAAGAAATACGCGAAGACCATCGTCATCAAGGATGCGCGCTCGCCGGAACGCCTGCTCGACGAAACGGCGCTGTTCCTGCACCGCTCGCACGCTTCGCTGCCTGAACTGCAGCGCAAGATGCTGGAAGATATCCACGCCCAGGACGGCGGCCTGGCCGGACGCAAGGTCCTGATCGTCGACGACGATTTGCGCAACATCTTCGCCCTGTCGTCGCTGCTGGAGCGCCAGCAGATGCAGGTGTCGTTCGCCGAGAACGGCCGCGACGGCATCGAGGTGCTGGAAAAGGACCCGGGCATCGAGATCGTCCTGATGGACATCATGATGCCGGAGATGGACGGCTACGACACGATGCGCGCGATCCGCCGCATCCCGAAATTCAAGTCGCTGCCGATCATCACCCTGACCGCAAAGGCGATGAAGGGCGACCGCGACAAGTGCATCGCCGCCGGCGCCTCGGACTACATCACCAAGCCGGTCGACGTGGCCCAGCTGCTGTCGCTGATGCGGGTGTGGCTGCATTGAGCACACCGGTGTCTCCCGCTGCCTGCGGCGCCGGGTCGACGATCGACCCGGCGCTCGAGGCGCTGGAAATCGCCCTGCTGCTGGAGGCGCTGCACGCGCGCCACGGCGACGATTTCCGCGACCACGACCGCGCGCTGGTGCGGCGCAGGCTGCTCGGCGTCATGGCCGAGCGCGGCCTGGCCACGGTATCGGGTCTGCAGGAGCGCGTGCTGCACGAACCCGGCGCCGCGGCCGCCGTGCTGCGCGCGCTGGCGCTGCAGCAGGGCGCCCTGTTCGACGACCCGCCGCGTGCCAGGGAGGCGCGTGCGGTGCTGGGAAAGTGTTTGTCCTCGGCCCCGGTGCCGAAGGTGTGGCTGGCCGACTGCGCCGGCGCCGGCCAGGCCTGGGCGCTGGCGATCCTGCTGTCCGAGGAAGGGGTATTCGCGCGCACCGAGCTCTTTGCCACGGTCGCCAACGAGGAGTTGCTGGCCGAGATGCGCGCGGCCTCGCTTGACGCCGCCACCTTGCCCGCGCTGCAGGCGCAGTACCGGCATGGCGGCGGGGGCGGCCGGGTAGCCGATTATTTCGAGGTGCGCGACGGCCGCGCGGTCCTGCTGCCGCACCTGCGCGCGAGCATCACCTGGGCCAGCTACAGCCTGGCGACCGACGCCTCGTGCAACGAATTCCAGGCCATCGTCTGTTGCCGCGACCCGCGCGACTTCGGCCCCGCCCTGCGCCAGCGCGTGCTGCGCCTGTTCCACGAGAGCCTGGCGCGTTTCGGAGTATTGGGAATCGGCGGCGAACTGAGGGCCGGCGACGCGATCGCGGCGGCCTACCAGCCTGTCAGGGGCTATCCGGCCTGGTACAAGCGGGTGGCGTGATGGCGGGTGATGTCATGCGGGGAGGACGGGCCGCGCCGGCTGGCGCGGCCCGGAAAACTGCTTAACCGACCAGGCGGATCGTCATCGGATAGCGGTAGGTCTCGCCGTTGCTGGCCTTGACGGCGGCCAGGATGCAGAGGATCAGGTTAGCCAGGATCACGATCCACAGCAGGAAGATGCCGATCAGGACGAACGAGAGGATGAAGCAGACGACATAGGCGATCACCAGCGTGATCTGGAAGTTCAGGGCCTCGCGCGCATTCGCCGTCGTGAACTCATCGCCGCTGCCCTTCTTGATCAGATACACGACCAGCGGCGCCAGCCAGCTGAAGAAGATCGCGCCGATGTGCACCAGGATGGCGAGCGTCTTGTCGCCGGTTTGCGTCGTCGCGACGGGGGTGTGTTCCATTCTGCTTCTCCTCGATAGGTAGTGGTGTGGTTCACCAGGCCGGGCCGGATGATCCGGGCCATTATACGTACGATTGCAAAACGGAAACTATCAAATTGTCACCGCCGGCGGACTATCTCGCCGGCTTCGCATGCCGCCGCTTACTTCGACGCCTGTGCGCTCGGCCGCGCCGCAATGCGGTCGCGCCAGGCCTGCAGGTGGGCCATGCCTTCCTCGCCCGGCCGGAATCTCAATAGCCCGCGCCCGAACTCGAGGGCGCAGAAGGCCGTGATGTCCGCGACCGTGAAGCGGTCTCCCGCCACGTACTCCTGGCGCGCCAGCAATTGGTCAAGCCAGCGCGCGGTGATGCGCATCTTGTCGCCCTGGGCCGCGCCGTAGTCGGCGAACTGGGGCTGTTCCAGCACCGCCAGGGCCGGGTGGGTGTGGCGCGCGGCGCTGGCCGTTTCCAGCAGCAGGTGCAGTTCCATGCGGCGGTCCGCCATCTCGATAAAGGCGCGCTCCTCGAAGTCCGCGCCCATCAGGTTCGGCTCCGGATGCAGGCCTTCGAGGTAGGTGCAGATCGCGCGCGCTTCGCTCAGCACGCGGCCGTCGTCGAATTCCAGCGCCGGCACCCGGCCCAGGGGATTCTTGCCCAGGTAGGCTTCGCTGCGGTGCTCGCCCTTCATCAGGTCGACCATCACGGTGTCGATGCCGGTGATGCCCTTTTCGGCGATGAACATGCTCACGCGGCGCGGATTCGGCGCATGGCTGCTGATATACAGTTTCATGGGTCTCCTTTGTTGATTGTTGACTGCCTGGCCAGATCATAGCGCAAGCCTGCGCCACCGGCGCAGCGAAGTTGATGGATTGACACCTTCCTGCTTTCGGGCCAAGATGCCCGCGCACGGCCGCCTTCCGCCGCCGGCTCCACGACGAAAGCCCCCATGTACCGCAGCCTGATGTCCCTCGCCGTCGCCCTGGCCCTTGCCGGCGGCGCGGCCGCCTCCGCCCCCGCCCCCGCCTTTGCCGCACCTGCACCAGCACCCGCATCCGGCAGCGCCGCCGCCAGCACGACCACCCAGCTTCCGCGTGGCGTGCGTCCGCTGCACTACGACATCGCGCTCGTGCCGGACGCCCAGGCCTCGCGCTTCACGGCCCGGGTGGCGATCGACCTCGAGGTCGCGGCGGCGACGTCCAGCATCACCCTGAACGCGGCCGACCTGGCCTTCGCCGGCGCTACGTTGACGGCGAAAAACGGCGTTCCACAGACCGCCCGCATCGCCGTCGACGAAGAAGCCCAGACCGCGACCTTCCGCTTTGCCAGGCCGCTGGCGAAAGGCCGCTACCGCCTGGCCATCGACTACAGCGGCGTGATCGGCACCCAGGCCGCCGGCCTGTTTTCCCTCGACTACGACGGCGAGACCGGCAAGCGGCGCGCCCTGTTTACCCAGTTCGAGAACTCGGACGCGCGGCGCATGGTCCCGTCCTGGGACGAGCCGGCCTACAAGGCCAGCTTCGCGTTGGAAGCGACGGTGCCGGCCGGCGAGATGGCGGTCAGTAACATGCCGGTGAGGTCCACCACCACCCTGCCCGACGGCCGCGTGCGCGTGCGCTTCGCCGACTCGCCGAAGATGTCGACCTACCTGCTGTTCTTCGCGCTGGGCGACTTCGAGCGCGCCACGGCCAGCGTGGACGGCACCGAACTGGGCGTGGTCACGCGCCGCGGCGCGCTGCCGCAGGCCGCCTTTGCGCTGGACGCCTCGAAGGCGATCCTGCGCGAGTACAACGATTACTTCGGCATGCGCTATCCGCTGCCGAAACTCGACAACGTGGCCGGCCCGGGCCGCAGCCAGTTCTTCTCCGCGATGGAAAACTGGGGCGCCGTGTTCACCTTCGAGTACGCGCTGCTGCTCGACCCGAAGATCTCGACCCAGTCCGACAAGCAGGAAATCTTCATTACCGCCGCCCACGAGATGGCGCACCAGTGGTTCGGCGACCTGGTCACCATGGCCTGGTGGGACGACCTCTGGCTGAACGAGGGCTTCGCCTCGTGGATGGAAAGCCGCACCACGGCGCGCCTGCACCCGGAATGGAACACGGCCCTGAACGCGGTGGGCGTGCGCGACGGCGCGATGGTGCGCGATTCGGTCGCCACCACGCACCCGGTGGTGCAGCACGTCGAGACCGTGGAGCAGGCCAGCCAGGCCTTTGACGAGATCACCTATTCGAAGGGCGAAGCCGTAATCCGCATGCTGGAAGCCTATGTCGGCGAGGATGCCTGGCGCCGCGGCGTGCGCAGCTACATGCGTGAGCACGCCTACGGCAACACGGTCTCGAACGACTTGTGGCGGAGAATCGAGGCTGCCGCCGCCAAGCCGGTGACGGCCATCGCCCACGACTTCACGCTGCAGCCGGGCGTGCCGCTGATCCGCGTGGCCGACCCGGTGTGCAAGGACGGGCGCAGCACCGTGGCGCTGGTCCAGGGCGAGTTCTCGCGCGACCAGCCGGCGCGCAAGCCGCTTTCCTGGCGCGTGCCGGTGATCGCGCAGATCGCGGGCGGCGCCGCGCAAGGGCGCACCCTGGTCGCCGGCGGCAAGGGCAGCGTCAGCCTGCCCGGCTGCGGCGCCGTGGTCGTGAACGCGGGCCAGAGCGGCTACTACCGCACCCTGTACGCGCCGAAGTCCTTCGCGCAGCTGGCCGGCGCCTTTGCCGGCCTGGCGCCGATCGACCAGCTCGGCCTGCTGGCCGACAGCTGGGCGCTCGGCATGGCCGGCCTGCAGCCGGCATCGAGCTTACTCGACCTGGCCCAGGCCACGCCGCCCGGCGCCGACCCGCAGGTCTGGGGCCGCATCGCCGCGACGTTTGCCGCGATCCACGCCCAGTACGCGGGCGATCCCGCCGGCCAGCAGCGCTTCGACGCCTATGCCCTGGCGCGCCTGGCGCCGGTAATGGCGGACATCGGCTGGAACGCGGTTGCAAACGAAGCGACGCCGCGCACCAACCTGCGCGCCCAGCTGATCGAGGTGCTCGGGCACCTGGGCGACCCGGCCACCCTGCGCGAGGCGCGGCGCCGCTACGCCGCCATGGCGAGCGACCCGCAGGCCGTGCCGGCCGCGCTCAGGAAGAGCATCCTGGCGGTCGTGGCCGCGCATGCCGACGCCCCGACCTGGGACGCGCTGCGCGCCGCCGCCCGCGCCGAAGCCTCGCCGCTGGTACGCGACACCATGTACGGCCTGCTGGCCACCGCCAACGATCCGGCCCTGGCCGCGCGCGCGCTGGCGCTGGCCATTACCGGCGAGCCGGGCGAGACGATCGGGGCGGAGATGATCTCGACCGTGGCCGAGACCCACCCCGACCTGGCCTTCGACTTCGCGCTGGCCAACATGGCCGCCGTGAACGAGCGCATCGACGCCAGCTCGCGCAGCCGCTTCTTCCCGGCGCTGGCGCAGGGGTCGTCGGACCCGGACATGGTGGGCAAGGTGCGCCGGTATGCCGAGGCGAACCTGGCGCCGGAAGCCCGGCGCGACGCGGAGACGGCGGTTGCGGCCATCCAGGACAGGCTGAAGGTGCGCGGGGAGCGGGTGCCGGAGATCGATGGGTGGTTGAAGCGCAAGGGGATGTAAGGTTGGCGTTCGAGGGCAGTGGCCGCCGGGTGTTCGCGGCGTCGCTTGTGACGCTCGTGGCGCTGTTGCGTGAGGCATGATTGGTACGCATGATCCGCGTGGGCACGGGGTGCCCACCGTACGGTCACCACTATCAGCGAGTTCACGCAAAACCCAGGTACGCGGCGTGTCCCGTACGGTGGGCACTCCGTGCCCACGCGGATTCAACACACCGATAACAGCACAGGCAACAGCCCCGATAACGCCTGCCAACCGCCCTGAAACGTCCTACTCCACCTCCACCTGCCCCACCCCGCGCGCCTCCAGCCACGCATCCAGCTCCCCCGCACTCCCCGGCGCCACATGCAAGCCCAGCTTACTGCGCCGCCACAGGATATCCGCCGCAGACCGCGCCCACTCGTGCTCCACCAGGTAGGCCACCTCTACCGCATACAAACCCGGCACCACTTCGTCCCCTAGATCCGCCAGCGCATTCCTGCGCGCCAGCAGCAGGTCGATCCGCGTCCCATACGCCCGCACCCAGCGCCGCAGCAGTGCCGGCGGCACCCATGGATATTTCACCGCCTGGGTCGCTTCCCAGGTCCCGAACTCGAGCACCCCGCGCTTGTCCGGCCCGCGCCCGTACAGGTCGCCGCCCGGCAGGCAGGCTCCCGCCGTCCAGGCCGGCGCGCGCATGCCGAGTGCCGGCCCGATCCAGTCCACCGCCTCCTGCGCCAGCTTGCGGCTGGTCGTGATCTTGCCGCCGAACACAGACAGCAGCGGCGCCCCGTCGCTATCGGTGTCGAGCCGGAAGTCGCGCGTCACCGCCGCAGCCGCCCCTTCGCCAACGCCATCCTGCACCAGCGGCCGCACCCCCGCATAACTCCACACCACGTCGCCCGGCGTCACGGCGCGCACGAAGTAGCGATTCGCCAGCCGGCACAGGTAGGCGATTTCCTCGGGGCCGATCGCCACCCGGTCCAGGTCTCCCGTGTAATCGACGTCGGTGGTGCCGATCAGCGTGAACGCTCCCTCGTAAGGCAGCGCGAACACGATCCGCCCGTCGGGATGCTGGAAGATATACGCCTGCTCGTGCTCGAACAGGCGCGGCACCAGGATGTGGCTGCCCTTGATCAGGCGCAGCGCGCCGCGCGCGGGCAGGTCGGGCAAGCCGTCGAGGAAGCGCGCCGCCCAGGGCCCGGCCGCGTTCACCAGGCAGCGCGCTCGTACCTGCAGCCTGGCGTCATCCTGCACCAGGGTGGCGATCCAGTACGCGGCATGGCGCTGCGGCGCCAGGCAGCGCGTGCGCGTGAGGATGGTGGCGCCGCGCTCGCGCGCATCGACCGCGTTCAGCACCACCAGGCGCGCATCGTCGACCCAGCCGTCGGAATACACGAAGCCGCGGCCATAGTGCGGCTGCAGCGCGGCGCCTGCCGGATGCGCGCGCAGGTCGACGGCCTGCGAGCCGGGCAGGATTTCGCGCCGCGCCAGGCGGTCGTACAGGAACAGCCCGGCGCGGATCAGCCAGGCCGGGCGCTGGCCGCCGTCGTGCGGCATCACGAAGCGCAGCGGGCGCATGATGTGCGGCGCACTGCGCAGCAGCACTTCGCGCTCGGCCAGGGCCTTGCGCACCAGGCCGAATTCGTAGTGCTCGAGGTAGCGCAGGCCGCCGTGGATCAGCTTGCTCGATGCCGACGAGGTATGCTGGGCCAGGTCGTCCTTTTCGCACAGCAGCACGCGCAGGCCGCGCCCGGCGGCGTCGCGCGCGATGGCCGCGCCATTGATGCCGCCGCCGACAATCAGCAGGTCGCAATCGATGTGGTTCATTCGGTGCTCCGAAAACGCAACCGGTCCAGTGTAGGTCTGCCGCCCCGCCCCATGTTCGCACAGATCAAGCGGGGCGTTGCACGCGCCGATGTGTAGAATCGCAGCATGATGACGAGATGCACGCAACAACCGATGTGGGAGCCCCGGTGCTGATGGAGCAACAACGCGCCTGGGTGCGCATGCCTTCGGGCAAACGCCTGGATTTACTGAATCCCACGCCCTTCGACTGGGACGACGCCGACCTGGCCCTGGGCCTGGCCCGCACCTACCGCTGGGGCGGGCACTCGGCCTGGCCGCTGCCGCTGTCCGTGGCCCAGCATTCGATCACCGTCATGCTGCTGCAGCGCGCCGCGCTCGGCGGACGGGTCGACCCGTTGCTGGAACTGCGCGAACTGCTGCACGACGCCGAGGAAGGCCTGCTCGGCTTCGATGCGCTGTCGGTCATCAAGCCTTTCTTGGGCGAAGGCTTCCGCGCCCTTACCAAGCGCCTGGAACACGCGGTCTTCCTGCGCTATCGCCTGCCCTCCTGGACCGCAAGCGAGCATGCCCGCCATAAGCGCGCCGACCGCCTGGCCGCCGCCAGCGAGGCGGTGCACGTGGCCGGCTGGTCGCGCGAGGAGGTGCGGCGCACCCTGAAGATCCGCGCCGCCGTGCTGCAGGACGATCCGCTGGCAGCGGTGTACGGCGGCCAGCCCTGGGAACCCTGGCCGCCGGCCCTGGCCTGCGAACGCTTCCTGGCCGAGCTCGACCGGCTTACCCGGCTGGTGAGCGAGGGCGAACATGCCTGAGCAGGACATCGCCCGCGCCGCCGCCCTCATTGCTGGCGCCGACGCCCTGCTCATTTGCGCCGGCGCCGGCATGGGCGTCGACTCCGGCCTGCCCGACTTCCGCGGCGACGCCGGTTTCTGGAAAGCCTACCCGGCCCTCGGCGCGGCGCGCACGCCCTTCCACGAGATTGCCAATCCCGCCAGCTTCCGCGCCGACCCGGCGCTGGCCTGGGGTTTCTATGGCCACCGCCTGGCCCTGTACCGCAGCACCGTCCCGCACGCCGGCTTCGGCATCCTGCTCGATCTGGCGCGCGCCATGCCGCAAGGCGCGTTTGTGTTTACCAGCAACGTCGACGGCCAGTTCGGGCGCGCCGGCTTCGGCGAGGACCAAATCGTCGAGTGTCATGGTTCGATCCACCACCTGCAATGCAGCCAGCCCTGCAGCGATGCGATCTGGCCCGCCGGCGCCTTCCTGCCCGAGGTCGACGCGGCCGCCTGCCGCCTGCGCAATGCGCCGCCGCGCTGCCCGCATTGCGCCGCATTGGCGCGGCCGAACATCCTGATGTTCAACGACAGCGCCTGGATCGACACCCGCACCGAGGCGCAGTATGCGCGCCTGCAGGCCTGGCGCGCCGGCGTGCGGCGCCTGGTGGTGGTCGAGCTCGGCGCCGGCGTCGATATTCCTTCGGTGCGCCGCATGAGCGAACGGCAACGCGCGCCGCTGGTGCGCATCAATCCGCGCGCGCCCCAGCTCGATGGCGCCGGCGGCGTCGGCCTGGCGCTGGGCGCGCGCGATGCGCTGGACCGGATCAGGCAGGCACTGGTGGGAGGACGCCCTCATCAGGCTTCAATGGTCTCGCCGTTGATCTTTTGCCGCAGATCAACACCTCGCCTCTAAATCCTTGATTTTATTAGGATTACACTGATATCCACAAGAAATGTGGATAAGTGTGTGGAAAAGCATCCCTTGACAAGCCGCAAGCGCAGTATTGATGCGGGTTTCAACAAAATGCCCGTTCCGGAGGCAAAAATAAGTCCCTTTAAAATCAAGGACCTGCACGAACCCGCTTTGGGCGTTGCGCAGCCTTATCAGAAAATTCCTACAGGGCAGCTGCGCAGGGGATAAGTCATCAAATCAGCTTCCGCTGATCCTCATTTTTGCCACATCGGCAAGCCCATCTTTTCTTTATTTCCAGGCATTGCGCGCGCGGTCGCGCACCAGCATGCGCACGCTGTCCGGCATTGGTTTACGCGACTGGGCCAGGTCGGCCGTCATCCACACACACTCCTCGAAATGCTTGAGCATGGCCGGCGTCACGAAGCGGGTGCGCGCCGCGTACATGTGGCGGTCGCCCATCTGCGCCTGCTGCTTCACGTAAAAGCGGTTCGGCACCACCAGGTGCAGGTGCTCCTTGGCGCGTGTCATCGCCACGTACAGCAGGCGCCGTTCTTCCTCGATCTCGTCGGCGCTGCCGGTGCTCATGTCCGAAGGAATGCAGCCATCGACCACATTCAGCACGTGCACCGATTTCCACTCCTGGCCCTTGGCCGAATGGATGGTCGACAGGATTACATAATCCTCGTCCAGCAGCGGCGGGCCGGCGCGGTCGCTGGTCGCTTCCGGCGGGTCGAGCGTGATCTCTGCCAGGAAACTTTCGCGATTGCCATAGCCGCCGGCCAGTTGCGCCAGCTGGTCGAGGTCGGCGGCGCGCACCGGTGCATCGTCGTGCAGGCGCTCCAGGTGCGGCTGGTACCAGTCCTTGGCCAGCTCGATGTCGGCCGGCCAGCGCAGGCCGGGCGTGCGCAGGCGGCGGTAGAGTTCGACAAAAGCTTGCCAGTCGCCCTGCGCCCTGGCCGGCACCTCGAAGGCTTCCACCGCCGCCAGCGCTTCCGGCGCTTCGGCCACGGCGTCGAGCAGGCGCGCGGCGGTGGCCTGGCCTATGCCGGGAATCAGTTGCGCCACACGGAAGCCGGCCAGGCGTCCGTTCGGATTCTGGGCAAAGCGCAGCACGGCCAGCACGTCCTTGATGTGCGCCGCTTCCAGGAACTTCAGGCCGCCGAATTTCACGAAGGGGATATTCCGGCGCATGAGTTCGAGTTCCAGCGCCGCACTGTGGCTGGCGGCGCGGAACAGCACGGCTTGCTGGGTAAGCTTGATGCCGGCTTCGCGGTGCTCGAGAATGCGATTGCAGACCCAGCGCGCCTGCTCGGCTTCGTCAGGAATCAGGATCAATTGCGGCAAGGCAGTCGCGGCCTTGTCGGTCCACAGGGTCTTGGCGTGGCGCTCGAGCGCGGCGGCGATCACGGCGTTCGAGGCGTCCAGGATCGGCTGCGTGGAGCGGTAGTTGCGCTCGAGCGTGATCATGGCGGCGGGCTGCGAAAACTGCGTCGGGAAGTCGAGGATGTTGCGCACGGTGGCGCCGCGGAAGGAATAGATCGACTGGGCATCGTCGCCGACCACCATCACGCCCTGCCCGTCGGGCTTCATGCCGGTGATGATGCTTGATTGCAGGCGGTTCGTGTCCTGGTATTCGTCGACCAGGATGTGGTCGAACAGGGCGCCGAGCTCCGGCCCCAGTTCCGGGTCGGACGCCATTTCCGCCCAGAACAGCAGCAGATCGTCGTAGTCGAGCACGTTCTGCTCCTGCTTGGCGTCGACGTAGGCGCCGAACAGGCGCTTCAGGTCGCCTTCCCATTCCGCGCACCAGGGAAACATGCCCTGCAGGACCAGGTCGAGCGGCTCGCGCGAATTCACCACCCGCGAATAGATCGCCAGGCAGGTGCCCTTCAGCGGAAAGCGCTTCTGGGTGCCGGTCAGTCCGATCTCGTGGCGCACCATGCCCATCAGGTCTTCGGAATCGCCGCGGTCGTGGATGGTGAAGGATTCGTCCAGGCCGATGCGCCTGGCGAACTCGCGCAGCAGGCGCGCGCCGATGCCGTGGAAGGTGCCGGCCCAGGGCAGCGTGACGGTCCCGTTGCTGCCGCCGATGATTCGCTGCAGCACATTGCCGGCGCGCTGGCTCATCTCGTTGGCGGCGCGCCGCGAAAAGGTCAGCAGCAGGATGCGCTGCGGGTCGGCGCCGCTCAGGATCAGGCGCGCGACGCGGTGCGCCAGCGTGTTCGTCTTGCCGGACCCGGCGCCGGCCACCACCAGCAAGGGGCGCGGGGCTGCCACGCCGATGTCGTGCTCGACCGCAGCGCGCTGGTCGGGATTCAGGCTGGCAAAGGGGTCGTCGATGGTGGCATCGAGGGACGGATCGGTGGCGGCGGCAGTCATGGAAGCGATGGCGATGATGAACCAGCGCAACTGTATATCTGTCCAGTAAGCGTGCGCAAGTGCATTTTCGCTACGCAGCCGACGAAGTTGTCGTAAAAAGGCTGCGTTCGCATTAGAGCCACTTCAAACGGCTTGCGAAGAGTGTGTGCTAAGTCTTCGGAAACAAACGGGTTTTCTGGATATCCACAAACTTTGTGAATAACTTTGTGGAAAACGCGGGGCTTGACATCGCGAAAGCGTGTCGGAATGCGGCTTTCAACAAAATGCCCAAACCGGAGGCAAAGCCGAAGCCACGTAAAATCAATGACTTGCACGCATTTGCGCACTCTGGGAAGAAAACCCGTCGGAATTACGAAAAAGAAATTTTTGTGTATAACCGGGCTTACCCGAAATCCACAAAATTGCTTTGTTTGCAATCTAAATCCGAACTGTAGAGCAACTTTACTGGCGAGAACGGCGCCGGGCGGGTTCGAGCAGCACGCGTTCGATGACCGTGCGGGCGATATCGCGCGAGCGCAGGTATTCGACGGCAGACATGGTGTTGGCGCTGCACTGCACGGCGATGCCGTCGTCCACGATCGCGCGCTGGTGCATATCGGTACGTTCTTCTGCGACCATGCTGCGCAGGATGGCTGGAGCCTGCTTCATCGTTCCCCCGGGCTGTCGTGGCTGATCATCGGACATTGCTTGGTATCTTTGCTTGCGTAACGAGTATTGTTCACTCATGGCCAAAGTCAATGTCATTCTCGTATTCGACTGCATAAAGTTGTGTAGGCATGCCAAACGGCAGCGTAGCGCCGCTGTCCGTACAAGGCGCCTAGAATGGCTGCGTTGATCCCCATTCCACTACCAGCGAGGCAGCGATGAACACGACACCGCAACCGGACCTGAACCCCGGCGACGAAGCCGCTCCCGGCACGCCCGGCGCCGGCGAAGACATTTGCGACGCCTGCTCCGGCAGCGGCAAGCTGGGCGACGGCAAGCCCTGCCCCGAGTGCGGCGGCAGCGGCAAGGTGATGCGCGGGATCGGCGGCGGCTGAGGCCCTTGCCGCCGGCGCACGCCTGGCGCTGTCTCGTGACAGAAATAGCAAGTAGCGTCTTAGTTCCGGGTAACATCGGGGGATGACTCCTGCGCCATCCGCCGACCGCCCGCGTCCTGCATCCCTGCGCCACCTGTTCGTCGCCTTCACGCTGCTGGCCCTGCAAGGCTTCGGCGGCGTGCTGGCCGTGGTCCAGCGCGAGATCGTCGAGCGGCGCGGGTGGCTGACCCAGGCCCAGTTCAACGATGCCATTGCCCTCGCCCAGGCATCGCCGGGACCGAACGTGCTGTTCGTGGCATTGATGGGCTGGCAGGTCGGCATGAACGCCGGCAGCACCACGGCCGCCTTCCTCGGCGTGGCGGTGACCATGCTCGGCATCATGCTGCCCTCGACCGTCTTCACTTACCAGGTCGCGCAGTGGGGCCACCGCAACCGCAAGCTGCGCGCCGTGCGCGCCTTCAAGCAGGGCATGGCGCCGGTGGTGATCGCGATGCTGCTGTCGACGGCGTGGATACTGGCCAGTTCGGCCGGGCGCGGCGTGGCGAACTGGCCGCTGTAGACCCTGGCGCTGGCAAGCTGCGTGGTGATCTGGCGGACCAGGCTGCACTTGCTGTGGGTGCTGGGCGCGGGGGCCTTGCTGGGGGCGCTCGGTATCGTGTAAGCGGCTGGCGGCTTTTTCTCTCGACCATCATGCGTTGTACCGCGTAGGCACAAGTGCCTGCGCGGCCCGGCCCACCCTACAAAAACCGCTCGATAGACGATTCGGTCGCTCAAGCGTCATGGGTTCGTAGGGTGGACACCTGTGTCCACGCGGTACAACGCATGTCGGTCGAACATCAACCGACGTCCCACACGCAAACGGACACATAACGTCCGCTACCACCGCCCCATGCCAAACTGGCATACTTGCACCATCGATCACACGACGGATACCACCATGCCCCAACTCCTGAGCGAACACGCCTGCTTCGGCGGCGTCCAGCGTTTCTACCAGCACGACGCCAAGGCCATCGGCCTGCCGATGAAATTCTCGGTCTACCTGCCGCCCGGCCACGAAGGCAAGCAATTGCCAGTGCTGTTCTACCTCGCCGGCCTCACCTGCACCGAAGAAACCTTCATGACCAAGGCCGGCGCCCAGCGCGTGGCCGCCGAACTCGGCATCATCCTGGTCGCCCCCGACACCAGCCCGCGCGGCGCCGGCGTGCCGGGCGAAGCCGACAGCTGGGACTTCGGCGTCGGCGCCGGCTTCTATGTCGACGCCACCGCCGAGCCCTGGTCGCGTCACTACCGCATGTACAGCTACATCCTGGAACTGCGCGAACTGGTGATGGCGGAATTCGGCGCCGACCCGGCGCGCTGCGGCATCTTCGGCCACTCGATGGGCGGCCACGGCGCCCTGATGCTGGCCCTGCGCAACCCGGACTTGTTCCGCTCGGTCTCGGCTTTTGCCCCGATCGCCGCGCCGACCCGCTGCCCCTGGGGCGAAAAGGCCTTCGGCGGCTACCTGGGTGCGGATCGCGAGGCCTGGAAAGCCTACGACGCCACCGAACTGGTGGCCGGCGGCCCGGTGCGCTTCCCGCAAGGCATCCTGGTCGACCAGGGCCTGGCCGACAAGTTCCTGCCGGACCAGCTGAACCCGGACGCCTTCGAGACCGCCTGCCGCGCCGCCGGCCAGCCGCTGGAACTGCGCCGCCATGCCGGCTACGACCACGGCTATTACTTCATCTCCACCTTCGTCGAAGACCACCTGCGTTTCCACGGCCGCCAGCTCGGCTGAGGCCTCCGGCAGCCGCAACTCACCATGCCCTGCAACGCCCGCCGCGTTCCAGCCTGACGCCGTCAGACCATCCGGAACGCGCCCGGGTTCCCTTCCGCTCCAGGTTCGCTGGCGGCGCGCAAAAACCCGCGCGCATGCCCCTGCAAACCCGTCCCGCACGCCTTGAAAACGCCGCGCCACTGCCCTATAAATCAGGTGCGGCGGTCCTGCCGCCATCTCAACCATGCACAAGGGAGGCCTATCATGAATCTCGTCAGGAGAGGCAGTACACCACTGCCGGCTTATCGTCCCAATTCGGTCGAAGAAGGCTTCGGCCGGCTCGTCGAAAGCATGTTCGAAGACTTCTTCGCGCCCTTCGGGTCGTCGGCAAGCCGCTGGCGCGAAGCCGATGCCGCCGTGCCCCGGCTCGACATGACCGAGACCGAGCAGGCCTATGAAATCCAGGCCGACATGCCTGGCGTAAACAGGGAAGACCTGAAGGTCGCCATCGACCGCCAGCGCGTCACCATCGAAGGAGAATGCCGTCAGGCAAACGAGCGGCGCGAGGGCGAAAACGTGGTGTATTCTGAACGTTCAGCACGCAAGTTCATGCGCAGCTTCAGCTTGCCGACCGAGGTCGACGACGCGGCGGCGCAGGCGAAACTCGAGAACGGCGTCCTGCACCTGACGCTGCCCAAGAAACAGGGCAGCGAGGCGCGGCGCCTGACCATCGGCTAATCGTCCGCGCCTTCGTCCGCGCCTTCGCCTCGACCTTGCGGGCAGGCCCGGCGCCACATGCGCAAGCGCACGCACATGACAGACGCACATCGCTTCAGGAACCGGGCGCAGGCCGGCAGGCTGCTGGCGAAGCAGCTGAAGGCTCACGCCCGGCGCCCCGGCACTGCCGAGGCCGGTGCCATCGTGCTGGCCTTGCCGCGCGGCGGCGTGCCGGTGGGCTACGCGGTGGCGGCGGCGCTCGGCCTGGAGCTCGATTTGCTGCTAGTGCGCAAGCTCGGCCTGCCCTACCAGCCCGAGTTCGCCATCGGCGCGGTCGGCAGCGGCGGCGTGCAAGTGCTGCAGCCGGGCGTACCCGGCCTGATGGGCGTGACGCAGGAACAGGTCGACGCGATCAGCGCGCGTGAACTGGCGGAAATCGAACGCCGCGCGCGCCTGTACCTCGGCGGGCGGCCCGAGCCGGCGCTGGCGCAGCGCCCGGTGATCATCGTCGACGACGGCATCGCAACCGGCTCGACGATGGAAGCGGCAGTAAAAATTGCGCGCGGGCGCCATGCCGCGCGCGTGATCGTGGCGGTGCCGGTGGCGCCGCCCGATACGCTGGGCCGGCTCGAGCCCGAAGTGGACGAGCTGGTCTGCCTGGTGGCGCCGCTGCGCTTTCGCGCGGTGAGCCAGTGGTACGACGCGTTCGATCAGACGAGCGACGCGGAAGTGCAGGATTTGCTGGCGATGGCCTGGAGCAAACAGGCCTCGCCCCTTTGACAAGCAAGCTAACGGAAAGGAAAAACGATGAAACATACCCGCACCGAGACCGGATACGAAGCAGGCGACCTTGCCAAGCTGCTGGGCGGCGCCGCCGCCGGCGCCCTCCTGATGTACATGCTCGACCCCGACCGCGGCAGCGCCCGCCGCTCGACCTCCACCGCGGCCCTGCGCAACGCCGGTTCGCGTACCGGCAGCGCGCTCGGCAATGCCTGGCACGGCGTCAGCGAACGCATCGGCTCGCTCGCGCACAGCGCCGCCGACAGCGCGGGCGACCTGTACGACAAGGCCGGCAGCAGCGCCGGCGACCTGGCCGACGCCGCCGGTTCGCGCGCCAGCCGCGCACTCGAGGCGGCCAAGCCCGACGGCGCCGCCCACCGCGCCTGGGACAACACCGTCGACAGCGTCTCGCGCATGGCCAGTTCCAGTGCTTCCGATCTCGATGCCGCCACCTCGCGCCTGGGCCGCCTGGCCAGCCAGGCCGGCAGCAGCGTCATGGGCGCCCTGCATCTGAACGACCGCGACGACCTCGCCTCGCTGCTGCGCAACCCGGCCGTCGTCAGCGGCGGCCTGCTCGGCATCTTCGGCCTGATGCGCCGCTCGCCGCTGGTCGGCGTGCTGGGCCTGGCCGGCCTGGCGCTGGCGGCGCGCAGCGTTGGCAATCCAGGTGGCGGCTATGAAAACGGCAACGGTCTGCTCTCGAACCTGATGGGCAGCCGCCGCAGCCGCGGCCAGAGCGTCGACCTGGAAAAAACCATCCGCATCGACGCCTCGCCGGAAGACGTGTACGAACTCTGGAGCAACTACGAAAACTTCCCGCGCTTCATGTCGCACGTGGTCGAGGTACGCGACACCGGCCGCCGCCGCTCGCACTGGGTGGTGCAGGGTCCGGCCGGCAGCCAGTTCGAGTGGGATGCGGTGCTGACCGAGCAGTCGAAGGGCAAGCGCCTGGCCTGGCGCAGCGAACCGGGCGCGCAGATCGCCAACGAAGGCTCGATCACCTTCGAGCCGCACCGCGGCGGCACCCTGGTCACGGTGCGCCTGTCGTACACGCCGCCGGCCGGCATCGTCGGCCACGGCCTGGCGGTGCTGCTCGGCGCCGACCCGAAACGGCAAATGGACGATGACCTGGCGCGCATGAAGCACTTCGTCGAGCGCGGCGTGATCCCGCGTGACGCGCAGGCCAACGCCCCGTCGCGCGATAACGGGCGTGCAAAATCCGGCAGCCGCTTCCTGCATTAAGGCGAGGGAGCGCATGGTCACGGCAACCGACATCGGCGCGGCCGCCCTGGCCGACGCCGCCCACCCGCTCACCGGTGGGCCCGGCGACTACGACGCCCTGCTCAATCTCGTGGGCGACGCCCGCTTCGTGCTGATCGGCGAAGCGACACACGGCACCCATGAGTTCTACGAGGAACGGGCGCGCATCACCCAGCGCCTGATCCGCGAGAAGGGCTTCACGGCCGTGGCGGTCGAGGCCGACTGGCCGGATGCCTACCGTGTCAACCGTTACGTGCGCGGCGAGGGAAGCGACCAGAATGCCGACGAAGCCCTGTCCGGCTTCGAGCGCTTCCCCGCCTGGATGTGGCGCAATACCGACGTGACCGCCTTTGTCGACTGGCTGCGCACGCATAACGATGGCCTGCGCGCCGGGCCCAGGGTCGGCTTCTACGGGCTCGATTTGTACAGCCTGTTCACCTCGGTGCGCGAAGTGCTGGACTACCTCGACAAGGTAGACCCGACCGCGGCCGCGGAAGCGCGCCGCCGCTACGCCTGCTTCGACCATTACGACGAAGATAGCCAGCACTACGGCTACGCCACCGGCGTCGGCCTGTCCGAATCCTGCCAGCAAGGCGTATTGAAGCAGTTGCAGGAACTGCAGGGACGCGCCTTCGATTACATGCAGGCCGATGGCGCATCGAGCGAAGACGCCTTTTTCTACGCCCAGCAGAACGCACGCCTTGTGAAAAATGCCGAGGAATACTACCGGACCATGTTCCGTGGCCGCGTGTCGTCCTGGAACCTGCGCGACAGCCACATGGCCGAAACCCTGGACGCGCTCACGCGCCACCTGTCGCGCGACGGCGAGCCGGCCAAGATCGTGGTCTGGGAACATAACTCCCACATCGGCGACGCCCGCGCCACCGATGTCGGCAACCTGGGCGAATGGAATGTCGGCGAACTGGCGCGCAAAGCCTATCCGGGCCAGACCTGCTTGATTGGCTTTTCTACCTACGACGGCCACGTGACGGCGGCATCGGCATGGGACGGCCCGGCCGAGCGCAAGCGCGTGCGCCCTGCCCTGCACGGCAGCTACGAGGAATTGTTGCACCACGTCGGCCTGCCGCGCTACTGGCTGAACCTGCGCGACGACACGCCGGTGCGGCGCATCATGATGGAGCGTCGCCTGGAACGCGCGATCGGCGTGCTGTACTTGCCGCGCACCGAGCGCCAGAGCCATTACTTCAACGCCCAGATGGCCCAGCAGTTCGACGCCGTGATCCACATCGACCGCACCGAAGCGCTGGTGCCGCTGGATGCGACCAGTGGCTGGCATTCGGGGGAACCGCCGGAGACCTACCCGGAAGGGATCTAGAAATCAGGCCACGGCAGCCGAGCCGGCGTCCGGGCCTGATTGCTCGATGCACCTCGGGCGACCCGGATACTTGTTCAGCTCTGCCGTGTACCGCACTCGGTACAAAACTTGGTTCCCGGCTGCAGCAGCGTCGGGCAACTGATGCAGGACACCTGCTGCGCCATCTTGAATCCGCATTCCGGACAAAACTTGGCGCCGTGGGTCTCGGCGCGGCATTGCGGGCAGACCAGTTGCATGGCTTGCGTGACGTCGCGCCGGGCGCCGCGCACCTTGCCTTCGTCGTTGGCAATTTCCGATGCGGCACTGACTTCGCCCTGGGCGCGGGCCTGCGAAATCTTCACGTTGACGTTCGGCGCGCAGTTGTAGCAGAGGCCGTTCTGGCTGTCGAAGCAGGTGGCGCACACATAGTCGTGGCAGTTGCCGCAGCGGTTGAAGTGGGCCTTGCCGGCCGCGATGGCTTCCGTAAACGCTTCGTCGCGTGCGCTGTGCCAGCCGGCCTGCGCCATGCCGGACAGCACGTTGCTGGCATTGCCCAGCATGCCACCGAACATGCTCGCCCCTTTTTGCAGCCAGCCCGAGGCCTGGGCGCTGCGGTAGGGCTTGAAGTGCGTGCGCCAGCGGTCGCTGCAGCGCTCGCAATAAAACTCGAACTGGAACCCGGCGTCGACGCCTTGCGAATCGCTCAGGTCACGGTAATTGTTTGAGAACTGCATTTCCGACATATCGGTGGCCACTTGTCTGTACAGGGAGAAGCCGATTATATCCACTTAGCAAAAAAACAGCAGCTTCCCGCCGCGCCCGGACCGCAAGCGTCGCATGGCCGCCACGCCGCGCCTGTACCGCACATCCAGGGAACATGAGGTCGCGCCCTGCCACACTTGACGCGCACCGCCTTGCAACAATTTGCTAACAATAAACTCATCGACCTGTATTTTTTTCTTGTCGGCTTTTGGTAGCATGCTCAGGTTTATCATCCGGCAAGGAACGGTTCATGAGTAAATTTACGCTGAATATCAACGGCAAGCGCCAGCAAGTCGATGTCGAACCCGATACCCCGCTGCTCTGGGCCCTGCGCGATTCGCTCGGACTCGTCGGCGCCAAGTATGGCTGCGGTGCCGGC
This sequence comes from Massilia sp. BAP21, assembly GCF_057801335.1. Classification (NCBI taxonomy): domain Bacteria; kingdom Pseudomonadati; phylum Pseudomonadota; class Betaproteobacteria; order Burkholderiales; family Oxalobacteraceae; genus Massilia; species Massilia sp. BAP21. The sequence goes on from NZ_CM173596.1 coordinate 5,679,446, forward strand.
ATGTGCGGCGCCTGCACCGTCCACATCGACGGCGTGCCCACCCGTTCCTGCCTGATGCCGGTCTCCAGCCTGACCACGCAAAAGATCACCACCATCGAGGGCCTGGACAAGCAGCACCAGCACCCGCTGCAGCAAGCCTGGCAGGAACTCGACGTGCCGCAATGCGGCTACTGCCAGTCGGGCCAGATCATGACCGCCTGCGCCCTGCTGAAACAGCACCCGAAGCCAAGCGACGCCCAGATCGACGAGGCCATGGCCGGCAACCTGTGCCGCTGCGCCACCTATACCCGCATCCGTGCCGGCATCCACCGCGCCGCCGAGATCGCGCAAAATGGAAAGGGCAAGGCATGAACGCGCCGCTATCACTTTCGCGCCGCCGCTTCCTGGGCACGAGCGCCATCGGCGCCGGCGCCCTGGTCATCGGCTTCGGCCCGACCGGCGCGCTGGCCGCGCCGGGCAACGCCTCTGGCGCCGCCAGCTTCGATCCGAACGCCTTCATTTCCATCGACCGCAAGGGCATCGTCACCCTGGTGTCGAAGCAGCCGGAAATCGGCCAGGGCATCAAGACCTCGCTGCCGATGGTCATTGCCGAGGAACTGGAGATCGACTGGAAGGACGTGCGCATTGTCCAGGGCGACCTGAATCCGGCCTACGGCAGCCAGGGCGCCGGCGGCTCGACCTCGACACCGACCAACTACGAGAACTTCCACCGCCTGGGCGCGGCGGCGCGCACCGTCCTGGTGCAGGCCGCGGCCCAGACCTGGAAGGTTCCGGTCAGCGAGTGCAGCGCCGCGCATGGCGCCGTCGTCCACGGCCCGACCAAACGCAAGCTCGGCTACGGCGCCCTGGTGCCACTGGCCGCCACCCTGCCGGTGCCGGACGCGGCGCAGGTGCAGCTGAAGGACCCGGCCAGTTACAAGCTGCTGGGCACGCGCATCGGCGGCGTCGACAACGCGGCGATTGTCAGCGGCAAGCCGCTGTTCGGCATCGACATCCAGCTGCCCGGCATGCTGTACGCGGTGTACGCCAAGTGCCCGGTGTTCGGCGGCAAGCCCGTGAGCGCCAACCTGGACGCGATCAAGGCCATGCCGGGCGTGAAGGATGCCTTCATCATCGCGGGCAGCGACAACCTGAACGGCCTGCGTCCGGGCGTGGCCATCGTCGCCACGTCGACCTGGGCCGCCTTCAAGGCGCGGCGTGCGCTGGAAGTGAAATGGGACGAAGGCGTGGGCGCCGGCCACAGCTGGGCCGACTTTGCCGCCCAGGCCGGGGCCGCTGCCGGCAAGCCGGGCACGACCACCCTGCGCAAGGATGGCGACGTTGCCGCCGCCTTTGCCGGGGCCGCGAAAACAATCGAGGCCAGCTACCGCTATCCCTTCATTTCGCACGCCAGCATGGAGCCGCAGAACTGCACCGCCTGGTTCAAGCCGACCGAAGGCACGCTGGAACTGTGGGCGCCGACCCAGAACCCCGGTTCCGGCCAGGCCCTGGTGACCACCACCTTCGGCATTGCGAAGGAAAAAATCACCCTGCACATCATCCGCAGCGGCGGCGGCTTTGGCCGGCGCCTGAGCTCGGACTTCATCGTCGAGGCGGCAGCCATCGCGCAAAAAGTGAATGCCCCGGTGAAGCTGACCTGGACCCGCGAAGACGACTTGCAGCACGACCATTTCCGTCCCGGCGGCTTCCACCACCTGCGCGGCGGCGTCGACGCCAACGGCAAGCTGGTCGGCTGGCACAACCACTTCGTCACCTTTGCCAACCGCGTCGAGCGCGACGGTAAAAGCATCCTGCAGCCGGGCAGCGGCGGCAGCCTGTCCGGCGACGAATTCCCGGGCCGCTGGCTGGCCAACTGCCTGCTGGAACAAACCGCCCTCGAATGCCGGATTCCGATGGGTCCGTGGCGCGCGCCGGGCAGCAGCGTGTTTTCCTGGGTCTTCCACAGTTTCATCGACGAACTGGCCCACGCGGCCGGGCGCGATCCGGTGGAGTTCCGCCTGGAACTGCTGGGCGACAAGGACATCGTCGCGGGCACCGGCGAACGCGGCCAGCCTTACAGCGTGTCGCGCATGCGCAATGTGCTGAAGGAAGTGGCGGAGAAGTCGGGCTGGGGCAAGAAGACTTTCGCCAAGGGGCAAGGCGCGGGCGTGGCCTTCCACTTCAGCCACCGCGGCTACGTGGCGGAGGTGGCCGAGGTCACGGTGTCGAAAGAAGGCCAGCTGAAGGTCGACCGCGTGGTGGTGGTGACCGACATCGGCGCCCAGATCGTCAACCTGAGCGGCGCCGAGAACCAGGTGCAGGGCTCGGTGATCGACGGCTTGTCGACGCTGATGTATCCGGAACTGAACATCGAGAAGGGCCGTGTCGTGCAAAGCAACTTCCACGACTACAAGCTGCTGCGCATGCCGGACACGCCGACGAAGATCGACATCCACTTCCTGAAGACGGATTACCCGGTGACGGGCCTCGGCGAACCCGTGCTGCCGCCGCTGGCGCCGGCCGTGTGCAATGCGATCTTCGCGGCGACCGGCAAGCGGGTGCGTGAGCTGCCGCTCAGCAAGACGGACTTGAGCTGGAGCTGAGCGGCGTTTGTTCCGGTGGGTTCACGCGGAAATCGACCGTAGGGTGGACCGGGCCACGAAAGGCGGCTATGCCGTCCACGCGTTCAACCACAGGAAGATTCGTCGTAGGATTGCAGACGCTAGTTGAACGCGTGGACGGCGAAGCCGTCCACCCTACAAGGCTACAGGGCCGAGCCGCTGCGCTGGGCGGCGGCGTGCGCAGGGTCGTTGTCCTTGCCGCCGTGGTACTCGATGATCTGGGCGGCGCGGGCCGCCTGCGCGGCATCGAGCGTGGTGACGGTAATGATGCACTTGCCGATCTCCAGCCCCGGCGTGTACACATCCTTGTAATCGGTGCCGCCCTTCACGGCCGGCGAATCGCCCACCGTGAAATTCGCTTCCGAGGGACCGGCTTCGTCACCGGTATGGCTGATCTCGATGCCGTTGGCATCGAATCCTTCGCCCAGCAGCGCCTGGCGTGCGCGCTCGGCTTCTTCGACGGTTTCCACTACACGTACGATCTGGTTCATGGCTGCTCCATTGTTACGGTTAAAACAACCGTACCAGAATCGGGCAGGCGGCGGCGCTCAGTCGGGGATCACTGCGGTCACCTCGATCTCGACCCGCGCCCGGTCTTCCATCAAGCCCGCCACCTGCACCGCGCTCATCGCCGGATAGTGGCGCCCGATGAGGTCGCGGTAGGCCGCGCCCAGTGCCGCGCCGGCGTCCAGGTATTCGCGCTTGTCGAGCACATACCAGGTCATGCGCACGATGTGCTGCGGTCCGGCCCCGGCCTCGGCCAGCACCGCCAGGATATTCGCCAGGGCCTGGCGCGCCTGGCCGACGAAATCGTCGGTCTGGAAGCGTCCTTCGGCATCCCAGCCGACCATGCCGCTGACGTGCACCTGCACGCCGCGCGCCGCGACGCCGTTCGCATAGCCTTTCGGGCGCGGCCAGCCCGGCGGCTGCAGTATCCGCAGCAGCTCGCTCATGGCGCGCTCCCGGCCAAGGCTTCGCCCAGCAGCTCGCGCGCGATGATCAGCTGCTGCACTTCGCTCGCGCCTTCGTAGATGCGCAGCGCGCGGATGTCGCGGTACAGCATCTCCACCGGCTGGCCGCTGACCACGCCGAGCCCGCCAAACAGCTGCACGGCGGCGTCGATCACGGCTTGCGCGTGCTCGGTGGCGGTCAGCTTGGCCATCGCCGCCGCCTTCGTGACCCGTTGCCCGCGGTCGCGCTCCCAGGCGGCGCGGTAGGTCAGCAGCGCGGCGGCGTCGATCTTCGTCGCCATGTCGGCCAGCCTGGCCTGGGTCAGCTGGAAGTCGGCCAGGGTCTTGCCGAACATGCGGCGCGACCTGGCCCGGGACAGGGCTTCGTCGAAGGCGCGCCGCGCGAAGCCGAGCGCGGCGGCGGCCACCGAGGTGCGGAACACGTCGAGCGTGGCCATCGCCACCTTGAAGCCCTGCCCGCCCGCGCCGATGCGCCGCCCCGCGGGAATCCGGCAGCTCTCGAAGCGCAAGCGCGCCAGCGGGTGCGGCGCGATCACCTCGATGCGTTCGGCAACCGTGCAGCCCGGCGTATCGGCGTCGACGACGAAGGCCGAGATGCCGCGCGCGCCCTCGGCCTCGCCCGTGCGCGCGAACACGACGTAGAAATCGGCGATGCCGCCGTTCGAGATCCAGGTCTTTTCGCCGTCCAGCACGTAGTCGTCGCCATCGCGCCGCGCGGCGCAGGCCAGGGCGGCCACGTCCGACCCGGCATCCGGCTCGGACAAGGCAAACGCCGCGATCGCGGAACCGGCGGCCACGCGCGGCAGGTAGCGCGCTTTTTGCTCCTCGCTGCCGAACAGCGCGATCGCGCCGCTGCCCAGGCCCTGCATGGCAAACGCGAAGTCGGCCAAGCCGGCATGGCGCGCCAGGGTTTCGCGGACCAGGCAGATGCTGCGCGTGTCGATGGCATCCTGCGCCCCGCCGTAGCCGCGCCCGCCGACCGCGTGGCGCAGCCAGCCGGCTCCACCAAGTTCGGCCACCAGCGCGCGGCAGGCGGCGTCGACGTCGTGGCCATGCCCCATCGACAGGTGTTGGCCGGCCCAGGCATCGAGCTCGCGCGCCAGCGCGGCGTGGCGCGGCTCGAAGAAGGGCCAGTCGAGATAGCTCGTGTCGCTCATTCAGTCTCCTTCAGTCGCCTCGGTCGCCTCAGTCACCTTCGAAGCGCGGCGTCTCGCGCGCCACGAAGGCGTGGTAGGCGCGGTGGAAATCGTTGGTCGCCATGCAGATCGCCTGCGACTGGGCCTCGGCCTCGATGGCTTCGTCCACGCCCATGTTCCATTCCTGCTGCAGCATCTTCTTGGTCATCGCATGGGCGAAGGTGGGACCGGACGCCAGTCCGGCGGCAAAGGCCCGGGCCTCGGCCAGCAAGTCGTCCGGCTCGACCAGGCGGTTCAAAAAGCCCCAGCGCTCGGCCTCCTCGCCACGCAGAGTGCGTCCGGTGTAGAGCAATTCGGCGGCCCGCCCCTGCCCGATCACGCGCGGCAGCAGCGCGCAGGCGCCCATGTCGCAGCCGGCCAGGCCGACCCGGGCGAAGAGAAAAGCGGTCTTGCTGCGCGCGGTGCCGTAGCGGATGTCCGAGCCCAGTGCCAGCATGGCGCCGGCGCCGGCGCAGACGCCGTCGATGGCGGCGACGATCGGCTGCGGGCAGGCGCGCATGGCTTTCACCACGTCGCCGGTCATGCGGGTAAAGGCCAGCAGGCCGGGCATGTCGAGTTCGGTGAGCGGCCCGATGATCTCATGCACGTCGCCGCCCGAACAGAAATTGCCGCCACTGCCGGCCAGCACCACGGCGCGCACGTCGTCGGCCAGCGCCAGCGCGCGAAACAGTGCGCGCAGCTCGGCATAGGAATCGAAGGTGAGCGGGTTCTTGCGCTCGGGCCGGTCGAGGGTGAGCGTGGCCACGCCCTCCTCCACCTCGAACTGGAAATGCTGGGCCGGGTAGCCGGCCAGGCTGCCGCGGTGGCCGGGCAGCGCGTGCGGCTCGCCCCTCAGGTAACGCATGGTGTGCTCCTCGTTCAGGTGTCGGAAGGCCGCGCCGGCGGCACGGCGGCCTGCTGGCGCTCGCGCTCGAGATTGCGTTCGAGCTGCAGCTTGCCGGCCCGGTACTGCTTCGGCCAGGCCGCGCCGGTATAGCCGATGCGCGCCGCCTCGGTCAGGGTCCAGGCCGGATTGGCCAGGTGCGGGCGCGCCACCGCGCAGAGATCGGCGCGGCCCGAGGCGATGATGCCGTTGGCGTGGTCGGCCTCGTAGATCGACCCCACGGCAATCGTCGGGATGCCCGCCTCGTTGCGGATGCGGTCGGCGAACGGGGTCTGGAACATGCGCCCGTAATGCACTTCCTCGAGGCGGCTGACCTGGCCCGAGGAACAGTCGATCATGTCGGCCCCGGCGGCGCGGAACAGGCGCGCGATTGCCACCGCGTCGTCGGGCGTGATGCCGCCTTCGACCCAGTCGTGGGCCGAGATGCGCACGCTGATCGGCAGGTCCTGCGGCCAGACGGCGCGCACGGCCGCGAACACCTCGAGCGGGAAGCGGCAGCGGTTGTCCAGGCTGCCGCCGTAGCCGTCGCCGCGGCGGTTGGTCAGCGGCGAAATGAAGCTCGATAGCAGGTAGCCGTGCGCGCAGTGCAGTTCCAGCCAGTCGAAGCCGGCCTCGCGCGCCGCCAGCGCCGCGCGCACGAAGTCGGCGCGGATGCGCAGCATGTCGGCCCGGCTGGCCTCAAGCGCCCATTGCGACACGCCCGCGATGTACTGCTGGCTTGACGCCGCCACCAGCGGCCAGTTGCCGGTGACGAGCGGCTGGTCGATGCCTTCCCAGGCCGGCCGGGTCGAGCCCTTGGCGCCGGCGTGGCCGAGCTGCACGCCGATCTTCGCATCCGAGTTCTGGTGCACGAAGTCGACGATGCGGCGCCAGGCCGCCGTGTGTTTTGGTGCATATAAACCCGGGCAGCCCGGCGTGATGCGGGCGTCGCTTGACACGCAGGTCATCTCGGCCATCACCAGCGCCGCACCACCGAGGGCGCGCGCGCCCAGGTGCACCAGGTGGTAGTCGCCCACCAGGCCGTCGACCGCCGAATACTGGGCCATGGGCGAGACCACGATGCGGTTCTTCAGCACCACGCCGCGCACCCGGTAGGGTGTGAACATTGGCGGCGGCGCGGCTTCCTCGTCGTCGGGCGCATGATGGAAAGTATCGCAGCGCGGCGGTTGCCCGGCCTGCTCGCAGGCGCGCCGCGCCAGCCAGCGCTCGAAGCCGGCCACGTAGGCCGGGTCGCGCAGGCGCAGGTTTTCGTGCGACAGGCGCTGGCTGCGCGTGAGCAGCGAATACGCGAACTGCTCGGCTTCCATGGCGCTGTAGCGCGCCACGTTCTCGAACCATTCCATCGAATTGCGCGCCGCGCTCTGCAGCTTGAGCACCTCGACCGCACGCGCGGCGCGGTAGCCGTCGAGCACGGCGGGCAGCTCGGCCGCCGTACGGCCGCGGCAGCGCACGGCGAGTTCGATCGCGTCTTCCAGCGCCAGCTTGGTGCCCGAGCCGATCGAGAAGTGGGCGCTGTGGGCGGCGTCGCCGAGCAGCACGATCGGCAGGCAGCGCCCGTCGAGATCTTCCCAGTGCACCCACTCGCGGCACACCAGGCGCGGAAAGCGCGCCCACATGGCCGCGCCGCGGCTCTCGATGCGGTCGTGGCCGGCGGCGGCCAGCAGCGGGTGGCCGTCCAGGTGGCGTGCGAACAGGCGCTCGCAGAAGGCCAGCGTCTGGGCGGTGTCCAGCCCCTCCAGCCCGGCGGCCCGCCACACGCTTTCCGGGGTCTCGACGATGAAGGTCGAGGTCGTGTCGTCGTAGCGATAGGCGTGCGCCTGGAACCAGCCTTCTTCGGTATGCTCGAACGCAAAGGTAAACGCATCGAAGCGCCTGGTGGTGCCGAGCCAGACGTAGCGGCAATGGCGCTGGTCGATCTGCGGCTGGAAGGTGGCCGCGTGGCGCGTGCGGATGCGGCTGTGGATGCCGTCGCCGGCGAGCAGCAGGTCGGCATCGAAGCGGCGCGCCAGGGCCAGCTCGTCGTCCACCGGGGTGTCGAACAGCAGGCGCACGCCCACTTCCTCGCAGCGCGCCTGCAGGATGGCCAGCAGGCGCCGGCGGGCGATGCCGCAAAAGCCATGGCCGCCAGACGTCACGGTGCGGCCCTTGAAATGGATGGCGATGTCGTCCCAATGGTTGAAGGCGCCGAGGATGGCCGCGGCGCTGGCGGCATCGGCGGCCTGCAGCTTGCCCAGGGTCTGGTCCGAGAACACCACGCCCCAGCCGAAACTGTCTGCGCGGCCGTTGCGCTCGACCACGGTCACCTCGTGCGCCGGATCGTCCTGCTTGAGCAGCAGCGCGGCGTACAGGCCGGCCGGTCCACCTCCCACGCACACGATCTTCATTGCAGCTCCGGTTATCGATCCTGCAGCATATTAGATGAGCATATAGTTTAGATGTCAAATACTTCCACGAAGGCCGTGAAAAAAATCGCCGTGGCTGCGTTGCCCCGTGGCGCCCTGCGCTCTTCCTGGCTTCGGCCGGCCCCTGCCCTGAGGTTTGTTTCACATCCTCTACAAACGGGGCCCCATGCTTCGATTGGGCGCCGCTATTGACCTGGAATTTAGTACAATCAGGAAATGTTGTGCTGGCCGATACACTGAGAAACATTTGGAATCGCCTTTTCCTTTTATAAGAACGATGAACATCTCGCAAAGGATTGCCCACTCCCGCCCACTGGCCTCTCGCGCCATGCACGGCCGCGTCGAACGCCAAGCCCTTGGCGGCTGGACTCACGCGACCGGCGCCCAGGCAATCGTCGACGCAAGCCACGAGCACCTTTCGTTCGGTACCGCGCACGCCCGCTTTGCCGCGCAGCGCAACGGCGTGCGCCGCGTGATGGCCTTTGGCGACCGGCGGGCCGCGCTCCAATGAAGCCGTCCGCCTCCTTCCTGAAGCTGAGCAGCCTGCGCAGCCGGCTGATGCTGCTGGTCGCGCTGGCGATCCTGCCGCTGGCGGTGATGACCGTGGTCGGCGGCATGCGCGAGCGCGAGCAGGCGGTCCAGGCCTCCGAGGAAAACCTGCGCCGTCTGACCAACCTGGCCGCGGCCAACGAAGCCCAATCAATCGAGCGCGCGCGCCAGATCCTGGTCGACCTGGCCAGCGTGCCCGACCTGCTCGGCCCCACGGCCGGCTGCAACGCCCTGCTGGCCGATGTCCTCGACCGCAACGAAGGCTACGTGAACTTCGGCCTGATCCAGCTGAACGGCGACGTCAGCTGCAGCGCGGTGCCGATGCTGCATCCGGTGAACCTGGGCGACCGCAGCCACTTCAAGCGCGCCATCTCGGAACGCCGCTTCATCGCCGGCGACTACGTGTTCGGGCGCGTGATCCGGCGCCACACGATCAACCTCACCTACCCGGTGATCGACCGTTCCGGCACCGTGGCGGCGGTGGTATTCGCGGCCATGGACCTGGCCGGCCTCGACACCTTCGTGAACGACATCAACCTGCCGCCCGGCTCGGTGCTGGTGACGGCCGACGCCAACGGCACCATCATCTCGCGCCGCCCCGACCCGGAACGCTGGTTCGGCTCGCGCGTGCCGGCCCGCCTGCGCGAGGCGATGCAGGGCGCCGGGCGCCGCGCCGTGGTGATCCAGGACGAGGACGGCGTCGAGCGCCTGCACACCTTTGCCCGCGTCGGCGCCCCCACCCTGTCCGACTACACGGTGACGATCGGGATTCCGACCGAGATCGTCACCGCCGGCGCGCGCCGCGCCCAGCTGATGTCGCTGGTCGGCCTGGCCGCCACCACCATGCTGGCCCTGCTGGCCGCCTGGCTGGCCGGCGACGTGCTGATCGTACAGCGCGTGCGCAAGCTGAAGGACACCGCGACCCGCATCGCCGCCGGCGATCTCGATGCACGCTCGGGCATCGCCTACGAGCGCGAAGAGATCGGCCAACTGGCCGAGGCCCTGGACGGCATGGCCGCCATCCTGCAGAAGAAGGAAGCCGCGCGCGGGCTGGCCGAACGCGAACTACGCGCCGCCGACCAGCGCAAGGACGAGTTCCTGGCGATGCTGGCGCACGAGCTGCGCAATCCGCTGGCGCCGATCAGCACCGGGGCGCACCTGCTCAAGCTGCTGCACTCGGATAACGCCCAGATCACGCAGACCTGCGCCATCATCGCGCGCCAGGTCGAGCACATGACCGGCCTGGTCGACGACCTGCTGGACGTGTCGCGCGTGACGCGCGGCCTGGTCTCGCTGTCGACCCAGGTCCTCGATTTGCGCAAGGTGGTCGACGACGCCGCCGAGCAGATCCGGCCCCTGATCGCCACGCGCCGCCACACCGTGGTGCTCGACCTGCCGCTGGACGCCGCCACCGTCAAGGGCGACCACAAGCGCCTGGTGCAGGTGGTGGCCAACCTGCTGAACAACGCCAACAAGTACACGCCCGAAGGCGGCCGCATCGAACTGCGCCTGCGCCAGGAGGATGGCGACTACGTGCTGACCGTCAGCGACGACGGCATCGGCATGGAGCCGGCGCTGGTGGCGCGCGTGTTCGACCTGTTCAGCCAGGCCGAGCGCACCCCGGACCGCTCGCAGGGCGGCCTGGGCCTGGGCCTGGCGCTGGCCAAGAGCCTGGTCGAGCTGCACGGCGGCAGCGTGCAGGCCGAAAGCGCCGGCCTGGGCAAGGGCAGCAGCTTCACGGTGCGCCTGCCGCGCCACACCCAGGACCTGCCGGTGTCGATCGCCCAGAGCCGCGGCCAGGCCACCGCCGCCACGCCCCTGAAGGTGCTGCTGGTCGACGACAACCTCGACGCCGCCCACACCCTGCAGCTGTTCCTGGGCGCCGGCGGGCACACGGTGGAAGTGGCCTATTGCGGCGCCGACGCGGTGGACGTGGCGCGCGTGTTCGAGCCCGACGTCTGCCTGCTCGACATCGGCCTGCCCGATTTCGACGGCAACGAACTGGCGCGCCGCCTGCGCCGCATGCCGCAGTCGACCGGCGCCACCCTGATCGCCATGACCGGCTACGGCCGCCAGCAGGACCGCGAAGCGGCAATGGCGGCCGGCTTCGACCACTACATGGTCAAGCCAGTGAATACGGTGGAACTTTCCGACCGGCTGGCGGAGGTGGCGGCGCAGCAGCATCCGCGCTAGCGCACCGCGTCAACCAACCACGAGCCCGGCCCAGCGAACGCTGCGCCGGGCTTTTTCTTGCCCGCGTGTTAATCCTATCCCGCACCGCAGCACGATTGAATTTCAGAAAATCAACTTTCTGTATTGACTCCTGTATAATTTGAACAACAACCAATCAAGCAATTGAAGCCTATGCATGACGGGTGCTAGCATGCGTCATTACACCTGACCTTGCTTTCCCGCCTAGCCGGGCCATGCTCCATGATCGACAACCATGCCCGCCCACGTATGCCTTCCCTGCTGCGCCAGCTGAACCACCAGTTCCTGCGCTTTGCCGCCGCCGGCGCGCTGGGCACCGCCTGCCACTACCTGGTCCTGCTGGCCCTGAGCGCCGGCGCCGGCATCGCCCCCGGTCCTGCGGCCGCCTGCGGCGCCCTGGTCGGCGCCGTCGTGAACTACTGGCTGAACCGGAACCTCATTTTCCGCAGCGAGCGCCGCCATGCCGAAGCCCTGCCCCGCTTTGCCGCCATGGCCCTGTTCGGCGCGCTCCTCAATGGCCTGATCGTCGGCGCCCTGGCGCGGCTCGGCCTGCATTTCATGGCGGCGCAGGTCTGCGCGACGCTACTGGTCCTGGTCCTGAATTACGTGATAAGCAAAAAATGGATATTTCCAAGCCAACGATGAATACCCTCGCCCAGCCCGCGGTGCCCGATTCGCTACTGAACCCCGCCCTGAATCCGCGCCCCGCCGCGCACCTGCCCAGCATCTCGGTGGTGGCGCCGGCCTACAACGAGCAGGAAGTGCTGGGTGAATTCCACCGCCGCGTCAGCGAGGTACTGGTAAAACTCGGCTGCGACTACGAGATCGTGCTCGTCAACGACGGCAGCCGCGACCGCACCCTGGCCCTGATGCACGCCCTGCGCGAGCGCGACCCGCACGTCGCCGTGGTCGATTTGTCGCGCAACTTCGGCAAGGAGATCGCCCTCAGCGCCGGCCTCGACCACACACGCGGCGAGGTCGTGGTGATCCTCGACGCCGACCTGCAGGACCCGCCGGAACTGATCCCGGCCATGCTCGAGGGCTGGCGCGAAGGCTACGACGTCATCTACGGCGTGCGCACCAAACGCGACGGCGAAACCTGGTTCAAGCAGCTCACCGCCAAATACTTCTACCGCTTCATCAAGTCGGTCAGCCGGGTGCAGATCCCGACCGACACCGGCGACTTCCGCCTGATGACGCGCCGCGCCGTCGAGGCCGTGGGCAAGCTGCGCGAGGAGCATCGCTTCATGAAGGGCCTGTTCGCCTGGGTCGGCTTCCCGTCGCGCCCGCTGCATTACCGACGCGAAGCGCGCGTGGCCGGCACCACCAGCTGGAGCTACTGGAAGCTGTGGAACTTCGCCCTCGAGGGCATCACCTCGTTCACGGTGGCGCCGCTGAAGGTGGCGACCTACCTCGGCCTGTCGGTGGCCGTGCTGGCCCTGCTGTTCGCCGCCTTCGTGATCTGGAAGGCGCTGGTGTTCGGCGAGCCGGTGCGCGGCTACCCCTCGCTGATGGCGGTGGTGCTCTTCCTCGGCGGCGTGCAGCTGATTTCGGTGGGCCTGCTGGGCGAGTACGTGGGCCGCATCTTCAATGAGGTCAAGCAGCGTCCGCTGTACCTGGTGAACCGCCTGCTCGGCTCGGACATGGGCGCGGCCGGGGCAGAATCGCCGGCCGCCGCCCAGCATGGCTCGCTGCCCGAGGCCCAGCCCCGGGTGCATCCATGACCCTGGCGCGTCGCCAATCCTGGCCGGGCCTGCTGGCCATCTGCGCCATGACCGTGCTGCTCTGGCTGTACGCACTGGCGACGCTGCGCCTGCCCTACCAGGTCGACATGCTGGTCCACCTGCGCTGGGCCGAACAGTTCCTGGCCGCGCTGCGCGAAGGCTGGCTGCTGCCGCGCTGGGCATATGCCTCGATCGAGGGCCTGGGCGACCCCACCTTCTTTTATTACCAGCCGCTGTTCTATTACCTGACTAGCGGCCTCCAGCTGCTCGGGCTGCGCAGCGAAGCGGCGCTGGTCGGCGCCGCAATGGTCCCCTCGCTGCTGCTCGGGATCGTGGTGCGCCAGCGCTTCCTGCGCGGCTACCGCCCCGGCCCGGCGCTGGCGGGCACGCTGTTCGTGCTGGCCTGCCCGGTGCTGCTGTTCCTGGCGGTGCAGATGGCGGCCTATCCCTGGACCCTGGCCCTGCCCTTCTGCCTGCTATTCGTGGCCGAGAGCGTCCGCACCGGACCCGGCGCGCAGCCGCGTGCGCCGCAGCTTGCGCTACTGCTGGCCCTGGTCTGCCTCAGCCACCTGCTGAGCGCCCTGATGGTCCTGGCCTGCACCGGCCTGGCACGCCTGGCGCTGGCCTGGCCGACCCGGCGCACCCTGGCCAGCCACCTGCACTGGAGCGCGGGCGTGCTGCTGGGCCTGGGGCTGGCCGCCTTTTTTGTGTGGCCAGCCGTCACCCAGCTGCACCTGATCAACCCGGACGGCTGGACCGGCGGCGCCAACTTCGACTGGCGCCGCGCCTTTGCCCTGCCCACCTTCTCGTTCCTGGCGCACGGTTTCCGCTGGTTCGCGATCCAGGGGCCGCTGTCGTTGCTGGCCCTGGTGCTGTGCCTGTTCGTGCTGTATTCCAGCCGCCGCGCCGCCACGCCGGGTTCGGCCGGGGCGCGCAAGCTCGCGGTCGCGGCGCTGGCGGCAATGCTGCTGGCGAGCGAACTGGCGTACCCGCTGTACGCGCTGCTCGAGCCGATGCGCAAGATCCAGTTCCCCTACCGCTACATGTTCCTGGCCCTGCTGCTGGCGAACATCGCGCTCGTCATCGAGCTCAACGAAGGCGCCTGGCGCCGCTGGAGCACGCCCCTCCGGGTGCTGGCCGTGGCCCTGATGGCGGCGCAATGCGCCATGACCCTGCAGCTGCAGCTGGGCATCGTGCGCGGCGGTAAACCGATTCCCGAAGCGGCCAGCTTCATGCAGGGCCGATTTGGCCAGCCTGAGTACATCCCGGCGGTGCGCGGCCCCGAGTGGAAGGCTTACCTGGCCGGCGGCAAGCTGGGCGGCGAATGCGCACGCCTGGGCATCGCCTGCAGCCAGACCCTGAACCGGACCCACGAGCTGGCCTTCGCCATCGACACGCCGCGCCCGGTCGCGCTGCGCCTGCCACTGCTGGCCTATCCGGCCTGGACCATGACGGTGGACGGCGAACGGCGCCCATTGGCGGCCGACCCGGCAACCGGCCTGGTGCTGGCAAACCTGTCATCCGGCCGTCATACGGTGGCGCTAAGCTGGGTTGGATTGCCTGCGGAAACGGCGGGACGCATCGCCAGCGCCCTGGCCTGCCTGGCGTGGCTGGTGTGGTTCCTGGCTCTACGTCGCCGTGCGCGGACGGCGCCGGTGGCGCTGGAAGCCGGCGCCGGGCGGCTCATGCATACTGGATAAACAGGAACCGGGCGAGGAGCGCGGCGCGGGGAGGCCGCGCACGGTTGGTGACGGCTGGAAAGTTGACCACCATGCTATGATCCGCAGTATTTTTTTGGCATTTTTTCATACCATGCGCACACGTGTCTGCATCACCATCGATACCGAATTCAGCATCGGCGGCGCGTTTTCCAACGCCGCCCGGACGCCCGTTGCCGAGCCCCTGGTCTGGTGCGAGGTCGGCGGCCAGTCGCAAGGCCTGGGCTTCATGCTCGACACCTTCGGCCGCTACGGTGTGCAGGCCACGTTTTTCGTGGAAACCCTGCAGCGCAATTATTTCAAGCACGACCCGATGCGCGCCATCGCGCGCCAGATCCACGACCAGGGCCACGAGGTGCAGCTGCACTCCCACCCCTGCTGGACCATGTTCCAGCGCGACGACTGGCGCGAAGTGGCGAGCAAGGGCCGCCCGAAAGACAATTACCACAGCCGCGACATCGACGACTCCGCCGCGCTGATCCAGCAAGGCATCGACACCTTTGCCGACTGGGGCCTGCCGCGCCCGCAGGTTTTCCGCAGCGGAAACATGCACCACGACGACGCCCTGTACCAGGCGCTGGCCAAGGCCGGCATTCCGTATGCCTCGAACGTGGCGGTGGCGATCTTCGACTGCGGCGACGCCAAGTACCGCCTGTACAGCGGCCAGCACGAGCGCCACGGCGTGCGCGAATTCCCGGTGCTGACCTTTGCCGACTGGGCGCTGGGCAGCAAGCAACACATCAAGTCGCTGACCATTGCCGGCTCCAGCTTTGCCGAAACCCGGCGCCTGCTGGAACAGGCGCGCGCCGCCGGCATCCCGCTGGTGGTGATCCTGACCCACCCCTTCGAATACGTGCAGAACCGCGACCTGGCCTTCAGCCAGACCCGCACCAACAGCCAGACCCAGCGCCGCCTGGTCCAGCTGTGCGCCTTCCTGCACGAGAACCGCGACCGTTTCGACGGCTGCGGCCTGGCCACGGCAGCGAATGCGCTGCCGGTATCGGCCCCGTCCGCCGGCAACATCCTGCTGAAGGGCGCCCTGCGGCACACCGTGCCGCGCATGGCGGCCCAGGTTGCCTATCACAAATACGGCCGCTGGCTGCTCTCGCGCAAGCACGGCCCCTATACCCGTCCCACATGAAAGAAACGATAGACCGCCGTTACGGCACCTGGCGCGGCATGATCCGCGCCGCCCTCGCCCACCTGGAACATGCCACCGGCCGCCTGCGCAGCTTTGCATTGCGCGACCCCTCTGGCGTCCGACGCGCGGTCTTCGTTTGTCACGGAAATATCTGCCGCAGCGCCTTTGCACACATGGAAGCCATTCGCCACGGCCTGAACGTGGCCTCGCTCGGCCTGTCGACCAGTACCGGCGGCCGCTCGCCGAAACAGGCGCTGGCCGCGTCGGCGCGCGCCGGCGTCGACATGACCGCCCACCGCGCCACCTCCTGGCCCGACTTCAAGGTGCTGCCGGGCGACCTGTTCCTGGTGATGGAAGTGCGCCAGGCCCACGAAGTGCGGCGCCGCCTGGGCCCGCGCGACGACGTCCAGGTCGCCCTGCTCGGCATGTGGTGCAAGCCGCCCATGCCTCACCTGCACGACCCGTACACGCTGGGCGACCCGTATTTCGACACCTGCTTCGTGCGCGTGCGCGAAGCCGTCGCCAATCTCAGCCTTGATCTGCCGAACGCGCGCATCGAACCACCGACTACCCGTAACAAGACCGCCTGATGGACCGCGCCCAGATACCTGCCACCGCTTCGATTTCCACCCTTCCCGCCGTCGTATTCGGCATCGACACGCCGATCGGCCTGACCATCGTGCGCGACCTCGGGCGCCACGGCGTGCCCGTGTACGGCGTGGCCCGCAACAACGAAGGCCTGGGCCTGTCCTCGCGCTGGCTGCGCCGCGGCCTGGTGCGCGAGGCCGGCGAGGAGGCGCAGGTGGCGCAGCTTGTGAAGCTGGGCCAGGAACTCGGCACGGCCTGCCTGTTCGCGGTATCCGAGGGCGACATCGCGATGCTGAACCGGCACCGCGCGCGCCTCGGCAATTTCAAGATCATGTTCGCCGACCAGGCGCGCCTGGACAGCGTCTTGAACAAGGACCGCACCTACGAGGCCGCCGCGCGCGTGGGCGTACGCGCCCCGCGCAGCGAACAGATCACGCGCCTGGAGGAGCTCGACGCCCTGTGCGGCGTGCTGCGCTTCCCTGTGGTGCTGAAGTGGGCCAATCCGCACGGCGTCGGCGCCAGGCTGCGCCCGCACGGCCTGACGGTCGCCAAGACCCACTACTGCGACACGCCCGAGCAGCTGCGCGCCTACATGGCGCGCTTTGAACCGGCCGGCATCTGGCCGCTGATCCAGGAATACTGCGCCGGCTACGGCCTGGGCCAGTTCGTGCTGATGAAGGACGGCCAGGCCCACTACACCTTCCAGCACCGCCGCCTGCACGAGTGGCCGCCCGAAGGCGGCTTTTCCAGCCAGTGCGAATCGGTGGCGCGCGAGCAGCACGCGGCGCTGATGGAAAAGTCGATCGCCCTGCTGCGCGAGCTGGCCTGGGAAGGCATCGCCATGGTCGAGTACCGCTACGATCCGGTGCGCGACGAGGCTGCGCTGATGGAAGTGAACGGGCGCTTCTGGGGCAGCCTGCCGCTGGCCTACCACGCCGGCGCCAGCTTCCCCTGGCTGTGCTACCGCCTGTTCGGCCTCGGCGAGAACGTTGTCAACACGCCCTACCGCAGCGGCGTGCGCTGCCGCTTCATGGTGCCCGAGACCAAGCGCCTGCTGCGCATCCTGTTCGGGCAAAGCAAGATCAAGGACAAGACCATCCGCTTCCGCCGCCTGCCCGAGCTGGCCGGCTATTGCCTGGATTTCGTACGGCCGTCGAGCCGCTACTACGTGTTCGAGGCGAACGACCCGAAACCCTTCGTCAACGACGTGCGCAACATGCTGGGCAAGGCGCTGAAGGGTGCACGCTCTCGCGGCCAGGGAAACTGACAATTCGACAATGCCGTATCATGGAGGCTCGACGTAACAGGGAGACTCGATGGAATCGGTAAGTGTGGTGCTGGCAATGCTGCTGGCGGTAATCGGCAGCGGCTACCTGGTACGCATGCTGCCTTTCGGCGTGCCCCTGCCGCTGGTGCAGATCGCCCTGGGGGCCGTCATTTCCGGCGTGTTCGGGCATGGCGTGACGCTCGATCCCGAGATGTTCTTCCTGTTGTTCCTGCCGCCGCTCCTGTTCCTGGACGGCTGGCGCATCCCGAAGGTGGGCCTGTTCCGCGACAAGGGCACCATCCTCGAACTGGCCCTGGGCCTGGTGATCTTCACCGTGGTCGGCGCCGGCTTCCTGATCCACTGGCTGGTGCCGTCGATGCCGCTGCCGGTGGCCTTTGCCCTGGCCGCCATCGTGGCGCCGACCGACCCGGTGGCGGTGTCCGCGATCACCTCGCGCATCCACGTGCCGCACCGCCTGATGCACATCCTGGAGGGCGAATCGCTGCTGAACGACGCCAGCGGCCTGGTCTGCTTCCGCTTCGCCGTGGCTGCCGCCATGACCGGCGCCTTTTCGCTGGCCAACGCCTCGCTCACCTTCCTGTGGGTGGCGCTGGCCGGCATCGCGATCGGCGTGGCGATCACGGTGGCCGTCTCGTTCGTGCAGCGCGTGATCGGCCAGCGCTTCGGCGAGGAGCCCGGTTCGCCGATCCTGGTCAATCTGCTGCTGCCTTTCGGCGCCTACCTCGTGGCCGAACACATCCACGCGTCGGGCATCCTGGCCGCGGTGGCGGCCGGCATCACCATGAGTTACGTGGAACTGTCGGGCCGCGCCCTGGCCACCACCCGCGTGCGCCGCGCCGTGGTCTGGGACACGGTGCAGTTTTCCCTGAACGGCGGCATGTTCGTGCTGCTCGGCGAGCAGCTGCCCGAGATCATCGAGCGCGCCCTGCGCCAGGCCGGCCCCGACGCCGCCCTCACACCCTGGAAACTGTTCGGCATCGCCCTGCTCATCAGCCTGGCCCTGATCGTGCTGCGCCTGTTGTGGGTGTGGGTGTCGCTGCGCCTGACCCTCCTGAACGCGCGCCTGCAAGGCCAGAAAGTCTACAAGCCCAACTTCCGCCTGGTGCTGGCGACCTCGCTGGCCGGCGTGCGCGGCGCGATTACCATGGCCGGCGTGATGACGCTGCCGCTGGCGCTGCCCAGCGGCGCCGCCTTCCCGGCGCGCGACCTGGCGATCTTCTTCGCCAGCGCGGTGATCATCGTCTCGCTGATCGTGGCCAGCATCGGCCTGCCGCGCGTGCTGCGCGGGCTGGAATTGCCGGAAGAGTCGACCGAGGAAGCGCAGGAAGACCTGGCACGCCACAACGCGGCGGTGGCGGCGATTGCGGCGATCGAACGCGTCGGCCATACCCACCTGGGCGACAGCGAGCACGCCGACGTGCACGCCAGCGCGGTCGACCACGTGCGCGGCATCTACGAACACCGCCTGGGGACCGGATTGGCCGCGAACGAGCCCGCGCGCATCCGCGTTGCGGAGCAGGCCGAGCGCGAGTACCGGCTGGCGGCGCTGCAGGCCGAGCGCGAGGCAATCCTGGCGCTTACGCACCAGCGCAAGGTGTCGGACGATATCGCAAGGAAGGTGCTGCGCGAGATCGACTTGGTGGAGGCGCGGTATCGCTAGTGAAAACAGCCGGGGTCAAGTCTGACATTCGGACGCGAGCTCGGCTGTAGTAAGCTGTTTTTCCTTGTCGATCAGCTGGACGCAGGGATCGTTTTGAAAACATGCTGCCGTTGATCGAGGTTACGGCTGAGGCCGTGTCCGAATGTCAGACCTGCCCCCCGCTGCGTCATCTCAGCAGCGCCAGGTTGTACTGCAAGCGCTCGGACAGAAGCTGGCGCCAGGCGCCATCGAGCACCTGCGCGGCTTCGTCGAAGCTGCCGCCGATCCGGTCCAGCAGCGCATCGAGCCAGGCAGCCGCTTCCTCGCGGCCACCAAAGCCGAAGCGATGCGCGTCTGCCAGCACCGCCTCGCGCGCAATGTCGAAGCGGCCGGTCGACAGCTGCATCGCCAGGTAAGCCGGCGTTTCGACCGGATTCGGCACCACGTCGAATGCCGGCGCCAGACGCCACCCTCCGTCATCGGCATCGAACACGATGGCATGGTTGCGCGGATGGTCGTCGTCGTTCCCGCAAACTGCGTTGAACACCATGCGGCCGAACAGTTCGCGCCGGTCTTGCGCCGGGGCGCCGATCCAGCGCAGTTCTTCGGCCAGGCGCGGATAGCTCCAGCGGTCGTTCGACAAGTTGCCCGGATATTCGGTCTGCAACAGGCTGGCGGCGCTGACGCACAGTGCGCGCCGTTCCCGGTTGCGGTCGAAGCGCAATACCCGTACCGCACTGCGTCCGCCTTGTCCGGGTGCAGCCGGGTGCAGGACCGTCGGCGCAAAGCGCAGGCCGCTGGCAGCGCCCCACTGCCGGGCGAAGTGCTCGAGACGCGGGATATCGGCCACATCGCTGGGGAGGCCGGGTTTCACCAGCCAGTAGCCGCCTTCTTCGTCCTGTAGCGTGGCCTTGGGACGGGCGCCGCCGACGCTGGCGGTTTCCACCAGGCGCCGGCGCAGCCGCGCGTGCACGGGCGGCTGCTGCGCATTCAGGGCAGCGAGTTCCTCGACGACCTGCTGCAGCTGCGGCAACTTGGGGATGGCCAGCGCCGCCACCGAAGGCTTAGGCCGCGTACCCACAGCCAGCGCACCCCAGCGGTCAGCATTGCTGGCCAATATCAGATAGCGCGCCATGGGCGTATTCTGGGGAAGATTGTGCTCGCGGCGCAGCAAGGCCTGGCCCCAGCCATCCGGACAGGCGTCGCGCAACACGTCGTGCAGGCCGCCATAACGCGGCGCTCCAATCTCGACGTCAGGGTGGAAGGGCAGGTTCAAGGGATCGATTGCCCAGTTGAGACCGGCGTCGACATAACTCGGGGCATACCTGAAATAGCCAGTGCCTTCCATGCCGGCCTGGTAACGCCCCACCGTGACCCAGTCACCCGTATCAGGGCGCTGGAGGTAGACAAACAAAGGTTTAGAAGTAATCAACATTTGTTTTCACTCCATCAGGGGTGCGCACTCGCCTGTTTCCAGTGTCCTGCCAGAAGACCGGGTCCAGGGCCGGAGCGGCTTTGTCGATCACACCCAGTATCAGCAGCGCCGTCATGTAGATGCCAACGCCGGCCCCAGGGTCGCCATGCTCCAGGCGACGCAACGTGGCCTGCGAAATCCCCATCCGTTCGCACAGGTCCGCTGCCTTGACGCGCTGGCGCAGACGCTGGGCATGAATACACCGGCCCCAGACATTCAGGCGTTCAGCAACCAGACTCGGCAAATCCTGATTATCAAGCAGCTTTTTCGGCATCTCCTACCCCTTATAGATAAGGCATTATAAGCAATAAAAGTAGTTCTATGATAGGCAAACCGATACGGGTATGTCTATAGATGGATTTTTAAGTTTCGTAAGACGCTATCTATGATCTAGTCGGAAAGTACTTCGAGTCATCGCCGCCAGATGCGGCGCGACTGGCCGGCATAGGCATGCCTGGTATCTCATACTGTTTTGTACAGTGCGGTCCCGAACAGTGCGCAACAGCGGAAAGCGTAAGATCGATCCCAGGCACCACTTCGGACCGGTAACGACGATGAGCACAGACCCAGCCGCAGACACCACCCTCCCCCTCGCCGACCCGCCGGCCGCTGCGAAAGCCGCCGGCCTGCGTTACGTGAGCGACAGCAAGCCCGGCATCCGCCGCGAACAGGATGGCGAGGGTTTCCGCTACCTCGACGCCAAGGGCGAGCCGGTCGAGGACGAGGCCACCCTGAAACGCATCAAGTCGCTCGTCATCCCGCCGGCCTGGACCGACGTGTGGATCTGTTCCCAGGCCAACGGCCACCTGCAAGCCACCGGCCGCGACGCGCGCGGGCGCAAGCAGTACCGCTACCACCCGAAGTGGCGCAACGTGCGCGACGAAGTGAAATACGAGCGCATGATCAACTTCGGCAAGGCCCTGCCGACGATCCGCGCCGAAGTCGACAAGGCCCTGAAGCAGCCCGGCCTGCCGCGCGAGAAAATGCTGGCGACCATCGTCTACCTACTGGAAGCGACCATGATGCGGGTCGGGAACGAGGAATACGCGCGCACCAACAAGTCCTTCGGCCTCACCACGCTGCGCAACCGCCACGTAAAGGTCGACGGCAGCGACGTCGAATTCAAGTTCCGCGGCAAAAGCGGCGTGTACCACAAGATCCACGTGCACGACCGGCGCCTGGCCCGCATCATCCGCAGCACGCGCGACCTGCCCGGCCAGGAGCTGTTCCAGTACATCGACGAGGACGGCGAGACCCACAGCATCGACTCCTCGGATGTGAACGAGTACCTGCGCACCATCACCGGCGAGGACTACACGGCCAAGGACTTCCGCACCTGGTCGGGCACGGTGCTGGCGGCGCTGGCGCTGCAGGAATTCGAGAAGTTCGATTCCGAAACCCAGGCCAAGAAGAACATCGTGCGCGCCATCGAATCGGTGGCCGAGAAGCTCGGCAACACGCCCTCGATCTGCCGCAAGTGCTACGTGCACCCGGCCGTGCTCGAGTCCTATCTCGAAGGCTCGGTCGTGGAAGCCATGCGCGAACGCACCGAGCAGCATTTGAGCGAAGACCTGCACGCGCTGCAGCCCGAGGAAGCGGCGGTACTGGCGATGCTGCAGCAGCGCCTGAAGCACGAACAGGAAAATCCATCGCCGCCGGCGCGCAGCCAGCGCAAGGCGGCTTGAGCCAATCTATCGAAAGGAACACGCATGAGCGCAAACGAGCAGGCAGATTTCAAGGCAGGCAGCTTCACCATCGAGCAAGTCGCGGCCTTCGAGCACCAGGTCACGGGTGTCTCGGTGTCCGAGGACAACCGCATTTTCGTGAACTTCCCGCGCTGGACCGAAGACACGGCAGTATCGGTGGCCGAAGTGCTGGCCGATGGCGGCGTCAAGCCCTACCCCGACGCGGAATGGAACGCGTGGCGCAATGCGAAGAAGGACGAGGTCTCGCCCGAGGACCACTGGGTCTGCGTGCAAAGCATCGTCGCCGATGGCCGCGGCAGCCTGTGGGTGCTCGATCCGGCCGCGCCGGCGCAAAGCCACATGGTGTCGGGCGGCGCCAAGCTGGTGCAGATCGACCTGGCCAGCAACAAGGCCACCCGCACCATCGCCTTTGACGAAGACATCGCCCCGCAAGGCTCCTACCTGAACGACGTGCGCTTCTCGCCCGATGGCAAATACGCCTACATCACCGATTCCGGCGTGGTCGGCGCGATCATCGTGGTCGAACTCGAAAGCGGCAAGCCGGTGCGCCTGCTCGACGGCGACGATGCCACGCAAATGAAAAAAGGCCGGAACGTGAAGGCCGACGGCGAAGTGCTGCGCCGCCCGGACGGGCGCGGCGTCGAGTTCTCGGCCGACGGCATCGAACTTTCCGGCGACGGCGCATACCTGTATTGGCAGGCGATCAAGGGCGACACCCTGTACCGCATCCCGACCGAGGTGCTGTACACGACGGGCATGGCCGGCGGCGACGTGTCGGGCAGTGTCGAGGAATACGGCCTGAACGAGGTGGCCGACGGCCTGTTGATCCCGAAGGGCACGAACGTCATGCTGTTGACGTCGGTGGAAGTCGATTCCATCCGCGCCCGCAACCTCGACGAAGGCCCGCAGGCGCCTATCCGCACGCTGGTGCAGGACGAACGCCTGCGCTGGCCGGACACCTTCTCCCAGGGTCCGGACGGCACGGTGTACGTGACCACCTCGCACATCCAGGACTCCGCCTTCTTCAAGCCGGACGCGCCGCCGGCCCTGCCGACCCAGCTCTGGAAGCTGAGTCCGAAGAAAGGCTGATCAGCGAATCAAATACGTCGTCACCTTCCAGCTGCCGTCCGGCAGGCGCATCGGGACCACGGTCTCGGTGACGCCGGCGCGGTTGGCGAAGTCGGTGGCGTACTGGATCACGACGTATTCGCCTTCCGGCACGCCGGGCAGGGTCTTGGTGAAGTTGGCCGAGGTCTGCTTGCGCGACTTCACGGCGCCCAGCGGAGCCCGAGCGTCGGTGCCGACCTTGTTCCACATGTCGCGCGTGATCGCGGACTGCATCACGGGCGCGCCCGCGTCCCAGGCTTCGGCGGCCTTGCCGGCATCCATCACGGCGAGCCAGCGGGTGGCAGCATCAAGAGCGGGGGCGATCTGCGGTGCCTGGGCAGCGGCTGGGGACGCAGCAGCCGCAGCCTCCTGCGCATGCAGGGCGGGCGTGGCGAAGGTGGCAGCCGCGGCGGCGGCGGAAAACACGATTGCGGCGATGGCTTTCAAGTCGTTCTCCTTTGGTTGGGGCTTGCAGGATGTGCAAGCACGAGAATAACAGAAGCCCCGCCCTGCTCTGCCAATATGCAGGGCAGCGGTAACGATGCTGTCATATTTGCTACCTAGACTGGCATCTTCGAATCACTCCGTGGCCCCGCATGGACAAGAAGGTGCAACCCGAATCGCCGCCCCAGCCAACCCTGGACGATGGCGCCCCATTCCTGAACCGCGAACTGTCGCTGCTCGAATTCAACCGCCGCGTGCTGGCGCAAGCCGAGGACGAGCGCGTGCCGCTGCTGGAACGCCTGCGCTTCCTGTGCATCGTCAGCAGCAACCTCGACGAGTTCTTCGAGGTGCGCGTGGCCAGCCTGCTGGCGGCCCAGCAGCTCGAAGGCGGCCCGGACGGCGTGGCCGATAACCTCGACGTGACGCTCGGCCGCGCCAGCGACGAATGCCGGCGCCTGATCGCGCGCCAGTACGGCCTGCTGAACGACACCATCCTGCCGCGCCTGTCCGAGCAAGGCATCCGCCTTCTGCGCCGCAGCGACCGCAACGCCGCCCAGCGCGCCTGGGTCAAGCAGTACTTCGACCGCGAAGTGCGCCCCCTGCTCACGCCCGTCGGGCTGGACCCGGCCCACCCCTTCCCGCGCGTGATCAACAAGAGCCTGAACTTCATCGTCGAACTGTCGGGCAAGGACGCCTTCGGGCGCGGCACGGGGATTGCCATCATGAAGGCGCCGCGCGTGCTGCCGCGCGTGATCCGCCTGCCCGACGAACTGTCTGACACGCCGGGCGCGGCCTACTGCCTGCTGTCGTCGGTGATCCAGGCCCACCTGCCGGACCTGTTCACGGGCCGCGAAGTGGTGGCCTGCTCGCAGTTCCGCGTCACCCGCAACAGCGATCTGTGGGTGGACGAGGAGGAAGTGAAAAACCTGCGCCAGGCCCTGCAGAGCGAACTGCACAGCCGCCAGTACGGCTTTGCCGTGCGCCTGGAAGTGGGCCGCAACTGCCCTGCGCATTTGTCGGACTTCCTGCTGGAGCAGTTCTGCATCGACCGTACGCGCCTGTTCCAGGTCGACGGCCCGGTGAACATGAGCCGCCTGCAGGAGATCGCCAACAACGACGGCCGGCCCGACCTGAAGTTCCCGCACTTCGCGGCCAGCTACCCGGTGCGCCTGGCGAACCACGACATGTTCGCGTCGCTGGCGCGCCAGGACCTGCTGCTGCACCATCCTTTCCAGTCCTTCCAGCCGGTGATCGACTTCATCGGGGCCGCCGCCAGCGACCCGGCGGTGGTGGCAATCAAGCAGACCATCTACCGCGCTGGCATGCACTCGGACCTGATGGAAGCCCTGATCGGCGCCGCCCGCCGCGGCAAGGAAGTCACCGTCATCGTCGAGCTGATGGCGCGCTTCGACGAGGAAGCCAACATCAACTGGGCCGAGCGCCTGGAAAACGCCGGCGCCCAGGTCGTGTACGGCGTGGTCGGCCTGAAGACCCACGCCAAGATGGCCCTGGTGCTGCGCCGCGAGCCGGCCGGCCTGCGCCGCTACGCCCACCTCGGCACCGGCAACTATAACCCGACCACGGCGCGTTTTTATACCGACTTCGGCTTGCTGACGGCGGATGCCAACCTGACCGCCGACGTGAACGAGGTCTTCATCCACCTCACCAGCCTGACGCGTCCCAAGCAACTGGCCAGCATCTGGCTGGCGCCGTTCTCGCTGCAGAAGGACATCGTGCGCGCGATCCGCAACGAGGCGGGCATCGCGCGCGAAGGCAAGCCGGCGCGCATCATCGCCAAGATGAATTCGCTGACCGACGAAACCGTGATCCGCGCGCTGTACGACGCCTCGAACGACGGCGTGCGCATCGAGCTGATCGTGCGCGGCGCCTGCGCGCTGCGCCCGGGCGTGAAGGGGCTGTCCGAGAACATCAAGGTGCGCTCGATCGTCGGGCGCTTCCTGGAGCACACCCGGGTCTATTACTTCCGCAACAACCTGAAGCACGATGTGTACCTGAGCAGCGCGGACTGGATGAACCGCAACCTGCTGCGGCGCGTCGAGGTGGCCTTCCCGGTGCAGTCGCCGGCACTGAAGAAGCGCGTGCTGCGCGAGGGCCTGCACCCCTACCTGAAGGACAACGTCACGGCCTGGGAGCTGGGCAGCGACGGCCACTACCGGCGCCGCAAGCCGCGCGCCGGCCAGGCGCCGTGCAGCGCGCAGCAGGTGCTGATGGACATGCTGGGCGCAGCCGCGCCGGGCGAACCCGACAAGGAAAGCAGACATGGAACTGATCCTGTGGCGCCACGCCGAAGCCGAACCCGGCGAACCTGACGCGCAGCGCGCGCTGACCGCCAAGGGCATCCGCCACGCGGCGCGCATGGGGGCCTGGCTGGACCGCCAGCTGCCGGAGGGCTGCCGCATCTTCGTCAGCCCCACGGTGCGCTGCGTGCAGACGGCCGATGGCCTGGGGCGGCGCTACACGATCCACGAGGCGCTGGGGCCGGAATCGACGCCGCAGGCGATGCTGGCGGCCTGCGGGTGGCCGAACCACCGGTTTCCTGCCTTGTTGGTGGTGCACCAGCCGCAGCTGGGGGAGACGGCGGCGCTGGTCCTGGCGGGGGAAAGCCAGCCGTGGAAAATCCGAAAGGGCTCCGTATTGTGGCTGCGCGGGCCGGAGCCCGAACCGGATGGCGATCCGGCGTTCATCAAGCTCGCCGTCGGACCGGAGTTGATCGGCAAATTACGCTAGGTTTACGTAGGGTGGGCACTTGTGCCCACGCTGTCTCACCCTACGCATGTGGGATGGCGTGACAACGATTGCGCCATTCGCATCAAACGGTTTTTTCAAACGGTATGGTACGCATCGGCACCATACCGCGTGGGCACAAGTGCCCACCCTACCTACACGCCGCGCAACACGAACTTGCGCCCCAACTCCTCCCACGCCAGCCGCTCGCGCTCGATCCACGCGCTCAAGGTCGGATGCCGCTCCAGCCAGTCCACCTCCACCGTCAACTCGATGCGCGGCCCCATCGCCAGCCGCACGCCGTCGAGCTCCCCGTCCACGCGGGCATGCATGCAGGCCACGGCCAGGCGCATCGCCAGCACCATGCGCGCGAACGCCGGCTCGTTCAGCGACTCCTTCACCTTGCGCAGATTGCCCTTGTGCCCCAGCACCAGCGTCGCCATCAGGCGCTGCTCGCGCGTGGTAAACCCCGGCAGATCGGCATGCTCGACGATGTAGGCGCCATGCTTGTGCGCCCCGGTATGCGACACCGCCAGCCCGACTTCGTGCAGCAGGCAGCTCCAGCTCAGGTAATCGAGGCAGCTGGCGTCCACCGCTTCCAGCTGCAGGTAGAAATGGCGGGCGATGTCGGCCGTGCGCCGTGCGCGGGCGCTGTCGGCGCCGAAGCGGCGCATGCAGTCGCCGATGGCCAGTGCGCGCCGGTCCTGGTGCTTCGAGCGCAGCTCGAGGTCGGACAGCACGCCCAGGCGCAGGCCGGCGTTGATGGCCGTGAGCTGCGTCACGCCGAATTCCTCCATCGCCCCGATCAGCACGCTCGCGCCGCCCACCACCGCCACCACGCGTTCGCGCTTCAGGCCGGGCAGCGCCACCGCGTCCACGTGGCCGAAGCCGAGCAGGCGTTCGCGCAGCGCGTACAGGCTGGGCAGCGAGAGCAGGCCGTCGCCGAGGCCGCTCCTGGCGATCGTGTCGGCGATCGCGCGCATCGTGCCAGACGAACCGTAGGCCGGTCCGCCGCTGTAGTCGCGGTAGTTCGGCGCCGCGTCCTCGAACACGGCGCGCGCGGCGGTGACGGCGGCGTTGAAGGCGCTGCGCCCAATGCGCCCGTCGCCGAAGAAGCGCCCGGCTTGCGGCTGGGTGCCGATGCTGAAGGATTCCACCTGCGCGATGCTGTCGCCGTGGCCAGCGATGACCTCGGTCGAGCCGCCGCCGATGTCGATCACCAGGCGCGCCTCGTGCTTATTTAACGCGCGTGCCACGCCCATGTAGATCAGGCGCCCTTCTTCCTCGCCCGAGATGATCTCGATCGGCTGGCCGATGGCCGCCTCGAAGCGCTTCAGCACCTCGGCGGCGTTGCTGGCCACGCGCAGCGTGTTCGTGCCGACCACGCGCACCGCGTCGAGCCGGTATTCGGCCAGGATGGCGGCAAAGCCCTGCAGGCTGCGCACGCCGATGCCGATCGCGGCCTCGCCCAGGCGCCCGCTGGCGTCCAGGCCGGCGGCCAGGCGCACCGGGTCGCGCGCGCTGCGCAGGATGCGGATTTCGCCGCCGGCCGGCTCGCCGACGTGCAGCCGAAAACTGTTCGATCCGAGGTCCACTGCTGCGAACATGCTGTGCTTTCCAAAGGTGATACGGGAAGTATATCGGGCAAGCGCAAGGGCGGCGCTACGCAGCGCGGCCCGGGCGCCGTTGTCGGCCCGGTTTCGATGTCAGGCGCAGGCCTCCGCCTCGGCCTCGGCAGGCAGCGCCAGGTAGCGCCCGGCGATGTCGTCGGCGCCGAGCGGACGCGAGATGAAGTAACCCTGCACCTCGTTGCAGCCCAGCTCGCGCAAGACCTGCAGCTGGGCCGCGGTCTCCACGCCTTCGGCCACCACCGCCATGCCCAGCGCATGCGCCATCGAGACGATCGCCTCGAAGAATACGCGCCCCTCGCCGCCGCCGTCGAGTTCCGCCGTAAACGCGCGGTCGACCTTCAGCACGTCCATGCGCAGCGTGCGCAACTGCGACAGCGAGGAATAGCCGGTGCCGAAGTCGTCGATGTGCAGCTTGACGCCGAGCGCGCGCAGCGCCGCCAGTTCGGCCAGGATGTCTTCGCGGTGGTCCATCATGGCGGACTCGGTGATCTCGACTTCGAGCAGCGCGGCCGGCACGCCATGGTGCTCCAGCGCCGCCGCGATGCGCCCGGCGATGCCGCCGCGCTCGAACTGGCAGGCCGAGACGTTGATCGACACCGGCACCAGCCGCGCGCCCTGGCGCCGCCAGGCGGCCAGCTGGGCGCAGGCCTGCTCGATGACGATGTCGCCGATCGGCA
Organism: Massilia sp. BAP21; assembly: GCF_057801335.1. Taxonomy (NCBI): domain Bacteria; kingdom Pseudomonadati; phylum Pseudomonadota; class Betaproteobacteria; order Burkholderiales; family Oxalobacteraceae; genus Massilia; species Massilia sp. BAP21. The sequence continues at coordinate 5,708,140 of NZ_CM173596.1, forward strand.
CGATCAGGCCGCTGGCCTCGGCAAACGGAATGAATTCGCCTGGCGCCACCATGCCGTGTTCCGGATGGCGCCAGCGCAGCAGCGCTTCCATGCTGAGCAGGCGCTTCGACACCGGGTCGACGCGCGGCTGGTAGTGCAGCACGAACTGCCTGCCGGCGATCGCGTCCAGCAGTTCCTGTTTCAGTCGCGCGCGCTTCTGGATTCCGCCCGACAGCGTCTCGTCGTAGAAGCGGTGCTGGCCCTTGCCCTCGTGCTTGGCCGCGTACATGGCGATGTCGGCATGGCGGATCAGGGTGCCGGCATCGGCGCCGTCGCGCGGGAACATGGCGATGCCGATCGAGGCGCCGACGCTCGCCTGCAGTCCTTCGCCCAGCGCGAACGGGCGCGCAAAGGCGGCCACGATGCGCTCGGCCACGGCGGCCACCTGGAACTCGTCGCGCGCCGGGCGCATCAGCACCACGAATTCGTCGCCGCCGAAGCGAACGATTTCATCCCCGGGCCGCATCAGGGCGCCCAGGCGGCGCGCCGCGGCCACCAGCAGCCCGTCGCCGACGGCGTGGCCGTGGGTATCGTTGACCTGCTTGAATTCGTCGAGATCGACGAAGAGCAGCGCCAGGCCGCCTTCGCGCGCGGCGGCGTCCAGCAGGGTCGGCACATGGTTCAGCAGCCAGCTGCGGTTGCGCAGGCCGGTGAGCGAATCCTGGTTCGCCAGGCGCTCCATCTCGGTTTCGTATTTCTTGCGCTCGCTGATGTCCTGCAGGGTCACGGCCAGGCCGTCGCCGACGCGCACCAGGCGCCGCCGGCCCCAGGCGAACGCAAGGCGGGTATCGACCGGCATGCGCCGGTCTTCCTCGAAGAAGCCGGTCGACATCGCCATGCGGTAGGTGGCCACGATCTCTTCGCCCGACGCGCCGCGGTCCATGGTCGACACCGCGCGCCCGACCAGGTCGCCGCGCGTCATGCCGTAGAAGGACGCACCGCGCTCGTTGCAGTCGACGATGCGGAAGTCGACGATCTGGCCCTTGCGGTCGCGCACCGGGGCGGCCATGTAGAAGCCGTCGTTGGCGCTTTCGGTGGCGGTGCGGTAGGCCAGGCGCACCGCTTCGTGCTCGCGCGCCCGGCCCGCCGCGCGCAGCGACAGCAGGCTGGCCAGGCCCGCCATCAGGGCCAGGGCCACGCTGCCGGCCACCGCGCGGTCGCGGCTTTCTTCCCAGTAGGCCTGGGCCGCGGCGCTGCCGTCGCGCTGCGACAGCGCCACCATCGCCACCACCGGATACACGGCTGAATCGCGCCAGCCCATGGCGCGCGCGATGCCGTCGGCAAAGCCTTCGCCCACCACCAGCCGCGGGCCGCCGGCGCGCGCCGCGAGGCTGCGCTGCTCCAGCACGCGCGGCCCGCCCGGCCGGCCGGTTTCGTCACCGGCCTGCTCGATCCAGAAGCGGCCGGCGGTATCGGCCATGGCCAGCAGGCCGTCGGCGCCCAGGGTCGACTGGCCGACAAAGGAAGTGAAATAGGCGGCATCGACCGCCATCACCACGATGCCGTCGAACTCCTCGTCGGCCCGGTCGAGGCGGCGCGTGAACAGCACCACTTCGCGCGTGGCGTCGAAGCCGCCCGGGGCGATGTCGACCCGCAGCGCGCTCGAATTGCTGTCGCGGTGCTGCACGAAGAAGGCGGCGTCGAGCAGTTCCTCGGGCAGGCCGTTGCGGCGCGTGCTGGAGCGCACCTTGCCGTCGGGGCCGACGATGCTGACGGCCACGAAGGCGTGGTCGGTGAACATGCCGTCGGCGCGCATGTCTTCCAGCAGGGTCTGGCGCCGGCCATGCTCCCAGCTGTGCTTGAGCTGCATGGTGATCTGGTCCATCTGCGCGATCGAGCGCGTGACGTACTGCTCGTAGGCCTGGGCGTAGGTGTCGGCTTCCTTCAGCAGCAGCAGGCGCGCGCGCTCGGCATCGCCGTCGGCGCGCAGGATGGTCACGGCCCAGAGGGCGGCGCAGCAGAGGACGGCAAGGACGGGCCAGACGATGGCCAGGATGGTGTTGGTGCGGGAGGGACTGGAAGCGGCTGGTATCTTCATGCGCGGTCAAGGGGCAGCGGGCGTTGTACCCGCTGGCCTCTCGGCCGCCATGGCGGGCAGCGCAGCTTAAGCCCGCAATGTGACCGCTTGATGACGCTTGACCAAGTCGTAGGGTGGGCCGGGCCGCGAAAGGCGGGTTCCCCGTCCACGCGGTGATCGTTTGCAGCGAGATCATCCGGCACGAAAACGCAGCTTGCACTGATCACCGCGTGGACGGCAAAGCCGTCCACCCTACGGACGAGCCAGCTGCAGGGGCGGGCCAGCCCCCGTCAGCTGCGCGGCGGCTGCATGCCCTGGAACTCGCTCACCGCCTCGCGGTACTGGCGCGATTCCTGCAAACGGTTCATGTAGCGGATCGGCCGGCGCGCCTTGCGCTCGATGGTGTAGCCGCTCAGGGTGCCGCGCGCGCCGCACTTGGCCTGGCAGGTGGCGGCGCCGGCGGCGTCGCGGTCGTCGAGCACGATCTTCCCGGGTTGCACGTTCACCTTCAGCGTGCACGGCGCCTCGCCCGCGGCCGGCATGGCCTGCTGGCGGTAGACGAAGTCCTCGCCCTCGCGCCCGGCGATGCCCCACACGCTGCAGGTGTGGCCGTTGGCGAATTCGAGGTAGGCGCGCAGGTAGACGTGGTCGGCATCCTGGCGCACGATCTCGACCACGTCCTCGGCCAGGTAACGTTCGGCCGGGCGGTCGGCGCCGGCGTTGATCGTGTTCATGAAGCGGCGTTTGTACACGCCCTCGATGCTGCCGGCGACGTCGTCCGCAGCGAATGACGCTGCGGCGGGCAGCGCCAGCAGCGCCGCGCACACAAGAGCGAACTTGGCCATCGCGCGCGTCATGGCTGGCCTCCGCGCTGCTCCGGGTGGTTGAACACCTGGCGCAGGTAGGCCAGGAAGGTCTCGTCGGTGCACTGCGACTTGCCTGGCGTGTCCGACAGCTTGGCCACCGGCTGGCCGTTGCAGCGCACCAGCTTCATGACGATGTTGATGGCTTTATAGGGCGTGTCGTTGGTGAGCTGGGTGCCGATGCCGAAGCCCAGCATGACGCGGTCGGCGAAGTGGCGGTACAGGGCCAGCGCCTTTGGCACCGTCAGTGCATCGGAAAACACCAGGCGCTTGGTGCGCGCGTCGATGCGCAGCTTGGCGTAGTGGGCCAGGGCCTTTTCGCCCCACTCCATCGGGTCGCCCGAGTCGTGGCGCAGGCCGTCGAACAGCTTGGCAAAATAGAGGTCGAAGTCGTTCAGGAAGGCGTCCATGCCGACCACGTCGGTGAGCGCTGTGCCCAGGTCGCCGCGGTATTCCTGGACCCAGTCTTCCAGCGCCGCCTTCTGGAAGTCGCGCAGGCGCACGCCGAAGGATTGGAAGGCCTGCATGTATTCGTGGGCCATGGTCCCGATCGGCACCAGGTTGTACTTGCGCGCCAGGTAGACGTTCGAGGTGCCCTTGAAGAACTGCGGCAGCTCGCGCTGCAGGGTCTCGACCACTTCGTCCTGCCACTCGCCCGAGAAGCGGCGGCGCACGCCGAAATCGAAGAAGGCGAAGTTGTTGGCGCGCTTCGGTTCGAGCTCGAAGGCGCGGAACTGCTCGATCTTCTCGGCCAGGCGCACGCGCGCTTCGCGCAGTGCATGTTCCTTGTCGAAGCGGCGGAAGTACAGCTCGTTGACGATGTAGAGCACGTAGATCTCGAAGCCCATCACGTGCACCACCGGGCCGACGGCGCGGATGCGCAGGTGCGGGCCGTCGGTTTCCACGGTGATGAACTTGCGCTGGAAGCGGAACACCGTGAGGAAGTCGGCGAAGTCGCTTTTAATGAAGCGCAGGCTGCGCAGGTAGCTGATCTCGTCCTCGCTGAACAGCATCTCGCACAGGTGGTCGAGTTCGCGCTCGACTTCTTCCTTCAATTCGGCCAGCGGATAGGCCGGCTCGTTACGGCAGCGGAATTCGTATTCGCCGTGGGCGTTCGGATGCCGGTGCAGCAGCGCCTGCCACATGGTGAATTTGTACAGGTCGGTTTCGAGCAGGCTGCGAACGATGGGCTTCATGGGTGCGATCCTTGGACTTCAGGTTTTCTTTTTTTGTCGGCGCTTCGGCGCCAGCATGGTGCCGCTGCAACCGGGTGTGCCGCAGCGGCATTCGAATTTCTTCTTCAGGGCCGGCGTGTGGCGCTCGTCGTAGATGAGGGCGTAATTGTAATTCAGTTCCTGCCCGGGCTCGATGGGATGCAGCGCATGGATGTAGACGCGGCCGTCTTCCTCATAGGCTTCGCAGTTCGGGCTGCAGGCATGGTTGATCCAGCGCGCCTCGTTGCCGCGCCGTCCGCCGTCGATCACGCGGCCGTCGGCCAGGCTGAAATAAAAGGTGTGGTTCACCGGGCCGCCGGCTTTCGCGGCGCGCTCGGTGGCTTCATCCCAGCTGATGCGCTCGCCTTTGTATTCGACGATGCGCTCGCCGGGCTCGATGTGGCGGCGGGCGAAGACGCCGTTGCCGTGGATGGGGGACTGCTTCACTTCATAGGCTGGATCGGCCTTGGCTGCGGATGTGGTCGGCATGAGGGATTCGAAAGTGAGACGGCGTCGTGTTCAACGGGCATTGTTACCATTATTGTACGTTTTTCCGTTTGACGCCGCACATTCGCTCGCATGCCGTACCTTGTCATTACCTGGAATGTCATCGCCGCCGTGCCACCCATGGCCGGCGCCGGGCACGACGTCAGAGCCGGCCTGCCGCCAGCAACTCGCGGGTACGCTTCAGGGTCGACAGCAAGGCGGCCCAATAACCCTGCTCGCTGTCCATCATCGCCTGCTCCGCCTGTTCCTCCGCGCTGCCCGGCGCCTTGCCGCGCAGGCCGAGGTAGCAGTAAAACCGCAGTTGCAGCACGCCGTCGGCATCGTCGAACAGCTCGTTGACGATCACGCCTTCGCGTGGGCCGCTGGCCTGGAAAAAGGAGACCTTCGTCGCGTACTCGAAGGCGATGATCTCGCGCAGGTCCTTGCCGCCGATGGTGGCTTCGCGCACGATGTGGTCCTTGCCTTCTTCGACGACCTCGCAGCGCGTGCACAGGCCGGGCGGCAGGAACAGCCTGGCGTCGCGCGCTTTCAGGACCAGGCCGGCCCAGGCCTGGGCACGGGTCAGCGGGAGTTCGTTTTCCGGGTTGACCGGAACGGTGGCGGTCGAATAGATCATGATGGGTTCCTTTGTATTGAATGGTGATCAGGCGGAAGCGGCGACGCGGGTGGCGAAGTCGCGGTAGGAACGCAGCGGCCGTTTCAACAGCGCGGTGAGGCGTTCGACGTCGCCGGTCTCCGGCACCATGCCGTCAATTAGGAAACGCTCGGCCATCAGGCGCATGTCGTAGGCCATCCAGGGCGGCATGAACTGGCGCAGGTTGTGCTCGAAAGCGGCGGTATCGTCGCCACCGTAGGCGACGGGGCGTTGCAGCACGTCGGTCCAGATGGCGGCGATGTCCGCGCCGGCCAGGGTGTCGGGGCCGACCAGGTTGATGCGCTCGAGCGGCAGCGGGCCGGCGGCGGCGTCACGGCGCAGCAGTTCGATGGCGGCGATCTCGCCGATATCACGCACGTCGATCATTGCCAGCCCTTTCGAACCGATCGGCATCGGGTACACGCCGTAGTTGCGCACCACATCCGTGATGGTCGCATCGTTGTCGATGAAATAGGCCGGGCGCAGGATGGTGGCCGAAAAGCCCAGCGCCTCGATCATGCGCTCGACACCGAACTTGCCGGCGAAGTGAGGCACGTTCAGGTAAACGTCGCTGTGGATCACCGACAGGTAGACCACGTGTTGGACGCCGGCTTCGCGCGCCAGGTTCAGGGCGACCAGCGCCTGGGTGAACTCGTCGGGCACGACGGCGTTCAGCAGGAACAGGGTCGACACGCCCTGGAAGGCGCTGCGCAGCGAATCGACGTCGAGCAGGTCGCCCTGCACGCGCTCGACGGCGGCAGAGAAGTTTTCCTTGGCAGGATTGCGCACCAGGGCGCGCACTCTGGCGCCGCGCCCGACGAGTTGGTCGACGACATGGCGGCCGACATTGCCGGTAGCGCCGGTAACGAGAATGGTCATGGTGTGAACTCCTTTGGGTGGGTTGAAAGTGTCGGTTGACGCTTTGCATGGTAGATGTCCCACTGGCGATGCGATAGACGTTAGAATTGGACAGACCGTCTCACTTATGGAACATCTATGGACCTGCTCGCGCTCGCCGATTTCAACCTCGTTGCCCGTCATGGCGGCTTCGGCCGCGCCGCGCGCGCCAGCGGCCGCCCGAAAGCCACGCTCTCGCGCCGTGTCGCCGAGCTGGAAAGCAGCCTGGGCGTGCGCCTGCTGGAGCGCGGCGCGCGCGTGCTGAAGCTGACGCAGGAAGGCCAGGCCCTGTTCGAGCGCACCGCCGCCCTGCTGGGCGAGATCGACGAGGCGGCGGCGGACGTGGCTTCGGGTGGCGCCGCGCCGCGCGGCAGGCTGCGCATCAGCGCGCCGCTGCTGTTTTCGCAGACGGCGATGGGCAAGCTGGCGGCATCGTTTGCCCTCGCCTATCCGGAAGTGCAGCTGGAAGTCACGACCGAGGACCGGCCGGTGGACATGGTCGAGGAAGGCTACGACCTGGCGATCCGCGTGAACCCGGCGCCGGACGCCAACCTGGTCGGCCGCATTCTCCTGCGCGACCGGCTGGCCCTAGTGGCGCCGCCCACGCTGGCGCGGCCGCCGGCAGGGTCGCCGGTGCCGGCCGTGGTGCGCGGCGCAGCGAACGGCTCACCCTGGCCGCTGAAGGGTGACGGCGGCGCCATCGCCATCGATCCCGTGCTGCGCCTGTCCTCGCTGATCATGGTGCGCGATGCGGTGCGGGCCGGGGTTGGGGTGGCCTGCCTGCCGATATCGTTGGTTAGTTACGATATTGGCGAGGGACGGCTGGCGCATTGGGGCGACCTGGATGCACCCGAGATCGCGGTCTGGGCGCTGTATCCGTCGCGCCGCCTGCTCAGCACGCGTGTGTCCGCCTTCCTCGATCACCTGAAGGCTGCCTTCCCGCAGGGGACGCCGCAAGAACTGGCGGCGCATATCGCAGGAACCTAACGAAGGAACTTGGCGAACGAACTTGGCAACGGCGCCTGGCGCAGGCAGCCAGCAGGGTAACCTGGCGGCGCCTCATGGCGCCGGCCGTGCCGCATCGTTGTGGATGAAATCGACAAACGCGCGCAGCGGCGCCGGCAGCAGGCGCCGGCCGGGATAGTAGAGGAAGGGACCGGAAAAGCTCGGCCACCAGGCTTCCAGCACCGGTTCCAGCTGGCCGCGCTCGATGTGGGGCCGCAGCCAGTCTTCGAACAAATACACGATGCCGGTGCCGGCCAGCGCCACGTCCACGGTCAGGTCGATGGCCCCGCCCACCTGCACCAGCAGCGGGCCGGCTGGGTCAACCGTCACCGTCTCCCCACCCTGCTCGAAAGTCCAGCGGATCATGGCCCCGCTGGCGAAACGCGCGCGCATGCAGGTATGCTCCAGCAGCTCGCGCGGATGCGCCGGCCGCCCATGCCGCGCCAGGTAATCCGGCGACGCCGCAGCCGCCATGCGCTGCACGCGCGGCCCGATCGGCACCGCGACCATGTCCTGCTCCAGCCTTTCCTCGTAGCGGATGCCGGCGTCGCAGCCGGCCGCCAGCACGTCGACGAAGCTTTCGTCAGCGATGACTTCCAGGCGGATTTCCGGGTAGGCAGCCAGGAAGCGCGGCACGATGGATGGCAGCACCAGCCGCGCCGCGCTCACCGGCACGTTCAGGCGCAGGGTGCCGGTGGGCGTGTCGCGAAAGCCGTTGACGACATCGAGCGCGCTCTCGACTTCGCTCAGCACCGGCTCCAGCCGCGCCAGCAAACTCAGGCCCGCTTCGGTCGGCACGACGCTGCGCGTGGTGCGGTTCAGCAGGCGCACGCCGAGCCGGGTCTCGAGGCGGCGTACCGCATCGCTCAGTCCCGAGGCGCTGCTGCTGGTGGCGCGCGCCGCATCGCGAAAGCCGCGGGCGCGCGCTACGGCCACGAAAGCGGAGAGGTCACCGAGATCGGCTTTCATCGCTCATCCTTATTGTTCGTTTTTACGTACAACCCGTCCTGACTATACCGGATTGTCATACGGGTGTTCCGGATTTATCGTGGCGACACCAACAACGAACCGGAGCACACCATGAACAGCATCGACCAGGCAGGCACTTATCAACTCGGCGGGCGCACCGTGCGCCGCCTCGGCTACGGCGCCATGCAATTGGCCGGCCCCGGCGTGTTCGGCCCACCGCGCGACCGCAGCGCCGCCCTCGCCGTGCTGCGCGAAGCCGTGGCGCTGGGCGTGAACCACATCGACACCTCGGATTTCTATGGCCCGCACATCACGAATGAACTGATCCGCGAGGCCCTGCATCCCTATGCCGACGACCTGACGATCGTTACCAAGATCGGCGCGCGCCGCGATGCCGAGGGAGCCTGGCTGCCGGCATACTCGAAGGAAGAACTGCGCCAGGCCGTGCACGACAACCTGCGCAACCTGGGGCTCGACGTGCTCGACGTGGTCAACCTGCGCGCCATGTTCGACGTCCACGGTCCGGCCGAAGGCTCGCTCGAAGAGCCATTGAGCGTGCTGGCCGAGCTGCGCCGGCAGGGATTGATCCGGCATATCGGCCTGAGCAATGTCACGCTGCGCCAGGTGGAAGAAGCGCGCCGCCTGCTGCCCATCGCCTGCGTGCAGAACATGTACAACCTGGTGCACCGCAACGACGACGCGCTGATCGATGCGCTGGCGCGCGACGGCATCCCGTATGTGCCCTTCTTCCCGCTGGGAGGCTTCTCGCCGCTGCAATCCGATGCGCTGTCGAGCGTCGCCAGGGACCTGGGCGCGACGCCAATGGCGGTGGCGATTGCCTGGCTGCTGCGCCGTTCGCCCAACATCCTGCTGATCCCGGGCACCTCGTCGGTGACGCATCTGCGCGAGAACCTGGCGGCAGCCGACTTGGTGCTGCCGGACGAGGCGATGGCCAGCCTGGAGCGCATTGGCACGGCATAAAGACCGCACCGGCGCGGCATGCATGAACGCGGTTAATGAGGCCTGACGCCAGCTTGACACGCAATCAGGCTGGCCGTACGCGGCCTGTTGGGTTACATTGCCGGCAACTTGCGCGCGGCATCCCGGTCACGCCTGCTTTCATGGAGCCCATGTGAAACGATTCCTGGCCATTGGCCTTGCCCTCCTGTGCGTGCTCGGCGTCAGTGCCTGCGCCTATGTCACGCCCTCGCTCGGCCAGGTGGCCGACAGCGCGCAGCTGCAAGCCTCGCCCCAGTACCGGGACGGCCAGTTCCAGAACGAGGTGGCCTCGCCGCCGCGCCGCGGCGGCCTGGGCTTCGTGCTGGCGGTGATCCGCGGCCGCTTCGAGCCGCGCGACCGGCCTGCCCCACCGGCGCCCCTGCCGGCGGTGAAGACCGACCTGGCGGCCCTGCCCCTGGCGCACAACACCGTGGTCTGGCTCGGCCACTCGTCCTACTTCGTCCAGGTGGGCGGCAAGCGCCTGCTGATCGACCCGGTATTCAGCGACTATGCGGCGCCGGTGCCGTGGATGGTGCGCGCCTTCGAGGGCACCAGCATCTATTCGGTGGATGATCTGCCGGCCATCGACGCGGTGCTGATCTCGCACGACCACTACGACCATCTCGACTACGCCAGCATGAAGGCCCTGCTGCCGAAGACCGCGCTGGTGGTCACCGGCCTGGGCAACGGCGCCCACCTGCGCCACTGGGGCTATCCGGACGCGAAGATCCGCGAAATGAACTGGCACGACAGCGTCGACCTTGGCGATGGCCTGCAGGTGCACGTGCTGCCGTCGCAGCATTACTCGGGCCGCTTCATGAAGCGCAACCAGAGCCTGTGGGCCAGCTTCGCGCTGCAGCACCCGGCGCGCAAACTCTACTTCAGCGGCGACACCGGATTCGGGCCGCACTTCAGCGCCATCGCCGCGCGCTTCGGCAGCTTCGACTTCGTCGCGCTCGACGGCGGCCAGTACAACGCGCGCTGGGCCGACATCCACATGACGCCCGAAGAAGCCGCGCGCGCCGCCGAGATCCTGGGCGCGCGCACCCTGCTCAGCGGCCACGCCGGCCGCTTCAGCCTGGCCCGCCACGCCTGGGACGAACCCTTCGAACGGGCGCTGGTAGCCAGCGAAGGCAAACCCTTCCGCCTGCTGACGCCGCGTATCGGCGAACCGGTGCGCGTGGACGTGGCGCCGCAATCGTTTGCACCGTGGTGGAAGGGGATCGAATAAACTGCGTGGCGCGGCCCGCGACGTCGTCCCTGCCGAATCGACCATCCCGTGTTGAACCAACCGAGGGAAAGCGCATGCTCTTCAGGACAAAGGTAACGCTCTCAAACAGCTTGATGACACTGGGCTTGCTGCCCTACCTGGTCGTTTTCGGCTACCTCGTCGGAACCAGCAATTACCGCGCCGATGCTGCCCTGGCGGCCGTGCTGACGGCGGGATTGGGTGTCGCACTGTCGTACGTGATGGCGTTGACGATCGCCTTCCCCGCCTTCCTGTGGTCGTCTTCGCTCGCGAAGCACGCCGGCACCGATACGCGCCATGCGAGGATGCTGCGCCTTGGCGTCATCATCGGCGTGTTTCCGTTTCCGCTGATCCTGCCGGCACTCGCCCTCGCCTGGTAAGCGTAGGGTGGGTTCTCGAACCCACCACATCACCGCGCGATCATTCGCTGGGCGTTTCGATGCGATACGCGCCGTAACGGTGGGTTCAAGCCGCACGCGGACCGACCCACCCTACACACTAACCGAGGTCCTCTTCGCGGAATTCGATACCGGTCGTCGACTCGTCGCGCGCCGCTTCCGCCTTGCGCAACTCCACGCGCCGGATCTTGCCCGAAATCGTCTTCGGCAGCTCGCGGAACTCGATGCGGCGAATCCGTTTATACGGCGCCAGCCGCTCGCGCGCAAAGGCAAAGATCTCGCGTGCCAGTTCGCGCGACGGCTCCACGCCCTGGCGCAGCGTGATGAAAGCCTTCGGTACCGACAGCCGCACCGGGTCCGGGCTCGGCACGATGGCCGCTTCCAGCACCTGCTCGTGCTCGATCAAGACGCTCTCCAGCTCGAAGGGACTGATGCGGTAGTCGGACGACTTGAACACATCGTCGTTGCGGCCGACGTAGAAGTAATAGCCGTCTTCGTCGACGGTGGCCGTGTCGCCGGTGTGATAGAAACCGGCCCGCATCACCTCCGCCGTTTTGTCCTCGTCGCCCTCGTAGCCCAGCATCAGCGCAATCGGTTGCGCATCCAGCTGCACCGCGATCTCGCCCTCCTGCGCCGGCTGGTCGTCGACGTCCAGCAGCGCGATCTTGTAGCCCGGCAGCGGACGGCCCATCGAACCCGGCTTCACCAGCTGGCCCGGCGGATTGCCGATCTGCGCCGTGGTCTCGGTCTGGCCGAAGCCGTCGCGGATGCGGATGCCCCAGGCGCGCTCGACCTGTTCGATCACTTCCGGGTTCAGCGGCTCGCCGGCCCCGACCAGTTCGCGCAGCGGCGGCTGCCACTGGCTCAGGTCTTCCTTGATCAGCATGCGCCAGACCGTCGGCGGCGCGCACAGCGAAGTCACGCCGCAGCGCTGCACGGTTTCCAGCGCGGCCTTGGCACTGAAGCGTTCGTAGTTGTAGATGAAGACGGTGGCGCCGGCGTTCCAGGGCGCGAAGAAGCAGCTCCAGGCGTGCTTGGCCCAGCCGGGCGAGCTGATGTTCCAGTGCACGCCGCCCTTCTCCAGGCCGATCCAGTACATGGTCGACAGGTGGCCGGCCGGGTAGCTCTGGTGGCTGTGCAGCACCAGCTTCGGGCGCGCCGTGGTGCCGGAGGTGAAGTACAGCAACAGCGGATCGGTGGCCCGCGTGACGCCTTTCGGCGCGAACACGCTCAGCACCTGGCGGCACTCGGAAAAGTCGCGCCAGCCGTCGATGCTGCCGCCCACCGCGATGCGCGTGAAGTTGCCGGTGATGCCCTCGAACTTGTGGGCCTCCGAGACCTGCGCGATCACGTGCTTGACCTGGCCGCGCTCCATGCGGTCCTGCAAATCGGCGGTCGAGACCAGCATGGTGGTCGGCACCAGCACGGCGCCGAGCTTGATCCCGGCCAGCATGATTTCCCACAGCTCGACGCGGTTCGGCAGCATCAAGAGCACGCGGTCGCCACGCTTGACGCCGCAGTCTTCCAGGTATTGCGCCACCTGGCTCGAGCGCGCGGCCATGTCGGCGTAGGAGATCTTCTGCTCGCTGCCGTCTTCTTCCACCACCCACAGCGCGGGGGTCTGGTTATCTTTCGCTTCCTGGTCGAAGAAGTCGAGCGCCCAGTTGAAGTTGTCGAATTGGGGCACCTGGTAGCCGGCGTAGGCGGTGTCGTAGTCGGTACGGTGCTGTTGCAGGAAATCGCGCGCCTGCGCGAAACGCTGGTAAGGGGTCATCTTGTCTCCTGTACGCTGATGTCGATAAACGGGACGTGGCCCGGCGATGCGTTTTTATTGTCTGTTTGCGTACATTGTGCCACGGTTGCGCAGCCACCGCGCCGGGCTTATTGCGGGCCGCCGAAGGCTGCCATGCAGGTAAAGGAATACCGGGTCGCGCCCGGCGCCACCTTGCCGGTCATCGGGTCCATCCGGCCTTCCGTCACCAGGTACTGCATCTCCTTGCCCACCTTGCCCAGCACCACCCCCGGTATGCCGGCGTCGGGGTCCTTGTCGAGCGCGATGCCGGCGCCGGCCAGGGCCGCAGTGAAGTCGTCCAGCCGCTTGTTGCAGATGTCGCCCCCGATCATGGCGACCCCGAAGCCGCCTGCCACGGTGACATTGCGCAGGCATGCCTTGCCCAGCGTGACGGGGCCTGCGATGCGCTGGCCTTCGTCGCGCGCGAGCATTTCCGCAGTCCGGTTGAACCAGTCGACCGCCTCCTTGTACGCCTCTGGCGCCGGGTTTGGCATGTCGCAGGACAGGAAGCGCAGCCTGGCGTCATCTGGGGAAGCGGCTGCGATGCTGCAGGGTCCGGCCAGCAAGCAGGCCAGCAGCGAGCGGGAAAACCAGGCGCGTGCCAGCTTGGGATTTGTTTTCGTCATCGTGGCCGGACTCCTCCGTTTATTGGCTGGCGCAGGCATCGGCCGGCAGCGGGAGGCTGGCATCGACCAGGTTCAGTGCGCCCTTGCCGTCGCCGAGCGGAACCGGCATGAAGCGCTGGACCTCGAGCGACTCGTCGCCCGGGTCGGTAGCCCCGTACATGTTGTCGCCCATGGTGCAGACGAAGCCGTCAGGCCGCAGGGCCAGGATGCTGGAGTAGGAAGACAGGGAGGCGATGTTGGCAAGGCTGGGCTGCCGGCGCTCGCCGGGCGTGGGAAACAGCGCGCGGAACCAGGTCACGGCCAGGCCCTGCCGGGTCAGCGCGGACGGCGCGCGGCCGCCGCCCAGCGTCGTCGCCCCGGCCAGCGTGGCGATCCGGCGCGCGACGAAGGCATCCGGTTTGTTGTCGGGATTGTCGTCTTTCGGCGTCGTTGGGTCGCGGCTCCAGCTGCTGCCCCAGGCCCACACGCTGCCGTCGGCGCGCAAGGCATATGTGCTGTCGGCGAAGGCCGCGATGGCGATGGCGCCGCTGAAGAATGGCGTCGGTCCCGGGTTGTCGCAGAGCTGCGCCGAGCGCTCGGGCCGGTACGAAATCGCACCGCCGGACGCGCCACCCCAGCCAATGACGACGCCGTCATCGCGCAAGGCCACGCCGTGGAACTGGCCAAGCGCGATCGCCTTGATGCGCTCCAGGCCGGCAATTTTCGTCGGGAAGGCGCCCGGGCCCCAGCAGTACACGTCCCCGTCGCGGGTGACGATCGCGCTATGGGAATCGGTTGCCGCAACCGCTACCGCCGGCGGCAAGCCGGGAATGCGCATCGGACGCTCGACGAACATGCGTTCCTTGCGTGCGGCCTCGGCTTCGGCGCAGGGATTTTTTCCGTGCCCGCCGCTGAGGATGGCAGCGGCCACGCACGGCCCCAGTGTGGGCTGCAGCAGGTAGACCTGGCGCACGCGGTAGGGGCTGAAGCCCCACTCGTAGACGCTGCCGTCGCGCGTGATGGCGCTGCTGTGTTCCCAGCCCGCCGCTACCGCCACGGCGGGTGGCAGGCCTTCCACCTGGCGCGGGAAGACGGGCGACCCGCGCTTCGCGTGGCCGAACTCGGTACCCCACCAGAACACGCGGCCGTCGCTTGTCAGGCCGAGGTTGTGGTAGCGGCCGGCGGCGACGGCGGGCTGGGCGGCGGCAGGCAAGGCGTGGGAAACCAACGCCATGCAGGTGATGGCGCCCGCCAGCCGGCGCAGATGGGGAATCATGGTCACGCCTTTGCCTCCGTGCACTTGGCCGTGGTGGTAGCCTTGTCGTTATTTGTTGTCGATTATGCACATTGTGCCACGGCGCGGCAGCGGTGTGGTGTGCCGTGTGAAGACCGCAAAATCGAATAAGGCCAGGCAATCGACCGTCGGTGGGGTCATGGATGCCGGGGGCATCCATGACGTGCCCACGCGGAAGCGAGCGTGGTGTTGGCAAAATTCGGAGCCCCGCGTGCCGATCATCGTTGGCGTTTCGAATGATCATTCGAAAAGCTTCGACCCTCTCGCACTAGCTCATCGAACAGTGTCAACGCTAAGCGGCGTTCCGCGTGGGCACGGGGTGCCCACCGTACGGTCGCAGCTCCCGGATCCATTTGGCCACGTGGGACCTCACCGTCGGCGCGACGCTCTCAATTCGGCAGCACCGGCGTACGCCGCATCTGCACCGCGAACTCGCCTTCCGGCTGCATCATGTCGATCACGCGGCAGTCGCCGCACATCTTCAGGCGATCCAGCTTGCCGGCAAAGGCGCTGTGCTGCGACAGGCGCGACAGCATGTTCTCGACCATGTGCAGGGTGCCGAAAGGCTTGCTGCAGCGGATGCAGTGGAAAGGCTGGGATTCGTTCAGGACGACGGTCTTGCGGCGCGTCTCGCCGAAAGTCATGCGCGGCACCAGCGCGATCGCATCTTCGGGGCAGGTATTCGCGCACAGGCCGCACTGCACGCAGTTCTGCTCGACGAAGCGCAGCTGCGGGAAGTCGGGCTTGTCCATCACGGCCGACGCCGGGCAGACGCCGACACAGGCCATGCACAGGCTGCATTTTTTCGTATCGACCGCGATCGCCCCGAACGGCGCGCCGGTCGGCAGCGCCACATCGACCGGCTGGCGCGGCGCGTGGCGGTGCAAATGATCGAGCGCGTAGTCGAGCGTATTACGCTTGTCGGCAGCCAGGTTGAAGGTGGCGCGCCCGGCCGGGGCTTCGCCGCGCGGCGCATGGCCGAGGGCGAGGCCGAGTTCGCCGGGCGTGCTCACGCGCAGCAGCTGGAAGTGCGGGCCGGCATAGCCCAGGCCGTCGAGCACCGTGTGCGCGATGCCCATCTGGTGGTCGAGGGCGGCGGCGTACTGCGGTGCTTCTTCGCCGGTCATGAGCACCGTGAGGCCGGCCGCGCCATAGGCCAGCGCCGAGAACCAGACGTCGATGCCGGTCGATGCCGTGTGGTGCAGCGCCAGCGGAATCACGCGCCCGGGCAGGCTGCCCTCGGCCTGCACCGCTTCCAGCAGCGGCTGGCCGGCGTCGCTGTGCAGCAGCAGCACCGGGTCCTGGCCGCCGGCCTCGAAGTAGGCGTTCAGGGCGGCCTTGATGCGGCTGCCCGTGTGGGCGGCGCTCGGGAAGGCGTAGCTGATGGCGCCGGTCGGGCAGACCGTGGTGCAGGCGCCGCAGCCGGCGCACAAGTAGGGGTTGACGCGGATCTTGTCGCCGGCGCTGGCAATCGCCTGGGCCGAGCAGATCGTGACGCAGGCGTTGCAGCCCTGCTGGCCGTTGCGGCTGTGGGCGCAGATGCGCTCCTTGTAGCTGAAGTATTTCGGCTTGTCGAATTCGCCGGTCATCTCCATGATCTCGGCGGCGGCCGTGCGGCGCGCGGCCTCGTCCGGGCCCGGCGCATAGTAACCGTGCGGGTGCTGGTGGGTCGCGATCAGCGGGCTGGGGCAGAGGTCGAACACGAGGTCGAACTTGGCCGCCTGCTGCGGCTGGCCGGCCGCCTGCCAGCGCGCCTCGAAGGCGCCAAGCCAGCCGCCGACGCCCACGGCGCGCGCCGCGAACACCGGGTAGCCGCGCTCGACAGGCGTATCGTCGCCATCGAGCAGCAGCACCGTCACCGACAGGGCGCTGGCCAGGTGGTCGGCCCAGGGCAAGGCCTGGGCGGCGCTGCCGACGACCAGGGTACGGCCGCCCGAACGGTAGCTGACCGAGGAGATGGCCTCGACCGGGCCGATGGCATCCGCCGCCAGGATGGCAGCGGTTTTGGCGAGGGCATTGCGGCGTTCCTGCATCGGATCGCCGGCCTGCCCTTCTAGGAATCGGATGTTCATGCTTGTCCTTGCAGGGATTGCTGGTGTGCGGCTGGGGGTGTCGGCGCCGCTGCTATTGTTGTCGGGCCGACGCCTTGCACTTCGGTATCAGGCACATTATCCGCGCCGGCGGACGCAACGCCCACACGCTTGGCATCGGCACCGGCATCGCCGTCGGTGCCGATCACCGCATCGGGAGCGGCGCTGTCCTGCAGCGCGTGTTCGACGGCGGCCATCTCCGTTTCGGCAGCCGGCTTCTCCGCATCCGGATAGCGCAGCGCACTGCGCGCATGGTCGAGTGCGGCCAGCATCGCGGCCGACACCGGACTCGGCTTGTTGTAGTCGTCCATGTACATGTCGAGGCCATCCATCACGTGGAAGTGCGGATCGGCGAACAGCTTTTTCAGGGCCAGGCGCTGGACCGACTTGTCGACGTCCTTCGCCACGAAGCTGGAAAAGTCGGCGTCGGGAGTAAGGCGCGCCGCGTCCTCGAGCGTCGGCAAGGGCTTGTCCGGGGCCGGCGCGTCGGCATGGGCCGGAACGGGATGAGCTGCGGGGGACTGTGCTGGTGCGGGCGGCACGGGCGCGGCCGGCGCAGGACGTACCGGCGCTTCCGTTTCGCCGCCGGTCGCCTTCAGGCGCGACCAGCGCTTCAGGAATCCTTCTTCGGGCATCGGGTGTCCTGTCCCTGCGCTAGCCGTGCTGGCGCCCGCGGCGCGGCTTCGGCTGGTAGTTGTCGCGCAGGTAGCTGGCCAGCCAGGCGTAGATCTCGGCCGGCATGGTCACGCCGTCGGCCGATTCCCCGGAATCGAACATGCGCGTGCCTTCGACGTAGCTGACCGAGGCGCGCACCGGCATGGCCCGCCCCTCTTCCATGCGCCACAGCACGAACACCTTGGATTCCGGGGCCATCGCGTTTTCGTAATAACCCTCGTGCTCGTCGGTGTAGAGCTCGAGCTCGAGCCCCGACACCAGGTAGTAGTCGCGTTCCGGGCTTTCGCTCAGCACCTGCAGCGGCGGCAAATTGCCGCGGTCGGGCACGACCCCGACGGCTGCCCAGGCCTCGTCGGCCCAGATGTGCTGGACGGCGCGGCGCTGCATGATCACCGCAATCGGCATGCCGGCTTTTTTCATCGGTTCTTCACCGCGTCGGAATTGCCCCGGTCCACCGCCGGCGAGGCGCCCTGCGGCACCGACTGCGTCGGGCGCGTCTTGACGTCCTTGCTCGGCGCCGCCGTGCCCAGTTTTTCGCTCTTCACCGGCACGTTCGCCGATTGCAGGGCTTGCGGGCTGAGCGGTGCCGCACCATGGCCGGGCGCTGCCGCCGAGGTACCGGGCGCCGCGCCGGCCGGTGCCGGCGCCGCCACGCCGGCCTGCGGCGGCGTTACGCCGGACGAGGCCACGCCGGGCGCCCCGCCTGGCGCCGGCAGCGTTTGCGGCGGCTGGATGCCTGGCGCCGGCAGCGTTTGCGGCGGCTGGATGCCCGGCGCCGGCGCTTGCGCAATGGCGGTCGGGGGATTGATCTTCCAGCCCTTGGCCGGAGCCTGGGCGCGCCAGCGCGCGCTCACCGCGTCCATCGATGCGGCCAATTGTTCCTTCTCCTTGGCCGCCTTGGCGTCGGCCTCGGCCTTCTTGGCTGCGGCGGCCTGTTCCTGCTGCGGCGTCAGCTGCGGTTTCGGCAGCGCCGCCCAGGCGCCCTGGGCCAGCATTGCCGAGACCAGCAGCGCCAGCGGCGCGGTCTTCATGATCGTGCGTTTCATTGCTTGCCCTCCAGATGCTTGGGCGCCGGCCCCTGCGGCGCGGCATTGCTGGCCTCGCCCTTGTTCAGGTCCTGGGCCGACGGTCCGCCGGCCGGCGCATTGTCGCCGGTGGCGGTCTGGGTCGCGCCCATCTTGCCCGAGGGATCGGTCACGCCGGAAGTCGGGCCTTGCCCTGTTTCGCGCGTGGTGCCGCCGGTTTCGGCGCCCGAGGTATTCCCGCCCGCGCCGCCGGCAATGCCCGGCGTACCGCCGGCATAGGTGGCGTCGGTCACGGGTTTCGCCGTGCGCGCGATCACTTCGCCGCTGGTGCCGCCGCCGGACGTTACCTGGCCCGGGAATTTGGTCTGGATCACGCCGTTGCTGGCCGGCGCCGTGTGCTTGCTGCAGCCGGCGGCCAGCAGCAGGCTTGCCGCCAGCACGATGGGAGTCAGGTAAATCGTGTGCTTCATTGCATTCCTCGTTGTGCGCTCAATGTGCCGGGCCTGGCCGTGGCGACGGCGGCGCCGGTGCATGCGGAGCCGGCGGCGATGGCGGCGTCGGCGGCGGCGCGCCGCCCGGTGCGATGCCCTGCTTGGCCTGTTCGTACCAGAGCGAGTGGTGGGCCTTGGCCCAGGCTTCGTCGACGGTGCCGTGGCGCATGGCCTCGTAGGCGCCCGGCGTGCCCCAGGTGCCGATGTAGATGTGGCCCATCGCCGCGATGATGTAGAAGGTGGCGCCGATGATGTGCAGGTAGTTCGCCACCTGCAGGACGTAGCGGGTCTGGCCGAAGTTCACGAAGTTCAGCACCAGGCCGCTGATCGACATGACCAGGCCGAGCAGGGTCACGCCCAGCCAGAACCAGGCCTTTTCGCCGGCGTTGAAGTAGCCGGCCGGCGGGTGCTTGTGCGATACCAGCCCGCCGCCCTCCTTCACCCATTGCCAGTCGATGCGCTGCAGGAAGTTACGGCGCAGGAAGGTGAAGAACATCACGACCGAGCACAGCACGAACAGCGGCCCGATGAAGTTGTGCACGTACTTCAGGATGTAGGCCACCCAGGAATAGGCATCGTGTCCCATCCAGGGCAGCATGATCTTCTTGCCGAAGGTAAGGACCAGGCCGGAGATGGCGAGCGCGATGAAGCTGATGGCGGTGGCCCAGTGCACCTGCATGTCCCAGCGCGAGAAGCGCTGCAGCTTGCGCCCGGAACGCGGCTCTTCACGGGCTGGTCCTACCGTGTTGTAGAACAGGACGATCAAGAGCGGCACCACGATCAGCAGGGTGCCGGCGATCGCCGCCATCGGCCCGTTGCGCAAGTAGCGCCAGGTGTTGCCGCCGCGCTGGACAATGACGTTGCCCTCGCTGTCGCCGTACTGGCCCAGGTAATGGCGGTCCATGTGCACGTGGCCCGACTGCGACGACATCAAGCCGGGCGCGCCGCGCTGGGTGTCGGCCTCGACCTGGAGCATGGTCTGCTCTTCGGCATAGGCCGGCTGGGCCCGGTTGTTGGGCACCGCGGCAAAGGCCGACGGCAGCATCAGCGCGACCACCAAGGCCAGCATGGCGCGCAGGACAGACAGGTTCGCTCGCATGGTGCTTCCTTATGGGTTGGCGCGGTTGTACTCGTTCTGCTTCTGGTTGCGGTTCTGGATCGCCGCCGACCAGGCCAGGCGGTCGTTATGGAAATGGGTCTGCGGGTGGCGGTTGTCGGTCTTGCCCGCGTATTCACCACGAATCCATTCCGGGTGCTGGTCGACTTCCAGGCAACCGGTGAGCAACAGAGGCAGGGCCAGGATCAGGTAGATGGGCTTTTTCATTGCGGGAACCTTTCGCCGCCGTTCTGGGTATCGCCGATGTCCTGGTTCACGCGCGGCAAATCGCCCTTGGCCTGGATTTCGCCGCCGCGCTTCGGGCGGCCGTAGGCGATCTTCCAGCCCCACAGCTCCGGGCCGTAGCCGCGCGTTTCCACACGCTGGCGGTAGATGTCGGCAATCAGGTTGGCTTCGCCGCCGAGCAGCGCCTTGGTGCCGCACATTTCGGCGCAGGCCGGAAGCTTGCCTTCGGCGATGCGGTTGCGGCCGTACTTCTTGAATTCGGCTTCCGAGGTGTCCGGTTCCGGGCCGCCGGCGCAGAAGGTGCACTTGTCCATCTTGCCGCGGTGGTTGAACAAACCGGTGCCGGCGAACTGCGGCGCGCCGAAGGGGCAGGCGTAATAGCAGTAGCCGCAGCCGATGCACTGGTCCTTGCTGTGCAGGACGATGCCGTCCTCGGTGTGGTAGATGCAGTTGGTCGGGCACACGGCCAGGCAAGGCGCGTCGGTGCAGTGCATGCAGGCGATCGACACCGAGCGCTCGCCCGGCACGCCGTCGTTGATGGTCACCACGCGGCGCCGGTTCACGCCCCAGGGCGTTTCGTGTTCGTTCTTGCAGGCGGTAACGCAGCCGTTGCAGTCGATGCAACGCTCGGTATCGCAAATAAATTTCATCCTCGCGGCCATGTCAGCTCCTCTTTCTTATGCCCGTACCACGCGGCACATCGATACCTTGGTTTCCTGCATCATCGTCACGGCGTCGTAGCCGTAGGTCCAGCCGGTGTTCACGGCTTCGCCACGCACCGTCGGCGCGCCGTCTTCGGGGTAGTGTTTTTCCAGGTCTTCGCCCATCCACCAGCCGCCGAAGTGGAAAGGCATCCAGACCAGGCCGATCGGCACCCGTTCGGTGACCATCGCCATCATCTTCAGGCGGGCGCCGGTCGGGGTCTCGACCCAGACGAATTCGCCGATGCGCGCGCCGATCTGCACCGCATCCTTCGGGTTGATCTCGACGAACATGTTCTGCTGCAGCTCGGCCAGCCACGGGTTCGAGCGGGTTTCCTCGCCGCCGCCCTCGTACTCGACCAGGCGGCCCGAGGTCATGATCAGCGGGAAGTCCTTGCTGAAGTCCATCTGCTGCACCGACTTGTACAGCGTCGGCAGGCGCAGGAAATTGGCCTTGTCGTCGTAGGTCGGGTACTTGGCCACCAGATCGCGGCGCGGCGACAGCAGCGGCTCGCGGTGGGTCGGGATCGGGTCCGGGAAGTTCCACACGTTCGCGCGGGCGCGGGCATTGCCGAACGGTGCGCAGCCGTGGGAAATGACCACGCGGATGATGCCGCCCGAGAGGTCGGTCTTCCAGTTCTTGCCCTCGGCCATGGCCTGCTCGGCCGGCGTCAGTTCGTTCCACCAGCCCAGCTTTTTCAGGAACACATGGTCGAATTCCGGGTAGCCGGTGTCGAGCTGGCTGTCCTTGTTGGTCGAACCGTCGGCCGCGAGCAGGCTTTCGCCATTGTGCTCGACGCCCCAGTTGGCGCGGAACGGCAAACCGCCTTCGGCCACGCTCTTGTTCAGGTCATACAGGATGGGCGTGCCCGGGTGCTTCATTTCCGGCGTGCCCCAGCACGGCCACGGCAAGCCGTAGTAGTCGCCCTTGCAGGGCCCGTGGTCGGCGCGCAGCGTGGTCGGGTTGAAGGTGTGCTTGTTCTCCATGTGGAGCTTCAGGCGCTCGGGCGAGCAGCCGGTGTAGCCGATGGTCCAGCACGAGCGGTTGATCTCGCGCAGGATGTCTTCGACCACCGGTTCGTTGTGCACGACCTTGATGTTCTTGCAGAGTTCGTTGTGGAAGCCGAGCTTCTTGGCGAACAAATACATGATCTCGTGATCGGTCTTGCACTCGAACAGCGGCATGATCACGCGTTCGCGCCACTGGATGGAACGGTTCGAGGCCGTGCACGAGCCTTGCGTCTCGAACTGCGAGGCGGCCGGCAGCAGGTAGACGCCGTCGGTGCGGCCGTGCATCGAGGCCGTCATGCTCGGGTAAGGGTCGACCACCACCAGCATGTCGAGCTTTTGCATGGCCGCCTTCATGTCGGGCAGGCGGGTCTGGCTGTTCGGCGCGTGGCCCCAGTAGAACACGGCGCGCAAATTGCTCGGCTGGTCGATGTACTGATTCTGCTCGTTCACCGCGTCGAACCAGCGCGAGACGGTGATGCCGGGCTTCTCCATCAGTTCCTTGGAACCGAAGCGCGACTTGATCCACTCGTAATCCACGCCCCAGACATTCGCGAAGTGCTTCCAGGCGCCTTCGGCCAGGCCGTAGTAGCCGGGCAGCGAGTCGCCGTTCGGGCCGACGTCGGTGGCGCCCTGCACGTTGTCGTGGCCGCGGTAGATGTTGGCGCCGCCGCCGGGCTTGCCGATGTTGCCCAGCGCCAGCTGCAGGATGGACAATGCGCGCACGTTGGCGGTGCCGACGTGGTGCTGGGTGATGCCCATGCACCAGACCACCGACGAGGGCCGGTTCTTGGCCAGCATCTCGGCCGCCATGCGCACCGAGGCTTCGGGCACGCCGGTGATGTCCGAGACCTTGTCCGGCGTCCATTTCGCCACTTCCTTGCGCACGTCGTCCATGCCGTAGGTGCGGGCGGCGATGAATTCCTTGTCTTCCCAGCCGTTGTTGAAGATGTGCCAGAGGATGCCCCAGACCAGCGGAATGTCGGTGCCCGGACGCACGCGCACGTAGTGGTGGGCGAAGCGCGCGGTGCGGGTGAAGCGCGGGTCGATGACGATCATCTTCGCGCCCAGTTCCTTGGCGTGCAGGAAGTGCAGCATCGAGATCGGGTGGGCCTCGGCCGGGTTCGAGCCGATGAACAGCACCGCTTTACTATAGTGTAGGTCGTTGAACGAATTCGTCATCGCCCCGTAGCCGAAGGTCTGGGCCACGCCGGCGACCGTGGTCGAGTGGCAGATGCGGGCCTGGTGGTCGCAGTTGTTCGAGCCCCAGAAGGACATGAACTTGCGCAGCAAATAGGCCTGCTCGTTGTTGTGCTTCGAGCTGCCGATCAGCATCAGGGCGTCGGGGCCGGCCTTTTGCCGCAGTTCGAGCATCTTGTCGCCGATTTCGTTGATCGCCTGGTCCCAGGAGATGCGGGTGTACTTGCCGTTCACCAGCTTCATGGGGTAGCGCAGGCGGTGTTCGCCGAAGCCGTGCTCGCGCACCGAGGCGCCCTTGGCGCAGTGGGCGCCCATGTTGATCGGCGAATCGAAGGCGGCTTCCTGGCGCACCCAGACGCCGTTGGCCACCACGGCGTCGACCGAGCAGCCCACCGAGCAGTGGCTGCACACGGTGTGCTTGATTTCGGTCTTGACCGGGGCGTCGGCCACCGGATCGGCGGCCGAGGCCGGCTCGATCACGTTCAGGGGCAACTGGCGCGCCAGGGCGCCGGCGCCGGCCGCAACGCCTGCGCCGACCAGGAATTTGCGGCGCTTCAGGCCCTTGACTGCGGTACTCTTTGTTAACGACATGACTGGTCTCCGGGGCCGCTCACCAGTAGGCGGCGGTCTGGTAGTAACGGCGGATGTGCTCGGTTTCGTGATAGCCGCGTTTTACTTCCGGCTTGGCTGCTTCGGCGGGTTTGATCTCCGGCTTGGCTTCGGCGCCGCCGGCCACGGCCGCCAGCGCGCCCAGCGGCGCGGCTTTCAGGAAGCTGCGGCGTGCAGGATCGGGGGTAGCGGCGCCTTCCGCCGCTGCGGATACGGGTTCGCGGTCCATCGTGACATCCTTTCGATCAGTCATCGAAGCCCTCTTCCACCACAAAGGCGTCGGCTTCGATTTCCAGCAGCGCGCCGACAAAAGCGGCCACCAGGCAGTAATAGTTTGCGTCTTCAGCTTCGGCGATATCGTCCAGGCAGCGTTCGTACCAGGGCGCGATGCGCGCTTCGAAGAAGGCCTGCTGTTCGGCGTGGGAACGGCGCGCAATCATGTGGCCACCCGCGGCGCCGCCCGCGATCAGGACGCGCATGGTTTCGCACAGCGCGCCCAGGTGGTCCTCGAACTCGCCGACGCCGCGCATGCGCTTGATGCCGAAGCGCGCCAGGTCGCCGCGCAGCTCGGCCAGCGGGCTGTCGTTCATGAAGCCCGAGATGTACAGCGAGCCATAGGGATTGAGCTTGGGCGTGCCGTCGCTGACGAACAGGGCGTCGAATTCGGCGGCCACCGCATCGGCGTCCATCACGCTCGACGCCTGGACCAGCTTTTCCCAGGCCCGCTCCAGGGCCGGGTCGCCGCCTTCGGCCAGGATCGGGTCGGCCGCGCCCAGCTGGGCCAGCAATGCCGCGCCCGGAGGCGCCAGCAGCAGGCGCGCGGCCAGCGCATACAGGTCGGCCCGGGCCTGGTCTTCGCTCGACAGGGGAAGCGCCACGCCAACGGAGGAGGCGGCGCGGGCAGCGTCATTTACCTGATGGGATAGGTTTTCAGAGAATGCTGGCTGCATGGGCTGATGGTCTCCGTTATTAAATGTTCATCTAAAGTGTATTCCCTCAGCCCGCAAAGGTGCGCACGCTTGGAAATGCTTTGCATATGTCTGGACGCGCGCCACCTGCCAGGACATGCGTGTTCAGCGCATGCCGGCGGCATGCATGATGGCCCGGATCAGGGAAGCGACCAGGAACAGCGCCGCCACCCCGCCCGCCCACAGGGCCAGCATCCAGCCCAGGCGGCGCAGCCAGAGCGGCGCCGGTCGACCATGCAGGAATCGCAGGAAAGACAGGCCGCGCATCAGTGGTACCCCGCGTCGGCCTTGACCTTGCCGCGAAATACCCAGTACGACCAGACCGTGTACATCAGGATGATGGGCAGGATCAGCAGCGTGCCGACCAGCGCGAAGCCCTGGCTGGCCGGCGGCGAGGCGGCTTCCCAGATCGTGATGGTGGGCGGCACGATATGCGGCCAGATGCTGATTGCCATGCCGGTGTAGCCGAGGAAGACCAGGGCCAGCGCCGCGACGAAAGGCCAGCGGTGCGGCTTGCCCTTGAGCGAGCCGAGCAGCAGCGCGATCGACAGCAGCACCAGGATCGGCACCGGCGCCAGGAACAGGGTGTTCGGGAAGGTGAACCAGCGGTCCGCCACCGCCGGGTCGCGCAGCGGGGTCCAGATACTGACCACCACGATGGCCGCGAGCAGCATCAGGGCGAAGGGCCTGGCCACCTGCACCATGCGCGCATGCAGCTCGCCCTCGGTCTTCATGATCAGCCAGGTGCTGCCCAGCAGGGTATAGGCGATGATGACGCCGAAGCCGGCCAGGATGGGGAAAGGCGCGATCCAGTCGAGCACGCCGCCGGCATAGCTGCGGCCCGATACGGCGATGCCGTCGAGGAAGGCGCCGAGCGACACGCCCTGGAAGAAGGCGGCCGTGAACGAGCCGCCGATGAAGGCCTTGTCCCACAAGTGGCGGCGATTGTCCCTGGCCTTGAAGCGGAACTCGAAGGCCACGCCGCGGAACACCAGCCCGACCAGCATGAAGATCAGGGGCAGGTAAAGGCCCGAGAGGATGATCGAGTAGGCCACCGGGAAGGCCGCCAGCAAGCCCTCCCCGCCCAGCACCAGCCAGGTTTCGTTGCCGTCCCAGACCGGGGCCACGGTATTCATCATGGTGTCGCGCTCGCGCTTTCCCTTCACGAACGGGAACAGGATACCGATGCCGAGATCGAAACCGTCGAGCAGCACATACATGAAGACGGCGAAATAAATGATGACGGCCCAGATGACCGAGGTATCGATACCCATCCTTCAGCTCCTCTTTCCGTCGCCGCCCAGGTCCAGGCCGGCGCCGTCGCCGTCGCCGGTGCCGTCATCGTCGTTGCCGACGTCCGCCGCCGACATCGGCCGCATCGGCGTGCGGCCTTCGCCCGGCCCGCCCTCGGGCGTGCGCTGCAGCTCGAAGTGCTGCGGTCCCTTGCGCATCATGCGCAGCACGTAGATGGTGCCGGCGCCGAACACGAAGAAGTACGCCACCACGAAGATCCCCAGCGTCAGCGCCAACGCCGGCGCGCCGTGCGGCGACACCGCGTCGGCCGTGCGCAGCACGCCGTAGACCACCCAGGGCTGGCGTCCGACCTCGGTGGTGACCCAGCCGGCCAGGATGGCGACCAGGCCCGCCGGCCCCATGCACAAGGCGGCGCGCAGGAACAGCCGTTTCGTGAAGATTTGCCCTTCCCGCCGCAGCCACAGGCTCCAGGCGCCGAGCGCGATCATCAAGAGGCCCAGGCCCACCATTACGCGGAAGCTCCAGAACACGATCAGGGAGTTCGGCCGCTCGTCCTTCGGGAAATCCTTCAGGCCCGGGAACTGGCCTTCCCAGCTGTGGGTGAGGATCAGGCTGCCCAGGTGCGGCACCTCGACCGCGTAACGGGTGGTTTCGGCTTGCATGTCGGGTATGCCGAACAGCTTCAGGCCGACCGCTTCGCCCGGCGTGTTCTCCCAATGCCCCTCCATAGCCGCCAGCTTGGCCGGCTGGTGTTCAGCCGTGTTCAGGCCGTGGAAATCGCCGATCACGGCCTGGATCGGGGCCACGATCAGCAGCATCCACATCGCCATCGACAGCATCTTGCGCACCGCCGGATTGTCGCGCCGCCGCAAGAGCTGCCAGGCGCCGACCGCGCCGACGATCAGCGCCGTGGTGAGGTAGGCGGCGACCACCATGTGCATCAGGCGAAACGGGAACGAGGGATTGAAGATGATCGCCAGCCAGTCGACGGGCACCATGCGGTTGCCCTCGATGGCATAGCCCTGCGGCGTCTGCATCCAGCTGTTGGCGGCCAGGATCCAGGTGGCCGAGATCAGGGTGCCGACCGCGACCATGGCGGTGGCGACGAAATGCAGCTGCGGGCCGACGCGGTTCCAGCCGAACAGCATCACGCCGAGGAAACCGGCTTCCAGGAAAAAGGCGGTCAGCACCTCGTAGGCCAGCACCGGCCCCATGATGCTGCCGGCGAACTCGGACATGGTGCTCCAGTTGGTACCGATCTGGTAGGCCATGACGATGCCCGACACCACGCCCATGCCGAACATGACGGCGAAAATCTTCAGCCAGAAGTGGTACAGGTCGACATACACCTGGCGTTTGGTGCGCAGCCACGACAGTTCCAGCACGGCCAGGTAGCTGGCGAGACCGATGGTCACGGCCGGGAACAGGATGTGGAAGGACATCGTGAAAGCGAACTGGATGCGTGCCAGATCCAGGGCCGAAAAACCGAACATGAACGCTCCTGTGGGCTGTGGTGTTCCGAATCTAGCATGGCAGCGGGCGCGCACAATTGCCGTTTTTGCCACTTCACGCGCAAGTTGACCGCTGCATCAAGCCCCGTGTCGGCAGGCTTTTGCAGCGGTTCATCGACCCTTTCCGCAACGCAGCGTGAACCGAAAGGCTGGGTTGCAAAAGCGACCGGGACTATAATCCCGGTATTGACTGCCATCCCATTTTCCAGCCGATGACCCAGGACACCTCTTCCACCACCTCCGCCCCGATCAGCATCGGTGCGCTGAAGGCCAGCTGCAGCGCCTGCAGCATGCACCAGCTCTGCCTGCCGATGGGCCTGGAAAACGCGGACATCGACCGCCTCGACAAGATCATCGGGCGCCGCCGCAGGCTCGAAAAGGACGAGCGCCTGTATGCGATGGGCGAGCCTTTCCGCAGCCTGTACGCGGTGCGCTTCGGGCACTTCAAGACCTACCAGATCAACGCGGCCGGTGAACAGCAGATCACCGGCTTCCAGATGGCCGGCGAGCTGCTGGGCATGGATGCGATCAGCGGCGACCGTCACCATTGCGACGCGGTGGCGCTGGAAGACAGCGAGGTATGCGAGATTCCGTTCTCGCGCCTGGAAGAACTGTTCGGCGAAGTGCCGGCCCTGCTGCGCCACTTCCACCGCATCATGAGCCAGGAAATCACGCGCGAGCAGAACGTCATGCTCCTGCTGGGGAACATGCGCGCCGAGCAGCGCTTTGCCGTGTTCCTGGTGAACCTGTCGGCGCGCTATGCGGCGCGCGGCTATTCGTCGACCAGCTTTGCGCTGCGCATGTCGCGCGAGGACATCGGGAATTACCTGGGGCTGACCATCGAGAGCGTGAGCCGGCTGCTGTCGCGCTTCAAGAAGCAGGGCTGGATCGCGGTCGACAAGCGCGAGGTGACGCTGCTGGAACCGGCGCGCTTGCGGGCAATCGCGGCCGGGACCGAGCAGTGCACGCCGATGGCGTGAACTTGATTAGAACGTGACCTTCACCGACGGCGCGCTGCGTTTCGCTTCGCCGTGGAAGACGGCCTCGATGTTGTTGCCGTCGGGGTCGAGGACGAAGGCGCCGTAGTAGCCGGGGTGGTAGATGGCGCGTTCGCCGGGGGCGCCGTTGTCCTTGCCGCCGGCTTGTAACGCGGCCTGGTGGAAGGCGTCGACCATGGCGCGGCCGGCGGCCTGGAAGGCCAGGTGATGGCGGCCGGTGAGCTCGCCCTGCGCGGCGTCGCTGGTTTTCGTCGAGATGAAGAGCTCGTCGGCCCAGAAGTAATCAATGCCCTCGCCGCCCAGCGGGATGCCCAGCACCTCGAACACGGCGGTATAGAAGCGTTTCGACGCGGGCAGGTCGCGCACCACCAGTTGCAAGTGGTCGATCAGGCGTCCGCGGTGCAATTCCTGGGTTTCCATGGTGCGTCTCCTTGACAACGGTGGTGCAGGAATTATGCCGCAGTTTCGTAGGGTGGGCACTCGTGCCCACGCGGTGTCACCATGTGCGACCATGCGCCATTGTTTTATACGGCACGGATGATCAGCCGTCGTACAGCGTGGACACAGGTGCCTTGCGCGGCCCGGTCCACCCTACAAAAACCAGATAGCTACGTAGGGTGGTTCTCGAACCCACCCGACCGGACCTGAAGATTACGCCTTGGCTTTCTCCTTGGCGATCCACCCATCCACCAGCTGCCCCAGCACATCCAGCGGCACCGATCCGGCGCTCAGCACCATGTCGTGGAAGGCCGGCAGCGAGAACTTCGCGCCCAGCTCCGACTTCGCCTTGTCGCGCAGTTCGACGATGCGCAGCATGCCGATCATGTAGGCCGTGGCCTGGCCCGGCCACGCCACATAACGGTCGACCTCTTCGACATTGATGCCGTAGTCGACCGCCTGCTGGCGCGTCCAACCCTTGGTGTGCAGGCCGGTATCCACGACGAGGCGCCGTGCGCGGAACAGCTCCGAACCGAGTGCGCCGAGCAGCCCCGGCACGTCGCCCCGCTTTTCGTCTCCATACCAGCCCTGCTCCACCGCCAGCCGCTCGGTGTACAGCGCCCAGCCCTCGCTGTGCGCGCTGCCGCCGCTGAAGATGCGCTGGCTGCGGAATTTCGGGATGCCTTCCAGCTCCTGCTGGATCGCCAGCTGGAAGTGGTGGCCCGGCACCGCCTCGTGGTAGGACAGGCTGCGCATACGGATCATGTTGAAGGTCGGGCCGCGCAGCGGCACCCAGAACACGCCCGGACGGCTGCCGTCCGGCGCCGGCAGGCTGTAGTGGGCGGCGGCCGAGGCTTCGGTCAGCGGCGGTTCGCGGCGCACTTCCACCGGTGCGCGCGGCTTCAGGTTGAATAGCGACTCGCTGCGGCGCTCGGCGTCCTTCACCATCTCGGCATAGCTGGCCAGGATGGCCGGGCGCGGGTCGCCTTCGCCCTTCGGCTGGAAGGTGGCGTCGAGCGCCTTCATGCGCGCCTCGATGCTGCCCTCGTTGAAGCCGAGCGCGCGCAGGTGCTTGTCCATCTCGGCTTCGATGCGCGCCACTTCGCGCAGGCCGATGGCGTGGATCTGTTCTGCCGTCAGCTTGGTGCTGGTGTAGTTCTCGATCGCGCGGTTGTAGGCGGCCAGGCCGTTCGGCAGGCGCGAAATGCCGGCCGTGTCGTTCGTCTTCGGATGCAGCTCCGCCATGAAGGCCTGCACGCGGGCGTAGGCCGGGCGAATTTTGTCTTCGACGATCTTCGTCGCACGCGCGATCGCTGCTGTACGTGCTTCCGGACTCAGGTCCTTCAGGGCCGCGCTGCGTTGTTCCAGCGAGGTGACCAGCACGTTCTGGGCGGCAGCCGGCTTCAGGAAGGTGTCGACCTGGTACTGGGCGCGCTCCAGGATGAAGCGCGGCGGGATCATCTTCTTCGCCGTGGCGTTGTTGGCGCGGGCCAAAGCTTCGTTCATGCGCGTGCCCACCTGTTCCAGGCGCGCCAGGTAGCTGTCGACATCCGACGCGCGGCGCATCGGGTGGGTTTGCGTCATGAAGTTGACCAGGCTGACCTGGGCGCCGCTGAACTGCTGGAACACGAAGCCGTGGTCCTCGAAGGGCTCGTTGGCGACCGTGTTCGACAGCGACCAGCGCATCACCGCGGCCGAGATACGCTGGGTCTCGTCGAGCGGGCCGGCCATCCATTTGTCCAGGCGCGCGATGCCCTGCCTGGCCAGCGCGATCATCTTCTGGCGCTGGGCCGGGGTTTGCGGGGTCAATTGGCGGTCCAGCGCATCCTGCTCGGCGCCGCTGAAGTACTGGGTCGAGGTGGCGAACTGCGGGTTCTGGCGCACCCAGTCCTGGGCGAAGCCGTCGGCCCATTTGTCGAAGGCGGCGTTCGGTTTCACGGCAGCCGTGGCGGTGGCCGGGGCAGCGAGGGCCTGTTGCGGCAGCACGGCGGCGGCGATGGCGAGCGGGACGAACAGCGAGGCGATGGCGGTGCGCAGGATGCGGCGGGAGGATGCGGGCATGGATGTCTCTTCTAATTGGTCGTGCGGCGGGTTGCCGTTACGAAAATCTAACATGGAAGAGATGGCAGGGACAGTCTTTACAGTTGCGGTACGGGGTGCGGGGTGCGTAGGGTGGGCACTTGTGCCCACGCGGTCCCATCGACGGAATGACGGCGGCGTAACTCAACGGTGCTATACCGCGTGGGCACAAGTGCCTTGCGCTGCGCGGCCTACCCTACGGGGCGTCGGCGACGATGTTCAGCGCCGGCTGCTTCGCCGGACTCCAGCTGCGCGCCAGCCGCCATTCCCTGCCCTCGCCTTCGACCACCACCTGCCAGTGCGTCGGCTCCAGCCCTGTCGCATGCACGGTGAAATTGCCGTAGTCGTCGGGCCTTACCTCCAGCGTCACGTCCTTCTGCGGCTGGGTCGGATGCGCCAGGTGGATGCGAAACGGCGCCAGCATCGGCCGCCCGAAACCCAGCAAACGGCCGGACAGCGTGCCGGCCTGCGCGTCGAAACGGGCATCGAGCGCCAGTTGCAGTGCCGTCGCCGCGCGGTCGCGGCGCAGGTCCTGGTTGATGGCCTTGCCCTGCTTGTAGTAGTCGTCGACCACCATCGCGTCGGGCTGCTGCACGGCCAGCCAGACGGTGACCGCCGTGGCGATCATGACCGCCGCCGGCCCGAGCATGATGAACCAGGGCCAGCGGTGCCTGTACCAGGGCTTCACAAGCGGCTTCTTGACAGCGTGTTGCATCATTCACTCCTTCAGCGCGGCACGATAAAGGCCGCTTCTTCGCGCACAGACACCGACGAATCGTCCAGCGCCGTGACGGTGAACGCGATCCGGTGCGAACCGCCCGCGCCCGCCTCGGCGCGCACCCGCACCGGCACCGCACGCGCGCTGGCGCCGTCGAGCGCCACCACGCCGGCGCCGACGATGCGCGCACCGGGCATGCCGTCGACCGCCAGGCGATAGCTGCGCGCGTCTTCGCTTGTATTCATCAGCTGCAAGCGGTACACGTTCTCGATCTGCCCATCCTCGACTTCGCGCCCCATCGAGCCGCGGTCGCGGATCACGTCCACCTTCAGCGGCGTGCGCAGCGCCAGCGAGGTGCTCATGGCCAGGATCAGCAGGCCCAGCACCGCTGTGTAGCCCAGCACCTTCGGACGCAGCAGGCGCCGCTTCACCTCCCGCGCACCCCAGCCACGCGCCAGCGCGTTCTCGGTCGCGTAGCGGATCAGGCCGCGCGGCTTGTCCACCTTGTCCATCACGCCGTTGCAGGCGTCCACGCAGGCGGCGCAGCCGATGCATTCGTATTGCAGGCCCTGGCGGATGTCGATGCCGGTCGGGCAGACCTGCACGCACATGGTGCAGTCGATGCAGTCCCCCAGCTTGTCGCCAGCCGTGCGCGCGCCCGGACGGCGCGGTTCGCCGCGCTTGCGGTCGTAGGTGACGACCAGGGTGTCGCGGTCGAACATCGAGCTCTGGAAGCGCGCATACGGGCACATGTACTTGCATACCTGCTCGCGCATCCAGCCGGCGTTGCCGTAGGTGGCGAAGCCGTAGAACAGGACCCAGAAGCCTTCCCAGGCGCCCAGGCTGAAGTTGGCCACTTCATGTATCAGCGTGTGCACCGGCGTGAAGTAGCCGACAAAGGTAAAGCCGGTCCACAGGGCGACGGCCAGCCAGGCCGCGTGCTTGGCGCCCTTCTTCCAGATCTTCTCGAACGTCCACGGCTGGCGATCCAGGCGGATGCGGGCGCTGCGCGCGCCTTCGATTTTCCTTTCGATCCAGAGGAAGAGTTCCGTGTACACCGTCTGCGGGCAGGCGAAGCCGCACCATACCCGCCCCGCCACCGCGGTGACCAAAAACAGTCCGTAGGCGCAGATGATCAGCAGGCCCGCCAGGTAGATGAAGTCCTGCGGCCACAGCACCAGGCCGAACAGGTGGAACTTGCGCGCGCCCAGGTCGAACAGCACCGCCTGGCGCCCGTTCCACTGTAGCCAGGGCAGCCCGTAGAACACGATCTGGGTCAGCCAGACGCCGGCCCAGCGCAGGCGCGCATAGCGGCCCTTGATCTCGCGTGGGTAGATCTCCTCGCGCGCGGCGTACATCTTGACCACCGCTTCCTTCGGCACATTCATTTTGCCGCTACCTTGTCGTCGATGGGTTTCACAGGCTGCGGATTCGACAGGCTCCACACATAGGCCGCCAGCACATGCACCTTGGCTTCGCCCAGGAAGTCGCCAAAGGCGGGCATGGTGTTGGTGCGGCCCTTGCGGATGGTTTCCATAATGGTGTCGGCGCTGCCGCCGTACAGCCAGGTTTTATCGGCCAGGTTCGGCGCGCCCAGCATCGGATTGCCCTTGCCCTCGGCGCCATGGCAGGCCGCGCAGGCGCCGAACTTGGCCTTGCCGAAGGCGACCTTCACCGGGTCGGCGGTCAGGCCGGACAAATTGCGCACGTAATGGGCCACGCCTTCGATGTCCTTGTCCGAGCCGAGCGCCGCGCCCATCGCCGGCATCTGGCCGATGCGGCCGGCCATGATGGTCTGCTTGATGGTCTGGGGCTCGCCGCCATGCAGCCAGTCGGCGTCCGTCAGGTTCGGATAGCCCTTGTTGCCGCGCGCATCCGACCCGTGGCACTGGGCACAGTAGTTCAGGAACATGCGCTCGCCGATGGCGTGGGCCTGCGGGTCGGCCGCCACGGCCTTGATGTCCTGGCTGGCGTAGCGCGCGAACAGCGGGCCGAAGTCGGTATCCGCCTGTTTCAGCTCGGCCTGGTAGGCGCCGGTCGAATTCCAGCCAAGCTTGCCGCCATAGCTGCCCAGGCCCGGGAACAGCACCAGGTAGACGATGCCGAACACGATGGTGAGATAGAACAGGCCCATCCACCAGCGCGGCATCGGCGTATTCAGTTCGGTGAGGTCCTCGTCCCAGACGTGGCCGGTGGTCCTGGCGGGCTGGCCGTCGGCATCGAGTTTGACCTTGTAGCGTGACTGCGACCACAGCAAAATCGCACAGCCGGCGATCGAAGCGATGGTGATCAGCGCGACGTACCAGTTCCAGAAGCCGCTGGTGAAGTCAGACATGGTCCTTCTCCTCGTCCAGGAAGGGCAGCGCGGCCGCCTCGTCGAAGTCGCGGCTGCGGTGCAGCAGGAAGGTCCAGAGCAAAATGCCCATGAAGGTGGCGAACGAGACCACCGTCATCACGCTGCTTGCGCTGTCAAAGATGTGTGCGAGTTCCATGTCGGTTCCTCAGTTCCTAGTCTTGATTTGCGTGCCCAGGCCTTGCAGGTAGGCGATCAGGGCGTCTTGTTCGGTCTTGTTCGCCAGCTCGGCCGGCGCGTTCCTGATCTCGTCTTCGCCATAAGGCACGGCGAGCACCTGCATCGCACGCATCTTCGGCACGATCTCGGCGGGCACGAGCTTGGTCTTCGCCAGCCACGGGTAGCCGGGCATGTTCGATTCCGGCACCACGTCGCGCGGGTTGTCGAGGTGGGTGCGGTGCCATTCGTCGCTGTAGCGGCCGCCGACGCGCGCCAGGTCCGGTCCGGTGCGCTTGCTGCCCCACTGGAAGGGATGGTCATAGACGAATTCGCCGGCCACCGAATAATGGCCATAGCGTTCGGTCTCGGCGCGGAAGGGCCGGATCATCTGCGAGTGGCAGTTGTAGCAGCCTTCGCGGATGTAGATGTCGCGGCCGGCCAGGCGCAGCGGCGAATACGGCTTCAGGCCCGCCACCGGCTCGGTGGTCGACTTCTGGAAGAACAGCGGCACGATCTCGACCAGGCCGCCGAAGGAGATCACCAGGATCACCAGGCCGATCAGGAGCCAGGGATTCTTTTCGATCCATTCATGGGTAAATTTTTTCATTGTTCCGACTCCGGTTTCAGGCGTGCGTAGGCACGTGCGAGTTGGGGACGTTTGAACCGGCGGCGCAGGCCTCTGCGTGGGCATCGTGCGGCTTGTGCGGCTGCGGGATCGGCGCATCGACGTTCACCGTGCCGGCCAGGGTCTTCCAGGTGTTAAAGGCCATCATCAGCATGCCCGACAGGTAGAGCAAGCCACCTAGGAAGCGCACCGCGTAGTAGGGATAGGTCGCCTTCACGCTTTCGGCAAAGGTGTAAGTCAGCGTGCCGTCCGGGTTCACCGCGCGCCACATCAGGCCCTGCATCACGCCGGCGATCCACATTGCGGCGATGTAGAGGACGATGCCGATGGTGGCGACCCAGAAGTGGGCCTCGACCAGCTGCATGCTGAACATCTGCTTCTTGCCAGCCAGGCGCGGGATCAGGTAATAGATCGAGCCCATGGTGATGAAGCCGACCCAGCCCAGGGCGCCGGCGTGCACGTGGGCGACGGTCCAGTCGGTGTAGTGCGACAGCGAGTTGATGGTTTTAATGGACATCATCGGCCCCTCGAAGGTGGCCATGCCGTAGAACGAGAGCGAGACGATCAGGAACTTCAGGATCGGGTCCGAGCGCAGCTTGTGCCAGGCGCCGGACAGGGTCATCACGCCGTTGATCATGCCGCCCCAGGATGGCGCCAGCAGGATCAGCGAAAACACCATGCCCAGCGACTGGGTCCAGTCGGGCAGCGCTGTGTAGTGCAGGTGGTGCGGGCCGGCCCACATGTAGGTGAAGATCAGGGCCCAGAAGTGGACGATCGATAGCCGGTAGGAATACACCGGGCGTTCGGCCTGCTTCGGGATGAAGTAGTAGACCATGCCGAGATAGCCGGCGGTGAGGATGAAGCCGACCGCGTTATGGCCGTACCACCACTGGATCATGGCGTCCTGCACGCCGGCGTACACCGAGTAGGACTTGAAGGCGGACACGGGAACGACCGCGCCGTTCACGATGTGCAGCACGGCCACCGCGATGATGTAGGCGCCGAAGAACCAGTTGGCCACGTAGATGTGCTGGACCTTGCGCTTGACGATGGTGCCGAAGAAGACCACGGCGTAGGCGACCCAGACGATGGCGATCAGGATGGCGATCGGCCATTCCAGCTCGGCATACTCCTTGCCGCGCGTAAAGCCCATCGGCAGCGTGATCGCGGCCGACACCAGCACGGCTTGCCAGCCCCAGAAGGTGAAGCTGGCCAGCCTGTCGGAAAACAGGCGGACCTGGCAGGTACGCTGCACCACGTAGTAGGAAGTGGCGAACAGGCCGCAGATGCCGAAGGCGAAGATCACCGCGTTCGTGTGCAGCGGACGCAGGCGGCCGTAGGACAGCCAGGCGATGTCGAAGTTGAGCGCGGGCCAGGCCAGCTGGGCCGCGATGAAGACGCCGGCGGCCATGCCGATGACGCCCCACACGACCGTGGCGATGGCAAACTGGCGCACGATCTTGTAGTTATAGTTGAGACTGCTTTCCAAGTTACGCTCCCGAGTGGATTGACTGCGATCACAGCGGGGAGAGTAGTTTTCTGGACTTTAAAAATCCTTGATGTGAATCAAAATTCGTATGGTGGGCACCCCGTGCCCACGCGGAACGATGCGTTGAGTTAGCTCAACAAAATGCACCGCGTTATCTCTGTACAGTGGGGCAAATGATGCCGGGGCATCATTTGTGTGCCCACGCGAAAGCCTGATCTGCGTTGGCTATGTTCCTTCTGCAAACGCAGCATCCTAGAGCGCGCCGAAAAGCGCCATGCTGGCGTAACCTTATGTCGAAACGCCGCGGAGCGAATCATCGCGCGCGCCGGCCACCGGAAAGGCACGTACCCGCGTGGGCACTTCGGCTTAGAGGCCCCCGGCCTCTAAGCCCCCACCGTACGGGTGCCGCCAGCTCAATTCAAACATCTCGACAAGGAAAACCCACATGCCCATCTCGCAATCCCTCCACGAAGAAATCGCCAAACGCCTGCAGCAAGCCCGCGAGGAAGCGCTCGCCACGGTCCGCACCCGCACCGACGCCGACCCTGAGGGCAACGAACCGCCGGTGATTTCGCCGCGCGCCCACCTGGTGCAGAACGACGACGCCCCGACCGCCGAAATGATCGCCCACGACGAAGAGCACTTCGCCGAGCACGAAACGAATATCCTGCACGAGATCGACGCCGCCATCGGCCGCCTGGAGTCCGGCGGCTATGGCGTGTGCGTGTCCTGCGGCTGCGACATCCCGGAAGAACGCCTGCTGGCCACGCCCACGGTGCAGACCTGCATCCCCTGCCAGGAACGCATCGAGCAGGAAGAAGGCACGGGCCGCGGCCCGACCATGTAAACCCTAGTGCTGCCAGCGCACCTTCACCGCCTGGCACGGCGGCGGCTGCGGCCGCTTGCCGACAAAGGCGTCGATGCCCCGCTCCACGCAGGGGCTGGCGGTCCATAGCGCGAAGTGGGCGCCGTCCGCGATCGTGAAGACCTCGACCGGACCGCCTGCGCGCAGCGCGGCCACGTGCCGCAGCGCGGCGTCGTACGGCGTCTTCGCGTCGCGTTCGCCCTGGATCACCAGGGTGCGCGGCAGGCGCGGCGGCAGTGCCGCGAACATCGCGTCGCGCGGGTACAGCGGCAGGCCGGGCTCGACCAGCAGTCCCGGCAGCGGACTCGAAAACAGCAGCCCCTGCTCTTCCCGGACCACGGCGTCGCGCCCGCGGCCCGGCTGCAAATTGTTTTCCGAGCCGCTGATGATGGACACCAGCGCAATCGAAGGCGGCGACTGCGGAAAGGCGCCGAGCACCACGGCTTCGCGCTCAATTTCCCGCGTCATCTCCGCGATGCCCTCGGTCTTGCCCTCTTCCAGATCCTTGAGCAGGTAGGGAATGCGGGTGGCGGCCTCGGGCACGTCGAGGCTGGCGCCGAAGAAGCGCTTCAGGTTCTTGCCGGGCACCGCGGCCTGCAGCGCCGGGTCGGCGTCGAAGCGCGCCAGCACCCGCCGGTACACCGCCTCGGCCGGCTCGCCCAGCTGGGCATGGCAATAGTCGTAGCCATCGCACCACGCCAGCAGCTTGCGCCCGGCGGCGTCGGTGGTGAGCGAGCGCCGGCTCAGGTCCGAACTGGCGTCGTCCTGCAGGGGCACCAGCGAATCGAGCACCACGCCGTCGATGTTCGCGGCGCCCAGCGCCAGCGTGCGCAGCACCAGCTGGGTGCCGTAGGACACGCCATAGACCCAAGTCTGGCCCTTGCCCTGATGGCTGGCGATCAGGCGTTTCAGGTCGTGCGCCGCGTTCGTTTGCGAGAACTGGCGCGCGTAGGCCGGGTTCTCGTTCAGGCGCCGGAAGCAGCTGGCCCACTCGGCGCCGGCCAGTGCGGCGCCGCCGGGCGAGGCCGCCGATTCTTCGTCCGGGCACAGACGCGTGGAGAATCCCGTGCCGCGGTGGTCCGGAACCAGCAGGTCGAAGCCGGCAAAGGCCTTGCGCAGCACCGGCAACAGGCCATAGAACGAGGCGCCCGATTCGCCGGGACCGCCGGCGACCAGCCATACCTGCCCACGCGCCTGGCCGGTGGCCGGGAACTTGCGCACGAACAGCTGGACTTCGCCTGCCGGCGCGCCGGAAAGGCCCGAAGGATCGGCGGCGACGCGTTCGACGGCGCACAAACTGCCGGCCAGCGCCGGCTTGCTGGCGGCATCAATGCAGGGTGCGAAGTCGGCCGCGTGGGCGGCGCCCGTGGCAGCCAGGGATAGCCCCAGGGACAAGGTTGCCGCGCTCAGGCGGCGTTTCAGCTTGTTCATCGCGTCTCGTTTCTTGTCAAAAAACTTAGAGTAACCGCGAGGAAACTTATTGTCGAGAAAGAATGAATCTGTATGTCGTGCTAAAGGTCAGCCGGCGGGCCGGTCGTCGTCGCGCAGCAGGCGCAGGGCCGGGCCTTCGAGGTCGTCGAACTGGCCGCTGTCGGCGGCGCCGAAGAAAATCCAGAGCGCCAGCGCCACCAGCACCAGGCTCAGGGGAATCAAAAGGTACAGCGCTTCCATCTGGTCTTCCTTCCTCAGCTTATTTTCTCAACCTGAGCGCGTTCAGCACCACCAGCGCCGAACTGGCGGCCATGCCGGCCCCGGCCAGCCAGGGACTCAGCAGCCCGGTTGCCGCCAGCGGGATCGCAGCCAGGTTGTAGACGCTGGCCCAGGCCAGGTTCTGGCGGATGATGCGCAGCGTGCGGCGCGCGGTGTCGAGGGCCTCGACCAGGGGCAGCAGGCCGTCGCCGAGCAGCACACAGTCGGCGTGCAGCTGGGCCAGCGCGGCGCCGCCGCCCATCGCGAACGAGACGTCGGCGCCGCGCAGCACGGCGGCGTCGTTGATGCCGTCGCCGACCATCGCCACCGTGGCGCCCTGCGCCTGCAGTTCGCGCACGAAGTCCAGCTTCTGCTGCGGCAGCTGGTCGCCGGCCGCCAGGCGGATGCCCAGCTGTGCAGCCACCTGCTGGGCCGCGCGCGACTCGTCGCCGGAGAGCAGGACCACGGTCTTGCCGGCGGCCTCGACACGGCGCACGACCGCGAGCGCCTCGGGGCGCAGGCCGTCGGCGATGTCGAAGCGCGCCAGCCAAGCGCCCTGTTTGCCGAGCCAGACCGCGCTGCCCTGCGCGTCGGGCGCCGCCGGCATGCGGCGGCCGGCCAGCGCCGCCACGAAGGCCGCGCTGCCGAGCCGGTAGCGCACGCCATCGACCTCGCCCTCGATCCCCTGCCCGACCGTGTGCACGACGTCGCGTGCCTGGCTGGCCGCGTCGGCCGGTTCGGCTGGGTCGGCGGTGTCGGCGGCGGTATCGGCAGCTTCAGCCGCGGCGGCGCGGATCGCCTTCGCCAGCGGATGCGCGCTGCCGGCTTCGAGGGCGGCGGCAATCGCCAGCGCCTGCGGCCCGCGCTCGCGCGGGGCGCCGAAGCTGCGGGCCTCGCGCACCACGGTCCGGCCCAGGGTCAGGGTGCCGGTCTTGTCGAACACGACGTGGGTGGCGCGCTCCAGCGTTTCCAGTGCGTGCGGCTGCACGGCCAATACGCCGCGCCGCAGCAGGCGGTCGGTGGCCGCGGCCAGCGCGGTCGGCGTGGCCAGCGACAGCGCGCACGGGCAGGTCACGACCAGCACCGCGATCGCCGCCGGCCAGGCGCGGGATGGGTCGATCAGTTGCCAGGCCAGGAACACGGCTGCGGTCAGCACCAGCAGCGCCGCCACCGACCAGGCGGCAACGCGGTCAGCCCACAGGGCCAGCGCCGGCTTGCCCTGCCCGGCCTTGTCGACCAGGCGCACCAGCAGCGCCAGGGTGCTGTCGCGCGCCGCCGCCTGCACCCGCAGCAGCACGGCCTGGGTCACGTTGACGGCGCCGCCGGGCAGCATGTCGCCCGGCCCCATGCGCCGCGCCCGGCTTTCGCCGGTCAGCAGCGACAGGTCGGCCTCGGTCTCGCCCTCGACGATCGTGCCGTCGGCCGGCGCCGCCGCGCCGGGCGCGACCAGCACCACGTCGCCCGGCTGCAGGCTGGCCGCCGCCACCAGCTCGGTGGCGCGCTCCAGCGGATAGCCTGGCATGCGCTGGCTTGAAGCCGGCATGCCGTCCTGCAGCGCCTCCAGCGCGCGGGTGGCGCGGCGGCGGGCGCCCAGCTCCAGGTAGCGGCTGGCCAGCAGCAGGAAGATGAACATCGTGATCGAGTCGAACCAGACCTCGCCCCGCCCCTGGACCAGGGCCACGGTGCTGCCGGTGAAGGCAGCGCCGATGCCGAGCGCCACCGGCACGTCCATGCCCGGCAGGCCGCGGCGCAGGTCGCGCCAGGCGCCGCCAAAGAAAGGCAGGGCCGAATACAGCAGGGCCGGCAGGGTCAGCACAAAGGAGGCCCAGCCCATCAGCGCCGTCATGTCGGCATCCATGGTGCCATCGTCCGCCAGGTAGACCGGCACCGCGTACATCATCACCTGCATCATCGCCAGCCCGGCCACGAACAGCTGGCGGAACAGCTTGCGGCGCGCGCGCTCGAGCTGCTCGCCGTGGCGCTCCCTGTCGTAGGGATAGGCGGTATAGCCGATGGCGCGCAGCGCGCGCAGGATGTCGCTCACCTTGCAGATGGCCGGGTCCCAGCGCACCTGCAGGCGCTCGGTACTGACGTTCAGCAGGCTTTCCTGTACGCCGGGCAGCGCATTCACGCGGCGTTCGATCAGCCAGACGCAGGCGGCGCAGCGGATGCCCTCGACCGTGAAGCTGCCTTCGCCGGTGTTGTCCGCCGCGTCGAACAGCGCCAGCCCGGGCGCGGCGTTGCCGTCGACGGTGGCGCCGTAGCCGTCGCGGGTGTCGTAGTAATCGCCGCAGCCGGCGTCGACGATGGTTTGCGCCGCCGCCGCGCAGCCCGGGCAGCACATGGCGCGTTCGACGCCGCCGACCGCGGCGCGCCAGGGGCTGTTTTCAGGCAGCGGCAGGCCGCAGTGGAAGCAGCCGCCGGCGCGGTCGTCGGATGGGGATCGGCTCACTGCACTGACGTCGCCCTCCACTGCCCTGCCCTCGCTGCGGTCCTTCATGGCGCAAGGCACACGAGGTGCAGCCAGCTCGGCGGCAATCCGCCCGCCGCACGCAGCAGGCCGGTTACGCCAAAGCCCAGCACCAGCAAGCCGCAGGCGATGCGCACCGCCGGCAGGCGCAGCCAGCCGCGCAGGCGGGCGCCCAGCAGGCCGAGCGCCAGCATCATCGGCAGCGTGCCCAGGCCGAAGGCAAGCATGGTCAGCGCGCCCGAGACGACCGAGCCGCTCAGCATCGCCGTGACCAGCACGCTGTAGACCATGGCGCAGGGCAGCCAGCCCCACAGGGCGCCGGCCGCGAACATGCGGCCCGGCGTGTCGGGCGGGCCGATGCGGGCCAGTTGCGGGCGCAGGCGGCGCCACACCAGCTGCCCCGCCCGTTCGATGTGGGCGATGCCGCTCCAGGCGTTCATCAGGTGCAGGCCAAGCGCGACCAGCATCGCATTCGCCAGCCAGTAGGCGCCGGCCTGCAGCTGCGGCAGCGCGGACAGGGTGCCTGCGCCCTGGGCCACGCCGCCGGCCACGGCGCCGGCCGTCATGTAGCTGGCGATGCGCCCGGCGTTGTAGGCGGCGACGTGCAGGCTGGCGCGGTCGGCGACGGCCGGGCGCAGCGCCATCACCGCCACGCCTGCGCGCGTACGGGGCGGCGTCAAGGACAATGCACCGACGATCCCGCCGCACATGGCGCCGCAGTGGACGCTGCCGAGCAGGCCCACCACGAACACCGGGAACAGGCTGAGGCTCATCTCGTCAGACAGTCCGCGAGTAGCGCGGCACGGCCGGCTGCAGTGCAGACGGCGCCGCCAGGTAGCGGTCGAACACCATGCAGACGTTGCGGATCAAAAGGCGCCCGCGCGCCGTCACCGAGATCCAGTCGCCCTCGATGCTCACCAGGCCGTCGTATTCGAGCTGGCGCAGGGCCACCAGTTCCTCTGCAAAATACTGGCCAAAGGCGATCGGGAAGGCCAGCTCGATGGCCGACATCGACAGCTCGAACTGGCACATCAGCTTGCCGATCACGGTGCGGCGCAGCAGGTCGTCCATGCCGAGGGCGATGCCGCGCACCACCGGCAATTCGTTGTTGTCGAGCGCCTCGTAATAGTCTTCCAGGGTCTTGGCGTTCTGGCTGTAGGTGGCGCCGACCGCGCTGATGGCCGACACGCCGCAGGAAATCAGGTCGGTGTCGGCATGGGTCGAGTAACCCTGGAAGTTGCGGTGCAGGCGGCCCTGGCGCTGGGCGATGGCGAGGTCGTCGCCGGGTTTCGCGAAGTGGTCCATGCCGATGTAGACGTAGCCGGCCCCAGTCAGGCGCTCGATGCACAGGGCCAGCATGGCCAGCTTCTCGGTGGACGACGGCATGTCGGCCTCGAGGATGCGCCGCTGCGGCTTGAACACGTGCGGCAGGTGGGCATAGTGGTAGATCGAGATGCGGTCCGGGCTGGCGGCGATCACCTTTTCGATGGTGGCGGTCATGGTCGCCAGGTTCTGTTTCGGCAGGCCGTAGATCAGATCGATGCTGATCGAACGGAAGCCGGCCTCGCGCGCGGCGGCGATGATGGCGCGCGTCTCGCTTTCGGGCTGGACGCGGTTGACCGCCTTTTGCACCGCCGGATGGAAGTCCTGCACGCCCAGGCTGATGCGGTTGAAGCCCTGGCGGCGCAGGCCGTGCACGCGCTCGCTGGTAACGGTGCGCGGGTCGACTTCGATCGAATATTCGCCGACGTCGTCGGGCGCGAAGCGGAAGCTGCGGCGCAGGTGGGCCATCAGTTCGCCCATCTGCCCGTCGCTCAGGTAGGTCGGCGTGCCGCCGCCGAAGTGCAGCTGCTCGACTTCGTTGATGCCGGCGAAAAGCGCGGCCTGCATCGCGATCTCGCGCTTCAGGTAGCCGAGGTAGGTGGCGGCCTTCTCGCGGTGTTTGGTGACGATCTTGTTGCAGGCGCAGTAGTAGCAGACCGTGTCGCAGAACGGGATGTGCAGGTAGAGCGAGAGCGGGCGCGCGCCGCCGCGGGTGCGCACCGAGGCCACCGCGTGCAGGTAGTCGCGGTAGGCGAAGCCCTCGCCGAAGCGGTCGGCGGTCGGGTAGGATGTGTAGCGCGGACCGTTCTTGCCGAGGCGCCCGACCAGTTCGGGGTCGAAGTCGACGGTCCGGGCCACGGGGGGCGCAGCGCGGCGCAGCGCGCTGACGGGGATGTGCTGGTGAAGCATGGGGAGACTCCTGCTGCCTGCCGGCCGCGGGCTGCGGCTCGGCTCGATTAGGGGAGTCTATTGATTAACCTCAGCTAAATCCTTGACGCACATCAAGTAGACCACATTGCTGTGGACGGTCACGCGGCTCGCCCGGCGCCCAGCCTGAACACCGACAAAGCCTGTCCCAGCTGCGCCGCTTCTTCCGCCACGCTTGCCGAGGCGCTGGCCGATTCTTCCACCAGCGCCGCGTTCTGGCGCGTGATCGCGTCGAGCGCGGCCATGGCGGCGCTCACCTCGGCGATGCCGCCGCCCTGGGCCCGGCTGGCGAGCGTGATGTCGTGCATGATGGCCGCCGCCTGCTG
The DNA here is from genome assembly GCF_057801335.1 of Massilia sp. BAP21. Classification (NCBI taxonomy): domain Bacteria; kingdom Pseudomonadati; phylum Pseudomonadota; class Betaproteobacteria; order Burkholderiales; family Oxalobacteraceae; genus Massilia; species Massilia sp. BAP21. Next base: position 5,751,955 of record NZ_CM173596.1, read on the forward strand.
GACCGAAGCGACAACGTCGCGCATGGTCCGGCTGGCTTCGCCCACCAGCGCGTCGCCTTGCCCGACCTTGTGTACCGAATCGTCGATCAGCGCCTTGATTTCCTTGGCGGCGCCGGCCGAGCGCTGGGCCAGGCTGCGCACTTCGCCGGCAACGACGGCGAAGCCGCGCCCCTGCTCGCCGGCGCGCGCCGCTTCCACCGCCGCGTTCAGGGCCAGGATATTGGTCTGGAAGGCGATGCCGTCGATCAGGCCGATGATATCGACGATGCGCGTGGCCGAGGTGCTGATCTGGCCCATGGTGCCGCCGACCCGCTCGACGGCCGCGCCGCCGTCCCCGGCCACGCCGGCCGCCGCGCCGACCAGGGCGTCGGCGCGCTGGGCGCTGTCGGCGTTGCGGGTGGCGGCGGCGGCGATCTGGCCGAGGCTGGCGGCGGTCGCTTCCAGGCTGGCGGCCTGGGCCTCGGTGCGGCCGGCCAGGTCGCCGTTACCGGTGGCGATGGCGCGCGTGGCGCGTTCGATCGACCCGACGTTGCTGCGCACGTCGCCGACGATCGCGCGCAGGTTGATGTTCATCTGGCGCAGCGCCAGCAGCAAATGCCCGAGCTCGTCGTCGGCGCCGGCCTGGCAGGGCTGCGACAGGTCGCCGCCGGCCAGTGCGTGCACGGCGCGGGTGGCCGCGCGCAGCGGCGCGACCAGGCTGCGCTGCAGCTGGACCCAGGCGGCCAGGGTGCCCAGCACGCCGAGACCGGCCGCCACGCGCAGGGCTCCGCCGTCGGCGGCGGCGCCCAGCACGGCCAGCAGCAGGGCCTGCGCGCCCATGACCAGGCCGAGCCGGCGTCCCAGCGTGAGCCGGCGCAGCGCGCCCAGGCGCGCCGGCAAGCCGGTCTTCACGGCGCGCCCGCCGCGGATCGCCAGCCTACCCGGCGTGCCGGAGCGCAAGCGCGCATACAGGGCCTCGGCGGCGGCGGCCTGTTCGGGCGTGGGCGCGGTGCGCACCGACATGTAGCCCGACACGGCGCCGTTCTCGCGCACCGGCACCACGTTCGCGACCACCCAATAGAAATCGCCGTTCTTGCGGCGGTTCTTGACCATCCCGGTCCAGGGCCGGCCGGCCTGCAAGGTCTGCCACAAGTCGGCAAACGCCTCGGGCGGCATGTCGGGGTGGCGTACGATGTTGTGGGCCTTGCCGAGCAGCTCGGCTTCGGAAAAGCCGCTCACCTCGACGAAGCTCGGGTTCACATAGGTAATCCGGCCCTTGGTGTCGGTCGTGGACACGATCGACTGGCCTGCCTGCATGTGGTATTCGATGCCGGTAATGGGCAGGTTGGTACGCATGATGCTCCTTTGTTGCCTTGGTGCAATATAAAACGGCGATTGTACGATACCTGCGCCGGGGTCCGGCCGAAACTTGCCGCTTTAGCCAGAAGAAACCGTTGCGCCGTGACACTTGCGCGACGCCATGGCGCGGATGTTAATATTGCCTGATGGACAATCTCACCCACTCCCTGGCCGGCCTCGCCCTCGGCGAACTGACCCACCGCCTGCTGCCCGTCGAACCTGATCCACAGCGCGCCAGTACGCGGCGGCGCCTGTTGCTGGTCAGCGCGGCAGTGGCCAGCAACTTCCCCGACCTCGACCTGGTCCTGACCGGGCTGGCGCCGGAACCGCTGGGCTACCTGCTGCACCACCGCGGCCACACGCACACGCTGCTTTACGCCCTGCCCCAGGCGCTGCTGATGCTGGCCGCGATCTGGCTGCTGTGGCCGGCGGCGCGCCATCTGCTGCGCACGAACGGGGCGGCGCGGCTCGGCTTGGCCGCCACCACCGTGCTCGGCCTGCTGCTGCACCTGGGCATGGACGCGATGAACGTGTATGGCGTGCATCCGTTCGCGCCCTTCGATCCGCGCTGGTTCTATGGCGACATGGTCTTCATCGTCGAGCCGGTGTTCTGGCTGGCGCTCGGCACGCCGCTGGCGGCCCACGTGGCGCGGCCCTGGCTGCGCCGGACTTTCCTGGCGCTGCTGCTGGCCGTGCCGCTGCTGTTCACCCTGGCCGGCTTCCTGCAGTGGGGTTCGCTCGCCGGCCTGGCCGCCATCTGGCTGCTGGCCCTGGTGCTGACGCGGCGCCGCAGCGAGCGTACGGCGCTGGTGGCGGGCGTGGCGACCGTGCTCGGCTTCGTGCTGGTCCAGGCCTGGAGCGCCGGCCTGGCGCGCGAGCAGGTGGCGGCCAGCCTGCGCCGCGGCGATCCCTCGGTGCGCATCTTCGACACCGCCCTGTCGGCGTTTCCCGCCAATCCGCTGTGCTGGACGGTGGTGAGCGTGTCGGGCGACGGTGGCGGCGACGGCTACCGGGTCCGGCGCGGCGTGCTGAGCCTGGCGCCCGGCGTCACGCCGGTGGCGGCCTGTCCGTTCAAGATCCATGGCGAATACGTGGCCAGGGACGGGGACCAGACTGCCAGCGGCCTGGCCTGGGCCTGGGAAGAAAGCGGCTCGCGCGCGCGCCTGCGGGCGCTGCGGGCCGCCGATTGCCGCGTCGACGCCTGGCTGCGCTTTGCGCGCACGCCCTCCTTGGCCGACGGCCATGCCACCGACGTGCGCTACGGCCCGCACGGCAGCCACAACTTCTCGACCCTGCCGTATGACAAGCAGGCGCAGGCAGGGCTGCCCTGCCCGTCGCCGCTGCCGCGCTGGGGCTATCCGCGTGCCGACCTGCTCGGACTGCAATAGAAAACGGCGCCGGTCAAGTCCGTATATTGTTGAGTTGCTAACGCAGCACGCATAATTCAATTGTCACCAGTACAACTAGATGAATGCGGTATCCTTGGATCTGGAACATGCCAATATCAAAATGACATGTGCCGGCGCCCGCATCGACGCGGGGCCGGCAGACCGGATTTCAGGAGAATGGATGACGCCGAAACGATTGCTTTGCATTGCCCCTGACAGCCCTGATGCAGCCGCCATGCTGCGCGAAGCCATGCCCGACTGGGAAATTTGCAGCGTCGGCAGCCTGGACGAAGCCAGGGCCGAACTGCGCCAGGAAGCGTATCTCGTCGGTCTGCTGATGCACGTGATCGGATCGAAACCGCACCTGGAAATCGACCGTTTCCTGCGCCAGCACAGCGCGGTGCAGTGGGTGGGCGTGTTCCGCGCCGAAACGCTGGCGGCGCCCGCCTGCCGCGACCTGGTGGCCGACTACCTGTGCGACTACCACACGGCGCCGGTCGACCTGCAGCGCCTGGCCTACACGCTCGGCCACGTGCACGGGCATGCCCAGCTGCGCCGCCCGCGTCCCCGCCCTGCCAGCCCGGCATCGAGCCTGATCGGCAGTTGCGACGCCATGCAGCGCCTGCGCGGCCAGGTCGAGCGCGTGGCCAAGGTCGATGCGCCGGTGCTGATCTGGGGCGAAAGCGGCAGCGGCAAGGAACTCACGGCCCAGGCCATCCACCGCCAGTCGCTGCGCAGCACCGGCCCGCTGGTGCCGATCAACTGCGGGGCGATCGCGCCCAACCTGATCCACTCGGAACTGTTCGGCTACGAGCGCGGCGCATTCACCGGTGCCGCGCGCGACAAGGTCGGCCTGATCGAATCGGCCAACGGCGGCACCCTGTTCCTGGACGAGATCGGCGACCTGCCGAAGGATTTGCAGGCCAATTTCCTGCGCTTCTTGCAGGAAAAAACCATTATCCGGCTCGGCGCCACGCGCGCCATTCCTGTCGACGTGCGCGTGATCTCGGCCTCGCACGTGAACCTGCAGCAGGCGGTAGCGCGCGGCGACTTCCGCGAGGATTTGTATTACCGACTCTCGGTGCTGCCGGTGACGGTACCGCCGCTGCGCGAACGGCGCGACGACCTGGTGGAACTGGCCGAACACTTCTTCCACCAGCACGCGGCCGACAAGGCGCCCGGCCTGAAAGGCTTCAGCAGCCGCGCGCTGAGCGCGATCGCGGCACATCACTGGCCGGGCAACGTGCGCGAGCTGATCAACCGCGTGCGGCGCGCGATGGTGATGGCCGACGGCAAGTGGATCGAACCCGACGACCTCGACCTGGCAATGCCGTCGCCACCCATCGAAGCCGTGCTCGACGATGCGCGCTGCAGCTCGGAGCGCCTGGCGATCCGCGCCTGCCTCGACCGCAGCGGCCAGAACGTGAGCCGCGCCGCGCGCGACCTCGGCATCTCGCGGACCACGATGTACCGGCTGCTGGCCAAGCACAATATGCGGCCCTGAACCCGTCCGTACCGCCCACCCGGGGCGCTGAAACGTTGTTTCTTATCTGAATGCCGGCCCTTGCCGGCATCCGTTTTCTGGTCCTACCTCCGGCCTGTCATTCCCCCTTCGGCACCGCTTCGGTGCATGCCCAGCCGTATCCCGCCTGCTTGCCAGCCTGCCTCCAATGTCGACGTAGGAATGCATGAAGGGTCGCCGTCGGAGCGAACTGTCACAGTTTCTATGCAGCATGGGTGAACACTCTGTCGCAGGAGTGTCCACTGCTAACTCGACAAAAAGACACACAACTGTGCCATTTCTGATACACCCACCTTGCATTAAATTCCTAACAACAATGCCTATGCGCAATTTAAGCATTTCCTAGTGGAATTATGCTGCGATTTCAATAACTTGAGCATGTTTCAACTACGCTGGCATGGCGCTTGCATAAGCGAGGGTACTGGTACGACTGCCAGTCGGAACTCAACCACACACCCTAGGGGAATTTAAGCATGAACAAGACCTTGCTCGTTACCGCCCTGTCGCTCGCCTTCGGCCTGAATGCCCAAGCCCAGACGACGGACCCATCCACCAACTCGTCGACCAACGTCGCGCAGGATGGTAGCGGACTGAACGCCAACGATGGCGGCACCTCGACCTGGACCGATAGCTCGACGGTGACCAACACCGCCGACAACTCGAACTCGTCGACCAACACCTCGACCAACACTTCCGACAGCTCGAATTCGTCGACCAACACGGCGACGAACACGACGACCAACACGTCGACCAACACTTCCGACAGCTCGAACCAGGGCAACAACTCGTCGACCAACACCTCGACGAACACCTCGACCAACACGGCCGACAACTCGAACCAGGGCAACGACAATTCGACCGCGTCGAACACCCAGACCACCAACACCTCGACCACGACCGACCGTTCGAACCAGGGCAACGATAACTCGACCGCGTCGAACACCCAGACCACGACCAACAGCGCCGACAACTCGAACCAGGGCAACGACAACTCGTCGCGCGACAATTCGAACCAGGGCAACAACTCGTCGACCAACACCAACACGGCCGACAGCTCGGGCTCGAACAACGACTCCTCGACCCGCAACAGCTCGGGCCAGAACCGCAGCAGCGGCTCGTCGACCGCCTCGGGCCTGGGCGCCGCTTCCGCCAACAATGGCGGCATGGCTACCTCGAGCGTCGACAACTCGTTCAACACCTCGAGCGCTACCGCTACCAGCTCGCTGAGCGGCACGGTCTCGGGCAACAACATCCAGAACATCGGTAACGTCGCCACCAATGCAGGCGGCGCGAACGGCGCCAACGCCACCGGCGGCGCAGGCGCCGGTGCATGGGGCGGCGCAGCCAACGGCGACGGCGGCAACGGCGCCAGCGGCTCGGGCGGCCAGGCAGCTTCGGGCTCGACCGGCGGCAACGCCGTCACGGGCAGCGCCGGCAATGCCGACGCGATGGCTGGCGGCGCCACCGGCGGCAACGGCGGCAACGGCGGCACCACCGGCTCGGCAACGAGCGGCTCGGGTGCAGCGGGCGGCATGGGCGGCCTCGGCGGCGCAGGCGGCAACAACGGTAACGTCGCTGGCGGCAACGGCGGCGCGGCTGGCGCCAGCGGCGCCGGCACCGGCGGCGCAGGCGGCTCGGGCACGACCGGCAACGGCGGCAACGGCGGCGGCGTGGGCAGCGCACTGGCAGGCGCCGGCGGCGCAGGCGGCGAAGCCGGCGCGGCAACGGGCGGCAACGGCGGCAACGGCGCCGAAGGCGCACTGGGCGGCAGCGGCGCGGCCGGCGGCTCGGTCATGATCGGCGACGCATCGGCCAACGGCGACACCTCGGGTGCCGGCGCTTCGAACGGCGGCAACATGGCGTCGAGCGGCTCGGGTTCGGGCACCCCTGACAGCACCGGCGGCGCCAGCGGCGCGGCCGACGGCGGCTCGTCGACCGGCACCGGCGGCACCAACACCGGCGCCTCGAACACCGCTTCGGCCGGCACCGGCACGGGCGGCGCAGGCGGCGCGGGCGCGGCCGGCGGCAACGGCGGCACCGCAGGTGCGGGCGCTACCGCTTCGACCTCGAGCGGCTCGGGCGCAGCTGGCGGCACCGCCACCGGCGGCACCGGCGGCGCGGGCGCAGCCCTGTCGAGCACCGGCGGCGCAGCAGGCACCGGCACCAGCGGCGACGGCGGTGCGGGCGGCGCGGGTTCGGGCGGCAGCTCGACCGCAGGCAGCGGCGCAGCGGGCGGCGCGGGCGGCTCGGGCGGCAGCACTGGCCTGGCCTCGAACACCGCGGGTTCCGGCGAAGCCGGCGGCTCGGCCACCACCGGTTCGGCTACCGGCGGCTCCTCGACCTCGGGCGCGGCAACTGCCGGTAACGGCGGCGCAGGCGGCACCGGCGGTGCAGGCACCGGCGGCATGGGCGGCGCAAGCGGCACCAACACCGCAGGCACCGCTACCGGCGGCAACGGCGGCTCGGCAACGGCCGGCAACGGCGGCACCGTGGCCGTCAACGCAGGCAGCTTCGACATGTCGAACGCCATGTCGAGCGTCGGCCAGTCGGCTGCAGGCGTGATGGTGATCAGCCAGAACAACGGCTTCTCCTCGCTGATCCAGCAAAGCGTCAACGTCCAGTCGAACCTGGCCGTCGGCCCGTAAGCTGGAAATGAGCTGACACCGGAAAGCATCCCGGTGTCCTGGCGACAGACTGCCGCGCCCCTCCCCGGCGCGGCAGTCTTCAAGGATCAGGAGAAGCGATGAAAACGATTTTTGCAATTGGCGGCATGCGCCGTGCCTGCGCCCTTGTTGTGGCAGGCTCGCTGGCAGCTGCCCTGGGCGCCCCTGCGCTGGCCGCCGAACCGGCCCTGCTCGATGCCCAGGAACTGGGAAGCCTGCCGGAACTGGAGCAGCTGTCGCAGTCCCTGGCCAGCGTGCCGGCCGACCTGCGCGAAACACCGACCATCGGCGGCGAAACCGTGGCCACCGTCGACCTCGAACGCCTCGACCACGAGCGCGGCAAGGCCGATACCGTCTTGAACGACACCAAACTCAACGGCGACGTCGCCAACAACAACGCCGTCAACGTGAATACCGGGTCGAACACGATCGATGCCGGCTCCTTTGCCAACATGTCGGGCATTCCCGTCGTGATCCAGAACAGCGGTGCCAACGTCCTGATCCAGAACGCCACCGTCATCAACCTGCAGTTCCAATGAATGCCCGTACCATCGTTTCCGGCCTGGCCATGGGCCTGATGCTCGGTTCCACGGCCGCGGGCGCGGCCGAGATGTCCCTGCCGAGCGGCATGCGCGTCGGCATGCCAGTGAAAAGCATGAAGGACCTGCGCTTCCAGGCCACCCTGCGCCAGCAGTACGACTTCAGCTGCGGCTCGGCCGCGCTGGCCACGCTGCTGACCCACCACTACGGCGTCCCGACCTCCGAGCAGGACGCCTTCAAATACATGTTCCTGAGCGGCGACCAGGACAAGATCCGCCGCGAAGGCTTCTCGCTGCTCGACATGCAGCGCTTCCTGAAAAGCCGCGGCTACACCGCCGACGGTTTCCAGCTGCCGCTCGACAAACTCATCGAAGCAAAACTGCCCGCCATCGTGCTCATTTCCGACAAGGGCTACCACCATTTCGTCGTGGTCAAGGGCGCCGAGGACGGCCGCATCCTGCTGGGCGACCCCTCGCGCGGCACGCGCACCATCCCGCGCGAGCGCTTCGAGGAGATGTGGTCGAACCGCATCCTGTTCGTGATCCACCAGGGCCCCAACAAGCCGGCGTTCAACCAGGCCGCCGACTGGCGGGTCGCGCCGCGCGCGCCGCTGGGCAACGGCATCGGCCCCGTCATCGATACCACTTACAGCCTGCCGAAATTCGGTCCCGGCGATTTTTGAGGAACAACACCATGCGGTTTCCCTTCGTCCTGTCTCTCCTGCTGCTGCCTGCGGCGGCGCCGGCGCTGGCCGATCCGATGGACCTGTTCACCGCGGAGAACGCGGTCGACAGCAGCCGCCTGGAAGATGCGCGCGGCGGCTTCCTGGTGGCCGACGGCCTGCTCGTCACCCTCGGCATCGAGCGCATGGTCAGCATCAACGGCAACGTGGTCGAACGCAGCGAAATCCAGCTGGGCGACATCGGCAAACTGGCGGGCGGCAATGGCCTGGTGTCGACCGAAGCGCTGGGCCAATTGCGCCTGATCCAGAACGGCGCGGTCAGCGCCGTGCGCGGCGACGCCTATGCCTCGCTGCTGGGCGGCACCATCATCCAGAACTCGCTGAACGACCAGACCATCAATGCCCAGACCACGCTGAACGCCACGGCGAACACCGCTGGAATGTTACGTGCGCTCAATTTTGCCGAAGGATTGAATAATGCTTTGTCAACAGCCATCGCACCCCGCTGATGGTGTTTCAAACATGGAGCAAGTAATGCACAAATTTCCGGCACTTTGTGTCGGCGCGCTCGTCGTGAGCGCAGCCTTCGGCGCTTCTTCGGCACTGGCGCAGTCCGCTTTGCAGCCCGCCGTGCAGGCCGGCGCGCAGACGGGCGCGCAGTCCGTCGACCTGCTGGTCGAGCAACTCAAGGCCATGCGCCAGCAGCTCGACGCCCAGCGCGCGCGCATCGACGAGCTCGAGCGCGGCGTGCGCAGCGCGCGCCAGGCCGGACAGCCTGCCGAACCCGTCATCGACCTGGCGCCGGGCGCACTCGCGGCCGGGTTGCCAGCCACGGCCTCGGAACTCGACATGCTGCGCGGCACCGGCGGCGACCAGACCGCCGCCCAGCAAAATGCCCAGGCCCAGCTGGCCCAGCCGCCGCAGCAGCAGCCCCAGCAACAACAAATGCTGCAACAGCAGCAACAGCAACAACAGCAGCAGGCGCAACAGGCACAGCAGCGCCAACAGCAGCAGCAACAACGCAACGCCCAGCAGAACGCACCGTTGAACCCGCAGAACGTGCCCACGAATCAACAGGCGACCACGCAACAGCCGACCGCCCAGCGGCCGGCTGTCCCGCAGCCGGCCGCGCCGGCAGCGCCGGTCGGCGGCCCGGCCAGCGCCCCGGCTGCCGGCGTCAACACGGCCGCCGTCGGCCGCGCACCGGCAGCCCAGGCCCGCAGCGCCGAGGTGGCGCCGATCTTCGAGCAGCCCGGCGTGCTGACCCCGCGCGGCAAGTACGTGTTCGAGCCGGCCGTCCAGTACGGCTACTCGTCGAGCAGCCGCGTGGCCCTGGTCGGCTACACGGTGATCCCGGCCCTGCTGATCGGCCTGATCGACGTGCGCGAAGTGAAACGCAACACCACCACCGCCAGCGTCACCCTGCGCCGCGGCCTCACCAACCGCTTCGAGGTCGAGGCCAAGCTGCCCTACGTCTACCGTTCGGACGCCACCGTCAGCCGCGAAGTGTTCACCGGCACCTCGGTCGAGCGCGCCTTCCAGACCAGCGGCAAGGACCTGGGCGACATCGAACTGGCGGCGCGCTACCAGCTCAACGACGGCGGCGTCGACAAGCCCTTCTTCATCGGCGGCCTGCGCTTCAAGTCGCGCACCGGCAAGGATCCGTTCGAAGTCGTTACCGATTGCACCACGCGCTGCATCGGCGAAAACGTCACCGGCAGCGGCCTGCCGCTGGAACTGCCGACCGGCTCCGGCTTCTATTCGCTGCAGCCGAGCCTGACCTGGCTGTTCCCGTCGGACCCGGCGGTGTTCTTCGGCAGCTTCAGCTACCTGCACAACTTCAAGCGCGACAACATCGAGCGCACCGTGCTGAACGGCGTCAAGGAACCGCTGGGCGAAGTGGCCCCGGGCGGCGTGTTCGGCTTCAACTTCGGCATGGGCCTGGCGCTCAACGACAAGGCCTCGTTCAGCCTCGGCTACGACCACAACTCCGTCGGCCGCACCAAGCAGAACGGCCGCGCCGTGCCGGGTTCGGTGCGCATGCAGCTCGGTACCCTGCTGGTCGGCTATTCCTACCGCCTAAGCGACAAGAAAACCCTGAGCGTGGCGGTCGGCGCGGGCGTGACGCGCGATACGCCGGACGTGACCCTGATGGTGCGCGTACCGATGTCGTTCTGATCAACGCGTTCTGACCCGGCCGTGTGTGGCGGTACGGGTGTCGGCGAACGGCGCGGGCGCATATGCCTGCGCCGTTTTTTTATGGCCGGGCGCTGCGGGCAAAGCGGAGCGCACAGTTAACATTGTGCTAGCGCATCATCGGAGGCATGTACCACCTTCACACTTGACAGGTTTTGACACCAGGACAGCACCGCCGCATGGACATGTTGCCCTGTGTCTATTTTGATTGTCGAAGGTGGAGCCTGTGCATGCGCTTTTACAATAACGGTAGCCTGGCTGCCGCACATCGCCCTATCCGGCTGAGACTGGCGATGGAAGACGGCATCCTGGAAGACTTGCTAATCGTCAGCCGGATCAGCGGTTGCGAAGCGGTATGCGGCGGCATCAACTATGTGCTGTCCTGCGTGTCCGCCCAGGCCGGCATGCCGCTCAAGCAATTCATCGCCAATCCGGCCGAGGTGCAGCTGGTCACCGACCGCGGCGGGCTGCGCCGCGTGTGCGGCATCGTTGCCGGCGCCAGCGAAGGGCAAGGCGATGACGGCCTGGCCACCTACCAATTGCTGGTGCACGACGCGCTCGCATTGCTCGACAAGACGTGCAACACGCGCATTTTCCGCAATGCCAGCGAAGTCGACATCACCCACATCCTGCTGAAGGAATGGCGCGCCGCCAATCCGATCGCGGCGCGTGCCTTCGATTACGACCTGAGCAAGCTGAAGCATTATCCGGCGCGCGAATTCACGATGCAGTACAACGAGTCGACGGCGGCGTTCCTGCGCAGGCTGTGGAAACGGCGCGGCATCGGCTGGTTCTTCCGGCCCATCGTTCCCGGCCGGGCCGACGACACGCCGGCGCACATGCTGGTCCTGTTCGACGACGCCATGTCCCTGCAGGAAAACGCGGCCGGCACGGTGCGCTTCCACCGCGACGGCGCCACCGAGCAGCGCGATACCGTCACCGCCCTGCACGCGCTGCGCACGCTGACGCCCGGCAGCGTTGCGCGCAGCAGCTGGGACTACCGCCAGGCGCGCGCGGCGACGGGTGAATACCCGGGCCTGCACGACCAGGGCACGCTCGGCAAGCGTTTCGCGGCCAGCCTGGACGACTACCTGGTCGAGGCGCCGCACACCGGCGACAACGCCGACGACTACCACAGGCTGGGCGAGGCCCGCATCCAGCGCCACGAATACGAGGCCAAGTCCTTCCATGGTGAAGGCAGCGTGCGCGAGCTGTGCGTGGGCCAGTGGAACACGATCGCCGGCCATCCTGAAATCGACCTGCATCCACCGTCGGAGCGCGACTTCGTCATCACCGAACTGCGGGTCGAGGCCAGCAACAACCTGCCGGCCACCTTCGACGAACGGGCGCGGCGCCTGTTCGCGGCCAACCGCTGGCATGCCGGCGACGACAGCCTGGAAGCAGCCAGCGCCGAGCGCGGCATGCGCTACACCAACCGCTTTACCTGCGTGCGGCGCGGCGTGGCCATCGTCCCGGCCTACGATCCGCGCATCGACTTGCCGCGCACCGACCTGCAATATGTCACCGTGGTCGGTCCGGTGAAGGAAGAAATCCATTGCGACGCCTTCGGCCGCGTGAAGATCCGGTTTCCCGGCTGCCGCGAAGAAGACCACGAGCACGCTGGTGGCGCCGGCGCATCCGGCACCGACCGCGATTCCGCCTGGGTGCAGGTGGCCAGTCCCTGGGCAGGCGAGCAGTACGGCGCGATTTCGCTGCCGCGCGTGGGCCACCAGGTGCTGTGCGCATTCGTGGGCGGCGATCCGGACAAACCACTGATCATCGGCCGCGCCCATGGCGGCCATACGCCGCCGCCCTCGTTCAGCCGCAGCAGCCGCCTGCCGGGCGACAAATACCTGTCGGGCATCGTCAGCAAGGAAGGCGGCGCCACCCGCTACAACCAGCTACGACTGGACGATACGCCCGGCCAGATCAGCGCCCAGCTGGAAAGCGCGCACGGCCACAGCCAGCTGAACCTCGGCTACCTGACGCATCCGCGTTGCGACGGCGTAGCCGAGCCGCGTGGCGAAGGCTTTGAACTGGCGACGAACGACAGTGGCGCCATTCGCACCGCGAAGTCGCTCCTGGTTTCGGCCTGGAAGCGGCTCGATGCCTGCGGCCCCCAACTCGGCAGCGAGGAACACCTGGCCCTGATGCAGGATTGCCTGGATTTGTTCAAGTCGCTCGGCGAATATGCCGCCGCGCAGCAGGGCCTGCCGGCCGACGCCGGCGCCCAGGCCGCGCTGAAGGCGGACCTGGAAGCGGCCAGCGCCGGCAGCAACGGCGCCCCCGGCGGCGGCGGCAAGCCCACCGTGAGTGTGACGGCGCCGGCCGGCATCGCGTTCAGCACACCGAAGACCATGGTCAGCTATGCCGGCGTGAATCTCGACACGGTGGCGCAGCAGCACATGCAGCTGGCCAGCGGACAACGCTTCAACCTGAATGCCGGCAAGGGCATTTCGCTGTTCTCCCATGCCGACGGCATCACGCAGATTGCCCACCAGGGCCGCTTCCTCATGCAGAGCCAGCATGGCGGCATGCAGGTCGATGCCGCCCAGGACCTGAAGGCGACCGCCGGCGGGCGCATGGTGTTCATGGCGCAGGAAGAAGTGACCTTCATCGTCAGCGGCGGCGCCTACCTCACCTTGAAGGGCGGTGATGTGGAAATCGGCGGGCCGGGCGCGATCACCATCCGTACCGCTGGCCACCACTGGGACGGGCCGGCCAGCGGCAAGACCGAACTGCCGACTTTCGGCAAGGACGACTTCAGCCGCATCCCGCGCCTCCTGCGCGCCAGCGACGGCAAGCCAGTCGAGGGCATGCAGCTGGAGGTCACGCGGTCCGGGGACGCACCGGTGTCCGGCAAGAGCAACGGCGCGGGTGAAGGCGAGCCGATCACGGCGGACCATCTGCAGCAGCTGACGGCGCGCTTCTTCAAGCCGCTCAAGTAATGGCATCAGGGAATTTACTTATGAACGATACCTTTGCTCCGCCTGCCGGTCCATCCAGCGACCGCCTGTGCAGTCCCCTGGACGATCCCGGCACTATCCTGCTGGGCGAAAGCTGCGGCACGGTCTTTCTCACGCCGAAGCACCTCGACGTGATCATGCAGATGCCCCTGCCCGGCGTGGTCATCTTCGTCCACGGCGTGAATTCGGACGGCGAGTGGTTTGCGCAAACCGAACGGGGCCTGTGCCGGGGCCTGAACGACCGCCTGAAGCGGCGCGACGAGCACATGGCGTATCCGACACCGGAGGGTGGGCAGTTGCGGCCTGTGCAGTATTTGCCCGATTTAACGCCTGATGGGTTCATCAATCCGAAAAAGACGTCGGACAAGTTCATTGCGGCCGATGATCACTTTTCTCCGGTCATCCATTTTCGCTGGGGTTATAAAGCCAGCAGCGACGAGCTGCAGCAGTTCGGCAATGCTATCTATTTGAACGAGCAGAATTACTGGGGTGGCGGTCCATTCGCCAACGGCTGCACCGCCCTTCCCGATTTATGGGGAAATGGCTTGTCGGACCAGTTGTTCCTGTGGCTGCATGTGCAGCACATGAACCCAACCAATGACCGCAAGGTGTATGCCTGTCCGCCCCGCCCCTATTACGTGCTGGCCGCGCTGCGCCTGGCGAAGCTGGTGGAGTCGATTCGCAGCAAGCAGGCCGACGTGCCGATCACCCTTGTCTGCCACAGCCAGGGAAACATGATCGGCCTTGCTGCCGCATTCCTAGGCGACCGCCTGAAGCCCGCAACGGACCCGGCCGGCAAGAGCGGCCGCTGCGTGGCCGATAACTATGTCTTGTGTAATGCGCCGTTCAGCCTGGTCAAGGCGAATATAGCGCAAGGCTTTACGGAACTCAGCCTGAAGGATGCACAGGGGAATGGCGGGCGCCAATCCTGGAATGCGCGCATTGCCACCTTACGCGCATTCTTCGACATCGTGCGCCAGCAGGCGGCCACTGCGCAGTCGGCAGCGCTCATCGACGAGGCGATGGCAAACGAAGCGCACGGCTTCGATGCGGCGTCGGATCGCAGCAAATACGGATATGGTCCGACACCTGCGACGGTCGGGCGCGTCACGCTCTACTTCAATCCACACGACCAGGTGATTTCGGCCACCACCATCCAGGGCATCGGATGGCGCGGACTGAATCAGCAGGAGATCGATGCGGCTAATGGCGCCGGCGTATTTTGCCAGCGCGTGTTCTCGCAAGGTTATACGGTAGGCCGCAAAGGCAGTTACGACTTCTGGGCGGACCAGCACAACAATCCCACGCGCGGCAGTCACGAGTTCTGGTATCCGCCCTCGCCGGTGGCACGCTATTCGTTGGCCAAGGGTTTGAAGTCGAACGGCAACTTTGCCGGCAAGGTGATGACCTTCGCAGCGGCGCCGGTGATGCTTGCGGTTACCGGACTGGCTGGTATTCGTATTAACGCGCTCCCACCGGCAGACTGGAAAACGCCCCTCACTGCACCGGATTTGCCGGAAACATTCGAACCGGAAGCCGTGCGGTTCGGGACAGCCAACAAGCAGTTCGACCAGGGCATGGACGCACCTGGCGAGTACCGCGCCAAGGGCAAGGAAAAAGAAAGCGCTGACCCATATGCAGGCGACCGGGCCATGCCGAAGCACGCAACAGCCGAAGCAAAGCGCAAGGGAAGCGATGCCCCCGAAGGCGACGCCGAAACGGAAGCGGCCCTGCGCTACGAACATCACGCGATGCTGCGCATGGAAGCGAAGCGGGAGGGCATAGACAAGAACAACGCATCGGTGCCGCAGGAGGATAGGCTCAAAACGGCGAGCAACGAATACATCGCCTGGCGTACTAGGAAAATCAAGGAAACGCTCGCGGAGACGATCGACACCCATGCCACCGATCACTCAACCATCATGACAAATGCAATGCACGCACAGAAGGCTCTGGCTTACGACGTGGCCGTGGGTGTTTGTCGAATCAAGAAAGAGGATTTTTTGATACTGCGACAGATTGCTGATTGGCGCTTTCTAGAGAACATAAATAAGAACCATTCACATGCCGCCTTTTTCGAGTATTTCTCCGAAGGAAAATATAAAAAGTCATCAGTTTCAGACTGGGTAAAACAAGACGATTGCGAAGGAAAAATGCCTTTGAAAATCATGGATCAGCGTGAGGTATTCCCCCTAAAGTCTAGAGAAAATTCATGACCACTTTAAAAAACAATCGTATGCGATGCGCAGGATGGACAGCATGCGCGTTTATTTTCACTTTAGCTTTTTCACTCTGGTCAGTCTGGCAGATAGAAGCAACTTCCAATCAACTACTTTCTGATGGAGAACTCATGGTTCGCTTGTTGGCTTTCCCTGCATTATCTGCAGTATTCGTACTAGCAATCACAAGCACACTGTATTCTACGGATACGATAGCGGCCCCAACTTCTCCCACGGAGCTCACGTCAAAAGAGACGGCACCTTTCATGGCCCAAGTCGTTGGTTTGCAATGGCTCAATCCTCTGCAACGCATGGATTATCCAACTGAATGGCAACTTTTATGGACGCTTGGACTAGCGAAACATAATGAAAATGACGACATGGTTCGAGAAGATCCACAGACTTTCGGCAAGGTGCAGGCGATAGCATCCATTGCGGCCGGAAATAATGGTACAGAAACCTTCGACGGTTATCATTACAAATACTTGAGAAAACTAACCAACTTATACCGCGACATTTATTTTAGCGATTCCAAATATTTCTACAACGCCCATTCCCTTGATGACAAATCTACATGGCGCGAACTAGCAGGGATTCACGTAGAATACGCCCTGCCAAGCGGAAAGCTTGACCCTGTCGCGGAAACTAAGACAGCTCAAGAATTGATCGTGAGCGCTTTTGATATTGGAAACACGAGTTTCCCGAACGCCTGGACCCGCAGCACCCCGCCCGACGTCCGCATTACGATGGGCGGCCCCAACGCCGGTTTCACTTCCCTGGCAGCAGGCCTCGACTACCTCAAAGCCCATCCAACGGAAACCGTCTGGGTCATGAACTGGGACGCTCCCAGCCGCCCCAAGGATCGGCAGATCAACGAGAACATGGTCCAGCTGATACTTGCCGGCCCAGACTACAAGACCGAACGCGCCCCGCTCGCCTGGCTGGCTTACCCGGCATCGAGCAAGATCACTGATTTCGAATCGCAGCCCGGTTCGCCGTCGCGAACGCTGCAAGCCTGGAAAGCAGTACTGAACAAGGCCTCCTTGAATGCCGGCAAGCAGACCGCCGATATCGGCTTCACGATCCACGACGCCGGCAATACCCACCCCGCCGCATCCGACCGCCTGGCCACCCTGGCCCGGACCCTGACGGAAGAAATACCGGAACTCGATTTCCTGAAGCAGACCTTCAACACCTCGGTCCTTCTGGGCGACATGGGTGCTGGGAGCGCATTGACCAACGTCGCCCTCGGCATCGCCTACGCCAACCACATCGGCCAGACCGTGCTGGTGGCGGGAACGACGGACGAGGCCCAGCCCATCGCTACCATCGTGGTTCCACCCAAGGTCGTGCGCCCGATCGATCCATCGAAGAAGTGGTTCCGGGCACGCGGCGGTAACCACGTGTATTTGCCCTGGTGGGGACTACGGTACGAAGACAACGTCGATATCCCCGGCTTCTCGCGCTAACCGGACGACGAGAGGACATGCCATGCGTCGCGTGATTCGCCTGAACGATCCAACCAGCCATGGCGGCAAGGTCATCTCTGCCGCACCAAACACGACCGTACTGGGCCTTGCCGTTGCCCGCCAGGGCGACCGTTGCCTTTGCCCTTTGAAGGGTCACGAGACCTGCGTCATCGCCGAGGGCGATCCCGAGGTGCTGATCGACGGCGTGCCGGTGGCATTCGAAGGCCATGCCACCAGTTGCGGCGCCACCCTGATCTCGACCGTGGGAAATAGCGGCCGCACCTGAGCAGCCCAGGAGCGCGCTCCGGCCTGCAGGTCCTTGCACAGCAAGCGGCAGGATCAGCCCACCGTGCGGCTACAGCCAGGGCGCCAGCACCGCCTGCCGCCGCGGAACCGCCGGCCGGCGGACGCCTCCCTGGCAGCGCCGCCTGGCGAGTTCTCCCGTGGCTCTGTCCCGGAAATGACGCAAGCACATCGTATTTACACGGTTTTACATGGCGCACCCGAGCTTGCCCATCCAGGGCGCCGTCCCGCAGCGCTAGACTCGACAGCATCCTTCCTGCATCGATGGTCGAGAGCCGCCCATGCAAACCCCTGCAACAGTCGTCAAGCTGATCGAACACGCGAGCCTGGCCGTCGAGCTGGCCGGCCTGCCGCTGGCACAGCTGTACTTCGAGCGCCACCTGAACCCGCCGGCGATACTGGCGGCCTACGCCAACTTCACCCGCCCCCACCCGCGCTACAAGGTTTTCCGCAACAAGGCGATGGGGATTGCCCTGGTCGACATCGCCGGCTTCGGGAATGCCGCTTCCTACCTCGACACCGTGCGCCAGCACGGCCACGCCGGCCCGCAAAGCCGCAAGGCGCTGGCGCGCGGCTACCGGCTGCGCCGCATCGACCGCAATGCCCACCTCGACGAGATCCACGCCATCCATACCTCCTGCGACCAGCGCCAGGGCCGCCCGATCGACGGCGCCTACCTGCGCATGCACCCGTATCCCGAGCAGCCGCACTGCGCCTGCTACGGCGCATTCGACGCCGGCGGCCGGCTGGCTGCGTATTGCAACGTGGCCCGCTTCGGCAATTTCTCCGCCACCGACCAATTGATGGGCTACAAGAACGGCGACGGCGCCATGTACCTGTTGCTGGCGCATATCATCTGCGAGCTGATCGAGGAGCGCCGGGTCGCCTGGTTCATGTACGACAGCTACCTCGGCGCCCTGCCCGGCCTGCGCGACTTCAAGCGCCGGCTCGGCTTTCGCCCCTACCGCGCCCGCTATTCGCTTGTCTAGACAGGATACTGTCCTCCCGGCATCGTTTATTAGCAACCAGACATCGACTGTCGCGTCCAGCCCTCGTTTCCAGATAATTAAGGAGCAGGGGCTGTTTCCGTGTTGCATGTACTGCTAGACTGCACAACATTAGCGCCGTAATGAGTGTTGCATAAAACACAGGCCGCTGATGCCGGTGCCCTGCACCGCGCACAACAAGATTCGATCCAAAAAATTAGGGGAATGCATGTCCAACCGTCAGGTTCGTTCGAACCTTACGCTGCTGGCTGCCGCCGCATCGGGTTTGCTCCCGTTCGGCGCGGCTGCGCAAGAAGCGCCCGCCGTCGCCGATGGCCAGATCCAGGAAGTCCTCGTTACCGCGCAGCGCCGTGTCGCGCCGGAATCGAAGACGCCTGTCGCCATGTCCGTCATCAGCGGCGCCCAGCTCGCTAAAGCCGGCCTCGACCGCCCGTCCGACCTCGCCGCGCGCCTGCCCGGCGTGTACCTGAACGGCGCCGCCGACGGCCTGCGCATCACTATCCGCGGCGTCAGCAATGCCGACGCCACCGACAAGGGCGAGCCCTCGGCCGCCTTCATGCTCGACGGCGTGTACGTCGCCCGTCCGCACAGCCAGAACGGCGACTTCCTCGACGTCGACCGGGTCGAAGTCCTGCGCGGCCCGCAGGGCACCCTGTACGGCCGCAACACCACCGCCGGCGTGGTCAACGTGATCTCGAACGCGCCGGGCAAGACGCTCGAAGGCGCGGTCGGCGCGGAAGCCGGCACCCATGGCGCGCGCAAGGCCGACGGCATGCTCAACGTGCCGGTGAACGATGCGCTGGCGCTGCGCGCGGCGGTGTCCGTGAAGCGCCGCGACAGCCTGCTGCGCAATGCCCAGGGCACCCCGCACGAACTCGGCCTGGACCGCGACGACCGCTCGGCGCGCCTGTCGGCCAAATTCGACTTCAACGCCGACGCTTCGCTGCTGTTGCGCTACGACCGCACGGTCCAGCGCGACAACAACGACGTCATCGTCCCCGACACGAATTTCTACTCAAGCATCGAGACCGGCAACCCGGCCTGGCGCGGCGCCTCCACGACCGAACACCTGACGAATGGCTTCGTGCCGCCGAACGCGGTGCCGGAACAGGGCCACAGCCGGCGCGATGCGCAGGGCCTGGCGGCCGAGCTGACCTGGAACCTGGGCCCGGCCACCCTGCACTACCTGGGTTCGCGGCGCCAGTTCGACCACGATTTCCTGGTCAACTA
The DNA here is from genome assembly GCF_057801335.1 of Massilia sp. BAP21. Lineage (NCBI taxonomy): Bacteria > Pseudomonadati > Pseudomonadota > Betaproteobacteria > Burkholderiales > Oxalobacteraceae > Massilia > Massilia sp. BAP21. The sequence continues at coordinate 5,771,478 of NZ_CM173596.1, forward strand.
TTACTACCGCATCGTGCCCGGCTTCGCGCTCGGCGTGCGCCAGTTTTTCGACGGCGCCTACGACCAGGATTCGCACGAACTGCGCATCGCCACCAGGGACACCGGCCGCATCTCGGCCCAGGCCGGTGTCTACTGGTTCCGCGAAGACATGACCCAGCTTGCCACCTTCCGCGACCTGGAGCCGATCGGCCTGCCCCCGTACTACGTGTTCCCGACCGGCCCGGTGGTCTCGAAGAGCCGCGCCGTGTTCGGGCAAGCCACCTGGCGCGTGCTGGACGCGCTGCGCCTGACGGCCGGCGCCCGCTACACGCAGGACGACAAGTCGCGCGTCGGCGCCACCAACCTGCAGTTCGGCCCGGTGTTCAACCCGGCCACCGACCTGGCGCTGCCGAATGCGGCCCACCTGGAAACGAGCAAGACCACCTGGCGCCTGGGCATCGACGCCGACCTGAACCCGTCCACCCTGGTGTACGGCGTGCTGGCCACCGGCTACAAATCCGGCGGCTTCAACGACGGCTGCCTGGCCGATTCGGGCGCGCTCGGCGTCGCCTGCCCGGCGCCGGTGGCGGAATCGGCCCTGGTGTATCGCCCCGAAACCCTGAAGTCGGTCGAACTGGGCTTCAAGAGCCGCTTCTGGGCCAACCGCGCCAGCCTGAACCTGGCCGCCTACCGCTACGACTACGGCAATCTGCAACTGTCGGGCGTGGAGATGGAAAATGGCGTGCCGCGCTACGTGACCCGGAATGCCGGCGTGGCCAGCGTGAAGGGCCTGGAAGTCGAGGCGGCGGTCAAGCCCGTGGCCAGCGCCCGCTTCAGCTCCACCCTGGCCTTCACCGACGCCCACTACGTCGACTACACGCCGGACGGCCTGCATTCCTGGGCCGGCTACAAGCTCGACCGCGCCCCGAGCGCGACCCTGACCCTGGGTTACGAGCAGGGCTTCGGCATCGGCGGCGGCACCCTGACGGCGGGTGTGTTCTCGCGCACCTCGCGCGACTACACCATCGGCATCCCGAGCAAGCTGCTGCGCTACCGCGTCCCGGGCCGCACCGAGACCGACCTGAGCCTGGGCTACCAGCCGCTGGGCGCTCCCTGGAGCCTGCTGCTGCGCGTGCGCAACCTGCAGGACAAGGTCGAGCCGGTGAACATCGACAGCTTCGGCATGACCGTGCCGAGCGAGCCGCGCACCGTTTCACTGCGCATGGATTATCGCTTCTGATAACAACAAACTGACCAGCCAGGACGAGGAACCACCATGCAGCGCCATCTCCCCCGCATCACCTTCATCCTGCTTGCCCTGTTCCTCGTCGTGCTGCTCACGCGCGGCCTGGGCGAGACCACGCGCATGCTGATCGTCGGCTCGCTGGCGATGTTCGCCTGCTGCTGGGCCAGCGCGATCCACCTGCTGGGCGCGCGCGCGGCGCTGCATTTCGTGCTGATCGCGGTCAGCCTCGGCTGGTTCGCCGAGCAGATGGGGTCGACCTACGGCTGGTTCTTCGGCCACTACACCTATACCGAGGTGCTGGGCTGGCGCCTCGGCGACGTGCCGATGGTGATCCCGCTGATGTGGTTCGCCCTGACCTACATCGCCTACGTGATCGCCAACCTGATGGTCTGGCAGACCCCGGTCGACGGTGCCGCGCCGCTGGGCCAGAGCATCGTCCAGTCCTTCCTGGCCGCGATGATCGTCACCGCCTACGACCTCGGCGCCGACCCGTACATGGTCTTCACGCTCAAGGCCTGGATCATGCACAAGACCGACGGCTGGTGGTTCGGAGAGACCCTGCAGGGCTTCGTTGGCTGGATGGCGGTCTCCTTTGTCATCATCTTCCTGTTCCGCCTCACGCTGCGCCGCCGTCCGCCGGTGGCTGCCGCGGGCGTCTCGCGCGCGCATACGCTCGTGCCGCTCGCCATCTATGGCGGCAACATGCTGTTCCAGGCCTGCCTCGGCACCCCGGTCGAGACCCGCACCATCGCCCTGTTCGCAATGGGCATCCCGCTGCTGGCTGCCCTGTGCGGCTGGAGCCGCTGGCAGGCGCCGCGCATCGCCGCCGTGCCCGACGCCGCGGCCAGCCCGGTGGTGGCCGCCGCCCGCATGGCCGCCGTCGCACGGGAGGCATGATGGGGACCATGCACGAGCCGGTCGTCAGCGCCGATCCGCGCTACCGCGCCGACCCGCCGGCCGACGACACGGTCGCGCGCATCCTCGCCGGCCTCGATGGCGAGGCGCGCTACGACGCGATCGCGGCCGTCAACCGCGAGATCGCCGCCTGGACCACCAACGGCGTGCTGGATGGCTGGCGCGCCAGCCCCGCCACGCCGCCGCACATCGCCGCGGCGCTGGAGGCGTTCGTGCACGCCGCGCGCGTGCTGCCCGACTGGGCCGACCCGGCGCGCATCGGCGCGGCGGAGGCGGTGTTCGTCGAGATGAGCATGCTGTCCTGCACCCTGCTGTTCTGCGCCAGCCTGCCCGAGTGCTACGTGCCGGTCGACCTGGCCAGCGTGCTGCACACGGCCGGCCAGCTCGAACAGCACACCGATTACCGCGTGCGCTCGACCGCCGCCATGATCTTCCCGGTGATGCTGCGCGGCGGCTTAACTACCCCTGACGGCGGCGGCGTCGCCCAGGTGCTGAAGGTGCGCCTGATCCACGCCACCATCCGCCACCTGATCATGCGCGGCAATCCGGCCGAGGTGATGGCCGGCGGCGAGACCGGCGCCACCCTGGCCGAGCTGGCGCCCGAAGGCCCCGGCCTGCACCGCGCCCTGTATGCGCGCGGCTGGAACGTGCCGCAGCACGGCCTGCCGATCAACCAGGAAGAACTGGCCTACACCCTGCTGACCTTCCACTACGTCTTCCTGCGCAGCCTGCGCCGCCTCGGCCTGGGCCTCACTGCGGCCGAGGAAGGCGCCTACCTGCACGGCTGGAACGTGGTCGGCCACCTGCTCGGCATCGAGCCGGCGCTGCTGGTACGCGACATGGACGCCGCCGAACAGCTGTTCGCACGGCTGCAGGCGCGCGGACGCGACGCCGCAAACGCCGGCGCCCTGCCCTACGGCGCGCCCGACCCGCGCCCGGCGCTGGCGAACGCGCTGATGGGGGCAATGCAGGACGAGATTCCGCTGCGCCTCCTGAAACCCTTTCCGACCCTGCTCACGCGCTACCTGTGCGGGCGCACGAACGCGCGCGAACTCGGCCTCGACGGCCGGGTGTCGCTCGTCTCGCGTGCAGTGTTCGCGCTGTGCATGGGCGCAGTGCGCGGCATCGACTGGCTGGTGCGCCGCGTCGTGCCGGGCTTCTCGATCTCGCGCCTGGTGTCGCGCGTCCTCGGCTACCGCCTGACGGTGAAGCTGCTGATGGACCAGACCCGGCCCCTGAAGCTGCCCGCGGCCCTGCTGGACGGGGTCGGCGAGGCCGTGCAGGCCTGGCACCACGACCCGAAGGCGCCGGCCTGGATGAACCGGCTGGAACTGCGCCTGCGCCCCGACTCCTCTTCCATTTCCCGCCAACAACGATGATCATGCGCCCACTGCCCGGCTGGTCCTTCCTGCGCGCGGCATGCGCACTCCTGCTGCTGGCCATGCTGCTGGCGCCGCCGGCACACTCGGCGCAGGCAAGCGCGCCGCTGTCCCTCGACGACCACACCGGCTCGGTCGAAGCCTGGCCCGCCGTCACCACCCTGGACGACCCGGACGGCACGCTCGACATCGGCGAGGTCCTGGCCGCTGCTGACCGGTTCGCGCCGCCGCAGACGGCCTACGCCACCATGGGCATGCACCGCGGCGTGCTGTGGCTGCGCATCCCGGCGTCGGTGCCGGCGCACAGCACCGGGCGCTGGATCCTGGATATCGACTACGCGGTGCTGAACCGCGTGGAGATGTTCGTGGTCGTCGATGGCCACGTGCGCCAGCACGGCCTGGCCGGCAACCTGCAGCCGGCGAACGGCGCGGCGCGCAGCCCGCGCACGCCGGCATTGATCCTCGATCTCGCACCCGGCACGCGGCACGACATCTACCTGCGAGTCGAGAACGCCGGCCCGAAAATCCTGCCGATCCGCCTGTCGCAGGCCTCGGTCTACCACCACGATGCCCTCGGCGAGCAGATGCTGCAAGGCCTGCTCGCCGGCCTGGCCCTGTGCCTGGTGCTGTACGGCCTGGCGCAGTGGGTCAACCTGCGCGAGCCGCTGTTCGCCAAGTTCGCGCTGATGATCACCGGGACCGCGCTGTTCTCGGCCGAGTTCGCGGGCCTGGGCAGCCAGTACGTCTGGGGCAGCGACGCCTGGACCAACATCCACGCCGGCGGCCTGTTCGCGCTGATGTCGTCCTGCGGCGCCTACCTGTTCGTGGAACAGGCCCTGGCCCGGCCCGGCATGGACCGCACCTTCAGCCGCCTGATGAAGACCGGCGCCGTCCTGTGCGTGGTTGCGGCCCTGGCCTATGCCGCGGGCATCATCAGCGTCGACGGCCTGGTGGCCATCGTCAGCACCCTCGGCATCATGCCGATGCTGCTCGGGATGCCGGGCGCCTTCATGCGCGCGCGCCGCGGCGACCTCGTCGGCGTGTACTTCCTGGTCGGCTGGTCGATCAGCTTCACCAGTTCGCTGGTACTGAGCCTGGTGATCAACGGCGCCCTGCCCGCCACCTTCTGGACCATGCACGCGCTGCAGTTCGGGAATGCGATCGACATGCTGGTCTTCATGCGCATCCTCGGCCTGCGCACCAAGGCGATCCAGAACGCCATGCTGCGCGCCGAAGCGGCCACCCGCATGAAGTCGGACTTCCTCGCCAACATGAGCCACGAAATCCGCACCCCGATGAACGCCATCATCGGCATGAGCCGCCTGGCCCTGAAAAGCGACCCGGACCCGAAGCTGCGCAACTACCTCGGCAAGATCCTCGGCGCCGGCGAGCACCTGCTCGGCATCGTCAACGACATCCTCGATTTTTCCAAGATCGAGGCCGGCAAGATGACGCTCGAGCGCGTGCCGTTCGACCTCAACGAATTGCTGGAACACCTGTCCAGCCTGACCGCGGTGAAGACCGACGCGCGCCGCGTGGAACTCGTGTTCCGGGTCGGGCGTGGGGTGCCGGCACGCCTGGTGGGCGACCCGCTGCGCCTGGGCCAGATCCTGATCAACCTTACCAACAACGCGGTGAAGTTCACCGAGCGCGGCGAGATCGTGGTGGCGGTCGAGCTGGAAGCGCGCGGGCCTGAGGGCGTGACGCTGGCGTTCACCGTCAGCGACACCGGCATCGGCATGAACGAGGACCAGCTGGCCCACCTGTTCCAATCCTTCAGCCAGGCCGACGGCTCGATCACCCGCAAGTACGGCGGCACCGGCCTCGGCCTCACTATCTCGAAGCAGCTGGTCGAGCTGATGGGCGGCGCCATCGGCGTCACCAGCACCCCGGGCGTGGGCAGCTGCTTCCGCTTCACCGTGAAACTCGATGCCGGCGCCGACGCCGACGCGGCCGGCTCGAACATTCTGGCTGCACCGGCCGCAGCGCTGCACGACGTGCGCGTGCTGGTGGTGGACGACTGCGAGACCGCGCGCGACGCCCTGGTCGAGATGCTCGATTCGCTCGGCGTGGCGGCGCATGCCGTCGATTCGGGAGAACGTTCGCTGGCCCTGCTGCGCGATGCGGGCGAGCGCGGCGCGCCCTACCAGATCGTGCTGATGGATTACCTGATGCCGGGCTGGGACGGCGTCGAGACCATCCGCCGCATCCATGCCCAGGCCGACCTGGCGGCGCCGCCGGCGATCCTGATGGTGAGCGTCTGCACGCGCGAGACGGTGCAGCAGCAGGAAGGCGCGCTGCCGCTGCACGGATTCCTCACCAAGCCGATCGGTCCGGCCCTGCTGTACCACAGCCTGCTGCAGGCGCTGAGTCCGGAGACGGCGCCCCAGGCCCCGGCGCGTATCGACACCGGCACGCGCGAACTGGCGCGGCTGCGCGGCGCGCGCATCCTGCTGGTCGAGGACAATACCAACAACCGCGAAGTGGCGCTCGACTTCCTGGCCGCCGCGCCGGTGCAGGTGGACGTTGCCGTGCACGGCCAGGAAGCGCTGGAGATGGTGCAGCGCCAGGACTACGACCTGGTGCTGATGGATATCCAGATGCGCGAGATGGACGGCCTCACGGCGACACGCCGCATGCGCGCCATCGAGGGCCTGCGCGCGCTGCCGATCGTGGCCATGACCGCGCACGCCATGGCCGGCGACCGCGAGAAGAGCCTGGCGGCCGGCATGAACGACCACATCACCAAGCCGATCGATCCCGAACAGCTGCTGCGCGCCCTGCTGACCTGGATCGACGGGTCGCGCCTGACCGGGCGTACCGCGCCGCTGGCGCCGGCCGATGGCGCCGCACCAAGCGCGCCGCTGCGCCTGCAGGCGCTCGCTGGCGTCGACTGGGACGCGGCCCTGGCCGGCGTGAACGGCCAGCAGGCGCGCCTGCTGAAACGGGTGCGCAGCTTCGTGCAGGAATACCGCAGCGCGCCGCGCCAGCTGCTCGACGCCCTGGCCGGCGGCGACCTGGGCGTGCTGCAGCAGTTGTCGCATAACCTGAAGTCGAGCGCCTCGTACGTCGGCGCACACGCGGTGGCGCATGCGGCCGGCCAGCTGGAAACCGGCCTGCGCGCCGGCGACACGGCGGCGCCGGCGGCGCTGGTGCCTGGCCTGGCCGCGGCGTTGGTGGCGGTGCTGGAAAACTTCGAGGGCTTGCTTAGCCCGCACGGCGCAGCCCAGGACGGTGCAGGTGCGGGCACGGGCGCCGGCACGCTGTCCGCCCTGCCGGGCCTGGTGCGGCGCCTCGGCGGCTACCTGCGCGAAGACGACGCCCGCGCCCAGGGCGCGGCGGCCGAGCTGCAGGCCCTGTTGCCGGGCGCGGCCCAGGCGGCCGAACTGGGCGCGGCGCTGGCGGCCCTGGCGGCGGCGGTCAACGACCTCGAATACGCGGCGGCGCTCGACCCGCTGGCCCGGGTGGCGCAGCAGCTCGGAGTCGACCTCGGGGAGCCGGCATGAACGCCGCGCCGCAAAAGGTGTTGATCGCCGACGACGACGCCGTCAACCGCGACGTCCTGTGCGAGCTGCTGCAGCCGGAATACACGGTGCTGCTGGCGAAGAACGGCGCCCAGGCGCTGGAACGCGCCACGCGCCACGTGCCCGACCTGGTGCTGCTCGACGTGATGATGCCCGACATGAGCGGCTACGACGTGTTGCGCCGCCTGCGCGCCACGCCGGCCACGGCGCACGTGTCGGTGATCTTCATTTCCGGCCTGGACCGGCCGGAAGACGAAGCCGCCGGCCTCAAGATGGGCGCCTCGGACTACATCACCAAACCCTTCAACGCCACCGTGGTGCTGGCGCGCGTGGCCCTGCACCTGCAGCTGGTGCGCCAGCGCCGCATGCTGGAACACCTGGCCAACGTCGACGGCCTCACGGAATTGGCCAACCGGCGCCGCTTCGACGAAGTGTATGCGGTGGAATGGCAGCGCGCGCGGCGCACCGGCGAGCAGCTGTCGCTGGCCCTGCTCGACATCGACTGCTTCAAGCAGTTCAACGATTTGTACGGCCACCCGGCCGGCGACCGCGCCCTGCGCGCCGTGGCGCGCGCCGCCGCGGCCCAGATGCGGCGCCCGGCCGACCTGGCGGCGCGCTACGGCGGCGAGGAACTGGTGCTGCTGATGCCCGACACCGACGCCAGCCAGGCCGGCTACGTGGCGAACGCGATCCGCGAGGCGGTCGCGCTGGCCGGCATCGCCCACGCCGGCTCCAGCGCCGCCCCCTGGCTCACGGTCAGCATCGGCGGCGCCACCTTCCTGCCCGACAGCGGCGAACCGGCGGCGGCCCTGTTCGAAGCGGCCGACGCCCACCTGTACAAGGCCAAGCAGGCCGGCCGCAACCGGGTGGTGTGGCGCGGCTGAACAGCCGGGGTCACATCAGCCGGGCAGGATCGCCGACAGGATCGACCGGCGCAGGACGGTCGTCCCGGCAGCGATGCCATGCCGTGCAAACGCCGCCGGCATCGCGCTGCCATCACCGTCCGTGGCGGCGCCGTTCGCCGCCTCGCCCGGCGCGGCCGTTTCCTTGACCAGCACCCTGGCGCTGTTACTGACCTCGAAATACTCGTCCCAATGCACGGGAACCTGGTGGGTGCGGCCATCGCCGCCCCAGACCGAAATGTAGGTGGTCCGCCCGACGCTCTTGAAGCCGCTGGCGGTCACGCGCACCGCCTGCGATCCGTCGGCCTCGCTTTCCGTGGACGTCTTCAGGATGCTGCGCGTCACGCATTCGGGATGGTTGAACGCCGCCTCGCCGTGGTAATTGGCGATCGCCTCGTGCTCCCAGAAACAGGGCTTGTGCGAATAGGTGTCCTTGTAGATGTCCGAATGCGGCCGATGCTGCTGGTACAGCGGAATGGCGAGAAGTGGCGCCATCCCGAAATAAAACGACTTGAAGAACGCGTTGTGGTAGCTGTTGAAGAAGCTGCGCGCGTGGGCCAGTTCGTAGGCATGGAAGCTGGCGGGATCGCCGCTGATGTCGGTACTGCGCATGTGCCCCGCTTCGACGACGTTGATCATGTGCGTTTTCTCGAACACGAAGGTGTCGCCGAAGCCCGTTTCGCTGTCCTTCAGGAGCTTGAGCATTTCCTGCTGCGCCAGGGGCGTGAACAATAGCCGGAACTGGACTTCGTGGTTGCGGTCGGTGGCATCGAACAAGGCGTCGAACTCGCGGTTGGACATCACCGTGAACGTATTGCCCTCGCCCACATCGCGCGATTTCGCTTCCAGCTTCTTGATGGCGCGGTTCTTGCGCCATTTGTCGAACAGGCCGTCTTCCAGCTTGGAGAGTTTCGACGGGTTGCGGCTGAATACGAGGTCCGGCGCCGCTTCGTTGCCGTAGACGATGAACGTGCGGTTTTCGTATTCGGGGAATGGGCGCTCGACCGATGCGCGCAGCGTTTCGAAACGGGTGCGCGACTGCCATTTGCCTTGCGAATCGCGGTACTGTTCCGTCCAGCTGATCTGGAGCGAACCGTGGTAGGTCTTGCTGCCCATCCAGTGCGACAGGGTGCGCGCAAGAATGAACGGATTACCGTTCAATACGCCGCTATGCGAAAACACGATGGAATGGTCGTCGCCGAGATTGCCGTGCCAGCCAAAGCTGCTGCGCAGCTCGTCCATGCGGCCGTTGCTGAAATACGGGTCGAAGGCAATGCGCGGCACCGTTTTTTCCATCAGTTTGGCCACGATATCCCAGTCGAACAGGCGGTTCAGCGGCGCCATCTGGCTCCAGGCCTCGGTGCGCTTCGCTTCGCAGGCGTCGCGCAGGCTTTTGAGCCGTGTGTCGGAGTCGTTGATGGTGCGATTGAGCAGGTGCAGCGCAGCGGCAAGCGCGATTGCCGGCAGCACAATCCAGAGCCAGGCGTAATTGGCGCCGATATACAGCGCCAGCAGCACCGCGGCCGCGATGGTGACGCCGCGCAGGATGCGCCACCACTTGTTGGCCGACCCCGCGCCGGCCGCCTGATCCTCGAGCTCGCGCAGTTCCCGTACCGTCTGGATATTCGCGTTCTCGTCGACGCCGGAGCGGCGCACGAGGTCCTCGAAAAAGTCCGACGTGTTTTCGAGGTGGGCAGACCTGAAATGTGAGGAATACTGCTCCAGCGGCTCGTGGACGTCGGCAATCAAAAGAAGACACCCCGTGCGGCGGCCTTGGTTTCGGCAGAGGCCGTGAATGGAATGCGGGTCGTATAGCCTGCCCGCGCCGCAACGATCTGCTTGGTTGGCCAAGCGAAGATATCCTGGTTCCACATGCCGACGGTATCGTTATACAACGTGCGCGCGGCGGTCACTTCCTTTTGCAGATAACTGTTCTGGCGCATGGCATCGGCAATGACGGCTTGCGCTTTCAGGTCCGGATACGCCTCGACAGCCAGGCTAATGCGCGAAAACATGCCGTCGATTTTCTGGGAAGCCTCGTTGCGTGCGGCATCGGCGTTGTGCCCGCTGCGGTAAGCCGCGACCGATTTCATCACATCCTTGTCGAGATCGATGGCTTTTGCGACCAGGCCGACCACGTTGTTCAGGATAACGACGCGCTGTTCCAGGTAATTGTCGATCTGCGATGCATCGGCCTGGATTTTCTGCTGCAGCTTGCGCAGGTAGGCCAGCGCGAATACCTTCATGAATTGGAAAACCAGGCCCGGCAAGGCGCCCAATACCAGCAGGCCCAGGCTGTATGTCCGCGGCAATGCATCGGTCAACAGCGCCACGAGGCCGATGATCGGAATGACCGTCCATAAGGCGATTTCAAAAATCAGCGAACCGGTGCCGATCTGGACCGGAATCTGCCTGCTGATGACATTGACATCGCGTCCGCCCTCGTCGACCGGGCCGCTTACTTCGTCCAACTCGTTTGCCATGCGTGAACATTCCTCCGTTTTGGTTGATTGGTGGTGGCGACTTGTTTCGCTGCCGTGGCTGGCACGGTCCGGCGCTATGCAATCCGATGAGATTGCTTTTAGTCACTTTTTGTTGTCATGATATCTTGCAAAACAAGAAGCAATCAAGTGCGGTGGAGACGATATGCCACATCGATTGGATCGGATTCGTTCCCGATCAAGACTTGAAATAATGGGATCGTTTTGGTGGCATTGCTTCGGCGTGTGGAGCAATCGACGCACAGGACCGTTGTAATACGTACGCATTGCGATGGACCGCCGGGCGCTGATGCGCACGCCAGTCCTTCCCTTATTGCATTCGGCCAGGATGGCTAAGACGGTTCATTGAATCGAAACGGAAAATGGCGCGATCGGCGAGCGCCTGAATGTTTTCATGTGGCGAGCAAAAGCGGACTAGAAAGTCCACGCCGATCGCTTACAGCCGAGCCCATGTCCGGATGTCAGACTTGACCCCGGCTTGTGACTATTGGATAGTTTTCGACTATTTCTAGATGGTACTATGCCGTCCGCCTAGCCTTCGGTGGCGCGCAGCATGCATTGGGACAGGCGGTCGAAGTGCAGCAGTGCGGCCTGGGTCAGTTCGATGCGCTTGCGGCGCGTGTCCTCGGTATCGGCCAGCATGATCCAGCCCTTTTCCCGCATCGACTTGAGCCGGTTGTGCACGGTGGCCGGGGCGCCGAGTTCGGTGGCGCCCATGACGTCGCGCACGCTCAGGCGCTGGTCGGTCTGGCCGGCGCGGGCGATCAGCGCCAGGATGCGTTCTTCGAGCGGGTCGAGCTCGGGCAGCGACGGCAAGCCGCGCAGGGCTTCGGTCAGCTGGAGGAAACGCAGATAGATGTCGGCGGGGCGGGTTTTCTTCATGGGTTGGCGGTGGCGGATGCTGCCGGCCGGCGCATGAACGTTGGCGGCCTGGTCCGGCCAGACTATTTTACTGCACCAGGGTATGAAACAGCTTCAACTGCAAGCGCTGATGGCCGGCGCCACCATCGCGATGTTCTCCGCGGCCCTGGCCGTGAACGAACTCTTCTTCCTTCGCCTCGAATTCGCACCAGGCATCAACTGGCTCTACCTGCCGGCCGGCGTGCGCCTGCTTGCCACCCTGCTGTTCGCCGAAGCCGGCGCCGTCGGCCTGTTCCTGGTCAGCTGGGCGGCCTGCGCATTCATCTTCTTTCCCGACGATCCGCTGCGTTCGGTGGCCGGCGGCTTCCTCGGCGCCGTGGCGCCCTACCTGGTCTACCTCGTGATGCGCCGCCGCTTCGGCCTGCAGGCTTCGCTGGGCAACCTGACGCCGGCGCGCCTGCTGTGCTGCGCCCTGGCGTATTCGATCGCCAGCCCGCTGCTGCACCACCTTTGGTTCGGCCTGGCCGAAAACAAGAGCGGCCTGCTCGGCAGCTTCGTGGCGATGGCCACCGGCGACTTCTGCGGCACCATCGTCGTGCTGTATGGCGCGAAGCTGGCCCTGCACCTGCTGGCGCCACGGCGCAAGGCCGGTTGAGCGAGGTCCTCGCGGACCGCCCTGCGGACTGAAAATATTTGCAGCAAATCATGAAATACGACGCTAAATGATTCCTCCAGTCATTAAACTAGCGATACCAAACAGGCCACGCCGCCCATCCCGGGTGCGTGGCCTGTTGGCGTAACAAGAGACAGGTTTTCGCCTTACCGACACCCCATGCAGTCATTCCCGATACCCATGCTCCGCTGCGCGGCCCTCGGCCTCGGCCTGCTTGCCGGCCAGGCCGCGCTGGCGGCACCGGCCTGCGGCTGGCAGGGCGCCGCGCTGCGCCCGGTGCTGCGCGCCGACGCCAGCTTCACCTGGCATGCCGGCGCCGAACCGCCGCAGCTGCCTTCCCCTGCGCAGCCTTCCCCTCTGCGTATCGCCCTCTGGGGCGACAGCCTGACCTCTGCGCCCGACTTCATCGACGCCGCCCTGGACGCGGCCGGCATTGCCCGCGCCGCCGTCCAGCCTTCCTTCATTCAGGCCGGGGTCCAGGTGCCGGGGCTGCGCCTGCCGCTAAAATCGGCCTGCGCCACCAGCGGCTGGCAGACCGGCTACGCGCACAAGGAAAACCCGGGCAAGGGCCGGCAGCCCAGCTGGTACGGCAAGGGTTTCGTGAGCATGCGCTCGGCCACGCCGGGCGACAGCATCCTGCTCGACTTCCGTTCGCCCTCGCTTGCCGCGCGCGTGAAAGAGCTGGCGATCGTGTTCGAAAAGGCGCGGCCCGACGGTTCGCTGCTGCTGGGCGTGGCGGTCGACGGTGGCGCCGAACAGCTGGTGCCGCTCAGCCGCAGCAGCGCCACCCGCCTGCGGATCGTGCCCGACGCGCCGATGGCGGCGATCCGCATCCGCCTGGTGTCGGGCCAGGTGACCGTGCACGGCTTCGCGCCCGCGTATGCGCAGGCGGCGCGCGTGGTCCTCGACAGCTTCAGCGTCCCGGGCGGCATGCTGCGCAGCTGGGCGTATGCCGACGAGAACCTGTTCGGCACGCCCGACGATTACCAATTGGTGCTGGTCCAGTACGGCACCAACGAAGGCGCCGCCCCGCGCTTCTCGCGCAGCGACTACCTGGCCTACCTGCGCAGCAACCTGGGGCGCATGCGCAAGCTGTATCCGCATGCGCGCTGCATGCTGGTCGGGCCGCCGGACCGCGGCGTGCCCAGCGCCGCGGGGGCCGCCGCGCTGCGCTATGCGAATGTGCACCGCCAGATCGCCGCGTCCCAGAAGCAGGCCGCCGAAGAGCTGGGCTGCGGCTTCTGGGACTGGCAGGCGGCCATGGGCGGGCCGGGCGCCGCCGCGCGCTGGGCCGGCATGCAGCCGCCGCAGATGCAGAAGGACCAGACCCACCTGACGGCAAAAGGCTATCAGGTGAGCGGCCGCCTGTTCGGCGAAGCGATGCTGACCGACAAACACTGACAACCGAACCGACAACCGAACGCTTCCATGTCTCACTCCAAGACACATCCTGGCGCCTTACAAGAAGAACACCGTTTTGCCGAACTCGATGGCCTGCGCGCGCTGGCCGTGGTGTCCGTGATCCTGTTCCACTGCGAAGTCTCCGGCCTGCTCAGCGCCGGCTTCTTCGGGGTCGACATCTTCTTCATGATTTCCGGCTTCATCATCACGGCCAAGCTGCTCGATGAAGTCCGGCGCCAGGGCGACTTCCGTTTCGCGACCTTTTATTTCCGCAGGCTCAAGCGCCTGATGCCGCCGGTGCTGGGCCTGATCGTGCTGGCTGCCTTCACAGTGCCCACCGCCGACGAGGCCTTCGACCACTTCCGCTCGGACGTGCCGGCGGCGCTGGCCTATGTGTCGAACTGGTGGCAAATCGTTCATGCGCAGGGCTATTTCGACACCACGCCGCTGGTGCTCAAGCATTTGTGGTCGCTGGCGGTCGAGGAGCAGTTCTACTTCCTGTGGCCGGCGCTGGCCTGGCTGGCCCTGAAGCGCTACGGCGAAAAGGCGACCGGCGCGCTGGCCCTGCTGCTGGCGCTGGCCAGCACCGCCTGGATGGCCTGGCTGTTCGAGCCCGACCTCGACAGCGCCCTGCGCAACCGGCTCTACCTCGGCTCCGACACCCACGCCATGGGCCTGTTCGCCGGCGCGGCGCTGGCCGGCTTCTGGAATCCGTGGCGGGCGGCGGCGCGCGGCGTCCTGGCGCGCTGGGGCTGGCGCACCGCCGCCCTGGCCGCGCTGGGCCTGCTGGGCTGGATGATGCAGGCCATGAACAACGACCACCCATGGACCTACGAGGGCGCCTTCCTGCTGGTGCCGCTGCTGACCTGCGTGGTGGCCTATACCGTGATGGGCGACCGCGGCTTCGTGCTGTCGCGGCTGTTCCGGACCCGCGTCATGCAATGGCTGGGGGTGCGCTCGTATTCACTCTACCTGGTGCACTGGCTGGTGTTTTGCTGGATGCGCCTGCACGGCTGGACCGATTTTTCGGAGCCGGCGGTGCTGGCCGGCGGGCTGGCCGCCGTGGCCGTGCTGGCCGAGCTGCTGTACCGCTGCACCGAAGAGCCGATGAAGAAGTTCGATACCCGCGGCCTGGACGCGCGCCGGATGAAGACCCTGGTGCTCAGCTACAGCGGCGCGGTACTGGCGCTGTTCGCCGGCACCGCGCTGTACGGCATCCGCCCGGCGCCGCTGGTGGCCGCCGCGCCCGCCGCACAGGAAAGCCCGCTGCAGGAGCGCATCGCAACCGGGGCGCCCGCGGCGCCGGATAGCGCCGCCGCACCCACCGTCAGCGACGAGGAACTGGCCTCGAACGAGCGCATCTCCGGCGGCGACGATCTGTTCGCGATCGGCGACTCGGTCCTGAAAGGCGCCCAGGCCCACCTGGAAAAGGTCATCCCCGGCATCCGCATCGACGCCGCCGTCGGGCGCCAGGCCAGCCAGGGCCTGAAGGTGATCCAGGCCTGGCGCGCGGCCGACGGCAAGGCGCAGACGGTGCTGGTGCACCTCGGGACCAACGGCTACATCACCGAAAGCCAGTACCGCGCCCTGCTGGCCGAGCTGGCCGACCGCGAGCACGTGCTGCTGGTGAACGTGCACGTGCCGAAGCCCTGGATGAAGCCGAACAACGAGATCATCGCGCGCATGGCGGCCGATTTCCCGAACGTGCGCGTGATCGACTGGGACGCCCTGTCGGCGGCGCGGCCGGCCTTCTTCGGCAAGGACAATACCCACCTGACGGTGAAGGGCATCCGGGCCCTGACTGCCCAAATCAAGGAGGCGACCGGCGGAACGGTTATCATGCCGGCGAGCGAACAGGATACAATGTTGGCTAAAAGCAAGGAACTGGCGCCGGCCGCCGCAACGCACAGCCCGGCGCCCCTGCACAAGGAAGCGCCGCAGGAGACACCGAAGCAAGCGACAGCGGCGCCCGCGTCCCCCGCCGCCGAACCGCCCGCCGCCCACGAGGCCGCCGAAAAAGGGCTGAGGCAGCCGCCCGAACATGCGGCGGACCACGCCGCGAAAGCGGAAGAAGCGGCAGCGAACCACCTGGCCCACCCCTCGCCCACCCCGGTCGAGGCGCAGCCAGGCGATTGAGGGCCGTCCGCCCTGCCCCTTGCGGCAGGCCGGTCGACAGCCCGGAAAAGGAGACCCATGAGGGCTTTACGTAGTGTGTTAACCCTGGTGCGGGTGCTCGGCATCCTCGCCGTGGCGATTGTCGTGTATGCGTTCGTCCATCCCGAGCGCCTGGGCCAATGGCTGGGCCGCGGGCAGGCGGCGCAGGCGGTGACGCAGCCGGCCGCCCAGGCCGTGGCGCAACCGGCGGCGCCCGCCGCATCCTCACCCAGCCTGGCCGCGGCACCCACGGCGGCAGCGGCGACTGCGCCCACCTCCGCCGCACCGGCGCCCGCCACGGCCGCGCGCGCGCAGCCACCCGTGGCGCCCGCGGCGCCGGCCGTGCCGAAACCGGTCAAGGCCAGCAAGTCCCAGGCCGCGATGGCCCAGTGGCTGGGCGCCAAGTACCGGATCTCGCCGGCCATGCTGGAGATCCTGATCGTCGAGGCCGACAAGCTGTCGAAGAAGTATAAACTGTCGCCCAACCTGATCATCGCGGTGATGGCGATCGAATCGAACTTCCACCCCTACATCCAGAGCGAAGCCGGGGCCCAGGGGCTGATGCAGGTGATGCCGGTGATCCACGCCAAGCGCTACGAGAAATTCGGCGGCAAGTCGAGCTTCATCGATCCCATCGTCAGCCTGAAGGTGGGTGCCGAGATCCTGCACGACTGCGTGAAGCTCAAGGGCGGGTCGGAAGACGAGGCGCTGCGCTTCTACTTCGGCGGCGGCGCTTCGAGCGGTGCCTACATCGACAAGGTGCGCGCCGAGCAGCGCCGCCTGAACGCGGTGGCCGCAGGCAGGCAGGTGCCGGTCGATTGACCCTGCGCGTTTGATTGATGGTATTTTGCCGCCGCGGCGGCGCTATGGAGAGCGCATGCGCAGACCCTTGTCCCTGATGTTGTTCGCGGCCGCCGCGCTGCCGTCCCTGGCCGCCGCGCAGCCGGCGTCCCCGGCCATCCGCCAGCTGCTGGTCCAGGCCCGGCCCGACCCGGCGCCGCTCGAATGCGAAAAAGCGGCGCCGGTGACGCGCCGGCCGGCGGCGGCCAACCCCGACCCGCTCGAAGTACCGACCCTCGAGACGGTGCTGAGCATGTCGCCGAACGCCGACGTGACCATGGCCTCCGGGCCGGTCGCGCCCCGGCCTCCCGCCCCGTCTTCGCGCCCGGGGCCGGGGCCCTACCGCATCGCCATCTGGGGCGACAGCCACCTAGCCGCGAACTTCTTTACCGAGGAGCTGCTGCGCCAGTTGAAGGCGCCGGGCGGCGTGACCAATACCCTGATCCCGGCCAACATGAACCGCGCCGGCGTGCGCCTGCCGCTGCTGCGCTCCTGCGTCAGCGCGCAGTGGAAATACGAGCCGAACTACGTGGGCGGCGAGAGCGCGGCCGCGCCCGGCCCCGGCCTGAGCAACATGTTCGCCGCGGAGCCCGGCGCCACCCTGGCCTGGGACCTGCGCAAGACGGCGCAGTCGCCCGGCTACGAGCGCGTGCGCATCCTTTACCAGCAGCTCGATGCGCCGCTGAGGGTCGGCATCAGCGTCGACGGCGGCGCCGAGCAGGAAGTGTCGCTGGCCGGCGCCGCCGGCCCGGCCGCGCTGGAACTGATGGCGGACCTGCCGATATCCCAGGTCAAGCTGCGCCTGCTCGACGGGCGCTTGCGCTTCCATGGCCTGGAGCTGCTGCCGCAGGCGCCGGCGCCCTTCGGCATGGATGTCTTCGGCTACCCCGGCGCCACCGTGGCCGGCTGGAAAGCGAGCAACCAGGATTACCTGGCGGGCTGGTTCGCCAAAGACCAGTACCAGCTGGTGATCCTGGAATTCGGCACCAACGAGGGCAACGTGAAGCCCTTCGACCTGGCGGCCTACCGCAAGAGCCTGACCGATTCGGTGGCCAACATGAAGACCGTGTTCCCGTCGGCTGCCTGCGTGCTGGTCGGGCCGGGCGACCGCGGCGTGCTGGTGCCGCGCTCGGCGAACATCCGCAAGGCCAAGACACGCAAGGAACGCGAAGCGCAGGCGCGCAGGAAAAAGGCGGCGCAGATCGACCTGCTGCAGTACTCGCGCATCCATGCCGACATCAACCGGTTGCAGGCCGAGGTGGCCCAGGCCGCCGGCTGCAGCGCCTGGAGCATGCAAGACGCGATGGGCGGCCAGGGCAAGGCCTACGAGTGGGCGCGCCAGTCGCCGGCGCTGATGGCCAAGGACCTGATCCACTTCACGGTGCCGGGTTACCAGCGCCTGGCGCAGGCGTTCTTCAAGGACATGGGCTGGGCGCCGCTGCCGGCCGCGGAGGAATAAAGCTGTGGGCCGCAGGAGCAATATCGCCAGAATCGCGCGATAATACCGGATTGCCCGTGCCGCCCCGGCCATTGAAGGATCGATTACATGGAAAGAAATACGCGTCAGCGCAAGGCCATCCAGGAAGTGATGGCCGCCGCCGGCCGTCCGCTGTCACCGCAGGAACTCCTGGAGCATGCGCAAGGCGCCGTGCCCGGCATCGGCATGGCCACCATCTACCGCAACATCAAGGCGATGCTGGAAGCCGGCGACATCGCCGCCGTGTCGCTGCCCGGCGGCGGCGACCGCTACGAGATCGCCGGGCACGAACACCATCACCACTTCCATTGCCGCGCCTGCGACAAGGTGTATGAGGTGCATGCCTGTCCGGGGGACATGAAGAAGCTGACGCCGCAAGGCTTCGTGCTGGAGTCGCACGAGTTGACCTTGTATGGGCTGTGCAGCCAGTGCAGGTAGACGCATCCGCTGCTTGAACGCGTGGACGGCAGAGCCGTCCACCCTACGCGCCCTAACCCGTAGGGTGGACCGGGCCACGCGTTCAGCAATCAGTGCACAGCCTTCCCGTTACCCCCAGCCGCAACACAGCGCTTGCATCCCCGATGATTGCGCAGGTGCGCCGACACCAGCAGCACGCTGCTGACGATCGCCAGCGCCGTCTCCGCACCCTGGCCGTAGCGCGGCCCGACGAAGAACACCGCCGCCAGGAAGCACGCCAGTCCCGCCAGCCCGACCGGCAGCACGAAGGGATCGCGGTGCGCCAGGTAGCCCGGCAATAAGGCCAGCAGCACCGGTACCGTCACCGCCGCCAGCAGCAAGTCGTGGAAGGCATGGTGCTGGCCGCCCAGCCCCAGCACCGGAAAGGCCAGCACCAGCAGCGGCCCGGCCACGCAATGGACCAGGCACAGGGCCGAGGCGGCGATGCCGGCGTAGTCGCCGAGTTTGATCAGTTTTTTCATTCGCTACTCCAAAAAACATGCCCGGCGCACCCACACGGATGCGCCGGGCCGGCAGGCATGCGCCTGCTCGATGGCTTAAAAGACCAGGCGCAGCCCCGCCGTCAGGTTGCGGCCGGCCAGCGGCGCCGCGTTCTTGATGAACGAGGTATGGCTGAAGGCCAGCTCGTTCGTCGCATTGTTGATGCGGGCGTAGAACTGGGCCGGCACGCCGCCGATGCGGGTCGTGTAATGGGTGCCCAGGTTCAGCATGTTGTAGCCGCCGGTCGGGGTTTCGAACTGGGCCACGTCGTCCTGGCTGCCGACGTGCACGAATTCGACCAGGCCGTGCCAGCGCTGCCAGTTGGCGTCGAGCTTGGCGCCGACGCGGTAGGGTGCGATGCGCGGCAGGTTGCGGTTGGCGCCGTCCTCGAAGCGGGCACGCACCATGTCGCCGAACAGGCTGGCGTTCAGGTTCGACGTCAGCTTGCGCCGCACTTCGCCTTCCAGGCCGGTGAAGGTGGCATCGCGCTGGGCGTACTCGATCAGCTGGAACCCTTCGTGCGCATCCAGCGTGTTCGCGTAGATGTAGTCGTTCACGCGGTTGTGGAAGGCGCTCAGCGAGAAGGTGGTCGCGCCGGCATATTTGCGCAGCGTGAGGTCGACGTTGTTCGAGGTCTCCTTCGTCAGGTTCTCGTTGCCGATTTCCCAGGTGCTGGTGGCCAGGTGGGCGCCGTCGGCGTACAGCTCCTCGGCGGTCGGCAGGCGGTGGCTGCGCGACACCGAGGCGCGCAGCGAGTATTCGGGGCTGAACTTCCAGACCGCGCCGGCTGCTACCGAGGTGCCGCGGGCGCTGGTGTCGCGCTGGGTCTCGGAATCCACGTCGATGTCTTGCCACTCGTGGCGCGCCGCCGCTTCGAAGCGCCAGTCGCCCAGCTTGTATTCTTCAAGCAGGAACACCGCGTGCTTCTTGGTGACGGTGGACGGCACGTAGGCTTCCTCGCCGGAGGCGGCGAAGTCGCGCTTCCCGGTCTGCAGGCCGAGCACGCCGCGCCAGCCACCCAGCGGCTTGTGTTCGAGTTCGAGGCGGCCATCGTGGGCCTTGTTCTTGAAGCTGGTGGCAACGATGCCGTCTTCCAGTTCGTCGTGCTGGTAGTTGGTGATCGAAGCGCGCACGCGCAGCTTGCTGAAGCCGGCCAGCGGCTCGCGGTATTCGCCGCGGATGTCCCAGCGGTCGCTGTCGAGCTTCACGACCGGGACGTCTTCCGCGCCATGTTCGTGCTCATGCTCGTGGTCCTCGTGGCCTTCCTCGCCCTCTTCCTCGTGGCCGCCGCAATGCAGGTGGTCGCCGTGCGGGTGGCAGGAACCGAATTCGTGGTTGTGCCCCGGGATGCCGTATTCGCTGCGCTCCTTGGTATAGGCCGCGCCAATGAAGCCGCGCTCGCCGATCCACGACAAACCGACACTGCCCGTCTCGCTTTCCTTGTAGCTGCCAGGTACGCGGCCGCCGCCTTCCCAGCCGCTGCCGACCTTGTAGGCGTCGGCATCGCGCAGCACGCCTTCTGCGTGGATGGCGAGATTGCCCGCGCCGCCGGTGAATTCGAAGGCCGTGGTCTTTTCCTGCGCCACCGAGTTGGCGCGCAGTTCGACCGAACCCTCGAGCGGTTTGTCCGGCATCGCGGTCGGGATCTTGCGGTCGAGGATATTCACCACGCCACCCACCGCGCCGCCGCCATAGGCCAGCGCGGACGGGCCGCGCAACACTTCGATGCGCTCGGCCAGCACCGGCTCGAAGGCGACGGCATGGTCCGGGCTGATGGTCGAGGCATCCTGGATCTCGGCGCCGTCGGACAGGATTTTCACGCGCGGGCCGTCCATGCCACGGATCACCGGGCGGCTGGCGCCGGCGCCGAAGTGGCTGGAGGTGATGCCGGGCTGGCCGGCCAGGGTCTCGCCCAGCGTCGATTCGCGGGCGCGCACCAGTTCGCCGCCGCCGAGCGAGGTGACCGGGGTGACCATGTCGTCGCTCAGCAGGCCGAGGGCACTGGCCGAGATCACGACGGTCGGGATGCTGTCGGGATCCTTGTCCATGCGGGACGATGCCGTTTGGGCATGCGCGGAGGCGCTGAAGGCCAGCAGGATGGCGAGCGTGAGCGGCGTGCGTTGGCAGGCGAGGACGTGCATGGGGCGGTTCCTTATCCGGTGACGGTGAGTTCTTGTTGATGCCGCGAGCGGCCTGGCATTAATTATAATGAGAATTCACTATCAATAGAAGAGCCGTTCGTGTTTTTCTGCGCACGAATGCAAAAACGGCGGCACCAGGCCGCCGTTCGGAAGGCTCGCCCGGCGCGTTGCCGGGGGCGATGGGTCAGCGGCTGCGTCGGCGCACCGAGGCGATGGCGGCCACGTCGAGCAGGCTCAGGGCCAGCGTGCCCGTTTCCGGCACCTTGAAGATGTCCAGCACGTTGTCGTCGAAGTAGTTGTCGAGGTCGTAGCCGAAGTTGCGCACGAAGTTCATCGTGTAGTCCACCGAGAAGGCCGAGGCCGGCATGTCGAACCAGCCCTGGTACTGCTGCCAGGCGCCGTCGTGCGAGTCGAGCGTGGCGGTGGCGACGGTGCCGAGGACGCTGCCGTCGATGCCGCGCCAGGTCAGCGATACATAGCCGTTGTCGCTCGGCGTGCCTGGTCCAGGCATTTTGACATCACACCCCGCGTGCTCGGATGGCTTCGCACGCGCTCCCCGCGACTGCAGGCGATTGCTGACCCGCAACATATTGCGTAGCAGCATCTGTAATATACACCTGCCCTGCTTGAGCCATTCTGACTCTCATTTTCAAGGAAGAAATGCACGCTGATCATTTGCCGACTAGCATTTGAGAGTGCTGGGCTGGTTGGAGCAAGGGCAATACACCATGCTGCAAGTTCGAATGAGGCACAGATGACGACCTCCACCCTGTCGGCCAGCTGCGTATTCTGCTGGCTCTACCTTGGCGCGGCGCTTCTTTGCCTGCTTGGCGCGCCTGCCGTGTTCATGTACGCCCGACGCGCGGCTGCATCGGGCCGCACGACCGCTTCGCGGCTCATCCGGCTCCTTGCCCTGCTCCTCACACTGCTTGCTGGCGGCTTGTTCTACATTGCCTACGATTCGTTTGCCATCGTGGACTGGATATCGACGGAAAAGGTATGGCCATGAGCGCTGCCGCTGTCAGGCGCTCTTCCAGCCCGAGACGATGATCGCCATCCCGCACAGGGCAATGGCCGCCCCGGCCCAGTCGAGCCGCGACAGCGCGACGCCGTCGACAAAGCGCAGCCACACCAGCGCCGTGGCCACGTACACCCCGCCATAGGCCGCATACACGCGTCCGCTCGCAGCCGGGTGCAGGGTCAGCAGCCAGACGAACAGCGCCAGACTCGCTGCGGCCGGCACCAGCAGCAGGATGGAGCCGCCCTTGCGCAGCCACAGGTAGGGCAGGAAGCAGCCAACGATTTCGGCAAGGGCGGTGGCGACGAAGAGCAAGGCGGTTTTCAGGAGCATGACAGGTCCGGTCAGGTTTCAGGCGCGGTGGGCGTCGCGCAGCGCGCGCAAGGCCAGGCCGATCAGGTCGCCGGCGCGCAGTTCGGCGTGCAGCTGCATCGCATTCCCGTAGGTGAGTTCCATCACCAGCGCGCCCAGTACCAGCGGCGCGACCGGCGAGCGGCCGTCCGGGAAGATCTTGGCCAACCGGCTGCCGACCGCCTTCCACTGTTCGTCGAACAGGCGCGTGTGGCGCTCGAACAAAACCGTGTGGTTGCGCACCAGGCGCGTCAGGTCGAGCACCAGCATGCGCAGGTCCGGCTCGTGCTGCAAGCCGTTGGCCCAGGTGCAGACGGTGGCGATGGCTTCCTCGGCGCCCTCCACTGCATCGAGGCGGCGGCAGAGTTCATCGGCCTGGCCGCCGGCGTAATAGTCGAACAGCTCGAAGAAGAGTTCGTCCTTCGAGGAGAAGTTCGAGTACAGCGCGCCCTTCGAATAGCCGGCTTCCTCGGCGATGCGGTCGACCGAGGCGCCGGCAAACCCTTCGCGCGAGAACACGACGGCGGCCGAGGCCAGCAGGCGCTCGCGGGTTTGGGCGCGGCTCTGCTCGCGCGTCAGGCGGGCCGGCCGGCTGGGCGTGGGAGCTTCCTTGATGGCGTCGGATCGGTTCATGGTCTCGGTTCTTGTAATGGGTCGGGTCAGCCTTCCAGCGCCACGGTCGGCGTCACCGACATGCCCACCTTCAGCAGGCGTGCGGCCTCCTGGCCCGGATCGATGACGATCTTCACCGGCAGGCGCTGTACCACCTTGGTGAAATTGCCGGTCGCATTATCCGGTGCAATCGGAGAAAAGGAAACACTGCTGGCCGGCGCCAGGCTGGCCACGTGACCGTGCAGCGTGGTCCCCGGCAGCATGTCGACGGCGATGTCGACGCGCTGGCCGACGCGCATGCGTGCCAGCTGGGTCTCGCGGAAGTTCGCTTCCACATAGGCCGACTGCAGCGGCACGATGGCCAGCATCGATGCGCCGACCTGGGCATAGGCGCCGACGCGCACGCTGCGCTGGCCGACCACGCCGTCGATCGGGGCGACGATCTTCGTATACGACAGGTGCAGCTCGGCCGCCTCCAGCGCCGCCTTGCTGCGCGCCACCTGGGCCTCGCCCTGCTCCACCTGGGCGCGCAGGATCGCCACCTGCTGGCGCGCACCGAGCAACGCCGCGCTGTTGGCCTTGTGCTGGGCCGCCGCGGCCTGGGCCTGGGACTCGGCTTGCTGGCGGTCCTGCAGCGTTGCCGAGCCGTCCGACGACAGGTCGCGGTAGCGGGCTTCGTTGGCGCGGGCGTATGTCAAGGTCGCCTGGTCGGCCGCGACGGCGGCGCTGGCACGCTCGATGGCGCTGCCCTGTTGCAGCGCGGTGGCACGCAGGCGCGCGAGGTCGGCCTCGGCCTGGGCCAGGTCGGCCTTGGCCATGTCGACGGCCACGACGTAGTCGCGGTCGTCGATCCGGGCCAACAGCTGGCCCTTCTTCACGGCCTGGTGGTCCTCGACCAGGACCTCGAGCACGTTGCCGGCCACTTTCGGTGCGACCAGGGTGAAGTCGGCGGTGACGTAGGCGTCGTCGGTGCTCTGGCGCGCGCCGTGGCCTTCGCCATAGCTGAACGAATAGGCGCTGCCGGCCAGGACGGCGGCGAGCAGCACGGCGACGGTGATTTTTGCGGTGTTCGGGAGAGACATGCTGATCCTTGATGATGCTGTTTGTATTTAATGTTCTTTCGGAGGCAGGGCCGGCGGCGCGATGTACTGCAGCGCGAGCACGAAAGGCACCAGCGCCAGCGCCAGCACCCCGAGCACGAGGTAGCTGTCGCCGATGGCCAGCACGAAGGCCTGGTGCGCGACACGCTGCGCCACCTCGCCCAGTTGCGCCGGCACCAAAGCGCCGGCCAAACGGCGCGCATTCGCGGCGGTATCGAGCAGCACGTTGGCATGCATCGCTTCGCGCACCGCGAGCAGGCGGCCGACCACGGCGCTGCCGATCAGGGTGCCGAGCACGCGCAGGGCATTCACGATGCCCGAGACCTGCGGCCCTTCCATCGGCTGCACCACGCTGGTGGCGAGGAACAGCAGCGCGATCACGGCCATCGGCTGGCCGAAGGCCTGCAAGGCCTGGGCCAGCACGAACTGCTCGGCCATCCAGTTGGGCGTCACGCGCGAAGCGGCCAGACAGGACAGCGCGATCAGCACCAGGCCGCCCGCGAACACATGGCGCGCGTCGACCCACTTCTTGTACAGCAGCCAGGACACGGCCGGCCCCAGCACGAACTGCGGCAGGCCGACTTCCAGGCCGATCACGGCCAGCTGCGGCGTGCGGAAATGCCAGGCGTGGCCGAGGTAGTTCGCCGGCAGCAGCGAGCCGGAGAGCAGCACCACCAGCAGGCCGACGAAGATGGCGAAGCCCAGGCCCAGGTTGCGGCGGTGCAGCAGCTGCAGCTTGATGAAGGGCATGGGGTGAAACCATTCGCACAGCAGGAAGATGGCCAGCAGCGCGCCCCCGGCGCCGAACAGCCAGCACACCAGCGGGCTGTTGAACCAGTCGAGGCGCTCGCCCTGGGTCAGGCCGATGCCGAGCATGACCAGGCCGATGAAGCCGGTGACCAGCCCCATCCAGTCGACCTGCCCGAAGCGCTCCAGGCGTACCGGGTCTTGCGGAATGCCCCAGGCCACCGCGCCCAGCGCGAACAGCGCCAGCGGAATCGTTTGCCAGAACAGCAGCTGCCAGACGTGCAGGCCGTCGGTCCAGGTGCCGGACAGCCAGGTCGCCACGTTCGGCGCAAAGGTGGCCGTCATCGCATACAGGGCCAGGCCATACAGGCGCAGCGGCAGCGGGAAGAAGCGCAGCGCCGCCGCCATCAACACCGGAATCAAGAGGCCGCCGAACAGCCCCTGCAGGCAGCGCAGCGCCAGCAGGATCTCGACGTTCGGCGCCAGCGGCGTCAGGATGCCGAGCAGCGCAAAGGTGGCCACCACCGCCAGGTGGTAGCGGCGGAAGGAAAACGTGACCGCGAACCAGGCCGAGAACGGCATCGCCGCGAGCTCGAAGGCGGCGTACAGGCTGTTGATCCAGCTGCCGTCGTCGACGCCCATGCCGAAGGCGGTGCGGATGTCGGTCAGCGCCAGGCCGCCGATACGGCTGTTCAGGCCCGACATCATGGCGGCGACGAAGACGCCGAGCACGCCGGTCAGCAGGCGTGGGCCGAAAGGATGGACGGCCGGCGGGGCGGCGGGTTTGCCCGCCGGGTGCGCAGCGGCCGGAGCGCCGGGAATGGGAAGCGCGTGCGCCGTCATGTTGCCTCTCCATCCTGCGGGCCAATGAGTGTGCGCGCGGCCGCATCGGCCAGCAGCATGGCTTCGTCGCGGCTGGCGGCAACGCCCTGCCCGGCCACGCCGGTATCGTCCCAGGTCTGGATTTCCCAGTGCCAGCTGCCGTCGAATTCGTCGGCCCACACGCACAGGCGGCGGTGGTGCACGCCGTAGGTGTCGTCGTCGAGGTCGCGCACCCAGAGCGGCAGGTCGGATTCGCCGGATGGCGTCCAGGCGTGGATCATCGTGCTTGCTCCGCATCCCAGCCGCCGCCCAGCGCCTTGTACAGCGCCACCATGGCCAGGGCCATGTCGGTGCGACCGCGCGAGGCGGCGTTTTCGCTATCGAGCAGGCGCTGCTGGGTGACCAGCACGGTGAGGTAGTCGGCCGCGCCCTGCGCATAGCGGCGCTCGGCGTGGGTCAGGGCGCGGCGGTTTTCCAGCACCGCCACGTCGAGCTGCGCGGCGCGCGCCTGCACGCGGCGGTAGCCCGACAAGGCGTTGTCGACTTCGTGCCAGGCGCCCAGTACCGTCTTCTGGTAGGCGATCGCCGCTTCCTGCTGGCGCGCTTCAGTGAGTGCGAGGTTGCCCTTCAGGCGCCCACCTTCGAAGATCGGCAGGTGCAGGGCCGGGCCGATGGCGAACTGGCGCGCACCCCAGTCGCCCAGGTCGGAGAACGACAGGGCCTGGGCGCCGACGCTGCCGGTAAGGCTGATGCTCGGATAAAAATCGGCCTGGGCCGCGCCGATCTGCGCGGTAGCCGCGTGCAGCTGGGCTTCGGCGCGCAGGATGTCGGGTCGGCGCCGGGCCAGCTCGGACGGCAGGCCGACCGGTACCTGGGCCGGCAAGCCGGGCAACTCGGCGGCGCCGGACAGCTGGGCGTCGAGGACGCGCGGCGGTTTCGCCAGCAGCAGCGCCAATGCATTGGCCAGGGCGGCGCCGCGCCCTTCAAGCTCGGGAATGGCCGCTTCGAAACTGGCCAACTGGGCGCGCGCGACCGAGGTATCGAACTCGGTGGCCACGCCCTGGCTGCGGCGGCGCTCGGCCACGTGCAGGCTTTTCGCGGCGATCTCGCTGTTCGAACGGGCCACGCGCAAGTCGTTCTGCACGCCGCGCAGTTCCAGGTAGACGCGCGCCACTTCGGCCGTCAGCGAGACGCGCATCGCGGCCGCATCGAAGCCGGCCGCTTCGAACTGCGCCGCGCTGGCTTCCTGCAAGCGCCGTGCGCGGCCCCACAAATCGAGCTCCCAGCTGGCGTCGAAACCGGCTTGCGACAGGCTGAACGCGTGCTGGTCGGTGGCGCCGCTCAGCGCGTTCGTGCCCTTCCCGCTGGCGCGCTGGCGCGCATAGGAGGCGCCGGCATCCACACTTGGCAGCAGTGCGGCGCCGCTCACCTGCAAGGCGGCGCGGCTTTGCGCGACGCGTGCGGCGGCGGCCTGCAGGTCGAGGTTGACGCCGACCGCTTCGCGTTCGAGTTCGACCAGGAGCGGGTCCTGGAACAGCGTCCACCACGACGGATCGATGGCTCCCTCGACCGTGTTGCTGGACACGGCGGCGCCGGTTTGGGTTGCGGCGCTCGCGAACGAGGCGATGGCGGGGGCGGACGCGGGACGCTGGAAATCGGGGCCGAGCGTGCAGGCGCCCAGGGCAAGCAGGCAAGCCGAGACGCCGACGCGCAGGGAGAGTGAAACAGACATGGGAGGCGGAATCTTGAAAAGGGCGGCAATTATACCGAACGGTATCTGAATTACGCAAGGTATCCGATTTATCGATGTCTTTATGCGCACGGCATTGAAATCGGGAAGATTATTGCCGTGCTAGAATTTTCTGGCCTGCCACCGCGAACCCCGCGCCGGGCTTTGCCCTATTCATACCAGCCTGCTCCCGATGCCTGCCACCTCCGCCCCAGCCACTTCCTTTGTCGATATCGCCTGGCGCGGCCGCACCGTGCGCCACGAAACCACTTGGGTCGGCGCCGCTGAATCCAATCATCCGACCGTCGTCTTCCTGCACGAAGGTCTCGGTTCAGTCTCGCTGTGGCGCGACTTCCCGCAGCGCTTTTGCCTGGCCCACGGCCTGCGCGGCCTGGTGTACTCGCGCTATGGCTACGGCCGCTCGACAGCGCGTCCGCTCGACGAACCGCTGCCGCACGACTTCATGCATCGCCAAGCTTGGGAAGTGCTGCCGGCCCTGCTGGCGCAACTGGGCGTCGAACGCCCCTGGCTGTTCGGCCACAGCGACGGCGCCTCGATCGCCCTGCTGCACGCGGCGCGCGAGCCGGTAAGCGGCGTGATCGTGATGGCGCCGCACATCCTGGTCGAGGAGATCGATGTGGCTTCAATCCGCCAAGCGCGCGAGGCTTATATGAATGGTCCATTGCGCGAGCGGCTGGCGCGCCATCACGACGACGTCAACTCCGCCTTCTGGGGCTGGAACGATGTCTGGCTCGACCCGGCCTTCCGCAGCTGGGACATCCGCGAAGAAGTGGCGCGCATCACCGCGCCGCTGCTGGCCATCCAGGGTGAAGGCGACGAATACGGCACCCTGGAACAGGTGCACGGCATCGGGCGCCTGCTGCCCCAGGCCGAGGTGCTGGTGCTGCCGGACTGCGGCCATTCGCCGCACCGCGACCAAGGCGCGCGCATCATCGACGAGGCCGGCCGCTTCCTCCTCGCCCACAGCTGACGTATCCAGACTACTCATCCATACCTTTGCTTGACCATCAGTTTTTCTGATATTACGCATAAACAAACATTATTAGAATAGATGACCGTAAAGCGTTACCCTTCAATCATAAAAGCAGTGGTCATGGTGGATTTGCAAAGGCCAGCCCTGCACCAGACATGAAGGAGACGCACGTGGAGACGGCGCAGGAACGATACGATTACCTCATCGTGGGCGGAGGCTCGGCAGGCTGTGTGCTAGCCAACCGCTTGTCCGCCGACCCCGGCGTGCGCGTCGCCCTGATCGAAGCCGGCGCTGACACGCCACCTGGCCAGGTGCCGGCCGAAATCCTCGACAGCTATCCGATGCCGCTGTTCTGCGGCGACCGTTTCATCTGGCCCGAACTGAAGGCGAAGGCCACTGCCGCCTCGCCGCTCAAAGTGTATGAACAGGGCCGCGTGATGGGCGGCGGCTCCAGCATCAACGTGCAGGCGGCGAATCGCGGCCTGCCGCGCGACTACGATGCCTGGGCCAACGAAGGCGCCGCCGGCTGGGGCTGGGACGAGGTGCTGCCTTACTTTCGCAAGCTGGAACGCGATCTCGACTTCGGCGGCTCGTCCTTGCACGGGAATGCCGGCCCGGTGCCGATCCGCCGCATCGGCCCGGACAACTGGCCGCGCTTCTGCCACGCCTTTGCCGATGGCCTGAAGCGCACCGGCCTGCCCTACCTCGAAGACCAGAACGGCGAATTCGGCGACGGCCTGTTCCCGGCCGCGTTTTCGAACATCGACGACCAGCGCGTCTCCACCGCCGTCGGCTACCTCGACGCCGCCACCCGTGCGCGGCCGAATTTGACCATCCTGTCGGGCATGCGCGTCGAGCATGTGCTGACCGAGGGCAACGCTGCGCGCGGCGTCAGCGCGATAGACAGCGCCGGCATCCGCGTGCGCTACGACGCGAATGAACTCATCCTTTCGGCCGGCGCCCTGCAGTCCCCTACCCTGCTGCTGCAAGCCGGGATCGGCGATGCCGCCGCCCTGTCCAGCCTCGGCATCCGCGTGGTGGCCGACCTGCCCGGCGTCGGCCGCAATCTGCAGGACCACCCGGCCCTGACCTTCTGCCACTTCCTGGCGCCCGAATTCCGCATGCCCCTGAGCCGCCGCCGCGCCAGCATGACGGCGGCGCGCTTCTCCTCCAACCTGGACGATTGCGACAACGCCGACATGTATCTGTCGAGCGCCACGCGCGCCGCCTGGCATGCGCTCGGCAACCGCCTCGGCCTCTTCTTCCTGTGGTGCAACCGGCCCTACTCGCGCGGCCAGGTGCGCCTTGCGTCCCGCGACCCGCTGGCGGCGCCCGACGTCGAACTCAATCTCCTGTCTGACGAACGCGACCTGCAGCGCATGGCCATCGGCGTGCGCCGCCTGGCCGCCGTCGTCCAGGGCAGCGCACTGCACAAGCACGCTGGCGACTTTTTCCCCGCCGCCTTCAGCGCGCGCGTGAAAGCCCTGAGCCGCCACAGCCCCGGCAACGCCCTGCTGACGCGCGTGCTCGGCGCCGCGCTCGACGTGCCGGCGCCGCTGCGCCAGTGGCTGATCGAACGCTTCGTCACCGGCGGCCAGCGCATGAACGCCCTGCTGGCCGACGACGCCGCGCTGCACGCCTTTATCCGCAAGAGCGTGTTCGGCGTCTGGCATGCAAGCGGCACCTGCCGCATGGGTCCATCGACACAACGCGATGCCGTCACCGACGGCCAGGGCCGCGTGCATGGCGTAGCCAACCTGCGCGTGGTCGACGCCTCGCTGATGCCGCGCCTGCCGTCGGCAAACACCAACATCCCCACGATCATGATGGCCGAGAAGATCGCCGACGCCATCCTCGCAGGACGGCGCCAGCAGCGCTGGGAAGCACAACCAGCGCTGGTTTGACAAGGACTGATACAAGTCGCAGGCCAGGCTGGACGGAAGTAACCGCAGCATCCACGGCGTCGCTGGCGCCGTGATCACACATACCTAGGAGACAAACATGGCTGTGCTCACCAATCAAACCGTGCTCACCGAGCGCGAGAACAACCGCCACACGCTCAGGGCGGTGGTTGCCTCGTGCATCGGCTGGTCGCTCGACCTGTACGACCTCTTCATCCTGCTGTTCGTGGCGCCGATTATCGGCAAGCTGTTCTTCCCGTCCGAGCACGCGATGCTGTCGCTGGCGGCCGTCTATGCTTCGTTCGGCGTGACGCTGCTGATGCGCCCTCTCGGCTCGGCGCTGTTCGGTTCCTACGCCGACCGCAAGGGACGCAAGGCGGCGATGATCGCCTCGATGATCGGCGTCGGCGTCTCGACCGCCGCCTTCGGCCTGCTGCCGACGGTCGCCACCATCGGCGTCGCCGCACCGATCCTGTTCATCGTCCTGCGCCTGATCCAGGGCGTGTTTGTCGGCGGCGTGGTCGCGGCAACCCACACCATCGGCACCGAATCGGTGGCGCCGCGCTGGCGTGGTGCCGTGTCGGGCCTGATCGGCGGCGGCGGCGCCGGCCTGGGCGCGCTGTTCGCCTCGATCGCCTACTACGCGCTGTCGGCCGCCTTCCCCGGCGAGCAGTTCGAGGAATGGGGCTGGCGCTGCATGTTCTTCACCGGGATCATCAGCGCGGTGCTGGGCATCACCATCTTCGGCAAGCTCGAGGAATCGCCGATGTTCAAGAAGCTGCAGGAAGCCAAGGCGCGCAGCAAGGCCGCCGCAGCCCCGATGGCCAACCCGATCCGCACCCTGTTCACTGGCCAGTACCGCAACGTCCTGCTGGTCAACCTGCTGCTGACCATCGGCGGCGGCGCCGGCTACTACCTGACCTCGGGCTTCCTGCCAACCTACCTGAAAGTCGTGAACGGCACGCCGGCCGAGACGGCAGGCTTCATCCTCATGCTGGCCAGTATCGGCGTGATCGTCGCCTCCATCGCCACCGGTCACCTGAGCACCTTCATCGGCCGCAAGAAGACCTTCGTGTGGGTAGGCGTGCTGCGTTTGATCCTGCTGCCGGCCATCGCCCTGCTGATGCCGGGCGTGACCAACGCCGTGACCCTTGGCTTCTTCGTGATCGTCTTCAGCATGCTGGGCAGCATGGGCTATGCGCCGATCCTGATCTTCCTGAACGAGCGCTTCCCGACCACGATCCGCGCCACCGGCACCGGTCTCTCGTGGAACATCGGTTTCGCGATTGGCGGCGTGCTGCCGACCTTCGTGTCGCTGGCCTCGCCGATGCCGACCGACGTGCCGATGTCGCTGGCCCTGTTCCTGGGCGCGATCAGCGTGATCTTCCTGATCGGCGCCCTAATCGTGCCCGAGACCATCGGCAAGCTGGACGAAGAACCGGCGGCGCAAGCCTGAACCCCGGGTTGAAACTGAGCCTGGATCGCATAAGGAGACCCTGCCATGCATGCGAAAGACCAAAAGATTCATGAACGTTCCTACCGCTTCCGCAACGAGTATGTGGCATCCACCCCAAGCTGGTACCGGGGCGAGATGCACCTCGGCTTCACGCTGCTGTTCACCGGCGGCGTGATCGCCTGGTGCCTGTTCCGGCTCGAGAACGTGCGCTGGCAGGAGTGGCTGGTCGCACTGCCGATCTTCCTGTTCGGGAACTGGGCCGAATGGGCGGCGCACCGCTACCTGCTGCACCGCCCGAGCAAGTACTTCAATGCCGTCTACAAGCGGCACTGCGCGGTGCACCACCAGTTCTTCACCCACGTGACGCTGGAATACCAGGGCCAGCGCGAATGGCGCGCCCTGCTGTTCCCGCCGTTTGCGCCGGTGATGTTCGTGCTGGCTGCGCTGCCGCCTGCTCTGCTGGTGGGCTGGCTGTGGTCCGCCAACGCGGGCTACATCGCGATGACGACCATGGCCGCCTATTTCCTGATGTACGAAGCGTTGCACACCGCCTCGCACGTGGTCGACAGTCCCTTCCTCGACCGTCTGCCGCTGGTGAACACGGTGCGCCGCATGCATGTCATCCACCACCATCCGGAGCTGATGGCGACCCGGAATTTCAACCTCACCTTCCCGATCTGCGATGCGCTGTTCGGCACGAGCGACCTGAAGAGAGGCGTATGGCGCACGCTGTTCCATGGCAGCGGGCATGCCGGGATGGGCGAGGAAGAAAAACGCACGCTCGGCCTCGACGCGCACGACGAGGCCAGGCAATAAGGCGTGATGCGGCTGCGTTCGGCCGCATCACGCCCGATGCATCACGATTATTGATGGATAACTTCATTAAACATTATTTGTCGTGATGCATAGTCCTCCCTATACTCGTTTCAAATAAAAAAGCATCACCGCAGGAGACACCGACGCATGGAAATGAAGCTTCACCATCGGCCCGAGCAGGAATCCGCGCCAACCCAGCAGCCCTATACCGGCCGCCCGATGCAGCGCATCGAAGACGCTTCGCTGCTCACCGGCCACGGCCAATACGGCGACGACGTCGGCGTCAAGCCGGGCACCCTGCAAGCCGTGGTGGTGCGTTCCCCGCATGCGCACGCTAGCGTCAACAAGATCGACACCGCCCGCGCCGCAGCCGCACCCGGCGTACGCGCCGTGCTCACGGGCGCCGACATCCGCGACTGGTCGAAACCTTTTGTCGTCGGCGTCAAGGCGCCGATGGAGATGTGGGCGCTGGCCGTGGACCGCGTGCGCTACGTCGGCGAACCGGTGGCGGTAGTCGTGGCCGATACCCGCTACCTGGCCGAGGACGCCGCCGATATGGTGGTGGTCGACTACACCCAGCTCGAGCCGGTCACCTCGATCGACGACGCGATCCTGCCCGACGCCCCCATCCTGCACGAAGGCGTGGGCAGCAACGTGGTCAGCGACCGTCATTTCCGCTACGGCGAACCGGAAGCCGCCTTCGAAAACGCGCCGCACACGGTCGAACTCACGGTGCGCTACCCGCGCAATTCCTGCACCCCGATCGAAGGCGCGGTGGTCGTGGCCGACTGGCAGTCGGAAGAAGAAGGCTACGACGTCGCCTCCAACTTCATGGGCCCGTTCTCGCTGCATACCGTGATGGCGCTGGCGCTGCGCGTGCCCGGCCACAAGCTGCGCCACCGCACCTTCCGCGATTCCGGCGGCAGCTTCGGCGTCAAGCACGCGGTGTTCCAATACGTGGTGCTGATGTGCCTCGCCTCGCGCAAGGCTGGTGCGCCCGTCAAATGGGTCGAAGACCGCCTCGAACACCTGGCCGGCCTGACCTCGGCCACCAACCGCCTGTCGACCATCCGCGCTGCCGTCGAAGCCGACGGCCGCATCACGGCGCTGGAATACGACCAGTTCGACGATTGCGGCGGCTACCTGCGCGCGCCGGAACCGGCCACCTTCTACCGCATGCACGGCTGCCTGACCGGCGCCTATGCGATCCCGAACCTGCTGGTGCGCAATCGCGTGGTGCTGACGAATAAGACCCCGGCCGGCCTGGTGCGCGGCTTCGGCGGCCCGCAGGTCTACTTTGCGCTGGAACGCCTGATGCAGCGCATCGCCGTGGAACTGCAGCTCGACCCGGTCGACCTGTACCGCCGCAACTTCATCCCGGCCGGCGCCTTTCCCTATCAAGCCGCGGCCGGCGCCCTGATCGACTCCGGCAACTACCAGGGCGCGCTGGAACTGGTGCAGGGCGAAGGCCGCCTGGCCGAGCTGTATGCGCGGCGGGATAAAGCGCGCGCCGAAGGCCGCCTGTACGGCATCGGCTTCGCCGCCATCGTCGAGCCCTCGATCTCGAACATGGGCTATATCACCACCGTGCTGCCGAAGGAAGCGCGCGCCAAGGCCGGCCCGAAGAACGGCGCCATCGCTTCGGCCAGCGTGGCCATCGACCCGCTCGGCGGCGTCAACGTGACCATCGCCTCGGCCCCGGCCGGCCAGGGCCACCGCACCGTCTGCGCCCAGGTGGTGGCCGACGTGTTCGGCATCGTGCCCGACGGCGTGGCCGTGAACGTGGAATTCGATACGCAAAAGGATGCCTGGTCGGTCGCCGCCGGTAACTACTCGAGCCGCTTCGCCGGCGCGGTGGCCGGCACCGTGCACCTGGCGGCCGTCAAATTGCGCGACAAGCTGGCCGCGATCGCCGCGCCCCAGCTGGGCGTGGATGCAGCCGACATCGTCTTTGAAGGCGGCAAGGTGTACGCGAAGGCCGATCCGTCGAAGTCGCTGCCCTTCCTGCGCATGGCCGCCAGCCCGCACTGGGCGCCGGCCTTGCTGCCGGCCGGCGTGGAACCGGGCCTGCGCGAAACCGCCTTCTGGACCGCGCCGCAGCTGGGCGCGCCGGACGAGCAGGACCGCGTGAATACCTCGGCCGCGTATGGTTTCGCCTTCGATGTCTGCGCCGTGGAAGTCGACCGCCATACCGGCCGCATACGCATCGACGACTACGTGACCACCCACGACGCGGGCAAGATCCTGAACCCGGCACTGGCCGACGGCCAGATCCGCGGTGCCTTTGCCCAGGGCCTGGGCGCGGCGCTGATGGAAGAATTCCGCTACGGCGAAGACGGCAGCTTCCAGTCCGGCACCTTTGCCGACTACCTGGTGCCGACCACCTGCGAAGTACCCGAGCCGCGCATCCTGCACATGGAAACGCCGTCGCCCTTCACGCCGCTGGGCGCCAAGGGCCTGGGCGAAGGCAACAATATGAGCACGCCGGCCTGCATCGGCAATGCCGTGGCCGACGCGCTGGGCGTGAAGGACATCGTGTTGCCGCTGACGCCGTCGAAGGTGATGGACCTGATCGGCGGCGACGAGCCGCCGCCCTCGCCGTCGGCCAAGGTGGCGCCGGCCGCGCCGGACTATGCGCCAATTGCCGCCGACTCGCCGGCCGGCGCCAACGCGGCAGACAGCGCGGCCGCCAAGCCGGCCAAGGGCGGCAAGTCGCTGGCCGCGCGCGGCGAAGTGAAACTTGATGCCTCGCCCAAGGCCGTGTTCCGCGTGCTGCTCGATCCGGTGGCGCTGGCCAAGGTCATCCCCGGCTGCAATGCGCTGGAGCCGGTCGGGGAACACCGCTACCGCGCCGACGTGACCGTGGGCGTGGGCATGATCAAGGCGCGCTATGCCGCCGAAGTGGCCCTGTCTGAACTCGATCCGCCGCGCAGCCTGCGCCTGGCCGGCACCGGCCTGTCGTCGGTGGGCAGCGCCAGCGGCAGCGGGCTGGTGACGCTGGAAGCTGCGGGCAGCGGCACCCTGCTGCGCTACGACTACGCGGCGCAGGTGTCGGGCAAGGTCGCGGCGGTAGGCAGCCGCATGCTCGAAGGCGCGGCCAAGATCGTGCTGAACCAGCTGTTCGAACAACTCGGGCGCGAAGCCGGCGGCCCCGCCGCACCGGAAGGCGCCGCACCCGCGCCGGCACGGAAACCCAGCCTCTGGCAACGCCTGCTGGCCCTGTTTGGAGGTCAACGATGAAACCGCAAGCTTTCGATTACGCCCGTCCCGACAGCGCCGAGGAAGCGGTGTCCATGCTAGCCCAGGCCGGCGACGACGCGCGCATCCTGGCCGGCGGCCAGTCGCTGATGGCGGTGCTGAATTTGCGCCTGGCCCAGCCCAGCGTCCTGATCGACATCTCGCGCGTGCCGGACCTGAACTACGTGCGCGTCGATGGCAAGCACCTGGCGATCGGCGCTGCCGCCACGCAGGGCAGCGTCGAGTGGCGCGCAGGTCTCAAGCAGGAAGTGCCGCTGCTGGCTCAGGCTTTCCCCCACATCTCGCACTTCCAGATCCGCAACCGCGGCACCGTCTGCGGATCGGTGGCCCACGCCGACCCCAGCGCCGAACTGCCGCTGGCCCTGCTGGCACTGGAGGGCGAAGTCGTATTGCGCAGCCGCCGTGGACGCCGCGTGGTGGCGGCCGCGGACTTCTTCCAGGGCATGCTGATGACGGCGCGCGCCCAGGACGAACTGGTGGAAGAAGTGCGCTATCCGCTGGCGCAAAGCGGCGTGCGCTATGCCTTCGACGAGTTCTCGGGCCGCCATGGCGACTTCGCGGTATGCGCTGTCGCCGCCGTGGTGAAGCCGGACGGCATCCGCCTGGCCGTGGGCGGCGTCTCGGACCGCCCGGTCGTGCGCGCCTGGCCGCGCCTGGATGGCGCCGAGTTGGACGCCGCCATCAACGACTTCGCCTGGGAACTCGGGGCAAAGGACGACCACCACGCCTCGGCCAAGTTCCGGCGTCAACTGGTGCGCCACCTGGGGCGCGCCGCAATCGACAGGGCAATCCCATGAAGACTTACCGTAAAGACGATGTCGTGCGCATCAAGCTGGTCCTGAACGGCCAGCAGCGCAGCGGCACCTGCGAATCGCGCACCCTGCTGTCGGACTTCCTGCGCCACGAGCTGGGCGCCACCGGTACCCACGTCGGCTGCGAGCACGGCGTCTGTGGCGCCTGCACAGTGAACATCGACGGCGTGGCCGGCCGCTCCTGCATGACGCTGGCCGTGCAGGCCGAAGGCTGCCAGGTCGATACCGTCGAGGGCTTGAACAAGGACGTCGAGGGGCTGTCCGATTTGCAGCAGGCCTTCCGCCGCAACCACGCGCTGCAATGCGGCTTTTGCACGGCCGGCATCCTGATGTCCTGCACCGACTACCTGCAGCGCAACCCGGACCCGAGCGAGACCGAAGTACGCGAGATGCTGTCGGGCCACCTGTGCCGCTGCACCGGCTACACCAACATCGTGAAGGCGGTCCTGGAGACGGCCGCCGAACGCCTCGGCCGCCCGCATGGCGCCGCGCTCGCACCCGACACCGCCGGCCACGCCGCAACTGGCCCCGCCGAACAGGCGCGCCTGGTGAACGCCTGAACCACGGCGACAGACAAACGACAACAATAGGAGGAGAACATCGTGCTGGATCTTGGACGCACATTCCTGCAAAGCGTGGAACGCAGCCCGCATGCGCTGGCGGTGGTCGACGGCGAGCAGCGCCTGACGTATGCCCAGTGGTACGAGCGCATCCAGTGCGCCGCCGCCGGCCTCACCAGGCTCGGACTGGGACGCGGCGACCACCTGCTGGTGGTGCTGCAAAACCGTATCGAGATGGCGACCCTGCACTGGGCCTGCCAGTTCCTCGGCGTGATCGCAACCCCGCTCAACTGGCGCGCCAAGCCGGAGGAAGTGGAATACTGCGCAGTCGACGCCGGCGCACGCGCCGTGGCCTATGAGCCGATCAGCGAGGAAGCCGTCAAGGGCAGCCCGGCTGCGATGGCCCTGCCACGCATCACGGTCGGTGCGGTGGCCGACAGCGCCGCCATCGCTTTCGCCGACCTGCTGGCGAATGCGCCGCAAACGCCGATCCTGCAAGGCACGGCCGACGACATCTCGCTGATGCTCTACACCTCGGGCACCACCGGCAAGCCGAAAGGCGTGCCGCGCCGCCACCGCGCCGAGCGCGCCGCCGCCCTCGGCCACGTGGCGCAGAATCTGTACAAGCGCGGCGAGCGTACCCTGGGCGTGATGCCGTTGTATCACACCATGGGCGTGCGCTCGCTGCTGGCGATGGCACTGGTCGACGGCCTGTTCGTCTGCGTACCGAAGTTCGACTGCGCCGCCGCTTTCCGCTCGATCGAGCAGGACCGCATCACCTGCCTGTACCTGGTGCCGACGCTGTACCACGACATGCTGGCCTGGCGCGAAAAGCGCGGCGCCGACATCTCCTCGGTCACCAAACTCGGCTTCGCCGGTGCGCCGATGCAGGACGGTTTGCTGAAGCGCCTGACCGACACCTTCCATCCCGAGCTGTTCGTGAATCACTACGGCTCGTCCGAGGTCTACACCTTCACCATCGACCAGGATGCGACGCGCAAGGCCGGCAGCGCCGGACGCGCCGGCATCAACACCCGCATCCGCGTGGTGCCGCTGACGGCCAGCTCACCGGAAGGAAGCGTCGCCGTGGGCGAGGAAGGCCAGATCATCTGCGACCTGGAAGGCGACGAAGCCTTCGAAGCCTACTGGAACCGCGACGACGCGAATGCGAAGTCGATCCGGGGCGGCTGGTACTTCACGGGCGACACCGGCTACATCGACCAGGACGGCGACCTGTTCGTCACCGGCCGCATGGACGACATGATCATCAGCGGCGGCGAAAACATCTCGCCGGTCGACATCGAGTCGGTGCTGTCGCTGCACCCTGCCGTGGACGAAGTGGCAGTGGCCGGCCTGCAGGACGAGCGCTGGGGCCAGAAGGTGGTGGCTTTTGTGAAGGCGCGCGGCGACATCACGCCCGAAGCGTTGAACGAACACTGCCGCACCTCGGACCTGCTGAACTTCAAGCGCCCGCGCGAATACGTATTCGTGCGCGAGATTCCGAAGTCGCCGGTCGGGAAGATTTTGCGCCGCAAGCTGGTGGCGGGCGAGTACGAGAGCCTGCCGGGCGCAGACAAGGGAATCGCATGATGAAGAAACTCGACACCCCGGCCAAGGCCCGCGACCTGCGCGAATGGCTGGCCCACCTGGAAAGCACCGGCCGCCTGGCCGTGCTGCGCGAAGGAGTGCCGCTGAAGCACCGCCTTGCCGCGATTGCCAAGCGCCTCGATGGCAGCCAGGCGGCGTACTTTCCGAAGCCCGACGGGCACGCGATTCCGGTCGTCTCCGGCTTCATCTCGCGCCGTTCCTGGATCGCCGAAGCAATGGGCGTCGAGCAGGCCGGCCTGCTGGCAGCCTTCCGCCACGCGGCCGACCATCCCCTGCCCTGGCGCGAAGTCGAAGCGGGTTCGGCGCCCTGCCAGCAAGTGGTGGTGAACAAGGACGTCGATCTGCACGCCCTGCTGCCCATTCCCACCCACAGCGAGCACGATAACGGCCCCTACATCACGGCCGGCCTGGTTATCGCGCGCAATCCGGTGACGGGCATCCAGAACGTGTCGATCAACCGCATCCAGGTGCACGGCAAGGACCGCATGGCGATCCTGATGCTGCCGCGCCACCTGCTGGCATTCTATAAAGCGGCCGAGGCCGAGAACCAGGCGCTCGACGTGGCGGTGGTGATCGGCGCCGACCCACTGACCCTGCTGGCTTCGCAAGCGATCACCCCGATCGACCACGACGAACTCGAAATCGCCGGCGCCCTGCACGGCGCGCCG
The DNA here is from genome assembly GCF_057801335.1 of Massilia sp. BAP21. Classification (NCBI taxonomy): domain Bacteria; kingdom Pseudomonadati; phylum Pseudomonadota; class Betaproteobacteria; order Burkholderiales; family Oxalobacteraceae; genus Massilia; species Massilia sp. BAP21. Next base: position 5,810,880 of record NZ_CM173596.1, read on the forward strand.
CTGGCAGTAAGCAAATGCCTGGGCAGCGAAGTGCGCGTCCCGGCCAACGCGGAAATCGTCATCGAGGGCAAGCTGCTGCCCAAGGTGCGCGAACCGGAAGGCCCGTTCGGCGAATTCCCCAAGTATTACAGCGCGAAGGAGAACCGCGAAGTCATCGAGGTGACCGCCGTCACCCACCGCGCCAATCCGATCTACCACACCATCGTGCCGGCCGAAATGGAGCACCTGCTGCTCGGTTCCATCCCGCGCGAAGCGACCATGCTCGCCCACTTGCAGCGCAGCTTCCCCGGCGTGCTCGACGTGCATTTGTCGGTGGGCGGCGTCGGCCGGTATCACTTGTTCGTGAAATTCCGCAAGCTGCGTGAGGGCGAGCCGCGCAACGTGATCCTCGGCGCCTTCGGTGCGCACTACGACATCAAGCAGGTGACCGTGGTCGACGACGACGTCGACGTGCACGATCCGCAGCAGGTGGAGTGGGCCGTGGCCACGCGCTTCCAGGCCGACCGCGATTTGATCGTCATCAGCGGCGCACAGGGTTCGGCGCTCGATCCCTCGACCACGGTCGGCCACGACTACGGCGAAGACGAGGTCGCCCCGCCCCACCTGCAAGGGATCAGCGCCAAGATGGGGCTGGACGCGACGAAACCGGTGGCTTTCCGCGGTCACGTGTTCACCAAGGTGCGCATTCCGGGCGAGCTGGAGATCGACCTCGACCAGGAAATCGTGCGCGGCGCCACGGTGGACTGGCACGAATCCAAGGTGCGTCCATGAACAAGCCGCGCCTGGTTGTCGCCATCACCGGCGCCAGCGGCGCCATCTACGGCGTGCGCCTGC